>CAVOLC010000001.1:0-1621569 GCA_963696715.1 uncultured Acidobacteriota bacterium
GCCGCTCTCGCAAAGCTAGCCCTATGCGATACGCTCACACGACCTGAGGAGGCCAACCATGGCGCCTGACACATCGCGGGAACAAGGCAAGGTTGTGCTGGTCACGGGCGGAACCGACGTACTTGGACGCGCAGCAGCGGTTCTCGGCGAGCACGGCTATCGCCTCTTCGCCGGCGGTCGGGCCCTATAGTGCGAGCAAGCATGCGCTCGAAGCCGTGAGTGATGCGATGCGGCTGGAATCCACCCTTTTGACATCTAGGTGGTCTTGATCGAACCCGGGATCATTCGCGCGAGCATAAATCAAAACGCCGCCGAACTGTCCGCAGCTTATATCAAGACTGTTGACCAAAGCCCTTACAAGGTTATCTACCAGAATTTTATCGTTACGTGGGAGAAAAGCACGAATGCCGCACGCGATACCCCGAAGACTGGGCACGAGTGATTTTGCGCGCGATCGAGCGCGTTACCTGGTCACGCGAACAGCCAAGATAGCGGCATTGGCGCGGCGCATTCTTTCCGATCGTGCGTTTGATCGTCTCGGGGGAAAGAATTACAAGCTCGACGAAGTTCGCGACGCTATTTTCCGCGGTGCGAACAAACAGCAATCGAGAAAAAGGCCGGCGGCCAGCAGGCGCTTGGGCTTTGCATCTTAGGCAGCGCGTGTTGTTGGGCTATCTTTGAAGATTGCCGCCACAATCAAGCCGAGAATCAGGAGTTGAATTCCGCCGGCGATCATCCATTTCAGCGCGAGAAGGTGCGGTACGTTATAAACGGTGTATTCGCTCAACGAATATGGGACCACGGTCATGAACGTCATCACGATCCCGTAGCGAATTCCCTGTTCCATCCACGGCCTGCTTTCGCGCCCGCGGGTGTAGATGTAGGCGAACATCGCTGCAAAGAAGAATTGCCCAAGCGCCATGGCCCAGAAATGGTGCATGATCTGTTCGGCGGTCCGGTGAGTGTCGGGGATAGCGTCGTAATCAGGCATCAACCAGACGCTGTGCACCAGGTAATTTGTGGCCATCAGAACAATGTAAGCTGCGACGATCGCGATGACGAGTTTTTTCATGGCCGTGGTCTCCTTCAATGCTCCAATATGGCCCGGTGAAAAACCGCGGAAAGAACTGCGAATTTTCTAGATGTACTTGCTCTGTTGGCGGAGCCTAGCACCGCAGTGCCTGCATGACTAGCGGATTTTGTGGCGAACCATGAAATGAAAACAATAGAACCGCTGTTCGCTCCGTGAGACCTTCGGTGCAGCCGCGCAACTATGGGTTTGTAACCTGTTCCGAGATGCTGGCCTCGCGGAGCAATGTGTATTTCTGTTCCCAGGCTTGGTGGATGGGACTCTCAGCGTAGGCGTCCGCTGCGGCGCGGTTCTGAAACTCGATGGCGAAAGCGGCGCTGAAATCGCGTGGTTGGAGGCGCTCCGCTTTAATCCATATATTTTTAACGCCCGGAATTTTTGCCGCCATCTGCTTGACTCCTTCCAGCGCGCCTTGCTTGTCGGCATCTGAAACGCCCGGATTCCATTTGAGAATGACCATATGAATGATGGTTTTGGGCTGGCCGAACTTGTTTTGTCCAGCAACATAACCGCTTGCAAACAGCGCGAGTGCCGCCAGAGCTCCGCCAAGAACTCTCGCCATCGTCGAAATGCGAATTCGCATGAAGTCTCCTTTGACGCCCCGAACGCTACGCACGAGTGTAAGCAATCGCGCGGCGCAGGCGCAATCATTTGCATGTTGACCCACAGGATTCGGCTTCAGTACGATGCCCAGCAGTTGAAATGCCTGCTGTCCCGGCACGCAGCTCTGAGGAGGCGCTATGTACTGCTCAAAGTGTGGAGCAAATGTACCGGAAGGAGCTGCGTTCTGCAGCGCGTGCGGACAGCCCGTGCCAACGACTCCCACAATTCCGTCGGCACCTCCTAGTCCCCCAGCGCAGTGGACGCCTATGGCAACGCCGCCGCAACCTCCCGCCTATGTAGCTCCCGCGCAAACAAGTTGGCAAGCTACGCCGGCGCGAGCGCCGGTTGCATACGCAGGGTTCTGGCTCCGTTTTGTAGCTTTCATTATTGACGCGATCGTTATCGGGATTGCGGGATGGATCGTGACGATGCCGTTTATGGCCTCCTTGGGCATGCACGGGTTCTTTATGGGCTATCGTCCAACTTCGCCCGAAGAATTGATCCCGCTGATCGGGGTGATGTTCAAGATACTTATTATCCGGACGATCCTGAACTGGCTCTATTTTGCGCTGATGGAGAGTTCAGCGTGGCAAGCGACTCTTGGCAAGAAGGCGTTAGGCCTGGAAGTGACCGACCTGCAAGGCAACCGGATTGGTTTCGGCCGCGCAACGGGCCGTTTCTTCGGCAAAATCCTTTCTGCCTTGATATTGTGGATTGGGTTCATCATGGCGGGTTTTACGGAAAAAAAGCAGGCGCTGCATGACATGCTCGCCGGCACGCTGGTGATCCGCAAGCTGTAGTTCGTGACGCACGGGAATTCCGAGGAACCTGATGTACTGCTCGAAGTGTGGAAGCGCAATCCCGGGAAACGCCGCGTTTTGCGCTGCGTGTGGTCAGCCGGTGTTCTCAACGTCGATCGCGCCGCCGCTCGCACAGTCCTATGCACCTGTTTCAGCCGTGTCTCGATTCCCGCCGTTGGCCTATGCGGGTTTCTGGCTGCGCGTCGTGGCCCATTTGATAGACGGCATTCTCGGTGGAATTGCATTCGTTATCTTGCTTCTTCTCGCATTCGCCATGGTCGGCCTTGGGCATCTCAGGAACCTGGTTCAGAGCGCCGGTAATCCCGACGAATTCTTTACGCCGGAAGTCATCACGATAGCTTTGACGCTCGGGGGAATTTCGATAGCGCTGATGTGGATCTATTATGCGTGGATGGAAAGCTCTCCCTATCAAGGAACGCTGGGAAAAATGGCGCTTGGGTTGATCGTGACGGATCTCGAAGGGCGGCGGATCAATTTTGCGCGCGCCAGCGCACGTTATTTTTCCAAGATTATCACCGGCCTGATTCCTTTTGGCATCGGCTATATGATGGCGGGATTCACAGAGAAGAAGCAGGCACTGCACGACATGATTGTGGGCTGCCTGGTCTTGCGAAAGATATGAGGAGGTGGCAGCGAAGGTTCCGACAACGCCTTTTATCGAAGTGGATTCAAACTGCTTACACGCCCCACCCGTAGCGCTCCGAGTGAACCAACGATTCGTGCAATTCGGCCCGGATTTGTTCCGTAAACTCCGAGCTGCGAAGCACGTGAGAGCCGGACTCGGCAATATCCATGGTGCGATAACCATGATCCAGAACGCGATCCACGGCTGACTCGATCCACTGCGCTTCCATCTCAAGACCGAAAGATTCGCGTAGAAGCAAGGTTGCCGAAAAGATCGCGCCCAGAGGGCAGGCCACGTCTTTTCCAGCGAGCGATGGAGCGGAACCGTGAATCGGTTCGTAAAGCGCCGGCTCGTCCGCAGCGCCGCGGCTCATGGAGGGAATCAATCCGATGGAGCCGGCGAGTGCGGCCGCTTCGTCGCTGAGGATGTCGCCGAACATATTTCCGGTCAAAATCACGTCAAACTGCGCGGGGCGCAACAGGATCTGCATCGCAGCGTTGTCGACATACAAATGTTCCACTGTGATTTTCGGATAGTTGCGCGCGATTTCTGTCACGGTACTTCGCCAGAGCCTGGATGTAGCCAGCACGTTGGCTTTATCCACGCTGGTAACATGCCCGTTGCGCGCAGCAGCACGTTCGAACGCATAGCGCGCTACGCGCTCGACTTCCGCCGCGGTATAGAAGGCGACGTCGCGCGCGCTTGCGTCTTTTCCTTGGCCTCGCTGCTCGTGCTCGCCGAAATAAATGTCGCCTGCAAGTTCGCGTACGATTTCAAAATCGCATCCTTCAAGGCGTTCCCGGCGCAGTGGAGAAATTCCCTGCAAGGCGGGCCGCCACTGAATTGGCCGCAAATTGATATACAAACCGAGCTGCTTGCGCAATGCCAACAAGCCAGCCTCGGGGCGTTTTTCCAGCGGAAGTGAATCCCACATAGGTCCGCCGATTGCGCCCAGGAGAATCGCATCGGACGAGCGGCAACCCGCCAGGGTTTGCTCGGGGAGCGGCGCGCCAAAGGCCTCAATGGCTGCTCCTCCGAACGCGAATTCGCGAAAATCAAAATGATGCTCGAACGCGGTCGCGCAATCGGCGAGCAGTTGGACAGCCGCGCGCGTGACTTCCGGGCCGACACCGTCGCCGGGCAACACTGCAATGGTTTTTCGTAATTTATTCATGGACTTGGATTCACTCTATTTTCGGCAACTCGCGCAATCTTTAATGCGCCGCTGCGATACTCGTGTTTTCATTTGCCACGCCAATCGCGGGACTGCGGCGCATTGTGTGGATGATGGAAAGTAAATCGCGATCGGTAACCTGCTTGGCGGAGTCAGCGAGCGCGATGGCGAGTTTGTAGCATTCCGCAAGTTCGCCGTCCGTGGTTTGATAACCTAGCTCAACGAATCGCGCACGCAGCGCATTGCGCCCGGAATGCTTGCCGAAAACCAGTTTTCGTGTCGGCACCCCAACTTTTTCCGGGACGATGATTTCGTAGGTCATGGGATTTTTGAGCATGCCGTCTTGATGAATGCCCGCCTCGTGTGCGAAAGCGTTTGCTCCAACCACGGCTTTATTCGGCGGTACGCTTACGCCTGTAATCGAAGTCAACAGCCGGCTGGTGGAGTAAATTTTTTCCATTGAAATATTTGTCGAGGCGGAATAGCACGCCTGCCGCACGTGCAGCGCCACGGCGATTTCTTCCAGTGAGGCATTTCCAGCACGCTCGCCGATGCCATTGATGGTGCATTCCACCTGGCGCGCTCCTGCGGCGATGGCTGCAAGCGAGTTAGCCACGGCGAGGCCCAGATCGTTGTGGCAATGCGCGCTGAACACAATGTTCGGGTAAGCGGCCAGCCGCTTGCGCGCCGCGTGGAACATCGCGCCATACTCTTCGGGCGTCGCATATCCCACCGTATCGGGAAGATTGATGATGGTGGCTCCGGCAGCGGCAGCCGCTTCGATCACTCCGAGAAGAAAGTTCAAATCGCTTCGGCTCGCGTCCTCGGCGGAAAATTCCACTTCATCGCAGCGCATGCGTCCATAGCAGACCATTTTTGCGACTTGATCGAGCGCATGCGCGCGCGTAATGCGAAGCTTGTGTTCCAAGTGCAGGTCCGAGGTGGCCAGAAAAATGTGCAGGCGCGGCTTGGCGGCAGGCTCGAGGGCGCGTAAGGCGGCGTTGACATCCTCCTGACGCGCCCGAGCCAGAGCAGCGACGCGGCAGCCCAGGATCTCAGCCGCGACGGCTCGCACAGCATCCAAATCGCCTGGAGAGGCGATCGGGAACCCAGCTTCAATGACATCCACGCCGAGTTGTTCCAGCTGGCGCGCGAGAAGTAGCTTCTCCCGGCAATTCATGGAAAATCCGGGGGATTGTTCGCCATCGCGCAACGTGGTGTCGAAGATGTGTACAGTTTCCATGCATTCTCCTAGAGACATCATTGAGTGAACCGTAATTGACAAAATATGTCCAATTTATAGTTCTTGCATGTAACATAAGTTCCTCTTATATATAAGAATGGGGGTATTGGAGCGTGGCGTGGATTTAGGAGTACTACAGGTTTTTCAGACCGTGGCAAACGAGCGCAGCTATTCTCGGGCCGCGGAAAAGCTGTACCGTACGCAGCCCGCCATTAGCATTGCCATGCGGAAGCTCGAAGACTGGGTTGGCCAGCCGCTTTTCGTGCGTGGCTCCGGGGCGCGGGCACTCACCGACGCGGGCGTGCTCTTGCTCGAGTATGCCGAGCGCATGCTGAATCTCCGCGAGGAAGCCCGCAAAAGTTTGACCGAGTTGCGCGGCATGAAGCGAGGGCAAGTTTCACTGGGCGTGAATGAAAGCTCGATTCATGCGCTTCTTCCGTCGCTTGAGCGTTTTCGCACGCGCTTCCCGGGCATCCATGTGCGAGTCCATCGTGTGTTTTCGCGCATGATTCCGCGCGAGTTGCTGAACCACCAGCTCGATATCGGCGTAATTTCGTACTTGCCGGAGGATCGGGAACTGACCACTGTGAAGTTTTATCAGGACTCGCTCACTCTGGTAGTTTGGCCCGGCCATAAGCTGGCGAAGCGGCGCGAAGTGGATATTTCCGCCCTCGGTGATGAAAGCTTCGTGGCGCACATTGTCGAGTCGCCCTACCGTCAACGAGTGGTACAGATGTTTGCGCGCCACCGCGTTACCCTGCGAATGGACCTGGAACTACCAACGATTGAAAGCATCAAGCGTTTTGTGGAAATGAAACGAGGGGTAGCCATTGTGCCGCGCATGTGTGTGGAAGGCGAAGTGGCACGGGGCGACCTGCGCGAGGTGCGAATCCGCCAAATGCGGATTCAGCGGCATCTTTATCTAGTGTACCGTCAAGATCGTCCGCTTAGTGCAGCCGCGCAAGCACTGGTCCAAATCATACTGTCGCGGAAGAAGGCACGATCCGCGCCTGCACATCGCTAATACCTCTACCGCATCTCGCCAACAGTTACCGGTGTGGCCTTCATATCCCGAAATGTAAATTTCTTATTTACCGACGAAAACGGTTTGCCGTCTACCTCAACGTACGGGTAGACTAGATGGTTCAGCGGCGGCCCGGCCTGATGCGGCGCGAGGATCAGGTCGCGGCCAATACTAAAGAAATATTCCCGTCGGGGCGGGTCCTTCCAGGCTTCCGACGCGTCGATGGGTACCCATCCGTAGCCACTTAAGTAGAACTCCGCCGAGCAATGGTAGCCGCCGATCTCGCCGCTGGTCGCCTCCGTAGGCAAGGAAAATCCGATTTCGAACTTTGCGGGAATGCCGGCCGCGCGGGCCAGTCCGAAGAAAAGAGCGTGAAAATCTGTGCAATTTCAGCGCTTGGCGTCGCAACGCCCAATAAATGTCGTCGTGGCCCCAGCCCGTGCCGCTTTTGTCGTACTTCATGTTTGCGAGGACATAGTCGTAGGTGGCGCGTGCCTTGGCGAGATCAGTGATCTTGCCCGCCGTCACTTCGGCTGAGACTTCCCGGATGCGATGCGCACGCTCGTCGCGCTGAACGGTAAATTCCATGTTCACCCCAATATTCGCCGCGGCGGGATTCTTCACCTCGATGTGAAATTGATTCCCATATTCGGGTCCAGTCAAGATTTTCACCGGATAGGAGATGTCACTTTGCCTTCAAAATTTTTTGGTAAGCGTCGCTCTGGGGATAGGGTAACCAGATCCGGACATTCTAAGATCCTGAAGGAATGTCGTGAACTTCCGCGATGTAAGAAAATTCGACGGTTCGTTCCTGTAGGGACGAAGTCGCCGGCGCCGAAGTGACGAGCAAGAGGCAAACCACCGCCGCAAGCATGATTCGTGAAATGGAAATATGTCGCGCGACCATAGGGCGGTATTTTATCGGTCGCTGATTTGAGACAAAGCTGAATTTTGGCGCCACGAAGGTCAGAACAACCACGCTATTGTTTAGCGGCGAGTTCGTCGAGCGCTGCCGCGACGCGCGAAAGGCCCTCGCGTACATTTTCCGTCTCGCCGCCGACGCCTATGCGGAAATGTTCAGGGGCGTCGAAGAAACGCCCGGGAACGACGCTGGTGTCGTATTTTTCATGCAAGAGCTGGCAAAAGGCATCGGCGTGGCCACTGGTGAGCTGCGGAAACGCAATCGTCCCGGATTCGGACCGGATGGTCAGGAGATCTTTCCTGGAGCCGAGCATATCTTTCAAAAGCGCGCGATTAGTGGCGAGCAGCTTCTTCGCGCGCGCAGCAATCTGCGGCAGATGATCGAGCGCAATTACGCTGAGCATTTCTGCAACATGAGCCCCCATCACTCCGAATAGATCGTTCAAGCGCCACATGCGCTCCGCCAGCGGCTTGGCGGCAAAAATCCAGCCGCACCGCAATCCGGAGAGACCATAACCTTTCGTCAAACTGCTGGTAGCCACAAAATTTTGGCCCAAGAGAAAGGCGGTCTGCTGTGGCGCATCGAAGCAGGCTTCCAGGTAAACCTCATCTACCAACACGTGTGCGCCATGGCTGCGCGCGATTTCTCCCACGATGCGAATTACCGCGTCTGGCGCGCGCACACCGCTGGGATTGTGAAGGTTGGTGAAAACAATCAGACGAGTTCGCGGAGTCACGGAACGTTCCACCTCGCGCGGATCCAGTTGAAAGCCGGATTCAAACTTGCGGGGAAAGCGCCGCACTTTTGCGCCCAGATATTCCGCGGTGGAAACAATCGCTTGATAGGATGGCTCCTCGATCAGCACTTCGTCACCGGGCTCTATCAGAGCAGCCATGGCCAGATGGTTCGCCATCGACGTACCCTGGGCGTGAACGATATTTTCAACCGGAACATTCGCTTTGGCGGACAAGCGTTTGAGCAGTGGTTGGTAGCCGTAACCGTCTGAGCCGGAAATTTCCAGGTCTTCGATGCGCACGGGAAGTTCGCGCAAGGGAAATTTCAGGACATCACTGGCAGCAAGATTGTAGCGCGCGGTCGAACGCAGCTTGGCCCATTCGATATATGCGGAACGAATCTCTCGCCTCTGCGGGCTCATTACAAACTCGCTAAGAACCGGGGGTGCGCTTCGCGCGCCCACGAAACAGGTAATAGACGGGGACCCCGGCCACGAGGATACATACGGCGACCCCCGCATTGCGAGGATATTTGTAAATAGTGTTGAGAACTATCAACCAGGCTACCAGTACGAAGAGCCCCGTGGTCCAGGGATGCCCGGGAACGCGAAAGCCTGGCGCAGCATCGGCTGGTGTCTCGAGGCGTTTTTCCCGGCGCCGTAAAACGAAAAGACAGCTCGCGGTCAATCCGAAGAATAACCAGTCCATCACCACTACATAGCTCAGCAGTTGTTCAAATGTTCCCAGCAGCACAGCGGCGCTTGTAATTGCGCCTTGAAGGATAATGGCGGCGACGGGCACTCGGCTGCGCGAACCCAGACGCGCAAAAGTGGCTGGAAACACGCCGTCTTCCGCCATGGCAAAGGCCACGCGCGGATAAGTGAGCATGGCGCTGCTCAAGAATCCGAGAGTCGAGATGGCAGTGGTCACAGCCACCACGCTGGCGCCGAAATTTCCGAACGCAGCACGCATTACCGCGGAGGCCGGTATCATCGTCGCAGCCAATCCAGCCGGAGTAAGAACTTCGACGTAGACGATGTTCACCGACACATACAGCACGATAACTCCCGACACCCCGAGAACTAGGGCCTTTGGAAGATTCCTGCGTGGCTCACGAATTTCGCCGGCGATGTAATTTGCTGTTTGCCAGCCACCGTAAGCAAAGATTACGGGTATCAAGGCTGCGCCGAAAACGGTCAACAGGTCGAATGAAGCTGGACGGTCGAGCAGCGGATGCCAAGCTGGATGAGGTGCCGCAGGGGATCGCAGAATAAACCACGCGCCGCAGCAAACGATCATCACGATGGCCAGAATGCGCAACACCATGAAGAAGCTCTGCACACCGCTTCCTGCGCGCACACCCAAACAATTTATTGCGGTGAGCGCCACCACGACTGTAACCGCCGCGATGTTTTCCGGCACGGCTCCGCGAGAGAATTCGCGAAAATATTTCCCGAAAGTGACCGCGACGGCGGCCGTTCCGCCTGCGTGAATCACCAGAATGCTTACCCAGCCGTACAGAAAGCCAAGCAGCGGATCGTAGGCCTCGCGAATGTAAGCATACTGCCCACCTACTTCGGGCATGCGGTTGGACAGCTCGGCGTAAATAAAGGCGCCCACGAGCGCGAGCAGGCCGCCCGCCACCCAAGCGCCCAGAATCATGGCAGGCGTGTGAACGAGTTTTGCGACAACGTAGGAGTTGATGAATATGCCGGACCCGACGATCCCGCCCATGACCACCATGGTTGCGTCGAAAATTCCCAGGCGAGCAACCAGACCCAAAGCTGGCGCTGCCGCCCCGGACTGAGCGGTAGCGGCATCGTGAGCTTGATTGCTTTCTGACATTGAGGCGAGCGTTGGCGCTCAACCAGCAGTAACCAATTGAAAGTGCCAGCAGCCGGCGCGAATCTAACATTGTGGGAGGTCCCTGAGCTAGCTTTTCGGTTGCATTCCATGGCGCAAAGTAATCACAATTGCGGGCATGTTTGGAATGGCTCTGTTCGAAATGAGTGTCAATTTTCGCAATGGGCTTCGTCTTTTCGCAGCGACGCGAAGAAAAGCGCTGTGTAGCGCAGGTCTGGGCATCGCGATGCTTTTGGTTGCGAGTGTTTCTTCTGCGACAGCGCAAACGAGAAGCGCTCCGCAGCAATCAGCGCAATCGGGTGCGCCTCCAGCCGCATCGGCAAGGACCGCCCAGCCGCCCACGCAGGACTATCTTGTGTACGTAGTCTGCGAATCGGCCGACAGAGTAGTGCTGATGCGATTTGGCCCAAAGGGATTTCAGAAGGAACACGAAACACGCATCGGCCTGATGCCCACGGACATCAACGGCCCGCACGGCATCGCAGTTTCGCCTGACAAACAATATTTATATGTGTCGGTGGGGCACGGCCGTCCGGATGGGTCCGTCTGGAAGCTAAAAACAGGAACCGATGAGGTCATTCGCTTTGCGCCGCTGGGACAGTTCCCGGCCACAACGGATATTTCGCCGGACGGCGCGTTCATTTATGTTGCGAACGCAAACTTCCACGGCGATATGATCCCGTCATCGATTTCCGTGGTGGCCACGGACGAAATGGCCGAAGTAAAACGAATTACTACCTGCATCATGCCCCACGGCTCGCGGCTGAATCCGCAAGGAACCAAGCATTACTCAGCTTGCATGATGGACGACATGCTCGCCGAAATCGATACGCAGACATTCGAAGTTTCGCGTCATTTCATGTTGTCCGCCGGAAAAGAAATGGGCATGACCGGAGCGCCGGACAAGCAAATGAAGATGAGCGATCTCACCTGCGTGCCCACCTGGGCGCAACCGTCGAATGATGGTTCGGAAGTTTACGTGGCGTGCAACAAAACGAATGATATCGTTGCGGTGGACGTGGCCTCTTGGAAAATGTCGAGGCGCTTCCCGGCGGGCACCGGCGTGTATAACCTCGCGATGACGAAAGATGGCCGCTTGGTCGCGACCAACAAACGAGGGCAATCAGTTTCGGTGTTTGATCCGAAGAGTGGCAAAGAGCTCGCCCGGATTCCCACGAAGCGAAAAATTGTGCACGGCGCGGTGGTCACGCCAGACAATCGCTACGCCTTTATCTCTGTCGAGGGGATCGGCTCGGATCCTGGCACGGTAGAAGTAATCGATCTGAATTCGCTCACGAATGTCGGCACTCTGGATATCCCGCCGCAAGCCGCCGGCATCGATTTCTGGAAAACGGAGCCGGCGAAACCGTAAAACCGACGCGTCTTAACTACCGTGCATCGATTCTTCACTGCCGGGTACCTCTCCTAGTGCCCTGTCATCTTTTGGACGGTGCCTACATCTAAACTATGCGTTGCGGCAACAGAGTTTCCCTTCGGCATTGCAAGATTGAATGGTTGTAGGCAGGATATATCATCACTTGTTACACATTTTTTTAAGACGCAGCTGGATTTGCACTTGAAATGATAGATTCAAAAGGGCCAAGAATGAATTTTGGGATTAGCCTCAGAGACGAAAACTCAAACGGCCACACTCGCCTCCCCAATTTACCGCCGCGCCTTCGAGGACTCGAGCGCCTCTCTTTGAACTTGTGGTGGAGCTGGCAGCCCCATGCGCGCGAAATGTTTCGGTCGCTCGATCACCAGGCTTGGCGTGAAAGCAATCACAACCCGCTGCGCATGCTGGCGCTGCTGCCGCAGGAAACCCTCCAGGACGCGGCCAACGATGCGGAATTCCTGAAGATTTACGATCTCGTGATGGATGAATTCGAAGCGAGCATCGAGTCCGAGACCGGATGGTTCACTTCAGAGTATGGCAAGCCTCAAGCGACCATGGCCTATTTTTCGGCGGAGTATGCTTTCCATAATTCGCTCAAACTCTACGCCGGCGGTTTGGGAGTTCTAGCGGGCGATTACATTAAAGAGTGCAGCGATTTGGCAATCCCAGTGGTCGCCATAGGCTTGGTATATTCCCGTGGCTATCTCTCGCAAAAGCTTCGAGACGATGGCTGGCAGGAAGACGAAGAAAAGATTCTAGATCGCACCTACGATCCGGTTAGACAAATTCTCGACAAAGACAACCAGCCACTTTCGGTGCAGGTGCCCTTATTCGATCCGCCGCTTCGAGTGCAGGTATGGCGCGCGGATATTGGCCGGGTCCCGGTTTATTTACTCGACACCGATGTGGACGGCAATCAAGACGCTGACCGCGCCATCACGCATCGTCTTTATACCAACGATCCTGAGCAGCGCCTTCGGCAAGAAATCGTGCTGGGCATGGGTGGAATGCGTGTGCTGGAAGCTTTAGGCATTCATCCGGCGGCCGTGCATATTAATGAAGGCCATCCAGCTTTCGCGCTGGTCGAACGTTTACGAATACTTGTCGAGGCTGGGAAAAATTTCGATGAAGCAATCACGGAGGTTCGCGACACTTCCGTCTTCACTACCCACACTCCTGTTCCGGCCGGCACCGACGTTTTTCCATATCCGCTGATGGACAAATATTTCGCCAATTCATATGACAAGCTGGGGTCTAACCGCGAGGGCCTGCTCTCGCTAGGCGCCAACCCAGTCGATCCGAGCGCCGGATTCAACATGACCGTGTTCTCGCTGCGCATGGCGAAGTTTTGCAATGCTGTGAGCAAGAAACATGACGAAGTCGCCCGCCGTATGTGGGCACCGCTGTGGCCGGATAAAAACGAAGCGGACGTACCGATCACTGCCATCACCAACGGAGTCCATCTCCGCACCTGGATGGACCCCGTATGGTTGCAGCCCATGCTCGATAGATATGCGGGCCCTGGATGGATCCGCGAGCAAGATCGCGCTAGAACGTGGCAAGCGATTGACAGCATCCCGGACGAGGATCTGTGGCGTCTGCGCAAGCGTCTGAAGGCTTTGTTGCTGGCGGATATTGACGTACGGGCGCGTGAGGAGTGGGCCAAGAAGCGCGTTCGCGCGGAAAGCGTTATCGCCTTCGGAACCTTGCTTGATCCACAAATTCTCACCATAGGTTTTGCGCGCAGGTTCACTGGATACAAACGGCCCAATCTTATTCTTCACGACCTCGACCGCCTGAAGCGCCTTCTCTTGCATCCGCTACAGCCCGTGCAAATTATATTCGCCGGCAAGGCCCATCCGTCGGATGTGGGTGGCGCGCAGTTAATCCAGCAAATATTTCAGCTCGCGCAGGACCCCGAGTTTGCCGGCCGCATCGCATTCGTGGAAAATTACGACTACCATCTGGCTCAACGAATGGTTCGTGGAGTGGATGTCTGGCTGAATAATCCGCTTCCTCCTCTCGAAGCGAGCGGGACCAGCGGAATGAAGGCCGGCGCAAATGGAGTTCCTAGCCTCTCCGTGCTCGATGGTTGGTGGATCGAAGGATACAACGGAGAGAACGGTTGGGCTTTTGGCGGCGACCCGGTCGAAGGCGATCGTACGAACGCCGATGCAGACGCTCTCTATCGATTGTTAGAGAAAGAGATCGTCCCGCTTTACTACCGCCGCTCCGACGACGAAATTCCGCACGACTACGTTCGCGTCATGAAGTCCGCAATCAAGAGCGTGGCGCCACAATTCAGCACCATGCGCATGGTCAAGGAGTACGTGAACCGCTTCTACGTCGATGCGCTGGGCCTAAAAGAATCGTTGGCTTCTATCGATAAATAACTTACTCGGCGCTGGCCCGGTTCAGAATCTCAATTGACGCTTGGTCCAGTTGCAATTTTGTCGCCTCGATCAGATCTTTCAGCTGCTCCAGATTCGTGGCGCTGGCAATTGGCGCAGTGATGCTAGGGCGCGCAATCAACCACGCGAGCGCGACTCTTGCTGGTGTGGAATTGTATTTGCCGGATACTTCATCGAGCGCCTTCAGGGTTCGAAAGCCTCTTTCGTTCAAATATTTTTTCACTCTGCCGCCGCGCTGGCTCTTGGACAGATCTTTTTCAGAGCGATATTTACCGGTTAGAAATCCACTAGCGAGCGAGAAGTAACTGATCACTCCAAGTCCATTCGCCACGCAAATAGGCTCCAGATCTTTCTCATACTTCACGCGATCGTACAGATTGTATTCAGGCTGCAGCGTCTGGTAGGCGGGAAGTCGATGCTTCTTGCCGACCTCGAGCGCCTGGGACAAGCGCGGCCCGCTGTAGTTCGAAGCGCCGATCGCCCGTACCTTCCCGTCCTTCAACAGTTTTCCAAAAGCTTCCAGCGTCTCTTCTAGAGGGGTATCGGGATCGTCTTTATGCGCTTGGTACAGGTCGATGTGATCCGTTTGCAAGCGCTTCAAGGAATCTTCGACGGCGCGGAAAATATAAGCAGTGGACAACCCTTTCTTATCGGGCCCCATTTCCATTCCAACTTTTGTCGCGACAATTACCTCGGACCTCTTTCCGTTCTTTTTCAGCCAATTCCCAATAATTGTCTCGGACTCACCACCCTGATTACCTGGAACCCATTTGGCATAAATATCTGCCGTATCTATGAAATTGAATCCAGCAGCGACAAAAGCATCGAGAATCTTAAATGACGTAGGCTCATCGATCGTCCATCCGAAAACGTTCGCACCCAGTGCGATCGGCGAAATTTCGAATCCCGTGTTCCCAAGCTTGCGCTTTTTCATTTCACATCCTTTCATTCGTAGGAGCCGGAGCACCCTTTTTTTAATCTGATGCTTTAAGCCGCCGATTATCTTCATGCAGACGTTCTATTTAGGGTGGGCAGATGATGGTCGCGAAGTTGAGACTGCGCGGGGCATACGCTCGATCTGGTGGAGGCCATCCTCGGACCGATCCTCGAGGTCGACGCTCGCACCGAGATTCGCTGGCCCACTGTCAAACTGACGGACACCGGAGGAGAGAGTGTGCGTCAGACTACCGATCAAGTCGGCGTCCTGGGAAAGATTGGTTCTGGCGTCGTATTTACGGCCGACATTCATGGTGTGTAGCGCACGAGGATGCTCGCTTCAGGTTCGAAATCAGAGGGGCAGACGGATGGCTCAACTTGAGCGGTCGTCACCCGTACGGCTTCCAGTGTGGAGATCTCAAGCTGACGTCAAACGTCGCATTTGTGAGGCCCGAGGAAGCTGCGGTCTCCGGAGGGTTCATGGGTGCGTCGATCAACGTGGGAGAGGTCTACGCTTATCTTCTCCGTGATCTGCATGCGGGCGCCTACAACGCACCCGACTTTGAACACGCACTTCATAATGCCCGACTCATCGAGGCTGTAAGGCGCGCCGACGAACTAGGCGAGCGGCAGAAAGTTCTTGAACAAATCGAAAGCTTCGACGAGGACGTTTGGGGCGGAGCTTGCACTAACGCGAGCGCTGGGCAGAGGAAATGTTGAAGATTTCCATTCTCGACACCCCGAGTCAGCGCCGGTTGCTGATAGAAGGGAAGCTCATTGGCCCTTGGACCACTGAGCTCGCGAGAGTCTGGCGGCAGGCGACGGCAGACCTGAACGGTCGTGCGCTCATTATTGACGTGAAGGGGCTTACTGCCATTACCGAGGACGGAGAAAACGTACTTCTAGAGCTAATGAAAGAAGGAGCCAGCTTCCGCTCGTCCGGGGTATTCACGAAGCAGATCCTCAAACGGATGGCCCGGAAGATCCGCCGAGATGTTTAGTCGGACGAGATAACTGGCCAATCAGCATCTGCGAGGAAAAATGATGCCGAACAACAATGGCACTCAGACCATCTCGAATGAAAAGCAGGTTGCTGTCGTGGATCAAAACGCCAGCCCTTTGCAGTCGGATTCGAAACCCGGTAAACAGTCAAAAATCCGCCGCAAAAGAATCCTGGTAATCTCGGTTGTGATAGTACTTGTCATCGCAGGCGGCTATTTCGCCTGGAATGCTTTCCAGCACGAAGACACTGACGATGCACAAGTCAACGGCCATGTTATGCCGCTGAGCCCTCGAGTCAACGGGCACATCAAGGCCGTGTACGTCAATGAGGGTCAGTTGGTTCATGCTGGCGAAGCGATGATTGCGCCAGCAGCACGCCAGGTTTGAGCCGCGCGATTCCGGAATACTGAAATTGCCCAAGGAAGGTCTTGTTGCGGTCGAACTGCAACGGCAATAACACGGCAGCCTTGGAGTCCATGAACCAGAAATTCCGAGGCAGCACGCCGATGGACCTGGCGCGGGCGGCCATCGATGATGATGTTGCGGCCGATCATGGAGGCGTCAGCCCCGAACTTGTCGCGCCAGAAACCGTAGGCCAGCATGGCGGTGAGCGGGGCGCCGGGTGCGGTGTCCGCGGCGGAGAAAAGTCGACCGAGCAAAGGCTGCATGCCGACCATGGGCAGGACTTCGGAGGTCAGCTCGAGGTTGCGCACGTGTTCCGGTTCGGCGAGGCCGGTGAGGTTATTGGAGTTCTCCCTCCACAGCCCCACGGATTGGAACGAGCGTGATTGATCGGCATACGTGAAGTAAAGGAACGGAGCGGAGCGGCCATGGAGACCGATGCCGGGCACGTCGTGACCCAGGTCAACCAGTTGTGCGGAATCGGGAAAAGGCAACGGCTTTAGGAGCACGTTCTCGATCACGGCGAAGATGGCGCCGTTCGCACCAATGCCGATCGCCAGCGTGGCGATAGCGATGGCGGTGAAGGGCGGCGATTTGCGCAGCACGCGCAGGCCGAAGCGCAGGTCTTGTGCGAGATCCTGCAGCCATCGGACGCGGCGGACATCGCGACACTCCTCCTTCCGCTTCTCGATTCCGCCCATTTCTATGAGTGCTTGTCGACACGCTTCTTCCGGGACTAGACCTTTCGCGATGTACTCTTGAGTCTTTCGCTCGACGTGATCGCGCAGCTCGTCGTCCAGTTCCTGGTCCGCCTGCGCTCGGCGAAACAACGACCGTTAGCCGCAGGGGAATCGTGTACAGCCAATGTTCCGGTCGCATCGTCGCCTCCTTTCCGCGCATTCTTTCGCTGCTGGACCCGGGCTGTTGAGGGCGGAACATGGCCCTTCAGACGCATGTAAACGGCGAGGTTGCCGTAATGCTCGTTATTGTGGGCGATGTTGTACATCAGCACGGCGCCCCGGACTGTATTGGTCGACCCCGTGCCAACAACATGCGCAATCTGCATCGGCTGAATGAAGTTAGCGTCGGTGGTCGCTGCGTACACCCGGTCGCAATAGGCGAGCGAATCGTTCAACGCCTTAACGAGCGCAGCCTTGTCAGTGATTTGCTCGTAGTCAGCGGTTGCCGGCGACTTTTCGCCCGCAAGCTGCGAACAGAAGAAGAAGTTCGCATCGACCACGTGACCGATAATCTGACCGAAGGTCCGGACCTGCAGCGTCGGTCGAAAGGCGTATTCATCCGCAGGCATGTTCTCTGCCGCTTCCGCTAGATTTCGGCGAATCATCGCGTGCATCGCCTTGGCACTGCTTGCCAGCGAGGGCGACAACTCATCGGGATAGCCGGCGTCCGTCGTTTGAGCGCAGGCCGCCGGCAAAGTCAGATACGCACAGACAAAAGCCAACATAAGCAGACGCAGCATCGGGTCGTCTCCCTTTTACCATGCGAATCGTTTTGGCCCGCGCGACTCCTCTTGCTCCCTGATTGCAACGCCAGAATGGAGAATGTGAGGCCAACCTGTAGCTCAGCCTTGTTAGTCGCAAAGCCGCTCTGAGCCGACCCACAGTTGAGCCAGATCTCTGAGGTTGTGTTTGTATGTACGCGTTACCAAGTATTCCTTCCCACCTTTTACACGCAGCCTGTACTCCCCCGTCGGTAAAGGTCGGATCTCCTCCACGGCCGAAATATTCACCACGACCGAGCGGTGGATGCGAATAAAACCGTAGGGTTTGAGCTTCTCCGCCATGGACGACAGGGACTCGTGCACCAAATAGGGATTAGTTCGGGGCCGCAGCGAAACGTAATTACCTTCGGCTTGCACTGCCAAAATGTCGGCTAAATCCAGGAGTAGGATGTTACCCTTCGCCTTGAACGCGATTCGTGGCGCCAATCGTTTTGCGATATCCTCCAGCTGCCGCAAGACTCGCATGAGGTTTACAGCATCAACTCGGTTTACCGAAGGCAATGATGCATCTGCAGCTTCGTAGAACTCGTCCGCTGTCGATTCAAGAGTGTAACCCCGTTTACTCTTGGTGGAGCAAATCGTGGCTCCCCGCAGCGGACTAGCCGAAACGTCCGCATTAGCGTGAGCAGCTTGTTGAACAAACATCTCACGTGCGATGGGCCTCTGATCCTGAATTTCGCGGGCGCTCATGATGGAACCCCTTGCTCTCTCGTTTCGACTTCCCGCTACCCGAAGTGAGATTACTTTTGCCCAGTGCTCACAGCTGACGGAAAGCTGGATTGCTCGCCGAAATAACACTCAATGGATTGCAACTTTCCGTTCTTGATTCGGAGATACTCCACGTTCCGGAACGATTTACCGTCCTTGGTGTGACAAAGATACTTCACAAAAGCATCCTCCGCGCCAGTGGCGACTCGTTCCAGGTCAAAATGTCCAATGAAATCGATCTGTGTTTCCCAGCATCGCGTTTTGAAAGTGCTCTTGCTGATGTGGTCGTCGCCGGCCGCGCTTGAAAAGGTGAAGTTATCGGCGAGCAGGCTATCCACTGGGCCCCAGTCTTTCTTCTCCCAGGCTGCGTACCACTTCCGGACTACCTCCTCGTTCGTTAAGTTCTGCCCTTCGAATGCACTGGCGCTCGCCGGTCCCAGCAGACTCACGGCACCAATCAGCGCGCAGGCTCCCGTAGCGAGCAAATTCCTGCGCGACACTGCGATCCTTGTCATTGTTCGCTCTCCTTGTGCACCGGTCAAAACCGGCGAGATGTAGTGAATGAAAAAGTCATACGAAAGTGGAATAGCGACCCACATCGGCCCCGAGTCATGCGGAGCCGCCCGCGAGGGCGGTGACGAAGCGTTGACAGGGGAACGCACGGGCCGGGTATTCAGCCGCGTAAAACAACTCCGGGACGCCGACGCTGTAAGGAGAAGCGGAAGGCCCCATCGGGTGCACCGATATCGCGAGGTGTGCCAGAGTCCCGCGTGGTCAGAGACCCCGAGCACGTACGGAAACACCTCGCGCGGGAACCGGGAGGTCCCAGGTCCGCCCAGGGCAACAGTCGCCCTGGGACGCATCGGGAAGTCTAAGGACGAACGCCGATGATGAACGGCCCTGGGAAATCGGACAGCCCTGTAGTACCTGAGAAGTCCCCGAACAACACCGGACAACCGGCGGCGGAGGGGAGGGAGGGAAGAGGGTTGGCCAAAGGGAACCTGCTCCAGCAAAACGCGTCCCGGACACCGAGCCGGGGTGACGCGCCCAGTGCGCTGGAGCGGGTACGTCAAGCAGCAGGAAAGGATAAGAAGTTGCGGTTCACGGCGCTCTTGCACCACATCTACAACCTCGAAACACTCCGCACGGCTTACCTCCGACTGAAGAAGGAAGCTGCGCCGGGCGTGGACGGGGAGACCTGGCGGCACTATGGGGAGAAGTTGGAAGAAAATCTCCAGGATCTCTCTGAACGGTTGAAGCGAGGAGCGTACCGAGCGAAGCCGGTGCGTAGAGTGTACATCCCCAAGGCCGACGGGCGGCAAAGACCGCTCGGAGTGACCACGCTGGAAGACAAACTCGTCCAGCGCGCGGCGGTCGAGGTGCTGAACGCCATCTATGAAACGGATTTCCTTGGTTTTTCGTATGGGTTCCGGCCCGGGCGAAGCCAGCACAACGCGCTGGATGCGCTCTACACGGGACTGCTGACGAGAAAGGTGAACTGGGTGCTTGATTTGGATATCCAAGGCTTTTTCGATGGCATCTCGCACGAATGGCTTGTGAAATTCATCGAGCACCGGATCGCAGACCGGCGCGTTGTGCGGCTCATCCAGAAATGGCTGAGGGCCGGCGTGCTGGAAGATGGGAAACGAATACGCGTGGAGGAAGGGACGCCGCAGGGCGGAAGCGCTTCGCCGCTGCTGGCGAACGTCTATCTCCACTACGTATTCGACCTGTGGGTTCAAGCATGGCGTCGGAAGCAAGCGCACGGCGATGTGATCGTGGTGCGATTCGCGGATGACATCGTGGTTGGATTCCATAGCAAAGCGGATGCCGAGCAGTTCCGAGCGGAACTGACCGAGAGAATGCGGAAGTTCAACCTGGAATTGCATCCCGAGAAAACGCGGCTGCTGGAATTTGGTCCATTCGCGATCAACAACCGGCTCAAGCGTGGAGCAGGGAAACCGGAGACGTTCAACTTTCTTGGCTTTACGCATATCTGCGTAAAGAAGAGAAGCAACGGAATGTACACGGTGTTGCGGCAGACGATACGCAAAAGAATGCAAGCAAAGCTGAACGAGGTGAAAGCGGAACTTCAGCGGCACATGCATGATCCCATCCCGAAAGTAGGCCAGTGGCTTCGCTCGGTTGTGGGTGGGCACTTCCGATACTACGGGGTGCCCATGAATAACCCGGCGTTGGAGGTCTTTCGGTTTCAAGTGGTTCGGCACTGGTATCGCACGCTTTCGCGGCGCAGCCAGAAAGGCCGAATTCCCCTGGACCGTCTGCGGCGTCTGGTGGCTCGCTGGCTGCCTTTGGTGCGCCCCTATCATCCTGATCCCCGATCGCGATGCCGACTGTCCGACCCTACGAACCGGTTGGTATCTACCGGTGTGAAAACCCATTCGCTAGAACCGATGCAATCAGACTCGCTTGCGGTTGCCCTGCTGGCGCAGAGACCTCAGCCAGCCCACGATATTTTCGATCCCCGCCTTTATAACCTTCGGATCCTGAGCATTCTTTGCCAGCGAGCCATAGCCTTCGACCATCGCAATCAGTAAGCCGGCGGCGTCAGTGGGTTCCACGTCGCGGCGAACGCTTCCGTGGATTTGGCCCTCTCGCAAAACGGAGGCAGCCGCCTCGCGCCAGGCATCGAAGATTGCCTCCAGCCGCTTCCGGAATCCCGTGTCAAGAGGAGACATTTCCTGCGCTAGATTGTTCAGTTGACAGCCCCCGCATACATCCTCGGGTCGAACGGATATACCTTGAACGATGCCGATCAAAGCGTCGATAGGATCCTTGACGCTCTGTAAAGGCCGCACCCATTTGCCGCGGACGTCGGGAAAGATGACCTCTTCGATGACGGCATATCCCAAGGCTTCCTTGTTTTTGAAGTGGTGGTACAGCGCTCCCTTGGTGACGCCGGCAGAGGCCAGAATTGTGTCTAGGCTTGCACTCTGGAAACCCGACCTGTAGATCTCGCGAGACGCCGCCTGCAGCAAGCGCTCCCGCGTGCGCCCAGGATCACGCAGCCTAGTCGCTCTACGTTTCGAATTCTTGCGTGCCGCCAACATACGAACCAGTATGTATGGTAACTATAATTATATGAAAGTCAATCACAATGGTATGAAAAGTGGGACAAACAGTCGCTTTAGCCCTTTTGGGGTCGTCCTAGGATTTTGTTAGTCCGCCACTCGTTTTCGAACTCTGAGGTGTTGGGCCTGTTGTGTCACGTAATCGTTGTGAACGTGGAATACCTCATGCTCCGTCAGTTCTCGGCCAGCCAGCTCGGCACGGAAACTTTGCTCGGACCAAAAGGAGAAGATATGAGCGCACTAAGACGGTTACGGAAGTTCTGGATACCGTGGGTTGCGATGATTGTTCTGGGTTGCTTCAGTGATGCGGTCGCTCAAACGAGCTACAAAGTTATCGATTTGGGCGTTCTGAACGACAAGGACAATCTGAGTTGTGCCATGGACCTCAATAATTTCGGCTGGACGTTGTCCATGAATGGTGTCATGGACCCGGTCTCGAATTTTAGCGGCGCGCCAGTCCTAACAGGTCGCGCGGTGATAAACATCGGTGAATTCAAGATCGACCTCGGCACGCTTGGCGGACCGAACAGTTGGATGAACTGGGGCGGGATCAACGACTTCGCGCAAGCCGTGGGCGACGCCGAAACGGCTGTCCCTGACCCGAACCACGAGGACGTTTGCACCTTCGGCACACACCTTATCTGTCGCCCGTTTCTTTGGCAATTCGGCCACATGAGCTCTCTCCCGACGCTGGGCGGAAATAACGGACAGGCCAGCGATATCAATGACCTCGGGCAAATCGCAGGAACTGCGGGAACGACTGTCACTGACTCCGGATGCCCACCTTCCCAGACTTCATTGCCGGTATTATGGGAAGGTGGCAGAGTCCGAGCTCTTCCTACAGTGGGTGGCGATCCAGACGGGATCGCATTCGCGATCAACGAACACGGCCACGCCGTAGGCAGCACGGGAATCTGCGCCGGTGCGATTCACGCCGTATCGTGGGAAAACGGCACTGCCTTAGCGCTTCAAGACTTCGGAACTGGCGCGATCGCCCAGGGCATTAACAACCGGGGTATAATTGTTGGGACAGTCGGCAGTGCTGACAACACAACCCAATTTGCCGCGATTTGGCAGAACGGCGCACTCACAAACCTCGGCACTCTGCCGGGAGACTTTGCCGCCCTGGCCACCGGCATCAACAGCCGCGGCCAAATAGTGGGAAGCACCCTGGACTCCGGCTTCAACTGGGTCCATGCCTTCATCTACCAGGACGGCGTGATGACCGACCTTAACACGCTGTTTCCTGCAAGTTCCAACCTCTTCGCAACCATGGCTAACAAGATCAACGAGCGCGGACAAATCTCGGGCATGGCAACAGTGCTCAGCGGGCCGCATGCGGGCGACATCCACGCCTTTCTGGCAACCCCTGTAAACGAAAGAATAGACACGTCGGTTGCAGATGTCGCACCTACGCACCCGAAATCCAATATGCCAGCGAATCTTAACAAACAGCTTTTGAAGAGATTCGTACTCAGCCGATTGGCGCAGTAAAGGGTATTTTCGGAGCTTCCGCATCCCAGTCGCATGCTGCGAAGGCGCAAGGCTGGAGATTGTGCGTTTACGTCAACACCTATCGTCGGCGTTTACAGAAGTGCTTTCAAATGTGATTCGATCACGCTAGTGTATTCAAACCCAACGATTTTGTTCCGCAAAACTCCGCGACGGTCATAGAGCATCGTCGTTGGCAAGCCCTCGATTCCGCCAAACTTTTGCCGTAATTCCTCCGATACAACGGCGAGCAGGTAACGCACACCGATTCTCCGAGCAAATAACAAGGGATCTTCCGCGTCCGTCATCGTGTCAAATTTGAATCCAATGACAGCAAGCCCGCGCTTTCCATAGAGGTCGAAAAGCTTTTGATAACCGGGCATCTCTCTCTTGCACGGCTGGCACCAGGTCGCCCAAAAATCAACGAGCACCACTTTGCCTTTGAGATCGGCTGAGGAAAGCTCCTTTCCACGCAAATCCTTCACCGAAAACTCCGGCAAGCGGGAACCGATTTCGCCTGGGGCCGTTTCAATCTGCTTTGCATCCGAGAGCATCGCTGGACGTGGTGTCCATCCGGCGATGCCCGCTGCAACGAACGTTATAAGCAAAAGTGTTCTTTTCATTTATTCCTTTTTCTGCACTTCCAGAAGCAACAGCTTCAGGGGAGCTGAGCTATCAGCTTTCTTTTTCCCCGGAGGCTTTTTGTATAGCTGGCCGCGAACTGTCACTATCGTTTGCGAACCTGCGAGCGGTTCGAGCCCCTTTGACAATTCGTTCGGATCGAACACAAACGACCGATTCGGTTCCACCTGCAAACCGAGGTTGCCTGAAGAGTCTTCGGTGATCTTTCCTTGCGCGACCACATCCATTTCTGCAACGGTGACGCCGCTGTCGTACGTGGCCTTCATAAGCTGAGCAGGGTCAATCTGCCCATCTTCTTTTGGTGTGACCTGCACTTTTCCATCCATCAAACTGACTTCGACGTTTTGAACGCCAGACTGGCGTCCGAGGTGTTGTTTCACCCCGTATGCTCAAAAGTTTCAGGTCATGCCTTCGACGCGCATTTCGATGTGTTTGATTTGCGCTTGCGATGCAGGCACTAAAACGAAGGTCAAGAAGCAAAGCAAACTGACTTTCCCCACATTCATTGTTCCTCCTTTTCACAACATGTGAAATTTAAATTGCTGTGTAATCCCAAAGCTGATGTGGCGTCTAACCGGCTGGAACATTTCGCCGTTTGAATGGACAACGTCCCAATCCATCCCGAGCCATAGGTGAGTTCCGGGCCTCACTCCAAGGTAAGTTGTGGCGCCAGCGAGCAGAACGTCACCTCCGCTGGCGTGCTGATTTACTCCAGTAATCCTGTCGTCCTGAGCATGGAGCCAAGTTAGAGCAGGCCCTATGAACCACTCGCGGGTTCCATCCTTAGCCTCGTACGGGCGATAGGACAGCCAGAATCGCGATTCGATGCTGCTACCTAGGCGAGTCGCCTGCGTGCCTTGAGAGCGGATCAGTGAATGGAAATCCTCATCGGCAACCAGACGCCGGAGGTTGAAGAGGCCGGTGTAGGTCCAATTCGCGGCTATAAACAAATCCGTTGAGCCAGAACCGGGTTGCAAACTTGCCGGAAGTAGACTTCCGTTTCCACCTGTCAAATGCGTCACGCCGGTTGGAATTTTCGGGCCAAATGTCACGGACGCTTGCGTCGTCCCTCGCGGCGAATCGTTCCGGTAGAAACGATATTTCATTAGAAGTATCGTATCCCCTAAACTAGTCCCACCAACTGATGTCCCGTCTTCACCAGCGAAATGATTTGTGACAATCGGAACGAGAATCGTCAGGTCGAAGTTGCGGTGAAAGCCCCAAGTAAAATTCAAATCGCCTTCGTGTGAAAAAGTAGGCCGAGCCGTAGGAGAGACGCTCGTTGACGATTCAGGCGGCAAACCGCGAGTCGTGAAAACAGAATTGTAGGAGATCAAACCGCCGCCAGGAAACAGCGGAGGCGCTGTCTCAGGGGCAGACCCTTGCGCCGACGCACTCGGCGCTGCAAAAACCAACGCGAGCAGTAACGGACCGAATATACACCGAAGTGAAACCAGCTTACGGAATCTCAAAGACACCCTCCAAGAAATACACGCCCAGCCACGCAAACCAATGCGCGGAAGGTAGAGCCTTGGAGAGTCGTTTAGATTCTTAGGGGTAAAAGCGTGGTGGGGCTGATTTGCGGAGGTCCGTGGGAGTGCATCGCGGGGGTGACAGCTTCAGCCAGCGTTATATCCAGACCGTCAAAGGTGGTTAAGACCGCAACAACCGCGCGTGCGTGTGAAGGCCCATGCACTGCTGATTGCACGAACGGGGCGTGCATTGAGGGCATAGACTTGCAGCAATCCTGACCGTCGTGACCATGCGGCGCGCAAGGCATCGAAGTGCAGCACTGCATCGCCTGCTCGGGAGTTGTCATGGCCCCGCAGTCGAATGCGTACGCCGCAAGCGCGACCACAAGCGCCGCCATCAGAATTGTTTTGCAAAACCTCATCAGTAATTAACCTACCTGTCCGCTATGTCCGAGTCAAGCAGGCAACTCCTTCTATGAGAAGGCCGATCGATGTCAAGGCAGACTTTTGGGTTTGCTGTTCGTGCCATGATTTTCTTTCTATTCAGCCAAGCCGCCCCTGTCGCCATCCTTCTATCCGCACTCTTTTGTGAGCGATATTCGCTCGGTGCTAGGTGGGTGTTCTCGTTTCAGTAGGTGCTGCTACCTGATAAGCGTCCTCTCTTCTCACCTTTTCGGTGGGAGTTGGGCTCCAGGACTTAGTCGCAGTCACCTGGACTCGGCGGCTGAGCTCGGCTGTTCGGATCAAAACTTTTTAGGCCACCGCACGCATCGCCTTCTGACTATTGCGCAGTGGTTCGTATACCTCGCCGCCCACCCACAACCGATGGAGCAGTACTGCCAGCTTTCGGGCCACGGCCACTACCGCTCGCTTCTTGGCATTTTTTCCTCCTCGTTCCGCAAGCTTTCGTCCCCATCTCCGCAAATCACTGTCTTCTCCAAAAGGTCCCAGAATGTAGTGCGCACCCTGCACCATCATCGTTCGCAGATACCGGTCTCCTTCTTTGCTGATTTTCTTCTGTGGTTCGCTCTCCCCGGAGTTCCTACGTCCAGGTTTTAACCCCAGAAAACAGCCCACCTCGCGACTCTTCGCAAACCGATAGGGATCTTCGATCGTCAGGACATACTTAAATTGAAACAAGAACCAGGCAAAAATATTTTAGCGGGCGGTGTAAATATTCCCTCACAACTTATAGAGCTTGGCCTGATTGACGAATATCGTTTTGTCGTTCAGCCAATCCTTGCAGGAGAAGGGAGACGGTTGCTGGAGGGCGTCAGCCTGCCCGAGAAATTGCAATTGAAACTGGTTGAGTCAAAGCCTTTTAAATCAGGATGTGTTGCGCTTCGTTACTTGAAACAGTGAGAGAGAACTCTGCAAGGCTCTGCCGGCACTTAGCAGACTGGCGTTTTCGCCCGCGGGCTGGCGCGCTTCTGCTGAGCCCAGGGCGACCTAAACTTTACCGGAGACGTTGGCATGAAAATCGTCGTGCTGATTGTGAGATTGCTGCTCGGGCTGGTGTTTTTCGTCTTCGGCCTGAATGCCTTTCTGCAATTCCTCAAGGGCCCTACACCCGGCGGCCTCGCCGGACAGTTTCTTCAGGCTCTATTCCAGTCGCACTATGTGTTGGCGATCGGCGCAGTGCAGGCGGTGCGGAAGCGCACGCCCTTTGAAGGTGACACTGAGGTGACACTGGCAACAGCGCCGGTCGCAGTGTCTCAGAAAACCATTCGTTTTGCTTGGAAATTGGTGGACGTGACAGGGTTCGAACCTGCGACCCCCTGCTTGCAAAGCAGGTGCTCTCCCAGCTGAGCTACACGCCCACGTTTGGAGTGACCTTCATTCTAAAGCATTTCCGCGCGCTCCGAAATCCATTCCTTCGCTTTTCCGTCATCTGGAGTGAACCCCTATTTTGAGACAGTTTTTGATGGCCACACTTCCGAAGATGACCCTACCCCTTTTTCGAGACAATTTCTGAGTTGAATCCGGGAGGCTGCTGACGCTCCTCGGGCCGGTTTTTCTGACTTCTCTGGCCTAAAGTAACTCACTTCAACCTCTCAGAGTGGGTGCAGAAAGCTAGCAGTTGCGATGCTCACCTTGGATAAGCACATCCTGCAGGAGGTGCTCTCAAAAAAGGGATGAAGCCCGCGAAGCGTCGCGAACTCGTGCGCGAAATACGACAGGCGTACCAGTCGAACGAATTGCGCACTGGCGGGCTGATCGGAATCACGCGTTGGTCGAATCGTTATCAGAGCCGGCGCGATCCGCAGACAGAACTGCGAGTGCGATTGCGGGATCTAGCTTCCACGCGAATCCGCTACGGTTATCGGAGACTGACGGTCATGTTGCGGCGAGAAGGTTGGCATGTGAACACCAAGCGTGTTTACCGACTCTATCGAGAAGAAGGGCTGGAGCTACGGATGAAGAAGAGAGCCAAGAGAGCGGCCCAAACGCGGATCAGGCTTGCCGAAGCGAGCTATCCGAACCAACGGTGGAGCATGGACTTCGTGAGTGACCGCCTGGTGGACGGGCGGTGGTTCAGAATTCTGACGGTGGTTGATCAGTACACGCGGGAATGCTTGTGCGCTCATGCCGAGCGATCGCAGAGCGGAGAAAAGGTTGCGGAACAGCTAGAGTGTGTGATTGCGCTGCGCGGTGCACCAGAATCGATCACCTCCGACAACGGTTCGGAATTCGCCGGCCGAGCAATGGATTACTGGGCTCATCAGACAGGTGTGAAACTAGATTTCATTCGGCCTGGGAAGCCTGTCGAGAATGGCTATATCGAGAGCTTCAATGGCCGACTGCGGGACGAGTGCTTAAACGTCGAAGTGTTCCTCGATTTGGCCGATGCGCAGATCGAGAGGTGGAAGAGTGACTACAATCAGCAGCGCCCCCACAGTGCACTGGCTGATCGAACGCCGCAGGAATTTGCCCTGGCGGTGATGCAACGGTCATTCGGCCTTTCCCTTGAGGAAAGGCCGAATGAGTCCACCCAAGATGCAGTTTGTGTTGATTCAACCATTGCAGGTGCCCCAGTTCGCGACGGCCGAGCCGGAATTCAACGCCGCCGAAGCAATGGTCGTCAAGATCCAGATGATTGACGGCGGTACTCTTGACCTTCACCAAGACCTCGTCGCGTGCGATCGGCGGCGTCGGTACATCGTTGAGCACCAACTGCCCACCGTATTCCAACAATCTGACAGCTTTCATGCGAGCTCTCCTTGAGTCTGCTCAGCGGGCGTCACGCGCGCGGCGGCCTCAGAATTCAGAACATTCCGTTCCTGTTAGCATCAGGCACGTTCGGAGCGAACCATGGGTTCTCTCGTTTCAGCCCCCATTTGGTCGCGCGTGGCGGCGTGCCCCAATCGGGGAGCTTCGTGAGCGCGCGGCCGAACTCGCGCTCAAGGCCAGCGATGTCGGCGCTGTAGCCGACACGCTCGAACCATTCCAGCATCAACGCCGTTTCCTGGCTGTACTGCCGGACCTGTTCGATTGGTGTCTGCGCGAACGCAATCGGCCGACCCAGCGCCTTCGTCAGGATCTCCGCCGCCTCCGGCATCGTTCGTACGTCACCGGCGAGATCGATCTCGCGGCGGTTCAAGGCGGCGTCGGTGAACGCGCGCGCGCCGAACCAGCCGATGTCGTCCACCGCAATCATCTGCAGCTTCGTGGCTGGCCCAAGCGCCCAGGCCAGCGTGGAGCCCTGGAGACTGAAGGGCGCTAGCAGGTTCTCCATGAAGAACACCGGACGCAAGATCACATGTGAGGGGAAGCGGAGGCCGCGCACGGTTTCCTCGATACGCCACTTGTTGTCGAAGTGCGGGATGCCTGTCCGCTTGTGCGCCGATCCCACGGATGTGTACACGTAATGCTCGACGCCGGCCTCGCGCGCCAGCGTCGCAAGACGCTTGCCCTGCGCTTCTTCCCGCTCGACGCCCGCCTCCAGCGTGTTCTGCACGCTGAAGACGCCCCACGTGCCGGCCAACGCACGGCGCAGCGTCGCCTCGTCATCGAGATCGCCCTTGACGACGTTGACGCCTTGGCGCGCCAGCGCCGCCGCCCGCTCGCTGTCCGGTCTGCGGGTCAGGCCGCGCAGAGAGAATCCGGTGCCCTGCAGGGCCTGTGCGACCGCGCCGCCCTGATTGCCTGTCACTCCGGTGATGAGAATCGTTCGATCGCTCGTCATAGCTGAAACCTCCTCAAATCGTGGCGTAAGTCCGGTACTCGTGTCTGCCCTCAAGCTCTCCCCGCGGTTTGCTTCACCTGCTCAGGCCCGCGGCTGCAAGCGCGACTGGAACAACCGGAAAAAGGCCGGTCGCACGTCGATGAACATCACGGCCCACAGTACAGCCACGAAGAGGGCCAGCGGAAGCCCGCTCGGGGCCATCAGGGCGTGGAAAGCAAGGATGTTGACAATTACCGGCGCCAGCACTGCCACCGCCAACGGTACGTAACGGTTGACTAGCAGAAGTACACCTGCGATGACCTGAAACGCGAAGATCACCCACAGGTAATGCGAGACATAAAGGGCACCCATGAACTGTCCAGCAATGCCCCCAGGCGGGGGAAGCGGAATGAAGTTCAGGAAGCCGTTCAGCCCCATAACTAGAAAGATCACGCCCGCCAGATATCGGGCGATTACGGAAGCGGTTCTCATAACCGGGTTCTCCTTTTCGATCGGCAGCCAATTGTATTGACGACACGTATGTTGATGTCAATAGAATTGATGATGTATACTTCTGGGAGATTCAGGTTTTTTTATGACCCGAGGCATTCAAGGGACGGACCACGTTTGGCTAGTAATGATGAAGGCGATGCGCGCCCTGACAAGGTACGCAGCCGCTGGTATTGAAGAGACCGGACTCGGCCTCTCGGATTTCGGCGTGCTGGAAGTCCTGCTGCACAACGGGCCTTTGCCCGTCAATACGATAGGCCCAATCGTCGATCTGACCCCAGGCTCGATAAGTATCGCTGTCGATCGCCTCGTTGCGAAGGGCCTCGTCAGCCGGGTCGAGAGCGCCGAAGACCGACGCGTTCGGATCGTTGCCCTCACCCCATGCGGCAAGGATCTCATTGTTTCCGCCTTTCGAAAGCATTCCGGGCAGATGAAGAGAGTACTCTCCGAACTAAGCCCGGAGGAGCTTCGTGGCCTCGAAGTGAAGCTCAAGAAAGTCGGCAAGCGCGCTGCCGCGCTGATGGATGAGAGTTGAGAGGCTCCATGCCAGTCCGCAGTCCTGGACCTACATGAAACGCGAAGCAGGCGGACAGTGCCTGTGCCAGAAGTGTGCCAGAATGCGATGTAATTGCTGCTTCGGGGCTTACTTCGAGCGAGAAGCAGATTCCCCGAAATTGTTGAAAACATTGAAACGTCAAGCAAGGGATGGAGTCTTTGGAGTGCCCGAACGCGCTTGCAAAGCAGGTGCTCTCCCAGCTGAGCTACACGCCCACAGTGGGAACCATCTCCGATTCTAGAGTATTTGTGGCCATTCGAGAACTCCGAACTTCATGTACTTGCTCATTTCGACGCCCTTTTTCCGTGACAATCTTCCACCCGGCCTGAGATTAACTGCTCTTCCGAAATTTTCCGCAAACGCTTACACTAGCCAGCCCTTATGTTATCGGAGAACTATCGTGGTCATTGAACGGGCGCTGATCAGCGTCTATGACAAAACTGGAATCGTAGACTTCGCGCGCGCGCTGGCCGAGCTCGGCGTGGAAATTGTCTCCACCGGTGGGACGGCGCGGCTTCTGCGCGAATCCGGGGTCCCTGTGCGCGATGCTGCCGAGCTCACCGGCTGGCCGGAGATGCTGGGGGGGCGCGTGAAAACGCTGCACCCCAAAGTTCACGGCGGAATTTTGTTCCAGCGCGCAAAAGCCCAGGATCGCAAAGAAGTTGCAGAACACGGGATCCTGCCGATAGACCTAGTCGTCGTAAATCTCTATCCGTTTTCGGCGACGGCTTCCAAGCCGGGCGTCACTGCAGGCGAACTCATCGAGAACATTGATATTGGCGGGCCGGCCATGTTGCGCTCGGCGGCGAAAAACTTTCAGAGCGTAGGCGTGGTCACCGATCCTGAAGACTATCCTGCGATTGTGTCGGAATTACGCGGCAAACGTGAACTGAGTCTTGCGACCCGACTAGAGCTGGCGCGAAAAACCTACGCTCGAACCGCGCGTTACGATGGTGAAATCTCCACGGAACTCGAACGGCTGCGCGCGAACGGCGAAATCAACATCGTCGCGCCTGAAAAACTGCCGCAAAGGATTCACATATCTCTTGAGCGACGGCAGACCATGCGTTACGGCGAAAATCCTCATCAGAGCGCGGCGCTATATATTCCAGCGGGGCGCCCCGCCGCGGGACTCGCCGGCGCGAAGCAACTGCAAGGAAAAGAACTTTCCTACAATAATCTCGTCGATCTGGATGCCGCGTGGAAGCTGGTCACCGAATTTCGGCGTCCCGGCGTGGCAATCATCAAACACAACAATCCTTGCGGAGCGGCCGAGCAGGGATCTTTGCTCGACGCGTATCTAAAAGCTCTGGTGTGCGATCCGGTGTCCGCATTCGGCGGCGTGTTGGCTTTCAATCGCGCGCTTGATGCAGCGGCAGCCGAAGAAGTGGGAAAACTATTTGTGGAATGCATCGTCGCGCCGGGATTCGAAGACGATGCGCTCCAGAAATTAGGCACGAAGAAGAATCTGCGTATCCTTCAAATGCCGAGCGAAGGTCGCGATAACGATTCTAGATATCTCGAGTTCAAGCAGATTTCCGGCGGCTTTTTGGCGCAAGAATCGGATTGCCACGAGCTGGCCGAAACGCAATTGAAAATTGTCACCGAGCGCGCGCCCACAGAACCCGAACTCCGAGCTTTGCTTTTCGGCTGGAAGGTTTGCAAGCATGTGAAGTCCAACGCAATCGTCTTCGCGCGCGAAGGATTCACAGTGGGGATTGGCGCTGGACAGATGAGCCGCGTGGATTCCGTGAAGATCGCCGCGATCAAGGCGGCTACGGCAGGCCTATCGCTTCAAGGAAGCGTGGTTGCATCGGACGCTTTCTTTCCCTTCCCAGACGGTGTGGAAGAAGCGGGGAAAGCCGGAGCCACCGCCGTCATTCAGCCGGGAGGATCGGTTCGCGATCCCGACGTGATTGCCGCCGCCAACAAACTCGGCATGGCTATGGTTTTTTCCGGTGTGCGCCACTTCCGACATTAATTTTTTCTGGCGCCGGCTTCTGTCGATGGTAGGTAATTTCGATCACCTGCATTTCCCCGCTTTCTGGAACGATTTCGGAGCGCGCTACGTATGTGTCGGCGTCGAGCCGGGTCAAAATAGCACGCTTGGGCATGCCGTTCACCGGATTCTCAAACTCAATTTTCGTCGCATCTAGGTGTGCGATATGAAGCATCGTCGCGTCTGATTTCTCCCAGGGCACAAGCTGCGGCGTGAAATGCCGGAAAAAGAAATCGATGCCGCCGGATTTTTCGACCAGAGTAAAGATTTCGATTACCAGCGTCTTGTCGTTTTCGACCAGCCGAAATATGCCCAGCGTCTCTCCCGCTTTTGGCCCCAGCCACACCTGTTCCGCCGTTCTCGGACCCCATTCGCCCCGCCAAACGCCTTCCAGCCATGCGAAATCTGCCAAGGTAGGGGCGGAGGCCTGTGCGGCCGCGTTTTGTCCGGGCGTGGCAGCGGGCTGAACCGGCTGCGGCCCCTCGTTGGAAGCCTGTTGAGCCCCAATTGATGGGACTGTCAACGCGAATAAGACGCCTGGCAGAAGTACGCAAAGAATGCGCTGTCTTGTGTGAATCATCTATCCTCTCCATTGCACCTGCCGCATTCGCCGAAATCGTATGGAACGTCGATGAATTCCTCAGGCATTTTTCTCTGACAGGTATCCCGCCATTGTTTTCGAGCGTCTAAGTGTGTGATGGCCAGGGCACGCCGCCGGGTAATACTTTGACCGCTTCTGTCCCCTGTACGATAATGGAGATTGGCCCCCAACGCATGAAAACATTTACAAGTCCCGTTGTCCTGTTGCTTCTTCTGAGCGCGTCTGTAGCGCAGGCGCAGGGTTCTGGCTCAGTCCAGGCTCCCGCGTCTCGGCAAACTACATCATCGCCCCCGCAGTCCACTCCAGCCGATGCCTCAAAACAAACCTCGCGCGCGGATGCTTATTACTACTTCGCGCTCGGGCATTTGGACGAGCAGCGCTATGAAACCACCAGAAGCCCGGAAATGGCGGCACAATCCATTGACGCCTACCGGAAGGCGCTCGATTTGGCGCCAGGTTCTACCGTGATTATGGAACGCTTGGCGGAAATTTACGCCAAGTCGCAGCGCGTCAGAGAAGCCGAAAATCAGGCACAGAACGTTTTGAAACTGGATCCTAACGACGTCAACGCCCACCGGCTTCTCGCTCAAATTTACGTGCATCAGTTGGGCGACATGAGCGCGGGCGACGTGCAAAAAGAAACTCTCGCTAAAGCCGTCGAACAATTCCAGGCCATTTTGAAAATTCAGCCGGATGACACCTACTCCGCGTTATGGCTCGCGCGGCTCTATCGCTTCCAAAACAAGCACGAAGAAGCGGAAAAGGTTTTGCGCGCAACGGTGGATCTCAATCCCGGCAGTAGCGCGGCTCTCGAACAATTGAGCCAGCTCCTCGTTGATGAAGGGCGCTCGCAGGAAGCTATAGTGCTTTTGACCCAGGCTGCCGGAGAATCCGCCTCTCCGGAGATATACGATCTGCTGGGCGACGCCTATGCCCAGTCGAAAGATTACGCGAAGTCCGAGAACGCCTACCGCAAAGCCGTGGCGGAAGATCCCGACGACCCGACGCACGTTCATGGGCTGGCGCAAGCTCTGATGTCGCAGGACAAATACGCGGAGGCCTTGGAGCAGTACAAACATCTTTCCGAGCTGGAGCCCAGCACTTGGGAGAATTTTCTGCGCATGTCGCAACTTTATCGCCGGTTGGGAAAGTACGACGAAGCCGAGTCCGCTCTGCTGCGCTCGAAGCAGCTTTCCCCCGGCAACCTGGAAGTTCTTTATAACGAGGCGTTACTTTACGAAGAACAAGGCCGTTATGACGATGCCGTGAAAATTCTTACCGATGCCATCAATGGCATGAAGTCGGGAGCCGGGAAATCGGCAGGCGCAGGAGGCGAAGCCGCCAACACGAGCGCGCTTGCGGTTCTTTACGAGCAACTAGGACATGCGTATCTGGGCCAGGAAAATTATGCCGCGGCCATCCGCACTTTCGAAGAGATGGGCAAGCTCGGACCTGACGTCCAGAAGCGCGCGAAGATGCTTCTGATTGACGCGTATCGCCAAAGCCGCGATCTGGACCGCGCCATTGCCGAGACGAAGAAAGAACTTCAAGCGTCGCCGAAAGATCAAGGTTTGATCGTAACTCTGGCCATGTTGTATGGCGAAAAATCAGACACGGACGCGGCCACAAAACTGTTAAGCGGCCTGCTGCAAGGCAACGACGGCGACCAGGGAATTTACGTGGATATCGCTCAGGTCCAGGAGCGCGGCCGCAACTACTCCGACGCCGAGCAGTCAGCGCAGAAAGCCGAACGGATGGCGCGGGACAATGACGACAAAGAAACCGCCTGGTTCATGCTCGGCGCCATCTACGAACGCGAGAAAAAATTCGATCTGGCGGAAGAACAGTTCCGCAAAGTGTTGGATGTGAACCCGAACAACGCCGCCGTGCTGAATTATTATGGATACATGTTGGCCGATCGCGGCGTACGGCTCGACGAAGCCATTGCCATGATCCAGAAGGCTGTAAAGCTGGATCCCAACAACGGCGCTTATTTGGATAGCCTGGGCTGGGCCTATTACAAGCAAAACAAGCTGGCGGAAGCCGAAGAATATCTTCGCAAGGCTGCGGAACGCCAGAGCCACGACCCCACCATCCTGGGTCACCTCGGCGACGTGTATATGAAGCTCGGCCAAACCGAACGCGCCGCGAATTGCTGGGAACGCGCGCTCGCCGAGTGGCAAAAATCCGCGCCTGCCGATTACGAAGCTGAAAAAGTGAACGACCTCGACGCTCAACTTAAGAGTCTGAAGCGTCACACCGCGCAGAAATCCAATCAGGAAACAGCTAAACCGCAGTAAGCTCCCCGCATGGCTCGCGCGACATCCAAGAAAAAATCAGTGCGCCTCCCTGCTTTTGCGAAAATCAACCTGTGTCTGCACGTAATGGGAAAGCGTCCGGACAGTTATCACGAACTGCGCACAATTTTTCAGGCAATCTCGCTTCACGATATGCTCGAGCTTTCGATCACACCCGGTTCGGAAGGCATCGAAATTTTCATGAGGTCAAACGATCCAACACTGCCGCTGGGCCCTGAAAATCTCGTTTGGCGCGCAACCCAAGCCATCATCCCCGAAATCGGATTTCAAGGCAGTGTGTCGATAAACCTCGAAAAGAAAATCCCGGTGGCGCGCGGTCTGGGCGGCGGATCGAGTGATGCCGCCGCGGCGCTAATCGGCATGCTGAAGCTTACCAAGAAAAAGATTCCGCTTGAGCGTCTGATGGGAATTGCTGCGGGGCTTGGTGCGGACGTCCCATTTTTTCTATTTGGCGGTCGCGCCCTGGCGGTCAATCGCGGCGACGAAATTTATCCGCTTCCGAATTCCCCGAAACAGACAATTCTGGTTGTCTCTCCCCGCCACATCGCCGTCAGCACGAAAGACGCCTATGAATGGATTTCTGCGGAATTGACAAACATTGCGAAACCCCCTAAAATCTGGGGGTTCTGCGCTCTGTGCTGGAGCAGGCAGGGAGCCGGCATCTCGAATGATTTCGAGACGCCAGTTTTCAGCCGTCACACGCGACTTCGGGAAATCCGGGACGCGTTGCTCGAGCGAGGAGCTGCAGATGCCGCGCTGGCGGGTAGCGGGTCGGCGGTGTTCGGAGTCTTCCGAAACCCAGCGCAGGCGCGCCGAACCGCTCGTGCATTCCCGGAAGATTCGGTTTTCGTCGTCGAAACTCTATCCAGGGAAGAGTATGGCCGTTCGCTCGGTTGGCGTGCGAGCGGTTGAGGGGAAAATTTGGCTGACGACAAATTCAAGATTTTTTGCGGGACCGCAAATCCCGACCTGGCGAAAGCTATTTGCAGATATGTTGGCGTGCCGTTGGGGAAAGCCGAGCACGGACAGTTCAGCGACGGCGAAACGCGTTATCAGATTCTGGAAAATGTGCGGGGCGCGGATGTTTTTGTAGTGCAGCCGTGCAGCCATCCGGTTGATTTCAACCTGATGCAGTTGTTGCTGATGATTGATGCGTTCAAGCGCGCTTCGGCTTGGCGCATTACGGCGGTGATTCCGTATTATCCGTACGCGCGCCAGGACCGCAAAGACCGGCCGCGCGTGGCCATTTCCGCGAAGCTCGTGGCGGATTTGTTGGAAACAGCGGGTTCGAGCAGAGTGTTGACGCTCGATCTGCACGCGCCGCAGATTCAGGGATATTTCAATATCCCGGTGGATCACTTGTTTGCGTCACCGGTGCTGGTGGAATATTTTCAGAAAATGAATCTAGGCCCCATGACCATTGTTTCGCCGGATGCAGGTGGAGTGGAGCGCGCGCGTTACTTTGCGAAAAGAATGGACGCTCCGTTGGCGATCGTCGACAAACGGCGCATCGACGTGAATGTAAGCGAAGTGATGAATTTGATTGGCGACGTCTCGGGGCGTCCCGCTCTAATCATTGATGACATCATCGACACCGCCGGCACGCTGGTGAAAACGGCGGAAGCGCTGCTGGATAACGGCGCGACCAAAGTTTTTGCGGCCTGCACTCATCCGGTACTTTCGGGGCCGGCCGCTGAGCGCATCACCGAGTCCGCCATCGAAGAAGTTGTGGTGGCCGATTCGGTGCCGCTGAATGAAGCAGCGCGAAAAGTATCGAAGATCAAAGTGTTGAGCGTGGCGCCGCTGCTGGCCCGCGGCATTCAGTCGATTCACGAAGAGACTTCGATCAGCGAACTGTTTAATTGAGGTGCGTAATTGAAGTACAGCGAGATGTTTAACTAACCAGCGGCATAAGAGGACTATGGAATCATTTACAGTGGAAGGCAAAATTCGCGAAGGCCGTGGAAAAGGTCCGGCGCGACGCACTCGTCTTACCGGCATGGTCCCCGCAATTCTTTACGGCGGGAAGAAAGACTCGATCTCTCTGTCCGTAAATGCGAAGCACGTAGCCCGCATTCTGCGCTCGGAGACCGGTCACAACACGATTTTCACCGTACAGGTCGCCGACGGCGCTGCGGAAAAAGCCATGGTGAAGGATTGGCAGGTCGATCCCGTCAGCGGATCGCTGCTTCACGTGGACCTGTTTCGCATCGCCATGGACGTGCGCATGCGCGTCCGCGTGCCGGTGCACACATTTGGCGAGCCGCAAGGCGTGAAAATGCAGGGCGGCGTTTTCGAAATGGTCACCCGCGAAGTGGAAGTCGAATGCTTGCCAGCCGACATCCCCGAGGAATTCAAGGTGGACGTCAGCGACATGCTCATTGGCAAACAACTGCGCGCCGGAGATCTGCCGTTTGACCGCAACAAAGTGAAGTTGTTGACCGATCCCATGCGTGTTCTTGCTCACGTGGTCGTGCTCAAGAAGGAAGAAGAGCCCGCTCCGGAAGCGGCGGTCGCCACGGAAACGGCGCCGGCCGAGCCCGAAGTCATCAAGAAGGGCAAGAAAGAAGAAGAGGGCGAAGCCGAAGCTGGCGCGGAACCCGCGGCCAAAGCCGAGAAGCCCGAGAAGAAAGGCAAGGAGAAGTAGTCTCCGCTCTGTCCTGCTCCATCGGAAGAGCGGGATGTACGCTTGGGCCAATTTATGAAACTGATCGTCGGCCTCGGCAATCCCGGCGCGGAATACGAATGGACGCCGCACAATTTGGGTTTTCTCGCTGTGGACGGATTAGCTGGTCGCGAAGGATTCCGGGTCACGCGGCCCGGGTCGAAGTCGTACGTGGGGCGCGGCAAAATAGCCGGCCAGGAAGTCGTTTTGGCCAAGCCGCAGACCATGATGAATCTGAGCGGAGTTGCCGTACGAGAGTTGCTCGAGCGTTACGAGTGCACTCCGGCAGAATTGATTCTCCTGCTCGACGAAGTGGATTTGCCCTGGGGCATGCTTAGGATTCGGGAGCGCGGTGCGGGAAGCACGCATAACGGATTTAAGTCGGTCGTTAGCTCGCTCGGCACCGATGAGTTCGTCCGCATCCGCATGGGGTGCCAGCCGGATCATCCGGTAGGTGATCGTGCCGATTATGTTCTGCGGCCCATGCGCAAGCCGGAGCGGGAGATTGCAGTGCAGATGGTGGCGGATGCTGCCGAAGCCGTGGATTTGGTTTTAACGCAGGGCGTGGACAAAGCCATGGCGCGGTTCAATCGCCGTCTGAGTTCCGCCGAAGAAGAAACGCAATAAGGATTTGCAGTAGGTTCAAGAACGCAGCATAGATTCTGGAAATCGAGGACATATGGAAGAGCGCCTGTACGATTTAATTTTTATCTGCCGCCCGGACACGCCGGAAGCGGACATCGACAAAGTGATTTCGACACTCGAGCACGCGGCCACTGAAAAGGGCGCCAAAATCGACTCCGTGAACAAGTGGGGCCGCAAGCGCATGGCGTACCGTGTTCAGAAAGTGCGCGAAGGCTACTTCGTGTACATGGTGATTCGTTCGAGTCACGGCGAAGTAGTGAAAGAGCTTGAGCGCCGGCTCAAGGTTGCCGACCCGGTGATGAAATATCTTACCGTGCGTCTCGACGAAGAATTGAAGCGGCAAGAGAAATTGAAGCGCCACCGCGAGCGCCGCGCCGCGCGTCGTCCGCGCAAGACTGTTCCCGCAGCTCCGGCTATGCCGGGAGCGGAGCAAGCCGCGGCGCCGACTGCATAACCAATAATCGTTTCAGAATTTTGATTAGGGAGAAATCGAATGGCAGAAGAAAACGCACAACAGTCTTACGGAGGAGGAGGCAGTCCACGACCTTCAGGACCCGGCGGAGGTCCCGGTGGCCGTCCAGGCGGCCCGGCAAAGCGCGGCAAGCGCAATTTCGTTCGCAAAAAGAAAGTTTGCCGCTTCTGCGTAGACAAGGCTGACTTCATTGATTACAAGAAAGCCGAAATTCTGGCGCCGTTCATTCAGGAGCGCGGAAAAATTCTTCCGCGCCGGATGACTGGAACTTGCGCGCGTCACCAGCGCTGGCTCACCGTGGCGATTAAGCGCGCGCAAAACATCGCATTGCTGCCGTTTGCCGCGGAACTATAGCCGGATCGTCAGCGAGCCGAAAAACGAATTGAAACGAAAAGTGAAATCAATTTAGACGGTTGGAGGGATACGCGATGCAGATAATCTTGCAGGAAGATGTCGAAAAGCTGGGAAATCGCGGCGAACTGGTGGACGTGGCCGCAGGTTACGCTCGCAACTATCTATTGCCGCGCAAGCTCGGCATCGAAGCCACGCCGGGCAACATGAAGCGCCTCGAACGAATGCGCGTCACGTTTGCGAAGAAAGAAGCCACCGAGAAGGGTGCGGGGCAAACGTTGGCCGATTCGTTGCAAGGCGTTTCGCTCACCTTCACCCGGAAAGCGGGAGAAAACGAGCAACTCTTCGGCTCGGTAACTTCCGCTGACATCGCCGAAGCGCTCGAAGCGCAGGGCTATCACATCGACAAGCGTAAGATCACGCTAGCCGATCCGATCAAGCTCGTCGGTGAATACGAAATTCCAGTTAAGCTGCACCGCGAAATCACCGCGAACGTAAAGGTCGCAGTAACGAAAGAAGCGTAAACCACCGCCGTATTTTGTAGCGCGCATTTGCGGTGAAGAAATTCCGTCTGCGGCGAGCACTTTCTCCTTTCTTCAGCTTTCAACGAAAAGAGTGGTGGATTTTTTCTATTGCGGAGATTTCCACTTTTCCTAAAGCGTCCACAGCCTCCGAGTCATTGACCTTATCTCGAAGGATGACCACAATGATCCCGCTTCACCCTGGAATTATTCTTAACCGACAGCCGAGTTCCATTGAATTTAGGGGCGTATTGCCCTCTTGCGCTCGCGAACGCGTTCGGCGAAAATAGCAGGCGAATAAAAAGCGAATTATGGCTAGCGATACCACTATCGAGCGCCCACTTCCCCATAATCTGGAAGCAGAGCGCAGCATTCTGGGCGCGATTCTCCTCGACAATCACGCCCTCAATGCCGCAGTTGAAAAAATCCGCTCCGAAGATTTCTTTCTCTCCCAGCACCGCCGGATTTTCGAGCGCATGATCCAGCTCGGAGAAAAACAGCAAGCCATCGACGTCGTCACGCTGATGGACGATCTCACACGGCGTGGCGAGCTGGAGTCCGCTGGCGGCATTGCCTATCTTTCGCAGCTTGCGGACGGCTTGCCGCGTGTAACCAACGTCGAGCACTACGCCCGCATCGTTAAAGAAAAAGCCGTACTGCGCAGCCTGATTTTTTCCGCGTCAGCAATTCAGGAACAAGCCCTCGCCGCAGGCGATGATGCGGACGTCATCCTTGACCGCGCCGAGTCGGTCATCTTTCAGCTTGCCGAAGATCGCGTCAAAGCCGGACTGATCGGCGTCAAAGAACTCGTCCGTGACAACTATGAGCGCCTCGAAAAGATTTTTAGCGAAGGCCGCCGTATCACCGGACTCGCCAGCGGTTACCCCGGTCTCGATAACGAAACCGCCGGCTTGCAGCCTTCTGAACTGATCATCCTTGCCGCGCGTCCTTCCATGGGAAAGACAGCTCTGGCGTTAAACATCGCAGAAAATGTCGCTCTTCGATTGCGCGAACCCGTCGCAGTGTTCAGCTTGGAAATGTCAAAGGAATCGCTGCTTCTGCGCTTGCTCGCTTCCGAAGCTCGCGTGGACGCTCACAAGTTTCGCACCGGCCATATGGGCCGCGATGACTGGGGAAAAATAACCGGCGCGCTCACGAACCTCGCCGAAGCGCCGCTATGGATTGACGATTCCGCTTCGTCCACCGTGATGGAAATTGGCGCCAAAGCACGCCGCCTGAAACGCGATCGCGGCCTTTCGCTTCTCGTAGTGGATTACCTGCAGCTTGTGGTTCCCACGCATACCGGCCGCGGCACGAACCGCCAGGAAGAAGTCTCGAGCATCTCGCGCGGCCTAAAAGGTCTGGCCAAAGAATTGAAGGTTCCGGTCCTCGTTCTCAGTCAGCTAACCCGCGCGCCCGAGCGTGACGAGCGCAAGCCGCAGTTATCCGATCTGCGCGAATCGGGAGCCATCGAACAGGACGCCGACGTCGTCCTCTTCATCAATCGCCCGAATTTTTACAAAACGGATATGCCCGAGGAAGATCGCGCCAAGGCCGAATTGATTATCGCCAAACAGCGCAACGGTCCTACCGGCAGCATGAATTTTGTGTTCCTCGCCCGCCACACGAGATTCGAAGAAGCCGCGCCGGACTGGAGCAGCACCGTCGGCGACGAATAGCGTTGCCGCCGGCCCACATGCGTGTCGCAGCATCAACATTCTATTGTCACACTCGATCCGGGCTTTACGCTCGGGCAACCGTAACCTCTGCATTTTGCATGAAATCCCCGAGTATCTCTCCGCCGCTTTCAATCCAGCGAGTCGGCCAGCCACCTGCAACTAGCAATCGTGCAAGTGTTTACCTAAACGCTGCTTTTAGTCCGGTTGGCTCGGATTTCGTTCGCGCCACCGATGCGGAGTCTGGCATTCTAAATGACGATGTCAAAAATAATCCATTTCGAAGGCAGGCCGGTTTGGGCGGAGATTTCGCTGAAAGCGATCCTGCACAACCTGCGCGTAATTCGCCGGCACGTCGGCGCAAATCGGAAAATATTGGCCGTTGTTAAATCGAACGCCTACGGCCTCGGCGCCGTGCCGATTTCCAAAGCCCTGCAGAAAGCCGGCACCGAATGGTTCGGCGTAACCTGCGCGAACGAAGGCATCGAACTCCGCGAAGCGGGAATTCGCAAACGCATTCTGGTCCTCACTGGCTTTTGGCCTGGCGAAGAGAAGCGCCTGATACAAAATCAGCTAACACCCACGGTCACCCGCGTGGATGACGTGCGCCATCTCGAGCGCGCCGCAAATTCCCTGCATGGCAAATCGTCCGCAAAATCTTCGCGCGTGCCTTTCCACCTAAAAATAAATACGGGTATGAACCGCCTGGGAATTTCGCCGGATGAAATCAACGCATTCGCAGCGGCGCTGGCCGATTGCCCGCGTATCCAGCTCGAAGGCACCTACACTCACTTCGCTTCGGCTGAAGATTTCACCGCCGAGCAGACCACCGTACAGGAGCAGCTTTTCCGCGATTGCCTCGACCGCCTCCGCGCTCTGGGAGTTCCGCCCGGCATCGTGCACTTGGCCAATAGCGGCGCCATCTGCGCGCGGCCGAGCACTTGGGCGGACATGGTCCGTCCCGGCGCGATTCTCTACGGATACCATCAGTCCTTCGATCCGCCCCAGAAAAAAGAAGAAGTGAAAAACGCGATGCCGCTGGCTCCGTGTCTGTCACTGCGCGCCCGCATCATTTCGTTGCGCGAAGTCTCACTAGGACAGGCCGTAGGCTACGGCGCTCGTTTCGTCACCAATCGCCAGTCGCGCATTGCCGTAATCAATGCCGGCTATGCGGACGGCGTCGTGCGCGCGCGAACAAATCGAGGTTGCGCGCTGATCCGCGGCCTCCGCGTTCCGCTGGTCGGAACGATCTCCATGGATTTGACCATGCTCGACGTCACCGATGTTCCCGGCGTAGCGCTCGGCGATGTCGTTACGATTTACGGCAAGGACGGCAAGGCTTCGATCGAAGTGTCCGACGTAGCCCGCGAAATTGGCACGGTCACTTCTGATTTACTCTGCGCGCTAGGCCGTCGCGTGCCAAAGTTCTATCCCTAATTCGCCGGCGCAGTTCTACTTCTGTTCCTGTTTACCGGCTTCCTTAAAACCGCTTTCTCTTTCTGGTTTTCGCCTGCCGATAAACCAAAATTCGGTGTTATTATGTTTTATATAGTACGAATAATTCGGTTCCCTTCGTTTCGGCGTAGCGACAAGAAGCTTCATAAAGCCGAGCACGCGAAGGGATGTAGCAGCGAACTAAAAATAACTGCGTAAATCGTTCCTTTCATAAGCTTCATAAAGGTGTACCGATGCAGAGGCCTACTAATATACCGACCCGGTCCCCGGCAGTTCCCGCTTCGGAGAATTCTGTTTCAAAGTCAGGGCCCTCTTCCCGCGCAGCGCTGGAAAGCGTTGGCAGTTTTTGGGACATGCTCGGCATTCGCATCATCTTCACCGCGATTTGCATCGCGGCGGGTTTTCACTTTCGGCCATTTAGTGTTTCGAAAGAAACCGGCGCAGCGGCTGGTTTGTTGTTCGGATTGGCCGTTATATTTTTTGAAGTCCGTTTGCGTCGCGCGAGCCTGCGCCGGCTGATCGGAGCGGCCACCGGCTCGATCCTCGGAATTGTGGGCGCGTATTTCACCACCCTGGTTTTGTCGCATACCTCCATGCCGGAAAGTACCCGCTCGTTTTTTAGCCTGGCTACTTTTCTGGTGATGGCTTACATCGGCCTGATTCTCGGCGCGAACAAAGGCGACATGCTCAATCTGCAGGCTCTCGGCGGCCTTTTCGGCAGCGAGCGCAGCCTGAAGCATTCGTTCAAGGTGCTCGATACCAGTGTGATCATTGACGGCCGCGTAGCTGACATCGCCGACGCGCAGTTCCTCGACGGCACCGTGATCATTCCTCAATTTGTCCTGCACGAGCTGCAGCTTGTCGCTGATTCAGCCGACCCATTAAAGCGCCAGCGCGGTCGCAGAGGTCTCGAAGTGCTGCAACGCATCCAGAAAATGGCGCATCTCGAAGTTCAAATCGTTGACGAGGATTTCCCGCAAGTGCCGGACGTGGACTTGAAGCTGATCGAGCTGGCCAAGCGCTACGAAGCGAAAATCGTCACCAACGACTACAATTTGAACAAAGTCGCCACGCTGCAGGGCATCGAAATCCTCAACGTCAACCAGCTAGCCAATGCGCTGAAGCCGGTTGTGCTCCCGGGCGAGACCATGCGCGTTTTCATCCTGCGCGAAGGTAAAGAATACAACCAGGGCGTCGCCTATCTCGATGACGGCACCATGGTCGTCGTGGACTCCGCGCGCAAAATGATTAACAAAACGATCGACATCACTGTGACTTCCGTGCACCAAACCACCGCCGGAAAAATGATCTTCGGCCGCTACGACGAACGCGGCGAACAGGTGCCTCCCCGCCCGATTTCGTCCCTCCCGCAATCTCAGGCGGACCCGCAGTCCGGTCCCCGCGCGGTAGAAGATCGCGTAGGCGGCGAACGTCCTCCTCGCCCGCTGTATCCCGAGCCGGGCCGCTCCTAGTTTTTTCGCTGGTTGCTACACGGACGGGTGCCCTCCCATCCCAATCGCCGGTTTCTCGCTCGTGAGTCAGTTTCGGATTTTCGCGTTACTCGGGGTGCGCCGGGATAAACCGGCATGTTGGTGTGCCCAAGGAAGGCCGGCGTATTCAGTGAGGAAAAGTCTTACCAGGGCAAAAGCCAGAGCCCTGTAGCTTGGATCAAGAATCGAGGGAATCGAAAGGGTGCGGACCTTGCCCCCATCCTTCGGTATTTCCTTCTTCCGTACCCGCATGGGTCGATACGTGTTTGAGACTAATTCGTCTTTAATCTGCTGGAGAAACTCTCCACTCCACCCTCTTCGTATACGGTTTCGTTTTCTCATACGGAGTTGAAGGCCAGCGCCTTCGGTGAAGTACTGGGTAAGTACAGCCGAAGGGTTCCCCGTGGTCGAAGAGGGCGACATGTTGTGAAACAACATCGATGAAAGCTCAGAACCAGTCGTGGGTCGCCTAGGCATATGCGAATATGCACAGCGAAGGCATCGCGTTTAAGCCGCCAAGCGGTGAAGTCGGGATGTGCCCGCGAGTGGGGCGGATGGGGCCAAGTAAGTGCATTGTGTCCCCCGGCACCGAGCGGGGCAGAGACGCGAAAGCGGAGAGCACGAAGGGCAGAGGCAAACCGGTCGACGCAAAGTTTTCGCGTCGTCGGGAAGCCCTGCCTACTTTTAGGGAGAGCGATGGAAACGTCAGCATCATTCGAAGCCTGGTCCGCGCCATCGCCCTACCCGACCGGTAATGCCGCTGGTACGGTTCTGTGCGGGGGGCGATCGGCAATGATCGTCCCTACCGCGACCATTCGGTCGAGAGCGTGGGTTTCTAGTTGCATTTACGCCACGGCCATCGCCTTGCCTCTTGCCAATCCGCGTTTGGTTGACGATGCTAAAAAAGTTGTATAGCGCCTGCCCGTCACCGTAATCGGAAGGAGTTCCTTGGGCTCGAAACTGTGCGCTGAATGACATTGAGGAGGACCGCATGAAACTCGGCCCTGAATCAGTGATTCGGTTTTTTCAGCTCTTGACCCTCGCTCTTCTCCTTATTCTTCTGCCTCCGTCTGCATCGGCCCAGAAAAGCGCACCACCACCAACACCGCCGCCTCCAAAGAGCGTGCATGCACCATCTCATCCCGCTCCCGTGCAACATTCTGCAGGCCATGACAACCCCGGACATGGAGCACCCGCCGCCGGCCACTCAGGGGGAGACAATGGCAAAACGGGGGCCAGAGGCGCGCGAGATGGGAATCAGACGAATACAAACAGCACGACGAATAACCGGACGGCCAAGGGACCGAATGTCGGTGCCAACCGGACAACGGGAGGCTCGGGTAACGCGAATCACACCAATACCAATACGAACAATCGAAACAACCCGAGTCCAACTCCGAAACCAGCGCCACCAGCCAATGAAACGACCATCCGGGTCATCACGCCGAATCCAACGGGTGGCAAGCCCAACTCGAATTCAAAGGTAACCGGAAACACCTCGGCGACTAGCGGGAGACCGGGAGTAGGGGGCTCAGCCAACAAGAACGCGTCAACAAATGCGAATCGTGTTAACAATCAGCCGGGAACACACGCGTTGCCCAACGGTGGCACCAGGACGGTGCGGTCCAACGGCAGCGCGGTGGAAAAGAACAGGGACGGCAAAGTTACTGGCGTGACAACGGCTAAAGGCGTGACGGTAAAACTTGACGCGCATGGACACCCGGCGGCGATCCATGACGGTCACGGCACAACCATCAGTCGCGGGCCGCATGGCGAGCGGAGAGTGGAAACCGTGCGCGGCGATCACAGCCGGCTCGTGTCCACCAGCCGCCATCGCGGCTTCGACGAGCGGCACTTCTCGCGAGGGGGGCGCGATTACGCGCGGCGGAGCTACTACGACCACGGGCACTACTACGCGCGCGTCTATCGGCCGTTCTACTATGGCGGCTATGCTTATTATAGCTACGTTCCTCCTTACTATTATGGGCCGGCGTATTACGGCTGGGCATATAACGGGTGGCCGGTACCGGTGGTTTACTCCTGGGGATGGTATGAGTCACCGTGGTACGTACCTTACGGATACTATTTCAGCCCATACCCGGTCTATCCAGCGCCCGCTTTTTGGCTCGCTGACTACGCCATCGCGGCGAGTTTACAGGCCGCGGCGGAAGAAGCGGGGTCCGCAAGCTTGCGCCACGAGCCGGGATTCGTGGTGGCCTCGGCGCATCCCGACGGGCAGAAGAACGACGGCGGGTCAGTGGTGATGACCAAAGAGCTGAAAGACATGATCGTCAAGCAGGTGAAAATAATTATCGCGGACGAGAAGGCAGCCGCAGCGGCACAGGGAAATTTACCTCCGGACGAAGACGCGGAGCAAGTTCCGCCGTCGCTCGACCCGCGGTTCAGGCTGTTCATTGCCTCCTCCAGTGCGAGCTTCGATACCGACGACGGAGCATGCGCGCTCACCGCCGGAGATATTGTCCGGCGTACCGAAGACACACCGGATGCGGACAACACGGTGGGCGTCGAGGTGGTAAGTAGCAAGAACGACGATTGCGCCTTTGGAACTGCGTCGCGATTGACGGTGGACGACCTTGAGGAAATGCACGACAGCTTCCGCCAGAAGGTCGACGACGGATTGAAATCACTTTCTGAAAACCAGGGCAAGGGTGGCATTCCCAGTGGACCAGCCGCCACTCAGCACACGCTTCCTGAAGGTCAGGCAACTCCCGATCTCACGGTTGAAGCCGATCTAAAAAAACAGCAGGAAGCTGCGGATGCGACCGAAAAAGATGTCCAGGATCTTTCGTCGGATGGCGGATCCGCCGACTAGTTCGGGCGCCCGAATGGCAAGCGGCGACGTATTCGCGGCACATCACTAGTACAGTCCCGGAGAATTAAGTTAGGAGAAGATGTATAGAGAGCCACGGCTGCCACAGCCCGCAGTAACTCGATTAGTCGGATACAGACCCGCAACCGTTTTCTCCCCCTTCGTGCGCAATTGCGATAGACTGTTGGCCCTTCGATGAGTCGCGTAGCCGCCATTATTCCCGCTGCTGGACTCGGCACCCGCATGGGCGCCGAAATGCCCAAGCAATTCCTGGAACTGGATGGCATGCCGCTTGTGATTTTTGCATTGCGGCGTCTGGCCGCCTGTCCGGAGATCACAGACTTTTTCATCGCGACGCGCGCCGACGATATCGTTTCGTTGCAGGACAAAGTTGCTAAAGCTGCCCTCGGCCGCCCGGCACGAGTGGTTCACGGAGGCGACACGCGCCAGCAGTCCGTTGCCAATGCGCTCGCGCAGGTGCATCCCGCCACGGAAATAGTTCTGGTGCATGACGCGGTCCGCCCGTTCGTTACCGGCGAGCAGATCGAGCGCGTCATAGCGGAAGCCCGCGCGCGCGGCGCGGCAATCCTGGGCATACCCGCGATCGACACGGTGAAAGAAGTAAAACGCGCGAGCTTGCCGCAAGACGTCGCCCTGATTACGTCAACGATCCCGCGCGAAAGAATCGTGCTGGCACAAACCCCGCAAGCCTTTTCCTATGCGCTCCTGCGCGACGCGTTTCAGAAAGCGCAGCAGGATGGCATCACGGCGTCAGATGAGTCCTCGCTAGTCGAACGTTTTGGCCACGACGTGTTCGTCGTGCTCGGCTCCGAGCGCAACCTCAAAATCACGCGCCCCGCCGACATGGACCTCGCCCGTTTCTACCTCGATCAGGAGCGCCGCGCAAAATGACTCACTCTGGAATTGGCTACGATCTGCACCGCTTGGCCGAGGGTCGCAAGCTAATGATTGGCGGCGTCGAAGTCCCGTTCGATAAGGGTTCTGTCGGACATTCAGATGGTGATGTCCTCGCGCACGCTCTGTGCGACGCATTATTAGGAGCGGCAGGACTCGGCGACATCGGCACGCATTTCCCGGACACCGATCCGAAGTGGAAGGGCGCATCCAGCCTGTTGTTTCTCGAGCACACAAGAAAGCTTCTCGACGAGAAGCGCCTTCGCATCACCCACCTCGATGCGGTTGTGATCTGCGAGCGCCCGAAACTAGGTCCGCATTTTCCTGCGATGCGCGCAGCCCTTGCGAAATCGCTCGGCATCGCGCCGGAGCAAATCAACCTGAAGGCCAAAACCAACGAAGGCACGGGCGAGATCGGCCGCGGCGAAGCCATTGCCGCTCACACCATCGCCACCCTGGAACGCTGACCTCCATCCAAATTGTCATTCCGAGCGGGTGGAGCGGTTCATCTTCCGTCCGCAAAGCGGAGGGCGTGACACGCAGAGAGGGACCTGCTCTTGCCTTTGAATCTCACGCGCTCCATCGCCGCTCACCTTATTGCAGCCGGAATTCAGACTCTTGCAAGACTTGGCATTCCGAGCGGAGTGTCCCGAGACTCTTTCATTCGTCCGTAGTCCGGACGAATCTCACGAATCTCAGGACACGTAGAGAGGAATCTGCTCTTGGTTTAGAATCACCCGGGGCACAAACGTCTCACTAACTATGAACTGGCTCACTGGATTCCACGCGGTAGAAGAAGCGCTGGCAGCAGGACGCGCACTCGATCGCATCGTGATCGCTCGCGGCCGCCACGGCGAGCGCGTGGAAGCCGTGGTCCAGCTCGCGCGCTCGGAGAGCGTTCCCGTACGCTTTGAAGACCGCCTGCAGATCGACCGTCTGGTCGGTACTCGCGAACATCAAGGCATCGCCGCTCTCGCCGCCGCGAAACCCGCACTAGAACTCGAAGACTTGCTCGCTGCGAAAACTCCGCAAGGCCTGCTCGTTCTGCTCGATGGCATCGAAGACCCTCACAATCTCGGCGCGATCGTGCGCACGGCTCTAGCTGCGGGCGCGAACGGCGTGGTCATTCCAGAACGTCGCGCCGTGGGATTGACCGACACCGTGGAACGTGCCTCCGCCGGAGCCCTGGCGCATTTACCGGTAGCGCGCGTGAAGAATCTCGTTCGCGCTATGGAAGAGATGAAAGAAGCCGGCTACTGGCTTATCGGGCTCGACGAGCGCGCGGGAAAAAAATACACGGAAGCGGATTTTTCCGGCCAGGTCGGTATCGTGCTCGGAAGCGAAGGCGAAGGCCTGCACGAACTAACGCGCAAACGCTGCGATTTTCTCGTCTCGATTCCCACCGCCGGGCCCGTCCGCTCCCTCAACGTTTCAGTCGCCGCCGGCGTAGTCCTCTTCGAAGTGGTCCACCAACGCAACGCCAAAAAACCCGAAAAGATAAAATAGGAAAAGGAAGGCGCGCTTTGTGCGCCTACTGCGTGGAACAAATGCACCCTTGCCTTTATTTGTCGTATTTCAGCAGTGAGAAAACATCTATGCCGGGTAGCTTCGCTCGCCCGTTCAAAAAACTCAGTTCCACCGCAAAAGCCGCACCCACAACTTGACCACCGAGCTGGCGTATCAATTGAACGGCGGCGGCAGCCGTGCCACCGGTAGCAAGCAAGTCATCGCAGACGAGCACATGCTGACCGGGTTTGACAGCGTCCTCATGAATGTCGAGCTGGTCCGTCCCATATTCGAGTTGATACGTCACCGACGCGCACTTCGACGGCAGTTTCTTCGGCTTGCGTATGGGAACGAATCCCGCTCCGAGGCGATACGCCAGCGCCGGACCAAAAATAAATCCCCGCGCTTCGATCCCGGTCACCAGATCAACTTTCCTCCCGTCGTAATGCGCACACAGCTTGTCCACCATCGAATGGAAGCCCTTGGGGTCCTTCAGCAGCGTAGTGATGTCATAAAACAAAATTCCTGGCTTGGGATAATCCGGTATCTCACGAATCAGTTTTTTCAGTTCGTCCATCGTCTCCTCTTCAGGTGCTGCGAACCTTCAGAAATTGTCGTATTCGATCGAAAAATCGCGTTCGAATTCAGACGCAATCGTCGCGTCTTCTTCCGTTACGTCTGAAACCGCAGCCGAGCGCGGCCCGCGCTGGAGTTCCTTGCGTAACGCAGAAAGACTTGCAGGCGTACCGATGGCGTAAACTTCCACCCGCCCATCGCGCAAGTTCTTCGCGTAGCCGGTTACGCCGAGCTTGCGAGCAGCGCGACTCGCAAAGTAGCGAAACCCCACGCCCTGTACCGTTCCGCTTACACGATAGCGTCGAGCCTGAAGCGCTTCTTTACCTTCATGAACGGGATTTTCTGACATTTGCAAGCGAGTGATTTTATCAGAGCCGGAGTCGCGGCCCGCTCGAAAAAATCCGGCGAGCGCAATTCGGCGCTTCGGACGTTGTCCTGTGGCCAAACTGCGACTGTGATATCTTCAAATTCTAGCAGGTGCGGAAGCCTTGGCGCTCGAACTTCAAGAACGCTAACCGCATCTAAGAATCAGAACAGCGGACAATGAAAACACAGATATCATTCGCAATCTTCACAGCGCTGCTCCTTCTCCTGGCCATCAATGCTCGCGCGCAGGACAGCACCGGCCCCATGGCGCCTCCGCCCAAATTCGAAGTGAAACGCATCCCCTCGGAACCGCATCCCGGTCCTCCACCCGTTCCCGAGGCAGAAATCATCCAGAAATTTGCCGCGAACGAAGATGTCATGAAGCAAAAGTACGATACTTTCGACTTTACCCAAACAATTCGTATCGAAGAACTCGCCAACCCCGGCGGAAAGTTCAGCGTGACCGGCGAGGTCTACACCCGTCCGGATGGCCAGCGCTATATGCGTGTGGATAAAAAACCCGAATCCAACCTAAAAATGGAAATGTACAACCTCGAAGACGTTCGGACCATTGCTAGTTTGCCGCTCTTCTCGCTTACTTCGCAAGAAATACAAAATTATAATTTTAAATATGCGGGCCAGGACAAACTCGATCAGCTCAACACCTACATTTTCCAGGTGAAGCCCAAGCTTTTGAGCCGCAAGCGCCGCTATTTTGAAGGCGTCATCTGGGTGGACGATCAGGATTACGCCATCGTTAAAACCTATGGCAAATTCGTGAGCGAAATCTCTGGCAACGGGACAGCCTTACCTTTCACCTTGTTCGAAACCTACCGCGAGAATTTTCAAGGAAAATACTGGCTACCAACTTATACGCGCTCCGACGATTTCATTAAAGGCCCGGACGATGAAAGTGTGCCCGTTCGTCTCGTAATCCATTCCACGGAATTTAAGCCGCACGATCAGCAGGCGGAAGGTGCTGCTGCCCCCGCGTCCTCTCCGCAGCCAGCTCAACCAAAATCTCCTTCGCCCAATTAACACACGAAGAATGTCCGCGATTCACAGAGCGCAACAAACTTCTCAGCAAAAATGCTTCCGTGCTGGAGAAGTATTTTTTGACGCCGGAATATGCCAACATACTGAGCGCTTATGAATGCCACAATCATCCTCGAATTCGCGCTGCTCGCGCTAACATCAGTATTCTTTCTGGTTGACCCGTTCACCGTGATTCCGATGTTTGTTGCGGTCACCGCGGACTCGTCGGAATCGGAGCGCCGGCAAGTAGCGCGCCGCGCCGCCTGGACTTGCGCGATTGTGCTGTGTTCTTTCGCTCTCGCAGGCAGCTTAATTTTCAAAATGTTCGGAATCACGCTGCCTGCATTCAAAATCGCCGGTGGCATCATCCTGTTAGGGATTGGATTGGACATGCTGCAAGCGCGCCCGTCCGGCACTAAGGTCACACCGGAAGAAACTCAAGAGGGCGCCACCAAAGCTGACGCGAGCATTATTCCTCTGGGTCTTCCGATGCTTGCCGGCCCCGGAGCAATTTCTACTGTAATGGTTCTGGTCGGCGAGTCCCACGCCATTTGGCAACACGTAATAATCTACGCAACCATTCTCCTCGTATCGTTTGTTTCGTATCTGGTCCTGGCGGGAGCGAATCGGGTGCGACGCTACCTCGGCGACACCGGAATTCGCATCATGAACCGTTTGATGGGATTGCTGTTGGTTGCGCTGGCGGTACAGTTTATCGCGAACGGCCTCACCGATTTTGGTCTGCTGAAGCCGCTAGCTTCCCCTTACTAAATGCGCCGGCACGCGGCCTTAGTATTCTTCTTCAATTTTCTTCAATTTCGTAATCTTCAACTTGATTCGGAAATCGCGCGACCGCACTTCCGCCAGAATTGCGCGGCGGGTATCGGACGGTAGCGTCTCAGGTTCCAGAACGCCCGCCTCATCCCGTGGAAAATGTTTGATGAACAGAGCGGCTACATGCGCGGTGGCATAGGCGATGGGCGTCGAAATCAATCCGCGCTGACGTATCTGATAAAGCGTCGGAAAACTTGCATCCCATCGGACCAGCAAAGGTTGATCGTCCTTCATGCCTCGCAACAACACCGCGGCTGCAAACCGCGCATTGTAGAGGATACCTCTCCGAATCAGCGCGGCGACATTCTTCGGTGTAAGCGTCTTGGGAAATCTTTTGCGCACGATCCCTTGCGAGCGGTTCAGCCGTCCTTGCCGGTACCAACGATACAACCGATCGAAATCATTCCCGCCGATTTTTGCGTCCATCTCGCAAATCGGAATCACGTAAGGCAGCATGCAAACTTCGTCCTGCGCCGCCAGGTAAACGGTCGTCTCGCCAATCGGCGGCGGGAAGCGAAACTTCTCGCGCTCCGCGAATCGCTTTGCCAGAACGAACCGGCCATCGCGGTAAATCCTCGGATTCGAAATCGCTTCGTCAAACGCGCCTTCTGGCGACCAGGTCGAAACCGGATCCTTGCTTTCCGTGCTCTCAAAAAGGCGCAGCTGAATCGACTCGACCGAATCCAGCAGCTCCGAACCGCGCTTTGCCAGGAGATTCGTCAATCCAGGCGCCGCTCCGGTGCAAATCAATGCCACGCGATTTTTTGCCTCGAAGCGCTTGTTGAATCGCAGTTGTTCGGGTTTGAAAAGATGGCGGGTGAGATGGCTGTTTAAATCAAGATAATGCGAACGCAGCCGCAGCGCGGCGCGCAAAATAATTTCATTGAACACTGCCGGAGAAGCGTTGACGATCAAATTGGAGCCGCGCGCCGCGCGAACGATCGACCATAGATTTCGCGCGTTTGTTTCCACTACCTCTATTTCGCTTTTCTTGCCGAGAAACTTTCGCGCGCGCTCCGGGTCGCGGTCGCCGCACCAGACGCTGTGTCCCTGGCGCACCAGCAGTTGTGCCAGCAGGGAGCCGGTGCCGCCCACACCCAGAACGAATATCCGCATCGGCTCGCAACTCTACCACATCCGACAATTCGTTCAACGTCGGCCGGCGGCGTTGAATCCGTAGCGATACCTCGCTCCCAGCGGTATACTCACTAAAGCTCTCCTGGCCACTTTTGCAACGCGGAGCAGTTGAGAGTCATCCAAAGGACTGAATGTTGCTGATTGACAAATTCGGCCGCCAAATCACCGACCTGCGCATCTCGGTCACCGACCGCTGCAATTTTCGCTGCGTATATTGCCGTTCGGCCAACCCCGAAAATCACATGGCCGAACATGCCCTTTTGGAATGGGACGAATACGAGCGCCTGGCTCGCATCCTTGTCGGTTTGGGAATTCGTAAAATTCGAGTCACCGGAGGCGAACCTCTCGTGCGTCCGAGAGTGGAAGACTTTATCGCCCGCCTGAAAGCCCTCGGCGTGCAAGATCTGTCGATGACTACCAATGGCCATTTGCTTGCCGAATGCTGCGATCGCCTGGTTGCCGCCGGTCTGAATCGCATCAACATCAGCCTGGATTCTCTCGATCGCGAAAAGTTTGAGCAAATTACGCGCACGAAAACATTCGACCAGGTGCTCCAAGGAATTAAGGTCGCGCAGGCCTCTCCGCTCCGCCCGGTGAAAGTGAACGCGGTGCTGGTGCGCGGAATTAACGACGGCGAAGTGGAAGCTTTCGCGGAATTCGCGCGCGAGCACGATATCGTTATGCGCTTCATCGAATTCATGCCGCTCGATGCCGACCGCGCTTGGACCCGCCACCAGGTTGTCACCGCCGCGGAGATTCATCGTCGCATTTCCGCGCGCTGGCCTTTGGTGCCGGTGATCCACGAGCGCAGCGAAACGGCGCGCAAATACCGATTCGCCGACGGCGGCGGAGAAATCGGACTCATCGCCCCCGTGTCGCAGCCTTTCTGCGGCCACTGCTCGCGCATCCGCCTCACTGCGGACGGTAAGCTCCGCACCTGCCTTTTCAGCAAGGAAGACCACGACTTGAAATTTATGCTTCGCGGTGGCGCCACCGACCGCGAAATCGGCGATGCAATCATCGCTATCGTCCACAAAAAAGAGAAAGGGCATCGCATCAACGAGACGGATTTCATCCCGCCGTCGCGCACCATGGTTTTTATCGGGGGTTAGCTTTCGACAGCCAGACCTGGCTTGCGCATCCAGCTTGGCGGTTCCTACCGAGATCACAATCCGGACCGTCGGTTACTTCTGGTAACATCACGAAAAGCTGATTGATTTTTTGTTAAGAAAATATTGGGAGCCTGTTTAGATGGCGGATGATGAATCCAAATATTTTTCGCTTACCGAGGCCGAACGTTTACGCGCCCAACTCGAGCCCATCTTGATTGACGCGATGGAGTCGCGCCGCAAATTTGGCGAAGCGGAAGAACAGCTTAACGCTATTGCCGAACGGATCCAGCGCTCCGGCGGATTGATGGTCTCTTACGAAAATGCTGCACGCATGCGGTTGGAGCGCAACCGCTCGGAAGAAGCCATTCGGTCTGCGCTCGAGCAGATTCAATCCACTGGCTGTGTCGTGAAAGACCTCGATGTGGGCCTGCTCGACTTTCCCGCGCGCATCAACAATCAAGATGTGTATCTGTGCTGGCGGCTCGGAGAAGATCGCATCCGCTTCTATCACGGCCAGGATGAAGGCTTTTCGGCACGCAAGCCCATCGACCCGCGCGACGCCGGCTACAGCAGCCCCGTCCAGTAGCCGCCTTAAGTAGCGCCGGCATCTTGCCGGCGCGTTGCTTCACCCATTGGGCCACTTTTGATCTCACGGCCGAAACTGGGGATTCTCCTTCTAGTGCACAGCCGCTTCGATCGGCCGCACATCGCGTTCGATCTCCGCAAGTTTTTCGTCTTCGGCGATTTCCAGGTCGTACTTCGTCTGAAGGTTGAGCCAGAACTGCGGCGTGGTTTTAAAATAGCGAGCCAGGCGCATCGCCGTGTCGGCTGAGATCCCGCGCCGTTCCGCCACGATGTCAGCAATTCGAGTCACCGGCACGCGTAAATCCAGCGCCAGCTTGTCCATACTCAAGCCATAGGGCTTAATGAAATCTTCATCGAGAATCTCGCCTGGATGCACCGGCTTCAGTTTCTGCTAGACCGGCGCACGTGTACCATGTTCCAGGGTGTGATAGGGTGGAAAGTGAAAGGCGAATCTGTGACAAGCACACCTGAAAACCGGCTCAAAGATTCTGCTAGCCCCTATCTCCGTTCCGCGGCGCATCAGCCCATTGATTGGTACGAGTGGGGCGAAGAAGCTTTCTCTCTCGCGCGCGCCGAAAATAAGCCAATCCTGCTCGATATCGGCGCCGTCTGGTGCCATTGGTGCCACGTAATCGACCGAGAGAGTTACGAAAATCCCGAAATCGCGGCCATCATCAATCGCTTTTATGTACCCGTGAAAGTGGATCGCGACGAGCGCCCCGACGTCGATTCGCGCTACCAGTCCGCCATCAGCGCGATTTCCGGACAGGGCGGCTGGCCTTTGACCGCCTTCCTTACCCCCGAGGGCAAACCATTTTTCGGCGGCACATATTTTCCGCCCGAAGACGCGATGGGCCGCCCCGGTTTCAAACGCATCCTCGCATCAATTGCCGAAGCTTTCAAAACTCGCCGCGCCGAAGTTGACACGTCTGCCGTAGCGCTAGAAGAAGCTGTCGCGAAAGCGGAGATTTTCCGCGCCGCCCGCGGTGACTTCGACGCCGGAATTGTGGATGCCGTCCTCGAATCGGTGCTGCATCTTTTTGACGAGCGCAATGGCGGTTTTGGGCAATTGCCGAAATTCCCGCACGCGAGCGCCGTGGACTTGTTGCTCGAACGCTATCAGGAAACGCGCGACCCGCACTTGTTGCTCGTTGCCGAACGCACACTGGAGGCGATGGCGCTAGGAGGTATTTACGACCAACTCGGCGGCGGTTTTCACCGTTACTCGGTCGACGAACGCTGGTGCGTGCCGCACTTCGAAAAAATGACCTACGACAATTCGGAGTTGCTGAAGAATTTCCTCCACGGTTACCAGGTTACGCGTAAGCCTCTCTTCCGCGAAACGGCCGAAGGGATTATTTCCTGGGTGAACGAGGTGCTCTCCGATCAAGCTAGTGGCGGATTTTACGCCAGCCAGGATGCCGACCAAACACTGGACGACGACGGCGATTATTTCACCTGGACTCAGGCGGAAGTTCGCGCCGTGCTTTCACCCGAAGAATCGCGCGCGGCCGAGCTCTATTATGACGTCAATTCCCGCGGCGAAATGCATCACAATGCTGCCAAGAATGTTTTATGGGTCGCCTCTGATATCAAAGATCTCGCAAAAAAATTGGGGACCGACGAATCGCAAGCGCAGAACCTGCTTTTGCGAGCTAAGGAAAAATTGCTCGCAGCGCGCCGCCAGCGCCTTCCCATTCCCGCGATTGACACCACAATTTACGTGGGTTGGAACGCGATGTTTGTTTCCGCCTATCTCGAAGCTGCCCGCGTCCTCGGTCGCGAAGATTGTCGCAAGTTCGCCTTGAAAACGCTGAATCGCCTTCTCGCCGAAGCTTGGGACGAATCCAAAGGTTTCCTGCATCGCGTGGGCGGCCCGCGTCTGGATGGGACGCTCGACGACCAGATTTTCGCGGCCGCTGTGCTCCTCGACGCCTACGAAACTACGCTCGATTGCAAATATTTCGAAAAGGCTGAACGCACCATGCGGCTGGCAGTCGAACGCTTCGGTGACCCTGAAGGTGGCGGATTCTTCGACCGCGCCAAAGACGCGCCGCCTATGGGCGGCCTCGAAGTCCGCCGCAAGCCGATACAAGATTCACCCACAGCTGGAACAAATCCCGTTGCGGTGATCGTTCTCGACCGCCTGCACGCTTTCACCGGCGAAAAACTCTATCGTGATTGGGCGGAGAAAACCCTGGAAGCCTTCGTCGGCCTGGTTCCTCAATACGGATTATTCGCGGCCACCTATGGTCTCGCCGCGCTCTTGCATTCACGCCACCCAATTCAAGTAGTCGTCCTCGGCTCCGCTGATGATCCAAAGGCTGCCGAGCTAGAGAACGCAGCCAACGAAATCTACCGCCTCGGCAAAGCAGTATTACGCGTCACTCCCGAAAAGCTCGCCTCAGCGTCACTCGCTCCCGCACTCCGCGAAACTTTACCGAATTTACCCACCGCAGCGGGCCTCGACTCCGCGAACCCTCAAGCCCTAGTCTGCGTCGAAACAAGTTGCCACCCCCCAGTAACGACCGCCGGCGAGCTAGCTTCACTCCTGAAAGAAACCGCGGCAGGCGCTTCCGGCGTGGCAACCGCGCCTTAGATTTCAATGTAGCGCCGCGATCACGCGCTACCACAAGCGCTCGCGAGCAGCGCCGCTCCAGATCCACCTCGCGAATGTACATGTGCAGCTAGCTGACGAGCAGCCCTCCATCGAACTGCTCGACGCCTACGCGTTGCCCGGCCAGAGCTCCGCACACGAACCCAAGGTGTAAAGCATATCCTGGGAACCACTGTAAAGGACGTCATGGCACCGTACAGCCTTCAGGGCGGCACTTGTCCAGACTGGCATCCATTCAAAGAAGCGCGCCTTCCTGTCTTGTCGATCCCGAGCCGCGATAGCTTGACTTTCGTCGACCCGCGAACCCTTTACAAGTAAGTCTGTTATTTGGAACCCATTTGACTAAAGATCGGAACCATTGCCACATCCGCAACGTCGACTCTATGTGTACTATTTACGGAAACAGATGCTCACACTAGCCTAAATCAGCCGGCGATTCGCCAGTGGTCTTCAGCACGCGAGGGAGAAACGCCATGAGAACGTCTATTTTACTTGCCGCTTTCATCTTGCTCGCCACTTCGGCCTTCGCACAAGCGAAAACGCCCACTGAGTCGTCTCGTCCGGTCGTCGAAAGCCGACCCCAGCCCCAACAGAATTATCGCTTCCACGTCCACATCGGTAGTTCATGTTTTTTCTCATCGAGCTTCTCTTCTTCACCGGACGACTCTGGAAGTCCCTTCGCAGCGGTGGGGATCGTGCAAGAACACGGAGGGCCCAATTGGCAGCCGTCGAGTTTCGTGGCATATCCGCAGGCACTATCTAAGGGCCAGCAACAAGTGGCGCTAACGCCCCTTCAACAACAGAGCCCCGTGACGGTTCAACAGATGTTGGATTTGTATCAGCAAGTAAGAGCCGTGGAAGCGCAGAACCGTCTCGAAGGGAATCCGAGCCCCGTGAAATGGTCCGATCTGAGGCCCGCTCTCGACCCGGCAGATTACCGGCGGCCTCCCACTTCGTTCATGGATTATTCGCAGGCGCTCGCGTTGGGAGAGCAAGAAGCAGCGCACGCGCAGGATCCGAATCAGCCGCCTTCTCTAGGCGAGGTCGCGCAAGATCAACGCGAATCGAAGCCCGCTGAAGAAAAAGCCAAGGTTGTCATCAAGCAAAATGCCGAAGGCAGCCCCGTTATCGTCAACAAAAAACCATAGCGGTGATGGCGCGGAGCCTTGCAACCGCGCCAAAACGCCGGCATACCGCAAATGTCAAGTCGCGTACCGACCGCGCTATTGCTGTTGCTCTTTTCGTGTTTCCGGCGGCACCAGACCGTTCAGCCTGTAGTACACCACGCACTGGCCGTAGTGTTCGTTCGCGTGATTCATGGCAAAAGTCCAGATCGTCGCGCGCGTGTACATTTCGTTTCCGAATGGTGACTTCACCGCCTCTAGCATTCCTTTGTCGCCCTTTTCCCGGATAACTGCCGCGCCGTCCGCGTACGATTTCTGGATGAACGCAACAACTTGGGCACGAGTCTTGTACGTCGCGCGCGACGGATTCTCGATGTTGTCATCAGGCTGCTTCGCGCCGCTTGCCGCGTTGATGAAGAAATAGTTCGAGCCGGCCACATGCAACAATTGTTCGGCGAACGAGCGCTGCGCGGGAGTAGTTTTGTAATCGAACTTGTCCTCCGGGAAATCCTGTGCCATTTCCACCAGCTTCTGGCCTGTTCGATTCCATTGATCCAAAAACTCCGCCGAGATTCCTGCAGAGGGCTTCGGCGCTTTCGATTCTTTTTGCGCCTGGGCACGCGCCACAGTCGGTCCCCATCCGCTCACTGCTGCCAAAACGAAAGTCGCAATCCACTTCTGCATGTCCGATTCCTCCAGGCCTCGCCACGAGGCGCAAATTTCTGCGCCGCAAATCTAGCACTGTTCACCGTCTCAGGTCTAATGTCTCCAAGCGACTTCCGCGTTGTCGGCGCGAGTTGCCGCCTATGTGTGCCGGTGCGATAATGAATTCCTAACGCGGTGTTGCAGAGCAGTCCGGGTGTACACGGAGGTTCTATGGGAATCAGGGATGTGTGGATTGAAAAGCGTGCGGCGTCGATGAACGGCGGAACGCGGAATTTTTCTCAGATGCACTTCGCGCGCAAGGGCATCGTCACCGAAGAAATGGAATATGTCGCCAAGCGGGAAAAGATTGAGCCGGAGCTGGTGCGCAGCGAAGTGGCGCGCGGACGCGCCATCATCCCCGCCAACATCCACCACCGCAATCTCGAGCCCATGGGCATTGGTGTAGCCTTCTTCTGCAAAATCAACGCGAACATCGGAAATTCCGCCACCACTTCGAACGTCAACGAAGAACTGGAAAAGCTGCACCGCGCCGTGCATTACGGTTCGGACACCGTGATGGACCTTTCGACCGGCGGCGATATTCCCATGATCCGCAAAACGATCATTGACGCCTCGCCCGTTCCCATCGGCACCGTGCCGATTTACGAAGCGTTGTCACGTGTTCGCCGCGCCGAAGATTTGAATTTGAACGTCATGCTCGAAGTGATCGAAGAACAAGCCGAGCAGGGCGTGGACTACATGACCATCCACGCGGGAGTGTTGCGCGAATTTCTGCCGCTGGTGCGCAACCGTATTACTGGAATCGTCAGCCGCGGCGGCGCGCTGCTGGCGCAATGGATGAGCTTTAACAAAGCGCAGAATTTCCTGTATGAGAATTTCGACGCCATTTGCAAAATCTTTCAAAAGCACGATGTCAGTTTTTCACTGGGTGATGGCCTGCGTCCCGGTTGTCTCGCGGATGCCAGCGACGAAGCGCAGTTTGCCGAACTGCGCGTTTTGGGCGAGCTGACGAAAAAAGCCTGGGAATACGACGTGCAAGTAATGATCGAAGGCCCCGGCCACATTCCTCTCGACCAGATCGAGCTACAGGTAAAAAAAGAAAACGAGCTGTGCTACGAAGCGCCGTTTTACACCCTCGGCCCGCTGGTCACTGACATTGCGCCGGGCTACGACCACATCACCAGTGCGATCGGCGCAGCCATGATCGGCTGGCACGGCGCTTCGATGCTCTGCTACGTCACGCCGAAAGAACACTTGGGTTTGCCAAACGCAGAGGATGTTCGCCAAGGTGTGATCGCCTACAAAATCGCCGCACACGCAGCGGACGTTGCGCGTCATCGTCTCGGCGCGCGCGACCGCGACGACGCACTCAGCTACGCACGCTTCCTGTTCGACTGGAACAAACAATTCGAGCTCTCCCTCGACCCGGAAACCGCCCGCGCCATGCATGATGAAACATTGCCGGATGATTTTTACAAGGAGGCGAAATTCTGTTCGATGTGCGGACCCAAGTTTTGTTCGATGAATGCGACGCAGATCGCCGAAATCTACCAGGGGCTGGACCAAAAGGACCGCGAGCAGAAATTCGCGCAACTTTTGGAGAAGGTGCAACCGGCAGACGCGAAGTCAGCGGCGACACCCTGAGCGTTGAGAAAGTGCAAGTGGACGCGAAATCTGCGGCGACGTCCTAGCCGCCGTTCACTGTGAACATGAAACTCGGGGCGAGCGTGTAAAACTCAACCCGACGCAGGTGCGCGATGAAAGCAGACCGATGGCTTAGAGAGTGGCGGGACTGATGGAACAAATTGGCGGCGTAAACCGTAGATTAGAGTGGAAGGAGAAGTACGATGACGTTCCTACTCTTTGCGACGTTGATGTATTTTTTGCCGTCGATTATTGCTCACAGGAAGCGGGATTTCGCGGGCATTTTCATGGTGAATCTTCTGTTTGGCTGGACGGTGGTCGGATGGGTGATCGCGCTGATTTGGGCCTGCGCGGCCGAGATTCGGCAGCCCGTTTTCGCGATGGCTGGCCCGGCACGGTACTGCACCCGGTGCGGTGCGATGATCACGGGTGTTCATTTCTGCCCGAGTTGCGCCAGGCCGCTGTAAGTCGCACGGCCAGCAAATCGGCGTCTGAAACGCAACCGTCCCCCGTAATTCGCGCGATTCGCGCATTTCTTTCCAATCTGCCCTCGCCTAGCATATTTCCTGTGATGCGAGCTACTGCGGAGGTGGGCTAAATGGCGGATCCGGGGTCCGATCAAATCCTGCGCGAAGAGTTCAATCGCTGGGCTGACGCCGGCAAGGGCGAATCGATGGAGCACGACCATTGGCCCATCGCCAAACCCACGCTAGGCCTGATGCAGATCGAGCCCACCGACAATATCCTCGACGTGGGCTGCGGCGCGGGATGGCTTTCGCGCATTCTGGCCAAGCGCGTTCCGGAAGGCCGCGTGGTAGGAATGGATATTTCGGATGAGATGATTCACCGTGCGCGCCGCGCCAGCGTGGATTTCGCCAACCTGGTTTTCGTTGTGGGCGAAGTGAACGAAGTTCCCTGGGAAGCGAATTTTTTCACGCGCGCGATTTCAACAGAGTCCTCCTACTACTGGCCGGACCCGGCCAAGGGCATCTGCGAAATTTATCGCGTCCTGCACGAAGGCGGCTCGGCCTGGATCCTGATCAACTATTATCGCGACAACCCGTATTGCCATCAGTGGGGCGAAAAGCTGGCCGTCCCCACGCATCTGCTTTCCGCCGAAGAATGGAAGAAAATGTTTCGCGATGCAGGATTCGTGGACGTGGCCCATCGTTTGCTCCCCGATCCCACGCCCACTCCCGAGGTTTACACCGGCCGCTGGTTCCGCGACGCGCAGGAGCTAGCCAAATTCCGCGCCATCGGCGCCCTCTTAGTCCACGGCACAAAATCCCCCGTCATTTTCTAAATTTACGCCCTCGCAGCAGCTTACCCCCCTGCTGCCCTATCTATCCCCATTTCTCGACGGTTCTATTTTTGTAACCTGGCCCTTACGAGCAATGCATCAATTTGATTCCATGTGAGCTTTATGGACTCAAGGACCAAACGCTGACAGAATAACCTTTAATAAAAATATGCTTCTGACTATTACTACGACGCATTCGCCTGCAACAGATCTTGGCTACCTCCTGCACAAGAATCCATCCCGGATACACTCGGTAGAGCATGATTTCGGAAAAACACATGTCTTCTATCCTGAAGCAACGGCCGACACCTGCACTGTCGCTCTTGTGCTCGAAATTGACGCCATCGGACTCGTGAGGAACCGACGCCGGCCGAGCGGTGAGGCACATGCCCTTGAGGAGTACGTAAATGATCGCCCATATACTGCTTCATCTTTCTTAAGTGTCGCCATCGCGCGCACTTTCGGTACCGCTCTGGCTGGCAAGAGCAAGGACCGTCAGGAATTGGCCAATACGCCGCTGCCGTTTACTGCGCGTATTGCCGTGTTGCCTTGTCGCGGCGGAGAAGTTTTGTTGCGTGGCCTATTTGAACCGTTGGGCTACAAAGTCAGCTCCAAGCGTTATACGCTGGAAGAGAAATTCCCCGAGTGGGGAGAGAGTCCGTATTTCACAGTAACCCTTGAGGGCACAGTTCGACTGAGTGAGTTGCTGACGCATCTTTACGTCCTGATTCCAGTCCTGGATGACGGCAAGCACTACTGGGTTGGCGACACGGAAGTTGAGAAACTTCTGCGCCACGGTGAAGGCTGGCTTCGCGAACATCCGAAACGCGAGTTGATTACCAATCGCTACTTGAAACATCAAAAGCGACTGACCCGCGAGGCTCTGAATCGTCTCATCGGCGAGGAATATCCCGGAGCCGACGAAATAGCCGAGACTTACTCACGTGAAGAAGAGGCTCTCGAGAAGCCAATCAGTCTGGCGGAACAGCGCATCGGAGCAGTGATGGCGGTCCTTCGCAGCAGTAGCGCGAAGCGCGTTGTCGACCTCGGCTGCGGCGAAGGTCGGCTTCTGCGCGAGCTCTTAAAAGATAAGACCTTTACGGAAATGCTTGGCATGGACGTATCGCATCGCGCGTTGGAAATTGCCTCGCGGAAACTGCGTCTGGAGGATTTGCTAACGATACAAAAGGAGCGTATTCGCCTGATCCACGGATCGCTGACCTATCGCGACAAACGTCTAGCTGGTTATGACGCCGCGACGGTGGTGGAAGTCATAGAGCATCAAGATCCGCCGCGTCTCGCGGCTTTCGAGCGGGTCCTCTTTGAATTTGCACGTCCGCAGACGGTTGTGATTACAACACCCAACGTCGAGTACAACGTGAAATTCGAGACGCTTCCGGCCGGCAAAATGCGGCATAAAGATCACCGCTTCGAATGGACACGGGTGGAATTCCAATTCTGGGCTAATTCCATAGCCGCGCGATTCGGTTATTCCGCTCGCTTCTTGCCCATTGGACCTGAAGATCCAATCGTGGGCAGTGCAACACAGATGGGCATTTTCACTCGCCAATGAAGCTGACGATTCCCGAGCTGGCGGTTGTCGCTCTTGTCGGTCCTTCCGGATCGGGTAAGTCGGGCTTTGCTCGAAAACATTTTCGACCGACGGAAGTTCTTTCTTCGGATTTCTGCCGTGGTCTGGTGTCCGACAACGAGAACAGTCAAGCGGCCACGAATGATGCGTTTGATGTTCTTTATTTCGTTGCTTCCAAAAGGCTCACGGCTGGAAAGTTGGTGGTGATCGACGCCACGAATGTGCAAGCGGAAGCCCGCAAGCCGATCATTGCCTTGGCCCGGCAGTATCACTGTATTCCGGTCGCCATTGTTTTTGATCTGCCGGAGAAGCTTTGCCACGAGCGAAACCGTGATCGTCCAGACCGCTCCTTTGGTCCGCACGTCGTACGCCAGCAGGCTCAGCAATTGCGCCGCTCTCTGCGTAACCTTGAACGGGAAGGTTTTCGAAGGGTCCACGTGTTGCATTCGCCTGAGGAGGTTGACGCCGCAGAAATTGAACGTCAGCCGCTGTGGAACAATCTAAAACACGAGCACGGCCCTTTTGACATCATTGGCGATGTCCACGGCTGCTTCGACGAACTCGTCGATGTGCTAACTCAGCTTGGGTATTCCGTCGAGAAACAATCGAACGGTCTGGGTGTTCCCGCCTATTCCGTGAAAGCCCCAGAAGGGCGCAAGGTGGTTTTTCTCGGCGACCTTGTTGACCGTGGCCCGAAGATTCCAGATGTGCTTGGCTTGGTTATGGGCATGATTGAGACCGGCACGGCGCTTTGCGTTCCAGGCAACCACGATATCAAATTGATGCGCAAACTCCGGGGCAAAGACGTGCAAATTACGCATGGGCTCGCTGATTCGCTGGAGCAACTCGAAAAACATCCTCCAGAATTTCGTTCTCAAGTCTCTGAATTTATCGATTCATTGATCAGCCACTATGTTTTGGACGACGGAAAACTTGTCGTTGCCCACGCGGGGATGAAAGAGGAGATGCATGGTCGTGGTTCCGGAAAAGTACGCGATTTTGCTTTGTACGGAGAGACGACCGACGAGACCGACGAATTCGGCCTGCCCGTTCGCTACAATTGGGCCGCTGAATATCGTGGCAAAGCCATGGTTGTTTACGGCCATACGCCAGTGCCGCAGGCCGACTGGCTCAATCGAACAATTAACATCGATACGGGCTGTGTTTTCGGCGGAAGCTTGACGGCACTGCGCTATCCCGAGAAAGAACTTGTCTCTGTTGCCGCACGTACGACGTATGCCCGACCAGTCAAGCCGCTCGTCGCGGTCGTAGAATCCGCGCCTTCATTTACATTTCAGCAGGTCGACGACGATCTTCTCGACATTGAAGACGTAATTGGGAAACGAATTGTCACAACTCGACTCCACCATAACGTGACAGTCCGCGAAGAAAATGGATTAGCCGCTCTCGAAGTCATGAGTCGATTCGCGGCGAATCCGAAATGGCTGATTTACTTGCCGCCCACAATGTCACCAACAGAAACAACCACCCAACCGAGTTTTCTTGAGCACCCTTCTGAAGCATTCGACTATTTTCGTCGTGAAGGCGTACCGCGCGTCGTTTGCGAAGAAAAGCATATAAGGCTCGCGTGCCGTCGTGATCGTATGTCGCGACACGGATGTTGCTCGAAAGCGTTTCGGAGTTGTCGAGGAAGCCATCGGAATCTGCTACACCCGCACGGGAAGAAGATTCTTCGATGACGCAAATATCGAGAAGGAAGTTCTCGAAAAAACGCGGGCAGCTTTGGACGCTACCAACTTTTGGGACCAGTTCCAAACAAACTGGGTCTGCCTCGATGGGGAACTGATGCCATGGTCGGCCAAGGCACAGGAACTGCTGCGCCAACAGTACGCGGCGGTGGGGACTGCAGCGCAGGGGTCGCTTTCGGAAACCGTTGCCGCCTTGGAACTCCTAGCGTCGAAAAACGGTGACGCGCTACCTCTCATCGAGCGATACAAACAAAGGCTCGATGCTGTGAATCTGTACGTGGATTCCTACCGTCGCTATTGCTGGCCTGTGCATTCAGTCAGCGACTTGAAGCTTGCGCCGTTTCACCTGTTGGCAACCGAGGACCAAGTTCATGTTCAGCGCGATCATATCTGGCATATGGAACAGCTTGCCGAGGTGTGCAAAGCCAGTGACGGACTGCTGCTCGCAACGGCTTACAAACAGGTGGATGTGACCGATACTGCCAACCTGGATGAAGCTACCCAGTGGTGGGAAGAGTTAACGAGTCGTGGCGGCGAAGGGATGGTGCTGAAGCCTTTCGACTTCATCGCGCGCGGTCGGCGCGGACTTGTTCAGCCAGCTATTAAATGCCGTGGGCGCGAATATTTGAGAATTATCTATGGCCCCGAGTACTTGTTGCCCGAAAACCTAGATCGCCTACGTAGCCGAGGTGTATCAACCAAGCGATCGTTGGCACTTCGCGAATTTGCTCTTGGCTTCGAAGCACTGGAACGCTTTGTCCGGCAGGAACCGCTTCGCCGTGTCCACGAATGTGTATTCGGCGTACTGGCTTTGGAAAGCGAGCCTGTCGACCCGCGTCTCTGATATAGGCGCGAATCAATTTGGGTTTGGAATTTGTGGTCTCTAGTTTTCACCCCCTCCTAAGACGAGACCAAATTGCGTCGCAGTGCTTTTCCGTCTACAGCCTCCCGGTCCTAGAATTCCTCGAAATGGCGTGCCAGCGTCGTTTTCCGGCCACTTCGTAGCCTCTTCCTCAGGCTCGACTAACCGTCGACCCGGGCGGCCGCGACAGCCTCGCTTCGCTCAGTCGGCGGGCACGGCGCGCGATTTGGCCCATTCCCTGATGCTTTGGATATCTTCGGCGCGCGTGACGCTGAGCGGCTGGGTGCCTTTAATCTCCGCCATCAAGATTTCGGTTGAAAGCTCCTGTTTTCGATCGAAGGCGGTGTACAGTCCCGCGGCAACCGCCTGTTCTATTTCCGCTCCGGAGAAACCTTGGCTCGCTGCGGCAAGCTTCGGCAAGTCAAACGCTGTGGGATTTCGTGAACTCTTGGTGAGGTAAAGCGCAAACAGCGCGGTGCACACATCCGGCGTGGGCAAATCGACGAAGAAAATCTCGTCGAAGCGCCCTTTGCGCAGCATCTCCGGAGGAAGTGCGGTGATGTTGTTGGAAGTAGCCGCCAGGAACACGCCGCCCTCTCGATCCTGCATCCAGGTGAGCAGAGTCGCGAGCAGGCGCTGCGACAAGCCCGCATCGGCATCGCCGCTGGCGCCGGCCGAAGCAAATGCTTTCTCGATCTCGTCGATCCACAGCACCATGGGAGCAAGTTTTTGCGCGAGCTCAAGCGTGTTGCGCAACCGCTTCTCGCTCTCGCCCACATATTTGTCGTAGAGCCGTCCGGCATCCAGGCGCGCCAACTCGATGCACCATTCTCCGGCGACGGCACGCGCCGCGAGACTTTTCCCGCATCCTTGCACACCGGTAATCAGGACGCCCTTGGGCGACACGAGTCCAAATTGACGGCCTTCCGCCGTCAATGCGCTGCGGCGTTTGTCAACCCAGTCGCGTAGCCGTTTCAACCCGGCTACATTGGTGAAGGACGCATCGCGCCGGACGATTTCGAGCAATCCATCGGAGCGCAAAGCTGCATGCTTGGCTTCCAGGACGGCGTCGAGAAATCCAGCGTCCGCCTTACCGTGCGCGAGCAAGCATTTACGGAGCGTTCGCAGGGATTCGTCTTGGGTCAAGCCCACCAGATTTCGCGCCAGTTGCGAAATGCCCTCTGCATCCAGAGTGACCGAGGTGCGTTGGTTGCGACCCGCTTCCGCCAACACTTGGTTGACCCCTGCGAGTAATTCGTCCGCGCTCGGGAGGCCCAATTGAAACACTGTTGAATCACACTTCAATTCAGGCGGCAAGTCGAGCGATGCTCCGGCGATGACAATGGATCTGCGCGGGGTACAAAAACTGCAGGTCAAGTCTCGAAGGCGGCGGCTGATGTGGTCGTTTCCGCAATAACGCGCGAAATCCTTGAGCAGAAAGATTGCGTCGCCGTTGAGCGCCGCGATATTGGCAAGCGCTTTTTCGGGATCGTCTGAGCCATATAGCGGCGCGCCTGTGAATCTCTTGAGGCCCGCGGTTACACTCCAGGTGTAGAACGGCACCGCCATCTGCGTGGAAATTGCCAGCAGAAGCTTCTCGAGCCTGTCTTCCTCGCTGGTCTCGACCGTAATGATCGGAGTATGGGAATTGATTAGGATTTGCAGTTCGTCGTGTTTGGCTTTGTAGCCGTCGGATTCGCGCGTGGGTGATTGCGTGGATGGCGCAACGGGCGCTTTCTGAGCGGAGAAAGGCTGCTGCAATTTGGGATCGTTCGGCAATGTCATTCGCCTAGTTAGCTGAAAGATTCACACGCCACAGGAAAGAATCCCCCTGACCCATTACAAGAGTATCAAAGGCGGTGACAGGTGAAGGTTGGATTTGATTTTGAGGGCGCAAGCTTATTAACGGCATAAGAAGAAAAACAGCCCGCAGGATGCCGGCGGTACGAAACACCAAGCCGCTTCGAAAAACCGGGACGTTGCGGCTCTTACGCGGCGCACTTGACTCGCGACGGTGGGCGGCGGAGACTGTCGGGCCAGGGTCACAGCGAGGATTTTGGATCTCACCTCGGCAGACTTGGGGGTGCTACATGATTTGTCCATGATGGTGCCTGCCGATGGCCGCTCCAAAAACGAATAAGAAAAAACCGGCGACGTATGCGGCGGACCCGCGAGTCCGAATCGGGCACGTCCATCTGAAGGTGGCGGAGCTAGCGCGGGCGGTGGAGTTTTATCATGGAGTGCTTGGACTGTAGATCATGCAGCGCCTGGGCGATAGCTCGGTTTTTCTTTCCGCGGGCGGCTACCATCATCACATAGCTCTGAACACCTGGGAAAGTTTGGGAGGTTCGCCGCCTGCTCCCGGGACAACCGGGCTCTACCATACAGCGATTGTTTATCCGAGCCGGGCGGCGCTTGCAGAAGCGCTGCGAAGGGCGCTCGCTGCGGGGATCTCGCTCGAAGGCGCGGCGGATCACGGCGTGAGTGAGTCGATTTACCCGCGCGACCCGGACGACAACGGAGTGGAACTCTATTGCGACCGTCCAAAGGAATTGTGGCCTCGGACGCCGGATGGGAGACTGGCGATGTACACGCGTCCGCTGGACGTGATTGGCCTGCTCCGCGAACCGGAAGTGGATTTAGAGCTTCCCCCGAGGGACCAAAGGATTTGTGATGCCGGTGACCTCAGGACCAGTAAACACGAATCAAAGGTAGACGCGCTAGAGGAGAATTCTTTGGACGATACGCGGCACAAGTGGGTCAATGAAATGAAAGGCGTTCTGGAGACTTTGAACCAGGGTGTGATCATCAATGATGATCGCAAGCGCATCGTGTTCGCGAATCGTCTTTTCCTGAAAATGATTGGCCTACCCGCGGAAGAGCTCCTGGGGCGTCCGGTTACAGACTTATATCCACCTGAGGATGCGGCGGTGCTTCAAAAGCGCATCGAGAAAAGGCAGGCGGAAGGCCAGAGCCAGTACGAATTTTACGTGCCGCAACATGGAGGCGGAAAATTACCGGTCCTAGTGACCGCGCGGCAGATCCAAGATCCTGAAGGCAACGCGTTCGCCGTAATTACGGCCACGGACATTACCGAGCAGAAGCGTGCGGAAAATGCGCTGCGTGAAGCCAATGCGGAGCTCGAACAGCGCCATCGGGAAATTGAAGAAGATTTGCTGCTCGCCGCGCGTGTGCAGCAAAGTCTCGCTCCCAGCGGATTGACTTGGGGCAAAGTGTCCGTCGAGACGTTTTATCAACCGGTGCGAACGATTGGCGGAGATTTTGGGCTCGTCGCGCCGCGCGGCGGCCACCTTAGCCTGATGGTCTGCGACGTCTCGGGGCATGGCATCGGCTCAGCGCTCGTCGCGAACCGCATTTATTCAGAGACGATGTCGCAGATCGAGCGAGGTGTTGGGCTCGGCGCCATGATGAGGCATCTCAATAATTTCGTGAAAGGAAATTTGGGAAGCTCGGTGTTTTTCTTCACCATGGTGGCGGCGCGGCTGAATTACGACAACCGCAGCCTCGAGTTCGCGGGCGCGGGACATCCTCCGGCAATGATCATTCAGCCGGGCGAAGCGCCACGGCTGCTGGAATCACGCAGCGCCGTGCTTGGCTTGCTCGATGACGCTGTCGATAACGAAGCAGCGATAGAAATTCCCGTGCAAGCGGGCGATCGCGTGGTGATTTATACCGACGGCTTCACGGAAACGTTCAATTCGCAGAGAGACATGCTGGGCGTCGAGGGATTCGCGGAAATCGTGCGAGAGACTTCGAAGCTGCCATTGCCCGAAATGAAGCAGCAGATTCTGGATCGAGTCGCAGCATGGCGCAATGGGCCTGCCGCTGACGATATGTCGCTCGTCCTCATCGAGATTCCGTAAGACAGTTCGGGCCTCAAGGTTCGCATAAAGCCGCCGAACCTCTAAAACGCCGAGGTGGCATGATGAATGGAAGGAAGAGAATTCACCAACCTGAAATCGTTGAGGATGCAAGAAGGGTTTTCAACCTCGGTGGCGACATCGAACTCATTCTCGTGTTTCTGCGGAATCAGGGTTTCGCCCTAGCGGATTGCATAGATGCGGTCGAGAACCTCTTGCAAAGGCCGTTCTCCGATGCCAAGCGTATCGTGGTCCACAGTGAAGCTTGGTCGAATAGATATGAAACCGATACCAAGCTTAGAGAAACTGCTCGCGAAGCGTTACGACAGTTGGCTGCTTCACAATCGCCGGACTTGCCGAGCATTACATTTGAAGGCGAAGCTAAATAGGGCTGCCGACCCCCCAGCGTAGGAGCCTTAGCGCTGCGACAATTTGACGGAAGCAGGAGGTGCGGATATACTTCGCGTCTTTGCAAGGCGGTTTGGTGAGGTAGAATAGGCGCATGGGAGTTCTCGATAACCGGTTTGAACGCAGTTACGTCCTTTCCACAGTAGATTACGTTTTCAATTGGGCGCGCAAGAGCGCGATTTGGCCGCTGACGTTTGGGCTGGCTTGTTGCGCGATTGAAATGATCGCTTCGACCACCTCGCGATTCGATATTGCGCGATTCGGCGCCGAAGTTTTCAGGCCGTCGCCACGGCAGGCGGATCTGATGATCGTGGCGGGTACGGTGACGCTGAAAATGTCACCGGTGCTGAAGCGCGTGTGGGACCAGATGCCGGAGCCGAAGTGGTGTATCTCGATGGGCGCGTGCTCGAGCGTGGGCGGGCCGTTCAACGTGTACTCGGTGCTGCAAGGCGTGGACCGCATCGTTCCGGTCGACGTATACGTGATCGGGTGTCCGCCGCGGCCTGAGGCCTTGTTCTACGCGCTGCTGAAGCTACAGGACAAGATTGACCAGATGTCGCTGGCGAAGCGGCCTACCGAAATCAGGCTGCAGCCGGAGATGGTTGAGGAATTCAAGAGCGGCGTGATGGTGGCTCAATCGCCGCAGCCTCGTTAGATACACCAAAGGACTCAGACATGGCTTTCCTGCGCGCAGCGAAGAAGGATGAAGTTCCCCCGGGGATGATCCGGGAATTTCAGATTGACGGGAAGACCTTCGCGCTTGCGAATGTGGACGGTAAGCTATATGCCATCAATAACTTATGCTTGCACCGGGGAGGACCGCTGGGCCAAGGGGAGCTGCGAGGTCAGGTGGTCACATGTCCCTGGCATGGGTGGCAATACGACGTCACCACGGGAAAGCTGGCCACCAACCAGGCGGTTGGCACCGAAACATACGCGGTTGAAATTCGCGGCGAAGACATCTTCGTAGATGTAGGATAAGGTTAGGTTTAGCTCGATGCAATCCTCGCGGATCCTGCTACTATCTTACTAATATCCCTTCCCCTGCTAAACTTCCGCCAATAAAGTTAGTCATTTTGCGTATTTTTCCGTGTATAGTGCGCGCGACACTTTTTGACGGATGACGCAACCTCCTTCCAAACCAAAACGTTGGCTGCTGGCGGTGGACCCTCGGGTATATCACTGGGATACCCTTTTCGTGAAGGGCAAAGAGATGTGGCGTCACGCGGGAAACCGTCCCGACGCGCTGCGGCAGCTGAAACAGGTCCAAAGAGGCGACCGCGCGCTCTGCTATCACGGCAAGGCGGAGCACGCGGTGTACGCGCTCGCGGAGGTCAGCCGCGATCCCTATCCGGACCCGCACGATCACGACTCCAAGAAAATGGTGATGGATTTGCGGGCGATCGAGCGATTGCCTCGTCAAGTAACGCTGGCTGAGCTGCGCGAAAACAAATTGCTTCGCAAAATAAAATTTCTGAAGAACACGCGACTTACAATATGTCCGCTTACTGACGAGGAATACGCCGAGATTTTGCGCATGGCCGGCATCGTGGCCTCCCCCGGCATCCCTTTACCCTAACGCGGAGCTCGGAAATTCATTAGCTTCGAATAATTGGTCCCGCCACAGGAGGTTTTTCCGTGCGAAAAGGAAAGCTTATTCCGTTTGGGATGGCATGTGTTGGTGTCTTCTTGGCCACGCCGATTTTTGATGCCGCCATTCCGCGAACTTTCGCCATACAAAAGAAAACCACACCACCACAGGATGCTTGGCTGCAAGGGATTCCTTCAGGCAAAACCCTGGTGGTGGATATGACCTATGCGATCAATGGAAAGTTACCGGCCTGGCCCGGCGACGAAAAAACATTCGAAGCGCAAGTTGTGGCCACGCCGGAAAAAGATGGTTACTTCGCGCGCAGTTTCTGGATGCTGGAACATTACTGCACGCACATGGATGCTCCCGCGCACTTCCCGCCGGGGAAGGCCACACTCGATAAAATCCCAGAGGCGCACTTTTTTGGTCCAGCTGTGGTCATCGATGTGCGCGAGGAAGTAAGCAAGGATGCCGACTACCGGCTCAGTAGGGCGCGGGTGGAGAACTGGGAAGCCGCGCATGGACGCATTCCGCCCGGCGCGATTGTAATGATGCGCACAGGCTGGGCTGCGCGTTGGCCGGATCAGGCGCGCTATCGCAACATGGATGACAACAAGGTGATGCATTTCCCAGGATTTTCGGCGGAGTCTGCGAAATTGCTAATTGCTCGCGGCGCGGTTGGCCTGGGAATCGATACGCTCAGCATTGATTATGGCGCTTCCAAGGATTTCGAAGTCCATCATATTGATCTGCCCGCGGGGCTTTACAATCTCGAGAATCTGGCCAATATGGATTTCGTGCCTGAAGCGGGGGCGTTCGTGATTGCAGCGCCGATGAAACTGGAAGGAGGTTCGGGCGGACCCGTGCGCGTTTTCGCCATTCTTCCGCCAAGTTAAACTAACGCGATTATCGGAGCTTGCGCACGATCGCGCCGTTCTTCATCACGAAATCCACTTTTCGCAGCGATTCGATGTCGTCCAGAGGGCTTGCGGGCATGGCGATGATGTCCGCGAACAGGCCGGCGGCGATCGCGCCGCGCTCCTTCTGAATCCGAAGCAGCTCGGCATCGTTTGTGGTCATGCACTTCAAGATTTCTGCGTTGGGCACACCCGCGGCGCGCCAGACGGCTAGATAGTCCCAGGTCATTTCCGCGCGGTTTTCGTCTTTGTAGTCGGTGACGATGTCCGTGGAGAAGCCCATTTTTACGCCGACCTTGTAGGCCCGATGAAGCCGGTCGATGATCGTGACGCCCAATTGTTTCCCGGCCGGGAACCCGCCCTCTTCAAAGTGAACAGCGGGGAAATCGGTACCCGAGAGAAAGATTCCTTTTTCCTTCATGCGCCGAAGCTGATCGTCGGTCAGAAAGAATCCGTGTTCGATAGAATCAGCGCCGCCTGCAATTACATTGTCCGCAGCCTCTCCGCCCAAAACGTGTACTGCTACGGGCCGGCCTGCATGATGGGCTTCATCCACAGCTGCCCGGATTTCTTCCAGGGAATAATGGTAGTCGCTGTTGTCGGCGACGAGCTTGATCAAATCGGCGCCGTAAAAAATATCTTCGCGAACATATTTGCGGATTTCTTCCGGGCTGTCCGCATCGTAATATTCGAATTGCCAGAACGGCCCGATCTCGGGTGGAATTCCTCTGCTCTGGCCGCCGAACGGCGTAATGATCTTGCCCGCGGTTTGAACGGTGGGGCCAACGAACCATCCCGCCTCGATCGCTTTGCGGAGATCCACGGCGGCGAAATTCGCGTCGTTGCCCACGTCGCGCACGGTAGTGATTCCCGCATTCAGCAAGGTCTGGGCGGTATAGAGCCCGCGCAGCGCGCGCAGGCCCGTGGCCTCCACTAAATAATTGTGATCGAGCTCGCGAAAATACTTCACGCTCTGGGTGACGTGCGTGTGCGCATCCATGATGCCGGGCATCACCCACTCGTTCGAGAGGTCAATGACTTCAGCATCCTTCGGGATCGCCACATTCGGCCCGACCTCTACGATTTTCTTGTCGTTCACTAGAATGATCCGATTCTTTGACACTGTACCGTTTGCGGGGTCAATGAGGTTGCCGGCACGGATCGCTACCGTCTGCGCCTGCGTGGAGCCGGCAACGAGAAAACACAACGCGAGTAACCAGGTACGCATTTCCGCTCCTTTTCTACCTGCGTGAAAGACGCAGGAGTTTATCACGCGATTTGCGCGGCAGAGTGGTTGATCGCTAGCGCGAGTCTTCTCCCGGACTGTGTTACCTTTTTCGTGGGAGCAAAATGCCGGAATTGCCGGAAGTCGAAACAGTCGTTCGCGGTCTGCGAGCGGTGTTGCCGGGCAAGCGCATCCTAAACGTGCGTCTGGGCAAGACGGACTTCATCGACGATCCTGCTGCTCTGGAATTGCAACTGCCCGGAAGCAAAGTGGTGGCTGTGCGGCGTCACGGAAAGTTTATTGTGATTGAGCTTGAATCTGCAAACGGACGCAAGCAGGAATCATCTCTTCTGATTCACTTGGGCATGACCGGGCAAATTGTAACTTGTCCGCCGGAAGTGCCCGTTGTGCCGCATACGCATGTATTTCTTGGGCTAGACAATGGCCGGGAGCTTCGTTACACGGACATTCGCCGATTTGGCCGAATGGCGATGCTCGCGAGCGCGGCGCACGAAAGTGTGTTGGGCAAGCTCGGGCTCGACCCACTGGAAACGAGCGAGGAAGAACTTCGCACGCGCATACGCGCGCGGCGCGCGCATATCAAGGCGTTACTGCTGGACCAGAGCGTGCTGCGCGGCATGGGCAATATTTATACGGATGAGAGCCTATGGCGCGCGCGCATACATCCCCGGCGGCTCGGCGCGAATTTGAGCGACCAGGAAATTCGTCGGCTGTACTCGGTCGTGCGCCGCGTACTGAACGAAGCGATTCGTTTGGGCGGGTCGTCCATTTCAGATTATGTGAATGTGGAAGGCCAGCCCGGAGAATTTCAGATTCGACATCGCGCGTACGGGCGCGAAGGCAAGAAATGCTCTCGCTGCGGCAAGAAAATTCGACGAATTATTGTGGCTGGGCGGAGCAGCTACTTCTGTCCGTTTTGCCAGCGTGCTCCTAGGGTGGTTCGGAGACGCAGGATTCCTCGACATTAATATCTTTGAAGAGCTCTCGCCTGAGCAAGAGTGTCGAGCAGGACGCCGTCAATCCTTGCGTGGGACAAAGAAATAAACCAACGCGGCTCCGGCAACTGTGAATATTCCCGCGTAGAGAAAGCCCGCGTTGGGGCTCACGCTGGACCACAGGACACCCACCGCGATGCTGGAGACTAAATCCCCGATTCCGTTCACGGTGGCAAGCACTCCGAATCCCGAGCCGCGTACTTTGGCCGGGAGCAGTTCCGCGGCCATCGATTTTTCAAGCGACTGCTGCATGGCGCCGTGGATTCCTTCGAGCCCAAACAGAATCACGAGAACCAAAATCGTCGGCTTCTCTAAAATGAAACCTGCGTAGGTTACCGCTCCCATCAGGTAGCCCATGGCGAGGAGGCCGCGTTTACCAATGCGGTCACCCAGCGCTCCCGCTGGATAAGACACAGCCGCGTTGACCAAATTGTGAAAGGTGTAGAGTGCCACTGCCATCGTGGCGGCGCGGCCCGTGCCGAAGCGCGGAGTGAGTATCTGGCTTGCTCGGAGAATTAGGAGCGTGGGCGCAAAATCTCCAATGCCGTGTGCAAAAACGCCCGCAAGAAAATGCCAGTAAGCTCTGGGCATTTGCGTGAAGCTGGAAGCGAAGCTTGGAGCATGATGTCCCTCTACGTGCTTCCCGGCAGGCACGAGAAACGCAAAGGCGACGGCAGCGGCCAGTCCGGGTACGAGCGTCCATTTCAAAACGCCGCGTGCGCCGATGGCCCCTATTAGCGCTGTGGCACAAAGCGGCCCGAGCACCGCGCCCACGGTGTCCATCGCGCGCTCGAAGCCGAATGCGCGGCCATGCTGCTGCGGCTCCACGGAGTCAGCGAGGAGCGCATCGCGCGATGGTCCACGGCTGCCGCGGCCCGTCCACCCCAGTGCGCGCATAACGAGAATAGCCGGCCAGCTGTGCGCGAAAGCATAAGCGAACGTCGAGACTCCGGTGGCCATGTAGCCGAAAACGCCCGTGGGTTTTCGCCATTTGGGGCGATCGGCGATCCAGCCGCCGGCAAGTTTCGCGAAGCTGGAGAGGCCGTCGGAAACGCCTTCGATCACTCCCAGCGCATATGCCGGCGCGCCCAAGCTCGCGAGAAATGCGGGAAGAATCGAAGTGGCAGCTTCGTGCCCCCAGTCCGAGAACAGGCTGGCCAATCCGATACCCAGCACTCCGCGCGTGAGCCAGCGTTTTGAAGATGGAGATGAACTGGCGCTGGAATGCTCGTTCATGTTTGTGGAGGGATTAGCCGACAGCCCTGTTACGAAGATATGGTGTGGGTGGCGCTTCAACGTAAGGCAGGGCCGCGCCCAATATTCTATGGGCCCAATTGCCGCGATCTCCGGCGTCGAGCCAGATTACCGGCGCAGGCAAGGTGTTGAAGGGCGGCGAGGCAAGCAATTCGATTAGCAAATCGTGGATGCGTAATTGGAATGCGCGGTCTTCGGAGCGGAAACCATCGCGCGGAATTCCTTCCTCGACGGTGGGGACCCCGACGAGGAGAGAGTAGCTCGCCATCCACCCGGCCAGCCACGTTTCCAGCTGCGGCTGGCGGCCGAATTTGTTGACCAGGTAACAATAATTATCGAGCACGGCGCGGTCGGTGATTATCATGGGCGCGCGGAGCGAGGCCTCGAGCTCCGCGGCAATTTGCGCATGCAAGATCCATAGCTGGCCGGCGAGCGTTGTCTCTGCGTTTACTGGAAACGGAGACTGGCGCGCGACTTCGGTAACCAGCTCCACGTTGTGGTGTGATTTCTTCAGCAGCGAGCACACTTCGTACACGAGAGTTGTCTTGCCCACACCGTGTGTGCCAATCAGCGCGAGTTTCAATTCGTCGCCTTCATCTCTGTCCATTTTGTTCTAGCATATTCGAGGCACTATGAGAACGGCTGCGAAACGTTCCATGTGGTGGGCGCGTCTGCGCTGGCGTGAGTGTCGTGGATTGTATTCGATTTGCCCGGCGCATAGAATCGTCCGTTCTTAACGCGAAATAGCGAGAGGGCGATGTATGCGAGCTGTGCTGCAACGGGTCACTCAAGCCCGCGTCATTGTGGACGGAAACGTGACCGGCGAGATTGGGTCTGGGCTCGTGGTGCTGATCGCAGTGGGTCGCGACGATGTATCGGCGACAGCCGTGTCGATGGCGGTGAAAATCGTAAATCTGCGAATTTTCAATGACGAGCAAGGGAAGATGAATCGATCATTGCTGGATACTGGAGGCGCGATTCTCGCCATATCGCAGTTCACGCTGTATGGCGATTTGCGCGGGCAGCGCCGGCCCAGTTTCATCCAGGCTGCGCCACCGGAATTGGGGAAAGCGCTCTACGATGAATTTGTCGTCGCATTGCGCGCCGTCGGTGTCCGCGTGAAGACCGGCGTGTTTCAGGCGCACATGTCCGTCGAACTCACGAATGATGGCCCAGCCACCATACTTTTGGATTCTGACAAAGTTTTCTAAATTTCCATTCGAGTTGGCAAACTAGTGGTTGTCGTAAAAGCAGAGAGAATGCAAGAAGCGGAAATGTCCGCACCTCTAAAGAGGTGAGTTACATAAGGCGACGGAAGCAACCACGGAGAATTATATGAGTGAGATCGATCGAATCGTGGACCAAATGGACCGCGCTTTTTCAGGCGAGGCGTGGCATGGGCCTGATCTTAAGCAACTGCTTGACGGGATTTCGGCGGAAGATGCCTCGAAGCATCCCGTTCCAGGCGCACATTCCATCTGGGAACTGGTGAACCACATTGCAGCGTGGAACACGATCGTGCAGCAAAAATCGAAAGGTGAACCTGTACATGTAACTACGGAGGTGGATTGGCCTCCGGTGTGGGAGGCGAGCGAGGTAGTTTGGAAGCGCTCGCTCGAGAATCTTGCGGAAAGCAGGACTCGTCTGCGAAATTATGTGAAGACTGTGCGCGATGATCAGCTGGACGAGCCAGTTCAGCGCGATAATTATTCCCGCTATGTTTTGCTGCACGGTTTGGTTCAGCACGATCTCTATCACGCCGGGCAGATTGCTGTCTTGAAAAAGGCGCTGGGATAACGCGCGGAGGCAAAACGACAAGTTCGATATCTAGTGACTCTGCCGGAAAAGCTGCGTGCGAGATTCGCGAAGCTCAGCCGCGGGACTATGTGCGAATCGCAGAGCTTGCCGGCCAGCTCGGCTATCCTTCTTCGCCGGGCGAGATTGCCAACCGGGCAGTGGGCATGAAGGGTTCGCAAGAACACGCGGTGTTTGTCGCGCAGCTTGGTGGTGAAATCGCCGGGTGGCTCGGCACATACGTCTGCCGCATGGTGGAAGCGGACGCGCGCGCCGAGATTAGCGGCTTGGTGGTTGACGAGAAGTTTCGTTCGCAAGGCATCGGCCCGCTACTACTTGCCCGGGCCGAGCAATGGGCGCTCGAAAAAGGCTGCGGCGAAATCGGACTGCGCTCCAATGTAATCCGCGATCGCGCCCACACTTTCTATGAACGTCACGGCTATAAACATGTCAAGACGCAAAAGTCCTTTCGCAAGGACTTGTGACCGGCCGAAGCGCACAAAGAAACCATGTCATTCAATCATGATGCCGTAGCCGAGATTGTAGTTGTCGTGGTGGCGGTATGCTGGATTGTCTTCGGCGGAATCTTCGTGATCGGAAGAAGCGGGGCTGCCACCGCGGAAACGAAGCGAGCCGGAAGATTCAGCCTGGGACTTTTGCTTCAGTGTCTCGGATACGCAGCCTGTTTTGCGATGTATAGACCCTACTTTTCCCCGATTTTCCCGCTGTCAAGACAGGCCGAAGCGGTCCTTGCCGTGGCGACCATCGTTATCGCAATAGCTTCCGTTTGGTTTTGCCTTGCAGCCGTCCGAACTCTAGGCAAGCAGTGGGGATTAGTTGCCCGCGTGGTGGACGGGCACGAGTTGATCACGCAGGGCCCGTACGGGATCGTGCGAAACCCAATTTATTTGGGGATGTTCGGACTGCTTCTTACGACGGGCTTGGCCGTGAGCCGCTGGCAGGCGCTGCTGGCCGGTATCGCTCTGTTCCTTATCGGCAACGAGCTGCGCATCCGCAGCGAAGAAAATCTCCTCCGCGAAGCCTTTGGCGCGAAGTTCGATGAATACGCCCGCCGCGTTCCGGCTTTTTTCCCGCGAGTGTTCTAGACCCCGGCGTTACTGCCACAAAGTATCGGTAGATGCCGGCAAAGACAACCGTTAGGTTTCTCCTGTACGATTATATCTCAACACGATATAATTAATTATCATAACTAAGACACCAAGACGAAGGATTGGCTACACGGCGCTGGCTGATTTCCGCTACGAAATCCGCCGGTTCCTGAATTTTAGCGAAACGGCTGCGCGCGCCGCTGGAATCGAGCCGCATCAGCATCAAGCGTTGTTGGCAATCAAGGGACTGCCCGCCTCGCAAATTGCGACCGTCGGCGTCTTGGCCGAACGCCTGCAGATCCAGCATCACAGCGCGGTTGGAACTGACGGACCGGCTGAAGCCAAAGCCTCATTTAGGCAGGTGCGCGGCCAAACGGATCGCCGCGAGGTCTTGCTGGGACTTACTCTCCGCGGAGAGAAACTTTTGCAGAAGCTTTCGCTGGCTCATCGAACCGAGTTGCAGTCAACGGGACCAAAACTGGTGGCCGCGCTTGAGTCCGCCGTCGCACGGCGCGGACATGGCATAGGACATCGAAGAAACTGCCGTCAGCCGCAACTTTTCAAGGCACAATCGAAGGAAACTGTAAGACTACCAAGAGTCATTAGAAGCTGCTTTCCCCGGAGGAGAAATTCTCAGTGGGATCTTAGCCTTCAGTCATGCCATCTCGCCTGCCGGAACAATCCGCAGGTTATCGTATCGGACTGATTTCCGGCTTGGCGGCGCTGCTTGGAATCCTCGCCGGATTCGTTGCCTACGCTTTATATGACCTCATGGGTCTGATATTCAACACGCTGTCCTTGCGTTTGTTTTTGACGTCCTTGAATGATCATGAGAGGAGTCCCGGGCGGAAGAGGCCGCCCGGATTGTTTATATCGGCGAAAAATTTAGACCTGGCCGATGCCTCCGCCGACGCTGAGCTCGATACCGGTCACATAGGATGAATCCGAAGAAGCGAGAAAAGCGACCGCGCCTGCCACTTCTTCTGGTTTTCCGATGCGCTTCAAGGGGGCCGCGGCGATGAATCCCTGGACCGCTTGATCCACCTGTTCTTTAGGCAAACCAACGCGATCGAATATGGGCGTTTGGATCGGCCCAGGCGCGACCGCGTTTATGCGAATATTCCGGCCGGCAAGGTCCGCAGCTAACCCGCGAACAAACGAACGCATGGCGGCTTTGGTACCTCCATAAGCGACGCCCGTCGGATTACCAATATGGCTGGCGACGCTGGTGTTGAGAACGATGGAAGCGCCATCGTTCAGATGCGGAAGCGCTTTTTGAACGGTGAAGAAGGCGCCCTTGGCGTTGATGTCAAAGAGCTCGTCATACGCGGCTTCCGTGAATCCGGCAAATGGAGCGAAGGTGGCGACGCCGGCGTTGACGAAGAGAACGTCGATTTTTCCGAATTTTGCGGCCACTGCAGAGAAGAGTCTGTCAATTTCGGGAAGCTTGGAGACATCGGCCTGAACGACGAGCGCGTCCTTGCCGAGAATTTTCGATGCTTCATCCAGGGTCTTTTGGCTGCGTCCGGAAATGGCGACGCGGGCGCCCTCTTGCTGGAGACGCTGCGCTGAGGCCAATCCGATACCGCTGTTTCCGCCGGTGACGACGGCGACCTTTCCATTGAGACGACTCATGGGTTCCTCCTCTAAGTGTTTGCTACTTCGATGCTTTGATGAGCATCTAAATGAAAGGATTCGGGAATTTGCGCTATAATCGCCGTGGACAAGCATCGCGCCGGAGGCGTGCCGTAAGCTCGCACGAATTGAGGCAAGTCATGAACCGACGACAAATTGAAAGAATATCGAAGGCGCTGGCGGACCAGACACGCCTGCGGATTTTTGAGGCGATATCGTCGCGACCGAAAATGACCTGCGGGGACATCGTGTTGCTACGCGGCGTGACTCCGGCAACCGTCTCGCACCATTTGAAAGTTCTATACGATGCGGGATTGATCGAATGCCGGAAAATCGGTCAGTTCGTCCACAGCCAGCCGGTGCCGGAGACGATTACGAAGTACGCAAAGGTGCTTTCGAAGATGGCCGCGCCAAAAATGCACCGAGGCAAGAAGCAAGAAAATCTCAAGTTGTAGAGAGGCTGGAAGATTGGCCGGTTCTAGAACGCGCCGCCGCCACCGCCGCCGAATCCGCCGCCGGACCCGCCTCCACCGCCAAAGCCTGAGCCGCCGGAGCTGCGCGGAGAAGACGCCATCGTGCTTCCCGCCTGCGAGGACATCATATTCAAATCGTTCACCAGCAGATACGGCATGAAGCCGTTGCCGTAGGAACCTTGATACCAACTAGGTGGCTGCATGGCGATGCCGGAAAATGCCTGCACCCATTTTTTCTCAACGTGCAGCGCCATGGCGTAGGGCAAATACTTCTCGAAAAGCTCGGGAGTCGTTTGCAATCGATCGATCTGATCCTTCTCCGTGCGCCCGAGGAAATCTTCGAAGCCGAGAACTTTTTCAAGCGCGCGCTGTCCGGTGAGCGTTCGTGCCGACATGAAGTAGCCGAACGCGCAGATGACCAGGCCCGACGCGATGCCGGCGATAATCCATGTAGGCGAAGCAATCCCGGTGGCCTGGGCCAAAAATCCGTTTCCCGACACCATCAAAAATCCAAGAGCGAGGCCCGCGCCGATATATCCCTGGCGAACGGTGTCCGGCCGGTGCAAATAATAATTGTCGGCCATGAGCGCTTGGAAAATGCTGTCGCGAATGCCGGGCAATTGCGTGTAGAAGTGATTCTGCAAGTCGGAAAGTTTCACGTCCGTGGTAGCGCCGTCGCTAAACAGCGCAGCCAGCATTTGCGCTTCATGAGGGCGCGCGCTGACCCATTCCGCCGGAGGCTTCTTCAAATGGAAAATATATTCATTGTTACGGCTAAGGCCCAAAAGATGGCTTTCGTCTTTCTGCTCGATCGCCAGGTAGCCTTTTATCGCCAGGTCGACAAGCGTCGCCGTGATGTCGCGCATGGCGGCTTCGTTGTCCACCAGCGTTCCACACTCGCCGGGCGAGAGTTTGTCCGGTGGCTCGTACTGCACGGCGATGGCTTGGCGTTCGGGACCTCGTCCCCGCGTCCACCACAGCCAGAACATCACGAAGAAAACAACAACGGGAATCAGCAGCGGAGTATTGCTGCGAAGGAATTGGATAAATTTCTCAGCGCCGTTCGGCTGATGAACGAAACCTTTATCGAAGCCAATGACGACGGTAAGCCCTTCGTGAAACGAGAGCGGCCGCGTGGTGTGGATATCGACGAAATTATCTTTTGCTTCCACGATCGCGTCTTGCGCCCGCGAATTAAGAGCGCCGGTGTAAGCGATAGCGTGAAGTCCGGTAACGCCTGACGGCAATGCGATGTGCGCGCTGGCAGACGCGATAGGAACTTCCCAGTCGTTCCCCGTTACGTTCCAATACAGCTCGTCGTGGTCTTCGAAAAACCGGATGGCATCCAAGACGCGATAGTGAAGAATGATCGTGTGAGTCGAATCGTCGGCGTTGGGAATGTAAATTTTGAATTTGGTGTAGCGCCCTTCGCGATTCTGCTCCCATTTCAGCGCATGCCCGTCACTGTCGGTGACGGTGATGTGGTCGATCAACAGCGTGTAATTCAGTCCCTGCGGATTTGTGTACTCGATGGGAATCGAGCGGTAAAGCCCATGCCAGTTCTGACCGCTGAAATGTGCCTCGATCGTTTCGGTAACGTCGATGGTTCCATCTGCGCTGACAATTACCTCATCATCGAAGTGTTGAACGACAAGTTGGCGAGCCGCGGAGAATACGGGTGCTACAGTGAGGAACATCGCCAGGCAAATTGCGAAGAGGCTAATCGATTTGCGAGCGTATTTCATTTGCGCGAGGGGAGCAACGCAGCCTAAGTGGTTGCGCCTCCGAAACTAACTTTTGGCACCTCGCGCTCGGCCGGCGCCGTAATCTCGAAAAACTCGCGCGGCTTGAAATTGAACATACCAGCAATAATGTTAGAGGGAAACTGCGCGATTTTCGTGTTGAAGTCGCGCACCACGGCATTGTAATAGCGCCGCGCATTTTGCACGCTGTCCTCAATCTGGTTCAGGGTGTTTTGGAGCTGCGTGAAGGATTCCACGGCGCGCAATTGAGGATAGGCTTCGGCGAGGGCAAACACCTGGCGCAGCGCGGAGGTCAGCGCGCCTTCAGCTTCCGCCTTTGCCGCAGGGCCCTGGGTGCTCATAGCGCGATTGCGCGCTTCCACCACGCCTTGTAGCGTGCCTTGCTCGTGGGAAGCATAGCCCTTCACCGTTTCCACCAAGTTAGGAATTAAGTCGTAGCGGCGCTTGAGTTGAACGTCGATATCGGACCAGGCATTGTCGCACTGTACCTTGAGGCTGACCAGACCGTTGTACATGCTGATCACGAAAATCACGGCCAGGACAACAACCGCTAGAAGTATCCAGATCACTTGTCCTCCCAAAATGGCTAGGATCAGCTTTCCCTGCGAGAAGCATACGGTGGAGAGCACTGTGTGTAAAGAGAAGTGCGTTAGTGCGGTGTAGTGTTCGTAAGCGCAAGCTCTCCGTTTGGTAAGTGGAACTTAACGGGTGCTATGAGGAGCTAAAGAGAAATAAAAAAGAGCAAGAAAAGAGCCGGCAAGATGCCAGCGCTACAAAAACCCAGTCAGCGGTCGATCGGTTTCATATTTTCTGCGACCTAGCGGTCGCCGGCAACTTCGTCTTGCGGAATAGCGGGGTATTGCTCGAAATTATTTCGGCGGAGCGAGTGTGGGGTCAATGCGCTTGGCTTCCCGGAATTCTTTGTCGGCTGCTTTCTGATCGCTCAGGCGCAAGAGCGCCATTCCCAGGTTGTAATGCGCGTGGGCCAGATTTGCGTTCAGGCGAATGGCCTCGCGATAGGCGTCCGCCGCGGGTCCATATTGCCCTTTGTTGAAGAGAACGTTCCCGAGATTGAAGCGCGCGTCGGCGTTATCGGGCTGCATCGCGGTTAACTTTACGAAGGAAGTTTCTGCCTTATCGAGTTCGCGCGCCTGCATTTGGGCGATTCCCAGCCCTTGCAGCGCGATGGCAAAGTTCGGCTGAACTTCAAGCGCCTTGCGAAACATCACCTCTGCTTTGGCCGGCTCTTTCAAGGTCAGATACGTGCTGCCTAAATTGTACAGCCCATGCAGATCGTGTGGCTTCAGCGCCAGGCCTTTCTGGTAGGCATCGACCGCGGCAGAAAGATTCCCCGCGTCCTGATATGCACGCGCGAGATTGAAGGCGGTCTCGGCCTGGTTTGGCTGCAACTCAAAACTCTTTTCCAGCGCCGCGATGGCATCCTGCAGTTTGCCTTGCGTGAACAACAAATGGCCGAGTTGAACGAAGGCGTGCGCATCATTGGGACGGGCCGCCACGATTTCGCGATATTCGGCGATGGCTTCATCCGTGCGCCCGGCACCTTGCAGCGCGGTGGCGAAATTCATGCGGATGTCGGTTGCCTTGGGCTCGAGCTCCAGCGCTTGATGGTAAATCTGAATCGCTTCGCCGTATTTTTTCTCAGCGTCGAGTGTGTTGGCGAGATTGTTCATGGCGTCCACGTAGCGAGGCTGAAGCCGCAGAGCGGTGCGATAGGCTGCAATGGCCTCGTCCGTTTTGCCGGTGGCGAGCAGCGCCGATCCCATTCCGTTGTAGGCCTGCGGAAAGCTCGCGTGAAACGAAATGGCCAGCTGATACGCCGCAATTGATTCCGCGTATTTTCCTTCATGATAAAGCGCCAGGCCGCGGTTGCTCTCCGTAGTGGCGTCTCTGGGCTTGAGCGCAAGCGCTTGGTCGAAATCGGTGAGCGCTTCGACGTCATTGCCCTTGGCGTCGAGCGCCAGGCCGAGATTGTTCAGTGCCTCGGCAAAATCCGGCCGGAGCACCAGCGCCTGTCGATATTGAGCGATGGCCTCGTCCAACTTCCCGTCCTTGAACAACTGCAGGCCGCGATTGTTGAGAGAGACCGCTTGGGCGGCGTTGCTTCCTTCTAGTTGGGCGTGGGTGGACACACCGAGAGTGAGCACACAGACGAGCGCAAAAGCACAGCAGTTCCAATTTGGGAATTTTCTCATTATGGTTCTCGTGATTCCCGAGAATAGCACAGCGACAAATATCCGCCATCGGACCCGAGCCAGTATCGCTAGCATCACTTACTGTTTTGAGTTACGCTGCGCACTGCAAAGGGAGGACTCCCTCTTAGTCCCCCTGCCTTTTCGATGCTTTTCAAGACATTTAGCGCCGCAGTGTTTGGGATTGACGCCTATCTCGTGGAAGTCGAGGTGGACATTGTCCCGGCCTACCAGGGCAATTTCAACGTAGCCGGATTGCCGGACATTGCGGTGGAAGAAAGCCGCGAGCGAATCAAGTCCGCGCTGCGAAATTGCGGGTTCGATTTCCCCGGAAACCAGGCAGTCACGGTCAACCTCGCCCCCGCTGACATCCGCAAGGAAGGTTCCGCGTTCGATCTGCCGATGGCGCTCGGATGGGTGGGTTGCCAAGGGACATTTTTTGGAAAGATTCTCGATACGCACGTATTTCTGGGAGAGCTTTCCCTGGATGGTGTGTTCGCTCGGTGCCCGGCGCTCTTTCAGCAGCGCTGGCAGCAAGAGAGCGCGGCATCAAGAAAGAAGCCATCGAGACCACGCGGATTCACAGCGTCGCGGGAGTGCTGGACACTTCGCGCGGCCTGGTTGGTACCCGGCCCTTCCGCTCGCCGCACCACACCGTCAGTGATGCAGGCCTGATCGGCGGCACACTAGACCGCACTTACTGGGCTTGATCGACGCGAAGTCAGTGAGTGACATTAAAATCGGGACGAACAGATATGTTTGACCCATACGAGAGAAACGAACTGTACAACTGGAGAGCGTCGCTGGGCGGAGTCTTAGTGGGAGGTTTGACCGGCATTGCCTTTGGACTCGCGGGATTTATCTTGTCGCAGAACCACCGGACAAATGCGATGGGACCAGTCCTGTTTCTGCTTGTACCGTTTGTAGTGGGATTTGCAATCGCCATGGTCGCACAAGATATGCGGAGCGTGACCGCAGCACTGATTTTAGCCACAATCGGGTCACTCGGTCTGTTGATCGCTTTCGGCCGAGAAGGCCTGCTCTGCGCTCTAATGGCAATTCCGTTACTCTTCATCGGACTTGCGGTTGGTGTAACCGTTGGATTCATTTTCAACACACTTGTTACCAAGTTCAGGGGCGGGAACAATAGCACCACGCTCACCTCGGTCATCTTGCTAGCGATGCCACTTCTGATTCTTGCAGGCCACCGCGTGGAGATGTCCAGACTCACCCAGCCTCGCTGGGAAGTTGTGACCTCAACAACTCGATTTGCCGCGGACCCTGGAAGAGTTTGGACCGAGCTCCGATCGTTCGATAGCCTTTCAGCGAAGAAACCTTTCTTGATGTATGTCGGACTTCCCATTCCAATGAGGTGCGCGATGGAAGGGAGCGGAGTAGGCGCGAAGAGAACTTGTTATTTCGACCACGGATATATCCAGGAAACAGTCACTGAATGGTCGCCTCCCAACTTCATGCGTCTCTCGGTCGACCGCACGAATATGCCGGGGCGCCACTGGCTCGGCTTCGAGCAGGCTAGCTACGAACTGTGGTGGGACGGCAGTGCAACGGTTTTGACACGAACCACCACGGTCATTTCCAATTTGTATCCTGTACGGTATTGGCGATCCTTAGAGCGTTGGGGAGTAAGCAGCGAACATCAGTATATTTTTGCGGATCTCACTCGTCGCTTGCAGCCAACGTCTCCAGTACACTGAGATTTTTCCGGTACACCTCGTGGTACCGGGACTACATTGACTTGCAGTCCGGCGCTGTGATACCCATACACCCGTCTTTTTAACCAAGGAATTCATTCGAACCTCGGAATGTCGGCCAAGACCCAACGGATTGAGGTCACGCTGGAGACGCTGCTCGAAAGCGTGGACCTGGCGGAAAGCATTTGCATGCGCATCGCGGAGGCCGCCGGCTTCAGCGAGGAGGAGCTGCACAAGATTGGCATGGCCGTACGCGAAGGCGTCATCAACGCCTACAACTACGGCAATCAGCAGGACCGCCGAAAAAAAATCCTGATGACCGTCGAGTCTCGATACTGAAAATATGACTGTGCGCGTCCTGGACCAGGGCAAAGGTTTCGAGCTGCACGAAATCCCCGATCCGCTGGAAGAGGAAAATCTGCTACGCACTTCAGGGCGCGGGCTTTTCCTGATGAAGGCGTTCATGGATCAATTTGACGTTCACACCGCTCCGGGCGGCGGCGCTGAACTCGTAATGATCAAAAAACTTCCTCAAAAAGTTTCCAACAACGGTAGTCACCAACCGGAGTAGAATCAGGAAGAGGTTATTCCGTGGCTATTCAGGCGACCTGCAGACAAATAAACGATGTTGCGATTGTCGATTTCAGCGGCAAGATTACGCTGGGCGATGGTAGCGCTCTGTTACGGAAAACCATCCGCGAGCTGGTAGAAAACGGCCAGAAAAAAATCATCATCAGCTTGTACGATGTGGACTATATCGATAGCTCCGGCATCGGCGAGCTGGTCAGTGCCTTCACCACGGTCCGGAACGCAAAGGGCGAGCTGAAGCTCCTTCACCTCACCAAACGCGTTCACGACATTCTGCAAATTACGCGGCTTTTTACCGTCTTTGACGTGCAGTCGGACGAAGAAGCCGCAATCCGCGCCTTCCGCTAGCTCATTCCGCTTCGTCGTACGGCAGTCGCGTCGGGACCGCGCAGATGGATCGCTTTCCGCCGCTCTAGCGCTTTCCTAGCTGGGAGGATCTTTTTGGCGCGTGTTCTTCACGCCTGTCACAATTCCCATGCCTAGCAGGATGATCGCGCCTACCGCGATCCAGTGTGCCGGGACGTGCATCAAATAGGCTGCATAAACCAGGCCTGCAACTACGATTGCAAAACCCGCGGCGTAAATTCCGAATGACATTGCGTTCCTCCTTCTTCCATCGGAGTAATGATTTCCTGGCGCAGCAAATGCTAAGACGTTTTGCCCTTACAGCCGGGATGATTGCAGAGACAATCAAGGTCCGGAGTGTCTTCCATAGCTTCGCATTCCGTGCTGCAATACTTCCCTTTGGTTACGGTGCAAGTACAGATCGGATGTGCGCACTTCTTATCGTCTGCCATAAATTTTTCTCCTTGGTTCGCACCTGACGGCGAACCCCGCTAATCTTAGGTCCGGTGGCGGAACCTCGCCATGCCATTGAGATTAAGAAGTAGCCCCTCGGGACACATTGCCAGAGATTTTAGTTCGATGGCCGCCTTGTGATACCATGATTTTCACCTTTCTTCAGGAGAAGCAATTGACGCAACATATTTCCCGTAAAGAACTGAAAAAGGACGAAGTGCGCGACACCCTCGTGCACGGCGCAGACCTGATTTTCGGGCATCAGAAGTTCGCGGTTTATCTCGTACTAATCGCGATCGTTGTCGCTCTGGGGATCTTCGGCTGGAAGACTTATGCCGAACGCCAGACCGTAAAGGCTCAGGCCGCCTATGACGGCGCAATTAAGGTGTTCGATGCGCGTATCCGCGCGCCCTTCGAGCCCCAGCAGCCGGGCGAAGTTACGTTCACGGACGAGAAGAACAAATATTCCGACGCAGCGCAGAAATTCCAAGACGTCGCCAAGAAATACGCGCGCACGCGTCCCGGCCTGCTTGCCAGCTATTACGCCGCGCTCAGCCAGGAACGCTTGGGCAACAATGACGCATCCAAGAAATTGCTGCAAGGACTCGCGGACTCCGGCGATGAAGATTTCGCGGCCATGGCACGCTTCGAGCTCGCTCAACTGGACGACCGGCTGGGCCAGGGAGATGAAGCAGTCAATCTGTACAAAAAATTGATCGCCAAGCCCGCTGTCCTGGTGCCGAAACCAGTTGTGATGCTCGCTCTCGCGCAGCACTACAACACAAGTAATCCCGCCGAAGCTTCGAAGTTGTATGCGCAGATTAAATCTGACTATCCCGACACTCCCATGGCCGAGCAAGCGGACCAGGAGCTTTCTCTTCTGCCCGGCAAAATCTAAGGGTCTAGTATGAAGCCGGCGCCGCTGGCACTTTATGCGATGGACGCGCGGCGTTCTCGCGGGCGTCGCTATCCTGAAGCACGACATCCCTACCGCGGCGATTATGCGCGCGACCGCGATCGCGTAATCCACTCGCGCGCCTTCCGCCGTCTGGAAGCAAAGACGCAAGTTTTTACCACGCGCTACTCCGACCATTTCCGCAATCGCCTGACGCACACAATCGAAGTGGCGCAAATTGCTCGCACCGGCTCCGGCGCCCTCGGCCTGAACACGGATCTGACCGAAGCGCTTGCTCTGGTGCACGACATCGGGCACCCGCCCTTCGGCCACGCAGGCGAAAAGCAACTGGACCTCCGGATGCGCCAGCACGGCGATCGCTTTGATCACAATCTCCACGCGCTCCGCATCGTTGAGCAGTTCGAGCAACGCTATCTGGATTTTCCCGGCCTGAATCTCACGTTCGAAGTCCGCGAAGGCATCGTCAAGCACTCGCGAAGTTATTCCGCTGCCGAATTTCCGTCGCTCGCTGAATATCTTCTCGACGAGCAACCACCTCTCGAGGCGCAGCTCATCGATCTGGTTGACGAAATCGCTTACAACACCGCCGATCTCGACGATGGCTTCGAAGCCCGCCTCTTCGATTTCGACCTGCTGCGCTCGGAAGTCTCCATGTTCGACCCAGCATATGCCGAAATCGACCGGCGCTACCCGCAAGGCCGCCGCAAGCTGAAATTCAACGAGGCGCTCAAGCAGATTCTCGATGGCCTGGTAACCGATTTGATCGAAAACACGGTCCGCCAAGTTCAGGAGAGTGGTGCACAAAACGCCGAAGCCATCCGCCGTCTTCCCAAACGCCTGGCTGCATTTTCACCCGAGGTGGCTGCGAAGAATGCCGGCCTGAAACGCTTTCTTAACGCCCGCCTCTATTCGCATCCGGCCATTTCCGAAGACCGCGATCGGTCCGTTGCGTCGCTCGACGCTCTTTTCCTCTTGTTTTTGGACCATCCGGAGCGCATGCCGAAGCAGTACGCCGAGTTGGCCCAAAACGAGCCGCGCCACCGGGTCATCTGCGACTACATTGCCGGCATGACCGACCATTTTCTGCTGCGCCAATGCAACGAGCTGCTGGGCCTCCCTGCGGGGCACTCGGGCTAGCATCCTACTTGACAATTCCGCATCTGAGCCAGTCTAAGAAAGACATTGTCCATTTGGTGTCACCCGAAATTCTTCTCAAAGTGGCTTCCTTGACATCGCTGGCACTGGTCATATAATTGAATTTACTAACGCGGGGAACCCCATGTTTCTGGATGTAAAAGAACTCGCCGTACGAAAAATTCGCATCCGGAAGAGCTATATCCCTGGCACGCTGGATTTCCATTCCGGCGAGTTTCGCCAGGTGGAACCGCTCGAAGTACGCGCTACCGCCGAATTAATGGAAGGCCAAATCCGCGTTTATGGCAATTTGCATACCCGCGTGGAAATGGTCTGCGCCCGTTGCCTGGACACCGTCGTCGAGGAAATCAGCCGCGATTTCGACCTGTTTTACCGTCCCATGACTTCGATCGCTCATGAGGAGGAGTTTCACCTCAACCTGGACGATACCGAGATTGCCTTTTTCGAGGGCGATGGCCTGTTTCTGGCGGATGTCCTCGCCGAGCAGGTGAATCTGGCGCTTCCGATGAAGGTGATATGCCGCAGTGATTGCCGCGGCTTGTGCTCGCACTGCGGCGCGAACCTGAATAACGAAGAGTGCCGCTGCGAAAAGAATTCTGCTGACCCGCGTCTCGCTCCACTGGCCCGCTTGAAGCAGGACTGGTTCAAAAAGCAATAAAACGCTACACTGTCCCTTTCCATTTCGGCCGTTTCAAGCCGCTATCGATTAACTTAGAGGAGCAGAAATGCCTAATCCAAAACGACGTCACTCCCACGCGCGCAAGAACAAGCGGCGGGCCCACGACCATCTTCAGACGCTCTCGCTATCCGAGTGCCCGAATTGCCACCAGAAGAAACTGCCTCATCAGGCATGTCCTCATTGCGGGCAATACAAAGGCCGCGAAGTGATTGACACTTCGGCCAAGACAGCCTAAGTTTCCTCTTCACCTGCTTTTCCGATTTGGCGCAGATTGGTGCTCAGATGACCACCATTGCAATCGATGCTATGGGAGGCGACCATGCGCCTCGTGCGGAAGTGGAGGGCGCGATCCTGGCCGCGCGCGAGTTGGGTGTGCGCATATTGCTGGTGGGCATTGAGTCCACCCTAAAGCAGGAAATGGGCCGCCACCGCTCGCGAAACCTCCCCATCGAAATTGTGGGCGCTACCGACGTCATCACCATGAGCGACTCTCCTTCGCAGGCTTTCCGCCGCAAGAAGGAGAGCTCCATGCACGTGGCCGCGCGCCTGGTGCGTGACGGCAAAGCGGAAGCAATGGTGAGCGCGGGGAATACCGGCGCCGTCATGACCGTGGCCCGCTTCGTCATCGGCACGCTCCCTTCCGTGGACCGTCCAGCCCTAGCTGCCGCGTTCCCGAACATGAAGGACAAAATTACTGTGATCCTCGACGTGGGTGCGAACGTGGATTCAAAGCCCGAGCAGCTTCGTCAATTTGCCGTGATGGGCGAAATTTATTACCGCGCGATCTGGGGCGTGAAACACCCGCGCGTGGCGCTGCTCTCTATCGGCGAAGAGGAAATGAAAGGTAACGAGCTGACCCGCGAAGCGTCGAATTTGCTGAAGCAGTCGTCGCTGAATTTTGTGGGCAACGTGGAAGGCCGCGACGTGTTTCGCGGAAATGTGGACGTGATTGTTTGCGACGGCTTCATCGGCAACGTCGCGCTGAAAATCAGCGAGGGGCTCGTGGAGCACGTTCAGGGCATGCTGAAAAAAGCGATCAAGAGCTCGCTTAAATCGCAGATCGGCTATGCTTTGTCCAAGCAAGCTTTCGACGATTTCCGCAAGCGCACCGACTCCTCGGAAACAGGTGGCGCTCCGCTTTTGGGCGTGCGCGGAATCACCATCATCGCGCACGGCCGTTCGAATCCGAACGCCATCAAGAACGCCATACGCGTCGCCAGCGAACTCTGCCGCGCGCGCGTGAATGAAAAAATCAATCAGGAGCTTTCCGCTGCCGCCGTCGCTGCTCGCGGCTGATCTCGGCGGAACTTCAATCGTACATGCGCAAACTCGCGTTTCTATTTCCGGGTCAGGGCTCGCAGTATTGCGGCATGGGACGCGATCTCGCGGAAAACTTTGCCGAATCGAGCCAGGTTTTCGACGAAGCGAATGCTGCGCTCGGATTCTCCATGTCCGACATGTGTTACACCGCCTCGCTGGAAGAGCTCAAGCAAACAGAAAATACCCAGCCCGCCATGCTCACGGTTTCCATCGCAGCCTATCGCGCGCTCGAAAAGAGAGGCATCCGGCCCGATTTTGTCGCCGGCCACAGCCTGGGAGAATATTCCGCGCTGGTTGCTGCCGGCGGGCTCGATTTTTCGTCGGCGGTAAAGTTGGTGCGCGCCCGCGGACGTTACATGCAGGAAGCTGTGCCGCTGGGTGAAGGCGCCATGGCCGCGATTCTCGGTCTAGCGCCTGCGGAAGTCGTGGAAATCTGCAAGAAAGCAGCTGACCACGAAGTGGTCTCCCCGGCGAATTTGAATTCGCCGGAACAAACCGTAATTTCGGGCAACGCTTCGGCAGTAAAGCGAGCCGTCGAGATCGCCTCGCAAAACGGCGCAAAGCGCGCCGTGATTCTTCCCGTCTCCGCGCCCTTCCATTGCGCGCTAATGGCTCCAGCGCAAAAGCGTCTGGAGCACGATCTTCGCGCTGCAAATTTCGGCCCACTCAAAATTCCTCTGATCACCAATGTGGACGCTGAAGCCGTCACCCGCGGCGACGAAGCGCGCGAAGCGTTGATTCGCCAGGTCACCGCTCCGGTGCGCTGGCTCGATTCCGTCCACGAAATGATCGAGGGCGGCGCGACCATTTTCGTGGAGGTGGGCCCCGGAAAAGTTCTCTGCGGCCTGCTGCGCCAGATCGACCGCTCCGTCCGCTGCGTAAACGTGGAAGATGCCGCCAGCTTGCAAGTCACAATCGACAAAATCGCCCAATTGCGCGCCGAAGCCCCGGAAGGCTAAAACTCTATGAGTTTTGGAGATAGCTTGAAATACATGAAGATGCTCGCAGTTACAGCGGCAGTCCTGTTATTCGCGGTACAAGCGGGCCCTTGTACTTGGGCAACAGGCTACTTTTATCAGGTTACCGGACTTCGCGGGAAAGTTGTCGGGGCAAGGATGGGGCCGTTGCAGTCTGCGGGCTGGCTTAGACGGTCGTCGGCCAGAACCAAAGCGGCTCCGCTGAATGCTAGCGTATCGACAACGTAGTTCAGTCCGTTACCGATGTCGGACGGATTCGAAAACAAAATGGGGAGGTAGATAAACAGTGCCAGAAGCAGAATCATGATCCCCAGATAGGTGGCGGCCAAGCGCGCTTTCATATTCACGAGAATGCATGCGCCTGTCGCGACAAGAACCACGCCCGCAAGATATGTCCAGAACAAGTGTCCCGGAATCCACGTTGGCGTAATTCTTTTCAGCGGAACACCTGGCACGGACGTCGGATGCAGAAAATGCTCCACGCCGAAAAATAATGCGGCGGCCCCAATGAGAAAACGCCCAAGCGTGACGAGCCATGGCGCGCCGTCCACTGGCCTGGGTCGCATCTGACTTCCGGCAAGAGCGAAGGCGCCGCCGCTGAACGCGAGATCTCGTAAAGCAAGCACCCAGAAAATTCTCTCGCGCGGTTGAGCCACAATGTTGGGGATATGTATCATCACCACGAAGAGTAGAAGCATGCTCCCCAAAAGAATGGCGGCCAACCGTGCATGTCTCTTTAAGATGATGCTGAGCGCCGCGGCGATCAGAGCAACGCCCACCAGATAGGTCCAAAATAGGTGCGCCGGCATCCAGGATGGAACCAGGCGCGCGATGTCCGACGCATCGGTCAAGTGGTCCGCGCCGAACACCGCCATCGGAATGGCTAAGAACAAGCGCCCGAACGGCAAGATTTTCTCGAGCCCGCGCCTTTGCTGCAGTTCTTTCTCCTTGAAGATTATTGCGAGGCCGATTGCCAAGAGGACGATCGCCGAGAAATACGGCCAGAATACGTCCGCCGGTATTGGAAAGGACGCAATTGCAACCGCGAGATGATTGTGCGTGAAAAATTGGAAACTGCTCAGCACATGCATTCTAGGAGCACCCTTACCGACTCTGAATCACAATGCTCTTAAAGAGTTGCTCGTTAAACCTCCATCCAGGAGCGGCAAGACAACCCACTGCAGGCATTGACGACTTGGATTCGGTCTATCGCTTGGTTCTGGGTCTGCGCGACAAAGACGCTAGAGCATCGACTTCTGTACAAGCACTAACCTATAACTCCTTCTATGAGAAGGCCGATCGATGTCAAGGCACACTTTTGGGTTTGCTGTTCGTGCCATGATTTTCTTTCTATTCAGCCAAGCCGCCCCTGTCGCCATCCTTCTATCCGCACTCTTTAGTGAGCGATATTCGCTCGGTGCTAGGTGGGTGTCCTCGTTTCAGTAGGTGCTGCTACCTGATAACCAGGGTATGGGAACCCACAAAAGGACCACTCATTAGTTGCGCGCCGTGTTTGATATGCGATAGGGTCACATCCTATGTTCTCCCTCAAAGATAAAGTTGCTCTAGTCACTGGCGCGTCTCAAGGCATTGGTCGGGCTACGGCGCTGGCGCTCGCGGAGGCCGGCGCAAAAGTAGCCATCGCCGCACGCAATACTGAAAAACTCGCGTCGCTCGCGGCGGAAATTGCAGCCGCAGGAGGCGAAGCGCTCGCGGTCCCGATGGACGTGGCCGACGCTGCGCAAGTAAAGACCGGGTTCCAAGAATTACTCGCGAAATTCGGCAAGCTGGACATCCTGGTCAACAACGCGGCAATCACCCGCGACACGCTCGCCCTGCGCATGAAGCTCGAAGATTGGGACGCCGTGCTGCGCACCAACCTGACCGGCGCCTATTTGTGTACTCAGCAAGCGTTGGGCGCCATGCTGAAGCAGCGCGCAGGCCGCATCATCAACATCTCGTCGGTGGTCGCCGAAACGGGCAATGCCGGCCAAGCGAATTACGTGGCCTCGAAAGCGGGCCTGATCGGCCTGACGCGCGCCATCGCCATCGAAGTCGCTTCGCGCAATATCACGATGAACGCGATCGCGCCCGGCTTCATCGCCACTCCCATGACCGATCCGCTGTCAGAGGAACTAAAAGACAAAATGAAGGCGATGATCCCGCTCGGCCGCTTCGGCGCCGACCGCGACGTCGCCACCGCCATCGTCTTCCTCGCCAGCGACGAAGCCGGCTACATCACCGGCCAGGTCCTGGACGTCAATGGCGGCCTGCACATGGGATAAGCACAGCTCGGTCACGCGCATTGGGGCTCCTATGAGTGGAGACTTTGTTATTTCGCCTGATGGCGAATTTGTAGAAGAGCGCTCAAATTAATTCACTTCTAAAGCACACGTAAGGTTGACCCTGCATTGCACCTTGCATAGAATGGGCAGGCTGTCTTGGGGCGCTACCCTACCGTAGTACGGCCCAGGGGAAGCAAGATCGCCGATAACCGGAGGAATAATCAGAATGGCCAGCGTCGAAGAACGCGTGAAGACAATTATTGTCGAGCAGCTCGGTGTGGACGAAGGCGAAGTTACGCCGACCGCTTCCTTTGTGGACGACCTGGGCGCCGACTCGCTCGACACCGTCGAGCTGGTCATGGCTTTCGAGGAAAATTTCGGCATTGAAATTCCGGACGAAGATGCCGAGAAAATTGCCACGGTCAAAGACGCTGTCGATTACATCGAGAAGCACTCCAAAGGAAGCAAGTAGCCCACTGGCCGTCCCAATCTGTACAATCAGTATAGGAGAAGTTCCTTTTGAACCGCCGCGTTGTCGTTACAGGCGTTGGGTTGATCTGCGGATGTGGCATTGGGACCGAAGAGGTCTGGCGCAATCTGCTGGCAGGTAAAAGTGGCATCGGTCCCATCACTCATTTTGACCCCGCCGGATTTGATTGCCGCATCGCCGGAGAAGTCTGCAATTTCGATCCGCTGAACTGGATCGAAAAAAAAGAACTGAAGAAAACCGGCCGGTTCATTCAACTGGCGATGGCCGCTTCCGATTTCGCGGTTAAGATGGCCGCGCTCGAAGTGACGCCTGAGATCGCAGATTCCACGGGCGTTTACATCGGCTCCGGCATCGGCGGGTTCGATGTCATCGAGCGCGAACATTCCAAATATCTGGCAGGCGGCCCGGGCAAGATCTCTCCGTTCTTTATTCCCGCGTCGATCGTCAACCTTGCTTCAGGCCACGTCTCGATTCGCTACGGCGCAAAAGGGCCGAACTCCGCTACTGCGACTGCTTGTTCCGCGTCCGCCCACGCCATTGGTGACGCGTTCAAAATCATCCAGCGTTCTGATGCCGACGTCATGATCGCGGGCGGCACCGAGGCTGCTATCACGCCTATGGGCGTCGGCGGATTCGCGGCCATGCGCGCGCTTTCCACTCGAAATGACGAACCGGAGCGCGCCAGCCGTCCTTTCGACGCACAGCGCGACGGATTCGTGGTGGGCGAAGGCGCGGGCGTTCTGATTCTCGAGGCGCTCGACTTCGCGCAGCGACGCGGCGCAAGAATTATCGCCGAAATTGTGGGCTATGGCATGTCCGGTGACGCATACCACATCACTCAGCCGGCGGAGGGTGGCGACGGCGGTTATCGGGTAGCCATGGCAGCGATCAAGGACGCAAAAATTACCCCCAACGACGTGAGTTACGTCAATGCTCACGGCACTTCCACCCCCATCGGTGACGCCATCGAAACCGCCGCGCTCAAACGCGTGTTCGGCGAGCGCGCGAATAAAGTTCCCATCAGCTCCACGAAATCCATGACCGGGCATTTGTTGGGAGGGGCGGGGGGCCTGGAAGCCGGCATCAGCGTTCTCGCGCTGCGCGACCAGATTCTTCCGCCCACTGCGAATTACGAAAATCCCGATCCCGCGTGCGATCTCGATTACATCCCGAATCACTCACGGAAGGCTGCCGTACATTACGCGCTGTCGAACTCTTTCGGCTTCGGTGGCACAAACGCGTCCCTAATCTTCAAACTCTGGGATGGGAAGTAGCTTCGATGTTGACGGAATGTGGCTCACTTTAGAGGTGAGGCTTTCGAAAGGTGTCAGGTTCCGTGCCTTCAGCGTTCGAATGGGTAGGTCTCGTCTGAGGGAAGGGTTTGGTTACATAGCGCCGGCCTTTAGGCCGGCATCTTCGGCCTCACGGGGCTGAGGAAACGCCCGTCACTATCGCAATTGGAGTTTTCGCAGGAGGCATTTTGAAAATCGGAGTCTGCGTTAAACAAGTTCCCGCGAAGGATGCGCCGCTCGCCATCGTCGAAGGCGGTGCATGGATCCGCGAATTGGACATCGGCTTTGAAACCAACGAGCCCGACAGCTTCGCGCTGGAAGAATCGCTGCGCCTGAAAGAAAAACACGGCGGAGAAGTGGTGGCCATCTCCATGGGCCCCGACCGCGCGAAACAAACCATTAAAGAGGCTTTGGCCAAAGGCGCCGACCGCGGAATCCACATCGCCGACGATCAATTCTTCAAGCTCGATCCACTATCGTCCGCGCGTTCCATCGCCGCCGCAATCAAAGACGAAAAATTCGATTTACTGCTGACCGGCTTGCAAAGCGACGACCAAGGCTTCGGCCAGACCGGCGTGCTCCTCGCCGAACTGCTCGGCCTGCCACACGCTACGATCATCATGCACATCGACATCGTGGAAGGCCACATGAAGCTCAAACGCGAGCTGGAAGCCGGCTGGTTTCAATGGGTCGAGCTCCCGCTGCCCGCCGTCCTCTCGATTCAGTCCGGCATCAACAAGCCGCGATACGCCACGCTGAAAGGCATCATGGCCGCGAAGAAGAAAGAAATTGCCATGGTAAATCGCGCGTCGCTCGGCGTCGCTGACGCGCCCACGCAGCGCATCGAGCGCATTTACATCCCGCAAAAAACCAAGAAGACTGAATTCATCACCGGCCAGCCAAAAGAAGTAGCCGCAAAGCTGATCGAAAAGCTAAAGCACGAAGCGCGGGTGTTGTAGCGCCGGCGTCTCGCCGGCTCTTTTGAATTCAATCGGCTCAACGATCACCACGAGGCAATCGAAATCATGAAAATTCTCCTGATCACCGAGCAGCGCGAAGGCAAGTGGAACAAAGTCAGTTTTGAGACGTTGGCTGCGGCGCAACAAATCGTGCAGCACGCAAAAGGTTCTCTCACGGCTGTAGTCGTCGGCAAAGGCGTCGCGCCATTGGCTGACGAAATCGCCGCGTATCAACTGGACGAAGTGTTCCTGGTCGAGCACGATCTCTTGGAAAAATACACTCCCGACGGTTTCTCTCTCGCCCTGCGCCAGGTAATCGAATCCGCGAAGCCGGACTTGGTTTTGCTTCCACACAGCTACCGGGTGCGCGATTTCGCGCCCAAGCTTGCAGCTTCGCTGGGAAAAGGAATGATCGGCGATTGCATTCACTACCGCTACGAAAACGGAAACTTAATTTTCGTCCGCCAAATGTTTCAAGGCCGCACGAATGCCGACGTCGTCTTCACCGGCGACGCTCCCTGGATCGCAACTTTCCAAGCCAGCGCATTCCGCGCAGACCTGGCTACGAAGCACGCCAGCGGCAAAGCGCCCATAAAGCCGGTAGCCGTCGATTTGAAGCCTGAACAGATCCGCACCAAGCCGCTGGAGCTTTTCCGCGAAGCGAAGCAAGCCGTCGATCTTACGCAAGCGCCCATTCTTATTTCCATCGGGCGCGGCATCAAAGCTCCTGAAAATATCCCCATGGTTGAAAAACTGGCGAAGCTCCTCGGCGGGGAAATTTGCGCCTCACGCCCCATTTGCGACGAAGGTTGGCTGCCCATGGATCGCCAGATCGGCAGCTCCGGACAAACCGTCGCGCCGAAACTTTATCTCGCGCTCGGAATCAGCGGCGCTATTCAGCACGTGGTAGGAATGAAAGGCTCGCGCACCGTCGCCGCGATCAACAAAGACCAAAACGCCCCCATCTTCGAAGTAGCCGACTACGGAATCGTCGGCGATCTCTTCGAAGTCGTCCCCGCCCTCATCGATGAATTAGAAAAGGCTCACTGACCGTCCGACGGGGCGGCCACCCTTAGGAGAGCGTTGTTAGCTCGACCAAGGGTTTCCATCTGGGCTAATCCGTCGTCCAGTGTCCGGTTTCGCAACGTGGGCTCGCGTTAGCGGTCATTCCGTCCCATCCAAATTTCAGCGCAAGCTTCTATCGCGCTGAAAACATGCCGTTTGCCAGCGCCTTCGGTGGACCGTGACCTGCTAATCCCCTTCGTACGAACTGCGCCCACCACGAATCACGCTATGGGCGCTGAGGGTGACCAATGCAAACCCTGATTCAGGATCTTCGCTATGCCATCCGCATGCTGGCGAGAAATCCCGGCTTCACCGCTGTGGCAGTCCTCACGCTCGTCCTCGGCATCGGCGCAAACACGGCCATCTTCGCGGTGATCAACTCTGTGCTGCTTGAGCCGTTGCCGTTCAAAGACCCCGGCCAGTTGGTCGATTTGCGCCAAACCGAGAGCGCCTCGGGGGATTTTCCATTTGGTGGTGCGGACTATCTCGACTGGCGCGAGTAGAATTCCACGTTCGAGTCGATGAGCTTCTATTTCGCGCCCTTCGGTCTTAACGCGAGCGGGGCGGGTGACGCGGAATCCGTGGCCATTGTCGCCACGCAGGCGAATTTCTTTGAGACGCTGGGTGTCCAGCCGCTGGCCGGCCGCACGTTTGCAAAGGGTGAAGGCGCCGGCAAAAATCGCCTGTTGATTCTCAGTTACGGCTTCTGGCAGCGGCATTTTGGAGGGCAGGCTAACGCGCTAGGCAAAGACGTGGAATTGAACGACGAGCCGTACACGGTAATTGGCGTGAGGCCGAGGTGGTTGGGCGTGATGTCATATCTGGTTACCCGCGAACGCATGAAATCGGCGTGCGCATCGCTCTAGGAGTCCAGCAGCGCGACGTGTTCCGGACGCTGGTCGGGCAGGGATTCGGATTGACGCTCACTGGCCTCGCGATCTGGCCGGAGCGCTGGCGCTTACGCGTGTGCTTGGCAGCCTGCTCTACGGCATCAGCTCAACCGATCCGGTTACATTTGCGACTGCGGACGTCGTGCTTGACGGCATCGCACTCCTTGCGTGCTACATTCCCGCGCAACGTGCGATGCGCGTAGATCCCATGGTCGCTCTGCGCTACGAGAACGTTAGATTTCAGTTTGGCGATTCCATTGATGGGAGGCAGAAATGGGAAGACTGCTTCAAGACCTGCGCTATGCCATACGAATTCTGGTGAAATCGCCGGCATTTACAATTGTCGCGATACTCACCCTTGCGCTGGGCATCGGCGCCAACACTTCGATGTTTTCCTTCGTCAATTCCGTTCTGCTTCGGCCTCTCGCATATCCCAACTCAGAGCGCCTCGTGCGTTTGTATACCTACGACGCTCAACGTGATGGCGAGGACGCCACTTTTTCGGAATTTCTCGATTGGCGCACTCGCAACCGCAGTTTCGAGGGATTGGCTTCCACTTGGCAAAATGACGCAAATTTTGTAGACCGCAACGGCCCGGAAAAAATTCGGTCTGCGTTCGCAACCGCGAATCTGTTTACCATCTTGGGAATTCAGCCAACTCTGGGACGATTGTTCCAAGCTACGGATGATCGCATCGGCAACGAGTCTGTGGCTCTTTTGAGCTACGGATTTTGGCAACGCCGTTATGGCGGCGACGCCTCGATCATTGGAACTTCTATCTCGGTTGACGATGCTTCCTATACCGTCATTGGTGTTTTGCCGCGCGGTTTTCATTATCCGGGAGTTACGGACGTGTGGTTGCCCATGGGTGCCGGTGAAAAATACTTGATCGAATTTCTCGATAATCGGCGTATTCGCGCCATGGAAACGCTGGCGCGTTTGAAGCCGGGAATCCCGCTTCCGAAAGCTAGCGCGGACATCAATGCAGTGATGGATCAACTTGCCCGCGAATATCCCGTCACGGACGCCGGTTGGCATGTCCGCTTGCGTCCCCTGGAGGATGACACCGTCGGAGCGTCGCGCCGCGGTCTACTGATATTGATGTGTGCTGCCGGTCTCGTGCTGCTGGTCGCATGCGCCAACTTGGCTGGTCTGCTGCTGGCGCGTTCCGCCGGTCGCGCCCGGGAATTTGCCATTCGCGGCGCCCCAGGCGGCTCGCGCTTAAGACTCGTTCGGCAAATGTTGACCGAAAGCGTCTTTCTCGGAGCTATGGGAGGAGTTGCGGGCGGCGTACTCGCATCCGCGAGTCACAGCGCAATTCTCAGGATGGCGCCGCGCGACCTTCCACGGCTTGACGAAATCCACCTGGATTGGCGTGTGTTTGCGTTTGCTTTCGCCATCTCGCTTCTAACCTCGATTGCATTCGGGCTCGCTCCAGCCATATCCGCGACCAAAATCAATTTGCAGAAGGCGCTCAAGGCCGGGGGTCGAAGTTCCGGTGGCAGCGCCAATCCGCTCCTGCGAAAGCTGTTGATTGTCGGTGAGATTTCTATTGCTCTCATCCTTCTCGTCGGCGCCGGTCTCTTGACCCAAACTTTTCTGCGATTGTTGCAGGTGCGGCCCGGTTACAACCCGCACAACGTGATCAGCGCCACCATCGGCTTACCTGATTCTTATCCCAGCGCTAAGGAACAGGTGCTTTTTGCCAAGGGCGTAATCGCAAATTTGAAATCCGTTCCGGGTGTGCGCCAAGCAGCGGGCACCTCGCTATTGCCACTCGTAAACTTCAAACGCCAGAATGCACCAGTTCAATTGGGCGGTGCCTCTGCCGATCGAGACCGGGAACGCAATATGAATATCACCATCACTACGCCGGATTTCTTTTCCACCATGCAGATTCCGCTTGTCGCCGGACGTACTTTCACTGAAGCGGATACCTCGTCGCGATCCAGGGTCGCGGTGATCAGCGAAGCCGCCGCTCGCAATTTCTGGCCAGGCCAAAATCCGCTCGGCAAACATTTGCGTTTTGATTGGTACACGAAAGAGGATCGCGAAGTCATCGGCGTGGTGGGTGACGTCAAGCAAATCAGTTTGGCAGCCGCCAGCCAGCCCGAAATGTACCTGCCGTTTTACGATCTTGGTTATTCCTACATCACCTTTGTGGCCCGCACCGATCAACATCCCGCCGCTTTTGCGAAAATTCTCGCCGACGAAATCCACAAGGCTGATTCCACGATTGCTGTTTACGATGTCCAAACACTCGACCAGCTGATTTCCGGCTCGGTCGATCCCAACCGCTTCTATCTCCAGTTGATCGGTGGATTCGGAATTGCTTCGCTCGCCCTGGCAGCCATCGGAATGTACGGCTTGGTTTCGTTCAGCGTAGCTCAGCGAACGCAGGAGATGGGCGTGCGGCTCGCTTTGGGCGCGCTCCCGCGTCAACTGCTTCGCATGATTATCGGGCAGGGTTTGTGGCTCGCGGCAATCGGAGTTGCTCTAGGTCTTGTGGCGTCGCTGATTCTCGGACGCTTAGTTTCCGGGCTACTCTTCGGCGTCGGCCCTTCTGATCCCGTCACACTCGCGGTCGTTTCGTTGGTGCTGGCTGGTGTTACGCTTCTCGCGTGCTACATTCCCGCGCGTCGCGCCATGCGCACAGATCCGATGGTCGCTCTGCGCTACGAATAGACGAAAAGAAAAGGCCCGCTAAACGCAAGCGCGCCTCGTTGTTCCTAACTTTTTGGCACCTGTGCCGCCAGGGCTTCCGCAGGCCTGGCACGGAAGCAAAGCCGCCAACTTAGGCCGTCGTGCTTCCTCGCACGAAATGGATGATGATCATGATGATCCCGATCACCAGAAGTATGTGGATAAAACCCACGGTGACATGGAATGCCAAGAACCCCAACAGCCACATAATAAGAAGTACTGCGCCGATTGCGGCCAACATAAAAATCCTCCTGGTTACTGAAAGCATCGCAAGCCTACTCGCATCGCGCTCCGCAAGCCATACACGACTCCCGTTATAATGTAAGTTAATTCAGTGTAATTGGGAGGGTAAAACCACGATTTCATTTGGCTTTAACCACCCCTAGTACATCGAATCCAAATTTCGGATCGTGGTATGTGCCGCTCATCTTCACCGGAACGACCGCGCCCGCTTTTTTCCTCTTGAACAACGGGTCTAGCGGTTTCAAGAGCGCCGATTTAATTCCAGTAGTGTCCTGGGATAACTTCGCTTCCGTTTTCAACGTTCCGTGGAAATCGATTTGTTCATTCTCAAGGTTATAAGTCCCCTCCATGCGCGCCGACGCTCTCGGCACGTTGAACGTCAATTCCGAAAACCTTGCCACTCCGTCACGCACCTCCAGATGCCCTTGCAAATCCATCACTACATTTTCGGGATCGTCCGCCGGAGGATCTGATTTCGCTTCACTCTTATCTTTGCTCTTATCCTTATCTTTTTTTTCGCCGCGAGCGCGTTCGCTTAACTCATTCACCTGCTCTTGCCTGCTGGGTTTTCTGAAGGCTGCTTGTTCCACGCCAAAGTCCCCGCGCATCTCCAGCTCTTTCAGAAACGGACGTCCGAGCGGGAGTATGGTCACATGCGCCTTGAAACTCGTCGCGCCATTCATGGGAGCATGTTTCGTGGCCGCCAATAATGTCAACAAATCTTGAATCCGCCCGTTGTTTACCAGCACATCCACGGAAGTCGTTTTCCCCTTTTGTCCTGCTTTGCCGGCCACGCTGCCGGAAGCCGCTACCGAAGTGTGCAGAAATGTCGTCTCCACCTGCTTCAGGAAAACATCGCCATTCGTACCGTTCACGTTTGCATTAAACCGGGACGTCAGATGCACCTTGTGTTTGCTTCGCAACACCTGGAAGTCCGGAATATCAAGTGCGCCGTGCACCCCGGCTTCTCCCAACTTCCCGTCGAAATCGCCAGTGGACGATAGCGTCCCGGCAATCCCGTTGAACACGCTCAGATCCGCCTGCTGAAATTTGTACTCACCCGAGAGCGGAGTCGTTTCCAAGTTCTCCAGATTCAAAGGCCCGAATTTCCCTTTAGAAATAATTTCGCCCGGCGGCTCTGCATTTTTCATGGAAACGCTATAAGACCATTCGCTTTTGTCGCCATAAGACTTGACGGTTAACGAATGCATTTCAAACTTAAGCGGTGGTGTGTCGTCTGCTCTCGCGACTTCCAGCACCGCTCCATCCGCCACAATTTCGCCCACGCGCACATTGGAAGTCTCGCTCGGCGGCGAAGTCGAGCCGCTGGCACCCGGCGGCGGCACATGGACGTACAGTCCATTGAGTTTCACCAGCGCGACGTACCCGGGCCTCACGATCATGTCCGCATAGTGCGACTCAATCTCCAGCCTCTGAACCGTCACCAGCGGCGGAGTATTTTCCGGACTGCCCGATCGCATGAATGTAACATTTTCAGCCACGCATCCCGGATGCGGAAAATAGGTCATGCGAAACTTCCCGAACGACACTTTGGCCCGAACGGTTTCCTCTAAACTCTGCGCTACTTTCCCCTGCGTGAACGGGGACTTGATCGCCACAACAACCACCGCGATGCACACGATCGCCACCATCGCTGCCGAAACCCATATGAGCCAGCGAAAACGGCGTCCACCGCCCGCCCTATCAGTATTTTTCTCGACCGTCATCATCGGGTCGTCGCTCAAGGTGTTCTGCCTTAGCCTTCGTAGCGCCGGGCTTCAGCCCGGCATCTTTGCCGGTCTCGCGTGGTTTTCAGGCCCCTCGCCGTTGCAATCGAAAAAACGATCCTACCGTGAGATTCCGCGAAGAATCGGGTTGTCCCCTTTCAACCTTCACATATAGTAGAGTGGCCTTAACGAGTGAGCGTTACCGGGAGATTCACATGCGTTGGACACCAGGCGGAGTAAGCAACGACGTAGAAGACGATCGCTCCAGCAGCGGCGGCGGAGGATTTCCCGGCGGCATTCACATCGGCATCGGCGGCATCCTGATACTGCTGGTCCTGAGTTTTATTTTTAAACGCGACCTGCTCACGCCGTTTCTGGGCGGTTCCTCCACCACGCAATCTACGCAGAGCGCGCCCGCCACACCCCAGCAGAGCGCCGCCGAACAGCACGAAGTCCAATTCGTCTCCTTCGTTCTCGACGACGTGCAAAACACCTGGACCAAAATCATCTCCAATTATCGTCACGCAAAATTGGTGCTCTATCGCGGCGGCATCAATTCCGCCTGCGGCCTCGCGCAGACCGCCACCGGCCCTTTCTACTGTCCCGGCGACGAAAAGGTTTACCTCGACCTCAGTTTCTTCTCGGAATTGAAAAATCATCTCGGCGCTTCCGGCGAATTCGCGCAGGCCTACGTAATCGCTCACGAAATCGGCCATCATGTGCAGAAAATTGTGGGCACCGAGCAAAAAGTCCGCCAGGAAGTGGAAAGCAGTCCGAGAATGGCCAACGCCATCTCTGTCCGTGTCGAACTCCAAGCCGATTGCTACGCCGGCGTGTGGGCCAACTCCACCCAGCAGCGCGACCTCTTGGAAAAGGGCGACGTGGATTCCGCCATGAACGCCGCAGCCGCCGTCGGCGACGACCACTTGCAGAAAATGGCAACCGGCCGCGTCATGCCCGACAAGTTCACCCACGGCACCTCAGCCCAGCGCACTTACTGGTTCAAGCAAGGTTTTACATCCGGTGCCCCAACCGCCTGCGACACCTTCTCGTCCACGCAATAACGGCATGCTGTCGCGCGCCTCGTTGTCGGACTAACGCGGACACGCTCAATCTCTCTCTGGATGCGATACAACCACATCTTTTGCGCGTTGTTGCAAGCCGGGAACGAGACAACGAAACACCAGCGTTGCGGCGATAGCCCCGGCAACTTGCACCCCAATGAACCCCGGCGCATCGCGCGGCTGGATGCCGGCAAAAGTGTCGCTCAGCTCTCGCGCGATCGTCACCGCCGGATTCGCAAATGAAGTTGACGCTGTGAACCAGTACGCCGCAGTGATGTAGCCGCCCACTGCAAACGCGACCATTTCCGATTTTGCCCGCAAGCATCCCCAAATCACGCAAAGCAATCCAAACGTCGCCACAAACTCGCTGAATAACTGCGCGCCTCCGCTTCTCGCATGGTGTGAAATCGAAACCGCGGGCAGCCCAAACATCACATTGGTTGCAATGGCTCCGGCCGCGCCTCCCAAAATTTGCGCGCAGATGTATCCTGCAGCATCGCGTCGCGCAATCCCGCCTTCCATCCAGTCCGCCAGTGTGACCGCGGGATTAAAATGCGCACCCGAAACCGCCCCGAACGCAAGAATCAGAGCTACCAGCGCAGCGCCCGTCGCAATCGTATTCGCCAGCAGCGCAATCGCGATATTTCCTCCGGCCAGCCGCTCGCCCATGATCCCCGAGCCGATCACAGCCGCTACCAGAAATGCCGTGCCGAAAAATTCTGCCGCGAGCTGGCGCTCCAGTGAGATTTTCATTGTTGGCCGATGCGGTCGATTTCTTTCTTGATGGCAAGCTGGTCGAGGCTTGAAAGCGGCAAGCAAAGAAACAAACTGATCCTGCGATCCAGCATCACGAAGGCATCGCGGAAAGCACGCTCGATCTCTGCGGGCGTGCCTTGAACCGCCGCCGGATCCGGAACGCCCCAATGAGCGGTCATCGGCTGTCCCGGCCAGACGGGACATGCTTCGCGCGCTGCGTTGTCGCAAACAGTAAACACAAAATTCATTTGTGGCGCGCCGGGGTTTGAAAACTCCTCCCAATTCTTGCTGCGCAATCCATTGGTGAGTAAATGCGCCAGCTTGAGTTGTTTCAACGCTTCAGAACGCACCCGCCCGGTAGGCAGGCTTCCCGCGCTATACGCCATGAAATTCGGCTTGCCCTTTTTATTCAGAATGGCCTCAGCCATGATCGACCGCGCCGAATTTCCCGTGCACAGAAACAATACGTTGTAGCGCCCTGGCACCGCATCACCTCCGAGTTTCCGACGGCGCGCAGCAACTCGGTCCGCAGCAAGCGTGTTCAACTCGCGCTGGTTTCTTCGCGCGAATAAATGCGCTCGCAAACTTTCCTTCCACTTGCGGAGCGATTGCGTCCACTTCAATCCCTTTCGTGGTCAGAAATTGCCGCGCATCTTCGATGCTGTAAACTCGGGTCGCTTCAATCTCGATTTCCTCGAATCCCGCAGCCGCCAGTTTCGAACGGTATTCCTCTTCTTGCATTGCGCCGGCTACACAGCCCACCCACAGTTCGATGTTTTTGCGGATTTCTGCCGGCACTTCACCGCGAACCACTACGTCCGACACCGCGAATCTCCCGCCCGGCCGCAATACGCGAAACGCTTCGCGCAGCACGCGTCCTGTATCCGCCGAAAGATTGATCACGCAGTTCGAGATGATCACGTCCACCGACTTTTCCGGCAGCGGAATATTTTCAATCTCGCCTTTCAGGATTTCCACGTTTCTAAGGCCGGCTTTCTTTTGGTTTTCGCGTGCCAGCGCCAGCATTTCATCGGTCATGTCCAGCCCATAGGCTTTTCCCATGGGCCCTACTCGTTTCGCCGAAAGCAAAACATCAATGCCGCCGCCAGAGCCCAGATCCAGCACCGTTTCTCCCGCATGAAGCTGCATCAGCGCCGTCGGGTTCCCGCAGCCAAGTGACGCCGCCACCGCACCGTCCGGCAGGCTAGCAATCTCGCTTGCATCGTAAAGATTCGAAGAGATTGGATCGCAACACGGAACCGCTTCCGCATCCGTCGCGCAGCACCCCGTCTTCCCCGCCGAGACTCGCAAAGCTGCCTCGCCGTACTTGTCTCTCACTACGTCTTTGATGTTTTCCCGTGGCATTGTCATTCTCCTTTTAATTTAACATCGTCGATATTCGATTAATATGGGCAAAATCCACAGTCACCACTTCCCAGCACCACACATGCTCCGCGCGACCCAACAGATACTTTAGTTCTACTTTCATTGCTGCGCCCCGACGAAAGAGGTCTTCAGCAGGCGACACTCGGCCCCTTCACGCTAAGTTTCAAGCGCCGGAGCGTCTCTTCATCGTCCCTTAAACGTCCATGATCAACCGCGCCGCGTTGGGGAACTCACCCAGACAATTCCCATTCACCCGGTAATACATGAACGTCCCGCGCCGCTCCGCTAGCACGAACCGGCAACCGCGCAAAATCTTCAAATGATGCGATATGGTTGGCTGCCCGATCGGAAAATGTTTCACAATGTCGCAAACGCAGACCGGCTCGCGGTTGGCCGCCAGCAGGTTCAGAATCCTTATGCGCGTGGGGTCGGCCAAGGCCTTAAACCATCCGGCATACTCCCTCGCTCGCGCTCGCCCGAGCTTCGGCGAAGCCGCCGTCCGGCAACAAGCCTCACCTTGTTCAGCGTCCGCTCTTCTCGACGCCATCCAATACCCTCCTGCCGATGCCAACAGCATAGCATATTCATCGACGATCATCAATGAATATATTAGCGTTAACGCTGAGATTGTGCCCGACCGAGCCTTTGGAAATATCAAGATTTGCGTTTCAACTCTTCCTCTAGCGCAATCGCGAGGTCTTGAACGCCGCGCCGGAGTTCACGCGCGTTCACCGCCGCAAAACCTAACTGCAATCCCTCTCGCGCAAGTCTGCCCCGGCTGTATCGGCTCAGCGGAAACACTTCTACGTCACGAGCCGCTGCCGCTCTCCGGGCCGATTCGCCATCGATCCCTCCGCACAACCATCCCACGGTTTGCAGCCCCGCTTCAATTTCGGAAATTTTAAGCAAGCCGCCCAATTTTTCACGAGCCTCTAGCAGCAGCACTGACGATCGCTCCGCGTAAACTGCCCTCATGCGCCTCAAGTGGCGTCCCAAGTGTCCTTCGGTGATGAAGTCACACAACACCGCCTGTTCCGCCAACGGCGCGTGCCGTGTCGTTAGCGAGATCGTCGCGGTGAAAAGATTCATCAGGTCGTGCGGAATCACGAGATATCCAAGACGAAGCGATGGAAACAGCACTTTGCTGAAGCTCCCGGCAAAAAGCACGATGCCATTGCGATCGAGTCCCTGCAATGCCGGGACTAGACGACCCGAATAGCGAAACCCACTGTCATAGTCATCTTCAAAAATCGGCGCGCCGGAATTTCGAGCCCATTTCAGCAGCTCCAACCGACGCGCCAGACTCATCGTAATTCCTAGCGGAAACTGATGTCCCGGCGTAACGTAAACCAGCCTCGTTCCCCGCAATCCCGCGCCCGGAAGCTCCATGCCTTCGCCATCCCATAGTTTTGTCGGGAACAATTCCAGTGTCGGCAGGTTTGTGCGGAACGCGCGGCTAGGTCGGATTTCGCATGACGGAAACAGCTCCACGCGCTAGCCACAACCCGCGCCACAACGAAAACAGCGAAAGAAGATTTCGGATTAGTACGCGGGCGTTTTCGAGTCCCGTGGCGGGAGCATTAACTCGAACGATGTGGCTTTCTTCGGCATGGAAAGTGGTACAGCATGAATACAATAAATGGACCTTGTGATAGGTCCATTCTACCGCTAAATTCACCGAAGCCTGGAGGTCACCAATGTCATTTGCCGGCAGACGCGCCCAACTTGCCCTGGGAATCTTCTGCGTTGCAATAATTGGCGGCGGTACCGCCGCCCTTGTGCAAGCCATCGCTCAGCAACACACCGGTGCCTCTCCAGGCACAGCCGAACAAACTCGAGCGCCGTTTTCCCACGCTCTGCCGCCTTTGAATGGGAACCACCTCAAGGCCACCGTCGTTGAACTCAACCTACGCACCGGGCGAGTCCGATCCGCCCCACAGCCATCCCTGCGCGGTTATTGGGTACGTCATCGAAGGATTGTATCGCTCGCAGGTGAAAGGCCAGGCGGAAGCCATCTATCAGGCCGGCGAGAGCTTCTACGAAGCTCCCAACGGCGTTCATCAGGTCTCGGCCGACGCCAGTGACAAAGTTCCAGTAAAGTTTCTCGCCTATTTCGTTTGCGATCACGAAACGCCGCTTACAGTTCCGGCGCCGGAATCCAAAGCTGTAGGGGACAAATAATCATGGAGAATTCACAAATGGCCGCATCAGAAACGATCCCACTCCACGACGCAAAAGTCGCGCGCACCGTCGAAAGGCTCGCAATTCTCTATGCCCGTATTGCCCTCGGCGCCGCATTCTTGTCCGCCGTTGCCGACCGGTTCGGGCTCTGGGGTAAGTATGGCGGCTGGGGAAACTTCGCCAACTTTACGAATTACACGGCCCAGGTTAACTCCTTCGTGCCGGCGTTCATCATCCCATTCCTTGCGTGGGCGGCTACTATTGCCGAACTGTCCCTCGGCATCTTATTGGTCCTGGGGCTCTGGAGGCGCTGGGTGGCCTTCAGCGCCGCAGCGCTGCTTTTCTTGTTCGGGACCTCGATGGCCATTTCCTTTGGGCTCAAGTCTCCGCTGGACTATTCAGTCTTTTCCGCATCCGCCGGAGCCTTGTTGCTGGCGCTGTACCCAAGTCGCAAGTCTGGAGCGAATTCGTGAACATTTTCTGCCGTCGCTCGCTGCGGTACGTCCTATGAACGAGCGACAACACAAATCAAGTTGGCCTGGGACCGTCGCTTTCGCGGACTGGCCGCTAACCGCAATCCCCGGAACCGTCTGGGGCGCATCCTTCCTTTTCATCGCCGAGGGGTTACACACATACACACACATACATACACACACGACTCCTTGAAATCTGTAAAACAACATGCTACCGTTCCGCGTGATTCAATTAGAACAGCATCGAGCAGTTCAACGAGACGCTGCGACGCTTTACCTCCCAGGGCCTTCTCTCCTGACTGAGCTTCCTTCTGAACGCAATTTCGCCACGCCAAGTACCGAAGGATTCGCTGTGCTCGGTTGCATTTCTAACCGGTTCAGGGCTCAAAAAGGGAGTCATAGAAAACAAAGGATTAACAAGTGCCTAACCGGTTCTAGATTTGCACGTAGGCAATTTCGAAAAACTGAAAAAATGAATCCGAATTTCTGCCTCCTTTTCTCGTTAATTCTGAGCGCGAAAAGCCAAGGAGCCCCGGACGGCCATGGCTCCTGAGCGCGAACAACTCGAAGCGGACGTACTGATCATCGGGGCGGGTCCGGCGGGACTGGCTTGCGCGCTGCGCCTCGCGAATTTAATCGAGCAGCATACCCAGGCGAACAAATCTCCGGCGCTCTCCGCTGAAAATATTTACGTGCTGGAAAAAGCGCGCGAAGTTGGCGCGCACCAGCTTTCCGGCGCGATCATGGACGGGTGCGCCATTCGCGAACTCGTCCCCGACTTCGAAAAAACTGCGCCGCTTGACACGCCTGTCACCGGCGACGCCGGCTATTACTTTGCCGAAAAAAGTTCCTGGAAACTTCCCATCACTCCGCCGCCTTTTAAGAATCATGGCAACTACGTCGTCTCGCTCAACAAAATTGTGAAATGGCTCGGCGGCCTGGTTGAAAAAAAAGGCGTCAATCTCTTCACCCAGTTTGCCGGTAGAAATCTTCTGTATGAAACAGAAGGTGGCCAGAACGGCATCGCCGGCGTCCTCACCGAAGACAAGGGCGTGGACAAAAACGGCAAGCCCAAAGACAATTACACCCCCGGTTACGAGTTGCGCGCGAAAGTTACCGTCCTCGCCGAAGGCCCGCGCGGTTCGCTCACCAAGGAACTCGTTAACAATTTAAAACTCGATGGACTGAACCCGCAGGTCTACGGCATCGGCATAAAAGAATTGTGGGACGTGCAGCCCGGCCGTATCGAAACAGGATTTGTGGCACACACGTTGGGTTGGCCGCTCCACACGGACATGTATGGCGGCGGATGGATTTATGGCATGCGCGACAATCGCGTCTCGCTCGGCATGGTCATCAGTCTGGAATATCACAACCCGCTCTTCGATCCGCACGAAGCTTTCCAGAAATATAAAACGCATCCGCACATTAAGAAAATTCTGGAGGGCGGCAAACTCGTTCGCTATGGCGCGAAAACTGTTCCTTACGGCGGCTGGTACTCCATGCCGCGCAGCTATATAGACGGCGGACTCATCATCGGCGATTCCGCGAGCTTGCTGAATTCGCAGCGCCTGAAAGGGATTCACATCGCGATTAAAAGCGGCATGCTGGCTGCCGAGACAATTTACGACGCACTCTGCTCCGGCGACACTTCCGCGAAGGCCCTATCGGCGTACCAGACCAAGCTCGACAATAGCTGGATCAAGAAAGAGCTGTGGGAAGTCCGCAATTTCCATCAGGCGTTTCATGGCGGACTGTGGACCGGCCTGGCAAAGTCCGGAATTCAATTCATCACCGGCGGCCGCGGCCTCGCCGATCCGATGCGAACCGAACCGGGCTACAAAGAATACGAAAAACTAAATCGCGACCGCACTCTCGTCGATCAGTCCACGCGTTTTAAAGGCGATGGCAAACTCACCTTCGACCGTCTCACCGACGTCTATCACTCCGGAACGCGACACGAGGAAGATCAGCCGTGCCATCTCATCGTTCTTGAACCGAATATCTGCGGCGACCGCTGCGTCCGCGAGTACGGAAATCCTTGCCAATATTTTTGTCCTGCCGCAGTTTACGAAATGGTGATGGACAAAGGTGAGCCCAAACTGAAGATCAGCGCCGCAAACTGCGTCCACTGCAAAACCTGCGATATCGCCGACCCCTATCAGATCATCAACTGGGTCCCGCCAGAGGGCGGAGGCGGCCCCAACTACGAAGGCATGTAGCTGCCCAGCTACAAGACAAACTGAAATTCACGTTGAGGCCCATTTTCTTCGGCTTGTCATCCCGAGATGAATTTTCGAGGGATCTGCTTTTTTCTTTCACAACGTAGCGCAATTATTTGCGCGTTTTGTCGCTGCCGAGAAAAATGCCCTTGAGCGTGCCCCAGAATCCGCGCTTCTTCTTGGGTGGCTGGCTGGCCTGCACTGGTTGCGGCTGTGGCACCACCGGCGTTTGGCCCAGCGCTCGCCGCATGTCTGCCGCGAACTCCGGTGCTGCCACGTGGCCGGAGAACTCCCACTCCGGCTCGACGCGAGCCACGCGGACCAGCATCGCCGTGTCCGCCGCAGGCTCCTCGGGCCGCAGCGGAGATGGCGTCGCCGATACAGTTAGCGGCGGCAGGACCACGATGTACTCGGGCGCCACATCGGGAGCCGCCGCCTCGACGTTCTTCGGTGCTGGAGCTATGGGATGCATCTCATTCGCGTGTGCGAGTTCGCCGATTTCCACCGTGTGCCGCGGTGCAACAGGCTCTGCCACCGCTACATTCAGTGGAGCAATCTCAGGCTGTGCTTGCGCTACAGACGGCGGCACTATGGGCACGATCGGAATTTTCTGTGCCAGTTCAGGCCGCGAGGGTTCGATCCGTGCCGGTGGCGGAGGAGCGGTTCTCGCCAGTTGCGCCACGCATTCGCAGCTCCCCGGCGCGCCTACCACCGGCACAAGGTTGCCGCCTTCCAGAAAAAATTCTCCGGCTTGCGGCACGATCAAGCCTTCTCCGCTGAATTGCTGTTCCAGACGCACCGCACCGCCGGTCGCAACCACGCACAGCGAATCATTCAAGTCGAGCCCGATGTCAATGTCACGGACGGCTCCCCCGATGTCCAGCGGCGTCGCGACAATGGTGGGTGTGTAAATCCGCAGAGCCGTGGACGCGGGAATCTGTACGTGCATGCGTCCGAAATTCAGCGCCAGAGTGATTGCGCCTCCGGATTCGAGCACTGCAAATTTGGCGGGACCGCAAATATCGATTTGGCCGCCGCGTGCCAGCGCCATGCGCGCCTGCCCCACGTGCACGGTAACCACACTGCCATTCGAAACCAAAAAACTGGCGGGCTGCCCGCCACCGTTAGGCATTCCGTTTCCGAGCGTGGCCGTTGCTGCGCCGCCTTCCACGGAAATGTCGTTGCCTTCCACGCGCCCGATGACAGCGCCGCCCTGTTGCGCTCGCAACGGAAACGCGGCGGAGAAAATAAAGATGAAAACGAAAAGCGCGGGTGCGAGAAGAGAAAGAAAGCGCCGATACAAAATATGCGGGCGAGCGACGGTAAAAACGGCGTTCTGCCTGCGCGCGAATTTTGTGTTGGAGTACATCTGAAATTGCTTGAAGTTCTATACTATACCGCAGTGGCAAGCGATGCGAAATCGGCCGTCCCGCGCGACAACCAAAGTAGTCCTCAGCAATTCGATACGCGCCCACCCAAGCTTTCACGCTGGCGGCAAATGCAAATTCCGGTCATCGCGTGGCTGGTCTATTCGGTCGTGCGGCTGATTGGGCCCACGCTACGCGCAGAAGTGGTGGGGGTACACAACGCGGTACAGATTCGGGACGGCGGCGAACCAGCCATCGGGGCGTTCTGGCACCGCTGCATTTTTTCCGCGATCTGGATCTGGCGCAACCGCGGAATCGTGGTGCTCAACACCGTGAATTTCGACGGGCAGTGGACGCGGCGCGTGATCGAGCGGCTCGGGTTCGGCACGGCGCAGGGAAGCTCGTCGCGTGGCGCGATCGAAGGCCTTACGATCATGGCGAGCCGGCTGGAGGAAGGCCGCAATGTTGCGCTCACCATTGACGGCCCGCGCGGGCCGCGCTATGTGGCGAAACCCGGAGCCGTGATTCTGGCACGCCGCACTGGGAAGCCGGTTTCCCCTTTTTATATCGCGCTGCAACGAGCGCACACTTTCAAACAATCCTGGGATTTGTTTCAACTTCCGTATCCGTTTTCGCGCGCGGTTATGTTCGTGGCTCCGCCGATCCGTGTGCCTATGGACGCGGACAGCGAAACGGTTCATCAAAAACAAAAAGAAATTCAGGCTGCGCTGGACTGCGTTCGCGATGTCGCTGAATCGTGGTTTCATCTGACAGAAGCTGAGCGCGACCGGCTGCGCGAAGAATGGAGCGAGCGAGGCGGCGCGGTACAGGCCTCGCATCCAGCGGGATCAGGCGCTACATAAATCGGTTGCCGCGACCGAACAGGATTGGTGAGTATCGCGATCAATTTGTTTTGGGCGGAACGCGCACGACGCGAAAACCGGTGTAAGCCGGGTCCGCTGGGCCATAACGCACTTTCGGATCGGCAGGGCGGTCTGCACTGCCACCAAAAGTTTTTCCCGAACCATCCGAAGCGCTCACCCATTCGGCGACGTTGCCGCCCAAGTCGAAGACAAGCTCTTCGCCTTCCTCGCCCTCGCCTGCGAAACTTCCCACTTCGCGAAGGAGCGGGGCGTCTCCGGGTAGCGCTTTGATCTTTTCTTCCAACTTCCGCGCATCTTCGGGATTCAACGAATATCCCGCCCAGTAGTCGAGCGTGTTTTCTCCCGAATGCTCTTTATATAGATTGCTCGCTTCGCTTTCGTTCGGCAGGCGATAGGTTTCAGCAGTCAGTTCGCTCAGCCATTTGCAATATGCTTTCGCTTGATCGAACGTGAGTCCATTTGCGGGATAATTTTCCGCGCCAGCGTCGAATTTATGGTCCTTATTAAAAGCCGCGAACTGTGCGCGCGTGATTTCGAAGCGGCCGATTTCAAGATTGCCGCGTTTCACCGTCTCGGGAAGCAAAACATCCGGAGCGGGATTTTCGGGAATCGAAGGCGGGCGGAAGAGCAGGCCGAACGAACCGTTGACTTTCTCAACCGAGCGGCGCCGAAGCGCAACATCCAGCGGCGAACCCTTCTTCAAAGCTTCATTCTCCGGCAGATTGATTTTGAAAAGGTACTGGTCGAACCAGGCGTTTTCGTCGTTAAGTTTGCGAAGCTGATGGGTGAGCTTGCGCGGGCCGTGCGCCTCACCGGGGAAAAGCACGAGCTTCACCGGCGCCTTCCCGATGGAATAGAGCGCGCGATAGTGCGTCCAGCCTTGTGCGGTGGGAACTTGCCGGTCGTTCGTCCCAAAACAAATCAGCGTGGGAGTTTTCACGCGGTCCATTTTGAACAGTGGAGATTTCTGGATGTAGAGCTCGGGATCTTCGAGGGGCGTTTTTCCGAAATAATAATGGTCGAACGATTCGCCGAAGTCCACGTTGGCCCAGTCGCTGATCCATTCCACGTCGCCCGCGCCTACGACTGCGGCTTTATAGCGATCCGGATTTGTTACCGTGAGTTGGATAGAAAGAATGGAACCGTTGGACCAGCCCATCGCGCCGATCTTTTCGGGATCGACCAATCCTCTGGCGATTAGATAGTCAACGCCGTGCTCGATGTCCGGAACTTCCAGGTCGTAATATTTTCCACAGCAAATCGATTCCGCCCATTTCAAACCGTAGTCCGCGCTGCCGTGGTAATTCGTTTTCAGCACGAAGGCGCCCCGCTCGGCTAGGAGATTGGGCGCGTAGGCCATACGCTCGCGCCAATTGTCGCGGTCGGCAAGGTTGGGGCCGCCGTGTGTGGCGACGATCAGTGGATACGATTTCCCGGCCTGGTAGTTGGCTGGGTAGTAGAGGATGCCTTCGACGTTGTCATCATTCGCGCCTTTCCAGCGCACGATTTCTGTTTTCGCGATGGTTTTATTTTTGAATTGCGGATTCAGGTCAGTGAATTGGACGGGCGAAGAAATTTTGGTTCCGTCGAGCCGGGCGCGATACCACTGCGCGGGCGTGCTGGCGGTGGAATATTCGTAAACGAGCGTGCGTCCGTCGTCGGCAAGTTCAACGTCGAAATAATTCCTACTTGTTTCTCCGGTGATCGATTTGCGAGACCAGGTTGCGCTATGGCGCGTGTAGCGAACTGGCTGGTTGTAAACCCCGTCGGCGAGCAAGACGACAAACCCGTCCTTGGTGGCGTGCAGCGAACCGTCGAGTGAGCGGTCCCAGTCGAGGTTCACTTCAGTGGTTGTCGAGGAGTTGAGATCGTAGAAATACACTTTCTTGACCGTGGCGGTTAGGAATTGTTTGTCGGTGGAATAAGGCGTCACAACGTAAAGGCCTGAGCTGTCGAGAGTCCACTCGAAGTCGTTCGGCTGAACTCTAGTCTCGGTGAAGATTTGGGTTCGTTTGCCGCTGGACAGATCGACGACATAGGTTGCGGGAGGAGTTTTCTGGTCCCAGGCAAAACTCAATTCGCGGCGCGCAACGGCGACAGCCTTTGTTTTGTCGCGCGAAACTTCGAACGTTTCGATCCAGTCGTCATTGTCGGTCAGGCGCGTGACCTTCTTGTCTTTCAATGAGAGTTTGAAAAGCCGAACCGGCGCTTTGTGCGCGGCGTCGTCCACCACGTCGGAGTCGTCTTTGCGCTCTTTGGTCTCGCGTTCGAATAGGGAGGGCTGTTCTTCGGCGCTGAAAAGTATAGTGTCGTCATTCAGCCATTCGTATTGCTGCACGGGACGTTCGAAGTCCGTGGCCGGCCAAGGGTCGCCGCCCGAAACATTGAGGAGCCAAATCTGCATGGGCGCAATATCCGGCTTAGGCTTCGGCAACGGACGATTGCTTATAAACGCGATGGTCTCACCGGAAGGCGACCATCGCGGTCGCGAGACGGTGTTTGCGCCACGCGTGAGCTCGATTTCTTTTTTTTCAGTCAAGCTGGAAAGATACAGATTGGTGACGCGCTCGTCTTTTTCCTTGTCGCCAGTGCTTTTCACCCAAACGGCCCATTTCCCGTCCGGCGAAATGCGGAATTCCGACGCGATTTCCTGGAAAACTATGTCCTCGGGCTTCCAGGGGTATTTCTTCGTGGTTGCGGCTGGTTCTTTACCCGGGGCGGTCGGCGTTTGCTTTCCCGGAAGATTCCGCGCGATGAGTAGAACCATAACTGCAAGCAAGACACGCTTCATCCAACTGGACGGGTCTACCGTGTTCATGAACCCCCCTGACTCGCAGTATTTCAGATGCTTTCTATTTAGCGTCCTGGAAAACTATCACAGAGTCAGCAGCAGAGATAATGTGAATGATTATTTTATCGCGGAAGTTCGGATAGAATGCGGGGAGGGAGCCGCACCATGGCAATGAGCCGCGAGCAAGCACGCAACGAACATACGGCCAAGCAAGGACACGATCAGTTCAACGAAACCATGTACGGCGTGATCTGCGCGGCTTGCCACAATTACATCCTGATCGACCGCACCAATTGCCCGCCATCCTGCCGCGAACACGAATCCTGCCGCCAAGCCTACGCGTAATTACGTAGGGCGCGAGAATTCCATGTCCTATTCGTTGAGGGCATAGAACTGGAAGCAAACTCCGGACGGAACGATCATGTCAAACTCACGCCGACCCCAGGGCTTAACCTCGAGCGGACCTACGCGAGCGGCCGTTCCCCGGAGCTCTTCGTAGAGCGTGTCAAGATCAGAAACGCCGATGCTATAGCTGGAATTTTCTATCCAATCCCGATTGTTGTTCTCCACCAGGTTGAAAGAAACGGAATCCCGGCTGATGCCCGCATGGCATCCGATTGCCATAAGACGGAAAATCCCAACTGTTCCTTGTAGAACTTGAGCGCGTCGGCCAGGCCGCCGCCGGTGGGAATTATCGGGGTAATTGAAAGAAGTCCTGCGGGTTTCTCTGACATGGCATCATCTTATCCGCTGTGTAGAAGAAATTCATAGCAAGAACAAAATTGTGGCTTCCTGGGCTACACTTGCTTGGAGCGACTCGCCATCAGATGTCAAATAAAAACAAAAACCCTACTGAAGGTCGCACTTCGCAAAAAATTACTCGTGAGGTTTGCGAGTGCTTTGGAGAGAGGGACCGTCAACGGCTACGTGCTCGACGTAGGCCCGAAGTTTTTTCTTATCGCGCTGGTCTCCGACGGTATTGGGCTCAACGGTTCCCAATGCTATCGTTTGTCAGGTGTGCGGAAATTTGAGAGTCCCTGATAAAATACGCTCGGTTCCACGAAGCGGTATTAAAAAAGCGCGGAATACGATTTCCGAAGAAACCCCCTGTAGTGGTTACGAAAATGCCTTGCAGTTAATTGGAGGTAGCAAATGGCAAGATGCTGTGGTGCTGTGGATTTAATTTGGGGCCCATCGAATCCCCGCAAAACCAAGTAACGCATCTGTTGCAATTTTGACATCTCACCCAAGACGATCTCCCGGTAAATAGGGTAATGGGAAACGGAACGCAACCTGATGTACCCGATGTTTGGCTCGTTGACGGAGGCGCGGTATGGCCCGTATAATTGGGGTTTGTCACTAGCTTCAGGAGGCAGCATGTACGCCGTAATTCGCAGTGGTGGAAAGCAGTATCGCGTGGAACCGGGTAAGACGGTCCGGGTGGAGACGCTCGAAGGAAAGCTGGGCGGCAAGGTCACATTTGACGAGGTGTTGTCCGTGCGCACAGATGAGAAGAAATTCGTCTCCGTCGACGATATCGCGAAAGTGAAAGTCATCGGCAAAATCGTGGAGCAAGGCCGCGGCCCGAAATTGAAAACGCTGAAATATAAGACGGGCGGGCAATACAATATTCTGCGCGGCCACCGGCAAAACTATACTGCTGTTCAGGTCAGCGACATCCAAATTCCGTAGAGGATCTTCATGGCACACAAAAAAGGCGGCGGGTCATCCACTAATGGACGCGACTCGCACGGACAGCGGCTCGGGATTAAGAGGTTTGGCGGCCAGCTCGTAACGGGCGGCAGCATTTTGATTAGGCAGCGCGGCACGCACTACAAGCCGGGCAAAAATGTCGGGTTGGCGAAGGATGACAGCCTCTTCGCGTTGATCGACGGCGTGGTTCTGTTTGAAGACAAGGGCGGGCACGGGCGCTATATCAGCGTTCTCACGGTTGACGAAGCGGAAACGCGGCAATCCGAGAAGAAAGCTGCCGCAGCGCCTGCCAATTAATCTCCACACTCTTCGTACGCGTTCCAGGTTACCGGGACGCGTATTTTTGTTTATGGACTCCGCATCGGCATATGCTCTCTCAGCATCTCTTTCGTAGCGAGTAATTCGTGTTTGCAGACGAAGCCAAAATTTCGATAAAGGCCGGCCATGGCGGGAACGGCTGCGTCGCGTTTCGCAGGGAGAAGTACGTTCCGCGCGGCGGCCCTTCCGGCGGTGACGGCGGACACGGCGGCGACATCTACATCGAAGCGAATCCGCATGACAACACGCTTCTGCGCTATCGCTACAATCGCGAATTTCAGGCGAAACGCGGAGGTCATGGCGAAGGATCGAATTGCCACGGCGCTTCGGGCGAAGACACAGTGCTGAAAGTGCCCGTAGGCACGGTAGTGTTCGATGCTGACAGCGGGGAGCAGCTTTTTGATTTCACTGAAGGTGGTCAGCGTTGGAAAGCAGCGAAGGGAGGCCGCGGCGGACGAGGAAACGGCAATCCGCATTTTGTGCGTCCGTGGCATCAAGCACCTCGCGAGCATGAAGACGGCCACCCTGGCGAAGAGCGTCACCTGCGGCTCGAGCTAAAATTACTGGCCGATGTCGGACTGGTGGGCTTCCCCAATGCTGGAAAATCCACGTTGATCTCGCGCATTTCCGCGGCGCGTCCGAAAATTGCGGCTTATCCGTTTACTACGCTTGAGCCGCATCTTGGCGTCGTCTCCGCCGATCCTGACACTGCGCCGGGACAAGGCCGTGCGTTTGTTGTCGCGGATCTGCCTGGATTGATCGAGGGCGCCCACGAAGGTGTAGGGCTGGGCACGCGATTCTTGAAACATATTGAGCGCACGCGACTGGTCGCACATCTGGTGGATACGAGCGACGCAAACGATCGCGATCCGGTGCGCGATTTCGAGATTATCGAGCACGAACTGGCGTCGTTCAGCCCAACGCTGATTGAAAAACCGATGATCGTCGTTGCTACGAAACTGGACGCCACCACAAATCGCGAACATTTGGACGAATTGCGCGCGTTCGCAAAAAAGCGTGGCCTGGAATTTCACGCCATATCCTCGGCGAGTGGGGAAGGAATTGTCGAGCTGGTTCGCGCCATGGCTGACGCGCTCGATCGAATCCCGAGGGCGTCCGTGCCTGTGGAGGCGGAGGTACAGCCCGTGCCTTCGCGCGAACGCAACGCCGAAGAAGCGCGCGCGGCCGCGGCGGCGCGTATCGATGATGCCGGTGCTAGTTTGCCGCCGCGGGAGAAGCGTTGAGCCCGCACTCGATCCATAGGGCGCATGGGCCCGCGCATCACCGCTCGGTGGCGCTCTTTGGCGGCACGTTTGATCCCATTCACTCCGGGCACATCGCGGTGGCGCAAGCGGCGCAGAAGCGTTTTCACCTGGATTCGATTTATTTCATTCCATCGTCGCGTCCGCCGCACAAGAGCAAGAGCGCGCTGACACCATTTCTGCATCGCTACGCGATGGTTGCGCTCGGCTGCACGGATCATGCGGGGTTTCATCCTTCGACGGCGGAAGCGCCACCGGACGGCGCCGCCACGCATGTTTTTTATACTGTGGACACGGTGCGGCGTTTTCACCGCGAGCATCCTGACGATCGGCTGTTTTTTATTCTGGGTGCGGACCAGTTTCTGGAAATTCCCACGTGGAAAAATTACGAAGCCTTAATGGATAGTTGTAATTTTATCATCGCGAGCCGGCCGGGATTTCGCCTGGATGCGCTGCGGCTGGTGATTCCGCCCGAAAAGCTCGGCCGCACGACATCGCCCGATCCGAATACGATTGTGCTGCGCAAATCCGTCATTCATCTGCTTACTACTGTGGCGAGTCATATTTCTTCAACAGAAATCCGGCATCGCCTCGAACGCCATCAGACCATTCACGGGCTTGTGCCCGCGCGCGTAGAGGGATACATTCTGGAACAGGCCCTGTACCGGTGACGCTCAACTCTCTTCGCCCCGAAATTCGCTCGGCCGTGGAAGCGGCTCAGGACAAGCAGGCCGTGGACATCACGGTCCTCCATCTTTCCGGCGCTGGCGCGTTCGCGGAATATTTCCTGCTTTGCTCCGGGCAAAGCCAGCCTCAGATCCAAGCTATAGGGGAGGCCATCGAGGAAAAACTCCACCGCCAGGGACGTCGCGTTGCGCATCGCGAAGGAAAATCCAGCTCGGAATGGGTACTGCTCGATTACGGTGATTTCGTCGTGCACATTTTCAGCGAGCGCGCACGGCAGTATTACGATCTTGAAAGGCTTTGGCGGTCCGCTGAGCGCATGACTTTCCCGGCGCCGTCTCGCCATCCGCCATCTCAAAGCAATGCTGAAGGTGACGCAACCCAGCAATGAGCGCGCCGAATATTCAGTGGGTGGCGGAAGACCCCGCTTCGCGGCACGTTCTTGAAATTGCGGAAAAACTTGCAGACACCGGAACTACCGTTCTTATCACCGGGGAAAGCGGCACGGGAAAGGATCAGCTTGCGCGTTGGATTCACGAGCGCGGGCCGCGCCGCGATGCTCCGCTGCTGAAAATTGACTGCGCGAGTTTGCCGGCGGAGCTGGTTGAATCCGAACTTTTCGGGCACGAACGCGGAGCATTCACCGGAGCGGTCGCGCGCAAGCCCGGCCGTCTGGAGCTAGCACAAGAAGGAACGATTGTCCTCGACGAAGTGGCAGCGCTGGCCCCGGGGATGCAGGCGAAGTTGCTGCGGGTTCTTGAGGAGCGCACGTTTGAACGGCTAGGCGGGACGGAAACGCTGCGCATGGAAGCGCGATTGATGGCGCTTACGAACACGGACATGGCCAAAGCAGTCGAGTCGGGCCGGTTCCGCGAAGACCTTTTCTTCCGGCTGAATGTTTTGGCGATTTATGTTCTGCCGCTGCGCGAACGCGCTACGGATATTGTTCCGCTTGCAAAGCATTTTCTGGAACGGCTGGCGCCGGTGCATGGGCGCGCGGAGACTTCGTTCGATTCCGATTCGTTGGCCATGCTGCAAGCGTATGCGTGGCCGGGAAATGTTCGCGAACTGAAAAACGCCGTCGAGCACGCGCTTGTCTTCACTAAAGAGCAGCGGTTAAGTCCCAAGGATTTCCCCGAAATTGTGCGAGCGACAGGAAACGAGCATGGACTAACCGGCATGTTACGTTCGCTGGAAGACCTGGAGCGCGAGGCCGTCAAGGTGACGCTGGAAGGAACGCATTACAAGATCGCTCAAGCCGCCGATATTCTTGGAATCAGCCGCAAGACCTTGCTGGAAAAGCGCAAGAAGTACGGGCTCATCTGAGCTTGCTTGGTTCGAAGCGATGATATCGTGAAAATTCGCTTGGTTATGCTCGGCAAGACGCGGCGCGCGGAAGTTCAAACACTGGTTGATGACTATATTCGCCGCATCGGGCGTTACGCGGAAATCGAAGGCACTACGCTGCGAGATGCGAATCCTTCCGCATTAAGGAAACTCAAAATACATCCGGGCGCAACCATTATGTTGCTGGATGCCGCGGGCAAGCAATTCACATCGCAGCAATTCGCGCGCTGGCTCGGGGATTTGCGCGATCGTGGCGCGCGGGAGCTGGTTTTCCTGTGCGGGGACGCGGAAGGGTTCCCTGACGACCTTCACGGCGGAGCGAAACAAAAAATCTCGCTTTCGACTCTCACCATGCCGCACGAGTTCGCGCGCGTCGTGCTGGCGGAACAAATTTATCGCGCATTCGCAATTCTCTCCGGCCACCCCTACCCGAAGTAGCATCTCTTCTGCAACAATGAGAGTCACGATGCCTATAAAGATTTCACATGACGCCAACGCTCCCATCGCTTCGGTAGAGATCATGATCACCGAGCCACTTTCGGACTACGATCTGCTGGAGGTGGAGGCGCCGATCCCGCGCGATGTGGATCCGATGCTGGCGTCCCAAGGATTCAAGGACTTGCTGGACGAAGCACGATCGTTTTTCGGGGTTGCATTGGCCGCAACTAATCTGGAAATCGTGCAGCTCACTGGCGCAATTTGCCACGACAAAAATGTACACCGTCCGGGCGTTTGGATTGTATTGCGCGAACGCGGCGCGGCCAGCAATAAGCCCATGTCAGAAGCCGCCCGTGTGCGCGTGAGCGAGATCGCGGTAAACCTAGTGAAACATCTGCAGCTGTCCTAGCACGGGTCGGCATCGTTAGCGAGAAGCCGCTTATTTCTTCTCTGAGATTTCGATGGAGGCGCGCGTTGTCTCCCAATCCAAGTTCATAGTGCACCCGGAAGCTGATTTATCGAAGGAGATGGTGAAATTTTCCACGTTGGACGGAAGCTTCGAGACGTTCATATCGACGCGCGCGAAATCGTCCGCTTCTCCAGGATAAGGAACACCCCAAACCGGACCGCCTTTGTCGTTTTTCGTTTTCTTGCTGATAATGAGCGTCCATTTATTTTCGTTCGGGATGGTGAAGATGGTGTAAGCGCCTGCGGGAACGGTCTTGCCGCCCACCACTACGTCCGTGTTGGTTACGAAGGTAGTGGCCTCGTTCGCTCCGGCGCGCCACACTTGGCCGTAGGGAACCAAACCACCATAAATCTTGCGGCCTTTTGCGCGCGGGCTCGAATAATCGACGGTAATGCTCTTGCCATCCGCGAAACTGCAGGTTGCCTTCGCTGAAGGGCTGGGGCGTTGACCCTTGTCCTGTTGCGCGTAGCGCGGAGCACCTAGCACAGCCACACCTAGAAGAATGACCGTAAAAAATGCGAACCATCGAAACATATTTTCCTCCCGAATATCGCTCTCGTTGAGCGCCTAATACAAATCGATTCGGGCGCAGTATATCATTTTCTGCGGGCGGAATTGGGTCGTGCGAACTTGACCTTTCGGGGGCGTGCGGTCACTATTCTGAACCGGCTTCGCGAGACTGAAATTCATGCCCGAAGGAAAAGGACTGCTGATTGTTTACACGGGCCCAGGCAAGGGTAAGACAACTTGCGCCCTGGGTACCGCTTTCCGCGCGGTAGGACAAGGTTTGCGCGTGCTGATGGTGCAGTTTATCAAGGGCTCGTGGCATTATGGAGAACTGGACGCGGCAAAAATGCTCGGCGACGATAAGTTCGAAATCCGGCCGATGGGCCGTGGTTTTGTGAAGGTCGGCGGCGCGGAAACGGACCCGAAAGATGTTCGCCTGTGCGAACAGGCCTGGGAATATGGCCGCGAGCAGATTTACAGTGAGAAGTACGACCTGGTGGTGCTCGACGAGATAAATTACGTGATCAGCTATAAAATGCTCGATCCGGAGCGCGTAGTAGAATCTCTTGTAAGGCGTCCGGAGCGAATTCACGTGATCTGCACAGGACGCAACGCGCATCCGAAACTGGTGGAAGCTGCCGACCTGGTGACGGAAATGCGCGAAGTGAAACATCCGTATACAAAGGGCATCCTGGCCCAGCGCGGGATTGATTACTAGCCATGGCCTGGTTCAAGCGTGAGAAAAAACCGATCGAGAATCCGACGCCCGTGGAGGAGCGCCGCGTGCGCACCGAAGGGATGTGGACCAAGTGCGGATCGTGCCGCGCCATCATCTGGAAAAAGGACTTGGAGGCGAACTGGGAAGTGTGCCCCAAGTGCGAGCATCATTTCCGCCTGGGAGCGCGCAGACGCCTGGAACTTCTTCTGGACGACGAACCCTGGACGGAACTGGACGCCGAGCTTGCGTCCAGCGACCCCCTGCATTTCACCGACACCAGGCCTTATGCGCAGCGCTTGAAAGAAGCGCAGCATAAACTCGGAATGAAAGACGCGATCCTTACCGCCGAGGGGCACATTAACGGGCGGCCGGTGATCTGCTGCTCGATGGAATTCGCATTCATCGGCGGCTCGATGGGCGCAGTGGTAGGCGAAAAGGTAGCGCGCGCAATCGAGCGTTCGGTGGCCCAGAAAATGCCGCTGATTATTGTATCCTGCTCCGGCGGCGCGCGCATGATGGAAGGCGTTGTCAGCTTGATGCAACTGGCCAAGGTATCCGCAGCGCTGGCCCGGCTGGACGAGGCGCGGCTGCCGTTCATTTCCATTCTTACCGATCCAACCACCGGAGGCGTAACGGCCAGCTATGCCATGCTGGGCGATTTGAACATTGCCGAGCCAGGCGCACTGATCGGGTTTGCCGGTCCGCGTGTAATTGAGCAAACCATTCGGCAAAAGCTCCCAGAAGGCTTTCAAACCGCTGAATTTTTGTTGGAGCATGGCTTTCTCGACGCTGTGGTGCCGCGGAAAGAACTGAAGCCGTATATAGCGCAGTCCCTCAATTTTTTCCTCGGGTAATCCGGCAACAAATATGAACTACGAAGAATCCGTTCGCCTTCTCTTCTCGCTGGGAAGAGAGCTCGCGGCGCCGCGCCAGCCAGCGCGATTCGTGTCCAGTACAGCGAGCGGGACTTCTTCAGGCACTTCTTCGGGTGTCACGCCGGTCCAGAAATTCGGCCTGGAAAACATCAAAATCTTGGCCGACGATCTGGGCAGTCCGCATCTGGCGATGCCTTGCGCACACATAGCCGGAACGAATGGCAAAGGCTCCACGGCCGCAATGCTCGAATCGATTCTTCGCGCGGCGGGATTGCGCACCGGACTTTACACATCGCCGCATCTCGAAGTTATCAACGAGCGAATTCGCATCAACGGCGAGAATATCTCCAACGAATTGTTTGCCAGCGTTTGGACTCGCGTACGCGCATCGATCGAATCCCTGATGGCCTCAGGCACGCTCGCAGCCCATCCCACATTTTTTGAATGCGTCACGGCTATGGCGTTTGTTGCCTTTGCGGACCAGCATGTTGATTTTGCGATTTATGAAACCGGCATGGGCGGGCGTTTTGACGCGACCAATATTGTTTCACCCCAGGTCGCCGTGATCACGCCGATCGATTTCGACCACGAGAATTACCTGGGGCATTCGATCGAAGAAATTGCCGCGGAAAAAGCGGGGATCATTAAATCGGGCGCGAGGGTCGTAAGCTCAGTCGAACGTCCGGAAGCCCGAGCAGTAATCGTCGCACGCTGCAAGGAAATGAACGCCCGGCTGGTGGATTTTGATTCCGCTTGGCACATTGAGAACTTGCAAGCGTCGGGTGGGCTGTACAGCGCAATCGCGGTTTCCACGCAAGCACCTGATAAAATCGCGATCGCACCTTCACTGCCAGGGCGTTTCCAGATTCAAAACGCACTGGCAGCCGCCACTGCGGCCCGCCTTCTCGCCGAAAAAGGTTTTTCGATTGGCCGCGAAGCAATCGTGCGTGGAATTGCCACAGCGTATTGGCCGGGGCGTCTCGAGCGCATTAGCGAGCGGCCGGACCTATATCTTGACGGCACACATAATCCCGCCGGCGCCCGTGAACTTCTGAAATTTTGGGAAGAAAATTTTCGCGGACGCCGCATATTCCTGGTCTACGGAGCAATGCGCGATAAAGCCGTAGACGAAATCGCGAGCTTGCTTTTCTCGCATGCGGAGGCAGTTATTTTTACGGAACCGCGCCAGGCTCGCGCAATTTCCGCTTCGCTGCTTTTGGAAATCGCCGGTCATTTTGCGAAGCGATCACTCGTGATTCCCGACCCGCGCCGAGCCCTCGAGCGCGCGATTGAGCTTGCCGGCCCTGACGATGCGGTATTCGCCACTGGTTCGCTTTACCTGGCGGGCGATATTCGCGCCATTTGTCGGTTGCGCGACGCTAAGATGACTGTTTCCGGGCCTCCCGCCGTCTTTTAGCGTCTCCCGCATTTCGTATAAGTTACTTTCAGATTTGCGGAGGCCTATACGAAACTGCACGGTTAGCGTGGCGAGCGTGTCGCATTATCGAAAACCAACCATGAATTTTGTCCCATCTGCGTACACTGTCTTCCCCGAGAGAGACGCTAGCTAATCATCTTGCAGACAATTTGCTCCCTTGTCGGAACAACCGACGCTTTTTCTTCGTTTATTCAATTGGTACTGGCAGCGAAAGTGCAGATTGCCACGTCTAAGGAAATAATGCGGGAGGTGTCTATGAACGGTGGGATGCGACGACAACAATTGGAATCTTTCGGTCGCGCACCGGCGTTACTGTCGGCCGCATTGCGCGAGTTTCCCAAGAAGATGTGGCTTTATAAGCCCGCCCCAAGCCGCTGGAGCATCCACGAAATTATTCTGCACCTAGCGGACAGCGAAGCAAGTGCGTACGTTCGTTGCCGCCGTTTCATAGCTGAGCCCGGAAGTCCTGTCCTGAAATTTGATGGAGCGCGATGGGCCGGTGCGCTCGGGTACTTTCACCAAAGCACACGCGAGGCGCTTGAAATTATCAGACGTCTTCGGAGGATGACCTACCAGCTGCTGGTGACCGTGCCGGAGCAGGTTTGGGAGCACACTGTGGAGCATCCCACGGAAGGGCGCTTGAGCCTGGCTCAATGGATCGAGATTCAGGAACGTCATATTCCGCATCATATCGAACAAATGAAGCAGAACCATGAGAAGTGGCTGGAAACAAATCCGCCGAGGAAGCCGGCCTCGCCGTCCCGGCGCTCGCAATCGGCTCTACCGATGTTGCGAATGACCGTGAACACGTTCTAACTCTGCTGGAGATTGCCACTGATTCGCTGCATTTAGAATCGCGGACATCAGTTAGCGCTTGCATCTGCTCTTTCGACTCGACCCGCTTGCGGTTGCCGGAGTGGACTGTCAATGGTAGCATGGGCTCTCTATGGCCGCCGAACCCAGCCAAAAACCACGTGTTGGCATCCCCTATCGCACACGAAGAGAAGAACTTAGCAGCGAGCGTGCTAAATACAAAAAATACTGTGAAGCGGTCCGCCTTGCTGGCGGGATAGCGGTCGAAATCTCTCTTGCGCTTGCGCCAGAAAAACTGAAAACGGAAGCTCGCTCGCTCGATGCAATCGTACTGCCCGGTAGTCCGGCGGACATCGAACCCGCGCGCTATTGCGCTGCACGCCACCCGGAAAGCGCGGAAAGCGATCCGGACCGCGAACGAACAGATTCAGCCTTGCTCGAAAATGCTTTCGCTGAATCCAAGCCTGTCCTGGCGATTTGTTTCGGCCTGCAGAGTCTGAATGTATTCCTATCGGGCTCGCTGATCCAAGACATTTCGAGCGAAGTCCGGACCGAAATCCAGCACAGATGGGCGGACGGCGAAAAAGGCGCGCCGGAACCGTTTCATCTTGTTCGAATCGAGCCGGGCTCGCGTCTGGCGCAGTTGGCCGGAAAGAATGAAGGGCGCGTGAACAGCTCGCACCATCAGTCGGTGCTCGAATCCGGCCGCAATCTTCGCGTCACGGCGCAAGCATCAGATGGAGTGATTGAAGCCGTCGAGTGGACGGGCAACGCAAACTGGGTCACGGGAGTGCAGTGGCATCCCGAGCGCATGGTCGAGACGGATCGGCTAGCACAAGCTTTGTTTCGTGAGCTGGTGGAAGTGGCACGCAAGGCGCCGGTGCATTCATAAGCATCAGATACCTGAAACTCCATGGACACGAACCCAAACATGATCTGCTTAGCTGTCGCTTCTGTTGTCTAGGCTTCTAGCTATTTTCTTGGGGGACGAATGATCTCGCTGGCTGGAAAGGCTGCAATCATAACCGGGGGCTCACGCGGAATTGGCGCCGCAACCGTAAAACTCTTCGCGCAGGCGGGAGCCGACGTAGTCTTCAACTATCATCGCAATCGCGAAGCCGCCGAGCAGGTGGAGCAGGAAAGCCGCAAGCACAGCACGCGTGTGGAATCGTTCAAAGCCGATTTGGGCAAAATGGCGGACGCGAAGAAGCTGGTCGACTTTGCCCGTGAACGCCTCGGCCGGCTGGATATCCTGGTGGCAAACGCCGGCATCTGGAATGAGCAGGATACGCCCATTGGAAAGCTCACCGAACGCGAATGGGATGAGATGATGCGCGTAAATCTAAAGAGCGTGTACGCCGTGATTCATTACGCGGTGCCGCATATGATCGCGCAGAAGGGCGGGCGCATCGTAGCCATCAGTTCCACGGCCGGACAGCGCGGCGAGGCGTTTCATTCACATTATGGCGCGAGCAAGGGCGCCATCATCAGTTTCGTCAAGGGGCTCGCATCCGAGCTTGCCGGGCATAATATTCTGGTGAATTGCGTGGCGCCGGGCTGGGTGGACACGGATATGTCCGCGTCCGTTCTGCGAAAAAAGGCGCTGATAAAGGCGGCGGTGGCGCCCATCGCGTTGAAACGGCCGGCCACGGCGGAAGAAATTGCGGGGCCGATCCTTTTCGCCGCATCGGACCTGGCAACCTTCATCACCGGAGAAGTAATCAACGTGAATGGAGGTTCTGTCCTTTGCGGATAACCGCTCGCGCGCTGGTGGGGTTGGCAATTCTTATGGCTGCGTCCCTTTCGGGGATGGCCAGATACTCCACGCAAGAATCCGACGTTTTGATGCCGGCGCAAAGCGCTGCCAAAGCCAAAGAACTTTTGCAGCAGGCCATCGAGGCGCTGGGAGGCGCCGCGTACCTAAACGTTCATGACCTCACCTGCACCGGCCGTTTGAGCCAGTTCGGACATTCCGGTGAACTCAACGGCTTCGGACACTTCATTGACTACGCGGTTCCCGTTCCGCCGTTCAGAGACCGCCAGGAAAATCTTCCCAAGCGCAATATCATCGAGGTGTACAACGGAGACAAAGGCTGGGATCTCGACCGGGGCGGCGTCACCGAGGCGCGGGCCAGCGACCTTGCGCGCTATCAAGAAGACATGAAGAAGGACATCGACAACATACTCCGCCATCGAATCCACGAGCCGGATATGATCTTTCGCTACGGCGGCCCCGATGTGGTGGATCTGCACGAGGTCGACTGGGTCGAGTTAGTGGATAGTGACAACCGCACGATTCGAATTGCCATCTCGCAATCGTCGCACCTGCCGCTTCGCAAGGTGGTGGATACGCGCAATGCCAATACGCGCATGCGTACCGAAGAAATTGAATACTACTCGAACTTCCACCCCTTCTCCGGCATTGAAACTCCGTTCCAAATCACTCGCGAGCGCAACGGAATCAAGATTTACCAGGTCTTCTTCGATAAGTGCGACTACAACACGAATCTTTCCGATTCGCTCTTCACCAAGGAATCTCTCGACGAGCGCTGGGCCAAAGTGGGCAAGAAATCGAAAGACAAAAAGTCGAAGAGTTCGGCCAAAGACGCGGACAACTAGATTTACCGTTCTGCGATTTCTTCTACCGTTTAACTTCGTTCCTGACTTGAGTCCGATCGAATCCTTCCTTTATTTCGGTTGGACGGGAAATTCAGCGGAAATTGCTCATCATGACTACGTCGGTCTTGTTTTGGCCGCGCGAAGAGGCCAGCTGTTTTCCGTCCACGGACCATGCAAAGGCACACACTTGGCCGCTGGGGAATTTCGTAATTTGGACTGGAGGACCTCCCGCGAGCGGTTGTTCCCAAATATTCGTGGCGCGGTTGCGGGTAAGCATGAAGGCGATGGCTTTGCCATCGGGAGTGAATTTGGGCGCCTGCATGCCGTAAGGCATGTCGAAGCTGGATAGGGTGGATCCCCCGGCGGCGGACGCCACAACGAACTTAGATTGCAGAAGTGTGAATCTTTCTAGGATGCGATAGTGCGAAATCTGCTCGATGGAATAGCCCTCCATTTCGTTAGGGACTATATAGCCGCGCGTTCATAAAGCTGGTCAAGGGCCGCGCCCGTCTCGCAAAAAAGTTCATCCATGGCAGCAGCATCGGTGCCCGATTGGACGGAATTCTTCTGATGAGAGGAACGCGGACTGAGAAGCTTGACTAGCGGGTTTTGCGGTTAGCGGAAAATGAGAAAGGGGAGATTGCTCTCCCCCTTGGTCATGAAAATAATGCCGATAACTACTGGAGCGGAGGGCTGGCGACTGTCGGAGCGCTGCCGTCGGTGGTGTAACGGATGACGCCGCTCTGATCGCTGAAGAACCCGCGCTGACCGCTCTGTCCCACGTTGGCAGGTTGTCCCACAATCGTGTAGGTCTGGAAGCCCGTGCATCCGCCGACTGCCGGAGTTGCCGTGGCGCCAACATAGGTGAAGAAATAACCGCTCTTGGCCGTCGCTGCCGCAGTTGCACCGGCTAGCAGGGGGTCAATCAATAGAGCCGCGCCGCAAACTGCAACGCCGCCCGGTGCGCCGCCCATCGCGGCCATAGACGCTGGGAACTGAACGCCCCAGGTGGACGCGTAGGTGACCGCCGAAGTATTGATGGTACGAACCGAGCCGACCGCGGAGGCCTCATTGGCCGCCATGCGGGCGCGCAGCAAGTTCGGGATAGCGATAGCCGCGATGATCAAAATAATCGCGACGACGATCAACAATTCGATCAACGAGAAACCCTTCTGTTTCCTATTCATGTCTTCTCTCTCCTTGAGTAAACCGCAGAATCCTTGGGATTACGCTGGCGGGTACACTGCCGTAAGGGCAGGTGGTGTGCCAGAATGGCGCACTCTGTGTACCGACACGACACATCTAATTATACCCCGCATTATCAGATGAATAGGAGATGGTTTCGCAGCTCGCGAAACCACGCCTTCGCGGCAGTCTCTTTCTACGTTTCTTATCCGACTGTTTGTGGCTGGCGAAAGAGCCATGAAAAGTCCTGGCGTGCCGGTTGGACGATTTTACCGATTGCAAGATGTTGCCAAGATAACGCAGACCCGTTCTGGAGCGCTGTGATGTGCCTTGGCTGAAATCCGTCCACAGGCAATCCGGTTCTTACTCACTGGGATGCGTAGGTAATTGGCCGATGCCGCGCGCGCGGGGTATAATCATGTGATGCCGACGAAGCGAAATAGTGAACCGATGCACGGCACAACGGTGCTGTGCGTGCGGAAAGACAACAAAGTCGTGCTCACCGCTGATGGCCAAGTAACCTTGGGCGAAAGTGTGATTAAGCACAACGCTAAGAAAACGCGCCGACTTTACAATGACAAGATTATCGCGGGCTTTGCCGGAAGCACCGCGGACGCGCTCTCGCTTTTCTCACGCTTCGAGAACAAGCTTCAGGAGTTTCATGGCAACTTGCCACGTGCAGCTGTCGAGTTGTCCAAGGACTGGCGCACTGACCGTTCTCTGCGCCACCTGGAAGCGCTCTTGATTGTCGCGGACACAAAATCGACATTCCTGCTTTCCGGCAGTGGTGACGTGATCGAGCCGGACGACGGCATTTGCGCCATCGGTTCGGGCGGTTCCTACGCGCTGGCCGCAGCTCGAGCGCTTTCGAAATTCACGAAGCTCAGCGCAAAAGATATATCGCAAGAGGCCATGCGCATCGCCAGCGAAATTTGCATTTTCACGAACGCGAATTTCAGCATCGAAGAACTATGACCGGAAAGTCGGAGAAAGACATGGTGATCTACTTGGCAGGTGAATCGCAGGCGGCCGAGCCCGAACCGCTTCCCTCGTTCGACGAGCTGACGCCTCGAGAAATCGTTATCGAGCTCGATAAATACATCGTGGGCCAGAATCTTGCCAAGAAGGCCGTGGCCATTGCGCTGCGCAATCGCGTTCGCCGGCAAAAGCTGACGCCTGAACTTGCGGAAGAAATTCTCCCAAAGAACATTCTGATGATCGGTCCGACCGGCGTGGGGAAAACGGAAATTGCGCGGCGCCTTGCGCGTCTAGCGGGCTGCCCGTTCGTGAAAGTAGAAGCCTCGAAATACACCGAAGTCGGATACGTGGGCCGCGACGTGGAATCCATGGTGCGCGACCTGGTGGAAACTTCCATCGATATGGTCCGCGAAGAAAAACTGGATGAAGTAGCCGAGCGCGCCGAACAATCCGCAGAAGAACGCCTGCTGGATCTGCTCTTGCCGCCCTCGCCGGTTCCTGCCGACGCTAATCCCGCCGGGGAAGCCCAGCGCCGCGAACAACTGCAGCGTACCCGCGACAAACTCCGCGCGCAGCTTCGCGAGGGAAAACTGGACCAGCGCATGGTGGAAGTGGAAGTGCGCGAGCGCTCGATGCCTGCCTTTGAAATCGTCACTAATCAGGGCGTTGAGGAAATGGACATCAACGTCAAGGACATGCTCTCCGGTTTCTTCGGCCAGCAAAAAAAGAAACGGAAGATGACCGTGGCCGAAGCCTTCGATTACTTAATTCAGGAAGAAGAGAATCGCCTGATAGACATGGACCAGGTAACGCGGCTAGCCGTTGACCGCGTGGAACAGATGGGCATCCTCTTCATCGATGAAATCGATAAAATCGCCGGCCGCGAAGCTGGTCATGGGCCGGATGTTTCGCGCGAAGGCGTGCAGCGCGACATTCTCCCTATCGTTGAAGGAACCACGGTAAACACGCGCTACGGCATGGTTCGCACCGACCACGTCCTTTTCATCGCTGCGGGCGCCTTCCACACCACCAAGCCGTCAGATTTGATCCCGGAGCTACAGGGGCGCTTTCCGATTCGAGTCGAGCTCAGCTCACTCACCGAAGCCGATTTCGTTCGCATCCTTACCGAGCCCAAGAACGCGCTCATCAAGCAATATATTGCGCTGCTCGACACGGAAGGGCTGAAACTGTCGTTCACCGACGACTCCATCGCAACCATCGCGCGCTTCGCCGCCAAGGTAAACGAACAGACCGAAAATATCGGCGCGCGCAGGCTGCATACCATTCTGGAAAAGGTCCTCGAAGAAATTTCCTTCGAGGCTCCCGAGATGAAAAAGAAGAACGTGAAAGTGGACGCCGCTTACGTTCAGAAACAGCTCGCGAATATCGTGAAGGACCAGGACCTGAGCCGCTACATTCTTTAGAAAACAAAAAAGCAAATGGAACAAGAAACAGGGGAACAGACTTCCAGCCCCGCCTGCGAAACACGCGCCCCGTTCCTTTTCGCCTTCATACTTTCGTTTTCACTCCTGAGTTCGTCAATTTGGCTCGCGGGTTGCGCTGCGCCCGGCGAACCCATCGAGCGCAAGCCTCAAGTTCCCACCGCGATCACCGATCTGGCGGCCCAACAGCAGGGAAGTGATGTGATCCTCACGTTCACGCCGCCGAAAGATACCGTCGATCATCATCCTTTGAAACAAACTCCCGCAATTGAGATTTATCGCGCTTTCGAGCCTGTTCCCGCTACCTCCGCAGCTTCCGGATCCGCGGAACCACTATCGTTGGTTCTCACAATTCCTCCGGCCATGGTCGGGCATTATTCCGAGAAAAATCATGTTCGCGTCGTAAATTCGCTCGACGCGAGCGATCTGGGTCCGCACCCAGGCTGGATAGCATCGTATTCAGTCCGCACGCGAGCGTCCGTTAAAAGGGGATCAGCAGACTCGAATCGCGCCACCGTGCGGATTTATCCCGCGCCCGACCCGATCGCAAACCTTAGGACCGAAGTCACCCATAGCGGCATCATCCTTCGCTGGACTCCGCCGCAAAAAACACTCGTTGGCGCCGCTCCGCCAATCGCGGCCTACCACATTTATCGCGCCGAAGCAGTGCCCGAGTTGCAACCGGGAGCACCGCCGGACGCATCCGGATCCACTCGTGGAGTTCCTAAATTGAAAGCTCCGCTCGCGCGCATGGGTGAATCGGCCGAGCCTCCTTTCTATGACATGCAAGTTGAGTTCGGCAAGACCTACGTGTATTCGGTGCGCAGTCTTGCACACTATGTCGATGTGGCGCTCGAATCAGCCGACTCGAACCTGGCCGTCGTTGCGCCACGCGACACTTTTCCACCGGCGGCGCCGCAAAATGTGACCGTCGTGCTCGTGCCGGCGCAGGGTGGAAATCCCGTGTACCTTGATATTTCCTGGGCCATCAATCCTGAAACCGACATAGCGGGTTACAACGTCTATCGCAGTGAGCAGGACGGCGCGCCCGGAACACGCTTGAACTCGGAATTGCTGCTTACGCCAACATTTCGCGATATGAATACGACGCCCGGCCGTCGTTACGAGTACACTGCAACCGCGGTGGACCGTGCAGGCAATGAAAGTCCCGCCAGCGGGCCCGCCACTGGCAGCATTCCGGTGGAAGGTCAGTCGGAAAAGCCATGACCGGAAATTCTCCCATTGATCGAATGATCGGGACAAAAACCGACAAATCATCGCCTCGCCCCGCTCTGCGGACCGGACTGTATACCGGCGCGCTGCTTGTAATCGTGATGTTGGGTGCTCTGGTGGCCGCAAATCGAATGGCGCGGCTGGATAACCACGCGCTGGAAAGGAACGCGGCCTTTTGTGGCCTGTTCGTGATTTTCATGCTGATTCCGATCGTGCGCTTCTACCGACGTCCGGTTCAAATGTTCACCTCGGCAATGCTCGCTTGGAGCATGTTCGTGGTGGCTTACTACATCGCCGGGATGTTTTTCCGCAATCTTTTCGAGGTATTGCGACACACACCCTTTCATGCGCTGATCGAAGGTGCCGTGATCTATGGCGTTTTCGCCGTGGTATCCTGGGTCGGCGGCATGGTCCTACATGCAAGGCATCAGGCCATCGAAGTTCGCCGACACCACCACGATCCGAGCCCTCATCATCGATGAAGCTCTGCCGCTTTCAAACGCCCAACTTCTCCGCGAATCAAGTGGACCGCTCGGTCCATCAAATCCATCCCGAAGTCCGCAATGGAATTATTGAGGGCAACCAGGTTTACGAGATCCGCGGCGATTTCTGGGGTGAACGCGAACGCACCGGTTCTTCCTGGCCGCTAAATTCCGTAAAACTTCTTCCGCCTGTCACGCCCAGCAAGATTGTTTGCATCGGCCGAAATTATCCGGAGCACGCCAAAGAATTGGGCAACGATGTACCCAGAGAGCCCCTGATTTTCTTCAAACCGCCGTCGTCTTTGATCGGGCCGGACGAGCCCATCGTTTTGCCGCGTATTTCGGAGCGCGTGGATTTCGAAGGCGAAGTGGCTGCGATCATCGGCCGCCGCTTCAGAATTCTGCCGGCCGATAAGGATGTTTTCGCTTACATTGTGGGATACACCTGTCTCAACGACGTCACCGCTCGCGACCTGCAACGCCGGGACGGCCAGTTCACGCGCGGCAAAGGTTTCGACACATTCTGTCCGCTGGGCCCGGTTATCGAAACATCCCTCGACTTAGCAGACGTCACGCTCGAGACTTTCCTGAATGGAATCAGGAAACAGTCTGGACACACCTCGGAAATGGTCTTTTCTCTTGATGTTATAATTCGCTACATCGCACAGGTGATGACGCTGGAACCGGGAGACGTGATTGCGACGGGCACACCCTCCGGCGTGGGTTTACTAGCGGCAGGTGATGTGGTGGAAGTGAGCGTCAGCGGCGTCGGCACGCTGCGCAATCCCGTGATCGGCCCGGTTGAAGACGCGGAAAACTGAGCTGGATCTGCCCTGACGTAATTCTGCCGTGGGCGCGCGAGGCGAGCGTTGAAAGAACTTCTCAGAGACTGGCACAATTGGCTTCCACTGGCGGCCCTCGCGGCGTTGGCGCTGGCCGGGATTATTTTCTGGCTGCGGCGCAAGCCGGAAGATCCTGGCGAGATCGAACGCCAGCGCTGCGCGTTTTTAAATCGCGTGGGACGCATCGTCGAAGGCCAAATTCTTGAGATCGTCGACCATGCCCGCGATTCTCATGCGGAGAAACCGGCAGGCCTTCGCGTCAAACGCCAGCCTGAACGCTCCGGCGCCAACGGCACGCAAAAACTCCTTTATTACACGTACTCAATTTCAGGCGTCACCTACGAAACCGCTCAGGACGTGACCGGCCTAGAAGAGCGATTGCACCTGACTCGCATCGCCGCGGGCCAAACCGCCAGCGTGAAATACGATCCTTCCAACCCCAGCAACTCAATCCTCCTCGCCGACGATTGGTCAGGCCTGCACTGAAGCCTTCCGTTCGAACTGCCTCCACCGGGCATAAAGCGCGGAAATTTTAATCGGCGAATCGAACCTTCGAAGCTGTCTACAAGTCTCGACCTGCGTCTAACCACGCACAGTTAATGCAGCCGCGAGCAGTGGTACACTGCTGAATCTTGACGGAGGGAGACTTGATTCGCACCCAGCGCAATCTAAGCATCTTGTTTCTTGTCTTCGCGATTTCGGCTTCAACCGCGCACGCTCAGCAGCAAACTCCACCTGTAGTCGATCCGAGCCTCTATTCCGCAATGCGCTGGCGCTCGATCGGACCGTATCGCGGGGGCCGCGTCTCCGCAGTGGCTGGAATTCCGGGCGACCCCGCGGTGTATTACATGGGCACTCCGGGCGGTGGCGTGTGGAAAACTACGAGTGCTGGCCGAGTGTGGAAGCCGATTTTTGACGAGGAGCACGTCGCCTCGATTGGCGCGGTCGCAATTGCGCCGTCGAATCCCAACATCGTGTACGTCGGCACCGGCGAGCAAACCGACGGCAACGGCATGTACAAATCCACGGACGCGGGCGCAACATGGACGCGCATCGGCCTGTCCGATGTTCGCTACATCAATTCGATCATCGTTGACCCGCGCGATCCCAATATTCTGGTAGTAGGCGCTCTCGGCCATCCTATTCTCGGCGTGGCCCCAGCAAGTCCCTGGCGCGGGATTTTCAAATCCACCGATGGCGGGAAGACGTGGACGAAGACGCTCTATCGTGACGACTTCGCAGGCGCCGCGGACACCGTAGCCGATCCCAACAATCCTCGCGTGCTTTTCACCGCATTCTGGAAGCCGTTCGATTTTTTCACTGGCCCTCCGGAAGTTCGAAAGCCGGATTCGTGGATTTATAAATCAGAGGACCAAGGCGCCACATGGAAGGAACTTCCCACCACAGGCTTTCCGACGGATGAACCATTGGGCCGCATCGGACTGGCAGTCGCTCCCGGCACTCACGGCCAGCGCGTCTTCGCCATCACCGAACCCGGCCTGTTCCGCTCCGACGATGGCGGACAGAGTTGGCACAAAATTACGACGGACTCACGCGTGGTGGGCAATCTCTACTTCAGCCGCGTTTTTGTCGATCCCAATAACGCGGACACGGTTTACGTAATGCAAACCACGACCTATCGCTCCACCGACGGCGGGAAGAATTTTACGGCCTATAAGGGTGCACCGGGCGGCGACGACTATCACGTGCTTTGGATTGATCCCGAGAATTCCGAGCGCATGATTCTCGGTGTCGATCAAGGCGCCACCATCAGCGTGGACGGCGGGAAAACCTGGAGCAGCTGGTTCAACCAGCCGACCGGTCAGTTCTATCACGTGATCACCGATAACCAGTTTCCCTACTATTCTTACGCGCCGCAGCAGGATAGCGGCACAGTGGTGGTCCCGAATCGCAGTGACTACGGCGAGATCAGCTTCCGCGATTGGTTCTCGAGTGGCGGATTTGAATTTTGTTACATCGCTCCTGATCCAGCGAATCCAAACATCATATATTCAGGCGGATGGTACGGCAGCGTTGTGCGTTTCGATAAAACCACCGGCCAGATCACTCACGTATTCGTGCGCACCGAAAAATTCCGCAGCACGCAGATGCCGCCGCTGGTCTTCTCGCCGCAGGATCCCAAAACGCTTTATCTCGGCGCTCAGTTTGTTTTGAAAACCACGGACGAAGGGAATAGTTGGCAAACAATCAGCCCCGACCTGACGGTTCCTCCGGGTGCTCCTGCGAGCGGTGATAAATCGCCTGCTGGCGCCTCGGGTCACACACCGGAGACTGACGAGAGTATTTCGTCCAGCGTTGATAGGGACACCGACGAGATGAATGCATTCGGCGCAGACGCCAATGAAAAAGAGTTCGAACTTCAGCGCCCTGGTCGGCGTGCAGCCATTATGGCGATGATGCCTTCACCATTGCAAGCCGCCGTGATCTGGGCGGGGACCAGCAATGGGCTGATTCAACTCACTCAGGATGGCAGCGCGAACTGGCAAAACGTCACGCCCGCCGGCTTGCCCGCTGAAAGTGCGATCGTCGCGATAGAACCTTCGCATTACGACGCGGCGACGGCCTACGTCGTAATCCAAGCGGCCAAAGATAAACATCCTTATATTTATCGCACTCGCGACGCCGGCAAGTCCTGGCAAAAAATCACCGAAGGCCTCGAGGATACCTGGCTCGCTCGCGTGGTTCGCGAAGATCCCGTGCGCAAAGGATTGTTATACGCAGGCACGGAAAACGCACTGTACGTCTCTTTCGACGACGGAGCTCACTGGCAATCATTGCAGCTCAATTTCCCTGCCTCCGACGTGCGTGACATGGCTGTGCACGGCAACGATCTCGTCGCCGCCACTTACGGCCGCGCCATATGGATTCTCGATGACCTGTCGCCTCTTCGGCAGGCCAGCGCGGGAGTAACCAGCGCGAACGCGTATTTGATGCGGCCATCCCAAGCGGTTCGTGTTCGCTGGGATAACGACCAGGAAACTCCCCTACCACCCGAAACGCCCGCGGGGAAAAATCCGCCGGACGGCGCGATTCTTGATTACTACCTAAAGTCCGTTCCGGATGGCGTCATCACGCTTGAGATCCACGACGCGCAAGGAAAGTTCGGGCGGAGATTTACCAGTATCCCGCCTGCGCCGGATAACACTCCGAAAAACGTTCCCGATTATTGGTTTAGCCCTTTGCCCGCCCTTTCGAAAAATGTGGGACACAACCGCTTCGTCTGGGATCTGCGTTACGATTCTCCCAAGACTCTACCGTTCAGCTACTACGGGAACATTCTTGACTACATCGAGTACACGATTTCCGACCACGCGATTCCCGAAGACACTCCGCGCGAGCAAACCCTCGGCCCGATTGCCGTTCCCGGACAGTACGAAGTAGTGCTCATTGCCAATGGCGTGCTGATGAAGCAGCCATTGACAATCACTCTCGACCCGCGCGTGCACGTCCCACAAACCGATTTGGTAAAACAATTGGACGCGTTGAACAGAATCGACACTGGACTGGCCTCAAGTTACCAGGCCTATCTCGCCGTCGCTCCGATACGTAAAGCAATCGACGAGCGTCAGAAGAGTCTCGAAGGTTTTATGAAGCAACATCAACCGCCGGAGAAAAAACAGAATCCGCCGGGAAAAGGAATCACCGACGAAGCGCCGAAACCAGCTCCGCAGCCCAACGCCTCGGATGCTGCCACGCAGAGCCCCCCTGCAAAGGACGTCGCCGCTGAGCCTGAACAAAACGCGCAAGCGAAGGACGCTGCGGCCGCGTCCGCCCAAATCCCGGAAGGAAAGGATTTAGCGGACGCTCTGAAGGACCTCGACAAGAAGATTGCGCTGATTCAAGAGGGCACGTTCATGGCTCCGGGAATCGGGCCGGCTCACCGTGACCTGGCTCGCATCTCATTCATGATTCAAAGTGGAGACGCAGCTCCATCGCACACCGCCGAATCAGCCTTGGACGAAACGTGCGCCAACTTAAATAAAAATATCGCCCTATGGCGCGATCTGGCCGCGCACGGATTCGGCTCAGTGAACGCGCTCCTTGTCAAATACAGCCTCGCCCCGTTGCCGGCTCCGGCGAGCGTGCCAGCTAAACCGGACGCCTGCAGGGAGTAAACTCCCCGGCAGCCAAACAAGCGCACGCTCGCGATAATCCGAGAACCAAAATGTCTCTTCCCTCGAGATCGAAAAACTAAATTCTAAATATAGACGGACAGTCTCGCGAGTTACGATGAGCCGAGATCAAATTGCAGACTGCTCGGCCACCTTCGTGGAAGATTCTTCTGGCGTTCGCCATCATTTACTTCGTGTGGGGCTCGACGTTTCTCGCTATTCGCGTTGGGGTGCGCGAAGTTCCACCGTTCCTGCTGGCGGGGATGCGCTTCACAGCAGCAGGGATCTTTCTGTACGGATGGTTGCGTGTTAGCGGCACTCCCGCACCCGCTCGGCGCGAGTGGGTAGCGGCGACCTTCCTAGGCGCATTAATTTTTGCTCGATTACGGCTGCCTCTTCTGGGCCGAGCAGCGCATCCCGTCAGGGATTGCCGCCGTTGTGCTCGCAACCATTCCCGTATTTATCACGCTGCTTGAAATCATCTTCCTGCGCACGCAACGGCTTACTGTTCGCCTGGGCCTCGCGCTTCTGGTTGGCCTTTGCGGCGTTGCCGTTCTGATAAATCATTCTTTTTCTTTGGGAGAAGTGCCCATCAATCGTGCGGGGGCGCTCGGTTTGCTGCTCGCTGCTTTCACTTGGTCTATTGCGACGATTCTGACGCGCCGCCTCCCGCTTCCGGCGTCGAAACCGATGAGCGCGGCGGCTCAAATGCTCGCGGGAGGACTTCAGCTATTCGTTCTCGCCGCCTTGACGCATGAATTCTCAGGTTTTCACGTGCAGGCGGTTTCCTGGACCGCATGGTGGTCGCTAATTTATTTGATTATCGCCGGCTCCATCGCGGGATTTACCGCCTACGTCTGGCTGCTGCACTATGAATCTCCCACAAAAGTCGGGACCTACGCTTACGTCAACCCGGTGGTTGCTGTCGCGGTGGGATACTTTATCGGCAAGGAGACGATCGGCCCTCGCACGCTGCTCGGAACGCTGCTCATTTTGATCAGCGTGATTACGATCACCACCACGCCGAAGACACAAGGCTCGCCCGCCTGCGAAGACGAGGACCTGCCGCCGGCGTTGGGTGCCGAGACGCGTCGTCCCGAAACCGGCACACTGTAACCCAGGGTTCCGCCACGGAAAAATTCTCCGCAGTGTGTTAGCCTGACGCCCTGGCCATGGGAACTAAAAACACGCACGGAACGCGCCACGACCGCTTGGAAGAATTGCGCAAGCTCAACGCTGAAGCCGAAGAGGGGGGCGGAGCAGAGCGCCGCGAACGCGAACACAAGCAAGGCAAACTCAGCGCGCGCGAACGCATCGACTTGCTGCTCGACGAAGGCTCTTTCGAAGAGCTCGACAAGTTTGTCCGCCATCAATCCCACGATTTCGGCATGGAAACCCAGCGCCCTCCGGGTGACGGCTTCATCACCGGCTACGGCCGCATCAATGGCCGCCTAGTGTACGTTTTCGCACAGGACTTCACCGTCTTTGGCGGCTCGCTCTCCGAGGCTAACGCCTCGAAGATCACAAAAATTATGGATCTGGCGATGCGAGTCGGCGCGCCAGTAATCGGCCTGAACGACTCGGGCGGCGCGCGAATTCAAGAGGGCGTGAAATCGCTTGCGGGCTATGCCGATATTTTTCTTCGCAATACGCTGGCCAGCGGCGTAATCCCCCAGATCAGCGCGATCATGGGACCTTGCGCGGGCGGCGCGGTTTACTCCCCGGCCATCACCGATTTTATTTTTATGACCCGCGACACTTCTTACATGTTCGTTACCGGCCCGGACGTCATCAAGACCGTAACCCACGAAGAAGTCACCAAGCAAGAACTTGGCGGCGCCATGACGCACAACGAAAAGAGTGGCGTGGCGCACTTTATTTCACGTGACGACGCCGAATGCTTGGCCATGATTCGCGAACTTTTCAGCTACCTACCACCGAATAATGTTGACGACGCTCCGCGCCGCGCGTCAAATGATCCTTGGGACCGCGCGCATCCCGCGCTCAACGCGCTCGTTCCGGAAGATCCGCAGAAGCCCTACGACATCAAAGACGTACTACACGCCATCGCGGACGATTCCGAATTCTTCGAGGTCCACGAACACTTCGCCAAGAACATCGTGGTCGGATTTGGCCGGCTCGAAGGAAAAACTGTTGGTATCGTCGCAAATCAGCCCGCATTTCTGGCAGGGGTTCTGGATATCAGCGCATCGGTGAAAGGCGCGCGGTTCGTTCGCTTCTGCGACGCGTTCAATATTCCGCTGATCACGTTTGAAGACGTTCCTGGATTTCTACCTGGGACGCAGCAGGAGTTCGGCGGAATCATCAAGCACGGCGCGAAGCTGCTTTTCGCTTTTGCCGAGGCCACCGTGCCGAAAGTCACGGTCATCACACGCAAAGCCTATGGTGGCGCGTACTGCGTGATGGCCTCGAAACACATTCGCACCGACATCAACTACGCCTGGCCCACCGCCGAAATCGCTGTGATGGGACCGGAAGGCGCCGTGAATATAGTGTACAAGCGTGAAATCGATCGCGCCCTCGAAGCCGACCGCGAAAAAATTCGTCGCAAGAAAATCGAAGACTTCCGCGAGCGTTTCGCAAATCCCTACGTAGCGGCCGAGCGTGGCTACATCGACGCCATCATCGAACCCGCGCAAACTCGCGCCAAACTAATTATCGCGCTCCGCTCCCTCGAAAACAAACGGGATACGAATCCCCGAAAAAAACACGGCAACATCCCACTCTAACTCGCTCCCGCGCGTGCTGGCAGCAGGGCCACCGGCTATTCGCAGCGATATGCCGGCTTAGCAAATAGCCACTCGTAATGCTCGTAATGCTCGTAATGCAGCCGTTTCGGAAGAATGATAGGGACTAGCCCAGTCTACCTCCGCAAGGTCGCTCTTTTATCTCTCTTGGCTACCCTTCGGCAGTAGACTCCTATTTTCGCATTCGCAGATGCGGGTTGATTTTTACTGCGTCTTATGGTATCAATACATTAAGATGATTCATCGAGATCTGGGACCACTTGCTTCTCGACTGCGTCAGCGCAAGTTCCAGCTGCTGCGCCGTTTCTCTATCCCTGAGGATGCTCTCCCTGGCTCCCTTTCCCTCACGCATCTCCGCTGTGGCAAACCCACCTGTCATTGTGCCGAGGACCGCGGCCATCCCGTCTGGTCACTAACCTTTATGGTGCAGGGGAAAAAACGTGTCCAGCACATCCCCAAGGAATGGGTCGAGGAGGTGCGGCGCCGGGTCCAGGCGGGACGGGAATTTCAAGACGCTGTCCGCGAAGTGTTGGCGGCCAATGCCCAACTGCTCGTGCTGGAGCGCAAGAAGCTCAAGAAAAAGAAAAAATGAACCGTTCGACGCCACGTCATCTGCTCCACTATGTGACACGGCGTCTTCGCCTCCGGCGGTATCTCGAGGATCCGGGAGACGGTCGGCCACAACCCCAAATTCCGGCTTCGGCTCTGCTCTGGGCCCTGCTGATCGGTCAAATTCTTCGCCAATCGAGTTTTCACGCAGTCGAGGCGCTGGTGCACTCTTCGGCGCGACGCACGCTCTCCATCGCCACTTCGTTCTGTGACGATACGTTGGGCTATTTCACCGAGCGGCTCGATCCCGGTCCCACACGGCAAGCCTTGCTCTCGCTCCTGCGCGGCGCCAAGCGCAACAAGGCCTTTGACGATTGCCGCTGGATCGGCCTGGCCTTGGACGGTACCGGCGCGGGATGGCGAACCCACCGGGGCTGCCAGCTCTGTCGGCCGAAGCTGAACGCCGCGAAACAGATTCTGGGCTATCAACATTCTTTGGTGATGATCAGCGTGGTGGGAACAGGCCTGTCGCTGCCCTGCGATGGGGAACCCTACGGACCGGGCGATAGCGAGTACGCCGCCGGGCAGCGCTTGTTGCGACGGGTGATCGGGAGCGTGGGAAAACGATTTGCGCAATATGTGGTCGTCGATGGAGAATTTGCTACCGCGCCGTTCCTGCATACGGCCGGAGAGCTCGGTCTGCGAGTGGTGGCACGGCTGAAAGACAACTTGCCGGAATTACTCGCCGCCGCCCAGCAGCGTTTTCCTTCTGGGCTTCCCACCACGGTTTTTCAACACGGAGCAGATCGTGTGGAGATGTGGGAGGCGGAGGACTTCGATCCCTGGGAAACGCTGGACTGGGAAACCGTGCGGGTCTTCTTCTATCGCCAGCACAAGCCCGACGGCACGGTGGTGCAAGCCTACTGGCTTACGAACTTTGCCTCTTCCACCGTGGGCTCGCCATCTCTATTCCGCATGGCCAAGAGCCGCTGGGAGATCGAGAACCAAGGCTTCAACGACGCTAAGAGTCGTCACGGCCTCGAGCATATCTGTCATCATCACGCTAACAGCCTGCTGATTGGCTGGCTCCTCACCATGCTGGCCTTGACCGTCGAACGACTCTACCGAATCCGGTACCTCCACCGTGGCAAACATCGGGTGCCCAGCAGTGCCCAGTTGATGCTGCTCTTGTGGCTCAGTCTTTCCCGCCCGTGTGCTGCCAACAGCAGCTGACGCACGGCAGAAAAACGGAAGGTCCACATTCTGCGCATCAGACTACTCTGCAATGCCAAACCGTTCTCGGGGCCGCAACATTAAGGGAAGAGACCTGTCGGAAAATAGGCCCCTCCTGCTGCAGCTGGCAATGCAGCCAGAAAACCTCCTTCAATCTCGCCTTCTTTCCAGCCGTCCTTAATAGTTCCGAAACTGTTGCTCGTAATGCCCGAAGCTGGCTTTTTACGACGATTTCCGGTAGCATGCCGAAGTTTGCCTCACCGCGATTATTCGCTAAAAACCGGAGACGCTATGCCTAAGACCGCCCCTAAGACGAAAACATTGGTCGAATCGCTTGACGCGCTGATCGAAAAGTATCATTTGCTGAAGCACCCCTTCTACCAGGCCTGGACCGCAGGCAAGCTCTCGAAAGATTCACTCGCGCTCTACGCCGAGCAGTACTACCAACACGTTCGCTCGTTCCCCGAGAATCTGAAGCAGCTCGCGGCCCGCACGAATGGCGACGCGAACCTCCGCGCGCTGGTGAACGAAAATCTCACTGAGGAGCTCAATCCCGCTGCGTCTCACCCCATGCTTTGGAAGCACTTTGCGCAGTCGCTTGGCGTGGGCGAGGCGGCGATGGAAGATGCGCGACCGCTGCCGGGCATCGCCGCGCTGCTCGATACTTACGACGAAGTTGCCGCGCAAGGCTCAAAAGCGCAGGCGGTCGCCGCGTTTTACGCCTACGAAGCCCAGGTCCCGGAAATTGCCACGCAAAAGATTTCCGGTTTGCGCCGCTTTTACGACATTACCGAGCCGCGTGCCCTGGCCTATTTCGCCGTGCATGAGGAAGCCGACGTCCGTCATCGCGCCGCCTGGCGTGAATGGCTTGCAAAACAGGATGCCGCCGACACAGTCTCGGTGTTGTGTGCCGCCGAGCGCGGCTTAAAAGCTCTTTGGGGCGCGCTTGATGCCGTGTATCCACAGGGTTGCGCGTCGAAAAACTGAAAATATTTCCGGAAGTTTAGTCGGAACCTTCTCGCAGGGTTAGGTCGGCAGAATTTTGCTCTCCATCTTCATCAAGGTGCTTCGCATTTTCGATACTTAGCTAGTGCGTGATTTTTGCGGCCGCTGCACCGAGGATCTTTCGGCTTTTTTCCTCTTGTACGAAAGCGGTCACGCGCAACTTTTCACGTTTCCAATTCGGCTCGAATTTCACATTTGCACTATCGGTGAAAGAAGTCGGCGCGCCGTTCGGATCTGCAACCCCGAGCTTGTGTAAAGATCGAAGCGTCGACGCGTGAAGCAATACATGCCCGGCATTCTCTCCTCGGCTCACCGATGATTGAAGCCCATCCTCGGTCACCGCCAGCCAAATCCCTGCGACATCGCTAACTGTATTTTGAGCGAGAGTTCCGACCGATACGGTAAAGTTCTTTGATCCCTTCGTCTCGGGCGTTGCAGCCGTAATCGTCACTTCTGTTTTTGCAGCGTGCGCCGCTTTTTCGATTTCGAGCTCAGCCTTTCGTTCGTAACTGCCCACGAAGGCTGACTTGCCGTCGACCACCATCTCAGGGGTATATGCCTGAGGTTCGTTCAATGCAGCGCCGTATTCCTCCTGCCGGTTGCTCCATTCCGATGAAGAAAAAGGATCCGTCCAACCGTCGTGATTCCAATAGTCCACGTGCTCTTCCAGCGCTATGATTTCCGCTCCCTTTACCGGTTGTTCCTCTTGCAGTTTGTGTAACAGCGCATCCGCGGGCGGACAGCTGGAACAACCCTCTGACGTGAAAAGCTCGACGATCACGGGCTTGCGTTGCGTTTCCGCTCCCGATACTTGCGCCTTCGTTTGCGAAACCAATGCTGTGTAAGAAAGCAGAGCCAAGGCAGCGGCGAGTAGTGCTGCCGCCGATGCCCAAGAGTTTTTCATTTCTACCCTCTTGAGATTAGACGCTTTCTGGGCCAGAAAGTACCTGCGATTTACTGTCGTTTGAACGCCTTCACACCGCCCGGACTGCCAATAAAAGCTTCGGAAGCATATTTCAAAAACAACCCATGCTCCACGGCTCCCACCACGTGATCGAGCTGATGCGCGATCTCTTTGGGATCATCCATGGCCCCAAACGCGCAGTCGATGATGTAATGCCCGCCATCGGTGACGAACGGTTTCTTGTCACCTCCGAGCCGCAGCGTTGGTTTGCCGTCCAGCCGAGCTAACTTTTTCTCCGTCGCTTGCCAGCCGTAGGGAACAACCTCCACCGGGACTGACACGAGCGAGCCCAGCCGCTCAACAATTTTCGATTCGTCCGCAACCACAACCATGCGCTTGCTTGCGGCGGCCACGATTTTTTCGCGCAACAACGCCCCGCCACAGCCCTTGATGAGGTAAAGCGGCCCGGGCAGTATTTCGTCCGCACCGTCGATGGTGAGGTCAATTTCGGTGTGTTCGGCGAATGTGGTGAGCGGAATGTTTAGCGAGCGTGCTTGCCCCGCGGTCCTCTCGGAAGTAGGAATTCCAACGATGCGCAGGTTTTCTTCCGCGACACGTCGGCCAAGAGCGCTAACCAGAAACGCGGCTGTCGAGCCCGTGCCTAGTCCCACGACCATGCCCCTTTCAACCAGCTTGGCGGCAGCTTCAGCGGCAGCTTTTTTCCACTGATCGTGTAGCGACAAATTCATTGGTGCACTCACCATCTTCAGCAACTCCGGCGACCGATATCATAGCCGTACCTGCGACCCTTGCCAACCTCAGTAAGTCGGATGCGGAGAATTCGAGAGACTTTGCGGAGGAATTGGCATCTGGCAGCGCGGAGACGCGCGAGGGCCAAAATGTTAGAATCCCGGCTGCTTTTGCGAAGGTGAAATGTTCAAGAAGATCTTGATCGCCAACCGTGGCGAGATTGCCGTGCGTATTCTGCGCGCTTGCAGAGAACTGGGCATACGCGCTGTCGCAGTCTATAGCGATGCGGACCGTGCCTCGCTTCACGTGCGCCTTGCCGATGAGGCGTATCCCATCGGCCCTGCTCCCTCGCGCGGAAGTTACCTCGTCGTAGAGAAAATTATCGGTGCAGCGCGTTACGCCGAATGCGACGCCATCCATCCCGGTTACGGATTCCTTGCCGAAAATCCAGCGCTGGCTCGCGCCTGCTCAGATGCGAGTATTACGTTTATTGGGCCATCAGCCGAGGCCATGGAAAAGTTAGGCTCAAAAACCGCGGCTCGGCATTTGGCTCGCGCAGCCGGAGTGCCCACCGTCCCCGGTTCGCTTGATCCCATCGCGAAAATGGAGGATGCCCGCGACGCGGCCCGCGAAATTAGATACCCCGTTGTGCTGAAAGCCGTTGCTGGTGGCGGCGGCAAAGGCCTGCGTTTGGTCGAACGCGAAAGCGAGTTTCCCGCTGGTTGGCGCGATGCCTCTTCGGAAGCGCAAAACGCATTCGGCGATGGACGTCTGTATCTTGAGAAATATCTCTTAAAGCCGCGCCACATTGAAATCCAAATACTCGCGGATAGCCACGGCCACATCCTTCATCTGGGCGAGCGCGAATGTTCCGTACAGCGCCGCTATCAAAAAGTAATCGAAGAAGCGCCCTCGCCTATCATGACGCCAAAACTACGCCGTGCGATGGGCGATGCCGCTGTAAAACTCGCACAGGCTGGCGCCTATACGAATGCAGGCACCGTAGAATTTCTGGTGGACGCGAGCCGCAACTTTTATTTTCTCGAGATGAATACGCGACTCCAGGTGGAGCATCCGGTAACCGAGCTGGTCACTTCGCAGGACATAGTAAAGCTTCAGATTGGAATTGCTTTCGGCGAATCGTTGCCGTTCACACAGGAGGACGTCGTTCTTCGCGGCCACGCTATCGAATGCCGGATTTACGCCGAGGATCCCGACAATAATTTTTTCCCTTCGCCCGGACGAATACTTGATTGGCGCGCACCCGCGGGCCCCGGAATACGCCTCGATGATGGCGTATATAGCGGTTGGACCGTGCCGAACGAATACGACCCTATGTTAGGAAAGTTGATCTCATATGGAAAAGACCGCGCAGAAGCTATCGCGCGGCTACAAAGCACGCTTACCGAATTTTACGCGAGCGGAATCAAGACGAACTCTGACCTTTTTCGGCAGATTCTCGCGACCCCTGATTTTCAAAGAGGCGAAATATACACGCGCTGGCTCGACGATTTTCTTGCTCAATCTAAGAAGGCCTCCATCGCGGTGGCCGGAGCCTCAGAAGCTCTTTCAAACGAACGAGACGCGGCAACAATCGCCGCTGCGCTCTGGCATATGGCGCATAGTGTGGATTCTGCGGACAAGACGTCAGTGCAGGCACATACCGCATCGCGTTGGAAGCTCGAAGCGCGGCGCGAGCAACTGAGAGGCGAGATTGAGTATTAGGAACCGCAAAATTTAAGCGGCGCCCTGAGTGAATCCATTGAAAATTGAAATTGAACTAGACGGCAAATCGCGCAGCGTCGAAATGATTCACACGGGCGCGCGCGCGCGGTGGACCATGGATGGACGTGCTCTCGACGCCGATGCGATAGAGGTTTCGCCGGGCATTTACTCGATCTTGATCGACGGGAACTCGTTGGAAGCACGCGTGGAACGCAAGGGCGAATTGAATCTCCGCATCACCGTTGCGGAACGCGAATTCCACGCGACGATCCGCAATCCGCGCAAATGGAAGCGCAATCGCGGCGCAGGAGTCGAAGCCGAAGGACGACAGCAGCTGAAGGCGCCGATGCCCGGGAAAATCGTGCTACTACTGGTGAGAGCCGGCGACTCCGTGGCTGCAGGACAAGGAATCATAGTCGTGGAAGCAATGAAAATGCAGAACGAAATACGCTCGCCAAAGTCCGGCACCGTCGAGCGCTTGCTTGTTTCAGAAGGGCAGACGGTAAATGCCGGCGAAGTCGTCGCAATCATCGTCTAAGGCTATTTCGCCAGCCCAGGAGGATAGATCTTCCGTCCTCTTGATGAACGATCTCCGAAGTATTCCCACACATAGTCTCTAAATGAGACCCCATTCCAGCCTCCGACGTTTACTTTTAGGTTCGTTTTGTCTTCACAGAGTCTTCCCAAAGCCTGCGGTGGCTGCCAACATGAATTGTCAAGAACATCCTGGGTACGAGACTGGGAGCCGCACGGGGGGAGAATGTTTCACGTCTTTTTGGTGTGGATGGCGGCCGCGCTGGTTCTGGGCACGGCGGCCCTCGTCTGGATCATGCTGTGCGGAGCAACTGCCCACTGGGGCGACAAAGAAGGACTCGCATTCTGGAAAACCTTCGCACTTTCCTTTGTTTTTACTCCGCTGACGGGAGCTCTAGTCGTTCTCGCATTGCAAGCCACCTCGAGCGGGACACACGCTGGCGCAAACCGCAAGCCGCGGCTAACCACGTCGCACGAATTTAATCCGCTGAAATAGCGCGCACCAATCCGCAGCTGGGCCTTGAGTTTCTCCGCTAAATCCCCTCACGATTCGTGATTTTAGATTATTGCTGGGCAAGTGCGAATTATTGCCCTAGTTTGAAGCGGGGAGTTTTCCTGCGGATTCCAGGATTTGCCGTGCTAGATAATTCGTGACGTGCGCTTCATCGCGTGCTTCGATCATGTACGCAGAGCGAAGCAGTTGTTCTTTTCGATTGCGCATCATGTCGCGAATGGACTGCTGCACTTGAGGATCAGATAGCTGGCGTTGCCCGGCCGATTCCTTGGCGATCATCTTCAGGATGCGGTAACCGCCCCCGTTGGCGATCGGTTGGCTTACCTCGCCGGGCTTCATACCCAAAACAAGCTTTTTGAGCGCCGGATCAGAGCGGTTGAGCGCGGATTCAGGAACAAATCCCAGGTCGCCACCGGTCGTCGCAGTGGAGTCTTCCGAGTAATCCATGGCCAACTGGCCGAAATCGGCGCCCGCGGCGAGTTTTTGCTCGAGAATCGCCACTTTGCGCTTGGCCTCCGCATCGTTGGTAGCCTTGTCGTTCTTGCGATTGTGAACGGAAGGATCGGCATGCGGCGTGACCACGATTTGCGCGATGTGATATTGCGGCTCGGCGACGTTGAACTGCGCGCGATTCTTGTTGTAGAAGTCGGTGACGTCCTGGTCGGTGATCGAAATTTTCGCGATGACTTCGCGGTTCAGCAGTTTCTGGACCGAAAGCTGGCGGCGAATGTCGTTCTTTAGATCGTCGACAGTCAGACCCGTGTCATGCAGCTTCTTCTGAAACTCTTCCTCGGTATAGGGGCTCTTCGATTCCGTGAATTTATCCTCCACTTCCGCATCGCTGGCGATCAAATTCATTTTGCTCGCGCGCTCGAGAAGGATTTCGTTGTTGATCAATTCGTCCAGGATGCTGAGCTTGAGCGAGAGAGCTTCTTCCTGCGAAGGGGCGGGCGCCTCCGCGTTCACGCGCGTGCGAAAATACTTTTCCACTTGGGCGCGCGAAATCTCCTTGCTGTTCACCGTGGCCCAGACGTCGGGTCCAGGTGCAGCTTCCTTCTTGCAAGCGGCGGCAAACACGCAAGCCGCCACCGCTACAAGGACCAGGATTCTCCGTTTCAAATGGAACTCCTCGCGGGTAACTTCAAGCAGCCTTTATCACTCGGCCGGAACGAATGCAGGATGTGCAGACGCGAATGTGCTTGTGCTCACCTTTGATGACCGTCCGCACCCGCCGGAGATTCGGGTTCCAGCGGCGACGCGTCACGTTGTGAGCGTGACTGATCGTATTGCCAAAACGAGGCTTCTTGCCGCAAAGTTCACATACCATTGCCATTGTTGCGTTGCTCCAGATGGAAAATTTTCAAAATACTCGAAGTTTCATGCTACCAGAGATTGCTCTGAGCGGAAAGCGATTTACGGGGCGAAGGCGTCCAAATGCCGTGTTGAAGGGGATCGGCAGGAGCCGCCGTTCTTTGAAAATCGTTTGGAAAGTCTGGTGTGCAGGGGCTATGGTTTATTCCACGATCCCAGGCCGGAGAAGAGGAAAGTGTGAAATTCCCGCGCGGCGGCGTGAGGCGCGCTGAATAAAAACAATGCGCTCCGGCTTAATTTCGAAGTGCTGGCAAGTCATCGTTTTGACTGCGACGATGTGTGTGATCTGCCATGACTGCGCTGCCCAGGAATTCCAGGGTAGTGTACGGGGCGTGGTGCAAGATGCGACCCAGGCGCGCATGCCGTCCGCAACAGTTGTGCTGCATGCCGCTGAATTTTCGGTGGAAATCCACACGGTGAGTAACGAGCACGGAGAATTTCGCGTCGATAATCTCATTCCGGGTATCTATCACGTGGTCGTGAACGCGAAGGGGTTTGCTGAGGCGCGCTCCGATGTGACCGTTGTGGTCAGCACTGTCCGGGACATCACCGTTGCGTTGAGACCAGGGCCCATCGAACAAGTAGTAACCGTGGAAGCGCAGGCTTCTTCGATTACCACTGAGCCGATCGACGCGACAAGCGCTGTGCATCAGGGAGTCGTAATGGCGCGGGACCTGGAAACAATTCCTCTGGCCGCGAGAAGTTTTGCAAACATCGCGTACTTGGTTCCCGGCACCGAACCGGTTGAGCCGTCCGACCCTACGAAGGCACGCATTACCGCCGTTTCCACCGGCGGAAGTTCCGGGCTAAACAATGAACTTTCCGTCGATGGCGGCGACAATTCTGACGATTACATAGGTGGCTTCCTGCAGAACTTCTCTCCCGACGCGATACAGGAGTTTGCTTTCCGCACGGCGCAGATGGACGCCGATACTGGACGCACCACGGCCGGTTCGGTGGTGATTACCACCAAACATGGCACCGAGGATTGGCATGGCGAAGCCGCTTTTTACGAACGAGCCGCCGCGCTGAATGCCCGCTTCCCAATCGACAATCCTCCGCCAAATCCGAAGCAGCCGTTCTCCCGTCAAAACTACGTGGGCACGATTGGCGGCCCGATCCTGAAAGGGAAGCTTTGGTTTTTCACATCCTTCGAAATGGTGCACGAAGACGCCAGCATCGCGTACAGCCCCGTGAGCCTCGCTCAGTTCAACGCGCTGTCTCAATTTGCAGCGGAAGGTTTGGTAGACGTGAATGGAACGGTAGTGAACTCTGTTGCGGTACCCAACAACGTACCCGTTCCGTTTCGAGATTACCTGGCCACCACGCGGTTCGATTGGGCGCAATCTTCGAAATCGCAATGGTTTTTGCGCGCGGCGATGGACAATTTCACTACCCACAATGCGTTCGTGCAGCAGGGCGCGCTGCCATCCACGGGCGCGGTATCGCACAACAATTACATGAACCTGGTGCTGAGCGAGCAATATAGGTTCAGCTCCACTTGGCTGGGATCCTTCGTATTCGACGCCAGTAGTTTGCATTTGACGGAATCGCGAAATTCAAACTTGGGATTCGCTCTTGCCTTTCCGTTTACCGCGACGTCGAGTACGATTTCAGGGCTGGAAACATTTGGCGACAACCAATTCGTGACCCCAATCACCGCTTTCCCCATCCTGCGGAACCAGCAAAAATATCAATTTAAGTACACCGTAACGCATTCCTGGGGCCAGCACGTACCCCGTTTCGGAATCGATTTCATACACGAGCCGGTGTTAAGCGGAGCCCTGCCAGACACGGCGGAGAATTTCTTAACGTTCGCGCTGAATCCGACTGATTATTTGGCCGACCCGAATCAGTTCACCACCGACTTGACGGCGTGCTCGCCGAACCCGTCACCGAACATCACGCCGGGCACAACCTGTGCGATTATTCCGCCAAGCAATGGCAGCTTTTCACAAAACGTTCAGCGGCTTGGATTTTTTGCCGAAGATTCCTGGCGGGTGCGCCCGAATCTGACAATAAATTACGGCCTGCGCTATGACACCACGTTCGGACTCTTCACCTCGCAGGACCGCTCACAAGCGGAAAACCCCGCGCTGCTGACCCTAGCAGCGGGCCAGATGCCGCTAGTTAACGGTGTGCCGCACGATTACCGTGGCGCCGTCGCTCCGCGCCTGGGAATCGCATATTCGCCGGGGCAATCTACGAATACGGTGATTCGCGCGGGCTTCGGACTTTTCTACAATGATTTGGCTCAAAACGGTTGGGTCACCGCTTTCCAAGCGCTAAATCAACCCACCGGCCCCTGCGAGTTCTCCGGCGGTGAGCTCACTGGCCCGGGCTGTCTGCCTCCCGCAGCTGTTAGCGGCCCGATCGGAACAGTGTCTGGATCGGGAGCAATCATCGATCGGCATTACAAGACTCCCTACGCGATTCACGCCACCGCTGGCGTGCAGCACGCGTTTAATTCGGAATGGATGCTCAGCGCCGATTTCACGCACGAAGAGGGCAACCACGGCTATCGGCGCTACCAATATCAAGCAGGCTTCACACTGTTTTCTCCGCTGTTTTCGCCGGGCAACAACTGTCCTGCATCGGAAGATGCAATCGATTGCCAGCGGAACAATATTCCCAACATCACCGTTTTCAAATCGGACAACCGCTCGAGCTACAACGCTCTGCTGATTCACCTACAGGGAAACGTCTCACGCAGGTTTAATCTGGTCGCGAATTACACACTTTCGAGGGGTTCCACTTGGGGCTGCGTGCTCGGTGAGCTCTTTGATTACGTCAACGGTGTTTGTAATCCGCTGCATCCGTTTGGCAAAGGCGATTACGGCCCATCTGGGGAGGACGTACTGAGCCGTTTCGTTTTGGCTGGTACGCTGAAAGTTCCCGGCGGATTCGAGCTCACCACGCTCACGCAGGCGGAAAGCGCGCGCGCCTTTACTTTGACCACCACCGTTCCAGTCACTGGCTTAGGCAATAGCGTTGATGATCGTGCGGTGGTGAACGGCGTTCCGACCAACCTCGATCAACTGAGGGGAACTCCTTATATCCAAGTTGACCTACGAGTGAGCCGCCCGATCTATTCCCACGAGCGTTGGACGTTCATACCGTTCATCGAATTTTTCAATCTCTTCAACCGCAATAATCCAGGCGCGAATTATGTGACGAACGTTGCGGCTTTGCCCGTTCCTCAATCGCAAGTGGCGGCCGGAAATATCACGGACAGCTGCACGAATCCAGCCTGCACCACGACGAAACCGATTACGAGTCTCAATCAATTGCGCTTCCCCGGCGGCGCATTGGGAGACTTCTTCGGCCCCGGCACCACCGTCGGCATCCCCTTCGCCGCTCAAATAGGCGCACGTCTCACTTTCTAACCTGCCTCGCATTGAGTTTTTATGTATGCTATCCACCGTAAATCGGGGAGGTGTGTGTTGTTTAGAATTCCGCGGATGGGTCTAGCTTTGTTTGCCTTGTTCATTCTTGCCGTGAGCGCGCGCGTAAGTGATGCGCAGCAATATCCGGTAAGCACGTATCAGGAAATGCGCTGGCGCATGATTGGTCCGTTCCGCGGAGGAAGGACGCGCGCCGCTACCGGCGTTCCGGGCCAGCCGAACGTTTTTTACGTGGGACAAGGTGATGGAGGCGTTTGGAAATCTGACGACTACGGCCGCACATGGACGCCCATGTTTGAGGATCAGCCCTCGCAGTCCATCGGCGCTATCGCCGTAGCTCCATCGGACCCCAACATTGTTTACGCCGCCAGCGGCGAAGGCCTGCAACGCCCGGACCTTTCAGTTGGCGATGGGATTTACAAGTCCACCGATGCGGGGAAAACCTGGACGCATCTCGGCCTGCGCGATGGCCAGCAGATTCCTGCGCTGGCCGTGGACCCGCGCAATCCAAACCGTGTTTTCGCCGCCGTGCTCGGCCATCCCTATGGCCCGAATGAAGAGCGCGGAATCTTTGTTTCCGCCGACGGCGGGCAGACCTGGAAGAAATCGCTCTATAAAGATGAGGACACCGGCGGCTCGGATGTTCAGATCGATCCCACAAACCCCGATGTGATGTACGCCTCCATGTGGAAAGTCCGGCAAGGTCCCTGGGAGGACGGAAACGAATACAACAAGGTCGGCGGCGGTCTTTTCAAATCCACGGATGGCGGAAACACCTGGCACCCGCTCACGAACGGCCTGCCCAAGGACCTGGTGCAAATTTACGTGGCGATATCGCCGAGTCAGCCGAGCCGGCTGTACGCAAGCGTAGCCACTACGAAACCGGGCGATTATTCCTCTGGCGCCGGTTTAGGCTTTTATCGCTCCGACGATGGAGGCGAAAACTGGTATAGCGCCACCACCGATGGGCGTCCTGCTTATCGCATCGGCGGCGGTGATTTGCCAATCCCGAAAGTAGATTCAAAAAATCCGGACGTATTGTACAGCGCTAGCATCGTAACGATGCGTTCGTCCGACGGTGGAAAAACTTGGATCAGCTTTCGCGGAGCGCCGGGCGGCGACGACTATCAGAACCTCTGGATCAATCCGGACAACCCGAAAATTATTCTTCTGGTCAGCGATCAAGGCGCGATCGTCACTGTGAACGGCGGAGACACCTGGAGTTCCTGGTACAACCAGCCCACCGCGCAGCTCTACCACGTTGGCGTGAGCAACGAATTTCCTTATCGCGTTTGCAGCGGACAGCAAGAAAGTGGATCGGTTTGCATCTCCAGCCGCGGCAATGATGGCGAAATTAATTTCAGAGATTGGCATCCGGTTGCGACTATTGAATACGGATACGTCGCGCCCGACCCGCTCGATCCCGAAATTGTTTACGGGGGCGGCCGAAAAGAGGTCACCCGGTTTTACTGGAGCACGGGGCAAGTAAAGAACGTCACGCCCATTCCCGACAGCGGCCCAAAGTATCGCGCCGATCGTACGCAGCCAGTTATGTTCTCCCCTGTGGACCCGCACGTCCTCTATTTCGCCACTAATGTTTTATTCAAGACCAGCGATGGCGGCGAAACCTGGCAAGCTATCAGCCCCGACCTTTCGCGCGAAAAGCCTGGCATCCCTGCAAGCCTGGGCAATATGGCGGCGGATGACAAAAAAGCGGAAACGCAACGCGGCGTGATCTACTCGCTGGCGCCCTCTTTCAAGGACCTGAACACATTATGGGCCGGAACGGACGACGGCCAATTCTGGATCACTCGCGACGGCGGAAAAAACTGGGCGAACATCACGCCACCCGATCTAATTCCGTGGAGCAAAGTAACCCAGATGACCGCTTCGCACTTCGATGAGCAAGTTGCCTATGCTTCGGTGAGCCGTTTCCGCGTCGACGATCTTCATCCCTATATCTATCGCACACGCGACGGCGGCAAAACGTGGCAATTAATCACCAACGGTCTGCCCGTTAACTCTCCAGTCGACACCGTGCGCGAAGATCCAGTCCGCAAAGGCCTGCTCTTCGCCGGCACTGAGAACAGCGTCTGGGTTACGTTCGACGATGGTGATCACTGGCAGTCCCTGCAACTGAATCTCCCGCATTCGTCCATGCGCGATCTTTGGATTCACGAAGACGATTTGATCGTCGCCACCCACGGCCGCTCCTTCTGGATACTCGACGACATCACACCGCTGCGGCAAATCAACGAATCAGTAACGCATGCGGATGCATTTCTCTTTAGGCCGGCCTCCGCTTATCGCGTGAAGCGCGACACGAACCCGGACACTCCGATTCCTCCGGATGAACCCTCGGGCAAAAATCCTCCGGACGGCGTGATCATTGATTATTTGTTGAACGCGTCGGTCCGCGGCCCTGTAACTCTCGAAATTCTCGATTCACGAGGAACCGTCATCCGCCGCTATTCGAGTACGGACAAGCCGGAAGTGACCCGGGAGCAGCTCGAAAAACAACTCATCCCGCTTTACTGGGTACGCATGTCCAAAATACTTTCGGCATCCGCCGGGATGCACCGATGGGTGTGGGACCTGCGCTACCCCACACCAGAATCCACCAAACACGAGTATCCGATTGCAGCCGTCCCGCACGACACTCCGCGAGTGCCGCTCGGCCCGCCAGTGACGCCTGGGGAATACACTGTCAGGCTCGCAGTAGATGGACGCAGTTCCACTGCGCTTCTTACCGTGAAGATGGACCCGCGCGTGAAGGCATCAGCGACAGATCTCGAGCAACTGTTCCAAACTGAGAGCCGCCTCGCGTCCATGATGACCGAAAGCACCCGTGCAATCGCGGAAGCGCGCTCGCTTCACGAACAACTCGAGAAACTCTCCAGCCAACCGAGTGATCCGCTGGCCGCATCATTTAAGGAACTCGACAAGAAAGCATCAGCCGTTTTGGCAGGGCCTGCTGACGGTGCCGCAACGGAACCAACCCTAACGCGCGTCAATGCTTCGGTGACAGCTCTGTACGCCGAGCTGGATCGAGCAGACGCGAAGCCAACTTCCGCTCAAGCGGAAGTTGTCGCGAAAATCGAGAAAGATTTTTCCATCGTGAAAAAACAATGGGACGATCTCAAATCCCAGAACCTGGCCGCCCTCAATCGCCAGCTTCACAGCGCAAACCGCCCGGAAGTCCAGCTTGAAACGCACAGCGATACAGATGAAAGCGAAGGTCGGGACATAGACTGATTTTGGATTGTTACTGACTTGCTTGCGTTTCTGGATTGGTAGGCGTCTGCTCGTGTATCGCCGAGCCGCAAAGAAGCTCAATAGGTCGTTACTTGGATACGCGAGCTTTGAGCTTGACGCGGCCGCCTTCCACGCTGACGGTGTATTCGACTTCTTCGCTGCCTTTGACCTTCAGCTCTTTCGTCTTCTGCCGGACGAAGCGCTCGAAATCTTTCAAACTGGGCGCGCCGGCTTTTTCACCGGTTTCCGTTCGCGCTTCGATCAGTTTTTGATAAAGCTCCCGCACCTTCTCCGTTTCGCGCTGCGGATCGGAGAAGGAAGCTGTGAACGCTTTCGCCGCTTTTTTTTCGGCCACGACAACTCCATGATCTGCGGAAGACGCAGCCAGCGTCTTAGCGGTGGCTTGGCGCGCTCGTTCCGCCTCTATCGCTTTTGCCGCCGCCCCGAAATGGCGCTGCTGGCCGCCGGTTTCCTTCTGCACCATTTTCTTGCGCCACATTTCCACGTACTTTGCGTACATCTGGGCAAGGCCGTTATAGCGGAATCGCTGCGCGTAGCTCAATTCGGCGGTGCGTTCGTTATAGCGGCGCAAAAGCGATTCCACGCGCCATTGCGTATCCTGGGGAGGCCGCGAACGTCCGCCGCCGAAGAACTGCTCGTATTCGATCTTCAGCGTGCGAACGTCGCGCTCGATCTGGCTCAGTTCTTCGTCAATTGTAGCCATAATTGTTTGGAGGCAATTCCAGCGTAGGGGCTGCACTAGCACGCGTCAATGCAGTCGTTTGCGGCTATGTCGCAAGAGAAATCCCCTGGTCTCCCGCTGATTGCCAGTGTGTATTCCTTGTGTTCAAATACCCCAGCGATGAATCTACCTGCCCATCCCGCGCGGAAAATGCCGAACGGTTCGTTCAGGATGCGCGAAATTCCTTCTGTGGACGAACTCCTTGGGCGTCCGCGTTTGCTAGCGCTGGCCGAAAAGGCTGGGCGCACCCTGGTGACGCAATCGGCGCGCACTGGCCTGGCGAATTTGAGGGCGCAAATGAAAAGCGAAGAGCCTGGCGCCAGCGGACAAGCGATCGATATCGAGCAGCTTGAGTCGCGCGTGATAACCGACGTGGAAGCAGCTCTCGCTCCCTCATTGTGCCGCGTGATTAACGCTACCGGCGTGATCCTGCACACAAACCTGGGTCGCGCACCGCTTTCCTCCGAAGCAGCCGCGCGCGTAGCGCAAGTTGCCTCCGGCTACTCGAATCTCGAATATGACCTCGAAACGGGCGAGCGCGGACGGCGCGACATTCATACCTCCCGGATGCTCGCTGATTTGGTAAGCGCGGAAGCGGCCATCGTCGTTAACAACAATGCCGCCGCCGTGTTCCTGGTGCTGAATACTCTTTCCAAAGGCGCCGAAACGATTGTCTCGCGGGGCGAGCTGATCGAAATCGGCGACGGCTTCCGCATCCCGGACATTATGGCTGAAAGCGGCGCAATGGTGCGCGAAGTGGGAACCACGAACCGCACCGGTATAAGCGATTACGAGCGCGCTATTACCGATCGCACCCGCCTGCTCCTTCGCGTCCACCCATCCAATTTCAGGATGACCGGATTCACCGAGCGCGCTCCGCTGGAAGAACTGATCGCGCTCGGGAAGCGCTCGCAGATTCCAGTGTTCGAGGACCTCGGCTCGGGATGCCTCGCGGATCTCTCGGCGAACGGAGTCTCCGAGCCCGTCGCAGCAGCGAGCTGCGCCGCGGGGGCCTCGGTCGTTTCATTCAGCGGAGATAAATTGTTGGGAGGTCCGCAAGCCGGCATCATCGCCGGAAAAAAAGAAATCGTCGAACGCATCCGGCGCAACCCGCTTTTTCGCGCGCTTCGTGTGGACAAGCTCACCATCGCCGCGCTCGAAATTACTCTGCGAGCGTACCTGCGCGGTGCGCTCGACGAGATTCCCGCGCTTCGCATGATCCGGCTCGATGCCGGCACATTTGCTGAGCGCGCCCGCAAGTTCGTCGCGCAATTGCAGCCCCTGGTATCAAACGAAGTAAAACTCGAGGTAATACCGGGATTTTCCGTGATTGGAGGAGGCTCCACGCCGGATCAGCAGCTTCCAACGCACCTGATCACGATTGCCAGCGCGCGCCATTCCGCGACAGTGTTGGAAGAGCGTCTGCGCAAGCCAGCCAGCGCCACGCCCGTAATCGCGCGCATCGAAGACGATCGCTTAATACTGGATCTCGGCACCGTAATGCCCGCCGAAGACTCCGAACTCGCGAGCGCTCTCGCTGCAGCACTCAGCTAATCTGGATCACAGCCGGTTAATCACGCTCGCCACGCAACCCGCCCCGAATCCGTTGTCAATATTCACGACGCTCACATTCGAGGCGCAACTGTTCAGCATGCCAAGCAGCGCAGTGAGCCCTCCGAAGCTCGATCCGTATCCCGTACTGGTTGGCACCGCAATCACCGGCACGGCCACAAGTCCCGCGACCACGCTCGGCAGCGCGCCTTCCATCCCCGCCACGCAAACGATCACGCGCGCTTCCGCCAGCTTCCCACGATGTTCGAGCAGTCGGTGCAGCCCAGCGACGCCCACGTCATACACCGCTTCCACGCGATTCCCCATGGTCTCTGCCGTAAGCAGCGCTTCTTCCGCCACCGGGATATCGCTTGTGCCCGCCGTAACCACTAAAATCAGTCCTTTCCCGTGCGCCGCGCGCGTGCGGTGAATCGTAATTGCGCCGGAAAGCGGATGAAATTTCGCCGCGCGAGCTATTTTCCTCACGACGGCGAAAGTTTTAGCATCCGCGCGCGTGATCAAAATATTGTGCGACGCCTTCGCGCGCAACATTCTCCGCGCAATCTCACTTACCTGTTTGGGAGTCTTCCCTTTGGCGAAAATTACCTCGGGATACCCCTGCCGTAGCGATCGATGGTGATCGATCTTCGCAAAACCCAGGTCTTCGTAGGGCAGCCCGCGCAGGCGCTCCACCGCCGCTTCCAGCGTAAGTTTTCCGCTGCGTACTTCATCCAGAAATTTGCGAACGTCGCGCTCATCCATAAGGTACTTTCGGCCGCTTTCGCTCGAAATACCAGTCGCGGCTCTCGCATTCTAGCACTTCTCCGAAAGGCGCTCCGGAGCGTGAGCTGACTCTGCCGAACTGCGCATTCCGCAGCGCACTGGTTCCATCTGTGCTAGAGTTGCGGCCAGTCGGGCGTCCGTACCCCACCATCGGAGGACGCACCTTGATCCACCCCACTCACTTTGGAGGCACACTATGTGGCTGCTTTGGGAAATTTTGATCGGTATCGTTATTGGTTTCCTTGCGGGACAAATCGTAAAAGGCCACGGCATGGGGGTGCTGGTTGACTTGATCGTGGGAATTATCGGTTCGCTTCTCGGCGGCTGGATATTCGGCCTGCTTGGCCTGGCCGCTTACGGATTGATCGGACAACTGGTGATGGGAGTCGTCGGCGCGGTAGTTCTACTCTTGCTGGTACGCTTAATCAAGCGCGCTTAGCCCCCCAAAAAAGGGCATGCACGATTCGGTGCATGCGCTAAGACTTGCAATGAGTGTTTTTCTTGCTGCAGCTAGTTCTCTGCTTTTCCGTTCACATCAACCACCGTAATCGGCCCATATTTCGCCAACGCATCTTGAATCTGCTTGCGATCGCCCACGGCAACCCATTGCATATGGTTCAAGTCCACGAATTTCTTTGCCATCGCCTGGACCCCTGCTGCGTCAACTGCCTCGATGTGATCCGGATACTTGTCCCAGTAGTCTATCGGCAATCCAAAATGCTGCACGGTAAGCCAGCTATTCAATATCTGAGCAGGCTGTTCCAACGATAGGGCAAAACTCGCAATGATCGCGCGATGTGCGTCGTCGAGTTCGCCCTGCGCCACCGGCTCATCATTGAGGCGCTTGAATTCGTACACGAAACGCTCCATCGCATCGCCCGTCACCTTGGTGCGTACCGGAGCAAACGCGTACCAGTCGCCGGGGAAAATGTCTGCGTTGACCCGGCTGTATGAGCCGTAGGTCAGGCTGTGCTCCTCGCGAAGGTCCAGGAACAGCCGCGCTTGCGGCCCACCACCTTCAATCTGATTCATCACCGCGAGTCCGTAATAATCCGGATCGGCGCGTCGAATGGCTCGGTTGCCGCCGACAATATATGTCTGCACCGAGTCGGGGCGATCCACCAGTGTGATCTTCGTGGGTTGCGGACTAACCGTGGCCGGGAAGGTTAGCGGCGCTTCCGCCGCTCCTTTCCAGTTGCCAAAATATTTTTCCACCATCGCCTTCATCTCAGCACTCTTGAAATCGCCGGTCACACCCAAAATCGTGTTGCCCGGAACGAAATGTTGGCTGTGAAATCGCTTCAAGTCTTCCACGCTTAGCTTTCCGATAGATTCTTTCGTCGGTGAAGCGATCGCCATCGGCGTATCGCCGTAAATCACACGGCGGAACGCCTGTTGTCCCAGAAAATTCGGATTCGCCAGCCGCTCTTCCAGGCTTGCTTCTTCGCGTTGCTTATATTTTTCCAGTTCGCCGGACGGAAACGCCGGATGCAGCACCACGTCGCTCATCAGATCGAGGATTTGTGGTGCGCTGCTAATCAGCCCCGAGGCATTCACTGCCGTGTAGCTCGCTCCGAATCGAGAGCTGGCGTCCAACGATGCGCCGAGTTGGCCAACCTCTTGCGCAATCTGCGCGCTCGTTCGCCGTTCGGTGCCTTCACGCAGCATTCCAGCCGTGAACGAAGCGAGTCCCGGCAAATTCGTAGGGTCCGCGAGCTGCCCCGGACGTATCCACATGGTGAACGCGATCGTCGGTAGCTTGTGATCTTCCTGCAGGATGAGTGTCAGTCCATTCGGCAGTGTTTCAACTTTGGGGCGCGGAAGCTGAACGCGTAATACCTCCTTGTTCACCGGCGCGCGATTCAACCGTTGAACCTGGCTCATCGGTGCCGCTTTGTCTTGCCCTTGCGCTCGCGCGGATGGCGCCGCAAAAATTAACGCAGCGAGCAGTGCGGCAGCAGTTGAAGCGTACGCCGTGAATTTCGCCGACTGTCTTCTCATCGTGCCTTCTCCCGTCTGGAATTTGTTTGCGGACTGCACGTTGGCTGCGCTCATTTTGCCGCCTTAGGCGTACTCGCGTCACTAGCGGACGGCAACGTGATCACCACCGTTCGCTGATCGCGCACCAGGAATTTCTTCGCCGCGGCGTTCACTTGCTCCAGCGTGACTGCATTTTCTTTATCCAGGATCGTGTTGATCAGGTTCGGGTCGTTGAAATAAACGGCGTAATTGCCAATCAGAATCGCGGTAAAAAGATCAGACCGTCTGCGGTCGATGAATTGCCGCAAAAGCTGCGTCTTGGCCTTCGCGAGTTCCTCCGGCGTCACGCCGTCCTTCACCACCGCCGTGATTTCATCGTCGATTGCCTTTTCCAGGTCTTCCACTTTCACGCCCGGGCGCGGGTTGGCGGAAAAATAAAGCTGGCTCACGCCGATTCGCGCATCCGCCTGCACTGAGGCATCCGAAGCAAGCTGTTTTTCCTTCACCAGGTGTTGATAAAAACGCGAGCTTTCTCCCTGCCCCAAAATGATCGCGAGCTGCTGCACCGCATAATTGTCCGGCGTGTTACCCGGGGAGATGTGATACGCCATATCCGCTTCCGGCAGGCGCGCCAGCGGATCGTAAATAACCTCGCGGCGCTCGCCGTAGTGCGGTTCCTCGTCTAGAAGCACCTTCGGCGGCGCGGGTTGCGCAGGAATCGCGCCAAAATATTTCCTCACCTTTTCCAGCGCTTCGGCCGGATTGAAATCGCCCACCAGCGTCAGCACTGCGTTGTTCGGCGCGTAGTAAATGCGGAAAAAGTCGGTCACGTCCTGAACCGTCGCCGCATTCAGGTCCGTCATCGAACCGATGGTGGAATGCTTGTACGCGAAATTGTCATAAGAAAGATTGTCCACATCCAGGGACGCACGGCCATAAGGCTGGTTGTCGATGCCCTGCCGCCTTTCTTCCTGCACCGCGTTACGCTGGTTGTCCAGGTTGGCCTGCGTGATGTTCAGCGAGCGCATTCGGTCCGCTTCCAAAAATAATCCCAGGTCGAGCTGGTTTTTCGGCAGTTCCTCGAAATAAGTGGTGCGGTCTTCGTTCGTGGTGCCGTTCATCCCGCCGCCATTGTTAAACACCAGCGTAAAATGTTCGCCCTTGCCGATATTTTCCGAGCCTTGAAACATCATGTGCTCGAAGAGGTGGGCAAATCCCGTGCGGCCCGGCCGCTCGTTGCGGCTCCCGACGTTATAGCAAACGTCGATGGCGTACACCGGCGCGCTGTGGTCCAGAACCAGGATCACGCGCAGCCCGTTGTCCAGCTTCACGTCGCGCATCTCGAGGTTCGGAACCTCCAAATCGTTGTCCGCCGGCGCCGCATTCAACGCCGCGCTTAGCCCAAAACACATGGCCAGCCCAGCGGCGAGAATCTCGGCCGGTCGTCGCTTCAAGAACTTCAGAAACATTTCATACCTCCAATGTAGCGGGGCCTTATTGTCCACATTTTCGTTACGGCAAGCAAACCGACGTCCGCCTGCATTTAGACGGAATTCTGCTCAGTACGATAGCCGACCAATCCCGAGCCGCTAGCGCCAAATACGCTGGTTTCGTAGGGGCACAGCATGCTGTGCCCGCCGCAAATGCTTGGCACACTTGCCTGGAGCTTTCCCCGAAAAAAAAACGCCGCCGGTCAGCCGAAGCTAAACCGGCGGCGCTCAGTATGGGTTGCTTAGTTTTCGAGCTGGACTTGCAAGATCTCGCCCGGCAGCCGGGTCATTCGCGATGAATGCGTTCCCGTCCGCTGGCGCATCGCTGTTTCCATGCGACCGATTGCAACCGGTTTACGGTTGAGCACAGTCGGCGCCGGTTCATCGGCCAATTGGATTCGCTCGATGCGCAGACCCAGCGTGCGCTCGAGTTGCTGCAACTCCAGGCGCTGTTCGCGCCCAAAAAGAGTGGAAGCAATTCCGCGTTCGCCCGCGCGGCCTGTGCGGCCCACGCGATGAATGAAATTCTCCGCAATGTCCGGCAGGTCGTAATTAATCACGTGCGCGATGTCTTGCACGTGAATGCCGCGCGAAGCCAAATCCGTCGCGATCAGCACGCGAATGCGTCCTTGCTGGAATCCAGCCAGGGCCGCTGTGCGTTGCGATTGCGAACGCCCGCCGTGAATCATCGCCGCAGCGATTCCTTCGCGGTTCAAGCTTTTGGTCAACCGCTCGGTCCCGTGCTTTGTGCGCACGAAAACCAGGCATCGCCCTTTTTCTTTGGCCAGCAAGCGGTGCAGCACTCCGAATTTCCGATCGCTCGAAACTTCGGAGGCCTGCAACTGCACGTTTTCCGACGGCTTCAGTATCGACCCGAACGCGAGACGAACCGGATTGCGCATGTAGTCGTGGACCAAATGCGCCACCGACGCTTCCAGCGTTGCCGAAAAACACATCGTCTGGCGCTCTTTCGGCAGTACTGCCGCAATTCTGCGAATCGCTGGAAGAAAACCCATGTCCAGCATGCGGTCCGCTTCGTCCAGCACCAGCACGCGCAACGAGCGGAAGTTCACCAGCTTGCGCCCGAGAAAATCCTCGAGGCGCCCCGGAGTCGCCACTACCACGCGCGCCCCTCGGCGCAGCGCGTTCAGCTGCGTCCCTTCGGACAAGCCGCCGACCACCAGCGCTGCTGGCGAAAGCTGTTTGCCTCGCAATGCGTCATACTGCGCCACCACCTGCATGGCCAGTTCGCGCGTCGGAACCAGCACCAGCGCCGCGATTCCCGGCGTCACTTGCTGCAATAGCTGCTCGATCATTGGAATCAGGAACGCAAGAGTCTTGCCCGTCCCCGTTTGCGCTGTGGCAAGCACGTCTTTGCCTTCCAGCGCCTTTGGAATGGCCGCGGCCTGCACGGGAGTCGGTATCGAAAACCCGGCTGCTGCCAGTCGCTCCTTGGTGTAGGCGGAAATCGCCATGTTTGAAAATACTTCTGACTTCACTTCTGTGGAACTTTGCATCATTTACCTTTTTTTTCTGGCAGGCCGTCGCCGCGCACACACACCATTTAGGCGGGGCACGACGATCAGCTCATAACCAGTTCTTTTGTTTTAAGTTACGCTGAAGACTTACGGAGAAGACTGATGGCGGGTGTTCTCAGATCAACTACTCAACCAGAGGAACCGCACAACACAACCGCGGTATTAAGCGCAAACGCAGTATAACACAGAACGCGCTCCCGTGCCGCCTATTTTCGCCCCTGTGCGCAACCCGCAGTCCCAGGTCCTTGGCATCATTACGTTATTGAGGCGCCACTTCCGGCATGGACATTCCACCAATGATCCGCCAACCCTTACCGTCCCTCAGCCAAGTATGCGTGACCCGAACGGTGCGCGTCGCACCATTGCCATCTTTGTCAGACCACTCAAACGTGATCCAGTAACACGTCACGGCCACGTCGCCGGTTATTTGAATCGCAGCATGTTCACCGGTTTTGAATGCCAGCCCCCTACTGGTTTGCGAGATAATCCAATCCGTTATGTGATCCTTGTGAACGGGTGCGGCACTGACCGACGGCCAACCAAGAAAATCCTCGTGTCACAGGCTTAAATAGCTCTTCCAATCGTTGTCTTGAACATAGCGCCAATAGGAGTGCTAAAGGTTCCAGAGAGTTTGCTCGCCTTCCGACGCTTGTGCTTCAATCCCACCCTGGGATGAAATTAGTAAAACGCCAGCCAATAAATAAGGCATCACATGCAGAACACCTTCCGAGAACTAAGCATCTTCGCCTCCAACGACCGAAAAGAATCGACGTTGATATCTTCGACGGGATCTTAAATAAACCAATCCGTCCGATAGGCGAACCACCAACTCGCAACCCCAATCGGGATCGTAGCCGCAAGCGCCCACCACAGCGGCAAAGCCATGTCCGCCACAAGGCCCAATACAGTAAACGTAGCCCAAAAGATCTTCCGCTGCATCCTTCTATTCTAACGCCGCGTGTTCACACCATCTCGTAACAGCCGGAAGAAGTTCCAGAGGATCCTATACGGTCAGCGTGCGGTTGCCAACATCCGGAGAGCGTGGACGATGCCACTGCATCCAGATGCACTTGGCCCAAGAAGAAGGAAACTGCTGCGTCACTGAAGTCAAAAATGCAAAAGATTCTCCTGGCGATCGTCATGTCTAGCGTGCTCCCGGCATTTGCAAAATGACGCCGACCATCCTCCACCTATCAAGTACACCAAATACCAGCGTCAGGCCGCCGGTTTCTGGCAGGTTATAGAGCCCCATAAAGGTGCGAATGGTGAGTGTTTAGGCTCGGAGATTCGCGAGACAAAATGAGTGTCAGATGGCCAACTGGTCTCGGATGCCAAACGGAAGGGACGGAAATACGGGGCACCACAATCACCGTCGTGGGCGGCAACTTCCCCGCGGTCATTCAGATTCTCGGATCGAAAACTGCAACGCTCAGTATGTTCGGCGGTAAAACTATTGTCCACATGAAAAAAACGAAACACGCCACCCATTTTGGGTGCGAATAGTTAACCGGCCGCGCACCAGACTGTTGGTTTGACTTTCCCCGAACCGCCCACCTAGACTCGTTGATTCGACTATAGCCATGGCGAGAACCAGAGGCACCCACATTACGGTCGGCGTCACCGGCGCAAGCGGAGCTATCTACGCGCAAACCGCCTTGCGTCTGCTTGAGGCCGATCCGCGCGTCGAACGAGTTTTCCTCGTCGTCAGCGATGCCGGCCTGCGCCTCATCGCCACCGAGCTTGACATCGTCGCGACCGACACCAAAAAAATCGCGTCGCTCCTTACCGGAACGCCCGCAAAAAAAATCGAATACCTGCCGAACAAAGACATCGGCGCCACCATCGCCTCCGGCAGCGCGCCCGTTGACAGCATGGTCGTCGTCCCCTGCTCCGCCGGCGCACTCGCTTCCATCGCAACGGGCATCGCCAACGACCTGCTTTCCCGAGCCGCCGACGTCTGCCTGAAAGAGCGCCGCCCCCTCGTGCTATGCCTGCGCGAAACTCCTCTCAATCGCGTTCATCTCGAAAACATGCTCCGCGTCCACGACGCCGGCGCCACCATCATGCCCGCCATGCCCGCCTTCTACTACGCGCCAAAATCTATCGACGACATCGTCACCCAGTTCGCCTACCGCGTCCTGGCCCAGTTGAACCTGCCCCAAAAGAAGCAATACCGCTGGAAGGGTGCCAAGCATTCGTAGCGCCGGGGCTTCTTGCATTTGCTCATTTTCACGAGCGCAAAAAAACAGGTTGCCCCGAGAGTCAAACCCCCAACGATAATGGAGTCCGAGTTTTCAGACCTGGCTGAGGTTTTTCTAACGTGCTTCCTCAATTTCCCGCCGGCTGCGCATACCGTCGAAAGAAACTGTCCTGTTTCCACTGCGGCCGGTGCGGATCGTTCGCCACTGCAATCATCAACCCGCGCATAATTTCCTCGTACCCCGCGGCAGCCGACAGATCGACCGGCTGATTCACGTCATCAGACGGCGCATGGTAACGATTCGTCCGCCAGTCCTTGACCGTCTGTTCTTCCGGTGACCCTTTCTCGAATCCCACTTTCATCGCCAGCGACGGGACTCCAATGCGAATAAAACTGTACTGATCGCTGCGAATGAAAACATTCCGCAACGGCTCCGGATCGCTTTGTATGCGGATCCCGCGATCATTCGCCACCTTCGTCACTATGTCGCCCAGGTCGGATTCCTGCAAGCCGTACACCGTCAGTACCTTCAGCGGAAAAAGCGGCAGGAACATGTCGATGTTAATGTCCGCCACCATCGAATTCGTCGGCACGGTCGGATGCGCCGCAAAATATCTCGACCCCAGCAAACCCTTCTCTTCTCCCGTCACAAAAACAAACAGCAGCGAGCGTTCCAGCTTCTCCCCCGATTTCTTCAGCGACGCCGCCACGTCCAGCAGCACCGCATCGCCCGACGCATTGTCCATCGCACCGTTATAAATTTTGTCGCCGTTGATCGGCGCTCCAATTCCCAAATGATCGACGTGCGCCGAGAGCACCACGTACTCAGTCTTAAGCGACGCATCGCTGCCCGGCAATTTTGCCACTACGTTCGCCGACTCTGCCGCCTTCCTCTCGATCTTCGCCTTCACCCGGATGGAAGCCGCTAGGGGAAAGTGTCGCAATGGATAGCGGTCTTTGGCCAGTTGCGCGATTTGCGCAAAGGAGCCGGAGCCCGCGAAAAATTTCTCCGCGCTGGCCGGATTCACCAACATCGAAACTTTCAATCCTTCCGTGTCGTTAAATCCCGGTTCCGCAAGCACCATGCTCGGTTCCGTGCGGTTCCCCGAAATCCGCGACCACGGAATGTCCATCGACGCGGGATTCAGTATGCTCACCATCCCAATCGCTCCCGCCGCGCGCAACGCTTTCCATCGCTCGGCAATCGACTGATAATGCGCCGACAGCGCTGCGGGAATGTCGGACGTCGAACCTGAAATGTACACTGCCACTTTGCCCTTCAAATCCAGTCCAGCGAAATCATCGTACTTCTGCTCCGGAATTTTCAGCCCATATCCCACGAAGACCATCGGCGCTTCCACTTCCTGCGCCGTCTCCGCTCTCGTGCCTATGATCACGTCTTCGCCCAGCGTTAACGGCTCGCTCTTGCCGTCTCGCACCAGCGCGGCGCTCGAATTCTTCTCGATGAGCTGCCGCGACTCAAATTTCACCGTCTGGTAGTACCCGTCGCTTCCCGCCGGCTCCACGCCATTCTTCTTGAGCTGCTCGACGATGTACGCCTGTGCCCTGCGCAGCCCATCGCTGCCCGTCTCGCGCCCTTCCATGTTGTCGTCCGCCAACACCTTGATGTACTCCCACCAACTCTTGCCATCAAAATGCGCCTGCGCATTTTGCTGCGCATAGCCAAGCCGCGCCGCAATCGCAGTTGCAAGCGCCACCGCGATGGACAGTGTGAGAAGCAGCCACACAAATTTCTTAGCCATACAAAATCCTCCCATCTTTTCGCCCGGGGAGAAATTAACACACCCATCGCGCCGCGCGAATTCAAATGTTCTTCACGCACCATGACCAATGCAGTTGGGTCTTTGGACCTCCGGGGGAAATTGTGGCTAAGAATTCGCTTTAGGCAGGTTCAACAGCGCCGAAAACAATCTTTGACCTTGAGGCATCGAACACAAAATACTCGCCGGGACGGCTTTCGATCAGTTTCGCGAGTCGCATCTTGGCCTGTTCGAGGTCTTGCACCGTCTCAATCCACATCGGTCCACCAGGGAATCTCCGGAAGATGTCGTAAGTCACCTTCATGGATGGCTCTCCTTCCAAAACCTCAATTTCAGTGGCGTCCGGTTACTCGGCAACCGGAATTCATACCAAATAGCAATCGAATTGCCAGCTTTAATTTTGTGGGGCCCTTTGCAAATATAAGTAAATGCAGTAGTTACACTACGCCCTCCGGACACGCCCGATGCTCGCGAGATTCTAGCGTAAAATTCGTACAGTATTCACGTAGATATTTCGAGGCAGCAAGTCCCGGCATCTGCGGGGTGCTCTTAAATGTAGCCCGGGAGCTGCAGACCCAAGATTTTCACCTGGGTTGGACAAAACCTAATTCTGAACAACCGGTGTGCTATGATTCGCCGCGCCCGCTACGTCTTTTGGCGGCTTAATCGGCTTTTCCTCGCTAGCCATTGCATGATTGGGACGCAAGAATGAAGTGGACCAACCTCTCTATCGCTGTCTTCCTGATCGCCGTCACCTCGCTTTGCCCAAGCACGCCGGCCCAAAGAAGTAATAACGCCTCCCCCACCGCTTCCAGGAACAGTTCTGCCCCGGCCGGAAACCAACTCGATTCCGATGTGAAGCAACTCAATTTCGAAGATCTGGAGAAGACTGTGCTCGCTCTGACGCCCGGCCCGGAACGCGACTATTTCATGGGCATCTTCGCCAACCGCACCGGACACATCGATCAATCCATTCAATTGCTCGAAAGCGCGCTTCCACAAATCCGCGCAACCAGGTCGGACCGCGCCGCGCAGGCACTCGAATCGCTCACCGACGATTACGTCAAGGCCTATCGCTACTCCGATGCAATCGCGGCTTACGATGATCTGTTGTCGCACTTCTCCGCGCAGCTTGCTCCAACCGAGCTTCAGGAAACGCGCGACGATTATGGCGTGGCCAAGCTGCTCCGCGCCGCGCCTCCGCAAACCGTCACTTGGAACGGGCCTGCCCGTCTCAAAACCGAGCGCGATCCGCTGGGGGCGCTCAACTTGCGGTTGACCGTGAACGGCGTAACAGCCCCGTGGATGCTGGACACCGGCGCGAACTTCTCGGTAGTCAGTGCAAGTTTCGCGAAGCGTATCGGACTCCAGCCCCTGGAAGGCTCGGCGCAAACCATGAGCGGCGTCACCGGGATTGAAAATCCGCTGCATGTGGCCATCCTGCCGGAAATGCAAATCGGTGGCGTAACCGTGCGGAACGTGGTCTTTCTTATCTTGGACAATGCCAATCTCAGTCTTCCCATCGGCAAGACTTCCTATACCATCCACGCCATCGTAGGTTACCCCGTGATTCAGGCCCTCGGCGCAGTCACCTTTACGCGCGACGGCGAGTTGCAAGTGGGGTTATCAGACAACCAGACCGGTCCTTCCTCACGCCTGTTCATGAATAAACTGACGCCGCTGCTCGAATGCGTCGTCCAGGGCAAAACACTTCTCTTCGCTTTTGATACCGGCGCGAACGCATCGCAATTTTCCGTCCGCTATTTCCAAGACTTTGCCGCGGAAATCTCGCTATGGAAAAAAGTCATGAACCAGTCAGCGGGGGCGGGAGGAGTAAAAAAGACCCTAGCCTACGAAATCCCCTACATCGTCCTTCGCATCGCGGAACAAAAAGTGGACCTGCACCGCGTAACCATCCTCCCAGCAAGCGTCGGCACCGACTTCGACCAAACCTATGGCAACCTGGGCCGCGACGTCGTCGCCGCATTCGACAGCTTTACCCTCGACTTCGTCCACATGACCTTCACACTAGGCAAGCCCGCGCCTCCGTCCTCAAATTGACTTCTGTTTTTCCGCACAGCCCGCAGCACTCGATTGTCGAACCTGTGCTCAATTGAACAGTGCCAGCTCGAGCTTTGGTAATACGTTAACCGAAGGGGTTGATATGAGGATTCCCGCCTGGCTCATCGCTTCTCATTCGTGGTCGAGTCTGCTGATTGGATCTTAAGATGATCGATCCGATCGTCTTGCCGGGCATGTCGGTACACCTTCCGGCGGGCGGGAAGGCGTGGCTTCGTCACGGTTTGCTATCCGTATTGTTTATGCTTTTTTATCTTCTCTTGAACCGCCCTGAAATCCTCCTTTTATCAAAGTTAGGTTTCACCACTTGGTACCCTCCAACTGGCCTGGCATTCGCTCTAATGCTCGGAGTAAGCCCCTGGTATGCGTTACTGATTTGCTTCGCCAATTCTCTGGCAAGCACGGCGATATACCATCAGCCCCTGCTTTCATGGGGCGGGCTCGGGGGAGCCATCGGTGAGACTTGTATTTATGCTCTCGCCGCAATACTTTTGAGGGGACGCCTGCAAATCAACCCGGGCTTGAGTCGCCGTCTGGACGTTGTCCGTTATACCGTTGTCGTACTATTGGCGGCGATAGGCTCCACCATTTGCGGCGTCACCTCTCTGGTTTTAGATCACACCATTGCATGGTCCGATTATTGGAACGCCGCGTTCGGCTGGAGTATAGGCGACATGGTCGCGTTGTTGGCTCTGGCTCCTTTCCTTCTAATTCACGTTCTTCCTTGGGTTCGAAAAAATCTCGCGCCACAATCTGCGTCCCCCGCAACCGCCCGTACTGCTCAGGTGAGGGTGTCCCATCTAGCCGAGGGCTTTGCGCAGGCGGCTGGAATACTTGGCGTTCTTTGGATCATGTTCGGCCGCATTTTGGCGTCTTTTCAATTGTTCTACCTGTGTTTCGTTCCGGTCATTTGGGTTGCGATGCGGAATGGGATTGAGCGTGCCGTAGTCGCCATACTGATGCTCGACTTCGGGATCGTAGCTGCCTTGCATTTTTATCCCGCGGATCCCAGTGTTGTGGCAAGAATCGGATTGCTGATGCTCATGGTTTCCGCCACCGGGTTGATTGTGGGTTCGGCGGTCAGCGAAAGGCAGCATATCGGCAGAGAACTGCAGCAGAGAACCGTATACCTAAATTCTCTGACTGAAAACAGTCCCTTCGGAATCGCGGTGCTGGACCAGGCTGGCAAAGTCGACTTGTGCAATCGTGCTTTCGAGAAGCTATTTGGTTATGAGCGAGGTCAAGTAGTCGGCAAAAAACTCGATTCGCTCATTTCCGGCCATCAGCCAGGCGATCTCCTTGAGCTTTCACCTCGCGTTTACGGCGGACACTCAGTTGAAGGAAGCACCCGTCGCACGCGAAATGACGGAACCCTCGTCGATGTAGAAGTGCACGCGGTTCCTCTCGTAATAGACGGCCAAGTGCGGGGCGCATACGCACTCTACAACGATATATCCGACGTTATCAAAGCCGCACAAGAAAGAGAGGAACAGGGAAATACCCTAAAGCGCTCCGTTGCCGAACTGCAATCGCGCACCAACGAAATGACCTTACTCATAGAGCTGAGTGACATGCTCCAGTGTTGCGCCAGTCTCGAGGAGGCCTATTCCGTCATCACTCAGTTTGGGAAGAAATTGTTTTCTGCTGACAGTTCCGGGTCTCTGTCTATGTTCAAATCTTCGCGCAACGTTCTAGAATCTGCGGGCGCTTGGGGCGCCAGCCCAATCTCATTAACGACATTCTTGCCCGATGGTTGCTGGGCTCTACGTCGGGGAAAACCACATTGGAGTACGGGTTCTTCGGCTGAACTCGTATGCGATCACCTGAAGAATTATCTCGGCACCAACGATGGCCTGTGTGTCCCCATGGTAGCCCAAGGCGAAACCATCGGTGTCTTACAATTACAAATTGCCACGACGTCGGAATCAAAATCATCAAATGAAAACAACCAGGTAGTTCTTCAGCGAATCGCCAGTTCCGCGGCTGGCCAAATCGCCCTATCCGTTGCCAGCTTGAGACTGCGCGAAGCTCTCAAAGACCAGTCGATTCGAGATCCTCTGACCGGCCTTTACAATCGGCGATTCATGCAAGAGTCTCTCGCACGCGAACTGCTGCGCGCGCGACGCACAAATCGCCCCTTTACCGTGATGTTTATCGATATCGATCACTTCAAGCGGTTTAACGATTCCTTCGGCCACGACGCAGGCGACATCGTTTTGCAAACTTTCGCAAAAACGCTGACGAACCATTTCCGCGGAGGCGACATAATTTGCCGCTATGGAGGCGAGGAATTTGCTCTGGTATTACCCGACTCCTCATTGAAGGACTCGGAAAGGCGTGCCAACGACTTGCGCGTTGAAGTCAAAAAGCTATCCATAAGCCACCGAAATACGGTTCTGGAACCGATTACGTTTTCAGTGGGTCTCGCCGCCTTCCCCGAGCACGGTTCCACCGCAGAGGAATTGTTCCGCGTAGCAGATAAGTGCCTCTACGACTCAAAAACCCAAGGCCGCGACCGAATCACCGTCCCTGTTTGAATTATTCCTGCCCCGCTGCATGCTGAACCGCGAGTGGTTAATCCCGCACGTCCGCACGGACAGTTTCTTACTCGGGCCCGCAAGAAGAGCAAGCCCGTCGACCTTAGGAGGCGTGAATTGCTAACTCGGTGCGCCACAATCTTTCATTCAACAACTCTCGCAGCCCTACGGTGCCAGGCGTGCTGTCGTGCTTCTTCGGCAAAACGCACAGCTCATGCCGCAGACCCACGAGAGCGCCATGTTAGGAGGTTTCAGCAGTTTGTCCGGCGTAACCGTCGAGCCCAAAGCCACCACCAAATTCAGTGTCCGCGAATCGAGATCGCTCGAAACTCGCTACCAATTATCCAACCTGACTGGCGACCAAATCGAGGTCTTCTTGCAGAAGAAATCCATAAATCCCGAGATCGAATCTTCGCTCCGGAAAATTGTCGAGCAGAAAGACCGCGTCACCAGGCTCGATGCAGAGATTTCGCGTCGGGAGACAGAAACGCAGAAAATCTACGATGACCAGCAGCGCCTTCACGAAAATCTGATAGCCCTGAAGGGAAGCACCGAAGAACGCGCGCTTACACAGCGTTATACCCAGCAACTCGCCGACCGGGAGACGCGGCTAGAGGCGATCCAGCGCGAAACCGCCGATTTACAATCAAAAGGCGACCAGGCGCCATCCCAGCTCGACTCCATGGTCGAAAATCTCGCCCTCGACACAACTCTGTAGACGGTTTTGCCGCGATACGGCGAGTTGGACGCTATAGCCGAGCCGTGCCGTGCCGCCGTCGTCGTGCCAGGTCGTACACAGCTTACACAGCTTCCCGGTCCTTGAAACTCGCCAAGCGAAGTGCTAGCGTGAATCGTGATTATTTTTGACAAATTTGGCGACGGGCAGTCGAAGCTAGACCAGGTTTCGCGTGCGCGTCGCGCCAGCGCCGGCGCAGGCGCAGGCCACTCTCCCTCTTTTTCCGCACCTCTCCAGGCTGACAGATCCTCCCTTCCGCTTGGTCTCAAACATGCAAAGTTAAATCGCCAAATTCCGGGATTAGAACGACCTGTAGCTTATAGAGAACAATCGTCGGCGATCTGCTCAAACCGCCAAAAAATTCGAAAATTCTTTCCTGCTATTTTCCCCACTTCTCGCGGCAATTCTGAACTCTCGCTCGAGCCTCACCTATGACGAAAAGCCGCATCCTCACGGTCCTCGAGATGATTAAATTCGAGCACTCTGTCTTCGCCCTGCCCTTCGCTCTGGTAGGTGCGCTGCTCGCGGCGCGGGCTGCCGGCGGCTTTCCAACCTGGCGGCAAATTCTTTGGATTATCGTCGCCATGGTTGGCGCACGTTCCGCCGCGATGACCATAAACCGCATCGCCGATTTGAAATACGACGCCCGCAATCCCCGCACCGCCAATCGCACTCTGCCCAAAGGCGAACTCTCCGTGGGCTTCGCTTGGATATTTACTTTGATCGCGTCAGCGCTTCTGGTCCTCGCCGCGCGGCAACTGAATCCGCTGGCGCTGAAACTCTCTCCCGTCGCGCTCGCAATTTTATTTTTCTACTCATACACCAAGCGATTCACCTCCTGGTCGCACTTCGTTCTCGGCCTCTGCCTCGGCATTTCGCCCGCAGCAGCGTGGATCGCGATTCGCGGCTCGCTCGACTGGCGCATGCTGATTCTCTGCGCGGCAGTCACGCTTTGGGTTGGCGGCTTCGACGTGCTCTACGCTTGCCAGGACGTCGAATTCGACAAGACCGCCGGCCTCTACTCCATCCCAAGAAAATTCGGCATTGCCCAAGCGCTCATGATTGCGCGCGCCATGCACATCATCATGGTCGGATTGCTTGCCTGGCTCGCGTTCAGCTTCCAGCTCGGCTGGCCCGCTTGGGCTGGAATCGCGGTAGTAGCAGTGCTGTTGGCCTACGAGCATTCCCTTGTAAAGCCCAACGACTTGAGCAAAATGAATGCTGCCTTTTTCACCGTGAATGGCTATATTAGTTTGTTGTTCCTGCTCTTCTGGGGCGCCGCGGTGCTGCGCCCATGAGGGGCTCTTCGACCAACAATCAAATGGCGATAGGATTACTACTCGACCCACAAGTCGCGCCGCCCTTCCAGGACGCGCGGCTCGAGCCCGTATCGAAAAAAGTTCTCGCGGGCGAACGCCTCTCTGCTGACGACGGTCTCACGCTCTATCAATCGCCCGATCTTCTTGGCATCGGCTGGCTCGCAAATTATGTCCGCGAAAAACGCCACGGCAACGTCACCTTTTTCAACGTGAACCGCCACATCAATCCGACCAATGTCTGCGTGGCGCATTGCAAGCTGTGTGCTTTTGGGCGCTCGCCTGACGCCCCTGGCTCTTACACCTTCGCACTGGACGAAATCTGGCAGCGAGCCGCGCAAGGTGTCGCCGAAGGCACCACGGAATTCCACATCGTCGGCGGCCTGCATCCCGATTTGCCCTTCGAATATTATTTGGAATTAATTCGCGGCTTGAAGCAGCGCTTCCCGCAAGTTCACCTGAAGGCTTTCACCATGGTGGAGGTGGGCTATTACGCGCGCATCTCGAAAAAATCCATTCGCGACACTCTGCTGGCCATGAAGGAAGCAGGGGTCGATTCGCTGCCCGGCGGCGGCGCCGAAATTTTCCATCCGCGCGTTCGAAAAATTATCTGCGACCACAAAGTCAGTGGACAGATGTGGCTGCAAATTGCGCGCACAGCGCACGAAATCGGCCTGCGCTCGAATGCCACCATGCTCTACGGCCACATTGAAACGAACGAAGAACGCGTGGACCACTTGATCCAGCTTCGCGATACACAGGACAAAACACACGGCTTCGTCGCCTTCATACCGCTGGCGTTTCATCCGGCGAATACCGGCCTCTCGCATATTCCCAACCCAACCGGCTTTGACGACCTGAAAGCCATCGCCGTCTCGCGGCTGCTTCTTGATAATTTCGACCACATCAAGGCCTACTGGATTATGCTCACGCCGCGTATCGCGCAAGTCGCGCTGCGCTTTGGCGCAAATGACCTCGACGGCACCGTGGTCGAAGAAAAAATCTACCACGACGCCGGAGCCACCACTCCCGAGCACATGACTCGCGCCGAACTCGAGCGCCTGATCCGCACCGCAGGCCGCGTCCCCGTCGAGCGCGACACTTTGTACAATCCCGTTGACCGGACAAAAATGCCGTTTCCGCCCGCCCGCGTTTCATCCAACAGCATCGACGGCTTTATCCCCGAAACTTCTCTCACCCTGAATATTTAGAGAAATCAGGCCAAAAAATCGCTGATGGAAAGTTCGAGAAAAACCGGAGGGATATTTATACAAAGCTCGCGAAAAAATTAGGCATGCGGATGAGCTTTGTCGTAAACAGCCATGAGCTGTTCGATGCTCGCCTGCGTGTACCGCTGCGTGGTGGAAAGAGAAACATGCCCGAGCAGCTCCTGGATCGCTCGCAGGTCCGCTCCATCGGCAAGCAGATGCGTGGCGAAAGCGTGGCGCAACGAGTGCGGATGCAGGTTCCAGCTCACGTTGGCGAGCCGCGCGTAGCTCTTCACGATCTGGCGGATGGATTTCGAGGTCAAGCGCCCGCCGCGATGATTCAAGAACACAGCTTCGGGGTCCGGTTCTGTGGTTGGATGCGCGAGAAGCCTGCTGCGCAGTGGCCAGTAAGCCTCGAGAGCTTGCTCCGCCTTCGCCCCGTAGGGCACCACGCGCTCCTTGCGGCCCTTGCCCAGCACGCGCAGCATTTGCCCCGCGCGGTCGAGGTTCCCGACGGTGAGGCTCACAAGCTCGCTCACACGAATGCCTGAGGCATACAACAACTCAAGAATTGCGCGGTCGCGACAGGGGATCAGTTTCGCGTCCTGAGCTGTTTGTCTTTTTCCACGTTCGTGTCTTTTTCCGGCTGCGCCGCCGGGAAGCGAGTCGAGAAAACCGTTCAGCTCTTCTGCGGTCAAAACGCGCGGCACGCGCTTGGGAATCTTGGGAGTTCTCACCAATCGCGCCGGGTTTTGCCTCGTGACCCGCTCGCGCACGCAAAACTTGAAAAACGTTCTGAGCGCGGCCAGCTTTCTTGCCACCGACGCTTTCTGCATCTTGCGGTCGTAAAGCCAGCTAACGAATTCGCGGATGATGCGATGGTCCACGTCGCCGAGCGGCATGGTCGCCTCGCCCGGCGGAGTCAGGAATTCCTGGAGCAGCGCGAGGTCCCCGCGATAACTCGAGATCGTCGCTGGAGATGCATTTCGCTCGTAGAGCAAATACTTGACGAATTGTTCTACGGTCTGCTTCACAAAGCCAAACCACTCATGGCACGATTATAAGCCGGTAAGGAGGCAACAGTAGGAAACAAACGCGGGCGTGTTGCGCGGGACTCCAATGGAACTGCGCCTCGCGTTAAGTCATCAACTCCGCTAACCGATGATGGCTGGGTGCGGTGAAGCAGAGTTGGAAGGCCGCAGAGTGAGCCAATCGGTTCGCACGCTATCCCACTCCTGGATTAGAAATCCGTAGGATTCAAGGAACGCGCGAACTTGGGGCCGCTGCCACCCCGCAATTTTTTGCAGAATGGGCACGAGGACGGCTATCGCGTTGTCGCCGAGCACGGTTCGCTTGGCGATGTGCGCTACATGTTTGGTTTCCGAAACCGCGATGGTAAATCCGTCGCGAGCGTTGACGTGCAGCATGACGTGGATATCTGAACTTCCGTCTCCGGCATAAATGATGTGGTCCGGGCCAATTTTGAGTTTTGCCTGCAGCTTGTCGAGTACCGCGACTTTTCCGTACCCGGCGCGGGCGCAGAGAATCGTATCGATTTCACCGGAACTTTTGTATTGGAACTCGGTTCCGTAAATTCGATCGGCGGGAATGATTCCTTCCAGCGCGGATTTGATCACCTCGACGGGCGCGGCAGAGACAATCGAGAAATCGAAATGATAGCCATCGATGCCGCGGTCGAGGATCTCATCCAACAGTGCGATATCGTCTTTTAGACGAATGCGTTTCCCCACTTCGTAGAGATGCTCCTTGCGGACTCGCGACTGGAATTCAGGATCGTGCAACAGGAGGTAAGCGAGTTCCGCGCCTTGCTGTACGAGATTGAGCTTGGCCATACCGGCGGCCTTGCGTTCAAATTCCGCAGTAGGAATACCAACGATCTCGCTCAAGACGTAGCCGGAATCGTTGAACGTCAGCGTCTGATCAAAATCGCTGGCGAATAAATAGTGCTGCACTGTTTTCTCGCTCATGGCTGTTCAAAATATCCTTCGGCGATATCCCTTACGATAGCAAAACGGGCCACTGGCCATTATCTAATTGGATGCGGCGGTGGCGAAGAACGAAGCATATAAGTTCGGTTAAAGTTCTTCGAGAGTACTAGAGATAAGTGTCACATTCGGAAGGACGATAAACGCTATTTTATTTTTCTATCCACTCTATTTGGAGTTGGAAGAAGCTGCTTCCGTGAGTTCAGGATTTCACGGGTGCAAGATTGTTTTCGGATCGGGGTTCCTGAGGGTGCACAAACGGCGCCGTAGGGGTGGCTGCCGGTTCACCCGGAGCCTCCATTTCCCAGTCGCATCCTTCTTTCACGCATGAACGGAAATTGCCTGCTTTGGTTCGCTTCTCGATGACGAACGGAGCGCCACACTTTGGGCAGGGCTCGTTGATCGGCTCGTGAGGCGAAGTGTGATCGCAATCGGGATAGCGACTGCAGCCGTAGAAAATCCGGCCACGCCCGCGTCCCTTCGCCGTGCCGCGGCGAACGAATTCGCCTTCGTTGCACTTCGGACATTTAATCCCGAGCGTGATGGGACGCGTGTACTTGCACTTGGGATAATTTTCGCAGCCTATGAAATCGCCGAAGCGACCCTGGCGCTGGAGAAGTTGGCCTTGGTCCAGAGGACACTTTTCATCGAGCCGCACATCCGGCTGACGCGCGATGCGCGTTCCACTAACCAGGCGGCGCGTCGTCTTGCAATCCGGATAGCCGGTGCAAGCTAGGAACACACCGAAGCGGCCGCGCTTGATGGCCATTTCCTTTCCGCAGTTATCGCAATATTCGATTTTTACTTCGCCATCGTCTGCGGGAAGCTCGGGCGACAGGTCTTTGATAAAGTCGCATTCCGGATAGCGGTCGCAGCCGAGGAAAAAACCGTGGCGGCTGATGCGTTCCAGCAATTCTCCCTGGCCGCATTTTTCGCATTTCTGTCCGGTGGGAATTCCCGCCTTGTACGAAAGCATTTCGTCCGAGGCTTTATCCAGATCCAGCAGGAAAGGATCCCAGAATTCTTTCACCGCCTGGCGCCAGGGCAACTTGCCCTCTTCGATTTCGTCGAGTTCTTCTTCTAGGCGGGCGGTGAAGCCGACGTCGAAGATATCCTCGAAGCTCTTTACCAAAAGCACGCTGACCCGTTCACCCAGCATCGTCGGCGTGAAGCGGCCTTGGTCTTTGGTGACGTACTCGCGCTCCACGATGGTGGAGATAATCGTGGCGTAAGTAGACGGCCGGCCAATGCCTTTTTCTTCGAGCTCTTTTACAAGCGTTGCTTCGGTGTAACGCGGCGGAGGCTCAGTGAAATGCTGCTCGGGCCGGATGGTTTCCAGACGGAGCTGATCGCCTTCGCGAACCGCCGGCAGGCGGTTGCCTGCTGCGTCGCCTTCGTCGTCTTTTTCTTCCTCTTCCTTCACGGCCTGGTAAGCGGCCAGATAACCATCGAATTTCTGGACTGAGCCGGTAGCGCGGAAAGTGTAATCGTTGGCATCCACGTCGATCGTGGTCTGGTCGAACACCGCAGGGACCATTTGGGAAGCCACGAAGCGCTGCCAAATCATCTGGTAGAGCTTGAACATGGACTCGTCGAGATAGGGTTTCACGCTTTCCGGCGTGCGCGAAACGTCCGTGGGACGAATGGCTTCGTGGGCTTCCTGCGCGTCCTTTTTCGATTTGAAGAAATTGGGCTTTTCCGGAAGATATTTTTCGCCATAGCTCGAGCCGATGTGTTCGCGTACCTCGGCCAACGCGTCATTCGAAACTTTTACGGAGTCCGTACGCATGTAGGTGATCAGCGCAACGGACCCTTCCGAACCGAGTTCAACGCCTTCATACAACTTTTGCGCCAGCGTCATGGTGCGCTTGGCGGTGAAACGCAGGCGATTGTAGCCAGCCTGCTGTAATTTGGAAGTAGTGAAGGGCGGCGGAGCGAAGCGGCGCTTTTCCTTTTGCGCCACGCTAGAAACTTGCCAGATGGCGTGTTGAACCGCGGCCAAGATGCGTTGCGACTCCGCTTCGTCCGGCACCTCAAGGTCTTCGCCTTTGTACTTGATCAGCTTGGCTTCAAAGGAAGGCGGTTCGTCCGCGCCGAGAAGCGCATGGATGGTCCAATATTCTTTTGGGACGAATGCGCGAATTTCCTGTTCGCGTTCAACGATCAGCCGCAGCGCAACGGTTTGCACACGGCCGGCGGAAAGACCGCGGCGCACTTTGTTCCACAACAGTGGAGAAACTTTGTAACCCACGATGCGGTCCAAAACGCGGCGAGCTTGTTGCGCGTCCACCAAATTCGCATTCACGTGCGACGGCGTTTCAAAAGCGGCTTTAATGGCTTTCTGCGTGATTTCGTTAAACATCACGCGGTAAATCGGCGGGACCTCTAATTTTCCTTTTGCGAGTTTCGGCTCTTTTTTGGCGCTATCTTTAGGTTCGTCGCCGTTTTTTGATTCCTCGCCCTCTTCTTTCAGGTTCGAGTATTCACGCGGATTGCTCAGGATTTCTTCCAGGTGCGCGCAAATGGCTTCGCCTTCACGATCAGGATCACCCGCCAGATAGATTGCATCGGCCCCGCGAGCCGCTTTCCTGAGATCGTTGATAACTTTGATTTTTCCAGGGATGACCTGATATGTGGGCTCGAAGATGTTGGTAGCGGTAACCGTCACCGGCTTGGGAGTTTTTTTCTCCGGGGCTGCGTCAGCACGTTTGGCTTTCTTTGTCTTGCGCTTCTTCTTTTTGCCTTTCCCGTTTTCTTCGCCGGGCAGAAGGATACCGATGGTCTTCCGGGGCAAGTCCATCACGTGGCCGTAGGAAGCCTTGACCGTATAGTTCCGGCCCAGGTACTTATTAATTGTCTTCGCCTTAGCGGGCGATTCGACGATTACGAGCGATCGTGCCATTTTCTTTCCGTGTTCCTCGTGAAACAGTCTGGAGCGCCGGCGCCCGCAAGCACTCGCGCACTCCCCATCCTAGCCTGCTATCCCTGGAAGGTTACAACAGGACTTTCAAGAATTGCTTACCAGGTAACTGACGTACCACGCCTTCGAGCTCCAGGTCAAATAGAGCCGCCAGCACTTCCGAGGAAGTGAGGCCGGAAATCTCGACTAAATCGTCGATATGGCGCGATTCGTCCTCGGTCAGAAGATCGTAAACCATGCGCTCGGCCGGGGCCAGGCTCTGTTGCACCAGCACCGCTCGCTCCTCGGAGTTGGCCGCTTCGACGGGCAGAAGCTCGGCCCGGATCGCCGTTGGCAGCTCCCCAATCACATCTTCCCATGATGTGACCAGCTTGGCACCCTGCTTTATAAGCTGATTCGGCCCGGAGCTGGAGGGTTGCGTGGCATTGCCCGGTACGCCGTACACCTCGCGTCCAAATTCCATGGCCAGGCGGGCTATTATCAGCGAGCCAGAGTACTGCGTCCCTCCACCACCAGGACACCCAACGCCGTGCCGGCGATAATCCGGTTGCGAATGGGGAAGTTCTGGCGCGCTGGGAACGCGCCCATAGGGAATTCTGTGATGATAGCGCCGCGCTGAGTCATTTCCTCAAAGATCTTCTTATTCTCCTTGGGATAGAGGACATCAATCCCGCAACCCAGCACGCCAATCCTCGCGCCAGTATCGGAACTGAGACGCCCTTGTGCGCACCCGAGTCAATACCGCGAGCCAGGCCGCTTGAAATTACGAGGCCGCAACTGGCCAGATCTTTCGCCAGCCTCTGTGCCATTTGATTCCCGTAAGGGGTTGAACGACGCGAGCCGACGATGGAAATTGTGCGGCGGTTCAGAAGTTCTGCATTTCCGCGCACATACAGGAGGGGAAGAGGGTCAGAAATCTCGCGCAGGGATTGCCGGAAGTGCGGTCCACCCCATGTGACCAGGTGGCAGCCGAGCGCTTGAACCTAGGCTAACTCCTTTGCCGCGACGCTAAGAGCCTGGCGCGTGTGAATCGCTTGCGCCACGGCCGCGGGCACAGCTCAGCCTCGAGCGACGTAAGCGAAGCATTAAGAATTGCCTCCGGGCTGCCCAAGTCGCGAAGTAATTTCCCCCCATGCGCGAGCCGAGCCCGGGGGGTCAAGGCCAGCGCCAGCCAGCCCAAGTCTTGGTCAGATTGCATTGAGAGGAAAAGCCTAACCAGCGGCTGAGGTTACGCATGCCCGGCAGTATTGACTAGGCGTGTCGATGGCCTGAAAGCTCCGGCTGGCGAAATAAGCCGATGCTTCCCTTCGGCGAGCGCTGGACATGGGACACGAGTGCGGTAAGAATACACGAACGACAAGGGGCGAAAATGATAGCGCGTGGAGCGGAATCCGCAAGTTTATCGAGAGAAAAGGGGCGCGGGAGGCGAATTGTTCGCGCGCTGGGATTGTGGTTTGCGGCCGTGACGCTGGCTGGTAGTCTAGGCGGCCGCGCGACGGCGCAGGGGGCGCCTGCGACACCCACGCTTGAAGGCACGTGGGAAGGAATCCTGGCCGGTCGGCTTCATCTGGTGGTAACGATTACCATGACAAGGAACGGGGATCTTGCGGGGCAACTTAATAACGTGGATCAGCACGTGACCTTGCCGATTGAAAAAGCTTCGCTTGAGGGGGACGAGGTTCGGTTTGAAGTGAGCCGGATCGGCGGCGTGTACGAAGGAAAAATTAATCAACCTGGCACGCAAATCTCCGGTACGTGGACACAAACGGGAGTTCCGGAACAGCCGCTTTCGTTCAAACGCAGCGAGGCATCCAAGTCACAAGAGAGCGCGACCAAGCCTGCCGAGCATACGCCGAAGCCGCTGACGATGCCTTTGGACATCGTGATTCCGATCGCGCCCACGGCGTTCAAGGCCGACGGGAAATGGCATCTGGTGTACGAACTGCACGTCGCGAATCTCGGCAAGTGGAATTGCGAACTGACGCGGGTGGAGGTCATCGCAGGAAATGGCGGACAAAAACCGCTGGCGAGTTTTTCCGGTAGCGATCTCGATGGCATCGTCGTTCATCCCGGCGGAGACACCGCGCTGAAACCGAAAATAGGTCCTACGCAGTTGGCCATCGTATACGTGTGGGTCACTTTCGACAGTCTGGACGCGGTGCCGCAGTCAATCCGCGAGCGAGTGAGCGCGAAGATTGGCGATTATCCAGAGGCATTTGCGATTGACACACCGGCGACGCCAGTGGACCGAGAGCCCGTAGCAGTGATGGGGTCGCCATTGACCGGAGAGAACTGGGTCGCGGCGAACGGTCCTTCGAATACTTCGGGACACCGGCGTGCGCTAATTCCGGTCGACGGGCGAGCGTACATCTCCCAGCGCTTCGCAATTGATTGGGTGGAACTCTATCCCGACGGAAAAACATATCAGGGCGATCCCGCGGACAACAAGAATTACCGCGCCTATGGGCACGAGATTCACGCGGTGGCGGACGGAATTGTTAGCCAAACGAAGGACGGCCTTCCGCAAAACACACCTGGGGCAAAGTCACTGGTGATACCGGTCACGCTTGAAACGATAGGTGGCAATCACGTGATTATAGATATGGGGAACGGGCTATATGCGTTTTACGCGCACATGCAGCCCGGTTCGCTGCGGGTAAAAGTTGGGGAGAAAGTGAAAGCGGGGCAGGTGCTTGGGCTCGTCGGGAACACGGGGAATTCGTCGGAGCCTCACCTGCATTTTGATATTTGTAATGCAAGTTCGATGCTTGGTTGCGAAGGGCTGCCTTACGCTTTCGCGTCGTTTGAGGTGGTGGGAAAAGGAGAGGGATGGAAACCTTCTGACGCGCACGCAGCGGGCGTCAAACACGAGATGGAAATTCCCACGGAAGATGAAGTCGTGACTTTCGCGCCAGCGCCCTAAACGGGGTCACAATCCCGTTACGTTGTTGGGATTCCCGTCAGAGGCGTCTTTCGCATCAGTATGCTAGGCTTTAGCTTGATGTGGGGCACGAACCAAATATGTCAAAACTGCGGATTTCGATTGTTGAGTTCCTAAATACGGCGCCGCTGGTCTGGGGATTTACGGACGGCCGGCTGGCGGGAAAGTATGACCTTTCGTTTACGCTGCCTTCGCAATGCGCCGAAGCGCTGCGAAGAGGCGATGCCGACATCGCGATTATTCCGGCGATCGAATACCAGCGCATGGAAAATGTCGTCGCTCTGCCTGGAATGAGTGTGGCGGCGAAAGGAGAGGTCCGCAGCATTCTCTTGGTGGCAAAAAGACCGATCGAAAAAGTGAAACGTATCGCGCTCGATACCAGTTCACGGAGTTCGGCTGCGCTGGTGCGTTTGCTCGCGGCCGAGCATTGGAAGATCCACCCGGAATTCGTGGACGCCGCTCCGGACGCTTCGGAAATGTTAGAGCAAGCTGACGCGGCATTGGTGATCGGCGACCCCGCGCTGCGCATCGCGTTAAAAATGGAGGCTCTGGCGGGTAAAGCTCCCAGTGGCGAGGAATGTTGCAAAGGCGATCCCGAAGCGATGCCGGTGCCGGGATTCGAGAGTTTGTTCGTATACGACGTCGCTTATCAATGGCAGGAGATGACTGGAAAGCCCTGCGTGCTTGCGATTTGGACCGCGCGTCGCGATGCTGTGAATGCGGAAGTGTTCGCGGATTTCGAAGCGTCGAAGGAATACGGCCTGGGACGGTTGCGCGAGATTGCAGAAGGAGCTTCGTTGAAGCTTGATTTGCCCGTGCGCGCGCTGGAACGCTACTTGTCCGAGAATATTCATTTCGGACTCGAAGACGAATATCTCGCGGGACTGCGCCTGTATTACGAAAAAGCTGCCGCGGCTGGCCTGATTCCGCGCGCGCGTCCGCTGGAGTTTTTTCATTCACCGGTGAAAACAACAGCGCGGTTCGGAGCGTAGGGTGGAACGCATCGGCCAGTTGAGCATTCTGCGGCGCTATCCGGTGAAGAGCATGGCCGGCGAGGACATGGAAGAAGCGCGCGTGAGTTTTGCCGGGCTGATTGGCGACCGCGCTTTTGCGTTCATCGATAATCGCAATCGCTCGAATTTTCCGTGGATGACGGCGCGACAAGGACGTGAGTTGATTCTCTTCCGCCCGCGCTTTCTGGACCCGCCGCTGCTGGAAGAGGAAAATCCGGACGCTGCGTCCTACGCGATGGAAGTGATCACGCCGGAAGGCGAGCATTTTCGAATGGGAGATTCACGGTTCACCCAGTATTTGGAGGAACGATTCGGGCGGTCCTTGCGATTAAGATTCTCAGAGCGCTGCCAGACCGATGCTCAGCCCATTTCGCTGCTGGGATTGAGCACGGTTAGCGCTCTCTCCAGAGAAACCGGTATGGACCTCGACACACGGCGATTTCGTGCTAACTTTTACGTGCGTTGGGACACCGACCTGCCGTACTACGAGGATGAATTGATTGGGCATGAGCTGCGAATCGGCGATACGGTCACGGTGCAGTTGATGGAAAAAGACGAGCGTTGCGTGATGATCACGCTCGATCCGGAAACCGCGGTGCCCGCGCCAGCCGTGCTACAAAATGTGGCGCTGCGCCACGAAGGCTGTTTTGGAGTTTACGGCGCGGTACTGCGCGAAGGAGTCGTGCGCATCAACAATCCGGTTTACTTGGTCTGATTACCGGCAAGGAAGAATCGAAAATGGGTATCTCACAACAAGAAGCGTTGGATCTTTTCAACTCCGATGATTTGATCGGAATCGGCCTGGCCGCGAACGAACTGCGGCGCAAGAAGACCGACGCGCGCGTGGCGACTTATCAGATCGACCGCAACATTAACTACACGAATTTCTGCACGGAATACTGCTCGTTCTGCGCTTTTTATCGTCCGCTTGGCGCCAAAGACGGTTACATTCTGCCGCTGGAGACCATTTACGAAAAAATCCAGGAGATGCTCGAATTGGGTGGCACCGGTGTTTTGATGCAGGGCGGCTTGCATCCGGACTTGCGCATCGAGTTTTACGAAAACATGTTGGGCTCAATCAAGGAGCGGTTTCCGCAAGTCCACCTGCACTGTTTTTCGGCGCCGGAGATCACCTGCATTGCCGAGGTTTCGGGGCTTTCGCTGCGTGACACGATCGCCCGGCTGCGCGATGCCGGCCTTGATTCGATTCCCGGAGGCGGAGCCGAAATTTTGGATGACGAAATACGCGCACGCATCTCACGATTGAAGTGCCGCTCCGAAGAATGGGTGGAGGTGCATCGCGCGGCACATTCGCTGGGCATGCGCACGACGGCAACCATGATGTTCGGCTGCGGAGAAGAAGCGCGTCACCGGGTGAACCATCTCGAACTGCTGCGCCGGATTCAGGAAGAGACCGGGGGGTTCACCGCGTTCATTCCCTGGATGTTTGCGCCTGAAAATACTCCGTTAGGAAAGAAAATTCCGGAAGCCACTGCTTTCGATTATCTGAAGACGCTCGCGATCAGCCGGTTGTACCTCGACAATATCGACCACATCCAATCCAGCTGGCTCACGCCGGGGATTAAAATCTGCCAGGTCGGTTTGCAGTTTGGTGCCGATGACGTGGGCAGCATTCTGATCGAAGAAAACGTGGTGTACGCGGCCGGCGTGCGCAACCGCACGAACGAAGCCGAGCTTCGCCGCATCATCTCCGACGCGGGTTACATACCCGCCCAGCGCGATACGCTTTACCGCTCCTACGTTTTGAAACAAGTCCAATAGGGAACCGCCTTCAATTCACGCCGTGAGAGCGGCAATAGGCCGGCCTGCGGAGACGGCCACGGGCAGTTCGAGCACGACCTTTGCGCCGTAGGGCTGCTTATTCTTGATAACGATTTCGCCGCCGCATTCCTGCGCGATACCGTAGCAGATGCTGAGGCCCAGCCCAGTGCCTTTGCCCACAGGCTTGGTGGTGAAAAACGGGTCAAACGCGCGATTCAAATCTGTGAATCCTGGGCCTGAATCCTCAAACTGGATTACCACGGTGTTCTGACGGCCAAAAGCGCGGATCTGAATGGAGCGCTGCGCGCTATCTTCTACCGCGTCCATGGAGTTGTTGAGAAGATTAAGCAGGACCTGTTTTAACTCGTCCTCGCCAATGGCAATGGCCGGCAATTTCGGGTCGACGTGCGATTGCACGGTAATACCGAGCTTGCGGAGATGGTACTCGCGGAGCTGAATCACGTCGCGCAAGGCGGCATCGACATCGGCCGCGCGCGCCGCGGGGTTATTCTGGCGGGCGAAGCGCAGCAAACCGTCCACGATGCGCTTCATGCGATGAGCTTCGTGGCCCAGTTTCTGCAGGCGCTTCACGACTTTTTCACCTTGAACTTCCTCGGCTAGCAATTCCGTATAACCAATAATTCCGGTGAGCGGATTATTTAACTCGTGAGCGACTCCCGCGACAAGCTGTCCGAGCGCAGCCAACTTCTCCGCTCGCACGAGCTGATGATGCAGCCTGGTATTTTCGATGGTGACGGCCAGATCGGATGCCAGCACTTCCAACTTCACCATTTCCGATGCGTCAGGCCTGTCTCCAGCCTGCACGGAGGAGAGAAATAGGCATCCCACGTAAGAACCCCTCCATGAAATAAGGGGAATCAGGATTTCGTTCTGAGGGCCAGCCACACGATAGGAATTACTGCCCAACTGCGTCGATCCGCTGCACAGCGCCTTCAGTTGTTCAATCGTCAGATTTCTCGCCCGCTCTTCAAGTTCGCTGCCTTCCCTTGGCGAAAAACCGTTCGAACCCGACAGGTGGAACGACCGATCTTCCGCCGCGAGAAACAGGGCGGCTTTCGAGAAACTACTCGCGTCAGTGATCGCGATGGCAACCTCGGTACAGATTGCCGCCGGATCTTTTCCGGCGAGCAGGCGTGAAGTTATATGCGAAAGACGCTGGAGCATCAAATTCTCGGCGTGCTCGCGCGCGCCGGATTGTTCGATAATGCGAGACTTGTCTTCCAGAAGCGTCAGCACCATTCCGAAAGCGACGAAATATTTTGGTACATTCCAGATTTCCGGATTCATTTGCAGCTTGGGCAGGAAATAATCAAAAGCCGCGCCCAGCGGAAAGACCGCGCCCCATGCGAGAAAGCCTCCCGACACAGCGATAACTCCGGGCGACGGTCGTGGATATCGTTTCCAAAAAAGGAGCCCGCACAATCCAAAGGACAGCGTCAGGATGGCGTTGATGGCGAAGTCGGAGCTGCCGTGCAATTGACTGTGGATGGCCCAAATTCCCGAGACGATCAGAACGACGGCCACCCCAATGTTAAAGCGGCGCGGCCGCGGGTTAGACAAAATTGCGAAAATCGCGGCGCCAAAGAAAACAACCGCAAGAGCCGCGGACATCGTTCGGGGAATATGCCAATCGAAGCTCGCAGCAACTGCGTGAAATGCGACGGGAATGCCAACCAGCCCTAGCAGGCCCAGCCGCTTCGATCGAATTTCGACAGCTTCAATCATCGACGTAACGAAGACCACTCCGGAAAGCTCTAGAGCGGTGATGTCAATCGATTCGATAATCGTTTCCAGCGTCCCTTTATGGGTTTCGAATGCTTGAATAAAGAAATGCAGGAAAATCAATGCCCAGGCGTAAGTCCAAAGCCGTATTCGAGCAGACGGGGCGTGTTTGCGCAGAGATAGAAATATTCCAACCAGAACGGCCAGCACAAGAATCGTCGGTAGCTTGTCGAGCAGTGGAGTCACAGGTTTGGTCTAACTAGAGCGAGGTTATAGGCCGATCGGTACTGGAACAATAGAGCGTTGGTACCAAACTCGGCGGAATATTGCTGCGGGAAATGCGGGGAAGTGCTATTAGGTCAGTTACTTGCGGACATCCAGGGTAACCTCGCTGCCTTCCGGCAGATCAAGCGTTTCGACCGGAACAAATACTCCGTTTAGAAACCGCGCACGAATCCGCAAGGACCAAGAAGAGAAATCGCGCGCTGAGTGCAATGAAGCCCGTGGAGGTTCGAGCGCCGCCTTAGCCGCGAGGGATTGCGATTCGCCACGGAGGGCTCGCACATCGGATTTCGCCGTCTCTGCTTGGACTCCGCGCCGCTCGCTAGCCTGGTCCAGCGAGATGTTTGCGAGCGCGTCCGCATCGGCGTTCAATTCGCGGCGCACGTGCTCGATGACGAAGTACTTAAGCTGACGCGACAGCTTCGCAGCGCGTTCGTGCAACGGCTTCAGGTCCGGGCTCTTTACTTTGTAGCGGCCTTGCATCTGCCGGACAAGAAGCTCGGAATCGCTGCGAATTCGCAGCGCATGGATGTCGTGAGTCGCTGCATAATCCAACGCGGCGAGAAGCGCGTAATATTCGGCGACGTTGTTGGTTTCGCGGCCGATATTTTTCGCCAGTTCGAGAGCGATTTTTCCCGTAGGATCTCGCAAGACTACCGCATAGGACGCCGGGCCGGGATTGCCGCGCGAAGCGCCGTCAATATTAGCGATGTGAACGCTGGCGGGCGGAGCCGGCACGTGCGTTTCGAACAAACGTGCGCTAGCTGGCGCAGTGAGTTTGGAAGGCCGCTTCATTTCCTAGAAATCCTCGCGGGCAGTATTACAAGAAGTTCGCAGGCTATGTTTCATTGGGAAGCGAGCCAGCCGGAGTGGAAGGATTGGCCGAAGAAGCCGTAGCCGCGGAAGACACTGGCTCGTAGTAGTAAAGAATGCGCGTGCACGTCTCGCAGTGAAACATTTCCTCGCTGTTGGAACGCCGCATTTCCTGAAATACGTGAGGCCGCACGCGCATCCCGCAGGCGGTGCACTTTTCGTCGCGGACTTCCGCCAGCGCGATACCGTGATGTTTTCTTACGATACGATCGTAATGATCGAGCATCTTTTCCGGGATTCTCGGAACGACGCTGGCGCGCTTGGCATTCAATTCCGCGAAGGCTTTCTCGTCCTCTGCTTTCTCAGCGTCAATTTTGGAGCGCTCGCTGCGGACAACTTCTTCTACTTCTTTTAGCGATTTCTCGGAAATTTTTATGCGCCGGTCGTAGTCTTCGCCGGAGACCATCTGTTCCAGCAAGCGATCTTCGGCCTTGGCGATTTCTGCTTCGGCCATTTGTACTTCATGCTGCAAGGCCTTGTAAGCCTCGTTCGTTTTTATCTGCGATGTCTGGTCTTTATATTTGCGGACTTTTTCTTTCCAGCCTTCGACGTCGAGCTCGTATTTTTTGCGGTCTTTCACCGTGGCAAGCTGCGCGGCTTTGCTGTGTTCGACCTCTGCCTTGGCCGCGGCGATGCGCGCTTCGGCCTCCGCGATTTTCTTGGGATAGGCCGCTAGCCGCGCGTGGACGTCTTGCAGCCGCATGTCCACGGCTTGCAGTTCGAGGAGATCCTGAAGAATCGTCAGCACTGTCTCAACATTCTAACACACGCCGCAGCAGGGCCCGCTGATCGCACGCGATTTGCGGCCCCTTCTCCCCGCACAGGCTGAGTCTTTTCCAAGGCCTCATCCGTAGTACGGATATGATAGGCAGCGCATCCATCACGTGGGAGGGGCGTGTGGGGCTCGAAAGCGAAGTGGCCCAGCTTCAACGCGGGGACCTAGACGCGCTTTCCGCGCTGCTGGCCCGCTACCAAAACCGGCTGTACCGGTATTTGCTTCGTCTGGTGCATGAACCGGCGGAAGCTGAAGATCTGTTCCAACAAACCTGGATCCGCGTGGCGGAGAAGATCAGGCAATATGATTCGAAACGAAATTTTGAAGCTTGGCTCTTCACCGTGGCACGAAATCTCGCGATCGATCATCTGCGCCGAATTCGGCCTGCGAGTTTGGACGAACCTATAGCGGGCGCGCCGGGGGAATCTGCGGCTACTCGTTTGCCGTCGGGCGAGCGTCCTGTGCTAGATGGAATTGTAGAGCGCGAACGCACCAACCGCCTGGCCCAGGCGCTCGAGCTTCTTCCCGTGGTGCAACGAGAAGTTCTAACTCTGCGATTCGAGGAAGAGATGAAGCTCGAAGATATCGCTGAGGTCATCGATATACCGCTTTCAACGGTGAAGACGCGATTGCGCCGTGCGCTCGACAGGCTGCGTCAAACGCTGGAGACAAATTATCCGGGAGAAGTATGGCAGTGAGCGATCACGGAAAAATTCGGGAGCTGCTGGCATTAGCAGCGGCGGACGCGCTTACGCGCAATGAAGAGGAGCAAGTAATGGACCACGTGCGATCCTGCGCGGCCTGTTCGTCCGATTTGGATGGCTGGCGTCTTCTGGCGGCTGGAATGCGACGACTGCCAACACCGCAGGTCAGGCCGTTGATTGTGGAACGCGCGCGCGCGCGAGCCGCCATCCGGTTCGCGGAAGAAGCCGAACATCGCTGGCACCGGATTGTGATGATGGGCGTGATTCTATTTGCTTGGGCGCTAACGCTGATCAGCTGGCCCATCGTTCGGCTCGTTAGCGGAGGGCTGTTAGGCATGCTGGACCCGGGGTTGAATCATGCCTGGCTGGGATTCGCAATCTTTACGACCGTCGTTTGGATGACGGGTGGCGCGGCGGCCGTGTTTTTATCACTTCAGCAGCGGCGCGAGAGGAGCTTGGCATGAGCCGATTTCAGAAAGAATTGCGGGTGATCCCGCGCATTGCTTGGATTATCGGGTCGGTTATCTATCTTGGGTTTGGCACATTGGCACTCACCGTTCTGGTGCCGAGCGATAACCACATGCGCACATGGAATTCAAGCTTGCAGCTTCTATTTTCTTTTGGCGTTCCGCTTTTCTTGCTCGCTTATGTGTTGCTTGCGGGTTATGTGTATGGCGACGCAAAACGTCGCGGGATGCGTTATGTAATGTGGACGCTGCTGGCGATTTTCATCCCGGACGGCATCGGCATCATTTTGTATTTCATCTTGCGCAGTCCGATGGCGAAACCGTGCCCCGGCTGCGCCCAGGATGTTCCGTCGGGATTTGTTTTCTGCCCGCATTGCGGCACGGCGCTTCAAGCCACTTGCCCCAATTGCGGCCGTGGTGTGGAGCGCGGCTGGGCGAACTGCCCTCACTGCGGAACAAAGCTCCCCACGCAAGCCGCTCGCATTGCATAACACGGGCCGGTACGCAGAATGGCTCGTTATCGCGACCCAGCGAAGCGTGTCGCTTTTTTTCAATTCCCGGCAGAATGCGAGGGGAATATGGAGGAGGCTTTGTGCCATATGTACAAGTAACCCGGGTGGAAGGGCGCACGCCCGAGCAGAAACGAAAATTGGCCGAGCGCATCACCCAAGTTTTGATCGAAGATGGCCAAGCCAAGCGCGAGAGTATTCAGGTGACGTTCGTTGATTTGCCGGCAACGGGTTACGCCGAAGCGGGCGTAACCGTTGCCGACCAGAAGCGCACACCATAGCTCAAGACTGAGCTGAGTGTTTCGTCAGTCCATTCGCGCGCCAATACCGATCATGCCGTCGGTCGAAGCTCGCGCCGTACTAGCACCGCATCGATGAAGTAACCGATCCCGATTGAAATAGGAATGATGCCGAAAACGGCCGCTTGCATTGCATCCGTTTCGAATCTTGCCAACAGCACGAACGTCAAGGTGTAGCCCAGGCCGCCAGCTAGCAGCAAAATTGCCGCATGTCGCGAACGCGCGTGTGGCGGCAACTCCTCTGCGATGGGCACCGAAACTCCCTTGGCAATAGCCGCCAGGCGCTCCTCGGTCTTTAGCCTTCGAACGCGATACCAGGCGAAAATGCCGGCAAGCGGAACTGAAAACGCCAGTACAACAGCAACGAATCCGATTGGTTCCATGTCAAGCCTCCTCCGTTTTCCCAGCTTCTTGAACTTCATGCGAAGGTACGCAGAAGGGCTTTCAGATGTTCCTTCGATTGCTACATGCGGGCGCAGTCCTTGCACGACACGCGGGCAGTAATACTGACCTTTTTCCAAGAGGTGAACCTCATTAGTGCGCGACTTGAACTTCCATGCTCTGATCGATGAAGTAATCGCTACAGCCTGGATTTGTGGCGGCAGGACAGTGCGCGATCACGCGGAATCCGACGGACGGATTCTGAATTTCGTAGGTGTAGCCTTGACGGCCCCGCTTGTCAAAGGTGAGTGCGCCGTTCGAGGTGAGATCGTCCAGTGAAGCATAGCCACCGTGTTCGGCTTGGTACGCGCGTTCAGACTGCGCGATGGCGATTAAGTCATTTTTCACGCCAACAATATGGATCGTTTGCGCGGGCGTTCCCGCTCCATCCGACTGGGCTTTCCCAAAGTAATATTTGTAAACCAGAAGTGAAACCACGACCACCACAAGAATTCCAGCCATGCTTTTCATGGGTGCCTCTTCACTTAATTTTACGACACGGATGCATTCTGCAAAGTTTTGCGAAAAGGCTTGTTCCATCAGAGCAATGCAAGCGGCTCCACAATGCAAGCCTTTGCGAGTTAATCTTTTTTTCTCGGCAAACGTCTAACCACTAATAACAGGAGCAATCCCGACATGACGAAGTGGATACAATTCAGTGCAATATTTTGTCTGGTCGCGATACTTGTGGCGTCACTCGCGAGCCCACTGAACGCTCAATCTACGGGCGCGAACCCAGATTCGGCAAGGCGCGGTAACGAAATACTGCTAGCGGCAGCAAATGCCATCGGCGGTGAAAAACTTAGTTCGGTCGCGACGCTAGCAATCAATGAAAGCGGCAAGGTCATCAATCAGCAGGGCGAGACTCGGCTCGTGGTGAAATGGATGGTGTCCTATCCCGATCGTTCTCATGGCGAAGTGCTCTACGGCGATCAAGACGTCGTGCAAGTTTGTGATGGCACCTCCGCATGGTTGCAATTTGCCCAGAGTATCCGTGACACGACTCCCGTAATCGCGGAGTTCAAGCGCGGCATATCTCTTTTTGGAGGCGGATGGGGACTTTACGAGCAAGTGCTGGCCGGGAAAATGAGCGGGCAATTTATCGGAGAAACCGAGATCGACGGAAAGAAAACGCTCGGCGTGGCGGTTGAGGGAGCGTTCGGCCCGTTGAAGCTTTACTTTGATCCCACCACTCACTTGCTTTCAGCGGCGCGATATCAATCCGCTGGTGCACAGGGCACCTCTGACAACGAACAGCGCTGGAGCGACTACCGCACGGTGGAAGGTCGGTTGTTCGCGTTTTCTACGGTCACGTACCGCGAGGGCGCAAAGTTTTTCGAGTCAACTATCCAGAACGTGCAACTCAATCCCAAAATTGACGAATCTCTATTCGCCAAGCCTGACGCGCGATAATGTTCCAGTTTATTTTACGGTCAAAATCACCTTGCCGATATTTTTCCGCTCTTGAATAAATCTGTGAGCTGCCGCGGCCTCCGCCAACGGAAAAGACTTGCCGATCACAGGTTTGATCTTGCCCGCGACGTACATACCAAAAATCTCATCGAGCTCGGCGCGCAACAGCGGCCCGCGCGTTTGCAACCGGCCGAGGTTCACGCCGATCACGGAGATGTTGCCGCTCATCAGCTTCAAAGGATGAAATCGCGGAGTCTGGGCCAGGGCCGTGGCTCCGCGCATCAGGCTTCTTTTTCCTGCTGGTCCCGCAGCAGACGAGAGACCATACACCACCAGCCGGCCGGTGGCGCCGAGGCACTTATAACTTCGCGAAAAGGATTTTCCACCAATCGGGTCCATCACCATCTCGATTCCGTCCGGCGCGAATTTGTGCACCACTTCCACAAAATTGTGTTTTTGGTAATCGATTCCATGATCCACGCCGATCTTGCGGAGATATTCCTGTTTCGCTGGCCCCGCAGTGCCGAAAACCACAAGTCCGCGCGCCTTCGCGAGCTGTACTGCGGCGATCCCCACACCGCCCGCCGCCCCGTGGATGAGAATTCGGTCTCCCGGCTGCAAGTTGCCCATCGCAAACATCGAGTGATATGCGGTCACGTAATTCACCGGGATGGCGGCGGCATCCTCAAACGGCATGCCCCCGGGCAGGCGATAGACCTGTCGCGCCGGAACGGCAACCCACGCGGCATAGGCATTGAAATGCGTGAAGGCCGCCACCGCTTCGCCAACTTTCAACCGCTCGCCTTCCGGCGGTTTGCCGCCACTATCGGCAATTTTCTCAATCACACCGGCGATTTCCAGTCCGGGAACAAACGGCGGCTTGGGCGTTCCGGGATAGATTCCCATGCGTTGCAAGAGGTCGGCGAAATTTACGCCGATGGCTTTCACGCGAATCAACGCTTCGCCGGGCTTGGGTTGCGGGTCGGGGACCTCGCGAGCTTCAAAAACTTCGGGCGCTCCATACTTCCTTACGACCATGGCGCGCATCTAACTCTCCTTGTGCCGTTATGCTTTTCCGCACCGGGTATGTCCATCTCGCGGCTTTTCATTTTGGATTCAAGGCTTCCTATCTTAAACTGTAAGGCTTTGTGCAACCATGAAAACTAAACTGAAGACCAGACCTTTCTTTACCGGCCTAGCCATCCTCGTGACAGCGTCGGTTTGCGTCGCCGGCGACACTCCGTCGAAATCGCCCGCTCCTCCCGTGCTCACCGCCATGCAGGAAGAGCTCGATCGCTCGATGGCGGGAATCTCCAAATCCGAGCCGCCCGATTTCTTCATAAGCTACACCGTCGCCGACAGGCAATTTTCCGAAGTGTCCGGCTCGAATGGCGCTCTGCTTTCGAGCACAGACAATGGTGCGCGCTGGCTTGAAGTGCAAACCCGCGTCGGAACGTATCAACTCGATGACACGCACAAGCTCGGCGACCGCCCTCCGAGCTGGACAAGTCCGGGAACTACCATGGCGCTGGACAATGACATTGGTGTGCTGCGGCGTGAAATCTGGCGCGAGACAGACCGTCAGTACCGCGCAGCTACCGAAGCGCTGATCAAGGTCGAGACCAGCCAGCAAGTTCAAGTACAAACGGCCGAAGGAAACGCGCCGGATTTTTCGCGCGAGAAACCGCACGTCTCGATTGGACCGCGAGTAGAAATCAAAGTGGATCGCAAGCCTTGGGAAGAACGTGTGCGGAGATATACGGCTGCGTTCAGCCAATCGCCCGCGGTGCTAAATTCGATTGCTACCTTCACAGCGCTGGGCATGAATCAGTATCAAGTGAATACGGAAGGTACCAAGCTAGCTTTCGGACAAGTACATTACCGGCTTGAGCTCTACGTCCAGAGCAAGGCGCCCGATGGCATGGACATCAATCGCTACGCCAACTTTGATTGGCTCGATGCCCAAGACGCCCCCACGGACAGAGTGGTTTTTGAGCGCATCAAGACCATGATTGCCGAAACGGAAGCCTTGGACAAAGCGCCGCTGGTTGAACCCTATGCAGGTCCCGCGCTTTTGACCGGACGCGCCGCCGCCGTCTTCTTTCACGAAGTGTTCGGCCACCGCGCGGAAGGATTTCGCCAGAAGGACATAAACGAAGGCCAGACTTTCACCAGTAAGGTCGGCGAACAGATTCTCCCGGCATTTATTTCCATCAAAGACGATCCCACCGAAGCCTCTTTTGGCGGCCGGATGTTGCTGGGCAACTATAAATTCGACGATGAAGGCGTGCCGGGTGAAAACGTTTCGCTGGTGGACCACGGAGTCTTGAAAACGTTTCTCATGTCTCGCTCGCCATTGGTGACCATTCCGGAATCGAATGGCCACGGACGGCGCCAGCTCGGATATGTTCCGGTTGCGCGGCAGGGAAACTTGATCGTTTCGAGCTCGAAGACGATGACGGACGCGCAGCTGCGCCAAAAGCTGATTGAACTCGTCAAGCAGCAGGGAAAGCCTTTCGGCCTGCTGATCGACGACATCGCCGGTGGCTTCACATTTACCGGCCGGTCTCAGCCGCAAGCGTTTCAGGTATTGCCTCTGGTGGTTTATAAAGTTTTTCCTGATGGGCGCCCCGATCAGCTCGTTCGTGGCGTCGATATTGTGGGCACGCCGCTAGTCTCGTTAACAAAAATTGTGGCTACCGGCGACACGCCCGATATTTTCAACGGTTACTGTGGCGCTGAATCCGGATCCGTTCCGGTATCGGCCGTAGCTCCCGCGATCCTGATTTCTGAAATGGAAGTCCAGAAGAAAGAAACTTCCACGGACAAGCCGCCCATCCTTCCGCCGCCGGCGCATGATCCGGCTGGAAATTACCCGGCTCCGAATACAACTGCGGAACATACTTCGCAAACAAAGGAATAATAGCCGTGAAGAAATTCTCAGTGATCGCTTCGATTGTGGCGTTTGCGATTCCGCTGTCTGCAGGTGTGCCCGCTCATCCCAAGCATGACGCTTTGCCGGTTGTTGCTCACGCGCAAGCTCCGGTATCCTCCACCGAACAAGATCAGACGCTCCACGCCATGCATGACGAAATGGAGCGAGCGCTCACACGGCTGCAGCTCCCGGGCGTCAGCAAGCCTTTTTACATCGAATACCGTTTGATGGACTTGGATGTGCGGACAGTGACCGCTTCGTTCGGGGCGCTGGTGAATACTTCCACCACGCGTAACCGCTTCATGAGTGTGGATGTTCGCGTTGGCGACTATCACCTGGACAGCTCCAATTTCATCAGCGAAGACGGCTTTCAGGGTTTTCTCGGCTCTACCGGCGAAGTCGGAATCGACCGCGACTACAATTCGCTCCGCCAGGATTTGTGGCTCGCTACCGACCAGGCTTACAAGCAGGCGGTGACGCAGATGTCGCTCAAGCAGGCGTTCCTACGCAGCTTGACGAAGCCGCCGGAAATTGACGATTTTTCGCGGGCGACGCCTGTTCAACAGATTGATCCCCGCGTCGATCCCGATTGGACCTCGCGCAACTGGCAGGAACAAGCGCGCAAGGCTTCTGAAGTTTTGAAGAACTTCCCTCAGCTCAATGGCTCGCGAGTGAACTACTACATGGTGTACGTCACCTACTATCTGATGAACAGCGAAGGCACCACGCTGCGAACGTCGCGCGGCCTGGCGGCCATTGAGGCGGCTCTCGACACGCAAGCCGATGACGGCATGCCGCTGCATGATTTTTATTCGCTGTATGTCGCGCGGCCAACGGATCTACCGGATCCGGAAGCCGTGGGCAAGTCTCTGGCGCAAACTGGAACCGAACTCATGATGCTGCGCGCAAGTCCGCTGGTTCCGGATTACACCGGGCCGGTGCTCTTCGACGCGCCTGCGGCCGGCTCGGTTCTCGCGCAAGTGCTTGCTCCGTCTTTGTCTGGCGCGCGTCCGCCGCTTTCGATGGGATCAAGCTTCGCAGCAATTATGGAGCGCTTCGGCGGGCGCAGCGAATGGACCGGACGTGTAGGAACCAGAGTCCTTCCTGCTGATGTGACGCTCGTGGACGACCCCACACTGAAAGAGTTTCGGGGGAAAACGCTGCTGGGTGATTACGTGATAGATGACGAAGGCGTGAAAGCCGAGCGCCTGACCATCGTGGATAATGGAATTCTCAGAGATTTGCTGATGTCGCGACGGCCGGGCCCCGATTTCCAAAAGTCAAATGGGCACGGGCGTTCTGCAATGCTCTCTGACACACTGCCGCTCGCTAGCAATCTGATTTTCGAGGCTAGCGATTCGCTGGACGCCGCCGCTCTGAAAAAGAAGTTTCTCGATGCCTGCCATAAAGACGGCCACGAATGGTGCCTGGAAGTGAAGCGCATGGACAATCCGGCGCTTTCTTCCATCCGCCAGGAAGATTTCAACGAGTTCATCGGTTCCATCGCCGGCGGTCTTTCCAGCGGTGAACGCATGCCCCTGACCGTTTATCGCGTGTACGTTGCGGATGGCCGCGAGGAAATGGTTCGCGGTGGACACATTGAAGGGCTGACACTTCGTTCCATGCGGAACATTCTTGGGATCGGCGGCGATAGCACCGTGGTGACCTACATGCAGAACCCGGCCGGTGGCTTCGCCGGAACCGCGCTCGGGGCATTTGGCGCGGCTCAGAATGGCATCCCCAGCACGGTCGTCGCGCCTTCGCTTCTTCTCGATGAAATTGAAGTCCGAGGTTTCCACGGCGAACCGCGGCGTTTGCCAATCGTCCCCGCTCCCCCGCTGAAATAACTTTCGATTTGTCGTCCCGCCGCCCGAAGACAATCAAATTGGTTTATAATCCGCCTCATTAATTCTCCGGGCGCGGAGAAACTCACGGAGTTGAAGGAGAACCTCCCATGAATCAGAATCGTAGGGATTTCATGAAGGGCACAGGCGCGGTCTGCGCTTTGGCGGCTGCGGGCCGTCTACCCGCGGAAATTACAGATGGGAAACCTGCAGCGACGGAGACGCGCGGCATGGCGCATGGACTTACCCTGCTGAACATTCGCGCCGGCACCGAATACCGTTTGGGCGTGAAAAGCGAAAAAGGCGTGCTCGACGTAGTGGAGGCCGCAAAGATTCTACACATGCATGCCCCGGCCACAATTGATGATCTGCTTCAGAATCAGGACGGCCCGAGCCTGAATGCGCTCGTGGACGCCGCCGCTAAGTCCAAGGCGGCGCAAAAAGCATACCTGAAAGAAGATTCGATCGAGTACGGCCCGGTGGTGACGCATCCAGAAAAAATCGTCTGCGTGGGGCTGAACTATCGACAGCATGCCATCGAGATTGGCGCGCCGATTCCGAAGCAACCGGTGCTTTTCAACAAGTTCAACACCACGCTGAACCACCACAACGGCACGATAAAACTCCCCGTCGATTACGCGACGAAATTCGATTACGAAGTCGAGTTGGTAATGTTGATCGGACGCGAAGCCAAAGTGGTCACTGAAGCCGACGCGCTTTCCTACGTGGCGGGTTATGCCACCGGCAACGACTTTACTGCTCGCGACCTGCAGCTCGACACCGGCGGGCAGTGGATGGTGGGCAAGACGCCGGACCAGTTCGCGCCACTCGGCCCGTACATGGTGACCGCCGATCAGATCGACCCCGACCACCTGAAGCTGGAGTGCCGCGTGAATGGCGAAACGCGCCAGTCATCCAATACGAGCGACTTCATCTTCAACACGCGGAAAATGATTGCCTACATTTCCCGCGTCATCACGCTGAAACCCGGCGACATCATTTTCACGGGCACCCCGCAGGGCGTGATTCAAGGCAAGCCCAAGGACCAGCAAGTGTGGCTGAAGCCCGGCGATAAGGTCGCGTGCAGCCTGGAGAAACTCGGCGAGTTGAAATTCGACCTAGTGTAAAGGCGCAAGAAGAGCAGCGGCTCGGCTTTTATCGTTTCTACCACTTGGAGTTGTCCTCCTGGTGGGATTTAGATGCAAGGGGTTTGTAGCCCTGCTCAACACCGGAAGGGTTACGCGATAGGAAAATCTTGGTAAATGGTTGGTAAACGAGTGTTCCCGGACGCTATTTCAATTGGGAATAACCTGCCAGCCTGGAGAAAGACTCGGCTGCAAAGTTGGACCCGTTTGATAATAGGCTCCGCCATCAAAGTTCATAAACCAAATCGTATTCTGCGACGTGCTGGAGTTCCATAAAAGCAGGTCCTTCGCCCCATCGCCGTTAAAGTCGCCTATTGCTTGAATCTGGGTATTGGGGGGCAATAATGCAAAGACCTGGCCGGACGAAGGCGTTTTCAAAAATGGCGTGAAATGGGTTATCCCCACTTGGCCGGTTGAAGAATTGAACCAGATGATGCTCGCATAAGCTGGTCCCAGAGTTTGAAAAATCCCTGCTCCGGCAACACTCCAGCCGGGATCAAAACGCCCTGATGTGCGGCCGTAAGTGGCCGAGTAACTGGCGGTCGAGGAGTAGCCCAGGCTCGTAACTTTGAAATCCGCGGTCGTCGGCGAAGCTGAAGAATTAAGATTGACAATTTCGAGATTACCGCTCGTATCCCTGAGCAAAACGTCGGAATGCCCATCGCCGGTAAAGTCGGCGACGGCGGCCACGGACCAGGTCGAGGCCGTGGTCGGTTGAAAAGTTTGCTGCCCGATCACTCGGTCGCCATTCATCAATAAAACTTTCCCTGTTTGCGTGCTCTTATTCCACAGGAGAATGTCCGAATACCCGTCGCCGTTAAAATCTCCGATGCCCGCAACTGCGCCGTCAGTGCTGAGTAGTTTGTACACTTCACTGTACTGCGCACTCCAAGGGTTGCCGCTGTTCCGGTAAGGCTCCTTCCATATGCCCACTTCTCCGTTGGCCGTGTTGGTGACCACCGCGCTGGCGCAGCCATCCCCGAAGAAGTCCCCGCTGCCTTGAACTTCAAACTCAGCCGTAAGGTTCGGTTGAGAAATAGAAAAAAGTGAATATTGAAGCGGCATCGTTGCCGTGGGCAAGCTAAACACGGGAATTTCAAACTCGGTCGGATTATTCTGGTTTCTAAAAAGAAGATCGCCCACTGTGTTCCCGGCATAACTCATATTGCGATTAGCGTCAAAAGTGACAGTCGGACTTGGCGTTGCCACGCCCCCGATCATCACACTGTTGAAATTCACATCCGAAACTTGGTGGGCGAGATTAAATCCCCTGAAAATCGGCGGGAACTCCTGAGCGTCGGTGGCTTGAATATTACTAAAATTCAGATGGCTGATGGAACCAAGTTGGGTGTTGTCACGCTGAAAGTTGCTTGGAACAACTTCAATCTTAAAGAGCTGCCAGCTTTCATTTTCCACGCGAATATCTCCGAAAGTATAATAGCTCAGATTTCCAGAGCCCCCTTGATTGGCTGAAAACACCGCGTCGGACGTATTGGGCCAATTATATTCCCCGCGTATCACGTCGGAATTTCGAACTGTTACATTGGTTACGTCAGTGCCGATGCCAGCGCCTATTTCAAAGGCGGCAGCGTTGTTCAATTTCCAGACCACGCAGTTCTGCACCAGGAGATTGCTTGCCGTGATTTTGAGGGAATCGTCGCCATTCTTGACAAAGCTGTTTTCAATCACGCTGCCGGTGTCTTGCGCCCCATAACTTGCCTGAATACCGTCGGAATTGCCCAGCCACGCGATCACTTTCACGTTGTCCACCGTGTTGCCACTGCCGCCATTAAGGGACACATTGTAAAAAGGCGATTGAATGAACGTGATCCCTTCGACCAGAAGGTCTTGTACTTTGCCTTTAGAACTGACCATGTCAGGGCAACCAGCCGTTGTTCCAATGCACTGCGCTTTTGGTAGATTTTCACCTGAGAGAATCCCTCTTCCACGAATCGTTGCGTTACGCGTTTTAGGTTCAAAAGCAAAAAAGCCCTTCACGTGGGCTCCCGCTGCTAAATAGACAGTGTGATTGGAATAGATGGTCAACGGCGTCAGTCCCAAATCATAAATTCCGGGCCCAAAGTACAAAGTGTCCTGAAAGTCGCTGAGTTGCGGAAGGGCGCCTCCCGACGGAATGGATAAACCCGGCGCAACCCGCAAAACATTTGCTGCCAGCGGATTTGGGATGTTCGTTTCAATTGGATTTGCGAAGACCAACATCGGATTTGTCAGATCTGTATCGTTGGCTTCGGTGCAAGTTGTGCCGCTGGTACAGAAATCCACCGCGAATTGGCCCGGTTCCTTCAACGTGAATGACACTTTGTTGCCGCTGACGCTCGGAATAATCTGCGCATGGCTTGGAAGAATGCGAGCTGAAGTAAAGGGATTGCTGTTCGTCACTTGCACCGTTACGGATCCGGCAAACGAAAACGATGTCCACGAAGTTGCATGCTCCAGAGTTGAGGAGCTGCTGATACCGCTAGGTTGCCCGTTGGGTAAGAAGCCCGGGTTCTGCACTTGGTAAACAAACGAACTATTCCACGAATCGGATTGACTGAGGCGCACTGTGTACTGCGAGGAAGGAACAATTCCAGAAGGAGTGTCATCAACCTGGAGCGTACCAGCCCAACCTGTTTGTAAAGAGCCGGGAGAAGCGGAGGCGCCACTGCTCGAATAACCCATCGAACAAAGGCTCCAAGCCAGGGGCACGACGAAGAGTCCCGATTTTACGAGTATCCTTCGCTTCTTATTTCCCCACTGCCGAAACATAATTAACGCCTCTTTCGAAGTATTGACGCGGCTGTACTAACATCCCATCTTAACCCGAAGCTACTCCAAAAGTTTCAAGCGTCGAATCGCGCGGATTCGGGTTGAAGCACAAGAGTTAAGATTTTGCCGGAAAGAGGAATCACGGGGTTTGAAGATAGACTTGCGGGACGTAAGGAAGAGCGAGAAATGAAAAAGAATAGCTGGCTCATTCTGCTGCTGACAGTACTTGCGAGCCCATTTATCCCGCGACTCCGCGCGCAGCAGAACCAGAATCCGCCTCCGAAATCGGACATGCCCGGAATGGACATGGGCGAAATGCAGCACGACACCAAAGCCGCTCCGCAAGCGGCTGTGACCGCGAACGAGCAGATGTCCGACACGCACATGGACATGGGTCCGCACATGCACATGACCGATTTGCGGAAACCGTCGCCGGGCGATGAACAGCGCGCACAGCAAATCCTGGAGAAACTTCGGCTCGCCATCGAACCGTACAAGGACTACCACAAAGCGTTGGACGACGGCTTCAAAATCTTCGGACCCGGCATCCCGCAGGAGCATTATCACTTCACAAATTATCGCTACGCTATGGAGGCCCAGTTCGTGTTCAATCCCGCGCATCCAACGTCATTGCTCTACAAGAAAGTCGGCGACGGATATGTACTCGAGGGCGCTATGTACACCGCCCCGAGGAAAATTGAGGAGGATCAGTTAAACGAGCGCGTCCCGCTGAGCATCGCGCGCTGGCACGAACATGTGAATCTCTGTTGGCCGCCGAAGGGCGCCGCCGGAGTTAAACAAGCGAATTGGAAGGAGTTCGGCTTGCGCGGCTCCATCGCCACCGAGGACGCATGCGACGCCGCGGGTGGGCGCTGGTTTCCCGTGATCTTCAACTGGATGGTCCACGTCTATCCGTACGAGCACGACCCCTACAAGATGTGGGCGCACTGATTGCGACGCGCGGTCAATCCCGCGCAGCAAGCGGATCGCCACTGGAATCAGATCTTAGCAACCCACACAGGCCGGTCCAGCCCAAACCAAACCCGCCAAGCCATTGTCCATGCTCCCAACGCGAGAGGAATGAGAACAACGTTGTTGACCACAACAGCAGTCCAAATACTCTCGTATTGCGTCCAGAAAAAGAACGCCTGATTCGCGCAAACCAGGGCGCTCAACAGTAACGCAGCAATCAGCCACACATAAGACTTGTCCGACCGATCAGACGCGATCAAGTTGCCGGCCATGATAGCCAGCAGCAAAAATAAAATTGGCTCGACCGCACCCACGATGTAGCCGCACCCGTTTCCAGCCATTGAGGCCGATAACGAACTTTGATGGCGCTTGCCTCTCCGAGCGCTGGGGCGATATGAATGCCGCCCACATCCTCCGATTGACCTACGGTCCCAGGACTCACCCACACTCGAAAAGCGATCACATCTGCTGCATCGCCTGCTCCCGAATTAGGCCCCACCAATTTTGGCAGCGGAAATATGTGCGGCTGAATGCTGTAAACCACCGGCGTGACGCTCGAAAACTTGCCCGCGCTTCCCAGCAGCTGTCCGTTGAAAAACACCTGATACGCGTCATCCAAATCGGGAGGGCCGGCCAGCGGGAGTGCCTGCCCCGGCGGAGCGGTTACCAATACTGGGATGCGATACCACGCGTAGCTCCAGTAGCCGGCATGTCCCTTGGCCGTCCAACCCAGCACATAGCCCGTGAGGCCCACGTCCGCATCGTGCGCTCCTTCCGCCGGCGTAAGATCGACGGTTTCCCAATTGGAGTCATCGAAGCTCGGCTCCGCCCAGTGCGGATCGTCCCCGGTATGGAATTTCCACGGACCATTGAGCGGCACGATCGATGATCCGAGCGTGATCGTGACTCCCTTCTCGGGTGGCACCGCCATGTTCAGGCTCGGTCGCGATGGAGGCGCAGCCAGCAGAGGCAAAAGCAAGAGCGATAACTGAAATCGTTGCATGGTAAGGCCTATTTCCATATTTTTTGTGCAGCCTTTGGTTCAAGCGCGCCATATCTTAACCGCACAGAATCCATCCATGCGATTAGCCAAAGCATCACCGTATGAACCTCATTGATCAAGTTAGATTACAAAATGTTAGAATGGCCTTGGCGGGCGCGCGTTCAATCGTGACGAGTCCACTCGGATTGCAGCTGGGGTGGAAGTTTCAAGGTTTGCATCACCACGCAATATTGTTCTGTTTTTTCTCGCAATGCAGCCATTTGTTCCGGTGTGGCCTCAGGGGCGGCAATATCAAAATGAAGACGAATGCTCTCAAATCCGACGGGCACTCCTTTTGATATGCCCAGCGTGCCGCGAAGATCTAAGTCTCCCTCGATCGTCACCTCGATGCGTTCGGTCGGTATGCCTATGGCCGCAGCTACCATCTGGCAGGTGATCTGCGCGCAAGCCGCCAGAGCGCCGAGCAAAAGGTCACCGGAGCAAGCGCCCGCACCGGCACCTCCCACTCCCTTGTGAGCTTCGGCGCGGTAGATAGTGCGCCCCAGATCGACCGAGCAGGACACCGGAGCATCGGTCTGTGAGCCTTTCGCTCGAATAGTGATTTTCGAGGCGCTTGGGTCGTTGCGGTATTGTTCTTTCAGCGGTTTCTGAATTGATCGAAGATCCATGGCAACCTCATTTTATTTGCCGTTTTTCTAAGAAAAACTAAGGCAGGTTCGGCAAGCCGTGTTGAAGCCGCACCATGCGCATGCTAGCATAAGAAAATATTGGGAGACGCCCTTGCCAAAATTCATAATCGAACGCGAAGTCCCGGGAGCCGGAAATTTAACCGACGCCCAATTGCGCGAGATGTCACAGAAGTCGGTCAGCGTTTTGAAAGCGATGGGCCCCGAGATCCAGTGGCTCCATAGCTACGTAACCGGCGACAAAGTGTATTGCGTCTACCTAGCGCCGGACGAATCGACCATCCGACAACACGCCAAGCGCACTGGTATTCCTGCCAATCGGGTCTCCGCCGTGCGCCGTCTTATCGATCCCTCGACGGCGGAGTAAGTGCTAGCCTCGCCATCACTGAGAAGTATTATCCGACCTGAGCGCTTCCTCGACAGCTTTCTCTACGGGCATACGCCAACCTTCCAACCAAGCCATGGTACTTGCGGTATTACTTAACCTCTGCCGCGCAGGATCCAGAATAGATTCCAACTTGGTCTTTTCTACCGGGGTGAGCGGTGCGCCGATGTTTTGGCGCAGCGCCGCCGCGGCGCCGGCCAGCTGCAAAGAACGTTCTGCTTGAAGTTCAGTCGCAGCCGAGCATGCGTAACACTCCAACAGGCGAGCAACGCCGCGTTTGTGATCTAGTTCTTGAAAAATTTTCAGGCTTTCGCGGTACAGCGAAACCGCGGTGGCACAATCACGCTCTTCCCTCGCCAAATTTCCCAGATCGGCGAGCGTCCCCGCGATGCCCCAGCGGTCGTCAAGTTCGCGAAACATTTCCAGGCCCTGTTCGTACAGCGCCCGCGCACCTGCCGAATCACCCTGATCGCGGGCCACGTCCCCCTGCGAGTTCAGCGACCAGGCCACGCCGGTGGGATCTTCCAGTCCTTGGAAGATTGCCAGGCACTCGGTGTGCAAGTTGCGTGCGTGCTCATACTCCCCCTGTAACTTCAGGACAGTCGCCAGGTTACTGAGAGCCCGAGCGATGGCTGTCAGATCGCCCAATTCTCTCCACAACGCCAGACTCTCCTCGAACAGAGAATGCGCAACTGCGAGGTCGCCCCGGTCCCGCGCATTTACCGCCAACGCGTTTAGAGAGACCGCAGTGCCCTGCTTGTCACCCAAACGACGCGCGATCTCCAGACTTTCATCGAATAGCGCACTCGCCGCAACGTAATCTCCCTGCTCCCCTGCGAGCACGCCTGCCGCAAATAGCACGCGCTCTCGCGGTTTCGTGGGAGCCGCCGCACCTTTCAGTTTTATAAGTTTGCCGAGACTGTCGCTCCCTTCCGCAAGATATTCTCGCGTCTCCCAAAAGCGAAACAGCGCCGCGCCGAGGCGCAGTCCCCACTCCGCCTCTCCGGTCTCCGTCAGCCAATCAAGCGCCGCGCGAAAATTGTCACGTTCAAGCGTGAAATGTTCCAGCCACTCCGCCCCGCCCCCGCCGCTCTGCTCCGCAGCCACCTCTTCGGCCAGCACCAGGCAGTAGGCGGCATGCGCGCGCTTCGTCAAGGCTTCCTCGCCGCTTGCCTTCAGTTTTTCCCGGGCATATTCTCGAATCGTTTCCAGCATCGCAAATCGTGATTCGCCATCGCCCTGCTCCACCTGCTGCAGCAGGCTCTTGTCCACCATGGACGCCATGCCGTCGAGCAGGTCCAAATCGAGATCGCCTTTCGTGTCGCACACCGCTTCCACGCCTTCCAGTGTGCATCCGCCCACAAACACCGATAGTCTGCGAAAGAGTTTCTGCTCCGCAGCGCTCAACAGATCGTAGCTCCAGTCGATAGCGGCGCGAAGCGTCTGCTGCCGCTGCGGCAGGTCTCGCGCGCCTCCCGTCAATAACTGTAGGCGGCTCGCCAAACGCGTCTGCACCGCAGAGAGCGAAAGAACTTTCACACGCGCAGCCGCCAGTTCGATCGCGAGAGGAAGACCGTCCAATCGGGCGCAAATCTCCGTGACGGCGCGGGCGTTTTCTGCGTTCAGCTCAAAATCCGGCTTGGACGCGGCTGCGCATTGAACGAACAACGCGACTGCAGGACATTGTGACAGTACCTCAAGCGAAGGCAGGGACTTCGAGTCGGGCAGCGCAAGCGGCGGAACCGGAAACTCATGCTCGCCGTACACGTGCAGCGCGGCGCGGCTTGTTACCAGGATTTTAAGATTGGGCGCAGTGGCAAGTAGTTCCGCAACAGTCGGCGCCGCTTGCATCAAATGCTCGAAATTATCCAGCACGAGTAACATCGGCGCGCGCAGCGAATCCGGTAAGTTTTTCTTGAGTATTTCGAGCGGCGACTGCCCTCCGGTCTCCCGAATCCCCAATGTCTGCACGATCGTGGAAGCCATCAATCCTGGGTCGCTTACCGGAGAGAGCGGGACAAAATGAATGCCGCCGTGAAATCGCCCGACCTGGCCGCTCGCCACTTCCAGCGCGAGACGCGTTTTGCCGATTCCGCCAGGACCGGTAACCGTAACCAGCCGCACATCCTGTCGCAAGAGAAGTTCTTTGGCCGCAGCTACTTCTTTTTCTCGCCCCACGAACCGCGTCCGCTGCGCCGGAATATTAATCGGGCGCGGCTCGGCCCGCTTAACTTGTTTTTCCGAAAACCTGTCGCGCATGGCTGCAAGTTCCCGTGCGAGATCTTGCGTAGAGGCGTAGCGCTTATCGGGCTCCTTCTCCAGACACCGCTCGATAGCCCAGCACAGCGGAGCAGGAGCGTCGGGATTCTGCATTCCGAGCGGTTCGGGTTGCTCCCGAAGTATGGCAACTATCGTCTCGGCTACCGTGTCTCTCCTAAAAGCGCGCTTTCTGCTTACCATCTCGTAGAGCACCAAGCCGAATGAGAACTGGTCCGACCGAAAATCTATTGGGCCGCCACTAGCTTGCTCCGGTGACATGTATGGCACAGTTCCCGCCACTCCGCCGGCCTGCGTCTGCCACCCGGACGTAGTGCGCGTCTCCGACATGCCTGCCTTTCCGCCCGTTGACGCGAGTTTGGCTAAACCAAAATCCAATATCTTTACGAATCCGTCCTGAGAGAGCATCAGGTTGTCGGGCTTTAAATCTCTGTGCGCGATACCCGCTTCATGGGCCTTGGCCAGTCCCTCAGCGACCTGTGCGGCGATCTCAATAATTTTTCGTATCGGCAGTGAACCGCCCACAAGCAGCTCGCGTAGCGTCTTCCCCTCAATCATCTCCATCGCAATGTAATGAGTGGAACCCTCCAATCCGAGGTCGTATATGGTTACGATGTTGGGATGATTGAGACCGGATGCCGAGCGCGCTTCCCGCTCGAACCGGTGCAACTGATCACTGTCTGCAGCAAGTTCGGCGGGTAGAATCTTGATCGCAACAATGCGACCCAACCGCGTGTCGCGAGCGCGGTAGACTTCGCCCATCCCGCCGGCGCCAAGCGGGGCGACGATCTCATAGGGGCCGAGTTTGGTGCCGGGAGCCAGCATCGTGAGGATGAGACTACAGCCGGGCGGGAACCATCCACCGTTCCTTCAGCTTACATGGATGTATATCAAACTTGTCGTGGCTGAGACAACTCGGATTTCGTCGCGCTTCTGTCCATACCGGGCCGGCTATTGGCGGATCGTCCGGTTGAATCCCCCGAGCGCGATTCGACTGAGCGTATAATCCAGCGCATGTCATCTGCACCTGCGCTGGTCGGACAAGCGTCGCGTGAAAAACGCATGGCGGCGCTTGCCTCGATTGGCTCCGCGGTAGTCCTTGTCACGCTAAAGATCTTCCTTGCGGCGCTTACAGGCAGCCTGGGAATCTTGTCTGAGGCGTTGCACTCGATTCTCGATCTCATAGCCGCTGTAATCACGTACTTCTCAGTCCGCGTAGCCGATAAGCCTGCGGACTCCGACCACCTTTATGGCCACGGCAAGGTAGAGAGCTTTTCCGCGTTCGTTGAAACGGCACTTTTACTCTTCACTGCGGTCTACATTATCTGGGAGGCCATTCAGCGGCTGGTCTTTCACTCTGTTGAAGTGCGGCCAAGTGTTACTGCAATACTTGTCCTTGCGGTAGCCATGGGCATAGATTTCTTCCGGTCGCGCGCGCTGAATCGGGTTGCCAAAAAATATCCCAGCGAAGCCCTGGAAGCCGACGCGCTGCATTTTTCCACAGATGTTTGGAGCACCTTCGTAGTCATCCTCGGCATCACGGGCGCATTACTTGGACAGACGTTCGGCATTCCATGGTTGGGCAAACTGGACGCGGTAGCTGCACTCGGCGTCGCCGGAGTGATCATTTGGATCGGATCGCGTCTCGGGAAACGCACCTCAGACGCTCTGCTCGACGTGGCGCCTAGCGGCCTCCGTGAGCGGATTACTGCGGCCTTGGACAAAACCGAAGGCGTAATGCGCACGGAGCGCGTGCGCGTGCGCCGGGCAGGCCAACGCTATTTTGTGGACGCAACCATCAGCGTTCCGCGCACCGCCAGTCTTGAACAAGCCCACGCTGCCAGCGAATCGGTCGAGAAGCGCATCGGCCAGATTGTTCCAGCCGATGTGGTGGTGCACGTAGAGCCCCGCGCCCGTAAGAACGAACATCTTTTTGAAACCATTCGCGCCATCGCTCAGCGCCGTGGCCTGGCCATTCATGAAATATCAGCGAACCAGTACGACGGCCATCTTTTCATCGAATTGCATCTGGAAGTTGAGGAGGGATCAAGCCTGCGCGAAGCCCATCGTCGCGCCACGGAACTAGAAAATGAAATCTTGAAAGCCAGCGAGCCGGGAGCGCGCGTCAACATTCATATCGAGCCGCTCGGTGTACGAATTGGCGGCGCCGAAGAAATGAAAGAACTGTCGCGAGCGGTCCAGGATTTCCTGAATTCGCTTCAATCGGAATATCATGAGCTGACAGATTGTCACGATGTGCGCGTCCGCAGCGCCGATCACAAAATCCTTGTCTCCTGCCATTGCGCCATGGACGGAAGCCTTCCGATCACGCAGGTTCACGACATTACCGCCGCGCTGGAAGACCGCGTAAAAGAGAAATTCCCACAGATTTTTCGACTGACCATTCATCCCGAACCGGTCGAGGAAGCATAGCCGCGGCCGGCAAACACCTGCGCGGCCAGCGCAATCACGGCAGGAAAACATTCCAGCACGTAGCGCGGTTCCGGCGTCTCGACAAAAGTTGTAAAGAACGCCGTGCGAATAAGAGTGAAGACAACCAAGAGCGCCGTCCCAGGCTGCCGCCGCCCAATCCAAGCCCCCGCCACCGCAAGCCCCAAGTAAACAACGTTCGCGAAAGTTAGACTAAGCGTCAAAAGAAAATCTGGGCGATCGTCCTCCCACTCCAGACGAACGGGCCACAAATGCCCAGAGTAGGGCAGCAGCTCAGTCCGAGGCGTAAACCACAAAGTAAGCGAGCGCAAGGACGGAATCCTCAGATAAGTCCGCAGCGGATACCGTCGTGTCCGCTCGCGCGCAATCTCGCGAAATTGCTGGTCGAGCGCCGGTCCAGCCGTCAGATCCTCGTTATATTGGTCCAACAAATCCGAAACGCGTGCGCGTTCTTCTGGAGAGTCGAACGCCGAAGCAGGAATGTCATCGAGCGAAATTTCTTCCACATTGAGTTTCCACTGCGTCAGATATACATCGCGGAAATGCCAGAGCCAGGTGTTGGTCCAACTGTTGAAACCAAGCGGAGTGTATTCTCCGGGAAGTTCGCTGTATCGCGGAGCGAGAAATTGAACGTCGTGAAGCGTTTTCCAGTTGCGCGCGGCCCAGGGAACCAGCGGCAATATCGTTCCAACCGCGAGCAGCCAGCCTGCACGCAAAAGCTTAGGCCAATTTGCCGGCCGCCACCATTTTATCGCCAGCACCAAACCAGCGGCAAAAAGGAGCAACGGCATTTCCGGGCGAACGAGCGTCCCGAACCCCACCACGATTCCCGCCAAAAACCATGGATTCAACAGCCTCTTTGCGAAATTCGTGCCGCGCCGCGGATCGATTTTTTTGACCAGATCAGTTTCGAGCAAAACCAAAATCGCGAGGGCGGTCAGGAATATCGTCAAAGTTTCGGTCAGTACCACCGCCGTATAATTGGCCGTGAAAGGACAAAGCGCTGCGAGCCACAGCCCCACCAGCATCACACGCTTGCGGGATGTTTCTGGTGCCAGCCGCGAGGCGATAAGCGCGATCAAGAAACATGTGGCCAGGTCCAGTAGGACTTGCGCCAGCATTACGGCGCGCGGAGAGTTTCCTGCGAAGGCGAAGACCCCGGCAAGAAATGCCGGATAGCCCGGAACGCGCATGTCCACCGGCGTTAAATGCCCGTTTACCGGGAATCCGTACACTCCGTTCTTCAGCCAATTCCAAGCCAACTCAATGTAGAATGGAGCATCGCCCGAATCCGTGACGGGGAACTTCAGCACGAAGAACACTCGCAGGGCCAACCCAGCTAACACAGCGAGGCCGACATTTGCGCGCATCTTAGTGTGTTGGGTAATTGACACCATCTCAATGGACGGCTAGCTTGGATTGTCCCGATGCCTGAACGCAAGCCCATTTTCTACGATCAAGAGCGGCGCCGCTGGCGGCGCACTCTGCGCGTGCTGGAAATCGCAGGCGGTTTCTTCACGATCGTCCTGGTAATTTTCCTGATTAACGTTGGCCGCAATCCCTCGCTGCCGGAAATTTTGCAGGCAGACACGCACGGCGGGCTGCACGCAATCCGCACGCACCTCCCGGTTCTGAAGCCTAAGCCCACTCGGGGCCGCAAGCGCAAGATCGCCGCTCTGGGAAAAATTCCGCAGAACTACGATCCATTGCGCGCGGCCTTCTACGAAGAGGACGACGCATCGAGCCTCGCCGCCCTGCAGTTGCATTACCGCGAAATCGATTTGCTGATTCCCGACGCGCTGCATGCAGCTTGGCCTGACGGGCACCTGGAGATTGACCGCAATACCAAACTCGACGCCTGGATGAAATCCATGCAGCCAACCGGTCTCGAGCTTCCGGTCATGTCCATGGTCAATAACTACAATGGAAAAGACTGGGCCATAAAAGATATGGCGGACATGCTGGCGCATCCGGCAGCTCGCGACCGTTTGGTAAAAGAGCTCTCCGATTTTGTTACCCAGCAGCGCCAGCCCGGTATCGTTGTTGATTTCGAGCAAGTCCCGCAATCCAGCATGGCGGATTTCGACCGTTTCATTCACGATTTAGGTGCCTCACTGCGCTCCGCCAACCTGAAATTGATGGTAGCGCTCCCGGCCGCGGACTGGAGTTACGACTACAAGTATTTGGTAGCGCAAGCCGATGCCATGATCCTGATGAATTACGACTTGCACTTCCCCACATCCGATCCCGGCCCCATCGCGTCACAGGACTGGTTCGTCACTAACATTCAAAACATAACCAAGCTGGTGCCGTCCGAGAAAATCGTGATGGGGATCGCGAATTATGGCTACGACTGGCAGGCAAAATCGAAAGCCGTTCCGCACCCGATCGCCCAGCCCATTACATTTCAACAAGCCATTGTCACCGCGGTGGAATCCGAAACCGACGTGGAGTTCGACTCTGATTCCCTGAATCCACATTACTCCTACGAAGACGAAAAAAATAATGTGCATCAGGTTTGGATGTTGGATGCCCTGACGGCTTACAACGAATTGCGCGCGGCCGAGCGCGCGGGAGTGCGCGGCACCGCTCTTTGGCGCTTAGGCATGGAAGATCCATCGATATGGTCCATATGGGACGCGACTCATGCCGACGATACGATTCGCAATAAAGTGCACGACGTTCCGCCCGGTTACGACTTAATTCTGGAAGGCCAGGGCGATATCTGGCGCATTACCGCGACCCCACAGAGCGGCCGGCGTGAGTTCGAATACGATTCCGACACCGATCTGTTCACCGACGAGACCTTCAAAACCTATCCACTTTCCTGGCGCATCGATCAGATGGGGTACGCGCCGCACAAAGTAGCTCTTACATTCGACGACGGTCCGGACAACGGTTGGACGCCGAAGATTGTGGACATCCTGCACCAGAAGCAAGTTCCCGCGACGTTCTTCGTTATCGGCGAGTCAGCGAATCAGTACCCTGGAATCGTAAAGCGTGAGTTCGACCTCGGCAACGAGGTTGGCAATCACACATTCACGCATCCCGATTTTGAAACCATTTCGAAGTCTCAGCTTCAGTTCGAGCTGAATCTCACCGAACTGCTTTTGGAAAGTAACCTGGGCGTGAAGACTCTCCTTTTTCGGCCGCCCTACGGCATCGATCACCAGCCCGAGACAGCCAGCGAAATTGCGATGCTCCCTGTTCCGCAGTCCATGGGCTACATCATTGTCGGCGCGCAGATCGACCCGCACGACTGGGGAGAAGCAGATGGCGGGGCGCCTCCGCCGGTCGATACAATTGTCCAGCGCGTGATGACAGATGCCCAAACCGGCAAGGGAAACATCATCTTGATGCACGATGGCGGCGGCGACCGTAGCCACACGATTGCAGCCCTGCCGCAAATAATTGATAGCCTTCGCGCGAAAGGCTATGAGTTTGTTTCTGTGGGGAGTTTACTGGGGCAAACACGGGCGCAGGTGATGCCTCCACTTAGCCATCAAGAGTGGCTGCTCGCGCGCGCGGACGCATTCGCATTCGAAGCCTTTCGCTGGTTCCGCTTCGGCATCGCCTTCATTTTTATGACTGGAATTTTGCTCGTCAGCGGCCGCGCGCTCATCATAGGATTTCTTGCTCTGGCTGAAAAACTCAGGCCGTCACCGGCGGATCATCCCGAGTACAAACCGGAAGTCGCGGTTATCATTCCCGCGTACAACGAGGAATCCGTGATCGTTGATACCGTGCGATCGGCGCTCACTTCCACTTATCCAAAGCTCGAAATACTCGTGGTGGACGACGGTTCCACCGATCGCACCGCCGAACTCGTTCGCCTCAACTTTGGACGCGACCCGCGCGTGCGCTTGTTGCTGCAACCGAATCGCGGCAAACCTGCTGCGCTAAATCACGCTCTTTCGGAAGCGGTGGGTGAAGTTGTCGTCTCCATCGATGCCGACACGATTGTGGATCCGGAAGCGATTTCATGCCTGGTCCGGCATTTTTCGGATCCGAAAGTAGGCGCGGTGGCCGGAAACGTGAAGGTGATGAACCGGAATAAGTGGCTCACGCGCTGGCAAGCTCTCGAATACATCACCAGCCAGAATCTCGAAAAGCGCGCCTTCGATTTGCTCAATTGCATTCCCGTCGTGCCCGGCGCGGCGGGAGCATGGCGCACGGTATTACTTCGCGCCAACGGGGGATTTTCGGGCGACACCGTTGCGGAAGATACCGACCTCACTCTTACCGTCCGCCGCAACGGCTGGAAAATTCTATATGACGAAGACGCCATTGGGCGCACCGAGGTTCCGGACACTGTCGAAGCCCTGATTCGCCAGCGATTCCGTTGGACATTCGGCACGTTGCAAGCCGTATGGAAACATCGCGATGCAGTTGGCAAACCGCGCTATGGCACTCTTGGCTGGATCGCAATTCCGAACATTTTTCTCTTTCAGATTATTCTTCCGCTGGTTTCACCCGTCATCGATCTCCTGTTCTTGCTGTCCATCGCCCTCTGGGGACTCGCGCAACTCCGAATCGCTCGCTTGCCCCAGCTTTGGACGCTTCAGGACGTCGAGCGTTCTCTGATTTTCTTTGCCATCTTCATGGTCATCGACCTGTTAACTTGCGTCGTCGCTTTTGCTCTGGAGAAGAATGAAGACTGGACTCTCTTGGCGCCGCTAATCCTTCAGCGCTTCTACTATCGGCAGATGATGTACGTCGTGCTGTTCCGGGCATTGAAAGAAGCGGTTCAGGGACGCCCGGTGGGATGGCGCGGCGTGGAACCTCAGATGCCCGCTCCCGTCATCCAATCCTGACGGTACGGGCTCGTGTGTCGGGTTTTGCGGAGGCCGAAATTTCCGAATTATTTCGCCCGCGCGTAATCAAGCACCCCCTCCCCTTCGCCTGGCGACCCGCGTTCTTCACCACCGGCAATAATCTGAACTCTGCAACTTTTGCTTGTGAGGCGGGTTAAAAGCTCTGGCGTGAACAGAATCCGAATTAGGCGTACTCCAAAGGGGTACTAGCGATATTCGTTTGGAATTGACTCTTTGCCAAACCTCGGATTATAGTTTCCCTACTTATTACTGTCCTTGTAACCTGGCTCTTGCAGAGGCCTGTAGTAAGACCAGTCTCGGGGCTTGACTGGTTTTATTCGCTCATAGTTAGCGGGTGGATGACGCGCACACTTCTACTCTTTCTCCGCTCATTCGGTGCGCGATCCGGTCGGCGGATCTAAGGACGAGCTCACAACAAACGAACCAGCCAAACCGCAAACCTAGAGCGTCGAGTTAGGACTGTAAGAATTTTAGGGAATCAAACGGTCTTGAAAGTGAAGGCCAATATAAGTTCCGAAAAAAGAGGAGATGACTATGAAATCCGGCCAGCCAGGTCGCAACGTTGCGGGAAAGTGGATTGTATTTGTGATTTTACTCGTGCTCCCAAGTCTCGCTTGGGGCCAGAAAAATAAGAGCGGTGGCGGTGGTTCCCCAGCTCCGTCACATGCGTCGGCCCCGGCGCAGCACTCGGCGCCGCCGGCACAGCATTCGAATACGCCGTCTGGCAGCGGCCACACGACCACAGCCAATGCCGGTCATACAACCACGGCCAATGCCGGCCATACGACCACGGCCAATGCCGGTCATACAACTACGGCCAATGCTGGCCACACGGCAACGACGGCTAACGCGGGCCATGCAACTACGGCAGGCGGAGGCAAGACAACCACAAGCACGGCTGGTGGCGCGAAGACGACCACAGCGGGTGGAGCCAAGACAACGACAACCACGGCCGGCGGGGCCAAGACGACCACGGCCGCCGGTGCTAAGACAACCACGGCCGGCGGGGCCAAGACGACCACGGCCGCCGGGGCCAAGACGACCACGGCCGGCGGGGCCAAGACGACCACGGCCGGCGGGGCCAAGACGACCACGGCCGCCGGTGCTAAGACAACTACGGCAGGCGGGGCCAAGACGACCACGGCGGGTGGTGCCAAGACGAATGCAGCCGCCACCAAGACCGTTACAACTGCGCATGGAAACACGAAAACTATAAACGGCGCGGGCAAGACGACTAGCGTCACGACCAAGAGCGGGACGAAAGCCACCTACAGTTCCAATGGTAAAGTCAGCACAATTCATACTAAAAGCGGTACGACGATCAGCCACGGCGCCAACGGCAGCCGAACCGTTGTGTCCACGCATGCGAACGGCACCAAAGTGGTTAGCACGGGAAAGGGCCGAGGTTATACAGAACACACCTACTCGCGCGGGGGCCGCAGCTACACGAGCCGCACCTACTATAGAGGCGGGCACGCGTACGCGCGGGTTTATGGCAGGGGTTATTGGCACGGTGGCTACTATAACCACTACTACCCCGGGGCTTATTGGGGTGGCGGATACTATGGATGGGCCTACAGTGGCTGGGGCCCAGGGATTGGTTGGGGCTGGGGATGGGGCGGAGCGCCTTGGTATGGTTACTATGGCTATTACTTCAATCCTTACCCCGTTTATGCTGCCCCGGCATTTTGGATTACAGACTATTTGATTGCGGCAAATCTGCAGGCCGCGTACGCAGCTCAAGCGGCGGCTAATGCCGCTGCAGTTGCAAGCGCTAACGCCGCAGTTGCAGGCGATGGAGGTACTGCCCTTGCCGCGGACTCAGGCGGCGGTCAGCAGGGAGTTGTGCTTACGCCCGAAGTGAAGCAAGCCATCGCTGATGAAGTGAAAGCGCAGATCGCAGCCGAAAGGGACGCCGCAGCCGCGCAATCGGCCGGCTCCAGTGCTCCGGCAGCGGCGGCGCCAGCAGCAGCCGCGTCTGAGTCAGTCTCAGCTACTCCAGCTGAGGTACCCCCGGACGCGCTGAATCCCAATGAACGTACTTTCATAGTTGCCGACACTCTCAATCCACAAATGGCAGACGGTACCGAGTGTTCTTTGACTCAGGGCGATGTTCTTACCCGCATTGACGACACCGCTGACGCTAACCAGAACGTGAAGGTGCTCGTCAGTGGTAGCCAAAAGGGCGACTGCGGCTCGGGTACGCAGCTTGCCGTTTCCGTTGACAGCCTGCAGGAAATGCACAATCACTTCCGCGAACAGATCGATGACGGCCTCGCAGAGCTGGCAAAGAACCAGGGCAAGAACGGTATGCCTGCCGCTCCGGCCGGTTCAGCCAAGTCCAGACCAAATCCAGAAGGTCAGGCCACGCCCGATCCTAACGCCGCAGCCGATTTGGAAAAACAACAACAAGAGGCCGACCAGGCTGAGAAGGAAGTCCAGGTCGCTCAAAACGATGGGATCAGCAATTAACCACAGGTAGCGAATCACCGAACCGGGAGAGTCGGCTGTACGGCTGGCTTTCCCGGTTGAACTTTTCCCGGACACTAAGCGTGGGTAAGCGGTGAGCCAAAATTAGTAATGGTTGGCGGGTTGACATGACTAATTTGCGTACCTATAGTACGGCGTGCATCGAATCGGACGTACCCCGCGACCCGAAATAAATTCTTCTTTTAGGTGAGGAATGCCTATGTCTTCGCGCCAGGCAATCATCAAATTAAGCGTAATCGCAGCATTGGTGTTTGCGTCGCTCGGGATCAGCCCCCGCAGCGCAGCCCAGGGACTTCAGAAGAAATTGGAAGCACAGTACACCCTTACCAAGCCGACTGACGATAAAAGCGACATCGTCACCGCGGGCGCCGTTTTGATACTGCAAAAAGATAAAATAATAATGTACAGCACTGCTAACCAAGTATTGCCCCAGAACACCTATAAAGCCGGAAAGCTCTCCGAGGGCGCCTTCGGTGTGCATGACAACGTGCAAAAATTTGGCAGCTTCATCGGCCATCCGCCCCCATCACAGGCACAGACGCAATCGCGGCACTTCGTTACCGGGGAAAAGTTCTGGGTGACCGGCATTGCTGTGCAGTCCGACGGCGTCGTTTTCACGCTGTTCAGCGATCCCTATAGCGATGTTCGTTACGTTTGCACGCTTAAATTCGTTTACCCCAAGGGCTCCACGCCTTCAGATGATGAAGTGCTGAAGACCGTCGCGGAAGTTTTCAAAGTTCAACAAGACGATTCCGCGAAGTCGGACGACAAGGGAAATCAACAGCCCGCAGCGGGCCAAGCACCGGCAGCAGACGCGGCTCCTGCGGCCGAAGCGGCTCCTGCAGCGGATGCGGCTCCGCCCGCCCCGCCAGCTACGGTTGGGATAGGCCAAACTACCGATGAAGTCATCGCTATTCTCGGGCAGCCCGAAAAGATTCTCAACCTAGGCGTCAAGCAGATTTACGTTTATAAAGACCTCAAGGTCACCTTCGTGAAGGGCAAAGTCACGGACGCGCAATAAACGACAGCCGAGTCGGCAATTGCCGGCACCGTCGCAACCGGCGAAGTAATTTTTAGTGCAACCAGTCGCCATTTGCTAGAATCAGATTGTTGTAAGGGCTGCATCCCGAACCTGGGAGCGGCACCGGAGGCAAAAATGAGTGTTGCACCGCTTGCGGGCAACGGTAAGATTACCGTGCCTGACATTCAATCCCGCAAATTCAGTACCGTTCCCTCGGAAACGAAAAAGAAAATCACTTGCTTGACGGCCTCCGACTATCCCACCGCGCGTCTGCTTGACGAAGCTGGCCTGGACATCCTGCTCGTCGGCGATTCCCTCGGCATGGTTGTCCTTGGCTATGACAGCACCCTGCCGGTCACGCTGGATGAAATGTTGCACCATGTCCGTGCTGTCCGCCGCGGCACAAAGCGTGCGTTGTTGGTAGCGGATATGCCGTACGGAAGTTTCCATGTTTCCCTCGACGAATCGATCCGCAACGCGATGCGCCTGGTAAAAGAAGGCGGAGCCGAGGCGGTGAAGATTGAAGGCGGCGAACGCCGGCTCGAAGTGATTACGCGTTTAGTGGAAGCCGAAATACCCGTGATGGGCCACGTCGGCCTGACGCCTCAATCTGTCAATGCGCTGGGCGGCTTCCACGTCCAGGGCAAGACGGTCGACGCGGCACGGCAGCTCGAACGCGATGCGCAAGCCGTCGAAGCCGCCGGCGCCTTTTCGGTGGTGCTTGAATCTGTCCCGCGCGATCTTGCCGCTCGCATCACCGAGAAGCTCCGTATTCCAACCATCGGCATCGGCGCGGGCCCCGATTGCGACGGACAGGTTCTCGTGTTCCACGATCTCGTGGGACTCACCATCGGCCACACGCCGAAGTTCGCGCGCCAATATGCGAATCTCGCCGGCGAAATTTCCCGCGCCGTGGAAGCATTCTGCAACGATGTCCGAGCCGGGAGTTTTCCATCCGATGCGGAATCCTTCCATTCTCCGGCCGAATTGCGCGAACACTTGCTTGCGCGACAGCGCGTGTGATCGATCCTTTCGCTGCTAATGCAGACTCCGCATCTTGAAGGAGACGATTCGCATGAACCTCGACGATTTCCAGCGTCTGTATGAATACAACTCTTGGGCGAATCGCCGCACTCTCGAAGCATGCGTGCCGCTCAGCGAAGAGCAATTCATGCGCGATCTGCGATCCAGTTTCCGCTCCGTGCGCGACACGCTCGTCCACATCTTACTGGTCGAATGGCTGTGGCGCGAAAGGTGGTTAGGCCGTTCCCCGGATAAATATCCGCCGGCCAGCGATTTTCCTAACTCAGAAACGGTGCGCCGTCGTTGGGCCGAAGTCGAAAGCAATCTTCTCGGCTACGTCGCTTCGCTAAAGCCGGAAGATCTCGACCGTGTGATCGAACACAAGACAACCGCGGGCGTCCCGCAGGCGGCCCCGCTTTGGCAGATGCTGCAACATCTGGTAAATCACGGCACCTATCACCGCGGCCAAGTTGCAACCATGCTGCGCCAGCTCGATGCCAAGCCCATTGGTACCGACCTCATCATTTTCTACCGTGAGCGCGCCGCGCAGGCCAAAGCATGACGCAACAGGATCGTTCTACAAATCTCGCGCAAAGCAATTCCCTGAGAGACTTCACCCTCCCACCGACGCCATGGAAATAATTCGCACCATATCGTGGATGAGCCAAGTAGCCCGCGAAGCGCGCGCCAAGGAACGCATCATCGGCCTCGTTCCAACCATGGGCGCCCTGCACGAAGGCCACTTCTCGCTCATCCGCGCGGCAAAAGCCGAATGCTCTCCAGTTGTCGTTTCAATTTTCGTCAACCCGAAACAATTCGGCCCCTCTGAAGATTTTCAGAAGTATCCCCGTGCTTTCGAAGCGGACCGCGCCGCGCTAGAAAATCTCGGCGTGGATTATTTATTCGCGCCAACGCCCGAGGAAATGTACCCATCCGATTTTCGCACTGTTGTCACGGTGCAAGGATTAAGCGACAAGCTCGAGGGCCGCTCGCGTCCCGGCCATTTCCAGGGCGTCACCCCCGTCGTGTTGAAGCTATTCGAAATTGTTCAGCCCAGCTTCGCCTACTTTGGCCGCAAGGACGCCCAGCAAGCCCGCATAATTCGTCAAATGGCCGTCGACCTCAATCTTGCCGCTCAAATTGTCGTCCGCCCAATTCTTCGAGAGTCTGATGGCCTCGCGCTCTCTTCGCGCAATGCTTACTTGAATGCCGACGAACGCCGCGCCTCCACCGCGCTGTATCGTTCGCTCGAAGCCGCGCGCCAGGAAATTGTAGCCGGTGAACGCAACGCTGCGCGCCTGCTCGCGACGTTGCGTCACGTGATAGACGCCGAGCCTGGTGTTGCCCTCGATTATGTGGAGATTGTGGACGCGGAAACGCTCGAGCCCGTAGTGGGCCTGCGCGGGAGTTGCCTGATATTGCTTGCTGCAAAGTTGGGTAAAACGCGGCTAATCGATAACGCGCTGATCGAAGAGGAAAACGGCGTCGTCCGTGTGACCGTCTAGTCCAAAATTTAGCTCTCGCGAGCCTGGCTCGAAAAAATGTTGCAGCTCATCCCGCATCAATCGCGGCAATCACCTCGGCGGCGTGACCTTTCGGCGTGACCTTATCCCAAATTTTTCGGATTTTTCCGTCCGGCCCGATCCAGAAAGTCATGCGCACAATTCCGAGAAATGACTTTCCCAGAAAACTCTTCATTCGCCGCGCGCCGAATGGCTCAATCACTTCGAATTCCGTGTCCGCGAGCAGTGGGAAGTTCAGTTTGTGCTTGAGCTTGAATTTGGTCTGCGCCTCCACGTCGTCCGCGCTGCATCCCACGATGGCGGCGTCCAGCTTTTCGAACGTCTTGATTGCGTCACGAAACTCGGACGCTTCGTTGATTCAACCGGGTGTGTTGGCTTTGGGATAAAAGTACAGCACAAGATTGCGCCCGCGAAAATCCGACAGCCCGAGGGGCTTGCCGTCGTCGGCCGTCACGCGAAAATCCGGAGCCTTGTCGCCTTCCTTCAGCATGTAGCTTTATTCCCCTGTCCGCGCGTTAGGATCCCGCGAGCACGCGCTTCAAAACGTCGTTCACCGTTTGCGGATTGGCTTGCCCGCGGGTTTCCTTCATCACCTGGCCGATGAAAAACTTGAACACGCCTTCGTTCCCTGCCCGATATTTTGCCGCATTCTCCGGGCTCTTGGCCACCACCGCTCGCGCGATCTTTTCAATAGCGCTTGCGTCGGTAATCTGTGCCATTCCGTCGGCGGAGATAATATCAGCCGCACTCTTGCCTGTATCAAACATCGTTGTAAATACTTTCTTTCCGGTCGCCGCGGTGATTGCACCACTTTCAATCTTCGCAAGCAATTCTGCCAGCGCACTAGGTGCCAGGGGGCAATTCTCGATGCTCTTCCCGCCTTCATTCAGCCGCCGCAATAGCTCAGTCGAGATCCAATTCGCCGCGGATTTGGCCGGCGCTCCGGCGCGCACAGCCGCCTCGAAATAATCCGCCAGCGCGCGTGTGGCGGTCAAAACCTCCGCATCGTACGGTGTAATTCCATATTCGCGCAAAAAGCGCGCGCGCTTTGCGTCCGGCAACTCGGGCATCTCCGCGCGAACTTCTTCGACCAGCCTTTCGGGAGCCGAAAGAGGCAGCAGATCGGGATCGGGAAAATAGCGATAGTCGTGCGCAAATTCTTTCGAGCGCATTGGTTCCGTGCGTCCGGCGGCAACATTCCACAACCGTGTCTCTTGCACGATTTTTCCGCCCGCTTCCAGCACGCCTATTTGCCGCTCGATCTCATATTCCAGGGCGTGCTGCAGATAGCGAAACGAATTCAGGTTTTTCGCTTCCACTTTGGTTCCGAATTTCGGAGCGCCGTGCAGCCGCACGCTGACGTTCGCATCACAGCGCAACGAGCCTTCTTCCATGTTGCAATCGCTCACGTCCGTGTACTCCAACACCTGCTTCAGAGTCGTCAAATATGAATACGCTTGGGCGGGCGTCCGAATATCAGGCTCCGACACGATTTCTATCAGCGGCACCCCGCACCGGTTGTAATCGATGTAGCTCCAGCGGTCCGAATCCACAAATCCTTCATGCAGATTTTTCGCTGCGTCTTCTTCCATGTGCACGCGCGTAATACCGATTCGCTTCGTCGCGCCATCGAGATCGATTTCGAGCCAGCCTTCCGTGGCCAGCGGCAATTCGTACATCGAAATCTGGTAACCCTTGGGCAAGTCTGGATAAAAATAATTCTTCCGTGCAAACACCGAGCGTTCATGGATCCGGCAATGCAGCGCAAGCGCCGCTCGAATCGCCAAATCGCGCGCTTTTCTGTTCAGCACCGGCAGCGCGCCCGGCAAACCGAGACACACGGGACACGCATTCGAATTTGGTGCGTCGCCGAAGCGCGTCGAGCAGCCGCAAAACGCTTTCGTCAGCGTCTTGAGCTGGGCGTGCACCTCTAGCCCAATCACCGCTTCGTAACGCTCCATCACCTCGGTCGCGACGTGGGGTCGTTCCTGTACCGTCCGGCTCATTGGCAGCGCGGAATTATAGCATCCGGGCCCGCGCTATGCCTTCATCGCGCACGGCAACCTCCTCGCCCGGATGGGCCGTTGATTCTGTGAACAAGGCCTCCGTTTCAACGAACAAGAATCGTTCTACTCTCTTCCCCAGACGTAATGTATACCGACGCGGTAATTTCGGCCCAGCGCGGGATATCCCACTGCGTCCTGATACTTCCGGTCGAATAGGTTCTGCACCTGCGCGATCGCCGAGAGTCCTTTAGCCACTGGCACAGTCGTTGCCGCGTCCCAGCGCACATAGCTCGGATCGCTGGTTATGCCTCGGCCATCGAAGTCACTATCTGTGCGCCGGCCCACGTAATACCCCGCCAAGTTAATGTTGGCCCATCGGAAATGTGCATTGGCGATTACGCTGGCCGAATGCAGCGGCCGTTTGAAGAGACGATTGCCCTGCGCCAACGCCGGATCCATCAGCGGATTGGTGGTCTTCAGCACTTTCGAATCATCGTAGATGTAGTTCCCGACGATGTTCAACCAATGCAGCGGCTTCGCCTCAATTGTTGAATTTATACCATTGGCCCGAGCCAGGTCTGTGTTGAAGAAGCTGCCACCGAATGCGGGACAGTTCGGGTTGGTGGTGGCATTCGCAAAACTCACGATGTCCTGAAACCGGTTAAAAAATGCGGTGGCCGAAAAACGAATCAAGCCCGAAGCGAGCACCTGATCGAATCCCACATCCACGGTCCGGCTGCGTTCCGGATCGAGTTGCGGGCTGCAAGCCGGCGGAAGCAATTCGGGCTCTTTGATTCCCAGGCCGTAGGATGCGCGCAACCGTGTCGAGCCCCAGAATCCCGTGCCATATCGCAGTGCGTATGCTGCGCCCACTCGCGGAACTGCGCGTACACCGTAAAATCCATTGCCATCCACGCGCCCGCCCGCAATCACCGTTAGGCGATGCGCGATCTGGTAATGCACCTCGACGTAACCCGCTTGATTGTCCCGCGCGGTCGCTCCGTCATTCTCCACTTCAAAGAAATACCCAACAGAAACGCCGCCATTATGAAAGAGATAGCTCGATTGCTCGTTCAAGCCAGCGCGATTGAAATCCGAAGGAAACGATCCAAACGGGCCCACAGCAAGGGAATAGTCGCGGGATTCGAATCCGATGATGTGGTGCTGCCATTCACCGGTTTGGAAATCCCAAGTCAATCCCGTGGCGAAATCGTGGAGGACAGTGTGTTGCCCCGCCACGAACATGGGCGGATCGAGCGCCGTTTGCCCGGGCTGCCCCGCGTCGCTAGAACTATTCCGAATCGTAAGCCGCAGCGTATTGGTGTCGGAAAACTTCCAGCCGAAATTCCCCCACAGTGTGGTGTCGCGAAAATAATTGCCCGGCCCCTGCCCGTCGCTGCTGAAATAAGCTGCGCCCGCCGAATAATCGAATGCGCCCAGCATCCCGCTCAGCTGGCCGGAACCGTGCCCGGTGCCGAACGTTCCACCGTCGCCAGTCAATTCCAGCACCGGTTGGCTCGTGGTGCCGCGATGCGTGAAAATTTGCAGCACGCCCGTCATCGCGTCCGATCCATAAAGGACGCTCGCGGCGCCGTGCACCACTTCGATCTTGTCAATTCCGTCCAGCGAGAAATTTGAGAAATCCACCAGGCCGCCCGGTTGATTCACCGGCACGCCATCGATCAGGACCTTGGTGTAATTCGAATTACCGCCGTCCAGGAAAAAAGTGGTCGAACCGCCCATGGGACCCAGTTGTGAAAAACTTAACCCCGGTATCCCCTGTGTGAGCGGCGTCAGAAAGATAAATCCGCGCTGGTCGATTTCCTCCCGGGTCACGATGTTCACCATTGCAGCGGTATTCTCGATCGTAGCGGGTTCCGCGGAGGCGCTGACCACCACGTCAGCCGACATCGGCTGTAGCTGCAGCCGAACATTCCAGGTGCGTGCGTCGCCCGCAGCGAGCCTGAATTCCTGCTCCTCTTTCTGGAATGACGGATGTTGAATGCTGACGCGGTATCGTCCGGGATTTAGCGTCAGCGAGAATTTTCCCTCGGGGTCGCTTTCCGCGCGAATAGGCGTAGCGGATGTGTCGAGAGGTTGCGCCGTTACCAACGCGCCCACGATTGCTGCTTCGCTTGGATCTGTCAACGTTCCGTTGATTGTTGCGGTTTGCTGCGCTGGCGTTACACTCGGCAGAAAAAACAAAATTCCAAAGCAACTTGCTGAAGCAAAAACTAAAAAGCGGAGCAGTCTCATTTTTCCTCCTCTCCCTCTCGCGCGGGAGTTGAAGGTAGTCCTGGCAATTACGCGTTGCGCCCTGTTTGCCTGCGATCCATCATCGAATCAAAGGATCCGCAGCCTCGCGCATCGCATATTTACCAAGATTGAGATTCCGCTCGGTTTCCTGGCTTGGCGGCTCGTCCAACGCCATCGAACTTTCTTCGATGACGCAGAACATGAGCGCGGCCTTCCCATCGCAGGCCTCAAATCGCGATTCGTTGCGATTCAAAAGCAAACGACAGTGGCACGCGCCGAAAATATCCGCCTTACAGTCGCGCGGCGGCGACGGTTTTTCACCGTCTTCCCGTGCGCGGAGTCTCCAGTGATTGTGGACGGCGGGCTGCATCATCTGCGGTCCGCCGCTTGCGAAAGCTGATTGCTCATTCGCGATGGTAAAAAGAAAAGTTTGTCGGCGGTTTAGCGGCTCGCTCGTAAAATCACGCGCGGGCGGCCGCTGTATCCCACTTCTACTTCCAACGGCGCCTCAAAAACTTCCTCGAGCAATTCCCGCTGGTAAACTTCCGCCGGCGTTCCGATGCGCGGGCACTTGCCCTTATGCAGCAGAACGATTCGATCGGAAAATTCGGATGCCAGGTTCAATTCGTGCGTGACCACGAATACGGTGTAGCGATTTTCGTCCGCAAGCCGCCGCAGCCGGCGCAGCAATTCCACTTTGCCGCCAATATCAAGATGCTGAGTGGGTTCGTCGAGCAGCAGCAGCGACGGCTGCTGTGCTAGCGCGCGTGCCAGAATCACGCGCTGCTTCTCACCGCCGGAAAGCTGATCCATCCAGCGGTCACGTAGCGCATCCGCGCCCACTTGCGCCAGCGCGTTGCCTGCCAGCAGGCAATCCTCGTCCGACTCGAACCGCAGTCTTCGCCCGTATGGATAGCGCCCCTGCAAAACGTATTCCCATACGCGTAGCGAAAACAGAAGTTCGCTTTCCTGTGCCACCAGCGCAATTTTCTGCGCGCGAACTTTCAGGTCCAACTCGCTCACTTCCGCGCCATCCACTTCGATTCGTCCCGAAAGCGGTTTCAGCAGTCCCGCAAGCAATTTCAGCATCGTGGACTTCCCGCTCGCGTTCGGCCCCAGAATCGCGAGTAGCTCACGCTGCTGTGCCTCGAAACTTGCTGGCCCCAATGTGAATTTCGGCGCTGAGCGGTCCGTCGCTGCATACGCGTAGCTGGCCTGCTCAACTTTCAGTCGAACAGGAGCGTGCCCGCCGACGTGTGTGGGCTGTGGCAACGTCACCGCTCCACTTCCTGAACCGGCGCTCACCGCATCCTCCGGCGCATCAGGTAAATAAAAACCGGCGCTCCCGCCAGCGCTGTCATCGCGCCAACAGGCAATTCCGTGGGGGCTACTACTGTTCGTGCGAGAGTGTCCGCAACTACAATCGCAATCGCCCCGCCGATGGCTGCCGTTGGAATCAGCATTCGGTAGTCTGTGCCGAAGAGCATGCGCATCACATGCGGTACCAACAGCCCAACGTATCCGATCGCCCCACTCACCGAAACCGCCAAGCCGGTGAGTACGGAAGCCGCGATGTAAACCACAAATTTCACGCGATTCACGTTAACGCCCAGATGTCTCGCTTCTTGCTCCCCGGTAAGAATTAGATTCAAATCGGACGAAGTTGTGTACATCGCCCCAGCCGCCACGACAAAAACAAAAAACAGAAATCCCAGCCAGCCAAGAACATTCGTCACCGGCGGCGGAGCGGTGAGATCGCCCATCAGCCAGAAGGCAATGCTTCGCAGTTCGGAGCCCGTCACCATGGTCAACAAAAACATGATGATCGCCGAAAGAAATGAAGCGGCCACGATGCCGGCGAGCAAAAGCGTCGGGCTGTCGAGTTGCCCGCCGCGCCTTCCCAGAAAATAAACCGCTGCGATCGTGGACGCTGCGCCAATAAAGGCGGCAATCTGAATCGCTCCCACGGTGTGGGGCGCGAGAATCAAACTTAAGATCGCGCTGAGCGCGGCGCCGCTAGAAACGCCGAGCACGTACGGGTCGGCCAGCGGGTTCCGCAACAGCGCCTGAAAACCTGCCCCTGCTGTCGAGAGCGACGCGCCCACCAGAATTCCCAGCGCGATGCGCGGCAGTCGCAGCCCGAAAACCACTTGCCAGAACTCGACTGGAATCTCTTCCCGCCGCCCGCTCACCGCATTAAAGAGCGTCATAACAATGTCGCGCACCGAAATCGGATACGCGCCCATGCGCAGCGAAATCACGACCACCACAAACAGCACTCCGCAAAGTCCCGCACACGTAAAAAGAATCCGTCGCGGAGTTAAAGGGCGCAAAAAATCCCCCCCGTTTCCGCATTCCTAGTGGTGACGACGTCCATTTCCATTCGTCCTTCGGGTTGTGGAATTATTTCCCGCGAAGTTGGAAACGCTTCCGGGTGCAAGTCCCGCGCGATTTGTTCGATAGCACCTATCAATTCGGGCGAAGGCTTCGTGATTTCGTCGTCCACTTTTAAGATGTGCCCCACTTGAATGGCCTTCAACGCTTTCCATGCAGGCCGCGCGCGCAGACGGCTCAATTCATGGTCGTCGTTCACTTCCGAATGATTACCCGTGAACAAAATGTACTCCGGCTGCAATCGCACGATTTCTTCCATGCTCACTTGGGGCCAATTCTGGTTCGCCACGATTACGGATTCCGCCCCGGCCCATCGCAGCGCGTCCGCAATAAAGGTGTTCTGCCCAATCGTGATCAGCGGATCTTCCCACACGACGAACAGCACATGAACGAGCGGCAATTCCGCAATTCGCGCGTGTGCGGCATCGAGCCGCGCTTGCAGTTGCGCCACGAGAGTTGTCCCCTGCTCGCTCGCGCCCATCAAATCCGCCATCCGCGCAATCGAATCCAGCATCCCGCGCACGGTGTGCGGATCGCTCGTGTAAACCGCAATGCCCAGCCGCGCCAGCGCGTCCGCTGTCTCCGGACGGTTAATTGAAGTCGTGGCCAGTACCAGATCCGGATGCATGGCGACAATCGCCTCGAGATTTGGAGTCTGCGGCGAGCCCACATGCGGCTTCAGCTTCGCGGCGGGCGGCGTATCGCAAAATGTTGTATCGCCCGCTAGTTTGTCTTCCAGTCCGAGCGCATACACTGTTTCCGTCAAATCCGGCGCCAGCGTCACAATGTGCTGCACGGAAAACGGAATCGCCACGCGCCTCCCCGTTTCATCCGTCACAAATTTCATACCGCGTTTGTACGTAGGCGCTTGTTGCGGCGCCGAACCACCGGCCTGCATCACGCCGCAGCACGCTAAAAAATAAATTACGCAGAAAAGTTGTCGCCCAGCGCGCGTAAATTCTCTCCAACAAAAAAGCCTCGCGAATAGGGCGAGGCGTATCGCCACACCCTCTCTCGCGAAGAGTGTCAGCTTCGACCAGCTCGGGTAGGTTTCCTGACTTTCGGCTCGCGCAAAGCGCCTGCCGATTACAGTGGCGGGACCGTGGCCGATTTTCACGGCCTTCCCCTTCACTCTTCGAATCGTCCCGTGGGACGTCCCGAAAAGTTTCTCCCCCGAGCCAGCTAAGTTGTCATCGGCGAGTTTATGCGCGTCGCCTTTCACTGTCAATCAATCGCGAAATCCGGTGTCCTAACTCAAATTTAAACGTTCATTTCCGGAAGAACAAATAGCGCGCTACCGCAAAATTTGGCAGTATCCTCAATAATCTTATCGGGAGGCCATACGGCTTCAGATTCCCCTGCGGTTTCACATTCAACGTCGCGCGCTCCAGTCCCGTATTCGATCGCGCCATGGTTGTCGATTCGGAACGGTGCGCGAGCCGTCGAATTCTACAAATCAGCATTCGGAGCGGTAGAGAACCATCGCCTGGAAGATCCCACGGCGCCGTAGTCGCAAGACTCTCCGTTAATGGCGCCGTGTTTTGGGTGAGCGGCGAATCCCCGGAAAATGTCAACTCCAGCGCCGAGCTTGTCGGCGGCGGCACTGTTCGAATGTTCTGGTTGTCCCCGATCCCGATGCCGTTTTCGCGCGCGCTCTCAAGGCGGGCGCCTCAGAGATTTTTCCCGTTGGCGAGGAACACGGCTGGCGACTCGGACGCCTGGTGGATCCTTTCGGCCTTCACTGGGAAATCGGCCGCCAGCTTGCCGAGTAGGCGTCCCACACCCGCGATTGTGCTCCTACTTTCCCGGCACCTGAAATTCCGTACGGATAAAAGCCTTGATCCCCTCCGCTCCCGTTAGCCGCAGACACACCAGGTTTCCCTCCCGTTCCAGATCGAGGTGAAAATCAAGAAAGGGGCAGCACTTTGCCTCAACGGACGCCCAATCCGCCAGTTCCACGAGAGAAACGCTGGATGGATCGTACTGAAATTCGTAGCCTTTGGGAATTTCAACGATCTCTGTTCGGACCTTGATCAGCTTGTCAGTCACTTCCTTGTGATGCGCGCGTTCGGCCGGGCTCAGAGCCTTCGTGTTGCAGTAGAATTTACTTTGCTCTACGGTTTGGTCCCCTCGCGCTTCTCGATGCTATCGGTTCTTGTGCCGGCGCAGGTCCAGGGCCGCTAGTCATCATCAGAACTGTCAGCGCGACTCCCGCAGTGCTGCGCTTCCTCGTTGCCGTAAAGATTTTCTCGTTCATGTTTTCTCCCTCATGGATTTGCTATCTGCCACTCGCAAATGCTAGAAGTTAAAGTCAGCTTTAAGTCAAGCCATAAGTGAAAAAAGTGAGGTGCTGAAACATATGAAGATTGGAGACCTCGCGGGCTGTACAGGCCTAAATTCCTCGGCCATCCGCTACTACGAAAAAATGGGCCTGCTCGCGGCTCCGCACCGCGTCAGCGGACAACGCCGTTATCCCAATGACGCCGTCCATCGCGTGCTGCTCATCTGCTTCGCCAGCGACATGGGTTTTACCCTCGAGGAGATTAGAGTCTTCCTGAGTGGTTTGCGGAACGATGCCCCAGTAGGTCCCCGCTGGAGAGAACTGGCTCATCGTAAGATCGAAGAGGTCGAGCGGACCGTCAAACGCTCACTTCTCTTGAAATCATTGTTCCAACATCTGCTCCAATGCCGCTGTGCGTCGCTGCAAATTTGCGTCGAGCGCCTGAGTCTTAGCCAGAACCTAAAACGAATCAGCCAACATCGCGATCGAAGGAAGGTGGCAAAAGTTGGAGGTTAGAGCGTGACGACTCTGTCGCGGGCTAGCGGTTCTTCCACTTCGGGGCGCGCTTCTCGACCGTTGCGCGCAAACCTTCCTGCGAATCTTCCAGGTCGGCAAGTTCATTGAGGAAAACTTTCATCGAATTGCGCACGCCTTCGCGCAGCGGCAAACCGAGGCTACCCAGAATCGCTTTCTTCGCCATGGTCAGCACTGGGCCTGACTGCGCCGTAACTTTAGAGCAAACTTCCTCCACTTTTTTCTGCAAATCTTTTTCTGCCACCAGCCAGTTCACCAAGCCCAGTTCGCGGGCTCGTTCCGCGGACATTGTTTCTGCCGTCAGCACCAGCTCCAGCGCCATTTTCGGCCCAAGAATATAAGGCAGCACCGCTGCGGCCAGCGGAGGAAACGCGCCGAGCTTGATTTCCGGTTGCGCAAAACGTGCGTTGGGCGTCGCAATTACCAGATCGCCCAGCGCCGCCAATTCCGCGCCGCCGCCAAACGCCGGCCCGTTGATCACCACCAGAATCGGCTTGGCCGTTTCCACCATTGCGGAAAACGCGCTGTGGAACGCGTCCAGCAACTGAAAAACGCGCCGTGCGGTGTATTCACCGAGCTCGATGCCGCCGCAGAAAGCCTTCGCCGCCGAATCCAGCAAGATGAGCTTCACATCATGGGTCTCGCTCACCGAGTTGATTCCCGCTACCAGCTCCATCAGCACCCGCTCGTTCAACAAATTGTGTTCGGGACGGTCGAGCGTCAGGTGCGCGATTTCGCCTTCCACGCGGAATTTCACGAATTGGAAGTCCGTGGTCTTCGGCGCGGCCAGCGCCAGCGTCCCCAGCATTTCCGATTCGCGCGCCGCTTTGTTGATCTGCATCAGGATAGCTCCGATCCGTCTTCGCATACGAGCCTAACCCTTTCTCGCGCCCGCATCCATGCGCATCCTTCGCCCTGCGCTCAATCGGGCAAGACCTGTCCATCAGAACAGGTTCTCCGCGCCATAATCGCGTCCTTCCATCCAACCAAGCGCCGTAGGCGTGGCCTTAGGTTTCCGTGTAGCGCCGGGCTTCAGCCCGGCATCTTTCTTTTGCTCTTTCTCTTACGCTGTCATCCCGCCGCGCTCAAATCAGGGTCGCGCCGCCGGCCTCGAATCCGCAAGCTCGCTTCACAGCAGCTACTCCCTTCCTGTATTCTGCTGGGCCTATGCTGGATCTGGGATACGTACGGGAGCACCTCGACGCGATTGAGAAGATGGCGCGGGACCGCGGCATGACGCTGGTCCTTGCCCCGTTTCGCGAGATTGACACCGAGCGCCGGCAGCTCATCACCGCAGCCGAGCGCCTGAAGGCCGAGCGCAATCGTGCGAGCGAAGAGATCGCGCGAAAGAAAAGGGCCGGCGAAGATTCATCGTCACTTCTTGCGCTGATGAAAGAAGTATCCGAGCGTCTCAAGCGCGACGACGAGCGCATCAGCGAACTGGACGAGCGCCTCAAGCAATTCCTCCTGACCATCCCAAACATTCCTCATTCCAGTGTGCCAGTAGGAAAAAGCGCCGCGGATAATGTGGAAGTAAGACGCTGGGGCGCGCCGCCGAAATTCGATTTCAAGCCGCGGCCTCACTGGGAAATCGGCGAAGGCGCTGGAATTCTCGATTTTCAGTCCGCCGTAAAAATTGCCGGCTCGCGATTCGCAGTTTACAAAGGATTGGGCGCGCGCCTGGAACGAGCCCTTGCGAATTTTTTCCTCGACGTCCACACCCGCGAACATGGCTACACGGAAATTCTCCCACCGTTTCTGGTGAACACCGCCTCACTCACCGGAGTGGGCCAATTGCCGAAATTTGCCGCCGAAATGTTCCGTCTGGAAAACACGGATTTGTGGCTCACGCCAACTTCCGAGGTAGAACTCACCAGCCTGCACCGCGACGAAACGCTCGATGCAGACAAATTGCCCATCAAGGTCTGCGCCTGGACAGCTTGCTTCCGCTCCGAGGCAGGCGCCGCAGGAAAAGACACACGCGGCCTCAAGCGCCAGCACCAATTTCAGAAAGTGGAAATGTTCAAATTCACGCGCCCGGAGCAAAGCTACGACGAACTCGAAGCGCTCGTGCAGGACGCGGAATCGATGCTACGACGCCTGGGGTTGCATTATCGCGTGATGCTGCTTTGCACCGCGGACATGGGATTCGCAGCCGCAAAAACCTACGACATCGAAGTGTGGCTGCCATCCACCGACGAGTTCATGGAGATTTCCTCCTGCTCGAACACGGAAGCATTCCAGGCGCGCCGCTCAGGCATCCGCTTCAAAGGAAAAACGGGCAAAAGTGAGTTCGTGCATACGCTGAACGGCTCCGGCCTCGCCGTGGGCCGCACATGGATCGCCCTGGTCGAAAATTTTCAGCAGGCCGACGGATCAATCCGCATCCCCGAAGTTCTGGTCCCGTACATGGGAGTGGAGCACATTCCCGTCGCGGCGACTACTTAGAAGAAACATGTTCGTCGATGAAAAATCAGGTGACCGGCCCGACGAGGACCATCGGCCCGGTAGGTTGCGGCATGCCGCCCGCGGGTTCGAGCGTTACCGCGAACGCTTTGGCGGCCACGCCCTGCGGGAGCTTCACCATCCAGGGATTAATCGGCCCGCCGCGATCAATCACGCCGGCGCTGATGGGCTTGCCTTCCATGGGGACGAGCCACAACTGATAGCTCTTGTTCGCCGGCGCCGGTTCCACCCACCCGTCGTACATGGCCATCCCCATTTTCGCGTTGTACATCACGCGGACGTCTCCCTTGGGCATGCCCGGCTGGGAAGCAAGCGAGACATGTACTGTGTCCTTGGCCTCCATAAGCGCTTCGGCGTGGAGAGCTTCGTCGAGTTGCTTCTGTTGGTGCTGCATCGCGTCACGCTGCTGCGTCAATTCACGGATGAGCCGGGCGTTTTCGGTCCACAGGAAAATCGTGGCAATCGCCAACGCAACCCCCACGGGAATGAGCACGGCAGTCCACCATCGGGCGAAGAATCCCGCGGCGCGTTCAGGTTCGCGCGGCGTGCGTTGCGGTCCGGCGGCTTGTGGAGCGGTATGAATCTGACGCATCAGCCGCTCTTTAACGGCCGGAGCCGGCTCGCCGCGGGGGGCCGAGAAAGCGAGCAAAGCAATTCGTCCGCGCGCTTCCGCCAATTTCGCCGCGCACGCAGCACACGTGGGCACGTGCAATTCGATCGCAGCTCGCTCGTCGCCTTCCAGAACGCCGAGAGCGTAGAGGTCGAAGTCTTCCGGCCGAGTTGGATGCCCGTTCATGACAATAAATTCCGTTTCAAACTTTCCACCGCTGTACGAATTCGCGTTTTCACCGTGCCCAGCGGGTCGCCCGTTCTGCTGGCAATTTCGCTGTGCGTCAATCCTTCAAAATACGCCAGCTCGATAGCGGCGCGCTGCTCGGTGGGAAGATTCTCCAAAGCGCTCTTGATGCGCCCCAGCATTTGCTGCTGCGCCACCGCGTTTTCCAAATTTGACGGCACGACCACGGTAGTCTCCAGCAGCTCTTCGCAGTCACTCGGATCGTGCCGCCGGAGCCGCGAAATGGCGCGATTGCGCGCGATCACCGCGAGCCATCCCGGCAGCGAACCCCGAGCCGGATCAAACTGCGCGGCGTTCCGCCAAAGCTGAAAAAAAACATCCTGCAAAATTTCCTCGGACGCCTGCGTGTTGCGGAGGATGCGGTTCAGGAGAGAAGAGAGTAAAGCGGCATAGCGGTCGTACAGCGCAGCAAGCGCCGACTCGTCCCGCTGGACGATTTTTTGGATGAGCGCCGCGTCCGTGGCCCTCAACTCTGTTCCTGTTTGACCGCTCACCAGGTTCTGGCGACTCCATTACCTAAAGTACGCACGAGAAAGGCCCGTCGGATTTCGCACGAGCCGGATACTCAGTTCGGCCTGCGTCGAACTCCCGCTAGATACTGTCCGAAGCGCCAAAAGCAGCCTAGCGTGCGGGAGTTGGAGACGTCAACCGAGTAGTCGAGGTTATTCCAGGAAGAATGGTGCTGGCGGGAAACCCCGGAGGGCGGGAAGCCTTGCTCATGGCTAACTCATTAAAAAAACAGGTAGATACGCACAAGTGCCGCCACCGAATGGCGAAAAGCCGCGTCCACAACCTGAATAAACTCATAGTTTTGTCCGTGGTTTCCATTGACATCCTGGACGGCTTGGCTAAACTTCGACTCGCGTAGGACTTACGGCAAACAACAAACAGCTTGCGGACGGAGGAAACGAAGCTTCGTCGCGCCAAGACGTACCACAGGAAGGAACGCTCGATGGCCACCGTTGCCAAAGCCGCACCGCAGCCGATCCCCCGAATTGCACCGCGCGAGGATTTGAACCCATACCGCATCGCGCAAATCCAGTTTGATATCGCGGCCGAATATTTGAAACTCGATCCGGGTCTGCGGCAGATATTGCGAACGCCGAAGCGCGTGCTGGAAGTGTCCGTGCCCACCAAGATGGATAACGGACAGATCAAAGTCTTCAGCGGATTTCGCGTGCAACACAACATCGCGCGCGGGCCGGCCAAGGGCGGCATCCGTTATCACCCGGCGGTAACGCTGGACGAAGTGAAAGCGCTGGCCACCTGGATGACGTGGAAAACCGCGACGGTGAACATTCCGTTCGGCGGCGGCAAGGGCGGTGTGATATGCGATCCGAAGCGGATGAGCAAGTCCGAGCTCGAGCGCATGACGCGGCGATTCGCTTCTGAAATTTTCCCCATCATCGGGCCGGATCAGGATATTCCGGCGCCGGATGTTTACACCGATGCGCAAACGATGGCCTGGATCATGGACACTTATTCCATGACCAAAGGGCGCACGTCACTAGGCATCGTTACTGGTAAACCGATCTCCATCGGCGGCTCGGAAGGCCGCAACGAAGCAACCGCGCGGGGCTGTCTGGTCGCAGTCGAAGAGGCTTGCAAGGTAAAGAAGATGTCTTTGCGCGGCGCGAGTGTAGCGATTCAGGGATTCGGCAATGCCGGATCGATCGCGGCGCGTCTATTCTCGGAAAAGAAAGCGCGCGTAATTGCGATCAGCGATTCTCGCGGCGGCGTTTTCAACTCGCGTGGAATCGATCCGCTGAAAGCAGCGCGTTACAAGGAGCGCTCCGGAACCGTGGTAGGCATGCCCGGAACGTCGCGCATTTCGAATGACGATCTGCTGACCATGAAATGCGACATTTTGATTCCCGCCGCGCTAGAGAACGTAATCACGCTGAATAACGCGGATCAGATCAAGGCAAAAATAGTTGCCGAGGCGGCGAACGGGCCGACAACGCCTCACGCCGACGAAGTTCTGGCGCGCAAGGGCATCACCATGATCCCGGATATTCTGGCGAATGCCGGCGGCGTGACCGTGAGCTACTTCGAGTGGGTGCAGGACTTGCAGAGCTTTTTCTGGTCGGAAAGCGAAGTGAACGCGAAGCTCGAGATGGTCATGCGCCGCGCGTTTCACGAAGTGAATGAAACGGCGCGCAAACATCGCACGCATATGCGCACCGGCGCTTACGTTCTTGCTGTCGGACGCGTTGCGGACGCTACATTGGTTCGCGGACTCTTTCCATAAAATATTCACCGGCGTGCGCCGTTCCAAACCGCCATCAGCCATAACCTCGTTAGAAAATTTCCTCTTGCGTAGCAAGCAAGAACACGCGTACATTTTTGACTAGCCGGTGCGCTCACGCGAAAAAGGGCAGCGCCGGCATATTTGTCTGCGTGACTGGGAGCAAGGGGCGTCAAGAATTGAATAATCACGCGAATCACACTCCACCGATTCTTCTAACCATTGCCGGATTTGACCCGTCCTGTGGCGCTGGCGTGGCCGCTGACCTGAAAACTTTTGCCGCGCATAATTGCTACGGCGTGGCGGCGGTGACGGCGCTCACAGTGCAATCGACGCAGGGAGTGATATCGGTGCACGCGACGCCTGCGGCGACTTTGCGCGCGCAGCTCGATGCGTTGGCCGATGACGTAGCGATCGCAGGCGTGAAGATCGGGATGCTTACGAATCGCGGCAACGCTTCAAGCGTTACCGAATTTCTCGACAAACATCAATTCACGCACATTGTGCTCGATCCCGTTTTTCGCCCCACGGCCGGGAATGCGGAATTGTTGGATACGTCCGGATTAAAATTTGTGCGGGACGAGCTGCTGAAACGCGTCAGCTTGATTACGCCCAACCTTCCGGAAGCGGAATTCCTGACGGGTATGGAAGTGAAAGATGTTGCGGCGATGAAAGTCGCCGGGCAGAAGTTGATCGAGATGGGGGCACGCGCTGTTGTGGTCACTGGCGGACACCTGGATAAGCCGACTGATGTGTACTGCGTTGGGACGGAAGTGGAAACTTTCGGCGGCGACCATGTGAAGAGCCCGAACACACACGGCTCGGGATGCACGTTTTCATCCGCGATCTTGGCGCAACTAGCCTCTGGGCAGCAACTGCGCGAAGCTGTAATTTTGGCGAAGGCTTATGTTACCAAGGCGATTGAGAAGTCATATCAGATTGGCAAAGGCGCGGGGCCGCTCAATCAACTCTTCCGCTTTCATCAGGAGCAACCCCTGCGCGGCGTACACGAAGTTCCGCAACACGGCATGCATCCCGCCGCGGAACCTGCCGCTCATTAGAAACTTCAAATTAAGAACTTCGAGTTCCAAGATTTGCTTCATGGCAAAGAATTATTACGTGTTGCTGTGTCTCGCCAGACTTAAAAATCTTGCTGAACACCTCTCGCACAATTATCATCTCGAACTGAATCCTGGATGAGGTGCATCGTGAAAAAATGCCTGCAAATTCTAATCATGCTGGTCGGGATCTCAACTGGCGCGCAAACGGCCGGAGCCCAGGAATGGTCGCAGCCCTGGGCCCGGACGCGGATCGAGAAATCACCGCGCCATAGCGAGTGGGTTACGGTGAAACACGATGGCCGAAACGTAGAAACACTGGTCGTGTACCCCGAATCGAAAGACAAGCGGCCCGTCGTGCTGGTGATTCACGAAATATTCGGACTAAGCGACTGGGCGCAAGAACTGGCGGACGAAGTCGCCGCAGCAGGCTACATCGCCGTGGCTCCGGACCTTTTGAGCGGCATGGCGCCGAACGGTGGCCGCACCAAGGATTTTCCTACAGGAGTTACCGAAGCTGTCAGCAAGTTGAATCCCGACCAGGTGACTGCGGATCTGAACGCCGCTGCGGACTACGGTCTGAAACTGCCCGCCTCGAATGGAAAGATTTATATCGCCGGTTTCTGCTGGGGCGGGACGCAGACTTTCCGCTTTGCAACCAATCGAGGCGATTTGTCTGCAGCTTTCGTGTTCTATGGTGCGCCGCCGTCCACTGATGCAGTGTCGCGCATCAAGGCCCCCGTCTACGGCTTTTATGCAGGTGACGATGTGCGCATCGACGCCACGATTCCGGACACAATAGCCGCAATGAAAGCTGCAGGAAAAACGTATGCTCCGGTGACCTATGAAGGTGCGGGTCACGGCTTCATGCGCGCCGGAGAGGCTCCTGACGCCAGCGAGGCTAACAAAAAGGCCCGGGAAGAGTCATGGAAACGGTGGAAAGGCTTGCTTGCATAGTGACCTGTTGCGCTAGGTCTTCCGCACGGCTGCAAGTCTTGATGTTGGGCTCTGAATCAACTCAGCGGCGGAAAACGATCTTGCCCGCGACGATCGTGGCCATCGGCGCGCCGCGGAACTCACGGCCGTCGAACGGCGTGTTACGCGAGCGGCTAGGCGAGTCGGTTGTGCGATACGTCCATGCGTGGTTCGGCGAGAAAATCGTCAGGTCGGCTGGCTCATCCGCGGCAATTTTCCGCTCAATGCCCAGGACGCGCGCAGGTCCCGCTGTAAATAACTCTACCAGGCGCATAAGCGAAATTCTTCCGGTATGCACGAGTTCGCTTAAGCCGAGAGCGAGTGCGGTTTCGAAACCGATGATTCCAAAAGGTGCACGGTCAAACTCGACGTCCTTGCTCGAAGGATGATGCGGCGCGTGATCGGTGGCGATTGCGTCAACACTGCCGTCGGCTAAGCCTTCGGTCAGCGCAGCGCGATCTTCGCGCGAAGCCAGCGGCGGATTCATTTTGTAATGCGAATCGTAGCGCACGTCTTCATCTGTGAGTGTGAAATGATGAGGCGTAACTTCACAAGTGACCTGCAAGCCTTGCTTTTTTGCCGAACGAACGTAGTCGAGCGAACCGCGCGTAGACATGTGGGCAATATGGAGCCGCGCGCCCGTGAGCGTCGCAACCTCCACGTCGCGGCCCACGCAGATGGACTCGGATTGCGCAGGAATTCCTATTAGGCCAAGCCGAATGGAGCGCCGACCTTCGCGCATTACCCCGCCAGCAAAAAGCGACCGATCCTCGCAGTGGTCGATCACCGGCAAATCGAGAGAGCGGCAATAGTCCATCACTTGGCGCATCAGACGAGCGGTCGCAACAGGCTTACCATCGTCGCTCACGGCAACGATGCCAGCGTCTTTCATCGCTGCGATTTCGGCGAGAGCTTCGCCCCTGCTGCCGACTGACGCTGCACCGATAGGCCAGACACGTACCGCACCGGCTGCGGCAGCGCGTTCAACAATTCCGCGCGTAACGGAGGCGTTGTCATTCACGGGTTGCGTGTTGGGCATGGTGCACACTGCGGTGAAGCCTCCACGCGCAGCGGCGCGCGTACCGGTTTCGATCGTTTCGGAAAGTTCCTGGCCAGGCTCCCGCAGATGGCAGTGCAAATCGATAAAGCCGGGCGCAACGATCATCCCTGCTGCATCAAAAAATTCAGCATCAGTAGTCGGAAGATTTGCTCCGATGTCCGAAATTCGAGGGCCATCGAGAAGAATATCGAGCGTCGCATCAGTGCTGCTGGATGGATCGAGAACACGGCCATTTTTAATCAGCAGCATATTTATCCCTTGCCTGCCATTCCGGATCCGCTAGCCGGTTCCGATGCAGCCCCGCCCACAAGATGGTAAAGAAGAGCCATACGAATCGCGAGGCCGTTGGTCACTTGCTCGAGAACGCAAGACTGCGCCCCGTCGGCAACGCTCGGATCGATTTCCAGCCCACGGATCATAGGGCCGGGATGCAAAACCAACGCGTCTTTTGCCGCCAATCGCAGGCGCTCCGGAGTGAGCTGAAATTGCAAAATATATTCTTCGGACGCGAGCGCAGGCTCGAAAATGCGCTCGGTCTGAACGCGAAGCACGATAATCACATCGGCGCCATCGAGAGCTTCGTCGAGGTGCGAAACGCGGCGAATGTTGGGAGCGAGAGATTCCAGTTCGCGCGGTACCCACATTGCTGGGCCGCAAAGCTTGATGTGCGCGCCGAATTTGCTTAGCAAATGAATATTCGAACGCGCCACGCGGCTATGCAAAATGTCGCCCAGAATGGTGAGATGCAAGCCGTCCAGTTTTCCTCTGCGGTCACGGATGGTTAGCGCGTCAAGCAACGCCTGGGTCGGATGCTCGTGCGTGCCGTCGCCTGCATTCACGACCGGAATGCCGAGCCGCTGGGCCACGAATTCCGGAGCACCTGACGAGCTGTGGCGAATCACGATGCCGTCGGGGCGCAGGGCCTCCAGTGTCCATACCGTGTCAAGCAGCGATTCGCCTTTCTTCAAACTGGAAGACTCGGCTTGCAAATTCATGGTGTCCGCGCCAAGCCGGGCCGCCGCAGTGGCGAAACTTATCCGCGTGCGCGTGGAATTTTCGAAAAACGCCAGGGCAACAGTTTTACCGCGTAATGTGGCTAGTTTTTTGAGTGGATGGCGCTGAAATTCCTGAAACGGTTTTGCCTGATCCAAAATAAAAGAAACTTGCTCGCGGGTGAGGTCTTCGATTCCAAGCAGGTGTTGCAGACGCTGCAGCACGTTTTCCCTTTAATGCCGTTTTCTCCGGGCCTCCAAAAGGATTGCCGGGTTCTTCAAGAGACGCGATCCACGAGCATCACGCGCTCTTCGTTGTCAACTTCCATCAAGCGGACCTCGACTATCTCTGTGTCGCTCGTCTCCACGGTGCGGCCAACAAAGGAGGCCTCAATAGGCATTTCGCGATGTCCGCGGTCGATCAAGACGCAGAGCCGGATGCGTTTGGGACGCCCGAGGTCGAAAAGGCCATTCATAGCAGCCCGAATTGTGCGGCCGGTATAAAGCACGTCGTCAACGATCACTAAATCCCGGTCATCGACCGGGAAATCTATGTCGTTTGAGTGAAAGACCGGTTGAGGACCTACCGTCGAGAGGTCATCGCGATACAGTGTGATATCGAGGGTACCGACTGGAACCTTGACACCGGAAGACTCGAGAATGGTTTTCGCCAAGCGCTGGGACAAGGGAACACCCCGGCGACGCACACCGATTAGGGCGAGATCGTTCGTCCCACCGCTTTTTTCGACAATTTCATGGGCCAAACGCTGCAGGGTGCGGCCAATTTCTTCCGCGGAGAGCAACTGTCTTTTTTCTACGACGCGCATTCTGGCACGCCATCCTAGCATAGACCGTTGAATGTTCGCAGCCAGGGAATCGGGCCGCCGCGGCCCAAAATCTGGCGCTCGCTGGAATACATGCGACCGAAGTGCTAGACTACGTGCCGTGAATGCGCCGCAGCCGGCACGCACCTCCCCACGGCCCGCGGGAGTTGACCTTCAAGTCAGCGTCGGCACCCTCCATCTTAAAAACCCCATCATTGCTGCTAGCGGTACCTTTGGCTACGGAGTCGAATTCGCATCGATAGTGGAACTCAGCCGCTTGGGCGCCATAGTCGTGAAGGGCCTTTCGGTTCAACCCATGGATGGTGCCCCACCGCCGCGGGTCTGCGAAACTTCAAGCGGCATGGTGAACGCGATCGGTTTGCAGAATATCGGCGTGCGAGCCTTCGTCGCTGAGAAGCTTCCGGAGCTCCGACGTTTTCAGGCTACCGTCGTGGCAAACGTGTTCGGGTGCACCATATCTGAGTATGTAGAGGTCATACGGGTCCTCGAGGATGCCGAGGGAGTGGCAGCCTACGAACTAAACATCTCCTGCCCCAATGTGGAACATGGCGGCGCCGATTTGGGAGTTGACCCAGTACTGATAACAGAGGTAGTTAGGGCTGCGCGGAAGGCAGCTCGGAGGCCGCTATGGGTGAAGCTGTCCCCGAATGTTAACAGGATTGGACTTACGGCTCAGGCCGCCGAATCTTGCGGAGCCGATGCCGTTGTAATCGCAAATACCTACCCGGCACTGTGTGTAGACGCACACACCCGGAGGTCACGTCTAGGTAGTACGACGGGTGGGTTGTCGGGTCCGGCGATAAAACCTATAACTATGAGACTGGTTTACGAGGCCAGTAAGGTGATTAAAATCCCGATTATTGGGCTTGGCGGTATTGAAAGGCCGAGCGACATAGCTGAGTATGTCCTAGCGGGCGCTTCAGCGGTCCAGGTAGGCACAGCAAACTTTGTCGACCCGAGGGTCACAGAGAGGCTGGTAAGAGGATTGGAAGGGTGGTGCGAGGAAAATAGAGTACCTGAAATCAGCAAGTTACGAGGAGGTATAGAGGTTGCTGGAAAAGGCTCTAGATAGTACAATCTACTGATTCAATTAAGGTTAGGAGATCATGAAAGCCAAAATCTTTGTAGTGCTCGAGTCGGTGTTCTTAGGATTGGGTCTGCTTGCGTTTACCCCGTCGGTGAATCCTACTGTCGCCGGGAGGCCAAGCAACCCTTCCCAAGAAGCTTCTCCGCTGAACCAAAAGTCATCGAAAGCTAATGGTCCCAAGCCGATTGCGGTCTGGGAATGTACTACCAGCTGGTACGGCGAGGATTTCGACGGCCTGCCGACCGCCACTGGCGAGAAATACGATATGTACGGCGAAACAGCCGCGCACCCGACGCTGCCCTTGGGATCCATGGTTCGGGTAGTGAACCCGCGGAACCACCGCAGCCAGATCGTCCGCATCAACGATCGCGGACCCTACGTCGAGGGACGAGAATTGGATGTTTCCTACGAGGTGGCGCGTAGGTTAGGATTTGAGCAGCGCGGACTTGCCAAGGTCCGGCTAGAACTTCTCACGGTGCCGACACACTGGGAACAGACGCATCACAACGACTGATTGTTGCCCTGGATGTTGACCGTCTCCAGGCTGCCAGCGCTTTAGCTCGAAAACTCCGAGGGGCAGTTGGGCTCTTCAAGGTAGGGAGTCAACTGTTCACAGCCGATGGTCCGCGGGCAGTTGAGAAGCTCGCGGATATTGGCGCCAAGATTTTCCTCGATTTGAAATTTCACGACATCCCAAATACTGTGGCAAAAGCGGTCGCGACCGCGGTCAGACTCCCGCGGTGTGCATCTGATGACCCTGCACGCGTCAGGCGGAAGCGCCACTATGCGGGCTGCGCGCGAAGCCGCAGGCGACAAGAAGAATCGGCCGAAGCTGCTCGGTGTTACGGTGCTGACTAGCTTTGACGAAGCAGCTCTGCGCGAGATTGGGATGCCCGGTTCGATAGAAACGCAGGCGGTCGCTCTTGCGCGAATGGCGAAGGCGGCCGGGCTGGATGGCGTGGTTTGCTCTACCTACGAAGCGCGCGCGATCCGAAGGGCCTGTGGTCCGAAATTCATAATTCTTATTCCTGGAGTCCGTCCGCATAGCGATGCCGCCAATGATCAGTCGCGCATCGGCACGCCGGCGGAAGCCATTCGGGCCGGGGCAGATTATCTGGTAGTCGGGCGCCCCATCACTGCTGCTGAAAATCCTCGCCTAGCAGCCTTGGCCATCGCCAACCAGATTGCTTCCGCGTCGCAGCTATCCCGTAGGTCTTCCCTCAATTCTTATCGCTAGCTATTGACAAAGTATCCCCGCGGGTTCAACTTCTCTGCCGGACATACATTCAGCCCAGGGAGCGTTTCCATGCGGATTTTGTTGAAGTGGACAGCGGTATCGGCGAGTATTGCACTCGCTTTTGCGCCGGCGATCCGGGCGCAGGAAGTGGGCGCTCCTCCGACGCCGCCGAAGGCGCAAAAAGTGGAAGTGACTCCCGACAATGTTCAGGCGAACGTCGGAGACAAGATCAAGTTTACGGCGGTGGCGAAGGACGCGGCGGGAAATGCGCTGGCGGCAAAGCCCATAGTTTGGTTCGCTGCGCCATTCGATGTGGCGGGGGCCGACAAAGAAGGCGTGGTGGTATTTCATGAGCCAGGTGAAGTCACTGTGGGCGCCGTGGTGGCCGGTAAGCCGGGTTTTGCACACATTACCGTGGTTGCTCCGCCGGTGGCGAAGCTTGACGTAGTTCCTGTAACTCAGGCGCTTGTGGCGGGCGGTGCAACGGTGCTTTCCGCAACGGCTCGGTCCGCGAATGGGGATCCGCGCACAGATGTGGCGATTCACTGGAGTTCAAAATCGCAGTCGGTTGCCAAGGTGGATGAGTCCGGCATGGTGACTGCTCTGGGACCGGGTAACGCGACTCTGGTCGCGACGGCCGGTCCGGCGAGCGGTGAAGTCAGCGTTCGTGTGGTAGCCGATACGATACAAAAGCTTGCAGTCGAACCTGAAGCGACCATCGCGAAAACGGGAGAGGTCGTCCATTTCACTGCGGCAGCACAAGGTGCGAAGGTAGCCGCGAAAGACATTTTAACGAGTTGGACAGTGAGTGGACCGAGTGCCGCGATTTACCCCGATGGCGCTTTCGTGGCTGCGCGCCCTGGTACTTATAAAGTGGTGGCCTCGATCGGCCGGCACTCAGCCGAGGCATCGATTGTGGTAGCGCCCCGAAACGCCGAACGGGAAGTAGATATCGTTGCGCACATTCCCATCAATGGCCCGGACGGGAAACCGATTCAAACCTCAGAAGAATGGATAATGGGCAACCATCTGTATGTTGCAACGATCGCGGACAAAATTTACGACTACGACATCAGCGATCCGGCAAAACCCAAACCCCTCGATTCCTTAAAGGCAGATGCGCGTTTAATCAACGATGTAAGCACAACTCCTGACGAAAAGGTCGGAGTGTTCACGCGGGAAGGGGCCTCGACGCGCAAAAACGGAATCGTGCTATTCGACCCTTCCGATCCCGCGCACCTGAAAGTTATTTCTGAGTACACGGAAACCGTGACCGGCGGCGTGCACAGCGCTTTTATCAACACGCACTATGTTTACATCACTGACGACGCCACCGGATCGCTGCGGATCATTGATTTTCAGGATCCACAGCACCCGAAAGAAGTGGCGCGATGGCAGGTGGAAAACCCGACTGCCGCGATGATTGCCGGCCCCATGGGACCGATGTCAAGCGGGCGCTATCTTCACGATTTGTGGGTGAAGGATGGCCTCGCGTATCTCGCCTACTGGCGCGACGGCCTGATCATCCTCGACGTTGGAAATGGCATGAAAGGCGGCAGCCCGGAACATCCGCAACTCGTGTCACGGTACAAATTTAATCATTACGAACTTTACGGTAACGGTTGGCTGGCCGGAACGCACACCACGTTTCGCTACAAAAATTATCTTTTTGTCGGCGACGAAGTTTTTCCAGCACAGTTCGACATCGACAGCAAAGACCGCATCCCTGTGCGTGGAATTTGCCACGTGATGGATATCGGTGACATCGAGCATCCGCGTGAAGTGGCAATCTACGAAGTTCCCGAAGGCGGCATTCACAATTTCTGGGCCGACAACGACATGCTGTTCGTCGGGGACTATGCCGGTGGCGGGCGCGTGCTCGATATTTCCGGCGAGCTTCGCGGCAATCTTTATCAGCAGGGCCGCGAGATTGCGCGAATATGGACCGCCGATCCCGCTGGATATCGGCCAAACCTGCCTTTCTCATGGGGCGCGCAGCCCGCGAATGGCTTGATCTTTTACAACGACATCAACAGCGGTATCTGGATTGCGAAACTTGGCAAGCCTCGATTCAAGGGTTCCACGACGGCGCCGCCGCTCCAAGAGAAGGCAGAGTAGTCCTCCACTTTAATGCGGCGTGCGGCCGGTCCTCGCGACGGCGTGATTGCGTGCAATATTTGACCGATTGCATCGTGCTTCGCTAGGATCAGTGCAGGTATCGCAATCTCCTCATGGAAGAAATCAAGCATGTAATCGTAGGCACCGCCGGCCATATCGACCACGGCAAATCTGCGCTGGTTGAGGCGCTCACCGGCACCAACCCCGACCGGCTGGAAGAAGAAAAGCGCCGCGGCATTACGATCGATCTGGGGTTCGCGTTTCTCGACCTCGACAGCGTGAGATTTGGATTTGTGGATGTTCCCGGTCACGAACGATTCGTGCGGAACATGCTGGCCGGCGTGGGCGGGATCGATTTGGTTCTGTTCGTCATCGCGGCGGACGAATCGATCAAGCCACAAACCCGCGAACATTTCGATATCTGCCGACTACTGGGTATCCCGCGCGGGATTATTGCGATAACAAAATCCGATAAGGTCAGCTCGGAAGTACTCGATACGGTGCGTCTAGAGACCGAGGAATTTGTGCGCGGATCGTTTCTTGAGAGCGCGCCTATGATCGCGGTGAGCGTAAGAAGTGGGGCAGGAATTGAAGAGCTGAAGCGCGAGTTGCTTCTAGCAGCGCGAGCCGTGCTCTCGCGAGATGAAAACCTACATTTCCGGCTACCGATCGATCGCTCTTTTGCGATGAAAGGATTCGGCACGGTGGTTACCGGCACGCTCGTAACAGGCGCCGTTACAATTGAAGATGAGGTGCAGCTTTACCCCACGAATAAGCGTGCGCGAGTTCGCGGCCTGCATTCTGGAGGAAAGCAAATCGAGCGAGTGGTGGCTGGCCAGCGCACAGCAGCAAATCTTGCTGGGGTTGATTGTGGCGAAATTAGCCGAGGAATGGTTCTGGCGGCGCCGGATGTTTTCGAGCCAACTGCGCGGTTGGACGCGAGCGTAACTCTACTACCTTCCGCCCGGCCGCTGAAGAATCGCGCGCGCGTTCACTTGCATCAAGGCACGGCCGAATCGATTGCCGAAATAATTCTTTTGAACGGGCATGCGGAACTCTTGCCGAGAGAAAAAGGATTCGTCCAGCTACGGCTGGACGGACCAATTCTGGCGCTACCTGGAGACCGGTTCATTCTGCGGCAACTTTCACCGGTCGTGACAATTGGAGGCGGCACGGTTCTAGACATCCGCCCCGCCAAGCACCGTCGCAAGTCCAACACCGTCGAAACCATGCTGCATACACTTGATCGAGGCAGTAAAGAAGACACTCTTCTCGCGCTGACGGAAGCATCGCCGCGTGGGCTAACCTTCCCGGAGATTCTTTCACGCACCGGATGGACATTATCAGAAATCCAGGGAGTAGCAGGAACGCTTGGCTCATCAAAACGGGTTCAAATTGTTGGTGACACAAATTCGCCAGATTTCGCGATGGTTTCCACACATGCATTCACCGATTGCGTGGCTACGATTCGCAAGGCCATTGATGATTTCCACGCTGCAAACCCGTTGGTTCCAGGAATTCCGAAACAGGAACTGCGCAGCCGCGCAGGGAATCCTGGCCCCGGGACGTTTCAGGCTGGGTTAGACGATCTGCTAAAATCGCGCACCATTACTGTTGCAGGAGATCTCGTTCAGCGAGCCGGGCGCGAAATTGCCCTTTCACCCGAGGAAACACGCGCCAAAGAACTGATCGAGCGAGAATTTGCGAGTGCGGGCCTTGCAGTTCCGAGTTTCGCCGCCGTGCTCGCCAAGTTGCCGGTGGAATCGCGCCGGGCACAAAAGATCCTGCAGATTCTCCTTCGTGAAAAAGTACTAGTGAAAGTAGCGGACGACTTGGTTTTCCATCAAATGGCGGTAAAAAATTTGCGCGAAACGCTCGCCAAGTACCGTATGGAGCGCGGCGCGCGGCTGCCCATCGGAGCGTTCAAGGAAATGACCGGCGTCTCACGAAAATACGCAATCCCCTTGCTCGAGTATCTTGACCGGGAACACTTGACGCGCCGGGTCGGGGATGAGCGTGTTATACTCTAAATTGATACCCGGGCTCGCGAAGCTGTTTCGCTGATCTGATACTCCTGGGAAGGCAGGTAAACATGGGAGAATTTAGCCCAATTCATTGGTTAATCGTTCTGGCGATCATCGTCCTCCTATTCGGAGGAAAGAAGATTCCTGAAGTCATGCGCGGGCTTGGCGAAGGCATCCGCAACTTCAAAGAAGGTATGCATACGAACACGCAAACTCCGCCACCTCCCGCTCCGCCGGCAAATCCGCCAACAGCTTCAACAGCGCCGCCTCCTTTGGGCGAAGACAAGAAGTAAGCCGTTCGTTTCGTTGCGATGTTCTGACGGCGGCCCCGGCCGCCGTTTTTTATTTTGTGTCATTCCGGTCTGCGGCCGAATTTCTTAATCCGGTTTCGCGTAGCAGAGTCCACAATCGCGCGAGCGGCAATCCCATAACATTGAAATAACAGCCTTCGATGCGCGTGACGTAGCGGCCCCCAATTCCCTGAATTGCGTACGCTCCCGCCTTATCAAAGGGCTCGCCAGTTGCAATATAGTCTTCGATTTCCTGATCGGAGAGGCCTGCGAAATGCACTCTGGTAACCTCCTCGATCACGCGCTGCTGCATCCCGGATATTTGCAATAGCGCAAGTCCGGTATGGACTTCATGGACGCGCCCGCTGATGCTGCGCAACATAGCGCTTCGCGTCGTCCCGCGATGCAGGCTTGCCAAGGATAGCTCCATCAACCACTAAGACGGTATCAGCGCCGAGAATCAAAACGTCATCGCCTAGATCGTGATTTCCGTCCGCGGCCGAAAGCGACTTTGCCAATGCCAATCTGCGGACATAATCACCCGGTGCTTCGTCACTGAGGCGAGATTCATCCACATCCGTGGCGCGAATTTCGAATGGAATTCCGGCGTTTCGGAGGATTTCCGCGCGGCGCGGAGAAGCTGATTTAAGAATCAGTTTCAACGGCGCTCCTTGCTTTTAGCGATCGATTGCCGCCGCTTTGGAAACTAAATTACTACGGATTCGTGGTATTCGCCGAAGGCGCGGCGCAGGGCGTCCGAAATTTCGCCGACGGTGGCGTACGCTTCGACGGCCAGCAGGATCGCGGGCATCAAATTTTCAGCACGGCGGGCTCGACGCTCCACTTCGTCAAGCGCAGCCTTTGCTTTCGCGGCGTCTCGACGCGCCCGCAAAGCCTGGAGCCGGGCCACTTGCGTGCGCTCAATTTCCGGATCAACTTGCATCGTGGGAATGGGACGCTCTTCCTCCGCCTGAAAGTGATTCACCCCCACCACAACCTGCTCGCCCGTATCGACAGCGCGCTGATATTCGTACGCCGCTTTTTGGATTTCCGACTGGACGAAGCCGGTTTCAACGGCGTGCAACATCCCGCCCATTGCGTCGATTTTCGAAATGTAATCCTGAGCCGCTGACTCGATTTCGTTGGTCAACTTCTCAATGGCAAAGGACCCAGCCACGGGATCGGTCGTGTTTACTACGCCGGATTCGTGGGCAATGATCTGCTGCGTGCGTAGAGCGAGCAGCGCCGCCTGCTCGGTGGGAAGGGCCAAGGCCTCGTCCAGCGCATTGGCGTGCAACGACTGGCAGCCGCCCAACACCGCCGCGAGACATTGAAGCGCGACGCGCACGATATTATTTTCAGGTTGCTGCGCTGTTAGCGACGAGCCGGCTGTCTGCGCGTGAAAGCGAAGCATCATCGAACGAGGATCGCGTGCGCCGAAGCGTTCCTTCATGGTTCGCGCCCACAGACGGCGCGCCGCGCGGAATTTCGCGATCTGCATCAACAACTCATTGTGAGAGTTGAAGAAAAAAGAAAGCTGCGGAGCAAATTCGTCCACCGCCAGTCCAGCCGCGATGGCGGCATCCACGTATGCAATGCCGTTGGCGAGCGTGAACGCAACTTCCTGAACATCGGTCGATCCTGCCTCACGAATGTGATAGCCAGAAATTGAGATGGGATTCCAGTTGGGTATTTCCTGGCGGCACCAGGCGAAAATATCGGTGACGATGCGCATGGCCGGGCGCAGCGGATAAATATAAGTGCCGCGCGCAATGTATTCCTTCAAAATATCGTTCTGTACCGTGCCAGCTAAGCGTTTCAAATTTGCGCTCTGCTGTTTGGCTACGGCGATGTACAGCGCGAGCAAGATCGCGGCAGTGGAATTGATGGTCATCGAAGTAGAAACGCGTTCGAGCGGAATGGCATCGAAGAGCGTTTGCATATCTTCGAGCGAGTCGATCGCTACTCCCACTTTGCCCACTTCTCCCTGCGCCAGCGCATGATCAGAATCCATTCCGATCTGCGTGGGCAAATCGAACGCGACGGACAATCCCTCCTGCCCTTGTGAAAGCAAATAACGATATCGGAGATTGGATTCGACGGCACTGCCAAAGCCGGCGTACTGCCGCGTGGTCCACAAGCGACCACGGTACATGGTGGGATAAACGCCGCGCGTAAACGGAAATTCACCGGGGTAGGCTAGATCGCGCTCAGGATACCAATGCTGTAATTTGTCCTGGGTGATAACAGTTTCCATGGGCAGGCCGGAAGTAGAGGCGAGCTTTTGCTCCGATCGGTCGGGGCGTTTCTTGATGTCTTCGGGCATTAGGAAACTCAGCGAACTCGCCGCGCTCGGCGGAACGAGGTGAAAGCGAAGGCTGCCATGGTCACCGCGTACACAACAGCAAATCCAAGGAGCCATGCGGCCACGCGGCTATGCCACTGGCGCCACGCCGCTACCGCTCCGTAGAGGGCAAATGTGGCGAATAGCGCTCCCGTGGCTTCGTGAAAGAATTGCCGGGCTGCGCGCCACACCACACGCCCGCTTACCTTGGAGGAGTTCCATAGCGCCGAGATCAAGCCAGTTGCCATAACGCAATTCTAGTATAGATTGCGGCAGCGTGCTGCGGTTCGACTGATATGTTGGTTAGAGAGTACGCGTCGAAGCCCTTCCTGTGGCATCTAACCTGAAGCGGGGTACAGGTAACATTCGCGATTCCTTGGCTGTACCTGGGTCTTGTTTCCGTATTGCGGCAGACCTAGAATTGGTGTAGGAAGGGCTATTTACAGGAGGCGCCCTTGCAACTCGACGATCGCATGAAGCAGTTGCTGCGAGATTTGGGGCACGCCATCAACGATAGCGTGTCAGATTCCGATCGCATCGCGGAAGCTATTTCCAGCGTGCGCTCTGCAGGCTTCGATATTGTGCTCAAGTTGGATGCTACCATCGGGCTGGCGCGCCGCTCGGAGCAGGACGCCAAACTAACTTCGCTCGACCGCCGCTTCCTGGAGTCGCTGCACATCCGCGTGGACGACGAAATCCTGGAAGAAGAAACCGTGGCGCCGCGAGTGGAAATCACTCCGCAGGATATTAAATTTCTGAAGTCCCTGAAGGTTTCGTTCGATGAAGAACTCTAAAATTGCCGCTGCGCTGATTTTGGCCACCATTGCGGGCTTTTCGCCCGCGGGCGGTCCCGCCGTTCGCGCGCAGATGAGCAACAGCGCACCTATAGTCGTAAAACAAAAGAAGCCAAAGCCCGTATGGCTGAAGGCGGAAGTGATCCATGCGGACAATCACACGCTGCTGGTGCGCGAAGAAGCGAACTCGCTGAACATCCATACGTTCACTTACGCGGACAAAGCACAGAAGAAAATGAGTCAAGTCCTGGATAAAGGCGGCTATCAAAGCGGCGATCGAATTAAAATCCTGTGGATGTCCGGCGGCTCGGAGGCGCTCGACATAAAAGGTAAGCCGTCGAAAGCCATTTGAACGTTGTTGCGGAATTGTTTCTGATTTAGCTTTTGCTGAACAATAGATGCGGCGTCGATTGTGACCCCATGATTCGCCCCCCTGCTGTTTCCGGCCGTTTTTATCCCTCCGACGCAAGAAAGCTCGCTCTTGAAGTCGAGCAGTACGCACCGAGCGCGAACCAGAAGGTTTCCGTCCGCGGATGCGTGGTGCCGCATGCCGGATATATGTACTCCGGCCACGTCGCCGGAGCAGTTTATTCCGCGATCGAGATTCCCTCGCGCTGCCTTTTGCTCGGTCCGCGCCATTTCCCCGGCGGTGAAGCCATGGCGATAATTTCAGAGGGAAGCTGGCAAACCCCATTCGGCGATGCGCAGATAGATTCAAACCTGGCGGCAGAACTTAAGCGGGCGTGTCCGCTTCTACGTGAAGACGCTGTGGCGCACCAGCGCGAGCATTCGCTCGAAGTGCAAATTCCGTTTCTCCAAAAACTCGCCGCAGGCCTGCGATTGGTTCCTATTGTTCTAGCGACGCGGCACTATCAGGATCTCGAAGCACTAGGGCATGCGGTGGCAAAGGTGATCGCAGCGCAAAGCGAGCCTGTCCTTCTAATCGCGAGCACAGATATGAATCACTACGAAAGCGACGCAATCACGCGCGCAAAAGATCAGAAAGCAATCGATCGGATTCTGGCGCTCGACGCGCGCGGGCTTTACGATACGGTCAGGTCAGAGGATATAAGCATGTGCGGCTATGCCGCGACGGTTGCAATGCTGGTTGCCGTGGGCGATCTGGGCGCGAAGGAAGCCGACCTGGTTCGTTATGCGACTTCTGGAGACATCACGGGCGACTATGATGCAGTCGTAGGCTACGCCGGCCTGATCGTCCGGTAGGACCGCCCCAGCTCCAAAACGGGCGATTCAATTAACAGTGACGCTCAGAGTATCGGTGTGGGTGGTCGTTCCATCTGTAACGCTGACGATTACGGGCTGATTATTAACCGGCTTGGTTCCGCCAGTCTTGCCGCTGCTGCCGCCGCTGCCACACGCCGCAACTCCCAGGAGGCAACAAGCCGCAATCGCAGTGGCGACCGCGCTCCATCGACGTCGTTTCATCTGCATGGCTATCCACAGGATCCCAATCGAGACGAAGGAAAGTTCAAGCGCTTTTGTTACGGCATCGACGCCGGTCGGACGGCGCATCGGAGCCAGCACACTGGAGGCCATCGTTGTAATAGTGACCGTGGTGCTGCCGCTTCCCGTCACAGAGAGTTGACTAAAGCTGCACCCGAAGTCATTCGACAGATTCGTACACGAAAAAGTCACAGTCCCAGTGAAACCGTTCGTTGCAGTCACCGCGAGCACCGCGGAGCCCGACTGTCCCGGACTGGATATCGTGATCGCGGTGGGATTAAACGCAAGATTGAAGTTCGGCCCGGTGCCATTTGACCAGTTCTTTGCGAGATTGTCGGCGTCCACCGAACCGAGACCAGTTACCAGGTTATATCCGTTGGTGCTGTCGGCGTTGGAGGCGTTGTATCCAAACAAGCCAGACGAAGGGCAACGGTATGAGGATGGCATATTCGTGGGCGTACCGGCCTCGCAGTAAACCATGTTGTTGCCGCTTGTGACTTGGTGGAAAACATTATTCGCTGGAGTCGCGGCCAACTGGTACAACGTGGGATTGATGTTGCCCAAGCCCGGCGAAGAAAGATACTGATTGAGTATTGTTACTATCCCCGCGAAGACCGGAGCGGACGCAGATGTACCACCGACGATGGAGGGATTCGTAAGTGCCAAGGCGTTGGTAATGCCGGCAGCGCCGCCCGGAGCGCAACTGCTGCCACTTCCGCTGTCACCGAGGTCCGACAATTGGGTGCAATAAATATAGCCAGGAAAGTTCGGTGACGCCAGGAGGGAAACGTCGGGTGAAAAGCGGACGCTGGCTTGACCGGAAATCGTTGCCGTCTGCCAAGTGGGTTGGGGGAATCCAGAGACACAGCTCGAAAAGTCAGCAGTTTGGACTGAGCAATTACTCGGCCCGCCGCCGCCAATCTCGATCCCGATTCCGGAATTCTCCTGTAAGGAAAGAGCTGTGCCGCCCAATACGTTTATTAGCTCCACATCGTCGTTCCAGGTGGTTTCGGGGATATAGGAAAGCGCCGTGCCGCCATTGGAGCCGTTAGTCGTGCCCCAAAATGTGCTGGTGAAGTCAGAGAAGGGAGTAGCTGTGCCGCCCACGCCCGTGACTTCCGGACTGCTGGCGGGATAGGCGACCGCCAGTCCGTTCACAGCCAGATTATTGGACGCGGGATCGAGTGGGGAATCACACTCGGCGCCGCCGCTGTCGCCGGATGAGTTGACGAACGTGATGCCGAACGAATTGGCCTTGGTCAGCTCGATCTCATCGTTAGGGAGGTTATTATCATTAAACTCGCATTGGCCATAGCTCATGCTGATCACGGGCGCCAATTTTTGGTCGATGGCGTAGTAATAGGAAGTAAAAACATTGGTCGAGTTGACGTAAATGATTTGAGCACCGCGAGCCGTCGCAGCCGACCACTCCAGGTCCAGATCTGCCTCAGTCAAGTCGCCCACGTTGGGAGGCGAAACCCCAGGGTCAGTACCGTCGAGGACATACCTAAAATTGCTTGTGTTACAGGAGGTGATCACATCGGAGCTCGTGGTGCAGCCGCTGATCGCCGTCAGTCCGAAGCCGGAGCGGAAGTCATTGAGATCAGCAAGGTATACGTCTGTCTGCCCCACGATTGCCAGCTTCTGGCCAGTGCCATCGAACCCACCGGAATAAAGAGGTTTTAGATCGTAAATGGTGGCGATGTCCCCGGGGGCGATAAAATCCGGAGGATTGAAGTTATTGTCAACGTAGTTAGGACGCGCTTTTTGAGAAGACGGAGATTTTTTGATATTTCTCGGTTTCGGACGGAAGTCATCCAGCCCACGGATGCCGGTGACGACGCGTGCTAACTCGGTGGGAATTGAAGGCGGCATGGCGTTGGCGAAGTGCATTTCGCCCTTCACGTTGTAGGAATGAATTTCAGTGCGGAAAGCGCTCTCGACCTGGGAGGCTGTTCCGCTGAAGACGATCCAGTTGCGGCCGCGAGCCACGCTTTCGACCTTGAGACCCTGAGATTTCAGCCACGTCGAGATCTTCTGCACGTCGTTTGCGCTCAGGCCAAAACGGTCGGCATACTCTTCGGGCGTTAGCCACTTGTGATAATTAGGCGACGTGGGATCTTGTTGTTCAGCACCGAGAAGGTTCAAGGCCTTTTGCTGGCTGGCCGACGGGAGAGTTAGGAGCGTCACTTCATTAAGCTGGAGAGAGGGCTCGACACGGCCCTGGTCGTATTGTGGCTCCGCCTTGCGAGGAATATGGCCGAGCAGAGGGACCATTTCGCCGGAACCGACCGGGCTAGTAATGCGCTGCTGCACGTTGCTGCTTTGTGCGGAAGCTTGCAGCGCGGTGATCGAAAGGAAAGCAAGAAGCACGGTACACTGAATCGCAAATAGTTTTTTGGGTCTCATTGGCTTGGTTAATTCAGATGCGGGGTATGCCCACACAGGATGGTTCAAGGATAGCGGCAAATTGTAAAAAGTGTCAACCTGACCCGAAGAACAGTATTCCAGACCAGCTACCGGCGATCCCCGCTGAGCGTTCTCCAATTAAAAGTTATAAAACGAGATAACATCAGTTAAGCTGATCTTATAATTTCAACTAGTGCGCGGAGCGAATCCGACTGGCGAGAGTTCGCGCGCGCTGGCGCGCGATGTCGATAAATTTGCTGTCGCCGGTAAGCTGGTCGAGTGCGGAAAGCAGTCGTTCGGGTTCCGGGAACAGCTTATTGTTGTAATCCTGCTCGATTTGCAGCAGAACGTCGTTCACGCCCAGCCGGTCGTAGCGCATCGTGCGTTCCAGGTCGGAAAGGTCCGTGGTTTGACGGGCAAGCCCCTCAAATATCGTCATCAATTGACCGGCGGAATCATCGAGTGTGTAGTTGAACTTCACCTCGTGAGTCTCGCTACCTTTATCGTAACGAAGAGTCTTTTCGCCCAGGTTCGCAATGCGACGGTGAACGTCCAAGTCCACGCCCTGAAAATTGTGTAATTTCGCCGCCAGAGCAAATATTTTCTGAGCAAGCGGGACGTCAACTTCGAAAGGCTGAAGATTCGCTTCCTCGTCGAGCTGGCGGATATCGAATGTGCCGTGCCCGCTCTCGTTCAACTTGATCTCCACATATTCCGGATAGCTAGTTTTAAAAATTTTCCGGTACGTGATTGTGGGGCTATCGGAAGCTGCCGGGATGGCTGTTGCTACGCTTCTACCCGCCGTAACATGCGCGGTAAGAGGAGCTGAAAATCCGAGCGCGAAGGCCGCAAGCGCTAAGAAAATCTTGCGAACGTTCCCCGCAACGGGATCGTCCAAACCACAGATCTTCCTAATCGCGGCCATCACGGTTGAAAGACGTGAACGGCGCGAGGCCGGTTACGCGTGCGGGAGTGTGCGTTCCGGACTACACGGCGCGACACCATTGTGACGGATGTTGCAGCCATCGCAACATTCATGCGCTCCTGCGCTCTTGCAAGGTGGGCATGGCACAGCGCCACGGCCAGCGCGTCGGCAGCGTCGGCGGGCTCTGGAATTTCCGTCAGGCCCAGCGCGGATGTGACCATTTGCTGCATCTGCTGCTTCGATGCCGCGCCATATCCTGCGACGCTGCATTTCACTTCACGTGGCGAATAGCTGTGCGCGGGAATCGAAGCTTGCGCGGCGGCCAGCAGCACCACTCCACGCACTTCGGCCAGCTTTAGCGCGGTCTTGATATTCAACGCGGTGAACACGGCCTCGACCGCCACCGCGTCGGGCGTAAATTCGGCGACGAGTTGAGAAATCAGGGAGTGGATTTCGTAAAGGCGTGCGGCCAGTGTTGCGCGCGCGGGAAGTTTGAACGAACCAAAACGCACCAGACGTGGCGTCGAGTCAACGAACTCGATAACTCCGTAACCGGTGGCTCCCGCGAGCGCCGGGTCCACACCTAGCACGCGCAACCCGCGCGAGGTGGTCTTCAGTTTCGGAATATGAGTGGAAGGCATTGCGACCCGCACAAGTGTACGTGCGGGCCTAAAATGAAGGCTAGTGTTTTTTCGCGATGGGCGACGCGAAGAGAACTATCCGGCTACGGCAGCCTGGATTTCCTTTTCATCGATGTCGAAGTTTGCGTAAACGTGCTGGACGTCGTCGTGATCTTCCAGCGTTTCCATCATGCGAACCATCTGCTGTGCCTGGGCGCCGGTCAGCTTCACGTAATTTTTCGGTATGAACCCAACTTCCGCCGAAGAAGGCGTGATTCCCGCTCCAATCAGAGCTTCTCGAACTTTTTCCATGGCTTCGGGTGAAGTAGTAACTTCCCATGCCGCGCCATCGTCGCGCAGATCCTCAGCGCCAGCGTCCAGCACGATGCCCATCATTTTTTCTTCGTCGGCAGCCTCTTTGGGCACCAGGATGTCGCCCTTGCGTTCAAACATCCAGCCCACCGCGCCGGTTTCCGCCATATTTCCGCCGTTTTTCGAAAGCATGTGGCGAATCTCGCTGACGATACGGTTCCGGTTGCTGGTCACCACCTGCACTAGCAGACCAACGCCGCCCGGGCCGTAACCTTCGAAGGTCACTTCGTCGAGCGTCTCGCCTTCCAGATTGCCGGCGCCGCGCTGAATCGCGCGCTCGATATTGTCATTGGGCATGTTCTCGCCCTTGGCCGTCAAAATAGCCGTCCGCAAGCGCGGATTGGTATCCGGGTCAGTGCCGCCAGTGCGCGCTGCGATGGTCAATTCGCGTATCAGCTTGGTGAAAACTTTGCCGCGGCGAGCGTCCGTAGCGGCCTTCTTATGTTTAATTGTGGCCCATTTTGAATGTCCAGACATGGATAAACCTTTTACAGGAGGTATGGCAGGAGCAGCAGTAGCTCTTGCCGCGACAGTGTAGCAGGGGCCTAGAAAACAGGCAAGAGACGCGTGCTTCGTTGTCAGTAGCACATGATATGTCCGGTTGAGATAGCAAGTGATATGTCCGCTTTTCGGGCGGTGGTAGGGGACCATGCAAGGCATGAACTCCTACACACAAGCCGCCATGGAGCGGGCGATGAAAGTACAGGAAGTGATGTTGCAAGCGATGGCCAAGAAGATCAGCTGGTGGCAAGCGGCCGAGATCTTGGGCATCAGTGACCGGCATATGCGGCGCTGGCGGGAGCGTTATGAGGAGTTCGGATTCCGCGGGTTGTTCGACCGCAGGCGAGGAAAGCCTTCGCCTAAGCGCGTGCCGCTAGCGACCGTGGAGCGGGTGCTGGAGCTGTACCGGGAGCATTATTTCGATCTGAATGTGCAGCACTTTCACGAGAAGCTGGGGGCCGAGCATCGGATTCGGCTCAGCTACAGCTGGGTGAAAGGGATTCTGCAAGGAGCGGGGATGGTGGCCCGGGGGCGCAAGCGCGGAGCGCACCGCAAACGACGACCGCGACGACCCTTGCCGGGGATGCTGCTGCACATCGACGGCAGCCGGCACCGTTGGTTGGGAGACGAGCGCTGGCACGATCTGATCGTGATTCTGGATGATGCCACCAGTGAGATTTACTACGCGCAACTGGTGCAGGAGGAATCGACGCAGACGGTGATGGCCGCTTTGCGCGAGGTGATCGAGCAGCAGGGATTGTTCTGCGCCTTGTATAGCGACCGGGGCAGCCATTTTTGGCTGACGCCCAAGGCGGGCCAGAAGGTAGATCACGCGCGTGTGACGCAGGTAGGACGGGCGCTGCGGGAGTTGGGAGTGCGGATGATTCCGGCCTACTCGCCCCAGGCGAGGACGCAGCGAGCGCAATTTTGGCACTTGGCAGGGACGACTGCCGCAAGAGTTGCTTACAGCACGGGAGCTCCTTATCCGTTCGCGGCTCACTTCGTAAAGAGCCAGGGCAGCGGCAAAGACCGCGACGACAAAGGAAAGCAAAACGATCGGCCAGTGGTAGCTCAGAGGAACCGGCAGGCTGAAGGCCAGCTGCCGACAAAATGCATGGACCAGATTGCCAATGCCTATGGCGATGGAACCGCAGGTCAGCCATACTCCGAAGGACCAACCTTCGCTCGACGTGACGCGTCCTGCAAGATCGAGCGCGGCACAGGAAGCTGCCACTGCAATCACCACTGAAAGCGTGACATCATAAAAAACCTCGATCGCCGATTTGCAGGAGCCGTTAACCCTTGTGGCTGGATCAGGATCCGGGAATTAAAACAACTGGATACCGTGCTTGGAAGATCGATGCTGCAAATTGCGATTCGGGCGCATGGCATCTAGTGCGGAACGCCTTGCTGAGGTTCCTTCGCCGGGAGGCTTGCGGTCCTCGAAATCGTGCAATCGACTCTAGACTAACTTGCGCGGTAGCGAATCGGGAGCACGTCATCGCGGCGAAGAGCGAAGTCGTCGAATGTCGCGGCGTAGCCGTGCCAACCGGGTGTGTCCACTTCCTCTGCGCGAATGATATGCGCCGCGGTACACATCTGCACGCTTCCCTGTCCCATCGGCCGTTCGACCAACGCGACTTCCAGTTCGATTGCAGTGCCAGGTTCAAACTTGCGCGGTGCCAGGAAGTAGATTCCACTGGAGCTGATGTTGCGGGTTACCAGCGTCACGGGTAGCGGTTCTTCCAGGTTGCCGACTCGAACTAAGCGAAGCGGCAGCGAAAGCGAAGCGCGCGGAGCACCTCGACGTTCGCTAGCAACGCCGATGGCGTGTGTTGGAATACGCGCGAAACGGTGTGGCCCGGGCTTGTTGAAGGCGGGTACCGATACCGTTGCGTCTTTAACTTCTACTACACGCAGAGGTGATGCAGCTACCTGCTGTCTGTTCCGTTGCGGAGCAGCCCCCATAGCTTCTCCCCCCAGGCCCTACCTGACCCACCCCATGTGGAAATCGAATATGCGCGTCCTCTATTATGCCGTCAATCGGGGTCCAGGCGAAAGTGTCTTATTATGTAACCCTCGGGCGACAAGGGGTTTGTACCATTTTGCACACACAGATTTATGTGTGAGGGGCGAAAGCTCTCAAATACTTTGAACGCAAAAAACGGATAGCGATTCCCATTAGGATTCGATAATTTTGAATACGTAAAATAGGTTGGTGGCAGTTACTACTACACATGAAGAAAAATCAAATGCAGCGACATGTCGAACGGCCTCGAGCCGAGGCCTACTGGCAAGCCGTGCAATCACGCGATCGAGGCGCTGACGGAGCGTTTGTGTATGCGGTGCGCTCGACGGGAATTTATTGCCGGCCGTCGTGTCCGTCTCGCAAGCCTCGACTCGAGCAAGTAGTCTTTTTCCCCCTTCCCGAAGCCGCTGAGCAACAAGGCTTTCGAGCGTGCCAACGCTGCCGCCCGCGCAGCATTCACGTGCGCGATCCCCGCACAGACGCAGTTGCGCGCGTTTGTCGCGAAATCGAGGCCCGAATTCGCGCGGAGGATGACGGAGATAACGACGGTCGCCTGACCCTCGCCACACTTGGTCGAAGCGTCGGAATGGGTTCACATCAAGTCGAGCGCGCTTTCCGGCGCGTAATGGGCATCACACCCCGCCAGTATGCTGACGCGCAACGCATGCGCCGCTTGAAATCCAGTTTGAAAAAAGGAGACGACGTGACCACCGCACTTTACGATGCAGGATTTGGTTCGAGCAGCCGTTTATATGAGCGGGCACCCTCGCAGCTCGGCATGACCCCGGCCACCTATCGCCAGGGGGGTGCGGGGATGCAGATTCATTACGCAATTGTCGATTCGCCATTAGGACGCCTGCTGGTGGCCGCGACCGAGCGTGGGATCAGCGCGCTCTACCTGGGAGAAAAGGATGCTCCGCTGGAAGCCGCCCTCCGGAAAGAATACCCTCGTGCGGAAATCGACAAGGACAGTAGCGGATCGAAGAACCTCGAAGGATGGGTTAGTCAGATTCTTGCACACCTGCGCGGCAAGGAGCCGCACCTCGACTTACCCACCGACGTACAAGCTACTGCATTCCGTCGGCATGTCTGGGAAGAACTGAGACGAATCCCTTACGGAGCTACCCAAACGTACACGGAAATCGCACGAGCCATTGGGCGCCCCAAGGCAATACGGGCTGTCGCAAGGGCCTGCGCGACAAACCCCGTCTCAGTGGTCGTCCCTTGTCATCGCGTGGTGCGCGCGGACGGAGACCTAGCCGGATACCGCTGGGGCCTATCCCGAAAGCGCGCATTGCTTGAACACGAATCAGCCGCCGTGGAAAACAAGAATGTCCGAAGTGCAAGGCTTGAGCGGAGTTAAGCTTTATTTGCGGCGTTAACCTTGGGGACGGGCCTTTTCCGTGTTCTTCGGCCAATGGGGTTTGAACTCGAACTCGCTAATTGAGGGATTACGTACGATTTTGGAGTAGCGGATGGTGAAATAATCACCCGAACCCGTCTCATTGAATTGTTGCTGAACGGGAAGCCACGACGACTCATCGAACCAAATCTGAATCTTCGAAATTTGATTGCGCACCTCCGCGGATTTCGGAGTTAGTTCCAACTCGACAGTTTTCTTATCGTCCAGCGTGGACTCACCCAGCAGTGTGATGAGATAACTTTTCTGAAGCTCCTTGCCGGAAGTGCCGAATCCGAGCAGTAGAAATTGATCCACCATCGTGCGATTCTTGCCCAGATTGTATTCCTCGACGCGGTTCAAGCCGGGCGTATACACGTAGAGATTATCGCCCGTGCGCAGGACCGTGCGCGCGTCGGGGACTTTCATTTGCAGCAGCATTTTGTCGCCACGCACCAGCAGGCTCCCGGTTTCAGTGGAGTGATCGTTAACGACGACGGTAACCTTCGTGCGTTCCACATCAGCGGAGAGGCTGTGAAAAGTCTTGGCCTGCATATCGAGTTGCCGCAAAACCGATTCCAAAGTCCACGGCCCCCTGCCCTGCGCCGCGGCCGCCAAACCGCGCGTGCAAATCACGCAAACGGTCAGGCATGCTAACGCCATCCACCTAATTCGATTAGAATTCAACTAGTCCCCCACTGCGCCCCGAGTTCCCCGATAAAATTCGCGCAATCATAACACAGGGGTTTAGATGCGCCGCCCACCGGGGAGGTTCCGTGTGATTGGAAGCTGCCGGGTCGATTACCTGAAATCGGGTTGGACAGCGATGTCGTAATAGGCGATGGAACCATCGGCCGCGCGAACCGGGGCGATGCGCTTCACTTGAAAAGTGCGTTCTTTCAGATCGTCCACGGCGCGACCCAAGATGTCATGGGTCTCCCGTTCGAGCTCCGGGGTGGGCTGCTTGGCGCGTTTTTCAGGTTTCAAAACATTGGCGTCCAGCCGGTAGGTGCGCGTTTGGGTACTGGGATCTTCGGACAGGAGCTGAACCTCGGAGCTTGCCAGCGCGGTTGTCTGGGGTTGATCGTGGAACAGGCGGCGAGGCGTGAGCAGCACAAAAACAACGATGGCGATGACCATCAAATCGTAGGGCCAACTTCCCCGTTCGAAGGACCAAAAAACCGTTCGGACGATTCCTCGCCACACTTTGCGCATCTTAGTGGATACTCGAGCCGTTCACAACTTGCCCATCGCGCATGTGCAGCACGCGATTTCCGTAGGCAGCCGCATCGGGGTTGTGAGTAATCATGACAATTGTTTGTCCCAGGTCTTTGTTGAGCTGGCGCAGAAGGCCCAGAACGGCTTCCGAGCTTTTCGTGTCCAGGTTTCCGGTTGGTTCATCGGCCAGGACGATTTTCGGCTCGCTGACAATCGCGCGCGCGAGCGCCACGCGCTGCTGCTCTCCGCCGGATAGTTCTGACGGCTTATGCGTCAGTCTCTCGCTGAGCCCCAGAAGTTTGGCCACAACTTCGAAGCGGTGTGGGTCGAAACCGTTTCCGTGAATGTGCTGCGCGAGAGCGATATTGTGATAGGCATCAAGTGTCGGCAGCAAATTAAACTTCTGAAAAACGAAACCGACTTTGTGACGGCGCAAGAGCGTCCTGGCCGCGTCGGTCATGGTCGTAAGATCGTTTCCGTCCAGTAAAACGCGGCCGCGCGTGGCCTGCGCCAAGCCGCCAATAACGTGCAACATTGTGGACTTCCCGCAGCCGGAGGGGCCCATGATGGAGACGAACTCCCCGGGGTACACTTCCATGTTGACGCCGCGGAGCGCCGGCACCTCAACCTTGCCGGAGTGATAAACCTTCCATAAATCTTCCGTTTTGAGAATTGGCTCCAACGCTCGCTCCCGTACGAGTGTTAACACTTCCGTGGACGGAAATATTCTAGTCGCGTTGGCCATTTCTTCCTAGCGGGTATGTGAGTTGGGCAAAATTGAATGTGGCAAAATTTACTCGTAGGCGAGAGCTTCGACCGGGTCTTTGCGGCTGGCGATCCAAGCGGGATAGGAGGCGCCGAGGATTCCGCCGACGATTGCAATCGCTGAAGCGCGCAAAATCCAGTCCACCGTGATCAGTATGCTTAGCGCCGGGAACAGGCGGATGAAGATGGCCCGCATGAGAAAGCTCAATCCTATCCCGACGACAGCACCGGTAACGCAGAGCAGCGTGGTTTCACTGAGAATGATTCGAGCGATGTAGCCCTTGGAAGCGCCGAGTGATTTCAAGACGCCAATCTCGCGCGTGCGCTCGATGACGGTGGTGTACATAGAAAGGAAAATCACAAGAAAGCCGATGACTACGGCGATGCCGATCATGACGCTGATGAACGCGCCGAGGCCCGGAAGATTCGACGAAGTCATCAGCGAAATGAAATCCTTGAGCGGGCGAATTTCGTAACGGGGCAGGAGCTGGCGCACTTCGTCCATGACGGCGGGCGTGTGGTCCGTGCGATCGTTCTTAATGTAGAAGATGGAAGCCTTGTCATGCGCTCCGGCCATTTCCTGCAAGGTGGAGAGGAAGACAAAAAGCCGCGCGCCTTTTCCGTGTTCGACGATGCCTGCCACATGGAAATCATGATCCAGAATGTGCATGGTCTGGCCGGTTTTAATCTTTTTCGCTTTCGCGTAGATATCGTCGACCAAGATATCGTTTGGATTCTGCAAGTCGTGACCGGAGTGGAATACGAATCCGTTTGAGACCGCGGCGAAGCTCGGGGGATCGATTCCGAAAACTACGTCCAGGCCGTTGACGGAATTGAACTGAACCAACACCGGGGCAACGGCCTGCACATAATCGAGCTGTTTTAATTTATCGGCTATGGCGATGGGCATGGGCGCGCCGCTAAAGGCCAAAAAAACCGAGGCGGAGGGCGGCTGAACCATGATGTCCGCGCCCACGCCTTCCACACGCTTGGCATTTTCCAAAAGCAAACCGCTGGTCAGTCCGACGACCATGATCACCATGGCGACTTCGACGGCGACGGCAATGGCCGTGATCAGTGTGCGGAGGGGCCGGTGCAGCACGTTTTGCACGATCATGTAGCGGATCACGGCTGGGGCGCCTCCGGAGTATTTTCGTCCGGATGTATCAGTTTGGTGCCCGGCGGCTGTTTCAGTACGAAGCGATCGGCGGAGATGGGCTCGTTGATGGTGAGCTTTCTGATTTCAATTGCGAGTTGGTAGTCATCGCTGGGTCGGCTAATCGCAATCTGGCGTGGATACATTATGCTACTCGCCGCAGGCGTTGCGGTCGATGGTGCCATCGTGTTTGATGGCGCTGTAGTTGCGAGCCAGTTTGAATAGCGAACGTCTGATGCCACTTTGCCACCGGGAGCAAAATGTTCCACCCGCACTATCTGCAGGTTCGTGCGGTCGAACCAGATTTTACGCGATATTTCCCAATCGGATGAGCCCGATGCATTTTCTTTTGTTGCGCTATCGCCAGAGGCGGCGCGGATCGCGGTCAGGATGTAGTAGCGATAGGAGCCTTCGCTGGATTCTTCGAACAACACCGGCGCTCCGTCTGGAATGGGCGACCACAGCAGAGCGTCAACCAAATGCTGCGGCCGCAGATTTTCGATGGGCTTCGATGCTTGCCGCTCCAGATTGTCCGGGCCTTCCATAAAATCATTCTTCGATGGGATATAGATATGAAACGTGTCGCCATCGCTGACCATGTCAAAAATATTCTTGCCCACCACGGGAGCCTGTCCAATCACTCGTATGTTCGCGGTCTTGGCCGCCAGGATGAATCCGTTTACTTCATGATATTGCTCGATCACGCCAGAATACGCGGAGCCCGCCGTGAGTTTCATAGAGACCCCGGCATTGAGCGAGGTGACGGATTGAGCCTGCTTATTGTAGCGCCCGATGAGGTCGACCTTGCTCGCGGTGAGAAGCGGCGTTAGTGCGTTGCCCGGCTTGACCACGGCTTTCTGGCTGACGGCGCAACCGCTGGCCAACGCTACCAATGCCATTGTCGCGGCCATCCAAGCAAGGCCCGGCAGTCTCAGCTGTGTGCTCCTTGGCGAACGCAAAGGAGGCAATGTAGCAGCCGCTCCGGCGGGTGTCAACGAAGGTGGCGCGCAAGGGCTCGCTCCCGCCGAATCTACGTGGCGGTTCCGAGCCGAAACCTCACGAAAAAGTTTCGAAAACGCGCTCGGGCATCCTCCAAAAGGCTCGCGGACGCGCAAGTCGCGTTTTTGAGTTTTTTGGCGATTTGGTCGGCTCACCGTTGTCTGTTTTCGATGAGTTACATCGTGTTCTAATTCATGAATTTGGCGATTTAATTCTGGCGATTGGATGCTGAGAGCTCGGTGGCCGATGTAGAGTCGCGTTGTAGCGAGAAGACAGAAGCGTCGTGGCACAAAAGATCGCGAAAGCTCTCGGGGCTTGCTGGCCCTTGGTGCCGCATCCGAAAATATTCTAATCTAACCACGGAGAACGCTAGCATGCGCTTGGGCGGAATTCAAGGAGTCGTGTCTGTGCGGCCGGTACCTACGTTTTGTTTGAACGGACCGTTAGTAACATCGCGCCGTTTTGTGGGCGAACCAAACCAAGGATGCCGGGCTCAAGACCCCGGCGCTACATTTAAATCTTAACGTCGATGCGACAGACACCGTTTGCGGGCGGTGCGACAGATAGAAGATTAATCGGGGGGGAGCAGGCCGGTGCGGACGGCGGTATCGGCGCCACCCAGCGAGATGAGCAAGCGGCGCAGTTTGGCGCGATCTTCCAGGTTGATGCCCATCATTTCGAAACCAGCTTGCTGCGAGCGGACAAATCGCACGACCGCTTGCATGCTGATGGAGCGCAGCCCGGCCGGAATTTTCAGAGTGGCTTCGGTGCCCACGGGAATTTGTATGTCGCCGCTTAACAAGCCGCCGTCGAGACTGAGCACGCTGATAGAAGATGTGAATTTTCCACGCGCTGAAGTGATTGTAGCGGGCACGGCGCGCGGGAGGCGGACCCGGCGATAGCGGCGGTGGCGAACGAAATCGCGTTCATGAATGGGGTCGAGCGGCGCAAGAGCAATGACTTTGGTATCCAGGCCCGATTGCGGGAGAAACGCTTGCATCCACTCCGGGTCGAGCTTCATTAAGGCTTGAGCGGCAGCCATGCGAATCTCGTCCGGGTAAGCCCAGCCAAAAGTTTTGCGCGTTTCCACGAAACGGCGCAAGTGACCGGCAGCAGCGGGAGCGCGCATGCGGCCAAGCGCTTCGATGGCCTTGACGCGCAGGTAGTCCGAGCCCGGAGCCAAAATTTCGCCTTCGGCGATGCGCAAGAGCTTGGGTGCGGTATCGGTGTCGCCGCACATTCCAATCTCATCAAGCGCGAGAGGAACGATCAGGGGGTCAAAAATTTCGAGCGATTCGACGAGCAGTTTGCCGCGCTCGGGCGCTCCTGCAATGGAGAGCTGGCGCACGACTGCGTCGTGAAAGCTGCGGACGCCTTCGCGAAGGCGGGCTGGAAGCATCTCTTCGAGAGCAAAGGGGTCCATGCGGCTCAAAAGGCCGACAACGGTGGCGGCTTTAGCGGGCACTTCGGTCTTCAGAATTTCTTTCAAATATCTGACGCAAGGCGAACCTACGGATTTCGCGAGGGCGACGATGCTCTCACGTTCGGTGCGGCGACCGGAGCGCGCCAAGCGCACGGCCAAATGTTCGGACGCGGATTGCGGAACGCGCATCAGGACGCCGACAAGGCCTTCGGGCATTTGCTCGGCGGCCAGCGCTTCTTCTATGAATTCAGGAACGCGATTATCGATTCCGACGCGCGGGCGCAAGCTTTGAACCCAGCTGGGGCGGGATTCTTCCAGGTCGGCGAGAGAGTCGAGCGATTGCTGCATCGCGCGGTAGTAACGGCGCGTGGCTGATTCCTGGCTGAGACGCACGAACGCGGCGCTCAAAAGGGTTTGAAGCTCGGTATCTTTTTCGGCAGCCATTTGCTGGCCGATTTGGACCAGAGCGTCCTGCAAACGCTGACTGGCGGCTTTGCTGAACAGCTCTGCGAGCTGGCCAAGGCCGATGGCCGCTTTCTTGCGGGCCTCCGAGTCTTTGTTTCGGACGCAGGTGGCGTATTGAAGCAGGATGTCTCCCGCAGCGGCCGCTTCACCGCGGCCCAAAAGTTCTTCCACGTATTGCTGCACGTTGCGCGGAGGGATGCACCAGGCTTCGGTGGACATCAAAACGTGTTTTTTGCCGGATTCGGGGACGGCAGCCCAGAACTGACGATCGAGGACGTCGGCGTGCGATTCCATCGCGATTCCTGCGGTGGCCATTTTGTCTTCGCGCGAGCGCAGAAGTTTGCGCAGGGTGTCGAGTTCGCTGCCCATGCGATCGAGCATCTGGCGTACGGCGTTGACTTGCACTTCGCCGCGCTGGTAGCGGTCGATGGCAAATTTAATTGCCAAATCTTCGGCCAGACGAAGCAGCATGGCCTCGTCCACTTTGGCGGAAGGCGATTTGGCGGCAACTTGCGCCAGCGCCTGGCGCAAAGTTATTTGAGCGTTCTGCGGGAGACCGGCGAGTTTCTGTTGCCAGGAATTCTTGTCGAGCTGAGGATTCTTCGAATTTTGCGCTTCACCGAATTGGACCAGCAGTTTGAGCAAACTTTGAAGCTCGGCTTCTTCGAGGCGCGAAAACGCACCGGAGGCTCCGGGAATTACGGTGGCGTCGGCTAAAGCCGAACCGGCCCTAGCGTCTTCGTTTAATCCCGCGACTGTGCCTGAACCGGCGACTACGCGGGCTTCGTTGCTTCCGCCGGCGCCGTATGATCTCTGGTAAGGTGATCCGCCACCTACGCCGGTTCCTTGATTTGCTGAGCCTCCGCTGTGAGCGCCTTCCGCGGCAGCGATAAGCTGAATCATCTTCTCAGGACTTCGGAACCAGTCCTGGATCATGTCGGCGTCAGCGCCCAGCGTTTTTGCGGTGAGAGTGGCGGCTACGCGCGCTTCAGAGAAACCAGCGTCTTCTGCGACGAAACGAATTTCGTTCACGCGGATTCCTGAAATATTTCTCTTTCCGAAATATGTTTCCAGACGCTCGGAGAGAGTGCCAGCCTTGGGACCGGTCTCCATGAAGGCTTTTACGAGATTGGCGAAGTCGTCGCGAGTGACTCCGTGGACGAAACCGATGCTGGCTACACCTGAAGTGGTGAGCAGATTGGCGAAACTTCGTTCGGCCGGAGTCGACTCCAGAGGCACGCCGTCGAGCAAGAGCTGAGAATCGGAAGCGCCGAGCAGTAGACCGCCCTGCCCTGCTGCCTCCACGGCGTCCTGGAGTTCGGTCCACGAAGAGTCAAATTGCCGGGAGCAGCGGGAGTGCTCTAAACCATAGAGCCGGGCGTACTTAAGTAGGATATTGAGGCTGCGAATGAAGGCGCGCGCGTTCGGGACCCTGGGTTCGCTAGGCACTGTCAACTCGTGAGGATGGCTGGACATCGGCTGTACTTCAGACAGTGTACTAGTCGAGAGGTTTAGCGAAATAGTACGAAAGACCTATAGAGGTACAGGACAGGAACACCGTCCTTTAGCAGGGGATGCGGATCTCGACGTCAAGTCCGTCGAGAGTGGGGCGGACGCGTCGAATTATTTCGCTGGCCCAGAGCTTTTCGCTGAGGAAAACGAGAGAACCGTCTTCAAATCCGCAGACGGCGCAGAAAAAATAATTGGAGAAGGCGGAATGGTATGCGTCCGCGCCACGGCGGGCCAATTCTCCTTCGAGGGCGGGGTCTCCTTTTGCGACTAAGGCTCCGGCACGTGCGCCGAACGTCTCATTCTGAAAACGGTCGATGAGAGGTTCGAGTGCTTCGAGCTTGGGAGCTGGAATTACGATCGAGCGTTTTGTGGCTTCGCGAAATTCAATGTGATGGAGACGGCAATATTCGCGGAGACGGTCTAGGTGGCTGAAAAAATCGAGCGCCCACGTTTCGTCGGTTGCGGTTGCGCGCAGGACGCGGCTCCAAATGTGCGTGGCATCGGCGCCTCGGACCGGCTCGCGATTTTCGTCCGCTTCGGTGAGTTCGAGGCCAACGGCTCTAACGTCAGCGCCCAGGTCGAGAGGCTCGACATCGAGGAGGTACATCTATACTTCCTCGTCCGGGGAGTGCGGGAAGCGTTTCTGAAAATCGGGAGATTGCTTGCGGACTTCGAGCCAGTCGAAAAATGCGTCGGGAGTTTCCAGCCATATTCCAAACCAATGCGCGATCTCCTCTTTTTCAGCGCGCTTGTTGGCGTCTACTTTGTGATTGCGCGAGATCATTTCCGCGCGGCGACGGCCAAGGCGCGCGACTTCGCGGACGCGTTCGGCGGCGGGGTGGTCGGCTTCGAGCACAAATTTTCGAAGCAGCTCATCGAGGCGGACGAGACACATCTCGGCTTCATCGAGAGTGGAAAAATGCAGGAGGTCGCTGAATTCTTCTTCGTACCGGCCTTCGGTATCCGAACGCGTGGACCACACGACGCGCATCCCGGCTTCTTCGAGAACACTGACGATATAGTCCGTTGAGGTTTTCCCTTTTTCCCCGAGATGCACGATCAGCTTGCGCCGAATCTGCTCGATTTCGGCGGGCGTGTAACGCTGCTTGGCCAGAGCCTGCGCCACTTCAAGAATCAGCTTCTTCTTGGTGGGAGAGCCGCTGTCGTGACTCGCGCTGGAAGTGCTTTCGGTCAAGAGGGACCTCGATGCTTCGGCTTTGAAGGATCTGGGCCAGCGCCATCGGCCGCGAGTAGATGGCGGTAACGCGCGACGTTGTGATTGTGTTCGGCGAGAGTCCTGGCAAAAAAATGGCCGCCCTGATCGTTAGCGACGAAGTAGAGATAATCAGTTTGCGCCGGCACGATCGCGGCGCGCAAGGATGCTTCACCCGGATTTGCAATGGGTCCGGGCGGCAGGCCGGGATGCTCGTAGGTGTTGTACAAAGAATCGACGTGCAAGTCGGCGGGACGGAGGTTCTTTGTGTGATGGCCTTCGAGTTCCAGGGCGTATTGCACCGTGGGATCGCACTGCAGCGGCAGGCCCATACGCAGGCGATTGTAAAAAACTCCAGCGACCATGGGCCGCTCATCCGGCTTAGGAGTTTCGCTTTCGACGAGTGAAGCTAACGTAACGACCTGCAAGAGCGTTAAGCCTTGCGGGAAACTGGGGGAACCGGAGGGGTCGAGCGATTCCAATTCCGCGCGGAAATTCTGGACCATCCGCTTCGCAATCAACTCACAGGTGGTGTGGCGCGTAAATTGGTAAGTGGAGGGGAAAAGAAATCCTTCGAGATTGGGGGCATTTGGCGCCAAGTCTGCGATAAGAGAAGCATTCTTTGCCGCTTCCAGAAAACCTTCGCGGGTGCAAACGCCCTGGCGATCGAGATCGGCCGCCATCTCGTACATATTCCATCCTTCGGGAATGGTGACAGTGTGAACGAATATCTTGCCCCCGGCGATTTGCCAAAAAACCTCGCGCGAATCCAGCGGACGATCGAAATAATATTCACCGGCCTGAAGCGGTTTTCGAATATGCCACATGCTGAAGATTTCGAAGGCAAGCTGGCTGCGAATGACATCATTTTTTCTAAGTATGCTAGCCACACCAAGGCGGGAGGTGCCGTGCGGAATGTCCACAAAAATCTTTTCGGGCCGATGGCCGCGGTAGGGGCGGCTGATTTGCGAATCCAGCCAGCCTGCTCCGGCGCCGAGGGCAGCGATCAGAAGAAGAGCGATGAGGCCGAGTCTGCGCATCGCGTTTAGCGCCTCTCCACGACGGGAACCGGGGGCCGACCGAGTTCCTTTTTGTGCTCGAGGTAATCACGCAACAGGACTGCGGCGGCCACGTCGTCGATCGGAGCGTGTTTACGCCGCGAAGATTTCACTTCTGCCATCGTTTGTGCTGCCTCCCAGGAGGTTAACCGCTCGTCCACGAGCTCTACTTCGATGCCGAGATCTTTCTGTAATCGAGCGGCGAAGAGCGCCGCTTCATCCGCCATGGGACCGGCTTCGCCGGTCATGTGCAAAGGATGGCCCACGAGGATACGCGCAACACTATGCTTCCTGCAAATTTCGCGCAAGCGTCGCAAATCGTTGCGGCGGTTCGTACGCAGGAACGTGATGAGCGGATGCGCTGTGAGGCCAAATTCGTCGGAAAGCGCCAGACCTATCTTCTTGCGGCCGTAGTCAACGGCCAGGATACGACTTGATTCGACAGCGGAAGATTCGGGCACACCGATACTCCGCGCACGTGCAGTTATCGCCATATTGCTCTTATTATACGTGAGGAAAGGCTCGAGGTCGCCTTTCGCGGATGGGCATAATTTGGAATTGGTTTGGTTTGCTCAGAAGTTCTCTGGCTGGCCGGCTGGACGCTAGGGCTCGTGGCCGCGTTCGCTTTTTTCCCAGAGAGGCCAGAAGCCAGCGTCTTTCATTTCCTTTTCGAGGCCAGTCTGCTGGAAGAGTTGTTCGATCTGGGCGCGCGACTGGCGGGGGCCGATGCGGTCTTCGCGATCCGCTAGAGCGAAGGCCGTGATCGCGGAGATTGCAATGCTGCGCTTGAGTTCCTTGAAATCAACTTTGTCGTAGGTGTCGGACGCGGCGTGGTAATTCAGCATGTAGTTGGCCGGCTCTTGAATGGCCTCGAGGGTGGGAACTCCTTCCAAAATGAAATCGAAGTTGTCGGTATCCATGCCGGCATCGAAGGTGAAATTCAAAGGAGCAAAAGTGTGGAGCGGCTCGAGGGCGTCGCGAACTGCGGGTTCGATATCCTTGCGGCCACCGAGAGAGTAGCCGGTGATGCGTCCCACTCCGGAATCGAAAATCACCGCAGCGATCATGCGCTCGAGTTCGGCGCGATGCGCGTGAGCGTAGGCTGCGGAGCCGAGCATTCCTTGTTCCTCTCCGGTGAAGAAAGCAAACCGAATCGAGCGGCGAGGGATGGTGCCGGACGAGTGGATAACTCGTGCGGCGTCAATGAGCATTGCGACGTTGCAACCGTCGTCGAGCGCGCCGGTGCCCAAATCCCATGAATCGAGATGGGCGCCGAGCAACACGAATTCGTCCGGCTTCTCGCGGCCTCGAATTTCACCGACCACATTTTCAGATTGCGTTGGTCCAGCAACATGATTTGGCATATCAAAATGCACGTGAACTTTCTGGCCAGCTGACAGGAATCTTGCGATGCGCTCGGCGTCTTCACGAGCCAGGACCGCTTGCGGTAACTGTTCGAGTTCGCCATTGATGGAGATATTGTGGCGATAGAGCAAAAGGTTGGGACGCGTGGACATCCAAAATATGGCGGCAGCGCCTGCCTTCACCGCACGGCCAACGACTTCGCGATCAACATCGTATTCATTGATGAGATCTTCCCAGGTAACAAGGAGGTTGGTGTGAACCAGAACGATTGCGCCGTGGGCAATCGCGCCGGCCTTGGCGAAACCGTTTTCGTCACCGAGTCCAACATCGACGATGTCAGCCGTGATTCCGCCTTCGGGCGTAGCCGGCGACCAACCGATTGAAACCAGACGAACCGGGAAGGATGCGGGTGACAAAATTTCCACATGGGTGTTTGCTTCACTCCAGCCCACAGGGATGGTGAATTTTTCCGCGTGGACTTCGTCCACGCCAGCGTGGCGGAGGGCTTCAACCGCCCAACCGACAGCGCGGTCAGCGGTGGGCGAACCAGTGACGCGGCCGCCGACTGAATCGGTTAGGTAGCGCAAATTCTCCTCAAGTGGTGAGGGGCCTAGAGCGCTTTGAATCATCCCAGGCATCAGATCCGCGCAAGACTTTTGCGCTGAACAAACGCCCTCCCCAACGGGGACTTGCAGCGGGGCGGGTTTGGCCGAAGGAAGTTGGGCGAATGTTCCGAAGGAAAACAGAGTTATGGCGGTCGAGAGCAAAGCGGTTCGCATAAAACTCTTCACGATTTAGTTCCTTTCGTGACGCGACTTCGAACAGACAGCGGCGGACGGAGTTTACCGCAAAAACCTCGCCGATGACGTCAGACGGCGGAACATTTTGCTGCGTTCGAGAACTTTCTACCCATGTTGAAAAATTGGCAGAGTTCGGCGAGCGCAATATGTGTCTCATTTTGAGTCGTTTAACTGGGCAGTCGAATGGCAGCACACCTGCCATGCCCGTGCTTCTATCCTAGTTTTGGTAGAACGGCTCCCAGGGCAGTCGTCAGGGCGATGGTCATGAGAGCCGCAAATATAAGTCCCGTATAGCCGTAAGAGTCGGAACAAAAATCTAATGAGGCTTCGCCGGATAGTCCTGGGCGAGCAGACGGGAAGGCCCAAAGTGAAGAAGATACGTGTGTTTGGAAAGCTGGTGCAGCAAGAGAAGAAACAAGACTCGAACAAACCTAACCTGTTCGTTTTCTGTGAAACGAGTACAGGGGTGGCGCAGTTCCGTACGGAGGCGTATGCAGACTCCGAGTCGACGTTGGAGCGAGTGGCCGGCCTACTAGCGATGCAGTGTTTGGTGAGGGGCCAAAATCCCAATGATTTTCAGGTGCTGGTTCCGGCCGAAAAGGAGCTGATGAGCCGGCTAGTATCGCGAGCCGAGGAACTCCTGGATGAAGGCCGATCGATTGCGTGTCCGACATCCTTGAGCCCGCGCCAAAAGGAAGTACTTCACTCTGTGCTGTCCAACAGGGCAAACAAAGAAATTGCTTCCAAGCTGAATATTACGGTTCGAACGGTGAAGTTCCACGTCTCGACGTTGCTGAGCAAGTTCGGGGTCGAAACACGGTCGGAACTGGCGCGCAGGGCTGCGGGTTTCGCGCGCCCGGAGACATTGGGTCCCGAGACTGCGGCAGAGAATTCTTTTTCAGAGCGGGGAAATCCTGGACCGGTGCCAGTTGCTCGTAAAACGCCGCTCCATTTGACGAATAAAGCGCAGACTGTGCGGTTTCCAGGAAGCGCTCTAATGGCCTAGCGGGATTCCTCTGAGTCGATCCTGATTGCTAGCGGCCAAACGAATAATATTCAAAGCCGAGGGCCTTCATTTCAGCCGGGTTCAGAAAGTTCCGCGCGTCGATAACCAAGGGCCGAGCCATTTCGTTGTGAACGCGCTTCCAATCGAGCTTCTGGAATTCATCCCATTCGGTCGCCAGGATTGCGGCATCCGCATCTTTGACCAACTCATACGGATTTTTGGCAAAGGAAATTTCAGGGAGCGACTTGCGGGTCTTCTCCATGGCCTGAGGGTCATAAGCATGTAAGCTTGCGCCTTCGGCCAAAAACCGTCGGGCCGCATCGATAGCGGGCGAAAACCTGATATCGTCAGTGTTTGGTTTGAACGCCAGGCCTAGAAGCGCGATTTTCTTGCCCTTGAGAACCCATAGAGCTTTGCGGGCTTTTGAAAGAAGCAGCTCGATGCGTTGTTTGTTCACCTGCTCCGCAGCCTTCAGCAAAGTGAAGTCGATTCCCACGCGTTCGGCCAGACGAATGAAAGCTTGCACGTCTTTGGGCAAACAAAAACCACCGAACCCAAGTCCAGCTTGCAGGAACTGAGGGCCGATTCGAGGGTCCATGCCGACCGCGGCAGTGACTTCCTGAACGTCCGCACCCAATTGGTCGCACATGTCCGCAAGAGAATTTGCGAAAGAGATTTTAAGAGCAAGAAACGAATTCGAGGCGTGTTTTATAAGTTCCGCACTATTTACCGTAGTGACGACGAAGGCGGGAGCGGCAGAGCCGGGACACTTACCTTTGTGTGCGGGACAGCTAAACTTCTTATCCAAGATTGGCGCATAAATATCGCGGAGCTTTTTTGCGGCGGCTTCGTCGTCCACTCCGATGACGATGCGATCGGGGTGCAGGAAATCGGTGACCGCAGTGCCTTCGCGAAGGAATTCCGGGTTTGAGGCGACGGTAAAATTGGCGCCGGACTTCCGGCTGTAGACGGTGAGAGCGCGTTTCAACTCCTGGCCAGTTTGAGCGGGGACGGTACTTTTTTCCACGACCAGCTTGGCTCCGCCGCCTTCGGTGGCGATCATCCGCGCGACGTTGTCGATGGCGCTCAAATCCGCGTCGCCATTATCCAAGGGCGGAGTTCCCACGCAGATGAACACGGCTTCGCTCGCGCGTACTGCTTCGCCGGGATTGCTGGTGAAATGAAGGCGCCCTTCGCGGATGTTTTTCTCGACCAGAGCGTCCAGGTGAGGCTCGTAAATCGGCAACTTTCCGGCGCGCAAGGTTACGATCTTTGATTCGTCGTTATCGGTGCAGGTGACATCGTGCCCAATTTCCGCGAAGCAAGCACCCGTGACCAAGCCGACATATCCACATCCAATTACCGAAATTCGCAAGATTCAAATCTCCTTATTCGGAACTAAGATTGCGTTTACCCTAGTTGCGGTAGTCGCCGCGCTTCTCCACAGCCCTGTTAGCAGTGAAGCAGCCCTGAAATGAAAAGTCACGCGCATATAGCCAGTTCGATTCGTCTGAGTTACGGTCGAATATCTATTAGAGATTTAGGATAGCCCGGGATCGCGGGTCTGAATTAGCCAGTACGATTCGAGCGATACCAGTCGATCGTTTGCCGCAATCCTTCATCGAGCGGAACGACTGGTTTCCAATTGAATTCGCGCTTGATCTTGTCCGAGTTCAGGGCGTAACGCCGATCGTGGCCCGGCCGATCCGGCACATGCGAAATCAAGCTTTCGGATTTGCCCATCATCGTAAGAATATCGCGGGCCATGGTCAGATTGTCTTTTATGTCCACGCCGCCAATATTATAAACGTGACCTACGCTTCCCCGTTCCAATACAGCAAGGATTGCGCGGCAGTTGTCTTCGACGTGGATCCAACTGCGCTGCTGCAGCCCATCGCCGTAAATAGGGAGCGACTGGTGGTCGAGCGCGCTGATGATCATTAGTGGAAGAAATTTTTCCGGAAACTGATGAGGGCCGTAACTATTGGAAGACCGCGTAATCAACGCGGGGAATCCATAGGTTCGGACGAAGGAAAGAACGAGCAGATCGGAAGCCGCTTTCGAAGCCGAATAAGGGCTGCTCGGACGAAGGGGTGAATTCTCGTCGGAGAAGGAGCCGGGCGGAATATCTCCATCTACTTCGTCGCTGGAGACGTGGATGAAGCGCTGTATTTGTAATTTTCGAGCGGCTTGCAGCAGAACAAATGTACCGGTTACGTTTGTTCGAACGGCGTCGGCCGGTTGAGAAATGCTGCGGTCGACGTGAGATTCGGCGGCGAAATGGATCACGGCATCACAGCCAGCCATGGTAATTTCAACCGCGCTGTCGTCGCAAATATCGCCTTTAATGAATTTGTAATTGGAATTCTTTGACACCGAGTTGAGATTCGCGAGATTCCCAGCATAGGTCAGCTTGTCATAATTGACGACTGCAAGACCTTTGTCGAGGGAGAGGGCGTAGCGAATAAAAGTGGAGCCGATGAAGCCCGCTCCGCCAGTCACAAAAAGTTTCATGAAGGTGCCTGCCGATTTGGCGCTGAAGTGTTACCGAATGACGTGGAGTCGGAGCGAATCCACAAGAATCCGGCAACCATTAGAGAGAGTGAAAGCAACAAATGTGAAATCGAGACGGGCCGGCCGCTGATCCGAACGAGGATCAACTCAAGCAGAAGGGCGGGCAAAATAAAATACAGAGCGATGCCCGATAGGTTGAGCAAACTTGAGCGAGTTATCCCTTGTGCCGCCATTCCTAGAATTATGCCGGGTGGAAAGAAGACGAGTAAGTAATAAATATCGTTATAGCCCTGCAACTCGGCGGGCCGGACTCTCCGTAGGAGACGTGCGAGGGCGGTGCCGGGACCGAGATGGTAGCGTCGTCCACTTTTTTTCCCATTAATGTAAAGCGAAAGATTTGTGCCATCGTAAGAGTAGAGGATGTCGCGCGTTTTCGCGTCAGTGAATACGTTTGGAACATACCAGGCCAGTATCGCTCGTTTGACGGAAAGTGGGTTGCGAAACCACAAAACCAAGGCCGATTCTTCTTGCCTGACAGTTAGATCGGCGAATGACTGGGATCGCGAAATGGAAACGATGTGTCCGCGCCCATCGTGAGTCTCTTCGGCGGCGCAAATTAAATGAATGGCGAATTGGTTTGTTTTCTGAAGATCGGCAACTAAATCTGCTACCGCGGCGGTAGAAGTTAGCCAAGATTTGCCGTTCAGGACGAGCGCATCCGAAGGCGGAGGAGAAGGCACGGGCGGAGTCCATGAAAGATTGGGAAGAAATTCCTTTGCATCCTTGAACGGCGGCGCACCTGCGAACTGATATTCGGCGCGCCAGAGAGGCAGAGGTTCTTCGCTGGCATGCCCAGACGTTAACTCGAGGGCCGTAGCGTTGGGGACGGCTCGATCTCCGATCTGTAACTCTTGAACCTGACCTTTCCAGGGGCTCTGGCCAGCGGCATCGTTACCCACTACCAGCAAACAGTCCGGAAGCCAGTTGCTCAGCCTTGTGTGCGTTTGCAATGACGCAGAGATTGCAAACCAGGAGAGAAAATAAATTGGAAAAAGAACAGCGATGCGCTTGTTTGTTAGCCAGGAGCGACAGGCAGCCTCTCCCCTGGAGAGGAGGCCGATGGTTAACGTGCCCAGAATCTCGAAAAGAAAGAAGCCGACAACGGAACCACTCGAATTTGTGAGCACATCTTCCCACCCCGAATCGCGCATGGGCATATAAATCTGCGTGAGTTCAATGGCATAAGAGAAGACCGCCCCCATTGCCCAAACTACAAAAAAAGTCGCCAGACGCGAAAACTTCTTCTCCCGGAGCTTCTCGGCGAGACCAAAACCGAAGGGGACGAACAGCAAAACATTCAGGAAGGCGTCAAAAACCCCCGAAGTCTTCATGCCGCTGCCCAAGAAAAAAGGAGACGAATTGCCGGGAGGCCGCGAATGAAAATCGAAGCGAAACGGAAACAGAGTGAGAAAAAGTATTCCAGCGAGGGCCGCAATCAGAAACCGGTTCGACCAACTGGAAGTGTACGCTCGCGAAGAGGACTCGACGGTATGAATCGGCATTGCGTTCAGCAAGGATTCCTCGTTACTCACTCAAAAGTCTAGCATGACAGAGGGTTTCGCTCGCGGTTAGCGCGAATGCCGGATATTTCACGTAATAAGCAATGGCGTTTGGAGTTGTGCTGGACTGAAACGCATTGCTAACTCATTGAGACGATAGACGTAAGAGAACCTGTCCATTCGTTGCGGCCAGTGCTCTCGCGTCCGGCCGGACAGGCGAAGCTTCCTGCACTTCGTTGCTTCCTTTGACCAGTAGTTGCGCTCTCCCGGTGGTCTCTACACTGTGCGGGACATGAAATATTCCGCGCGGAACCAGACACTAGAAATTCAATCCCATACCTCGAGAGCACGCTTCCGGGTTGGTGGTCGTTGCTCGCCGTTGGTCGTCTTGACGTTCCTTGCCATCACCGTTTCAATTGGCGGCTTGTCGGGCTGCGTGGGGTATACGGGCGCTAAGACCAGCACGGGTAAGTCTGGAGTGCTGTCCGGCAGCGTTGCGACAATTGCATTCGGAAACATCGGAGTGGGCAAAACCGCGACGCAGAGCGTTACGGTGACGAATTCGGGGACTGCGACCGTAAATCTCGGCCAATCTTCTATCACAGGCTCGGGCTTTAAAATTACTTCGGGGGGCCTTGCAAGCTCGATTGGCGTGGGACAGAGCGTCACTATTCAAATTGAGTTCGCACCGCTCACAGCAAGCGCCGCCACCGGCAGTTTTACGATGACGAGCGACGCCTCCAATTCGCCCTTTTCTATCGCTCTTACCGGAACAGGAACACAACCTGGATTGGCGAGTTCTCCCACAGCGGTGAGTTTCGGAAACGTAGGTGTCAAGAGCAGCGGGTCTGCAACCGTTACGTTGTCGAACACCGGGTCGGCAAACGTTTCCATCGCGCAGGCGAGCGTTACTGGAGCCGGTTTTACCATCGGCGGATTGTCGGCTGGGCAAGTTATCCAGCCGGGACAAAGCATGAATTTTACGGCGCAGTTTTCTCCAACCTCAACGGGTAATGCCAGCGGGAGCATTTCGGTGTCCAGTGACGCACCGAATTCCCCAATGACGATTGCTCTGACTGGAACCGGGACGCAGCCGGGCTTGGCTAGTTCTCCGTCAGCGGTCAGTTTTGGAAACGTGGTGGTCGGAAATAACGGGTCTGCGACTGTAAACCTGTCGAATACGGGTTCTGCAAGCGTAACGATCAATCAGGCGAGCGTCACTGGGACCGGTTTTACCATAAGCGGATTAGCGGCCGGACTGATAATTCAGCCGGGACAAAACGCGAATTTCACCGCGCAGTTCTCGCCGACATCCGCGGGGAATGCCCGCGGAAACATTAAGGTGTCCAGCAATGCGCCGAATTCTCCGATGACGATCGATCTGACCGGCAAAGGAACGCAAGCCCAAATTGCCGCAGTCCCTTCGAGCGCAGCTTTTGGAAACGTTACGGTCGGAAACAGCAATTCACAGACAATCACGCTTTCGAACAGCGGTACGGCGAACCTAGTTATTTCGCAAGGTAGCGCTTCGGGCACGGGGTTCACGGTCACTGGGCTCAACACGCCTTTGACGATTCCGCCAGGCACGAACGCCACGTTCAACGCCGTGTTTACACCCTCCTCGGCTGGGAAAGTTACGGGATCGGTATCACTGGCCAGCGACGCACCGAACTCGCCGTTCCTCGTCCCTCTTAGTGGAACCGGCGTCACCTCGAGCCTCTTGCTGACGTTTAATGTGCCGAGGCTGAGTTTCGGCAGCGTGAATGTGGGTAGCAACAGCGATCTGCCAGCGATCTTGACGAACACTGGAAACGCGAACGTCACGATATCTGCCGCAAATATTTCAGGTGCGGGCTTTACGGTCAGCGGCGTTTCATCGGGAGAAACCTTGACTCCTAACCAGTCCATCCAGGTGACGGTTCAGTTCGCGCCGACCGCAGCTGGCTCCGTTAGCGGGAAATTAAGCGTGTTAAGCAACGCCACCGATTCGCCGACACAGGTGGGTTTGTCGGGGACGGGCGTCCAGCAGGTGGCTCAGACGGTGGGATTGACGTGGACGGCCAGCACATCGACAGTGATTGGCTACAATGTTTATCGGGGAACCGTTACGGGCGGTCCGTACACGTCGAAGTTGACGGGATCCCCGGTAGGGTCAACTCAATTTACAGACGCAGAAGTGCAATCCGGTCAGACTTACTACTACGTCGTCACCTCGGTCGATTCAAGCAACGTAGAGAGCGTTTATTCAGGACAGGCTAGCGTTTTGGTTCCGTAGCCCAACGCAAATCAGGAGAGTGAAAGCACAGAAATAGATTTACAGAGTAAAGATCTAAACCAAAAGGTCCTTCAGTGACTATCAGATAAGACTGTTCTCGCGGACAGGATTACCTACCTGTCCCACGCGTGTACCCCTGGCCAGTAGTTTCCGACAACTTCTTTCCCGCAAACTGCCTCCGCTCATGATTAGTGTCTTTAAAGCGAACGATGAACGGGCGAACTTATTTTTCCGTCACACGGCGAAGCGCGCGGCAACCGCTGCAAGCATACTTCCTGCACTGCTAGCGCTTTTCGGATTGCTGAGTACGTCCGGCTGTGTAGGTTTTTCGGGCAAACCAGGAGTAACCTCGAAAGGAGCTCTCCAAGTCACGCCCAATTCTATTAACTTTGGGAATGTGGGAGTGGGATCAAGCGCTAGTCAAAACCTTATCGTAAGCAATCATGGCTCAGGAAAGATCACCTTAACAAAGGTCCTGGCAAACGGTTCGGAATTTGGCATTTCTGGTTTTTCAGGGCCAACGGTATTAGCACCCGGCAAAAGCATGCAACTTACGGCCGCGTTCAAGCCCATGTCGGCGGGCCAGCAGAACGGAAGTATTTCGATCACGACCGCCTCGCAAGCCTCTCAGGTGGTAGCCAGTCTGACAGGAATGGGAGCGACGACTGCGCTGACCATGACGCCGTCCAATGTTAGTTTCGGCAACGTAAGTGTCGGTAGCCCTTCCACACAGACGCTACGGCTGACCAATGACGGCAATGAGAGCGTGTCGATAAAGTCCGTAAGCGTAAGTGGCAAAGGTTTTAGCGTATCAGGGCTGAGCACTCCACAAACCCTCACTCCCAACCAATCTGTGGTTTTCACCGCGGAGTTCGATCCCAAGGCGGCCGGCGAGGAGAGCGGAACCATTTCAGTCACGGCGAGCGGTGGCGTAGTAGCGGTCAACTTAACCGGAGTAGGGGTAACTCCCAGCGCTCAACTGGTTCCAAGTACGACGAGCGTGCCCTTTGGGAATGTGAAAGTGGGAACTACGGCTACTCAACAGGTGACCTTGAAGAGCACGGGCAATTCGACCGTAGACATCGCTAGTGTTTCGCTTAGCGGAAGCGGATACACGATGAGCGGAGTCACATCTCATACGATATTGGCTCCAGATCAGAGTGCGGTCCTGACAGTGAATTTTGACCCGAAGACAACGGGAAATCTACCGGGAACTGTGACGATTTCCAGCAACGCTTTTAACTCTCCACTGATCATTCATCTGTCTGGAGACGGAACCCAAAAGAGCGATCAAGCCTCGGTAGCGTTAAGCTGGGGAAGCGTGTCTCAAGTCGTCGGATACTTCGTTTATCGGAGCGCTAATTCCGGCGGTCCTTACGCGAAGCTCAATGCCCAAGCGGACCCCGAGACGAGTTATACAGACAACACCGTGACTAATGGCGACACGTACTACTACGTGGTGACCTCCGTAAATTCTAGGAACATCCAAAGCGCGTACTCGAAGCAGATTAGCGTTACAATTCCTTCGAAATGAGTTCTCGTCCTCGCTAAGAAATCCGGGCAGTAGCTGTCTCCGATCGATGCATATCGGATTTCGTTTCCTCACGCAGGCTGCTTTCGTTGACTTGCCTCCTACCCCAACTTAAGATGTGCGGACACGCCGAGCGGCCGACTCGCGCATTGACAGGAGTTTCTCACGGCACCCATCTTCGAACAGCTTGGCGATGTGTCCTAGCGGTGTTCGGTACAGAGCCAAAGACAAGTAACTCGAGGAATACAAAATGTTACCTTATCATCCTCTCTCATTGGTGCTGACCGTATCGCTGTCGGTACTCTTGTCCATTGTCTTGCCGGAAATCACCATGGCCGGCACGGGGCGCATAGAGATTTATTGCATTGAGACGCTGACTCTGACGGATAAGCAATTCTTGCTGGGCGCGAAAGATGGGAAACCAGTGCGCATCGGTGCGGAACTGCGACTCCCCCCGGGAACCGCCCGCGTCCCCGGCGTAGTTCTGATCCACGGGTCCGGCGGAGTCGGCGCGAATGTGGACGGCTGGGCACGGGAACTCAACGCGATGGGCGTTGCTGTTCTCATCCTAGATGCATTTACGGGCCGTGGCATCACCCAAACGGTTACGGATCAGTCGCAACTCTCCAGCTTTTCCATGATTGTCGATGCCTACAAGGGTCTCGAGCTACTGTCCCAACATCTCAGAATCGATCCCGCGCGGACCGCTGTCATGGGCTTTTCCAAGGGCGGCTTCGCAGCACTATATTCCAGCATGAAACGCTTTCAGCGTCTGTGGGGCCCGCCAGGAGTCGAGTTCGCCGCCTACATCTCCTTTTACGCCCGCTGCGATACGCACTTCCTTGAGGACGAAAACATCAGCGACTACCCGATCCGTTTTTTTCATGGCTCCGCCGACGATTACGTACCCGTTGAGCCTACATGCCGTTATGTCGATCGACTGAAGAGTGCCGGAAAAGACGTGCAGCTCATTGCCTATGAAGGAGCGCGTCATTCCTTCGATAATCCCCTAAATCCATCGGTTCTCTCTTTGCCCGATGCCATGATCTCTAGTAATTGCCGCTGCGAAGAAAACCAAGCTGGCGATATCATCAATCTCGATACCGGAAAGACCTTCTCTTGGAACGACACTTGCGTTACCCGCGGAGCTACTGTTGGATATGACGGTGACGCTCATCGGCAAGCAATGAATTCCGTCACGGATTTTCTGCGCAGGCAATGGAATCTGAATCCCTGATTGGATTCGGCCCGCTTCAGGGAAATTTGGCTCGGTTTTCCGCTTCGATTCATTGTTAGCCTTGCTCTCCGTAACCAAAAATGGCTTTCAGTTCGAGGAACTCTTCCAGCCCCGCCTTCCCCCATTCGCGGCCATTACCCGACTGCTTGTAGCCCCCGAAGCAACCACCGAAATCGGGGCGGGCGCCATTGATGTGCACATTCCCGGATCGAATTCGTTTGGCAACCCCGCGTGCGCGCTCAATATCTCCCGATGCCACGTAACCTGACAGGCCGTAGGGTGTATCGTTCGCAATACGTACCGCATCGTCTTCGCCTTCATAAGCAATGATCGAAAGAACAGGCCCGAAGATCTCCTCACGTGCGATTGTCATATCGTTGCGAACCCCCGCGAATACCGTTGGTTTCACGAAGTAGCCGCGACGGATGCCTTTCGGGCGCCCAAGACCACCTGCTATCAACTCTGCGCCCTCTTCGATGCCTTTGATGATCATGCTCTGTACTTTCTCGAACTGGGCCTGGCTAGCGAGCGGGCCGACGGTAGTGCCTTTGGTGAGTGGATCCCCAACTTTCATAGCATCGGCCGTCCGTTTGGCTACGGCGACAGCCTCAGCGAGTCTCTCCCCCGGAACGAGCATGCGCGTCGGGGCGTTGCAGGACTGGCCGCAATTACGGAAGCATCCCTGGACACCATCTTTGACTGCATTCTCGAGATCGGCATCATCCAAGATGATATAAGCCGACTTGCCACCGAGTTCCTGCGTGACCCGCTTCACCGTGGGCGCAGCCGCGGAGGCCACCGAGACGCCGGCTCGCGTCGATCCAGTGAAGGAGACCATGGCCACGTCAGGATGCGAAGAAATTGCTGATCCGACCGTGGGTCCATCGCCATTCACCATGTTAAACACACCAGGCGGGGTACCCGCTTCATGGAGGATCTGCGCGAACAAATAGGCAGATAGTGGGGCAATCTCACTTGGCTTGAGTACCATGGTGCAACCAGCCGCAATCGCTGGCGCGACCTTGCAGACGATTTGGTTCATCGGCCAATTCCAAGGAGTGATCAGTCCACACACTCCAATCGGCTCTTTTCGCATCAGAGTCGAGCCCTTAAACTCTTCGAATTGGAACTGCTCCAACACCTTCACGATCTGGGACAAATGTGCCAGTCCCGCCGCTACCTGCGCCGCTCGCGAAAACTCTATCGGTGCCCCCATTTCCTGCGAAATAGCCTCGGCCATCTCTTCTGCCCTTGTCTGATAAGCGCCGATGACCCGCTGCAACAAGGCCATGCGTTGGTCAAGGGAAGTCTCCGAGTACAATTGAAATGCCGATTTGGCTGCCGCGACGGCCCTGTCAACATCGACCGCACCGCCGAGCGAGATCATCGCGACGGGCTCCTCGTTGGCGGGGTTAATGACCTCGCGGTCGTTGGGTTTGGCGGGATTCACCCATTTCCCATCGATGTAGAACTGCCGACAGTCCTTCATGGTTTGCCTCCAATGCCGACTCGAAGACGAGTTTAGCAGCCTCCATCGTCACGTCGCCGCCCCCTATAAACGCTGAATTTCCGAAAGTGTTCGAAAGATGGTAACGTAATTTGAGAAGATTCACGGCATGCAGGAACAAACAGCATTCCCTCTGCCCCCTGATCTACCCCGCCCGGTCGATGACGGAGCGGCAGACCATCTCGTGGGCATTCCGATGCCGCAGGTTTCTCTTCGCTCGACCGCAGGCGAGATGGTGGACCTTTGCGATTTGCGCGCGATTCGGACGGTCATCTATTGTTATCCGATGACCGGAGTCCCTGGGAAGCCGCTGCCCGAAGGATGGGATTTAATCCCAGGAGCGCGTGGATGCACTCCCCAGACCTGTGGCTTTCGAGATCACTATCAGGAGCTCTCGCAGTTCAAGACCAACGTGTATGGCCTCAGCACTCAATCGACCGAATATCAACGTGAAATGGCCGATCGCCTCCGCCTTCCATTCGAGATCCTGAGCGACGCTGAATTCGAATTGTGCGACGCGTTGCGACTGCCTACGTTTGAGGTGAACGGAGTGCGGCTGGTGAAGCGTCTCACGTTAATCGTTCGAGAGGGGCGCATCGAACACGCTTTCTATCCGGTATTTCCGCCAAATGAGAGTGCCAGTCAAGTCCTGAGCTGGCTTAGGGATCACAAAATTTCGGGCTGAACACGACCAGGGGACTGATTCAGGATGCTGCAAAATTTCAGAGCTGTTCGCGGAGAGTGCGCAGCATTCGTCGAAGCGGTTCTGCCGCTCCCCAGAGCAACTGATCGCCAACCGTAAAAGCGCCCAGAAACTCCGGTCCGAGTCTTAACTTGTGAAGGCGGCCTATTGGCACATTCATTGTGCCGGAAACCGCTGTTGGCGTGAGGCAGCGCATCGTTGATTCCTTCTCATTTGGAATCAATCGCACCCAGGGATTGCTATTCTCCAGGATCTGTTCAATATCCTGGAGCGGCACGTCTTTGGTGAGCTTGATGCAGAGCCCCTGGCTGTGGCACCGCATGGTTCCGACCCGCACACAAATGCCGTCGACGGGCACCGGCGGCGCCAAGCCCAAGATTTTGTTCGCTTCCGCCATGCCCTTCCATTCCTCGCGGGTTTGTCCGCCGGGCATCTCCCGATCGACCCACGGAATCAAGCTGGCCGCGAGAGGCGCACCGTTTTCCTGAATGGGCAAACTCGAGGCACGCTGCCTGTGGGTCATTATGCGGTCAACTTCCAGGGCGTTTTCAGAAGGAATGGCGCGGTTCGGTTCGGTGAGGAACTCCATCTGCTTGACCAGTTCCAACATTTTAGCGGCACCGGCACCAGAAGCTGCCTGATAGGTCATGGTGCTGACCCATTCGACCAGCCGCGCCTTAAACAGTCCGCCTATGGCCATCAGCATTAAACTGACCGTGCAATTGCCACCGGCGAATGTGCGAAGACCGCTAGCCAGACCGGTTTTGATTACGTCGGCGTTTACCGGGTCGAGTACTATCACGGCTTCGTCGGCCATTCGGAGGGTGGAAGCGGCATCTATCCAAAAGCCTTTCCAGCCGTTATGGCGCAAGGGGCCGTAAATTTCGGCGGTGTACTCGCGGCCCTGGCAACTAATCAGGACGTCGCAGGCAGCCAGTTCGCGAAGATCTTTCGCGTCTCTAAGCGTGTCGCTACTGGACTCTTTGGGCGCGGTGCCTCGGATATTCGAAGTAGAGAAAAAGACAGACTCGAGGCCGGCGAAGTCGTTTTCCTCGCGCATTCTCTGTATAAGAACGCTGCCGACCATGCCTCGCCATCCGATCAAGCCTACGCGCGGTGTCGCTACGTTGAATCGCACGGTTTGGTTGATTATGCCATTGCTCACGGGATTTAGCGGGAGTGCTAACGAATTGGCTCGTCGAGCTGGAGTTCTCGATGGGTAGTGACAAGCGCTGCCATGATGTCTTGCTGCGCTACCACAAAGGAGATATGACCCCCCGAAGATGGTTGAGCCAGTCCGAAGACTTTTAGGCTGTCGCGGCCCAGCGCGGCAGTTAAACGATTGACAATATCACCTGCATTGCGCAAGTTCCGGCCAACCAAGGTGACGATCGCGACCGATGGGTTGAGTGTGATGTGTTTCACTGTTTCGCGGGCCAAGTCAGGCGCGAATTCGCGGCGCAGAGCCTCGACTGTCAGTTCGGCTAACTTTGAAGAAACGACGATGCAGACTGCGTTTTTCGAAGAAGACGATTGGGGCACCAACCGCACCGGGACGGGAACGGCCGCAGCTGTTGCGAGTGTTCGGCGCAAAATGTCGGGCGTTTCCAAAACGGTGGAGCCACGGACAGTGATCAATGCAACATCGCTGGCGACAGTGGCCGCTTTTACTCCCGCGCCATTCGAAGAACCGTTCGGCGTAATCTTGGTCCCCGGCCGATCGGGAGCAAATGTGTTGCGTATTGAAAGAGGGATTCCACTTTGCATCAACGCGTGCAAGGTTTTTGGAAACAGAACCTTGGCTCCCAAGTCCGCGAGATCGGAGGCTTCACGGTAGGACATCTCGAGTATCGAGGAAGCAGAGGGGACGAGTCGGGGATCGATCGTGAGAATGCCGTCTACGTCGGTCCACAACGTTACCTCGTCCGCATTCAGAGCTGCGCCCATGATTGTGCCGGAGTAATCCGAGCTGTTGCGGCCAAGAGTTGTGGGGACGCCGTCCGTCGTGGCACCGATGAAGCCGGTAATTACCGGGATGATCCCCTGCAGCAAAAGTGGGCGTAAACGCGCTTCGCAACGTTCACGGGTGAGATCCATGTAGGGCTCGGCGGACCCATAGCAAGAATCGGTGACGATTAGTTCCGTGGCGTCGATCGCTTGGCTGGCCATTCCACGCTCTTCCAGTACGCCAGCAACAAGAAGAACTGAGAGGCGTTCGCCCAAACCTGAAATCGAATCACGGACACGCAGGGTCAACTCGCGTCGTAGGAGGACCTCCTGGCAGAGGCTGTCGGCCTTTTGAAGAAGGTCCTGAATTTTGCGAGTAAGGCGCTGTCGTTTATCAGCTGAATGGACTAGCGCATTTGCGGCCGCTTCGTGGCGCTGGCGCAGTTCTTGAAGAATTGTGACGACGCGATCGTGGTTGCCGGCCTCTGATTCGGTCGCCGCTTCGACCAAGTGGTCTGTTACTCCGCGCATGGCGGAAACAACAACCACTACATCATTGTCTAGCGCTGCAGCTTTAATGATGTCGGCGACTTTCTCGATGCAGGATGCGTCGTTGACGGAGGTCCCACCAAATTTCATGACCTGCAGTGACCTATGCGCGTTTGCGCGGAGGGGGCCTGAGACCAAGTGAGGTTGCAAGACGCGCGCAGGAAAACGGTCCGACCTCGCTACTGCGACTTTAACTCGCTCTGCGCGATCTCTTGATGGATTTGTCATAGGCGAGGGAGGCGCGCCATCGATAAAGCCTGTACGCGACTTTGTTGTGAATACCAGGCGGCCTGCTTCCGACGGGCGCGAACGCAGGCGCGAATCAGTTCCGGTTTATCCCAAGGAACATCGTGATAAGCCGATTGTAAAAACGGGCTGGAGGAATCTCTGATCCATTCCTGCGGGAAGAGCGCGATGGTGTCTTCTTCGGTAATTTTCGCAGCCGGAGAGATCGTTTGTCCGGACACAGCTGAGAATAGAGCGGCAGGAATGTCACGTCCGAGGCCTAGCGTCAGATGCGCGACTTGCGTCAATCGCGGATTAATCTCGATGAGGTAAGCGTTTCCTGTTTGCGTCTCGAGCATGAAATCAAGACCGTGCAGCCCCGAAAGATTCAAGCGTCGCGCCATTTTTTCAGCAGCTGTGGACATTTCCGCGTTCTCGATCAACCGAAGAACCGTCGCATGTCCACACGAAGCAATTTTATTGATCACTTCAAAATGGAGACTTGCCAGGACCTCGCCTTTCCAGCAAGCGATGGAGGTCGTGGCTTCGCGCCCGGCTACAAGTGCTTGCGCGTTCACGATGGAGCGACGACGAAGTAGCGAGGGCCAAATCAATGTTGCGTCTTGATCGATCAAGGCTCGCTTGGTCGCGCGCGCCAGGAGGGGAGGAGCTTGCAATGCGCGCAACGCACGCTTAGCGTCTTCGAAAGTACGGACGACTCTGACACCGTCGCCACCTGAAGAGCCATCGGCTTTCAGGACCATCGGAAGATCTGTTTGCGCGATCCATTTCTTCAGATCGGCGTGGTCACGAATTATCTCGGTCTTCGGAACGCGGACGCCTTCTTCCTGGGCCAGTTGTATAAATTTCGTTCTGGCATACAAGACTCGGAAATACTCCGACGCTCCGAGCGAACGCTCGATCAGCGCACAAACTGGCTCTTCTGCACTTGCCTTGCGGCGCTCTTGATCGTACAGAAGATGCAAGTGCTGGGTCGCGCGATCGTCGCCGGGGACGATCAAATCTGGCTTTGCGGCGGCGATTGCATCGGTAAATGACGTTAAAGGATCAAGACCGCGGTAACTGTATATGTGGCGTATTGCATCGGTCTTAGCGATCGGGTGATTAAGAGGGCAAAGGGCATCGACCGTGAACCCAGCGTTTGCGAGGGCGACCGCTAGCCGAGCAGTCGGAATCCAGCGAGTCGTTGTGGCAATGAAGACCGTTGGTTTCACCGCGCTCAGAACCTCCCTAAGATTTGTAGAACCCCAACCGAACTAAGTCGATGTTGCAAGGGGCATTGATTTTCGAAAATGGTACGACGGTTTTAAAACGCAATCTACCGACCAAAGTTAAGACACCGAAAAACGACCTTGAAAGCGTCACCATGCTGAAAACAGGCTAGTTACATCGATATTAAGCATGTTCGGGGGGTACCAACGGCGGATAGACCGAAAAACTTTCTCTTTGTGGCAAATTCATTCCCAGAAATCCCCTTGCGCGTAAGTCGGCGAGGTTATACCGGAAAGGTTAGCAGCTCATGTTAGACTCGCGCTGCAGAGAACCACTAATCTTATCTGTCTGCGTGATTTCCGCGATTCGCCGGGAGGCAGACGCTAATGGCACGCAGGTCTCTCAGGGTCTCCTCCGAAGTAGCTGGCGTTCCCGGTATCCGCTCATGCATTGGGGTCACCAGGTCTACGTAGTTTGTCTGACTTCTCCATCCACAAAAATACGGGCAAGAGAATGAGAAGCGCCAGTAGGAAAAAAACAAATCCTCCTTGCCTGTGAAGCCTTCCTGACAAGAAACCAGGGTCCACATAAACGCTCAGCAATGTGAGGGTTGTGATTCGTATACCATTCTTGACGACGGATAGGAGAAGGCCTAAAACGACAAACACCAATTTCTTCCAGGCCGCGCGAAGGTACAAATGAGCCGCTAGAAGGCAGGTAATGAGTAGCGCAATGCTGGAACGAATGCTGCTGCATTCCTTAGCGACCTCAATCGTGACCCCGGGTACTGAAAGCAGGAATCCATGCCGGGAGACGGGAACGCCGAAAGCTTGGAAAATGAGATACGAAATTTCGGTAGAGCCCACCTGTAAAGCATAAATAGTACGATCCAAAATCACATCCGGGAGTGGAATCATTAACAGGAGGAACAGCAGCGGAAAAGCTGCCGCGCGTAAGGCGACGAAGCCGTAAAAGAGTAGAAATCCGGCTATCCACACCAGAACCACCGACAGCGTTTCCATTGATAGCTGCCAGTTTCCTTCTTGTCGAAAGCCGCTTCGATTAGCTAACCAATGGGAAAATATGCCTAGCAGGGCCAGACTGACTCCATAACCTATACTCGTCCGAGTTATCAAAAATATTCTTTGCCTTTCAATATAGAGCACGAAAAAAGAAATGACTGGAACGAGGATGATGTGCGAACCAGAATCACTACTGGCAAGCGAGAATTGAATTACTGCGCTGAGAGTCTTGAAAAAAGCCAGGCTGGAAATTACGATAAACGCGACAAACATGCCGTGCCTTCTTGAATTCCCGGTAAGCGCACGCGTCGCAGTAGTGGACATCACCATCAGACCCCTAAGAGAGTTATTCTATCCGGTCTTGGTTCTCTCTAAGCGAACTTAGAAATGGGTGTTATCAAAAACAAATCCGCGGAGGTCGGTAGTTATGGATGAGGCGAATTCTTCCGTTCGCAATATTTCTGATACCGCGCGCTGGGTTGCCTATTTTCGCGCGCGCGAAACGCAACGACCGGACGCGTTATTCCGTGATCCATTTGCGGAGCGCCTGGCGGGAGAGCGGGGCTTTCAAATCGCTAGCACGCTGGCGCAAGGCAACAAACACGAGTGGGCCTGGGTAGCGCGTACATATCTATTCGACCAATTCCTTTCTCGCGAAATTCAGGGAGGGGTGGATTTGGTAGTGAACCTCGCAGCCGGTCTCGATGCCCGGCCCTACCGGATGGACCTTCCTCCCACACTGCAGTGGGTAGAGGTGGATTTGCCGGAAATCGTCTCCTACAAAGAAGAAATTCTTGGCAACGAGACACCGAAATGTCGACTCGAGCGGATCAGTCTGGATTTATCCGATGTTTCGGGGCGCAGCGCATTATTCGCGGAGCTCGACCGGCGAGCAAAGAACATTAACGTCATGACTGAAGGCTTGCTTATTTATTTTTCACCCGAAGAGGTTGCATCTTTGGCGCGGGATCTGGCGATGGGAGAGCACTTTCGCAGCTGGATTATTGATCTTGCTTCACCTGGCCAGCTCAAATTAATGCAGCGCTCAACCGGGAAACAACTTAGCGAGGCGAATGCCGCATTCAAGTTCGGTCCTGTAGAGGGAGCGAATTTCTTTGTACCGTGCGGGTGGAAGCCAGCGGACGTTCAAGGATTCTTGAAGACCGCGGCGGAATTGGGTCGAGCGCCTCAGGAGCTGCTTTCGCTATTACCAGAACCGAAAGGGCCGCTCGTGAACTATCCGTGGACGGGCGTTTGCCTGCTGAAGAGGAGTTAAATCGCTGATCCTTCGACAACTATCCACCGATTTGCCACCTCACAGGCAAAGAATTTCTCATATCTTAGTTGCTGACCGACCGATCAAGTATCCTGGCAGGGTAATCCTTATAAGTCATTTAAATACAATATCCGCGTCGAGTCTTCTTTGATCGGACGGCGTCTGACTATGGCCGGAGAATTGCCGAAAGATATAGTCTAAATGCCCTATTCCCCCAGACAAAATGCGCCCCGCTGCGCCATTTCGGTACTAGTTGCGGCAGTCGCATTGCTTATCGTGCTATTTCCCGGACCAGCGCACGCGCAAGTGAGCGTGACGACGGAGCGCAACGATTTGTCGCGCACCGGTGCAAATCTTAGCGAGACAACACTCACCACGTCGAACGTAAATGTGAACCAATTTGGGAAGCTTTACAGCTACACCATCGACGGGTCGATCTTCGCTCAACCTCTGTACGTTCCAAATGTGGTTATACCGAACCAAGGAACGCACAATGTTGTGTACGTTGCAACGATGAATGATGTGATCTACGCACTCGACGCGGACAGTAATGCCGTCAACAATGGTGTGCTGTGGAAAGTGGATTTGCGGAACCCTGCGGCTGGAGTCACAGCAATTCCGATAGCCAACATCGTGGGCTCAAACGGCCTGAATATCGTCGGCAACGTAGGCATCGAAAGCACACCTGTCATCGATCTGACCTCTAACACAATCTATCTCGTTGCGAGAACCATGGAAGTTTCCGGCTCCACAACGAACTACGTTGCGCGGTTGCACGCACTCAATATAACTACGGGAAGTGAGAAGTTTGGTGGGCCAGTGGTGATCCAGGCATCCGTGCCAGGTTCCGGGCAAGGCAGCTCCGGAGGCACGCTCACTTTTAGCTCGTTCTTCCACAACCAAAGATCGAGTCTCGTTTTGGTGAATGGCTTAATCGTGTTCTCCTGGGCGGCGCACGAGGATCAATACGATTGGCATGGATGGGTGATGTCGTACAACGCTACGACGCTTGAACAAACTAGTATTTATTGCTCAACCCCTAATGGGCAGAATGGCGGTATGTGGATGTCAGGCCGTGCGCCGGCAGTGGATTCAAGCGGGAATCTCTACTACGCCACCGGCAATGGCGACTGGGACGGCGTCTCTAGCTTTGGGGATAGCATCGTCAAGTTGAGCACCACAGGCGGGGTTCTCTCGGTAGCAGACTACTTTACTCCGGACAATTACCAGATGCTTCAATCTGACGATTTAGACTTGGGTTCTTCCGGCCCCATTCTGATCCCAGGCACAAGCTTCTTAATTACTGCTGGAAAGACTTCAGAATTTTTCTTGCTTCAAAGTACGAACCTTGGTCACGAGGCAAGTGGAAACACGCATACTCTCCAAGATTTCGCTCTGAACGGAGCCATTCACGCGGGTCCGGTATTCTGGAACAGAACAACAGGTGCGGGACCCACTCTCTACGTTTGGCCCGCCAATTCCAATGCTCTTCAAGCTTTGCAGTTTACCAACTCCCGCTTTAACACAACTCCACTCTCCTACAGCTCGATTCTCACTTCCAGTGGTGAGACGGACGCAACGATGAGCCTATCCGCAAATGGCAGCACGGTGGGCTCGGGCATTGTTTGGGCAACAACTGGTGTTGCTAATGGAGACCACGGAACTGTTGCAGGCGTGGTGCGCGCCTTCGATGCCGACAACCTCGGAACAGAGTTGTGGGATTCCCAAATGGATGATGCGAGAGATGACGCCGGCGTGTGGGCGAAGTATAGCCCTCCGACGGTTGCCAACGGTAAGATCTATGCGGCTACCTTTTCTAATTTGCTGAACGTCTATGGGCTGGAGTCTTTCGGATTATCTGCGGCGCCAGAAAGTCAGACTGTGGTTGCTGGGAGCAATACAACACTTACGGTTTCTACCTCGGTGTTCAATAGCTTTAGCGGAAATATAAGTTTGAGTGTGACGGGACTTCCCGCCGGCGTTACCGCGTCGTTCAGCCCATCCTCGGTTGCGGCTGGTTCTAGTTCGACACTCACGATTAAGACCACGACTGGCACTCTTGCGGGCAATTACACCTTCGACATCATCGGCACGAGTGGTTTGCTGACCAACTTGATTACCGCGAGCGTGAATGTAACCGGAGGGGCTTCCTTCGCGCTATCAGCCACACCTGGTTCTCAGACGTTGAATCCGGGTGGCAAGACTTCCTATACCGTAAACACCAGCGCGATCAACGGCTTTACCGGCTCGATCAGCTTGAGTGTGAGCGGCTTGCCCGCCAACGCCACGGGGACCTTCAACCCGTCGTCGGTCAGCGTCGGAAGTAGCTCTACGCTGACGATCACCACCGCGAGCAACACACCCACGGGCAGCTTCACTTTGACTATTAAGGGCACCAATGGTTCGCTCACTAACACGACTACGGCTACCCTTAACGTGACAGCCGCCAGCGGTTCGGGCAATGCGATCAGCATCGATTTCGTCGGCGAGGATGTTGCCATGGCCTCGACTGAGGTTGCCGGGGTGGTAGCAGAACCTAACTGGAACAATGCCAGCGGTGCTAGCAGTTCCTCGCCACTTGCGTTGGTCAATGCCACCGGCACTGCCACAACCGCGACTGTAGCATGGACCTCGAATAATGTTTGGGAGACGCCGATCACCGACCAGCCCGGCAACGCTCGGATGATGAAGGGCTATCTAGATACAAGCAGTTCCAGCACGACGACCGTGAGCGTCACGGGGCTGCCCGCTAATGCAGGCGGCTACCAAGTTTATGTCTATGCGGATGGCGACAACGGCAGCGCGACTCGCACGGGTATCTACACCCTCAGCGGCGCTGGAATCACGACGACAACAATCGACTTGACGGATACGGCCAATACAAACTTCAGCGGAACGTTCACTCTGGCCAACAATTCGGCGGGCAATTATATAGTGTTCACCATCAACGCGTCGGCCTTCACTCTTTCGGCCACTGGTGGCACTGCCAGCGATGGCTTCCCGCGCGCCCCAATCAACGGCATCCAAATCGTACCGTTGAATCCGAGTCCTAACTTCGCACTGTCGGCTACGCCGAGTTCTCAGACCGTGAGTGCGGGCGGCAATACTTCCTACACTGTGAATACCAGCGCTATAAATGGTTTCACCGGCTCGATCAGCTTAAGTGTTAGCGGGCTGCCCGCCAATACTACTGGGGCGTTTAGCCCCTCTTCCGTCAACGTAGGAAGCAGCTCTACGCTGACGATCACCACCGCGAGCGACGCCCCCACAGGCAGTTACACGCTGACCATCAGCGGTACCAATGGTTCGCTTACCAACACAACCACCGCGACTCTTAAAGTCACTGGGGCAGCGTCATTTGCGCTGTCCGCCGCGCCGAGTTCTCAGACGTTGAATCCGGGTGGCAAGACTTCCTATACCGTAAACACCAGCGCGATCAACGGCTTTACCGGCTCGATCAGCTTGAGTGTGAGCGGCTTGCCCGCCAACGCCACGGGGACCTTCAACCCGTCGTCGGTCAGCGTCGGAAGTAGCTCTACGCTGACGATCACCACCGCGAGCAACACACCCACGGGCAGCTTCACTTTGACTATTAAGGGCACCAATGGTTCGCTCACTAACACGACTACGGCTACCCTTAACGTGACAGCCGCCAGCGGTTCGGGCAATGCGATCAGCATCGATTTCGTCGGCGAGGATGTTGCCATGGCCTCGACTGAGGTTGCCGGGGTGGTAGCAGAACCTAACTGGAACAATGCCAGCGGTGCTAGCAGTTCCTCGCCACTTGCGTTGGTCAATGCCACCGGCACTGCCACAACCGCGACTGTAGCATGGACCTCGAATAATGTTTGGGAGACGCCGATCACCGACCAGCCCGGCAACGCTCGGATGATGAAGGGCTATCTAGATACAAGCAGTTCCAGCACGACGACCGTGAGCGTCACGGGGCTGCCCGCTAATGCAGGCGGCTACCAAGTTTATGTCTATGCGGATGGCGACAACGGCAGCGCGACTCGCACGGGTATCTACACCCTCAGCGGCGCTGGAATCACGACGACAACAATCGACTTGACGGATACGGCCAATACAAACTTCAGCGGAACGTTCACTCTGGCCAACAATTCGGCGGGCAATTATATAGTGTTCACCATCAACGCGTCGGCCTTCACTCTTTCGGCCACTGGTGGCACTGCCAGCGATGGCTTCCCGCGCGCCCCAATCAACGGCATCCAAATCGTACCGTTGAATCCGAGTCCTAACTTCGCACTGTCGGCTACGCCGAGTTCTCAGACCGTGAGTGCGGGCGGCAATACTTCCTACACTGTGAATACCAGCGCTATAAATGGTTTCACCGGCTCGATCAGCTTAAGTGTTAGCGGGCTGCCCGCCAATACTACTGGGGCGTTTAGCCCCTCTTCCGTCAACGTAGGAAGCAGCTCTACGCTGACAATTACTACGGCGAGCAGCACACCCACGGGTAGCTTCACTTTGACTATTAAGGGCACCAATGGTTCGCTCACTAACACGACTACGGGCACCCTTAACGTGACAGCCGCCAGCGGTTCGGGCAATGCGATCAGCATCGACTTCGTCGGCCAGGATGTTGCCATGGCCTCGACTGAAGTTGCCGGGGTGGTAGCAAAACCTAACTGGAACGATGCCACTGGTGCCAGCAGCACCTCTCCGCTTGCTCTGGTAGATGACACGGGGACTGCCACGACCGCGACCGTGACGTGGAGTTCGAATGACGTGTGGGAGACGCCGATCACGGATCAGCCCGGGAACGCACGGATGATGAAGGGTTATCTGGATACCGGCAGCAATACAACCACGACGGTAACTGTCGCAGGGCTACCCGCTCACGAAGCGGGCTACCAAGTGTATGTTTACGCGAATGGAGACAATGGCAGCGCTACTCGAACAGGCGTGTATACTATCAGTGGCACAGGCATTACGACCGCGACCATTAAGTTGATAGATTCTGCGAACACAAACTTCAGCGGAACCTTCACACAGGCGAATAATTCAGCGGGCAATTACGTTGTGTTCACTATCAACGCATCGGGCTTCACTCTTTCAGCCACGGGTGGAACAGCTAGTGATGGGTTCCCCCGCGCCCCAGTGAATGGCATTCAGATAGTGCCACAGTAGATTGCATTCCTTGCGAAGTGCGGGTTGCATGTCCATGCCAAACATGAAAATAAGCTCCCCTTTAAATTCTGGACTCGGATTAGCTAGAACGCTTTTGATAATCAGCGTATTTGTTTTCGGTTCGGCTCATTCATTGGAAGCTCAGGGATTCACCTCGAAGGTTTCCGATTACATGCATGCTCAAGTCGAAGTGAATCGATTTAGCGGCTCAATTCTGGTCGCCCAACGTGGAAAGGTCCTGATGAAGCAGAGATACGGTTCGGCGGTGAGCTTGTCTAATTCCCGAGTCGAGATGGACGCCCGATACCGGGTTGGCTCCATTACTAAGCAGTTCATCGCAGCAGCGATCTTGCAACTTCAAGAAAAGCGTAAATTGCAACTGCAGGATTCAGTCTGCAAGTACATCTCGAAATGTCCCGACGGTTGGCAGCAGATTAAAATCTTCAACTTGCTGGCACAGTCGGACGGAATTTCAGAAGTTAACTCCTCCCCCGACGCAGAGACGTTAAGGTCGACAAATACGACTTCAGGACTTTTGGCTTATCTCGCGGATCGACCGTTGGAGTTCAAACCCGGAGAGAGATTCAGCTATGTCAATTCAGGCTATGCGGTTTTGGGAGCCGTAATTGAAAAAGTGTCTGGCGAACCATATTTGAAATATTTGAAGGATCGCATTTTCATTCCCTTGGGAATGCGCGAGACCGGCTACGATAATCCAGAAAAGATAACGATCTATAACTCCAAAGGATCTCATTCGATAACGCCAAGCGATTTCGAGTTGACTGTGCCTTACAGCTGGGGTGGGTTGTATTCCACAGTCGATGATCTCTATCGCTGGGATCGCGCGCTGGACGGATTCGAATTCCTTTCGAAAGCTTCTATCGATGCAATGTTTACCCCCTATATCGATGGCTATGGATTTGGATGGGTAGTCTTGAAGGAATTTGATCGGACGGTCGATGCGACAGCCGGCGGTATTTATCTTTTTGGATCTGCAATTCGACGCTACGCGGCCGACGATGTATGCGTAATCGTGCTCAGCGATTCAGTTAATTCTGATGCGGGACGAATCAGTCGTGACCTCGCGGCAATCCTTTTCGGAAAGCATTACGAACCACCCGTAGAGCGTCACGCGGTGAATCTGAATGCGACGACTTTCAACTCCTACGTCGGGCGATACCGACTAACTTCGGAACTAGTCCTGGTGGTAAGCGAGGACGAAAATGGCTTACTGATTCAAGCCAATGACCAGCCTAAAATTGAGATTCTTCCCGAGTCGGAAACGCGATTCTTCGCCAAGGGCCTCGACGTAATGATTACGTTCGTCAGGGGAGCGCAGGGCAACGCGACGCAGCTAGTGTTGCTGCAAGGAGGGCGCGAGATTCCAGCGTCGAGAGTAAACTAAATCTTACGGCGAATTTGGGATGCCCCGTATTGCCATACTGTCCCGCGAGTGCTGATGTCCAAAGCGATCGGTTGAGAGGGAAAAATATTTCCTTCGGCTTTCCCAGTATTCCACGTAAACCTCTAATTATTAAAGGTTTACATAAAGTTCGTTCAGGCAACTAGATTGCATTTTATCCCCTGAGGCCATGGCTCAGAAGGTACACGCCTGCATACAGTACCTAGACAGAAAGCCGATTTCGGGCCAGTATCGAAGATGGTCCTTTTAGCGGATTTAAAGGTCGGTTCAACCGACACACCCGGAGAGGCTTCATCCGCAGCGTTTATGATAGAGACTACAATTATTGGCGCAGGTCCTTACGGACTTTCCATCGCCGCACATTTCCGCCGCCGTGGTATACCGTTTCGGATTTTTGGACGTCCGATGGATAGCTGGGTGGCGCATATGCCGAGAGGCATGATGCTCAAATCGGATGGGTTCGCTTCGAACATCTACGATCCCGATGCCAAATTTACGTTGAAGCAATTTTGTGCGGAGCGCGGTATCGAGTACGCGGACATGGGAACTCCCGTGCAACTGGAGACGTTCGGCGATTATGGGTTGGCCTTCCGCGACCGCATGGTTTCAGAGCTTGAAGATAAATTAGTTGTCGATATCAAGCACATGGGCGATGGATTTCTTTTGCGATTGGACGATGGTGAAGAAGTGAAGTCCAAGCGTGTGGTGCTCGCGGTGGGGATCACGCATTTTGAATATGTGGCTGAGAACCTAGCGCATCTTCCTGCTGAGCTCGTATCGCACAGCTACCGGCATCAAGATCCTTCAACATTTAAAGGGCGAAGCGTCGTGGTACTAGGCGCCGGCTCTTCGGCCATAGATTTGGCAGGATTGTTACGCGACGCCGGTGCGGATGTGCAGCTTGTGGCTCGTGCCACGGCCTTGAGATTTCACACTGGGCCGAAGCAAGGCAAGCCTCGTTCCTGGTGGCAGCGAATTCGGCACCCGGATTCAGGACTCGGTCCCGGCCTGCGGTCGCGGTTCTTTGCCGATGCGCCTGCTTTGTTTCACTATTTGCCGGAAAATGTGCGCATCAATTTAGTTCGAAAAACTCTCGGGCCGTCGGCGGGTTGGTTCGTGAAAGACAAAGTGATGGGGCGTGTGCCTCTAATACTCGGGCACTCAGTGGAACGCGCCGAGGTTGAGAACGGCAAGGTACGCTTGCATCTGCGAGGGTTGGACGGGTCCACCCGCGAAATCCTGACCGATCACGTGATTGCAGCAACCGGATACAAAGTGAATATAGACCGGCTGGCATTCCTCGATTCAGGAATTCGGTCGAAGCTCAAGTGTGTTAACAGCACACCGATATTGTCGTCCAATTTTGAGTCGTCGGTTCCGGGACTTTATTTCGTCGGAATTGCGGCGGCTAACAGCTTCGGACCGGTAATGCGCTTTGCTTTCGGCGCTGGCTTCGCGGCGGAACGACTGACGAAGACGATGATGAGATCACTCGCACGGAACCCAGCGTCCGTTCCCGCCTCCGGTGTCGCGCCCATCACGGAATGAACGCATGAAGCGAGAGACCATCGCACTTCACGTAGGCTACGATGGCGATCCCACCACGAAAGCCGTGGCCGTGCCGATCTATCAGACCGTCTCGTTTGAATTTGACGACGCGGCACATGGCGCAGCGCTCTTCAACCTAGAAGTTCAAGGGAACATTTACACCCGTATCGGAAATCCAACAAACACAGTCCTGGAAAAACGAGTGGCCGCGCTGGAAGGCGGGGTGGAAGCGCTCAGCGTTAGCTCGGGAATGGCGGCAATTCACTACTCGCTCATCAACATCGCCGAGATGGGCCACAACATCGTTTCGACGCCACAGCTTTACGGCGCGACCTACACGCTGCTCGCGCATATTTTACCGAAGCAAGGAATCGCGGGACGGTTTGCTGAAAGCGATCATCCTGATGCCGTAGAGAAATTGATCGACGAAAACACGCGAGCGGTTTTCTGCGAAAGCGTAGGTAACCCGGCGGGAAATGTCGCCGATATCGAGGGACTCGCGCGCGTCGCGCACAAGCACGGCGTTCCATTGATCGTCGACAACACGGTGGCGACGCCTATCTTGCTAAGGCCGATTGAGTACGGCGCGGACGTGGTGGTGCACTCCTTGACGAAATTTATGGGGGGCCACGGCACAACGCTGGGCGGGATGATTGTCGATAGCGGGAAATTTCCGTGGCGCGATCATCCGAAGCGCTACTACATGCTGAACGTACCCGAAGTTGCCTATCACGGAGTGGTTTACACCGAACATTATGGAGCGGCGGCCTATGTGGCGCGTTGCCGTACCGTCGCTCAACGCAACACGGGATCTACACTTTCACCGTTCAACGGTTTCTTGTTGCTGCAAGGAATTGAGACTATGGCATTGCGCGTTGAGCGGCACGTGGAGAACGCCCGCAAGGTAGCTGAATTTCTGCGGAATCATAGCCGGGTGGCCTGGGTGAATTATGCTGGATTCCCGGACAGTCCGCTCTATCCGATGGCGCAAAGGTATCTCGGCTCGCAGCGTTGTTCTCTGATGACTTTCGGAGTGAAGGGTGGGTTTGAAATGGGCGTAAAATGTTTTGATGCGCTGCAATTGTTCAAGCGCATGGTCAACATGGGCGACGCTAAATCGCTGGCTTGTCACCCTGCTTCCACCACGCACCGCCAACTGACGCCGGAAGAACAGTTGAAAGCGGGCGTGACGCCGGAAATGCTACGGCTGAGCGTGGGAATCGAACATATTGACGACATTATTGCGGACCTGGCGCAAGCGCTCGAGAAGGCTGCTTAGGAAGTCTGACGGGATCGAAGTGTCGCGGACCTCGGAGTTAGGAAATGCCGATCGTAATTGATGGAGGGCGCGTTCCCAATCCTTTGGCACTGAAAAACCGTTCGCGCTCCGCGCGACCAGCGGACAATCGAGAAACGCAAGCAGAGCGCATCCGGATTGCGCTGATTAACAACATGCCGGATTCGGCGCTGGAAGACACCGAAATTCAATTCTACGAACTTCTCGACGCTGCCGCCGGCGAGATTCCGATATCACTCAAACTTTTCTCACTGCCGGACCTTCCTCGTACCGATGCCGGGGAGCGCCACCTGAGCGATTTCTATTTTGATATCAACGAGCTTTTGAACGGTCGGTTTGATGGCGTGATCATGACCGGGACCGAACCGCGACAACCGAATCTGCGCGACGAGCCTTACTGGCCTGTTTTGACCAATGTGTTGGATTGGGCGGAGACGAATACGGCTTCCACAGTGCTGTCGTGCCTAGCGGCTCACGCCGGCGTGCTCTATAGCGACGACATTTCGCGCCATCTGCTACACGACAAGCAATTCGGCGTGTTCGAGTACAAAAAGGTACGAGACCACGCGCTAACGGCCGGCGGCGAGAATACGATGCGAATTCCCCACTCTCGATGGAACGAAGTGCGGGAAGAGGCGCTGAACTCCTGCGGTTATGAAGTTCTCGTGCAATCAGCCCAGGCGGGAGTTGATTTGTTTGTGAAGAAAAAAAGAGATAGCTTGTTCGTGCACTTCCAGGGGCATCCGGAATATGGGACGCGTACTCTGTTGAAAGAATACCGCAGGGACATCAAGAGATTTCTAAGGGGAGAGAGAGAAACATACCCCAACACGCCGCACGGATATTTCGACGCAGCGGCGACTAAACTTCTTTCCAAGTTTCGAGACGAGGCCACTACAAATCCGCGCGAGGAACTTTTGGCGGAATTTCCTGAGACCCTCGTTGCGAGCGCGCTGCAAGAGACTTGGCAGGCGTCCGCCGCCTCCGTGTACCGAAAATGGCTACAGTATTTGGTTTCGAGAAAGGCTGAGGCTTCGGCGCTTTCATCTATGACTCCGGTGGTTCGCGGATAGGTTCCGTCGTTGCCGCGCCGTTGCCGACTCACTCCACATCAAATCCCGCTCGACAGCAGTTTGTGGCCAACTGGTATGATATGGGCTCATGACTGATATGCAGGCATCCGAGCTGTTGAAATCCCTACCGGAAAATATTAGCGATGTTATTAAGCCATGGGCAGAGCGCTCGCCTGAACGACTGGCTGTGGTCGAAGGATCCGGGTCGTTAACTTATCGCCAACTGAAAACAGTCGTCGACGAGACACGAGCGTGGCTACGCAGCTTGGGTGTGCGGCCTGGCGACCGAGTCTTGTTGGTGTGCGAGAACTGTCGGGCGTTCGTTGCGATCTTCCTGGCATTGACGGGAATGGATGCGTGGCCGGTGCTTGCAAACGCGCGTCTCTCGGCTCGCGAGATTGACGATATTCGACATCACTGCGGCGCTCGGCGCGTGATTTATATGGCCGGCGTTCCTCCGCACGCTGCGCACCATGCGAAGCGGCATGGCGCGATCATAGAAGAACGAGCGGGGCTAGGTTCGATCGGTGTGGGTCAACAAAACGAACAGGTTGAGCCCGAGCCGGTCGCCACGAACGGAGCCGACCGCGTGGCCGCGCTGATTTATACCTCCGGCACTACCGGGCTTCCGAAAGGGGTTGTGCTGACGCACCGGAATTTGCTTTTCATTGCAGCGGTTTCGGCCCAGATACGCTCGCTTACTCCGGACGATCGCCTCTATGGTGTCCTGCCGATGTCGCACGCCGTGGGACTTTCGGTGGTTTTGCTGGGGACACTGCTCAGTGGAGCTACGCTTTATTTGTCTCCGCGATTCGACCCGGTTGCGGCGCTTGCGGCATTGGAACGCGACCGGCTCACAATTGTGCTGGGTGTGCCCGCTATGTTTGCGCTGCTGGTAGATTACGCAAAAGCGAAGAAATTGGCAGGGCCGTTGAAATTTCCCGCGCTTCGGATCATTTCTTCTTCCGGTGCGCCGTTACAACCGGCGGTGAAATCAGCGGTCGAGAGCCTGTTCGGAATGCCTCTGCACAACGGATATGGCGTTACGGAATGCTCGCCAACGATTGCTCAGGCCAGGGTCGATGAGCCTCGCAGCGATCTGTCAGTGGGGCGCGTGCTTCCGGACGTTGAGATAAAGCTGGTGGGTCCGGATGGACAGAACGTCGGGGATGGAGAAGTGGGCGAACTATGGGTGCGGGGACCGAACGTGGCGAAAGGTTACTATCGCGCGCCGGAGGAAACTGCCGCCGCCATCAATTCTGAGGGATGGTTCAATACCCGAGACCTCGCGCGAATGGAGGGTGGACATCTTTTCATCGTTGGACGAACGAAGGAATTGATCGTTCGATTTGGTATGAATGTTTATCCGGCGGAAGTTGAGGCGGTGCTGAATACTCATCCTGCGGTGGTCAATTCCGCCGTGATCGGCCGATCCGTGCAAGGAGCGGAGGGAGGGGAGGAAGTCATCGCGTTTGTACAACTGTTGCCGGGCTCGTCCGTGGCAGTTACCGACTTAGCCGAACATGCCGCCCGGAACCTGGCTCCGTATAAGCGACCTTCCCAGATTTTGCTGGTCCGCGAAATGCCTCTGACTCCAACCGGCAAAGTCCGGAAGGAGGAGCTCAGCAAGATGGCAGCGTCACCAGCTCCTGAGTCAAGGACTCGATAAACTTCTTCAAGACAAATTGATACTTGCGATTTTCTTAGAGGCACTTCTATAGCGGAACCTCAATCAACGAAGGTCCGCGGCTTTCAAATCCCTCTTTCAGCGCTTTTGCGAATGCGTCCAGTGTGGTGACGCGGCTGGCCGGTACGCCCATTCCTTTGGCCAGGTGAACCCAGTCGAGGGTGGGGCGGCCGATGTCGAACAAAGCTGACGCCCGAGGTCCCGGTGCGCCGACGCCAAGGCCTGAAAATTCTCTCTGCAGTACAGCGTAAGTTCGGTTGGCAAAAACCACGGTAGTTACGTGGAGACCTTCGCGCGCCATGGTCCATAGTCCTTGCACGGTGTACATTCCACTTCCATCCGCAGTGAGGCACAACACGGAACGATCAGGGCAGGCGACCGCCGCGCCTACAGCCAATGGCAGGGCGATGCCGATCGATCCACCTGTATTTCCGAGCCAATCGTGGGCGGGCGATCCCACCGTTGCAGCCATCATGCCACGGCCCGACGTCATGGCTTCGTCAACCACGATCGTATTCTCAGGGAGAAGCGTCCCCGCGGCGATAGCAAGGCCTTGCAAAGTAATCTCGCCGCTTGGTTGCGGCGGCCGCTCGACCTTCCCCGTTGCCAATATTTTCTTGGCGTCGAGCGACAATGCCGCTGTTAGCGCCTCTAGTGCGCCTACGTAATCTTCGCCGGGTTTGGCCAGCGCGTATATCTCACATTCTGGTGAAGTGAGCTCGCTGCTCCTGCCGGGATACGCAAAGTAGGAAACGGGAGCGGTCGCGCCGATCAGAACGAGCTTGCAAATATCTTTCAGGAACTCCACCGCCTGCTCCGGCATATAGGGAATCCGTTGCACCGCGGGGAAACCGGCACCGCGTTGAACGCGCACAATGGGATAGGGCGCTAGCAGCGTGGCGCCGGTGGCCGCCGCGATGCGTCCAGCCGATTCGAGGCCTTCACCATACAGAGCATTTCCCGTAAGCAATAGCGCTGCGGGCAACCCGGACCGAAGCATGGACGCGGCATGATCAACGGATTCAGTAGCGGGCAGACCGGCACGCCGTACACCGGGAATGTCTGCGACGACGCCACCGTCGGTCCAGGCCACGTCCCCGGGAACGATCAGCGTGGCGACTTGCCCTGGAACTGTGCGCGCGGCGATGATTGCTTGAGCGGTGTCGCGGCCAAGCTCGGACGAAGCGGCCGACGTTCGAAGCCATTTGGAATAGGGACGAGCAATCGCCTCGATATCAGAATTAAGCGGCGCGTCGTAGCGCAAATGATATGCAGGATGCTGGCCGACTATATTAACGATCGGCACTTGCGCCCGGCTCGCGTTGTGCAGGTTTGCAACACCATTGGCCAGGCCTGGACCAAGATGCAAAAGCGTGCACGCCGGTTTTCCGGTCATGCGCGCGTAGCCGTCCGCGGCCCCCGTGACGATACCTTCGAAAAGACCGAGCACGCAACGCATCTCTGTCGCGTGGTCCAGCGCGGCAACGATATGCATTTCCGAGGTGCCCGGATTCGTGAAACAGGTGTCGACTTCTCCAGCGACCAGCGTGCGAACCAGACTTTCTGCACCATTCATGTTATTGCAGTTTGCTCCCGGGCCGATGAGCCAGCATACCGGTTTTGCGACTAAGAGGAAGCTTCATTCAGATCGCGGGAAACGACGGCAGCAAGACTCTCGAAGTGTGTGCCGAGAATTCCCAAATGATCGCCCGGCACAGTCGCGACCTGAAACTTTGCAGCGAGATGGGACCAAACCGCTTCAGGATCATCAGGGTAGTCGGTTAGGACTTCGGCCCTGACGAATTTGATTTCGCCGTTGTAGAAATGGGGTCGGTAGCGCGTTAAGGCCCGATAAGCATGTTCGCGCGCGCGCTGCATGGCTGGTGTATGAGCTGCGCCAGCAGGTATTTGACTGGGCGCTCCCCCATTGTTATCTCGCGAGACATACAACCGGCGTGCGGAGGGATGAATGATGTAAGAAAGCGCATCGCGTATCGGCAATTTCCCGACTGTGGACGCGCGTTGGTTGGCCAAACGCGTGCCGAGTCGAACGCGTTCCTTTAGTGAAAGAAAACGCGGGTGTGGATAGCTTTCAAGCATGGTCAGCAGCGCGACCTTTTCCCCTTTTTCGATTAAGCGCTGAGCCATTTCCAGCATTACGAGGCCACCTAACGAGTAACCGACGAGAAAGTAGGGTCCGTGAGGCTGCAGGTCCTTGATTGCGTCGAGGTAAAACTTTGCCAAGTCTTCGATGCGGTCGAATGGCTCGTCCACCCCGTCCGTACCTTTCGCTTGCATGCCATATATGGGTCTTCGAGTTTGGAGGTGTTTCACAAGCTGGAAAAAGTCCATGGCCGTGCCGCCGAGGCCGTGGGCGAGAAAAACCGGACTTCCAACACCCTCTTTTAGTTGTAGAAGCGGAGGGAACCGCGGAGCCGACGGCTCTTCGAGAATATCCGCCAGGGCAGCGATCGTGGGGGCGCAATAAATCGTAACGGGTGCGAGTTCTCTGCCGCACACTCGCGCAATTTCTGAAAACAGCTGCACGGCGAGCAAGGAATCGCCACCCAGATCAAAGAAATTGTCGTCGGTGCGAATCCCGGGACGCACCAGCACACGCTCCCAAATGGGGGTCAACACTTCGGCCAGGCTTGAGGTGGACTTGTGCATCACGCGGCAACTGTCGGGCTGAATTTAAGAAACTTCGCTTCGAGCAGGGAACAGCGCATCACTGATCGTGAAACTAGCTCAAGGCTTTCGGCAAAACCTGGATCAAGAATGCGCGAATGCCCAATAAAGCTCTCGTGCTTTGGCATACAAGGGACCAAATGGCAGTGTACGATCATCGATGCGCGTCACAGGGACAACTTTAGAGTAATTTCCAGTAGAGAATATCTCGTCAGCTTGCGTGAAGTCTTTGTATGTGAGGGTTTTTTCCACCACAGTTACTCCAGCTCCTCGCAATAATCCGATCACACGTTGGCGGGTGATTCCCGCCAAGAAAGTTCCATTCGCAATGGGTGTAAACACCACACCGTCCTTCGCCATGAAAATATTAGACGTAGCCAGCTCCGCCACGTTTCCGAGCATGTCACAGACAATGGCGTTGTCGAAGCCTCGCGCATGCACATCGAAGAGAGCGCGCGCGTTGGCGGGATATAAGCACCCGGCTTTAGCGTCGACCGGCATGGTTTCGATTGTGGGCCTGCGATACGGAGACAATGTGACGGAGAAACCCTTCGGGGGACGCATGGGCGCGTCGTAAATACACAAACACCAGCGAGTCGATTCGGGATCGTGCGCTTGAACCCAGGGCCCTTCGTTTTCCGCCCAATACATAGGACGGATGTAGAGAGCGGCATCCTTATCGAAGCGAGTGAAGCCCTCTCGCGCAAGTTTGACCCAAGTATCCGTCGAAACTGTAGGCTTCAAGAATAGCTTCGCAGCGGACTCATTCACGCGCGCGCAGTGCAGCTCGAGATCAGGCGCAACCCCTTCAAAATATCGCGCGCCATCAAACACCACGGAACAGAGCCACGCGGCGTGTGTGCGAGGACCCATGATTGGGACGTTGCCCTCATGCCAGGCATCCTCGAAGAAGGTCCAGGTCCTAGACCAATTTTTTACGACCGCCATTCAAGTCCTCTCAACTGAGTGCGTGCTATAGAACGGTTTAGAATACAAAGGCTGTGCTCATTGCGTGATCGTCTTTGGGAGCGTGCTTCGCTAACAATACTCCGACCGTCGTTTGTGCGGGGTACGCAAATTGCTGGCGCATCAAAACTACAGGAGGTTAGAAGGTCCTGTCATTTACGAATCGCATCGTCGATGGCTTTTCGCAGGGCGACAGCAAGTTGCTTGACGAATGGTTCGAGAAGCATGCCGGCGGGATAAACAGGAAGAACCACGACTGTTTGTCCTTGCAGCGCCAGCCGATCCCATTTCGTATCCGGCTTGTCGAAGGCTCGATATTGTTTCAACGGCCGAAAGTCCGTGACAACTCCAGGAAAAGATTTGGGAACGTACCTTTGACAAGCAAGATCATTTGCTTGCCAGATATTTCCAAGGACGCGAGATTCTGACCTAGTTGACCTAGGATTTTTCTCGAACTTGCCAAGTAGCATTCCCCACCACACTGGCAGACGATTCCTCAGCACCTGAGTCTTTTCGCGGAAGAAACTGACTTGCCCTTTGAAATCGAGGCGCAGGAAATTAGCCGCATGAAACCAGATGCGTTGGCAGGAGTAGTAGCCGCGGCTCCAAATCGAGAGGGGAGAAATCTGAGAAAAGTTCATGGTATCCAATAATGCTAGCAGGGCAATTTCCTCGCCCGCGCTTCGCAGTTGCTGGGCGACCTCAAATGCAATCAACCCGCCGCCACAATATCCGCCGAGCAGGTAAGGGCCATGAGGTTTCTTGCGCCGGATGGCCTCCACATACAAGGTCGCCATGTCTTCGATTCTTGTGAGCGGCGGCTCGGCGCCGTCCAAGCCCTGGGATTGCAATCCGTAGAACGGCTGGTCCGAGCCCAAATTTTGTGAAAGTTCGCGATAAATTAGAACGTTTCCCCCGGCACCATGAACGCAGAAAAATGGAGGACGTGAACCAGAATCTTGAATTGCGACCAGTGACGACCACCGGTTTGATGGAGCTTCGCTGCGAAGAATTCCAGCTAGGTCCTGGATGGTGGGAGCTTCGAAGAGCGTCGCCAGCGGCAGCTTAACTTTGAATACCTTTTCAATTTCAGCGAACAAGTGAACAGCGAGAACTGAATCCCCACCTAGGTCAAAGTAATTCTGATCGAGACCGATAGACTCAACGCCGAGCAGTTCCTGCCAAATCCGGCTCAGTTGTCCTGTAGTGTCGTCCTCAACGGCGTTGATGGGGGCACTTGCTAACGCAGCAATACGCTCCGCCATTATGTTGGTCGTGGGCGTCACTTCTGCTTCCATGTGGTTTCAATGCCGGAGCAATTCGTTACTCGCAACTCAAAATCATTCCCAAGTGGCATAGCTGAGAGCGGTTTGTGCAATTCTTGGGCCACCTGAGAGCCCATAAAACACTATGAAAATAAATGAATTATCGCCGATCTGGAGCTGTTTAGTCGTCGGTCTCGGGTGTTGCATATGGAAATGTATTTCCCAAAATAGACCCGATTGTACTGTAGAGTACACCGCAGAATGCGTCGCGCGAGAACCATCAAACATCCCAAGGAAGCCCGTGTGTTTTCCCGACCGGGCGCGCGATCTAAGAACTCTTTTCAAGCGGTTCTATCGAGCCTTGGTTTGGTATCTAGAACCTAGAGAGTCAGAAATTTGTATGCGCGTGCTATTCGACAAAGCTAGCGCGCTTAGGCGGCGTGAAGCGGCGTCTTCCAAGAATAAATAGTCGCGATGTGAGAGTCGGACGGTTCCGTGAAGAAATCGGTAAATATACGATGTCATCAGACGCACAGATTGCCTGGTCGCGAGCATCAAACAAGCCGATCTGCTGATTGATCGCTGTTCGGATGCTCTCCACATGGACGAGAGCATGCTTAAGCGCTCGCGATGGTTCGCTCGTACTCTAACTCCCATCGAAGCGATAATATCGTACGTGCTGCCTTCTCGGTAGGCGGACCAGATGGCCTTGAGGAAGTAATCTATTGGCGATAGCGAAGGCACATGTTGGATAACTGAATTCACAGCGAAATATGGAAGTTCACCGCCCTGCATCAGGTTGGCCAACACAAGAGTGTCTTCGGCTCTAATCGCGGCAGGCTCAAACGCAAAACCTTCGGCATTCACTCTTGATCGCCGAATCGCGAAGCCAGCAGTATTTAAATATCGAATGCAGCCATTTGGCTCTCGGAGATGATCTTGGAGCGTTGCAAGACGTAGCTCCTCCGTTTTGCCAACGAATGTGGAACAATCGCCAACCAGGCGTAGTTGAAAGCAACTGTGCTTTGGTAAGTCAGCGATAGTTGCAGAGAGGGCTGACAAGCTGTTTGTTTGGAGCCTGCAATCAGCATCCGCGAATAACAGGACCGAGCCTTTAGATATCTGGATCCCACGATTCCTGGCGGCTGCGACGCCCGCGTGGGGCTGTCTGGCAATTGTCAACGGGTAAGAGCGTTCCCAGCGGCGAATGAATTCGGGGACAGGTTCCGTACTTCCGTCGTCCACGACAATCACTTCGAAGGTTGGCCCGGTTTGCTGCGCTAGAGAGGCTAGACAGTTATCTAGTGGTGTCCAATCGTTGTACGCCCCTATAATCACGCTGAACAGCGGAGAGGTCTGTGAGGTCGTATCGTCTGTGACCATAGGGCTCAACTTACTTAAGGACATACACCAGGACCCGCAAGATAGCAAATGCAATCTGGCGTTGCTAGGCTGCAACACAATGATACATAGGAGATTAGCTGCTTACAAGAGTACCATCGTACCAATGCATTTAGGACTCATGGCAGACGAGTCTAAAAACCCCAAGGAATCAGAAAAGTTTCAGATTTTAGCTGCCCGGGTCCGACACATATGAGCGCGACGAACGAGTGGCCATCCCCAGTCGCCCCCCAATTGGCTGACAATGAAGTCCACGTCTGGCGTGCTTCGCTGGAGATTGGTCCGCAGGCGTTACAGCGTCTCAAAGGAACACTCGCGGACGATGAAAAGGCGCGCGCGGAACGATTTATTTTTGAACAGGACCGAAATCGATTCATCGCCGCGCGCGGAATTCTTCGCGATGTACTCGGGAAGTACCTTCAATGTACGCCACAAGCCATTGATTTCGTTTATGGTCCACGCGGCAAGCCTGCAATCTCCAGCGGCGGATCGCGGCATCCTCTTTGTTTCAACCTTTCGCACTCGCATGGACTCGCGGTGATGGGAATAGCTCGCGAACGTGAAATCGGAATCGATATTGAGCTAATCCGGCCCGAGCTCGCAAATGAGGAAATAGCGAAGCGCTATTTCTCCTTGAAGGAAGTCGATGATTTGAACAGACTCTCGGTTGAAAGGCGAGCCGAAGGTTTTTTTCTGTGCTGGACTCGGAAAGAAGCTTACATCAAAGCTAGGGGCGATGGACTGCACATTCCGCTCGACAGCTTTTGCGTTTCACTCTCACCTGACAGCCCTGCTGAACTTTCCAGTGCCGACGAATCGCGCTGGAGAATCCAGTCTTTCGTTCCTTCCGACCTCCCGGAGCCCCGATATGCCGCAGCCGTCGTGGTAGAAGGAAAATCCTGGACGGCGCATTACTTCGACTGGAAGCACGTGGAAAAGCAAGCGACCAATGAAAAGTAAGACTGACTAAGACTTCAAAGCGAGTCGCCTGGAAAACTTGGTCGTCGCGATCAATCAGAAGCCTCGTTTGACAGCTAGATAAGGAAGCAATGCAATCTCCGCCAGACTCGGAAGAATATCTTCGGCGTTGAAGACCGACTCAATATTGAAGTCCTTCAGAGAACGTAAGTAGGTCCTTACGTCAAGCCGCCTCGCGAAAATATCTCCAAGACTAGTGGGTAGGTCTGTGACCATCCGTATCCAACCTATGCCGGAACGGCCATGGCATGCCTCCACAGACTCTCCCACCTGATCCGCGTACAAGAGGTAGGAAAAATCCACGCCCGCGGGTGATCCAAGGGCATGAAATCCCCATGTCCTGGCATTCACGTCCAGCAGCTTATATTCTCCATCCCGAGGATCGAGCTTGTATTCAGTTTCTGCCAAGCCGTAATAGTTAATCGCGCGAAGGAACTTCAGCGTAGGCTCTGCAACACGGGGAAGCTCGATGCTTTCAACAAAAGTGGCCGCGCGGCCAAACTCAGGAGGATGTTGGCGCCAGCGTTGCGCCTCCATGCTTCCGATGGCGACTCCATTCTTCATGAACACGCAAGAAGAGAACTGAGTAGTGCCGTCTCCGGGGATTATTTCCTGAACCAGAACCTCGTTTGAACCCACATGGCCCACGGCCCTTTGAAACATTTCCTTGAGCTCATCTCGATTCTCGGCTCTCCAGGCTTTGGCCCTGGTGGCATAGAAGAAGTCCTCTTTGACGGACGGTTTTATGGCTAGAGGAAATTCCGCATCGATGCGGTCAATGTCGTGAACTGTGCGCGGACACCAAGTGCGTGGAGTGGGTATGCCCAACTTCTGTGCCAAACAATAAGTATTCCATTTGTTCCAAGCCCACTTGGTGATTTCCCAATCTGGTGTGGGAACGCGAAACAATTCCGAAAGCAACTGCTTATGGCGAGAGAAGGCGGCCACATGTTCGTCGCGCGTAGGGAAAAGGACCCAGCCTTTCAAGTTCATCCGATGACCCATCTCAATGAGGAAATCGACCGTTTCCTTCTCCTTACGGAGGTTCGGGGACCGCACGGTAAACGTCGCGTATTTTGAAAAACGTCCGATGGAGTACTCATCGTCTACAACGCAGACAGGCACGCCACGGCGTCCGAGACTCCGAATGATCCCCAGTCCATGGAAGTCACCGCCGACCACTACCGCTCCGACTCGGTTGCTGGCCGATTGCCGTATTGCGTTATTCGACATATCAGGAGAGTTTCACTTAGATCCGTTTCGCGATGCAGAAGTGGCAATGTGCCGGGCGAGTCTTCGCGCGGCGTAGTCGGTACCGCAAACAAAAAACATCAACGGACCGAAATTCCATGAAGAAGGCGCACCGAGAAAATGAAGGCCCGGAATCGAGGATTCGAAACCTGCCGTCAGCCTCGGGAAGCCGTTGACTTGCGCCACACCTCGGCTCAGCTCGGAAGGTAAAAACGGATAACGCGCAACATCCACCCGATAACCGGTACCAAGAAGAACATGGTCCGCATCTCGAAAACTTGCGTCGTTCAAGCGAATACGCAGCCTACCACCTAACGGTACTGCAGACTCCACGAAGCGACCCTTCGAAATGGGAATATCCTGAAATCGATCCGCGAGCCACCGGGCTCCGGCCGGACGCAGGGCCCTCCTGCGAAAAGCGTCTTGAACACTTCGCGGGAAATACTTCACAGCATCCGGAACGGCGACAATGCGACTGATGCCGGCGGGCCCAATGTCAAACGGGGAATATAGGAGCTTGGCAATGGGGCCAAGTTTTTGCAATCGTGCCCGCCACCCGAGCCAGTGCACATCCGGTGCTCTAACAATCACCTCGACGTCTCCGCCGGCTTCGCGTATCAGAGCTGCCGATTCGAGAGCACTCTGTCCAGCACCGATAACGACAACTCGTTTCCCGATGAAACGACGCACGTCTCTTTGATCGGAGACGTGCGTGACGAGCTCGGGCGGCAATCCTTCGAATTGCTTTGGCCGGCGAGCAAACGATCCAATCCCCGCGGCGACAACAACCCGGTGCGAGTAGAATTGCCCACCATTGTTGAGCGTCAAACGGAAGCCGTTGGAATCCCTTTCGATGCGAGTGATTCTACGCCGGTCGATCTCCGGGACGGCCTTATGCTGAAACCAGAGCCCGTATTCGACAAATCGATCGAGCGGAATTGGCCTGGGTACGGGAGCGCTGATCTCATTACCAAATGCGTCCATCGTTAGCGCTGTTTGGGGATCTGAGATATGTGATGCCTCCCAGGGCGATCGCAAGAGCATGCCTTCAGGCATGTGCGCTTTCCAAAATTCCATCGGCTCGCCGAAGATGTGCAGGTCCAGGCCCTTGATTTGTTGCAGATGCGCGGCCGCCGCGAGTCCGTAAGGTCCAGCTCCGAGAATGGCGACATCAACTGTGGTCATACCCATTCCGTTTGATTGTAATCCCCTGAAAGCGCCGAGATAGTCGAAATTCGGGTACTGATGCAGATGTAGTCACGGTAATTAAGCAAAATAGGTCACCTCTTGGAGCTCGCCTCCTGAAACGGTGGAACCGAGAAGGGTAGACCCGCTGCCGCTGCACTCATTAGATACTCAGCTCGGGAACCTTGGTCTTGTGAAGGCAAATTCCTGTTGGAAAAATGGCATTTCGCCAGGTTACGAAGTACCTCACTGAACTGAGCGTGGTTAAAATAAAACCCTCTAGCTCAGCCCGCGCTATAGGGATTACCTATGCACGTTTTCTTGAGCGACTCGAGCGATTTCATACTTCACGCGGCCGCCGTCCAAAACAGCGTAGGCCAGCCGAGCCCGCTCTTTTTCGGGGCCTACAATTTCCCATCCGCCTTCGCTCGGCACTACTTTCATCTGACTTCTTGCCCGCCACCAGCGATCCACATCCCCAGGCAAGGCGGCCCAAATGTTTTCGCGGACAACCATCTGTCGGAGGTACTTAAGCAGCGTTTCATACACGCTGCGGTTTTTTCGGTTGATTAAATAATCCGGATGGGCGATGAAACTCATCAATCCATTTCTTTGTCTAATCAGATCTAATTGCGTCTTCCACAGATCAATTGAGTGGTCGTTCAGGATGTAGAACAGCGAATAATCTTGCGTAGTGGTGAGAGGCAGTTCGAGGATTTTACCGACAAAAAACGGCATCACCGTACAGCAGCCGCCACGCTGAGGCTCCAGATGGGCAACGTTGGGCACAGACATGTCGTAGGAAAAATCATATGCTTCGTACCAATCGAGATCGCGGTACATAACCCCCGCACGAAAACCGCGCGCGTTGAATTTCTTGTTATATTCATTAATTCTCTTGGCTCGCTGAAGGAATATATCTCGCTTTTGATATAACCGCCCGTCATGACTCAGGTCGTGTACATTGAGCTCACAACCGCGGGACCGAATCTGCTTTACATAGTCATCGGGAACTTTATAGCGCTCTTCCGGGATGACCTGGTACGATGCCTTTATTCCATACGAAGCATCAAGGGCTAATAGCTTAGAGGTGAAGTCGCGGCCCGCGGAAGTCTCCACGTCGTGCGTCATGATTAGGCAACCTGACGCGCCCTCCGGCCAAAACCAGATGAAGGGAACTTTTTTTGTTTCGCTGGTATCCATGAACAGCCGCAAGAACTCCTCATGGAGATTATCCACGGTGAAATCTACCGGCCAAGCCGGGAACGGCAATTCCTTCCAATCACGGAGGTAAATTTTCTGTAATTGGCGTCGAAGCCAAACGGGCAACCACTCTCGGATGAGGTAGTAAAGCCCGCGGACTGGTTTACTCGCGGAAAATGATTTGTTTCCCGTAATCATATTCCGCCGATAGCGTTCCCGTCGAAGATTCTCGATCACCTCAATAAAGTCAAAAGGGAGCCGAATCGTTTTGCCTTCGGCGCGAATATCTTTCGAAGCGTCGAATTTGCCGGCGCCTGCCACATCCACTGAGACACCGGATCGATTTCGCCCGTAGCAAATATTGTTTTCGCCAAATTGAAAGAAGCCGCTTTCTCCGGAGGCGGAATCAATCGTTAGAGATATGTTGCTGAACAAGTCAGCGGGAAAACGATAATAGTCTAAGAGAGCGCGAATCACGGTTCGGTTTAGCCTCTTCGTTCCACTTCGAAAAACTTGCCAGGGACGAATTAAATCGATCTGTTGCGTCCCTTAGTGGCTTTGTTCCTCAATTTGCAGGCCGCACAATCGGCCTAGCGGCCCTGCTCGACCTCTTTCTTGTTGCAATATTGCGAACGGTCGACGTTCAACACTCTTACCCGATATGGCGATAGATCAGCCTTCCAGTAATGGTCAGTAATCTGTCAGGCATGCAGGAAAATAAGCGTTTCGCCATGTTTAATTTCCAACGATCGAATGAATCCGCAGCAGAAGAGTCAGGAAATTTCCAATACACTAGTCGATCGGGCCGGGGTACCCAGTGACTCTTGAACGTAAGAAGACCTACGTTGTCCTCCTGCGTCCGTCCCATGTCAAATTCGTTTGCTCCGTTCGATTTCCCGGATTCGATCGCCCTCCACAAAAGCCACGGCATTGCCCCAAAATGATTGAATCGCGTATCAGAACATCCGTATTTGTAGTAGATGACGTCTTTGCACTTCAAAGTGAGAATGGCAGCAATTGGAGTTTTATCCTTGTAGGCTAGACGAATCTCTAGCGATTCGTCTTGGCACTGAATTAGGTTTTTAAACCAAGCATATGGTATAGGGGGCAAGCGGTGCCTGCGTCGCGTTATTATAAAGAGCGCATAGAATTCCCTCAGAAGTTCGTCGGACCTGCCGCATTTCTCAACTAGACCGGCCCTTTGAGCACGTTGAATCCGGCGCTGTACAGAATCTCTGTCCAGGCTCTGGAACAGACTGTTTAAATTTGGACGGAGACTAAGCCGATGCAAAAAATACGTAGCCGTAGGCTGAAAGGCGATATTGTCACCCGCTTTTCCGAAATTCCCGCTAATTGGACGGAGCTCCAGATATTTCCATTTCTGGTGCACGAACGCGGTTTGCAAGTATCCGATCAAGAAGTTCACGTCCTCCGCTGAGTCGCAAAGCGGTTCACAATGATCTGAAAATGGTAGCGATACAAGACGATTTCCGGTGAGCCAACTGTCAATGTGACAGAATACAAGCCCATTCTTCAAATCACTCGTCGGCGGCGATGTCGTGAACACTACCGGCGCATACCTGTAAGTGCGTTGAAGCGCCTTAAGCCAGCCTACCGTGTGGAACACGGAAGAACTGGGGTGACGCGCTACAAGTTCCGCCCACCGCGCATCAGTTGTCGGATCAACTTGATAGCAACAGAAGCGGGAAACCCTCTGGACCGTATATGTGGGCAGTAGACTGCTCATCCTTGTAAGCGCTAGTAAGTCCTAACGAACCCTCCGCAAGCGATCAAATTCCGGAGCCAATCAAACGGATGTAGGGTAATTGATACTGGCATCAAGCCAGAAGTGTAGACACTGAGATCCGTTCCTGGGGATTCCGATCACCACTCCAAGTGTCTGATCCCCGACTGTCCTAAATGGCCTTTCTGGACACGCTTTTCAACCTATTTGCGGGACCCCTTGGGAATCGACTTCTGGAAAGATAGTCGTCCCTGAGTTCGGAAAGGATCCTCCTGACGGCCACACTCAGCTCGAAGCGAAGCGACCGGCGAACTTTCTCGGTATGGGCCTGCCCTCGATAGACTACTCGGAAGCGTTTTTCGCTATGGGACCCGATCTTTTCCCCAAAGATAACGTGTTCGATGTCAGTCGCCCACGTGATCGACTTTTCGTCGCACAGTATTTCGGAAACAGGATCATCGTGGCTTTTTCTCTTACGTATTGTTACATCGATCGCCTGATCCAAGGGATTGCTGATTATTAGTTCATTTCCGTACATCTCCACCTCTTCCGCGCCCACACCATTGGCTCGGCGGCGACAGGCCATTCGGATTACCTGTCCAAGCGGGCGCCAACGAAGGCAACAGTTGAGGGACCCGAGTTTCTTAACCAATTCGATCAGCGCTGTGCCGCCATCCTTGAAGGAGTCATGGTGGGTCACGATCAAGCAGGGTTTCCCTAGGAGAAGGTCGAAGGCAAAGTTCTCCAAACCATGGAAAACGTACCTTCGTGTGAAAATCGGGAAGTCACCGTAGGTCATGATGGCGACGTCCCAAACGTCCCTAATTCGCGTCCGAGCATTTTGGGAGTCGACGGGGACTAACTCGGTATTGACTGCGGCAAGAAAACCGTTCCGCCGGAGAACTTCGGGACATCCGGAGGAGAAAACCCCCTGCGGGAAGATCATGATGGAATCGTGTTTTATGCCTGTCCGGGCTTCATGACTTCGCATTCTGGTTCGAGCTAGCCGGGCTTTAGTATGTAAGACTTCAAGCGATCTCGCTCCAAACTCGCCTGCGGTATGATCACAGCCATGAATTGAAACGGAGAAAAGCCCCGACTGATCCCTGAAGAACTTGCTGGCAGCAGGAGACGTGCGTCGCCAGTTCCACGGGATAAAGGCAATGTTTGTCGTGAACCCGTGTCCTCGCATGAGATCGCACAGGTTCGCAAAATTGCAAAACCCATACTGCGATTTCAACAGAGGATCGTCAATGATTACGCAAGCGCCGAGCTCTTGCGGTCGCCAGGCAACTTCACGGAATATGTATCTAATGAACATAACGAGGGGAACAACGGAGCAGAAATCGTCTTTGACGTCGTAGAACCCTTGGCCGATAGATTGGTCGATGTCAATCATTTGCGAGCTTGTGCAGAGGAAAACGGAAGCGTCCTTGTGCTGAAACCGAAGGAAGACCGGGGCATCTCCGGCCAAGATGACGGTCGCAAATGTCGATTCTCCAGCGGTCTGGGCGCCAGCCAGAACGGCATCTTCAGCCCTCAATCGCAATGAGAGTGTGAGACCGGCCATTGGTCCGACCAAATCGACCAGCTCGTCGGATACACTAAGTGAAAGATTACCTTCAGGCGCCTCTTTCAGTAACAAATTTGCATCCCCGAACGAAGATTGGAGCGCACTTACGCAGAGACTTCGTTCGTCGTCTAGGTACGCGTACAAAGCGGTCGGCCCCAAACCTGGACAGTTTGCTCCTCGGCACTCTTTCAGCAAGGCTGCGACCGCGCGGATCGATCCGAACATGGCATAGTCCGAACAACTCCCGTCCAAGTCCCCTAGCTTATAGACTTCAACCAGCTTCCAAGGCACTCCGAAGAAATCGAGAATACGGCCGAGCCGCAGCTCCCTCGATCCAGGGCTGCCTGTATGCAGGATGATTGCAAGTCTTGCCAAGAATAATTCCTCTTGATCGAAGTTTGGGTTGCACTTCTCCTAGGCGGGTTTCCGCGCTACCACTAGGGAGCGCATAGCGCGGCTGCGAGCCACAAGATTGAACATGGGGCTCAGGAGCCGGCAGGAGAGTGTAAGAGCGCGCCCTGCTGAGTGTGGTATCCAGCAGAAATTTTCCTTCCTCCTGATCTCGAATCCGGCTGCCTTGAACGGAAAGGTGTATTCCTCAAGAGTGGGCACATAGCACTCGGTGGAATCCTCGACCGAGCGTTTAAAATTGCTTCGAAACGCGGGAAATCGATTATTCATGTCGATGTTGACGCATACTCCTCCGGGTCGCAACAAGCGATAGATGTCTGCGGCACAATCCTGTTCCTTTCCGAGCCGATGGCAATATCGAAATGTGTTCACTCCCACGATTAGGTCAAAGAAACCGACGAGCTCTTCGAGTGACTTGCCGCGCGCCGCGGCCAGGTCTTCCGCCAGCCGCTCGTTGCGAGCAACGTAGAAGCTCAGTTTTTTCGCAAGGGAAGGTGCTAAAGACGTTTTGGCCTCCTGCGACGCGGATTCCACCAAGCGCGGCGAGAAGTCTGTCCCGTACGCACATTCCACCGGAACTCCCTTCTGCTCCAGAAGTGAGACCAGACAGATGATGTTCATCCCTCCGCCACAACCGAATTCTAGCAGGCGCAGAGAGCGCGGCGGTGAGGTCTGCAAGTAGGAATCCACGGCGCCTAGATATACCCTGGCATAATCGTTGCGCAGCAGGTGGTTGATCCCGAAGCCTGCTGTCCCCGCGGTGTATTTGCGTACCGCGTCCTCCGAGCCGTATTCCTCAAGAAACTTATCGTAGGTCTGTACGTTTTTCTCCATTATTTTTTCCTCACTTCGTCTTGTAGAATCTCAGCGATGTCTCTAAAGATATCGCGCCGGTGCCCGGCGGTTACGGCACCCAAGCTGACAGCCGGGACGGATTCCGTGTGTTGTTCCGTAAAATGTTCTCGGAGAAGGTTGAGAAGCTGAAAGTCAAAGAAAACACTCGACGTCACCGGCCACTCTCCGCCGGCGGCCAAAAGTTGCTATTGCTTTCTGTTTTCTTTCGCTTCGCGTCGAGCGATTGATGATAGTACTCAAAAACTTGCCCTGCAGAAACCCAGACTCTGAGTTTGCAAATGAAACGGTGCGATGGCTCGACGGCAAGTATCCATCGCGCTGCTTGCGGTACGAGACCTCGTAACAATCGGATTGGGATTCCGAGGAGGTGGGTGTTTTTAGGCTGGTTCCTAAATTCCCGAACGTCGGACCGCCCTTTGTTGAACCACCATTTCAGGAAATATTTCTGGTTCACGCGAATCTCGTCCACAGGGTGATAGGTGAAAGCTAACGGCTCGTAGCGCAGCCGCCGCCCAGAAGCGAGCACACGGCGGCCAAACTCGGTATCCTCTCCGCTGAGCATTCCTTTGCCAACACGACCCAAATCGGTCCGAAACCCGCCGCACGCGTCAAACACTTCCTTTCTGAATGCCATATTGGCACCGAAAGGAGTTTTGGTTAGTTGCCCTGCTTCGGTACCTGCGTCGAATACCGCCAAAGGGGCTAATGTGAACGGGCTCTGGTCCGAAAGCCACGGCGGACGAGAGCAATTCCACGACGGCAGAATGCGTCCCCCGGCTCCAGACCATTCACAGTCATATAGATTCGCCGTAAGATTTTGAAGCCACCCAGGAGCGGCCGTTTCGTCATCATCGATGAAGGCCAGAATCTCGCCGCGCGCATCCCGAACGCCTGAATTGCGGGCATGAGATATGCCCTGCTGTGGCTCAAATAAGTAGCGGATTCGCTCTGGATACCTACGTTGGAAATCCTTAATCACCTGACGCGTTTCATCACTCGAATTGTTATCGACAACCAATATTTCCCAGGCCACTAGCTTCGAAAGAGTCTGCGCAACAACACTCTCCAGAGCCGCGGCTAAACTTCGGGCGCGGTTATGCGTGCACAAGATCACCGTGACTTGCGTCGGATTATCCATGAATGGCAGCGTACCAGGTTCCGAAGTCAGGCGGATGGTGAGAACTCTTACAAGCCTGCAGCCGCGTGGCAGAGACTTTTACGACTCTGTTATTTTTCACGGAACTGCCACACCCACGGCTACTGGGCCAGGAGTTTCCTGATCATACTTTCTTCTCAAGGCCGCCTTGAAATACCCCCGCTCGACCGAATTAAAGACCACCAGCCATGATCCAATTGCGTATATCGCCGTTGCGCAAGTCGCCGAAGCTACCAAAAGGGGATAACTCGGTCGAAGACCCCACGCCGAAACTGCCGTGGCAGTTAACATCAGTAGGCTGCAATACAACAAATTTCGTCCGATGAATCTCATGTACATACCGTATGGGATTCCGTTCACCCTACACACCCACCAAGGCTGCAGAACGATTCGAATAAGAAATGCGCCTATCAATGTTCCCATCGCCACGCCGAGAATTCCCATTGGTCGGGCAAGAGCTAGGCTAAACCCAAGATTTAGAAGTCCCTCAGCCCAATTCGTATAAGTGTAAAAACGATGATTGAATGTTGCATATAACAGATCGATCGACGGTTTCTGGCATACGTCGAGTAGAACGGCAAGCGACAACACAACCAGAGGCCAGTATGCGTCTTCATATGCTGGACCCATCCAACGAATGATAAATGGCTTTCCCCACCCAATGAGAGCGAGGCAGATGAAAATGGAAATGCAAGACGAAAGTTTCGTGCCGAAAAAGAAAACCTTCTCAATGCCAGGCCGGTCGCCCGCGCCATGGAGCCGGCTAAATACCGGCTGCAGCATGCCCACCGAAAAAATTATCATCTGCATATAGTATTGCGCGAACACGCCAGCGACTCTGTAATGTGTCACCATCGCCAATCCGATGAGACCTGAAATGACAAGCGGATCGATTTGAAATCGTATGGTGTCGGCAATGTATGCCAAAAAGGTATAGATACTATATGAAGAGAGACTCTTTACTATTTTTAGCTCGACGGACCTACTTTCAATTCGGGCCCACGAGGCCTCACGCCTTGCGAACCAAATCTGTAGGATGTTGACCGGTAGAGTTGCTATCAAGGTCACCCACGCTAATGCCAACAGTCCATATCCAAGTAAAATTACCCAAACAATGAGTCCTGTGCGCAAAACCAACCCAAGTATCGTTAGCCAAGACTGAATATCAAATCGAAATTTCGTATATAAGACACCCCCGTAAACCCTCATAGGAAGTCCAATCGCTGCATTAACTCCCAGAATGACTATCACGCTTCGGAATAGATGGGCGTCCGCGGGGTTGTGAGCAAACCATGGAGTAACAGCCACGATTGCTCCGGTAACGAGCAAGGCGATGCCGCCCAGTAGAAGGTTAATACGCAAAGCTGTGTTGAAAACCCCGCGGCATTCAGTGTCATCGTTGCGCCCGATCGCAATAGACATATATTGAGAGACAGCGCTCGAGAGCCCGAAGTCCAACAGGCTGTAGTAGCCGATGAAAGAGGCTGCGAGGGCCCAGAATCCGTAAACCCGGTCTCCGAGGTGATGTACGATGAATGGCATCACGCAGAAAGCGGCGACAGCTGTCGCGATCAGGTTCCCGATCTGCAACACGGAACCGGAAAGTAGCCTGCGTCCTATCGAACTGAATTTTGCAGTCATGATCTAATCGCACTCTGGCATAGAAGCACCACAAAATGCGCTGTTAGCAATATACGTGGAGACAGAGTTGTTTCACGAGTTTGAAGATTTTGTTTCATGCCCCGCCAGCCTTTCTTCTAGAAGCTCGCAGATCGTGTGGCCGATCGTGATGTGCATCTCCTGCATCCGCGGCGTCGATTTGCAGGGAACGCACAAACAAAGATCGCACGCAGCTCGCATGTGGCCCCCGGTTTCACCGGTCAGGCCGATGACGATGACTTTGCACTGGCGAGCCGCCTCGATTGCGCGCAGAATATTCGGGCTGTTGCCACTCGTGGAAATCGCGAGCAGTATATCGCCCGGCCGGGCATGCGCAGTGAGTTCGCGAGCAAATACTTGATCGTATCCATAATCGTTGCCTACCGCGGTGAGACTCGATGTATTGGCGTGCAAGGCGAGGGCCCGAAAAGGGCGCCTCTCAATTAAGAAGCGGCCGGTCAGTTCTGCGGCAATGTGCTGTGCGTCGGCCGCTGATCCCCCGTTCCCTGCGATAAGCAGCTGGCCGCCGGCAGCCAGCGAGGAATACACGAGGTCAACGGCGCTGGATACGGCTGGGGCCAGCGCCGGAAGAGCCTTGGCAACCTCCAGGTGATCGTTCCAGATAGCGTTGATCTTATCTATTTGTTGGGTTGGACTTGCCAAGATCGTACCCTCCTATCCTGAACTCTTTCGGGGTGTGCGCTCAGCGTGGGTGGCGTGGCTAGTGACTGGTTCGCGAGTCTCTAACCTGTACATTGCCTTGTCCCAAGACCTCAACAAAGAAGCCTTCAACTGTGGAAGCACCATCTGACCCTGTTTCGCAGTTTTCCACCCAAAGATTGGTTTCATCCAGGCATATTTCCAGCGCAAGCGGGGGACTTCCAGGCGGCCCTGAAGTTGGGCGGCCAGATCTTGTAACTCTGCAATAATGTCCGGCCGTTCCGGATAGAAATTATGGTACCAATTCTGCATGTAGGTCAAACAAGCCCTTCGGACACGTTGGCTTTCTTCGATCGATCGGAGGTACTGAATATGCAATTTTATCGAGAGAAGCATAGCGTCTTTCTTCTTGTCCGATGTCCCAATGTAGCTCCAGCGATTAGAGGAAGTAATCCTATAGAATACTTTCGACTCCGAAACGAAACGAGTTCCTTCGGACGCTAGGAGCACACGGCAATAATATTCACCGTCGTCGTCGCTGATGAGTCTTGTATCCCAAGGGCCGGCGGCTTCGGCCAGTTCCCGGCTGGTCAGCCAAGTTGCCGTTTGCATATGAAGGTTTTCGGTCATTTTCCTTAGCAGCCACTCGACAGGGGAAAGGTCTTGGTAAAGCGAGGTTGGAACGAAGCGAGCGCGATTGGTCCGATAGCTGAAATAGGCCCAAGGTGAAGACAGAAGCATCCTCTTGCCTTCGACTTCTCTCAGTGCCATCAGCTGCTTCTCAATCTTGTCCGGGGCCAGAAGATCATCCGCATCCAGCCATTGGAGGTAGTCCCCCTGGCTGAGCTGCAAGGCGCTGTTGCGTGCTGCCGCGGCTCCTCCGTTTTCTTTGGAGACTACCGATACTTCTTTCGAAGAAAATCGGCGCGCCACCTCGGCTGTATGATCGGTGGACCCATCGTCGACCACAATAATTTCTTTCCTCGGCCAGGTTTGGGTAATCGCGGATTGGAGCGTATGGGCGATCCACTCCTCGGAGTTGTACGCGGGGATCAGAATTGAGACCAGCGGTTTCATGGCAAAGGGCTCATAGGTTCAATTCGTATGGTCTACAAAGCGGCTTTCAAGTCTAGGGTTCCGAATACTCTCTCGCTATTATCCCTGAGCGTAAGCGCGCATTTGCATCGTCTCAACGTACCACTAACCTTGACTTGGTTGCATCTGAGCGGGAGTCGTGTGCCTGATGGGTCATGAACTAGAAGGCTGCAATGTATTGGCGGACCGCAGATACTCAACCCGACGATGGGACAGGGCGTGGTTTACGTTGGTGTCAAGGAACCTTCGCCTTTTACCGAGCGTGGAACCGGAAATCCGAGCTCAAGATCCCCAAAATCCCTCATGCGGACGAAGAACTAAATCCAACAATCCTGCAAGATATGTACCGAGGCCAAATTAATCATCGATGAGCGGAAGCAATCGGTATATCGATTTCGAAGTTTAGTCCTCTGGAGATCGAGGAAGCCAAGCTGGGAAGTCCAGATAACCCTTTTGGCAAAGTATCGCCCGCAATTTCTGATTGCGAAACGCATAGGCACGCTCAAGCTCGGCACGCACGTCCTGTGACAGTGGGCTGTCCCCGGAACGTTCTTCATTCAGCCGAAGATAAATATCCCTAACCCGGCGTTTGACATTCTTGTGTTTTCTCCAAAACGGCTCAAATCTGTCGTTGATACGGCTAGCGATCTTGAATAGCGTGGCGTTCTTGTGTCCGATCGAACGGTTCTCCTGAGTGAACTCAACGCTCTCATATATCGACGTATCCAAACCCAGCCACCTGCACACTTCCTCCACGGCTGCCTGTGAATTCCGACATATATGCTCAAAGAAATTGACGTGGATAGTCTCGGGGAATACCTCATACCACCCTTCAAGATAGTCCACATAAAACCCTTGGGCCAAACCACGAGTAAAGATACTCTCGCGATAGACGTCGACTGGCTTCCCATTGTTCGCAGCTAGGACAGCGGGAAGTTCTTCCAAAGCGCGCCGGGCATACTCGTCAATGCTCATGGTGACTGGCAACTCTCCGCTGCGCTTCATCTGCTGAAAGTAGGACACCATCCTGGTGACAGGATCGCGCAATACGAATATGATCGGGATCCGCCCGAGGTATCTATAGATTGTCTTAGCTATGCTTGCGCCTCCAAAGATATACCGCGGTGAGGCTTCCATACGGTACTTCTCGTTCTTACTGCGTTTGAAATACGCAGCATAGGTCTCGATTGGCTCCAGAGCGCTTCCTTTCAGCACAGGAAGAAAGTAATTCGTTTCCTTGATTGTTGATGGGCAGATCTGTGGATGTTCCGACAAGTAGGCAAAAATCGAAGTTGTAGCTGACCGATTAACGCCCCCGATAATTAAATTTGCTAAGGGCAGTCGTTTCTGCTGGTTGCTCAGAGATTCAGACATCTTCATTACTCCATTCTGCGCAGTAAGCACATCCGCCGAGACTTTAGAACTATACGCATTGGACTAGGCCCAAACGCGGCACTAATTACTTAACTTTTCTGGCCGTCGTTCCAAGCCCTTTATTCACAAAATACATATGAAAGCGACATAGACTCTAGCGATGGCGACCCGCCCAAATGCTCGTGGGCTCAGGGGGGCCCAAGCCGGTATAAGTTCCAAAGCCCAAAAGTAGGCACCCCCAATTCGCAGCGCTCGTTCATGCGACTCCTTATGCTGCCTTCTGTTTTGATCCGGGATCCACGATTTGTATGGGTGATGAGCGGAAAACTAACTACAGAGCCAAGATTGGTCCCCACAATTCTCTTCGGGAGATCTCAGTCAAAGGAAGTGGTCGATGGCTCACGATTCAACGGATCCTCTCGCCAATGCATTCGAAGCAAGTCAGCGTATACGCCTACCGTAGCTTGGCCAACCACGTCCCAGGAATGCCGACTGTCCGCAAAAGAGCGTATTCCCTCGCGTCGCCTACTTAGATCTTTGTACAAATCGCTTGTGAAGAATCGTTCAATCACTTCAGCCAATTCAATCGGATCCTCAGGCTTGAATACAAACCCCGTCTCGCCCTCGATGATCTCATGTCTCAGTGAACCTACGTTGGCCGCAAGAACAGGTAGGCCAAAATTGTAACCCAAAAATAAAACACCGCTTTGGTAGATGTTCCGGTATGGCAAGACCAAGACGTCTGCAGCCTTGAAATAGACCTCGACTTCGTCATCTGGGATGAAATTTGCCCTGAGAAGAATTCGCCCCTCCTGTAAGTACCCCCAGATTTGCTTCTCAATTGCGTCCCAGTATTTCTCGCAACCTTTCCCGGGTTTTCCAGCTATGATCATTCGGTAATCTTCGCTCCCTTTCGCCAATTGGAGAAAGGCAGCGACAAGGTATTCGAGTCCTTTATAAGGCCTGATTTTCCCGAAAAATAGAATCGTCTTTTCCGCCCTTTGGATTCCGAGTCGCTCCTTTGCTTGGCTTGGGGAAAGACTTGTGCTCGGAACTTGGTTGTTGATGCCGAACGGGATGACACGGACCTTGGATGTTTGCACAGCGAATTCTTCGCTCAGCTCACGCTGCATCTCTTGAGTATGGACAAAAATACGGTCGGCAAGTCGATATTGGATTCGCAGCGTAAGCCGATTCAGAAGTGTATCTTTAGAATCGCGTTTACTTAAGTTAATGTTATGAGCTGTTAAGACCACTTTCTTATTGAATATCTTATAGTAAAGCATCAGGGCTGTTCGATCGAAGAGCTCAAACTTGTTGTTCCAGAGGACGTGAAAGATTCTTGGCTTGGCCGTCGCTGCATAGCGCATCAGTCTCACATAGTACAGGAAAATCCTAAACGCCTTCCTGGCGAAACCGTCATTCGGACGTTGACCGCCTCGCAGGTTGATAAACCGGACTCCGGACGCGCTGCGGAATTCGGGAAAATCCAGCTCGTCGCTCCCAATCAAGTCCAGGACAACTCCCTTCGAGATGAGTTCCGCTACCAGGCCGAATACGTAGGGCCTGTCGGAACCGCCTGTAAGCAAGGCCACTACGATTGCAGGTCGTTCACTCATCTTCAACTCACACCCTTTACTTCGCCTTAAAAAGCCGCACCTAACCGCCATTGCGGCTGTGATGGAGGTCGAAAGCGATGGTTATCAATAATAACATGATGCCATCAAGTCACGACGCTCCCGTAATTTTCAAAGATCCGGCGCACTCGCCACCGCTAGGTCTCGGGCTTACCTGTCCCAACGCTGTCCATCCGTACAGTGGACTCTTTTGTTCTTTCTGAGCATTATAGGTATGAATGAGAGCCCGTAATGCGTCTCGCCTGAGAGGAACGGTACCTATGACCGGAATGATCAAATTGCCTTTATTCGCCTTTCTGTTGACTGCACTATTCTGTCCGCTGGCGCATGCGCAGACCATCAATGCTACCAGTTGCTCCTCAGCGGATGTCCAGAGCGCACTGAACTCAGTAACCGCTTCGACTACGACCGTCACGATTCCTGCCGGAACGTGCCACTGGACAACGAAACTTGGTTTCGCAGTGCCCTCTGGCAATACATCCCTCACGATTCAGGGCGCAACCACCTGCACTGGGAGTGGTGACCCCAGCTTGAACAATCTGGCCTGCACAGATAGCACGATAATCGTTGATGACGACACGACAGATACCACTAACCTGATAAGCATAACGCTGAACTCTGCGGGGTTTCTGCGCTGGACTGGAATAACCATAAATGCGGGCCTGAACACCCAGACCAATGACGCGCAACTTTCCTTCTATGGTGGTGGCGGTGGACAGCAACTTCGCATCGACCACAACCACTCGAACATGAACACTTATACAGGCGCGGGTCCACAAGCTAACCCACTCCTGCTAGAGGGTTGTCTCTTTGGGGTGATTGACCACAATTTGTTTGATAACAACGTATCACCAACGCCCGCTAGAGCGAACAGCATTGCAGTTCAGAATGGCAGAACCTGCGGAGGTGGCAATTGGGGTGATGGCCTCTTCGCCCAACCTGTGCAGTGGGGAAGCAACCAATTCTTGTTCGTGGAGGCCAACACTTTCAACTTTCTAGGGGCACCCGGTGGGGAGGGTTCTGCCTATGTTCAGGCAAATGATTGCCTCGACGGCGGGAAAATCACTTGGCGCTACAACACTTTGAACAACGGTAAGATTCAAACGCACCCAACTGGAGGAAACGGTCCCCAACGCGGCTGCTACGCAATGGAAGTTTACTCTAACTTCTTTAATACTTCCAACCGCGATGGGCTAAACACAGCCCATTTTATGAGTAGTGGTGCGCTAATGATGTGGAACAACAATGCTCCAACAGGCTATAATAATTCGCTCGTTGACCTTAAATCAGCCCGTTCAGATACCTCTTTGGGCTATTCTCAAACAGCAGTTCCGAACGGTTGGGGATATTGTGGGACAAGCTTCAACGGAACGGGTTCTGTTTGGGATGAAAGCTCTACATCTTCCAGCGGACATGCTTGTCTTGACCAGCCGGGGCGAGGACAAAGTGATTTGTTGGGAGGCAACGGGTTTCCAGCTCGAAATGATACGGTTTATGGTACACAGCACTGGCCCAACCAGAAACTTACGCCGATATACGTCTGGCTGAACACCTACAGTGGCGGCAACCTTGTTAGCAACGGCTATCCCGCCCTCTTTACAGAGAATCAAGATTACTATCAGGATGTTGGCGGGTCTGCAGGTATCGCTAAAGGATTACTCTCGGCACGTCCCTCAACCTGCACCCCGACATTCGGCTATTGGGAGACAGACCACAACCAGCTTGATTTTTGCTACGCGACAAACACATGGAGTACTACGTCATCTACTCCCGCTTCTTACGCGCCCTACACCTATCCCCACCCGCTCACGCAGAGCTCGGGCTCGCTCCCTGCCGCTCCGACGAACTTGTCGGCCGTCGTTAATCCTTGAGCTCGCGATCCGCTCCTTCCGAAGCATATGGCCTCAAGTTCCGTGCGCGGCAATTGACAAAAAACTGTTCGTAGCAAGTTAAAAGGTCCGGTTTTTGTAGTAAGTGAGTTGTCCGGTTGACAGTTAATCACCCGCCGCCGTCGAGGCTGTGGGGAAGTGGGAATCCCGCGCTTTGGGCGGGATTTCCAAGCGCGGTGGGAAAGTCTGCTTTGCGACTTTTCCACGGCGCGGCTTCTGCACAGCCTCTTGCCGATCGCTACTGATCCAAGGCAGCCCCTCGGCGTTGTAGCGCCCCACGCAATGCGGCCCATAGCGGAGGCTCAGCGTTCCATCTAGGTGCTGATGCAAGGTCACCGTACAGCCCGCCAACGTGGCTCGCCAGCGTACCGGCTGGATCTGCAAAGACAGATTTTGAAAGCTCACCGTGTTGTCGCGGTTCACCGTGCGTTCAAACTGCAGCGAAAAGACCCCTTCCAAATCTCGCTGCCGGCACGCCGTAAAGGCACTGCCCCCCTGCGTCGCGGGCACCCGGAACCGCACGTTGAACGCAGCGATGTACTCTTCCTGCAGAAAAGCGTTCGCCGCCTCCACCGTCGTGATCGCCCGCAAGCGCAACTCTTGCGGCAGTCGTCCCTGCCAAGTGCCAAAATTGCGCTCGCTGCGTCCTCGTGCCTGGGGCGAGTAGGCCGGAATCATCCGCACTCCCAACTCCCGCAGCGCCCGTCCTACCTGCGTCACACGCGCGTGATCTACCTTCTGGCCCGCCTTGGGCGTCAGCCAAAAATGGCTGCCCCGGTCGCTATACAAGGCGCAGAACAATCCCTGCTGCTCGATCACCTCGCGCAAAGCGGCCATCACCGTCTGCGTCGATTCCTCCTGCACCAGTTGCGCGTAGTAAATCTCACTGGTGGCATCATCCAGAATCACGATCAGATCGTGCCAGCGCTCGTCTCCCAACCAACGGTGCCGGCTGCCGTCGATGTGCAGCAGCATCCCCGGCAAGGGTCGTCGCGGTCGTCGTTTGCGGTGCGCTCCGCGCTTGCGCCCCCGGGCCACCATCCCCGCTCCTTGCAGAATCCCTTTCACCCAGCTGTAGCTGAGCCGAATCCGATGCTCGGCCCCCAGCTTCTCGTGAAAGTGCTGCACATTCAGATCGAAATAATGCTCCCGGTACAGCTCCAGCACCCGCTCCACGGTCGCTAGCGGCACGCGCTTAGGCGAAGGCTTTCCTCGCCTGCGGTCGAACAACCCGCGGAATCCGAACTCCTCATAACGCTCCCGCCAGCGCCGCATATGCCGGTCACTGATGCCCAAGATCTCGGCCGCTTGCCACCAGCTGATCTTCTTGGCCATCGCTTGCAACATCACTTCCTGTACTTTCATCGCCCGCTCCATGGCGGCTTGTGTGTAGGAGTTCATGCCTTGCATGGTCCCCTACCACCGCCCGAAAAGCGGACATATCACTTGCTATCTCAACCGGACATATCATGTGCTACTGACAGCAATTGACAAAAAACTTGACAGTGGATCATTTAACCATTACCAGCTGATGAGGGACAGCCCACTGACTAACGTAATTGTTCCCCGTCCCCACCATCACGGTCGCACCGGTAGGTCACTGCAGTGGAGTCGGACTGGCCGTTCGTCAGCTCCCTGCCATGCGCATGCGGTAAATGACTGTGGCGTTGACGTATTATGCATGTCAGTTTGAGTCCAGAAAGAGACGGTTGATGAGTTCCAGGGTCAGCACCTTGTGGATCTCGTTAGTGTAGTTCCGATCGCCCTTGAGGTGGCTCCGAACCAATTCCTCTAGCCGCTTTCGTTCAATATAGGGCCTGCCGAGACTCCGCTGGTCGAGCAGCATTTCCCGAACATATCCAGCGAGTCCGTCCCGGTACCAGACCCGGAAATGAAATACCTTGTGTCTCCCAAGGAACAGACGTTCTAAGTGCAAAGCGGAAAGGGTATGGTTTATACGGGCTAGTCCTTGGGGCATTCCCATGTCATACGCGTACTCCGATTTAAATAGGAATTCGAGGAGTGCCCGGTTGGCCGCACCGGAAAGGCGTCTGCGTCCCGCTAAGCCACGATCGGTTGGAATATGCAGGAGTTCCTTTCTCCCGTCAGCAATCAATCGGAGAGAATCCTTGTTGCTGGCAAGGGCAGATTCGGGCGCTCTGAAGACGGTGCGAATCAAGTCATTGTCAAGGAATGGGGATCGCAGAGAGAGTTGAGTTTGCTCTAGCGCGAGTATGCCGTAATGATTCCAGGGAATCTGTTTGAAAACGGCAAAGGAAATTGGGTGCCCTTGGAGAGCCCCGGCAAACGTCTCCCTCGCTTGGGATATATATGTAAGAATCTCAGATTGGAACAATCCTGGCAGGGGATCTCCTGGCTTAAACGTTCGGACCCGCCGGAGAACTTCCCCTCCGTAGTTTCCTGTCATTCTGACTGGCGCAATCACGCGCGCTCTTTCGTTCAAAAACACGTCGGGAGCACGGTTCACCTCGACGCATCCATCGGCGAGATACACCGCACGCTCAGCGTAGTGCGGAAATCTGGAGATGAATTCATTGCCCACGGTGATTACCTGGTGGGACTGTCCGCACATGCTAGCTACTTGCCGACTCAACTTGACGTCCTGACAGTCGCGAAACATTCCTCCGAAGGTATAACAGGGAAGGGATCCTGGTTCGGGCTTCTCCCAGGCCATAATCATTCGGGTATCCAATCCACCCGTCAATGACATTGCGATCCTTTCATGGCCATTGAAATACCGAGGGAGATTTTGCGCAAATACCTGCCGGAGTTCCCGGTAATAGGCTTCCGAGTCGAGTATTTCTTGGTCTTCCCATTCTTGTGGATTAAAATAGACGCTCTTGCGTTCAAGTGAGCTGTTCCGAAAGACCCAAGCCGAAGCTGGAGGCAGAACCTGGATGCCCTCAAACAGCGTCCTGTTCTCCAAGACCGCGCCACAGGCGATGAACTCTCCAACTCCACGTGGGTCCATTCTTCTTAGCTCAGGACGCACGGCGAGAATGGCTTTGGCCTCCGCAGCGAAATAGAAAGCGTCCTTCGATTCGTGGTAATAAATCCGGTGCATCCCGTACCGGTCGTTGAACAGCAGGGCCGTTTGGCGGTTGCGATCTATCAATAATCCGTGGAATCTGCCATTTAGTCCGGCCGGAAAGGATCGGTGTTCTTCGTAGATATGGACGAGATAGGAAGGCCCGACCGCCCTCAGGTCGTGCGCTCGCTCCTTCAGACGCTGAGCCGTCCCTGGTTCCGGAAACTCCTCGCCGGAAAAAATCAGCACCACGTCTCCGCGTTCGTTTCGCACAGGCATCTCCTCGGAGAAGGAGCCTCGCCGTGCGATCCACCCGATATACACCCCGAGCGACTCCTCCACCCACGTGCCTGTTATATAGAAGGATTCGTGATGAAGCGCTTGGACCATCCGGCGAAGCTGGCGCTCCGCTTGGTCGTGGGGCATTCGGCTGATGAAACCCACAATTCCTGGCATAAGTCCTTTGTTAGTATTCGCCCCTTGAACGCTCTCAAGTTCGCGGGATTTCCGACATTACCTTATGCTAAGTCGTCTTTAGGCCGGGAAACCTTATTGCATACCATTGTCTACGGATTCTGCGGTATGTGGCAGCGACTGGTTCGGGAATCCAATCGGCGATGCTGTGATGAAGGCCCAAACGAAGGGCCATCCGACCTGCAAATGTTAGCGGAACGTAGTACCTAGGCAGCTCAATTTTCTGAAATCCGTTGTGCCGCTTGAAATCAGCATTTCCATAGTCGCGCTTGTTCCCGTAAGACATGTTCGCGTACCAGAGGTACGAAATCCCTCGCTCGGCGCAGGACCGAACGGCCTGGGCGATCAGCGCATTCGTCGCGGCCTTGTCCCGATGCCGAATCATAGAAACAATCTGCATCAGGCCCGCCTGACTTCGAGTTTCGTCGAACACGAGTTTGACAAAGCCAATGAGGTCGCCTTCGAAGAACGCACCGATGAAGATGCTTCGATCCATGAAAGTTGCGTTCATTTTGCGCACTGTCTCAAGGTCTTTTCCGTAGTGCCAGAAGGCTTTTCCCTGGCGGGTCGGGGACTCGTTGTAGATGGCGTGTATCCCCCGAACGTAAGCATCATCGAAAGGCACCTCCCGGACGACGACGCCGTTTTTCGCGGCTTTTCGAACCTTATTCCTCACTTTAAAGTCGATCTGCTTCGTCATCCACCCATCATAGGTCGAAACGCGAAGGGCGGCAAAGTTGTCCCATTCCATCGGATAGGTATACTTCGGTGAGGTATCAGACAGTTTCTGGATGAAAGTGAAAAGATCAATCCTGGCATTGGAATTTCGGAGTGATTCCAGCGCTGCCTCCGGCTCCTCGAGGAATTGGTACCCCTCCCCATCAATGAAGCCGATTCGGATCAGCCTTCCATCGATCCGGATTTCCTTGCCGCAAATTTCCATTGGTCACCTGCCTCCCTTCTGGTTGTCACTGTGCATCGCTACCAAAGATAATTCGTGTTCAGCCGTCGGAAATGCCCAGGCCGGCAGCTATTATTTAACTTGTCTTGCGATGGTGCTCCGCATGGTTCCTGGCGGAAATTGAAGTTATGTTCCAACGGCCGCCGATTTCGGTGCATGGTCGATTGGGCACAGTGTTACCACCGCCGACTTACTGGTCCTAATGGAGACCTGAGGAATCGTTCTTTCGCACTCGCTCTTCCGACTGCGGCGACACAGGGCACGCGATCTGCGGCGCTCTCTTGGATGGCAATCGCTCCCAGCATCAGAACCAACCACAGCAAACTGTTATCGAATGCTGCCTCCGTAACGTTATAAAAGAGGAAAATGATCCAGATGGCCAAGCCGAGCGAAGCGTCTGGGCGGGACGATCTAAACCGATCCCAGATCGTCCGGTAGCCAGCGATCAGGAATCCAAGGAGGAGCACGAGTCCGATCATCCCCAAATTGAGATAAATGTCGAGATAGCCGTTATGCGCCTGATTAATTGTCCGAGAGGTCTGCCAGACTGTGTGGAGCCGAGTACCTAGCCAGAAGCTCCTGTACCCGGTGCCAACCAGCGGGTTGGTCTTCATGCTCAAGAGAGTTTCCCATATAAGAGTTCGATCCGTGAGGGTCGCATCACGGCCGACCGCGCGAGCTAGATACGCGTTGGCGTTGAACCAGTATGCCAGGATCACATATAAACAGAAAGAAGCTGGAATAAGCACTTTAAAGAAAGCAGGATGACGCTTGAATGCCTTGCTAGCAACTGCCAATATCACCAAGGATCCGATAACCAGACAAACGCGTGAGGTTGCGCTGTCGGCATGGTACAGCAACCAGAGCGTCATGGCGATGAATGCGACGTTTACAAGTATGATCCGTCTCGTCCGCCGTTCCGCACGATCAGGCCAGCGCATCACCGTATCCCAAAAAAAGAAGGTCCCGGCGACCAGGCATGCGACACCAAGCAGGTTCTTGTTCGTCGTAGCCCCCACGAACATCGGAGCTCCTGTCCACGTGTCGTAAGTCCTACCGATCTCAGGGTAATACTTGACGAGCAAGATCGAAAGCGGGATCACCAAATAGCAGAAACGTCGCAGCACAGTACAGACAGCCTCCAGCGGATGAGGATCGGACAGAACTACGAGGATCACCAGGTAGGTCCCTAGGTCACGGAACCATCGCTTGAAGGTGACGAGAGGAAAATCGGACCAAAAGACGCTCGCCAGGGCGAAAAAAAGGAATGCCATCAGACACAAGTTGCGCGTGAAAAAATCGTCCCATCTGAAGGACCGTGATATCAGGATGCCAATCGCCGCCACAATCAATATCAGAAAGACACTTCGGTTCAGTGGATTCGCTTCCTGATAAGCCTCAGCTGATGTTCCCACCTGATTGCTGAGCCATTGTGAAGGCAGCCTTGATCCGACGAAAAACATCCAAGTCAATGGAACCCAAAGGGCCAGCGACGTTCCCCGCGCCTTTGCCGGATCGAAGCACAGCAGACCCAAAAGGAGGAAGAGCCAGACAAGCAGCGCTAATGAAGGAGGCATCGTACCCCGCTACTTACCGCTCTATGGGCCTGAACTAGCCCTTCATAAATGATAGATCGCATTGGCGAAATCGGCATTTTGAAGTCTATTTATCTTCGATGAATAACATCGGTTCTACATAGATGGCGCACAGTTGATTTTGTTGATAGCTGCTTCAGCAGGTCTTGAATGCTCGAATCAGCATTGTCTCCATCGAGTGAAAATCGCTGGAAGGAAAACGGAACTGAATCCAAACGTGCTTCACTCGTTCCAAATGAGAGAATAATACCCAGGTCCGCCATGTGCTTGAAGACGGAAACCGGAACTCCATTATCATGAAACGGAAAAGCAAAGTACCGGCAAGGTACGCCAAGTGCTCGAATAGATCGCACACTTCCAGAAACTTGCCTCTTTTGATCTTCGACCGTCATTTCATTGAAATATGGGTGACTTTCGCTATGAGATCCAAATTCAAATCCAGCACAAGCGAGCTCCAAGATTTGGGCAGTTGTCAGATAGGGTCTGGCGCATTGCAAATACTCATCGAAGTCAAGCTCAAAAAACATCGCGATATCATCGAGAATGCACTCATCAACAAATCGCAACGCTTTCAATTTGGCAGTCAATCTTTCACTGGAACGAACGTTTAGTTGAGGCGGGATACGATCGGGCGCTTGTTGTGATCGCTCAATCAGCAAGCTGACCTTGTGTCGCCACATGAGCTGCCTGTTATCAATGGTTGCACTGTTCAGAAAAAAGATGGCGGGAACACCTTTGTTGCGAAGGATCGGGGCAATTACGTCATATACCTCTCGCATTCCATCATCGAACGATAAAAGGAAGTAACGCGCGGACACCTCGCTGTCTCGGAGTCCCCGGATTCGTTCCAGCTCAGAGAGCTGCAATGGCCGGTAGTGTCGACAGAGGAAGTCAAGATCCGACTTAAACTTGGCGATGCTCGGTATTGAGTACAGATGCCTCACATGTAGCGGAATGACGTCGCTAACGATGTGAGCGTAGGGGAAAAGTACTCCCGCTGGCGGACGATAGGGATGCAGCGTCAACCTGTTGCAGGCATTCAAAACCGCACGCTTCCATGTCATCTGCTCGATTCCGCTCCGTTTTATGTGGTTCTGGCTTGCCGAGTTGGTTCGGACAACACTTAGTTTCTGACACCGAGGGAAATATGGCTTTCAGTGCCCTCAGGAATAACGTTGTCAACGTAGTCCTCTGACCTGCAACTGTCGATCTCGCCTAACTTCTGCTCCTTGTATATTCGCATGCGCAAACCCGGCAGGTCATTACCATAGTTAGTTGAAATCTTGGCCCGCACCGAGCTGGGATATGTGGGATCCTCTTCGAACTCGACCGATCGCCGTTTTCCAAACCAGGAGACTGCCTCGCGCGCCGTTGCAAACCACGCGCCTCTAGCCTTCAGGTCCTGGACAAGGTCGCGGTAGGATGCGCCCCACAGACGCTCTGGGGCGGTGCTGCGATCGTGCCAGTTGATCGTGAGGCACCCTCCAAACCGTACGGCATTGTCCACCATACGACCAAGGAGTGTCCGCGCCAATTTTGGGGATAGGTTGAGATGAGAGGGATAGAAGAGAGCCGTGTCCATCACATGCAATGGCAATTCGAGCAGCTGATTCGCGTTGAGCGGCTTGTAGACTTGCGTCGTTCCAGCGCGATATCCGACCGTTTCGTTGTAGCCAAGCGTTGAGTCGTAGGCCGCTCCAGCTGTCTCTAGCGCCACCGGTGATTGCTGGTCATAATAGAGCCAGTGCATGCGCACTCCGATTTCGGAGTCCCCTGTGAGGCGCCGAATCTCTTCCAGTTCCTTGCGCCCTTGAGGGCTGCCAAGCCAAGCGTCAATCCCGTGCAGCCCGACTTCGCAGCCCGCCTCCGACAACTTGAGAATTGTGGCTGCGATATCCCTGGCCTGATAGCGAGCCGCACGAAGCATCGGTGCCGGACCATGAGAGTCACTCCCCGGGTAGTTCCTGAAAGGAATCACGAAAAAAGTTGAGCGAAGGCCTTTTTCCAACTCCAGATAACGATCATCGAATTCGCGCCAGAAGTCTTTCGCTAAGCCGAGGTGGACGAACGGTAGCTTCAAAGCCGCCGTCCAGTTCGCAAGCAGATCTTGAACGGACATTTGTCCGCGAATAACTTTTCGCAAAGAATCAAATGTAGCTCGATACAAAAAACCGAACATAGTGTGATCCCATTTGTGTTGGCGAATCGCAGGATGGTCAACGTCATGTGTCAGGCAAGCCGTGAATTGATATCCGTTCGGAACTGGCGGAATTTCAACCAACGGAACCCCACAGCCGGTGATCGAATCTCTCAAAAGCGCGATATGCGACTCCACAGCCGGTAAGCTGGCGTTAGCAGCGGGTTGACCTGACGTCAGCAACGTGCGGATCTCGCTAAACAAGTCATAGCCAATCCGCGCCACCACTCGTTCGCCCGACTCCTCCAGATATGCCGCACACTCGCGAGAATCTTCATCTACCAAAATGCCGTTCCCAATTTCCGGAAAAGTTAGACAGTTTCCATAAATTGGGATTTGATTGTCCTGGTGCGAAAGGATGTGGGGGTTTCCTTCAGGGCAGCGCGTTTGAAGCTTCTGTTGATCGTCGAACGCTATTTTGCTTCCGCTATATAAAAGCACGAGCTTTGCAGTTTCATCGAAACGGGCATCACCAGCGCAGAGCAAAATGTCATATTTCCGATCCGCGCGAAAAAACTGCCACGGAGTTTTGAACAGCTCGAAGAACTCCCGCACAACAGCGTGGTCCGCGGAATCTGCAATAACGCCTATCATAGCGAGGCTTCTAGCTCAACGCCGTTACGGGTTCCTCGTGCACACGAAGCCATTCTTCAAAAACAACCAGGCTGAACAGGATTTTATGGTTGTCGTTTTGGCCAGCGCGATGCTCGTCGTAAATTTGCTTTACTGCTGACGGGCGCAGGTAGTCGTATATCTCGCTCTCGGAATTCAGCAGAATGCCTTCCATTTTCTGCCGCGCGCTTCCGCGGAACCAATCGTCAACAACATTCACACCAAAGCCTCTCTTCTTTCGTTTCAATATTGTCGCGGGAAGCAGTTCTTGGCACACCTGGCGATGCAGCCATTTTCCCGAGCCGTTGCGGACTTTCAAATTCGACGGTAGCCTTTCCGCATATTCCACAATTTCTTTGTCCAGGAAAGGCACTCTCACTTCGAGACTGTGAGCCATGGAAAGCTTATCTGCATACATCAGAAGCTCATCGGGCAGCGTAGAACGCAGCTCCAGGAAACTGAAGCCACCTAGCTCGTCGGTCCCACCCATCAACGGTGCCAGATCCTGCCAAGACTCGAGAATTTTGTCTCCAGTGTCGGCGGGAATGATTCCGTCCTGAAAGAGTCCGTCGATTTCATTGCCGGGAAGAAGCGATAACACGTTCTGATACCTGCTCATCCGGTCCGGAAGGTCCAGCGAGTAGACACCTCGCTTAAGCATCTCATTTCGAGGCAGAGCGCTGATCATCGAACCTACAGCCGAGCGCACCGACTTCGGCAACCCACCCCAGTATTCCCCGTATCGAACACCAAGATGTCGGCGATAACCACCGAACAACTCATCGGGACCCTGGCCGACGAGTGCGACCTTTACATCTTCTCGTGCGCGCCTGCAGACGAAATACATCGGGACGATAGATGATGACGCGATCGGTTCTTCCAAACAGCCAACGATATGGGGAAGCGCCTCCTCAAATGTTTTCCGATCAAGGACAACCGGGGCATGCTGAGAACCAAATCGCGCCGCGGTATCTGCCGCATCCGTCAGCTCGTCGTCGGCAAAACTCGAACCGTATCCAACAGTGTAGGTGCGCCATGACTTGCCGTATAAATTCATCAGGGCAAGCAACAGTCCGGAATCGACGCCGCCGCTCAGGAGCAGTCCCAAGGGCACATCACTGAGCAGTTGCCTTTTCACCGATTGTTTATAAAGTTCGCACAACTCTTCGGTAGCTTCGCCAGCGGACTTCGTTGGTGAAAACGGTACGGGCTTGTACCTGTACCAACGCCGTAAGGCGTAGGTTCCCTTTTCGAAAACTAGCATGGTTCCGGCGGCTAGTTTTCGAACACCACTGAATATTGTGTAAGGCGATGGCGTGTAACGGTATCGAAGAAAGAGATTCAACGAAGCCGGATCCACTTCAGCCTTTTCATTCTTTGCGGCAACGACAGCGCGGATTTCCGAGCCGAAGTAAACTCGATCTCCGTCAATCTTGTAATAGATCAACTTGATCCCGAACGGGTCTCGAGCGATGACGAGCCGCTGCTTGCCCGCATCCCAGATCGCTAGTCCAAACATTCCGTTCAGGTGATTGAGCACCTCGTCACCCCACTGCTTGTACCCGTGGATGATGACCTCGGTGTCACACTTCGTTCGGAAAACGTGACCGTAGCTTTCCAGCTCGCGTTTCAACTCGGGAAAATTGTAAATTTCGCCGTTGAAAACTACCCAAACGGATTCTTCACGATCGGACATGGGTTGATGCCCACCCGCCAGATCGATGATCGAAAGCCTGCGGAAGCCGAAGCCAAGCGGCCCGGCAATGTAATAGCCCTCGTCATCCGGCCCTCGGTGGATGATGCTTCTGGTCATCCGTTCTACGTCTTGACGGAGGACGGGGGCCTTGCTTCCGAAGTTATATTGTCCGCAGATCCCACACATAAATTAGCTAGCTCTGTCCTAAAAAGTTACGTTCGAAGTTCGGACTATTCCGGTATAGGAAAAAACTAAGGCTGCGAAATAATTGCGACTGAGCCCAGCGATGCATCGGAGTATTGTCCCAGCCGAGCAGAAGCTGACGGCTTCGAAATGAGCCGTCGGGCTTTTGCCATCCGTCCAGCTTAATCACACGGGACGAAATCTCGTCGAGTGCCGGAAATCGCCCTGCGAGAAGGACTCCCACATTAATGCACTCCGCATAATCATACAGTTCGCGTCGATACACTGTCATTCGAGGCTTGCGCGAGAAAGGCTTCGGCAACCCTTCTTCATCAAAGAGATTTTTAACGTAATAATCAACTCCGCGTTCAATGGCCCTCGTGCACTGCGGATTTTTTGTGAGGGTCTCAATCTTCGCCAGTGCTTTGAGCACAAAGCAGGTATGAAAGTGATCCACGAACGTTCTGACTTCGTCCGTAGAATAGGGCCACGAGCCGTCCGCACTTTGAGATTGAAGAACAAAATTCAGATTTCTATCCGCAATTTTTCGATAGCTTTCATCTGAGAATTCGATCGAAGCCGAGGTCAGAAGAAACGCCCGGTAAGCGCTCGCGTTTATTACGCCACTCGAATCTTCGTCTCCAGGTTTGTAATAACAGGAAGAAGCGTCTGGCGAAGTCTGCACGTCCCGGTAATCCGCCGCAGCATGTTCGGTGATCGAATGCATGATCTCCCGCCACTTGGCGTCCCCATCGATCCGGTAAAGTTCTTGAAAAGCTTCGTACGCATAGGGAACTGTGGTTATGAGCGGAGTGTTGTGCCACATCGGGCCGCGTCTGGTCTCCCAGTTGAACGGGTATCCCCAGCCGTAGTGTTCAAAGCCAGGAGCTCTAGTTTCTATTAGAACCTCCAGAAAGTGTACCGCCCGTTCATAATATTGTTTTTGTCCGAGAGCGCGCGATAGAAAAGCAAAACCCATGGCGTAGTGAGCGTCCGCAATCGGAAATCGCTGTCGCTTCCAAAAGAATCTGCGGGCCGAAGGCAAGAACGCTTCGCAAAAGATCATGGGGGAAACCGCCAGCATTCCCAGCGACGGTTTCTTGTAATATAAAGCCTTGGCAGCGCGCGCTAGGTCGCTCGCGAAGAAACTCTGATGGTCGTAGGAAGTCTCTCCAAAATGATCAAGCCATCCGATAAACTTGACGAGAGAGGCTCGTACCTTCTCGACTTGTTCAGTTTCTGCCATTATTCCGGATTTTTCTGCTACGCAAGTCATCTAACTCGGCTTGATTTCGAAGCTGTCTATACGCTTCAACCTGAACATGGACCTAAATATCGCCCTTAATTTTGACATCTGTTCCCTACGGTGAAAACGCATTAGCTCATCGGAGATAGGTCTTTTCATTTGACGCAGAAAAGCGCTTAAGTAGCCCGAATACAGTGCGATGCCCCCTACCATATACGGCTTTTTAGTCGCTCGATAGGCCACCCGAAAGAATTCCCACACCGGATGTCCGCCAAGATAGTAATCCTTCTCTCCATATGAGAATGTGGAAGCAAGCAGAGAACGCTCGGCCGTTCCCAAACTCCGGTAATGAAAGAACGATTTTTCCCTAAACGATCGAGTGGTCCAGCCCTTCATTCTAGCGGAGGTAACCGCGATCCAGTCGATACCTCCCGCTTCATTCGGAACATATCCCCCAATTTCCTCGAAGCATTGGCGCCGAAAAAGCTGGCAACCTCCGGCGACGTGGTTCTGCCCTTCAAAGCTGTCGGTTGCAGAACTGTAGCCGTCTTCCCGGAAAATAGTTCCTGCAACACCGAGACGCGGGTCTTCTTCGAACTTGTTTAATAGAAATTCACAGTACTCCGCGTCAAAAGAGACGTCCGAATCTAAATTGCCGATCACTTCATACTCGATGTTCTTTACTCTCTTAAAACCGGCATTGAACGCATGGACCTTGGCGGCAAAAGTTCGATCCCGGTGTGTCGGAAGATTCACCAATTCGATCCAGGGGTGTTTCGCTAGGTAGGGAGCCACGATGCTCGCCGTAGCATCCGTCGAACCGTCATTCACGATAACCCACTTGGTTGGCAAAGCGGTTTGCGCGATCATCGACTGAATGACTTGTTTGAGATGTTTTTCCTCATTACGAGCGGGAGTAATGAGGACGTAAGGCAGGTGATTTAAAGGATCTTTGCGCATGGCAAATTAGCTTGAGACACTATCTCTGTCGTAACTTTGTTACGCGCGGTCTCCGGACGTCTTTTGCGCGTACACTTCAGACCGCTCAATGGTAAGCGACTGATCGTACGTTTCTTCTGGCTCGTATACCACCACATGGCTGCCGCGGTCCGAGAATTTAATCGGGACGCACAGCAGGTTCTTGAGCCGCATGCGCAGGGTTTTCCGCCGTTCAGGCGGTACGAAGAAAAGCATGAAACCGCCTCCGCCGGCTCCGAGCAGTTTGCCACCGAGCGCGCCGGCGCTTCGTCCTGCTTCATAAATATCATCTAGTTTCGTGTTCGTAATTTTCTGCGTTAATGTCTTCTTCACTTGCCAGCATTCATGCAACAAATGGCCAAATTCATCGATGGAACGATTCGGATTGGTCACGATGGCTTCGGCTTCATTCACCATCTGACGCATCCGTTCTAGTTCATTCTTTCGTTGCAACGTCAGTCTGATCTGCTCTTTGGCAATCTCCGCAGCAATTCTGGAAAATCCAGTGAAGTATAGCGCACAGTTTTGTTGCAGTGCAGCCAGCCTGTCTGGGGAGGTTATGATCGGCTTGACCTCGAAACTTCCATCGGTGTTGAAATTGATCCGATTAAAGCCGCCATAGGCGGCGCTAATCTGGTCTTGTGAGCCAACCGCCTCTTTAATCACTTCCTGTTCCACATGGATTGCGTCGGAAGCGAGTGCGTGCTTGTTGCGCATCTGATCGCGGAGCGCATAAAGACCTAACAAAAGCCCGACCGTAAACGCCGAACTCGTGCCCAAGCCAGTCCGGGCGGGAAGGTCGGCAACGTGGTGAATCTCAACTCCCTCGTCGATTCCTAGATACTTCAAGCATCCACGAACGGACGGATGTTCGATCGCATCATTTTGGTTGACGTTTTCAATTCTCGAATACGAAATGCGGCTGTGATATTCGAAAAATGGAGGCAGCCGCCGGCATGTGATATAGCAGCTTTTATCGATCGCTGTGGACAGAACAGAGCCGCCGAATTCGCGAAACCAAATGGGATAATCGGTGCCGCCACCGAAGAAAGAGATACGCAGAGGAGTCCGGGTTGTTATCATGCGGTTCGTTTCCTTTTGTTCATATGGATCATGTCTCGTCGGGAAATTCAAGCCATTCGGACAACCACTGCTCGCCATTCGGTCGTCTATCGATGGGCGAGTCGAATTTATGTCGCGGCAGGAGTCGTGGAAAACGAGTCGATGGCGACTCCCTCCCGCTCAAATATCCGCCGGATAGCCTCTAGAAGTGACTCCGCAGTAAGTTCCGCGTGATTTTCCGCGGCGGAAACGTGCAGCAATTTGGTGGGCGCTTCTTTATCTAGTATTAGCCGGACGGTGTTGCAACCTGCATTTCTGCCGGCCTGTATATCGATGTCGGAATCGCCAATCATCCACGACCCTGATAGATCAATGCCGTGTAAGCGGGCTGCGTTCAGCAGCATTCCTGGCGCCGGCTTACGACACTCACAAACAGGCTCGAGTTCGTGTGGGCAGTAAAAAACTCCATCGACGATCGCTCCAGCCCTGGCGAGGAGTTCGATCATTCTTTCATGCATGTTCTCCAACTCAGCCACAGTCATCAAGCCTTTCGCAATGCATCGCTGGTTAGTGACAACGATTACGGAATATCCGGTTCGGTTTAGCAGGGCAACGCCTTCGGCCACTCCCGGGACAACGTGAAAATCCTCCCAGCGCGTTACGTACTCGCCCTCTGGTGGCTTTTGATTGATAACTCCGTCACGATCCAAGAAAACCGCTCTCTTCACGACCTTCGCCTTTTGCCGCATTGTTGCAACGAACTGGGAATATCTCTTAGGACTATTATGATTCAGGGGAAGCTGCCTGATAAAGGCTCTCAGCGAGTGCCTGTGCTCGCGCATAATCTTCGGGTGTCCCAATATCTATGAATATGCCGTGCTGTTCGAGTGCGTAGACTCCGCGTTCCAGTGACTGCGGAAATATATCCCTTTCCAAGCTAACCGGTCCCCCCGGAATTTGCTCCAGAATGGCGCGATTGAATACGTACACGCCGCCATTTACAGTACCGGGAATCGACTCGCTCGTCTTCTCACTGAAGCCACCCACTCGACGATTTGCGTCGAGTTGAACGCTTCCGAATCGCGTCGCGTCTGGAACCCTGCGGACTGCCATACTGATCAAACCGCCGTGCTCCCGATGAAACCGAATGAACTCGCGGAAATCCAGTTCTAGAAAAGAATCGCCGTTCATGACCAGGAAATCTGAAGCCTGGTGCAGAAAGCGTTCAGCCAATTTCACCGCTCCTCCCGTTCCGAGCGGCTGTAATTCCTTCGAATAATCGATCGCAACGTCCCACTTATGGCCGTCGCCGAATTCTTCTTCGATCTGCTCGGCCAGATGACCAGTGCACATCACGATGTGGCGAATACCCTGCGATCGAAGCTGCAGAACGAGTAGGTGCAGGAAAGGCATATTTCCCACTCGAGCCAATGGTTTGGGTGTCGATGGCAGTACCGATTGCAGGCGCGTTCCCATTCCACCGACAAGCAGCACGGCTGGTATAGCTGCCAGATCGGCATCTGATCGTCCGGAAATATTTTTTGTGACGTTCACTGTAAGTATGGGCTTTGACTACAGATTAGTTAAAAACGCTCGCATTGTCGTTAGAAGTTCGCGTCCCAATATTCCAACATGGACCTCAGAGTTTGCTCGATCGTTTTCATCGGTTTCCAACCCGTATCCTTGCGAATTTTGCGAGTGCTACCGAAGATAATTTTCTCGTCAGACGGCCGCATCAAGCGCGGAACAGGTCGTATTTCCGCTTTCACGCCAGACAAGCGGATCGCCGTGCGCAATAGCTCGCCAATTTCGTGGGTCTTGGTTGCGCATAGGTTGTAAGCCTCGCCGTGTTTTCCTTTCAAAGCGGCAAGGTAGAATCCTCGAACCGTGTCGTCTACATCCAGAAAGGCGCGGTGGGGTTTCAAATTTCCCACTTCTATAACCGGCGGTTGCAGGCCTTTCTTGATCCGAATCAACTGCCGCACGAAGTCCGACGGCGCATCGCTCGTCTTACCTGGCCCCGTAGTATTAAAGAGCCGCAAATTGACTGCCGGAATTTTGTAATCGAGGAAATACTCGCGCGCCAACAGGTCTAGACAGACTTTGCTGATGCCGTATGGATGCAGCGGTCGAAAAGGCTGCTCCTCAATGACTGGAATGGCAGCTGGCGGAACATGCCCATATTCCGCACTCGAACAAGCGGAAACCACTACGGGAGGCTTCTTGGAATGACGCACTGCCTCGAACAGATGCAGCGATCCCATAATGTTGGACTCGAAGGTCTCCACCGGGTTCGACCACGACAACGTGGGCAGGCTCTGTGCGCCAAAGTGAAATATATGCGTAGGATGATACTGACCTAAAATTTCCGAAACGTGCTGGCCGTTTCTCAGATCGCATTGCTCAAAATGTACGTTCGACGAGTTCGATATGCTCGCAGAGCCTTGGTTAAGATATGATCCAATTACTTTCCATCCCGCAGCGTCCAGGAACTTGACCATATGAGACCCGATAAAGCCTTCTGCCCCGGTTACGAATGCGATTTTTGTCATAAGAATCGTCGAGTCGCTGAGTTGAGTGTTGCGATTATGAGAGCGAATCCGTTCAACGTCGCATCAAAAAATCGGTAGTGTCTTCTCACCTGTTGGGGAATTCACTAAGAGTGGATCTTGCGGAGATTCCGATACCTAATTAAAAAGCGCACTCACCCGGTCGACCAGCGTCTCTCGCTCCCTTTCCCAGGTATGTTCCACGAAAACCTCTTGCCCTTTTCGGGCTATTTCCAGAACCTCGCGGGGATGGAAGAAAGCATATTCAATCTGTTGCGCCAGTTCGGTGGCGTTTCCTGGCTCGAAAAATAGGAGGGAATCTTTGTCGAAGTAATCCAATATTCCCTGTGTCGAGGGAGCAATCACCGGTTTACCCATGGCCAGGTACTCGAAAACGCGAGTAGGCGTGTTGATATCCGTAAATGGATTTCGCTGGTTCGGTATAATCCCCAAATCGCACTTGTCGATTTCAGTTACGAGATCCTCGAGGTGCCTAGGGCCCATAAAGTGGATCCGATCCTGCAGTCCCATACTCCGCGCTTTATCCATCACACGATCCAGGAATGCGGTTTGTGAACCGAAAATACGCAGTTCCGCTCCAGGGATAATCTCTCGTACTCGCGCAAAGGCATCCAGAGCGATGTCCAATCCATTCCGCTCGACTATAGAGCCGTGGTACATGATCACAAAGGGCCGATCACCGTCTTGTTTTGGCAAAGAGCTCAACCGTGCCTCGCGGAACGGGAAAATCTGGCCGTCCGGCGCATTCATGACTACGGCAATCTTTTCCGTCGGGCAGCTGCGGGAGGAAAAGATCCGTTTGCACGCCACATTGACCGTGACAGCCAAATCCGTCCGCGCGATGCTCCATTTCTCAAGGCGCTTCATCAGTCGCACGCTTCTATTTTCCTCTGGCGTGCGAAAAATGGTCATCATGAGTTCGGGCATGGGATCGTGCAGATCCAGCACCACCTTAGCTCCTAACATCTTGGGGATCAGCGCACTTGCCACGAGAATGTCGGGCATATTGTGCACGTAAACTAAATCATAGTGGCGAGTCAGCGAGCGCAGAGCGAAGGTCACGGATGAGATCAGGATGAAGGCTCCATACCGAAATGCGTATTCGAATTTCCCGCGGCGAGGATGTTTCAGCGGAACTCGGAACACCTTGACGCCGTTGGGAGCTGCACCCTTTGCGTCATTCTTATTCCCAAGGCAAATTAAATCTACCGTCGCGCCTTCTGCTAACAGCGCATCGATGGAACGCCGCGGTCGAGGATCGAACGGGTAAGAGGAAAAAGTGACCATCGCCACGCGCTTCCCGGCAAGCCGCTTGATGTTTGCGGTGGCCGGGCGGTCAAGTGATGTGGTAGCCGTCGTTCGGGTCATCGTAGAACCTATCATCGGTGTGTGGGTTGCCGTCTTGAGACGCCTCACTAAATCGGGGCCGTAGTGCTGGCCTCAACCTCTGGAACGAGTAGTTTCCACCTTTTGATCGTTCAACTTCTTGCGCGACTCACGTTCGATTTTCGCACGATTTGAGGTCTGGATGGCCCTCAAAAGCGATGAATCATCAAACTTTAACAGCAGCTCAATATTCGGCATCACGCAATGGCCGCCGATAACCCCCGGGAAGTACTTAGTCTTTGGAAAAAATCCAATTTCTTCGTAGATGCTCCAAACTTCGTCGTACGACTGTCCAGTTTTCTCGCAATATCTCTCAAGCTCCTGGGCCCAGGAGATCAGCAGCCCGAAGTACGTAGTCTCGGTCAACTTCGCCAATTCGGATGCTTCCGGCGCCGCCAAAATCTTGGTCTTTAGACCAGCCCGTTGGAAATGTTCGGCGGCGAGTTTCCCGCTGGCAGTGTCGATAGGCCCTATGAATTTCGTGTAGGTTTGCAGCTCCTGCAGCATCCGCACGTGTTTCCCGCGCACGGGACTGTGCGCCAAAGCCGCGCCTGTCCGCTCGGCTACCACCCGCGTGGTTCCGATTGCAACTGTGCTATTGATAATCGTCAAAGTTGGCTTGAACAGATTAATGTAACGCGCCGTCTCGCCTACAAAATCTTTAATCTCAAACGGGTAGCAAACATGCAAGACATCCACTTTGCCGACCGGCTGTTCAGGAAACACAAGATCCACTCCGACAGTTTTGTAGTGTTTTGACAGCAGTTCGAGGAGGGGTCGGCCCACTTCTCCGAGTCCCGCCACAACAACGCTATTTTCTTGCTCCACTGCTGAACCTCCTTGAAGTCGCGTTCGACTGCGTGGTGAATTTGCTCTTTATCTCTAGCTATCAGTGGATCCACGCAAGATAGATGAACAGGATAGGGTTTGAGATACCTACGAACGTTTCGTCGAGCTGTCCTTTATTTTCAACTGTGACTGCGAAGCTAGTAATAGTACTGCCGTGAATCAGGTGGGCTCCCGCCCCGGCCTCGCTCTCAGCGAAGCCCATGGAACTACGTTGTTTATATTAGGAAAAACATGCCTAACGAAGGACGCCGACGGAGGCGAATTGCTGGATCTTCTGAACGACGCGCTCCTGCGCCGCGGGTTGAAGCTGCGGATACATGGGGAGAGAGAGGATCTCCGAAGCAACTTTTTCGGTGACCGGGAAGTCACCTTTTTTGAAACCGAACGTTTCGTAAGCTTTTTGTAGGTGAAGCGGAATTGGGTAGTGAATACCGGTATCTATCTTGGTTTCCGCAAGATGCTTTTGCAACCCATCGCGATCCGACACTCGCACAACGTACAGGTGATGCACTGGGCGCGACCATGAAGGCTGGTAGGGCGTAACTACGCCGTCCACCGCTGACAGCATCTGATTGTAGCGAGCCGCCGCTTCCTGCCGTTGCCGATTCCACTCCGCCAAATGTTGGAGCTTCACGCTAAGCAGGCCCGCTTGAAGCGAGTCTAGACGCCCATTGTATCCTTCCATGTCGTGGTAATATTTTTTTGACTGGCCGTGATCGCGCAAAATGCGCATCTTGCGCGCCATTTCTTCGCTATTGGTCGTTATGGCGCCGGCTTCTCCACAAGCACCGAGATTTTTCCCCGGGTAAAAACTGAACGCCGCGGCGTGACCCATGGAGCCCGCCATCCTCCAGCGATTTTCTTTCTGGGAGAAGTATTCCGCGCCGTGGGCCTGGCAGGCATCTTCCACCACAATCAGGTTGTAGCGTCGAGCCAGCTCCAGGATGGGATCCATGTCCGCACATTGTCCATAAATGTGCACCGGCACCAGGGCCGTGACCGGCGCCCGAAAGTTTCTGTGGTAGGGCTTTCCCGTCTCGCGGTCCAAGTAGCATTCTCGTTCCAGGTATTCTCTCAAGTTCGCGACGTCCATCGAGTACGTTCGCTCGTCGATATCGACAAAATCCGGACGCGCGCCGGCCTGACTGATAGCTTCCGTCGTAGCAATAAACGTGTGCGGAACGGTAACGACGATGTCTCCCGGTTGCACCCCTGCCGCCGTCAGAGCGAATCGGACCGCATCGGTGCCGCTGGCTACGCCCACGCAATGCTTCACGTCGCAAAACGCGGCGAATGCCTTCTCGAAGTGCTCGACCATTGGGCCGCCGACAAAACCAGCGGTGCTCAAAACTTTGTGAAACACCGTGGTCAGTTCAGGTTCAAGCTCCATGTGCGGCGTAACAAGATCCAAAAAGGGGATTTTCTCGGTAAGGGACATGCGTTTCCTCGATTCCTTGGTACGTTATTCTGTAGTTTTACGAAATTGTGGGCGGTTATATCCGTCCTCACATTCTTGCTATGCGGTTGTTTTTTCTCGTGTGATGTGGCGCAACACTCTCGCTGGATTGCCGGCTACAATGGTGTCCTTCGGAACGTCTTTCGTCACCACGCTTCCCGCGCCAACGATCGCGTTCTCGCCGATTGTGACTTTTGAAAGTATGGTGCAGCCCGACCCAATCGAAGCACGCGCCTTTACCAGCGTCTTTTCTACTTTCCAATCCCGCTCGGTTTGCAGCTGTCCTTCTTCGGTCGTCGCGCGTGGATAAGAATCGTTGATGAAGACAACGCCGTGACCCACAAACACGCCGTCCTCAAGCGTCACACCTTCGCAGATGAACGTATGGCTCGAAACCTTGCAATTTTTTCCTATCTTTGAATTCTTCTGAATTTCCACGAAAGCGCCAATTTTCGTGTCGTCGCCTATTTCGCATCCATACAGGTTGATGAACTTGGATAGTTTCACGTTCTTGCCAAGTTTCACGTCCGGCGCAACGCACAAGTACTGGTCCATGCTTTGATTTTTTCCTTTTTGTTAAGATTCAAGGCCGACTGAAAGCTAAGTCGGCTCGGCGGGCGGATAGGTTCTCATTCTGTTACAGCTTGATGACTTTGCCTCTCTGCTGCAGGGATTGGTCCGCGGCTTCCAGGACCTGTACGACGTGCAGTCCCGCAGCTCCATCGTTGAAGGGCTTCTTATCGCTCAAAATGCAATCGACAAAGTAAGCGGCTTCCAGTTTCAGAGCTTCCACTTGTTCCACGCGAGGCGCCCACATATCGCCGGAACGGTAGCTGACAAGCAGTTGATAGACTCCATCACCGCTCATTTGCACGCCCTTGTCGTATATCTTCAGCTTTTCGTCGGCTTCCAAATCGTTCCATACCAGCATTTTTTTCTCGCCGCCGATCAGCGTAGTGCGCACCTTCACCGGAGACAGCCAGTTCACGTTGATGTGGCCGATCATGTTGTTGGGATAATAGAGAGTGAGAAACGCAATGTCGGCCACGCCATTCAAATGGCGCTCTCCGGTCGCTACCACGGCTTCAGGCTTGCCCTTGATGAGGTAATCCATAATCGAAAGATCGTGCGGAGCCAAATCCCACAGCACATTCACATCGTGCTGAAAGAGGCCCAGATTCACGCGCGTGGAATCGTAATAATAAAGATCTCCGAGCGTGCCGTTATCGATAAATTCCTTAATGCGCTTGACCGCGCCGGTGAACAAGAAAGTATGGTCCACCATTATTTTTAGGTGTTTGCGGTCGGCCAGCTCGATCAATTCCGCTGCTTGCACGGTGGTGCAGGTAAACGGTTTCTCCACAAAGACGTGCTTGCCGTGCTCCAAGGCCATTTTGGCGAGCTCATAATGCGTCCACACCGGCGTCACGATAGCGATCGCGTCAATGTCCGTAGCGGTCAGGATATCGTTGCACTCCGCCATTATGCGGATTTCCGGATAGGATTGTCGCGCCCGGTTTTGCGCCTTCGGACTCTGGTCGCAAATAGCTACGACGCGCGAACGCTCTTGCCCGTGAAAGTTTCGAACGATGTTCGGGCCCCAATATCCGTACCCGATCACGCCCATTCTTATCACGTCGCTTGAGTTGCCCTGTTTCTGAGCCTTCCTCACGCTAGCATCGAGACCAGTAGCCATTTTTTCACCTTGGAATTCAACCCTGAAGGAGCCAATTTGTTGCGCCTACAGAAAGGAAAAAAACGAAGAAGACGGCGAGCGGTCTAAATTGGAAGTGCGCTGCTCAACGAAGTGTTACAGCCCGCCAATTTCGCTATATGTGCCACGAGATTAATACGCGCCATCGCCCGTGAATACCGCGCGGGGAGTCTGAAGTAGAATCTTCACGTCCAACATCGGAGACCACATCCTCGAATACTGCAGGTCCAGTCTAACCATTTCATCAAAAGTTGTTTTGCTGCGTCCGCGCACCTGCCACAAGCCGGTGATGCCGGGCCTGGACTCCAGCAAACGGCGGCGGTGCCAAATATCATAGGCCTCAATTTCATAGGGAATCGGAGGCCGCGGCCCCACCAATGACATCTCGCCAATCAGCACGTTCCAGAATTGGGGAATTTCATCCAAGCTCGTGCGCCGCATGAATTTTCCAATCCAGTTGACCCGAGGATCGTTCGTGATCTTGTAGACACCCTTTTTGCTTCCTTCTCGTGCTTCAGAATTCGCCTTTCCGGCGATAAAATTTCTGACGTATTCCTTATGTATGGCGGCGTCCGTGGAGACGTACATGGATCTGAATTTCAGAAACACAAAGCGCGAACCGAACTGGCCGACTCGCTCCTGGCGGAAAAGTATGGGGCCTTTCGAGGTCAGCTTTATCAGTATCGCGAGAACAAGAAAGACGGGCGAGAGAAGCAGCAACGCAATCGACGCGCCGAGCGTATCCATCACTCGTTTCGTCAACAAAGAAAGTTTTTTTCTTTCTTTCACTTCGAAAAGATCAGGATACATCGCCGGGTCAACTGGACGCTGATGCCCGTCTCCCTTCCAGCCGTCCGGGAAGGCGTAGAACGAGATTTGAAAACTGCTGAGCTCGGTGGCCCTGAAAGCTTTTTGAAGCGATGCCGTAACTTTCGCTTCGATAATTTTGACGGCAGCGCTTACATCGCTGTTTCCAAATTCGGTGAAGATCACTCCGAATACGGAGTTTGCTTCGAACCAGCCTGCCAAATCCGTCTCGCGGATCGCCGCGCCCAACACAACCGCGATCTGCTCCAGAAGAGCGTCTGTGTTCTTATTCTTTAATCCTCCATCGATTAACATCAAGACCAAGTGTTTTCGGGATCGTTCGGACCTTTTTCTTTCCCTGGCCAGCATCCGGCGAAAGTGCTCTTCCGGTAGGAAGTTGCCCGGATCTCCCCACGCGTTTCCATTCCCATTCGACTTCTCGGCCGACCTCGGCTTAGGGAAATGGCTCCTTGGAGGTTGGCTATCTTTGAATTCTTCTTCAGATTTCATTTTCATAAATTTGTAGACCAGAGTCCTACACCACCAACTGAACCGCACGGTGCCGAGCGTGTGCCTTATCTTCCGCAGACGGCTGCTGGGCGCTCACCGGAGTTACCAGTGCTGAATCAATTTCCACCGCCACCGACCGCTGCAGCAGCGTGACCGAAAGAATTAGCCGGTGATGGCCTTTGAAATCCATCAGAATCCCTTCGAGATCGCGCAATGGACCCGATTCGATTCTAACCCTGTCACCCACTTGCAGAAACGGGCAAGGGTGATTCGGCACGCCTGCCGCCATCAAAGTTTGCAATGCGCTGATCTCTGATTCATCAACGACTGCTGGGACGCGATTGAAACCAACGACTTGGATTACTCCGGGTGTTTTCAGGATCGGCAGCCGGTCGTGTTGATTAAATCGGCAAAATAGATAACCCGGAAACAGCGGAGATTCCACTTCTTTGATTCGGTCGGACCATCGCTTCCTGCTCTTGTAAAGTGGCAGGAACCACTCGTATCCCTGTCCGTTTAGATAATCCGCAACACATGATTCGTGGCGCGATCGCACCTGCAGAGCAAACCACGGATACCTGCTCGTATGACTGCTATTGCCCGTCGCCTCGCCAGTCGCATCAAATTGTGTTTTTGTTGTCATTCTAATAAATACCCAGCTGCGCTACCGCCGTTAGAGTCACAATCGACTCTCCTGCTGATTGCACGACAGTTGCCACCCACTAACGCAGTCGTAATTGCTGCAAGACTTTGTATCTAAAACCCTTAAAGAATTTGCGCTTGTTCAAATTAGGTCGCTGGGATCAACAAGCGTGTAACTTCATGAACATTGCTATCCTATAAGTTGCAAAAATTTTCCGCTCTGCAAGTAAAACTTAACAAAGGACATAAGTTGAACCTCCAAGAAGAAAAGGGCTTTCCATCGAAAGCTATCCTTTTCGACCGAATTGATTTACGGCTGAACTTCTTCCTGACTGTGTGCCGTGCCATAGTCATAGTAGTAGTAAGAACCATAGCTGTGGGCCTTCTCCACGGCGTTCAGCACTACTCCGACGACATTCCTACCCTGCAGTTCTTGACATGCTCGTTCGGCTGCCGACGTCTGAGTGGAAGCTGCACGAACAACTAGAATTATTCCGTCTACGTGATCAGCGAGTAGGCTCGCATCCGCCACCGGAAGCAAAGGCGGTGAGTCCAAGATGACCCAGTCAAACACCGGCTTTACAAGTTCCAACAGAGTCTTAAGCCGTCCGTTTAAAAGCAATTCGCTGGGGTTGGCCACTTCTTTCCCGCCAGGAATAAAGCACAGATTCCCTCCCGAGCCCTGTTGAATCACCGCCATCTCATCGGCTTCTCCTGCCAAGTAATCGGTTAAGCCCGGAGAGGGTGGCGCTCCAAGAGGAACATGGAGGCGCGAACATCGCAGGTCCGCATCGATAATCAGACATCGTCGATCAGGCTGGCGAACAATCGCTTGTGCAAGATTGTTCGTCACGAACGTTTTTCCTTCTGCCGGCAATGAACTCGCGATCAAGAGCGTACGCAGTTGCTGGCTGCCGCGTAATTGGTAAAGCCGCGATCGCAAAGTTCTGAACTGCTCCGCTGCGTGCACGCTAAGGGCGGGGTTGTGAAAAATGTTTACATTCAGATCTGGGTGCCACTGGGGATGAGCGCAGCGATCGCGCAGATCTTCGAATCGCGTTAAACCCCCCGTCTGTGGAGCAAGTGCCGAGGAGTGTTTGAAGATATCGCGAACGGAATCCCCTCCGTTAGTCGGCAGCGCGCCGGTTTCCACCGATGTGCTTTGTACTGGCGTAGCGCCGTCGACGGATTGAATCACGGCCCGTTCTTGTTCGGCCTTTTTCAAAGCCTCGTGAATACGACTCATGGTTTCCTCTCGCGCGTTGTCACCGGCATGATATTCGCCTCGCGAAGGCGGCTAAGCAATTCATCTAGGTTCTGGAGCAACAGTTGTGCATCGATAGGTGGCTTGTTTCCATTCGAAACGCTGACTGGCGAAATCGGTTCGATCTCATCAAGCTGAAATTCTCGCGCTACCTCTTCCACCAGGTGCGCCGGAACAGGCCGTAAGTGGTCCACATAGGCGTTGATCAAAGCGTGCTCGCAAAGGAGGTTCACGATCCGAGGGATGCCTCGTGAATATAAGTGAACAGTCTGAATTGCTTCCTTCGAAAAGATCGGGTCGCCATTGGCTCCGGCGATACGCAATCGCTCGGCAATGTATCCGAACGTTTCCTCCAGCGTGAGCGCCCCGGTCCGGCATTTCAAGGTAATGCGCTGGCGAAGCTGGCGCAGTTGCGGCAATTTCAGTTTTTCTTCAAGCTCCGGCTGTCCGGTCAGAACAATCTGTAGGAGCTTTTCGGTGGAGGTTTCCAGATTCGTAAGTAGGCGGATCTCTTCAAGCACCTGCAACGACAAGTTCTGAGCCTCGTCCACGATCAAAACGGCCGTTTCACCAGCGCGATAGCGTTCCAGCAACCAGGCGTTAAGCTTGAGCAGGACTTGGCTCTTGTGACGCGTTTCACACGGAATTTCGAAGTCAGCCATCATGAAATCAAAAAGCTGGCTGACGTTTAGCTGCGAATTGAAGACGAAAGCGGTCGCAACGCGCTGTCCATGCAGCCAATCGAGCAGGCGGTTCAGCAGCGTAGTTTTCCCCGTTCCGACTTCGCCGGTCAGTAATATGAAGCCCTTACGGTTTTGGATGCCGTAGGTCAAGCCCGCTAGCGCTTCCTGGATCTGTTTCGTCAGAAAGAGATACCGCGGGTCCGGGTTTACGTTGAAGGGGCTTTCACGAAGCCCAAAAAATTTCTGGTACATTTGCCTTAGGCTCCCCCTCCGGCATGAATTGGGGAATTACCAAGTTTCGCAGCTGTGGCGTGCTTGGACTTTTTTTCCAACAGAGATTCAACTGCCGGAACCATCGCCAGTACCGGCAGGCGCAGCGCAATCTCAATATCCCTTTCAGTTCTGAATGACGTGTCTCGCGACTCCAAGAAAAACGCGATACCGACACCCAGGGTTAAACCGCTTAGCAAGCCTCCCAGCGCAAACATCGGCCGATTCGGAAACGATGGCTTGTCCGGTAAATTGGCCGGATCCAATATGGAGAAGTTTTCGCCTTCCTGGTGCCGCTCAAGATCGGCCGCCATCGCGGATTGATCTCTCTTTTTCAGAAGATCGTTGTAGAAATCTAGTGCCGTCTGATAATCACGTGTCAGCTCTTTGTATTGCTGCTCAACAGCGGGGCTCGATTGCACACGCTCCTGGTAAAGCTTGATCTCCTGTTGAATTTTTTCTTGCTCTTTGGTTTTTTGGGCAATCACTTGATCGGTCGTGTGAACTTGAGCTCGCAGTTGTGCGATTTGAGCTGGCTCTACTGCTGTTTTGGGTGCCTTACCAGTGCCCGCAGCTTTAGGAGTGTCACTATCGGCTATCTTCTTTTGCAGAGCCGCAATTTCATTCTTGGTTTTGACCACATCCGGATAATCATCCGTGTAGCGAGCCTGCAAGTTCGCGAGCTGCGTTTGCAAAGCAGCGAGTTGCGCATCCGTTGTTTCGGGATTCGCGCCGGTCTGGGCCGCTTGCCATGCGGCGACCTGTTGCGCCAGCATCGACTCTGCAAAGCTCTTGTCCTGCTGCGCCCGCGCCAGAGCCTGCGTCGCGGCGTCCAGTTGCGAAGTCAATCCCATCAAAAGATTCAAGTTTCCTTGCTCTTGGTCCGGAAGCGAGCCGATATAGCGGCTCTTGAATTCCGCCAGCCTGGCGTCCTGTGCATCCAGTTTCGCTTTCGCGTCCACAAGCTGCTGAGCGAGAAACTGGGTGGTATCTTCCGATCGCTGTTGCCGTAAGCGAAGATTTTCTTCAATGAACATTGACGTCACGGCAGCGCAAACTTCTTGTGCAGTTCGTGGATTGTCCAGAGTCACGATAATGTGGAATCCGGGTAGCGCCTGGGATTGAGTCTCGGCCATCGGCTGCACAGGAGTCACCTGAATACTTTTCTGAAGCCGCGCGACCAATTCCTCCACCGGCACACGGTTTACCTCGCTCGGATACAATCCAAACTGGTGGATAAGCGGTTCCAATCTTGTCCGGCTTAAAATTTCTTCCTGCATGCTGGCCAGACGTGCGTTAATTTCCGTCGAGATCATGGGTTTCACAAAATCCGTCGGTACCGTGGGCTGTTCGATGAGCACGAGTGTCTGCGACGTGTAGCGGTTCGGAAGCAGCCGCGAGATGAGGTATGCCAGTGGTGCTCCCAACATTGCGAGCACGGTTATCAAAACCCATCGACGTCGCAGGATCGCGGTATAGTCTGCGAATGTTAATTCCCGTTGAATCATGCCATCCTCTTTCGCGGCAAATTGCCGCTTAAAACGCTCTGGGTCGCGCGACGCCATCCCGGGCCTACGCTAATCAGATTGCGCGCGTAGGAACCGCCGCGTGTGGTTCCCAAACAAAACGGCGAATTCGAATTCTGATATTGAAACTGGTCCATTCATCCCTAAGGAACCACGATCGTGTCGCCGGCCTTCAGCAAAATATCCTGCTCCGGATGTTTTCCGTTCACTACATCCTTGTAATTAAACGGATATTTCACTTGTTTTCCGTTTTCCAGCCGGAGCACGTAAATCCCTTTCATCTTCGCAAATTGTGTAAACCCGCCCGCACTCGAAAGACCTCGCAGCACTGTGGTTCCAGGCAGCAGCGGAAAAGCGCCGGGCCGGGTCACTTCACCCAGCACATAAATTCGCTGGCTGTTAATCGCGGTGACGATCACGGTGACTTGCGGATTTGTCACATATTTTTTCAAGCTCGCCGTGATTTGTGCGCCCAGTTGCGTCGGCGTCATTCCCGCTGCCTGTACGTCATTTAGCAGTGGAAGCGAAATTTTTCCGTCCGGACGCACCGGAACCGTGCGGGAAATGTCGGGCTCTTTCCAAACGTTCACGTCGATCACGTCCTGCGGCCCAATCAAGTAGTTCGGATCAGATGTGGCGCCGCGAGCCACACCGGGCCCGGACGGCGCAGCCGGTTGCGAATCGGATTGCGTCGCCGGTGAGGCTCCGTCCTGCTGCGCGAATGTCGGAACTGCAGCCAAAAGGGAAACGATCGCTAATGCTTGCAGCCGTTTAATCATTTTTTCTCCTGCTTCCATCATTCGGTTCGCGTTTCCGGCAGCCCAATTTGTTTCAATTTATAAAGTAAGGATTTGTAGCTGATCTGCAGTTCTTGCGCGGCCTTCTTGCGATTCCAGCGCGTGCGCGCCAGCGCTTCCAGAATCATTTCGCGCTCGGCTTCTCGAGAAGCCGCTCTGGCAGCAGCTTTCAGCGAGTAGCTGCGGGTTTCCACCGGCTCGGCCCGCATCTCAACTCGTGCAGCCGCGAGTTCCGGCAGCGCCAGATTTTCGTCTCCTAGCGCGACAATCTTTTTAACCACGTTCGCCAACTGGCGTATGTTCCCGGGCCAGGAATAATCCAAAAACTTTCGTAGCGTGCGCGCGCTCAATGTAGCGCGCTCCCGGTTAAATTCCGCAGCGTATCTCGTCAAAAAAGATTCCACGAGAAGTGGGATGTCCTCTTTGCGGTCTCGCAGCGGAGGTAGCCGCAAGCACGCACCGGTGATACGATAGTAGAGCTCGCTCCGGAAACGTCCCGCCCGCATCTCATCATCAAGATTCCTGCTGGTCGTGGAAATCACACGGGCTCCAAGCAATCCGCGACCCTGCCTGGTATCACCATCTGGCAATGCGTAAAGAAGGCTTCGCTGGCAGGCTGGCTCAAGCTCGCTGATCTCGTCAAAGAAAACTGTCCCGGGCCTGTGCTTTGCACCCTCTTTCGATATATCGCCACTGCTTTCTAACCCGAGTTCACCCGCAAAGTTTGCCGGTGTCATTGAAGCACATGAAATCTTTGCGAGCGGCGCGTCACCATTTGCCGAGAGACGATGGATCCTTTGCGCAAACATCTCCTTGCCGGTCCCGCTCTCTCCTACAAGCAGAACCGGAATATTGGTTAGCGCGATTTCCACCACCACGTTCTCGAGTGTTTGCATCGCAGGAGACATGCTTCCCACGAAGCCGCCTTCCTGTCTCACCGGTGCAATTTCGACCTCATTGCTCGTCATAAACTCGTTCTCATCCTCAGTTACGGGTGCCCGCGTGTACATAGGACTACAGTTCCCTAATCCATTGCAATGCCGTTGCCACGGCTCAAGCGAGCGGATGAGGCGGTCAATTTCAAGTAAGCCGAGATGTATCTATGACTTAACCGCCACGTGCGCTCGAATTCGCGGTATATGCTGTCCTGGAAATCCTTGCAAATTTCCACGATTGGGTAAAACGCTTCCGCTTTATGCTCCGAATGGGAGAGATTATCGTGGGAGGTCTACGGTTACGGGAAAAAGGCAAACCGGCAAGAACATACCTAACCTATTGTAAATATGTAAGATAGGCGCGATTGACTGTATGATTGCGATTCCACCACTGTTGGCTGGATTGCTTCGAAATGAAGCGATAGAATCGCAGTTTAGTGTTGGCCTCCTGACGACCGTCATTCTCGGAAAGGTTATCGATGAAATCTGGCAGGATCCTGCCGCTCTCCTTGGCGATCGCGATAGCGCTATTGGAAGGTTGCTCTCGCGACCCGCAAGTCCGCAAAAAGAAGTACCTGGACAAAGGCTTGTCGTACTCCGAAAAGGGCAAGTGTGACGAAGCGATCATCGAGTATCAGAACGCCATCCAAATAGATCCTGACTTGGCTGCTGCCCATTACGAGTTGGCGCGTTGTCTGATCAAAAAAGGAGAATGGACACACGGTTTCCAGGAGCTGAGCCAAGCCGTCCAACTTGACCCTCAGAATCTGAAGGCGCAGCTCGGGCTTGCTGATCTCTATCTCGCTGGCCGCAGGTTTCAGGAAGCGCACGATCGCGCTGGAGTGGTCTTGCAGAAAGATCCGCAAAACGCGCAAGCGCAGGCCATTCTTTCCAACTCCGACGCCGCGCTGGGAAATCTTAAGAGCGCGTTGAGCGAGGGCCAGCAAGCGGTGCAGATGGATCCGAGCCGCTCCGAGTCCTATGTAAATCTAGGTTTCATATATGAAAGATCGAATGACATGGTTGCCGCTGAACAAAACTTTTTGAAAGCCGAGTCACTTGATCCGAAATCCATAGCCCCGATTTTAGCTCTGGGAAGTTTCTATCAGCGGCGAAAACGCTGGCCGGAGGCCGAAAAACAATATCGGGCCGCCATCGCTCTTGATCCTGACAATCCATCTCCTCGCGTGGGCTTGGCCAATCTTTATTTGGCGCAAGGAAACAAGCCAGCCGCTGAACGCATCATGCAGGAAGCGAAGAGCGCCTTGAAAAATAATCCGGCAGGATATCGTTTGCTCGGAGATTTTTTCCTGAGCCACGGAGAACTCGACAAAGCGATCAGCGAGTTCAGCACGCTCTACTCGCAACATCCCAAGGATAAGGCGATCGCAGAAACCTACCTCCAACTCTTGATGCAGCAAAATCGCCTGGAGGAGGCTACCAAGGTTGACGATGCCCTCCTGCAAAATTTCCCTTCAGATCCCGACGTCATGATTCTCCAAGGTGCAATTTTGAATCGCCAGCAGAAGCAGTCCGATGCGGTTCACATCCTGGAGCAGGCGATAAAGAGCGCGCCCGACAATGCGATAGGCCATTTTCAACTGGGACTTGCATACGCCGGAACGAAAAACTTCGGTCAAGCCGAAACGCAGTGGCGAGAAGCAGTGCGACTGCAGCCCTCCATGCTGGATGCCCATCGCGCGCTTGCTAGCCTCGCATTGCAGAAGCACGACGCAAAACTGCTGGCGGAAAGTGGCGCAGCATTGAAGTCTATCGCGCCCAGCGCGGCTGATGGATATATATATGAGGCGGAAGCCTATTTCTGGCAGGGTAATCAAACCGCCGCAGAAGTTGACCTGAAGAAAGCCATCGAAGTCGCTCCGCAGAATTCGGCGGGATACGTCCAAATGGGCAATCTTCGTGTTGGCCAGAAAAAACCCGACGAAGCGGAGAAATATTTTGCTCAAGCGCTTAAGCTCGATCCGTCATCTTCCGATGCGCTCACCGGGCTTGTGAACATTGCCGTTGGACGCAAAGACCCAGCCAGAGCACTTCGCTTGGTGCAGGATCAGATCGCGCTAGTACCCAACAGCAGTAACTTTTATTTTCTGCTGGGGCAAATTGAACTTCGAAGCCAGGACCAGTCTAAAGCAGAAAATGCACTTCAGAAAGCTGTCCAGCTCGACAAGAACAACGTATCTGCAGTTCTTTTGCTCGGTAGCGTCCAGGTCGCTCGAGGGTCAGTCGATCAGGCCTTGACAACGTACCAGCGAGCTATCCAGGACAATCCCGTAGACGCTCGTCTCTATGTGGGCCTCGGCGGTACGCAAGAGGCTCGCAAGGACTGGCAACAGGCGCAAGACTCTTACCATAAGGCTCTGGAGATCCAACCAGGATATCCTCTCGCGGCAAATAATCTCGCCTATGTAATGCTCGAGCACGGGGGTAACATCAGCGTCGCGCTCTCCCTCGCTCAAACCGCCCGCAAAGGCTTGCCCAAGGAGGCCTTCTCCGCCGACACACTGGGCTGGGCATATTACAAACAAGGCATATATAATTCCGCAATTGAAACTTTACAGGAAGCTGTGAACACAAGTCCCGATAATCCTACTTACCGCTATCACCTGGGCATGTCCTACGAAAAAGCAAACAATCTCCCCCTGGCCAGGAAGCAGTTCGAAATCGCTCTGCGGCTCGATCCCAAATCCAGTCAAGCGGATGAGATTAAAAAACTGCTCGCGGAATCACCGCCGCAGAAAAATTAAACGGGAATTGGTGCGCATTTAGTTCCACTTAGAATCCGCGTGACGTCTAGCTTTTGTCCGGACCACTCGCCGCGGGCGGGCTGTACGTTCGCACGAAACCCTCTTTCAGCGCGGGTGCATCGGGTGTTATGGTAATCATTAAGGTGGGGCCGCGATATAAATTAAATGTCCTAAGAAGTCGCCTCACTCCGCCCGAAGGTGGGCTCTCGATCAAACGATTCTTGCACCGAGCGAATTTCTTTGCGGCAATCCTCGCAGCTGCCGTCGCACTCATCACGAGCGTGACGTTAGCACGCGTAACTGTCCAATCGTACGGCCACTCGACACCTCCGATGCCCGCCCAATCCACAGTTCAAGCCCCCGCGCGGGCTCACTCGGCCGCACAAACTCAACAGGCGCCGCAATCCGTGAAGCGCACCGTCACCGTTACGTTTGATTACGATTTTTCCAAGCTTCCACCTTGTTCTGCCAAGGTGACGAAAAAATGCATCCAGCAATTTGATGTGTGGGAAGTTTCCGCCGATAAACCCATTTTTCTTTTTACCATTCCAGTTCCACCCAAAGCGAGGGGAATTGTGAAAGGAATTACGGGGTCTGCTCCCCAGAAGCGCTCCTTCTTCCCTGGGGCGCACCGCTTTGGAGTTTCCGCGAAAATGCCTGCGCCCGGCGGTGAATCGAGTCCGTATCAATGCATGACCTTCGCGCAAGTGCTGCCTGACAATCCAGCGGCGTCGGCACCGTCAACTCAAAACCTACCGCAAAAGTAAACGAAGTTTTCGATTTCCCGAACTTGCTTGAGAAAATCGCATTGATGACGTGCAAGGTTCCCCGCCGTTGCCACCTTCGTCAAGCTCCCGGTGCTTCATCAGGTCGTCGCAAAGTCCTAGCTCACGTCGGCTCAGGCGGTGTCTTCACGGTATGGGAGGATCACACTAAGGCAGCGTTCCGTATACATCAAGCTCTGTTTGGGTGCCGATATAGACCTTGCCGTTCGCAATCGTCGGAACAGCGAACTTAACGGCATCTCCTGCGGTGTCTCTCGTACCGGATTGGCTGCTGTTCCACAAAGTGGCGAGAGTGTCCGCTCGATATGCATACAGCACTGCGGGGCCGAGCCCCGGCCCTGGGCTGCCGTATTCAGATGTGTCAATCGCCCAGATGATTCCATTTATGTTTCCGTTTGCGGAAGCGGCCGGCGTAGCACCCGGAAAACCGAAAGTATTTCCAGAAACTTTGCTTGGCGCAGTAGCCAGCAATCCATTGCTCAGTGGAAAGAGTTTGAGGCTGTCCCCCGCAGCGCACAAATAAACCCCGCTATTCAAGTAAGCGGTCGTGCTAAATAGCCAGTTCGGTCGCGCACTTTCTATAAGCTCTTGGGTAATTTGTGGATCTGAGCTACAGCCTTGACAATAGTGCAGATTATTCGTCGTCATCTGGTCCCGGTCGATCAGATAAAGCGTCCCGCCTTTCCCGCCATTCACCAGCTCATGGGTAACGTTCCCCGGTTGATCTGGAAGCAACAGGACGCCTCCTGATCCCACGTCTTGATCCCCGCCATCGAGGCTTCCCTGGTTCCAAGGAGTGAAATAGTCCAGTAGGGACAGCGTCGAACTGCCCGCATTAAACAATTTCATGATCGTGTCGCCCAGTTCTTGTGCTGGAATATGAGTGGTATCAAAATCGCCGTTTCCGGAGGCGATAAAAATGTTCCCGTTTGAATCCCCTGCAACGCCTGCACCGGCCATCCAGAAACCGCCCAAACCGCCATTGGGAGTCGTGATCAAGAGCGACGTCTGTGTAAATGTCGCGGCGTCGTAAGCGATGAGCCAACCGTGATATGGCCCGAAATCGCAATGGGAGGCGTAGCCAAGGTAAATAGTTCCATTCAACAAAAGCAGACCGGGCCGGTTCAGATGATGAAGTCCGTCTAGACTCACTATACCGCCGCTGCTGCCGTCTCCAGTTCCGGGCGCCGAGGCCGCCACTTGAATAGGCCCGGGCGATTTTTCAGCGCCGGTGGTGATGTCAAGCGCGTGAAGCCGGTGAATGAATGCTCCGTTTTCTTTGGACTTTGCTTCGGCGTACATTGTTCCAGTGCTAGGATCTATTACTGGCGTACTCGTAATGCCCACCTGTGGGACCAAGTCAGTACAACCAGCGCCGAGTTCGGCCTGAATATTTACCGTCGTCGCGCCCGCCGCCGCTCCGTGAGCTGTATCGATCAGGTTCGCATGCCACAGCAATCCCCCATTCGTTCCGGTGTTGCTGTCCGCGTCAAACGCGTATACGCTGTCGCCTTCGGTCGCTACATAAATCACATTGTGCGTGCTACCCGCGATCGTTACATTTGGGACGTAGAGCGGCTGTGCATAAATAAATCCATCCACAGGTTGCGAAAACTTTTTTCCGAAAGTGGACGTGTTGACGTTCGACGGAGTCAGAATGGTCTCGCTCAGGTTCTGTCCCGTCCGTCCTATATCGTTGTGCTGTGTAAACACACCTGCAAACCCGCCGCTGTTCCCTGTGTGATTCGTCACAGTCAGAATCGAGACGCCCTTCGTTGATCCCACTGACGCCTGTATGGACGTGAACCCTGCGCTTACTCCGCTTCCAAGTGGTTGGCTTGTCGCCACCCCTGCGGCGCTTACGGAGGCCACGCCGGAATTCGAGGATGTCCACGTCGCCGAGCTTGTAAGATTTTGCGTGCTGCCGTCACTGAAATAACCGGTAGCTGCAAAGGATTGCGTCGCGCTGTTGTCAGCGATCGCAGGATTTTGCGGGCTCACCACAATTACCTGAAGTGTAGCGCTGCCGTTACTCACAGTCAGCGTTGTTGACTGTTGTACCGAGCCGAGCGTCGCCTGAATGGTGGTTGAACCTGATCCGCTCGCCGCCGCGGTCGCCAAGCCATTCGAGCCGGCGGTATTGCTAATCGTCGCGATGCCGGTATTACTGGAGCTCCAAGTAACCGTAGTCGTCAGGTTCTGCATGCTGTTGTCTGAATAAGTACCCGTAGCTGTGAATTGCTCCGTGAGCCCATCACCTATTGTTGGATTCACTGGCGTAATTGCAATCGATACCAGTACGGCCGGGGTCACCGTAAGCGTCGCCGAGCCGGTGATGGAGCCCGAAGCTGCCTGGATTTTGCTCGTTCCTGTTCCTGCTCCAGTAGCCAATCCACTCGAGGTGATCGTGGCCACGCCGGTATTCTGCGAAGTCCAGGTTACGGAGTTCGTCAGATTTTGCATGGACCCGTCTGAAAAAGTTCCAGTGGCTGTGAATTGATCGGTAGTGCCCTTCGCAATTGAAAGAGTCGGCGCCGTCGCCGCAATCGATACCAACGTCGCAGGAGTCACCGTCAGAGTGGCCGAGCCGTTTATCGAACCCAAGGCCGCCTGAATTTTGCTGGTTCCTGTTCCCGCTCCAGTAGCCAATCCACTCGAGGTGATCGTGGCCACGCCGGTATTCTGCGAAGTCCAGGTTACGGAGTTCGTCAGATTTTGCATGGACCCGTCTGAAAAAGTTCCAGTGGCTGTGAACTGATCGGTAGTGCCCCTAGCAATCGAAAGAGTGGGTGCCGTCGCCGCAATTGATACCAGCGTTGCAGGAGTCACAGTGAGCGTCGCCGATCCGCTGATGGGTCCCGAGGCGGCCTGAATTTTGCTCATCCCCGTTCCCACGCCTGTAGCCAACCCGCCGGCGGTAATGGTAGCTGCCCCAGTGTTCTGCGAACCCCAAGTCACTGAGCCAGTCAGGTTCTGCGTGGAATTGTCTGAATAAGTTCCAGTAGCGGTGAATTGATCGGTAGTGCCCTTTGGGATCGATAGGTTGGTCGCCGTAACTGCGATTGATACCAGCGTTGCGGAGGTCACCGTGAGTGTGGCTGAGCCCGTGATGGCTCCGGAAACGGCCTGAATTTTGCTCGTCCCCGTTCCCACGGCAGTGGCCAACCCGCCGACGGTAATGGTAGCCGCCCCAGTGTTTTGCGAAGTCCAGGTCACTGAGCCAGTTAGATTCTGCGTGGAATTGTCTGAGTAAGTTCCGGTGGCTGTGAACTGATCGGTAGTGCCCTTGGCAATCGAAAGACTTGGTGCCGTCACCGCTATTGATACCAGCGTCGCGGCGTTTACCGTGAGTAGAGTGGACCCGGTAACGCTGCCTGACGTCGCCGTGATCATGCTCGACCCCTGAGCTTTCGCCGTAGCCATCCCGCTCGAACTGATTGTTGCGGTGTTCGTATTCTGCGAATTCCAAGTTACCGCGGTAGTGAGATTTCGCGTCGTGCCATCGCTGTATGTTCCAGTCGCCAGGAAAGGTTCTGTCGTTCCGATGGAGACGGTCGGATTTACGGGTGTCACAGCGATCGACCTAAGGATAGGTCCTGCAGAGGGCAACGAATGTGCGCAGCTTGACAACAGAATCAGAGCGCTGAGGAAAAGTAGAACTCCAGCCCAACTGAGATTCCATCGCCGCGGACATGCCATTGTTGAAGCGTCTCCAGAATGTGAACTTTTCAGCAATCTGCGTTGCGCTTCTCGTGCTCGCGCAGGGTTACTACACCCAAGCCAAATACTTAGGGCTATCACGCGGAGGGACGGTCCGGTGGCCTAACTATAGCAAGTTCTCAGGCCCCCGGGAAGAGCCGGAAAGCTGAGCATTGTCCTAACTTTAAATTAGGAGACGACCGGGAGCCAAATGCAATTAAGCTGTCTGGAGCGACGAGCCAAAGACTGCTGCCCCGTACAGACCGTCTCATCAATAGCTGCACACGAATGTGCGACTTGGAATGATGCCGGAGGAACTTGGACAGAATCGACTTCCCAGAACCACATGATTTCATAACAACTTCCGATGATCGGATTTGCCAGGACTTAACACACAGAACCAGGATCGTGTTATTGAGTACTACAAGATCGACGTGGTTCTAGAACTCGGTGTTGCTTACCTGGAACAGGTTTTCTACTAGTTTCTTTTTTCCTGATGGATATAAGTCAGATTATGCGGTGACCATAACGAACTATCCCTTCTGCGGAGCGCAAATGTACAACAAGTTCTTCGGCCTGCGCGAGAATCCCTTCAATGTTAACGTAGATCCGCGCTTCTTCTTTCCCACCCAACAAACCGAAGAGGCTCTGCGAAGGCTGGCCTACGGGATTCAGAATCGCAAGGGGCTCATCCTCCTTACCGGGGAAGTCGGGACTGGCAAGACGATGATGATCAACCAGTTACTCGATTGGCTGCGCCAGTTGCGGACGCCGACAGCGTTTGTTTTCAACTCGAATTTGGGTAACGGTGACTTATTTTATTTGATGGCGTGCGATTTCGGAATCGCAACCGAACCAAACGATAGAATGAATCTGCAGATCCGGCTAAACCGCTGGTTGCTCGAGTGCTACCGGGCTGGCGTGAGTCCGGTCCTGATTGTGGACGAGGCGCAGGGCCTTTCGTTCGAGAGAATGGAGGAAATAAGGCTGCTGCTTAACATCGAGACATCTTGCGAAAAAATGGTCCAGATCGTTCTTGCGGGCCAGCCAGAACTCGAGGACAAGCTCAACCAACCTGAGGGGCGCCAGCTCCGGCAGCGGATCCCGATCCGTTGCAAAATTGACCCACTGAGCCGAGAGCAGACGCACGGCTATATCGAACAGCGGCTGAGAATCGCAGGCGCTCACGGCGAACCGATCTTCGTGCGTCAGGCAATGGATGCAGTCTATTTTTATGCGCGTGGGATTCCCCGTGTGATCAACCTGATCTGCGAGCACTCACTTATCAATGCCTACGTCGATGAATTGCGGTCCGTGCCGGCGCACATAGTCGACGAGGTAGCGCGCGAGTTCCAACTCGATGAAGTCCGCCCGTTCCACCCGACTCTAACTTCCTACCCTGTGACCGCTAACGACGCGTCAGTTGCAGCGCAAGAATCGGTGGAAACGCAGAGGGCTCAAGCCGCGGTGGCCAGCGTTTCTTCTCGCTCTCGAGAGACCCGCCTAAACGACCAACCCGCTCCAGCCTTGCCGAATCCCCAAGCACTTTCGGCCGCGCCAGGCAGTGCGGAGGCGTCCGCCTTGATGAACATTCCTGTTCGGCTAACCGCTGTATCCGCGATAAAAGAACGACGGAGACAGTGGCCCTTGATTTTGCCCGCGTCTACCCGGACTGCTCCACATGCAGTAGTGATGACTCCGGCGCCGAGCCGATTCTTTGCTGCTGTTCCCCCACCAGAAGCGAATGGCATCGAGAAGGCTACCCGCCAGCGTCGTTGGATGCCAATACCCCGTAGGCGGCAAACATTGCGCCGCTGGTGGATCGTTTGCCGAGATAAATGTTTGTCTACGATCGACTTCCTCGCGCGACGACGGACGACGTCATCTTTATTGCGGTGGTTACGATCGTCAACGCCTCGAGCGAACCCGCGCCGCTTACAAAATGTGCATCATGGGCGCGACTGGGTGCTGACTCTGTTGTATCGGTGTCGGCCGGGATGGTTGGATAGATGCATAGCCAACATCGTCCAAACGACCAGGCAGCAAAGGACGGCCATTTTTCGATGGTTACAACAACCACTTAGTTCAGCGCATCGGCAGAGAAGGATCTAAGTTCCGATATGTCTTTATGCTACGCGCTTACCGGGAGAACTTGAGTGATCTGTGAAGAAAGCCTTTGAATTTTCGTCTTGCAAAATAAGAAGTCTGCCGTAAGCTCGCGGCAGGACGTCATTGTGGCGTGAATATCTAGCGCGTGCATGAAATGCGATGTAAGTGCTCGTGGCAGTAAGCGCATAACGTGATGAGATTTCCGGGGCAATCATCTCCAAGGCGACTTCGCAACTGCATGTGATGCACCTGCAAGTGGTGAGCCCTACCGCAATTCTGGCAACGCCAACCGTCCCGTTCGAGGATCGGCGTAAGCTTCTTGCACCTGTAGGAACTACCAATGTAAGCGTCTATGGCAGTGGGGCGAATAAAGTAAGGAGATTTTCGAAGTAGAAAGATATCGCGCAAGAGTTGCACTCGCCATGAACGGTCGGTAGTGCCAGGTAGCCAAATGTGATTCACCTATACGGAGCGACGAGCCAAGTCATAGATATCTGTATGGGATTTGGCTCGAAAGGCAAGAGCCTTTCATCAGTCAGCCGACCGCCGGGGCGGCTGCCGCGTTTGAAAAGGCGGAGGCCATCTTCGCGGCTCAAGCGCGGGAAAGCCAGACTCTCAAGAGGCCAGTGGCGTTGCGCCAGGCGATTGCGGGTACGCGCCAGGGTTTGTAGACGACGGTGGTGCCGGCGGTGCGGGACCTGTGATGGATGGGGACCTCGTCGAAAGGAATGCCGCTGCGGCTGGCCCTCGCGGTGACCTCAAGCCAGAAACCCTCAGGAACAAGGCCGAGTTGTGGCAACAGCATCTCTAATGCGGACCTGTGCATCAAGACGTAGCCACAACTTGCGTCGTGCAGCCTCAGACCAAACAGAAGGCGATGTAGGGTCTTGAAGGACTGAGACATGATCCTGCGAGCCAGAACATCGGCGCGATATTGACGCCAGCCGATCAAGAGTGGGCACTGTTCGCGTTTCTGCCAGAATTTACGGAAGTCTTTCGGATCGAATTGCCCGTCAGCGTCCACCGCCAGAACGTAGGGAGCAGTGCTCATACGCATTCCGACGATCATTGCTGCGGCGTAGCCGCGTCGCTTGTCGTTCATGTCCAGCAGGATTGGATAGCGGGTAGCCAGGTCGGCGAGTACTTCCTTGGTGGCGTCTTTGCTGGCGTCTTCGATGATGATGAATTCCGGGCTCACCTGCGGCGACAACTCATCGTACCATTCCTTCAATGTGGTGCCGATCCCCGCGGCTTCGTTGTGCACGGGCATGACAATCTGCAAGTCTGGAATCATGTTCGTTTTCCGCTTTTCATTCCGGATCTGCGGGATACGGAGTTCGAGTACGATATGCGGAGAAGACTGACAGATCAAGACGGAAGTGCTACGGGCGCGGACGATAGACCTGGTATTGACTGACGACGCGATCGACCTGATATGCTTTTTGAATCGCGAGAACCAATCGCGGATTCCATACGTTGGGCTCGGAGAAAACGATCATGGCGAAATCTTTTGATTCGATGCGGCCCTGAAATTGGGACTGATCCCACGTTCCCACCTCCGCCAAAAAACCCATGGTAGCCGGCTCAAACAGCGTGTCCTTTCCCGCGCGGGTGAGCAGAACCATGTCATCGGACAAAACGAGGCCGGGCGTGCGGGCGATGAGCGGAATCAACTGGCGATAAACCTCCAAGAGTTCGGGGTGCATATCTCGGATACCGGCAGCTCCTACTAGTGAATTGAGCGTGGCACCCAAACACTGCCCGGCCAACACTACGGGAATCATGAGTGCTGCGGCGAGAGGTGCGCTGAGCCGGGGAGCGCGTTGCGCTTGCCAGAACAGAACACTAAGAGAAAGTCCACTCAAGACGCACAAGGTGGCATCGAATTCCAGAAAATAGTTGATGTTGGATCCAATCTTGCCGTACGAGAAGGAGATCAGCAGAGCAAAAACCGAGTGGAGAATCTCGACGGAAAGCGCCAAGGAAAAAGGGCTCCGGCTTAGCTTGGCCTTCCACGATTTCCATCCATGAGCGGGCGTCATGCGGCTGGCCCGAGAGACCGCGGCTATAACGACCGCCCCAACAAGAATGAGGAATAGCCTAGCCTGGCTGAGGCTCGAGGTGACGCCCCCAAGAGCTCGCCCCAGACTGAATTTGTGCACGTTGTACAAGATGAGATGGTGAGCGAGGCCGCCGTTGGTCCACCGCATGCCAAGCCATAATGCAACTGCGCCGATCACGGTGCACAGCAAGCCCAGACGGATGGCGCGTCGTGGAGCAGTGACTAGAGTTACAAGAAAGCACGCTAGCGGAGCCGCCACCAACGTCTGTTTGGTGCAAATCGCAAGGAAGAAGAACAAGAATGCCAGATAGGTTTTCCAATGCTTTGATTCAGCGGAGAGGAAGAAGAAGATTCCAAGATATGTGGCCAGGAGCCCCAGCCAGTCTACTCGCATAAGCGGAAACCATATCACGGTCGTCGTGGTGCATAAAAAGAGTAAACCCATGCCCGCAGCGCAGACGCGAATTGAGCTGCCGAATTTGCTGGGGAGAGACCGATAGATGATGGTCGCTAGCAACAGCGCAATACCGAGGCCGCTGATAAACGACACGAATCGACCGGACCACAGAAGGTCACCCTGCACCAACCAAAGACCGCGGACCACGATGAGGTACACCGGAGGATAGTTCCAGATCACGAGCGGGCCACCGTCCAGGGGACCATAAGCTTTGGAAGGGTCGCTCACATTTAGAACTTGCCACATGACCGGGCCTTCGCCGTAATCCAGTTCGTATGGGAGGTTTACGCGTTTCCAGCCTTGGTAAATGGCGGCTGCGGTGGCGATGAGGAGAAGCATTGCCCAAACCCAGAGCACGGGTTTGAGTACTTTCACGGCTTGTCGATTGCGATCACGAATGTGCGTTTATCCTGCGAGCCAAGTTCAAATGATCTGTACCAAAGTATCTAAGGTGGGAGCAATTCTCAAGGTAGTTTGTCAGGTTAACACTGGCTTAAACTCGGCTGAAAGGGCCGCCCAATGCCAACTGTATCTTCTTGCGGGTTTGTTTGCAGCCATTGAAGTTCATATTGCGATGTAAGCGCTCATGGCAGTGAGCGCATAAGGTGATGAGATTTTCGGAACAATCATGCCCAAGGCTACTTCGGCAGTTCATGTGATGAACCTGCAGGTTGTTGGCCGTACCACAATTTTGGCAACGCCACCTGTCCCGCTCGAGGACCTGCTTACGCAGCTCAGCGTATGCTCCCAGTTCCAGTCGCAGGGGTGGTCGTTTTTGCTTTAGTCCCGACATGGGATTTCCCGAATTTGCTCGAGAAACGCACATCGGTGTGACTTCGGCATCAATTCGTAAAGGCTGCGCAAGGAAGTAAGGAGGTTCTCCGGATTCACGTCTTGTAGATGTGCCCCCGCCAAAAAGTCCGCGCAGATCATCTCCAGGCAATAGCCCCGTGATCTATCAGTTCCGAGCATAAGACCGGCAGTCTCGAGGGCTTGCTCGACCACAGGCAACTGACTTTTGTAGAGCTTGAAGTAGATAATCTCCCAGGGCTCGGTCTCTTGGCCTGTCAGGTGGCGCTCCACTTCTCGTTTGAATGCATCCTTCGGCAGCTCTTTGGCTTTGTGCAACCAGGTTGCACAATCGAAGTTATTTCCGTCTCGGCGGGCCACCTTGGCCATCTCCGTGGCCTTACTCCAACCAACCTCCCGAAGACGTTGCTTCGGAATGCGCGTCAAATTCTCATGAATGGCCATTAAGTAATAAGCCTTCCGTCGCGACTCAGGGAAACGCTTCTCCAGATATTCATCAAACGATTTCAGATTCTCCAGTCTCCAGTACTGTCCCGCTCGCACCTCGCACAAGTATTGGCCCAGCTCGACAAATCGCTCATCGCACTCCCGCTCTTTTGTTTGCTCCCAGGACAAGATCTCGTCGATCTTCCCGAGGACGGCTGAAGCTCGGCGTCGATTCAGTTCTGGGGACATAAGCGGTTGTCCGTTAATCAAGCCCGTCAAGCCAATCAAGGTCGCTAGCTCCTGGCCTGCGCGTTAGGTTGATATCGATCAATTCGGGTCTGTTCAGGCAAAGGCCTAGATGTGAGCAGCTGGTGCATCCGTTCTGGGGAAATCGAATCCCGCTGTGGGCAGCAAACTGACCTGCCTCGACCTGGCCGATGGTTGTCTCAACCAGCCGGCCAAACTCGCGGCGCTGTTCTTCCGAGATCGATGCCTTCAAATATTGGATCTCGGTTAGCTGCTTCCGAACGAAAACAACAAGTGCAACGTCGGAGATACCGCTGATCCAGGAATAGCAAATGAGTTGGGGGTCGAGTGTCAGCAGCCCGTCCGGTTCCTCGGGATAGCGGCTCGTAGTTGTCTTCCAATCGATCAAACAGTCCCTGCCATCAAGAGCACCGAGGGCATCGACGTAAGCAACGAACTCGTTGTTTTCGGGAAGAGCTCGAAGCATCTTTACCTGCAGATTTTCCTTCGGACGGTGAACGTGAACGCGATTATCCTGGGCGAATTTCTGAAGTAGATGGACTCCCTGGTGAACCAAGCGATCCCAGGAATCGCCTTTCTTGTATTCGAACGGAGTATCCCGAAAAGCACCCCATTCCTTAAAGAACACTGCGGAGGGGTCCTCCTTCCGGAAATAAGCGCCAAGAGCAGTTTCAAAGCAGCGACCGAAAACCATCGCTGCGCGTGTGTCTTTTTCCCGCCATCCATCCAGATAGCGGTAGCGATAGCTGCGAGGGCAACGGAGGTACTGGCTAATCTGCGTGTAACTGTATGTCACCAGAACCTCCTGTCAGCACGGCCTCGCGAGCGTCCTTGGAGATCAGTTCCCATTCGCTGGAGGGTGCAAATCCTGCGAGATCTAGATAAGTGCGACCGGCAAACACTTTCCTGGTAGTTCGCAAGACCCCGATGAGACCGAGCAGGGCCTTTTCGTCTACCTCGTCCCGGCCCAATAAATCGCGGTCATAGCCAAAATCGCGCAGGAACCAGTTCAGGCGCCACAGCGCCTTAGTGGTGGCGTAGAGTCGACCGCAGATTTTGCGGGAAGCGAGGTCCTGGGGCTCAAGGATCGCGAAGCTGAGAACGAAGAATGGCTTCTGGGGATGCCAACGATAGTAAGCCCGATCAACTCGCACGAGGAATATGCCCTGCAGGACTTCCTCGCCGTGTGATCCTTCTGAATGCAAACCAGGTAGATGGCGTTTCATAGCTTGACCTCCGTGGGCTGAGCATAGGAATTAAGTTTGCAGAGCAAGCTCTCCCGATCGTCTTTTGCAGCTATTGAGAGTTCGGAGATGAAAGACTTGACCAGGTCACGGCTAGCTTCTTTGAGCGTTGCAGTGCCGCAGAAGTCGGCAGCGTAGGCCTTCACGAGGGTGGGATCGAGGTTGTGCTGGCGAATGAGAAGGCAGAGTTGGTCGCGCAATCGAGGCTGACCGTTATTCGATCCGTTCGAACTGTAATGACCGTTTGAATACGGAGGAGCCGCGGAGGATTGGGATGGCGTGGAGAATGATCCCAACTCTTCAACCGAACAGAGTCCGATACCATAAGCTTTGCGCAGAGCGCGATTGACCGCTCTTGTTTCGGCAACACGCATTTCGGCGCCGCGGACAAGAGAAGAGACGTTGGACGGGTTGGCGTCACCGTGGCCGACGAATCCTTTGCTGCTCCTGGATTTGTAAACCGTTGCCTTGAATGACCAACGCGCAGCAATGGGATCACAGAAATCGCGAACCGCTTCAACATCAATTCCGGCACAATAATGCCGTTTGGCTAACCTAATGAGTCCCGTGTGTGTGACATACCATCCGCCCTCGAGGAGTAAGAGCTCACGCGTAGCGATCGAGAAACCGAAGGAGCGGGTTATCTCGCTCAGCGAACGCCTCTGGAGCGGATCGAGAGCATCGCCCCATATTTGTTTGGCTAGCTTGCGATTGATTGTGACTAAATACTGGTACTTTGAACGTTTGCTCATATGGCCTCCGGTAGTGTAACACTACCATAGTGGTACCATTATGTCAAACGGTCAACGACGTGGTTCTACGAGTGGAAGTAAGTGTGGAAACGACGGGTGTTAGATTGCGGGGAACGCGCGGCGCTACTTCTTGATCCTATTTTTTCTGACTGTCGTTTCGGCCGCGGTCAGTGCTGCATTGGCGATAAAACTGCTCACACTTCTGCGTTCGATTTCGGCAGCCTGATCGACGAGCGTGCGTTCGTCATCGGTGAAGTAAACGAATGTCTTTTTCCCAAGGCCTGGTCTGGATCTCCGACGCGATGTCGCAGACTTTTCTTTTGTCACAAACAGATGGTATCACCAAAATTCTTGCTATGGTCGTACTCAGCTCGTGCCGTGCGTAAGAACGACGACTCATTACAGGGTTTTCGGCTTCGAAGCCGCGCTTCTCGACTAAACAGATGGGCCACCTCAAGTCACACAATTATTTCTATCGATCTTGAGAGCCCAAGCGATATCTAGAAAGTTTCTAAAATAAACCCATTTCCTAAAATTAGATTTTGGTGGCGCGGCAAAATCGCTGGGAATTCGCTCGCCCCAAATTGCTCCTAAAAAAAAGCTCAAAGGAGGCAGCGTGGGTAGTGGTCGAGGGGCGCACGGAAAGGAGAATCCTCGAAGGTTCTATGCCGTAGGTCTTTCGGACCGAACCCGCGCCAATAGTCCGAGGCAGCTCCCGACGGATCACGATTATGCGGTTTCGACCCGCGGATATCAGAGTGATCAACCGTCGCAAAAACTACTTCGACCACGACCTGCGCTGCCTCCTAAGAGCGAGAAGAAGAAAGAAGAAAACAGTTGCTCGTAGTTGACAGGTCATTCCATATCAGAACCATGGTTGGTACCGGACAACCGCTCTGCTTGTCTGCGAGAGGAACCGAAAGCGCCGTCACGAAAGTAAGATGAATCTTGCGACGTGGAGAAACCACAGAGCCTCATTCCATTACATGGGCCGGATGGCAGGCCGACTTCCAGTCCCAAGGGAAGCTTTTTTCTTGACTAGCACACCCCGAAAGTGGCGATATGATGTTGAGAGGGGCAAGCTGACGGAAGTTGCAGAAGCAAAGAGTACCAAGACTGGGTGTCGCGTTGATTTCCAGATGGCAACATTAAAAATCAAAAAACCTTCGACGGGAGCGTTCGATTGCTAAAGGCCAGGTAGTGGTCAGGAATTCTATTTTAACTGTCATTACCCTATCTGCAATCTTGCTCGTGCTCTCACTCACAGCCGTTGCCCGAAAAAATCTCAAGCCCGCGCTTCAGCAGGGGCCCAGTGCCCCCCAGTGCAACGTCAAGGGCAACACAGAGATCACCATCACTTGCGACTATTCGCCCGCACCAAACGGCACTGCTCAAATTGCTGGGGCACGCATCGCTCTCAATCACGCCTCATTTTTCTTCGATACTGGTCAAGACAGCCACATGAAAATTGGATTAACGATTACCAACCGCGGCACTGACGCAATCTCGGAAGCGCGCATCGTTTACATCGCGATTGACGGAGCCGACGGCAAGAATTACTTGCGGCGTGCGTTGCCAGGCGTGGATTTAAGCAAGGTCGGGGCCCTCCAAACAGTCACTTTTTCGGAAATACTTTTGGCGCCGGCATTTCCTCGCGGGACTTACACCATTCATTTGTGGATTCCTTCCTCAGAGGTCTCTCTGAAATTCGACCCCGCGCATAATCTGCTGCTCAACAACATTGGTGTTCCAGATTCGGTGACGGGATTGAACACCTTGGCGACTTTCACTGTGAATGCGTCGTCCGCCCACAAAAAACATCCGCACTGAGATTTCTTGTTCGAAAACCGGCTAGTTTTTCCGCGTTGGCGCAGTTCTTCAACATTTCGCTGTAGCTTCGCCAATTGTGGCTTGCGTGCGGAGAATTATGGATTGACGCGGAAACCATAGCTGCTATCGTACTAACCACGATAGGGTGTGCAGTCCCCCAGCGCCGTCGGTTGTCTAATTTCGCCTATGGAGCGCGATGACCATGATTTCTTACCCACTAACTGTACGTGTCCGTAAAAGTGAAATCGGATCTGCCAGTTCGTGGCGACTACGGACTCGACTTAGCGCAATCCTTCTGCTCCTCGTGGCGACGACATTCACAACAGGAGCACAGACGTCTGTATTGACTCAACACAATGACATCGGACGCACCGGGCAAAATACCAATGAAACGATCCTGACCACGTCGAACGTCAACTCCACTCAATTCGGAAAGCTTTTTACACTGAAGGTCGACGGCCAGGTCTACGCGCAACCTCTCTATGTTCCTAAACTGACGATCAACGGTGTCACCCACAACGTTCTCATCGTGGCTACCGAGGCGGACAGCGTCTATGCCTTCGATGCGGACAGCAATACCGGTGCGAACGCCACTTTCCTTTGGCATGCGAGCGTTATTGACACCGCACACGGGGCAGCATCCGGCGCCACGCCCGTTCCGTACACCACTGTCGGTTGCACCGATATGCAACCGCAAAGCGGCATTACCGCAACGCCCGCGATTGACACGTCAACCGGCACGATCTATGCGGAGGCCAAATCCCTGGAAAACGGCAATGCCGTGCACCGCCTCCATGCGCTCGATATCACCACGGGAAACGAAAAATCATTCGGCCCGGTCGTGATTAACGCTCTGCCGAATGGCGAGCCGGGCACCGGCGACGGAAGCTCCGGTGGGGTGCTGCAATTCGACAATCTCACCCAGAACAGCCGACCTGGTTTGCTACTTTCCAACGGAACAATTTTCATCGGGTACGCTTCACACTGCGATAACGGGCCATACCACGGTTGGCTTTTTGCTTACGGTGAATCGTCCTTGGCGCGTCTGGCTTATTTCAACAGCACGCCCTACGGTGGACTCGGCGGCTTTTGGAGTGCGGGCGCGGGCTTGGCTGCCGACAGTTCTGGAAATATGTTTCTGGTGACTGGGAACGGCTCGTACGATACCAACAATCCTACAAATGATTATGGCGATTCGATTTTGAAAATGAGTTATGCGGGCGGTGCCTTCACGGTCGAAGACTATTTTACCCCCTACAATCAGTCCAGCCTTTCCGGCGGCGACACGGATCTGGGCTCTGGAGGGATACTTCTGCTTCCTGATCAGCCGGGGACTTTCCCCCACGAACTTGTGGAAGCCGGAAAACAGGGCACGATCTATCTGGTGAATCGCGACACTTTGACTACCAGCCCGCCTCATTACTGCAACGGTTGCTCAAGCGACCCTGAAATCGTGCAGGAATCCTCCGCCGGTAAGATCGGCGGAATGTGGTCTATGCCCGCATACTGGAACGACACCGTTTATTTTGCGGGTTCTGGCGGCCCACTGACGGCAATTCCGCTCAGCAGCGGCAAGTTGAATTATTCAAGCATTACAACCTCGTCTCCCAATTTTGGTTTTCCCGGCGCGACGCCTTCGATTTCGTCTAACGGCACTGCTAACGGCATCGCCTGGGTCATCGATTCATCGCAGTACGGCAATCCCGGCCCGGGACCCGGCCCGGCCGTCCTGTACGCTTTCAACGCTTCAAACGTAACCAGTGAGCTTTATAACTCCATTCAAGCAGGCGCAGGCCGCGACACTGCGGGCAACGCCGTAAAATTCGCGGTGCCTACGGTGACGAACGGAAAAGTCTATGTGGGGGCTACAAACGAAGTGGATGTATATGGCTTGCTTAGCGGAGGTACTTCGGCAGCTGCTACTCCTGTAATTTCTCCAGCATCCGAGTCTGTTACCACTTCGATTCCAGTCCGCATCACGGATTCCACCTCTGGTTCCACGATCTATTACACAACCAATGGCGGCACTCCGACGACGAGCTCTACGAAATACACCGGGACCTTCACGCTTACTTCTTCCGCCACGGTGAAGGCAATCGCCACCGCGAGCGGATTCACGGCCAGCGCCGTCGCATCTGAGATCTATACCATCCAATCAAATCCCATCACTTCGGTGAATGATTCCGGCGGATTCACTGCGTCCGGCCTCGCATTGTCCGGCAGTGCGACTTTGAATGGTACGCGCTTGCGTCTTACGGATGGCGGCGTGAATGAAGCAGGAAGCGGCTTCGTCACCACCCCGATGAATATTCAGTCGTTCACGGCGGACTTCTCATTCCAATTGACCAATCCCAACGCTGACGGTTTTACATTTACGATTCACGGCGGAAGCACGGCTGCTGCCCTGGGGCCAACCGGTGGCGGACTGGGGTACGGACCGGACACTGTCGGCGGCAGCGGTGGCATTCCCTCGAGCATAGCCATAAAATTCGATCTCTATAGCAACGGAGGAGAAGGAGCGGATTCCACCGGTGAATACGCCGATGGTGCGTCTCCAACCACTCCTTTTGTGGACCTGACTAACTCCGGCATTAATCTGCACAGTGGCGATATTTTCCAGGTGCATTTGTCTTACAGCGGCACAAACCTGGCAATGTCCATCACGGACGTGGCCAACGAAAACCAATTCAACACTACTTTCTCGAATGTAAATATTCCGACCACGATTGGTGGAAACACCGGGTACGTGGGGTTCACGGGCGGCACTGGAGGCAGCACGGCGACCCAGGAAGTGATTGGTTTCTCTTTTGTTTCTGGTTCCGGGTCTGTTCCTCAAGCGGCAACTCCGGTTATTAGTCCCGCCGCCGGCAGTTACTCTGGCTCGGTTCCGGTTTTCATTACGGATTCAACTGGAGGCAGCACGATTTACTACACCACCAACGGCAGCACTCCGACGACGAGTTCCACGAAATATACTGGCTCGTTCACGCTTACTTCCTCAGCTACGGTGAAGGCAATCGCCGCCGCCAGCGGATTCACGACGAGCGCAGTCGCCAGCACCGCTTACACCGTAACGACCGTCACACCTCCAAACATTAATTTTAACAGTGGATTTGCCGGGGAAAGTACACTCACGTTGAACGGCGGAGCGGCGATCAGCGGCTCCCATCTCCGTCTAACTGATGGGGGCGGGACGGAAGCGCGCAGCGCTTTTTTCAGTACACCGGTCAACGTCGCGCAGTTCACATCGGACTTCAGTTTCCAGCTCACTAACCCTAACGGCGATGGTTTCACGTTCACGATTCAGGGTACCGGTGCGACGGCTGTTGGTCCTGCCGGTGGGGGCTTGGGTTATGGTCCTGATAACGTCAAGAACCCATCTTCCAGCCCGAATACGCCCATAGCTAAGAGCGTCGCGGTGAAGTTCGACCTTTTCAGCAACGCCGGCGAAGGCCCGAACTCCACTGGTTCATACACGAATGGCGCGTCTCCGACTATCCCTGCGATGGATATGACCAGTTCGGAGATTAATCTCCATAGTGGCGACGTTTTCAACGTTCACGTTACTTACAACGGAACCACGCTTACCTGGACGATCACTGACGCTACGACCGCAAAAACTTTCACGGCCTCGGCCATAGTGAATATTCCCAGCTTGGTTGGCGGCAATACGGCCTTTGTCGGATTCACGGCGGGCACCGGCGGCTCTACCGCGACTCAAGACATTATTACTTGGACGTTCAATTCCGGTTCCGGAACTGGCGCGGCAATTCAGTACGAAACCGAATCTACCACTGTGTTTAATGCGAGCAAGAGCTCCGGGCCGACCTACCGTATATTCGCTTGGGCAGGGTTCACTGACGGTAGCGGCACCACTCTCGACGGCACAGCTGCAGGACAATCGGTCACGATCACGCTGAACGTTCCACAAGCCGGCACCTACGACGTGAAGTACGCAACCAAAGCGCACAACACCCGCGGCATTGTGCAACTGACGGTGAATGGCGCGAAGGTTGGACCCGCCGAGGATCAATATTCCGCCGCTGACGTGTGGAAAGAATTCGACCTCGGCAACGTAACGCTCGTCGCCGGCAACCAAGCTTTCGTCTTTACGACGACGGGAGAGAACGCGGCCAGTGGCGGCTTTACGCAGGCGTACGACTACATCAAACTGACGCCGCAGTAATAGCACCAGACAGAACTCAAGGTGGCGCGTCACGATCTTGAAAGCCCAAGCGATATCTAGAAAGTTTCTAGAATAGACCTAGTCCCCAAAAGTACATTTCGGTGGCGCGGCAAAATCACTGGAAATTCGCTCGCTTTTCAGCGCTGTTGTATCCGAGTTGATGGTGTTTTTCGCCGAAACGTCGGGGATCGCAAGGCCCGATTCACAGTAGCCTGGATTAGGAGACTTCCTCGTTGCCAACTCCGGCGCCACGCGAGAAGCAATCCGCGAGGCGCTGGTTCGTTGTCAGCTGGTACGTTTCCCGTCGGAACAGCTTGTTGAATACCTTCAGAATAAATCCCAGTGGAGGCCATATGGTCTCGCGAACGATGCCAACTTTTTTAATCCGTTGAGTGACACGCCACGTGCAGGTTGTTCCTGCGGGACAAAACGCCAGGTCGCCGGCTCCGAATCGGTGCTCCACATTTTTTTCGTCGATCATAAACGCTTCGCCCGAAAGGAAAAGGATAGTCTCATCCTTCTTGTAATGCCATTTGAAGCATCCAGGTGTGCAATCCCAAACAACAACGGCGCAATTCCAGTCTCGGCTAGTCACCAGTTTTTTCGTTCGGCTCCTGGGCGCGCCCTCTAAGACCCAATCGGTCGGAATCGGATAGGGGTGGAGGTCTGCAATTTCCGGGTCAATCCTCAAGATCGATTTAGATAAATTACTCATTTCCGATTCGACTCCCTCGAATTGTCAAAGCCGTGCACCTATCCTCGCGGAACTTTCACGCACGCGTAATTGTTGTTCTCGCCCGGCCATCCCACAATCAGTAGAAACCTGTAGCCGTCTGTCTTAAATCCTGGGCAGCCGGAACATGTGTGGAACCCGCGAAACAGAGTCACCAAAGGCATCGCCCGCGAAGACAAGAGACTAAAAGATTGGACATCATATTATCGACGATAGCCCATTAGTCTCGTTCACAAGTGGCTTCGTTTTGTTGCAGTAAGTTCGCCTTCGCATGTTTACTTCTCAACTTCTAACGGCGATCTCGGGCCACACAATTATTTTCCATCGATCTTGAGCGCCCGAGAAATGTCTAGTTACGTTCCTAAAATAAACTTCGTTCCGTAAAATTCCACTCTTGGCGGCATGTCAGAATCGATGAGAATTCACGTGCCCCGAATTGCTCCTCAAAGAGAATTTATTCTTGTCCATCCTTCGGCGGGACGACCGCTTACTTGCTGATGCATCTGATCGTTATTGCTCTGCAGCCCTGGTGTCCTCTTGTGCATCTAAATACGTTACGGACTAAACGGCGGAGGCTTGGTAGGCTCTTGATAAGCTAACCATAAGCGATGTGTTCTGGGACCCAAGATCTGTGTGGACGGCATAAACATACTAGAAAACGGAAAGGAACCAAGGGCATGACGTTCCGGAATCAAATCAACCGCACCCGACGACATAGGCAGAAAGTGGTCCATTCCCGTCCCGTTCTATCGAGCTCTTCAGCGACGTATTCCCCCCAAGAGCATCTCCCACGCCATGAAATGGATTTTGCCGAACTGGCGGACGGATCGCTCGTCGAAATGATAGAGGATCCCGCCGACTCGAAGAAATCACTGCTGGCCGTTTACAAGAACGGCACAACTATGTATGCAAATATGTTTCCCGATGGGACAAGGGTCTTAATACCTCTTTCGCGGGCGGATTCACCGGTGAAACATATTTCTCTCCCACAAGGCGCCGAGCCTTATGGGGACCTTCAGAAGCTCATCTCGGACGTTGGCTGCGTCTTTTCCTCCTGTATAGACGTTGAGCCCAATGCTCGTATACTGATGACGGCGTTCGTAATAGCCAGTTGGTTCCCTGAAAAGCTGCCGTCGGCGCCCTACCTCGCGCTTGTCGGTCCTCCGGGTTCGGGCAAAACGACGGCGTTGCGCATTCTGGCCTTGCTGTGCCGCCGCAGCCTACCGACCTCGGATATCACTTCGGCAGCCTTTTATGATGTCTGTGACCGAATACATCCAACAGTCTTGATCGATGAAACTTTAACAGCCGGACACTCTGGCACGTTATTACATCTATTGCGATCCAGCTCTTCACGGGGCTTCGTTGCTCTCCGGAAGGCCAAGGCGCAGCTTGCATACGGACCGAAGGTGCTTTCATGGATCGAGCTGCCTAACGACGCAGCCTTAAACAGCCGATGCGTCATCGTTTCAATGCACAAAACCGCACAAACAGATTTATGGGGCCCGGACGACCCGGACATTTTGCGGCGCACAGCGAAGATTCGCCGGCAGCTGCTGCAGTTTCGATTCGAGCACTACCTTAGCCTCTCGGGCAAGGAAATACCCGGTGACGCACAGTTATCTTCGCGACCACTCGATCTGTATCGCTCACTCGCCCTTCCGCTTAGAGCGGACCAGGAATTATGCAAAAAGTTGGCTTCTTTGATCGCCACCCAGAGCCAATATCAATCTGGCTTGTTGTCGCCGGGCCAAACGTCCGTCGTCCGTGTTCTTTTTGCTTACATTCACGTGAATCCGACGGAATACGCCTTATGGCTCACAGAACTAACCCGCACCATTAACAAGGATCTTAAATCGCGTGGCGAGCCCTGTCGGCTGACTGAACGGAAAACTGGCGATATATTGAAGTCATTTGGGTTAAACAATAGGACTCGGAAAAGCGCTGGATTTGTTGTATATCTCGACCGTGCGGACCGGGAGCGGATCCATAAGCTTACAAGGGACTACGTAGATTGGGGCTCTACGAAGTCTGACCTTACAGCGAAATGCGCCCTTTGCACCAAATGGAGCACAGCGGTCGCAAGGCTCCCCCGATAATCTTCGGTTTAAATCACCTTTCTACAGTTCTCGTTAGCATTTAGCATGCGGAGTCCATCCCCTACAGGCTCTTAGTCACTAGAACTCATTTCAAAACCCGGCGTAAGGTGATCATCAAACAGGCGATATGAAAGAACGCTTCATAGATTGTGGTCGAGCGATCGTAGCGAACGACCAGACGGCGAAAGTTTCCGAGCCAGGCAAAGGTGCGCTCCACTTTCCAACGGCGCCGATAGCGGCGCAGCGCTCGACCGTCTTGGGTGCGCGGCTTGCTGCGATTCCACCGGCGCGACCAATTCGATCCCGCGTGCCGCCAATCGCTCGCGCAATGGATCGCTATCGTAGGCGCGATCAGCAATCACACGCTGGGGTTTCTGACGTGGCCGCCCACCGCGATGTCGCCGGCTCACACGAATCGACGCGAGCGTTTCTTCCGCGAGCCGGACTTCGTTGGGCGATGCAGAGTAAAGTTGCTTTCCCAGAGGAACACCCTGGCCGTCGACCACCACCATCCACTTCGTGCCCTTGCCCCGCTTGGTTTTTCCAACTTTCGAGCCCCTTTTTTGGCCGGAGCGAAACTGCCGTCCAGAAACGATTCGCTCCAGTCGAGTTGCTCGCGTTGGTTCAGTTCCGCCAGAAATGCGCGCCAAATGGTGAGCCAGACCTCTTGCTCTTCCCAATCCCGCAGTCGCCGCCAGCAGGTCGCCGGTGAAGGAAACTCGTCGGGCAAATCCTGCCAGCGAGCGCCGCTGCGCAGAATCCACAGAATCCCTTCGAGCACTTTGCGGTCGTTGGCTGGCGGTCTGCCACCACGCGGGCGCTTGGGCCGCTTCGGGAGCAAGGGACCGATCTTTTCCCATTGGGCGTCGGTCAGCAGTCGACCGTATCGCGCCATCGGTCCTCCCTTGGCGCTGCTGCCCGAATTTATCTCGCGTTTTCGCCAAACTAACCATCAACCTTTCAGCACGTTGTATCTAGTTTTGAAACAGGTTGTAACCACAAGACTGCAAATTGATGGGCCGTTACAGCGTCAGTACAACAGAATACCTCCTGTAGGTTGGAGCCGAAAGGCAAGCCCAGTGAACATAGTGAACATAGTGAACTTCGTGCACCTTAAAAGGCTTGGTCAGCGGAGCTTCAAATGTCACTGAGGCTGAGGAAGCGTATCCACGTCCATATACCCTCCATTCAACCTGTTCTCAGGCTATTCAGCTTGTCCAAGACTCTCGTTGGGTGATACAAAACTTAACCACGACCGCTGATCGTCATCCCCGAGACGTGAGTAATGTCCAAAACACGCTAAGAGCTCCGCTCTCTCCGCTCTCCCGGTCGTTGACTTCGGCAATCCTGTAACTTAGCATGCCAGCCACTAAGGCGGGTGCCTACCTAATGATTGGCCAAACTTTAGGCCATTACCGAATCGTCGAGAAGATCGGCGCGGGTGGTACGGGAGAAGTTTATCGAGCACACGATGAACAGCTCGAACGCGACGTCGCCTTGAAAGCATTGCCCGCCGGGACAGGGCATAACGCTGATGACCGGGCGGGTCTCGAGAAGGTGGAGCGAGACGCGAGGACTCGTGGATTCGACCTAATTGCCCGTAAAGCTGCTGCGGCCAAGGGCACCTAAGCAGTTGTGCACGCGATTACTACTGAAACGGCAGTCTCCTAATGAACCACGCGGTTGAGAAATTTACGCCGTAACATCATTAACCCAGCCAGACCGAGCGCAATCATGCTAATCGCTTCTGGTTCTGGGACGGTGGTTGATTTAACGGTGACTGAAAATTCGGCATCTGCAATGTCATTCTGGTCGAACTGCCCAGTCCCGCCCAACAGCTGCAGGAAATTTTCATCGTAGACGCCCGGTGCGGTACCTGGTGCGATATCGAAGCTGAACAGAGCGATGAGACCCGAATTTGCACCTCCTGCAAGTGACGCCGGAGCGTTGGCGAAGAAGTCCGTCACGTCTCCATTCAAAAAGGAAGAAGATCCCAGCGAGAAACCTTCTCCATTTAGAAACACCAGCGCTGTTCCCGTGTTCGTGATGGTGCCGAACACAGTCACATCCTGTCCCGGTGTCCCCGTAACGTTCGACACCGTCAATTGCGTCTGATTGCTGTCTGCACGAAGTCCGATCGGCACGATCGTGACGAGGTAGAGTATAAGAGCAGCCTTTAACAGGGTGCTCGATTGTTTTGGTTTCATTGGTTCATCTCCTTGGAACCGGTGTTAAGGCAAAGTCACGCGGAAGCCTCCACCCGACGTGCCGCCCGCATAACTCTCGCTAATCGTGATATTTCCGGAACTGTTTGGCGGACCTGCCGAAGCCGGGAACGACAAGGTAACACTAACCGAAGACGCCGGATTGACATCTCCCATACTGATCGGCAAAGAGGTTAGGCTGACAGCGCTGTTCAACTTCGAGGCCGTAACGGTAAGACCGTTGGCCGCTCCGGTGCCCGTGTTGCTCATCTTGAACACGGCTACATATTGATTCGTGGCCTTGTTTAAGGTAAGCGATTGCAGTGTCGTGCTGATGCGCGCCCCGCTGGTCGGCGCCGGCAGAGTGAACTCTACCTGTTGCGCCACAAAGGCGTTGCCGTACACGGTGATGTTGTAAGTCCCCGGCGCGTAACCGGTAGTATTGAGCGAATAGGTGTAATTTCCGCCGCTGTAGGTGAATGCCGCCGGCTGCTCCAAAACGAGATTTGTCGTCGGGCTCACCATTACAACAGTAATTCCGGCAATCGCGTCAGTGACGGGAATTCGGGGATTTACTATCGAGGTCAATTGAAAACTCACGGGGATACTTGTCCCCACCGGGAAGATTCGCTGATCCTTTGACTCCAAGGGCGCCTGGAATTGGAACGTCGCCGCTCCCTGACCATTCGTGGCTCCTAAGTCCACGGCCACGAACTCTGAGAAACCGCTCGTGCGTCCCTTCATAGTGGGATCGATTCTTTGCAGGAAGAACGAATCAAAAATGTTAGTCCAATTGTTGGTTCCAATCGGCGTGGTGAGGAACCCAGGATTCGTAATCGGCTGCAGTGTGTCGAAACTAGTTTTGACGGTAATCGTGGGCGAGGATGTGCTGGGACACGTAATCTGGTTGCCACTCGTGTTCGTGCAGGATGCTTGATAATCCAAGCAGTTGCCGCCAGAACCGGAATACACGATGCAGGCTGCGTTGGCGAACTGCGTGCCGGCCAAGCGTTGTTGAATGCTAGCCTGCGTGGCTTGTGCTGCGACAACTGTCATGTTCACAGCCGAAAAGCTAGTGCCAGTCGGATACGTTACGGTGAAGTTGTGCGGCCCATAGTTGAAAGTATTCGGCGCTGTCGGACTCAGCGGCTGTGTGATGGACTGCGAAGTCGGGGGCGCTGGCGCGATTGCCACGTTATACACACCACTACTCGCGGGAACACTCGCTGTTACGGTGTTGTTAGCCGTCGATATTACCGAAATGAACGAGGAAGACAAATTTGTTTGCCAAATGGATGCCCCATCGGGTGTAGTAGCAGAGCCACGCGGATTCGTTCCAACGGGTACGGTGGCGATGACAGTGCCGGTTGCAAGGTTGATCACGGCAGTTGCCGCGCCGAAATATTCAGCCACGTAGGCGGTGCTTCCGTCGGGCGTGATGGAAATCCCGTAGGGCCCATTGCTTACTGGTATCGATTTCACGACGGCGTTACTAGCGGTGTCCACTACGGACGCAACATTCGAACCCGGACACACCACATAGACGTCTTTGCCGTCTGGGCTAACGGCGACCGATTGCGGTGCCGCACCGACAGGTATTGTCGCAATGACAGTGTTCGTCGCTACCTGGATTACGGACAAGGAGTTTGAACCGCCATTCGACACATACACGTACCTTCCATCAGGGGTTACAATCACGAAACCCGGGCTCATCCCTACAGAAACCGTTTCCACAACGCTCTGAGTTGCAGCATTAATCACCGAAACGAAATTAGAACTGGAGCCACCGACTGCGACGTATACAGTGGAGCTATCCGGCGTAATCGCGACACCGAACGGTTGTGAGCCAACTGGAATCGACGCTACAACGGTGTTAGTAGCTGAATTAATCACAGACACCGACCCGCTGTCGAAGTTCGTTGCATAAACAAAAGACCCGTTCGGACTTACGGCCGTGTAAACTGGTCCTGCTCCCACTGGAATTGTAGCTACCGGGAGATTTGTTGATACATCAAAAACGGAGACAGCGCCTGCGCCAAAGATCGGGACATACGCGAACGGTCCCGGCGAGCCAACCGAAGATATCGCCGTGAAAGTTGCGGTCACCGTTTGACTCCGGTTCATCGTGACCATGCAGGTTCCCGTTGCATTTGTACAGGCGTCTCCCCAACCGCTGAATGTGGAACCGCTGGACTCTGTCGCTGTTAGTGCAACAACTGTGCCGGACGCGAAGTTGGCAGAGCAGGCTGCGCCGCAATTGATTCCGGATGGACTGCTCGTGACTGTTCCGGCGCCGCTTCCGTTCTTCGTTATCTGGAGTATTTCGTTTCCGCCGATAGTCGCGGTTCCCGTCAGTTTGAATACTTGAGAGGGATTCGTTGGATCGTTGGTGGTGACGGTGAGCGTTCCGCTACGCGGCCCGCTCTGCGTAGGGGTGAATACGACCAGGATAGTGCAGCTAACTGCAGGAGGGACCTGGGTGCTGCAAGTGTTACTGGCGGAGAAATCTCCCGTCGCGATAGCAGCTGTGAAGATGAGCGATTGTCCACCGTCGTTCCCCAGCGTAAGGCTTTGTGCGGGGCTCGTAGTGCCGACGCGCTGCGGGCCGAAATTCATGAATTGTCCTGTGAAGGTGGCTGCAGGAGTAAGGTGGACGGCGCGAATGCGCTGGTTGTTGCTATCAACAATGTACAGATTTCCCGCGTTGTCCAATGCCACATCACAGATAGTAGCTAAACTAGCGGCGATTGCTGGGCCACCATCGCCGCTGAATCCGATCAAGCCATTACCAGCCACAGTAGCGATTGTTCCGCTGGCTGCGTCAAACCGCCGAACTCGTTCTCCGAAGGTGTCCGCGATGAAGATATTGCCCGAGGGGTCAATAGAAAGCCCTTCCGGGAAACAAAGACTGGCACTCGTTGCAGGACCACCATCCCCGACCTTTCCAGATACACAGAAAGAGGAGCTGCCTGCGACTGTGGTAATCACGCCTGTAACCGAGTCGACCCGGCGTATGCGACTATTGTTCGTGTCAGAGATGTACAGATTTCTGCTGGCGTCGATGGCAACGCCTCCGGCAAGGAAGGGAAGATTTAGCGAAGCATTAACCGCAAGTCCGCCATCGCCGCTGAAGCCGGTTGTCCCATTGCCCGCCACCGTTGTGATTACGCCCGATTTGAAATCCACCCGTCGAATTCGTTCGTTATTCGAATCTGAAATAAAGATGTTTTCAGCCGTATCAAGAGCCACGGCTGAAGGGGAATTCAAGCTAGCGTTCGTCGCAAGGCCCCCGTCCCCGGTGAAACCAGCGGTGCCGGTCCCCGCGACCGTCGTAATTACGCCGGAGGCAGCATCAATCCGGCGTATAACATTATTGTTCAAGTCGGCGATAAACAGATTACCGGATGCATCTGCCGTCACCCCGACTGGAGAATTCAGCGTCGCATTTACAGCGGGCCCACCATCGCCGGTGTACTCGAATATATAGTCCTGGCCTGAAATTGTGGCGATGACCCCGGCCGCGCTCACATGACGGATCAGTGTGTTGCCGCTGTCAGCGATCAAGATGTTGCCTCCAGCCACTGCCACACCGTGAGGAAAGAAAAGGGAAGCGTTTGTTGCGGACTGTCCGTCCCCCAACCCGCCGTTACCTGCTATCGTTGAGATAATCCCAGTTGTTCCAGCCACAAAGCGTACGCGATTGTTGTCATTGTCGCCGATATAGAAATTGCCGGAAGGGTCCACCAGAATCCCGGACGGATCAGAGAGCTCGGCACTGGTTGCCGGTCCTCCGTCACCTCCGAAGCCTTGCGCGAAGATTCCCGCCACTGTCGTGATGATGCCAGTCTTTGCATCCACTCGCCGAATCCGCTGATTGAATTGGTCGGCGACGTATACATTGTCAGCAGCGTCGATGGCCACCTGGGGAGGCACTCCGAACCCAATGAAGTTGAACATTGCGCTGGTCGCAGGGCCTCCGTCCCCGCCGAAACCACGCGTGCCATTGCCAGCCACTGTGGTGATGGTTCCGGTTTTAGCATCCACCCGGCGAACGCGATAGTTACCGGTATCTATGAAGAACAGATCCCCTGCTGCGTCGAAGGCCAACCCCTGTGGCGTATTCAAGATTGCGCTGCTCGCGGGCCCACCATCGCCGCCGAAACCGCCGGTGCCGTTCCCTGCGATTGTATTGATATCACCAGTAACCGAATCGACTTTACGGATACGGTTATTTGAAGTATCAGCAATCAAGATGCTCCCCGTCGCATCCACGGCTACGCCTTGAGGGTTCCCGAGTTCGGCTTCTGTGGCGGGTCCACCGTCACCGCCGAAACCATCGGTTCCGTTTCCGGCGACCGTGGTGATGATTCCGGTCTTGGCGTCCACTCGGCGAATCGCGCTATTGGCTTTTTGCGCGATGAACAAGTCGCCGGAAACATCCACGGCGATTGCCGACGGTAAATTCATACTCGCCTTGGTCGCGGGACCTCCATCACCAAGATCGAGTTGCAAGCCGTCTCCCGCCACGACGTTCAGTTGGCCTTTCGGATTCAGTCGGTAAGCAGCAGCTGTTTCCTGCGAAATAATGAAGACATTCCCGGAACTGTCACGCGCGAGCCCACAGGGGAACGGCAGGACGGCCGATGCGGCAGGGCCCTTCGTGAGACCACCTCCTCCGGCAATGGTGCTTATTGTGTTCTGCGCGTTCACTGTTGGGATAACGCAGAGAGAAAGGAGAGCGAGCCGGAGAATGACTTTGCGTCGTATGCGAGAAGCCAACATCAAACCCACAAGTACGATCTGCGCCGCATTAAACTGCGTAGCCATCGCCCTCTCTCCGATCCGTAAGTTTTCAGCCATAGTACGCTTCTGTCGAACTATCGAATATCAGACACTCCAACTCTCAAATCAGGCACAGGGTGATAAACGCAGCCTCGCGCCAACTGTTATGGGGCGTCTCTCAAAGCAGAATTCTAGAAGTCCAAATATTGAAAGAAAACAAAATCTGTCTACCCAGGAAAGACTTGTGCACACTGTAGACTCAAGGTGAGGGAAGTCAAGTTAAAAAACGGAGTCACGCGCAGACAAACGAAATCCTAACAGTACCGTTTAGAAGAACTGGATGCTGACGTTGCGCTAGCCCTCATTGGTCCTACGCAGTGCGGGTTATGCGCCGTAACAATAGTACACCAGCCAAGCCTAACGCGAGCAAACCAATCGTTTCTGGTTCCGGAACGGTGGTTGATTTAACGGTGACTGAAAATTCGGCATCTGCAATGTCATTCTGGTCGAACTGCCCAGTCCCGCCCAACAGCTGCAGGAAATTTTCATCGTAAACACCCGGTGCGGTACCTGGTGCGATATCGAAGCTGAACAGAGCGATGAGACCCGAATTTGCTCCCCCTGCAAGTGAAGCCGGAGCGTTGGCGAAGAAGTCCGTCACGTCTCCATTCAAAAAGGAAGAAGATCCCAGCGAGAAGCCTTCTAGTCTGGTTGCTATCTGCTCGAACTCCGATCGGCACGATCGCAAAGAGAAAGACTGCGAGAGCGGCCTTCAGCAGCGTGCTCGGTTGTATGGTTCTCATTGGTTCATCTCCTTGGAATCGGTGTTAAGGCAAAGTCACGCGGAAGCCTCCGCCTGACGTGCCGCCTGCGTAACTCTCGCTAATCGTGATCTCTCCGGAACTGTTTGGCGCACCTGCCGAAGCCGGGAACGTCAAGGTAACCTTCACCGATGACGCTAGATTGACATCTCCCATGCTGATCGGCAAAGAGGTTACGCTCGCGGTGCTGTTCAGCTTCGAGGCCGTAATGGTAAGACCGTTGGCCGCTCCAGTGCCCGCATTGGTCATCTTGAACACCGCTACATACTGATTACTCTTGTTCAAGGTGAGCGATTGTAGCGTCGTGCTGATGCGCGCTCCGCTGGTTGGCGACGGCAAAGTGAACTCGACCTGTTGCGCCACAAAGGCGTTGCCATACACGGTAATGTTGTAAGTCCCCGGTGCGTAGCCAGCAGTATTCAACGAGTAGGTGTAATTTCCCCCGCTGTATGTGAATGCCGCGGGCTGCTCTAAAACCAGGTTTGAAGTTGGATTGCCGTTGGCATCGCTTATCATGAAAAGTAAATCCCCACCATTTTCGCCGCGGATAATAATTAAATTAACGGTGCTATTGGTCGCCCCGGGATAGTTGAATGGAATGAACTGCTGCGCTGATGCGCGCTGGGACATAACTCCAAAAGCGAGAGCCAGCATTAAACCTGCAATCAGGATTCGCGCCACATTAAGTTTTCGAGCTGTGCCCTCTCTTCGATCCGCGGGTTTTCAGCTACAGAGGTACGCTTCTGCCGAATGGTCGAAATTGTTCTTTCAAGCTCTTTAATCGCGCACTCTATCAAAACCGAACTTCGCAACAGTACTCTTGAAGCATCGTGTGTAGAAGAAACACGAGAAGTCGAAATAGTATCGAGTGAGTAAAAGCCGTCTACCCAGTGGGGAAAGTCAAGTTAAAATAGGGTCAAAATCCAGTCCTGGCAGTACCGTGCTCCGGGCTTAGGATTACAGAGACGACATTCTTGGCGGTGCGTCAGAATCATTGAAAATTCACTTGCCCCAAATTGCTCCTCAAGAAGAACCTACTGTTCCGGGTGCTCGTCGGCGGACCATCTGATTAGTGGATGTGTGCCAGGTAGGGAATGAATCCGTGAACTTCAGTTCGCAAACGATAAACAGAGGTTGTGGCGGTGATGTATAGAGTATCGTAATCCTTATCGCCCCAAGCAAGATTCGCCGGCTGCTCCGGAAGGATGATCGTTCCAAGATGGCGGCCTTGAGGGTTCCACAACCAGATTCCTTGGGGGCCCGTCACAAAAATATTTCCCTGCTGATCAAGTTTCATGCCATCCGGCACGCCATCATTCTTGCCTCCGGGTTCGGTCCCGAAAATTCGCCCATTCGTCAGCGTTGCGTCGGAAACGAAATCATAGACGCGAATATTTCTCTGCTCGCTGTCGTCCACATAGAATTTCTTACCGTCCGGAGAGAAACCGAGACCGTTCGGTTGAGATAAATCCTTAGTTAGCAGACGAATGTCGCCCTTGTCGTCGAGCCGATAAACACCCTGAAACGGAATCTCCTGTTTCTGGCCCTCCGGCAAATCGAGCGTGGGATCCGTGAAATAGACCGCGCCGTCAGGCCCGATGACCACATCATTTGGACTGTTGAACCTTTTCCCTTCAAAATGATCTGCGAGGATTTTGTACTTGCCATCTGGGCTTACCTCAATGATGGCACGTAGAACGCTAGCGCAATCGAGAAGGTTATGTCTCAAGTCGAACGTGTTCCCGTCGGGATCGCCCAGCGAAACCAGCGTTTCCTTGTGTCCGTCAGGATAGACGCGGGAGATTTTGTTCATAGTTTCGTCGCTGACGTATGCGAAACTCGACGGATCCCAGACGGGCCCCTCGGTAAAGCCAAATCCTGTAGAAAGTGTTTCGAGCTTCGCGTCATGTGCAATCAGTCCCCAGAATTCCGGCGATTCCGCTCGCAATGCGAATTTGAGGCCGGTTTTTTTCTCTTGTGCGAAACCATGCAGAAAGACCGCGAAGATTAGCACCGCAGCGGCCGCACAGATTGTTGATAGTCTGAGCGTCTTGTCATCGATCTTCATTGTGCAGCTCCTGTCTCCCGGCGGGATGATGCTTTTGGCGCTTTACTGCGAGCGGTCCGCATCAAGAAACTGATCAAGTCGCTCAATTCACGAGAGCTGAGCCTGGAGCTGTAATCGGAGGGCATAAGCGACTCAGCCTGATATTCGAACTTCTGCAGATCGGACTTTAGAAAGAGATGAAACATTCCATCGCTGGTCTGCAACTGGAGAGAAAAATTGTCCTCGTTGCGCTCTCGTGTAATCACAACTGCGACTCTCTTGTGCGGATCGAGATTTTTGTTCGGGTTCGTGATGGCATCGCGAATTTCACTGATAGAGTGTGTGCGAGCGTACTCGGTGAGATCACTACCCATGAACCCTCCCGCTGCTCCGGCCATATGACAGGCGGCACACCCAGCCTTCCCGTAAAAGAGTGATTCACCAGCTTGCGGATCGCCGGGCAGGCTTTCAGATCTCTGGCCGCCCTGCAGCCTGCGCACGTAATTGACGACAGCGCGGATCTTAGATTCGTCGAGGCTTGAACCGAAAGAGGGCATCAACATGGACGGAGATCCGTCGCGAACAATGCGAAAGATCTCAGCGTCGGAAAGGTGAAGGGCCTCTGGTTTCGTAGCAATATTCGGCGCGTGCTCGCCGCCTCGACCATCGACTCCGTGACAACCGACGCAACTGCTTGTCCAGATTCGCTTACCGGCCTGGACCGCACCAGGAGAGGCGGTTTTCGGCGCGGCTGATTGCTGTCGGATAGAGTTCGCACTCGTGAGCACAACCATCGTCGAAGATAAGAACACAACAGGAAGCAACAGACTTGCGACGTGCGAAAGAAAGGAAGCCCCCTGCGAGGATTTCAAAGAAAGCTCCTCGATTCAGCAGACCCAAGCTCTATTCGTGATTTGGGTTAGCAAGGTTCGGATCGAGACTTCGTCCGAAGTTAGAACAGCAATTTTAGAGCGACCTGCAAAACGCGAGGTTGCCCATAAGTGGCGGAGATGATCCCAAATCCCGACGAGCCCACAACGCCGAAGCCCGATGAGTTCTGTGCCGAGAACTGTGCATGATTAAAAATGTTAAATGTCTCGAAACGGAATTGCAGAGTTTTCGTCTCTGTCAACTTGGTGTCTTTTAAGAGTGCCATATCCCAATTGTTCAAACCCGGACCATGAAAGAAGCGCCGGCGCGAGTTCCCAATTGTTCCGAGCGCTTCGGGGCTGAACAGGCCACTGTTGAAATAGGGCAGGCCAGATCGGGGATTGGCTCCAGTAAGAACCCTGCCACCTGAGAAGTCAGGCAGATCGATTTGGGCTTCCCCACCTTGCGTACCGGTAAAAGAATTGTCATCCGCCTCAGACAGTGTAACGGGAAGGCCGGTCACGAAGTTCGTGATGCCCGATATCGCCCAGCCCGCCGCGAGTTTGTTTTTCCAACCCGACGTCGTATCGAACCAGCGATCAAAGGGCAGCCGAGTCTGATAACTCGCCACGAAATTGTGCGTCACGTCGAAAATGCATAGACCGATGCTGCGCTCGGGATTGAACGGATTTACTCCTTCCTGAAAGCCCGAGGCGTTATCCATACACTTGCTGTAGGTATATCCAATAAGGAAAGTCGAAAGGCTGCTGGTATGTTTTAGCTCGACTTGAAGTGAATTATAAGCAGAGTGAGCAATGGTGGATTCATACGGGACGTCTGCGAAACTTGGCCCGAGGACGCTATAGGTCGTATTCACGATACAGGGATTAGCAGGGTTCGCTGGACCGCACTGCGAAGGGGGCACGAGTTCAACATTTGGCGTAGCGGATGCCGGGTATCCTACGCCAGCCGGCAAGGTGTACTGCCCTCCTTCACCGAAGCCACCACAGGTTGAAGTGCCCGGCGCCACATTAGCCTGGTTACTCAAGAACAGGCACAGCGCCTGATTTCCCGGGTTCGCCTCGATTAGACTAATCAAATGGTGACCCTGGTTTCCTACGTAACTGATGCTTAAGACCGTATTTGTGCCAAACTGCCGCTGTAGTGATAGTTCGTAGTCTTCGACACGCGGCAAAACATTGTGAGGATTGTAGGCAAGTGTACCGGAAAGAGGCTCGACGCCGGCCCAGTTGAATGTTGTATCGGGATTCTTGGCACTTACGCCTGGAGGAGGGAAAACAAATGGGAAGCGTTGCCCCTCCGGATTGCCGGTGCCACGATCGATGTAAGGCGTTTCAAGAAGCGGGGAAACGGGGCTCACATAAAACAGCCCATATGGCGGATCCCCGATTTCTTGGAACTGCGAAAGATCTTCTATTGCGGTGTAAAACATTCCGTAACCCATGCGAATGCTAGTCTTGCCCGGGCCGCCAGTCAATTTAGCCAGAAATCCAGAGTCAAATCCCGGCGAGTAGGCCAGTCCCAAGCGCGGCGAAAAGTTGAGGTATCGCGTGGGGGCAAGCGTTCGCGGAATCCCGGGGTCGCCCGGAAGCACCCACCCGGTGGGAGCGCCGGGGAAGACAATAGATTGCACGCCAGGAGACAGGGTTTCGATCTTGTTGCCGGTGTCATACCATGGCGTGCTGAACTCCCACCGCAAGCCGTAGTTAAGTGTCAAGTTCGGAGTTACTCGCCAGCTATCTTGGCCGTACAGTCCCATGTATTTTGACCGGGAATCAAGGATTTGTTCGCTGGCCTGGATGAACTGTGACGGAGCTCCCAGCAAGAAATCGACAACATCCGAACCGGACTCGCTGCCATCGAATGTGAAATCACCGTTTTCGCCGAAAAAGTTTCTATCATTGATCTGGTCATAGTGGAATTGGCCGCCGAACTTCAGACTGTGCGTTCCGACAATCTTGGTGAAGTTATCCTGCCATTGAAATGTGTTGTTGAATTGTCTGGTTGTATCCGTGGGCACTCCGATATTCAAGCCAAGCAGTGCGAAGGAGACGGACGGCACACCTTCCAAGCTCGGAGTTATGGGCCCAATACCGCCCGGCTGATCGAACCCCGTAGTGAATCCCAGGGAACTGAGTGTCGGTCCCAAGCCGCCTTGTGGCGAGAAGAGATGGCTGGCGATCCTCAAATAGCTGAAGCGGAATTCGTTAATCATAGTGGAACCAAAGGACTTCGTGTCGCCGAGCACAAGCACTTGCGCTCGAGTATCACTCACGGCATTGAAGCCTGGGACATTCGCCCCGCCATTCGGGTAGGGGTTGTTCGAGGTAGAGTCATCCACATGCCAATAAGCGGAGAGCAATCCAAATCGCGCGGTGTTTTGATCGATACGAATTCCGCCTTTGTCGTCTCGTAATCTCTGCTCTGCAGCAGAGGTTACGAAATTAGTTGTGCTGCCGGGTGGCAGGTTGGGTGTGGGAACAGGTACGAACGGCAGAAGGCCGGTAGCCGCGGGCGAGAATTTTGCAGGTGGGAGTTGGCCGTTAGGCAAGACGCAACCCGTTATAGGATTGTTGGAATTACAGTTGGTGAAGAAATACGATTCGTTTGGCATCACCGTGTAACCGAGGCGATTTGTGAGCGTTTGAGCCCAAGCCGCGCCTTGGACAATACCATTGGTGCTGTTGCCGGCTAGAGTACTCGTGTATGCCGCCGCCATTGCAGCTTCTTGATCGGTTAGATCTCCACTGCGGTCCGCGAGAGTTGGAACAAACTGGGCCTGGGTTTGGCCGTTTATGCGCCTTGTGCCCTGGTAATCAGCGAAGAAAAAGTTCTTGTCCTTCTTTATCGGGCCCCCAACTGTCCCGCCAAATTGGTTTTGAATCAGCTTGCCGATCGATGGCGCGAACCAATCCTTCGCATTGAAAGCTGTGTTTCGATTAAACTCGAATGCGTCGCCATGAATCTGGTTGGTGCCGGACTTGGTAACGACGTTGACTTGACCGCCGCTGTAATTACCGTACTCCGCATCGAAATTGTTCGTGATGATGCGAAACTCTTCAATAGAATCCAGATTTGGAATAACTGCCGTTCCGTTGTTCTTTCCTTCGTTGACGTTGGCACCGTTTATCATGAATCCATTCGCAGCTTCGCGCTGACCGTTGATGGACTGATTTCCCGCGTTTAAATCATTGCTTCCGGAAACCGTGCGGTCATTAAGGCCCGCGGACTGGGCGGCATATTGAGACGGCACTACGCCCGGTTGAAGATTCATAAGGTTCGTAAAGTCACGGCCATTGAGCGGCACGGCGGTCATTTTCTGGCTGTCGATCACTTCACCCATCTGGGTGCTTTGCGTTTCCGCTTGAATGGCGCTGCTCTCCACCGTGACTTTCTCCGACACTTCGCCGATTTCGAGTTTCACATCGGCGCGGATCACGGAGTTGGCGTCAATATGGATTCCGCTCTTATGGTAGGTCTTGAATCCTGTTTGCTTGACATCTACGTCATAGTCCCCCACAGGCAGATTGGGGAAACTGTAGAACCCCGCGCCGTCCGTGTTCACGATGGCTTGCACTTGCGTGGCGGTGTTGGTTGCGGTGACCGATGCGCCAGGAACCACTGAACCGCTGGGGTCGGTAACGATCCCCGAGATGCTCCCCGTAATACTGGCCCATGCGATGGCCGAGCCCAACAGAAGTACCACGACCAGGACGGGAAGAAACGATCGGCGCATACGCATTCTTGCACCCTCCTTAATATGGGTCTTGCCGATCGGCTGCCCTTGCCGCGTGATGACGGGCGCTTCGAGTTTTTACTAGATGAAGACCCACTTCAAGGAATCGGAAAAGCCCACCCCACGGGGAGTTCGTTTACCCCATTGTGTTTCAGGTGTCAACTTTATTTCTTGTTTTATTAAATTTCACTAAACTTTCAGCCTCCCGGCATGGCGTGACCGGACCACATTGGGAGCCGTTTTTCTGCTCTCGGCTGCGGTATCCCTCGGGTTCGAGGGCCGAGCAGTCGACTGGTTCGCGAGAATCTCATTTGTTCGCGCGCATTGCGATTTCCCATGCTTGCGCGAAATAGGCTGTGTTAATGATAAAGTGCGCCAAATACGTGTTGCCCGGAGGACACCATGGAAATTCGAATGCGGCGGAGTATCTTGCCGCCCGGGCTTTGCATTGGGAGTGGGCAACGATCTGGTGGACGTTGCGGCCCTACGTTCCGGAAATTCGCAGAAGGTCGAAGACGCTGCGCGAGATCTAGTACAAACAGTCCGACAGGCGCGTGGCGCCGGTGGTGATGCAAGTTACTAAGGCCCAGTCGAATGCGCAGTCCGTGCGAGTCGTTTTAGACGATTCGGAAACAAACAGGCATGGTTCCTTAGGAGGCTCGCATGCGTTTATCGCTCTCATGCCCCATGAATATGAGCCTCGGGGCGTGTCCAGCTTCCGCGTCGCCATATGACTTGCCTGGCAGGGCCGCCCTGATCATCGGCCTGGCAATCGTAACCGTCTTCACTTTTGCCCCTGCAATATCCGCACAAACGGTTCGAGTGGACGCGACACCGAGTCACGTTGTCAACTCATTTAGTCCTCCGTATGCGCTTGGCACAACCGTGGACCGCGTACCAAGCAACGCCACTGATGCATTTTTCGAACCGGCCACCATTCAGCAAATCCTGTCAGCAGGTTGGGGCGTCATCAGCTATCGTCAGAACACCGAATTGTTCATTCAAGCATGGCATTGGAATCCCAAGGGAACTTGGAGCGATCCGTCAGGTAAGGGATATTTCACGGGCGATTCTGCTCCAGGAGAAATGATTCGCCACTCTTTCGGTTATGCCTTGAAACATCGCGGCTTCACGCGCAATGGAGGAACGGAGGACACTGGCTTTTCGCGATTGAACGACGGCGACCTCGATACATATTGGAAAAGCAATCCATATCTGACGAAGGCTTTCACCGGCGAAGATGACTCGCTGCATCCACAGTGGGTGGTCATCGATCTGGAATCGAAGCGAGCTGTCGACGCCATCCGCATTGCCTGGGCCGAACCCTTTGCGCGGTCTTACCGCATGCAATACTTCACGGGCGCCGATGCCATGGACCAACAAGCCGACGGCGAATGGAAGGACTTTGCATCAGGCATCGTAACGAATGCGCAGGGAGGGACTCCGACGCTGCGTCTCGATTCGAAGCCCATCACGACGCGATTCGTGCGCGTACTAATGACCTCATCCTCAAATACATGCGACACGCACGGAACGAACGATCCGCGTGACTGCGTCGGCTACGCGATCAAAGAGCTTTATCTTGGAACGATGGATGCAAAAGGAAATTTCAGAGATTTTCTTCGTCACTCGCCGGATCAGCATCAGTCAGCGACGTACTGTTCCTCCATTGATCCTTGGCATGAACCGTCGGATCTGCTGGTTGCGCCCGACCACATGGAATCCGGCGATCAGCCGGGATTCGATCTCTTCTACACCAGCGGGATTACGCGCGGTCTTCCCGCAATGATCCCTATCGCGATGCTCTACGGTACGCCGGAAGACTCTGCGGCGCAGATAGCGTATTTGAAAAAGCGAAACTACCCCATTTCCTACATAGAAATGGGAGAAGAGCCCGACGGCCAATACATGCTCCCGGAAGACTACGCTGCCTTGTACCTACAATGGGCTACAGCGATCCATCGCGTAGATCCCAGTTTGAAACTTGGAGGCCCTGTCTTCCAAGGTGTCACGGAGGACATCAAGGTTTGGCCAGACGCGCAGGGACGAAACTCCTGGGTCGGCCGGTTCATCGACTACTTGAAATCGCACGGCAGACTCGCAGATCTTTCGTTCATGTCCTTCGAGCACTATCCCTACGATGGCTGCGAAACACCGTGGAAGAATCTTTACGAAGAACCTCAGCTCATCACTCACATCATGCAAGTGTGGCGCGATGACGGTTTGCCGGCGGATGTCCCGATGTTTGATACCGAGACAAATGCTCACGGCGGCGAAGCGTCCGTGGACATCTTCGGAGCCTTATGGCTTGGCGATTCTTTCGCGGGCTTTCTCACCGCGGGCGGCAAAGCAACTTACTACTATCACGCCTTGCCATATTCTCCGCCGCATCCCGCTTGCAAGAACAGCTGGGGCACCTACCATATGTTCATGGTGGACCGGAATTACGAGATCAAATCGCGAACGTCGCAGTACTTCGCAGCTCGGCTACTCACACAGGAGTGGGTCCAGCCGGTAGACGCAGAACATCGCCTCTTCACTGCCTCAAGCGATCTCAAAGACACGCAAGGCCACGCATTGGTCACCGCCTATGCTGTACTACGTCCCGACGGCCAATGGTCGCTCCTTCTCATTAACAAAGATTACGACCGTCCGCATGCCATCCGTATCGCATTCCACGATAGCGATACCAATTCCGACCGCTTCTTTGCCGGGCCGGTCACCATGGAGACATTTGGGAAAGCCCAGTATCAGTGGCATCCCGCAGGCCGGAACGGTTATGCCGAACCCGACGGCCCAGCGGCGACGTCGGCACTCCCCGGCGGCGCCGATGCAAACTACACTCTCCCGCCTGCTTCAATCACGGTCTTGCGCGGTAGCATTGACGCCCGGTGACATTCTTTACGCGGCAGTTGCTGGCAATCAAAGAGTTGACTATCATCTCGTCTAATCCCCGGAGATTTCGATGCCGTTCGACATTAGCCTTGAAGAAGGTCAACGACTGATTGCCAAAGTGAGCCACGTCTCAGGGCGCGGGGAACATACAGGATCTACGGGTACCCGAAGTGCGCACGGTGCTCACGGAAGCGGTTTCGATTAACAGTCCCTATGAATTACGCGCGCGGGAGATGCTGAATAAGATCGGCGGCCCGGTTTCGGGCAAAAGCACGCGAAAGAGTTCGCAGCGAACCTAAGCAAGCGATTCTGCGCCGCTAAAAAGAGGGGATAAAAACTTGCCCATCGCAAGTCCATGCAATCGTGAAGGTTATCCTGCCGTCTTGCGCTGGACGTGCGGAGCCGCACCGGGAATATTTCTGGCGTGTGTTTTTCTTTTCTCGGCCTTCACATTGCAAGCGCAAACGATCCGCGTGGACGCCACGCCGGAACATTCCACGAATTCGATCGTTCCCACTCGAGCGCTTGGCGCGGGAATCGACAGGCTGCCTTATGGTGCTACCGATAAACTTTTCGTCGAGCCAATGGTGAAAGAAGTTTTATCGGCCGGCTGGCAATCCGTTTCATACCGCCAAAACACGGAACTGCATATGGAAGCGTGGCACTGGAATCCTGCCGGCGCGTGGAGCGATCCGGCGGGCAAGGGTTATTTCACCGGCAGCGCAACGCCCGGGGATTTTATTCGCCATTCCTACGGCTATCCGCTCCCGCATCGAGGCGTTACGCATGACGACGGCACGGACATGGTCGGCTATTCGCGGCTCACCGACGGCGACACGAATTCCTACTGGAAGAGCAATCCGTATCTAACGCAGCCATTCACGGGCGAGGATGATTCGCTGCATCCTCAATGGGTTCTTCTCGATCTTACAAGCCGGCAAGACATCACGGCGATTCGTATCGCTTGGGCCGAGCCTTACGCCAAAAAATATCTGGTGCAATATTGGACGGGCGAAGATCCCATCAAGAAGCCTACTGTCGGCGTATGGCAGACATTTCCAGCAGGCACAGTATCAGATGGCCGGGGAGGGTCTGTTACACTTCAACTGGCCTCCGCTCCAGTTTCCGCGCAATTCATTCGCGTACTGATGATGCAATCGTCAAACACGTGCGACACGCACGGCTCCGCAGACCACAGAAATTGCCTCGGTTACGCTATCGGTGAGATTTATCTTGGCACGACTACTTTCGACGGCAAGTTTCACGATCTGATTCGTCACACGCCCGACCAGGATCAGACAGCGACGTACTGCTCTTCGGTTGATCCATGGCACGAACCTTCCGACCTCGATGAACACGCCGGCGATCAAGTGGGCTTCGATCTGTTTTTCACCAGCGGCTTCACGCGCGGATTGCCCGCCATGATTCCGATCGCGATGCTGTACGGCACCCCGGAAGACTCTGCCGCGGAAATTTTGTACATCGAGAAGCGCGGCTATCCAATTTCGTACGTCGAAATGGGAGAAGAGCCGGACGGCCATTACACGCCGCCGGAAGATTATGCTGCTCTTTATTTGCAATGGGCCACGGCGCTGCACAAAGTCGATCCGAATCTGAAACTGGGCGGGCCGATTTTTACGGGCGTGAATAAGGACATCGAAGCCTGGGCTGACACGCAGGGAAAAACGTCGTGGACCACTCGGTTTATCGATTATCTGAAATCTCACGGCCGGCTTTCGGACCTCGCTTTCTTTTCCTTCGAGCATTATCCGATGGAGCCGTGCAAGATTCCATGGAGCAGCCTTTACGACGAAGCGAATCTGGTGACGCGCATTACGCAAGTGTGGCGCGAAGATGGGGTGCCGGCGAATATTCCGATGTTCATCACGGAATCCAACATCGCCTGGCAGTCCGAAGAAGCTTACGTGGATATTTGGGGCGCGCTGTGGCTCTCGGATTATGTGGGAGCGTTTTTGAGCAACGGCGGCGATGCCGTTTATTTTTTTCACTATTTGCCGCTGGGAATTCATCGGGGATGCAACGGGTCGCTGGGCACTTTCGGACTGTTTTCCACGGATGCGAATTTGCAAGTGGAGCAGCCGCTCTCGCAATATTTTGCCAGCCAGCTGATCAATCTCGATTGGGTACAACCGGGTGACGGCGCGCACCGCCTGTTTCCCGCCGCGAGCGATATACGAGATGCTGCCGGACACTTTCTGGTGACCGCGTATGCGGCGCTGCGCCCGGACGGCCAATGGTCGTTGTTGATTGTGAATAAGGATCAGGAAAACGCGCACACGGTACGAATTGCATTCGATGGCTTGAAATCCGGCGGGGAAAGCCGTTTTGACGGCGCCGTAAAAATGGTCACGTTCGGAAGAGCGCAGTACCAATGGCATCCGGCAACGGTGACGGGAAAAGCCGATCCGGACGGGCCGCCAGCGCGCTCGACAATTGCGGCTTCCCGGGCGACTCAGTACGAGCTTCCCGCCGCGTCAATCACAGTTCTCACCGGAGCGGTCGCACAGACGAAATAGCCTTGGTCTGAATGCGATTATCGAGGGATGTGATTTCACAAAAAGCCAAAACCGCCAAATTCGCACCAAAAGCCGATGTCGGGTAGATTGCGGGGTACAGCGAAGTCTACCCCTGGATCACGAACCGCGAGTTAGTGAAGCATAAGTCCTGATTCCGCCCGGCCGCATCAACCTCGTACCCACCCCCTGTGGGTCTATGTACATCGGCCCTTTCACGCTCGCGGCCAGGCGCTTAGCTGAATAGCCTGTTCTGAGGTTATTCGGGTGACCGGGACAATCACGTGAGTAAGGCGCCCAGCAAACGGAGTCTATGTACTCACGTCTCGGGATGGCGATCAGCGGTTGTCGGCTATTGCTGCAGAAGCATTTCGTACCTGGTTATGTTCAAAGCGCGCCAATGGCTCCGCTCTGCCGGTCCGTCCATCTTCGACAGTGCCGTAGCAAATGCATAGAAAAGCCGATACAACGGAATTTCAAGTGCCTGAGCATACTTTTCGAGAGTTTCCACGCTCGGAGTGGCCAGCTCGTTTTCTATTCGCGGCGTGTAGGATCGCTTTAGGCCGATCCGGTTTTCGATGTCGCCTTGGGTCAGCTTTTTTGCTATGCGCAGCTCCCGAAGCTTGCGTCCAATTTTCATAAACGTCCGTGATTTATTTCGTGACGAGCAAAACGCCGAATGAATTCGGCTTCGCCGGCGGACGCTTTCCTTCCTCCGGTGCCGATCCTGTGAAATCGGCTATGGGAAGAAAGATATTGTGCGTCTTGAGGTCGATGGCCATCGTGCGAGCGTACTTTTTGGTCGAAACGTTGTCGACGACAGTATATTTGTCAGGTGAGTCTTGGCGGACCACGGTGAGATTGCCTGCGCCGCCATTCGAACTGAATACCAGGTGCGTTCCCGGATCGAAGCCGGCGGCATCCGGATCGTCGTCGATCTTCGGTGTGGCCACCACTTTTCCGGTGTCGGCATTTACAACTGCCATCATGCTGTTGCCGCAAACGGCAAAGAGGCGGCGATTGGTAGTGTCCATCGCGAGACCGGAAGGCTCTTTGCAAGGTGCGACAGACCAGCGATTGAGCACCGCAAGTTTTTGAGCATCGATCTCAATCAGTTCGGACGTGTCTTCGATATTTGCGAAAATGCGGCCGTCGCCTGCTCCGGCGGCAAATTCAGGTTGGCCGCCGACAGAGAAAGTTCCTGCCACCGAACCATCTGCCGCGTTAATGGCGGTAGCATTCTTGCTTTCGCCGTTAAATGTGAAGACCCGTTTTGACCGGGCGTCGTAGAAAATTGCGTCTGGGTTCCGGCCACCGACTTTCGCTGTACCAATCGTCTTTAACGTTTTCAGATCGAAAATTGTTACGCTATTCGTACGCCCATTGCTAGTGAAACCGCGGCCCATATCGGGTGCAAGAGCGATGCCGTGAACTCCCTGAGTATCGGCGATGACGCCGACCTTTGCGTCGGTGTCGGCGTCCAGAACGACAACTTCGGTGCCATGCGAAACGTAGAGTCTCCGAGCATCCGTATCCACCACGCAGTAGTCCCACCGACTACCGCCGCCAATGGGGATCGTCTTCGCAACATGGTAACCGGATGAATCAGGCACGATGGTATAAGCACGGGACAAACCCGTGATCAACAGGATGGCCGTGAAACCCAAAGCGCTTACGGCAATCGCGACGACGTTGTGGCGACGAATCATGTTAAACCTCTGGATTCCGAAGGATGTAAAGTCCGCGATCTACCTGTCAGAACTTCTTGTCCTTCTAGTTATTCGTCCGGTCACGCGAACTTTTCTATAAGTAGCGCTCCGTGCCGGATGGAATGCGCTGACGGCTGAAGGCTGCAGACCATGAATCTGCAAGTGAAGCAGGCGCTCCAAATCGCACAGACCCGCGTCCGGATTGGGTTTGGCACTCGCAATCCACCATCGGATTTCGGCTGAGAATACGAAGAAAAAATGTTTCGCTATCGTCTTGGGATCCTCTTTCGAGCGAATTAGCCGCTTCTGCTGGGCCGCGCGCACGAACATTTCTATTCCAGACAAAAGACGCCCCCGAATCTGCAGAAATGCCTCGGCTTGCTTGCCTTCGGAATAAAAGACAAGTTCCTTCAAGAGAATTCGAGACATTTCGGGATCTTTGCCAAAATAGCGGTAGTGACGCTCAAAAATCGCCATGAGTTGATCAATCAGCTCCTGGTGCGATTGCGCCGCGGCAAGGGCATCATTTGTAACCGAGTCCAATTCTTCATTAAATATAAGAAACACCAAATCGCGCTTATCCTGAGCGTAGTTGAATAGAGTCCCGAGCCCGACGTGTGCGGAGTGTGCGATCTGCCGGAGCGTAGCGGCATCATAGCCTAATTTGGAGAAAAGCTCTCTCGCCGCGTCGCGAATTCGTTGGCGCTTCTCGAACTTGTTCTGTTCTCGAAGCCCGACAGTTGCCGAAGTAATGTTGGAAGCTTGCACGACCGCCGCCGTCCTATAAGTGAACCACGAGATTGAGTAACTTAACCCAAAACCGACGTCGAGGCAATCTTGCAATTCATTCTTCGACGACCAGGCTTGACACAGGAGCTAACCCAAACCAAACTGTACATGTTCAGTTTTGTAGATTGTACAAGCAAAGCGCCTACTTCGAATTCAAAGGTGATCCATGGGCCATGTGCGGCCTGTTGCGTTGGTTACAGGTGCATCCTCGGGAATCGGCCGTGCCACTGCGGTCGCTCTTGGAGCAGCTGGTTTTGACGTTGTAATCAACTACAGTCGCAGCGAGCAAGCAGCGCGTGAAACTGCCCGGCTCACTGAAGCAAAAGGCGCAAGCACGCTGCTCTTCCGGTGTGACGTAAGCGATGATAAATCTGTACGCGACATGGTGGCCGCGGCAGAGCGAAAATTCGGCCGGCTCGATGCACTGGCGAACAATGCCGGTATCACCACAAACGTCAAGCCCGGAGACTTCGAAGCGATGACTGCGGAAGAGTGGGATCGAGTCTTCGCGGTTAATGTTCGAGGAATTTTCCAGGTGACGCGCGCCGCCACGCCTCTGCTGAAAGCATCGCGAGGCAGTATCGTGAATACTGCGAGTATAGTCGGCTTGCGTCCTGGCCCGCAGCCTCTGCCTTACGCCGCGAGCAAAGCAGCGGTTGTGAACCTGACGAAATTACTTGCGCTAAATCTAGGCCCTGAAATTCGGGTGAATGCGGTGGCTCCCGGATGGATCGCAGGCGACTGGATGGAGCGCATGTTAAAGGACAAATACGAAGACTTGATTGCTCGGCGGGCCAAGAGCACGCCGCTTCGCCGCTGTGCGACTCCGGAGGATGTAGCTGAAGTGATTGTGAATCTGCTGATCAGCAACCGTTTCGTCAACGGCGAAGTCATCGTCGTGGACGGCGGCTACTCGGCTACAACTTAACGGAGAGGCAAAGCAATGTTGCAAGGAGTGGTTCCATTCCCGGTTGAGTTTTCCAGTCGCTACCGCGCGCGCGGATACTGGTCGGACAAATCGCTGGCGCAGGAATTCAACGTCGTCTTTCAGCGCTATGCTGACCGTGTTGCCATCATCGATCGGGAGCGCTCGATCACGTACGCTAAGCTCAACTGGCTTTCAGATAATCTGGCATTAAACCTCCTGTATTCGGGCATCGAGCCGTTGGATCGCGTGGTGGTGCAACTTCCCAACGTCGTTGAATTTGTAATCCTCTATTTCGCCCTTCAGAAGATCGGATGTATTCCGATTGCAGCCCTGCCGAGCCATCGGTATGCCGAGATCAGCCAGTTCGTTGCCCTGTCAGGCGCCACGACATGCGTCGTTCCGGATCGTCACGGCGAATTTGATCATGCTGAAATGGTAGAGCGGATCAAAAAAGAAAGTCCTACTTTGAAGCGCGGCATCATTCTGAGAACTTCGACAAACGGACTACTCTCGCTTTCGAGAATGATTCATACGCCTGCTTCCCTCCCAGCTTCGACGCTTGCCCAGATATCCATCGATCCAGACGATCCGGCGATCTTCCAGCTTTCAGGCGGGACTACCGGGGTGCCTAAACTCATACCTAGGACCAACAACGACTATGCGTACAATTCGAAGGCCGCCGCGGACGTTTGCGGTGTCAGCGACAACTCAGTGCTTCTCGTCGTGCTACCGATTGCGCATAATCTTCCGCTGGCCTGTCCCGGAATTCAGGGTTTTATGTTCCATGGCGCCAAGGTGGTAGTCGGCACCAGCACGAAACCGAGCGACATGTGCTCCCTCATCGACGAGCACAAGGTCACACACTTAAAAGTTGTTCCTTCATTGCTGATTAGATTATTGAATGACCCTGCTGTTGGCCAGCATGACCTATCGTCGTTGCAAATCATTCAGAGCGGCGGTCAACGATTGCAGCCCGAGGTCCGGCGGCTTACTAAGAAGTTGATTCCCGGTGTTTTTGTTCAGGAAAACTTCGGAATGTCGGAAGGGCTGCTCATGTTCGTGCGACTGAACGATCCCGAAGACGTTTGTCTTGAAACTGTAGGCCGGCCCATTTCTCCGGATGATGAAGTCAGACTTCTTGACGAAGATGATAATCAAGTGCCCTTTGGCCAGGTAGGCGAACTCTGTTGCCGCGGCCCGTATACGTTGCGTGGATATTATGGCGTTCCTGAATACAACGCCCGCACGTTCACTTCGGACGGATTCTACCGGTCGGGCGATCTGATGCGCCAGCACCCGTCCGGGAACTACATCGTCGAGGGTCGGAAGAAGGATCTAATTAATCGGGGTGGCGAAAAAATTAGCGCTGAAGAAATTGAGAATTTCATCCTTTCGCACCGCGCGATTAAAAATGTGGCGTGCATACCAATACCAGATGCCCAGACGGGAGAACGGATGTGCGCGTGTGTCGTGTTGCGCGATGGAGCGACACTCAGCTTCGAGGAGTTAAAGAGCTTTCTGCTTGGGAAAGAGATTGCCAAGTACAAGCTCCCGGAAAGGCTTGAAATCATGGCGGACTTCCCGCTTTCCGCATTCGGCAAAGTTTCGAAAAAAAAGCTCGCTGAAATTATTGCTAAAAAATCGACCGAGCAACAGATACAGCCCAGTATTCCCTGATGATCCAGGCCCTTAGCGGGCGGAGACTTAATGAGAATTATTGACGTTCATTGTTACCCGAATACCAAGGAGTGGATCGCTTGCCAGCAGCCTTACGTGGATGCGCTGGCAGCGTATTGGAACCGGGCGTGGACCGCGAAGACCGAAGCCGAAGTCGTTAAAGAATTCACCGATGCCGGCGTCGAGGCGATTCTGGTTGCTCTGGATCTCGAAACTACGGTCGGGACACCTCCCTGCTCAAACGATTTTGTCTCGGCCATGCAGAAGCGGCATCCGGATCGCATCATCCACTCTTGGGCCTCGGTAGATCCGTTTAAAGGGGAGGCGGCGAATCGCGAGGCAGTGCGAGCCATTCAAGACCTTGGAATGCTGGGATTCCATTTTCATCCGATCATCGGTCACTACGCAGTGAACGACCGCCGACTCTACCCGCTATTCGAGGTTATTAATTCCCTAAAAGTTCCCGTAATGATTGACGTGGGCACGACTGGTATGGGCGCAGGGATGCCTGGCGGCATGGGTGCAAAGTTGCGCGATGCTCATCCAGCAGCCATTGATGAACTTGCCGCCGACTTCCCAAACTTGATCATTATTGCAGCCCATCCAGGTTGGCCTTGGGTTGAAGAGATGACCGCTGTTGCGCTTCACAAGGGCAACATCTTTTGGGAACTATCCGGGTGGGCGCCGAAGTATTTTCCGCCGCAACTGAAAGTGGACATTCGCAGCCGGCTGAAAGATAAAATACTATTCGGTAGCGATTATCCCAGCCTGCCTTTCGAACGCGTGCTTCGCGAATGGGATGAACTCGGATATTCAGACGAAACGAAAGAGCGGGTTTTCCACCTCAATGCCGAACGAGTGTTAGCTCTGCCAAAGTCCCCGCAAACGCGCTAAGCGCAGGATCGATTGCTCCTCGCGATGATGTGGCGCTGTTTCTTGAAACGCGCAATATCCAGCACAATCTCATGCGGCTTCAGGTTCTCTCCCGCGAGGCGCCGCGCCGGCGGAAGATCGCATCCAAAGAGAACCGGCCGCTTCCATGTGCTGCGACATATAGAAAGAAAAAGCAATAAAGGACGGCGCGTTCCCCGTTATTGAGGATGGGCCAGAATCCGCGAGGGGCGTGGTTGGTAAAGTATGCGACAGCCATTTCGCCACTCGCAATAAAAGCGGCAAATCCCGCTGCCAGGCCCAGTGCGATCATCAGGCCGCCAAAGAATTCGATGATTCCAGCCGCCAGGAATTTGGGATCGCCGATCTCCCGGTGACTCCCTAATACTCCAAAAAGCTTCTGCGCTCCATGACAGGCGAACAACAGACCAATCACCAATCGCGTGAGGGCATAGATATGTTCCGAATATTTTCCCAACAACTTCGACATGTTGCTCCCAATGTAAGCTAGTTCCCGCTATCTCTTCAAGCCAGAGATCTTCCGGGCCTTACGACGTTAAGCATATGCTCGACATCACCCGCCAGAAACTTCTCAATATTCGCTTCGACGACCGGCAAAGCTTGATTCGCATAGCGATCATGGAAGCCGGCCAGATGAGGCATAACGATTACGTTTTTCATCGACCAGAGTGGATGATTTTTTGGGAGCGGTTCCTGGCTGAACACGTCCAGAGCCGCGCCGGCAATCTGCCCATGCTCGAGAGCCAGGATGAGGGCGTTTTCGTCCACGATGCCGCCCCGCGCTAAATTTATCAAATACGCAGAAGGTTTCATCGACGAAAAAATGGTCGAATTCACGATATTCCGCGTCTCGGGAGAATACGGCGTCAGGACAATAAGATAATCGAAGCCCTTTACGGCGTCAGCCAGTTCATTTCGCGCGTACATTCGGTCGAAGTTCGCGACTGCTCGCTTCACAGAACTGATGCCCACCACTGTCATTCCCAAGACTTTGCATTTTGGGGCTAGCGCCTTACTGATTGCGCCTACACCGAAGATGCCGACGGTCTTGCCTTCGAGAAGACGAGCGGGCCAGCGCTGCCATTGGTGCAGATCTTGGTTTCGTACGACGCGCGGAAAATTGCGACTCAGCGCGAGCATCGCCATAATTGCCGCCTCGGACATGGCGGGCCCATGAATGCCATGGACGTTCGTGACGATGACTCCGGGTCGGAGCGATGGCAGGTCGATCAAATTATCAACGCCGGTCCCGAGAGCCTGTATCCATGTCAGGTTGTCCGCTTTGCGCAGAACATCGTCCGTCATCATGGGACCGAAGGTTATCAGAATATCCGCGTTGCCGATGTAAGGGTCGACTTTGGAGTGATGATCCACCAGATCAATCGTCAACTGCGGGAACTTGGTCTTGAGATGTTGGTAGTACTGCTGCTGAATTTCGTGCGGCATCGTGAGCAGAATAAGTAATCGAGGCATCACACTCGATCCTCAAGCCGAGGCATAGGGGTTACTGCTCCACACCTGAAAAGTGTAACATGTTCAGTTTTTTCTTGACATCGTTTCTGCCGTAGTGCTAAAGCCCTTTAACACTAGACCGTTTTGGGTTCCGATTGGGACAGGTGAGCGAGTGCCAGCCTCGCTTGTGAAAGGTGCCTCCATGACTTTTAGAGAGAATAGATTTAATGCGTGGCTGCCGCTCGGCCTGATGAACTCGATTCGGATGCTGGCTGTTTCCGCCGGCGTCCTGCTGCTCAGCGCTTCGATGTACGCGCAAGGCAACGCGGGTCGCATCCTTGGAACTATCACCGACGCAAGCGGAGCCAGCGTTGCCGGCGCCGGGGTCAGGATCACAGACGTACAAAGAGGCACCACCAGAGATTTAACGTCAGATGAAGCCGGAGAATATAACGCGCCCAATCTGCTTCCGGGAGCGTACACCGTTCGCGCCGAGGCAAAAGGCTTTAAGGCAACCGAGCACTCGGGTCTTACGTTGGAGGTCGGGCAGGATCTTCGCGTTGACCTCACACTTCAAACCGGCGACCAAACAAACACGGTGATTGTCATCGGGGAAATTCCGCTGCTCGATACCACGAGCGCCGTCGTTGGAGGATCCTTTAGCAATCAGGCGATTAATGATCTGCCCTTGAACGGGAGAAACTATCAGAACCTCCTGACGCTGCGCCCCGGCGTGATGATATATCCAGGTGGGGGCGGATGGTCCCAAAGTGCGAACGATATTCGGCCGGAGGCGAACAATTATATTGTCGACGGATTGACAAACGATGAGCCCTTCTCGGCTTTGAGCGTCATTAATGCGCCGGGCCTAGTTGGGGATGCGGTGACTGTTATTCCCATTGACGCCATACAGGAGTTCACTAGCATCGAGCTCCCGAAAGCGGAATACGGTTGGAAGCCGGGCGCCACCGTCTCCGTCGGATTGAAATCAGGTACCAACAGTATTCACGGGACTGCCTATGCCTTTGGACGCAGTGACGCATTCGATGCGCTGAATTATTTCGTCCCCATGACGCAACCACTCAACTTTGAGCAGTTCGGCGCTACGGGCGGTGGAGCAATTATCAAAGACAAGCTCTTCTTTTTCCTGGGCTACGAAGGCCAGCGCTACGCGATTACAACCGTCTTGCCCTCATTCGCTCCAACCTCAGCGCCCGGCCCCGGCCCCGGCATCAGCATCCCAGATGCAAAAGCTGACCTGGCCGCGCACGGCGTGCCGCTTAGCGCTCTCAGCCTGAAGTTATTGAGTTTATATCCGGCCAACACCTCCAATTCGTCGAGTGTGACGCTTCCTTCCCCCAACACGAACAGCTCAGATAGCTCGCTGGTCAAGATCGATTACCACATTAATCAACACCACACATTGAGTGGTGTCTTTTTCTATGGGCGGGACAATGAAGTAGCCGCTGACCAGGCCTATCTGAGTTCCCAATGGTTGTCCACTCAGACGCAGAAGCCGATTACGGGCGGTGGGAGCTGGACTTGGGTTCCTAATTCGAACTGGGTAAACGAAGCCAGGTTCGGGTACGTGTACGACAATAAAGTGAATAACTCCGTGGATAACAACGTGCCGGCAACCTTCTATGGCATTAACACCGGCGTCACAGACCCGGTTCGCGGAGGTATGCCACAGATCAACATCAGCGGATTCACAGCCTTGGGCGGTGGTCCTAATTGGCCCAAATTTCAGGGACCCGATGGCGTGTATCAGGGTATTGATTACATTTCCTGGTTGCATGGCAAACACGCTTTCAAATTTGGTGGTGAGTTGCGCCACGCCAGCGTTAACGAAGGTTCCTTTCGATCAGATAAAGGGCAGGTATTTTTCAATAGCGGTAGCGGCGGAAACGCGTTCCCGGGCTCAACGCCGCTGGAGGATTATTTGGCAGGCGCGCCCCAACTGGGCCGTATCACTTTTGGTCCTCCTCTGCGGCACGAGACTCAGTGGTCTTACGCAGGTTTTTTTCAGGATGATTGGCGCATCAAGTCGAACTTAACTTTGAACCTCGGCCTTCGCTATGAGTACGTCACGCCCATAAGCGAGCAACACAATCTTCTCGGCAACTTCGTCCCCTCCTTGGGCGGCCTGGTGCAAGTGGGACAGCAAATCAGCAGCCCTTATAAGGGGGACCACAATAATTTTGCGCCGCGTTTCGGGCTGGCGTGGGACGTCTTCGGCAAAAGTAAAACCGTTGTCAGGGCCGGAGTCGGCGTCGTTTATGACAACATCTCCATGGAAACACTTTTGGTGCAAGAGAACACTCAGAACGCCACCGCCATCGGCCTCGCTACGATCCCCACCGGTGCCACCATTATCCTGAACGGTATGGCACCAAGACCGGGCACGGGCACTATCACCGTGACGTCACCAAGTTTTCCCGGTGGCCCTCTTCCGTCGACCTCGCAGATAACGACCGGCTGGCAGAACAACAGTCCCACCGTGCCGCTATTCCCGGTTACTCCCGCGGAATGCGGAGACGGAATAGGCAATGATCCGCCACCGTGCAACATCCTGGGGATCGACAGGAATTTCCGTACTCCATATATCACGACCTGGACACTCGGTGTTCAGCATGCCTTCACGAATAATCTTTCACTCGACGTCGCTTACGTTGGGAACCACGGCAGCGGATTGATTGGGATTCGAGACCTGAATCAGCCGATCCTAAATGGCACTCCTACGCCTAGTCCGGGTCTTTACAGCGCCCAGTTCCCCTACCTGGGAGCTATCAACTTCATGTCCAATCTTTATCGGGCAAACTACAATGGTCTGCAAGTTACCGTGACGCAGCGCTTAAATCACGGACTGTCGTTCACGGCCGGTTACACCTATTCTCACGGCCTGGATAACTCTTCGACCAATCAGAATCAATTCCTCCCGCAAGATAGCACACACCCTCAACGTGAATACGCGAGCAGCGACTATGACATGCGCCATCGGTTTACGTTTGCGGTGACTTATGCGCTGCCAGGACGAGAGTTTCCAGGGCAACTCTTGAAAGGTTGGGAGCTTAATGCTATCGCCACGATACAGAGTCCACAGCCCTGGACCGTCAACGACACCGGGAATAATATCAGCGGAACGAATGAAATGACCGATCGTTGGGATTTTTTCGGACACACCGGGGACTTTCAATCGACTCACCACTCGATTCCGTTTTGCACCGGACCGGGTGCCGGCGGTTGTACCGAAACCCTCGCAAGCGGCGCGAATGTGCCACTCTCCGCCGCCCAATCCACAACGTTCTTTGACGCCTGTTCTGCCGCAGCGGCGGCCGTTGACGGCGGATCTACCACCGGCCCGACCACTGCTTCACTCGTCCAGTTCGGCTGCTACGCGCAAGGGCAGTCGGTAATGATCCCCCCTGCGGCGGGAACTTTTGGCACGATGGGCCGAAATCTATTTCGCGATTCCGGTTTTCGCAACCTGGATTTTTCGGTGACCAAGAATTGGAGATTTGGGGAACGGCTCACCGCTCAATTCCGGGCTGAATTCTTTAATGTCCTGAATCATCCAAATTTTGCTAATCCGTATGGAGGCACGAGCGGATATGGCCCGGGTAATTTTGACGACCCATCGCAAACGGCGATTCTCGGGTGTGGCTGCGCCACGCCGGACGTTGCTGGTGGCAACCCGGTGGTCGGATCGGGAAGCAACCGTGCAATTCAATTAGGCTTAAAACTTATCTTCTAGGCACGATTACCTGCCCCGGGCGCGTCGCGATTAATTTTGCCGGCTCCCGCAGAATAACGTCCAGCCTCAGATTTGAGCGATAATGGAAGGACGTTGACTGGTGGCAAGATCATCTAGGCATTTGATTAGGCATGGCAGACCGCTGCGCGCGTCGGCATGCCCGCAACTCTTGAGCCGCAATCCGAAAGACGAAGGAAAGACCATGGGTCACGTGAGGCGAGAAACCATTACCGACGCAGTTATAAAGTCGTTCGCCCAGAGTTCGAATGACCGCTTCAAGTTTCTAGTTTCCCGCCTGATAACTCATCTTCATCAATTTGCCAAAGAGACATCGCTGACGCATGACGAGTGGCGCCGAGGATTAGAGTTTCTCACTTCTGCAGGCCGATTTACCGATGGGCAGCGCAATGAGTTTGTGCTTACTTCCGATGTTCTAGGGCTGTCCTCACTGGTAGATTTGCTGAACTCCTCGCCTGGAGCTACGCAGGGAAGCGTTCTGGGGCCGTTTCATGCCGCAATGTCACCGATGGCTGCGGTCGGGGCCAATCTAATCAAGGATAACGTAGGTGATCCCGTCCTTCTGCGAGGACGTGTGCTTGATGTTGATGGTCACAAAATCCCCGGCGCCATGCTCGATTTCTGGCAGACCGCTGCGAACGGGCTTTATCCAGCGCAGGACCCCAGTCAGCATCCCGAAAATCTGCGTTGCCGGATGCACACGGATATTGGTGGGAAATATGAGCTCAAAGTGATTCGGCCCTCACCGTACCAAGTTCCCTATGATGGGCCGGTCGGCGACTTATTACGCGCGGGGGGAAGGCACGCGTGGCGCCCCGCCCACTTTCATTTCATTGTTAGCGCTCCGGGTTTCCGGACTGTGGTCACTGAGGTATTTAGCGAAGACGATGCCTATATCGAACAGGATGCGGCTTTCGGAGTTCGCGATGGCATTACCGTGAAATTCGAGCGAAATCACTCAGCGAATGTTGCGGCTGCGCTCGGTCTCAAATCGCCATTCGACGTGGTCACTTTCGATTTCCGGCTTGCGCGCGATGATAACGAGTCAAAAAGCGCGACCGTTCAGCAGTAACAGGGAATGTATTCGTACGCCGTCATAAGGAGACCCTACAGCATATGAAACTTGCGCGTTTTCTGTCGTCGACCGGCCCTCGCTTGGGAATAGTTGAAAAGGACGGTTTATGGGATCTAGTTGCAGCGGCGGAGGAACGCGGCCAAAGTTGGCTGATTCCGCTTTTCTCTGACGTTCGACTCTTCGTTTCGGGCGGAGCCGGCAGCAGGGCCGCTGCCCGATCCGTTATTGAGCACGCGCGAAATAGCCAACGCGCACTGTCTTCCGCTCGACTTCTCGCCCCCTACGAAGGAGGCAGCAAGATCCTCGCCATGGTGGTGAACTATCACGGACACGACAAGGAAGCCAAAGTGAAGATCCCCTCCAAACCTTTTTTCTTCCAGAAACCGGCCAGTTGCGTGGCAAATCCCGAGGATTCGATTATCAAGCACCGGCTGTCGACGAAGTTGGACCATGAGGTGGAAGTGGGGGCAGTGATCGGGAAGACGGGGCGGGATATCTCGCTTGAATCCGCTTACGAACACGTAGCGGGATACACCATAGTGAATGACGTCAGCTATCGGGATTTGCAGATGAACGAAGCGTTGGATGATTTGAATAAGAGCTACGGCAAGAATTGGACGCAAGGTAAAGGACTCGACTTTTCGTGTCCCATGGGCCCCTTGGTCGTGCTCACGGATGAAATGGAGAAACCTTATCCCTTGAATATGACCTGCAAAGTGAATGATGTCGTCCGGCAAAAAGCGAACACTGACGAGATGATCTACAAGATTCCCGCATTAATCGCCGAAATATCACAGTGCATGACGCTGCACCCAGGAGATGTGATTGCCACCGGCACATGCGCAGGCGGCGGCTTGGCCGACGGAAAATTTCTTGAGCCCGGCGACGTTGTGGTGTGTGAAATCGAAGGAATTGGAGTGTTAAGAAACACGGTGAGAGCGGATTTATCCGGCCTTTGACAGTTTGCCTGCGAATCTAAGAAGGAACCACCATGAGCAATGATGTTCTTGAAAAATTCGCAATTCGAGAAGTGATCGACAACTGGGCTATCTGGAGCGACGCCGGAGACTGGGAAAAGTTCCGCACCGTGTGGCATGACGGAGGCCGCATGTCTGCCACATGGTTTCAAGGCACGGGTGAAGAGTTCCTGCGAGTGCGTCGAGAAGGCTGGGAGCGTGGCGTCAGCATTTTGCATTTTCTCGGAGGCAGCTCAATCGAACTTGCCGCCAATCGTGCCATTGCACAGACAAAGATGACGATTTCCCAACGTGCACTCGTACACGACGTTTTATGCGATGTATTGTGTACCGGACGCTTCTATGATTTTTTTGAAAAGCGCGACGGACGCTGGGGGATCGTTTTCCGGCAGCCTATTTATGAGAAAGATCGAATGGATCCTGTCGATCCTTCGGCCGTGCTTCAACTCGATAAAAAGCTCCTTGATCGATTTCCGGAAGGTTACCGCCATTTAGCCTACCTTCAAGTGGTCAACGGTTTTCAAATCGAAGGAGATCCGAGGCCGGGCCTCAAAGGACCTGCAGTGGAAGCGCTTTATGCCCGAGGAAAAAAATGGCTGGCAGGTGAGCCGCTTTAGCGCGCTCCTACTTCGTACGTTCCTGATTAGGAACATTGATTCGTTCTACAGTTCGAATATCTTTTTCGGTGTTTTGTGGAGGCATGGGCTCGGACCGGAGCCTTCCACCAGATAGTTGTCACAAATCACGGTGAACATGGAACTTGTTGCATAAGCGGGGTGCACCGCCATGTTCATGCTTTCTTCTAGCGCCATCGTTTCGTCGGATCGAATGAGTGGCCGCTCGACTAAATCATATCCCTGCGAATGGGAATAGAGCCGCGTCTCCGGTGACGCGCCGTTCTGTTTCATGAAATCGTTGTGAGCGGCATAGATTTCCTGGCAACTCGCGCCCGGCTTGAATTTTTTCAGGGTATGTTCCTGAGCGCTTTCGACAATTGCGAACCCGTCGATTAACTCCTGCGAGGCCTTTCCAAAGACAACTGTCCGGGCCAGTTCGGTGTAGAACCCACCGAGGCCGTTGTCTTCGACAAGCAACGGGAAATAGTCGCCCTCGCGGATGGTTCTGCCTTGAAAATGTTTCTGCGCGAAAGATGACGGCTTGCCGAGCCCGGCAGACATGCCAAGAAAAATTCCTTGTTCGCTGCCCATGAGCTGCCCCTCATATTGGGCGATGGCAGTCACGTCGGAATCGCGCATTCCTGGTTTGATTTGTGAGACCACTTTACTGAAGACACGATCCTGCATCTCCGCCGTCTTCTTGATTAGGTCGATTTCCTCGGCGCTTTTGATGGCCTTGGCCCGATCGACGAAATCGGTTTCGTCTGGGATCGCTCGTGTGTTGCCAAGCGCATTTTCGATATGGGCAACGAATCCATGCGCCATCGTATCCGCTGCAACCAAGCCGACTTTTCGGTATCCCCTCCGGAGCAAGATATCCGCGACGATCTGCGCATCATATCTCTGCGTATAATTCACCGAGGGGAATGCGGCGGTGGTAAAAATCTCGCCCACGCCGGGGTTGTCCGCATCGCGCCCTCCCAACTCTCTCCGCTTACCTTCGGGCCCGTGCTCTATTACCGTCATTAGATCGGAAGCATGGAACACGACCGTACGCGGATACCCTGCCGGAATATCCGTAAACCACTTCACATATCCGCCAGTGAAATCCTTCTCGTTTTGCGCGACGAGCGCCTCGATGCCACGCTCTTTCATGTAATCGCGTACCAATTTCCAGCGGCGCTCGAGTTCCCGCACCGATATTCTGAACATCTTGCGGTCATTCAAATCCATGATGCCTCTCGGTGTCTTTCGGACGTACGGGTGCTCCACAAATCATATTGCCATGTTTCCTGATTCGGATTTCAAGCGCTCGGAGGAACTGCGCAAAAAGAACGCGGCAGTGGCGGCAATCAGCGAAGGCACGGCGACCACATACAGGATTCCCTGGGTTCCCCACTGCAGCGAAAGAAGCAGCCCGCCGATCAATGGGCCGACAATTTGTCCAATTCGGCCGATCCCGAGCGCCCAGCCGATACCGCTCGAACGCATGGCGGTCGGATAATTTGTGGAAGCGATCGCGTTGGCCGTGTTCTGCGCGCCAAACGTAAAAAACCCAGCCAAGAACGTCGCCGCCATTGCCACGATCGCAACGCTCCCGGCGATACCGATCGCTGCAATACAGGCCCCGCTAAAAACATAGGACACGGCCAGCACGAAGTAGGGATTGAAACGGTCGCAGAGCGGGGCAATTGCCAGGCCGCCCACGATCCCTCCGAAGTGCAAAAGCGATGCGACCACAATCGCTTGATGCTGGGAGATGCCTGCTTTATGCAGAATGGTGGGCAGCCAGCTGTTCAGAAAAAATAGCTCCAACAGGGACATAAAGAACATAATCCACAATGGAATCGTCACGCGGCTCCGGCCTTCTCGGAACAAAAGGCCAACCGGAAAGCCTTTCTCCTTCTTTTCCGTTGTGAACACCACATCGGCGGGCAGGATCAGACGAGGGTTTAGCCGAAGGAGAGTGGCTCGGATGAATTCTTTATTTCCGCCTCGCTGGGAAAGCCCTTGCAGAGATTCCGGCAAACTCCACCACAGCAGAGGAGCAAGAAGAGCCGGCAGAATGCCTCCAAACACGAAAACAGCTCTCCATGTGTGACCTTCTAATATGTGCGCCGTAATTGGACCACCGACCCCCGAGCCAATCGAGAAACCAAACCACGCCAGAAGAACTAGAGTGACTCGAAACTTCTTAGGCATGAAATCCGCGGTAAGTGCCAGCGCATTGGGGACCACGCCGCCTAGCCCTAGCCCGGTTACAAACCGCATCCACATTATTTGGTGAACACTGCCTGCTAAAGACGTGAGGATGCTGGAAACGGCGAAGAAAAGCACGCAGCCGATGATCACGGGTTTGCGTCCAACACGGTCGGCAATGGGCGCGAAGCCCAGCGTACCCAGGATGGCGCCAAGGCCGCCGGCAGCAAAAACCAAGCCGAGAGCGGCGGGCTTTACTGCCAAGGCCAGGCTCAAGCTCGGGGCCACGTAACCAATGGCCTGGGTGTCGAACCCATCGACAAACATTGCCGAAGCGCAGAGCAAGAGAACCCAGATTTGGTAGCCACCCATCGGCTGTTCATCAATCAACTTCGCAACGTTCACGAGTGAGTGGGCCGCCGCCTCCTGATTCATTCTCGTGCTCTCACGTTAGTCTCCCGGTGTATGATGAACTAGTTCGGAATTGTAACCCAATGTCATGGGAGAGTGCAGCGTCAAAGAACTTGACTGCCCTTCGTCGATGAGCAACTTAGCAGCGCGAGCCAAAGCTATGATGAAACCTCTCGATTTTTCTAAACATACTGCCGCAATCGCTGAATCCCCCCAGAAGTGTGTTTCGAATAACTGCGTCATTTCCCGTCGCAGACTTCTGGTCTCACTCGCAACTCTGGGCGCGGGAGCCACGCTTCCCGGCAAATTGATGGCCGGCTTCGCGCCGCTGTTCTCGGGGACGCAGCCCGGCCGGATCGATGTCCACCACCACATCATGCCGCCTCAGTATCTGAGCTTTGCCCGAGAGCGAGTCATAGCTGCTGCCGGTGCCACACGTGATGTCTCTGTCCTGATGGATTGGACACCTGCAAGAGCGATCGAGGAAATGGATAAGAACGGCGTCGCGGCCGGCATAACTTCGTTGGGCCTGCCCGGTGTTTGGTTTGGAAGTCCGACGGCAAGCCGCGCTCTCGCGCGCAGTTGCAACGAATACGCGGCGCGAATGGCCGGAGATTATCCCGGACGCTTCGGCACGTTCTCTGCGTTACCAATGCCCGACCAGGAAGGCAGTCTGCGAGAGATTGAGTATTCCCTCGATACACTTAAAGTGGACGGTTTCGCATTACTGACTAACTACGGGGACAAATGGACCGGCGACATTTCATTTTTTCCCGTGCTGGAAGAACTGAGTCGCCGCAAGGCGGTGGTGCACGTGCATCCGGCCGCTGCCAATTGCTGTGTAAACCTCATTCCCGGAGTGCCTCCGGGCGTTGAGGAGTTTTTGTTTGATACTGCGCGTTCCATTATGAGCTTGATGATCAGCGGAAGTTTTACCCGCTACCCGGATATTCGTTTCATCTTCTCGCACGCAGGAGGCGCCATGCCCGCTGTGGCCAGTCGAATGGATTCGTTTTTCAAAAGCCATAAGGAATTGGCAGATCGAGTCCCCAATGGCGTGCCCTCTGAATTGAATAAACTGCATTTCGACATAGCAAGTTCGGTCAATCGCTCCACGATGGCTGCCTTAATGAACCTCGTGCCCACGTCGCAAGTGCTCTTCGGATCCGATTATCCATATGTCCAAATGAGCGTGACGGCGAATGGATTGGACAGCTTCGGACTCCCGGTGAGCGACACCAACAGTATCAATCGTGAGAATGCGCTGCTCTTATTTCCGCGATTGAAGCCATGAGCGCGGTGTTTCTCTCATATTGAATCGTCTTGTCACCACACTCCCCAAAATTCTTCCTCGCCGGAACTTCGCTACTTAGAGTAAATCAAAAGCCGCATGGTGTTGGGCACCACGGTCGGATGAGGATGCGGGTTATCGGCCGTGGGCGGGGTGGGCGTCAGGTCGCCGCCCACGAGATAAACATTGTGTGTCTTAGGGTCAACCTCCAGAGTACGCGCGCCAATCTCCGTCTGCACATTTTCGAGGACCGTGTATTTATCCGGCGAGTCTTCATGGATCACCGTCAGCGTGCCATCACCATTCGAGCTGAACGCCAGGTTCGTGCCGGCGTCGAAGCGGTTGGCGTCCACGCGAGCGCCAATGGGTGGAGTCGCGACGATCTTGCCGGTCTTCGTGTCCATCACGGCCAACATTTTGTTGTGGCATCCGATAAATAGGCGTGAAGTCTTTGTATCGATCGCCATTCCAGCGGGCTCATCGCACGGGGCTGTCGGCCAACGGCTCACCACTTTGAGCGACCGCGAGTCTATCGCGGCCACTTCATTCTTGTCCTCCAGGTTCACAAACACTCCACCAACGCCATCGCTCGCAGCGAATTCCGGTTTCCCGTCGAGCGGGATAGTTGCGGCAACGTTTCCTGTTGCCGGCCTAATCGCCGTCACATCTTTGCTGTCTCCGTTGAAAACGAATACGAAACGAGATGCTGGATCGTAAATAATTGCATCGGGATGTTTGCCGGTGATCACCGTGCCTATCGGCTTCAAGGTTTTCAGGTCGAATATTGTTGAGGTGTTCGTGACACCGTTGCTTATGAAGCCTCTCCCGATATCTTCGACCACTGCCACGCCGTGCGCGCCTTCGATCTTCGGGTCCGTAACCTCTCCGACGATTTCACCGCTGTCAGCGTCGATCACAAGAACGCGGGTGTTATTGGTGATGAAGACGTGCCGTGCCGGCGTGTCGATCGCTAGATAATCCCAAAAACCCTGGCCTCCCAGTTTCACTTTCTTTACAAGATAGTAGCCCGAACTCGTTTGCGGCTTTGACGCCCCGTTGATCACGGCAAAAGCCGAAAAGCTGCTCAGCGCCAGGAAAACGACGGTCAAGATCTTGGAAATATTTTGCAACAGTTTCATGGTTCGCCCTCCCGGAGGCATTTCATTGTTTTCGTTTTCGACATTCCGCCACGACCCTGAAACCTACTTGGCTTCTTGACAGGGCTTCGCGTGAGTGTACACTGGCGACGTCGAAAAGCGTACATGTTCATAATTCCTACATGGGACATGGCTGCGCGGAGGTAGTGATAATCGCATTAATCGGAACCTCTCTCTCGTTATCCTTTGGAGATGGCCATGCCTTTTAGCATGAAGAAGCTGCTCGCAGACCTCACCGGACAGACTCCGGGGCCGGTCCCAGTTTTTGATCCGCCGAATCTTACTCCCCTGCGAAAACCTATCGCACAATCGAAGATCGGGATGTTTGTCAGCTGCGGCGCCCAATTGCTGGAAGATCCTCCCTTAGGTGAGACCGAGGATATTTCGTTTCGTCTGCTGCATCGCGATACACCGCTGTCAAAGCTGGTCATTTCGCACAAGACAGCCGTGCGCAAATGGGCGCAGGAAGACCTGAACGTCGCTTATCCGCTCGACCGGATGAAGGAGCTCGAAACAGAGGGCACGATCGGAGCTCTCGCTCACACGGCGGTTTCGATCGTCGGATCGATACACCGCTTTACAGAATTGCTGGAGCAGACCGTGCCGGCGGTAAAACAGATTTACGATTCCCAAGGAGTTGATCTCGTCTTGCTTCTTCCTTTTTGACCCGCGTGTCATCAGTCCGTCGGACTGATCGCTAGGGGGCTGGAAGCACGCGGTCTTCCGACATTGAGCATGTCGGTTCTCTGGGAGGCAACCGAAAATTTCAAGCCTCCGCGTCCATGTTTCCTCGACTTTCCGCTGGGCTGTCCCGCGGGAAAGCCGCACGAAGCCGCTCAGCAACGCGAAATTCTGCGAGCTGCTCTGGATCGGGCAGCATCTTTCAAATCCACGGAGTGGCATATGGAGACGTTGCCGTTTCAATGGGCGGAAGACGGCAGCCGCAGTTGGGAAAACGAAATTTATGAGCTTTATCGCGGTGGAGGCATCACCACCGTACTGGCGCATCAAGTGGCGCATCGGACTCAAGGCGAGTCACTCGCCGGGCGCGAGCGAGATTTCGTCATCAAATGTAATTGCTAACGTTCCTCGACGCCTCGATTAACGATCGACCTTCAATCTCGGTGCGATTATATTAGAGCTTGTTAGATACTGGCGGTAGAACGGGGGCTCACACTTGAATCACCAAGACGATCAATCGGACGCTAGAGACGGAGCCGGTTTCGAAAAAGAGCCAACAGAATTTGATTTGCTAGAACCCCGTTCGTGCGGCAGCCAGGTCTCGAGACGCGAGTTCGTGATCACGGTCGGGACTGTTACGGGAGCGGTCGCGATAGGCCTGCCGATTTTCCCCGGCGGAATCACACCGAACGCGGAGGCACACGACACAGCCGCCGAAAACCTGGTTCAAGTGAAATTGCGAATCAACGGAACGCCCCACGAACTATTGCTCGACCCCCGCGTTACACTCCTTGATCTCCTGCGTGAAGCTCTTGCCTTAACCGGCACCAAAAAGGGCTGCGATCACGGGCAATGTGGCTCATGTACCGTGCTGGCGAACGGCCGCCGCATTAACAGCTGTCTCTCCCTCGCTGTCGTGCATGATGGTGAGGAGATCTCCACCATTGAAGGACTATCCAATGGTGACGAACTCCATCCGCTGCAAGCTGCCTTTCTCGAACAAGATGGCTTTCAATGCGGCTATTGCACTCCCGGACAGATTTGTTCGGCAGTGGCAATGTTGAATGAAGCGAAGGCTGGCGCCGCAAGTTATATCACCGCCGATCTTACGAATCTCGACCCGCCGAATCTGACGGACGAGGAAATTCGTGAGCGAATGAGTGGAAATATCTGCCGGTGTGGCGCGTATCCCGGCATCGTGCAAGCGATACAGAGCGTTTATGAAAAACGCTGAGGAAGAGAACCAAGCAATCCGGGAGCAAATGTGAATCCGTTTGAGTATCAGCGCGCTAACCACACGGAGGCTGCTATCGAAGCCATTTCCCGCTCGAAAGATACGAGGTTCCTGGCCGGCGGCACGAATCTTGTCGATCTGATGAAGAACGGCGTGGAACAGCCCACGCAGCTGATCGACATTAACAGGCTGCCGCTGGCAGAGATCCAGCCGATGCCCGACGGAGGTTTACGGCTGGGAGCGCTCGCACGCAATAGCGACACGGCGAATCATCCACTCGTTCGCAAAAACTATCCGCTGCTTGCGCAAGCCCTGCTCGCTGGGGCGTCTCCGCAACTAAGAAATCTCGCCACTAATGGCGGGAATTTACTGCAACGCACGCGTTGCTATTACTTCATGGATATTGGATTTTCTCAGTGCAATAAAAGAGCGCCCGGAAGCGGCTGTGGCGCGCGGGACGGCTTTAATCGCATGCACGCCATCCTGGGTGCGAGCGATCAATGCATCGCGACAAATCCTTCGGACATGTGTGTGGCTCTCGCGGCCTTGGAGGCCACAATTCGCGTGCGCAGCACTAACGGCGAGCGCGCCATCCCCATCGCGGATTTCCATCGCCTCCCCGGCACAACCCCCGAACTGGACACGAACTTGAAACCAGGCGAGCTGATCCTTTCGATCGATCTTCCGAAATCTAACTACGCCGCCCATTCGCACTACTTGAAAGTGCGCGACCGCGCGAGTTATGCCTTCGCGCTGGTTTCAGTCGCGGCAGCGTTGGACTTAGACGGCAGCCGAATCCGCAGCGCCCGGATAGTTTTGGGCGGAGTGGCGCACAAGCCCTGGCGGTCACAGGATGCGGAGACCGCTCTCGTGGGCCGAGAAATGAGTGCAGAGGTATTTGGCGTCGCCGCCGCGAAGGCGCTAACAGACGCTCGAACCTACTCGCACAACGCGTACAAAGTTGAGATGGCCAAACAGAGCGTTATTCGAGCCCTTAGCATCGCCGGAGGGTTGGCGTGAGCGCAATTATCGGAGAACCACTCTCTCGTGTTGATGGCAAGCTGAAAGTTACAGGTGCGGCAAAATTTACTGCCGAGTTCCAAATTCCAAATCTCGCTCACGCTGTGATGTTACAGAGCACAATTCCCAACGGCCGAATTGCGGGCATGGACACCTCGCGAGCGGAGCGCGCGGCGGGAGTAATCGCCGTGATAACACCCTCGAACGCCTTGAAGCTGCCCAATCCGGAATCCCGCCTTTCGCTTCTGCAGGACTCTCTAGTGCATTACGTCAACCAGCCAATTGGCATGGTGGTGGCGGAAACGTTGCATCAAGCCTGGTACGCTGCCTCTCTGGTTCGCGTCACATACGAACAGGCTCCGCCGAAACTTGATTTCCTGGCCGGTTTTGCCACGTCTTATACCGGCGAGCACAGTGGTGAGCAGGGAGATATCAGTTGGGGTGACGTCGAAGAAGGGCTCCGCCAGGCGGCCATCAAAGTTGACGAAATCTATACCACTCCAATTCAGCATCACAATCCGATGGAGCCCCACGCTACGATCGCGGAATGGGTTGGGGGTCGATTGACCGTCCACGATTCCGCGCAGAACATCTCCGGACGGAAAAACCAATTGGCAAAAGCGTTCGGCATTCCCCCGGACAGCGTTCGCGTAATTTCGTTATTCGTCGGCGGTGGTTTCGGCTGCAAAGGCCCTGGGTGGTCTCATGTGGTTTTGACGGCCTTAGCGGCGAAACAAACGAACAGGCCCGTGAAATTGGTGCTGGAGCGGCCGCAAATGTTCGGTCCAATCGGGGCGCGTCCGATGACTCATCAGCAGTTGGCTATCGGCGCGACGCGCGAAGGCAAGCTCACCGCGATTCGTCATGAGGTACATGCGAACACCTCCGTCATCGAAAATTATCTCGAGTCATCCGCCTTCCCCACCCGTGTGATGTATGCATGTGAAAACATAAGTACGATTCACCGCCTCGTTCCGCTAAACCTTGGCACACCCACCTACATGCGAGCGCCCGGCGTCGCAACCGGCACCTACGCGATAGAAGTCGCGATGGACGAACTCGCTTACAAGCTCAACATGGATCCCTTGAAACTTCGGCTAATCAATTACGCCGAAGTGGACCCCCATACGAAGCACCCGTTCACCGGGAAACATCTTCGCGAATGCTACATGCGAGCCGCCGAGCGCTTCGGTTGGTCGAAGCGTTCGCACGAGCCCGGTTCGATGCGTCATGGCTCGGAACTTATCGGCTGGGGAATGGCTACGGAAACTTATCCGGCGCGGCGTCTTCCTTCGGGCGCGTTGATCCGTTTTCAACCGGATGGAAGAGTGCTGGTTGCCTCCGGTACTCAGGAAATTGGGAACGGAATGTACACGGTGCTAACACAGGTCGCCGCGGCCGCTCTCAGTATGGCCCCAACCTTGATCGATGCGCGGCTGGGCGATACGGTTCTGCCGCAGGCGCCTATTTCAGCCGGGTCGATGAGCACGGCAAGCGTTACTCCCGCCGTTCAGGCCGCGGCTGGCCAAGCCCGGCAGAAGCTGTTCGAATTGGCTGTATCTGATCCACAGTCACCTATCCATGGGTTGAGCGTGGACGAACTGGAGTTTCGGGACGGCGCGATTTTTCATAAGTCTTCGCCGAAATCCGAAAGATTTACCGACTTACTGGCGCGCCATGGCGGTCAGCCGTTGGAGGCCGTTGCAACGGTCCAGCCGGATCAAAACATGAGAGAAAAATTCTCGGCGCATTCATTTGGCGCTGTATTTGCCGAGGTCTCTGTTGACGCTCGGATTGGTATGCCACGCGTGCGCCGCATCGTGGCTGTTTTCGATGTAGGAAAAATTGTGAACGAGAAACTCGCTCGGAGTCAATTCATCGGCGGAATTGTGTGGGGAATCGGTTTAGCGCTGCACGAAGACACCTACGTCGATTGGCGCAGTGGCAGAATCGCAAACGCAAACCTCGGGGAATACCACGTGCCCACTAATGCGGATGTCGGCGAGATCGATGTGTCTGCGATCGACATTCCGGACGTCAATATCAATCCACTGGGCGCGCGGGGAATTGGTGAAATTGGAATCACAGGAACAGGTGCCGCGATCGCCAATGCCGTGTTTCACGCCACTGGCAAGCGCGTGCGCCAACTGCCGATTACTCCGGACAAGCTGCTCTCCTGACAGGGAATCTTTCAGTTTGAATTAAGATCATCCGACATGATGTCAGTTCTCTAGTGTGGGCAACGTCTCCAGCACTTCACCGGCTTTGGGAAATGAGTCGGTCGAGGGTATCGCGGGCGGTTTGAACGAGGTCAGCGTTTCTGCGAAGAGCGTGGAGATTGAATTAAGCAATATAGTAAAGATCGGAGAGTTCTGTCGGGCGCCGGAAAGTCTCCTTGTGCCGACTCACTCGGCATCGACTGCCCGGATTTGGATCTGAAACACCTTCGCCGCGTCCGACAACAGAGTCGCCACTTTTTCTTTTTCTGTATCGGTATTCCAATCGTGGTTGGCGATGGCCGCTTGTTTGAGCCGTTCGATCCACGCCAGGAAATAGCGGGCATCATCGGCAGAGGTAGTTGCTTCTCCACCGACGGTAATGTAAATCGGACTCGTAGTTGCGTAAGGATACTGATCGAGAATGGGATACTCGGCTTTTTCGCTCCACGCCCGAAGCAGGCACCAACCGCTTTTTTCCACGGAAATTTCGCCGTGAAGGTCCGCTGAGGTTTGGTCACCCGTCAACGCCAGTTCTTGCGCGACTCGGCCGTTGCAGATGACTTCGAGATGGCCGATTGGAACAATGGAGCGAAGTGATGCGGAGAAATTCAGTCGATTTGATCCAGCGGACAGACTGACTTCCCCACCGATCTCGCGATCCGCGAGCCGAAATCTCAGGAGCGGTCCGTTCGTTGCAAAGGTGCGCCCGTGTTTTAAGTTTTCTAGCCATGAACTGAGCTGACTCGGACTCTGGGTAGTAAGAGTGGTGTAAGCCCGGTTGAGCCCCAAAGGTCCACGGAGCGATGCGAAGTTCATCATCGCATCGGTTCCGGCTCCCGTCGGAAGATGAAAGCCGCAGTTCAACAGACGATACCAAACAGTTGCCGTACTTTTATGGTCACTGAACTCGAGGACCTCTATGTAATCCACTTTGCCGAGCGCGACATCGACGGGCAGTTCGGAGGTTAGGCTCTCGTCGCGCGATGGATCGGGAACCGCCTCGAAGGGATGCACATAGCCAACGAGCGCGCCTTGCGCATGGCTCATGTCGGCGACGGCGGCATTCGTAGGATATAGACTCGCCGCAACCGTACCTGGGTAGCCGGCATAGCCTGGAATTAGAAAACTGCTGTCCGGGTGCAGCAATCCCAAGTGGCCCCAATAACTGGTGTGAAACTCTTGGCCGTGCGACAAAAGAGTCGTTGGTGTGGACGCTGGATCCAGTCGAGTAGAAAAATAAGCTATATCGGGGATTCGCCCTTCTTTGTTCACGATAAGGTTGAAGACGATGCCCAGATTTTCAGCTTGCGCTTGCTCCACGAGGATTTCTGGGTTGTTGCGATAACTCCCGCCGTAGTTCATATGAACGTGCAGGTCTGCGCTCACCCACCGCGCCGGATCATCGGTTAGCCACTTGAAGGGATGTAGCCGAACGATGGCTTCGGCTGTTTTTTGCGCTTCGACCGGCACTCGTAAGCGTTCCCACTTGTATTCGAACCCCTTCATCAGGTCGATTTCTACAGTCCCGGGAGGAACGACAACATCGGCCTGCCCCGACGAGAGAAAATAGTGCGCCTCGAATTGTCTCTCCGATCTATCGAAGCTGTCATCAGCTCGAAGCCACGAAGTTTCGGGCGCGTATGCACGGCCATCGGCGCCCGTGACTGACACGCGCGCTGACGTGGGATGGCCGGCCGCATCTAAGACGGTTATCTTCAATTCGCCCATCGGATGTAGGTACCGACGGTTCGTGGCGACGATTTGTCGTTGCTCGCCACTTATCGCATCCTGAATCCAGAGCGAAGTGTTTCCGTTGCGGTTGGAAATGAGACCAATGCTTCTTCCGTCGCGGGACCAACGTGGAGCGGTCGCATCAAACTCGCCGTACGAAACCTGCAACGGAAGACCCCCCGCGGCTGGAATTACCCAAAGTTGATTCCATTGGCGCCCGAGGTAGGAACTATAAACGACGCGCTTGCCGTCCGACGACCAGTCAGGTCGCGCCTTCCAGGTGGTCTCTTCGAAATAAATTTCGCGCGCATCGGAGCCAGGTTCAGCCTTCATTCTCCAGAATCCGCCACTACCGTAGATGTGGCCACGATTCGAAACAAAGAAGATCTCGCTGCCATCAGGGGACCAGCAAGGGCTGATTTCCGTGTCGAATTGGCTGTAGTAGTACCGGGGAAGTTCGCTGCGTGTTTCACCGGTCAGGCGATCGGTCGATTTCAACTCCCCATTTTCGACACGCGCGACAAAAATATGGAAACGGTTGTGATAAGACGTCGAAACGAAAACAATGCGTTTCCCGTCTGGCGACCAGCGCGGTTCTACATTGACCGCGCTACCTGTTGTGAGCTGTTGTGTGCTGCCAGTCTGAAGGTCCAGGATGCGGAGTTCGATCGCATCTCCATCGTAAGAAGCATAGACGACCCAGCGCCCGTCCGGCGACCAATCGGGTTGGTAATCGTAGCCCGGACCCGCCGTAAGTTGTTCGGCTTCGTGCGAGTCCAGTCGCTGACGCCACAGCGCGCCTTGCATGGAGAAGATGACCGATTGTGAGTCCGGCGACCAGGTGAGCGAACTGGGCCCGGTCGTTAGCTGAGGAAGGTACATTTCGCGATAGTAGTAGGGATGTGGAAGGTCAATCTGTTTCAGGATGGGTTCACGCTGTGCATGCAGCCCCACGCTAGGCAGCAACAAGAATGCAACAGCGAAAGCGGTTATCTGAAAGCGCATGCTCTATTATGGCGACGAACAGCGCGGAGCCGCCGATTGAGGATTACACAAAACTATTTCAGAGGAAAGGAAACGCTGGCCAGGCTCAGCGAGGCGTGGGCGTGCCGAATGCACACTATACGGGACGCCCTGATGTTCCCTCGATAAATTCGCTACAAATGCGCAGATCGTTCGAAGCTTGCTAAGAGATTTAGTTCCTAACACCACCAGATCGCTCGCCTGTTGGACTCGTTGGAAGGTACAGAGATATCATGCTAGCAACTTCACACGTTAGATATGAAAAGACATTCGATCCCGCGCTCGGATTGACCTCCATCACAGGATCTCAATAGGATTTCCAGTTCTTCTGAGAACTAATAGATTCGACTGTCATTTCCTCAAGTTTTTAATGGCCAACTAGCTACACAATTATCCTCTTGAGCATCTAACTAGGCAACGGACTAAAAGGCTGAGCTACGTGGGTAGCTTGATAAGCTAACGGTAAGCCATATGTCCAGGGACGTGGTAGAAAACTGAAAGGAACCAAGAGCATGATGTTCCGAAATCAAATCAACCGCAGCCCGCGGAGGCAGAAAGTCGTCCATTCCCGTCCTAGTTCAGAAAGCTATTCAGCGACATATTCTTCTCAAGAGCATCTGTCCCGGCGCGAAATCGATTTTGCCGAACTGTCGGATGGATCGCTCATCGAAATGATAGAGGATCCAGCCGATTCGACGAAATCACTGCTAGCCGTGTACAAAAACGGCACAGCAACATATAAGAATATGTTGCCCGAGGGACCCAGCGTCTTGGTGCCGCTGTCGCGGACCGATCCCGCGGTGAAACATATTTGTCTCCCACAAGGTGCCGAGCCTTATGGGGACCTCCAGAAGCTTATCTCGGACGTTGGCTGCGTCTTTTCCTCCTGCATAGACGTTGAACGCAATGCACGCATGCTGATGACGGCCTTCGTACTGGCCAGTTGGTTTCCCGAAAAACTGCCGTGCGCGCCCTACCTCGCGCTGGTCGGTCTTCCGGGCTCGGGCAAAACGACGGCGTTGCGCATTCTGACTTTGTTGTGCCGGCGCGGCCTACCGACCTCGGATATCAGTTCGGCAGCTTTCTATGATGTCTGTGATCGCACGCATCCGACTATCTTGATAGACGAAACTTTGACCGCTGGCCATCCTCGCACTCTGTTACATCTATTGAGATCCAGCGCTACACGGGGCTTCGCTTCGCTCCGTGAGAACAAAGCGCAGCTCGCCTACGGTCTGAAAGTACTTTCGTGGATCGAACTGCCAAACGATTCAGCGTTGAACAGCCGCTGCATCATCATTTCGATGCATCAGACCGCACGAACAGATTTAAAGGGCCCGGACGACCCAAACATTCTGCGTTGCGCGGCAAAGCTTCGCCGCGAACTGCTACAATTCCGATTCGAGCATTATCATAGCGTCTCTGTACCGAAGTTACCGGGTGACGTACCGTTATCTTCGCGGGCGCTCGACCAGTATCGCGCACTCGCCCTTCCCTTTAGGGAAGACTGGGAATTATGCAAGGTGTTGGCTTATTCGATTGCGGACCAGAGCCAACTTCAATCTGACTTACTGACACCTAGCCACGCATCGGCGGTCCGTGTTCTTTTTGGTTACATTCACGTGAACCCGAAATCATACAACGTATGCCTCACAGATCTAACCCGGATGATTAACAGCGACCTTGAATTGCGTGACGAGCCCTGTCGGCTGACTGGACGCAAAACCGGCAATATATTGACGTCACTTGGGCTAAACAATCGGAGCCGGTCTAGCGCTGGTTATGTTTTGCAGTTCGAACGGGCGGATCTGCAACGGATCCACAAACTGGAAAGCGACTACGAAGTAGATCGGCTTCCTATAGAACACGAGTTTACTAGGGAATGCCCCTTCTGTTCGAACACTTATCGACTGTAGCGGATTCCGGCCAGCCGTAGAATTATTTGAAACCGCTATGACTCGAACCGCGTTCGGGTAACTCCACGATACCGGCGACACAGTTGTACCCACCAGGTCCCACCACTGCCTAGAGTGAGCGAATCAGCCACCGGACTGCAGGAGTCATCGGATATACCGAAGAGCCCGGGACCTGAACTTCGTGTACTTCGTGCACTTTGTGTACTTGAAACGAAACCTCCAAGTCCGTTTCGAATAGGTGACGTAGCCTCTCCTTTTCAAGTGGCTGACGTGTTGGCCGAGCGCTATACTTCCCGAAAGGAATAGATCTATTTCAATGTGCATTGGCGAGAACAATTCCAGCCAAAATCAGAGTAGTGCATCGTCTAAACGCATCATCTAAACGGTTATCAAGGATAGTGAAAAATGTGTGGTTTTCAGCCCTTAGGGCGCCCAGCTTCTGCCCCGATTAACTCCCGCGCGTGAGAACCGATCTCGGAAACATCTGTTCGTAGCAAGTTAAAAGGTCCGGTTTTTGTAGTAAGTGAGTTGTCCGGTTGACAGTTAATCACCCGCCGCCGTCGAGGCTGTGGGGAAGTGGGAATCCCGCGCTTTGGGCGGGATTCCCAAGCGCGGTGGGAAAGTCTGCTTTGCGACTTTTCCACCGCGCGGCTTCTGCACAGCCTCTTGCCGATCGCTACTGATCCAAGGCAGCCCCTCGGCGTTGTAGCGCCCCACGCAATGCGGCCCATAGCGGAGGCTCAGCGTTCCATCTAGGTGCTGATGCAAGGTCACCGTACAGCCCGCCAACGTGGCTCGCCAGCGTACCGGCTGGATCTGCAAAGACAGATTTTGAAAGCTCACCGTGTTGTCGCGGTTCACCGTGCGTTCAAACTGCAGCGAAAAGACCCCTTCCAAATCTCGCTGCCGGCACGCCGTAAAGGCACTGCCCCCCTGCGTCGCGGGCACCCGGAACCGCACGTTGAACGCAGCGATGTACTCTTCCTGCAGAAAAGCGTTCGCCGCCTCCACCGTCGTGATCGCCCGCAAGCGCAACTCTTGCGGCAGTCGTCCCTGCCAAGTGCCAAAATTGCGCTCGCTGCGTCCTCGTGCCTGGGGCGAGTAGGCCGGAATCATCCGCACTCCCAACTCCCGCAGCGCCCGTCCTACCTGCGTCACACGCGCGTGATCTACCTTCTGGCCCGCCTTGGGCGTCAGCCAAAAATGGCTGCCCCGGTCGCTATACAAGGCGCAGAACAATCCCTGCTGCTCGATCACCTCGCGCAAAGCGGCCATCACCGTCTGCGTCGATTCCTCCTGCACCAGTTGCGCGTAGTAAATCTCACTGGTGGCATCATCCAGAATCACGATCAGATCGTGCCAGCGCTCGTCTCCCAACCAACGGTGCCGGCTGCCGTCGATGTGCAGCAGCATCCCCGGCAAGGGTCGTCGCGGTCGTCGTTTGCGGTGCGCTCCGCGCTTGCGCCCCCGGGCCACCATCCCCGCTCCTTGCAGAATCCCTTTCACCCAGCTGTAGCTGAGCCGAATCCGATGCTCGGCCCCCAGCTTCTCGTGAAAGTGCTGCACATTCAGATCGAAATAATGCTCCCGGTACAGCTCCAGCACCCGCTCCACGGTCGCTAGCGGCACGCGCTTAGGCGAAGGCTTTCCTCGCCTGCGGTCGAACAACCCGCGGAATCCGAACTCCTCATAACGCTCCCGCCAGCGCCGCATATGCCGGTCACTGATGCCCAAGATCTCGGCCGCTTGCCACCAGCTGATCTTCTTGGCCATCGCTTGCAACATCACTTCCTGTACTTTCATCGCCCGCTCCATGGCGGCTTGTGTGTAGGAGTTCATGCCTTGCATGGTCCCCTACCACCGCCCGAAAAGCGGACATATCACTTGCTATCTCAACCGGACATATCATGTGCTACTGACACCGATCTCGGAAACATCTTGACAAAAGGATTATGCCTACATTATAAGCCTGTCAATATGATAAGCGGTTAGAAGCGATCTATTCTTTCGCTCCTTTTTTAAACGGTAAGAGAATCAGCGCTCGTTGAACGCAACGACCTGTGACGGGGATGGAAGGTCACAAACGCTCGAAAAATCGGGGGGTGTGATGAGAATTTCACGGTTGGCCAAGTGTTTGGGCATTCTTGTATTTGCGCTCGCGCTTTTCCCTGCCGGCAGACTCATCGCCGGAATCACCGCCAGCATTTCCGGGACGGTTACGGACCCCAGCGGAGCGGTGATCGCTGGCGCGACCATAGTCGCCACCAACCTGGACACAGCCGTGGCCGCCACGCGAACCACCAACGCTCAAGGATTCTACTCCTTCCAGGAGTTGCCCCTCGGAAAGTACTCCATTGAGGTGAAGCAACCTGGATTCAAATCGTACGTGCAAACAGGCATTGTTCTAGATGTGAACGCCGCTTTAGTAATCGACGTTACATTACAGGTCGGGCAAGCCACCGAAAAAGTTGAGGTGTTGAGTTCTGCTCTGCACGTGGACACTGAAAGCACGCAGATGGGAGAAGTTATCACCGGGAAAGAAATGACGGATGTGCCGTTGGTAACTCGGAGCTACACCGATCTGCTCGCGTTGCAGCCCGGTGTTGTGCCGACGGCATCGCAGATGAGTGGCGCATACGCGGGTGCGTTCATCTCCGCAGGGTTTGCCGCTCCGTTGGTATCAGGCGATTTGAATTCCGGGGCGCTTTCCGTGAATGGGATGCGCGAGTCTGAAAATGGCTTCATCCTTAATGGAGTGCTAGTACAGGAGCTGGGATTTTCTGGTGCTGGAGCGATCCCCAACCTCGATTCGCTCGCTGAGTTTAGAATCCTGACAAACAATTTCGATGCAGAGTACGGTAACTACAGCGGCGGACTGATTAATGTGGTCACAAAGTCCGGCACAAACCAATACCATGGCAATGTGTTTGAATTCTTGCGAAATACGGATTTCGACGCTGCGAATTTTTTTGATCAGGGACAACGGGGTGCGTATCACCAGAACCAATTCGGCGGCACATTCGGCGGACCCGTCAAGCGAGACAAGATCTTTTTCTTTGCTGATTATCAAGGAAATCGACTGATTCAGGGAGTGACCCAAAGGATTACCGGAGCCCCAACCGCCGCATTGGAAGGGGGAAACCTTTCGTCGGTAGCAAGCAGTTTTGTCGACGCCCATGGCAATCCAACCACGGTGGTGAGTGGCACCGGGCCTGGTAACTGGGCGTCGGTATTGTCCACTCAACTGGGATACCCGGTCATACCTGGCGAAAAGTACTTTTTTCCGGGCTGTACATCGACCAACACTGTCACGGGCTGCGTACTAGGGAGCCCGACGGGCCCGCAAATCTTGCCCACTGCCTTTAATCCGATCTCTGCCAGCCTTCTGAAGTACATTCTGCCTGCGAATGGGACGAATAGTGCGGGTCTGCCGACCTTTACAACGAATTCAGGAAAAATAGATCTTAATGACAACAAATTCAGCGGTCGAGTGGATGCCAACACGAGTTTCGGGCTGCTGACCGCCTACTATTATTTCGATCAGTACAATCGCATCGATCCGTATTGGCCCGGAAACGCGCCCGTGTATCCCGGGTTCAACGTGGATGGGAAGGGCACGACTAATAATATAAATCTCGGCGACACAAAAACCTTCAGTTCTGCTTCGGTGAATGAATTCCGTATTGGGTATTTCCGCTTGAATACTTTATTCAACCAGCCATCGGGGGGAAAGGGTGTGACTCTCGCCAGCCTGGGATTTGCTTCTGGCGCAAACATGGCGCCGGGCATTGTGCCTCTGGTGCCAGCTCTAGAAGGTGTTCCGGAAATTGACTTCAACGACTTTGTAATTGGAGTGCCGAGCCGTCCGAACGGTCTGATCGATAACATTTACCAGATTGTGGACAATTACAGCAAGATTATTGGGACTCACACTCTCAAATTCGGAGGGCAGTTCCACTACGATCAGCTCGAAGAAGCTCTGATTGATAACGTTTCGAATGGCAACTTTTTCTTCGGGGGCAATTTCAACGGTCTGCCCAGCGAAACGGGGAGTGACTTTACTGATTTCCTGCTCGGCGCGCCCAGTCAGTTTGTTCAGGGACAGTCGTATCCCTCCTATGGCCGCAACTTTTATTTTGGCTTGTACGCTCAGGACAGCTGGCGGGTCAAATCGAATTTGACGTTTAACTACGGGCTTCGTTATGACGTCAGTTCTCCTTGGAGAACAAAGTATAATCAAATTCAAACGCTGATTCCCGGCGAGCAGTCCGTGGTCTTCCCAGGATCACCCACAGGTTGGGTGTTCCCGGGTGATCCTCACGTTCCAAGCACGCTCGCGCCTACTCGCTGGAATAATTTTGCTCCTCGGCTCGGACTCGCCTATTCGTTTGGACAACATGAGGGTTGGCTCGGCAAGATGCTCGGCAGTCCAGGATCCACCAGCATCCGTGTTGGGTGGGGAATCTATTACAGCACCTTCGAAGGTGCTACGGATTTCAACGAAATCGGAGACGCTCCGTTCGGAAACTTTACCGGCCAGAGTCAACCCGTGTTTATGGCTCCGTTTACGACCCGGTCGACAGGCTCGTTTGTTCCAAACTTTTTCCCGGTAACCCAACCGCCGAAGAGCTTCTCCGCAAAGCATCCAGCGAGCGGTCCCCCCTACGATAATCTGCCCGATTTCTTCAGCGCTTTTGGAACGATTGGCAGCTCGCCGGCTTTTTACAACAAGAACCGTCTTCCCTATGCGGAAGAATATGAGCTTTCCATCGAGCACCAGTTCACGCGATCCGACTTGTTAACCGTGAGTTATGTGGGGACACAGGGTCACCGGCTACTTTCCTCCATATCCGCGAATCCGGGCGTTCCGTCGCTATGCCTGTTTCTGAACAATAAGGTGAATCTGGCGCCGGGCCAGACTCCGTGCGGCCCCGGCCTCGAAAATAACGTCTACATTCATGCGGATAACTCGTTTTCACTGGGAACTCGCGCGCCGTTTAGTGGAGTCGCTTTGCCAGCCGGTACCAATTTGCCCTGCGCCCCCGGCTGTGATACGGTGCTGCCCAACGGTGATCTGGGAATTATCCCTTTCGGTAACGACTCATATTTCATTACCGCAGGCGCTTCGTCTTACAATTCGCTCCAGGTTAACTACCGGCACACCAGCGGCCGCCTCCAGACGCTCATCGGCTACACCTTTAGCAAAGCGTTTGACGACTCCTCCGGCTACGGCGAGCAGATCAATCCCTACAATCATCGGCTGAGCCGCGGTCTTTCTGCTTTTGATAGCACTCACAATTTCGTGGCCAGCTACAACTACTCGCTGCCTATCGACAAGTTGGGAGGGCCAAAACCTCTCACGAATGGATGGGCCATCAGCGGAATCACGCGCTTCTCCACCGGTCTTCCGGTTACGCTGGTCGAAACGGACGAACGGACGATCAATCCTTGTTAGGTACTGGGTTCGGCGGCCCGATTACTTTGCCGGTGGACACTCCCAATCAGGTCGCACCGCTTGTAATCGAGAACCCGCGAAAGACGGGTGGCCAATATTTCAATCCGTCAGCATTCGGTCCCTCCGCTTTGGGCACAGAGGGCAATGCAAGGCGACGGTTCTTCCATGGGCCCGGAATCAACAATTGGGATTTTGCTGTTGTCAAAGACACCCGGATCACCGAACGGTTCGACCTGCAATTCCGCGCTGAGCTATTCAATCTCTTTAATCATGCTCAGTTCCTGACACCTAGTGGGATCACCGGTTTCAGCGGGACTGTGGCTACATCGTCATCTTTCGGCCAAGTTCCCGGGACGCTGCCAGGACGCATTGGCCAGCTTTCTTTGAAACTGTATTTCTAGGTAGACCGGAGCGAATGCAGAGCCAGCATCGAGGCCCAGCGGCGGTCGGACTGGCAGCGTCCGCCTAGCTCTTCTTCGGAAATGTCCGATGTCGCTGCAGGAACGTAGCAACTGCAAACGAGTACACATTCATGGCGGCCCAAGGCGTGCTCGCGGCGACACTGGTAAAACCCGGCCACTACGAAATTCGAGAATATTCCCTGCCGGAACCTGACCCGGGTTGTGTTGTAGTCAAAATGGAGATGTCCGGCATCTGCGGAACGGATAAGCACACTTTTCAGGGCTACACCACGCAGTACGGCAGCCGAAAACTGGAATTCCCGATCATTCAAGGCCATGAGAACGTTGGAACGATTGCAGCGATTGGAGGAAACGGAAAGTATGCGGACTTCGAAGGGGTCCCGCTGCGCGTGGGAGATCGGGTGGTCGTCGGCGCTAACGTGTCCTGCGGCCAGTGCTACTACTGCCGGCACGATTTTCCGTATTACTGCTGCGAGAACACCGCGGATTACGGTAACAATCTGAGCGCCAAGAATCCGCCGCATCTCTTTGGCGGATGGTCTCAGTATATGTACATCGTGCCGGGAAGTTTTCTGGTAAAAGTGCCGGACGAATTGCCGTCCGAAGTCGCTGTTCTAACCGAGATATTTGCCGTGTCCGTCGGGTTAGACCGGGCGAAGCAGATGTCGTCTTTTCCAAGCGAGTCTTTTCTTTTCGACGACACCGTTGTGGTCCTCGGAGTAGGGCCTCTGGGCATGTGCTTTCTGATGAAAGCGCGGATGCTCGGCGCGGGTAAGATTATTGCAGTCGATCTCTCAGACTACCGGTTGAATTTTGCGAAGAAGCTGGGCGCGGACCATTTGGTCAACGCTGGAAAAGTTTCGAAAGACGACCGATTGAAGATAGTAAAAGACCTGACGAGCGGGCGAGGCGCGGATATGGTGATTGAATGTGCAGGAGTTCCACAAGCTGTGCCCGAAGCGCTAGAGCTGTTGCGCGTTGGCGGTCTGTTGGTGGAGGCCGGCAACTTTTCGGACTTGGGCGAAGTAGCAATCAGTCCGCACCGCCATCTTTGCGCGAAAAACGCGCGCATCCTTTGCGTAGGCGGCGAAGAGCCCGCCGCATACGCCCCGAGCATGAGGCAGATGGCCCGCTACATGAAAAATTACCCTTTGCGAGAACTCGTCTCGCACCGGTTCGGCCTGTGCGAAGTGGAAGCCGCGATGCAGAAATCTATGGATGCCGATTCGATGAAGGTTGTTATGGAGCCTTGGAAGTAGAGTCCTGATATTTCACGGAAAATTGCAATTCGCATCGAAAGAGGACACCGCATGAGCGAACTCGACTCGCGATTTCAATTTGCTTCGGCGCCAGACAGCTGGGGCGTGCTCGATTATCCCGGACCTTCCTGGGACCAATCTTACGAAACGATGCTAGATGAAATGGTTGCGGCCGGATACACGGGCTCGGAGCTGGGGCCTTACGGCTTCTTTCCGACCGACCCTAAAATCCTTCAGCCCCAACTCGAACGCCGCAAATTGAAGCTACTCGCTTCTTTCGTCCCTGTAAAAATGACCGATTCTGGCGCGAGCAAAGCCGTGATCGAACGGATCCGCAAAGTCGGCGGCTTGCTGGCCGCTCTTAGAGCGCCGTTTCTGGTGATGGCCGACGATCAATCACCTGAACGAAACGCTTTTTCCGGGCGTGTTTACGACAAGGGTTGCCCCACGTTGAGCGCAGAACAATGGAAACATATCGGAAATATTGTGGCCGACGCAGAAAAAGTAGCCAATGAATTTGAACTCGATCTGGTATTTCATCCCCACGTCGCTACCTATGTGGAAACCCCGGAAGAATGCGAGCTGTTTTATGACGCAACTTCTCACACCAATGTCGGCCTTTGTCTGGATACCGGACATTGTGTTTACGGCCACGGCGATTCGGTGAAAGAAGCAGAGAAGTACAAGGAAAAATTGCGCTTCGTTCACATCAAGGATTGCGACACGAAGGTTCTAGAGCAAGCCCGCCGGAACAAGTGGACGTTTGAAGAGGCCATCGAACACAAGGTTTTCACCGTCATCGGACAAGGCAACATTGATTTTCCAGCCTTTTTTCGCACACTTGTTAAGAACGGGTATTCGGGCTGGTCGGTCGTGGAGCAGGACGTGAAGTTTGGAGCGTCGCCGATTCCGCCGGCTCAAAGTATTGCAGCCAGTTTGAAGTATTTACAAGGAGTTTTGAAAGATTTGGGGTTGGTCGCCGGAGCGCGTTAGTCTCCATCCGGAAGTGCAGCCTGTTTAATGTCGCAAATATTGTAATCGCAAAATGATGTAAAGGAACTGAATGAGAAAGCTTGGAGTTGGCGTTCTCGGAGTCGGAGAAATGGGCAAGCGCCACGCGGAGAATCTTCGCCGCCTGGTGCCGCAAGCCCGTCTCGTCGCCGTTGCCGACGCTTCGCAAGATCGTGCGCGCCAAGTGGCAGCCGAGTTAGAAATCGAATTCTCATACGGCACTCTCGAAGCGATGCTTGAGAACAATCAGGTCGAAGCAGTGCTGATTGCCACGCCGGATAAATTTCACGCGCAGGCCATCACGGTTGCAGCGCGTGCGGGAAAAGACATTCTTTGCGAGAAGCCGCTGGCATTGAACCTTACCGACGCTCAAGCAGCACTGGAAGCTGTATCAAAAGCCGGTACGCGCCTGCAAATTGGCTTTATGCGCCGTTACGATCCTGCTTATGCTGCAGCGATGAAGCGTATCGAAGCTGGTGAAATTGGAACTCCGGTGATTTTCAAATCCGTCGGCCGCGATAAGGACGAGCCGCCTCTTTCGGCTTATCACTCGATGTTGAACGGAATGGTTTTCTATAACAACACGATCCACGATTTCGATCTGGCTCGCTGGCTGATGCGCGATGAAGTCACCAAAGTTCACGCTTTTACCACCACCGCAATCCGTCCGGAGGTAGCTAAGTACGGCGATGTAGTCGCCAGCGTCGTCAACCTGCAATACAAGCAAGGCGCCATCGGAAACGTCGAATCCTACGTCCAGGCAGTCTATGGCTATGATGTCCGCACGGAAGTCGTCGGATCGAAGGGCTCAATTTTTGTCGGAAGTCTCAAAAAAATTCCCGCCGTATTCCTGACAGCTCGCGGCGCCGAGCGCACCTTAGCGGATCATTTCCTCACCCGCTTTGCCGATGCCTACCTGGAAGAGGTTCGAGACTTCGTCAAAAACATTTTGGACGGCCGCGCGCCTCGTGTTTCCGGCGATGACGGCCTGAAGGCTTTGGCTATTGCCGTCGCCGCCGAAACATCTCATCGCGAATCAAAGCCTGTCGCCGTCTCGCACGAGCCGGCAAGTCCAGCGTCGAAAACGACAGCCAGATGAAATTCTCCATTTCCATTTCGTCGAATCATCGTGAGCACCTTCGCATTCTTGCCAACGGGAGAAACTCATGACTCGCCCAACGGCCGCGACGTACAAAAGCCCGCTGCATCAAATGACGCAGACCACTCCGACTTGCCTCTGGAACGACTCCGCGTCGGTCGAAGAACTAAAATATTCCATTGAGCACGGCGCCGTGGGCGCCACTTGCAACCCGGTCATCGTTCTCGGTGTCCTCAAGAAAGAATTGTCAACGTGGAAACTTCGCATCCAAACCTTGATCAAAGAATTTCCCACTGCGACGGAAGATCAGCTGGCCTGGCACTTGGTCCGTGAAATATCCGTGCAAGCTGCGGCTGTGCTGCAACCAATTTTTGACCAGCAGCGGGGAAAGAACGGAAGACTTTCCATACAGACCGATCCGCGATTGTTTCGCGACTCGCAGGCCATCTTCGAACAAGCCGTCGAATTCAGCAAACTCGCTCCCAACATGATCGTAAAAATTCCGGCCACCGCCGCTGGAATCGCTGCAATCGAGGAAGCCACCTATCACGGCATAAGCATCAACGCGACTGTTAGCTTCACATTGCCGCAGGCCATCGCCGTCGGCGAAGCAGTCGAGCGCGGTCTGAAACGCCGCGAAAGCCAAGGCAAGGAAATTGCCTCCATGGGACCGGTGTGCACCATCATGGTCGGTCGTTTGGACGATTGGCTAAAAGTTTTAGTCGAGAAGGACAATATCGCCATCGATCCCGGATACCTCGAGTGGGCGGGCGTCGCCGTGTTGAAAAAAGCGTACCGCGTGTATCGCGAAAGAAGCTTCCGAACCCGCTTGCTCTCCGCTGCTTTTCGCAACCACATGCACTGGAGCGAGTTCATCGGCGGCGATCTGGTGATCTCCCCACCATATTCCTGGCAGGTTCGATTCAACGCGAGCGACATCGAGGTACGTTCTCGCATCGACGAGCCGGTGCGTGCGGAGATTGAAGCGGAACTCTCCAGGAAATTTGCGGACTTTCGCCGCGCGAGTACCGAGCACGGCCTGACCGTGGAAGAATTCGATTCTTTCGGCCCAACACGCCGCACACTTCGCCAGTTCATCGCTGCCTGTCATGACCTGGACGCAATTGTGCGCGATGTCTTGCTTCCCAATCCGGATGTGGCTTGAGGCGAAGAGTTTTACGAAGAAAAATCTCTCTCAACGATGAAACTGGAGGCTGGCACGTGGGGAAACTAGCGATCACAGGTGGTGAGCCGTTAAGAAAAACTCCGTTCCCTTGGTGGCCCATGGCCACCAAGGAAGAGGCCCTCGCGCTGGAAGACGTGCTGACCAGCTCGAAATGGGGAGGCCAGCCCTTCCCCGGCAAGCATGCAACTATGTTTGCCAAGAAATTCGCCGAAGTTCACACCGCAAAATACGCCCAGTGCGTGAATACCGGCACCGTCGCCATTCAGGCTTCATTAATTGCCGTAGGAATTCAGCCCGGGGACGAAGTCATTGTTCCCGCATACACCTGGGAAGGCACAGTCGGGCCGGTGCTCTTGGTGAATGCGGTCCCCGTTTTCGTGGACGTAGATCCCGACACCTATTGCCTGGACGCAAAGTTGATCGAGAAAGCTATCACTCCCAAAACCAAAGCAATTCTCCCAGTTCACCTCGGGATGCGCTTCGCCGACATGGACGAAATCCTGCGCATCGCCAAAAAACACAATTTGAAAGTTGTCGAAGATTGCGCGCACGCTCACGGCGGCATGTGGAAGGGTAAAGGTGCCGGCTCGATGGGCGACCTTGGCGCGTTCAGTTTCCAGTCCAGCAAGCTCATCACCTCCGGAGAAGGCGGCGCCGTCATCACGAATAATCTTGAATATATGGAGCTGGTCCAAAGCTACATCAACGCCGGCCGCGCCAGTCTTACAGACCAATTTCACCACCGAATTATCGGCTTCAATTATCGTTTGGGAGAATTTCAAGCCGCCGTTCTTGGCCCTCAGCTCGACCGGCTCCCTCAGCAGTCCGCAATCCGCGAAAAGAATATGAAGCATTTTGAAACGCGTTTGCAGAACGCTCCCGGAATCGGTCTGCTCAAACCCGATCCGCGCATCACCCGGCTGGCACCTTACGGTTATGTCTTCAAGTATTTTGAAAATAAGGTCAAAGATATTCCCCGCGCTGCGTTCGTGGCCGCTCTCCAAACGGAAGGCATCCCGTGCGACGGGCTGTTCTACGAACCGGTTTACAAAAGTTCTCTGTTCCCCATTAAATCTTCGGATTTTCCAGCTCTAAGTTGGGGCCGCGAAAAGCCCCTCGATCTGCGGAACATGTACTCCTGCCCCGAAGCTGATCGCGCCGCCTACCACGAAGCGGTTTGGTTCCCGCATCAGAATTTTTTGGGCAGCACCGCCGACGTGGATGCAATTGCGGACGCGATCCACAAAGTGCTCATCAACATCGAGGAACTCCGCGGCTTGGATCACAAGGCCATTCGGAACCAGAAGCTGGGCCGGGCGGACCGCGAAAGTTAAGACATACACCTGCTCAGCTTCGGTTTTTTAGCAAGCTGGTCGAATGAATTCGCAGGGGGCTTCAGCGCGTAGGGAGGATGAAAGCTGTTTTCACCCGTGACTGCGAAGAAAAAAGTCGGCTTTGCCGTTGTTGGACTTGGCGCCATCGCCCAAGGCTCCATCCTTCCCGCCTTCGCAAATTGCAAACACGCCAAACTGGTCGCGCTGGTCGGCAGCGACGAGAAAAAGACCGCGCAACTAGCACAAAAGTTTCACGCCAAGGCCCGTTATCGCAGTGACGAATACGCTGCGTGTCTCACAAATCCTGAAGTTTCCGCCGTGTACGTCGCCACGCCGCCAGGCGTGCACGCTGGCTTGACGATTCAAGCCGCTCAGGCTGGCAAACACGTCCTGTGCGAAAAACCGCTGGCAGTGAACCTAGCGGACTCAGCCGCAATGGTAGAAGCTTGCAGAAAAAACGGCGTCCTGCTGATGACCGCTTACCGAAAATATTTTGAGCCGAGCGCGCTCTATTTAAAACAACTCATTCAGAGTGGCGACCTCGGCCGAATCGATGTGATTCACACTGCCTTCAGCGAATTGCATTTGCCGGGTGCGTCATTAGCCTGGCTGCTCGACTCTAAGATGGCAGGCGGCGGGCCGCTGATGGACTTGGGAATTTATTGCGTGAATACCACGCGTTGGCTGGCGGAGGAAAATCCTGTTGAGGTCACTGCAAAGTCCTGGGTCCACGACACTGTGAGATTCTGGGACGTGGAGCAAGGCATCTCCTTTCGCCTGCAGTTTTCAAGCGGCCTGGTGGTGCAAGGCACTTCCTCCTATGGCGCAGTGTTGTCCTCATTTATTTTCGTTCAGGGAACAAAAGGATGGGCTTCGTTGAGTCCGGCTTTTCCATTTGATGAAGATCGGCTGCTAACCGGAAAGATCGGAAAACGCCCGGTCAATCGAAAGTTCAAAATCGTTGACGAGTTTGCGCCGGAAATTGACGCGTTCGCTTCAGCCATTCAGAATAAGCGCTCCGTGGAATCAGATGGCGCCCAGGGCCACCGGGATATGATCATTCTCGACGCGGTATACGAATCCGCGAGGACAAAGCAACCAGTTGCAATAAGATACTGAGTGAGATACTGAGTGAGGACTGCTAATCGAAGCCTTGCGACCGGACCACAAATGAAAACTTTAGTTTGGTAACGCGATTGACGAAATCATGCCCTCCTTGAAAAAAGGTGAACGCAAAAAGCCCGCAAAGTCCGCGAGCATCTATGACGTGGCGCGCGAGTCGAGCGTGTCCGTCTTCACTGTGTCTGCCGTGGTCAACAAGAAGAGCCACGTCGGTCAGACATTGCGCAAGCGCGTAGAGGCGGCCATCCGGAAACTGAATTATCGTCCCAATCTAATCGCGCGAAGCCTTGCGAAACAGCGAACTCATACGATCGGAATGATTGTGCCGGATATCGCCAATCCGTTTTTTCCCATGGTCGTTCGTGGTGCCGAGGACGCCGCGCAGAAACACGGATACAATCTGCTGCTCTGTAACAGTGACGACAGCCTCGATAAGGAGGAGCGCTCTGTCGAATTGCTTCTCTCCAAACGCGTTGACGGCATCCTGCTCACCAAAGCTGCCGAGGACTTTCGCCCGTCTTTGCGGCAGATGATCAAAGAAGTGAACATTCCGTTTGTGCTGGTAATGCGCACATATCCGAAACTGACCGGCGATGCCGTCATCACCGACGACTATCAGGGCGCGCGTGATGCCGTGTCTCACTTGGCGCGTTCCGGACGGCGGCGCATCGGATTGATCGGCGGCCCTTTGAAAGTCAGCAACGCCGTGGCGCGCTTCAAAGGCTTCCACGACGCGCTGAAAGCCGAGGGCCTCGTTTACGATCCGAAATTGGTCATTGAAGGAGACTACCGCATCGATTCCGGCTTCCGCGCGGGGCATGCTTTGTTATCGCATCGCCCGGATGGCGTTTATGTGGCCAATCACCTGATGACCATCGGATTGCTGAAAGCGGCTGAAGAGATGGGCGTGCGCTGCCCCGAAGATTTCGGGTTGGTGAGCTTTGACGACTATCCCTGGCTCGGGGTTTTCCGTCCCAGGTTGACGACGGTCGAACTACCTAAGCATCAATTGGGAAGCGAAGCGGCCGAGCTTCTCATCCGTCGCATCGAGGGAGATCGCAGCAAGGCTATCCTTAAAAAACTTTCGCCGGAACTTCGCATTCGCGAGTCGTGCGGGTTTGCGCTCCAGCTATCGCGAGGGCAATTTCAGGCGACCGAGCTCTCGAAGCCGCGCGTTTCTCTGGTTCCTGAAACATCGTAATGATGGAAGGCGCAGACGAATTATGATTCGCTGAAATCGATCAGCTTCGGGCGGAGCGTGAACAGCCGCGTCTTGTACGCGCTGTAGACGATTCCCACACCGAGCCAGGTGAGGCCCGCATATTTCGTCCAGGTTTGCAGGCTGATCAATAGAATAAAGCAGAAGGCGATACCGAATCCCGGCACAATAGCATCCAGGAAAAAGTTTCGATGTCCCACCGCGTCCCGCGAAAACCAGAAATGCTTCAGCGCGGATAAATTTACGCCCATGAACGCGAGCAAAGCCCCGAAAGTGACAATCTCCGCCGCGTGCTCCCACGGAATTGTGATCACACCGATATAAGCGAGAAGTCCGATAATCCACACGTTATAGATGGGATTACTTTTTTTCGGGCTCAGATACCCGAATATTTTTTTCGGCAGCACGTTATCCCGGCCCATGCTGTAAAGCAAACGTGACGCTCCCACGTGTCCGGCCAGCCCGCAGGCGATACTCGAGACTAGAAGCATCGCTCCGTACGCTGCGAACAAATAGGGCCCGCTGGCCATCTGGGCAACATCCATGAACGCGGTTTCGGGATTTTGAAGCGTGGTGTAATCCGGCCACACGCGCTGGGCCATGTAAACTTGCAGTCCGCTAAAGAGTCCCGTAAATACGACGACCAACACAGACGCCAGCAGGACATTGCGCTTAGGGTCCTTCACTTCCTCCGCCAGGATGGAAACTCCGTCAAATCCGATAAACACAAGCGCGGCTAATGATGTTCCGGCAGCTATAGCTCGCAGATTGAAAGTTGCTGGATTGTAAATCGGCTGTAGCGACATAAGACCTGCGTAGCGATGATGCAACACCACGTAACGGAAAGCCTCCACCAAAAAGACCGTGGTCACAAGCAGCATGAAACCGAGCAAAACTTCATTCGTCCGCGCGGTGAATTTAATTCCCTGAACTGTCATGAAAGTGATTAATCCCACAGCAAGCGCGGCCAAAATTGCGAACGGGATGCGCGGCGTCATGCGTTGAATGGTCAGCGCGGCGTAGAGCGCATTCTGGATGGGCTGAAATAAATACTCCAAAAACATTGCCCACCCAATGACAAATCCCAAGTGAGGATTTAATTCCCGGCTAATATAGGTGTAAACCGAGCCGGATGAGGGATACACGCTCGCCATACGTCCAAAGCTAACCGCCGTCACCGACATCGCCACCATGGCCAGCAGCAGCGTCGCAACAGTGTGACCGTGAGAGAGAACTTGCCCTTCTCCGAAAAGGGGGACTGCAGCGATCGGAGACGTGAGGATAATTCCGTAATAGATGAGGTCCCATAGACTCAGCACGCGCTTCAGGTGAGGTTGCGCAAGTTTCCCCGTTTGAGCTATATCAGTGGATGTCGCCACCCTCACCTCATTTGTTTCGAAGTCTTATAGCCTTAGACGCGTGCGTCAAAACGTTCGGTAGGCCTGAGTTTAAAAGAAAAACCGCTCTTTCTTGCGCGCTGCCTCGTAATCCTTGCGAGCAGCCTTCACCGCATCCCGTTCGGAGACCTCCGCAATCGGAACGTCCCACCAAGATTCGTATCCCGGCACTCTCTGGTCGTATGAAGTTTCAATTACGATCACCGACGTTCGATTTTGTTTTCTACCTGCAACTAACGCAGCCTTGAGCTGCTCCGCCGTTCTCGCTCGCGTGGTCCAGGCGCCGAGGCTTGCTGCATTTGCAGCGAAATCTACTGGCAAAATTTCACCATCATATTTTTCGCCGCGGCGATAGCGATATTCAGTTCCGATGCCGTCGTTGCCACAGGCCCGGCTGAGCCCTCCGATACTTGAAAAACCGTGGTTATCCAGCAGCACAATGTTGAGCTTGTAGCCTTCCTGTATCGAGGTCACAATTTCCTGAGCCATCATTAAGTACGAACCGTCGCCGACGAGGACGTACACCTCCCGTTCAGGGTCGGCCATTTTCGCACCGAGTCCGCCGGCGATCTCATAGCCCATGCAAGAATAGCCGTACTCCATGTGATAGCCGCCCGGCTGGCGCGTGCGCCAAAGTTTGTGTAGGTCCCCGGGCAAACTTCCCGCGGCACAGACCACAATGTCGGAAGGTTCCGTGAAATTGTTGACGATTCCGATCACTTCGCCCTGTCGGATGGGCGGCTCCTTCGCAAGTTTATAGATGCGGTCAACTTCTGTTTCCCACTGCGCGCGCAATTTCTGGATTTTGTCTCGATAGCTTTGTTCCGCGCGGTAGTCGCCGACGGCGAGCTGCAATTCCTCGATCGTAACTCGCGCGTCGCCCGTCAGCGGCAGGGCGGCATGCTTGTATGCGTCGAACTCCGCAACGTTTATGTTGATGAAACGCACTGAAGGGTTTTGAAAGGCGGTTTTCGAAGCGGTGGTGAAGTCGCTATAACGTGTTCCAATTCCCATAATCAGGTCAGCTTCGCGCGCCGCGATGTTGGCGCCTGGCGTGCCGGTGACGCCCACAGCTCCGAGTTGCTGCGGATGGTCGAAAGGCAACGCGCCTTTGCCTGCCTGCGTCTCGCAAACTGCAATTCCGGTGGCCCCTGCAAATTTTGAAAGCGCTTCGAATGCCTCAGAATAAAGAACGCCGCCGCCAGCGATAATTAATGGTTTCTCCGAGGCCGCTATCCATTTGGCTGCTTCGTTCAATAGATTCTGATCGCAGCGGACCCGAGGGACAACCCAGACTCTTTTCTGGAAGAATTCATCAGGAAAATCGAACGCTTCTGCCTGCACATCTTGTGGAAAGCTGATCGTGGCGGCGCCGGTGTCGGCGGGAGAAGTCAACACGCGCATCGCCTCGGGGAGAGAGGTTAACAATTGCTCGGGACGCTGGATTCGATCCCAATAGCGCGAGACGGGCTTGAAGCAATCGTTCACCGAAATATCCTGCATCACTGGAGATTCCAACTGCTGCAGAACGGGAGCGACGTTGCGGCGCGCGAAGACGTCTCCTGGCAGCAACAGGACCGGCAATCGATTCACCGTCGCCGCCGCCGCACCTGTCACCATGTTTGTTGCACCGGGGCCGACAGAAGTTGTGCAGACCAGCGTACGCATGCGGAAACTGGTTTTCGCAAACCCGGAAGCAGCGTGAACCATCGCCTGTTCGTTGCGAAAGAGGTAGTACCTCAGTCTGGTATCTTGTTCGAGCGCCTGCCCGACTCCTGCAACGTTGCCGTGTCCGAAAATTCCCAGGCATCCGCCGAAGAACTGATATTTCTTGCCGTCGCGCTCGGAGAATTGATTCGTGAGGAACTTTATCGCAGCTTGCGCCGCGGTCATGCGTGCTGTCATAAGCCAACGCCTTTAAGGTGCGATTGCGGACTTGGCAGCAGTTTATCCCAGGCTTGTGGTTTGAGAACGAGAAAGAGGCTGTGGGAAACGGAAAAGGCACTTAATGAGCTTGACCCACCGTCACCGTCCTCGCCTCCATTTGGATCAATAGACTGACCATAGCGATTCGGGGGTGCGAGATGGATAAGCGATGAAGGTTCTAAGCGATTATAATGTTCACCTCGCCGAAAGCCATGCCGAACTAAAAATATTGAATTGGAGCGGTTCCCGCAGCAAGGTGTGGGCATAAGACTTTTCCTGGGGATGACAACCACTACTCTCTAACCAGTGGCAGGCGAGGGTCAGTCTCCTTCCACGTCGAACGTATCCAGACATGCTGCGGATCTTCGGTGACCGCCAAGGCCCGAGAAGATCCTGCGAGAAAATTCAGATAATACACATCGTAGCCCGGCCCCGCGACGACCGGATGAAAGCCGCTATGTACGAGCACGGTGTCGCCGTCTCGCGGCTTTAGTGTCTGTTCGCCTGCATGCTTGCCGGAATAAAGATGCTGAAAGGCGAAACCCTCCGGCTGGCGAATTCGGTAATAATAAATTTCGTCCAAATCAACCTCGGCCGGCGGATTGTGCACGTCATGCTTGTGCGGAGGATAGCTCGACCAGTTGCCGCCTGGGGTGTACACCTCGATTGCCATTAGCTTATCGGCGGGAAATTCAGGCCCGATTATATCCACGATCTGCCGTGAAGCGTTCCCGCCGCCTCGCAGGCTGCTAACAACATTGCTCGGAGTGATGAGTTTTGGCCCAAGCTTGGCGTCGGACGGCACCCAGCATTCTGCAACTTCACAAACGGTTTCCGCCGTGAACAGAACTTCGTTCCCAGCAGGCAAGTACAGCGCATACGGAAAGCCGTCAAAAACATTTTTGCGCTTTCCTATGCGTTTCGTGTTTCGAGCCCAAGCGATGGTACACGTGCCGCCCAGAAGTACGAATGCCGCTTCCTCATGTTCCGTGCGCGCTCGAAATTCTTCGCCAGGTTGCAGGCGGCGCACAAAAAAACTCATCCATTCCCACTGCGCTTTTTGGCGCGGCAAATGCAAAAGTTCACCCCCCTGTCGGGGAGGCAAATTGACCGAATGGACGAGAAAGCTACTTTCGCTCACGTTTCCCCCGCGTTGTAGCTGGCGCGCCGAGTGTCTGGAGGAGTAATTCGTCTAACCGCTTTGAGACTATCGCAAAAGCATCTCACGTTGTCAATTGCGGGAAGGCCCATCTCGAGCCGCGCGGCATCTCAGAACCATCGGAAGTCACGGGCCGGCCGTTTACCAGCGATTTCCTACCAAGGGAAGGATTCTTCCAGTGTAGATGTTTCGCACGTCCGTCATTGTCTCGTCGCTCAGAAGGGGCAAGTCCGAAGCTTGGCAATTGTCAGCAACTTGCTCGGGCCGCTTGCCGCCCGGGATCGCGCAGGTCACCGCATCGAACATCAGAATCCATCGCAGCGCGAATTGGCTCATTGAAACGCTCGGGGGCGCCAGGGCGCGCAGTTCGTCCACAGCTTCAAGGCCGTACCTGAAATCGACGCCCGAAAAAGTTTCGCCGACGTCAAACGATTCCCCATGGCGGTTGAAATTTCTGTGGTCGTCGGCGGGGAATTTTGAGTTTGCATTGAACTTGCCCGTAAGCAAGCCGCTCGCAAGGGGCACTCGGGCGAGAATGCCCACTTTCCGTTGTTTAGCCGCGGCGAAAAACTGTTCCGCAGGCCGTTGGCGGAAGCAATTGAAGATGATTTGCACCGTCTGGACGTTCCGATGGCGTATCGCCTGTAGCGCTTCTTCCACCTTCTCGACACTGACACCGTAATAGCGGATTTTACCCGCGCGCACCAAATCATCGAGGATTCCAAATACTTCTGCATGCTCATACAAAGACGTGGGCGGGCAGTGCAGTTGCAACAGATCCAGGCAGTCTGTTGAAAGATTTCGCAGACTATCTTCCACCCAGGTCGTCAGATTCTGGCGGCTATATCCCGCCTCGGTTTGCTTTGGAAGGCGCCGCCCCGCTTTGGTCGCGACGATAATCTCATCTCTACGATCTTTCTTGAACTTGGCAATCAACCGCTCGCTCCGGCCGTCGCCGTACACGTCCGCCGTATCGATAAGATTCACCCCGCATTCCACCGCCTTATGCAATGTCGCCAGCGATTCTTCGTCAGACACCTGCCCCCACGACCCGCCGATTGCCCACGCTCCAAAACTAATTTCTGACGCCTGCCAACCCGTACTCCCCAGTGGACGATAGTGCATCTATCTGTCACCTCCCTTCACAATTCTTTGAGTCTTCAAACATACAGCTCCCTACTCCGTACCATTAAGAGATTTCAACGAGGATGCCTGGTTGAACCCGTTGCGGGAATTATTGCCGCTGCCAGGTTTGGCCAGCATCAGCCGTGATCCAAATTTCACGGGTAGAGGTTGCGATCCTGCCGTGTTGAGCATCGGAAAACTCGATGCTAGTGATGTCTCCGGTAAGCGTGGCGCCGGATGAGGATGGAAGCACGCGTGCCCAATGCGATCCGGAGTCGCGCGAATGGTAGAGCATTGCCGATGAACCGCCAGCCCAAACTTCGGTTCCGTTGGCTGTGACTGCCCGGAATACCATATTCAGTTGTGCTTTAACTTTGCTCTTATTATTCTCGTACGTGTTCTCAGCGGTGCTTGCCACCTTTGAGCGGCTGGCTGCTTGCTCCGGGTTCACGTTTACATAAACCCAGGTATTGCCTGCGTCAAAGGAGCGCTGCAACGCACCATCCGCACTGATGCTCCACTTCGCAGACCCACGTTGCAGGCTCGTCGTGTCTAGCACGCTCGCGGCGTCCTGGGCAGCAACAGCGCCCAAGGATTTTGACGAACGATACTGCGATGGCTGCTCTTTCGGATTCTCAATAAGCTGATCCGAAAGTTGGTTTTCTGTGGTCGCCGTGACTGGGGCGGTCTGCGATTCCACCTCGACCGCCTGCGAAGAAAAAGGAACTCCAACAGCTTGGCCGCCGCTCAGACTTGGAGCCAGATTTGCGGCTTCCTCGGGCGTTGCATTCTTCAAGTCGCCCGCACCGGCGGAAACGTCGCGCGGAGGCGGCGGCGCAGGTTTGGGAACACCGCCAGCGGAACCGAACCCGACACCTGCCGCGATTCCCGAAGCCGCACCGCGTGTGGTGCGGGATGCGGGCAAGTTCGGATTCAACGGTCGAACTAAGCCTGCGGCCACATCATCCTGGCGGTCGGAGAGGCCGTTTCTTCGCATCTCCGCTTGCTTCTCCGTCTGCTTCTGATTCTCCGGTTGCACAATAATGCTGTGCGATTCAGGGGTCTTTGGAGGCGATGGAAGAGTTTGCACCGCTGTGGAAGTCGTTTCATTGCGCGCTCTGGGATTGGAACCCAAAGTCTCGCTCTTCTGGCGCTGCCGGTATTGCACGATTCCGACCGAAGCAATTGCAATGAGTCCTGCTACCACCACGCCCCACCGGAGAACGGGCCAAAGGAGCCAAGCGCTGCGGCTAGTGCTGGCGGAAGTGGTCACCGCGGCAACTTCAGTAGCAGGCAGAGCGAGCGCAACCACCTCGCGGCAGTCGCTACAGCGAGCAAGATGCGCCATCACGCGAGCGCGCTCGGATTCAACCAGTGACTGTTCTGTGAAAGCCGTGAGGAGATCAGCGTCAGGATGAGTTCCCGCCGCCGTCGTTTCCTGCAAGCGCTTCACCACGATTTTGGGAACGTCTTGCATCTGTAATTTCCAGCGTCTCCTTTCACCGTCTAAATCTCCACTTTCTTCTAACTCTTGGCCCGCGGCGCAGTCCTTCGCCGAAAACGTAACGAATCCTTCTTCTCTGAGAACGCTCCTGCCAAAGTTTCTTGCCCCAAACTGTGGCGAATATTTACCTGCAAGTCGCGCACATCCACGTCCAAGGCCTCTTCGGCTGCGCGGCGGTCGATGCCTTGCCGCATCATGCTCGCCAGGATTTTCTTACGCAACGACTTAGCTAGTTTGTTCACCTTACGGCTGATAGTGGACTCGTGAACACCGAGCATCCGCGCAATCTCAGCCAGCGTGCGCCCATCGAGATAATACGCGGCCATTATCAAACGGTCTTCGCTACAAAGCGCGGCCAATGTCTCGTCGATGGAGGATTCCACGCGCGAGTCCGCGGAGGACGCCGCCTCCGGTTCGGGCGCTGCAAATTGCGCGCCGTCTTCGATCTCTTTGTCCAGGCTCACCAGGCGCTTGCTCCGGCGGTAGCGATTTACAAATTCCTGCGCCAGCACGGTCCGAAGCCAGCCTTCCAGCGATCCTCGCCCCGTGTACCATGCCAGCTTCGAAACGCGTTCGCCGTCGTCCGTGCTAGTGCCATACAGATCGGCATACAAACTGTCCGCCAGGTCGCAGGCGGCTGAATCCTCGCGGGCGATGCGCAGCGCTGCCTGATAAAGTTTTTTGCGGTAGCGCGTTAGAAAAATCTCCCAAGCGGAGTTGTCGCCGGCGGCGCAGGCCCGGGCAAGAGCGAGCTCATCCACGCGCAGGCTCAGTAGAAAAACCCGAGCCTCGCACCCGCTTGCTTCTGCGGAGAGGTACTTCGTAGCCACACTACACAAAATCGCCGCAAAACTTTCCGAGGTTATACCGAACTTGTCGCACCCGCTTTTCGCGTACAGCTCCGCCAGCATCTCGGCGACTGCCGATTGCACTAGACCGGAGATCGGTATCGTAGTGCTCATGCGAAGAAAAGGGGAACACGACGGGCCTACTGTTCCTGATCCTATCAATTCCTCAGATGCTCGTAACGCGAATTTTGTCTGCAAGGTTCTGTGTTCTCTTCGTTCTTCCCCCAAGTCAAGGTTGAGCGGTGCAGATGTCGCGGCGACAGGGACACCATGTCCTGACGCGGCGCACCAGTCCGCCAGAGGGAGGATTAGCTATGCGTGCGAGATTCTTTGTGACCCTGATTGCAATGTTGACCGTGGCCGCGATGCTCTGTCTAAAGCTGCGGTTGGCTCATGCCGGACAGGAGGAAACCACCTCCGATTACAAAGTGCTGGAGCCGATCCGTAACGGAAATCTGACGGTGTTTCCGGTAGTCGCTTCCAAATCGTACCCTACAGGCGAGTTTCTTACGCTGGATGAGGGGTTGCGCTCTGGAGACGTGGTGGTGACCGAGTACGGAAATATTCGCGGCCTGGTGCGGCGGCGCAATTCTCCTCCGATCCAGCACGATGGTGCGGAGGTAAACCGGCTGGCCCTGGTAAATAATTCTAAGCGTCCACTGCTGCTCCTCGCTGGCGAGATTGTGGCCGGAGGCAAGCAGGACCGCGTGATCGGTATGGATCGCATCGTTGCACCGGAAAGCGATCCCATCGACCTAAGTGTGTTCTGCGTCGAGCCCGGACGCTGGGTCGCAACCAGTGCTAATTTCGGAACCTCGGGAGGAACTTACGGATCCGTGGCGGGGGGAGCTGCCGGCGGCAGCGCCAAGGCAAGCAACAGCACAGTCATGGCCCAGCCCTCGGTTCGCGCCAAAGCCATGGGCGACAAAGATCAAGCACAAGTTTGGGCGGAGGTAAAGCAGGAACAGCAGGCAATGTCGACCGAGATGGCCATAATATCGCCCTCGCCCGCAGCCGCTGATCGGATAGCCTCCACAAGTTCGTACGCAGTCGTGATGGAAAACAAAGACGTGAAGCAAGAAGTGGACAAAATCGCCAGGCCCATCGAACAGAACTACCAGAGCGTGATCAAGCAACTGCGCGATCGCAAGGCGGTCGGAGTGGTGGTCGCGGTGAACGGACGTGTCATCTGGTCCGATGTTTTCGCCAGCACGGAGTTGCTGGAAAAATATTGGCCGAAGCTGGTCCGCTCCTATGCATCGGAGGCCATAGTCACGCGCACCAAGGGCGGAAAGGCCACCTTGTCGCAGGCGGAGTCGTTCTTGGACGATATGCAAGGCCGCCGGGAAACGATCGAAAGCGAACCTGGAGTCTTCCGTCACACTGAGGTCGACGGCAATGGCTTCAAGGCTTTTGCCCTAACCTCGCTGCTGCCGAAGACAGGCTTCGACGTGCATGTCGCAAAGATGGCTGAGTGAACAGGCGGTGGTCTGTGGTGAGTGCTTCACTTGCCTCCGACCACCGCGGTTCATCCTCCCAGGGGTAGCGGCCCGTGACTCGTTGAGTAACGATTCGACCAAGATCCTCACCTAGTCCGCAATCCCCCCCTGGAAATAACGAGGTCAGCACTGGTTCATAGGTTCCACCTTCGTTTCGGTCGCATGCGTGAATCTGATTTGGGCTTCTCGGCAAAGTCCTCTATAATCGTAGGATTCAGTGTTGCTACAGGAGTGGCAAGGTATATGTTGAAAAGTATTCAGCAGCGCGATCTCGACCGTAATAGATGGGTCAAGGTCACGATGATCGTTTTACTCGTTCTAATCTGCGTCAGCATGGTTATTACTTTGGTGCCCGGGCTGGTTGGCGGATCGACCACCAGCAGCCCTGATGCGATAGCGTCCGTCGGCGGCCAGGACATCTCCGTGCTCGAGGTGCAGCGCCGCCTGAATATGGTGTTGCACGGGCAGCCTGTTCCCGAAATGCTAAAAGGCCTTTATGCCAAGCAGGTCCTCGATCAAATGATTTTCTCTCTCGCGCTCGAACTCGAAGCGCAGCGTCTTGGGCTTAACGTAACTTCTCAAGAGGAATCGGACAGAATCAAGCAGTTGTTGCCCTCGGCATTTGAAGGCGGAGGGTGGGCCAAGGATCGCTACGTTGCGGAAGTCCAGAATCGCACGGGAATGTCGGTCCCGGAGTTCGAGAGCTTCTTGCGCGACGACATGCTGATGGAAAAATTCCGCCGTCTCGTCACCGCCTCCATCAGTGTCAGCCCAGCTGAAATTCAAAACGAATTCCGCCGGCGAAACGAAAAAGCTCAGATCGAATACGCGCTAGTAAAGCCCGCGGAGCTGGCTTCATCCATTCACCCTACCGATGCGGAGCTATCCGCTTCCTACACCAAGAACGCCGGCCGCTATCAAGTTCCTGAAAAGCGCTCGGCGCGGTACGCGCTGCTGGACCTGGCGAAGTTGCGCGAAACAACTACAGTGAGCGACGACGCATTGCGCGCCTATTACAACGCGCACACGGATCAATATAAGGTTGAAAACCGCACTCACGTCGAGCACATACTCTTCAAAACCATCGGCAAGACCGATGCGGAAATAGCTGAGATCCGGCAGAAGGCCGAAGAAGTTCTTAAAAAGGCCAAGAGTGGAGCGAATTTCGAAGACTTGGCAAAGAAATACTCCGAAGACGACGCTACCAAGCTGAAAGGTGGCGACCTTGGCTGGATCGTTGAGAAACAGACCGTGCCGGAATTCGAGCATGCCGCCTTTAGCCTTCCGAAGGGCTCAATTTCCGATCTAGTCAAAACGCAGTACGGCTTCCATATTATTAAAGTCCTGGATCGCGAAACGGCCCACACCAAGAGTTCCGACGAAGTACGCAGCACCATCGTGCCAATCCTCACAGATCAAAAGATCGCCGAAGAAGCCAACAATACCTCGACGCAGATGGCCAGTGCTGTGCGCCAGTCCAACCGCCAATCGTTGGATGACCTTGCGCGCAAATTTAATTTAAAGCTTGGCGAAACGCCGCTGGCTTCCGTCACCGAGCCGGTCGGCGATCTCGGCAACTCTCCTGAACTGCACCAGGTGTTGTTCCAACTTCATCCCGGCGAAATTAGCCAGCCATTTCAAGTCCCACAGGGCTTTGTGATCTTGACACCGAAAGACATCCAGGCCGCTCACCAAGGCGCACTCTCAGAAGTTCATGACCGCGTGTTGGCGGATTACCAGCAGGACCAGGCCGTCGCGCTCGCTAAGACAAAGGCCGACGAGCTCGCTAAACGGGTACAAGCTGGCGAACCCTTCGACCAAGCCGCCCAAGCGCTGGGCTTGACGGTCGTAACGCCGGAACCCTTCGCGCGAAACGGGTCGGTTCAGGATGTCGGTTCCGCGAAGCTCCTGGACCCCTCGTTTGGGATGCCTGTCGGTCAAGTTAGCCCCCCCACGCAGGTTGCCGGCAACTGGCTGGTCTACCGCATCGTTGCGCACCAGCCCGCGAGCCCTGAAGATCTTGCCAAACAGACCGACCAGGTTAAACAGCAGCTGTTGCAAGCCAAGCAGACCGCTGCCTTTGAGGCTTTTCGCACCGCTCTGGAAGATCGACTGAAAAAAGAAGGCAAGCTGGTGATCAATGCGGACGCTCTGAAGCGCTTGTCCCGCACTAGCTAGGCCGGAGAGGTCTGTAGACAGCATCCCGCCGCGTCCATCACGCCCCTGCCGATTCCCAATATTCAAAATTTCGCCCCAATTTTTCTACTACTCAGACGCTGCCAATTATTATGTAATTCAATGTAAATAGGATACTTAACAATTTACACGACGCTTCTTGCCTCCCTCCTGAAGCTTATATAAAATGGCGTTTATCCGTAGAGCCTGCCCCGTTGCCAGCGGGGAACTGATCGGAAGGCAGGAACCTTCCCAACTTTCTGCCTGCTACGTCTCGAAAAAGCGCTGCACACAAGGAGCATTCCAATGCCGGAGAAACGATCCAAGGCAAACAGGCTTGCCGGAGCATCAATCTTGGGAAAGAACCGCCGCCAAAGACTGACTACAGTCGATTTCAGGGTTATGGCGGAAAAACTGGGGAGCAGGATGCCGATTAAGACTACGTCGTTCGGAAATGAATATCTGTGCGCTATGGAAAGGAATCAGAACGGGAAGTACAACGTGCGGGTGCGTGCGTTCTTCGGTCGCGGAGACTGGCTGTTGCCGGTCTATTTCCTGGCATCGTCGTTTAATGCGGCCATGAAGAAGCTCGAGGAAGCGCTGCAGTTGCTGCAGAAAAATGAAGAGCGGCTTAGGTTCTGGGGGGTCGAGCGCTCGGATGACCCTAACGTCGCGGGGGATCTGCTGAAGGAATTTGGGTTGTGGCTTGATCGGCGCAAGGAGTACCCCCGGAAGGTCGCCGAACTCAGCGTCCAGCGCGAGCGGCCGGTGCCGGCATCGTCATTGGCGCCGATCCGGCGCGTCCTGGCCGACTCGGTGTCGCAGGAGCGCGTCGCGATTGCCGCAGCCGGCGACTGAGGCTCGAACAACCCGTCGCATTATAATGACTCTAAGCTTTCCCGCGTGGCGAATGATCTCTGCCTACTCCTCAGAATGCCGCGTGATGGCCGGGGCGCTACATTTAAACCTTTGGGCGGATTAGGACTTCGCCGTTGGCTACGAGGGCCTCGTTTAGGGAGAGCTTGTAGCGGTACGATCCGGGGTTGAGGCCGGGGCGGGTGGCGCCGCTTTGCAAGCGGACGCCTGGCGGGGCTTGGAAGACGTTCGAGGAAAAGGGGCTTCGCTGCGGATCGAACTCAATTTTGATGTTCCCGGCATTGGAGAACCATTCGACCTGCTCGCCGGGATCCAGCACGACCACTTCGGGAAGCACTCCCACCATCACTAGCTTTTCAGCCACGCATCCATCCTCTCGGTATTGTATTTTTGTTTTACGCGATGGCGCGAACAGCCTCGACGATGTGCCGCGCGGAAATTCCGAACGTGTCCACCAACTCTTCCGGCTTTCCTGAATGCGGCATTTTGGTGACGGCGATGAGCTTGAACTTTGCCGGTGACACGCCCACTTGCGACAGCGCCGCAAGAACCGCTTCGCCCAAGCCGCCTTCCGGCCAATGATCTTCCGCGGTCACCAGGCGGCCGCCCGTTGCGTTAATCTGCTCCGCGATGGCTTTGCCGTCGAGCGGCTTGACGCAGTAGAGGTCAATCACGCGGATCGCGATGCCTTGCGATTTCAACTGGTCGGCTGCCTTCAGCGCTTCGTGCAGAGTGACGCCCGCACCGATTACGGTGGCTTTGTCCTGGGCACTTTGCCGCAAGACTTTGAATCCGGGAACCGGAAACTTTTCGTCCTTGGAATAAAGGATGGGCATCTTAGGGCGCGAAGTCCGCAGATAATTTATGCCGGCGCGCCGGGCCATGTGCTCGGTAATGCGCTCGGTGGATATGGCGTCACCGGGATAAAAAACTTCCGAGCCGCTTACCGCGCGGAACATGGCGATATCTTCTAGAGCCATCTGAGACGGGCCGTCTTCTCCGATGGAGACGCCGCAATGCGAGCCGCACAAATTAATATTCGCGCGGCTGATGGCGGCCATGCGCACGTTATCGTAGGCGCGTGACAGGAAGCACGCGAAGGTATCGGCAAAGGGGACTTTCCCGCGGGCAGCGAGTCCTACTGCGGCACTGACAAGGTTTTGCTCCGCGATGTAGCCCTGGACGAAATGATCGGGATAGGTATCGCCGAAAATTTCGGAGAAGGTGGAATTTTTCACGTCGCCGGAAATAGCTACGATCTGTGGGTTCACTTTGCCCAGGCGCTTCAGCGCGAAGCCATACGCCTCGCGAGTAGCGACCGGTTTGTCCCGCGCATATTCGGGGGCGGGCGGCTCCGGAAAATCGGGCGGCTTAGGCAGGTTGGTCCGCTCGTAGGATTTTCCCGGGTCGGGTGGAACCACAGGTGGCGTTCCGCCCTGTTCTTTGATGGCCTCGGCGAGCTGCTCTTTTGAAAATGGCTTTCCGTGCCACCCCTCTTTTCCGGCAACCAAGCTGAAGCCGTGGCCCTTGATGGTCCTGGCGATGATGGCTTGCGGACGGCCTTTGGTGGCTTTCGCGCGGTCGAGCGCGGCTAGAACCGCGGCCAAGTCGTGCCCGTCAATTACCTCGGTGGCAAATCCTTCGGACTCGAATTTGCGACGATAAACTTCCATGTCGTGTTGATACATGGTGGGTTCGCTCTGGCCCAGCGCGTTGATGTCGCAGATGACGGTGAGATTATCGAGCTGGTAATGCGCGGCGAAAGCGGCGGCCTCCCAAATTTGTCCTTCGGCGAGTTCGCCGTCACCGGTAAGCACATATACGCGTGTGGGACTTTTATCCATTCGCGCCCCGATCGCCAGGCCCGCACCGACCGAGAGACCCTGGCCCAGCGAGCCGGTGGCAGCGTCTACGCCATGAATACGCGGGGTGGGATGGCCTTCGAGTTCGCTGGAGAACTGGCGCAGCGTCATCACGCGCGACACGGGAAAAACTCCGGCTTCGGCCAGCGCGGAATATAGAACGGGCGCGGCGTGGCCTTTGGAGAGCACGAAACGGTCGGCGTCGTTGGAGTTCGCGTTCTTGGGATCAAACTTCATGGCGTAAAAGAAAACCCCGGCGACCAGCTCCGCGGCGGACATGCAGGAAGTCGGGTGGCCCGAGCCGGCGGCGGTGGTGGACATCATGGAATAAATACTGAGCAGGCGCGCTTTCTCTTTTACGTTGGCAATAGTGGCGGCGGACGGCCCAGTGGTGGGAGTGGCACTCATTGTGGCTCCTTTTCCTGTTGTAGGTTCAGCGGGATTTTACCCTGTTAGGGCACATCCCGCGAGCCAGATTCTTTTTTTCTCTGAGCGTCCGCTTCTTTGCGTTCGCTCAAGCCGGCGCTGGTCTCGTCCTGTAGTGATGACGGTGTTGCCGAGCTTCAGAAGTTCAGCGGCAAGCTCGAATCCAATGTCACTGGCGCCGCCCGTGATTAGAATCGTGTTGCCTGAAATATTCATGGCGAGGCCTCCCTTAATTCGATGTTGCAGCGACCGATGCGATTCCCAGAAAGAAACTGATTTAACTCCAGCGGAAACAAGTAGGCCGAAAAGCTCCGTCTCGGCAAAGACGAATTGCAATTCGCGCGGTCTAAACGTAAAGTTCACGCCAGAGTTTGCTGGAAAGCGAGGATGAACGCATGGATACCATCGCAATTACTGTGAATGGGACGCAGCATTCGGTGGAGGTGAGCCCGGATACTCCGCTGCTTTGGGTGCTGCGCGATACGCTGGGATTGACCGGGACAAAATTCGGCTGCGGGCAGGCGCTTTGCGGAGCTTGCACGGTTCATGTGGACGGCGACGCGACGCGCTCCTGCACCACGCGGATCGCGGCTGTGGCCGGGCATAAGATCACAACGATCGAAGGGCTTTCGTCCGGCGGGAATCATCCTTTGCAAGTAGCGTGGTTGGAAAACCAGGTGCCTCAATGCGGATATTGCCAAGTGGGCATGATCATGACTAGCGCGGCTCTGCTGGCGAAAAATTCGGCACCCAGCGACGCGGATATTGACGACGCGCTGGGCGGAAACATCTGCCGCTGCGGAACGTATCAGCGCATTCGGCAGGCGATCCATCACGCGGCTGCAGGACATTCGCCGAAGCCGCCGTCCAAAAGTGGCGCGCACGATCTTAACGCGAAGCCTTCTCGGGAGGAAACCATATGAGCGCGCTTACACGGATTTCCGCGGAGAGCAGTTCGATGGAAACCACTTCGATGCAAAGCAATTCCAACCAAACTTCGCGGCGCGATTTTTTGAAAACAGGAGCCACGGCGGGCGCGAGCTTGGTTATCGGATTTTATCTGCCCGCATTTCTTCACGCGAAAGTTTTTACGGAAAATGCAGAGGGCGATTTCGCGCCGAATGCGTTCGTCGAGATTCATTCGAACGGCGACATATTTTTGACCGTGGCGCGTACGGAGATGGGCCAAGGCGTGCGCACGTCGATGGCTATGATTCTGGCGGAGGAGCTGGACGCGGATTGGTCGCGCGTGAAAGTAAAACAGGCGGATTTCGACGCGAAGTACGGCGACATGACTACGGGAGGGAGCGCGAGCGTGCGAAGTTCGTGGGAGCCGTTGCGCAAAGTCGGTGCAAGCGCGCGCGACATGTTGCTGTCTGCCGCGGCGCAAACAATGAGCGTTCCCAGGGAAGAATGCAGCGCGATCGGCGGCAGCGTAATCGAGCACAAAAAAACCGGAAGGAAAGTTGGATACGGCCAGCTTGTGGAGAAGGCTTCCGGTTTTCCGGTGCCGAAAGATGTGCCACTGAAGGATCCGAAAGATTACCGGATCGTTGGCACGAAAAGACAGCGCGTGGACGGGCAGTACATCGTGATCGGCGAAGCGCACTATGGCATCGACACGAAAGTTCCAGGGATGCTCTACGCGGCGATCATGCGGCCGGCGGTTTTTGGCGCGCGCGTGAAAACATTCGACGCGGCAAAGGCGGAAGCTGCGCCGGGAGTTCGCAAAGTGGTGGAAGTTCCGCGCGCGGAATTGCCGCCGCTTTTCGGCGAAGAGCGGAAGGAGAATTCCGGGCATCAGCATTACTTGTGGGGCGGAGTGGCTGTGGTTGCCGATTCAACCTGGCAAGCGATTGCCGGGCGACGCGCACTGACGGTGGAATGGGACAACGGGGCGGGCGCGGAGGAGTCCACGGAGAAACATCGCGCGGAGCTCGCGGAGCTTCTGAAAACTCCGGGAAAAGAGATTCGGAAAATAGGCGAGCCGGAGGCGGCGTTCGCGAGCGCGCCAAAAAAAGTGGAAGCCGAGTACGAAACGCCTTTTCTGGCGCATATGGCGATGGAACCGCCGAACTGCACGGCGCTGGTGCGCGATGGCCAATGCGAAATCTGGGCGCCAGTTCAGAATCCGGGCGGGATGGCGGCGGCGCTGCAAAGTGTCTTAGGGCTTCCGGCGACCGCGATCACGATTCACATCACCTTGCTTGGCGGTGGGTTTGGGAGGCGTCTGAATATCGAATATGGAGTGGAGGCGGCTTTGCTATCGCGCGCGGCCGGCGCCCCGGTGAAAGTGATTTGGACTCGCGACGACGATATCCGCCACGATTATTACCGGCCGATGACGCGTCACCGGCTGCGCGCTGGGTTGGACGCGCAAAATCAGCCGAACGCTTGGCTGCACCACATTGCAGCACCGTCAACGGATGGCACTTATCTTGGCGGCGATATTCCTGACACAGGCGGCACGGAAATTGTGGGCGCCGGGCTACCCAACGGCCCGATACCAAATTATTTTCTGGAGCAGAGTTTTCTTCACACGGTGGTTCCGCGAGGGTACTGGCGCGCGGTGGACGTCAACTGGAATCATTTCGCGGTGGAGAGTTTTATCGATGAGATTGCGGCGGCGTCGGGGAAAGATCCGGTGGAGCTGCGGCGGCGATTGCTTGCGGGGAAGCCAGCGGCTCTTCCAGCGGACTCAGATGAAAAGCCGGTGGACGTTGCAAGGCTGAGGCGAGTGCTCGATCTTGCAGCCGAAAAAGCTCGGTGGGGCAAGCCTCTTCCAGCGGGCCGCGGGCGTGGGATTGCGGCGCTTTCGTCCTGGGGAAGCTATGTTGCGAATGTCGCGGAGGTGACCGTCGGGAAAGATGGCGCGGTGCGAGTGGATCGAGTGGTGGTGGCGATCGATTGCGGGCAGGTGATCAATCCCGATATGGTGGTGGCGCAGATGGAAGGCGGAGTGGTTTTCGGGCTGACCTCGGCGCTGTACGACGAAATTACGATTGAGAATGGCGCGGTGCGGCAGACGAATTTCGATAATTATCCGATGCTGAGGATTGTGGACATGCCGAAGGTCGAGGTGCACATCGTTCCGAGCCATGAAACGCCCGGCGGGATTGGCGAGCCGGGAGTTCCGTGCGCCGCGCCGGCGGTGGCGAATGCCATTTTTGCGGCGACGGGGAAACGTCTGCGGCGACTGCCATTTCAAACCTCGGAACTGGCGCAATCATAGGCGCGCGCTGAAAACTGCGTTGCGTTGAGATTAGGATTGACGTCCGAACGCTACCCGGTGCGCTTCGGGACCGGCTGCAATTACGAGCGCTCCAACCAACAACACGACAGCGGCGAACACTGCCAGGGCTTGCCCGTACGAAAAACGATGGCTCAAGAGGGATTCAATGTACGGCGCGGTGGAAGCGATCAGCACGCCGAGTTGATACGCGAAGCCGGGGAAAAATCCGCGAAGGCGGTCGGGCGAAAGTTCGTTGAGGTGCGCGGGAATCACGCCCCATGCGCCCTGCACCATGAACTGCATCAGGAAAGCGCCGAGTGCGATCAAGGCGGCGGACGGGGCGAAAATCCAGAGAGGGATCAGCAGGACCGCAAGAAGGACGGACGTGATCATGGCGCGACGGCGGCCGCGATGGTCGGAATAAAGACCGACGATGATTCCTCCGGCGATAGCGCCGAGCATGGAGATGACCGTTATGATGGAAGTGAGTCGCGGGCTGAAGCCGCGCTGTTGCTGGAGGAATGTTGGATAGAGGTCCTGCGTGCCGTGAGAGATAAAAATCATCATGGCCATCAGGAGAACCAGATACGAGAACTGCTTCCAGTGTGCCGCAAGTTCCCGGAAATAAGATCCCCAATCGTGCGCTTTCGCTGCTGTGGACTTCCAGACTTCGCTTTCTTTCACTTTTGCGCGGATGAAAAGTGAGAGCAGCGCGGGCAAGCCTCCGATGAAGAACATGGGACGCCAGCCCCAGTGCGGGAAAATCTGCCAGTAAGCGACCGCAGCGAGAAGATACCCGAGCGCGTAGCCTTCCTGCAAAATTCCGGAAAGGATGCCGCGCCATTTGGAGGGCGCCGACTCCATGGCGAGCGAGGCACCCACGCCCCATTCGCCACCCATACCGATTCCGTAGAGAAGCCGCATGATAAGGAACGTCCTGTAATTCGGAGCGAGACCGGAAAAAACTTCTATGACGGAATAGAAAATAACGTCGAGCATGAGCGGGAGGCGACGGCCGTAACGGTCGGCCATCAACCCGAAAAGGAATGCGCCCACCGGCCGCATTGCGAGGCTGGCGGTGAGCGTGAGCGCGATTTCCGGGACGGTTCGGTGAAAATCGCGCGCTACGGGAACCAGAACAAAAACCAGGATGAAGTAATCGAAAGCGTCGAGAGTCCATCCCAGGAAGCCGGCGATCAGGGTGTTGCGAGCGTTGGTGCGTTGCTCTCGAGAAAGCGGCTCGGAACTCATCGCGCTGAATTTCCTTTTTGCGTGACGGAACTTGGCGACAGGATGGCGTCAGTGACGCGGGCGACTTGAACCATTTCGGCTACGTCATGCACGCGGATGATGTGAGCGCCTTGCAAAATGCTGGCGGCTACGGTCGCCGCGGTTCCCCAGATGCGGTCGTCAGCTGAAATTTCCTGATGCGACTGGCGAAGTATGTGGCCAATGAAACTTTTTCTCGATGTGCCGATCACGAGTGGGAAGCCAAGCTCTGACAGTTCAGGTAGTCGCGCCAGCAGTTCGAGGTTCTGGGCGTAATTCTTGCCGAAGCCGACCCCCGGATCGATAAGGATTTGCGATTTTGGCACGCCTGCGCGGCGCGCAAGCGCAATTGAATGACGCAATCCTTTGAGAACGTCACGGATTACATCTTTCGCGAATGGGCCTTGTTGCATGGTGCGGGGCTCGCCACGCATGTGCATCAGGATTATTGGAAGCTTGCGGCGGCGCGCTACTTCGGCGATGAGCCGATCGTTTCGCAATGCGGTGACGTCATTCAGGCTTTCGGCGCCTGCGCGGGCTGCGGCTTCGGCAACTTCGGATTTGCTGGTGTCCACCGCAATTGGAATCTTAATTTTTCCCCGGAGCTTCTCCAGCACGGGGAGGATTCGGCGAAGTTCTTCTTCCGCCGACACACCTTCGGAGCCAGGCCGCGTGGATTCGCCGCCGATATCGAGGAGGTCTGCACCGGCGCGTTCCATTTCTAGTGCGCGGGCGACGGCTGCGTAGGTGTCGAGGAAGCGTCCGCCGTCGGAAAAACTGTCCGGCGTTACGTTGAGGACACCCATCACTAGAGTGCGTTCGCCCAGCTCTAGTGTCCTCGATGGCAAGCGCAACTTGAATCTTGGCCGGCGGAACATGGGCCACCATTCAATCATGGACAAACAAAAACACCACGATATTTTGGCTGGTTAACCCTTCCGCGTAAGTTACCGTTAGAGTGTCTTTTGAGCCAATCAAGGAAATCATCCTCCGCTGGTTGCAACCAATGCCGACCTCGCGGTTGTCTCAGGGAGGAATTCGGTTGCGAGACAAGCGGCGGTTGGTATGCAGATGTCGAGCGGGTCGCGGAGAGAGCTATTACTCGCACCTGCCGATTTCGCGGTTGGAACTCGCTGCATTCTTGGTGTATTCGCTCGCTGTAGTCGCACTTACGTGGAGGTTTTTAGTCAGACGTCCGGCGATGACCACACTAGTGGGCCGCTTGTTCCTGACCTCTTTTGTTATAGCAATCCTTAACCAGCTCGTTATCACGTACTCTTTCCCGCCACTTTGGATGACTCTCGGCTTGTCGGGCTTGGGGACCGCTTGGATTGCAAACCGCATGGGCAGACCGAAGTACCACGGAATGCACCGTCACGGGACCCCCTCTTCTGCGGCAGTAAGCGTACAGACCGACTAGAAGGCAGGATGTGGCACACGTCTATGGCGCGGAGCGAGCGTAATAGCCGGCGCGATGCGCGACCGTGACGCTGGAGTGTTCCACAACTTCAACACGCAATGAATGCCACCCTGAACGAGCGGGCGCGCTTGCATCTTGCGCTGGAGCGAACCCAAGCGTGTACTCGGCGCGTATCGTGCGCGCGATTTCGCGAAAAGTGTCTCGCAGAGTTTCCGCTTCGCGCAAGAAATAAAGATGGCCTCCCACGCGGCGCACGAGTTCCGCGAGATATAGAGTGTAAGCAGGGATTTTCAACTCATGCGCGTCGAGTGCGAGCAATGTTTCTGTGGAATGCGAGGCGAGCCAGTGTGCAGTCATTATTTTGGGCCTGCTCTGAGTGGAAACGGCGAACACCTGAATATCCTCCGCAGCAAGAGTTCGAGCGACATCGTCAAACGTCAGCCGATTGCTAGGGAACCCCGGACGCGGGGACGCGGTGGCGGGATCCAGCGTTAGGCCGAGGCCGCTGTCCTGACCGTCGGTCAACAGCACGATGGCCTTGCGGCCGGTGCGTCCGGCGAAGAGTTCGTTCGCAGCTAGAAAAACCGATTGATAAATATTAGAGCCGCCGGTGTCGCTAAAAAGCTCACGGACGTTAATGCGCGAAATGGCCTGGCGAATCAAGCCCCAATCATTCGAGAACGGAAGCTGGAGGTAGGTATGAGCGGAAAAATCGACGAGAGCTACCTGGTCCGTGGGTGAAAGTCCGTCCACAAGCGCGCGCGCCGCGTCCTTCATCTCCGCGGATTGCGGCAGGGTGCTGGGGCTCGCGTCGATCACGATGGCAATCGCGGCTGGTTGCGTGGAAGCGTCGAAATAGGTAATCGGCTGCTCGCCGCCGTCGTCGTAGATGCGAAAGTCCGCGCGCGTGAGGCCTGCTAGGGCGGCGCCGCCCGCATCGGTAACGCTGCAGGTGACCGGAACGAGCGGCGTTTCAACACGAATAGCGTTTGGTGACGGTTCACCTTTCGTGTCCGGACTGTTCCCGGAATTCTTGGCGACAATCCTCTTCAACTCGCCTGTACTGGGATCGCGTTGGAGGGAAACTCCGGCGTCGAGGCTGCGAGGTCGGGGAAGCTTTGCCTTTTGGGAAGTTTGCGAGTGCAGAGCATCTTGCAGTAGAAACAAGACGAGGATTGCAATCTGAACGGTGAACAACGCGAGCTTGCGAAAGTGAATTGTTCTGATTTCGTGGGCGGCGGACCGGAAGCGCATCAACGCTTCGACTCAGTCGAGGTCAAAATCGCGGAGGGGCTTCTCGATGGGCCCATCTTTGGCTTTCTTCAATCCTTCAGCAAATTTGCGCGCGAGGACGTCTTCCTTGGACTTCTCAGCTTCCACCGAAGCGCGGAATTTCGCTTCGACGGCTTCCGTTTGTTCGCGCAAGAGCCGCGCCGTATCGTCAAGGTCAACCGAGGATGGAGGCCTGGGCGGAGGAACATGGGAAAGCACGACGCCGAGTTCGCGATCGACGCTCAGCTTCGCTCGGCAACATGGGCACTCGACTTCGAAGGCGTCTGCGGGTCTCTTTGGCATAAGCGCATTTTACGCCCATTTCTGCCGTTACAAGCAACTGGGTGAGTTTCCGGTAGATGTTCAGTCTCGTCGAAGAAGCGTCCCACAAACGGACAGCGGCGCACGATTGGATGAATGGGAGAGTAACTAAGTGGTGCGCCAGCAATCGGCTGGAAGGCACCTAGGATGGGCGGGAGACATGCTATAAGTCGTTCTGACATGTCCTTGGAGGTTCGCGGATCACCTCATTTCTGCAAGATGTGCGGTACAGTTTGCGGATGATCGCGAAAGCGCCGGGGTTTGCGGCGATTGCCATCCTGACGCTTGCGCTGGGCATCGGCGCGAACTCCACAATTTTCAGTTGGATCAATTCGTCATTGCTGAATCCAATTCCCGGAATTGCCAAACCGAGCGAAATTCTGTCGCTTACGCAGGACAAGCCCAACGGCGAGCCCTTGGGTTTTTCCTACCCTGACCTCCAAGCCATGCGCGACGGGCAACAAAGTTTTTCAGGCATCGCCGCGTGCATGTTCATCCCCATGAGCCTGACGGGCAAGGCAAGCCGGAGCGCGTATGGGGCATGGTAGCGTCTGCAAATTATTTCGATGTCCTGGGCGTGCGGCCGATCCTTGGGCGCGGATTTCTGCCGGCGGAGGACGCGAAGCCGGGAGGTGCGCCGGTGGCAGTGATCAGCTACCGGCTGTGGCAAACGCATTTCGCTGCAAATCCGGCTATCGTGGGCCAGACAATCGAAATCAACCAACACCCGTACACCATTGTGGGCATAACGCCACCGCTGTTTCAGGGCAGCCTGACGGGGCTGCGCATGGAGCTATGGATTCCGGTCATGATGCAAGCGCAACTGATGCCGGGCGGCGACATGCTTCATGACCACACGAACTTATGGTTGTTCGCCTACGGACGGTTGAAACCAGGTGTCTCACTGCGGCAGGCGCAAGAGGAAATGACGGTGCACCTGAAGCAGGAGGCCACGAAATATCCCGAGGAGCACAAAGGGCACGAGAGTGTCACGGCGTGGCCGCTGTGGAAAAACCCATTCAGCTTTAATTATTTTTTATCTTCACTGCTGCCGGTACTGATGGCTATTGCCGGCCTGGTGCTTCTACTGGCATGTGCGAACGTGGCGAATCTGATGCTGGTTCGCTCAGTGGGGCGGCGGAGAGAAATCGCCATTCGAATGTCGCTGGGTGCGAGCCGATGGCGGCTGGTGCGCCAACTGCTGGTGGAAAGTCTGATACTGGCGCTGGCTGGCGGCGCGCTGGCGCTGATGATCACACTCTGGACCGCGGGAACGTTGATGAAATTCGTTCCAACCATGGATTTTCCGATCTCGCTCATCGTCCGTACGGACCGCAGTGTGCTGCTGGCGACGATGGTGATAGCGGTGCTTACGGGCGTGATCTTCGGAATTTTGCCTGCGCTGCGTGCTTCAAGCATAGCGCCGGTGTCGGTGTTAAAAGAGGAAACCGGAAGCGCGTCGAGTGGACTGCGTAAGGCGCGCCTTGCGAGCGGGCTGGTAGTGGCGCAAATTTCGCTGTCGCTACTGCTGTTGATCTGCGCAGGATTGTTCATTCGCAGTGTAATGCGCGCGCAGCAAATCAACCCGGGATTCAATGCACATAACGTGCTGATTGCTTCCTACGATCTGTTCAGCGCGGGATATTCGGACGAGAAGGGCGCGGAATTCGATCGCCAGCTCATTGCGAAATTAGAAGCGGTTCCGGGCGTACAGTCGGTGGCGCTGTCGAGCCGCTTGCCGCTGGGACTTGTCCCTGACTCCACCAGTGTGAAGCCCGAAGGCTACGTGGTGCAGGCGAATGAAACGATGGAAATGCCGATGGCGATCGTCACGTCGAATTTTTTCCGCACCCTGCAGATTCCGATTGTGAAAGGGCGCGACTTTACGCTCAATGACACCAAGAATTCGCAACGCGCGGTGATCATCAACGAAGCTTTTGTGAATCGGTACTGGCCGGGTCAGGAAGCGCTCGGGAAGCAACTTAACTCCGACTTGACGCACGAGTGGTTTCGGGTGGTTGGCGTGGCGCGCGACAGCAAAGTGGGCACTTTAACTGAAAAGCCAACGCCTTTTGTGTACCTGCCGCTGTCCCAGGTTTACCGCACTACCATGATTGTCCATGCGCGGGTGACCGGAGACCCGTTGGCTTTCGGCAAGACGGTCGAGCGAACCATTCATGAGCTGAGTGGCGACCTCGTTGTATTCGATGTGACTTCGCTCGACTTCGGCGAACAACTTAGTACTTTCCCTCAGCGCATTGCGGGAACCTTTGTCGGCGCATTCGGGCTGCTGGCTCTGGTTCTGGGCGCGGTGGGGATTTACGGCGTTACGGCTTACACCACGCGGCAGCGAACTCATGAAATCGGCATCCGCATGGCACTGGGTGCGAACAAAGAGGACATACTGCGGCTTGTGCTCGGGCATGGGCTTCGGTTAACGTTTATTGGACTGGGTTTGGGCCTGGTAGCGTCGTTCGCACTCACGCGGTACTTGAGCAGCTTGCTCTTGGGCGTGACCAGTACCGATGCGCTGACGTTTTGGAGCGTGGCAATCTTGCTCTGCGCCGTTGCGCTGTTCGCCAGCTTTATACCCGCGCGCCGCGCCACGCGCGTGGATCCGATGATCGCGCTGCGTTACGAATGAAAACCGTAGTGTTCAACTCGATTCCCTAGAAAAACGCGCGAATTACAACGCCGGGCACGGCGATTACTGCTAGCCCTTCATGCGGCAGTGTCCCCGGTCGTTGCAAAGAGACACGAGATTCTGTTGCGCTCGCACATAAAAAACGGCGCCCGATAAGTCCGGGCGCCGTCGAAAACTATACATATAAGCTTTAGGTTAAGCAGGAGCTGGTTTTTCGCCTTTGGCCATCCCTGGAATTGGGCGTGGCTCGGGACGCAGAGAGAGCTGCGGCTCTTTCGCCGGCACTGGCGGAGCGGCCGGAGGCGGTGGCGGCACTTTGTCAGGCAGCGGTTTGCCTTCCAGCAAAAGCTTGAGTTCGGTCGCGTCGAGAACTTCGCGTTCGAGTAGCGCTTGCGCTATGCGCTCGAGTGTATCGCGCTGCGTTTCGAGAATATTGCGAGCGCGGCTGTATCCGTTGGTGACGATGCTACGGACTTCCGCGTCAATTTTGATCGCAGTATCTTCGGAGTAGTCGCGATGCTGAGTGATTTCGCGGCCCAGGAAGATGGCTTCTTCTTTCTTACCAAAGGTGAGCGGTCCCAACGGGCTCATACCCCATTCGCAAACCATCTGGCGCGCGATTTCAGAGGCGCGTTCGATGTCGTTTCCAGCGCCGGTGGTGATGTGATGGAGGAAAATTTCCTCGGCAGCGCGTCCACCCATGAGAACGCTGAGTTGCGATTCGAGAAATTCCTTGGTGTAAGTGTGCTTGTCGTCGATGGGCAACTGCATGGTTACGCCGAGAGCCATTCCGCGCGGAATGATGGTGACTTTATGAAGCGGGTCGGCACCGGGAGTCATGGCGGCGACTAACGCGTGACCGGCTTCGTGATAGGCGGTGTTGCGCTTCTCTTCGTCCGACAGAATCATGGACTTGCGCTCGACGCCCATCAGAACTTTGTCCTTCGACATTTCGAAGTCGGACATAGCGACGAACTTGCGATTCTGGCGCGCGGCCCACAGAGCGGATTCGTTCACCAGGTTCGCAAGATCGGCGCCCGAAAATCCCGGAGTGCCGCGTGCGATTACGGAAAGATCTACATCTTCGGACAAGGGAACCTTGCGCGTGTGCACGCGGAGGATTTCTTCGCGGCCTTTCACGTCAGGACGCGGAACTACAACGCGGCGATCGAACCGTCCGGGACGAAGGAGGGCTGGATCGAGAACGTCGGGACGGTTTGTGGCGGCGATGAGAATGACACCTTCGTTTGATTCGAAGCCATCCATTTCGACCAGCAACGCGTTCAAAGTTTGTTCTCGCTCGTCATGCCCACCGCCAAGCCCGGCGCCACGATGGCGGCCGACGGCGTCAATTTCATCGATGAAGATGATGCATGGCGCGTTCTTCTTGCCTTGCTCGAACAGATCGCGCACGCGACTGGCGCCCACGCCCACGAACATTTCCACGAAATCAGAGCCGGAGATGGAGAAGAAAGGAACGTTCGCTTCGCCCGCGATGGCGCGGGCCAGCAAAGTCTTGCCGGTTCCCGGAGGGCCGACGAGCAGTACGCCCTTAGGAATGCGTCCGCCGAGCTTCTGGAATTTCTGCGGATCTTTTAAGAAATCGATAATTTCGTAAAGCTCTTCCTTGGGTTCATCAATTCCCGCGACATCTTTGAACGTTGCTTTCTTCTGCTGCGCAGTCAGCAAGCGCGCGCGCGATTTCCCAAAGCTCAGCGCCTTGTTACCGCCGGCCTGCATCTGTTTCATCATGAAAACCCAGAAAAGGACCAGAAGTATTAGCGGAGCGAAATTCACGAGGAACGTCATCCAATCCGCGTTCTTTACTTCCTTGTAGTTATAAAGGACGTTGTGATCCTGAAGGGCTTTGGTTATGTCCGGTATGGCCGTATTGGCGATCGTTACGCCCTTGAATTTTCCGGCCGGCTCGCGGTATTCGCCTTGAATCTCCGCGCTGTTTGGTGCGAGATAAATTGTGACGTCCTTAACATTGCCGGATTGCACCTTGGCGAGAAACTGGGTATAGCTTGGCTCATCTTCGCGAGCGGTTTGACCACCGGTGGAAGCCATTTTCCACAATACGACCGCAAGCAGAATCATCAGAAGCCAAAAGAGAATTGTTCTAACTGTTGAGTTCACTGTCTTACCTCACCTTCTGGCTTACTAGAAGGACCCCGTTTGGTCCTGCTTTAATTCTACCTCACAATTGATTAGATGCATCAGGAACGCCGGCGAATGCACGCTAAGAATGAACACGGTTTTCAAGCGGGTGTTCCTCGATTGATACTGCAACTAATGTACTTTCACTCGCGCAAAGGTCATCCGCTGGCGGCATCCCCCGAGTCCAAATCACTTGTCCGGCGCATTCCAGCACGGGCCAGAGCACGCGGTCATGGCCAGGAATGCGGTCCTCAGAGAACATCTGCTTCAATTTTCTGACGTGCCGGCGACCGCGCGGTTTGTAGGCGTCACCCGGCCGCCAATTCCGCAAAATTAAGGGACTGCGGAGGAGGGCAGCATCGAAAGCTTGGCCGTCGCTTTTAGTGTCGCGCTGCTGCAAAGCCCAGTCAACCACTTTCAAACGGAAGCAACTTCCAAGTTCCGGAACGGAAACAACGGCTGTGCCGCTGGTCGGCAGGCTCACAACATATTGATACGCACTCGGTTCCGCAAAGGTTTCCACAGACGCGGAGGATCCAGCCGGCTCTTCTCGCGAAAAAATCAGGTCGTCGAAGCGACGTTCCACAACAATATTGCCAGGCAGCTCCAAATGGCGCCGACTAGTGGGCCCAGTAGCCAGTCGAATAACCTGCTCTACATGCTCAGCGGTTAAATCTTTGCGGTCGCCGCGGACACTTTGATAAAGACGGCGGATTAGGCGTTCGGTGAGCGTTCGCAAGGGTGAGGCGTTGCTGGACTTAGACGCCGCCGGCGAAAGGCTCGAATCTGAACTCAGATCAATCGGTGACAGCAAGTCGCGAACGGTGATAGCTGCCGTCTCGCCAATTTTTCGCGCGCGGGTGTGAAAACAGTCTTCCAGGATTGTGGACCAGAACAATTCCTGTTCTCTGGCCAGGCGCGCGAGTTCACCCAGATGCCAGACGATGGCCGGCGTGAAATCCTGCTCGAGGACGGGAATGAGTTGTTCGCGGATGCGTGCGCGCATCCGTGTTGTGTCACGGTTTGTGGCGTCTTCGCGCCAAGCTTGATGCAGATCTCGGAGATAGGCACGCAAATCCTGGCGATCGATTCTCAGCAGCGGCCGGATGACTGATCCTGTCACCGGATAAATACCGGCTAAGCCAGCGGGCCCGGTTCCGCGAATCAAATGCGCGAGAACGGTTTCGGCTTGGTCCTGGGCCGTGTGTGCCACGGCAACGCGCGTAGCTTGTCCGGCGCCACAAACGCGCTCGAAGAACGCGTAGCGAAGGCGTCGGGAGGCGTCTTCAAGATTCCAGCCGTGGAGAGCCGCTGCCGCGGCCACATCCTCGCGCGCAGACACAAATGGCAGATTCAGTTCGCGGGCCAGGTCCTCAACGAACTGCGCATCCGCGTTGGAGTTTTCGCCTCGCAGCATGTGGTCGAAATGGACGACAAGTAATGTGACACCCAAATCTCCGCAAATGTTTCGCAGGATGCGAAGCAACGCCACCGAATCAGGACCGCCCGAGGTGGCAACGCCAATGCGGTCGCCGGGCGCAATCATTTTCGCGTTTCGAATGTTATGAAGCACCGACTGTTCGAGTGATGTTTTCATCGACCACGCCAATGGGTCGTGCGAGGAGCTGTATTTAGCCAATCGGTCCGGTAATCAGCATGGTATCAGCCGAGCCTTGAGGGGTCGAGCATCGGCCTGAACGAAGTAGAGCGCGCGGAGGCGGGGCGTGGATTACAGACGATCTGCGATTTGTTGGGTGAAGAGGTCACGACTATAGGAAATTCGCCGGTCGAGTGCGACAGCCGCAAAGTGCGAGCAGCTTTCGCGCTCCTGTTGGGCCCAGTCCGCGACCGGAGGAAGCGTCTGTCGCGCCAATCGTCCAAGAACGTTCAGCAGACCGTAATACGTGCCCACTGCGCGAATCTCGCCGCGGTCGTCGCCGCGTTCCGGGCAGAGCCGGACTAGTTGAAGCAGCCGATGGAAATCATCCGCGCTGAAATCCCGATCTTCGACGCCGGCAACTTCGCGCACGCGTTCAGACAATTCGATCCTACGGCTGGATGCCAGTATCGACCGGCAGTGCCAGACAAAGAATTGCAGGAAAGCCGCAACCGAGAAAACGCAGATAATGGCCGCGATGATCATCGGGCCTTCACCATCAAGCGAGCTGCGGCCAAGCGAGCGTCTTCCGGAATCTTGGAAAATGTGTAAGCCCAGGCCAAGGGGAGCCACGTGCCTATGAGTGGTGGCACCCACCGCAGAAATGATTCCTGCAAACTGGGGAAGAGGTTCCGCAAAGCGTAGGTGCCCGCGGTAGCGCTGAAGTAAACGCCGAGCGCAAGCACCAATTGGATCAGGCGTGTGCGGGTCTCTCGAAGCTTTAAGATCGCTCCCCATAGAAGATATGTAAGCACCACGCCTACGAAATAGAGATTTTGTCCGAGCTCGACGACGAAATGGCTGGTCAAATGGTCCTTATTCTGGCGCACGACCGCATAGGAAAAGAAAGCGGTGGCAGCCAATAAGAGAGCAGCCGCGCCGCGAATGTATCTGCTGACATTCATCTCTCGGAAGACGTGCTGGTAAAGCTCCATTACCGTGAAGTAGATCAGGACGATCAGCAAACTTTCCGAGTAGTAGTAAAAGTAGCGATACTGTAGAGACGAATAGCCATAGGTATGAAAGGTAACGTAATGGCCCAAGGTGACGAGTGCTGCGGCTAACATATAGAGATTCAAGGAGAAATAACGGAAAGTATCTTTATGGAAGGCCAGGCACACCACCACGTAAGCTTCTAGGGTGAAGCTTGCAATCCAAATCAAATAATCAGCCGGGCCAAGCTGCATATCGGTTCCTTATCCAGAACCGGCCCTGACCCCTAATCCGCTTGCGCGGAACCGACCCTGACTATTTCCAAGGCGTTGGCGGCATCGGACTCCCGGTGTTAGCGGCCAACCAAGGTGTTGGCGGCATCGGGCTGCCGGTGTTCGCCCATGGTGTAGGCGGCATCGGACTTCCCGTGTTAGCCAACCAAGGTGTAGGCGGCATTGGACTGCCGGTGTTGGCCAGCGTTCCTTGGGTCGTTAATGCACTGAGACCCACTGCGCTGGTTAAAACCAGCAATACCAATACGACTACCATTAACCACCTGTTCATAGACCCTCCGAGGGAAAGTTACCGCGGCGAGTCTATAGGTGGTCTTATGCCGTCAAGGGAGTTTCTTTCAGGCGTGTGTCTAAACGGTACACACCCCTGCCTCCCTGGCAAGGCCAGAACCTTTCTTACTGTCGCGAGGTCAAAGTAGCTTTCCGAAGCGGCAGAGGCAATAGACCGAAAGTACCAATCTTGAAGGGCGTTTGCGGCAGGGATGGCAGGGCAAAAAGCCGTATTACCAAGGAATTAAGGCGCGGTCTTAGCGAGAAGCTCGGAGGGCAATCTTAATGATGCACTTCGGACAAGAGGAGCACTGTGCGGACCGAGCCGTGATCGGACAGAAATTCAGCTTTTGGAATTTCTCGCGCGTTCGAGCAAGTCCCACGCAGCGTCGGGCAGATCGACGAAGTCATTGAATTCTCCGGCGCCGCGCAGCCATAAGCCACCGTCGATTACGACACATTCGCCATTCACGTAAGCGGCCTGATCGCTCAATAGGTAAGCCGCCAGATTGGCGAGTTCCTCGTGGCGGCCGAAGCGTTTCATTGGATGATAATTTTTTGCGCGCTCTTCGAGATCCTTTGAGGGTAGCAGGCGAGACCAGGCGCCCTCGGTGGGAAACGGTCCTGGCGCAATCGCGTTGAGCCGAATCTGGTGGCGCGCCCATTCCACCGCGAGCGAGCGCGTGAGGGCCAAAACGCCGGCCTTCGCACATGCGGAAGGCACCACGAATCCCGATCCGGAATTCGCCGAGGCATACGTTGCCACGATATTCAGCACGGTTCCCGGCTGCTTTGAGGCGATCCATTTCTTTCCCAGCGCCAGGGTGCAGAAGAATGTGCCTTGCAGAACGATGCCGACCACGGCGTTGAATGCATTTGGTGAAAGTTTTTCGGTACGCGCGATGAAATTTCCGGCGGCATTGTTGACGAGCGTGTCCACGTGGCCAAATTCCTTTTCCGCTACTTCCACGCTCTTTTCGACTGCCTCGAAATCGCGAATGTCCGCTTGCGCGTACGCGGCACGCGCGCCCCTGGCTCGAATTTCGCCGGCGGTTTGTTTCAGCGGCTCTTCGCGGCGGGCAACGAGAAACAGATTTGCTCCCAAACTGGCAAATCGTAAGGCCATCGAGCGACCGAGGCCCGTTCCTCCTCCCGTGATGAGAATAGTGCGGCCTTTCAGCAAGTCATTTTGAAACATGATGTCCTCCGAGACGCTGCGTATTCTGTCCGCATCGCGGCGCACACCGCAAGGGTGATTCAAGGGTTGGAACAAACCATTCCTCTAGCGAGACTCAGCGGCCAACCGGGATTAGAATAGGGACATCAAATGTCGGGCGGCTTCCAGATCGCGCGGAGATATAGGATGACGTTGAAGCGCGTGATTTTCATGGTTCTTCTCGCATGCACTTGTGTAGAAGGCGCGCGGGTGCAAGACGCAACCTCTCCGCCCGTTTCGACGCCGAGCTCTGATTCGGGTCTGGAACCGAGTCATAGACATGATGTCGAAGCTGCAACTCCGAAGGCCGAGACAATTCCTCTCACTGTGCCCAAAGGCACGCCGATGCAAGTTGCGCTCGACAACGAAGTTCGGATACAGAAAGTTGGCCAGCCGTTACACGGCCACATAGTCGATCCTGTGTACGCGTTTGACCGGTTGGTGATTCCGGTTGGAACTGAAGTAACGGGACAGATTACCGATATCGAGCCGGTTTCAGGCGGAAGACGAACTCTCGAAGCGCTGGATGCCGATTTCACGCCTCCTCACAAAATTCACGTGGGTTTTACAGAACTCGTCCTCACTGATGGCAAGCACATCCCGATTCACACGATCATCACTCCTGGTTCGGGGGAGACAATCCGCTTTATACCCGCAGCGGACGAAAATAAAAAGGGTGTGAAAGACGCTGCGTCGCAAAAAGCCAAGGAAGCGAAGGAGCAAGCCAAGCAGGAATGGAACACTGCGATGCAGCAGGTAAAACAGCCTGGGAAAGTTCACAAAGTCGAAAGATATGCAGTTGCCCAACTTCCAGTTCATCCCCAATATATCGATGCCGGAACGGTTTATTTTGCCGAACTACAGGATCCGTTGAATTTTGGGACGGAGGCGGTGACTCCGGAACTGGCCGCGTCCGTCGGTACAGCTCCACCGCCAGGAAGTTTCGTGCACGCGCGCCTGGTGACTTCGCTCAGTTCAGCAACCTCCCACAACGGCGATGAGGTAGAAGCAATGATTTCACGGCCGCTGTTCGATGGTGGCCGCCTGATATATCCGCAAGGTACTCTTTTGAAAGGCACGGTGCTTCAGGCTCGGCGTGCGGGCTATATGAGCCGCAGCGGCCAATTGCGGATCGTCTTCCACGATGTGGTCCTGGAGGACGGAGTGGCGACTAAAATTCAGGCCAGCCTGGAGGGCGTGCAGAGCGCGAGCGGGCAGAATGTGGTTCTCGACGCGGAAGGCGGCGCGCAGGCAAGTCCTCCGAAGACCAGATTCTTGACCACGTCGGTCTCGGTGGGATTAGGCGCTGTGTCTTTCCTCGGAGATACGTTCGGAGATACAGGGCCCCGGGCCGCCGGCGGGGCTACCGGATTTAAATTGGTCGGCATCGTAATCGGTCTCACCGTACATTCCACGGCACTGGGGATGGCCATGGGATCCTTCGGGGCCGCACATTCGATCTATTCGAACTTTATAGCGCGCGGCCGTGACGTGGTGTTCCCGAAGAATACGGCGATGCAAATCGGCGTTGGTATGCGCGGGGAACGCCAGGCAAACCCAGCCAGCGACTCTTCAAAACAGTGAGTGGAATCACATCGGTTCCCAAAGCCTGCTCTGCTCTATAATGCGCGTCGCGCGGACATAAACAGATGGGCGAGGCTGGTTCTTAAGGGCGAGGGTGTCCACGGCTCAAAGAGAGGAATCCTGATGCGAGGTTTTTTCACTGGAATACTGGTCACACTGCTTCTTATCGTACTCGGCGCAATATTTTACTTTAAGAGCGGGCGTGCGCCGGTAGGCACGTCAGATCCGCAAATGCCGTTTGAGAAAACTCTTGCAAAGATGGCATTGCACGCGCGGATCGACAAGGAGGCGCCTCAGCGGGACGTTTCAACTTTTACCACGGCGGATTTGATAACAGGAGCGGACCTGTACCAGAAAAATTGCGCGTTCTGCCATGGTTTGCTGCAGCAACCCGCCTCCGCCGCGGCGAACGGGATGTTTCCCAAGCCGCCACAACTTTTGACAGTGAAAGAAACGGTGACGGAGGATCCCGCCGGAGAAACCTATTGGAAAGTAAAGAATGGGATTCGGCTGAGCGGGATGCCTGGATTTGGCGCGTCGCTTACGGATCTGCAAATTTGGCAAGTGAGCGCATTAATGGCGCGGGCCGACAAACTCCCACCGGAAGTGCAAGAAGCGCTGAAGCCCGGAGCTGCGGCAGCCACCGCACCGCCGTCGGCGACTCCGCTGCCAATCATCACGAAATAACTTTCACTAAACAATCGACGGAGACTTTCCGCGCGGTACTGAGCGAAATGCGCGACGGGCGCGCGGGAGCAGCGTGCGTCCCCGTCGCGCTGTAGATTCCTAGTGCGCTTTGGGCAGAAATTCCTCGGGCAAAGGCGCTTCGAGAGTTTCTTCTTGCCAGAAGATGTCGACGACCCACCATCGCTTCCCATCGAAGAAAAGCTGGAAGCTATTGATCCCTCGCGCAAAGGGCTTGGGATCTTTTATGTCGTGGCGCGATTCGTAGGTGCTGAAGATTTGCATGATATTGGCATAGCGGTCTGCGTGGCGCGACGCCTCCCTTTCGAAGAAGCCGTTCTTCGCGAAGTAAGGATCGCCAAACTCGGTGTACTCCTCCGGTGTGAAGGAGCGGGCGGAGAGTCCGGCGCCCTCCTTTGCGGGTATGACCGCAGCCAAGCGCGCGCCGGGAAGAAATAGTGAGCGAAAGCGATCCCAATCGCGTTTTCCTGGCGGGCCTGAAATCACGTCGTAGGTAGCTGCGAGAATTGCGTCGGGCGAGGAGACATCTGCCGGCCTCGCGGGGGGCGGAGCCGGAGGAGTTGCGGGAGCTTGGGACGTTTGCGATTGGGTTTGCGGCTGCGCATTCGACTGTGTTTGATCCTGCGCGCTCGCAGATGCGATCGCGAAACTGAAAGAGAAAACGAGAATGGTGGCAAACTTCGAAACCGACATGAAATCCTCCGGTGACTCACTGCTTTTGTGAAAAGTGCCCCAAGTCACGTCCGGGAGCTTAAATCAGTTGCATTCGCTTTTCCAACGCTATCTGGACGCCACAATGGCCGTCACGAAGCGCGGACGTTCCTTGCGTTGGTGCGCTGTGCGATACGATTGGTTGCGGTCGATGGTGAATGCACGATAAACTGTTCGCGGTCGTCATTACTATTCGGGGCGTAGCGCAGCCTGGCTAGCGCGCCTGGTTCGGGACCAGGAGGTCGGTGGTTCAAATCCACTCGCCCCGACCATTTTCCCCAAGAGAATCATGAAGGTAGGAGCCTCGGCTGTGCGGTCTCCGTCGCGGGCGTTCCCGCACTGTGCCCAATTTTGTGCCCACCCAGCCTTTCAACTGCTGCGAGAACTGCGTCCTCGGACGGGTGGACGTAGCGCGTGGACATCGCAACAGAACTGTGCCCGGCGATCCGCGCTAGAGTCCAAGCATCGCAGCCAGATTCTCCTAGTCGCGTCAGAAACGTGTGCCGCAGCGAGTAGAGAACGAAAGGTCGCACTCTGCTCGCTTTGAGAGCCTTGGCATGTTGCTTCTTTATGCTGGACCCTTCCAGGTGCCCGCTATGCGTCGGTGCAGGCCACAACCAACCTTCCAGCGGTTTTCCAGCGCGTTCCCAACGGGTTTCTAGAATATTTCTGACTCGCGGCGTCATCGGTAAGACCCGTCGCGCCGCAGCCGTCTTTCCGTGAGTGACCAGAAGGGTGCCGTACCGTCCATTTGTCCAAGTCAGTGATTCCCAGCAGAGTCGAAAACACTCCTCGGGGCGAAGACCCGTCTCGACGAGTACCTCGGCAACTGACCCGAGTGGTTCGAGGGCCGCTGCCAAGTACTTAGCCTGCTCTTGCGGAGTGACAATCCGCTCTCGATGTCGTGCGCCCGGAAGCATTTTGACAATAGGCGCAGATTCCGCTATGCCCCACTCCACTGCCAGTCGGAGAGTTCGGCGCAAGACCTGGAGCGAACTATTCACCGTACTGACTTGCAACCCCAATGACTGACGATGGGTAGCAAAATCGCCTACGGCTTCGCTGGTAATCTCGCCAAGAGCAGCCCCAGCCAGTGGCTTGTAATTCTTGATTGCGACCAGTCCCACACGGTAGTAATCGCGCCAAGTCTTGGGCGAGGATTTCTCGAACCTCGCTTTCGCCCATGGCTCAAATCGCTTCTCAATGAAATCTGACAAGATCGAGGCAGGCTTCTTTTCTCGGATGCCCACTTCGCCCTTTGCCAACGAAGTTCGGTGCGCCGATTCCATATTGCGCGCCACCTTGTCATTGCCCTGCTTCGTGGACTCGCGCACGAGCTCGCCGTTCCACATGAACTTGTACCAGTAGAACTTGCCGCGCTTGTAGATCATCGGTCACTTCTCCTTATTGCCGCTGCCCTTCGGTCTGCCGCCCTTCTTGGCCCATTTGCTCAAAGTCGCCTTGTCGTACTTCTTGGCCCGTGCTTTCCCGCCCTTACGGGCAATCTCAGTGAGGTACTGCCGGATCACTTTATCAGTGTCTTTTATCATAACCTACCCGGCATGTTAATACTTGCCCGGTAGGTTGTCAAGTGTTAAGGTGAACGTGCGCGGCTAGGGTCGCTCCCGAAAGGCGGTGCATCCCGGCCTGCCTGCCGCGCTCACTCCAAACAATCGGGATACCACGCGGGAGGTGGTAGATGGAACTTCAACCGGACCTGAGTAAGATTTCCGCGCTTGAATTAAGAGGTGAAATAGAGCGATGGGAAACGCGCCGCAATGCTTTGCTGGCTGCGTTCCCTTACCTCGAAGATGGTAGCGCCAGTCTTACTGCCCAATACGCAGGAGGTCCCGAATGGGACAAGCTCGCCGAAGCGAATTCTCAGATTGCCAAACTAAAGCTAGAGCTTATCACGCGCGATCAGCTAGAAACGGCGGTGCCGGTCCCAGAAAAGGTGCCGGCAAACGACCGAGAATCATTTGTCATGCCGATTCTCGGCAAGAGAGGCTGGTCCATTCTCGACTGGGCGAACAATTCCGAAGTGGACTACCATACTGCTAGCGACTACCTCAAGGGTAAGACCGCACCGTACAAGTCAACGCTCAAGAAATTGGCAGATTCTCTAGGAGTTGATGTTCAGGAACTGCCAAGCTGACTCTCCGAGACTCTCCGAGACTCTCCAATCGACTCTCCCACAATCAGTAGGGCACCATCCCGCGCAGGGGTAAATGGGATGACTCAGCTACTCACTGTTCAACAAGCTGCCGAGTTGCTCGGTCTCAAGGTTGCGACGATTCGAGCGTGGGTGTCGCGGCGCAAACTTCCGCGCGTGAACTGTGGGCGGGCAGTGCGTATTCCAGCAGCGGCGATAACGGAGTTTATCGAGCGCAACACTGTTCCAGCGCGTGAAGAGCGGCGATGAATGCGGAAGCCCTTCTCGCTCGCCTACGGGGCGTTCGGTGCAACGGAACCGGCTGGCAGGCTCTCTGTCCCGCGCACGCCGACAAAAGCCCTTCCCTGTCAATCAGGGAATCTGATGAAAAAATTCTTCTCTGTTGTCACGCCGGTTGCTCGGTGCAATCCATCTGCAAGGCTACGGGGGTTGAAGTATGTGATCTGTTCGTTGAGACACCTCACGGCTCGCGTGTGATCGCCGAGTACCACTACACGAACGAAACGAGCGAGCTGCTTTACGTGGTAGAGCGCCGCGAGCCGAAGGACTTTCGGCAACGCAGACCGGACGGCAAGGGCGGATGGATCTGGAACTTGGAGGGCACGCGCCGCGTGCTGTTTCACTTGCTCGAAGCCCTGAAAGCGGAATTCATCATCATCGTGGAAGGTGAACGCGACGTTGAGAGTGCGCGGAAACTCGGCTTCGTCGCGACGTGTAACCCTGGCGGAGCTGGCAAGTGGCGCGGCGAATATTCCGAGCCTTTGCGCGGAAAGCGCGTCGTCATCATCGCGGACGCCGATGAGCCAGGCCGGAAACATGCCCAGCAAGTCGCCGCATCGCTCGCCGACAAAGTCCAATCGCTCAAGGTGATCGAGTTGCCCGGCGCGAAAGACCTGACGGACTGGCTTGTCGGCGGCGGTAACAAACAGGCGCTTGAAGGGTTCATCGAAATTCATCCTGAGTGGATTCCGCCGAGGAAGGAAGCGAGCAGGGCCTGAAAATCCTGGCGATTCGATTGATACGCAGCCATACCGGCTTGCAGTTCTGCGCGCGCTTGAGGAATCAATCCGTCGCGGTAGATCTTAAGAAGTTCAGCCGACTTTTCGGCCCCTAAGAACTACTGGCGAAGCTGAAAGGCGATTTGTTGTGTCTGCGCTTCGTGCTCGCTTTTCGCGCGGCTCTGATCCGCTTCGGCTTGAGCTAGTTCGGGCTGTTGGCGTCGTCCACGATAGATCGGAATGCGGACGCCGAGCGTCAACTGGTAATAGGCGCGAAACTGCGTAGGGTCGGTGCGCTGCCACATGTATTGAAGGTTGAAGTCCGGGGTAGAAGTCCTTCTTGGCGAGGTCCACTTGCAGTCCCTGTTTCTCGACCATTCTTTGCGCCCCAGCGATTTCGGGGTTGTTTGCGCTCGCCGCGGCCAGCAATTGGTCGTAGGTATAGGAAAGGCCGGTTTCCGAGAGTTCGATGGTCTCGATGTCGGGCGAGGATTGCAAACGGTTGAGCAGCTGCTTGATTTCCGCTTGAACCTTTCCCGCTTCCAGCTGGTTCATCGTGATTTCTCGAAGCAGCTTGGTGCGTTCGAGTTGCGCCTGCAGGACCTCCTGCTGGTTTCCCATTCCGTTTCGATACCGGGCTTCGGCAGACTGTTCGACTTGCTGAAGTAAATCTCCGTCTCCCACCAGAATCGTTTGCCGTTTGGCGAGATAGCCGAGCTGAAAGTAAGCCATCTTCATCTCCGCAAGAATTGCCCTGCGGACTGACTCGTATTTCTGTTGGGTCATATCGGCATCTTTTTTGGAAATTTCACCGCGCAGGCGCAGTTTTCCGGGGTATGAGAGATCTTGCGAAACACCGAGGCCCACGTAAGCAAAATCGCTATTCGTATAGCCGGAGAAAGGCCGAGGACTGCCGACATTCATTTGCTGCAGGACGAACTGCGGATCGGGCAATGTCGACACCTGTGTCGGAACCTGCTTTGCGGAATCCCAGCCGTGTCGCGCAGCCTGTATCTGCGGATTGTTTCGTTCGGCCTCGGCGAGAAGATCAGCGAGCTTCGCAGGCTGACCAGGCGCAGTTACCTCCTGCGCCCGCGCGAGTGCTGCGGTCAACAGAAGGAAAAAGCTTGCCAGAATCACTGCGGACCTGATTTTCATAAGCTGTCCTTTCCGGGGCCAACGGCCCGGCAGTGCAGAGAGGGAACCGGCACGAGCGTTGCCAACCTGTACACAACGAGACACAAGTGCCCAATACGACAGGCGATTAGGACGCTTTAGATCAGGAATGTGCAGAGAAGAGATTGAAGGGTAGGAGGAGAGAGCTCCGGCGCAGTGGGGATTGGCAGCGAATGTTTGAAGGGGGGAGTGTTTCCCGTTCCATCGAGAAGCCTAATGGGAGCCGCTTGGGGAAAATCCGAAGTCGCCAGCCGTAATTCCGGGATTGGGGGCTTAGAGACAGAGCAGCAGGACGATTCCGATGCTCTGACGAGTTGCGGGCCGGTCTGGACCATGTTCATCCGGTCGCATCGGGATTGAGTCTTTGGCGTCGCGCATTCAGCTAGCTTCGAAGTATGTAGTGCGCAAGCCGAAAGTGGCACCGGCCCTAGCCCTACAACGCTCAACGCCAACGCGAGAATGAGTGATCGTCGCACCAATTTTGAGTCTACCATACAGGCCTCTTGCGAAGCCTCGAACCTAAGTATCTCCGCTCTGGCTGCGGGAGACTGTGGGATGGGTCACGCAACTGTGTGATCATCGTCACGAACGGATACCCATAGGCTTAGGCTGTGTGTAAAAGGTAGCGCAGAAGTCATCCGCGCGACGGCAACGGTCCAGAATCATCAATCCCGACCTGCGCAGCCGAGTCCGGTTCGGCCTGCTCTTCGAGAAGTTGCCAAAGCTCAGTTGTAAATTTAGGGAGTAGGTCGGCGAGGAACCGTCGTTTTTCGACACTCTTATTCGTGCGATTATCTTGGAACAACTTCGGAGCATTTGAGGGAGAAGATTGGCTTCCCTGCAACCCTAAGCGACGGCTGAACAATGACTTATGGATTTGAAATCAAACCTGTTAACCGAAGGGTTGCTAGTTCGAATCTAGCCCGGGGGAGCCAACTTCTCCCGATTTTTCAAATGCTTGCAGTGACCTCCGTTTCCTTAGAGTTCGGAACACTTGGAACGTGCGACCGTTGGGTAAATCGGGTCCGACGATTATGTCCGAGTAGGCGACAATACGCCCGGAATGTGGCGGGCGCGAGCGGCACTTCTACGTGTAGTGCGTTTGAACGACGACGCTGCCGCTAAAACGCGCCCAGAAGGGCTACGGTGGGCCTTGTGCGCAGCAAGGTCGCGCCTAACCTCCCCGCGTGTGCATTTCCAAGTGGGGATCCTTCCGGAGCTGTTGGATTTCGACCAACACCCCTCGCGACGGCAAATCCTTGCGTTCTTCGGCGCCGCGGTCGGTTCGCTTCGCCCACTGGCTCACGATGAGGGACTTGATCTCTTCCCGGGTGGCGCCGCTGCGGAGAGACTTCCTCAGATCCGTTCCGTTCTGAGCGTAAAGGCACAGGTACCAGATCCCGTCTGCGGTCAGGCGACTCCGGTCGCAGCGTTGGCAGAACGGTGTGGTTGTGGAAGCGATGATGCCGAAGATGTTCCCGTCGGCCAAGAGGAACCGCTCCGCGGGCGCGGAACTATCCTCCACCACCGGCTCGATCCGGCCGTAGCGCCGGCTGAGCGCTTCCAGGATCTCCGCCCGCGAAACCACCGTGCTCCTGGACCACTGCGTCGCCCCACCGACATCCATGTATTCGATGAAGCGCACTTCGGCACCGGCCCGCTTTCCGAACTCGATCAGGTCAGCGAGTTCATCTTCGTTGGCGCCGCGCACCACGACGGCGTCTATCTTCAGCGCTCGGAAGCCTGCCTGATGGGCCGCCTCGATCCCGCGGAGCACCGGCGCGTGGGCGTCCCGTCGAGTTAACACAAGGAAGCGGTCCGGGCGGAGCGTATCCAGGCTGACCGTCAGGCGGTGCAGGCCGGCGTCACAGAGCGCCTGCGCTTGCCCGGCCAGCAAGACGCCGTTGGTGGTCAAAGCTAAGTCCTTGATTCGCGGGTTCTGCGCCAGCATCCTAACCAGCACGGGAAGGTCTTTACGCAGAAGCGGCTCACCGCCGGTCAAGCGCACCTTCTCGATGCCGACTTCAGTGAAGATGCCGGCCAGCTCGCTGATCTCTTCGAAGCTCAGCAATTTTTCGCGCGGTAGCCAGACGTACTCTTCCTCAGGCATGCAGTAGCGACAACGGAGGTTGCAACGGTCTGTAACCGAAATCCGCAGGTTGAGAAGAGGCCTGCCGAAGGCGTCAGCGGGTCCCTTTGATTTGATGGAAGGTTGCATGGCGAGGCCGCTTTCTTGTGGGGCACATGGTAGGCTGCTCCGGCGCCCAAATCAACTTTAAGTCTCCCTAGATTAGTTTGGATTGTCAAAAGGTTCGCATTTCTGAAGACCGCCTTCCCGTGGCGGTCTTCTTGGTTCCTCCCTGGGTGCCATACGTGTTCTCGCTACGAGAGCCAAGAAATGAGGTGGCTTCTTAGGAGTCCAGCACAAGCAAATCTGATCGAGGGCGCAAGTGCGGCACAAATGGACGGAAGGTAACCTGTCGTCGAAACGCGGGGTCCCACCTCCCAGGAATTCTCGCGCCACAAGACGGGCAGCAACCCTGAGGAGTGAGATAGTAGCCCGTGATCACATAGCCGTAACGTTCGATGAGAAGTTCCCGACAGCTCGGGCAACGTGTGTTCTCCAAGTCGCCCACCTCGCCCGGCAGGTTCCCTGCATAGACGTAGCGGAGTCCGGCTTTCTTGCCAATCTCTGCCGCGCGTATCAAAGTCTCCGCACTGGTGTTCTCTGGATCGGTCATTTTGTAGTCTTTGTGAAACGCTGTCACATGCCAAGGAATATCCGGCGACACGCCCGCAAGGAACTCGGCCAGCCGCGTCAGTTCGTCATCCGAGTCGTTGAACCCGGGAATCACCAGCGTAACGATCTCCAGCCAGAAGCCCATCTCGTGCAAGCGTCGAATGGTATCCAGGATGGGCTCCAAGCGCCCGCCGAGCTGACGATAGTGGCGGTCATCAAAGCTCTTCAGGTCAACCTTGTAAAGATCCACCCACGGCCGCAGGAATTCGAGGACCTGCAGCGTGCCATTTCCGTTGGAAACAAAGCCAGTCACCAATCCGGCCGCGCGTGCTTCCTTAAAGACAGCCACGGCCCATTCACTCGTGATCAGCGGCTCGTTATACGTGCTGACGATGATCCTGCCTCCCTGGCGGAGGGCATCGAGAACAAGTTCGGCTGGCGTGACCCGCATTGGGCCAACAACGGCGGCGGGATCGCGCAGGGCTTGCGAGGTCACCCAATTCTGGCAGTAGGCGCAGTGCAGATTACAGCCGAGCATTCCGAAGCTGTACGCGAGCGATGGTTCCAATTTCAATCCTTTCAACAAAATTCATTGTCGGGGCAGGCTCTTGCATTGCCGAAAATTCGCGGTATTCAAAGAAGAGGTTGCAAGTGCAGGAAGGACGGAGCGAAAACGTCAAAGCGTGCATCCAATAATTAAGATGAAAGACGGTCGTCAGGTCGGCCTCGCCAGCTTTGCAAATGGCGTTTCTAATCGACACCAAATGCGACCCTCTGGCGATCAGAGCACATCTTGATGAATGTTGTCTTAATTTCGACCTATGAGCTCGGCCGCCAACCGTTCGGTCTAGCCTCGCCTGCAGCCTGGCTCCGCAACGCAGGAGCGGAAGTCACTTGCCTCGATCTTTCGCGTGAGCCATTCCGCAAAGATCCGATACGCGCAGCGGATTTGGTCGCATTCTGCGTGCCAATGCACACGGCGACGCGCCTGGCGGTGCAGCTTGTGGGAACAATCCGCGAACTGAATCCAAGCGCCCACATCTGCTTCTACGGTCTTTATGCGCCTGTTAACGAAGCGTACTTGCGCAAACTTGGCGTGGGAACAATTCTCGGCGGCGAATTCGAGCAGGGACTCGTGGATTTGGCCGCCCGGCTTGCCGCAGAGACGAACGGCAAACAACGCGAGCCTGTAATTTCTCTCGCGCGGCAGAAGTTCTTACTCCCCGATCGCGGAGGAATGATTCCACTCGAGAAATATGTGCGGCTCATCATGCCCACCGGGGAGACGCGCACGGTTGGTTATACGGAAGCCAGCCGCGGCTGCAAGCATCTCTGCCGTCACTGCCCGATTGTGCCGGTTTACAACGGCGCATTTCGAATTGTCGATCGCGACGTGGTGCTGGAAGATATTCGCCAACAGGTTGAGGCTGGGGCGCAACACATCACCTTCGGCGATCCTGACTTTTTCAATGGTCCCACGCATGCGCTGACGATTGTTGAGGCGCTGCATCGCGAATTTCCGCAACTGACCTACGACGTCACCATCAAGATTGAACATTTGCTACAGCAGGCGCGCAACCTGATGGCGCTGCGCGACGCGGGCTGCCTGTTCGTGACCAGCGCTGTCGAATCGGTGGATGATGCTGTCCTCGAAAGGCTCGATAAGCATCACACACGCGCGGATTTCCTGCGCGCGGTCCAAATGTTTCGCGAAGCCGGTTTGGTGCTGCAACCTACGTTTGTGGCCTTCACGCCATGGACGACGCTCGAAGGCTACTGCGACCTCCTCGAAGTGATCCGCGAAAACGATCTTGTCGAAAGCGTCGCGCCGATCCAACTCGCCATCCGCTTGCTGATTCCTGCCGGTTCGCGTTTGCTGGAGCTGCCTGAAGCCCCTGAAATGATCGGACCTTTCGATGAAGAGGCGTTGCTTTACCCATGGAGCCACGTCGACCCGCGAGTCGACCAGCTTTGTGAAGAGATTCAGCGTCAGGTGCATGCTGACGAAAAACGGAAATGTTCCCGCGCGCCGATTTTCGAGAATATTTGGGAAGCAGCGCATCACGCCCCGGGATTAAGCGTCGTGGCGGAACGCGCGCAGCCCCTCCTGGTCGTGCGCGCCGCCATCCCCTATCTGAATGAGCCCTGGTATTGTTGAGCGGAGCCCACTGGCGACCAGTTGGTTGCCATCGCCAAAGCGCGCGAAACCGTGCGCCAATCCGAAGGGTTTGTGTGAGGCCTCACCGGGCGGCTCGGCCCTTGGCTCTTGTCGTCATCGTAAGCCCGTCATGCAGGGCGAAGCATCCCTCCGGAAACATTTTTCGAGAGTATTCGGATCTAGGTATGATCCCGCAAGGTTGAGCGCATTATCCGGGCACGCGGCTCGAATTCGAAATGTCTGGGAATGAAAAATCGAAGCGGCTCCTGATCCTGGCGAGCAAGCTGGGATATCAGACGCGTAGCTTCGCCGAAGCGGCAGAAAAGCTCGGCGTTGAAGTCGTTTTCGGCACCGACCGCTGCCACAAGCTCGATGATCCATGGTCTGACGGCGCGCTGCCGCTACATTTCCAAAATCCCAGCGAGTCCGCGCAGGAGATCGCGCGCGAGCTGCGCGACAAACCCGTGAACGCCATCCTCGCGCTCGGCGATCGTCCCACTTCGACCGCGGCATTCGCCGCACAGGCTCTTGGCATCGCCGGCAATCCTCCGGAAGCGGTGGAAGCGTGCCGCAATAAGCTTCGGCAACGTGAAATCCTGCGTGCCGCCGGCGTCCCGATCCCGGCATTTTTCTCGTTTGGCTTGGGAGAAAACCTGGCCACTGTCTTACCTCGCGTGAAATTTCCCTGTGTCGTCAAGCCGTTGTCGCTTGCCGCGAGCCAGGGCGTGATTCGCGCGAATAATTCCGAAGAATTCACCACGGCGGTCCGACGCATCCACGCTCTTCTCGAATCTCCCGACATCCAAGTTCTGTGCGAACCCAACCTCGATCGCGTGCTCGTCGAAGCTTACATTCCAGGACAAGAAACAGCGGTCGAAGGCGTTCTCGATTCTGGGCGCTTGCGCGTGCTAGCAATTTTCGACAAGCCCGATCCGCTCGAAGGTCCCTATTTTGAGGAGACCATCTACATCACTCCTTCGCGGTTGCCACGGAAGAAGCTGCACGCAATAGCAGAGTGCGCGCAACGAACTGTTGACGCGCTCGGGCTGACCAGCGGCCCGCTTCACGCGGAATTTCGCGTGAATGATGCGGGCCCATGGGCAATCGAGGCCGCTCCCCGGCCAATCGGTGGATTATGTTCGCGGGCTTTACGTTTTGGTCCGCAGCGAATTTCTCTCGAAGAATTGCTGATTCGACATGAGCTGCAACTCGGCGGAAGCGATTTAGCGCGGGAGGATGCGGCCTCCGGCGTGATGATGGTGCCCGTTCCGCACAGTGGAATTTTCGAACGACTGGAGGGACTCGAACAAGCGGAGAAAACATCAGGCGTCGCTGAAATTCGCATTACCGCGCGCTTGCGTGATTATGTGGCAGCATGGCCGGAAGGTTCGAGTTACTTGGGATTTATTTTTGCGCGGGGTTCATCCCCGGAAGAAGCGGAATCCGCGTTGCGAGCCGCGCATGCGAAGCTGCATTTCATTTTTTCGCCGCGATTGCCCATCGAACATCCAGTGACAGGACGCATCTCCCGTTGACCGCATCCTTTCATGCGTGGATCGAATTCCGGATCGAAGCAAGCTGGCGGACTAGGCTTTGGTCTGCGGCGGGATGTAACCTTCTGGCAATTTGGCGCCTTCGCCGAAGAAGAATTGTTCCATCTGTTCTTCAATTATTTTCTGCGAGCCGGGGTCGAGCGGATTCAACCGAAGCTCGTTCATCACCATTTTAGAATGCTCAATCCACAACTTCCAGGCTTCTTTCGAGACACTGTCGTAGATTCGTTTGCCGAGTTCGCCTTTCCAAGGCGGGCGATCGAGTCCCGGCATTTCCTTGCCAAACTTCACGCACTTCACCATATGCGCGCCAGGGGGCGCCGGCTGCGACGCGGGCTGCGCAGCGCTGTCTCCACACTTCTGGTCCGCCATGCTTTCCTCCGAGCCGATTGCCTGTACCTACTCAAGATACTGCAACCGGACGAGACTTCCTAGTCGTACCATGCAATACCCGCAGCACGTTGCGAGACTGTCTCCGCGAGGCGGCGCGTCTGCTGAGCATTTCCCCTCGGACGATACACAACTATATTGCCTCAAACGCGATCCGCACAGTTCGGGTGGGGAGGCGTGTTCTGATCCCGATGAAGAGTGTGAACGAGGTCGCAACTAAGGAATTTCATGGCGGCGCAATCAAAACGCAACTGACGAGCAAAGAGGATGAACCCCAACTTGAGTACAGTATTCCGATTGAGCTAGAGTTTCACCAGACCTGAAGATAACCACAGGGGGGCAAGCAATGGCAGAGGAGCGAGATAAAATCTGCTTCGAGAAGCGAGAATTCAGAGGCAGTCGGTACAGATGTCTCCTGGCAACACAGCAACGCAAGCCAAGGGTTGTAGCTTTCCTGAACTCCCTTGTTCAGCCGCTAGCCGAGGTACGCGACGAGGACCGATACATGCCTGAGGGCTTTAGCAACCCCCGTGAAGCGAAACTCGGCGAGACCATCGGATTTCTTACTGACGAACAATGCAAACTCGTCACGGATTGGTGGCTACCTGTCCGCCAGAATGCGAACATTCCGAATTGGGACATCATTAGCACGTGCATGATTAATGGGTCCAAGGGACTCGTCTTGGTCGAAGCGAAAGCGCATGCGGGCGAGTTAAACCGGAAGGATTGCTGTGCAGCCGGGAACGAACAGAGCCGTCAGCGGATAGATACTGCGATTGCGGATGCTAACCAGAAGTTGGGAGAAGGGTGGAGGCTATCCACAGATTCTCGCTATCAACTCAGCAATCGGTTCGCCTGGGCATGGAAGGTCGCCAGCCTGCGCGTCCCAGTGGTTCTCGTGTACTTGGGGTTCCTTAGTGCCATCGAGATGGGGCAATCCTTCACGAGTCACGGGGCTTGGGAAACTTGCCTGCTCACCTATGCTCACGGTACTGTGCCACGCCGCGTGTGGAATTCCGACCCAATCAAGGTCAATGATACTCCTCTGATTCCGCTCATTCGCTCCGCAGTTGTGAACGTGACAATGTAGTGGGAGCAGATGCGTCTGGTTCTCGCGGAAGCCGTCCTGTTCCTGCACCTAAGCCAGCAATCGCAAAACCACAGCGCTCGTGAGATGATGTTGAGCCTTTTCGTCAAAGGTATCGGCGGAAGCGGGCTCACAATCTGCAAACGGGCAGCGAACCAAAGGAGGGTATCTTGGATACAGGAAGAATCGTGGCAGAACTGAAGAGGGAAAGAGACCGACTCAGTCAGGCCATAGCAGCACTGGAAGGCCAGTCACAAAAAGCCGCTGCGAAGAGAAGTGTTGTTCCCCATCGAGCCACTCACAGCAAAGAGAAGCGCGACCATCTTACCCCGGCAGGTAGAAAGCGGTTGTCAGAAATGATGAAGAAGCGATGGGCGGAGAAGAGAAAGAAAGGGTCCAAGGGGCGTCAATAACCCGAGGGTTGGAGCGAAGTTATCCATCGGGACCTTGTCGGTAGGTCAGGGCAGAACCTCATCTAGCTTTTGCCGTACATCTTTCCGGTCGAGAACCTCCACACAAGCGATTTCCCCGGTGACAACATCGAGTACGAGCATACCTTCGTCGGGTGTCAGGACAACATTCCGATGACCGGGGCCGAAGCTACCTTCTGGCTTAGGCTGCGTGTAGAACGTGGCGCAGAAATCATCCCCGCAGCGGCATCGGTCTAGAATTGCCAAGCCGGGGACTTGGGCGGCCAATTCGGGTTCACCCCTGTCGGTGAGAAGTTGCTGAAGCTCGGTTGCGAACGCTGGGAGCGCGTTGATGAGGCGGATTGGTTTTTCAGTTTGTTGGTTCATGAGATGTCCTAATAGAGGTCAGGATAGTCGCAATATATACAGAGTCCACTTAGGTTCAAGTTAGGTTCAATTGAGAGGTTCGAAGAAAAGTGGTTTTGGTCCCGATGCGACACCACCAAAACGACTTAGGATTTCCGATTTCTCGGTTCGGGACCAGGAGGTCGGTGGCTCAAATCCACTCGCCCCGACCATCGAGCCTTCTAGTTTTTCGTCTAAGCCTACATGAACGCCGGCCAAAAGGACCTCGCCATTATGAGTTACGAGAAGTCACTCGAACTGAACCCGAAGAATGACAATGCGGTCCAGATGCTGAAAAGGCTGCAACAGCAATGATTGCTATGCTCGTGTCCTTCGCCAAAATCGTATCTGCACCCAAAATCGCGCGATTCTCTGTCGCTACAGCTCGAAAATAAATCTGCATGGGATCCCCGAGTGCGAAGATTCTCTCCCGCGGCAGTGTCTGCGGAGGTGCGTGAACAGATTAAGATGGAGAAACCTCGGCATTTCGCGACGCTACGTTGATTCGGATCAGGCCGCCCGATCGTAACGATGGTGCCGCCCGCCGAGTCGCTTGCGAGAAAGGATGCAACCCGAAACTATAGAACGAGTTCTGCGGTCAGGGTTCCTTTCTCCAGTCCGAGATGCGTGCGGTCGTCGTGATAATAGCCGACATAATCGGCAAGCAGCCGTTTCAGATGGAGTTCGTTCAGCGGAATGATGTGATCGAACCGATCTCGTCGGCAGCTTTCGATCCATCTTTCCGCCACTCCGTTTTGCCAAGGACTCTCGAACGAAGTTCGTACTGGTCGGATGGCCATCGACCGAACCGCACACGATACCTCCAGACCGTACCTCGCGTCCCGGTCAAAGATCAGGAAGCTGGCACTCGATCGGTACGGAAATACTTCTCGCAACTGCTGAATGATCCACATGCTCGTGGATGCCTGGTCACGTTGACGTGCAGGATGCGTCGACGATCATGGCTGATGATGAAAAAGCCATAGAGCAAGCCGAACGTGATCGTTGGAACTGTGAAGAAATCCATCGCAGCAATGGCTTCCCGATGGTTGCGCAGAAACTCAAGCCAGCGCTTAGCCGGCTCGGGACCTCTCGGCGCTCGTTTCATCCAACGAGAGATCGTTCGCTCGGAGAGATCAAATCCCGGCATGAGAAGCTCGCCATGGATGCGAGGAGCGCCCCACGTTGAGTTTTCGGCGACCATTTGGAAGATCAAATCTCGAACCTTCTTCGAAACTCTTCTCCTCCCTGGCGGCTTTTGAACCCGGGAGATCCAACGCCAGTAGAAACGGAAATCTGCCCGATGCCAACGAATCACGGTCTCGGGCGTGACGATAATCAAAGCTCTTTCCATGCGGACCAGAACTGATGCGCAATGATCCAGAAGAGTTTGTCGAACCGATCGAGCCGTGGCCTCGGATGTCGACGTTTCAGAACTGCGAGCTGTTGCCGAAGCGCGAGATTCTCCCACACAAGCCTCCCGCGGCCGCGAAAAAGGCGAACGAATATTCCGAACCAGAGCAAAAACCGTTGTTCATGAATCACGTCTATAACAGACTGCGCTCGGAAACGAGGCTGTATGTCACTGATCCTTCTGCCCGCAAGCATTTTGGCGAACGACAGGCTGCCTCTGATCATCTCGGGCCGGGTTTGCGCTTGCGCAACCCGGAGCTGAGGAAACTGGTCAGAAGTTAGTCCGAGATTCACACTAGCATAACGAACTAGGCCCCGGGAATCGCTTACATTCACTCCGGTTTGGTTTGCCGAGTTGGTTCGCTGCGTGAGCTAGCCCATTCAAGTTGTTGGAAATATGCGAGCTGGATATTTTGCTTCCAGGGGGAACCTTGGGCACAGACAAGAACAAGACGGGAAAAGCTCGGCTTCGCGGCAAGAAACTGTCAAAGATCGGGACCGTATCAATGATTAAGGGACCTAGCAATCTATCAAATTTAAAGCCGCTGCTGAGTCATGGAAAACAAGAGCCCAGAACCCATCTCGATGACTAGGTTACAAAAACTCCGCTTCCAGGTTTCTCCACAAGTATAAGGGTTACGCCTTTTCCGAACTAGACGAAGACTATATTTCTGGATGTAGTGACGGACGCAGAGAGGTTTACTCGGGCTCTTCTAGCATGGATTCCGGGCGGACGACTACGACGATGCCGTTTTCCGTGACGGAGTAGCGTGCGCGGTCGGCGTCGCGATCGAAGCCGATTACGGTGCCTTCGGGGAGTTTCACGTGGCGGTCAATGATAGCTCGGCGAATGCGGGAGTGGCGGCCGACGGTCACGTGATTGAAGATGATGGAGTCGTCCACCTCGCTGTAGCTATTCACGCGCACATCCAGCCCTAGCACGGATTTTTCGACGCGTCCGCCGGATACGATGGAGCCGTTGCCGACGATGGAGTCGAGCGCGACGCCCTTGCGTTCCGGGTCGGCGAAAACGAATTTTGCGGGCGGGTACTGCTGCTGCCAGGTATGCAGCGGCCAGGTTTTGTCGTACAAGTTAAAGATGGGCGAAACGGAAACGAGATCCATGTTGGCCTCGTGATAGGCCTCGATGGTGCCTACGTCGCGCCAATACGACATGTCCTTTTTATTTTCATCAAGGAAGTTATAAGCGAACACGCGATATTTTTCGATGATGCGTGGAATGACGTCTTTGCCAAAGTCGTGCGAGGAGCTAGGGTTTTCTGCGTCGGCGATGAGCATGGGCAAGAGGAGCTGGGTGTTGAAAAGATAGACGCCCATCGAAGCGTTTACTTTTCCCGGATGAATGCGCGATTCCTTGGGATGTTCGGGCTTCTCCTCGAATCCGACGATGCGCCAATCGTTGTCCGTTTCCAAAACGCCGAAACGTTTGCAGGCCTCGGCAGGCGCAACTTCGAGAGTGGCTACGGTGACGTCGGCACCGGCCGCAGCGTGCTGCTCGAGCATCTTCTGGTAATTCATTTTGTAAATGTGGTCGCCGGAGAGAATGAAGACGTAACTGGATTGCTCGCTGCCGATGGAATAAATGTTCTGGTACACGGCATCAGCGGTGCCTTGATACCAATGCTGCGAGACGCGCATCTGCGGTGGAAGGACTTCTATGAAATCGCCCAGGCCCATTAATACGGACCAGCCGCGACGAACATGACGGTTGAGGCTGAGCGCTTTATATTGAGTGAGGACGAAAACGCGCCGCAAGTCGCTATTGAGGCAATTGGAGAGCGTGACGTCGATGATGCGATATACGCCGCCGAAAGGGACGGCCGGTTTGGCGCGGTCGCGCGTTAAAGGCCACAGGCGTTCACCCTGGCCGCCTGCCAGGAGCACGCCGAGCGCGTTGCGCATCAGAGGAGCCATAGGAGCTATCTCCAGGAATGGGGAGCTGGAGAAATCATTCTAGCAGCACCGTGGGAGGCTGACACTACGCTCGGCCTCGTTTTTCCCTCCCAGTGTTCGACAGCGTACGCTGGATCGTAAAGCGCTCGACGGTAGTGACTAGGAAGGTATCTACACGATAATTAAGACCCTTAGACAATATATGTCTTGACTTCGGTGGTAGCCTCCGTTAGAAGAACTTCACAATTGCCGGTAGGGGTCTGAACCGGTAAACTGGTTTGATTCCATCAGACTAATCTAACAGCCAATAGGGAATGGGGGTGAATACGCGTGGCAGAAGTCGTAATTCAAGAGGGAGAATCTTTGGAAAATGCTCTCCGGCGCTTCAAGAGGAAGGTGCAGTCGGAAGACATCATCAAAGAAATCAAGAAGCACAGCTACTACATGAAGCCCGGTGAAAAGCGTCGCGCAAAGGAAGCCCTCTCGCGTAAACGTCTCCGGAAGAAGCAACGGCGTGAGCAGGATTAGGCCAAGTTACCAAGGGTCCATCCCGGCAGTATCGTGCCAGCCCTCAGGCGGGAGCCGCAGTTGTCCCGGGCGAATCCCAACGATCGACTGGCGTGAACTGTCCCGCTGCCTCTCCTTCCCAGCCTGGAGCGGCATATGGAATACAGCGATAAGATTTTGAAGTGCGCAGATTGCTCGGCGGAGTTCGTTTTCACAGCCGGCGAGCAGATGTTTTTTGCCGACAAGGGTTTTAAGAACGAGCCCAAGCGGTGTAAGGCGTGCAAGGGAAACCGCGGACAGAGCATGAGCGTAGGTGCGGCCTCGGGAAACATGCAGCGGGTCGAGACCAAAACTGTTTGCTCACAATGCGGTAAAGAAACGACAGTTCCTTTCAAACCCACGCAGGGGCGGCCGGTTTTCTGCCGTGAATGCTTTCAGCAACGGCGGACCGCAGGGCCTCCTAGTATGACGGTTTAGCGAACACGCCCCGTTAGCGTGAGAGCGACTGCACGGTGGGACCGTGGGCTTAGGATGTGCGGGATATTGCAGGTAGGCCTGAGGTTCTGCTAACGAAGCGGCATTCGCATTGTGTCGGCCTTTTGGGCGCAATCCTGGTCGCGACCGGAAGGCCCATTTTTTGCGCACCGGCGCCTGGCGTCTTACGCAGCTTTGGACGCACGGGACGGCGCGATTTCGCGCAGCGCGGCGACGAACGTTTCCATTTCTTGCTGTGTGCCGACGGTGACGCGAAGGAAGTTGCCCAGCGACGGAAAGCGGCGCCCGACGAGAATATTTCGGGAGGCGAATTGGTCGATGATGGGCAGAACGTCGGTGCCCATATCGATCATGACGAAATTTGCTTGCGAGGGGATGTAAGTGCGACCGTCTTTCGCGAGCTCGCTGCAGAGCCAGTTGCGGGTGGCGATTAGTTTGTCGCGGCACGAGTTGATGTGATCGGTGTCGCTGAGACTTGCGAGACCCGCCGCAAGCACGGCAGCGTTGCCGTTGTCTTGTATGGCTTGCTTGTTGATCAGCGCAATTGTTTCCTTGGCGCCTACTGCATAGCCCAGTCGCATTCCAGCCATGCCGTAAACCTTCGAGAATGTGCGAGCGATAACAAGATGGGGATACTTACGCGTCCATTCGGCGACGCTGCCGTAGCGCGGATCGTCGGCCAGCTCGAAATAAGCTTCATCAACCAGAATGAGGGTCGAGGATGGGACGGCGTGAATAAAAGTTGCCAATTCTTCGCGCGTAACGAACGTGGCGGTAGGATTATTCGGGTTGCAAACGTAAACGACTCCGGTCTTTGAAGTGCAGGCAGCCGCCATTTTGGGAAGGTCATGGCGATGATCGGCGGTGAGAGGAATTTTTACGGCCTCGGCGCGTGTGATACGAGCGTATCCGAGCACAGCTTCAAAAGTGGGTTCCGCGACGACGACATTTTTGCCAGGGCTGAGGAAAGCCATGTCCACACAGCGCAAGATTTCCGTAGAGCCGCAACCAAGCGCGATATTCTCGCGGGACATATTATAATTTTTCGCGAGCGCATCGGCGAACTCGTGTTCTGCCGCGAAAGGATAGCGTCCGGCTATTTGCCCGCACGAATCGAGCGCCTCTAGCGCCTCAGGAGAAGGGCCGTAAGGGTTTTCGTTGAAGTTGAGGCGAACAACATTGCCAGACGCCGGTTCCGGTGTGCGGGCATCCAATCCAGGTGGAAAGTTCGGTGCCGCGAAAGCGACGGCTAGCGAACCTAAGGCGCGCGAAAAATCGCGACGTGAAAAAAGCGAGTCCGGCATGGGTCACACTCCCAAAGATTCGCAGGAATGATACGTTGCGCCAGGCGCGTGATACAAGTAAATGCTTCATTTTTTGGCGTACGCGATCGACAATCTTAAAGGGGAATTGTGATGGATAAAGAGCTGCGCGAGAATTTGCGAAAAGTAGTGAGTTGGGGTGAAGCGCACACAGAGTGGAAGAAGGCCATCGATGGCGTCTCGAACTCAAAGCGCGGCGTGAGGCCTCCGGGATCGCCTCATTCGGCATGGGAACTTCTGGAACATATGCGAATTGCGCAGTGGGATATCCTCGACTTTTGCCGCAACCCGAAACACTCTTCGCCCAAATGGCCGGAGGGATATTGGCCAAAGAGTCCCGCGCCACCCAGCGACGACGCGTGGGACAAGACCGTCGAGGAATTTCAACGGGACAACAAGGCGTTGGGAGACCTGGTGATGGATACGAAGCAGGAGCTTTTTGCGCCGATTCCACATGGGTCTGGACAAACAATTTTGCGCGAAGTGCTATTGCTCGTCGATCACAATTCGTATCATCTTGGCCAATTTGTTTTGGTCCGCCGGCTGTTGGGAGACTGGCCGAACGAGTAGGGCTCAGGTCTCACGAGTTCGGCCGCAGAGCCATTATAATATAGGGGCTAATTCCGAGGAGATTCATGAGCAGGCAACACGCTGTGGTGGAGTCCGCAACATCGAAGGAAAGCCAGGAGCGGGTGTGGGACGCGTTTCGCCGATGGGGCTACTTGCAAGCAGATTTGGATCCGTTCGGCGATCTAAAACCTGTTGCGATGCCGGAGCTCGATGTTCGAGGACCGGAAGCTGAAGCAGCGCGGAGGTTCTACTGCGGGACAATCGGCGTGGAATTCATGCATATCGCCGACTCCGCGCGGAGACAGTGGATTCAGGAGCGAATGGAGATCGAAGCTCCGGAAGTCGATCGCGAACGAATCTTGGAGTGGTTGGTGCGCGCGGAAATTTTCGAGCAAGTTCTTCAAACTCGCTATCTGGGGACCAAGCGTTATTCACTAGAAGGCGAAGCGGCTCTGCTGCCACTGCTGGATGCGATCCTGAGCACGGCGGCGGAAAAAGACGCGCGACAAGCTGTCTTAGCGATGAGCCATCGAGGACGCTTGAACGTGATGGTCCATATTGTGGGCCGTGGTGCGGCGGAGGTTTTTGCGCGGTTCGAGGACGTGGATCCGCGCAGCGTGCTTGGCGGCGGGGATGTGAAGTATCACATGGGCGCGACTGGGGATTTTTGCGCGGCGGATGGAAGAAAAGTAGGAATCCATCTGGTCTCCAACCCAAGTCATTTGGAAGCCGTGGACCCGGTGGCCATCGGTCGCGCGCGCGCGAAGCAAACGCGGGCCGGAGAATCCGGCAAAAAAGAAATTGTTCCGGTGATCATGCACGGCGACGCGGCGTTTGCGGGGCAAGGAGTCACCGCGGAAACACTGAATATGGCCGGGGTGGAAGGATTCACTGTCGGCGGCTCCGTGAATATTATGGTGAACAACCTGATCGGATTCACGACTGTTCCGCGCGATTTACATTCTTCGCGATTTTCATCAGACCTGGCGAAACGCTTGCCGATTCCTATTTTTCACGTCAATGCCGAGGATCCGGAGTCTGTGGCGCGCGTGGGACGAATGGCACTGGAGTATCGCAACGCGTTTAACTCTCCTGTGGTGGTGGATCTGATTGGGTATCGACGGCATGGACATAGCGAAGTGGACGATCCGACGATCACGCAGCCCTTGCGCTACCGGAAGATTCAGACGCATCCGCAGCTTTGGCAGATTTACGCGAAAAAAATCGGCGTTGACGCTGAACCGATCGTGGAACGCGTCCGGCAAGAGCTGGATGCGGCGCAAAAGCATGCGCTGGAGTTGGAGAAGAACCCGCCGATGCGTAAGCTTCCGGAATACTGGAACGCTTACAGGGGCGGCCGCTATAACGCTGCAATGGAAGTTGACACCGGATTGCCAGAAAGTGAACTCACGGCGATTGGCGAAGCCATTGCGGCCTATCCAAAAGGATTTCACATCCATTTGAAGGTGAAAAAGCTCTTGGAGCAAAGGTTGGAGATGGCGCGTGGGAAACGCGCAGTCGATTACGGCATGGCTGAAGCGCTGGCGTTTGGCTCGCTGGTGAAACAAGGGACGCCGGTGCGGCTGACGGGGCAAGACAGCCGGCGCGGAACGTTTAATCAGCGGCACGCGGCGCTGATTGATATTGAAACGGAAAAGGAATATGTGCCGCTCGAACATGTTTCGCCAGATCAGGCTTGGTTCGAGGCGTACAATTCGCCGCTTTCCGAAGCCTCTGTTTTGGGATTCGAATATGGCTTCAGCCGAGATTTTCCGGAGGCGCTGGTGCTGTGGGAAGCGCAGTTTGGTGATTTTGCCAACGGCGCTCAGATCATCATCGATCAGTTCGTAGCCGCCGGCGAAGACAAATGGAATTTGCTTTCGGGTGTTGTGCTGCTACTGCCCCACGGGTACGAGGGCCAGGGACCGGAACATTCGAGCGCGCGTATCGAGCGGTTCTTGCAGCTTGCGGCGAGAGATAATATCCAAATCTGCCAGCCTTCCGCCGCCGCGCAATATTTTCATTTATTGCGGCGGCAAGCGCTGCGAGCATGGCGCAAACCGTTGGTGGTCTTCACGCCCAAGAGCATGCTGCGCAATCCAGTGGCGTGTTCGTCGCTGGCTGAACTTGCGGCCGCTCGATTCCAGCGCGTGATTCCGAATGGCGGCGATGGATCGGCCACGCGAGTCCTGCTTTGCAGCGGGAAAATCCGGCACGAGCTCTTGGCAGATCGGGAGAAGCGCAAAGATACTTCGACGGCGATTGTGACTCTAGAGCAACTCTATCCATTTCCTGAAGCGGAGTTAACCGCGGAAATGGACCGCCATGCGAACGCGCGCGAGTTCGTGTGGGTACAGGAAGAGCCAGCTAACATGGGCGCGCTGGCATTTTTGATGCCCCGACTCGAGCGCTTGGCGCGCGGGCGCTCGGTGTTGTCAGTAAAACGGTCCGCAAGCGCCAGCCCGGCGACGGGTTCGCACAAGGCGCATGAAATGGAGCAGCACACGCTGCTTTCTTTGGCTTTCGGCGTGCCCGCCCCCTAGTAATTTTCTGCGATTTTATTTCTTGGAAATAATCACACTCTGCGGACCGGACGCGCGACGAAGTTCATTGGAAGAAAATCCTGCCGCGCGGAACATGCGTTCGTACTCGGAGAATGGGTAGGCGTCGCCTGCCCGCGTAGAGCCGAGCATCACCATACTGAAAGCAGCCTGAGTTGGCGGCGAGACACGATCCTCATTGGGCACGAATTCTACGGTGGCCACCATACCGGAGGGCTTAAGCGCCGGATGAATCTTCCGCAGTAATTTTTCAATCGTGGCGGGATCGAAGTGGTGCAAGAAACCGGTGAGCAACGCCACATCATAATCCTTGCCGAATTCCACCTCGAAAGCGTTCCCGGGTATGGTGTGGTACCGCGCTGCAACTCCAGCGGCCTGGGCATGTTCCTTCGCCACCTCCAGGACGCGGGGCCAGTCAACGGCGAATATTTCGGCGCTGGGGTTATGCTTCGCGATCGTGACGCCGTACATCCCATGGCCTGCTGCGATGTCGAGCACTTTCCATTTCGCGCCCGCGTCGGCGTTCAGAATTTCCGCGAGCCCTTCGGCGGCGAGCGTCTGCAGAGGCGCCATAGAACGCGCGAACTCAACCCACTTCGGACTATCCGGGTCTGTGGTAGTAGCGTCACCTTGCAGCGAGCCGCCATTGCGGACGATGGCCGTTAAATCCTTAAAGGCATCCATCAATTCGGGAAGGGTAAGAAAATTAACGGCTGAACCGAGATACGCGGGCGATTTTTTGTTCAGGAAAATTGCCGCATCGGGTGTGAGTTCGTAGCGTTGGAGGTTCTTCGTCAGGAATCCGTGGATCACCAGAAAATCGCATAAGGTGCGAATGCCGCGCTCGGAGGCTTGGCATTTCTTAGCCAGTGCCGTGGTGCTGTCGGTTCCCTGGCCAATCGCGGTGAAGACGTCTAGTTCAATTGCCGTTTTTAGAGCGGCAGTTTGTTGGTAGGCATTGAGTGTTCCAAAGATCCGTTCTGGAGTCGGCATGGAGTGATTGGTGGTTGCACCCATTCTCTTCTTCTCCTGAAAAAAGGGTCACTAGATTAATGAGCAACAGAATTTTCTGCGAAGCACCAGTGAACGAATTCGGGCTTGTAACGATCGACAACTTCAGCAGGCACGTCCGATTCTTGCAGGCGTTTGAACGTAAATTGAATTTCGCCTGATGGCTGTACTGTAGCGAGCAAGAATCCATACACATTTGTTTCCGCGGCTCGCGCGTTTGGCGAATCTTTTGGCAAGGCGTAACGGACCGCGCCAGCAGTGCCGACAATCCAGCCCGGCAGCACACCGCCATTGGCGCGCCAGTACTCCGTATTAAAAATTCCATCCATAAAATAGTGTGAGTGGCTCGAGAGGACATAAACGCGTTTGTGCGCCGCGTTCTGGGTCTTGAGCAGATCGATGTAGACGCGGCGTCCGCTTTGGGTGCCGACCTCGGACTGGTTCATGCTGTGATTTGCGGAAATACTGTCAGGCAAAGCCTCGTGCATCCCTACCACCACGGTGCGGATCTGAGGATTCGATTCGGCGGCCCGCAGAGTCTTCTCAAACCACCTCATCTGATTGGCATCGAACTGGTCCGGCATAGAATTATCGAGTGTGATGAAATCGACGCTGCCGTGAATCCAATGGTAATAAGTGGTGAGCTTGTGTGAGGAAGGGTCGTCACTGAGCCGCTGCTCGCGAAGTTTCGGAGCTTCCAGCCAGTCGGCGAACTGGATTAGATATTGCTCGCGGGTTTTTGGCGGCGTTGTTTCGTGATTGCCAATCCCCAAGAAGACCGGGAGCGTTCCAAAGGGAACGATTTGACTGCTTAGGAAATCGTTCCAGGCGGTTTCTTCGTAATCATAGATGTCCAGCGGCTTCGCGAGGTGCTCGGGCTGATGCTGCATGTCTTCATCAAAATTGTAAATCGCGCGAAAATCGCCGAGATGCCAGTAGAAGCTTACCCCTGATCGAATTACGCCAGCAGCGATCGCGGGCATCACTACATCGCCACAATTGCGTGAATCACCGGAGACCGCAAAGGACCAGGATGCGTCGTTCGATTGCCGGGGCAATGAAGCGGATTCTGCCGTGGGGTTTTGCCCCGGCACCTGGGGAGCCAGCGCACATAGAGATGCAAAGGCCAGTAAGGCGGAACGTCGGATTATCCCCCGATTCATGAAACTCTCCACAATTTGCGCATCCCGTATTTTTGATGAATTAGCTCGAAGACGGGTGCGGCACATTGTCTCGCGAGGACGCATCGGAGGCAATCGTAGAAATACGAATTTCACTTGGAAGAATAGAGCGGTGTCGCTTACATTTCTTGCGATCGAACGGCGACACTCGCGCGCGCGGTGCTGCGCAAAGGCAAGCGACATGCAAGTACAACCTTTTGATCTTGAACGCTGGCAATCCATCTGGGAAAACAAAGTTGAGCTAAATATTTCTGAGAGCGGAGTACACCCGCTTACGACTTCCGAACTCGTGCCGGACGCCGCAGCGCTGCAGAAAATTCTCGACGTGCCGCAATACTATCCGCAAACAAACGGTAGCGAAGAACTGCGCTCGCGGATCGCGGAATTGTATCCCGGCGCGAAGGCCGAGAATGTGCTGGTGACTTGTGGCGGATCCGAAGCAAACTTCATTTCTGTTGGGGCGCTTCTTGAACCCGGAGATGAAGTTGTTTTCATGATGCCCAACTACTTACAGATTTCGGGTCTTGCGCGGGCGTATGGCGCGACGATAAAGCCTCTGTGGCTGCGGGAAGAGCTGGGATGGGGAATTAACATCGATGAGCTGTCCCGCTTAATCGGGCCAAAAACGCGGCTGGTCGCCATTTGCAACCCGAATAATCCTACTGGGTCTGTTTTGCGAAAAGAGGAGCGCGAGGCCATCGTTGCGGCGGCGGAGAAAGTCGGAGCGTGGATTCTGGCGGACGAAGTCTATCGCGGCGCGGAATTTGACGGTTCCATGACCACGAGTTTCTGGGGCGGATACGATCGGATTCTGTGCACGGCCGGACTTTCGAAAGCCTACAGTTTGCCTGGATTGCGCACCGGGTGGGTAATTGGAGCGCCGAAGATGGTCGAGCGGTTGTGGGGATATCACGATTACACGAGCATCGCGCCGACGATGCTCACCGATCGGCTGGCGTCCGTGGCGCTGGAACCCCGCCGCCGCACATGGATTCTGAAACGGACGCGGGAAATCCTGTTGCGAAATTATCCTGCTTTGCAGGCGTGGTTGGAAAAACGTAAGGATGCGTTTTCGCACGTGCCGCCCAAAGCGGGCGCGATTGCATGGGCGGGCTTACGAGGCGGAAGGAACTCCGCTGAGATGACGAAGGAGTTGCGCGAGAAGAAAAGCGTTCTGATAGTTGCCGGTGAACAACTGGGCATGGAATCTTTCGTGCGATTCGGCTTTGGCGGCGACCCGGAACATTTGCAAAAAGCGCTGGCGCGGATTGACGAGTGGCTGCAGGAAAATCGCGTTCGTTCGCACACATCGTAGCCGGTCAGTGTTCGCGCGGGATTGTGCCGAGTTCTGCCGCGCGAGTAAAAATCTTAGGAATATCACCGCGTCTTACGTAGCGGAGATGAAACTCTCCGGGTTTTGCGACGCCGTCCGGCTTGTCAATGAATTTCGTTTCAGAAACGGGGATGAACCTGTCGAGCATGCGATTCACCCCCGTATTGCTGGTGCGTGTTTGATGGATCAGTTGCGAGATGGGTGCTAGATCGAAATATGCCTTGATGCGGTAGGGGTACAGCGCGGTGGAGAGTCCTCTTGCACGCAGATGCGGCACGATGATGTGCCAGTGGGAAAAGTTCACTTCTTCGGAATAGCGATTGAGCAAGGTATAGCCGACCAGGCTCTCATCCAAGGTTATCGCGAGAGAAATTGTGGATTGGCTTGGATCGCCTGTGCGAATCGCGTTAAAAAACCTTCTGTGAATGTCTTCTGCGGAGCCAAGCCGTTGACGATCAACGCCCATGGAAGACAGAAATTCATCTGGGCTCAAGAGCCAGTAGTCGACAATTGCCGGAAGGTCTGCAGACGTGATGTCTCTTAAACCGGCCAACCGACTCGCGGTTTTCACCGAAGCGAAAATTGACACCCCCACTCTCCAAAGCGTTTAACGATGTCAGTCACGGCCACTAGTAGATGCGAGTATGACCTCGGGACGAAACGGCCAATTTGGCCCTTAGCGAATACGCGTGCGCCTATAAGTCCTAAACTAATTAACCTACACCCCGCCACGTACATTGACTTGCCCTCGCTAGACACAATAAAATCACACGCGCACCCGCGTCACGCCAAATGAAAGCGCCTATACCCGAGAACGAAACGGCGCGACTTGAAGCTCTGCAGCGGTACGCCATTCTGGATACATTTCCCGAGAAGGAATTCGACGATCTTTCCCGCCTTGCTGCGATGATCTGCGGCACCCCTATCGCCCTGGTCAGCCTGGTGGATGCGGATCGCCAGTGGTTTAAAGCCAAAGTCGGGATTGATGATGCCGAAACGCCTCGGGATATTGCCTTCTGCGGGCACGCGATTCTGCAACGGGACGTGATGGTGGTGCCGGACGCTCTGGCCGACGCGCGATTTCGCGGGAACCCCCTGGTCACTGACCGGCCCAAGGTGCGCTTTTATGCCGGCGCGCCGCTGATTACGCAGGACGGTCATGCGCTGGGAACTTTATGTGTGATCGACCACGTTCCGCGGGATTTAACTGCGGAACAAAAGCAGGCCCTAAAAGCGCTGAGCCAGCTGGTGGTCGCACAGATCGAGCTGCGCAGAAGTGTCTCCGATCAATCACAGGCGATTCGAGAGCGTCGTCGCGCGGAAGAAGAGCTCGATCAACTTTTTACGCTGTCGCTCGATATGCTCTGCATCGCGGGCTTCGACGGATATTTCAAGCGAATCAATCCAGCTTGGGAGGGCACGCTCGGCATTCCTAAAGAGGAATTGCTTTCGCGGCCCTACATTGACTTCGTTCATCCAGACGATCGTGAAGCCACCATAAACGAAGCCAAGAAAATGGATCAAGGAGAGCTGACGATATCATTTGAGAACCGATATCGCTCGGCCGATGGAACGTATCTTTGGCTGTTGTGGAATGCGACTCCCAACAGGAGTTCGAAGCTGATTTTTGCGGTTGCACGAGACATCACGCAGCGCAAACAAACTGAGCGCAGACTCGCGACTGGTTATGCGGTGACAAATCTACTTGCCAGCGCCGAATCTCTTGAAATGGCGGCACCGGAAATTCTACAGGCGATTTGCGAAGGTTTGGGATGGGAGCTGGGTGCCATTTGGAGTGTCGAGGACAACGGCGAAACCCTTCAATGTCTGGATATCTGGCACCTGCCGAACCTGGAATTTCACGAATTTATCAGCGCCACGCGTCAGATCAAGTTCAAGCGAGGTGTGGGTCTGCCCGGGCGGGTGTGGGGGTCCGGCCAATCGGCGTGGATCCCGGACGTGCCGACCGACCCGAATTTTCCGCGTGCTCCTCTGGCGGAAGCCGAGGGTTTGCACGCGGCATTCTGTTTTCCGATACGCACGGGCGACCGCGTGCTGGGCGCCGTGGAATTCTTCAGCCGCGAAATACGCAAGCTGGAAGGCGAACTCGTGGAGATGTTTGATTCGATCGGCAGCCAGATCGGACAGTTCATCGAGCGCCGCCGGGCCGAGATGGATTTAAAGCTCTACGCGGATTACCTGGAAGCCGCGAGGCATATTCAGGAAAAGGACGCGAAACGGCTGGCAGCGCTGGTGAAAGAACTAGAAATCGCCAAGCAAAAGGCAGAAGAAGCCACGCGCACCAAAAGCGAATTTCTTGCGAACATGAGCCACGAGATTCGCACGCCGATGAACGCCATCGTGGGCATGACAGAACTGGCGTTGGAAACAAAACTGACCCAGGAGCAGCGCGAGTATCTGCGGACGGTGAAGACCTCCGCCGGATCTTTGCTGGATTTGATAAACGATATTTTAGATTTCTCGAAGGTGGAAGCGCGTAAGGAAGAGCTGGATCGTGTGGAATTCAATTTGCGAGATACGCTCGCGGACACGATGAAGGTGCTGGCCCTTCGAGCGCAGGAAAAAGGTCTCGAACTAGTTTCTCACTTCCCGCCAGAGGTCCCCAATGATCTTGTAGGCGACCCCAGCAGGCTGGGCCGAATTGTTGTGAATCTGGTCGGCAACGCGATCAAGTTCACGGAACATGGCGAAGTGGTGTTGCGCGCCAGAGTGGAAAAGCGCGAAGGCACGAATGTGATGCTGCACTTTTCGGTGACGGACACAGGTATCGGCATCGCGGTTGAAAAACAGCGGAGAATCTTCGAGGCTTTCGCGCAAGCGGACACATCCACTACTCGAAAATACGGCGGCACCGGCCTTGGCCTTGCGATATGCGCACAATTGGCGGAGTTGATGGGCGGGCGCGTGTGGGTCGAGAGCAAGGTGGGATGCGGGAGCACGTTTCATTTTACGGCGCGTTTTAGCTTGCAAGATGCCTCCGCGCAGAGGCCGACGGCGCTCTCGCCGGTAAAACTGCAGGATCTTCCCGTCCTTGTAGTGGACGACAATGCAACGAACCGCCGCATCCTCGAGGAAATGATTGCGAATTGGCGAATGAAACCGGTGGCAGCTGTAAATGGCACTGCCGCACTTAAAGCGATGAAGCGCGCCCGTGCGGAAGGAAACCCGTTTCAAGTGGTGTTGTTGGACGGGCATATGCCGGAAATGGACGGATTCGAAGTGGCCGCACGAGTGAAAAAGGATCCGCATCTGCGGCACGCAACGGTAATCCTGTTGACATCCGCGGGCCGGCGCGAGGATGTGAGACGGGCGAAAACTTTGGGAGCCGCGGCCGCGTTGACGAAGCCAGTGAAACAATCGGAACTCTGGGACGCAATCGTGACCGCGTTGCACGTGCCTCTGCAAGAAAAAGCGAGACTACCGGTCTTGCCTGCAAGCGTGCCTGTGGTTCATCGGCCCTTGCGAATTCTGATAGCCGAAGATAATCCCGTGAATCAGCAACTCGCGCTGCATCTTCTCGAACGGCGCGGCCATTCGGCCGTGGTCGCGGAGAATGGACGCGAAGCAATCGCCGCCATGGAGAAACACAAATTTGACATGGTGCTCATGGACGTCCAGATGCCGGAGATGGGCGGTTTGGAGGCCACACGGGCGATTCGAGAAAGGGAGAAGTCCACCGGCGAGCATGTGCCAATCGTCGCGATGACAGCACATGCCATGCAGGGAGATCGCGAGCACTGTCTTGAAGCGGGCATGGACGGATATCTCGCGAAACCGCTGGACCCTAAAATCTTCGAGCAAACAGTGGAAGGTATGGCGTCTCCACAAAGTGAAACTGAGCGCGAAGCGGCCGTGTCGAAGACGAAAGAAGCGGTGGATGGATCGTCGCTTTTAGCCCGATTTGACGGTGATCGGAAATTAGTGCGCACGCTGGTAAAAGCCTTTCTCGCGGATTGTTCCCGGATGACTTCACGGATTAAAAAGGCCTCGGGAACACGGGATGTCGCCGCTCTTGCGGACGCAGCGCATGCGTTCAAAGGGGCGATAGGCAACTTTGGGATTTCCGCCGCCTTCGAAACAGCTCGGGAGATTGAAAAACAGGCGCGTCAAGGTAAACTCGACGGCGCGCGGGAACTGTGCCAAAGCCTGGAAGAGCAGATTGCGGACTTCCTACCGGCACTCCGCGCAGTTGCGAAAGAAAAGGCAAAACGGAAAAGCCGCATCCGGCGTTCCCCGCGGAGGAAAAAATGACGCGAATTCTTGTTGCGGACGATGACCGAACCACGCGCTTGTTGCTTTCCGAGACACTCCGCGCCCAGAAGTTCACGATCGTGAGTGTGGAGGACGGCGCTGCAGCGCTAAAGAAAATGAACGCCAGCAAGTATGATTTAGTGCTGCTCGACATTTGGATGCCAAAGATGAATGGTCTTGAGGTGTTGAAGAAACTTCGCAACAAAAAAGTGCGACCGAAGGTGATTGTGATGACCTCGGACGACGCGCCTGAGACTCTGCTGAGTGCGATTCGCGAAGAAGCCTACCAGTACGTTGCGAAGCCGATCGAACCGAAAGCGCTGGTCTCGTTGGTTCGGGAAACTCTCGCTAAAAAAGCCGATGTAGCTCCGATAGAAGTTGTTTCGGCAACTCCGACGTGGGTCGAGTTGCTGGTTTCTTGCTCGCTGGCCGAAGCAGAGCGCATCGAAAACTTTATGGCCCATCTTAAGACCGGACTCTCCGACGACGTTCGACGGGCAGTGGGCCAAGCGTTTCATGAGCTGCTTTTGAACGCCGTGGAATGGGGAGGCAAACTCGACGCCAGCCGTAAAGTCCGAATCTCATACCTTCGCGCCAAACGCATGGTGCTGTATCGTATTGCGGATCCAGGGACAGGTTTCAAGTTCACGGAGCTGGAGCACGCCGCCATTTCGCATATGCCCGACAGCCCTACGATGCACGACGAAATCCGTCAGAAAAAGGGTTTGCGCCCGGGCGGTTTCGGACTACTGATGACCAAGGCTAGCGTGGATGAGTTGCTCTACAATGAAGCGCAGAACGAAGTTGTCTTCGTAAAATATCTCAACGAGTAAGCTTCCGCGCAGATTTCAATTGGATTGCCGCCTGGAATACTCGCGACTGTGATAAATTTATCTGGTAACCGTTTATGAAGCACCTTTTTCTCGCCCTCGCATTATTAAGCGCTGCCGTGGGAGTGGTGTTTTTTGCTCTCAGCAAGCCCCCGAAGCAGGTGGACGTGGGCCCACAGAAACAGCCGACAGGCTGGAATTCAAATGCGATCCGAAGCACCTTCGAGGGGGTGCAGATTCGGGAACTTGACCCGGCGCATGCGGAGCTGATCTTTTCCTACAAGCTCGAAAACACCACGAATTCCGACTACCGCCTGCCCGGTGGACCCAATGTGGCGATCGTGGCCCAGCTTAAGTCGGACGGCAGTTTGAAGCCGCAGGATTCAATGCGGGTCGATAGTCCCGTTTTTCTTCCCGCGCGGGATCGGGCGCGTGTCGCTCTCAGCGTTAGCCGTTCTTTTAACTGGCCGTCGCAGATGGTTGCGGGCCAAGTTGGGCCGGTCACGCAGGGAAAATTCAGGTCGCTGCTCGCCAGCGTAGTTTCAGACGTTCAGGAATTTGTGCTTTTCGACGAAAGTGCCCGCTACAAGATCGAACTGCCGGGAGGCTGGCAGGAATTGCCTTCCGCTTCCTCGGCTGCGCTCGATTAGAAATTCCAGTCGGCAGTTTCTTGAATCGCGTGCGAAAAGGGTATAATTGCGCGCCGAAGCGAGGTTTGCTGCGAAAACCCTCCCCGCAGCAAAGCTCAATTACATGACAGATTCGCCTGAGCTTGTCCAGGATTTCTCCGGGAATGCGGAGCGGCGCGTTCACGCGCGTCATCGAGTCAAATCGCTCGCGTATGTCGAGCTGGGAGAAAATAACGGCGGCATCGTTCTGAATATCGGAGAGGGCGGATTTGCTGTGCGAGCGGCGGAAGCGATGACTGAGGATCGGTTGCCGCGCCTGCGCTTTCAAATGCGGAACTCCACGACGCAATTGGTGACGAGTGGCGAGATCGCCTGGAGCAGCGATTCAAGAAAAGAAGCGGGTGTACGGTTCATCGATTTACCGGAAGACGCGCTCCTCGAAATCAAGACGTGGATTTCGCAAGAAACATCACCTGTAAATTTTCAAAAACTAGGCCCCTCGAATGCACGCCTGTCTCTTCGGACAAATTCCGCAGCAGGGGAGTCAACGGGCCGGCGGTTTCCTGGCGATGAGGTCGTTCACATCCGCGACAGCGGTGATGCTGGCGACGATGATTCCAACTCTTCTGTAGTCCGGGAACCAAAAAGCGAACGTTCCGCATTTAGTCCGCCGCCGCAGTCGGCCCCGGAAAGAAAACGTTATTCTTCCACGCTATTTGTAACGTCGGCAGATCGCGCGCTTGGCTCTCCGTTGTCACACGGATCTCCCGTGCCTCCGGCGATTAAGGATTCGATCGCCGAGCCGCCGGTAAATTGGCTCGACTTTCGAATCCAGGTCGGTTCGGGCTGGGTGGCAATGGCTCTCGTCGTTTTTCTCGCGGCCATCTCGTTCGCCGGCGGAATGATGGTGCGGCGGGGTGAACGGGCTGGATTTTGGGGCAGCCCGCAGGATAGAGCGCCGGTTCAGAACGAGGGTCCAATTGCGAATCCCCCTTCTCCCACCACGCCTCCAAAAGACTGGCAAATCGAAATTGTTGATTCAAGCAATCGTCGATGGTCGATTCCAGCGAGCGTTGGCGTCGTCCGTTCAGGCGAAAATGCCCCAGGAGTTTTGGAAGGCCGTCGCCGCGAATCTGCGGAAAATCCAGCAATAGATTCGACCGATGCACCAGCCAGTAAGAAGATATCCCCAGTGCTGTTGAGTTTGCCTGAGTCATCTTTAAGCGCGTCGCAGTCCGTGGCGATAAGCTCTCAGCGCTCTTTTAGCGTGCCGGCGGATTCTTCGGGGGGATCGTCCCAACCAGGAAAGAATCTTCACGTCGGACAATTGGTGAATCTCGTTGAACCTGTGTATCCATCCGATGCCGAGCAAAAGCACATCGAGGGCACAGTAAAGCTTCATGCAACAATCGGCACGGACGGATCGATTAAGGAACTAGCGCCGCTGAGCGGGCCGCCGCCCCTCATTCCGGCTGCGCTTATCGCAGTGCGCGAGTGGCGTTACAATCCCACGCTGCTGAACGGACAACCCATCGAGACGCAGGAAGATATCAGTCTGGTTTTTCGTCTGCCTAAGTAACCGCGCAGGACGATAACGGCGGCGCTCAGTGCGACCGTCGCGCATCTGAAAAGCGAGAGTGCGGTTCGTAACGGTTCGTAACGCTGGTTGACGATTCATGTGGGTCGCGTATACGATGGCAACGATTCACTGAGGAGGATAACGATGGCAAAAAGTCAACTTAAAATGGCCGCAAAGAAAATCGGAGCGGCGATGGGTAAAGCGGACCGCACGGCGCATAAAGTTGCGAAAGCGGGCCAGGTTGCGCGGGAAGAACTCGTGCAATTGTCGAAGCAAGTGGAATCGCTCAAGCGCCAATTGCAGAAGACCACCAAGCGCCTGCGCAACGCTCTCAGCTAGTTTCGCAAATTACGAAGCTGCGAAGTTGAATCGGCTGTTAGCCAGTTAAGATTCATTCCTAGCGGCGGCACGCCGAGATTACCCGGCGGGAACCAAACTTTTTTGGAAGAGACAAGCTTCGAGTCACGGTGAGGAATCAGGCACAACCTCCAGCGTGCTCTCTGTGGCAAGATACGCCTCCACCTTCACCGAGCCCACGGGTCCTTTATAGACATATCTAGCCGAGCCCACAAGTTCGCCCGGAATGCTCACGTCTTTGCCTCTTCCAATGGTTTTAAAGACGCTTTGTCCGGCAGGAACTGTGAAGACGATTGACACGCTATTAAGTTTGGAGCCCAAGACCGGATTGACGATGAGTACGCCGGGCACATCGCGGTCAGATGTGTTCGTGAAACTGTACGATTCCTTGGGGCGTTGAAATTTCTGGTCCGTATCCACGGCGAAAATTTTGAAATCGCTGAAATCGTGGCGACGATAATACTGTTTCCCGTGGCGTTCCCAATAGAGCTCGGCGGTTTTTGGCAGCCAAAGTTGGAGATCGTGAGAACGGAATTGGACCTGACCGTACTCGATCGAAAGACGTTCACGCGCTAATTCGATCCCTTTAACGGGGTGAATCAAGTCAGTCTCTAACCGCAAAACCTGGTATGTGCCCGCGTCGATCCATGCGCGGCCCTTGAGCCCAACGGGGAAATAATTACCCTGAATTTTATAATAGCGGATTCGATTCGGACGATCCTGTCGCTGCTCGAAGCGAACTTGCCAAGACGGATGCCCATCCCACTGACCGAGTCCCTCGCAAGTTAACTTAAAGTCGGACACCATTAGCGGATGAAAGATCAGCGCCATTACCGGCAGTGCTTCCGTCGCGATCTCGGCCGGAAATTGACGGGGATCCGTGCTTCCGTTGCGGTATTCGTCCAGTTGGAATCCTTGCACTGGATTCTGCGACACCAGAACAACGTATTCAAAAGATCGAGTTTCGCGAGCCCGAAGTACGCCTGACGAATCAACCCTGAAATGCACTATGTGCTCTGTGGCGCTGAACTTCTCGAGGTTGCTTACGAATTGCGTCATTCTCTCCCCTACACCATGCAAAACCACGGGCAGATCACAGGACGCACCGGGCAAAACCTTGGGGACCCCCTCGTCGACGCCTGGGAGAATATGCAAAGCCGCGTTTTCATTCGCAGCGCCGAAAGAAAGTGCAGGAGACGTGTCTGTGAAAATATCGGGTTTCATCACCAGAAACAGATTCTCGAGTCCCCGTCCCGGCTTCATTTCAACGGTCTGCTTCACCTCAACGAAGCCCGGCGCACTGGCCTCGACGGAATAACTTCCAGGAGCCAGGTCGGAAAAGACAGTCTCACCCTCCGAATCAGTGGGCTTTCCAGTAACCTCCGACCCTTGAGGGTTTGCGACGCGCAGATTCGCCATACCACTAAACGCCGAGTCGTCAGGAAGTCGAAGGCAAATTTTTAGCGAGGGTGAGTTTAGGTCGGACGGATGTTGATCGGCGATGGTTTTTGTTGATTTTTGCTGAGCAGACAGGGCACCGCAAAGTAAACACCCAAGCAGCGCGAACATCACACGAGAACCAAAATAGGCAGCGGGCATCGCAGCCTCCAAGCGGAATCCATGGACAAATGGTTCAAGACCAGGCTGCCCCGGCACCGATCGAGAACACGGGTAAATCGTGGGAAGATTTTCGCTTAAGTCACGTAAAGATTCAATCCTTATCGAACGGTCACGCTTGGGGTAGAGTCCAGCAGCCCGACGGTGGTAGAACACGCTCTAGTGACAAGTCCCAGTTCCGGAATCGCGAAACGTTTTTCCAACTTCAGGAATGAATTCCCAGTCATAGCCATGCGCGTGCAGAGTTAGCTTTAGAACGCCGAAGGTATCAGCATTCCTGACCTCGCTAGTAGCCTCAGGCTCGGTGAAAGGACGATGGCTCTTCCCGCCGGTGCCTACGACGAATTCGCGGATGCCTTTTGCGGAGTCAGATTTTCCATCGGGATCCTGGGGCGCGAAACGCTCGTAGTCATGATCGTGACCGTTGATCACGATAGCTGTATGCGCGTTGTAGAGGTCTTGCCAGAATGCTTTCATCTCGGGATCGTTTCCATGCTTGGCACCCGAGCTGAACAGAGGTTTGTGCCAGTAGGCGAGGGTGCAGGCAGCAGGATGAGAAGTTAGATCGGACCGCAACCATTTTTCTTCCACCGAGCCGGCCTGGCAGCCTCCAACTTCAGCACACTCGCTGTTTCAGCACGATGCGAGCAGCCAGCAGGCATCGGTAGAAAGAGAAATTAAAGTGTGGTATGCAAGATGTCACTTTCACGGATGCTCCGAAAGGGAATGTTGGGTTCGCCAAAACCCAGTGTTCATCAACCTTTTAGAGCATCCTTTCTTTTTTCACCAGAAAAATCGTGAATAATCCAGGCTAGGGGAGGAAGCGATGCCTCGCCACCTGAAGCGAGAGAAGCCGTACTGGGGCCCTCCCAAGATCCGCGAACGCTTGCTGCGCCGGTTTTCTTGTGAGGTTAAGGTTCCTGCCCGCAGCACCATTCACGCCGTGCTCGATCGACATGGTCTGGTCCGACGCAGAGGACCTAAACGGAACCGCGCTCAGGGCACGCCTTTGTCTTTGGGACAAAAACCTAATGAACTACGGTGCACCGATTACAAAGGCGAGTTCCTGTTGGGCAATAAGAAATATTCCTACCCACTGACCGTCACCGATCACACCTCGCGCAATCTTCTCATCTGTGAAGCCCTGGAATCCACCTGGGAATCCCTTGCTTTTACAGTGTTTGAGCCTGTTTGAGCATCTGTTCCGGGAGCGTGGCCTGCCGCACAGCATCCGTTCGGACAACGGGGTTCCCTTCGCCTCCGCCAACTCTTTGTTCCACCTCTCCCAAAAGTGTAACCCATGTGTCCGGTACGATATGTAACCTATGTGTTCGGGCCGGACAGAAAGAAACTGGCGCGCCCGGAGGGAGTTGAACCCCCAACCCTCTGCTCCGAAGGCAGATGCTCTATCCAATTGAGCTACGGACGCGTGCTGCTGATTTTACCTGAAAACCCAATTTGTATGATGCCGCTTCTACGAATTCTCCATAGACCTTCAACAGGTAGGGCACCGAGTTTACATAACTCTCGATTGCCTTATTCATCCCCAATTTTCGGGCTTGTTTGGTCACAGTGGCGTCACAACCTTGGAAGGATTTGCTTGATCGCAATACTTTGTTGCTGACGGAAGAGCCGCATGAGCCCACGCCTCAGGTCCCATCTGTGCAGGTGTGGTCAGCGACATCACGACGTCGCGAACCTCGTGACAACTGAACGACCTACCTTGGGGTATTTAGTATGCGACCCGACCGCGAGTTGAAGAGCAAGGTCTTGTTTGATGTATCAAAAGGGTATTTCTTAAGAAGAACAATTGTTAAAAATTGACACGTGCCGTTATCTCGAAGATACGCGGCCCAGCGCCTTCGGCCGTCTGCAGAGCGCTGATTGTCCCAAAGCCGCCAGAACCAACCTGCATGTTTGGCGGCGCGAAGTTTTCATGATTAAGAAGATTGGTTGCCTCCACACCAACGCGCATCTGCCATCTCTCACTAAGGGGAATCGTCTTGATAAGAGACATCGCAACACTCGATGTACCGGGTCCTACTACGCTTCCGACTCCCGCGTCTCCAAATCTACCGATGGGAGTGTTCGGTCCACCGCCAGGTATTGCAAAAGCATTCGGGTTGAGGAAGATCGGGAACCCTCCCGAGTTACCATGTGCGTACAGGGGGACATTCGGGACGATGTCCGCGCGGTCCGATCCCAGCGTGGTAAAGATATTCGTCCCCGCCGAATCATTGGTCACCTGAAAAGGAGTGAGGAAGGGGCCGCTTTGAAATACCAGCACGCCGCCCCATTCCCAGCCACCAATAAGGGCATTGATTAGTCCCGAGGCGTCTCCCATGAATTTCTGGTTCTTTCCGAACGGCAGATCATAGAGATACGTGGCCAAGAAACGGTGCCTACGATCGTAAATGACGTTGCCGTAATCGATTCCAAGATCAAATCGGTTCGTCACGAAACTTGCTGGTTGGGCAGGAAGCTGGGTGGGATTCCCTCCTAGGGCGTCCGAAAGATCCCTTGTAAACACGTAGCTGACATCAAACTGCAGGCCTCTACTGAAACGCTTGCTCACATCCACGGTCAGAGCGTTGTAGTTACTCTTAGCGGAGTTCGTGACGCTTTCGATTACGGTCCCAAGCGAATACGGACGGGTGGCTGCAACCGCAGCATAACCGACGGAATTGGGGTGAACCTGATTAAGGTCTTGCATAACCTCCAGGTTGCTGCCGTGACTGCCAACGTACGAAATACGCAAGTCCGTTCCAAAACCGAGGTCCCGCTCCATCGTCAGATTCCACTGTTGGACTCTCGGATCTACATAATGAACCGGAAACCCGTAAAAGAAGGCTGCGGAACCCGGCTGCGGAGCATCGAGGTTTACCGGAAATGGTGCGGGGAAGGAGGACGTCGGAGCTCCAGTATTGTTTGGCCCGCTGTAGCTGTTCCCAAAAAACGGAATGAAACTCGTCGTGGTTGCCCATCCCGCGACTAGGGCAAAACCGAGTGGTGCCTCCGTAAATATGCCGTAGCCGCCTCGGATAACAGTCTTATCGTTGTGGAACGGCCGCCATGCAAAGCCGATCCGTGGGTCGATATCCTTCGTATAAGTATAGCGGAGCGCAGAGGGTATCCCCGCTTGTTGCGCGGTCAGCAGTGGCGTTGGCGCGACCGATCCGACCAGTCCCGGATCGGCCATCGCGATCGCTTTCTGGTTGGGAACGACCAAGGCACCCAAAACGGTCCCACCACCCACCGTGGTCTGGTAGTTGGGCAAGAATTGGCCGCTGTTGTATCCCGTATCGCGCATTGGAGGATGCAATTCGTAGCGCAGGCCCAAGTTTAAGGTGAGACTCGATGTGACCTTCCAGTCGTCCTGAGCGAAGAAGGCGTAAGCGTATCCGAGTCCGTTCATCTTGTCGTTTCTAATCAAAGTAATTAATTCATCGTCGGGATAGCCCAGTAAGAACGAAGCAAAGGGATCCCCGATTGTCGCGCCAACCGGAGAGGATCCATCGAAGCCGTACTGTCCTGATCGCAAACTTCCGAATGCGTTGTCATCGTAATCGCTGAGGCGGCGGAAATCCGCTCCGAACAAAATTCCCGACAATGATGAAATCTTCGGAGAGGTGAGAAGGCGGCTAAATGTTTTGAATTGTTGGTGGGCCCGCCAGGATTCGAACCTGGGACCGACGGATTATGAGTCCGCTGCTCTAACCAGCTGAGCTACAGGCCCGCCGAGAGTAACCGAATGATTTTATATGGGTTTGGCGAACCGTGTCGAGAATTCGGAACGGCTGAAGACAGTCATTGTAGCAAATTTGTAGTAGTTTCTCCCCAAGCTCGAGTGAGTATGACTTGAACGTTGGTGGGGAGTCGGACAACTATCACTGGAATTTTCTTGTCCATTCGCCAGTACTTTTCCCCAGACTGTCCAAAACAGAACAGACACAGAAAACTATCTGCCTTATAAATATTCTTAAGATAGAAAGTGGCGCGTCGACCTCTCCCCCTACTTCCGCGGGCGCCTTGGAGGCAAAATGGGCCTTCGGTGGATTACCCAACGCAGATGTATCCCGGACTTGGCCCTGAGCATCTCCGCTTCTATCTTCGATTTTATCGTTATATTGGCAGTAGTGGCTTTAATCGACTATAACTTCCTGCGTTAATAAACTCGCAACGCCATCGGTTCGTAATGAACCAGAATAATTAAGGGCTATCAGGGATTTGAGAATTGAAATGCAAGCACGCAGCCGCCTAACAAGGCACCAATGAACTTCCTTACTGCATACAACTCCGCGTTCCAAGTGATCGCTGCTTCTGTGATTTTCGTTGTTGGATACTTTGCACTTTTTCTTAGCATTATGATCTGTCTGCTGCTAGCGCACTTCATCCTCGAAGGCGCTCGATTGGCTCGGACGCACCTGGTGACATTGCCTTTGGAAGCAGTTCCGGTTCCATCTCTGGGGAGGACATAGGAAGCAAGAAGCAAGGATTCAAAAGGAGACAACCATGCGACATCCGTCGGCAGCGGCTTTTTTCACATGTGGTCACTGTGACGCAGCGTACGATTCGGAAACTTCGCTGCAAGGGCACAAAATTACGGCGCATCGCGGGAGCGGTTCAGGTCAGCGTTTATCCGAGCAGGGAGCTACGACTGCAGAGAATTCCGAAAGGCCAACCAGCGAGCAGCAGAACCAGTCAGATCGTGAAGGCGGCGGGACCATCGTGTCCTGAGGAGAGCTAGCGCCGTTTTTCCCCACGCTCATGAAATACCCGCATGTCGTTCCGTGCCTTCCTGAGGCGGGCGCGCTTCTACCCAGATGAGGTCGGCATCGGCACCAATTGCAGTGAAGCAGGCTTGTCCGAAAGGGATAATCATTACTCGTGCAGGACAACACTCAGCAGGGAATTATTGATGTGCAACTCGCCATTGTACTGAATGAAGCCCAGTTTTCTGAATTTATTCATGAAAAAATTGACTCGGGAGCGCGTTGTCCCGATCATTTCCGCTAGCATCCCTTGCGTTACCTTGGGAAGCATTTTTTGAGGCTCGCCTTGTTTGCCATACCGCGCGAGCAGCAGAAGAGTGCGCGCCAGCCGTTTCTCGCTGGAATTAAAGAGTTGATCCACCAGGTCCTCTTCGGTTCGGATGTTCCGTGCCAGCATGTAAGAAATAAAACGGTCGGAGAGCGCATGTTCCTTATGGAGCACGCGTATCATCTCGTCTTTTTCAATAGCAAGTGCAGTCATGGATGTGATTGCGGTCGCTGTCGCCATGCGAAAAGGCAGCCCTGTCAGGCACCCCTCGCCAAAAAAGTCGCCGGCTCCCAGAATCGCAACGACAGCCTCTTTGCCGACCTCATTGACCACGGTAATCTTCACGCCGCCTTTCTGAATGTACATGACATTCTTAGCGCGTTCCCCCTGGCGGAAGATGATTTCATTTCTTCGGAATTCCTGAACTTTTCGCGACACACCGGCTGAATCGAGGAACGCCTGGACATTGAAAGTACCTTTCTTTTTCTGGGATTTTGTGTCGGTTAAGCTCGATACTTTTCTCATGAATCCTCCTCAACGGGTGCCCGGCATCGAGGAGCAGCGATTCACTGTAGCGGCACCCTATGTGCGGTAGCGTACAAAAGTTCACGGCACAGTCGCAAGAACTTCTTTAATTGACAGTTGATATGTTAGACATCTACGTGCGCCCCTACTCATCCCAGGAAGGCGGCCTCACCTTCGCGATTCCTGTTTGGAATGAATGACCTATTACGAGATAACCGATACATCACAAAATCGATTTGATGTCCTACATTGAACATTGTATTCCTTAACAAGAAACACTTGGCGCAAATTTCCTTCGGTGAGCTCACCCATGCCCAGGCTGGTTCTTATAGCCGACGATAGCGGAGCAGTTTGCGGCGAAGCCGTCAATGGCACAGAAGCTGTGGAGAAAGCGAAGACCCTCAAGCCGGATCCAGTTCTTGTTAACCTTGCCATGCCGGAGATCTGCGCGGAAGCGGCATCCGTGCTGAAAAAGACCATGCCGGAAATTACGATTATTATGTTTACGATGTATGGCGAGGACATCGGGAGGTACTTAACCTCAGTAGTTGGCGTTGACTCCGTGCTCTCCAAGCCCGACGGAATGACGGCGCTGTCCGATGCTATTGATGCTGCCCTGGCCAAAAGTTCCGAACGCCACTCCCAGAAAAGTTGGCGCTGTTCCAATGCCCAAGACGCTTAGTGAGATCAACAACGATATCGAACTTGCTCAGCGAAAGCTCGACGCAAACAGAGGACCCTGAACTCAGACGCGCACTACTGCGCGAGATGCGCACCCTGCTTGAGCAGGCCGACTCCCTCCTTAGAGAAATTAGAACGGCAGCTCCCACCGAAGTGAGTCGCTAACCAGAGCGGGACCTGATAGTGGATAGTGGGCTTTCTAAGCGAATCGTTCGGAAGTCAACTGCATTATGGTCGGAAGAAGTCGATTGGCGAGGTCTGCTTTGTCCAATAAGGCGACCGCTCCCAAGCTCTTTGCCAGAGCCTGTGCATCCTCGTCCTGCCAAACAGAAATGGCCAACATCTTCGATGCGTCGGAATTCAATTGGGATTTGACCTCTGAGGGCGTGATTTTGGTTTCGTCAGGCATATGTAAATCCAGAACAATGACTTGTGGTTTAGACTGGTTCGCAATCAGGATTGTCTGAGCGAAGTCAGCAGCCTCGCCGACAAGCTCGATTTCAGGCTGGGTCTCTAGAAGGCGACGAATCGATTGCCGCACGAAGTCTTTGTCATCAGCCAGGAGCACTTTGATCGGCATCATCCTCTGCCCGACTGCATTGCTAAGTACTTCGACGGAGTTATAATGGATTTTGCAGTACGGGACAGTATCCGCTAGCGTGCCAATCCCTCAACATACACAGCAGGTTAACTCCCGATAAGTCAGGCGGTCTCAATGGGTCGACGCAACACTAGCTCGAAGTCTACTTGCAGGAGTCTCAAAAGCTAGAGTCGCTCGCGAGTGTTGATTCAAACGGAAACACTACCCTGTTTAGTTCAGGTTGAGTACAGCCGGACAGATCGATTCTCCTGGGGAAAGTATTGTCGGATCAACTGATTAGATGGTGTTGCATCGACCTGAACCGGACCCGCCGGAAAGACCGTTTTCGTGGGAAATCTTTGGTGCTAGTATGGTGTCAGTTTTGGTGCAGTTTACTGGCAGCATGTCGCAGAGAGCCTCTGGCTCGATCTGTCTCTTTTTCAATTACTTGAAACTTCTCGCACCGTGGTGCAGGGCCCGCTTTACGGATTATGAGTCCGCTGCTTTAACCAGCTGAGCTACAGGCCCAACCTGCTTAAATCATCCTACACTTTCTGGCGTTAATGGGCATGATGCGCTCGAACATCATATCAATCTCTGTGTTCTGCGTTACGCTTAGTGTCAGTTATCATAATCTTCTGCGCGGCGGATGGGGAACGGATATCGACAGCTAGTCATGCTCCGGACCGAAAGGAGTTTATAAATTTTATGGCTGCGAGAAAAAACATCGGGATTTTGACTGGAGGCGGCGATGTGCCAGGTTTGAATTCGGTCATTAAATCCGTGGTGTATGGCGCAAGCGAAATGGGACGGAGCGTGATCGGTATTCGCAAAGGGTGGCAAGGCTTGACGCACATGAATCCCGCCGAGAAAGCTGACGCCGACACCGCTTATCATCGCCACCTGACGCGTGAAAATACGCGGACCATCGACCGCACGGGGGGCACAATCCTGCACACTTCGCGCACGAACCCCAGCCGTGTGGCAAGCTCAAAGATTCCCGAGCACATTTCCACCGCACGATTGAAGAATCTTCCCTTCGACGGAAAAAACTACGATTTCACGTCGATCGTCATCGAGAATTTGGAGCGCCTGGGGATCGGCTGTTTGATAGCGATCGGCGGGGACGACACGCTTGGCTTTGCGACGATACTCTCGGGCAAAGGATTTCCAGTGATCGGCGTGCCGAAAACCATGGATAACGATGTGCACGGCACGGAATATTGTATCGGGTTCTCCACTGCCATCACACGCGCCAAGGAATCGATCACGCGACAACGGACGACGCTCGGTTCTCACGAACGCATCGGCGTTTTCCGCATCTTCGGGCGTGATGCAGGATTCACGGCTCTTTACACCGCTTACGTGACCGCCGCTCGATGCCTGATCCCCGAATACCCGTTCGATCTCGAGCGAGTCACCGACCTTCTGATGGAAGATAAACGGAACAATCCCAGCAATTATTCGCTGGTTGTCGTGTCTGAAGGAGCGGTGTGGAAACAGGGAGCGGTTGGCGAAGTCGGCGAAGCGGACGCCTATGGCCACCGCAAAAAGGCCGACATCGGGCACGCTCTGGCGGAAGAGTTGCAGCGCCGGACGGGCGAGGAAACGATGGCCAGCGACCTAACATATGATTTGCGCAGCGGCGAACCCGACGCCATCGACAAGATAGTGGCGATTACGTTTGCAAACATCGCCTTGGACTTAATCCGCGACGGCGTCACCGGTCGAATGGTCGGAATCCAAAACGGCTGCTATGCCTCCACGTCGCTGCCGGATTCTTCGTCCGGTTCGCGCAAGGTGGATGTGGCCGCGTTGTACAACACCGATCGTTACAGGCCCAAGTACACGAATAAGCTTGGCGCGCCCCTGCTATTCAGCCATGTTTAGAAAATTAACGAACGGCACATCTGTGGCCTGCGACGGCTTCGCGCCAGGGCGACAGAAAATCGAACAGCCTGCCAAGCATGTGCCTTAACAATAAACATTCGAAATACAAACTGTGCTGTTTTGAACATTCGCTCCCCAGCCCGAGGGATTACGGTTCTTAAGTGGAGCAGCTTAACTGGCCATTGGGGGCTAGTAGAAGAAGGGGACGATTCCACCTAACCTGGGCGGCATTCAATGTCGGTAACCTCTAGAGACCACGTCAAACGACTTTTGATACCTCCTGTTCTACACGGACCGGCAAGCAGAGGGCGGCCCTTGCGAATCCTATTCGTTCATAGTGTGGCGGCCGACATAGACCAATACACGCGAGAACTCAGGAGAGCGCGTTGCAAAGTCAGCGCGGATGTAGTTTCCAGTTCCGAGCAGCTCGCTAGACATCTGGACTCCAAATACTACGACATCGTGCTAGCTAAATACCCGATGCGCAACTGGCAAGGTCCGGGACTACTTGAAACGTTACGCCCCAGAGAAAGACACATGCCCGTTATTTTCCTGGCCGACACAATGAAAACGGAAACCGCTGCGCAGCTCATTACGCAAGGAGCTGCCGATTGTATTGACAGAGACCATGTTGGGCACCTTCCCATAGCGATTCGGAGAGCGCTTAGTGAAAACAATTTGCGCGAGGAGCGCGATCAGTCAGAAAAAAAGCTGCGCCATTCGGAGGCGCGCTATCGAGCTCTGGTAGGAAACTTGACCTACGGAATGTGCCGATGCAGCGAGAAAGGCAATTTCTTGGACGTAAATCAGGCACTCGTTACCATGCTTGGTTATGCGTCACGAAAGGAACTCCTGACAGCGAACCATGCCAGAGACCTAGTTTGTGATCCTCGCAAACGAGAGCAGTTGCTGGGACAATCCGGAGAAGATGGTGGCCTTCCCGTTGAAGTTGACTGGAGACAAAAGGATGGCACGCCTCTGAAGGTTCGGCTCAGCGGACGCGAGGTCACTGCCGAGGGCGAGAAGGATAGTTACGAAATCATTGTTGAGAATGTTACCCAGCAGCGCAAGCTGGAGGATCAGCTGCGGCAACAAGCAGCCAAGGACCCGCTGACCGGGCTTGCCAATTACCGCCATCTGGTGGAAGTCCTAGACACCGAGATCAGGCGATCCGAACGCACCGCGCGCGAATTCGCTCTATTGTTCCTCGATCTTGACGGGCTAAAGCAGATCAACGATACCTTCGGTCACCTGGTAGGCAGCCAGGCACTTTGCCGCTTGGCTGACGTTTTGTGCAACTCCAGCCGGGACATGGACACCGCGGCGCGCTTCGGCGGAGATGAGTTTGCACTGGTCCTGCCCGAGACTGGAGAAGTCCCGGCAAATTTGGTGGCCGGACGCATATGCGCCAATCTTGCGCACGACGGTAGGAAGCCGAAGCTTACGGTCAGCATCGGTGTCGCTATCTATCCGAGAGACGGCGACAGACTCGATACGCTGATGGGCGCCGCGGACGTCGCAGTGTATGCCATGAAAGCGCGTGCGCACGCCCCTGAAGTCCACGTTAAAAGAGCAATCAGGAAGCTGGACGCACAAGCCGCAGCCCGCGAGCGATGGGCTCGAGCGCCGCGTGAGTTGAAGCAGTCGGCAAAGCGGCGAAACTAGGGCGTACCGCAATCGTTATTCGTGCAGAACAACACTTAGTAGAGTGCAATCCGCCATTGTAGTGAATGAACCCCAGTTTCCTGAATTTATTCATAAAAAAATTGACACGGGAGCGCGTGGTCCCGATCATTTCGGCTAGCACCCCCTGGGATACTTTGGGGACCATTTTTTGAGGCAGTTCCTGTTTACCATAGCGAGCCAGCAGTAGGAGAGTGCGCGCCAGCCGTTTCTCGCTGGAGTTAAAGAGTTGATCGATTAAATCCTCTTCGATCCGGATGTTCCGCGAAAGCATGTAAGCCATAAAGCGGTCGGAGAATGCATGTTCAGAGTGGAGGACCCGAATCATCTCTTTTTTTTCAATGACGAGCAGAGTAGTGGGTGTAAGTGCGGTTGGCGTTCCCATGCGGAAGGACTGGCCGGCCATACTGCCCTCACCAAAAAAATCGCCGGGCCCGAGAACCGCCACAACCGCCTCTTTTCCATTCTCGTTGACCACGGAAAGCTTGATCCCGCCTTTCCGAACATAGAAGACCTCCCCGGCGGGTTCCCCTTGAGAGTAAATCTTGCCTGACCTTCCGCACTCCAAGATTTTTCTGGCTACAGCTGCTGAAGCAAGAAAAGTCTAGACGTTAAACGCCGAGAGCTTTTTCTTAGCTTTCATTTTGATTGGTACTGCCGCCATTGCTGTCACGCTAACAGCATTGGGATTCGATTTATATTGGGGAAACTACGTAATTAGTAAGTAGTATTCCCACCATTTCGGCGGGAGCGGCCGCTGATTTCAGGCACTAATTCTGAAGTTATCGTGCGGCCTGAATCTGCAGCAGCGCTAGTGTCCGACGGCGAAAAGAATCGCGTCATTGATCGCGTACGCGGTACCATCCGTTCCGATTATGGTCGGCGTGTAGGCCTCTCCAATTCCGCTGGTGAGCGAAATTCTTTCCGAAAACTTATTGCTAACCAGGTTCCATCGATACAGCGTGCCATCCTCGCTATTTGCCAGGATCGATTTAGTGCCCGGATCGACCGCGGCTGTGTTGATGCACCATTCCCGAACGGCATGTGGAAAGTTCGGGAAACGAGGATCTGGCGTGACTCCCTTTATGGTCAGCACCTCCTTCATTACCTTTACATTCTTGAACACCAGATCATCCATCGAAGCGTTCGGATCCAGGACCGCTAGTCTGTTCACACCATCGCCCGTGCCTATGCCCGCATAATTATTGTACTTCGTCATCAGCAAGTACGATGAAGTGCCGTGATAGGAAGGGACTAACGATGCATCTACAACAGACGCCGTGTCGTCCCATCCAAAACTGCCGGGAATTTTTATTTGAGTCAGGTCACTATTGAAATGCAGGAGCCAGCCGCGATCGTTGTGCGACGGAAATGGATTTTCCAAAACGCCAAAATATACGTCGCCGTCGGGACCGACGGTGGGAGTTGCGCTGCTTTGGTCCGTAATGGTGGAATCCAAGCCGGACCACGGATCCGTCAGCCGCACGACGTTTATCGGCTCTAGCGTCGAACTCTTCAGGGCCAGCAAGTAGCCGTATCCAAAATCAAATGTATCCATCCCGACATACAGAGTCCGTCCATCATGGGACAGCGCCGGCGCGCAGTTCATGTTCACTTTCTGAACGTTGAAATCGCCCGTCGCAAACGCCGCCGCAATCCACGATCCTCTCTCAGCGGGAGTTATCTTTGCGAGCCCGCCCTGTAGTTCGATGGGAGTCGGCCCGATCACCAGAAATCCAAAATAAATATTCCCGTTGGCATCCGCGGTGATGGGCGTGTTGATTTGCACCATTTCAGAATAGGCGCGGGGGTCCTCGTTAAAGTTCTGAGCTCCATAAAATATCAAGCGTGTCACTTTGCCGCCCACCTGATCGGGATTCTCTCGTACTAACACGGTGCCGCCTGCGTCCGGTATGAACAACTTCTTGCCGTGCAACACGGGGCTAAAACTTGGCGTGAAGGCCGCAGACGGTGCTTGATACGCGGTGTCCTGGATCCAAAGGAGGGAACCGTCCGATCCGTTATGCGCTTCCACGCGAAAACTATTCTTGCTGGTCTTGACCGGCACGATCACCGTGTTTGCGGGCGTAACGATCGGAGAACCGTAATGAATCAGGATCTCCCCAGACGATTTCTCCGGGTGCAGGTCAACGGGTATGCTCCAGTGCGTATTCTTTAGTGGCTGAGCAAGGACGAACGAATTTGCGGTGTGTTGCGAGTCATGGGCATGAGAGGCCCAGCCTAGCGGTTGCGCTGCAGCCGCGTTATTGCCGGTTTCCTGCGCGTGCGTGGCTTGGGCACATAGCGCGAAAAATCCGATAACCGTGGACAAAATGATGCGACGCCAGGTCAAGTTCAGAGTGAATGGCATAACTCCCCCTTTCATTTAACGCAGAATTATTCGGGGCCCAACAGCTAAAAAATCATTATTGCGTTTCAGAGAATAGGGGAACGGCCATGGACGGATTGTCAAGTGTGTGTCACCCGTAAGTAAAATTCTCGTCTACAAAAAAGAGCCCACCGTCTTGACTGACTTCTCTCAGACGTGGACCGATCTTCATGGATGGCAGCAGTTGCTTGTTTGCTGAATGGCGGACTTACGAACTCATTCATTACGGAATGATTCGCAAAGAGACAAAGTGTGCGAATTTGGGGCATGAACCTCGGCATCCGCCAGACAGAGCCACACGTACGGGAAGGAAGTTCAACTATGAGAACAAGATGGCAGTTCCTGTAAGTCTCCAGATCCGGGCCCTTGGCAGCGAACGTACACCGTTCTGCGCTATGCCCACCTGAGGAAGCTGCGAAAAAACTGGCCAGAACATTTCATTGTTCGGCTCCTAGCGTATGAAACTGCCCGAAATGAGTTTCGAATGAGACACGCAAGCGCCAGAAGGCGGACCACCAGCATGATCGATCGGCCATGCAATATGTGCACCTAACAGTAAATACAACAATCCTCGCATGTGCTGTTGTGCACACATGCTGCCACCTCATTGAATTACGGTTGTCATAGGTGCCTCTAGCAACTCAGGGACCCCCGAAACGAATATGAAATCATTCCAGAATCGCCGCCCGGGAGACGCTCAGTCGCTAAAGGCCGGGCTGCGGCGGGTAGAGCGAAGGCAATGGTGGCTTTCTTTTTCAGGTGTGCTCGTCACTCTGTTACTCACTTTAGGTATCGTCTCACTTTCCCTCACTATATACATCCTTCAGCGTCCACTCTGGGACGCGCTCAATATTCATTTGGCGATGCGCGGATTAGTAGGCATGGTTTTCCTCTTCGTGGTGTACGTCGTATATCAGCAACTGCAAATTCATCGTTTTCGTCTGCACCTTTTGGCGCAAGAAGAGCTGTTCAGCTTGATTGGCGAAAATGCGGCCGACATGATCGCCGTGGTAACGGTGCAAGGTGAGCGTCTTTACAACAGCCCTTCTTACGAGAAACTGCTTGGGTACACTCCCGAGGACCTGGAAAAAACTTCCGCGTACGAACAAATCCATCCTGACGATCAGCCAGCAGTGAAGCTCGCTGCCGACGAAGCGAAAAAGACCGGGATCGGGTACCGCGTTGAGTACCGCATTAGGCATAAGAGCGGCGAGTGGCGCGTGCTGGAATCCACAGCCAGCGCGGTGAGGAACTCCCACGGAGATGTGGAAAAACTGATCATTGTGAATCGCGACATCACCGAACGCAGGCACCTGGAGCAACAACTGCTTTTGTCGCAAAGACTGGAGGCGGTGGGGAAATTATCGGGAGGAATCGCTCACGATTTCAATAACATACTTGGCGTGATTATCGGCTACAGCGAAGCGTTGCAGCAGATGATGGCCGCCGACGATCCGATGAGAGAAGCGGTAGATGAGATTGAAAAGGCGGGGCAACGCGCGGCTGCGCTGACGCAACAGCTCTTGGCTTTTAGCCGCAAGCAAGTTCTGGAACCGAAGATTCTGGACCTTAATTCGATTGTGGCCGAAGTTGAAAAGATGCTCCGCCGGCTAATCGGTGAAGACGTCGAACTGGAGATTATTTCGGCTCCAATCCTGGGAAGGGTCAAGGCAGACCGGGGACAGATCGAACAAGTTATTTTGAACCTGGCCGTGAATGCGCGCGATGCGATGCCGCGAGGTGGGAAACTGAAAATTGAGACGATGAACGCCGATTTGGATGAGAACGACGCGCGAAGTAAGAGATACATCGTCCCCGGACATTACGTGATGCTGCAAGTAAGCGATACCGGCACGGGCATGAGTGCGGAGGTTCAGTCCCACATATTCGAGCCGTTTTACACGACGAAGGAGCAAGGAAAAGGAACGGGGCTGGGATTGGCAACGGTGTACGGAGTCGTCAAGCAAAGCGGCGGGTACATCTGGCTCGAAAGCGAAATCGGAAAAGGCTCTAAATTTCAAGTGTATCTGCCCCGCGCGGAAGGCGCTGAGCCTGAGGCAGTTCAAAGCGAACCATTATTTACGGCCCACGTTTCAGCAACAATTCTTGTCGTTGAGGACGAACCGTCGCTTCGGAAGCTGGCATGCAAAACTCTGAACGAGAGCGGCTACAAAGTTCTCGAAGCGGGGGACGGAAGCAAAGCGCTTGAGGTCGCGGCCGAATTTGATGGCGATATTCACCTGCTGCTAACGGATGTCGTGATGCGAGGCATGAATGGCCGCGAGCTGGCTGAAAATCTGTCGCCCAAACGTCCGGGAATGAAAGTGCTCTACATGTCTGGATATACCGACCGTGCCGTTGCGACCCACGGAGTACTCCAATCGGGGATTGTGATTCTGAGAAAACCTTTTTCGCGAGCGCAATTGCTGCGACACGTTGGAGAGATGCTGGCGCACCTCACCGGCAAAGGAGCAACGGAAGAAAATGTTGAGCACACCACAAATAGAGAAGGGCGCTGACACAATTAAAAAGCTGAACACCACAAACCCTACGCTGCTCATCATAGATGATGACGAGTCAGTGAGGAAAGTGATGACCTTCCGTTTGAAGAGTTCTTACAACATCATTGACAGCGGCTCGCCGGAGGAAGCGCTGGCGCTCGCGCTTCAGCACAAGCCTGCCGCTATCTTGCTCGATTTGATGATGCCCAAGTATTCCGGGTTCGAAGTTTGCCAGACTCTTTCCTCTTTGAGTTTCACTGCGCACATTCCCATCCTGATCGTCTCGGGAGAATCCAGCGAGCGTTATAAGGGCCTCTGCAAAAACATTGGTGCGAAGGGCTTTTTTCAAAAGCCAGTGGACATCGACGCGCTGCAGAAAAAACTAGCCAGCTTGATTGTCCTGAGCCGCGATGAGGCTCAGCCCAAACCGCGCGTTCGTTTGAGAATCATGCTGAAGCTTCGAGGCATTGACTCGACTGACACGGACTTCGAAATCGTAACCGCAACTGAAAACCTTAGCGCGACTGGTTTTTTGTGCGGATGTACGGCGCTCATCGGGCTAAATACAATCGTGGAAGTTTTTCTTGCAACCGGGAGCGGGCAATTTACCGGGAAGGCGAGAGTCACGCTAGTGGACAGTCCGGGCACAGTAGGCCAAAGATGCGATTTCGAATTCGTAGAGAAGCCTATCGATTGGATTTTGCAATAAGCAGCCAAGACATCCGGAGCGCTTGGCACGCGTCAGCCAATTACAATTTCCTTAGTCGCTGAGTCGCAGCCTTCAGCGATTGCCGATTTTTGAAGAAATCCGCCCAGGGATCGGCGCGTTTCATTCGCTTCTGGTAATTTCCCATGTTGAAATCGGCCGGATCTAGCGCTGGGTTTAGTTCGGACCAATCGAGCGGCGCAGAAAACGGCGCTTTTGGGCGCCGCCGGACGGAATACGGCGCGACGACAGTTTGTCCGAAGCCATTGCGAAAAGGATCCAAGATAAACGCGCTGGCCACGAGCTGCGATGGGGCGTTCGACAGTGAGATCGCTTGGATGCGCGGCCGCAACCCGAGCGACAACAGTTTGTGCGAACGACAGCACTTCATCGGCATCCGGTCCTATACGGAGCGGAATGAATAAATGTACACCTCGGCTGCCAGAGGTCTTCGCATAGGAACCTAGTTTTAGAGCGTCCAGGGCCTGCTTCATAACGATCGCAGCTCGCGCGGAATCGGCAAATTTCCCGGACTGCGGATCAAGATCGAAGCAAACCCAGTCGGGTTTCGGGCCAGAGCTGGCACGCGTGCCCGCAACATGAACGGCAATGCATCCCAGATTTACGAACGCTAACTGGGTAGCAAGGGACCCGCCGACGACATAATTCGTATATTCCGATGAACGACCGACGTGCTTGATGCGTTTTGATGGTGTCCCGGGTGGCATTCCTCTTGGCATTTCCTTTTGGTAAAAACACGAGCCGCGCATGCCATCCGGACAACGTTCCATCGACAGGATACGATCGCTGACGTACGGCTCCAGTTGGGGGAAGATGGCTAGGTAGTACTCAGCCAAGTCGAGCTTTGTGTAGCCGTCATCCGGCCAAAACACTTTATCTGGATTAGAAATCCTGACAGGCAGCGTTTTCGCAGGCTCCTTGCGAGATTTTTCGCTTTTCATCGAGAAGCTCCGAGCATAAGAACTTCGCGCGGATTCTTATCGTCGCGTACTCCCAGAAAAACAGGCTGGCGCAGTTTGTTGTCTTCGGTTAATTCTTGGTAGGCAATTTGCGCAACGAGTCTTGGCCCGAGAAAGGTGACATCCTTCGCGCGCGGAGGGTCGACTACTGCGGATTGTTTTTCTCACAAGGGGACGAAATTGACGATAGAGCGAAGCTAGAGCCTGCTCGTCAAATCCTATTCCAACTTTCCCAACGTAGTGAAGTTTCCCTCCATCGTACGCGCCGAGCAGGAGGGCGCCGAAGTACTTTCGCGAGCCGGACGGCCGGGTGAATCCCACAATTACGAATTCATCTTCCTGATGAACTTTTACCTTCAACCATTTATTCGAAGGCCCTTCTACATAAGGAGACGCCAGGTCTTTCGCAACCAGACCCTCGAATCCTTTTCGTCGCGCCACACGATATGCCTGCACACCATTCCGGGCCAGTAACCGTGATGGCATCAGAGCGCCAGTGGAGTCGGGCGCGATTGCCGTTTCCATCGTTGCGCGCCGTGACGAAAGCGGCTCGCGCATCAATGATTTGCCATTCTTGTAAACGCAATCGAAAACTGCGTAAATAAATTCAGATTTTCCTTGTTGCAGAAGTTGGAATCGCGAAACTCTCTTGCGATCAAATACGACTACTTCACCGTCGAGCAGCAGCGTGGGAAATTGCAACGCTCGCACAGCCGTAGCTACGCGCGCGAACCGCTCAGTCCGGTCTACCGCGTTTCTGGAAAGTAGTTGCACGCGGTCGCCTTCCTTGTAAGCTACGATCCGATAGCCATCGTATTTCTCTTCGTATATCCAACCTGCTCGATGGAAGGGTTCGCGCACCAGCGTTGCTAGCATGGGCTGGATCCGCAATAGAATAATGTTCCTCAATTATATTCTTGATAAACGATTGAGCTCGATTTCTATGTCGCACGCTTCCGCCGCTTCGGAGCTGTCGAAGCGCGTTTTGCTCTTGACGCGGGCCGCTGCCTTGTACTTTTGATCGGCGGATCACCAGTTGCAGCTTTCTCGATGTCGCCTCCGACATCGCGCGCGATCTCCACCAAAAGGCGCTTGCTAATTACGGAGCGCGGTTCTTCCGCGGTGATATCTCGCGTCGACGCGAATTGATCGCGATGCTTAATCAGCAGCCAAGATTTATCCGAGCTCCGGCCGTAGCCGCGGGTCCGGACAAGCACCCAGGAACCCTTCAACTTTTTGCCGTGCAGCGTGAACTTCAGATCTCCTTTTTGTAATGCGGCGTCCACGTCTTCAACCTCGGGCTCCCATGTTCCGTTGTCCCATACCATCACGGTACCGCCGCCATATTCTCCCTCTGGAATCACACCTTCGAACCCGGCGTATTCAACGGGATGGTCTTCCACTTGCATCGCCAGGCGTTTGACCGACGGATCCAGCGACGGCCCCTTAGGGACAGCCCATGAAAGAAGCGTGCCATGCCATTCGAGCCGGAAATCGTAATGAAGCTGAGTAGCGCGGTGTTTTTGCACCACATAAGGAAGCTCGGAATTGCGGTTTTTCTCTCCGCCCGGCATGCCCGGCGGTTCAGGAGAAACTCCAAAGTGCCGCTTTTTCCTGTATTCGTTAAGTGTCATCGGAACCTCTTGGTTTGAGCGACGTTTGAAAATGACGCCTTGAGATTACAATCCTTGATTTGACGCGGCAACTCCACAAATCCCCTGAGTGATTGGATGTTCAGAAGCTCCCGATCGCTGCATCCAGCAGAATGAGCTTTGGGTTCGGCTCTTACATTTCATTCCATCGCAAATCAAGCGGGAAGTTTTTCTGTAGTTGGATAGTGGTGCTGCTGGCGACCGACCGCGCCATCATATTTTTTTGTGGTTTTGAAGAGCTCGTAGCGCCCATCAGCGGCAAAAACTCTTACACGCTCGCGAAGCGCCTGCATTTCGTCTGGTTTCATGGCCTGAAAACCCTTCGCGATAGCGAGGTTCTGTTCTAGTACGCCGAGCGAATCCATGCCGCTGATCGTGGTTGCTACGGGAAGGCTCATCGCGTAACGGAGCGCATCCGAAGGCGTTGCTGCGCCGTGCGAAACAATTTCTCCAGAGCCTCCCATACTCTTCATGCCAAGCACTGCGATGCCGCGACGATTCGCTTCGGGCATCACCTGAGTTTCAAAACTGCGGAATGTGGCATCCAAACAATTCAATGGCATCTGAACGGTATCGAACGGGAAATCTTGGGTGAGCATTCTCAGATGGATCGCCGGATCCCTGTGACCGGTAAATCCGACAAAGCGAACCTTTCCTTGTTGTTTCGCAGCCAACAGAGCTTCCGCTGCGCCGCCGGGAGCAAAAATCAGGTCGGGATCGTTGTAATAAATCACTTCGTGAATCTGCCACAAATCCAAGTGATCCGTCTGAAGCCGCCGCAGAGATTCCTCGAGTTGTTGCATGGCCACGTCTTTGCCGCGTCCGTGAGTGCACACCTTCGTCATCACAAATGCTTGATCGCGCTTGCCTTTCAGCGCAACGCCCAGGCGCTCTTCGCTAAGCCCGTCGTGATAGTCCCAGCAATTATCGAAGAAATTGATCCCGGCATCGAGTGCGCGCGCCACAAGCTCATTCGCTTCTTGCTGACCCTTCGTCGAACCCAAGTGGTACCCACCCACCCCCAGTGCGGATACTTGGACGCCGGTCTTGCCGAGCTTCCGCTGAGGAACCCGGTCGGGTGAGCCTGTCTGTGGTGATTGTCCTGCCAGTCCCACGCTGGGGTTTACCAGGGCCGAAGCTGTCAACACGGCTGCCCCCTTTACAAAAGTTCGACGACCGAAGCCTTTCTCATCGGACATGCAAAATCCTCCAAGCTTTCGGGCTATTTCGGAATGACAGGAAACGGATGTCCAGTGTTCGCTGTCGCTTGCATCATTTCTTTCACTTCTTCGGACTGCATATCTAGAGGATAGCCATGCGCCAGACGCGCCTCAGGATTGTCGAACTTGATGGACACTTTATAAAGCTCGAAGCGTCCATCGCCTGAGACCACGCGCGTGCGGTCGCGAAGCGCTTGCATTTCCTCCGGCGTCATAGGCTGAAAACCTTGCGCGACTCTTAAGTTTTGGTGAAGCACATCCAGTTTTTCCATTCCAGTAATCGTGGTTGTTACCGGCAGGCTCATCGCGTAACGCAGAGCTTCTTCCGCGCTGACCGCCCCTTGTTGGATCGCTTCCCCATGGCCGTTCAGCGGTTTCATTCCCAGCGGCGCAATGCCGCGGCGAATGAGCTCCGGCAAAACCTGAATTTCAAAGCTGTGGAAATTCGCGTCGAAAGAATTCAGCGGCATCTGTACTGCGTCGAACGGAAAATCGGTTTGCAGCATTTTCAAGTGAATGGTTGGATCCTTATGGCCGGTGAACCCGACGAAACGAACTTTACCCTGTTGCTTGGCCTTCTGTAGCGCTTCGGCGGCGCCTCCCGGGCGTATAAATAGCTCAGGGTCATTGTCGAAAGTTACGCCGTGAATTTGCCAAAGGTCGAGGTGATCCGTCTGGAGTCTATTCAGGGACTGTTCAAGCATCTGCATGGCTAGGGAAGCGTCCCGGCCGTGCGTGCAGACTTTCGTCATCAGAAAGGTCTTGTCGCGCCGGCCCTTTAGCGCCTTGCCCATCCAATCTTCACTTTTTCCGCGATGGTATTCCCAACAGTTGTCGAAAAACGTGATCCCGTTATCGACCGCTTCATGAACGATCCTGATCGCAGTCTGTTCATCCTCTGCGTTGCCAAGATGGTGCCCGCCCATTCCAAGTGCGGAAACTTGCACAGCGTGCTTGCCGAATTTGCGAACTGGGATAGAGCCAACGCTCACCGGCCGCGCCGAGGTCTCCTGCGTTTGGCGCTGTGATGTTTCTGGTTGCATGGTCACCAACTCACTTTAGCTTTTCCAGCGGATATCCGCGGTCATTCAACTTGCTAACGTGCCTGACCAACTCACCTTCAGCCATAGGGGAATCACCGGAGATTCCAGTATGTGTCACTGTACCGCCATTGAGTGTGATGATGATTTCGTGCTGAAAGGCGCACGCGGCGCGTATCCCGTGAGTATCCTCTGTGTAAGAAATTTACATGAAATATTATGCGGCCCGAAGTCATCCGCAGCATAAAATCTAGACATGGCGCGAGGGTGGGAAAGCAAAGCCGTTGAGGGACAGGTTCAGGAGTTCGAGTCCAAAGAAAGCCGCGCAAATAAGAGACAACTCACCCAGGATCAACTCGAAATTCGCCGCAAGACGGAGTTACTGCTTCTCTCGCGAGCCCGCGTCGAAAAGGAATTGCAATCCAGCCAGAACCCGCGTTATCGCGAACAGCTCAACTGCGCCCTAGCCGACCTCGATGCACAACTCTCTAAATTGAAAAGTAGCGAATAGCTTCGCGCTCGCGATGTCAAAATTCAGCGGATGCTTGATTCTTAGTTGGGTGCGGGGATGTCTACTCGAGCACTGCAACGCAAGTTGCCCGGCCCATTGCAAGTGAGGGTTATAGTGCCGGCACCCGTCGTTTTGCCACGCTCTCCTTTTTTCAAAGTCCCGTTGAATCCGGGCGCGGTGATGCGACAAGACGGCTCGGGCTGTGCATTTGGTGTTTCGGAAACGGCATTCAGGCAAGTGAAGGTTACCGGTCCGGTGCTATCAAATTTGTCTGGATGTGCACCCGAGCCGTCACGGGTTGCTTGCATTGAGCGTACTTGTGCTCGATTTCTTGGTCTTTGCGCGTTGACTTGATACGCGAATGTGAAAACAGCAGCGGCCAAGAAAACAAGAAATGAAATGGGACATTGCGTCTTCACCGCGCGCCTCCGATTAGGTGCTGAAATGTACACCCATCAATGACCCATGGCAATAATTTAGGACGCCGGATCTTTAGGTAATGTAAAGTGGCTGGCTCCGTTCAGTTGCCTAAGATCAAATTAGTCGTGTGGTCGCGCAGGATCCGTGTCGTCGATGAAAACGACTCCCACGCCATTCTGAGTTTTTTCGCGCCCGGCGTCAAAATGCACGACCGTGCCGCGCAAGGAAAGCATACTGGATGACGTCGGATCCCCCGACGCTTCGATCACGACACGCACTTCCGACTGCAATTTTGGCCGGTTGTTCAGGCATAGATAAGCACCTTGCAAGCTTATATCCCGCACAGTGGCTTTCTCTTCGAACGTCTTTCCGTCGTCGGATTGCCCGCTGACGATCGCAGTGAAACGCAAGCGGCGCCGCTGTCCTACTCTTGTCTCACGCATCTCCACATTTATGCCGCGCTCGCTCATCGTGATGGACATGGCTTCCGTAGCCGCCCAAGTAGCCGGGAATTCCTGCCGCGCAGCGGATAGGAAGCCATCCACAACCTTGTCGAGAGAATCCGGATCGTGGTGGAACAGAACCAGGTTTCGCACTTTCGCGTCGCGCGCAATCTTCACGCCTTCCAGCCAACTCGAATGGCCCCAGCCCTTTCGCTCCGACGCAAGTTGTTCCGGTGAATACTGCGAGTCGTATATCAACACATCGGCGCCCTGAGCGAGTTGCCGCAAATTCTGGTCAAGTTCCGGAACGCCCGGCTCGTTATCGGTGGCATAGACCACCGATCCACCCGCTGTATCAAGTCGGTAGCCCAAGCAGCCCTGAGGGTGATTGAGCCAGGCGCAGGAGATCTGGGTGCCGTTGACGGCCCATTTGTCTCCGCCTTTGATCTCATGAAATTCACGCCCCGCCGTCATCATGTTGACGTCCACGGGAAAGTAAGGACTAGCGAGTTGCGCTTCGAGCACTTGACGAAGGCTGTCGGGGCCCAGATATTTCGATTGGAAACTATAAAAGTGGAAGCGGTTCTGGCTCTGGAAAAACGGATTGAAAAACGGAATGCCCTGGATGTGGTCCCAGTGGTAATGCGTGACCAAAATATGGGCCTCGATGCCGTTGCTACCGTGCGCCCGGGACCAGCGATTGCCGAGCATCCGCATGCCCGTACCGCAATCCAGGATAAAGTGCGTGCCGTCCGGCGCGGTCAGCTCCAGGCAAGGCGTATTGCCGCCGTAGCGCCATGTATCGCGCTCTAGCGTCGGCGTCGAGCCGCGCACTCCCCAGAAGACCAGCTTGGCAACGTGGTGGGTCATCGCCAGCGCGAATTTCGAGGCCTCCCGCCTGCGCTCCGGTGCAATTCCATAAGCTTGGTAAAGTGTCTGTTGCAATGGTAGGTGTTGGCCACGATTGAAGTCAATCCAGTTTCATTTAGATGGTTCATTCCGGATGTTACCGAAGGTTTCAGTGTAGTTAAGTCACATTTTACCGCTCCGGGACTGTGCGCAAGCGTGCCCAGCGAGTAGAATTCAATCGATGCACGTCCATTCACACGAGGGCTTAGAGCCTAGCCACCACCATGCGCACGGACATGGGCACAGCCATGGTTTGGGCGGACATTCGCATGTCCACTTGCCTCTGGAGGGCATGACGGGAATCTTAGGCGCCGCTGTTGTTGCCACCTTTGTCCTCGTGGCGGCTGAGCTGATCGCAGGCTATGCCGGCCATTCCATCGCTCTCATCAGCGACGCCATTCACAACCTGACGGACGTTCCGACCCTAGTAATTTCCTGGCTGGCTATGCGCTGGGCCAAACGCCCGCCCACTGCTGAGAAAACCTACGGCTATCACCGCGGAGGCATTCTGGCGGCATTTGTGAATGCCATGTTGCTCACGATCCTGTCGCTGTTCCTAATATATGAATCCGTAGCAAGACTGCGGAATCCGGTCGAAGTCCAGACTGGGATCATGCTATGGGTGTCGATATTTGCCTTGGTCATCAACGGCGGTATCACCTTAGCGGTTCACAGAGGCCGCCGCGACCTGAATCTCCGCGGTGTTTGGATTCATAACCTGGGCGACGCGGTTTCCAATGTTGCCATCGTCGTGGGCGCCCTTTTCATTCGTTGGACTGGCGCGGTTTGGGTAGATCCGGTGATCGGTATCGGGATCGGCGCAATGGTGCTCTGGTCCGGCACCGGCATTCTTCGCGAAAGCAGCCACATTCTCTTGGAAGGCCTGCCACGAGAAATGCGTCTCGACGCGGTTGCGACAGCCGTGTTGCGCGTTACAGGTGTGCAAGAAGTCCACGATATCCACATATGGACTTTAGGCACCGATCTGACCGCGCTCTCCTGCCATGTGCGCATACCCGACATGCACATGGAAGACAGCGAAAAAATTCTCGATCAGGTGCGCGAAGTGCTGGCGCATGACTTCAGAATCACGCACACGACGATTCAGTTCGAACGTGCAGGTCTCCCGGCAGAAGCGGGACCGTATATGCCCGAGCCTGCCCGGCACTCGGATCTTTAAGAAATCCGCGTGGTCTTCTCGACCGAACTAAAGGATATCTAGAGAGGTGACTGCAACGGGGTGCCGCGTTCTTGATTGACCCTCAGCGTGGATTCTGAATCGAGTTCGTTCGCGGCGATTATGTACCGGCTGCCCGTCGTGGTGATATAGACGATCGTGTCGTTCGAGTGCGTGAACGCCACAGCTTCGATCTGCCTTCCGTCATTTAGCACCAGCGTGAACTCTCCTTCATCAAGAACTAGTGACGATTCCGTCTCCGCTTCACCCTGAGGCGCATAGGAATTTTCCAGGGAAGATTGGCCGTCCGGGCCCGGGACTTGCTCGACCCCAGCGCTAGCCCTCAGCGATTGGTTCTGGTCGGAATCGACGGACTGGCCGCCGCCCATCTGTTCCGCGGTGTTCTGGTCCAACTGTGTCTGTTCTTCGTCAGCGGGGACCCAATACGTGCCGCCGTCAAAAATCCAATAGTATCCAGTCGTTCTAACTGGAGGAACCGGGCGACGACGATGGACAGGCGGTAATTTCGAACCGGTGATGAGAATCGGATTGGTTTGGCTGGCAATCGGCCAAGGGGATGGTCGATTTCTTCCCCCAGCAAGGCTTGCAGCATGCGAGGCGCCCAGCTGGGGCGAGGCGGTCCGAGCCGGGGGCGCGGAGGATATGTTGAAGGCGTGCGCGCCGCGCTGAGCTTGCACAGGATAAGCGCAAAGTCCCAGGGCGGTTGCAACGACCGTAATAATTGGCGCGAAGTGAAGGTTGTACTTCAAAATCGCATCCCTCGCTATAGATAAGACGCGCTCCCACACAGCGCGGTTGCACGATATTCTAACACCACCTTGCCGGCAGGTTAGTTAACGGCTGCAATTAGCGTTCTAAGGATCGAGTTTAAGGGGAACTAAGCAACCGCATATGGTGTCAATGATGCGTGCTGTAAGCCCCGGGGCTGACAAGCCGGACGTGTCGAGGTTTGCTTTTCCCTTTGCGCGGGATGTGCTATAAACATTCGTTCAAAGAGCGCCCGGGATATGACACAGCCAACGACAGTCAATTTTCGGGAAGGTGAATCCGGATTGCAAACCGGTGCCGGCTCGGTAAAACGAGAGCCGGAGGTTGCTTGCGAGTTCTGCCCAAGCTGCTCGGCTCGGCTGGCGCAGCGAAGTTGCAAATTGATTTGTCCAGCTTGCGGTTATTATATGTCTTGCTCGGATTTTTACTGATAGGCGGCTAAACTGCCGGAGAGCAGAGTACAGTTTCTTCGGATCGTTACTCTAAAAGGGTTTAAGACTTCCAGGAGGCGTGAACGTGGCACTGAGGATGACGGATCAAGAAGTGAACGGCGTTACCGTCCTTGAAATCGAAGGACGCATTGTGCTGGGAGAAGAGAGCAACGCATTTCGCGAGAAGGTAAAAGGTCTGCTGGCTGCGGGGAAGAAGAAGATCGTGTTGAATCTCGCGAATGTCGGCTATATCGACAGCGCCGGCCTCGGTACGCTGGTTGCCACTTTCCACAGCGCCCGCTCGCAAGGCGCCACGCTAAAACTGGCCAACCTCGGTTCAAAATTTAAGGAAGTGTTGCAGGTCACGAAACTGATGACCGTGTTCGATACCTACGACAGTGAAGCCCTCGCGGTTCAAAGCTTCGCCAAGTAATTCGCGCCGGAGATTTCAGACCGCGGCTCAGCTTATACTGCGCCGCGGTTGTGTCTAGCGAGGATTCGCTACTGGTCTACTTGGCCTTCGATACGGTAGATGGCCACGCCGCTCAAGAGCTTCGGAAAAAAATCAGTCGATTTTTGGGGCAGAACCTCACCGCTTAACGCAATTTCGATGACCTGCTGCACACGCACCGGATTCAACAAGCATGCCAATTGCGCGTCGCCCCGATCCACCGCCGCAATTGCATTTTCGATTTCGCGCTCATAACTTGCATTTTTCTCTGCGGTCACCGCTTCGGCCGTAATCCCCAGACCTTTTTCCATAATCAATCGATGCAGAAGTACGACGTCCAACCCGCGTTGTGCTTCGCTCATATCCGGCAATAGCGTCTCGAGATTCGCATCACGTCGCAGCAGAAATAAATAGAATGCGCCGGTCTGTCCGTCTATCGTGCCGGGATAAATTCCGATAGCCCGGCGGCCGTGATTCTGGCCCCCGAGGTCCTTGCGAAAATCGGGATAGCTTGTCACTCGTTCCTCTGGTATGAGAAACGGATATGAATACCAGTCAAAGAATGGCGCAAGAGTTTCGCGGAACCGCTCGAAGTTAAAATTCGCGACATTGCGAATCAAGCGGTGCGTCGGAAGGATGGTTAATCCTCGCGAGTGCGAGTTTATAAATGTCATCATCGCAAATTCATGGGCGGCCTGCGGATCCGTTTTGCCGAGCTGGGCGCGGCATTCTTTGCGAAAATTCAAAGCCGTTTCGTAACGGTGATGGCCGTCCGCAATGATGATTTTTTTGTCCGCCATGGCGGCTTGGATCCGGCGGATGAACGCGGCATCGTTGACCGGCCACAATCGATGCGTTATATTGAATTCATCGCGAATTTCGAGAGGAGTGGGTGTGCGCGAAATTTCTTCAAGGTAGGTGTCAACCTTTCTGGCCGCCTCGTCGTAAAGCATAAAAAGCTGTCCCGTCTGCGCGTGCGTGTGCCGAAGCAATTCCATGCGGTCCGTTTTGGGAGCAGACAACGTTCGTTCGTGCGGGAAGACGACCTTAGCGCTGTAGTCCTCCAAGCGTCCTAGCGCGATGAAGCCCATCCGCACTTTGCGTGTCTGCGTGCCGGGAACCAGATATACTTGCGCGTAGACGTAAATGGAAGGAGATTGGTCCTGGATCACAATTCGTTTTGCTATCCATTCTTTAAGCGTCTTTTCAGCGCGGGTATAGACGTTGTTTTCGGGGAAATCGCCGGGAAAGGGAACCCCTTTTTCGATTGCAATTAGGTTATAGGGGCTCGCCGCGTAATACCGTTCCTGCATCGCAGGAGTGATCTTGTCGTAGGGCTGAGTGAGCACCTCATCCAACTTGACCTTGTTTGTGTCGTAACGTAATGCGCGAAAGGGATGGATTTCAGCCATGGTTGCTCTCGGAGCGAAACGAGCGCCGCGGAAACAGACTATTGTAGCAGCGAGTGCCTTCCAGTTGTAGCCTTCATGGCCTCGCCCATGGTCTCGCCATGGCCTCGCTCCATCGCGGGCATAGCCGCAAAGTGACAATTCTAGCCGGCCAACATAAAATCTCTGTGGTTCTTGCGGAATGTTCCATGAGGAGTGAACTGAATGCCGGGTGTCGAAAATCGCTTTTCGGCTGTACGGGCCCTGATCTTCGATCTCGACGGCACCTTGATTGATTCAAAACTCGACCTGGCTCTTTCGATCAACGCCACTCTCAAGCACATGGGCCGCGCGCCCTTACCGCATGAAAAGATCTTCGGCATGGTGGGAAACGGCGCGTCGGTGCTCGTCCAACGCGCATTGGGATTGAAAAATATCAGCGATGAAGAAGTTCAGGCGGGCCTGTCTTATTTCCTGAGTTACTACCGCAGTCACATGCTCGACAACACCGTGGCGTATTCAGGTGTCCAGGAAGGCTTGGCGCTGCTGGGGGATCGTCCGATGGCAGTTTTGACCAACAAGCCGGTAAACTTCAGCCGGGCAATCCTCGATGGCTTGGATCTTTCGCGCTACTTCCGCTTTGTTTACGGAGGAAATAGCTTCGAACAAAAGAAGCCGCATCCGATGGGCATGGAGACCCTGTTGCGCGAGCTTGGCGTGAAGCCCGAACACGCGATGATCGTCGGAGACTCCGAAATTGATATTCAAACTGCGCGAAACTCCGGTGTCTGGGCTTGTGGGGTGAGTTACGGTCTTGGGCCGGAAGGCCTACGTTCGTTTCCACCTGACCTGATGCTAGATAGTCTTGCGGAACTTCCCGCTTACCTGGACGGCCATACGGAATGAAACATGAGGTGAGCGGCCTATTTCTTTCCGTAGGCGCTCTTGTACCACTGCCACGTGCGTTGCAAGCCTTCTTCGAAATGCACCAGTGGTTTGTGGCCCAACACTTTCTGTGCGAGCGAGATATCTGCTTGAGAATCGCGAATATCTCCGGTCCGCGGTGGATCGTACTTCGCTTGAATTTTCTTTCCGGTGATCTTCTCAAGCATCTTTAGCACTTGATTTAGTGTGATGCGCGCGCCGGTGCCGCCGTTAAAAACCAGTCCGGAGGCACCTGGGGCCTCGCAAGCGCGCAACGTTTCATCCACGATATTTTCGATATAGGTGAAATCGCGCGACTGTTCCCCGTCTCCGTACACGACCGGCGACTGGCCTTCAATCACCGCCAACATGAATCGGGAAAGCACTCCGGAGTATTCCGAACTCGGGTCCTGCCGCGGACCGAACACATTAAAATAACGAACGCACGCATTCTCAAGCCCGTAAACTCGGCCGAATACTTTCGCATACAGCTCGCCAACATATTTCGTAATCCCGTAAGGGGAAACGGGGTCTGCCGGCATCGATTCAGTCTTCGGAAGCGTTGGCGTCTCGCCATACGCGGAGGATGAAGCCGCGAAAACGACGCGGCGCACCTTCGCATCCCGTGCTGCTACCAGGACGTTTAACGTGCCGTCGATGTTCACATGATTTGTCTCGATCGGGTTCTGCACCGAGCGGGGGACAGACGTTCGCGCAGCCAAATGAATCACGTAATCGGCTCCGTGACATGCTGACTGCACAGCCGCCAAATCCGTGATATTGCCTATTCGGAGGTCGATCTTGCCGCGAACCTCGGTGAGGTTCGATTCCTTTCCCGCGGAAAGATCGTCGAGCACAGCCACTTGGTGGCCGCGGCGGACCAGTTCGTCCACGATATTTGAGCCTATGAATCCCGCACCACCTGTAACCAGATAATGCATTCAGAAAATCTCCATGTCGTGTCAAGCAGCAATAGAAAGATATTTCGGATACGCTTTACTATAGCTTGGCGCATAGCAGCGGAGCATAATAATTTATCTCGTTTTCTCGTCCGCAACCGCGTTGCGGCTAAGTATGTATGGCCTATGAAAGTTGAGCGTGAAAAACTTCGGCGGAATCTGTTACTTGCGGCTACGACCCTATTTATAGTGTCCATTCTATTAGTCCATCCTTACTCCGTTAGAACGCAAGTCCCGGCGGAAACCGCTGGCAGAAAAATCGCCACAACGGGTCCTGCCAGTGACACGCACATGCCTTTCCGCATCGGCGAGACACTAAATTACGATGTTGCTTGGGCCGCTTTCGCGAGCGCCGCCACAGTACAATTAAGCATTCCGGAACATCGCGAGATTCTTGGCTCCAGGACTTGGCACTTCCGCGCATCAGCCCATACGCTGGCGCCCCTCCGATCTTTTCTCACTGTCGATGATCAAATCGATTCGTACACCGACACCGCAACTTTCGAAAGCCGCCAATACGAAATGTATCTCGACGAAATGGGCAAGAAAGATAACCAAATATTGCGCTTCTTCGTGGCAGGAAAGCCGCAGAAGACCAATGGTCCCGCCGTAGTGGTTTCACCCGGTACGCTAGATCCGCTCGGAGCCTTGTATAAGCTGCGCCAAGTGGACTGGCAACGCACGCCCGAATTTCGCTCGCCGGTATTCGACGGTGACGACATCGTCGAAATGCGTGCGCACCTGGAAGGAGCGAATGAAATCGTAGCAGTGAATGTTGGGAACTTTTCGGTGAAAAGAGTTTTCGTCCGTGAGTACAAAGGCGGTGTGGAAGTAAAGCAGGAAAGTTTCTCGATATTTTTCGCCAACGATGTATCTAACACGCCGGTATTGCTGAAAGCCGAAATTCCTCTAGGTACCGTGCGTATCGAGCTCACTTCCGCGTCCCGCTAAACCGCAGCGTTCGAGGCTCTGCGAAGAATCAGTTCTCCGGAGCGACCCAATCTTCTGGCGGGAAATCAATTTGCCAGAACGCAGGCGAAGGATTCAAGAACTCGACGCCCATCTGCGCCTTTCCGGCCTGCATGTTGCCAAAATAAACGACCCTACACTCTTGCGTTTGGTGCGTAGCGTTATTCGACACCAGAACTTTCTGGTTCACCACCACCTGGGCCGAGAGTGAAATCAATGCGCCGTGCGCGTTAACCACCAGCGTCCGCGTCTCTTCGGTGAAATCCTGGTTTTGTGCGGTCTTCCCGCGAACCAGTATTGGCACGCTTAAAAGCACACGCATGCTTCGGCGACGCCCGGGGTCGGTGGCCCAAGTCTGCCGGTCTCTTTCAGAAGTTTGCGAAGAACCCATAATGACCCACCATAGCCTGCGCAACCGCTGCGGGCAATGGGACTATGGGACAGGTGGGTTATTCAGTTAACAGGGTGGACTAATAATAAGGATTGGCGAGGGTTCCGGGTCTGCCGCCGAAAGGCCGGTCAAATAGGACAATAGCGGCTCAGCAGTTAACGATCTTTTCGCGATGCTGTTTCACGTGCCTCGTTGCATTCCGCGTGTCGACCACCAACTTCGCGTTTTTCACGATTTCGTCGAAATTATAGCTGGTGTGGTCCGTTGCAATCAGCACGCAGTCATACTTTGCCAGCCGTTCCGGCGTCAATTCCACCGATCGCATGTTCGAAAAATCGTAATGGCGCATCTTATGCAGCGCCGGGAAATAAGGGTCATTGTAATCCAACAGCGCCCCGCTCGCGGCTAGCAGTTCGAGCAGTTTGAGGGACGGAGACTCGCGCAAATCGTCCACATCCTTCTTGTAAGCCATGCCCAGCAGCAGAACTTTCGAGCCTTTCAGGCTCTTTTCACGCTCATTTAACGCTTTCACCAGGGCGTCCACCACGTGATACGGCATCGCGGTATTGATTTCGCCGGCGAGCTCGATGAAACGCGTCGCAAAATCGTATTCCCGCGCTTTCCAGGAAAGATAATAAGGATCTACCGGAATGCAATGCCCTCCGAGCCCCGGCCCCGGATAAAACGGCATGAATCCGAAGGGCTTCGTGGCCGCGCTGTCAATTACTTCCCAGATATCGAGATCCATTCGCAAAGAAAGCTGTTTCAACTCGTTCACCAGCGCGATGTTCACGCAGCGAAATATGTTTTCCAGCAATTTCACCATTTCCGCCGCGCGTGTGGAGCTCACCGGTACCACACGCGATACAATCTGCGCGTAAAGCCCCGCGGCCGCCCGCCCGCTGGCGGGATTGATGCCGCCAACTATTTTAGGAATCTGCGCCAGACCATATTGTTTATTTCCCGGGTCTTCGCGCTCCGGTGAAAACGCCAAATAAAAATCCGTCGCAACATTTTCCGACCCGGGACCCTTGGCGATAGGGCAACGCGCGCCATTCTTTTCCAGAATGGGAAGCACGAGCTCCTCGGTGGTGCCGGGATAGGTGGTGCTTTCGAGAACGATAAGCTGATTGCGTTGCAGGTTTGGCGCGATCGATTGCGCCGTTTTTTCCACGTAGCTCAAGTCCGGCTCGCGGCGTTCGTCCAGCGGCGTAGGGACGCAAATCAGCACTGCATCCATTTCGCGCAGACGCGTGAAATCGGTGGTCGCATCAAAACGCTTTCCTTGCACGTGCTGATTGATCTTGTCCGCCGGTATGTGCTGGATGTACGACTGTCCGGCGTTGAGCTTCTTGATTTTTTCCTGGTCGGTATCGAATCCTGTTACCCGGTGACCCACATCCGCAAATCGAAGTGCCAACGGAAGGCCCACGTAGCCGCAGCCGATGATGCCAATCTTAATGTCCTTCCCCGCAAAAAACTCTGGCTTACGATCCACGGCCATCCTGTTTTCTCTCTTAGGGAGCGATACCGACGCGGTTGCAGCGTCAAAGATCCGCAATTTGGGTGCAAAACACTATAGCAAGAATCCCCATGACCATAAAGATTGGCGAGCCAAGGCGTTCAAAGACTGCAATCGGCTCGAATCTGCCGGCATCCAAGCAAGCACAGCTCCGCAACACCCACCACATTGGTCCAGACACTTCATTGAGCGGGAATTGACGGCGAAGACGGCGGACTAATACGCGTTGCGGCCGGCCATTGCCGAAAGAATGGTCAACACGATAATACACAGATCGAAAAACAAGCTCCAATGTCGCAGGTAATACAAATCATATTCCAGGCGTTTCTGAATGCACGTATCGCCGCGCCATCCGTTTACTTGCGCCAACCTGTAATTCCCGCCTTTAGCCAATGGCGGTTGTTATACCGCGTTATGTCGTTGAGGAACTTCTATACGAACTGCGGCCGCTCCGGCCGTGGGCCGACCACGCTCATGTCGCCCTTGAGAACCTTGACCCGGTTTCAGGCCTGTGTTTGCAAGTGCCTGGCCAATATCGGCTTCAGTCGTTAAGTCATTCACAGCGTGTCCGTCCTGCTTCGTTGTCATCCCTGCTCGCCTGCGCTATCCTCAATTTCGATGGTGGACATTCATACCCACATACTTTTTGGTCTTGACGACGGAGCCGAATCGCTCGAAATGTCGCTCGCCATGGCGGAGATGGCTATTGCGGACGGTATTACCCACATTATCGGAACCCCCCACGCCCATCCCAATCACGACTTCATTCCCGAATTGGTAAAAACGCGCCGCGATGAAATTCAGTCGCGCTTTGAAGGCCGCCTCACTCTTGCGACTGGATGCGACTTCCATCTCAGCTTCGAAAATCTTCAGGAGATTCGGCTCTACCCCGAGCGCTACACGCTGAACCAGAGAAACTACCTGCTCGTGGAGTTCGCCGACTTCTCCATTCCCCCGTCCATGGACCAGGCGCTGCATGAGCTGCAGCTAGCCGGGCTCGTCCCCATCGTCACGCACCCAGAACGCAACCCGCTGATCCGGGCGAAACCGGACCGGTTATTTCGGTGGGTACGGCAGGGGTGCTACGTACAGGTGACGGCGCAGTCGCTGATGGGGAAATTTGGCAGGTCGGCGAGGGAGGCGGCGGAGGAGTGGCTCGATGGGGGTGCAGTGCATTTCCTGGCGAGCGACGCGCACAACGTTACGTCCAGGCCGCCGATATTGAGTGAGGCGTTCACCCATTTGGAGACGACGCGCGGGGAGGAAGTGGCGCGGGCGCTGTTGGCGGACAATCCGCTGGCAGCATTTGAGGGGCGGCCGCTCCCGTTTGTGCCAGAGCTAGCGGAGGACGCGGGCCTCAGTCCCGGGGCCACGCCCGTTCGAAAGAAAAAACGTTTTTGGATTTTCTGATTCTTCTTAAAACTGCGCAGCCGAGAATTCCAGCGCTCGCTGACTCAGTCGAAAATTTCCAGGATTTCTTCGTAGCGTTTGAATGGGGGGATCAGGTACGCGCCGGCTATCCCCTGGCTTCTTGCTGTGCGCGCCCAGTCTAGCATTCTGCGGGCTAGGACGAACCCGCGCTCGCGGGCCGCGTCTCCGGCTTTTTCCATTTCTTTTAGCGTGGGCTCGGGGATGACGATCCCGGGGACTTCGTTGTTGAGGCGTAGAGCTTGCTTGTGGCTGGTGAGCGGCCAGAGGCCCACGATTACTGGGACCGGGGATTTTCCGCCGAGGCGCTTCAGGAAAGCGCTCCAGTGCTCGGGGTCGAAGATGGGCTGGGTCATGGCGAAGTGGGCGCCGGCTTCGATTTTTTCTTCGAAGCGGCGGAGCTCCTCGTCGATGTCTTCCGCCACCGGGTTCACCGCGACGCCGATGGTGTAATTTGTCGCACCGCCCAAACTTTTTCCCGCCCAGTCGGTCCCTTGGTTCAGCCGGGCGAGAACTTTGACCAGGCCAATCGAGTCGACTTCGTAGACGCCGCTGGTTTCGGGGTGATCCCCGAGCGACGGCGGATCCCCCGTGATGGCGAGGACATTGCGCACGCCGCCGACGGCCCAGGCGCCTAGCAGCATGGCTTGCAGGCCGATGATGTTCGCGTCGCGCGTGGTGAGATGCGGAATGGTTTCGAAGCCGTGGGCTTCCAGGGCGCCGGCGAGAACCATGGCGTCCATTCCAACGCGCGCGAGCGTTCCGCTGTTGATGTCAATGGCGTCCACCTCGCCAGAGGTCATTACGCGGCCGGTTTGTTCCACGATGCGCTGGACGGTGACACCTTTCGGCGGATCGATTTCCACAGAGACGACGAATTTTTCGGCCTGGATTTTTTTCCAGAGCTTGCTGTCCGGCTCGCGCGTGGCGACGCGGCGAAATCTTTCGGCGGGCTCGAAAACCTCGATGGAACGGGCTTTGGCCGGTTTTGTACCACTGGCTTTGTCGAGATGAATTTTCTTCACCGCTTCGGCGATGGCGTGAATGTGCTCCGGAGTGGTGCCGCAGCAGCCGCCAATCATGCGTGCGCCCAGTTCGGCGGCTTCTTGCGCGAAGAGCGCGAAATATTCCGGTGACGAGCGCGGGTACACGATGCGGTCGCCGACGCGCTTGGGGAATCCTGCGTTGGGCATGACGCACAGCGGGAAGTTGGCACAGGCAGCGAGTTCGCGCAGCACGGGAAGTAAAAGCTGCGGGCCGATGGTGCAGTTCGCGCCGATGGACTGAATATTTTTTTCTTTCAGTTTTGTCCAAGAGTCCTGCGGGCGGTTGCCGCCGAAGGTGGTGCCTTCGTCCGAGTACGTCATCTGCGCGACGATGGGCAAGCGCGAGAAGGAGCGAATGGCGTCGATGGCGGCGATCAGTTCTTCGACGTCGCTGAAAGTTTCCAGCATGAAGAGGTCCACGCCGCGCTCTTCGAGTGCTCCGGCTTGCTCCTTGAAGATGGCGCGGATTTGTTCGTCGGGAAGGTCGCGAACGTGCTGGACGATTCCCAGCGGGCCAATGGAGCCGGCGATCAAGACTTCGTGCTTGGCGGCTTCGCGCGCCTCGCGGGCGATTTTCACGCCGCGATGATTCAGTTCCGCGACGCGGTCGCCCATGCCGAAGAGTCCGAGCTTGTGGCGATTGGCGCCAAAGGTGTTGGTTTCGATGATCTGGGCGCCAGCTTCGAGGTAGCGCTGGTGGACGTTGAAGACGGCGTCTGGTGCGAGCGAGTTGAGCTCGTCCACGCAGCGCTGCGGGCCGATGGATTCGTAGAGCAGAGAGCCCATGGCGCCGTCGAGGACCAGGATTGCATCGCGCAGGCGCTCGTTGAACGCTTCGATTTTCATAGAGCGGCCGCCCGGCTGGATTTTTGGATGGCCATAAACCGACGATTATAGCATTCACGGCAAGTGACCGTGCGCCAGGGCAAGTGGTTGTGGGGGTTCTCTATCTCACCCCAAATAACCGGCCCCTGAATTCTGGGGAGAACTCTACGATGCTCAAGTTGAGGAAGCGCCTTCACGCCATCGTTTTGTTATTTGCCTGCACTTCTCTCTTCTGGGCTATTTTATGAGCAGTGAATATCCTCAAATCAAAAGAGGAGGAATCTGAGCATGGGATACGGTAACCGCGACAAACCAGCACGCAAATCAGGGCGAGCCGGATTTGTGGACGCCCGACTCGAAGAGCTTCGGCGTCGATGGGAAAATGCGACAGACGAGCGCGAGAAGACTGAGCTGTCCGAACAAATCCGCGAGTGGCAATCATTTAGGCCCGAACGATCCGCGCCGTCCAGCAATAGACAATAGGAGTTCCTGTAGCAAGTTCAATTGGGCAAAGGCTCGGGTTTGTGTGGCTCGACTCAGCCGCCGGAGCTATACTCGCCATAAATATGTTCTGAGAATGGGAGCTTGTGACGAAAGTGTATAAAACAGAACACGTCCCAATTTGGGGAAAGAGTCACACTCGCAGAACGTCCCGAGGCCTTCCGTCACGACTTAGGAGACGAATTCCGTCAAGTCTCTGCGCGGTTTGTCAGGGGTCTCATTCGGCGCCGCTTCTCATCCTATCAAATCGAAAAATCATGGAGGAAATCATGATTGAAAAGAAAAAACTATCGCGCGCGTTTGCGATTGTAGCGGCAAGCTTGACAGCGTGCTTGTTTGGACAGACAGCTCAGGCAGGAACCGTCGCCGTGGGGAATTGCAGGAGCGGCCTTACATCTTACGCGACCATTCAGCAAGCGGTGAATGCTGCGCCTGCCGGAACAACGATTGATGTGTGCCCAGGTACTTATCCCGAGCAAGTTTCGGTTAATAAGAACCTTACGATCACTGGCGTGACAGCGGGAACGGCGGATGCACCGACCATCATGCCGCCTTCGGGAGGCTTAGTTGCAAATTCCGCCGACCCCTCGAATGGCGGCTCGCCAGTGGCTGCGCAAATCGTGGTCACATCACCAGCCACTAGCGTAATCGTCGAGCGCCTCACTGTGGACGGAACCGGCAACCAGGTTACCGGTTGCGCCACCTTCGGCGGCAGCGTTCCTTTAATCGTCGGGATCTATTTTCTGAACGTTTCCGGAACCATTACACAAAACGCCGTCCGAAACCAAATACAGGACACAGCCGATCAAGACTGCCCGAACGGCCTAGGAATTTATGCCGAAAGTGGCGGCGGCGCGGTAACCACAGTGACAATCTCAAACAACACGGTGCGCAACTATCAGCAGAACGGCATCACGGCTAACGGATATGGGGATGGAAGCGCAGGGCCGGCCGCGACCATCACAAATAATACCGTCCCGGGAACCGGGGCAACGGCCACCTCGGGAAAGAATGGCATTCAGATCGGTTTCGGGGCCACCGGAAAAATCACAGGAAATATAACCATCCAAGATATCTATGCATTAAGCACCAACAATGGAGATGCGGGTGTGGGCATTCTGGTATTTGCTTCTAGCGGCATCACCGTCTCTAACAACGTAGTGGGAAACACGCAGTTCGGAATCGTGACCGAAAGCGCCGGCCCGGGATTTTTAGCTGACACCACCTCCGTTACCGGCAATAGGATTATCGGGACCGAGATGTTTGACGGAATCGACCTGTGCAGCAACGGAAATACGGCGACTGGCAACGTAGTGAACAGCAGCACCGAGGCTGGCATTCACCTAGACGATAGTTGTGGGGCCACGGGCAACAACAACACAGTAAAAACCAATACCATCAATGAAGCGTGCGCGGGTATTTTGACCGGTACCGGCACGAGCGGCAATGTGGACACTCCCAACACCATATTTAACGTCATAAATACAACGTTAGCGGGCGACAGTTGCACCGCATTTCAAGGGCAAGCGGCCGAAGCAGCGTCGCGCAGCGCGAAGCATGGCGTAGCCCGCATCAGGCCTTATCCGGCAAGATAGAGCCGTTCTTAAATCCTACGATTCGGGCGCGAGGTACAGTGAGCGCAAGCAGAGTTTACCTTCTCAGGTCCGCGAGCCATTGGTCTAGAAGTTCCTGACTCTTTGGCTCGATCGTGATGAACGCGATTCCCATCCCCGATTTGGGCAGCGAATAAGCTACTTTTCCTATCGCAATGAAGTTCACACCAGCATGCGAGATTTTTAGTCTGACCTTTGTGCCCGTTGGGAACGGTGTCACCGTTTCGACAAAACACCCCCGCAGGTTTAGGTTCTGAATATGTGCCGCAAGTTGCTTTTCCGACCGTAGGTCGGTGATATGGATGCCGGCCGTGAAAGAATGACGGGGCGCGCGATGGCGTTCCGATTGAATCGGAGAGCGACCTCAACGTGTTGGATTCTATTCCACGCCGAATCCCAGACCAAACAGAATCAGCAGCAGCAGCCTATATAGCCTTCGCCACTTCGATTTCGAATCTAGCCCGTTGAGCCTTCGCGATAATTGTTTTCCCGATTCTCGGGATCTAGCTGGGCTTAATGGATAGAGGGTCTAAGGTTATTATGAATTGTTTTTCGAGCAGCCAATCGCCGGTACTCGCGTTGGTCAGACGAACAAGTAGAATTCCGGCTTGAAAATTTCCGAGCGGCTGAGTCTCTAGCTCAAAAAACTCTCGCGTGTGAGCATAGATTTTGTGTTTTGTTAGTGCCTTTAGTTCGCCTTTTACAACTAGTCCCCCGATGAGTTTGTATCGTCCATCGACTTTAGATTGAGCATCATCGCGGTAGTGGCCAAGCCAACAACCAGTGACAGCGCAAATTTCCTTTTCCCCTTCCAAGTATCTCAAGGCAGCCTTCACCGGGGTGCCGACATTTTGCATGCCGGTCTGGCATCATTCGCGAAACGAATGACGAACTTGTCGAGCGATCATTCTGCGCCTGAAGACTCTCTCTCGGAAATGGAACAGTTGGAAGCGTTCATCGCTTCGTCCAATACCCTCGCCGCCGAGAACCGTATTCCTGGAAATCTTCGGATTCGTGATAACGATCGACCCTCACCCGCATTCGACGGTGATGTTCAGAAGAGTTTATGGAAGCCAGACGCAGACTTGAGACCACCATGAAAAAGATAACCACTACGCTCGAAGCGAAATTGGCGGCCCTTCGGAAGAAGCCAGCCTAAGTTTTAAGAATCTTAAAATCTAACGAGTTTCGGCGAGGTGCGCGAACGAGGAAACGTGCCGGAAGCCTTGGGCTAGGCTGCAAGCGTTTTTTCGAACGGGCAATGTCGTGCGGCCCCCTGTGCGCGAGATCGCACAGGCATTGGATCGGCATTGCTCAAACTTTTGTAAATGAGTTCAGCGTAGGAGTGATACAAGGGAGCCGACATTGTTGTGAAATCATGGTCTGAGTTAGAACACCGTTCACTTGGCGGTTATGTGCAATTATTTGGAGAGTACGGTCCAGTCCGCGCTGCAAAGTGCTTTGTGTTCAATAGGTTAGAATTGGCAACCGTATTGCGAGCAAGTCTTGGGTGAAACGATATGAAGTCTAGACTAACCTTGTTGCTTTGCGGAGCTGTCTTGATCGCGGTGGCGCCCGTTTGGGCTGATAGGGCCACGCCGGGGGACGAGTTCGCCGGTGGTGGGAGAATGGGCGTTGGGAGCTCGAGTTTGGCCATGGATTTCCATTCTGCTAGTTCGGGCGCGATTGACTCCCACGCGTTTACATCCTCTGCGGTATACAACTGGAAAACACGGCTGGGAGAACATGATTGGGAACGGCGTCATGACGAGGGCACTGCGACCGCCGCAGTCCCGGAACCTGGATCTCTGCCGCTAATTCTGCTTGGGCTGGCTGGCGTTGGGTTTCTGGCTCGCCGGCGCAGAGAGCTGCCGTCGACGATATAGACAAGCGAATAGTTTTTAACTGGATTGATCTGCGCGCGGGAATTTGACTCCGTTGTGCCTTGTGTTCTTCATTCCTATTTTCCCCTCTGAAGAGTAAGGAAACTGCCGCTACCGAATCGCGCCGGCATTGGATCGGCATTGGCCACTATTCTTTTCGCAAGTTTCGGTCGAGACAACGAACGCGAAAACGTGACCGGAGGCGCCGGGCTGGCGCGTTCAGCGTTTTCGCGGAATGAGCCAAGTCGCGCTGCCCTCTGCATGCAAAAGCGTGCGGATTTTATCCCGGCATTGGCTCGTAATTTTTCCTGCACAATTTCGGCGCGCAAGCGAAGCCAAAACTGGCCGAAGTATGGGAACAGCAGTCTTGGCAGCGGGCGATGTCGTGCTTGCCGTGATGATCTCCACCTCATGACGAAACGGCATCGCCATTTCTTTTTTCACAAGCTGGTCGAACGGGCGAAGCGATACCGTGGCCAGGAACCGCCGTCGTAGAAGAGCGCGTAAAGGGGCACTTCCATTGCCCGCGCCATTTTTTCCAGAGTTTCAAGAGCTGGAACGGTGTGGCCATTTTCCACGCGAGAGATGTAGCAGCGCAGGAGACCCGTGCGTTTTTCAACGTCGCCCTGAGACATATTTTTTCTGTTCACGCGGAGTCTTCAATCTTTCAGCAATGACCAATTTAAATTCTCCCATCTATTGGCATCAGGCATGAGAACTTTTGGCTTTAGCCAGTCGAGTTGTCACGGAAGGCTTGATGAGTTCCGCGGCTTTTACTGCCGCTTCCTGGCCATTCTCGGCTTCGCCACAAACCTTTCCAACCAGCATGGGTTTCGAGCAAGGTTGTGGAGTTGCTTTCGCACCACGGCGTGGTCGTCTGCGATCAGGATTCGAATTGTCATAACATGTAGGCTGAGCGGGTTGCTCGAAGAGTGCCTGATTATATAATGTAGGATACCCTACAGAAGTGAATTCTCCTTGTAAATACGCCGAACCGCGTATAAACACACCTTTCACGGGTGGGCCTTGCAAACTCGATTTCCACGCAGTGAAGGAGTGTTGTGGCGATCAGACAACTTCGAGTCGTGCGGCCGGGCGAAAGGACCAATGCTGCGGGGAAGCCAGTAAGCAATCGAATCCTTCTAGCCATTCCCGACGCCGAATACCGCTCAATCCGCCCCCACCTGGAATATCTCAGAATGCCAAGTCATCGCAGTCTTCACGAGCCGCACCAGAAATTAGGGTTCGTCCATTTTCTCAATCAAGGTTTGATTTCTCTGGTAGTCGTAATGGAGGATGGAAGAACTGTCGAAGCCGGCATCGTTGGGAACGAAGGCGCGTCAGGCATCGCAGCAGCGGTCGGCCTGGATAGAGGCCCGCTTCGTGAGATCGTGCAAATCGCAGGAGACGGATTCAGGGTGAGAGTCGTTGAGTTCCAAAAAACCTTGCAATCGACTCCACAACTCCGCAACATTTTGGGTCGCTACATTATGATACTGGGAATGCAAGTTGCGCAAACAGCCGCATGCAATCGGCTGCACCGCATTGAGCAGCGTCTTGCACGATGGTTGCTCATGGCTCAGGATCGAGTGGATTCGGGATCTTTGCCCATCACGCACGATTTCCTTGCAACCATGCTTGGAACGGACCGGCCTAGCGTGACCCTGGCAGCCGGTGTCTTGCAAAGATTGCAGCTCATCGGCTACACGCGTGGCGCCGTGAAGATTCTGGAGCGCGTCAAACTTGAGAAATTTGCGTGTGAATGCTACGGAATAATCCGGCAGTACAACGGCGAGCTTTGACTGAAATAGTCACCGGGGGTGTTCGATACCCTACAGACAGTAATCTTCCTTCGCAGTTAAATTGGGGTCGAGGTCTCACCCGCTTGAGATGGTCAAAGAACTAAACACTGCAAAGGTGCCCGTTTTCGATGCGCAAGCTTTCCTCGATTCGGCAGGTGTCGCCCGGAAAGTTACAGAGTTTAAGAAAAAGGCGGCGATCTTCTCGCAGGGCGATGCTGCCAAGAATGTTTTATATATTCAAAAAGGCGCAGTACGGCTTTCGGTAGTGAATGAAACCGGCAAAGAAGCTGTCGTGGCGGTTTTGGGACCGGGCGATTTTTTTGGCGAGGGATGCCTCGCCGGCCAGCCGATTCGGATAGGGTCGGCCACTGCGATTACGGCCACGACCGTTCTCGTGATTGAAAAGAGGGAGATGCTTCGCGTGCTCCACACCGAACATGCGTTTTCCGACCGCTTCATCTCTTACATGCTTTCGAGGAACATCCGGGTTGAGGAGGATTTAGTCGACCAACTTTTCAACTCCAGCGAGAAGCGGCTCGCGCGGACGTTGTTGCTGCTGGCACGCTATGGCAAGGAAGATACGCCCCAAAAGATGGTCCCTAAGGTATCGCAAGAGATGCTGGCGGAAATGGTCGGCACAACCCGATCGCGCGTGAATTTTTTCATGAATAAATTCAGAAAACTGGGCTTCATCAAGTACAACGGCGGGCTCCACATTAATACGTCGCTTCTCAGCGTTGTCCTGCACGATTAACGGTTAACTAACCCCGTCGAGTGGGTGTTCCCGATTTGAAGTAGTGTGTGTGTAACTCTCAATCGACCGTGGCAATCTAACCTATCGATACGAATAAAGAGCATAGAGAGAGGGCGGGTCTCCGAGGGGCCCGCTCTTCTCCTCTGTAAAAGATGTTGAGGGTGCCGGGTTCTTCATCAGGTGCGGCTCATGCACGAGGCCGACGGGCACCCAAAACTATTCTGGTGGCCGAATGGCGGAATCTCCATCCGGCATTTACGAAGACTATGGTTAGGGCCCTCCACAGCGACGAGAGACCGCCTCAAGGAGAGGATCGGGCCCTCCCAGTCTTTTAGCGGCACGACCGTTATAATTCCATGATCTATTTGCTTCTATGCAGCGTGCTGATGGTAGGGCTTCTAAATGTTCGCGCCATACCGGCACCCTCCGGCCAGAATCCAACTGACACATTGCGCGTGCCGGAACTCGACGCAGGTTTTCATCTTCTCTACGAACTCAAATTTGCGGAAGCTCGCGATCAGTTTGAGGCCTGGCAGCAGTCCCACCCGGAAGACCCTCTTGGGAGCGCCTCGGACGCTGCAAGCTATCTGTTCGAGGAGTGCTACCGGCAGGGCGTCCTGACCTCTGAGTTTTTCCTGGACGATAAGCGTTTTCTAGGCAAGATCCCTCTCAAACCGGATGCGAAACTGCGCGCGGCATTCTTCGCCGAGGACAAACAGGCGCAGGACTTGGCACAGGTGCGATTGAAGACAAACCCGGACGATCCGAACGCCCTGTTCGCCATGACCTTAAGCCTGGGTATGCAGGCCAACTATGCGAGCCTCATCGACAAGCGTCAGCTCGACAGCTTAAAAAAAATTCGCGAAGCAGACGTCTATGCCAAGAAACTGTTGGCGGTCGCTCCCGACGCCGCTGATGCCTATCTGGGACTGGGCATGGCGAATTACTTCATCGGTAGTTTGCCGGGGCCAAAGAAGTTTTTCCTCAGCTTCGCTGGAATCCACGGCGACAAGGAAGGGGGTATCAAACAGCTTGAGCTCGCCGCCGATCATGGCCACTATCTCCGGCCGTTTGCGAAGATTTTGCTGGCGCTAGCCGCCCTGCGCGAGAAGAAGACAGAGGTAGCCAGCTCACAACTTAAGGACCTAGTCGCGGAATTCCCCGAAAACCAGCTTTTTGCCGGTGAGCTGGCAATACTCAACGTTGCTCCTGCCGCCGCTATTCCGCATCGACAGTGAATTCTTTATAAACTCCCGAAGTCCACGAATCGTTCCGCCACGATATTATAAGCCGTCGCGCAACCGCGCCATGCCATGAAGCATGTGAACGCGCGAGCATACGTGATGTTTGAAATCGAAGAGGACTACGCTCTCTGCGCGGAAGCCACGTCAACTGCGATTTCGAAAGGTAAGAGCGCATTCTACGAAGAACTGGGTTCCCGTTGTGCGTCGAAGGTTCTTAGGCTCGTCCCAAATCGTCCCACTGGGCAACCCAGTTACGGAACTATGCGCGGGGCGTACACACCGATAGCGGGATCAAAAACATTTTGTAGTTTGTAAGTGAAACCATCTTTGTTCTAAGTAATCAATCCGTTTGTAAAAAGCAGCAATAACACTTTCCGCTGAATGGTAGAGGGCATCAATGACCGGGCCATCACAGCGCCGTGTTTTTTGCGCTTCATACCACCACCCGTGGGTGGCACACAGCGCGAATTCGCCGTCAGGATTAGCGGTACACCAGACTTGGTGCCATTCGCCAAAATCGTTCTCAAATGGGTTTCTTTTGTACATCACTAAAGCTGGGGAAGAATCGGCTTTTCTAATTCGGGTGGTCTTACGTCAGTAGGCATAGCCGAAAAGTACATCAATTTTTTGTACCGGCGAGAATCACCGGTAGATCGACAGTGTCAAATACGTCACATCACGCCTTCTTCTTGCTGGGTGCGCGATATTAAACAGTATTGCTTTGAACTTAGTCGTATCGTCCCTTTATGTTTGATAAAAAGCGATGGAAGGAACGGCAGGACGCGACACTTCCCAGCGTCGTGAAAGGGATGGCCTTAAAGGCAACCGGTCACTATAGGGTTGCGAAGTTCCACGTTGGACAATTGCTGTACAACCGCAAGACTAAAGAAGACGGCTTTATTAGCCGCGTTTTCGCAGACCACGGCATCATCATGTACGAGGTATGGGTACCGAGGGAGCCCAATTCGTGGAAAGCGGGCTACTGGATTTCACGCTGGTTTGAGCTCGTATTAAAGTTATCTGGCAATGAGTGCCTCGGTTCGCCCAGCCGGGCCGATCAGTGGGGCAACATCGCGAACTGTGTCCCGGGCAACTAATCAATTGGAGCAAACATTCGCGTCTGGTTTAGGACTAGGACTAACGTGGACACACAAGGCATACACCTCTGTTGCGTTTGTAATGTCTGGGTTCAATTCGTCCAGCTCAAATAGTTCTCCACAGTCTCGGAAATTCATCATTATGTTTTCCGTTGTCCTCCCCGAGCGAAAATTCGACAATACTTGGAAAATACACTCTGTGGAAAGATGGTCTAATTGATCGAAGTTTTTCTTTTCGCTCCGAGTCGCTACGCGAGTCCAGCAGCAAGAGTTGTTGAGTGTGTTCCCGCGGCGATTCGGGTTTGTCGCGTCAGGAATTACCGCGTTATTCGCTCTGGGGGACACCGACCTTTCGCGACAAGGTTGTGGGCAAACTGGCAGCGTTTTACATTCTCAGGTTGGCGAGCCACGCATCTAGGATCGGCAGGCTGCTTGGCTCGATCAAGACGAAGGCGATTCCCATTCCCGAGTTAGGTCGCGAATAAGCTACTTTTCCTATCGCAATGAAGTTCACACCAGCATGCGAGATTTTTAGTCTGACCTTTGTGCCCTCCGGGAACGGAATCACTGTCTCTACGAAGCACCCGAACAGGGTCAGATCCTTGGTATATCCTGAAATGTGCTTCTCAGACTGCATGTCGGTTAGTTCAATTCTGGCCATGAACTGATGACGGGGCGCGCGATGGCGTTCAGATTGAATCGGAGAGGACCTCGGCGTGTTGGATTCTATTCCATGCCGAATCCCAGACCAAACGGAATCAGCAGCAGCCTATATAGCCTTCGCCACTTCGATTTCGAATCTAGCCCGCTGAGACTTCGCGATGATTGTTTTCCCGATTCTCGGGATCTAGCTGGGCTTAATGGATAGAGGTGATTCTATCACCGGCCGCAGACGCTGTGTTTCGCCGGGGCTCTACCTACCAAATTACCGGCAGGATAATTCGAGCCGGAAGAATCGTGTCGTCGCACTTAAGAAGACCTTTGGACAGACTTGGTTCGGAGCGATGATCAGTCGTGCAGAACAACGTTTAGGAGGGAATTGTCGATGTGCAGGCCGCCGTTGTAATGAATGAAGCCTAATTTCATGACTATCTGGATTACGTTGTGTGCGCCTGAAAGGACCCCCTTCTCCAGTAAAGTTCCAGTGATTTCTAGCAGGCATTCAACGAAGAATAATCGCACGGCGGGTTAAATCGCACTGTGGATTAAGTTGCCTTCCGGAAAAACCGCTGGTGGCAATCGTCGCATCGAAACGGAACGATTCTTAGAATGTGCAACAACGATTCAACAGCTCCGTGGCGACGCGATCTCCATACGTCCTTGCTTCCACAGTTAGGGCATGCCCTTTTAGTTTTTCCATCCCTTGTTAGCATTGAACGCGACCTCCGTTTGTCGCGATGACAAAGTTGCTGTGGATGAGCGTTGGGATGAGCGCGACCACACTGGTTGGCCTCTTCCGCCAGAGGGTTGAATTCCCGGTAGTCACACATGAAAGTACCGGCCGTGGCTTAATAACTACTGAACCGGGGGGCTGGCGACTGTAGGAGCGCTGCCGTCCGTGGTGTAACGGATGACGCCGCTCTCATCGCTGAAGAACCCGCGCTGTCCTGTCTGTCCCACCGTTACGGGCTGTCCCACAATCGTGTAGGTCTGGAAGCCAGTGCATCCGCCGACTGCCGGCGTTGCCGTGGCGCCAACGTAGGTGAAGAAATAACCGCTCTTGGCCGTCGCTGCCGCAGTCGCATTAGCAAGCACTGGGTCCATCAACAGGTCCGCTCCACAAACTGCAACGCCGCCAGGTGCGCCGCCTATCGCCGCCAGGGACGCTGGGAATTGAACGCCCCAAGTTGCAGAATAGGTGACCGCCGAAGTATTGATCGTGCGAATCGAACCGACGGCTGAAGCTTCATTGGCCGCCATGCGGGCGCGCAGCAAGTTCGGGATGGCGATGGCCGCGATAATCAAAATAATCGCCACGACGATCAACAACTCAATCAATGAAAAACCTTTCTGTTTCCTATTCATGTCTTCTCTCTCCCTGAGTAAAATCCTCGAAATTTTGTACTCCCTTGGCGCGGAATACACCCACGGTAGCGAGCGGGCCTTGCGCTGGCACTGGCGTGAGAGTCACATTCTTGGAGTACTTGCGCCGCGACCGCAGTGGTACCAAGGTAAGGGCTTTCAAGTTACAGAAAGAAAAGAAGATAGGCCAATGCACATGTCCAAGGTCGAATGTCAGCAGGGCAGTCTCGTAGTCGGAAACTCGGAGTGGCTGTTCCGGAAGTAGCAATCACCAGCAAATGGAAAGCAGCGGCCCGGAAAGCGGCTGTTAGGCGGTTGAGGCGTTTAGGCCCATTTTCATTGGCTTTGCGAGGCTTTCAAGAAATCCACCACGCGCAGATCGTTGCGCTTTATGAGATTCTCGGCGTGATGCTGTCAAGCCTTGAGGAGCGATCAGAACTCGGGGGAGCTTAGATAGTAGCCACAACTAACGCCGTCTGCCGCTGGATCGTCTGTGCGTTCTTTGTGTCCGTCGTTTCTTGGTGACGCCGGAAGACCCTCCGCGCCCTGATGACCGGCTCGAACTTCGGCCACCTGAACGTCCACGAGGTCGAGATCTCTTGCCTACCTTAGAAGTGCTTGGTCGGGGTATTGCCGACACTAAGGATTCGAACTCGACAAGAAACATCTGGCCCTGATACAGCGGCCTGGTCTCTAGGTCGGCCATCAAGTCCTTAGCTTCTTGTTCTGTATTAAATGGCCCGCGTCGCAAAGGGCTTGTTCCATAACTCTTGACAAAGTACGGCATAGTGTCCTCCACTCAAAAATGTACCGATGCACTCAGATATTCGGTATACATCGCTCCCGCCATTTGAAGCTCGTCCTTAAAACCCAGAAAGTCTAGAATGGCCAGTGCCGTTAGAAACGGAAATAATGTTGTGAACGCGACGACGGCCCGGATTTCCTCGTCGGAGTAATTTGGGATGATGTCGTTCCCGATGCTCCGCCTCGACAATTGTTCCACGCCTCCATGCGTGAAGCAGCGCGCAGCCTCAGCAAATACATCGATGAGAAGAATAGCCAAAGTACAACAAAAGAGTCGATTGTCGGACGCGCGCCTGAAACCGTCCCGCCTGTAAGTCTCGTAAATTGATGGTGAATTTGGTGCCGGCTGTGGGACTCGAACCCACGACCTAGGGATTATGAGACCCTCGCTCTACCTCTGAGCTAAACCGGCACAAGACAATTCTCGATGCTAGGGTGACCTGCGCAAAGTGTCAAGATGGGAGAGGGAACAAGTTTGGCTAGGCAGGCGTGGGGGGACTTCGCTATAATCAGGGGTTGTGTGTTGTGTGCTGGCCCCACCTGAGCGGGTCTGCAGGAAAATAAGCCATGAAACCGATTATTGCAAAGGCGCAGCAGTCCCAGCTCCGTAAGGATCTTCCGGGATTTCGTCCCGGAGATACGATTCGCGTGAATGTACGGCTGAAAGAAGGCGAGGAAGCCAAGGAGCGCATTCAGCCGTTTGAGGGCGTGGTGATGAGCCGGCGCGGCGAGCTTTTGGGCGAGTCGTTTACCGTTCGACGCGTGAGCTTTGGCATTGGCGTGGAACGCATCTTCCCGGTGCATTCGCCGATGATTAACTCGATCGAAATCGTGCAGCACGGGCGCGTCCGTAGAGCAAAACTGAATTACCTCCGCAAGCGCAAGGGCAAGGCGGCGCGCATCAAGCGAGCGGACCAGCATGAGAAGGCCGCTGTGGCCACGGCTGCAACCGCAGAATAAGCGCAGAACTTTTATTTTGCCCGCTCCGAGAAATCGGGGCGGGCATTTTTTTGGCCGGGGCTCTTACTCGTTCGCGTGCTTAAGGTCAATTCTGAAGCATAGGGGGTGACGGCGCGGTTTAATGTATTGGCGTCATCCTTATGTCCAAGTCCATCACCTCGGAACTTTCATTGTTGTATCGGCTGTAATGTAAATACTCAATCTCGCCGGGCTTGCCGAGTTTGGTTATTGTTCTTACATTTTCGTCATGTGTGCCGTCTTCGAGCGGAATGAAAGCGGTAGTTCGGAACTCCTTGGATTTGTCATCGTATTCACCGGTCTCGGTCACCCTCAGCGCCCACCTGCTGTAGAAATAAGTTGAATCATATTTTGCGCTAACTGGATTGTAAGTAATGAAGACGAGAATTGATTGTTGCGGTCTGGCGATCTCTTGTTTCAGGTAGGTATTGTCCAAAGCCCAGGAAATCTTAAACGTCGCGATCTCTTCACGGATACGGCCGTCCCTACTATGAAAACGCATAACTGCCTTCCAATCTCCGACTAGGGGCTTGAGGTACGCCATGTTCTTGAAGATGGCTTGCGCGTCATCCGCCTGTCCTTGCGTCGATAACGGTAAACAGTATGCCGAGGCTTCCAAAAACAGCAATAATGCACTTGCGAGAACGGTAGCTCTTGACATCGATCCTCCTTGTGAAAGCGAGGTGCTCCCCCGGGCATTTAGACGCGAAAAATAAGCAGTGGATAGGTCACGTCCTGTTAGGAGCTATGCGAAGAGGGGGAGGATGACCCTTTACTCCACAATTTTTGACAAGAGCATGTGCTAAAATCCGTGGCCGATGGGCAGACTTTGTTGTACTCGATACGAACGCGACGCGCGGCAGCGCGGCTGGCAGCGCATCGCAGGACTGGACGAAGCAGGACGCGGGTCGCTGTTTGGCCCGGTGGTGGCCGCGGCTGTAATTCTAAATCCCCGCCGCCGAATCTTTGGCCTGGATGATTCGAAGAAGCTGACCCCCGAGCGACGCCACGAATTGGCGCCGCGCATACGCGAACACGCGCTGGCTTGGGCGGTGGCGGAAATCGAAGCCAGCCGGATCGATGCGTGGAATATCTACCAGGCAAGCCGACAAGCCATGATGGCCGCAGTTTCGCAGCTTTTTCCTCTCCCGGATTATCTCCTGCTAGATGCTATTGAAATTGATTTGCCGATCGAACAGAAAGCGCTGATTCACGGCGATGCGCGTTCGGTTTCGATTGCGGCGGCCTCCATTCTCGCGAAGGTAGAGCGCGACAATCGCATGCTGGAATACGACCAGCTCTATCCGCAGTATGGCCTCGCGCAGAACAAAGGTTACGGCACGCCGGATCATTTGGAAGCTCTGCAGCGGCATGGGCCGACGCCGCTACATCGTTTTTCTTATGCGCCGGTGCGCGAGGCGGGTTGCTGGGCCGTTGGCGCAGTTCAGGTAACTCTGCCTCTTTCCTAGACAGAACTTCCGCTTTGAAATTTCTTATAGCTCTTCCATAATCAAAAACTGTTCATACCGACCAACATTAGTGAGGTAAACAGTAAGAATCAGCTTTCTTTTCTCGAATTGCAGATCGTAGGCTCGAAAGGTCATTCCTCCGCGTAACCCTTCGCGCCTGCGAGTGACGGATTTCAAAGACCCTAGCGGCGAAAGAGAAGCCTGAATATCTTGAATAGCGGTTGGGGTGAAATAGAAACTCATGTTGCTGGTAAAGAGGGAGCGATCCAGCGCTCCTTTTTGCAGACCTTCTAAAATACTCCGAATCTGCTGCAGTTCCGCGGGCGAACCCGGGCCACCAGTATTGCCGTTTTCGAGTTTCAGAACCCAGTTCGCAAGTTCATCGGCTACAGCGGTTATAAGCTCGATGCTGTCTTCGTTGGAACAAACGATTACGGCAGCATCTCGCGTTGGGAACACCTGATTGAGAGTAAGGAATCCGGAAACTTCGCCGCCGTGGTAGGTAACGGAAATATTATTGTGCTGCCCGATCTGAAGACCGAGAGCGTAATGAGTGTAATCACCGTCTTTTAAGAGAACTTCTTTGGTGAATTCGTTGTAGGACTGGGCAGAGAGGAGTTTTTTGTGGAGGAAGGCGGAGTCCCAACGGGCGAGGTCGGACGGCGTCATGCAGAGCTCGCCTGCGGCAAAATACCAGCCTGGACCTTCGCGTAATGCCGGACGCGCGGGGCCGAGAGCGTAACGCGTGTAGGCTACGGCATCTTCGGGAGTCTTATCCACGCTGCAATCACCGGCGGTGGTCATGCCGAGAGGATCGAAAAACTTCTCTTTTAGAAATGGCACGAGCGGCAGGCCCGTGGCTTTTTCGAAAATGCGTCCGGCAAGGACGTAATTCGTATTACTGTATTGCCAGCGTGTGCCGGGATCGAAATCCAAAGGCTTTTTGGCCCATCGGTCCAGAACCGCCTCCGGAGTCGTGGGTTTCATCCATTCCGGTATCATGTAGTCTTGCGGCGCGTAATCTTCATAACCGGAGGTGTGCGAGAGCAGTTCGCGGACGGTTATCTCATTGGCGCGGGTGAGCTCTGGAAAATATTTCGAAACTTTGTCGTTTAAGGATACTTTGCCCTGCTCCGCTATGAGAAGGATGGCAGCAACGGTGAATTGTTTGCTGACGGAACCGACGGCATATCGCGTATGCGTGTCCGCAGGGCGATCCGGTTCCAGAGAGGCTTTTCCGAACGCTTTAGCGTAGGCGAGCTGTCCGTGCTCGACGACGGCGATTGAGACGCTCGGCGCGCCACTATCCGCCAGCAATTTCGTGATCTTTGCTTCCTCGGCGGCGTCGAGGCTGGAGGCGGGTGTTTGAGAGAAGGCCGGCCGGGGCGCCAGCGCGAAAGCAAGCAGCACGATTTGCAGAATCATAAAGAAGCTTCGCTGCCTAGGAGAAAAATCCCTTATCCAAACCGACTGAAGCTGGCGGGCAGAACCATCGATAGTTGGCATAATTCCTCTCTTTCAAAATTACACCCGGCGTCAGGTCGGTAAGGGTACCTCAGGATTCGGGAGTTGCAATGCTGTTTTCCGCTCCTTCACTGAAGCATTTAGAACACGACCATGAGTAGCTAGGATCTGCGCAAGCACTCCTTCAAGGGCAAACCAGACTTAGCCCTGATTCCAACCACTGGAGATGCCGTGGGGCGCTTAAAAGGCACTGTTGTCGCCTTTGGCACCATAAGCAACCCGGTTCATTGCTCCTTGTTTTTCGTGCGTGCTAACCTTCTCGACTGAGCCGCCACTGGCCCAAGTACGCCTCGCCGCAGGGGAAAGCGAGGCAGCGAAATCATCCATGGCCTTTAACAAAAACAAAGCGCTGGAAAACGCGCTCAAATTCCTGAATCAGGGCAAGGTCGCGCAGGCAATCGCCGAGTACCAGCTAATCCTGCGTAACGACCCGAAAGACCAGGCCACGCTGATGACGGTGGGCGACCTCTACGCTCGCCAAGCAGACCTGGGCAATGCAATCGAATATTTCGAGCGGCTGGCGCAGGTTTACCTGAATGATGGCTTCAACAGCAAGGCCATCGCTATTTACAAGAAAATTGCCAAGCTGGCGCCCAGCGAACTGCCTCCGCTGGAACGCCTGGCCGACCTGTACGTTCAACAGGGGATTTTGAGCGAGGCCCGGCCGCTCTTTTTGCAAATCGCCGAAAGTCACCTAAAAGCCAATCGCGCGCAGAAAGCGGTGGAAGTGCTGCACCGCCTGCTGGAAGTGGAACCGGAAAACCTGCGCGTCCAAATGCGCCTGGCCGAGCTATACAACGTGATGGGCCAGAAGAAAGAGGCGGCGCAGACCTATCTGGCGTACGCCCAGAGATTGCTCGACAAGGGCGAAAAGGATGAAGCAGAAAAACTAATCGAACGCGCCGTGGAAGCGGATCCCGCGAATGCGGCCGCACTGCTGCTGAAAGCGAAAGCGCTGAATTCGAATAATAAAACCGCACAGGCGATTCCAATCCTGGAAGCGCATCCGGAAGCGAACGCGGGCGGGGACGTTACGAATTTGCTCGTGGACTACGAGCTGCGGGCAGGGCAGGCCGACAAAGCTGCGCAGCTTGGCCGCAGGATGCTCGCGCTGGGGCATGCGCATTTCGGCTTCCTTTACAAGGTGGTTGAGACGCTGCTCGAGAGTGGACAAGCGAAGACTGCGCTTCCGCTGTTGCAAGAGCTGCGCGGTCCGATGATCGAAGCCGGCGAGCAGGACAAGTTCTTGAAATCGCTCACGACCGCGAGCGAACTCTTGCCGGGAGATACCGAGCCTCTGGAAATGCTCGCGGATTTTTGCCGAACCACAAGCGACCCCTTCCGGTTGAACGACGCGCTCGGCCAACTTTCCGATGCCTACGCCAACGCAGGGAATTTTCCGCGCGCCGAAGAGCTGCTGCAGGAGCTCGCGGACCGTAACAAGGACGACGAACGCATTGTTGCGCGGCTGAATGCGCTTCGGGCGAGAAGCGGTGGCGCTCCGATTCCGGCGGCCGAGGCCATGCCGCCGGAATCCCAAGAAGAGAAGGATGCGCGGCACGTTCCACAAGCAGCGGTCACCGCGCCGCTCGTGGTTGAAGAAACCCTGGATGAAGAAACGCAGCGGTACGTAGCGCAGGCGCTAACCGACGTTGATCTATTCTCGAGCTACGGCTTGACGCAGAAGGCCACGCACCTGCTTGAAAATGTGCTGCAACGCGCGCCCCGGCATACTCCCACGCTGGAGAGGCTGCTGGATCTGTATCTGGGCGCGGGCAACGAACAGCGAACGGCAGAGCTAGCTGGACAGTTGGAACAGATTCACCGCGAGCGCAATGATCAAGTGAACGCCGACCGTTTCGCGGAATTACGGCAGAGATTCCAGAAGGCTGCGGGAGTGACGGAGCAGGCCCCGGGTGCCTCAGCGGCAGCTGTACCTGCACCGTCCGTTTCCTCACCCGTCTCGGCAGATACCCCTGAGGCCCGCGCGCGGGCCGCCATGGAGGCAGCGTCGGAAGGCGCCGTCCCGGTGGACGACACTCGCGAGCTGAGCGCTGAGGATATTGCAGCTGAGTTCGGCATACCTCTCACAACCACGACGGTTCCTCTGGTTTCCGCGACAGTTGTAGAGGAATTTTCGGTTGCACCCGTACCGGTTGAGGAGCCAGAGCCACAGATATCCGCGGAAGCACCTCCGCCGCTCGCCGCTGAACCGCAGCCTGTGGCAGCAGGGGAAGAGCTCGATCTGTCCGACGAGTGGGAAGCTATTTCACTGGACGTTGAGAACGCGGAGCAAGGCACGGCGGAAGATATCCCGTTAGCGGCTGAAACGCAGGGCGAAGCTGTTCCCGTGGAAGCCGAGGCCGAGAGCACCTCGGAGGCGGTGCCTGAGCCTGCAGATTCGGAGGCCGATCCGGTTTTCGTACTGGATGATTCCGAGGCCATACCGATCGTCGAACAGCCGGCCGCCGAGGCGGAAGTGGAAGCTGAAGCTCTGCCCACGTTGGAAATTACTCCTGAGCCGAAAGCAGTAACAGCATCCACCAACGAGTTTGCTGTGCAACCCGATGTGTTCGAGATTCAGGAAAGCGGTGAGGAAGCGAAAGAGAAGCCGACAATCGAAATTATCGAAGAACCGGCAATCGAGGAACCGGCATTTGAGTTGCTGCCCGAAGAGCCGGTGGCCGCGAGTGGCGGAGAATTCGAACTGGAGCTGGCAGGAGAGCCTGCTGTCGCCGAGAAGCGAGAGGATCCGGCAACGACTGAGGACTTCCTGAGCGAGCTGGCGGCTGAAGTTGAAGACCTGGAAATACCGGGCGCGGACAGTATCTTAGCGCCGATTCCAGAAGACACAGAGGAGCCGCTGCCTTACACCGTCGCGAGCTCAATCCCAGCCGCCGGCAGCACGGAAAACGGAAGTTCCCAGGCGCCTGTGGGAGCATCTTCGAAAACGTCCTCAAGTGCTCCTCCAGAGATAACCGCAGAAAGCCTGAACGAGCTGGCGGAAGTATTCCAGGAATTCCGTGACGAACTCGGCGAATTGGGCGAAGAAGACGAAGATTTGGAGACGCACTACAACCTGGGCATCGCTTACCGCGAAATGGGACTGCTCGATGAAGCGATCGGCGAGTTCCAGAAGGTGGCCAAAGCGGTGCAAAGAGGCAAGCCGTTCCGCTACACCATGAATTGCTCGACGATGCTTGGACTTTCGTTCATGGACAAGGGCGAACCGAATATTGCCGCGCTGTGGTACCGGCGCGCGCTGGAAGTTCCGGGGCTCGAGGATGAAACGGTGCTTGCGCTGCGCTACGATCTTGGACTGGCGCTCGATGCAGCCGGAGATTCATCCGCGGCGCTCGATTGCTTCCGCCAAGTGTATGCCACAAACATTGAATATCGCGACGTCGCTGATCGCATATCCACGCTGCAGCGGCGCTAAATTCCGCCTCAGCTTAATCACGCCTTCCTGTTATCACTCTCACTTCGATAGGTAAAGTTGCTGGCCAACGCGGTAAGCTTCTCGAAGCCAAGCGAGAACTTCGCGATCCAACGCCTGCACGCGAATTGACCCGAAGGAATTTCCAAAATGCGCGCGAGACCCCGCGGAATCGACACCAGTAATCTCATTGGACAGCGGCCCGGCCTTCGTGGCAAAAGCGAAAGGCCGGGCTACGCGATGGTTACGCTGACGCTGGGACAGCGGCGCCTTTGAAGAAGGCGAGCAAGTCGGAGTTGATCTGGTCCGCGTTGGTCGCGGGCATGCCGTGCGGAAAGCCCTTGTAAATTTTCAAAGTTGAATGCTTCAGTAATTTCGCAGACTTGGGTCCCGCCGCGGCGATGGGCACGATTTGATCGTCGTCACCATGCATCACTAGCACGGGGATTTCGATTTTCTTCAGATCCTCGGTGAAATCAGTTTCCGAGAAAGCCTTGATGCAGTCATAGTGGGCCTTGACGCCTCCTAACATTCCCTGCATCCACCAGTGCTTGCGGATGCCCTCGGAGATTTTGGCGCCCGGACGGTTGTAACCGTAAAAAGGCATAGTGATGTCCCAATAGAACTGCGGCCGGTTGGCTGCAAGTTGTGCGCGTAGGTCATCGAAGACTGAAAGGGGTGCGCCTTCAGGGTTCTTATCGGTCTTCAGCATGAGCGGTGGCACCGCGCTGATGAGTGCGGCCTTCGAAACGCGCTTGGAACCATGGCGGCCCAGGTAGCGCGCGACTTCGCCACCACCGGTCGAGTGGCCCACCATGATCGCGTCTTTGAGATCGAGATGCTCAAATAGGCCAGCGAGATCGTCGGCGTAAGTGTCCATTTCGTTGCCGTCCCACGTTTGGCCGGAGCGGCCATGTCCGCGGCGGTCGTGCGCGATTACACGAAACCCCTTCTGGCCGAAGAACAGCATTTGGCCGTCCCAGTCATCTGCAGTCAGTGGCCAGCCGTGGCTGAAAACTATCGGCTGTCCTTTTGCCCAGTCCTTATAAAAAATCTCAGTGCCGTCTTTGGTGGTGATAGTTGCCATGGAATTCTCTCCTTATCGTCTTGAGTTTGCTGGGAAGACCTGCGCTTCGATTCGTTTCTATCGGCCGCAAAGTTCGTGGAAACACGTTTCAGTAAGCAGGAGCAGAATTGTGAAACTCGGGAACGGCATCATTGTAAGCCCGTTCGGCCCGTTCGCGCATCGCAAAACTATTCTTATGGGAACAGCCCGGGTGGTTTGTTATTTGACCGCGCGGCACGGATACGCTAACGGCTGGACTGAGTAGAGGTTGCCACTGCGCGGATAATCTCCCATAATCTTTAGCCTGATGATGAACCGCATCTTGCGTGTGATACTGTCGCTGTTTTGGCTCGAGTTGGGGATGGCGCTGATATTGCTTCCGTGGTTCGAAATTTGGGAGAAGAATTATTTTCTTTACCGTTACCCAGAGCTGGCATCTTTCGTAAAGAATTCTTTCCTGCGCGGGGCGATCTCGGGACTTGGCCTGATGAATATAATATTCGCGCTAGAGGAATTTCGCCGCGGGGCCACGAACGTTGAAAGCCGCAGCTAAAAAGCCCATCGTTTGCTACGTCACGGACCGGAAATCTCTGGGTTTGACGGAACCCGAACCCAGCGTTGTTGGGAAAACCCTCGAAAATATTCAAAGGGCCTTGGACGCGGGTGTGGACTGGGTGCAGATCCGCGAGAAGGATTTAGAGGCACGGGAGTTGCTGGGACTCGCGCAGCAAGCGATGAAAATGGCTGCTGAAATAAGCGGCAGCGCGAAGACTCCGGCACGGATAATAATCAACGACCGGTTGGATGTAGCGCTGGCGGCTGGGGCGCATGGAGTACATCTGGGGCGCGAGTCGCTGGCGGCACACGAAGTAGTGCGCTGGTGCCGCGCCGGAAATGCGCCGGCTGAGTTTACGATTGGGCTCTCTTGCCACAGCCTGGAAGAGGCTCGGGAAGCAGAAAGTACCGGCGCTGACTATATTTTTTTTGGGCCGATTTTCGAGACACCGTCGAAGAGAGAGTTTGGGAAGCCGCAAGGAATCGAAATGCTCGCCGCAGTGTGCGGAGCGGTGAAGACGAGAGTGATTGCGATTGGCGGCGTGAACGAAGAGAACGCAGCGAGGTGTATAAGGGCGGGAGCAGATGGGATTACAGCGATCCGATTATTCCAGGGATCGCGTGACACTCACGCAGTCAGAGAGGCGGTCGCGTCGATCCATGCTTTGGATAAGGAGAAAGCGCAGTAGTAAAGGAACCCGGCTGAGGTTATGCGCTGAGCCAGCGGCCGATGGGCTGCCAGCTTTCTTTGTGGTCGCAAACGACCTTGATAACCGCAGTGATGGGAATCGCGAGAATCAGTCCCATCGCGCCCCACAAAAATCCCCAGAACAGAAGCGACACAGTCAGCGCTAAAGCGTTGAGCCGCACCATGGAGCCTACCAGTGCCGGGACCAACAAATTTGCGGCAACGAGATGCAAGAAAGTGAGCACGGCGAAAATACCGACGAAAGGCCCAACCGTGTGAAATTGTTTCAGGCCAATCAATAAAGGCGGCATCCAGGAGAGAACTACGCCGAGATACGGGATCAGATTGCAGGTACCGGAAATAAGGGCGGTGAGGAACGGAAACTCGAGTCCGATCAACAAGAAAAAGACCCAACTCAAGGCCACGAGAATAACTCCCACCATGGCCGTCCCCACCACATAGCTCCGGAGAACCAGCGAAATGTCTGTGAGAGTTTCTTTGACCAAGGTGCGTTCAGTGGTCGGAAACAACTGCATGGTCGCATGCCATACCTGGCGTTTCGCCGCGAGCATAAAAAATAACAGGAACGGGATGAAGGTAGCGCCGAGCACTACCTCATACAGTGAACTCAGCCGCGAGAGCAGGGCGGCGCGAACGGGATGGGATTCGGCGACCGCAACGATACGATGCTCGGCTTGTTCGCCGACCTGGTCGGAGCCAATTTCCGAAACATGTTGCTCAACGGAGGCCATCTTTTCGGTTATGACGTTGGCCACCGCGTGCAAGGGGGCGCGATACTTGGGCCAATCACGGCCGAACTGATCCACACGTTCGACCAGTGTCCAGACTACGAACAGCAAAATAGCGATGGTAACGAGAACAATGATGAGCGATCCCAGCGCGCGAGGGATATGCATGTTCTCCATAAAAGTTACGACGGGATCCAGGAAGTACGCGAGCAAGATCGCCACCAGGACGGTTACGAGAACAGACGACGCCCAGTAGCAGAAAGCGATTACAATTCCGGCCGCGATGATCTTTGCAGGCGTGGAATTGTCATTGGCGATTTTAACGTCTTCCAATGGCATTCACGTACGATAACACAGGCTGCGGCGGAGGGAGCGGAGATGTGCTCACGCGTATACCAGTTACGTACCTTTCGGAAAAAATTCGCCGCCGCGCTGATGGGACCTAGGAATCGCGGTGATAGAATTATCTCCCGATTTGTACGGGACGAGAATTAGGAGCAAATGGCTAAGGAACTTTTCGGAACCGACGGCATCCGCGGTATTCCCGGAGAATATCCGCTGGACGACGCTACGCTAGACCGCGTGGGGCTGGCGTTGGGAAACTACTTGCGCGTGGGAGGGCGCGCGCGAGGGGAAAATCCTAGCGTTCTGATCGGACGCGATACTCGTGAATCGGGTCCGCACATTGCCGAACGGATTGCCTCCGGCTTGGCGGCGGGCGGATCGAAACCGGTTTCCGCGGGCGTTCTTACGACGCCCGGCGTGGCCTGGCTGGTAAACCGCGAACGATTCGCGGCGGGCGTGGTGATTTCGGCTTCACACAACCCGTATCACGATAATGGAGTGAAGCTGATTTCGTCCACCGGAATGAAATTTCCGGACGCGGTGGAAGCAGAGCTGGAGAAGTACGTACTTTCCTCGCGTGATCCGATTTCCGCCGAAAAAGTGCTGCACCTTCACGACAACGAAAAGATCGATGACGACTATCTGGACGGATTAGCCTCGGCGGTCCTGCCTGGCGCCAAGCTTGCGGGCCTGAAAATAGTGCTGGACTGCGCGAACGGAGCCGCCAGCAATCTAGCGCCGCGCCTGTTTCGTTCTTTAGGGGCGCAAGCGATCGCCATGAATCACGCGCCCGATGGAAGAAATATAAACGCGAATTGCGGCTCGTTGCATCCGGAAGGCATGCAAAAGCGCGTGGTGGAGTCCGGCGCGGCGATGGGCGTGGCGTTTGATGGAGATGCGGACCGTGCGATTTTCTCCAGCGCGTCAGGGAAACTGGTGGATGGCGATGGAGTCTTGTTGGTAGTGGCGCGTTATTTCAAGTCGGCAGAAAAGATGAAGGGCAATGTAGTCGTGGGCACCACTATGGCGAACCTGGGGCTCGAGCGCGCGCTGGAAAACTCGGGACTGAAGCTTGCGCGCACCGCTGTGGGTGACCGTTACGTGTTGGAAGAAATGCAACGGATTGGCGCGAATTTTGGAGGAGAGCAATCCGGGCACATTCTGTTCCTGGATGATGCGACCACCGGCGACGGAATGCTAACGGCCTTGAAGATGGCGTCGATTATTTCCATTGCGGGGCCGCTGGATTCGCTGATTGCCGACCTTAAGATTTTCCCGCAGAAAATCGTCAACGTGCGCGTGCGTTCGAAGCCGCCGCTTGATTCCTTGCCGCAAGTAGGAGGCGTACTTCACGAAGCGGAGAAGGCGCTGGGAAATTCGGGACGCGTGGTGCTGCGCTACTCCGGCACCGAGCCGCTCGCGCGCGTGATGGTTGAAGCTGAGCGCGACGAGGATGTGCGGCACTGGTCCGATTCCCTGGCTTCGGCTTTGCGCTCTGCAATTGGCGCGTGAGTCTGCCAAGGCTGGCTACTTCGTCAAATCTAACCTTGCATATACTTGATTTTCCCAGTAACAAAAGGTAAGTAAATACCCACAAGCATTGCTGGGCTAGAGCATTCAGGAGGAAAAGCCAAATGGGACCTACGGGACGGAACTATTTGCTTTCGCTTATGTGGAAGGAGATTTTCGATACCTGCCGCAACCGCGAATTCCTCAATTGAGCACAACGGTGCGATCGATCCGTAAGGTGTCTTCCGATGCGGCAGGGGGGTCAAGCACCGGTGAAGATCCAGATTTCACTCCCCCGGCAATCGTTCACCAAGCGCCGCCAATATATCCGGAAGGTATCGGGCAATCCCTTACCGACTCGGTTAAGATGAACGTTCTGATCAGCGCGGATGGGCCGATCAAGGAAATGTATCCCGTTTCAGGGCGATGTGCCTTTGTAGAGGCCTTTCAAAAGGCCATAAAGAAATGGACATTCTCTCCAGCGAAAATGAATGGAACCGCTTATGAATCGTGGTACATCCTGTCTGAAGATTTCACCCGTTCGAACAACTGAAACCGGGCATAAGGCGTAATCGCGGGTTGTACCCTCCAAATCCCCCAAATCGTTGTGCCCTTGGGAACTTTTTGCCTTCCAGCGACATTACAGATATAGAAGCGGCTAGTTCAGGAGGACGCGGTGCCGGGGATACTATTCCGGCTCGTTGCGAGCGATGACCAGCGATGAGCAACTGATCCTGGAACTGAAGCAAGGGTCCGACGTAGCCTTCACCGAACTCTTCTTACGCTACCGGGAGCGAATCTGGGGGTTCTTCCGGCGGCGGATGAATGATGCAGGCCAGGCTGAAGAACTGGCGCAAGAAACGTTTCTCGCCGTGCTGCGAGGTGCCCAGCGCTACGAACCTCGCGCTACTTTTCGCGCTTATCTGTTCGGTATTGCATTCAACATCCTCGCGGCGAATAGACGCAAATCAGTAAACGATCAAACACACATGGCTGCGGCGCCGGACGAAATGCCGGCCCCTTCAGGAACCAATCCAGAAAATGTGATTTGCATCCGGCAAGCGGTGGAACGGCTCGAGACCGGCGAGCGGGAAGTGCTGTTGCTGCGCGAGTTCGAAGAATTGAGCTATGAGGAAATCGCGAAAATATTGTACGTGCCGGTGAATACCGTGAGGTCCCGGCTGTTCCGCGCGCGAATGGCGTTGCGCGACATTCTTGCGGCGACACCGGGGAATATTGGAGGACGGAAATGAATGCATCCACTCATCCCTTTGAGCAGGAAGAGGTGATGGCCTATCTCGATGGGGAGCTTTCCGCGAATCGCGCGGCAAGCGTTGCGGCGCACTTGCGAGAATGCGCGGAATGCGCCGCTCTGGCGGAGCAGATGCGAGAGGTCTCCGGCCAGTTGACGAATTGGAGCGTGGAGGCGGCGCCTGCAAGCCTGAATAAAAGCCTGGAAGCGGCGAGGGCAGATCGTTCGTCGTCAAGAGTAGAAGAACCGAAAGGAATCGCGGCTTGGGTGGACGAAAAGTTCGCGCCTTTAAGGGGCCGCTGGGCATGGGGAGTCGGCGGTGCAGTAGCTGTTGCTGTGTTACTGCTGGTTATCGGGCGTCAGCTTCATCTGACGCAACAGAACGCTGGCCCACCTTTGGATTACATGGCTGCAAGAACCGAATCTAAACAATCGCGTGCTCGAGCCTCTGCACGTCCCGAGCGCGGCAGAAACCGCGAAGGCATGGGAATACAGGCAACAACAGGCGCAAGTGAGTGAGAATTTGGAGGTTGATCCTGAGGCAAGTAAAGGCTCTCTTCCGACCTTTCAACTAGGCGAGCCTATGATTGCCCGGACCGCTTCGGTTTCAGTGATCGTAAAAGATTTTGGGCCGGCGGAAGCGAGCGTCAGGTCGATTGCGCAACGCCATAACGGGTACATTGCCAACCTGAATTCGGCTTCGCCGCAGGATGCCGCACGAACTTTGACCGCGACGCTGCAGATACCGTCCGCGCAGCTCGAAGCTGCCGTTGCGGAATTGAAGCAACTGGGGCGTGTGGACCAGGAAACGCAGTCGGGCGAGGAAGTGACCAAGGAGTTTACCGATCGCGCAGCGCGGCTGAAGAATGCGCGCGCCACCGAGCAACGACTGCTGGACGTTCTGCGCGAGCACACTGGAAAAGTAAAGGATATTCTTGAAGCCGAACAGGAAATCGCGCGAGTTCGCGGCGAGATCGAACAGATGCAGGCCGACCAGCGGGCATTGCAAACGCGCGTTGACTTCGCCACCGTGCAGCTTTCGGTGCAGGAGGAATATAAGGCCAGCTTGCAGAGCGCGCCCCCTTCAACCTCTAGACGGCTGCGCAATGCGGCGGTGGAAGGCTATCGAACAGTGGTCGAGAGCGTGATTGGATTTGGGGTTTGGGCGCTAGTGTCCTTGCCGACCATGCTGCTGTGGGGACTTGTTCTGTTCGCGCCGGCTCGTTGGATGTGGAAACGCTTTCGGCGCGCTGCTGCGGCATCGCAATCCTAGGTTACGCGGGCGTGGAAACGGTTCGTCTCCGGCTGCGGTAAGCATTTTACGTTGCATGGACGTAAATCCTCGTGTATTCCTGGCTTGATCGCAGGGTTCCAAATGGGCAGTTGGAGAGGCGGCGTCGTGTCTTCAAGAATTTGGTGGGTTGCTGTTTTTCTCTTCTAGGGTCGATGGCCGTCTTTTGTCAGGACGCACCGAAAGACACTTCTCAGCCACAAAATCCCTCTACTGAGAACTCCCAAGCGGATGCCTCAGTGCCGAAATCTGGGCTTATCCGAGTCGGCGACAACTTCGCCGCGGCAACGCTCATTCACCAGGTTACGCCGGTGTATCCAAAGAAGGCCAAAAAGCAGCACATTCAAGGAACTGTGTTGCTCCACGCGATCATCACGAAGGCGGGCACTATTCGAACGTTGGAATACGCGAACCGGCCGCCCGAACTATCGGACTCCGCGATGGACGAAGTCAAGAAATGGCGGTACAAGCCGACAATGATAAACGGCAAGCCTGTTGAGGTGGACATCAAGATCTCGGTTGTCTTTGCATTGGGGAACGATTAGCGCGACTCCTTCCAAAGAACGTAGAAAATAACATCTCGGGTTTTCAGAAAACGGAGATACCTGGAAATTCAAAGACGGGAACCTCGTGTGTTTTGGCGTAAGTCTTGTGCCGCCAAGCCGCGCGGGCAATGGGGACAGACGAAAGGCCGTGGCAATCCGCGTGCAACTAAGAAAGCGGCTGTCTCTTATCCCGGGGTGGGCCGGTTTCGCCGCGCCGAGACCGGAACTAGGGGTAGAGCAAAGGGGGCTCGACGGAGCCCCCTTTTTTTATTTCCCGCCGGTTTTGCCGCGCCGTTGAAGTGGAATCGCTCTTCGCTTATTTTTTGCATTACTACTTGCGGCCAGCCGCGGACAAAAGCTCCTAGCTGCAGCCGGAAGTGCTACCGCAGTTGGAGCATTTGTAGCAGCTACCGTTTGGCGTCATGAGCATGCCGCACTCGGAGCAAGATGGCGCGTCGTCGATGGCGGCGCGAGGCCGGGTGGAGGCTTCCGGTTCGGGCGCTTTCATCACGGTAACGGCAGCCGGCGTTTTGGCCGACGGGGGCATGGCTTTTTCAACAGGGGTCTCTTCTACCGCTCCGATTTCTCCATCGAGGTAATCGGAGGAGATGAATTTGCCGCCCAGCCAGCGTCCGATGTAATCGACGACGGACTTAGCGTAGCGGATTCTGGGATTGCCGGTGTAGCCAGAAGGTTCGAAGCGCGAGTTGACGAATTTGTCGACCAAAGCGCGCAGCGGCACTCCGTACTGGAGCGCGATGGAGACGGAAAGCGCGAAGGCGTCCATGATGCCGGAGAGCGTGGAGCCTTCCTTGGCCATTTTGATGAAAATCTCGCCGGGTTGGCCGTCTTCATACTTGCCGACGGTCAGGTAGCCTTCGTGTCCGCCGATTGAGAACTTGTGGGTAATGGAGTCTCGTTCGTTAGGCAGCTTGCGGCGCCTGGTACGGTCGAATAGCTCTTGCTGTTCGTGTGCGGGAACTGCCACTTTTGCGAGAGGAGCTTCAATAGTGGCGGGAGCGGGCGCCACCGCGGTTTTTTCCTCTTTTTTCTTACCCGAGACGGACAACGGTTGTGATCCTTTCGAATTGTCGCGATAGATCGCTACAGCCTTAAGTCCGAATTTCCAAGACTCGGTATAGGCTTCCATGATGTCTTCCACCGTGGACTCTTCCGGCATATTGATGGTTTTACTGATCGCACCTGAAAGGAACGGTTGAGCGGCCGCCATCATGCGGAGGTGACCGCGCCACGAAATCGAGCGGCCTCCCGGAGTGGCTAGCGAGCAATCGAACACCGGCAGATGCTCCGGTTTCAATCCCGGCGCACCTTCGATGGCGCCGTTCGCGTCGATGAAATCGACGATCTGAGCCACTTGCTCCGGCGGATAGCCGAGGTTCATCAGCGACTGCGGGACGGTGTTGTTGACGATTTTGATTACGCCGCCACCGACGAGCCGTTTCTGTTTGACGAGCGCGAGGTCGGGCTCGATTCCGGTGGTGTCGCAATCCATCATGAAGCCGATGGTCCCGGTAGGAGCGAGGACGGAAACTTGAGAATTCTTGTAACCGACCTTTTCGCCTAGCTCGAGAGCGTCGTCCCAAGACTTTTGCGCGGCGTGGAGCAGGGAGGGCTGCACGTGCTCTTCCTTGATGGGACGCAGCGAATCGCGATGCATGCGGATAACGTCAATCATTGCTTCGCGATTGCGCGGATAACCGCCGAAGGGGCCCATGCGCTCGGCGATACGCGCGGATTGAGCGTAGGCTTCGCCCGTCATCAGCGCGGTGATGGCGCCGCAGAAGTCCCGGCCCTTGTCGGAGTCATAAGGCATGGCTAGCGACATCAGCAACGCGCCGAGATTGGCGTACCCGAGGCCGAGCGGGCGATAGTCGTGCGAGTTTCGCGCGATTTTCTCGCTCGGATAGCTTGCGTTGTCCACCAGAATTTCTTGCGCGGTGATGGTGACGTCCACGGCATGCGAAAAGGCGTCGGTATCGAACTGGCCATTTGAGCCAAGGAACTTCAAGAGGTTCAGCGACGCCAAGTTGCAGGCCGTGTCGTCGAGGAACATATACTCGGAGCAAGGATTCGACGCGTAAATGCGATCGGTGGCCTTGCAAGTGTGCCAGCGATTGATGGTTGTGTCGTACTGCATGCCGGGATCGCCGCACTTCCAGGCGGAATCGGCCATTTCGCGGAGCAGGTCGCGCGCCCGGAACTGTTCGACTGGTTTGCCGTCGGTGACGTTGCGTGTCCACCAGTCGCGATCTTCTTCCACGGCGCGCATGAAATCGTCGGTAACGCGCACGGAGTGGTTGGCATTCTGGAAGAAGACGGAGGAATAGGCTTCACCGTCGATGGCCGGGTCGTAACCCTGTTCGATCAAAACATGGGCTTTGCGCTCTTCCTTCATCTTGGACTCGATGAATTCCATAATGTCGGGGTGATCGACGTTGAGAATGACCATCTTGGCGGCGCGGCGCGTCTTGCCGCCGCTCTTGATCACGCCGGCGAACGCGTCAAAGCCTTTCATGAAACTTACCGGGCCGGACGCAATGCCGCCGCCGGAGAGTGACTCGTGACTGCCGCGCAACGAAGAGAAGTTCGTTCCAGTACCAGAGCCCCACTTGAAGAGCATGCCTTCGGTCTTGGCCAGGTTCATGATGGAATCCATGTTGTCCTGGACAGAGTTGATGAAACATGCCGAGCATTGCGGCTTGGCCTGCACGCCGACGTTGAACCAGACGGGCGAGTTGAAGGCCACTTTTTGCTCGACAAGCAGGTGGGCAAGCTCATCGCGGAAAATGTTCTTGGAGTCAGGCGTGGCGAAGTAGCAGCCTTCCTCGCCCCAGCGAACAATCGTGTCTACTACACGGCTAATTAATTGACGCACCGATGTTTCGCGTTCAGGCGTGTTGGGCTTACCGTGGAAATACTTGGAAGCGACAATATTTGTCGCTGTCTGCGACCACGACTTGGGGACTTCGACGTTATCCTGGCGAAAAATTACCTGGCCTTTATCATTGCCTATGATTGCGGGACGACGTTCCCACTCAACTTTGTCGAACGGGGATACTTTTCCGTCGGTGAAGCGGCGCTGGAATTCCACGCCGGACGCACGCCGGGTAACCTGCTCTGTTTCGGATTTGCCTTGCAAGGTCATTCTTGCCTCTGCCATTTCTCTGCCTCCGCGCCGGCAGTAAAGCCGTCGCACGTTGGCTGGACCGGAGCGGGAGGGAAACTCCATTCTACTCCTCCCGAACTACCGCATCCAGGGTGTTGTTGTGTGTATCGAGAGATACACGAAAACACGGGGAAAATATCAGCTAGCGGGCGGCGAAATGATTCCATAGTGCCTTCCGAGCCGAAAAAATAGAAAAGCCCACCTAAGCCGCGCTAAAAATTGCGATGCGCGGTGCGAAGTAGGGTTCTTCCCCTCTAAATTTTCGGTTTTACCCGGCCCGTTGCTTTCTTGATCGATGCCAGGAACTGACTCATCATCGAACCAATTTTCCCCCGGGTCTGGATGCGCAGTATCGTGGGTTGCGCAAAACTTGTCAAGAAAAAATCGACACGTGACCACAAAATGTTCCACACAAGTTGTCGTAAGCGTCTATCCGTAGTGTTATCTGTGCCGATAGCAACCACTACGAGTCTCGTTGTTTCCGACTGGCGTAAATTTTTGTCGGGTGAAAATTTATTTGGCTGCTCTTATTTTCTTTTTTTGTTCGTGGCCGTGCATAAAACAAGACGATTTCAAAATTTTTCCGCGCGCACACGATGAAATTCTCCATGGAGCTACTCAGGTTATACTTGCTGGCCGCAGCTTACGAGGAGCGCAGCGCCCATTGACGTCTGGAATAAAAAATTCCAAATTTGACGGGCGGATCGCGTTCACCTATCCAGCTTTTGTTTTTTACGAGTTCGCGCGATTTTTTGTCGTGGCTTCGCTGGAAATGCAATCCGTCGCGGTGGGCTGGCAAGTTTATGAGATTACGAACAGCACATTTGATCTCGGGCTCGTTGGCCTTTGCCAATTCCTGCCGGGAATTCTTTTGTTTCTTGTTTCCGGCCACGTGGCGGACCGCTTTAATCGCCGCAACCTGCTTATTTTGTGTTACGCGGGTTTCGCAGCGTGCTCCGGACTGCTTCTCTTTGCTAGTCATCGAGACGCGCGGTCGGTGGCACCGATTTTTGCAGTGCTGGTTCTGCTCGGAGTGGTTCGCTCATTCAATGGGCCGGTAAGCCGGGCGTTGCTGCCTCAATTGGTTTCAGAAGAACATTTTCCGAATGCGGTGGCCTGGCATTCCACCATATTCCAGGCGGCCACAATCCTGGGACCGTCGATTGGCGGGATCGTGTATGCAGCGTTTCGCGGAGCTTCGGCAGTTTATGCAACGGCCGTGGCGTCGGCTGGGATCGCGGTAGTTTGCACCACGCTGATTCGGCTAACCGTGAATGCGCGAGTGCGGGAACCGATCAACTTGTCCACGGTTCTTGCCGGGCTGCGTTACATCTGGCAGCGGAAAATAGTGCTGGGCTCCATCTCGCTGGACCTTTTCGCGATGTTGTTGGGCGGGGCGGTAGCGCTATTGCCGGCGTACGCGCGCGAAATCCTTCACACCGGGCCGTGGGGACTGGGATTGCTACGAACCGCTCCGGCGGTTGGCGCAGCTGCCATGGCAGTTTTGCTCGCGTATCGTCCGCTGAAGGGCCGCGTGGGAGCGACCATGCTCTGGTGTGTAAGCGGCTTCGGCGTGTTTACGATACTCTTCGGAATTTCACAGAGCCTGATTATATCGCTGCTGGCTCTAGTGCTCGTGGGCGCGACGGATATGGTCAGCGTGGTGATTCGGGCAACGTTGGTCCAATTGATGACCCCGGATGAGATGCGCGGCCGCGTGAACGCTGCGGACATGATGTTCATCGGAGCATCCAACCAATTGGGGGAATTCGAGTCGGGACTAACGGCGAGCTGGTTTGGAACAGTTCCCGCAGTCATCCTTGGTGGAGTTGGAACCTTAATTGTCACGGCAATTTGGGCCTGGCGTTTCCCTGAGCTCCGCCGCGCTGACAAATTGACACCGTCCGGAAACTAAATTCGGGAATAACCGCTTTAAAATCAATGTAGCTGCTTCCCACGAGCCGCTTGCCGCAGTCTACCGGTGTGCTCTCCGAAGCAACACATTGGGATTGACATGAACGACGGCGGTTAAAAAAAACTAGAATGATAAAGCAATGGGTATGCCAGCAATTCAAATCGAAGGACTCACCAAGGATTACCCGGTGGGGTTCTGGCACCAGCGCATGCGCCGGTCGCTCGACAACCTGAATCTTGAGGTTGAAGACGGAGAAGTTTTTGGCTTCCTGGGGCCGAACGGAGCGGGAAAAACCACCACGCTGAAGCTGTTGATGCGCCTGATTTTCCCGACGGCGGGGACGGCGCGGGTACGCGGCAAGCCGATCGACGACGTGCGCATGCACCGGGAAATTGGATACCTGCCGGAACAGCCGTATTTTTACGATTACTTGACCGGGCGGGAATTGCTGGACTACTACGCGCGTTTATTTGGATTCGGGGCTGCGGAACGACGGGAACGTGTGACCCGTTTTCTGAAGCGCGTGGGGCTGGCCGAGGCGGCGGACGTTCAATTGCGGAAATTCTCCAAGGGCATGCTGCAACGCGTGGGCATCGCGCAGGCCATCGTTCACGATCCGCAAGTAATTTTCCTGGATGAACCCATGTCGGGTCTGGATCCCGTCGGGAGGCGCGAAGTTCGCGACATCATCCACGATCTGAAGCGCGAGGGACGGACGGTTTTCTTTTCGACGCATATTCTCTCCGACGCGGAAATGTTGTGCGACAGGGTAGCCGTTCTGGTCGGCGGGAAACTGCAGGGCGTGGGCGCGCCCGGAGAGATTGTTTCAATGGAAGTGTACGCGATGGAAATTTTGTTCGAGCTTCGTGAGGGACGCGCGCTGCCAAGTTCGCTGGCAAAGCGCGCCACACAAGTGGGAGGGCGCTATCGCGCAGAAGTTCCCGAAGACGAACTTTATCCGGCGCTGGAGGTGCTTCGCAGTTGCGAAGCGCGAATTCTTGCAGTTACGCCGCTGCGGCCAACGCTGGAGGATTACTTTTTCAAGCTGGTTGGGCGGGATAAGACTGCTGCGCGTCCGGAGGAGGTGGTTTCGCGATGAGCGCGATACCGGGTGTAGTGGCGATCAACACGTTTCGCGAAGCAGTGCGCGATCGCGTGATGTACAACCTGATCCTTTTCGCCCTGATGATGATGGGCGCTGCCATCCTGGTGGGGGAAATTTCGATCGGAATCTCGCGCCTCGTGATCATCAATCTGGGTCTTTCGGCGATTTCGATTTTCGGGCTGGTGATGGCGATTTTCATCGGTGTGGGGCTGGTTTATAAGGAGATGGAGAAGCGCACGTTGTACAGCTTACTGGCGAAACCCGTGCGACGATGGGAATTCCTGGTGGGGAAATTTGGCGGACTGCTGCTCACGCTGACAGTGAACACACTGCTGATGACGCTGGGTCTGGCCGCGGCGCTTTACTACGTCAGCCGGGAATTTCTGAGGGCCGACGCGACAATTCTAGTGGCCGTTTATTTCATTTTGCTCGAGCTGGCGCTGGTGACCGCGCTGGCTCTGTTTTTCTCGTGCTTTTCCAGCCCCATGCTTTCGACGATGTTTACGCTGGGAATTTACGTGGCAGGGTTTTTCTCCAGCGATATACGAGAGATCGGGATGGTCACGCGAAACCCCGCGATGCAGGCGACCGCTCGCGCGATCAGCTATTTGCTGCCGAACTTCCGCAATTTTGATGTGATTGCTGCAGCATCGCACGGCGACGCGATTCCGTTTACGTTGATCTGGCAAAATACGGTTTACGCGACACTATATGTGGCGTTGGTGCTGATTGCAGCTTCCGCGGTCTTCTCCGGACGTAACCTAAAATGAGCGGCCTAAAGCACAATCGAGTTCTGTGGCTGGCATTCGTCGCAATTCCGGTGTTGTTTGCAGCCATCGGATTCCGGCAAGTACGGATTGAAGCCGAAACGCAAACGGCTGCGCAACAAAAAGAAGAACTCCTGCTGCGCTCCGGCCCGATGCTCAAGAGAATGAGCCTGGGGTACGATTCTTTATTGGGTGACGTTTATTGGACGCGCACGGTTCAGTATTACGGCAGGCGAATCGGGAAGCCGGGCGAAAGATTCGAGTTGCTATGGCCTCTTCTGGACATCACCACCACGCTCGATCCGAGGCTCCTGGTCGCTTATCGTTTTGGCGCGATTTTTCTTTCCGAGCCTGCGCCTACGGGCGCCGACCGCTCCGATCTTGCGGTCGAGCTTGTGAAGCGAGGCGTCACAGCGAATCCTGACGACTGGCAGTTGGCTTCCGATCTCGGTTTTCTGTACTACTGGCATTTGAAGGATTACGAGAAGGCTTCGGCCGCCTATTTGGAAGGAAGCAAGATTCCTAACGCACCCGCTTGGCTGAAGATGATGGCGGCGCAAGTGGCGGAAAAGGGAAACTCATTTTCCAATTCGCTGGCGATCTGGTCTGAACTGTACGACACAACCCAGAACGAGAAGGTTAAGAAGAGCGCGTTTCAACACCTGCAGTCGTTGCACGCGCTGCAAGATACTTTTGAACTCAATAAATTGGCCGAGCAATATCGCAAACAGTACGGCAGTTATCCGGCTAGTACAAAGGAATTATACGAACGCGGGTTATTGCAGGGTATTCCACAGGATCCTGCCGGCTTCCCTTATGTTTTTGGAGCTGATGGGAAAGCACAACTTGATCCAAACAGTCCGATCACTTTGCCGAATGCGTCGGAAAGCCCCACGCAATAGCTGCTATTCGTAACGAAGAGCTTCCACAGGATTGAGCCGCGCCGCTTTCGTGGCCGGCCAAACTCCAAAGATCAGACCGATACTGACTGAAACAGTGAATCCAACGATTACGGCCCAGGCTGGGACGACCGCCTTTAGCGAGCTGACGACAGGCACGAGTAGCGCCAGACCACTGCCGAGAAAAATGCCAATAATTCCGCCCGTCCCGGTTAGCGTCATGGCTTCGAAGAGGAATTGCCAGGTGATGTCGCGGCTGCGGGCGCCGATGGCTTTGCGTACGCCGATTTCGCGGGTCCGCTCGGTGACGGAAACGAGCATGATGTTCATCACACCCATGCCGCCGATCAGCAGGCCAATCGAACTCAGAACAATAACTGCGAGAACCACGCCGCCGATGATGTCGTTAAACTTCTGCACCACTTCGACCTGAGTTTGAATGGAAAAATTGTCCGGCGCGCTGTAGGGGACGTTGCGGCGGCGGCGCAGGACTTCGCGCAACTGGTCAACCGCAGCATTCAGCTTTCCGGGATAAGCCAGAAATCGATACGCGACTTCGTAACTGGAGGGATAGAGCTTCATGAAGGTGTAGTAAGGAATGACTGTGCGGCGATCTTCGTCATTCGTGCCGAACCCACCCAGAGGTTTTTCGAATACGCCGACGACTAAGTAAGTGGAGCCGTCCACGAGAATTTCTTTTCCGAGCGCGTCATTTATGGTGGGGAAGAAAGCTTTGGCAACGTTTTCGCCGATGACCACAACATTTTCACGGTGCTCATTTTCCGCTTCGGTGAAGAAGCGGCCGGCCTTCATGGTGGCGTTGGAATAGACTTCCAGATAGGCCGGGAACGTTCCGCGAAAATCCGTGCCTTCGACCTCATTTTTCTGGTAGCGCGCGATGTGCGTCAATTGCCACTGGAAGGCGGAAACCGCGATGCGTTTGACTGCGGGACAACGCTGGCGGATGGCCATGGCATCTTCCAGGGTCAACGGCTTGCGGCTCTTCTCGTCTTTGGGACGGTGACCGTTCTGGGGGCCTTGATCAAAGCGGGATACGAATGCCGTATCGATCCCCTCCGCGGTAATTTCATCCTGAATGGTTTGGCGGAAACCCTGGACCAATCCGACGACGAGGATAATCAGGGAGACACCGATCATCACACCGAGAATGGCAAGAAAGCTGCGCAGCTTGTGGGCGCGAACGGTGTCGAACGCGAGTTGAAGATTCTCTTGGAAATCCTGCTGCATAGTATTTCCTAGTTTTCGGCCCGCAGAGCTTCGATGGGGTCGAGCCGCGCGGCGCGCATGGCCGGATAAATTCCGAAAAACAACCCGACAGCCGTGGAGAGCACCAGCGAAATGGTAATGGCAAAAATTGGCGTGGAAATTGGAATCGGCGTGGCGGCGCGAACCAGTCCTGCGAGAGCCAGCGCCGCTCCCACACCTACCAAGCCGCCCGAGGCTGCCAGAAGCGATGACTCCACCAGAAATTGCAGAATAATGTGCCGACGCCGGGCGCCCAGCGATTTCCTGAGCCCAATTTCGCGCGTGCGCTCGGTGACGCTGGCCAGCATGATGTTCATGATCACAATGCCGCCTACAACTAGAAATATGGAAGTGATCCAAATTGCGATACCGAAAGCGTTTCCGGTAATTCTGTTCCAAAGGCCCATGATTGAATTGGGAGCGATTACCGCGAAATTGTCTTCGTCCTGATAGCGCACGTGGCGCCGAGCACGCAGAATCACGCGCGCTTCATCCTCGGCGGCATCCATCCACTCTGGGCCGCGCGCTTGAATAAACATTCCGACTGAACTCTGTGGCGCCAACCATTCTTTTCGGTAAGTGCCAAGCGGGATCATCACAAAATTATCTTGGGACTGGCCGAGGACCGTGCCCTTGGCGGCGGCAACTCCAACAATGTCGTACTGTCCTTGACCCGCTCGGATTGGTTTGCCGACGGGATCGATGCCTGGGTACACCTTGTTAGCCACATCAGCGCCAATCACGCAAACACCGGCTCTATGGTCTTCGTCCGTTTGAGTAAGCAGTCGGCCGTTGGAGACGTCAATGTCTCGAATGGACGCGAAATTAGGAGTCGCGCCGATAATGGTTACATCCTGGCTCATTATGTTTCCGTAGCGGACGTCGGCGGTGGTGTCCTGTTCGCCGGCCACTTGATCGGCTAATTTCATGTTGTCGCGCAGGGCTTCAAAGTCGTCCATCTGCAAAGGCGGACGCTTCTTGGCTTTGTTCCATTCCTGAAAATTCGTGACGATGCCAATGCGATCCACTACAAAGGCGTTTGCTCCGAGGTTAGCTACCTTGTCGGCGACGTAGACGTTGAGCCCGTTCAGAACAGAGATGACTGCCACTAGTGTTGTGACGGCGAGGATTACCCCAAGCAGGGTCAAGAATGTTCGGAGCTTGTGGGCCCGCAGAGTATCGAGCGCGATCCAGAAGGTTTCACGCACAGCGACAAGCGTCCGCCGGACTTCAGCCAGGGTTGGGAGGGCTTTCTTCACTTTGTCTATATTAGACGATTAAGGGACCAGAAAAGTTCATATCGTTGATCCGGCAGCAGCGTTCGGCTGCCTAAGAAGTCGTTTTCATTCGTAACGCAGAGCTTCCACAGGATTTAGGCGCGCGGCCTTGGTTGCCGGCCAGACGCCAAAAATCAGCCCAATGCTGACCGAAACCGCAAATCCGACGACAACTGCCCACAGAGGAATCACGGCTTTCAGCGAACTAACGACGGGAACCAGCAGGACGATGCCACATCCCACCAAAATGCCCAGGATGCCGCCGGTTCCAGTTAGAGTCATAGCCTCGAAGAGAAATTGCCAAGTGATGTCGCGGCTGCGCGCGCCAATGGCCTTGCGGACGCCGATTTCGCGGGTGCGCTCGGTGACCGAAACGAGCATGATGTTCATCACGCCGATTCCTCCGATCAGCAGCCCGATGGAGCTGAGCACCACAACCACCAGCGCCACGCTGCCGATAATATCGTTAAATTGTTGCACCGCTTCGGCGTTGGTCTGGATGGAAAAGTCGTCGGGCTTATCGTACGGGACATTTCTGCGGCGGCGGAGCACTTCGCGGGTTTGGTCCACGGCGGTGTCGAGGCGCCCGGGATAGGCCAGAATGCCCAGGAAAACCTCAAAACTCGCGGGGAAGATTTTCGTGAACGTGTAGTAGGGGACCACCACACGACGGTCTTCATCATTCGTTCCGATGCCGCCAACCGGCTTTTCGAACACGCCCACGACGAGGAAGTCGGAACCGTCCACTAAGACCTGCTTCCCGAGCGCATCATCGATGGTGGGAAAGAGCGCCGTGGCTACGTCCTCGCCGATGACGACAAGATTGTCCTTGTGATAGTTCTCCGCTTCGGTGAAGAAGCGGCCCGCTTTCATGGTTTCACTCGAATCAACTTCAGGGTAAGAGGCAAACGTGCCGCGAAATTCTCCACCCTGGACTTCGTTCTTTTGATAGCGGACGTTGTGCGGTGTGGTCCATTCGTAGATCGCGATCGTTGTTTGCTTCACTGCCGGACAGAGTTGCTGCACGGCTTGCCCATCCGCCAACGTGAGAGGCTTGCGGTCGCGCTCTTCTTTCGGACGCCGGCCGGTCGTGGGGCCCTGGTTGAAACGCCAAGCCCATGCGGTGTTGACGCCACTGGAAGTGATTTCGTCCTGGATGGTGGAGCGAAAACCTTCCACCAGACCTACAACGAGAATGATCAGCATGACACCGATGGTCACGCCTAGCACGGCCAGGAAGCTGCGGAATTTGTGTTCGCGAACAGTGTCTATCGCGAGTCCCAGGTTTTCGCGGAAGTCCTGGCGGACCTTCATGGACTAAGTCTCCGCCCGCAAAGCTTCGATGGGATCGAGCCGGGACGCTCGCACTGCGGGATAAATTCCGAAGAAGAGTCCGACGCCGGTGGAAAGCAGTAGCGCGACAAAGATGGCGAAAGCGGGCGTGGAGATGGGAATGGGCGTAGCTGCACGAACCAGCGCGGCAATGCCCAGCGCAATGCCGATGCCCACCAGACCACCGGAGGCCGAGAGCAGAGAAGACTCCACTAGAAATTGCATCACGATATGACGCCGCCGGGCGCCCAGAGATTTCCGCAAGCCAATTTCGCGCGTGCGCTCGGTAACGCTGGCGAGCATGATGTTCATGATGACGATCCCGCCGACCACTAAAAATACGGAAGTGACCCAAACGGCTACACCAAAAATATTTCTGGTTAGACTGTCCCAAATACTCAGCAGCGAGGCGGGCTCCACGACTCCGAAATTGTCGTCATCCTGATAGCGGACGTGGCGCCGCGAACGCAGAATCACACGCGCTTCGTCTGCCGATGAGGACATGGACTGCCGGCTGCGCGCTTCCACGAAAATCTGGACAGAGTCTTGCGCGGCGAGCCACTCCTTCCGATACGTTCCCAGAGGCATCATTACAAAATTGTCCTGCGGCTGTCCCAAGACGGTGCCCTTGGGTTTCGCCACGCCGACGATTTCGTACTGCCCTTGACCCGCACGAATATTTTTGCCGATGGGATCGATTCCGGGAAAAAGCTTCGCTGCAAGATCAGCGCCGATTACGCAGACGCCGGAGCGATGTTCTTCATCGGTGGAGGTGAGCAGCCGCCCATTTGCGGCATCGATGTCGCGAATCTGTGCGTACTCCGGCGTGGCGCCGATGATCCTGACGTCCACGCTTGGGACGTTTCCATAGCGCACGTCCCCGATGGTCTCCTGCAGGCCGGCGATTCGGTCGGCCAATTTCATGCCATCGCGCAAGGCTTCCAGGTCGTCCAGCCGCAACGGCGGACGTTTTCGCGCCTTGTTCCATTGATCGAGGTTCGTGGCGATGCCCACGCGGTCCATAACGAAAGCGTTGGAGCCGAGGTTGGCTACTTTGTCGGCCACATAGAGATTGAGGCCATTGAGGACGGACATCACGGCTACGAGCGTCGTCACGGCCAGCATCACGCCGAGAAGAGTGAGGAAGGTTCGCAGCTTGTGAGAGCGCAGGGTGTCGAGCGCAATCCAGAAGGTTTCCTGCAGCGCCACGAGCGTCTGCCGGATTTCAACCAGGGGTTGCTGAGGCTTGTCCTTCACTCTGCCTATCATAGACGGATAGCGACCCGGAAAATTTCACAAATTCGCGCGAATGGGGATTTAAGGCACAACGGCCATTCTGGCTCGGGGATTTTGTCACCAAGAATCCGCTACAATGGAGCGGTAGGCGATTTCTGAGAGTTGGAGTCACCACAAGAAGATTCGAATGTCCCGTTTTGTCTCATTTTCGGGTATCGGCGCGTCGCTAGCTCTGGCGGGGATGACGATTTGGTCTGTGCAGCTTCCGCTCGAGCGTTCCGCCGAGCGCGGGGGCGCAGTGGCACCCGAAACTCCAGCACAGGGAGGCGTTCGGGCTAGTACTCGATTAGCCCAACAAACCAGCGCACAGGCCCAGCCGCCTTCGGACCCCGAAATTCGCGAACGCGGCCAGAGGCTGATCGAAAACCAGCACCGCGACGATACTGCTATCGACCAGTACGAACGTATCGAGCACCAAATGGACCGGACTGCCGGTTCGAATCCCCGCGTATTAGAGGACAAGCTTTATCGCGTGGTTCCCACCGGCACCGGAACGATGAAAATCCTGCTGAAGGAAAACAACAAGACTACCGACCCGGTAATCTATCGCCAGCAATTGCAGACCTGGAGAGAGCTGCTCCAACTAGCGCTCAAGCCGGATGATGCCAGAGCGAAACTGGCTTACTCAAAGTGGCAAAAAAAGAAAACCGACCGCGCAGAATTAGTGGACGCGACGCGCGAAGCGTTTTTGACGAAATGGGCGGGCCAGGAAATGGTGAACGGAAGGCCTTGCGACGTTTTCGAAATGACCCCCAATCCCATCTTCCATCCGCACTCGATATTTCAGGACGCCATGACGCACGTCACAGCGAAAATCTGGGTGGACCATGACACGGACCAGCTTGCGCGCGCTGAAGCTCACGTGATGCGCGACATTTCATTCGGCGGCGGCATTTTGGGAAAGCTCTACCGAGGCGGAGTATTTTCCTTCCAGCAATCGGAAGTTGCGCCGGGCGTCTGGCTGCCCACACGTTATCAATACGATTTCATGGGCAGAAAATTCCTATTCACCTTTGAAGAACACCAGTACATTGAAGCTAGCCAGTACCACCGCATCGGCACTCCGAAAGAAGCACTCGCAATGGTGGAAAGCGAGATCGCGAGCGGCAAAGTAGCTAACGGCGACCCGTAGTTTTCGCGATGACGCATAACTATCGGAGTAGCGTGGAACCAGGGAGGCAAGATGACTCCACGGGGTCTTAGATTCTTCGCGATTGCCACCTTCATATTCAGCGGTATTTCATTAGCTGCAGATTCGGCGCTTGCGCAAACTGATTCCGCGTCCTCGGCACAAAACCCCAGCCAGCCAGCAGTGTCACCTACTCCGGCGGAGCAAACTCCGCCAAAAAAAATCTGGACCAACGACGACGGCGAGTTTCATTCCCGTCCATCGTCTTCTGCTGATGCAGGTACGAAACCGGCCAGCACAGCGAAAAAGCCCAAACCGAATAACAATGGCAAGAACGCTGGTTGGTATCGCGGCCAAATTACGAAGCTGCAAGGTCAAATTCCGCCTCTCGATGAAAAGATCGCGCAATTGCAGGCGGCATTGAATGGACAAACCACGAATGCGCCAAGGCCGTATGGCTGGTCAAAGCCCGAAGATTGGCACACGCAACTCGCGCAATATCAGAAACAGCGCGAGAATATCGAGGCGAAGATCAGCGCTCTGGAAGACGAAGCCCGCCACAACGGAGTTCCCGAAGGCGAAATTCCTTGAAATATTGCATGCTCAGGCGAGATTGATTCTAACTCCCAAAATATAAGGCGCTACGAAGACAACGGGTCCAATTCCACACAAAGAAAAAAAGCCCCGAAGCGGAAGCTTCGGGGCTTGTCTGCAAATAGCCCGAGAGTTGGGGTTAACGCGCCGCCGCTGCTGCTTCTTTTTCGATTGGGGCGCCGATCAGGTTGCCCCATTCGGTCCACGAGCCGTCGTAATTTTTCACGTTGTCGTAGCCCAACAGATATTTCAAGACGAACCAGGTGTGCGAACTGCGCTCGCCGATGCGGCAGTAGGCGATTACTTCATTCTTTCCTGTTACGCCCTTGCCTTCATAGAGCGCCTTCAGCGCCTCGGACGACTTGAACGTGCCATCTTCGTTTGCCGCCTGGGCCCACGGAATATTGGCAGCCCCGGGGATGTGGCCAGCGCGCTGCGCGGTTTCGGACATTCCTGGAGGCGCGATAATTTTCCCGGTGAACTCGTCGCCAGAGCGAACGTCAACGAGCTGCGCCGGAGATTTCTTCTCTACGACGCGGAGGACATCTTCCTTGCGCGCGCGAATTGATTCATCGGGACGGGCCGCGTGATATTTTGTGGCCGCTACCTTCGTTGCTTCGGTAGTTAGAGGCCGCTTTTCTTCGATCCATTTCTTGCGGCCGCCGTTGATCAAGCGCACGTCTCTGTGCCCGTAATATTTCAATTGCCAGAAGGCGTAGGCCGCGAACCAGTTGTTGTTGTCACCGTACAGCAGAATGGTCGTGTCGTTCGAGATTCCGGACTGGCCGAGCAGCGCTTCGAGCGCGGCCTGGTCGATCAAATCGCGGCGGATATTGTCCTGGAGCTGCGACTGCCAATTCCAGCCCACCGCTCCGGGGATGTGTCCCTGGTCGTAGGCCGTGGTGTCAACGTCAACCTCTACGAGACGAATATTCGGGTCTTTCAGATGGTCCGCCGCCCACTGCGTGGATACCAACGTTTCGGGATGCTTATAGTCTGACATGTCTTTTCCCCCTCGTGATTAGACTCAGTGGCCCTGAAAACGACCTAAAATAAAAAACCCCACCTGCCAGCTTATCCTGGCGGTGGGCTCGAAAAGCTCGGGCTAGAATCGTGTTCCTAGATAGCTAGCCCACCCCGCCAAGAGACAAGTGTGTACAACAACAGATGAGAAAGTCTCTAGTGAGGTGCGACATGCGAAAAGGTTACACCGGAACGATATCTGCTGGCAATAAATCTTCGCCAGGCCCAGGGAAAGAATGACTAGTACTCGTAATCGCTATGAAACCGGGCGAAGAGAGCCGTTCGCCGATTCGAGTTCGATGCGCAGCAGCCAGTCGAAATGGAAATTTTCAGATGCCAGCCATTTTTCCAGGTCTTCGCGGGTTGACGCTTCGAATTCGACGAGCATTTTACCTTCCTGCATATTCACCAGGACGCGCCGCGCCGTCACCGGCTTCGCCGCCTGAAGCCGGCGTGTAAGCTCTTCCGCACCCTGGCGCGTGAGGCAGGCCAGCGTGTGTTGCGAGATGTATAAAGCCATTCGGACTCCCGTTCCGCTAGAATAGCCGCCGATAGTAGCTTCAAGACCATACATCGTGGCGGAGAAAAATCAATGCCACCCGAGATGCGCAAGGCGCACCCCTATTATGTTTACGAAGCGATCCAGGCCCAGCCTGAACTGGTCGAAAAGATTTTGCAGAAACGCGGCGCGATCGAGCGGGCTGCCAACGCCATCGCAGAAAAGGAACGCATCACCTTCGTCGGCATCGGAACTTCGTTGCACGCCGCGCGGATTGCAGAGAGTTGGATGCGTGAGTTTTCTGCCGGCCGCTTCCTTGCGCGTGCCGAACAATCCTTCGAGCTGGTGCACCATCCTATCGCGTTCACTGCCAGCGATGCTGTGATCGTGATCACGCATACCGGCACTACTACTGCTTCGGTGGAGGCGCTGCGCATGGCGCGCGCGGCGGGAGCGCTGACCGTGGCGATCACGGGTGAAATAAGCGGCGAAGGCGTGCGCGGAGCGGATTTTCAGATTGAGACATGCGAGCAGGAAGTCGCGTTCGCCTACACAAAAAGTTATACGACAGCTCTGGCAGTGCTGGCGCTGCTGATCATGCGCATCGTCGAACGCAGAAAACTACTGGCGCACGGATATTCCTACGACGATGTCGCGCGCGTCCCTGAGTGGATGCGCGAAGCGCTGAAGGTCGAGCCGCAGGTTCGTGAGTTCGCGAAACGGGCGTCGCCACTGGCGCGCATCGAGATTCTTCGGTACCGGAGTGGGCTGGGCCACGGCGAGCGAGGCGGCGTTGAAAATCAAAGAGGCTTGTTACATCGCGGCAGAAGGGTTCGAGACGGAAGAAATACTTCACGGGCCGTTTTCAGAAACGGATTCCCGCGGTGCATTAATTGGATTGCTCACCGGCCGCGAAACGGACGATCGCGCGCGGCAAATCCTGCGCGCTGCGGGTGAACTGAAAATGCTTCGCGCGGCAATCGCGGATTCTTCGGCCAAACATGATATTTCCGCGGAACAAATACTGGCGGTTCCCGAAGCGCCGGAATGGCTTACTGCTTTTGTGCACCTGGTTCCGCTGCAACTCCTGACTTATTTTCTCGCGCTTGAGCGCGGACTGAATCCCGACACCGGCAGGCAGGACCAAGCCGCGCATGCCGCCGCCAGCCGCCACTACAAATACTAGCTGGTCTTACCTGTCCCTTCGCACAGTCCCTTATGGAGAACAATTTGTGGCGCACGTTCAGCGTCATCCTGTGCGACATATAGAATTGTTCTCAGGATTGACCCGGGGTGACGAATGAAGCGACGCATGGTAATTTTCGCCGCGATCGGCGCGATGGCCTTTGCGGCAGCAACGAACGCGCAGTTCGCAAGAGGACTGGGAACGCTTTCAGGGAACGTGCTAGACGAGCAGGGGAAACCCGTCGCGGACGCTAGCGTGACGATTCAAACATCCGACGGGCTGCGTCCTCACGCCGCGCATACGGACTCAAACGGCCACTTCGAATTCACGCGTTTCGAAGCCGGACAGTACGATGTGCGCGCCTACTCGAAGAAACTCTTTTCCGATTGGTCCAAACGCGTGGTTATACGACCGAAGAAGACCACGGAAATTACGCTGCGATTGTCTCCGACGCCAAAATAAAAGCAATCTTCTCGGTCTCTGATAATTTTTCATCCGAACCGCGGGGCGGCCATAGAGCGTCGCGTGGACGCGCGGAGATCAAACTCGTTGAAGGATCAAAGCTACCGCCGAAGACAGCCGCTCCCAATCGGCCATTTCCTTTTCGAGTTGCTGGCGGCCTGTTTTGGTCAGGGAATAAAATTTCGCGCGGCGGTTATTTTCGGAAGCCCCCCATTCGGCGTGGATCCATTTCTTGCGTTCGAGGCGATATAGCGCCGGATATAACGAGCCCTGCTGGATTAGCAGCTCCTCGCGCGAAACCTGCTGGATGCGTTGCGCGATACCCCAGCCGTGCATGGACTCGAGCGCAAGCGTTTTCAGTATCAATAGATCTAGCGTGCCTTGCAGAATTTCGACCGAAGGGCTCATCGTGTTCTCCCTAGCGAGCTGGCCGGCGACTAACTACCGGAGTCCAGGTGCCAGCCGACGTTGACCCATTTCCCCTGGCGATCGACAAACATTTCCGTGGCGCGTCCCGAATGTGTGGAACGTTTGCCACCGATTTCTATCTCGTAGACATATTTCGAATAAAGGATGGCCGTGTATCCATACATTTGAACTTGTGTCTCCGGGAATTCCAGGCGCACGAGCTTGCCACCCTGGGCGGCGAAATTCTTTGCGCCGGCAAGGACTTCGTCGCGGTTTTCCCACTTCTCGCTTGGATCGATGGCAATCAGTTCAGCAGGCACAAGCTCCGCAAGACGCGCGCTATCGTTCGTGAACCAAGAGCGCCATACCGCATCGCGAGCGGAAAAAAGTTCCTTCTCTTGTTCCGGGCTCATCAATTGATCTTGCTGCAAATTGGCCGCGACCGTGTCGGGGTGCAGCGTGACATTCGAGCCGACTTGTTCCCAGTCGCCGGCCAATTTTGCGTAGACGTCGAAGATGCGAAGCTTCTGCGTGGATAGATGGCTTTGGTATTCATAGTTCACCTCAGCGACGTAAGGGACCAGGGCAATATCACCGTAAAAGATGACGTCGAACTCGAGCATTTTGTATGCGGTCATCTTAACCGGCGATTTGACGAATCCATTGGCGCCATCCATGTATTGATCGATACCGTGAATCGTGGTGCGGGAAGACGACTGGAAGCCGGTCCATGCGTTTGCATGGGTGGCACGAATCACGTCGGCGTTTTTCTGGATGTAAGCCTGAAAAATCTTGTCGATATGATTTCGAATGGCTTCGCGGTCCGCTGAGCGTTGTTCGCCCGAAACAGCGCTTAATTGCAGGGCGCGCACAGGACTTGCGGCTAAAATTGGGATAAGGGCTAGAAATAACTTGGCGAGTTTCATTTCCGTTCTCCTCGTCCGACTGTCGAGCTGGCGGTTCCCCTAGGGAATCTAAAGGAGAAGGCTGCCATCTCTTTTGTAGAGTGTCAAGGGGTCAAGGACCGCACGGAGGCGCCATAACTCTAGGGCCTGAAACTAAGGGTACTAAAACCCCGGTACCGCGATAAATGAGACAGCGGAGCCATTGTTGCAAGCAAGCTCAGCCCCGAGTATCGAGTTGCGGGTTGGATGGCTGCGATGCGGGGACGACGGTTCCACAAAAAAAGGAGCCGGGCACGCTAGCCAACCCGTCCACCCCTCCTGCCGGCGAAATCCCTCCTAACCCCCTCCGGTCGGCGGGGTCTAGCTACCTCAATACTTTTGGGCCGGCCTTCATCCCGTTGATATCGTTTGGCGGCTGCATTGCGTCTTAACAAATGACTACGCAATGTGGTCATAGCCAATTGTCCTAGCCTCTTGGGGGGCGATTAACGCCAAAGCGCGAGGAAACCTTACATTGCGGAACACGACCGGAAAAAAAGACAACATTCCTCGGAAGGCGCTGGCCATCGTTCTCGCCAGTTTATTCCTGCTGCCACGCCCGGCGATTGCCGCTGAACTAAAACCAGAAACTCTAGCTGCCTATAAACACTACCTTCAACTTACCGAGGCGAATGTTGATGCCGAACTGGTGCGTGGAAATCCATACCTGTGGATCGATGCCGCACCGCCATCGCGACGGGACTCCTACTACGCTGAGTTGCGAAAAGGCGATGTGGTGATTGAACGACTCGAGACGCTAGACCAGGGCAAGACGATCGCGATTTCCGGAGGCTTAATTCATCACTGGATAGGAACGGCATTCATCCCCGGCGCTAGCCTGGCGCAAACGTTGGAATTCATGCAGGACTACGATCACAAGAAGGATTATTTCAGCCCGGACATTCAGAAATCAAAAATTCTGCGTCATGAGGGCGACGACTTTCTCGTGAACTTGCGCTTCTACAAGAAGAAAGTGATCACCATCGTTGACGACACGGACCATCAAGTCCATTACCATGTCGTGGACGCGACGCACGCCTGGAGCCGCTCCCACACCACGCGCATCCAGGAAGTGGAGAATCCGGGCGAGCCCAGCGAGCGCCTGGATCCCCAGGGCCACGACCGCGGCTTCCTGTGGAGCATGGACACCTACTGGAGATTCCAGGAAAAAGACGGCGGCACTTATATCGAGTGCCAGTCGCTTTCGCTTACCCGTGATATTCCGACCGGACTGGGCTGGATGGTCGCTCCGTTCGTCACCAGCGTTCCACGGGAATCGCTTACATTCACGCTGGTTACTGCACGGAGCGCTGAGCTTCACCGGATCGCAGCGCATCCGATGAAGGGAAGTCAGCCGTAGTAACAGAAGCCGGGAACGTAGTGGAACCCAGGAAAATATCTTCGAACCCATTATTGTCGCGCGGCACCAGATTGCTCGCGAACGAAAGAAAACTCACCGTAGTGCCGTCAGTGCTGATCGATGGCACCAGACTGTTTCCGTTGGCGGGCGTGGAAGGCGTGCCGGCACCTTGAGTCACCAGAACGGTGCTTGGCGTGCACTGGGTTGTAACCGTCTCGCAGGTATTACGGGCAAAAATATTTTCCACGCCATTCGTGGTGCTGGCGATGTTGGATGAGAAAGAAGCGAAGGCCACGTACTGGCCGGTGCTGTTGATGCTGGGGAATTCGCTCGTGCCGTTTCCCGCCACCCCGCTGGTGTTGAGAGAAATCAGAGTGGTCGACGGCACGCAAGCAGTGGTGATTGCAATGCAAGTATCCCGCAAATAAATCTGCTGCGTGGGCCCCACTCCGGTAACCAGGTTCGAAGCCGTAGAAGCGAACGCAATAAATCTGCCGGTATTGGAAATGGACGATTCCAAGCTGGTACCGTCAGCGGGAGTAACGCCGTCGGGTGTCGATATCAGGGTTGTGTTGGCCGTGCATTCTTTTGTAAGGCACGTGCTGCGCTCGAAGATTTCCTGTGCTCCATTCGGATTTGGAGCAGTTGCGCCGAGGTTGGTCGCAACGGATGTGAACGAAACGTACAATCCGTCCGGGGCCACCGAAGGATCCGAACTCACGCCGTTGCCGGGCGTGGTGCCGTCCGGAGTGGACACCAGATACGTAGTGCCGGTGCAAGTGGTGCCAGACCCGCCGTTGCAGGTATCGCGCAGGTATACCTGGGGCGTAATTCCGTCGGGCGAAATACCCGAAACCAGGTTGGTAGCCAGCGAGACGAAGGCTACGTAGCGGCCGTCGGGGCTGATGACCGGGTTATAACTGTCGCCATTGCCCGCGGTCAGCCCGTCCGCGGAGACCGAAACAAGTTGCGTGACGAAGGTGGTGGGTGTGTAAACGCACGCGGTAGTCGTGGGCAGGCAGACTGGCCGCCAATAAACCTGGCTTGTCCCGACAGGAACGCCTACAGAAGTAACCAGGTTGGTTGCCAGTGAAGTGAATGCGGCATCAGTTGCTGCCGCGTCGATCGTAGGTTCCGAACTCCCGCCATTGGCCGCGTTTCCGTTGGGGTCGCTGCTTATGACCGAAGTGCCCGGCGTGCAGGACACGGCTCCCAAGCAAGTATTGCGGACAAGAACTATGCCGCCGTTATTGGGTTCGTTGTTGATCAGATTATTTGATACGGAGGCGAAAGCGACATATTGTCCGGTTGTGCTGCTCGAAGGGCCGACGGTGGTGAGTTTCAGCCCGAGCGTTCCGTTCTGGCAATTCGCAAGTCCTCCGCAAATGCCTTCATTTGCCTGTGAGCCATTCGGAGCCAGATCTACAAGCACGGGCAATCCGAGGAGGTGCGTGGGATTCACAGCAAACGTGAGAATGTTTGAAATCCCGCCGCCGGGTGTCGCGTTGACCACGGTTACCTGATTCACTCCTCCGATAAGCAGATCGGATCCGGTCACTGGAGTCGTTAGCTGCGTGCCGCTGATAAACGTCGTGGGTCGCTGCACGCCGTTGATCGTGATAACGGAACTTTGGTTAATGAACCCTGTTCCGGTCACAACCAGAATGCTCGCCCCCGCTCCGGCCTGGAAGCTGGCAGGCGAGACCGAAGTAACGGTAGGCAGCGGATTCAATACATTCAACGGGACTGTGTTGGACGAGCCGCCACCGGGTGGCGGGTTCACCGGATTTATGACCGTGATTTGCAAGACCCCGGAGCTAGCAATGTCGGTAGAGTTCACCGCAACTTCGATTTCCGTGGAATTCACGAATCCAGTCGGGCGATTGCTGCCGTTCACTGCGACGGTCGATTGCTGCACGAAATTTGTGCCGTATATTTTCAGCGTGAACCCCGGGCCGCCGGTCAGGACGCCCGACGGGGACAGCGACGAGATATGCGGCACCGGGCTCACGGTGGGGCTAACGCTGAAAGTGATCGCCTGGGTCGTGCCACCGCCGGGCTGGGGAGTTACGACCGTGATCATGGCTGTTCCGGGAGTTGCGTAAAGTGCCGGCGGAATGGTCGCCGTCAACTGGTTCGGGTTCACGAAAGCAGTGGAGAGAGGAATGGAGTTCCACTGAATGAACGATTGCTGAACGAAGTTGGTGCCAGTAACAGTGAGTACGAACGGATTCGTCTGCGCGGTGGTAGTGCTTATCGGCGAAATCGATGTCAGCGTCGGCTTAGGATAATTGACGTTCTGACCGCAGGACCACGAAACCAGAGCTACAGCCATTAGAAACCAGAAAGACGGTCGAGATAGTCCCCGCAAATCATTCACCCCTGAGTCGATAGGCTGAAGCCATCGGCGTAAACGCAATAGTAGAGACTACTAAAGATGGCTGCATGGAGCAATCGGGATGCCTGGAGGCTCTCGAATTATTCCGCAGCCAAAGCTCTCACGGAAGCAAGAAAGTTCCGTATCTCGCAAGAAACACCGAGGACCCATTTGTGGCCCTACCCGGCGGACGACTTCACAATCTTTACGGATTGTTTACAGCTTTCAGTTGGTTTCATCCGCATTTAACTTGACGGCTACTGGGGAGACAATTACTCTGCCCAGCGTGGAAATGAACTCGCACGAAGCCCCTGTTCCACTTGCCAATGCGCTGGTTTTTTGCCCAACTCGCCCGCCAATACTTCTGCGCGTTTCTGGTGTGTCTACTCGCACCGGGGATTGCACACGCACAAGAGCCAACCGATAAGCCCAATCCACAGCCTACTATTCAGGAAACGTTGTCCGCTCCGGAAGATTCTGATTCAGGCGATATCCTAACGGTATTTCCGCATTCGGACACAGCCCCGTATTGGTTTTCCGGCCAGGCAAACATTGTTCTCCAATGGCATCCGACTTTCCCCGCGAAATACACCGGGCCGAACAGCCTAACCCCAGCGGCTCAGAGCGCTACTACACACATTCTGACGTTTTATGCGGGCTACGAGCTTACGCAAACCACGGAGGTCTTTCTCAACGTAGAGTACGCGACGGGCGGCGGTATCGGGACGGCCCTCGGCCTCGCCGGCTACACAAACTTGGATTCTGTGCGGACAGTACAAGGCGTTGCGCTGTCAAGGGCGCCTTATCTTGCGCGCGCTATTTTGCGGCAAATCATCCCACTCACCGACGAGCGCGTCAAAGCAGACCGCGATCCACTTCATCTATCCACGTCGCTTCCGGCGCGGCGGATCGAGTTCCGCGCCGGAAAGTTCGACTTGGTCGATTTCTTCGACACGAATTCTTACGGCTCCGACAGCCACTTGCAGTTTTTGAACTGGACCGTAGATAACAACGGCGCTTACGACTACGCGGCGAATACGCGTGGCTACACCGATGGCGCCATGGTCGAGTACGACGATCATTGGTTTACGGCGCGATTTGCTGTGGCAATGGAGCCCAAAGTCGCGAATGGAATTTTCCTCGACGCTGACCTCGCGCGAGCGCACTCCGAAAATCTTGAATTTGCGGTCGCTGGAAAGCATTTCCTGCACCGCGCTGGCGCAGTTCGACTGCTGAGTTATCTCAACCAAGGCAACATGGGCAATTACGAAGAAGCGATTCGTGATTTCAAGAATGGTGAAACGTCCACGCCCAATATTATTTTCACCCGGCGGCAGGGACGGCACAAATATGGTTTCGGCCTCAATTTCGAACAGGAGCTTACCTCGCAACTGGGCGTCTTTGGCCGCCTCGGGTGGAGCGACGGACGCAACGAATCCTTCGCCTACACCGAATGTGACCGTACGTTGCTGTTCGGGGCGTTCACGAAGGGCGGCCAGTGGCGCCGGCGCAACGACCGTGCGGGCGTCGCGTTTGTGGCCAACGGAATCGTTGCCGCTCACCAGCAATATCTCGCGCTCGGCGGAGTCGGTTTCATACTTGGCGACGGCGGCTTAACCTACGGCCCGGAAAAAATCGTCGAAGGCTTTTATACCGCGCACCTATGGCGCGGCTTCTTCATCTCGGCTGATGTCCAGCACATCAACAATCCCGGCTATAACAAGGATCGCGGGCCCGTTACCGTCCTCGGAGGCCGCTTCCACGTCGACTTTTAGTGTTTAAGAGTCGCGAGGATCGCGTCTTTCGCGATGGCGAGAGCCGCGCTGTTTCAGGCGCTGATTGAAGCGGATGGGCGTGCCGGTGAAGTCGAATTTGGCGCGCAATTGGTTTTCGAGGAAGCGTTGATAGCTGAAGTGCAGCGGCTTCAACTGGTTGGTGAAAAGGACAAAGGTCGGGGGCGCGGTGGTGGCCTGCGTAATGTAGAAAATTTTCACTTCGCGGCTGGCCGGAGATGTGCCGCGGTCGAGGTCCACTTCCTTGAGCCAGCGGTTCAGCTCTCCCGTTGAAATGCGGCGGTTGCGCGCTTCAACCACACGATCGATCACGGTGTAAAGCCGATCGATATGCTCGCCGGTTTTTGCCGAGAGAAAAACCACGGGAGCATAGGAAAGAAACTTTAATCTCTGCCGTACCAGAGGCTCGTAATCCTGAACGAGCTTGTTCGGATTCACGCCTCCGCCTTTCCCTCCGCGCTTCTTTTCGGCGGAAGATTTTTCCTGTGCCGCGTCGAGCGCCAAATCCCATTTATTCAGAACGATGATCACCGAGCGTCCGGACTGCTCGGCGTAGCTCGCAATGGTGGCGTCGTGCGAGGTGATGCCGACGGAGGCATCGGCGACGAGCAACGCCACATCGGCGCGCTCGAGGTGACGCCGCGCCATGATCACGCTCAGTTTTTCCGCGATGAGCTTTGTTTTGCCTTTGCGCCGGATTCCGGCAGTGTCGAGGAAACGATAGACTTTGCCGTGACGCTCCAGGACGGTGTCCACCGCGTCGCGCGTGGTGCCGGGCTCAGGCGAAACGATGGAACGCTCGGAGCCCACCAGTTGATTTAGAAGGGTGGATTTTCCGACATTGGGCCGGCCGATGATGGCGATGTTCACGTACGGCTTCTCTTCCACAACTTCGCCACGAGGGAAATTTTCCGTCAGGGAGTCCAGCAGCGTGTCGAGACCAAAACCATGCTCGGACGAAATGGGGAAAATTTCGTCACCCATTTCGTAGAACTGGGCGGCCAACTCAGCTTGCTTCGGCATATCAATTTTATTTACTGCAAGCACCGGAGGTTTTCCGGCGCGGCGGAGAAGAAGCGCAAGCTCTTCATCAAGAGGAGTCGGGCCCGTGCGGCCGTCCACGACCTGGACCACACGCGTCGCGTTTTTAATAGCCACGTTCGCCTGGCGCAAGATTTCTCCAGGGATGCCGGCTTTGTCTTCCGGAACGATCCCTCCGGTGTCCACTAGTTGAAAGGAGCGGCCTTCCCAGTTTGCGGTGCCGTAAATGCGGTCGCGTGTGATACCAGGCTCGTTGGTGACAATCGAGCGTCGCGTGCCGGTGAGACGGTTGAACAGCGTCGACTTGCCCACGTTGGGGCGGCCGACAATTACGATGGATGGCAGTTTTTCGGTCATTGAGTTCCGCACCGGACGCTGGCGAGGGTCACTAGATTATCATCGATAGGCGCGGAATACGGCCTTCTAATGCATGCGCGGCTGCCGGGCCCCTCTGACGAAACCTTTTCTGTGTGTTACTTTAAGAGTTCGACTCTGCACGTCCGCTGAGTACAAAACCATCATGGCGAAAAAAGCTGCCGCTACAAAGTCCGCTGAAGTAACGATAGAGGACATCTTTGGCACGGGCGGGCTGCTGGAAAAAAGCCACCCGGGATATGAGTTCCGATCCTCGCAGCTTGAAATGGCCCGGATGGTCGATGAGGCCTTTCAGAAGAAGCAGCACGCCATCATTGAGGCCGGCACCGGAACGGGCAAAACGCTGGCCTACCTGATTCCCGCGATTCGCAGCGGCCGCCGAGTGGTGATTTCTACGGCGACGAAGTCGCTTCAAGAGCAGCTCTTCAATAAAGACGTGCCGTTCTTACAGAAACACTTTGCGCCGAATCTGAAAGCTGCACTGATGAAGGGCCGCAACAATTTCCTTTGCCGCACGAAAGTGAATCAAATGGAGGGCCAGGCGGTATTGAAAGGCATTGACGAGGTTGACTGGTTTTCGCAGATACGCGCTTGGGGAAAGCTCACCGAAACCGGAGACCGTAGCGAGTTGACGTTCCTGCCCGACGATGCCGAGCTCTGGCATCGAATCGACGCGCGCAGCGACCTATGCACCGGGCAAAAATGCAGCGAGTTCAGTCGGTGTTTCATCACAGCGATGCACCAGCGGGCGCAGGAAGCCGACCTGATTATCGTCAACCATCATTTGTTTTTCGCGGACCTGGCGATTCGGCAGGACGATTTCGGCTCGATCCTGCCGGAATATTCCGCGGTGGTCTTCGACGAAGCGCATGAGATCGAAGATGTGGCGAGCGATTACTTCGGCAGGCGCGTTTCGAGCTATCAGTTCGAAGAGCTATCGCGCGACACCGAAAACATGCTACGCGTGCTGCGGATTGAAGCGGCGCCGGTGCGCAAACATCTCACGCGCGTGCGCGAACGTGGGCGCAGCTTTTTCGAGAACTTCCCCGATCGCGACGGCCGGTTTCCGTTTGGAGCGGCGGAAAGAAAGTTATTTCTGGAGCAGCATCACGAAGCGTTTGAAGGCTTGGCTGCCGCGGTGAAGCGAATCGAGATTGAATTATCGGCCATGACGCCCAAGCCCGAAGAGGTAATCACACTTGCGCGGCGAGCCGCGGAATTGCGGCGAGAGCTCGAGTTCCTTCTCGAGAGCGAAGAAAAAAGCTACGTGTATTGGTACGAGCGCCGCGGGAAGGGAGTGATTCTGACGGCGACTCCGATTGATGTGAGCGAAATCCTGCGCGAACAACTTTTTGAGCGATTCGACAGCGTGGTGCTGACGTCGGCGACGCTCGCGGTGGGCAGCCGCTTCGACTACCTGAAGCAGCGGCTGGGAGTGATCCCGGCGAAGGAAGTAGTGCTTCCGCAGGAATTCAACTTCCGCGAGCAGGCGCTGCTCTACATACCAGCGAATATGCCGGACGTGCGCCACGAAACGTTTTCCGCTCGCTGCGCGCAAGAAATTGTGAAGCTGCTGGAGATTTCGCAAGGCCGCGCCTTTTGTCTTTTCACCAGTTATGTTCAGATGAGAGACGTTTACCAGCGCATGTCGGCATCGCTGGGCTTTCCGCTTCTTTTGCAAGGCACTGCGCCTAAATCAGTTTTGCTCGATCGTTTTCGAACCACATCGAACGCAGTGCTTTTCGCCACGGCCAGCTTCTGGCAGGGCGTGGACGTGCCCGGCGCGCAGCTTTCTTGCGTCATTGTCGATAAACTTCCTTTTGCGGTTCCGAGTGACCCGATCGTGGCCGCACGCGTCCGTGCGCTGCAGGACGATGGCCGCAATGCCTTCGCCGAATATCAGGTTCCGGAGGCGGTGCTCGCTCTGAAGCAAGGCTTCGGGCGGCTGATTCGTTCGAAGACGGACCGCGGAATCCTGGCGATCCTGGATAACCGTATCTCGCGCATGCAGTATGGTAGAATTTTTCTCGAGTCCCTGCCTGAATACAAATCCACGCAGGATCTGGCCGAAGTCGCGCGCTTTATGAATGCGGAATAGATACAAGCGATAGGGGCGGCCGGCGGATGAAACTGGAAGGACATGCATGTACGAAGTGAGTGTGGATGAAACGTTTGCCGCGGCGCACAATCTGCGCGGTTACAAAGGAAAATGCGAAAACCTGCACGGGCACAACTATAAAGTGCGCGTGACGCTGGCGGGCAAAGAGGTCGATTCCGTCGGGCTGCTATACGATTTCGTGCACCTGAAGCAGGTGATCCAGTCGGTGATTCGATCGCTGGATCATAAATACTTGAACGAGCTTTCGCCGTTTGACGTGCTGAACCCTTCCGCTGAAAATATTGCGCGCTATATTTACGATCAGACCGCGAAGCAACTGCAGCAGGCGCCGAATGGCGCGGGAGTCTCCAGCATCACCGTCTGGGAATCTGATGTGACGGCGGCAACGTACCGGCCTTAGGCTTAGATAATGAATAGAGCGCTCCTACTCATAGCGGTCCCCGCCTTCCTGGTCTCTATTTTCTGGCTGACGATTGGATGGGGATGGCGCACGGCCCTGGTGGTCGGTTGCGTGGAACTTGCCATCGGAATCGCAGTTGTAAAATATATGTCCAGGCCGAAGAGTCCGCCGCCCAATCCGCGCTGTGGCGGAGTGCTGCGGTAGGCGAAGTCCGCGGTTTTGCGATGGTCATCACCGAAATCTTCAAATCGATTCAAGGTGAAGGCACCCGCGCGGGTTTGCCGTGCATTTTCGTGCGCCTAACGGGGTGCAATCTTCGGTGCACTTGGTGCGACACGGCCTACGCTTTTCACGGCGGAACGGAACATTCAATCGAAGAAGTTTTGGGAAGAGTGAATGCGCTTGCTGGAGATGGCCAGCGGCGCGTGCCTCTTGTCGAAATCACGGGTGGGGAACCCTTGCTTCAAGCCGAAACTCCTGCGCTGACTGAAAAATTAATAGCCTGCGGTTACACCGTAATGATTGAAACGAGCGGTGAACGCTTCATCGGCGAGCTTCCGCGCGGCGTGATCAAGATTGTTGATGTAAAGTGCCCCGACTCCGGCGAGCCCGAAACGTTTGACATGGCCAACCTGGAGGCGGTCGGCGCGAATGACGAAATTAAATTTGTCATCTCTTCGCGGCGCGATTATGATTTCGCGCGCGAGTTTGTAGCGAAGCACGCGTTAACGGACCGCGTTCGTGAGGTACTTTTTTCGCCAGTGTTTGCTGATCCGGCAGGTGCATGGCCGGGTCTTACCGCGCGCGAGCTCGCGGAATGGATTTTGGACGATGGCCTGCCCGTGCGCCTGGGCTTACAGTTGCACAAATTTATTTGGGACCCTGCGATGAAGGGGGTCTGAGGCGCAGTTAAATCGGTATAGATGACGGCCGAAAAATCCAAAGCGGTCATATTGCTTAGCGGAGGCATGGACTCCTGCGTCACCGCGGCGATTGCAAATGAGTCGCACCGGCCTGCGCTGTTGCATGCGAGCTATGGGCAGCGAACGGAGCGGCGCGAGCGGCGTGCATTTGAAGAGATTGCGAATTTTTATGGAGTGCGCGAACGTCTCTTGATCCGTTTGGATTCGCTTGCGCAAATCGGCGGCTCGGCGCTTACCGACCGCGATATCGCGGTTCCGGAATTCGGGAAATCTCTCGATCACGCCAGCGAAATTGCAGTCACCTACGTTCCGTTTCGTAACGCTCATTTCCTTTCCGCCGCGGTGAGTTGGGCGGAAGTAATTGGAGCGAACGCAATTTTCGTTGGCGCCGTTGCGGAAGATAGCTCGGGCTATCCGGATTGCCGCCCGGAGTATTATCGCGCCTTTGCGAAATTAGTGCGCCAGGGAACCAAGCCAGCGACGCGGATTGAAATCGTGACCCCGGTGATTGGAATGCGCAAATCTGAAATCGTGCGCCGTGGCACGGAGCTGGGCGCGCCGCTCGGCCTTACCTGGTCGTGCTATCAATTTGAAGACGAAGCCTGTGGAACGTGCGATAGTTGCCGGCTGCGCCGCCGGGCCTTTGCTGAGGCCGGGCTAAGCGATCCTATCGCCTATCGGGTGCGAGTTGCGCAATAATAGGCGCCGCAATTACTAAGCAAGGAGACCTGCTCATGAGAAAACTGATTCGTATCGCGAGTCTGGTTCTGGCTCTTTTGTTTGCCACGATCGCGCTGGCGCAAGATACCGGACGATTGAACGGCGAAATTCTGGACAGGGAAGGCAAGCCTTACCCGGATGTTACGGTGGTGATCAAGAATCCGGAAACCGGGCAAAGTTACACGGCGAAAACAGACAAGAACGGAAAATTTGTACAGCTAGGCCTGAGAGACGCCGTTTACGCGATTACGCTGACAAACCAAAAAGACAATTTGAACTACGGTCCCGTCCAATTCCAGGTGGGCACCACCAAAGAGAACAATTTCAAGTTGGACTTCAAGCAAATTGCGGCTGAAACAGCTGCCTCGCATCCGGAGGAAGTGAAGAAGAAAGGCGAAGAAGAAAATAAGTTCAAAGCCATGAAGATGCACTTTGACAACGGAGTGGCGGCAATGACGGAGGCGACCGACCTACAGAAACAGATGAGGGCCGCTCCCGCTGATCAAAAGGCGCCGCTGCAAGATAAGCGTACCGCCGACTGCCAGACAGCGATCACGGAGTTCCAACAAGCCGAACAGGGAGTGGGGCCCAAAGAGGTGGGCAATCACGCGACAGTGTGGCAAGACCTGGGTGCGTCTTATGAGTGCGTCGGGCGTTACGACGATGCCGCCGCTGCTTTTCAAAAATCCATCGACTTGAAACCTCAGGCTGCCGCCTATTCCGGGCTGAGCACGAATCTCGCAAACTCGGCTGCGGCACAAACGGATCCAAAGGCCGCTGAAAGCAAACTTGCAGACGCAAATGCAGGATGCGACAAAGCTGCTGCGCTGGACCCCGCGGCGGGAGGTACGTGCTACAAAAATGTCGGCATAGTGCTCAACAATAAAGGCCGTCAGAAAGACGCCGTCGCGCCCCTTCAGAAAGCGACGCAGGCGAACCCCAAGGACGCACAGGCCTGGTTCCTTCTCGGTAGCGCGCTGACGGCGATCATGGATTGCAAGCAAGAAGGCGAAAAGATGACTTGCACTCTGACGCCCGGAACCCAAGAGGCGTACCAAAAGTGCATTGATATCGACGCAAACAGCGCCCTCGGAAAATCATGCAAGGAAAATCTCGATGGCGCTGTAGCGGCGGCGGGCGGCGCGGATACCACGGTTTCCAAGAAGAAAAAGAAGAGCTAACGATCTTTTTTCGGCGCATAGAAATAGCTCTACACAGAAATCTCGTTTTCTTTTTGATGTTACGATTTTTAGAATAATTCTCGCCTCTGTTCGTAGCAAGTTAAAAGGTCCGGTTTTTGTAGTAAGTGAGTTGTCCGGTTGACAGTTAATCACCCGCCGCCGTCGAGGCTGTGGGGAAGTGGGAATCCCGCGCTTTGGGCGGGATTTCCAAGCGCGGTGGGAAAGTCTGCTTTGCGACTTTTCCACGGCGCGGCTTCTGCACAGCCTCTTGCCGATCGCTACTGATCCAAGGCAGCCCCTCGGCGTTGTAGCGCCCCACGCAATGCGGCCCATAGCGGAGGCTCAGCGTTCCATCCAGGTGCTGATGCAAGGTCACCGTACAGCCCGCCAACGTGGCTCGCCAGCGTACCGGCTGGATCTGCAAAGACAGATTTTGAAAGCTCACCGTGTTGTCGCGGTTCACCGTGCGTTCAAACTGCAGCGAAAAGACCCCTTCCAAATCTCGCTGCCGGCACGCCGTAAAGGCACTGCCCCCCTGCGTCGCGGGCACCCGGAACCGCACGTTGAACGCAGCGATGTACTCTTCCTGCAGAAAAGCGTTCGCCGCCTCCACCGTCGTGATCGCCCGCAAGCGCAACTCTTGCGGCAGTCGTCCCTGCCAAGTGCCAAAATTGCGCTCGCTGCGTCCTCGTGCCTGGGGCGAGTAGGCCGGAATCATCCGCACTCCCAACTCCCGCAGCGCCCGTCCTACCTGCGTCACACGCGCGTGATCTACCTTCTGGCCCGCCTTGGGCGTCAGCCAAAAATGGCTGCCCCGGTCGCTATACAAGGCGCAGAACAATCCCTGCTGCTCGATCACCTCGCGCAAAGCGGCCATCACCGTCTGCGTCGATTCCTCCTGCACCAGTTGCGCGTAGTAAATCTCACTGGTGGCATCATCCAGAATCACGATCAGATCGTGCCAGCGCTCGTCTCCCAACCAACGGTGCCGGCTGCCGTCGATGTGCAGCAGCATCCCCGGCAAGGGTCGTCGCGGTCGTCGTTTGCGGTGCGCTCCGCGCTTGCGCCCCCGGGCCACCATCCCCGCTCCTTGCAGAATCCCTTTCACCCAGCTGTAGCTGAGCCGAATCCGATGCTCGGCCCCCAGCTTCTCGTGAAAGTGCTGCACATTCAGATCGAAATAATGCTCCCGGTACAGCTCCAGCACCCGCTCCACGGTCGCTAGCGGCACGCGCTTAGGCGAAGGCTTTCCTCGCCTGCGGTCGAACAACCCGCGGAATCCGAACTCCTCATAACGCTCCCGCCAGCGCCGCATATGCCGGTCACTGATGCCCAAGATCTCGGCCGCTTGCCACCAGCTGATCTTCTTGGCCATCGCTTGCAACATCACTTCCTGTACTTTCATCGCCCGCTCCATGGCGGCTTGTGTGTAGGAGTTCATGCCTTGCATGGTCCCCTACCACCGCCCGAAAAGCGGACATATCACTTGCTATCTCAACCGGACATATCATGTGCTACTGACAGAATAATTCTCGCCTCTCGACCCGTCGCCGTTGGGATGTTATCCTTGCGCGAGAGATTCTGAGGGATCGGATGGACCACGTGAATTCGAATCAACCCAGCACGGAACGCCGCCGAAGCGACCGTCTTTTTGAACCAGTTCCTTTAATCGTTCGTGGAATAGATCTTCTCGGTCAGCCTTTTGAAGAGCGCACCGCCACGCTCGCGTTGAATCTTCACGGCTGTCGCTATTCCTCCAAGCATTATTTGCCCAAAAATACTTGGGTCACTCTGGAGCTGCCTCAGGCGCAGGATCGGCCGAATGTTCGGGCGCGAGTTGCCTGGGTCCAGCGACCGCATTCAATTCGGGATTTTTTCCAGGTTGCCGTGGAACTGGAAGGCCCCGCGAATATCTGGGGAATCGATGCTCTGCCCGCGGACTGGACAACTTCCGAGCAATCCTCTCAGAGCGGCGAACCTGCCGAAGCAAACACCAAGGCTGAAACCGGCGAAGGAATTGCTCCGATTGACAACACGAGTCTCCTGGGGGCCCCAATGGATACTAGAAACGAACCCGCCGGCTTCTGCGCACCGGCCGAATTTCGATCCGTCAGTGATCGGGGCGTCGCGGATAGTCCGCTGTTCCGCGAGCTGCGGAAAGATCTAGAGGTGCAGACTAGAGAGGCCATCGCCAACGCCGCGAAGCAAGTGCAGGATGAAGTTCTTCGCGCTGCCGAGGTGAGCGACAACCGCCGAGCTGCGGCAGTCCAGGAGTTTTTCGCGCAATGGAAACCTGACTTCGAACGGGCGCAAACCGGTGCGCGCGAGGAACTTTCCAAGCAGCTTGCCGAGCGGCAGGATGAATTTCTCAGCGGTCTCAAACAGGAATTCGAGGGAAATTTTCGCCAAGCCCGCAAGTTGATGGACGAGGTTCACCAACAAATGGGCATCTTGCGCGCGGAGAACGACGCGGCGCAAGAAGCCGCGGGCCGCCTGGCCCAGGCTCGTTTGCAATTTGAGGCCATGGAGGCCGCCAGGAGCGCAACGCCTGCGGAGCCGAACAAGGAAGAATCCGCCGCCAAAGAAAGTGCCGCTGCGGGATGGCGTGGAATACTTTCGAACGAAATGAGCGTGGCGCGAGCGCAATGGAATGAACTGCTGCAATCCTCTCTGGATAACAACGTGCAGCGCCTGATCGCACAAATCACCGAGCGCTCTCAGGATGTCTTGCTTGCGGCGGAGACAAAAATACGCGAGCACATTGCGGAAGCGCGGCAGCCGTTGGCGCAAGCCTCTTCCGAGGCACGCGATACGCTGGCGCAGATCAAGGCGTCGCTCGACGAGGAAATTTCGCGCGCGCGATCATCCTTGTCCGAAATCGAGTCGGTGGCTGGCCGCACGAAAGAGTATTCGGGACAATTGGAAGCGGCGAGCCACGATACTCTAAACGAGCTTCATCGCCGCCTGGAAAAAATCCTGGAGTCGCAGACCGCTGAGTTGAATCGCCGCGCGGAAAATCTTGCCGCCGGAATTTCGCAGCGCGTGACGCCCGCGCTCGATACGCTGCAACAGGAATTCGTGAATCGCGCGCAGACTCAAGTGGAAGCGAAACTTGCGCCGCACTTTGAACGCGTACCGGAATTGCTTCGCGAACTCGCCGCGCGCGAAGTGCAAGCGGAAGAGAGTTTGCGGTTGCACCGCGAGCGCTTGCGCCAGGCATCGGAGAACAACCAGCGCGAGGTTTCCGGGCAATTGGCCGCAACGCTGCTGGATGTGCGGAATGATTTTGAATCTGCGCGCAAGGAAGCTTTGGCGAAGTGGAACGAGGAGCTGGAAGCAAGCGGAGCGCGCGCTACTCATTCCGCCGCCGAATCCATTGGCCGCAGCTCGGAATGGTTTCAACAGGAAGCGCGTGCGCGCTTGCAAGTGCTCGTGGAACAAACGACCGCCGCCGCTGCCGGCAGCTTCGACGAGAAAACCAATGAGGCGGCGCAGAAATATGCTGCTCGACTGGCGGACGAGTCCGCAAACCACCTCGGACAAGTCCATCAACAAATCGAAAATATGGCCGGGGAAGCTGCCAACCGGACGCGCAACGAGTTCGACAGAGCCGCTGAGATGGCTGCCAGTTCGTTTGGAGAAGTCTTGCGGGGCATCGCGGGCCGCGAAGAGGAACAATTTGTCCAGACCGGGCGGGATGCGGTGCGCGAACGCACGCACGAACTCGATCGCTCCGCGCAGCATGTTCTAAACCAATTTGAGTCCAACGCTGCGGCCTCTCTTGTGCGGCTTCAGGAGCAGATGGCGTCGCAGCTCGAGAGCAGCATCGCAGAGTCTCGCGGTGCTCTTTCGGCCGCGTTTGAATCCGCGCTGGAAGGCTTCCGAGTGGAGCGCGACGCATATCATAAAGAATGGGCCGCGGGCCTCGATCGGTTGAGCGCCGACGCGGTTGGAAGATATCAGGAGCGCTTGGAAACCGCTTGTGATTCCTGGATGGTGTCTTCTGTGCGCCGTCTCAGCGAGCACGGGCAGAACACCATCGAATCAATGCTGCGCTCGGCGGACCAGGCGCTGCGTGAATCGTGCTCGAAGGTATTTGAAGGCCTGGCGGAAATATTGCGCGAAAGATCTTCGAGCGCCGCGGGAGCTTCAGGGGTCGCTGGTTTCGCGGCGCCGCCACCCAACCGCGATGTGGAATCTTCCGGTTCTCGCAACGAAGTAATCTGAGTTCTCGCTGTCAAATTTCTTGCGCGGGAATATTTTATTTTTTTCCGACAACCTCGAGGACCGAATTCGCGGCGTAGTTGACTTGCTCGGTAGTCATGCTGGGAAAAAGCGGCAAGCTTAGGACGCGATCGCAGGCGCGCTCGGCAAGAGGATAAGTCCCCACCGGATCTCCCAGCGAAGAGTAAGCGGGCTGAAGGTGCACGGGTTTGGGATAGTGCACGGAAGTAGCGATTCCTCTGTCGGCCAGCTTCGAAATCACTGAACAGCGGCTGTTCACGTAAATAACGAACTGGTGATATACGCATTCATCGCGCGGATCATCCACGGGCATTTCCACCCGCGCATTAGCCAGGATACGGCGATATTCCTGAGCGATTGCGCGGCGTTTTTCTGTCCACGCATTTAGATAGCGCAGTTTGATGCGCAGAACGGCGCCCTGAAATCCCTGCATGCGGTAGTTGTATCCGACGAACTCGTGGTCGTAGCGCGCCGTCTGTCCATGGGAACGCGCCGCGCGCGCGAATTGCGCGATTAAGTCGTCGTCAGTGGTCAGCGCGCCACCCTCTCCATACGCGCCCAAGTTTTTTGTGGGATAGAAACTGAACGCGGCTGCATCAACGAGTCTGCCGACCCGCCTGCCGCGATAGCGCGCGCCATGCGCTTGTGCCGCGTCTTCCAAGACGCGAAGTTTGTGGTGGGTCGCGATCGCGCGAATGGCGTCCATGTCCGCCGGCCGGCCGTATAAATGCACCGGGAGTATGGTTCGAGTACAGCGCGTCACCGCGCGCTCGATCAAATTGGGATCGATGTTCGCGGTGGCGGGATCGATGTCCACCAGCACAGGCTGCGCGCCGCAATACGTAATGGCCTCGGCTGTCGCAAGAAACGTGTTTGGAGTAGTAATGACTTCGTCGCCCGGCTGGACTCCGAGCGCGAGCAAACCGAGATGGAGCGCAGCAGTTCCGCTGCTCAACGCCACACAGTGCTTCGATCCGCAGAATTCCGCAAATTCCTTCTCAAACGCTTCGACTTCCTCGCCTTGAACAAACGCGGATGTTTGGCAGACGCGATCGAGAGCCGCGAGAATTTCGTCCCGCAACTCCACGTACTCAGATTTGAGATCGAGAAGTGGTACTTTCATTTATGCGGCGCCTTCAGCGCAGGTAAAAACTGTACTGTATGGCAGCCGCCGCCACAAGCCCCGCCCGACTGCTCTTAAAATAAATTTCTCCGCCGGAGTATCTGTGCGCTAAATATGAGTCAGCGTGCCGGTAATCTTTGTGCGCCGTAGTGCCCAGGCAAACACAGCAAATGACAGAGGAATCAAAACCACGGCAAAAATCAGCAGCGCCACTATGGAGGGGAAGAGCTCTTTCCAGCCGGCGCCCGCCAACAATGCAGCGCGCATCCCTTCCAGAGAATAAGTCACGGGAATCAGCCGGGCCAACATTTGCAGAGGAACAGGCAATACCGAAATCGGATACATCATTCCGCCAACCAAGCCGGAAACTCCGAGCACAACCCATTTGGCTGGATTGCCCCGCTTGAAAAGAATCGAGTAGCTTGCCGAGAGAATTCCAAGTCCAGCGAAAGCCAGAATTGAAGCGAAAAGAATCGCTGCCGCGCCTGGCCAGTTAGCCGATTGCGGCCTGAATCCAAACAGCAAAGCGCCCCAGGCGAGATAGACGCAGGTTCGTAGCGCCAGCGCCGCAAATGGATAAACAGCCGAACCGGCGAGGATTACGGGAAGCGGCGTTTGTGTCACGAGCAGCGCCTCGAGCGTGCGATTCTGGCGCGCTTCTTCCAGGCTCGAGTCGAAGGCGCCGAGCGATACACTCAAATAATCAAAAAACGCGAAGCCCACGAGCGCGAATGCAAAATAATTTGTTCCGGCGGGGAGTTCGCTTGCAAGTTCCGGACTCTGGACGAAACGGGACAAATAATAAAACGTCGCCACGCCAAAAAGCGCTTCCAGGGTCTCTAAAAGCAGCGCTCCCCGGTAACCGCGCGCAATGGCGAAATCCCGCCAGAAGAACGCCGCCACTTTCCGAAGTGTGCGCGCGAGATTCACGGCTGCGCCTGCACTGCATGGCTGGTTAAACTTGCGACCGCCTGCTCGAGAGTTGCCGTGCGCGTAGAGGCGCAAAGCCCTCGCGGCGAATCGCAGGCGATGGCCCGTCCCGCATCCAACAAGATCACGCGGTCGGCAATATCCTCCACTTCGCTCAGAGTGTGGGAAGCGAACAGAAGAGTGGTCCCGCCCTTGCGCACCAGATCGTCCTTCAGTAGACGCCGAAAATCCGCCGCAGCAAGAGGATCCAGACTGCGTGTGGGTTCGTCGAGCAACAGAATCGCAGGGCCGTGGAGCAACGCTCGAGCTAGGCCGAGACGATGCATCATTCCAGTGGAAAAAGTACGGACCTGGCGGTTCAGATCGTTCTGGATCCCCATCGATTGCGCAACGGTTGCAATCCGCGCCCGCGAATCTGCGCGACTCAGATTGTTCATGGCGGCAAAAAACGCAAGATTTTCGCCAGCGCTCAAGCGGCCATAAAACCCTTCGTCTCCGCCCGTATGGTAACCGAGTTGGCGGCGCGCGCCGCTGGAGTCGCGTTCCACATCAAACCCCGCCAGGGTGGCATTGCCGTGCGTGGGAATAATCAATGTGGCAAGGATACGAAGCAAGGTGGATTTTCCCGCGCCGTTGGCACCGATCAAGGCAACGGCCCCACCTTCCTCCACCGTGAAGGAAACTCCTGCAAGGGCGCGTTCGGTGGGGCGCGAGATCGGTTGCAGCAGAGCGCGCCAACCCGTCAAGGCCGGTGGAAAATATTTCTCGAGCGCTGTGACAGAAATGGCCGGTGCCGGCATCCAAGCGGTTATAACCGAATTCGCCATGCCGAATCCAGTTGAGTCATTGCCGTTTGACGGATAGTCCGGTTAGAATAGCGGTGGGCGTGTGGCGAAGCTGCTAGGCGTGGTGCACTCCGAACGCTCGAATTGCCGGATCTGCCGGCAAAACTAACTACCCAGCCCTGAAGGGTTTCTGGCGCCTAAATGGACGCATCTTTATCCGTGCATTCCGTTGTGGTAGCGGCACGCGATCAAGTGTCGTGTCCGCTGGGGGAAGAATCCGCCATATTGAATTTGAAAAACAGCGTCTATTACGGCATGAATCCCATAGGAACGCGTGTGTGGAACCTGCTGAAGGAGCCGCGAAGCATTGGAGAGTTGCGCGATACTTTGCTGAGTGAGTATGAAGTGGACGCGAATCTTTGCGAACGAGATCTTTTGGACCTGTTGGAGAAAATGAAAGGCGAAGGACTGATTGAGGTGCGAAGCGCGACAGCACTGTAATTCGCGCCGTTAACCTTCGTGTTTGCCTGGCATCAACATAATAATAGGGCGACTTAATTCTGGATCGCGGGTTGAAATCGACGATGGCGACCTGGCGCAGCTTCTGGCGATTAACGGGATTCGAGCGGCGCATTGCGCTCGAAGCCGCCGCAGGCTTGACGGTCACCTGGATAGGCTTGCGTCTGGCCGGGTTTCGACGCTGGAAGAGATTGCTGGAACGGCTGTCGCTTATGGAAGGGTCTGATGCTGCTGCCGCGAATTCTCCGCTGGAAGAAATAACAAACATTACTGTCCGCATGGAAGAGGCGGCGACGCGAAGTCTTTTCTTGGTGACCAATTGCCTGGAGCAATCTCTCGTGCTTTGCTGGCTCCTGCGCAGGCGGGGCGTAGCGGCGGATCTGCTCATTGGCGCACGAAAAGGCGCGAATCGCTTCGAAGCTCATGCCTGGGTTGAATTTCGCGGCGCAGTCCTGAGCAGCTCGGGAGAAGAGCACCTTCATTTCGTGGCGTTTGAAGGACAAGCGACCCGGATGGGAACACAGTGAGCGGAATCGTGGGCATGTTCGATAGAAGCGGGGCGCCCGTTGACCGCGCGCTCCTGCAAAGCCTCACGCATTATCTGTCCTATGCCGGGCCGGACGCTCGAGACACTTACTCGAGCGGTCCTGTGGGCCTGGGCCACACTCTGCTGCGGACCACTAGAGAATCGGTGTGCGAGAGGCAGCCGGCGGAATTTGACGGGCGATTTTGGATTACCGCCGACGCGCGCGTGGATTGCCGTGATGAGCTTAAGAAGGAATTGGAGAAAGCCGAGCCAAATTATCGCCGAGTCGCAACGGATTCCGAATTGATATTGCAGGCGTATGCAATCTGGGGCGAAGAATGCCTTCAGCACCTCCGCGGAGATTTTGCCTTTGCTATCTGGGATGCCCGCCGAAAAACGCTTTTCTGCGCGCGCGATCATTTCGGAGTGAAGCCGTTTTATTATGCCGAGATCGGCGGTGTTTTTCTCTTCAGCAACGTACTGAACTCCGTTCGCCTGCACCCCGAGCTATCCGAAGAGTTGAACGATGCGGCGGTGGCCGATTTTCTACTGTTTGGGCTCAATTGCGATCTGACCACCACGACATTTCGCGACATTCGAAGGTTGCCGCCGGCGCACTGCCTCTCTGTTTCCGCTGAGGGCGTGCGGATTGTTCGCTATTGGTCGGCTCCAACTTCCGGGACAATTCGCTATCGCCATGCCGATGAGTATGTGGAACATTTTCAAGTTCTGTTTCAAGCGGCAGTTGCGGACCGCTTGCGGGTCGACCGTGCGGGAATTCTGCTCAGTGGCGGGCTGGATTCGGCCGCCATCGCTGCAACGGCGCGCGAGATTTCCGGTAGCTCTCTGGGAGCTTCTGACCTGCGCGCCTATACGATCGTTCACAAGCCCCTGATTGCCGATCGCGAAGGCGCACACGCCCGCCAGGTCGCCGATTATCTCCACATTCCGATTCAATTTTTGGAGATGGATGGACTCAAGCCGTTTGAACGCTGGGGCGATCCGGAATGGAGCAGCCCCGAACCGGTGGATGATCCATTGTTCGCGGGACTTTTCGACCAATTTAAAATGATCGCCGCCGATTGCCGTGTTGCGCTATGTGGCGAAGGCGCAGACAACCTGATGCATTTTGAGATGATGCCTTACGCCAAGCAAATGCTGCGCAATCGAGATCTCCGCCGGTTGCTGCAGGAAGTCCCGCCCTATCTTCGAGAGCGCCGTTCGATCTGGCCCGGAATTCGCCGGCGGTTTAAAGGCATCGTCGGAAAGGACCCTACCGCACCCATATTTCCACGCTGGCTTGCGCCCGAATTCGCCCGGCAACTGGATCTGAATTCGCGATGGAACGAATGGACGGAGTTGCCAGCATCGCGTCCGCATCCGATCCGTCCCAAAGCCCACATCTCGCTTTCGATTCCGCAGTGGGCGAACATGTTCGAGCAAGAGAGTCCCGGGGCGACCCACTATCCGGTAGAAGTACGTTACCCTTATCTTGATTTACGGATCGTGAATTATCTACTGGCCTTGCCTCCGTTCCCATTCTTCCTCGATAAGCGGCTGTTGCGAGATGCGATGGTAGGGCGTTTGCCGGAGGGCTGCAGAGTTCGGCCGAAGACACCTCTTTCAGATGACCCGCTCGTCCAACGATTGCATGATGCCGAATCAGCAGAATGGCTGGATCAGGTACAATGGTCTGTGGATATGGACCAATACGTTCAGCGGTCGGCTCTCGCGTCTCTTCGAGGGGGAATTGATCCCGAGCAGATTTCGCTCGATGTGCGCCCGTTTTGTCTCAACTTTTGGTTGCAGTCAACACGCGGAGTCCGGTATAACTTGCGTGCGGAGGTTCGCAATGCCTAAGCAGTCCATACAGGAAGGGAAAAGTAAGAAACTTTATTCCACTCCTGCATTAACCATCTATGGAACGGTTCAAGAACTGACGCAAACTCTTGGTTTGAGAAAAACAAGGGACGGTGGCAAGTTTCCGAAGTTTAAGACTCATATCTAGGGTGCTATTATTCGGTGGCTGGGACTACTGTAGAATCGGCACGAGATGAGACAACAGAAATTGTGGCTGATGGTCGTCGCTTGACGGGTGTTTTAGTCTGGAAGAAGTGAACTTCAATTATTCGGTCTTCGGTCTGCTCCTTCGTTCGAATCTTCCCATTCCGGAACTGGTGCCTGTCCCTGCCTCCGCCGCCGATCCCACGGTAACGGTTCACATGAATGCGTCTCCTTATACCGCAGGAGATATTCCGAGTGAACCGAGAGCGCTTACCTACACGAGTGCTTATACCGACGAATCTGGCCAACCAGCGTTGAGGATCTGGAAAATCGGGGGCGGCGAGTTTCTTCACCTGATGTACTTCGATGGAACACAGTTCTGGATGGACCGCAAGGGGACTGACCTCTGGGCGCAGTGGCCGGACAATTTAACGATAGAAGATGCCGCTACGTATTTGCTGGGGCCCGTACTCGGTCTGCTTCTGCGCTTGCGAGGCGTAGGCTGTCTTCATGCCAGCGCAGTTTCTTTCGGCGACCGCGCTATCGCTTTTGTCGGCTCGGAAGGCGCAGGAAAATCGACGACGGCAGCGATATTGGCGCGGAGGGGCTGCGCAGTCATTTCCGACGATGTTGTGGCGCTGACGGAAAGGCAAGGCTCTTTTCTCGTTTATCCCGCGTACCCCTATCTTTGCCTGTGGCCTGACTCCGTAACAATAGTGTATGGAGGAGAGAAAAAACTGCCGAGCTTTTCGGCCAACTGGAATAAACGTCTGCTCTCGCTTGCCGGGAATCATTTGAAGTTCGAAAGCGAGCCATTGCCATTAGGCGCGATCTTCGTACTGGGCGAGAGAAGCTCGCTGCGCGCCGGGCCGCTTCTTGAGCCCATGACACCGAAAGAAGGTCTACTTTCGTTGGTGGCGAATTCGTACGCAACGAACCTTCTGGATACCGAAATGAGAGCTTCCGAATTCGAGTTCCTGGGCCGCGTGCTTGGAAGCGTCCCAATCCAACTTCTGCTGCCTCACGAGGATCCCGCTCAGATTAGCCGGCTTTGTGACTTGGTGCTTCGATCCTGTGGCGCAACGTCGATCTAGTCACTCTGCAGATTCCTGCCATTAAATTCTCCGTGCAAGGCCTTTCAAAAGGGATACTTACGAATCCCCGGTACATTCTTCAGCACACAGGCAGGTTTTCCTGATTTGGAAGCTCTTCGCAGTATGCCAATCTGGGATGCGAAAAAGAGCTGGGCCAGAACTAGGTTGAGGGCACAACAGGATTCATTCGAGGAGGATGTCGCAATGGAAAAGTTATTTGGAATTCTTGCCTTACTCATACTTTTTGCTTTGCCGACTATGGCTCAAGATACGCCAATTTTTGAGGTGGGCGCCGGGTATCAATATCGCTCCTTCAATTTCCCGGCACAGCCCCGGCTCAACATGAACGGGTGGCAGATATCAGCGGACGCCAACATCAACCATTGGCTGGGATTTACCGCTGATTTCGATGGAACCTACAAGAATTTCCGCGGAGGAGACAATGCGGTTTATTCCTACATGTTCGGCCCGCAAATCTATCCTCTGGGCCACCATGTAATAACGCCGTATGTAAATGTGTTGCTTGGCGGATCGCACTATCGCTTTTATAACTGCGCTACCTCGGGATGTAGCTTTGGGGAGACCGAATTTGCATGGGGCGGCGGTGGCGGTGTGGACCTGACGGTCTCGAGACATTTTGCCATTCGAATGGCGCAGGTTGAATATGAGCGAACCGGTTTTTTCAACGCAGGTAGCGCAAGCAATCCTTATCAGAATAACTTTAAAGTCGGGGCTGGGGTACTAATCCGCTTCGGTGAAAGATAACTTTTTATTCTGTATGACGGGGCTGGACAAATCGTCCGGCCCCTTTTCTTCGCTCAACTCCTCACTTCGTGCCTTCGATCCAAGATGATTCCCATTTGCTCTTAGATGCGCGGTAACCTAAAGTCCCAGTGCCCGCATCATAGGGCGCTGCAAGGACATCGGCGCGCAAAAATAGAATTTCGCGGAGGGTATTAGAGATGAAGAAGTTGGCGGGAATCTTTATTTTGGCTTTTATTTTTTGCATGCCGGCCATGGCGCAGGACTTCGCGAAATACGAAGCGGGCGGAGGCTTCGATTTCCGGTCATTTGGCAACATCAATGGCTCACGGCTCAGCATGGTAGGGTGGAGCGGCTATGGCGATTACCATATCTGGAAGTTCATCAACATCGCTGCGGATTTCTCTGGTACCTACAATAGAAACAATACGAACGGAAATACGAGCATCTACAGCTTCCTAGCCGGGCCGCAGTTGTACCCCTTCGGCCACAATCGCAAAATCACCGTTTTTGGCCAAGTTTTGTTCGGAGGCGGAGTTTATCTTTACAACCTGCCGAGCCAGAACGGCTTTGGTCCGGTCAGCAGATCGTACACAGGATTCGTCTGGATGGGAGGCGGCGGAATAGACTGGAGAGTCCGGAAGCGCTGGGCCATCCGATTGATTCAGGCGGATTATGAACAGACGCGTTTCGTCTCCGGTGCTCCTAGCCAAGGAACCTATCGCGTGTCAGTCGGTTTGCTCTACCGATTTGGAGTGAAGTAGTTCCCCTACACACGCTCCAAACATCTTTGATTGGCCTGGGGCCAATTTAGGCTTGCAGAATAGCCGACGCTCGGTGCAGATTACGGGAGCGTGGAGATCACATTTGAAGGCAAAGGGTCGCGTTGGACGCTGCTGATCGCTGCGTTAGTCGTCGCGTTCTTCTTTTCATTTCAAGCCATTCGCCTCTGGATTGCGGATCATCGAATTAATTCCACCAGCCTGAATGAAATTCAGCGCGGCGCCTCGCTGGAGCCCGGTAATGCCCAAGCCTGGGATATTCTCGGACGCGTCCAACAACTGGATTTTGCCGCTGGCGATCCCAACGAAGCGATCAAGTCCTTCCGAAAAGCGATCCAGGATGATCCGCTCTCCGCGTATTACTGGATGAATTTGGCGGCCGCGCACGAAGCTACTGGAGATACGTCGCGCGCGCAGGATGCCTTCATTCATGCGCGAGAGGTTTATCCGCTTTCAGCGCAAGTTGCCTGGAATTACGGTAATTTTCTTCTTCGGCAACAACAGCCGGCCGAAGGCTACGCCCAGATTCAACAGGCAGTCCGCTCCGACCCATCGCTCTTGCCTCTGGCGATTTCGCGCACCTGGCGTTCCAGTCATGACGTAGGAATGCTCCTGAACCAGGTGCTCCCCGCCGATCTGGACGCCTATTTCCAGACGCTTGATTTTTTTGCGTCCAGCCAGCAGGCTGAGCCCGGACTTCTGGTGTGGCAACGCCTGATCTCGCTGGGAAAACCGATTGCTTTGCCGCGTTGTTTTCCGTTTGTCGATGAGTTGATTCGGGAAGATCGTTCCGCCGATGCCTCCCGCGTTTGGCGCCAAGCTCTGAGCGCGGCCGGCGTGGCTTATCAGGAGCCGGAAAACGGATCGTTGGTGTGGAACGGAAACTTCGCCAGCAGTTTCGCAAACGGAGGGTTGGACTGGCGCTGGAACAATCCCATCGGTGTAGCCATCGACTTTGATTCCCCGATGCCAGACCATGGCGGACGCTCTGTGCGTCTGGATTTCGGTGGAGGTACCAACCCTGAGGTCGATTATCCCTTTCAATACGTTCCCGTCGAGCCGAAGCACACATATCGCTTCCGCGCGTACGTTCGCACGGAATCTATTTCCACCGAGAGTGGCATGCGTTTTTTCATCTCCGATCCCAACCACACAAATGCCATGCTCCTGAGAACTGAGAACCTGACGGGTACTAATCTTTGGACCGCCGCGGAACTTTCTGTCGTTACAGGCCCGGAGACTCATTTCCTAACGGTTCGCCTGTTCCGCGATGTCAGCCGTTTGTTTGACAATAAATTGAGCGGCGCGGTTTGGATTGCGGATGTGTCGTTGGTTCCTTCCAGTGCAGATCTGGCAGGACCTCCGCGATGAAATTCATCCGCATTGGTCTCTGTATTCTGCTCGCGTTCAGCGTGCTGGCGTTCGGCACTGTCGAGGTCTGGTCTCAGTCGCTTCTCGAACTCGGGGCCGGAATACTGTTCTTGTTGTGGGCCATTATTGTCTTCAGAGATCCGAAGGCAACGATTCATTGGAATCCGTTAGTCTGGCCTATGCTCGGCGTCATCGCGATTGGTGTTCTGCAGCTCTGCTTCGGTGCAACACCGTATCGCTATCTCACACGGCTCGAACTCTTGAGATTCGGCGCCTACTTAATCTTGTTTTTTCTGTCGGTGCAGTCGTTTCGCGAGCGTCCCGATGTGAAGCGCCTGGCGTGGTTTCTGGTTCTGATGTGCTTCGGGGTTTCTCTGCTCGGCATCATCCAGCATTTCACCTCCGAGGGGTCGATTTATTGGCTGCGTCCGTTGCGGGCCGGAGGCGATCCCTTCGGACCGTACGTCAATCGCAACCATTTCGCCGGCTTCGTAGAGCTGACACTGCCGGTAGGCTTGGCGATGTTGGTTTTCCGCGGGTTACAACGCGACATGTATCCACTCCTCGGTGTATTGAGCGTCGTGCCGGCAGGGGCTCTGATTCTGTCCGCCTCACGTGGCGGGATTATAAGCTTCGCATTCGAGATAGCGGTGTTGTGGTTGCTGGCAAGGAGCTTGCGGGCGGCGGACCGACCGCGGCTCGTGGGCCTGGGAATTGTGGCTTTAGCGGCTATTGCGCTCATCGCGTGGTTAGGTGCCGGCACAGCCATTGAGCGATTTTCGATGATGCGCGTGGGAGAAGTAACAATGAACCGCCGCCTTTCAATGTTTCGCGGCGCGGCTCACATTTTTGCGGATCATCCGATTAAGGGCGTTGGCTTGGGTGCGCTCGTCGCCGTTTACCCGCGATATGAGACGTTATACGACGGCAAGCTTGTGGATCACGTCCACAACGATTATATCGAACTGCTCGCTGAGACTGGGTTGCTTGGGGGAATTTGCGGCTTGGCATTCTTATGGATACTGTTTGGTGAGGCTAAGTCTTGCTACGCAGCGGAGCAAGGCCACTTCTCCCGCGCTCTTCATGCCGGCGCGGTTACCGGATTGTGCGGAATGTTGCTCCATAGCTTCGTGGATTTCAACTTGCATATTCCGTCCAACGCCCTACTGTTCTTGTTGCTCGCGCACCTCGCGACCACACCCACTCTGCCAACCGAAGCCGGGGTGGTGCGGCGCCACGTTCGTATCCGCGATCGAAATGTTGCCGCTGACGAATAGCAATTGGCTGCGCTCTGCTTGTGAGATTTCTCGCCCTCAGTCGAAAATAATCAAGGTATCCGCGTCACCTCACCTCAACATGTCTTGGTTGACACCAGCACAAGGCTAGGTAATAGTGTTTGCGGGGTTATCTATCTATGGTTTCATCGGTCCAGTGCGTCCCAGGCTGGCTAACAGAGAAGTTTGCCTTTTCATTGCCCATTTTCCTTCTGTTGGGTGCGCAGGTTTACGCCCAGCAAAAGCCGCTGACGCCCCAACAAACCAACGAGAAAATTCATGAATTGGCCGGATTAGCCAGTGCTCGCGCTGTAGATACGCCAATTGGCACTGGCGATCTTTTGCACATTGAGGTCTTTGACATTCCGGAACTTACTCGAGATCTGCGGGTTAGTGATGTAGGCGAGATCACCTATCCGCTGATTCCAGGGAAGATTACAGCGCTTGGGCTGACTCCAGACCAACTGGAACAGAAATTGGCGCAACTGCTGATCGAAAACGGTTTGGTCTCCCATCCGCAAGTCACGGTTTTCGTAAAAGAGCAATACAGCCAGCCGGTTACGTTGGTAGGAGCGGTACAAAGAGCGATGGTTTATCAGATTATCCGGCCGACCACGTTGCTTGAATTGCTGGCTCAGGCTGGAGGTGTAACAGATGAAGCTGGCAGTGTGGTCATCGTCAGCCGCAAGGGGCACCCAATACCCGACAAGAACGACGCGGCAGGACCGATCGACGCCACCGGATTAGACACTCAGACGATTACCATTCGTCTTCAGGACTTGCTCGAATCGGGCAATCCTGTCTACAACATTCAGGTTTACGGCGGCGACACCGTGAGCGTTCCCCGCGCGGGCATTGTCTATGTGCTGGGTGGGGGAGTCTCGCAACCGGGCGGCTATGTTCTCCAGAGCCATGGGGAGCAAGTCACAGTTCTGAAAGCGGTGGCGCTGGCCCATGGTCTAACCGGATTTGCAAAGGCCGACCAAGCCGTAATCATGCGCAATAACACGGATACGGGCCAGAAGGACATGATACCGGTGCATATTAAGCAAATCCAAAATCAAAAAACCGAAGACGTGATGATGAAATCGAACGACATTCTCTATATTCCTGACAGCAAAGGTCTAAAAGTTCTGGCAAGAGGTGCCGAGGCAGCGTTGACGGTCGGAACGGGATTGGCCATTTACAAGTTCTGATCCAAGCCGGAGAAAATTTCAACCAGCCGCTACGGGTAAAGGATAAATGGAAGAGTCTTCTCGAATTATACCGAATCTGCGCGATCGAAAAGCCACGGAAGTACTCAGCGTTATTCCCGCGCCTTCGGTCCTTTCCTGGGAGCAGGTTCCCAGGGAACCGCACCTGCTCGATTACTTCATCATATTGCGAAAGCATCAGTGGATGATCCTGACGTTTTTCCTGACGGTTGTAACCATCGTCACGATCGCGTCTTTCAAGATGAAGCCGGTCTACGTGGCATCGGCGCGAGTGGAAGTGGACAAAGAATCGCAGAACATGTTGCCTTTCCCGGATTCTAATTCTTACGGCGAATTCATGGATTTGGAAAATTATCTGGAAACGCAGGCGAAAATTCTGCAGAGTGAAACGATGGCCCTGCAAACCGTCAAGTCTCTGGACCTGGCACGCTTTCCCGAATTCGGCGGAAATCCAAACGCGACAGCATTTGCTCATAGCGGAGTAGCAGCGCGGCGGCCCGCAATCCTCGGGGCGTTTCTGGGGCGACTCAGCGTGAAGCGAGTCCCTAACACCCGCTTGATTGAAGTGACGTTTGAGGCCGAGGATCCCCAACTCGCGGCGCAGATTGTTAACACGCATTTGCAAAACTATGTGGAACAGAATTTCCGCAGTAAATATGATGCGACCATTCAGGCGTCCAACTGGCTGTCCTCGGAACTCGAAGAGCTTCGGATTAAAGTCGAGAAGTCGGAAAACGCGCGCATTGCGTACGAACGAGCGAATCAAATATGGCAAGTTGACGAGAAACAAGACATCTCTGTTGCAAAACTGTCAGACCTGAGCAAGGCGGTCACCGAAGCTCAAACTGACGTAGCTGGAAAAGAGGCTCTGTACCGCATGGCTGCCGCCGGAAATGTGGACGCCTTGCCCGTTGCTCACGGCAGTGAAGTCATCACTGAGCTGCGAAAACGCAAATCTGACATAGACGAGCGATATGCCGAAGCTTCGAATCAATATGGCCCGAACTATCCCAAGGTTTTGCGAATCGCCGCGCAACAAAAGGAAGTGAATGATGATCTGGATCGCGCGCGCAAGACTTTGTTGGAAAGCGTGCAGCAGGAATACGCCACGGCGCGCAGCCACGTCGAGATTCTTCAAGAAGCTCTCGATAAACAAAAAGCAGAGGCCAACGATCAGGCCGAAAAACTGGTTCAATACCACATCCTTCAGCACGACGCGGAATCGAACAAGCAACTCTACGATGGATTGCTGCAAAAATTGAAAGAAGCCAGCATCACCGCGGGACTTCGATCGAGCAATATTCGGGTAGTGGATCCGGCGCTGGCGCCCGCAAGCGCTTCCCGGCCGCAAAAGGCGCGCAATATCCTGCTGGCAGTGCTCATGGGATTGGTGGGAGGAGTGGGCCTGGCCCTTTTCCGCGAGTATCTTGATAACACCGTAAAATCGCCGGATGACATCGAAGCGCTCACCGGTTTGCCCTCGCTGGCCGTGGTGCCTGCTCTACCGGGGATGAATGCCACACAAGGGCGACTTTCTCGGCTAGCTCGAGAAACAGGTGCGCATTCGGGTATGGGTGCGCGAGTGGAGTTGCTATCTTACGTCCAGCCGAAATCGCAAATCTCGGAGGCGTTCCGCGCCTTGCGAACCTCGCTCCTCCTTTCGCAGGCCGATCATCCGCCCCAGGTAATCCTGGTCACCAGCGCGCTGCCTCGTGAAGGAAAGACCACGGCCGCGGTCAATCTTGCGGTTACTCTGGCGCAGCTTGGAGACCGCACACTGCTCGTGGATTCCGACTTACGCAAGCCTGGAATTCGGCGCGCATTGAATCTGACCATCGGAAAAGACGTGGGATTGAGTTCTTATCTGGCGGGCGTCACAAGCCTGGATGAAGCTACGATCCAGCATCCGACTATCACCAATCTTTCGGCGCTGACCACCGGTCCGGTGCCACCCAGCCCAGCGGACCTGCTTTCGTCCCATCGCATGCGCGAAGCCATTGCGGAATTGCGCCGCCGTTTCAAGTTCATCGTGATCGATTCTCCTCCGGTGATGGCTGCAACGGATGCCGTGATTCTTTCCGCGCTCACGGATGGCGTGTTGCTGGTGGTACGTAGCGGTGAAACGCCTAAAGAGGCTTTCACGCGCACGCGGGATCTGCTTGCGGCTGTGAAATGCCGGTTGCTTGGCGTCGTTCTAAACGCCGTGGATTCCAGTGCTCCCGATTATTACTACTCCTATCGCTACTATCCGTACGCTTACGGTTATGGATACGGGGAAGATGTGGGCAAGACGTCTAAGTTTCCGCCGGGCTCCGACGAATCAACCGGACTTTAATCTAAGGGGTGCAGTTTTGCGATACCTTATAACTGGTGGTGCTGGTTTCATCGGTTCTCATCTAGCCGAAGCTTTGATCGCGCGCGGCGACTCGGTTTCCATCCTCGACGACCTTTCGACCGGCAGCGTGGAAAACATCCGCCATCTAAAGCAGCACGATCGTTTCCACTACGTTTTCGACTCGATCATGAACAAGCATCTCCTAGCGGAGATGGTGGACGAATGCGACGTCGTTTTTCATTTGGCCGCTGCCGTGGGCGTGCGCCTTATTGTGGAAAGCCCGGTACGCACGATTGAAACGAACGTCCATGGCACACAAAACGTGTTGGACGCGGCCTCTAAAAAGAAAAAACTCGTTCTTGTCGCCTCCACTTCAGAAGTTTACGGCAAGAGCGATAAGGTGCCGTTTCACGAAGACGCGGACCTTGTGCTGGGGCCCACTAGCAAAGGCCGCTGGAGTTATGCTGCGTCCAAAGCGCTCGACGAATTTCTGGCGCTTTCGTACTGGAAAGAGAAAAAGCAGCCGGTGGTGATTGCGCGATTTTTTAACACCGTGGGCCCGCGGCAAACCGGCCGTTACGGAATGGTGCTTCCGAATTTTGTGCGCCAAGCTCTCGATCGCGAGCCGATCACCGTTTTCGGCACGGGCCAGCAATCGCGGTGTTTCTGTGACGTCCGCGACTGCGTCGAGGCCGTCATGCGTCTCGTTGCAACCGAGCAGGCAGTGGGCGAGGTGGTTAATATAGGCAACACCGGCGAGATTTCCATCGAGAAGCTGGCTGGTCTGGTTAAGCAACGCACCAACAGCGATTCCCCGATTACTTTCGTCCCGTACGATCAGGCTTATGAACCTGGATTTGAGGACATGCCGCGGCGCGTCCCTGCGCTCGGGAAGGTGGAGCGTCTGACCGGCTTTCGTCCAACCACCGCGCTCCCGGACATCGTTGACCGCGTCATCGCTCATTTCCAGGAAAAAATGGGCGCGAATCTAATTGAAAGCGCCGATGGTGCCGGATTTCTTAGCCCGGAAAATCTGGCCACTAAGCGGGCGGCGACATAATATTGCCGTGAGCCTCATGCCTCGTAACGCGTTCAAACTTTTCTGCTAATAAGCTCATGAGTGCGACCTCGGCGACAAATCGATTTGAAGGAACAGGCGAAACGCGGCCTGCGTTCCAGGGCTCAGTTTCCGTGCGAGACGGGATAGAAAACAAGCGCACGAGCACCACCCTCTCCGTGATTGTCCCTGCTTACAACGAACAATACCTGGTCGCGAGCAGTCTTTCGCGGCTCGCCGTTCTCGGCGAATCGCCGCTGTTGCATCAAATCAAAATCATCGTAGTGAACGACGGCTCTACGGACGGTACCGCTGAAGCCATCCATCAGTTCCGCCCTTCGGTGGAAGCGGAAAAACGCGACTCCAAGTTTTCGTGGGTCTGGCTGCAGCACGAAAAAAATAGCGGCAAAGGCGCGGCCATTCGCACAGCGCTGCCCCACGTGGACACTGAGCTCGTTGTGATACACGATGCCGACCTCGAATATCATCCCGTCGATCTGCTGAAGATGGTTGAACTGTTCCTGATGGAAGACGCTGACGCTGTTTTCGGCTCCCGCTTCATGCCCGGCGGATACAAGCGCGCGCTGTTCTTCCGGCACGAACTCGGAAACAAGTTCCTCACATTTCTGTGCGACATTGTTTCCGACGTCAATCTCACTGACATGGAAACCTGCTACAAAATGGTGCGCACCAGCTTGCTCAAGAGCATTCCGCTGGAAAGCTCCACGTTCGACGTTGAACCGGAATTGGCCATTAAACTCGCTAAACGCGCCAGCCGAATATTCGAAGTACCCATCAGCTATTCCGGCCGCACCTACCACGAGGGGAAGAAGATCAATTGGAAGGATGGCGTGCGCGCTCTCTGGGCTATTTTCAAGTACGCCACGTCCTCGCGGATCTATGTCGAAGATGGGCATGGTGCTGCGATTCTGGAGCGCTTGAATCGCGCGCCTCGTTTCACCCGTTGGATGGCGGACCTAATCCGGCCATATCTGGGAGACCGTGTTTTGGAAATCGGGGCAGGAATCGGCAACATGTCCGTGCATTTGATGCCTCGCACGATCTACTGGGCCACCGACGTCAATGCCCAGTACCTGGATCATCTTTGGAGGCTTTGTCCTACGCGTCCCTACATGCGGGTGGCGTACACCGACGCGGAAAATCCCGAGACGTTTCCAGCCGGACAATGCTTTGACACCGTCGTGTGCCTGAACGTGGTCGAGCATGTTCAAGACGACGCGGCCGCCTTGCGGAATGTCTGGAATGTATTGGATCCAGGCGGTCACGCGATCATCCTGGTTCCATCCGGGCCCAAGCTCTATGGAAGTTTGGATGAAGTTCTGGGACATTTTCGCCGGTACACTCGGGAGCAGTTAGTCGGGTTGGCCGAACGAAGCGGATTCCGTGTCGAGAAGGTGTTAGGGTTCAACCGGCCTGGAGTTGTGGCCTGGTGGCTGAACGGACGCATCTTGCGCCGAAAAACATTCGGACTTGCCCAAATCCGTTTGCTGAATGTAATGACTCCGATCTTTCGCCTGCTGGATAATTGGCTTCCGCTCCCGCCGCTTTCCCTTATTGCTATATTACGGAAGGATGAACATTCCCAGAGCTGAGCGAGATCTTCGCTGGCGCTCCACCGCAATTTGAACTCGCGTTCTTCGAGTATATGGCGAAGATACTTCGCTCAGGGGATAATAGGCGGGAACAGAGTTCTGCAAAGGAAAGCAAAAAAACACTTGTTCAGGTTCACGAAATACGAGCGCGTTCTCATTCTCCTGTTCTTCCTTACCCTACCTCTAAGCAATCCCTGGGTGCGCGGGGACGGAGTGGGATACTATGCGTTTGCACGAGCCATCTTGTTCGGCCACAATCTTGACTTTACGAAAGATTGGCTCGCGGCAAACGACAGCTTTCGCATGGGGCGTATTGATTCAGATGGGAACATCAGGCTCAGCCAATACACAGTTACGGGCCACCTGGATAATCATTTCACGGTTGGACCTGCGATCCTTTGGGCCCCTTTTCTGGTAGCCGCTCATCTTGCCGTGAAGACATGTCACCTTTTCGGGTCCCCTATTTCGGCCGACGGTATTTCGGCGCCGTATAGGATAGCGATGGCCCTCAGTACAACTTTATATGGCTTTCTGGCTATTTGGCTTTCTTTTCAATTGGCAAAAAAATATTGCGAAGAAAAGTGGGCGTTCCTGGCCGCTCTAGGCATCTGGTTTGCGAGCTCACTTCCCGTTTACATGTATTTCAACCCTTCGTGGGCGCACGCACATTCAGCTTTCGTCGTGGCACTCTTCCTTTGGTATTGGGATCGCACCGGAGCAGAGCGCAGTTGGATCCAGTGGCTGATTCTTGGCGCAATCGCAGGGCTGATGATCAACGTCTATTACGTCAATGCGGTCCTTCTTATCGTCCCCTTGCTGGAATCACTGTCCGAGTTCTGGAAAAGACTGAAGGAACACCAAGTTGCCAGCGCCCGGCAGCTCTTTATTTACGACGTAATTTTCTCCGTCATTATCCTTGCCACGCTGATTCCGATATTTATTATCAAGAAGATAATTTATGGAAGCTATCTCGATCTGGGTTACGTCGAGACTTGGTTTTGGAGCTCTCCCGCGCTTCTGAAAGTTTGTTTCGCTTCGGACCACGGCCTATTCAGTTGGACACCCATTCTAATTCTGTCGGTAGTGGGACTTCTTTTGCTGCGGAGATATAGTCGAGATTTAAGTTTTTTCTTGACCGCTGGTTTTTTGATTTACCTGTATACCATCGGCTGCTATCAAGATTGGGACGGGCTGGCGTCGTTCGGCAACCGGTTCTTTGTGTCGCTAACCCCAATTTTTGTTCTGGGGCTCGCCTCCTTTTTTAACTTGATTGCGAGCAAGTGGAGCGAGCGCTCGGCCACAGCCTTCGCTTATGGGGCCACCGCGTTGCTTATCGTGTGGAATTTGGGTTTGATTTTCCAGTGGGGCACGCACCTGATCCCCGCGCGCGGCCCCATTTTCTGGCGAAAAGCGGCATACAATCAAGTCGAAGTTGTTCCGGTGCAGGCTATGCGGACACTGAGAAACTACATGGTCGACCGAAAGGAATTGATGGATCGCATTGAAGAGCAGGATGTGAATCAGTTGCGGAGTCATGGCGAATAAAGAACCGATCGCAAGCCTCGATGGGATATCAGCCTCCGGAGAGTCGAATGACGGCGGATCAATATCTATTGCTTCTCCGAAGTCGGCAGTACTTGGGCCGCGCATCTTTCAAAACATCGTTACCCTTATAGGGGGTCAGGGACTCAATCTCGCTCTCTCCGCGTCCTCAACGATTCTCTTGGCTCGTTATCTGGGGAGCGCGCAACTGGGGGAATTCGGCGCTCTGTATGCTTATCTGGGACTGTATGGATGGCTCTCAACGTTCGGGCTTGATTCCATTCTCGCTCGCCATGTGGCGCAGGATCGCAATCGGGCGGGAAGCATTCTCCTCACCGGAGTGTGCGTAAGCTCTGCATTTGCGGTCGGCGCTGCTGCGATTGGCTTCATCCTTGCCCCGTTCTTTGGCTATGGCGGCTCGTTGCGCAGTCTGTTGGTTTTCGCCGCAATTGATATTCTTTTGTTATCACCTTTGCGACTGCCTGGAATTATCTTTCAAGTGGACTTGCGCCAATGGTATGGCGTCGGCATCGGTGTGGTGCGGCAATTCGTATGGTTGCTTACGCTTGTCGTGATGGCCGCTGCACGAGCCAGCCTTTTCTGGATTATCGTGGGCCGAACGGTTTGCGCAGTATTGGAAGTCGCGCTCATCGCTGTGGCGGTCCATCACAAAGGCTTCCTGGCACGCCCGTGGCGCTTGCTCCCGACAGAGGCGAAGAAATACCTCATGTACGGATTTCCGATAGCTGTTAGCACGCTCGCCGTAGGCGTATATCACCGAATCGACCAGGTAATGCTGCACAAGATGGTCAACGATCAAGTTTTGGGCAACTATGTCGCTGCCGTGCGGCTGACCGAGTTTATTAACTTGCTCCCCATTGCAGTGATGACCTCTCTGTTTCCGATACTTTCGCAGACTGCGAAAGATGAGGATCGCTTCCGCCACTATCTCCAGTTAAGCTTTCGGGCTCTAATGTTTATTGCGTTTGGTATGTGCATCGTTATGACGCTCTTTTCCGGGCTTATCGTGCATTTGCTATACGGAGCGAAGTTCGCTGCTTCGGGTCCTCTACTGGCGGTTCTGATTTGGTCAGAAGTACCCGTTTTCTTCGGCGTGGTTCTAAACAACGGGCTGGTGGCCAAGAATCTTCAGAATTATCTGCCTCTTTCAACCGGAATTGGTGCCGTCGTGAACGTAGGGCTGAACTTATACCTCATACCGCGATGGGGCGCGATGGGATCTGCGTGGGCCACAAACATCAGCTATACCTTGGCTGGCATTCTATTTTTTCTTGTGTTCCCGCGGACTCGTCCATTCGCTTGGTTCGGATTTCGTTTTCTGGCGCCGCCTTGTCTTCTGTCCGTTTTCATCACAGCGTTTTTATACATCGCCCACGCAACTGGATTACTCGGATTCCTCGCCGCGATCGCTCTTTACGTATCGGGGACCTGGCTGTTGGGAATCGTACGAAAAAACGAAGTAAATCAACTTTTCCAATTGATTGGCAACTTAGCAGTTTCCAAGACCCATGCGACCTGAACAATTCGACAGAAGCGAACACGCGGATAGAGTCACAAACCCTGGGGCAGGGAATAGCTTCGAACCGATGGCGAAAGTCGAGACTTATACAAATCCAGAAGCTGACCGCTTAAAACAGAGCTTGCGAGCCTTCTGGAATGCGCAACAGTGTTACTGGGACAATACTTCTTCCGGACAGTGCGTGGAGGCTCCAGCGCGGCAGCGAGCCGCTTCTTTTCTGTCGGCAGGTGAACTTGTCCTTGACGTTGCCTGTGGCACGGCTGCAAACGCTGCGTGGTTAAAAGACCGCTGCCGCTATTTCGGAGTCGATCTATCCATCACGGCACTTCAACGACCTATAGACTCTAGACTCCGCCTGGCGTGCGGAGACGCTGATTATTTGCCCTTTCACAGCGATTCGTTCGGTGCGGCTATCGCGACCTATGTGCTAGAGCACGCGGTCGACCCCACCAAAACACTCCAGGAAATGTGCCGTGTGGTTATGCCGCACGGCAAGATTATCTTGCTGGGACCAGCGTGGGATTTTCCGTTTTGGTTTCCGAACTCTCTTAGAAGCAAGGGCGCTAGTCGCTGGTGGCGTTTAGAATATACGTTTAAGCGATTCTGGGGACAGGTATTGGGTTGGTTCTTTGGGCGGTTGCCATTTGCAACTGTAAATGATCCCGATGCCTTTCATTCGGAATTCATTTACGACGCCGATGCCGTATATATCGTATGGACGTACGAAGTCGTTCGCATCATGAAACAGTGGGGCCATACACTCGTTCACTGGGAAACGGACGACCAGTTACTCGGGACAAATCCCGCTGTCCGATGGTTTAAGCGGCTTCTTATGCGGCTTCCGATTTATCGCTATGCTGGGAGCAGCATCATCTTGGTTTTTGAAAAATGAACATCCTTTTTCTATGTCGTGAGAAGGATCTTAGCTTTGGGAAAGCGAGCCTTGCCCGTGCATTTCAGAGACGTGGCATCACCGTGACTTGCGCAGGAGACGACCGCCATTCGAACGACGACATTGAGCGCATCTTGGCAGACTCGCCGGAGAGACCAAAGCTGATCCTTCAACCCGAGTTGGATCCGCCACTCCTTCCATGGGGTCTCCACAATGTGGATATCCCAACTGCTTGCATCAATTACGACCCTTACGCTTACACGCATCGCCGAGTTCGGTGGGCTATGCTCTTTGATTATGTCTATCTCTACCATCCAGGATGTGACCCGCCTTTCCGACAGGCAGGGCACTCAAACCCAGTGAACATTTTTCACGCCGTCGATGCGGAATTCTTTACAAATACAGCCAAAGATCGCCCACTGGACATCGGTTGGGTAGGCCGAAGCGCAGGTTCCGTATACGTGAAGCGCCGGAGAGTCCTCGCAAAACTGTCGACCATGTTCCGTATGAACAAATGGGATCACTTACACTCCTACGAAGAATTGGCGAAGGTCTTCTGTGCCAGCAAACTCGTAGTAAATGTCGCCCGTGACGACTACCCGCTAGACGCGTCGCTGCATTTTGCCGAAGCAATGGCAGCAGGCGCCCTGTTTATTACACTTTTGCCGTCCGAAATGCCTCAACTGGGTTTCCAGGAAGGAATCCACTATGTGGGTGTTCGCTTAGAGGCTGAAATTCCTGAAATCGTTCGCTATTACTTGGATCATGATGATGAACGAAATCGGATAGCACAAGCAGGGGGCGAAAAGGTTCTGCGCGAGCATACGTACGACAATCGGGCAGCTTTCTATGTGGAACAGCTCGAACAGGATGCTGGCCGGCTGTTCGCACCTGCGCGACAATGGACTGAGGGACGCGTGCGCGCCCACTATATCGATTACTACGCCGCAAATCGCCTTTTCGATTGCGCGTACACCCAGTGGGGGCATCTCGCTAGGTCCGACCTACAGTACGCACTCGAGGGCGGGGTGCTTATTGGGCGGGCCTGGCTGGCTGGGCTCCGAGGTAAGATTGCCTCGATGAAGCAGAGAAATTCCAACAGAATACTGCCGGACGGATTTCGCGAGACAGAGCGGTGAAGAACTACATTCAAGGATAGTGTTGTGAACAGAGCTGATTCCATGCAGCAAGATTGGGACGCGCGCGCCCGCAAGGACGCTTTTTACTATATCGCGTCCTGGCGCAAGGATTGGGACGTCTCGGACTTCTTGGAGTCAGGGCAAAAAGACTACGAACGGGTCGTTTCGCACACGTTGGATCGCATCGGTTTCTCGCCCGCGGGCAAGGCGATGCTCGAATTGGGTTGTGGCGCGGGTCGCATGACTCATGCATTCGCCGCTCGCTTCGGCCGCGTGATTGCGTTGGACATCTCGGGCGAGATGCTCGATAGAGCGCGCAAGATGTTGGAGGGTACCGGGAACATCGAATGGATGCAGGCGAACGGCCTGGATTTGGAAGGCGTAGCCAGCGAATCCGTGGACTTCGCCTTCAGCTACCTTGTATTGCAGCACCTGCCGGACGAGGAGACCGTGTGCGGGTACATTCGCGAACTGCTCCGGGCTATGAAAGAATCCGGTGTCTGTCTTTTCCAATTTAACGGCATGTCGAAGCCCACCATGAATTGGAAGGGGCACCTGGCTTGGAAGGTGATAGACGGTCTTTGGTCCATCCACTTACCTGCGATGAGCCGTTTTCTCGCGCGGATCCTCGGTTTCGATCCCGATATGGCTGGAAAAAGCTGGCACGGCACGCCCATGACTACTAAGAGCGTTACTGAGGCAGTGAATGCTGCCGGCGGCACCGTCCTGGAAGTTGCCGGAGAAGGCACAGCGATGGCTTGGTGCTGCGCGAAGAAGCATCTCGCGGCTCAGGTGAAACTCTAGAGCGCGCGAATGAAGCAATCACAGCAGCAGTGGATCGGTTTGCTCGGCCAGCGAGACGTGCCCACAGACGGCATCGCGGACTACTGTACCTTCCTCGCGCGGGCGCTTGCGGCCGACGGGATCGATCTGCAGCAGTCGCGCGTGCAATGGACTGAGAAGGGCTGGATCGACGCGCTCAGGCAGCTTTCACGCGAGAGCGTTGCCTGGCGAGGCAAATGGGTCCTTTTGCAATATACGGCGCTCAGTTGGTCGCGCAGGGGATTTCCAATTGCCGCGCTCATCGTGGCGGCCATACTTCGCCGCGGCGGAGCGCGCGTTGCCGTCGTCTTACACGAGCCATGTTCCCAGGGAGGCTCGCGCTGGACATATCGCGTCCGCGACGCCTGCCAGGAGTGGATGGTCCGCAAACTCTACCGGTATGCGGCCAAATGCATCTTCACCGTCCCGCTCGAGACAATTGCCTGGCTTCCGAAGGAAGAAAAGAAAGCGGCTTTCGTTCCTATCGGCGCCAATCTTACGGAGCCCGTGAATCTCCATCGTGTGCCTCCTCTGCCAGACGAACAGAAAACCGTGATCGTTTACGGCGTGACGGGCGCTCCGGAGATGGCGCGCGAGGTCAGGGACATTGCCGAAATCCTGCAGGAAGCGAGCGAGAGCCTTGCGAATCTGCGTCTTGTCGTCTTGGGGCGCGGAGCGACGGAAGCTCGGGAACCACTTGCCAGTGCCCTCGGTACATGCGGCGTGGAGCTCGTTGTACGCGGAGTTCTGCCGGCGGAAGAAATAGCTCGCGAGCTTGGGTGCGCCGACGTAATGCTGTTTGTCCGTGGCGCCGTCACCTTCCGGCGCGGGAGCGCAATCGCTGGAATCGCTTGCGGCCTTCCCATCGTAGGATATAGACCTGAAAGTATGAGTGCTCCGTTGGAGCAGGCCGGCGTGGAGTGGTCGCCCTGGCAGGATCGCGCCGATTTAGCGCGCGGGCTTGTCAGAGTCTTAAGCGATCCGCAGCATTGGATGGAACTGCACCAGCGCAACCTCCAGCTCCAAAAGAACTATTTCTCGTGGACCCGAATCGCGGAGCGCTATCGGATGATCTTGACTGCATGACACTACGGCCACTTCGCGTGCTCCTGGTGGGCTCGCATCCGGTGCAATATTCGGCTCCCATATTCCGCCGTATGGCTCAGGACCCGCGACTTGATATCCAAGTTGCGTATTGCAGCCTGCAGGGGACCGAGCCGGGCGTCGATCCCGATTTCGGAGTCGAAGTGAAATGGGACGTACCGGTTTTAGAGGGATATCCGTGGACCTGCTTGCCGAATCGCTCGTGGTCTCCCCGCCTGGGGTCGTTCTTCGGCCTCTTCAACCCAGGAATTTGGAGTTTGATTCGGCGCGGAAACTTCGACGCGATTGTGTTGTTTACCGGATATGCTTACGCGACTTTCTGGATGGCGATCGCCGCTGCGAAATTGAGCGGAGTGGCTGTCCTATTTGGAACGGACGCGCACGTTCTCGTGCCGCTCGATGGCAAGAATTGGAAAATTGGTATGAAGAAACTTGTCTGGCCCCGGCTGTTCCGCCTCGCCGACGTGGTCATTGTGCCCTCGAATGCTAGTCTCCAATTGATGCGCACTCTCAACATTCCATTCGACCGCATCGGCCTGACTCCCTATTGCGTTGACAATGAATGGTGGATGGAAAAATCAAAGCAAGTTGACAGTGCGGCCGTCCGCGCTTGTTGGGGAGTGCCGCAGGATGGGGTGGTCGTTCTTTTCTGCGCAAAGCTCCAGCCCTGGAAGCGTCCGCACGATCTCTTGCGCGCTTTCGCCAAGGCTGCGGGCGCAAGTGGATACTTAGTGTTTGCCGGAGACGGCCCTCTGCGGCGAGCCCTCGAAACCGAAGCGGTATCGCTGGGGATTACGGACAAAGTTCGCTTCATTGGGTTCGTGAATCAATCGGGACTGCCGGAAATCTACACGGCTTCCGATATCTTCGTGCTGCCTTCCGAGTCCGAGGCTTTCGGCGTGGTAGTCAACGAGGCCATGCTATGCGGTTGCCCTGTGATCGTAAGTAACCTTGTCGGAGCAAGGTTCGATTTGGTGCGCGAAGGCGAAACAGGTTTTGTCTTCTCGGTTGGCGATGTCGCGGCGCTTTCCGCTTTGCTGCAGCAGGCATTGCATTCGCCCGAGCGGCTAAAAAGAATGGGCGAAGCGGCCCGTGAACGGGTGAAGACTTGGTCTCCTCGCGAGAATCTCGAAGGTTTCGTAACGGCCATTGAGCGCGCCGTTCAACTCCATCCCCGAAACGCGGGCCGCCAATGAAGTTGCTCATCTATGCTAACGACTGGGCCCCCTCGGTCGGCGGAATCGAAACCGTAACAATGGTCCTTGCGCGAGGCCTCGCCCTCTGGGAAGCGACTCATCCAGGCGAAGAGATTGCGGTTACGGTCGTGACTCAAACACCCGCTAACGGCATGAACGATTCGGCCCTTCCATTCCGTGTTGTTCGTCGGCCGAGCCAACGCGAATTCGCAAAGCTGGTGCGCTCCGCCGATATCGTTCACGTCGCCAATCCCGCTTTCATGCCTCTCTTGCTCGGATGGTTTTTCCGCAAACCCACAGTGCTTGAACACGACGGCTACCAATCGATTTGCCCCAATGGCCTATTGGTCTACCAGTTGGACCGCAGCGTTTGCCCCGGTCACTTCATGGCGGGACGCTACGGAGAGTGCCTGCGTTGCAATTCCGTCGCTCTGGGATGGGCAAAGAGCTTGCGCGCCCTTTTGCTAACGTTCCCGCGGCGCTGGCTGGCGCGTCGAGTAGCTCGTAACGTGGCTCCCACCAACCACGTCGGGCGACGAGTCGCGCTGCCGCGCACGCAAACCATGTACCACGGCGTTCCGGATCTTGCTCCTCCGGATCCCGTGGCCAGTACAGATCGCGAGAAAAGCCTGCCCCGTTTCGCATTCGTAGGCCGCTTGGTCTTGGAAAAGGGACTCCCCGTCCTTCTCCTCGCCTCGAAAAAGTTTTCGCAGAACGGTTATTCCTTTCACCTTCGCATCGTAGGAGACGGTAACGAGCGCGCTAAGCTCGAGCAAATGACAGACGAGCTCGGCCTCCGAGATCTCACGGAATTTGTAGGCGCTGTCCCGGTCGACGCGATTCCCGGATTGCTTGCGGATGCCACGGCGGTAGTGATGCCGTCGGTATGGGAAGACGTAGCCCCGCTAGCGGCCTCCGAGCTCTTGATGCAGGGACAATTAGTTATCGCCTCGGACATCGGCGGCCTCGGCGAAATAGTGGACGGAGCCGGCCTTAGATTCCCAGCGGGAGATGCCGATGCCCTGGAGTCTTGCATGCGGCAAGTGCTCGAAAGTCCAAAATTGGCGAGCGAGCTCAGATTAAAGGCACGTCAGCGCGGAGTAGAAGTATTCAGCGAGAAACGAATGTTGGAAGAACACGCTAACCTCTACCAGTCGCTGGTCGGACCTAAGACAGCGTGAACAAAGAAACGCGCCTTGCTCGGCGTCAAACAACCTGAAGAATTCTCAGCGGGAACTTCGACGAATTCAGAACGCGCGCGGAGCTTGGCGCAGCCTCCGGGGCCAAACTCTTCGCTGCATGCCCCTTCCTGACAAGGTAGGTCGTTTCGCCCTTTTGGCATGTGAACTCGAAGTCCCTTGCCGCCATACGCACGCTGTCGCCGCAGCCGCTCTGAATCCAGTCGTGGATTTCAACCGCCAGCATTCCCACCTCGTCAATCCAGCCCCGCGAGTGCTTGAAGACTTCCTTCTCCGATCCTTCGATATCGACCTTCAACAAATCCACGTAGCCTATTCCAAGATCTTTCATCAGAGTATCAACTCTGACGCCGCGCACCATCTGATGGCCTTCCGCAGTTCTGGATTCATCCGCGTCCCGTGTTCGAAATGTCGTATTTCCTGCTCCCGGATTAAAAATATCCAACCGTTGGTCGTCCTTCCACAACGCTGCGTGAATGGTAATGATATTTGGATACAGCGCGGCATTCTTCTTCAAAATCTGAAAGTTTGAGGGCTCCGGCTCGATGGCCACGATTTTTGATTCCGGGAACTTGTTCGCATAGAAAATCGCGGCCATCCCGATGTTGGCCCCGGCATCGACAATCACCTTTGGCGTTTCAGAGAACGCCCAGTCATATTGCCCGCGAAGTAGAATCTCCTGGCACAGCGCCACGTCTGTCGTTCTCAACCGCAGATGAACTGGATGTGCGATTCCCGGCACTCCGACCCTGACTTCGATCGGTCTTTTCAACGCACGCGCTTTGGCCCCCAAGAGCACACCGCGCAAGCCGAAGAGCGAATAGTACATGCGCGGACCTTCTAGTCCGTTCATCGTCAAAGTTTCACCGGAGACGCCGCTTCTCGTCCGCCCCAGTATATCCTGGGCACCACAGGCTAGCTTAGGATAACCGTCCGGTTCCATTAACAACCGATGCAATGCAGATAGTCTGCAATGGGCCCCGCTAACAACACCAAGATGGCCGCGCATCAGTGTTCCCATGAGATACAATGGCTCGTCGAACTTTCGCGCGCAGATCGATGCGAGGCGGTAACCATTGAGGTAGCGGCAATTTGTTGAATACACATATTCCTGTAATGAGGAACCAGGCTTTGATCGGCGTCGGCCTGTTCGTCCTCAGTATGTTGCTAGCATGGCAAGTGAGCGGCAAGATTGTCGCCGACGACGAGCGCTCGCTGGCTTTTGGGGTCTTCATTTTTGCGGCGTGCATCGTCGCCGCAATGATCCTGAGAAACTGGCGCACGGGTGTCTACATATTCTTTGTTTGGATGCTTTTTGAAGACTTGTTCCGGAAATATATGGGCAACGGCCTGGCGCTCTTTTTTGGTAAGGATGTCCTCGCAGCGCTCATATATATTTCCCTTTTTGCGGCCATCCGGCGCGGACGGGAAAAACCCTTCCGGGCGCCTTTCTTGCTATTCCTTAGCTTCTTCTTCCTGCTGGGAGCACTGCAGGTCTTTAATCCAAATTCACCTCACATTCTGTATGGACTGCTTGGCTTCAAGACCTATTTCTACTACATGCCGTTCATGTTTGTTGGCTATGCTCTAATCCGTGGCGATGAGGATCTTAGAAAGTTTTTGGTTTTCAATGTGGTGCTTAGCGGATTCATTGCTGCATTAGGGATCGTTCAGGCAATCGTCGGAAATTCCTTTCTAAACCCTGCGAAGCTGGCGCCGGAACTTCAGGGTCTCGGAAATCTCGAAAAGTCCACGCCGCTTACGAATCAGATTTTCTCTTTGCCCGACTCCGTCTTTGTCAGTGCAGGCCGGTTCGATCAATTTCTTATTCTTGCCTTCATTATCGCTTTGGGGACCGTTGGATATCTCCTGCTCAGCAACATACGCGGCGGCAAAATCGTTCTTCTTGTCATCGGCACTATTGGAGTCGCGGCCTTACTCAGCGGCAATCGAGGCGCGTTTATGTTGGTATCGATCAGCGCGATCGCGATGACGGCCGGTTTTTTGTGGGGTGCCCCGTGGCGTCAGCGTCAGGCCCATCGCATGATCAAGGCCATTCGCCGCTCGGTCATTGTCGGCGCAATTGGCCTCGCACTGATACTATTTCTCTTCCCGCAGGAGGCGGGCTCACGGATTGCTTATTATACAGAGACTCTTTTGCCTAACAGTTCAGCCTACGAGCTAGGAAACCGAACGTGGGATTACCCGATCCAAAACCTTACTGACGCATTCAGCCGTCCAAATTGGTTTTTGGGAAACGGTATCGGAACTGCATCCTTGGGAGGGCAGTATGTCGCCAAAGTAATCGGCATCCCTACCATGAACATCGGGGTAGAGGAAGGATATGGAGTGTTGATCATCGAAATGGGAATTATTGCTCCTTTTCTTTGGATTATTTGGACCGCGGCACTCTTGTACTATGCTTGGGGCATCGTAAGCCGTCTCCGGCAGACGCGTTATTTTCCTATTGCGTTGGCTATTTTCTGGTTTGTGTTTCTGCTGCTGTATCCGATGACCTACACTGGTATAGCGGCGTTTCAAAATTATACCAACAATATCTACTTGTGGCTCCTCGTTGGAATTCTGTTTCGATTGCCGGCACTCCAGGCAAGTACGCCAAATGCTCTGCAAGCCACGTCCGGAAAAACGCGCGCTCGGGGCGGTTTCCAGTTCTGATGAGCACTGGAGAGTCAGCAGTGAGACTATCTTGATCCAGTAATCTGCGAACTCGCAACGTGCTTCGGATTGCAGCACGGACCATAGCTATCACACGATGATCCAAAGAGAACAGATGAATGGCAAGCTGGACAAAGAAGTCGAAATCCAGCGCCACTATTACACCGACACTGCCGCGCAGTATGACGAGATGCACCTCCGGGAAGCTGGTGATAATCCCCAGACTTTTAAACTCTTGTGCACCATGCTTCGAATGGCCGATGCAAAAACTGTGCTGGAGGTCGGCGCCGGAACCGGCCGCGGAATGCGCCGTCTGTCGGAAGCTATGCCGGAACTTTCCGTTCGCGGCATAGAGCCGGTAACAGCTCTGGTCGAACAGGCGGCGAAAAAAAATGGAGTTCCCGCGAACACGATTTTGCGCGCGGTGGGAGAGCAGCTGCCCTTTAGAGACGGCACATTTGACGTCGTGTACTCTCTTGCGATTCTGCATCACGTTCGGCATCCGAATGCGATCGTTCGTGAGATGCTTCGTGTCGCGCGCAGAGCCGTCATCATTATCGACGGGAACCGATTCGGCCAGGGCAGTTGGCCCGCGCGCCTGTTGAAACTGGGTCTTTACAAGTTGGGTTTGTGGAAGCTTTCCAATTATCTCAAGACCGGTGGAAAGGGCTATCTGCTGACGGAAGGCGACGGTCTGGCATATTCTTACAGCGTGTATGACTCGTTTGAACTCTTAGCCCGCTGGAGCGAGCAGTTAATCATAATTCCCTCGGATCCGTGCGAAGCCACAAGCTGGTTCCATCCACTCTTGACCGCTGCAGGTGTGGTTGTCTGCGCGGTAAAGAAAACCCGTTAAATTAGACCTCGGTAGCTACGGGCGCGGATCCCTTAGGTCGTTCATTGTTAAAGTCACTGGAGATGCCGCCTTCTGATTCACCCAATTGTATCGTCGGGCTCTAGCACGCGCGTGAAGAAACTGGATTGAATTAGACCGTTCCTTTCCTCTCTGAGATTGAGTTGGTGACAGCCCGACGAATGGGTCGTTATTACATCCAGACGCTCCGGTTTGTCTACGCGACGTCAGGGGGTGTCAATGTGACGTCGAATGAAATCTTCGATGGCAAGCGGCACAAAGCGTTGCAAGATTTTCCTCGCTGTCATCACCCAAGCAGCTCCGAAGTTGAATATGATGAATCTGCAGTGCGCTCGCTCTTCCACAATTTTGGCATCTCCAATTATCTCTTTCTAAAACCTGGCGACAGAGTTGAAGGTAGCAATCTCTTTGCAACTTAATCCTCGGACGCTTCGGCTTGGGGCAACTCACGCAAATTCCTTTAGGTATTTGGTTAGCTCGAGCTTCCCGGGCTCGGGAAGAAATTCAATCAACCTTCGGACCGCGACTGTGAACGTTTCAGGATTTGCGTCATCGAATGTCGCCCCTGCAAGGAAGTCCGCGCATATCATTTCCAGGCAATAGCCCCGTGATTTATCAGTGCCCAACATAAGAGCCGCCGTCTCGAGGGCTTGCTCGACCACGGGTAACTGGCTTTTGTAGAGCTTGAAGTAGATGATCTCCCAGGGCTCGGTCTCCTGACCTGTGAGGTGACGTTCTACTTCTCGCTTGAATTCCTCTTTCGGCAGTTCCTTGGCTTTGTGCAACCAGGTTGCACAATCGAAGTCATTTCCGTCTCGGCGCGCCACTTTGGCCATCTCCGTGGCCTTACTCCAACCAACCTCCCGAAGATGTTGCTTCGGAATGCGCGTCAAATTCTCATGAATTGCCATCAAGTAATAAGCCTTCCGTCGCGACTCGGGGAAACGCTTCTCCAGATACTCATCAAACGATTTTAGATTCTCCAGTCTCCAGTACTGACCAGCTCGCACTTCGCACAAGTACTGGCCCAGCTCCACAAAGCGCTGATCGCACTCTCGTTCTTTTGTTTGCTCCCAAGACAAGATCTCGTCGATCTTCCCGAGAACGGCTGAAGCTCGGCGTCGATTCAGTTCTGGGGACATAAGCGGTCGTCCGTTAATCAAGCCCGTCAAGCCAATCAAGGTCCGCGGCTCCTGGTCTGCGCGTTAAGTTGATATCGATCAGTTCCGGTTTATTCAGGCCTGTGAGCACGCCTTCGCGAGCGTCCTTGGATATGAGTTCCCATTCGCTCGAGAGGGCAAATCCTGCGAGATCTACATAGGTGCGACCGGCAAAGACTTTCCTGGTAGTTCGCAAGACTCCGACGAGACCGAGCAAGGCCTTTTCGTCTACCTCGTCCCTTCCGAGCAAATCACGGTCATAGCCAAAATCGCGGAGGAACCAGTTCAGGCGCCATAACGCCTTTGCGGTGGCGTAGAGTCGACCCGAGATTTTACGGGAAGCGAAATCCTGAGGCTCAAGGATGGCGAAGCTCAAAACGAAAAACGGCTTCTGGGGATGCCAACGATAGTAAACACGGTCAACCCGCACGAGGAATATGCCCTGCAGAACTTCCTCACTGCGAGATCCTTCTGAATGCAAACCAGGCAGATGGCGTTTCATAGTTTCACCTCCGTGGGCTGAGCATAGGAATTGAGTTTGCAGAGCAATCTGTCTCGATCGTTTTTTGCGGCTGCTCCGAGTTCGGAAATGAAAGACTCGACCAAGTCTCGGCTAGCTTCTTTAAGCGTTGCGGTGCCGCAGAAGTCGGCAGCATAGGCCTTCACGAGGGTGGGATCGAGCTTATGCTCTCGGATCAGAAGGCAGAGTTGGTCACGCAATCGCGGCTGACAGTTATTCGAGCCGTTCGAACTATGGTGTCCGTTTGAATGCGGCGGAGCCGCAAGAGGCTGGTGCTGAGCTGAGAAAGTCCCGAGCTCTTCTACACTGCACACCCCGATTCCGTAAGCTTTGCGGAGAGCCCGATTGACCGCTCTCGTTTCTGCCACGCGCATCTCCGCGCCGCGCACTAGAGGAGAAGTGTTGGAAGGATCTGCGTCACCATAACCGACGAAGCCCCTTGAACGGGGAGTTTTGTAAACAATGGCTTTGAACACCCAACGGTCCCGGGATGAATCACAAAGGTTGGGTACGGCATATACCTCAATCCCAGTGCAATGACTCCGTCCGGCTAGTCGGGCAAGGCCACCGCAGGTCACGTACCAATTAGCGTCGAGGAGACGCACATCTCCTAGAGCAACAGACAACCGAAATTCCCGGGTGAGAGCCTTGAGCGCACTTCTCTGAGTGGACGAGACTTCCCAGAGCCTTGCGGCGAGCCGACAATTTTCTAAGATGAGGATGCTAATATCGGGCCGCCCCTTTTTCCGGCTTCTTCCGCTGCCCATATTCATCAGCCTTCTCTCCTAAACACTTCGTTTCTAATAGAAAATAATAGTAAACAATAGAAACATGAGTGTCAATCATTTTCTGTTGTAAAAATCTTGTTTCGCCGGATATCATCCTTCCGTGCCACAGAAGATATTTTTAGGAATACGGCTCAACCCAGAGCTCAAGAGGGCCCTCGAGCAGATTGGGAATGTCGAGGAGCGAAGTGTCTCCCAGATCTGCGAGTTGCTCCTCCGAAAAGGGGTAGAAGGATATAGGAAAGAGGGACCTAGATATCTTCACAAGAAGGAAAGTGGCGGGGGCTAATCAATCTGAGTCATCGATTTTTTACATCCTGAATCCTGCTCGTTGATCGTCGACGCATGAGCGGGCGTGTACCAGACGATGAAATCTGGCCCTTTAAACAGAACATTGGAGAATCAGGAAGGGAGAGACTTACAAGTCTTCGTCTCTGGAACTTTAAGGACTTGGGTCGCGTTTTAACTCTTCGCTGTTGTTTATTTCTAGTTGCAACGGTGCATCGTACAAGTACCGGGGAGCGTTTCAGTTAAGGATTTCGTAGCTGAAACATGCAGGGTTTGTGCTCGGGGCAGTCGGTAGCTTTATCGTGAAACTAGTTCCAGCCGTACGTGCGCTGACGGTGCCCTGTACCGCAGTAGTGTTGCATGTCACACCTAACTTCGTCCCTAGAGATGAATCAAACGTCAGGAGCACCTGACTGTTAGCTGTTATTGCCGTGGTGTTGACAACTTCGGTGATGCTCGACGCCGCCACTGTCACGCTGCCTGCCGCCGCAGATCCACACGCGGCCGGCGATGCGTTCGATGAGCAGTTCGTCTGCGTATTGTAGGTCGCTCCGCCTATGCTGCCCCGGATGTCTGCCGTGAACGATGGCTTCGTCGTGCCGACTCCGAGTTTTGTAGCTGATGCACTTCCGTCGCAGTTGAACCCTCCAAGATAAGCGAAGGTGGAACTATCTATCGCTAACTCATTGAATGTAGATGACGAAGCATTGCAGACAATAGTTAGGGCCGGATTGGTTCCCAAATCGGAAAACATCCATTTCGCTCCGCGTAAATCATCGAAAAATCCGGAACTTCCGGGTGTCATCAACGCTAACGGCCAACTTTGCCCCGAACAATCCGTCGTTGCACTAACGCAGTCGAGATTAAAGTCCGTAACAGCCCCTTCGAGTATGCGATTGGCTGGAAATCCGCAGGACGTTCCGAAGTCTTTAGCGCCTATGGTGTGCAGATGCTCCAGCCCATATCCCACGGATTGCACAAGAACGTTGTCTCCCCCGCAAGCTGGATCGGCGGGCTCAAAGTGAGAAATTTCTACACCAGCAATCTTTCCAGTGCCTCCGCCTTGCGACGTGTCGAATATGAACTGCGGTCCGACAACACCTTCGGAAATTCCACCAAACCACTTAATTTGACCCGCGACTTGGCCGATATTAGTCGTGAATTTTATTCCTACTCCGTTGAAATTAACATGATCGAAAGAGAGGATCCCACAATTCTCGAATAGCATGGAGGGCTGTGGAAGCGCACCGTTGTACACGCCGTTGCGTAAATAGATACCGTACGGACCGCCACCTGTAGTTATACAGTGAAGAGGCACTCCGTTCCCCGTGTTTATCACACCGGCGTTAATATTGTTCAGATTCGTAATCGCACCCGCGCCGCTGCTGTTGTCCTCGATGCGGATACAATCGTTTCCACAGTAGATAAAGTTCTCATTCTCAATACTTATCGCAGACGCGTTGACAATATCGACTACTGGCGACAGGCCATTGGTTAAAATTGACGCCGCAGGCTTCTGTTGCCCCGATGTACCACTGGCACCCACGCTTCCGATAAGTGAATACTGGTAGATATTGTTGAAGAAAATTGGCTGCCGCGGCGAAAGTTCTCCGGCGTGCTGTATCACCATTGAAGCCGAACCAATCGGAGTCGTCACCGGAAAGAGCAGCGTTTGGAAATTATAGTGTCCCAACGGAATGTTGATTATGCCTCCGCCGCCATACGGTAACAGGTTTTCGGATGCCGCCGCGGCAATGGCCGCATTGATGGCCGCTGTGTCATCGTGCTCGACTGTAACTCCTGAAACCGTCTCCGAGGCCGCGCTATTTAAAGTTAGAGTCGTCGTTCCTCCTCCGCCAGAAATGCTGGTAATAAGAATTTGCGGTACTACAGCCGACGGAGGTGCAAAGGGTGCGTTCTTTGGGCAGCGACTGCCTCCACCGTAATCTGTCCACGATGGATTTCGTCCTGGACCCTGCGGCTGCGCAGCCGGGCCCAGACAGGTGAGTGACCCTCCGGTGCGTCCATACACGGCGTACAGCGTTGCCTTCGCTACCTTCGTCCAAGTTAGTGTGTTCCCTATCGAGTTGGATAGCGGAGCATTCGCGTGTGTGATGGTGATCGGAGCGCTCACTGCCGTAACACCGTTAAAGGCATCGATGGCGACAACCTCATAGGTGAACGTCCTGTTTCCTGCGTTTAGCGTAATCGTGCCACCGCCAGTTGGTCCAGGGCAGGTCGCTATGGGATACGTGAATTGATATTTATTCGGAACTGTCGCGATATTTGCGGTGATGTTGTACTGTGAGAAGCGTGTTCCTGCGACAGTGATATTCTGCCCCGCGGTCAATCCATGCCAGCCCCGTGTACTGATCGTTGCCGTAGTGCCAGCGCAGGTCGCCCCGGCAATATTATCGTTGGCTGGAGCGATGAGAGGAAGCGTCACGACTTGGGAGGCAGATAGTCCAGTTGGGGAAGAAATCGATGGATTTGCACCTGCGCCATATACAGCGATCCCATTCCCGTTCGCAAAATCCTTAGCGGCAGCCAATCTCAAAGTTTTGCTGGCTGAGTTGATGCTCCCCGTCGAGCTCTGACCGCTTCCGGTTGCACCATAAGCCGAAGCCGTCACATCGTAGAAGGGCCGCGGCCCCTGAAAAGGGCGCATTTCCTGTGCAAACGATACGTGTACGAAAAGTACCAGCAATAGAATCAGTCGCTTCATAGCGGCCTAGTATCGATTATCGGTAAAAAGTCTTTCAAGAGAAAAATAGTCTAGTTTCGGACCAGCAGCTCGCTGGCATGCTGGCCAGTCGTTCAGATAGGCGGAAAGACTTGGGGGTGGGCATGGGAGCGGCGAACAAAACCGATCCTCCCGCCAGAAGAAAGATCCCTCCAAGTAGTTCTAGCTTGGCCGGTCCAGTTCTTAAGCTGCGACGGCGAAGAGCGAGCGCAGTAATAAACGGCAAGTCCGACACACACCGTGCTGATATGACGCTGTCTCTCAGACGAGCCAACTATAGGGCCAGTGGCGGCATCGATCAGTATAGGACGAAAATGCTCTACATTATTCGCTCTCGCAAGTGTCCAATTTACGGCAGCACCGACATTCGTCGCTTTAAACGGAAAGGCCTTGCAGAGCGGTTTGCTTGTCGAGTAACCCTGGTTCGTCCTTTTCGCTGCGAGAGCTGCGATAGTCGGATATACGCATTCGAGGCCAACGCTAGAAAGTCCGCTTGAAACGACCTCGGAATGGCCAGTGCGAAATCACTTCCTTACCAACCGCCCGAATCGACAATATCTCCTATCCCGTAAAGAACACGGAACTAAATTGCCTGAGGCTTCGAAGGGAAAATCCGGTCCCGAAGCCGCAAGACCGGATATTCCACCAGGAGGGACATTGAAATTCCGAATAGGATGCTCAATAACACATAAAACAGGCTAATCCCTCTAGGAAGGCCCTTGAGTCGAAAGATCCGCTGGATAAAAACCGGCACCCAGGTCAGTACAAAAGCGTGCCATAAGTAAATGGAATAGGAATACATTCCCACGGTTGCAAAGCCCCGGCCCACCTGCGTGGCAAGCGGCACAAACGCAGTTGGAAGCACTCCTTGCATGCGCAAACAAAGCAAGAGCACTATTCCGAAGGCAAGGTATATCAAGGACAATCCAACCGTCAGCAGAAATTCGTTTTCGGTCGACAGAAACGAACAAAAACCCAGAACTACCGACGCCAATATTGCGAGTGCAACGGACTTCCGCCTGGAACCCAGCGCCCGTTCCAGAGAATGCGGTCCAAAATGGTGGAAATATCCGAGCAGAACACCAAAAAAAAGCGAATCCATCCGGTCGTTGGTTGAAACCCAAACGGGCCGATACGTGAACCACGGTTCCACATGTTCCGCAGGAATAGCAGCAGACGTCACGATTCGGGAAGCCAGGCAAGCTATCGCGACGAATATAAAGGCGCGGGGCATGATGCGAAATGGATTCTCCCGGTCCGATGAAAAGCGCGCCAGAACTAGCAGGAAAATAAGCAGCAGGATGTAAAAGTGTTCCTCCACTGCAAGAGACCAAGTGTGACTCCAGATGTAGGGGCCGTAATTCTGCACGTAGAAAATTTCGCCCAAATAGTTGCTCAGGCCGCTGACCTGTTTAAATCCCAGCTGGGTAAGAAATGTCGCAAAGAGAAACACGTAAAACGCGGGATAAAGTTTCAAGCCTCGCCTAATCAAAAACCGCTTCCAGTTGATGGAGTGGTTTTTCTTATATTCGGCGAAGAGCAATCCGGATATCAGAAAACCGCTTAGCACAAAGAAGAGATCAACCCCCATCCAACCGGCCTTGCCAATCCATATGCCCGGATACGTGTGACGCGCTATGACCAAGAGAATGGCGATACAACGCAAGACGTCTAGTCGCTTGTTCCGCATTCCAGACTGTTGCCTGCTATACTTAGAGTGGATCCCCCCGTTACGCGAGTTATATTCCGGAATTTACGTTTTCAGCTTGCCTATGTCCGGAAACCAGTCGCGCGAAAAGGATGGCAGCAAGTGTAAGGGCTGCACGCACCGGAGTCAAAGACCTCGCGGGTTAGGTGATAGGAGCGGGCGACTTTGCTAATGCTGATTTGCGGATGCCTGGCGCCGGCTGTCTTCCAGCGTGAAGTTGCGAACTCTTGATTCTTAAGCCCGAAATTGGTCAGTGTTTTGTATCTTGTGAGCCAATTCGTTCGCGTCAAGAACATCAACGTGTTTTCCGAAAACGAACGGTGTAGATGGGATGATTCTTGATGATCCCAAGGACGCGTCCAACTTGCGACCATGATTCGGCGTCTTTACGAAGACCAAGAATTCCGCGATCGGCTCGGTGTCAAAGCAGCGGAAACCGCGCGACAATATACCTGGGAACGCAACGGACGCGAACTGAGCGTAATTTTCGGCGAAATCGTACGGCGCAAAGCGCAAGCCGACATGCAAACCCTGACTCAGGAATCATAAAACACGCTCCATTCCGATAAACAGTATGTGCGTTACACATCCACAGAGTCCTGGCCCGGTGTTGACTCGACTAATCGGGCGGAAAGATGGTTCGATGCGCGAACGGCTGCTCTAGCCGGGAAAAAGAAATGGGGAAAAAGTTACAATCTAGCTGACCAAATTGGATTGTTCACGTGCTTCTCCGACGATTAAAGTTGGCACCGGCTCTCCCGAAGATCAAGGCGTCCAGTTGCATTACGCGAGGCGAGACCGAATTGGTTAAGAGCATCAGGAAGGGAGAGACTTACAAGTCTTAGATTCTGGAACGTTAAGGACTTGGGTTGCGATTTAGCTCTTCGGAAGGCAAACTCAGGAGGTGGCGTTGAGAACGCCTTGATCAAACAGGACACGCACTTTGCCCCGGAAGATCGAATCGAGACCAGGATCGTGGTTGGCTATTCGGACAGAAAGTATGACGCCCTACTCACCAAAAGAATATTGGTCCGGTGTAGCGAAAGATTTTCGCTCGGCCGATCCGTTCGGGTTCGCGCCGGTCTTGCATCCAGGCGCGCCTGTCTGGTTCAACCGACTTATCGACAAGCTGCAATTCCAGGCTCTTCGGCGCGCTGTGGAGCTGGCCCAGATTTCACCCGGTTCCAGGGTACTTGATGTAGGCTGTGGGACCGGCCGCTGGGTTCGGCGCTACGCGGAACTAGGATTTTGCGCTACCGGTGTGGACGCGGCACCAGACATGCTGACCACTGCACGCGAACGCGGCACAATCACACCTTTAATAGCGGGAGAGGCTAGTCAGTTGCCGTTCTCAGACCGCGTATTTGATTGTGTCGCGGATGTCACGGTTGTGCAGCATATTCCTTCAGATTTGCAAACACGGGCACTTAGCGAAATGACGCGCGTGCTAAAACCCGGAGGTTGCCTAATACTGATGGAACTAATCCGGGGGACGGGGGCACACATTTTTCCGCACTCGCCGGAGAATTGGATCAAGCAAGTCACTTCACATGGCGCGACTCTGATCGGATGGTTCGGTCAGGAATTTCTTTTGCCCGACCGGCTTCTTGTCGGTTTGACGCAGTCTCTTCGCGGTGGCAACAGTAGCTCTCCGAACAGAGATATACTGACCGTAAGTTCTCACTCTAACGCCAATCCTTTTCTACGGAGTGCCTACTGGCGTCTTAGACGTATCACAGCGTCAGTTTCTGCTTGGATCGACCCGCTGACGGAGAAAATCTGCACGCCAAGGCTCGCAACTCACGGCGTGTTCGTCTTTCGTAAATGAGGATTAGAGAATCTAAATCGGCAGGTAGGAAAAAATCATAGCCGGACTTCTGAATTTGTTTAGTGTTGGTTGCAACTAAGAAGGTACCCACTCCCCATAAACTTATACTTGATTGATCTTTATAGTTCAGGTGCTCGATTCGCGAATGCCGACTTTCACCCCCAGGCAAGCGAGTGCATCAGCTGTCGATTATTCCCGACAACTGGTCTCGTCATCGCGGAATCTTCTCGGTTTGAATAAGATCGTCCGACACTGATGTTAGCCATGTGTTCCTAATATTATGGTACTACGATGATAGTATAAAACCGAAAACAAGGGGACGCCTGGAACCACATCTGTCGATAGCCAAGAATGCAAAACGAACTCACCTATCCCACTGAAAAAAAATAAGATAGCGAAAATACAATCGCCACTTAATCGCAAGTAGGAGGTGTGAAAAGGCAAGAGTTCGATAGACAACGCTAACAGCACGAAACACCAAATTCAACGTTTGCGCTATACTTTCGCATCGCTGAAGCAAGGACAAGCTCGTTCATGAACCCTTACGGCTCGGCGGCATTGGTATTGTTATTTGGCCTGTTCCGCGGACTGTTGCTTTTCCTCGAACTTGGCTGTATCGGGCGCAATAGGTTCAATCACCATCTATGCCATCTTCGACTTCGATAATCCTCGCTATAGTCTGATCCGAGCGGACGCCGCCGATAAAGCTCTGCGCTTAGCTTCGCGATTCAATTCTATAAGCAGGAAGTCGATAGAAGGATAAGGCGCTGAATCAACTTGGTATCGTGCAGAAGAGTGGCCGGGCGGCTTAGTGAATCCGAAACCTCACGGTGATCGACGTTTGGACCGGAACCGGTTTATCGTTGAGGAAAGCAGGCTCGTACTTCCAAATGCGGAGCGAATCGAGTGCGGCTTGCTGCAGCAGCGGCGCGCCGGAAACGATCTTCATGCTCGTTAGTTTCCCAGTTATGTCAATGACCGCGCTGACGGTGACTTCACCTTCAATCCCGGCTCGTTTTGCTGTTGCCGGATAGTTGGGCGCGGATCTAAAAACCAGCCGTGGCTCTTTCACCTGGCCACTCGGAACCACAAAGCCCCCCAATATCGTGCCCGCCCCGACATTGGGAATAACGCCGTTCAGATTAGGTGGCACGCTTCGGCCCGGCGTTGCAGACGAGCGGTGTGTTACCACCGGCGGGGCCAGCGGCTTGCTGTTCAGGATCTTCCGGTCCAGGCTCGCGTTTCTCGATGGCGGCTCAGCATTGCCGGCGCTATAAGCAAACTCCCGGTTCCGGCTTCCCGGAAAGTTCTCGGTAATAATGGGAATTGCCGCCGCGGCCGAATGGGAATCGCTCGTGGATTGCGAATTCTCCGCGGCGGCCGGCGTTGTCGAAGTCGTGAACGCATCGAGCGCGGAATTCTTGTCAGCCGTCTCGGCGGGCTCCGCCGTGCCGCGGTATCGCAGGAACATTCCCGCTGCGCACATGATCAAAATAGCGGCTACCGCGACCCACGCGAAAGTCGTCCTGCGTCTCGGGTAATCCCTCGCGTACGTTGCAGTGCGAGCGGCGGCTCGTCCCAGTAGCGAGCCGAATACCTGGTGTATCCATGAACGTTCGCTTCCGGATTCGTCATGCTGTTGCTCCTGTGCAGACGTCACCACGGGTTCGCTTGAATTCGCAGAAGAACAATTTAGAAGGGAATCGTCCGATTCAAAGCCGCTCGCTGCCGTGGCAACCTTCTGCACTCGCTTCTCAACGGCAGGCGCCAGCATTATGTGCTTTTCGACTGACCTCGGTTTGTTCCAAACAGCCGGGGGAGAAGCTATGTCATCCTTCGTCAGAAAGGTGTTCTTTTTCTGCGAAAAGCTCTTGCTCCAGAAATCCTCGGAAAATTTGTCCGTTGTTGCCGACTGGATTCTCGCCGTCAACTTCAACGTGCCTTGCGGATCGTAAGCGCCCCAGAAATTATTTATAGTTTGAAAGAACTCGATCTCTGCATAGCCTCTCACGTTAGGGTAGTTTCTGGCTTTCACCACGCGGCAAGGCACCACCTGAGTCGATTTGCGATTCGCAACCATCATCATTTGGCCTGGAATCACAGCGGCCGACAATCGGATCACCGCGCCGTGTGGAAAAACAATTACTGTGGACGTTTCCTCCGCGAACACTTCCGTCCGTCCCGGCCGCCCGGAAATGGACGCCACGCGCCGCGAACCCCAGACACCAATAGGTACCTCCAGCACCCCGATAGGAACCTCCTCAACAGGCTCTTGACGACCCTGCGACGCAAACGCTTCCGCCGCTTGCGCCATTGATTGTGTTAGTGGATTTTGTGTGGATTGCTCTCTAGCATTCACCGGTTGTTTCGCCGGCGACGGCGGTGCGGTCGGTCGCGGAAAGATTTCCCCCAAAATGGCCCTCGAAAAAGTGCGATTTATTGATGTTGTTCCCAACTGATCCGATCGACCAATAGTACTTTCGTACTTCTTGTGTTGCAGTGCTGGAAACAACGCGGCCCGACACTTCGGACGAAACTCTCCACGCTTGCTGCAGAGTAACTGGAGCTTTCGATACGTATCCGCGTCAAAACGGAGCATTGTGATCCCACAGGTAACCCTGAGTTTCTCACATGGGCTTCGGCCCAATCCTCTGGCGATGGAATAAAGGTACACCGCCTCGCACCCTTGTATTTGGATTCCTAACTTCCTATCATTGTTGCGATGAAAAGTTGGTTTGGGTTCGGCGATAAGCAGGGCGGGCCGCAGCGGCCCGAACGCTTCCGGTCTGCCAATACGATAGTGCGGTTTCTGCATCCTGGACGATTCAGCGGGTCATTGCAGCCGCAGCCCTCTAGCACCCTGACGGGTCCCACGACAAAAAATCCGCTCAAATCTGAGCGGGTTTTTCGCAGTGGTCATACCACTTCTAACCGGTTTTGCCCTAGAAACAGAATTTATGGTAAACAAACGAGTAAACCCTGTCTAACGGGGGCCAGAACACACATTAGTGACCTGCACTTTTTGGGCGAAACTAAGCAAATTTCTAACAGGTCTAACCGAAACTGGCTCACAAATAGAAGTTATAGAAAACAAACAATTACACCTTGTCTGACCGAAACTAGATTCGCCCATTGCGGCGCAGGTGATTTGTGAAATACCGCACGCTGGGGCGCACGGGGTTTGACGTCAGCGACATGGCCTACGGTCTTTGGGGCATGGGGGAATGGACGGGCTCGAATGACGAAGAGTCCCGACGCGATCTCCAACTCGCCGTGGATCTGGGCTGCAATTTCTTTGATACCGCCTGGGCCTACGGTGACGGCAAAAGCGACGGTCTGCTCGGCGAAATCCTCCGGCGCGATAGTTTTAGCGGCTCGAAAAGACTTTACGCCGCGTCCAAAATTCCACCCAAGAACGGCATCTGGCCCGCCACGCCCGAATATAAATACCACGACGTTTTCCCCGCCGATCATGTTTTCAAATACGCGAAACTGATCCGTGAAAAACTTGGTGAAGATTCCATCGACGTGCTGCAATTTCACGTTTGGGACGATAGTTGGGCCGACGAGCCCGAGTTCCGCGAAACAGTCGAAAAACTCAAGGCCGACCGCTGGATTCGCGCGTTCGGCTTAAGCCTTAACCGCTGGCAGCCCGAAAATGGAATCAAGGCTCTGTGGACCGAGTTGGTGGACGTGGTGCAAGTTATCTACAACATTTTCGATCAGGCGCCGGAAGACAAGCTTTTCCCGGTTTGCCGGGAATTGAGCATCGGCGTGATCGCGCGCGTCCCGCTTGACGAAGGCAGCCTGGGCGGCAAAATGACGCCGCAGACGAAATTTCCAGCCGACGACTGGCGCGCCAGATATTTCGGTCCTGAGAATATGCCGGAGACGCTCGAGCGCGTCGCGGAACTGAAAAATATTCTGCCGCCTGGAATGAGTCTGCCGGAAATGGCACTGCGCTTCATCCTATCGAATCCGGTTGTAAGTACCACGATCATCGGAATGAGGAAGCCCGAGCACGTGAAACAAAACATGGCGCTGAGTGATGCCGGCCCCCTCGACGCCGTCCTCCTGCAAAAGCTAAAGAGCTACCGCTGGGACCGCGTCTGGCAACCGTGGGCCGACTAAAATGTCCGACCAAAGTGTCTTCAACATGCGTGCGACGACGCTTAACGCAGAATGCGCAACTACGTATCCCGTTGCGAAAGGAACGCACGCTCGGTATGGCATAATCATAGAGGGAGTTTTGGCGGCAAAAACGAGGCGCAACCGCCCCTAGCGGTTGAATAACGGTGACGGCAAGCAAAACAATTCGAAGAAAACTTCTTGCGGCCCATCGCAAAGTCCGCGAGATCCGCATGATCGTGAAAGGACTGGCGTCGAAGCGCCATCCGCTGCTCGCGCACATAATCCCCACGCGCCGTTGCAATCTTGCCTGCACCTACTGCAACGAATTCGACGACTTTTCGAATCCGGTGCCGACTGACGAAATGTTCCAGCGCATCGACCGGCTTGGCGCGATGGGAACGGCCATCGTCACCATCAGCGGTGGCGAACCGCTGCTGCATCCCGACCTTGACGCGATCATCGCGCGCATCCGTAAGAACGGAATGATGGCCGGGCTGATTACCAACGGCTACCTGCTGGTGGCCGACCGCATCGAACGCCTCAATCGCGCCGGCCTTGAATACCTGCAAATCAGCATCGATAACGTGATGCCAGACGATGTGTCGAAAAAGAGTCTGAAAGTTTTGGACCAGAAGCTCGAGCTCCTGGCCGAGCACGCTGAATTTCACGTGAACATCAATTCGGTGCTGGGCAGCGGCGTGCGCAATCCCGAAGACGCACTCGCTGTCGCGCATCGCGCCATCGCACTGGGATTCACCTCCACGGTCGGAATCTTGCACGATCACAACGGGCAACTGGAGCCGCTGGGAACGCGCGAGCAGGAAATTTTCGAGGAAATTATCTCGCTGGAAAAACAATCGTTCACGCGCATCAATCAGTTTCAGCACAACATTGCGCGCGGCAAGGAAAACGACTGGCGCTGCCGCGCGGGCTCGCGCTACCTCTACATCTGCGAAAACGGCTTGGTACATTATTGTTCGCAGCAACGCGGCTATCCAGGCATTCCGCTGATGGAGTACACGGACGAGCAGCGCCACCGCGAGTATTTTACAAAAAAAGGCTGCGCGCCGCGCTGCACCGTTTCCTGCGTGCACCAGGTTGCGGCAATCGACGCCTGGCGCTCGCCTCAAACCTTCGACTCCGGCTCTTCCGCCAATCCCGCGACGGAGCCGCTCGTTCAGCTCACCAGTTCCTCCTCCCACGAATAAATTTCGGCTCGATTTTCTGCGTTTTGTCGCGAAAATTTCCTACCTCCGTTGACACATAAACAACTTCTCTCGCCGCCATCAAAAATATCTATTGCAAAGACTTATACCTGAGAGTAGAAGTCGCTCATCGTTCAGTTGCTCTGTGGGGACGGAGCGAACTAAGTCAATGCGAGGACCAAGCGGCCACCGGCCGTGGTAAGCACAAACCAGAGGAGAGTATAACGATGCCGCGACGTAGCTCTGTATGGTTTGCCTTGCTGGCCGTAGCGCTGGTCCTTGTCATGTCGAGCGCGAGCCGCGCCCAGGTCAACACCGTAAACCTGTCGGGGACGGTGTTGGACCCACAGGGTCTTGCGGTCAAAGGCGCGCAGATAACCATCAAGAATCCCGGGACTGGGTTCGAGCGCAGCGTGACGAGCGACTCCAGTGGGCGCTACGAGATCGTTGGATTGCCGCCGGGAACTTATACGCTGACAGTTGAAGCCACGGGCTTTGCTGCTCTGATCGATACGGCCTTTACGCTGGCTCTCGGCACTACCCCCGTTTACAACCCCAGGTTGCAATTGAAAACCATGGGCGAAACCGTGAATGTAACGGCCGCACCTGACCTGGTAGATACGGCGAAGACGGATGTTTCCAGCACGATCAATCAAACGCAAATTGACAACTTACCCATCAACGGGCGCAATTACATCAACTTCACGCTGCTGGATTCGCAGGTGGCGCGCGATAACACGCCGTCGATCGGCGCGGCGCCAAACACCGGCCTGAACATTGGCGGCCAGCGGGGCCGGTCTAACGAAATTTCCGTGGACGGCGCGGACGCCATCGACAGCTCGGTAAACGGGGTTCGCGCGACCGTGTCGCAGGAGGGCGTACAGGAATTTCAGGTGATCACCAGCAATTACATGCCGGAATACGGCCGGGCCACGGGTGGCGTGGTGAATATCGTGACCAAGTCAGGATCCAATTCAATCCACGGGAATCTATTCGGATTCCTGCGGGACAGCGCGATTCAGGCGCGGGACCCGTTCTCCGTGACCGCTTCATGCGAACCAACCACACTTGTGTGCGGGACAACTCCGGTAAAGCAGTCTTACACTCGTGTTCAGGCCGGCGCGACGATCGGCGGGCCCATTCAGAAGGACAAGACTTTCTACTTCTTCAGCTACGAACTCACGCGCCGTCAGGAGACTGGATTCACAGCAATCGGCCAAGACAACTTCGGGTTTATCAACTCGACTATTTTGCCCCCCAATGCGGGACCATGCCCACTCCCAGCGTATCTTGTCACGCCTACGCAAGAAGCATATATTGCGGCCAACGCACCGGCTTCGATCCCGTACCTTTGCGCCGCAGCGGCAAGTTCGTTCACAGCTATTTTCGGGAACACGGCATTCTACCCAGGCGCCACGTTTCCCAGCACTAGCGCGCCCGTGCCCGCTTCCTACACGGGGTTGCTTTCAACCATCGGCAACTTTCCGACTTCCGAAAAAGGCAGCATCTACTCTCTACGGCTCGACCATATCTGGAATTCCAAGAACAATACTTTCGTCCGCGCGATGGTTTCGCCCGACAGCGTGACCGGTATTCAGGTGAATGCGCAAAACCAAACGTTTGGGCAGAACGCAGGGAACCGCACTTCCACGCAGCAGACGCATGACTGGGCCCTGATTGCACAGCATACGACTGCCATTCGCGATGACCTGTTCAATGAGATCCACTTCCAATTTGCGCGGCGCAGCCTTTTTTACGGGTTCTCAAACCTTGCAGGTGGCTCAGACCCGGCGGTCAACATCGCCGGCGCCGCATATCTCGGCCGCGAACCGTTCTCGACGGAAAACCGGCTTGAAAAGCGGTATCAGTTTACTGACAACCTGACGTGGACCAAAGGCCGGCACACCATGAAGTTTGGTGGCGACTTCAACTTTATTCAACTGCAGGCTCTTTCGTCGCAGATTTTCACGTTGAACTATGGTGGCGTATATGATTTCGGCAGCGTCTCAATAGCGGCTGGAGCTCCGAGTTTGACCCCGGTTCAGGCTTATGGTTTTGGCACCCCGACGATTTTCTTCCAGGGAATCGGCCAATCAAATCGCCCGTTCAACGACAAGTTGCTGGGTGTCTTCGCGCAGGATAGCTGGAAGGTGAATCAAAAGCTCACGATCAATTATGGCGTGCGCTACGACATTGGATGGCAGCCCACGTTCAAGGCGGGTACCCCGCTCAATGCCGCTGCCGAAAAGGCCTTCGACGTTCAGGAAGGTGTTCCTGTTGACTCCAACAACGTCTCCCCGCGCATCGGGATTGCTTGGGATCCTTGGGGCAACGGCAAGACTGTGATCCGTGCCGGCTACGGGTTTTTCTACGACAACCCCGCTCTTGCCCTCACCTTCCTGGCGACGGCGGAAGATGGGGCACTTTCTTCGTTGCTCCAGTTCCCCGGGGGGACGCCGGATGGCTCATTAAACGCGGCTTCGATTTTCCAGGGAATCCTGAACGTACCTAACATGGGATGTTCGACGGCTACACCAAATATGTGCTATCAAGCGAATCAGCAGCGGTTTAATGAATTCCAGCCCAATTCCCTATTCATCAATCAAAACTATCTGACTGTGCCAAACCCGCTTGTACCTGGAGCGCTGGGCTATCCCCTGGTAGGTATCCCGTACACGATTCCGATCAAGAAGAATTTCCAATTCGCGCTGGCGCAACAGGCGAACCTCTCCATCGAACGGGAGATCACGAAGGACTGGAAAGTTAGCGCTGGTTATAACTACGCGCACGGCACTCACCTGGACCGAACCATCAATATCAACGTCACGAACCCAGCGATCCTGGACTCCAATGCGGCTAATGCGATTAGCGCAGGACTCATCACACCCGGCACAAATCCCCTTACTGTCCAGGTTCCCACGAACGGTGGCGTGCCAGGATGCGTGGCTACCGGGACTGGGAGCGTTTTAGTTGAGGCTCCCGGCGTATTTGGAATCGGTTCCTCAACACCCGGATGTGCAACGCCCATCGGACCGATCGGCACAGCGGCGGCGTTTAACTTCTTCCGCCCCTCGGGTCCGAATCCATCATTCGCAGGTCTCGTCGGAGGCTATAACAATCTGGTTGGGCTTGCACAGGCGGGCGGTTTTCCCACCGGCTTTCCGGGCGTGCAGGTGCCCTGGAGCGATGTGAACCCTCAGACTTCCACGGGCAACTCTCTCTATAATGGCTTCACGTTGACGGTGACGAAGCGTTTTTCGCACGGATTCGAAATGGTCTCGGGCTGGACGTATTCGCACACCATTGACGACTCAACCGACCTTTCCACGCTTCTGAATCCGCAGGACAACGGCAACCCGAACGCCGAGCGCGGAAATTCGAACTTCGATCAGCGGCATCGATGGATAACGAGCGCGGTGTATCAAACGCCCTATCATCAGAGCGATTCGGCCCTCTGGAAGAAAATCCTGGCAAACTTTACGGTGTCGCCGGTGATTGAGGTGGCTTCGGGCAGGCCTTACAATGTTCTGCTTGGTTACGATACGAACCTGGACTTCGGCTCTTCCACGGGCCGACCCTCCGTTCTGCCGAAAGGGGCTGCGGTGCCACCAGGTTTCCCAGCACCGACGACCTCGCCTTTCATTTCGAACGCCGAATTTATTATTCCGACGAATTGCCTTGGGAGCGACGGGTCGCCAATCCCGCCGAACCCGAGGATACCGACGCCGTTCGTTGGGTGCACCGGAGACCTTGGCCGCAATGCGTTCAACCAGCCAGGTTTTTTCGAAATTGACCTGCGCATTGCCAGGCAATTCCCGATCACGGAGCGCGTAAATTTGCAGGTGATCGCCGACGGCTTCAACATGCTGAACCGGTTCAATGTGAGCGGCGTGAACCCCGTTTGCGATTCCACGGCTGGCGCGACTACGTGTGCTGCGGGACAGCCAACATCAGCTTATGATCCAAGAACGTTCCAGTTCGCACTGAAACTCAATTTCTAGATAACCGAATACTTTCAATAAACTCTTGGCTCAGAAGGATGAAACGGCTTTCACGCAATAGGCCGTTCGCGCTAAAGTGTGTAGAAGAGCTCTCGGTCCGTCGATGTCGTGCATCAGAGGAGGGAAAATTTATTTATGAGTGCGGCTGTTTGGCTGGCGTTTGGCGCGGTGGCGGTTGTGGTGGTTGCGATCATTGCGGTCGTGGTGTGGTCAGCGGGCCGCCGTTCGACGGAACAACTTTCCGAGGTGCGCCAGGAGATGCAGAATTCGTTGGCGCTGCAGGGGCAGTCCATGGCCGGACAAATCAACCACTTGATGCAGGCGGTGACGACGCAGCTCGGACAGGTTCGCCAAGAGCTGCAAACTGGAGTGGCTTCGTCGGGCAAACTCGCGAGCGACGCGCAGATCGCCATGGCAAATCAACTACAGGCCTCGAGCGAGACGATCAGGAAGATGAGTGTGCAGCTGGGCGAAGTGCAGCAGGCGGGACGGGACATGTCGCAGGCGACCCAAACGCTGCAGACAATTCTCGGCGGCGCCAAAACGCGTGGCACGCTGGGCGAAGTGGCGCTCGAGCGATTGCTGGAAGATGCGCTGCCGCGAAGCGCATATAACACGCAGCATCGATTTGCTTCGACTGGAGCGATCGTGGATGCCATCGTCCGGAGCGGAGATCGCCTGCTTTCGGTGGACTCGAAATTTCCGCTGGAAGCTTACCGCAGGCTGGTGGAAACGGGCGACGATGCGCGCCGAGAATTTTGTGTCGCTGTTCGCAAACACGCCGATTGCATCGCGGAGAAATATATTTTGCCGGACGAGCACACCTTTGATTACGCGCTGATGTTTGTGCCTTCCGAAGGTGTTTATTACGAACTGTTGCTTACCGAGGATTCGAAATACGGGATGCTGGATGAATACTGCCGCAGCAAGCGCGTTTTCCCCGTTTCGCCGAACACCTTCTATGCTTGCCTGAATGCATTTGCGATCAGCCTTCAGGGACAGAAAATCGAAGAGCGCACTCGGCACATCCTCGCAGGAATGTCCGGACTCAAGAAACAGTTCGAGTTTTTTACAGATGTTTACGAAAAACTGGGCACGCATCTTCGCCACGCGCAACAGAGTTACGAAGAGGCGGACAGCAAGCTGAGCCGCGCGCGAAATTCGCTGGAACAGTTGGAGCAAGGCGCGCTCTCTGACGCCGAGCAAAAATCGCTCTCCGAGACTGAACAAAAGGCGCTGGAGCCCGCGGCCAGCGAACAGGCCCGATTCAGCCTCTAAGAACGCCAGCTGGGCAATTGCCGACATTCCCTATTCCACCATTTGGGTTTTCTATTGAAGAGCCGCGTGCGCTGACTCGAGCAGAGTGCGAAAATCTCCCGACATGGTGTAAGAAAGAATCTTCTGCAGCTCTGTGGATATTTTTCGACTGTCGGGAGCGTTATGCGCCAGCCGATTCACGAGACTTTGTATTTGATGCTGAAGCTCCTTCGGGGCGATCCGCTGCGCTGCCTGCAGGTAGCGACCGGCGGTTTGCGAATCCGGATTGGATAAGAGCCGGGCGCGAAAGAAAAAATCTCCCGTGCTGATCGTCTGAACTTCTATGGTCGCCACGTTTTGCGCGCCGCCGGAGGTGCGCAGCTCATGCGTGTCGCCCCGCACGAACCTTAGAATGCCGGGAGTCTTGTTTTCAACGAGGATGTCGAGCGGGCGGTCCGAGGCCTGCACGTGAAGGACGAGATTGCTCTTTTTCTCCGGAACCAGCGGAGGAATGGGAGGATCGAAATGCAGGGCAACCAACGTGGTGGTCGCGGTGTAGTCCGTGCTGCTGCCCGTTTCAATGGAAATTTTTGCGGGACCGGGCACGGCACGCGGACCGGCGAGAATTACCAGGCATTCGGGAGAAGCGGCCAAGACGAGTGCAGGATCGTCATTCAGCCTTACGTGATCGGCCTCGGCTTCACCGTGAAATGCCCCGCCGCAAATGGGGAAGGCGTCCAGTTGCGAAACAACTGGAGCCAGTGAAATCTCGGATTGATTTGCGTTAGGTGGTGGGGGCGGGTCGATAAGAGCGGCTGCGGAAGCGCCGGAAGCTTTGGCGATTAACGCGCCTGCATCCGTGGGCGCCAAGAAGACGGCCCGTCCAGTTTTGTCGGTTTTGACACGCTCGTCGTTGCCAGAATGCGGGCCAAGATCCACGATGATGCCTTCGGCGAGGCGGCCGTCAACTCCGAGTACTGCAAGAGTGGCCGGCCTTCCCGCTACAAGTCTTGGCGGAAGGACAATAGTGACGGCCCAAGTTGTGGACGGATTAGCTTGCGGAGCGACGGCGGGGGGCGCCGCAAATACCAACGCGAGCGGAGACGCGCCAACCAGTATCAGAAAAAGAAACCGAAGTGTTCGAGAAGGACTGGCGGAAAGAGGTGAGCGCGTTTGATCCATTATTCGGCTGTGGCGTGCATGACCTGTTCATAAACTTTTTCTTCGCGGAACAATTTGAATAAATCTGGATCGAGTTCGCCGGCGCGTACGCACTCTACCAGAATGGAGAGCGCACGCTCGATGGGGACAGCGCGTTTGTAAGGCCGGTCCGAAGCGGTGAGCGCGTCGAAAATATCGCAGATGGTCATCATCTTTGTGGGCAGGGGAATCTGATCTCCGTGAAGCTTGTAGGGGTAGCCGGTACCGTTGAGTTTTTCATGGTGGGCGCGCGCAATTTCCGGAATTTTTTTCAACTCTTTGGTCCAGGGGATCTGACTGAGGAAATTAAATGTGTGAATGACGTGCGATTCGATCTGTAGGCGCTCGGATGCATCGAGACTGCCCTTAGGGATGGAGAGCAGTCGGAGTTCATCGGCGTCCAAATAAGGGCGCTCCATGCCGCGCGGATCAAGGAATGATTGCTGGGCGATATCGCGGAGCTTTCGAGACTGGTTCTGCTCGAGCAGGGTGGGCTCGTTTGCGTCGATGATGAGCTGGAGATACTCTTCGATGCGTCGCAGGCGCTGATCAAAATCCTCGGTCAATCGCGCGACTTCGGAAAGAGCGTTTCCACGATCGTGTTCTAGAAAGGCCTGCAGTTTGCGGCGCACAGTACTCGTTTCAGCTTCCTTGCGGATATAGTCAAAGCGCTGGCGCAAGAGCTCGAGCTGCAGCGGATACAATTTTTTCGCCTTGACCAGAACTTCTTCGCGCACGCCAACTTTTCCGAAATCGTGAAGCAAGGCGGCGTAGCGGATCTCCTTCAACTGCTCGGCATTGAAAAAGCTCTTGGCATAAGGGCCGGCGGAAGCTGCGTTCACTACTTCGGCCAGTCGCTGGGTATAAGCGGCAACGCGTAAAGAATGGCCCGAGGTTGTTGGGTCGCGTTGCTCAATCGCCGTTACAGCGGCGCTAACGAAACCTTCGAAGAGCGTCTCAATTTCGTTGTACAACTTGCGATTTTCATAAGCGACGGCAGCCTGGGACGCGAGAGAAAGAGCCAGGTGCACGGAGCGTTCACGAAATGGCTGAACCTGCTGCGCGATATCTTTGTCGAGAAGCAGCCGAGCGCCGGGATTGCGTTTGCAATTGATGAGCTGAAGGACACCAAGAACTTCGCCCTTGGCATTGCGCATGGGCAGACTTAGGAGCGAGCGTGTGCGATATCCGGAATCGCGATCGTAACTATTGTTGAACTGAAAGGGGCGGCCGGGCGGAATTTCGTACGCGTTGGCAAAATTCAGAACTTCGCCGTACAGAGCGGTGTATCCGGCCATGGAATTTTCGGCGAGCGGAAGGACGAACTCCTGATAGGGAAATTCGAGGCTGTCATTCTGTGTGAGCATGAAGCGCAAGTGGCGGCCTTCGCTATCTTCCTCGACGAGATAAAGTGACCCGGCATCGGCGGCGGTGATTTCGCGCGTCTTCGAGAGGATCAGAGTGAGCAGGGCGCCGATTTCGCGTTGCGATGAAAGCGCGACGCCAATCTCGTTGAGTTCTTCGCGCTCACGCTCCCAGACTTTCAGGGCGTGACGGCTGGCGCGGTCGCGGTCGACGAGTTCGATATTCTCGAAGGCGGCCTCGAGCGTGCGCTCGACGATATTCGGAGGGGCGAAGGATGGGAGAAAGGCGAAGATGGCACGGTCCTTGGGAGGATTCTGCGCAGGCCGCACCTTGGCGTTCGAACTGCCGTCCGCCGAAAAAACTGCGATTACGCGGCAATTGTCTCCGAGCTCGCCGGTTTGGGGGCGGTGGATTTCTCCGTTGGATTTCAGGTCGGCGAGCCATACCGCAGGTGTGCCATTGTTTTGAGCAGAATGGGCGTGGTGCAAGCCGGTCTCTTTATTTTGCGGGACCGGACATAGATCGTAGCGCGCTCGCAGAGGCGCTGCCAGTTCGGCAGCGGCCGAACCCTCGATATACCAAACTTGTTTCTTCGCCGACATGGTAATCGCTGAAATTGGAACGCGTGCCACAGTATAACGGAAGCTAGGAACGGAACACAGCGATGCCATAAATTGGCAGGTTGCCGACCGGCACAGGCACCGGATGAAAGTGGACCCGTCGCGAACCTTGAATCGGGGGCACTCGTTTGCTAGCCTTGCGCGACTTGTGCTTTCCGGTTTTTCCGCGACACCGCGGCATTCATGGCCACAACGACCAAATTTAGCGCGCCCAAGGGTCCCGGGCTATTGCAGCAATGGTGGCAGCATAAAGGTTCGCTCGTAACAAGCGGCGTCATCACCTTGGTGGCGCTGGCTATTTATTACGTCACGTTCGTGGGCGAACGACCGATGCCACTTTTCGACTTCGTCTCGAAACTAGAACTAAGCACGTTGGACCTTCGCTTTCAGTACCGCGGGCGCGTGCAGCCGGACCCGCGCATCATAATCGTGGACATCGATCAACATTCGCAGGAGGCGCTGGGTCACTGGCCTTTTCCGCGGATTTATTTTGCGCATCTTGTTGATGCGCTGCGTGAGGACGGCGCTCGCGTGGTGGCGTTCGACATTACGTTCAGCCAGGCAGATGAGACGGCGCGTCCGTTGCAGGATCTTTCAGCGAGCCTGGCCGAGCAAAAAACGAAAGGCCAAGGGGCGAATGCCGCGGTGCAGTCGGAAATCGAACGCAAGAAAAAGCAGTACAACTACGACCAACAATTTGCGGATGCGACCCGTCGATTTGGGAGCGTTGTGTTGGGGAATTATTTCCTATACACGAAAACGGACCTTCAAGGAGTTTCCAATGAGGCGCTTGACCGCTATGCGAACTTGATTGCATTGTTTCCTTTTCCACTGGTTCACCCGGAGCCGTCTGCCGATCGCGCGAGTCGTCTTCGTTTGATAGATCAGTACGAAATGAAATACTTGGTACCTCACGGGGCAGAAGCGAATACCGAACTCTTGACTGGTGCGGTTGCATCCGAACAAGGTGGCTGCGGTTTCTTCAACATTTTTGTGGATGCGGATACCGTGGTGCGTCAGATGCCGCTGGCAATTCCTTATGGGCGCGATGCCGACCGCGCGAACTGGGACTTTTATCCTTCCCTCGATGTGCAGACTCTGCGACTCTATCTGGGCCTCACGAACGACCAAACGGTATTGAATTACGGCGACGGAGGAGTGTCGAGCGTCGAATTCGGACCCAAGCTGGTGGTTCATCCGGACCACGTGAGCCGGATGATTGTTAATTATCACGGGCCGGTGCGAACCTATCCGTACGTTTCTTTTGCCGACGCAGCGGAAAAGAAATTTGCGCCTGGAACTTTCAAGGACAAAATCGTTTTGGTGGGCGCCTCGGCCACCGGGATCGCGGATTTGCGGGCGACTCCGTTTGGCGCCATCGATTTTCCGGGTGTTGAGATTCATGCAAACCTGATCGATAACATACTGAACCAGAAATTCCTGACGCGCGGCGCTCCGCAGGCACTCACAGACGCAGAATTTATATTTCTGTTTGGAATTCCACTGGGATTGTGGCTGGCCATCGTTCAGCCACGTTGGATGGCATTTGGCCTGGCACTTCTGATTCCGTTTGTGGGGATAGTTTACTGGGCGTTCTTACATGGCTGGTGGCTGAACTTTATTATGCCCTCGCTATTCACATTGGTACCAAATGTGAGTCTGGTAGCGCTTTATCGTGTTTTGATTGAGGAACAGGAGAAGCGCAAAGTGCGCGGCGCGTTCCAACAATACGTGAGCCCGGAAGTGATACGGCGAGTGCTGAGCGATCCGGGATTGGTAACGCCGCGAAAAACTGAAATCACCGTGCTTTTCAGCGACGTGCGAGGATTTACAACCATTTCAGAAGTGCTTGATGCGCAAGACCTGGCACGATTGCTGAATGGTTATCTAACGGAAATGACGCGTATTATTTTCCGGAATCAAGGAACGTTGGACAAGTACATCGGTGATGCGGTGATGGCGATCTGGGGCGCGCCGTTCACAGAGCCAAAACATGGCGAGCGCTGCTGCAAAGCTGCACTGGCCATGGTGGCGCGGCTTGCAGAGTTACAAAAAAAATGGGTGGCGGATGGCTTGCCTGCAATGGAAATTGGGATCGGAATCAACACCGGGATCGCCTCGGTAGGAAACATGGGTTCGGCGTTGCGCTATGGGTATACGGCGATGGGCGACAACGTAAACCTGGCGGCGCGCCTGGAAGGACTGAATAAAGAATACGGGACGACAATTCTAATCACCGAATCCACGCGCAAGGACATTACAGACGAGCGGATGATCATCCGCGAGATCGATTTCATTCGGGTAAAAGGGAAAAACCAGCCGGTCACAATATTCGAACTTCTGAGCGAGCAGTTGGCCGCCAACGATGGAAAAAGCCTGGTCGAGATATTCGGCCGTGGTCGCGAAGCATATAAAATACGCAATTGGCGGGCCGCAAGAGCAATATTCGAAGAGGTGCTGCGCCAATGGCCGAAAGATGGGCCGGCGCGCGTTTTTCTGGGACGTTGCGAGGAATATCTTGCGGAAGGACCTGGAGCGGATTGGGACGGCGTTTACGAGATGAAGCACAAATAATCCGACGGGCGAAGAATTATTCGTCGAGGCGCACGACAAAAGTTGTGAACTGGTCGGTGGAATGGAGCTGGGCGGCAAGCTGATTTGCGGCGTCCTCGGTGGCCAAGCGGCCAACGCGCACACGGTAAAGCAAGCCATTCGCCGAATCGTAGGTGGCTATAGCAACGGGCAGATTGCGAGCTTCCATTGCAGCTTTTAACCGCTCGGCGTTCTCTTGCCTGGAGAACGCGCCTATTTGGACGGCGAACACGCCAGTCATGGGATTCGGACCGGCGATGACTTCCAGGCGTACTTGTGCCGTGCCGGGGCCTACCATTTCGATTGCTTGCGCGGCAGAAAGGGAAACGTCGATTACGCGGTCGGCGACGAAGGGCCCTCGGTCATTAATGCGAACCTGGGTCTGCTTGCCATTGCGGAGATTCGTGACGCGGACTACGGCGCCAAAGGGCAAGGTGCGATGCGCTGCGGTGAATTCGTGCATGTCGTAAATTTCGCCATTAGATGTGCGGCGGCCGTTGAACGGAACGCCATACCACGAGGCCACTCCTTCCTCGACGTATTCTCCAGGCATGACGGGCCGCCTTTCATTTGCAGGCGGAGGGCCTGACGGCCTGGATGGACTTGGCATGGCTCGCGGCTGGCTCGCTGACGGAACTGAAGAGGGAATTTGCGCGGGCTGATTTGTGGCGTGACGATGTGCACAGCCGCCGAGGATCGCAGGAACCAGCAGCGCAGCAATAACTAACGGCAACGATTGAACGCCCGCGAAACGAAAACTTAAAACGTGATCCGATTCTTGGCAGATACATGCAGGCAGGCCCGTGGTCCTCACGCCGCTTCCCGGTTCACTCGTTTGGACCCATCTTAGGTATTATAGGAACGCAAACACATTCTCGCAAGGAACCCTATTGGCCCTTTCTCCGCGACTGCGTTACAAACTCGACCGAATCCGCGAACAATTCAACAGTCTTATTGGCGGCGGACAGCGCGAAGCTCCGCGCCCAAGACTTTGTCCTTCATGTGGCACGCTCGTGGGGGCGAGTGCCACGCGATGCCACCAGTGCGGAGCGAGCATGAACTTTGGCATGGCGGCTGCAAGCCGGTCATTGAGCCGTTTATTGCCTACAACTTCGCCAGTGACCTATGGAATTCTAAGCTTAAGTTGTTTACTTTACGGCGCAAGCCTGTTGGCCACGATTCGCGGCAGCGGATTCCAAGCGCCGGGTGGCGGGTTGTTTGGCATCTTCAATTTCGGAGCAATCGATAGCACCGTGTTGATAAAGCTTGGAGCATCGCTGCGTTGGCCGACTGATATAAAGGAACCGTGGCGGCTTGTGATGGCGACTTTCCTACACGGAAGCCTAATGCATATTGCCTTTAACATGTGGGTGCTGATGGACATTGGCCCACAGATTGAAGAGCTATATGGCTCCGCACGATACTTTTTCATCTACGTCGTGACAGGCGTGGGAGGTTACATCCTCAGCAGTCTTGTTGGAAGCTTCAGTGTTGGCGGATCGGCGGCCTTGCTGGGGTTAATTGGTTTGCTGCTCGCGCTTACCACGAACCGGCGAAACGCTGCCATGCAAATGCTGCGAAGCCAACTCATCAAATGGCTGATCTATATTGCGATCATGGGATTCGTGTTCAGGGGCATCGACAATTTCGCGCATCTCGGTGGATTCCTGAGCGGATTTGCACTTGGAAAGGTGATGGCGGATCACCCACCGATGTCACAGGAGGAGCGCACGCGGGCGGATCTGCTGGGGTGGACCACGGCGATCATCGTGATGGCGAGTCTAGGAGCAGTGGTCTTCCAATTGTCCCAGGCAAGATAAACGAGCGGCCAGGGTGTGACAGGATTCTCAGCCTCCGGCGTGAAGACGGCGCGAGACCACGATGCTGTAATGCAGGCCTGAAATACATACAAAAACCGCCACGCAATATCCGCAGACGTCGCGTACGATCTCGAGCGCGTGGTTATTCCAAATGGCTAACAGTAAGACCAGAAAAATGAGCAGAAGCTCGAAAAATGTGGTGGCCTTGCCGTAAATACTTGGCGGCAGAGAAATGTAACCAACGGTGACCAAAACTACGGCGCTTGCGACCAGGAGAGAAACGTCCCTTCCTATAACAAGGATTGCCAGCCACCAAGAAATTTTCTGGTGCAGAGCCAAAACAACGTAGGACGAAGAGACGAGGAGCTTGTCCGCGATGGGATCGAGGTATGCTCCCAGCGGAGTTTTCTGATTCAAACCGCGCGCGAGAAAACCGTCCAAAGCGTCCGTCAGGCCGGCGACTACAAGGATGGCCATGGCCCAGCCATAGCGCTCGTAATGAATGGTGATAATGAAGACTGGCAGGAAAGCCAGGCGCAGGAACGTGAGCTGATTGGGGACGGTAAAAATTCGGCTATTCATGAAATCATTCGGCCAGCTAGTCGCAATATGTTAGCTCAAGCAAACTGCGCTAGATAGTCCGCAAGCGAGCGGCCCGTTTTCTTCTCAAACATTTCAGCGAGTGATGGAATAGAGCCGCGAGGTTCATCCAGTGCAACCCGCTCGATCCGAAGCATAGGGAAAAATAAAGTCGGCAAACCCATGCGGTCGCCTTCTGGGTGCAGTACCTGGCTCACAAAATCGTCGAAGGAATGGAGATCGATTCCGCGCACGGTAACACCGGAATTCGTGATGTCCACAAGTTCGCCCCATAACTTTTCCTTCGGATTTTGCAGGCTGATTACGACGATCGAATGCGGTTCCATTTCATCTCCTGAATCCCTGTCAAATCATGGTATCTCACTCTGCCGTGCTGGGATTGCCAGACGATGCGCAAGAGTTATCTTAGCGAGCCAGGTTAACTTTCCATCACTTTCATGTCGGATGCGATCCGCAGAACAGGCTCGGTGAGCTTCTGCACGGCCTCGGGCGAAACGCCTGGAGCCACTTCGCGCAAAACCAGGCCCTGCGGAGTAACTTCGATAACGCCGAGCTCGGTGACGATCAGATTCACGACGCCGACTCCGGTTAGAGGAAGCGTGCATTCTTTTACAATTTTAGCCCGGCCTTCTTTAGCGGTGTGCTCCATGGCGATGATGACGCGCTTGGCGCCGGCCACAAGATCCATAGCGCCACCCATGCCTTTCAGCATTTTTCCCGGGATAGCCCAGTTGGCAAGATTGCCTTTTTCGTCCACTTGAAGCGCACCTAGCACGGTGACGTTGACGCGGCCGCCGCGTATCATTCCGAAGGAATCCGCACTCGAGAAATAACAGCAGCCAGGAATTTCGGTGATGGTTTCCTTGCCGGCGTTGATCAGGTCGGGATCTTCTTCTCCTTCGAATGGATAGGGGCCTATGCCGAGCATGCCGTTCTCTGACTGAAGAACGACTTCGATGCCAGGCGGCAGAAAATTCGGAATGATGGTAGGCAATCCGATGCCGAGATTCACATAGTAACCATCGCGGAGTTCGCGGGCGACGCGGCGGGCGATGATTTCACGCTTGTCGATTTCAGTTGGCATGATTCCCTCTAGCGTTTTCGGACGGTGCGGCGTTCGATGCGTTTCATGTAATTTGAGCCTTGAAAGACGGCGTCGACAAAAATTCCGGGCGTGTGGATGCAATCCGGATTTAGTTCGCCCAGTTCGACGATCTCTTCGACTTCCGCGATGACGTAATTCGCGGCTGTGGCCATTATTGAGTTGTAATTTCGAGCCGTCTTGCGGAAAACAAGATTTCCCCAGCGGTCGCCCTTGTCGGCCTTGATGAAAGCAAAATCGCCGCGAAGAGACGGCACGAGAATGTGAGGGCGGCCGTTAAATTCCCGCACTTCTTTTCCTTCTGCTGCCAGCGTCCCGTATCCGGTGGGTGTGAAAAACGCCGGAATACCTGCGCCGCCGCAACGGATGCGCTCTGCGAGCGTTCCTTGCGGGTTCAACTCCACTTCGATTTCCTTTTTCAGGGCGAGCTGCTCGAAAGTTTTATTCTCACCAACGTAACTAGCGATCATTTTCTTTACTTGCTTGCTCTGCAGCAAAACACCGATCCCGAAATCGTCGATGCCTGCGTTATTTGACACGAGCGTCAGATTCTTGGTGCCCTTGTTTCGCAGCGCGGCGATCAGATTTTCAGGAATGCCGCAAAGGCCGAACCCTCCGAGCAGGATTGTTGCGCCATCCTGAACGCGCGCGATAGCTGCCTCAGCGCCGGCTACACGCTTATCCATCGGTCTCCTCTAGTTGCGTTGCGCGATGATTGCGACGTGGAGTTTACTGCAAATGAGCGGGCATTTTGTAGAACTCATTCGGCCGCAGGAGTTTTGGACTTGCCCGAGCGCTGGCTGAGTCCAGCGCGGGCAGCATGCTTCAAACCGCGAACGCGAGCTGCCACGGCTGCGACTGCGGCGTCCACAGAAACAGCGCCTTCCACTTCAGCCATGAGCGCGGAGCCAACCACAGCAGCGTCGGCGATGCCTCCAAGCACGCTTACATGACTGGGCAGAGAAATACCAAAACCAACGGCAACCGGCAGCGTCGTGAAACATCTAACGCGACGCGCGAGCGCTGGCAGTCCTTCAGGCAAGGCATCCCGCGTGCCGGTGACGCCGGTGCGCGAGACCAAATAAACGAAGCCAGTTGAAGCTTTTGTGATGCGCGCGAGGCGCTCGTCGGTGGAAGTGGGAGCGGCAAGAAAAATAGTGTCGAGATTTCGACTTTGCAAAGCGGCGCGATATTCGTCCGCTTCCTCTGGCGCCAGATCGGTGGCCAAAACGCCGTCAGCGCCAGCCGACGCAGCAGCTTCGGCAAACTTTTGCAGACCCATCTGCAGGATGGGATTGAAATAACTAAACAGGACGAGAGGGACATCCGTGTGCCTGTGCAGATGGCGAACGAGTTCAAACACGCCGGCGAGAGTCGTCCCGCTGCGCAACGCGCGTTCGCTGGCGCGCTGAATGACTGGACCGTCCGCGACTGGATCGCTGAATGGGACACCGAGTTCGATAATGTCCGCACCAGCTTCCGCGGCCGCGAGGACGAGTTTGGCACTGGCTTCGAGCGAAGGATCTCCGGCGGTGATGTAGGCTACGAGCCCGAGTTCGCCGGCGTCCGCAAGCGTTCTAAATTTTCGTTCGATTCTTCCGGCACGTTTTTCGGCAGAGGGCGTTTGTTTTGCGCGAGCGCTTGATTCGTTCGCAGCAGAAAACCTCGGTGGGGAAGAGTTAGACATAGCGAGAAAAGATTTCCATATCTTTGTCGCCGCGGCCGGAAAGATTCAAGATCACTACTTCATTCTGACTCATTTCTGGCGCGCGCCGGATCAATTCCGCCAAAGCGTGCGCGGATTCGAGCGCGGGAATAATTCCTTCGATGTGCGCGAGAGTGCGAGCAGCTTCCACGGCGTCTTCGTCACTTGCGGCCGTGTACTCAGCGCGACCCTGTTCCGCGAGCCATGAGTGCTCAGGACCGACCGCGGGATAATCAAGGCCGGCGGAGACTGAGTGGGTCGTTGAAACTTGTCCGTCGGCGTTCTGCAACAAATACGTGTATGTTCCCTGCAAGACACCGGGGCGCGCGCCTGCAAATCCCTTCGCAGCAGCAAGCCGCGCTGCGTGCTCGCCGAGTGACTTCCCGCGACCGCCAGCTTCGACGCCGATCATTTTTACCCTGGTGTCACCGAGAAACGCGTGGAAAAGGCCAATCGCGTTGGAACCGCCGCCCACACAGGCAATCAGATGGTCGGGGAGGCGTCCTTCCGCGCGGACGATTTGTTCGCGAGCTTCTTGTCCAATGATTTTCTGAAAATCGCGCACGATTTGGGGATACGGGTGCGCGCCGAGGACAGAACCGAGGAGGTAGTGCGAGGTGCGTACATTCGTTACCCAATCGCGCATGGCTTCGTTGATGGCGTCCTTTAGCGTGCGGCTTCCGGAATCGACGCCTGTTACTTCCGCTCCGAGCAAACGCATGCGGAAAACGTTCAGGCGCTGGCGTTCCATGTCCTCGGTGCCCATATAAATTGTGCAGGTGAGGCCGAGGCGTGCGGCGACGGTAGCTGTTGCAACGCCATGCTGGCCGGCACCGGTTTCGGCGATGATTCTTTTTTTGCCCATGCGCGCGGCGAGAAGGCCCTGGCCAAGAGCGTTATTTATTTTGTGCGCGCCGGTGTGGAGAAGATCTTCGCGTTTGAGATAAATGCGAGGGCCACCGAGTTGTTCGGTTAGCCGCGAGGCGAATTGCAGCGGAGTGGGTCTGCCGGCAAAATTATGGAGCAGATCGTCCAGTTCCTTCTGAAATTTCTGATCCGCGCGAGCCTCGGCATATGCTCGTTCGAGCTCTTCGAGCGGCGCGACGAGCGTCTCCGGAACGTAGCGGCCGCCAAAGGGGCCGTAACGTCCGCGGGGATCCGGCATCGTTTTCGGTGCCGCACTCATCGTACCGTCCTTTGCGCTGCGCGCACGGCTCGCATAAAGCTCGCTACAAGCGCGGGATCTTTCTTGCCCGGCTTTGCTTCGACGCCACTGCTGACATCAACCGCGTACGGCCCGGCGGAGCGGATCGCGCTGGCGACGTTGTCCGGAGTCAGTCCGCCGGCCAGGAAAATATGGCCGGCAGGTTTGGCTCGACGCGCTATGTCCCATTTAAAAGATTTGCCGCTTCCGCCATGCTGGCGGCGATCGAACCCGTCCAGCAGGAATGCAGCGGCGTGTGTGTAGCGAGCGAGCTTGGCAATAGATGATGAATTTCGCACGCGGACCGCTTTGATGACCGGCAAAGTTCGCTTAAGGCGCGCGACGGTTTGCGGCGATTCCTCACCGTGTAGCTGGAGATAGTTCAGGCCGGTTTGTCGGGCGACCGCGAGCATTTTTTCTTCCGGTTCGTTCACGAATATCCCCACGGACTTAACTTTCTGAGACAAGCGCCGCAGAATTCGTCGAGCCGCGCTCGGAGTTATGTAGCGTGGGCTGCGCTTGTAAAAGTTAAATCCAATGAAATCCGCTCCTGATTCGACCGCGTGGCGGGCGTCCTTTAAGTTCGTGATCCCGCATATTTTCACTTTCACCATTGGTTTTTCCGGCTTATGCCACCGAATTGTCCGCCCCAGAAGGTCGAAGCAAGTGTCCTAAGGCCTGCGCGGGATCATTCTGTTGCATCAGATGCTCGCCGATAAGGAAAGCATCAAAACCCGCGTCGCGGAGGCGAGCTAAGTCCTCATGCGTACGCAAACCGGACTCGCTGACGGCGATGCAATCGTCCGGTATTGCGTGGACTAGTTCGAGCGATGTTTTCAAATGCACGCTGAAATCTTGCAAGTCGCGATTATTGACGCCGATTATTTTCGCGTCGGCAGAGAGCACACGGTCCAATTCTTCGCGCGAATGAACCTCGACTAAAGGCTCCATATTTAGCGAACGTCCCAGAGCAAGCAGTTCACGAAAGATTTTATCTTTCAAAACGGCGGCGATCAGAAGAAAAGAATCAGCGCCTGCTGCGCGTGTTTCCCATATCTGCCATGGGTCCAAGATGAAATCCTTGCGCAAGATCGGGACCTTGGTGATACGGCTGGCTTCTTTTAAATCCGCCAAGGAACCGGAAAAGAAATCTTCTTCAGTGAGTACAGAAAGGGCCGCCGCACCTGCTTGTTCGAGGCTCGTGGCGAGCGACGCAGGGGCGAACTCCGGGCGAATTACGCCACGAGACGGAGACGCTTTCTTCAGCTCGGCAATGATACGAACGCCAGGACCGGTGAGGGCGGCTGGAAAATCACGGGGAGGCGAGACTTTCTTCTCCACAGCGATCCTGAGCGCGACTTCCGGAAGGACACGCTTGCGGCGCGCAACTGAGTTGCAGCGTGCTTCGACAATTCGATCCAGAATGGTGTTCGAGCGAGCGCTAATTTCCATGGGCGAATTTACGCCAAATTTGACGCGGCGGAATACACCTTTAGGTGAGCCCTAAAGGGAGAATCGCTGTAAATATGCTAGTTGCGCGGCATGCAGATGTCAATTTATAGCGCTTCGGACAAGCGGCGTAGAGAGGTGTTGCAAATACGGGGGTGTCAAGGCCCTGCCGGTTGAGATTCGAGCAGTGGCTTAGTGAACTTTATCGGAATGCCAAAATTCGAACCGCCAAAACCCCGCAGCACCGCGTATGTGACGCCGATTACTTTTCCCTGCCGATTGAAAAGTGGGCCGCCGGATCCGCCAGAAGTGGTCTGCGCATCGAAAACAATTTTATCAGGAAGAATGTCGCCGATGTGCCCTTGGGTAATCAGAGGGCGAATCAAATTGCGGCGCGCCAGGTCGTCAAGCACTTGAGAAACATCGGTGCCACTGTGCGAGATAATTTGCTGCACGGTGTTTTCATCGGCGCGGGCCAGAATCGCGGCGAGCCCGGTAGCATAGCCCATTAACACGACGGGCTGGCCCGTCACCGCTGCACCCTGTTCCCAATCGACGATGAGAATAGAACGCTTTAGATCCTTCATATCGACGCGAATCGTTGCCAGATCCGTTTCCTGAGAAATTTGCTGAATCTCGGCGTGAAACGCGCGCGGATCTCCCGGGAAATATGCGCGAATAGTTGAAATTTCTGGTTGGAAGCCTTGATCGGTCAGGACTTTCAGTTCATCATCCTTCCACCAAGGCTCGGCCACATGGCGGTTGGTAACAAGGCGTCCGTTCGGACCGGCGATAAAGCCCGTGCCAAAAACATCCAGCTTCACTTCCGGCCCGTGGCCTTCCAAGGTAAGGATCGGATTGCCATCGCTATCCTGCAGCGGCTCGGCTTGTTGATTCAGTCCGGCGTAGCGCAGACGCTGGCCGTTATTTTTATCCCGGAATGCGACTGCAACATGCAACAAACAAACACTCTGGACGTCCGCAGGAATAAGAGTCTGCGCGCCTTGGCCGTCTTTCTCAATGCGCGCCAGCCGCGCATTAGTGTCCGCAAGCTGTTTCTGCAGGGCGGTTAGATTATCGGAGGGGGCGCTTGCCATTTTGGATTTCAGCTCCGCGGCCTGTTTTTGAAGTTCATCCTTCGATGGTGTCGCAGCGAACGCCGATCCCTGTTCCGCGCGGAGCTTGCGCGCTTCGTTGGTCAGAGTCTGTTGTCGAAGAATTCCACCTTCGAGACGGGCGATGATGGCGTTTCCCTGGCGCGTCTCTTTTTGCGCGGTGCGGACGAATAGGATGTAAATCCCAGCCATAACCACGGCAGTAGCTAAGAGAGCTCCGAATCCGACCTTGAGTTTGCGGTTGAGCGAGGACGCGTCGTTCGCCATCTTTTCGGTGACAGCGAGTGCCTCAAAGGCAGTGTGGGCAATCTGCTGGCCCTCGACAGCGATGCGCGTTTCATCGCGTAATTGTTTCCGCTCGCGGGACACGCGCAATTGAGTGCGGACGCGGGCAAGCAATTCGCCCGGATCAAACGGGAGTGAAACTGCATCGTCGGCGCCAAAATTCAAGGCCTCGATACGCTGCTCGGCGTCAGAACCTACCAGTAAAATTATCCGGACCATTTCCGTAGCAGCAGAACCGTGGATTGTGGTAATGGTTTCGCGGGCGTTCGGAGCGACCGAGCCAGCTGCGTTCCGGGCATCCGCGCCCATCAAGAGAAGGTGAACTTCGGCATTGTGAATCGCATCGAGCGCTTCGGCGACAGTTGCGAACCCAGAGACGTCGTAGCCGGGAGTCTCCAGCATCGTTCGCAGACTTTCGCGTTTCGCGGTGTCTCCTTCGACGATTACGATTTTCTCGCGCGTGTTATCCATTGGAGGGGTGCTTAAGGGTTTTGTGACGCTCTCATCCTAGAAGGAAATGGGGAAAGCGCAAGGAGATCGCATTCCTCAATTAGAATAGACGCTTGCAACGGTCTGCGGGATTCATAGGAGTTTTCTTCGGATAGATCTTGAAACCACTCGACCAATTGAATCAACAAATTATTCGCTGCCGCAAGTGTCCGCGGCTCGTCTGCTATCGTGAAAAAGTCGCAAACGAGAAGCGGCGCGCTTTTTTGGATTGGGATTACTGGGGCAAGCCTGTTCCGGGTTTTGGCGATCCGCAGGCGAAATTAATGATTTTGGGCCTCGCGCCCGCAGCGCATGGTGGAAATCGAACTGGAAGGGTTTTCACGGGTGACCGTTCAGGCGATTTTCTCTACAAAGCACTGTATGAGACTGGCTTCTCGAACAAGCCAACTTCCACGCATTGCGGGGACGGACTGAAGCTTAAGAACGCGTATGTGGCGGCGGCTGTTCGATGTGCGCCGCCTGCGAACAAGCCGCTTCCGTCGGAACTAGCGAATTGCCTGCCATATTTTGAAAGGGAACTGGAGCTGATCCGGCCGCGTGCCATCCTCGCGTTGGGAGGCATTGCGATGCGCACTTACCTGGGAGTGCTCAAGCGAGATGGACAGATCAAGGAATTCGCAAAATACCCGCTTCGCCACAGTGCGAGCTACGAGTTGCCTGCGGGGTTGCCGCGCTTATTTGTCTCATACCATCCGAGTCAACAGAATACGTTCACCGGGAAACTTACGGAAACGATGATGGTTGACGTGCTGCTCGCGATTCGCAAATTCCTCAGTAGTAAGTGATATGGTTCGTCGGGCCGAGGTGCTGCCCATGTTTGACAGCGCGCTGTGGGGCTTGTTAGCCTCGCCAGACACGGTGCTTCGCACCGCCTAATGAAAGCCGAAACCGATCAAGATAACGCGCGTGAACCCATCATAGAATTTCGGAACGCCAGATACCGTTTGCCGAACGGGCGAGCGCTCTTGCACGATCTCACGTTCGCCGTGAGGCGCGGCGAAACATTGGCGCTACTGGGACGTAGCGGCGCCGGAAAGACCACAGCGCTGAAGCTGATCAATCGCATGCTGGATCCGAGCGACGGCCAGGTTCTGGTCGAAAACAAAACAACCGTCAGTTGGAACGCGATTGCGCTGCGCCGGCACATTGGCTACGCGATTCAAGGCGTCGGACTGTTTCCACATTTCACCGTCGAGCAGAATATTTCGCTGGTGCCTCGGCTGGAGCGATGGCCCGAGGAGCGGACGCGCGCGCGCGTTAAGGAACTGCTCGATCTTGTCGACTTGGATTACGACCAATTTGCGAAACGACACCCGCACGAACTCTCCGGGGGGCAGCGGCAGCGTGTTGGTATCGCACGGGCATTGGCAGCGGACCCGCCGATTTTACTGATGGACGAGCCATTCGGCGCGCTTGATCCGCTTACTCGCGGCGAGCTGCAGAAGGAAGTTCAGAAACTACAACAGCGACTTCGGAAAACAATCGTGATGGTCACTCACGACGTTGGCGAATCTCTTCTGCTGGCTACGCGCATCGCATTGCTCGACGAGGGTAAACTCACGGGAATTTATTCGCCCGCAGAATTTATAGCTGCGAAGGAACCTATGGCGGCGGCTTATGTAGCAAATTTCCGGATGTATGAAGAAGCTGAGAGGGCGAATGAACATTATTGATTTCTTTGTTCGCCACCAGCGCGAAATTATGCAGGCTACGCTCGAGCATATTTGGCTGGTGGGCATAGCGATGTTGCTGGCGGTAGCTATCGGCGTGCCGCTTGGAATTATCGTTACGCGCTACCCCTGGCTTTCCAAGCCGATTCTTGGCGGGGCCAATATTGCTGAAACGATACCAAGCCTGGCGCTCTTCGGATTTCTCTTGCCCGTGCCATGGCTGGGAGAGCGTGCCGACCGGCTGGTTATTGTTGCGCTGACGTTGTACGCACTACTTCCAATCGTTCGCAATACGTTCACAGGCATAGAAAGTGTCGATGCAGCAGTGCGACAAGCCGCACGTGGAATGGGGATGACGGAAAACCAAATTCTCTGGCATGTCGAGTTACGCCTCGCAGTTCCAACCATTCTTGCGGGTGTACGCGTTGCCACGGTGTTGACCATTGGGATCGCGACAATTGCGGCGGCCGTTGGCGCAGGTGGCTTGGGTGAATTTATCTTTCGCGGTTTGGCAATGGTCAACGATCAATTGATTCTGGCGGGCGCGATTCCGGCGGCTGCGCTGGCACTGCTGGCCGATTTCATCTTGAGTTTGTTGGAGCGGCGACTGCGTCCCGCGCGACAATGATCAAGTGGCGCAGTTGGTGCGTGCTCGGTCTGATTCTCCTTCTGGCGTCGTGCGGCGACGAGCGGCGTGAAATCGTTATCGGGTCAAAGAACTTTTCCGAACAAGCGTTGCTCGCGGAAATTCTTGCACAGCATCTCGAGGCCCGCCTTCATCAACCGGTAATCCGCCGCTTTTATTTGGCGGGTTCCTACATTTGCCAGCAGGCGCTACTCGCCGGCCGAATTGATACATACGTGGAGTACACCGGCACAGCTTTAACCGCGATTCTGCATGATCCGATCCAAAGCGATCCTTCGACGGTGTTCAAGCAGGTGAAAAGAGAATATCGGCAACGATTCGGAATGGTAGTGATGCCGTCGCTCGGTTTTAACAACACATTTGCGATTGTGGTTCGTGGGGAAGATGCGCGCCGGTTGAATTTGAAAACCATTGACGACGCGGCGCGTTATACGCGGGAGTGGCGAGCCGGGTTCGGATACGAGTTTATGGAACGGCCAGACGGCTATGCCGGCTTGGCGAAAGATTACGGGCTTAAATTCAATGCGGCGCCTCGAATTCTTGATTTGGGATTGCTGTATCGTGCGTTGCTAAGCGAGCAAGTGGACATCATCGCAGGGAATTCGACGGACGGATTAATCGCCGCACGCGATCTGGTCATTCTCGAAGATGATAAACATTATTTTCCTCCATACGAAGCGGTGCCCATTGTCAGACAAGAGGCGCTGAATCGGTTTCCCGGTATGAACGCTGCCATCGAAGAATTGGCCGGAAAGATTTCCGATACGGAGATGCGGAAGATGAACTATGCCGTGGACGGAGCACGACGCGATATTGCTGAAGTAGCACGCGAATTTCTGCAATCTAAAGGGCTTGAGTAAGCTACAAGTCAGCGAGACTCCTCTGATTCCTGCAAAGCTTTGAAGTGGGCTTCGAGCGCAGCGCAATACTGATGCTCGGCCTCGAGTTCCGCTTGTAGCTTCTTAACGAAGAGCTCAAGGCGGCGAATCTCATTGCGCATCTTCTGAATTTCCCACGAGGATTGCGCTGGAACTCGAGTCGCGACTGTCTCCGCGCCGGGCTGTGTCTTGGTGGAGGAAACGAAACTAGGGGTTGAGGACGCAAACGGCGAAGCAGCTGGCGCAGCTACTAAAGTCTGAGTCGAACGCGGCTGCGCTACGGCTCCTGGAACTTGGGATCGAGTTGCGGTGGCTACTCGAGCGGTATCCGGATTAAATAGACCGGTCAACGCATGGGATGCCGTTCGCGCTGAAGTTTCAACTTCATCATCAGCTGCTGCGACGCGCGTCGTCCCAGAAACGCTTGGATTCAACAAGCTTTTAACGCGAGCGATCAAATCCTGGGGCTGAAATGGCTTGCGTATCAACTCGTCGGCTTTCACCGCGGTTGCGCGTTCCGCCACTGATCGGTTCACGACTCCGGACATCAGTATTACGGGCGTTTTGGCGAAGCGATAATGTTGTTTGATGTAGTCGCAAACTTCGTAGCCATCCTTATCCGGCATAATCACGTCGGTAATGACCGCATCCGGGGGGACCTTGTTGAACTGCTCGAGCGCCGAGGCGGCGTCGGCACATGTGATTACCTGAATCTTCTCTTTGCGAAACGCGATCTTGATCACTTCGCGCATAGTCGCGCTATCGTCTATGAAATACACCGTTGGAATACGGTTGGTAGTGGGGTTTTGTGTTTCGCTCATGGCGTCTTGTTCTCCACTTCATTGCGTTCGCCTTCGTCAAATTCCCGCATAGCATCAAGCAACAGGTCGGTAGCCGAGCGCAAGACGGTGCGCTGGGTGGCTGCCGCTCCATATACAAATTTGTAGACGCCTTTCGCGGCACTCTGGCAGGTCTTGACGATTTCTGTTACGGCCTCATCGCCAAAGAGACCGCCGCACTCGGCGTGATGAATTTCTCCTGCTTCAAAAAAAATGATCCCGTCGGTTTCAGATGCATTGATGTGCAATGCGCCGGTTTGGCGCGCTTGGCCGAGCATTTGAATTACTCCCGGTAGATCGAGATGCGAAAGGCTGCCGCTTAAGTCCGTGTCACCGGATGCAAGCATTTGGGTAGGCTGAAAGCCTTCCTGCCGGCTCAAAAGGAAACTTCGTACATGCGATGCAATGTCCGAAGGCGACCGGCGCCGATCAACGAAATCATCGCAGCCCGCGCGATAAGCCTCCAAGAGGGCCTGATCTCCACCACCGCCGATTGCAATGAGCGGGATATTGGCTGTCTTGACGTCGGCTCGAAGAATCGGCGCCATCTCAAGCGCGCCCATGTCACGTAAGTTTGTAGCGCATAAAATCGCGGCAGGAGCGTTCCATTCGAGCATAGTGAGTGCGTAGGTCACCTGAGTGCTCTGCACCACTTCGAAGCCTTGCTGTTGCAAAGCATCCGTAAGACGCTTCGAGAAGTACACGTTGCTATCGATCAGCAGGATCCGCGGAAGATTTGCTAGCGTGCTCATGCTAGAGATCCTGTGCGATCGAATTTATTTTCGGCGGAACCTGAAGCCACCAATGCATGCAGGTCCAGAACTTCGATGCTTGCGTCGCCCACCATCAAAATGCCTGAGACATATTCCGGACTAGTTACTTGCACAGGATCGGCGGTAACAAGTTCGCAATCACCATTTACCGGAATGGCGGCCGGTTCGCTGGCCGATGCGAACTTTCGCCTGGCCACGAGATAGAACTGGTGGGACGGGGAATTCTTGCCCGTGAGCATCGGGCAAACGTCATACACCGGGACAAACCTGCCGCGCCGGACGATAATGCCGGACACCAACGGGGAGTGGTGCGGAAATTGGTGTAGCCGGACGGGCGGCGCCAATTCCGAGACCTCGGAAGCAGGCATCGCAAAACGACGATCCCCGATTTGGAGCAGGACGTACGACTTGGTATCTGGATTATTGGGTGCGCTCATATTTGTACCACCAATTCGTTGCGCAAAGCCGTTGCCATTGCGCCGTCAAGCTGTCCGAATTCTTCCGCGGTCAAGAATCCCGTGGGGTTAATCACGGGAATTACTTGGTCATCCAAGTACGCAAGACCGCGATACCATTGGCGTTCGGCACCGACGAAGGCTCGCGGCAGGGCGTGGATTCCCGAGATTTCCGCCATGCGTTCGATCTTGTCCACGAGCACGGCCGCTCGTATCTGCCTTAACATCAGAACCAAAGTCGGCCGCACCACTCTCAAGCCGAAATGCACGCACGCGTTCACCACGTAGTACGTACGGCGAGCGCGCTCGATCGTGTGGCGGACCTTTGGAATTTCCTGCTGTTCGATCTCCATAGCAGCACCTAAACTGTCCGTGCTGCGGATTTCCTGCACGGAGTCGGCGGCGATCGCAAAAAGTTGATTCGACACAGTAAACAAAATTATCGCTTCCGGCCGGCGGGCCTTCCGCGATTTGACCGCGTCCTGAGCTGCAATTTTCATTGCGCTCCCACGGGAACGAGCTTACAGAATTTAACGACACGCCTTTCGATTGCCGCGCTGATTTCATTGAGGTCGACTACTTCGTCCACAGCTCCCGTTTTGATGGCCTCTGCAGGCATACCGAAGATCACCGAAGATGCCTCATCCTGGGCAATCACGTAACCACCATTGGCTTTTACAGTTTTCACGCCCTTGGCGGCGTCGTTTCCCATACCGGTCAGCACGACTGCAATAGCCAGCGTGCGCGAGTACGCGGCCACTGTTTCAAGCGCTGCATTCGCGCAAGGAAGGTAGCCTTCGATCCGAAGTCCTGGGTCGAGCATGATTTTGCCAGTAGGGGAAACTCGCAGGTGATGCGAGCCTGGGCACAAATAAATCATCCCGGCCTGTACGGCCTCATTTGCTTCGGCTTCTTTCACCGGCAATTTAGAAATTTCGGCGAGCTGCAGCGTGAGTTGTTTCGTAAAGGCCGCCGGCATATGTAGCACGAGAAGTACCGCCGCTGAAAAATCCCGTGGCAATCCGGCTACAACGCGCATTACCGCAGCCGGCCCCCCTGTGGATGCAGCGATAACCACGACCGGAAATTTGCCGCCATTTTGCGACGAAGCTACCTGAGCGGCAGGTTTCCCACTCGTCGCGACGGGTGCTTGAGGTGGCGAAGGCCTTACGCGCGTTGCCGTGCGCACTACGCGAACCTTCGCTGCCATCTTGAGCTTGCGAGTCAGTTCGTCACGCACGCTGCGCATATCCAGATCAATTCCGCTGGAAGGCTTGGGAACGAAGTCAATTGCGCCCAATTCGAGCGCGCGCAACGTGCCGGAGGCGCCTTCGCGGGATTCCGAGCTCACAATCACGATGGGGCGCGGATGTAGCGACATAATCATTTCGGTGGCTTGCAAACCATCGACGTGGGGCATGTTGATGTCCATGGTGATTACGTCGGGCCGCAGCGATTCCGCAAGTGTCACAGCGTCGCGGCCGTCGCGAGCTTGTCCGGCGACCTCGAGTTGAGGGTCGGAGTTGATGATCTCCTGAAGCACTTTGCACATGAATGCGGAGTCATCCACCACGAGCACTCGTATTTTCTTTTCAGGCGCCTTGATCATGTCAATCCTACTGCACCGGCACCCTTAACGCCGAACGGCCCTTCGGCGTCACCGGGTCAATCAGACTCTCAATGGTCGATATCAACTGATCTTCCTGCACCGGCTTGGTCAAGAATCCAGATGCGCCTTCTTTCATGGCCCGGTCGCGATGTTTTGCTCCGGCGCGCGAAGTAACCACAAGAACGGGAATTCGCGAGGTCATGGGGTCCTGACGAAGATGCGCCAGCAATTCATAGCCATTCATCCGCGGCATTTCGAGGTCGGTAATCACCAGATGACAGCCCACTTCCGCAATAATCTCGGAAGCCTCCAGGCCATCAGAAGCAAGCTTTACGCGATAGCCTGCCTTTTCGAGCATTCGTCCGACGAATTTCCTCACGCTGATCGAATCGTCCGCGACCACCACGACGCGGTCGCTTTCGACCGGGTCCACTGCCTCTGCCGGGATGTTCCCCGCGGCAACGGCTTCAGCGCCGGGCGCAAATACTCGAGCAGCCGGTGAAGACGAAGACAGTGTGTGGCGCTCCGCTGCGTCGCTTGAAACCAGACGGTTAAGATCTATGAGCAAGATCAAACTTCCATCCGGGGCAATCGTTGTACCGGGGAAGAGTTTTACTCGCCGCAAATAATTACCAAGATTCTTGATAACGATCTCGTCCTTGCCCAGGACTTCCTCGACGACCACGCCCACCTGTTTTCCGGCCACCTTCACGATGACCATGTGAAAGTAACCATTGACCGGTTCGAGTGCCGGGAGCGCGAGCTGAAGGTCTAGCCGGACGACTTCCGTCACAACATCGCGCACGCGAGTAAGGAGTTGCCCACCGACGTCTTCGATTTCCGCGGGTTTTAGACGGCGAATTTCCTCGACCACTGCCAACGGCAGTGCAAACACGGCTGTGCCGCAGCGAACGAACAGCGCTTGGGAAATAATCAACGTCAGTGGCACTTTCACCGTAAAGCAGGCGCCGCGGCCCAGCTCGGAGCGAACTTCGATCTCACCGTTTAGCGCATGGACGTTTGCACGCACCACATCAAGGCCAACACCGCGACCTGCAAGCTCAGTCATTGAGGATGCGGTTGTAAACCCAGGCCGGAAAAGGAACTCGCGCAACTCGCGTTCGCTCAACTCCGCGGCCGCCAATGGAGACATGGTGCCGGACTCCATCACATGCCGGCGAACGTTTTCGTAATCAACGCCGCGACCATCGTCTTGCACTTCGATGAAAATATGATTACCGCGATGGTACGCGCGCACTTCCACGCGCCCTTTTTCGGGTTTTCCGGCGTTTTGGCGTGTTGCCGGGTCTTCGAGCCCATGCGCGACGGCGTTGCGCACGAGGTGAATCAGCGGATCGGAAATGTGTTGGATAATATTGTTGTCGAGTTCAGTCTCGGCGCCTTCCAGCAACAGTTCCACGGGTTTGCCGGCTGCCTTTGATGCATCTCTTACCGTCCGCGAAAGGCGCGTGTACAGATTGCCGATCGGTACCATGCGCGCTGCCGTGATTTCGTCTTGCAAGTGATGAGCTAATTTCGTGAACTCGTCGATATCTGAATCCACGCGGCCCATAAATCCTTCGAGTTGCGCAAGTACTTCAGTTACGTCTGCTGAAATTTCGGTCAAGGACCGGGACAAGATGTTGAAATCGTCGTAGCGATCCATTTCGAGATCGCTGAATTCCAGGGCGTCTCTGGATAGAAGCTCCGGCATATGCCCGAAATGCCCGCGGAAAGTGTCTCGCTGTGGAGGGTGGCTTCCGGGCATCAAAGTTGCACGGATGCGACTAAATTCATGTTTCTCCTGGAAGTCTCCAACCTTTCCCGAAAGCCGGCTCTTTGAAAAATTCAATATTTCGACGAGTTTTCCGAGCTCGGACAAGCGACCGAGCATGCGGGTTCGATTTATGACTAGCTCTCCAACCGCGTTCATCATGCGGTCGAGACGATCTAGCGAAATGCGCACCGATTTCGCTTGTGGCAAGACCTGTTGTGTGGCCGAAGGGGCTGCACTTGCCGCAGACTCGGTAATGGGCTTTCTTCGCGATTCCTCCGGAGCGGCAACGTCATGACTAGCTACCGCTGTCTCTTGAACTTCTTCCTCTGGCGCCAACTCCTCGATCCTCGCGAGCAGAGGATTGATGGCGGCGCGCATCTCCGCGTCGCTCTCCCATTGCCGGTGCAACAGCTTCTTCAGCACATCAACGGATTGGAGACAGATGTCGATAATATCCGCGTTCGGTTGCAAGTGGCCGTCGCGCAATTCGCCGATCAGATCTTCCACGCGGTGGGCAACAGCGGAAAGACGATGCAGGCCGACTTGAGCCGCAGAGCCTTTCACCGTGTGCATGGCGCGAAAGAGGCGATTAATATCTTCCGCCTTCGAATTGGCCTCCAACATAAGAAGGCACTCGGTTACCACCTGGAGATGCTCTTCAGCCTCGGGAATAAAAAATTCCAGCACTTCGTCGGGAACTTCGCCGTCGACGGGCAACTTGTCGACGTACGAGATCGGCGACGTTTCTGACCTGGCTTCTTCCATTGCTGGCAGGCGGCCGTCGCCCGGCGAACCGTATTCAGCGTCGGAGCCGGATCCCGCCTCGGAAGGCGCTGCAGGAAATGCAAAGGAATAGCGCTGCTTGAACGCGGCGAGGTCTTCAACCGTTTCCGCGCCGCTGGAGCTGATTTGGAGCAGGTCGAATTCAAGCACCGAGATGGCGTCAGAAATGAATTCAGTCAAAGGTCCGTGCATGTCGGCGGTTAGCGTGGCGTTCATGGCGTAATGAAAAATGTGCGCCATTTTTGCCGCGACTTCTGAAAACTGAGGGAATCCGTAGCTCGCGGAGGTTCCGGCGAGCGTGTGGGCCGCGATGTAAAGCTTCTCGAGATCTTCCGGCTTGGTTTGCGGCTCTTGCAGCATCCCGGAATATTCCCGGAGATATTGCAAATTCTCGGATGCCTCCTGGAGGAAGAGTTCGATGGATTCGTGGTTGGGAACGTTCACGGGCGTTCCTCCGCCACCGCTAGTGTCCTGGACGCCTCAACTGCCATGGGCTTGCGGTAGATTAGACAATCACCCGCCACGATCGACTCGAAGTTCATACCGACATTTGAAAGAGTTTCCGAGTGGCCCAAGAAGAAATATCCACCGGGTTCGAGAGCATCGTAAAACCGGCGAAGGATCGCTAGCCGCCGTTGTTGCGAGAAATACATGAGCACGTTCATGCAAAAAATGCAGTCGAACTTGCCGAAGTACACTGGCTCGGCGAGATTCATCTGCACGAACGAAACCATTTTTCGAATGCGTGGCTTCACTTGATATCCATGTTTCGTAGCCAAAAAATGCGTTTCAACCTGACCGAGCGAAACATCCTGCAAGCTACGCTTGGCGTACGCACCGCGTTCGGCATGGGACAACGCGCGGCTGCTGATGTCCGTAGCCAAAATGTCAATCTCCCACGCTTCCGCACACTTCAACGCGTCGCACAGCTCGATAGCGATCGAATAAGGTTCTTCACCCGTCGAACATCCGGCGCTCCAGATTCGGAGCGTTCGCGGGTCCTGCCAGAATTTTCTTTCCTGTACCTCCGGGAGAATCCGCTTCTTCAACGCTTCATGCACAGCGGGGTAACGAAAGAAAGACGTCTCCTGTGTGAGCAACTGTTCCAGCAGAGCGTCATATTCGCTGTTGGAAGCCCGGACGATTCGCAACAATTCCGTGCCGCTTGCAATATGCTTCGCATCCAGATATTCGCGGATGCGAGTCGAGAAAAAACGCTCGCGCGAAGAATCCAGCAAGATCGCGGAGCGCTGCTCGATCAACGCGCGCATTTCACCTAGCTCTGTCTCGGTGAGATGCGCGGCAATGAAATGTTTGCTCATGTTCGGCATGCTTGTGCGCCCGGCTTTCGCCGATCACTCCAGAACGCCGTTAACGATGCGCCCCCACGGGTGTTGCGGGCCGCGACTCCTCAGCGACAGCGACCTCGGGCCGTCCGGATTGCGAGCGAAATTGCGCGAGGGCTTCGTTGAGTTGTTCGGACAGCTTCACCATGTTGCCCACCGTCGAGGCCGTCTGACGCGCACCCTGCGTGGTCTGGCGCGTGATGCCGGAAATGATCTGCATAGCGTTTGCCACTCCTTCCGTACCGCGCACCTGCTGTTTTGACGCGAGTGAAATCTCCTGCACCAATTCCGCCGACTGGCGTACAACGCTCGAAATGGCCTCGAGCGCTTTTCCTGCTTGATCTGCCAGCCCAGCTCCCACTTCCACTTCGCGCGTGCCTTCTTCCATCACTACAACGGCCTCGTTCGTCTCCGCCTGAATCGCTTTGATTAGAGCGGCGATGTCCTTCGTGGCGCTGCGTGAGTGCTCAGCCAGTTTTCGGACTTCGTCTGCGACGACTGCGAAACCTCGGCCGGCTTCTCCGGCGCGGGCGGCTTCGATGGCCGCGTTAAGTGCCAGCAAATTGGTTTGCTCTGTAATGTCGTTAATCACGTTGATGATTTCTGAAATTTCGAGAGAACGATCGCCCAGTGACTTGATCTTTTTTGCGGTAGCTTGCACGGAAGCACGAATCCGCTGCATGCCTTCGAGCGTATCGCGGACCGCGCGATTGCCTTGTTCCGCGGCATCCAGCGCACGACGCGCCGCTTCGGCGCTGGCTTCCGCATTGTTCGAGACCTGTTTCATCGAAACGGTCAGTTCTTCCACTGCCGACGAAGTGTTAGTAATTTCCTGGTCCTGTTGCGTTGCGCCGGCGGTCATGTCATCCGCGGCTTCGAGAATTTGATTCGCACTGGTGCTGACGTCGACGGCGGCCTTGCGAACGCGCTCGAGAACCTTGGTAAAGTTGTCGAGCATGAAATTCACGGAGTCTACAACGTTTCCGAGAGCGTCGTTGCTCACCTTACCGCGAATATTCAAGTCGCCTCGCGCCACTTGGCTGATGGTATTCAGCAAATCGGTGATGCTGCGCTGGAGCGAATCTTGCGCTTGCTGGTTCGTCACCGCATGAGCGACCTTCGCGGCGCTGCGATTGAAATTCTCGGCGATGAATCCAAATTCGTCGCCGGAGGCAATCTCCACGCGTGCTCGCACGTCGCCAGCGACCAGGCGTTCGGAGAACGTAGCAATCTCCGCCACCGGCGTTAGCACGCGCTTACTCAGCACATAGACAAGCGAGACGCATCCTATAAGCGCGAGTACAGCCGCGCCAACCAGGGCGCCATTGCTGCCGCCAGGGAATGAGATGGCATCAGCCCCAGCTCCGGAATGCGAGCCGGCATAGTAAGCTAGGCCCAGCACACCGAAGAGTGCGGCGCCGATGAAGAGCACCAGCAACCAAATTGTGGAACTCAAACGAGCTTTCATGACTTCCTCCAAAGAAACTTGTTTACCGCGCGACCCGTAGAACGGAGCGCAAACAATGGTCCGCCCATAAAATCAGCCCAGTCCCGCACCTTAGAAACATTACGAATGCGAGCATCAAATCACCGGCACCGGAAAAACGTCGGTTAAGCGCCGTAGATCCACCACCAGCGCGAGCCGATCATCGTGACGCAACATCCCGCGGCAATGCGGTACTTCGGCAGGCGATTGATCCAGCAACGATTCCTCCGTTGCTGAGTAGGTGCCGATCACTTCGTCTGCGGCGATTCCGAGCCGTAAGTCTCCGCTTTGCGAGTCGCCTTTTAGCGCTGCAACCACGACGTGCTTTGGTAGCATTCCGGGACGTCGGCCTTCCGTAAAAGCAATGTCCACCAGCGGGACGATGGTTCCACGCAGGTTGAAAACACCCATCAGAAAAGCGGGTGCGAGAGGCACGCGAGTTACGATTGGCCAATCCACGACTTCCTCCACCTCAAGAACGGAAAAGCAAAAGCGCTCGCGCCCGGCGCGAAAAACACAGTACTGTCGTTCCGGCAAGCGCGCTTCCGAGAACGAGTCGCTCTCGAGAAACTCCCCGGCGGCGAGTTCCGCATGCAGCAGAGCAGCGTCTTCGCGTTCACTTGGCATCAAGCAAGCCTCTTTATTTCATTGAGCAATTCGTCCGAAGTGAACGGCTTGGCGACGTAGCCATTTGCTCCTTGCTGTTCGCCCCAGTAGCGATCGCTGGGCGCGGTTTTTGAAGTGACCAGGATTACCGGAATCTGCGCATACGATTCGTGGCTCTTCAGGTCGCGGCAAGCTTGAAAACCATTTCGCTTGGGCATGACGACATCCAGTAAAATCACGTTCGGACGTTCTTCCTCGATCGCTTCTTCGATCTTCGTGGGGTCGGAAATGCCGACAGAATAAAAACCGCCCTGTTGCAGCATGTTTTGCATGAGCCGAATCTCGGCCTGCGAATCGTCTACTACTAGAATCTTCTTCAACATGCCTCCGCCTCCACAATGGAGTCCCGAGAAAGGATTGCAACTAGGCAGCCACCAATCGTCCGAAATTCTCGCAATGCGAAGGTGCTGCCAAGCCCTTTCATTGCTGGCGCTTGCATGCTTCGTGCAGGCCAGTCATCAGCCGGGGACCAGGCGATGAGACACCGCTTCCGTATCAGCTTGAGACTCTTTCTCACCGGCCCGCATCTCGGCGGCGAGCGATGAGAATCGCTGCATGATCTCGTGCAGCCGCAAAGCCATGGTGTGAACCGTTCGGATTTGGTCGCGACATTCGGCGGTAACCTGCTCCGGTTCGAGAAGTAATAGGTCTGCGTTTCCCAAAATCGAGGTCAAAGCGTTGTTTACGCTCGGGCGCATTTCGAGCATGTAGCGGCCTAGCGTTGCTTGTGCCTGATTTTCGATTGCGAGGCGTTCGGCGCGTTGGGCGCGAATGACGGCTTGTACGCGCCGTAGCGCTTCGGAAGCGACGAGAATCAATGTCGAAGTCCAGCCATCCTGGCGGGGAATAATCTGTAAATGCGGGAATTCCGATTGAAGGGCGGAAACATTTTTTTCGTCCTCGCAAACGCAAATAGAAGTTACGTTTGGTAGCGAGTGCAAAGTGGCGAGAATTTCAGAAGATTTACGATCGCGAACAGGTCCCACGATTGCCAGGTCGTATCCGGTGGCGCTCGAACCGCGCCACACATCGCTGGTGATCAGGGTAACTTCCGGAACGTGCCGCTCAGCCTGCCAGCGTGCCGCCACCGACCGAGCAAACTCCGTATCGTCCGAGACAATCAGGACGCTGGCGTGATTCAAAGGGTCCCCCACCTGTCGTGAACTTTAGGGCTGAAGCTTTTCTGCTTCTTCGATGAACGAAAGAAGCCGCTTCGTGCTGATGCCAAGATTCACCGCGGCCTCCGTATTTTTTGCGCGCTTGGCCTGTTCCACGCGTCCCTGAAAATAAGAAACTTCCGTTCGCGCCAGCACTAGCGCGGAAGCCAGGGATCTAAGATCGCCAGAGCGCTTTCGCTGATCGATTGCAAGTCCGAGCAACGCTCGCGCCACCACAGCTCGCCGCAGGTCTTCGGCCTCCTGTCCGCCGTCCGCTACGAACGCGCCCACCTCCCACGAGGAGAGCAAGACTTTTGTATCTTGCAACACGACCGTGGACATTGAGCGGCCGCGGGATGGCGGAGCGGCGATCAGTTGTTCCCAAATTCCCTCGAGACACTTTTCCATTTCAGCCGTGCTTGTGGGCGCCGCAGGCCCGTCGTTTGCGGAGTTCGGAGCCTGAACCGCCGCCGGTGGAATGCTTGGCGGTGTCTTTGCGGGGTGACTCGCAACACTATCGCTCGTACTTTTGGGGCTCGGAGAGTTAGCGGGTGAAACTTGGACAGCAGCTGGAGCGGGCGTGCTCGGAATCGCCGGCTCTCCTTCGATGTGATGGACAACAGGCGTCGCGGCGTTCTCGCTAGGAATGTGTATGCAAGTAGGACCACCCTGAGCGGTTCCAACTGCCTCTTCTAAATCGGCCCGCAGGGCAAGCAATTGCTCAAACGCTCGCCTTACGGAATTAGCCGTATAGTCCTTATGAAAAGGCTGGCGCCAGTTTTCACAATAGAAACGCAGCTGAATCGTCGGTTCGGCGGCAGAAAAGCCGGCGCGCCGGCAATCCACGGTTTGCACTCCAATGGAATCGAGCGCCTCTATTGCGTGGTGCACTGCATTCAAGTCCGCATGCAACAGGCGAATGAAGGCACGGCGCAGCAAGAAATTAAAGCGGCAGAAAGCAATAAGCGCTGCCGGATCGTAGAACAAGGGCCCCGCCGATTCCTTCACCAATCGTCCTTGTTCGAGCAGGCCGTGTTCCATCATGTCCCGTAAACTCTGGCATTGGGCGATTTTTTCGAGGATCTGATCGAGAGGCGCGCACCATTCCAGCGGCGCGACATCCGCGTCGCTCAGGGCTGGCTTCAGCACTTGCGCGACGTCATCGAGTCCGATGTCCTTGCGGTAGAGGTCTTCCGGGGCGCACAGCGCGAAGTACTGCACGAGAAGCAAATCGATTTTGTCGCGATCCGATGCAGTCTTCTCTTGTTTTCTCAATTGCCTTTGCAAGAAGGCCCGCAGGCCTTCTTCGCTGGCGTTCAGGGCTTCCGGAGGAAGTTGGCGAATTTGAAATGCGCGAAGATTCTCGTCAATGGTGTCGTACCACTTCAAATCCGCGTCAAATACATCACGAGCGGGCCGCTGTGGCGGCAATTCCCCCACGGGATGCGGAAGCGGCGCGAAATTGAACTGGGTTGCGAGCGCCGCGTAAAGCGGATAGGCGAGCCGCGCTTCGCTCCATTGCGTAGCAAAATCGGAGTGACCTGCAGCGTTCTTTGGATTCGAAACATTCGTGTTTGTGGTCATGGTTTGATAATCCAGTTGTCGATGTATCCGACAAAACGAGCTGCCACAGCTTTACGGCCGTTGTGATACCTCACTGCGATTACAGTCGCGCACGCATCGAGCGATCCATCTGAATTCAGCAGTTGCACGTGATCTTCAAATTCCAGAGGCAACTTTGAAGAGAACAAAACTTCCTGCGCCGTGCCGAATTCAATTACTGTTTGTTCCTGCAGGCGTTTCCGCGCAGAACCCAAGGTCAGAACGCGCACTGGTATGCGCATGGGCGAAACTCCAGGAAAAAGTTGAGCCAATTTCTCAGCGCAGGTCTGCTCTTCTGGAATCGCCGCTAATTCCGTTTCGCTCAACACGCGTCCCCCAATCGTTCCGGTCTCATCATTTGTCAGTAACGTCAAGCTTGGGAAGTTCAGAACGAGCAGAGCGATAGACCCCAAAGAGCAGAAAACTCCCCACCAGGAGAATGCACATGAAGAGCCAAAGCTTGGCAGGCGGTTAGATTCTTAAGTGATTTTATTTCATGTTATTGCAGGATGAAGTAAAGAGCTGTTGTCTCGCTGCGTCTCAGTGTGCGACGAAGCGTCTCATTGTCGCGGCAGAATCTGGTGCGCCTGCAGCGAAGGAAAACGTCGAGTTGCCTCAACCAATCATGACGCCATTCGAACGTGGTCTTTGTGCGTTGGCCGCAACGGAATATTGTAGAGCTTCAGTTTGCGGTATAGCGTGGCGCGGCTAATCCCCAACATTCTTCCAGCGAGCGCTTTATCACCGCCTGCTTGTTCGAAAACACGCAAGATAGTAATGCGTTCAAGGTCGGCCAATGCAGTGGTGGAAAGCGCGGCATCGCTAGCTTCCGCGACGTCCGCATCCTGTGCCGTGGAAATTGCCGGCGGAAGATCGCTTGCGTCAATCGTGTGATGATCGCCGAGCGCAACTGCCCGCGCAATGCAATTCTCAAGTTCCCGTACATTCCCGGGCCAGTCATATTGCAGAAAGTTCTTCATGGCATTGGGTGTGATTTGAATATTTTCTCCGGGAGCATAGCGGTCGAGGAAGCAATGCACGAGCTGTGGTATGTCGGAACGGTGCTCCCGCAGACTCGGCAAGTGCACGGTGACCACGTTCAAACGGAAATAGAGGTCTTTGCGAAACGTACCTGTCTTATATGCGGATTCCAGATCGCGATTAGTCGCTGCAATCACGCGTACATCGACGGGTACTTTCACATTGCTGCCGACAGGCCGCACTTCTTTCTCCTGCAGCACGCGCAACAGCTTGGCTTGCAACTCCAGTGGGAGCTCACCGATTTCGTCCAAGAAAATTGTTCCGCCATTGGCGGCCTGAAAAAGTCCCGCCTTGGTCTTGAGCGCGCCGGTGAATGAACCTTTTTCGTGGCCGAATAGCTCACTTTCCATCAAGGTAGGGACCAGCGCGCCGCAGTCCACTGCGACGAACGGCATCTGCGCCAGCGGTCCACGGAAATGAATCGCGCGCGCGACAAGTTCTTTTCCCGTGCCGCTTTCACCGGTAATCAGCACGGGCGTGCGCGTTTCCTTCAGTCTGGAAATCATGCGCAGCACATCTTCGATCTTCGCCGACGTTCCAACTATTCCGTCGAGCTGCGTTTCCGTACTCACGCGCTCGCGTAAGAATTGATTCTCGGCGACCAGGCGGACTTTCTCGGCCATTCTTTGCAGGAGCTGCCTCAACCTCTCCACCCGAAAAGGCTTTTCGATGTAGTCGTAGGCGCCCTGCCGCATGGCGTCCACGGCGGATTCGATCGAGCCGTGACCGGTCATAATTGCGGTCTCGGTGCGCGGTAATTGTTCGCGTATCTTTTTGAGCAGGTCTGCGCCGGAAAGGCTCGGCAGCTTCAAATCAGTGACCACAATGTCGGGCGGATTAGTCTCCACTAATTCGAGCGCGGACTCAGCGGTTTCGGCCTCGGTACAGGCGAAGCCGAGTCCTTGTCCGACGGTCATGCAGAGGCGCCGGATACTTTGTTCGTCGTCCACAATCAAGAAGCGAAGTTTGGATTCGTCTTTCATGGTTTTCCGATCGTGTTCTCCACTGCCGCCATCAATTGATGAATGCGGAAGGGTTTCTCAACGCAGGGCCTGCCATTTCTCGCTAGTAGAGCGACAGTTTCGGCGCTGGCCGTGTCACCGGTGATGAAAATGATCCGCGACGCCAGTTCCGGGCGGTGCCGCATCAGCCAGTCATGGACATCGGTGCCGGTGATTCCTCCAGGAGTTCGAAAGTCGGAAATTATGCCGCGAAAGTTTCCTGTTGCGAGCAACTGCAAGCCGTCGGAAGCAGACGCAGAACAGGTAATTTCGTAGCCTCGCCTTTCCAGGGCAGTGCGCAGGAACGCCGCGACGGATGGTTCGTCCTCGATCAACAAGATGCGGCCGCGCGCCGCCGACGGAGTCATGCTGGCCCCTATCATTGCGCGTCCTGCGCGTGATCAGATTTCGCAACGTCGGCAAGCACTGGAAGGCGCACGATGAAGGTTGATCCAATGCCATCGGGGTTATTACGAGCAGAAATTTCACCGGAATGGGCTCGAACAATGCCGTAGCAAATGCTGAGCCCGAGCCCTGTGCCTTTGCCCACTTCTTTCGTGGTAAAAAACGGATCGAAGATACGGTCGGGATGCGAAATCCCCGGCCCGTTATCGCGAAAAATAATCTCCAGCTGCCCGTTGCGATGCGATGTTTTGACTCCGATTTTCCCCTTACGCCGTGTTTCGTGAACGGCGTCGTAAGCGTTGTTCAATATATTCAAAAATGCTTGCTGCAATTGGTGCGGATCTCCGACGATTACAGGCAATTCTTCGCCGTAGTCTTCAATCAGCTCGACTCCATGATTGGAAAGATCGTATGCGCGAAGCTTGACCGTTTGCTGCAATACGGAATTTACTTGTACTGGCTCGCGCTGCGCCGGCATTTGCCGCGCAAAGCTAAGCAAATTCTGGACGATCACTCGTGTACGCTGCGCTTCCTGTAAAATCACCTGTAACTCTTCTTTCGCACTCTCGGGAACATCTGTGTTCTCGAGAAGGAGATCGGTGAAGCCGACGATTGCGGCGAGCGGGTTGTTCACTTCGTGCGCTACGCCGGAAACCAATTGGCCGAGCGCTGCCATTTTTTCGGTGTGCATCAACTTAGCCTGGAGGTCGGCCGCGTCCGTGATATCGGTCATCACCACAACAATACTGTTAATGTCTCCTTGTTCGTCCCGCATGGGACTCAAGCTCACTGAAAATTGCCCGGTCGTGCCGTTCCCGCGCAAGAGCGGAATATCGAGATTATCGAGCGCTGCACCTTGCAGCACGCGCTCCTGAGCTTCGGTGAGCAGAGCTCGCCGCGCCGGCGGGACCAACTGAACGAGTGCATGGCCCAACAAGTGCTGCTCGCTATAGCCTGCCTCAAAGCAGCGACGATTTGCGTAACTCACCAGACCGGCGGTATCGAGCACTAGAATCATGCTCTGCGTATTGTTCAAAATATTCTTATTGAAATCTCGCTCGCGTCGATAGCGTCGCTCAGCTGTGCGACGGTCAGTGATGTCTTTCAGGACGTGAATGGTGCGAAGCTCGTCTGTGGGTCCCCCATGAATACGGGAAGCCGAGACAAGGAATGTCCTGTCGGCAGATTCATGAATGAATTCCTCATGTGACGCTTGCGGATTTCTGCAGAACGGGCAATAACCTGGTTGAGCTGCCGACGACAGCAGCTCCATCGCGCCCATGTCGCGGCCAATCGCTTCGGTGGGTGGTACCTCCAGTAGGTCAGCCAGTGCACGATTGAGACGCAGCACACGATTCGCTGCGTCGTGCACGATAATGAAATCCGAGATCGCGTCAAAATCCTGTACCCATTGCTTGCGTGATTGTTCGATGCGGGAGAATAGCCGCACATTTTCCAACGCGACTGCGGCGTGGCTGGCAAGGGCCTCGAGCAGTTGCCGTTCCGCGGGATAGAGCTCACGCGTCAAATCCACAAGGCTTAGCACGCCTAGAAGCTCTCCTTCGCTGCCAAAAAGCGGCGCGAGTACCAACTCCTTCCAGCCGAGCGAATCGGCCAATCCAGATCCCAACAGCCGCGCAGCTAGTCCTTTGCGCAATTCTGAAGCAAGTGACATGGCCTGCTCAGCCAGGGTTCCGGCCAAGCGATGCTGGGTCATGGCGTCCCAGCGATGGGCAGGTCCACTGAGCGCAGCGATCTCCCAATCCGATTCGCGTGCCAGGACTAGAACGGCGGAGCGTGCTCCCAACATTTCTGCCGCCCGAGCAGTGAGACGGCGCGCGAACTCCTGCGTTCCTAACGAGGGATTAAGTTCCAGGGTGGTGGCGGAGAACTGGGCCAGCAGGCTCTCAAACGAGCCATCGAGACGACTAGAGACATCTCCGCTTCGTTTCAATGCACGCATGGAGGATGGGGGCTTACGCGCGAATCTGCGTTACGTAAAACACGTTACGGCTCTTTCTCAATTTGAGTCAAGGAGACTGGGCTGAGATGTTACGTAACCAGCAATCGCCGAATGTCGCAGCATGAGACGGCAGGAACCTAAATGTCAGGTTGCTGAGACAGTCCCGGCCAAAGAGCCTCTGTTATTTGAACTCTTCGGCCGGAGGTAAAGCCTCGACGCTCAACTACATCCCGGTGGTTTTAACGGATTGTGAGGACGGCAAAATATACGCTGCCGCATGGCACCTCTCGTGCAATTTCCGACGTCGGAGTTATCCCCTCAGGGAGGGCGTCGTTATGAGATCGAGATTGAGCATTGCCGGTTTGGGAATTGCGCTTTGCGCGGGATCGATCTCGGTTACACCCAAGGCCTCGGCGCAACAAAATTCAACAGAATCAGCCGGGAGGAAAGTTCGCACGCGGATCGTTCCGGATTATCCTTCGCTAGCGAAGCAGATGAACGTGACGAGAAAAGTAAAGATTGAAGCTACGGTTGCGGCGGTTGGTCATGTGCTTACCACAAAAGTCATCGGTGGGAGCCCTCTGCTCGTGAACTCCGCGCTTGATGTACTAAAAAAATGGCGTTTTGAACCGGCTCCCAAAGACACCACGGAGACAGTTGAGTTTGCGTTTAACAATCAGGGGAACTAAAGCCAGAACCGCTCGTTTGCGAGCGGAAGTTTTAGGGGCGGGGAGTGGAGGCGTCACAATATGACGATTGGAAAAAAGCTTTACTCAGGTTTTGGCGCCGTTCTCGCCATCATGCTGGTTCTGTTTATCATCAATATTTTCACAGTCCGCCGCGAATACAACGCGCGGGCGACGGTGGCTTCCACCCTCTCTGACGTGAAAGCTATCGAGAGCGTGCGCTTCCAGATGATGGAGAACCGCTTGTACCTTGGCAATTACCTGCTCAGCGGAGACCTCCGCGACGAAGACAAGACCAACAAGGGCATCACCGATTTGTCCGCGCTTCTAAAGGAAGTAGAAAACAAAGCGAGTGACCCAGCTCTAAAGGCCGCTTTTGTCCAAGTAGAAGGCGGCGAACACAGTTGGGCCGAGGACTTTGCAAAGCCGATGATCGCCAAACGCCATCAAGTTGACGCCGGCGACGCTACGGTATCCGATCTGCAGATTTTTTACCTACAGCATGATCCCGCTTCCTGGTTTAACAAATCCTCCGCTGTGCTGGATGAAGCAAGCCTCGCTGTTCGGAAATCGCTGGATGATTCGAACACCTCCGCAGCTTCCGCCACTACGCTGAGCACGATCATCACGACTGTCGGGACGCTGCTTGCGATTCTCCTTGGAGGATGCATCGCTTTCTTCACCGCAAAGTCCATTAAGGAACCGTTGTATCACCTGATCGAAGTCGCGCACCAAATTGGAGAATCGGGCGACTTGGACCAGTCCATCGATATTCATCGAACTGATGAAGTAGGCATACTGGCGTCGAATTTCAACAAAATGATTATCCACCTGAAGGAGATGGCGGCGGTCTCCGCTGCAATTGCCGAAGGCCAATTGTCGGTTTCCGTCAGGCCACGGTCCCCGCAAGACACTATGGCCGTAGCCTTCACACGAATGACACAAGGTCTCCGCGACCTGGTTCGCCAGGTGCGCGACAGCGCCGCGCAAGTAGCCAGCGGTTCCGGGCAGATGGCGAGCGCATCCGATGAGTCAGCGAAAGTAAGCGTGCAAGCCGCATCGGCGATCGATGAAGTCACCAGTACCATGCACGAAATGAGCATCAACGTGCAGAACGTGGTGAAGAATACGCAGGTGCAAGCCTCAAGCGTCGCCGAGACATCCGCTTCCATCGATCAGATGGTCACATCGATCCAGCGCGTTGCCGACACCGCAAAGCTTCTCGTAGATATCTCGCACCGTTCGCGCGAGGAAGTGCAAACCGGCATGGTGACCATGGACAAGGCCACGGAAGGATTGAACCGCACCAGCCACGCGATCCAATCTTCGGCCGAAATTATTGATGTTCTCGGCCGTCGTGCCGACGATATCGGCAAAATTATCGAAGTTATCGATGATCTCGCCGAACAAACCAACCTTCTGGCTTTGAACGCCGCTATTGAGGCGGCACGCGCGGGCGAGCACGGCTTGGGCTTTGCCGTGGTGGCCGAAGAAGTGCGCAAGCTGGCGGAAAAATCTACGCAGTCCACGAAGGAGATCTCCGAACTGATTCAGGGCATACAGAAGGAAGCGCGCGAGGCCGTGGACAATATGGAGAAGAGCACGAGCATGGTGCAGGAAGGGCTGCTCTTGAACAAGGACCTCAGTTTCGCGCTCGAAAAGATTTCCGACGTGGTCTCGGAGGTTTACAAATTCTCGCAAGAAATCGGCGCGGCGACCATGGAGCAATCCAGCGGGTCCACGCAAATCGCAAAGGCCACCAATCGACTGACCGAAATCACACAGGAAATCAATTCCTCGGTGGAAGAGCAGGCATCCGGAGCGCAAGGCGTAGTGCGCGCGATGGAGAAGATGCGCGAACTGGTCCAACAATCCAGTTCGAGTTCTTCGGAGTTAGCGGCGGCGGCGGAACAAATGTCAAAGCTGTCCCGCGCACTGCTCGAATCGATGGACCGCTTCGTCCTTGATGAGGGCTTCGCCGAATCACGCCGTCATCCGTCTCGTCGTGGACCCTCCATGGCGGAGCGGCAGCCGCGGGAAGAATATGCAGAGTTGGCACACTCGTAGAGGTGCATAGACCCAGACATGGATAAAGAACTCCAGGTCGTAGGCTTTCGTATCGGCCGGGAAACGTTCGGAGTGCCTATTTCGCTAGTTCGCGAGATTGTGCGCGTTCCTGCTATAACGTCCGTCCCTAATGCGCCGGAATATATTGAAGGTGTAATCAATCTCCGCGGCCGCATCATTCCAGTCGTCGATTTGCGCAAGCGCTTTCACGAAAAAGTGGGCGAGCCTAGCAAGAAAAACCGGATCGTCGTCGTTGAACTGGAAAGCCGCCTGATTGGCTTGATGGTGAATTCCGCATCCGAGGTATTGCGGATACCACCCTCGGAAATCGAAGCTCCTCATGATGTTTTTCAAGAAGGCGAATTGAACTATATAACTGGCGTTGGGAAATTACGGGGACGCCTGATCATCCTTTTGGACCTTAGCAAAATTCTGCAGCGCGGTGAACTTCGCCGCCTGGACGACGTAGCCGAATCGGCGGACGCAGTTCCGGCTGGCAGCAGGGAAAGATAGGCCTAGATTTGGCAGGAAGAGGCAATACAGAGGAGCGAATGTCTACCACCACACTCCCGACGCAAGTACCACTCACCGAAGCGGAGTTGAAGCTTCTGCAAACGTTGGTTTACCAGGAGTGTGGCATGTATTTTGATGAACGCCGCACGCATTTCCTTCGCGATCGTTTGCAGCGCCGCCTGAAAGCTTGTCAGATGGATTCCTTCTACACCTACTACCGTTTGCTTACCAGCCGCGAGGGTAAACAAGAGCTGGTTTCCCTTCTAGAGAACCTCACGGTGAACGAGACCAGCTTTTTCCGAATTCGCCCGCAGCTTGAACTTTTTCAAAAAGTGACTCTCGAGGAAATTCTGAAACGCAAGCAGGAACGGCGCGACTGGTCTCTGCGCATCTGGAGCGCCGGATGTTCCACGGGTCAGGAGCCCTATACCCTGGCGCTTTTGGTGTGTGACGCACTGGCCTACTACTACTTGAGGAATCCGCTGCCGTTCGAGATGCCGACGCCCAAGCCGTTGATTCCGCCTCCCTGGAGGGTGGAAATTCTGGCCTCCGACATCAACTACTCGGCGTTGCTTACTGCGCAGCAGGGAATCTACACCGAGGCGCAGATGGAAACGGTGGATTACACTTGCCGGCTGCGTTACTTTGACAAAGTCGGCGACAAATATTCCGTCAAAGCCGCTCTGAAGAACCTGGTCCAGTTCGATTTTCACAATTTGAAGACGGAATATCTCCCACTCCGCAACGATGTGATTTTCTGCCGCAATGTCATGATTTATTTCGACGAGCCCGAGCAAAAGCGCCTGATCGATAAATTCCACCGATGCTTAAATCCGGAAGGCTACCTGTTCGTCGGACACGCCGAAAGCCTCTTTGGGCTCACGACGAAGTTCCACATGATTCATCAAAACAGCGCCACGGTGTACCAGAAAATCGAGGGAACGCCTTGAACTTTCTGCCCGACGATCGAGCATCCGAGCTTCGCGACCTTTTTTTCGAAAGCGCCGCGGAGATTCTCCAGGGCATGAATGAAGCGGGCCTGGCGCTCGAAGAGCATCCATCCGATAAAGAACATCTTCGGAGTGTTCGCCGCGCGGTGCATACGCTGAAGGGTGATTCGGCGGCTTGCGGATTTCGCGAGCTTAGCGAACTTGCACACGAACTGGAAGATGTCCTCACTCCGGAGCTGGCTAAGGAAAATGCGGCTTTGATTCCCGAGGTTGTGCTAACCGCTGCAGACACGTTCCATGAAATGCTCGCTGCCTATCGAGACCATCTTCAGCCTCCTGACGGCGGCGCTCTGCGAGATCATATCAATCGACTGCTGCATCGGAGTCCTTTACCGGCTGAAAAATCGCAGCATGAAGCAAAATTCGATTGGACCGAATACGAGCGGCTGATGATCTCGGAAGCCTTTCGTCGCGGCGAATCAGTCTATAACGTGGCACTCCATCTCGATTCGGAATCCCTCCTTCCCGCAGCGGCCTTCGCGCTTGTGCGTAAAGCGCTGGAGGGCGCCGGAAAAGTCTTGGTTCTCCATCCGGAAAGCGCGGCCCAGGCTGCTAGCACAAATTTAATTGAAGCGGCAATCTCCAGCGCGAAATCGGCCGACTGGATACGCAAGCATTGTCAGGTGCCCTCTGTGGTTGCGCAGATTGCGGTCTTGAAATGTTCCGTGGCTGAGACTGTTTCGCGCGATCTGCTTGAGATTCTAGTCGAGTCGGAAGCCGCTGCGGTGGCTGCCGGAATTACGGCAGGACCTACAGAACTGCCTCCCGATCACCAGGACGAATCGCGCGAAAGTGGCGCCCCTTCTGGTCTGGCCCATGCCGCTGCCGAAAACACGCTGCGTGTGGATGCCGGCCGGATCGATACAGTCATGAATTTAGTCGGTGAACTTATCATCGGAAAGTCCATGCTGCAGCGCACCATCGCGGAGTTCGAGCGGATGCACGCGAAAGATCCGCTGCGTGGCAAATTTGCCGACGCACTTGCTTTTCAATCTCGAGTTCTGGGCGAACTTCAAAAGTCGGTCATGAAAATACGCATGGTCCCGGTGGAACAACTCTTCCGCCGATTTCCGCGCGTCGTGCGCGATGTTGCCAAACTACGTAACAAAAACATTGGCCTTGAAATCGCCGGCCAAAATACGGATTTGGATAAGGGCATCCTCGACGCTCTTGCTGAACCTCTTGCCCATCTCGTTCGCAACGCAGCGGACCACGGCATCGAAACTGCTGCCGAACGACAAGCGGCACAAAAGCCCTCTCACGGAACCGTACGTTTGGATGCCTATCACGAGGGTGATCAGGTTGTAATCGAGATTTCCGACGACGGACGCGGACTGGACCGGGAGAAAATCCTGCGTCGCGCCATCGAGCGCGGGATAGTCAGAGCGGAAGAGACTTCGCATCTAAATGATTCGGACATCATGCACCTTATTTTCGCGCCTGGCCTAAGCACTGCAGACGAAATAACGGAAATTTCCGGCCGTGGTGTCGGTTTGGATGTCGTTAAATCCGCCATCGATAATCTAAAGGGTTCTATCGAGCTTGAAAGCGAGCTCGGGCAGGGCACCACGTTCCGGCTGATGGTTCCGCTGACGCTGGCGAGCATTCAATCGCTTTTGTTTCACGTGTCGGGAAAACTCTATGCAGTGCCTCTCGCAATGGTGGTCGAAATCACGCGCGTAACGGAGGGCGAAATTCATCGCGTGGATAATCATGAAGTCTTTCAATTGCGCGAACAAGTTCTGACACTCGTGCGCTTGGAACGGCTCGAATCGCTTGTCCAACGCGCGCATGAGAAGCGGATTTTTGTCATTGTGATTGGGTCGGGAAGCCGGAAGTTTGGACTCGCCGTTGACAGCTTGATGGGCGAAGAAGAACTTGTAATTAAAGCGCTGGAAGATCGCTTGGTCACTTCACCGCTCGTCAGTGGCGCTTCGATACTCGGCGATGGAACTGTCGTTTTGATATTGAACGTACCGGCCGTAATTTCTCATCTGTCGAGAATTCCGCCGGTGGGAGCCATAGCGTGAACGGGAAGATTCGCGTTCTGGTGGTCGATGATTCGGCGCTGATGCGGAAGCTCATTCCGCAAGTGTTGCATCGCGATCCTACGATCGAGGTTGTCGGCACCGCGATGGACGGAGAGATGGGGCTGAAAAAGATCGCCGAACTGCATCCCCACGTCGTGACGCTCGATCTCGACATGCCGCGCATGGATGGGATAGAGATGCTCCGCCAGATCACTCGAAAACACCATGTCCCGGTGATCGTTTTCAGCGCGCAGACGGATCGCAGCGCATTGATCACTGTGAAGGCGCTCTCTCTTGGCGCTTTCGACTTTGTTACCAAACCACAAGACGCTGCTTCGGGGCGTATCGAACATATCGCCGCTGAATTCGCGCTGAAGATAAAAGTGGCAGCCGCTTCGGGTGCGCCGAAGATGATCATTACGGTCCCTTCCGCGAAACGCAAGGAGCGCCGACCGACGGCCATGCCCAACTGGCCTTCGCGCGTCGTCGCGATCGGCATTTCCACTGGCGGTCCGAATGCTTTGCAATATCTTTTTTCGCAGCTTCCCGAAGATTTTCCCGGCTGCTTGTTGGTGGTGCAGCATATGCCCGAGGGATTTACCGATATGTTTGCCCGGCGCCTGCACGAATGCTCCGCGATCGAAGTAAAAGAAGCGCAATCGGGTGATTTGCTGCTGGCAGGGCGCGCATTGATCTGTCCTGGAAATCGTCATATGAAAGTGCGCCGAATGGATCATGGCAATATCGTCATACTAGCTGATCAACCGCGAGTAAACGGGCACCGACCATCGGTCGATGTCCTTTTTCAATCGGTGGCGCAGGAATTTGGCAGCAACGCGATCGCCGTTCTCATGACCGGGATGGGGGACGACGGCGCCGCGGGCATGGGTGCGGTTCGTTCCGCAGGCGGCCTTACAATCGTGCAAAGCCCGGATTCCTGTGTAGTCGACAGCATGCCGCGCTCTGCAATCGAGCGTGGTTTTGCCTCGCGTATCGTTTCGCTTTCCAGCCTTTCCGGTGTCTTGCAATCCAAATGCGCCTCGGAGCGCGCACCGGCGGAGCCCATCGGTGCAAAAATTTCTAGCGGCGATGATTAATAGAGACCGATTTTCTGAAGGAGATGGTTATGAAACAGTTTGAAGCTTTGACAAGAAAACAAGATAGCGAGCCAGTTCGTTACTTGGTCGTGGACGATTCGGTCTTCGCGCGAAAAAGCCTCGCCAAGATGATCGAATCCTTTGGTGGCCAGGTGATCGGCGAGGCCGGCGACGGCTGCACGGCCATCACAGAATACGCTCGCACGAAACCCGACATCGTTCTAATGGACATCACCATGCCGCAGATGGAGGGGATTGAAGCCGTCGAGCGTATCGTTCAGGAGCATCCCGACGCGCGTATCGTGATGGTTTCATCCGTCGGCTACCAGGACAATATTCTCGCGGCGTTGCAAAAGGGCGCGCGCCATTTCGTCCAAAAGCCAGTAAAGCCCGACGCACTCTACGAAATCATTCGTTACGTTCTCAACGACGACGGCGTGACTGCCACGGTCGGCGTCGGCCAGGAGAAATCCCGATGAGGATGGACTTGATCCAACCGTTCATTGGCTCGCTCGACGCCGTGCTGGCCGAGATGATGAAGGCGCCGGCCAAAATTGTCGACCTTACGATGGAAGTAGAGGGATATCGACGCAAGGGCGCCGCCGCGGTCGTAACCTTTCGCGGGCAAATTGAAGGGCGCGTAATCCTCGATATGGACCCTGGCGCGGCGGCGCAGGTCGCTGGCCTGCTTTTTGGGACGGATGTCGATCCCGATGAAGCGATCGTCAGGGAAACAGTGTGCGAGCTGGCTAACATGGTTATAGGAAATGCCGTAACTCAGCTAAATGACGGCGGGTTTCAATTCAAAGTGTTTCCACCGGAAGTGGTTGCTCAAGAGCAGTGCGCGCAGGCGGGAAAAGATTCGGAGGCGACCATCCTTTGCTTCGAAACACCAAAAGGAAACGTATATCTGAATATCGTGATGAAATATCTGCAACGCCGCGCCCGCGAGCGCGCCACGGTGCCCGTCGCCTAAACCTTTTAGCGAGAAGTCTCGGGCATCATTTTACCGAGCCCGCGGCCCCACCCTGCGGTATTCCACGCCGTGTCTGAAAAGCCCCGCCCGAGGAATTTCTTCCGAATAGACAACGTGTGCGGGAAGAAAAATATTCGCCGCGTCAGGCGAATAGGGAACCGCTACCTGAATCATCGCTTTTGAGTCGTAGCGGCGTTTGCTCCGGAAGCACATGCCAATTGGAGATATGTCTTCACAAACCGCAAGCTCGTCATCCGTGTTTGGCTGCCGGATGCAGGCTGTCAGCCGCGTCTTCATACGCATACGCTGGCGTTCTCGTTGTTCGTCGCCGCCAGGCGGAGGATCCGCCTCGCGGGCCCCGCGTCCACGCGCTGCGCGCAAAGACCGCTGTTTTTCATCCTCGTGGGGAGCCTGCGTCCAAATGCTAGGTACGCCGCAGGTCTTGCAATGCCGCGCGATTCCGCGATTTGTTTCGAAGCCGCGCAGTTCCAGCTCATTCAAATAAGTGACCTCACGGCTTTTGCAATAGGCGCAGTGCAAAAGCATGCGTGCCACAGCTTCCGTGGATTCTGCAATCGGAGGGAATTCAATTTTCCAAAAATCACTGTCATGGTCCAGTATTTCGATGCCGTAGAGATGCCCGTCCTTTTGCCGGCCAAACTCGCCTACCACGCGCGCCGCAACGGTCTTCTGGGAGTCGGCTCCCGCTTGGCGCCGAATTTGAATCTGCTGCTCAGGTTTCAACTCGCGTTCCAGGATGATTACGGCGCCGCCGCGATTGATCAGAAGCGTTCGAGTCGGCTGCTTAAATTCCTCGCCATTGCTATCGATGCCAGACGCTTCCAGCAGCACGGTCAACGAGACACGATCGGTGCGTCGCATCGACGGCGTTCCCATCAAAGCCTCCTAAAGGCACGGATCCCCAGGGGTCAAGATAGCATACCGGAACGACTCGTTGCCTTTCGCGAAACCGCCGAGACCTCAATCGTTAACTTCCTTGTCCCCAGGGTTATGATGATCGCGCATGGCTCTAATCGTACTAATTCGAGGGATAGGGTAGGCGTCTGAATGATCCTGACTTTATTTCAATCTTCAAAATGGTTTAGATTGCCGATGCTGTTTTTTTTCTTCGTGTTGTTGGCGTTTTCCCTTGATTTGAAGGCGCAATCTGTGCCGAATGGCGGCAATCGCGTAGGAGGAACAGTGCGCGATTCCAGCGGCGCAGTCGTGGCGAACGCACAAGTGGAGCTGAGATCGGGATCTTTCTCCGCTACAAAGCCTGTGACTCCGTCCGGAAATTTCACTTTTGAAAATGTTCCGGGAAATTCCGGAACTATTACGGTAACTGCAGATGGATTTCAAAAGTTGGAGCAAAGTTGGAGTCTTTCAGAGGAGAAGCTGTTGCACCTGGAACTCACGCTGGTTCCTCTCTCCCTGAGTCAGCAGATCGTGGTCACCAGCACCCGTACGCCAACGCTTTTAAGCGATGTCCCGGTCAGTAATGTTGAGCTCACACGCGATGAGCTCCAAGCTACCCCGGCGCTCGCACTCGACGATCAGCTGCGACAGGTTCCGGGATTCAGTCTGTTCCGCCGGTTCAGTAGCCGCGTCGCCAATCCGACGACCCAGGGCGCGTCCTTACGAGGCTTGGGAGCTAGCGGTACAAGTCGAGCCCTCGTTCTCGAGGACAGTATTCCAATCAACGATCCGTTCGGCGGCTGGGTGTATTGGGATCGTGTGCCGAGCGAGTCCGTTGCCAGCGTGGAGATTTCCCAGGAAGGCGGATCAAGCCTGTATGGCAGCGATGCCCTTGGCGGCGTCGTGCAGTTCCTCACTCGTCCTCCAGAGCCTGCCGGAGTTTCGTTGGAAACCTCCTATGGGAACCAAAACACTCCTGATCTTTCTCTCTGGGCCGGCGGACAAAAAGGCCCCTGGGAATCCACATTTGCTGGTGAAGTATTTAATACGGACGGATATGTCCTGGTTCCGCGGGCATTTCGTGGAACTGTTGATACCAAGGCCGGCTCCGATCATGGCACTGCCGATTTGATGATCGGCAGAAAGATCGGCAGTCAAGACGAAGTTTTCGCGCGTGGTTGGCTCCTCAACGAATCGCGGGAAAACGGCACGCCCCTTCAGAGGAACGAAACCAAACTAGGCCAAGGCGCGCTCGGTGCGAATTTAACCCTCGGCCATTTCGGTGCCCTCACGCTGCGTTTTTATGCCGACGCGCAGACTTATCACCAAAGTTTTTCGGCCGTGGCTGCGGGCCGCAATATGGAAACTCTAACGGATCTTCAAACGGTGCCCTCGCAGGGCGTGGGCGGCTCCATATTGTGGTCGCGGAAAATGGGAAAGCGTCAGACTGTTATCGCCGGGTACGATCAACACGATGAAATTGGAGCAAGCCACGAAATTTTCTTCTCCAGCGGTGCCAACTCGTTCGACAAGTCGTCCGGAGGACGTCAGCGAACGATTGGAGTGTTTGCGGAAGACTTAATTCAGATCACGCCGCGCTGGTTGCTCAACATCAGCGGCCGCGTCGATTATTGGAGCAATTACGACACTTCTTCGATCTGCAATTCGGTGAAGTCGCCTTGTACGTCGCCGAGCGTCAACTTCGCCTACCGCTCGAACGATGCCTTCAGTCCTCGCATGACATTGCTGTATCAGATTAATCCCAATATTTCGTGGACCGCTTCGGGCTATCGCGCCTTTCGCGCACCTACTCTGAACGAACTTTACCGCTCGTTCCGGCAGGGCAATGTGATTACCGAGGCGAACGCCGGCCTTCGCGCAGAACATCTTACCGGCGCCGGTACCGGGATCAATATTTACGGATTCAATCGCCGCATCGAGGTGCAGGGAATATTTTTCTTCAATGAAATCGTTGATCCGGTTGCTAATGTGACGTGCCAGCCGCCGCCCAACAACAATCCGCTTTGTCCGGCCCCTATACCGAACACGATCATTCGAGTACGCGAAAATCTGGGACGCACGACCGCGCCAGGATTTGAAGTGAATGCAATTGCACAAGTCACTCGCGACCTCCAACTGAGCACCGGTTATCAGTATGTGGATTCGAAAGTGGCCAGTTTCCCCGCCCAGACGGGGCTCGTTGGTTTGTGGGTTGCACAGGTGCCGCACAATGCGTTCACTTTCCAGGTGCGCTATTCCAATCCCAGAATCATTCTGATATCAGTGGACGGGCGATTCATCGGTAAGCAATACGATGACGACCTAAACCTGTTTCCGCTGGGAAGTTTTTTCGTGCTCGATGCCATGGCTGCTCGAAGTGTTGGAAAAGGAGTGGAGTTTTTCGCAGCCGTGGAAAACCTTTTCAACGAACATTACGCCACAGCGGCGACGCCTGTGCCTGAGCTGGGTTTGCCTATCGCCGCTCGCTTTGGCATGCGCTTCCAATTCCCCAACAGATAGCGCGACTCGGGAACCTGTTTTAATGCCCCAGCGTAAGCGTAGGCGGAGGATATTCCGGCAGCTTGGCGTTCTTCTTGTCCGTGCGCTTTACTTCCAATTCATCAAACAAAATGGAGGGAGCGATTACTGTGCTGGGTATTAGTCCCTCGCGGTTGCTCACCAGAGGATCATCCCCGGCAGCAACCAAATCGTTCCGCAGCGTGCGCGTATCCAATTCGTTGAAGACGGCTCCACGAACGAGTTCTTCATGCCCGTCGTTCACGTACACGCGATAGAGTAAACGCGGATCGTATCCGGACAACGTCTCGACGTAATATCCGTACGGTTTGTTTTCCTGCTTGCACATCTCAATTAATTTTTTCTTTAGCTCCTCGGCTGAAAGCGGATTTTTAGGCTGCACGATGAGATTGCCGATGCTGGGAATGGGAGGCTGACCCGGTGCGGCGCGTCCATGCCCGTTCGAATTCGGAAAATCGCGGATCGGCATTCTGCCCAGCAGATAATCCACCAACACGCCGTCCTTGATAACCGGCACCGATTGTGCACGAACGCCCTCGTCGTCGATCTCGTAGCTTCCGATCAAACTCTTTCCATGAAGAGATTTCATAGTTGGATCATCTGTCACGGAAAGAAAGTTAGGAAGCACGCGGCCCTTGTAGTTCGAAGAAAACTCTCCCGTTGTTCGAGCCGAATCGCCGGGCTTGGGGCGAACCCCCAGCACGTTGTTTCCCACCATGCCGAGGAAGACATCGCTCGCCGCGTCATTGGAGAAAAGCACCGGGCCGCGATAATCTTCCTCGACGAGGGGCGCCTCACGAAGGTCCTTCAGCGTTTCGATCATTTTTGCCATGTCCGACTTCAATTTCGCCGGGTCAGGCAATTCCGCTGTTGTGGTTGCCATGTAGAAGGGAGAACGCGCAAGTTGCATTCCGTCTTTGGCTTGCGTTTCACCGGAAAGCTGAACCAAGTATACGGCATAGCCCTGCCGTGTAATCGTTCCTTCCGTGTTTACGAAATACTCGTTGGCCGAACGAAATCTGACGAAGGCCCAGAGCGATTGGATCTTTGGGTCCGAGCGGAAAAGATCCGTGGATTTTACCAGCGCGTTCTTCCATACCTCGGGAGAAAACTCGAGTTTGGCCAGCGGCTCGATCGACTGCAACGCTGGGGCCTTAGCGAAATCGTCAAAAGGCTGTTCCGCGCTGTAGTGGCTTAGCAGCGCCTTTTTACTCGCGAGAGCTTCGCTTGCAGCTTTGTAAGCGCGATCTGTTGCCTCCCACAATTGGCGACGGAGAGCAATGGAATCGTCGTCCAGCGGGGCAAAATCGACTACGCCAACGCCACGATCGAAGTAGCTGTCCTGTTTGTAATCACCCACGCGCACCACTACTCGGACGCTGCGTATATGCATACTCTGGTCCTGGCGCAACGCGCCAAAGGCTGCTTCGGCGGTGTACTCTTCCGTATCCGAAAGCCGGTACTCGATGTAATAAGGCGCCGAGACGTTTTCCATCTTCATTTGGGATTTTGAGCGCTCGAGTTCCTCGCGCATGGCACGAATCACGGGATCGGAGGAGGAAGCGTTGGGAGTGCCGTCGGCAGTGGCCTTCGACGCGCGACTTGCCCCCGAAGAATCGGTCTTCGCATTTTTCTGGCGCGCCGCAGCAGGGTTCGAACAGCACAACGCCGCAAGTACTGCTCCAAGGTAAACGGCCGAGAGACGCTGACTCCATGTTTGAGTCGTGTTCATGGTTAGCGTTCCGTCGCCGCACTGGTCTGGGATTTCGAGGTCGAGGAAGGGCTGTCGGGCTCAGGCGGCGCGAGAATCGGCGGCCGCTCGGTTCCTCGGCGCCGTTTCTGCACCTCAATTTCTGAAAAGAGCATGGCCGGCGAAGCCGCAGCAACGGGAATTTGCCCGGATTCGGCGCCGCAGATTCCGTTAAAAACCTGCAATGTGTCTCCCGTGACCATAATATTGCTCAGAGAAAGCAAAGGCGTGCCTACGATGTCCACTCCGCGCACGAGCTCGTCCGGCCGGCCGTCGGCATACACGCGATATACCATCACCGGCAGCACCTGAAAGGCCTGCGGCATCGAGCGCGTGGTCAGTGTGAAGCCACCTTGAATATCGTCGAAATAAAGGCCGTACGGTTTTCCTTGCTTTCTTATCTCTTCGATAAATTTCTTGCGAAGTTCAGAGTCCGGCACAGTATTCGTAGAAGTTACGATCAAATTTCCCTGACGGCCCGTCGGCATTAGTCCCGGCTGCCTGCGTCCATGCCCGTTCGAATGGTCAAAATTTTTGACCGGCATGCGTGACATCAGGAAGTTTTTCAAAATCCCGTTTTCTACTGCTTCTACGCGAACCGCTGGAACGCCTTCATCATCAAAATCATACGATCCAGCGAGCTTTACGCCGTTCAGCTCCTTCTGCGTGGGATCGTCGATGACGCTCAAAAAAGGCGGAAGAACCAGCTGGTTTATTTTTTTCGTGAAGGTCTGGCCTTCTGTTTCATCCTTTTGACGATGTCCTTCCAGCCGGTGTCCCAACACTTCGTGGAAAAAAACTGCGGCAGCTCTGCCCGAAAGCATAGCCGGGCCAGCGAACGGTTCGGCAGCAGGAGCGGCGCGCAAGGCCTTCAAGTCTTCAGAAATTTTGCCCACTTTTACGGCTAGCTCGGCATCGGAAGGAAGCTGTTCTGGAGACGGTGCCTGGAATGATTCCACACGCATCAATTCCATGCCGTCATCGGCGCGAGTTTCGCCTTGGATAACCAACCGACTGACCGCACCGGGTCGCACTACTGATGTTCCGTCACTCGTGGCGAGATAAGATCGGTCGTCACTGATCTGAAGCGAAGCCATCGAGTTGTATACTCCAGGATATTTCAAAAAGCCGGCCGAAATTCGCCTGGCGCGATCTTCCCATTGTTTCTGGTTCACCGGCGCGACGGCGAGCGCAGCGCCAACATGAGCTTGCGGAGATTCCTGCGAAAAGTCCGGCGACTTATCCTCTTCTTCCGATTGCACAGCGGTGCTGGTCTTCACAGTCAGAAAGGCGGAGGACGCCTGATCGTACTCGCGGTCCGTGAGCTGCCAGAGTACGCGTGCAATCGCGTCCGTATCACTATTTAGCGGAAGAATCCCCGACGTAATGCCGGAGCCACGGCTCCTGTTGCCGTGCGTGTTATCCAACGCGGCGGAGCCTACTCGCATCATCACATCCGCCTGTCGGCGTCGAACGGTGGTCGAAACCAACAGACTGCCATTCGAAGCCCAGATCACGGAGCTGTTGATGTCCGTAACCGCATAGCTCAAGTAATAAGGAGCAGGATCGGCGTTCGCCAACGATGTGGTCGCGCGCTTCAATTCCTGCTGCATAGTCTGCAACAGCACATCGGGAGCCGAGCCGGAAGAGAAACTTGGAATGGCGCAGATAACCGTTAAAAAGCAGAGTACGAACCGCAGGAAGGGTTGAGTCATTTTTAAGTTAGCACTCTCTGGAGGAGCGAATCTAGCATACAACGATTTGGGCGCCCATGTCGGAGGGGGAACAAGACCGTGTTTTCTTTAATAGCGACAGTAGCTTCTTTGGCGCATGAACAGGACGAAGAATCGGGGCATCAGCCGAGATGGAAGAGCCCGACGAAATAATAAGCGCGGTACGACGGATCCACCAAAACTAGTTGCTTGATTTTGGCGTGGATGAGCTTTCGGATAGAACGTCCCAGATGACGTAGGCCGTTCCGCCAGCTGCCGCAACCGCCACGATTGCCCAAGCGAGCGTGCCGGTGCTCACAGCTCTCTTCGATCCAGAATTTCCACCTACCCCGGCGGGTGCCTGCGGCTGCGCGGCAGGTGCAAGATCCATGGTAACGCGATAGGATTTTCCAGCGGGAATCGAACGAACTTCGCCGTCGTGGTCGAGGGCCAGCGTTCCACGGTACGCCGAGATAATGACTTCCTGCGGGCCGACAATTGTGACTTGGCCGTACGCCGGTTCGTCATTTGCGGCGCGTAGTATGCCCTCGGGAATCTCCAGCTCGACCTGATCGTTGCCGCTCGACGAAAAACCGACCGTGCCACTGCCGACTACTGCATGCACGATGTTCGAGTTGGCATTTCGCGCCAGAGCCGCCGAGCTTGCCGAAAGCAAATACAGCTGGCTGGCTCCAAAGTTCAGGCGCAACCTGCCGCCCGCATCGGTCGCCAAAGTGTCGCCGGGGAAGATCGTCGTTCCGATAGCGACCTTCGTATTGCCGATCTGCGCGTTCTCCGCTTGAGTCACTAGACCCATCGGCTTTTCATCCGCGGCAAATGCGGGGATACCCAGCAGTCCAGCTATTAAGATTGCAGTAAGACAGCAACGGGAGAGTGCGCGCATAAGTCCCTCCGAACCCACGGGTTCAATGTAGGCCCAGACACCGTAAGTGTCAATACCCGAAGAACGAAATGTCAGTAGCACATGATATGTCCGGTTGAGATAGCAAGTGATATGTCCGCTTTTCGGGCGGTGGTAGGGGACCATGCAAGGCATGAACTCCTACACACAAGCCGCCATGGAGCGGGCGATGAAAGTACAGGAAGTGATGTTGCAAGCGATGGCCAAGAAGATCAGCTGGTGGCAAGCGGCCGAGATCTTGGGCATCAGTGACCGGCATATGCGGCGCTGGCGGGAGCGTTATGAGGAGTTCGGATTCCGCGGGTTGTTCGACCGCAGGCGAGGAAAGCCTTCGCCTAAGCGCGTGCCGCTAGCGACCGTGGAGCGGGTGCTGGAGCTGTACCGGGAGCATTATTTCGATCTGAATGTGCAGCACTTTCACGAGAAGCTGGGGGCCGAGCATCGGATTCGGCTCAGCTACAGCTGGGTGAAAGGGATTCTGCAAGGAGCGGGGATGGTGGCCCGGGGGCGCAAGCGCGGAGCGCACCGCAAACGACGACCGCGACGACCCTTGCCGGGGATGCTGCTGCACATCGACGGCAGCCGGCACCGTTGGTTGGGAGACGAGCGCTGGCACGATCTGATCGTGATTCTGGATGATGCCACCAGTGAGATTTACTACGCGCAACTGGTGCAGGAGGAATCGACGCAGACGGTGATGGCCGCTTTGCGCGAGGTGATCGAGCAGCAGGGATTGTTCTGCGCCTTGTATAGCGACCGGGGCAGCCATTTTTGGCTGACGCCCAAGGCGGGCCAGAAGGTAGATCACGCGCGTGTGACGCAGGTAGGACGGGCGCTGCGGGAGTTGGGAGTGCGGATGATTCCGGCCTACTCGCCCCAGGCACGAGGACGCAGCGAGCGCAATTTTGGCACTTGGCAGGGACGACTGCCGCAAGAGTTGCGCTTGCGGGCGATCACGACGGTGGAGGCGGCGAACGCTTTTCTGCAGGAAGAGTACATCGCTGCGTTCAACGTGCGGTTCCGGGTGCCCGCGACGCAGGGGGGCAGTGCCTTTACGGCGTGCCGGCAGCGAGATTTGGAAGGGGTCTTTTCGCTGCAGTTTGAACGCACGGTGAACCGCGACAACACGGTGAGCTTTCAAAATCTGTCTTTGCAGATCCAGCCGGTACGCTGGCGAGCCACGTTGGCGGGCTGTACGGTGACCTTGCATCAGCACCTAGATGGAACGCTGAGCCTCCGCTATGGGCCGCATTGCGTGGGGCGCTACAACGCCGAGGGGCTGCCTTGGATCAGTAGCGATCGGCAAGAGGCTGTGCAGAAGCCGCGCCGTGGAAAAGTCGCAAAGCAGACTTTCCCACCGCGCTTGGAAATCCCGCCCAAAGCGCGGGATTCCCACTTCCCCACAGCCTCGACGGCGGCGGGTGATTAACTGTCAACCGGACAACTCACTTACTACAAAAACCGGACCTTTTAACTTGCTACGAACATACCCGAAGAACGAAAAACCGGAGGTGCGAGTCTTGCGAGCATTGGTGGCGGCTTCGGGTGCCTGCGCAGCATCGGTAGCGCGCGGGCGATTGTGCGATAGAATGACTGCAGAATAGTTGGTCTGCTTGGGAGGAATTCTTGATTCATCGTTTTGTTTTCCACAACGACCGGCTCCTGCCTATCGAGGATGTGCGCCTTTCTCCCGGACAGGCGGGCCTGCTAAACGGCTGGGGCCTGTTCACGACGATCCGCATCGTCACCGGTGTTCCGTTCGCATTTGAACGGCATTGGAAGCGGCTGAAGCGTGACGCCGAACGAACTCATTGCCCGTTCCCATTCGAGGCGGAAGAAGTGCGGGCCAGCCTGGATCAGGTTCTGCGCGCCAATCAAGTCTACGAAGGCTGTGCTCGAATTTACGCCGTTTATAATCAAGGATTCTGGAGCAGCAACGAGAATTTTCCGCCCGCGGATTTGATCCTGTACTCCTCGGATCTGCCGTCGTATCGCGAGCCCCTGAGACTCGGTTTGCGTGAAAATGGACGGCATGCCGGTTCTCCGCTGGCTGGTGTGAAAGTCACTTCCTGGCTCAACAATGTTTGGAGTCTCCACGAAGCGCATCAAGCGGGTTTCGACGAAGTGGTGATGCTCAACGAGCGTGGAGAAGTGGCCGAGTGCACGGCAGCAAACATTTTCTGTGTGCGCGGCGAACGTGTGGACACGCCGCCGCTGTCTTCCGGATGCCTTGAAGGAATTACGCGGAGCGTACTTCTCGAAATTGGCGCCCGCGTTGGCGCGCCGGTTGCAGAACGCACTTTGCTCCCCGAGGAGCTCTACAGTGCTGACGAAGTTTTTATTTCGTCCACGAACCGCAGCATGCTTGGCGTAAGTGAAATTAACGGCAATCGAATAGCCAGCGCTCCCGGGCCGGTGACTTTAAGGCTGGAAAAAACCTTCGCGGAATACGTCCGCGAATACATCGAATCAAAATCTGCAGCCTCCGGCCACCACTAGAAGACGACTGCGTGTCAGAAGGCGGCGTCAGTGGATCAAAAGACCCGCGGCGGCGATTAGCACTCCGGTTAAACCTAGAGCGATTCCTAATAGCCAAAAGATTTTTTTACGGGTGAGAAGCGTGATCGAGCAAATCACGAGAGCTGCTTCCAGCATCACTTCGCCTAGATCAAAATGGTCAGCCCGGCGCTGTTCCATGAGGACTTCATTCTCCGCGCTCTTGGCCTCAGATTGAATATCCTTCTGTTCGTCTTTGTAACGTTGCACTTCTTTCGCATACTTTTCCTTGATCTTGGCGACCTGTTCGGCATTCTGCAGTGTAAAAACGGAAAGCTCGTCAAGGAACAACTCATAACTTCTGCGGCGAATATCTTTGGCCTGATAATATCCCCACTGATCTGTCGCTTTCGTCTGATGCAAAATTTCCTCGGTATGCGCGCGATGACCCATCAGTGAAACGGATGCGACTAGCACCGCCAGCACGGCCATCGTTATGGTGACGGGAGCAAGACTCGGTTCGTGCGCTCCGTGTTCGGCGTTTTCTCGGAGTTCCTGAATTTCTTCGGCCATGAGCCCTCCGCGGACAAGCACACTGCTTCTGTGCACGAGAGGATAACAGAAGTAGTTCGCGATGAGCCAGCCGCGATAACTCCGCGATAACTCCAGTTCCTGTACAATTGCAATTTGGACGGTGATAGCTTCAAAAATCAGACTCCGGGAGTTGTTCATGAGCGAACTAGCAAATAAAACGTGCGTACCTTGCCGCGGAGGCGTTCCTCCGCTGGCCGGAAAAGAGCTTGAGGATTTGGCGAAGCAAACGCCTCAGTGGAAAGTCGTGGAGGGGCATCACATTGTGCGCGAATTTAAGTTTCCGGATTTCAAACAAGCGCTCGCATTCGTCAATAAAGTGGGAGCGATCGCGGAGGACCAAGGGCATCATCCGGACATCTTTCTCACCTGGGGAAAAGCAGAAGTGAAAACTTGGACCCACAAAATTAACGGACTCACTGAGAGCGATTTCATCCTCGCGGCAAAAATCGATCAACTGCAGTAATCGTTGAAAGTCGATGGCCCTCTATCACTCGTAAAATCCGGAAATCCTCCTACCGGCGATACTCGAACAATTACGCGTATATCGCTTAATCGTGTTACCCGCGGAGATAAAATAACGACTATCGGCTCAAGCTCGAAAACCCGCGAACCCTTGCGCTAGGAAGCCTGTATTGCCTCTTACACCACCTAAAGCACCATGAAGATTGACCCGGACAACTGGAGCCCCTACGTTGGGTATGCACCATTGCGGAGGAAGTTATGCGATCTGTTGCTCGGTCCTGCATTGCAGCGGTGCTCGCAGGCCTGTTGGCCTTTCCTGGTTTCGCCGCAAATGAGAAGCCAATGGGGCTCGTGGTTCAGGCTCAGAATGCGCAGATTTCCAATGCCAAGTTAGCGATTGGTACTACCGTCTATCCTGGCGATATGGTCGAAACAGACGCAGGCGGTGCATTACGCCTCAGAATGGGTACCACTCAACTTTACCTGCTGGCATCAAGTTCGGCGACGCTCGGTCAGCGTCCCGACGCGCTTTTCGCGGAGGTGCTGCGCGGCACCGTGGGTTTTTCGTCGAACGGTACCGATCAGCTCGAGCTTGAAGTACCCGAGGGCGTTATTCGAGCCGCGAATGGCCAGCCTGCGTACGGGCAAGTGACCATTACCGGACCACAGGAAATAATCGTCACTGCATATCGCGGTGCCTTGATTCTCGATAATGAGGGAGAACTGCACACGATTCCGGAAGGAAAATCCTATCGAGTAACAATGGATTTGGAGCCGGTGACACCGGCACCGGCGGCGGCAAAGTCGCGCGATGATGGAAACACGACGCCGGCGAAGCGCAAGCGACGTAAGCTGGCGTTCTTATTGCTATTTGGGGGCGTCGGTGCATTGGCATCCTGGGGCATCTGGACTGAATTGTCGGAGAGTCCATCGAATTAGAAATTTTAAAATTCTTGGCCCGCGATCAATCAACATGAAGCATTGAACCTGCCAGTATCCGCGAACCGACCGAATATTTGTGTGCCCCAAGATCCGCCGCAATTTTAAGATGAAGCGAGATTGTTTCCTTTTTGTTTATTATGACGGATGAAATGGCGTCGAAAATAAGAGAGATGTTTCGCGAATCCCGGCTTTTCCATTTCTACAAAAGTGTTTCGGCGTGGGGCGAGTACGCGTCGTGGAGGATACGATCTATTCCTAACGCGGGCGCGCCGCATTTGGTGAAGCAGCAAACCATCGCGGAATTCGCCCGCAGATTCAATTTGCACGTGCTCGTTGAAACCGGAACGAATTACGCACATATGCTGTACGTGAACAGATATAGGTTTCGCGAGATGTATTCGATCGAGCTCGATACCCGGCGGGCAGAGAGCGCCCGACGGAAATTTGCAGACCGCCCAAACATTCATATTTTGAAAGGCGACAGTGGAAAGGCTTTGCCAGCGCTCCTGCCTGCCCTGAACGAACCGTGCTTATTCTGGCTTGACGGTCACGATTACGATATTTCGACGCCGGTGAAGCAGGAGCTGGACGCTATCTATCATCACCCAGTGCAGGGCCACGTCGTGCTGATTGACGACGCTCGTTGGTTCGATGGCCGCACCCAGTATCCCACCATGGAAGAATTGCGCGAAAAGACGGCGCGCGAATATCCCGGCAGAGTGGTGGAACTTAGAAACGACATCATTCGAATCTATATTCCCCAGCTTTAGCACAGGAGCCCTTGCGTTGAGGTTACGCTCCCTCTCCAATAGGGCTTCGGAGTGTTCATAACAATTTTAAAGTGCCCTCCCGCCGGGAAAAAATGTCCGCCGACGACACTGCGTAATCCCAATAACGCACAAGGCACCCGTACATTCGCCTGGCAACCTGCAGAAATGCCTTGAAATCAGTCCAATACAAACTGAAATGTATGGCGATCTATTTGCATGCTAACTATACCGTACGTCGATATAGTGCTACGGAACGCGTTATAGAACCCGGAGTCTTGGAAGGGGAGAGATGGGGACAAAGAAAAAGCCGGCCACAGCAGCTCCGCCACTTACGCCGGCGATGTTTCACATTCTGTTGGCGCTGGCCGACACTGAGAAACATGGCTACGCCATCATCAAAGAAGTCTCGCTGCGGACTGAAGGCCGTGTACGCCTGAGCGCAGGCACTTTGTACGGAAATCTTGCGCGCCTGGAAAGCTCCGGCTGGATCGCGGAATCAAGCAAACGTCCGGAATTTGGTCTTGATGACGAGCGCCGCCGGTACTATCGCCTCACGGAACTGGGTCGGGAAGTCGCGCTGGCGGAAGCCGAGCGTATGCAGGAAGCACTCGATCAGGCGCGCGCGAAGAAACTATTTCAGAAACGCCAGCTGGCGTAGCGGATTTACGAAGAAGGACGAAAATGAAAGGCAGCCAACCAACATTCTCGCAGCGGATATTTCGAGCGTTGCTTCGCGTGATGCCCTTTGATTTTCGCGCGAACTATGGTGGTGAGATGGAAGCCGTCTTCGCGCAACAACGGCAGGATATTCAAGAACGCGGACGCCCTCTCGACTTTCTTCGCTTATGGGGTGAGACCCTGGCCGGCATTTTTTCCACCGCACCGCGCGAGCATTGGGAAATCCTGAAACAGGATATTGGCTACGCGTTCCGCATGATGCGGAAGAATGTCGGTTTTACGTTGATGGCAGTGATTACGCTGGCGCTTGGAATTGGCGCTAACACCGCAATTTTTAGCGTGGTGCACGCCATACTCCTTCGCCCGCTGCCGTATCCGGACGGCCATCAACTCGTTTTCATTCGCCAGCAAGCGCAGAAGCAGGGCATCGACGACATCAAGTTCTCCGTGCACGAAATTCAGGACTATCGCGAACAAAATCAATCGCTGACAGGATTGGTTGAGTATCACAACATGTCTTTTATTCTGTACGGACATGGCGATCCAGACCGCGTCCGCACAGCAGTTGTGTCCGCCAACTATTTCGATTTGTTCGAAGTGAAGCCACTGCTTGGACGGACATTTCTGCCCGATGACGACAAGCTTGGCGCGCCGCCGGTTCTGATTTTGAGTTACGAATACTGGAAGAATAAATTCGGCTCCGATCCCGAAATCGTAGGCAGAACATTCGAGATGAATGACAAAGTTCACACCGTCGTTGGAGTGCTTCCGCCCGTTCCGCAGTATCCGGCAGAAAGCGACGTTTACATGCCGACCTCCGCGTGCACTTTTCGGGGCTCGAAAAAGTTCATCGACAATCGAGACGCGCGCATGATGGAGGTCTTCGGAAGGCTGAAGCCGGGAGTTTCGGTCGAGCAGGCTCATGCCGATTTTTCCACGATCGCCGGCCGCCTAAAATCGGAATATCCGAAGTCCTATCCAGACAGCCAAGGCTATACCGCAGCAGCTACTCCACTGCGGGAGGAATTAACGCGCGAGGCGCGGCCAACGCTGCTGGTGCTCCTGGCAGCCGCGGCGTTTGTGCTACTAATTGCATGCGCCAACGTCGCGAACTTGACGCTCGCCAGAATGTCGCAGCGCGAACGCGAGCTGTCGGTGCGCACGGCGCTCGGTGCAGGCCGAAGCCGTCTGTTGCGCCAGCTCTTCACGGAGAGCCTGTTGATTGCGTTGATAGGGGGCGCTTTCGGCTTGATTTTTGCGTACAGCAGCCTGCAACTTCTCACGGATTTTGCCGTGCGCCTTACGCCACGCGCGCACGAGATTCGAATCGATGGCGGCGTTCTATTGTCTACGCTTCTTGCCGCGCTCGGCACCAGCATCGTGTTCGGCACACTGGCAGCTCTTTTCACGCGCGCCAACCTGTCGTCTGGCCTGAAAGAGGGGAGTACCGGTGCGGGCGCGGGCCGGCAGAAGAATCGCCTGCGCAGCGCCCTGATAGTTTCCCAGATCGCCTTTTCGTTCATGCTTCTGATCGGAGCGGGACTGATGTTGCGAAGTTTGATCAAAATGCAGCAGGTGGATCCAGGGTTCGTTCCGCAGCGTGTTCTCGCCATGCGGACGACATTCAGTACCAATAAATATGCCACGCCCGAACAATTCGCGGAGATCATCAAGAAAGTCCTTATCCGTGTCCAAGCTGAACCGGGAGTAGTATCCGCAGCTATCTCCGGGCTCTATCCCTTGGAGCCTGAGGCCATCTCGGCTGGAGCAAGCGCGTTCGCTGGACCCTTTCAAATCAAAGGCCGCGAAGTCGGCAGAACGGAAGCACCTCCGGCCGGCAACTTTGTAGCTGTCACGCCGGATTACTTTCGAACATTGGGCATTCGGCTAAAGGAAGGGCGCGAGTTTACCGAAACGGACGGCGCAAAAGACGAGGAAGTCGTAATAATCAACGAGGCGATGAAGCGCCGGTTCTGGCCGAATGAAGATGCCATGGGGAAGCGTGTCTCCGGCGACAACGGGGAAACATGGGCTCAGATCGTTGGAGTCGTTGGAGACGTGCGAGAGTTCGGTGTCGATCACGCGGCCTCGGCAGATTTTTACTATCCGCAAGCGGAAGGACCGAACCCATCGAGTTTGATTGTGCGCACGGCGGCAGATCCGAGAAGCTTGGCGGACGCCATCACACGTGCCGTGCACGAAGTAGATTCACAGGCTGCCGTCACTCACGTACTCACACTGGAACAAGCGCGAGCCGAATCCATGGCTTCCCCACGCGTGACAACCAGCTTGCTGGGGATCTTTGCCGCTCTTGCACTCTTGATCGCCGCGGCTGGCATCGGCGGAATCATGGCGCTGACTGTGAGCCAGCGTGTTCGTGAGATAGGGATTCGTATCGCCCTGGGTGCGCAGCCATCGGCCATACTGCGAATGGTACTTGGTCAAGGCTTACTCCTGGCTTGTCTCGGTGTGGGGATTGGAATTATCGGAGCACTCGCGTTAGGAAACCTGGTGAAATCGCTGCTTTTTGGAGTGGCCGTTACTGACCCCACCACATTTGCGGGTGTCGCATTCGTCCTCGTCGCAGCGGCGATGGTCGCAACGTATCTGCCAGCTCGTCGCGCTGCCGCAGTGGACCCGATAGTCGCACTGAGGATGGAGTGAGTCCGGTGTTATTTGAGCACAGGGCAAATGGAGGAGAACAATATGAAGAAGGGAAATCTTAGTCGTAGAGAATTGCTTCAGGCCTCAGGCGCGGTTGGATTAGCGGCGAGCGTTCCGTTATCGGTTTCGCTGCTAGCCGGCACGCGGCGCGAAGACTCTGGGGGGCAAAAAGCTTCGGCGGCCGCTGCCGCTCCGAGCCCACTCAAACCGCCGGCCAGCGGTTCGATACCAGTTGCGTTCGTCATCTCCAAAGGTGCGGTGCTGATCGATTTTGCAGGTCCGTGGGAAGTTTTTCAGGATGCGGACATTCCCGGCCGCGACATGATGGATAGAGCGTTCGATCTTTACACTGTAGCTGAGAGTTTGGAGCCGGTTACTATCAGCGCTGGAATGAAGATCGTGCCGAACTACACTTTTCAAAATGCACCGGTGCCGAAGGTCATTGTCATTCCCGCGCAAAATGGATCTACCGACGCGTTGCTTGACTGGATCCGCAAAGCGTCGAAGACTACCGACGTCACCATGTCGGTCTGCACCGGGGCGTTCGTGCTCGCCGCGACCGGGCTTCTGAAAGGAAAAGCGGCCACCACGCATCACTCGGCTTATACCGATCTGGGGATGCAATTTCCCGACGTTCATGTGAAGCGGGGCGTGCGATTCGTTGAGGAAGGAAATCTCGCGACGGCTGGAGGACTTACCTCCGGCATGGATCTCGCGCTGCGCGTCATCGGACGATATTACGGTCCCGAAGCTATCGAACGCACCGCGTTTCAGCTCGAATATCAGGGCAAGGGCTGGAAGGACGCGGGGTCCAACTCCGAGTTCGCAGTGAAGCCGGCCGGCGATATTTGCGCGGTGTGCTGGATGAAAGTCGATCGCAAGATCGCGCTGTCAGAGGCTTACAAGGGCCGGACGTATTATTTTTGCATGGACAGTCACAAGAACGCCTTCGACGCCACGCCGGAGAAGTACATCGAGCTGCTCACGACGTCGTAACGACGCCAAGCCTCATCGGCTCGTGAAGTATGTGGCGTTGTCGATCATGGAGTTTTGCTGGTTGATGTGTCGCCCAAGGAGGCGAGCAGGGCCGCTCCCTCCGGGCTGCCGAGTCCGGTGCACGCGTCCCAGCTAGGTCCGGCAGAGTAGGTGCCGTTGTTGCCGTTGTTGATCTCGTGGAACGTCCCCTTGGTCTTCGTCGCATACAACAGCGGATTTACGTAGCCAACATTTTTGCCGAGGGCACCTCTCACGGCCGGGTTTGTATTTCACGAGGTACCCGGAGACCACGACTCGATGCTGCGCGAACCGAACGCGAGCACAATTGCGGAGATACCGTGCGCGGAGCTCTCGAAAGCAGACGCCGAGGCACAGATAGCGCACTCATCAGGGTATTGCGGCGTAACAAAACAGGAACGAGAATAGCTCCTGTTAGATCGCCAGTCATTACGCCAACTTCAGCTAAGCATCGCGAGAATCCACTGAACAAATTGGGGGGCGCATTCGTATAAACTGACTGGGAGGAGCCAGCCCATGAAAGACATTCGTTACGCGCTGCGGCAATTCGTCAACGCACCGGTATTTACTGCTACGGCGGTATTGACTCTGGCTCTTGGAATTGGCGCGACTACGGCTATTTTCACGCTGGTGCATGCCGTGTTGTTGAATTCGCTGCCGGTGGCTAAGCCGAGCGAGCTGTACCGGGTGGGCGACGTGGAGAATTGCTGCGTCAATGGCGGCTTGCAGGACGATTGGGCGCTCTTCTCGTACGACAAATACAAAACATTTCGCGACAACACGCCCGGCTTCGTGGAGATGGCCGCGTTTCAGGCGGGACACGATCTGGTCGGCGTGCGTCGTGGCGGCAGAAGCCAGCCTGCGCAATCGATGAGAAGCGAGTTCGTCTCCGGAAATTATTTTGCGATGTTTGGAATCGGGCCGTATGCGGGACGCGTCATCATGACGGATGACGATCGCAAAGGCGCATCACCGGTAGCGGTCATCAGCTATCGCGCTTGGCAGCAAAAATTCGGCGCCGATCCGGCCGTCGTGGGAGGCGCGTTTACATTTAACGGGCAGCCCTTCACGGTGGTGGGAATCGCGCCGCCTGCGTTTTTCGGTGATCGACTGTCGGACCCGGCCGAGTTTTGGATTCCGATAGCAGACGAGCGGTTCATCGAGGGTCCCGTCTCACTCATCGATTTTCCGCAACAGGATTGGCTGGACATCATTGGTCGCATTACGCCTGGCGCTGATCCAAAACAAATCGGCGCAAACCTGCAAGTTGAGCTGCAGCAGTGGCTGCTCAGTCCCATCGCGCAACTTCAGCCGGGAGAGCGCGACGCAGTCTCCAAGCAGACGCTTCGACTTTCGCCGGGGGGAGGCGGCGTTCAAGCGCTGCGCGATGAATACCAATCGAGCCTGCACTTGCTGATGTGGATTTCCGCACTGGTGCTGGCCATCGCCTGCGCGAACGTCGCGAACTTGATGCTCGTACGCGCTACTACGCGCAAGGTTCAGACCTCAATACGGGCCGCGCTCGGCGCGACCGTGTGGATGCAGATTCGACAGGTGCTCACTGAGAGCGTGGTGTTGGCGTTGCTGGGAGGAATAGTCGGAGTAGCTATTGCGTTCGGCGGGACCAGTTTGATTTTGCGTCTTGCGTTTCAAAATACCTATGTTGCGATACACGCTTCGCCGTCGTTGCCCGTGCTCGCTTTCACATTTGCAATCGCCGTTTTGACGGGAATTCTTTTCGGCGTGGCTCCCGCGTGGATAACGGCCAATGCCGCTCCTGCGGATGCGCTCCGCGGCGCGGGCCGTTCCATAGGGCGTAGCAGAGGGTGGGCGCAAAAATCGCTGGTCATCGCGCAAGCCGCGCTTTCGTTGGTGCTGCTTTCCACAGCAGGGTTGCTGACGCAGAGCCTTTACAACATGCAGCGGCAAGATTTCGGCTTCGAGACGCCGAACCGATACATTCTGCATATCGATCCGCCAATGGCCGGATACAAGCCGCCGCAAATGCAGGCTCTCTTTCGACAACTTCACGATTCGCTTGCAGCGATTCCGGGTATCGGCCAGGTGAGTTTCTCTCTGTACACCCCGATGGAGGGCGATAATTGGGGCGAGACCGTTTACATCGAGGGGCAGGCGCCGCCTCCTCCGGATTCCGATCAGAACAACGCTTCGTGGATGCGTGTGAGCGCCGGTTATTTCGAAACTCTGGGAACGAAAATCGTTCGAGGGCGGTCCATCACGGAGCAGGATTCACCGACGTCGCAGCGCATCGCCGTGGTGAACCAGACATTTGCGAAAAAGTTTTTCAAGGACGAGAATCCGCTGGGACATCATTTCGGATATATCGACCAGAAGAATGCAGGATTGTTCGAAATTGTTGGCGTGACGGAAGACACTCAATATCGAGAGCCAACGCGCAAAATACCGCCTATGTTTTTCCTGCCATCCACGCAGAGCGTTGTCTTTGACAACCCGCGTTTCAAGGCGTTCGAAGATAGCTCCCATGACTTGAATGCCGTCGAGTTGAGGACGCTCGGCAAAGTGCCGGGGCTGGAAGCGCAAGTGCGCCGCGCGCTCGCCGACGTGAACCCGGATCTCGCGGTGATCGACTTCACGAGCTTTGGAGACCAAGTGGACGAGAACTTCTCTCAACAGAAGTTGATCGCAAAACTTACTTCATTGTTCGGATTGCTCGCGCTGGTGCTCGCGTCCGTGGGCCTCTACGGCGTGACGGCGTATTCCGTGGAGCGGCGCACGAACGAAATTGGAGTTCGCATGGCGCTAGGCGCGGACCGATTGAACATTTTGACACTGGTCCTGCGGGGAGCACTGCTGCAGATGGGAATTGCACTAACGATTGGCATTCCGGTGACGATTGCCGCGGGCCGCGCGATGGCCACACAACTATTCGGCGTAAAACCCTACGATCCGCGCATCCTGCTGATGACGAGCGCGGCTCTCGCTTTTGCCGCGTTCCTGGCGGCGGTGGTCCCGGCGCGTCGCGCAGCGACGCTCGATCCGATTCGAGCTTTGCGGACCGAATGAAACGCGCGGTCTGTACGATAAACCTAACGGAAACTTTCTTACGCCACAATTAGAGTAATATCAGCCAGTCAGATGACTACAATTTCGTGTGCTCCAGCGAGTTCCTATGCCTGGGCGATTTGCCTTTTCTGATCTCCGCGAGATTTTTGCGAAAGCGAATGAGGAGAAGTCCGGCGACCGATTGGCGGGGCTTGCCGCGGGGTCGGAAACCGAACGCGTCGCGGCAAAACGCAAACTCGCCGAATTGACTCTTTCCGAAATCGTACGACAGCCCCTGATTGACCCAAGCGAGGATGACATTAGTCGGTTGATTCTTGAAACCTTCAACCGCGAAGCTTTCCGGTCGATCGAGAGCTTGACGGTGGGCGAATTCCGCGAACACATTCTGGACGATTCCACTTCTGAAATAGACCTCCAGAAACTTCAATGGGCTATTACTCCGGAAATAGCCGCAGCCGTAACGAAAATCATGAGCAACAAAGACTTGGTTTTGGCCGCGGCCAAGATCCGGAATGTAACGCGATGCCGAAACACGATGGGTGAGCGCGGAGTGCTGGGCATTCGGGTCCAACCGAATCACCCGACTGACGATATCGGCGGCATACTTCTCTCTGCGTTCGAGGGTCTGCTGTACGGCTGTGGAGACGCGGTGATCGGTGTAAATCCGGCGTCGGATTCGGTGGAGACCACCGGCGCGATCCTGCAGGCGCTACAGCGACTCGTCGAGCTCTACCAAGTGCCGACACAGACCTGTTGTCTCGCGCACGTCAGCACGCAACTCACGGCTGTGCGCGGCGGCGCGCCCGTGGATCTTCTCTTCCAGTCTGTCGCTGGAACGCAGGCCGCGAATCGCAGCTTCGGAATCACGCTTGAGATGTTGCGGGAAGGCCGCGAAGAGGTGCTCGAACATCACCGACGGCGCGACGTTCCATGGAAGGGCGAGAACGTCATGTACTTTGAAACCGGCCAGGGAAGCGCGCTCTCCGCAGAGGCGCACCACGGAGTCGACCAGGTGACTCTGGAAGCGCGGGCGTACGGGGTTGCTCGATGCTTCGATCCGTTTCTCGTCAACAGCGTTGTGGGGTTCATCGGACCGGAGTATCTCCGCGATGAACGCCAGATCATTCGCGCCGGCCTGGAAGATCATTTCATGGGCAAACTACTCGGGCTGCCGATGGGTTGCGATGTTTGCTATACGAATCATGCGGACGCGGACCAGAACTCGGCGGACAATCTGCTTCTCCTTCTGAGCGCGGCGGGATGCAATTACTTCATGGGCGTTCCGTGTTCTGACGATGTGATGCTGAACTATCAGTCAACGAGTTATCACGACGCACTCGCCGTGAGGCGGCTCTTCAAGTTGAGGCCTGCGCCCGAGTTTCTGGCATGGCTGGAGGGAAAAGGAATTTTTCGCGACGGCGAACCGGTTCTGCTGGAACCTCCGCAACGGCGGCAATTGATGCAGGGTCTGGAGTCTTCTCTCGCGGAGATTCTGTGATGACGGATGAGTCTAATAAATATCTGGTGACTTCCGATTTGTCAGAACGATTGCAAAAGGTTCGCGCGAGAACTCCGGCGCGTATTCTGATGGGAAGAGCTGGAGCCGCCTACCGCACAGACGTACAACTTGAATTGCGTGAGGCGCACGCCGCCGCGCGGGACGCAGTTCGCGGTGAAATGGATCTCTTGGGCGTGTTCGGCGGGGCATTTGTACGCGACTGGATGCTCTTCGAAACCCAAACGCGAGCCACCACGAAGGATGAATACCTTCTGCGGCCGGGCCTAGGTCGGCATTTTGACGAATGTTCGCGGCTGAAGATTCAGGAAAGCTGTTCGCGCGGGAACGATCTGCAAATCGTCATCGGGGACGGATTGTCCGTGACTGCCGTATCCAGGCAAGTTCCGGCGCTGCTGCCTCTGTTGTACACAGGCGCGGAGAGGGCTGGCTGGAAAGTTGGACGTACATTCGTCGTCCGTCACTGCCGGGTCGGAATCTTGAACGAAATTGGTGAGTTGCTTACGCCTCAGGTGGCGGTGCTGCTTATAGGCGAGCGCCCGGGCCTGGCCACTGCGGAGAGCCTTTCAGCATATATGGCGTATCGTCCCCGCGAAGGTCACTCCGATGCAGACCGGAACCTTATTTCAAACATCCATGCGCGGGGTGTGACCTCGAGTCAGGCTGCGGCCCGTAGTTTGAATCTGGTGGCGCAAATGATGCGGGCGCGAGCGAGTGGATACAGCATTAAGGAACCGGGCGAGCTGTTGTCCGGCTAAGGTCGTCAAGTTGCGCTAACCTTTTGCGGTTTGTTCCTCACAGTAATCCCGATAAACTCTGACGGATCCGTCCGGCGCATGTGTTTTTCATGGCCGACCTCGCGGAATCGACGCGACATTAAATTATGCTGAAGCGGCTGTTCGTCCACTACATTGCGGAAGAAGCGAAGCCGATGTTGCGGTTGGCGATGCCACTGGTGTTCGCCGAGTTGGGCTGGATGACCATGGGAATCGTGGATACGATGATGGTGGGGCGGCAGGCGAACAGCGCTGTGGCCATAGGCGCGGTGAGCCTGGGAGGCATTCTGTACATCGCCATCGCGATTTTCGGGACCGGCTTGATGCTCGGGCTGGACACGCTGGTCTCGCACGCGTATGGCGCAGGTGATTTGGACGAGTGCCATCGTGTGCTGGTGAACGGAATGTACTTGAGTTTGGGAATATCTCCAGTTCTGATGGGCATTGTGATGCTGTTTGGGCCGCTAATGCGGTCGCTGAACATTCAGGATGCGGTACTCGAGCAGGCGATCCCGTATCTGCACGCTCTGAACTGGTCCACGCTGCCGCTGCTGCTCTTTTTTGTTTTTCGGCGCTACCTGCAAGGGATGAATCAGGCGAAGCCGGTGATGCTCGCGCTGGTGTCGGCGAATCTGGTGAACCTAACGGGAAACTGGGCGCTGATTTACGGGCATCTCGGGCTGCCAGCGATGGGCACGGTGGGGTCGGGGTGGTCCACATGTATCGCGCGGTTTTATATGATGACCGTGCTGCTCGCGTATTGCGTCTATTACGATCGGCGCTACAAGACGGGGCTGCGAGACACTCGCCGGTTGCCAGATTTTTTCCGCATTTGGCGGCTGGTGCAGCTAGGATTGCCTGCTGCGACGCAATTCGGCATGGAAGTGGGAGTTTTTGCGGTAGCTACCGCAATGATCGCCAAGCTGGGCCCGGTACCACTGGCGAGCCATCAGGTAGCTCTGAACACGGTGAGCTTTACGTATATGGTTCCGCTTGGAATCAGCGCGGCGGCAGCCGTGCGAGTAGGTCAAGCGTTAGGGCGGGGCGATGCGGATGGTGCGAGCCGCGCGGGATGGACCGCGATGCTCCTGGGCACAGGGTTCATGGCCATGATGACGATACTTTTTTTGGTGGCGCCAAAGTATATCGTGCGCATTTATACGCCTGACCCGATCGTGATCCGGGCCGCGAGCACTTTGCTTTTCGTGGGCGGATTTTTTCAGCTATTTGACGGAATGCAGACAGTGGCGACGGGCGCGTTGCGCGGCGCGGGCGACACGCGGACTCCAATGACGTGCCATTTGATTTTCTATTGGTTGCTGGGTCTGCCTCTCGGCGCTTACCTTTGTTTCCATTTGGGATGGGGCGCGGCGGGGTTGTGGACGGGTTTGTGCATAGCGTTAATTTTGATTGGCTGTGCGCTGCTGTACTTCTGGCGCCGCAAGGAGCGCTCGTTCGCGACGGGCGAGATACCCCTGGCGGCCACAATACTTCATACTGACTAACGCAAGATGGCTCAAAACGCATTCATGGAGCGCGCGATCGCGCTCGCGCTAGAAAATGTGCAATCAGGGCGCGGCGGGCCGTTCGGCGCGATCGTGGTGAAAGGCGGCAAGATTCTTGCGGAGGGCACCAACCGCGTGACGTTGGCGAATGATCCTACCGCGCACGCCGAAATCGTGGCGATTCGCGAAGCTTGCAAGAAACTTGGAAATTTCCAGCTCACGCACTGTGAGATTTACTCGAGTTGCGAGCCCTGTCCGATGTGCCTGGGAGCGATTTACTGGGCACGACTCGAGCGCGTTTATTGTGCAAGCACGGCTGGGGATGCGGCGAAAGCCGGATTTGACGATTCGCTCATTTACCAGGAAATGGTGAAGCCGCATGGGCAGCGGAAAATTCCGATGGTCCAAATAATGCGCGAAGAAGCTCTGGCGGCGTTTCGCGCCTGGGAAATCAAGCCGGACAAAATTAGTTACTAAGGCAGGCTATAGCCGCTGCGCTTAGTTTGCACACGGAACTCCGGAGCTGAAACTTGGTCTTGAAGCTTGCTGAAAACAATTACGGCGAGTCGCGCGTGAGGTTGTTGCGCGTGGAGCGGCAAGAAGGACGCCACGACATTAAAGAGCTTGCAGTGTCGATTCGTTTCGACGGTGATTTCGAAGCGGCGCATACCAAGGGCGAGAACAAGAAAATTCTTCCGACGGACACCATGAAGAATTCGGTATATGCGCTGGCGCGCCAGTATCCGGTCGAAGCAGTGGAAGATTTCGCGCTGCACCTAATTGAGCATTTTCTCACTTACAACGAGCAAGTTTCACGTGTGCGTGTTGAAATGGCGGAAAGTCTGTGGTCGCGTATTCCCCACGGGGCGAAACCGCATGCTTATGCGTTCACGCGGGCGCATGGGCAGGAAAAACGTACAGCAAATCTAAGCGGAACTCGCGAAGGGATTACGATTCGCGCGGGGATTAGGGACCTTGATGTGCTGAAGACGACGAAGTCGGCGTTCGACGGATTTTTGCGCGATCCTTATACCACTTTGAAAGAAGATCGAAATCGGGTCCTTTCAACAACCATTCGAGCGGAATGGCTATACGAGGGAGACGAAATCGAATTCAACCCAGGTTGGCACGGGGTACGTCAAACGCTGCTCGAAACATTTGCCGAGCACGATAGCAAATCGCTTCAGCACACGCTGTACGCCATGGGTGAAGCGGTGCTGGGCGCTTTTGACCGCATACGCGAAATCCATCTTTCATTGCCGAACAAACATTTCAACCTTGTGGACCTATCGCCTTTCGGAATGGACAATCCTGAAGAAGTTTTTGTTCCTACGGATGAGCCACACGGGTTGATCGAAGCGACGCTGCGCAAAGAATGAATGCCTAGCCTTCGGAATATTACCCCTTGCCACCATCTTCCGATTTGACGATCCGTTCCTCTCCCGAGTAAATCACGAATCGCTGCCCACGCAAAAACCCGATCAACGTGAGACGCAACTCGCGCGCGAGCTGGACTGCGAGGCCTGACGGAGCGGACACCGATGCAACAACCGGCACGCCGGCCACGATGGCCTTTTGTATGATTTCAAATCCGCCGCGGCCGCTCACCAACAACACGGAATTTGTCAGCGGGAGATGGCCTGCCAGCAGCGCCCAGCCAATCACTTTGTCCACGGCATTATGGCGGCCGATGTCTTCGCGCAAGACTTGCAATGCACCAGTCGAATCAAAAAGGGCCGCGGCGTGCAACCCGCCGGTACGCTGGAAAACGTCTTGAGAGGAACGCAATGCGTCTGGGAGGCCGAGCAGCAGTTTGGGAGCGCAGCGGAAAACAGGGTTAGGCGATTTGAGGAGCCGCGAGCGGACAGAGTCAATCGAAGCTTTGCCGCAAATGCCGCAACTTGAAGCAGCGAAAAAGTGGCGCCGCATTTTTGCGAGATCGGGAACTAATTCGGGAACAAGCTCAGCTTGAACCAAATTGCCGGATTTCAAGCCATCGCCGCCGGAAACGCCAGGTTGAAGCGAAATGATTTGATTGCCAGAGCTGATAATTCCCTCAGTGAAGAGAAATCCGGCGGCGAGTTCGAGGTCGTGGCCGGGCGTGCGCATGGTGACGCTAAGAGGCTCGGCGCCGATGCGGATTTCGAGAGGTTCTTCGGTGGCCAAATAATCGTCTTTGCGTTGAAAATGGTTCTCGTTCCATTCGGAGACCTGTGTGAGATTGAGCATTTGTGGTTTTCGCGTCACGCTGAATTCTCCGGAAAAGCGACCCCAACGCGATGTGCAGATTCCAGCATACATCGGGGAAGCGGCATGGCACGTATGCAAAAACAGACTGGCTCGAACCGACGGGGAGCGGCTCGAGCCAGGGGGTAGGTATTGAAGAACTGCGGGAAATTTCGCGGTGTTTCGTTCCTCGCAGTGGCGGCGTGAATAATGAAGGATGGTTATTACGGCCAAATGAACGGCGGGTAAAAACCCAGTGATTCCGCATCCGTGATTTTTCTATAAGGTAAGTTCCGCTTCCGCTTAGAATTACCTTTCTTAGAATCCCAGTTGCAAATTCGCATTCTTGTTTTGGCTCTTGACACCGAGTTATTCTTATATATCATAGTGTATAAGAGAGAGGAGGCCCCGTGCAGCGCACGCAACTCTCCGATCGTGAGCGGCGACGTCGCTCCCGCTTGGCACAGATCATTCACGAAGCTCGTTTTCTCCGCGGCACCCTCTCCCTGCGAAACGTCCAGTGCGGCAAACCCAGTTGTCACTGCGCTCGGGGAGAGCTCCATGCCTGCCTCTACTTGGTTCGACGACAAGGGGGAAAGTTGCGCCAGCTGTTTGTGCCTCGGCAATGGGAAGGGCACATCCGGGAAGCAGTTAAGAACCACCAAGAGATGGAACAGTTGATCGAAGAACTTTCTGATTTGGAATGGAAGCGCTTGAAGGAGCGAAAGGAGTAAGGCCGTTCTCCGACGCTTGATCCGTTACGCGGAAAAGATTTTTCACCTCTCCAGCGAGGTGATCGATGACGTGACGGATCACCGCTCTCTCCCCAGGATTTCCACCTCCCTGGTCGTAAAAGCGATTCTCGCCGTGTATTGGTCCCGGCTCGGGAGCCTGCACGCTCTGGAGATGACCCGGGCAGCGAAGTTCTGGAAGACCTGGTTGGGTCGCCCGCTGTGCAGCGCCGACAGCCTGGGACGCATTGTCGCTGGCGTGGATGCCGATACCCTGCGGCAGGGCATTCATCACGTTTACGATCGTTTGAAACGAAACAAGGCTCTGCCGGATCTCCACGGTCTAGGCGTGGCGGTGCTCGATGGCCACGAGACCAGCGCCAGCTATCGTCGCTGTTGTGACGGCTGTCTCAAGCGCACCACCGCCAGTGGAGAGAGGCAGTTCTACCATCGGAATGTGACGCTGATGTTGCTGTGCGGATCTCCGCCGGGCCGTCCCGCGGTCCGCCTGCTGTTGGATCTCGAGCCGCAACGGGCCGGGGAGGCGGAACTGGCCACCGCTTTGCGACTGCTTGAACGCGTACTGGCCGCCTATCCACGAGCCTTTGATGTGGTTTTGGCAGATGCCTACTACGGCGTTGCCCCCTTTTTGAACTTTCTTCTGGTGCAGGGAAAGGACGCGCTGGTGGTTCTCAAAGATGAGCGGCGCGATGCCTACCAGGATGCTGCCGGCCTGTGGGCGCAGTTGCCGCCGCAGCAAGGGAACTACCATTCGCGCAGCTGCCTGTGGTGGGATACTCCCGATCTACTTTCCTGGCCGGAACTGAAAGGGGCCACGCGGGTGGTGCGCTCGGAGGAATCTTGGACCGTGAAACCGCAGCTGACCAAAGAAGTGAGCTTACAGACCACCCGCTGGGTATGGCTGACCACCTTGTCGGTAGCGCAAGCGCGCACCGAGCAGATCGTGCGCTTAGCGCACCTGCGCTGGGACATTGAAAACCATGGATTCAATGAACTGGTCAACGGCTGGCACGCGGACCACGTCTATCGTCACCAGTCCCGGGCGGTGGCGTGCTTTCTGTTACTGGCTTTTCTGGCCTACAACATTTTCCATGCTTTCGTTGCCCTCAACCTCAGACCCCAGCTGCGCCGCGGCCGAACGATGACGTTCTGGGTCCATCTGATCGCGGCGGAAATTCATGCCGTCCCTCGCTTGTCCCGAACGGCAGCGCCACCTTGACATTCGTATTGGTCGGCTACACCGTGATTCTCTCGAACGATTCCTTCATAGATCAGTGGTGTCTTGGGAGACCTCGCCATGGGGCCGGAAGGAACGGCGAGAAACCTTTAGGGGACAAGAAAAGGGCCATCCGAATCTGTTTCGCCTAGCAGAAACTCCCAAAACCACCAATTATCAAGCACATCGTTTCCCCTCGGGTGCTGATTGCGGAATCGTTGGTAAAAACCCGGTGCGCTGGAAAATTTCAGGCAGCCGGTGTAGGATAAGCGTCTAGCCTCTCCTACGAAATGTTGAATACCCTGTGACACTTACGATTACCTTGCCCGCCAGCATTCCTGTTAAGCGAGCCGGGCTCGAAGTCTGGATGAACCGGGTTTTGGAGATGGCCGACCGCGTTGGCGACGATTGGGACACGGACAGCGTTCACGATCTGCGGGTCGCGCTCCGGCGGTGCCGAACGATGGCCGACGCGTTAAGCGAAGTGAACCCCACACCCAGTTGGAAGAAATTAAAGAAGTCCACACGCGATCTGTTCCAGGCGCTGGGTGAGCTTAGAGATACGCAGGTGGCCGAGAAATGGGTGAAAAAGATTGGACCGGCCAAAGACCCCCTTCGCAAGAAGGTGCTGGAAGCGCTCGGTGAGACAGAGCAAGGACAACAAAAAAACGCGGAGAAGGCGCTCGCACAGTTTGACCGGAAAGATTGGAAGAAATGGGCGCGGAAATTTCCGCCGAAGGCCGAGTTCTTTCCTCTCGAAAGTGTTGTTTTCCAACGCTTGGCGTTTGCGCGATTGAATGAAGCGGTGGAGCTGTACCAGCGGGCGCGAAAAGTCCGCAGCGCAACTGCATGGCACCGTCTGCGAATAGGGCTGAAAGAGTTTCGTTACATTCTGGAGAATTTTCTGCCCGAGCGCTACGAACACTGGAGCAAGGAACTAAAGCGGATGCAGGATATCCTGGGCGAGATTCACGATCTGGACGTACTACGGTCTTTGATCAGAAAGCAAGCTGCGGGGCTGGATGCAAAGATCGTCGAAAAATGGAAGGCAAGAATCGAGAAGGAACGTAAAAGTCGCCTGGAAGAATTCCGCGAAAAGACCGCTGATAAAGAGTCCTCCTGGGTGGTTTGGCACAAAGGACTGGAATGGGGCCACAACCTGAGGACCGTGACCCCACCTGAATTGCAACGCGCTTACTCCGCGAGTTGACGCAGCATTTTCGGCGTCAAAAGCCAGCGCAGATGCCACTTACCGCGCGTGGCGGTGTGCTCGAAAGATGCAACGCCGGCCTTCTTCAGCTCAGTGACGGCGCCGCGCGAACCTAGCAGGAACGCAATCGTCAAGTCCAGTTGCGGCGCGTGTCCGAAGCACATTACTTCCTTGGCGCGGAGGCTCACGATTTCCTTCACAATTTCGGCGGGATTGCCGGCGGGTTTCAGAGCATCGTGCACGCGAATCTTCGCCGGAGAGAATCCAAGTGTTTCCGCAAATATTTCCGCGGTTTGCGCCGCGCGAACATAGGGACTAGTGATCAAGACGTCCGGCTTGATGCCCAAGACGCTGAGTCCGAGCGCCGCGGCGCGAGTTTTCTGCACACCCTTGGCGGTTAGCGGGCGTTCGGGCTCGGCCGGCGATTTTGGATCGTTGGGGTCCACGGCAATGCCGTGGCGCACGAGATAAAGAATCATAGTTTAGGCTACCTCTTTTTCCTTTTTCTGCACACGCCGAAATTCCGCGTTCAAGTGAAATTCCCGTTCGAATAGTTCCGCTTTCCGCTGGAGCCCGGCGAGATCCAAACGCGTGCCGTCGGCAGCGCGAATCAAGAAAATAGCTTTGTGCCCAGCGATTTGGACGTCCACGCCCGTGACGCGCTGCTCGTGCTCGGATTCGAGTTTTTCGGCGATGCGCAGCAGTGAGGTGAGAAGCCGGCACTGGCGGCGCCGCTGGCCGTCGAGCGCAGCATAGGAGGAGTGTTCGAGCGCAGGCTCGGACTTTGAATTGTGGTAACGCACGAGCGCTGCTACCATGTCGCATCGCCAGCCGCGCAGACCGGGAATTTCGCCATTTCGAATCAAGTATTCGCCGTGCCGGTTATGGGCTTTGCGATTAACGAAATGACCGATATCGTGCAGCAGCGCTGCAATTTCAAGAAGGAGCCGGAGGTCGGCCCCCATTTCATGAATTGGGCGAAGCTGATCGAAAAGCGAGAGTGCGAGTCGAGCTACTTGCTCGGCGTGCTGCTGATTGTAATTGAGGCGGCTGGCGAACCATAAGGCGCCCTGGAGCATTTCGGCGGCGCGGCCTTTCTCTTCCTCGGAAGCGATGCCTGCGGAGTATTGCGCCGCTACCAAATCGAGGAGTATCCCTTCACGAACGCCGACGCCGGGAACCAGCATGGTGCGGAGATCTAGCCACTTGGCCAGCGTAGTGATGATGATGGATGCAATTCCAATGACCTCGGCGCGATCTTCACGCACGCGGAAGGCTCGCATGCGCCCCGACACATCCAGCGCCATCATTCGCCAGGTCTGATCCTTCAGCAGGCGCACATTGATTGTCGGTATGCGCTCGATCATCGGCCCTGGCGCGATTCGAACCAGAGCTTCGGCATTTCCTCCGCAGGCGACGGCAATCGCGCGACTCAGCTTGGGAGGCGAAGGCAGCGCGCTGCGGAGAATGGAGAGGACATGATGGCGAAGGCGGTTGGCATCGTCTTCGTCGATCGCTCCGCGGATGGAATACGTTTCCATCAGACGGATAGTGCCGAGGGGAAGTCCGATGCGATGCTCGAGCACACCCCGCTGAAAGAAATTTAGCTCCAGGCTGCCACCGCCTAGGTCGAAAATTAAACGTGGCTGGAGGCGATCATTGAGCGCCCATTTCACGGCGGAACATACCAGCCGCGCTTCTTCCTCATTGCCGATGACTTCAAGCTCGAGCCCGGATTTCCGGCGGATGCGTTCCATCAGTTTGCGATAGTTCCGCGACTCGCGAGCAGCGGCGGTGGCGACGGCTCGATAGGCGCTGACTTGATAACTGTCCATGCGATCGCGGAATTGTTTGAAGGTGCGAGCGGCTCTGGCGATGGTGTCGACATCTAGCAATCGGCGAGTAAAAGCGTTATGGCCCAGGCGGACGGCAGCGCGCTCGCTGTCTAGAATTTGGATATTCTGCGGAGAAGTAGCACGGGCAATTACGAGCCGAATGGCGTTCGAGCCGGCGTCGATCGCGGCTAATTGAACAGGGGCAGCCACTCTTTTAGCGCCAGAGATGCGCAAGCGCGTGCGAAGGCTGGTATTGCGTGCTCCGTATCCCAAGATGCGAGGCAATGCGATGGCGTAGCACCCGGTTTACATTGGAGACGCTGCTTTCGCCGTCTAATTCGAGAAAACTGTGCCGCTTCGAAAGATACTCGAATTCACGCTTGATCATGGACTGATACCGAATGAAGGATTGAAATAAATCGTTGGAAAGCGACATGTCGCGCCCGGATTCCCAGTAGCTGATGGTCTGCGATTTCTTGAATTCACGATCGAAAGCTATTTCCGGGCGCACATTCAGCCAGAAAGTAAGATCCGGCCTGAGCGCAGTTTCATAAATCCCGTGAAGATAATCGCGAGCGATTCCACGGACGGCGGCGCGCGCGATCAGCGTGAAAATGTAGCGGTCGGCCAGAACGATCAATCCCGAGCGCAATGCGGGAAGAATGCGGCGTTCGAGCTGATCGAAAAAGTCGGTGCTGTACATCAGGGCCAAGGTCATGCGAGTGACAGCATTTTCCGCGAGCAGTGCGTCAATGTCTTCCCCGACCAGATACGACCGGCGCAAGCCCATGGTCTGAACGGCGAACCCCTGAGATTCAAGCCACTCCGTAAGCAAGGAAATCTGGGTCGAACGACCAGAACCGTCGGTGCCTTCGATAACGATCAATGTTCCGCTGAGTTCATCCGGCTTTACACCGGGTAGCGGGGTGCCGTAGAAGCGTGAAGGAGGTGTAATCGGCCCGCTCGCGGCCTTTTTCTTCGCAGGGCGGCCATTTGCCGGGATTCGGGCTATCGGATTCTTGGCGGAACGGGTCATTTTTTTTTCGGAGCGAATTGTTCGAGGGCGATTTTCTCGCCCACAATCTGGCGCATCAGTTTTTGGAGCTTGTTCACTCGCACGGTGCCGTCCATAAGAACGAAATGATCGGTCTCGACCATCTGGTCGTAGTTGTTCAGAATGCGTTCCTGAAAAATACGGAAACTTTCAGAGCGGTCGAGCGAAATTCCGAGATCCATTCCGGCTTCATAGTATTTCAGCTTGGGGCGTCCGGCGACGATGCGGTTCACGGCGACGTCGAGCGGAGCGCGGAAGTAAAACGTGATGTCGGGAGCAGGCGCGAAGCTGTAAAGATTGCGCAGCCAGTGCGGAGAACATCCCCGGGCGCCATCCCGTGCGAAAGCTGTGTAAACGTAACGATCGGCGAGCACCAAATAGCCGCCGTGCAACAAGGGCATGATCTGGCGTTCGCAGCGATCGGCGAAGTCGGCGGCGTGCAGAAGGGAAAAAGTTGTGGGCGTCAGGAGACGACGCTGTTTGCCGCGGCGGGTTGCTGATTTTACCAGCGGCGAAGAGTTCCATTCTGTGAAATGAATGCGGTACCCACCGATTTCAAGCCATCGCTTAAGAAGGTATAGTTGGGTGCTCTTCCCAGAGCCGTCGATGCCTTCGACGACCACCAGAGCGCCCGGATAGGCGCGTTTGGTGCCGGGCTGCTTGGCCGAGGTGGGATCGGCGGCGGGCGAGATGTCGGGAGTGCTGGTGACCATAGGGAAATATTTACACAGAATTGCCTATCATATCTCGGAACCATGAATGGAGAGTGAAAAAAGCGTTACTCATGGAAAACACCGCGGGTATGAGGCGGAAACTAAAGTCCCAGCCGGCGGTGCGAGGAGATCAGATCGATGCCGACGAAATTTAGCAAAGAGCTCGCAGTCACGCCAGGGCATAAGGTGAAGCTCTCGAAATGGGATCCCGACGACACGATGGGATGGAAGAAAGACCGCGAGTCAAAAGAGGATCTTGAGAAGGCCATTGCGCGGCTGATTGGATTTCAGTACCGGCTGTACGCGGAAAAGAAGCGCGCGCTGTTGGTCATTTTTCAAGGATTGGACGCATCGGGCAAGGACGGAACCATACGCCACGTTATGTCGGGAGTGGATCCGCAGGGATGCACGGTGAAATCATTCAAGGTGCCCTCGGCGGAAGAAGCCGCACACGATTTCTTATGGCGCGTGCACAAGGCTGTTCCGGGATCCGGCGAAATCGGGGTTTTCAACCGTTCGCACTACGAGGACGTCTTAATAGTACGGGTCCACAATCTTGTACCCAAAGACCTTTGGTCACGCCGATACAACCAGATCAATCACTTCGAAGCCTTGTTGGAAGAAAACAGGGTAAAGATTTTGAAGTTTTTTTTGCATATCAGCAAAGACGAGCAGAAGAAACGCTTTCTGGAACGAATTAAAGATCCGGACAAACGCTGGAAGATTTCCGAAGACGATTTCAGGGAACGAAATTATTGGGACGATTATACCGCGGCATACGAAGACGCGTTGGAACGCTGCAGTACGGACGCAGCGCCCTGGTTCATCATTCCCGCCAACAAAAAGTGGTTCCGCAACCTAGCGGTCTCGCACATCATTGACGAGACATTCAAAGAAATGGATATAAAATTTCCGCCGCCTACCATCAATCTGAAAAAACTGAGATGGAAATGAGCAGGTGATGGCGTGTGTGGAGTTTCCTGCTAGAATCGCTCGACTCTGAGCGATCACCATGGACGAAGCAATTTTTCCGCGGAATTTTATGAAAAGGTACCCGCAGGCAACGCGCGGAGAGGGATGCTTTGTCTACACGGACGACGGCAGGCGAATCCTAGATGCATCGGGCGGCGCTGCGGTCGTCACGATCGGTCATGGAGTAGAAGAAATCGCTCGTGCGATGGCGGAACAAGCAGCGCGGCTGGCCTACGTTCACTCCTCGCAATTCCACACTGAAATCGCGGAAAAACTGGCACGGCGAATTCTCGCGCTAGCACCCGGAGGAATGCGGCCAGGAGGACGCGTTTATTTTACGTCCGGCGGATCTGAAGCTACAGAGACGGCGCTGAAGCTGGCGCGCCAATATTGGCTGGAGCGCGGCGAAAAAAAACGCTTCCGCGTGATTTCCCGCTTGCAGAGTTATCACGGGAGCACGCTCGGAGCGCTGTCGGTTTCGGGAAACGTTCGACGGCGCGAACCGTTCGCTCCGATGCTTGCGGAGTGGGGACACATACCGCCTTGCTACTGTTATCGCTGTCCCTACGGGCTTCTTTATCCGGAATGCAATGTGGAGTGCGCGGACGAGCTTAATCGCACGCTGGAGCGGGACGGTTCCGAGGATGTAGCCGCGTTTATTTTCGAGCCGCTAGTCGGAGCGACTTTGGGCGCCGTTCCGCCGCCGGACGGTTACGTTCAGCGAATCTCGGAAATTTGCCGCCGGCACGGAATTCTTTTGATTGCGGATGAAGTGATGACCGGCATGGGGCGGACTGGAAAACCTTTTGCGGTGGAGCATTGGGGCGCTACGCCGGACATGATTCTGGTCGGCAAAGGAATCGCGAGCGGCTACGCGCCGCTGGGAGCTTTGATTGTTGCGGGTCACGTTGCCGAAGCGATTGCCCAAGGGTCGGGTGCGTTTCTTCACGGCTTTACCTACAACGCGCATCCCGTAGCAACAGCGGCCGGAAATGCTGTGCTTGATTACATTGAACGCGAAAATCTATTTGCGCAGGTTGAAATTGTGGGCCGCGAGCTCCGCTCGGCACTCGAACCGCTGAAGAAATTCTCCGTTGTGGGCGATGTGCGCGGCATGGGGCTGCTGTGGGGGATCGAATTCGTGCAGGATGCGAAGACCCGAGAGCCGTTTCCTCCTGATGCGCGGATTGCTTCGCGCATTCAGGAGGACGCGCTTGAGACCGCGATCATGACGTATCCGATCCAGGGATGCGTGGATGGCAGGCGCGGCGATCACATTCTGCTCGCTCCGCCCTTTACCATCACATCTCCTATGATACAAATGCTGGCCTCCGGACTCGAAAAGGCAATTGCCGAGCTTGAGAAGGCGCACCTTGCTGGAATTGGGGGCTCCTCTGCGTTGGTCTAAATTCAGAAGTTATCGCTGGCTGCTCGCTGCTCTTCTATTAGTTTTGCCGATTGGCTTCGCGGTATTTGCCGGTTCCAGCGATTCGGATTCGATGACCGGCTTCTCGACGCGCGGCGCGGCGGAAGAAGTTGCTATCGAGCAGCGATTGCGTTCGTTGACTTCCACTGATCAGATTTCGAAATTTCATCGCTACCTTACGTCCGAGCCGCATCCGGCGGGTTCTGGTCGCAATAATGAGTTGGCTCGGTGGGTGGCGGAGCAATGGCGGCAGCAGGGGCTCGAAAATGTCACGATCCACCAATACGATGTGCTGAATTCAAGGCCGCGCGAAATTTCGCTCGAGATGATACATCCTGGACATTATCGTGCGAGCCTCCGCGAAGTTCCCTATGAGGTGGACCCAGACACCAAATATCCGAAAGCCGACGGCGCATATCTTGGATATTCGGCGTCGGGGGAAGTAACCGCTCCGGTGGTCTACGCACACAGTGGCAATCCGGAAGATTACGAATACCTCCGCGCGCACGGGATCGACGTGCGAGGGAAAATCGTCCTCGTGCGCTACTCGAACCCGTACAGCTATCGCGGGTTCAAGGCGTTGACGGCCGAGCGGCTCGGTGCGGCAGCGATACTTATTTATTCCGATCCGCAGGAAGATGGGTACACGCGCGGGAAAGTTTTTCCGGATGGCCCATGGGGACCGGAAAGCCACATTCAACGTGGCGCTATCACATATGATTTTCTTGAGCCCGGCGACCCGCTGACGCCGGGATGGGCATCCATTCCGGGCGCGAAACGAATACCTCCGGAACAGGCGATTTCGTTGCCGAAGATCATGGGCGTGCCACTCTCTTGGCGCGATGCGAAGCCGCTGCTCGAAAAGATGGACGGGCCCGTCGCGCCAGACTCGTGGCAAGGCGGGCTGCCGCTGAAATATCGTTTGGGCGGGAAACGAGTGCAAGTTCATCTGAAGGTTGACATGGATACGAGCGTGCAACCGTACTACGTGACGGAAGCGCGTATTCGCGGCAGCGACGCGTCCGATCAGTGGGTGATCCTGGGCAATCACCGCGACGCATGGGTGTACGGTGCCGTGGATCCGTCCAGTGGAACGGCTGCGATGCTTGAGCTCACGCGCAATCTGGGCGAATTATTGCGCCAGGGTATTCGCCCGAAGCGGACGCTGGTGATTTGCAGTTGGGACGGCGAGGAATATGCGCTCACGGGTTCCACGGAGTGGGGAGAAGAATTCGCTGATGAACTAAAACAAAAAGCTGTGGCGTACTTGAATGTGGACGAGGCGACCTCTGGATCGAACTTCCAAGGCGACGCTGTCGGCTCGCTCGCGCCGTTGCTTGTCGATGTGAGCCGGGCTCTGCCCGCGCCGTCCGGCAAGACTCTTTATGACGAATGGAAAGTCTCGCGGGCGGCGGAGTCAAAAGAGAACCATCCGGTTCCGGACTTCGAACTGGCAAACACTCGCATCGGAAGCGGTTCAGACCACACTGTATTCCTGAATTTTCTCGGGATTCCTACGGTCGGGCTTACTTTTGTCGGGCCTTATGGCGTCTATCACTCGTTATATGATGATTTCTACTGGATGAATCATTTTGGGGACCCGGGTTACCGGTATCACTCTTTAATGACCCAGATTTGGGGCACTGTTGCGCTGCGATTAGCGAACGCTGAAATTCTGCCATTCGATTTCGAATCCTATGGGCAGCATATCCATCAATTCCTGGCCGAACTGGACGACTCGAGCCATATCGCTGCTCACACCGATTTTGCTTCTTTGCAAAAAAACGCCGCCGAATTTCAGTTGGCGGGATACGATCTGAAGCAAAGTGCGAACCGCGCAGTTGCGAGCGGCCGTTTGAATAGCTCCGACACGTTCCGTTTGAACCAAGAGCTCATGCAAGTGGAACGCAATTGGTGCAACCCACAAGGAATTCCGGGGCGGCCGTGGTTCAAGCACTCGCTTTATGCGGCGCGTTATACCTACGCTCATCTTGAGTTGCCAGGGCTCACTGAAGCCGCAGAGGCTGGCGATTGGAAGCGCGCTGGGGATCAAGCCAAAATTCTCGAAGATGAACTGATGAAAAATACTATGTTGTTGCGTCGCCTTAAGCAGGAACTGAACTCTTTCGCGGGCAGCGAAATTCGATGAAAAAGTTAGCTTTTTCTCTTCTGATTTTCCTTGCGGCGTCGGTGACGGTCAGGCCGCAGAAATCGGCGCCGGGATCAGGCGATTTGCGCGCGCGAGAACTGGGCGTACCGTTCGAGGGCACGCCGGGCCCGCTCGACGCGATTACAGACGTGAAAGGAGTGGAGGTTGGCTACCGCACTCTAATTTCAGGCGAAGGCAAATTGCAGGTCGGCGTTGGGCCGGTTCGAACTGGGGTGACAGCGATTTTCCCACGCGGAAAAAATGCCGTGGATCCGGTGTTTGCGGGGTGGTTTACGGAGAACGGAAATGGTGAGATGACCGGCACGACTTGGGTTGCGGAATCCGGATTTTTATACGGTCCAGTGTTGGTCACAAATACGCACAGCGCGGGAGTTGTGCGCGACGCAGTCATTGCTTGGCAGCTCAAACACGGGATGCTCGCCCCCGAGGAAGATTGGTGGTCGCTTCCAGTGGTGGCTGAGACCTGGGATGGCTATCTCAACGATATTAACGGGTTTCACGTAAAGCCCGAAGACGCCTTTGCGGCGATGGATGACGCGCACTCTGGACGGATTGAGGAAGGAAATGTCGGCGGCGGTACGGGAATGATTTGTTTTGAATTCAAGGGCGGCACGGGCACTGCATCGCGCCAGCTAGCGAAGAAATCGGGAGGCTATACCGTTGGGGTGCTGGTTCAATGCAATTTTGGCACGCGGCATCTCTTGCGTATCGCCGGAGCGCCCGTAGGCTATGAGATCACGGGCAAGCCCATCTGGGACGATGAGACCGGTTCAATCATCGTGGTGGTGGCGACCGACGCTCCGCTATTGCCAAATCAGATGAAACGCATCGCCAAGCGCGTTACTCTTGGATTGGGACGCCTGGGGAGTATTTCAGGAGACGGCTCAGGCGACATTTTCATTGCTTTCTCGACTGCGAACGCCGGGGCGGGACTGGATCAAAGGAATCCGGTGGCCGTTCGGATGCTTCCCAACGATCGAATGGATGCGCTGTTCGAAGCCACAGTGCAGGCCACAGAGGAAGCGGTGGTAAATGCGTTAGTGGCGGCTAAAACGATGACTGGCGCCGACCGACATACCGTGGAAGCTCTGCCGCGCGACAGGCTGCGCGAAGTTCTGAAGAAATATAACCGGCTGGCCGAAGTAAAATAGCTCGGGCGGATTTAATATCTGGAAGGGGGCGCAATCAAATGAGGAATTTTTTCTCGGGAGTTTTTCTAACGCTTTTGATAATTGGGATTGCAGTTTTTATAGCGGTCAAACAAGGGTATATAGATTTCAAAGCGGACCAGGAGCCATCTTTTCTTGAGAAGAAATTTGCGATGGCAGCGGTGGACGCTTCGACAGATCGGCACGCTCCGGACCAGAAGAATCCGTTGACGGTCAACGAAGAGAATTTGGTCGCCGGCATCAAGCTATACATCAACCATTGCGCAGGTTGCCACGGCGTTCCTTCAAACCTGAATAGCCAATTCGCACACTCGTTTTATCCGCCCGTGCCAACTTTCTTCACAGACGCTCCGGGTATGCCCGAGAATCAAAACTTCTACATTATTCAACACGGCATCCGCTGGAGTGGAATGCCGGCTTGGGACAAAACGCTCAACGATACCCAGATGTGGCAGCTCGTGACATTTTTGAGCAACATCGAGAAACTTCCGCCAGCGGCAAAAAAGGAATTCGACCAGATCGGATCATCGGCGCCCGCCAGTGCGCCGGGGGCCGCACCGAACGCTCCAATGCCGATGAGTCATTAGCGGCGGGTAGCGAGCACCGCGAACAACCCGACGGACGCGAAAAACAGCGAGCGGGGGACGCGCACTCCTGCTAAGATTTAGCTGGGTTCAACTCGGGATTTTAGAGATAGCGTTGGCATGTTTTCAGCGCTGGTGGCGAAGGGATAACAGCCTAAGATCCATCGGCGCCTCGGAGGGAGAATTTGACGTCTGATGTGGTCGCAGAAAAGGTAATCACTACTCTTGCATCCGTGAAGCGGATTCCAGCCGACAAGATCACACTGGAAACGAATCTGCAGGATTTGGGCATCGATTCCCTGGATGTTTTCACGTTGCTTTTCGAGCTCGAAAACGCCTTCAAAATTTCGATTCCCGATGACGATGTTCGATCCTTGCGCACTGTCAACGATGTTGTGACCGGAATTAAGAAGATTATCGCCGCGACGCCGCCTGACTCGACTGTGGGTTCGCCCACACCGGCGGACTAAGGATGGCGGTCCGCCGAGTTGCCGTTACAGGTCTGGGAATTATTTCCCCACTGGGACTGAATCTTGCGGAGTCGTGGGAGTCTCTGAGCCACGGCCGATGCGGCATTCAGGCGTTGAAGGGCGTCGATCGGTCTCGCGTGGCCCTGAAGATGGAAAACGGGGCTGAAGTCCGTGGTTTCGATCCTACGCAACATTTCGAAGGCGGCAAGGAAGCCTACCTCGATCGCTTCGCCCAATTTTCCGTAGTATCTGCGCGCGAAGCCATGCGTGATTCCGGGCTCAATCTAACGCCCGCCCTTCGTTATAACGCCGCGATTGTCTGCGGCTCCGCTGTGGGAGGCCAATCCGCCATCGAAACCGGGTTCGCGGATCTTTATGTATCGGACCGTGGCCGCGTCCACCCGCTGACGATTCCCAAAACGATGGCCAATGCCGGTGCGAGCCACATCTCTATGGAGCTTGGGATTACAGGTCCCACGTACACGGTGTCGACTGCTTGCTCCTCTGCGAATCATGCCATTGGACAGGCGTTTCGTCTGGTGCGCGATGGCGAGGTGGATCTGGCCGTGACCGGTGGCAGCGAGGCGCCGTTCGCGATCGGACATCTGAAAGCCTGGGAAGCGATGCGAGTGATTGCGCCGGATACGTGCCGGCCGTTCAGCAAGGACCGGCGGGGAATGATTTTGGGTGAGGGTGGCGCGATGATGATACTTGAGCCATGGGAATCGGCCCGAGCGCGTGGCGCAAGAATCTACGCGGAGATCTGCGGCTTCGGCATGTCCTCTGACGCTCACCATTTGACGCAACCGACGGTGGAGGGGCCCTCACGCGCGATGCGAGACGCGCTGCGCCTGGCCGGGATGGCGCCTGAAGAAGTTGGCTACATCAACGCGCACGGAACCGGGACGCCGGGAAACGACCCCGTCGAGAGCCGCGCCATTCGCGAAGTTTTTGGCGCGCATGCGGATAAGCTTGCGGTTAGCTCGACGAAGTCCATGCATGGGCATGCGCTTGGTGCTGCGGGCGCGCTCGAAGCGATTGCAACGGTGCTCGCATTGCACCACGGAATTTTGCCACCGACGGCGAACTATAACGAACGCGATCCGGAATGTGACCTCGACTACATTCCGAACCAGCCTCGCACACAGCAGGTGGAAGCAGCCCTCTCGAACTCCTTCGCGTTCGGAGGGTTGAACGCAGTGATTGCTTTCCGCGCTGTGCCGCGCTAACCAACACTTTCCGCGCATTTTCCACCTGTCATGCGAACACCACCGTGCTCTTTTATTGGTAACAGAAGATAGCGATCAGTTGCTAAAAGAAGCGTGCGAGGAATGGGACTACAGTTCCCCAGCCTGCCGGCGTGGGGGACCAGTGACGCGTCAATTCGTCCGCAAGAGTGAAGGTAACCAGAATCGCGAGGAACAGGAAGCCGACAAAGATGAAAACCTTTGTAAGGCCGCTGCTGTACTTTACGTGCATGAAATATAGGATAACGAGCAGCATCTTTGTAACCGCGATAGCCAGCGCCGCGACGGTGTTAAACGGGCCAAGATCCATGTAGGTGACTCCTGTTGTGAGCGCTGTGAGACACAGCAGGACGACGAAAATGCCGATGTAAAGCTTTACCGGCACGATATGTTCCGACATCAGTGACCCCCTCCCGGGTAGCGCCCTCCAATGAGATAGAGCAGCGGAAAAAGAAATATCCACACAATATCTACGAAGTGCCAGTACAGGCCGCTCACTTCGAGCGGGCTGTAATACTCCGGAGTAAACCGGCCGCGATGTGCCATGACCGTAAGCACTGTAAGGACGCCAATTCCGATAATCATGTGCAGCGCGTGCAATCCGGTCATAAAGAAATAGAAACAGAAGAACATGGGCACGTGCGCACCCGGCGCTCCCCATTCCGGACGAATCACGAAGCCGAGACCGGGAACCAGATGTTCCACGTAATCGTGGTGCCACTCAAACGTAAATTTGATGGCCAAGAACGCAGCACCCAAAATCATCGTGGTGATCAAAAACCATACTTGCGCTCTGCGCTTTCCCACCTGCGCCGAATGGATGGCAAGAGCCATTGTGAGGCTGCTTCCAATTAAGACGGCGGTATTCAATGCTCCAAATCTGACTTCGAGCAGGTGACTGCCGATCTCGAATGAAGGCAGGTAGAGCGCCCGGTACACGATGTAGGTGGCGAAGAGCCCGCCGAAGAACATGATTTCGGTGAGCAGGAACACCCACATGCCGAGGCTTCCGGCCTCGCGCTGCTGCTCCATGTCTTCAAACTGGTGCGCGAACCCGGGCGGATGCGCGCTGTGAACCGTCATATCAGCCACGGTTCACCGTGCTGTGCGCGTAGTCATAAGCGTCTTCCGTTACCACGGGAATCTTCTCGAAATTTTCAGTAGGAGGCGGCGAAGGCGTTGTCCACTCCAGACCTTTCGCGCCCCATGGATTCGGACCCGCCGTGGGACCATAGCGCATGGACCACGTCAGGTAGATGAGCGGAATGAGGTATCCGATACCCAGAATAGAAGCGCCTGCGGAGGACATCACGTTGAGCACCTGAAACTCGCTGGGGTACACGGCGAAGCGGCGAGGCATACCTAGATACCCGAGCATGAATTGGGGGAAAAAAGTCAGGTTGAAGCCTACGAAAATCACCAAGGCCGCGAAACGCGCCCAGCCGTCGGGGTAAAGACGTCCGGTAATTTTCGGCCACCAGAAATGTATCCCGCCGAGATAAGCCATCACGGCGCCGCCGACCATAATGTAATGGAAATGAGCCACGATGAAATACGTGCCGTTCAAATGGACGTCGGTGGCAAGGGATGCGAGAAACAGCCCCGTGAGACCGCCCATGGTGAAGAGGCCGATGAATCCTAGCGCGTAGAGCATGGGTGCGTCGTAGGAAATTGAGCCCTTGTAAAGCGTCGCGGTCCAATTGAAAACTTTCACCGCAGATGGGATTGCCACCAGGAAACTAAGGACGGAGAAAATGAGCCCGGCGTAAATCGATTGGCCGGTGACGAACATATGGTGGCCCCAGACCAGGAAGCTGATGATTGCAATCGAAAGGCTCGAAAAAGCGACGAAAGTGTAGCCGAAGATTCGCTTTCGCGAAAAACAGGTGATGAGTTCGCTCATCACGCCCATTCCCGGAAGAATCATGATGTAAACGGCGGGGTGGGAATAAAACCAGAAAAGATGCTGGAAGAGGATAGGATCGCCGCCGATGGCTGGGTCAAAAATCCCAATGTGGAGAACCCGCTCAAGAAACAGCAAAAAAAGGGTGATGGCGATTACAGGCGTGCCCAGGATGAAAATGATGCTAGTGGCGTACATAGCCCAGATGAATAGGGGCAAACGGAACCAGGTAAGTCCCGACGCGCGCATCTTGTGAATGGTGACGACGAAATTGAGTCCGGTAAGAATCGAAGAAAAGCCGGTGATGAATACGCCCAGCGCCGTCGGAACCACCGACGTGTGCGAGAAGCTGCTGCTGTAGGGCGTGTAGAACGTCCAACCAGTATCCACGCCGCCGGAAATCACGGCATAGAGCGTGAAGATAGCGCCAACAACGTAGATGTACCAACTCAGAAGATTGAGACGTGGGAAGGCCAGGTCGCGGGCGCCGATCATCATGGGCACCAGAAAATTCCCGAGAGTCGCTGGAATTGAAGGAACCAGAAAGAAAAAGACCATGATGATGCCGTGCATAGTGAACAGTTTGTTGTAGGTTTCAGGCTGCACGAGCGCGCCCTGTGGCTCGATCAAATGCAAGCGCATGAGCACGGCAAAAAAACCGCCTACGAAGAACATCAAGGTGATGGAAGCCAGATAAAGCAGCGCGATACGCTTGTGATCGGTGGTCAAGAGCCAGGATTTGACGCCGTATTGCGCGTTCAAGTAATTAACGCTCGACCCAGCGGGAGCTTCGTGGACGTCTATGGTTGCGGTGCTCATTGGCCGTTCGCATTCCTTTCTTCCGACGCGAGCGATTTCACGTAAGCAATGAGTTGCAGCACTTGCTCTTCGTTGATCTGGCCCCGGAAGGTGGGCATGATCGGCGGATAACTTCGCAAGACGACTGAATTCGGATCGACAATGGCCTGACGAATGAAAGCTTCATCCACCAACCGCTTTTCCCCACTCTTGAGTTCCACTTCCTTGCCGTAAATTCCTGCGAGCGAAGGGCCACGTCCGGTGCCATCCGATTGATGGCAGGACGAGCATGCAAGTTTGTTAAATACGCGCTCACCCACTTGCTGCATGGACTGGCTCGATGTGCCAGCCGAAAGCCACGATTCATAATCCGCGGGCGACATCACGTAAACCCATCCGAGCATTTCGGCGTGATCTGCTCCGCAATATTGGGCGCAGAACAGATGATAGGTGCCGATCTTGGTGGCCTGAAACCAGAGCGAAGTATAACGGCCTGGGACCACGTCTTTCTTCACGCGAAAAGCCGGAATATAAAAATCGTGGATCACGTCTTCCGACGTCATGGTCAACTGCACCGGCACTCCCACCGGAACGTGGAGCTCATTGATTTCGCGCACACCCTCGGGATGCTGGATGTGCCACATCCACTGTTTGCCGACGACGAAAATTTCAGTCGACGCCGAAGGAGGACGGGAATTTTCAAAATACAAGCTGGAAGCCCAAAGGAAAAGTCCAACGCAGATCAGCGTCGGAATTATTGTCCAAGTTAGTTCAAGCCCCAGGTGTTCCCCGGTGTTAGGCGGGATCTCGTTTTCGGCGCGCCGGCGATATTTCACCATGAAGACGAAGATTGTTGAAAATATGGCGATGGTAAAAAACAAGGTGATGAAGGTGAGAACAAAATAGAGGTGGTCCACCCCCTCCGCGATCGAAGAGGCGGCCTCAGGGCGAAGTTGTGGCGCTTGAATCGCCGCTAGGGATAGCAAGCTTGAGCCGAATTGGAAAATCCCGATCATGATCTAGTTGAAGTTCCTTTGCACTGGCTTCATGTCCTTCGCTCCGGAAGCGCGTAATGCTCCTTTCGGTAAAGCACTAGGATGAGAGCTCCAATCGTCAGAACCGTTGCTCCCGCGGCCGCCTGGATCAGGCGCGAAATTAGCAGGCCGTATTTTCCGGTGGACGGATCGTAGTGGTAGCAAAACAGCAGCACCTGATCGACCGGCGAGCCGATTTTTCCTGCAGAAGCTTCCACCAAGCCAAGACGAAGGTCGCGCGATGGGAACTGGATGCCATAGAAGTAGCGGGAAATTTTTCCTTCGGGGGTCAGGAGCATAATCACACTGGCATGCGCGTACTGCTTTGAATCAGGATCGTACGCGTAGCGAAAGCCAACGGCGTTGGCGAGCTGCCTGATTTGTTGTTCATCGCCTGTGAGGAAATGCCAACCGGCCGCGGCGCCCGGACGCCCATAAAGGCCGGTATAAAGAGCTTGTTTCGCATCGGCGAGGACCGGCCTCTCGGTGGGGTCGATACTTACGGTGACCACATCGAATTGTTTGCCAATGTCGGTTGGAATCAGCTTCAAGCTTGATTCCAGCCCGTTGAGAACCTGTGTGCAGAGCATAGGACAGTTGTAATAGACTAGCGAGAGAATGACCGGCTTCTTGCCGAAATATTCGCCAAGCTGCACCGCTTTACCATGTTCGTCGCGAAATGCAAGATCCAAGGGGACCGATTGATTTAGCTTCTGGTCGATGCCGACTTCTTTGAGGAGCGACGGACGCACGCCGATGTCTTGCACCGGGCCTTGAAGTTGCGCGTGCGTGGAAAAGGGCAAAAATGCGATAACCAATGCCGCCGCGATTAACCAAACGCGCAGCGCGGTTGCTCTCTCTGATACCGAAAATTTATTCAACTTCTTCATTTCTTCCTACCTCACTGCGCTAAGAATCTCGACCAAATTACTTTTCTGAATCTTGAGATTTTGCGTTTTCGTCTTCTCGTATCCAGTAAGCGCACGGACCGTTCGGAGATGACTGTGTTTCTACTTGGCTGCTAGTCGGAGACTCCGCCGATTGCGCCTCGCTTGCAGAGCGAGCGGGCAAGCCATGCGCAACCGTCACGTCGATTGCGCGGTCAATCGGGATTCGAACCACGCCATTCTGCGGATCCACCCATTCGTATGAATTAAGCTTCTGCATCTGCTCGCCACAATAATTTCGCAAATCCGCCCGGGGCTTGGGTTGCAATCGCGGCTCGGGAGGCAGCACCCGGGCATTCTCGAATGGCGAAGCTGGCGGGCCGAGCGGCTGCGTTTTCGCAAAGTAAGAGAACATCCATTTCATGGACAACAACACAATGACCAGTATGACCGCGAGCCCAAGCCCATACTTGAAGAGGCTTCCGGTGTCGGCATCCCGATGCTCGTATCCCTCCGAAGGATCGCTCGGGCCGCTCGGCGGAACGTGTCCGGGTGGATGCTTAGTCTCCATGCTCATGCCGGAGCGCTCCTTCAAATCTCGGGTCGTGCAACGGCAATATCGGCATCTTCTTAAGCTGCCATATATATGTGCCGACCCAGATGCCGCCGATTCCGATTAGGGCAGCAAGGTCCGATGGATGCAAACGCGGTCCGTTTCGTTCACTTTGAAAACCTGGAACGACTAGCCAATAGACGTCTACCACCGTGAGGACAACCATCATGCCGGTCAAAGTGGAAAGAACCCGCAGCCGTCTTTTCACCCCGCGCTGGAGCAGCAGCAGAAACGGGATGGCGAAGTGCATGATCATTAGAAACACGGCCAAGGCGCCCCAGCCGCCGAACGCGCGCGCCAGGTACCACGGAATTTCGTCTCTCAAATTGCCGGCCCAGATAATTAAGAATTGCGAAAACGAAAGATAGGCCCACAGCATCACGAACGCCAGCATCAGATTACCGAGATCGTTGAACTGCGACCCCGTGACAATATTCTTGATGGGCTCGCTGTCCGCAAGCAGGCGCAGGACGAAAATCACAAAGGCCATGGCCGCCAGAGCCTCTACAACCATGAAAAGCATTCCGTAAATTGTCGAGAACCAAAGCGGCTCGATGGACATGATCCAATCGATCGCCGAATAGGTGACCGCGATGCCCCAGAGAATCAGTCCAGGCGCACTGAATGCTTCCAGTGCGGAGGCAAGCCGCGGGTTGCCGGTTCGGTCTTGCTCAGCGGACCATTTGTTCAGGAAGTAGACGAGCGTGAGCCAGATCGCGAAATAGATCACCGAGCGCGCGACGAAGAAATTCTCCGTGAGATACATCGCTTTGAAATGCAGGCTCGGGTCAGTGGGTTTCTCGACGGCCCAAATGGCCCAGGGATACAGCTTCTTTATTCCGAAAAGTATTGGAATAAATAGAACCGTCATTACCAGGCACGTTCTGGTTCCGGCCTCTAACAGGCGCCTGATTGGATAGCCCCACCAGCCGCCGGTCAGGTGGTGCATCATCAAAATCGCCATGCATCCAAGGGGGATCGAAAACCAGTAAACGTAAGAGCAGAGATATGACTGGAAGGCTCGTTGGGCGGCCTCTGGGCTACGCAAGCCTAAAAGCGCGCACAGTAAGAGAGCAAACGCTCCGGTCAGAAGGCCGCTTCGTTGTAAGCGGTCAAGCTGCGGTCGGAATTTTTCCAGTGCGTCCATTATGGATGCCCTGCTTGATCTGTCGCCGTTACGGAATTCCCCGACGCGAATTTTGCGCGTTCGCTTCCCGGCACATCCTGAATAGTGGCGTGCTGGCTCAGTTGAAGCGCGCGAATATATGCTGCTATCCGCCAGCGATCTTCGGGCCCGACGCGCGAAGCGTAGCTATACATGGAGCCAAAGCCGTTTGTAATGACTTCAAAAAAATGTCCCGCTGGTGCGTGCCGCAGAGAGTCGAGATGAAACGAGGGGGGAGAAGGAAATCCGCGTTGAACGATCATGCCGTGTCCGCCGCCGGTGTAATCGTGGCACGGCGTGCAATAGATGTTGTAGCGTTCCCGGCCTCGCTCCAAATCCGCGCGGGTGATGGGAAAGGGAAATCTGTCCGCGACCACGCCGTTCTCTTTGCCGGTGTAAAGAAGTTCGTCAATATGGAGCTGCCCACGCGCGACTGTGCCGGGCACGACGGGCCGTTCCGAACGGCCATCATCAAAGAAAGTGCTAGGCTCGTACGGTAAATATTTGGGCTGAACGTGCATATCGAGGCGGCAGCCGGCGAGCAGCATGGCGATTCCGCTGAGGCAAGCGAGCTTTCGCGCGCAGGACAAGGCACGACGGGCACTCGTGTCCTCGCCCGCAACGACGCCGCGATGAAAATTAAACTTCAATTTCAAATACTCCATGTGGATGCAAGCTTTTCAAAAATTCCGCCGTCTTCACCAAGTCGAATTTCTTGTCCCGCGCCTTCACACAAAGGAAAAAGCGATCTTTTGACGCGAGGGCGAACCTTGCGACGTTAAAAACAGGATGATAGGGCGTTGGCAGGCCGTTCATTGCCAGCATTCCGAAGACGGCCGAAAGCGCGGCGCCCAGAATCGTCAGCTCGAACGTAATCGGTATAAAAGCAGGCCAACTATTGTAGGGCTTGCCGCCGATATTCAGCGGAAAACTGATTACGTTCGCGTAGTAGCACATAAAAAAGCCAAACAAGCCGCCGATCAAGCCGCCCGTGAAAACGACTGCGGGCAACGTCGTGTGTTCGAACCCAACTGCTTCGGCCATTCCCTCCACTGGCATAGGAGTGAACGCATCGATTTTCTTGTAGCCGGCATCGTGCGTGCGATGCGCCGCGTCGAGAAGCTGTTCGGGCGTCTCGAATTCCGCCAGCAGTCCGTAAATAGCTTTGCGCTTCATGTGCTATTCGTGAATCTCCGGATTAGGATTTCGGACCCGCGCCAGATAGCTGGTACGCGGCTTGGTGTTCAATTCCGCCAGCAAAGTATATTTCCGCGATTGCGCTTTTAGTTTTGCAACGCGGCTATTCGGATCGTTGATATTGCCGAAAACTATGGCGTCGGCTGGGCAAGCTCCCTGGCAGGCGGTGACGATCTCGCCGTCGTGTATCGTCCGGTTTTCTTCCTCGGACCGAATTTTCGCTGCGTTGATTCGCTGCACGCAATACGTGCATTTTTCCATGACGCCGCGGCTGCGCACCGTAACATTTGGATTGCGCACGCCGTAAAGGCTTGGCGTTTGCCAGTCTGAAAACAGCAAAAAGTTAAATCTGCGTACTTTGTACGGGCAGTTGTTCGAGCAATAGCGAGTGCCTACGCAGCGGTTGTAAGTCATCTCATTCAGGCCTTCCGGGCTGTGCGTTGTGGCGCCGACCGGACATACGACCTCGCAAGGCGCGTTTTCGCACTGCATGCACGGCATCGGCTCGTAATACATTTCGGGATTTTCAAGTCCGCCGCGGAAATAGGTGTCAACGCGAATCCAGTGCATCGCGCGCCCGCGCATGACCTGATCCTTGCCGACCACGGCGATGTTGTTTTCAGATTGGCAAGCGACCACACAAGCGTTGCATCCCACGCACTTGTTCAAGTCAATGGACATGCCCCAGGCGTTCCCTTCGTATTTGAAACCGGGATAAAGCGAAAGTCCGTGTGAAGCTTCTTTCGGATCCTGGGCAAAATGCGGATTGGCGCGAAATTCTTGCAGGGTCGCCACTTGAATCAGATCACGTTTGAATGCGTTGTCGCTTTCTTCTTCCGATTCGTGGCCTTGACGGTCGATGATGTATTGATGCTGGGTGACCGCGAAATAATATGTATCGCCGGTTTTTTCCACACGCAATCCGGTGGCGGCCCACGGCGCTGCCGAAACGCGGATTAAATTCGCGTTGAAACCAGGTCCGGTACCGACTTTACCTGCTCTGCGTCTTCCGTACCCAAGATGTAGAGTTATGGAGTTGTCAGCGTGGCCTGGCACAATCATGATTCCGGCCTTGGTCTCGCGGCCGTTTACCTGAAGTTTCACGTACTCGCCGGCCGCCAGGTTTAAATGCTGCGCCGTGGCTGCGCTGACCATCGCTGCGTTGTCCCAGGTCAATCGCGTGTTTGGTTTGGGAGTCTCCTGTAGCCATCCATTGTTGGCGAAACGCCCGTCAAAGATGGAAGGATCGGGACGGAACGAAATCTCCAGATCCGAGGAGTTGGTACCCTTAGATTGGTTACCTGCTGGCCCTGCAAGGTCTGTTCGCGCGGAAACATTGGTTGCCGGCAGCGCAGTGCCGGCTAGGATCCCATCATGCAGCGAGCGCTCCCAGAAATCCTCGAAGGCCTTATCTTTTTCAGGACGCTGGCTCGCCCAGTAATCGCGCACGATGTCGTGGTTTGATTTGCCGGGATCGTTGGTAAGTAGCGCGATGATTTCGTACGCTGAGTGGCAGCCGGTATAAAGCGGCGCGATCAGTGGTTGAATGATTCCGATGGTGCCGTCGTAGGCTCGCGCATCGCCCCACGATTCGAGGTAGTGCGTCGCCGGGACGTGCCAGTGACAAAGCTCACCGGTTTCGTCGTAATACAACCCGGAATGTATGCGCAACTTTACGTTCAGCAGGGCCGGGCCGAAATCGAAGTCGATAGGCGCGTCGTAAACCGGGTTTCCCTCGAGAATCAACAGAACCGCGACCTTGCCGGCCTTCATATCGTTTACCAGTTCGCGTAGCGACTCCATCCCATCGGTCGGATTCGCTTCGAGCGGATCGGTGTAGTACGCGGTCTTGCCCACGTTGCCGAGCGATGCATTTATTGCGTGCGCCAGAGCGTGAACGTAAGGCGGCTGCTCTTCGCCGGCGATTACCAGCGACGATCCGCGATGCTGCTGCAAATCTTTAGCAACCGCGCGAGTCCACTCGGCCGGGATTTTTTGCGAACTTGGGCTGGTTCCGTTTGCCGCAGCGGCGCCGAGTTCCGATGCAAGCTGCGCGGCGAATCCTGCGACCTCGCTTGCGAGGATGGGTTTGCGATGATCGGCCATGGCGCCCGTGCTGGTGGGCATAGACTCGACGACATAGAGGCGGTTTGGATTGGCGGAAGGCGTTGCCATCGCGCGTCTTGAAGAAAAGTCACGCGCGTAACGAGCGTGTCCCGCGCCGCATGTAAGAAAATCGGCGTCCAGGGAGACGACCACGTCTGCTTTGTCGAATCTATATACTGGATTAACAGATTTGCCGAACGCCAGTTTTGCTCCTGCGCGCACATTGTCGCGGCCGCACTGTTCGTACTGATGCCATTTCGCTTCCGGAAATTGCTTTAGGAGCGCGTTGATCTGAGCTGCGAGCGAAGGCGAAGTGACTGTTTCGGTGAGAATCCGCAATCCGGTTCCTTTCGGAGCCTGTTGCCCGCGCACATCGCTCATCGCTGCAGCGAAAGTATTCCAATCGCTGATTCGCCCTTCGTGTATCACGGTTTGTGACCGGTCTGGATCGTAAAGCGTCAGGACCGATGCTTGAGCAAAAACGTCGGTGCCGCCAAGACTTCCGGGATGCTCGGGATTGCCTTCTATTTTTGTAGGCCTTCCCATGTTGCTTTCAACCAACAATCCTGCCGCGACTCCCGCAAGCGTCATCGACGTGGCGTAGAAAAGCGGCCTGCCAGGAATAATCTCTTCGGGCGCCTTCACATAAGGAACGATCTTTTCGGTGGGCAGCTTGGTGCAAGCGCTGAGGCCGGCCAACGCCGCGGAAGCGGCCGCAAGCTTCAAAACATCGCGGCGGTCAATTCCTTCCGGATTCTTGGCAGTATCATGCGGAAACTCATGTTCGAGGAAATTCCGATACTCTTTTGTTTCCGACAGCTGCTCCAGACTTTGCCAAAAACGCTTGCCTCCGTTTCGCGCCAGCTTCGCGCGCACGGCAGCAAGATCGACCGATTCCGGGTTCGGCGTGTTTGGTTTTGAGCTCATAGTTTTCTGGTTCCAGCCTTCATCGGTGACACACGGAACAGTTTTGCAAACTTTGGATCTTGTACTCCTTAACGAGCCTTCGCCCGAGTTCCATTTGATCGGGCGGGACTACGTAATTCGGATTGAACACCTGCGATTTCTCGCGAACATATTTCTCAGGCTGCCGATGGCAATCCAGGCACCAAGACATATACAGCGTGCCAGCGCGGTACGTTAGAGGCATCTCGGCAATTTGTCCGTGGCAGGTGGTGCAGCCGATGCCTTTGCTCACGTGGATGCTGTGATCGAAATAAACAAAGTCGGGCAGCGCGTTTACGCGGGTCCAGGCGATGGATTTGTCGTCGCGATAGCTGGCGCGAACAGGTTCCAGCATCGACGAATTGGTCCAAATCTGCGAATGGCAGGTCATGCAAGTTTGTGTTGGCGGAGCTCCCGCGAATGCAGACTTTTCTACCGATGTATGACAATAGCGGCAATCGATCCCAAGTTCGCCCGCGTGGTGCTTGTGGCTGAACGGAACGGGCTGTTCGCGCGATACGTTCACATCCGTGTACCAGGACGACAATTCGATCCCGTACAGCGCGGCGCCCAGCAGGGCAATAATAAACACACCGCCATAAATGCTCAGGCGCGAAAGAACATTCGTGCTGTGATGAAATATCTGTGACATCTAATCCTTCTGCGCCTCCTAGTTACCTTGGCCTTCCTCTTTCGTTTCCTCAACCAACGATCGCATCTCAACAATTGAAATCATGGGCAAGAAGCGGATGAACAGATAGAACAGCGTCAAGAATAGGCCGATGGTTCCCACATACGTGGCCCAATCCCAACGCGTGGGGATGTAAGTTCCCCATGCCGAAGGAATGTAATCGCGGTGCAGGCTGACAACAACGATCACAAAACGCTCCAGCCACATGCCCACATTCACCACCAGGGCTACGACAAATAGAATTGGGATGCTGTTACGCACCTTGCGCGACCACAGAACCTGCGGAATCACGATGTTGCAAGTGATGAGTAGCCAGTAAACCCAAGCATAGGGCCCTGTCATACGATTCATGATCATGTAGCGGTCAAATTGATTTCCACTGTAGAAAGCTATGAACGTCTCCATCATGTAGCCGTAAGCGACAATGACGCCGGTAGCGAGCATCACTTTGGCCATGTTGTCCAGATGCCGCATAGTGACCAAGTCTTCCAGGTGGTAAAACTTTCGAATCGGAATCGCCAGAGTGAGAACCATCGCAAATCCGGAATAAATTGCTCCAGCCACGAAGTACGGCGGAAAGATGGTGCTATGCCATCCGGGAACGATTGCAACCGAGAAATCGAAACTCACGACTGTATGCACTGATACGACCAGCGGAGTCGCCAGCCCAGCCAAAAGCAATGAGGCCGTTTCGTATCGCGACCAGTGCACGGCAGAACCGCGCCAGCCCATTGCCAGTACGCCATAGATTACTTGCGCGGCGCGATTTTTTGCCCGATCGCGGAGGGTGGCCAAATCAGGAATCATTCCCACGAACCAGAAAAGGAGAGAGACCGTGGCGTAGGTGGACACTGCAAAGACGTCCCAAACGAGGGGACTGCGGAACTGCGGCCACATCCACATAGCGTTCGGATAGGGAACCAGGTAGTAAAACATCCATGGCCGGCCCATATGCAGCAGCGGGAAAGTGCCGGCGCAAGCCACCGCAAAAATCGTCATCGCTTCGGCGAACCGGTTGATCGATGTACGCCATTTCTGATGCAACAGAAGAAGAATTGCGGAGATCAGCGTTCCAGCGTGGCCGATACCAATCCACCAAACGAAATTTACAATTGCGAAGCCCCAGGCAATGGGTATTCGAATGCCCCAAATCCCGACGCCTTTGACCAACAGATAGGTGACCGCGACGTTAAACAACATCAAGAGGGCAAAGGAGATTGCAAAGCCGAACATCCAGCCCTTGCTCGTCCCGCGGCCCAGAACGATCGAGCTGATCTTGTCGGTGACGCTTGCAAGCGTGTGCCCTGGCTCGAGCACAGGAGCCTGGCGCGCTTCGCTTATGTTCTGAGAGTTCTCAGGATCCACGGATAGCCCCGGAATCACCAATTCGATGCCAGTGAGCTGCTGGAAGTGACATCAAAGTTTACAATCGTCGGATCGATGTTCGCCAGGCGCCGATGCCGATCCGAAATGCATTTGATTTGCGAAGAGTGCTATAGATTTCTTACGCGTTGATGAATGACTTTGCCTTCCTTGACGTTAGCCGTCAGTTAGGACTGCATAGCATATGACCGGAGAACCTCCGGCGCAAGTTCAAAGGAACGATAGAGGCCTAATTCGTTTGACACAGTATCGTGAGATGAGGATCAACTAGAAGATGAGTGGGCCTAATTCGCGAAACAAAATGGAAGCGAGTTTCCGGACCTCTAGTTATCACCACACCGAGGCGCACGGGCTTTACTCCGGGCCTCGCAGCATACAGAGGCACCGGAGCCGTAAACAAGTCGTCAACCCGGCTCTGTTCAATCCGGCCGGTGACGACAAAATCGGTTTCTCGCGGCTTCACTTCGAATTTCACGGAGTAACGAGGAATCGTCGTTTCGCGCACCCATTCATCGAAGAACCAATCCATGCGCTGAGTGCCTTCCAAGTCCATGGCGGGCGTCATCTCACGCTCAACCTCACGCTGGAAATCCTGGGTTGTAAACGCTCGATAGCGATATTTGGCGACGATGGTGTGGAGAAGGTTCCGAAAGCGCGCATCGCCGTCCTTTGCCACCGGATCGCGCAGCATCTCATGCAGCATGTGTATCACCCAGGTTCCCTTTCCGTAAATTATTGCCCGGTAGGCCTCTGGCGTCTTCGATGATCGCAAGCGAAGACCCAAGCTCAGCGCCCCGGCGTCATTGGTGGTTTCATTCGACCCGGGAATCTTCGCAAGCAGAATGCTGCGATAATGTTGCAGCCATTCCGCCAGGTAATCACGCGAGGATTTTTGACTCTGGGAGTAGAGCAGCGCCAGATAGTTCGCCATTCCTTCTTCGATCCAGGTATCGCGATAGCTCCCTGGACCTACGACGTTTCCCCACCATTGATGCGCTACTTCATGGAAAGGCATTAAGTCGCGGGCCTCGCTTTGTTCCCACTCTTGTAAACCGGCGCGCCCCTGTTCTTCGGCGGGCAAGAACGCAAGTGTAGAGAGATATACCAAGCCAGGCCAGCCCTGACCGAACGAACCCGGGATCTGCGCAACGTCGAGGTGATCGAAGGGAAACGGACCATTCATCCTTTCGTAAAAATGAATCGAGTCGAGAACCCTCTTTCCGAGCTGTTTCAGCGCAGCGGCGGGGCTGGGCAAGAGCGGTTCAACAGTAGATCCGGGAACCAGCACAGAAGTCAATTGATCGGCAGTAGGGAGCGCCGGAACCGCATTGTGGGCGGCAAGGCGAGACGCAATTGCGTCCTCGAGTTGCTTGTTGCCAAATAACTGAATTTTGGGTTGTTCAGTCGCTGTCTCCGTTTTGTATTCGCCCATATTGAAGCCTGCGAGGTAAAAAGGAACACCAGATAGCCAACGTCCAGTCTTCGTTTCTCCCTCTTCGTGAAATTCGGTTCTGGTTCCGGTGGCTACCAGTGTGAAGCGCCGCGGCCAGCGAAACGTCAAATCGAACGGCACGAAAAGCTCGCCACCGGCCAGATGGGGATACCAAGTTTCGCGCTCGCTAACATATTCCACTCCGTTTCCCGCGTCATCAATGACGCTCCCGTGGTAGGAAAATTCCAAACTAAAATCCTCTCCAGCTTGCGACGGTGCGGGCAGAACGACAAAAATAGCATCAGTTCCGCGGCGAAGAACGTCGCGGCGAGCGACGTCTTCATTTTGAAAAAAAAACAGGGGCTGTCCGTCCGCGGACTGGATCCTCTCGACAGCCAATTTGCGAGAAAGCTCTAGTGCTACTAATCGATCTCCAGGTCGCAATGTTTTCATGTGCACGGTGGTTTTACCTTCGAGCGAAAGATCGTCGGCGATGGTTGAATCAATTCGGTAATCGATCGGAGCGAAGGATTGAACCGGCCCGGCCTGCGCCTTTTCTGAACGGAAAGACGCCCATACATCGTAAAACGGAGCGCCATTAGCAACCCGGACCTGCCCAATTAAAACCTGTTCGTCCCGCCGTGGATCAACCAGCAGGTCAAAGGCTCCTACCGAGCCGCCTCCAAGCATCGCGTAGAAAAAAGGCAAGGGATCAGTCGAAAGCATGTCGAGCATGATTCGCAACGACTGCGAGGGCGCCAGGCCCGCGAGTGCTGGGTCCCAACCTTGAGCAAACTGCACGTCCGCGGTTTCTTTGCGCCCCGCTAACTTCAGTTGCTCGTGAATTTCCGCGGCAGTGTCGTCGGTGAAGCGCAGGTAGGCACTGGAAAAATGCTGATCGAGGATCGGGACGCCCACGAATTGGGCCAGCGAGCGCCGCTCACCGGGGTCACGAGGCGTCGCCAATATGTGGCCGCGGCCGTTAAACACGGCGCCGGTAACGTGCCCATGGATGGACCGAAGAAACGCGAGTTTGCCGTCAGTCATCGTGAGGCTGATGACATCGCGCCTTATATTCAATTCGTGAACGGTGTAGACATGAGCCCCATCGGGACGTAGTTCGTTCAATGCTTGGTAAAGTGCACGCGGATCTTCAGTCGAGGAATTTAGCTGGTTAGCAGCGCTTGAGATACTCGGAGCCTGCTGTGCTGCGTGAAATGAGGGGAAAATCAGTATGACAACGCACGTGGCCAGTAGGAGAAACCCCGGCGAAACTCGTGTGGCATGTCGCACTCACTCGACTGTACAACTTAGAGCATCGAAGCGGCAAGCGATGACCCATTGAACTGAAATGGCTTGTTAAGATAGGCATGTGCGCCGGATGGCATTCATCGCATTGCTATTCTTACTCGCGGCTTCGTCCGGGAGCGCGGACACAATTGTCCTGAAAAATGGCCGCCGGATTGTGGCCTCGAATGTCACCGAAGACGGCGACCGAGTGACGTACGAAACGCCCGCCGGGCAGATGTCCATCCCGAAATCCATGGTGGCGCGAATCGATCGTGACAATTTTTCTTATACCTCCACGGCTGGAGCTTCATCGGCGCCGCCGGTTTCTGCCCCTAGAATTGATCCGGTTCACGGCTACGACGATGTCGCTCGTCTCACTGTGCACGACAATGCGATTGATTTTTCCTACATCGCTGAACTTGAGAACAACGCGCGCTCGGGAGGCCCCGTCGCAGTGGAGAAGGTCGCAGCTACTCATTACGCAGCCGCGCAATTCTTGGTAAGCAAGGGCGACACGGCTGCGGCGATCGACCATTATCGACAGGCGCTTTCGTTCGCTCCAGACAATCTTGGACTCCTGCTCAATCTAGCCGTTCTTTATTTGCGTGAGAACCAATTCACCGCAGCGTTGTATTCGCTCGAACACGCGCGCCGCGTTACGTCCGATTCCGCCCCTGCAGCGGCTGATATAGCGAAGCTGATGGGATGGGCTTACTACGGCGCAAACAAAATGGACCACGCTGTCGAAGAATGGAAGCGCGCCGAGCATTTACGGCCGGACCCGGAAGTCGAGGGCGCTCTTGAAAAAGCCGAGCGGGATTTATCCGAAGAGGAAAGCTATCGCGAGGGCGAAACCGTTCATTTCGCGCTCAAATACAACGGCAACGCGACTCCAGATCTGGCGCGTGGCATACTGCGTGCGCTGGAAGAGGATTTCCGCGACCTCGAGTCGAAGCTTGATTACACTCCGCCCGAGCAAATAGGCGTCATACTTTATACCGAGCAATCCTTCGCCGATATCACTCGCGCACCGAGCTGGGCGGGAGCAATCAACGACGGACGCATTCGCCTCCCGGTCCAGGGGCTGACCAGCGTGACCCCGGAACTTGCGCGCGTGCTGAAGCATGAACTCACTCACAGTTTTGTGGGCCAGAAATCGCACGGCCGCGCACCCACATGGCTTCAGGAAGGCGTCGCGCAATATATGGAAGGACGCCGAACCACCGCGGTCGGAGCGCTGCTGGATGAAGCGAACCAGGGTCTGGTCCCCAATCTTGGGATGCTGGAGGGATCCTGGATGGCTTTGCCCGCGAGTTCAGCGGCCATGGCTTACGCGTGGTCACTTGCCGTGGTCGAATCCATGATTCAAGCTGGCGGAGTAGACGACATCAGCCGGTTGCTCGATCGCATTGGTGCGGCATCCTCAACAGAAGAGGCTCTGCGCGAAACATTGCATTCCGATTACGCCGATCTTCAGCAGCAGACGATTGTTTACTTGCGGCGCGCAGACGTCCGCTGAGTCATTGAGCGATTTTGTAGCACAGCTCAAAATACTTACTTCTACAGCGAGGCTAACAATCCGGCGAGCAATGCCGCGCGCTCCGGCAGTGCGTGGATTATGACGTGCTCGCGCGGGCTGTGCGGACTGTCGCCGACTGCGCCGAGTCCGTCCAAAGTTGGCACGCCGAGAGCCGCGGTAAGATTCCCGTCCGATCCTCCGCCAGTGGCGGCCTCTCCCAGCGGCAATCCCATATCACGCATCAGTGACTGCGCGTGGCGGAACAGCGCGCGGATTGCGGAAGTGCGTTCCAGAGGCGGTCGACTTTTTCCTATTCGAATTTCCACTTTTGCACCCTTCAAAATTGGACGCAGGCTTCGCAGGTTTCGGTCGAGAGCAGACGCATCGGCGGCCCTGGAAAAACGTACGTCCACTTGCGCGCGAGCGTGATCGGGGATTACGTTTGAAACTGTTCCGCCGGTCACCACAGTTGTTTGCACGGTAGTCCCGCGGCGACGATCGTTTAGCTTCATCAGCCGCTCGATTTGTAGGGCGAGCTCGTGCACCGCATTCACGCCCTTCTCGGGATCCACTCCAGCGTGCGCGGAGCGCCCGGTCACGATAATTTCGGCTCCGCCCACGCCTTTTCGCGCCGTCTTTAACCGGCCGTCGCTGCCAAAGGCTGGTTCCAGAACGAGCACGGCATCGCTTCTGCGTGCTTCGATCTCAATTATTCGAGACGAGCTTTCGCTGCCGATCTCCTCGTCTGAGTTCCACAGGAATATTAACTTCTTGGCCGGCATGATTCTCACAGCTTTCAATGCATCTACGGCGAACAGCGCCAGAACCAGTCCGCCTTTCATGTCGAAGGTGCCCGGCCCCCATGCGCGTCCGCCAGAAATACGGAACGGCATCTTCGCGAGAGTGCCGACCGGATATACGGTATCCAGGTGGCCGAGAACCATGATCTGTCGTTCGGGCGCGCGACCCTGGCCGAGGCAGAGTTCAGCGCGCACATGATTGGCACGATATGAGTTCGCGACAAAGCGAACAATCGCGCCACGGTGGCGCCACTCGTTCGCGACTATCTTACCGAAGCGATCCACTGCGCTCTTATCGTGGCTAGGCGACTCGCAACTTACGAATTTGCCGAGCGTTCGCACCATATCCGCCTGCTGGCTTTTCAATTCACGCAGAATTTTTTGCATTGCGCTGGCAGGGAGACGAATTTTCTGCTCGTTCATAACGCCGGTATGCTAACAGTGCCACCCGAACGCGGCAACGGCGATTCGAAGATTTCATGCGCGAGACTCGTGAAGAAATTCGAGAGAAGCCGCAGCTATCTCAGGATCATCGCCAAATCCAGGGAGCCGATGAACGTCCGGCTCCTTTCGAAACCATGTGAGCTGCCGCTTGGCGAATTGTCGCGTGGCCTGCTGGATTTTTTTCACCGCGGATTCCATGGTTAATTCGCCGTTGAGGTACGAGCGCAGCTCAGAATATCCAATAAATTGGAAAGGCTTGGCATCCGGCGGGATGCCTCTTGACATGAGCTGACGCACTTCATCGAGCCAGCCGTCATGAATCATCGATACAGTGCGCGCCTCAATTCTTGCGTAGAGGGCGTCGCGCTCAGGAGCTAGCCCAATTTTTCGCACGACGTAGCCTTCCAGACTGCTGCGCCCGGCGCCGTGAATTTCTCCGACAGGCTTTCCAGCGAGAATCCTTACTTCAATAGCGCGAATAACCTTTTGCGTGTCGCGCGGAGCGATTCGCGACGCAGTTCCGGGATCCAGGCGGGCGAGAATGCGGTGAAGATGCCCCGGTCCGTGAAGCTGCACCTTTTCGCGCAATCGAGCGCGCAATTCTTCGGAGCGTTCCGGCGCATCCGCTAACCCTTCAAGCAAGGCACGGAGATACAGTCCCGTGCCTGCCGTTAAAATGGGCAATTTTCCGTGCTGACTCACTTCGGCCAGAACGTGCAAAGCCTGGCGGCGATACTCACCTGCGGTAAAAATTTGCTCGGGCTCAACGAGGTCAACTAGATGGTGCGCAATTCCGTGCTGTTCTGCCAAGGGAACCTTTGCGGTGCCGATATCGAAATGCTTGTAAACCTGGGTTGAATCGCAAACGAGCACTTCGCCGTTCAGCCGCTCGGCGAGCCAAATCGCAAGAGTAGACTTGCCCGAAGCGGTTGGCCCGAGGATTACTACAAGAGGAGCGGGCGCACTCATCTGGAAAATTCCCAGAAACGCCAGATCCGCCAGAGTAAAACCACCGCGGCCAAGAGAAGCGTCCGTGAAATTTGCGCGTGATGGAGCTTCACGGAACTGTTACTGTCCGGAATTTGGCTGGAGATTGTAGTAGAACGCAGCACGCAATTCGATGAACGGACCTTTGAACTGTGACGGCAATGGCTCGAACGGAACCGAGGAACGGATGGCAGCCATTACTGCGCGGTCAAGCGCTTCTTTTCCGGAAGTTCGCTCCAAAATCGGCTCGGTTACGTGGATCGTGCCGTCGCGATCGATGTGGAATGTAATTACAACGATTCCCTTGTCTCCCATATAGAAAGACTCGGGAAGGACTGCGCTCCAGTTCTTCATGACGATGTCGTGAAGGCGTCTCATATAGCTTTCAAAATCCACGCCTTGGGTGTCCGTGAGAATGGTCATGCCCGATCCTGCGCCCGGCCCACGACCACCGCTCCCCCGGCCGCTGCCCCCTCCCCCGATGCTGGAACCTTCGTCACCGTAAGTTACGCCGCCGGGGCGTCTGATCGCGTCTTGAATTTGATCCTGCATCTGCCTCCCCGGTGAAGAACTTGGCAAACCGAGATTGAGTCCCGGTTTAGGCTGGGGCTGGCTTGGCAACAACAGCTGTGATGTATGATTTTCGACCGGCGGCGGTAGACTCGCTGAATTTGTCGGGACATGCGGAGTCGGCGCGGAGGGCAAATCAACCGGCGGGCGCTCGGGACTAGATGCAGGCGGCGCCTCGATCGGATGCGTCTCCGGCCGTGGAGGCGCGACTTTATTCAGAGTATTGGGGCTGATGCGGACTTTTGGTCCGGGCTCCGACGGCGGAGCTTTGGATAACGAGGGCACGTCCGACGGTAGGTACACAATGCCAAGATCCTTGCCCGCCTGAATGGCTTCTTCTGACGTGGGAATGTGCGGGGGGAAAATCTTCGGCAGAAAAATCAAAAAGATTATGAAGCCAATGTGAAAGGCAATGGAAAGCGCCCTGGTGAGGAGATCTTCCTTTGCGTCACGTTTCTCTTCCGCCTCGACAAGCAGATTTGCTTCGCCGGTGTTGAAAATGTCGGGCTCGACGAGTTCGCGCAGCTCCGCCGTCATTTGCGGCGGCTTGTCGAATTTGTCTATCTCGCGCTGCTCGGGTGGTTCTACATATGCGGGCACCACGACTCGGGAATCGAGAATATCGAGCGCGGGATATTCGGTTATGGGCCCAAAGACTTCGAACGGCTTGGCCGGCATGGAACGAGCGACCAAAGTCCGATCAACGAGAACGCCGAGTGGAAGATGAGAGGGGATCGTCGTCTTTCCGTCGAGAGGGGCAGCGCCGTCCGTCAACTCGGAAGGCACAACTGTGCGGTCGTCCATGTAAGTGGACAGCCGCCGCGGCGGTTTCTTGTTCCCGTCGTCGGTGACACGACGCACATCAGTCGGGACCAGCGTCCGCGGAATCATCGAGAATCCTGTGGGGCCAAAGTACCCAGTTGGACGCGCTGCGCGTGTTCCAAGGTTGCCGCCATTACCCGATCGGCAAGTTCAAGAGCGCGGCGGCCCGCGGCGCCATCGACCAGCGGAGTGCGGCGCGTGCGGACGGATTCAAGGAATCCACGCAGTTCGGCATGGAGCGGCTCTTCGGGTATGGTGGGAACCTTCTCGAATTTAATTTCAGGTTGAGCGCCGCCAGACTCTACGTGCACACGCAACACATCCTGTCGCGTAAAATCGAGCGAGACATACTCGTGCTCTTGAAAGAACCTCATTTTGCGAACACGCTCGGTGGAGACGCGGCTGGCAGTGAGATTCGCGACCGTCCCATTTTCGAATTCGATGCGTGCGTGCGCGATGTCCACTTTGTCCGTCATTACCGGTATGCCGACGGCTTTCAAATCGATAACCGTTGAGTCCACCAACGAGAGCACAATGTCAAGGTCGTGGATCATCACGTCGTAAACCACATCAATATCCAAGCTGCGCGGCGTGAAAATTCCGAGCCTATGGACCTCGAAAAACATAGGACGCGAAACAATTTTTTGCACGGCGGTGATAGCTGGATTAAAGCGTTCCACGTGACCCACCTGCAGAACGCGATGGTTCCGGGATGCAGCAGCGATTAGCGTATCTGCTTCGCTCAAAGCTGCTGCCATGGGCTTTTCGACCAGTACATCGAGGCCGGCATCCAATAAACCGCAGCCAATGCGGGCGTGTTCTTTCGTCGGCACCGCCAAGCTAACGGCTTGTACTCCTTCTGCCGCCAGCGACTGACCGTCGGGGATAGCGCGGGTGTCAAATTCAGAGGCGACGTTTGCAGCGTGCTCGGCGTCCGCATCCACGATGCCCACAAGTTCGGCGCCGGGGAGTTCTCGCCATACACGGACGTGGTTCCGCCCGAATTGGCCGACGCCAACGACGGCAACGCGGATGGGTTTATCGCTCACGATTTCCTTTTTGTGGCTGCTCCTTCGCGCTAGACGATTGCGTATCGGATGTGAAAGCCTCGATCGCGATATCCGCATCGTCCGCGGCCCGAATAAGCTCGTCACGGTCGAACAGAAGTGTGCGTCCCGCGTCAATGGCCAAAGCCGTAGCATTCGAACGGCGCATTACTTCGATCGTTTTAAGGCCAATTACCGGAACGTCGAATCGCATGTCTTGGAGCGGCTTGCTTACTTTCACTACCACCAGTTTTTGTCCGCCCGCAATGCGAGCCGCACGTTCAATTGTCTCATCCGTGCCTTCCATAGCTTCAATCGCGACGCAGGCGCGGTCACGCACGACGACCATTTGACCGAGGTCCAGTCCTGCAATCTGCCGCGCGACTTTGCGGCCGTAACCGATGTCAGCGGTTTCTGACCCATTCGGGGCTCGCCGTGTCAATACGCCCGGCTGCGGCAAGAGCGGCCCGAGAAACTTGGTCGAATCAACGAGCTCGATATCTTCTTCCCCCAGCACACCCGCGATGGCGCCGATCAGTGAGTCCGTGTTCTTTGTCGGCAAAGAAAAAAGCAGTTTCGCAAGGCGCCAGTCAGGGCGGATAGCGCTGAAAATCTTATTGTGTTTCACTTGGCCGGCCATTACCGCGTGTTTCACACCCTCCTGATGCAACAATTCAATGGTTCGGCTAAGCTCACCCAGGCTCACCCAATGCAGACGTTTCGCCACGCGCTCCAGTTCCGGTGAAGCTTCTTCGCGAATCGCGATTACGGCCATTTCAATGCCTCGGCTCCGGGCGCCTGCAAGAACTAAGAAAGGGAAATCTCCGTTGCCGGCAATCAAGCCCCAGTTAGATGCTGCGTTACTTTCAGGAGCGGCCACGGCGTCCTATTTAATCAGGCCGCGCTCGGCCGATTCGATGAATCGAATTAATGATAAGACGTCTTCAGAGCCAGCAAGGGTTTCACGCATTTTTTCAAGGGCCTGCGAGGTGTTCAACTTTGAGCGGAGCAAAAAACGATAGGCCTTTTCGATACTTTCAATGCGCTCGGCAGAGAAGCCCTGGCGCTCGAGGCCAATTGTATTCACGCCGTAGCATCGGGAATCTCGCGGTGAGACAACTTTGGAGAATGGCGGAACATCCTGGGTAATCACGGTGTGCGCTCCGATGTAGGAATATTTTCCAACCCGGCAATATTGTTGCACCGGGCAGAAAGCACCAACGGTAGCATAATCCTCCACGGTCACATGCCCTGCCAGCGTCCCTCCGTTCACAAATATAGTGTGATCGCCGATCAAGCAATCGTGGCCGATATGGGCGTATGACATGATGAGGTTGTGGCTGCCAACTCGCGTGACACACCCGCCCTTCACGGTTCCTCTATTTACCGTGGAGAACTCACGAAATTCGTTCGCATCTCCAATTTCTAAGGATACGCGCTCTCCTTTGTAGGTTAGATCCTGCGGATCGCCACCGACCACGGCAAAAGGGTAAACGTGATTGCCGCGTCCGAGCCGCGCGGGACCTTGCACCACGGCGTGATGATCGAGGATACAACCATCGCCTAATTCAACTTCCACGCCAACTACTGCGAAAGCTCCGATCTTAACGTTATGTCCGATTCGCGCGGAGGAGGAAACATCTGCCCGAGCATCAATTTCGCTCATCGAGGCTTGTCACCAGGAACAGCAGCAGGATTAACTTCGGTTTCCAAATCCACCATTTTGCACATGAGCGTGGCTTCAGCGGCGAGCTCGCCGTGGACCGAAGCCTTTCCTTCCAACTTGCAGAAAGTACCGCGCCAGACGAGCACATTCACTTCAACACGCAGTTGGTCTCCGGGGATAACGGGCCTGCGAAAGCGAGCGTTATCGATTGCAACGAAATAAAGCAGCTTATTTTCGCGGTCTTTCACTTCCTGAAGTAGCAATAATCCGCCTGTTTGCGCCATGGACTCGATGATCAGTACGCCCGGCATAATGGGTTTGCCTGGAAAATGGCCCTGAAAAAAACTTTCGTTAATGCTAACGTTCTTTATTCCGACAATTCGCTTCCATCGTTCCATTTCTTCGATGGCATCGATCAACAAGAATGGATAGCGATGCGGAAGAATCTTCTGGATCCCGTTGATGTCGAGGATCATCGTTTACCTCAGGGTAAAAGTTTACGTGTCATTGGCGCGGGTCACAGCGGCATGTTTCTCTATCGCGCAATCGGACAATTCTATACGAAACGCCAACGGGTTGGAATCGCCAGGGAAACCGTTGCGTACTCGTATAACGGCTTGACCTCGGAACGTGTTTAGGTATCTTGTAGGCAAGGATCGCAACTTATGGCCACAGCCGCTCCATTTCGAGGCTCTCCACTTCAACCCGAGGATTGGATTCACGCCGCTTTCTTGCACCTCTCAGCGCACGGCATCGAAACCGTGCGGGTAGAATTCCTGGCTCGCGAGCTGGGTGCTACAAAAGGCAGCTTTTATTGGCATTTCAAAGACCGCGACGATTTGCTGTCGCGTATGCTGTCTCGTTGGGAAGACGAAGAGACTTGCTGGCTGGAAGAGGCGGGTGCGGCTGGCTCGGGAGCGGCCGCGCGTTGGGCTCATTTCGTCGCTCACATCGCAAAGCGGGAGCGTGTCCAATTGGAAGCTAGGCTTTGCGATTGGGCCCGGCAAGACGACCGCGTTGCTAGGAGGGTGGCAGTCATTGAAGCAAAACGACGCGGCCACATTGTAAGCGTCCTTCGCACTGTGGGTTTCACTCCCGCCGCTGCTGACAGATGGTCCGAAGTCGCGTGGCTCGTTTGCCTGGGATGGATGGATAAGACTACACGCGATCCTGAATTCCAGGTTGCCGGCCGCGGACTTGGTGAATTTCTCTCTGATCTCATTCTTGCCGCTTCTGCCCCAGTTGATCGATAATGCGCATTTCTCCAATTCCCCGCAGAAACAGATGCGGCGTATAATGAATATCAGATGGGAACAGATCCTCAGGGTCTCTGCGCTGCACAACATCGCAAATTCGAATGAGAACAGCTCAACTAGTCGATAACCGAGAACGGGTCTTGCTCGTTGGCGTTGGCCTGAAGAAAGCACCGCGCGGACGTGCCGGTGATCCAACTGCGGCCGGGCGTGATTCACTCGAGGAGCTCGAAGAGCTGGCGGAGAGCGCGGGCGCTAAGATTGAAGGCTCCCTCTTGCAAGTTCGTGATGCGCTGGACCCCGCAACTCTGGTGGGCCGCGGCAAACTGGAGGAAATCCGCGTCGAGGCGGAGATGCGCCATGTCCCGCTCGTGATTGTGGACCACGATCTCACTCCCGGGCAGCTTCGCAATTTTGAAAAGGGAGTAGGCCGGCGCGTAATCGATCGAACACAACTTATCCTGGATATTTTCGCCACTCATGCGCGGACGCGCGAAGGGCAATTGCAGGTGGAATTGGCGCAATTAAATTATTTGCTTCCCCGGCTCACCGGGCGCGGTGAAGAACTATCCAGGCTGGGTGGCGGAATCGGAACGCGCGGTCCTGGTGAGCAAAAACTCGAGACCGATCGGCGTCGCATTCGTGATCGTGTCCGAAAGATTCAGGAATCCATCGAAACTGTGCGGCGGCAGCGCACTACGCGCCGGCGCGCGCGCCAGGCACTCCCACTCGGCATGATCGCGCTGGTGGGATACACGAACGCGGGAAAGTCCACTCTGTTCAATGCGCTCACACACGCGGACGTGCTGACTTCTCCCAAGATGTTTGCGACTCTCGACCCCACGGTGCGCGCGGTTCGCCTGCCGTCACGCCGTAGGGTTTTGCTTTCCGATACAGTAGGATTTCTTCGAGATCTTCCACCGGACCTCATCGCCGCTTTCCGAGCTACGTTGGAAGAAGTGCAAGAGGCCGCGCTCATCGTTCATGTATCGGATATCTCCAATCCGCATCACGCCGAGCACGATGCCGACGTTTTGAAAGTTCTGGACGATCTGGGTGTGCGAGATCGTCCGCGCTTGAAAGTTTTCAACAAAACGGACCGGATTCCTCCCGACGATTTAGCTGCACTGAAGAAGTCAAACGAGAAACGCGAGAACACTGTTTTTACCTCTGCGGTGACGGGCGATGGGTTGGACGAACTGCTAGCCCAAATTGACGCAGCGATGCCGGTTGACCCGCTGGTTCACTTGCACCTGCGAATCCCTGTTTCCGACGGCCGCCACTTGTCGTTGGTCCACGCGTGCGGGCGCGTCCTCCAGTCCCAAGTTCTAGATGGGCACATGGATCTTGAAGCCGAACTCCCTGAATCCCTCGCTCGGCGTCTCGAGGATTTTGTCTGCCCCCCTGTGGAAACCTAACCCTAAGAAAATCGCACGCCGCTGTGCAAAGCGCAAAAGGCGTCGAAGATTTGTCGCCAAGAATCCCAATATTTTCAGCGTTTTCTTCAACGGACAATCTGAAATTGAAAGCTGATCTCCGAGTGACTACGAACGCCAACTCCAATTCTTAGTGGCTCTTAGCGCACAGATTGCTTCAAACCTGTGCAAATTCTATCGACCGTTAATAAACGTGAATTCGTAGAGGGGCTAGGTTAGAGCAACCTGTTCGGGCGTAATAAACTGCCTAGTATCAGCAAATTACGTCCTTAGGAAACGATGGCTGGAACCCGACTGCGCTGGTTTACAGCCCATTTTCAGAGCTTCTAACCGCCGCCTTTTCCACAAGGATTTCCACAGAATTCCAGCGCAAGCTCTCGTGCGAACTCAATGCCGCGAGGGCATTTACTTCCTGAATTCGGGGCGTTGACTCGCTTCTACTGCGAGACTATAGTGAGATAAGTTAACGGTGGCTGCTCGAGAGCCAGCCGAGGTTCCTGCAGAAATTACTATGAACCTGCCAAACAGCCTCACGACCCTTAGGATCTTTTTCGTCCCGCTACTAGTTGTCGTTCTGTTAACCCGTCAGCCCAATTGGGATATCGAAGGCCTGCCTATACATTTTGAGGTTTGGGGCGTCTTGATTTTGCTGGTTGCTGCGGCCACCGACGTAATGGATGGCTATATTGCTCGGAAGCGACGCGAAGTTACCACACTCGGGATTCTGCTCGATCCCATCGCAGACAAATTGCTGATTTCCGCAGCTTTTATTTCATTGGTCGAGATGGGATTGGTACCCGCCTGGATGGTGGTTATCATCATCGGGCGCGAATTCGTCGTTATGGGTTTGCGCGACATTGCCTCTGCTGAAGGACTAATCATTCCGGCTTCGGCCCTGGGCAAGACGAAAATGATTCTGCAGGTTCTGGCGGGTTGCGCTGTAATCCTGACCGCGAAGCATCCGGCGCTTAAACCGCTCGGTACCACACTGCTGTGGCTGGTAGTAGTCAGCGCGATAGCCTCCGCTGTGCACTACTTCCAAATGTTCTGGAGCCAGATTAATTTCCGCGTGCAGCAGAGGCGCCGCGGAGTAGTAATTGTGAAGCCGGAAGAAAAACCCCAGGATGTTCTCTCTCGGTAGTCCGGAAAAGCGGTTGCTTCTGGAGCTTGCACGCCGCGCTTTAGTACTGGCTGTTCAAGAACGCGAATACCTCGAAGTCTTTCCCAATGATGTGGCATTGCAGCAGCCTGGCGGAGCGTTTGTGACCTTACACTGTCGCGGGCGACTGCGCGGTTGCGTCGGCCAACTGCCTTCGAGGGCCTCTCTAGCCGAGGTTGTGGCGCATTGTTCGATGTCGGCTGCGCTTGAAGACCCCCGCTTCGAAAAGGTTCGCCTGGATGAATTGCCCGGCATTGAGATTGAACTTTCGGTGCTTTCTGAGCTGACAGAGGCGGATCAAGAACAAATCCAGCCAGGAAAGCATGGCCTGGTGGTGAGTTGCGGAGGCAAGCGCGGAGTCCTCCTGCCTCAGGTAGCCACGCAATTTCATTGGAACGCACAACGATTTCTTGAAGAAACCTGTGTTAAAGCGGGCCTTGACCGCAATGCCTGGAGAGAAGAGGCTACGCGAGTTCAAACTTTTACCGCTGAAGTTTTCAGTGAGACGGATTTTCCGGCTACCTGAAGAACAGAATTCCTGACCGGAACGTACTACTCAATTTCCACGTAGTCCCCGGCAAACGCCTCGCGCAATCCGAAAGTCAACAGAACCGAAGATGAATTCGGCGCCGTCCGCACGACGATTCCTTCTCCAATGACTTCGCGGGGCGTGTTATCCCACTTATATTTTGGCGGCGCGCTTCCAAAACCGTAAACCCCGGCCCACGCATCCGCCTTAAATGCAAATCGTTCTGTTTGATAGGCGGTCTCATGCTGCGTACCGGTATAGCGAAAGACTCTAAAATAATCGCCGACTTTTACACCCTGCGCGCTGCCCAGGTTCACGTAAAAAATGTCATTGTTACCGATTTCCGAGATGTAAGCCTTGCCCGTGATGATCATCGCTGTGGCTTTGCCCGACGGAGGGGCGAAACGGTCAAACTTATCTTCCGATTTCAGTGGCGGGGCGGGCCGTTCAGCGAAGGGCAGAAGGATATCGCCGCGTTGCACATAGTTGCAGGAATTCTCGATCTGAGCGACTGAAGTTTCAGGATGGACTACCACCACTCTTACCCGCCCCTCATCTTCCCAAAGCGTTCCCATTTTGCGGAGAATGAGAAATTGCCACTTGGTCCATTCCGTTTTAAGTGCATCTTCCGTGTGGCGTATTACGGAGAATTCATCGCCGACTTTTACTCCTTGGCTGGCTCCCTTGTTAACGAAGACGTAGTCGCCTTCCTGGAAGGTCACCTTGTAGTTCGAGCCTTCGCCCGTAATGATGTAGGTATCGCGCGGGACCGCCTCGCTCGACACGATGCCCGAGCAATATAGGTCATCTGCGATGGGCACCGCCGTTTGACCTTGTGCCGACGCAGCTGCGGCGAACAAGCCCAGAGCTAAACCTGCAAGGACAATTTTCCCACGCATAATACGAGCTCCTTTAAATCACAGGCCCTTCGAACGGGCTTCCGGTAACTTTGACTATGGCCCGACTGTAATAGACGTACTAGGCCCCGTCAATACATTGGTCGCCTAGGCTTTACACATTGTGTACCGCATGGTAGAAGCCTGAACTTACCTGTACTTACGGGCAGGTTCGTCGCTCGGGCTCGTCAGGGCAGCCATCTCGCAGTTCGCGAAACAAGCAAGAGGGGTGCGTCGAGCCATGGCCGATAACTGAGTCTCGCTGGGGTCATTTCCTGTAAGAGGTCGTGTCAATGATTGGCAAAGACAAAATTTGTGCGGTTGTGGCCTCAGGCCAGGCGCGCTCCGCGTGGAAACAGCTCGAAAAGGCCCTGGGCCAGAGCCACACGGTGGAAGTGCGCCTTGATTGGCTCTCGACTGAAAAGGCCATTCACGCTTTTCTGCGGCGGCTCGGAAGGGAACGACCAAAAGCGACGTTCATTGCTACTTGCCGTCGTCGGGAGGCGGGCGGCCGATTTCGTGGATCAATTGCGAGCCAATTGCTCGTCCTTGCCGAGGCAGTCCGAGCCGGATGCGCATGGTTCGATCTTGAGATTGAGAGCGCGTCCAAGTGTCCCCCTGAATTGCTCGATGTTCAACTAGGAGAAGGCCGCCGGCTGGCATCCGCACACTTTTTCGACAGGAAGCCCACAAAGTTGCGGCGGGTTGCGGCCCGTCTTCGGCAAACTCGCCCGGATGCGATCAAGATTGCCGCAAGCTGCAGTTCGCTTGCCGCAGGTCTCCGCCTGATGCATCTCGCGCGGGGCAAACGAAATGTCGTTACCGTGCCGATGGGCGACGTGACGATGCCGTTGCGATGCCTCGCGTTACGCGAGGGCAGCGCACTTTCTTACGCCCCAGTCGAGACGGCAACGGCGCGCGGCCAGGTGTCGCTTGCCGATCTGAAAAATTTATACAGAGCAGATCGGATCAGCCGCAAAACTTCCGTGTACGGCGTAATCGGAAACCCGATCGCTCATTCGCTTTCGCCGCAATTGCACATTGCCGGTTTCCAAGCTCGCAAAATGGATGCGGTTTATTTCCCTTTCTTAGTCCGCGATCTCTGGGATTTTCTCTCCACGGTCGAGCCCTTGGGTATTCGTGGATTCAGCGTTACGCTGCCGTACAAACAGAAAATCTTACGCCATTTGGATAATTGCGATCCGCTGGCGCTAGCCATCGGCGCAGTGAACACTGTTGTGGTCCGCGGCAGCGGAAAACTCTACGGCTACAATACGGATTACGTTGGTGTGCTCAGCGCGCTTCAGGCACGTGTTGCGCTACGTGAAAGCAGGGTCTTGATTCTTGGAGCGGGCGGTGCAGCACGCGCCGTTGCATTTGCGCTTGCGAAGGCTGGTGCTTTGGTCTGTATCTGTGCGCGGCGGCCGATGGAAGCAAAAAAGCTGGCGCGAGCGGTCAGCGGGGAAACAGTAGCGCGCGCCGGGCTGCGAACAGAATTTTTCGACGCAATCGTAAATGCAACGCCGATTGGCATGTTTCCAGCCGTAGAACATTCACCTTTGAAGGCGCATGAGTTGAATTGTCGCCTTGTGTTTGACCTGATTTATCGTCCAGCTAGAACGAAGCTTTTGCAACTTGCCTCGCGACGCGGCATCCAAACTGTATCGGGACTTGAGATGTTCCTGGCCCAGGGAATCGCACAGTGGGAAATATGGACCGGTGAACGCGCACCGGCAGGTGCCATGCGCAATGCTGTTCTCGATGCCCTCGGAACCGAAGGCAAAAAGATTTTTCGAGCCAAGTCGTGATTCAGCCCCACTTCACTGCGCTCTCTAAATTGGCGAAGCAGGGAAATCTCGTGCCGGTTTATGAGACCTTCACTGCAGACCTGCTCACTCCCGTAGGCGCTCATCTTCGACTTGCACACGGATCAAAATATTCGTTCTTGCTGGAAAGCGTGGAAGGCGGTGAGACGATTGGCCGTTACACTTTTACCGGAGCGAATCCGGAAGAAGTCTTTCGCGCACGCGGTCAGAAATGTTCGCTGGAGACCGCACGCAATGCAAGGCATTTCGAAGGCGATCCCATCGAGAATTTGCGCCGGCTAACCTCACGCTATAAGCCAGTCCGAATCGCGGGGCTTCCTCCTCTTACCGGCGGCGCGATTGGGTATTTTGCGTACGATATGGTGCGCCTCGTGGAACGTATTCCCGCGAGCGGTCGTGACGATCTGGCCCTGGACGATTGCGTAATGATGTTTTACCGCGGGTTGGTGGCCTTTGATCATGTGCGGCATCGCGTATGGATCATTCAGAACGTGTTCACCGAAGGCAAGGGAACGTTGCGCGCGAAATACGATGCAGCAGTCCGCGAAATTCACCGCATTCGCCGCACGTTAGCAAGCGCCCTGCCGCGACCGCGTCCCGCGTGGTCACGGAGTATGCTTCGAATCAAATCCAATTTCACAAAAGACAAATACTTTGCAGCGGTGCGCAAAGCGAAGGGCTATATCCGCGCCGGCGATGTTTTCCAGGTAGTCCCCAGCCAGCGGTTCTCCGCGGAGACAAGCGCCGACCCTTTCGAAATCTACCGCGCGTTACGCGTGGTGAATCCATCTCCTTATCTCTATTTCCTAAAGCTGAATGATGTTTCCGTTGTCGGAAGTTCGCCGGAGATGCTCCTGAAGGTGCAAGGCCGCGAAGCACACTATCGTCCCATAGCTGGCACGGTGCCTCGCGGCCACAACGATGCGGAAGATCGCGAGCTGGAATCCAAATTGCTCGTCGACCCGAAAGAGCGTGCCGAGCACATTATGCTTGTCGATCTGGGACGAAATGATCTAGGCCGCGTGTGCGAATACGGCTCGGTCAATGTTGAACGCCTTATGTTTGTAGAGCGCTATTCGCACGTGATGCATCTGGTCTCGAGCCTGCGCGGTCGCCTTCGCAATGGGGTGGATTGCTTTGAAGCGCTGATGGCTTGCTTTCCGGCGGGAACGGTATCAGGGGCGCCGAAGATTCGCGCGATGCAAATCATTGACGAACTGGAGCCCACGCGCCGCGGGCTGTATGGTGGAGCGATCCTGTATCTGGACTTTGCCGGCAATTTGGACTCGTGCATTGCTCTGCGCACGCTAGTTGCAAAAGGCGGCCGCGCGTATATTCAAGCGGGAGGCGGCGTAGTAGCGGATTCCGTCCCCGAACGCGAATATCAGGAAACGATAAATAAAGCTCGCGCGGTCATGGCTGCGCTCGAAATTGCCAACGTTACCGGCAGGAAAGATCAAAAGTCGTGAGTTTTCTGTCCGCTAGCAAGAAACAAAAATGATTCTGCTCATCGACAACTACGATTCCTTTACTTACAACCTGGCGCAGCATCTTGGCCAGTTGGGACAGCAAGTCGAAATTCGCCGCAATGATCAAATAACGCTGGACGAAATTGAACAATTGCGTCCGGAACGAATCGTAATTTCGCCAGGGCCTTGTACGCCGACTGAAGCCGGGGTGAGTGTGCCGCTCATCCAGCGGTTCGCAGGGAAAATTCCGATTCTCGGTGTTTGCCTTGGCCATCAAGCTATCGGCGAAGCGTTCGGCGGACGTGTGATTCGCGCCCAAAAGCTGATGCATGGCAAGACCAGTGAAGTCGATCACGATGGCAAGACGATATTTCGCGGCCTGCCGAAACCTTTTATCGCTACGCGTTACCATTCGCTCATCGTCGAACGGAAGTCTTTGCCGCCTGCCCTAGAAATTTCCGCCGAAACCGATGACGGCACGATTATGGGCTTGCGTCATCCCAAGCTCCGGGTGGAAGGCGTTCAGTTCCACCCCGAGTCCGTCCTGACGACGGCCGGTTTCCAACTCCTCAAGAATTTTCTGGGCATCTGAAGCCGAGCATAGCGAATGAATCGCGCCAAGAAACATGCAAGATTGCTCTTTGCGAGCATTCTATGTAGCTGCGCACTCGCGGCTGTGTGCCTGCTAGCACGCGCGACTTCCTTACAGCGCGAATCGAAGCAGGAATCAGCGCCCGCATACCTCGGATTCGATCGGAACGAATATCCAGGGGACGCTAACCTGCCCGCGTTGAAACAATCTTTTGCTTTTGCGGGTTATTGGCTTAACAATCCTCCAGGAGCAAACTCAAACAGCTGGGAAGGCAAGCGCGCAATACTTCGCGATGCCGGGTTTGGTTTTCTCGTCTTGTTCAACGGACGCGCGTCCCGAGAGCTAAAGCGTCCAGCTGATCCCGCCGCGCTAGCTGCACTGGACGCCCGGAACGCAATACAGAACGCACTTCGCGAAGGTTTCTCGCCGGGCACGGTAATCTTTCTCGATCAGGAAGAGGGAGGACGCCTGCTGCCCGAGCAGCAGTCGTACGTTTTCGCCTGGACGGACGGAATAATCTCTGCGGGCTTCCGCGCTGGCGTCTATTGCTCCGGAATTCCCGTGAAAGAAGGCCGCAATCAATCCATCTCTACAGCAGACGATATTCGGGGACACGCAGGCGGCCGGAAGATACTCTTTTTCGTTTACAACGATGTGTGCCCGCCGTCTCCCGGATGCGCGAATTCAAAAAATCCGCTGCTTCCATCGGCGAGCGGAATAGCATTCGCGGACGTCTGGCAGTTCGCGCAGTCGCCTCGAAGAAAAGATTTCGCGCGCTCCTGCCGTAACTACCGTCCCGATGACAATTGCTATCCGCCACCAGGCGAACGCGCGACCCTCATTTTCGTCGATCTCGATTCGGCAACCTCTCCTGACCCGTCGAAGGGTCGTCGCTAAGATTTAGCTGTATCGCCAAACATTTTTCACTGAGCGCCGATAGCGCCGCCTTTTTCGGCTTGCGTAAACGCAACCAGCGCTTCTAACCGTTCACGCGCCGCTCCGGAATCGATCGATTCTGCCGCAATTCGCACACCGTCAAGCCAATCCGTGGCTCGTCCCAAAGCCACAAGTGCAGCCGCCGCATTCGCGCAAACCACGTCGCGATGTGGTCCGTGCTCGTGACGATTCAACGGGCGCCCGAGCACCTTGTGGACAATCTGCGCGTTATGCTTGGCGTCGCCGCCTAGAATTGATTCGAGCGGGGCGCGAGGCAATCCGAAATCCTCGGGTACGACGGTATAACTTCGCACGGTTCCGTCGCGCAGTTCGGCCAGGCTCGTTTCGCCGCCAATTGAAATTTCGTCCAGGCCGTCCGCCCCGTGCACCACGAACGCGCGCTGGACGCCCAATTCACCGAGCGCCCGCGCCATCAACTCCGTAAAACTCGCGTCATACACACCCGCAACCTGAACCGAAGCTCCAGCAGGGTTCGTCAGCGGTCCCAGAAGATTGAAGACTGTGCGGCCCCGCAGCGTCCGCCGCGCTGGCATGGCATGACGTGTGGCCGCATGCATTGCCGGTGCAAACAGAAAGCCAATTCCAATTTCTTCAATACAACGCGCCACGCGTTCTGGTTCGAGATCGATTCGCACGCCGAGCGCTTCAAGCACATCCGCTGAGCCGCACTTCGAACTGATCGAGCGATTCCCATGTTTTGCTACGCGTACGCCCGCACCCGCGACTACGAATGCCGCCGTAGTCGAAATGTTAAAGGTGCCCTTGGCATCGCCGCCGGTGCCGCATGTGTCGACTAGCGGATCACTACGCCGCGAATAATTGTCCGGAAAAATGCGCGTTGCGTGTCGCCGCATGGCGGTGGCGAATCCAACCAATTCATCTACTGTTTCACCTTTGATTTGCAGCGCGCTAAGGAGTTCGCCGATCTGCGCGTCCGTCGCGAGGCCTGAAAGAATCTGCTCCATGGCGCCATCCGCTTCCTCGCGCGCCAGATCTTCTCCCGCTAGGATTTTTCCTAAGACTTCGTGGATCATCGTAATTGCCGTGGATTCTCCAACCGGATCTGCACTACGCGCTCGAAGCAGAACTCAGACGCTGTGGACGTTTTACCAACTCTCCTCCGCAGTTCGGACAAACATGCTTCATCTGCGAAGTGCAATCCGCGCAAAACGTGCATTCATACGAGCAGATGTACGCTTCTTCGTCTTCGCTGAGCACGCGGGCGCACTTCTCGCAGCCGTCTTCATTTGCAATGCCATTGTTTCCCGTTAGGCGCCTCACTTGATCTGGATCGGGCCGGATCGTGGCTGGACCGCTCTCTTGCTCGCCCCTACACTTACAGGTAAACTCTCTGATTCATTGTACTCAAATTTCCGCGTCGTTCAACGCGAGCTTCGGGAGCCGATCCAGCCCAGATGAAAATCCATGAGTATCAGGCTAAAGCAATCCTAGCTAAATTTGGCGTCCCAATCCCGCGCGGCGAGATGGTTTCCAAAAAAGATGAAGCACGCGCGGTCGCGCAACGTCTCGGCGCGCCAGTAGTCGTCGTTAAAGCTCAAATTCACGCCGGCGGGCGCGGAAAAGCAGGCGGTGTGAAGCTGGCGAAATCAGCGGACGAAGCTGCCTTCCACGCGGAGCGCATCCTTGGTATGAAACTCGTCACGCCGCAGACGGGTGAAGAAGGCCGCATCGTTCACCGGCTTTTAATCGAGGAAGGGCTCGACATAAAGCGCGAGCTTTATGTCAGCGTTCTTGTGGATCGCGTCAGCGGCGCGCCAATCTTCATGGCTAGTGCTGCGGGAGGGATGGAGATCGAAGAGGTTGCGAAGGGTAACCCCGAAGCGATTCTGCGCGAGACCATCGATCCCGCCAGCGGCTTCCAGCCTTTCCAAGCGCGCAAGATCGCATTCGGACTGGGCCTCGCGCCGGAAGTTGTGAACGCCGCCGTCCCATTTTTCCAGTCGCTTTATCGGGCGTTTATTGAAACCGATGCGTCCATGATTGAAATCAATCCGTGCGTGGTCACTGGCGACGGGCGTTTGATTGCGCTCGATGCGAAAGTGATTTTTGACGACAATGCGCTGTACCGACATCCCGAGTACAAAGATTTGCGCGATCTCGACGAAGAGACGCCGCTCGAAGTGGAAGCCTCAAAGTTCAAGCTCAACTACATCAAGCTCGACGGCACCGTCGGTTGCATGGTCAACGGCGCGGGCCTGGCCATGGCCACCATGGACATCATTAAGCTCAGCGGCGGCAGCCCCGCAAATTTCCTGGATGTGGGCGGCGGCGCCTCGGAAGATCAGGTGAAGAACGCTTTCCGCATCTTGTTGAGCGATCCCAACGTTAAGGCGGTATTCGTGAATATTTTTGGAGGCATTCTTCGCTGCGACGTTCTTGCCAGCGGCGTGGTGAATGCAGCGAAAAAGTTGAAGTTCAAAATTCCCGTGGTCGTGCGAATGGAAGGCACAAACGTCGAGCAAGGCCAGCAAATCCTTCGTAACTCTGGGCTGAATTTCACCATTGCCAACGGAATGAAAGACGGCGCCGAAAAGGTTGTGAAGCTCGCCGGAGGTGCGCGATGAGCGTGCTGGTCGGCAAGAACACGCGCATGCTGGTGCAAGGCCTCACCGGCCGCGAAGGCAGCTTTCACGCGCAGCAGATGCTTGATTACGGAACGAAAGTTGTCGGCGGTGTTACGCCCGGCAAAGGCGGCACGAACCACCTTGGTGTTCCAGTTTTCAATACCGTGGCCGAAGCAGTGAAGTCCACCGGCGCAAACGCTTCCGTAATCTTTGTACCGCCGCCGTTTGCCGCGGACGCGATCCTTGAAGCCACCGACGCAGGACTTCCACTCGTCATCTGCATCACGGAAGGAATCCCTACCCTCGATATGGTCCGGGTCGCCGCAGCATTGAAGGATTCAAAAACTCGGCTGATCGGACCGAATTGTCCCGGCATTATCTCTCCGGGACAATGCAAAATCGGCATCATGCCTGGATCGATCCATAAGCGAGGCAATGTCGGCCTCGTTAGCCGCAGCGGCACACTGACTTACGAAGCGGTTGACCAGCTCACACGGTTAGGCATCGGGCAATCCACATGCATCGGAATCGGCGGCGACCCAATCATTGGTACCAGCTTTCTGGATGCTGTCCGAATGTTCAACGAAGACCTTGACACGCACGCGATCGTGTTGATCGGTGAAATAGGTGGGAACGCGGAGGAAGTTGCCGCGGAATACATTAAGAAGCACGTGCGCAAGCCGGTGGTCGGATTTATCGCCGGTCAGACCGCGCCTCCCGGTCGTCGTATGGGTCACGCTGGCGCAATTATCAGCGGCGGGCAGGGAACTGCCGCGGAGAAATATAAGGCGATGCGAGCCGCGGGGATTCACACCGTGCAGAGTCCCGCGGAAATCGGACACACGGTTGCCGCCGTGCTGGGCACGAGAAACAAAAAATCGAAGCCCGGGAAAAAATCAGCGAGCAAGTTGAAGAAGAGTAAGAGAAAAAGTTAGCGGTTTTCGAAGGGAAAATTGTTAGTGACGGGAGATTTGGAATGGCAATAGAGCGAACACTCGCAATAATCAAGCCCGACGCGGTGGGCCGCGGTCTTGCCGGCGAAATACTGAGCCGCATTCATGCAGCTAAATTTCAGATCATCGCGATCAAGACGCGGCGTCTGACCAAAAAAGAGGCGGAAGGATTTTACGCGGTCCACCGGGAGCGTCCTTTTTTTGAGGAACTAACGGAGTTCATGAGCAGGAGTAAGACGGTGGTAATGGTGCTCGAAGCGGAAAACGCAATCGCGAAATGGCGCGACACTATGGGCGCAACCGATCCGGCGAAAGCAGCCGCGGGCACCATTCGGAAAGAATTGGGCGCCAGCATCCAATACAATTGCACGCACGGTTCCGACGCCCCGGAGACAGCTGCGTTTGAAATCAGCTACTTCTTCTCGGGCTCGGAGTTGGTGTGAGAACCCCGGACGCACATTGTCGAGGTGGGGAAGTGTTATCGATTGGTGCCGCTGGAGCTCAGCGGACCTCGCTTAATCGCCGAATGCCTTCTCGAATTTCTTCCTCTCTCAAACACGAATAGCCCAGCATCAGCCCGCTTCTCAATGGGCGCGTCAAGAAGTATCGGGATATCCCGTAAATCCCAACTCCCCGAGACGCCGCTTTTTGGATAACGGTGTTTTCCGAAATTCGCTTTCTGGGCCACAGTACGACGTGCGTACCAGCGCCCTCACCTGTTACCTCGACGCGATCGCCCAAATACTTGCGAATGGCGTCGAGTAAGGCTTCTCGATGTGCGGCGTTTCTGCGGCGCACGCGACGCAAATGGCGCTCGTACATCCCGGTAGAGATGAACTCCGCAAGCGTTTCTTGTTCCAGCGTGGCGGTATGCCGATCGCAAAGCCACTTGGCCGAAGTGAACGCGAGAACCAGCGATTTGGGTACGATCAGGTAGCCGATTCGGAGTGCCGAAAAAACCGTGCGCGAAAACGTTCCGATGTAAATGACGCGGCCTTCCGTATCCAGACCCGGCAGAGATTCCAGCGGTTGTCCTTCGTAACGGAACTCGCCGTCATAGTCATCCTTAACGACGACCGCATTTTTACTTCGGGCCCAATCGAGGAGCGCCAGGCGTCTGACGAGCGGCAGAATCGCGCCGGTTGGAAACTGGTGAGAAGGCGTTACGAAAACTACGCCAGCATCCTTCGGCAGTTTGGCGGGATTTAAGCCTTCGCGGTTCAATATGCGCGCAACCAGATCCAATGCTTGCTGCGAGCCGTTCACGACGATCACCTGCGACGCATCGCAGTTCACCGCGCGAGACCGCCGGACATGGACCGAAATCGCTTCGCGCAAAGCAGAGCTGCCGGCCGCCGCGTCGTAGTCCAACTGACGAACCGGCGCCTTTCTTACGTGTCGCAGCAGGATGCGCCGCCACATCTCGAACGGAAAGGTTTCGACGTCGCTGCGCCCTCCATACACAAAATCGTAGCGGAGTGGAATCGAGCGTCGGCCGGGAAAATCGACAGCTGACGCAACATCGGCGGCTGCCGAGCCATAGCGCGACAGTTTTAACTTGGCGCAGTTCTCCGGACTCTTCGCCCTGCTGTCGCTCAATCCAGCGGAAACATAAGTTCCTGAACCGCCGCGGCCCGCGGCGAAGCCTTCCGCAATCAACTGGTCGTAAGCCAGCAGCACAACCGTTCTGGAGACACCGAATTCGTGAGACAGGTCTCGCGTGGAAGGAAGGCAATCGCCGGCGCGGAAAGTGCCCGAAAGAATGGCTTGCCGCAAACCGCTGTAGACCTGGCGGAATAGCGGTCCACCGTTCCTTGAAAGTGGTATCACGAATTGCATGGAAAGTGGACCTTTTAAAATATCACATAGTCCCGCATGCTGAAAGACAGATGCGTTAGGTTCGCGGCGGTGCGGATTCGGATCCTGCGGCAGAAAGTGAATCGAGGATTTGGAGAACGTGAAAATGATTGCAACGAACTATGTTCGGGTTTGCTTCCTCGCCGGTACCGCCATCTTTCTCTCGTTATCGATGTCGTCGTTGGCGCGCACGAGTTCGCTCGCCGCGAAAAAAGGAATTCAAGAAACTCCGGCGCAACGAGATGGCCAACACGATTTTGACTTCAATTTTGGTACTTGGAAAACCCATATCAAGCGCTTGCAGCATCCGTTAACGGGTTCGACCATTTGGGTAACCCTCGACGGAACTGTTGTCGTTCGGAAAGTTTGGGATGGCCGCGCGCAACTCGAAGTGGTCGAGGCCGAGGGCCCCGGAGGCCACCACGAAAGTATGAGTTTGTTTCTCTATAATCCGCAGTCGCGTCAGTGGAGTATTAATTTTGCCAGCAGCAATGACGGTGCTCTGAGTCCTCCCGCAATCGGCGAGTTTAAGAATGGACGCGGCGAGTTTTACGATCAGGAACCATTCAATGGCAGAAGCATCCTGGTCCGAATTGTCTGGTCCGACATCACTGCGGATTCGCACAGTTTTGAACAATCATTCTCGGATGACGGCGGTAAGACCTGGGAGCCGAACTTCATCGCAACATTGACACGGGTAAAACAATGAATGCACTCCGTTACATTGCAATCTGTTTTCTCCTGTTTGCGCTTGCCTATCTCGCGCATTCTCTCCCTGTGTTTTCGCGATCATTCCCAACTGCAACCGAAGCATCGGCGCAGCACGCCGTCACACCGCGAGTTGGACAACATGATTTTGATTGGCAGATCGGAACTTGGAAAATCCACATGCAGCGCCTCCAGCATCCTCTGACAGGCTCAACCAAGTGGACTGAATTAGACGGCACTGTCGTGGTTGGGAAGGTTTGGGATGGCCGCGCGAATCTGGCGGAAATCGTAACCGATGGCCCGTCAGGCCACCTCGAATTTCTGTCTCTGCGCCTCTACAATCCCCAGGCCCATCAGTGGAGCCTCAATTTTGCCAACAGCAACAGCGGTACTTTTGGCGTACCCATGATCGGCGAGTTCAAGAATGGCCGCGGCGAGTTTTACGACCAGGAAACATTTAATGGCAGAACAATTTTGGTGCGGTTTACCTTCTCAAGCGACTCTCCGAATTCGACCCGTGATGAGCAGGCCTTCTCGGATGATGGAGGCAAGACTTGGGAAGTGAACTGGATCAACACTTCTACGCGAATCGGCAATTAGCACTGGATTGAGTGCCCAGCGACAGCTCGGTCTCGGGCTTCCAAAAGACTCCAGCATTTGAGTGCGCCCTTTTGACTTCGGAATGCATCCACTCAGGTAGAATGGCAGCTCCGATGGATCCCTTTCGCGAAATTGGAAAGATACTGCTCATCATTGGCATTGTCCTCATTGGCGTGGGCGCATTGCTCATATTGGGAGCAAAACTTCCGTTTCGGCTCGGCCGCCTTCCCGGCGACATCGTGGTACAAGGCCGCAACGGCAGCTTTTATTTTCCAATCGTCACGTGCATTATCGTGAGCGTGGCGTTGACCCTTTTGATGTGGATTGTGAATTTTTTCCGGCGCTGATATTCCATGAGCCAAGCGAATCTATTCAATCTGATGCCCGAGCGGCGCGTGTGGAGAGTCAGCGAGCTGAACGCGCGCATATGCGAGCTGCTGGAATCCACGCTGCCGGACATTTGGCTCGAGGGCGAGGTATCGAATTATCGCCCGGCACAATCCGGACATTTGTATTTTACGCTGAAGGACGCGACCTCTCAAATTCGATGCGTGTGCTTTCGTGATCAAGTTCGCGGGCTGAAATTTCGCCCGGAAGACGGATTAAACGTCACGGTACGAGGCGCGCTCAGCGTATATGAGCCACGCGGCGAGTATCAGATTTACGTAAGTCATATCGAACCCGTCGGTGCCGGCGCGCTCCAACTGGCTTTGGAACAATTGAAGAAGCGCCTCGCTGAAGAAGGCCTCTTCAGCGAAGAAAGAAAAAAGCCGTTGCCCGTATTGCCGCGGTGCATCGGCGTTGTGACTTCGCCCACGGGTGCAGCCATTCTCGACATTTTGCGCGTCTTGAAGCGCAGATTCTCAAACGCGCATGTAATGCTATTTCCAGTTCAGGTTCAGGGGGACTTTGCAGCGCGCGAAATCGCCGCTGCTCTGCGGCATTTCAATCGCGTGAAATCGGTGGAAGTGATTATTCTTGCGCGCGGCGGCGGCTCGCTAGAGGACCTATGGGCGTTTAACGAAGAAATTGTGGTGCGCGCGATCGTAGCTTCGGAAATCGCGGTGATTACCGGCATTGGCCACGAGAGCGATTTCACTATCGCGGATTTTGTAGCCGACGTCCGCGCTCCCACGCCCTCCGCCGCTGCGGAAATCGTGGTGCGCTCGCGCCAGGAACTCGAAAACCATATCGGTGAGCGTTCGCGGCGTCTCGTCCAGCAGATGCGCTACCACCTTTCGGAATTGCGGCATCGCGCCCGCGATTTGCAGACGCACCGCGCATTCCGGCAGCTTGAGATTTTGGTGCGACGTCGCCGCCAGCATGTGGACGAACTCTCAGCTCTTTTTGCGATCGGTCTGCAAGCGAGGTTCGTAACTTCGCGGCAGCGTCTCGTGCAAGCGAACAATCGAATCGCTGCTTTCGATTTTCGAAGCCGCGGTCACGTGCTTCGCCGTCGCATCGAGCGAGGTAGAAACGCGCTGCAGGCCGCGCTCAATCAGGTCATAACGCGCAAACGCCGCCGGTTTACCGACGCGCATGTGCGATTGGCTGCGCTCGACTTGCGTGCGCGCGTCGGACGTCTGCGCCGTAGTCTCGATCAGCGCTCCACCGAATTGCAGGCGCGACTCGGTCGGGCGTTAGTAGCGAAGCGACGTCGGCTGGAAGCCGCAGCGTTGCAACTTGAAGAGCGCAGCCCGTTCCAACTCCTAGAACGTGGCTACGCCATCGCCTACGATGCTTCCGGGAAAGTGTTGCGCTCGCCGGATCAGGTCGCGTTGGGCGACGATATTTCCGTTCGCCTGGCCCGCGGCGAACTCGGTGCCATCATCGGCCGAAAATCTACTTCGGAGTAACCGAACCTCTCCACGTTGCTTTCTCTAAGCTCGGTCGAGAATCGGGGGCTGGAGGTAATCCGAGGCGACCTCGCGTCACAAAGATAATTACGACCGGTATCAACAAAGAGGAAATTAGCCAGATCAATTGGCCGTGCGTTTTTTCCGGCGCGTTCGCGGCCAATCGCTCGATCAAACAACCGGGTGTGTTACAGGTGGCATACATCAGGACAGCGACCACAATGCTGAATCGCGAAAGATTAGCTCCGAACGACATCAATATCGAAATGCCGAGAACAATGACCGAATACCCGAGGATTTGCACAGCGGTCAATCCCTTGATCAAGAATGTTGGAAAAATGCATGAATCAGGCAGCCCATACTGGTCCGACGATGGTCTGTAGACGAGGAAGTGCATATCCGCGCCAGCCTGGTTCCTCAAATATCGGGAGTAAGAGGCCATCATACTGCCCGGAATACTGGCAATGATACGATGAGGGTGAAAGCAGCGCCTGCCAGTTTAGAGATTGCAGCGGGACTTTGTTTGCCAGCATCGCGGGGACTCTGGCGGAGGAAAGCACGATTGAAGGGGGGTCCGAAGATTTGCCGGACAGAACACTGCTACCACGTACCTTCAAATTACCTTCTCTGAGCCACTGGACGACGAATGCCGCAGTAGCAGGTGAGCAAACAGCAATCACCAGATACCAGACAGATGAGCTCATTCTAAGCACACCGAGTGTGGATAACAGCTGAGGCACGAATGCCGCCAACGCCAGCAGGTACGTGAGTATAAAAAGGGTCGCGAGCGGCCTAGTTCTTGCAAGATTGACTCATGGGCTGCTAGCGGTATTACTCATCATCCGAGCTACTTGTCACCTTCAGCACGGCGAGGAATGCTTCCTGAGGGATGTCAACGCGCCCGACGCGTTTCATGCGCTTCTTGCCTTCTTTTTGTTTCTCGAGGAGCTTGCGTTTGCGCGAGATGTCGCCGCCGTAGCACTTGGCAATCACGTTCTTGCGAATGGCGCTGATGGTTTCGCGCGCGATCACGCGGCTGCCGATGGCGGCTTGCACGGCAATCTCAAACATTTGGCGCGGAATTAATTTGCGCAGGCGCGTGACCAGTTCGCGGCCGCGTTCGTAGGACTGATCGCGGTGGCAAATGATCGTGAGCGCGTCCACCGGCTCGCCGCCTACGAGCACATCGAGCTTCACCAGGTCGGACTCGCGATATCCGGACAGGTGATAGTCCAATGACGCGTAGCCACGCGAAACGCCTTTCAGCCGGTCGTAAAAATCCAGCACGATTTCATTCAGCGGCATTTCGTACGTCAACATGATGCGCGTCGGCGAAAGATATTCGAATTTCTTCTGCACCCCGCGTTTTTCTTCGCACAGGGAAAGAACCCCGCCCACAGATTCTTCGGAGGTAATGATCATGGCAGTCAAGATAGGCTCTTCAATTTGTTGAATCGAGGCCGGTGGCGGAAACTTAGTGGGATTGTCCACTTCCATCGTTTCGTTGGCGGTCGTGGTGATGCGATATTGCACGCTCGGGGCAGTTGTGATGAGGTCGATGCCGAACTCCCGTTCGAGACGTTCCTGCACGATTTCCATGTGCAACAGGCCCAGAAATCCACAGCGAAATCCAAAACCAAGCGCGACGGAATTTTCCGGCTCGTAGAAAAATGCAGCGTCGTTGAGCTGCAATTTTCCCAGCGCATCGCGAAGCATTTCGTAATCACTCGCGTTTACCGGAAAGAGGCCGGCGAACACCATGGGCTTGATGGCTTCAAAGCCTGGCAAAGGAGGTGCGGGCCGACTAGCTTCAGTAACGGTGTCACCCACGCGCGCATCGGCCACGCGTTTAATATTCGCGATGATGAAGCCCACATCGCCGGCGGAAAGTTCTTCTAGAACGATTGGCTTGGGCGTGAGCACGCCAAGATCCTCCACTTCGTAAACATCGTCGCTGGCGGCGAGTCGAATCTTCATATGTCGGGTCAGACGGCCTTCCATCACACGTACCAAGACCACCGCGCCACGATAGGAATCGAACCACGAATCAAAGATCAAGGCGCGCAACGGCGCATCCGCCGAACCTTTCGGCGCGGGCACCCAGCGAACGATCGCTTCCAAGAGATCATCCACGCCGAGTCCGCTTTTCGCGCTGATTGCTAGCGCTTCGTCGGCGGGGATGGCGAGTACGTTTTCGATTTGCTCTTTCACGTGGTCGGGCCGTGCGGCCGGCAGGTCGATCTTGTTGATAACGGGAATAATCGTCAGATTGTGGCGCGAGGCCAAGAATGCATTTGCAACGGTCTGCGCTTCCACGCCTTGGCTTGCGTCCACCACCAGAAGAGCGCCTTCGCAGGCGGACAGCGCGCGCGAAACTTCGTAAGAGAAATCCACGTGGCCGGGGGTGTCAATCAGATTCAGGCGGTACTCGTGGCCGTCCCGCGCTTTGTAATGCAGGCGGATGCTTTTCGCTTTAATCGTGATTCCGCGCTCGCGCTCCAGGTCCATGGAATCGAGCACCTGCGCCGTCATCTCGCGCTGTGTGAGCGCGCCGGTCAGCTCGAGTAGGCGGTCGGCCAGTGTGGATTTACCGTGGTCGATGTGCGCGATGATACAGAAATTCCGGATGAACTGCGGATCCATAGCTCTTTTTGCGTTGCGCGAGGCCGCTTAAGCGCACTCGTCTGCGTGCCTTTCAAACTATCGAGTGTGCCATAGATTCTCACGTCCAGCCACCCTAAGACTCGGCAGAGAAGTAAGCCCCGCAGGCGAGAATCAACGATTCATCCGGTGACGGCACATTACGGAGGCTTTCGATAAGCCCCCGCTAAGAATCCGTCTTGCATAAAAGTGCGTACCATGGTACATATGTACCATGAACCAGGCAAACATTCAGGCCCAAATCGAAGTAGAGCGAGTACAGACGGGAGTGCGATTGGAGAAACGACTATTGAAGGTTCTAAAAGCCGTTGCGGAATTGAAAGACATGTCGCTTGGCGATTTGTTGGAAGGAGTCGTACTCCACGCCTTTGAAGGGTTGGCTCCTTTCTCGTCGCAAACGCTCAAAGAGATAGAGCAGTTCAAGAAAATCTACGGATTGACGCTGAAGGCGTCAGACAGCCATCAATTGAGGGAGCGGCGCAAGTGAAAGGCCCGTTAATCGTAATCTCCGTGTTGGTACTGGCGGGAATCGCGATGCTTGCTTTCCACCATTTACGTTCGCGGCGAACGTTGAACGGGCCGCTAGTGCACGTTGAAAATGGGTTTGAATTCACTGCCCATGGACCCTACAGCAACGTAGCTCCTCTGTTCGGTGCGTTTGCCGAGCGTGCCTGGGCAGATCACTGGAACCCGGAGTTCTTGTATCCCTCACCTGCGCGGGACACTCTTGGAGAAGTCTTCACCGTCGCGCATGGCCATCTGCGGAGTACCTGGGTGAACACTGCATTCGATTTGGAAACTGGCCACATCCAATACGTCTACGTCATCCCTGACGCACAAGCTGTCCTAATCGATATTCATCTCGAAGAGAAGGATTCATCGACAACGGATGTCAAGGTTGTTTATCAGCGCACGGCGTTGAATCCTGACCTGAATGTCCACGTGACTAAACTGGGGGACGAAGATCGCAATATGGGCAAAGAGTGGGAGACGGCTATAGACAATTATTTTCGAGGGACGCTTGGGAAATAGTCGACCACGATATCTGCGGTTAAGGGTGTCACAGCGGCGATAAAGTGAAGTTTTCGTTTAAGCGGGGGACTCAAGCAGTGTGCTAATCGCGTTCAACAAATAGGCCGGGTCTTCGCCTTTGAGGAGCCAGCGGTCTGCGGCTCCGATGCTTTCGCCCGGCAATTCCGTCAGTGCTGAAAGAACAACGATCGGTATAGTCGGCCTAATGCGTTTCAACGCGCGTGCCGCTTCAATTCCGTCCATTCCCGAAAGCCAATAATCCATAATCACGGCATCAATCGGTCGCGACTTAAAAATTTGAATGCCTTCTTCAGCGGAATGCGCGGTGGCCACCTGGTAGCCCGCCGACTCCAACAGCATCCGGCGAACGCTGAGCGCGGTCGGCTCATCATCGATGCAAAGTATCGTTGCTGTTCCTATGGAGGGCTGGTTTGACATTATGAAGGCAGCATCGTGCCCTAAGAAACGCGTCCCAGCGGCTCTCCACCGGTCGGAATAAAGACCGAGAATGAAGTCCTGGTCTTACCGCGAATTGATCCGCAGCGGAACCGAATCGTGCCGCCCATCTTCTGCACAAGTTCGCGACTAACCCATAACCCCAAGCCCGTACCTTTCTCCGCTTTGGTGGTAACAAAAGGTTGGAAAAGTTTATCGCGATATTTTGCCGGAATGCCGATACCTGTGTCAGTAATGTTAACGCGAATACCCGCACGGCGCGAGTTCTGGATTGATTCTGATGAATCATGAATCCCTAACCTCAAGACCCCGCCGTCCGGCATGGCCTGCAGCGCATTTCCAATCAGATTTACGAAGACTTGGCGAATTTCCACCGGATGGGCCAAAATTTCGCGGTTACCGCTGTAGTTCTTCCTAATCGCAACACCGTGCGATTTCATCGACCGTGCGTAAATTTCCAGAACACCGTCAAGAACCTGGTTCAGGGGCACAGAAATAGGCTTCTCGGATTCGCGATAAAACGCCAAGGTCTGATTGGCAATATGACGTACGCGCGAAATTTCTTCTTCGGCAATCCGCGCTAGTCCGCGCGCATTATCGTCGAGCGAAGGATGGTCTCGAAGAAGGAAAAAAACGTTTGCAATTACCTCCAGTGGATTATTGATTTCGTGAGCGATGATCGCGGCGAGCTTACCCATCGCTGCGTGCTGCTCGGCATCTCGGAGGGCCATCTCCCGCTGGCGAAGCGACTCTTGAGCTTCCTTTCGTTGGGCTATTTCAGCGTCGAGCGCCTGAGCCTTTTGCTGAAGCTGGCTAATGTTGCGCAGCCGGTCTGCTTCACTTTTCAGAGAGGTGTAGCTCTCGCCGGGGATTACCGCGGAGTGTTCGGCGCAAATTTTGAGAAATGGTTCGCTATGCTCTTGTTTGTGAAACTCACCCATGGGGTAAGCACAGCGAAGCGAGAAAGAGTGTGTCTTCGCCAAATCGTTCCAGAGCTGTTCAAGGCGGATAGCCGAAGGATGTTTCCCCTCTGCCCACAGCAACGCCACCATTTCGCCGAACGCGACGACTCGCGGTTCGATAATCAGCGATGCACCGGACTGTCTGGCCTGTTCGGCTGCGGTTCGAGCGCGCGTGATTACTGCGCCGATATGATTGGCGAACCGAGTTTCGTCGGGCCAGCCATCGACTATGATCTCGGCCATGGTCTCGACTGCGTCCAATGGAATGTATCGACCCTGTTCAACGGCGCTCGCGATGTTCAAACCTCGCGATTTCAACTGCTGCGCCAGCCCCTCGCGATGCTCTTCGGTAGCGATGACGATCGCGGCATCTCCGGCTTCCAAAGCCGACCCGATGAAGCGCCCCAATGTCTCCAGCAACGACAGATCTTCAGAATAGAATTGCACCACATGGCCGTGGGAATCATGGTCGTGCTCGCGCCACGGCGCAATTGGTGCCAGTGATGAGGGGTCAAAGACGGGGGTCTTCGTCGCGCTCATGGCCGATGCTTCTATCCCTCCATCTTGGATGTTGCCAATAGTTTTGGCTACAGCCAATACCGTGAACCCTGTATAACCGGAGGTCGTCGCTAACCGTGCAACTATGGCGACGATCTCTAGCGTGAAGGGTCCTTGGAGGTAGCTCTAACTCCGAAGTCCATTTCTCACAGCGCGATTGACTGACGGTCGAATTCTGGCAAACAGATGCAACTCGCGGATTGCCTCCCCGGGCCTGTTGTCGTAGGCTGTACCGGGTTTCGGGTTCCCTTCGCCCGTCGTGCCCAAGATTTGGATATCGAGGAACTCACCGAGGCCGGCTTGCAGGCTGCAACGATGATCAAGAAGATCGCCCCAGGGTTACCGGAACCTTTGAATTGATAACTCTCTTCCAGACCGCCGAACCCGAGAGGTCTAAAGTCCCCCTGATCCTCGGCTATAGCCTTTCGATCGGATGCCTGATTTGGGTGCTGCACGACTTCCACGTGGTGCAGGCAATGCGCGACTTTTCGAACGTAAGCTGGAAATGGGTACTGATCGGCATGACTTTTGACGTAATCAGCTATTGCATTCAAGCGCTCCGCTGGAAGTTTTTGCTCACCCCGTTCAAACGAGTCCCGCTAACACACGCTATACGCGCCGTCTACGCCGGGCTATTTGCCAACCTGGTTTTCCCGTTGCGGCCAGGCGAGTTCCTTCGTTGTTATCTCATCGCAGACTCCGAAGACATCACTATTGGTCGCGTGGCCGGATCAGTGGGAGTCGAGCGCCTCGTGGATCTTGTGATTGCGACGGCCTCGTTAGCTGTCGTTTCTCTTATGGTGGATTTGCCACGGAAGTTTCAGCGCGTGGCCGATACACTCGGCGTCGTAACTCTCGTCTTGCTCGCCATAATTGTAGCGATGATTTTTTATCTCGAAATAAAACTAGGCAAGGATCCGTCGTTGGGTTCGCGTCCGCACAGGTTGCCTGGGAAAATGATGCGGGCCCTTTTGGGTCTGCACGCCATGGGAACAGCGCCTAGCTTTTACTTGGCTGTGCTCGCTTCTCTCTTAATGCCCTTTTGCCAAGTAATGGGTTTGTGGGCCATGATGAAATCGTATCACCTGAGCCTCCCGTTTCTAGCCGCGATTGTCGTTTTGCTGATTATCAATTTGGGAGTTTCGCTCCCCAACGCGCCCGCGAACGTGGGCTCTTACCAGTTCTTTTGCGTGCTGGGTCTGAGTGTCTTTCAAGTGGACAAGACCACGGCCACCGGCTTTTCATTTTTCGCATTCCTGGCGCTGACGATCCCGTTTGTGTTCCTGGGATTTGCAGCGCTCTTGCGCAGCGGATTGTCCCTTAAGTCCATGCGCGATACCGTCACCCATTTGCCCAGCCAGACGCGTGGATCCGCGCCGTGTTCGACCTAGAACCGACCTTACATTTCAAGGAATCTTGTATTTATTCGTTATTCTTTGCACCTTTCCTTGATTAGATTTTGGGACAGCCTCTCGGTCCGTTATATAGTTGTAGTTCAGCCGCGCCGCCTCGGTACGGCGAGTTTTTGCCGACGCGAGCAGACGGACTTTCCCAGCAAGCCCGTGAACTCCGAAGCACGCGCGAATTCCCATGGCTCAGGATCTAAACAAACATCTCGACCGGGCTCGACGTAACCTCGAAAAGAACAAGCTTCGCGAGGCCGTAACCGAGTATCAGGCTGTTCTTGAAGAGGCCCCCGCACACCAGGAATCTCTGCAAGCCCTCGCCGACATCTACACCAGGCTGAACGAACCGGTCGTCGCCGCACAATACTATGGCATTCAATTTGACCGCTTGATCGAGGCCGGCGACGGCGCAAAAGCTTCGGCCGTTTTCGTACGGTTTCTTCGCCCGCATCCGCAGCCCGCCGACCGCCTGATGCGTTACGGCACTCTGTTGCAAAAGCAAAACCGCCCTTCCGAAGCAATTGAACAGTTCGGGTTAGCCGCCGAACTGTTTCAGCAGCAAGGACAAGGCATTGAAGCGCTGGCGTGCTACGAAAGCATGGCTATGCTCGACCCGGAGAATCCGGCGCGCCAGGCGGTCTTGGGCGAACAGGCCGAGCGACTGAAGCATTCGGATATGGCCTCCCGAAGTTATCTCCGCGCTGGACAACTCATACAAGCGGCTGGTTCGCTGGATGCGGCGCTGGAATATTTTGGCCGTGCCCACCAGCTTTCGCCGGACGATCGTAGCGGCGCGCTGCTCTTTGCGGAAGCCAAGGTGAGGAAAGGAGACGCGGAAGGCGCTGTTCTGCTTCTTGATCCGCTCTCCTCAACCAACGAAGATCCAACGTTCCTCGCGCTGTACGGCGAAGCGCTTCTGCGCACGGGAAGACTGGACCGCGCCAAAGACGCATTCGAGTCATATTACAGACAAAAACCGGATAGCTTTGGGAAACTTTTTGAAGTTGCCGGGGCCTACGTCCGCGCCGGGCAGGATACGAAAGCCGCCGTGCTGCTCATGCAGACCAAGGAGTGGATGCGCGCAAGCCGCAAAGAAGCGGAGCTTGCGGAACAGATGGAGCGGCTTGCCGTTCTGAATCCCTCCTCCGTCGCCTTGGCTGAAGTTGTCGCGCGGCTCTACGAGGAATTGAACCGCGAAGCAAAGTATTTTGACGCCCTGATGCGCCTGTTCGATTTATATCTGGCCGCCGGTCAGATGAAAGATGCCTGCGAAGCCCTCGATCGTTTGGTGGACATCGATCCCTACGATTACCGCAACCAGGAACGCATCGCGAAACTCGAAGGCAAAGTCGATCCGGCATTTTTGCAAAATATTCTTGCACGCGCGGCTAAGGCCGCCACCGTTTCGACTCGAACCGACGGTTTTACCGGCGCGGGTAGAGAAACCTCGGAGGCCTCTGGACCGGTCCCCGAGGAAGTGCGCGCCCAACAAGCCCTCGAGGATCTTGTAGTGCAGGTGGAGATTTTCTTGCAATATTCCCTGCAAATGAAAGCTGTCGAACGGCTGGAGCGCATTGCCGAGCTCTTCCCCGGAGAAGAAGAACAGAACGAACGCCTGCGGACACTTTACGAGCGCGCGAATTGGTGGCCCAAAGGTGCGCCGGTGAAGTCCCCGCCGAAAACGGCGCCCGCAGCCGCGCCGGCGGCAGAAGCGTTGGGCGCATCCGTTGTCGCCGCACCCACGGCGGCAGAAACACATCGCGATCTCGCTGCGATCGCCGAAATCAACCGGCTTATGTATCGCCAGCCGACGCCGCAGGAAGTCTTATCAACGACCTCCGCCGAAATCGGAAAGCATCTTCGCGTCTCTCGCTGTTTGATGGCCGTTGGCACTCCCGGCGAGGGTCCGCAAGCCACTGCGGAATATTCCGCAATAGGATTGCCGCCGCTCGGCGCTTCAGGCATATCCAGTATCGTCGCCTTATTGTCGCGAGTATCGCCGGATTCCCTTGGCGGAGTCGAGCTCCAGGCGTCGAGCACTCCCGCGCTACGCCAGCTAGGATTGGAATCGGCACTGGGCGTTTTGCTCACCGATAAGGAAACCCAAGCCCCCTCCGGCGCGCTACTGGTTGGCGAGACGCACGCGAGAAAATGGAAACCGAATGAAAGTTTCTTTCTCCAGGCCGTGGGAGACCAACTAGTCCTCTCCGTGAATCATACCCGGTTAAGATCGCTGGTGCGCTCGCTGGCCGTGGCCGATGAGAGGACTGGGCTGCTAAACCGGGGCGCCTACATCGATTGCTTGTTAGCCGAATCCAACCGCGCGCGCGCGCAAAATACCCCACTTTCACTGGTAATTATTCACGTGGATCGCGGCGGCGAGTTGCTTCGCCAGCATGGTGACGCCGCCGTCGAGCACTACATCGAACAATTGGCGCGCACCCTTTCTTCCTCCGTTCGCCAAACCGACATCGCGGTGAAATATTCTGCCTGGTCACTCGTATTTATTCTTCCGGACACTTCGCTGGAAAGCGCGCAAACGCTGGCCGAAAAGCTCCGCCAGGTGGCGTCCACTGCGCGGCCGTCTTGGGGTGAGGCAGATCTTACCATCAGCGCTATCGTTGCTGAATCATCTTCGCGCCCCGGAGACGAATCCGAGGATCGCGTGACCGAGTGGATTAATCGCGCCGAAGCTGGCCTCGACGAAGCACGGCAGCATGGCGGCAACACGCTTGTGTCCCTCGCAACTCCATGAGAAAAAGGTGACATGTTTATAACGGACGCCGTAATTTTGCAGGGAGCGCGCACCCCGATGGCCCGCTATATGGGCTCGTTTGACAACACCAGCGCGATTGAGTTGGGCGCAGCGGCTGGCCAGGAAGCGGTCCGGCGCGCCGGAACGGATCCCGCCGAATTCGATCACGTGATTTTTGGCAACGTGATGCAGACCAGCGCGGACGCTCTCTACGGTGCGCGCCATGTCGGCCTAAAGGCTGGACTGCCTATTGAGACGCCCGCCGTAACTGTAAATCGATTGTGCGGCTCGGGCATGGAATCCATCACGCAGGCCGCGCAGCGTATTTTGTTGGGCGAGGCAAAACTCGTACTGGCAGGCGGCATGGAAAATATGTCGCAATGTCCCCATGTTATTCGCGGAGCGCGCGCGGGATTTCGATTGGGCGAAGGCAAACTTGAGGATTCGCTTATGTCCGGCCTTTACGATACGTACTGTGGTTTCAGCATGTCCGAGACGGCGGAAAACCTCGCTGCCGAGCATGGAGTCACTCGCGTTGCGTGCGATGAATACGCCTTGCGCAGCCAGAAAGCGGCCGAGGCCGCGGTACGCGACGGCCGCATGAAAGACGAAATAGTTCCCGTCGAGGTGAAAAAAGGCAAGAAGACTGTTGTGGTCACCGAAGACGATCACCGGCGCCCCGAAACCACCATGGAAATATTGCAAGCGCTTCCGCCGGCTTTTCGCAAGGACGGCATGGTAACGGCAGGAAACGCTAGCGGCATTGTTGACGGTGCGGCGGCCGTTGTCGTCACGCATTCAAAAATTGCCAAAGAGCGCGGATGGAAACCGCTTGGGCGCATCGTCGGATGGGCCACCGCCGGGGTTCCCCCGCAAATTATGGGCATCGGTCCGCTACCCGCCATCCAGAAGGCGCTTTCGGTAGCGGGATTAAAGCTCGACCAAATGGATTTGATCGAAGTGAACGAAGCTTTCGCCGCGCAATATCTCGCCGTGGAAAAAGTTCTCGGCCTTTCGCGCGATAAAACGAACGTCAACGGCGGCGCGATCGCGCTTGGACATCCACTGGCTGCCAGCGGGACACGGCTTGTGCTTACTCTTCTTCTCGAACTGCGCCGGCGTGGTGCTCGTTACGGCGTTGCAAGCGCCTGTATCGGCGGAGGTCAGGGAATCGCCGTAATCGTCGAATCACTCGCCTGACGCGGAATCGCCCACTCCTGCACAAGCACACCTAATTCAGTTACTATGGCGAGGCCACAATTCATCATTTTTCGGCGGGGAAACTATGGCTTACGAAAATCTGCTGTTCGAAGTGAAAGACCAAATTGCGCGGATCACGTTCAATCGTCCGCATGTGCTGAACGCGTTGAATCGCAAAACCATCGAAGAATTGGGCGAGTGTTTGAACGCAGCGCGGCGCGATGATGCCGTTCGCGTCCTGATTCTCACAGGTGCCGGCGAAAAAGCATTCATCGCCGGCGCGGACATCAATGAGCTCGCGCAGCGCACGCCGATAGATGGAAAAGATTTCTCGTTGTTTGGCCAGCAAATTATTCATCGCTTGGAAACCTTGGGGAAACCTTCTATAGCGGCCATCAATGGATTCGCGCTTGGCGGCGGCTGCGAACTTGCTCTCGCGTGCACCATGCGTATCGCCAGCCGCAATTCCAAGCTCGGCCAGCCCGAAGTTAAGCTCGGCATTCTGCCCGGTTATGGAGGTTCGCAACGCCTGCCGCGTCTCTGCGGAAAAGGCGTTGCGCACGAATTGATTCTTACCGGAGAGATGATCACGGCCGACGAAGCTCTGCGCATAGGACTTGTAAATCGTGTCGTCGATTCCGCTGAACTGCTTTCCGCGGCTGAAGCAATCGCCAAAAAGATTGTTGCCAACGCGCCGCTCGCCGTGAAGTATGCCATGGAAGCGGTCGAGCGCGGCACGGAGATGCCGCAAGAAGAGGGCCTGTTTCTGGAGGCCACACTCTTTGGCCTGTGTTGCGCCACTGAAGACATGCGCGAAGGCACCCGCGCGTTCATCGAAAAACGGCCGGCGAAATTTCAGGGGCGCTGAAAATGGCCGGAGAATTCAAGCCATCGACGATTCGTGGCGAATTGAACGCGGAAGGATTACGCATCGGGATTGTCGTGAGCCAGTTCAATAGCTTCATTACCGACAGGCTTCTTGCCGGTGCGCTACATGCGTTGAAAAGTGCTGGAGCGGCGGAGAAACAGGTCGAAGTTGTGAGCGTGCCAGGATCGTTTGAGATTCCGATCGCCGCAAAGAAGCTCGCCGCCACTGGCCGCTTCGATTCGATCATATGTGTCGGATGTATTTTGCGCGGGGAAACTTCGCATTACCATGTAGTTGTGTCGGAGACCGCTCGCGGCATTCAGCTCGCTCAGCTTGATTCGGGCGTACCCATGATTTTGTGCGTGTTGACATGCGACACCCTGGAGCAGGCGATCAGCCGCGCTGGGCTCAAAAACGGTAACAAAGGCTACGAGTCCGGCCTTGCCGCTATCGAAATGGCGCACCTATCACGCAAGCTTTCGAAAAGTGCTGCTCGAGAGATGACTCGCTCCCGGCCACGTTCTCGTAAATGACACTCCGCCGCAAATCCCGTGAGTTCGCGCTTCAGATGTTGTTTGAATGGGACGTGACGCGCCAGAAAGCTTCGCGTGTGGAACAGCTTTTCTGGAAGTCCGCGCGCGCTGCGGATTCCACCAGAAAATTCGCGAATCAGCTTTTCGAAGGTGCGATTGCGGAAGCCGAGCCCAGCGACAAGCTGGTTCAAAAACTTTCCGAGAACTGGAAGCTGGAGCGCTTGGCTGCGGTGGATCGAAGCATCTTGCGTTTGGCAATTTATGAACTGCGTTTCGGTACCGCTCCGCCGAAAGTCGTGATCGACGAAGCCCTCGAACTTGCGAAGAAGTTTTCCTCGGCTGACTCCGCTTCGTTTCTTAATGGGGTTTTGGACGCTGCGTACAAATCTCTGGAGGCCTAGCTGGACGTCGTTGCTTGAAGATAATCCAGGAATCGAAAAGCGTCGCGCATGACCCTCAAAACATCAGGCTTCAATTTCACCTTCGAAAACGCGCACTGCCGAGCCGCTGACTTTCGGCGTCAACCGTCCGCGTTCTGCCGTAACTTCCACGTGAATCTCGCTGGGCCGCCCCATTTCAACCCCTTGCATAATAGTCAGTTCCTCCGACGCGCTCAGTTGCCCATGCTGAAGCAGGTATGCGCCGAGCGATCCACCCGCCGAGCCCGTAGCAGGATCCTCCATCATGCCCCACGGAAGCATGCCCCGTGCAAACACGCGCCCGCGCCCGCCCAAGGCGAAACAATATGCCATTGTGCCGACCGGCGATATCAGCTGAGCCAGCGCGCGCATATTCATATGAATGCGAGGCAGGACGGTTCGGCGACTAACGGGCACCATCAGATTCGAGATTCCAGTGGACACAAACTCGATCGGAAGCGAAGCCGCCAAATCGCTCGGCTTCAATCCCAGTGTTCCGGCCAGCGCTGCGCGCGAAAAAGCAGCACGCTTAAAACTTGCCGGTTTTTGAGTCATCGTTACAAGTACCGGCCGTCCATCGTGAAACGTAAATTCAACGGGCAGAATTCCCGCGCCTGTTTGCTGTAATATGTGCACGCTTCCTTCAGACGCCGGCACCACACCTAGCTCCGCGAGCAGGAACCAGGTCCCAATAACAGGATGCCCAGCCAATGGCAACTCTTTGGTTGTTGTGAAAATTCTTAAGCGGGCCAGCGCGCGGTTGTTTGTGGGTTTCTGGATAAACACTGTTTCGGAAAGATTCATCTCGCGCGCTATGGCCTGCATCTTTGCGCTTGAAAGCCCGTCGCCGTCCGTGACGACTGCGAGGGGATTTCCGGCAAAGCGTTTCGTAGTAAAAACGTCTACTGTATAAAGTCGCCGCTTCATAGTTCTGCCTTTTGCCCGAACTGGGCGCACAGCTTTTCCGATTTACAAGTGCTCGAGTTCGACAAGCGTCCGCTCGTTCCGTACATTGCCGGTGTTTAGCGTGGTCTTCGGCTCGATGAGGACAATCTGAACCTCCTCGTCGGCCACGGGAAGATGTTCCACGCCTTTCGGCACAATGACGAACTCACCCGGTGCCACCGTGACTTCGCGATCGCGAAATTTCATGCGAAGCCGTCCCTTAACCACCAGAAAAAGTTCGTCCTCATCGTCGTGATGATGCCAGACAAACTCGCCCGTAAACTTAACGATCTTCACGAGGGTATCGTTCACTTCGCCGACGATCTTCGGACTCCAGTACTCTTTCACTTTCGACAATTTGTCGTTCAGATTCACAACTTCCATGTGCGCCTCCCCTTTGCGTTTCACTTATAAATGTTTAGCGGAGATTCGTGACTCGCGCCGTAACTTCATCGAGAACCCGCCGCGTAGTTTCCGGCCTCGTCGTCTCGGAATAAACACGCAGCATATTTTCAGTACCGGAAGCCCGCACCATCACCCAGCCAATATCGCCAAGAAACATCTTCAGGCCATCGAGATCCTCTCGTCGCGTGATCGGCCAATCGAGAAGCTTCGTCAACTTAGCATCCGCGAAGTAGCTCATTGCCTTTTTCTTCCGTCCATCCTGGACGTTCAGATCCACGCGGCCGTAATGGTGTTCGCCGAATTCCCGATGGAGCATCGCCACTAATTCGCCGAGGTGTTTACCGTGCCACGCCATCACCTCCGCAAGCAATAGCGCATTCACCGTCGCATCGCGCTCGGGTAGATATAACTTCGTTCCTATCCCGCCGCTCTCTTCGCCGCCCACAAGAATGTCGCCTTCAAGCATACGGTCGCAAATAAATTTGAACCCAATCGGCGTTTCCCACACTTTGCGTCTGAAACGAGCGGCGATCTTGTCGATCATTTTTGACGTGGAAAAAGTTTTTGCCACATCCCCGGTCAAATTGCGCGTTCCGGCCAGATGCCAGAGCAAAATAGAAAAAATCTGGTGCGGCGTGATGAAGGTTCCGTCGCTAGCCATCGCGCCGATGCGGTCGGCATCCCCATCGAACGCAAAGCCCGCGTCATACTTTCCGTTGCGCAGAGCCACGCGTAGCGCTTCCACGTGCGGTTCGATCGGTTCTGGATTCACACCGCCGAAAAGAGGGTCGCGTGTGCCGCGAATTTCCTCGCATTCGATTCCGTTGCGGCGAAAGAGGTCGCACAGCAAACCGCGTCCGGCCCCATGCATGGGGTCAACGAGAAATCGAAATTTCGCCGCGCGCAGACGGTCCCAATCAACAAGTTTTTGCAACGTTTCCAAATACGGCGTGCGCACATCAAGCGAGTGAATCAAATCCTGGCGCCCCGGTAGCGAAGGAACGCCATCCTGCTCGACTTTCGCGAGTTCAGCCTCAATCTGCGCGACGATTGCGGGCGAGGCAGAGCTACCGTAGCATGCCTTGAACTTCATCCCGTTCCAGCGAAATGGATTGTGGCTCGCCGTGATTTGGATCCCTCCTGCGGCGCCGCGCATTTGTACCAGCAACGAAAGCGCAGGAGTGGGACACGCATCGGTCGCAAGTGAAACCGGAGTGCCCGCGCCCGAAATAGTTTCGGCGGCAACTCGCGCGAATTTTTCTGATCCAAATCGCGTATCAAATCCCACCAATATCTCTGCTCCAGGTTTTTCTGCGCGGGCGACGTAACGCGCAATGGCATGCGCCACTGTCCGTACATTCTCGTCCGTAAAGTCGTCGGCAATAACGCCGCGCCAGCCATCCGTGCCAAATTTAATCTGTGTCACGGTTCAGAGTATAAGCGATGGATTTTGCGCGGGAAAGGAAGTGTTGCAAGGCAAAGTGGGGAAATAACCAGCCAAAATGGGAGAACGCTATTCTTGATCGGTTTACAGCAAGCGCTTCAGCTTCTGTTCCTCAAGCCATTCAACAATTTTCCCCACGTCCTGGGATCGATCGCGCGGGCAGAGGAGAATGGCATCCTCGGTCTCGACCAGCGCCAGGTCGCGTACCCCGATGGCCGCGATGAATTTCTTCGGGCTCCAAAAATAATTTCCGTTGGCATCCGACGCGAACATCGGCCCAGCCGAAACGTTCGCGCCAGGTTTCGGAGCCAGCAGTTCATATACCGCCGCCCACGAACCTATGTCGCTCCAGCCGACTTTCGCCGGGATCACGGAAACACGGATGGCATGCCCGGATGCGTTCTTCCGCTGTCCGCCCTTACCGGAGCGCAACCGTGTAGCCGGTTCCATCACGGCATAATCCACAGAAATATTTTCAAGACGCGGATAAATTCGACGTAACGCCGACGCGTATCGCTGCGTACCAATGTTTCTTGCCAGCTCAGTCAGCGCTGCATGGGTAGCAGGAAGAAAACGCCGCAAGCTCTCCAGAAAAGTCGAGGCGCGCCAGAAAAACATCCCCGCATTCCAGAGGTGTTTCCCGGACGCCACATATTTGCGTGCGAAGGCCAGCGATGGTTTTTCCGTGAACCGCCGGACTCCGTAAGCCGCCACTCCGCGAGCCCGAGCCAGAACGCCGCTTCGCTCGATATAACCATAGCCGGTTTCCGGGCGTGTCGGTGGCACGCCAAGCACGATCATGTTTCCAGGCGTATCCGCCAAATTCAGCGCCACAGGCACGAGTTTGCGATATCGCGGTACGTCTGCAATGTAACTATCGGCCGGAAGGACCGCCATCAGCGCGTCGCCATGTTTGCGCGCCAGATGAATCGCCGCGAGACCAATCGCCGCAGCCGTATTGCGTCCCACAGGCTCAGCCAAAATTTGAGAAGCCGGAACACCCTGAAGTTCACGCCGCAATTCGCGCCGCAGTCCGGCCGTTTGTTCCGTGTTCGTCACCACCCAAAAGTTCTTTAGCGGAACGATCGGTTCCAGCCGCCCAATCGTCTCGCCCAACATCGTTTTGCCGCCTACGATGTTCAACAGTTGTTTCGGTGTGCGTAAGCGGCTACGCGGCCAAAATCGCGTGCCCCGCCCTCCCGCAAGAAGCACCGCGCATATGGGTACCGATGTCCGTGCTGCGTGATTTTTCTTAGCGCCGCTCACAAATGCACCAGTCGCGACCGCTCCGCTTTGCTGACTCCTTCACTTTCGAGAAGCCGCCCATATTCCTCGACGTCTCTGGGAACGTAAGTGCGCAATACCTCCGTTCGCGAATGCGGTTCCAACTCATATTTTTCAAGGGCCGCCGGTAACAACCAAACCTGCGCCGGCCGGTAGTGCGCGTGTTGGCCAGCCCAACGAATCTCGCCATTACCTTCCAGAAAGATCAGCAGCTCGAACCGCTCATTCGACGCTTCCCGATCAATGCTCGTATCGAATTCCCATCTCTCGCTAATAAAATATCGGCAAGCGGCGAAGTAGGTCACAGCCAAGGAATCACGCGTTACTCGAACAGGATCGATCTTCCCGCCCTGTTGTTCTCCAAATCGAATCACCTCCAGCGCTTTCTCGATGTGCAACTCGCGCGCCTGGCCCTTTGAATCTCGCCTGGTGTAATCGAACACACGATAAGTCAGGTCGGAGTACTCCTGGATTTCGCAAAGAATCAGCCCAGGTCCAATCGTATGCGCCGTGCCTGCTGGAACGAAAATCCCATCTCCGACGCTTAACGGGATGTGACGAAGGCATTCTTCTGCTGTGCCCTCGTTAATCGCGCGCCGAAATTTTTCGCGGTCCACGCCCGGTTTCAGCCCGACCATTACTTCAGCGCTTTCGCGCGCTCGCAGTGCATACCACATCTCAGTTTTGCCGCGTCCGCCCGCGGATTGTTCATGCCGCGCAGCATAATCATCATCGGGATGAACCTGTACGGAGAGTTTGTCTTCGACAAACAGAAATTTCACGAGGAGCGGGAATCCGCCATCGCGTCCGACTGAAGTCCCAGTCCATTCGACTGGCATTTCACGCCACGCGTCAGCGAGTCTCGTGCCTTTGTACGGCCCCGTCGTGAAAACGCAATCGTTGCCAGTCAGCCAAGCCTCGCCAAGGGGTTCCGCCAAATTCGATTTTTCAGGAAAGAACGGTGCCAGAGAAAGCGCGCCCCAGGGCCGAGGGCTGAAAATCGGCTCCAAACGCGCCGGACAAAGTTTCACGCCGCACGGCCGAAGAAGCGCCCGAGCCGCCGCAGGCCTTCCTGGATTCGCTCCATTGAGGTTGCATAAGAAATGCGGATGTGCCCGGGCGCTCCAAATGGCTCGCCTGGAACCACGGCAACATGCTCGCGTTCTAGAAGCTGCTTGGCGACGGCTACATCGTCCGGCATTTGTTTGTTGAGGTGAGCTGCCACACTCGGGAAAGCATAGAACGCGCCGTGCGGAGTGGCGCACGTAATTCCCGGAAGGGCGCGCAAGCCCGCCAGAATACTTTCGCGACGACGCGCATATTCCGCAAGCATCGATACGACCGTGTCCATGCTGCCGCGCATGGCCTCCAACGCGGCATATTGCGCGATTGAATTCGGGTTCGAAGTGGACTGGCTCTGCAACTTCGCCACGGCGTCCACCAATGGCTTTGGCGCGAGTACGTAGCCCATGCGCCAACCCGTCATCGCAAAAGTTTTCGACAACGATCCCGCGATGATCGTGTGTTCCTTCGCGCCCGGTACGCTGGCGATGGAAAACGGTTTCGCGTCTCCATACGTGAAGTGCGAATAGCACTCATCGGAAAGCAGCCAAACGTGCCGCCGCTTGCAAACATCGAGAATCTTGGCGAATTCGTCAGGCGGGATCACCGCGCCTGTGGGATTGCTGGGAGAATTCACAATCGCCATGCGCGTTCGCGGGGTGATTGCGTTCTCCACTTCCGAGGCGCGCAAAATAAATTCCTCTTCTGCCCGCGTAGGAACGACGACCGGCTTTCCGCCCGTATACTTAATGATGTCTGGATAGCTCACCCAGTAAGGCGCGCCGATAATCACTTCATCGCCCGAATTAATCAGCGAGCACACGGCATTAAAGATCGCGTGTTTGCCCCCGGTATTCACCACGCACTCGTCCGGCTGATACGACGATCCCAATTGCACACCATGCCAGTCGCAAATCGCCTGACGCAGCGGCGCGATACCCGCCACCGGAGTGTATTTCGTGCGATTTTCTTCCAGCGCTTTAATCGCAGCGCGCTTGATATGGTCGGGTGTCGGAAAATCCGGCTCCCCGGGACCGAAGTCGGCCACGTCAATTCCTTGCGCCTTAAGCCGCTCCGCCTCCTGTAGCACGACCATGGTCTGCGAAACGCTGATTCGATTCACGCGATCTGCAAGTTGGAAGACTTCTTCCATTTTTCTCCCCGTGGCAAGTTCCATTGTCCGTCCTTTAGCTCACTTTCGCGCGCAGCCGTTCCTCGACGATCGGCGGCACCAGATCCTTGATGTTGCCACCAAGCCGCGCAAGTTCCTTCACCAGTCGCGAACTTAGATAGCTGTACTGCTGTGCCGGCAGCATGAACACGGTTTCCACCAGCGGCTCGATGTGCCGGTTCATCATCGCCATCTGCAACTCATACTCGTAATCAGAAACGGCGCGGATCCCGCGAACCACCACACGCGCATTCTTCGAGCGCGCATAATCCATTAGCAGGCCGTCGAATACATCCACCTCAACATTTTTCCAATCGAAGGTGACCGCTTCCAGCAGCTCGGTACGCTCTTTCACGACGAATAGCGGATCTTTTTCCAGGTTATGCGCAACCGCGACGATCAGTTTGTCGAAGATCATTGCGCCGCGTGCGATCAAGTCGAGGTGGCCATTCGTGACCGGATCGAAAGAACCCGGATAAATGGCGGTCACTGGTTTATTGCTTTCCAAAGCCATTGGATGCGTCATTCTAACTCAGATTTTCCCGCCCTGCCGCGACAAAAAGCCACCGCGGAAGTCCATTTTGGCACCGCATGCTTTCGGACAAACAATCTTCATTTTTAAGTTAGTCTAAGAACATTATCCGCGTCCTCAGGCCTGTCGAGCGCGATGACGCAGAAAGTCGCCCGTTAGCATGGGAGCCTGTCCCACAACCATATCGCAGCCTTTGCTCTGGTCTTCTATCCGGGAAGCGATTCGAGGCTCGCACCAGGATTTCACGACAGGCAGTTTGAATCGCGCGATTCTCCTGCTGGCGATCCCGATGGTGCTTGAAATGGTGCTGGAGTCGCTCTTCGCCGTTGTGGACGTCTTTTGGGTCGGTCGCATCGGGGCCAACGCCGTAGCGACGGTCGGTTTGACGGAATCAATGCTCAGCCTCGTGTTTGCAGTGGCTATGGGGCTGAGCCTGTCTACCACCGCGATGGTGGCCAGGCGTATCGGTGAGAAAGACCCAGAGGGAGCTGCGGTTGCCGGAGTACAGGCCATCGCTATCGGAATCGCGGTTTCAATGTTGCTCGGTGTGCCGTGTTTCTTTTTCGCGCCTGACTTGCTCCGCTTAATGGGCGCCTCGCCAGATATCGTGTCTTTGGGCAGCGGCTACACCAGGATGGCGCTCGGCGGCAGCGGAGTGGTGCTGCTGCTTTTTCTGAACAATGCGATCTTCCGGGGCGCAGGTGACGCCGCCATCGCCATGCGATTGCTGTGGGTCTCCAACATCATTAACCTCGTCCTGGATCCATGCTTGATCTTTGGCTGGGGACCCTTTCCACGTTTGGGCGTCACTGGCGCTGCTCTCGCCACGTTTACGGGGCGCAGCATCGGTGTGGCCTATCAGTTCTATCGGCTCTTGCGCGGCACGGAGCGCATCCGTATCCTGCGCCGGCAAATTCGTTTGAACCTTGGCGTTTTTGTGCGCCTTCTCCGCGTGTCGTTTACAGGCATTTTGCAATTCGCCATCGCCCATACAAGCTGGATCGGGCTGGTGCGCATCGTGAGCTTATTTGGCGCAGCCGCTCTCGCTGGCTACACGATCGCCATCCGCATCGTCATATTCGTCATTCTCCCGTCCTGGGGACTCAGCAATGCCGCCGCAACACTTGTAGGCCAGAACCTCGGAGCCAACCAGCCCGAGCGCGCAGCGGCGTCTGTCTGGCGCACAGCTTTCTACAACATGCTTTTCCTGGGAAGCGTCGGAGTAATTTTCATCGTGTTCGCCGAGCCAGTAGTGCGTCTGTTCACTCAGGATCCCGCGGTCGTTCCGCCGGCCGCCTCGTGCCTCCGCATACTCAGCTACGGCAATATCGGCTACGCCTATGGGATGGTCATGCTGCAGGCATTCAATGGAGCCGGAGACACAATCACGCCCACCATAGTGAATTTATTCGGCTTCTGGTTGCTGGAAATTCCTCTGGCTTACTGGCTGGCGATCCCTGTGGGGATGCGATCGAGCGGAGTGTTTTACTCCATCGTTATCGCCCAAGCCGCAATCGCCGCAGCAAGCGTGCTCCTGTTCAAGCTGGGCCACTGGAAGCGTCAACGAATCTAATACCGCGATCTGACGGCGATCCTTGCGCACATCCACCTTCGCAGTACCGTTTAGCCAGCGTTTCTGCCGTTCAGGTGCCCTTTCCAGCCATTAGCTGCGCGAAGTTTGACTAAGCCGACTAGAATAGTCGTGTATTAACCTATTGTGTCGTCAAGGCTTGCGGGCGTATCTGAACTTGACAAGCCCGACGCAGCAGACTTACAATTTAATTGCGACTGATTCGGTCGTATTTGACTCTAAATGATGAAGCTTTCAAAAAAGGCTGATTACGGTCTAATCGCCCTGAAGCATTTGGCGATTCATAATGGTCACGGCTCTTGTAGCGCATCCGATATCGCCGACGTTTACAAGATGTCCACGCCGCTGATGGCGAAGGTGCTTCAGAAGTTGGCAAAGGCTGGACTGGTTGCCGCGCGGCATGGCTCAAGCGGTGGTTACACGCTGGCCCGCGACGCTTCCATGATTTCGGCACTCGATGTGATTCGCGCGATCGACGGTCCTTTATTCATTACGTCCTGCATCACCTCGCGCGGCGCCTGCGGGGTTACTACCACGTGTTCAGTTCGCGAGCCGCTGCGACGAGTGAACGACAGTATTCTGGAAGTGCTTGGGAAAGTGACAATTTCACAGATGACCGACGAAGCTCCCATGTCGGAGGTCGTCGAGTTAAGAGTTTAGGAGAATAGAATGGCAATCAAGCTTCCGATTTATATGGACAATCACGCAACCACTCCCGTGGATCCACGCGTTGTCGAAGCAATGCAGCCTTATTTCACTGAAAAGTTCGGAAACGCTGCCAGCCGCAACCACGAGTTCGGTTGGGTAGCGGAGGAAGCCGTTGAAAACGCCCGCGGCCAGATCGCCAAGCTGATCAACGCCACTCCCAAGGAAATTATTTTCACCAGCGGAGCGACGGAATCCACCAACTTGGCAATCAAGGGCGCCGCGGAAATGTACCGCGAGAAGGGCAATCACATTATTACGCAGGTCACCGAGCACAAGGCCACGCTCGACACCTGCAAGCGCTTGGAGAAGTACGGCTACGAGGTCACTTATCTTCCGGTGCAGAAAGACGGCCGCATCAACCTGGATGAAATGCGCAAAGCGATCATGCCCAAGACCATCCTCATCTCGATCATGTATGCCAATAACGAAATTGGCGTCGTGCAGCCCATAGCCGAGATTGGCAAGATCGCAAAAGAAAAAGGTGTCTTCTTCCATGTAGATGCCGTGCAGGCCGTCGGAAAAATCCTTGTGGACGTCCAAAAAGATGGCATCGACCTGATGTCGATTTCTGGTCACAAGATTTATGGACCCAAGGGTGTTGGCGCGCTCTACGTTCGCCGCAAAAATCCTCGGGTGCAACTCGCAGCCCAAATCGATGGCGGCGGCCACGAACGCGGCATGCGCTCCGGCACGCTGAACGTTACGGGCATCGTCGGACTCGGCAAAGCCTGCGAGATTTGCCAGAACGAAATGGCGGCGGAGAGTGAAAAGCTTCGCAAGCTCCGCGACCGGTTGACGGAGAGCATCATGTCACGCCTGGACGAAACATTTATCAACGGCTCGATGGAGCATCGCTTGCCGCACAACATAAACATCAGTTTCGCGTTTGTCGAAGGCGAATCGCTTCTAATGGGCATCAACGACATCGCCGTTTCCAGCGGCTCGGCTTGCACTTCCGCTACACTCGAGCCGAGTTACGTATTGAAGGCCCTCGGCGTCGGCGAAGATTTGGCGCACACTTCCATCCGCTTCGGCATCGGCAGATTTAACACCCCCGAGGAAGTTGACTATGTCGCTGATCGCGTCGTGGAAACCGTGCAACGTTTGCGAGAACTTTCTCCTCTATATGAAATGGCGAAAGAAGGCGTCGACGTTAGCAAAATGACCTGGCAGATAAGCGCAGAACACTAAAATGAAATATCAGGGAACAATCGGAGTTCACGCCACGGTGAGCGAAGACACGCCAGTCTTTGACGTGTTCTTCGCGCCGAATATGAACCAGAGCGCCTGCAACTCGCGGCGGTTTCGCGAGCTGCAAGAGCTCGGCGAGTTCCTTGAGTCCCTCGCAGTCAAGCATGAAGTCGTGACGCGTACTCTCAACGAAGTCCGCAAGGGGCGTTCGGCGTCCATCGAAAATATCGTTTTGTCGGACGAAGTGATCTTTGACGAAGGTTTGGACAGCACTATTACTTTGAACAGGAGAATCAACTAATGGCTTACAGCGATAAGGTAATCGAGCATTACAACAATCCGCGTAACGTTGGCTCGCTCGACAAGAAAGATCCCAACGTCGGCACTGGCTTGGTCGGCGCTCCGGAATGCGGCGACGTCATGAAACTGCAGATGAAAGTGAATCCGGACACTCGCATCATCGAAGAGGCCAAGTTCAAGACCTTCGGCTGCGGCTCGGCAATTGCCAGCTCCTCGCTTGCCACGGAATGGGTGAAGGGCAAGACCGTGGAAGAAGCTCTAGCGATCAAGAACACGGACATCGTCCGCGAACTGTCTCTTCCGCCGGTGAAGATTCATTGCTCAGTTCTCGCCGAGGACGCGATCAAGGCGGCTCTCTCCGATTGGAAGAAGAAGCAGGGCGACGTGGAAGCAAAACCGGCCGAACCAGCAGCGGCAGCAAGTCACTAAGCTTTCGGCAGGGCAGGTCCAGGCTCGCTTGGCAAATCGGAATCTTTGTGGGTCGTGGCTTCAGCCACGACATGACACCCAAGAATTGGGCGGCTTTAGCCGCTGAAGTTCCATCGGATGGCGATTTAGCAGTGCAAGGATTCAGGCGATTATGATTCACGTAAGCGAAAAAGCAGCGGCGAAAATCCGCGAATTGTTAACAAAGGAGGGCGTGCCCACTGAGTCTGGTGGGCTGCGTGTAGGCGTGCAGGGAGGCGGCTGCTCCGGATTAACCTATGCGATGCGGCTCGATACCGAAGCGCGCAATCGCGACAAGGTCTTCGAAGAGAATGGCGCTCGTATTTTTGTGGATCCCAAGAGCTATCTCTACCTTCACAACACCACGCTCGATTACCTCGAAGACCTGATGAAGCAGGGCTTCGTATTTCAGAATCCGCAGGCTACGCGGAGTTGCGGTTGCGGAAGCTCCTTCACCGCCTGAGATCGTGATGAGTGGTATCCGCCTAGCCCCACTGTTCGCAGTGCCTTTGGGCCCAGCCGCATCCATCAGCTAAATACGATATGAGTGTTACGCAAACGCAACGCGACGAAACTGGCCGGGTCACCGGCACGAAATGCTGGAATTGTCAGTCCACCAGCACTGGAACGCACTTCTGCTCAGCATGCGGCAAGATTCAGCCGCTGCCCGCGGGCACTGATTATTTTGCATTCTTCGGCTTGCCCGAAAAATTGTCACTTGATTCCGCGCAGCTGGAATCCGAGTTTCACAAGCTGAGCTGGAAGCTGCATCCCGATAATTTCGTGCGCGCCAGCGAGTTCGAACGCGATCTTTCGCTCAATCGTTCCTCGGAATTGAACGACGCTTATCGCACATTGCGCGAGCCGATTTCGTGCGTGGAATACCTGCTGTTGCGTCGCGGCCTTAGAAATGAAGGCACAACAAAGCAACAGGCTCCGCCCGAATTGCTCGAAGAAGTTTTTGAGTTGAATGAATCGCTGGATGAATTGAGAGAAGCGCGAGCCGAAGGTGGCAACGTCGCTGCGTTACGCGAGCCGCTCGTTGCCGCACAGAACAATTTCCAGGAAAAGCTGGAAGAAGTGGACGCAGAGCTAGCGCAAATCGGCCAGGAATGGGATGGCTCTCTCGATGCAGCCGCGGATGAAGCGAAGCAGCAAGCTTTGCTCGCTCGCATGAACGTAGCGCTAAACCGCCGAAGCTACATCCGCAACCTGGTAGCCAGCGTACAAAAAGAACTAGCCGAAGTTTAAGAAACCGGAGTCCAGGTTTTGAACGGCGCAGCATGCTGCGCCCGGCACAAGTGCTTGGCAGTTTGTTGGCAAAATGACGGAACGGTTCTTTGCAGCGACAGGATCAACGGAACGCTTGGCACGAACTTTCATTAAGAGGACAAATGAGCCGCGCAGTAGGCATTGATCTCGGCACAACTTTCAGTCTGATTGCATACCTGGACCCGCAAACGGGCGCACCGAAGTGTATCCCGGGACCTTACGGTTCCACGCTCTGCCCATCGGTCGTCAGTGTCGACGAAGATGGCAAAGTAATCGTCGGAGAACCGGCTCGCGCGCTGTTGCTTACCAAACCCGAGCGCACAATTTATTCCGTAAAGCGTCTCATGGGACGCGGCGTCGCGGATGTTCGAGAAGAGCTGAAAATTTTCCCATTTCGCATCGATCCCGCCGGACGCAACGTAATCCGCGTCAGCCTGGGTGATAAATGGTTCACGCCTCCGGAAATTTCCGCATTCATCCTGCGCGAACTGAAATCCTGGGCCGAGAATTATTTTAAGGAGCCGGTTGACCGCGCGGTCATCACCGTCCCGGCTTATTTCAACGACGCGCAGCGCCAAGCTACCAAAGACGCCGGCCGCATCGCGGGCCTCGAAGTATTGCGTCTCGTAAACGAGCCCACCGCCGCTGCCCTCGCCTACGGCTTGCACAAACAAAAGCGCGGCTACGTTGCCGTGTACGATTTTGGCGGCGGCACGTTCGACATCTCGATCCTGAAGCTCGTCTCCACCACAGAAGGCGATATCTACCAGGTCCTTTCCACCAATGGTGACACGCACCTGGGCGGCGACGACATCGACAACGAAATGCAGCGCAGGGTGCGAGAAAAAATCCTTCAGTTATTCGGAATCGATCTCGCGAATCGCCAGGAAGAAATCCAGGAGCTGCGCCAGGCTCTGATTGCGGCGAAACACGCGCTATCCGCAGAGCACAGCATGATGCTTCGTTTCAACCTTTCAGGCGGCAAAGTATTTGAAGAGCTGCTCACTCGTTCGGAGTTCGAGAAATGGATTCAGCCTATCGTCGCGCGTACCATGGGGCCGGTAAAAATGGCTCTTGCGGACGCAAAACTCACGCCTAGCCAAGTTGAAGAAGTTGTTTTGGTCGGCGGCTCCACGCGCATTCCTTTCGTGCGCAAAACGGTCGGCGATTATTTCGGCCGCGGTCCGCATTGCGAGCTCAATCCCGATGAAGTCGTCGCTCTCGGCGCCGCTGTGCAAGCCGATATCCTTGAGTCCGGCGTCAAAACCATGCTGCTTCTCGACGTGACGCCGCTCTCGCTCGGTATTGAAACCATGGGCGGCGTAGTCGCAAAAATTATTCCCCGCAACTCGACGATTCCCGCGAGCGCGCAGGAACTTTTCACCACCGGCGTGGAAAATCAAACGGGCATCGACGTACACGTCCTTCAAGGCGAGCGCGAACTCGCCAAAGATTGCCGCTCCCTCGCAAAGTTCCAGCTAAAAGTTCCGCCGGGTCCCGCAGGCTTGGCGCGCATCGAAGTAAAATTCCTGATCGACGCCAACGGCATTCTCCAGGTGTCCGCTCGCGATTTGCGGACAAGCGCCGAGCATACCATTGAAGTCCAACCGAGTTACGGCCTCTCCGACGAGGAAGTCGAGCGGATGCTCGAAGAGTCCATCGAGTTCGCCGAGCAGGATTTTTCCGAGCGGCAAGTGATCGAAGCGCGCACCGAAGCCGAAACGATCCTAGCGGCCACGGAAAAAACTCTGGCCAATCCTCGCGCGGGCGAACTTGCGCCGGACGAACGCCGCGACATTGAACATTCCGTAGCACAATTGCGCGCTGCAATGTCCGGCTCGGATTACAAACTGATGCGTGAACGTATCGATGCTCTGAATCAGGCAACAATGCATCTAGCGGAAATCTTGATGAATGGCGCGCTGCAAACCGCGCTGGAAGGTAAGCGCCTCGAAGACGTTTAGCGGTAACGCAAGGAGCATTTAAGAATGGGCGGCAAAAATCCGTACATCGAAGAAACTAAATTCACGCCCGCGACGAAGAAATATAAAATCACCTTCGTCAAGGACGGCCAGCCGGTCGAAGTCGATCCCGAAAAAATTCCCTATGGTCACGACGGTTTGCCCGGCAGCATCCTCGATATTTCGCAGGGCTTTCACAAAGGACTGGACCATGCTTGCGGCGGCGTCTGCGCCTGTTCTACTTGCCACGTGATCGTTCACGAGGGTTTAGAAACCTGCAATGAAGCCACCGACGCGGAACTCGACCAGCTCGACGAGGCCCCGGGCGTAACTCCCAAGTCACGCCTCGGCTGTCAATGCGTCCCCAACGGCACAAAAGATATCGTGGTCGAAATTCCCGAGTGGAACAAGAATTACGCGAAAGAAGCGGAGCACTGATCTTTCTCTTGTAGCGGGGGCTCTCGGGTCGGCGAAGAGCTTTTGTAGAGCCAGCACAAAATCGGCATTTTAGTTTTCAGGAGAGACCGTGCCGCAAACATTCGATTGGGACAACCCAGAAGAAATCGGCATCCAGCTCGCCGCAAAACACCCGGAAGTTGATCCCCTCACCGTCCGTTTTACCGATTTGCATAAATGGGTCACCGAACTGCCGGGCTTTACCGGCGATCCCAAGCTATCCAACGAAGGCAAACTCGAAGCCATTCAGATGGCCTGGCACGAGGAATTTCAGGACAGTCAAGGATAGTTACCCCCCGAGAAGGGTCGACCTGCTTGATCTTCGTTCAACTCTTCCGCTTCCGTTTTCTTGAATCCCGTTTTCGCCGGCGACATCCGATACCCAAAATGGACAGTCCAAATCGGTTGGCAAGAATCTCGGCCTCAATCTAGGAGGAAACTGCAATGGAAGCAGACCTGCGTTACCCCATTGGAAAATTTCATCGTCCCGAGGCGGCATTGACCACCGACCAGCGCCGCGACTTTATTGACGTAATCGAACAAACGCCCGCGCGCCTGGCCTCCGCCGTGAAAAATCTAAGGCCCGATCAGCTCGACACGCCCTACCGTCCCGGCGGATGGACCGTGCGCCAACTCGTGCATCATGTTCCCGACAGCCACATGAACGCCTACGTGCGCATGAAGCTCGCCCTCACCGAAGACGTACCCACCATCAAGCCTTACGAGGAAGCGCGCTGGGCGGAGCTGCCTGATGGCAAGACTTCGCCCATCGAACCATCCCTCGCAATACTCGAAAATTTGCACAAGCGCTGGGTGTTCCTGCTGAAGTCGCTCGCTCCCGCGGACTGGTCGCGAAAATACGGCCACCCCGATTGGGCTAGACCGATGTCCCTCGACGACACACTGGCCCTCTACGCTTGGCATGGAAAACATCACGTCGCGCACATCACCGCCCTGCGCGAACGCAACGCCTGGAAGTAGTTTTTTATTTCACGATTAAAGTGATCGTCGCTGACTGCGTCGCCGTTCCGGGCGAATTTACGGCGGTGGCAGTCACCGTCAATGTGTACCGTCCTTCGGGAGTGCCTGGATACTTATAGCCGGGATCGCCCGCGCATCCCGCAAAAATTCCCGCGCCGGCAAATAGAACGAGGAACACGTGCCAAGCCGATAAACTCGGCGCGATCAAACCACCGCACAAAACAAATAGCAAAATTCCAATAACAGCAAATGGAAAAATGTCGGGTCGAGAGCGGGGGAAATACTGCGGACGAGTTGCCGGCATGGAACCGTCTCCTTTTGAGTGGACCGGCAAATGCGGCATCCCAAGAGGAAAACTGTCCGCTGCCTGGCGGGCGTTCCAATTTTCGTTCAGTCGCAAACCGAGGTCTCAAACACAATGGAGGGTATCAAAGAAGAAGCTTTGGTAGCGCTAACGGGAATCGAACCCGTATTTCAGCCTTGAAAGGGCCGCGTGCTAACCGTTGCACCATAGCGCCGGGGAGTTATTCTCTTTTTAGAGTTTAACGTACTCGTCCTCTTTTACCAACGCTTCGCCGAAGGTTTCATATCGCGAAGGACCGCTCAGAAAAACATCCACGGCGGAGGGAGCCCTACAATCCTTCCCACATGTATTTACAACATTTCCCGTATAGCTGGATAACTCGAGCCGTTGCAAAATTTCATCGAAATCCGGCGCTTGGGAGGGAAATACCAACCGAGCCGGCCGCGATTTCGAAGTAGCGGCGGAAGAGGCAGTCGGCAAAACCAATTTGTAACCGCTCAGCCAAAATCCGGGAAGCGTTGCTAGCCGCAACATCGCTAGCCACCAAAGGAGCAAGCAATGGCAGACCAAGCTACTTGCAGCAAGTGCGGACGGTCTTTCCCCTCGTCGTCAGAAGCGAGGGAACACGAGCGGAATTGCCAGGGAAGGTCCAGATAGTCTCATCTAAGTAAGGAACTTCATTCCATTCATAACCGGGCGGTCCTTCGGGGCCGCCTTTTTTTTGTTCTAAAATATCTCGCGGTCGTCACGCTGGTGAACTTTATCCGTAAATTTGAGTGCGTGGAAGGGAAATGATTTCGTTCAGGGGGGAGACTACGAACAAAGACGCCGCCGCTACAACGGCGTCCTGGGTGCGGGGCGAAGGGCTAGTGGCAGGCGGAGTTATCGGAGAAAGTTCCGCTTACCAGCATGGAATTCAGAAATTGGCTGCAGGCGCGGATTTTTGCCAGCATGGGATCGTTCTTCAGGGCATCGGGATCCACGGTGGATTCGCCATTGAGTTCCCGGCGCGCGGAGAGAACACTGTCCCACCAACTCGACAAGTTGTTCCATTCATTTCGAAGTAGTGCGAGAGCGTTGCGGTCGTCGTCTGTAGTGGCAGACAGTTCTGCTTGGGCCAGATCGGCCTGGGCCTGGTCGCGATAACCTGCGGCCCACGCTTCGCTGACAGCCAATCCGTGAGTGATCATTGCGGAGATGGCGCCGCGCCATTCGCGCAGGTCGGCCAATGCGGCGATCGCGGCGCTGGCAAACGTGCGAGAAATTCCTTTTGGGGGCGGGGCCGCAGCGGCTGTTTCGGCGGCGGCTTCATTCGCTGCTGCAGCGGCGCTGGCGGAACGAGGAGCCGCTCCGTTAGGAGCTGCGACTGCGGCGGTAGCTGGGTCGGCTGCGGGCGTGGCCTTGGCAGGAGTGTTGGTGGCAGCAGCAGCGGCCGGAGCGCTCGAGACAGGAATCTTGATCTCGACATGATTAGGATCGGCGACGAAAGTGCCGTTTGTGAGCAGAGCTAGAGTTTCAACGTCAACGTAGTAGTGGCCGCCGATCTGGAGCGCGGCGGCATCGACGGTCTTGCCGTTCACGACCAACGGCTTACTGGGTGCGCTTTGCGCGAGGAGCGGTCCCGCGAGCGCAAGAACAATAGCGAGGCAGATGCAGAATCGAAAACTGCGATGTGTGTTCATGATATATCACCTAAAGACTGCCGTCTTAAATTCGGAGACGACTAGGATTGTACACCGATGAGCTTTCTATCGAGGAAATCCAAAAAAGCATCACCTGTAGGACGGGTTCTCACGGCGCTCACGGCGCCAGCCGTTTCGGAAGAATGATAGGGACTAGCCCAGTCTACCTCCGCAAGGTCGCTCTTTTATCTCTCTTGGCTACCCTTCGGCAGTAGACTCCTATTTTCGCATTCGCAGATGCGGGTTGATTTTTACTGCGTCTTATGGTATCAATACATTAAGATGATTCATCGAGATCTGGGACCACTTGCTTCTCGACTGCGTCAGCGCAAGTTCCAGCTGCTGCGCCGTTTCTCTATCCCTGAGGATGCTCTCCCTGGCTCCCTTTCCCTCACGCATCTCCGCTGTGGCAAACCCACCTGTCATTGTGCCGAGGACCGCGGCCATCCCGTCTGGTCACTAACCTTTATGGTGCAGGGGAAAAAACGTGTCCAGCACATCCCCAAGGAATGGGTCGAGGAGGTGCGGCGCCGGGTCCAGGCGGGACGGGAATTTCAAGACGCTGTCCGCGAAGTGTTGGCGGCCAATGCCCAACTGCTCGTGCTGGAGCGCAAGAAGCTCAAGAAAAAGAAAAAATGAACCGTTCGACGCCACGTCATCTGCTCCACTATGTGACACGGCGTCTTCGCCTCCGGCGGTATCTCGAGGATCCGGGAGATGGTCGGCCACAACCCCAAATTCCGGCTTCGGCTCTGCTCTGGGCCCTGCTGATCGGTCAAATTCTTCGCCAATCGAGTTTTCACGCAGTCGAGGCGCTGGTGCACTCTTCGGCGCGACGCACGCTCTCCATCGCCACTTCGTTCTGTGACGATACGTTGGGCTATTTCACCGAGCGGCTCGATCCCGGTCCCACACGGCAAGCCTTGCTCTCGCTCCTGCGCGGCGCCAAGCGCAACAAGGCCTTTGACGATTGCCGCTGGATCGGCCTGGCCTTGGACGGTACCGGCGCGGGATGGCGAACCCACCGGGGCTGCCAGCTCTGTCGGCCGAAGCTGAACGCCGCGAAACAGATTCTGGGCTATCAACATTCTTTGGTGATGATCAGCGTGGTGGGAACAGGCCTGTCGCTGCCCTGCGATGGGGAACCCTACGGACCGGGCGATAGCGAGTACGCCGCCGGGCAGCGCTTGTTGCGACGGGTGATCGGGAGCGTGGGAAAACGATTTGCGCAATATGTGGTCGTCGATGGAGAATTTGCTACCGCGCCGTTCCTGCATACGGCCGGAGAGCTCGGTCTGCGAGTGGTGGCACGGCTGAAAGACAACTTGCCGGAATTACTCGCCGCCGCCCAGCAGCGTTTTCCTTCTGGGCTTCCCACCACGGTTTTTCAACACGGAGCAGATCGTGTGGAGATGTGGGAGGCGGAGGACTTCGATCCCTGGGAAACGCTGGACTGGGAAACCGTGCGGGTCTTCTTCTATCGCCAGCACAAGCCCGACGGCACGGTGGTGCAAGCCTACTGGCTTACGAACTTTGCCTCTTCCACCGTGGGCTCGCCATCTCTATTCCGCATGGCCAAGAGCCGCTGGGAGATCGAGAACCAAGGCTTCAACGACGCTAAGAGTCGTCACGGCCTCGAGCATATCTGTCATCATCACGCTAACAGCCTGCTGATTGGCTGGCTCCTCACCATGCTGGCCTTGACCGTCGAACGACTCTACCGAATCCGGTACCTCCACCGTGGCAAACATCGGGTGCCCAGCAGTGCCCAGTTGATGCTGCTCTTGTGGCTCAGTCTTTCCCGCCCGTGTGCTGCCAACAGCAGCTGACGCACGGCAGAAAAACGGAAGGTCCACATTCTGCGCATCAGACTACTCTGCAATGCCAAACCGTTCTCGGGGCCGCAACATTAAGGGAAGAGACCTGTCGGAAAATAGGCCCCTCCTGCTGCAGCTGGCAATGCAGCCAGAAAACCTCCTTCAATCTCGCCTTCTTTCCAGCCGTCCTTAATAGCTCCGAAACTGTTGTCACGGCGCGCAGGTGCTTCACAACGGTGCGCGCCCGTGGTAGCGTAATTGGAGCTTCCACGAACAAGAGGCATACACATCGAAAAATAACGAGAAAGGCGCAGACATTGTTGTGTGCTGCCAGCGAAAAGGAGAATTGAATTGCCGCAATTAATGAGAACTTCGAACCCGGCCTTGAACGACCAGGCATTCCGAGGAGCGGGCGTCGCCATCGGCGAACCCATGACGCTGCAGGGCACCGTCAACAAGACGGGCGTGCTGCTGCTCTGTGTAATTGCGACTGCTGCCTGGACCTGGAATATTTTTCTCCGTTCACATTCGCCGGAATCCGCGATGAGTCTTGCGATGGTTGGCGGCATTGGCGGATTTATTTTCGCGCTGGTCACCATTTTCAAGAAGACCTGGGCGCCGGTAACAGCTCCGATTTACGCATTGCTCGAAGGACTCGTGCTCGGTGGAATTTCCGCCATGTTCGAGCTGCGCTTTCCAGGCATCGCTATTCAAGCTGTGAGTTTGACGTTTGGCACCCTCGTCGTGCTGTTGCTCGCCTACCGCTCGGGGCTGATTCCCGTCACCGAGAAATTCAAGATGGGAGTTGTGGCCGCGACCGGCGGGATTGCGCTGTTCTATTTGGTGTCGATGGTTCTCGGATTCTTCGGCGTGCATTTCACGACTATCAATGGAGCCGGGCCGATCGGGATCGGCTTCAGCGTTTTTGTGGTGATTATCGCGTCGCTGAATCTCGTCCTCGATTTTGATTTCATCGAAAGCGGAGTCCGGGCAGGTGCGCCGAAATATATGGAGTGGTACGGGGCCTTCGGCCTGATGGTCACCCTCATCTGGCTCTACTTCGAAATCCTCCGCTTGCTCTCGAAATTGCGGAGCCGGAACTAAGAGTTTTGTCGGAAATTAACGGCGTTCGTGAGACAAAATTAGTCCGGTAGCCCGCCTCCACAACGGTAACGTTTTCACCCCGGAATAAAGGCTCGCGGTTTCTCCGGCTTTGGCCCTACGTGCAAACTCCAGACCCCTAATGGTTTAGTGTGCCCTCCGCATGGCCTGCCAAGTGCACTTGCGATAGCAGATTCTATGGTCAGCCTGCGCTATTTCAGGGCGACTCGAGGGTGTAAGCGTGAAACAGCGGCAACCGAATTCCGAGAAGACACAGCGTTCCGTGAACCGAGAGCGCGGCTTCACCATGATCGAGCTTGGCGTGGTGATCATGATAATCCTAATTATTTCGGCCATGGCCATCTTCGCACTGCAACCGAGTCTGCAGGACGCGAAGTACGACAATGCTATGCGCGAAGTCATCGATCAACTGAGGCAGGGTCGAGAGTATGCCATCGCGAACCGCCGCTACGTTCAGGTTACGTTTCCAATAGTGGTGATCCCCGGGCAGCCTACGCAATATCAAGTCGTGCTGACCGCGAGAAACGCTCCGCCACTGGGACCTGCAGGCGTTGACACAGTTCTTAGCACCGTCCCGATTCAAATCCCCGCGCAGTACTTTCTCTTTCCCGGTGCTCCGGATACGCCCGACGGGTTTGGAAAAGCGAGCCCGGTCGAATTCGAAGGGCTAAATCCGGGACCGATCCTGGGAATGTTATTTCAGAGTGATGGAGAGTTAGTGGACGGCGGGACGTTCCAACCGATTAACGGATCAGTCTTCATTGGTTTTCCGAACCAGGCGACGGCGTCGAGAGCGGTCACAGTCTTGGGCGCTACGGGCCGAGTTCGAGGCTGGAAACTGGCGAAGACGCAGTGGGTTCAATTTTGAAGGAGACGCGGAAAATGCGTGAAGCGAAAAAGCGGCGCTTGGCGGCAGGATTCAGCCTTCTAGAGACGATGGTCGCGCTCGTTATTTTGGCAGTGGGCATTCTAGGGCTCGCCGCGTTGCTCTACGATTCGTTGGCGTATATGCAGGGATCGCAGGACGATTTCATCGCACAGCAGAAGGCCGAAGAAGCGGCGGAAGCTATCTTCACCGCGAAGTACAGCAGCAACGCGACGTATGCGCAAATTTCAAACAATACCGCTGGAAACCCTGGTGGGCTATTTGTTACGGGTCCCGTACCGCTGACCCAGCCTGGGCCTGATGGACTTGTCGGCTCCATCAATGATGTGGGAGCCCCTCCCGCTTTCATCGTTTATCCCGGACCTGACGGAAAGTTGGGCACCGCGGACGACATTCAGGCTCCGCTCACAAATTTCACGCGCACGATCGCCATTAGCAATCTGGCGAGCGAACCGAGCGGAGACGTCCGCCGTGTAATCATAACGATCAACTATACGACCGGAAAATTTACGCGCCAATACCAGCTCGAAACCTATGTCTCACAATACTAGTTTTCTGAGGAGCAAGGAATGAAGCGGGAAAAAGGGTTCACGCTAATTGAGCTGATGGTATCCGTGGCCATCCTGGTGGCCACGGTGGGAGTTATCGTGGGGGCACTGCTGCAGGCGCAGCATGCCGCGCAAGGCGTGGCATATGAGGCCAACACACAGGAAAATCTTCGCGCCGGAATGCATTTCATGGTGGCAGATCTGATGCAAGCTGGCGAGGGTATTCCGCAGGGTGGGATCAGCGTCCCCTACAACGCTGCGGGGACTTCCGCGATCGTTCGTCCAGGTGCCTTCGCGCCGACACCACCGAATTTCCCGAATCCAGCTGGTAGTGGATTCACCGCAATGCCCGCGATTTCACCGGGCTGGCAAGTGGGCCAGGATGCGAAAACGGTGAACCCAACGAATGGCGCAATTCTAGACGGTTTTCTGAAGACCGATTTCATCAACGTTCTGTATGCAGATAACAGTCTTCAGGACGCGGCGGGCCGATATCTTTACAGCTTTCCAGTCGTGCAACCGGTTGGCCCCCCGATTTGCGCTGGAGTAATTAGCCCCACGGGGGCGTCCGTCACGATGGATCCAGCCTGCTTCACGATGCCCGGCGTGACAAAGCCGATTACAGTCGGCAATCTAATTATGTTCCACAATGCCAACGGAACTGCTCTGGAATACGTAACGAGCGTCGCTGGTCAAACCATCAATTTCGCCGCCGGCGATCCCGCGGGCTTGAACGCAACCGGCCTGCCGAATGGTACGGTCGCGAATTTGCAGAACTCCCCCGGTGTATTTCCCCCGACCGCCATTACGCGCGTCTGGATGGTTACTTATTACATAGACTCGACAACGAACCCGGCCGCCCCGCAATTAATCAGGCAGGTGAACTATCCAAATTACCCGCCGGGTCCAGCCGCAGTGAATCCGCCCCAAGCGATCGCGGACAACGTCGAGAATCTTTCATTCAGCTACGACATCACCGGGTCAAATTTTCCCGGACTGGGAACGTATCCGGCAGGTCCGGGCAACGCACCTACACCACAGCTCCCGGATACTCCCGATCAGATTCGTGCGGTCAATGTCACCTTGGCTGGACGATCAGAAGCGCCGTATCTAGCGTCTAGTTATCCACAATATCTGCGAAATAATTTGAGCACTCAAGTCAGCGTCCGCAGCCTGTCATTTATAAATAGCTTTACGACTTCAGCGTCCTCGACAGCGCCATAAGACGACTGGAACATCGCCAAGCCTTTTCAAAGGAGATTTGCAGTGAGAACTCAACGTCAAAATGGAGTTGCACTCATAACCGCCTTATTTGTCCTGATCCTGGTTTCCGCTTTGGCGGTGGGAATGTGCTGGATGGTGATGACCGATCAGCGCTTGGGCGGAAATAACCAGTTCCGTGAGACGGCGTTCTATGGCGCGGAAGCGGGAATGGAGAAGCTGACCGCCGACGTGGGCGATACTTTCGCGGTGCAGGGCGCCCTCACTCCCGCGAACATGACCACCATAACCTCGGTGGCTAATCAGCCTACGATTTCAGGCATTCAATTCTTGGATGCCAATGGTGTTTCCACGTATCAAATTTTGTGCGGGTCGCCTCTGGCAAGCCCCTGCGTCCCGGTCTCCCAAAACGCCACCATGCTTCCGCCAAGCCCGTATGCGGGCATGCAAGGTCTGATCACGCCATTTACGCTTCAAGTTGTCGCGCGGGGCACTGTCACAGGAGCGGAAGTGAAGCTGCAGCGACAAGTACAAGTAGTGGCAATTCCAGTGTTTCAGTTCGGTATTTATTCAGACTCAGATCTGAGCTTCTTCGCCGGTCCTCCCTTTAATTTTGGAGGCCGCGTGCACACGAACGGAAATCTTTGGCTAGGTGCTAACGCTGGTCCTCTGTACTTGGCAGATAAGGTGACCGTTGTTGGCCAGGTAATTCGCACAAACCTCGAAAATGGGTTAGCGATCCCCGCTGGAGGATATGGTGGCGTAGTCACAATTGCCACTACGCCAAGCCCTGCCACCTTGCCTCCGGGTCCGGCTTATGCGAATGCCCAGTGGTCTCCTTTAACCCTGGGAGAAGGAAGCGTGGTCGGCCCCAATAGTTTCGCCGCCGTGAATACAACAGCGAACCCCGCGTGGGCCGGCGTCACGCCGCGCTATAAAGGCCAGCTACAAAATCTGGTTCCAAAGCTGAGTTTAACCTCAACGGCATTGAGCGGCATTACCACGCCTATCTCGTTAATCCGGCGGCCGGTTCCGGGAGAGCTCGCCTCTAATCCAGCCGAGTTCAACCAGCAGTATTTCTCGGAAGCAAGTTTGCGGATTTTGCTGGACGATTATGGCCCAGGCGGAGTGGCATTGGGGGCGACAGCTTGCAACAATTCAGACATGATGGCTCTCGACACGGTCACTGCAACTCCTCCTGTTGATCTAGCCACGCTGGCATACAAAACTCCTCCTCTGCCTGTAGGTGCTCCTCCAGCATGGTACACAGGCGCGGGCGTGTACCCGCTGCCTCTTTCGCAAGCCACAGGTGGGGCAAACTACCTTCCGTACACGCGAGCAGGTACGGGCGACGGTTATTGGATCACTAAAAACAATGCCACCGTCACCGGATGCATAAAGATCGAGTATCAGAATGCGGGCGGTGCCTGGGTGGATGCGACCAGAGAAATCCTGGCGCTAGGATTGACAGGCCGAAATATCTATCCATCATCGGCTGGGGCGGTGAATACCCTCCTGTTCTTGCCTGCGACGGGAAGTGTCGCTCCTCAAAACTGGTCGACCGTATGCGGTGGAATTGACCCTAGCTCCAACGCAGTTATACGAATTGCGAGGCTGCGCGATAATCCGTCTACCGCTTACCCCTCCCCAGGAACTCCCTGCGCCGCAACCACGAACGGATACGACTACTGGCCGCTGGTGCTGTACGATACCCGCGAAGCCATCTCCCGCGACTACCTGAACGGTCTGCCGAATAACACGAACGATTCCGCAGCGAACCACCCCCAAATCACGGCACAAGGAGTGGTGAATTACGTCGAGCTGGACGTGGCCAACCTAACCAAATGGTTCACAGGAGTCATCGGCGTGAACGGCGGCAACGCAAACTTCGCTGGCGGATACGCTGTCTATTTTTCCGACCGCCGAGGGAATCAGGTTGATCCGGTAGGCGGTACCAAGGTCGGAGCCTTCGGATTCAACGACATCGTTAACTCCGGCGACGCTGCGAACGGCTGTCCGGATGGCGGGCTTGACCAAGGCGAGGATCTCGAAGGCACCACTCCGGCGAGCCTTCGAACATATGGAGGAGTGCCACTCATTAATGGAGATGTGGCGGCCAACCTGGCCGTTCAGAATCCACTGCCCGGTGTTTTCCCCCAGGTTCTGACACAAAATCCAAATTGTGGAGCGGCGGCCACGCCTCCCTCACCGAACTATGTTTACACTCACAACCAGGAAGCACGACAGAATCCGCCGGTCTTTTTCCGCCGGGCATTAAAGGTAGTGAATGGTAAGTCCTTCAATCTTGGCACCGCGTGTTACGGGGCGGCTCCGAATCCTCCGTGCGGCTTGACCATCTCGGCGGAGAACCCCGTTTACATTCAGGGTGATTACAACGCTCCGGTCAACAATGGAACTTGGGCAGGCTTCAGTGTGGCGTCATCGGTGGCCGCCGACTCGGTCACTCTGCTCTCGAATAATTGGAACGACGTCAATTCTTTTATCTCTCCCTATAGCCCGGGAAGTCGCCCGGGAGTGCAGACGGCCTATCGAGTTGCGATCATTGCGGGCAAAGGTATCCCATTTCTACAGACCGGGGGCAGCGCCGCTGACTACGGCACCGACGGCGGTGTCCATAATTTCCTGCGCTACCTCGAAGCCTGGGGCGCGCCGTTGTATTACGAAGGTTCGATCGTCAGCTTTTATTACAACAGGCAGAACATTGGATTGTACAAGTGCTGCAATACGGTTTACAGCCCACCAAACCGCGTTTACACCTTCGACAACAATTTTACACTTGGACCGCAGTGGCTGCCTCCGAGAACGCCGTCATTGCGCTCCGTCAATACGATCGGATTCTCGCAGGAGCTTCTGCCGACCCAGTAAAACGATTTACCCGAAGGGACACGAGAGCGGCTCCCAGATTTTGGGAGCCGTTTTTGTTTTGGGCGAAGCTGCTTGCTGAATACACCGCATGTTTCGCGATGCGTGAGATTGATCCAGCCTTTCAAGAGTCGTATGTGTAGGCTTGCGCTGCGGGCATGATCGTTGCCAAGAAGAACAGCGTCATCGTAAGCCACGCGATGGCTCGTTTCATTTTTGTGCTCCTGATTCCTAGCGCAGCGCGGCGGCCACTTGCGAACGCAATTCCTGATTCCGTCTTGGGAGCGATTGGCAAGTGACGCGACGATTGACACCGCGAGCTTGCAGCCGAATAATGCCGGGATGACAAAGCCGGAAACCGTGCGCCGGATCAAGGCGTATTCTGCGGAGAGCGGATACGTTTACCAGTATCAGTTCCAGGACGTGCACCCTGCTAAAAAGGGCGCTGTTGCCGGCAACGAATATATCTATTACGTTTCTGCCGACCGCAAGACGATGTTTCCGGTCCACATTTTCGTCCGGCGCGATGCATTGGATAAATGGACGAAGAAGACGGGCCGCCCGTTGACCGGAACGGAGGAATATGCCGTCGCGAAGATGCGGCTATTTCAATCGCTGGACGAAATCGAGGACTTCGCTACCAAACGCCCGGAGCTCGTCGTTGACGAATCGAACCTCGCCGCGCTGCTGGAACGCCTCGACCTCTAATCACTCCGCCCCTACTTTCCAGACCTATTTCTTCGCGAGGATTGCATGGAGCGCGGGCTCAAGATTCTCGTATTGAAAAGGGAAGGCGGCCGCGGGCGGACGCTCTGCACGAACTCGCTGGCTGGAAAGCAGCAGCGCGTCGGCCATTTCGCCGAGGGCGAGGCGTAACGCGAACGCCGGAGCGGGAAACATTGCCGGACGATGAAGAACACTCGCCAGCACGCGCGTGAATTCTGAATTTTGCACCGGATTTGGAGCCACCACGTTCACCGGCCCGCTCGCCTGTTCGTTCGAAATGACATCGCGTAAGATTCCCACAACATCGTCAAGCGCTATCCAGGATGTCCATTGTTTGCCGGATCCAAGCCGGCCTCCCACACCTAGTTTGAAGGGCCTGAGCATCTGCGTGAGGGCGCCGCCGTTTGCAGAGAGAATGATGCCGAAACGCGTCAATACCGTGCGAGTGCCGCTTGATTGTGCGCGAAGAGCTTCCGCCTCCCACTCGCGGCAGACCTCCGCCAGGAAATCCTTTCCCGCTTGGCTTGCCTCAGTCAGCACTTCATCGCCGCGATTGCCATAGTAACCGATCGCGGACGCAGAAACGAATACCCTTGGCTTATGTTTCAGGCGCGCGAGAGCATCGACAAGAACGCGCGTGGAATCCACGCGACTGGCGCGAAGAATTTTCTTTCGCGCAGCAGTCCACCGACCGCCGCCAATGCTCGCGCCATTGAGGTTCACAACCGCGTCAGCGCGCTCCATTGCATTCGTGTTGATAAAGCCGCTATCGGGGTCCCAGCGAACATCTCCAGCCGAGACGGCGCCTCCGGGCCTAACTAAATGAGTGACTGTGTGGCCTTGGCTTCGCAAACTCTCCGTCAGCGCTGTCCCGACAAGTCCCGAGCCGCCCGAGATTAGAACCTTCATGAAATTGCCTCCGCATGATGAAACTGAGCTATGGAAAAACATCGGGACGGGTTGACGCAAAACCGAGGGAATGTTTCGATGTTCTCTTAGAGACGCGCCTCATTGGATGTTATCGAAGAAGCCGTGAGGTAGGGCACCCGATGCGGCAGCCCGCACGTTCCTTCATTAAGTGAGATATTAGCGCAACTTTGAGGTGTCGGGAGGCGAATATACATGACCGATACTCACGCGAGTCACGCGTCTGTTTCCCAGGGTTGTTTGCATCGCTTTGAAGCCTTTCACGGGTTAGAATGCATTTCATGCGCGTGCGTGTGCTTTTTTTTGGCCAGCTCAAAGAAATCGTTGGCGTGGCGGCGGAGGAAGCGGGGCTTTCCGAAGGCGCGCGAGTGCACGATCTGTTCGAGCGGTACGCGCGGCGTTTTCCTAAACTTTCCGAATTTCGAGGCTCGATCGCAGCTTCCGTCAATCAGGAATATGCCGAATGGCGAACGCCACTCTCGGCCGGAGATGAAGTGGCCTTCCTGCCACCGGTCAGTGGCGGCCAGCAATCGGCGGCCATCGGCGATATTTTTCAGCTTGTGCGCGAAGCAATTCAGCCGCGCGAGCTTCTTGAGAATTTGAAAGCTCCGGAAGATGGTGCTTTGGTGGTTTTCGATGGCTTCGTGCGCAACAATTTCAAGGGGCGGCCCACACTCTATCTTGAGTATGAGGCCTACGAGCTCATGGCTCTGGCCAAAATGCGCGAGATCGGCGCGCAAATTCGCGGAAAATTCCCGATACATCGCGTGGCCATGATTCACCGTCTGGGACGCCTTGAGATTGGAGAAACCAGCGTATGGATTGCCGTAAGTTCGGCGCACCGAAGCGCCGCGTTTGACGCTTGCCGCTATGCCGTCGACACTCTGAAGCGGGCGGTGCCCATCTGGAAAAAAGAGTTTTTCGCCGGCGGCGCCGTATGGGCCGAAGGCGAGACACCTTCGCAGGAAGCCTTTTCCGTTCCGAATGAATCTAACTCCGCTACAAACAAATGAAGAAGCCCTCACGCGCTGGCTTCCGCGTTGCTTTCATGCTGGCTGGATTTCTAACAAGCGCCTGCTTATCACTGTCTTTACTCGCGCAACAACCCAAGCAATCCGGCGTGATAACCGTGCAGACCAACCTCGTGAATGTCCTTGCGAGCGTAATCGACGCTCATGGCCAGCCGATTCCCGATCTAACGCAAGATATGTTTGAGCTTTCCGAAGAGGGCGTGGCCCAAAAAATTGAGCGCTTCGAAGCGGAAACGAATCGCCCGCTCGACCTTGCCCTGATGGTCGATTCAAGCATGAGCACGTTCAAGGACATGAAGTTTGAAACTGAGTCCGCGGCGCACTTCATCCGCCAAGTGGTGCGGCCCGGTGACACGCTGGGAGTTTTCGAATTTGACGAAAAAGTCACACAGCTTTCGGATTTCTCCGCGGATGTGCCGAAACTACAATCGGCGGCGCGCCGAATTACGCCGGGCGCGGGGACCTCGATCTACGATGCGATTGTATTAGGTTCAAACTCGCTTCGGCGGCGCCCAGCCGATAGAAGGCGGGCGATCGTTCTTTTGACCGACGCCGGCGAAACCACGAGTTTGTCCAAGTTTGAAGACGCGCGCCGCGCGGCGATTGCTTCAGAGGCGTTGCTTTATTCCATCGTAATTCGCGCGGCAAACGAAAGCGGGCGAAACACGGCCGGCGAGCACGCGTTGATTACTATTACCGATAGCACCGGCGGGGCAATGTTCATGGTGGACGAAATGCAGCAGCTCGACGCGATGTTCGAGCGCATTGACCGCGAACTGCGAACCCAGTACTTGTTGGCGTACTATCCAACTCCGATACCGCCACCAGGCAGCCGCCGGCACATCGGCTTGAGGGTGAAGGCCGGGGATACGGTGCGCTATCGCAAAGAATATTTCACCGCTGCGGCGCCGCGATAGCCACAGTCATTCGCGCAAGCAACCGCGTTTAGAATCATGAATAAATTTCTTGAAACTGCAATCGAGGCTGCCCGCGAAGCGGGAGCAATCATCCTCTCCGGACACTCTCGCCCCAAAGAAATTATCTATAAAGGCGACGTGGACCTGGTCACTGAAACCGACCGGCGCTCGGAGGCGGCGATCGTGGCGCGACTGCGGCGCGATTTTCCAGAACATTCCATCGTGGCCGAAGAAGGCTCGGGAAAAGACGATTCGGCCTCGCCATTCGTCTGGCATGTGGATCCGCTTGATGGCACTACAAATTTCGCGCACGGCTATCCGTGCTTCGCGGTTTCGATTGGCCTGCTGGAAAACGGAAAGCCGGTCGTCGGTGTGGTGTTCAATCCGGTTACAAACGAATTTTTCTATGCGTCGCGTGGCGATGGCGCCTACTTAGCCCAGAAGCCAATCCATGTTTCCTCTGTGGATCGCCTGGGCGCGAGTTTGGTTTCCACGGGATTTCCCGTTCACAAGCGGGCCGACAATTTGAACATTCATTATTATTGGGAGTTCACGCTGCGTTCGCACGGAGTGCGCCGCGACGGCGCTGCTTCGCTCGATCTCTGTTCCGTGGCCAGCGGCCGGTTCGATGCATTCTGGGAATTTGGCCTAAGATCATGGGACACCGCGGCCGGAATGCTGATCGTTACCGAAGCAGGCGGAAAGGTCAGCGATCTTTCTGGCGCGCCATATCATCCCGGCGGGCCATCGATCTTGGTAACGAACGGCCTGGTCCACGACGAAGTGCAACGCGTTGCAGCCGACATCGCTGCTCGTCCCCCCAAGTTCTAACGAAACTTCCATGTCAATCCGGCGCTTACGCTCATTGACGTGCCTTGCGTCCGATGCTAGTTTGACCGCCTATCATTCTTCATGCGAGCTGTTGACCTCATTCGCAAAAAGCGAGACGCCGCGGAGCTTTCCCGCGAGGAAATTGAGTTCCTCATTGAAGGCGTCACTCGCGGGCGAATCCCCGACTATCAGATTGCCGCGTGGCTGATGGCCGTGGTTTGGCGGGGAATGAGTAACGCCGAGCTTGCCGCTCTCACGGAGGCCATGCTTCTTTCCGGCTTGGTCCTCGGCTGGCCGGATTTGCCGGCAGCGAAGGTCGATAAACATTCTACTGGCGGAGTCGGAGACAAAACATCTTTGGTAATTGCGCCGGTCGTGGCAGCCGCTGGTTTGTACGTGCCGATGATCAGTGGACGAGGACTCGGGCATACGGGCGGCACGCTCGACAAGTTGGAATCGATCCCAGGCTTCAACGTCCATTTAGAGCTCGCAGAGTTTCGGCGAGTTCTGGAGAAGTGCCGCTGCGCTCTGATTGGCCAAACGCCGGAAATCGCGCCTGCGGATAAAAAGCTCTACGCTTTGCGCGACGTCACCGCAACGGTGGAAAGTCCGTACCTGATTTGCGCATCGATCATGAGCAAAAAAATGGCGGAGGGAATTGATGTGCTCGTTTTGGATGTGAAGACGGGAAACGGCGCGTTCATGAAGAAACAATCGGACGCCGAATATCTGGCGGAATTAATGGTTGAGACGGGGACGCGCATGGGCACGAAAATTGTTGCGCTAATCACCGACATGGAACAGCCGCTCGGGCGCAAAGTGGGGAACGCGTTGGAAGTGGAGGAATGCATCGAGATTTTGCATGGCGATGGGCCGGCTGACCTTCGCGAACTCTGCGATGAGCTTTCTGCCTGGATGTTTTTCCTGGGGAAGCGAACCGAATCAGTGGGCGAAGGGCGAAAGCTTGCCGCGGAAATGATTGCATCGGGGCGCGCGCGTGATACATTCCGCGAGATCATCCGATTGCAGGGAGGCGACGCGGGCGTGGTGGACGATCCGTCGCTTCTGCCGCACGCGAAACATACTGCGCGGATAGACGCGCCTAAATCCGGGTTCGTGACCGCGATTCGCGCTGAAGACGTCGGAATCGCCAGCATGATGCTGGGTGGCGGCCGCGAGAAAAAAGAAGATTCTGTCGATCCGGGCGTTGGGTTAACGCTCGAAAGGAAGATCGGCGACAAGGTCGAGGCCGGCGCGAATCTCTGCACCGTGCACTACAACCTGGATTCGCGCCTCCCGCACGCGGTGGATCTGCTGTCTCGAAGTTTTGAAATTGGAGAGAACCCGCCGCCTGCGTCGCCGCTGGTGCGAAAAATCATTGGCGCGACAGAAACTCGGTAAGCGAGCGCTGCACAAAGAGGAGCGTGCGTCGAATGCACCGCCTGGTAGGCATTCTGGGAATGATTACCATGATGAGTCTGGCGTACTTGTTTTCGACGAATCGCCGCGCCATTCGTTACAAAACCGTCGCGTGGGGCCTCGGACTGCAGATCGGCTTCGCATTTCTCGTGATGCGCTGGGAATACGGTCGTTTGCTGTTCCAGAAAGCAGGCGCCGCGGTGAACTGGGTTCTCGATTACGCATTTTTCGGCTCTGAATTTGTTTTCGGCAATCTTGGCAAGAAGGGCTCGCCGATGGGCTTCTTCTTTGCGTTTCAAGTTTTGCCCACGATTATTTTTATCGCAGCGGTTTTCGCGTTGCTCTACTACTACGGTGTGATGCAATTCATCATCAAACAGGCCGCGAAGGTGATGACGCGGCTGATGGGAGCGAGTGGCGCGGAGTCACTCAATGTCGCGGCCAGTATTTTCATGGGCCAGACCGAAGCTCCGCTGACGATCCGTCCATTTCTTCCCGAGCTGACGCGATCAGAATTGATGACGGTCATGACCAGCGGTATGGCGCACGTGTCCGGCGGAATCATGGCCGCGTACATCGCTTATGGAATCGAGGCAAAACATCTACTGGCTGCCGTCATTATGACCGCGCCCGGAACTATCTTGCTTTCGAAAATGCTGGTGCCGGAGACGGAAATTCCCGTGACTTCCGGCCGCGTGGAGATGGCGCCGCTCGAACGCGACACGAATGCTCTGGGAGCGATCTCTCGCGGCACGATTGATGGCTTGAATCTCGCGGTGAACGTGGGCGCAATGTTGATTACTTTCATTGCGCTGATTTACTTAGTGGATGGAATTTTCGGCGTGGTGCACAACGGGCTCATGCACATCGGGATTTCGTGGTTTCCCTCCAGCGTGGAGCAGATTTTCGGCTGGCTTTTTTCGCCGATTGCGTGGGTCATCGGCATTCCTTGGCAGGATTGCCATACGATTGGCAATCTACTGGGACTACGCATGGTGACAAACGAGCTCGTCGCATTTCAGCGTCTGGGGCCGATGAAGGACGCGCTAGATCCGCGTTCTTTCACCATCGCCACGTTTGCACTGTGCGGTTTCGCTAACTTCAGTTCGATTGGCATCCAGATTGGCGGCATCGGCGCGCTCGCACCAAACAAAAAAGCAGAGCTCGCCCGGCTGGGCATTCGCGCCATGATGGCCGGAACCATGGCGAATTTAATGTCCGCGTCCATTGTCGGAGTCATGTTGCGATGAGCGTAGCCCGTGCAAAGTCTGCTGCGTCCGCTGGGCAGGGTACGGAATATGCGCGGGCAGACCGCGCCGCGAAATTCATCCTGTCGAAAACGAAGCTGCGGCCGAAGATTGCGCTAGTGCTGGGCTCGGGCTTGGGTGCGTTCGCGGACGAACTTACGGACGCCACGCGCATCCCTTATCAGAAGATTCCAAATTTTCCGCGCTCGACGGCCGTGGGCCATGCCGGGCGTCTGGTAATCGGAAAAGTAGAAGGTGTCGCGGTTGCCGCGATGCAGGGCCGCGTTCATTTATATGAAGGATACTCGGCGCGCGAGGTGGCGTTTGCGATGCGGGTATTCGGGCGGCTGGGAATTAGCTCTACGATCTTAACAAACGCAGCGGGCGGGATTAATCTTGAGTTCAAGCAAGGCGCGCTAGTCGTGATCCGCGACCACATTAATTTGCTGGGCGCGAATCCGCTGATCGGACCAAATGATGAGCGATTTGGGCCACGCTTTCCGGATATGACTCAGGCGTACTGGCGTTCGTACCGCGAAATCGCTTTGGCGGAAGCGAAAAGGCTGGGCATCGAGGTGCACGAAGGCGTGTACGCCTCGCTCTTAGGCCCGAGCTACGAAACGCCGGCGGAAATTCGTTATTTAAGGACGATTGGCGCCGATTTGGTGGGCATGTCCACGGTGCCGGAGGTGATTGCGGCCGGCCACATGGGAATTCGCGTGCTGGGGATTTCCTGCGTAACGAACATGGCTGCGGGAGTTTTGGATCGTCCGCTCGATCATGCGGAAGTGCTGGAAACGGGTGAGCGCGTAAAAGGCCAATTCATCGCGCTGCTGCGCGCTGTTCTTCCGCGAATCGCTGCGGAGAAAAATTAAGGTTGGCAGCTGGCTGCAAGCCAGTTGAAAGGCTAAGCATGAGTGAATATGACGCTTTGATCTTGGCTGCAAAACAAGCGCGGGAAAATGCGCACGCACCGTTTTCAGATTTTCGAGTCGGAGCGGCGGTGCGTGCGAACTCAGGGCGAGTGTACACCGGCTGCAACATTGAAAACGCGAGCTACGGACTCACATGCTGCGCGGAACGCGTGGCAATTTTCAAAGCTCTTTCTGAGGGTGAGCGCGGATTTGAAGCCATCGCTGTGGTGACGGAAACCGATAGCCTAACACCGCCTTGTGGCGCCTGCCGCCAGATTATTTGGGAATTCTGCGGCGATGTCCCGGTGATACTCGCAAACTTGAAAGGAAGGGTCGAGCGCGAGAGCTCCGCGAAGTTGTTGCCCCGGCCTTTTGATTCTTCATTTCTGTAAAAATTCCGGCAGCGGACAAGCCAAAAAAAAGGCCGCCTGTCAGACAGCTTTTGAATTCCAGAAAATCGCGCCAGGTGAAAAATGCAAAACGGAAAGATGTCTTGGGTTTGGAAAGTTCGCCAGAACGTACTGCTTTGCGCCTTCATTTGTTGTGTCATGGCATTTTTGTTCCCGTCAAATATATCAGCGAGAGAAAAAGCGGACTTGGTCGTTACCGGCGGCACGGCGGTCACCATGGACGGGCAGCGCCGCGTGATTGAGGACGGCGCGGTCGCCATTCGCGGCGATTCGATTGTAGCCGTGGGACCGCGTGCGGAGATCGAAAGCAGATTCGAAGCCGCGCAAACGATCGATGCGCACGGAGCCCTGCTGATGCCGGGTCTTATTAACGGCCATGCTCACGCCGCCATGAGCCTTTTTCGCGGATTGGCTGACGATCTGGCGCTCGATGAATGGCTTCAGAAATATATTTTCCCGGCGGAAGCGCGCAACGTCACTCCGGATTTTGTGGAGTGGGGAACCAAGCTGGGCATTCTGGAAATGTTGCGCGGCGGCATCACGACCTACGCGGATATGTACTATTTCGAGGATGTTGTTGCGCGCGTAACCAAAGAAGCGGGCATGCGGGGCGTCTTGGGAGAAACAATCATCGATTTTCCCGCGCCCGATAATAAAACCCCGGAGCAGGCGTTTTCCTACACGCAGAAATACCTGGATCACTGGAAGGGCGACCCCCTCATTATCGCGGCAGTGGCGCCGCATTCCATCTACACTTGCTCCGAGAAAACTTTGCTGGATGCCGCAACCTTAGCCCGCCGCAATAGCGCGCCAATTTTGATTCACATCGCGGAAGCGCAATTTGAACTGGAGCAAAGCCGCGCGAAACATGGAGTAACGCCGGTCGCTTATCTGGAACGCATAAGCCTTCTCGGACCTGATGTTGTTGGAGCGCACTGTATTTGGGTGGACCAAGCGGACATCGCGACGCTCACGCATTTCAACGTTGGCTGCATTCACAATCCTTCAAGCAACATGAAAACCGCAGCAGGAGTGATGCCCATACTAGAGATGCTCGCGGCAGGCGAGCCGATTGGCTTGGCTACGGATGGCGCCGCGAGCAATAACAATCAAGACTTATTCGAAGAAATGGATCTCGCTGCGAAACTTCAAAAGGTTGCGCGGATGGATCCGCGCGTGTTGCCGGCAAAACAGCTAGTGGAACTCGCCACCATTAGCGGCGCGCGCGCTCTGCATTTGGGAAAAATGGTTGGCTCGCTGGAAGTAGGTAAGAAGGCGGACCTGATTCTGGTGGACACTGGCGCTCCCCACGCTACCCCGATGTATGACGTTTATTCAGAGCTGGTCTACGCGCTGAAGGCCAGCGATGTGCGGACGGTAGTGATCGCCGGAAAGCTCGTGATGAAAGACCGCCAGATGCTCACGCTGGACGAAAAAGAAATTCTCGCTAAATCGCAGGAATACAAAAGCAAAATCGCAGCCTCCCTTGCGGTGCCCGCACCTAAATAGCACACTGCGCTACTCAGGAAACTAACTGCTCGGCCGAGTGGAATTGCGCTGACGATGGAGCTTGGTCGCCATGGAGCGAAGCGTATCCGGAATATTTTTATTCGATACCAGAAGTTTCAAATCGGTAGGATTCATCCGCTGAAGCAGATGCAGCGACACGTCCAGTGGAGTCTTTGGATTCTTCACCAGGTTCCGAGCCACTACATATGCCTTCACGAAAGCGCGGTTCATCGCGATGTTTCGCAGAACGTCGGTGGAAACGTTCGACATCGCCGCGAAATTCTCGATTTCAAGGTCGGTGAGCCGCGGTGACTGCAGCACGCCTCTCTGCACGATTTTGTTCGGGTCACGAATCAAGAGCATGCGTTCCTCGCGGCCGCCTTTGAGCGCCAGTTGAATTCGCTCTACTACGTTCATTTTGGTAAGTCTCTGAAGCAGAGTGACTCGCTTTTTCACGTCCGGCACGAGTTCCGCTGCCGCTTCTTCCAGGTCCTGCACCGCGAGCCCCTCTGTTTTTTGTATTTCGGTCAGAAGCTCTTGTTGTTCGGGCGTCGCTGCTTTGCAATGGGTAAGCGCAACAATCAGTTGCGTATCGGAACTGAGGCGGTCCAGGTTGTCCACAAGCGCTTGCACTCCATCGGCAGTCAAACGCGAAGCTACATGCGAGATCACGCCCGAGGGACACGCCGGGTTTTTCGCCAGTGCATCGGCAACACCCGGTTTTTGAGAGAGATTGTCAGCGCAAAAAGAAAACATGCGCGGGTCCACATCAGGACGCCCAAGACCCAAGAGGAAGGACTCGAGGGGCTGAGTGGAAATAACGTTCTGTGCGCGCTCCGCGATAGTTGAATCGGAATCGGCAGTAAGAAGCGTAAGCAACTCCGCGCGGTCCTCCGGAGTGAGCGTAGTTCCGGAAAAAACCGCGAGCTTTTGTTCCGGTGTGGCTCGCCCGGTGCGTACGCTCTCGCGAAGGTCGGCGCTAATGGGAACCTCCAGACGCCGGCTCGGGCAGGGTAACCGGCTGTGCGCTGTGTTTATGCAGCGTGGCAGAAATTTGTGGCGCGAAATGAACGACAGCGAAGACAGCAGCCGCGATAATCACAAGTGCAAGAAAAATTACCAGCACGATCGCCGGCCACCGCCGGTGTGCCTCCAGCGGGGGCTCCGCGACAACGCCCGGTTCCGCACGGCCTCTTGTTTCGAGCGCATATTCAGAGACGAGAGTGTCTTCGTCCAGGCCCAGAAAGCGCGCGACCGCCCGTATAAACCCGCGATTGAAAACGCCACCGGGCAGTTGATCCCATTGCTCGTTCTCCAACGCCACCAGAAAGCGCGGAGCAATGCGCGTGGCGGCGGAAATTTCTTCCAGAGTGACGCCGCGCATTTCCCGCTCGCGTTTTAAGTGTTCACCGAAAGGCGTAGAAGACATCCTACCGAGACCGAGTCCAACACAAAATATAGGCGTGGGTCGAGAGTGTGTCAATGTGCGCGGAAGGTGCTGCGTATTTAGCTGTTGGCCAATTGTAAATCGGGACCGTCAAGGCCGTTGCGAATACTGGAAAGCGTTCCCTATAATGAGAGGGTTGACCCCAGAATCTCCAGACTCGAAGAAACGTGTCCCAGGCGAGACCATAAGGCGAGCCACGGATGGGAAGCCGTTCACCGGTGTCGAAAGACGCCGCAGTCCAGGCATTGGTCTGGATCTGCCCGAAAGCTCCAACGAAGTGACGGTGTTCCACGAGCTTGGGAAAGCGCTCACCTCCTCTCTGCAGCTCGACCAAGTCCTTCGCACCATCATGGAAAAAATCAACGAAGTGTTGCGGCCAGACACATGGTCGTTGCTCCTTATGGACTTGGAAAAGGGCGAGCTTTTCTTCCAGATCGCCACGGGCAAAGGCGCCGAGGCGTTGAAGGATGTTCGCATCAAGGTAGGGCAGGGTCTCGCAGGCTGGGTAGCGCAAACCGGCGAAGTCGTGGTGGTGCCGGATACCAGCACGGATTCGCGGTTCTTTAAACAAGTGGACGCGAAAACAAAGATGGAGACACGTTCCATCGTGGCCGTCCCCGTGCGTTTTCGCGAACAGTGCCTCGGGGTAATCGAGCTGATTAATTGCGTCGGCCCGGAAGGCTTCAGCAAACGAGATCTGGCATTGCTGGAAGCGCTGGCGGATTACGCCGCCATCGCCATCGAGAATGCGCGGCACGTCCAGAGAATTCACGAGCTCACCATCACGGACGACTGCACCACCCTCTACAATGCCCGGCATTTGAATTTCATGTTGGACACGGAGATCTATCGCTCGCACCGCTACGCGTTTGAGTTCTCGTTAATCTTCATTGACCTCGACCACTTCAAGAATGTGAACGACACTTACGGCCACTTGGCAGGATCGAAGCTACTTGCCGAGATCGGCCAGGCGGTGAAGGACAAATGCAGGTTGATTGACCTTGCGTTCCGCTACGGTGGAGACGAATTTGTTGTGCTGTTGCCTCAGACATCCAAGGAAAACGCGTTCGGGGTGGCACGCCGCTTGCATAAATTAATTCGTGAAGCCGTTTGGCTAAAAGACGAAGGGATCAATGTTCACATTACAGCAAGTGTGGGCGTAGCGTCTTATCCCACCGATTCCCGCACAAAGGCGGAGCTGCTGCATCTCGCCGACGAAGCCATGTATTTGGTCAAAAACACTACGCGTGACAGCGTCGCCGCTTGCGGACTTGGCGTGCTAACCCAAGGTGGCGAATAGCTCCCGGCTCTTGCTTGAGTTCACGGCCCTGTTTTAATGCCCTCGCAGTTGTTCGCTGGAAACCTCTCACCTATACTCAGCTTCTAACAAGAAAGAGCGCTTCCGTCTTAACCGGCAGGGTGTGGCATATCCATTTGTAGCTCGGGCTGCAATGGCGCGGGAGATTTTGGTTGCAGAATAAAGAAGCAGCACGATACGCACGCTGGGCCGCAATCATCGCCGGCCTCATTACGCTGGTTGTTATCGGCGTGTATTCGCGGCGCGCGGTACGGGATTCTGAAACTCGTCGATCTGGTCCTAAGCCTGTTCCGTCCACGGTGCAGCAGCAATCCGACCAAATGACCTTTTCAAAAGTGGAAGGCGACCGCACTATATTCACCGTCCGCGCATCCCACGCCACGGAATATAAAGACCAGAATCGCTATATCCTGGAGGAGGTTTGGGTCACGATTTACGGCCGTGATGGAAATCGCAACGACAACATACACACGCGAGAGTGCAGTTATCAGCCCGCCACGGGTGGAGTTCGGTGCCAGGGCGATGTGCAAATTGATATTGCCAGCGCAAATCCTCCGCCGGGTAGCGCGGACAAAGCGATACAGGTAATTACTCGCGATTTAACGTTTAACCGCGAGACTGGCGACGCTTCGACACCCGAGCCAGTTTCGTTCCGCTTTCCGCAAGGGAAAGGGAGCGCCGTCGGCGTCAGCTACAGCACTCAAAAATCGCTCATCGTATTGCAGCACAAGGTGCAGTTGGACCTCGCGCCATCGGAACGCACGAATGGATTGCCGGTCAACGTGGCTGGCAGCAGCCTGGAGGTTCGTCGTGACGAGCGTAAAGTTTTGCTATCCGCTCCCGCTGATGTGCGTGAAGGGAACCGCGAACTTTCCGCGGACAAAATCACCATCGATCTCGATGCCGATTTCCGCGCGCAACATGTCACTGCTGAAGGGAATCCGGTGATTCATTCAACAGAGGCGGGAAGCAGAGTAACAGTTTCTGCAAACAAGTTCGAGGCGTTCCTGAATCCCGAAGGATGGATCGAGAGTATGGTCGCCGACGGCAAAGTGCAAGGGACCCGTCAGTCAGCCGCCGGGACGGACCATTTTTCAAGCGCGCGCGTGGAGCTTGCGATGGCTCCGCAGAACGTTGTTCGGATGATGACGACGAATGGCGGTACGCTCCTTGATTCCGTACAAGATGGGCAATCGCGCACTTTGAAGAGCGCATCCCTGCGCGTGTTGTTCGGCGCTGGAAAACAAGCCGGTCAGCCGCGCGCTCAAAGCGCAGAGACGCTCGCGCCGGGAACGATTGAAATGAAAAGCGCTAATGAAGTAACGGCGCTTCATGCCAAGAAATTTGTCACCGAATTTGACGCGAAAGGGCACCTCTCCAAATTATTCGGGCATTCCGGCACGGAAATAAGACGAACGGTTTCGTCCGGCGCGCCGCAGGTAAGCAAAGCCGACGAACTCGTTGCGACATTTGGCGCCAGTGGCGATTGGGAAACACTTGACGAGACCGGGAACGTGCATTTCCAGCAGGCTGATCGTCAAGCTACCGCCGAGCGCGCTCGAATGGTCAATAAGACGGATATGCTCACGCTGGATGGTTCGCCAGTGCTTTTTGATTCGACGAGCCGCACCACGGCGCGAAGTGTGTCGATCAACCAAAAGTCGGCGGAGATTCAAGCTACGGGAGGGGTCGCGTCCACATATCTATCGTCGGAACAGAATCCCGCCGTGAACTTAGGCGCAGGCCCAGCGCATGTCACTGCGAGCACCCTCCTGGCCTCTAACACATCCGGTCGCGCGCTTTACTCCGGCCATGCCCGGATGTGGCAGGGAGAATCCGTGTTGGACGCAGACCAGATCGAAATCTGGCGCGAGGAGAAGAAGTTGGTCGCGAGCGGCAACGTACTTGCGATTTTTCCGCAAGCTTCCGGACAGTCCCCGAAGATTCCAGGGACCGGGTCCAAACCTCCTTCAGGAACGGCGACGAGCTTCCAGTCCGCCAAGTCAGCCTTAAATCCTGCCGCAACGCAGACAGGACCTACGCTATGGCGAATCCGCGCCCCCATCCTGACCTACTGGAGCGATTCAGGAAAGGCACACTTGGAAGGCGGCGTGACGGCGAGTTCCCAACAGGGCTCCTTGCAGTCGCCCGCGCTGGACGTCTTTTTGACGCCACCGCCAGGGACCCAAGCTCGAGCCGGAACCTCCCGTAAGCCTCCAGCGGGCCCTACGGGGGCCCGCCAGCTCGACCGGGCGCTAGCTACCGGAGGCGTTGTAGTACAGCAGGGAGACCGCCGTGGGACGTCGGAACAGGCTGAGTACACCGCAAGTGACGGAAAATTCGTTCTTTCGGGCGGAAAACCGACAATTACCGATGCTTCTAGCGACACAACCACCGGCCATTCGTTGACCTTCTTTGTAGCCAATGATACGATTTTGATTGATTCGCAAGAAGGTTCGCGCACATTAACCAGGCACCGAGTTGAGTAATGAACCGGCATGTTGAAACTCCAGGCGGCCGATCTCAGTAAGTCGTACAGAGGTCGAAAGGTCGTTAACGATGTCAGTTTGGAGATTCAACAAGGCGAAGTGGTTGGGTTGCTCGGGCCGAACGGCGCCGGAAAGACCACGACGTTTTATATCCTGGTCGGTCTGGCGCGTCCGGACTATGGGCGTGTTTTACTGGACGGCGAGGATATCACCGACCTCCCGATGTACCTCCGGGCCCGCAGCGGCATCAGCTACCTCCCTCAAGAGCCTTCGGTATTTCGGAAGCTAACAGTAGAAGAGAATTTGCTGGCTGTGCTGGAAACGCTGCCTCTAACTCCAGAGCAGCGGCGCGACCGGGTGGAGGAGTTGTTGGCGCAAATGGGGCTTGAGGGAGTGCGATACAGCCAGGCATACGTGCTGTCGGGCGGAGAACGCCGTCGGCTCGAAATTGCGCGGTCGCTGGTATTGTCACCTTCATTTGTATTGTTGGACGAGCCTTTTTCGGGAATCGATCCGCTGACGGTTGTCGACATCCAAAAAATTATCGCGGATCTGAGCGCGGCTGGAATCGGGGTACTGGTGACGGATCATAACGTGCGCGAAACACTGGCGGTAACGAATCGCGCTTATATCATCAGTGATGGAAGAATATTATTCGCCGGAACTCCCAGAGAGCTTTCCGAAAATTCAGAAGTAAGAAGGATATATCTCGGGGAAGGTTTCCGGCTAAACTGAATCGAACTCTATGAATTGGCTCCAGCCCAAACTCAACTTACGCGTCGCGCAGAAGCAGATACTCACGCCGGGCCTGGTGCAGATGGTCAGCGTTCTGGCGCTGAACCGGCTTGAGCTTCGGGAAATGATCAATCAGGAGATCATGGCCAATCCGGTCCTCGACGAGGCTACCGAAGACGACGGCGTAACCGCCGAGAGCTATACCGACGAAGCCTTCCTGAAGAAAGAAACCGAAAAAGTTCCGGAAGTAGCGCCCGCAAATCCATTTGATGAATTCGACTTTGGCTCGTTCTTCACGCAGTACCTCGATTCTGGCGCCGAGAGAATTACGAACAGCGAGCGCGAGGAAATTGAAAAGCCTTCCTTCGACAAATTCCTTTCCTCGCCGCAAAGTCTCGCCGATCACCTAAATTGGCAGCTCAGCGTAAGCATCTGCACGGAAACCGTTCGCAAAATTGCCGAGTCAATTGTTGGCAATCTGGATGAAAACGGATACCTCACCGCGTCGCTTGACGAAATCGCCCAAGCCGCCAATTACTCCATGGAAGATGTGGAAGAAGCGCTGGCCATGGTCCAGGAATTCGATCCGCCCGGAATCGCGGCGCGCGATTTGCAGGAGTGCCTGCTCATCCAGCTCAAATTAGTTGACCCTCAACATACTTTAGCGCAGCAGATCATTGCCGAGCACCTGAAGCTTCTCCAGAACAACCAGCTTAAAGAAGTGGCCCGCGCCCTGAACCGTCCAGTCGAGTTGGTGAAACGCGCCGTGGATGTGATCAAACGGCTCGATCCGCGCCCGGGGTTGCGCTACAACCGCACCGAGCCCCGGCTCGTCGAGCCAGACGTCCAATTCAGGAAAGTGGATGGCGAGTGGCAGGCCATCATGAACGACGACGATTTGCCGCAACTTCGCTTAAATCCCACGTACCGGCGTCTTTTGGCGCGCGACGCCGCCGACCGTGACGTCCGCAATTACGTAAAGGAACGTTTCACCGCCGCGATCCAGTTGATGAAAAATATCGAACAGCGCAAGCACACTATTCAGCGTGTCTGCCAATCAATTCTCCGCCGGCAGGGCGATTTCCTTGATTACGGCGCGGATCAGTTGAAGCCCATGATGATCAAGGAAGTTGCGGAGGAAGTCGGTGTCCATCCTTCCACCGTGAGCCGCGCGGTAGCGAACAAATACGTACACACCCCACAAGGTGTGCTGGAGCTGCGCTACTTCTTCAGCGAATCGGTGAACGGGCCGCAGGGAAGCGAAATGTCGCTCCTCTCGCTCAAGCGCCGCGTGAAGAAAATGATCGAAGACGAAGATACTTCGCATCCCCTTACTGACGAGCAGATCACCAAAAAGCTTAGCGACGAAGGCATCCACGTCACCCGACGCACAGTCGCCAAGTATCGCGAAGACCTTCGCATTCCCAGCACGCACCGCCGGCGTGTAAAGGCCTAGCGCCGCTGCCGTGAAGCGCACGCCGAGAAATCGAACCCGCGACGCGCACCAGCTAGTCCTCCTCACCGGCCTTTCCGGCTCCGGCAAAGGCTCCGTCCTGAATACCTTCGAAGACCTCGGCTTTTATTGCGTGGACAACCTACCTGTTGCGCTCATTCCAAAATTTGGCGAGCTGTATGCCGAAGGTGTGGAGATCGAACGCGCTGCGCTATTGGTGGACGCCCGCGAAGGTGAGCAAATAGAAAAACTCCCCGGCATTTATCGCCAGTTAGTCAGCGAACACCCCGCCACGTTAGTGTTCATCGAGGCCAGCGATGAAGCATTGATGCGGCGTTTCAGCGAGACTCGCCGCCCACATCCCCTGGGGCGAAACGAGTCAGTCGCTGAAGGCATTCGCGAAGAGCGCCGCCGAATGGCTCCGATTCGCCGGCTAGCGGATGTGGTAATCGACACTACAAAATTCAACGTGCACGAGCTTCGCCAGTTTATTATCGACCGGTTTCAAAAACCCGGAAGGCGTCCGCTTCTGGTATCGCTCGTGAGCTTCGGTTACCGCTACGGGATTCCGGCGGACGCGGACTTGGTGTTCGACGTGCGATTTCTTCCCAATCCGTTTTTTGTGCCGCGCTTGCGTCCATTTAGCGGAAAGGATCCGCGTGTGACGCGTTACATTCGCTCCTTCCCGCAAACAGGGGAATTTTTGCGGCGCGTGGAAAGCTTGCTGTTGTACTTGATTCCACACTACATTCAGGAAGGCAAGAGTTATCTGACAGTCGCAGTGGGATGCACCGGGGGACGGCATCGTTCCGTCGCGCTGGCGGAAGTAATCAGTCGGGCCATTAAGAAAAAGGGATATTCAGCTAAGGTCGTGCATCGCGATCTTGATAAGGCAGTTTCTTAATAGTTCGTCACGGCATGCGACCTGGCGAGGGTCGTCAATTTGGCTTCAGAAATAAAAGTTCGCTCCACCACCCTGACGCAGGGCGAAGAATTTCGCCGATTGCTCGGCTATCTCTCGCCCTATACCTGGCTGTTAGCCATTGGTGTCGCTCTGATGGCGGCCATGGGAATTGCCGAAGGGCTGGTGCCGCTGGCTATTGCTCCCGCCGTCGATGTAGTGCTGAACCCGCAATCTGCGCTGCAGAAGCTGGTTCTCTTTCGAGTTCCCGGCACGAACCACATCCTGTACATGAATGATTTGGTTCCGTCCAGGGTACATCACGTCTGGTCTGTTTTTGCGCTGGCTTTGCTTTTTATCTTTCTGTTCAAGGCTGTCGCAGAATATTTTGGCGGCACCTTGATTCAATATGTGGGACTTTCCGCCGTTACGGACCTGAGGAACAGCGTTTACCGCAAGGTCGTGCAGCAGCCGGTCGGTTTCTTTCATCACAACCCGGTCGGCCGCGTAATGTCCGCCGTAATCAGCGACATCGAACAGCTGCGCAGCGCCTTCTCGGATTACATGGCCGATTTTTTCCGTCAGATTTTCAATCTGATCGCGTTTGTAATCGTTCTGCTGAGCATCGATTGGCGAATGGCTGTGGGTTCCGCTGTTCTCGTCCCCTTGGTAGTCTTGCCCGTCGGAAAATTAACTCGAAGAATTCGACGTTCTACTGAAAAAAGCCGCTCCCGCCTTGCCGATCTCAGCCAGATACTTCAGGAAACCATCAGCGGAAATCGCGTGGTCAAAGCCTTCGGGATGGAAGGTTTCGAAATCCGGAAATTCCGGGATGCCGCTCGAAGCTTGCGGCGAGAAAACATGCGCTGGATTCGCGCCATGGCTGCCACGGGACCGATCATGGACGTCCTGGGCGCGGTGGTAGTGGCCATGATCCTCTTTTTTGCGCGCGGCGAAATCAAGGCTGGCCGCATGACGGTCGGTCTCTTCGGAGCGTTCACTTTCGCGCTGTTCAAGGCCTACGAGCCCATCAAGCGTATCGGCGGGATTTATCAGCTTTTTGTGCAGGCGCTGGGAACTTCCGCACAAGTATTCAGGCTCCTGGATTTGCCGGAAGAAAAGCTCGATATGCCAGACGCCAAGGCCTTGCCGCGCCTTTCGGAATCGGTTGAATTTGACGACGCTGGTTTCCGATATGACGATGCCGAAACGCCTACTCTCCGAAGCCTTAACCTGAAAGTCCCCGCCGGGGCTGTCGTCGCAATTGTAGGATCGAGCGGCGCCGGCAAGACCACGCTCGTTAATCTCTTGCCGCGTTTCTACACTGCGAGTTCCGGTTCCGTGCGTATTGACGGTCATGATGTGCGCGGCGTCACTTTGCGTTCCCTGCGAGAACAGATGGCCATCGTGACGCAGGAGACCATCCTCTTCAATGACACTATCTGGAACAATTTGTGTTACGGGTGGCCCGGTATGCCGGAAGAAAAGGTGACGGCCGCGGCCAAGGCAGCGCTCGCGCATGATTTCATCATGCAAATGCCGGATGGATATCAGACTCTGATCGGCGACCGTGGCCAAAGACTTTCCGGCGGCCAGCGCCAGCGGCTTGCCATTGCGCGCGCCTTGCTGAAAGACGCACCCATTCTAATTCTCGATGAAGCGACCTCCGAGCTTGACTCCGAATCGGAAATGCTCGTTCAGGATGCCCTGAACAATTTGATGACCGGCCGCACTGTCTTCGTCATCGCCCACCGGCTCTCAACTATTCGTCGCGCGGACTTGATTGCTGTGCTGGAAGGCGGCACAATCCGTGAGCACGGAACGCATGAAGAACTACTGGCGCGCGGCGGTGTGTACGCGCGTCTTTATGAGATGCAATTCCGCGATGTCGACACGGTTACGCGAGCGGCAGGCCCGGTCTGAAAATGTCAGGCACAAGTTCACAACCCATTCCCGCGGATTCCTTGAAGCCTGCGACAGCGGGCCTGAAATCCATGACCGGCTACGCTCAGGCCCGAGCATCGGAAAACGGCTGGAGCGTTCGCGTCACGATTCGCAGCGTGAATCACCGTTTCCTGGATTTGCACCTGCGCGTGCCGGAAGGTTTCGAACCGCTCGAACCACGCATTCGCCAAATTATCCGCGAGCGCGTGCGCCGCGGCCACCTGGACGTCACGGTGCACTACGAACTAGCGGGGCCTGCCGCGGTCGGCGTGAATCACGATGTGGCGGCGGCATATTTGAAGGCTGCTACCTCGCTGCGGAAAGAATTTAGTTTACAGTCCGAGCCAGACGTCGAGTCCATCATGCGATTGCCCGGCGTAATAGGCGCGGCAGCAACGTCGCTCGAAAACGAACTCGAACGTCTCGAATCTGTCGTCGGGCGCTGCATGATTGAATCGCTCGACAAGCTTGACCGCATGCGCGGCGAAGAAGCGAATCATTTGCGTCAGGAGATGTCTGCGCGCCTTGGCAACATCGTTTCCTTGGCATCGAAGGTGAGTGTGTTGGCGGAGCGTGCGCGCCCGGCATTTGCAAAACGCCTTGAATCACGCTTGAAAGAGCTTCTCGGCGAAGCGCAGATTGATCCCGCCCGTTTGGGGCAAGAAGCGGCGTTGGCTGCGGAGCGCAGCGATGTGTCCGAAGAATTGGTGCGTTTGCGCAGCCACTTGCAACAATTCGAAGACTTGCTCGCCAGCGCCTCCGAAGCAGGCAAGAAACTGGATTTTCTGTTGCAGGAAATGCAGCGCGAAGCCAACACTTTACTTTCGAAGACTCCGGGACAGGAAGCGGAAGGGCTTGAAATCACGCGGCTCGCGCTCGAGATAAAATCCGAAATCGAAAAGTTGCGTGAACAGGTGCAAAACATAGAATGAGCGAAGCGGAGCCCTTGGTGCTCATCGTCTCGGGCCCCTCAGGCTCGGGAAAAACCACGCTGGTGGAAAAGATTTTGCAGTTGCCCGGAACCATGCTGTCTGTTTCGTGCACCACGCGGATGCCGCGCAAGACGGAGAGCGAGGGCAAATGGTACAATTTTGTTACCGAGCCTGAATTTCAAAAGATGGTGGAGCGCGGAGATTTCCTGGAATATGCCCAGGTGTTCGGAAAGAATTGGTACGGCACTCCGCGCAAATGGGTCGCTGAGGCGCGGGCTCAAAGAAAAGATCTGGTTCTCGAAATTGACGTGCAGGGAGCTTTGCAGGTAAAACAAAAGCTGCCTGGCGCCGTAGCAGTTTTTGTCCTGCCGCCTTCTCGCACCGAGCTCGAACATCGCATCCGCGACCGTGGTCAGGATTCGGAAGACGAAATTCGAAGACGGCTCGAACGTGCACGGCAGGAAATGTTGAATTATAGTAGCTACGATTACGCCATCATCAACGATGATGTGGAGCGGGCAGGCAAAGAAGTGCAAGCGATAGCGCTCGGGTCGCGATGCCGGGTGCCACGCAATGAAGAACGAATTCGCGAAATTTTGAAGTCCTTTGGAGGCTGATCTGAATATGGCCGTTTTAAGAGATCCACCGGAAAGCCAGTTCGCCTATGTTGTAGTCGTCGCGCGCCGCGCCCGGCAGTTGATGATCGGCGGGCGGCCCATGGTCGATAACCCCCGCTCACGCAAGACCACCCGCATCGCCGAAGAAGAATTGCTTAAGGGGCTGCTCGAATACGAAGCCACGGAATTGAGCGGAGAGCCTGAAGACAAGGACGGCAAGCGCCGTAAGTAACGGCCACCGCGAACCAAATGAAGATCGCACTCGGCGTCACCGGAGGCGTAGCGGCTTACAAAGCCGCGGAGCTGGTTCGCCGCCTGCAGCAGGAAAAATTGGACGTGCAGGTGGTGATGACGCGCGCGGCGCAGGAATTTATCACTCCTCTCACCTTCGCCGCGCTCACTGGACAGAAAGTAATTACGGATATGTTCAGCGACGGCGGCACCTCCGCTCCGGCAAATGTCGAAAGCGCTATCGAGCATATTGCCGTAGCACAGCAAATTGATTTGCTGCTGGTCGCGCCCGCCACCGCAGACATCCTCGGCAAATTCGCCAATGGCATCGCCGAAGATTTTCTCTCCACGCTTTATCTAGCGACCAAAGCGCCCGTAGTCGTTGCGCCGGCAATGAACGTCAACATGTGGGATCACGCGGCCACGCAACGTAATCTCACAATTCTGCGGGAGCGCGGCGTTCATGTAGTCGATCCTGATGAAGGCTACCTCGCATGCGGTATGGTAGGTTCGGGCCGTCTGGCTGCAACCGAAACGATTGCCAGGAGAGTTTGCGACGTCCTCGGTCTTCGCCATGATCTTGTCGCACAAACGATTCTCATCACCGCGGGCCCCACCTGTGAAAATATTGATCCGGTGCGCTTCCTCACCAATCGCTCATCCGGGAAAATGGGCTATGCGCTGGCAGAAGCCGCCAATCGCCGCGGAGCTCGCGTGGTGCTAGTGAGCGGGCCGACAGACTTGAAAATTCCCGATGGCGTGGATTGGGTTCCCGTGCGCGCGACCGAGGAAATGCATCGCCTGGTTCGCGAACGCGCCACCAGCGCCAACGTTGTGATTATGGCCGCCGCAGTTTCCGATTATCGTCCCGCCGCGCACCAAGATAAGAAACTCAAGCGCGGCGAAGGCTCGTTCACACTTGAGCTGGAACCCACCCCGGATATTCTTGCGGAGCTCGGTCGCGAGAAGCACGGGCAAATTTTGGTGGGCTTTGCCGCCGAAACGAACGCCGTCGCGGAAAATGCTCGCGGAAAGCTTGCGCGCAAGGGCGCGGACATGATTGTCGCAAACGATGTGACCCGGGAAGGCGCCGGGTTCGACACTGACACCAACATCGTCACACTGTATCTGCGCGACGGCCGCGAAATTCCGCTGTCTAAGATGACGAAACTTGAAGTGGCTAATCAAATCCTCGATCGCGTCCTCGAAATTCAAATGCATTCGAACTAAATGCTGCTGCAACTCCTCAGGAGATTTTTTACGAATCGTCTTTCCGCTGGCTGCGCTGCACGATGGGTGTGTTAAAGTCTTCGAGTTCAGTCACAGAATCGGGGAGGATCTCGTTGGAATCCGACAAGCGTGCACGTGTGGAAGCGTGGCTTCGTTATGGCGATGACCTGGAGCTGGGACCGTACTATCGAAACCGCACAGCACCGGGGACGGCCGTACCAGAGATTCCCCACACATCGATTGAGCCAATTGAGCGATCTCGCCAGGCAATGGCCGCTGCTGCTGGACAGCGCGGCGCGAGTTCTTCCCCGACTCTTTCGACGCCGTCCAAGATTATTCCTCCTACGGCTGCTCGTGTGAATACTTCTCCCGTCATTCCTATCGCGCAGGGACCGTCCCTGTTCGAAACAAGCAACCGCATCGAAGGAGACACGTTTCAACTCATACGAGAAACCATCGGCGATTGCACCCGCTGCAAGCTGCACAAGGCCCGTACCAACATCGTTTTCGGCGTTGGCAGCATGAAAGCGGAATTGGTTTTCGTCGGCGAAGGCCCGGGCCATGATGAAGATATCAAAGGAGAGCCCTTCGTTGGCCGCGCTGGAAAATTGCTCACACAGATGATCGAAGCCATGGGCCTGCGCCGCGAGGATGTGTACATCTGCAACGTCGTGAAATGCCGCCCGCCCGAGAACCGCCTCCCGGAAAAAGATGAGATCACCACATGCTCTCCATTTCTTTTTCGCCAGATTGACGTCATCCGGCCGAAAGTCATTTGCGCCCTGGGAAGCTGCTCGGCTCAAACTCTGTTGCAAACTACTCAGGGCATCTCGCGATTCCGTGGCGAGTGGTTTGATTTTCGCGGCTCGAAACTCATCGCCACGTATCATCCTGCTTACCTGCTGCGAAATCCGAACGCGAAGGGCGAAGTCTGGAAAGACTTGCAGAAAGTAATGACCGTCCTCGGTCTGCAGCCAAAACGAAAATAGCCTGCCGTCCCGGAGAATCTCATTGGGCATCATCCTCGGACTGACCGGAGCCGTGTGCTGGGGCCTGGCGGATTTTGCAGCCCGCTTCGCCTCCCGCCGCGTCGGCGCGTACCGCACGCTGTTCTTCATGCAATTCTTCGGTTTCATCGCTCTCAGCATTTATTTGAAATTCGCCGGTGGATTCTCTCACGTAGCTCTCGGATGGCGACCCTGGGCCCTCGCCGTTGTTGTAGGTTTACTGAATGTAACGGCGTCACTCTCGCTGTACCATTCCTTCGAGATTGGAGTGATGAGCATCGTCGGCCCGGTATCTTCCAGTTATCCCGCGCTGACGGTTGCTCTCGCGCTTGCGAGCGGCGAGCGCATCCACGCGCTCCGCGGAGTTGGAATCGCAATAACGCTGATCGGTGTAATCTTGGCCGCCATGTCCTTTGCGCCAAAAACAAATGATTCGCTGGCTCCAGAAGGCGCTCCTCCCAACGGACATTTGTCACGCGGCGTGGGTTGGGCCATCTTGGCGGCCATAGGTTTCGGCTTCATGTTTTGGTTCCTCGGTTTCCATGTGATACCTCTCGTGGGCGACGCCGTTTCAGTTTGGGTAATGCGTCTCACCGCTCTCGTATCGCTTGCGATATTCGCGCTGCCAACACGTCAGAGCATTGGTCCCCCCCGTGGGACAGTTTGGTGGATGCTCGCAACGGTAGGATTCATGGACACCGCAGCCTTTGTGGCCAACAACGCCGGCTTGCACATCGGCCCGGTTTCGGTAGTCAGCGTTCTCGCGTCGCTCTACGGCGCCGTCACCGTCTTGCTTTCATGGATTTTTCTGCGCGAGCGCCTCGAGCGCAGCCAATGGCTGGGTATCGTCCTAATTTTCGCCGGCATCGTTTGCGTAAGCATCTGAGTCGTCCGCTTTAGCTTTCAGATGTGCGTCGGCATCTGAGGTATTCGCTTTAGCTTTCATTTGTCATTCCGAGCGCAGGGAGGAATCTGCTCTTTGTGGCATGGCGAGAATCGCTCTTTGTGCCGCCCGTCATAGCCGCACATGCGCCGGTAGTCGGCCTGCTACACTACTGCGAGCATGCCGGCCAAACACTATTGCGAGGTCGCCCTCCCCGTTCCGGTGCGCTCCACCTTCACCTACGCCATTCCCGATTCTCTCCATGACGAAGATCTAGTCGGCCGCCGTTTGCTGGTCCCGTTCCGCAACCGCGCAATAGTCGGCGTCGGACTCTCCGTTTCCGATAAGTCTCCCGCCGTCCCGCAAATAAAAGAAATTTCCGAATTACTCGATCGAGTCCCCGCGCTCCCGCCAAAACTTATCGAGCTAGGCCACTGGATGAGCAAATATTACCTCGCGCCCATCGGCGAAACATTTCGTGCCATGCTTCCTCCCGAAATCGAGTTGCGCCACGCCCGTGAATACTGGCTCACCGACGCAGGCCGAGTATATTTGCAAGAGCTAGTCGCTAGCGCCGAAAACACAGATGTTGAGGGTAGTGAATTCGAGTTCTTGCGCCGATTCGAGAGCACCGGTGAAAAAGGTGGCGCCATGCAATCCGCGGCCGTCCGGCGATTACCGGGCGGCGAAGCGCTCGCCGAAAAATTTGTCCGCCGCGGTTACTTAGATGCTCAGGAAATCGCGCACCGCCGTAAAACACGCACGCAGAAAATCATCGCCTGGAATCCCGCGAGAGATGAACCAACCACAAATGCCGCCGAGGAAAAAATCCGCGAAGTGCTGACTGCTACTCGCGGCCCGCTGCCGCTAGCGCTCTTGATGAAAAAAGCCGAAGTATCGCGCGCGATCATCCAGCGCCTTGAAAAACAGGGCCGCCTATTAACTTGGGAAGAGCCGCTCTCGACCGACGAAGATCCTTGGGACACAAATTTCACACCGCCCACCAACGTTTTAAATGTGGAACAGAAGCAGGCTCTTGCTGAAATCTGGCGCTGGCTGGTTCCAGGAAAATTCGCCGCGGGCCTGCTTCACGGCGTCACGGGCAGCGGTAAAACGGAAGTTTATCTCGGCGCAATCGAAGCCGCCATCTCGCGCGGCAAAACCGCAATCGTTCTGGTGCCGGAAATCGCGCTGACCCTCTGGGTCGGCCGCTTGGTGCGTGCGCGTTTCGGCGAGACGGTCGCCGTCCTGCATAGCGGTTTGCCGGACGTGGAGCGCGCGCGCGAATGGTGGCGCGTGCGCCATGGCCAAGCGAGCATTGTGGTCGGAACCCGCTCCGCCGTTTTTGCGCCGCTGCAAAATCTCGGCCTGATCATCGTCGACGAAGAGCAGGAAACCAGCTACAAGCAGGAAGAAACTCCGCGTTACAACGGCCGCGACCTCGCCGTATATCGCGCCCGCCTGGAAGGAGCGGTTGCGCTACTCGGCTCCGCCACTCCTTCGCTCGAGACCTATCACAACGCGCGCGATGGAAAATATCATCTGCTCAAACTGTCCTCTCGCGTCGAGAACCGCTCTCTTGCTGAAGTTCGCGTCGTAGATCTGCGTGAGGAATTCCGCCAGCAGCTGAAAGCCCGCCCAGTTTCGGAAGCCTTGCGCGCAGCGATCGCCTTGCGACTGGAGGAAAAAACGCAGGCCATGGTTCTGATCAACCGCCGCGGGTATTCATGGTCGCTTCTCTGTCGAAGCTGTGGCGCATTCGTGCAGTGCGAAAATTGCAGTATCGCGCTCACGTATCACAAGAGCCGCCAGCGCCTGGAATGCCACTATTGCGGCTATTCGATTCGCCCGCCGAAGAAATGTCCGAAATGCAATGGCGAGTTTCTGTATTTCGTCGGCGATGGTGCGGAGCGCGTGGAAGAATATCTGCGCGACAAATTTCCCGCCGCTCGAATCGCGCGCCTCGATCGCGACACGGTTCGCACCAAGCGCGAATATCAGCAAGTACTGGGCGCGTTCGCCAGTGGTGGATTAGATATTTTGGCGGGCACGCAGATGGTCGCAAAAGGCCACGACTTCCAGCGCGTAACTCTGGTCGGCGTAGTCGCAGCGGATCTTGCGCTGGGCCGCCCAGATTTCCGCGCAGCCGAAAAGACGTTCCAGCTTCTAACGCAAGTAGCGGGACGCGCAGGCCGTGGCGAACTCGCCGGCGAAGTCCTGGTGGAAACGTATTACCCGGAGCATTACGCAATGCAATACGCCGTTCAGCAGGATTACGTATCTTTTTATGAGAAGGAAGCGCACTTCCGTCGAATGCTTCACTATCCGCCATTCACCGCGCTGGCCAGCGTCCTCGTGCGTGATCGCAAAATTGAAAACGCGATCCGATGGTCCCGGGCGCTCGCCACTTATTTCGCCCCCTTCGAAAATCGCGGCGTGAAAATTCTGGGCCCCGCGGCTGCGCCGCTCGCGCGTTTGCGCAAGGACTATCGCTTTCAGTTCGTACTTAAATCCCCGCGCCGCTCGGCGTTGTCGCAAGCCTTGAGTGGGGCGCTTGATTTTTGCGTCGCCAAAAAAATCCCGGGTGCCGCCGTAATTGTCGACGTAGATCCAACCAGCCTTTTCTAAGCGCCAGTCTTCGTCCCGCGCGTCCGCCAAATCAAATAAGCAGGCAATCCTGCTAGGACGACCCCAAGTCCTTCAAACGCTCCAGCCGGTCCCGAAAAAACCGCATTCGCCACTAAAGCCGCGCTAGCCAGCACAAAAATCGCGGGAGTCCACGGATATCCCGGCACGCGATACGGAAGATCCGCGCCAGGCATTCGCCGACGATAAACGAAAATGCTAGCTCCCGCCAGCCCGTAGAAAATCCAGCCTGTAAAGATCACGTATGTAAACAGTTGCTCAAAGTTGCCTAAACACGCAAGAATTGCCGCCCAAATTCCCGCCGTGAGAATTGCAAAAGCTGGCGTGCGAAAGCGCGGATGCACTTCCGCCATCCTGCGAAAAAACAATCTATCGTTTGCCATGGCGTAATAAACGCGCGGGCTTGTTAACTGAATGCTATTCGCCGAGCTGAAGGTGGAAATCATGATGAGGAGTGCGACGAACTTCGCAGCCGTGGGGCCAAGGATTGCAGCCATTGCAGTCGCGGCAATTGTGTCCGAGCGGCCCGCGCCTTCCGGCCCCAGTGCGGCCACGTACGACAAAGCGGCAATCACGTAAATCAACGTCAAAGCCAACGTCCCGTAAAAAAACGCCCGCGGAAAATCGCGTTGAGGATGAGCCGCCTCACCCGCGCTGAAAGAAGCGAATTGCCAACCCTCGTAAGACCATAGCGCCGCGATCATCGCCAAGCCAAAGCTTGAAAGCATCGAGCTGTTCACTCGTGCCGGCCACAGAAGTCCCTGGGAACCGTGAAAACCACGCCCCATCCCCAGAAGCACGCCACTCATGCCCAAAATCAAGGCAACCTTCACGTACGTCGTCCAGTTTTGCATGTCAGAACTTTCGCGGGTGCCGTAGATGTTCACGAAAGTTATGACGGCGATCATGCCGACGGCCGCCAGCTTCGCTGTGACTGCCGTGAGCGGGATGATCTGGCCTAAGTAAGCGCTAAAAGCCACGCCAAGCGTAGCGATGCCTCCTGTAGCGACAACAAGAAATAGTGTCCACCCGTACAGGAAAGCAGGCAGCCTGCCGAAACAATCTCGAATGTAAACATAAAGACCGCCGGCTTCAGGCTCCATCGCCGCGAGCTCGCCATACGTGAGCGCGCCCACCAGAGACAACAACCCGCCGGCGATCCAAACCAGCATTGCCAGCCCCAGGGAGTTGCCCACTTGGCGTTGAATTACGCCGGGCACCAAAAATATACCGGAGCCGATTACGCCGCCTATAACCAGCATGGTTAGATCGCGCAGCCTGAGCGTTCGCAGAAGGGTTGGTGACGCCTGTGGCACGGTAGAAGGATGCTCCGTCACTATGCGCGCATCATATCGTTCTCATTAGGATGGTCAAGCGTTCGAAGATTACGCGGAGAGGGCCTAAGGATTGTTTATCGGCCACGGCGTAAAGCACAGGGCAAAAATCGCGACCGCCACAATTGCCAATAATTTCCGCGACGCGTTGAGTTCCTCCCAGCGGTCGTACACCGGCGGATGGCGGAACCGCAACGACAGTATGAGCAAAACGATGCCCCATAGCCCCCAGCCATGCCACAAATAAATTCCCATCGCGATCAAGCCCAACGCGACGGCCAGTGAAATCTCTTTGTGTTTCTTGCTGCCGAGGCTGTAAAGAATATGTCCGCCGTCGAGTTGCCAACAGGGAAGCAAGTTTAACGCTGTCGCAAACAAGCCCACCCAAGCAGCCTGCCCGATCGGATGAAGCAAAACTGAAATAGGATCCGCGCCCGGATGAAACATCCCAATAAAAATTCGTATCAAAGGCGGATACCCGAACACGATGTCGGCGTTTTGTTGTGCTCCCGGCACAATTTTCGATACGGCGATCGCATAGGCCATCAAAGGCAGAGCAACGATAAATCCGGCAATGGGTCCCGCAATGCCGACATCAAAAAGCGCCCGGCGAGTTGTGATCGGCGAGCGTATTCGAAGAAACGCCCCGAATGTTCCAAAAAGAAATGGCGAGGGGATGAAATAGGGATAGCTAACGTCAATGCCGTAGATTTTGCAGGCGATGTAATGGCCCATTTCATGTGTCATCAGAAATCCCAGCAGCGCAAATGAGAACGGAATCCCAAGCAGAAGTAAATGGGGATGTTCAAGTGGCGCGACGATTGCCGCAAAAGGATTATCGTCGCCCGAAAATGGCGCCACGTTGTGCGAATACGCTAGCGCGAATTCCGATCCGACAGCTAAAGTGGAAACAAGCGTCAGGAAAAACAGAACTATCGCGAGCCACGGACTACGGCGGGCACGCACCGGAGGCGGCGGAGGGAGTTCAATGATCTGCGGATAACCTGGATCGAGAATTTCGACAGGAATGCGCGCGTGACCGTTGCCGGGAATTGGATCCATGTAGGGTTAGATGTATGGCCCCGAAAAAGCGGTTCGCCGCCTGCCGCTAACGCTCGAGCGCCGCGCGCATCAGGACTTGGGAGCCGGAGACTGGGCGGGAAGCGTCTGGAGTTCCTTGCCGGGCTTGAAACGCACCGCCTTGCCCGGCGGGATGCTAACCTGCTGCCCGGTGCGCGGGTTCCGGCCAATTCCGGTCTTTCGCGGCTTCACGTTGAAAACGCCAAAGCGGCGAAGCTCGATGCGTTCTCCCCGGCCCAGCGCGTTCTTCATCGCCTCGAACACGGTTTCAACCGCTTGCTCAGCTTTCGTCCGAGTGACATTGGTTTTCTGCACGATGGCGTTTACGATGTCGAGCTTGATCACACGTTCCTCCAGCTTCAGCGGAAACCTATGCTAGACAGGGGTTTGCAGGTTGTCAAGCGCCGTGGCGTGTAATAATATTCGCCACTCGCTTTGAATCTGAGCGCTGCGAAATGTCTGCCGAACAATTCCGGCATGCTGTAAACGATTTGGGCTACGCAATCTCTACAATTCCTGGAGGGTTAGATGTCGGTGAAGTCTGACAAATGGATACGCAAGATGGCTCGCGAGCACAAAATGATCGAGCCCTACGAAGATTGCCAGGTGCGCGACGGAGTCATCAGCTACGGCGTTTCGTCCTATGGCTACGATATGCGCGTCGCCGATGAATTCCGGATATTCACCAACGTGAATTCCTCCATCGTGGATCCGAAACATTTCGATTCGAAGTCATTCGTCGAATTCAAGGGCGACGTTTGCATCGTGCCGCCGAATTCGTTTGCCCTGGGGCGCTCCGTCGAGTATTTCCGTATCCCACGCAACGTGCTCACTCTCTGTGTCGGCAAATCCACATACGCGCGCTGCGGTATCATCGTGAACGTCACGCCCTTCGAGCCCGAATGGGAAGGTTTCGTCACCCTGGAAATCAGCAATACCACTCCGCTTCCCGCTCGGATCTACGGGAACGAAGGCCTCTGCCAGGTCATCTTCTTTGAGTCCGATGAGCAATGCGAAGTGTCATATAAAGATAAAAAGGGTAAGTATCAGGCGCAGCAGGGAATTGTGCTCCCCAAAATTTAGCGCGGGCTGTAAGAGTCCCGACATGTCGCGGGCGCCTCGATATCACCCGGCCCGGGTTATTTGCTTCTGTTTGCGTAACCTTAGGCCTGCCTGGCAAGTTACAATATATGTACCGCGCTCCGTGTTCAGATCCAGGCGTCGAGGCTTCTGTAGTTATTGCTCGCACAGAGCGTATTAGAATGTATGGCTCCCGAATTTAAGGAGACTGGCTCCTGATGGCATCGTCTGCAGATAGGCCTAAACACGATCTCGGCTCATTGCGCATCCATGAGGGCCAGCGCAAGGGCGGTAAAACCGGCAAGGTCCTTGCTATCTTCGCCGCGCTGATCGGCGTTGCGGTAATCGTTACCGGCGCAGTCTTTGCCTTTCATAGCCAGAAGCCTGTTGTTGAAGTGGCCGTCGCGCAAAAGGCCGCTGCCGGCCGTCCGGCGCTCTTGAACGCCAGCGGCTACGTGACGCCGCGCCGCCGCGCCACCATCGCGGCAAAAATCACCGGTCGCGTCACCAGCGTCAACTTCGACGAGGGCATACACGTCCACGAAGGATTCGTGCTGGCAACTCTCGATGATTCGGACTCGCGCCGCGCTCTGGATTCCGCCAAGGCCGATCGCGACTCCGCCCAAGCCGCGATAGCCGATTATCAAGTGCAACTCAAGAATGCGGAAATCGAATTGCGTCGTGCGGGACAGCTTCTGGCAGCGGGAGTGCAGAGCCAGCAGACGCTGGATAACGCCACGATGGCCGCGGATAGTCTTCGCGCCAAGATTGCTCTCGCCAAGCAACAAGTGGCAGGAGCGCAAGCGCGCGTTAGCGAAGCGCAGCAGAACGTGGATAACACGGTAATCCGCGCGCCCTTCGACGGCATCGTGGTCTCGAAAGACGCGCAAGTCGGCGAGATGGTGTCTCCGATATCAGCGGGTGGCGGCTTCACGCGCACGGGAATTGCCACCATCGTGGACATGAACTCCAACGAAATCGAAGTGGACGTGAACGAAGCATACATCGCGCGCGTTGTGCCGGGGCAAAACGTGACGGCCGTCCTGGACGCATATCCCGATTGGCAAATTCCCTCGCGCGTGCGCACCGTGATTCCGACAGCCGACCGCCAGAAGGCCACGGTGAAAGTACGCATCTCCTTTCAGAAATTAGACCCGCGCATTCTCCCAGATATGGGCATCAAGGTGACCTTTTTCGGCGCGGAACCCGAACAGAAAAACGGCGCGCCGGAGCCGGCGGCATTGGTTCCACAGGATGCGGTGCGGGATGACCAAGGTAAGAAAATCGTTTTTCTGGTAAAAGATGGGCGCCTGGATCGCCGTGCCGTCACGTTGGGCGGAACTCGGGCAACTGACGCCGAAATTCTCGCGGGCATTGATGCGGGCGACACAGTTGTGGTGAAGGGACCCGTGACTCTTCATGATGGTCAGGCAGTCGAGATCAAGAAATAAGAAATAGGAGACCGGGACAATGGTACGAGTGGACGGCAGAGGCAACGCAGGCAGCTTGATTCAGATTCGCGGGCTCGACAAGACCTACAGCCGCGGCGGCGAAGTAATCCACGTCTTGCAAGGCTTGAATCTCGACGTGGACAAAGGCGAGTTCGTCGCCTTCATGGGCCCTAGCGGCTCCGGCAAAACGACGCTCCTGAACCTTCTAGGCGGCTTGGACGTGCCTTCTCGAGGTAACATCACGGTTGCTGGCGACGAGATCACTCACATGTCCGGCAGCAAGCTCACCGACTGGCGCGCGCGCCATGTGGGGTTCATTTTCCAGATGTACAACTTGATCCCCGTTCTCACCGCGTTTCAAAACGTGGAGTTGCCTTTGCTTCTGACCAAACTCTCAAAATCCGAGCGCCGTCAGCACGTCGAAGCAGCTCTTGGAATCGTAGGACTTGTTGACAGAATGAATCACTACCCGCGCCAGCTTTCCGGCGGACAAGAACAACGCGTCGCCATCGCCCGCGCCATCATCGCCGATCCTACTTTCCTGCTCTGCGACGAGCCTACTGGTGACCTCGACCGCAAAAGCGCCGACGAGATTCTCGATCTTCTCACGCGCTTGTCCAAGGAATACAGCAAAACCATTTTGATGGTCACGCATGATCCGGCCGCCGCGGAGCGCGCCCAAGCGACCTTGCACTTAAATAAGGGCGTGCTGGTCGAAGGGCTGCATGCCGCAGCAGGGAGCCTCGCATGAAATATTTCCATTTGATTCGGGCTAATCTCTTCCGAAAGAAACTGCGCACCACGCTGACTATCGGTTCCTTCGCCGTTGCGCTCTTTCTCTTTGGACTTCTCGTGGTCGTCCACGGCGCATTCAATCAAGGCGTGGATCTGGCCGGCGTTGACCGCCTCGACGTGATCAACAAGGTCGCCATAATCCAGCCCCTCCCAATGTCCTATCGCGATCAAATCCTTCGCATCCCTGGTGTGAAGACCGTCACTTACGACAATTGGTTCGGCGGCATCTATCAGGATGAAAAAAACTTCTTCCCCCAATTCGCCATCGATGTTCAAAACCAGCGCCAAGTCTTCCCCGAATTCGTGATTTCCGACGACCAATGGAAAGCCTTCGTAGCCGATCGCGAAGGCGCCATCGTCGGCGCCACGACCGCCAAGCGCTTCGGCTGGAAGGTCGGCGATCGCATTCCTCTCAAGGGCACAATTTTCCCAGGCACCTGGGAATTCGATATCCGTGGTATTTATGCCGGATCGCGCGACCAGGACGACCTCACCCAATTCTGGTTTCACTACGATTATTTCGATGAGCGTCGCCAAATCGAGAAAGGTTTAATCGGCTGGTACATCGTCAAACTCGATGACCCCGACCATGCAGCCAGCGTTGTCAAGGCTATCGACGACACCTTCGCGAACTCTCCTTATGAAACTAAGACGGAGACGGAAAAAGCCCTCGCCACCGGGTTCGCAAAACAATTTGGCAACATCTCGTTCCTGATCCTCAGCATTGGCGGAGTCGTGTTCTTCACCTTGTTGCTCGTCACCGGCAACACCATGGCCATCGCTGTGCGCGAACGTATTGGCGAGCTTGCCGTGCTTAAAGCCGTGGGTTACACGGACCGTTTCGTTTTGTTTTTCGTTCTGGGTGAATCGCTTCTGATTGCCGCCATCGGCGGCGGCATCGGGATTGGCTTGTCAAAACTCTTCACCCTGGGCGGAGATCCCACCCACGGCTTTCTGCCTTACTTCCGTCTGCCGGGACCAGCGATCATTATGGGAGTGGCCATTTCGTTAGCGGTGGGTATTCTCGCGGGGATACTTCCTGCCACCACGGCGATGCGCTTGCGCGTGGTTGACGCGCTCAGGAGAGTTTGATCATGGCCATCCCCATCGTTTACAACTTGCGCAGCGTTCGCGCCCGCTGGGTTTCCGCAATCGTTGCCGTGCTCGGAATCGCTGGCACCGTCGGTGTGTTCATCGCTATGCTCTCGCTCGCTCGCGGCTTTCATGCCACCTTGGTCTCTTCCGGATCTGCTGACAACGCGCTAATTATGCGCGCTGGCTCGAGTGCCGAATTAAACGGCGCCGTCGGGCTGGATCAAGTGAAAGTCATCCAGGACGCCCCTGGTATTGCCCGCGATAACGGTGCCCCCTTGATCAGTCCTGAAGTAGTGGTGATCGCCAATTTTCCGCTAAAGGCTACCGGTACGGACGCGAACGTACAGGTGCGCGGTGTTTCCGCCGACGCTTTAAAAGTCCGCAAGAATGTGCACATTTCGCAGGGCCGTTTTTTCCAGCCCGGCCTTTCAGAGTTGATCGTCGGCAGGAACGTCGCGGGCACCTACTCCGGCTTGAATCTTGGCGACACTGTTAGCTTCGGCAGCGGCACCTGGAAAGTAGTTGGAATTTTCGACGCCGGCGGCAGCGCATTCGACTCCGAAATCTGGTGCGACGCCCGCGTGCTCGCTCAGGTGTACAAACGCCCGGAAAACATTTTCCAGTCGGTCACTGTGCACCTGACCTCACCCGCGGCGTTCGACGCCTTCAAGGATTCACTCACCTCCGACCCGCGCTTGACCGTGGAGGTAACGCGCGAACTCGACTATTACGAAAAGCAATCTCGCGGCCTTACCACCTTGATAACAGTTCTTGGCACGTTGGTCGCCACCATCATGGGCATCGGCGCAGTCTTTGGCGCGCTCAACACCATGTACTCTGCGGTGTCCGAGCGTTCCCGTGAAATCGCCACCATGCGTGCAATCGGCTTTGGCGCTTTCAGCATCGTGATGTCCTTTCTCTTCGAAGCGCTGCTCATCGCCTTCATCGGTGGGCTGCTCGGCTCGGTCGCAGTGCTCCCGCTGAACGGTCTTACGACCAGCACACTAAACATGCAGACGTTCTCTTCCGTGGCCTTCGCTTTCCTGATCACGCCGATGCTCCTCGTCATTGGTGTTATTTTCGCCCTATTTATGGGCTTAATTGGTGGAGTCCCTCCTGCAATCCGTGCTGCCCGGCGGCCCGTGGCTCTGGCGCTTCGAGAGCTCTGACCCGCGCAACCGTCCAGTGGGCCTCTGCATCATAGAGTCAAAAAATAAACAGGAACTTTGTCGCTTTGGGCAGGAATAACGATATGCTCAAGCGCGCTTAAAAATACGATCTCAAAGGTGAGCATGCTACGGGGAATCAGCAAAACAAAAATATCTTCTCTCTCTGCTTCATTTCTTGCTTTGGCAATTATCCTGACCCTGTCCGCGTGCGGCGGAGGCAGCAGCAGCGGCACTGCCACGGTGACTTCGGTCACGATCTCGCCCACTTCGGCGAACGTTCAAATAAATACTTCGTTTGAACTCGCTGCCACCGTCAAGCTGTCTAACACCACTAGCACAACCAGCACCGCGGTCACCTGGCAGGTCAACGGCATCGCAGGAGGCAATTCTTCGATCGGCACCATAGTGAATTCTTCGAGTGATGATCAGGTTGGAGTTTATACGGCTCCCAGCGTCACGCCTACCACCAACAACGGGCAAGTGAATATTACGGCGACCGCGCCGCAGGATCCCTCGAGTACCACCAATACCACTGTCGTCACGTCAAACACCGCTGTTATCACCGTGGGCGTGGGGCAAGGCCTTCAGGTATCGCCAACAGCTGCCACCGTTCCAGCTGGCGGCTCCTTTCAATTTTCCGCGCTGCTAAACAGCGTGGCTGACTCGAACGCTCATTGGTCGGTCTCCTCTTCAAATGCAAACTGCGCCACCAGTTCCTGCTTCGGATCGATCGATGCGATTACCGGACTCTATATCGCGCCTCCTTCCCCTCCGCCGGGCGCTACGATCACAGTCACCGCCAAAGATTCCACTCTTACTCCGGCCGCAACCGCTACTGCCACGGCAACCATTGTGTATTCAGATCTGTCGCTGAATGGGCAATTCGCGTTCTCTTACTCCGGAAACGATCAGAATGGCTTTATTGCCGTGGCAGGCAGTTTTGCCACCGACGGCGGCGGAAAGATTGCTAACGGGATCGAGGACGTCGACAGCTTTACGACCGGGGGCTGGGTCCAGTATCAGATTTCACCCAATACGAGCACCTACAAGGTGGGCCCGGATGGTCGTGGGACGATCCTGCTAAACCCCGGAATTCCTGGCGCCGCTACTCTGCAATTTGCGCTCACCTCGAATCAGCACGCCGTGGTGATCCGGTTCGACCGCAGCTTCACTGGTAGCGGCATGATCGATCAACAAAACCTGAACGACGTTTCCAATCTTTCCGCTATCACCGGTCCCTACGTGTTCTCCGGTTTGGGCGCCGATCTATCATTTTCTCCACTCGGCATCGCCGGCAAATTTACCGCCAGCGGAAGCAGTAGCCTTCAGACCGGAACCGGCGTCGTGGACTCCAACGATAACGGCGCAGTGAAGCAGGACGATACGTCTCTCACTGTTTCTTATTCGCTGGATAGCGCCGCACCCGAAACAGGCCGCGGAAAATTGACGCTTACAAGCACTGCCACTGGATCGCGTAATTACGCATTTTACGTTGTAGATGCCACGCATCTGTATTTCATCGAAACTGACGACTCCGATTACCTAGTCGGCACTATTTACAGCGGCGCGCCCGGTAGTTCGTTTTCGCTGGCAAGCCTCACGGCCGATAACTACTCTTTCACCACCGGCGGAAATTCCTCAGCAGGGGCTTATGCTTCGGGAGGAGTTTTTTCTTCGGGCGGAAATGGCAGCATTGGCGGAGGGGTTTTAGATAGCAACAACGGTGGTACGGTCACGTCAAACACCATGCTAAGCGCCTGCACTTACACCGTAGATTCATCTACAGGGCGCATCGTGCTCAACCTGTGCGCTGCAAGCCCGAGCACCCTTCAATTCGCCATGTATCAGACGGCGCAGGCGTCTTCAACAAGCGTTGAGCCCGCCGCCGTAATGCTTGAGCTCGATTCCACTGCCATATCCACCGGCTCAGCTTATCTGCAGAAGGCCACCACCCAACCCTCCGCGGGCGGTTTTGCGTTGGTCCTAGGAGGCCAGGGCGTGTTTCACGATGAACCTGCTGCCTACCAGCAGGGTGTGGAAGGTCAGCTCACGCTCAGCACCACGACCGTGACTTCGGGGAATCTCGACATCAATAACTTCAACACTGTTTTCCTGGCCGACCCGATCAGCGAAACGGGTAGCTCGATTGTGGGGCCCGCTTCGACTGGGCGCGGAACCGCCTCGCTTGTGGCTACGAACCCGAACGTCAGTTACAGCCTGTCCTACTACTTGATCGATGACAACACAGCGCTTCTTTTCGATTTAGACACGAATCGCGTCCTTATCGGAAGCATTGCGAGACAGTTCTAACCTTAACCACGCGCTCAATCGCGCTGGCTAATTCGTGGCGTTAAGCCTACTTCGAGTTTAGACTCGGCAGGCTCTTGCCCCACTGTCCCGCGAACACGAAGGAATCAAGCGGCTTGCGTTCACGTGGAGCAAGCTCGCGCTTGCGCAATTCTTCTGGCAGGGAAGCAGGATCGCCCGCGTAACCTATCGCCATTCCCGCCACCGCTTCGTAATCCGCCGGAATGTTGAAAAGCTTGCGCGATTTTTCCGGGTCGATTCCCGCCATTTGGTGCACGGAAAGCCCGAGCGCTTCCGCCTGTGCCGCTAGGTTGGCAGCCGCTTGGCCCACATCATGGAAGGCGTGGCGATTCGGTCTTCCATCGTCGAACTTGAGCTTTGCCACGCTGAGCGCGAGAACCGGAGCTTGTTTCGCCCACGATTGATTGAATTCGACAAAAGTTTCGAGCACCTTATTATAGTTTTCCGGGTCATCTTTCGTACCCACGATAAAATACCAAGGCTGCGCATTGTAAGACGACGCAGCCCAGCGCGCGGCCTCCAACAAGCAGCGAAGCTTTTCCGGTTCTACCGGCTTGCTGTCGAACGCCCGCGGGCTCCAGCGGTGCTTAATCAAATCATGGATCGGCGCGCTCGTTTCCGCCGGCTTCTTAAGTGTGCTCATGTTTCCTCCTGACGATTTCCGTCTAGAAATAATTCAAATGAACTGGTGATTTCAGCGTTATATTCGACGCATTGCTCTTCAAGCCTTCGCGCGCGAATGATCGATCGAATACGGCCCCGGACCATTTGCGGCAAGTATCACCAGGCCACCCATGATCGCGACATTCTTCAACAGATGAATCATGTTCTCCTGCTGTTCCATGCCTTGCATGGCCCAGAAATTATGGAAATAGAATGTGGTTGGTATCAAGTAAAGAAATAGAAGCCATGCGGCGATTCTCGTCTGAAAGCCAACCAGTATCGCCAGCCCTCCGGCCAGCTCCAGCACAGCGGCGCAAGCCACCGCGACGCCCGCGACCGGCAGGCCTTTGGCTATCGCATATCCCACCATTTGCGAATAGCCGCCGATTTTGAAGAACCCGCTGATAAAGAACAAAACGCTCATCAGGATTCGTCCCGCCAACGGCGTAAAGCTGTTCGAAGAATCCATTTCGCCTCTCCTTTTCCAATTAAATTTACGCGAGATCGAAAAGCAGAACTTCGGATGGTTTAGTTGCTTCCATCCGCACTTCGGACTCTTGGGAAATCGCCGCACCGTCTCCGGCTTTCAATTTCACTCCGTTCAGATTCACGGTTCCACGTGAAACTTGCACCCATGCATGTCGTCCCATCTTAAGCGCATGCTTGGTCTGCTCGCCTTCGTTCAGGCGCGTGATGTACAGATTCGCATCTTGGTGAATATTTACCGGCGCCTGCGGCCCCGCCACCAAATGGAACTTTCCTCGCAAGTCCTTATCCGGAAATGTGAGTTGCTCGTACTCCGGCTTCAGATTTTTGCGATCCGGCACGATCCATATCTGCAAAAGATGAGTCGGATCTTTTGGCGACGGGTTGAATTCGCTGTGCACGATGCCCGAGCCCGCCGTCATATGCTGCAATTCACCCGGACGGATCACTGCTCCGGTGCCCGTGCTGTCGCGGTGCTCGAGAGCCCCGTCCAGAATCCAGGTTAGAATTTCCATGTCGCGATGCGGATGCATCCCGAATCCTTTCCCGGGCGCCACGATGTCCTCATTCAACACACGCAAAGACCTGAATTGGACGTGCTCCGGGTCGTAATACTGATCGAACGAAAATGTGAATCGCGTATGCAGCCACGGCAATTTATTGCTGCCGCGCTCTTCACTGGGTCGAACTTGCATCATGGTCTTTCTCCTTCTTGCTTTCTTTTGAATTGCATATCTCGCCTCGCCCGAGCTTGCGGCATAGGCGGCGCAGATCTTCCTGTTCATTTGGAGCTAGGTTACTCATTTCTCTGACGATTTCTTTCGCGTGTTGCGGAAACACACGCGCGATCAGCTTCCGGCCTTTGGGGCTTAGATGGATCATGAGCATGCGCCGGTCTTCCTGTTGCCGTTCGCGCCGTACCAATCCGTGTTTTTCCAGATTGTCGACTACCATCGTTATGTTCCCACCGCTGCGCAGAAGCTTTTCACCCAGCGCGCGTTGGCACATCGGCCCCAGATGCAGCAGCGCCTCTAGAACGCCGAACTGGCTGGTAGTTATGCCGTGCCGCTCCAGGTCTGCGCTCAGTCGCATTGCCACCGCATTGGATGCCCGCGCCAGGTTGATAAACGCATTCAACGCCCGGGTGGTCTCGCGATCGCCTTTAAAATGTGTCGCCACTACAGTTTAACCATGAACCATTCAACGTGAAACTATCTATGAGATGCAATCACCAGCAGGGGGGATGCAAGACTTGTCGAGACTTGGGGCCCTATGATTTTGCATGGGCCCCGGCTTAATCCTTGGCTACGGGCGGCACTGACCCTCCCAAGTCCGCGCAGGCGCCCGTACCTAAGCGTCACATGCTTCTGATTTACTTTGAGGCCTGGCGGGGACGAGGTCAGGCGGTGGCGGGGCCCCTGGCCGACTTTTCGGTCAACTTAGTTGACCATCTTACCTACCTATTTTCTCCACTCCGGGCGGATGGCCGAGGCAAATCGTTACGGTTTTGCGTTGGAGGAGGGCAAATCTTGCAGATATTGTAGGAATAACCGGGTGGTGGGCCATTGAGGGTATACGTGAGGATAAGAGTAGGTCAGAGGGCGGCTGCGCTTAGCCGCGTGTTGAAAAAAATTTGAACTGCGCGCATTACCGCCCCCGACGCGCTTGTTACTGCTTGTCGAACACGCTTGTGGTGCTGTACTCCTTGCCGTCTGCCGTCGTTCCCGATCCTGTGATAGTGGTAACCTTACCGTCCTTTGATACCTCTGCCGTGGAGTTCCCGATTTCCTTCCCGCCCTTTGAGAACACGCCGGTGGTCTTGCTGGCGTTGACCCGCTTGATGGTGATGCTGTCGGCGCCACCGGGCGCTCCCGTGCCGGTAATGGGGGAAGCCTGGCCGTCGAATTTTGTGGAGAAGGTGTAATCGATGGGCTTTCCTTCGCCGTTGGTTCCCTTGTAGGTATATTTCGCGCCCTCGCCTTCCGCTGCGACTGTGCGGGCGAGGCTTTTTGGCATGGGTACGCCGGTGTATTTCGATTTTTCAGTGTTCAGTTTCCAGGATCCAACAAAAGGACTTCCCTGCGCCATCAGTGGGCCGGAGACGACAGCGGAGAGTGCAAGAGCAGCAAGCAGCAACAGAAAACGCTTCATGTGTTTTCTCCTTGATTTAGCCTCGGCGCGGTCTTCGCCGCAGCGGTGGCGGATTATCTACTCGCTCGCCCTTAAATGGCAAGTCGAATGTTCTTAGGGTGTCGAATGTTCTTAGGGGCGTGTAGGTGTCCGCTCCGCGGCGAAGAGCGTTTGGACGTCCAGAAGTAGGGATTTCAACTGGAACCAAAACCTACAATTACAAATCCAGAATCGGATCTATTTTCACCGGCTGGCAAATTACCCGGGCAAAACCGCCTATGGCTTCTGCGTAGGACGAAGTAGAACTTCACTAATGAAGCTTTGCGGCGCCTGCGTCACAATTGTCTCCACCACATGAGCTATGTCGTCAGGTTGCAGCATCTTGCTGATATCCTTGCCAGTGTGTGGTGAAAAGTCCGTCGCGACCGTCCCGGGACAGATCGCGCTAACTCTGATGCCGTGGGCCCTCAGGTCTTCCGCCATGCACTCCGTCAGCCCCAGCAGCCCCCATTTCGACGCGCAGTATATGCCTCCACCGGCGAAAGCGTTTTTCCCGGCCAGCGACGCAATATTGATGATGTGCCCGGTTTGCCGCTCGATCATTCCCGGCGCCACCGCCTTGCTCATCAGGAACACCGATTTCAAATTGGTGTCCAAAACTGAATCCCAAGTCGCTTCGGTCGCTTGGTGAAAAGGCCCAAAATATCCAATGCCCGCATTGTTGACTAGGATGTCGATCGCCCCCAGTTCCTGTTTCGTTTTCTGCACGATTAACTCAATATCGCGCGGGCGTGAAACGTCAGCCGCCGCGAAGACCGCGCTAACGCCGGCGTCTTTCAGCTGCCAGGCCACGCTTGCGAGTTTTTCAGCGTTCCGTGCACACAAACTCAGCTTCGATCCCAGACTTGCGAGCCTGCGCGCGATAGCCAAACCGATTCCACGGCTGGCTCCAGTAACCAGAGCGACTTTGCCTTCTAGCGGTTTTTCCTTGCCCATCGCACATCCAGAGAGGCGACTCTTTACAGAGAAGTAACATCATAACATCGAGGCGTGGCGTGCGCGCGTACCCGGCAAAGCTGATAAAATCGAGAGGAATTGGCGGATTCACCTTGCGCACGTGAACAGCTTTCCCTATAATCCGTGGATTCTTTAAGCCCGTTTCTCTACGCGGGTCGCGGCCCTAACTCGAACCTATCCGAAGTGAATCGGGTCCAGGAGGCAGTGAAGAATATGCGAAAGTTTTTCGGCATCTTAGGAACGATCTTCGCCATCATCGGACTTCTTTGTCTGTCTGTGCAGCCCGCGGCCGCCCAGGATCAGTCGGATCAAAACAAGGCTCCCTCCTACACCATGCCGGAATATAACGGTTTCCAGGCCTGCCACGCGGAAACCAACGCGCAAATGAGGGTCAAGTGTCTTGACGATTTTGTAGCAAAATTCCCGAATTCCACTTTGATGCCCTACGTCCTCCAGCTCTACGTTCAGAGTTATAACGAGCTGAAAAATTATCCGAAGACTATCGAGTACGCGGACAAGCTGGTTGCGCTGGGAGACAAGGTAGATGCAGGCACGAAGCTGCAGGCGCTTTATACGCGTTCGCTTGCCTTCAACTACGCGTTTAGCGAGAAGGCTGCCGACCCGGATCAGTTTAATAAGGCCCGCGCGGCGACTCTGGAGGGACTAAAAACCCTCAACAGCATCTCCAAGCCAGCCAATCTCACCGACGACCAATTTGCAGAGCAGAAGAAGGGACCAACGGTTCTGTTTAACTACACCGCGGGCTCTGCCTCCTTCGCATTGAAGGATTACCCCGCCGCTATTCAGTACTTCAAAGCGGCGCTTGCCGTGAACCCGACTGACGCGATAACCAACTATCGTCTGGGGCTCGCCTACCTTCAATCGACCCCTCCGCATCCTCTCGATGGTTTCTGGTATCTCGCGCGCGCCATCAATCAGAAGATTCCGGACGACGCCAAGGTCAAAGATTACCTTCGCAAGCAGATTCTCGCTTACGAGCAACCGGGATGCGATTCTCTTGCGGATGCCCAGTTGGCGGAGTTGCTTCAGTTGGCTGCTAATTCTCCCGAGCGCCCGGCTACCTACACGATTCCTAGCGCGGACGATCTAAAGAAGATTCAAACCTCGAGCAACATTTTGACCGTGCTTTCGGATCTGAAAGCGGGCGGCGACAAAGCCAAAATGACGTGGCTGGCCATCTGCGGCGCTGAATTTCCGGAAGTCGTTGGAAAAGTTATCGACGTCACTCCCGGAACTGATTTTGTGGAGCTGCACCTGGCCACCGGAGCGACGCCCGAGGAAATTGAAAAGGCTGCGCAGGCGAACTTGGATGTGAAGGTCGTCGGCCAGCCGGAAGCCGCTCGCCTGCAGAAGGATGACGGGGTGCGTTTCAGCGGCACGTTAGTAAGCTACGATCCCGATCCGTTCATGCTGCACTGGGACAAAGCCAAAGTGAACCCTGAAGACATCCCGGCCGAAAAGGGCAAACACACTCCCCACAAGGTCGCCCCGAAATCGGGGAAGTAATTTTCCACAGATACAGAAATACAATGGCCGGCTCGTCACCGAGCTGGCCATTTTTTTGTGTGCCGAGCATGTTCGAGAGCTTGGAGGCGAGAGTCCTCTTCACAGCTTGATGGAGGCGAAGTGATAGCGAAGCGCAAGGGCCACGCCGTGAGGCGAGGTCTGAAAGAAGCGCGGAGCAAACACGCGAGCCGATGGACAAGAACTGGATTTGAGGCCTACGGTGCCGGGCGAGCGAGCAAATGATCGCAAAGCCCACATCCATCACAGGCACTGGTGGTAAATCCGGCGGTTGTGCGTGGAAGGCGATCGAACTTACCTCGGGAGATCGATTCCGTAACAGGCAACAGACAGCGTGCGTATTAGTCGCGAAAGCGATGAAGGCCCAAACAGCAGGGAGCGGCAAGTAGGGCGCAGGACTCGATGAGCGACAAGCTCAGAAGAACCAGCTAGTGTTGCCCTTTACGGAGGAGGGGAGGAGTGAAGCTCCGAAGGCTTCTCAGGAAGGGACCGAATCGCTTACGGCGAAATGCGAAACCGAACGTCCAGCTTGTCACGAGCAGTTGGTGGAAGAGGTCTGCGAGCGGGAAAACTGCTGGCAGGCATGCAAGCGAGTGCAAGGGATCGCTTTATACAGCAAGCGGTGATGCAGGTTCTGCAACCCAGATGGGATCCAACCTTCTCCGAACACAACCACGGGTTCCGGCCGAAACGCTCGGGGCATCGAAGTGTGTAAGGCAAGCCTAGCCGCGGTGGCGTCTGCTGGGGTCCAGCTTGTATTCGTCCACTTTGCGGCTGAGGGTGTTGCGGTGGATTCCCAGCGCTTTGGCGGCGCGGGATTGATTTCCGTTCAGGCGTTCCAACACGCGTTTGATGAATTTCTTTTCGAATTCTGTGACGGCTTCTTCGAGAAGAATTCCGCGCTCGACCATCATTCCTACCAGCGATTCCAATTGATCTTTCACGATGCCGGCTCCGAACTTGAATAGCTGTTTCCCGTGTTTGTCAGCTTAATGGATGGCCGGTGATGCGCTGATATGCGTCTCGATATTTCTGCGTCGTTCCAGCGACCACTTCTGGCGGCAGAGCCGGCGGGGGGGGGGCCTTGTCCCAGCCGATTTTTTCCAGATAGTCGCGAACGTACTGCTTGTCGAAAGACGGCTGTGCTTTCCCAGGAGAGTATTCGTCGGCGGGCCAGAACCGCGAAGAATCAGGCGTGAGCGCCTCGTCAATCCAGATCATTTCGTTGCCGATCATGCCGAATTCGAATTTGGTGTCGGCGATAATGATCCCGCTCGTGGCCGCATATTCCGATGCGAGCCGATAAATCTTCAGGCTAGTGTCGAGCAAACGTTTAGCCAGTGGCTGGCCGATGCGCGAAACGGTTTCGTTAAACGAGATATTTTCATCGTGTCCGCTGGTAGCCTTTGTCGAAGGCGTAAAGATCGGCTCCGGGAGCTTGTCAGATTCGCGTAGCCCAGATGGCAGCGAGATACCGCAGATCGCGCCTGTCTTCTGATAATCCTTCCAGCCCGAACCGGAAATATACCCACGTACGACGCACTCGATCGGAATCGGCTCGGTTTTGCGTACCAACATGGCCCGTCCGGCGAGCGAACTTTTGTATGGTGCCAGCTCGCCATCAAAATTCTCGGCTGTGATCACGTGGTTCGGGACCACGTTCGCCAGCTTGTTGAACCAGAAAAGCGACAGCTGTGTGAGTACGCGGCCCTTGTCCGGAATCGGCGTGGGCAACACGACGTCGAAAGCCGACAGACGGTCCGTGGCCACGATCAGCAGGCGATCGTCCAGCTCATAAATATCGCGAACCTTGCCTCGCCCTCGAAGTTTGAGATTTGGGAAATCCGTTTGCGAAATGATGGCGCTCATTTGTGGAGAAGACACGGAATGTTTTTCCTCACTGGAGGCGGGTATTCTAGCGCAGGAAGTACGGATGTCAACGTCTAAGAATTTTTTGTCGCCGCAAAATGAGAATGTCCGTCTAAGAATTTTTTAAGAATTTTTTGCGGGGGAATACTCCGAAGCAGACACGCTAACTAACTGGCATCCCTAGCTGCCCATGTCGTGAGGCCCCAGTTGATGTACTCCGTTCCGAAAGCTATAATCGATCCAATGCAACAGCCACCAAGCCTTGGCCAAGCCAAGGTGACGGAAACAACCCATTCAGTGAGTTTCGGAAGGTGATCGCCACAATCGCCATCACGGCAAACAAAGCTCCGGATATCATCGCCGTTGTTCGCCAAATGAATTTCCGAGCTTCCTGGGAACCGAGAACCTCACCAAGGCGCTTGGCATCCTGGTCCGATCTATCGCGATCGACCATTCCGCTAAGGCGTGCAGCGGGTCCCCTAGTTGGGTCGAACGGTCTGAATATGAAGTAGAGCGCGGGCCCGATCGGACACACCAGCGGCGCGATCAAATAACGGCAGCCATTGTGATCGGGTCGCCCAACAAGAGGTTCGAAGAGCATAAAAACGCGAAAGCCGATTCCGAACAGAGTCCAGAACCTTTTTTGTTCAAGAAACATGAACATCATAGAGAGAACTTTGTCTCGTAGGACCCGCGGGAAAGCGGATTTGCTTGCAGGCACATCCAACTCTCGATTTCTTCACGTAATTCCGCGTCACGCAGCGTTGCTGGCGGCCTTCGTCTCGGATGCTGCGGCGGCTTCTTCCCACTTGACGGAAACGAGTTTTGAGACGCCCGGCTCCTGCATCGTCACGCCGTAGAGCACCGACCCCATTTCCATCGTCTTGCGATTGTGGGTAACCACGATGAATTGAGTCTGCGCGCACATTTCTGCGAGCATCTTGTTGAAGCGTCCCACGTTTGCTTCGTCCAGAGGCGCGTCCACTTCGTCCAGAATGCAGAATGGGCTGGGCTGGTAACGGAACACGGCGATCAACAAGGCGAGCGCCGTGAGCGCTTTTTCGCCGCCGGAGAGCAGCAGAATATTCTGCAAACGCTTCCCGGGCGGCTGCGCGACGATGTCGATTCCCGCGTCGCCCGAGCTGTCCGGCTCGCTGAGCCGCATCTCACCGTGGCCGCCGCCGAATAGAGACTGGAATGCAATTGCGAAATGCGTATTGATGAAATTGAATGCCTCTTCGAATTTTTGTCGCGAAACCTGATCCAGTTCCGTAATCGTAAGCCGCGTGTTCTCGATTGCCGCCACCAGGTCGTCACATTCACGGCGCAGGAATCCTTCACGCTGCTCGCATTCCTGGAACTCTTCGAGCGCCATCATGTTGACCGGTCCCATGGCCTCAACTCGCGCCTTCATCTCGTTGTAATTCGTTTCGGCGGCCGCCAAGTCTTCGCCGATGAGCAACTGCGCTTCTTGCGCCATCAAGTCTTCGGGCTGCGCGTTTAGCTCAGCGATGCAAGTCTGGCGCAGATAATCACGGTCCGCGTCATTGCGTGCTTTTTCGATTTGCCGCTGGCTGCGCTCCGCGCGAAGCTCGTCCAAAGACTGCCGCTTCCCTCGCACGGATTCCTCGAGCTGGGCCGTTCGGGTACGAGCTGCTTCCCATTCTTTTTCGAGCGTGCCTTTTTGTTCTTCCCGTCGAGATTTTTCCTTGCGCAGATCTTCGGCTTGAACCGAAAGCTGGCCACAAGAAGATTCCAGCTCCGATTTTTCCTGATACATAGTCTTTTGTTGCTGGCGCAACGACAGCGAACGCTCTTCGGCGATGGCGATTTCTTCGGTGGCCTTTTGTCCGGCGGCTTCGGCGCTCATTAGCCGCTCAGTCATGGTCGCGAGCTCTTCGCGATTTGCGCCCAGCCGCTCCTGCAAAGTCTGAAAGTCCTGACGCATCCGCAGAAGTTTCTCGGAAGCTTCGACGCTCTCCGTCTCGGCCGCGGCTCTGGAACGCGTGGCTTCGGCGTGTTGCTGGCGGGATTGCTGCGCGCGCATGCGCGCCGATTCCGCTTCGGAATTGAAACGTTGAATTTCCTGGCGTTCGGTCGAAAGCTGACCTTCGACTCTCTGCAGCTCCGAGCGCGCCTGGTCCAGAAGATGCCTTGCGCCAACCAGCGATTTTTCTGCCTCGACATGCTGCGAAATGGCTACGCTCACAGTGAATTCGCCGACGCGGATTTTGCCCGCGAGTCGTGTTAGTTCCTCTTGTTGCTCCTGCGAAATTTTATCCAAACGCGCAGCTTCAGCCTCATGCTGGCGCAACTCTCGCTTGAGCGCCAGCGGCCCCGCTTCACCCGCGCGGCCTCCCGACACGATGCGCCCGTGGTAACAGCAGCCGTCAAGCGTCAAGTAATAGCTGTGCGGATTTTCATTCGCCAGTTGTTCTGCCACCGCAGAGGTTTCCACCAAATACGCGGTGCGCAACTTCATCAGGAAATTTTTCGCGGCCGAACCTATGGGCGCACGAAAATCAACCAGCCGGTCGAGTCTAGCCACAACACCCGCTGGCAAGGGAAGGGAACCGTCAGCTTCGAGCGTGGGAGCATCCACGTTGTCCAGCGAGTCCACGAAGAAAGTTGCCCGGCCGCCCATTTCATTGCGCAGCAAGGTAATCCCCGCTCGCGCGCGGTCGAAGGACTCCACAACGATGTATTCCAGCTCTTCGCGGAGGAATTGCTCGATGGCGCCTTCGTATTTTTCCTGAACCTCGGCGTAATCGGCCAGCAAGCCGGCGGCGCGGAAACCGCTGTTAGAGGACGCCGTATCGTCGCTCATTTTTACAGCAAATAATTTCTGGACCGCGTCGGCGGTATAAGCGCGGTCGCTCAAGATTTGTTCGATCGAAGCGCGCCGTGCTCGTTCTGCTGAAAGGCTTTCGCGAATCACTTCAAGCCGCTGGCTCGCTTCATTCTGGCTGCGGCGAAGCTCTGCCAACTGCGACTGTGAGTCATGTACAGCTTGCCCAAGTTCGTGTGCCTGCTTTTCTGTTTGTTGAAACGTGTTTTCTGCCGATGCGACTTTTTCAGTCAAGCCGACATACTCTGTCTCTATCGCTCGCAATGCCAGGCCGCGCTGTTCCTCCTCCGCCGTGTATCGAGCGGCGTTTTCCGTAGCTTGCAGTGATTCGGCTTGTTCGCGCGCAGATTCTTCCACCAAACGCGCTGCGAGCTGGCGAAGTTCTGCGATGCGAACTTCCAGCCGCTCTTGCTCGCTGGCGCTGGACGCCGCTTGTTCCGTCGTTTGACGCAGCGCCGCTTCCAGAAGCGCAGTTTGCTCGCGAAGAGAGCCGGCGGCCTCGCGCTGCGCCAACATCCGCGCGTTCAGCTCTGTTGCCTGGCGCTCGGCCTGTTCCAATTCAACGACTAGCCGCGTGGCGCGCGTATCAATCTGCGCCACTTGCTCGCGGTTGAACGTGATTCGATTTTCCGCGCGATCGAGATCGAGGGCGGTTTGGCCGAGGAGGTTATGAATTTGCCGCAATTCGCCGTCGAGTTCGTAGCTTCGCGCGCTCAGGCGTTCCTGTTCGCACTCGAGCTCGTGCACGGAGCGCGCCTCGCGCTCTTCCGCCGATTCCATCTCCCGCAGTAAATTTTCGAGGCGGGCCGCTTCGATATCAAGGTGCTTCGCCTTGCTGGCAAGAACGCTGCGCAGCAACCCGCGCATTTGTTCGCGCAATTCGGCGTAACGCCGCGCCTTGGAAGCCTGGCGTTTCAACGAGGCAAGCTGCTTTTCTACTTCAACGAGAATGTCGTTCACGCGCGAGAGGTTGATTTTCGAAGCTTCGAGCTTCGCTTCCGCCAAACGTCGCTTCGTTTTGTACATCGTTACGCCGGCAGCTTCTTCGATGATCGCGCGACGGTCCATTGGCTTTGAATTCAGAATCTGACCGATGCGGCCTTGTTCGATGATTGCGTAGCTATCGGGTCCAAGGCCCAGGCCCATAAACAGCTCTTGCACGTCGCGCAAACGCGCAACGCGACCGTTGATTAAATATTCGCTCTGGCCCGAACGGTACAGCCGGCGTCCCACCACAACCTCACCGGGTTTTAGAGTAATCGCGGGCTTTTCCGCCGCGCGTTTCTTCCACGGCTTGCCTTTGTCCTTCTGTGCCCCTGCGTCCGCTTCTGCCTGGGCTTCCGCTTTCGCATCCGTCAGGGCGTCGGTTTGGGTGGCCACAATTTCGACGAAGCCGTCTTCGTTCGTCACCGTAGCTGGCGCGGCAGACTCCACAATCGCCAGTCCAGCATCGGCGGGCGTGTCCTCGGGAGCGTCGAGCACCTGGTGCGCGGCTTCGGACAACTCCGGGTCCACCAGCGTCAGCGTCACTTCCGCCAAACCCAAAGGAGGTCGCTTTGCAGTGCCGTTGAAGATGCAATCGGACATGCGCTCGGCGCGTAACTGCTTATGGCTCTGTTCTCCCAGCACCCAGGACACCGCATCCACCACATTCGACTTGCCGCAGCCGTTCGGTCCCACGATACAGGTGATCCCGCTGCCGCTGAAGGTGATCGGCGTCTTCTCGAAGAACGATTTGAAGCCCAACAATTCGACTTTGCGCAGCTTTAGCACCAGTTTCCTCGCACAGTTCGCTTCCTAAGCCTCGTCGGCAGAAGCGGATTCGATTTAGATTTCTTTGGAGTTCTTCCGAGACAAAAAATGCAGGAGGGTCGATAGATCAATGGCCCTGCCGCCTGGCGCTAACGGATCGGCGGTATGCTTAAAGAAACTAGCATGGCGAGCCAGCAGAGTAAAGGGCGGTTTTCCGATTTGTTCCGGCGTAAGCTCATTGGTGCAACCATGGCTTTCCATTTCCTTCACCCTGTTTTTAGCTTAAACTAAGAGCGCCATGGCGGACTACTACTTGCTCAAAACCGAGCCTTCGGAGTACTCGTTTGCCGACCTTCAGCGAGATAAAGCCACGGTTTGGGACGGCGTCTCGAACCCGGTAGCTCTACGCAATCTCCGAGAAATGAAGCCGGGCGCCCAGCTGATCGTCTACCACACGGGAGACGAAAAAAGCGCGGTGGGAACCGCCAAGGTCGTTTCCGTAGACGCCTCGAACCTCAAGAAGCCGGAGGTCGAGATACAAGCCGGGAAACCGCTCCCCAGAACCGTAACGCTTGCAGAAATCAAAGCAAGAAAGCTCTTCGCGGATTCACCTTTGGTGCGGCAGGGAAGACTGTCTGTAGTGCCTCTGACCGCCGCCCAATACCAGTGGTTAACAACCTGCTGACAAAGCCAAGGCCGCGCCTCATTACTCTAACGAGTAGCCAATTCCGAAACAGCGTTGTCGACCTGATCCGCTTTGACGCCTCCTCAATTTCTTGCGCATTGACTTGGAACATGGCCCGGCCTAGCATTGCGCGCACGGAGGGCAAATTTGCAACCAGAGGGCTTGCCTGGTTCGCGCAGCATACTGCCCACCGCGGCAATTCTGATCGCAATTTTCTTTCTGTCGGTCGCCAGCCGGCGTCCTCCTGCGCCCCAGCCGGCCGACGCTCCTGCTACCGAGTTTTCCGCGGTCCGAGCCCGCGAAGTGCTTCGCCGTCTGGTAGGCGACGGCGTGCCGCACCCTGCGGGAAGCGGGGCCAACGATGTCGTCCGCAGCCGCATCCTCGATGAGTTATCCAAGCTTGGTTACCAACCTCAAGTGCAAATCGGTTTTGCGTGCACGGAATATGGAACGTGCGCGACGGCAAAAAATATTCTGGCGCGCTTGGACGGAACGGATCCCGGAGCGTCAGTATTACTCGCTGCGCACTACGACTCGGTTCCGGCTGGCCCGGGGGCTTCCGACGATGGCGCGGGAATTGCCGCCATACTGGAAACCGCTCGCGCTTTGAAATCAACCGCCGCGCCGCGCCACTCGATCGTTATCCTGATTGGTGATGCAGAAGAACCGGGAATGATCGGCGCGCGCCTGTTCGTAGAGCAGAGTCCCTGGGCGAAAAATATTCGCGCGGCCGTCAACCTGGATGCCCGCGGCACTTCCGGGCCGAGTCTGATGTTTGAAACCGGCAGCGCGAACTACTGGGCGCTGAAACTGTATTCAAAATACGCGGCTCGTCCTGCCACCAACTCAATTTTCTACGAGGTTTACAAGCAGCTTCCCAATAATACCGATTTCACGATATTCAAGAGCGCGGGCTATCAAGGGCTTAACTTCGCTTTCATCGGTAGCGTAAACCACTATCATACGCCGCTCGATAAATTCGAGAATGCCAGTCCTCGAAGTTTGCAGCATCACGGAGACAACGCGCTGCCCATGGTGTTGGCTCTCGCGAATGCAGACTTGGCGAATCCGCCGGCGACCGACGGTGTTTTTTTCGACCTTTTCGAGCGTCACGTAATTCTTTGGCCCGCCAAGTGGAGTTTGCCGATAGCTATCCTTGCTCTGATCCTTTTGTATTTTCAAATTGGGTGGCTGATGGCTAAAGGACGTCTCCACCCGTCTGCGCTTCTGTGGGGAGTTGTCAATTGGCTAGCCATTCTGGTTACCACCGGGGTTCTCGCGTTGATCCTTCATCTGGTTCTTCGCGCGGTTGGAGTCACCCCAGCCAACTGGCCATCGCATGCTCTCCCGCTGCAGCTTGCGTTTTGGTCGCTCGCAATTTCCGTGGTGATCATGTTGTCTCTTACGTTTGGCGTCCGCTCAGGGTTTTGGGGTTTATGGGCCGGCGGCTGGATTTGGTGGACGCTGCTATCGGCCATCATGGCTTGGCTAACGCACGGCGTCAGCTTCATGATGCTGGTACCGTCCTGCGTGGCAGTAGCCGTGGGATTATTTTTTACATTGCGCTCGAGCGAGCCGCATCACGGCGTGTGGCTCACGGCGGCCTTGCCCTTATTTGCGTCCGGCATCATTGGCTTTACTCCATTGCTTTTTATATACGATGGTCTGGGCATCCGTTTGTTGCCCGGCATCGCACTCATCGTGGCAGTACTGCTCACCCCCGCTGCTCCGTTGTTGGGTAGTTTACGCGGCTCCAATTCCATGGGTCGATTCGCGCTTCCAGGCGCGGGAATTGCCGTCACAATACTCGCGATTTTTGCTTCGGTTGTGGCCCCGGCTTATTCCGCGAAGTCGCCCGAGCGCGTCAACCTGCAATACCGCCAGGACAGCGATGGTGGCAAATCGCAATGGGCTGTCTACCCCGAGTCCGGCCGCCTGCCCGAACCAATTCGGGTGGCGACAACTTTTCATCGCGCCGGCAAAGGCCTGTTTCCTTGGGATAGCGAAGCTGCTTTCATCGCCGACGCGCCGCACCTTGAGATCGCTCCTCCCACTCTCACCATCCGCGAATCATCAATAACGGGAGCAAAGCGGCGATACAAAGCCCTGTTGCGCTCTGAACGTGGTGCGCCAGATGCGATGGTTTTGTTTCCGCCGGATTCAGGGATTGATGGTGTTCGAATGCAAGACCAGCTCGTGAAACCTGAAGATGCGCGCATTCGGCGATTCTTGAATGGCTGGGACGTGTACGACTGCGTGACCATGTCTGCCAAGGGTGTGGAGATAACTTTTGAGCTGCCTACCGGCAAGCCAGTGGAAGTTTACGTCCTGGATCGAGCCTACGGATTGCCACTCGAGGGAATGTTCCTTCTGAAATCACGTCCGTTGACGGCCACGCCCTCTGGGCAGGGAGACGTGACGATCATCAGCCGAAAGGTGCAGCTTAACCCTTAATCGCCGCGCCAGTTGCTTTTGCCGGTTCGGTTCGGCCCGGAAATCACCATTCTTCCCGCGTCATCTTGCTCGGCAATCAGCGCCGGCTTTTGAGTCCCGGATTTTTTCGCCGCCTGAGCCATCCGTGCTGCTTCAGCCACTTCCAGCTGCTTGGCCTCCAACTCTTTCTGGGCGGCGGTTACCGCTTCGCCGTAATTTTCAAAAGTCGTGGGCACAAACTCCCCTGTGTTGTTGCCGCTGACATTTGCGCGTGGGGTCGAATACAGTCCCGGGGCGTTGTTGGCCGCACTGTTGTGGGGCGTGCTCAAGCCTCCCGACGTGCCTCCACCGCCGGCAGAAGTTGGCATGGCGGCTCCACTCGAGCCCGACCTCTGTGCGTGTGTAGTGCCGGCTAGCGTCAAAAAGCCTGCGACAAGAATTAGTTTTTTCATCGTCTTTTCTCTTTCGCTCGCGCCATTTTTGAGCGCGAACCGCAATTTCTGGTTGGCCACATGACACATTCTTGAAAAAATGGGCCAAGAGTACCATGGGTACTGCCCCACCGCTTTTCCGACTGAAAACCAATCAGGTGGCTTTTCATCGGCCTGCGACACCCGTTTCTGAGAGCAATTTCAGTGCCGAATCATCAGAAGATAGTCAGCCCCATGTGCCATTCACGCCTTCTACTCTGTGCCGGCGGTTCATAAATGGCCTCCAGCATCTTACAAATCAAACCGCGAAAGTGTGCACAACAGCACAGACCCTGGGCCTTCTTCATGGCTAACCTGATGTTTGTGCAGTGCCCCTCCGCACGCGAAGACACATAAGGGGATGCTCTCCCGCTCAACCGCAAGGAGAATAAAACATGCTTGGGTTAATCGCCGCAGTTCTGATTGTTCTGTGGTTGCTCGGATTTTTCGCCTTCCACGTAACCACGGCTTTCATTCACGTTGCCCTGGTGGTGGGCTTGATATTGCTCGTGTTGCATTTCGTGAGAGGCAGCAGTGCGTAGAGCCGTCCCTGTTTGCCAATAGAGTTTCTGGAGCCAAATCAGCAATTCTGATCATGGAGGTCAGCGATGATACGTAAATCACTCCTCGTTCTATGTTTCACACTGCTCGCGACAGCAGTCGTTTCTGCACAGAATAAAGAGCAAAAACGCCTCGAAAATTCCGGGGTCGTGATGCAAGAAATCATGGACATACCCGACAATATTCCTCAAGAAGTGATGGAACATGCCAAGTGCGTCATCGTTTTCCCGTCGGTGCTCAAGGCAGCTTTCGTGATTGGCGCAAGTTACGGCCGCGGTGCGATGGTTTGCAGGAGAGGCGAGGAGTTTAAGGGACCGTGGGGCGCGCCGGCGATGTATGCGCTGGAAGGCGGGAGTATTGGGTTTCAAATCGGCGGACAAGCTACCGATCTTGTTCTGTTAATTATGAACGACAGAGGCGCGAGTTCGATTCTCGATAGCAAAGTAAAATTGGGCGGTGACGCGTCGATTGCGGCAGGTCCCGTGGGCCGCGATGCGACCGTGGACACCGACGCCTTCATGCGAGCGGAAGTTCTCAGCTACTCGAGAACGCGCGGTCTCTTTGCCGGCGTTTCACTGGAAGGTTCCACGCTTCGGCCCGATGACGACGCGACCGCGGACGTCTATGGCCGCCATCTCACTGCGCGAGAAATCGTGTTAGGCGGGCATGTCCAGGTTCCCGAATCCGGCCGCCACTTGGTTGGAGTGTTGCAGAAAAATTCGCCCCGGAATGAATCAAAGATATCCGCAAGCAAGTAATCGTTGTATCAATTGTAAATCTGCATTGAGCGCTGGTCTGAGAGCTCGCTGAGGTTGGTTCCGCGAGCTCTCGGATTCCTTCGCCGGAACCCTAGAATCCCACAGCATTAGAAGTAAAAATATAGGCTATGGGGATCCGAGGCGGGATTGAATCTAAGGTATACCGTTGGAATTGCTTATTTCCGAAATCATTGGGCTTGCCGGTTGACGGCAGTGAGAGTTCCTGGCCCGTTGGGTTTGGCCGATGAGCTCAGACGCGCCTGGCGCGGCTTGGAAATCACCATGTTTCCCGCATCATCCTGCTGCGCAACGAGCGCAGGCCTCTCGGTGCCGGAATTCTTCGCGGCCTGAGCTGTACGCGCTGCTTCAGCTATCCCAGACTTCGCTTTCAACTGGTCTTCGCCTGTGGTTAGCGCTTCCGAGTAACCCAGGAAGGTCGAGGGTACAAAACCAGGCCCACCCGAAGCGCTCGTAACGCGCGAGCTTGCATTTGCGACTGCCGCGGCCGCTCTAGCATAAGGACACTGTGCATGAGCCGCGCTTGCCGCTAATGCAAAACTTGCCAGTACCATTAGCTTTTTCATCGGTTTTCGCCTTCGCAGCAAAGACGCTACAGTGCAAGATCTGCTGTTATTTTACGACACGCCCAGTCCTAGGAAAAATAGTACGAAAGTACCAGGCGGATATTATTATCAACTCGTTATACAAAACTCCGCCAGTCTCCCGGAGCTCAAAACCCCCGGAAAGATCGAATTTGTTCGCCGTCATTGGTGTCGAACCATTACCTGGATAGGAAGGCACCGACTCGCCATCAAAAGGCTAGTGCGGGGAAACCCTTCCCCTCTCCGCCTTTGCTGCAAGCCAAAGCCTCAGATAGAATTACACCTTTCCCATGGCCGAAAAAATGACCGCCGTACGCCTGCACAATACGCTGACGAACCGCCTCGAGCCGCTCGAGCCGATTCACAAAGGCGAAGTTCGCATGTACACCTGCGGGCCCACGGTTTATGACTTCGCGCACATCGGAAACTTTCGCACATTCGTTTTTCAGGATGTATTGCGCCGTTTCTTGCGGTCGCGCGAATATCGCGTGATGCAGGTGATGAACTTGACGGATGTGGATGACCGCATCATCCAGAAAGCAGCCGCTGCCGGTGTGGGCATCCGCGAGTACACCGAAAAATATATCCAGGCTTTTCTGGAAGACATGGACGCGCTGCATCTGGATACTCCGGAAGAAATGGTGCGCGCCACCGACCATATCGAAGACATGGTCGCGCTGATCGAGCGGCTGCAAAAGAAAGGCCTCACGTACACGAGTGAAGGTTCCATCTACTACAGCATCGCAAAGTTCCCGCACTACGGAAAACTTTCTCACATCGATCTGGCCGGAATGAAGACCGGCGTGCGAGTCGATGTCGATCAGTATGAAAAAGAGAACGCGCGCGATTTTGCGCTGTGGAAAGCACCGAAACCCGGCGAGCATTTCTGGGGGACGCGGCTGGGCCCCGGCCGTCCGGGTTGGCATATCGAATGCTCTGCGATGGCCATGAAGTATCTGGGAGACACGCTCGACATTCACACGGGTGGTGTGGACCTGACGTTTCCTCATCACGAGAATGAAATTGCGCAGAGTGAAGCCGCCACCGGCCATCCCTTCGTCAAAATCTGGCTACACGCCGACCATCTGATCATCGACGGCGAGAAGATGTCCAAATCGCTCGGCAACTTCTTCACGCTGCGTGATCTTTTCGCGAAAAACCAAAAACCTTCCACCATCCGTTTTCTGCTGCTTTCCGTTCCATATCGCCGCCAGCTCAATTTCACCGCGGACAGTCTGAAACAAGCGGAAAGCTCGGTTGCACGATTGCGGAATTTCGTATCCCGGCTCAAGTCCGAGCAGTTTCCGGCCGGCTCGAGCGCGGGAATCCGCAAGCGCGCGGAAAAAGCAGAACACGACTTCGATGCTGGCTTAGCCGATGACCTAAACACGGCGCTGGCCCTCGCCGCCGTTTTCGATTTAGTACGCGACGTGAATACGGCCATGGACCGCCGGGAATTTCTGCAACAGGACGCGCCGCGCGTCATCGCCGCCATGGAGAAAGCAGATAAAGTGCTGGCCGTGCTCGCCGATGACGACGAGGAAAAGCTCCGCAAACTCGGTTTTGGCCTGGATCAGCAGCGTCTCTCCTCGGGGAAAATCGAAGCGCTCGTCGAAGAACGAATCCAGGCGAAAAAACGCCGGGACTTCAAGCGCAGTGATGAGATACGCCAACAACTCGCAGAATCTGGTATCATAGTGGAAGATACGCGGGACGGTAGTGTCCGTTGGAAGTACAAATGAAAATTCCCACGAGATACATTTTGTCGTTGCATAGCCAGCCTTCTCACGAGCGCCCGAACCTCTTCGGCGTGGATTAAGTCCTCTTCCTCCATATAATTTGCCCGGCATGACCTGGCGGGAACCGGTCTGCGTGCCGACAGATAAAGATTTTATAAATTTACTTCCTGGAGGAAGACATGCAAGCGACGGAAACAAATATTGAAACCAAGCTCCCGCACCTGATTACTCCGCTGCCGGGCCCCAAGGCCAAGCGGCTCGTAGAACGCGACGCGCACGTTATTTCTCCGTCGTACACGCGTGATTACCCACTCGTCGCTAAAAAAGGTCTTGGCGCGGTGATCGAAGATGTGGACGGCAACGCCTTCCTCGATTTCGCGGCGGGCATCGCCGTCGTTTCCACTGGCCACTGTCACCCGGAAGTCGTCGCAGCAATTCAAAAGCAAGCTGCGGAACTGATCCACATGTCCGGCACGGATTTTTATTATCCAAATATGGTGGAGCTCGCCGAGAAGCTCGCCTCCATTGCGCCGGGCAAAGATCCTAAGCGCGTTTATTTCGGCAATTCCGGCGCGGAAGCGATCGAAGCCGCAATCAAGCTCGCCAAGTATCATACGAAACGCGACAAGCTCGTTGCGTTTCACGGCGCATTCCATGGGCGCACCATGGGTGCTCTCTCGCTAACGGCCAGCAGAGCAGTTCAACGCAAGGGATTTGGCACGCTCCTCTCCGGTGTATTCCACATGCCTTTTCCGGATACTTATCGCGGAACCTACGGAATCCGCCCGGAGAACGCCTCCGCCGATTGTCTTTCCTATCTCGAAAATGAACTCTTTCGCCGCCGCGTGGATCCCGACGAAGTGGCCGGAATTTTCGTCGAGCCGATCCAGGGTGAAGGCGGTTACTTGCCCGCGCCCGCGGAATTCCTGCAAGGCTTGGAAAAAATCTGCCAAAAGTATGGAATCATGCTCGTCGCCGACGAAGTGCAGTCAGGCATGGGCCGCACGGGTAAATGGTGGGCGGTGGATTACGCCGGCGTCGAGCCGGACATCATCTGCACCGCGAAGGGAATTGCCTCCGGCATGCCGCTCAGCGCCATCATCACCAAAGCTTCGGTGATGGACTGGAAGCCCGGCGCGCACGCCTCTACTTTCGGCGGCAATCCCGTTTGCATTGCCGCTTCGCTCGCCACGATTGGCTTACTTGAACGAAATTACATGGCCAATGCCGCTCGCATGGGCGAATTCATCATGCGTCAAACGGCAAACTGGCGCGAGAAGCATAAAATCGTGGGCGAAGTTCGCGGCCGCGGTTTGATGATCGGCATCGAGTTTGTGCGCGATCAAAGAACCAAGGAGCGCGCGCCCGACCTGCGCAATCGCATCGTGCAGATGGCCTTTCTCAAGGGACTGCTCGTTCTCGGTTCTGGTGACACTACTTTGCGTCTGTGCCCGCCGCTGATGATCGACGAGGAACAAGCGGAGTTCGCTGTGCGCACGCTCGATGGCATTATCAGCGAAATCGAGCGAACGTTATAAGTATTGCGCGCGCGATACGTTGTTTTTGAAAGACGCCCGGGCTCGCGTTCGCTGCGAGCCTGGGTTTTTTCATATCTGGTGCGTTTGTTTTTACGGACGGGACAATCCACAATGCTTCCCGAACTCATGTTCTCGATTTTGAATTTTGCCGCCAGTAAAGGACTGGCCGAAGAACAGAGCCTCGAACCATCCGCAAAACAGCGCGCGCGTAAAGCTGGCGTGCGTGGCGAAACGTACGCCTACTGGTACCTTCGGCGCGAAGGCTACTTGGTGATCGCGCGGAATTTTACTTCGCCCGGCATTAAAGGCGAACTCGACGTCGTCGCCTACGATGGCCCGGTGCTCGCATTCGTGGAAATGAAAACCCGCGCTGCCGCGGAGCCGGGCCACCCGAGGCCGGAAGACTCCATGAATCAAGAAAAGCGTCGCAACCTCGCGCGCATGGCCCGCCAATTTCTTCGCGCGCGCCGCTTGAACCACACTCCTTGGAGGTTCGACGTCCTCGCAATCGAAACACGCGTGGGACAAAGGCCAACCGTGCGCCTCCATAAATCCGCTTTTAGCGAAGGCAAATCTTGACAGCCAATCCTGGCCTCAAGAATTCTCTCCGGGTACCCCTTCCTAGTACCTGGAACTGCGCAATAGCCTGTTGCGGCCCTTGTGCTCGTTCGGCATAGTAGAGAATAATTCACCGCACGCAGCAGTTCATTTGCTTTGTAGTACGTGCATCATCGTAAGTACGGGGGGAAAGCTTGCCAGAGCTTCGCAGGGATCCTATCACGGGACGTTGGGTGATTATTTCCACGGATCGGGCCAATCGCCCGATGGATTTTATTCGCGAGAGCGTTCGCATTCTGGGGAATCCGAATTGTCCGTTCTGCCCGGGCAATGAAGGCAAAACGCCGCAGGAAATTCTCGCCTACGGCCGCAATGGCAGCGGAAAAAATACGCCGGGTTGGTCGCTGCGCGTAGTGCCCAACAAGTTTCCCGCGCTGGGCATCGAGGGCGGCCTCGACCGCGAAGGCGAAGGCCTCTTCGATCGCATGAACGGTGTCGGCGCGCACGAAGTGATCATCGAAACGCCGGACCACAACCTCACATTGGCTACCATGCAAGAGAAAGCCATCGAGGAAGTTTTCTGGGCGTATCGCGACCGCATGCTGGATTTGAAGAACGACCGCCGTTTTCGCTACGTGCTTCTGTTCAAGAACCACGGCGAGCCCGCCGGCGCCACGCTCGAGCACACTCATTCGCAATTGATCGCGCTTCCCATCGTGCCCAAGCGCGTTCGCGAAGAAGTGGACAACTCTAAGCACTATTACGACGAGAAAGAGCGTTGCATCTTTTGCGACATGATCCGCCAGGAAATCGAGACCGGTACGCGCATGATTCTCGAAAACGATTCTTTCATCGCGCTCGCTCCCTACGCGCCGCGCTTTCCTTTCGAAACCTGGATTCTTCCTCGCCAGCACAGTTCAGCTTTTGAAAACATGCCCGCTCCTTACTACGGAAGCCTCGCCAGAATTTTGCGCGATTTTCTCGCGCGTCTGGATTCCGTACTGTCTTTCCCGTCCTACAACTACGTGCTGCACACTTCTCCCATCGGAGAAGAAATCAACGATCATTATCACTGGCACATTGAAATGATGCCGAAGCTGACGAAAGTCGCGGGATTTGAATGGGGCACCGGCTTTTACATCAATCCGACCCCTCCCGAGGAAGCTGCGCGTTTCCTCCGCGAAGCAAAGCCCTAGCTCCATACTGAAAATTCATACCCGAGACTTGCCTTTGAAGGGTTTCTAGAAGTTAATTTCTCACGGGGAAGATTTTTCCAGCGAACTATCGAACCGCGGCGGGTTCGAGCGATTCGGCTTTGCTGTTAATCGCTTCGCTGATCTTCAGCAATAAACCCTCGCGCGTAAACGGCTTCTGCAAAAAGGACGACTCCGCCTCATAGCCATCCGTCTGACTATTATGTTCAAGGTATCCGGACATATAAACGATCTTGAGTTCCGGATGGCGGCGCTTCAACTTGCGCGCCAGTTCTGTCCCGCGCATACGCGGCATCACTACATCCGTAACCAGCACGTGGATCGATCCTCTGCGCTGTTCTGCGATCTCCAGCGCATCCAGACCGTCTCTCGCGATCAGCACGGTGTATCCGCTTGCCTTCAGAAATTCCGAGGCCAGCTCCCGCACGGCTTCCTCGTCTTCGGCCAAAAGCACCGTGCCGACTCCGCGCAATGAACTTCCCCTTTGTTCGGGCTTCGCCGCCTGCACCATCTCTCCGGTCTGCGGCAGGAAAATTTGAAACTTCGTGCCTTTTCCTAACTCACTTTCCACCCAAATATATCCGCCGCTCTGTTTCACCACGCCGTAAACCGTCGAAAGGCCCAGACCCGTGCCTTTGCCCAACTCCTTGGTGGTAAAGAACGGCTCGAAAATTCGCGCCTTGGTTTGCGCGTCCATCCCTAGGCCGGTGTCTTCCACCTCCAACATTACATAGTGGCCCGGCACCGTCGGCGGATGCGTCTTGGCATACTCCGCGTTGTGAACCACATTTCGCGTGCGAATCGTCAGCTTGCCGCCGCGTTTCTCCATCGCGTCCCGCGCATTCACCGCCAGATTCATCAAAACTTGCTCGATTTGCGTCGGGTCGGCTTTCACCAATCCCAACGATGGTTCCGGCTTAAATTTAAATTCAATATCTTCGCCGATTAATATTGGCAGCATTTTGCTGATATCGGCGATCAGGGAATTCAGATCCAAAATCTTCGGCTGCAATACTTGCATGCGGCTGAAGGCCAGCAGCTGCCGAGTCAGTGACGTAGCGCGGTCAGTCGCTTTTCGCACCTGCGTGATGCTGTGATGCTGCGGAGTTGCCGGTGGCAACTTTTCTTCCAGCAGGTCGCTGTGGCCCTTGATCACCGTCAACAGGTTGTTGAAGTCGTGCGCCACTCCGCCGGCCAGTCTGCCCACCGCTTCCATTTTTTGCGCCTGGCGAAGTTGATCTCCCAGCCGCTTGCTCTGCTCTTCATTCCGCTGCAGCGTGCTTCTCATACGGTCGAAAGCCGCGGTAACTTCCGCAACTTCATCTCCGCTGTCCATATCCACCGGATAGCTGAAATCGCCTTGTTCCAGCGCGCGCACGCCGTTCACCAGCGTCGCCAGCGGCCTGGTAAACGTATCCGAAATCAAAAAAACTAGGCCGCCCCCTGCAATCACCGCAAACAATCCCAGCCCGATTAGGGCTTGATTGAGCCGTGCGATGAACGCGGTCGCGTCGGCGTAGGACTTCAGCACCGTTAGCGTAACTGGAGGAAACGACCCCGGGGTCAAGTCCACGGTGCTTGCGCGATAACGTTCCTTCCCGATCTGAAGGTTTTTGGCGCCGGGCGAATTGTGAAGTTCGTCGGCCAGCGCTCGGTCATCCATCGCCGGGAGCGAACTCACCACCAACTCGCCGCCATAGCTGAACGCGATCTGGCAAAACGCGATGCGGCCTACATCGCTCGCCACCTTCGCATCGACCTCGCGCCCCACGATCACCGTTCCCAAGTGTTTGTTCTCTTCGGGGGAGCCAAGCTGAACGGGGCGCGAGGCTACCTGATACAGGTGCCCGTTTCCGTACCACCAGCCACCCGTTTCGCCCATTCCTCGCGAACGTGAGAGCATCTCTTCCGCGACGCCTTGGGAAAATCCAGGTATCGACGTATGCAACGCAACGATTTTTCCCTTCCAGTCCGCTAGCGCCGCAAGTTCGTAGCCGCCCGAAAGCCACAAATCTTCCGCAGCTTCTTGTATCACCAGAGAATCGTCTTCCTGGGACAGTAGGGATTTCACACTGGGAAGCGTGGCGAGCAATTCGGCCCGGCGGTTTTCTTCGATCTGCCGCTCCGCCCGCAGGTTCTCAAACGTCAGGATCGAGTTGCGCGTGTCCTTCTCTATCTCTCTTTGTACTTGCCCCTCGGCCGTATGTCCCACAATCAGCAGCGTCGCGAACGTCAGGCCGGCAATGATCAAAACGATGGACAGGAGAAATTTGGTGCGCAATCCCAAAACGAAGGGGGTTCTGCGTGAGTTCTTAATCTGCTCAAGACACCTAGAGATTGCCCGCAGTCGCATTCGCAGTTTCCCCCGCACACATGCAAGGTAACAATCCCAATCGCGCGTGGATATGGCCCGGTAGTACTAAGGGACGGGATCGTAACTAGCTGATTTTAATAGAGGATAGGGCGGAATTTTGTCTAAAGCATCACTACTCGAAGCGTCAGCTGGAGTTCCCTATTGGGAGGCAGCGCAGGAGCCAAGCCAGGAACGAATAATTGGCATGATCGACTTATCCGAGAATTGTTATTGCGTGACCGCAGAAATTGCGTGGTTTGAAGAGGAGAATTACACCGCTAGTGGCAGCCTCACTTCCACAGTTGTGCCGTCTTTGTCGGACCTTACCGAAAAGTGGCCACCCATCACTCTGACTCTTTCCCGCATGCCCGCGATGCCCACCCCTATCAGCCGTTTGCCGGCCTCGAATCCTTTCAGCGTCTCCGGCGAGATGCCGCGGCCTTCATCGCAAATTTCCACCAGCACGCTCTCGGCATCGGCCTCCATGCGAATTTTCGCAACGTGGCTGCCCGAATGGCGATGAATGTTCGCCAGGCTCTGCTGTACCACGCGGAACAATACAGTTTCAGTTTCTCGCGGCAATCTTCCCAGGCTTTTTGGAACGTCCAGTTCCACTCGAATTCCGCTTCGTTCTGAAAACCCCTCCACGTACCATCCCAGTGCGGACGCCAGTCCCATTTCGTCTAGGAGCGGAGGGTGCAACAAGTAGGAAATAGTCCTGATCTCCGAGGTACAACGGTTGGCAAGTTCCAGCGAGTCGGAAATTTGGCGCGCCCATGGCTCTTCAATGCTGGAATTCTTGAGCCCGCTCAGATTCATCTCAATCGCCGCGAGGTATTGGCCGGCGCTGTCGTGCAGTTCGCGAGCGATGCGTCTTCGTTCTTCGTCCTGCAAACTGATCACTCTTGCCGAAAGCTGCCGCAATTGCGATGTGCGGTCGTCAATGATCGCTTCCATTTCCGATTGCGTTTGCCGCAGCAGTGTTTCAGTCTGCTTGCGGGCTTCGATTTCGTCTTCGCGCTCTTTTCGAGCCGCGCGCTCCGCTTCGATAGATTCCAGAAGATGCAGGCCGTAGGAAGTGAATTCGGCGAGCCCGGTCATCAATCGCACGTCCTCCGAATCGAATTTCACATTTTCGTCATGCGACACGATCCACAGCGTGCCCTTGATTTCATCGCCAATCGGAAGAGGGAAAATCAGAGTCTCCACAATCGGTGGGCTGACGTCGCGGAAATATTCGAAATACCTCGCCGGATATGAAAATAATTGCGGAGCTCCCATGTCCAGGCAAATGCTGCTGGGGCTAAAAGTTTTCGGTTTTACTTTGCCGACGTATCCTTCCAGAGCTCCCGCCAGGTGCGTCCATCGAAAAACCGGTTCTTCATCCGGACGCTCTTCCAGCAAACTGATGCCCGCAGTCCCTGCTCTGCAAAGGTGCAAAGCCATCTCCAGCAACGTCTCCACCAGCTTGTGCGGTTCTCTCGCCATCACACGCGCGAGCCTTTGCAGAGACTCCGCTTCTTCTCGCGGGTCGCGTCCCTTTTGCGGACGCAGGTAAAGTTGGCCCGTGATCAGAACGTCTTCTAACTTTATTGGCTCGCGGAGAGGCGAATGTGCGGGAGTGTTTGCCATCTTGTGATGCGCCGTTTCATATTTTCCCTATGGCGCTGTACCCAGGAAACAGCAACAAATTCTACCACGAACCGCCCAGCCTCCAGACGTGCGGCCCGCCTGACCCTCTATGACCTCAGCTTAAACCCTTTCATGTAAGCCTTTGTCTTCGAATATTATACCGCGCTGTTCGGGCCAATTTACGTCGTTCCCTGTATGGCTGTGTCTTCCGGGCCGGCGTACGCTTATTCCGCAAAGTCTAGTTTCCAGGTTTTTTTGGTTTGGAATTCCTAAAGAAACTGTTTTTTGCAATGAAGATCGAAAGGAGATTCAAAGATGAAGCTCGGAAAATACTTTTCAGTGCTGGGAACGACGTTGTTCCTTAGCGCCTCGCTGCTCGCAAGCGTTCCGCAAAACCAGCAGCCCGCTCCGGATAATACCAAGATGAATCAAGGCGATGCCGACAAGGGCGCCGTCACTGCCGATCAGCAAAAAATGAATCCGGCGGACCGCAACACCACCAAGCAGATCCGCAAGTCGATCATGCAGGACAAATCGCTTTCCACCTACGCGCACAACATCAAGATCATCACCCAGGACGGCAAGGTCACTCTAAAGGGGCCGGTCCGCACCGAAGATGATAAGGCCAGCTTGGAAGCCAAGGCCGCCGCCGTTGCCGGCGCCGGTAACGTTACCAATCAACTCGAAGTCGCTCCGAAGCAGTAAACGTTTCGTTCGCACGGATTTAGATTCTTAAAAAGGAGAAATACAAAATGTCAGCGAAGAAAACATCAGTGTTCGGAATCTACGGTTCACGTGAAGCAGTCGAACGCGCCATAGATACATTCTTGAAGAGCGGGTTCACCAACTCGGATATTTCCGTCCTTCTGCCGGAAAATCTCGGTGGCAAGCCACTCGCAACTCATAAAGATACCAAGGCCCCCGAAGGCGCGACTGCGGGAGGCGGCGCTGGCGCCGTCATCGGCGGAACACTGGGACTCTTGGCTGGAATTGGCGCACTCGCGATTCCAGGCCTTGGACCGTTCATCGCCGCTGGACCGATCATGGCCGCTTTGGCCGGTATGGGAGCGGGCGGCGCTGTGGGCGGCTTCGTTGGCGCCCTGATCGGCATGGGCATTCCCGAATATGAGGCAAAACGCTACGAAGCTCGCATTCAGAAGGGCGGAATTCTGTTGTCCGTCCACTGCGATACTTCCGAGCAGGTAAAGCGCGGCAAGGAAATCTTGAAGAATACCGGCGCCGAGGACATTTCCTCCACCGGCGAATCTTCTTCTGACGTTTCCAAGTCCGATCGCGATCTCAATCGTCGCGCAGCCAGCGCCACTGAATAACCCACATGGGGGGAAGAACTATGAGCCTCCCCCCTCTTTCTCCGTGCTAGAATCTCTCCTCGATCCCATACGATGGAGGGAGAGTCCCGATGCTCGCAGTAATTGGACTCGCAATCACTATTCGGTGGCTGTTGGGTTATATCGCCTTTCATCTGACGCTCGGGCTGATTCACATACTTCCCATCATCGGCTTGGTTCTGATTCTGATGCATTTCCTGCGACCCCGGCCAGCTAATCGGAGCGCCTGTGGATTCGGAGTTTAAAGAAGGAAAGATTCGGAGCTCTAAGAACTGAAGAGGAGGAATCGATGGCCGAAGCGAAAAAATGCGCCCATCCTGTTTGCTCGTGCGCCGTGACAAACGAAAAGTATTGCAGCGAAGCCTGCGAAGCCATGGAACGGACGCCGGACATCGATTGCCACTGCAATCACGCGGCCTGCAAGGGAAAAGTCAGCTAGAAGGATCAGCGGCGTGGCAGTGCCAGTTTAACGCGAGTCGGATGCGCTTGCCTTAACTCATGCCGCAAGCTTGAAAAACCTGTTGTAGCATTCCTGACACCGATACGGCCGAAACCGAACCATCCGCAATATACGGTCCACCAGCCCGCGCCGATGTGAACGCCGGACGATATCGCTTCCGCAGTGAGGGCAAACATGCACTTTTTCGACTGACATAACCCATCCCCAGCTAACTACCGCCGCAAAGCATGCTGCTAACCCGAGCTTCGCAACTATCTTACTGCTGGTAGAGACCACAATCAATTCCCAAAGCCGGGCATTCCCAAAGCCGGGCACTACCCCGCTGGCACATGCGTCCGCCGCGACCAGGTGCGTTCGAACTCTATTCCACGCGCCAGGCCCGCGCCATTCCCGAAACCCTGTAAATCCTTGCCCAAACTTACATTAGACATTTCGCGTCCAGCGCCAGTCCTCTTCTTCGCTGAATGTTCAACGCCCATTTCTAACCCCCGATAGCGCAATTTGTTGCATTTAATTTTCTAGAGCATTTAGCCCGAGGCCCGTGGCACAGATCAACAACCAACTCATCCGTACCACTCCACTTCGCGCAGCAAGCGCATGAACTCGCAAGAGTCGAATTCTAGAATTAGCTCGCAGGACCGCGCAATTCGGAATTTTCTCGCAAGGTTCTTGGCCTTGCCCATCTCCACATTCAGACCCTCGAGCGAATGGAGCGTTGCGCGGTGCCGCAACGCGTTTCTCTCGAACTCACGCGATGCGCGATAGGTACGAATCCCTGCAACCACGGCGGGTAACACCGCAGCACCAAGAAGCAACAGACTGGTGAGGGTTGGATTCGCGCTGCTCCCTTCCTTATCCCGAATCAAAATGAGTAGCAAGTGGAACAAAACAAGACCAAAACTAACGAAAAATAAAATATTCGTCAACAAAGCCGTGAGTGCGCCGCCCTTTTCTTCCTCTTCGCTTTTGGCTGCCAGATAATCCATTTGTGTGCCGAGCCGTTTGTCGCAGTAATATTGAATTATTTCCTGCAGTGCTTCATGGCAACTCTCCGGGCAATGTACCTCAGAAGCATCCGGCACGACGCCTTGGGCAGCACGTTTGGCTACATCTTCATAAACTAGCCCCTGCAGCACACGCACCGATGACCCCACCTCAGCGCGAACGTGATCGGCCGGCGTTTCGCCACCTCCGTCAATCTGCTTGGGCTCGTCGCACCACAGCCGGTAATCCATGAGCGTCTTAAATTTCAGCAGCCGCAAATTCTCTGCTCGGTGGCGGGCCAGTAGCCAACGATTCTTCGGTTTGGCGATGGTTCCTATCAGAATGAAGACCAGGCAAATGGCGGACGCGACGCCTTCACATTTCGCCAATCCTGCTTCCGTGATGGTCTTCCAAACATTTGGCAAAACCATCTCGCAGGTTCCCAGGATTACCGCGACCAAGCCCGCGCACACGGCAAAGAGGGAGATCATCTGGTAGAGCCAACGGTCAGTTTTCGCGCGCTCGTCCGCGACGCGAAATTCCGGCAGGATCATTTCCTGAGCCAGCGTCAGTGCATTAAAAAGAGGCAGATAGCGCTTGTGACCTGCTTCCACTTTCTCGCGACAGAACGAAATCTCGTAGGAATCGTCCATGTCGTCAAACGATCGAGTTAGCGGGGACCCCGGAGCAGTTGCCATCTCTCACCGTTTAACGATGCGATATCCCAGCGCAAGTATCGTCTTCAGTGTTTGATTCACGAGTGCGCGGTCGTATTCTTTTTCGGACTCCGGCAGCTCACCGTAGGGAACCAGGCAGGGATGCTTGCGCTTGGCATCGTCGCGTTGCGGCCCTAGCGTCCAACCGTCTGCGATTCGTTTCTGCGCCCACACTTCATGCGCGTTCCGTGCCAGTTTTTCCAGCAGCGGCTGCAGCTCGTCGAGCTTGATGTTCGAAGTATCTATCGGATGCGGGACGTAGGGTTTTTCAGCCATGCAGTTGCCATCTCCACCTGCCGGCAGACCGGAGCGGGAAAGCTCGTGCCTTCCCAAATTTCCATCTGCCAGAGAGCGGCCACTATATCAGAACTGCAAAACCAGCCCAACAACCGCGCCATAGGGTGTCAGTAGCACATGATATGTCCGGTTGAGATAGCAAGTGATATGTCCGCTTTTCGGGCGGTGGTAGGGGACCATGCAAGGCATGAACTCCTACACACAAGCCGCCATGGAGCGGGCGATGAAAGTACAGGAAGTGATGTTGCAAGCGATGGCCAAGAATATCAGCTGGTGGCAAGCGGCCGAGATCTTGGGCATCAGTGACCGGCATATGCGGCGCTGGCGGGAGCGTTATGAGGAGTTCGGATTCCGCGGGTTGTTCGACCGCAGGCGAGGAAAGCCTTCGCCTAAGCGCGTGCCGCTAGCGACCGTGGAGCGGGTGCTGGAGCTGTACCGGGAGCATTATTTCGATCTGAATGTGCAGCACTTTCACGAGAAGCTGGGGGCCGAGCATCGGATTCGGCTCAGCTACAGCTGGGTGAAAGGGATTCTGCAAGGAGCGGGGATGGTGGCCCGGGGGCGCAAGCGCGGAGCGCACCGCAAACGACGACCGCGACGACCCTTGCCGGGGATGCTGCTGCACATCGACGGCAGCCGGCACCGTTGGTTGGGAGACGAGCGCTGGCACGATCTGATCGTGATTCTGGATGATGCCACCAGTGAGATTTACTACGCGCAACTGGTGCAGGAGGAATCGACGCAGACGGTGATGGCCGCTTTGCGCGAGGTGATCGAGCAGCAGGGATTGTTCTGCGCCTTGTATAGCGACCGGGGCAGCCATTTTTGGCTGACGCCCAAGGCGGGCCAGAAGGTAGATCACGCGCGTGTGACGCAGGTAGGACGGGCGCTGCGGGAGTTGGGAGTGCGGATGATTCCGGCCTACTCGCCCCAGGCACGAGGACGCAGCGAGCGCAATTTTGGCACTTGGCAGGGACGACTGCCGCAAGAGTTGCGCTTGCGGGCGATCACGACGGTGGAGGCGGCGAACGCTTTTCTGCAGGAAGAGTACATCGCTGCGTTCAACGTGCGGTTCCGGGTGCCCGCGACGCAGGGGGGCAGTGCCTTTACGGCGTGCCGGCAGCGAGATTTGGAAGGGGTCTTTTCGCTGCAGTTTGAACGCACGGTGAACCGCGACAACACGGTGAGCTTTCAAAATCTGTCTTTGCAGATCCAGCCGGTACGCTGGCGAGCCACGTTGGCGGGCTGTACGGTGACCTTGCATCAGCACCTGGATGGAACGCTGAGCCTCCGCTATGGGCCGCATTGCGTGGGGCGCTACAACGCCGAGGGGCTGCCTTGGATCAGTAGCGATCGGCAAGAGGCTGTGCAGAAGCCGCGCCGTGGAAAAGTCGCAAAGCAGACTTTCCCACCGCGCTTGGAAATCCCGCCCAAAGCGCGGGATTCCCACTTCCCCACAGCCTCGACGGCGGCGGGTGATTAACTGTCAACCGGACAACTCACTTACTACAAAAACCGGACCTTTTAACTTGCTACGAACACAACCGCGCCATAGGGTCAAATCCCATCCAAATGGCGAGTACCGTTACTCGATTTGCGTTTGCAAATACGCCAACGGCTATTAGACAATGTTTCCAGTTTCAGCTCTGCAAGCAATTTGGCCCTTGGAGTAAGGAATGGATTCCATCCCCAAGAAGATTTTCGTCAGTTACGTGGAAGAAGACGGTGACGTAGCGCACGAAATCGCCAAGCACCTCGAGTCCCACGGTTATAGCAGTTGGTATTACGAACGCGATTGTCCCGCCGGCGCGGATTATTTCGAAGAGACCTTCAAAGCCATTTCTGGCTGCGAAGCCATGGCCATCATCATCTCGCCTCGCTCGCTCCCGTCAGATCAAATTACGCGCGAAATCGTGCGCGCCGTCGAAGCCAACAAAGCCACCCTGCCGCTTCTTCTCGATCTGACTCACGATGAATACGCGCACCGCAGGCCCGGCTGGAAACAAGCCATGGCCGCAGCGAACGCCACGCGCCTTCGCGCAGGCGAAATTCCCGGCATCATTCCCGCGCTTATCGCCGGCCTGCACGCCAAGGGCATCCGTCCTCACGGAGAAAATGCAGCCCAGGCCGTTTCGCCAGAGCCGGTCCTAAACGCGCCGCAAGCAACCCCGCCGCAGTCGACCGTTCCGCCCTCCGGTACCATTGTTGTGCCGCCGCAGGCGACCGCGCCGCCCTCCGGCACAATTGTTGTCGCGCCGCAGAACACCGAATTTGCTGGGGTGCGCGAAGCGCAAGTCCCAACCCCCTCCGTCGCAGCCGCGCCAGGCAAGCTGCCGTTAATTCCGATCGCCGCAGGCGTCGCAGTCGTCCTCGCCGCATTTGTCGGGTGGCATTTTCTCAAGCCGCATACGAAGGCTGCTCCGCCCCCACCGGCACCGGTCACAGCGACGATCATGCTGAAGTACGTCGTGGACCGCCACATGTGCACGCCCGATCTGAAAATGACGCTTGCCGGAAAAACGTACCATCTCTCAACCGCCGCTTTCGCCGCGAGCGACGTTCCCAAAGGCCTGCAACACTACACCATCGATGGACTGGTTTCTTGCCCCGGCCGTCATCCCGCCAAAGCCAGCGGCGGCGGCGATATCGACGTTCGCGAAGGCGCCGTTTTCGACATGACTTGGCAAAGCAGGCCCGGCGGCATCGGCATCATAGACGTAGTTGACGCGGCCAATGAACCTCCGCCCACAGCGCCCGCGGAACCGGTGCATGCAAGCAAGCCGGCTCCTGCCCCGGCTCCGCCACCGGCGCCTGCTGCCGTCGTCCAGTCTGCAGATCCCGCGGAGCCGTTGCTGGTGAAGGCAAACGCCGCTTATGCCCAAGGACGCTACTTCGAACCCACGACTGATTCAGCTCTGCACTGGGCGATTCTGGCCGGCAAGTCGGGCAGTCCCGCGGGTAAAAATTTAGAACTGCAGCTCGGCAATTTGTTTCGCACCCAACTCAACCAACTCTATCAGCAGCAAAATTATCCAACCGCGCTGCACCTGGTCAACGTACTGCGGATTTATTATCCAACAAACGCCGAACTGATAGGTGACCAGCAGAAGCTGTTGGCCGTTCAAAACGGTGCGCCCGCGCAGCAAGTTCAGATGGGCCAGGCGATCCAGCAAATGCTCAATTCAGGCCAGCGCCCGCCGGGACCGGGCCCCTATCCCTCGGGTGCCGCGGCTGTAAACCCATATCAAGCCCAGGCCCAAGCTCAAGCCCAGGCTCAAGCTCAGGCAAGAGCCGCACAGCAAAGAGCCGCTCAATCCCACTCTCCGCACTAAGGGAATCTTCAAGACAATCTTAGTCAACGCGCGGTCAAGTCCGGAAGGTCCCATCGGTCGGGAGCCGCCAGACATCATTTACGCGAACCGGGCAGGTCATGGTGTTTGCGGCGGCTGATGGCTCTGATCTTCGTACACAATTTCGCGTCGATGCAGTGCGCGGGCGACGTCAACCGTCCCGGCCGCGCCGACCGCAACGATCGAGGCGAGCCAGCCAATGACCGCTCCGGCAAAGCCTCCCACGATCCAACGCCCATTGTTTCCATGCTCCGCGTCTCCGATAGCTCCCGCCGTCACCCCAACCGCGCCTCCGGCCACCGCACCCATTGCCATCCAGCGCCGGCTATCCGGTAGGTTAGTCTCGCGGACGCGCACGACTCTCCGGATGCTTGCGCGGTCGAAATCGCGCAGCCAGCCGACTTGCGCTGCACTGGCATCATCGGTGGCGAGTTGTAGTCCGGTATCGCTGACGCCATCAATCGCGCCGCTAAGATTCTCTCCGCTCCAAAGCAATATTTCGACAGAAATGCCTTGCTTCAACTTCATCACATTTTCCCAGTCGCGATTGTTTCGCGCGGACAATTCGGGGGCAACCAATAGCACCATCAGCATTGCCGCGAGTGTTCGTCGCATGATGACCTCCTCTCGACTCGTCAATAAGTCTAGAGTTGTGCTGGGACTCGCGATGCGCCTGCTGTGACACTTTCTCGAGTGCCACATCGCGCTGAGTGTCAGATGGAAGGTACGAGCGGATTGCGGATAAACTGCTCGTAACGTCGCAACTCCGTCAGCGACGCTTCGGAAACAAGTGGGAAGGGCACTATGCGAAATGTCTTGGGCAGCTCGCTGGCGGTGACTTCGTCGCAGACTACCGCGGCGGCTTCTTTCAAACCTCGTTGCCAATGGGCCTTGCGTGCATCGCGGAATAACAGGCTGTCCGCATGAAAGCCTGTGGCAACCAGCATTGTGCGAGCCAGTTTCAAGAAGCCTGGCCATCGCGATGCGACGCCGAGAAGAACACCGCGGGGAGCGGGCAACCAACTCGCCAGAGAGCTTGGCACCGAACGAACCTGCAGAATAAGCAGCTCGGTGCCGCCCGGCATGGCTTGCCGCACAAACTTCTCCTTGCCCGCGAGCGTGACCGGAATGGCGCCTTCGCACTCTTCGGAAAGTTCAGAATCTTGCAGACGGCAGCTTTTCACCGGCAGCATCACCGCACGCTGCAACTCCGCAGTCAAGATTCGTCTCAGTTCTTCATCCGGCTCAATCAGCAGGAAATGATCGGGAGGCTGCAATTCGAACCAGTGCCGCAGACGCGAGCGCACCGTAGCCAAAGGAAATCCCAACTTGCGCGCGGAACGCAGAAGTTCGCCCAAGAGCTGATCGAGCGCGAACGCAGGCGTCAGCGCTTTCTCCGGTTTGGTGTCCCGGACATAAACCCCGCTGCCGCGTCGAAACTCCACCCAATGCTCTCGATCGAGTTGCCGGTAACCTGCGCTCACCGTATTCGGATGCAGACGGAAGCGCCGCGCTAGTTCTCGCGTGCTCGGCAGGCGCTGCCCAGGTCGTAAGTCGTCACTCAGAATTCCCAGAATGATCTGCGTCACCAGCTGCTCGCGGAGGGTAACAGCGCTTTCATGAGCGAACCAGAGTTGCATGCGCCCAGCATTCTAACCCTCGCGCTGATTTCGCGACACACTCATCTCGCAGCATCACTCATTGCTCTTCAAACGCCCAGAAGTCGGGCGTGAGAAATAGCTCCACGATGTGACACTCCGGAAGTGTCACAGACAGTTGCGTCTTGTCGGAAGAATGTCGTTAGCATCCTCGCTTAGTCGCGAAAGGGTTAATTGCGAAAACGCACACACAATCGTTCTGCGCGGAGGTACAACCATGCGTGAACGCCCGGCCGTTCGCTGGCGCGAAGTAATAGTCGGCCTAATGCTCTGTGCAGTCACTTTAGTTTTTTCTGCGGAGGCGACGGCGACAGAATCGGTCCGCGCAGAACTAATCCGGTTGCAACAGGAAACCGGCCTGACATTTGCTTAGATTCACGACGGCGTTAACGCAGTTGTGCTCAAAAAGCGTGCCATAGTTATCCTGAAGGATTCCCTTCAGTCCTTTCGCGGATGGATTTAGCTTTGGGGAACATCCAGAAGTCCCGGCAATCGACATGTGTTGGTCTCACGATCAGACGAAACTAGTTTCGATCCTGGTCAATCATTCTACAGGCAGCGCGAGCCTGGGAATTCTTGATTTGAACTCAAAACAGACTCGCGCAGTCGCAATTAATGTTGATCAGAGGCCAATGGTTATATCTCAATGCTGGTCGCAAAATGACAAGAAACTTGTTTCCAAAGGAACAGACCCTACATGGTCGCCGGAGGGAGAATGGATCGCATTCCGAGATCGCGACGCTTACTACGCCATCCACCCCAACGGGACCGGTAGAAAGAAACTATTCCATAATTATTGGGGCGGCGCGGTGTCCGCCCTTTACTGGTCACCGGATTCGCGAATCGTTGCTTATGTCAGAGAACTTGATTCCTCCAAGGGGGCGCCCTGGACGCAGAAGTCAATCAGCTACGCGCAAGGCGCCTGAAAGATGGTTCAGACGTTTCGTTGTGTCCTGACAGCGTGGACTGGTATGCAAACTATCACTGGATTACCACCAGCGAGCTGGTGAAACATCCCAGATCTGACTCCGCTCCTTAGTGCTGTGGCGCCGCTCCCATCTGTGCAAACGTAACGAAGTGCCCCGCCGGCTCTTTCACGCCAATTTCTTTCGCTCCATAAAACGTTGTCCGTACCGGCATCACCACCGGCACGCCCTTTAGCGCAGCAATCAGCGCGTCCAAATCTTCAACCTCCAAATAAAGAAACGTCGGCCCTTTCTGCATGTCTTTCGCCATTTGCGCGTTGTCCGTCTCTACGCTCGCGAAAGTTTGATACATCACTTCCGTAGTGCCTTTCTGCAGAATCACGAAGGCCAGCTTGTTGCCATTAGGAACTTCCGCCGTCTTCGTGAATCCTAGCCGGTCCACCCAGAAATTCAGGCAGGGCTCGATTTCTTCTACCAGTAATACCGCCGTAATTCTTTTCACCTCGATTGTCTTCACTGTCTTCTCTCCTTGTGCGGAAACGGAGCCCGCGAACAGCAACAGTCCCACCATCGGCAGAATTGAAATATGTGCGCGCATCTGGAATATTCTCCTTGCTAAATCAACTATTCTGATTAAGACTAGTTGACGATAACAGGACAGCTCGCCCTTGTCAAGGAGGTTTTTATGGGTTGTCAGTAGCACATGATATGTCCGGTTGAGATAGCAAGTGATATGTCCGCTTTTCGGGCGGTGGTAGGGGACCATGCAAGGCATGAACTCCTACACACAAGCCGCCATGGAGCGGGCGATGAAAGTACAGGAAGTGATGTTGCAAGCGATGGCCAAGAAGATCAGCTGGTGGCAAGCGGCCGAGATCTTGGGCATCAGTGACCGGCATATGCGGCGCTGGCGGGAGCGTTATGAGGAGTTCGGATTCCGCGGGTTGTTCGACCGCAGGCGAGGAAAGCCTTCGCCTAAGCGCGTGCCGCTAGCGACCGTGGAGCGGGTGCTGGAGCTGTACCGGGAGCATTATTTCGATCTGAATGTGCAGCACTTTCACGAGAAGCTGGGGGCCGAGCATCGGATTCGGCTCAGCTACAGCTGGGTGAAAGGGATTCTGCAAGGAGCGGGGATGGTGGCCCGGGGGCGCAAGCGCGGAGCGCACCGCAAACGACGACCGCGACGACCCTTGCCGGGGATGCTGCTGCACATCGACGGCAGCCGGCACCGTTGGTTGGGAGACGAGCGCTGGCACGATCTGATCGTGATTCTGGATGATGCCACCAGTGAGATTTACTACGCGCAACTGGTGCAGGAGGAATCGACGCAGACGGTGATGGCCGCTTTGCGCGAGGTGATCGAGCAGCAGGGATTGTTCTGCGCCTTGTATAGCGACCGGGGCAGCCATTTTTGGCTGACGCCCAAGGCGGGCCAGAAGGTAGATCACGCGCGTGTGACGCAGGTAGGACGGGCGCTGCGGGAGTTGGGAGTGCGGATGATTCCGGCCTACTCGCCCCAGGCACGAGGACGCAGCGAGCGCAATTTTGGCACTTGGCAGGGACGACTGCCGCAAGAGTTGCGCTTGCGGGCGATCACGACGGTGGAGGCGGCGAACGCTTTTCTGCAGGAAGAGTACATCGCTGCGTTCAACGTGCGGTTCCGGGTGCCCGCGACGCAGGGGGGCAGTGCCTTTACGGCGTGCCGGCAGCGAGATTTGGAAGGGGTCTTTTCGCTGCAGTTTGAACGCACGGTGAACCGCGACAACACGGTGAGCTTTCAAAATCTGTCTTTGCAGATCCAGCCGGTACGCTGGCGAGCCACGTTGGCGGGCTGTACGGTGACCTTGCATCAGCACCTAGATGGAACGCTGAGCCTCCGCTATGGGCCGCATTGCGTGGGGCGCTACAACGCCGAGGGGCTGCCTTGGATCAGTAGCGATCGGCAAGAGGCTGTGCAGAAGCCGCGCCGTGGAAAAGTCGCAAAGCAGACTTTCCCACCGCGCTTGGAAATCCCGCCCAAAGCGCGGGATTCCCACTTCCCCACAGCCTCGACGGCGGCGGGTGATTAACTGTCAACCGGACAACTCACTTACTACAAAAACCGGACCTTTTAACTTGCTACGAACAGGAGGTTTTTATGGGTTCCCAACCCCGGCGTCTGCAGGACTTGATTTCAGTGGGCCCCGCCATGCTCCGCGATTTTCAGTTGCTGGGCATCGGCTCCATGGCCCGGCTCGCGCGCCAGAGTCCCCGCAAAATGTACGAAAAACTTTGCCGCATCACCAGCCAGCGCATTGACGTCTGTTGCCTCGACACATTTCAAGCCGCCGTCGCCCAGGCTCGCAACCCGCTGCTCCCCGCGGAAAAATGCCAGTGGTGGTATTGGAGCCGCCGCCGGAGGGAAAGCGATGCCGAAAAATAAGCGGAGCACTCTAACCGCTCCCGATCTCGTTCTCTTGAGCCTGCTTGCCGAACGCCCCATGCATGGCTATCAGGCCAACGCCGAGCTGGAACGCCGCGAGTGGCGCGATTGGGTGGATATCTCCCGCCCGCAGCTTTATTACTCGATGGAAAAACTTGCGCGCACCGGAATGATTGCTGTCGCGGAAACGGATGAACCGTCGGGGGGCCCCGACCGCCGGGTGTTCGCCACCACTGCCAAAGGCCGCGCTGCTCTGGCGTCCGCGCTCGAACGCGAAGACTGGGCCGTCCAACGCGACTGCCCAGCTTTTCTCACCTGGCTCGCGCTTTCCTGGCAAGCCCGCTCGGGAGTCACCGCACGTCAGTTAGAACGAAGGAGGGAATTCCTGCAAGCCGAACTCGCCAGAGAACAATCAACGCTTCGCTCTGTTCGCCGTGAAGTCGGCCACCGCTACCACGAAGCCGTATGGATGCTCGAACTGACCATCGCCCAATTCCGCACCGAGTTGCGCTGGCTCACCAAAGTCTCGCGAGAGTTGCGCCGCCGCGCCCCCGCCCGTCGGCCCGCCTACGCCTCATAAATGTTCTTAGCGGTTAGAGGCCGAGCAGAAGGGCTTTGCTTTCGTGCTGAACACACTACCACACCGCGAATTGGAATTTTGCGCGCCCCGGTGCTACCTTGGATTCAGCACAACCAGCCCGCGTTATCAGGCATTTCCTACCCGCGCGTGGGGAAGAGGTGAACAGCTATGACTTGGGGCAAACGGCGAGCGATCGTAATCATCCTGCTCTTGATTTTTGTAATCATCGCGATTTTCTGGTCCGCTTCGAAGCCAGCCTTGCGCATCGCCTCCAACTCGGTCCTGGTGATGGATGCGAGCGGCCAAATTGAAGAGCAGCGCGCCCCTGATTTCTTCAGCGCCTTCAACGGCACCGTTCCCGTCCTCCACGATTACACTGAAGCGCTCGACCAAGCTCGCACCGATCCCCGCGTCACCGGACTGGTGCTTCGCATCGCTCCGCTCGCAACCGGTTGGGGCAAACTGGAAGAAATTCGCGCGCACCTGGTTGAGTTTCGCAAAAGCGGCAAGCCCTCGATTTGTTATCTGGGTTACGACGGCATCCAAAACCCGGAATATTATCTCGCCAGCGCTTGCAAGGAAATCTGGCTTGTTCCCACCGCTCCAGTCAGCATTCGCGGGATGATGGCCGAAGCAGTTTTCTTTCGCGGCACGCTCGATAAGTTGAAAGTCGCGCCCGAGTATTACCACATCGCTGAGTACAAGACCGCCACGAATTCGTTCACCGAAAAAAAATTCACGCCTGCCCACAAAGAAGAAGTGGAATCGCTCCTGCATAGCATCTACGAGCAATATCTCAGCGAAGCGTCGATGGGACGCGGAATGGATCCGTCCAAGTTTGAAGCCATACTGAATCAGGGCCCGCTTTTGGGTGGTGAAGCTGTGAAATCCAAAATCGTTGACCGCTTGGCTTATTGGGACCAGGTCCAGGACTACTTCAAACACCGCTCCGGCGGCTGGAATCCAATTTCGTTGAGGACCTACCGTTCTACTCCCTCGCCTCCGAATCTTGCGCTGAAGAAAATCGCCATTATCCACGCCACCGGCCTGATTGTTTCCGGAAATTCCGGAACCACCGCTGCCGGAGGATTTATTATGGGCGGCGATTCTGTCGCGTCGGATATCCGTAAGGCGCGCACGGACTCGAGCATCAAAGCCATCGTACTGCGCGTGGATTCGGGCGGCGGCTCAGTAGTCGCGAGCGAAGTGATTCGCAGAGAAGTGGAACTCGCGCACGAAGTGAAGCCGATAGTCGTCTCCATGTCCGACGTCGCGGCATCCGGCGGCTACTGGATCGCCTCGCCTGCGGACAAAATTGTTGCCGATCCCAACACGATTACCGGCTCCATCGGCGTCCTGATCGGCAAGATGAACGTCTCGGGACTTTATAATCTGCTGGGCATCAGCACCGATTACGTGGCCACCAGCGATAACGCTACGCTTTTTTCCGCGCAGCAGAATTTCACGTCCGCGCAGCAGGAATATATCGAGAAATCGATGCACGAAACCTACGACGAATTCATAAAAGGCGTGGCATCCGGCCGCAAGATGTCGGTCGAAGCAGTGGACAAAGTTGGCAAAGGCCGCGTGTGGTCCGGAGCGCAGGCCAAAGGTCTGGGCTTGGTGGACGAACTAGGCGGCTCGGACCGCGCCGTCGAAGTGGCGAAACAGCTCGCGCACATTCCCGCAAACGATTCCGTTCGCATCATCCGCCTTCCCGAAGAAAAACCATTCTTCGAACAGCTCTTCGAGCGCGAAAAGGAACAGATGCGTCAATCGGAATCGCTCGAAGCCACCATACAGCACATCCTGAACATGATGGAGCCGGTGCAAGCCCGTCTGCCTTACGAACTCCATATAAAATAAAGATGAATTCCGTAAACTAGACCTTTGCGCGCGAGCGAGTCGTCCTCACATTACGGGCTGAAACAGACGCCAAGTTTCGCTATACTTTCATTCCAGGGCGCGGTACCCAAGTGGTAAGGGAGAGGTCTGCAAAACCTTTATACGTGGGTTCGATTCCCACCCGCGCCTCCAACATTCCCCGCCGTTTCCTCACGCAGAAATCGGCCTCCCAGCTTCGCTCTAAATTTGCAGTATGATGCTGCGATGCGGATTCTGCTGGTGGAAGACGATCCCGGAGTGCTTCGCTTCGTCCTGAAAGGCCTGCGAGAGCAAGCCTACGCCGTCGATACCGCGACGACGGGAAACGACGCCCTCTATCAAGCGGACATCAACACCTACGACCTGATCATCCTGGACGTCATGATTCCGGGCCGCGATGGATTTTCGGTTTGCCGCGAAATTCGCAAGGCTGGACAGCGCGTTCCCATCCTGATGCTGACCGCGCGCGAAGGCGTCGAAGACCGCATCTCCGGACTGGACGCCGGCGCCGACGACTACCTTACAAAACCGTTTGCTTTCCGCGAGCTTCTGGCGCGGTTGCGCGCGCTGCTGCGCCGCTCGGGCGAACTGCGCCCGCCTAACATCTTGGTCGGTGATCTGGTGGTGGATACCGCGGCGCAGAACGTGACGCGCAGCGGCCGCCGCATCTCTCTTACCACCAAGGAATACGCCCTCGTGGAATTCATGGCCCGCAACGCGGGACGCGTAGTAGGCCGCGCGGAAATCGCGGAGCACGTCTGGGACGAATCGTTCGATCCGTTTTCCAATTTGATTGAAGTGTACGTGAACAGAGTGCGGCGAAAGATCGATGCGGATTCGAAGGCGCCTCTGCTGCACACGCGGCGGGGAGCGGGCTATTTTTTTGGGAACGCGCAGGACGGAGCACGATTGGAAAATTCGTCGGAGCAGGACGCGCCGCGCCCGGCGAAATCAAAATCCCATTCGACGGGCAGGAAAAGCCATGTTTGAGACGGTACGCGTGCGCGTGACCGTTTGGTATTCGGTCGTCCTGGCTATAATCCTGCTGATTTTCAGCCTCACCAGCTATTTCCTTTTCGCGAAAGCCACGGAGAGCCATACTGACGCGGATCTTGCGGAACTTGCCAACTCTTTTCTGGTGACCTTGCAGGATGAAAATCAAGACACGGAGGCGGGTGGATTGCAGGGAGCGGCGCGGCAAGCGATGCTGGAGCATCGCGTCGCCGACACTACGCTTGCGATCGCGGACGCGAGTGGGGATATCGTCGTAACGCCGAAAGAATCCGCGTCGCACCCGGACAGTGAGTCGCGGGCAATCCGCCTGCTCTCTTCGGACGAGGTTCGGAGTTTTCTGAAGGCCGCGCTTAAGACAGATCGCAGCTACCGGACGATCTCAGGGTCTAAGGGTGGATTTCGCGCATACGCGCAGCGTTTTTCCGCGAATGGAAAGACCTGGCTGGCTCTGATTCTTCGCTCCTTGCATTCACAAGCAGAAATGTTGAGCCAGATTCGGTTGGCATTTGCCTGGCTGATTCCTCTGGGAGTGGCGCTCGCTGCCACCGGCGGCTATTTCCTGGCCAGGAAAAGTCTTGCGCCGGTTGCTGCGATGGGAATCCAAGCGGAACGCTTGGGGGCAGCAAATTTGCACCAGCGGCTGGAAGTGCGTAATGCGAACGATGAACTGGGCCGGCTGGCAAAGACGTTCAACGAACTTCTGGACCGCCTGGATCAATCATTCGAACGCCAGCGCCGTTTCATTGCCGACGCTTCGCACGAATTACGAACGCCGATCTCGATTCTTCGCGGAGAAGCGGAAGTGGCCCTGTCTCAGCCGTCGCGGCCGCCGGAAGAGTATCGCGAGTCGCTCTCGGTGCTTCATCACGAGGCGCAGCGGCTGTCGCGCATCGTGGAAGACCTTTTCACGCTCACGCGCGCGGATGCGGGCGAATATCAACTCTCCCGCACGGATTTCTATTTGGACGAGCTCGTAGCAGATTGCGTACGTGCAACACGGGCCCTAGCCGGTGCCAAGAACACGACCTTGGCGGTCGCCACGCCTGATGAAATGCCGGTGAACGCGGACGAAGATTTGCTGCGACGGATGATTCTGAATCTTCTGGATAACGCGATCAAATACACGCCCGCTGGCGGAAATGTTTCCGTCACCAGCCATTCGCTACCCGGCGGGTATGAGCTGAACGTCACTGACACAGGCCCGGGCATCCCAGAGTCAATGCGTTCCCGTATTTTTGAGAGATTTTTCCGTGCCGACGTGGCGCGCTCGCGCGCAGAGAAAGATGGCGGCGCCGGACTGGGGCTTTCCATCGCGCGATGGATCGCCGAAGCGCACCTCGGGCGAATCGAGTTAATTCGTTCGGACGCAACGGGCAGCACATTTACCGTGTACATCCCTGCAGCAAACAAGCCTTCACCTTCCTAACACCTTCTGCCGTTAATCGTGCGTTTATCTGTGAATCTTTATGCTTCATGACGGCGATGAGCCGGTCTCTGCGGCCCTCCGCTGAAGCGAGAGAATTGTGAAGATAGTCCGCAGATTGATATTCCTAATATGCATGCCACTGCTCGCGCCGGTTGGGTCTGCGCTGCGCGCGCAGGCGGCCCAAGAGCCTAGCGATACTGTAGTTCTTCAGGCCGCTCAACCCCCGTTTTCGCAGGCGAATAAGCCGGCAGAGTCGCTGCCGCGACTGAGCCTGGAAGACGCTTTGAAGCTCGCGCGCACGAATATTCCCGAATTCCAGGCAGCCGTTTCCGAGGCGCAAATCGCCAGGGAAGATAAAAAACTGATGAGAGATGCGCTGTTGCCCACCATCAACTACAACAATGAAATGCTCTACACCCAGGGTAATGGACTCGGTGGCCCGCGATATATAGCGAACAACGCCGTGCACGAATACATCAGCCAGGGTAATGTCCACGAAGCGCTCGATTTGGCAGGAGTTTACGAATACCGGCGAGCCGCCGCAGGCGCGGCGCTGGCGCGTGCACGCGCTGAAATTGCTTCGCGGGGACTGGTTGTTACCGTTGTGCAAAATTATTTCGCCGTATTGGCGGCGCAGAAAAAAGTCGAATCAGCGCAAAAGCTGGCGCAGGAAGGCGACGATTTTTTCAAGCTGACTCGCAACCTGGAGAATGGCGGCGAAGTAGCGCATTCCGACACAATCAAAGGAGAGTTGCAGATGCAGGACCGCAAGCGCCAGCTTCAGGAGGCGACTTTGGCCCTGCGTAGCGCGCGATTGGATCTGTCAGTTTTGCTCTTCCACGACTTCAGCGACAATTTCGAACTTGCCGAAGACCTTCACGCCAACGTTCTGCTGCCGACGCTGGAGGAAGTGAAACAGCAAGCGGGACGGGATAATCCTGATATTCGAGCGGCATTAGCTGCCGTGCAACAGGAAAGCGCGAGCACGTCGGCTGCACGCGCGGGCTATCTGCCTACGCTCACCATAGATTATTTCTACGGGATAGACGCAGCTCAGTTCGCCACGAATAGCGTGATCATTGGCCGTAAATTCCCGAACCTCGGGTCGTCCGCGTCCGCCTCGGTTACCATTCCGATCTGGAATTGGGGCGCCACCCAGAGCCGCGTGAAACAAGCGGAACTTCGCCAAGCGCAGGCGAAGCGCGAACTTTCATTTGCTCAGCGAAAGCTGCTGGCGGAAATTCAGTCGCGATATGACGAAGCGCAGACGTCTCTCAACGAATTATCGGGACTCGGTCGCTCTGCCGAGCTCGCCTCGGAAGCTTTGAGACTTGCGAATCTTCGATACAAAGGCGGAGAAACGACCATATTGGAAGTGACGGACGCGCAAGACTCCTTCGTTCGCGCGGCCAACGGATATGAGGATGGAGCGGTGCGGTACCGCGTAGCTTTGGCCAATCTTCAGACGCTTACGGGAGTAAATACGACACCATGAAGCTCGGGGCGCCAGTTGTAGGAATGTCGCGAAAACATAAACTTTTTCTCGGCGTGTTTTCGGTCGCGCTGCTTGTGCTCGGCGGCTGCGGCAAAAGTACGAAAGAGAAAGAACCGGTCGTCCCGGTGGAAGTTGTCGCAGCCCACCGCGGCAGCATTGCACAAACAGTTTCGGCCGAAGCCTTGGTATTCCCGCGAGAGCAGGCCATCATCACGCCGAAGATCAGCTCGACCATCAAACAGTTTCTGGTGCAGCGCGGCAGCCACGTCAAGAAAGGACAACTGCTTGCAGTCCTGGAAAATGCCGACCTCTCGGCCGCCGCGCAGCAAAGTGCCGGAGAGTACGAGCAGGCTCAGGCAGGCTACGCAGCGACAACGGGTGCGAGCCTGCCCGAACAAATTCAAAAAGCAGAGTTGGATGCGGCCACGGCAAAGGCCGCTTTGGATGCACAGAAGAAAGTGTATGACAGCCGGAAAGAATTGTTTCAACAGGGAGCTATGCCGCGGCGCGATCTGGACTCCGCTGAAGTCGCGCTTTCGCAAGCGCGCAGCGCGTTTCAACAGGCGGACAAGCAGCTCGAAGATTTGAAGCGCATCGGCAAAGAGCAAGCGTTGAAGTCGGCGCAAGGGCAGCTTTCAGCGGCAAAGGGCAAGTACCTGGGCGCTCAAGCCCAGCTTGCCTACTCGGAAATACGTAGCCCCATCGATGGAGTGGTGACCGACCGCCCGCTTTTTCCGGGCGAGATGGCCACGGCCAATCAGCCATTGCTCACAGTAATGGATACTTCGAGACTTATCGCGAAAGCGCATATCGCGCAGGATGAGGCAGCGCTCTTATCCGTTGGGAATCCAGCACAGATTAAGCTGCGAGGCGGCACCGAAGAAATTGCCGGACGCGTTACGTTGGTAAGTCCCACGCTGGACCCGGGTAGCACAACCGTGGAAGTCTGGTTGGAAGCGAACAAGCCCGATCCATCGATGAAGCCGGGCGTAACCGTAACCGTTTCAATCGTCGCAAAAACGGAAAAGGATGCTCTCCTGGTGCCTGCGCTTGCGGTATTCAAGAACGCCGAAGGTGCTGACTACGTGATGATCGTGGGCTCCGAGGGAAAAGCTCACGTACGAACGGTGGAAACGGGAATCCACAGCGCCAACGAAATTCAAATTCTTTCCGGTCTCAACGAAGGCGATTCGGTGATTCGGTCCGGCGGATATGGTTTACCGGACGGTACAGCGATCATCGTGCAAGCGTCGAATCCGAGCGGCAGCGACGCGGGAGCTGAAGATAAATCCCAGCAAAAGAACGAAGCGCCGCAGCCGGGAAGTAAGGAGAAGAACTAGCTCGAATGTCTACTTCTTCGCCGGGCAGTTCCAACGAAATTGCAGGCAAGGCGCCAGCGCCGTGGTTTCAGCGGCTATCCCGGCCAATTCTTTTTCTGGTCTCCAGCCTTACGCTGGTCGGCGCTTATCTTGCATTCACGATTCCAGTCTCCGTATTCCCGCAGACAGATTTTCCTCGGATTGTAATCGGCATCGATAACGGAGTTACCCCCATCGATCAGATGCTCGTGACCATCACGCGCCCCATTGAAGAAGCGGTCAATGCGGTGCCGGGATTGACGCGGGTGGTATCCGTAACGAGCCGCGGGTCGGCCGAGGCTGACCTTTTTTTCGATTGGAACAGCGACATGGTGCTAATGTTACAGCGGGTCGATGCCGTGGTAGCGCGGCTGCAGAGCCAGCTTCCACCGACCGCGAAGATTGAAACGCACCGGCTGACGTTCGCAACTTTTCCGATCATCGGCTATAGCCTCATCTCCGATCAACTTCCGCAAGATAGGCTTTGGGAAATCGCAACCTACGACATAAAACCGCGCATCAACCGGCTGGATGGGGTGGCTTCCGTGCTGGTTCAGGGCGGCCGCGTTCCGGAGTTTCAGCTGACGCCCGACCCAGCCCGGTTGCTCGCGAGCGGTGTCACCGTGCCGGATATTCTCGAAGCGATTCGGCGCACAAACTTGATTGATTCGCCGGGCTTGCTCGAAGAAGACCACCGCCTTGTTCTGGGACTAGTAAGCGGACAGGTTCACACGCCCGAGCAGATCGGGCAGATCGTTGCGAAAACTTCGCCCACCGGTACGCCGATTCGATTGGGTAACATTTCGTCCATCATGCCTTCAGTGGCGCCGGTGTACACGGTAGTTACTGCGAACGGAAAACCGGCCGTGCTCCTGAGCGTGAATCGGCAGCCCGACAGCAACACGCTCTCGGTGGCGGACGAAATTCACCAGCAAATAGCGGCGCTCCAGCCGACGTTGCCTCCCGGCACGCATTTGGAGCCCTTCTATGATCAATCGACCATCGTCCATGACTCGATTACCAGCGTGCGCGATGCCGTCCTTCTGGGATTGATTCTGTCGTCCGCGATACTCGTGCTCTTCCTCCGAGATTGGGGAACTTCCTTGGTCGCAGGACTGGTGATACCGGCCACTCTTCTGCTCACCTGCATCGTGCTAAAGATGACCGGGCAGACTTTCAACTTGATGACGCTCGGTGGGCTGGCGGCCGCGGTTGGATTGGTGATCGACGACGCCATCGTAATTCTGGAAAACATCGTACTGCACCGAGATTCCGGCGAGGGCCGTCAGGAAGCAATTCAGCTTGCGTTGCGCGAGATGGCCATTCCGCTGGTGGGCTCAACGATAACTCCGATCGTGGTGTTCTTGCCGCTCATTTCGGTGACCGGTGTGACGGGCAGTTTCTTCCGCGCGCTGGCCATCACCATGACCGTGGGGCTGTTGAGTTCTCTTGTACTGGCGATGGTTTGGACGCCGACGCTGAGCCAGTTTCTGGTTCGCAGAAAAACAGGCGAGAAGGGTTCGCCCGCGAGCGAACCGGGCGCGCATGTCAGAGAAGGATCCTCGGCCCAGTTGATGAAGGACGAGGAGCACACCACTGGCTTTTTTGGACGCATCGTTCGATTCTACGAGCGGGTGATGACCGCCGTACTGAAGCGGCCGGTGCTTCTGTGGGCCAGTTCGATTGCGATCGTAATTCTTTCGCTAGTTTGCTACAAGCTTTTGGGGACAGATCTTTTGCCTGCGATGGATGAGGGTGGATTCATTCTGGATTACTACACGCCGCCGGGAAGTTCGCTGGCGGAGTCGAACCGCATCCTTCAGCGCGTGGAAAAAATTCTGCGCGACACGCCGGAAGTGGAGAACACGTCGCGGCGCACGGGATTGCAGTTGGGTCTGGCGGCGGTTACGGAAGCGAATCGCGGCGACTTCACGGTAAGGCTGAAACAGAAAAGAGATCGCGGCATCGATGAAATCATCGAAGATGTCCGCACAAGAATTAAACAAACTGAACCGGCGCTGAACGTGGAATTCATACAGGTTTTGCAGGACATGATCGGCGATTTGACGAGCGCGCCGGAACCCGTAGTGATTAAGCTGTTCAGCCAGGACCCGCAGTTGTTGCAGCAATCGGCGCCGCGTGTGGCGGATGCGATCGGTAAAATTCCAGGCGTCGTGGATGTGTTGGACGGCATTGAAAACACGATCAGCGGGCCGGTTGCGACCTTTCAGGTGGATTCGGCGGTGGCGGCGCGCGCAGGATTCACTCCCGAGGAAATTTCGACGGACGCGACCGCGATCCTGGAAGGCGAACCTGCGGCCACGCCGGTTATCTTGAACGATCGCGCGTTCCCGATTCGCGTTCGTTTCCCGGAAGAAAGCCGCGCTTCGCTGGATCGCATGTCCAACACGCTGCTGGTTAGTTCCACCGGGCGCACGGCCACCTTGGGTTCCCTCGCGACTATTACGCAAGATCCAGGACAAACGGAAATTCGGCGCGAGAATTTGCAGCGGCTGGTGGAGGTTACTGCGCGGCTAGAAGGAGTTGACCTGGGCAGAGGCGTGGCTGCGGTCCAAAAAGTCGTGAACGATTTGCGGCTACCCGCTTCCATTCGAATCGAATATGGCGGCGGTTATCAAGAACAGCAAAAATCGTTCCACGATCTACTAAGAGTGCTGTTACTGGCTTTGCTGCTGCTGTTCGTTGTCCTGCTCTTCGAATTTCGCACGTTTTCGGCTCCCACGGCGATTCTTGCATCAGCGCTGCTCTCGACTTTTGGAGGGCTGTTGGCATTGCTCGTTACCGGCACGACGTTTAACGTGGCATCCTTCATGGGAATGATCATGGTGATCGGCATCGTGGCTAAGAATGGTATTTTGCTTTTGGATGCGGAGCAGCGGTTCCGCGCCATGGGTCTTTCCGCGCGCGACGCGATGATACAATCCGGACGCAGACGGCTTCGGCCCATCTCCATGACGGCCTTAGCCACAATTGCGGGAATGCTTCCGCTGGCATTGGCGATTGGCGCAGGTTCGCAAATGCTAAAGCCCTTGGCCATTGTGGTGGTCGGAGGGTTGGCGAGCTCCATGGTGCTGTCGTTGGTGTTCACGCCGGCGATTCATTACTATTTAGACGTACGAAAAAACGCCGAGGCATGAGCTCCGTGACCGGACTAGGATTCGCGTCCAAGAATGCAATCAAAAATTCCGCGGGTGATAAAAGGAGTCTTTCCTAGCCGATTTAGAAACTTTGGGATTTCGCTCTTTTGGTTGTTTGCATTTTTCCGTCCATCGGCCTGCGCGCAAGGCGGGCCACCGTACTACACCAACGATGCCCACACGCCCGGAAACCTGCAATGGGAAATTAATTTGGGGTACATGCCTTTTCTTTACCCCAACCGATCGATCATGCACACGCCGGACGTGGATATCAACTTTGGTATCGACGACCGCATCCAGCTGACCTACGAAAATGCATGGCTGCGTGTGGATAATTCCGCGCCCGCGAAATACGGGCTGGGGCAGGATCAATTGGGAGGGAAGTGGCGATTCTACGACAATCGAGACTCGGGATTTGCCATGTCGCTTCCACAGCTTTCCCTCAACAATCCGAACAATTCCGTCGAGCGAGGAATCACGCCGCGCGGCGCAAGTTTGATCTTGCCGCTGGAATTTTCGAAGAAGCTAGGCCCGATCAATATCAATTGGGAGGGTGGCTATAATCTAGTTCATCTAGGGCCGCGGGATGGCTGGCCGGGCTTGTTGTGGGCCACGAATTTACGAAGAATCTGGAAATGGACGCGGAATTTTACGCCACCGGAACATTCCATCCCTCCTCCGACCGCGAAACGCTGGAAGACGGGCTGCGCTACAAGATACATCCGCCTGTAGTCCTGCTTTTGATGGCCGGGCGTAGTTTGCAACCTGCAGGATCCACCCAGCCATATTTTGTGGGCTATTTCGGGTTGCAGTTTTTGCTCTCGCTCCGGCCTTTCAAGAAAGAGTGATCGGGGGGCACATTTCGAACGAATCATTTCAGGCGCGAATCGCTGGCAGCTGAAAAATTTCGTGCGATCTAGCGCCTGCGCCTGAGCCGGTGCCGTCGCGCTGGCTGGAAAAATAGCAGGGAAGGCCAGGAACAGCCCACCGACTCCGGGCCCATATTTTTCCGCGATCACGCCCGCGAGTACACTAATGCTCCCTCCAAAGAAAAATCGGAGAGCGAATTGGTGCCATTTCGCTTCGCGCAGGGCCGATAAATTAACGCTGACGTTCAAGGTCATTTACCTCAGCAGCAAGAAGCAAAGCCCAAATGCGGTGGCAAGCCAAACAGGGATCAAACTCACCGTTACGACCAAGCTTGACGCGTTGCGCTTCATCAGCAGCCAGCTCGCGCAAGATGCGAAAACAAACAATGCCACCGCGCCCGCGATCATATCGAGCGAGATTCTGTCGCGGCGCAAACCTGTCCTTGGGAGGAGATAGTCAGGTATAGCGTGGCCAGAGCCACCGATGGAGCGGTTCCGAAAAGTCCAGCGAAGCTCTTGGGTTTTAAGACGTCACTGATCGCCGCCAAGACGCAAACAACAAAGCCGTCAATCAGAAAGCGAAAGAGAAGTTGTGTGAGCAATGACCTTTTTGAATTTTAGCAGTTGCCGAAGCGACGCACGGGTCAGCTAGGGCATTCGCTGGCCGTTCAATTTTCCCGTCCCGCCGCTGACCTTTACGCAATCTGCGTGAACCGCAGTTGGCGGGGGCGTACTGCAAGTTTGCGTCTTGGTCACCACGCGCACGACCACGACTGCGACTGTGGCTGCCACCGCTGCACCAACGCCAGCCGCTACTCCAGCGCCGACACCGATTCCGCCGCCGGCAGCACCAGCACCGGTCGCCGCGGTAGTATTCATAGCTTCGGTCACGTTCATCGGCGTCGCTGGGTTAGGTTGAGACGGCTGTTCGTTGCTGCGAATGCTGGATTCCTCGCCACCCTTCATCAGAACGCAATGTCCCAAAAGGTCACAGACTTTGCAAGCGCCCTCGATGCAGATGACCTGCATCTTTCCGTCGGCGCCAAATATTACGACCATCTCGGTGCCGACGACGCCGGCAACTCCGACGGACGTCCGGATTTGAAAGTGAGCGTCCGGTTTCACGAGTTTGGCAGCCTTGGCGCGAACGCGCCCATAGTTCAAATCCAGATCGGTCTGCTGTTGACCGGCATCGTGTTTCGCTATCGTCAAATTGGAATCCGAGCCGACGCTCAAAATCGAGCCGTCATTTAGCGCGATGCGGGCGCGCGCGAGATGGCCGGTGTTAATAACGTCGCCCCAAAATACCTGCTGCGATGTTGACGCGCTCACTTGTTGCGGGCCGCGAGTCACGTTGACGATGGGTACCACAGCGGTAATTTTTCCAGCGCTTTGCGCCGCTTGAGCAGCCACGTCCGGAGGAAGGACCATTGCCAGGCAGATTGCGAAGACCAGCATGCAAACGATTGGAGAGCGAAAATTCATTTAGATTTTCCTTACCGGACGCCCTTGGCAGGGCCGCGAATTAAGCCAAGGCTCAGGAATTTCTCCATGATTCGGAATAAAATCCGATCGCGGGGTCTGCGAAAAGCTATCACAATTTTGCCGGGGAAACCTAACAAAATTGCCGAATCCCATGGCGAAAAGAGCATCCTTTCTGCCTCGCGACCGGAAAAAAAGGTGCGCAGAATCTTGTGGCGCTGAATGGCCGCTACTTTTTCGCTGCCACGGCCGCCTTTTCCATCTGCGCGAACATGTCACGCATCGCCTGAGTCGTCCCAGGAGCGCGTTTTTCGCGCCAGGCTTCCAGCCGGTTGCAATGTTCCTCCAGGTTTGAAAGCATGTGCGGATTTTTGAAGAGTCCGCGCCACGCGGGAACCATCGGCTTCAGCCGCTCCCAGACAATCCACTGCTCTCCGGTGTTTTCGAAGAAAAGTTCTTCGTCGATTAGCCCGCGATTGACAATGCTCGCCGCCATCTCCCAGTAGCTCATCACCATCCGGAAATAAGCATTTTCCTGGCTGGCAGGCGGATACTGCCTCATCACATCTTCCGGTGAGGTAGACCGGAAGTTATTCATGAACCAATCGCGAGCCTCGCGAAGACGAGGCTCCCGGCGGATGTCGTACAGCCGTAACATTAGATTTGCCTGCTCGTGCGTGACGTCTCCCATAATCTTCCTCCTATAGTGAAAATAAAAATTTAAGAACCCGGCGCTGATACTTCGCGCACGGAAACGTTGTGCACATGGCTGAGCGGGATGCGCGCTTGCTCAAAGCCGAGTTTGATTCGCCGCCGCAGCTCGCGCGCCACATCATCCTTGCGGCTTAGCGCCGTGCGTACTTGCAGCCTGATGGTAGTTCCGTCCAGTGAGAGAGACTCCACTCCCAGCACGCGGGGCCCGTCCACCAGCGCAGGCGACCAGTCCGCATCGTTGCGGAACTCGGCCGCAATTTTCTCCAGCGTGGCCAGCGCGCGCCCGACCATCTCGTCGGAAGACACCGTGACATCGACGAAAGCCTGGGACCAATCCCGGCTCATGTTCGCCACCTGTCCAACCAGGCCATTTGGAATGGTCACCATCGCGCCGCTGAGGTTTCGAATCACGGTCCGGCGCAAAGTGAGGTGCTCCACGCGTCCGGTTTCGCCACTCGTCTGAATCAGGTCACCGATCACGAACTGATCCTCAAACACGATGAAGAAGCCGTTGATCAGATCCTTCACCAGATTCTGCGCGCCAAATCCCAGCGCCAGGCTGGCGACCGCCGCGGCTGCCTCAACCGGACTCACATTGAATCCGAATTCGGGCAGCACCGTCAGAATCGCAATCGCAACAATCAGTCCAACTCCAACGCTGTATAGCAATGCGGCCATCGTGCGCGTCTGCTGTTCGCGCATCTGCGCCACGCGCGTTTGTGACTTTGCGAGTTGGATCAGACGGCTGGTAAAGGATTTCAACAGGCGCGCAAACAGAAAAGCGAGGAAAACAATAGTGAGAATCCGCAGGGCGCGTATCCCCGCAATTTGAAGCCACGTTCTGAACGAATCAGTCATAAAATAAGGGGAGCGGAATTATACCATCCACCCGCCGCCACGCAGCGGAGCTTCCATTCTCCGCAAAGCTGTTGCGGGAGGCCAAAGGCTGCCGGCGGTTGCACCGGCAGGAACGGAGATATCATGGACACAGAAAAACGCAATTTCTTGACCACAGTAATTCCGGCAGCGATCGCCTTGCCGCTGGGATTTTTTTCCGCGGTTCGCTTTACGAACGCGCAGATGCCCACGCGGCCAGCCGGCGCACAGAATCCAGGTCCTCCGATCCACCACACAAATCCTGACACTGACCTCAAGGTAAACTCCAAAGACATTTTGAAGCAGAACCAGAAGCAAATACACGACGACGTGGAACAACTCTATAAGCTTGCCACCGAACTGAAAGACGAAGTGGAGAAAACGGATGCGACGAATACGTTGTCGCTTCCGATGGTTCAAAAAGCGGAGCAAATCGAAAAACTCGCGAAGCAGGTGAAGAACCTTACGCGCGGCGGCTAATACTTAACTTTGCAGGGTGAACGACTTTTCTCGAACATTCGAACCTTGATTATCTTTGGGTCGTTGCGGCCGAGAAGAACGGAGCCTTCAGGAGGCCTTGTGAGTTTCCCTTCCAATCCACGTTTTCTCGCAATTTACTCAGGTGCGCTAACCGTTATTTTCGCGGCGACGATCCTCTGCGGTTTCTCCATGGTTCGCAACCCTGACGGCCTTCTGTTCATGAGCGAGGAAGGCTCCGAACAAGGCGGCCTGATATGGGGCGCGACACAGCTGCCTGACCGCACGATTGAAAATCACGGCCATCTGAGCTTCGATCAATATGAGGAGAACACGGTCTTCGCCATAGACGCCGGGCAGGAAGGCAAAGAAAAGTTTTCACGGATCATAATGGAGGACCAGGGCGATTATCCCATCGAGGAAAAACGGGCAGCGAACGATCGAATCGCGAAACTGCCTGCCGACAAGCAAGACGCTGCATGGGGAGATTTCTTCGCCACGCATCGCCACGATATTAAACGGCTCGTGCTGGAACGCGCTCGGGATGGCTCGGTCGGTCTCAAGTTGCGCGATCAGAATGGAGCGGTGCGCATTTTGCTCGCCGTGCAGCCCGATGGTGAGCCGACCCTGCAGTTCCTCGATGAAAGCGGCAAGGTCGTAAGCGAGTTCAATGGCAAGAAGAAATAGGTTCACGCTGCTCGATGTCCTGATTGCTTTTGCTACCGGGCGGGAAGCAGAGTAAAATCAACGGCGCAACGTCAATCATCCCGCAAAACGCGCCCGTAGCTCAGATGGATAGAGCGTGTGCCTCCGGAGCACAAGGTTGGGGGTTCGAACCCCTCCGGGCGCGCCACATATCAGTGGGTCCGGCCCGGAGACATGGGTGACACAACGTACCTAAGACATAGGTAACACTTTTGGACCGAAGGGATTTTCGAGCGGTTCGAGCATCCGAGTCTCCAGATCGAAGTATCCCAGATCATAATCCATAAAGCTCACCAGCCAGATATCGTCGTGGACTTCTTTGATGCCGACCGCTTGGCCGGCAAAGACCTGGCTGAAATTAATTTTCTTGCGACCGAGACAGATGCGCCCGCTCCGCGCCCCCACACCGGCTTGCCGGACATCGTACCTATGTCTCAGGCCGCTCAAGTGTAAAGCTCTTAAGAAGGCCGATGACTTTGATTCACGCGGACAACAATCTACCTCGCTCGGCTATCACTCCCTATCCTGGTTAATTCATCAGACTTCAGAATCGTAGCGTAGGACGGGCAGCAGAGAAGCAGGAAACGCATGGTGCCCGAGTTTCGAGCCCTACACGGGTTCGCGGTGCCGCCCTCTAACTACGCGAATGCTTTTCTGGCACGGCTTCGCCCTGCACTTCCGAAAAGTTGCTCTACTGAAGAGCCGAGACGAACTAAGAAGAATTGTAAGTGAGCGCGACAGATTGGAAGAGATTTTGAAAGGGCCAGCCGCTGGCCAGGTGAATGTGCACGCAACGAGCGGTTTGACGGATGCGTGCGCCGATTTTGAACAGTTGCGTGCGCAGAGTTTCGATCTGTGCCGATCGCAGGGACGAAGGCAGCTGCAAGCGAAACAGGTTGACGAGGTTGTAGGCGAAACCGTGGAGCAATAGCCGGAAGGCATTGGCCCGGAAGCGATGACAGCTCAGTCGGTCGGCAGCGAAGCCATTCTTGAACTCTTCGATGCGGTTCTCACATTCCCCGCGATCGTTATAGAAGGAAAACACCGAACGGCTGCGGCCTTTCAAGTTGGTTACGAGAAATCGCAGGTTGGTTCCGGCTTCGGCATGTTCAGCCTTGTAGCAGATCCGCCGCTGATGGGACCAGCGCTGGGCACGATGAAGAAAGCTGGAAAACGAGCGTTGGGGTCTATGGGTTCGACGATACCGTCGAGCCAGTCGACGCTGGAGACGATCGGCGCGGCGCTGGAAGAGCGGGTTCGTGGGCATGCCAATGGCGTACTGGATGCCGAAAAACTCGCAGAACTCATAGAGCAACGGAAGAGCAAAGCCCGCATCGGCTCGCAGTTTGATCCGGACTTTGGGAAACTCTTTCTGGAGTCGCGGAACGAGACGCAATAACAACGGCACGATGCGAGCATGACTCTGAGCGGTCCCTCGTCGCAGTCGAGCAGCCAGCAGGCAACCGGTGTGGCGTTCGAAGATGAGCAGTGGATGATACATGTGTTGACCGTAGCCACCGTTAAAGAAGCTCAGCTGTTGCTGCCCGTGGGTCGGATCGTCAGTGGAGTCAATATCGAGCAGGATCTCGCCGCGTTTTCGTACCTGTGGGCCACAGACGCGGATAAACCAATCGAGCAGGGCATCCTGCAAACGGATAATCTCGCGAGCGGAGGGGGCGTTCTCCCAGCGGCTGAGTGTAGGTTGTGAGCCCAGAGCTTGGCCCAACGGTTGATCGGCCAGAATCTGGAAAGCAGGATCGTAGCGCAGGCGATCGGCGTCATTGGCGTCTTCGTAACCCGCAATGATCTGGTAGATGCGTTGGCGGAACAGAGACAGAACCGAGTGATGCACCCGTTCATCTTCACGAGGGTCACTCACGAGCTCCGCCAGGCGGAGAGTGAGTCCATGACCTTGATCGAAAGCACGCAGGGGCAAAAGGCCAGCGTCGCTGCTGATCTGCCCGCCGCAGAAATCCACCTGGATGCGTTTGGAACGGTAGAACGAGAAATGAAGCTGTGGTATACAAGATGTCACTTTCACGGATGCTCCGAAAGGGAATGTTGGGTTCGCGAAAACCCAGTGTTCATCAACCTTTTAGAGCATCCTTTCTTTTTTCACCAGAAAAATCGTGAATAATCCAGGCTATCCGTCGCAATACGTCTCGCGCTGGAAAGCAAAAGACGGAACGGAAATCCTTTTCCGGCCAATCCGGCCGGAAGATGAGCCGTTGATGGTGAAATTTCACGAAACACTTTCCGATGAAAGCGTCTACTTGCGATATTTCCACATGGAAAAACTGGATACGCGCGTTGCGCATGAACGATTAATGCGGAAATGTTTTATCGACTACGCCCAAGAGATGGCTTTAGTGGCGGAGCGGACCGCGCCGGAAACGAGCAAGCGCGAAATCCTCGCTGTTGCCCGGCTCAGCAAGTCGCAAAATGCCAAAAAGGCAGAGGTAGCTGTTCTGGTGAGCGATCTCTACCAGGGGCAGGGATTGGGAACTGAACTCTTGCGCCGCCTCATCGAAGTGGCTCGCCGGGAAAAGCTCGAAGAGATTGTTGCTCGCATCCTCCTGGAAAATCTCGCAATGCGAAAGCTGGCCGACCACTTCGGATTCAAACTTCGTGAAAGCAATGACCCCGAAATGGTCGTTGCGGTTCTCGGTCTCTGATTCGAATTGCGATGGCAGTCATAGAATTCTCTGAATACAGACTCATGGAATCAATTCACCCGCGAAGCCGGCAATTCTTTGAGAGCTTCGGTGAGCGGCAGTTCCAACCAGTGCAGCGTGAGCACAACTTCATGTTCCGCGTCGTACACTAACGTGAAGACATGGCTGCAGCGTTCGCACAGCCAAAAATGGCTCGCACCGTGCACGTTCCCTGTTGATTCGGTCACACTGGGGTTTGAGTCTATAGCAGCGGCGTCGGGGTGGAAGCGGAAGAACTTGCCGCCTCGAGCCAATGAAACGCTATTGTCTGGCCAGGGGACTCCAATTTCCGGCAGCGCGAATGGTAGTCCCGCGAGCACGGGCTACATTCTCAATCTTTCATGGTGGCCTCAACAGTACATCCAGCTCGCCGTTCAATACACCGGCTACACCCGATTCAACGGCATGGGAACAAACTACGACGGCGCGGGTCGGAATGCCGGCGCCAATAACTCAACATACGTCTTAGCGCGATTTGTCTACTAATTAGATCGATGGCAGCAGCAAATCTGTAAGACATCTCGATTAGGTTGCGATAAACTCCCGATTAGTTTTGAACAGCGAATGTGCGCTGCAGGATGCTGTTCATCAAAATCGTGAGGAGGTTACATGCAGAAAATATTCCAGCGTTTCGCGCCGGCGGCGTTTTTCATCAGCTTCGCAATCTTTGTTCTACCCGCTTCGGTTCGGGCCCAGACCGACGCCGCCAAGGTATTCAAGGATAACTGCACGTTGTGCCACGGCGCTGATGGCAGCGGCGATACCCCCACGGGCAAAGCCTTAAAGGCGAAAGACCTCAAGTCGGACGAGGTGCAAAAACAATCCGATGACGAACTCGCTGCCGTCATCAGCAAGGGCCGGGCAAAGATGCCGGCGTTCGGTTCGAAGTTTTCTCCCGACGTTATCAAGTCGCTTGTTGCATACATCCGGCAGTTGCCGAAGAAATGAAGAATGCTTCTGCGTTTGCGATCACGTTTGGTGGCCCCGCAGTTTTCTGTAATTTCAGGAATTAAGTAATTGGGAGGATTACATGAAGGAAAGGGCACAGGACCCCGGGGATCCGTTGCGAGAACAAGCTGTCATCGTGGGACCACTCTCCAGCGGCCGCCGTTCCTTTCTAGGTGCTCTGCTTGCCTTGGGCTCGTTTTGTGTCGGCGCGCTGCTCTCCGTTCCACTGATCCGCTTCGCGCTCTTTCCTCTTTTGCGCCGCACGACAGACCTCGAGCCTTCCCCCGTAGGGTCGCTGAGCGAATTTTCTTCCTTGGGTGAACCAGTCGCGCGGACCATTCAGGTCGAACAGGTGGATGGCTGGCGAAAGGCGGTTTCGGAGAAAACCGTATATGTGACGAAAGACACCCATGGACAACTGTGCGTCCTCTCCTCCATTTGCCCGCATCTGGGTTGCACTGTGCCGTGGGTCAGCGCCAAGAAGGAATTCGTCTGTCCCTGCCACGGAGGGGTGTTTGCCCCCGATGGCAGCCGCGTCAGCGGGCCGCCTCTTCGCGGAATGGATAGCCTTGAAACTGTCAACAAAGATGGCCAGCTTTTAGTTCGCTTCCAGTATTTCCGTCAGCTTATTGCCGAAAAAGAAGTCGTAGGCTGAAGAGGGGCTCACGCATGCACTCGACGGATCGCAACGAAAGCGATTCTCCTCAAAGTCCGCAAACCGGCTTTTGGGCTTGGCTCAATCGCCGCACCGGTTTGGACGATGTACTTCGCGCTGCGCTGTACGAACCCATCCCTGGCGGAGCGCGCCTCGCTTACATTTTTGGCTCCGGGCTCCTATTCATTTTTCTATCACAGGTCATCACTGGAGTTTTTCTCGCGCTTTACTACGTTCCCTCGGCCGACCACGCGCATACCACAGTCGCCTACATAACTAAAGTTGTCACCGCCGGCTCTTTTCTTCGTAGCCTTCACGCCTATGGCGCCAGCGCCATGGTGATCGTTTTACTGCTGCACCTTTCGCAAACGTATATCTACGGCGCCTACAAAGGACGCCGCGAACTCCTGTGGATTTCCGGCTGTGCGCTTTTCGGACTCGTGCTGGGAATGGCGTTCACTGGCTACCTCCTTCCCTGGGACCAACGCGCCTACTTTGCCACCGCCGTAGGCACTAACGCGATCGGCGAAGTCCCGGGGATTGGCGAAACGCTCACACGCCTGGTGCGTGGCGGCACGGAAATGGGCACGCTTACGATCTCGCGTTTCTTTGTGGCTCACGTTTTCTTGATTCCAGCCTGCATCTTCGCTCTGGTGGCCTCTCATATTTTCCTGTTCCGCAACGCCGGCCCTGCGGGACCCGTCACGGAAAATCCGTACAAGCCCACGTTGAAGCCCGAGCCCTTTTATCCGCGCCAGGTGATGATGGACCTCTCTCTCACCGCTCTCCTCATCGTGGGCCTTGGCGCGATGGCGTTCTTCATGGCCGTGCCGCTGGGGCCGGCGGCCAATCCTGCAAATGCGCAATACGTGCCGCGACCGGAGTGGTATTACCTCTCGATTTTCCAGTGGCTGAAATACTGGCACGGCTCAGCATCTGTGATCGGCATCCTCGTCATTCCCATGATTCTCGTCATCGCCGTCATCGCCTTGCCGTTCTTTGATCGCGGTGTTGAACGCCGCCCGTGGAAACGCCCGGGCGCGATGGGCGCATATGTTTTCTTGATGTTCGGACTAGTAGGACTCGGGCTGCGCAGCGTCTACCAGGACAAGCACGATCCCAGCGTCGCGGAACAACTGGCCAAGCAGAAAATTGAAGAAGAGGAATACATGCGCAAGCCATTTGAGCCCGAGCTTTCTTCCGCCTCTTTGGCTGCTGCGAATGTGGCCTTGGCCGATCCACTAGCAGCGAAAGGGAAAACAATCTTCGAGGCGCAATCCTGCAACGCATGCCACGGCGACGGCGGCGTCGGCACCGCCGCAGCTCCCGCACTCGTCGGCATTTCAGCGAAATTCACCGCAGACCAAATCACCAACCTGCTGCAACATCCCACCGCGAAGATGACCGCCGGCGGCATGGCGACTGTCGATTTGCCTGCGGATGATCTAAGAGCGCTGGTCGCATACGTGGAAAGCCTCAAGTAGAATTCCTCACGGCGCGACCGATGCGCTCTGCACCAGCGACAAACACGTAGAGAAATGGATGTGGCTTGTCCAGTCACCGGCACTTGGTTGCAGTGAAGACAATCCGGTGGCAGTCAGACGCCGTTCGGGCGCCAACGAAGAGGTGTGTTCGATTCCACGGAAAAGCGCACGAAACCTCGTTAGAGATAACGCCTTAACGGGACAAGTGCGGTTATCCAGGTAATACAGGCATTAGAATCATGCACGGCCTTGGCGAGGGCGGTGGCGAACTCCTTCCCCCACATAAGATCCCGGTGAGGCATGTATGAAACCGGTGCGTGCCGCATTTTTCGGCTTCGCGCCACTACTCCTGTTGACATCCCACATGTGTTTTGAGATACTCCTGTGTGCACGCCACAGGAGGCCGAATGTCCGCGGACAAGTCCGATATCCTACAGGGCACTCTCGATCTGATGGTGCTGAAAACGCTCGAGGCCATGGGGCCGTTGCATGGCTACGGCATCGCCCGGCGCATCGAGCAAATCAGCGAAGAAGCTTTGCAGATCAATCAGGGCACGATTTACGCGTCTCTCGTGCGTTTGATGCAGAAGCGCTGGATCTCCGGCGCCTGGGGTACCTCGGACAACAACAGAAAAGCCAAATTCTATTCCATCACCAAAGCGGGAGGTAAGCAGCTCAACGCCGAAGCCGAAAACTGGGAGCGGATCTCCTCGGTAATCGGCCGCGTCCTGCGCATGGCAGATCGGGGATAATATTGTGAATGCTCCACCTCGATATCGTGGCGTCCTGTGGTTTAAAAAAGAGGTTCGCCTATGTTAAAACGTGAACCTTTATCGAATCTCGGCATTCTTGTGTATGCCACCGGGACCATTGCTGCCGGCATCATGGACTTTATCTGGGGAGATTTTGACGCCTCCCATCAACCGATCCAGGCCTTCGGGGACCACATTCCTGGTCGTGAGATCCTGGCGTATATCAGCGCCCTCTGGATGATCGCAGGGGGCGCGGCGATCCTGTGGCGCCGCAGCGCTCGGGCCGGTGGAGCAGCGCTGGCCAGCATCTATTTTGTGTTTGCCATGTTCTGGTTGCCTCGATTCTATACGGCGCCTCACTTTCTTGGGATTCGAATTCCCGTCTTTATCGGTGTGTTGACTGGAGTTGGCATAGAACTCATCGCGTTCGCCCGCAGGAGCACTGGTCTACGCGTCGCCGGCAACGCGCAGTTCGTCATGGCCGCGAACGATTCTTATTACTCGCTGGATATTTGGACTCTGCTCAATCATCTTCGGCTTGCAGCATCTGACTGCCGTTAAGGACAACGCCGTTTATGTCCCTAAGTGGATGCCTTTGGGAGGAGAATTCTGGACGATCGTAACCGGAATTTGCTTCGTACTCGCAGGCCTTGCCATATTCTCGGGGATTCAGGACGTCCTGGCCGCGCGGCTGCTTGCGCTGATGTTTTTGGTTTTTAATCTAGTCGCATTGCCGCCTTTCATCTTTGCCGATCCCAAGGACCATGCTGCCTGGGGCGGCAACGCGTTCAATCTGGCTTTGCTGGGCGCCAACTGCATATTCGGCGACGCAATCGCAAATCGCCAAAAACTGGTCCAAAAGCAGCAAGGACTCAACGCCACAGCCGGCGTAACATCGCAAGTGGAATTATCGTAATGTTTGCCTGGATAACGACGGTCGCTTCTCGAACTCGCGCGTGGTTTTCGCCCGGTCACGTCGATCAAGACTTCGAGCGCGAGCTTGAAACGCATCTCGAAATGCTTACCGACGAAAATATCCACCGAGGCATGCCACCGGAAGAAGCCAGGCGCGCCGCTCGCATTAAACTCGGCGGCCTGACGCAACTCAAAGAAACCAACCGCGAACTCCGTGGCCTGCCCTGGGTCGAAACATTTTTTCAGGACGCGCGCTACGCCTTCCGCATGCTGCGCAAGAATCCTGGTTTCACAGCCGTCGCCGTCCTCACGCTCGCTCTTGGCATCGGCGCGAACACCGCTATCTTCAGCGTCGTTTATGCCGTGCTCCTAAAGCCGCTGCCCTACGCACACCCAGGCCAACTCTTCTTCGTGATGCAAGTGCAACCGCAAGACCCAGATTCGGGGACAGGAATGTCGTACTTGAACTTCGCCGAGTTGCGAGAACAGAATCACGTTTTCACCGAGATGTCCGGCACCCAGCATCACCAGCTCACGCTAACCGGCCGAGGCGAGCCTTCCGTCGTGAACGCTTCGGTGGTAACGCCCGAGCTTTTCTCCATGTTCGAAGAAAAACCTCTGGCAGGACGCATATTTTTCTCCGAAGACGGCAAACGCGGCGCGCCACCGGTTGTGATACTGAGCGAAAATCTCTGGCGCAGCACCTTCGGCGCCGATCCAAAAATAATTGGCAGCGCCATCAATTTGGACCAGCGTTCTTTTACCGTCGTGGGAATCATGCCCGCGAAGTTTCGCTACCCTGAAATTACTGAGAGCGAGCAGCTTTGGATCCCGCTCGTTCAGGATCCGCTCTTCGGCAGCTGGATGGATCGCCGAGGAGGGCATTGGCTCAGGGTCAGCGGTCGCTTGAAGCCAGGCGTTTCGCTGACGCAAGCTCAAGCCGAATTGGACGCAATCAGCGCAGCACTCGCCAAGGAATTTCCGGCAGAGAACACCGGTTGGCAGACTCGCATGATTCCGCTTCGGGACAGCTTCGTTTACAACATCAAGTCCGCACTCCTAGTGCTACTCGCGGCGGTCGGCTTGGTTCTGTTAATCGCTTGCGCCAATATCGCCAACTTGCTTCTCACGCGCGCCACTTCTCGCTCGAAGGAAATTGCTGTTCGCACCGCACTGGGCGCCGGGCGCAGCCGAATTATTCGACAATTGCTCAGTGAAACTGCCGTACTCGGCCTGCTCGGCGGAGCAGCAGGAATTACTCTCGCTTACTGGGGCGTTCGGGCTCTCAGTTCGCTCTTGCCGGAGAGTCTGCCGCAAGTGAACACCGTTCGCGTGGACAGTTTTGTCTTAGCTTTCGCGCTCGCCCTCTCTGGCATCGCCAGTGTTGCTTTCGGTTTGGTTCCCGCCCTGTTCGCGTCCAAGTCGGATATACAAGCGAGCCTTCGCGAAGGCGCTGGCCGTTCCGGCGAAAGCGGTAGTCGACGTCGCGCTCGCAGTTTCCTCGCTGCCGCAGAAATTGCGCTCGCCATGGTGCTGCTGGTGGCTGCCGGTTTGCTCCTGCGCAGCTTTTCCAAGCTCACATCCGTTGGCCCTGGATTTGATGCTCAGCACATCGTGAAAGCCGAAATCTCGCTTCCTCAATTCCAGTATTCCAAACCGCAGCAGTGGACTGCCTTCTCCGACGAATTGCTCGCGCGCATCCTAGCTCAGCCCGGATTGCAAGATTCCGCCATCGCTGTTCCAGTGCCGTTAGCTGACGGCTACATCAATCTCGGATTCGATATTGTAGGATCTCCGCCCACATCCGCAGCCGACTCTCGCCTCGCGGACTACGTCTCGGTGAGCCCAGATTATTTTCGCGTGATGGGAATTCCATTATTGTCTGGCCGCCTTTTTAATCAGCAAGACATTGCGTCCGCCCCCTCCGTCACCTTGATCAGTAGGTCTCTGGCGCAAAAATATTTTCCAAACCAAGACCCCATCGGCCACCGCCTCACCTTCGGTTTTCCTCCGAATCCAGGGACCGCGCGCGAAATCATTGGGATCGTCGGTGATGTCCGCGACGTTTCTCTGGGTCAGCCGCCCGGCCCGATGTTGTACGTTCCTTACGCCCAAGCACCTTTTTGGGGCGCGAATTTGGTAGTAAAAAGCACGTTGAGCACTTCCGCCGTAGCCGCCGCCGTTCGCCAGGAAGTCCAAGAAATAGACAAAGACTTGCCCGTAACCGACGTCGCGAAGTTGCCCGACCTCCTCGACGCTTCCGTCTCGCAGCAGAGGTTTCGCACTTTCCTGCTGGGACTTTTTGCTGCCATGGCGCTGACTCTCGCCGCTACCGGAATCTTCGGCGTGATTTCTTACTCCGTCTTGCGGCGGACGAACGAAATCGGGATCCGTGTCGCCCTGGGCGCTTCGCGCGGCGCAATTCTGCGCCTGATCTTGCGCGAAACACTAGCGCTCGCGCTCGTTGGCTTAGCTGTCGGAGTACCCTGCGCTCTGATCGCCTCTCACTTGATCGGGCATTTACTCTTCGGTGTTTCGGCGAACGACCCCGTCACCCTCGCAGTGGTCGCGCTCACCCTCGCCGCCGTAGCCACTCTCGCCGGATTCGTCCCCGCCCGCCGCGTCATGCGGGTGGATCCCATGGTCGCATTGCGATACGAGTAGTTCCTCCGCACATGCCCAGTCACGCAGAAGACGAACCATCACGGTAGAAATTCTGTGTCGGTACTGGATTTATTTCTGGCTGAGAAGATAAAGGTCGGCGTGGCCGCCGGGGCGCGCGTAGACCACGGTGGAAAGATCGCGCGCGAAGTCGTAACCGTTGCCGCCGGAGCTAAAGGGGAAAGCAAAGGGGAGCTTCACGGCAACTTGGGGCGGGCCTATAGTCTTTCCATCCTGCCAGGCCTGCCGGTAAATCGTAACTTCATGCTGCGAGGGGATGGCATACAAGAGGGACTTGCCATCATGAGGAAATACAGCCTGGAAGGTTGTCACACCAGGCAAGAGTGGAATGCACTTTTTTTCGGGTATAGAGAACTCGTAAACTCCAGTTCTTTCTCCCGCCCACACTGAACCAATCAGGTATTGCCCGTTGGGTGAGATTTCCGCAATATTGCCGCAATCGCCGCCGATTTTCTCCTGGCCGGAACCGTCCGGGGTCGCTTTCCAAATGGTCGGCACCGAAGAGTCCTTCTCGAAGCCGGTGATGTAGAGAGTTTTCTGGTCACGAGTCCAAAGGATAGTAAAGGCGGCCGCGTGGGACCAGGGAATCTGGTGAAGACCGCTGCCATCGGCTGCCACGGTGTATGGTTTGTCCGGGGCGCTGTTTTCCGATACCACAAATGCCAAGTGAAAACTGTCTGGCGCCCAGGTTGTGGTTGCCAGGGACTCCCCCGTGGCGATTTTCACTGGGTTGCTGCCGTCAATGTTCGCCGTCCAGACCTCGTTGCGGTCCCTTGCGGGCATGGTGACGTACATCACGCGCTTTCCATCCGGCGAGATGGAGGGTTGCGTCGCGTTTTCCGAGGCGATGTCGGTAGTCTGTTTCGAGCGGATGTTGTAAGCGGTCAAAAAACCGGCGGATTTGCCGTTCACAAAATAAATCCCTTTTCCGGACGGGTCGGCCATGGGCGAAAAATCCGGTCCGGTTCCCTGGGACACCTGTGTGGGCGATTTGTCACTCAGGCTGTACTTCCAGATGTTGGTGAGCCCGCTTACGGTGCGGCTGAACAGCACGGTCTTGCCGGGCTCGCCCCAAGTAAGGTCCAGGGTATCTGCAGTTAGGTCACCCAGCGAAGCGATCGAGTGATGGGACAAATCCACTTCGTACACGTGGGCGAGCGGGATCAAAGAAATCAAGTCGTTGGTAAACACCAGCAAGTGGTTGCCGTCAGGGTAGGGCAAGACTCGCCGAGGTGGAAGCAGCGAAGCGTCGAGGGTGCAAACCTGTTCCTCGCTCAGTCTGGATCTTTCCGTGCGAAAGATCCCGCGGCTCCCTCCTTTTAGGTAGAAGATGAAGTTGCCATTGGGAGACGGAACTAGAGAGAAACCCGAAGCGACGCGACTGGGCTTTCCGCCGAGTGTGGGAACGGCCCAGCCTTCGTCGTTACCCTGGAATCTCCCGTAATAGATCTCGGTTCCGTCGGTGGAGAAGCTATCCACAATCTTGTCGCCTCCGTCATTTGTGAGCTGAAGAGGCTCGCCGCCGGAAGTGAGCATGACGAAAACCTGCGATATGCCGGCCACTTGCGAGGTGAATGCCACGGTGTGGCCGTCGGGAGAAATCCGGGCATTGTGCATGGGCTTGTCCCAATGGCTGATTTGGGTAATTTTCGCGGGACCGCTGGGAGCGCCGGAGCCGCGCAAGAAGCGATACGCCGCAAACGCTGCTACCGCGAGCACAAGAACGGCGCAAACGGTGACAACGGCGGACTTCTTTCCTGTAACCGCGGATGAGGGCAGAGTTGCGGTTTCAGTGCTCGGGTTCCGTCCGCTTCCGGACTCCAGAGAAAGCTCCTGAACCGTCCTGCTTTCAGTGGAGGAAATTCGGCCAGAGCCGGTGTCGCGGCGCAGGCGTTTCAAGTCGGCGCGGATGTCGGATGCGGACTGGTAGCGCAAGTCGCGATCTTTCTCGAGCGCCTTGTTGATAATGTCTTCGAGCTTTGCGGGAAGCTCTGGGTTCAAACGCACCGGAGCCACGGGCGCGCGATTCAAAATCATGTCGGTAATCACGCCGGAGGTTTCACCGCGAAAGGGAACTGCGCCGGTGGCCATTTCGTAAAGGACCACGCCGAATGAAAACAGATCTGTGCGCGCGTCGAGTTCCTTGCCGCGAACCTGCTCGGGCGACATATACGCAACGGTGCCGACCGCCACGCCCGGGCTGGTGAGGTCCTCAGGGCGCACGCCGGCCGCCATAGTCGCCGACTGCCCTGCGTCCTGGGTCATCGAGTGGACTGTGGCGAGACGCACCTGCTTGGCCAGGCCGAAGTCGAGGATCTTTGCGTGGCCGCGTTCGGTGACGAAAATGTTGGCGGGCTTGATGTCGCGGTGAACGATTCCCTTGCTGTGGGCTGCGTCGAGCGCGTCGGCGATGTCGATGCTGAGATCGAGGAGCAGATCCAAATCCAGGGGACGTCCGGCGATGCTGTGCTTCAGAGTCTTTCCATCTAGGCATTCCATGGCGATGTAGGTTTGCCCGTTCTCTTCGCCAATTTCGTGAATAGTGCAGATGTTCGGATGATTCAGCGCGGAGGCCGCTCGGGCTTCGCGGCGAAATCGTTCGAGCGCCTGCTGGTCTTTGGCCATGTCCTCGGGAAGAAATTTCAGGGCAACGTTGCGGCCGAGATTGACGTCTTCCGCTTTGTACACAACGCCCATACCACCACCGCCGAGTCTTTCGATGATGCGGTAATGGGAGATGGTCTGGCCAATCAGCGAGTCGTTACCGGGCATGTGCTGCACATCTTAGGGTGCGGCAGAAGGCAAGTCAACGTGACACGCGCGGCATATTTTACTCAGGCGTGCGGAGCTTTTAATTATTCGAGGGTCTACCCGGCTTGATGTTCTGGTTGAGCCGCAGCACATTCTTGGGGTCGTACTTTCTCTTGATCTCCGCCAAGCGAGCGTAGTTCGACCCGTACGCCGCTCTGAGAAGCTCGTCGCTCGTTTCGCCCAACTGGTTGACGTACACTCCATGCGCAAATGGTTGTAAATTGTCGCGCAAGGACTTATCGCATCGAGCGGAGCGGCATTCTGTTCGCGTGTTTCGAACATCCGCCAGGCTCCAGCAAGCACCTTAAGCGCGTGCCCGTAAAGCGCTACTGCGGCGAACGCTGTTTGCTGGAGGAACTGTCTTCGAGTGAGGGGCATATTCGACTCCACCATCTCGCCCGTACCGGTCGAATCCCTGAGAGCGAGATATTGCTTCCCAACGACGGAATAGCGGAACTAATCCACGGCGCGCCCGAAGGCAAGTCAACGTGGTCAGAGGTTTACAAATCAGGGCCGGATGTGAACGGCAATTGAGCGACCCACATATCGCAGATATAGTTTCCAGGATTTGATTACGCGGGCTTATTGGACATGCGTTTTTTAATCTTTCGGCAATCCCGATGTACCGGAAGCTAATTGCAAGAAAACTTCATGAGCTAGACTAAGTAATACAGTCTTCCTTGTTCGTCTCCGACCAACTCGTTTTGCCGGCAATGCTCACAAGGATTTTGCCCCAAAAGCTCGTACACATGCCGGACGGCCTTGAGAGTGGCGGAAAATGTTTGTTGCTCTTCGTGGAAAATGCGGTCGGCGGGCAGCCAGTCTTGAAAATGCAGACGTTCCATGGCCCCCGCAAATCCCGAGCGAACTCCGCACAGCAGCACGGTGACCCCGTTTCGCTCCATGTCGCGCAGAAAATGATCGAAACGGTCCATGGAAACCATGTCGGGATTGCGCGCGCGTTTCACGCGCAAAATAACGAAGCGAATTTTTTCGTCCTGCGTGCGCCGTTTCAGTATATCGAATAACTGATCCAGTAGCGGCGACGCGCCGAAGAACAACTCGCCTTCGATGTCGTACAGAATCATCGAAGTACAAACCGGATCGTTCGGGATTCGTTCGCGAAGCACGCGATCGTTGCTGACTGTCAATTCCGAGAAGCGCAGAAGCGCGGCGCGCGGAACGAACAAAACAATCGAGAGCGCCACGCCGATTAATATGGAAAACTCAACGCTGATAAATATCGCTGCGAAAGCCGTGACCAAGACAAGCAGCGCATCGTAACGCGAAGCACGCATCGCATATTTCATCCGCTTCCAATCCACCAGCCTCACTGCGGTGATTACCAGCAGCCCGGCCAAAGCAGCCTTGGGAATGTAACGCGCGTAGGGCGCCAACGCGACCACCACCAATGCAACCGTCCCAGCCGCGAATACGCCGGAGAAACGGCTCACCGCTCCGGCTTGGAAATTGATCGCCGAACGAGTCAGCGACCCCGACCCCGGCAAGCATTGAAAAAATCCGCCGGTTAAGTTGGCCAAACCTTCTGCAAGACATTGCCGGTTGTAATCAAGCTTCTGCCGCGTGGTGTTCGCGATGGATTTTGCTATGGCCAGCGCTTCAAGCAGTCCCAGAAACGCGATGGCCAACGCGCTGCCCGACATTTGCTTTATCCACCAAAATTGTATCTGTGGTAAATGCGGTGTCGGCAAATTGCGCGGGATGCTCGCGACCGTCGTTATAATTGTTTTCCCATCGATTCCCGGCTTCGACCAACCAAACCATGCAGCCACAGCGGCGATGACAAGCAAGGACATCAGCATGTCAAATTGCGGCAAATGATATTTGCGCACCAGGTATCTCAGCGCGACGGCCAGCACGATGGTGGACAGTCCTATTCCAAATGCGCGCGGATTCAGGTGACCGCCATGCACTGTCAACCAAGTGCGGTAAAGAACATGCTGCAATCCCGTCCCGCGGTCGGGCATTCCAGTCAAGTTGCCAATCTGCGTGACGGCCACCAGCGTACCGGCGCCGGCCATGAATCCAATAACTACGGATTCCGAAATGTAACGCGTCAAGTCGCCGAGCTTAAATACCGCGATCAGAATCTGTATGCACCCAATCATGATTCCGAGCAGAAACATGGCTTGGTACGCTTCCATGTGCGAACCGGTGCTGAAGAAAGCCAGCGCGCTGAAAACCACGAGCGAGATAGCGTTGGTGGGCCCGTTGATCAAGTGGGAAGAAGAGCCGAAAATCGAGGCCACCAGCGTAATCACGATCGCGGAGTAGAGGCCGAAGCGCGGATCGACGCCCGCGATTAAGGCATAAGCCATGGCTTGGGGCAGGGAAATCGCGGCGACGGTTACGCCGGCAATGAGATCCTGACGTACATTACCCAACGAGTAATCGAGTTTCAAAGGGACTCTGTCCTTCCCACCGACTGCGGTGAAACAGCAAAGCCTCAGAGCATAAGGCGATTATGTCTAGCGACTTACTAGACATTCCCTGCACGTAGCGTGCCGAGACGTATTCTTTGTGGCTGCTGGCCTAGGACATTGAAAAAAAGGTAGTTACAACGGCGGCCTTGACGGGTAATACTCTTCGGCGAATCGCGGGTAAAGCATATTGCAGCGACGATAAGCAATCTTTTGCACGTCAATGGCAGGCTCATTCCACATCACGGTCTCTTTCGAGAAGACGGATCGTGATGTTGCGTTCGTGCCCTCCGCCGCGAGCTTCCGCCTTTAGCTCGTTCCCAGAACGGGAACATCTGTACCAAACCGTCCACAGCATCCAGGTCCTTGAAATCCGCCGAACAGCGTGCTACGTTTTTTTGTGAACATTAATAGGGACAAGAGAGCGAAGGAAGGAAGTGAGCTACTTTCTGGTCGCAAAGATGCGGAATTAAATCGCCAAATTCCTGGATTCAAAACCTCTGTAACTCACAGAAAACAAACGACGGTGTCCTGCTCAAATCGCCAAAACATCAAAAGACGCCCGGGTAGCTTTTTGTTCTATTTCTCGATGTGTTTCCTTGCGCTTTTCGGCTTCGGTTCCTTAGCTTTGTTGGTGCAAGGCACTGAGCAACTGGATCGCGACGCCATGTTGGGCCATTTGAACGCGGCCATCAACTGGTATCGAAGCGCTACCAGTAAGGTGCAAACCGTCGGCCTGCCGAGCGACGCCGTCTATCAGGACAACGCTCAAAATCTTGCTGCGCAAGTGGTCCGGTTGGCGTTCGAGTCTGCAAGAGCTGAGGCGCAAATCATCACCGCGGGGAAGGCCGCCGGAGGCAGTGAACCAAATCAAACTCCCGAAACGCCAACCCAGGAAGAAAGGTTGGCTCAATTTGCGACGCAAGTTAGAGCAAGAATCGAACAGGACGAAGCGCAATTAGCAACGCTGGACAAGCAAATCGCTGCGGCATCCGGTAGCAAGGCAAAAAATCTGGCCGACGAACGCGAAAAAGTGCGGGGTGACCTTGAGCTGGCTAAAGCCATGCAAGACGCGGTCCAGCGAATGACCACCTTTATCGAAAGTAACAGCGAAACTTCGACCAAAGGATTGCAGGGAAGCATCAATGAACTCGCGCGCTCTATTCCCGAAGTGCTCGGTACCGGGTCGGCACCGAATGCCGCCACGAAGGCTGCGATCAGCGCCCAACCCATCAGCCAAAGTTCAGGAGGATTGGCCGGGGACGCCAAAGCGGTGTACGACCAAATGCGCAGCATTCACCAAATCGATCAGCTAGTTAAAGAAACGGCGAGCTTGCGCGATATCGCGACGAACTTACAAAAGCCTCTGCGCGCGAGTCTGTCCGAAACGGTACAGCACGGACGCGAGCTATCTAACTTGTCCGCTACACCGGGCTCACAAGCGCCGCAGGCAACGCCCCAAGAATTCCTGGCGCTTACAAACCAATTCAAACGTTTGTCGAGCGCCTTGATTCCGCTCAATCAGGAAATCGTTTTGCTGGATGAAAGCCGCGCGAATTTTTTGGAGTGGCGCCGGGCCCTCGTGCGCGAATCGGGATATGCAGTGCGATCGCTGTTGACGCGTGTCTTGGGCTTGGCTTTGGCGCTGGGATTTGTATTCGCTCTTTCCGAGGCGTGGCGCAGATTAACGTTTCGCTACATCAGTGACATGCGCAGGCGGCGCCAGTTTCTGATTCTAAGGCGATTTGTCGTCGGGTTCCTGATCGTCATCGTCATCTTGATGGGGTTCATCAGCGAGTTCAGTTCGCTGGCCACGTTTGCCGGATTCGTCACCGCGGGTATCGCGGTGGGCCTGCAAGCTGTGCTTTTGTCAGTAGCCGCTTATTTTTTCGTGGTGGGACGCTACGGCATCAGTGTCGGCGACCGCATCAGCATCGCGGGAGTAACGGGAGACGTGATCGATATTGGATTGGTGCGCATGTATCTGGTGGAGCTTGCGGGAACTGGGATCGAGCTCTATCCCACCGGGCGCATCGTCGTGTTCTCCAATGCGGTCTTGTTCCAGCCGGCCACGCCGCTATACAAACAAATTCCGGGCACTTCGTATGCCTGGCACGAGGTGGCAGTTTCGCTTGCGCCCGGCGCCAACTACAAATTGGTGCAGGACAAACTCACCGAAGTGGTTAATTCGGTGTATGCACAATACCGCGCGGGAATCGAAAAACAGTATGGTGACATCGAGCGGCGCGTTGAAATCGCGTTGCGCGCCCCGGATACCGAAGCAAAATTGCAGTTCGTGGACACCGGGTTGGAACTAATAGTCCGCTATCCCGTGGAGATTCGTAAAGCGCCCGAAGTGGACGACAACATTACGCGGAAGCTCCTGGAAGTGATAAATAACGACCCTGAATTAAAGGCAGCGGTGCTAGGTTCGCCGAGAATCCGCGCCGCTGTAAGAGGATAATTTGCAAACCATGTAATTTGCCTACAGCGCACTCATAACATGAAGGCCAAAAATCTTGAGAGAGCCTTCTCGCTCACGGAAGTCGTGAGGGATTCTCGAGGCGCTCTCCATTAAAATCCCATCGAAGGCCAAAGCTATAAGTCGGCCAATAGTATTCACGCTGAAGGACAAACTGAGAGCTGCCGTTGTAAAAACCGAACACCTCGTTGTTCAAATTTAAGGCCGAGGCGATAAACGTCCAACCCTTTCCGATCCGGTAGCTTCCTTGTGCGTCCACTTGAAAGTGCGCGTAGAGATATTGGTCGCCAAAGGGGCCTCTTACACCTCCGGGCTGGGGGTTGGGAACCGTAATAGTGGCTGGAGGCGGAGTCGGATTTTGCACCGCCTGAAGGTCCTGATAAAAATACTGGAAGATGTTTGCACCGTTATAGGCCAAGCCGACGCGAATAGAGAGTCGGCCGAGATCATATGTCGGGCTTATGTTCCAGGTGTTTGGCGCCTGCCGCAGAAGAGTCGGGTTGTCGGTGCGAAGCGGGTTCACTCCTGTTGTCCCTGAAGTTGTGTATGCGTAATTTGCCAAAACACCCAGTCCTCGGAGCAATCCGGGCAGATAGCTGAAGTGCTGTTGGAAGGCGAGCTCGATGCCGGTAACGTAAGCACTTCCCGCATTGACATTTCTGGACACAAAGTGACCTGCGTATTGCGATGTTATGCACCCAACCGTAGGGCAGAATGTCACATCGGTAACGATAGGGTTACTGATCTGCTTGTAGAAAAAACCTCCCTGGATCAAGCCCAGCGGGGTTAGGTATCGCTCATACAGAAGATCGTAATTGTTCGAATGTTCCGGGTTTAACACCGAACCCACAACGAATGTCGAGGGGGCCGTACTGGTGTCTTCCGTAACCGCTGTCGTTAATTGAGAGGGCAGCGGTCGTGAAAGTGTGCGGCTGTAGGCCACGCGAATATCGGAATCAGTCGTGAGGCTCATGCGCAGAGACGCGCTCGGCAATGGGTCAATATACGAGCCTGTCGCTTTTACGCAAAGGCCGTTGCAGCGATTTATATTTGTTGTGTTGAGACTGTAAGAATAGAAACTGGTGCCCTCGAAACGGATGCCGGCGATCAGCCTGAACCGGTTGAAATTGAAGGTGTTCATCACATAGCCGGACGCTACCCGCTCAACCAGGTCAAAATTGGCCGGATTCGTTCCATAAGTGTTGCTGGGATTGTTGGGATCCTGTATGAAATTTCCGGGATTTGCCACGAAATACCTATTGATCTTGTCCCAGCTGGCAAGCGGCCCCAACGGGTAAGAACCGAAGTAATAGTTCTTGCTTGAGACCCCCGAGAGAAACATGCCGATCGGCAAGTTTAGGTTTAGCGCGGGATCCGGCGCGAAAAAGTTTTCAAAAGAATCATCAAATTTATGAAAAGTCCGGTAGCGAAACCCGATCTCTAATTGTCCGATGTGCGGACCCACATTGTAAATCCTTCCCCCTGACACTTGACCCTCAATATTCAGCTGGCTGGTCTGGCCGTGGCTGGCTTGCTCGATGGTGGTGAGTTGGAAGTTGTTGGGGTTGTATGCTTCGGTGTAGCAGATCGGGTCCCACTGCGGCCGGTAGACATTTGTCGTTAAAGTCGGGCTAAACTGGCAATTGCTGGTCGATGGGGTATAGGAAAATGTGTCAATCGACTCGCCCCCATTGATAGGATTGAACATCCGAGATCGTGAAACGGCGACTTCCCAGTCGAAATAATACTTCGCTTCGTAAACATGATTCCCTCCCAGCACGATGCTGGCAACCTGGAAATGTCCGGAGCGAATTTCCGTGTTAAACGACGGGGGCCCACCACCCCCCGCAGCCACCACCGCTGGTTCGTTGTTGTTTAAGACGTAATCAAATCTGCGGCCGCTATCTTTGAAGTCTGAGAATAGCCCGCGAACGTAGATGAACGAGGAAGCCCCCAATTTGTAGTCCGTGCTTACCCCAACCCCGTAGCGGTTCCGGTTGTACTTATATAAGCGTATTTCCTGCGCTGAGTAATCCGGCGGGGGGACCGGGGTGCCGGAGGTCGTAACCGGTGCGCCGAAGGGCACCGGCTCGATATCATTGATGCCGCGGCCATTGTAATCGTACGTCCCGCTTACAAGTAGGCCAAAGCGATTATCCGCAAAGCGTTTCCCGACGGTCGCACCATACTCTCCTACCGGGCGCGTGCCGACAGTGCCGGAGATGGGCGTAATGCCTTGTGATCCGTAAAAGGAGAGCGTGGGCCGCTCCCCGGCGGTCTTCATGACTACGTTGACGGAGCCCCCGATTGCGTCTCCCAACATGTTGGCCTGCATCGTCTTGTTTATTTGGACAGATTCCACGATGTCGGCCGGTATGATGTCCAGCTTTACTTGGCGCAGGTTGCCTTCCGGCGAAGGAACCTCCACGCCGTTCAGGGTTAAATTGCTCAACCGGGGTTCGGTGCCGCGTATCTGGACGTATTTTCCCTCACCCTCGTCGCGTTCCAGCGTAACCCCAGGAAGCCGTCCGACAGCGTCAGCAATATTGGCATTGGGAAGGCTGGTAATGACAGTGGACGGCAAGATGTCTAGAATCGTATCTGAATCGCGGATCTCGTTCACCGCTTCGGCTTCGCCGTATCCACGCCCTCCCGACACTATAATTTGCGTGTCCTGCGAAGCTACCTGGAGCACGACGTCCACCGTTTTTGTTTGGCCAGCGGTTATCGTTACATGTGTATCCTGACTGGAAAAACCGACGTAGGAAATCGTCAGCGTATAGTCGCCGGGCGCCAGATTCGGAATGGTGAACTCCCCTTGGCTATTCGCCGTTATGGAAAGATGAGTCTGATTCACCGTCAACCGGGCGCCGGGAAGTACATCTTGATTCGCGTCCAGCACTGTCCCCGCGATCGTCCCGGTTCTTGCCTGGGCTTCGAGCGGTTTGGAAGGGAATAGAACGAATGCGATTGCTGCCAACAAAAACGAGCATGTGAAATTGAGCATGGGGTAGATCCTCGCGATTGAGAGACGTTACTAAAGCGGTGCTACAGTTGGGTGACTCACTCATTTCCGAATGTCTGTCGTGTCCGAAACCACACTTGCAGATCGCCATTTTCGCGTCATTTTGTGGCTAGGCTGGCTCGCACGCTACCGTGCGATTGTGAACGGTTCGTGAATTACCTGTTTCGGAAGTATTTATTCTCTTTCAAGTCTCTTTAGGTTCGTTAACTCTCATTCATCCTAAAGCGAAGAGGTGGGACACAATTTGAGCTTCTTAAGAATCTTAAGGACATACAGGTTCACACGGTTTGCAGGTGGAATAGTAATCCGCAACGTGCCGTAACAATCTCCATACAGGCGGAACATGAAGCACGTGTTCGGCCTAGCGCCTCGTCTGCGTTAATCCCTTGTTTAGGAAGCGTGTGATAGCTTTTGGGGGACGGGATCAACAACTCCCAAGCTAAGGAGATAGCATGAAAACAAACTACAAAATCGGTGTGCTGACTCTGAATTTGATTCTGGTTGTTAGCGCGTTTGCCCAAGAAAAAAAAATCAAGCGCTCCGAGCTGCCTGCGCCGGTCGAAAAGACGGTCGCGGAGCAGAGTCATGGAGCAACGATTCGCGGTTTTAGCGAAGAGCAGGAACACGGACAGACTACCTACGAAGCTCAGATGACTGTAAACGGTCACAGTAAGGATGTAGAGATGGATACGAATGGCGCAGTGCTGGAAGTTGAGGAAGAAGTTTCGATGGAGAAGCTGCCAGCGGAAGTGAAAACCGGACTTCAAGAGAAAGCAGGCGTTGGCAAGATCACAAAAGTAGAATCGATCACCAAAAAAGATAAACTGGTCGCATATGAGGCCCAAGTATTAACAAACGGGGAAAAGTCAGAAGTACAGGTTGGGCCGGGTGGAAAACCTCTCGATCACGAAGAGTGAGTAAGGCGTAACAGGACAAGACAGCCGTTGAAATCGAGTTGCGCACTCCGGAGGAGAAGCGAAATTGCAGTTCGTGGACACCGCGCTAAAACTGGTGGTGCGCTGTCCCGCGGAGATTCACAAAGCGCCTGAAGTGGACGACAACATTACGCAGAAGTTTCCGGAAGTGGTGCGCAGTTGAAAAACTTTCGGGAGAGGTTGCCGCTGCAAAAATATGGCTGAGAGAAGAGGATCATTCGGGCCCAGCCCTTATTTTAGTAAGGATTCCCGCTGGTCCTCTTCTCTCTGCGATGCATCCTTGCGCAGCCCGCGAAATTCATCAATCGGGAGAATGCTGTACATCGAGCAGCGGACATCACTGTAGAGCTACGTGGCGGAAGGGCCGGAAGTGCTCGAAAAATCGAGCGCGTATGGCTTCCAGATGCGAGGATGTTCACTTGGTCTTCTCGAGTTTCTCGATCAAGTCCGGTGGCAACTGATGCAGTAATTCAAGAAACACGCCGTTGGTCCAGCCAAAGCCAATCACGTTTTCTTTGTAGCCAACGCGAATGCGCGTTTTTGATGCTCGCGTGACTACGTCATATTTTTCCCACATATTCTTGCTGCGGAGGAAGTCTTCCAGCACCATGTGCAGAAACTTAAACGAAATCCGGTCCGCTTCAGCCTTATGGCTGTACCTCGCTAGCCCTTCGACGGCGATCAGGTGAATAGGAGCCCAGCCATATGGGAAATCCCATTGCGCGCCCGTTTCGTGCCGGCTCATGGCCAGCCCCCCCGCGTGCTCGAGTAAATGAAGGTTGCGGACGACTGCTTCAGCTTGCGCTTTACTCGCAGCGCCTACCCAGAGAGGATAAAAAGTCGTCGCATATTCGTAGGTAGATCGCTTGTTAGTGGCCACATCGTAATCAAAATAAAGTCCGCGGTCCTCGTCCCACAAATATTTATCCATGCGCTCGCGGCGCTCGACTGTGTTGCGCCGCCATTTCTCCGCATCCTGCTGGCGTCCGATAATTGTAGCCAACTCCAACAAGTCTGTTTCTTCCTTGTAGAGGAGGCTGTTGAGACACACAGGGGCGTAGTGGTGCGTATCGGCGCTGAAGGGCCCAAAGCGAAATGAAACATCGAATCCGGATTCCCGCATGGTGCGATCGCCTTCGTAATAATTCGCGGTGAGGGCGACGCGATCGGGCGGACAGTCCGCCGCGGGAGTCTGCTTTGTTGCAGGGCCACAGGCAGAGAATTCAAATACAGGTCCGGCATGAGGCGCGTCTGGATTCTTACCTAGATGGGCCACATAAGAAGCCTCGTCGCCTTCGTGGTGCGTGAGCATGTATCGCGCTACGCCGCCGTAGTAGTCTTTAGGATTGCCGAGGATTTCGGGCACCGGGCCTTCTCCGTGATCGAAGTATCGAGACAGTCCAGTATCGCCTGCAAGATGCGGCGGCCGTATCCACTCCTCATAGTCCGTCACGGCGTACCGGTAGGCTCGTTCCAGCCAGGGCAAATCGTCATTTCCGGCAGCCTTTTCCGCATGATAGACAGCAAGAATCATGGAAGTTAGGAAAGGGGGTTGAGACCGCGTGAGATAGTACGTTCGATTGGCATTTAGAATGGCGCCGTAGTGTTCGATCTCAAAGAAGAAGTTCTCCACCATCCCCTTCGCCATTTCCTTGCGATTGTCACGAAGTAGCCCGAGAATGATGAAATAGCTGTCCCAGCCGTACATTTCGTTGAACTGGCCGCCTGGAACCACATAGGGATGGGGAAGGAAGAGCACGCCCTCAGAGGGAATCGAAGTTAGATCGATATCACCGGCCGTCGCAATTTTCTTTGGCAAGCGCGCCACGCGGATGGGGCAGTATTTTTGAAGTTCAACGATATCCGCAGGTTCCGGAAATCCGAGCGGAAGATAAAGGTAAGGCTCTCCTTCCGTCTTGATGTCTTCAAAAGTCTTACAAATTGCCAAAGATCGGGTCAGATGCTCCCAACTGGATGAAATATATTTCTGGATTTTTTCCAGAGGATGCGGAGTCTCGGTCATTGTCGGGATTTGAGATGCCGGCGGGGTATCAGAAGTATCGCTCCATGAAGATTTTGTGAGAAAAATCGCCGCCAAAAAGATGCATAAAGCAGTGGTGTATGAATTGGGCCCACGCATTCTCGCCTGCGCCAAGCTCTATTGTCGCAACAGAACAGGATTGCTTCAATAGAAACGAAACAGACTGTCGCTCCGGATTGAGCTACGAGAAACTTCCAGCGTTTAGCTAAGTTATGCTGCGTTTTGGCTATCGATAGGTGGTTCTTCGGTTGTTATCACCATGAAGCGAGGATAGAATCTCGCCCGGCACTGAATCTTCCGAGGTGTAGCTATTCATGGGGGTGGAATGGAAGAAATGCGCGTTCATTCTCGGAATGTTACCGCTTTTTTCTCTGGCCCATCCGCAGCAAGTGAAAACTCGTTCGATGTTTATACGGAGCCGCGAGTCTCTCGGTAACGGAGATACGTCCCTTGTCCACCTGGAGAATACTTTTTCTTCGAGAGGCCGCGATCCGTCAGGCACGGTATCGTCCCCAGTGAACTCCGCTACCACCCATTCGTCGAACTCAGTGCGCAGCTGTTTGCTTCTGTTGAGCATAACTTTTTGCGCTGTGCTTGTGCAGGGATACCATCTGGGAATCGAAGACATGGCGGTTTACCTGCCTGCCACAAAGAAAATCATTGATCCCACGCTTTATCCTTACGACGCGAATTTTTTCTTTTTGTACACGCGGCTAACTCTGTTCCATAAAGCGGTAGCCTGGATGGCAGGTGCCACCCATCTTCCGCTCGAGTGGTTGTTGTTTCCCCTGCACGTCGTAAGCGTATTCTTGATCCTCCTCGCATGCTTACAACTGATTCGGAAATGTTTTGACGAAAGTGCCGCGCAATGGTGCGGTGTGGCTCTCGTCGCTGCGCTTTTGACCATGCCGATAGCGGGTACGCATCTCTATCTGACGGATCAACATTTGCAAGCGCGTAACTTCGCGACGGCGTTTCTGGTATTCGCAACCGTGGCCGCACTCGAACGGCGGCCGCTGACACTGCTTTGGATCTTTATTACCACGCTGTGCCATCCGACCATGGCTGTGTACGGAACTTTTCATATCGTAATTCTGGGGATCGGCAGCTCTGCGGCTCAACCTGCAGCCGCGTTTGCCGGAATACCATTCGGAGCTGCACCCAATCCGATCTGGCGGAAAGCGATGGCGGACCGCGGCTATCCCTATCCTTTCACCTGGGCTTGGTACGAATGGCTCGGGGCGCTGGCGCCAATCGCGTTTTTTGAGTTTTATGCGCGTGTTGGCCGGCGCGAGGGCATGGCGCTATTCGAGCGCGTGTGCAACCGTCTGGTGATTTCAACCCCCCTTGGTATCGTTATAGCGGTACTTGCGTCCGAATACCTTCAGACCCAGACGCAAACCTGGGCGCGGCTCGAGCCCATGCGCATCCTGCATTTCCCCTACGTTTTATTCCTGCTGTTTAGCGGTGGAATGCTCGGCAAGTATGTGCTGCACGATCGAACGCTGCGCTGGGCTGCGCTTTTTATCCCGCTCGCACTCGGGATGTTTTACTGCCAGAGGCTAGAGTTCCCCTCGAGTTATCACATCGAATGGCCGGGCCGCGCGCCACGCAACGCTTGGGTGCAGGCGTTCGAATGGGTGCGCGAAAACACGCCTCGATCCGCTCTTTTTGCGCTGGATCCGCGGTACATGCATCGTCCAGGGCAGGATTATTATGGATTTCGCGCGTATGCCGAGCGCAGCGCGCTGGCTGACAATGAAAAGGACACTTCGGCTGTCGCAGTGTTCCCCGAGCTTGCCTGGCAATGGAATCTGGAGGTAATGGATCGAGAGAATTGGACGCAGTTCACGCTCGCGGATTTCGAAGGTGTAAAGAAAAAATATGGGGTGACCTGGGTGATCGTCGAGCAACCGGGCGTCTCCGGACTGCAGTGCCCCTACAGCAACCTCGCTGTAATGGTCTGTCAGATTCCCTAATGGCCTGAAGTTTATTCTTACGCTATTTTTTGGTCGCCCAAAGCAATCCAATTCCACCAAAGATATAAGAACGCGCCTTCACGAGCGAATACCCCGAGTCGTCGAGCAACGCGGTGAACTGCTTTATGGACATAAAACTGCGCAGCGAATCGGGAAGATAGGTGTACACGCGCGCGCGTCCGTGAAGCATGAATCCCCAAAGGGCTCCTTGCGCGAACAAATATCCAAGATAGATGCGGCGCACGATCGAGTTGGAAGGCAAAAAGAAATCGAGGCTTACCATGGAGCCTCCTGTCTTGGTGACGCGTTGGATCTCGCGAATAGCTTTTTTCAAGTCGGGAAAATTTCGCAGGCCATAGCCAATAAAAACACTGTCGAAAGAATTGTCGGCGAAAGGCAGGGCCGAAGCGTCGCTACAGACTGCGTCCTTCAATCCAGCCGCGTGTGCGAGCTGGAGCATGCGTTCGGTGATATCCGCCGCAACAGGAGTTGAGTGCGGCAGGCGCTCGAGCAGAAGTTTCGAGAAATCTCCGGTACCGCATGCCAGGTCCAGTACCACTGCGTTTTCCGGCAGCGAAGCTTTTGCCACGCCGAGCCACTTCCAGCGCCGGTCCATGCCAAACGAGAGGACGCGACTGATGAAGTCATAACGCGGCGCTATGGTATCGAACATCTCGCGCATCAAGCGAGAGTCCTGACGTTCGGCGGGAGGTTTCATTCGCGGGCGTGAATGTTATCACTGATGAGTCGGAAGATTCGCAAGTTGGCTAGAGTTGCGTTCATTTGCACGGGAGCCATTCTGTCACGAAGGCCGGTGTTTGTTGTATTCTGTTTGCGGTTGAACTGTGTTTCAAGCAGATGCCACGGTTCGAAAGGGTGGAAATGGCGATTCTTGTCACGGGTGGCGCGGGATATATCGGCAGCGTTACTGTTGAGCGGCTGCGCGCGAATAAAGAAGAAGTGGTTGTGCTCGACGACCTAGTGTGCGGCCACCGCGGCGCGGTCGGCGCAGATGTTTATTTTTATCAGGGCAAGGTGGGCGATTCGGCGCTTCTGTCGCGTATAGCGAAGGAGCACAAGCTCGACGCTTGCGTACATTTTGCGGCTTTGGCATCCGTGGGCGAGTCTGTAGCGGATCCGGCAAGATATTTTGAAAATAATGTGGGGCAGGGAATCGCGCTGATGGGATTTCTGATTCGCGCCGGGGTGCGGAACGTTGTTTTCTCATCCACTTGCGCAACGTATGGAGAGCCGAAAGAGATTCCGATTTCAGAAAAGTGTCCGCAATGGCCGAAGAATCCATACGGCTGGTCAAAATTCTGCATGGAGCGGCTGCTGGAAAGTTACGATCTTTCGTATGGGCTTAAATTCATGGCGCTGCGCTATTTTAATGCCGCTGGAGCGAGTGAGCATCATGGGGAGGATCACGATCCCGAAACCCATTTGATTCCCAATGTTCTGGCAGCTGCGGCAGGCGAAAAAGCTGAGCTCGCCGTTTTTGGGAATAATTACCCGACGCCGGATGGCACTCCCATTCGCGATTACATTCATGTTTCGGATCTTGCGGATGCACACATCCTCGCGCTTGAGTATCTTCGCGGCGGAGGGCACTCCGAGGCTCTCAATGTCGGGACGGGGCATGGGTATTCGGTGCTGGAAGTGATCGAATGCGCGCGCCAAGTGACAAAACGCGAGATACGGACGCGCATTGAGGCGCCGCGCGCGGGTGATGCTGCTAGATTGGTCGCTGATTCCTCGAGAATTCAAAGTGTTCTGGGCTGGAAGCCTGCGGTGTCCGATTTGCGCACAATCGTTCAGTCCGCGTGGACGTGGCGGCAACCGCATCCGAAGGGGTATTCGACATCGGTGGGTCAGCACAACGCGTAACACTCTTTGCTCAATCGCAATCGATATCGCGATTCCTCGGGGGGAGTCTCGGCATCCAATTCGAATTGATACGCGTACGATACATATAGGCTGACGAGGACTTGTGGAGTTGGCGAATGCTGATTAAGAAAGATCCGGACCTCACCTACAAAGACGTAACGCCCAAAGGTCTTTATATGGGACGGCGGAATTTTCTGGTCGGTCTGGCTGCGACCGGCGGCGTAGTTTTAGGTTACAAGAAGTTGCCCGGGTTGTTCGCAGGGCCGGCGACAGGATCCACTCCTGTAAAGCTGAGCGGTGTTATCAAGGGGCCGTACAGCACGAATGAGAAGCAGACGCCGGTGAACGATACCACGCATTACAACAACTACTACGAGTTTGGAACCGGGAAAGAAGATCCGGCGAAAAATGCGCAGAATTTTCAGACTTCGTCGTGGACCGTTTCGGTGGAAGGCGACGTGAACAAGCCGCGCAAATTCAGTATGGACGAAATCACGAAGCTTGCTCCGCTGGAGGAGCGAATTTACCGACATCGCTGCGTGGAGGGTTGGTCCATCGTGGTGCCGTGGATTGGCTATTCGTTCAAAGTGCTGGCGGATATCGTGCAGCCGAAACCCACCGCGAAATTCGTGGCGTTCCAAAGCTACTATGACGTGAAACAGATGCCGGAAGCGCCGTACGCGGGTATTGAATTGCCGTATGTGGAGGGCCTTCGGCTGGATGAAACGATGAATCCGCTGACCTTGCTGACGGTTGGGATGTATGGCGAGACCTTGCCGAATCAGGATGGCGCGCCAGTGCGCATGGTGATTCCGTGGAAGTACGGATTCAAGAGCATCAAGTCGATCGTGAAAATACGTTTTGTAAAGGACCAGCCGCCCACCACGTGGAACATTGCGAATTCGCATGAGTACGGATTTTATTCCAACGTGAATCCAGCGGTGGATCATCCGCGATGGAGCCAGGCGAAAGAACGACGCCTGGGCGATTTTTTCCGCAGGGATACGCTGATGTTCAATGGATATGGCGACCAAGTCGCCAGCATGTACGCCGGGATGGACCTGCGCAAGTATTACTAGCCTGCGAGCCTTAGCGTGAACTCCTTTTTAACCGGCAAATGGACGAAAGTTTTCGTGTTTGCGCTTTGCCTCGTGCCGTTGGGAATGCTTGTGTGGCGGGCGTTGCATGGCGACCTTACGGCGAATCCAATTGAATTCATCACGCACAAAACAGGCGACTGGACGCTGCGCTTTTTGATCATCACGCTGGCGGTGACTCCGCTGCGGAAAACCCTGCACGTACCGCAATTGATCAGGTTTCGGAGGATGTTCGGCCTTTTTGCTTTCTTTTATGCTTGCCTGCATTTTTCCACCTGGATCGGCCTCGATAAGTTTTTCGGCTGGTCGGAAATGTGGAAGGACGTTCAGAAGCGAAGATTTATCACCGTGGGCTTCGTGGGATTTGTGCTGATGATTCCGCTGGCGATTACATCCACAGTGGGCTGGATCCGAAGACTGGGTGGAAAACGGTGGCAATTACTTCACCGCGCGATTTATTTGAGCGCGATTGCCGGGGTGATTCACTATTATTGGCTGGTGAAATCGGATGTGCGTGAGCCAATAGCTTACGGATTCGTGCTTGCGATATTGCTAGCCTGGCGTTTGGGAAATTGGCTTTACAACAAGCGTCAGGGATCGTCAACAACTGCCGCCGCTCATACGGAGCCAGTGACAGCCGAAACCGCGCAGTAAGCAAATCTGTTTCGATTCGACTCGAGAACTGAACATTTTTCGAATGACAATTTTCGTCAATAATTTCTGTGCTGGCCTGAAGCTGTTCCAGAGAGCAGGTAGCAAGTTTTTTCGTCGGTAGATAAAATCAGACTAGCAGTGGACATTGACCGAAATCGACCCAGACGTAGCGCGCGCGCTACGCCTATAGAGGGATCATAGAATCTTGAGGAGATTGAATCTGAAATCTCGAGCAGAGTTCCCTCAAACCGTAGTAGTTGCGGCCATGATCGTATGTCTTGCCTCGTGCGGATCCAGCGGCTCCGGCACCTCTAACCCGGTCGCGCCGACGATTTCGTCCCAACCAAGCGGACTAACGGTTACCGTAGGTGCGACTGCGACACTCACCGTGGGCGCCACCGGCACAGCGCCGCTGATGTATCAGTGGTATATGAATACAGCCGCAATGGGAACAAATTCGAGCACGTTTACGATTACGCAGACGCCCCCCTCGGACAACGGAGCGCAAATCTACGTAACCATTAGCAATACAGCCGGCATGGTTACCAGCAGCACAGTGACGCTGAACGTCAATGCAGCTCCTCCACCGAGCACAGCGAATGTTCTTACATACCATAACGATGTCGCTCGCTCGGGCCAAAATTTGAATGAAACGATTCTGACTACTGCAAATCTCAACTCGTGCAGTTTCGGGGAAATTGGGTTTCTATCCGGGGATGGCCTGGTGGATGCTGAGCCGTTGTACGCCTCAGGTTTGACGGTGTCTGGCACTACGCACAACGTCGTGTTTGTTGTTACGGAGCACGGCTCAGCCTACGCGTTCGATGCAGATACATTCGCGCAACTCTGGAAAGTCTCGGTGTTAGGCGCAAACGAAACGGCGAGCGATGATCGAGGTTGCCGGCAAGTGACGCCGGAGATCGGCATCACTTCGACGCCGGTGATCGATCTTCATGCGGGTTCACACGGCGTGATTTGTCTGGTGGGAATGTCAAAAGACGGCAACGGCAATTACTTCCAGAGACTTCACGCACTGGACATAACGACCGGCACGGAAAATTCCGGCAGCCCTGTGACGATCCAGGCGACATATCCGAACCAAAACGGGCAGACCACGTTCGATCCGATACAGTATAAGGAAAGGGCTGCGCTGCTTCTGCTCAATGGCGTGATTTACACCACCTGGGCTTCGCATTGTGACGCCGGCCCATATACCGGCTGGATCATGGGCTACAGCCAAACGACTCTGCAGCAGACCTCGGTGCTCAACGTGATTCCGAACGGCAGCGAAGGTGCGATATGGATGGCAGGCGATGGCCCGGCCGCGGATTCCTCGGGAAACTTTTACTTTCTCGATGCCAATGGAACGTTTGACAACACACTGGATACCAACGGATTTCCGCTAAACGGCGATTACGGCAACGCGTTCATTAAGATTTCGACCGCGGGGAATAGTCTCGGCGTCGCTGATTATTTCACCATGCACAACACGGCGTCCGAATCGAACGCGGACGAGGATCTTGGTTCCGGCGGAGAAATACTGCTGCCGGATCTGACCGATAACATTGGCAATAAATGGCAACTCGCGGCAGGCGCCGGCAAGGATGGGCACATATACGTCGTAAACCGCAATTTGATGGGGAAGTTCAATACGAATAACGACAACGCCATCTATCAAGAAATTTCTTCGAATGGTTTAAGTGGCGGTTCATTTGCGACACCCGCATATTTTAACAACGCCGTTTATTACGGCGCAGTTAACGATTCCTTGAAAGCGTTCTCGATTGTGAACGCAAAACTGGTGGCGCCGGCCGGATCACAGAGCTCCAGCAGTTTTGCTTATCCCGGAAGTACTCCGAGTATTTCGGCGAACGGAACTTCAAATGGAATCGTGTGGGCGGTGGAAAACCAAAACGGAAGCGGCGTCCTGCACGCGTACGACGCAACAAATCTTGCCAATGAGTTGTACAATAGCAGCCAGGCTGCCAGCGGTCGCGACAACTTCAGCGACAATAAATTCATCACACCGATGATCGCCAACGGGAAAGTGTACGTTGGCACTCCAACGGGTGTGACTGTTTTCGGCTTACTGTAAAGACAATTTACATTTTCAAAGCTTGTTCGATTGCCGAGGTCATCTGCGGCGATTCCGGCGTGGTGTCCGGTTCAAAGCGTTGGACCACGTGGCCATTGCGATCGGCGAGGAATTTCGTGAAGTTCCATTTAATCTCGCCGGCATACGCGGGGTTGGCGGTCTCGGTCAAGTATTTGTATAACGGGGCCTCATCGTCGCCCTTCACCGAAATCTTGGCGTACATCGGAAAAGTGACGTTGTACTTTGCCGAGCAGAATTTCTTAATCTCCGCATTCGTGCCTGGTTCCTGGTGGCCAAAGTTGTTTGCAGGGAAGCCGAGAATGACGAAGCCCTGATCTTTATACTTTTCATAGATAGCCTCCAGCGCGCTATATTGCGGCGTAAACCCGCAGCGGCTGGCCACGTTCACTACGAGAATCACCTTGCCTTTGAAATTCGCCAGCGGCATGGGCTTGCCGTCAATCGAATTCAAGGTGAAATCGTAAATACTACCCGCGGCAAATAGTGTGGCGCTCATCACCAGGATCGCAACTCCCAAAAGATACGCGCGAAAATTCCCGTTCTTTCCGCTCATCGTGGTGCCTCCGGCAATATTCCCAGTCTCGGCACCGGGAACGCGCTCAGAATCATACAAGACTGACCGTAAATTGTGCAATTGTTCGGCTAGAAGCCCAACAGTTTCGGAACTATTAAGGACGGCTGGAAAGAAGGCGAGATTGAAGGAGGTTTTCTGGCTGCATTGCCAGCTGCAGCAGGAGGGGCCTATTTTCCGACAGGTCTCTTCCCTTAATGTTGCGGCCCCGAGAACGGTTTGGCATTGCAGAGTAGTCTGATGCGCAGAATGTGGACCTTCCGTTTTTCTGCCGTGCGTCAGCTGCTGTTGGCAGCACACGGGCGGGAAAGACTGAGCCACAAGAGCAGCATCAACTGGGCACTGCTGGGCACCCGATGTTTGCCACGGTGGAGGTACCGGATTCGGTAGAGTCGTTCGACGGTCAAGGCCAGCATGGTGAGGAGCCAGCCAATCAGCAGGCTGTTAGCGTGATGATGACAGATATGCTCGAGGCCGTGACGACTCTTAGCGTCGTTGAAGCCTTGGTTCTCGATCTCCCAGCGGCTCTTGGCCATGCGGAATAGAGATGGCGAGCCCACGGTGGAAGAGGCAAAGTTCGTAAGCCAGTAGGCTTGCACCACCGTGCCGTCGGGCTTGTGCTGGCGATAGAAGAAGACCCGCACGGTTTCCCAGTCCAGCGTTTCCCAGGGATCGAAGTCCTCCGCCTCCCACATCTCCACACGATCTGCTCCGTGTTGAAAAACCGTGGTGGGAAGCCCAGAAGGAAAACGCTGCTGGGCGGCGGCGAGTAATTCCGGCAAGTTGTCTTTCAGCCGTGCCACCACTCGCAGACCGAGCTCTCCGGCCGTATGCAGGAACGGCGCGGTAGCAAATTCTCCATCGACGACCACATATTGCGCAAATCGTTTTCCCACGCTCCCGATCACCCGTCGCAACAAGCGCTGCCCGGCGGCGTACTCGCTATCGCCCGGTCCGTAGGGTTCCCCATCGCAGGGCAGCGACAGGCCTGTTCCCACCACGCTGATCATCACCAAAGAATGTTGATAGCCCAGAATCTGTTTCGCGGCGTTCAGCTTCGGCCGACAGAGCTGGCAGCCCCGGTGGGTTCGCCATCCCGCGCCGGTACCGTCCAAGGCCAGGCCGATCCAGCGGCAATCGTCAAAGGCCTTGTTGCGCTTGGCGCCGCGCAGGAGCGAGAGCAAGGCTTGCCGTGTGGGACCGGGATCGAGCCGCTCGGTGAAATAGCCCAACGTATCGTCACAGAACGAAGTGGCGATGGAGAGCGTGCGTCGCGCCGAAGAGTGCACCAGCGCCTCGACTGCGTGAAAACTCGATTGGCGAAGAATTTGACCGATCAGCAGGGCCCAGAGCAGAGCCGAAGCCGGAATTTGGGGTTGTGGCCGACCGTCTCCCGGATCCTCGAGATACCGCCGGAGGCGAAGACGCCGTGTCACATAGTGGAGCAGATGACGTGGCGTCGAACGGTTCATTTTTTCTTTTTCTTGAGCTTCTTGCGCTCCAGCACGAGCAGTTGGGCATTGGCCGCCAACACTTCGCGGACAGCGTCTTGAAATTCCCGTCCCGCCTGGACCCGGCGCCGCACCTCCTCGACCCATTCCTTGGGGATGTGCTGGACACGTTTTTTCCCCTGCACCATAAAGGTTAGTGACCAGACGGGATGGCCGCGGTCCTCGGCACAATGACAGGTGGGTTTGCCACAGCGGAGATGCGTGAGGGAAAGGGAGCCAGGGAGAGCATCCTCAGGGATAGAGAAACGGCGCAGCAGCTGGAACTTGCGCTGACGCAGTCGAGAAGCAAGTGGTCCCAGATCTCGATGAATCATCTTAATGTATTGATACCATAAGACGCAGTAAAAATCAACCCGCATCTGCGAATGCGAAAATAGGAGTCTACTGCCGAAGGGTAGCCAAGAGAGATAAAAGAGCGACCTTGCGGAGGTAGACTGGGCTAGTCCCTATCATTCTTCCGAAACGGCTGCTAGAAGCCAGGGAGTTCGAGGCCGAAACGGACGCTATGGATTATTTTGAAAGGCGCCAAGACGGTTATTTTCCTCTCCGGCTTCAAGCGGACGAATGCATAAGTCCAATCCGCTAGAGCTGCACTGGTATAGTTGATAGGCGGGTAAATCCCCTGGTTGAACTTCGTAGGTCCCCTCTTCCATATCCGGTACATGATCGAAAGAGGACATCACATAAGGATTCCCCGGCAAGGCGCGCACGCGAAAATCGCCGGAGCCTGGTTCGTAGTTGCCATAACTGAAGCAATAACCGATGCAAGCGCGGTCGGCGATGTGCTGGATCAAAATACGCGAACCGGGCAGCTGCTTGATAGTAGCGAGTACGCGTTGATTCGGAGGCAGCGTTCTTTCGAGCCGTTCTGCTTGTTGTTCCAGCCTATTTACGGTTCTGGTGTCCTGATAGAGAAAGGTGAAGAACACGGCGGCGATTGCGGCGAGGCCAATCAGATGCCACTTGCGTGGCCGCACGGCGCCAAGAATGCAACAAAATACTGCGGCAGAAACCAACGTCAGCCGTTCGGTTAAGAGCGCCAAAGCAACAGTCCCCGGGCGCAATCGGATTCCGTCAGGCAGCAACACAACGCTGAGAAGCAGAAGCGCGTAAAGCTGAATCGGAATTGAGTATCCCACCCCCGAATCGCGGTCGTGAAACCTGGTAATTATATCGAAAGCAAGGGCGAAGATCGAAAAACAGATTAGAGCAATGCTGGGGATGGAGTAGCGCGATCCAAAGAGAAGAAGCTGATCCGCGCCGGTGAAAAAATAAAACGGCCGGGCCTGTGCCTGGACAACATAATCATGCCAAAAGTAGTAGTGCATCAAGGCCAGGACTGCCGCGGCGGCGACCAGTATCCACGGCTGGTAGCGAATCGGTGTCGCCTTGGCGATCGCAATGTAGGCAATGGCGGCTGCCATCCATGCGAGACCCAGAGGGTGAGCGAGCAGAATCAGAGGCGCGAGAGCCAAGGGGATCAGCCTCTCCCACTTTTTACCCCGCCAGAAAATCGCAATTCCGAAAAATGACAAGCCCAGCGAGAGATAGTAGTTGAAAAAGCCCATGTGAAATGTGTAGCCGTACGTAATCATCGCGATCACGGGAACTAAAAACCATGGCGCTCTTTCGCTGGCGGCGGAATCCAAGGCGAACGTACCCCAAAAGAAAACCAGAACGCACACAGATACAGCAATCTTCTCGGTTACCTGTAGGCTGAAAAACTTTCCCAAGCCGCTCCCGAGCAGATCGAAGAGAACATTGTTCCATCGAGAATCGAGCCACAAGCCGGTAACCTGGCCGCGCTCGATCAACTGGGCAAGCCAAGCGTTGTACATATGGCTTGCCAGGTCGCCTGCAGCGATGCGTCTGTGCCAGAAGCAGGGAACAAACAGGAACGCGGATAGGGCAAGAATTTTGAAATAATTCCGGCGTACGAAGAGCGCGGAAATTGCAAATGCAGAAGAGGATGGTGCGGTTTTTTCTACGGGAAGTTGCGAGCGAGCAGCGCGCGAGTTAAGCGTCTTGATCGGGTTTCGGTGCGTAAGGATACTTGGGAGGCTTGTGCATATGCGTGGTGCGATATTCATCTAACTCAGCATCCGTAAGATTGAAATGGGTATCCGAGGGATGATTTTCGGTGGCGGCCAGTTCACGGTGAAGTCTGTGCGAACAGATGTCCGGCGCGTCCTGATAACGCACGCGGCGAGCGTTGAACGCTTCATTTGGAATCGACAGAGTGAATTCGCGCGGCTCCGTCTGTGGCTCTCGAACGGTAAAGGTATATTCGCGCGCAGACGGCTTGGATTGGAAACCGACGAACTGGACGATGATTTGTGCGTTCATTTCGCTCCGGCTACAGTTAAGGCGGCCGCGACGGCGGCTACAGTCTTCTTGACGCGCTTCGCCCGCTTGCGTTTCGGAGGGGTGCCTTCGGCAATTTCCACCACCATGATGCTGGTGACAAATTTCTTCATGCCGTGGAGGTCGAAATCGATCGAAGTGCGGTCGTGATCCGATTCCGTAATTACGCCCAAACCGTACTGAAAGTGCTTGATGTACTGTCCTTCGGGGAGTGCTTTCAACGGGGCTCCTGAGACCGAAACTGCGTGTGCGAAAAAAAAGGGCGAACCGGTTTTAGCCGGTCCGCCCTCTTGACTAGAGGCTGGTGACGTTCGCAGCCTGCAGGCCCTTGGGGCCACGGGTAACTTCGAACTCAACCGCTTGGCCTTCGTTCAGCGACTTATATCCTTCCGCCTGAATCGCGGAAAAATGGACGAAAACGTCCTCGCCGGACTGGCGCTGGATGAATCCAAAACCCTTGCTGGCATTGAACCACTTTACTGTTCCTTGTTCTCTCACTGATGTACTTCCTTCTTTTTAAGCTATTTGTAGTTCTCGACCGCCTCCAGCCGTAAAGCAAAAGAGGCCGCAAGTGTGAACTTGCAGCCCCTTCAATCGAATCTAAAGGTGTTACAAGAGCAACAAACGCAGCCTGAGCATAGCATGTTTCGAGGTGTGGGCCTAACGCTATCTTCGCGTGGTTCGCGTGGGACTTTCGCCTTCTTGACCCTGTCCAGATAAGTTGTGGGTATGGATCTCCTCGGCGACGGCGCCTTTAGGTCCAAATCTCTTCTCGAGCCAGGCACGGGCTTCTTGGGGATGGTAGTTAAAGGGGCCCAGTCCACCACGGTACACGATTCGCCCCGATTCATCGATGATGTAGATGCGCTCGGGCCATCCGCCGTAGGCAAGATCGGCGGTTTCATGCATGTCATCTACCGCAATCGGCAAAGGGAAGTGGAAGCGCTGAGTGAAGTCGCTAGCAATGGCGACGCGCTGGGCGAACGTTCGCGGTTGGGGATAACAAATGCTTTCGTCCACATTGCTTTTCATCTGCCATTCGTCCTGTGGATGTGCTTCGCGAATGTAAACGGTTAAAAAGTCCGCCTGAGACTTGTAATCGTTATAGAGATTGACGAGGTAACCTACCTCGCGGCGGAAGGGCGGTCAGGTGTAGCTGCCGAAAACGAGGACAAACGGGCGCTGGCCGATGCGGTCGCTGAGATGAAATTTGGTTTGACCGTCGAGGCTCATGAGCAGGACATCGGGAGCGCAGTCGCCGACGTGGAGATCGCCGCGATGCCATTGCGGCAGGGCGTAGCGCAGGAAGCCGTACACGTCGCGCGGGCCGCCTATGAAATGGCTGAGCGCACCGTAACCGATGGCGAGAACTGCGAGCAGTATGAGAGCTGCCCACTTCCACTTACTCAAGATCACCTCATCATTCTTTTAGCCGCGAACAACTCCACGGGGTAACTAGCGTTCAATTTGTCGTGAAGTTGTCGCCGCGATTACGGTGCGATGGCGGGACTATAACATTTGGCGCAGGACATATTGCAAGATTCCGCCGTGTTGGTAATAGGCGAGTTCGAAGGGTGTGTCCACGCGAGTGATGGCGGTAAAAGTCTTTTCTGCGCCGGTTGCAGCCCGGGCGCGGATTTTCATTTTCTTGCGAGGCACGAAGTTTTGCGCGAGGCCGTCGATATCAAATATTTCCAGGCCGGTGAGGCCGAGCGTCTTCAGGTTCTCCTCGGGCAGGAATTCGAGCGGGAGAACGCCCATACCGACAAGGTTGCTGCGGTGGATGCGTTCAAAACTTTCTGCCAGCACGGCGCGAACACCTAGTAACAATGTTCCTTTAGCGGCCCAGTCGCGCGAAGAACCCGAACCGTATTCTTTGCCGGCGATGACGATGAGCGGGACGCGTTCATCGCGGTATTTCATGGCGGCGTCGTAGATGGACATTTTCTCGCCGCTGGGCTGATGAATAGTCCAGCCCCCTTCGGTGTCGGGAGCGAGGGCGTTGCGCAGGCGGATATTTGCGAAGGTGCCGCGCATCATCACTTCGTGGTTGCCGCGACGCGCGCCGTAGGAATTGAAATCCTTCGGTTGCACTCCGCGCGAGATTAAATATTTTCCAGCCGGCGTGTCGGCAGGAATCGAACCAGCGGGAGAAATGTGATCGGTGGTGACGCTGTCACCGAGGACAGCCAGAGCACGCAGGCCGGTCAAATCCTTCAACGTGTCGGGAGTTCGCGGCATATTGTGAAAAAACGGCGGATCCTGGATGTAAGTGGACTTCGGATCCCAGGCGTAAAGATCGCCTTCCGGAATGGGCAACGCTCGCCAGTGTTCGTCACCGGTGAAGACGTCGGCGTATTCTTTCCTGAACATGTCGCTCGAGACTGACGAGCGCATAAGGGATTCGACTTCCACGGGCGTGGGCCAAATGTCGCGCAGGTAAACAGGCTTTCCGGTTTTGTCGTTGCCGAGCGGCTCGTTGACGATGTCGAGATCCATGCGTCCTGCCAGCGCATAGGCGACAACCAGGGGCGGAGATGCCAGGTAATTCGCGCGACAGAGTGGATTGATACGTCCTTCGAAATTGCGATTGCCGCTCAGCACGGACACGGCGAGAAGGTTATTTCCTTTGATCGCCTGGCTGATCGGCTCGGAAAGCGGGCCGCTGTTGCCGATGCATGTGGTGCAGCCGTAACCCACGAGGTTGAAATGCAACGAATTCAGATAAGGCCACAAGCCGGCTTTTTCGATGTAGTCGGTGACGACTTTCGAGCCGGGCGCGAAACTGGTTTTTACCCACGGTTTCGAGGTTAGTCCGCGCTCAACTGCTTTTTTGGCCAGCAGGCCGGCACCGAGCATAAGCGAAGGATTCGAAGTGTTGGTGCAGCTCGTAATCGCGGCGATCACTACGGAACCGTCGCTCAACTCGAAACGGTCGCCATTGTTTTGCACACTCACGGATTTCGGCGCGGCGCCCAGCGACTTCTCAAAGGAGCTCTTCGCGTCGGTGAGGCGAACGCCGTCTTGCGGACGCTTCGGGCCGGCCATCGTGGGGACGACGGTTGCGAGATCGAGCTCCAACTTATCGGAAAAAATTGGATCGGGCGTGGCGTCAGTACGGAAAAGGCCTTGTTCTTTGGTGTAGGCTTCGACGAGTTTGACCAGATCTTCATTGCGCGCGGTGAATCGCAGGTAAGCGAGCGTTTCAGAGTCGACGGGGAAGAAGCCCATCGTCGCGCCATATTCCGGGGCCATGTTGGCGATGGTGGCGCGGTCCGGAAGCGTGAGGCTGGAGAGCCCTGTGCCGTAGAACTCCACAAATTTTCCGACAACGCCTTTTTTGCGCAGCATCTGCGTGACGGTGAGTACGAGATCAGTGGCGGTGGCACCTTCGGGCAAACGGCCGTGCAATTGGAAGCCGACGACAGCCGGAATCAACATCGAAAGTGGCTGGCCAAGCATTGCGGCCTCGGCTTCGATTCCGCCGACGCCCCATCCGAAAACACCCAGGCCGTTGACCATGGTGGTGTGCGAGTCGGTGCCGACCAGCGTGTCGGGGAAGGCAGTCCACTTGCCATTTTGCTTTTCGCGGAAAACGACGCGAGCGAGATATTCCAGATTTACCTGGTGACAAATGCCAGTGTCCGGCGGAACGACCTTGAAATTCTGAAATCCTTTTTGACCCCAGCGCAAAAACGCGTAGCGCTCGATATTGCGCTGCATCTCGAGGTCGGCGTTGAACGCGAATGCTCCTGCGGCGCCGAATTTATCCACTTGCACGGAGTGGTCGATGACCAGCTCGGCTGGGAGCAAGGGATTAATTTTCTTGGGATCGCCGCCGAGAGCGCGCATGGCTTCGCGCATGGCCGCGAGGTCCACAACGGCAGGTACGCCGGTGAAATCCTGCAACAGGACCCGAGCCGGCATGAAGGAAATTTCCTTCTCCGAAGCGCCTTCCGCGCTGGAGGGATCCCAACCGGCTAACGCGCGAATATCATCGGCAAAAACAAACCGGTCATCTTCATGGCGCAATAAATTCTCCAGCAGAACTTTCAGAGAGAAGGGCAGACGCGCAATATTCCCTACTCCGGCGCGCTCGAGCGTGTTCAAACCGTATATTTCAAACGATTCATCGCTGGAACGCAAAACCGAGCGTGTAGAGAAGGAGTTTCTTGATGCCCGGGCCATCTGCGATAAGTTCTCCTGTGATTGAAGCTGGTCCTATTTTAGCGCATTTCGAGCACGCCGATTTCAGGTCTAATGTTTTGGAGGAACGTAACTTTCGGGCAGTTTTGCTCCTTCACCGAAGAAGAACATTTCCATTTGTTCTCCTATTACTTTCTGAGAGTTGGGATCGAGCGGATTCAGGCGAAATTCGTTCATGAGCATTTTGGAATGCTCGACCCACAACTTCCACGCTTCTTTTGAAACATTGTCATAAACACGCTGGCCGAGCTCGCCTTTCCAGGGAATACGGTCGAGGCCGGGCATCTCACGGCCGAATTTAACGCACTTCACCATGTGCACTCCCTGCGCCGCGGGCTGTGCGGCCATTCCCGCACTATCTGAACGCTTCTCGTCTGCCATTGAAGGCCTCCTCTAAAATGTCGTCTTATTAAAGATACTTGAACCGTGTGAGAAATTCCAGTTCGCGTCCGTCCTCATCCAGTTTGAAGCCAGATGAGGGCAGCGGATATCAATAATTATGATAGGCTCTTTGCGAAAGTTTTGGGCCGGATAAGACGAGAGGTTCGAATGTGTGCACAAGTATCAGAAGCCGCCGAAAAGCCGCAGGCTGACGCATACTACTGCGAAGTTCCTTCACAACCCTGCGGGATCGTATTGTTTGGAGCCTCGGGCGATTTGGCACAGCGAAAACTTTTGCCCGCGCTGTGGGACCTTGCGTTTCATGCTTGTCTGGCGCCGCGATTTCGTCTAGTAGGGTTCGCGCGCACTAAACTGGAAGATGAGGAATTCCGGCGCAAGACAGATGAAGCTTTGTCCAAAGCTAAAGCGCCCGGTGGTGGGGATAAAAGGCGAAAAGACTTTCTAGCGAATCTCCATTACTTTGCGGGGAATTACGATGATCCCGATGCTTTCCGCGGTCTTGCGAAGCGGCTGGATGAACTTGACAGCGAAGGCCAACTTGGCGGCAATCGCCTTTTTTATCTCGCCACGCCTCCAGAAATCTATACCGAGATTATCGAGCAACTGGGAAAAGCGGGCCTGGCGCGCCCCAAGTCCGACAAGTCCTGGACGCGGGTCATAATCGAAAAGCCGTTTGGACGCGATCAAGCATCGGCGCGCGCTCTCAACGAAAAAGTGCTCAGCGTGTTCGATGAATCACAGGTTTACCGCATCGATCATTATCTGGGCAAGGAAACAGTTCAAAATTTATTGGTTTTCCGATTTGGCAACGGAATCTTTGAACCTTTATGGAACCGAAACTATGTGGACCACGTTCAAATTACAGCGGCGGAGTCCTTGGGAGTTGAACGCCGAGCGGCTTTTTACGAATCGACAGGCGCACTGCGCGATATGATTCAAAGCCACGTGCTGCAGCTCACGTCGCTGGTGGCCATGGAAGCTCCTGCGAACTTCGACGCAACTTCCGTGCGCAATGAAAAGATCAAGGTTCTGCAATCGATTCGACCGTTCACTCCAGAAAGCATTTGGAAAAATATTGTGCGGGGCCAGTACGGTCCAGGACAAGTAGATGGCAAACCGGTGCCCGGTTACCGTCAAGAGCCGGGTGTGAGGCCGGATTCAGCGACGGAATCTTTCGTAGCGATGAGGATCTTAGTGGACAACTGGCGCTGGAGCGGCGTGCCTTTTTATCTACGCACAGGAAAGCGTTTGAAAAAAGCGGAGACCGAAGTCGTGGTTCAATTCAAACCTGCCCCGCACAGAGTGTTTCGTGGCGAAAATGCGGAAACGAATTCCATCGTGCTGAATATTCAGCCGGACGAAGGAATTTCGCTCTCTTTCGGAGCGAAGGCGCCTGGCGGCCAGATGCACATCAGTCCGGTGACCATGGATTTTCAGTACCGGGCAACGTTTGGCGGAGTCTCTCGTGACGCGTACTCCACGCTCATCAACGATTGCATTCGCGGGGACGCTACGCTTTTCGATCGCGCCGACAGCGTAGAAGCGGCATGGGCTCTCGTTGATCCAATTCTGGACGCGTGGCAGAGCGCCTCTCCGCCGCCGTTTCCAAATTATCCTGCCGGCAGCGAAGGTCCGCGCGCCGCGGATGACCTGACGATTTCCGAAGGCCGCCGCTGGCGTCCATTGTAAGGCGGCGTTTCACAGAGAAAATTCGAAATGGGTTTCGGCTCGGATTTCAATGTAGATTTTCTTCTCGACTGGACAGGCGGAGGCTTTCGATGATTCTCGCGGGCGACTTGGGAGGAACCAAGTCCAATCTGGGGCTGTTTGATATACAGCGCGAGAAGCTCGTGCGCGTGGCCCAGAAACGATACGCCAGCCAGGAACATTCGGGCCTTGAGGAAATTCTCACTGATTTTCTAAAGGAAACATCCGGAAAAATTACTCAGTCTGCGTTCGGCATTGCCGGGCCGGTGGTCAACAATCGCGTGCGTGCTACGAACCTACCATGGGTGGTGGACGGCGCCACGGTTGCGAAACACCTGCGCCTGAGCTATGTTCGTTTGCTGAATGACCTCGAAGCGACGGCGTATGGCATTGAAGTCCTCGATCCGCATGACATCGAGACTATTTACACTGGAGCCCCCACGCCACAAGCCAATCAGGTGGTCATCGCAGCGGGCACAGGCTTGGGCGAAGGCGTGTTGTTTTGGGATGGCAAGCGGCACCTGCCAATGGCGACCGAATCCGGCCACGCCGACTACGCTCCGAACACCGCGCAGCAAGCGGATCTGTGGAAGTTCATCAAGCAACGCGAAGAATTTGTGAGCGCGGAAAGCATTTTATCTGGTGGCGGGTTTTTGCGCTTGCATGAGTTCCTAGGTCCGTCGGTACGCCATCCTTCTTTTGACGGCCAGGCAAAGGATCCCGCGCCTGAAATCACTCGGCAGGGTCTTTCTGGCGAATGTCCGGTATGCGTTGCAACATTGGATTTGTGGGTTGAAATTTACGGCTCGGAAGCTGGGAATTTCGCTCTTCGCAATGTTGCGCGCGGAGGGATTTTTATCGCCGGAGGAATTGCGGTAAAAGTTCTGCCCAAACTGAGAAATGGCAGGTTTGCCGCTGCCGTAAAGCACAAAGAAAAGCTCGGCGATTTCCTCGCCCAGATTCCTATCCACGTCATTCTGAACGAGGACTGCCCGTTGATCGGTGCCGCCGACGTTGCGTGGAAGAATCTATAGATTGCGATTACCGGCTAGGACATTACCCGGTGCTTTAGAAATGCTAAATTCGGCGACGTAACGTGCAGGATGTAAAGACCCGCTTCCGGTTGCGCGATGGAGGAGATTGTGACCAGGCTTCTTCGCAGTCCTTATTGTTCGGAGTCACACCGTAACTTTAAGAATCCGAAAACTTCGAGTTCCACCGATCAAAAGCTTTGTTCTTACCTTGATCCTGCTCTTCGCTGTGCTCGCACACGCGATTCCGGAGAGCGCGTTCATCTCACTATTGGCTCTTCGAGCCGTATGCGATGGTTCTTCCAATCCAGGGTCACCGAGAACCTTTTGAGAATTGGATAGCCGATATTACCAATCGGGGCGCGCTCGGTAAAATTCAAGTCAAGGTTTTCAAATGCAAAGCGGCCCAACTTCATTGTGCCGTTCAGTTTCGCGGCCAGTACGGTTGTTTCCCCGTCCACCGTGCGCAGGCTCTCGACTTCTACAGGTTTCCCCGCCAGCGGCAATCGGGACGCGAGACTTCCTGGAAGCACAAGCCCGCGAGCTGCCCCAGAATCTACATCCACCCTTACAGAGATCCCGGCGACATCAAGCACGATCACCGGCAGACGGTCGTCGGCGCTGAATTGAAAAATCTGCAAATCATCGGCTGCGGGCAGTTCGCCGTATCGCAATTCAATCACCCCTGCCGGGTAATTCAACGTCACCAGGATTCCCTTCCAGCTCTTCATGCTTAGAACACCGCGCGGTGCGCCGGGACCTACGAAGATTTTTGTCATCGGAGAGAGATCGACTGAAACTGCCCCCATACCTGAAAGCAGGAGATTGCCAAGCTCAACTTGACCGATACGCAAGTATTTGCCAGGCACCGGCTGTATTGCGCCCGGGGAGCCGACCCGTGCGTCGCCCAAGACTTCCAACTTCAAGTCTTCGGCCAGCGACTCCGAAACAATGCTCCCTTCAGCTCCCGTATCCAGGATGAAAGGGTACGGACCCTGCCCATTGATCCGTACGTTCACGATCGGTCGCCCATCCGCCAGATTCAGCGGAAATGTAGAGATGCCGGTGCGAAGTTCAACCGTGGGATCGGGCATTGCAAGGTGCTGGTGGATCTGCGCCTTCGCGATGTAACCGAGAACTATGCAGGTGAGAAAAAGAAAGAGCACGGCGCGTGATTTGTTCAGCCGAAACCTCACAGCGTCCTCCCGGCTTTTGCGCTCCTAGCCTATAGTGCTATTCGTACTATTGAAGTCATGCTATGCTCCAGCATCCATTTTGTCAATGTCCAGGCTCAGCGAACTCGAAGGGTGCGTGCTCGGAATCCTGTGGGCCAGCGGCCCGGTCACCGCCTATTCCTTGCGTCGTGAATTTCTGCAGTCTCCCAGCCCTCATTGGAGCGGCAGCACCGGAGCCATCTATCCTCTAGTTCGACGCCTCGAGCGGCGCAAGTGGATCCGTTCCGAGCCACATGCCACCGGTCATCGCGGAAGCCTCAAGTACCGCCTGGCCCCTGCTGGGCTTCGCGCGCTACGCGCCTGGCTCGGGCCGCCCCTCTCTGCGCGAACAATCGGTGTGCCCAGTGATCCCTTGCGAACGAGAATCGAGTTCATTGCCGCCTTGCCCGCTCGTCAACAAACGGCCTTCCTACTCGAAGCAGAAATCAAACTGCGTCAACACCTTCGTACAGTGGTAGAAGACTGCCGGCGCTGGAAGCGGCAACACGACTTTGCAAGGTACTGGCCTGCACGAGGCGCCCGGCAGATGCTCGAAGCCCGCCTAGATTGGATCCGGGCGTTCGCCCGCGCGAAATTGCGGGAGCTACGTTGAATTATTCACGATTCGACGAGATGGTATAAACTCGGCGTCGAATTTCGAGATTCACCCTCTGAATTTTGGGGAGAACTCTACGCTGCTCAAGGTGAAGAGGCGCCTTAGTGGTGTCGTTTCACATCTTCCTTGGCAACTTCTTTCTTATGGGGCCATTTTCTGGACCATGCTTAAGAAAATAATCATTGACGAACCTTCGCGACAAGTCGCAAACTCGAATTGCTTGATCCCTCAGCCCTAACCGTCGAAATGCTTACGCGCCCGCTGACGAGCTGCGGATTTAACACGCTCGCGCGGTGACGAGGACACAAACAAAGCCCACGTCTGTAGTTCATCAGCTTCGACAACGATTAGTTCGGGGGGGGGCTGTATGAACCAAGCCGAATGGTACACCCTTTACACCACCGTCTTTGAAGGCGATCTGTCAAAACTTCGCACGCGAATCAACGAGGCGGAAACTGCTATCTTCTCGCGAATCCAAGATCTCGCCGAAGATCCGGATTCGAATTGCGAGCGAGAGACCATTGCAAACGCGCTCTCTAGTCTGCGAGCTCTGCAAAAGAATCTTTGGCGCTGTCCCCGGGACAGTAGGCAGATTGCTTAGGTGGCGGAGCGCCGCGACTCTAAGCTTTGTTCGCCTACGTTGCCTCGGGATTAGGACGGCATCTTGGTTTCTCAAGTCAAAAGAGGAGCAATCTGAACATGGGATACGGTAACCGCGACAAAACAGAACGCAAATCAGGACGAGCTGGTTTTGTGGATGCCCGACTCGAAGAACTTCGGCGTCGGTGGGAAAACGCGACAGACGAACGCGAGAAGACTGAGGTGTCCGAACAAATCCGCGAGTGGCAATCATTTAGGCCAGAACGATCCGCGCCGTCCAGTGGTAGACAATAGGGGTCTCTGTAGCAAGTTCAGTCCGGCAAAGGGTTGGGTTTGTGTGGATCGATTCAGCGGCCGGAGCTTTACTCGTCAGCAACGTGAAACTCGCGAAGTAATGGAGAAGGCATGACGGCACAAGAGCACTACGATAGCCTCGACAGTAAGCAGAGGCGGGATTTACTGCTGAAAATTGGCGAAACTCGCGAAGAAACGCTAGTGTTAAGCCAGCGCCGTTACGACGCACTTGGCGGGTGGGTAAAGGCCCGGCTCAAGAGACACTTAAACCACCCTCAAGCCTAAAACGTCAGTGAGGGTCATTCGATCAACTATCCAAGATGCGAGCTTCTGAGGAATTGTACGAACGATATCCGGTCCTGCTACGCGTTCTTGGTTTTTGCCTTAACAGGTTGGTCTAGATCCTCTGTCCGGGCAGGCGGATAACCGGCTAAATGATGAACGGCCTGTTGATACTCTCGCAATTCCTTGAGTGGCGGCGTGCCATTTTCCGCGCGAGATGTAGAAGAAGTGTCTGATTGCGATCATCCATTTTTTGTCCAGTCGCCACCGAAGTAAAGCCCATCATAATTCATTCTTTGAAGCTCCGGCATATCCACAATCTCGCCTACTTGCCGTCTTTCTGGCTATCTGGGTCGGGCTGCTGCCTTTCTGCTTAAGCCATATTGTCATCGCTCGCATCAAGCACAGTGTTTGTGACTTCCAGCTCTCGGATTCCGATCTGCTCGAATTGAAAAAGTCCGGGGTGTCTTCAAAGGTGGTGGCGGCCATGTTGGAAACCGTTCCCGTAACCGCTGCTATAGCCGTTTCCGAACTAAGTGACTGCAAGGTTCGAGGCTTCGTTACAGATAGTCAATCCTGGGAATCGCGCGGCAGCGGAGGAGGTGGTGGGAATAAGAATGGATGGGGCGCAGCCAGCTCGTTCTCTGGTGGTGCTCGCCCGCAGACGGCAGAAATCATCAAGACTCTCAACCAACGATGCGCCGAATTCACTGTGACCAATAATCTCGGGAAGGCGGATTTCGTCATCGTTCTCGATCATGAAGGCGGGAAAGGGCTCCTGGCACACCGCAACAAAATAGCGGTGTTTAATCGTGACGGCGATGACATTTTCAGCAACTCTACGCGCGAACTTGGCAATGCCGTCAAGGATGCCTGTGACGCGATGACAAGATCGAAGGAGTAGGCGGAGAATCTTCCGTCGGTCTTCTATTTCCGGACTCGCTTGACCTTCTCCGCATCGCTAATTGATACCTCGGTATCCAGAATTCGATAGTTTGGCGAGAGATTTGGGCGCTATATGCCCACCACGTCTTAGAAATTGCTAGTTCGGATTGTTTCAAATGCTACAATCCAATAAAGAAGCGCCCGTAGCTCAGTTGGAAAGAGCGTCTGCCTTCTAAGTCTGCCCGCACGAAGAATCAATAACTTACACCGAGTACGACAAAACGCTATCAATTGTTACAGGTCGTGCCGTCAGAGGAGTTTACGGGGAGAAGTGATCACAGACGAGCACTTAGTAGAGTTGGGGGGTGGGCACAAAAATGGGCACAGTGCCACCGGGCTGACCTGCGCTCGCCATGATTTCTCGTTCGATGCGCACAACGATGAAGTGGAGATGCTTGGCAAGGGGTAAGGAATCATATTTCTGGCCGGCCCGAAAAGGAGTCCTGAGAACACGCGCCGCTGCCCGTCGCTTTACTGGTAGTGTTGTCGTTACATACCGCGCCGATTCTGTGACGAGGGGCCTGCGCTTGGCTCGCACCGAACGTCGCGATGCTCGCTAGGACGATTGGAAATAGCACCTTTCGCGCGGTTTGTTTAATCTTCATCGGGGTTAGATACCTGCTTGCGGCGGATTCTACCACCAAGTTGCATTACTTGACAAAACTGCTAATATCGCGGCCAAACTCCTTGAAGGAAATGGCGCCAACGACTAAGTTGCTTAACGCACAAATGTCTACGTATTTTGAATGAACGCCGGTGTGCAAAGGATTGGCTACACGCCGAAAATTTATTTTCGCGCATTTAATGGCTGGCGGATGGTGCTCCGCCAGGTGCTGGATGGAGCACCCAATTTCCGCCGCGTAGCGCGAAAGAATTGGCGTATGCCAGTGGGTGACAGTCCTTGTCGTTACTGATTTTCGGATAATCAATCACCGTGACGCTGTTTTTCTTAAAATCAAGCGATAGGCGACTCACGATGCCGCATTTCTCCGTATCACCGTTATCAGCCACGATACCTTCGTCGTTCCAACTGGAAATATCGTATTCAACCGTGCCGGCTTGCAAAATACCTATGAAAACTCCAGCATCAGCCTCTCTGCAAATTTTTTCGCTACGGTCGCAAGTGATTTTCGATGCACTGGGCGCCATTAGTTGCATATCGTTGCTTGAGCTTGTCGATTGCCAGAATCCGTCGGCAGAGGCAAAATCGCCATCGTGATAGACGGTAAGCGGGTATTCATCCGTTGTCCACTTGGGTTCGCCGCTACTCCGTATTTTGACTCTATAGCCCAAATACAGGGCACCTAATATAGCGACCAGTGCGACGGTGGGAAGCACCTTCTTCATGCGACCCCCTTCATTTGCGCGGATTCTACCACGCACCGTTAGCCCGTGGCGGCGCAGCCAGAGTAAAGACAATGTGGAATATGGTGTCCGGAATTCGTGGGAGCCATTCTTTTCTCTCAGCCGGAGCAGAATCGGGCTTCTGCACTGTGTTGCGCGGCTTGCGCTACGGAGCAGACCAAAGGACATGTCTATTTTTGTCGAATAACGTCAGTGCTGCTGCGGACGTTTTTTGTTGCTGTCCTGTGCGGGGAGTTATCAAATCAACTTCGCCCAAATCCGACTCGAAGCCTGCATCATCGCTCACGCCCAGAGTCGGCCCGTCCTCCTGAGCAGATAGCCATATCTTGCGACGATCATTGCCCCACATCCTTAGCACGGGTGTGGCGTCGAGTGGCCAGCCCAAGCCGATTATTTGCTCGCCCTTCCTGTCGAACATAAATAACCCGCCGTTTTCGAGATTTGTAGTCGCCCCGCGATAATTAAAGTCGATTTTCTGCGGACCCAGCGCGGCACTCATTCCGTCCTGCCCATCTAATCCGAAAAACCGCAGAGTGGCTTGCCCATCTTTATCGAACGAAAGCTGTGCTCCGTCCCGTCCGGCCTTGTCCTTCAGCACGAGTTGACTAGTAACGATTGTGTTGTCGGGTCCGTGGGACCGCCTTGCGTTTATTTCCAAGCCACACAATACTCCCAACAGCGTCAGACACCCTGCGCTAAGCAGCGTAAGAATCCGCTGATGCCGTTCAAGTTTTTCCACACGGTACGTCAGGGATTGCGATTCGACGTTCGAGCTTTGCATGCGATTATCTCCAAGCGGGGGGCAGATTCGAACAACGGATTCACAGGAGTGTGCCACTGCCTTCCGGTGGGTGGCTGGCTTCGCGGCCCGTGCCGTTCATCGGCTTCGCAACCCGACCCTGACAGTCGGTCTCACTTCCGCTGGCTCGGCTTCCCGTAAAGATGCACTTGGCCATTCACCACCACGGCGATGTACCGAGCGTCCCCCCAGAAACTGCATAACTTTTCCGCCAGCACGCGCCATCTGCGCCCACCGAGACTTCCGGTCGGGATTCTGCTCAAGGCCGCGAATGTTTTTCCCGTCGAATTGAAAATCTACTTGGCGAAGCCGTCGCCCTGCCGTCCGTTTTACCAGCCACGCATGGTCGTCTATGACAACAACAGCAAAGTCATCCAACATTACTTGCCGCCAAACGGAAAGCAGCGTCTCTTCGAGTGTTCCGGCCATGATTCTCGGGTCCGTCCATGAAATCAGAATATTACAATCTATGTTACGATTTTCGAATCCGCTCATGGAAATTGGCCGCAAGCTTCGTGAACTACGCAAGGCAAAAAAGCTTACCCACGGCGCCAAGCGAACGAAGCGGCGCACCTTTGAATCACGAACTCTTCCATTCTGGATTGCTGCCTTCTACGCGATTTCGTTCACCGGCTGCGCTGTCAAGGGAGGGACTGCCCTCCAGCCTTTTTCCGCTGACGTGACTCACATTGTCGATAAACAGACGAGCACGGGAAAAATCTACACAACAGGAAATGCGGTCCGCACCGAATATGAAACTGGGGTGAAAGGGCAAAAAGGCATCACCATTGTGCGATTGGACCACAATGAATTTCACGGCTTGGGACCCGCTGGAAACACGGATATCGAAAGGCCATATGTTGACGATACTGGAACAAGCGAAGCAGAGTTCGTTAGCTACATGGATGGGGCCGAAACGCAGCGCAAATCAATGGGGGCCGATCAAATTGGGCCGTACCATTGTGAGAAGTTTCGCGTACAGGTTACGTATAAGGGACACGTGTATTCAATCATCGAGTGGGCGGCAAAGGAATTGGACGGCTTCGTAGTAAAGAGAGGAGGCGAACAAGGAAAGTGGTCAATCGAATATTCAAATGTCCAACTGGGTCCGCAGGACGCTTCGCTCTTCAAGATTCCACCAGCGTACAAGACTATCGAATACAGTAGGGATTGGAGCGCGGTCGTCGGCCAGTTGGATGCTGCTTCCGGCCCCGATCATTCGAAACTTATATCAGTGGCGCGAGCGGCGGGACTTAAGGTGAGCGGCGACGATCCCGCTTTGATTTCTGGCTCACATCCCAGAAGTAGCCATTATTCTCTCCAGTTTGTTGACCCGATCACGGGAAGCGAAGTCATGAGCGTGAACACAGACATAGATTGATTCGTTCTCCCGACCGATAAACCGACTACGCGGATACGTCCGTGGCCCGCTAGCTCAGAAATATGCGGGACGCAAACGCTTCCGAAAGAAATAACAGGACCAACAACATTGGCGAAAACCCTGCGTTCCGCCCACGATTACGCGCTCTAGGAAATCAGAATACACAGTCTGATGCGACGTCCCAAGTGGGACATTTCCGAACTTGATTGCATAACAATGTCGGCCCTCGACTCGAGTGGGCTTTTGTTGATACGCTCGGGAAGATGGAGCCGGAATTCGGTTCGTACGCGGGACAGCTCGATACCGGACATGGCGCGCACTAGAAGCCGTCCACTTGATTGGGCATCCCGCTCCCTCGCGAGAGGGAGTTCGAAGAGGTAATCATGGTCTGAAGTTTAAGATCGAAGAGATGTATGGGTCGGACTGAAGCCGACCGCCAGATTACGAGCAAGCCGAAATCGTCAAGAGCGACAAGAAAAACCACCCAGGAATTGGAAGAAAAAACTCTTTTAAGTGAATGGAGAAGTCTGCACAAAAAAGTGTTTGACACGGCCGACATTGTTAGAGATGTCCGGTAATCTGTGCCAGCTCAACCGGTCGATGCAACACCATCCAATACGTTGATTCGACGATGCTTCCCCGGGAGAAGCGGTCTGTTTGGCTGTACTCGGTCAAAACCTAGCCAGGGTAGTGTTCCGGCTGATTAACCCTCGCGAGCGATTTTAGCCTTTGTTTTCAATGCAAGTTGGGTTCGACCTGAGTGTTGCGTCGACCCATTGAGACCACCCGACGGAATAGAAATGTTGCTGCAATTGCTCCAGGAAGTTGCGCCGATTCCCTTGAACCAATGGCTGAAACGCCTGGGCAACGGACTGCTAGGACTGCCTTGACTCCATTTTTTAACTTGACTTCCCTTGCCACAAGTTTAGATTGTGCATTACGTCTCTCCTGGGTAGACCGATTTTACTTTTCAGGTTGTTAGACTTCTCAAGTTCGTTCTAAAAAAAAATGCTCCGACAGAATGGCTGCGAAATTGGTTTGTCATCCAGCGCCTGATTTAGGAGCCTTAGCGAATCGATATTCGGTAATTCAGCCTGTGTGGCTGGAACCAGGCAAATCAAAGAGAGGGCAGATGGCTCGAAAGATTAATAGAAATGCAAGGACTCTCTTCCAATTAGTGATTTTCTTGGCGGCGATTCTGGGTTTCACCCAGACGCTATTCGCCCAAGTTCCGCAAATAAGTCAACCATTGGTTCCAGTCGGCGCCGTGCCGGGAATGGGCTCATTCGTACTGACAGTGAACGGCACAGGCTTCAACCCCGGATCGGTGGTGAACTGGAACGGCAGTCCCCTTGCGACGCAGTTCGTTTCCAGCACCAAACTGACAGCGATTGTTACATCCGAAGACACGGTGCTGCTGGGCTCGGCTTGGGTAACCGTGCAGAATGGAAGCGTGCCTTCGAATGTAGTCTTTTTTGAGATTACAAATCCGACAAACGCAGTTTCGTTTATGAGGACTGATTACACTGCTGGCACTAGCCCGCAAAGCATTGCCGTGGGAGACTTCAACGGCGACGGTAAGCTCGACATTGTAGAGGCGATCAACTTCAGCAGTTTAAGCGTCCGGCTGGGCAATGGAGATGGGACGTTCCAAACACCGGTAATTTACCCTGCGGGCGGCAATCCGCAATCTGTAACCGTATATGACGTCAATGGCGATGGTAAATTGGATTTGGTGATGGTGAATCAAGGCAGCGCCTCAGTGAGTGTCCTGCTGGGCAATGGAGACGGGACCTTCCAGGCAGCGCTAAACTCCCCCGCCCCAGCCAATTCCCAACAGATGGCGGTGGGTGATTTCAATGGCGACGGGAAGCTGGATTTGGTGGTGTCGAACAATTCGGATTCCACGATCAGCGTTTTGTTTGGCAAAGGTGACGGGACATTCCAGTCACCCGTCGCTTATGCGGTAGGCTCGCAGCCGTACAGTTTGGTCGTCGGAGATCTCAACGGTGATGGTATTCCTGACTTGGCAGTGTCCAACCTTGGAAGCAACAGCATAAGCATACTCATTGGTAACGGCGATGGTACGTTCAAGCCAGCTACGAACGTAAGCTTAAGCGCAGAGCCATACTTCCTGACATTGGCTGACTTAAATGGTGACGGAAAGCTAGACTTAGTCGTGGGCTTTGCGGGGACCAATTCGTTCGGGGTCATGCTCGGCAATGGTAACGGGACGTTTCAAGCGCCGGTGAACTACTTTCTAGGACCAGTCGCGATGCAGTGTTCAAATCAGTGCGTTGCCCAAATGTTCCTTGGAGATTTCAATGGCGACGGCAAGTTAGACTTGGCCGTTGCCAGCCCAGATAACAACAACGTTAGCTTGTTGTTGGGAAACGGAGATGGCACGTTTCAGTCTGCGACAAGTTACCCCACGGGAACCGCCCCCTTTAATTTGGCGGAAGGTGATTTCAATCGTGACGGGCGATTAGATTTGGCCGTATCTGACCAGAACTCCGGGACCCTCTCTATTTTGCGGGCCTCGCAATCCATCACACAGCCACTCAGCCCGACTGCGCCGAATCAGTTCAACTTTGGGCCGCACAACTTCACCGTGCAGTATCCGGCTGGTACCGAATTTTCAGGCGTGAACATGACGGTTGTGGCAGTCCAAGCTACGCAAGCAGGCATTCAGAAGCGTTTCGCCGGAACTCCTTTCGCCAACGCAGCCTGCATCGTGTATTCCGGCACGGGTGGTAATTGCGTGGATTATCAGGTCACCTGCTCGACCACGGGCGGCAGCCAGATCACTTGCCCCGGCACGTCCTCCCCAACAATTACCGTCAAGACCAGTTTCGACACACTGCAGCCGATCACTAATCCCGGATTCCTCATCACACCGATTGGCACGAATGACTGGACTAATATTTTCGATTCGTTCTTCTTGCAAAGAATCGATCCAACCATGAAAGGCAAGACCAGTGGCTTTTCGGAGTTCGTCGCCGTAGATCTGGGAGCTACAAATAATCAAGGAGCCGGTACGTTCCAATTCCTAGCGCCCTTGCAGTCAAACGACCAGCGAATTTTCCCGGTGGGCACTAGTATTCCTGTGAGGTTTCAATTGAAGTCGGTGACAAATCCCGCTGTGCCGATTACCGACGCGGTTGCTGGGATTACAGTGGTGATGATAAGCGATGCCAACGGCAATCCAACTTCAAATCTCGTTTTAGAAAAGCCGGCGGCATTCGTATTCAGCGGTGGCAATTACGTCTATTCGCTCAATACTACGGGTTACGCTCCGGGGACTTACAACATCACCGTGTATGGTAACGCCTTCGTGGCACAACAGGTCGAGTTCACCCTCCCAGCGCCGACCAGCGGGGCGCGCATCAGCACGACGCTGCAATCGCTTACCTTGAACAAGAGTAATCAGTATGTAGCGGTGTTCAAGATGACCAACAAGGGCACCGGAGCGGCGAATGGTCTTACCGTTACGGCTTCGAAGCTGAACAGCGCCGCGAGCATGACCTTCCTGCCCATCAGCATGGGAGACGTCAATCCGGGCTCGTCGGCCAATGTTACGTTGTCGTTCCCGGCTTCGGCTGGTACGCCAAAGAGTTCAGGAGAAATCACGATTAGCGAGAGTTATGCGGGCGGCACGGCCGGCGGAGGCTTCCGCGTGACTTTGCCTTAGCAAGGATTCCAAGGAGATGAACCAATGAGAACAAAACAACCGAGCACGCTGTTGAAGGCCGCTCTTGCACTCGTTTTGTTTACGATCGTGCCGACAGGAGTTCGTGCGGATAGCAACCAGACGCAATTAACGGTTTCAAACGTAAGCGGCACAGCAGGACAGGATGTAACTGTGTTTGGCACCATCACGAACACGGGGACGGCGCTGGTGTTTCTAAATGGAGAAGGCTTCTCGCTGGGATCTTCCTCCTTTCTGAATGGTGATGTGACGGATTTCTTCGCCAACGCTCCGGCGTCGCTGGCAGGAGGCACAAATTCAGGTCTCATAGCCCTGTTTAGTTTCGATATCGCGCCAGGTACCGCGCCGGGCGTCTATGACGAGAATTTCCTGCAGCTCTTAGGTGGCGCCGGCCAGTTCGACCAGAATGACATCGCAGACGCCGAGTTTTCAGTCATCGTTAAATCGACCACTGTCCCAGAACCTGAAACGATCGCTTTGCTCGCACTAGGTCTGGCTGGCATAATTCTGCTTCGGCGCAGAGTTCTAAATGATGTCATTTGCCAGGAAACTGATGAACGATCTTAGCCCCCATTTTGTGACGCTTTCTTCTACGCCATGATCGCTTCATGCACCTTAGAAGCTCAGCCCAACTTGTTTCTATAATTGCCGAGAAGGCACAAAAGTGCCGGTAAATCGCGTTTTAATCTGGCAGGGCAGACTCCGAAATCCGTCCACCGGATAACCGCAGAATCTCCCTTAAACCGTTTCATAGGCCAGCTTATTCGACCGGCCAAAATGACGCAAAATAGCGGTTAAGTGGTCGATAGTCCGCACTTTTGGGTATTAAAACCGCGTATTACCTATTTACTCTGCGAAACACGAAATTAAGTAATGACTCGTTACGATGCAAGAGGACGATGTCCCACTTGGCACAAACTTTAGCGCATGTAAGCCCGGCTGGTTAGCGCTACCGGCACGTCTTTTTCCGCCGAATGATTTAATCTGCGAAAACGCGCGATAGGGGTCGAAATCTGGCTCTTAAGGCAGGTTAAGCCGCAGAAAAGGTCATTTCTGTGCAAGTTGCCAGCGTGCCCAGCGAAGCATTCCTTCGCGTGCTTCTTGCCGGTTACGCGGTCTTACCGGAGAAGTGGTGTTGCGCCGGAAGTCCCAACTGGGAAAAATGGAAAATCCGAGCACGAAGGCGATCTGCCTGAAATCGGCTTTTTGAATTCAGTTTTCCCGTGGGCAATCACCGGGTCGAAAACGCCGGGCCACCGGCGTTGTGAGATAATCCCGCTCATGAACGCGACCATCGCCGTCATTCCTCGAATCATACTCGTCCTTTCAGTTTCTCTCGCGCCTCTGCTGGCGCAATCGCCGGGCAGCCAGCAGCAACAGCCGGAGTTCATAAAGCAGGGCCAGCAATTGATGCGGGAGGGAAAGCTGGATGACGCACTGGCGCTGTACCGCTGGCTAAGAAGAAGCTTGCCTCGCTCGGAAGTTAGGACCTTGGAGTAGAGCCCTGCGATGCCCGAACATTCAAACCTTTCCATAGGGCAGTATTACGAATAACCGGGGTCCTGATCGTTGCGATCTTCAGGTATTTCTGGACATCGCCCCCGAAAATCGCGGATACGTAGAAGTGCAATGTCAAATTCCCAGCGGATCTCGGTGCGGCTGCCTGAAAACCAGATGGAGCCGCTACATCGCTACTGCCAGGAAAAGAATTGCGACGTCAGCCACGTCGTCCGACTGGCACTCGATGCGATTCTGGGCACCGATGTAAGCCCGGCCACTCACCACAATTGTCCGCAGCGCCTGACGCCACCCGAAGAAATCATGCAACCTGTACGCAAATATTTTGCTTGGGGTGATGGAGATCCACGGGACGAGCTACGCCGCCTGTATATAGAGGTACTGGCGGCTTCTTATGCCTGCCGCAAACTCTTTCCCCGCATTGCGAACGTCGTTAATGGTTACGAAGGCTTACTTCAACTGTGTCGGTATTTTGGGCTGGAATAATGTCGTACGGGCTAAGGGAGGTCAACAATTTCGGGCAATTTCCAGAGCTTGTGGGATGAACCATGGAGGGAAATCCGTCGCACTGGCAAGAAGCGACTCGTCGAAGAATGCGAGGCGGTAACGATCCGCACGGTACAAAGGACCTTCGGCAAGAATGCGCTCATAGCGGCAATTCGGCAGGCGCAGCCGTTGTCACTGCCTGTTCTTGGCGGCTCTTTCGAACTTTGGCTGATGGAACAACCACATCGGCTTCCAGGAACTCATGGGCAGTGCTCGTCCCGCTTGTGGCTTCAGTGTCCCTGCTGCCGACGAACGGTTGGAAAGCTTTTCTACTTCTACCTTGCACCCGACTCGCTTATGTTGTCCGACCTTCTCTGTCGCACCTGCCACGGACTTGTCTACCAGTCGCAGAATTGTGGCGGTAATCGCTGGTATCGCGAAGCGGCTCGTCCTTTGAAACAATTAATACGCGAAAAGTGCAAGCTCCTGGCAAAACAGTTTAGCCCTCGCATCGCAGCACGACTCGCTGAGATTGAGGATGAAATTCGCACGCTGCGACAGAACGTGCGGCCAAAAACGGCACGGCGAAACCAGGCATTTCGCTTCGAGTCTTCATCCCACCAACGGCGTCCTTATCGAAACCTTGCCTTGCTGGAACAATCTATAAGTGTGGTCGCGTGCCCTGAAACGTTCCTCCGAGAACAACGCATCAAGGTGTATTGACAAAGATTTGCCCCATTTCGGAACACTTGCTTTTCTGCAGAAAGAACTCACGGAAAATCAAAGAAGAACGATGCCACGACGAATGCCAAGAGAGACAGCTTCGGTGCGACTGCCAGCGCCAAGCTTGGCGAGAATCGACGCCACATGAAATTTCACGGTGTGTTCCGAGATCAAGAGCCGTGCCGCGATTGCCTTATTGGCCAAGCCGCTCGCAAGCATCTGAAGCACTTCGCATTCACGCGGTGTAAGTGGCTCGACGAGTTCTTCAAGTGGACGCGATGCTCGGTCTGCCTCCGGAAACACGATGTCGACTTCCGCAGGATGCATAACGATAAGTCCAGCCGCCGCGGCTTCGAGGGCGGCTACGAGTTGGGTGGGAGATATATCGCTGGGGAGTACCGCGCGGACGCCTGCTCGTAATGCTTCAGCGAACCATCTGGTCTCAGGGTGGTCTGAAAGAACGACGATGATCACCTCGGAAGCAAGTTCGGACGCTACGATTGAATCCGTCACTGCTTCGAACTGCTCGCCAGATGCCTCAACGAGAACAATATCGGCTTCCACGTCCGACCATTGGCCTTCGAGCGACTCGAAGTTCGGGGCGCCGCCAACGACTTCCACATCCCGAGTGGCAAGCAGATTTTGTAGGCCCACACGAGCCAGTGGCGAAGCGGCGACGATAAACACGCGAATCACGCTGCTAAGGAACTCCTCGACACGCGTTGTCGACCCAGTTGAAGGGTCACGCGGCGCACCCGCGAGTAATCTCCGCGCAGAAATTCTAGTCGCAAGAGGCGTGGACTGCTTCCTTCGATCGCTTTCGAGAGATCACTGAGGGATGTGAAGGATTTTTCCTCGGTGCCCAGCAAGATGTCGCCAGGTAAGAGGGATGCAGCGGAAGCCGGACTGCAGGGGTCCACTTCGACGAGCAGCAATCCGAAAGTGTCTCCGCTACCTCGTGCGGTATTGGATCGCGGAACCCGCACAGGATGAACAGCGACTCCAAGCCAGGCGTCGGACGGCCCCGCGGAAAGAAAATGTCGAACGACGTTACTCGGAATGGCAAGCGCCACGCGCCACGCGATCATGGTGTTGATCCCAATCACGCGACCGCGGGCGTCGGCGAGTGGCCCCCCGGAATTGCCCGGCGCCAGGCGCACATCGGCCTGCACCCACGGTTGCGAGCCGATCCCGCGCAGCGGGCCGATCGCATGAATCACTCCGGTTGTGAGCGCGCCCACGAATCCCAGGGGATTGCCAATAGCAATGGCGAGTTCGCCGGGGCGAACCTCCGAGGAATCGGCGACCAACGCTGAGGGGAGATCGGTCGCATCAATGCGAAGAAGAGCCAGGTCCCGCCGAGGGTCGCGCGACGCCACCATCGCATCAAACTCGCGTCCGTCCCAGAGTTCAAGGCTGGCGTGCGTGCCCCGCACCACGTGGGCGTTTGTGACAATGGAGCCGTCGCTCGACCAGATCACGCCGGAGCCGCTGCCGCGGACCCCTGCATGAATAACAACGGTCGAGCGGCGAAGTTTCTCTGCGATTTCGCCGAACCCCGTGACCGCCATCTCATTCGCCTCCGTGCGGGCGTTCCGCTACCACAATGCTCCCTTCCTGAACCGAGCCGCCACGAACAAATTTTAGCGGGAGCGAATTGCCAATCGTGTCTCCAGAAAGAAGGGACTGAACTTCTTCCATTCGCGTGACGGAGTATCCACCAAGAGACACCAGGATATCCCCGATGACGATGCCAGCCTTATCCGCTGGGCCACCAGGGTGAACTTCTAAAACTATCACGGCGGTCTTCTCGTTCCGGTGCAGCGTTTCGCGAAGATCGTTCGGCAAACGCACCAACTGCAAGCCGACACCAAGATATCCGCGAGGAATGCGACCCTGTTTCAACAGCGTGTCGGCGATTTTGTTTATGGCCGAAGCCGGAACTGCAATCGCACCGAAACGCGCGAAGCGCGGTGTCGCCAAGCCGACTACGTTACCGTTCGCGTCGATGACTGCGCCACCTACCGCGGTGGGTTGCAACCCGATGTCGAGTCGAATGTACGGAGTGAGTGCCTCCCCAGTCCAAGTGCGCCGGTTCGACGCAACCAGGCTGACGACTCCGAGGGCAGCTACAGGCCCACTCGCACGCGTGCGGCCCACAACGAGCGTGAGGCTGCCCGGCTTCAGCGCACCCAAATCACCGAATTCTGGCACCACAGTGTCGGTCTCAGGACATTTCAGGACTGCTATATCTGTTGAGGGGTCACGGCCCGCAAGGGTTGCGGGCACGACGCGGCCGTTCGGCGGCGTCACCTGAATTTCTTCATCGCGACGGAGTGCGTGTTCGGATGTGATGATCACGCCCGGACGCCACATGATTCCGCTAGATGAGCCGCGGGTCTCTGTGTGGACAGCCACCACGCTAGCGGCAGCGCGACCCGTCGCTTGCGCCAACGCGTTTGAAAGCTCGATAAGTTCTGTAGACATGTTTGATCCTCCACGGCCAAGATCTCACAGACGCGCTGGCGGCCACATCCGCCGATTAGCTAGGTCTGAACCCGGAAGATCGAGCAGGTCCTGGCTGCAGCCGTTGAGATCACTAGTGTGCTTTACAGGAAAAATCGATGGCGGGAGAATGCATGTCGGACGTGCCGGAATAACACAAACCGTTCTCTGAGGGTTGCCATTGGAGCCGGGTGTTTCCGTTCTTGCCCTTTGCATTGGGCACGGATTCGGGATAATTCCTACGCCCGGCAGCTTCGCGTCTTCTGCTTTTCCGGTACCTCCCAAGAAATCTTCTGAAACTATGCCCTACGATTTCTCGCTTCCTTTCAGAGGAGCAGCCAATCATTTTAGGGGTGGGGGACTCGCTATTTTTCTTACTTGGCCATTTCGATTTCGCTTGACTTGTACCTATCGTTAGGTTATTTATAAAGCATGACAAACGTGTCGCAGGCCGCAAGCTTGTTGGGCCGCCGAAGCGCCCAAGTCCGCATCAAGAAGTGGGGCCAGGAAGAGTTCGAGCGCCGGATGCGAGAGTGGGGAAAGCTTGGCGGCAGGCCAGTAGGAAGCGGAAGGAAGGAGAAAAAACATGATATACAAGCGCGGCTGTAACAAGAAAGGCCCGGACAGGACATGTAGCAAGTGCGGCAAGCGCCGCGCGTGCGGAGTTTATTGGTACAAGTTTATATGGAACGGCCAATTAGTCCGCGAGTCCACTAAGCAGGGCAACGACAAGGTGGCTCGGCAGATGGAATCGGCACATCGGACGTCGCTCGCAAAGGGCGAAGTGGGCATCCGCGAGAAGAAAGCTGTCCCTACGCTGAAAGAATTTTGCTCGCAGCGCGTGGAGCCTTGGGCTAAAGCTAGGTTCGAAGCGACGTGCCGCAAGAACTGGACTTGGTATCGCACTGGTATTCGCGCTCTAATTAAGTTCAAACCCTTGGCCGAAGCGCGTCTCGACCAAATCACGAGCGAAGTAGCGTCCGAATTCGCAGCTTACCGGCTGAGACAAGGAATGCAGGTCAGTACCGCTAACAATTCACTGCGCGTACTTCGCCGGATTTTGCACCTTGCCACCGAATGGGGAGTGCTAACTGTTGCACCGAAGGTGAACGTGCTTTCTGGCGAGCGTCGTCGCGAGCGGGTTATCACGTTCGAGGAAGAAGCGCGGTACCTTGCAGCGGTTCCGGAGCCACTTGCGTCCATCGCAGCCGTGCTAGCCGATACCGGCATGCGTCCCGAGGAGTGCTTCCGACTGCGGTGGGAGAACGTGTTGTGGCTAAGTGGGCGGAATGGGAATTTGCTAGTGACGCACGGCAAGACACCTACGGCTCGGAGAATGGTACCCATGACGCTTCGGGTCAGATCGATACTTGAATCGCGCTGGCTTGAGACCGTGAAGCCAGAGGAAGGATGGGTCTGGCCGGCACCTACGCGCAGTGGACACATCGAACCGTCCAGCTTGCGAAAGCAGCACGCCAAGGCATTCGTCACCATCGCTGACGAGGCAAGGATTCGCGATGCGAAACCGGTTCGTCCATTTGTGCTCTATTCATTGCGGCACACTTTTCTGACGCGCCTTGGTGAATCCGGCTGCGACGTGTGGGCCCTGGCACGGATCGCTGGACATGCTTCGATCAACATATCAGCGCGTTACGTCCATCCCTCCCAGGAAGCCGTTTTGGATGCGATTTCGAGGCTGGGTGGGCACAAAACTGGGCACAGCCCGAATGAACCGCCACAATTGCCGGTTGCGAAAGATGTCACAAGCGCAGTACAGTGAGTTGGTTGCAGGGAACGCGCCCGTAGCTCAGTTGGAAAGAGCGTCTGCCTTCTAAGCAGAATGGCGCAGGTTCGAGTCCTGCCGGGCGCGCCATCTCATTGATCTGAAAAGAGTAAGAAGAATTGCTCTTCATCATTGACTCTCTACGCGAAAAGCAGATGGTCGGCCCCGAAGGTCTTACCCGTGCCTAAATCCTCCGTTAGACGATCTCGCGGCGCAATTTCAACCTGCGAAGTAACTGAGCGTTGACGGCTACGATGATGGTGGACGAGTTCATCGCAATTGCACCGACACTCATGGGGATTTCAAATCCCCAGCGGACGAAGAGGCCCGCTGCGACCGGGATAGCGACTATGTTATAAGCGGTCGCCCAAACGAGATTCTGGATCATTTTTCTGTAAGTAGCGCGAGATAATTCGATTGCTCCGACAACGCCGCGAGGATCGCTACGCACGAGCACAATTCCCGCGGACTCAATTGCCACATCTGTTCCCGCACCTATTGCGATTCCTACATCTGCGGTCGCTAGCGCCGGTGCGTCGTTCACACCATCGCCAACCATCGCGACCTTCTTGCCGCCAGCCTGAAAGCGTTTCACAGCCGAAGCCTTGTCAGCGGGTAGAACCTCCGCTGCGACCTCATCGATTCCGATGCGCCGGGCGACCGAATCGGCAACCGTCTTCGAATCTCCAGTGATCATGGCGACCCGGATACCGAGCCGATGAAGCTCGGTGACGGCTTCCCTAGATTCGGGCCGAATCTCATCTTCAACGGCGAAAGCTCCGAGGAGCCTGCCTTCCGCAACCGCATAGAGAACTGTCTTCCCATCTGATGCCCATGTGGTTGTCAATTTTTCAACGTCTGGCGGCAGGGTTACCTTGGCTTCGGTCAACAAACGTGGTCCGCCGATTTCGATGCTCTTGCCTTCCACCAAAGCCTTGGCTCCGCGACCAGGCAGCGCCTCGAAATTCGTCGCTAACAATCGGGTCACGCTTCGGCGCTTGGCTTCGGCGACGATTGCTTTAGCGACAGCGTGTTCAGAGTTGGATTCAACAGCGGCAGCACGCGCAATCAAATCATCCTCGGTAATGCCAGGTGCGGCCACAACTTCCGAAACAGCTGGAGAACCACGTGTCAGGGTTCCGGTTTTGTCGAAGATGACTATGTCCAAATTGCGCGCACGCTCAAGTGCGAGCCTGTCCTTAACAAGGAGGCCGTTTTGAGCGCCTAGCGATGTCGAGATTGCGATCACGAGCGGAATCGCCAGTCCGAGCGCATGCGGGCAAGCAATGATGAGGACCGTCGCCGTTCGAATCAGAGCGTGTTCTTTATCGCCGGAGATCAACCAATAGGTGAAAGTAATCGCGCCAGATACGACTGCCACGTAAAAAAGGATTGCGGCGGCACGGTCGGCAAGAGCTTGGGTGCGAGAGCCAGAAGCCTGGGCGGCAGCGACGAGCCGCATGATTCCAGAGAGGGCGGTCTGGTCCCCGATTGCTGTGATGCGGACGCGAAGACTTCCGCCGCTGGCAACTGTTCCCGCAATGACTTTGGCACCTGGAGCCTTCGATATGGCCTTGGATTCACCGGTGATTATGGACTCGTCGACATCGGCAACGCCTTCAACGACCGTGCCATCTGCGGGAACGCGAGCTCCAGGCCGCACAAGAACAATGTCGCCAACGCGCAACTCAGAGAGTGGAACAGATTCAGTGTCTGCTCCTTTTACCCGTTCAGCCGTATCCGGAAGAAGGGCGGCGAGTGCATTGAGCGCGCCACGCGCCTGGGAAATGGCTCGCATTTCGAGCCAGTGACCGAGGAGCATGACCGTAACCAGTGATGTGAGTTCCCACCAAACGTCAAGCTCGAAAAGACCGAATGTCGCAGCGAGCGAAGTTCCAAATGCGGCTATGATCCCCAGGCTGATGAGAGTCATCATGCCCGGCTTGTGATCGGCAAGTTCGCCCCATGCTCCGCGGATGAAAACGAGACCGCCATAAACGAAGACGACCGTTCCTAGGATTGGTGGAATAAATGTTGAGTCGGGGAAGATGGGTGCTGTGTACCCAAGCCAGCGTTGAACGTCGGTTGACCAAAATACGACGGGGATGGTGAGGCCGAAACTCAGCCAAAATTTATCGCGAAACATGGCAACTGAGTGTCCCGCGTGAAGGTCGTGGGTAGCGTGAATATCGGACATGCCGTGGCCCATGTGTGGTCCGGTCATCTGCTGGTGATCGTGGCGCATCATGTGCTTCATTTTGAGTCCAATCGCCCCAAACGGCAGTTCTATTCCGCGCCTATCTTGATATTCAGGGTCCCAGAGCGAAGCGCACGCTCCTTCATCAAGGCAAAGAAGACCGGCACTAGAATCAGGACGTGAATCGTTGATGTGATCATCCCGCCGACGATGGGCGCGGCGATTGGCTTCATAATATTCCGAGCCAACGCCCGTTTCCCACAGAATGGGGATCAGGCTAGCGAGAACAACACTTACGGTCATTAATTTTGGCCTCAGCCGGTGGACAGCCCCTTCGATCACTGCTGCTTCGATGTCCTCGTGACGCAGAGGGACGCCGGATTTGAGCCGGTGGTCCAAGGCTTCGTGGAGGTAAACGACCATGACCACTCCGGTTTCAACGGCAATGCCGAACAGAGCGATGTAGCCGACCCACACGGTTACGCTGAAGTTGTATCCGAGCAGCTTCTGCAGAATCAGGCCGCCCGTCAGCGCATAGATCGTAGGGAAAATAAGGACAGCGGCCTCCGTGACGGAGTGAAACACCATGTAGAGGAGCAAAAAGATAACAAAAAATACGATTGGCAGAATTAGCTGAAGGCGTTCCTTTGCCCGCAGCTCAAACTCGTATTCGCCAGACCATTTGTAAGTAAAGCCGGGAGACAACGCGAGCTTTTGCTTAAGCAGGTCGCTCGCGTGAGTAACAAAGCCGCCGTAGTCTTTTGTGTTTAGGTCGATGTAAACGTAGCCGGTCAACGCGCCGTCCTCGTCGCGGATCATTGACGGTCCGCGAGAAGAGGAGATTTTCGCGACTTCGGAAATAGGAATCTGCGCGCCAGAAGGCGTCCCAATCAGGACGCGCCGCAACTCTTCGACGTTGTCCCTGAAGTCGCGGCTATACCGGATATTCACCGGATACCGCTCGCGGCCCTCGACGTTTTCAGCGACCATTTCGCCGCCGATTCCCGAAGTGACCGCCTGCTGAACGACCGCCATCGTCAGTCCGTAGCGAGCCGCTTCTGTCCGGTTCACTTCGATGTTGAGATAAAATCCTTGCGAAACGCGTTCGGCAAAGATGGAGCGCATCTCAGGAATCACAGAGAGGATTTGCCGCACCTGTGCGCCAACTTGCTGAATGCCCTCTAGATTCGGTCCCTGAATCTTCAAGCCGAGTGGCGTTTTGATTCCCGTTAATTCCATATCGAGACGGTTCTCGCAAGCTATGAACAAGGAAAATATATGAAATGTCAGAAGACAAATTCTCTCTCCGCAAAGTTTCTCTCGACGCTACTCGGTATCGCTGCGTGTTGCATTCTGCCAACCGCCCTGCGGGCGTTGCCGCAAACAAAAGCAGCAGATGTGGCGCAGGCGCGGCCACAGCAGAAAACGTTTGAGACTCCGCAGCAGGCCACGGACGCCGTGATTCTGGCAGTTAGAAACGACGACGTTGCAGCTCTGCTGGAGATCTTCGGACCCGACGGCAAAGATTTCGTCGATACGAAAGACGACGTGCAGGACAAGAATTCGCGCGCCGCTTTTGCCGCTCTGGCGCAGGAGAAAATGCACGTCGATATAGATACTCACAACCCCAACCGTGCGATTGTCTCGCTCGGCGAGGAGGATTGGCCCTTACCGGTTCCTATCGTCAAGCAGGGCGGAAAATGGCATTTCGATTCGAAGGCCGGCCGTACTGAGATACTTGACCGGCGCATCGGAGCCAACGAACTGACCGCCATCACAATTTGCCGCGGATACGACGATGCTCAGAAAGAATATGCGGAGGAAATCCACGACGACTCCGGAGTGAATCAATACGCGCAACGAATAATCAGTACGCCGGGAAAACAGGATGGGCTGGCCTGGCGAAACCCGGACGGCAGTTGGGGCGGTCCCGTCGGAGAGGCGGCAGCGAAGGCACTTGCGGAAGGTTATGGAGATAAGGCGCAGCCCTTTCATGGCTACTATTTCAAAGTTTTGAAAGGTCAGGGCCCTGCTGCACCCCTCGGCCAGCTCGACTATTTGATCCAAGGGGCGATGATCGGTGGTTTTGCACTGGTCGCCGTACCTGCGGAGTATCGCGTCACAGGCGTGATGACATTCATAGTTAGCTACGACGGAGTAGTCTACCAGAAGGACCTTGGACCAGACTCCATTAGCATTGTCAAGAAAATGGAGCTCTACAATCCGGATAAGACCTGGCATCCCACGGAGGACGAAGAGTAGTCCGGCTTCGCTTGTTGGCAAGCCGAGGTTCGACTCCAAGCGAGGAGAAATAAAATGAAAGCCAACCTCGTGTTTTATCGGGAAATTGGCCTGGTCCTGACTAATTGACAATGGGCTAGGAAACACTCACACTACGCGCCATGCGATTAGCTATTCTCTGCCTCTTAGCGTCCGCCGTTTTCCCGTCAATGAGCCAAGCGCAAGGAGCTCCTGTTTTCGAGATTACGCCGGTGGAAAGCTGGATTAAGTTCGACGTGAAGGCGTCGATGGACATCGCCGGCAAGTTCGACAAATGGGACGCCAAGCTGACATTTACATCTCCTGACGAAACGACGGGCGTTTTGGAGATCACAATTCAGGCCGAAAGCGTGGATACCGGAAGCGGCATGAAGAACGGCAAGTTGAGAGGCAAAGACTTCTTCGACGTTGAGCACAGTCCTGTGATCACTTTTAAGTCAACGAAGATTGTGCGGACCGGCCACGACACCTATGAGGTGGATGGCGACTTCACGATACGCGGAGTATCTAATCCTGAGAAGTTGACCTTCGTAGTTTCCGGCAGAGGAACGGGCTCAGGCGAGGTTAAAGGGAAAATGGTTTTCAACCGTAAAGACTACGGGATGAACAAGGGCATTCCGTTCATCAAGATCGCCGACCATGTCGAGGTAAATTTCCACCTCAAGGGAAAGCGAGTAAGCGGGCCTCCTCTCCTCGAGAAGTAGCCCCCCTTGCGTCACACGCTTACCGCAACTGTGACTTAGAGAGTTAAGGGCAGGTGGAACTGAGTAAGCTCTGCCTCACAAAAACCGCTGAAAAAAGTTCTAAGATCGTCCCCTAGCCTGGATTATTCACGATTTTTCTGGTGAAAAAAGAAAGGATGCTCTAAAAGGTTGATGAACACTGGGTTTTCGCGAACCCAACATTCCCTTTCGGAGCATCCGTGAAAGTGACATCTTGTATACCACAGCTTCATTTCTCGTTCTACCGTTCCAAACGCATCCAGGTGGATTTCTGCGGCGGGCAGATCAGCAGCGACGCTGGCCTTTTGCCCCTGCGTGCTTTCGATCAAGGTCATGGACTCACTCTCCGCCTGGCGGGGCTCGTGAGTGACCCTCGTGAAGATGAACGGGTGCATCACTCGGTTCTGTCTCTGTTCCGCCAACGCATCTACCAGATCATTGCGGGTTACGAAGACGCCAATGACGCCGATCGCCTGCGCTACGATCCTGCTTTCCAGATTCTGGCCGATCAACCGTTGGGCCAAGCTCTGGGCTCACAACCTACACTCAGCCGCTGGGAGAACGCCCCCTCCGCTCGCGAGATTATCCGTTTGCAGGATGCCCTGCTCGATTGGTTTATCCGCGTCTGTGGCCCACAGGTACGAAAACGCGGCGAGATCCTGCTCGATATTGACTCCACTGACGATCCGACCCACGGGCAGCAACAGCTGAGCTTCTTTAACGGTGGCTACGGTCAACACATGTATCATCCACTGCTCATCTTCGAACGCCACACCGGTTGCCTGCTGGCTGCTCGACTGCGACGAGGGACCGCTCAGAGTCATGCTCGCATCGTGCCGTTGTTATTGCGTCTCGTTCCGCGACTCCAGAAAGAGTTTCCCAAAGTCCGGATCAAACTGCGAGCCGATGCGGGCTTTGCTCTTCCGTTGCTCTATGAGTTCTGCGAGTTTTTCGGCATCCAGTACGCCATTGGCATGCCCACGAACCCGCTCTTCCAGCGCCGCGCCGATCGTCTCCAGCGTCGACTGGCTCGACGGTATCGTCGAACCCATAGACCCCAACGCTCGTTTTCCAGCTTTCTTCATCGTGCCCAGCGCTGGTCCCATCAGCGGCGGATCTGCTACAAGGCTGAACATGCCGAAGCCGGAACCAACCTGCGATTTCTCGTAACCAACTTGAAAGGCCGCAGCCGTTCGGTGTTTTCCTTCTATAACGATCGCGGGGAATGTGAGAACCGCATCGAAGAGTTCAAGAATGGCTTCGCTGCCGACCGACTGAGCTGTCATCGCTTCCGGGCCAATGCCTTCCGGCTATTGCTCCACGGTTTCGCCTACAACCTCGTCAACCTGTTTCGCTTGCAGCTGCCTTCGTCCCTGCGATCGGCACAGATCGAAACTCTGCGCACGCAACTGTTCAAAATCGGCGCACGCATCCGTCAAACCGCTCGTTGCGTGCACATTCACCTGGCCAGCGGCTGGCCCTTTCAAAATCTCTTCCAATCTGTCGCGCTCACTTACAATTCTTCTTAGTTCGTCTCGGCTCTTCAGTAGAGCAACTTTTCGGAAGTGCAGGGCGAAGCCGTGCCAGAAAAGCATTCGCGTAGTTAGAGGGCGGCACCGCGAACCCGTGTAGGGCTCGAAACTCGGGCACCATGCGTTTCCTGCTTCTCTGCTGCCCGTCCTACGCTACGATTCTGAAGTCTGATGAATTAACCAGGCTAGGGCGCGCCACTTACTCAAGCAGATGCAGCCATTTCTTGTAACGCCTCAGTTTCGATTTTCGGTCCATTCGGTCCAATTACGGTATTTTTGGATGGAAGCTCGAAACCAAGACCCACTCGAACCGCCACTTCCTTACGGAAATCAACATCGTCCTTTAATTTGCTGTAGTGGTCGGTGACGCTCTTCCCCGCGTGGCCCAGCCAAAAATGAATGAGATCCTCGGGGACGCCATTCTTTCGCAGATGCGTCGTGCGGAAACGGCGAAAAGCGTGACAGCAACTGTGATTCTGGTTTCCACCTTCGCGGCCATTCCGTTTAGTGAGTACGATCTTGACTGCTCCCCTCTCCCGCCACAGATCCCGGCATCTCGGGAGACGATGCATTCTTGAGTTCCGCTTGGGCTTTGGTAACAGTGCGGCGAGCATAGTCCGCGGGGTCGTATTTATCGTCGGCGCGGATTTCCGCGATGTCGCGCATGACCTCTTCTGGCGAGAGTCCTCTGGCTAGGGCGCGCTTCGCGTAAGCCCAATCGCGCTCGGATTGACTTTTGTGGTCGGCGCCTAGCACCTGCGGCCGGCCGTCATCGTTGCTCAAATGCCTCGACGATACAGGCGTTTCTTCGTCGATCGTGAATGCATGGCGCGGGTAAATGGCATCGCTTTCCTGTCGCGCTTGGACAATGAACTCTTGGGTGAGTTTGTGGTTGGCGAAACCAGGCAACCGGAGCACGCGCGTTGAATCCGTCGCCGCCATGTCACCTCCGAATTGGTTTGCGAGACTATGTAAGAGCGACTCCGCTTCGTCCTGGCTGAATCCACTCACTTTCCAGATGACTTGATGCTTGCCCGGAGAAGTGTCCAGAACAAAGTTCGGCGGAGGAACCGTGGTTGAGTTCCGAATCGTTTCGAGGGACGCCTCGCCGTCTCGGTCAAGGTCGAGATACACGTGTCGGATATCCTTAATATTGTCCTTGGTCCGGCCGTAAGCACCATCCTTGATTGGGTTCATACCGACGTACACATCGGCACCCGCAAAGCTCTGAACTGCAAGCCATTCTTGAAACTCAGGGCTTGCGATTGCCTCTGCTCTGGCGATTCTCTGAACGATCCGGCCGGTCTTACGATTCCGCACGAGGACCGCCGCGTTATCAGCGGCTTCGAATAGCGCCCGGACATATTCCGGCGCCGTGAGCGATTTCGGCGTGAAAGAGACGTCCCTGCTCATGGCTGCTCCCTTTTGGCTTGGAAGATGGCACCGTAATCGAATAGGTCTGCATCGGGGTCGTATCCGTTGATAAAGAGAACTTCGGAAATATATCTGCGTCCCGGTCGGCGCTCGACCTGGACGACGACATTAAGTGAATCGGCGATGTTGGTCTGGATGGCTCTGTAAGGGAGCTCGACACCACTTTGCAAGACACAACTCGTGAAGCGCGCGAGACCTTGTTGCGCGGAGTTTGCGTGGATAGTCGAAAGCGTACCGGAGTGCCCGGTGTTGAGAAGTTGCAAAAGATCGAAAGCTTCGCCTCCACGAACCTCCCCAAGCACCAAGCGGTCCGGCCGGTGACGGAGCGCTGCTTTCAAGAGATCGCGAATTGCTACCGCGGGAACGCCATTCTGTTCGCGGCGGGCTTCAAAGCGGACGAGGTTCTCCTGTGGCAGATGAATCTCGGCTGTGTCCTCGATGACGAGCACGCGTTCCTCTTGCGGAATGAATTTCCCGAGGATTGATAAGAGTGTCGACTTTCCTGCGCCGGTACCACCGGCGATGAGAATATTCTTGCGGGCGAGCGCGTAGTCTTCGAGGTGGTTTGCGAGGGCGCGGTCGAGAGTGCCCGCCCGAATCAGATCCTCCATCTCGAAATGACGAGTATTGAATTTGCGGATGGTGAGCGTCACTCCACTCAAACTGCATGGCGGGATCACGGCGGCGACGCGACTGCCGTCGGGCAGGCGCGAATCTAGAATCGGCTTTGATTCCGAGATGTCGTCGCCGAGACGCCGGGCGATATTCTTGACGGCTACCATGAGGGACCTCTCGCTCAAGGAAACGCCAGGAACTTGCCGAAGAAAGCCCTGTTTTTCGATGAAGACATGATCGGCCCCGTTGACCATGACCTCGCTGATCGAATCGTCAAGGATCAGGTGCTCAATGGGCCTCAAAAAAGGCAAAATCATTTCGAATCCGTTCATCACAGAACTCCTTCGCTGAGCTGCTGGAAGTAGGACCGGTTCGGATCGTTGTAATAGGGCTTGAGGTAACAGAACACCGGAGGCCAAGAGTTCAGTCCGTCGTAGGCGATGGTGACGGATTGCGCGTTACGCAATTCGGTGAAGGTCTTCATATCAAACCGGTAATCGGTTTGCGTGTTGTAGCTTTTGGAAGCGATGAGGTTGGCCTTGTGAGAAAGCGCTTTGCCGGTGAGCCAGCTGACCTTGGTATCGTGCCCGCTCTCGGACAAGCTGTAGCTGGCCTTGAGCTGATCTTCCCGTCCGCAGAGCACGCTCGCGGTGTGGGCGGAAAAATCATCCGACAACGCGAGAAAAATCTTGGTTCGAAAAGTCTGCAACAGCGTGCGCCAGCCGTCACCAGAGAGCGCGGACTTGAGCGAACTGATGCTCTGTGTCGCGATAATCGGAATGCATTTGGGCTGGCGCGAGAGACTGAAGAATTTTTCATCTCCGGTGGGTTCGCTTTCACCGACCGTCGCAAAGTGCTGGTACTCGTCGCACAAGAAGAGGACTTGGCGAAAATACTCGCTCGGACGTGCCTCCATCTTGGGCACCCGGTTTAGAACGGCACGCTCGAAATCGAGCTTCATCATGACGCCGAGCGCCTTGGCCAGGCCCGCGTTCATTCCGATGGGAAAGTTGAGAGCGCAAACGCTTCCGTGTTCAATCAGCCAGGAGAACGAAGGCAAGGGCTTGCCGAATTGGTGGTTGGCATTCCTATCCGGGTCGTAGCATTCCTTCCTCGGGCAGAAGACCTTCTTCACTTTCGGATTGTCATCGAAGAGCGAGAGAAATACGGAAACGCCCTCGACGATGGAAGTCCGTAATTTCGGCTCAATCCTCCTCCAGTCTCACACTCTATCCGCTCATTCGCCCCGGTTCCCTGATTCAGATCGACGCGAGCCAAAGAAAGATCAGTCCGGTGCCCTGGAAAACCGAGTTCGAGCGGCCGATCTATTTCGCCGAACTGCGGGATGGCTATATGTGCGGTTGGTGCGAGATTGACCGGGGCAAGCTGATGGTGATTCCTCATGCGCACTCGCATCGCGAGGTGCGGGTCTTCGACTACCCGGCCCAGGCAGAAATCGTGGGGCGGGTAACGGGAGTTGCGATGCGCATTGTCGGCGACCGATCACCGGAACCCAGGGCACCATCCCGCGAAAAATAGCCCTCCGCCTCTCGGCGTTTGTTCCTGTACTCGCTTGAAGATTTCACTGTTTCTATTGCGTTCATCTCCATTCTCTTTTTTTGAATTCTCAAAATTCTTAGTACTCTCCCGGCAAAATGGTGGTGTTGAGAATTGTCTGTCGGCGTTGATCCAAAGCTCGTCGCCGGCGCTGGTCTGGTAACCCACAATAACTCCTCACAACACTCAACAAAGATTTTAGGTGTAAGTGCTGAAGGATGTTGCGTTTCCCAGCAAAATCAATAACTTGCAAAATGTCCCGTCTGGTTTTGAGTCCGAGGGCGAGCGTTGCGTACGACTTTCGCGGAGCAGCGCTTGACAAACTCATGGTGTTGGCATAATTTCAGTTGCGATATGCGGCTGCGGGCACAGTGTCGTCATAGCCACCATCGTCAGGTGGAACCGTGCCCGCGGTCGTGTAGCTAGCTACTAGAACATTGCTGGACTCATCGGCCCGCTGGCGCGGAATGCGCCAGCGGGTTTTTTTGTGTGCCGAGCATGTTCGATAGCTTGGAGGTGAAAGTCCTCTACCCATCTTGATGGAAGAGAAGGGTTAGTGAAGCGCAAGGGCCAAGCCGCGAGGCGAGGTCTGAAAGAAGCGTGAAGCAAACACGCGAGCCGATGGACAAGAACTGGATCTGAGGCCTACGGTGCCGGGCGAGCGAGCGAATGATCGCGAAGCCCACATCCATCAAAGGCACTGGTGGTAAATCCAGCGGTTGTGCGTGGAAGGCGATCGAACTTACCTCGGGAGATCTGCTGCATGTCACGGAATCGTGACTGAGGGTGGAGAGATTCACTCTGACCGTGCGGCAGAAGTCAGCAGCGGGCGTAGTAGTCGCGCAAGCGATGAAGGCCCAAACAGCAGGGAGCGGCAAGTAGGACGCAGGACTCGATGAGCGACAAGCGGCAGAAGAACCAGCTAGTGCTGGCCTTTACTGAGGAGGGGAAGAGTGAAGCTCCGAAGACTTCTCAGGAAGGGACCGAATCGCTCACGGCGAAATGCGAAACCGAACGTCCAGCTAGTCAGGGGCAGTTGATGGAAGAAGTCTGCGAGCGGGCAAACTGCTGGCAGGCTTACAAGCGAGTAAAGGCGAACAAAGGAAGTCCGGGAATCGACGGCATGAAAGTCGGCGAGCTCTCGGGCTACCTGAAGCAGCACTGGCCCTCCATACGGGAACAGCTGTTGCGTGGGACCTACCAACCACAAGCGGTGAGACGGGTGGAAATACCGAAGCCGGACGGCGGGGTGCGAAAGCTTGGCATCCCGACGGTGCTGGATCGACTGATCCAACAAGCGGTCATGCAGGTTCTGCAACGCAGATGGGATCCGACATTCTCCGAACACAGCCACGGGTTCCGCCCGAAACGCTCGGCGCATCAAGCGGTAGCCCAGGCACAGCGGTACATTGCTGAGGGTCATCGCTGGGTGGTGGACCTCGATCTTGAGAAGTTCTTTGATCGGGTTAACCACGACAAACTGATGGCATCGATCTCTCGACGGGTAACCGACAAGAGAGTGCTCCGATTGATCGGGGCGTTCTTGAAAGTGGGTGTGCTGGAGAACGGGCTGGTGAGTCCGGCGGAAGAAGGAACACCGCAAGGTGGACCGCTCTCTCCGCTCCTATCGAACATCGTGCTCGACGAACTCGACCGCGAGCTCGAACGGCGCAAGCATCGCTTCGTACGGTATGCGGATGACTGCAACATCTACGTCCGCAGCCAACGAGCGGGACAGCGAGTGATGACGAATATCACGCGCTTCCTCACGCGACGGCTCAAGCTCAAGGTGAACGAGACCAAGAGTGCGGTGGCCCGACCAGTAGAGCGGAAGTTCTTGGGGTTCAGCTTCAGCAACAACAAGGAACCGAAGCGGCGCATTGCGCCGAAGGCCTTGTTGCGCTGTAGGCAGAAAATTCGGGAACTGACGCGACGGACGCGAGGAATCAGTCTAGAACAAATGCTGAAGGAACTGACGGCCTACTTAAGGGGCTGGAAGAGCTACTTCGGCTTCTGTCAGACACCCTCGCTGCTGAAGGCCCAAGATGAATGGATACGGCGTCGGTTGCGATCCATGATCTGGAAGCAGTGGAAACGCGGAAAGCAGCGGTACGCGAAGTTGCGTCATCTCGGGATCGGTCGGGACCTCGCCGCACAAACGGCGAGCAGCCCACACGGCCCTTGGCATCTGGCGAACAGTCCGGCCCTTGCTATCGCGATTCCTATCGCTTACTTCGATTCACTTGGTCTCCCTCGGCTGTTACACGGCGATGCGTAACCCTCTGAACCGCCGTACGCGGACCCGCATCTACGGTGGTGTGGCAGGGGTAGACGGGTGACCGTCTCCCCTATGCCGATTTCTGGAGGCGAAATGGAATAGGTGGAGCTGAGGTTGACAAACTAAGGCGATTCTATTAACATGGCCGTGGTAATGAACTAGGCCATGATAATTCACATGGCCAGGATATAGCTATGCCGGGATTCTTTCCAAGCGATCCGCACGACAAACAGGCAGAACTCAAACGCCTGGTCGTCGACGTGTTTCGCGAAGGTGGGTGGAAGATCCTCGAACGGTCGCGCGTCGAGAAAGAAGGCCCCGACCTAATTGCCGAACACGCCGGCAAGAAATACATAGTCGAAATCAAACGTTCTCCCGAGGGACGTCGGGACCGCGTGATCCCTCTCGTGGCACAAGCCATTCTGCAAGTAAGGAATCTGGTGCATCTTGTCCCGGGCAATCCGATTGGCGTTGCGATCGTCGTGGGGAACTACATACCGGAGTTGGTTGCCGAGGAGGTTAAGCAGTTTGCGCGAGGGCACGCTCCCGATATCGCTGTCGGAGTCCTGGATGCGCAGGGCTTTCGGTCCTTCGAAGGACACGGACTTGAGCGGTTTAATTCCGCGCAGCCGAGAGGGCGAAATCTTCATTTGTCGAGCCGCGGTCCGATCTCTCCGCAACTGTTTTCTGATCTGAATCAGTGGATGCTCAAGGTTCTGCTGGCGCCAAGCATTCCCGAGTCTTATCTTTCGGCACCTCGTGGGCGCTACCATGGAGCTTCGCAACTGGCACACGCCGCCGGCGTTTCGGTGATGAGTGCGTTTCGCCTCATCGAGCAGCTCTCGAAAGAAGGATTTCTCGATCAGGAACACGGTGGATTGCGGTTGGTGCGAAAGAGAGACTTGATGGACCGATGGTCGGCGGCAAATCAAAAGAGCGTACCCGAAATTGCAGTTCGCTCGATTCTCCGCAAAGGAAAAGACGCCCTTCGAGATGCGCTTCGTTCGTATGTTTTGGCGGAAGAAAAACTACCGAGCAAATCCCGGAAATCAAATAAAGAAGAGTTCTCGGCTCGACGACCGCGTGCTTGTCTCGGACTCTTTGCGGCAGCTGAAGTATTGGGGATAGGATTCGTGCACGGAGTCCAGCCCTACCTTTACATAGAACGCGCCGAGCAAAACGCTCTTGAGAGCTTGGGACTGTCCCCAAATGGGGTGGAACAGCATGCGGATGTTTACCTTCGCATTCCGCGAAATCGGGAATCGGTATTCCGAGGCGTTGTTTTGAACGAAGGTGTACCGGCATGCGACATTCTTCAAGTATGGCTCGATGTTGCGCAGCACCCCTCGCGGGGCAGAGAGCAGGCGGATTTGATATGGAGAAAGATTCTCGCCCCAGCGCTGATCGACGAGGATGAACAATGAAAGCGGATTCGGAGGTGGAACCGTTTGCGCGACTCATTGAAGCACTTGAACCGTGGCTCGGCCAGGTTGTCATCATTGGCGGTTGGGCGCATCGGCTGTATCGGTTTGATCCACGCGCAGAGAAACTGGCGTATCCGCCGCTCACGACGCTCGACAGTGACGTTGCCGTTCCGGCGAAAGTCGAAGTGAAAGAGAGGAACATTCGTGAGCGCCTGCTTGCGGGTGGATTCAAGGAGGTGTCTGTGGGAGAAGACCGACCTCCGGCGACTCACTACCACCTCGATAGGCAAGAAGGCTTCTATGCGGAGTTTCTCACACCCCTAGTCGGAAGCGAGTACAGCCGAAAAGGAGAGCGAAAAGCCACGCGCGAGGTGGGAGGGATTTCCTCGCAGCAGCTACGGTACATTGACATCCTGCTAATTTCGCCGTGGAGCGTAAGCTTGGACCGGGCGCGGGGATACCCCTTCGCGCCCGCGAAGCAGGTGCAGATAGCAAATCCCGTGACCTTTCTCACGCAAAAGATTCTGATCCGGGGTATGCGTGACCGCAAGGACCGTGCGAAAGACGCCCTCTACATCCACGATACGATTGAAATGTTCGCCGCAAATCTCGAAGAGCTGCGTGAAGTATTTGCGAAGGGAATCCGCCCTAAATTGCGCAGGAAGCAGCTGGGAGAAGTAGCAAACGCCGCGAAAGCGCTTTTCGGGAGCGTGAACGATACGGTTCGTGAGGCCGTGCTCATGGCAGGGGGAAGACTCGACGCGGAGGCATTGATCGAGACCTGCCGGGCAGGATTGAACGCAATCTTTGTGTAGACCATCAGGAAATAAGATCCGCTAGTAATTTGCAGGCTGGCACGAAAGAGCATGAGCCACGGACGGCGTCGCAATTGTCATTGTGCCCGCCGAGGCACAAGTTTCTCAAAAAAGTAGTAAGGCGGGTTGGCGTAAAGATGTGATCATTGCGCGCGAGAAGGGCAAATGGATTCAGAGTTAGGAAAACGAAGGGGCCTCGTGCAATGGTCACGTTGAAGGCGATCGAGCAAGCCCGCGAGCGCATTCGGGATTCGATTTTCGTCTCTCCCTTCGTACGTTCGGATACGTTTTCGCAATTGGCCGGAAATTCTATCTTCTTGAAACTCGAGAATCTGCAGATGACCGGCTCGTTCAAGGAGCGCGGCGCGCTGAATAGGATTCTTATGTTGACGGAGGAGGAACGCCGGCGGGGCGTAATTGCTGCTTCGGCGGGAAATCACGCACAGGCCGTGGCCTATCACGCGACCAAACGTGGCATCTCATCGCAAATCTGCATGCCGCTGACGACGCCGCTGGTGAAAGTTTCGGCGACGCGGAGCTACGGAGCGGAAGTGATTCTCTTTGGTGCGAACTACGACGAAGCTTGCCAAGAAGCCTTGCGGCGTTGCGACGAGCAAGGCTTGACGTTCATCCATTCGTTCGACGATGAAGCAGTCATTGCCGGGCAAGGAACCCTGGGAATCGAGATGCTTGAGCAAGTCCATGATTTGGACGCCGTCGTCATTCCGGTAGGCGGCGGTGGATTAATTGCGGGGGTTGCCTGCGCCGTCAAGGAAACGAGTCCAAAGATCCGCGTGATCGGAGTGCAGTCTTCTAAACTGCCGTCGATGAAAGCGGCAGTTGAACAAGGTGCCGTGGTCACGTTGCCGGCAGACAAGACCATCGCTGACGGCATCGCGGTGCGTTCTGCGGGAGTCGAAACACTGCCGCTCGTCCGGAAATACGTGGACGAAATTGTGACCGGAGACGAGGAGGAGATCGCGAATGCGATCTTGTTGCTTCTCGAAAAGGAGAAGACATTGACGGAGGGTGCGGGCGCCGTCGCCGCAGCCGCCGTTCTGAATCACAAGACTGGAGATCGTGGAAAGAAACTGGGCGTCTTGGTTTCTGCGGGAAACATTGACGTCACGCTGCTCGCGCGCATCATCGAGCGCGGCCTGGTCAAGGACGGGCGTCTGGTGCGCCTTCGTATTCACTTGCCGGATCATCCGGGCGCGCTCGTGCGCCTTTCGACGGTGATCGCCGAGCAGAAGGTCAACATCGTCGAAACGCTGTTCAACCGGTCCTACTACGGAGTTGTCCTGGGCGACACGGCGATTGACATCACTATGGAAACACGCGGGCCCGAGCATATTGGAGAATTGACGGCTGCGCTGGATGCGGCCGGTTACACGCACGAGCGCGTGCTGTAGAGGCTGGTTCATTATCCCCTTTGCGTCAACTCCCCGCAGCTGGGGTCGGACGGTCTGATGCTGGTTCAATCCAAAATCGCATCATTTTGACCCAGGATTATTTTGACGATGGGGCCGACGGTTCGCGGAAAAACCTGCTACCGCAATGAATCGAACAGCTTGCCAATTGTTCGGTCCAAATCTATGTCGTTGCGGCGCCGGGCTTCGATCTTCCTGATCGAGCTCAAGACCGTGGTGTGATGTTTGCCGCCGAACTCCCGGCCAATCTTGGGAAGCGATGCCGAAGTAAGCTGTTTGACTAAATACATTGCCACTTGGCGAGGGAAGACGACGGCCTTGGAGCCGCCTTTCAACTTCAGATCCGGTGGGAACACACCGAAGTGCTCCCCCACGCGCTTCTGGATGGTCTCAATTGTCACGCGCTTGTCTTTCCGAGGGGTGATGTTTCTCAGGCCCTCGTGTGCATCCGCCAGGTTGAGAGTAGTAGGCGATGCAGGAGACTCCGGTTCCGAACAAAAGAACTCCAACTGAGTGTCCGGCATCCCTATTTCTTGTAAAACGGCTTGAAGAATTTCGCCGTAGGTTTCTGTGAGCTTCTTCTTGAACAGGTGCGTGGGAACCCCAACCAACAAACACCTATTGTGGGTTCCTTTCAGCCGAGTTGGGCAGAACCAGACTGCGAAGTTGTGCGGATTGACACGCCGTTCAGTGTGCTGGAGGACTCTCGCCCAGTCGTTCATAGCAACAACCGTCCCTTCGTCGGTGCAGAGTGAAATATACGCATAGACGAAGGAAAATCTGTTCAGAATTGCACAGGATGGAGAAATTCTTCGCACGATCACCTTGACCGCTGTTTTTCTCTGTCAAAGTGCAAGATTGTGGGATCGAAGCCATTGGCCCTTGCTTGCCTCCAGGGCCAGACGAAACGATGGAAGCTTCGCTGTTGCCGTGCCGAGCAAACGAGCAGATTCGGGTATTGTCTTTTCTCCCCTGTGGCTCCGTTATTCCGATGATTTGACAAAGGCGGATGACAGAGGCGAACCCAATATCCACCCGTGTTCCACGTACCGCACGCGTTGTGTCGAGTGTCTGAGCATCTCGACGCGCACTGCCCCGACCGCTTCTAACTCCCTTGGGTCTTGAAACAAGTCTGGCGGCCGTCGTAGAAGACGGCGTAAAGGGGGATTTCCAGCACCCGCGCCATTTTTTCTAGAGTTTCAGAGCGGGAACGGTGTGGCCGTTTTCCACGCGAGAGATGTAGCAGCGCTGCAAACCATTGCGTTGTTCGATGTCGCCCTGAAACATATTCTGTGGTTCCCTCGGAGTTTTCAACTTTTCAACAATGACCAATCCTAATTCTCCAATCCAGTGGCATCAGGCATGAGAGCTTTTCGCCTTAGGCAGTCGAGTTGTCACAGAAGGCTTAATGTACGGTTTTTTCATTTCAACTCCGCAAACGCATCGCGGGGTTGAGGAGCTGTCTGCAAGTGGCGCCTTAGTCACTTCCAATTCGCAGCCGCATTCTGGATTCTGACACACGAACCGCTGGCCGTTTCTCATGAATTCCTCCGTAGAATGTACTAACGGTATTTAGACATAGTCCTCCAGTATATGGTTTCACTGAAAACGATGAATGCCGTTTTCAGAAAATAATCATTGACACGCTGTCCAGTTTGCGCGCTTACAAAGAAATCTTCTGCGTTGTCCACGAGAGGGAAGGCAGATTGCTTAGGTAGCCAAGCTCAGTGAATCATCCGTTCGAGATAATGGGTTCAGAATGGGCTCATCAGGGATAGACATCGCAATACAAGCTCCTCATCAAGACGATTCCCGTGCTGTGGGCTCGTGGGATCTCTCCAAGAACATGCTCAGTGTTGCAATGCTGCTTGCAACACGGACGGATTCGACGTCGCGACGGCGCGCGGAGCTGGGGCATTTTCCGCGACATGGAGAATGCGGATAAGTACGTTGAAACCTTCATCGTCGCCTCCTGGGCCGAGCATCTCCGCCAACACGATCGGTTACGCTCGCGGACAGCGAGGATCACAGCAAGTGCTGTTTATACAGTTAGATGTGTAGTTTTATGTCAGGTTTTTCGGCCATATAACTTGACAAACTAAGGCGGCTCATTGTATGTTGTTTCCATGGGAACTAGGACGATTTCGAAGAATATCGCCCATATGGTTCGCAGCGGCGGCGTGGATCGGTTGTGGACCTATAGGGATTTTAAGCCTTTCCCGGAGTCGGCGATCGCCGCCGCGTTGAGTCGGTTGCGGAAGAAGGGCTTTCTGGTGCGAGTTCGGAAAGGTGTGTACTATCGGCCGCGCGAGTCACGTTTCGGCGCCAGCGCTCCGGAACCGTCACGCGTGGCGGAAGCGGTTCTGAAGCGGCGCGGCATTCGTGCGGTGAGTAGCGGACTGCCAGCCTATAACGCGCTCGGTCTTACAACTCAGGTGTCACCGGTCCCCACGTTTGCGGTGGAACGAAGCGTGGGTTCACTTCGGACAGGGAGAGAGAGCAAGATCCGGTTGCGTCCGGTAATCAGAGTTCACGGACTAAGGCGGGAAGAGCGCGTCGTACTGGATTCTTTGCGGGACCTGCGCTTCATTCCGGATACGGCGCCGGAGGAGGTATTACGCAAGATCGCCGCCTTGTTTCGCAATGGAGAGGTGAGCTACGAACGCGTGGCGCATGCCGCCGGGACCGAGCCACCACGGGTCAGGGCCCTTGTGGGGCTTTTGGGCTCGATGATTGGCGCGGAACGGAAAATCCTAGATAAGTTGCTAGCTAGTTTGAACAAGACGACAAAATTCAAGTACGGCCTAATGAGGGCTTTCCCGAAAGCTCGGCAATGGGGCATCGTGTGATGGACTTCGCTCTGAATGTTATCGAATCTTGACGACACTTTCTCCCTGGAATTTGCGGCTCGCGAAGACGCTTAGCTTCAGCAGCGAAATAGGTGGCCAGGATAGAAATGCAGGCAGAATGAGGAGCGGCGCGAACCAACGCTACAGAGTTTTACATTCAGCGTGAATGGACGCAACGCGTTCAACCATGTAAACCTGGCGACGCCAAGCGCAGTTCTGAGCCCGCCGACTGCAACGTCACCGGCTTCATTTTCTTCTTTTTTTGGTGTTTCGAATGCTCTCGCTGGCGGATCGCCTTCGTCGAACCGCCAAATTTATTTGCAGGCTTCGTTCTCGTTCTAAGGACCCCTTCGCGGCTTTTGCCGGCAAGCTTTGGAGTGCCGATCGCATCTCCGGTAACGTGACTTACCCGGACTTAGTCGGAACATCAGGGGTGTTTGGAGGGGCAGGAAAGCACTTATAATCCGCTAACTGTCACGGCCGGGGCCCGAAGTGCGAGTTGAGCTCGTGGTAAGTCCTCCAGCCTGTTCTCATTGACAAAATATGACAAGTCTGTTATAAATTGACATTATGAAATTACGGGAACTCAAGCAGGCACGTCAGCACAAAGGCTGGACGCAGGAGGAGGCGGCCAGTCATCTGGGGGTGACCCAGGCGTATTTGAACCTGCTTGAAAATGGGAAGCGGCGGTTGACACCATGGGTGCTTCGCCGGGCGGTTTCTGTCTACGGGCTGTCGCCGGAAGTCCTCCCCGTCGGAGAGGATTTTGTGCCAACCCGAACGAGCGATGACCAATTGGTAGAATGGTTGGTGAGACTCGAATATCCGGGCTTCGCTTACCTCAAAACGCATACCGCAAGGAAGAATCCGTATGAGGTATTGCTTGCGGCGTTAGGACAGACGAGTCTCGATGGCCGTGTGGCGGAGGCTTTGCCGTGGGTGGCGCTGAAATACGGGAGGCCGGATGCGTGGCTGGTCGAGACCGCCCGGAAGTTCAATCTTCAAAACAAGCTGGGTTTTGTCGTCAGGCTTGCCCGGCGCGTGGCCGAAAGTCATAACGACGACACCAGATCGAAGGAACTCGGCAAGCTCGAAGAGATGCTCGAAGAGAGCCGCCTCGCAAAAGAAGGCTTTTTCTACCGTCCTCCCATGACCGAGAGAGAACGGGAGTGGCTTTCAAAGAATCGCACCAACGACGCGGCACATTGGAATCTGCTCGCGGACATGCGGCCGGAACAGCTTTCCTATGTCCGGTGAAACGTCAGGCGCGACACTCCCTTCGCCGTGGAAGGATTTCCTGGGCGAGATCGACAAGGCATTAGAAAAACCACTCGAAATCCACTGCATCGGAGGTTTTGCGCTCGTCTTTTATTACGGGATCCCGCGCACAACCGGAGACATCGACTACTATACGGCTGTGCCCGCCGACCTCAACCTGGAAGAGATGGCTGGCTACGATTCGCCCCTGCATCGGAAATATAAGATCTATCTCCATCGTGTCACAGTCACAACTATGCCGGAAGAATACGAAGAGAGACTTTCCGAAATGGCGAGTCGACAGTTCGAACGGCTTGGGCTTCTCGTGCCTGATCCCTATGACTACATCTTGTCGAAGTTGCAGAGGGCGGGGTTGAAGGATTTCGACGACAGCTTGTATCTATTTCGATCGAGAAAACTAAAAAGCGAAATTCTTCGAGAGCGGTATCACCGGGAATTGAGGGATTATCTGATCGGACCGCTCGAACAATACGACGGAACTTTGGAGCGCTGGATCGAGATCTTCGAATCCGTAGGTTGAACCCCTCCAAGTTTGGTTTGACCAAACACGCTCGCAACGAATGAGCTACGGAAAATGGCGCCACGGAGGCCTCCATTTTGCGTCATTTTACAACAGTGGTGTCCCAACGTTATGCGAACAAAATCAATTGGTTATCGGAAACCGGTTGAATTTCGTCGCTGATCGTTTGTGCAAGTAGTTGATCCAGCGGGATTTTCTCGAACATGGTCAGGCTGAGGATCTGTAGGATTTCATACAGGCTGGCCGAGAGATGCAATCGCTTTTTGACGATGGCGACCAGAACGTAGGCAGAGACGGCGATCCAGATTTGTGACCTGACCGCGAGAGCAGGGAGAACCGTCCTTGTTCAACGAAACTGACTGCGTAAGAATCTGAGCACTCGATTGGATCCACCAACGGGACTTTGCCGCCGGGATGGTCAAAGCGGAGGATGTGGCCAATCGAAACCTTCCCGAGAATTTGCGCTCGGTTCATCGGCCAAAGTCTAGCAAGGAAATGCCCTACTTTTAGGGAGGGCAATGGAAACGTCGGCATCATTCGAAGCCCGCTACGCGCTTTTGCCCTACCCGACCAATCAAGTCGAATCCACGTGTCCGGCTAGCGTCAATCAGGACTTGACGCTCGAGCGAAAATGCTCTCGGGTCTCGGCCGCGCCAGCGAGTCCGCTACCACCCAAGCGGCGCCGACCACGGCGAGATTCACGGCACTTTCGGTCCAGTTCCAGTGGCTCGAGTGATCGGCCAGGAGTATGCGCCCGTTCGCCAGTACGCCGAAGGACGCAAGCATGACGGTCATCAGGATCGCGGCGAGGTTGGCCTGCACGCCGGTCAGGATCGCAAGGCCCGCGGCGACGAAGCAAATTCCAGTCGCATAACCCCAGAACTCTTGCGTAGGTGGCAGCCATTTGGGGACCAGCGAGGCGGTGTTGCTCATATAGACAAAATGTGCTCCGCCGAATATCAGCGCACAAACCCCAAACGCGAGTCGGCCCAAGCGCGTAAGGTGCGCGGCTAGTGCCGCATCGATCCTGGCGGTAGTGGTGTAGATGATCAGCCCGCCTGCGGCAATCGAGAGCTGCATAGCGATGTCTTCGTAGGTGACGAATATGGCGTAATCGGTGAGCAGCAGGCGGCCGTTCATCAGGATGACAACAAAGAGCGTGTAGTAAACGGTGAGCGCCCCAGCGCCCCAGGCCGCAATTCGTCGCCACTCGATCGCTGCGGCCGCGACGACCATGAACGCACCGGCGGCATAGGCTAGGGCGGTGCGAGCGGGAAAGTGTTCGGGCATCGGCTGCCCCGGGTCGAACTCTCCAAATACCAGGCAGGCCATGCCCACCGCCATCACACCCAGGCCGTAGACGCGCCAGCCGAAGGCCATCGTTGTTTTTTCCGCCGTCATGACTGTTCCAGCTTAGACTCAAATAGTTTTGCTCAGGTGAGCATAAGCCACAAATAGTTTTGCTCGTCTGACTCACTTACTTGATTTCATAACAACGCCGACTCCCTCGGCCCGAGTAGACTTTCGGTTGACGACCAAAGGCTCGGGAGGAAGGAGTCGGACATGATCATTATAGGCGTAGATTTTCACCCGAGCGATCAGGTCAGATGCATGCGCTCATGGCGGCCATTTTGCTGGGGATGGCCCGGCTTGATTCGTTCAATGCCGATACCCAGCCTGAGCCACCAAACCGCCAGCTTGCTCAGGTTGAACAAAGCGTGAGCGGAAGCGAAGGGAACACCGTTATCGCTACGGATGTTGGCCGGCAGGCCGCGCTCCTTAAAAAGCCTTTCAAACACGGTGAAAGCGTAGTCTTCCTTGGTGGAAGAGAGGGCTTCACAAGTGAGCAGAAAACGGCTGGCGTGATCGGTGACCGTCAGCGGAAAGCGGTATTGGTGATTTCCCAGCAAGAACTCGCCTTTGTAATCGGTACACCACAACTCATTGGGTCGCTGGCCTAACGAGAGCGGCGTCCCTTGGGCGCGACGACGCACGCGACCGCAGCGCTCCACCAGACCGTAGCGATCCAGCACCGCATGGAGGGTACTTTTGGCCGGGATGGGAATACCGGAGAACCGGCGCAGCAAGCGCTCACGGATTTTACGAGCACCCCAGCTGGGGTGCTCGTGCTTTACGTTCAAGATGAAGTTTTCCACCTGGAACGGAAGTTGGTTGGCGTAGCGATACGGACGACGGCTTCTGTCCGTGAGCCCCTGCATGCCGCATTCCTGATAGCGGTCGAAGATCTTGTAGCCGGTCTTGCGGGAGATACCAAACTCCCTGCAAAGTTCCGCCATCGCCTCGCCGGCTAGCCGGCGAGCCACAAACTGCAGTCTTTCATCCATTACCGAACACTCCTTCCAAGGCATCACTCCCTCCCCTTTATGGGGAAAAGTGTCACCTATGTGTCCGGTACAATGTGTTACCTATGTCTCAGGCCGCGCAATAGGAATTCGGGCGAGGCGTTCAGCGGTTGGCTAAGGTGGCTATCATCCCGAGGCCTAGCAAACGATGGTCGGCAGTCACGAGAGTCAGGCCAAGCACCTCCGCCGTGGCGGCCAAAAAGCGATCAGCCGGGTCTTGGTGCGGGAGCGGCAATTCCTCTGCCACCACGACGATTTCGTGGGTTAGCGGTGCTTCACGCATGTACATCGTCGCTTCGGTTACCCAATCTCGCGCGTTGCCGTGCAACTGTATTTGCCCCTTGGAGTGGAGCAAGAGCGCTTCCCACGTGCTCACCGGAGATAGCCATAGTTCGTTGTTTGGGTCTTTCAATTCGCGCTGGACGCGCTGAGAGAGTTGCTTCGGCTCTGCCAAGCTCCAAATCCAAATGTGGGTATCGAGGAGGAGTTTCAATTCTTAAGCGCCTCGATGGTCTCAATGTCGACGACCGGCGAGACGATATCGCCAACGATTTCGATGCTGTCCGACATGGAACCTATCCAGCTTCTTTCCTCCGTCTCCGAAGACACGGGAATGACATCTGCTATCGCTTTACCGCGCCGGGTGACTCGGAGCGGAGTTCTTGTCTTGCTAACCTCTTCCAGCAACGACAGGCATTTTGCCTTAAACTCGGAAATTGCAACCTCCTGCATCGACTTTTTGCGCTTACTCGGCATCGCATCCTCCGTTGACCAACGCAGTGTATCATAGTCATAACAGATGGTCATGATGGGAAATTGGTCGTGTCAGTAGCACATGATATGTCCGGTTGAGATAGCAAGTGATATGTCCGCTTTTCGGGCGGTGGTAGGGGACCATGCAAGGCATGAACTCCTACACACAAGCCGCCATGGAGCGGGCGATGAAAGTACAGGAAGTGATGTTGCAAGCGATGGCCAAGAAGATCAGCTGGTGGCAAGCGGCCGAGATCTTGGGCATCAGTGACCGGCATATGCGGCGCTGGCGGGAGCGTTATGAGGAGTTCGGATTCCGCGGGTTGTTCGACCGCAGGCGAGGAAAGCCTTCGCCTAAGCGCGTGCCGCTAGCGACCGTGGAGCGGGTGCTGGAGCTGTACCGGGAGCATTATTTCGATCTGAATGTGCAGCACTTTCACGAGAAGCTGGGGGCCGAGCATCGGATTCGGCTCAGCTACAGCTGGGTGAAAGGGATTCTGCAAGGAGCGGGGATGGTGGCCCGGGGGCGCAAGCGCGGAGCGCACCGCAAACGACGACCGCGACGACCCTTGCCGGGGATGCTGCTGCACATCGACGGCAGCCGGCACCGTTGGTTGGGAGACGAGCGCTGGCACGATCTGATCGTGATTCTGGATGATGCCACCAGTGAGATTTACTACGCGCAACTGGTGCAGGAGGAATCGACGCAGACGGTGATGGCCGCTTTGCGCGAGGTGATCGAGCAGCAGGGATTGTTCTGCGCCTTGTATAGCGACCGGGGCAGCCATTTTTGGCTGACGCCCAAGGCGGGCCAGAAGGTAGATCACGCGCGTGTGACGCAGGTAGGACGGGCGCTGCGGGAGTTGGGAGTGCGGATGATTCCGGCCTACTCGCCCCAGGCACGAGGACGCAGCGAGCGCAATTTTGGCACTTGGCAGGGACGACTGCCGCAAGAGTTGCGCTTGCGGGCGATCACGACGGTGGAGGCGGCGAACGCTTTTCTGCAGGAAGAGTACATCGCTGCGTTCAACGTGCGGTTCCGGGTGCCCGCGACGCAGGGGGGCAGTGCCTTTACGGCGTGCCGGCAGCGAGATTTGGAAGGGGTCTTTTCGCTGCAGTTTGAACGCACGGTGAACCGCGACAACACGGTGAGCTTTCAAAATCTGTCTTTGCAGATCCAGCCGGTACGCTGGCGAGCCACGTTGGCGGGCTGTACGGTGACCTTGCATCAGCACCTAGATGGAACGCTGAGCCTCCGCTATGGGCCGCATTGCGTGGGGCGCTACAACGCCGAGGGGCTGCCTTGGATCAGTAGCGATCGGCAAGAGGCTGTGCAGAAGCCGCGCCGTGGAAAAGTCGCAAAGCAGACTTTCCCACCGCGCTTGGAAATCCCGCCCAAAGCGCGGGATTCCCACTTCCCCACAGCCTCGACGGCGGCGGGTGATTAACTGTCAACCGGACAACTCACTTACTACAAAAACCGGACCTTTTAACTTGCTACGAACAGATGGGAAATTGGTCGCCGCAAGGGACTCAATCTGTGCAAGGCTGCCACGAAATCGCCGAGGAAAGTTCTAAAATCGTCCCCTTGGGGGCGCCACTTACTTCTGAGGTCCAGCCCGAAGACATGGGTTACAGAACGTACCGGCTACATGGGTGACAACCTCGGGCCGAACGAGTTGTCGAGCGGTTCCAGCACCCGCGCATCGAGATCGAAGTACCCCAGATCATAATCCATAAAGCTGACCAACCAGATACCTCGTGAACTTCTTTGATGCCGATGGCCTGGCCGGCAAAGACCGCACTCAAGTTAATCTTTTGCGGCCCAGACAGATACGACCGCAATGGGTGACGACAACGATTTTGTTCATCGAAGGGATAATCGATATCGGGCAATCCCTTAACCACCGGTCAAATAAAGCCAAGAGAGGGCGTAGCAACAATGTTGACACGCGCAGAATCTTAAGGCATTCTGTTGATACAGAGTACCTACAAGGAGGTCATCCGACATGAGAGCCGTGGTCAAGAAATGGGGAAACAGCGCTTCGGTGCGAATTCCTGTAGCTGTTTTAGAGGCGGCTCATTTGGATCTGGATGAACCCGTTGACGTGCGCGAGGAATCGGGTCGCATTGTGATCGAACCCGTGCGGCGCAAGGAGTATGATCTGGCTGAGCTTGTGAAGGGAATCACTCGCGAGAATGTTCATGGGGAAGTTTCTTTTGGCGGTCCTGTCGGCAAAGAGGCATGGTAGATGGCACGGCCCTACGTACCCGACGCTGGCGACATCGTCTGGATCAGCTTCAGCCCGCAGGCGGGACGCGAGCAAGCCGGACACCGACCAGCGGTTGTTCTGAGCCCCGCCGTCTACAACGCGAAGACGAGTCTGATGGTCTGCTGCCCGATGACAACACAGATCAAGAACTATCCGTTCGAGGTCGTCGTTGCGGGCCACAGTCCGAGCGCGGTGCTGGCTGATCAAGTGAAAAGTCTCGATTGGCGGAAGAGACGCGCTAGGCGCAAAGGAGCGATATCTCCCGACGAGTTGGCAGAGGTGCGCGCGAAAATCCGAGCGCTGATCGGTTGAATGTCGAGTGCGCTCTTTTTGGCTCCGACGCTCCTCCCTCGGCGCCAGATTTTGCAATCGGGCAACATCGGACGATCCCGAAACAGTCTATCCCGGCATGGAAGGAATCGCTGTTGGTTGGAAACAGCAAGAGGGAGAAGGGAACGACGAATACTTCCGTCGCAACGGTGGGGTTTGTACATTCCAAGATCAAGAAATCGACAATCTCTTGAACGGAACGTTGAGGCGAAGTCATGCCAATTTGTTGGCCGGCGGTTCGGGTCGCGAGAGTTTCGTTCAATCGATGCGTTGCGCCCTCGTGTGAAGCACCATAAAGGGAAGTCCGCCCGCTTTCGCGTCCGGTGATATTGTCGGTGTAGCTGACGCAACCGATATCCGCTCCATTACAGAGCGGCATTCGCTTTCTCCCTCATCTGTTGTCCGCACCGCCATCGGTGCATCTCGCGATGCACTTTCCCCTTGCGGGGAGCGATGTGGATTTACCCTGTTCCGTTGGAATGACACGATAGGTTAGGTCTCTTCTATACACCGGCAGTGTTGTTTACCCATGACCGAGAACCCGGCAGCCTCAGTACTCCCTGCAAGAAGAGCCCCGCAGCATGTTGGGCTCTCTTCGGCTGACAACGCTTACGAACATTTGTGTATTCTGACCCTGCTACCGAGCCTAGCCCCTCTCCACCTTATGCTGGCAGATCCACCGTGGCCTCACGGTTTCGGTGCCACTCTTGCGAATGTGGGTCCATTGTCCGAGGGCTCCGAACGGTCTGTTGCCTCGCCGCTCCAACCTCGTAGGCTACGTGCGATGGGACGCACGGTCTGATCAATTTCCTCCTTGCCAGACAATCATTCCAACCGCTTTCAGGTCGCAGTCCGGATCGCCGACCATCCGCAACTTATCTCATGGCGGCCCGAATCGAAATATCTAGTGCGGTTATTGGGCAAGGTCGGAGATACCCAGCCAGCTTTTTCGTCTCTATCAAATCCCCTTTGAGTAGACTACTGTGCATCGGCTCTCTCGCGGCGGCCCTCCATCAAAAACATGGCGAAGTCCGTGGCGAGCGGCTTAGCGGCAAGCTGCCGCATCATTAGCGCGATTTGACCCCGATGGTAAGTGGAATGGTTCGCCCCATGTTGCATGAGGTGCGCCAGACGGATTTTCGTTGTGCGAACAGGAAGCATCCTTCCCAAGGATTCGTTTGTTACGCGATTCACAAACTCGACTTGTTCTCTCTCGATCTGCAGCCGGGGAGAGGTTCGAGGGCTCGAAAAACTAGGGATGCATGCGGCCGTGGGTATGGCGCTTTATCGGGGAAGATTTCGATAAGAAAAAAGATTGCGAACAGGAGGTAAGACATTCAAGAGGTCGAGGTAGATAACAGCCGTGATTGGCTGATTTGCAGCAAAAATTTCAGTCACGCTTGTGTCTAATGCCACGTCTAAGTAATATATGTGCGGGGAGTTCGGCTGCTATGCGGTGTCGGATAATATACCGGGTTGTGGCTGTTCTGGTGGCCGCATTTGTCCTGTCTTTTGCTCTCCAAGCCGCCGGCCACTGGCACAACCAGTCGTTCGAAGACCAGCACTGCCGGGTTTGTCATTTTGCTCATTCTGTAACGGTTGACCTTTCGCACGGCACCATCCTGCCGACGCCAAGTGCGGTCGCTTGGCTTAATCCGATCAGGTCCGTTGATCCCCAGCTCGAATTAGTCTCTCATCAGACTTCTCCCCGCGCGCCTCCCGTCCATTCGTAATTCATCCCTAGAAAGAACCGGCAAGCGGACCTCTCATTTCCCGCTCCTTCGCGAGCGATGAGTTCCGCTTAAATTCCCACCACAACGACTACACGAGCCCAACGCGGGCTTAGGGAGACTCGAATGTATTGCAGAAAGCTATTTTGGGTTTCGATAGCATTATGTCTTCTGATTCTTTGTACTGCGCATGGTGTGCAGGCGCAATCCGCGTCCATTTCCGGTACTGTCACGGACCCGTCAGGCGGTGTAGTACCGAATGCGAGTGTGACGATTCGTAATCCGGTAAGCGGATTTGAACGTTCCGCCACGACCGATAGCTCTGGTAACTTCAGTTTTCCAAACGTGCCATTCAACCCTTACCACCTCTCGGTAAACGCAAAGGGATTTATGTCCTACGCCCAGGATGTTGAGGTCCGATCCTACGTGCCGCTGAGTGTGCCGATCACGCTGAAAGTGGAGGGTGGCACGAGTACGGTGACCGTGGAGGGTGGGGGCGACCTCTTGGAGAACGATTCGACGGCTCACACGGACGTGGACCGTGCCTTGTTCGACAGGCTCCCTCTGGAGAGCGCCTCGTCGTCATTGAGCTCCCTGGTTACACTTGCCACACCGGGCATCGCTGCAGACTCGAACGGCCTCTTCCACGGACTGGGCGATCACGCGGAGAATTCGTTTTCCGTTGACGGGCAACCCATTACCGACCAGCAGAGCAAGGTTTTCTCAAACCAAATTCCCCTCGATTCGGTTCAGTCCTTGGAGGTCATCCAGGGCGCACCACCGGCTGAATTCGGAGGCAAGACCAGCGTTGTGATTGTAGCGACGACACGTTCGGGCTTGGGCGACACCACCCCTCACGGCAGCGTGAACGCCTCCTACGGCTCGTTTGGCTCCTCCTACGCCGGTTTCGATCTCGCTTATGGCGGCACAAAGTGGGGAAACTTCATCGCCGTCAATGGCCTAAACACCAGCCGGTTTCTCGATCCTCCCGAATTCTCAGTGTTGCACGACAGGGGCAATGAAGAGAATTTTTTCGACCGCATTGACTACAAACTTTCTGATAGGGATACAATCGAATTGAACCTGGGATTCACACGTTCCTGGTTCCAAACACCCAACACCTTTGACCAGCAGCTGCAAATCTGTACGTTTCTATCCGCACAGTGCCTGAATGGCGACGCCCCATATACTCCGGGCGCTGTCCAGGTCGTTCCGAACACTAACACTCCCCTAGGGCCCACCGATCAGCGCTCGCAAATCAGAACCTTCAACATTGCTCCATCGTGGACCCACTTGTTCGGCTCAAACGCCGTGTTCACCTTCGGGGCCTTCGTTCGGCACGACCAATATAACTATTACCCGAGCCAGAATTTTTTTGACGACCTTGGGCCGCTTCAGGACGAAACTGTCTCTCAACTCCGGTTCCTAACCAACGCAGGCGCTCACGCGTCCTGGTCGTACGTCAAGGGGATCCACAATGTGAAAGCGGGGATCACATATGAGCAGACATACCTTAGCGAGCACGACAATTTTGGAATTGTGAATCCGGCGCTGCTAGCAGGAGCCGTCTGCCCGGATCCGACTAACCCTAAATGCACGCTGCTGCCATTCGACTTGACGGCCGGTGGGCAGCTGTTCCACTACCGTGGGCACACCGACGTGAAAGAATTAGCGCTTTACGTGCAAGACACGATCACAAAGGGCAACTGGTCGTTTAATCTGGGCATTCGCGGAGACTTGTATAACGGCCTCGACGCCATTTCCAGGCAGCCGGAGCCTCGTCTCGGAGTCGCCTACAACATCAAGCAGAGCAGCACGGTCCTCCGCGTTTCATATGCTCGTACAATGGAAAGCCCATTCAACGAGAACCTGATCATTTCAGGCACGGGGTGTAGTAATCCTGTCGTCAACGCGATCATGACCGTCGCACAGGGCTTTGCCTGCAACTTTGGGACGGCTCTCGCACCGCTGGTACCCGGCTTTCGCAATGAATTCCACGCCGGTTTGCAACAAGCCTTCGGCAAGTATTTCGTCCTCAGCGGCGATTACATCTGGAAATACACCCACAACGCCTATGATTTCAACGTGTTCGGTACCAGCCCCATTTTCCTTCCCATTGAATGGCACAACTCCAAGATTCCGGGCTTTGCCGTTCGCGGAAGCGTTCCGAAGTTTCACGGCTTCACGGGCTTGATCGTGCTATCGCACGTCGCTGCGCGCTTCTTCCCGCCGGCAGTCGGCGGAATCACGCCTCCGCCGCCCCCCGCCGTATTCCGAATCGACCACGACGAGGTGTTCAACCAAACAACGCATCTACAATACCAACCGTTTAAGCGCGCGCCGTGGGTCGCGTTTAACTGGAGGTATGACAGCGGACTAGTGAGTGGCTTTGTACCCTGCGAGGCACAAACGGCAACGTGCTCATTTTCGACGTCTAAGAATGATCCCGGGATCGGAGGTGCGCCACCCGTAGGACTAGCCGATATCCCAGCTGGTGATGTAGCATTGGTGAATAACCTCAACGGTTTGCCCCTTACCGCCGATCAGGAGTTCCAGTCCGGGATAACTTGCATGGGGATAGCCGCGACCCCGACGGTGCCCACGGGGACTCTTATAAACGGCGTTTTCGCTTGCCCCGCGTCCCAGCTCCATTCCAACTTGGTGAAAATACCAGCGCCAAACACGGAACAAGACGACCACAACCCACAACGAATCCAGCCGCGAAACCTATTCGACCTATCCGTCGGCCATGACAACTTGTTCAACGGCGACCGCTACAAGTGGAGCCTTCGCTTCACCGCCATCAACATCACAAACAAAGTTGCGTTGTACAACTTCCTCTCCACATTCAGCGGCACGCACTACGTGACGCCGCGCACGTTCACAGCTGAAATCGGTTTCCACTTTTAGAAAATTCGAGTGGAGGGGAAAGGCGACTTATTCTGCCGTCTTCCCCCCGATTACTCGAACCGCAGGAGGCAGCCGAATTATGACGAGGATGACGCCCAGGCGTATTTCAAAAAATCCGAAAGGCGCTTGGATTTTCCCAGGAAGATCTCGCGCATATCTTGTGGGTGACATGGTCGACGGTAAACCGGTGGGAAATTGGAAGTGCCGCTCCCACTGGGATGAATCTGCGAATCATGATGTTGCTGGAGCATGGCTTGGCAACGCGAAACTTTCGGAAAACTCTCCGAGACCCCAGAGCCGCCGATCCCATGTTTCTGCTGTATCGTTTGTTGGAACCCTTGTATAGGGATCGCCCATACACCTAGCAAATTCCATTCCACAGCCGAATTCCTTCACTTGTTTATTCCCTCGCTCACTGGCATGGTTGGCTTTTGGGCCACGGTCGCCCTCAACATTCCGGACTTCACGCGCTATGCCAAATCCCAGCGCGCACAAATGGTTGGCCAGGTCTTGGGGCTTCCTACCGCCATGACGCTCTATTCCTTCATCGGAGTAGCGGTCACCTCCGCTTCAGTCATTCTGTTTGGGGAGCCCATCTGGGATCCTGTCGCTCTCCTCGGCCGCTTCCATCAATCGCTGGTTGCTTTTATCGCCCTGATTGCTCTGCTACTTGCTACGCTCAACACCAACGTTGCCGCCAACGTAGTTTCTCCCTCTAACGATTTCTCAAATCTCCGCCCGAGTCTCATCTCCTTCCGCACCGGTGGCCTTATAACGGGTTTTGTCGGAATCCTCATGATGCCGTGGAAACTCATGACCAGCTACAGCTCCTATATTTTCGGCTGGCTGGTCGGTTGCTCGGCTTTTCTAGGTCCCATTACCGGTATCATGATTTGCGACTACTACTTAATTCGTCACCGCTCCCTAAACCTGTCCGAGCTATTCCGCTGGCTCTACGACTACGCATGGTTCATCGGCTTTCTCGCCTCCGCTTCCCTGTATTGGTTCCTGATGCGCCACTCCGTTCTCACTGCCGAATAGCTGGACCATTCCTTTCTCTGAAACCGAAACTGATCGTTGCCCGATTTTTAAGTTCCGCTAGTCTCCACTGGCTGCCAACCCGACCCTGGTTATGGTATGAATGTCCACTGGAGCCTTCGTTGATCAATAAGCCTTCGCCGCACGCAGCCCATGCTGCACTGCAGGAACTGCTGCCTCCCCTCACTACCAACGAAGCGGTAACAGAATCGGCGCGCTGTATTATGTGTTTCGATGCCCCTTGCACCCATGCTTGCCCCACGCATATCGACATACCAAAATTCATTAAAAAAATCTCGACGGGAAATCTACTGGGGTCCGCCCGCACTATTCTCGAGTCTAATCTGCTCGGTGCCACGTGTGCGCGCGTCTGTCCGGTCCAAGAATTGTGCGAAGGCGCCTGCGTTCTCGGTTCGGAACACAAACCCATTGCCATCGGTCGCCTCCAGCGACACGCCATGGACTACCTCCAGGATAAGAAGATCGACATCTTCCATCCCGCAAATTCCACGGGCAAGAGAGTGGCAGTTGTGGGCGCCGGCCCCGCGGGACTATCCTGCGCCGGAGAGCTCGCCAAGCTCGGTCATTCCGTCACGCTCTACGAAAAGCGCGAACTTGGCGGCGGACTTTCCACCTATGGCATCCTAGTTCTGCGCGAGCCCATTGAAGTCGCCCTTACCGAAGTCGCCATGGTCCGGCGTCTCGGTGTGCGCATAGAAGTCGGCAAGGAAATTGGCATCGATCCCACCGTAGCTGACCTCCAAGAGAACTTTCACGCTGTCTTCATCAGTATCGGCCTCGGCCACACTCGCGCCCTTGATATTCCCGGGGAAGAATACGTACTCGACGGCCTCGAATACATCGAACGCAGCAAACTTGCGCCCTCGCAACTCCATGTTGGGCGCAACGTGGTAGTTATTGGCGCCGGCAACACCGCCGTCGACTGCGCCACCATCGCCCGTCGCCTCGGCGCTAAACGTGTCACGATGATCTATCGCCGCACCGAAAATGAAATGACCGCCTACCCGCACGAGTATGATTTCGTGAAGCGCGAAGGCGTCACTTTTTGGTTCCTTGTTCAGCCCATCAAAGTTCATCACGAAAACGGTGACGTGAAGGCCCTCGAATGCGTTCGCATGACCCTGGGTGATCCCGACAGTTCAGGGCGTCCCTTTCCCAAACCCGTTCCTGGGTCCACCATGCTTTTACGGGCTGACCAGATCGTCAAAGCCATCGGCCAGAACAAAACCTCTCTAATTTCTACACTCAATCTAAAAACTGAAGACGGCTTTATCCACATAAATTCGGATTTCGAAACGAGCTCCTCCGGAATTTTTGCAGGAGGCGATTGCATTCGAGCGCGCGGCTCCGCCTCTACAGTTATGGCCGTCCAAGATGGCAAGCTTGCCGCTCGTTCGATCCACCAAAGGTTGGTGAACCATGGCTGATCTCAGTGTCAGTTTCTCGGGAATCCGCTCGCCCAATCCTTTTTGGCTTGCTTCTGCACCGCCCACGAACTCAGGCGCGCAGATCCATCGCGCTTTTGAAAACGGCTGGGGTGGTGCGGTCTGGAAGACTATCGGTGCTCCTGTCCTGAATGTCTCCAATCGCTATGGTGCTTGGCGCTATGGCAACGAGAAAATGCTCGCCATTAACAACGTCGAGTTAATCTCCGATCGCCCTATTGAGGTCAACCTCCGCGAAATCTCCGACGTCAAACGCGCATGGCCTGATCGAGCTGTCATCGTCTCTGCCATGGTCGAATCCAAGCCTGTTGCGTGGCACGACATCATCCATCGCATTCAAGACACCGGCGCCGATGGAATCGAGCTGAACTATGGCTGTCCTCACGGCATGAGCGAGCGCGGTATGGGCAGCGCCGTTGGGCAGGTCCCTGAATATTGCGAGCAGATCACCCGCTGGGTCATGGACGTTGCCAAGATTCCTGTCATCGTCAAGCTCACACCCAACATTTCCGACATTGTCTTGCCCGCCCGCGCAGCGGTCGCTGCGGGTGCCAACGCCCTCTCTTTGATCAACACGGTTAACTCCATAATCGGGGTCGACCTGGAGACGCTCGAAATCACGCCTAGCATCGGCGGACGGGGCGGCCACGGCGGATACGCCGGTCCCGCCGTCAAGCCCATCGCGCTGAACATGCTCGCTGCTCTCGGCCGCGATTCCATTGTGCGCGGATCAGGACTTCCGATCTCCGGCATGGGCGGCATCTCCACCTGGCGCGATGCCGCCGAATTCCTTCTTCTTGGCGCCAGCAACCTTCAGGTCTGCACTGCCGTCATGCACTACGGATTCCGCATTGTCGAAGATCTATGCGACGGCCTTTCTAACTGGATGGACGAAAAAGGCTTCGCCACTATCCCCCAGGTCGTCGGTCGCAGCCTTCATCATGTCACTGACTTCAAAGATTTCGATCTATCCTTCAAAGCCATCGCGCGGATCGACCAAGACAAGTGCATTCGCTGCGACCTTTGCTATGTCGCCTGCAATGACTCAGCCCACCAGTGCATCGACCTATTCGATAAACACGGTATGGCTAGTCCTCCGGCCGCTTACGATCAAAGCTCCCATGGGAAGCTTGAAGCAATCTCCACTCGACCTACAGTCGTTGTCCGGGAAGAGGATTGCGTCGGCTGCCGGCTCTGTTTTAACGTTTGCCCCGTCGAAAATTGCATTCATATGCTGCAAGTCCCTTCGGGGCGGCCCTCGGTCACCTGGGAGGAACTCATCCAGAAGCAGCCCGAAGTGGCCGAAGACTGGAAACAGATGGAGCGATACCGTCAAAAAATGGGTATCCGCATCCATTGAGCTTGTGTAGGAGCCATTGATGGCTTTGCTGATCCGAAATGGAGAGATCGTAACCGTCGGCTCCCGCGTTCAGGCCGACGTCTACGCCGAAAACGAAACGGTCACGGCGATCGGGAAAAATCTCGACGTCCCGCCCGGCACCGAAATCGTCGACGCAACCGGCAAGCTCGTCTTCCCGGGATTCATCGATCCGCACGTCCATATTTATCTTCCCTTCATGGGCACCTTCGCCAAAGATACTCACGAGACCGCCAGCGTCGCCGCGCTCATCGGCGGCACCACCACTTACATCGAAATGTGTTGTCCCAATCGCAATGACGACGCCCTCGCCGGTTATCAGCTATGGAAATCCAAGGCCAGCGGAAAAAGTGCCTGTGATTACGCGTTTCACATGTCAGTCACCAAGTTCGTCCGGGAAACCGAATCCCAACTTCGCGAGATTGTTGCCGACGGCACTTCGTCCTTCAAGATTTTTCTCGCCTACAAGAATTTCTTCGGCGTCGACGACGGCGAGATGTACCAGACTCTCGCGCTCGCACGGCGTCTCGGTGTGATCGTAACAGCACACTGCGAAAACGCCGAGCTCGTGGCCCGCCTCCAGGAGCAACTCGTCGCCGAAGGCAAGACCGAATCCGAGTGGCATGAGCCTAGCCGCCCCGAATCGGTTGAAGCTGAGGGTACCGGTCGTTTCGCCACCTTTCTAGAAAACACCGGTGCCGCCGGCTATGTCGTTCATCTTTCTTGCGAAAAGGCCCTGAATGCCGCTCTGGCAGCCAAACAGCGCGGTGTGCGCCTCAGCGTCGAAGTCGTCCTTCCCCATCTCTTGCTCGACAAGTCGTTTGCCGAACGTCCCGGCGTCGAAGGCATGAAGTACGTTATGTCACCCCCCCTTCGTGCCAAACATAATAATGAAACTCTCTGGAATGCCCTCGCGCTCGGTTTCGTTGACACCGTTGGCACTGATCACTGCCCTTTCGACATCGACCAGAAGCTTCTCGGCAAAGATTCGTTCGTAGACATTCCCAACGGCATTCCCGGCATCGAGGATCGCGTCAATCTGCTCTACACCATTGGGAAGCGAAAACGCATCGATCTCGATCGTTTCGTGGACGCCGCCAGCACCCGTGTCGCAAAACTTTTCGGCCTCTTTCCGCGCAAGGGCACCATCGCTATCGGCAGCGATGCCGATCTCGTTGTCTTCGACACCAACTATCGCGGCACGGTCAGCGTCAAGACCCAACACGTCAACAACGACTACAACGGCTTCGAAGGCATGACCATAGAAGGGCGACCGTCCCTCGTGACCGTGCGCGGCAAGGTACAGGCGCGAGACGGAAAGTTCGTGGGTGAACGGGGCCGCGGCTGCTTTTTGAAGCGCGAGCCCAAGCATTTTTAAGCGAGATTACGGATGCCGCTAAGTCCCCAACGCGTCGTCGCCGAGCTCAAGGAGCTCCGCGACCTCACTTCTGATGAAAGCGGCGCCCAACGCCTCGCCTGGACGGACACGTGGTTGCGCGCGCGCGAGTGGTTCGCAAAAAAACTTGCCGAGCTTCCGGTCGAACATCACTACGATTCAGCGGGAAATAACTGGGCAACCTTGCGGGGCGCATCAAAAAAAAGCCTTCTCATTGGTGGGCATCTGGATTCCGTTCCGAACGGCGGCTGGCTGGATGGTTCGCTGAATATCCTCGCAGCCCTCGAAGTCCTTCGTCGTTTCGCCTCTGAGTTCGGCGGCCGGCCGCCCGTCACTATCCGCATCGTCGACTGGGCGGACGAAGAAGGGGCGCGGTTTGGCCGCAGCTTGCTTGGTTCTTCGGCGTTCGCCGGCACACACTCCATTTCCTCCGATCGCGCCCGCACGGACCGCAGTGGCATCAAGCTGGAGGACGCTCTCCGCCGCTGCGGCGTTGAAATAGATCGCTTCGCGGAAGCCGAAAACGAACGCAAGGAAGCCGCCGCCTATATCGAACTGCACATCGAGCAAGGTCCTGTGCTTGAGCGGCTCGGTCTTCCTCTCGGCGTTGTCCTCGGCACCAAGGGCGTCGAGCGCCACATCATTACGTTTCACGGACAGGAAGCACATTCTGGCTCGACCCCCATGAGCGCCCGCCGCGACGCTCTGGCAGCCGCGGCAAAGCTCACGCTCGAGATTGGCGACATCGCCCGCAGGCATCCAGACGCGGTCTGCACCGTGGGTAGTCTGAAAACCTTTCCCGGCATCGCCACGGCTGTCGTCGGCCGTTGTGAAGCCACGCTCGACCAGCGCGACCTCGATCCACGCATCCTTGCTCGGATGTACCGCGATGCTCAAGAAGCGAGCCACCGCTTCGCCGAAGAAGAGAAATGCACCGTCGAGTGGTCGCGTCTCTGGAGCATCGAGCCGGTCCCATTCCACACCGGTCTTCTTGCTCTCTGTGAGCAGGCCGTTCGCGAAGTGTCTGGCTCTTCCCACCGATTGCCTTCCGGCCCACTGCATGACGCTGCCGAAGTTTCACGCGCTGGTATTCCCACGGCCATGATGTTCGTGCAATCTCTCCGCGGCATCAGCCACAACAAGATTGAGGACACTCGCGAAGATCACCTCGAACTCTCCATCACTGCTCTTGATCGCCTCGCCTCCAAAACTGTCGACTGGATACTCCGCTAAGCGTTCGGACTACACACCAAATAGAATAGGCGCACGCATTGCAGGATTCTGGCATTCTTCCGTTGACTCTATAAATGAGACGCTACGACCATGCTTCGTGCTTTGATCGGTGGTGCAAGCAAGGTCCAAAATTGGCTCTATTTGGCAGGATAAGATTATGAGCACGGCATAGCCGGCGGGCTAGCGTCAGGAGTTCTCCTGAGCCACCCGAGCCCACCTGCCAAAACCCTCGCAGCAGGTCGCCGGAGCCGGAGCAAATCCCTCGGCACCAGCGGCCGTTTTTCGCATCGATCACGACGAGCGTTTCAATGAGACGACTCACGTGCCATATCAGCCGTGCAAGAAATACCCCTGGGTGGCCTTCAACTGGCGGTAGGACAGCGATCTAGTGGCGGGCGCCACTCCCTGCTTCGGGTTGGAACCTTTTAAGACCTGCCCCGGCTCTGTCGTCATCGGTGGTGTGCCGAGTGTGAGCATGGTTGCCAGCAACGTCGGATCGATTCCTTTGTCAGCAGATCAGGAATTCGAAGCCGGGTTCACCTGCAACGGCGTGCATGCGACTCCCACAACCCCACTTCCTTTCAATTGTCCTGCCTCGGGTTCAGTTCAACGCTTATCAGCGTACCGGCGCCGAACCAAGAGAACGACGACCGCAATCCGCCGCGAATCCAACAGCACAATTTGTTTGACCTCGCTGTGGGCCACGACAATTTGTTCCACGGAGATCGCTACAAATGGAGCGCTCGTTTGGAGGTGATCAACCACGACTCCGTCCTCGGACAATTTCAGAGATTTTTTCCAACCCACAATTTGATATGTCTCATATGACTTGTGCTGCGTGTGGCAGTCCCCGCGCGTTTTGTAAGTTGTTGTAAAACCTATTCACGCGCGCTGTCACGGCAGCGGTCTAACGGGTATGCGAATCACCACCGCTAACCGCTCAAATCAAGCACTGACAAGATGTGCGTTACTCGGTACCAATGCACAACTGACCTTTACCTCCGAGTTGCCGTTAAGAGGAAAGCTTAAAGGGCGCCGGCCCTGATTATCACGTGCGATCCAATATCCTGCCGAAAGTGTCGCACTAAAGCGCGAGGCGATCCCACATGCCGCCATACCTGACTCCCCGAACCATTTCTCTCTCGTAAATAGTCTGGGGGAATCCGAACTCTATTCGGCTTGCTCCATCGAGGGATTTCAATTGTTCGGCGGAGAGTTCCAGATCCAAACTGGCGAGATTGTCTTGGAGTTGAGATACCTTGCGCGCTCCAATGATCGGGATTACTGGCACCGTTTGATGCCGCAGCCAGGCGAGTGCGACTTGCGCCATGCTGCAACCGGTCTGTTCGGAGACCGACTTCACAGCCGAGATGATGGGCACCGCGCGTTGTTCCTCAGGAAGGAATTCCTTCGTTCCCTCATTGGTCATCCGCGCTCCGTCCGCCTTACCCTCGCCGTGGTACTTCCCGGACAACACGCCACCCGCCAAAGGCGACCAGGCCAGAACGCCCAAGTTCAAAGCTTTCGCCACGGGAATCAGTTCGCGCTCGACTGACCGCTCAATCAGGTTGTACTCGATCTGTAACCCCGTGAACTGTGTCCAGCCCCGAAGCTCCGCCAGAGTATTTGCCTGGGCGATCCACCAAGCCGGAGCGTCCGAGATGCCAACGTAGAGAATCTTTCCTTGGCAAACGAGATCGTCGAGTCCGCGCATGACTTCTTCCACTGGTGTGATCCCATCCCAGATGTGCACCCAGTAGAGGTCAATGTAGTCGGTTTGCAATCGCTCGAGACTGGCTTCCACTGCTTGCATCATGCTCTTGCGGTGATTGCCCGCCGCATTCGGATCATTGCCGGGCACAGCGTTGGAGTATTTCGTGGCTAATACAACGCTCTGGCGATCGCCCTGAAGGAACTCTCCAAGGAATCTTTCGCTCGTGCTGTTGGTGTAGAAGTTCGCAGTGTCAATGAAGTTTCCGCCTGCCTCGCGGTAAGTCTCATAGACTTTCTGCGCTTCAGCCTTCGGTGAGCCCCATCCCCACTCGTCGCCGAAGGTCATAGTGCCTAGTGCCGCTTCGGAGACCCGCAGTCCGCTCTTGCCGAGTAATCTGTATTTCATAATCGTGCTCCTTTCATGCAACTCAAGAATTGACTCCGCTATTTGCCGTATATAATCGGCTGTCGAAGCGCCCATCTTCAAAAACCGTTGAAATAGTGAGATGTCGCCATTTCTCGGCCTCACTCGCACGCGCAGCTTCGGCTTGTTGCACCCGCTTTTCCGCATCTACACCGAGAATCAGCCGAACCGGCACCTCGTCCCTATTCGCCAGTTGCACGATGACATCCGCGATCTTCCGCGGATGGCCTTCCGAACGCCCTTCGAGGCCTCGCAGCATCTTGAGTGTCGAACCGACTGACGCCTCGTAGTCCGGCAGCAAGTCCGGCGCATTCTCGCCGGCGCGCCGCGCCCAGTTGGTTCGAATACCTCCCGGCTCCAGTGTGCAGACCTTGACCCCGAACGGCGCGACCTCCATCGCCAGAGAGTCGCTGAAACCGCCTACGGCCCACTTGGCTGCGTGATACGGTGTATTGCCCGGAACCGCAATACGTCCACCGACCGATGACACCTGAAAGATGTGACCGCTCTTCTGCTTACGCATCACCGGTACGGCGGCGCGTGTTGTGTACACCACGCCGTAAAAGCACGTGTCCACAACCGCTTGGAAGTCCTCCGCGCTCATCTGCTCGAACGGCGCGAACTGCCCATAACCGGCATTGTTGACGAGCACATCCAGCCGTCCAAAGTTGTCCACCGCTAACTGCACCGCGGCCTTTGCTGCGGCATCTTCGCGCACTTCCAGCGTGACGGGCTTCACCCGCTCCCCGTATTGCGCCACCAGAGGTGCCAGTTCTTCCGTCCGGCGCGCTCCCGCTACAACGCTGTCACCGGCGGCCAGCGCCGCCTCGGCGATGTCCCGCCCCAATCCGTTTCCGCTTCCCGTAATCAGCCAGACCTTAGACATGAAAATCCTCCCTTCTCCTTCTTAGATAGACTATGGGCGCTTAGACTCGGCAACCCGTCCGAGCGAATCAAAAAGGCCGGATAATCCCTTCGCTTTTTCCAACGAGCGTGATTACTCACTCATTTATTAGATGCAATGATTCGTTACTTGGTTACGCCGGACCAAAACATTTGAAAGCCGCTATCCAAGTAGTTTTTCGCTTTGGACGGGTTCGACACTGTAAGGTCTATCGTCGCCTCCACCAAAGCTGCTAACGACTTCGAGATAAGTTCCACCGGGAGATCGTTCCGAAAGATACGCTGCTCAATCGCGTCACGAATCATGGTTTGGAACTCGACGAACGGCGCGCTGCCGGCGTCTCTCGACTCTTTGGTGAGTACCTCCGACACCTGTAGTTGCGCGAGCACCTTGCGCTGTTTAGGATTTGCAATGCCCCACTTCACATAGCGATCCCAAACATGTCGCAGCCTGGTACGAACATTCTTCTTCCGAGGGAAATCCGACATCATGGCGTCAGCGAGTTCCAGCTTGATCTCCCGATAGAGCGAGTTGATCAAATCATCCTTGGTCCTGAAATATGTGAAAAGAGTTCCCTCGGCAACTCCGGCCCACTTGGATATTTCGGAAGTCGGAGCAGCCGCGAGACCGCGTTCCGCAAAGAGGCGCGTTGCGGCCGTTAGGATCGCATTTTTCTTGTCTTCGCTTTTAGGGCGAGCCACTGAGCCTCTCTATTACTGAGTGCATACTCAATAATACATAGGAAGCAGGGTGATGGCAAGCCGATGCGCAAGGTCGTCGCCGAAGGTCATGGTGCTCAGAGCCGTTTCGGAAAATTTTCTTGAGGGTCAGTTGTTTAAGCGTTTTCTTGATTCCCCAACCGCCACACCATCCAAAGAGTTTTTGCATTGCATAGGGGAAAATAGCTATTCCAGCGATGATTCGAAGGAAAGTAGAGACGTAGTCTGCGTTTGTTTGAAGCAGTAATTCGCGGGAGCCGAGCCCAGCGCCGAGCCCCCGGAATTGGGAACATACGAGGACGCCGACGCTAATCCAAATCATTGACATGGTTGTGTACAAAACTGCACGCAAGATTGTTCGGGGTTACGTTTTTAGACATTTGAATTCTTAAGTTAAAGCTAGTGTGCAAAGCGCACAGAAAATTCCAACCCAGCCTTCTACACTTTCTTCACCCGCGGAGGGATAGCCATGGCTTTGCAATGGGGATTGGAATGGCAGCACTGCTATGTGGAAGCATTGCTCGAAACAGATGCACTGAATCTCGCTGCAAGGGTCTCGATCGCGGAAAGAGTAATCTTATCGCGCGTCGAAGAATTATGCCTCAGTGCAGGCGATGAAGAAGAGTGGCAGGCCATTGAAGACGCTATTTCAGGTCTGTCAGTACTGAGGCGAGAAATACTCAAGTCTTTGATTGGTATCAAGAAGGATCAAAGACCGGATATCGTTAAGCCACGAATGTCCGCCAGCTAATCTGCGCCTACGATTGAAGCCGAGGAGGCGGCGACTAGCAAAATGGAACGAACCTCACAACGACCCACAATAGTGCGTGTCTCACAATACTTCTGATTCAAAACGACCCGCGATTGAAGATTCCGCCGCGCCCATCTATCACGCCAAAGAGCGCGGCCGGGGGGGTTCCAGTTCTTCGAAGGCGCAATGAGTTTGAACAGCGTATCGCCCCAGCGCATTTTGAATGCGGTGGTCGAGCAACCAACGGAACGCGCTGCCGCCACTGTTGCCGAGGGCGCGAAACTTTCGGAGGCGATATCGACGAGCTGGATGCCAAGATTTGTTCAGCGGCGCGAGAAGCTTTGCGCGCAAGGCGAACCGCCGCTCAAATCGCCGCCTCGCAAGCGCTCGCGTAGTCTTCCAAGGTCTTTCTGAGGGTCCGTGGCCTTAGTATCCACTACGAAACTGTGCCAAAACGGACAGTTTAGGTCTGGTTACCGGCAGATCCTTAGAGAAACCTAGCCAGGCAGCCAAAGAAAAATTGGCACGAGACGCTGTGCTACAACGCTCAGCTTGTTTTATGAATATGGAATCGTTATGCGAGAGATAAAAGTATATGCGTATCCCACTGCCGCGGAGAACAATGCGGAGCGCCGGCGGTCACACCGCGTTTACATCACGATGCCGGTCATCATCCGCGAAAAAAACGGGCACCTACCCTTCAGCGAAGAAACGCACACGGCCTCGGTGAACGCTCATGGCTGCATGGTGCGACTTGCGGAAAAAGTCGTGCGAGGGCAGGAGGTCGCAATCCTCAACCCCAAGACAGTGGAGGAATTGCCTTGCACCGTAACATTCGTTGGGCAGAAGGAATCCGGTAAGACCGAGGTGGGCCTGGAATTTATCGAGCCATCACCGCTATTCTGGCGGATGACCTTTCCGTCTGAAGATTGGGATCCCTCCGAACGTAAACGCCCTACCAGAACGAGTACGCGTGCTTTGCCCCGGAGCAACAGGGCCTGAGGCTTCGCGGGAACTCTAAAAAGCTGAATCTAGCGGAACGCATTGCCCAAGAAAAGAAGCTGAATTCACCGGATCAAAAATGACAAAAGACAAACCAATTGAAGCCTTACAGCATGCAGCGTTTGATGCAAGAGACGTTGGACTTAACGAAGAGCAAATAATGGAAGCAGTGAAAGCGCCGACAACGGAATATCAAGCTGGATTAAACGCGTCCTCCGGTAAGCCGCTCAACCTAGGTACGTAAGAACAATATCCGTATGTAGTTTTCTGTTACCCGCCAAATCGACGCCGTGTTTTTGAATACTTCGCCAGACTCTATTCACGCCGATTCCAAAAATCCTTAAGCCATCCAGCAAGTCCCGATTAGCCCTGACCGCGTCTTCGACGCGTCACTGTTGCCACAAACTTGTCCAGACCGATTTGTTGATTCCAGAGAACTTATCAAACAAGTTTATGGAGAGCCGGATTACCGGACCGTTGAACTAACACTTTGCTTTTCCGGTCAGCCGTTAATCGGCATTGGCATGCTGAATTCGCTAGGCAAACGCAAATAGCTGCTTTATTGCGGAAATCGATCGAATTTGTCCGGCAGCTTTAAAGTCTATGGTGTGCTCGGCTTGCGAAGCGTCCACTCGAAAAAAATAGATTACTTTCATTGCCGTGTCGCTATTCCATTGACAATAGCACTGCATGCGCACAGTGTGATTGCGGACCTGGGATTTTTCAGTTCACCTGAACAAGACGGAAGCTACCTGAACCACCCTCGGTTGCACCAAACCGCAAGACGTTCAAGGAGATTCATGAATACTACTACGCACAGGGACCAGTTACGTGGTCTTACGCTACAAAACGAAGTCAATCGTCTATTCGACGACAGTTTTATTCGCGACCGCTCGGCTCATGCCGATCTAGCAACTTGGGCGCCGGCCGTGGACATCTACGAAACCGAGAATGAATTGGTCGTAAAGGCCGAGTTGCCGGATTTTCAAGAGAAAGACATCGACGTCCGCATTACAAACAACACTTTGACCATCCGTGGAGAGCGCAAGTTCGAGACGGGCGTCAAGGAAGACCATTACCTCCGCATTGAACGCGCATATGGTTCATTCATGCGGAGCTTTTCGCTGCCGAACACAGTCAACTCGGAGAACATTCGAGCCGACTACCGCAACGGGATCTTGACCTTGCATATGGCCAAGCGTGAAGAGTCCAAGCCGAAGCAGATCAAAGTCAGCGTCGCAACAAACGGCAAGTAGTTCCACGCAGTTCACATTCGGCGGGGCCGAGGGTCGTCCCTCGCGCCGCCAACCAAGGAGGTTGCCATGATCGAAAACAAAGAACTATCCAAAGAAGATATCGCGCACCGAGCGTACGAGTTGTATGTGCGACGCGGCAGTCAGCCCGGAAAAGATGTCGAGGACTGGGTCAGGGCTGAAAAAGAGCTGACCGGCGAAGTTGTTGTAGCACCAGCAAAAACCATGACCGCCCAAGCCGGTCGCAACCAGAATTAATTGACGCTCCAAGCGTCAAGAACCGGATCGTCTGGAGGGGCGGGAAATCCGCCCCTCCACATTCCTCCACTTAGTTGCCAATCGTAGTTAACTCCCCAGTCGCAGTGATCTTCAAGCACGCCTCGGGGAAAACAGTGCCTGCTAAGAGGAAGTTCCTGACGGTGTGGAAAGAGGAGGCGGACGATTCGTGGAAGGCTTTGTTCGACATGTTTCCCGATTAGCCCTGACTGCGTCTTCGACGCGTCACTGTTGCCACAAACTTGTCCAGACCGTTTTGGCGATCGAAGCAGGGCGAAGGCATCGCCATCGCCTTGTTGCACTTCATGCATTCGTTGTTCATCCGACAGCCATCGTGCACCGCGTCGACAGTATTTGAGCTCGGTTTGGATTCCGACGGCCTGATGCGTTGGTTCAAATCCAAAGTCGCATCATTTTTGACCCAGGATTATTTGACGGAGCCAGCCGATACTTCGCCGAAAAGCCTGCTACCGCAACGAATCGAACAGCTTGCCAATTGTTCGGTTCAAATCTATGTCGTTGCGGCGCCGGGCTTCGATCTTCCTGATCGAGCTCAAGACCGTGGTAGGATGTTTGCCGCCGAACTCTCGGCCAATCTTGGGAAGGGATGCCGAAGTAAGCTGTTTGACTAAATACATTGCCACTTGGCGGGGGAGGATGACGGCCTTGGATCCGCCCCTCAACTTCAGGTCCGGCGGGAACACACCGAAATGCTCCCCCACGCGTTTCTGAATGGTCTCAATTGTCACGCGCTTGTCTTGCCGATGGATGATGTTTTTCAGGCCTTCGTGTGCGTCCGCTAGATGAGAGTAGTAGGCGATGCAGAAGGCTCCGGTTTCGAGCAAAAGAACTCCAACCGAGTGTCCGGCATCCCCATTTCTTGTAGAACGGCTTGAAGAATTTCGCCGTAGGTTTCTGTGAGCTTCTTCTTGAACAGGTGCGTGGGAACCCCAACCAACAAACACCTATTGTGGGTTCCTTTCAGCCGAGTTGGGCAGAACCAGACTGCGAAGTTGTGCGGATTGACACGCCGTTCAGTGTGCTGGAGGACTCTCGCCCAGTCGTTCATAGCAACAACCGTCCCTTCGTCGGTGCAGAGTGAAATATACGCATAGACGAAGGAAAATCTGTTCAAAATTGCACAGGATGGAGAAATGATCGGCTGTCCACGGTCACGCTGTTCGTAGCAAGTTAAAAGGTCCGGTTTTTGTAGTAAGTGAGTTGTCCGGTTGACAGTTAATCACCCGCCGCCGTCGAGGCTGTGGGGAAGTGGGAATCCCGCGCTTTGGGCGGGATTTCCAAGCGCGGTGGGAAAGTCTGCTTTGCGACTTTTCCACGGCGCGGCTTCTGCACAGCCTCTTGCCGATCGCTACTGATCCAAGGCAGCCCCTCGGCGTTGTAGCGCCCCACGCAATGCGGCCCATAGCGGAGGCTCAGCGTTCCATCCAGGTGCTGATGCAAGGTCACCGTACAGCCCGCCAACGTGGCTCGCCAGCGTACCGGCTGGATCTGCAAAGACAGATTTTGAAAGCTCACCGTGTTGTCGCGGTTCACCGTGCGTTCAAACTGCAGCGAAAAGACCCCTTCCAAATCTCGCTGCCGGCACGCCGTAAAGGCACTGCCCCCCTGCGTCGCGGGCACCCGGAACCGCACGTTGAACGCAGCGATGTACTCTTCCTGCAGAAAAGCGTTCGCCGCCTCCACCGTCGTGATCGCCCGCAAGCGCAACTCTTGCGGCAGTCGTCCCTGCCAAGTGCCAAAATTGCGCTCGCTGCGTCCTCGTGCCTGGGGCGAGTAGGCCGGAATCATCCGCACTCCCAACTCCCGCAGCGCCCGTCCTACCTGCGTCACACGCGCGTGATCTACCTTCTGGCCCGCCTTGGGCGTCAGCCAAAAATGGCTGCCCCGGTCGCTATACAAGGCGCAGAACAATCCCTGCTGCTCGATCACCTCGCGCAAAGCGGCCATCACCGTCTGCGTCGATTCCTCCTGCACCAGTTGCGCGTAGTAAATCTCACTGGTGGCATCATCCAGAATCACGATCAGATCGTGCCAGCGCTCGTCTCCCAACCAACGGTGCCGGCTGCCGTCGATGTGCAGCAGCATCCCCGGCAAGGGTCGTCGCGGTCGTCGTTTGCGGTGCGCTCCGCGCTTGCGCCCCCGGGCCACCATCCCCGCTCCTTGCAGAATCCCTTTCACCCAGCTGTAGCTGAGCCGAATCCGATGCTCGGCCCCCAGCTTCTCGTGAAAGTGCTGCACATTCAGATCGAAATAATGCTCCCGGTACAGCTCCAGCACCCGCTCCACGGTCGCTAGCGGCACGCGCTTAGGCGAAGGCTTTCCTCGCCTGCGGTCGAACAACCCGCGGAATCCGAACTCCTCATAACGCTCCCGCCAGCGCCGCATATGCCGGTCACTGATGCCCAAGATCTCGGCCGCTTGCCACCAGCTGATCTTCTTGGCCATCGCTTGCAACATCACTTCCTGTACTTTCATCGCCCGCTCCATGGCGGCTTGTGTGTAGGAGTTCATGCCTTGCATGGTCCCCTACCACCGCCCGAAAAGCGGACATATCACTTGCTATCTCAACCGGACATATCATGTGCTACTGACACTGTCCACGGTCACGCTTGCGCACGATGTCGGTGCGGATGTACCATGTCGTGATCTTCGCGATCTCGGACTTCCCACTCTTTCCATTGAGTTGATCGTAGATTGAGTTGACGAGGGTGTGCGATTGACCCGAAAGGAACGGTTGCAATTGATTCTGTTTGGTCCGGGATTCGGCATGGAATAGAATCGGGCACGTTGAGGTCATCCCCGATTCATTCCGAACGCCATCGGGCGCCCCGTCATTCTTTCGTGGCCGGCATCCACCTCACCGAGCTACAGTCTGAAAAGCATCTTGCGGCCCATATTGAGAACCTGAATTTGCTGGGGTGTTTTGTCGAAACGGTGGCACCGTTCCCGAAGGGCACGAAGGTCAGACTAGAAATCTCGCATGCTGGTGTGAACTTCATTGCGATCGGAAAAGTAGCCCATTCGCGGCCCAACTCAGGGATGGGAATCGCCTTCATCACGATCGAGCCAAAGAGCCAAGAGATCCTAGATTTGGGGCTTGCGGACCTAAGAAAGTAAACTCTTTCAACTTGGCCACAACGCCCGAGCGGTGCGTGTCCAGACCGTAGCGAAGAGTACACAAAATGCAGAATACTCCGAATGCCAATGAAAACGCGACGGAAGAGAAGAAGCAGTGGGATTTCTTTATTTCTCACGCTGATGAAGATAAGAAAGAGATTGCCATGCCATTGGCAGACGCTCTAAATGCTAAGGGCCTGATGGGTCGAGTAGCCGGGCGCCATTGCTGGCGCCCAGCCCTCTAAGAACCGGACTTGAAGGTTTCCCATTCATCCGGCTCGAGCACCCAAAAACGCCCCCATGAAAAACGAGGACGCGGCCTGATTCAAAACGAATCAGACCTACTCGATACTGACTGGCTGCCGATTCGCACGGCGGTGGAATCACCGGTCGTGTGTGAAGCTGCACCAATGGCTTACGCCATCGTCATTTGCTTTGCTTCATGCATCGGTTCCTCAAGAGTTCTCGAGTTGAGCACCAACGGGAAGTCAGCTCCGTTTCCGGCGAGGTGATCTTGTCCCACGAGGCGACGCAACCTCTATCTGCCCGATTACAGGGCAGCCTTCGCTTTCTCCCATTTCCGTTACCCGCATCGCCATGGGTGCCATCTTGCGATGGACTTTCCCCTTGCGAGGAGCGATACGGGCTTACCCTGTTCCGCTGAAATGACGCGATCGGTTAGACATGCTCTCTACGCCGGCAGTGTTGATTACCCATGACAGAGAAACCGGAAGCCTCTGTGCTCACTGCCAGAAGAGCCGCGCAGCATTTTTAGGCTCTCTTCGGATGACGACGCTTGCGAGCATTTGTATATTCTGATCGTACGATCAAGCCTAGGCCCGTCTCCACCTAATGCTGGCAGGTACACCGTTGCCTCACGGTTTCGGCGCCGCTCTTGCGAGCGTGGATACATTGTCCAAGGGCTCCAGAACAGTTCGTTACCTCCCCGCTCTGCCTTGTAGGCTACGTGCGATGGGACGCACGGTCTGATCGAGTTCCTCCTCTCCAGACAATCATTTTCAGCAGCTTTCCAGGTCGCACTCTGGTATTCCGACTACGCTTTGAAACCCGGAGACAGTTTGCGCGAATCAATCGACTATGGCTTGGGCCGATCAAGATTTGGCATCGTGATTCTGAGCAGCCAGTTTTTCGAGAAGCGTTGGCCGCAGGGAGACTTGAATGACTTAGCCAGCCGTGAAGTCAGTGGGAAAAAGGTGATTTTGCCTCTCTGGCATAAAGTGGGATTCCAAGAAGTGTTCGATTGCTCCCCTGTATTGGCTGACAGAGTCGCGATCAGCACGGACAAAGGCCTTGAGTACGTGGTCCAAAGGATATTAGAGGCGGCTGAATAGTTTTGCTTTTTTAAAATTGCTGCTATGGAACGGAGGCAGTGATAGCCACAGTATGCCATCATCCGTTCCAGCCACCGTACGGTTTTCAACGAGACCGTCTACTGTAATAGTACGTCTAAATACTGCTAATATGATGTACGGAGGAATTCATGGCAACCGGGATGAGAGAGGGCCAGCGATTCGTGTGTCAGAATTCGGAGTGCGGCTGCGAATTTGAAGTGACTAAGGCGCCGATTCCAGACAGCGCCTCGAATCCAAGATGCGCATGCGGAGTTGAAATGAAAAAACCGTACATCAAGCCTTCCGTGACAACTCGACTGGCTAAAGCCAAAAGTTCTCATGCCTGATGCCACTAGATGGGAGATTTTTAAATTGATCATTGCTGAAGGTTGAAGACTCTGTGGGAAGGGAAAAACATGTCCCAGGGCGACACTGAAAAACACACGGGGTTGCGGCGCTGCTACATCTCCGGCGTGGAAAGCGGCTACACCGTTCCCGCTCTTGAAACTCCTCGTTCACCCATAGGCGAGTTGTGATCAGCGACTTGAGGTATGGCTTTTTCTGTTCAATCGATTCGGAACTGAGGGCCAGCACACCATTAGTAGATTGCCACGAGCGCTGCGACCGGGCTTTGGATTGCGTCAAGCTGAATTGTTTATTGTTTCTATGCCCGATCGCCTCCGTAAGCGTGATCGAAATGATTTGAAATACGGAAGATCAGGAGGCACTCGCAGCGCGGGCTGCCTGTTGGCTGACCATTTGTTCTTTCATCTTCTGTTGCATTTCCTTAGGTGTGGGTTGTGCAATGTGGGTCGCGACCATCCAGGTGTAACCCTCGGGATCGACAACGGTTCCACAGCGGTCGCCCCAAAACATATCCATCACGGGTCCCTTGGGCGCGGCACCGAGTTTTACGGCCTTGGCAACCGTCTTGTCGGCGTTCTCGGTCAGCAGATACAAGCTCGTCGGCGAGGCGCCGATTGTTTTCGCGCTGCGGGAACCCATCTGCGGCATTTCCGGCCCCAACATTAGTGTCGTGCCGCGGAGTGTCAGCTCGGCATGAATCGCCTTGCCGTCTGGACCATTCATGATCCCCCGACTGGCAAAGCCGAATGCCTTTTGATAAAAGTCGGCTGCCGCTTTCACGTCGGTCACTGTTAGCATTGCCGTTACTGAACCGTAGAGTTTTTTATTAAGCGGATCGATTTTTTTGGGCATAACACTCCTTTCGTGAGAGCAATCGAGCCGAATTTCGCCGGAAGTTGTTCATAATGCACCGCTCGAAGAACTTCTGGGCGAGCGTCAAGAATACTTCAAACAGAAACGTCCGGTCAACCTGCCTGCGAGTCGCCAACCTATGACCTTGTACCCTGTCATCGCTCGCAACAAAACTATATGCCGTTTAGGAACTCATCGCAGCGCTGGTGGTCGTTGCTATTCTTGTTGCTATCGCAACCGCTTTCTTGGCCGTTGCGGTCTTGCTGCAAGAGGCCGGACGCTCGGGTATCCGCGGGGAATGCGATCTGCACAGCGTCACCATGTTCCCGCTGTCCAGCGACTCGCACGGAACTAGAAATAGAATTTCAGGGCGAACTGAATGAACCGAGGATCTCGCGCACCCTGGAATTGCCCAAATTGTGGCGTTCCGAGTTCGAGGGGCTGAGGCTCCTCACTAACAAGGCCAGCAGGCTCGAAGAGCGGATTCACATGATTCCAGATGTTAAAAAACTCAGCACGGAACTCAAATCGCTTATGTTCGCTGACAGGAAATGTCTTAAAGATAGAAAAATCCCAGTTCTGAAAACCTGGTCCCCGTACGTTGTTCCTTCCAGAATTTCCAAACGTGAACGGGATAGTGTTGGTCATGAATGCACAGGTATCAAAGGCGGTGCCCGCTATACAAGGCTTGCCATTTGGATTTCCTACGACATTAGGACGAGTTCCGAAGAAACCAACGCCGCCACCGCTATCGCTTGAGGACACATTGCCACCGGGTGTGGCGTCCGTGATTGTGAACCAGTTTCCAGTAGATGCAGTGGTGATGCCAGCCACTTGCCAATTCCCGATGAGCTGATCCTTAACCCCTGTTGCATCGCCTCCGAACTTTTTTCCGCTCCCGAATGGAAGTTGGTAGATGTAGCTAATGACAAACCGGTGCCGCACGTCGAAATCGGAATTACCGTATTCGAGAGATGGAAAGCGCTGATCTCGGAAATCACCGTTATTCAAGGATCCTAAAGCGGCACTCGACGCGTCATCCAACGCGTGAGCGTAGGTATAAGACGCTTGAAACTGCAGTCCGTGCGAAAAGCTCTTCTCCAAACGAACTTGCAATGAATTGTAATTTGAGAAACCGTCAGAGCGGAGTACGTCGATTGCGGTGTCGAATACCCCGTTGCAATTTGGCGGAAACACCGAATTGTCACACATCTGCGCTGGGCGGCGAGGAGCCGTCGGACAATTTCCAGGCGTGTTGGGTGGTGTAGTGCAGAACGTGGCGTCCGGCACCGCCTGATTTCCATTGTAAAAATTGTATAGGTCGGAGCCGTGAGACCCGGCGTAAGAGATTTGCAGCACAGTCTGGCCTGGCAACTGATACTGAAATCCGAAGTGCCACTGCTGCGTGAAGGGTGTACGTATCTTGGGGCTGACTGAGAACAAGATCGGCGTATTGGGATCTGTCAGGGAAGTTGCTGGAAAGCCTTGGGACAGTACATTCAGCGGCAGCGTCGAGTTGCTTGAACTGATCGAACAATCTACTTGGCCCGGGTTTGGGTTCGCGGATGGCGAGAAGCACGGCTGGCTGAACGATTGAGTGACGAAAAACGGCGGGTTGAATCCAGGACTTGGATTTGAGTAAGGGCCATTTTCCTGCCCACCGTAGAAAATGCCGTAGCCCGTCCGCAGCACGAGCTTATTGGTAATTTGAAACGCTAGGCCCACGCGCGGAGCAAAATTATTTAGGTCTGGATTTATCAGTCCTGAGCTGCCATTTCTCAAGATCGGAATGTTAGCCGCTAAAAAGGGAGTTAATTGGGCGTTTTGCCCTTTCGGCACTATCAGCGAATCATTTGCAAAATCGAACGTAGCCTGCTCATTCCCGGCCGCTTTAATGGTTGTGAAAAGCTCGTATCGCAATCCGAGGTTAAATGTCAGTCGCTGCGTCATTCGAAAATCGTCTTGTGCATACGCCGAGTAGATTTGCCTGTGATAATCGACGTTATGCGTATTCGTAATCGTCCCGCCATCTGGAATGCCCAGCAGGAAAGTAGCGAAGGCTTCGCCGCCACTGTTGGGAGAGGCAGGATTGTCGGTGAAGTCGCTGGCGAAATTCATCGTGCCGCGGGGAGCGGAGGGTTCGAATAGCGTGAACCGCTCGTTTCGAATTTCGGTTCCGAACTTCGCCGAATGACGGCCGTGAATCCATGTCAAATTGTCCGTCAGAACAAAAGTATTCTGTTTTTCAATGGCGGGAAGAAATCCCGCACTGCCGATGGTGGCCGTGCCGTCGTTGATACTGATTTGCGGTAAGCCGCCGAGATTGGGCCCGAACGGAACGCCCGGGAAGTTCAGTTCCTGCGAAACATTCGTATTTGCGTTGAGCTGAAACCTGTGTGAATTGATCTGGTTGTACCCGAATCGGAATTCGTTAATTAGATTCGCGGAAAAAACGTGCGTCTCGCTGATCGCGAGGCTGCGGAACGAATCGTCTTCAGAGCCGTCCGAAAAAGCTCCGCCATCTAATTGACTTTGAAATGGGGAGGGCGTGAAACTCGGTTGATTTTCATAGCTAAACCTTCCGAATATACTGTCCTTGTCCGAAAATTTGTGATCTATACGGATGTCGAAATTGTTGCGGCTGTAGGTCCGCCTGGGATCTGAAATGAAATTCGAACCGTTTGTATTCGTGTTGGGCATCGGGAACAGCGCAGAAAGCCGCGCGGCGAGCGGATCGATCGACCCAGTTGGGAACTTGTTTGTAGGATTCCCAGATCCGTCAACACCGATCGGCACGCCGCAGAAGCCGTTCAGATTTAGGTTTGACACTTGCGCCAAACGTGAGTTGAAGATCTCCCCGATGAATGTAGGATGGCCGCTGCAATCCATCGCGACATGATTTGTTAAATTGCCATTCATATCGACTTGGAAAGCCGGCATGTTTGTGAGAAAACTGGAGAAATCGCCGCCAATTTCCGCGGGAGTTGGCACTAACGAAAGTTGCGGAAGAGCTTGGATGACGCGAAAACCTTCATAATCCACGAAGAAAAACGTACGATCCTTGATGATTGGCCCGCCGAAAGTAGCGCCGAACTGATTCTGGTGGTATGGCTGCCTGCTGGTGTCGAACGCGTTCCTTGCGTCGAGCGCGTCATTTCGAAAGAACTCGTAAACGTCTCCGTGGTAGCTATTCGTCCCTGACTTGATGATCGCATTCAAAATGGCGCCATTGCCGCGGCCAAATTCCGCGCTGTATGCGTTGGTCTGAACCTTAAATTCCTCAATCGCGTCTACGGAAGGCTGAATGACGTAAGCCTGTCCCGTAAGGACGTCTCCCAGATTGGAGTTGTTGTCCACGCCATCCAGCAAATAATTATTCTGAAGCGCCCGCGCGCCATTGGAACTGAAACCGTAACTCGTTTCCACGCGAGAGCCGGGTTCACTGGGAACCACACCCGCTCCGAGCAACGCAAGCTGTGCATAGTTACGGCCATTGAGTGGTAGAGTTACGGCTCTGTCGCCGCTAATTACTTGGCCGAGATCCGAGGTCTCTGTTTCGAGCAAAGGACTCTGCGTAGTCACCGTTACAGTTTCGTCAGCGTGGCCCACTTGAAGCACAACGTTGACCGAAGGATGTTCCTGAACTTCGACCACCACCGGTCCCGCGAGAGCTGTCTTGAATCCGGTCTTTTCTACGGCGACTTTGTAGCGGCCGACCTTAAGCGGGCTCACTGTGTATTCGCCTACTTCATTCGTCTCCGTATCGATCTCTGTTCCCCGGTCAACGTCCGTTACTCTAACTTTCGCGCCTACGATCACTCCGCCTGACGTGTCCTTGACAATACCAGCGATTGCACCTGCATCCTTCTGTGCGGAAACTCGAGTGACACATAGAAAAATAAGAGGAAGAATCAGTGTGAAGCGCATGAGGCTGCGGAGCCCGCTCATTGATGGTTTCTCCTTCCGACACCTGAAAAGCGGGGCCGGGCGGCAAGACGGGTGCGGGTTGTTCCGGAAAAGGTCCCCCCGAAGTCGCTTGCCATAGGTGTTTCGATTTGCTACTTTTACTTTCGAATTCTTTTCGTGTCAAGCGGAAAACCAAGCGATAGACTTTATATTAGCCCCGGGGATGATTGGCTGAGGCGTAGATTTCGTGATCCAAACAGGCCCCGTCGGAGAGTGAGTACAAAACCATGCGTCCGGCTCGCGCTAATCGAAATAAATGGTCTTACGTCGCGTCTTCCTCAGTTGTTTGCACTATCGCTTTTGCTTTGACGATTGGGTGGATCGGCGGCTGCGCCAATAAACCGGTTGGCGAACCTTCTCCGCAGCCGGCTGCTGCGCCGCCTTCTTCGATCCACGTTTCGTCCGCCGCGAATACAATTTCGATCGAAACTTCAGGCGCCGAATTCACCATCGCGCAGGATGGCTACGTTGCGGCAAGACTTCTGAGTAACCAGCAGAGGCTTTCGCTTGATGATCCCGGCGCCGATCCTGGAGCGACGGTTGTCGCGGGCGGCAAAGAAGTAAAAGATTTCGCGTTCGATCTAGCGAACGCCAAGACTTCTTCGCCAGAAGGAAAACTCGGCGGCCGAGGCCAGCGAGTCGTGGTGCGAGGAAAAAGTGCAAGTACTGGTTTAGAAGCTTCGCTCACCGTCGAAGTGCACGACGATTTCCCCAGCATCGCTTTCGTTTCGAGCAGCGTTCGCAATGCTGGGACTCATGATATTTCGCTGGATCAGGTCGACATCGATCGGCATCGCCTGAACGCTTCTCTCGCTGATGCGAAGGCTGCTCCAAACCAGATGTGGTCTTTCCACGGCGCCAGCATCCGATGGGGCAAAGACACTGTGTTCGAGATACCTAAAAACTTTGAGCAGCAGAATCAAATGGGCTCGATGGTCCAAGTGAAGGGTGATTTGGGCAGTGTGGGGGGCGGCATCCCGGTAGTTGCATTCTGGACCAGAGAGGTGGGCGAAGCGATCGGCCACGTCGAAACTCTTCCACTGGTGCTGTCGATTCCTGTTAAGACCGAAAATGATGGCCGTGTGGATGCTTCCGTTCACATGCTCCCAAACACGGTGCTAAAGCCTGGCGACACGTATGCGACGCCGCGAAGTTTCATTGCGGTCTACTCCGGCGATTATTACGGACCGCTGCGAATGTATTCCGACGTGATCGATCGCGAGGGCCTAACCAAAGCAACCAGCACAAATGAAGATTACGCGGTGAGTTGGTGTGGCTGGGGCTATCTGGCAGACGTCACGCCTAAGCAAATGCTCGGCACCATACCAAAGCTGAAAGAGTTGGGCATCCATTGGGCCACGCTCGATGATCGCTGGTTTAACAATTACGGCGACTGGCAGCCTCGGAGCGACACTTTTCCGGATGGCGAGATTCAGAAAATGGTCCAGCAATTTCACGCGCAGGGAATCAAGGTTCAACTTTGGTGGCTGCCGCTCGCGGTGGAAGATGGCGGGCCGGGATACGAATCGCATAAATATGGCGTATCGCAAGTGGTCAGAGATCATCCGGACTGGCTAGTGCTCGACAAGGACGGCAAGCCTGCGAAAATGACGCGCAATCTCGCAACGCTTTGCCCCGCCGTGCCGGAAGTTCGCGAATATTACAAACAATTAACCGAGCGATTTATCCATGATTGGGATTTCGACGGCCACAAGCTCGACAATATTTACAGCGTCCCGGCCTGTTACAACCCCGAGCATCATCACAAATCTCCGCTCGATTCCGTCTATGCCATGGGCGAAATTTATAAAACCATTTTTGAGACTACGCGGGCGCTGAAGCCGGAAAGCGTTACGCAAAGTTGCCCGTGCGGCACGCCTCCCAGCATCGCGTGGCTTCGCTACATTGATCAGGCGGTTACGGCCGATCCGGTGGGCTCTGTCCAGGTTCGCCAGCGAATTAAAATGTACAAAGCTTTGCTCGGGCCGCGCGCGGCTGTGTATGGCGATCATGTGGAGCTTACACGAATCCAAAATCCCGATAGCAACGAGCGCGACCTGGGATCGGACTTCGCTTCCACGCTCGGCACCGGAGGCGTCCTGGGTACGAAATTTGTGTGGCCGAATTACGGCCCGAAGCTGAGTGATGTGTATTTGACCCCGGAGAAAGAAGCGCACTGGAAGAAATGGATTGGACTCTACAACAAGGAAATGCTGTCGCGCGGCACTTTCGAAAATTTGTACGTGTATGGCTACGACGTTCCGGAAGGTTACGCCATTGAGAAAGATGGCTCGATGTACTACGCATTTTTTGCTCCGGCGAATGACGCGAAGAAGAACACGCCGCAGAAATGGTCAGGCGAACTGGAACTGCGAGGTCTCGAGCCCGGGCACTATCACGTGGTCGATTATGTAAATAACAAGGACTACGGCACCGTTACTGCACCGGATGCGCGCCTCAAGGTTGACTTCTCAGATCACTTGCTTCTCGAAGCGACCAAACAATAGTTAGCCCCTACTTTCGAGCTCGCGGAAAAATCGCTTCATCTCGTCGCGATTGCGGAAAGCTTCGGTGCCCCCTTCGCGAGTCGTGGAAAAGGCGCCCGCAATATTTGCGTGCTTCAGACATTCCTTCGTACTCGCCCCCTGGACGAACCGATGAATAAAGCCGGCATCGAAGCTATCGCCTGCTCCCACTGGATCCGTCGCTTTCACCTGCAAGGCCGGAACTCTCCACTCCTTCGATCCCTGTCGCGCCAGCGCTCCTTGTGGACCGAGTTTCACCACTACTAAGGGAACCCTCTCCGCCAGTTTTGCGATCGCTTTCGCCAGATCGTCAGTGCGTGCGATTTTCTTGGCTTCGCGTTCGTTTGGGAAAAATATATCCACGAATTTCAGAACTTGGGGCAAATCGTCGCCCCAGCGGTCTTCTGGATCGTCATTGGTGTCCAGAGAAGTCGTGAGACCTCTCTCCTTCGCGCGGCGAAATAACTCCGGAATTTGCGGCCGGAGAGCCCGGTGCAGAAAAAATGACGAAAGGTGCAGATGGCGTGCGGACAGAATGTAATCGAAATCGAGATCCGCATAACTTAGTTCAAACATCGTGCCGGGATAAGTGAGAATGAATCGCTCGTTCGAATGGGCGAGAATAACGGAAAGACCCGTTGCCGTACTTTCCGTGACGGACACATGTGTTAGGTCAACTCCCCCTGCTTCTAGCCAACCGAGCGCCATTTTCCCAAACGGATCGTTGCCGATTTTGGAGACCATTCCTACTCGGGTGCCGAGCACAGCAAGATTATGCGCGAAAATTGCAGAGGAACTTCCCAGGGTAAGCCGAAGCCCCTCGACGAGGGTTTCCTGTTCGGGTTTTATTTCTTCCGGAAGGCCGTAGAGGATTAGATCGGGGTTAATCTCGCCAACAACGCAAACTTCAGACCGCGCCACGATGGGAGCCCCCGTCTCTGCCGCTGTCGTGCATTACCACGCGCGATAAATTGCGCGGCTGGTCGGGATCAAAGCCTTTCCGCATTCCGGTGTGAAAACCAAGCAACTGGCCAGCAATCACCGCCGCGGCGGCCCGTGCGGCTTCCGGGACATTGAGCGAGAGCTCCACAAAATAATCCGCCGAAGCGCGGATGGTGGAGTTGCTCGAATTCGAAATTGCAAACGTCGTCCCTCCGAGTTTTTTCATTTCGTCTAGAACGGAGACTTCGGCGTTGAGTCCGCTTTCGCTCAGGAAAAAAGTAATAAGGGTTTCCGGGCTTACAGTCGCCATGGGGCCGTGCCGAAATTCCAGAGTATGGAAAGCTTGCGCGTAGGAACAGGACATTTCTTTCACTTTCAACATGGACTCTTGCGCTATGCCGAAGAATGGACCTTGTCCAAGGAAAACATAATCCGCGTAGGTCCGCGAGTCCACCAGTGAACGGACAGTGGACTCCATATCATTCACGCGCGATGCAACTTGCGAGGGAAGCGCTCGAATTCCTGCCAGGAAATCCTTTCGGCCAGCGCGCTCCGCTGCTAACGCCTGCAATGCAAGAAGCATCGAGGTAAAAGAACGCGTCATTACGGTGCTTTTCTCGTCCGCCGCGGGAAGGCGAATTACATTGGAGCAAATCTCTTCTATAGGCGTGCCCACTCCGCAAGTGACAGCCAAACTTCGAATTCCAAGCTCTCGTTCGGCATACTGCGCCGCCTCCACAACTTCCGATGTGCGTCCAGAGCGGGAAATGAACACCGGCTGGCAGGGAACTGGGAAGAGTTTCGGAAAAAACAAAATATCCGATGCCGGAATCGCGTGCGCAGGACTTCCATTCAAAATGGACCACGTCGCGGCCGCAACTTGAGCCAGATAAAAACTGGAGCCGCATCCGACGAATACCCATTCAACATCCTTTTTCAGCGTCTCGCCTAACGTAAGGAGCTGGCCGCTTTCTTGCAGCTGGGAGAAGCACTGGGTCCATGTCTGCGGCTCGGACACGATTTCGGCGATCGTGTGCGCACCGGCTGTTGAATTCGAACGGTTCAAGAGTGTCTCCACCTCGTCTCTAGACGATGATTGTCTTAATTCCCGCCTCGCGCAGACCGCGCAAATGCTTCAACGAAATCTTCTTGTCCGTGATCGTGTGATGTACTGCAGACGCAGGAGCGATCAGCGAAAGGCTTCGCCGGCCAAACTTGCTCGAATCGCACACCACCACAGTTGTTTTGGCACTCTCCATCATGGCGCGATTCACTCTGGCCTCTAGGATGTTAGGCGTTGTCAGACCGTAGCCGAGGTCGAAGCCATCCACCGCAAGAAACAGAAGATCAGCAGTCACATGCCGTAGTGAGTCTTCCGCGAGCGGCCCCACCAACGAAAATGAATTCTTTCGCAACACGCCGCCGGTCAGGATCACTTCGATATCAGTACCCGCGAGTTCTGCTGCTATATTCACCGCGTTGGTGATGACAGTAAGATTTCGGATATGCTTTGTGGCGCGGGCTACGGCAGTACTGGTGGTGCCGGAATCAAAGATAATCACTTGACCCGGCTTTACTAATCGCGCCGCTGCCGAAGCGATGCGGAGTTTCTCGTTGCGGTGAAGACGTTCCTTCTCGTGCAGAGTTGGGTCCCGCAAAGCTGCGCCGTCAATGGGGAGCGCGCCGCCATGAGCTCGCTGCAGTCGGCCCTGTTCGTGCAGATGTTCGAGGTCCTTGCGAATAGTGATCAGGGAAGTCGAGAAACGGCGAGCGAGGTCGGTGACAACCACGCGGCCGTCCCGTTGGACCAGCTCGAAGATTTTTCGTCGGCGTTCTTCGCTCAGCACGCGGGGCTAGCCCCTCCGGGGCAGGGGTTTCGATTCATTTCTTTTAGTTATTATTTTTAGCTATAGTAGCTTGACACAAATAGCGTGGCGGAACAAGACCTTATGATTTCTTCGAAGATCGTATGCGTCAGCGCAAACCCGGCGGTGGACCGCCGAGTGTACGTTGATGCACTCGTCCCAGGCGAAGTAAACCGCGCACGGAGTTCGCTTGCTATGCCGGGCGGAAAAGCGGCGCATGTGGCCATGGCCGCGCGTGCTCTGGGACTTGAGCCGAACTGGGTCGGCTTTCTCGGCGGAGCAATTGGTGAGCAAGTCGAAACGGAGTTGCGCAAACTTGCTATCGAGGTGAGCCGGATTCGAGCGGTGGCCGCGACCCGCGTGAACCTTGAGGTGATCGAAGATTCGGGAAGAATCACGGAGGTGTTGGAACCTGGCGGGCAAATTACTGGCGAAGAGCATGCCGAATTGCTTCGGCTGTTTGCGCAAAAAGTGGGTGGTGAGTGGAAAGGTGCGTTGGTGGCCATCTCGGGGAGTTTGCCTCCGGGCCTGTCAGCGGATTTTTCTGTGGCGTTGATCGATATTGCCCGGATGGCCGGTTCAGCGGTTTTTTTGGACACCGGCGGCGAAGCGCTGAAAGCGGGGCTAAAATCGAAGCCGGATTTTGTTAAGCCGAACCGGAAGGAAGCGGAAGTTTTGCTTGGTCAGTCTTTGCCGGATTTGCAAGCGGTGGTCGCTGCCGCACGCGAGTTGATTTCGATGGGTGCGCGGACCGCGGCGATCACGCTGGGCGCGGAAGGCTTGGTCTGGCTCGAAGGCACAGATGGGCCGGCTTGGCTTGCGCAGCCGCCGCGGCTGAGAGCGATTTCTACGGTGGGATGCGGGGATGCGACGCTGGCGGGTTTTGCGTCCGCTTCACTTCGCGGGCTCAGTGGCGAGGAGGCGCTGCGGTTGGCTGCGGCGTGCGGAGCAGCGAACTGCCTCGCCGAGTTCGAGGGGCGAATCTCACTGAGCGATGTGCAATCCATCATTCCTAAAGTCGGCATAAAATCCCTGCGATAGCGTCTGCGTTGGAAGTTTGCCCGCAACAAGGTTTCTTTGCGATCTCGAAAGTCGCACGCGGAAAACCTAGTTGCGCGGATTCGATGATCGCTCCGTGCAAGCCAGTTGTTTTTCATCGCACAGTCGCTATTTGGTCAGGACTTGGCGGCGGCGCCAGAAGGTTTCGATTTCTTCGAGGGTGCGGCCTTTGGTTTCCGGGACCAGGTAATAAGAGAAGATCCAGGCGGCGATAGCGAGTACGGCGTATAGCCAGAATGTCGGTGTCGGGCCGAATTTGTCGAGAAGAGTTAGGAAAGTCAAAGAGACCACGAAGTTTGCAGCCCAGTTTGAGGAAGCGGCGGTTCCCTCGGCTAGTCCCCTGGTTTTCAACGGATAAATTTCGGCGATGATTAGCCAGAAAATCGGGCCGAGGCTTATTGCGAAGCACGCGACGTAAGCCATTAGCGTTATGACGGCGAGCTGGCCGAAAGCCGCGTCATGCGCGGTGGCCGACGCGCGGAAAATGAAACCGAGTACGCCGAGCGAAATTACCATACCGGCGATTCCGGTCAGCAACAATGGGCGTCTTCCGACACGGTCGATAAGCCACATCGAGACCAGCGTCATGATGACGTTTACGAGGCCGATCCCGGCAGTGGCGAGAATCGCGCCCGAAGCGGACGAGATGCCCGCGGAGCGAATGATTTGAGGAGCGTAGTAAATCACAGTATTAATTCCTGTGACTTGTTGAAATATCGCAAGCCCGATGCCGACAATTAGCGCGGGACGAATCGAAGCTTTTAGGAGATCGGACCATTGGCCGCGCTCGTCCGTTTGCAAAAGTGTGCCCTGGATTTCTTTGAATTCCGCATCCACATTTTGTGTTCCGCGAATTTTTCTCAATACGCCGACCGCTTTTTCGGCTTGTCCATTTTTTACCAGCCAGCGGGGCGTTTCCGGCATGTACAGCATCCCCAGTCCCAGGATCGCTCCGGGAACCACGGCGAGGCCGAGCATCCAGCGCCATTGCTCGGATTGGGCGAAGGCGTAATCGACCAGATACGCGGCGAGGATGCCGATGGTGATGGCCAGTTGGAAAAGAGAAACTTGCCAGCCGCGCGCCTTTGCGGGCGACACTTCTGAAATATAAAGAGGAACGGTGGAGCTGGCCAGGCCGATGCCGAGTCCGACGATGGTTCGTCCCACGATCAGGGTGACTTCCGAGCCGGCGGAGGCGCAAATAATCGCGCCTAGGATAAAAATCACCGCGGTGATGAGAAGATTTGTTTTCCGGCCGATGTGGTCGGCCAGATTACCGCCGCCAAGCGAGCCGACGGCTGCTCCCACCAAAACGACGCTCACCACCAATTCCTGATGAAACGTTGAGAGCGCGAAGCTTTTTTGGATGAAGATCAGTGCCCCCGAGATTACGCCGGTGTCGTAACCGAAGAGCAGGCCGCCTAGAGCGGCGATCGCGGCGGCAATGTAAACAAACCCGGTGCTCTCCGCTTGGCGCGCGGACAGGTTTTCTGCCGCTTCAGAATTCAATTTCTGTTGGGGCATTGGCCGTCCTTATTTGAATTTGCATCGCGGAAGAATTGGAAAACGCACGGGGAATTCCCCCAAAGGCTGCGGGACGCGAATTCCGCGTTTTTGGATTTTTCGGCGATTTGAGCAGGCCGCCGCCCTTTGTTTTCTGTAAGTTACATCGCTCTGATTCACGAATTTGGCGATTTAATTCCGCGCTTTTGAGATGAGAAAAAAGTCTCGTGAAGGATGTATTTCGACAAACGAAAAGATGATTAGAGTGGCTGGTGAGGAGCGGCCTGGCTGAATTCCTAAATGCAGTTCTAGCCCCGGTTAGAAATTTCTCGGGCGATTGTTTTCTCGGAGTTACGGCGAATTCTGTTTGTAAGTCAGAACCGGTTGGAAGTGGTCTAGACCAGTTGGAAATGCTGACCGGATTTTGAGAATTTGGGGAGGCTTTTTCGGATCGCCGGTACGAAAAGCCAGCCAGGATCGACCTGTGCGAGTCGGCCAAATAAAGGCCGTTCATTTCGCGCCCAGTCGCCGGTGGCGCGGGCGCGGCGCCCTTCCGCTCCGTCTGCCTGTCGCCAACATTCTCAGTAATGGTCAAGAAAAAAACGTAGCACGCTGTTTGATGGAATTCAAGGACCTGTGTGTGTGGACGGGCTAGTACTGCTGAGCAGCTAATTCCGAATTTGCGAACGTAGTTCCGGGCAAAGCGATTGTAAGAGTGAGATCTAATCCGACCCTTCTGAGAAACGAAGAGTGCGGCACTCTTCAGTGCATCCGAAGGGGGACTGAACTTCGGTAGATAGGTCAGGATGTACGATCCACCACGACAAGAGCGGGTCCCTCGTCGGCCAAAGAGGCGGCCTGTGTCGAGATGACAGATTAAATTCAATGGCCGCAGCCGGGCAAAAAGCCTCACCTCTGAAAGAGGTGAGCTGCATGAAAGGCAGAGGTGACTAAGAGGGTCTGGTCGTTTTTAACCGGACGGTTTGAGGGCAGACGTGGAATAATGGTCGAGGCAACTAGCTGAAAAGGCGCCGAGGCCAAAGGCAGGGCTCAGGCCGAAGAAAGAGCCGGTCTAGAAGAACCGTCAACGGCTGAGAGCGGAGTAGGCGGAAAGCACATCTTCGCTTACGGCTTAGGCTGCGGCTGTCGAGCGTTTTGTTTGGGGAGCTAAGAGATGGCGTTTGATGTTTTGTATTTGCCGCGGGTATGGCTGGGGAGCAAAGTATCTACCAAGTTTTTGCCCTCGACCGCGAAGCCGATAGCCGCGCATGTGAAGCTCACCGAAAATTGCCAAGCGAAATGCATCAGCTGCGATTACTGGAAGACGCGGTGGGAAGACCATATCAACACGGAGCGCGCAGTGGAGCTGATCAACGAGATCAGCGCGCTGGGGATTCGGTCGCTGCGTTTTACCGGAGGCGAACCGCTGCTGAGGCGGGACTTTTTTCAAGTGTTGCAGAAGGCGAATACTTCGCGCTTCAGGCAGATTATCGTCCAGACGAATGGGCTGCTGATCAAGAAGCTGCACAAAGAAATCAACGCGTCGCCTATTACGAAAGTGGCGGTGTCCATCGACGGCCTGAAGACGACGAACGACCGCATACGCGGAATTCAGGGATATTTCGATTTAGGCATGCAGGGAATTAAATTGCTGCGAGGCAAACGCGTGGTTATCTCCGTGACGCTGAACCGGATTTCCGCCGAGGAGTTGGAAGAACTGGCAGATGTGGCTCACGCGGCGGGGGCGGAAGTGGAGATCAATATTCTGAGCAAGAGTCTATCGTTTTTGAAGGATGCTGATCTCGATTCCATGTGGCCGCAGCAAAACGATGTGGCGAAGATAGAAACATTCCTTCGGGATAAATTGAAGCGCCCTGCCTACGAAGTGGAGTACGTCACAAAATATTATAACCATGAGCCGCTGGATGAACCGCCTTGTGTTCTCGGCTACTTTCAGGTGTTCGTGATGTCGAATGGGGATGTGCAGACCGGATGTTACCCGCTAAAGCCAGTTGGAAATATTTTACGAGATAGCCTGGAGAATATTTTGGCTTCGGAGGCTTACGCGCGGCAGTCGCTGGCCATGATACGGCGGGAGTGTCCGGGGTGTACGTGCGGGATTGAGAGTTCGCTGGCCGTGAGAAATGCGGTGTCCAGCGCGATTTTTGAGCTTAGCCGGCTGATGCGGCATCCGAATGGAGGCGGAGCCGTGGTGCCGAGCGATGTAACGGCGGTGGAAGATACTTCGCACGCGTGAACACGCGGTGGGCGCTGCTTATTCAGGCGCGCTTGGGTCGCGGACGAACATGATGGTTGGATGTGACTTGTAAGTGGTGCGCTGGAATTCGCGATAGCCGCATTTTTCCGCGACGCGAATGGACGCGAGATTTTCGGGGTTGACGATGCACGCGGTGCGCGGCGATGGGAAGTGCGCGTCACCCCAGGTGACCGCTGCGCGGACGGCTTGTGTTGCGTAACCTTTGCCGCGTGCTTGCGTGACGAAGGCCCATCCTATTTCCGGGATGCCTCTGAGCGGTGCAAGGTCGCGCTTGTAGTCCGCGAAACCAATTTCTCCGATAAAACTGCCCGTGGTCTTTTCCTCGACAAGCCAATAACCGAAGCCTAGCAGCGACCAGTGGCCGACGTAGCGCAGGAACCTTGTCCAAGATTCCTCTTTAGTGAGGGGCTTGCCGCCGATGTAGCGGGTGACTTCGGGGTCGGACCACATCGCGGCGCACTGGACGAAATCTTCAAGGCGATGGCCGCGGAGCGTGAGACGCTCGGTTTTGAGGATGGGCACTTCAACGGCTCGATGGGAAGAGTGAGACATCGGAGCAGTTTATTGATGGCTGCGTGTCACGTCAAACGCGAGTGAGCCGGATTTATAGTGAGGAATCCCGCAACGGATCAGTCTTCGTTCGAGCAAAGGACCAGTGTGAGCCTGGAATGAAGCGATCACGCAGTCGACGAGCAATAGGACGGCTTGGGAATTTCGCCAGAGGCTGGACGAAATATAGCCGGGACGACTTACACCCGGTAGGAAGACAACCCAAAGAAGCATGAAAAGAAGAAACTCGCTGGCGGTCGCCGCATATTGAGAGGGGAGCAAAGCGGAGACTGTTTGGATCGCGAGTCCCGCCGCCGATTCCACACGCAATTCGAGCAGAAGAGCAACGCCACCAGGTATCAAGGCCCACCATCGACGGTTAAGGAAGCTCCGAGCCCGAAGATGAACGTACCCATGCAAAGCACTAACAACCAGCCAACGTCGGCGCGATGAGACGCTCCGTCTCGGACGCAAAACCAATAAAATATCAAGCCGCTGGCGAACGATAGGCTCCATGTCGACAGAGGGTTAGCGGGGGCATGCTGCATCGCCGGACCGGTTTGGTTTGCATCGCGGCTGAAATCGATACGGAAACTAATTCGACCGTCTACGTGAATCTCGGAATTTTGCCCGGGCCGCCAGTAAATGCGGTAATTCAAGATAGCGTGGGCCGGTGAGGAGAAACGTTCCTCAGTGGTAAGTTGGATGGACAGAGCGCGGGCGACGCGCTAACGTTTGACATGCGGTCTGGGGAGAAAAAAATATGGCGAATGATTCGCATATGAGAGCGGCGGAGTTTCACGAGCTTGCTGCGCATGCGCACCGAGCGGCAGCGGCGGGTCACGGCAAGGGCGACCACTTTACCGGACACGAGCAGTCCAAGCAGGCCATGGAACACGCCAGGAAGGCCTGGGAATTTTCGCAGGAAGCCCACCAACAGTCCGCGATGTTCTTAAAAGAGCAAAAGGAAAAGAAAGCGTAGAGCCCTTTTGGGTCTCCCGCTCCAGGAATTGTGATTTGCAAGCTCTTCGTAGTGTTAGTTTCTTACGATAAAAGAGCGGGCAGGATGCCCTTCGGCTGCGCCCAGGACGAGCGGGCGCTACCGAGTCAGACTGAAATCCAGCCGGCGAAAATCAGCCATAGGCAGGTGACGCCGACGAGAATCCACAGAATTACGCCTTGTAACAATGGCGGCAAGCCAACCTGGCGCAGTGTGGCGCGCGAAATTCCTGTCCCGATCAAAAAGAGGGTCGCGGTGAGACCCAACCTTCCCAGATTACTCAACACATGCCAATAATTTGAGAGAGCCGGCAGATAGGTGCTGGCTATTGCGGCAAGACAAAAAAACAAAATAAACCAGGGCCACTGGATCGGACTCTTGGAGCGTTTCAGAACGGCCGCGCCGATAGCGACTGGGACGATCCACAGTGCGCGTGTTAATTTCACGGTGGTGCCAACGACCAGAGCGACAGGGCCGTAACGCGCAGTGGCGCCGACGACCGAGCTTGTGTCATGGATGGCGAGCGCGGCCCAAAGGCCGAATTGTTGCTGCGTCAGGTGCAGCGCCCAACCGAGCGACGGGAAAACGAAGAGCGCTACTGAGTTTAGTATGAAGACGGTGCCGAGCGAAATTGCAATTTCTTCGTCGCTCGCCTCGATGATGGGCGCGACGGCGGCGATCGCGCTGCCTCCGCAGATGGCAGTGCCGACCGAGATCAGGATCGAAGCGGTGTGGTTCACGCGCAGAAGCTTCCCCGCGAGAAGTCCCAAGAGCAACGCGAAGGAGATGGTTGCGGCGGTGTAGAAGAAACCGCTGCGGCCGGCGCGCAGCACTTCGTGCAAGTTCATTCCAAAGCCCAGGCCAACCACGGACGCTTGCAGGAGGAATTTCGAAAGGTTGCGGCTGTCCGCCTCGTAAGGATGGACGAAGAACAATCCGTAGAGCAAACCTAGGGCGAGAGCCAGTGGCGGGGAAATTACGCCGCTCGCGCATAAAATGAATCCCACGAAAAAGAGCGTCTTCGTATTCAGCTTATGTTCTCCAGTTTGTGGCGCTCCGGAAGAAGACGAGTCTAACTTTATTTTTGCACAGATACACTATCACTGATGGCAGACGTGTTGGCCCCGGCAGAATTGAGCTTGTTGCGCGCAGAGGGGGAGAGCTGGACCAGCGTGGGATCGGGACGATAATCAGTCGTCCTCGAAGAAATCCTCGTCGGTGGCGCTGGCGGCTTCGGCGTCCGTGGGCCAGTCCTCGAAATAGTTATTCAGAGCGAACAGCTTTTGCGCGAGGTCGGCCACTTCGCCGGTCGAATCGGATAGTTCACGAGCGGCGATGAGGCCGACGTCAATGTTGCGGCGCTCGATTTCGCTTGCGGCACGCCCGTTGTCGGTCCAGCGCTTCATGGCATCGAGCTGTTTTTTGATGCCCTGCATGATTGCGTTCGGAGGCGTGCGTGTCAGGATACCCGCGACTATGGTGGTCGCTTCCCGGAGAACGCGATGATAATCAGCCCTCGAATTGATCTCGCCGTACTCGCCTGCCATCGCGGTCTCTTCTAGGCGTTTCATCGTAAATTGTCAATGCTGTAAAGCTAGTTTGATAACGGAACTTGGCTGCGCGGTCAGGTGGGGAGGGGTTTGGGTGGCTAACGGCCGTAAGCCCTTACGTCAGATTTGGCAAGTTTGGTGAATTTAGGCTAGACACAGCTACCCTTTCTCGGTCAAATTATGGGTGAAGGCTTGGAGTCTTGGGCAGCCTGAGGGGGTCAGTCGATGCGATATACCGCTTTTTTAACTGGGGCCATACTTCTTGTCGCGATGAGTGCAGCCGGGCAAATAAATCCTGCAGATACGGCACAGGCCGGAAGTTCTTCGCAAATGGCGCTTGCTCAACCGTTCACGAACCCTTTCACTTTGCCAGCGGCTGATGTTGGTGTGCCCGGGATCACGGCCACGCCCGCGCTAAATCTTAGCCCGGAGCCACAGGGAGTCCAAAGCGTTTACGAGACCTATAGGTGGCAAGCATATATTGGCTATGAATATCTACGCTTTTACCAAGTCCCGGCTATTACGCTAAATACGAACGGCTTCACGTACAGCATGGTGTACTACATCAAGGACTGGTTCGGGTTGGACGGCGAGTTTGACGCGACCCATTTAAACGAGTTCGGTACTGGCGGCTGGTTTTTGATGGGAGGAGGCGGCCCGCGTTTCAGGTGGTCGGCTCCACGCGGAATAGAGCTTTGGGCGCACGTCTTGGGCGGGTACTCCCATTTGACACCGCAAACAGCGTTCGGAAGTGTGCATGCGCCAGCTTACGAGGCAGGCGGCGGAGTGGACATCAGGGCACGTTGGAGATTGTCGTATCGTATCGAAGCCGACATGGTCGGAACGCATTACTACAACACCTATCAATACAGCCCGAAAGTTACGGCGGGAATCGTCATTAAGTTTTAGCGCGGCAGCCGTGCTGGCTTGACGCGGTAGCGGGTCTGGCTGCATCCTCTATATGACCGTATGTTACGGCACGCGGATGTACGTTGCGGTAGCCGAGACGAAGGACAGTTCTGATGCTTTCTGCCTCGCCATCAAACCCAGAAGCTGACAAGAAAAAAGCGCCGGACTCAACCCCCCCCCAAGACGGACGATTTCGACCCGGTCGATGAGGCTTCAGAGGAATCGTTTCCGGCTAGCGATGCGCCTGCGTGGGATCCCGAGCCGGTGAAGAAACTGAAGAAAAAAGAAAAAAGTGCAGGCGGATCGTCGAAATAATTTCTGGCACCTTTCGCCACATTTCCTCATCCAACGTTGTGTCCCATAGTCTGCTGAGAATTCAGAGCGCGTGATTTTTTTGTTGCGCCGCCGGAGGAAATCATGGAATCCAATACCAATGAAACGAAAATCGTTCTGCAAGTGGGCAGCGAGCTGCGCATCAGAAATAACGGTGACATTGTTATCGATAACCCGGAGCTGGAATTGGCGCGCGAAGAAGAAGCGGCGGACGCCACACTGCTTTACCGATTCGATCAGCAGGCGGGCATGCACATTATCCGGTTGCTCGACCCGGTGGCGGATCATAAGCACACGAAAACCCATCGCCGCGACGATTAATTAGCCATTTGAGAGGAGTGGTTCGACCGCAAAGACCCAAAAAGAGGAGACCCATGTTATTTGACGAGCTCACAATCCGCGAGGTGACGCTGCGCAATCGCATGGTCGTATCTCCTATGTGCCAGTATTCGAGCGTCGATGGCTTTGCCAACGATTGGCATCTGGTGCATCTGGGCAGCCGGGCGGTCGGAGGAGCATCTCTGATTTTCACCGAAGCGTCGGCTGTTTCTCCAGAGGGTCGCATTAGTCCCCAGGACTTGGGGATTTATAAAGACGAACACGTCGAGCAGCTCGCGCGAATCGCTCGGTTCCTTCGCGAACAGGGAAGCGTCCCCGGAATTCAACTGGCGCACGCTGGACGAAAAGGGAGCACGCTATGTCCGTGGGAGGGCAATGCGGCAGTGCCCGAATCGAAAGGCGGCTGGACGCCCGTGGCGCCCAGCGCCATTCCGTTCTCGCCATCGTATCCCATGCCCGTCACGTTGGATGAGAAGGGAATCAGAAATATAGTGAAATCTTTTGCGGACGCGGCGCGTCGTGCTCTTGAAGCTGGATTCCAGGTAATTGAAATTCACTCCGCGCATGGCTACCTGCTTCACGAATTCCTTTCACCCATTTCAAACAAGCGCACCGATTCGTATGGAGGCTCGTTGGAGAATCGCTGCCGACTTGTGTGCGAAGTCGTCGCTGCGGTTCGCGGAGTCTGGCCCGCAGAGTATCCGATGTTCGTTCGAATCTCCGCGACGGATTGGATCCCAGGAGGCTGGGATCTCGAGCAGTCTGTAGCGCTCGCCGAAAAATTAGGGCCGCTTGGCGTGGACTTAATGGATTGCTCCTCGGGCGGCATTGCTCCGGGAGCAAAAATTCCGATACGCGCGGGGTATCAGGTTCCCTTCGCGCGCGAAATACGACACGAAACCAATATGATGACTGGCGCCGTAGGACTGATTACATCCGCGAGTCAAGCTGACACGATTCTGCGGGAAGAAAACGCGGACATTGTAATAATGGCTCGCGAATTTCTGCGCGAACCGTACTGGCCGCTCAAGGTGGCTCACGAGCTCGGCTTTCCGGTTACATGGCCGGCGCAATATCTGCGAGCCGCACCCGACGGCACGCCGGCACGCGAGCCTATTCGTCCTCCCGAGGGAATGGAAGAATTAGCCGCAGACGACGCGAATGTGAAGTAGCGTCTTCGTAATCTTGTTGATAATCTCTTCGCCACGTTATTGCGATTCCCCACGCGGAACATTCCGCATCGGAAACAACTCTTGTTAACGCTCTAGTCCGCGCGCGCCAAACCATCTACCATGATTTCGTGACGACCGCCTCCGACACTGGAACGATGCACCGCCGCATCGCTGCCGCGACCGGCATCGTGATGGCCAGCGTTCTGCTTAGTCGCGTACTGGGATTTTTTCGCGATTGGACGCTGGCGCACCAGATGGGCTCGAACGCGATGACGGATGCGTACAACGCCGCATTCACGCTGCCGGACTTTCTGAATTATTTGATTGCGGGCGGGTCGCTGAGCGTTACGTTCATCCCGGTTTTCGCGAAGTATGCGGCGGAGAAACGTGAAGAGGAGGGTTGGCGCGTTTTTTCCACCGTAATCACGGTGATGGGTTTCGTTCTCATCGGGCTTGTTCTGGCTGGGGAAGTTTTTGCTCCGCACATTGTGAATTGGATAGCGCCCGGGTTTAGTCCGGGCGAACGCACGCGAGTAGTTTTTCTAACGCGGATCATGCTGCCCGCTCAAATCTGTTTTTACGAAGGAAGCATTTTGAGCGCGGTGCAATATGCCAAAGGGCAATTCGTCATACCTTCGATGGCGCCTCTGATTTACAACATTGGCATCATCCTCGGAGGCATCTTACTCGCGCCGCGAATTGGAATCACTGGATTTGCCGTGGGAGTGCTGGGCGGCGCGATGGCTGGGAATTTTCTTCTACAAATCTACGGCGCGCACCGGGCGGGCGCGCGTTTTTCATTAAGTTTTAACGTCAAGCATCCGGGGTTCTGGCTTTTTCTGAAGCTCTCCGTTCCCATCATGCTGGCTGTTTCCGTTTCCTTCGCGGACGACTGGATCCTGCGATATTTTGGGTCGTATTTGCAGGCCGCTTCGATCACCTGGCTGACATACGGGAAGAACTTGATGCGCGTGCCACTGGGGCTTGTGGGTCAAGGCGTCGGCGTGGCGTCATTTCCATTTCTGGCGCAGCTATATTCGGAGAAAAGATTCGAGGAATTAAATCGCGTGCTGAACGCGACGTTTAAAGGCCTGATATTTTTGCTGCTTCCAATTTCTGCGCTGACCATTGCGCAAAGCGTTCCGATCGTGAATCTGGTGTTTTCGCATACGCGCATGCATGGGCCGGATCTTTACGCCACGGGCCAGACGCTTGCATATTTCTCGATTGGAATGTTTGCCTGGGGCGCTCAATACATTTTGGCCCGCGGATTTTACGCCACGCGCGACACCATCACGCCGGCTATCGTCGGCACGTTGATGACCGCGCTCAACATTCCGGTTTACTGGTGGCTGGCTCATCATATGCAGCATATTGGTTTGGCGCTGGCCAGCTCGATTGGAATCATCGCCTATACTATCGTCCTTTTTATTTTGCTGAACCGCCGCACTAAGAATCCGGAAGAAGGAAGCCTGGTGGTCTTCTTTCTGAAGATGACGGGCGCTTCGCTGGCGGCGGGAATTGTGTGTTACCGGCTGACTCTGTTGCTCGAGAATTACCTTCCGTGGCAAAAAATTTGGGGAGCGCTGGCGCTGCTGATCGCGGTTACGGCTGCAGGGATGCTGCTGCTGGCAATTCTATTGAAGATTCTGCGGGTGCCGGAACTCGATCACTACTTGCGGAAGGCCTGGGCTTATACCGGATTGTCACAGTAGTGCGGCTCAGGGCGACGTATCGAGAACTGGGTGCAGCGTAACCTGGCTGCCTTTCATTACTTCGATTTCACGTTTCCAATCTTTCTTGCCGCTGGCCTTGACCTCTATGTGATGCGTACCGCTGGCGAGAGAAATTTGCGAGGGAGTGTCACCCACGAATTTTCCATCGACGGTTCCGTTAAGTACGCAAAGCCGGATGAGGATAATCCGCCCACGGCTGCAGGCGGAGACGGCTGGCAATTCCGGAGTAGGCTATTTTAAATATTCGGCGAGCCAGGCGAGGAATGTTTTGTACCACAGCTCGCTGTTTTGAGGCTTCAACACCCAGTGGCCCTCGTCCGGGAAAATCAAAAGTTTTGAAGGCACGCCCTGGCGCTGGAGCGCGGTGAAAAATTCAAGGCCCTGCGTGTAGGGCACGCGAAAATCGAGTTCGCCGCCGACTACAAGAGTTGGTGTTTTATATTTTCCGAGTGCAGCCGCAAATTCGTTTGGCGACCATTTCTTGTAAAGTTCAGGATTCATCCAGGGCTCGGCGGCAAATTCCCATTCCTGAAACCACAGTTCCTCGGTCGCACTCATGCTGACCTCGTCGTATGTTCCAGCATGGCTGATCAGACATCTAAAACGGCCAGTATGAGTGGCGATCCAGTCCACCATGTATCCGCCGAAAGAGCCGCCGGCAGCGCATGCTCGCGAGCCGTCAATGAACGGATATTTTGCGATGGCCGCATCCAGGCCGTCCATCAAATCTATATAGGCTTTGCCGCCCCAATCGTGGCTAATTTCAGCGCTAAATTTCTGGCCGTATCCGGACGAACCGCGCGGATTGATCGCCAGCACGACGTATCCGGGCGCCGCCATCACTTGCTGGTTCCAGCGATAGCCCCAGGCGTCCGCCCACGCGCCCTGCGGGCCGCCATGAATCAGCAGCAGCACCGGATACTTTTTTGATGCATCGAAATTGGGCGGCCGGATTAGAAAGCCTTCGACTTGCGTTTTTTCCGCGCCTTCGAACCAGAACGCCTCCGGCTTGGGGAGATCGAGTTGCGAGAGCAGCGTCGCATTTTGATGCGTGAGCTGACGAATACCGGTGCCGCCCGAGTTCGCGGCGAAAATTTCGGCTGGCATGGTCAAGCTCGTGCGGGCAAACGCGAGCGTTCGCCCATCGCCGCTTAGATCGAATTCGTCGTTGAAATTTCCATTCACAACTATCTTTGGCGAACTTCCCGGCGCGGCTTCGATCGAATAGATCGGCATTTCTCCTTTATCTTCCGCGATAAAATAAATTGTTTTGCTGTCGGGAGCAAACAGGAGCGAGTCCACGCTGCGATCGAAATCTTCCGTCAAATTGCTTTCTTTTCCGCTCTTACGACCGTAAAGCATCAGTCGCCAGCGGTCGGATTCATATCCCGGCTGCATTTGCGCGCGATAGGCGATCCACATTCCGTTGGGCGAATATACCGGGCCCCAGTCGTTGGCGGGATTTAAAGTAATCCGGGTGGGCGCGAATGCGCCGGAAACCGGCACGGTGAAAAGATCGCCGTTCGTGCTGACGGCTTCGTCCCTGGCGGTGTTCGCAGTGAAGCAAAGCTCCCGGCTGTCAGGCGAGAATGCGATTGCTTCTGGAGCGCCAGTGTTAAACGGTGGCACATCGTAATCCGCGCCTGGCGTCAGGTCACGGGGAGTTCCGCCGGCGGCAGAAACCACAAAGAGATGACTGCGCTTGCCGTCCCACCAGCTATTCCAATGGCGGTAGAGGAGCTTGTCGTAAATTCGCGCTTTCACTTTGCTCTTGGCTTTTTCGGCGTCGCGTTGCGCGTTGCACGCTTCGTCTTTGCAATCGGGATACACGCTGGAGACGAAGGCAATCGTTTTTCCGTCGGGGGACCAAAGCTCGTTATCCGCACCAGTGGAAAGGGAAGTAAGGCGAGTTGCGTCGTCGCTTTTGAAATCGATCCAATACACTTGCTGATTGCCTTCGACCCTGGCGGAAATAAATGCGAGCTTCTGGCCGTCGCGCGACCAGCGAGGACGCGTATCGCTGCCGCCGTGCGTCAATTGGCGCGGCTCGCCGCCCGACACATTTACGATCCAGATGTCACGCGATGTGCGGTTTGTTTCCAGATTGGGAATGGCTACGGTGTAGGCGACCCATTTGCCGTCCGGCGAGATCTGCGGGTCACTCAGGCGACGTATCGAAATTAAATCCTGAAAAGTGATGGCGCGCTTCTTGGGTGCCTGCGCGTGAAGTGAAACCGTGGCTGCCGCGAGGGCCGAAATGACGAAGAACGTGCTGATGCACGTAGCGGGCCGACCTGCATTCACAGTTATTCTCCCTTGCTGATCAAGTGTGTAGTCAGACTTTTCTCGTGCTTAGAAAAATGAATGAGCCGCCGGCGAGCAGCAAGAGTCCGCTGAAAATCCTGGGAATTTCTATGATTCGCGTGGTTTCGATGATGGTTTTAGTCCCGCCAATCTCAATTTCGTTTTTCTTGGATGGCATGCCGACGTTGGGATGGATGAGCGCAGCGATGCCGAGCGCAATGAACAGAATACCCATGACCACGTAAGGATGAATCTTCAAATGCAATATTCTCCTAGCCGCAGGGCTACGATTTACGGAGTAGCTTGCGCCGTTCCTATAGCCGGTGCCATGGGTTTCAAAATTTCGCTGAGATAATCGGGCCGGCTGTCGTCGCGTACGAGGTGAGGGCAACGCAGGCCACCGTGATAGTCGATGGGACGAGTCTGAAATGCCGCTCCGTTCGAAGCGATAACCTGCATCGGCGTTGTGGAGGCGTTCGACCCTGTTATCGCTTGCTTCATTTCATCTGGCGAATACTGCTTGCCATTGACGGCGATAATTTTCATGCCCGGACCGATTCCTGCGTTGTAAGCCGGACCGCCATGGATCACGTCATCAACGGTGCCGTCGTCGTTTACTACCATGCCAAGCGTAAAGGTCAAGTTCTGCCGTCTGGCAAGCGCGTCTTCGATTGCCATCATCGCGTTTGGTTCTTCGCTGTAGATCAACTTCCAACCATTATTTTCCACGGATTCAATCGGGGTTCTAGTTGACGTTCCATCCAGCCGCGCGCGCAAAAAGCCAACCCAATCGTACGGCGCGAGGCTATTTAGAGTGGCCACGACATCTTCAAACGTATAGGTCTTCAGCGCGGGAGTGCCGCCCGAGCCGCCATGAAAGATAAGGCAAAAATCGTTCATCGATTTCTTATCTTTCGTGAGGCCGCGCAACGTGGCGTCTATGTCGAGCCAGAGCAACTGGCCTTCTCCGTAAAAATCGGTGCCGCGGCGCCAGTTCGACCAATCCTCGGTCGCGTTGTAGAGGAAGGGCGCGGCGTCGGCGGTGTCCTGAAGGGGCCGCCAATCGCGTCCCGGACGATTTTCGTACAGGGCGACCAGCTCGCCTAGCGCGTCCATGGATTGCTGTTGGGTTAGGAGTCCACTTCGGGCGGTGAGAACAAAGCTGCCGAGATATTCGGTCAGTCCTTCGTACACCCAAAGGAGGTCATCTTTCATCGGCTGCTGATAATCCGGTGTCGCGAGGCCCTGGGGGCGACGGTATTTTCCGTTCCAGGAATGCGCGAATTCGTGCGGAAGGAGGCCGGCGAAACCGACGAGTCCGGACTCGTCAATCAAGCTGCGTTCCGCGGTGCGGTCGTCGCTCGATTCGTGATGTTCTAGACCGAAGTGAGCGACGTCGTCACTCAGAGTTAACAAAAAATGGTAATCGCGATAATGCCGCGAGCCGAAAAGCGCGCCTGCTTCCACCACGAGTTGGTGGAAGTGCGTCTGAGTTTCGGGTGACATGGCCAGGGCGGCTTCACTGTCCGCGGCAATGTCCATGAAGTGCGGCGGATTTTGGCCCGGCGTGAGCTGAATCTCGCGGAAATATTTTCCGGCGATCACCGGAGAATCGACCAGCGTGTTCAGCGGGACAGGCGAAAAATCGATGGTGTCGCCATTCTGCTTGGCGCCGGGGAGAGCGGTGCCATATTTCCATCCCGGTGGGAGCTTCAGGCTCGGCAAAAACGTGATGTCGGTTATGTTGAAACCTTTCGGGTATAGCAAAACCTGATTCCAGCTTAGGAGGTCGAGCGCGCTTGTCGCTGAGGCGCCCGCTGAAAATCCCAGTGCCGGTGCCGCAAGCAGAAAATCGAAATCGGCGATGAGCGTGGTTACTCCAGGCGGAATGTTCAGATGGATCGAATACATTTCCACCAGATCACGTCGCCACGGGATGGTTTTGCTCGCGCCGCTAAATTTCAGCCCGGAAACCTCGATGATGGGGCCATCGGGCATGTGTTCGCCTGGAATCCATTCCGGGTAATAAAGCGTGAGAGCGCCGGCGGATACGGGAATCTCCATATGCACGTGGAGAATTTTCTGTGGCGCTTGCGAAGCATCAACGACCAACCGGATAGGGCCCGCCGCGGGATGCGCCTCCCCCTTCGTGCTACCAGGCAATATTATTGCAGCCAGAAAAATCCCCGCCATGCACTTCCATTTCCGCATCATTCCCCCTATTGTTTCTGTCGCCTAGATTTGACCTGTGGCGCATTCTTATGGTCCACAGAAGAAAGCAACAAATTCAGCTAGCTGCGGCTGAATATGAAGCCATTTGCCAGCAAGATGGGCGTTTCGAAATCTGTTCAAAATTTATGTACTCCCACCTGCGCGAACAAAAACCGCAGGACATCCGAGTCCTCTTCGATGATTTTGCTTACCGGGCGGCCCTCGGTGTGACCCAGTTTGGTGTCGTACATCAACAGGATGGGTTTGCCACCACCCTGTGCTGCTTGCATTTCCGCAGCCATTTTTCGCGCGTGCAACGGAGCTACGCGAGTGTCGCTGTCGCCGGTGAGAAAAAGCACAGCCGGATACTTGGTGCCCTTTACTACATGATGGTATGGCGAATAGGCATAGAGAAAAGGAAACTGTTTTGGATCGTCGGACGAGCCATATTCAGGAACCCAGAATCGCGCCACCAGAAATTTCTGATAGCGCACCATGTCGAGCAGCGGGTAGCCGCACACAATGGCACCGAACAAGTCCGGCCGCTGCGTCATGGCTGCGCCCATCAGCAGGCCGCCATTACTCCGCCCGGTGATGGCCAGCCGCTCCGAACGCGTATAGTGATTTGCAATTAACCATTCCGCCGCGGCGAAGAAATCGTCGAAGACGTTTTGCTTTTTCTCGAGCATGCCGGCGTGGTGCCAAGATTCGCCGAACTCTCCGCCGCCGCGCAGATTGGGCATGGCGAACACGCCGCCGCGCTCTGCCCACACAATCGCGTCGTCGCGGAACGCAAGCGTTTCGCTGGAATCAAACCCGCCATAGGCGGTCATCAACGTGGGATTCGAACCGTCGAGCTTCAGGCCTTTCTTGTAAAGAAGAAACATGGGCACGCGAGTCTTGTCCTTCGACTCGTACCAAACCTGTTTCACCTCGAACGCGCTGGCGTTGACCGGCACGTCAGGTTTGGCCCAGATTGTCAGCGCATGCTGCGGAACGTCGTAGCGATAAATCGTGGGCGGGATGGCGAAAGATTGAAATGACAGAAACGCTTCGGAATTTCTCCACCTTCCGGTGATTCCGCTAATATTGCCTAATGACGGCAGCGCGATTTCTCCCGCAGCCTTCCCGTCGGCTTCAAAAACTTTCAGTTCTGATGCCGCCTTATGAGAATACTGCGCGATGATTTTTCCGCCGGCCAATCGAAAATCTTCCAGGCGCGATTCGGTCTCGGGGATAATTTCTTTCCAGTTGCCCTGCGCGGGATTGCCGAGCGGAATGGAGAGCACACGCCAGTTGGGAGCCTTCCAGTTTGTTTCGAGGTAGAGCGTGTCGGCGGCGATTTCCGCTTGAAAACAGGCGTCAATCGTTTTGACGATCGGCGTGATGGGTCCGCCGTGCGCCAGATCCTGAAAATACACTTCGGACTTTTGGCACGCGGAGCCATAAAAGACCATCAACAGCAAGTAGCGCCCGTTTTCGGAAACGTCCACAGACAGAATCTTGTCTCCGGCGTATCCTTCGCCAAAAATTATTTTGTCTTGCTCTGCGGTGGTTCCCAATGCGTGGTAATACGCGCGCATGCCGGCGTCAGTCAGCTTCGAATAATAAAATCCACTTTTATCGGCGTTGAATGAGGCCCCGGAAAGGCGTGCGCGAGGGAGGAAATCGGGGAGTTCCTTCTGCGTGTCGGTGTCAATCAAATGAATCGACACCTCGTCCTCGCCGCCTTTGCGCACGCCATATGCAACGAGCTTCCCATCTTCGGAAAATCCTTCGAAGTTCACGCTGGTGGTGTGGTCGGCGCTCAGGGAAGCCGGATCAACCAATACTTCTTCTGCTCCGTTCGCTCCGCGCCGCATGTACAGCACGAACAAATCCTGTCCGGCGGTTCGCTTGGAATAAAAAAAACGGCCTCCCCGCGCGGTCGGGAGGTGAATCGTATCAACTTTGATCAGTTCGCCTAGCCGGTTGGAAATCGTCTCGCTTCCCGGCAGCGTTTTGAGCACGTTTTGGGTGCAGGCGTTTTGCGCATCGATCCAGGCGCGCGTTTCGGGGCTATTCTGATCTTCGAGCCAGCGGTATGGATCGCTCACCACCACGCCGTGAATTGTTTCTTTCATATCTTCCACGCGCGTCGGCGGGGGGCACTTCATCTTATTCTCCTGAGCGATGGCTGGCGCTGCGGCTGCGGCAAGTAGCGCGATCGTGAAAAGCAAAAAATGTTTTGGTTGAAAGTTGTGCGGATAGTTTGGAAGGAGAAAATGTGACGGAAGCTCTGTTGAAGATTCTTCCGTGGAACTGGTCTTCAAATCTTGCCTCCCTCGGCAAATCTCAAGTGACCGGTGTGGCCATCTTTCGCGGCGGATTGAAGAAAGGCAACTCTCTGGTCGTGGCTCTTACCTTCTGACGCACGGCTTCGACAGTAAGTTCCATTTGCAGTTCGAGGTCCGCGGCAGCGTGTTCACGACTCACGCTTGCGAGCGCGATCATTTTTTTCAAGGTCGGCGACCAGGTGGTGGAAGTCGCTTTGCCGACCTGCAATCCGCCGCGATATACCGGGACGGGAGAGCGCGAGGCCGTGCTTGGCACCTGCGGTCCGAGGCCGACAGCGTCATAGAGCCGCTCAACATCTTCCCAGTTGATATCGAGTCCCATCAGAAGGCGTTTCGCGCCGCGCCTGTTTTCTTCTTCCAGGGCCTGGCGGCCGATGAAATGTTCCTTCTTCAAATCCACCATGCGCCCGAGACCAATTTCGTATGGCGAGTATTTCTGCGCTTCGATCAGCGCTCGCTTGCTGCTGAAATAATCTACTTCGATGAGAATGAGCCCGGCTTCGATTCGCGCAACGTCGAGCGCCAACATTCCGGCGGGATGCAGGTCAAACTGCCGGCCGTTTTCCATCAGGGCGTCCCACACTTTTGGCGCGTCGTTCCACGGAATCCAAATTTCGTAACCCAGGTCGCCGGTGTAGCCGGTGCGGGAGATATCCAGGTCCACGCCGGCGATTTTTCCGTGAGTGAAACGGAAGTATTTCAAATTTGCGATGTCGGCCTGAGCAGTTTTTATGAGCAGGCGTCCGGACGTGGGGCCCTGCACCGCGAGCGCCGCAACTTTGTTGGAAATGTCTTCGATATTTACGTCGAGGCCGAGAGCGTTTTGGTGGAACCAGCGCATGCTGGGATCGGCGGCGGTCCAGCGATACGCATTTTCCGCGAGCCGCGAGATGGTGCCGTCGTCGATTACTTTGCCTTCTTCGTCGCACCAGCAGCAGTAAATCACCTGGCCCACGGCGACTTTATTGATGTCGCGAGTGATCACGCGATTTACCAGCCTTGTCGCGTCTTTGCCGGTCAAAAGATATTTGTAAAGCGGAGAGACGTCGATTACGGCGGAGGCGTTGCGAATCGCGTTGTATTCGTGGTCGTGGTGCATTTCGTAAACACTGACCGCGTAGTAACCCGACCATTCGCGATAGTTCATGCTCTCGCAAAGTTTTAAGGTTCTGTCGTGGACCGCAGTTCCGATCGGCACAATCACTCCTGTCTACCTGAAAATATTCCTGAAAGTGTTTCCGCCCAGCGTGCTAAACGCCGCATAAACTCGGCCCGCGATTATAGTTCGTGCGTACGCGCTATCGCAAGGCGAAGTCAGCGCGCATTTGCGGGCGGACCTTCATTTTTGCGGCGATGACGTCATGGGCGGGATTGAGGGATGAGTGGAGAGCTCGTTCCCCGCGATGATGGCATTCCGAATCTGGCTGTATATATCCGTGAGCGTGTTGGGCGTGTGCGGGATCAAAATCGTGTTGCTGTGATCGTTTGCGGCGATTTCCTTCAGCGTGTCGAAATACTGGGTCATCAGTACAAGTTGCATTACGTCCTGCGGAGTCGAACCCGGAACTGTTTTCGCGAAGTCCTCGACCGAATCTTTCAAGCCCGTGATGATCGCCTTCCGCTGATTGGCGATGCCTTCACCTTGTAGGCGCTTCGATTCGGCCTCTGCTTCGGCCTGCTTTACCAGAAGCATTTTGTTTGTTTCCGCGCGGGAGACGGTGGCTTCTCTTTCGCGCTGGGCGGCGTTGATGTCATTCATCGCGGCCTTCACCTTTTGGTCGGGAACGATGTCGGAGATCAGGACCTTGACAATGGAGTAGCCGTACTCTTTCATCGAGGCGTCGAGGTTGTCTCGCAAGTCGCTTGCGATGTCCGCTTGGTTCAGAAACGTATCATCCAGCTTCATTTTTGGAACGTGACCGAGAACCACGTTGTAAACCATGGACTCGATCTGCTTCACGGGGTCGGAAAGTTTGTAGAATGCGGCTTCGACCGCGTCGGGCATTATCTTGTATTGAATTGACACAGGTATCTGAACGAAGACGTTGTCCTGAGTTTTCGTCTCGACCTGAACGTCGAACTGCTGGACCTTCATGCTTAGGCGGCGAACGACGGTTTCAAGATACGGCGTCTTCCAATTCAGTCCGGGACCCGCGACGCGCGCAAATTTTCCGAGCCGCTGGACGATGGCTACCTGCGCCGTCTCAACCGTGAAGAATGAACCAAGAACTATGCTCAAAGCGAGCAGAACAATGAAGGCGATGAAAAATAAAAAAAAGCTGGCCATGTTTACTCTCCTGTTTCATTCCGGCTAAGCCGTACGCAACCAGGGATCCGAGAACGGCGGCATTCTACCTCAGGAACGCTCGGTCCCAAGAAGCCGAAAATTGGAAGGCAAGGAAGTCCTTGCCGCATATTTTTGTTGCTGTGTCTGACGCGATTCGCTTGACTAAGAGTCACGGAAACTTTCTTCTTTGTTGTGAGTCCTTGCTGGCGCTTGTAGAATGCTTCGACTTCTGCGGCGCGCAATACTCCGCAAGTTTTATCACGTAAATCCATGGCAAAACGATACGACGTCATCGTGATTGGCGGCGGACACAATGGCTTGGTGAACGCGGCGTACCTCGCCAAGGCGGGCAAGAAAGTTCTGGTCCTTGAGCGCCGATACGTGCTGGGCGGCGCGGCGGTCACCGAAGAAATCATTCCTGGATTTAAGTTTTCCGTTTTCTCTTACGTGGTCTCGCTGCTGCGGCCGGAAATTATTCGCGATCTGGATTTGCCGCGGCACGGGCTGGAGATTCTTCCACTCGACGGCACCATCACGCCGATGCAGAACGGCGACTACCTCTGGCGCGAGAATGACCACGGAAGAACGCGGCGCGAACTGGAGCGCCACTCGAAACTGGACGCCGAAGCCTACGAAGAATTCGGCAAGTCCATGGTGCCGATGTGCCGGTTCGTAAAACCGATTCTCGGCATGATTCCGCCGGACCCCACTTCGTTCAATCCTCGCGATTTGAAAAAACTGGCGTTTCTGGGCAAGCGCTTCCAGTCGCTCGCGGCGGATGACAAATATAATCTCGTGCAGCTCATGACCATGAGCGCCGCCGATTTTCTCGATCAATGGTTCGAGACCGACGTATTGAAGGCCACCATGTCCGCGTCGGGAATCATTGGGACGTTTCTTGGAATTCGCTCGCCGGGTACCGCGTATGTCTTGCTGCATCATTACATGGGAGAAATTGACGGCGCGTTTCGCTCCTGGGGATTTAGCCGGGGCGGCACCGGCGCGATCTCGAACGCGATCGGCAGCGCGGCAAAAGAAGCGGGAGTAGAAATTCGCACCGAAGTCGCGGTGAACCGCATTCTGATCAAGAACGGCGTGGCGCAAGGCGTCGTGCTCGAAAGCGGCGAAGAAATATACGCGGACGTGATTTCTTCCAGCGTGGACCCGAATCTTACGTTCCTGAAATTCATCGAAGCGCGCGAATTGCCCGGAGATTTCCTGGAAGAAGTGCGGCGTTACAAGTATCGCGGCTCTTCGGGAAAAGTGAATCTTGCGCTCGATGCGCTGCCAGATTTCACGTGTCTGCCCGGCCCGGGTCACCATTTGCGCGGAGCGATGTCCATTTCACCTTCGATGGAATATATGGAGCGCGCATATGACCAAGCCAAGTACGGGGAATTTTCGCGGCGACCTTACATCGACATGGTGATCCCGACGCTTACTGATCCATCGGTTGCGCCACCGGGGAAGCACATTCTTTCGTGCTTTGTGCAGTACGCGCCGTACAAATTGAGCAGCGGAAATTGGGACGAGCAGCGCGAAGCGTTTGGCAACACGGTGATTGACACGATCGCGGAATACGCTCCAAACATCAAGAACATCATCATCGGAAAACAGTTCATCACGCCGCTGGATATCGAACGGCAGACTGGGCTTACCGAGGGGAATATTTTTCAGGGCGAGCTTTCGCTCGAACAACTCTTCTTTTTGCGTCCGGCTGCGGGTTGGGCGCGATACCGCACGCCGATCAAAAAATTGTACATGTGCGGCTCGGCCACGCATCCGGGCGGAGGAATCATGGGCGCGCCAGGGCGTCTCGCGGCGCTGGAAATCCTGAAAGACACGGGGAAGGGGAAGAACTGACCGTGGCGGCACAGCGCGAAATCCTGATCGTCGGCGGCGGGCACAACGCGCTGGTTGCAGCATTCTATCTGGCGAAAAAAGGTTTGAAGCCCTTGGTGCTGGAACGGCGCGAGCTGGTTGGCGGCGCCGCGGTCACTGAAGAGTTTCATCCGGGCTTTCGCTGCTCCACTGTGGCGCATGCCGGAGGGCCGCCACTAGCTGTAATTCTGAAGGACATGCAGCTCGCGCGCCACGGCCTCGAGAAACTTGAATCGCCCGTGCGCGTCTTCGCGCCAACTTTAGAGGGCCGCGCGCTAATGCTGTACACCGATACGCGACATTCCGTGTCAGAAATTCATAAATTTTCCGGCAAAGACGCAGCTAGTTACGCCGATTTTGCCTCCGCACTCGCACGCGTCGGGGAAATCATCGCGCAACTTTTGTTACTCACGCCTCCGGTCATCGAAAAGCCTTCGAAAGAAGATATTTGGAAATTGCTGAAAGTTGGGCGCAAAGTTCGCGGGCTCGGAAAGAAAGAAATGATGCGGCTGATTCGCTGGGGCCCCATGGCCGCTGCGGATTTCGTTGCGGAGTTTTTCGAGACGGATCTATTGCGCGCGGCGATTGCGGTGCGAGGAATTTTGGGCGCGGCGATGGGACCATGGTCCGCTGGTTCGACGGCGCTCTTGTTGCTGCGCGCCGGCGCCGATCCGTATCCGGTCGGTAATTCCGCCGTGCCGCGTGGCGGAATGGGCGCGCTCACAGCGGCGATGGCTGCTGCGGCCAAAGAAGCGGGCGCGGAAGTTCGCACCGGCGCGGAAGTGAAACAAGTTCTCGTGAAGAACGGGCGCGTCACGGGTGTTGCGCTCGCGAACGGCGAAGAAATCGCGGCGAAGGCAGTGGTTTGTGGCGCCGATCCGCGACGGACATTTCTTGGCCTGCTGGATCCTGTGCATTTGCCGCCGAGTTTTGTGGTGAAGATGCAGAATTACCGCAGTAACGGAACCGCAGCGAAACTAAACGTGGCTCTGGACGCGCTGCCGACCTTTGCTGCGCTTAGAAATTCTTCGGACGCGAATTCTGCGTTAGCGGGACGAATTCACATTGGCCCGGGGATCGATTATCTCGAGCGCGCCTTCGACCATTCGAAGTACGGCGAGTTTTCGCGCGCGCCGTATCTGGATATTTCAATCCCTTCGATTTTGGATGCGTCGCTCGCGCCGGCGGGGAAACACGTGATGTCCATCTACATGCAATTCGCGCCTTACAAATTGAAGCAGGGTGACTGGGCACAGCAGCGCGATGCCTTGCGCGATACCGTGCTGAAAACGCTGGCCGCTTACGCGCCGGACCTCACGCAGAAAATTCTGGCGGTGCAGACGATCACGCCGAAAGATTTGGAGATGACCTACGGGCTGACGGGCGGCCATCCATTCCACGGAGAACTAGCGCTCGACCAGATCTTCACCATGCGTCCGCTGCTCGGCTGGGCGCGCTACGCAACACCGGTCGCCGGACTATATCTCTGCGGCAACGGCACGCATCCGGGCAACGGCGTCACCGGCGCGTCAGGCCACAATGCCGCCCGCGAAATCCTGAAACACATCCGCAGGTAAGTCTTGGCCGACGTTAGACCGGTGTGTATTTCCGATCGATAGGTTGTTCCGCCGGTCCGGTAGCTAACCGGGTCTTCGGGACTCCGGAGAAATTACTATCACCGTCGCAAATGGCGAGGTCTGTAAAGGACATTGGATGCTCGTGAAGGGCGGCAACTCGACCGAAGGCGACATCTGCGGATCCGCCGCCTTCTAGCACGACGGAACGCAGTTGGGATACTGTTTACGGCCGAGGTTACTACGTCGCCCATGTGCTGGGCCAGAGGCTTTACGCGCACGCAATCGCGACCGGAAACCGCGGGACGATTCTTAATGTTCAATTCTAGCGACTGAATAACGGTGAAAATGCTCCTGCTGATTTCCACGGAGTCGCTAAGGACAACCAAGGCGATATTTTCAAACTCGCTTTTTAGCTGACAGCGGTCTGCACAGATATTCAACAAGCAATGATGTGCAGGCTTGCTAGCTCTCACTGGCTCGCGAATGCCGTTTCTTGTTTGATGATGGGCGGTGCTTTTTCTCTGTAGCGCACGCGGCTGCGCTACTGGCATAACACACACGGCACTAGCGTCTGGCTCGGGGGAGGATCATTCTTATGACAAGCCTTGCTCCGTCTGTGGCGGCATGTTACGGGAGCGAGTTGTGGGTGCATGCGGGGCGCGATACAATCAAGGTCAAATGATGGCTAGATTATCTCCTGGGAGGAGTCCGCTATGACATCGACGGCTACGCCGCAAACGACGCTGGAGCGCGGCGAGTTTCAGAACGAAGCGTTTATTGATTTCAGCAAGCCGGAAAATCGCAAGGCGATGGAAGAGGCGCTGCGGCAGGTGAAGGGAATGTTCGGGCGCGAATATCCATTGGTGATCGACGGGAGAAAAATCACGACCACGGACAAGATCAAGTCAATCAATCCGTCGCATCCGGAAGAAGTGATTGGGATTTTCCAGAAGGCCAGTGTGGACATGGCCAAGCAGGCGGTGGAAGCGGCGGACCGCGCATTTGAGAAATGGAAGCGAGTGCCGGTGGCGGAGCGCGTGGTTTGTTTGTATCTCGCGGCGGACATTTTGCGGAAGCGCAGATATGAAGTGGATGCCTGGCTTGTTTACGAAGTGGGTAAAACTTGGCCGGAAGCGGATGCGGACACGGCCGAGCTGATAGATTTTTGCGAATACTACGGGCGCGAGATGATGCGCCTTGGAACGCCGCAGAAGCTGGTACCGATGCGGGGCGAGAAAAATTATTTGAAATATATTCCGCTTGGCGTCGGCGTGATCATTCCGCCGTGGAATTTCGCAGCGGCGATCATGGGTGGGATGACGGTTGCTGCCATCGTTGCGGGAAATACGGCTATCGTGAAGCCGTCGAGCGATTCGCCCACGGTTGCGGCCCTCTTCATCGACATCTTGTTTGAAGCAGGAGTGCCGCGCGAAGTGGTCAGTTTCTTCACCGGGCCGGGCGGAACGGCGGGCGAGGCGCTGGTAAATCATCCGAAGACGCGGTTCATCGCGTTCACAGGATCGAAAGAAGCGGGGCTGCGCATCAGCGAGCAAGCTTCCAAGGCGCAACCGGGACAGAAATGGATCAAGCGCACCGTGCTGGAAATGGGCGGCAAAGACGCGATCGTGGTGGATGAGGAAGCGGATGTGGACGCGGCAGTGGAAGGCGTGGCGCTCTCCGCGTTTGGATTCCAGGGACAGAAGTGCTCGGCATGTTCGCGAGCGATTGTGGCGGAGAAAATTTACGACGAGTTCCTCGGCAAACTGGTCGAGCGCGTGAAGAAAATGAAAGTAGGTCCCGCGGAAGATCCCGGCAACTATATGGGTCCGGTGATTAACAAGGCGGCCATGACGTCAATTCTGGGGTATATCCACCAGGGGCAGAAGGAAGGTCATCTGATGACCGGAGGGAAACAGGTTGCCGGCGACGGATATTTTGTGGAGCCCACGGTAATCGCAGATGTTGACCGCAAAGCACGTATTTTTCAGGAAGAGATTTTCGGGCCGGTGCTGGCGGTGACGAAAGCAAAGGATTTTGAGGAAGCACTCTCGATGGCGAATGACAGCGAATTCGGGCTGACTGGCGCGGTGTATTCGCAGAACCCGAAAAAAATCGAGCGTGCGGAAGAGGAATTCCACGTCGGCAACCTGTACATGAACCGCAAGTGCACCGGGGCGCTGGTGGGCGCGCACCCCTTTGGCGGATTTAATATGTCGGGGACGGATTCGAAGTCCGGCGGCCAGGATTATTTGCTTCTGTTCTTGCAAGCAAAGACCGTCTCGGAGAAAGTCGGCGCGACCAAGTAGGCGACCTTTGTTAGTTGATACAAAAAGGGATGACAACGAAAAGACGTTAGGGCAACCCAGCGGCCTCCGGCGTAGGTTTCATATGAAAGACCCAGCGCAGGATGGCGTAGGCGATGGGGCCGGACGCGAGGAGCAACGGAGCCCAGTGCAGAACGAGCGGCTCGCTGTAGTAAACCTTCACAGCGCATAAAATGGCGGGAAAAATTAAGATGTAGGCGATGCCAGCGGCGCCGCCGGGAATTTTGAAGCTGCGCGGAGCGTCGGGCAGTTTCTGGCGCATGCGCCAGGCGGCTAGCAGAGTGAGTAGCGTGGTGGCGATGCGCGTCCAGATGTAGATGTTCACCAGGTCTTCCACCGGATACTTCGCAAGAATGCAATAAACCAAAGTCGACACGCCAATCGCGCGCACGGGTGTGCCGTAGCGAGAATGGATTTTCCCGAGCCACGACGGCAAGTACCCGTCCTGCGCCATGGTGGCGGGGATGCGCGTGGTGTAGAGAATCGTGCTGTTGGACAGAGATAGCGTGCCGATCATTGCGGCTAATAGCATGGCCGCGCCGAGCGTCGGGCCGCCGATGAGGCGCGAGGCGGTGACGATGTAGTCTGTTTTCCACTCCTGCCAGTTGCCGAGGACGGCGAGGGCAAGGGTCGTCGGCAAAATGTAAGTGAGGATGTTCATAGGCGTGTTCCAGGCGAGGATGCGGACGAAAGTCTTCTGCGGATCTTTCATCTCGCCGGTCATGCTGGAAAGCTGCTCGTATCCAGCGTAATTCCACATGGCCAGAGCCAAACCTCTGCCGAACGCGGCGCCGAAGGGCTGGTCCGGCGGAACGAATGGAAGCATCGGGTTGTAATGCAAATGGAATAGTGAGACGAGGCAGAGCCACGCGACGGGAATAAATACTGCGACCAGAAGCGCAACAGAAAACCATCCGGCAATCTGAATGCCGCGTGCGTTCATATATGCAAGAAGGCAGAGAACCAGACAAGCTCCCGCCCATTTCATATTTCCAGTGATCCATGGAAGATATTCGCTCAAGTAGTCCATTACCAGAACACCGTAGAGGCTGTTCAGCAGAAACGTGCCGGTCCAATTCCACCAGCCGCATTGGAAGCCCCAGAAATCGCCGAACGCGGCGCGAGACCAGCGATAGAAACCGCCTTGGACGGGAAGAATGCTGTTGAGCTCGGCGGACGCGAACGAAATCGGAATGCTCCAAAAGAAGGGAACCAAGGCGAGGAAAAGAATCGCCATTCCCGGGCCGGAGTCGTGGAAGATTCCCTCGTAGCCGAAGGGGCCGCCTGCTGTGTAGCCGTAAAAAAGTGCGAGGAGAGGAAGAAAGCCAATCTGGCGAAGATGCGAGTCCTTTTCAGCAAGCGGACTATGAACTTCAGTTGGATTTTTCTGCATCGCCAATGGTAAGGAGCGGCATGATATGGGAGCGGGGGCGTGTTTTCAATGAGATTTAAAACTATTGCTTGACGAGCAAGCCTGCCGGGTTAGAGAATTCGCGCTGGTTTCCCCCGCCATCGCAGCCGTTTTCGAATTTGGGGTTTTCGGATGTTCTCCGAATTTGGGGCCACGTCGATATTTTCCAGAAGACCTGAGACGAGTTTGCGAGACAAATTTCGACTCGGAGCGCGGCAGAGTATTTGGTTTGGCAGTTGCAGCCTTAAACATGTGAAGCTCAGCTCCTTAAACCGGGGTGAAGCGCTTAAGTTGCTTCCGAGCAGCACGATAGCTCGCTAGAGCGAGCTGCCAAATATTTCTGGGTGTGGCATATCGATGCTAACATTGGCCAAACTTTTTCCCATTCATCACTGCTTTTTCAAGCAGGAGGAACTTATGTGGGTTGAACGCATCCTGGGGCGAACACCAGCTCTTCTCGTCCTTTGCCTCTTTTTACACCTTTCGAGCGTGCTCCCGCGGCAGGACCTCCGCGCACAAACCCGGCAGGCGCAAGAAGCCAACACCTCGGCCTCGTCGCGCGATCAACAGAAAATCGCCGCGACAGGTGTAAACGTGCCGCTGTTTTTTGAAGCCAACGAAGGTCAGACTGATCAGCGCGTGAAGTTTCTCACGCACAGCAGCGGCTATACGATGTTCTTGACGCCGACGGAAACCGTGCTTGCCGAGAGCAAGGCGCAAGTTCGTGAGAAGTGGATCGACAATCTGGCGTCAGCGATGAACCGCAAGGCTTCGACAGCAGCGGTGGTTCACATGGAACTCTCCGGCGCCAATCGCGCGCCGGAGGTGATCGGTCTCGACGAGCTTCCCGGCAAAGTCAACTACCTGATCGGGAATAATCCCAGGAGTTGGCACACGGGAGTTTCGCTTTATTCCCAGGTGCGGACCGAGCAGGTTTATCCGGGAATAAATCTGCTGTTCCATGGCGACCAGAAGCAGCTTGAATACGATTTTGTTGTTTCGCCCGGAGCGGATCCGTCAAGAATCGCTTTTCGCATTCGAGGCGCTACACGGATTGAGCTCGATCCGCAGGGAGACCTGATCCTGCACACGGCTGATTCCGCCTTCCGAATGCACAAGCCTGTCATTTATCAGGCGGCAGGGTCTGAGCGGCGACTCATCGAAGGAGGCTTCGTGAGGAAGGGGAAACACGAAGTCGTGTTCCGGCTCGGAGCGTACGATCACAACCAGACATTGGTGATAGATCCGGCGATCGGATATTCGACATTCCTTGGTGGAAGCGGCGACGACCAACCTTTTGATCTTGCTGTGGACCCTTCAAATGCTGCTGCACCGAAGCTGTATGTCACAGGGTTTACGAGTAACATCACTACTTTTCCGCAGGCAAGTAACCCACTCATTGGCAACTCTGGCGGCCAGGTCTACGGTTTTGTTGCAAAGATCGATCCAACGATAACCAATGACCCTGGGGGCGCAGCGTCACTCGATTACCTGACGTTTGTCGGCGGCGGCACGCCCTTTTCGGGCAACTCATGCCAATCGGCATTTGCAAAAATCTCACTCGACGCGAGCCAAGGACCCTCAAGCATTCAGCCCGTAGTCTCCGGCCTCACCAATTGCAGCGATTACCCCGGAACTCATATTCAGCCGATTACGGGCGGCTTTGCGAGTGTCGCGACGCGACTGACCGTAAGCGGCACAGCGATCGATGCTTCAGTTGTGCTGGGCGGAAACGGAACGACCAACGGGGCCTTCTCGTCTGTGGATAGCTCAGGCAATGTCTTGATTTCAGGTGCCACAAGCACTACAAACTTGCCTACAACAACGGGCGCTTATTTGACGACGTTCAATAACGGCGGCGCAGGCACCTATGATTGCTTTGTGGCGAAACTTCCGCGGTCAGGATTGACCCCTCCCTCTTACCTAACGTACCTGAATACGGGAGGGGGGAGCACCACCGGGAGCCAAGTGGGCTGCGGAGCGATTGAGGACAGTACGGGCAAGCTTGATGCGGGAGGAAATACCGTTTCGGCGACGGCTTTCCATGTGGGAGCGGGCGGAGCGAATTTGGCGAACGGTTTTCAGACAACATTTCAGGGCACGCAAGACACGTTTGGGATGAGGTTGGACCCGACCCAAAGCGGAACCGCGGAGCTGCTTTATGCCTCATATTACGGCGGTGGCGGCGTAACGAACGCGACGAGTGGAGCGCTCGATCTGGGGAATGGAGTGGTAGCTATCGGCGGTTACACGACTTCGAACGGCGGTACGAATGCGCCCAATATTCCGCTGCAAAACGCATTTCAAAGCACAAACCTGGCCGCAGCCAGCGGCGGCGAAACGGGTTTTCTTGTGGTCGTCAATACGCAGCAGACTGGCGCGGCGAGCCTGCTTTGTTCGACCTACTTCGGAGGAAGTAGCGGGAGCGACGAAGTTCACGCGGTCACTTATGATGCAGGGGACCCAACAGCCTTCCGCATCATTCTCGGGGGCCAAACGAGGTCGGGAACGGATTTTCCTACAACACAGAATGCGCTTCAGGCTTTTCAGGGTGTTCAAGACGGGTTTGTATCGTCGTTGAAAGTGCCGCTCCCAACCCAAACCTTCACTGCCAGCCTGTACTTTTCCAGCTATGTCGGCGGGGGCGTTCAGAGCTCGGGTGAGAGCGAGCGCATCACGGGTGTGGCCGTGGATACAAATCACACCATCTACGCGACCGGCCGCACGATTTCAGCAGACTTTTTCAGCCATCTGACCACCCCTACGATCGTCAATGGATTTCAGACGACGTGCACGAGTTGCGGCGGCAATCCACCATTGGACGACGTAGTGGTGTTTTCGATCTTGACCACACCGGGATCGACACTACAGTCGATTTCGATTACGCCAGCGAGCGCGATAATCACCGTGGGCCAGACGCAACAGTTCGATGCGCAAGGCTTTTTCAGCGATGGAACGATTCAGGACATAACGACCGCGGTAGCTTGGTCGTCTTCGAACACTAGCGTGGCGACGATGAGCACCGCCACCCCGGGACTGGCAACAACAGCCGGACTGATGGCGGGCTCGACCTCAATTTCGGCGTCTCTCAGCGGAATCAACAGCTCGAACAGTCCAATCTTGACGGTGAACCCCGCCACAGGGAACCTGACGCTGAATGTCACAGCCGGCAGTGGCGCAACAGGAAATGGAACAGTTTTCGACAATACGGGGATGATTGCTTGCGTTTTTAACGGCACGAGTACACCGACCGGCGCGTGTTCAGCGAGCTTTGCGGCCGGGACGGTTGATACACTCACCGCTATCCCGAGCGGATCCACTTTTAGTGGCTGGAGTGGACCTTGCACCGGTACTGGGAGCTGTGTCGTAACGATGAATCAGAATCAGACGGTGATTGCGACGTTTGCGGCGGTGCCCGCGTTTACCGGACCGTATGGAGTGGGAGATGTATTTGTTTCCGGCGGAGACGGATTCGTTTACGTCTTTAAGCAAGACGGAACGCTGTTGGGGAGTATGAATACCGGGCAGAGTTCTGATACAGGTAGTGCTTTTGACCAATTCGGCAATTTCTACGTAACCATCTTCACCGGACTTAGTAGCGTTCCTCCGGTCGGTATAGTCAAGTTTGATCAGAATGCAAAGTTGGTGGGGTCATTCGGGAATTATCCGAGTGGCGCAGTCGGACATCCGGAGTCGGTTGTTTTCAATATGGCTGGAGATTTGATTAATGGTGTCGCGCAGGACGTGGTCAATCCTACAGATCCCGTGTATGAGTTTGACAGCAGTGGGAACTTGCTTGCCACGTTTAATGTAGTGCCGGAGAACCGAGGAAGCGATTGGGTGGAACTACTTAAGGACCAGAAGACTTTGTTGTACACATCAGAAGGAGTGTTTGTGCATAGCTTCAACATTGGCACTAACATTCAGAACCCAGACATCAACGCAAACAATCCGTTGCCGGGCCAGGCGGCGTACGCCTTTCGAGTGCTCCCCAACGGCAATTTGCTGGTCGCTGATACAGCATCGGTGGTTGAGTTGAGTCCTACGGGCAGCACGGTTCAAACTTACACGCCCAATCCTGCTCCAAGCGTACTTTTCGCACTGAACCTGGATCCCGACGGGGCGTCGTTCTGGACTGCTGATGGAGTAACCGGCGTCGTTTATAAATTCAACATCGCAAGCGGGACGCAACTAACTACGTTCACTTCACCCAATGGGGCCGCAGCGGGACTAGCTGTGTTCGGCGAGAAGCTTGTGGGTACAAATAATCTTACAGTGACAATTGCAGGTTCGGGGACCGGCACGGTAACGAGCTCGCCCAGCGGGATTAGTTGTCCATCGAGTTGCCTGGCACCATTTCCGGACAACAGCAATGTGACGTTGACGGCCACGGCTGCAGAGGGATCAACATTTGCGGGATTTAGCGCAAATTGCACGCCGCCAAACCCGCAGACTAATCCTCCTACGTGCATGGTGCCGATAGGCACGGCTGATGTAACGGTGACAGCGACTTTCAACACAGGTACGGGTGTGGCGCTGACGGTGACAGAGGCTGGGACCGGAACCGGCACGGTGATGAGTAGTCCGGCAGGGATTAATTGCCCGACGACGTGCTCGGCGAACTTTGCGAGCGGGGCGCAAGTGACACTGACGGCGTCGGCGGCGGAGGGCTCGACGTTTGCAGGGTGGAGCGGAAGCGGTTGCTCGGGAACTGGGACATGTGTGGTTACCTTAACTGCGGCGACTACGGTGACGGCGACATTCAACACGACCACGAATAATTTCGCGCTAATGGTGGTAGAAGGCGGGACGGGAACGGGCACAGTGATGAGCAGTCCGGCGGGGATTAATTGCCCGACGACATGCACGGCGAACTTTGCGAGTGGGACGCAAGTGACGCTGACGGCGACAGCAGCGACTGGATCAACCTTCGCGGGATGGACTGGAGCGGGATGCACCGGGACGGGCACTTGCGTGATTACGGTGACGGCAGCGGCTTCCGTGACAGCCACTTTCAACAAGACCACGAATAACTTTGCACTGACTGTGACAGAGGCGGGGACGGGAACGGGCACGGTGACGAGCGCTCCGTCTGGGATCAATTGTCCTACGGCGTGTTCTGCGAATTTTGCGAGTGGGACGCAGGTGACGCTGACTGCGTCCGCTGCGGAGGGCTCGACGTTCGCAGGGTGGAGCGGGGGCGGTTGCACCGGAACTGGAACCTGCGTGGTTACGGTGACCGTGGCTGTAACGGTGACGGCTACGTTCGACAGTTCGAGCCCGGTCACCATTGGAATCGGGCAGGGCAGCTCTTCGACTGTGAGTACAACGCCTGGAGGCAGCGCAGTGTTTGGGTTGGTGCTCACCGCCTTGCCGGGAACGACTGGTACGGTGCAGTTAACCTGCTCGAGTCCTGTTACGAGCATCACCTGCAATATTGTACCGAGTTCGGTGACCTTGACGGGTAAAGCATTAAACGTTGCGATCGTGGTGAATACATTCTGTAAAGGTTTCGTCCCGAACTTCGGTCCGGTGCCCAGCGGATTTGGAACTGGGTTGGGGCTTTTGCTGGCGACGTTGGCTCTGTGCGGGGCAGCATGGACGTACAAGAAACAACCACGGTGGGCGCTCTCATTCGGAGTGCTGATAATCTTCGCGGTGGGAATGTCGGCGTGCAGCAGTGTGGCAAAGTCGCCGAGCGGCACCCCGACGTCCCCGGGATCGTACCCACTGGTCGTGACCGCCACGGCGCCAAACGGGGCGACATCCAGCGTTAAACTGACGCTGGTGGTGAAATAGTTCAAGCATTGTTTTTGTGAGCGGCGGAGGTTCAGGTGAGCGAGATGTCAAATATGTGGGCCTGAAAGCCTTCCAGGCGGACGAACAGACCGACATCATGGAGCTCCTGGCCGTTGCGGTCGTAACGGGCATCGTTTAGCTCGTCACAGAAAATATATTGCTGCGCCGGGGAAACTCGGCCTCCTAATCGTACGCGCCCTTGCGAAGCGCCTGCCGCTAGATTGACCGCGATTATTTTCCAGGCTTCCTTCGACCTCCATTCATATACAAGAAGTCCAGCGGGCGAGATGTACCCTTCCGCAGCGACCTCGAGCATGTTCCATTCTCCATTGTGAAAAACATCCTCACGCGTGAGGCTGAGAATTTTCTGGAAGAAAGCGCTGCTGAACCGGTCGGGCGGCTCGTGCGCAGGCATCCGCAGTGTGACCGGCAAGCGAATCCTGCGGCCTTCGAGCTCGCCTTGATGATAGAAGCGCATCCCAGGCAAAGTTCCCGTCAACGTTCCCACGGCAGGCAGCCGGTCATTTGGGATCACCTCAGGCCGGCGAGGCTCGTCGTGATTTTCAAGGAAGCGTGCAAAGTGGCGCTGCTCCGCCTTGTCAGATAGCCGCCACTGGATTGCGCCGACGTTCGCATCGCGCACGGCGTCGTAGAGCGCTTTGTCGTAGGCAAACAAAAAGCCCAGGTCGATTAGGCGCGACTCGGTTCCCCAATAAGCTTCGGCAAGTAAAACTAGATTTGGCACCGCTTCATGGACTTCCGTCCAGAATTCCTTTATGGGCGGCGGAATATTTCCCAGGAGACGGCCCCAGCTTTTTTCAAAAATATCATTCAGTTGAAGCATGGCCATATCGCAGCGGACGCCGTCGCAGTGTTGCGCGATGGTGCGCAATTCGGCCAGATGCGCGGCGCGCATGTCCGGATTGAAATGATTTAGCTGCGCGACATCTGTCCAGGGAGGGAAGTAAGGGTCCTTTCCAAATGCGATATAGCGCGTTCCTTGAACTGTGTTTGCTGGAAAAAAGAGTGACGCATTGCGCTCGAAATCTTCTTGAGGACCTTGTACGTAAAATTCCGGGTGTTCGCGAATCCAAGGATTGTCGAGAGCCGTGTGATTGCCGACGAAATCGAGGAACAACCCCATCTTACGCGCGTGCAATTTATCGCCGGTGCGGTCGAGTGTGTCCCACGTTCCGATGCGTGGCTCCGGGGCGTATTGCACGACGGAATAGGGCGAGCCGACCACGTCGGCAGGTGTCCAGCCGGGCAGCGCGCGCTCGTAATCAGGGAAATTCGCGGGGTCATCCAGACTAATTTTGCGGGATATAGGGCTTCGCTGCCAAACGCCCATGAGCCAGACGGCATCGAATCCGAGCTGTGCGAGCGCATCCCATTCCGCGTCGGGCACACCAGCCAGATCGATGGTGCGGCCAAGGCGCGCGGAAAGCTGGTCGAGCCAGGCCCAGGTATTGATTTCGTAAAGATGCGGGTTCGCGCGAATCGAAAACTGCAGCGGTGAAGTTCTTGTCGCGGGCACGGGGTGAGCGTAGATTGGGCGCGGCAATCTGTCAATCGTACCGTGCAGGTTCTCTCGTCGCTGGGAATTGTGAAGACGCGGGAGCTGTCCTAGAATGCTGGACAATATTAATGACAAATGACAGAGTAGCGAGTTCCAAAGAGCGTTACCAGGCTATGCTGAGCGTAAATACTGAGGCTGAGCCGAAAAATTATCATCTCCGCGATGTCATGGGTTTAAGGGCAGGGCCAATGGTCCTGCCCTTTTTTCTGGAGAAGAGCGCGACTTTTTTACCGAGAGCGAACCGTTAACCAATGATTCTTTGAGAGGCGGATAAATATGCGGTGGCGATTCGGAATAGGGGCTGCGGTGATTTTTCTCATATGCGCAGTTGGGTCACTGGGTCTGGTGGCGGCACAGGATTCTTCGTCGGTCACGAAGACGAGTTCCAACACTGAGAAACCCCCGGCGACGAGGAATTTGACCATTGACGATTATTTCCGAATTCTCGAAGTAGATGACGCGCAGATAAGCCCGGAAGGAAAGTGGGTGGCCTATACGGTGAAGACGGCGGATTTGAAAGGTGACAAAAACAAAACGCGCGTCTGGATGGTTTCGACAGCAAGCGGCGCTCCGGTTCCGTTGACGGCTGAAGACGTTTCTTCAGAACATGCTCGCTGGAGCCCGGACGGAAAATATTTGGCGTTTCTATCGGGACGAGGCGGTAGCAAAGGCGATAAGGAAGATGAAGACAAGAAAAAAGAGATATGGATTCTGAATCGCGAAGGCGGAGAAGCGCAAAAATTAACCGAGACGATCCAGGACGTTGATGCGTACGCATGGTCGCCGTCGGGAGACCGGATTGTCTTACAGTTGCAAGACCCATCTATCGACGAACTCCGGGCCTCGAAGAATCAGGATAAAAGCGACGCGAAACCCAAGCCGCATCCTTGGGTAATCGATCGCCTGCATTTCAAGGAAGACGAAATCGGATACCTCGACCGGCGGCGCAAGCACCTCTACGTTTACGGGTTTGCGGATCACAAAATGACGCAGATTACTTCCGGCGATTATGACGATAGCGCGCCGGCTTGGTCGCCGGATGGGCGCTCAATCGCGTTTGTGAGCAATCGTTCGGATTCCCAAGACCCCGATCGCAACTTCAACACGGATATTTGGGTGGTCGCCGCGGACAACGCGGACCGAGGCAAGTCGCTCGTGAAGGTGACGACGAACCCGGGCGCCGATGACTCGCCTGCATGGTCGCCCGACGGCCAGTGGCTCGCATTCACGACTCAGCTGGATCCGAAACTCTTTGATTACGCCACGTTCCATATCGCCGTCGCATCCAGTTCTGGCGGTGAAGCGAAAGTACTCACACTCAAGCTTGATCGTAATTCGAGCACGCCCCGTTTTTCACCGGACGGCAAATGGATTTATTTCATCGCGGATGATGACGGGACGCAGAATTTAATGCGCGTTCCGGCAATGGGTGGAGAGATCTCGCGACCGATCGGAGGCCGGCGAATGGTGGAATCATACACACTCGGCAAGGACGGAGCTGCGGCTGCCGTGATTGGTGAATTGACGCGTCCGGCTGAAATCTATTATCTCCCTGCGGACGATGGCGAATTGCGGCGCTTGACGACGACGAACGATGCCTTGATGGCACAAATTCGTTTGCCGAACGTCGAGTACGTGCATTTCAAAAGCAAAGACGGCACTACCGTGGCCGGTTATCTGTACAAACCTCCCGACTATAAGCCAGGAACGCGTTATCCAACTATTTTGCGGCCGCACGGCGGGCCGGTCTGGGCTTACTACGCAGAATTTAATTTTGATCCGCAGCTTTTTGCCGCGAATGGCTACGTGGTGTTAACGCCGAACCCGCGAGGTTCGTCTGGGTACGGGCAAGATTTTTGCAAAGCTATTTTCGCGGATTGGGGCCACAAGGATTATGAAGATGATATGGCCATGGTGGATTACGCCGTGGCTCAGGGCCTCACGGATCCCGACAAGCTCGGCGTGGGCGGGTGGTCTTACGGAGCCATTTCGACCAATTTCATCATCACGCAGACCGCACGGTTCAAGGCGGCCATTTCCGGAGCTGGATCTTTCCTTAACGTCGCGAACTGGGGGCACGATTTGTATTCCAGAGGCTGGGAAATGGAACTCGGACTGCCTTGGGAAAACCGCGAGCTGTGGGAAAAGCTGTCTCCGTTCAATCGCGTGACGAAAATCAAGACGCCGACTTTAATTATGGGTGGCGAGATTGACTGGAACGTCCCAATAATTAATGGCGAGCAAATGTACCAGAGCCTGAAGCGGCTTGGCGTGCCGACTTTGCTTGTCGTTTATCCCGGCGAATACCACGAATTCTCTCGGCCATCATTTATTCAAGATCACTATGAACGTTATCTCTACTGGTATGGCCATTACGTGAAGGGCGAAGGCCCCGCGATTCCTGCGCCGCCTAAAGTCACGGACTAACGCTTTGAGCTAAGCAGTGAACAGTCATTGCTTTTCGCAAGCGGCGGAGGGGAACGTCAGCGTGATCTCGTTTGCTTCGGAGTCGGCGCCATCAATTGTGACGGAGTCGGCGTCGATGCGCGCGGGAATGGTACAAGTTTCCTTGCCACGCCGCTGGCTTAGACGCTGTGGATCCAAATCTTCCCAGGCAGAAATTGTGTAGTGCGCGGATTGCAGTAGCGTGAACTCGTAGATGCCCTCGCCGATTTTTTGTGCCGCGGGGTTTTCGCCCTCGCTGGCCTTGGCCATCACCGTAACTTCACCAGGTGGCCTTCCATCCTTCCATTTCAACGGAACGCGGACCTGGCGAGTTGGATACCCGCCACTGGCCTGGATATCAGCCTTTAGCAACTGTTCTCCGTCCTTCAACGTGATGATAGTCATTTCGCTTTGATTCGCAACGCCGGGATAGAACGCGCGAGGATATGGCGAATTGGGATCCTTACGATTCAGGCGATTGAATACCAGGATATAATCACCCGGACCGACATGATCGAACTCGAATTCGCGCTTCGAGCCCTGAAATCCCCAAAGACCTGGCTCGGTGTCCTTGAATTTTTCCGCGCGATACAGCTCCACGGACGCGACTTTCAAAGGTCTTTGATCTGGTCCCAGAACGCTGCCGCGAATTTTGCCGAGCGGGAGCGCGTCAACGTTGTATTCATAACAGGCGCCATTGGGAATTTTGAACGGTGGCAAAGCGCCGGGTAAAGTTCTCTCGGACAATTCCATGCGAGCGGGGAGGATGGCGGAGAAATGATATTCGCCGGCATGAACGTCATAAAAGGTATAGACGCCATCGGGACCGGTGCTGGTTCCGAAGCGATCGTACTTCGAGCGGAGTTTCAGTTTTATGTGCGGAAGCGGGTCGTCCGGATCGTCTGCGGGAGCCAGAAGAGGCGGATCAGAGCGGCGCAGAACACCAAACACTGAAGCGATTTGCTGATGATTACGCATGGCCCGCAACTGGGGTATTAGCGCGCGACCATCGCTTGAAAGGCGCGTGCCGTTGCAAATGGTGGCGAAAAGGCGGCCTTCGGTTTCCTGCTGAGTGAAGACAATATACTGGCTACCTTTCTGGAAATGGTAACCGCAATCGCCATCGTCACCGCCGGAAAAAACATCGATCTCCGTGACATCCGGCCCGGCAAATTTCTCGTCAATTTTAAAATGATAGCGGGTCACTGGAATGGCGTCGCTTGCGGGAGCGGCGCCGGTTGCCGACGCCGCATCTGACGCGCTGGGCTCATTGCTGGCCTCCGGCGTAACATTTGCAATTTTTACTACGGTTCCGGTGAATACAACGTCGTCTGACTGCAATCCGGTACAAGCGCCTGGAGGAGCTTTCGAACACGTGCAGGCCGAGATACCCGCCGGCACAACGAGCAAAATGAGGAGCACTGCGAGAATTGCGCGGCGAATCATGGTCGATATCCTACATGGAGCGGCACTCGGAATCGAGCGCGGAAGGCCGATTTTCCAAAAGATATTCCTAATCTGAGAGGATTCCACTTTGGAACTTTGCAGTGCTTTAGGAATGTCGGGGAAGACAATGCGCTCTACTCTCCTTCCCACAGCCGAAATCCGCCTAGAATTGCATTTTCGTTGCGTCCTTTACGCGCACCCGGCGGCAGCTTTTTAAGTTTCTCCACGTTTCCGCCGCCTAGCACTACGTAGTCGGCTTCGAGAGCGCTCACCAGTTTCTTTGTGACCTTGAAAACTTCCTTTCGCCACTTTTTCTTGCCAAGGCGTTTGAGTCCCCGCAGACCGAGGTAGTCCTCATATGTTTTCCCATGTTTGTACGGCAGGTGAGCGAGCTCCATGGGTTCCAAAATTCCGTCCACGATCATCGCGGAGCCGAGCCCGGTTCCTAATCCGAGGAACAACATTCGCCTGCCGCGATAGCTTCCGAGGGCTTGCATGGCTGCGTCATTAACCATTCTCACCGAACAGCCGAACGCTTTTCGGAAGTTGAATCCGACCCAACCACCGCCGAGATTAGCCGGTTCACGCATGGGGTGGCCAGCGGCAACCGGTCCCGGATAGCCGATGGAAACTCGATCATATTTCCAATTACGAGTCACCGCCTTTACGTCACGAATCATCTTCGTGGCCGTCATGCTCGGGCCAGAGGGGATCTTCACAGGCTGTTTCTGCGCGGTGGCCTGCACTTTGATGTTTGTGCCGCCCACATCGAGCACGAGGATTCTATGGGAGGATTTAGGGATAGCTCTTTTCATTCTACTCACCTACGGAGCTTTCCCTATCCACCACAGAACCTTCGCCAATATTTTCCACTTGTGTTTGCTGTCAAGCGTGATCGATTCGTACTCGCGATTTTCCGGCTGCAAGGTATCCGTATGTCCGTAGCGTTCCAAACGAGATACTGTCAAGCCCATGTCGCGATGCCATGCGATCACGATTTTTCCATTTAGCTTGCCTCGTTCGCTTTGCGAAGAATCCACGGCAACAATGTATCCGTTTTGAATCAAAGGCGTCATGGAGTTGCCTTTAACGCGCAGGCAAGTCGTTGAGGCGGGATTCGGGCACCAATTCTTGGGGGCCGCAATCATACTTTCAACCGGGCCCTCGCGTAGAACTGAAGCGTCGTCACCTTTTTCGCCGTGAGATGCGGCCACAGCCCTGAGTAGGGGAACAGCGACGAGTTGCAGTTTATCGCGCAAATGTTTCTTGCCTCCGCTACCAGCGCTCACAATCTCAAAATCGGGCGTGGATGTTTTTTTTAGGCGACGGCGCATTTCCGGAACAACGCGCATCAAGTCTTCATTGTGCAGGCCCGCGCGGCCCCAGAAAAACCAGCACGCTGGGTCGCCCGCAAGATTTCCCAGTTCTATGTAGGCATTCGAGGGAGGCTCCTGCACGCCGCGCTCCCAGCGCGATACGGTCATTGCCGAACAGTGGAGTCTTTCGCCAAGCGCGGTTTGATCCAGATGCATCTCTTGGCGCAGCTCCGAAATGGCCCGAGCCCACTTCGACGGGACAGGGGATTTTGACTTAGCAGGTGGCTTCGGCACAGTGGGGCCTTTCCCCATCAACACTAACGCTCCCACCGTACATAGCGCAAGGCCCTATCGACCCGGGTCAGATCGTTAACTCTTGCGACTAGTATCCGACGTTATGAAAGAGTATGGTGGAGACAGTCTCATTAGCATCTATATCCGCTGCGCCCGTTCGGCGCCGGTTCTCTGCGAAATCAGACGAATCTTTTTGAAAGGCCGAGGCTCCTTTATGTCAGACGGTTCCAACCGAGTGCATCCCAACAATTCTTCGAAGCCCGCGAATGATGGCAAGGCGCGCAGCACGCAGAACCAGTTACTGCGCAGTCTTCCAAGCAAGGAATCCCGATTCGTATTCCCGGCTCTAGAGTTTGTGGAACTGCCGACACACACGGTACTGAACGAAATGTCCGCTCCGATCGCGTTCGCCTATTTCATTGAAAGTGGTCTGGCATCCGTTCTGAACGTAATGGAAGACGGGAAGAGCGTGGAAGTAGGATTGACCGGTAAGGAAGGCTTCGTTGGAATACCTCTGCTCGTTGGGTTTAGTAGCAGCCCCGCCCGCGTGATCATGCAGATTGAAGGTAGCGGGCTCAAGATTAGCGCAAAAGAGTTCGCGGCTATTTTGCCTCAGTGCCCGGAAATGGAAAAGTTGTTGCACCGGTTTTCGCAGGAGCTGAATGTACAAGCCACGCAGGTGGCAGCCTGCAATCGGCTTCACGAAGTGGATGAACGGCTGGCTCGTTGGCTGCTGATGAGCCAGGACCGCATTGGCGGAGACATGGTCCCTCTCACGCAGGAATTCCTAGCGCATATGTTGGGCACGCGGCGCGCGAGCGTGACTCTGGCAGCAGGCATGCTCCAAAAGGCCGGGCTGATCAAGTACAAGCGGGGAGAAGTGAAGATTGAAAATCGAAAGGAACTAGAAGAAGCCTCCTGTGAGTGTTATGCAGCGATAAACCGGCAGTCCCAGCGTTGGCACAAAGACGCGAAAAATTAATTGTCGGTACGCTGACGTGCAGACAGCAAGGCATTCAGTTTGTAGTTTTCCAACTCCCAGATGTATTGTCAGAGGCGCTTTATGAACCAAAGCGATTGGTATAGCATTTACACCGTTGCTCTTCTTGAACTCAATCCCACAAAACTTCCCACATGAATCGACGAAGCCGAAACAGCGATTTTTTCCCGAATCCAAAGTCTTGCCGAAGATGCGGATTCAGCCCGGGAGCGAGAGACGATTGCAGCCGCGCTGTCCAACTTGCGCGCTTTGCAGAGGAACATGCTCCGTTACCCCTGAGCGGGCAGGTACTTGATAATAAAGGTCTGAGCTTTGAATCAGCCCGGTGTATAAGTACAGGGATAGTGTATTGTGCGGTAGGTACGTCTTGGTACGCTACCGCACATAGGTGCCTCCAGCGAAGGGCTGCCACCTCTGATTCGCGGGGTGCCATGCTCCAATCCATCCTAATCGCGGACGACAACGCTATTATCCGCCGACTGATCAGAACATTTCTGGACTCAAGACCGGGATTTCAAGCCTGCGGCGAAGCTGTTGACGGTGAAGAGGCTGTAGAGAAAACCGCGGCGCTGAAACCGGATCTGATCGTCCTGGGTCTTTCGATGCCGAGGATGAACGGATTGGATGCGGCACGGGTACTGAGGTCGATACTGGGTGCCGGTAATTCTATTCACAAATCATGCCGATGCGTTGAGGGCCTGCGGACGTGGTGGGCGTCAGCCTATTTCCCAAGACGGCGCCGATCGAGGAATTGGCGACGAAAATTGAGAGCCTCCCTCAAGCCGGTTGAGCAGCCTTAACCTGTCAGCGTACGACGTCAAATGCCGCGAGGGTGTTTAGTCCGGACTTTCGGTCCGCCACGCTTGGGTTGTCGAGCAGGAGATTATGCGCGCGGTTGAATTTCAGAGCGGGATCGGGACTAGGTATCCACAACTCGATTTTGTAATGGCCTGGCTGAAGAGCGGGAATTAGAAGCCGCTCCGAGAACACGTGCTGTTGGCCCGGCGCCAGGCTGCGGAAATCAACGCTCGGCAAAACACGTCGGACAAAATTGTGACCAGAGTCGTCATCGATGGCGAGATAAACCGAACGAGTTTCTGAAATTCGCGTTGTTCCGGCATTCGCGAAAGTAAATTTGGCGCGCAGCCAGTTTTCAGTATTCGTTTTGAACGAGAGGGCGGCGTGAATGATCGCGATTTGCGGTTCGTCCCCGCCTTTCTCAGTCCCTGGGGGCGAAGTTTCGTAATCGCACGTGATCGCAATTTCGCGCTTCGCAGCGGCAGCCGTGGGCTGCGCACTAGTCGAAGTAGCCGGCTCCGATGGACTTTGGAGCCCTGCGGGCGTGGCGAGACATGGTGCGTTTGCCGCGTTCGTCGGCAAATTCAAAGGTCCCACAAAAAGCGCCAACAACACAAGTCTAGTCATTCGCCCTCTTATCGCGCGCGATGGAATTGACCCAACGACCTTCTGTGCCACAGCCGTAAGATTAGCTTACCGCTCTTTGCGTCTCAATGACATCTACGGATGCTGGTATTAGCAGGGTGATGCTGTTCCGGGATGTTCTGTTGTTATGCTTGTTGCGGAATTGTGTTTATCGGCACGCTGAGCCTTAGAGCTAGCAGAGCATAAGAACTTTCTCCCCGGTTGGTGACTTGTCCCGCGCTGCAAACTAACATGCAACGAATTCGACGCTCTTGATTGCCCGGAAATTCCGCTGTAATCGCGTCTACAGTTAAGTCATGGCCCTGCTGACCATTGTATTTACGGATGTAGTTGAATCGAGCGCCACGAAGCGACATACATCGCCGGCCGCGACGATCGAGAACGCGATCATGCCTACATCAACCCGGTCCCAACCCGCCACTTCAACCTGATCCGTCGTTCTTGCCGGGCTCACGGAGGCCGTGAAGTGAACGCGATGGGCGGCGCGTTTTACCTGGCTCTTGACGACCCCGTTGAAGCCGTTCGTTGTGCGACGAGCATCCAAAAGCAACTCACAGCAGATGCCATCGAGACGCCGCGAGGGCCTCTGCGACTACGCATTAGCATTCACTGCGGATATCCAGAGTCCTTCGAAGGAACCTGACACGGTACCGACGTGGACATGGCGGCGCGAGTGGAAGCGGCGGCCTCTGAGCGGCAGAACCTGATTTCTTCCCGTACCTACGAACTCGTGCGACACATGACGACGTCAAATTCCACCCGCGCCGAGAGTTCGTTCTCAAGGAGGTGGACCGCATGTCCCTTTGGGAGGCGGACTGGGACGGAAAGGGTCCGCGGCCCACGAGCGCGGGCGCTGCTATCGTTGCAGAAGCTTACGAAACGCACGCGTGCTGGGCTTGCCGTATCGGCCGCCGCAGTTTTGTTGGCGGCAGCCGTAGGCTATCGAGTTAAAGCCGGCTGATCGGGAGGCAATTTAGAAGCTGCTATGGTTGAGAAACACTTGAAGCGTATAATCCCGCCTAAGCGACAGGAGGTGCCATATGGCCAAGACGAAGCAATTCACAATCACTGTTGAGAATCGACCTGGGGCAGTCGCAGAGATTGCAAAGACACTCGGGAACGCGAAAGTGAACATTCTCGCGTTGTTGGGAACCGCACAGGGGACCAGCGGCACGGTTGAACTCGTCGCCGAAGATCCTAGGCGAGCAAAGAAGGCTTTCGACGAAGCTGGTCTCGAGTATCGGGAGACAACAGCTGAGGAATATGAGCTGCAAAACAAGCCCGGTGCACTGGCGCAATACTTAGACAAGCTCGCAGCGAAAGGCGTGAGCCTGAATTCGATCTGCGCCACGGCCGTGAAAGGCGGGAAAAAGGCAGTTCTGGTCTACTCGATAGAGGTTGCGGAAAAAGCGATAACTGCGACGGCATAGAAACATCCAAAATCAGCACGAACTGTGCCTTGCGAGGCTGAGTAGCTACCGCGACAATCCAGCACGCAAGAAGCTCCGGCAAATTCCGGTATGCGTGCCGGCCAATATTAAGTCCAACTCCATTCAACTCCCCAACCCACTGTTATTTCTAAACTCGGAGGAACCATGACCGAAAGGATCGATTCGAGAGTAAGCTATTTCCTGGTGGGACTGGGTGTCGGATCGCTGATCGGCATCCTGTTTGCGCCAAAATCCGGTGAGGATACTCGCGAATACTTGTCGCAGAAAGTAAATGAAGGGAGCGAATACGCCCAGAAGAAAGCGCGGGACCTTAGGTCGCGCGCGGAAGACTTAGTTGAACGCGGCGAAGAAGTGGTCAGCCAGGAGAAAGAGAAAATTGCAGCAGCAGTGGATGAGGGGCGCGAGACTTATCAGCGGGAGAAAGCGAAAGCTAAGGGCGTTTGAGTGAAAATAGACACGCCTGCCAAGGCTTCCTTCTGATAACGCTCAGCCCCAAGCAATTCCAACACAATTTGAGGCTCGCACTTGGCGCATCGGCAGCACACGTATGTGTACATTGGTTGGTACAACCGTCGCCCTAAGGCGCGGCGGAAAACCGTGGAAACAGTACCCTCAAGCCTAACGCGGGTCGAAACCATGAATCTAGCGGAAATACTGAAAAGATATCCAACGTACTGTGGAAAAACGCGGTCCTGTGGAAAAGCTCCGACCCCGACATTCCCACCCTAATCGCTGCGAAAGTCGAGTATGCGAAGTTGAAGTGAAATCCATGTCGCACTCACGCCTTCGACCGTTTAGAATTTTATTGCCGTTTAGACGAAAGGAACCTCACGCCTTGGCCCGGGCGCTAGTGGCGATGAAGTCGCTCGCGAGGAGCTCCCGTTCCGTGATGTGCGGTAGGCCCTCACAACAAACGAGAAAACGCGACATTGCCTGCGTGAGATATAGATTGTTTTCGCTGGCGCGAATTGCCTCTAATGAATCCCAGAGAGCGACCAAGGTCACATCTGGTGATTCCAATTTTTCAGAAGCCAAAGCAAGAAAACCACGGTATCCCTCTTGCCCGTGTGCTAGGTCGATAACGGAAGAGAGAATATCCTGAAAATCTTGTACCTTATCGGGGCGAATGTGGAGTTGCCAAACGCGAGCATGCATAGTGTCCTCCGTTGCGTAGGCCAATTACATTGAGGGGCATTCTACTACAACCGGAAAATTTCGAAGCAGACGCTGTGGCTCAGCGAAAACTGGCGATGGCTTGGGCCTCATCTTCAGCGACAGGAATTGTGTCCAGCAAGTGCAAGGTCTCCAGTAGCAATCTGACATTTTCACGCGGTCGCAGCAATTTCAGACTTGCACTCCGGCGCTTGCTTGCCTTGATAGCCTTCACTGAGCTTTCGGCCTGGCCGTGTAGTCCAAAAGCTGTAGTCTGCGGACCAGATAAACGGATGAGCTCCGACCCAAAGGATTCAACGACTTCCGAAGAGCCGGACGGTACCCCTTTTAGACCAACAGGGTACTTATCGGGCACTGGCACTCCGGACTCCATCAGAGGCACAATGAATAAAGACAACGCAAGCTATTAGCCACGGCCGTTCGCCTGAAATCCTAACAACATCCTTACGATTCCATGACATCTTCCTTATCGGGCGTCGATTACTAGTTGGCGCAGCCCACAGCGCGGATGATTCCTAGCCCGTCTCTTCGCTGAGTGCACCAACGACGGCATGATATGAATGATGCGACCATTCTCGTGGTCGATGACGAGCCGCAAATCCGCCGCGTCCTGCGAACGACCCTTTCCAGCACGGATACGATGTTCTAGAAGCGAGGAATGGCGAAGAAGCAATCCGAATGGTCATCCGGGAACGTCCCGATCTGGTTCTGTTGGACGTAAACATGCCGGAAATCAGCGGACTTGAGGCCTGCAGTAAGATTCGATTGTCATTTGAAGGACCCATTATCATGGTGACCGTGCGCGAATCAAAACGTGACAAGATTGCAGTCTTAGATTCCGGAGCGGACGATTACGTCGTAAAACCTTTCGCAGTGGGAGAGCTGCTAGCCCGCATTCGAGCTGCCCTGCGACGCTCCGGCTATCAAGAGCCAAGTCCCAGAATCGAGACTCCAGAATTGAGTGTCGATCTCGATAAAAGAATGGTCGGTGTCCGCGGCACGAGAGTTCACCTAACTCCTAAAGAATTCGACGTTCTGCGTCTGCTCGTGATTCACGAGGGGAAACCGCTTGAGCACAAAAGAATATTACAAGCTGTCTGGGGACCGGATCATGCTGAGGAAACAGAGTACCTGCGCGTGGTAATTAATCAACTACGCAAGAAAATTGAGAAAGATCCCGCCCATCCCTGTTACATCATTACAGAACAATGGCTAGGATATAGGTTTCAGCTTCCGAAGATGACGCCCGAAAAACACTCCCGTCGTCGGCCATAATCTCTGTCGTGCGGCATGGAAAGTGTCGAGCTACAGGTTTAGTGGTCTCTTGTTTCCTGCTATGTGAACGAACACCTACGGAACAGAAAGCAATCGCCTGTTGTGGCCAAGACTATATGCCCTGCAGCCGAGGCTTGAACTCGGAGGGCAATCCTCCAAGGTCCATAGAATCTTAGCGTTATTTCATTACGAAATCCTTACGCCCCCTTTATGCGTTCCTGATGCGTGAGTGGCTAGTGTAGAGATCTGTTCGGCGCCGTCGGAGATCAGTCTGAGCTAGGCGGTGACGAAGGAGAGCGCACATGCTTGACGTCGCGTTGATAGTCAGTGGTCTTTCGGTGCTGGGGTTCTATGGGTATGTGTTGGTGCAGTTCCACCGAGAGAGCAAGCGATTTAAGTTTCGAAGTCATTTCGCGGAAGGCGAGAGCAAAGATGCCGACTTATGTTCCAAAGCAACCACGTTGCCAAAGACCTCCGCGCGTGAATCAATCCGCCGGGAGACATTAATCCATTGGGGTCTCGCGGTAAGTGGCTTGGTCGGGCTGTTTGTGGAAATCGAACTCATCAATTCACTGGTGACAGCACTTCGCTAGTATTTAGAGATCCAGAAGAGACACAGTAGTACATGGCATGAACATCGGTAACCCAGGTCACAATCGGTCTGCGGCCGGAAATGTTGCTAATGCGTACTCGCCGCGCTTCGAGTGAGTCCAAGCGATAAGGAATGAAATGCGGGGGCGAAATAGTGAAGAGGAGAGATCAGATCCATGATGAAACTTATGATTCAGAATCGGTGGCGAGTCGCTGTATGTGGACTCGTGCTGGCACTTTCACAATTTCCCTGCTTTGCGCAAACGAGCGGCCAAACTAGCAATCAACAGGCCAGCTCGCCGGATCAGCAAATACCGCTGGCGGTGGCGGAAAAGCTGGAGGCTATGGAAGCACGCATCGAGCAGCTCGAAGCGGAGCTCAAGGCTCGTCCCGCCGAAGCGCCGCTATCGGCAAAGGCCTCGGTGCCGACGCCATCTTCGACTGTGGTAGCAAGCTCCTCGTCGATTAAGCCAGCAACCTCCGCGCCATTAACTGTTCAAGGACAAAGTGAGCCAACAGCGGCGCAAACTCCGCCTGCCGCGCCCGGCAAAGTAGAGCCGTTTTCGGATGCGGACTGGACCTGGCTAAACGGCAATCCTCGCACAAAGGATATATTTTGGGACACGAAATTCTTTACACCGGAAATCAGGTTCGACACTAACTACGTATTCGATTTCAACCATCCGACGGACCACTCGATCGGTGGATCGAGCGAGCTGTTTCGGTCGCAAGAGGTGCAGCTCGAGCAACTGGGTATCGGCGGCGACTTCCACTGGAACAATGTGCGTGGCAGGCTAATGACACAGTTCGGCATGTATTCCGCGACGACGCCACGCAATGACCCGAGTCCCGGACACGGGCAATGGGATCTCGTTAGTGCATACCGTTACTTGGCGGAGGCGTACGGTGGATACCACTTCAACAAATTGAACGGGATCAACGTGGACGCCGGAATCTTCCTGTCTTACATCGGCTTGTTCAGTTACTACAACTTCGATAATTGGGCCTATCAGCCTTCGTACGTTTCCTCCAATACTCCATGGTTTTTCACTGGCGTGCGAGTACAAATTTTCCCAACAAAGCACTTGAAGATAGAGCCGTGGTTTATTAATGGATGGCAATCGTACGCCTCAGCAAACCACACGCCGGGTCTTGGCGGCCAGCTCAAATGGACTCCTAAACCGTGGATCAACATCATCTCGAACAATTACGGCCTGGGGCAGGATGATCTGTTCGTGCCACGTCGTAATCGCATTCACACTGACGACAGCATCGAAGTGAAGTATTACGACCGGCCTGACAGAACGCTCGACAAGATGGCGTTCTCTTTGACCGGCGATCTAGGGTGTGAGTACGGCAACGGAGTGAGTTGCTTCGGTAATCGCAAAGGTGGGCCTAAGCAGAGCTTTATAGGCTACATGGCCTACAACCGTTTCTGGTTTCACAAGGATACATTCGGGTTAACTCTCGGCGGTGGCCAGATCAATAATCCTGGACGCTATCTGGTACTGCTACCGCCCATCAATGGAATGACCGCTGTCACCGCAGCAACGAATTCGCCTTATTTTACGGAGAATCCGGGAGACCCGTTTAAAGCTTGGGATTCCTCTATCACGTTTGATTACATGCCCAAGCAATACATCACCTTCCGTTGGGAATATGACTATCGTCACGCAAATGTTCCGTATTGGTCGGGCCGGGGAGGCATTACACCTCCCGGCGGCAACAACGGTTCCCCACAATTCTTTGCCTGTAGCAATGGCAGCTCATCCGGGCAAACGGCCCTGGGCCCGGCGGAACAGGCCTGTGGCACTCCTGGCAGTACGGCTGGGGTCTTTTTTCCGGATCTTCGAAGGGATGAGCACTTTATCGACATGTCGATCTTAGTGAAATTCTAAATTGCGAGAATTTCAGGTCGGAACCTGTATAAAAATCTGAACGTTCTCTGAACATTGTTGGGCGAAAGCAAATTGAGTGAAACCACTAACAATCTTGAGGAGTAGCAGCGATGCGCGATTTCATTTTTGTAATGTGCGCGATCGGTTTTTTCGTTGTGGCGATCGTGTATGTGTGGGGCTGTGACCGGCTGAAGTAGGGAGCGAGAAATATGACAGGCAATGTGATTCTGCTGGGAGTTTGCGTGCTGCTGCTCGCGTACTTGGTGGCGGCGTTGCTGTGGCCGGAGAAATTCTAATCCATGAGTGCAAATGGCTGGTTTCAAATCGGACTGTTCTTGCTTGTTATTTTCGCGTTGACCAAACCGATGGGCGCGTTCATGGCAAGAGTATTCGACGGGGGAAGAACGTTTCTCGACCCTTTGATGCGACCGCTCGAGCGATCGCTCTATCGCGTGACCGGCGTGGACGAGAAAAGAGAAATGCGCTGGACGGAGTACGCGATCTCGATGCTCCTCTTCAGCGGCGTATCGATGATCGTTCTCTATCTGATCGAGCGTTTGCAGCACGGGCTGCCGTGGAATCCGCAACAGTGGCCAAATGTACCGCCGGACTTGGCATTCAACACCGCGGCATCGTTTACGACGAATACGAACTGGCAAGCCTATTCGGGCGAGACGACGATGAGTTATTTCACTCAGATGGCGGGACTTGCCTATCACAACTTCATGTCCGCTGGGACAGGAATAGCCTTGGCGATCGCAGTGATCCGCGGGATAGCCCGACGCGAGAAAGAAACCATCGGAAATTTCTGGGTGGATCTCACACGCGCAAACCTGTGGGTTCTGCTGCCTGCTTGCGTCGTGATTGCACTTTTTTTCGTGTCACAAGGAATGATCCAGAATCTTAAACCCTACGTCACGACACAACTTTTGGATCCGCAGACGGTGCAAGTGACCGGCGCAGACGGAAAAACGACTCAACAACGAATCACCACGCAATCGATTCCCCAGGGGACGGTAGCGTCACAAGAAGCTATCAAGATGTTTGGCACTAACGGCGGTGGTTTTTTCAATGCGAACAGCTCGCATCCGTATGAGAACCCCAATCCGCTGACCAATTTCGTTCAGATCATTCTGATTTTTGCGATCCCCGCGGGGCTTACTTATACGTTGGGCCGCATGACGGGGTCGCAAAAACACGGATGGGCGGTTTGGACGGCTATGGCCTCGCTCTTTGTAGTCGGCGTGGTCTGCGCATACACGGCTGAGTCACGAGGCAATCCGCTGCTTCATGGTACGGATCAAAAAGTGAGCGCGACTCAGCCGGGCGGCAACATGGAAGGAAAAGAGGTGCGTTTCGGGATCGCGGACTCCGCGCTGTTTGCGACGGTGACAACCGATGCAAGCTGTGGCGCGATAAACAGCCAGCACGATTCCTTTACACCGCTTGGCGGAATGATCCCGCTGATCAACATGATGCTGGGCGAGGTTGTATTTGGCGGAGTGGGCGCGGGACTTTATGGCGTCCTGGTGATGGTAATCCTCGCGGTGTTCATCGCTGGACTGATGGTTGGCCGGACGCCCGAATATCTTGGGAAAAAAATTGAAGCGTACGACGTAAAGATGGCGATGCTGTCAGTACTGATTTTCTCCCTGATCATTCTTGTATTCACGGCCATCGGAGTCGTGACGCCTTACGGCAAAGCGGCCATTTCAAATCCCGGGCCGCACGGGTTGTCGCAGATTTTGTATGCCTACACCTCGGGTGCCGCAAACAACGGGTCGGCATTCAACGGCGGAAACTGGAACTTGCCTTGGTACAACGTCACCATGTCCTTCGACATGTTGCTCGGTCGATTTTTCATGGTGATTCCGGTGCTGGCGATTGCCGGAAATCTGGCGCGGAAGAAAATCGTTCCGGAATCGGCAGGGACGTTTCCGGTGACCACGGCGCTGTTCTCGGCTCTTTTGGTTAGCGTGGTGCTGATCGTTAGCGCGCTGACCTTCTTCCCTGCTCTTAGCCTAGGACCGATTCTCGAGCACTTGTTGATGAACGCTGGAAAGGTTTTCTAGGGCTACGATGACAATCACATCCAACACGGGAAAGAAGTCGCTGTGGACCTCGGGGATTATCGTCGTGGCGCTGAAGGATTCGTTCGTAAAGCTGAATCCGCGCACGTTGATGAAGAATCCGGTGATGTTCGTCGTGGAAGTGGGCTCCGTCGTCACGAGCGTCGAGCTGATAAGCGATTTCATGCGGCACAACGGCAACCTGGGATTCGAGTTGCAGATTACGCTGTGGCTTTGGTTTACGGTGCTCTTTGCGAATTTCGCGGAAGCCATGGCTGAAGGGCGCGGAAAAGCGCAGGCCGAAACATTGCGCAAGGCTCGCCTGGAAACCATGGCGAAGCGCATGAAGCCGGACGGATTGTTGGAAGAAGTGCCGGGATCGAAACTTAGGGTCGGAGACCTGGTTGTGGTTTCGGCGAGTGAATTTATACCCGGAGATGGAGAGGTGGTGGTTGGCGTTGCGTCCGTGGATGAATCCGCTATTACGGGAGAATCGGCGCCGGTAATCCGCGAGTCTGGCGGCGACCGTTCGGCAGTGACCGGGGGAACTCGTGTGCTGTCCGATCAAATCACGGTGAAGATCACGGCAAATCCGGGAGAAACATTCCTGGATCGAATGATCAAGCTTGTAGAAGGTGCCGAGCGCCAGAAAACTCCCAATGAGATTGCGTTGAATATTCTTCTTGCCGGCCTCACAATTATTTTCCTTCTTGCCGTCGTAACGCTGCAGCCTATGGCGGTGTACAGCGGCGCTCCTCAATCGGTCTTTGTTCTGATTTCGCTGCTAGTGTGCTTAATCCCTACGACGATCGGCGGACTGCTATCCGCTATAGGAATTGCGGGAATGGATCGCGTGGTCCAGCGGAACGTGCTGGCTATGTCCGGCCGAGCGGTGGAAGCGGCAGGCGACGTGGACACTTTGCTCCTCGACAAGACCGGCACGATTACTCTGGGAAATAGGCGCGCGACGGAGCTGGTGCCGGCGCCGGGCGTGGAAGAAGAAGATCTCGCAGACGCGGCTCAACTTGCGTCGCTGGCTGACGAAACCCCGGAAGGCCGCTCGATTGTCGTGCTGGCGAAGGAAAAATACGGCCTGCGCGGGCGCGAGCTTTCGTCTTACGTGGCGACTTTCATTCCATTTTCAGCGCAGACCAGAATGTCAGGAGTAGATCTCGACGGCCGTGAAATCCGCAAGGGCGCGCCGGACGCCATCATCCAGCACTGTTTCCAACCCGGGGCCAGCGCTCCTCCAGAGGTAGAGGAAACAGTGAAAGCGATCTCGAACGCCGGCGGCACACCCTTGCTAGTGGCGGAAGATCGCCGCGTGCTGGGCACCATCTATCTGAAGGACATCGTGAAGGGCGGCATGCGCGAGCGGTTCGATCAACTGCGCGCCATGGGCATTCGCACGGTGATGATTACCGGCGACAATCCGCTGACGGCGGCGGCCATCGCGCGAGAAGCAGGAGTCGATGACTTTCTGGCGCAGGCAAAACCTGAAGACAAACTTGCGCTCATTCGCAGCGAGCAGGCCAAGGGAAAACTAGTGGCCATGACCGGAGACGGTACAAATGACGCTCCGGCATTGGCGCAAGCGGACGTTGGCGTGGCGATGAATGCCGGGACGCAAGCGGCAAAAGAAGCCGGCAACATGGTCGATCTGGATTCCAATCCCACGAAATTGATCGAGATCGTAGAAATTGGGAAGCAGTTGCTGATCACGCGTGGCGCGCTAACGACTTTCTCCGTCGCAAATGACGTGGCGAAATATTTCGCGATTATTCCGGCGATGTTTGCGGGAGCTTTTCCGCAGCTGGGCGCATTGAACGTCATGGGACTGAAAACTCCGCAGTCCGCTGTACTCTCTGCCGTCATTTTCAATGCGCTGATAATCATCGCTTTGGTCCCGCTGGCGTTGCGCGGCGTGAAGTACATCCCAGTAGGCGCGGAAGCGTTGCTGCGCCGAAATCTGTTGATTTATGGATTGGGCGGCGTGATCGCGCCGTTTCTGGGAATTAAGTTGATTGACGTGATCATCACGCATATTGGTCTGGCATGAGGGCAACGTGAAAAGAAATCTGCTGATTGCGATATGGATGACTCTGGCGACGACAGTGCTTCTGGGAATCGTCTACCCACTGGTAGTAACTGGGCTGGCGCAAGTGCTTTACCCGCGCCGGGCGAATGGTTCAACGATTGAGTATCGGGGCAAGCTGATGGGTTCGAGGCTGATTGGACAACCGTTCACGTCTCCGGGCTATTTTCATTCGCGGCCTTCTGCAGCGGGACCGGCCGGCTACGATCCCACCCAGTCCCAAGGATCGAACCTCGCGCCCACGAATAAAGCTCTGCTCGATCGCGTTTCCGCGAGCGTGCAGACAGTTCAAGCGGAGAATCCAAACGCGCCGATTCCGATCGATCTGGTGACCGCATCGGCCTCAGGATTGGATCCGGACATCTCGCCGGCTTCGGCCGAGTTTCAGATTCCGCGCGTGGCCAAAGAACGCAAGATGACCGAGGACGATCTGCGAGCGCTGGTGCAACGACATACGCAGCAGCGCCAATTCGGATTCTTGGGCGAGCCGCGCGTAAATGTCCTCGAACTCAATTTAGACCTAGACGAAATTCACGCGATGCAATGAATTACTTCTCCTGATCGGCGACGATCCTGTTTTCACGTGCGTCTTTATTAGTCAGACTGCAAGCGTCGATTGCGTACGGTTCGAGCACTGGAGTAAACGGTGCTTCCCTTCGAATTTCAAATTGAAACGATAGAAATTTGCATCGCAACTAACGCACTCTCTACGTCTGCCTCATGACTTCCTTATATCCGCGTCGCCAGCCTCTCAATGGTGGGGGGGTGCTGCGATGAAGAAATTCAGTAGTTGCTTTAGGATTCGCCGTTCTCGTATTCCTCTTGTTTTCACCCGAGTGGGCTACCCGCCTCGACGCACAATCCACTTTCGGAAGCCTTCGGGGCCTTACGCTGGATGCTACAGCTGTACCCGCGGCGGCGATTACAGTCCAGGGCCTTGACGACAACAGCGAGCACCAGGTGATTAGCGGCGAAGATGGCGTGAGATTGAGAACCTGAAGGCCGGGCACTACCGCGTGACTGGGTACAAACCCGGCTTCGCCGACGTGCTCGTCCCCGAGGTCACGCTGGAAGCCCGCCAGGACCTTCGTCTAACTCTGACTTTCTCGGTCGCCAGTCAAAGCCAGACTGTGGAGGTCAGTGCAGTTTCGGAGCAGATCAACACCGAGAATGGCACTATCGCGGGCAGTTTGCAGAACCTGGAGCTGACCCAGCTTCCGCTCAACTCCAGGGCGGTTTCAACCAGCCCGCTGGCAGCGTTGGAGCTTTCTCCCGAAGTGCAGTACGATTCGCAGGGGAACATCTCCGTAGGAGGAGCGACATCGGCGATGGTGGGCTACTCCGTCGATGGCATCTCGACGGCCAACGTGCGCCAGAATGGTGCGCTGCAAGATGCCTATCCTTCTTCGGAAGGAATTGAGGCACTCAAGGTCACGGCGTTCAACAACAACGCTGAGATTGCTCCGGTGGGCGATGTCACCTTCACCACCAAGAGCGGCACCACTCAATTTCACGGGAGTCTATTCGAGTATTTGCAGAATGATGCCTTCGACGCCAAGCCGCTGAATTTCAGCGAGAAAGCGCCCAAGCGCTTCAATACGTTCGGTGGCAGCCTCGGCAGGCCGGATTCCAAGGCTTTCCACGGTGACGAGAAAACGTTCTTCTTTTTCGATTATGAAGGAAATCGGCGAAGCATCTCCACGACCGAGCGAAGCTACATCGAGATTGAAGACACCGTTAAATCCGCTGCGATGAAAAAACTGCAGAAGGCCCTCAACGCGAAACGAAGATCGCGGAACCACCAGAAGAAGGGAGGAGCTTGATTTTTTGGGTACAGTCTTGTGTACAAATCAGGTCCGGTAAGCGACGGCGAGCGCCGAAATATGCATAAACATTGAGGAGAATTGGGGTGAGCGACGGGGTTTGAACCCGCGACCCTCGGTGCCACAGACCGGGGTATATGCGCTAAGTCCCGTTGACGACACGCACCTTACCCCAACAATACGTCCAAAATCGGGCTAAACCAACGAGTTCCGTACGCGAACGGTACGCGAATTTTCGCCCGGCGAAATTAACTAGCGAACTTGATTTCATAACAACGCCGGCTCCCTCGGCCCGAGTAGACTTTCGGTTGACAACCAAAGGCTCGGGAGAATCGGAGTAGGGATCACAGTTGCCCATGACCCCCTCCGCGGATCCGGACGAGCGGATTTCCCGCATCCGGCTCTTACCTTAGGTGACAACGCCCAGGCGGCGCAGTGGATAAGGATGATTTCTTATCTTTTCTTGCTGCCTGACGTACCCGCTCCAGCGCATTGGAGTTTCTGGGGAGACTTACCGTTGCGACGGTCGGTTGTATTGTGAACGGAGTGTACCCTGATATCCTGATATTGCCGGGCTTGCTCTGGGGGCGAATTCGTTGTAAAACCGCCCGCGAAGAGAAGGTCAAGCGCATGCAGTTCGTGAACATTCCGGCGGGAACCTTCATGATGGGCTGCTCGGCGGGAGATCCTGATTGTTACGCCGAAGAAAAGCCGGTTCATCGAGTAACCATTACCCGACCTTTTGAGATGGGCAAATTTCAGGTGACGCAGGCAGAGTATGAAGCCGTGATGTCTGTCAATCCGAGCAATTTCAAGGGCCCGAATCTCCCGGTCGAGAACGTAAGTTGGGGAGACGCGCAGAGATTTTGTGAAGCGGTCAATAGCAAGGGGGACGGCTACCGTTATCGCCTACCGACAGAGGCGGAATGGGAATACGCGGCACGGGCGCGAGATAGTTCCTGCCGATATGGCCCGTTGCTTCAAGTTGCATGGTTCCGTGACAATTCGGGCGGCACGACCCACCCGGTAGGCGAGAAGCATCCGAACGCATTCGGATTGTATGACACGCTGGGGAACGTTTGGGAATGGGTGCAGGATTGGTATGGGATAACTTATTACAGCCACAGGGAGGAATCTGACCCGAAAGGCCCAGAGAGCGGCGAGTATCGCGTTTCGCGCGGCGGCTCCTGGCGCGGAGTCGTGAGGGGACAGTCACGCATCTCTGCTCGTTACATCCTGAAACCCAACGTTCGGAGTATGGTGGTCGGGTTCCGCTGTGTGCGCGAACGGGTCCCCTGAAGTTTTTCCCCTTCTGTTTTTTGGAACGACCCTGGTGGGACTTAGCCCTTCGGTCAAGCGTAGTTTCGGATTAATCAGATGGGATGAGAAGGCCGGTCTCCAGCGGGATGCGATATGCTCCCAATGTTCGACGCGCTCGTGGCGCAAAGAAAAGGAGACCGGCGATGAAGAAGATTAGCACTATGCGGGCATTTAGTAATGAAATTTTGAAGGAGCAAAAACTAACGATCGGTGTGGATCTAGGGGATCGTTGGTCGTTCTACTGTGTTTTAGATGAAGCAGGCAAAATCATTCTGGAACAGAAAGTAGCGACCACACCGGAAGCGATGAAACAGACCTTTGCGAAGATACCGCGAAGTCTCATCGCCCTGGAGACCGGAACCCATTCGCCTTCGGTCAGCCGGCTGTTAACGGAGTTGGGACACCAGATGCTGGTGGCGCACGCCCAGAAGGTGCAATTGATCACCAAGAGCACTCGAAAAGATGATCGACACGATGCGCGAACGCTGGCACGGCTGGCGCGGATCGATCCCGAGCTGTTGGGGCCAGTGCGGCATCGCAGTGCCCAGGCGCAAATCCACCTGACGGTGATCCGGGCGCGGGCCGAACTGGTGCGTGCGCGAACCGCCTTGGTGAACGCCGCCCGCGGGTTGGTGAAGTCTTATGGCCTACGACTGCCCCGGTGTGGCACGCAGCAGGTGAGCCGGGAGCTGGCCGCGGGATGGTGCACCGAGTTGCGCGAGGTTCTGGAGCCGTTGCTCAAAGAAATCGAATCCCTGAATGAGCGCATCCAGGAATACGACGCAGGGATAGAGAAAATCGCGAAAGAAAGTTACCCGCACGTTGCGCTGCTCAAACAGGTGAAGGGTGTAGGAACACAGATCGCGCTGACGTATGTGCTGACCCTAGAAGACCCGCATCGCTTCCGGAAGAGTCGGGATGTCGGCTGTTTTCTGGGGTTGCGACCTGGCCGTCGGAACTCTGGGCAGAGCGAACCACAGAAGCACATCAGTAAAGAAGGAGACCGCTATTTGCGGACGATGCTGGTGCAAGGCGCACATTATATTCTGGGGCCATTTGGAGAAGACAGTGATCTACGGCGGTGGGGACTGAAGCTGGCGGAGCGCGGAGGAAAAAATGCCAAGAAACGAGCGGTGGTGGCGGTGGGCAGAAAGCTCGCGGTACTGCTGCATCGGTTGTGGGTGAGTGGAGAGGTGTACGAACCCCTGCGCAATAGCCACCAAGCGATGCGTGCGGTGGCCTAGAGAGAAGAGCTTCCCACAAAACGGGGGATGCTAAAGGTCGAGGGAGATGGCGATCGTCGTTCCTAGGCGATCCTGGCGCGAAATTTCTCGGGGAAAAACTGGGAAAGGCAGGATCGAAAATATCGCCGATGTCCCGACGACCAGGACCGCGCTTGTCCCGGTGGCGTCATCGAACCAGAATCGTCTACAACCGCTCAAGGTACCGCCGTTTGTGCCAATCAGTTAGTGAAGTGATCAGTGGGGGAGGTGAAAAGAGCGTTTCTGCTGCTGACGAGTACCGCGACTTTGCATACCCCGCCCAGACTTGCTTCAGGCCGAGTTCGCGGCCGTCAGTGCGGGAACGCCGATACGCTGCAACAAGTTTTGGAATCGTGAGTCATCCCGTAAAGGGTCCATGCTTGGATCTATGTGAAGGTAGATAAGCCAGTGAGAGTGCTCTTCGTAGGATTTCTCCAAGTATTCAATCGCGCGGTCGTTCTCACTCAAGCCGACGTGGATTCCGGCGAAGAAGTAGGGCGCGACATACTTTTGTTGTGCTAGTTTTGTCAGATCATCAAGCATCTGAAGTGCTTCCTCTGTCCTACCAGCCGTCGCAACGGTCTGTGCCAGCGCCGCGCACATCAGAGGACTACCACCGGACAGTTTCACCGCCTTCTCACCCTTAGTGATGGCGAGTTCGTAGCGACCCGTTTTCCGAAGTAAAAGGCCGAGAATCCAGTACGTAACGGGGTAGTCTGGGTCCAATTCGACAGTTCGCTGGAGTTGTTCGATGGCTTCGTCGTATCGGCGAGCGTGGTAGAAGGCCCATCCGACTGCGACGTTAATAATTAACGACAACGGATCCAGCTGCTGGCTACTCCTCATCCTGACCATAGCCTCTGCGTGTCTCCCCATGGTCATTGCATACTCGGCGTACCAATGGTTAGCAGTTGCGTAGGTCGGAGCTAATTCGAGGCTGTGCTTGAATTCTGTCTGAGCCTCTTCCCACTGCCAATCGTGAAGCCACAACAACGCTGCCAAAGACGTGCGGGCCTCAGCGAGCTCCATGTCGAGTCCCAAGGCAGTGATGGCCGCAGCCATTCCTTTAGGGAATGCTTGCTTCGGCGGCAGATAACTGTTCCATCCCAGCAGTACATAGGAATCGGCCAAACCAGCGTAGGCGAGGGCGTAGCTGGAGTCTTTGTCGATTGCGTGCTGAAAGTACTCGATCGCCTTGTAGAACCCTTCTTCGGTCCACATGTTCCAGTAGTGACGGCCTCTTAGATACAGCCGGTACGCTTCTGCGTTCTCCGTGTGGTGTTTTGTTAGTCGCTTCTTTTCTGCCCGCGTCAACTGTAACCGCAATTTTCCGGATATCTCGGTGGAAATTTCGTCTTGGACCATAAAAATGTCGTCAGGCTTGCGATTATATTGCTCACCCCACAGTCGAGATCCGGTGGCTACATCGACTAATTCACTTCCAATGCGCAAAGAGCCGCCACCTTGCACTATTCTTCCAGTGAGTACGGCGCGCACATTGAGCTCGCGGCCGATGGCTTGAGGGTCAATTTCCCGGCCCTTGTACCGAGCTACGGTGCTCTGCGCGATTACTCGCAGTTTCGGTATTGTCGCCAGGATATTAATCAGGCTCCCGGTGATCCCGTCACTGAGGTATTCGCGTTCGGGGTCGCCACTCGCATTTTCGAATGGCAAAACTGCAAGCGAGTCAATATTCTTAGAGACTCGCTGTGGGCGAAGGGCAGCTCTTTTCGCGGAGGAAGTCAGTGCCCTCCGCTTCTCGTTCGAAGATAAACGATCTGTGATTGATAACGCGACTGGTCCTGTTTCTTCTTTCGCCGCCGTCCAGCCCGAGCCGATGTCTCGTTTAAGTCGCTGGAGTTCAGCGCGTACGTCCGCCGCATGTTGGTAACGCAAATTACTGTCCTTCTCTAACGCTCTGTTGATCGCTTCTTGGAGCGCCGGGGGAATCTTGGGGTTTACTCGCATGGGAGCTACCGGATTGCGGTTGAGGATGGCTTCGGCGATGAGGCCCGGACTGCCTCCTTGAAAGGGCAATCTCCCAGTCGCCATTTCGTACAGAACGATACCGAATGAAAACAGATCCGTGCGACCGTCTAACTCTTCTGCCCGTACTTGCTCGGGTGACATGTAGGCCACAGTCCCCAGAGCCGTGCCGGGACTAGTGAGATCTTCGTCGTCGGCATAGGACAGAGATTGGGTCGACCCCGCCGCGATCTGACTAGTGAGGCTATCCGGACGCATGCTTTTCGCCAAGCCAAAGTCGAGAATCTTTGTGCGCCCTCGCTTCGTGATGAAAATGTTGGCGGGTTTGATGTCACGATGAATGATGCCTTCGCTGTGAGCGGCATCGAGCGCATCAGCGATCTCGATAGCGATCGAGACAATACGTTCGGTATCTAGAGTACCTGCAGAAATCAGGTATTTCAGGGTCACGCCATCCAAGTGCTCCATGGCGATGAACGCGCGTCCTTCGTGGATCCCAATTTCGTAAATAGTGCAGATATTGGGGTGATTGAGTGCAGACGCACCTCGTGCTTCCCGACGGAAACGCTCCAGGGCAAGGGGGTCCTGGGCTGCGTTCTCAGGCAGAAACTTCAAAGCGACAAGCCGCCCAAGGTCATTGTCCTGGGCTTTGTAGACGACACCCATTCCACCGCTTCCCAGTTCCTCCAGTACGCGGTAGCGCGAGATGTTTTGCCCGGTAGCGGAATGATCTTGAGCCACACTCGATACTAACAGCGCGGGCTCTTCAGCGCATATTGGTAATAGTGCCAGTCAGGTCGGGAATTCGTGCGAAGAGAGCTGAAGGACAAGAGCGGACCGTGCCGGACATTGAAAAGATCAACTGACCGTCCGGCGCGGAATTTGGGTTTCTCAGACGTGTACAAGGACTGCTAACCCCCGATTAGTGCTGTATCGGAAGCGCGAGTAGGCAATGCGTGGACACGAGCACGGTGTGATTGCGCGCTTTCAGATCGCCGGGGTGCCCTCATCGAAGAGAATTAAAAACGGTGCGGGTATTACGTGGTGCCTGGGGAAAAGCGATGCACTCTGCTGCGTATAGCATTTTATTCTCTGTACGAACGTCCCCAACCCGACGAAAAACGCCCAGCCATTCAGGTGTTTTCGCGTTTATGTCTAGTTTTCATGGCCCTATGAAGCCGCCCATCGGAATGTCGAGAATTGCTGACATTGTGCTGTACTGAGCGGAGTTTTCATCCCTCTTGTGCGATGACCATTTGCTTTGTGAGGAAACCGCCTTACGAGAAAGGCTCATGCGCTCGCTTTATTTCCTGAGTGAGTTCTAGCCTCTCAACTGTTGGTGTCCGTTTAGCGTCCGGTATGGATCAAAAATCAGCGAAATAGGTTAAACATCAGCGAAGAGTGGAAACACGGCAACTGAATGAAGGGTTAGGCTATTACGTTGAAAAGTCTGGGGTAAGAGAAATGTCCTAACAGCCTTATCAGCGGCGCGCTCTAGCCACCTGAGCTACAGGCCCTTCGGAATCGCTGAAGAAAAATTCCCGAACTACTTCATCTTACATGGGCTTAACGGCGTTTTCAATTGAGTACAACTGGGCCACTTGAGTACAGGACGCCCGTTTGGGTGCCAAACGTTCAACAGTTTCACGCTTGAATGCTTCAGTGAAATGCGTGTAACCGCTGGTTGTCCGCAAATTGGAATGTCCCACCTGACTCGTGAGCCGGTTAACCATTCGAAGATATGAAAGAGATAGAAAGAGAATCTCAACCCCGTTTGGCTAGTCCCGCGAGTACGCCTGCGTTTTCGACGACAGCCTTTAAGGATGTGACATTGCGCCCGGTGGCTAAAGTCTTTACCGCGGCGAGCACACGTCCTTCTCCCAGGCGATCGATCGCGTCGCCCAAGGAGACCGCGAAGTGTAGCATCACGCTGGAATCGCGATAGCAATCGGCTATGCATGCGGTGCAGCCATCTCGTATTAGCGGTGTTTCCGCGAACTCCCATACCGTACACATGGGTTTGTCCCACGCATCGCAGCGCCACATTTCAAAATTCCAATCCATATAAAAACTTTTGTACCCGCCATAACAAACGAACCGCTCCGGCTGCCCGCGCAGATGCTGCTTCATGTCCGCGACCGAAGCGCGCGGATTATTGACGGGAAACAGCTCGCGCAAATCATCGACGGCGTCAAAAGCTTGGACCAGTTCGGTAGATTCGAAGTTGACCAGACGCGAGTCAGACGACCAGGCGAGAGAAGAAGAGCCCAGACGCGCCTGCTGAGGATAGGAGAAAGCGACAGCGGAAAATCCGAGTTCTCGCAGCAAAGGGACAAGCGCGCGATAGTCGCCGATCAATTTGCTCATGGTGACCTGGGCAAGCGCCGTCATACCAAAACTCGTCATTCGCGCTGTGGCCGAGCGAATGCGCTCGCCGAGACCCTTCAGGCCGCGATTTTCTTCGTGAGCGGTCATCGCGGCAGCGTCGATTGATATGTAGACCGTCTTGAGACCGGCGGCGGCGAGGTCATCGAGCTGCATGGGGAGCAGCCAGCCATTCGTAATGACGGCAGGACCCATGCCTCTCTTAGTAGACATCTCGATCATTTCGGCAAGCCGCGGGTGGAGTAGAGTCTCGCCGCCAAAAAAGCTGACATAGCGAACGCCGCGTTTGTGCAGGATGTCCAGCGCGCTGCCGAACCGATCAGCATCAATCCATCGCAAGTCGCGGGACGCGACTTTGCCCCGGGCAAAGTTGCAGAAATCACAGGCAGCATTGCAGGAATTCGTGACGGCGACATTACAGAGAGCAGGACCGCCATGGCGGATGAGCCGTAGCATGTCCCAAGTTTTGGATGCAATCGAGGTCACTGCATCTCCGGGCTATTCATGAAGCTATACCTAACGGTGCCTGCCCGCAAGATTTCCTTCCGGCCCTTCTGTTAAAGATGAAGTCAGCGGGTGGGCACGTCAGCGGTGGGTCTGGCTTTCAAATTACCCAATTGATCGAGAACTTTTTGCCAAGCCTCCGGGTTTTTCTTGGTTGCGAATTCCTTATTTGGGTCAGCGTAATACGCGAGAATGTCCAGGCGTAGAGGGTCCGAAATAGGTTTGCCGTTTGTTTTGTCCAGCAGCTTTGCGTAGGTTTCATCTGTGAGTCTATAGTCTGCAGGTCCGGTTATTCCGCCGGTGTCGAGGTTGTCGTTGGGCAGTTGGAGTTTGCCCTCCTGTTGAGCAAGCAGCAGGGCTCGGTAATGGTCCAGTGTTTCGTTGAAGCTGTGCATGTACATTTGTTCTACATCCGGCGGGGGCGGATGGAACGCGAGCGCTTTGAACGGACCGATTTTGGGCAACAGGCGCACGATCAGCGCTTTGAAGCGCGCGAAGAAACCCGGCTTCTCGTAAACGTCGCCCCAATCCTTGCGATAACCAGAATTCGAGATGTTGTAAACGAATTTGGTTTTGGTCTCGCTGGGGTCGCTGTGCTGGATCTCACGTCGTTTGAGATGCCAAGCGACCTTGGTGGTGCGTGGAATAACGGTTGAGACAGCGTGACGGTAACTGCCGATTGCCAGATCCACGCTAAAAAAGACGCTGGACATATCGAGTGAATAATTTTTTGCGAACGCTCTTTCCAAAACCGGTTTGGAGACCTCGAATCCGATAAAGTCATGATAGACCTTGGGCGCGTAATGTCCCTTGGCTACCTGGTCCACGTCAAAACCAAATTCCACTTTCATATGCGCCGAGGGTTTTTCCTCGTACGTGACCACCGATCCGTATTTCCTCTCCAGCTCGGGATACATGATTGCAACCGCACGATTGGTTGCAAGCGGGTGGCCTGAGGTGTCCGCAGCATAGTGCGCCAACGCGCCCAGCGCGAAAGCGTATTCGTTCAGATCTTTGGATTCGTCAATTAAGGCGAGTACAAAATCACCGCTGCGTACGTAGTGGGTCAGGTCGCTGAAGAACTTGTTGCCGAACGGGTAGTAACCCATGTCCTGAATAATTGCCCCGCCGTAAACGTAGGCATGGGCCTGGAGCAGTTCGTCGGGAGTCGCGTTCGGGAAGCGCGTTAGCAGCGTAGGCACGATGTCGTCTTTCCACGCTGCGTCAATAATAGCTTCATGCGTCAGAACAGAGTAAGCCGCACATGCGGAGGCGCAGCAGATTGCTACGATCAAAACAAAAACTGAATACGCAGATGGCGTGAATTGAGCGGAGCGATTTCGAGCCGGCATCTTGACTAATTATAACAAAGCTCACAACACCCTGCTGACCTGTGCCCGCTAATTCCTCGCACCGGAATACGGCAATGTCCGATTATCCGCAGCCTCTCCGCTGAACAGGGCAAACAATGATTATTTCCAGGGGCGAACGTTGACAGCCTTGATGTACTGATTGCCGAAGCTTTCGATTTCGTACTGCCCTTTTTTCTGATCGAACCGGATTTTGGCCGCGGCCATGATTTGACCGGTACCCTCACCCTTGTCATTGAGAGTAACTTGAAGAAAACCGAACGGGTAGTCCGTGCTGCGTCCGTTGTTGTAAAGCTCCATGAAAGGCATGGTTCGAGCGGTAACGATGGTAATGATGGTGTCGGAGCCTTGCTACCGTTTGCGCGCCACAGCGATCTGAGTGCCCGTAGAACCGACGACGTTGAAGCGTCCCTTATCTTCCTTCTCCAAGGCGCGGCGAAGGACATTGGTGCCCTGGTCCTTCAGGAGCTGAGCGAACTTCTGGACTTGTTCATCGGTGGTGTATTGCGTGATGCGAAAATCGAATTGGATGGTTTTGCCGCCCGCGCCCCCACCTGTGCCCATCGCCACGCCGGAATAAGACTCCGGAGGCGACTTGTCCTGCGTGGAAGCGGCCAGAGCGAAGCAAACAATGAGGAGGAACAGGAAGACGGCGGGGTGAGAGTGTTTCATTTTCATATGCGATTCTCCTTAAATTTACTCCAGCAACGAAACGGCGCCCGTGCCGATATCGTAATACGCGGCGACAACCTTAAGCTTATTTTCCTTTACCAAACTGGAAATAACAATCGACGCCTGGCGCAGAAGTGCCGCCTGTATCTTGGCATTCGCTTTTGTCGCGGCCTCTAGATTTGGTCCCGCTTGATCCACAGCGGGCTGGATATGTGGATAGAGCGCGCTTATCTGCCCCGGCACCTCTTTCGCTTGAATGGTAGCCTTCACCGCACCGCAACCGCCATGTCCCATCACCAGGATCACCTTCGTCCCCAGCACCCCCGCGCCATATTCAAGGCTTGCGATGATCTCCGAGGTGGCGATATTTCCGGCGATACGCGTAACAAAGATATGGCCGATAGTTTGGTCGAAAACCAACTCAATGGGTACGCGGGAATCTGCGCACGACAATACGGCGGCGAACGGTTCCTGCTTTTCAATCGTATGCTCTTTCAAAATAGCGAGGTCGTGATCGCATGCGGTCCGGCGGTCAGTGGTGAAACGCTTATTGCCATCCATCAATTCCTGCAACGCGGCATCGGGGCCGAGCGCCGTCTGCGCCAAAACCCGGTATGGTGCCGCGAACTGCATTCCCGTCGCGCCCACTAATCCCGCGAATGCTCCTCCAATGGTCATTCTGAAAAAGCTCCTTCGTGAAGAGTCTGTGTTCGACACTTTCGGCTGCAGACCGGAGACGGATAAAGGTTCAAAAGCTGGTGTTTTTCCATTACGTTTAGGATCGTCGCTTGCTGTGTAGAGTAGTGGACTCATTTGCCAAAGCCTCCACTTGAGATTTCTTTCTAAGGTACGCCGCAATATACTCTCTGCATGTAGTCTCTGCAATCGACACAGAAATCGCCAATGGGATTTGTCAGCGCCTGGGAGCGACATCCACACACGCAAGGGGCGCGTGCCCGCCAGGTCCTGATTCAGAGTGTGACGGTGCAACGCTTCTTTCCCACACCGCTCGAGTGGTGAATCTGTTGTCTCGAGTTCCGTGAAAGCATATACTGCGCGAAATTTTTGTACGATCCTTGTCTTTGGAGGCTGATATGCATGACCAACGTTCTGCAAGAACAATCCTCGCGAAAAGCGGAATCGGCCCTGGGTCACAGAATTTTCGAACGATCAGTGCAACACTGTTTTCGCATTTGGCTTTTCTGAGCCTTTTGACTATCTCAGTCCTCGTTATCGGTTCCGCTGTGCGTGCGCAGGACTCCGCCAACCAACAACAAACGTCGGACCCGTTCTTGGGCGACTATTCTGGGCTTGTTCCCGACGCGAAGAATGGCGACTTGCTTCTCTATATGAAGGACCCGACGGTCCTTAAGAAATACAATAAGTTCATTTTTGACCCAATTACTATCTATTTGCTTCCGGAGGCTCGAGACCGCGGTATTGACCCGGACGATCTGGAGCGGTTGGCTAAGTATTTCCATCAGGCCGTCACCAATGAACTTGCGAAATCCGGAAGCTATCAAATCGTGACGGCCCCTGGTCCGGACGTAGCCGAGCTGCGCGTGGCAATCACGAATGTAGAGCCCACGGGCGGCGGGAAGAATGCAGCGGTGAAGGGAGCTGCGACCGCTGCAACCGTCGGAGTAGCACCCGGCGCAAGTCTGTTGGTTCCCAGGGTGAGCGTAGGCAAGGTCAATATCGAAGGGGAAATTCTCAATTCGGTGTCGGGCGAGCGCTTGGTAGCGTTCGTGACCGGTAAAAGTGGCCGGAGATGGTTTAGTGGCCTTAATACCGTTAAGAAATGGGGCGACATCGAGGCCGCGTTCCGGTCCTGGGCAAAGGGATTTCGCGCCCGCTTAGACGAGGTGCATGGCGCGTAGCCATGCGCATTCGCGCAAACTGAATTGAATGGCTTCGTTACTCCGCTGTGGATTCTTCAAAGTCCCGAAGGAGAAGGCTGACGAGTTTATCGACGTCTTCCTTCAGACTCTGAAGGACGCAGAACTGTTAGAGGATGCAGGTGAGGGAAAGATTCACGTATTGGACGCCACTCTTCCCACGGAGCTCGGAAGCGTGGTCGGAGAGGAACAGATTAGAAGTTGTCGAAGGGTGTAACTGTTCAATCCTCACACAGCTGTTTCGTGATGATGCCCTTTGCGCTGCACGCTTCAGCTCTTTTTGGCCAGACCTCGAATGTAACCGACGAGATCCTTGATCTGGGCGTCCGTCAGCTTACCCTTATATGCCGGCATCTTCTTTCCGGAGCCATTCGTGACGGCATCGATCAACTGCGCGTCCGTTTTTTTCTGCACTTCGTCTGAATGCAGGTCCGGCACACCTAAGGTCTTCCCCATTTGAGTGTTGCCGCTGCCATCGGCCGCGTGGCATGTGCTGCACTTGGCCTTGAAAAGAGCGCCTGCATCCTGCGCCGACGTGGAGACAGCCAGTACCAGAACAGCCAACAGAAGAACTGCCCATCCCATGAGAACTATCCGATGATTCATTTCATCCCTCCCCGGGAATTTGTCTAGCTTTAGGACAAGAACCAGCGTGATGTCAATGCTCATGCAATTCAGAAAGCATAGCGAAATGCAAACGTGACTGTACTGCCGTTGAAATCTTCCGGATTGAATGCATTGGCGGGCGGGATCAGATTCGACGCAACCGCAAGCCCGGGCACGTTCATCGGTGTAGGCCCTTTGCCGTTGAACCCGTAATAGTTCCATGTTGTCCGGTAACTGAGCCCCTTGTACAAATCCAGAATCAGTGTGAAATACGGCCTTTGGTAGTTAAAGGCGAGCGTCCCGACTGGCTGTAGCGAGTTCAGTGGGGGCTCAATCACCGAACCGTTGCGCAGGATTTCGTTGCCACCCACAAATGTCCCGGAGTAACCGAGAATCGTGGTGACGCGTTTCATCGGCTTCCACATGAGGTCGAAATATGCGAAATGTTGCCTGCTGCTGTATGAGGACAACGCGCCCAGCGAATTGAATTCCGCGGAATCGGTCGGACATCCGACAAGAGGTGGTGTGGGTGGGGCGAACCCGTAGAAGTAACAAATATCCGCCTGTATGTAGATGTTCGTGTAATCGTAACCGAGATTAAACGACAATTTTGAGTTCGGCATGAGCGTGGTGAGAAAGCTGTAAGTCCTGCCATGCTCGATGTTGTTGACCGTAGCGACGTTGTCACGATTTTCGTGGATATCAATCGCGCCATCCAGATTCACCCAGGTGCGTGGCTTGTAGGTTGCATGGACCTTGTAGATCTGCACCTGCCGCGGGCTGACTCGCGTAAACGAGAAATCGTTGTAGCCGAATGAAAAATCGCCGCTGATGCGAAGGCTGTCGATTGGCCGCGCAGTCAATCCCAACAACAGGATGTTTTCGTTGATGCCGGTAAGATTGCGGGAAGTGTCGTTACTGGCCGCGGGGCCCGAAAATATCAGAGAACCACCCGGCCCGGCCGTGCAGGCAGAAGTAACCGCGCAATCGCCGCGTGCTGCAAGTGTCGGGTAAAAAACTTCTTGAGAAAAATTCTGGGCATTGAATGACGAGATTGTCCTGCTTGTATACACATAGCCAATTCGGCCACCCAGTTTCCGGTTGAAATCATACTGAACCTGAAACGTGTTCGATTTCAGGTTTTGCGCCAGGAATGTGGACCAGATGCCTTGGGTAATATCTGCTCCCGAACTGGAATTGTGGTTCGGACAGGTAACCGGGTTCGTGACACACGTTCCAGGGATTGGCGTAATGGCAGAAAGCAGGCCGCTCCCGGTTGTGAACAGAGCCGTCTCGTTGAACGCCCACATGTTCGGGATTCGCCAGTTGTCGTACCTGAATTCGTCAAGTATGCGCAGCTTGTCTGTAACGGCGTAAACTCCGGACCAATTAGCGTTCACTGAAACGCGCTTCGCCTGGGCCGGCCCCGCGGTCGTGCTGCCACGGCTGATTGTTCGCCCGGTCCATCCTTGCGCGATTTCGTTGAAGTCATTGATTCTGTTGTCGGAGCTGCTGTAGCCCACCGAACCGGATGTTTCGAAATTCTTGAAGTAGTTCGACTGGAAGCGGAAACGTTCTGTCGGCATGAAATTTCGAGGCCGTCCTACCTGGCCATAAGACAGCGTGCCATCGCAGTTGGGGTTGGCCACGTTGGAGGTTAGAATCGGCGCGGCGCACGGGGAACCGTTCACCGTATCCCACACGATACCCAAATCCACGGGTGTGCCATTTGAAAGAACAAGCGGTGCTGTGCCGTTCTGCAGGGCATTATCCGTAATTACGTTGTCTTGCTTGAAGTAATTTAAGAATTGATCATAGGAAATGGTTGTTCGTGGCAGGATCCTGAAATCGACACCCGCGCGATAGGCGTTCGTCGTGTAGCTATATTGCTCGTTCAGAAGCGCAATTGAGCCCGCGCCATCGTCTGGAAGATTGGTAGTGTAACCTCCCGGACCCGTTTCGCGGTTCCTCGAGTAGCCGAGCCGGAATTGAACTTTTGATTGCGGAAGAAGGGTCAAGTCATAGTCCTGCAGGCGGCGCACTGTGTCCATCGCATGTGGCGAGCTCGTGATCGGAACGGCCGGGTTCGAGTTCGCTGGATTTAGCGGGTTGGTTAGTAGGTTCCAATCCCAATTGATTTTGGCCCGGCGGAAAAGCACGCGAAAGTCATAAATCTTGTTCTTCTCTACGCGCAACCGGCTCACCGTGTCAGGGTCACCACCATAACCAAAGTTGCTGAAGCTGAGGTTATCGAACAACAGGCCATTGTGGTCGAGCGAGCGCATATTCAGCGAGTAGTCGAACAAGCGAAAACCCTGGCCGAGATTAATAAACGTGTTGTAGGTGGCTTGGTCACCGCTAATCCAATTCGCGCGATATCCAGCTTCAATGGACTGATGAACGTTGTAGCCGCCCGAGTCGATCCCTTTGTTATCGTCAGAGGTGTTCTGAGCCTGTGAAACGGGCGAGAGAAACAATGCCGCGAACACGATCAGGAGACGCCGGAAGCGGGATACAGGGCAATGGTTTATGACCCCCTGTCTATTTCGATCCGCGGTTCGAGCAGATCGCGCAGCTGCTTCGTGTCTCGTCGTCAAGGGCGCGCACGAGTTCATGTCGGCCTCTATTTAAAAAACCTTGGATCGAAGTTCGAACCGTGGATCTGCGCATGGCATTGCGTGCATGCTTGGAAATAAGTCTGCTGGTTGTGGAACGAGGGTGTGTTCGTCGCACCGCTGAAACTAGAGTTCGTATGGCACTGAAGGCATAGCAAGTTCACATTGCTTACCCTCAGCATGTGCATATTTGCTCCGCCGTGGGGAAGATGGCAGGACTGGCAACCTTCGATTTTGACCGGTGGGTGCTCGAACACGAATGGTCCTTCCTTTTCCGTGTGACACTTGAAGCAGATCGCATTCTGCGTGGAGGACGTCTGCAGTTGTTTGGGCTTCACCGTGCCATGCGGATTGTGGCAGTCGGTGCACACGATCAGCCCTTCGTTTACCCGGTGACGGAAAGGCATACTAAACTGAGCTTTTTGTTGGAGGTGACACGAGTAGCAAAGTTGGGGCTGCGATTTCGCCAGGAGGAACTCATTCGTCGCCGCGTGGTGCGGAGAATGGCAGGAGATACAACTCACATCGTTGGCCGAGTGGATGGAGTTGATTGCATTCATGTGTTGCGGACCGCCGGCGTGGCATGTCAAGCAGCGCGCATTAATTTCTTTGGTGGAAGCTTTTTCGAAGAGGAAGAGTTTGGAAGTGTCCGACGGATCAGCGACGTGGCTGGCGGCCGCGCCATGACAATCCTCGCAGCCGTGTTTCGCGATGCCGCCTTCCTTGTACGTCTGTTTCCAATGAGGGCTTTTCTCCCAGCCATCGTAAATGTCCTGGTGGCAGGTCTTGCAAGCTTCCGCACCGGCATAATCGGAAGCGTTGGTCTCAGACTTGCCCGGGGTATTCTTCTCTTGTCCCGCAGGCGCAGGTTTGTCGGCGCTAGTGGATCCTCTAGGTTGTTGTGCCAAAGCGAGCGTCGATAACAGGCTGGTTGCAATACACAATCCCGAGATTTTCAAAACCCCGAAGTTTCGCATCAACTCCTCCGGCGCCTTTCTCTTTCAAGCTTGCCCGGACGACGATCGAATGGCTTGCGTGGTGGTGCTGTTCCGATGGTTGGTGCACTCATACTCGCTGGTTCGAGTTCAACGAGTGGCATTAATATTTCCTTGAAAATCGGAAAATCGTAAAACGATTCACAATCCTGCGACTGTATAAAACTGCACACTTTTCCAAATCACAACAAAGGTGCCGAGCAGTGCACATTCCCCGGGCACTCGTATCTGTCACCGCCAGACTCCGTGATCCGTGTCACACCCAACTGTGCCAAATGATACATACAGTTGCTTGAACCGAAGCTACAGTGGTGGGATTCCGGGCAAGATGGAGATGAAAAGTGCCAAACAAAAAAACTATGAAAGCGGCGGTTGTTGAAAAATTTGGGGAGCCGTTGGTCGTGCGAGAAGTTCCGATCCCAACGCCTGGGCCAGGCCAGGCACTGGTAGAAGTGTTTGCGACTGGCGTATGTCACACGGATCTGCATGCCGCGGACGGCGACTGGCCAATCAAGCCAACGCTGCCGCTCATCCCGGGGCACGAAGGAACAGGAATCGTCGCGGCTCTCGGGCCGGGTGTCACACACTTAAAGGAAGGCGACCGCGTTGGAATCGCATGGCTGCACAGCGCGTGTGGACATTGCGACTATTGTCTTTCCGGATGGGAAACGCTCTGCCCCGAGCAGCAAAACTCCGGTTATTCCGTGAACGGAACTTTTACGGAGTTCGCATTAGGCCAAGCAGATTATTTGGGACGAATTCCCAGGAATCTTTCGTTTGTGGATGCGGCCCCCATCCTCTGCGCCGGTGTCACCACCTACAAAGGATTGAAAATGACCGAGGCGCAACCCGGTGAATGGGTGGTGATTTCAGGAATAGGCGGCTTGGGCCACGTGGCCGTCCAGTACGCGAAGGCAATGGGTCTGCACGTCGCCGCGGTGGACCTGGGACCAGAAAAGATGGCACTCGCAAGGAAGCTCGGGGCTGAAATCACGGTTGATGCGAAAACACAGGACCCAACGAAGGCAATCCAAAAACAAATCGGTGGCGCGCATGGAGTACTGGTAACAGCGGTTTCACCCATCGCCTTCAGGCAAGCGGTCGGCATGCTTCGTCGTGGTGGGACTTGCGTGCTTAATGGCTTGCCGCCCGGCGAGTTTCCTGTTTCGATTTTCGACGTAGTTCTGAACGGCTACACGATACGGGGCTCGATCGTTGGCACTCGCTTGGACCTTGAAGAGTCGCTTGCGTTTGCTGGAGAGGGCAAAGTGAAGGCGACGATTGAAACATTGCCACTGGAATCCATAAATGATGTGTTCAGCCGGCTCAAAAAGGGACAGGTTAATGGGCGCGTTGTTCTCGGCCTGAGGGACGAAGCGTTTGTGAGGGTGGCGATGGGACGGCTCGCGAGCTAATCCAGGCTGCGCCGCGCGCGTCTAAGTGGACGATTTGTCCGGTTGATGCCATAACGACGTCGGCCTCGCGACGGCCCGAGTAGACTGTTTCGGTGTTCACCCTAACAGTGCTCGGACCGAAGGAGGCCGAGATGAGAATTATAGGATGTGACTTTCACACTCGCCAGCAAACGTTGGCGATGCTGGACACCGAAACGGGGGAGCTGGTGAAGATGACTCTGCTGCACGAAAGAAACAAGGTGCGAGAGTTTTATTCTGCGCTTCCACGCCCGGTGCGTGTGGGCATCGAAGCCACGGGATCGATGCAGTGGTTTGTGAACCTGCTGGAAGAGCTGGGAATGGAATGCCAGGTTGGTAACCCGGCAGTGATTCGGGCAGCCGAGCCGCGGAAGCAGAAACATGATCGGCGAGATGCAGGCTTGATTCTGAAACTGCTGATGGAAGACCGTTTTCCGGCGATCTGGCTGCCTTCGAAGGAGCTACAGGATCTGCGGGCCTTGGTGCGACACCGTCATCAGTGGGTACGCATGCGGACGCGGATACAAAATGCGCTGCAGTCGATCGCCTTGGCGAATGGTTTGCGACGAGGCCCCGCCCTGTGGAGCCAAGCAGGCCAACACATGATCGCATCGTTGCCCTTGGCGCCTCATGCCGCTTATCGGCGGAGCGAGTTGCAGGCGATGTACGAGAAATTCGAAGCGGAGATCGAGAAACTAAACCAGCGAGTCGATTCGCTGACAGCAAGGCCCTGGCTAGTTATGTAGGGATGATCCCGAGAGAATACTCCAGTGGAGGGAGGCAGCGGCTCGGTGGGTTGAGTAAACAAGGCAACCCGCTGCTGCGCTTTCTCTGGGGTGAGGCGGGAGCACACGCGGTGCGCCGAGATCCGGCGTTGCAGCGTTTTTACCGCCGGAAATTGGTGCAGAAGAGAGATTGCGCGTTACGAGAGGGAATGAATTTACTTGGTCATCGATGTTGATGAATCCGTTGACCACGAGTAATCGACCTGGCAGCGGAATTCGTGAACGGAACGTCGACTAGGGTGGTCCAGGGACTCTGATAGAGCTGGAACGGCAACCGCCGCGCTGCCGGTAAGGAGTACGCCGATGGGCATGGACAGGAAGGAAATGATTCAGCAGTTGAAGTTTGAAATCGAGATGATCGAGAAAGGGGGCTACCACCCCTCCGTTCGGGAAGTCCGCCACGCCCCGGAGATCTTTCGTGACTCGATCACCTGCCTAAACGTGGGACTTGAAGAAAAAGAGCACGCATGCTCCAGCTGCTTCTTGAGCGAGTTTGCGCCAGCTGAAGTGCGCAACTCGCGCGGCGACATCTGCCACAAGATCCCGCTGAACGAAGAGGGTGACACCGTCGAGTCGCTCAAGACCCGTGGTGATCCCTACAAGCTCCAAGCCATTGTCCTCAGCTGGTTGAAGAAAACCGTCGGAAAACTCGAGCAGGAGGTTGCGGCGAGCAAGTAGACATGTTATGCGGGCAGGAGATTCATAGTGTCTTCAACGGAACTTCCGCATATTGGCTGTGGGCTAGACTTCGCACTCGACGTCTGGACCACGATGACAAAAATCATCCCGACACCTTGAGCGATCAGCTCGGCGCCGAAGAGGCGCACGTGGACACCCGGACTGGCGACAAGCTCCTCGATTATCCGTCGGTGAAGAGATCTGAAAGTGTCGAATCCCAACTTTCCTATCGAGACCCGGTGGCGGTGGATGAACGACTGAAAACCTCAATCGGACGCAGATTGATGCGCGGTTTCAGCCTACTAAAAGGGAACAGATAGGGCCAAGTGCCGCCAACGCATTGCCCGCGCTCGTAAGCTGACGTAACATGCGCAGCTAATGTCTGACTCGCCTCCAAGACCAACCCACACGTCCGACTCCGGAACCAGCCATACCTTGGAAATTGCGCATGTTCTGTTCACGGACATCGTGGGCTACTCAAAATTGCCGATGGACGAGCAGGAACAACTGTTGATGCAATTGCAGGAAGTCGTGCGCCAGACATCAGAATTTGCCCGAGCCGAGGCCAGCGAAGAACTCATTCGCCTCCCCACGGGAGACGGCATAGCCCTTGTTTTCTTTCGTGATGCAGAGGCCCCCGTTCGCTGCGCGCTAGAGCTAAGTCGGATTTTGTACAACCATCCTGACGTAAAACTCCGAATGGGCATTCATTCCGGTCCGGTCTACCGCGTCGCTGACATTAACGCGAACCGCAACGTTGCAGGTGGCGGCATCAATATCGCACAGCGGGTGATGGATTGCGGAGATGCTGGACACATTCTCGTATCAAGGGAGGTGGCGGAAGTCATTGGCCAGCTTAGTGGCTGGCGTCCAATGTTGCACGACGTTGGCGAAGTCGAGGTCAAGCACGGCGTTCGCATTCATATCTACAACTTATATGCCGATGGAGCCGGGAACCCCGAATTGCCGAAGAAGATAAGCGCGCAGAGGGAAGCGCAATCTCTAAGTGTCTCCGGCGCTAAGAAGAAAAAACCAACGGTCGCAATCCTGGTGGTCACGATTATTTTGGTCATTGCGTCGGTGTGCGGCTTGCTTTTTTACCCGCGAAAGGCGCACGCGCTGACTGACAAGGACACCGTTGTACTCGCGGATTTCACGAACACGACGGGCGACACGGTCTTCGAGGGCACTCTGCGGCAGGGGCTTTCCGTACAGCTCGAACAATCACCATTCCTAAGCATTATCCCTGACCAGCAAATTCAGCAGGTCCTACAGATGATGGGCCAGAAGCCGAATGCTAAGCTCACGCCGGAGATTGCGAGAGAACTCTGCCAGAGGATGGGGAGCGCAGCGGTGCTAGACGGTTCGATAGCGCAGATTGGCACGCGCTATCTTCTGACGCTCAAGGCGGTCAACTGCGGTAGCGGCGAATCGTTAGCCAGCGCAGAAGCGGAGGCAAGTGACAAAAACCATGTGCTGGATGCTCTGGGAAAGGCCGCTTCGGACATTCGCAACAAGCTGGGTGAGTCGGTGAGCACGGTACAGAAGTATGATGTGCCACTGGAGCAAGCAACTACACCTTCGATTGAGGCGCTTAAGGCGTACACTCTTGCTGTCAGAAGTGATGACGATGCCGCTGCCGTTCCATTGTATAAGCGTGCCATAGAGCTCGACCCTGAGTTCGCCCTGGCCTACGCAAATCTCGGAATTTACTATTACAATGTCGAAGATTTGGCGGCATCTGGTCAGTGCCTTACGAAAGCATACGAATTGCGCGGGCGGGCAAGCGAGCGAGAGCAGATTCAAATCACTGCCACTTATTATCAAATTGTTACGAGAGAAATAGAAGAGGCCATTCAAGCTTACGAAGCGTGGGCGAGCATGTATCCACGCGACTTCAGGCCTGTAGCGACTCTCGCAGTTAGTTATAGTCAACTAGGGGAATATCAGAAGGCGGTAAACTCCGGCCTCGAAGCACTCCGGATGAAGCCAAACAGCGCCGTCGTGCACAACAATCTGATACACGACTATTTGTGTCTGAATCGTCCGGCGGACGCGAAGGCTATTTACAAACAGGCATTAGCGCGGAACCTTGAGTACCCACCTTTGCACCAGGCGCGCTATCAGGTTGCTTTCGTCGAGGGCGACATAGCGGAGATGGAGCGTCAAATCGAATGGGCCAAAGGGAAGTCGGATATTGAACGTGACCTTCTCGACATTCACTCATCCACAGAACTTTTCTCCGGGCACCTAAGAAAATCCGAAGAGTTCTTTCGTCGGGCGGTCGATTTATCCCGCCGTAGCAAGGAGATGGAAGCGGTTGCTGGAATGGAGGTAGAAAGGGTCTGGTCAAAAGTCGATTTAGGTTACGTGGACCAAGCCCGGCCGCGGATTCAATTCGCAATGTCCATAGCGTCCACCCGTGATGTGCAAGTTCGGGCCGCTCTGGCATTGGCCCGAGCTGGTAATTCGACCGAGGCCAAGGAAATGGTCATGGGACTGGCTAAGGACAACCCACGCGATACTCTCCTCAACGGTTATTGGCTCCCCTGCATTCTCGCTTCAATTGAGATTGCGCGCAAGCATCCTCACGAGGCGATTGAGCATCTCGAAGCTGCGTCCCCATATGAGTTGAGTACAGTTGCTAGCTTATATCCCGCGTATCTCCGGGGGCTCGCTTTTCTGCTTATGCGCCAAGGCAGCGAAGCTGCAACTGAATTTCAGAAGATTCTGGACCACGCCGGTATCGTAACGAACAATCTAAACGGGGCTCTCGCGCATCTCCAAATCGGCAGAGCGTATGCCATGCAAGGCGACACCGCCAAGGCCAAGGCGGCATATCAGGATTTCCTCAAGCTGTGGAAAGACGCCGACCGCGACATTCCCGTTCTTATCGCCGCGAAAGCCGAGTACGCGAAGCTGAAGTAATTTCGTAGCTCCTGATTGTGACGCTGCTGTGACGAACCAGTCGACACTGCCGAGCCGTAGAAGGACTGAGAAGTGCCGAGTGGCCCGCTTCCCAAATCTTCGGACCAGCAGCTTTGTGAGATAATTCCGCTCGTGAAAGTGACTATCGCCGTCGTTGCCCGAACCTTTCTCGTTTTTTCGGCTTCTCTTGCGTCGGTATTAGCGCAGACGCCCGGCAGCGAGCCGCAACAGCCCGAGTTCATCCGGCAAGGGCAGCAATTGATGCGTGAAAGGAAGCTGGATGACGCACTGGCGCTCTACCGCAAGACTCTCCAAATGTCTCCGAATTCCGTTCCGGCCATCATCGCGGCGGGGAGTGTCCTCGACCTCATGGGTCAGGGTGAGGAGGCCCGCAAGTATCTTAGGAAGGCAATTCAAGTTGCGGATACGCCTGAGCAAAAAGCAATAGGGCAACGGGCGATGGCTACGTCGTATGCCTTCGAGGGAAATTGCGAGAAAACCGTCCAATACGAACAGCAGGTCTTCGACTACTACGGGGGTGTGAAGAACTTTTTTCAGCAAGGCGAGATTGCCGACGAGGCCGCTCGCGTTTGCATTGACTCAGGCGATTTGGACACCGCCTATCACTGGTATGGGGTAGGCCACGACACTGGATTGAAGGAATCCGGCATCCAACCGGCTCGCCAAGACCTTTGGGAGTTCCGTTGGGAACACGCGCAGGCACGCATCGCTGCCCGAAGTGGGAATCAAGCCGAAGTGCAGAAGCATGTCGCAGCGGCGAAGGCCATCCTCGACAAGGGAACCAATCCCGAGCAGGCACAATTTCTTCCCAACTTGCAAGGATATGTCGCGTTCTACGGCGGAGATTACAAGACGGCGCTTGAGGAATTTCAAAAAGCGAACCAGAACGACCCGTTCATTCAATGCATGATTGGCCAAACCTACGAAAAGCTAGGCGACAACGGCAAGGCGGTTGACTATTACCGCAAGGCCTCGAAAGCAATCGCGCATAATCCTTCCGCCGCGTATGCAGTACCGCTGGCTAAGAAGAAGCTCGCCTCGCTGCTGAGTTAGTTTTTTTCGACCTCGCATTTGTAGCGCGGCTTTCGCGCGTGCTCCAAGATGAGGTTTTCGGCCCCGCGACATTGCTGGTGCATGCGGAAAGCCGGGAAGACCTTTTGGAAATAGCCCGCCGCCTGGATGGGAACCTCACGGCGACGATTCTGGGTACTGCAGACGACCTACGCGACTTTTCCGATCTCGTCTCTCTTCTCGAAACCAAGGTTGGCAGACTGATCTTCAACGGTTCTCCGACAGGAGGGGAGGTCTGTGAAGCTATGGTCCACGGGGGGCCCTACCCTGCGACATCCGACGGGCGTAGCACTTCTGTCGGAGGCAGGGCGATCTTTAGGTTCACACGGCCTGTTTGCTTTCAGAATTTTCCCGGTGTTGGCCTGCCCCCAGAACTTCAAGAGTCGAATCCCATGGAGATATGCGAATGGAAGATGGACGACACATCCGACCGGCAGCTCGCACGCGATGACGGGCGGGAGCCCCTTGCAGGACAAAACGGAAAAAGATCGGAGCTGATGCCCATGGTAATTGGTGAACGTTTAAAGGGTTTGCGCGAACAGAAAAAACTGTCCCAAGGTGACGTCGAAAAGCGCACGGGTCTGCTTCGCTGTTACATTTCACGGGTTGAAAATGGACATACGGTTCCTTCCGTAGACACTCTGGAGAAGATGGCCCTTGCCTTGGAAATGCCGATGTACCGCCTTTTCACCGATGATGCACATGTAAAGAAGCTGAATATATTGCCACAAGCGTTCCGAATCGAGCTTTCAACGCAAAGGAAGACCGCGAGCTTCGGTTTTTTGCTGAGTTATTTTCTCGGATGGATGATAAGAAACGCGGACTTCTGTTTCACGTGGCGTCAAAAATGGCGAACAGATCATGAAACGCCTGCAACCTCTTTCGGTCCTGGTGTTTTGTTTGCTGGCAATTCCGAACGTCCACGCGCAAACCAAAAAGATTACAGCTGCCGAAACCAAAGACCATATCGGTGATCGGGCGACGGTCTGCGGAAAGATAGCTAGCACACACTAATGCAAAGAGTTCGAAGGGGGAACCAACGTTTCTACACCTCAATGAACCCTATCCGAAGGAAAATTCTTCTGACTATTGTGCAATGACTGTGCAAACTACTTCTGGCGTAAAAGTCGCATTGATTGAAAAGGTTGGGGTGAGCGACGGGGTTTGAACCCGCGACCCTCGGTGCCACAGGGCAAATCTCTCGTGCTGGCGTGTTCGGCACAAACAGGTTAGCTCTAGTTTGGCAGGCTCGATTTGGCATATTTGGGCTTGATCGGGACGTATTGTGCAATGAATTGTGCAAAGCCCACAGCTATGGTAAACCAACTCAGAACAAATCATCCCGGTTGCTCGTAGGTCAAATTGAATACCGTATCCGTCAGCCATCGTCTGAAAGATTCGTTGTCCATGAACTGCTTGAATAGTTCGGTGTCGTCCCGCATCAGGCCCACCACAAAGCGCTCCAAGGCCTTGTCGTGTTCGATGCCTGCATTTTGCTTGTCTGAGCCGTGACGAGCGTTTTGATAAGCCACATCGGTGGCTACCCCTGAGGGATGTCTTCGGTAATCAGCTTACGCACTCGGTCGCCATCCGCCCAAGAAATGTTCCCGAATTGATCGTTGAAGGTCTTTAGGATATTTGATAGCCGATCTAGCTCAGGCTCCGCTCTGCGCCCTCCTCCGTCCGTCGGCACTGGCTCAATTTCCGCATCCTGGTCAGGAAGTTGCAATCTCATTGCAGCTTGCTTCTCCACCCTGTAGCTATCGACGCTGAACAAGTCTGCACAATCAACGCCGAATTAGCTGCGGCTGAGCCCATTAGCTTCCCGCAATGTTGGCTTGGCGACTGCTTGCATGAGATGACATCAAAAGCTCGGCCATTATTGCTTGCGCTCACGTGCTGACGTAACATGCAGCGCTAATGTCTGACTCGCCTCCAAGACCAACCCACACGTCCGACTCCGGAACCAGCCATACCTTGGAAATTGCGCATGTTCTGTTCACGGACATCGTGGGCTACTCGAAATTGCCGATGGACGAGCAAGAGCAGTTGTTGATGCAGTTGCAGGATGCGGTGCGCAAGACGTCGGAATTTGCGCGAGCCGAGGCCAGCGAAGAACTCATTCGCCTTCCCACTGGAGACGGGATGGCTCTAGTTTTCTTTGGAGATGCGGAGGCTCCTGTGCGGTGCGCGGTCGAACTCGGACGCTCGCTTTGCAAGCAGCCCACTTTGCAACTTCGCATGGGAATTCATACTGGTCCGGTGTATCGCGTTGCGGACATCAACGCGAATCGCAATGTAGCCGGCGGCGGCATCAACATTGCCCAGCGGGTCATGGATTGTGGAGACGCTGGCCACATCCTCGTTTCAAGCGCGGAGGCGGAAGTCCTCGGCCAGCTCAGCGCCTGGTGTCCGATGTTGCATGACCTCGGCGAAGTTGAAGTAAAGCACGGCGTAAATATTCACATCTACAATTTGTATCCCGAAGGAGCTGGTAACGCCGAATTGCCGAAGAAAATTGTCATGCAGAGATTGGCGGCACAGACAGCCTTTCAGGCGAAACTCAAAAAACGCTATAAGGCGATAATCGTCGGGCCTGTCGTTCTCGCGTTGAGTTTGATTGCTGCTTGGCTGGTTTTTTCACGCAAGGCGCACGCGCGTCTAACGGACAAAGACACCATAGTCCTGGCTGATTTCATGAACACGACCGGAGACCCTGTTTTTGACGACGCGCTCCAGCAGGCGCTCTCTTTTAGCCTGCGCCAGTCGCCTTTCTTGAACATTGTCTCCGACCAGAAGGTGGCCGATACGTTGAAGTTGATGACCAAACCCGCGGACACGAAGCTGACACCAGATATCGCCCGCGACCTCTGTCAACGGGCAGAAAGCAAGGCTTACATCGCAGGCTCAATTGCAAATCTGGGGAACAAGTACGTCATCGGCTTGAATGCGATCAACTGTGCGACTGGAGATTCTCTCGCGCAGGAACAAGTGCAGGCGGCAGGTAAGGAAAAAGTCCTTGACGGCCTCGACCGCGCCGCCAAGAACCTACGTGACGAGCTCGGAGAATCGCTTCGCACCATCAAGGAATTCGACACACCGGTCGCTCAGGCTACAACGTTCTCGCTCGAAGCCCTTCAGGCCTATAGTTTAGGAGTGAAGACCATGGTGACGAGTTACAACCCCAAGGATGCCTTGCCGTTCTTCCAACGGGCCGTCATCCTTGATCCTAATTTCACCATGGCCTATGCCGCGCTCGGGTCGAGCTATTCGAATCTCGGCGAGACCACCTTGGCAGCCGAGAATGCGCGGAAGGCCTACGAGCTGCGCGGGCCGGTCAGCGCGCACGAGAAGTTCTATATTGAGTCTCATTACTATCACATCGTCACCGGCAACCTGTTACGGGCGGGCGAGGTATATGAATTATGGCAGCAGACGTATCCGCGCGATGTCGAGCCGCCAACCAATTTGGGTGCCATCTACACTAATCTCGGTCAATACGAAAAAGCGCTCGGGGAATTGCGCGAGACCTTCCGCGCCGATCCAGAAAGCGGTGAGAGCTACGCCAACATCGTTCTCGCCTATCTCTATTTGGGTCGGCTTGAGGAGGCACGGGCCACGGCACAAGAGGCGCGGGGCAAGAATCTTGATTCTCATTCTCCTATCCTACGCCTGATTTTGTATCAACTCGCGTTTCTCCAGAATGATGTGGCGGCAATGACGGAGCAGGTGGCTTGGTCGGCAGGCAAGCCCGGATGGGAAAACGTTTTGCTGGCAAGCGAAGCCGATACGGCTGCCTTCTTCGGCCAACTCCGGAGGGCCCGAAACTTTTCCCGGCGGGCGGTGGCCTCGGCTAAGCAGTCGGAGGCTAAAGAAACAGCAGCTGGTTATGAAGCCGAGGCGGCCCTGCGGGAAGCTCTCCTCGGCGATTCGGTCGAGGCCCAGCGCCGGGCTGCGGATGCGCTAGGATTTTCGACCGGCAAGGATGTGCAGTTCGGAGCAGCACTGGCGTTGGCTTTAGCGGGGGACGCGGTTCGGAAACAATTCCAAGCCCAGAAACTGGCGGGTGATCTGGCCAAGCGCTTCCCTGAGGATACTATAGTGCAGTTAAACTATCTGCCCGCAGTTCGCGCTCAGCTCGCCTTGGGCCGCGGCGATGTCCTGAAGGCGCTCCAAGTTCTTGAACCTGCCGCCGACTATGAGCTAGGGACACCTTCCGGCGGTGCTTTCACTCCCGCGCTCTATCCCGTCTATGTGCGCGGAGAAGCATTCCTAGCCGCGCATCGGAGCAGCGAAGCCGTGGCCGAATTCCGGAGAATACTTGAGCATCGCGGGATCGTGCAGAACGAGCCCATTGGCGCCTTGGCCCATCTCGGCCTCGCCCGCGCCTATGCCATGCAGGGCGACACCTCCAAAGCTCGCGTCGCGTATCAGTATTTCTTCGCACTCTGGAAAGACGCCGATCCCGATATCCCCGTCCTCCGCGCCGCCAAAACAGAATACCTAAAGTTGAAGTGATCTCTGCGCAGGTGCAATCAGGCCGCCTCGTACGAAATCCAAGGGACAAGCAGATCGACTTGGGCAATGCGAGGCGGGGACAACTGGTCTCAGTAGCGTCCGAACTTTTCATCTCTTCGGTACCAGTACTCTCTATAAAACAATCAGGATTGTGCTTTTCCACTTGCGACACTGAACTAAGAAGTTTATATTTTCCTCCAATAATTTTTACTTCCGATGGCCCGTAACGGACTAAGGCGCGGGAACGCGCCAACCAGTTTAGGAGGAATCCATGAAGTCTCCCAGCTCAATGAAAATGAATGTGGTGCGGGAAAGTATTTGTATTCTGTTTTTCTCCCTGGTCTCAGTTGCCAGTGCATCCGCGCAAACCATGCCGATCTTGGGCCATGTTTCCGTTCCGTTCCATGACTCCCTTGCATTGAATCCCGCCCTTAACCTCATCTATCAGAGTGACGGCTTCAGCACTTCGTCTTCGCTACCGCTCACTGTGATCGATGGAAGCTCGTGTCCAATAACCGCGAACGCTCCATGCACCTACTCAGTCCTGGCCACTGTAAATGGAAGTGGCACGAGCGTGGACCTAAAAAATGACAATTACTGGGCCGGGTATGGGTACCCCGGGAGCGTCGCGATATATTCAGGCTCAAGTAACACGCAGATAGGTACTGTGACCACCGGATATTGTCCTGACGAAGTAGTTTTTAATGGCAAATCGCGGGTCATGTGGGTGGGAGCCCAGTGTGGTGGGGGAAACGATCCCGTGTTTGCGGTTGATGCAGACACATTTGCGATCATTAAGGGGCCCATAGGATCGGGGGGTGTTATGAGCACGATTGCCGTCAACCCTGTTACGGGCCGGCTCTATGTGCTTGCGGGAACGGGGGGCGTCTATACATCCGAAGAGGTCAATCCCAAGACATACGCCGTCACGCCAACCAGCTTCGGCGGCACCGTTGCTGCAATCAATCCGATATCGAACCTGCTCTACGCAGTGTCGGGAACCAACTTGCAGATCATCTATGGATCTTCGGAGAAGATTCTTCACACGGTCGCCTTGGGGTATTATCCTTCGTTCGTCGTGGACAACAACGCATTGCATCATCTTTACGTCGGCAACCCCACGACGAATAGTATTGAAGTGAGAAGTGACGCAACCGGAGAACCGATTAATAAGCCGCCAATGCCCTGGTCCTTTCCGCTGCCGAGCGGTGCCGCCTTCGCCAACGCCGCCGCCGTTGATTCCGTGCGCGGACGCCTGTATCTCACTCTCTCCGTGAGCGGTTCGTTTTATGTCTATGGGTTCGAGGATCTTTCTGCGGCGAGGAACTGCCTGACATCCGGCGCCTCTTGTGGCGTCGGGATTGGCATTCGCTGACGAGCACAGGAATTCGGTGATGTGAAAGCGTATGGCGCAAGGCGTGCGCGAGGCCATTTGAAGATTCTGTGCCATGTTCGGTTGAGTGCAAGTAGCCTTTCTTAGTGTTGTCAAGGTCCTTCAGCACAAGCGTGAATTCCTGCGGGTCTGTGTTCGGAGTCTTGACCAGATTAGTAATCTTAAACATTGCGGGTCCTACTGTCGCTATCGCGCTCCGAAAGTTTGGCGCTTCGGTGGGAGCCGGTGCAATTGGTGAAAAACAGGATACCTTGCCTAATGGGCGGGGGCCGACCTTCCATCCTAGTGCCTTCATTACGATGGGTGCGCCACATGTTTCGTCCGTGGAGGAGACCCTCTTTCTTCCTGGAATCAAAGCATACTCTGAGACCTCTTCCTTGTTTGGGCAGCGAGACACGCTTATTACGGACCAATTGACGGTAGGCGAAACCGTCACATTGGTGTGCACGTTCGGAGATGCATTCCGTGTAGACGGCCTGCGCGTCGGATCATCCAATGAACACTCTGGCTACTCAGTTACGTTGGAGGATTGCAAGATACAGGAGCAAAGTATCCAAGAACAAATCGGAATTTTTTCTGCGGTTGAATCGGAAGATGGAGGAGCCTATGGCCCAGCATAGGGGGAGGGTTGAAGAAATTACGAGAACACCCCAGGAACGGCGGCACGGGTGGTTCAAGAACGGCAACCCGCCAGGCGACCTCTCAAAGGCTTCACGGTGCGGTGCAAAGACGCGGCGTGATACGCCATGCCAGTGTCCAGCCATGCCAAACGGACGCTGCAGACTTCACGGTGGACTCAGCACGGGGGCAAAGACTCTTGAAGGTATCGAACGCATCCGGCAAGCTGTGACGAAGCACGGGATGTATTCGAAACGGGCGAAAGAGGAAAGAAATAACTTTCGAAAGCTCTTGCGGCATTGCCGGGAGACGCTGAAAGCAATCTAGCCGTTCTGGCCTTAACGCTAGAGCGGCACTTGAGCACGTAAATGGCAGGCAAATTGGAACGATTCTGTCGTGCGTTCCCGGAAAAAACTAGCGTATTTCGAGGGTGAAGACGAAACTCTGCTCCTGGCTCGATAAAGCTTAATCCCGCCATTCAATCAAGTGGTCGCGGTAGGGACGATCATTGCCGATTTGTTCGAGCGTCGTCCATCTAGCTCACAAAGCTTGACAAATCCCTATTTTGGAGATTATGTTCCGTTTACCTCCTGGCGGAATTAACACCAAAGTCAATATGCGAAAGGAGAATTCTCATGTCAACAGTTGACCAATCCCCTATAGCGAAAATGGCCCCGCAAAGAACCGAAGGCTCAATTCGAAGAGCTACATTAAGACGGTGTTCTCGCTGCGTTCTGCCGCACACCTTTCCACGGATAACTTTCGACGACCAAGGTATTTGCAATCACTGTCACGAAGAGAGTACATCCGTGGCATTGCTGGGCGAGGAAAAGCTATTGGAAATAATTAGGGCGCGGAGGCCCAAAGGCTCTCGTTACGACTGCATGGTGGCTTTGAGCGGAGGCAGGGACAGCACCTACGCGATGTATTTTCTCGTTCGGAAGCTCGGATTGAAAATCCTCGCATACTCGGTAGACAACGGTTTTATGCCCGAAGACACGAGGCAGAATATAATCAACGCGACCACTATTCTGGGCGTTGACCACGTTTGGGATACACACAACGAACTCAGGATGGGAATTAAACCTGTCCTCACAGCTTGGCTTCACCAACCACGTCCAGAAATGCTAAGCAGTCTATGCCTGGGTTGCAGGTCAGGGTTTGCCCAAGGTTTACTCCGTACGGCAAGGAAGTACAAGACGAGGATTGTAATGACCGGTTGCGGCGAACCGGGCTCCGATGAATATTTGGGGCTAAAATTCTTTACGGCGAAGCCACTCCATACGCTTGGCGGGGCAGTCGAACTCCTTGCCGGGTATGCGCGGGAATTATTTAGGAATCCGCGGTACTTCTCAAGCCTTTCAGTCCCTTACCTGATGGTCAAGGAATATTCATATAAATTTGCGCCGACATCGATTGTTGAGAGGGTGGTATCACCGGGAACTCGTCAGTTGGGGCTGTACCGTTTCATTCCGTGGGACGAAGGCCAAATCGCACACGCGATCCAATCTGAACTGAAGTGGAAAAAGCCGTCCTTCGCGAGTGCGGCATATCGTTCCGATAGTGAGATTTGCGCCCTGAAGTCACAGCTATTCCTTAAAACCCTCGGTTTCACGATCAATGATGTTCTTGTCAGCGGGATGATCCGGAAAGGGCTACTGACTCGATCCGAAGGCTTGGCAAGGCTTGAGCTTGACAACATTGAGCTGCCGGATTTCTTAGTGCAGATCTCTAATAAAGTGGGTGTCAAAATTGATGTGAATGCATTTGGCAGTCATTTCTAGTTTTCCATAGCTCGCTCTTTGGACGCGAGTTTATAAGCTTAACGATTCGAACCATGGAGTGCTGGCAGAGATGAGACAGGCGAGCCACTAACTGACTCGCCTGTCCCTGCAAAACCTTGGAATGTAAGGTTGCGAGTTACCGCCCGAAGATTCTCAGAGTACGAACGTACCGTAGCTAATTAAACCTTTGCACTATCGACCCGCGCAGCTACCGCAACGAGAATTAAAGAGTTCGGGGCTCGCATAGGGGCCTCGAATGCTGTACCTCCATCCATGCCCACGAGCGGCCGGGACCCCCTACCGACCGCTCTCTTTTCTTCGCCTGTTCAATCTCAACGCGCGTCAGGGGATGCCCCTCCAAAATCATTTTCTTTTCGGAACGACAAATAGAGAGAGTCTCAGGCGCGCAGGATCAAGCGTTTGCGAGGACCTCACGCGGAATGGTTTTCGGAACCTTGGCTCAGGGCGTTGTCACTGGATTTGTGCATTGCATTCCTTCTTTACGTGACTGTCCGCATCACCACCGATTCGACTGTCGATTCACAATTCTCAGCAGCTTTGATGGCTTTCGGTTGGCTGCTGGGTTTAGGCGTTTGGTTCCGGTATCGAATTGTTCGATTTGCCATCCGAGGATAAGTCAGATCGCATGTGCCGCCGTCCAAACCTGCGCCAAGCTATTGGCCAGCTCCGACGTCTATTGCGTTCCCAAAAACCTTTTCCCGAGTTTTGGAACGCCCTGGGGCGCCGCTATTTAGCGATGGAGCGCCAGCCGACGCCCTGTGTGCGCAGCACATTTATCCTTGAAACATTCAAGATCGTCCTCCGGCCGGCTCAATTGCCGATTGCGATTCGGCGCACGTCAGCGGAGAAACGGCTTTTCTGGTATCGCCCGTTCCGTGCTCAGTTTTTTGGTGTCAGTTCTGGTGTCAGTTGGTTCTACCATTCGAGATGCTTCGGTGCGTGGTGCTGCTCTGAGACTAGTCGCGGAAGGGCCTATAAATATTGCGGTTTGCGCGTCTTGCATTTCATTGCGCAACGGTGCGGAAGTACTCAGGACGCATTAACAGTGCAGCGTCCTACCGATTGGACCACGCCCCAGTAGCGCACTCGTCGGGTGGGAAGAGATTATTGCACAACGGCGGATTCAGTTCGAACTCGCTCATGGCGTCGGTCTAGTTCCGGTGTCAGTTGGAATCTCTTTTGCTCTTGTAGCTCCCAGCGATTGCGGAGCTTCGCTCGAGAACAGCGCTAAGCGGTGATGCTGATTTCGTGTTCGACGGCGGCAAGAACTTGCTCGATGGAGAGAGACAGCATCGCGGCTGAATAGGAATCCAGCCGGACGTAATCGCCGCGAAGATATGCGAAAGGCTCGGAAGAAGCGTTTTGAACCACGTTGCCGCGTGGAAGCGGACCGTTGCGCGCCGGATCGGTGGCGCCAAACAGGCCAACGACACGTGTGCCAAGTGCTGCCGCAAGATGCAACGGGCCGGTGTCGGCAGCGATAACGAGGCGCGCCTGAGCCAGCGAATTTCAAATATTCAAGCAACGACAAAAGGCCCCCGCAGTCTGCAGGCCGTACAACCCACGAGGTGTAAGTATGGATAATTACAACCGTACTCCAGGCGAACCGTGTTTGGCATACATCGGTGTAGACCAAAGGACAAGCATTGGCATCGACGTCGTTCGAAGAGCAGGTAGGTCGTGCACAACAAAACGCCCAAGCGTCGAAGTCGTTGGAGTCAGACACGACCAAGCCACTCCAGTCAGCAATCCGTATACGCCTTCCAATGTGTGCGACCACGAGCATCGAACATTGAAGGCGGCATCGTATGGGTACTTGGATGTCGTATGTTCTGACTGCAACACAACACTAGAAGAGAGACGCTACGCGTTTGTCCGGCCAGCGTAACAACAACATTTGCTTTGTTTCTGGTAGCTTACACTCCTTTGGAGCCCGCTCACGCAGTTAGTGGAGTTATTTATAGAGGGAATAAAGGAATCGGCTACGAACCTAGCCCGATTAAGTCAATTCTTAAAGAGGAGGGAATTGTGCATGAATGAACCCGCAACAATCTGTTTCAGAATTAACGTTTGAGCAGCTGTGTGAAGTCGAACCTCGACTCCTAGGCCTCGCCGCAGAAATCCGAAGTGTCAGTGCTGACTCGCGCCACTTCTGTGCCAACCGAACGTGGTACCGCAACTTCGAACGTCGCTTCAATTGCTTGGTCGGACGGTACGCCTGGAATCCAGAATTGCGCACTGAGGAGGCGTACAACATCGCATTTCGGCGTCTCTATAGGTTACTTCCTGACTGCCGCGATTGCACGTGCCTCTGAAGCTGCGATACCCCGCAAGAACCACCGCACCATAGTGAATCCCCACATCTGGAGGACTTAACGTATGACAACAACGATTCTTTCTGATTACGCCCCCGCAGTCGTCGTCCCCCTGACCTCGGCAGCACGAAACCTGAGACTAACCCCAACCTAATGGATGAAACGCGCCTGCTTCGTCAGTTCGAGCAGGACATAGCACTCGCCGGACTCGTGGGTGAGGAGGAGAACGCGAAAGTCGTATTTCTCTCGGCTGTGAGCGCCAAGCTCCAAAAGCCGCTGAACGTCAGCGTGAGCGGCGAGAGTTCCGCCGGAAAGAATCACCTGACAGGCTGCGTTGCCAAATTCATTCCCGATGAGGACAAGAAAATACTCACCGGAATGAGCGCCAAGGTGCTCACGCACTCGGACGAGCACGAATACGAGCACAAGGCCGTGTTCATCGCCGAGTACGAGGGCGTTTCAGGCGCGGTCTAATGTTTAAAGGGTAGCCTCTGCCCGCAAAGGGTTTCCTACCGACGCCCGGCCCGACGCGAAACCAGGAGCCCGCAAAAAAATACTCGGGCGGTGTCTCAGATTGACCCTGTTTTGTGTGTCTAATGAGGTATAGGAACAGCCCAATTAGTACACTCCCCGGCAAAGGGCTCGAACCCAGCTACTAAGTTCTATTCTCTCTAGGAGGCTCCAAGAAATGACAAGTCCACTCGAAAGCTGTCCGAACTATGCAAAAGACCGGAAGGCCGCGGTCGCCCACCTAGAAGATTGCGTTGAACGGCTGCGGGAGTCGCAGTCGCACTTGGTTGCGCATCTCCGTACCGTCTTCCGCCAACGAATGTCGGATGCCCCGCCACGATTCTCACGGATAAGAAACCAGGATTGTTCCCGCCACTTACGCGAGGTCGACAAAGCGTACGAACTCGGCAAACAGGCTGAGGCAAAGTTCGAAACACTGATTTCAGCCCTAGTGGGCTAAAGAACCATCCGCGTTCGTTGCTACCCCGTTGCGCTCGCCTCCGCCGCCCAAGAAGGTGATACATGCAGGAAATCCTTGAACTACTCCAGAAATTTGCCCGCGAAAGATTCTATGGGGCAATCACCCTGAAGTTTGAAGCAGGGAAGATATTTGTTCTGAAGAAAGAAGAGACTTTCAAACCCACCGACCTGTCGGAAAAACCGAGGAGTCAACATGCTACCGAAGAAAACGAATGACTTTCTGGGAGAAATCGCTGAGATACGCCGCCAACCAGCCAGCGAGATGCGCGCGCATGAAAGGAGGCAACGAGTGACCGAATCGGTGATTCAGAACTTGAAGAACACCGGTGTTTTCTTCCGGGCACCCGACGGCTATTTTTATTTCGAGAAAGGCCAAACGCCGAAACTTCTCCCGCTCGAAAGGGACTCCGTCGCTCTTTCAGCATTTATCCAAGAGCGATTCGGAATTAACGACGCAGAAAGGCGCGAATACGAGCACCTCATCACTGGCCTGCGAAATGAGGCTCTCCTGCGAGGGGAGTCGGTTGAAATCCAAAAGCTTGCGCACTACCAAGCCGACACTGGGAGACTCTACATTTCGCGGTTCAACGGTTGGGTCTACTGTCTCAACGGCAGACAGATTCGACAGGTACCCAATGGCACCCATGGAATCTTCTTTTGGGATGATCCTCGTTGGCAGCCCTATGAAATCGTGCGGAACAAGAGGCCAGAGGGACTGTTTGATCGCCTCGTCGCGGATTCAGCGAATTTTGGCGAGACTAACGGCCTGAGCGTGGACGATCAGCGTTGGATCTTTTCCGTGTGGCTTCGAAGCCTTTTCTTCGCCTCACTTCTTCCTACAAAGGTCTTGGTGTTGATCTGCGGAGAGAAGGGCGGCGGCAAGACCCTTGCGCTCAGAAAGTGGCTGAAGTTGCTGTTCGGGAACGATGCCGAGGTCACTGCCCTGGAGCGCAGCAAGCCGGACGGATTTGTGGCCGCAGTTTGCTCGTTGCCAGTGGCAGTGTTTGACAATGTGGACGAGCATGTTTCCTGGCTGGCCGATCATCTGGCCCAATTGGCCACCGGAGTTAGCTTCAAGAGACGCAAGTACTACACGACCAACGAACAGGTGGAGTACAAGCCACGGTGTTCTGTCGCGTTGACTTCGCGAACGCCCAAGTTCATCGAGGGACGAGATGACGTACTCGATAGGATGCTTGTCCTACAGACGCAACGCCGCCCAAAGTTTAACCCGGAGCAAGCGCAGCTAGCTCAAATCTCCAAGATGCGCAACTTATTGTGGACCGAGCTACTGCGGGACCTGAACCGTATTCTAAACTTTGTTCGCCGACCGGGTCATGACGACGAGGCGTTGGGTTTTCGAATGGCAGACTTCGCGAGCTTTGCCATAGCGGTGGCCGGAGCCGAAGGTCAACCCAACAGAGCTACACGGATACTGGGATGTTTGGAAGCTCGGCGGGCCGAGATGTTGATGTTGGAGGAGCCCATCTCTATCTGCTTGGAAACGTGGCTCGTCGAGCCCAGTAACCGAGGCAAGCAAGTCACTAGCCGCGAGCTGAATGATGAACTTCAGTCGATTGCGAGACAAACAGGCACACCGTGGCCGTACACTGGTGGCCAAAGCCTCGGACAAAGACTCCCCCACATCACAGCGAGCCTGCGACAGCGTTTCGTCGTTCAGACCGATCAAGATAGCGCCAATCAGATTTGGTATCGGTTCTGGCCCCGGGGCTGAATCGCTGAATCCCGCTGAATCGAAGTCCGAAGTGATTCAGGCAGCCTAACCCCAATCGATTCTGCCAGCTAGACCTCCAAGACTGAATCACTGAATCACTTTCTAGAAAAGCAGGAAAATTGAAAGAGATTTAGAGGTGTTTGCCTGGATTGATTCAGCGATTCAGGCACCCTTCCCGGCCCCCGCCATACCCCCGCACGCCTTCGCCAAACCCGAGGAAAGGAGAACTGAGTTGAACTCAAGACTCTTGGGCCAGTTCGAATCCCTGATTGCTGGTACCGCGCGTAGCAAGCATACCTTCCGTCGCTACTGCGAAATCTTGGAGCGGTTTTTCGGCTGCTTCCCGAGGAAGCGCAAACCGCACCAGTTTCACGTCAACGACATCGAGCGGTATAAGCGAGAGCGCCTCGCCCAGGGGATTTCCCCAAAGACGCTGGTTTTCGAGATTGGCGTTATTCGGAGCTTCTTCAACTGGTATAGGCTCGAACATGTCCCTGACTGGCCTAATCCAGCCAGCACGCGTCGCCCAAAACACATCCCGTGCTCCAGGCATTTACCTCGCATTCCGGATCTTTAGAACCTGCAAATGGCGCGAAATTGCATTTGAGGTTAACGAAAAATCAATGACTTACGGAGACTGCGCGACCCGAAGAGATACCCATTTTATACGGTAGGAAGCCTATGACCTGGCGAGAGTTAGGCTTGATTTCGGGCATATTCGACTACGAGTCGTACTCTCAGAATACGGTGGCTGAAAAAGCCATGTAGCCCAGGGGTACATATCCTATCAACCAGTGTTTTCAATGGATTGCGCGCGTTACAGCGTGCAAAATCGCGAATTACGTGCTGAAGGGAACACAGTAGGTCTCCCTAGGGAGGGCAGCTTCTACCTTGCCCACTTAGGCCCGATACGAGCGAGCCCCGCCGATCAGACTCCACGGAACAGTTCAGACAGGGATAGGCGGAGAGTGCGGGCTATCTTCTCGATGTTCACAAGCGCGAGATTTCTCTCGCCGCGCTCAATACCGCCGATGTAGGTTCGGTCGAGGCCGCACAAGTCGGCAAACTCCTCCTGGGACACGCGGAGCCTTTTACGTCGGGCGCGAACCGCCTTTCCAAATCGAACTCGAATATCGTCCATCGCCTAGTCGGCGCATATTTGGAATCCTTGGCGTTGATATGTCCACGGACTATAAGTATCATCACACTCACGTTTGGACTTTTCCGATGATGTCGTCGATGCCACCGTGTGTTCACTGCGCCAGGGACGTGGATCTGGATTGGCGCTACTGCCCGTTCTGCGGCACGAATCAGGACAAGCGGAGGATATTGCTTGAATTGTTAGGCTCAACTCAGCCGCTCAAAGCAAGAGAGCTAGCAAGATTTCTGAGCGAACGCATTGGCTGTCAGACTACAAAATCCGAAGCTAACCGACTTCTGTACCGCTTAATGAAATGTGGCCTAATTGCAAAGGACACATCTTTCAGGTGGTCGTTAGTCGCATCGGTTCCCGCCGGTACAAACGAAAATCATTCGAATGATTTTCCGTCGCGCGATGACTACGCAAATGAGAACGCATCGAAGGACACCAGTCCTCTGCCGTCTACAGAAATAGGCCATTGGATTTTCACTTTGGAGCCCAAAGGAGAAACCGAGCAAAGGATCTGGGGTTTCCGCTGTTTGTTATGCGGGCAGGAGATTCGTAGTGTCTTCAACGGAACTTCCGCATATTGGCTGTGGGCTAGACTTCGCACTCGACGTCTGGACCACGATCACAAAAATCATCCCGACACCTTGAGCGATCAGCTCGGCGCCGAAAAGGCGCACGTGGACACGCGGACTGGCGGCAAGCTCCTCGATTATCCGTCGGTGAAGAGATCTGGAAGCGTCGAATCCCAACTTTCGTATCGTCCGGTAGCGGTGGATGAGCAAATGAAAGCGTCGCTTGGGCGTAGGTTGATGCGAGGTTTCAGCCTGCTGAAAGGCAACAAATAAGCCGAGTGCCGCCATCGCTACCCGGAGTAGTAACTATAGTATTGACCGCTCCTGAGTCCATCAGCTTCCCCCTCGCGTTGACTTGGTTGACTGTGGAACCTAAGATTGCGCCAGTCTCAACCCATGATTGGCCAAACCATCTCGCACTACCGCATCGTCGAGAAGCTTGGTGGCGGAGGCATGGGCGTCGTCTACAAGGCCGAGGACGTCAAACTCAGCCGCTTCGTCGCCCTCAAATTCCTACCCGATGATTTGGCCAGAGACCCTCAGGCACTGAGCCGCTTCCAGCGGGAGGCCAAATCTGCTTCCGCGCTGAATCATCCGAACATCTGCACAATTTATGAGATTGATGAACAGAACGGGCAAGCATTCATCGTCATGGAGTTCCTGGACGGGATGACGTTGAAGCACCGTATCGGCGGAAGTCCAGTCGAGACGGATGTTTTGATTGGCTTGGCGATTGAGATTGCCGACGCTCTCGACGCCGCCCACGCGAAAGAAATCGTCCACCGCGATGTCAAGCCTGCCAACATTTTTGTGACCGAGCGCGGGCACGCCAAGATTCTGGATTTCGGCCTAGCGAAGCTTCAAGCAAAGGCAGGAAGGGATGCCGATGCGACGCTGACACAGGAGGCGCTGCAGTTGAGTACGCCCGGCGCGGCCATGGGAACACCGGCGTACATGTCGCCGGAGCAGGCGCGGGGGAAAGAACTGGATGCGCGAACAGATATTTTTTCTTTCGGTTTGGTGCTCTATGAAATGGCGACGGGAAAACAAACGTTTTCGGGAAACACCTCGGCAGAAATTTTTGATGCCATTCTGAATCGCCCGCCAGTCGCACCCGCGCGGCTGAACCCGGAAGTTCCACCGGAACTTGAGCACATTATCAGCAAGGCGCTGGAGAAGGATAAGACACTCCGCTACCAATCTGCTGCGGAGATGCGAACAGACTTGCAGCGGCTGAAACGAGACACTGACTCGGCGGGCACGGCTATGGCGGCTACGGAGGCCGAGCCGGTGTCCGCAAGTTCCGTCGGCGCAGCTTCGGCGGTTACGCCCAGGGCGGAGGCTGCGAGGTGGGCGATATTGGCTGGCGTTGCGGTGGTGGCCATCGCGCTGGGTGTGGGCGCGTGGCTTTACTTTGCGCGCCGGGCGCATGCCCTCACCGAGAAGGACACCATCGTTCTCGCCGATTTTGCCAACACAACGGGCGATGAGGTCTTTGATGACACGCTCAAGCAGGCCCTGGCCGTGGACCTGGGCCAGTCGCCTTTCCTGAACATCCTTTCAGAGCAGAAGGTTCGCCAGACGCTACAGCAGATGACACGTCCGCGGGGCGAGAGATTGACGCAGGACCTGGCGCGTGAGGTGTGCCAGAGAGCAGGAAGCAAGGCTTACCTATTAGGGTCGATTGCCGCGTTAGGTGCGCAGTATGTAGTCGGATTGCAGGTCCTCAACTGTGCGACGGGTGACGTGCTGGCGCGCGAGCAAGTCACAGCTGCAGGGAAGGAGCAAGTACTGGATGCATTAAGCCTGGTCGCGTCCAAACTGCGCACTGAGCTCGGCGAATCGTTAAAGTCGGTACAGAAGTTTGACGTTCCACTGGCGCAGGCTACCACTAGTTCGCTCGAAGCGTTAAAGGCCTACAGCTTGGGTCTCGACGAACGCGCCATTGAGCTGGACCCCAACTTCGCTATGCCCTATGTCATGCTGGCCCTCACCTACTCCAATCAAAACCAGCCCCAACGGGCCGCCGAATATCTGAAGAAGGCCTACGACCTGCGGGGCGGAGTTACCGAACGTGAAAAATTCTTTATCAGTTCGTGGTATTACGATTTGGCCACCGGTGAGATAGAGAAAGGCATTCAAACCCGCCAACTGTGGATACACGCCTATCCTCGCGATATTCCAGCTCACATCGGCCTGGCAAATGATTATGCGCAACTCGGACAGTATGAGGAGTCGGTTGCAGAGAATCTTGAAGTGATTCGATTAGATCCGGACAATCCTTTAGGGCATCTCAATGCCGCTGGGTCCTACATAGCCCTGAACCGTTTCGATGAAGCCCGGGCGATTTCTGCGGGGGCGCGCAAGACCAAAAACTTTAATTCGTCGCTACACTTGAACTTATACAGCCTGGCCTTCCTTCAGGGCAACGGAGAGGCCATGAAGCAGCAGGCCGACTGGGCCGCGGGCGAAGCGGTCGAGGAAGACCAGATGCTTTCGGTCGAGTCGGACACTGAAGCGTACTTCGGAAGGCTAATTGCCGCCCGAGAACTTTCCCGACATGCGGTTGAGAGTGCGGTTCGTAACAATGCCAAAGAATCTGCCGCTCTGTGGGAAGTCAATGGGGCGTTACGAGAAGCTACGTTTGGCAATCTGGATGCGGCCGGTAAAAATGTGAGCGCAGCCCTGGCACTTGCGCCGGGTAGCCGTGACGCAGAAATACAAGTGGCCCTGACCTATGCGTTCGCAGGAAGCATTGCGAGCGCACAGTCGCTAACGGATGATCTTGCAAAACGCTTCCCACAGAACACACTGCTGCAGTCGGTGTGGCTGCCCACCATCCGCGCGCAAATCGCAATCGTGAAAGGAAGGCCTGTCGAGGGGGTGGAGCTCCTTGAAATAGCGAGGCGCTTTGAGCTGGGCGGGACCGTGGGGAATGCCGCAAACAACTCTTGTGTTTATCCGGCATACGTGCGCGGCTTGGCTTACCTCAGCGCCCATCAGGGCATCACAGCAGCTGCCGAATTTCAGAAATTCCTCGACCATCGCGGCCTCGTGCTTAATTGTCCGACGGGCGCGCTGGCGCGTTTAGGTTTGGCGCGCGCCCACGCCTTGCAGAGCGACACCGCCAAAGCAAGGGCGGCATATCAGGATTTCCTCACGCTCTGGAAAGACGCCGACCCAGACATTCCCATCCTCATCGCCGCGAAAGCCGAGTACGCGAAGCTGAAGTGAGCCGTAGCGTGTCTGGTTCAGGAAGAAGGCTTGCCTCAAACTAAGCCATCGCTAACTAGTTCGTGCCCGGCTTTCGACGCACGAGCCTGATCAACCGATCGGCGACTGACTGCGGAGCTTTCGGTGCGAAGATTCCGCTCCCAGGAATTTTTTCATGTGGCGTTGTCCATCGTACAGTGACTTGTTGTTCTCCACCGACGCTGTGTTCCGTAACTCCTGTGACTTCGCCCTCGTCGCTGTTGCCGCGTACAATATCGCCAACAAAAGGCTTCTCACCGCTAACGTACATGTTCCCTCCTGTTTGGTGCAAACCAGGATTCGAAGCAGACGCTGTTGTTCAGCGGAAACTGGCAATCGCTTGGGCTTCGTCTTCAGCGACAGGAATTGCGTCCAGCAAGTGCAAGGTCTCCAGTACCAATCTGACATTTTCACGCGGTCGGAGCAATTTCAGACTCGCACCCCGGCGCTTGAGGGACACAAATGCGCGCACGATGGTACTGATGCTCGAAGAATCCAGCTGCGTTACGTCGGTGAGATTGACCAATATCTTGTTGGTTCCGTCGTCAATCAGCTGCCGCAATTGGTTGTTCAAAATATCGCTTGCACGGCCAATCGTAGCTTTTCCCTGCAGGTCAACGATGACGACATCGCCGGCATGACGGACAGCGAGTTGGAGGCCCATAGCTGCGCCCTCCGAGACCATCTCAGCAAGGCTTCATCTCACGACGCGGTTTGGACTCGATTGGTTGCATTATATCCCTTCTCATCGAGTCAAGCAGCTAGCACTCATCGCGCTTGGCTAAGCTCTGCTCGCCCTTATTTCAGAACAAAATATCCAGAATTTCCAAAAATCTAATCCCCACGCAGGGGACCCAATCACGTTGCCAAACGGGTCCCATCCCAGGCCTAAGCCTAATTTCTCGGCGGTTTTTCGATTCGCGCGCGAGGTCGCAACAATTTAGCGACGCAAGATCATCGCCGAACAGCGCGCAGATCGCAGGAAAATCGGCAGCAAATTCCGGGCGAATCTCGCGAGGGTCGCGAATGGAAATGAAAATGCGTTCTTGACAACGTATGGCGTTAGCGCATACTCGCGCCAATGTTGAAGCGCACGACAATCTGGCTGACACGAGAGCAGATCAAGAGGCTACAGGCCGTCGCCAAGCGCAAGGGCCTGAAAGCCGCGCAATTGATTCGGCTTTACGTCGATGCCGGATTGAACAAGGAGAAGTAGCAGAGACAAAAAACGGGCCTGCCGACTGTATCAGCAGCCTGATGCGTTCGCAGAGTACGAAGGACTTAGACCCATTGTTCGCACAACGGACGGCCAAACGCCGGTCCCGAAGTGTTGCTAGGGAGATTGTCACCTTTTGGCACGCCCAGCAGCACGCCGTGAACGAAGAGCTTTCCACCATAAAATCGATGGGGGAGATCGGAAAATGGACTCTGGAACTCACCGATACGGCACTCTTTTCGCTTCTTTGCCATTGGGGTCAGAAATTCGAACAACTGGACGTGTATTGCGACGAATCTAAACCGCTGCTTGCGTATCTTGATATCGAAAAGAGCCTGTTCGGAGCAATGATTGGTCGCGAAGACAAGCAGTTTCTTAAAGTCGGGGGCAAGCAACACTGCGTAACCTTCAATCTGCTGCGCCCGATAACTCTTGTAGATTCCAAGGGTGTATCGGGGATTCAAATCGCAGATACTGTAGCGGCTAGCCTCACCTTTGCCCTGCAGAATCCGGAGGACCGCACTGCGAAGGAGTGGTTAGCAATGTTCGATTCTTCCTCCGCGATAGACTCCTCATGCATGTTCCCAGACCCGCAGGACGCCGATGTAACCACGCTCGGAGGTGCACGGAACAAGGCCTTGTTTCTCGAATTAGTGAAGCGCTGCCGAGAAGGAAGGGATTTGTTAAAGAACATAGAGGACTTCATTAATTTTGAATGGGTGGCAATTGCTTTGAAGCGCCGTAGCAGACGTCGGCGTCCAAGACCAGAATGACACTCCTTTCCGCGCCCTTGCCCCTCGATAGAATTCGCTCCTGTTCAAGCAAGATGCAAGTACAAGTAGAATCGATCCCACCAGAAGAATTGATTGGAGGATTGGAGATGGTAATTGGTGAACGTTTAAAGGGTTTGCGCGAACAGAAAAAACTGTCCCAAGGTGACGTCGAAAAGCGCACGGGTCTGCTTCGCTGTTACATTTCACGGGTTGAAAATGGACATACGGTTCCTTCCGTAGATACTCTGGAGAAGATGGCCCTTGCCTTGGAAATGCCGATGTACCGGCTTTTCACCGATGATGCACATGTAAAGAAGCTGAATATATTGCCACAACGCGTTCCGAATCGAGCTTTCAACGCAAAGGAAGACCGCGAGCTTCGGGTTTTTGCTGAGTTATTTTCTCGGATGGATGATAAGAAACGCGGACTTCTGTTTCACGTGGCGTCAAAAATGGCGAATAGATCATGAAACGCCTGCAACCTCTTTCGGTCCTGGTGTTTTGTTTGCTGGCAATTCCGAACGTCCACGCGCAAACCAAAAAGATTACGGCTGCCGAAGCCAAAGACCATATCGGTGATCGGGCGACGGTCTGCGGAAAGATAGCTAGCACACACTATGCAAAGAGTTCGAAGGGGGAACCAACGTTTCTACACCTCAATGAACCCTATCCGAAGGAAAATTCTTCTGACTATTGTGCAATGACTGTGCAAACTACTTCTGACGTAAAAGTCGTAATTGATTGAAAAGGTTGGGGTGAGCGACGGGGTTTGAACCCGCGACCCTCGGTGCCACAGACCGATGCTCTACCAGCTGAGCTACGCTCACCACACGTTGACTGGAAACAGTTTAACACCTTTTTTCTCAGGCCGCCTTTGTTTGCATGTTTGCAATCGAAGGCAGTTTAGCTATCACATTCGCATGGAATTCAGGTCGGGCATGAGTGTATCTCTGCACCATCCTGTCACTTCCATGCCCTATCCACAGTCGAATCATCGGAAGTGGGACATTGTTTTCGACCAAGAACGAAACCCGCCCATGCCTGAAAGCGTGAAGACCGCATTTTGCAATCCCGAGCTTTTTCAAAACGGGATGAAGATGCCGCTTCAAGATGTTGCCTTCACGAAGTGGGTTGCCGTTGCGGGCCTGAAAAACGTAACCGACTTTTTTTTGGCCTATCTGTTCTCTCAGAATCTGAACGAGCACGGCATCAATGCCAATTTTGCGGACAGCATTCGGTGTCTTGGGTGTCTGCTCACTGCCTTCCCATGAAGAACGCCTGACGCTGATGATTCCGTTGCCCAAATCGACATCTTCGATTCTAAGACCGCACAACTCGCCTGACCGCATCCCAGTGCCTGATGCCGCAGAGAAGAACGCTTTCATTTGCTCGTTTTTTGTCTCGGCGACAATCTGGGCCATTTGATTAGGCGTGAAGCACGGCGCTTCTTCATTGGAGCCAACTTCAACTTGAGACGGATACTTGATTGATAGTTCTAGTTGTAGTGATTCCGATTGTGCTCAGCTTTCTTATAAATTCGGATTTTCTCCTCGTTGTCGGAGAGTTGAATCTGCTTACGGGCTTTGTTCTTCTCCTGCTGTTTATCCTGATCGGTCTTATGTTGTTGCACCGACTATTTTGGCCGACGTTGCTTCGGCCACTTTATCTGGCTCAAAGGAGTGGACTATTCGCACATCGGAAAGTGCTCATCTTCATCGGAAGTGGGCTCCTGTTGGCAGCGTTGTCTCCGACGGGAACAGAGCTCAAGCAGATCATTGAAATCTTTAGAAGGTAGCTCCTGGCTGTGACGACATCATGGATATCATACCGTTCGAAATTGGAAAGACGTACGACCGGCAGCGGGACATTCATGTCCCGTTCAAGGGACAAGAACAAGGAGGAATCTCCACGCCGGCAAGCTTTCCTTTTGTGTTTCTATTTACCGGCGACATCGGAGAACAGTACGGCTACAACGATGACTGGACCCCCGAAGGGGTATTCCTTTACACAGGGGAAGGACAAATCGGAGATATGGAGTTCGTTCGGGGCAACAGGGCAATTCGCGACCACGCAACGGACGGAAAAGATCTTTTGCTATTCGAGGCCCTGGGCAAGGGCCGAGGAATTCGCTACAAGGGATTATTTTCATGTGCTTCGTGGGAGAAAAGGGCGGGATCAGACAAGCACGGAAACACGCGGCAAGTGATTATTTTTCATCTCGTACCTACAGAAGACGTCTCGGAGGAAGTTCCACCAGTTCCTACGGCCACGCTCGATGAATTGCGGCGAAGCGCCTACAACGCGAGTCGAGATGTTGCGGAGCGAACTACGCGCGAAGCGCGGCAGTCGTACTACAAACGGAGCGCAGCGGTGAAAGCGTACGTCCTGGCCCGAGCTGCGGGAATCTGCGAGGCCTGCAAGCGTCTCGCACCGTTTCGGCGTCTTGATCAATCCTATTATCTAGAACCTCATCATACTCGCCGAGTTTCGGACGGTGGACCGGATGATCCCAGGTGGGTAGCCGGTATTTGCCCGAATTGCCACAGAGAAATTCATCATGGCGCCGCAGGAAAAGAGCTTAACGACAGACTCGAACTCTACCTACGAGGAATCGAGTGATCACTCTAAACATTACCTTTACCCCCGGAGTTCTAAGGTAGAATCCACCAACTCCATTTAATCGCGTCTCGGAGCTCGTTCATGAATGCTCCTCCCCTAGTCGGTCGCACTCTTGGGCATTATCGGATTATTGAAGCGATTGGAGCGGGGGGAATGGGTGTTGTCTATAAAGGTCGTGATGCGCGACTAGACCGCGACATTGCTTTAAAACTCCTGCCACCCGATAGATTTTTTGACGCAGCAGCGCGCAAGAGATTCCGTAATGAAGCTCTGTTGCTATCGCAGCTCAATCATCCGAACATCGCCTCGATTTATGATTTCGATACTCAGGATGGCGTCGACTTTTTGGTAATGGAGCTCATCTCTGGTCGAACCTTGGCAAAGAAGCTAGAAGACGGGCCATTGAGTGAAAGCGAGACTTTGAATATCAGTCTGCAAATTCTCGACGCGCTCCGGGAAGCACACCGTCTAGGTATCATCCATCGAGATCTCAAACCAAGTAACATCGTCATCGGCTCAACTCACCATGTCAAGATTTTGGATTTCGGTCTCTCGAGAATCCAGAAAGATGCGGACGTCGCGTCAACCGAGAGCATGGAAGACCTTGAACACGGTGCTGGGACCTTGCTGTATATGGCCCCCGAGTTGTTACAGGGCAAGCCTTCCGATGCGCGCACAGACATTTGGTCTACCGGTGTAGTGATGTATGAGATGACGACGGGCCACAGACCATTTGACGGAAAAACCCCTTATGAAGTCAGTTCGGCTATTCTCAGCTCAGATCCCGCGAGTTTGCCCGCTCAGCTATCTGAGGGATTCAGAGCTGTTGTTTCGCGGTGCTTGATCAAGCAGCCAGAGAGGCGGTATCAGACTGTCGGCGAGGTAGAAGCAGCGCTCTCGTGTGTGACTGCGCCGGTTCCGCATCATCGATCAATGTCGCGACGAACGGCAGTGGTTGTGGTCATGCTTCTTGTGCTCGCCGTCTTCTCCGTACTTCTGCTGAAAAAATATCTCAGCGCCAACCGTCACCTTCCCGCGGCGAAACAACTGGCGATACTACCACTGCCTGTCTCATCGGACAGTCCCGAGATGATTGCATTTGGAGACGGGTTGAATCAAACACTTGCTACTAGGTTAACCAGTCTGACTCGGAGCAACAATTTGCAGATCATTCCAACCAGCGAGATTCGCTCTAGCGGCGTCAAGACGTTGCAAGATGCTAACCAAGTGTTCGGCGTCAATCTCGGCTTGGAAATCGCGATTAGGCGTTCTGGTGACATGGTACGAGTCAACTACAGTCTGGTGGACGCAAAAACTCACCGGCAACTGCGTGCGGATACGATTACAGCTCCAGCGTCTGACCCTTTCGCACTAGAGGACCGAGTATCAAATAGCATCATAGATGCGCTCGAACTGGAGTTAGCACCACAGGAACGTCGCTCGGGCGAAGATCACGGAACTTCATTCGCGAGAGCCTTCGACTATTACTTGCAGGGTCGTGGTAACTTGCAGGAATTTGAGAAACCCGAAAATCTTGACAAGGCGATAACAGCATTCAACGAGGCTATAAAAGCAGATCCACATTACGCGCTCGCATTTGCGGGATTAGGTGAGGCTTATTGGCAGAAATATGACCAGGGGCACGATCCCTCTTTTGTCGAGCGGGCAACAAATGCTTGTAGAACAGCGGTAGAGCTTCAAAACTCCGCGGCTGATGGTTACATCTGCTTGGGAACCGTATTCCAAGGCACAGGGCAGTACTCTTTGGCTTCCAACGCGTTCGCGAGAGCAAGGGAACTCGATCCGACGAGCGATCAAGCAGTAGTGGGTGCTGCTTCTGTTTACCAAGCTCTAGGCATTCCAGATAAGGCAGAAGAAACGTATCGACAAGCGATCGAGATGCGGCCTCAGTATTGGCGAAATTACGGCTTGCTAGGTGGCCTTTATGTCAACCAGGGACAGTATGACAAGGCTGCCGATATGTTTCGCAAGGTCATTGCGATAGCTCCCGACAGCTTTCGGGGCTACAGCAATCTCGGTGGCGTTGAAACCTACCAAGGTCAATATTCAGATGCGGTTTCTACTCTCCAAAAGTCAATCGCAATTAGGAAAACGGGCGACGCGCTATCTAATCTAGGTACAGCGTACTTCCACATGAGAAAGTTTGACCAAGCTGCAACAGCGTTTGAGGAAGCGATAAAATTTGATGAGAGCAATTTCACGCTTTGGGGCAATCTCGCAGACGCCTATTATTACGGCGGTCACCGGTCCGAGTCTGTAGTCGCTTATACCAAGGCTGCAGAACTCGCAGCCCAGCAATTAAGTGTTAATATGCAGGACAGCTTAGTACTGGCATCACTCGCAGGTTATTACTCAATGTTGGACGACAAGGATAAGGCTTTGATGTATATTGAGCGCGCCGTTCGATCGTCGCCGCGAGATCCGGAAGTGCTATTCGACATGGCTCAGGTTTGCAACCAGTTCGGGAACGAGAAAGAGACCATAGCGTGGCTTCGAAAAGCTCTTGACGCTGGTTTTCCCTTGGTTCAGGTGCAGGATTCTCCCTCACTTGACAACCTGCGATCCGATAAGGAGTTTCAGAACCTGATAACTTTTTATGAACATAAAAGGCCCTAAGGAAAATATGAATTAACAAGGAGGCTAATCCGATGGGATCTCGCCGAACCAACCATGTGAAGATATTCTGTATTATCGCCGCTGTCGCGCTGTTGAGTGTCTTGAGTGAATATAAGACAGTCAGGGCCAGCCACCCCGAGCCACCAGGGGTGCCGGTGTACAAACCGGTCGAGGTCTCCGGCGGGGGTGCGAATGTCGATCTTTCTCAGAAGCTCGATGAGCGCATACTTTGGACAAATCATTCGAAATCCGACATATATGTTTGTCTCGATCCAAAGAAAAGTCCGTTCGATGCGTACGCATGGTACGTTCCCGCCGGCGGTACGCGAAAGACAGATAAAATAAGAGATGACGTCACGCCCAATCCTCCAAACCTCCCTCAGCTTTCGTTCGATTATAATCCGTCAACAAGACCCTGCGCGGGCTTGCCCTTAAAAGGTCCCAGAACCACACCCCACATAATAATTCACACCTTAGAATAAAAATCTAATCACTATTTCGCGCGACCTCTCTTGGAAATCAACGCATTTCCAGCGAAGACCGAAAATCTCGCCTATGCGAAGCCCTGAAAGCAACGCCAGCAACACCATCGTTTGATACATTTCCTCTATCCATGCAGCCATGCAGCCGAATCTCAACATTCCTCTTTGTCTTGTTTCTCCAGTACGGTAGATATCAGGGGAGGCCGATTCTACTGTAAATTGAATGGCGAAATGGTTGGGGTTTCTTGTACCGCTTGGAGCGAGAGAGAATTCACTCCACAGGGAAGCAGTGATGCGTCTTCTCGACAGCGCACGAATTCAGGATTCTGCCCGGCAATCGAAATCGCCATGTGTGCTGTTAGAACAAATTTTCAAAACTACGAATCGTGAGGACCGAGTGCTGGTGCGTGGTTTGCGAGGACAAGAGTTGCGCCTCAAAATATCAAGCCACATTAGATCCCCGCGAATAACTAGGATTTTAGAAAAAAACGGAATGCTACGTATTAAAGAGCGCCAGCTCTTCTTGTTCATGATGCGATTTGCGGTGAGTCGTGTCACGTACAATGAATTGAAGCGGCATCTACAGAACGAGCTGCCCCTCGAAGAACTGGCCAAACTTTACGCATATCTAACTGGCAAATCGCATCGCAAAAGGGCTCGTGCACTGATCATAATATTTTATCTGTACGGATTGTCGAGAAAAGACATAGCCAATGGCTTGTGGATACATCTTAAAACAGTCAAAAGAAACGTCCAGAGGTACAAGCGCTCTGGAGTTGACGGTGTATTTCCTCGTCGAAAAGGAGTGCTAAAGTGGTCCGATCCTAAGTACAGAGACGCGCTGTTCTGTATTCTACATTCTCCTCCAAAAGATCATGGTTTTAATCGCACGACTTGGAGAGCAAAAGATCTTGCAGCAGTAATGGCTCGGAATGAAATGCCTATTGGTAGAGATCGGGTGAGTGCGTTCATCAGCAATGCCGGATATCGATACATGAAAGCTAGGAAGGTTCTTACAAGCAACGATCCAAACTATCGAGAAAAAGTGGATCACATCCATCAAGTTCTCTCAAACCTGAAAAGGAGCGAGCGTTTCTTCTCAATCGACGAGTTCGGTCCCTTTGCTGTCAAGCAACAGGGCGGCCGAAGACTTGTAGGTGCCGGCGTTTATCCAACCGTTCCTCAATTTCAGAAATCGAAGGGATGTTTGATCGTCACAGCCGCGCTTGAGCTTTCAACAAATCAGGTAACGCATTTCTATTCAAGCGGCAAGAATACCGATGAAATGATCACTCTATTAGAGATTTTGATAGGTCAATATCACGATTGTACGCGACTGTATTTCTCATGGGATGCTGCGGGCTGGCATGCATCAAAAAGGTTTATGAGAAGAGTTGAAGAAATTAATTCGTCTAAGTGCCGCAGGGAACACGGAAATCCAATCGTACAAATCGTTCCATTACCGGCACGCGCTCAATTCTTGAATGTTATCGAGTCGATTTTCAGTGGATTGGCGGTATCAGTGATTCATAATAGCGATTACGCATCCGTGGATGCAGCGAAGGCCGCGATCGACCGATACTTCGCAGAGCGCAACTTATACTTTCAACAAAATCCAAAACGAGCTGGCAAAAAGATATGGGGAAAGGAGCGTGTGGGCAGCACTTTCCAAGAAGGGCAAAATTGCAAGAGTCCAGATTACCGATGAAAGGCCAAGTGAACTTAAATGTCTCATTAACGACTAATCAGGCATCTGATCTCCCAAATGTGGAAACTTAGAACGCGTTCTCCGTCTCGTTGGTGAACTCGATCGTCCAGTTCGCGCCACCGTCGACCGTTTTGTAAATGCGGAATTGATTCGTGAAATTTCCGATGGACATTAAATAGGCCACCTTGTCGCTCACGCCTTGCACGTCGCGGAATTGCAGGGCCTCGCCCCCTTCACCACGCCGGCTTCCCATGTTGCGCCGCCGTTCGTTGTCACCACAAATGTGCCGCCCACTCCGGCCGCCCATACCACTTGCGCATTCACCGGGCTAACCGCAATCAGCAAATGGTTCGTGTGGCTGTTTTGCGGAGTGATCGTGGGTTGATCTTGGGCTAAGGCGAAAGATGCGGACGCTGCGATAAGGAGAACGGCCAGGAAAGATTTCAACAATGTTCGTTACAGCATCATTTTCCGACACGTGTTCGGTTCTGTTTGGCGACCACAACTTATTTTTGGCTGAGAAGATAGAGGTCGGCCTGACCGCCGGGACGCGCATAGACGATGGTCGAGAGGTCCTTGGAAAAATCGTAGGCGTTGCCGTAGGCGTAATCCAGCGGAAAAACAAAGGGGACCTTCAACGCGACCTGAGGTGCCCCGATGAGTTTTCCGTCTCTCCAGGGCTGACGGAAAATCGTGACCTCACCGCGGGAAGCAACTGCATACAAGAAGGATTTGCCGTCGCGAGCAAAACTTGGAAAGAAGGTTACTACGCCTGGAAGCAGTAAGGTACATTTCCTATCGGAGATGGAAACCTCGTAGATTCCAGTCTTTTCTTCTGACGATGCTTTGCTAAGTAGGTATTGCCCCCCCTGGTCAGCATCGGTAACCAAGCCGCAGTCATCCACAAACTTCTCCGCATTCGAACCGTCCTGGTTTACCTGGCAGTGCCGCATCTGCGCCGAGCTGCGCTACGCCTCTGAGGGCGGCGCGTTGCTGATTCGATCCCGTGGACTTATCGGTCGGATGTTGGGTGTTGGGCGTTCAGATCGCCCCGAACCATGGCGGCCTTACGTCTATTCGTCTCCGGCTGACGCAGTGTCTGCAGGATTCGTCTCACTTAACATCACAGAAAGAAGAGGGCATCATAGTATAACTTCCCTACAAATTCCCGCCGTGAGGTTTACATGATTGCAGAACTGATGAAGAGCTATCGTGGAGTGACTTGCACTTGGTGCAGAGAACCGATTGCCGTTTCCGCACGCGTGGCCCGTCTCCAAGATCAGCTCGAATCCGAAGAGACGAATCCTCCGCACCCGTTCATAGCCCGCTGCAAGCTCTGCGAGTGCGAAAACATATACTCTATCGCGGATGTCCAAACCTTTGACGGCGTGCCACGGAAGCAAGGCTCGAAGAAGTCCCGGGCAGCAGGATCAGCCGCGTGATCCCTGAATAATCATGCTTACGACACTGCCGGGGACGGGTTTCGAAGCATCCTAACTGAAGTCCTAATTGCGTTCGTAATTTGTTCGCGTCGAGCGAAGCGCGGCAGGCCGCAAGTAATCAATCCAGTTTCAATACTTCCATGGCGTGACTGTTTCGCTTGTGACTTCTACGCAGGGCGGCATCCGCTTCTCTCAACATGACCTGGGCTGGAGAGCGCAGCGAACATTTTTGCTCCTTCCAGTCGCCGGAGATGTTTTTTCTCTTGACTCTCCCCTTTATAGAACGCGCTTACCGGACATGTCCTTTACCTACATTCAACACGTCCGATTAAATGCGTCAATCCACTAGCCGGTTCGCAAGACGTGATCGCACGTGAAACTTGGAACAGGCGTTCCAGAAGGAACAGACTCTAGCAGGTCATTGGTGACAATATGAACCATGCTCAAAACGAAACGATCTCACACCAAGACTCTCGCGCAGGTAAGGGCCGCAACGCGCGCGGAGGTAAAGCGACTGCTTGCCCAGCCTCGCATTGCGGCTGTTTCGCGCGTACGAGATGAGTCTTGGTAAGCTGAATGAAACGGACATGTAAAAACTACAAGTCTGGTAAGCGCGTTACGAAGTAAATGGAGCAACATGCCGGCACAACAGCACTACAATGGTCTCGACAGTAAGCAGAGGCAGGAATTATTACTGAAAATTGGCGAGACTCGTGAAGAAGCACGAGTGTTAAGCCAGCGCGATTACGACGCGCTTGGCGGGTGGGTAAAGGCCCGGCTCAAGAGACACTTCAAGCACTCTAAAGCCTAAGACTTCAGTGAGGGTGCTTCGATCAACTATCCAAGATGCGAGCTTCTGAAGAATTGTACGAACGATATCCAGTCCTGCTACGCGTTCTTGGTTTTTGCCTTAACAGGTTGGTCTAGATCCTCTGTTCGGGCAGGCGGATAACCGGCTAAATGATGAACGGCCTGTTGGTGCTCTCGCAATTCTTTTTCGGAATCGTACAGAGCGCCGCACTGATTACACTTGAAGGCATCCGTTATGGATTCAGTCATGATCGTATCCTTGCTGGGCCAGACAGTCCTAGTGTAGTCTCACCGGATGGAAATCAGACATAAATTGCGTGAACTACGCGAAGAGAAGCGTCTATCTCAAGGTGACATCCAGCAAAAGACAGGCCTTCTTCGTTGCTATGTCAGCCGGGTAGAAAATGGTTTTACCGTTCCCAACGTTGAAACTCTTAAAAGTTTGCGCGCGCTTTGGAAATCCCTTTGTATCGGTTCTTCACTGAAGGCGAGCGAGTGAAAATGCCGAAGCTGCCAACGTCTAACCTTGAATTAGCGTGGGAAGTTAACGGCAACCATCGGCGCGAGATTCGACAATTTGCCAAAGCGTTTTCTCAGATGGGTGATCGCAATCAGACACTTCTTGTACATCTCGTGCAGAAAATGGCACGCCGCCACTCAAAGGTCTAGCAGGCCACACAGCTATGAGTCGCAGTCGGTAAACCCGCTCCGCAGAATCTCTACCCCTAGCCCTTTCCAAGATTCGCATCCAACCCGAAATCGCGCCGAAAGCAGAGTTGTCTGTCTTGACGAAATCGCCGGAATTGGTTTTATAATATCGATACCGACATTCTTGTCGATAAGGAGGTGATCCCTGAGGTACACGACAAATTGATCCATCTGTAGGAGAGGCGCGTGTGATTCTGCCATGCGCCTCTCTTTTTTCACCGCTCCCCTGAGATTTGACGGATTCCGCTATCAGCCGAAGATCGCAGTAAGGCATAAAATGCCTTAACAGCTATTCCCCCGCATTTCTCACGCGACTTCAGGAAAAGCCCTTTGCCATCTTGAATCACGGATTCGGCGAGACTCAACTTTTCGGAAGACGGCCATTTAACTGAGTTGATGTATCTCCACGCCAGTCGGTAGGGGTGGACCTGAAGAATTCTCCGTGGCTGCCCGCGATTCAGTTGAAATCTTCTTCAGCGAACACGTAACAAACATGTGGTTCACTGGACTGTAGGTGGAAGTTATTCTGCTAGGTTAAACCGTCGAGAAAGTGATCATCCGCAAGATCGGAAACTGACGCTGGTTGTTAACTGCCTTTGCGTCGCTGTCAGCCCGCAGTCTAATGACAGACATTGGTAATACTGTGCAAAAGTGAGCAGATTCAACTTTCGCATTTGCTCTATCGTAACCGAGCACTCGGCTCTTCGGAGCCTTTCATAAACCGGAACCGTAGAAAAAGTTATTCCTGGGAATAGCATTGCGCCCGAGAGGGCCCAGATTTCCATTGAAGATGCTGGGCACCTTTACCGAGAGATTCGTCTCGAAAATACTTTACAAGACGAGAATGGCAAAAAAATCGAGCTGAAATCGGGCGCTCACGTGGAAATCACAATCGAAACGGAAAAGGATGCAGATCACGTCTAGCAGCGACGATTCGAACCATAGGAGGACTATATGAATTGGGACCAAATCGAAGGAAAATGGAAGCAGTCAGTAGGGGAAGTAAAGGAGAAGTGGGGAAAATTGACTGATGATGATCTGACTGTGATCAATGGAAAGAAAGAGCAACTTGTGGGGAAGATCCAGGAACGGTACGGAATAGCAAAGGATGCAGCCGAAAAGCAGGTGGAGGAATTTATGCGGTCGTATAATATGGCGGCCTACTCGGCAAGTGCAGCCAGAAAGCCGTAGTGTTTGTGAGTTCGGACGCAACAGATTGCCTATTGACCAAGTCATGTTCGAATCCTCCGCGAGTATCTTGCGGACAAGAGCCGTTCTTAAATCCTACGATTCGGGCGCGAGGTACTCGCATGGCGGCACAGCGCCTGCGGGCATTGCGAATTTTGTCAAACCGGCTGGGAAACGCTCTGTCTGCATCAGAAAAACTCCGGCTATTCGGTCAACGGGACCTTCGCGCAGTACGCGTTGGGCCAAGCCGATTACCTGGGACGCATTCCGAATAATCTTTCCTTTATCGACGCGGCCCCGATCCTCTGTGCCGGCGTCACCACCTACAAAGGTTTGAAAATGACGGAAGCCAAAGCCGGCGAATGGGTTGTTATCTCCGGAGCTGGCGGCCTGGGCCATGTTGCCATCCAGTATGCCAAGGCCATGGGTTTCCACGTCGCGGCGGTTGACCTCGGACCGGAAAAAATGGCGCTCGCCCGCAAACTCGGAGCCGAAATCACCATTGATGCGAGAACGCAGGACCCCGCAAAAGAAATCCAAAAACAAATCGGCGGCGCGCAGGGAGTGCTCGTCACAGCCGTCTCGCCCATCGCATTCAAGTAAGCTGTCGGCATGCTTCGCCGCGGCGGAACTTGCGTCCTGAATGGCCTGCCTCCAGGCGATTTCCCCGTTTCGATTTTTGACCTGGTTTTAAACGGCTACACGCTGCGCGGCTCCATCGTCGGCACTCGCCGCGACCTCGAAGAAGCTCTCGCGTTTGCCGCCGAAGGCAAAGTGAAAGCTACCATCGAGACATTGCCGCTCGACTCCATCAATGACGTGTTCGATCGCCTCAAGAAGGGGCAAGTGAATGGCCGCGTCGTACTCGGCATCCGGCAGGAAGTATTCATGAAGCGCGACAAAGCCCCAGCATGCGAAGTGGTCTACGCCGGCCTTTAGTACTTTGAGGCTGGGGTGCGACCGAAGAAAGAGCACCATCGCAATCAACCAAGGTGGCGCGGCGAAAGAGCGCAAGCTGACCGCCGCGCCACTTATGAAATCCCGCACGCAACACCTGCTCACTGACTACTTAACCTGCAACGACTTGATGTAGCTCACTAGGCTTGAAATCCGAACGTACATGATCGCTGGATCCGAATCCATCGACTTAAACAACGGGCCCCACACCGGCATTTCCGCATCACCGTGTGCCGGAGCCTTCACGCCGTTCCGCAGCACGTTTGCGACATAGCTGTCCGGGAACTTCCCGTCGTGCCGCTTCGCCAGTGTCGTCAAATTCGCTGGCGCCTGTTTCAACGCCGACGCTGCCGGCCCATGTCCCTTCGCATCTATGCCGTGGCACACCGCGCAGTAGTCCTTGAACATGCCGGCGCCCGAAAGCGGCTCCGTCTGTTTGGTCGATTCCTCCTTGACCTGCTGGTCCTGCGCGAACACCGTATCGCCAAAGCCTGAAAACAATCCGATCACAATCAAAATCCCAATCCGAAATCTTGTGCCTCGAGATGTCTTGAAATGAGGCATGGCCCACCTCCCTACGACTTTTTCCGCTCGTGTCTTTCATACCCGCTGCTCGCCGTCGATTTTTCACTGCCTATTTTTGCGGCGGATAGGTCAGCAGATACATATAAGCTTCTGCCGCTTCGTCTTGGCTCAAATACGTGAAAACGGGCATCCTGCCGCGGTAAGGCGTTGGCGGCGAGCCCATAACGATCGGCGCCCCGCAGGTCACCTTCCGCACAAAGTCCGCAAGACCGACACGCGCCGTCAAAGCAGAGAGCGGTGGAATCGCGCCTTCCAAAATTTGTTGAGGATTGGGATTGGGTCCCGTCGCGCTGTGGCAAACGTGGCACGTGGACTTCACGATGTGCTCGCCGACGCGGTAAGGCGAATCCTTCACCGCAATCTGATTCTTTTCCGCACCCGGCACGCTGGAAAGTTCTTCGAGGTAGGGAATCAGCGAGCGAATCTCCGCCTCGCTCAAATTGGGCGGCGGCATGCTCTCGCCTCCGGCGTGAAGGCGCTGCAGCAGAATGACTTTAGATTCTTTGGCCGTCGCAGTTACATCGGACGAACTTATTTCCCGCCCAGCGTCTTTCATCCGTTTCATGGTGGTTGAAACGGAAGTTGCCTGCACCGGCTCGATAATGGAATTTATTTCCGGAGGCGCACCATTCCCGAGATTTCCATGGCATCCCCGGCAGCTCAGGCGATACAGGTCAGAACCATGCAGCGTAACAGTCTGCATGGCGTATAGGGGCGATAGCTTCAGTTGCCAACTGGAGTTTTCGCCCCCCGGAGGCGGCCCTAGCTCCCATGTCTTGCCCATGCTGGTTTCGTTGAATGACCTGTTCAGGTGACGTATCCAGCTCTCGCCCTCCACGGCCGTCACCGAAACGTCTTTCATCGCGGCCGACTGCCCGAGCAATGACGACGCGAGCGCCAGCATCGCCGCGAGCGTTGCAACGTGCGGCAGCCAGCGCCTTTTCTTCGGCTGAAAACAATTCGATTTGGTCCGTTGCTTAATGTGCACTCTCTTTCCTTCGTGCAACTCGCTACTTCTTTACCGCAACTATCTCGACGTTGGTCGCGGCATCCGTCACCGTGATCGACTGGGTCGTGGGTTTTCCGTCTGCGCTCCAGGTTTTCAACGTGTATGTGCCCGGCGGAACATTTTTGATCGTGAAAGTACCGTCGTAGCCGGTCAAGGCGAAGTATGGCGTCGGAACAATTACAATGTAGCCGATCATTTCGAGGTGAAAACTGCAGAGGGTCGTGGCCGTGCCAACATGGTCGAACTGAAAGGACTGTGTTTGGCCCGGCGATACAGATGGCAAACCATGCGCGAGCGCCTTGTCGCCGCCGATCGAAGACCAATGGACATTGTGAATTACGTGGTCGCTGTTCAGAAAATCCACGGTGGTTCCCCGTAAGATAACTATGGTCTGTGGTACGAACTTCAAGTCGCGTTGGTCAACCGATACATGTTGCGAGGGCGGATCGAATTTCTTGCCCGAAACAGCGTCAATGTAGACAGCAATGTTTTCGGCCGACTTCAATCCCGTCTCTGAGACCTTCCCTTTTACGTCGCCTGCTTGCGCGGCACCTACCACGAATGTCGCGCCGAAAAGAACAGCCATAAGAACTGCGCGCCTTATAGTGTTCATCCAAATATCTCCCATTGAGTCTAGCGGCCTAATTGCGGAACTGTATTCCCCATAGGGAATGAAGGCTGTTCTAAATAGCACACCTCGAGTCACCAACGGTCGTTTCACAATTTCACCTCTCGAGTACCAGTTTGTCGATTCCCGTATCTCGCGCTCAATGCGAATCGTCAAGACGCTAACCGCGCACGGTGAGAACTGGACAGGCGGCATGCGAGACAACCTTATGCGCAGTAGCACGATCCAGATGTGTTGCCGCACCGAGACGGCCGGCGGCATCGCGAACGCCCAGTACAATCAGGTCCGCACCGCGCTGCTTCGCAACTTCCACGATCCGGTCAGCCGGCTCACCGTATTCCACAGCCACTTGCGGCGGGAACTCAAGTTCCGCATTCTCGGGGACTATTTCGTAGAGGCGATGAATTGCCTCGGCCACCGACAACTCAAACATTCTGTTATCAGAATCGTTCAGTTCCCCAGGCTTGCGCATTACGGTGATTAGTAGTAGATGAGATTCGTTCTGTTGGGCGAGCGAGATCGCATAGGGCGCCGCAGCTAACGACTCCTGGCTGAAATCCGTGGCAAAAAGCACGCGATGGAACCGAGCGCCATTATGTACACTGCTGCGCACACCCGGACCGATCGTTAGTACCGGCACGGGCGAACGGCGGAAAATTTCTTCAGCGACAGAACCAAGCAACAACTTCTCTGCCCCAATGCGGCCGTGCGTCCCAACGATAATCAAGTCAGCCTCGTCATCCTGGATGGCTTGTTGGACCGCTGGCCAAACCTCGATTCCTCTCGCTACCGTGGTTTCGTGCTGCAGGCCGGCAAGCTGAGACTCGATCCGCTGCATTTCCGCGTGAGCATTTTCGTCCTCGGCTTCGATCGCGACTGCTGTCAACCCGGGTGTCGTACAGACGAAAGGTTCAGGAATCAAGATGTGAAGTGCGTGCAATTTGGCGCCGTATCCGCGGCCACACGTGATGGCGAACGGAAGCGCTGCCTCAGAAGGTTTTGAGAAATCCGTAAGGTAAAGAATGTTCTTCACTTTTACCGGTGTGCTGACTTCGGTTGTTCGCATGTCCCACCTCCAGGTCATACGATGAACCTGTCGATGGTTGATGCGATGTGACCTACATCACAATCAATCGTGATAGCTGTCACAAGGGCTCCTAGAGATCTGAGGTACAAAGATTATGGAGGTGGATCATGAAAACGCTGGATATCCAAACCCGAATTCAAGTGAAGAATGTTCTTTTTCTTACGGATTTTTCTTTGGCGGCAGCTGAAGCGATCCCCTGGAGCCGTTCGCTGCCGGACTTGGCGACCATAAGATTGTCACAACGCTTTGTCCCGGCGGCAAAGAGCGCATGCGCCGGCTGATGGAATTAGTCAGGCATGGAAAATTAGACCTGACGCCACTTTCTAACGCATACGTTTTCGCTGGACCAGATCACCAAGGCGTACAAGCTTTTCGGCGAGCGACAAGATGGTGTGATTAAGGTCGCCATCAAACCGTAGTGCATTGTCTTTTCTCATTTCGAAAAGAGCACGATCCTCTGATATTGCTATGGCAACTCAAGGGTTACAGAACATAAGTCCTAGCCCGCTTGGCTTCAGTTCGGACGCGATATCGGCAATTCCTTGCGAGCTTCGGTGAGCGGGAGTTCGATCCAACGCACCTTCAGCACGACTCCAGACTGTACGTCGTACGCCAAAGTGAAAATGTGGCTGCAGCGTTCGCAAAGCCAAAAATGCTTCACTCCGTGCAGGTTACTTGCTGAGTCGGTCAGACTCGGACTTGAGTTCAAAGCAGCATTGCCAGGATGGAAGCGGAAGAACTTACCTCCTTCAAGCCAATGAAAAGCAGTCAGACAGGCCGGGTTCGCACATTTCGGATGGAGGTTCTGATGTAAAGCCGTTCCTTTCACGGCGTCACCGCCCGCGGGCAACGTTTCGCCGCCCACAGGACGTGGGTCTTTTCGCCGCATTTCCAATTGAGCAATAGTAGCTACCAGCCAATTTCGGAGTGTTTCTTCAATGTCGTGTTGATCTCCCCATCGATAGAGAGAATCGAGAGTTTCCCCCGCAGCGTTAAGCACAATTTGCCGACAAGGGATTTTCCCCACGCGAAGCTCAGGCGGCACCAGCTGCATCAGCACACAATCGCTGCAAGGCGCCGGATTGTCCTTGCAATCATAATTCATGCATGTGGGGGAGTCTTCGAAGACAAACACGGGTCTCCAGGACTCTCTTGGCGAACGTCCATATCCGCCTTTCTCCATAAAGTTAAGTTCAAACTTCAAAACGTCCAATAGGTCTCGCTCATCTTTTTGCATGGGAGCCTCCTTATCTTTGTCTACTATCCGGGTTCGCAGATTAGTTCGCTGTGACGGCGGTCACGGAGACAGGTGATGATCATCACTGCCGCTTGGAAGATCGAGGCAGAGTTGCGCGGCAACGCAAGTCCACGCGGCAGACGCGAGAGGTATGATCGCGGTTCAAGATCGTTCCACTGGTTGAAAAAGCGTAGAATGTGGCTGGTATACCAATGCGCAGTCCATATGGACTCGAAGTAATCGAGAATTGTGTTACTTGCCCTCACCGGGAGGACCGGCTCTTCTGCGATCTTCCGCCAGCGGCCGTGCAGCGTCTTTCGGTGATCACGTCGGCGTCTTCCTATCCCAAAGGAGCAATGCTCTTTGTGGAAGGACAGACGGCGCGCGGCGTCTTCATCTTGTGCGACGGACGCGTGAAACTCTCAACATCTTCGATTGATGGGAGAACGCTGATCGCACGGATTTCCGAGCCGGGAGAAGTCCTCGGATTGCCGTCAACTGTTACTGGTAACGCCTACGAGCTCACCGCTGAAGTGATAGAGCCGACGCAGGCGAATTTTATCTCACGAGTCAATTTTCTGAACTTTCTGCGCGAACACGGCGAGGTATCCCTCCGGGTGGCCCAGCAATTGGGCCAAACTTACCAGACCGCCATCGCTGGCATGAGGTCCATTGGGTTATCGCATTCGGCCGAAAAAAAAATGGCGCGGTTTCTTCTCAACTGGTGCGGCAGCCATGGAGATCGAAGCACCGAGATCCGCGCCAAATTAACGTTGACTCACGAGGAAATCGCCCAAATGATTGGAGCCTCTCGCGAGACGGTCACCAGACTTTTCGCTGACTTCAAGAAGAAACAACTAGTAGAAATCAAAGGCTCGGCGATTATCGTCCGCAACAAGGCCGGGCTCGAGAGCTTGATCGGAAGTTAAATTGCGCAGCGCAGGTGTCAGGTTTTGTGTCAGTGGGGCTCGACGAACGGATTGATATAAGCGCATTCCCCGTATTCAATATCAAACCGCGCCATTCAAGTGCCCAATATGAAATCAAGTTCTGTCCTAGTACTCACCGTGTCCGCTGCGCGGGCCACTCTCTAATGGACGCTTCTGCGGACCATTGGGCCTTTACCGCGAGTGAGGTCGGCATGATCTCGATCCGCGTCCGACGACCGCGGCCTCCATTTCGACCGCACGTGGGAACAGAATGTTATTTTCCAAATGAACGTGCTGATGAAGATCCGCTTCAAACTCGCGCAAATCCTGATACAAGGCCTTATAACTTGTGCACGCGTCCGTAGGAGGTGTGTAATCACCACTCGCTTTGCGAATCTGCTTCACTAGATCTCCCGCGGAGTCGTGCTCTTTCATCATCGCGTGGATTGGATTCTTGACCGTCTGAAAGAAGGGAGGTTCCAGTGATCCGTTTCCAGTTGTTGAACGCTCCAGCGCGTCGATATACGGGAACAGGATTTGCTCTTCCTTTTGCATGTGCATGATCATTTCTTGCCCGACTTCGGTGAATAGCCTTTGGACTTCTGCAATTTCGGGATGATTTTCTCCATGCTTGGTCTTCACCTTCTCCAGCAGTGTTTTGATACGCCCGATTGCCGCTCGAACGTACCGGTGATGCTTTTCACGAATGTGCCGGGTCAGATCTCCCAACGGGGCCGATGTCCAGGCTTTTTCGTCCGGTCTCACCAGCTTGCTGTTCTCGCGCAGCCGCTTCAGAATCTCCTCTGCGGAAACGTCTGCATGTGCGCACGCGTCGTGCAGCGACTTGCCTCCCCCGCAGCAATAATCCACTCCGGCATCCTCCAAAATTTGCCTCGCCTCTGGATTCGCAAGCGCGATGTCTTTCACCTTGGTTTCGTTGCTTAAATTCATAGTCGCCTCCGTAATTATTTGATTCTGAGAGGCAGATCACGGTAGCGCAGTAACTAAAGTCACTACGCCCTGGAATAGTCTGAAAGAAAGGGACTTATTCGGAAGAGACTTGCTCGCGCTTTAGGCCGTCAAGGTCTTTCACTACGATCCTGCGGCCCTCGACATCCAGAAACCCTTCGGCTTGGAGCCGGCTGAGATTCCGCGAAACAAGTTCGCGCACAGTGCCCAGTTCGGCCGCTAAGTCTTGATGGGTCTTCGTTAGCTCTACTCGAACACCCTCTTTCGAAGGAGTTCCGCTCGCCTGCACTAGCCGCAGGATGAGCGCAATCAATCGCTGCCTCACCGTCGTGAAAGATAATTCTTCAATGATCCCCACCAGACGTCGCAGCCGCGAGCCAACTACCGCAATCACTTTGAGCGCCACGTCCGGATGCTCTCGGCAGAAATTCTGAAAGTCCTTGCGCGATATGAAGAGAACTTCGGCATCCTCCAACGCAGATGCCGAAGCAGGATAGTTGCCCCCGTCAAAGACTGGAAGCTCGGCGAAAGAACTCCCGGGTCCTTCTACAGCCAAAACTTGTTCACGCCCCGCTGCCGACAACTTGAAGATGCGAATCTTGCCCGAGGCCACAAGAAAAAGTCCCGTGCATGAGTCACCCTCGCTGAACAACAGCGCGCCCCGCTCAAAACGCATGTTGCTAGCTCGCCCGGCCAACGCTTCCATTTCCTTGTCCGTTAGGCTTGCGAACAATGGCGTCTTCCGCAGTATTCCTTCCACAATCTCGTTCACAACCACTCCCTCTGTAGATATCTATAGCCAGCATAGATTGTAATGAAGGAACTCCTCGAGTGGCTGAAAGTTATGCGGCAAGTCTTCGGTCATCAACCGAATGCTCTACAGTTCTTCAACTTACTGGAAATTCGAAGGTCGGCTCCCCGGGTAGGATTTGAACCTACAGCCTGTCGGTTGACAGCCGATGGGGGTAAAAATCTAAGTGCCCTATCTGGTGTCCTTTACGAAAAATCGGGGGCCATTTTTCCTTCTCAAATCGCACCAATCGTGCGCCTGCGGGAGTTGGGAATTCGTATGGCCCTCGGCGCGCAGCGCAAGGAAGTGTTACAGGCAGCGTTGGGACGCCCGTTCAAGCTGCTCGCTTTCGGTTCCGGAGCAGGATTGGTTTTGGGAATTCTGGCGAGGCGAGTGCTCGCTTCCATCGTGTATCAAGCAACTCCACGGGATCCGCTGGTGTTGTCCTGGCGATGGTGTTGCTGGGGCTGCTGGCGACGTGGATTCCAGCACAACGCGCGCTGTCGATTGATCCTGCGATACTGCTGCGTGAGGAGTGAATTGGTTTTAAATAAAGGCTCTTCGTCGGACTAGGATGCTAACTCCCGGTTAGTCGGTGGCTCGCCCGGCGTATGACTCAATCTGGATTAAGAATTCTCTCCGCGGACCGCGGTCATATTCCCGGCGGCGCGATTTCCTGTAAGATATGAACAATGGTGGCGGCTCGTAAGTCCCTTCCTAGGCTACCCAAAGAGACCTACATCGCGGGCATCACGATTATTGCAATTGCGTTGCATCTGGTGCTGCGCTATGGGACACGTGCGCCGCTGCGAGTTGCACTGGCTCCGCTGGTTTTCGCGCTGCTGGTTGGCGGGACCCCGCTAGTTTTCGATCTAGCGAAAAAAGTTGTCAAACGCGAATTCGGGTCGGACTTGCTGGCGGGAGTATCTATTCTCACCGCCGTAACACTGGGGCAGTATTTGGTGGCGGCCATCGTGGTGCTGATGCTTTCAGGCGGCACGGCGCTGGAAGAATATGCAACGGCTCGGGCATCGTCAGTGCTGGACGCGCTGGCGCGGCGAATGCCTGGTGTTGCGCACCGTCGAGGCTTGGACGGCGCGGCGGATGTGAAGCTAGAAGAGATTCGAATCGGTGACGTGTTGATCGTGCTGCCGCATGAGATTTGCCCAGTGGACGGTGTAGTGGTCGAAGGCCACGGAAAAATGGACGAGGCATACTTAACGGGCGAGCCTTACGAAATCGCGAAAATGGCGGGATCACACGTGATTTCCGGAGCAATCAACGGCGATGCGGCGCTGGTCATCCGCGCCGAAAAGCTTGCTGTCGATTCGCGATACGCGCGGATCATGAAGGTGATGCAATCAACCGAGCAACAGCGCCCACATTTGCGGCGGCTGGGCGATCAACTGGGCGCATGGTACACACCGGTCGCACTGATTCTGGCTGGGATCGCCGGGCTCGTAAGCAGAGATATGCATCGCTTCCTGGCGGTCGTGGTGGTGGCGACACCATGCCCTCTGCTACTGGCGATCCCCACGGCGATCATTGGGGCGATTTCCTTGGCAGCGCGTCGGGCGATTATTATCAAAAATCCGGCGGTACTAGAGCAGATCGATTCCTGCCGGACACTGATCTTCGACAAGACCGGCACGCTGACGTACGGACGGCCGACTCTCACAGAAATCATTTGCGCCGAGGGATTTGAGAGGCAAGACGTGCTGCGATTAGCAGCCAGTTTGGAGCAATATTCGAAGCATCCGTTGGCTAAAGCCATTGTCGGCGAAGCGCAAAAGCAGGAGACGAAGTTCTTGGCGGTCACCGAACTGAGCGACACACCGGGAGAGGGGCTATGGGGCACGGTCAAAGGGCGCACCGTGCGAATAACCGGAAGGAAACAAGCGGAAGAGGTACACGCAGTTTTGCCTGCGATGAGCAGCGGTTTAGAGTGCGTTGTGTTTATCGACGAACGCTACGCCGCGACGATGCGATTCCACGATGCGCCGCGAGGCGACAGCCGCTTGTTCATCCAGCATTTGAAACCACGGCACGGGGTTCGCAAAGTAATGCTGGTTTCAGGCGATCGAGAATCCGAAGTGCAGTATTTGGCGAATAGCGTCGGAATCAGTGAAGTGTGTGCGGGAAAGAGTCCGGAAGAGAAAGTAGCGATCGTGCAACAGGAAACCGCCAAGGCGAAGACGCTTTTCGTCGGAGACGGCATCAATGATGCGCCGGCATTGACGGTGGCGACGGTGGGCGTGGCCTTTGGATCACAGAGCGACATTATTACAGAGGCGGCGGATGCGGTGATTCTGGAACCGTCGCTCGGGAAGATCGACGAACTGATGCACATCGGGCGGCGAATGCGGCGAATCGCTCTGCAAAGCGCGCTGGGAGGCATGCTGGCGAGCATCGTGGGGATGATTGCGGCCGCGACGGGCTACTTGCCGCCGATTGGCGGGGCGATCGCGCAGGAGATCATTGACGTATTCGCAGTGCTGAACGCCGTGCGCGTGGCGCTGCCGACCGACAATTTGCAGGACTTCTGAGGTCGTCGATTACACGATAGTCGTCTTCCCGATGGCCTTGCATCACTTCTGGATATGCAGATCTGCCGGCGGCATCTTAACGGCATCGCTTTCACCCAATTTGCATCTGACCTTTTATCCTATGGCTGGCAGATTTCCGGTATAGTCGCCACCGATAATTCAAACGAAGGAGCCTGCGAAAAAGTGTATGAGAATCGGCGCGAACGTTTGTTATGGGCTCTGGGAGCCCTGCTGCTGGTGGTGATCATGGGCGTGTTTCTTTTCCCACCGGCATGGACGCAGCATCCCAACATTCCTCCGCGGCAGGAAATGACCGGAATGGACGATATGGCGGACATGCCGGAAATGCAGCACGCCGCCCCGGCGCAGGAAGAGACGCCCAAGGAGAAAGCCAAACACCTGGCGGACAAGCGGGAGAGCGAATTCAATCACCATCTCGCGGGCCTGCTGGTGATTCTGGCGGGTGTTTTTTTCCTGGCGCAGGGTAGTTTGTTGAAGCGCTGGCCGGCCGCGCGCTATGCTTGGCCGGCATGTCTGCTGATCGCCGGACTCTTTCTCCTGGTTTTCAGCGATACCGAAATTTGGCCGTTCGGATATCAGAGTTTCTATTACGCCGTGACCCACGACCCTGAAGACGCGCAGCACAAGACGTTTGCGGCAATTCTGTTGGTGCTGGGAATCGTCGAAATATTACGCGCCAGAGGGCGGCTGAGAGTCGCATGGAGCGCCTGGGTATTTCCGGTAGTGGGGCTTGCAGGTGCTGTCTTGCTGCTGTTCCATCATCATGGCGGCATGCACGGCCCCGACGCAATGCAGACGATGGTGCGCGTGGAACACCAACATTTGCACTTTGCCGAAGCCGGCGCGGGAGCAGCGTTGACGAAAGGCTTGGCCGAAACCAATGAAAAATGGCGGCCGCTTTTCAGCAAGATCTGGCCGCTGTTTATGATCGCTCTGGGAATAATGCTGCTGCTGTACACCGAATAGAGCTTCGCGGCGAGAATTAGTCAATACGGATGGAGCAATCAATCGCGTGAAGTAGCCAACGTTGAGGAACTCCGTCATGTTGGTTCTGCCAACTACCTTCAAAGAGCTGGCGCCCTTTCTGAGAATCTAACAAACCGTGTTAAATCGGTTTGACCTATTTGAACGAATCGCGTACATTCGTTTCCCAGGCTGGCGAAACCATAAGTTTCCTGCCAGAGTGTGCAATTTTTAGCAGATGGGATGTTCTTCCGTTGCTTAGACTTTGCGACACGGGAGAGGAGCGTTTGTCATGCCTTGTCCGCTTTGCAGATCAGCATGGTCGGCGCAGAGCCAAATGGCATTGTCGGGATGTTTCCGGTGGCAGTGTAAGCTACGAACTCGGAACTTCCGTCCACGACATTGGTTCTGCAGGCGTGCCCGGTCGCGCCTCAACTGGTACTTCTTGCGCGTTACCGTCCGCCATAGACGCTGCTCGGCATCAGGCACAAAGCTCAGCGTGAGTTCCCGGGCCACTAGCCGCTTCACCAGGCGTTCGGCATCGACGAAATCTCTCTTTCGTCCGCGCCGCCCGCGATTGGATTCCGCTGCGCAAGTGGGCAAGATGCGCACACGAGCACGTTGCGGTTGCGCGCTTTCGATAGAGCGACTTGAAGGGAGCCGCTGGCGTTTGCGGCAGATGCGGGGCTATGGGAATTGAATCGATTCTTGCCTGTAACCTGCAGATTTTACAGTGGTTGTCAGCACGATTCTTGCAGCCTAGCACGCGAAGCGTCTGCCGCGCAAGCGGCTACGTTGTGTGCTGGGCATGTTCAGCAGCCAGGAGGTGCAAGTCCTCTACCCAACCTGATGGAGGTGAAGGGTTAGCAATGACGCAAGGGCTATCGCCGCGAGGTGAGGTCTGAAGGAAGCGTCAAGCAAACGTGTGAGTCGACGAACAAGAACCGGATACAAGGCGTGAGCGTCGGACGAGTGGGCAACGTACCGCGAAGTCCAAATTCCATCAAAGATGCGACGCGTAGATTCGGCGACTGTGCACGGAAGGCAGCTGAGATTACCCCAGGAGATCTGTCCTGTGTCGCTTCGGCGACTGAGAGAGCCGAAAGGCAATCTGACCGCAGGGCAGAAGTCAGCAGAGGGTGTAGTAGATCACGCCGTCGGCGAGGCTAGTGAGGCACTCCAATACCGAAAGGTGGAGTCAACAGATAGGCCGAGCCGGGAACGATGATCGAAGACCCGAACGAGAGGAGAGGCGAGTAGGACATGGATCTCAAGCGCGACAAGCGGCAGAATATCCAGAAGAAACTGGACTTCTCATCCGAACAGAAGGGTGAAGCCCATCAAGCCGGCAGGGAAGAGACCGAATCGCGTCAGGCGATGCATGAACCCGAAAGCCCAGCTAACACCGTCCGACTCATGGAGGAAGTATGTGAGCGAGAAAATCTGTTGGAGGCATTACGGCGGGTGAAGGGCAACAAAGGTAGCGCAGGGATCGACGGGATGACCGTCGGCCAACTCAGCGGATACCTGAAGGAGCATTGGCTCACCATCCGGGAACAACTGCTGAACGGGACCTATGAACCGCAGCCGGTAAGGCGTGTGGAAATCGAGAAACCGGACGGAGGAGGGATGCGCAAGCTTGGTATCCCAACTACGCTCGATCGATTTCTTCAGCAAGCGGTGATGCAGGTTCTGCAGCGGCAGTGGGACCCGACGTTCTCCGATCACAGCTACGGTTTTCGACCGGGACGATCTGCGCATCAAGCAGTAGCCCAAGCGCAGCAGTACCTCGTGGAAGGTTACGGCTGGGTGATCGATCTCGACTTGGAGAAATTTTTCGATCGAGTCAATCACGACAAACTGATGGGGCAGGTCGCAAAACGTGTCGAGGACAAGCGGCTGTTGAAGCTCATTCGGGCGTTCCTGAACGCCGGGGTGATGGAGAACGGGTTAGTCAGTCCAAGCGTGGAGGGGACTCCTCAAGGGGGCCCACTTTCGCCGCTGCTCAGCAACCTCGTGCTCGATGAACTCGACCGGGAGTTGGAGCGTCGTGGACATCGCTATGTTCGCTACGCAGATGACTGCAACATCTACGTGCGCAGCGAACGAGCAGGTCAACGAGTGATGAAGAGAATCACGCAATTCATCACGCAGAAGCTCAAGCTCAAAGTGAACGAGACAAAGAGTGCGGTGGCGCGACCGCAGGAGCGGAAGATCCTCGGATTCAGCTTTACAGACGGACCAGAGATCAAGCGAGCAATCGCGCCAAAATCCTTGGCCCGTTTTAAGCGGCGAGTCCGGGAGATCACACGATGTGCAAAGGGCGTCAGCATCGACATGACGATGGAGGAACTAGCTCCGTACCTGCGGGGCTGGCGCAGCTATTTCGGCTTCTGCGAAACCCCTCGCGTCCTCGTGTCTCTTACTTGCTGGGTCCGAGTACGACTTCGCGTGGCTCTCTGGCGACAGTGGAAAACACCACGTCGTCGTCGGGCAGCTCTCTTGGCACTGGGGGTACATCCAAGGCTAGCAAGCAACACTGCTGGCAGCGGACGCGGCTCCTGGTACCTCGCTCACGCCAAAGCCCTATCCGTCGCGCTTTCCTCCGCTTACTTCAAATCGCTCGGTCTTCCGACCTTGGAGGATGCGCGCTAGCGTAACCATCTCGAACCGCCGTGTACGGACCCGTACGCACGGTGGTGTGGCAGGGGTCAGCGGGCAACCGCTGCCCCTATGCCGATCAAACGCACTTACCGGTAAAGTGAAGCGCCACTTCAAATCTACGGTTAGCCCTGCAGGCGCAGCAGGGTCAGCCGCGGCCGCCCGAGATCTGGCAAACTCTTCGCACACCATAGATCACGAAGCAATTCGAAGCAGGACAAACGTACCTGTCCGGCGGTACTGCTGAACCATTTGCAATTACGGCCACACCGCTTACCGTATAGGAATCCACTCATGTCCCGATCCTATAAAGTGCTTGCCCATTTGCTCCGTATAACAAAGAGCATAAATTTGGCGAATCTTCGGCTACGAACGAAGATCCTGTTGGCACTTGTGTGTACAACCGTCGGATTGACCTGTTCGGCGTTATTGTTCGTCCGCAGCGCAGCTGTTGATCACGTGCAAGAAGAGATTGCCAGCAGCGCCCAGGATTCGCTGCTCACATTCCAAGTTCTTCTTCACGAACACGAACTTTCGTTACTGCGAAAGGGTGACCTCCTGGGGACGCTCGCTGCGATGACTGGCGATGACACTTCAGTCCTGCAAGAGTCGGCTGACAACCCGCTTCAATCGACGGGAAGCGATTTAGTTGTATTGTGCGACGCCACAAGTGAAGTCACCACCCTGCATAGCACGAACGCTGCGATTACGGTACCGGTCGTCGAGCCGTCGCTCTCCCGTTCTCTCGCGAATAGGAAAAATTTGGACTGGTGGTATATCGGCGGCGTACTCTATCAAGTTGTCCTGCAACCGATCGGCCACGATCCGCAGAAGAAGTCCGGGACGGTCGTCGAGGGACGCCAGATCGATTATGCCGTGGTCCATGATCTTGGTCGTATCTCCTCCGGCGAAGTTGCATTCAGCTATAACGGGAATATCGTTGTGAGCACGTTCAACCCTCTTGATCAGGATGCATTGTCGCAAGCACTGCGGCAATCTACGCGACCTGAACAGATCCAGATCGGGCAAGAACGATTTTTTTTCAAATCCACGGATTTGGGGAACAGCTCGGGGCCGGAAGCGCATCTTTTTGTGTTGAAGTCTTACAATGGCGCGACAGCGTTTTTGACAGGGCTAAATCACTTGCTCCTTGGCTTGGGGTTCATCGCACTGATATCGGGAACTGGACTTGCGATTTTCATGTCCGACACGTTTACGCACCCCCTCGAGAAACTTGTGAAAGGTGTGCAAGCCCTTGAGCGCGGTGATTTCGTCTTTCCGCTTCAGGCTCACGGGCACGATGAAGTTGCCCAGGTAACCCAGGTCTTCGATCACATGAGGACCACCCTCCAGCGGAACCAGGCTCAAAAGGAACTACTCGAAGCACAGCTTCGCCAAGCTCAAAAAATGGAAGCCTTAGGTCGATTGGCAGGAGGCGTAGCACATGATTTTAACAATCTCCTCACAGTAATCACGGGCAACAGTGATCTAATACTTGACCGCGATCCTCTTTCGAGAAACGGCCAGCAAATTCGGAAGGCAGCCGATCGTGCGGCCGCATTGACGCGGCAATTGTTAGCCTTCAGCCGTCGGCAGCCGATCCAGCCAACAGTTCTTAACCTGAATGGCCTGGTCGCCGATATGAGCAATTTGATGACGCGGCTTATCCGAGAAGACATCGAGTTCACTTTTCAGGGCCACGAATCACTCGGGCGTATCAAGGCCGACGCTAGCCAAATGGAACAAGTGCTCTTGAACCTGGTCGTAAACGCCTGCGATGCTATGCCCCGAGGTGGGAAACTGATCGTCGAAACTTGCAATGCAGATATCTATGCTGAACATACACAAACTTGTCCCGCACTTGAGGCCGGCCGCTACGTGCTGCTAAGGGTTACCGACACCGGCCAGGGAATGGATTCAGAAACCAAAGCACGCATCTTTGAGCCGTTTTTCACCACGAAACCAGAAGGCAACGGTACGGGTCTCGGCCTTTCCACGGTGTACGGAGTCGTAAAACAAAGCGGTGGGTTTATTTCTGTTGAGAGCTCACCGGGAAAGGGCTCAACATTCGAAGTTTATTTGCCGAGAGTAGAAGAAAATATTAGTCCGATTAAGAATCAGGGGGGTATTACCGAAACCCACTTTGCTGAGACCGGGACCGTTCTCTTGGTAGAGGATGAGAGCGGGGTCAGGGCATTAGCGACCGAATTCCTCACCTCTGCGGGATACCAAGTCGTTTCGGCGGAAGATGGCGTCCAGGCGCTTGATATCGCAAATAAACTCACCGAACCGATTATCCTGCTTGTTACCGACGTCGTCATGCCGAAGATGCGTGGGCCCGAGCTGGCGAGGAGATTACGGCATCAGCACCCCGATCTGACAATCCTTTATATGTCCGGGTATCTCGAACAGGACTCAAATATCGGGGATTCTCTAGACGATGGTCTGCTGTTGCAGAAGCCATTCTCCCGCGATGCATTTATGCTTCAAGTTGCCGACGTACTAGAAAGACGGCATCCTACAGAGTCCCGGGTACTGCCGGGCTAGATCCTGAACGTCAGTCATCGCTTTCAAGTCGTGTTCACCAATATCCCTGCGTCTTTCGGTTGCCAATGCGCATGGATGCGGTGAGGCCAGCAAAACTGTTGCCGCGGTCATCACAAGGCAACTAGAACTGGCTTAGTTGTACAACATTCTGTTCAGCGTCTTGTCGTCCCGTGCTGTAATCGAACTGCGCCTTAAGCTTTTCAGGAATGACGTGTGATTCCACACTTCTAAGTATTTCGAGTAACCAAGCACATCGACTTCACCCTTGATGTGCGCGGTTTCCCTCAGAACAACCGGGATCAACACTCTTCCCTGCTTGTCCATCGTCACGGCCTGGCCGAAATACTTCGCCCGAGTAAGAAGCTTCTGGTTGCTACTGTTGTGCAGGTGCGTACCGGCCAGCCGTTTCTCGACTTCGTTCCAAATCCTCAGAGGATAGACGCGTGCGGATTTGCCATCTTCGCTGGTGATAAAGAATTCGGTGCAATCCCCCACTGCGGATAGGGCATTCGCCGGAATTCTTAGTCTCCCTTTCGGGTCGATCTTCACTGACTTGCTCATATTTCAGCTCTCGTCAGGCAGCTCCGCCATGATCCTAGGGATCCTCGTCGTGACTGTCTGTGCTGTTTTGAACAGATTTGGAAATTGGCCCGACCGCGAGCCGTATGATTTACTGCGCAGTCTACCGCTCAACTCCCGATAAACGCACGAAGAAAGCGGAGTGGAGAGTTTTCTGGAACAGATTCAGGACGAACTGGTCCACAACACGTATCGGCCCATGCCGGTGCGGAAGAAGGAGATTCCGAAGGACGGGGGCATCCGATTCTGCGGGGATGGGTGCACTACTTTGCAGTAGGGGACTCGAGCCGGTGTTTTTCCTACATTAAGCTCTGGGTGGAAAAGAAGATTCGACGGCATCTCATGCGTGCCAGGAAGCGCACAGGATTCGGCTGGAAGCGGTGGAATAAGCAATGGCTCTACAACACACTCGGACTGTTCAACGAGCACCGAGTCGTGCGGGCCGTCAGCTGAAAGCCATCCGAACGAGTCGGCCACATAACCCTTGATGTGAAGCACACAGGAAAGCCCAGTGCAGGAAATCTGCACGCTGGGTCTGATGAGGCGGGGACTGGAAACCAGCGTACGATTCGGCTAGTGACGCACTCCCAGAGGAAACGGGGAGCAACAGATCGGCTGAATCTACGGCGCCTGGCGCCAGTCCTCGACCCTACTGATCATTATAGGCGTAAGTTTGTGGGTTCAGCTTAAAAACAGCATCATCGTTAGTGGCCATCTGTACAGAATTGAACAGATTTTCCACCCCCTCCGCGCTACAAAAGGCCCTTGCTTCCAGTGAGGCCGATTGATCACTGAGGGAACTAAAGGTGTTCCGTCCATACTAGTCTTTCTTGTTCGGTAAATCGGTGGTTTTAGTTTAAGTCGAGGCATTGAAATTGGCAGGAAGGTTCGTCCTGAAGTCCTGCGTGTTAGCTTGGCGGAGAACAACCTCTATGAGCGTCAGCAAAATGTCTTCTCTTATCGTGGCAGCGGCATCCATAGCACTGACGTTTGGAGTTGCGGGATGTAACAAAAACCCCACCCAGGACAACAGCGCCCAGAGTCAACCGGCGTCGGCGCAAACGGATCAGACGCAGGATCCACAAGCTGCCGCCAACCTGGCCCCTGCTAATTATCAGCAAGATCAGAACTATTCCAGTAATGACTCCAATGGCGACTACAACGCCGGTGATGAGGACACGAGCTACGGCCAGCCGGTGCTCCAGGCAGCGCAGCCTCCACCACAACTGCCGGAGTACTCTCAGCCCGATTGCCCTGGCGATGGCTATCTGTGGACGCCCGGATATTGGAGCTACTCTGATCAGGGCTACTATTGGGTACCGGGCGCATGGGCGCAGCCGCCTGAAGTGGGCTATCTGTGGACGCCGGGATACTGGGGATATTCGGGTGGTCGGTATCGTTACAACTACGGCTATTGGGGCCCGCATATCGGCTACTATGGCGGCATTAATTATGGAAATGGCTACACAGGCGTGGGATATCAGGGCGGGTATTGGCGCGGCGATCGTTTCAATTACAACCGCTCGGTCAACAATGTGACCAGCACCAACGTTCAAGTATACAACCGCACGGTAACGAATACGGTGATCAACAACACCACGATTAACAACACCACTAGCAGCGTCAGCTACGCTGGGCCTGGAGGCGTCACGCGCCATCCTTTGCCATCGGAACTCGCTGCAACACACGAGCAACGCATTCCCCCCATGACAACGCAAATACAGCAGCGACAAGAGGCCGCACAGAACCCTCAGCAGTTTGCTTCCATCAATCACGGGCGTCCGGCCGTGGTTGTGGCGACCAAGCCAATCCCGCAAGGCAAACCGATCGCTGCGGTGATTCCTGCTCGTGCTGCTCCGGCAGCGCGACCGGCTCCAGCAAACGCGCAACCGGATCGTGCCCAACCTGCACCGACGAGTGCGGCCCCTCCTGCGTCTGCAAAGCCTGCCGAGCGGCCTGCTGAACGAGCTGCTGCAAGGCCCGCCGAGAGACCTGCCGAGCCCGCGAGAACACTAGCGCAACCAGCAGCTAAGCCGGCACCGACTGCGAAGCCCGCCCCTGTGCCCGAGCGCCCGAAACCGGCTCAGCCCAAGCCAGCCCCGAAGCCGGAAGCCAAGCCGGCCCCGAAGCCGGAAGCCAAGCCAGCCCCGAAGCCGGAAGCCAAGCCAGCCCCGAAGCCGGAAGCCAAGCCAGCCCCGAAGCCGGAAGCCAAGCCAGCCCCGAAGCCGGAAGCCAAATCGGCCACTCCGCCTCCGGCTGAGAAGCGTGCGGCACCCGAGCCTCAGCGCAAGACGCCTCCTCCACCCGAGAACAAGCCGCCAAGCGAGAAGCGGTAGCGACACACCGTCTTGATCAGATATTTCGATCAGGGTTTGGGCGGATTAAGTCGGTGTCCAAACAGCGGGGAAAGCGATAGCGGCAGATGAAGAATCGACTAAACTGAAGTTGCCGCGACGCACGAGAGGACCGATGAGCCAAAGGAAGTTATCAAAACATGAAATTGCAGCGGGATTGTCCAAGCTCGATGGCTGGGCCATGGCGAAGAGGAAGCTGCACCGAATGTTTGAATTCAAGGATTTCAGGCAAGCATTCGGGTTCATGAAGCGGGTCGCGCTCGCAGCTGACAGGATGAATCATCACCCGGACTGGTGCAACGCGTATAACAAGGTCACTATAGATTTATCAACGCATAGTGCCGGCGGATTGACGAAGAGCGACTTCGAGCTGGCGGGGAAAATCCAGAAGATTTACGGCCATTAATCAGCGTGTAGTTCACGTCAGATTAGCGAAGCTTGTGCATCTGGCATCCATCCGGAACATTTCAGTTGGAGAAACGAAATGCCCCACTCAGACCTCATCCGCAAATACTTCTCCGCCAACGAAAACAAAGACCGTAAGGCTGTCGAATCCCTATTGACCGACGACTTCGTGTTTACCAGTCCGTACGACTATCACATCGACCGTGAGGCCTATTTCAAACGCTGCTGGCCGTATAGACTTTATCGAGGAAATGCATGCGAAAGGGGAGCCCCTGGAGCGGGCGCTTCCGGACGCGGGAATCCAGCGAATTCGGCCGGTACTGATCACTGTGCTAGCGACCATCTTGGCCCTCTTCCCACTGGCGCTTGAAGGAGGGCCCCTCTGGCAGCCTCTCTGTTATGCACAGATAGGCGGCCTTGCCGTAGCAACGTTCATCACGTTGCTCTTGGTGCCCGTCCTTTACAGCATCTTCGTTCTTGATCTCAAAATCATCCGCTGGGAAACGAAACAACCTCCGGCAGAGACTGAAGCTCGTCCGGCCCCTGAAATGGTTCGTTGAAGGTTTTGCGATGATTCTTTTTAATCAAGTTGCCACGGCTGTTCTTCTGCTGAGTCTTACACTCTGCTTGCAGTGCGCCGGCGTAACTACGCTCATCGAGTGGCTAAAGCGTGTTCTGATTAGGGATATTCGCAAGCACGGGCCAGTTTACTCGGCCATCCTCGTAGTGAAATCGACGGTCGCAATTGTAATTCTGCACGGGCTCGCGATTCTTCTGTGGGCTAGTTTCTACCGGGGGCGTTGCTTCCCGTCATGGGAGGTCGCCTTTTACTTCTCCGCGAGCAGCTACTCAACTGTGGGATATGGTGATCTGGCTCTCCCGTCCAACTGGCGATCCTTGGGGCCTCTGGAGGCAATCACAGGTGTATTGATGTGTGGAATATCGGTCAGTGTTCTGTTTGCTTTGGTCACCCGGTTGCTCGATCGCGACACACAATCTTCGCTGAGGAATTCAAATGAACAAAGCCATGCCTAACGTCAATATCAAGACTCCGGATTGGCTGCGCCAGATGGAAAACATCTTGGAAGAGCTCAACGAGGGAGTAGTCATTGTCGACGACCAGCTGCGTGTAGTTTTCGCAAACGAAGCGCTGACCCGGATGGGACAGTGGAGAAAGACGAGCTGACTCAGGAGTCAAGAAGAAGATTACGGTGCATTATGCAAAATTTGTTCTCATACCTTCTGGCGTAAATGAGGATTGCGCAGATTGCGGCCAGATTCAAAACTTGCGCGATGATGAACACGATGTCCCTGATCATGCCCGCGTAGGCCAAGAACAGCAAGGCTCCCAGGAACCAAAGACTGTAAGCCCTGATGCTTATTCCGGCCGAGCAGTGTTCCTTGATCAGATGTCGAATTTGGGGAATGTAAGCCGCGGCAACTATACAAGTTCCAACAAACCCAAAGGTTTGAGACAGCCTCATAAGTACACTCCACAACCAACGGATTCTCTTGTCTGGACGTCACCTCCAAGGACACCGAGAAGTTCTTGTCTGGCGATCGCGATGCAAGCCGGTTTTGCGAGATGATGCCATGCTGGACGCTGCAACTGGGAGTTTCTGTACAATGAAGAACATCTCCGGATCTTGAGCACATATGGGCGACTGGCTAACGTTTCTTAGTCATTCCTGAAACTCTCGCGGACCTTCATAGCGGAGACGAAAGAAAGCGTGAGGCACACCGTAATGGATGCTTATCAATCTAAACCAGGGTGCAGATTCAGGTGTATAACTTACATCACCGTACGTCGTCGGCCGGTCGATCCCCGGCTTGGTAGACTTGCCCAAGATTTGGAGCGAAATCGTCCGAAAGTCCTCATCAATTAGATGTTTCTTGAGGAGCTCACCATAAAGCGTCGGCCCGCCCTCACAAAGCAGCGTCCGGATGCCATGCTCTTGACATAAAAGTTGCGTTGCGGTCGCAAGATCAACCCGCTTGCCAGCACCCACCGAGACAATCTTAATTGTCTCCTCCCGTCCTGACCCCTTGAGCTGCAATCGAAGATTCTTTTCTCCCTCCGCAGATGTAAGAATCCAAGGTTCAACCCGCGGAGAATCAAAAACGCGAAGAGTGACATCGATGTTTCCAGAACCTGTAAGAACGATGATTTTCTGCTTGTCGAGACTTAAAATTTCCTCACGGTACACTCGCAGCTGCTCGTCATCGATGCCGTAGTCGGCGCCACGCGCGTCACGGCCCGGCTCTTCGCGGAGGGTGTTCGCCCCGATCAATTGTCCGTCGTGATGGGCTCGCAGGAAATCCATCAGCCAACGATCTTCCCTGCTCCTTGAAACTTCTTTGCCACCAGCATGGCCTTTCAACTCCCTGAAAGAAGCCCTCCCGTCGAGTCCCATCACAACCAGGCAGCGCAATATCAAGCCTGTACGATCTGCCATATGGCGATCCACGGCTCGAATTTTGACCGCCACTTCCTGAAGTAGGCCGCCGGGGCATGAATATGGTTAGCCAGCGCGCAAAGAAATCGAAAGCAACGAAACTGATTCGCTTTCCGAAGTACGACAAAGCTTATCGGGGAAGGATATGAAACTGTCACGCTCTTTCCGGGCTGGTGTGTTCATCGGTCTGCTGTCGCTTAGTTTCGCTCCTTCCGCTGCACCTCAGGACACTCCCCAATCCACTGAAGGGGTCAACTCTGGAAACTACAACATCCGCCAGACCATCGAATTCGGATATAGAAACAGCGATATCAGCGGCAATCTGGCGAACTACGGTACTTTTGTCAGTCTGAACAGCGGTGTGCGCCTTTTCGAGCAGTCGCTGAATATCCGCTCACTGAACCACACGGGACTCCTCTTCGACAATCTCTCGATGAGCAGTTTTGGGTACGGAGGAGATCCGAACGACCTTACCCGGCTGCGCGTGGGCAAGAACAAGTGGTACGACTTCCGTGGCATTTTCCGCCGTGACAAGTATCCTTGGAACTATAATCTCTTAGCGAATCCTCTGAACCCGGCGTCTTCAAATCCTGCCGTGCCCATTACGAACTCCTTGCATGCTCTCTATCTTGTGCGAAGGATGAGCGATTTTGATCTGACGCTGCTGCCACAATCGCGTGTGCGGTTTCGTCTCGGCTACACGCGCAATGTTCAAGAAGGCCCTTCTTATACGACGTTCGGCGGCGCAACCCTTCTCGACCCGCCAACGGGATATGGGGGATTTGGAACGCAGACACAGTTATTCCAAAACTGGAAAACCACTCTGAACGCGTACCACGTTGGCGTGGACTTCCAGATTCTGCCGAAAACGAGCATCCACTACGACCAGTTTCTGCAGTATTTCAAGCAGGATACGTCTTATGCGGACCGGAATTTCAATTTTCAGTTACCGAACGGGGTGCCGGTTGACCTGGGTGTTGTTTTCGACACGGCCAGCGGTGTGAGCAACGTTCCGTGCCCTTCGCCGGTTGCAAACCCTGCGACAACACCACCCACCGTTAACCCAAGCTGTGCTGGCTATCTGAGCCTCACGCGAGTCGCGCGACCGCGCAATTTTCTTCCCACCGAGCAATTCAGTTTTCAATCTGAATCGATCAAGAACATTTCAATGTCCGGCCGGGCGGCGTATAGTTCTGGAGAACAAAACTCCCGCGGCCTGAACGAAACTTTTACTGGCAGCAATGTGAATATACTGCTGGGCAGCCCTGTGAGTACGCTGCAGGTGGGAACAAATGCCCAGGGGCCTGCTCATGCAAAACGTGTGATTGCCAATGCCGACTTAGCTGCGACCTGGAGTGTTACCTCAAAATTCCGTGTCGTGGATTCCTTCACTTACGACCATTTTCAAATTCCTGGTTTTTGGAACTTCAGCTTGATCAGCCAATTCGCCTCTTTTCCTTTGAACGCGAGTACTAACGGGCCCAACCTCGGGCAACCCCCGGGACGCTTTGATCCGACGAATTGCCCGGCGCCGAATTTTTCAGCTCCAACTTGTCCGCAGCACAATTCCGCTTCGGGTTCGGATCTTAACAATGGCACTTGGACTCGGTATCTCGCGCAGAACTATAAGTCAAACACACTCCAGGTTGAATATGACTTTACTAACAAGATCGGTGCGCGACTCGGGTTCCTCTACGGCAACCGAAAAGTTGCGAGCCAGGACACTACCTTCTTGGCGAACGAGGTATTCTTCCCCGGAGGGCCCGGTGGCACTTTTGCGAATTTCTTTAATGCGGCACGCGGCGATTGCTTGGACCCCACGGCTTGTACGCGGCAACCGAACGGTTCACTGGTCTTCTCTGGCTCCTTTGGCGATACCTCGCACGTTTTGGACGCGGATATCAACAGTTATTCGATGTTGTCGGGGATCTGGGCTCGCCCTACAAACGCGCTCCACCTGAGCTTCGACCTGGATCTTTTCTGGGCGGATTCGGCCTATGCGCGCATAGACCCTCGTCAGCAGCAACGCTACAGATTTCAGGCCTCCTATTCCCCTCGCAGTTGGGTCACTCTCGATGCCTCCTTCGACATCCTGGAGCATCGCAACAACATGTTTTTGGTGAACGACAAGGAGCATGATCGCGGCTATAGCTTCTCGGCCGTGCTCACTCCCAATGAGCGTTTTTCGTTCGACCGCTGAACACCGCAGGAGAGAGTCTCGATACTCTTTATCGATATGGCGACGAGCATGAGATCGAAGAGACACTGCGAAACTGGCTGGAGACTACCATTGGGCAATTGGAAGCGCGGCGGAAAGATCATACTCCTGACGTCAAGCACGTGCCGGCTAACGGCCAAGTTACGAAAGGCATAGGCCTACATCAAAACCTTCATCCGAAATGTGCAAACCCGGCATGCCCTACTGCGTTTCATTGGCTTGAAGGTGGCAAATTCTTCCGCTTCCGGCCTGACAAGGCTATGGACGCAAGCCGAAGCGTGACCGGATCGACGGGTAATGTGCACGGCGTGAAGCATTTTTGGCTCTGCGAACGCTGCAGCCACGTCTTCACGTTGGTGTACGACGCGGAGCATGGGGTTGTGCTCACGCTTTGCTGGTTGGAACTGCCGCACATCGAAGCTCTCAAGGAATTGCCGGCTTCACGGCTGAATTGATCCAAGCAGGTCCAGTTTTCAGGGAATTTCATAACTGTCCTGACATGGGGATTAGAGACTCATACTGAGCTCTCTGTTTTCATGGACATGTCTCTTCAGACAAATACTCCACAAAAGCTCCACGGCAACTTCACACATAGATTTTTATTGGCTGTTACTCTGCGATCGAGGGGCGAGCTTCGTGTAGCCGAGGTCTGCGTGGAACTACTTCGTAGCCGCCGCGTCAATGTTCTCGGTTGTGAAAGCACGAGGATGGCTCCCCGGGCAGGATTTGAACCTGCAGCCTGTCGGTTAACAGCCGAGTCGGTCAAAAATCTAAGTGCCGCGTCTGGTGTCGCTTGCAAGAACATCGGAGCATTCTTGCCTCTCGCGCCATTCCTAATGCCCGGAGCCAAACCACGGAACTAGCGAACTTCGACGATAACGAGGGACACGTCGTCGGCCAGGGCGCCGTGGCTCCACGCGGCCGCGCCGTCGAGGATGGCCTGTTTCATTTCGGGAAGTGCTCGTGTGGCCGACTGGCGGACCAACTCTTGAAGGCCCTCAACGCCCAGCATGTCTTCGGACCTGTTGAACACTTCGACAAGCCCATCGGTGTAGAGAACCAGACGGTCGCCGGGCGCGAGCTCGATTTCCGTCATCGACTCCGACGGCGCAATTTCGGAGAGATAACCGAGGATACCGTTTTGCGAATCGAGCAGACGCAACGTGCCCTTCGAGACGAGTATTGCTGGCGGTTGGCAGGCGGCCGCAAAGGTCATGCGACGTCCGCACTGACTAAAACGGGCTGCGGCCATGGTGAAGTAAAAGCCCTCCTGCGGGATGCGATCATGTACGAAGTCGTGGAGGCACTTCAACAGACGCCCGGGCTCAGTCTTACGTTCCAGCGCATTAAGTGTTTCAGAGTAGATACGATTGGCCATCAGGGCCGAAGCTATACCATGGCCCGAGACGTCGCACAGAATGAGGTTTAGAAATTCGTCGCCTTGGGGGAGGACTATACCGAAGTCGCCGCCAATCGTATGCGCAGGGCTGTAGTAGGCCTCGACGGCGAGGTCCTTCCATGCCAAATTTTGTGGCGCGAGTGACTGCTGGATTAGTGCCGCGGTCGAGAGGTCGGCGTCAATTTCCCTTTGACGCTGGCGGAGCTGTTCCTCGACTCGCTTCAGTTCACTGATGTCAGTCACGGTCACCACAACGTAGTCCTGACCGTCTGGTCCTTGAATCACCCGCCCGCTGACGATTACCGGGATTCTCGTGCCGTTCTTAAGTGGAAGGTGGAACTCGCTGCGGTGCCGGCCGTAGCGGTGCCCCAATTTGTGCTCGCGGATAATATAGGGAATATCCTCGGGAGGAAAAAGTGCGTCGGGTGCGCAGCCCCGCAATTCGTCGAGGTCGTACTGCCATAATCGTGTCAACGCTTCGTTGGCAAAAATGACGCGAAGTTGGTCATCAAGAATCGCCACTCCCTCATTGAGCTCTTCGAGGATGCTCTCCATCTGGCGAAGCCAATCCGGAGTCTTGATATTGACGTTAGGCATGGCTTTGTTCAGTCGAATTCGTTCGTAAAGATGGTGTGTCGCGATCGAGCAACCGGGTGACGAGCGCAAACAGAACACTGACCGATATTCCACACATCAAGACACCGGTGATCCCCTCCAGAGGCCCTAAGAGTCGCCAGCTGGACGGGAGAATCAGATCACCATACCCCATAGTGGAATAGCTGCTCGCGGAGAAGTAACAGGCGAGCTCCCACGACGGGAAGCAACGCGCCCGGTAGAAACTGGCCCACAGAAGAATCACGACCCCGTGCAGAATTACAATTGCGACTGTCGATTTCACTACTAGGGTGGCCGAGTAAATTGGCCCACGCTTGTGAATGTCCCTGGTCGGAACACGCTTTAGCCACTCGATGAGCGTAGTTACGCCGGCGCACTGCAAGCAGAGTGTAAGACTCAGCAGAAGAACAGCCGTGGCAACTTGATTAAAAAGAATCATCGCAAAACCTTCAACGAACCATTTCAGGGGCCGGACGAGCTTCAGTCTCTGCCGGAGGTTGTTTCGTTTCCCAGCGGATGATTTTGAGGTCAAGAACGAAGATGCTGTAAAGGACGGGCACCAAGAGCAACGTGATGAACGTTGCCACAGCAAGCCCGCCTATCTGTGCATAACAAAGAGGCTGCCAAAGGGGCCCTCCTTCAAGCGCCAGTGGGAGGAGGGCCAAGATGGTCGCGAGTACAGTGATCATTACGGGGCGGATACGCTGAATGCCTGCGTCTGGAAGGGCCTGCTCCAGGGGCTCCCCTTTCTCATGCATTTCCTCGATGAAATCGAAGAGTACGATGACGTGGCTTACGATCACTCCGATTAAGCTGGCGATGCCCAGAAAGGCCATAAATCCAAACGGCGTATGCATAATCGACAGAGCGATGAGAGAGCCGATCACACCGTAGGGAGCAGCGGCGAATACCAGAAGAGGTTTTACGGCGTTATTGAATTGAATCAATAGCGCGAGGTAAATCCCGAGTAAAGAGATCAACAGAACGAGTTTGAGGTTGGCGAATCCGTCGATCTGTTTGGCCCGTTCGCCACCAATCCGGAGCTGATAACCCGGAGGTAGATCTTTTTGAAATTCCTGTATTTTTGGAAGGATCTGGTTAAGCACCTCAGATGCGAGAACTCCAGGCTGGGGATAACACAGTATGGAGATCGTGCGAAAATGCTCGCGGCGCCTGACGCGACTCGTTTCCAAAGAATTTCCGACCGTTGCGATCGACAGCAGCGGCACGCGGTTGTTGGTCTGTGAAGAGTAAATATAGAGGTTCTTGATGTCCGCAAGCTGAGCACGTTCCTCCATGCGAAGGCGCGCCACAATGGGGATGTTCTTATCGCCTTCCTTGAAGACGCCCACTGTTGCGCCGCTCATGGCCGTGGCCGATGCGTCCGCGACATCGGCGTTAGTAATGCCGGCGACGTTGGCGCGGTCTGGATCGATCTGAATCCTCTGCTGAACATTGTCGGGGAACCAATCGTCACGAAGAACGGCGATACCCTGAGCTTGCCTGACGATGTCCTGAGCCTGCGCGGCAATCTGCCGAAGGGTGCGAATGTCGCTAGCTTCATTTCTCGCGTCAACGTCCGCCTGCCCAGAGATCAATAACTCGACTGGGTTGTCCACAGGATTGGTTTGAAGCTGGCGAACCGTAATCCACGCGCCTGGTACTTCCTTCTCCAGTGCGTCCTGGATCGGACGAGCTAACTTTGGCGAAGCCTCTTTATCCCTGACCTCAATGATCATTTGCGCGTAATTGGTCTGGGGCATTTCCGGCGAGACCGAAAACCAGAAGCGCGGTCCCCCGCCACCGGCAAAGGTCGTCAGTGACTTAAGAAGATGCCCACGGTGTTCCGCGGTGGTGACGTCAGGTGAATTTTCAATCACTTGCCGGACAACTCTTTCGGCCTGCATTGCCGCCTCATTGGTAACGCTCAAGGGAGTGTCATTGGGCAGCCAAATATCCAAATAAAACCAATACTGGACATCTTCGGGAAAGAATTGGGTTTTAAGCCGAGAGCCGAACAGCCCGCCTATAATCAGGAAAACCAAGGACCCGGCGAGGACAGCCCATCGGTGCTTTATGGCTTTGCCCACAAGCCGATTATAGAAGCCGTAGAAACCCCGCTGCCGTCTCTCCTCGATAGTCGGTTCTCGTTTTGCCGGAGCACGCAAAATGTAGTAGCCCAGGAATGGAACAAACGTCATCGCAACAACGTAGGCGCACAGCAGGGAAGCCGTCATCACCACCGGGAGGCTCTTCAAGAACTCGCCGGTATTGCCGGTGAGCATCAAAAATGGCAGGTAGGCGATAACATTCGTGAGGGTCGCGTAGAAAATAGCGGTTGCAAGCTTTGTAGGGCCGAGCCAGCAGGCAACGCTGCGCGGAAAACCTTCCGCCAAGTGGCGTTTTATGCCGTCGCCGGAGACCACCGGCACGTCCACGAGAAGACCCAGCGCGATGATCAGCGATGCGATGGAGACTTGTTGAAGATCGATTCCCAACATATACACAATGCCGAAGGTCATCGCCAGTGTGATGGGTATGGCGAGAGCCATAATCATCGCCAGGCGCCACTCCCAAAATCCGATCAGCGAAACGATTACCACAAGTATGATGGCTTCGAGAAGCGCCCGCATGAACAGGTGAATGTTCTCATAGACTTGTAGCGGTTGATCGGAGGTGTGCGCCAGAATCAGGTCGGCGGGAAGGATTTGGCGAAGCTCCGAAAGCTTCAAATTCACGGACTCTCCGAAGCGCGCGATTTGCTTTCTATCGCGCATGTAGATTGCTAAAGTGATCGCGCGGCTGCGCTGCCAGTGCCCACTTGTGTCCCGCCAAGTGTAGTAATTGAGATACTGGGCAGGAGCCTGATAGCCTCGGCTGATTTGGACGAGATCCCGTAAATATACGGGGGTACCCTCTGATGTAGTCGATACGGCCACATCACCTATGCTTCTAGCGGTATCGAATTGTCCGGAGGGAATGATCGTGACCCTGCGTTCGGCGGTTTCAACAGTTCCCCCCGCCGCGATGATGTTCCGAGCCGAAATGACTTTGGAGAGATCAGCAGGACGCAGTCCGTAGGCTGCGAGGCGATCCTGCGAGTAATCCAGATAGACGGTCTGCGACAAAACACCCCGCCGCTCCACCTTGGAAACTTCGGGAGTTCCCTGCAGCGTTCGGCCAATCAGATCAGAAAAATTGTCGAGTTCGGCATAGCTGTATTTGTCGCCAGCAGCCTTGGCCAGTTTCGTTCGTGTTTCCCTCGGATCGCGGATGATCGCTGGCTCCCATGCATCGGGATGCAACTCGGACCGTTTTAGCCGCTCCGAGATAAACCGCTGGATGAACGCTTGAATGGTGCTGTCATCCGCGTCGGAAAGGCCATCCACGCCGATGAATCCGCTTCCCTGTATTATTTCCGAATCTCGAAGGACTCCGGCACTCTGCGCTTGCTCTTGAAACAAGTATACGGTGTCAAGAACCTGCCGAGCCGAAATCGATTGAGGAAAGGAATCTACCATCGTGATGCGCTGCCCTTTTCCATTCTGCTGTTTTGCATCGCGAGCTTTGCGAATCGCTGCTTCGACGGAATTGGCACGAGCCGCAATTTCGATATCGTCCGCCTTGGGGCTCGCGACCGTCAGCATGAGCGCGGCGGTGTCTCCAAAATCGCTCTGGAAAGTGATGGGACCGGCGCCCTGCGGTAACTGAGAATTTAGAGCATCCAGCTTGAGGTTGATATCGCTGAATTGCCGCTTGGTATCGGTGATGCCCTCATCGAGTTGTATGGTCACAAACGAATAGCCCGGAAGGGATATGGACTTAATGCCGTAGTCCGCATCTGTCCCCGGATGGATGGTCTTGTTCTCCGCGGCAACGTCCTCAATTCGACGGGTAATGTATTGTTCGACCTGTTGCGCTGTAGCTCCAGGCCATGGACAAGCCGCCACACCGAGGCGTACGGGAATGTCCGGGTCCTTGCGCTGCGGCATGGATGTATAGCCGAACCAACCCCAAACAAGGACGCCGACGAGAAGCACCCAGGAGATGTGCGGGTGCTCGACGAAAAACCTAGGGACATTGCGGCGATTACTGATTTCTTGCTCGTTTTCAAGTGCCATTGTTCTATACCTCTATGGGAGAACCTGGATCAAATCGCCGTCCTTCAGACCAGCGGCTCCAACGACCACGACTTTTTCGCCTGAATTTACACCGTCCACTGCCACATCACTCTCGTGCGTTTCACCGAGCGTGACCGCGCGCAAATGCGCCACCCAATTGCCGCCCTGTTCTTGGGCGACAAAAACTGCGTAGCGTCCAGGTGAGGCCGGGTCAGCAACAACGGCGCTAAGAGGCACGGAGGGAACCGGCCCTTTCTGAACGCCTGTCAAACTGAGTGAAGCAATCATCCCGGGCTTCAATAGCGCTTTGGGGTTGGGTACGGTCACCTCGATGGCAAAGACACGATTTTTCTCATCGGCGCTCGCGGCAATACTGGTGACCCGCCCGTTGTACTCTTTCGGATCGTCCTGCAGATGAATGCTGAATTGTTGCCCCAAGCGCAGAAGCCTTACGGCATAGTCGGGAACGCCAAAACCGATTTTGACTGCACTCGTGTCGGCGATAGTAAAGGCCGGAGTCCCGGGTGCTGCGAGGTTTCCCAATTCAATGTTTCGAGCTAGAATGTACCCGGAAAACGGCGCCGTTAAATCGGCATCCTCGAGAGCCAACTGCGCTTGGTGCACATTAGCGTTGGCCTGATCCACCTCCGCGAGGGTCGAATCGAATTTGGCCTGCGCTCGATCGAAATCGGGCTTGATCAAGCTCTCTGAGGCGTAAAGCGTCTTCGCGCGCGCGTAATCCTTCGTTGCCTCGACCTGCTGCGCTTGGGCTAGACTCAGAGTTGCGGTCGCTTGGTCAAGCTGATTCTTCAAATCCTGATGCCGAATCTGCGCGAGAACCGTGCCCCGGGCAACATAATCTCCTGGACCTATGTCTCGACGCCGTCCGTCTGCGCCCATGACCTGCTTAATCTCCGTCACATATCCTGCGGACTTGAATGACAAGGTCGCTTGGGCGAACGACAGAACGGAAGCCGAGTAGCGCAAATCATCTGCCGACGAATACAAAGTCACATCCACCAGATGAACAGGCGTGGGCGACTTGGCGGCTACTTGCGTGGGTTGATGACAGCCATTTGTAGCTGCCATCATGACGAAAAGCACAGCCGTGATTGTTGGTCCGAGCCCTTTTCTGAATTTGCTCCCCATAACGTCTACTCCTCGCCAATCGCTTTCTCGAACTCTGCCCTGGCTGGCTGCCAGTCCCAAAATAATTCTTGTTCTCATGGTCACTCTTCTCCCATCGCCTTGCGCAGCTCGGCAAAAGCGCTCCAGTACGAGGAAAGCGTTTGCTGATACTGGAAACTCGTCTCGGAACTCTGAGCTTGAGCCTGCAGGAGGTCCTTCAACAGTGCAGCCTGCTCCTTATATTTGTTGCCCGTCACGCGGAATTGCTCCACAGCCGCTTCGTGGGCAGTACGGGAAGCCTGAAGCAGCAAAGAAGCTTCTCTCCATTTGCGGTACTTCGCACCCACCTCTACGACGACCTGCGATTCCGTCTCTTCGATCCCGTTGCGCGCCTGTTCGATTGTGTTCGTTGCTTCAAGAACCCTGTTGTGGCGGCGTCCCCAGTCGAACGGCTCCCAGGTCAGGAAAAAGCCGGCCGTGGCAACATTTGGCGGCAGAACTTGCACGTTAGTGATTCCTTGATAGCGCACCTCAAGACTCAGGTCCGGGATGTATTCGGCTTTCGCGAGACGCCGGTGGTATTTCGCCTGTTTTTCTCTCAGGTGTGCCTGACGAGTCTCGGGGCGGTTCGCCAAAGCTCCCTGCCGGGCTGAATCGAGAGTCAGATCGCTTCTGTCTTGCTCAGGAATGAAGTCGACACGAAAGGATGTGGAAACGTCGCGGCCCAGCAGTTGGTTCAACGCCTCACGTTGCGTTTCCAAGCCGTTCTCTGAAACGGACAAGTCATAGCGAGACTTCGCTAATCGGGCGTCGACGTCCAATGCATCGGCGCGCAGCACCGTCTTTTCTGCCACGTATTGGGCAGTGACCCGCTGCGCTTCTTCGAGTGTTTTCACCGCCCCCCGCGCGGCCTCCACACCCGCTTGGATCGCGACGATGTTGAAGTATGCGTCGCGGACTTCGGCAGCGATCTTCTGGCGTTCCGCACGCACATCCTCGCGAGCGACATCGCGTCCCAGTTCCGTCGCGCGAATCCCGAGACCTATCTTGTATTGTTGTGTCAACGGTTGATCGATGCTGCCGGTAATATAAGTAGTGAACACCGCGGGCGTTTGGATTTTGGCGTTGGTCGCTGGGATTGGCCCAGTGCTCGGAAACATACCTAACGCACCTTTCGGGATGGTAAAGTCAAACGGTTGCAAGAGCCCGCCGCCCAGCATGGAAAATTGAAATTGGGGCTTTCGCCGGCTGCGCGCTGTACTTACTTGGAAGTCGTATTTCTGAGCCTCCAGCACCGAGTTCTTCACAAGCCGGTTGTTTTGGAGTGCCAGAGTAACCGCTTCATCCAGCGTGAGGACTGGCACCTCGGTGTCGCCATTCGATGTTCGCTCTTGGGCCGATGAAGCCATCGGCCATGTAAGAGCCCACAGGATAAAGACCATGAATAGCGAGGTAAATTTCATAGCGTCAATCCTTTTGTTCACGCTCCACTCCATTCAAGTCCCCGAAGAGTTGTGACCACTTTTTGCGCAATGCGCTCGATGCACAGTTGCTCGACGTTCGCGAGGCCATCGCTCACAAGCATTGTTAGGCCGTGAACCACAGCCCACGTGTAGAGAACCGCGCTTTGCGATTCCGACTTTCGGGATGTTGTCGAGCCCAAGCGAGCAGGCATGTGGATAAGAAGTGCAGATCACATGCCAATTCACGCGAATTGCAAGTGGTTGATTTACTTGGGCAGTACAGGTTTAGGCCGTACTGCGCTGCCGGTATGCGGGCAGCGTCGCAAGGCAGGCGCACAGTGCCAGCAAGCATCGCGATGTCGGAGGCCTTTTGTCATCTCGGCAGGTCGATGAGATAGGAGTCGGTGGAAGCTACTCTGCTGCGGGCGGAAATGCTCGTGGTCACGGCAGGAAATAGCGGGACGGGCGAAATCGCCATGGAAACTCACATAGTGATTCTCGCAATGATGTAGTTACAATCGTTTTCAGGTCTTTTCGTTTTCCGACTGACGTGCATGGGTTCTGCGTCGGCGACCGTTTGTGCCGGAAGCGCCTGACGTGTTCGTATCCGATGCCCCATTTCGAGCAAGGCGTAGATGCAGGCGCTCACATATATCGAGTGTATAGGATGTTTGGGCAACGAATTCCGCCCCGAACCGACCAAAAAACGATAGCACTTCTTCCCCCACAGAGTCGATGAACGTGACTTCCGTTAGGTCGACGATCAGTGTCATTCCGTCGTGGCAGCGTGCCATGAGCGTACGAGTGTTCTCTGCGTCATTACCGGTGAATCGACCCTCAAGCTTGAGGCTGAGAGCGTTCGCAGAACCGCGTACGTCAACGCGCAGCATCGCACCTCCATGAGAATCTAAGCAGCCAACGGCAGCTGGCTGGAGAGAATCCTGTCAAGCTGTTGCAGGTCTTATGCCAGGATTGGTCTACGTAAGTTATTGAAATTACAAGCAACTACGAGGGTGTCTGGGGTCGCCTGTGCCCGACTGACGGGCAGTGCCGTGATGTGGGCACGATTGCCTCGTCCTTGAAAACCCATGGAGCTCAATGGCCGCTTTGAAGATGCGAGTTAAGGTCTGGTTTCCAGAGCGGCCGGATTCTCACCCGGAATATTCAGCACGACTGATATTCAGCTTGTTCATCTTGTTTTGGAGTGTTGTGCGTTTGAGTCCGAGGCGCTCTGCGGCTCCGCCTTGGCCGGCTATTCTCCCGGAGGCGGCTCTCAAAGCTTGGATGATGACCTGCTGCTCAGCCTGTTCGAAAGTTGATGCGGCTGAAGCAGCAGAGCGCCTCAACTCTGCACGTGGGACATTCAATTCGTTTCCTTGCGTGAGTATCACACAGCGCTCGATAAAGTTTTCCAGCTGTCGGATATTGCCAGGCCAATCGGCGTTCACCAGTGCCTCCATCACCTGCTTCGGAACGGACTTAATGCGCTTTTGCATTTGGCGTGAATGGCGCAAAACAAAATAGTGCACCAGGAGCGGAATGTCCTCGCGCCGTTCGCGAAGCGGAGGAATCTCAATCGGGAAAACATTCAACCTGTAAAAGAGGTCCTCCCGAAACTGGTTGTTGCGTATCATGTCCTGCAGATTGCGGTGCGTTGCAGCTATCAGGCGAACGTCCACGTGAATCGTTTTCGTACTACCGAGGCGTTCAAACTCACGTTCCTGCAAAGCGCGTAAAAGCTTTGGTTGCAGGTCAAGACTGATATCCCCGATTTCATCTAGAAAGAGAGTGCCGCGATCGGCTAACTCGAACCGGCCTTTCTTTTGCATCAGGGCTCCGGTGAACGCGCCCTTTTCATGCCCAAAAAGTTCGCTTTCCACCAGTCCGGAAGGCATGGCGGCGCAGTTCAGTCGGACGAAAGTGCGCTCGCGACGCGGGCTGAGGTTATGGATCGCCCGGGCAACGAGTTCCTTGCCAGTCCCGGTCTCGCCGTGCAGGAGCACAGTCGATTGGGTGGGGGCGACAATCGCAACCTGATCCAGCACTTTGCGAAGGGCGGCACTCTTGCCGACGATGTCCCCAAGGTTGTACTCGGAGTCGATTTCCGATTCAAGGTAGAACCGTTCTTCGTCGAGCTCGCCCACTTCGGGAAAGCTCATTCCTGCGGGGCCTGCGAAGTCCGTGAATATAACAGCTGCGTCCCCCATAGTTTCCTCCGTACTGCTTGTTCAACCGTATTGGCTTGAACCTGAATGCCGACTTTGATGTTCTACTCATGGGCCATTGTCTAATCCAGTTCCGCTTTCGGACAACCCCACATGGAGGCAAATCGCAAACTCTTGGGTGGGCAATTTCACCCTCTTCTGAGGCAAAGAAATTTAGTGTGGGAAGCGTGTTAAAGAGAGTTAGAGCTCGCTTTGCGAGGTGGAGCTTCGACGCGCCGCCATCCAAAAAGGCGCGCATCAACTGACCAAAAACCTGGGCCTAACATTGCGAGAGCGGCGCCGGCGGCTGCTAACAACAGCCAAACCGATTTGTCTCCGGCCAGCGTAAAGATCTTCCAGATTTCAATGATTGCCACGGACGTTCCGACGATGGGTGTCCACAGCCCAACGATCAGTAGAATTCCTGCTGCCGTCAAGAGCACAGCGGGAATGGCCGCGTGCATCGGTCGCAGATCACCCCACAGTCTCAAGTTCTCGCGCGCAATCAGCACGGAGCCGACAACCACGCGCATCAGGAGCAATCCCGTTCCAGGCCAACCGCCAGCGAATGTTGAATATAACCGTCGCAAAACGCACCCGTCGAGACGTTATTAGTTTCCGTATTGGCGAGGCGAACCGAAACCCCAGATAGAGTCGGGATTGTCACTCTTTAGGGGTTTTGCGTTTGCGGAATGAAAGCAACGTGGGTGGACACTACAGCTCGATGATTCCTCTTTTCAGGCCGATCATTGCGGCGTGCGTTCGATCATTGGCACCTAATTTAGAAAGAATGTTCTTGACTCGACTCTTAACAGTTTCCTCCGTGATAGAGAGGTGATCCGCAATCTGCTTGTTCGCATTCCCAGCGGCGATCAGTCTCAGCACGAGGATCTCTGCCGGCGTCAGGAGGTCATCCGTCGCATGCTCGGCAATCTGGTAGGAAACCTCTGGGGAAAGGGTCTTCTTTCCAGCGTGGACGGCGCGGACCGTCTCCAGTAATTCCTTATGCAACGTATTCTTGAGCAGATAGGCCTGAGCGCCGGCCTTGAGGGCCCGGACAATCTGCGCATCGCCGGTGTACGTGGTCAGCACAATTATTTTTGCGTCAGGAAATTCATTTCGAATCGCGATGAGCGCGTCGAGGCCGTTCATTTCCGGCATCTGCAAGTCCACCAGCGTGACGTCCGGATGGTGCATCCGGAATTGCTGGATCGCCTCGCGACCATTGGCCGCTTCACCAACCAGGATCATATCTGGCTGAGTGCCAACTAGCCCGGCGATTCCTTGGCGCACGATTGGATGATCGTCGACCGCTAGGATTCGAATTCGTGAAGCGCCGCCGCTCATGCCTTTTTACGCCTCCACTTTCCCCGAAAACTTGCGTGACCACCAGGAACCTCCGCTACCTGTCGCGTACACGGCGCTGGCAGGAACGCGCAGTTCCACTTCGGTGCCTGCATCGACTTCGCTCCACACCACTAGCTTACCTCCAATAAGAGTGGCGCGTTCCCGCATCCCGGGTAACCCATAGTGTCCCTCACTGGCTTGCCTGGAGAGAATCGCCGGATCAACGCCTTTTCCATCGTCCCGCACCCGTAGTCGGAATTGCTCATTGTCATAACGGATTTCAACCTCGATCTGCCGTGCCTGAGCGTGGCGAAACGCATTCCGCAGCGCTTCGGCAGCAATTTTGTAGATCTCATCTCGGAGGATAGGATGCAGATTTCGCGCCTCACCCTCAAGGGCGACACGGAGTACAGGTCGGTCATTGGCTGAGTCGGTTCCGAGTTCTTGGCCCAGAGTACTTATCGCTAGCGCGAGATCATTGTTTTGTACTGTGGAGTCCCGCAATCCCTGCACTTCATCCCGGGCTTCCGTGATGAAGTTCGCGGTCTGATCGATCGCATTGTCCAGATTCTCTTTTGCCTCTATCGGGCGATCCGGCAGCAACTGGGAAACTGTTTGGAATCGAAGCAGCAACCCGTGCGCGCTTTGAAGCAGAGTGTCGTGAAGGTCCCTTGCAACCCGTGTACGCTCACTGACTCGCGCTTCCAGAGTCATGGCGAACTCATGATGCAGCTGCCGGACTCGGAACTGATAAGCCGCCCACAGCAATGCCAAAAACACGGTTGCGCATAGAGCGCGGAACCAGTTCGTCTGGTAGTACGCGGGAGCGACGGAGAAATCCATGGTGGCAGCGTCATCGTTCCAGACCCCGTCACTGTTGGCCGCGATGACGCGAAATGAATACGTCCCGGGTGGCAGCGCGGTGTAGAACGCCTGCCGACGAGTGCCGGCATCGCGCCAATCACGGTCATAATTGTCGAGGCGGTAGCGAAATTTTACCTTCTGTGGAATCGAGAACGTAGGTGACGTGTAATCAATTTGTAAGTCTCTAGGATTTGGCGGAATCTTGAGGTTGGGCGTCGCTTGGAACTCCTTTCGGTCAACGGTGACCGATTCGAAGTATGTCAATGCCAGGGGCGCTTTTTGCGAGAGCCTGGACGGGTCCAGCATCTGCACCACACCCGAGTTCACAAACCACACGCGCCCATCTGACGAGTTCGCCGCTGATTTGAAAGCCGGTCGTACGGTTGGACGGGCGCCGTCCAGTACGTCGTAAAAACGTACCTGGATTGCGGCTTCCGGACTTGCCCACCATCGCTGGATCTCGGAGTCTGGAAATTCGACGACGCCACACTGGGTATTGAGCCACCAGCGTTTCTCCTTGTCCTGAATGAAAGAAATGACGCCCTCGCAGGGCAGGCCATTTTTCGTCGTCATTCGTTGCACTTTACCTTGCCGCAATCCGACGAGCCCGTCGTCGAAGGCGGCCAGGACAGATCCGTCGGCCCCGGCAATTATCTGATTGGTCAAAGGACTAGCTTTAGAACCTGCCGGGAACTTTTTCAGGACACCATCACGAAACAGCGTAAGATCCCCATTCCAACTGCCAATCCAAATTCCTCCCTGCGGATCCGGAGCAAGACGACCGGTTGGGATTTGCGATCGTGAAAATTCTTGTTGCACCTGGAAATCACGTATGCGCACGAGCTTTCCCTTTCCCGTCCCGGCGCACTCTGCCCAGATATTTCCATGGACGTCCTCGATCAAATCAAAGACCAGTCCAAGTGGCTGATGATTCGGTTCGGGCAAGCGGCGAAAATGGCCATTCTTGAATACGTAGAGCCCGTCATCCACTCCTACCCACATGTTTCCGGCGCGGTCTTCCAGCAATGAAGAGACTTGGCTTCCAGGAAGGCCGCTTCCGGTGCGAATCGATGAGATAGACCCGTTTTTCTCAATGTGATCGAGCGACTCAGCATTTGCGACCCAGATGGTGCCATCTCTGCTTGCCAAAATGCCTACTGCCCAGTCTTTTGCCAAACCCTCCATGACCGAGAAGGTCGTGATCGGCGGATCATGGAATTTGTCCACACCCTTGCTGGTGGCAGCCCAGAGAATACCTTCACGGTCTTCAAAGAGAGCGCGAACGTAATCGCTGGACAAGCCTTCCGTCCGTGCGTAATGGTCGACAGCATTTCCATGGACACGAAAGACCCCGTCGGCATCAGTGCCGACCCAAAGATTGCCGTCGCGGTCGAGGTGCAGGTTGAAGACGCCGAACTTACTTCCATCGAAAGTCTTGGTCACGAACGATCTAACGGTGTTCTGCTCGAATCTCGCAAGTCCCAGCCCCGATCCTTTTGAAACTATGCCGACCCACACGGAACCATCGGGCCCACGTGCCAGGCTCATTATTCCCGGGGAACCTGTATTGGACTTCAGGCCGTCAATCGGGTACGTCTCCGACACACCGTCATGCCAGTGAACAAGGGCAACCTGCCCTCCCAGCCAAAAGCCGCCTCTTCCGTCCGCCAATATTGCATCGATCGGGGAAATCGGTATGCCATTCGGTTTTCCGAAACACTTGACCGCGCGCTCGGTAACCTGGCACACAGGCTCTGAAATGCCATTGTCGCCTCGTACGACCCACAACGAGCCATCAGCGTCTTCGCTTATATTGCTCGCATTGGGCGCGAACCCTTCCAACTCAAAATGAGACGTGACAAGCCCGCCCTTAATGCGAACGATCCCGTTCGCTCCCAGTGCCCACAGCCCGCCTGCCTGATCGCCAACGATGTTCCCGATCCTGCCGACGAAGCCAGCCTCAGCAGGCAGATGCCAAGGAACAAACTGCACACCGTCGAACCTGTAGATATCCCCGCGAGACGATAGGAACCAGAGGAAACCATCGGACGTTTGCGCAATCGTGTACATCCCGGAGGGCGCGGAACCATCCTGGATCCGCCATGATGTATGCATGTACTGAGAGAGACGTTTGTTCCCATCGAGGGCGTGAACCGGGGCTGTCCCTAATAATAGGTAGAAGAGGTAACTGCCCAACATGGCCGTTAGCGTCGTGCGCGGCCAGTTAAGACCAACGAGAAGCGATCGGCAACGAGCTATTTTCCCCATGTTTGTAGCCGAGTAGCCTCGGAGATTATGGCACCGTCCCGTTGGGACTCACCCGTCGTGTACCTCAATAACGAACAAAAGGCCGCGATCCTCTTCACTTCCCTAAGCTCCAGGGTCCGGTTTCCAGAGTGGCCGGACTCTCACGCGGAATACTCAGCACGACTGATGTCCAGCTTTTGCATCTTGTTTTGGAGCGTCGTTCGCTTCAGCCCAAGGCGCTCTGCTGCCCCTCCCTTGCCGGCGATCCTCCCGGAGGCGGCTCTCAAAGCATCGATAATGGCTTGGCGCTCGGCCTGTTCGAAACTTGGCACGGCGGAAGCAACGCGAACCGATGGTTTCTTCAGCTCAGCACACAGGACATTCAATTCGTCCCCTTGCGTGAAGATCACGCAACGCTCGATGAAGTTCTCCAACTCGCGAATGTTACCCGGCCAATCGGCATTCACCAGTGCCTCCATCGCCTGCTTCGGAACGGATTTGATGCGCTTTTGCATTTGCCGCGAGTGGCGCAAAACAAAATAGTGCACCAGGAGCGGAATGTCCTCGCGCCGTTCGCGAAGCGGAGGAATCTCAATCGGGAAAACATTCAACCTGTAAAAGAGGTCCTCCCGAAACTGGTTGTTGCGTATCATGTCCTGCAGATTGCGGTGCGTTGCAGCTATCAGGCGAACGTCCACGTGAATCGTTTTCGTACTACCGAGGCGTTCAAACTCACGTTCCTGCAAAGCGCGTAAAAGCTTTGGTTGCAGGTCAAGACTGATATCCCCGATTTCATCTAGAAAGAGAGTGCCGCGATCGGCTAACTCGAACCGGCCTTTCTTTTGCATCAGGGCTCCGGTGAACGCGCCCTTTTCATGCCCAAAAAGTTCGCTTTCCACCAGTCCGGAAGGCATGGCGGCACAGTTCAGTCGGACGAAAGTGCGCTCGCGACGCGGGCTGAGGTTATGAATCGCCCGGGCGAACAGTTCTTTGCCAGTCCCAGTCTCGCCGTGCAGGAGCACAGTTGAGCCGGTGGGGGCGACAATCGCAACCTGATCCAGCACTTTGCGAAGGGCGGCACTCTTGCCGACGATGTCCCCAAAGTTGTACTCGGAGACAATTTCCGATTCGAGGTACAAGCGCTCTTCCTCCAGGCGATCCCTGGCTTCCGTGACGCGTCCATACGCAATCGCGTTGTCAACCGCGAGCGCAATCTGATTGCTGATTTGCGACAGGAGGTCCAGGTCCTCTTGTCCGAAGTTGTCCGGCCGGCGGCTACCCATCGTTATCACACCCAGAGGCCCGCCTGCGGTTACCATCGGGGCGATCGCCATTGAGGAGATGGACTCAGCTTTGAGCTTTTCAACGATTGCGGCGGGAAGCGTCTCAATTTCTTCGATCGACAGCAGTTCAGGGACGTGGGCCCGCAGTTTTTCGTGATCGGTGTCGCTCAGTTCAGACTTAAGGACAGCGGTCAACGAACCTTTGCCGCTGGGGAAATCCAATACGACGCATTCAAGCTGGTTCGATTGTTTATCGATCAACCAAAATCCGGTGAAGTCGTTTCGAAAATAAGTCCGGAGAGATGCCGATGCCGACTGGAACAATTCGTTAATGTCCAGCTTGGAAACGCTGTGATTGTTGATCTCCAGCAACAGCCTGAGTCGATCCCGCTCTTTCACGACTTGTCGCTGGTACAGCTCTGCGCTGTCCCTTGCGAGAGCGCACTCGAGCGCGACCACAATGTGCGACGCCAGAGAGCGGAGGAGTTCGACATCCTCGGGCACAAATTCCTGTCCCCGGTCCTTAGTCACCACGAGAATTCCGTAACGCTGTTGGGAGGTAAATAATGGAAAGACATAGGTAGCTCGGCCGACAGACTCAGCCGCAAATGGAGCCAGTTCGGGATGTCGCAACATTTCCTGCGATACGTCCGGCAGGAAGACTATTTCCCGTTCCTCAAGTGCTTTGGCTGCCGCGCCGATGAGCGAAATTCTGGTACCGATCCTGATCGCTGGCGCGTCCGCTTCTCGATCGAAGTCAAGGAGATGCAGAGTCTCTCGATCACCGCCAAGGACGTAGAGGTGGGCGCCATGAAGGCGACAACTGCTGGACAGAACATCGCGCAGGCTGTGCAGGACAGCTTTGATCGTGGACTGATCCGCGAGAGTGCTGGACGCATCCAGCAAAGTTCGATATCGATCTTCAGCGCTCCTCATAATGCGGGTACTTACTGCGCTCAGGTAATGTATGCATTATTAAACTACCGCGCGTTCATCTGTGATCAGTGTCACGACCAGCGCGATCGTTGCGATCGCGCCCGCTCGGCGGCGGGTCTATACCTACTCGCTGCGGTCGGCCACTCGCAGCCGCCCACCATTTTTCCCGGGATGCCCGTGAGCATAGCACCGCTACACCTGAAGTTCCACCTTGAAGTATTCGCCTTCTCGTAGGGTCCCAATGAAGTGCGTTTTACATCACTTTGGGTGCTTCCGTCTCCGTCCACGTCGCGGTCATTGGGTCCTGACAGTCAGCACGGGACAGCTCGCGGCGCACACCACTTCATAGGCCGTTGCCCAATGCGTTTGAGGGGCGGCGGCGACGTGCGTCGAACGACGCAGGCCCATGAAGATGAGGTCGGCCTCGAGTTTCAAGGCTAATTGCGAGATTGTCTCGGAAGGTCGCCCGAAGTGGACGAGGTACTCAGGCGGTAGCGCCAATTCCTCCTGGTTTGTGAGCAATTGTTCCATTCGCTGCAAGCAGGCCATGCGAGCAGCATCCCGCATGAAAAGAACATCGCGCGACGGATGTTCTGGGACGGGCGCGACTGGAACGACGTGCAAGAAAATCAGTTTTGCGCGTAAGTGATTTGCGAAAGAGATAGCATGGGGCAAAGCGCGTAGAGAACCTTCGCCGAAGCCGGTTGCGAAGAGAAATTTCAGATTTGTCTTGCCGAAATCAAACGTACAAGAGTTCGGCCCGACTGTGAGCACGAGGCAGTTGGCGTGCCGAAAAACGTCTTCCGCTACCGATCCTAAGACAATCCTTCCGAGGCCACGTCGGCCATGTGTCCCCACGACTACAAGATCAATGTGGTTCTGCGAGATGATCGATTGCAATTGTTCCCACACGACACCCTTGCTCACAATCGATTCGTGTTCGATGCCCTCGAGTGAGCCGCTCTCGACCAATTGCTGCTCGAGTTGTAGCAAATCCCTTTTGGCTGCTCCGGACGCGGCTTCCAGGGCGTCCGGGCCCGTAAGGGTATAGCCAAAGCCCGAGACGACGTGAGCCAGATAAAACTTCGCTCCATAGTGTCGAGCAACTGCAAGTCCGTGCGCCAAAGGTTGTCTGGATGCATCCGAAAAATCGGTTGCTACCAACACCGATTTCAGAGAAAACCGCGCACGTGTCGCTGCGAACGACATGTCTGTTTCGGATCCTTCCCTAGCGACCAACGTTGTTTTGGCCGCGCAATCATTCGAATCAACTCCAGACAGCGACCAACCGTGGTCGGTTGGATTCGTTCCTAAGCACCCACCTGCAGCACGCCTTTGCGACCGCCGGATCCGATGTCGCTGATGATCCGAACCTGCGGTCGAGTTTCGCCAGCGCGCCGCTTCCGCCGTTCGATGCCATGTAAATCAGAGCGACGTTGGGAAGTGAGCTACTCGAACAGTCTAGCGAACTCACTGCTCGTAATGCTCAACTCGAACTCCCTTTGCTGGCTCGCTGCTCATTACGGTCGCTTGTCTCATTAAGTACATTCCGTAAGCGAAGCGCTGAGCTGAGCACCGACATGATGAAATCGGGCTCACTATGAATGTGCAAGTTGTCTGCCAATCCGGTCGTCGGTAAATGTGTGGTTCTGGTTGGTTTTTCTTGCGACGGCGCAAATAGCACAGTGCCGTTTCAGCGGCAGTGACCTCATTAGGGCAGCAAACGTAGCCGCGCAATCTGTGATGTGATGCGAACTAACGAGTTTGCCGAAATAGGACTTTGGCAATGCAAATGCACCGATCAGTCGAGGGACAGAAACTCCATTATTCGAAAGAACCCGTCCGTAGACTGCTGACGAAAATGTTCCGGCTGGCTAATGGGCGCTGCATAACCGGCGATTGTACGTACATGCCCGTTGGAGGTGCACAACAATGGAATTGGTCAGTGGCCCTTTGAACCCGGCTTCGATTTCAGCGCTGGCGGCCATATTCGGCTCGCTTGTCGGCGCATCTGGTTCAGCTGTTACCGCTTGGATTGGCCAGAGGCATCAAGACCGACGAGATCTCCTCGCCAAGAAGATTTTTCACCGCGAGCAGTTGTACTCGGAGTTCATCAGCGAGAGTGCAAAGGTGATAGTCGACGCTGCTCAACACACATTTCAGGATCCGAGCAGGCTGATACCAATGTATGCAGCGCTCGGTCATATTCGTTTGAGCTCCTCGCCAACCGTAGTCGAAAGCGCAGAACGGCTCGTTAAGGTCGTCCTCAACGCATATTCAGAGCCAAATCTTACGCCCGAGGAATTCCACTCCAGGGCGGGCAAGGGCGACGACCCACTGCGAGAGTTCAGCAACGTTTGTCGCCGTGACCTCGAATCACTGTGGGCCGGTCTACAAGCCGGGAATCGGTTAGTAACCAAGCTCCAGGTTTGACGGTTTATCGCCGCCGAATTGTTGTTGGCATGGAAGGATCTTATGAAAGTGCTGGTCATTGACGTGGGTGGTACCCACGTAAAGGTTCTTGTTAGTGGCGAGCGCGAGCCACGGAAGTTTGACTCCGGCGCGACGCTGACGGCTAGGCAAATGGTCGCCGGAGTAAAGAAGATTATCGGAGATTGGAAATACGACGTTGTCTCGATCGGCTTCCCAGGCCCGGTGTTGCGAAACCGACCTGTTGCGGAACCATGCAATCTGGGAGGGGGATGGGTTGGCTTTGACTTCAAAGGTGCGTGCGGCCGTCCCGTGAAGCTTGTCAATGATGCAGCGATGCAGGGTTTGGGCAGCTATCGGCATGGAAAGATGCTGTTCCTGGGATTGGGAACCGGCCTTGGATCAACACTCATCGTGGATGGCATCGTGGAGCCCATGGAATTAGGTCATCTCCTTTATAAGCACGGAACCTATGAGAGCTATGTCGGAAACCATGCGCTGGTGAAAAAAGGCAAGAAGAAGTGGCCCCGCCACGTTGCGGATGTCGTCGAGCGGCTGATCGCCGCTCTCGAACCTGACGAAGTTGTGCTGGGAGGTGGCAACGCGAAAGAATTGAAAGAGCTGCCTCCAAAATGTCGAATTGGCGACAATCGCAACGCGTTTCGGGGAGGCTTTCGCTTGTGGGAGGAAGCAAGGCGCGCCCAACAACCTGGCTCGCACAGGATTCATTCCAAACCAGTGCACAGGAAAGGACAACGAAGATGGCAACACGCGCACAAGCAATCTCCAGGCGGCCAGCGGTGAGAAGCCAGGCGTGGAAGGACCTCGAAGCTCACTATAAGAAGATCCGGGAGTTACACCTGCGACAGCTTTTTGAAGATGATCCCAAGCGCGGCGAGCGCCTGACGGCCGAGGCTGTGGGCCTTTATCTTGATTACTCGAAGAATCGAATCGCGGATGAAACACTCAAACTGCTGATCCACCTCGCCGAGGAAGTTCGACTGAGGGAACGAATCGATGCAATGTTTCGTGGAGAAAAAATCAATGTCACGGAGAAGCGAGGGGTTTTGCATACGGCCTTGCGGGCACCGCGTGAACTCTCCATCATAGTGGATGGCGAGAACGTGGTGCCCGAGGTGCATGCGGTGCTCGACCGGATGGCGGGTTTCGCCGATCGGGTGCGTAGTGCCGAGTGGAAGGGGCACACCGGCAAGCGGATTCGCAATGTGATCAACGTCGGCATCGGCGGTTCCGACCTTGGGCCGGTAATGGCCTACGAAGCTCTGAAGTATTACACCGATAGATCGATGACGTTTCGCTTTGTATCTAATGTAGACAGCACTGATTTTGCGGAAGCCGTCCGTGATCTCGATCCGGCGGAAACGCTGTTCATTATCTCTTCGAAGACATTTACGACGCTCGAGACGATGACGAATGCCCACACGGCTCGTGCCTGGTCACTCGCCGGTTTGCACGGTGATGAAAAGTCAGTCGCAAAGCATTTTGTGGCTGTTTCGACAAATAGCTCAGAGGTGGCGAAGTTTGGTATCGACACCGCCAACATGTTCGAATTCTGGGACTGGGTCGGCGGCCGCTACTCGATGTCCTCCGCTATCGGCCTCTCGACGATGGTCGCCATCGGCCCGGATAATTTTCGCGCCATGTTGGGTGGATTCCACCAGATGGACGTCCACTTCCGCACCGCTCCCTTCGAGCACAACCTGCCCGTGCTCCTGGGTCTTTTGGCGGTCTGGTACAACAATTTCTTTGGGGCGCAGACCGTAGCGGTGTTGCCCTACGAGCAATACCTGAAAAGGTTTCCAGCCTATCTCCAGCAACTGACCATGGAGAGTAATGGCAAGCATGTCACGGTCGACGGAAAAAAAGTCGCACACGAGACATCTCCCATCTATTGGGGAGAACCGGGAACGAACGGTCAGCACTCGTTCTACCAATTGATTCATCAGGGGACCAGGCTCATCCCATGTGACTTCATCGCCTTTGAGCAGCCTCTCAATCCGCTCGGCCGACACCACGACATCCTGATTGCCAACGTCTATGCGCAGACCGAGGCGCTGGCATTCGGGAAAACTGCTGAGGAGGTCGCGGCTGAAGGCACGCCAGAGTGGCTTATTCCCCACCGGGTGTTCGAGGGAAACCGTCCGTCGAACACAATCCTAGCAGAACGATTGACACCGGAAACCTTGGGCAAACTCGTGGCGCTATACGAGCACTCCGTTTTCACTCAGGGTGCCGTTTGGAACATCGATTCGTTCGATCAGTGGGGCGTCGAGCTCGGCAAGGTCCTGGCGCAGCGCATTATCCCTGAACTGGAGGGCCAAGCAGAACCGAAGCTCTCGCACGACAGCTCAACAAACAACCTGATCAGGCATTACAGGAAATCAAAGGAGACCGTATGAAGAAGACTCTAGGCTTTGACAAACAACTGTACATTCTGCCATTTGACCACCGTGGCTCGTTCCAGAAGAAGATGTTCGGGTGGGAAGGGGAGTTAAGCCCGCAACAGACAGCCGAGATCGCAGCCGCCAAGCGAGTGATCTACCACGCTTTCCAGGCCGCCGTCCACGCCGGCGTGCCCAAAGAGAAGGCTGGAATCCTAGTGGACGAACAGTTCGGCGCCGCGATTCTCCGCGACGCGGTCGCGGAAGGCTATACAACCGCTTGCCCGGCAGAGAAGAGCGGCCAGGACGAGTTCGATTTTGAATACGATGATGATTTTGGAAAGCACATTGAAGCCTTTCACCCGACCTTCTGTAAGGTCCTTGTCCGTTACAACCCGGAGGGAGATCAAAGTCTAAACCGGCGGCAGTTGGCTCGCCTGAAGCGCTTGTCCAACTCTCTGCACAGCAATGAGAGTCGGAGCCGGTTCATGTTCGAACTGCTGGTCCCAGCGGAAAAGGCCCAGCTCGACCGACTCAAAGGGGACAAAAAGGCCTACGACTTGGCGCTTCGTCCACAGCTGATGGTTCAGGCCATCCAACAACTTCAGGATGGCGAGGTCGAGCCGGACGTGTGGAAGATCGAAGGGCTCGACCGGCACGAAGATTGCGAGAAGGTTGTGGCCGCCGCTCGGCGAGGAGGCCGCAACCGAGTGGGCTGCATCATTCTCGGCCGGGGTGAGGACGACAGGAAAGTGCGCGAGTGGCTCACGACCGCGGCCGCGGTCCCCGGCTTCATCGGCTTCGCCGTCGGCCGGACATGTTTCTGGGATCCGCTGGTTGACTGGCGCGGGAAGAAAATAACGCGGGATGCCGCAGTAGCTGAGATTGCTCGTCGCTACCAGGAGTTCGTGGAAATCTTCGAGGCCCGCAGGAAGACCGTTACCGCCTGAGGAAAAGGAAGAGACGAAGAGATGATCCGAACCATTAAGCGCATAGGATGGTCCGTCTTCTCGGTTCGGGTACGGGGCTCACAAGTCTGCGGCAAAGATAGGCCGGTTGATGTTTTGAGCGAACAAAAGACAACTCCTCTGTGCAAGAGTCCCGATTCGCGAGGCCGTCCTGAGGAAAGGATAAATCTATGCGACCTTTGATTCCGTTGGTTCTCCTCGGTCTCATCTTCGTTTCTGCTGCGTCCCGTTCAACGGAAGCACCCACCGGTTTTGACAACAAAAGCAACGGCGTCGCTGATGATGCGACTCATCAGGCCGATCAAATGAAATTCGAGGAAGTCGAGCAGCTCAGCGACGGTCTCGGACCCATTTATAACGCGCAGTCATGCCGCGAATGCCACCAAAATCCGGTTTCGGGCGCGGCCTCACAGGTGACGGAGTTGCGCGTGGGCCACCAGGGGCGGGACGGACGTTTTCTCAACCCGGAAATTCCCATCGCGCACGGAGCCGAAGTGATTACCGGCCGGTCACTGGTGAATGATCGCGCGATTTGTCCCAACGGGGCTTTTCCAAACAACGAGATTCAGGAACGAGTTCCCGAAACGGAAACGATCCGGACGTTTCGGCTCTCACTCAACCTGTTGGGCGACGGGTTCGTCGAGGCGGTGGCCGATCAAACGCTCGTCGACCTTGCGCAGCAACAATGCAAGTCTTCGCATGGGAAAATATGCGGCCAGATCGTTCGCGTGCCGATCGTGGAAGCGCCTGGGCAAATGGGCGTGGGCCGCTTCGGCTGGAAAGACCAGCACGCGAGTCTGCTATCGTTTTCCGGCGACGCCTACCTGAACGAGATGGGCATCACCAACCGCCTTCAGCCGGACGAGGTGACCAAACTTTGCAACACCGTTGCGGAGCCGAATGACACGCCGGGGCCGGACGGGCTTTCGGATATCGATCACTTCGCCCGGTTTATTCGAGCAACCAAAGCGCCCGCGCGCGATACGCAGCAAGCGAGCACCCCGGCATCCAGGAAGGGCTGGGCGTTGTTCGAAAAGATCGGTTGTGGGACTTGCCACACCGAGAACATGAACACCGCTCCCGCCGGAACAAGAATTAACGGCGGAATGTTCACGATTCCGGCCGCGCTCGGCTCCGTCACATTCCATCCGTACGGGGATTTCCTGATGCACGACGTGGGCACGGGCGACGGAATCCTGCAGGCGATTCCGGAGCATTACGGGAAGAAAGTTTTTCTGCTGATGTCGGACTACATGTCGAAGCAGGACTTTGAGAGCAGCCGGAACAAGATCCGCACCGCGCCTTTGTGGGGAGTGCGCCTGCGGCCGCGATTGATGCACGATGGCGCTTCGGTGACGTTTCGCGACGCCATTTCGCGCCACGCCGGCGAAGCAAAACACGTAACCACGCAATTTGAAAAATTGAAAAGAGAGGACCAAGAAGCCGTCATCGATTTCTTGAAGTCTCTGTGAATTCTCCTGGGACTGTGGCTCCGGCAAAAAAGCGGATGTGCCAGAAACCTTTTCTTTTCGAGCTGCCAGATCGGATTCGAAAGGAGGTCAGCGCTTCTCCTAACTTAGTGTGTGTTGTAAAATCTTTAGGAAGGATTTTCGTACACCCTCCGAAAGACCAATTAAAATTGCGGTGTGTTTACTTGGGACGATTTGGGACGAACCTAATCAGGCTGTCAGGATGCTTCGCAGCGTAAGCGACGCCACGTCAGCGCGTTGGAGTGTTTGATTGCTCGGGCCACAGACCGATGCTCTACCAGCTGAGCCACGCTCACCATCGAATGGTAACTACGAATGTTACGCAACTTCGCGCCCGGTTGCCACTTGTCGAAGAGCCAGACACGACCGGTTTCTATTTCAACTCACTGGCGAGCCGTCGGCATCACGAGTTTCTCTACAACGGGAACTGGCAGCGGGCCCTGATCGAGCACTAAGTCGTGAAACTTGAGCATGTTGAAGTTCTTTCCTGCTTCCGCCTGATATTTCTTTCGGAACGCGAGCCACTCGCGAAGGCCTACAAAGTATGTCGGCAACTGAGTCGAACTAAGCTTCGCTCGCACGAGTTTGCCTTCGGCTTCCGCTTGCGTCTGGAAGGCACCCTTGGTCATTAAATCCATGGCTTGCTCGTCGGTCATCCCCATGGTCTGCATCTTGACGTCCAGAATCGCGTTGGCCAGCAATCGCAAACGAATTTTTCGCATCGCCAACCTGAAACGCGGATCGTTGTTCAGAAAGCCTTCGTCCATCATTATCTGCGCGATGTATTCCGCCCAGCCTTCCACGTAAGGGCCATTGGCGTATAGCGACCGCAGCAGTCTTCGCCTCTCGGGTTGAATATTATTCAAATGTTCGAATTGGACGTAATGGCCCGGCAGCGCTTCGTGGATGCTAAGCCAATAAAGCGTGTAATTGTTGTACTCGCGAAGTTTGGATTCCACCCTGTCAGGCGGCATTTTGGGATCGATGGGAGTCACCCAGTATTCCGCTTCGGCTTGAGGCTCGAGCGGCGGTGCACTATGGAATCCGGCCACGGAATAAATCCCGCGCTCGAACATCGGCGTCGGAATCACTTTCAGGTTATCGCGCGTGCCCAGCGAAACAATTTTCTTTTCGCGGATAAATTGCTTAATGCTTTCGAGCTCGACCTCGATCGTCTCCTGCAAGTCTTCCGGACGAGGATGTTCATCTGAAATCTTGCGCAACACTTCGGTAATGATCAAGTTCTGGCGGTCGTGAACGCTGAGATCGGAATGATCGCTGTGGTCCGGATGCATCTGCTTGTGCATCGGTAACGCCAGCTCCAGCATTTCGGCGCGCACCGATCGCAGCCCATCCTCTGCGTCGGCCAGTACTTGCTCTGGAGTGAGGTCAGTCTCCATCACCAGTTTGAATTTCTGGTCATACAGTTCCTTGCCTAGACGCCAGGTGAGGCGCGAAGATCGTTTAGCCAAGTCGTTCTGTAGCCACTGCGAAAAATCCTTCAGCGCGCTAATGGCGAGCGGTGCAACCTTGTCATATTCCGCTTTTAATGGCGACCCGGCCGGGATTTCCGCTGCGACTGTGTTTTCGATCAGGTCGATGTTGCCGTCATTCTCCTGAACCGCAGTGCTTATAAAAATCGGATCGGCATCGCTGAGATATTGCTTCACCTCTGTCAGAAGACGCGGGATAGCGCTAATTCTGGAAAAAACATTGCTCACGCGAACATCGTGTGGCGCGTAATTCTGCGTGAGTGGCAGGAAAAGCGCATTGCCAATCAGCTCAACCGGAACGGTTGGGTTATGCCGATAACTCTGAATTTTATCGAACTCGAGCAGGTTCAGCCCGATCTGGTCGTCGATTAGTTGCCAGTCCGCCGCATCCTGCGCATCTAGCGCTGAAACCGGCGTCTCTGTGCGGAAGCGCTCGCGCCAGTGCTCGTAAAACGCGCGCTGCGCTGCCATGGAATCCAGACTCATATCGTCCAGCAAGGCATCCAGTTCGATTGTCTTGCCTGTTTTTGGGTCCACACGCTTGTGGTATCCGGCCTGCGAAGCCCTCGTCGGAGACAGCGCCAAAGAATCCTTCATGAATTGATCGCTTAATTCCGCAAATTTCTGCGTCGCAGAAGCACGGGGTGCCTTCGAGGACGGACCGGCATCTTGCGAATTCGAAGGCGTCGCAAACATGGCTAGCCACAGGGGAGCGCAAACTGACAAGACCGTCAGGCGTGTCATTGATATCCTTTCACATGGATTACCGCATGAATCTAGCTGGGGCGGCGGAAGGGAATGGGAGTGACATTCCGTCGTCGTGTTGAGTATTGCCTGAGCCGAGCGCGCGCTTGTTCTGCCCAGGTGCCGTTTGGAGCATAACGAAGATAGAGCGTCCAATGGTCGCGCGCCGCGCGCCGTTCACCACGCTTTTCGTAGGCCAGCGCCAGGTTGAAGTGCACGTCCGCGTGGGCCGGCATGGCGCGAGCAGCGCGGCGTAAATGGTCGATGGCCTGCTCGTATTCGCCCAATTCTTCCAGCGTGCAGCCGAGGTTATAGCGTGAGATTCCATTCAACGGGTCGAGCGCCACCGCGGCAACGAACGCATCGCGAGCGTCGGAAAGCTGGCCCATCTGGTAATACGCCACTCCAAGATTGATGTGCGCTTCGATCCAATCCGGCGCCAATTCCACCACGCGCTGGTAATTCTCAATGGCCTGAGGAAGCATCTCGTGCTTTGCCTCGCAGCTCAGCGCCGTTTCGAAGAATTGCTCGGGCGTCGGGCCGGCCATCGAATGTAATTTCGCGTGCCGCGTCGGAATATTGAAAGGAAACGCCCACTGCCGCTGAATCGGATTGAATGGCGTTTCCGCGCCCGGAGGGATAACCAGCACGTCGCGTCCCAGTTCCACCAGATGAAGTTCCTGCAGAGGGACGGAAGAGCCACCAAGCTGCTTTTCGATCAGCGCCACAGCTCGTTGCAACTTCCGCGCGGGAATCCGATTTTGCGTGATCCGCTGGATGGAGCGCAACGCAACCAAATCGCCAAAACTATAGAAGCGTTCACCCCATCGCGCTTCGGGGCGAACAAGACGCAGCCGTTCCCAATAGCGCAGACGGCTGGCCTCGACTCCCAAGATGCGCCCAGCTTCAGTTCTGGTATAACGGTTTGTCAAGCGCGCGGCCCCCACCTCGCGAATGTTCTATGCGAACGATTATGCACCTATTGTCAAATCGTGTGTGGGCCAGTTGCGTGTGTGCTTCATTCGTACACGCGAGCGGCTAGCCCGCGATTACCAAAAGCATACACACCGATTCGCGCTGTGCCCGGCTTTCGCCGTCGACTTGTTAGACTTGATTGAGAATCGCCCGCCACGATGGCTCTCGATAGCGCCGAACGATTGTATCTGGAGCGCCAGGTCACCCTGGCAAGAGTCGTCCTCGTAGCTCTTGCGCTTGTAGCCCTGTTGGAAATATCTGGTGGAGCACAACGGCACGCCTCGGTCCTGTTTCTCACAGTATATCTGGCAGTAGCTTTGGCTGTTGTGTTGTACCAGCGCGTTGTGAGCGAAGCACATTTTCAGATTCCTTTGGCGGCGGACGTTGCTGCACTGGCTGTGTTTCTGATGCTTAAACCACCAGCCTCGGTATCCTGGTTTCTGTTTCTGTTTGTAGTTTTCGCATTGGCCACGCGTGGAGACACACGTGCATTGCTGGGCTTGGTGTGTGCGGCGGCAGTTGGCGTTGTCTTGCGCATAGCGGCCACGGAAGCTTTTAGTTGGCGGGGAGTATGGCATTGGCTATTCATCGGCTTGGGAACCTTAGTCTCTGGTCTGGGAATGGGGTTCCTTGGCGCACGGGAAAGAAGCCATCTCGAACGCCGGCAATTCCTGGAAAGAATCACGCAGCTCTTGCAATTCGACCGCGGCCTGACTGAATCGATTCGCCAAGCTCTTGGTGAACTGCTGCTGGAATTTCGATGCGAGCAAGCCTGCCTAGCAATACGCGATGACGAACTCGAGCGTATATTCGTATGGAAAGTTCGCGCTGCGGAAACCGAGCCGTCCGGGCCGGAGACTTTGTCACCCGCCCGCTCCGATACTTTTCTCACCGACGCTTTCGAGGTATCCATGTGCTGGGAATACAAAGACGGTAGAAATAGCGGTTTCGCTTGGGATCGCCGCACCGGTCATCGAGTTCGTACCTTACTCGCGCCTCCGGCGTCCACTCGCGAGGAGTTTGGCGCTCGCTCGCTTCTCGTGGTCACGATCGATGCTACCGGCCGCCCGGCTGGGAGGGTACTGCTCATCAATCCGGAGAAACGATTTAAGCCGGCCGATTTGCGCTGGCTGGAACAGATCGTTCGCCATTTCGCCCTGCCCATGGAGAACGTCTTCCGGCTGAGGCATTTGCGTGCAAGGGCAGTTGAATCGGAACGCAGCCGCATTTCTCGTGATTTGCACGATGGAATCCTTCAAACCATGCTGAGCCTGAATATTCAGCTCGATGTTCTGCAGCGGAAATTTCCCTGGGCTCCCGAACAAGCGGGGAAGGAACTCGAAACGCTTCAAACCACCATAAAGCAGGAAAGTGAAGAGCTGCGCAGAATGGTCACCGATCTACGCCCAGTACGCGTGGAAAGCGCCGATATGCGAGAATTGATGTTCGGTTTCGCGGAGCGCTACCGCAACGAATCGGGCCTTGCAGTCGATCTATTTATAGAGGACCGCAGTTTGCGCCTGCCAGATCGCATTTGCCGCGAAATGTTCCAGATTTACAGGGAAGCACTTAACAACGTAAAAAAGCATGCGTCGGCCAGCCACGTCGTGGTAAAACTAGAACAAGACGAGGCGAAAGTCTCACTCGTCGTAGACGATAACGGCCGCGGTTTCAGCTTCTCGGGGCGATTTAAAAGCGAAGAGCTGGACCGGCTGCGTCTCGGGCCAATTTCGATCAAAGAGCGAACACGAAGCGTAGGGGGGACGCTAACGGTGGAGTCGAATCCCGGGCACGGGGCGCGTCTTACGGTAGAAATCCCACTGAATTGAAAATGACGAAAGCGAAACAGGTGATTCGGATCCTGGTCGCGGACGACCACGCTATATTTCGCGATGGCCTCCGCAAGCTCCTCGAAGCTGCCGACGAAATTCAAATTGTCGGCGAAGCTTCGAACGGGAATGAGTGCATCAAGATGCTGGCGAAACTCAAGCCTGACATTCTTCTTCTGGATTTACGCATGCCGGAGAAAGACGGACTCGGGGTGCTGGAGGAAGTGAATTTTGAAACCCTGCCCACGCGCGTAATCGTACTTACGGCGGCAGAAGATGACCGCGATGTTGTCCGCGCTATGCGCCTGGGCGCGCGCGGTGTGGTGCTGAAGCAATCAGCCAGCGATTTATTGGTGAAAAGCATTCGCAAAGTTTTTGATGGTGAGATTTGGCTCGATAACCGCATGACTGCCGAGGTGATCGACGCGTTTAAGAAGTCCGCCGAATCCGGGCAGCGCCGCGAAAAGCCGCTACTCAGTGACCGCGAAAAGGAAATCGTTCAGCTTGTAGCTCAAGGTTTCCGCAACCGGGAGATCGGCGAGAAACTCTTCATCAGCGAACAAACTGTAAAGAACCATCTGCACAATATTTTCGATAAGCTCGGCGTTTCCGACCGCCTCGAACTCGCTCTCTACGCCATCCACCACCGCCTGATTGACCAAGCTTAATTTTTTCTGCCAGTTCACCGTTTCTTTTTCGCTGCCTGCGTCGAATCCTCAAGATAAGGTATCTTTATTATTGGACATCGCATGAGTTCCTCGGCAAATACCATCGCGGTAGGGAAAAAAAGTCCGCGGATTTATTCGCGAGAGGCTGTGTTATTCAGTTGCATGGCTCTGTTGATTGTCTTTGTTCTCCTTACCGCGGCTGTTTCCCGCATGTACCACAAACAGATCCATGGGCTAGCCGACAAATGGTTTGATCAAGGCGAAGCGAGCCTGCGGGCCGGCGATATCAAATGTGCTTTGACTGACTACCGCAACGCGCTGGTCTATTCTCCGGATAACACGAAATTTCAGTTTCATTTGGCGCAAGCGCTGGCAGTTGCGGGCCGCGGAGAGGAAGCTCGCTCGTATTTGCTGAATCTTTTGTCCGAATCTCCTGGAAGCGGAGAGGTGAATCTCGCATTAGCTCGAATTGCGGCCCCAAAAGGTTTGACGCTTGAAGCTCTTCGTTATTATCACGGTGCGATATACGGCGTGTGGGAAAACGATCCCATTGGTATGCGCTGGCAGGTTCAGCGCGAACTCGCCGAATATTTGCTGGATCGCGGTCTGCAGCAGCAGGCTGTCCCCGAAATAATCGCTCTGGCGGACAGTACTCCCGCGAATGATCCCGAACAGCTCAGGGCGGTAGGGAATTTGTTGCTGAGAGCGAAACTATGGACCCGAGCGTTGGACGTTTTCCGCTCGGTGTTATCCGCGAATGACCACGACGAGGATGCGCTGCTCGGAGCCGCGACAGCTGCTTTCAATCTTGGACAGTATAACTTTGCGTTGGATTATTTCGACCAGTTGCCGGAAAAGGACCGCACTTCACCGGCGATCGCCGAGATGTATAAGACCGTGCAACAGATAGAGGAAATGAGCCCGTTTGTTTCCGGTCTTTCGCGCGAAGCCAAGGCGCGCAGGGCGGCGAGCGCCCTAGCGATTGCCACCGCGCGCATCCAAGAATGCGCGAACCACGTAGGGCAATCGCTTACCGTAACGCCGCCGCAGACGCTGCTTCAAAAAGCTTTCGCGGACATCAAGGAAATAGAAGGCGGCGGAAGTTGGCAGAGCATCGCAAAACATCCCGGAAGCATAGAAGGACTCATGGCTCATGTTTTTGAAATGGAGAATACGGCGGCGAACGTCTGCCCAGAGCCTGAAGGTGCAGATCGGCCGCTGTGGCTTCTGGGGCGCAGCCGTGGAGTCACTGCCCAGTGAACGAGCCAATCAGCGTTGATGCACCCGAAACCGCTCCTCCGTTGTTAGCCGCGCCGTCGATTTCAAAACCGAGCACCGGCTTTCGCGCGCTTTGGGAAATCTGGACGAATCGCGTCTTCACCATGCGGGAAGACCGGTTCTTTCTATTTCTCGCAGTGCTAATTGGAATCTTTTCCGGTCTTGCCGTGGTTTGCTTTCGCATCGCCATTGAGTGGACGCAGATCGAACTGCTCGGATCGTCACTCTATCCTCCGATTCCACGAGTGATTTTGGCTCCCATGCTCGGAGGGCTCGCGGTCGCGTTGCTGGTTATTTATGTCTTTCCGCGAGCCCGCGGGAGCGGAGTGAACCAAACGAAATCGGCGGTGTACGTTTCCAACGGCTACATTCCGTTCAATACCGTCATTGGAAAATTTATCTGCTGCGCGCTGGCGATTGGCAGTGGCCAGTCGCTGGGGCCGGAAGATCCCTCGTTGCAAATGGGAGCCGGGATCGCTTCGCTCATCGGACGGCGGTTACGATTGTCGCAGGAGAAAGTTCGCTTAATCGCGCCGGTCGGCGCGGCGGCAGGACTCGGTGCCGCATTTAATGCGCCGATTTCCGCGGTGCTATTCGTTCTCGAAGAAGTGATTGGAACTTGGAGCGCGGGTGTGCTCGGTGCGATCGTCTTGGCCGCGATCTCAAGCGTGGTGACCATGCGCGCGTTTCTAGGGCCTCAATCGATGTTTCGCGTTCCACCCTTTCGTGTAGCGAAGCCTGGGGACCTGTTGGCATACGTCGCATTGGGAATCGTGGGCGGGCTAGCCTCATTAATTTTTCTAAAATGGCTGGCTTATGCGCGGCCGCGCCTACAATCTCTGCCTCGCTGGACACAACATTTTCAGCCCGCGGTCGCAGGTTTGCTGATCGGTTTGATCGGTATCCGATTGCCGCAAGTGATGGGCGCGGGTTATCCCATTATCGATCAAGCGATGCACGGACAATTCACGTGGAAGCTGCTTTTAGTCTTGGCCACCCTGAAAATCCTGGCGACAGGATTTTCGTTTCTGAGCGGCACTCCCGGGGGAATGTTTGCGCCCAGTTTGTTCATCGGCGCCATGCTGGGCGGGGCGGTTGGCGCGATTGAACAGCACTTTTTTCCTGCGCTGCCGGGAACGGTCGGAACATTTGCGCTTGTGGGCATGGGCACATTTTTTGCGGGTTTTCTGCGCGTCCCAATCACATCGGTTTTCATGGTGATCGAAGTTTCGGGCAACTATACCGCTATTCTTCCGGTGATGATTTCGAGCCTCATCGCCTACGGAATATCGCGATCGTATTTCAAAGTGCCGCTATTTGATTTGCTCGCGCGTCAGGATGGACTGGTTCTGCCATCGGTCGAGGAGCGTCGAGAGCAGTTGATCCTCACCGTGGAAGATGCGATGCGCCTTGATGCGGCTGTGGTCTTAGAGCCCGGCGACAAAGCGGCTGATGCGATTAAGCGCGTGGAGGGTAAGGAAAATGTCTTGCTCTTTGTTCGCGTGCGACCGGGGGAGTGGAATTTCCTCGATCGCGGCGAGCTTCAGCGCCTTGCCGCGGATGCCTCACAAACTCACACCGTAGCCGAAGCCAATTCCCAGGGTCCTTTGCCTTTTGTTTTCCGAGATATGTCGCTCGAAGAGGCGCTACACTGGGCCGGAGACTGGCCGGCCCTTCCAGTGCTGAGCCGCGCGGACCTAAGCCAGCTCGAGGGCGTCCTTGCGCTGGATGACATTCTGAAGGCGTTTAGAAAGGTGCCTGTTGGATGAGGGAGTTGGCCGCATAAATCCCATAAAATCCCGCATTTAGTGAAGTTTATCCACCACTCCTAGTACTTCAGTACCCTGAGGACCCATCAGAATTGAGGCTTTGGCTCTATTGGTAAAAAGAAGCCCAGATCGCATTATCGTTGCGTACCTAGGAGTGTCCTGTGGCTCTAAAAGAGCGACGTGCAACACGAAGGTTTTTAATGCGCTTGCCGCTCACCGTTCGCTGGACGGATGAAAGCGTGGTTGGCGAGGCCGCAACTGAATCACGAGAAGTGAGTTCGCGTGGCCTATATTTTCACTTGCCCAAGGGATTACGCAGCGGCTCGCCGGTGGAAATCGTAATGACGCTTCCACACGAGCTTACTCAAGCGGGTCCGGTTCGAGTTCGATGTCTCGGGCGCGTTTTGCGATCCAGTCCTGAGAATGCGGGCGAAGTGGGAGTAGCAGCGGCTATCGAGCGCTACGAGTTTATGCGTAACGGCGAATCCGCCGCATAAGAGTTTCTTACCCAGACCCTGCGGAGATGGGTGAGAAGAGCCGGGCGGCTAGGGTCCCTCAGCCTAAGCCCCCGGCTATTTTTCTGCGCTCAAATTGTTATTCCCCCGAGCGCCATTGAATTTGTTTCGACAACCCAACTTCGTAATCAATCGAATTCTTTCGACGGCGGAGCTTGCTCGGAACCGACACGGCCTGCAACGATGGTAGAGCGAGAATAATTTTCCGCGCGCACAGGTGAACCAGCAAGCCGCCGCAGCATAGAAATTTGGCCGATGTGAGTCAGCGCGTCGGCGATGGCTCCCTGAAAAAGTTTCTCAGGTGTGCAGTTCAGAGGCGAGTCGGAAGCCAGGTAATCGTCCAGCGCTTTCAAGCTGGAGAAGTATCGTTTCACGCCGTCATCCCAGGCGACCGGCTTCGAATCGGCCCACTTTTCCTTCCCGTTGGCTTGCGAAAGCGCCCAGTCGAACAAATCTCCGATATGCGCCAGTATCTGCCCGGGAGTGCGAGTGCCGTCTGAGGTGTGGAATTCGGCGAATCCTACAGGTGCCCCGCGCAAAGCTTTGCCGCCGCGATAGGCAACGGTGGCAAGGGTATGGCGTAACATTTGGCGGCTTTCGTTTTCGACAGTCTTCGCAGGTTTCGCGTCCATAGATCCTCGGGGGTCAGGCTGTAGTCACTTCGCGCGGGATATTGTAAACCTTCAATAGATTAAGGGAGAAGATGAGTCTTCGTAGACGTGGGCGCACTCTAAAACTTATACTGCTTGCGTGGATCTTGAAACAGAGCTGCTGCCTGCGCTGCGCCGGTACTGGGGATATGACTCGTTCCACCCGCTGCAGGAGAAAGTCGTTCGAAGTTTGCTGCAAAAACATGACACCTGCGTAGTTATGCCGACGGGCGGCGGCAAGTCTCTGTGTTATCAGTTACCCGCCGCACTGCTTTCCGAACAGACCGTGATTGTGGTCTCTCCTCTGATCGCTTTGATGCAGGACCAAGTGGCGCAGCTCACGCAGATGGGAATTGCGGCCGCATTGTTAAATAGTTCGGTCACAGGAGTGCAGCAGGGCGAAATTATGCGCGAGGCGAGAGACGGACGATACCGGCTCTTGTATCTTTCGCCGGAGCGGCTGGCGCGTGCAGAAACGACCGATTGGCTGCGAAGCGTGCCCGTCTCATTTTTCGTCATTGACGAAGCGCACTGTATTTCGGAATGGGGGCACGAGTTTCGTCCAGAGTACCGGCAGATGAGCTCCTTGCGTGAGCATTTTCCCGAGCGGCCAATTGCGGCCTTCACTGCAAGCGCCACGCAACGCGTGCGGCACGACATTATCGACCAACTCCAATTGCGCGATCCTGACAAGTATATCGCCAGCTTTCACCGCCCAAACTTGCGTTACTTGATTAAAGAATGTCGCGGCCGGGAGCAATCGAGTTTGCTGCTGAAGGCGCTGCGCGAATATGCGGATTCCAATGTGATTGTGTACGCTCCGACAATCAATAAAGTGGAAGAAACCGTAGATTTTCTCGGAGAGCACGACATTTCGGCCATCGCATATCACGGGAAAATGGATAACCATGCGCGCAGAGAGAATCAGGAACGCTGGATGTCGGATGAAGTGCGCGTTCTGGTGGGTACGGTAGCTTTTGGTCTGGGGATCAACAAAGCGGCCGTGCGTGCCGTGATTCATCTTTCCCTGCCGAAATCGATCGAACAGTATTATCAGGAGGCGGGACGCGCGGGGCGCGACGGGCAGCCGGCAGATTGTGTTCTGCTTTGGCAAAAACGCGATGTGGGACTGCTAGCGTACTTCACCGAACAGTTGACCGATCCTTTGGAAAAAGATCGCGCCTGGAAGCGATATCACACGATTCGGGATTTTGTGGAATCGATCAGATGCCGCCACCGGCAGATCTGTACTTATTTCGGCGAGACCCCAAAATTTCAAGAATGCGCTGCTTGCGATATCTGTGGTGTCGAACTCGATTGGTTAAGAGTCACGGTGGATGCCAAGCAGCTGGCGCTCCGCAATGCTGCGTTACCGCCTCGTGCCTCCGCACAGGCTGACCGGCTTGGGCCTTCCGCCAGTGCCGTACTTCCCGAGGTCGACCCCCAGCTGCGCGAATATCTTCGCGAGTGGCGGCGAGACAGGGCAAAGCAGCAGGGCGTTCCGGCCTTTGTGGTGATGCATGACACGTCACTCGATGAACTTTGCCGAAAGCGCCCCGCCACGATAAGCCAACTTCTGGCAGTCTCCGGGTTCGGTGAGAAGAGGTCTGAGCTTTACGGCCGGCAAATTTTCGATGTATTGGCGAAATTTCGCAACGGCGCCCGCGCCTCTGGAGATGCCAAATTCCAGACGAATCTCAGGCGTAAAAGGAGACCACGCCGACATCCATGTAATTCCTGAAAGATGACCAGGCTTCCACAGTATGCTTTCGCCTCACATTCGCCTTACTCTATGAGCTAAATACAGTAATCGCTGTAGATGGCTGGGAATCAGTTTGTGGTATCAACCTTAGTTCCCTCATGGATTCACTCGTTTCATTTGAAGAGGTGCCGGTCCCAGGTGACTGAACCAGACTTATGTAACACACCCTTTTGCGTGGAAAGCGGTAGAAATGTGCAATCGCGGGAATCGCATACGTGCTGAGCTTGTAGTTGGGAGATGAGTATGAAGAGATCCGACCCACCGGTCGCTACTGCAAATACACCTACACATGGCGCTCCGAACGCGAAAACCAATGGACAGCGAGACATTCGTGTCGAGGTTTCCTATGCCGACCTAAGCGTGATTCTATCGAGCCTGCAGACCATGCGCGACGGTGATTTCTCCGTGCGCCTTCCTGGGAACTGGACCGGCCTGGCGGGAAAAATCGCGGACACGTTTAATGAAATCGTCACCGCCAACCAGCAAATGGCGAAGGAGCTAAAACGCGTCGGAAAAGTGGTTGGCAAAGAGGGAAGGACCCGCGAGCGCATGCGGTTTGACCTGCCCAAGGCTGCCTGGGGCGAAATGGAGATGTCGGTCAATACACTGGTGGATGACTTGCTACGACCGACAACCGAGGTCACGCGCGCGATTGCCGCTGTGGCGAAGGGCAATCTAACGCAAACGGTGCAATTGGACGTGGACGGGCGGCCTTTGGAAGGCGAGTTTCTGCGCTCGGCAGCAATCGTAAACACCATGATTCAGCAACTTGGTGTGTTTACCTCAGAAGTTACGCGCGTGGCGCGTGAAGTCGGTACCGACGGAAAACTGGGCGGCCAAGCACAGGTGCCCGGCGTTGCCGGAACATGGAAGGACCTCACCGACTCGGTCAATTCAATGGCCAGCAACTTGACCGGACAGGTGCGCAACATCGCCGAAGTCGCCACGGCCGTCGCCAGCGGTGACCTCTCGCGCAAGATCACGGTGGACGTGCGCGGCGAAATTCTTCAGCTAAAAGAAGCCATCAATACGATGGTGGACCAGTTGCGGTCGTTCGCTTCCGAAGTAACGCGCGTGGCGCGCGAAGTCGGAACAGACGGCAAGCTTGGCGGACAGGCCGTAGTACCCGGCGTGGCCGGAACGTGGAAGGACCTTACGGACTCGGTCAACGCCATGGCCGGCAACTTGACAGCCCAGGTTCGAAACATTGCTGAAGTGACCACGGCAGTGGCACGCGGCGATTTGTCCCGCAAGATTACGGTGGACGTGAAGGGTGAAATTCTGGAACTGAAAGACACCATCAACACGATGGTGGACCAGCTCAACGCGTTCGCCGGCGAAGTGACGCGCGTGGCGCGCGAAGTAGGCACGGAAGGAAAGTTGGGTGGCCAAGCTCAGGTGCCCGGCGTGGGCGGTACGTGGAAAGACCTCACCGATAACGTGAACTTTATGGCCAGCAACTTAACCGGTCAGGTGCGCAACATTGCGGAAGTGGCGACCGCCATTGCTAAGGGCGACCTGTCGCGCAAGATCACCGTGGACGTCCGCGGCGAAATTCTACAGCTCAAAGAAACGCTCAACACCATGGTGGACCAGCTCAATCGCTTCGCCGGTGAGGTGACCCGCGTGGCGCGCGAGGTGGGCAGCGAAGGGCGTCTTGGCGGCCAAGCGAACGTGCCCGGAGTAGCGGGAACGTGGAAGGACTTGACGGATTCGGTCAACTCAATGGCCGGGAACCTAACAGCGCAAGTCCGCAACATTGCCGAAGTAACCACGGCCGTTGCCTTGGGCGACCTGTCGCGCAAAATCACGGTCGACGTGAAGGGCGAAATCTTGGAATTGAAGAACACCATCAACACGATGGTGGACCAACTTAACGCGTTCGCTGGCGAAGTGACGCGCGTGGCGCGCGAAGTTGGAACGGAAGGAAAGTTGGGCGGTCAAGCCCAGGTCCCTGGCGCGGGAACTTGGAAAGATCTTACTGACAACGTGAATTTCATGGCCAGCAACTTGACGGGTCAAGTGCGCAACATCGCTGAAGTCGCCACCGCTGTGGCTCGTGGCGACTTGTCGCGCAAAATCACGGTGGACGTGAAGGGTGAAATTCTGGAACTGAAAGATACCCTCAACACCATGGTGGATCAGTTGCGCGCATTCGCTTCGGAAGTGACGCGCGTGGCGCGCGAAGTGGGAACGGACGGAAAACTCGGCGGCCAGGCACAGGTGCCCGGCGTCGCTGGCACGTGGAAGGACCTGACGGATTCGGTGAACTCCATGGCCAGCAACCTGACCGGTCAGGTTCGTAACATTGCCGAGGTGGCTACCGCTATCGCGAGCGGCGACCTCTCAAAGAAAATCACGGTGAACGTGAGCGGCGAAATTTTGCTGCTCAAAGACACCATCAACACGATGGTCGACCAACTCAACGCGTTCGCCGGTGAAGTGACGCGCGTGGCGCGCGAGGTGGGTAGCGAAGGGCGGCTTGGCGGGCAAGCCAAGGTTCCCGGCGTGGCCGGAACGTGGAAGGACCTCACGGACTCGGTCAACTCGATGGCCGGGAACCTGACGGGCCAAGTTCGCAACATCGCTGAAGTGACCACGGCGGTGGCGCGCGGCGATTTGTCGCGCAAGATTACGGTGGACGTAAAGGGCGAGATTTTGGAACTGAAGAACACCATCAACACGATGGTGGATCAACTTAACGCGTTTGCCGGTGAAGTGACGCGCGTGGCGCGTGAAGTGGGAACGGAAGGGAAGTTGGGCGGTCAAGCGCAAGTGCCGGGCGTGGGTGGCACGTGGAAGGACCTTACCGACAACGTCAACTTTATGGCCAGCAATTTGACCGGCCAGGTGCGCAATATCGCGGAAGTTGCCACGGCTATCGCCAGTGGCGACCTTTCGCGCAAGATCACCGTGGACGTGCGCGGAGAAATTCTGCAGCTCAAAGAGACGCTCAACACGATGGTGGAACAGCTGCGTTCCTTCGCCGCTGAAGTAACCCGCGTGGCGCGCGAAGTAGGTAGCGAAGGGCGCCTGGGCGGCCAAGCCAACGTGACCGGCGTGGCAGGAACATGGAAGGACCTTACGGACTCGGTGAACGCCATGGCTGGAAACCTGACGGGTCAAGTCCGTAACATCGCCGAGGTGACCACAGCAGTGGCGCGCGGTGACTTGTCGCGCAAAATCACGGTGGACGTGAAGGGCGAAATTTTGGAATTGAAGAACACCATCAACACGATGGTGGACCAGCTCAACGCATTCGCGGCCGAGGTCACCCGCGTGGCGCGCGAGGTGGGCACCGACGGCAAGCTGGGAGGCCAAGCACAGGTACCTGGTGTCGCGGGCACTTGGAAGGACCTTACGGACAACGTCAACGTGATGGCCGCTAACCTCACCGAGCAGGTCCGCGGAATTGTAAAGGTCGTGACTGCGGTGGCCAACGGCGAGTTAACGAAGAAACTTACAGTGCAAGCTAAAGGTGAAGTAGCTGCGCTGGCCGATACCATCAATAACATGACGGATACTCTGGCGACTTTCGCTGATCAGGTAACCACCGTCGCTCGCGAAGTGGGCGTGGAAGGGCGGCTCGGCGGGCAAGCGAACGTTCCCGGCGCGGCCGGCACGTGGAAGGACCTTACCGGAAACGTCAACCTTCTTGCTGACAACCTTACTAATCAAGTTCGTGCCATCGCCGAAGTGACTACGGCGGTTACCAAGGGTGACTTGACTCGATCGATTCAGGTGGAGGCTAGCGGCGAAGTGGCCGAGCTGAAAGATTACATCAACACCATGATCGATAATCTTCGGCTGACTACGGACCGCAACAATGAACAAGACTGGCTCAAGACAAACCTTGCGCGCTTCACCGGAATGTTGCAGGGGCAGCGCGACCTCGCGACAGTAGGCCGAATGCTATTGTCGGAGCTGGCTCCGCTAGTCAACGCTCAGCAAGGCGTGATCTATCAGATGGAGGGAGAAGAGTCTGGAAGCATGGTTTTGCTTTCGGCTTTCGCCACCGGTGGGGAAGACGGACATCCCGATCGCTTGCGAGTGGGTCACGGACTCGTCGGGCAGTGCGCCGCCGAAAAGAGGCGCATGTTTATTACCGATGTTCCGCCACATGCTACTCCCATCCGTTCCGGATTGTTCGAGGCGGTTCCGAGAAATGTAATTGTGCTGCCTGTTCTTTTCGAAGACCGGGTGAAAGCGGTTATTGAGTTGGCGACGCTGAGCACCTTCACCGCCTCGCATCTGGCGTTTCTTGAACAATTAACCTCCAGCATCGGCATCGTGCTCAACAGTATCGAAGCCACGATGCAAACCGAAGGTCTGCTAAAGCAGTCTCAGCAATTGGCTGCCGAGCTTCAAACGCAACAGACGGAATTGCAGCAGACCAACGAACAGCTTGCGCAAAAAGCGCAGCAGCTTGCCGAGCAAAACGTCGAAGTGGAGCGCAAGAATCAGGAAATTGAACAGGCGCGCAGAGCCGTGGAAGAGAAGGCCAAAGAACTCGCTCTCACGTCTAAGTATAAGTCGGAATTCTTGGCTAATATGTCGCACGAACTGCGCACACCTCTCAATAGCATTCTCGTCCTGGGACAACAGCTCAACGACAACCCCGATGGTAATTTGACACCCAAGCAAGTTGAGTTTGCGCGCACGATTCACGGCGCCGGAACAGACTTGTTGAACCTGATCACGGATATTTTGGATCTCTCGAAGATCGAATCCGGAACGGTTTCGGTTCAGGCCGAAGAAGTCTTTTTTGCAAGCTTGCTCGACATGATCGCGCGACCCTTCCGGCACGAGGCTGAAGGCCGTCGGCTTAATTTCGAAATTCAGACTGACCCGAATCTTACGCGCAGCATGGTGACCGACTCAAAGCGTTTGCAGCAAGTGCTCAAGAATCTTCTGTCCAACGCATTTAAATTCACCGAGCATGGCAGCGTGCGTCTGAGTGTATTCAATGCTGAAAATGGGTGGAGCGAAGATCACCCGGTCCTCGGGAAATTGGCCTCCGTGGTTGCGTTCGAAGTTACCGATACGGGAATTGGCATACCGGTAGAAAAACAGCGGCTGATCTTTGAGGCGTTCCAGCAAGCAGACGCCGGCACCAGCCGAAAATATGGCGGCACCGGCCTAGGACTCGCGATTAGCCGTGAGCTTGCCGGCTTGCTGGGTGGAGAAATTCAACTGCGCAGTGTGCCTGACAAAGGAAGCACGTTCACTCTCTATTTGCCCCAGACGTATGTTGGCCCATCTACCGGTATCACCACGGCCGACGCCAAGACTTCAACAGTTACGACGCCTCGCCGGCCGTTTGCCATGCCCGCAGCGGAGCGTTCGAGCGAGCAGATTCCGGACGACCGGGAAAGTTTGAAAGAAGACGATCCCATCCTCTTGATTGTCGAGGATGATCCCCACTACGCCCGGCTGTTACGAGATTTATCCCGCGATAAAGGCTTCAAAGTTTTAGTGGCCACGCGCGGCACCGAGGCGCTGGAACTCGCTCGCGTGTTCCACCCCACCGCTGTTTCGCTCGACGTTTTCTTGCCAGACATGCTCGGGTGGACCGTGCTCAACCACTTGAAGCAGGATCCGACCATGCGCCATATCCCGGTTCAGATGTTAACGCTGGATGAAGACCGACAGCACGGCTTGGCAAGTGGAGCATTCGCGTACGTGAACAAGCCGACCACACCGGATGAGCTGGAAGCTGCATTTGCCCGCATCAAAGAATATACAGCGCCGCGCCGGAAGCGACTCTTGGTGATCGAAGACGATCCCGGCGAGCAGCTCAGTATCCAAGAGCTACTCGGCTACGACGACATCGATGTTCAAGTTGCCGCCACTGGCTCTGAAGCGCTCGAGGTTGTTACTCAACAGTCCTTCGACTGTGTGGTGCTCGACCTACGCCTCCCAGATATGTCCGGGTTCGACATCCTGGAGCGCTTCCGCGAGGTCCCATCGCTTACCAACTTGCCTGTGGTCGTATTTACGGGCAAAGATTTGTCTCCGGAAGAAGACGCGCGACTGCACATGCTTGCTCGCAGTGTCGTGGTCAAGGGCGTAGAATCGCCGGAACGACTGCTCGATGAAACGGCATTGTTCCTGCACCGCGTGGTCACCAATCTTCCGCCTGAGAAACAGAAAATGCTCGAGCGCTTGCACCATTCGGATGAAGCGCTAGTGGGCAAGAAAGTGCTAGTGGTGGACGACGATGTGCGAAACATCTTCGCGCTCAGCAGCGTGCTGGAGCGCCGCGGAATGTTCGTGCTCACTGCGGGGACCGGCCGTGAAGCGATCGCAACGCTTGAATCAACTCCGGATGTGGCGATTGTGTTGATGGACATCATGATGCCGGAGATGGACGGATACGAGACCATGCAGGTCATTCGGCAAAATCCTTCGTTCCGCCGCTTGCCAATCGTGGCGTTGACGGCCAAAGCCATGAAAGGCGACCGCGAAAAGTGTCTGGAAGCCGGAGCGTCGGAGTATTTGGCGAAGCCTGTAAATACCGAACAGCTGCTTTCAGCGCTTCGGATGTGGTTTCACCGATAAACATTCTTCTTATTGCGTACAGCCGGGTTGCTGCCGGCTGTCATTTGAGGTGGCTAGAGAATGATGAACGAGCAAGAGAAAGTTAAAATTCTCATGGTAGACGATCAGCCGGCCAAGCTGCTCAGCTACGAAGTCATACTCAAGGAACTAAACGAAGACCTGCTCAAAGCCCGTTCGGGCAGAGAAGCATTGGACCAACTGCTGAAAAACGATATTGCGGTTGTTCTGATGGACGTCAGCATGCCCGAACTCGACGGTTTCGAGCTGGCAGACATGATTCGCCAACACCCTCGGTTTCAGAAGACCGCCATCATCTTCATTTCCGCGGTGCATCTGACCGATTTAGACCAGCTCAAGGCCTATCAACGGGGCGCGGTAGATTACATTTCCGTTCCAATCGTTCCGGAGTTGTTGCGGGCCAAAGTCAGCGTCTTCGCGGATCTGCATCGCAAGACGCGGCAGATGGAAACGTTGAACTACCAATTACGTCACCTTTCGGCGCGTCTGATCGCTACGCAAGATGAGGAACGACGACGCATCGCTCGCGACTTGCATGATAGCGTGGGCCAATTAATTGCGACACTCTCGATGAATAATGGATTAGCGTTGATGCAAGCAGATAAACTTAGCTCCGCGGCGGGCGATGCGCTGCGCCAGAATACCGTGCTGGTGCAACAGCTCTCGAAAGAGATACGCACTATCTCGCACCTGCTTCACCCTCCCCTTCTGGATGAAATCGGCCTTCTGCCTGCGATAAAAATGTTTGCGGATGGGTTCGCCGAGCGCAGCGACATAAAGGTCGACGTGGACCTATCCCCGGAAATAGGCCGGCTCGCACCCAAGGTAGAAATTTCGATTTTTCGAATCGTGCAAGAATGCTTGACCAATGTCTACCGCCATTCGGAAAGCAAGACAGCATCGATCAAGATATGGCCTTCCGACGACAAAATGCTCTCCCTTCAAGTCTGCGATCAAGGAAAAGGAATACCGTCCGAGCGTCGTATTTCCATGTCAATGGGAACAAGTAACAGTGTAGGACTCAGTGGCATGCGCGAGCGAGTCAGGGAGCTCGGAGGCACGCTCGAGATTCATTCAAATGGAAACGGAACGACGGTGTTGGCCGCGATTCCGGTGACCAGTGTTACAGCAGTTGGCGTATGATTTCAACTCGTCGTCCGCTGAAACAACCGGATAAGCAAGAGATAGCTAGGCGAGCACCAAAGGATTCTGCAGATGCGCACCCGTTTCTTAGTCGTGGACGACAGCGAGCTTGTTAGGCAAGGTCTACGCACCGTCTTACAAGCGAACCCCGAATGGGAAGTATGCGGCGAAGCATCCAACGGAGCCGATGCAGTGGAACTCTTCAAAGAGTTGCGCCCCAATCTTGTGATCGTGGATTTTCAGATGCCGGGGATGAATGGCATAGACACCGCGCGCCGCATGCTGGAGATCGCGCCTGCCTTGCCGATAATAATGTTTACCCAACATGCCAGTAGTGAGTTGGAGAGGCATGCGCTGGAGGCCGGCATTCGTTCGGTGGTATCGAAGACCGATACGTTTCCGATGGTCGGAATTATTGAGGCGCTTCTAGGGCCCACCGATCTTCCTTCGGACGCCAAATGACTCAGTTACTTATTCGGTTATTCGACGTAGTCCCGCGCGGGAAGACGACCCGTTACGGCTCGGTTGTCAGCCGCTCCTGAATCAGCCGGACATGAGTTGTTTTCGGCCGTTCCTTACTGGGGAAAGGAAGGCTTCCGCTTAAGCTTGAGTCCAGCTTCGGCAACTGCGAGCAAGCGAATCTCCGCCTTCAATTTATTGCGACGAAATCTCTCCGCGATGGCTTTCCCAATATCGTTGAATTTCCCGGTCGCGAGCGCAACGACACTCGCTCCCGCACCGCTCAATGCAATGCCTAATAATCCGGGCATTCGCGGCATCGCCAGAATGTCGGCGAGCCCCGGCATAAGACTCTGGCGGTATGGCTGATGCAGCCGGTCCTGCATGGCATCCCAAATGAGATCGTAGCGCCGCTCCTGGACCGCCGCGACCAGAAGCGCCGCCCTTTGTAGGTTGTGGATGGCGTCGCTTCGCTCCACTCTCTTCGGAAGCACGGCCCGCGATCTTATGGTGTCGAGCGGCAGGGCTGGCGTGACGACGACCGCACGAACATGTCTCGGCCAAGACATTCGAATTGCCACAACGCTTCCGTCCAAGCGAACCAGCGTCAGGACAAATCCCCCCAAATAGGCAGCTCCAATATTGTCGGCGTGGTGTTCGATTTCCGCACCGTAGCGCAGGGCTGCATTCTGTGAATTTTTTTTGCCGCCTAGGGCAAAGCCAAGCGCAATCCCAGCGGTGATGGCCGCCGCGCTGCTCCCCAGGCCGGCGCCAACCGGTATTTCGTTGTGTATGGCTAGCTGGACCGGAGGCAGCCGAAAGCGTTCGCGCTCCGCCGTGTGGCGCATGGCGCGGAGGATCAGATTTTTATCGGGCGTCAAGGGGATCAGCGAGCTGGCGCTCACGCCGTGGATCGCAACTTGCGTTTGCGCGCCGGGCTGCGACAGCACGGTCGCTCGCACGGTCAAATGCAAATTGAGAGCGAGGCCCAGGCAATCAAAGCCTGCGCCGAGATTGGCTGTCGAGGCTGGGACGCGGACTTCAAACGAATCTCGGCGCGCGGAGGTCATCGATTCAGGAAGTCCGATAGAGATCATTTCAATTGGTCTTGTATCGATTCGCTCACGCACGACCGCCGTCGATCGCACGCTGCAAGCATTCCAGGATGGCGCTTTTCGTCGCAGCCACCTGCTGTGGAGGGTTTCGATACGTACCGACGACCGGACGCGCCGTGGTTTCCTTTCCGTGCGCTGCAGGTCCGAGCGGCAGGGTTCCGCGATGATACTGGCTAACATAATCGGGGTCCTTCAAAACATGACCGGTGAGCACCGCCACCACAGATTCTTCTCGCCCGATGTGCGCGGTGGAGGCCAATTTACGGATGCCGGCGACCGTGGTAGCCGACGCGGGTTCGCAACCGATTCCGTCGCGGCCAATCATGGCCTTAGCGTCTGCCATCTCCTGTTCGCTCACGGTAAGGATTTGCCCGCCCGATTCCAAGACCGCTAGCAGCGCTTTTTTCCACGAAACGGGCGAGCCGATCTTGATAGCCGTGGCGAGCGTATGAGGATTCTCGACGGGAATGAGCGAGTCCGGCGGGGACGCGGCGCCGTGAGTGCGGTCGAGTGCCGCGAAGAGCCGCGCCAATGGTGCCGCACCTTCCGCTTGCACGATGCTGATCTTCGGCAAGCGTTCGATTAGCCCGAGCGTCCGAAGTTCTCCAAACCCTTTTCCCAATGCCGAGCTGTTTCCCATATTTCCGCCGGGAACGACAACATGGTCCGGCACTTGCCATCGGCACTGCTGCATCAGCTCGAAGGCCACCGTCTTCTGGCCTTCGATGCGAAATGGATTGATCGAGTTCGCCACATAAATGGAGGAATCGGCACCCAGTTCTTGCATCAGGCGCATGCAATCGTCGAAATTGCCTTCGATCTCGCAAATCACAGCGCCATAATCCATGCTCTGCGCCAGTTTCGCGGCGGTGATCTGGCCGCGCGGGACGACAATGGCGCACTGCAAACCAGCCCGAGCCGCATAGGCCGCGAGGCTTGCGGCGGTGTTTCCTGTACTCGCGCATGCCACCGTGCCCACGCCGAGAAGAACCGCTTGGGTTACCGCAGCCGTCATTCCAGTGTCTTTGAATGAACCGGTTGGATTGCATCCCTGGTGCTTGAGACGCAAAGCCGGCAAGCCGCAGTATTGCGCGGAGCGCGGAGCGTCGTACACCGGGGTGTTGCCTTCTGCGAGCGTCACGATGGGCACACCCTCTTCAAATGGAAGCAATTCTCGATAGCGCCACACGCCGCTGCGGTCGCGAGCGTCTTGCGACGCCAATCGGGCGTCCCAGATTTTCGCGAGCGATGCACCGTCTTGCTGCCTTTCGAAGCGGCATTCAATTTCGAGCGGCCCATTGCAGCGAGTGCATATGTAGACGCGCTCACTAATCCCGTAGAGCGCCCCGCAGGCGGGCTCGATGCAACGTTGCACGGAGTTTTCGCTCGGTCTCTGGACGCCTCCGGTCTTTTCTTGGCTCTTCATGGAGAGCTTGCCTTCACTGGTTGAGAAGCACCGGCGCCCAGCGCAAACTCTGCGTGGGTGACCTCAACCGCAGCCTTCATAGCCTTTCGTTCGACCACAAAAGAAATATTGCACTCGGAGGAGCCCTGGGCGATGGCGATAATGTTCACGCCCTCGCGGCCGAGCACGCTGAACGTACGGCCGGCGACGCCCGGGGTGCCGCGCATGTTTTCTCCCACGACGGCCACAATCGCGATGTTCGGATCGAGGGTGATGTGCTCTACGGTTTGCTGCGCCAGATCCTGCGCAAACTCTCGCCGCAATGCCTGCGCCGTGGCATTTGCATCGCTGGAGGAAACGATGAAACAAATATCGTTCTGCGAAGACGATTGCGAAATCAACAGAACGTTCGCGCGGAGTTCGGCGGTCGTGGAAAATGTCCGCGCTAGCACATCCGGGACGCCGACAATTCCGGGGCCGCCTACGGTGATGAGCGCGACATCGCTAATTGCTGTGAGGGCCTTCACTCCACCTCCGATGCTGCGTCCCTCCGGAGTGATCTTTGTGCCGGGGCGCTCGGGAGCGAAGCTGTTTCGGATCCACACCGGAATTCCCGAGTCCATCACCGCGCGCAATGTTTTCGGATGCAACACTTTGGCGCCGAAATACGCGAGCTCTGCCGCTTCGCGGTATGAAATTTCGGGAATTGTGCGCGCGCCAGGGACGAGCCTGGGGTCAGCGGTCAGGACGCCGTCCACATCCGTCCATACAATAATTTCATCCGCACCCAAAACTGCTCCCAAGATCGTTGCAGAATAATCCGAACCCCCGCGCCCTAGAGTCGTAAGCACTCCCCCTTGAGTTGCGCCGATGAAACCGGTGACCACCGGAACGATGCCCCGTTCAAGCAACGGCCGCAGGCGCGCCACGGACCGTTCTCGCGTTAAATCCATAAAAGGCTCTGCGCGGCTGTGGTAGGTGTCGGTCACAATCAGTTCGGTCGCCTCCACCGGCACGCTGCGCACTCCGAGATCGGCGAGACAAGCGGCGAAAAGAGGCGCCGAAAGTCTCTCGCCGATGCTCGAGATCGAATCGAGCGTACGCGGCGTCAACTCTCGTAGCAAAGCGGTGCCATCGCAAAGACGCTGGCCTTCCGCAAGGATTTCCGCCAGACCCTCGGAAATGACAGCCCGCTGCTCTGGCCGCCTAATGAGGGCTTCGAGCGCCGAATCATGTTGGCTGCGCAATCCGCTCAAAATATCGGCGCTTTTTTCGCGATTGCCCGCTTCCGCCTGCGTCGCGGCTTCGATCAATCGATTGGTGACTCCGCCCATCGCCGAGACGACCACAACAATCGCGCTTTCTCCCGCAGCCTTGGTGATAATTTGGCCGGTGCGAGCAATGCAAGCTGCGTCTCCGACGGATGTGCCCCCGAACTTCATCACGCGCAAGGTCTTCTTCATTTCATGTGGTCCTTGACCGAGGCGACTCAAGATAGCTCTTTGCGGCGAGCAGTTCAGCGTTCAGGATGGCTGCACCGGCTGCGCCGCGGATAGGGTTGTGGCTCCGCGCGACAAAACGGTAATCGAGCAGGCGGTCGGGCTTGATGCGGCCCACTGTGACGCTCATGCCGCCGCCCGCGTCGCGATCGAGCCGCGGTTGCGGCCGATCAGGTTCGTCGCGCACAATCAGCGGTCGTTCGGGAGCTGTGTGCAACCGCAATTCTTGCGGCAGTGAAGTGAAAGAGGCAAACGCTTCACGGATTTCTTCCAAACGGGCCGGGCGCGCTAACATCACGCGCACAGCCCCCATGTGTCCATCGGAGACATTCACGCGATGGCACTGCGCGCTCACTGGGAAGTCCGCCGGTCCGATTTCATTGGCGTCAATCCGTCCCAGAATCTTCAAGCTTTCGCGCCCGCCGGGATACCCAGCTCCTGAGAGAGCCTGCATCGTGGTCGCCACCACAGCCGTGACGCCAAAAAGCTTGTGCAATGCAGCGAGCGCTAGTGCAAGCATCACCGTCGAGCAGTTAGGGTTTGTGACAATGAATCCGCCCGGCCGGAATCCGCGCGTAGTTCGCTGAACGCCGATCAACCGGAGATGTTCGTGGTTGACTTCCGAGATGAGCAACGGAACATCTTTCTGCATCCGGCACGCAGAGGAATTGCTGATTACCGGATAGCCTGTGCTGGCAAACTCCTCCTCGACACTTTGCGCCATCTCTGCGGGGAGGCTCGAAAAGATCAGGTCGCAATCGAGCGGCGGGCGCGGCGCTTCGACGCGAAGCTTCCCTACCGCTGTGGGCATTTCTCCCACGAGTCGCCAGCTGCATGCGTCCGCGTAGGTCTTGCCCTCCGAGCGGTCCGAAGCTGCGACGGCGGTAACTTCAAATTCGGGGTGACGCTCCAGCATTTGGATAAACCGCTGGCCCACCGTCCCCGTCGCGCCGAGAATTCCGACGCGAAATCTTGAGGACATCAAAACTCCTTTCGCTCATCGGTTGCCGAACTTAAAAGGTGCGAGGTATACGTGCATCACCCGGACAGGGTCCAGAAACTATACACTATCTTCACTTTCTCTTAGCCGCTTGAACCAGGTTTATTCGAATGGCTTGGCGATTCAAGTTTCGATTCTATTTCAGCGAGAGCGGCAGTGAACGGCGATCACTCCTGCTTAACGCCTTTCAACAGACGAGGCGCTTCAGAGGCGCTAGCAACCGGACAAGCCGTAGCGAAGGCGAACCAGTAAGCCCCGAAATACGAGCCCTGCTTGAAGCGGATGGCAGGATAAACGGGAGAGCCGAGCCGCTCAGAACTCGGTGAAGGCCAATGTCGGAATCGGAAGCAAACGGGATAAGTACGATACCGATCTCCCCGGGGACATAGGGGATGGCATGTCTGGAAGGAATAGTAAGTGAAAGCTCGGAACTACTCGCGGGTCGCCTAGGCGCTCCCGCACAGCGAAGGCATCGCGTATAAGTTGCAGAGACGACGAAATCGCGATCTGCCTGTGAGTAGGTCGGATGGGGCCGACAAGCGTTGATGGATCGGGACAGAATAAACCGGACCGGAGCGAGGGCCCCTGGGGCGGAGTAGAACCCCAACAAGCCCGCTACGCGCCACTGTCCTACCCGAGTGCGGGGGGCGATCAGCAATGATCGTCCCTACCGCGACCAGTGTAGTTCCTCTTTGGTGGTGACATCGAGTCTGTCTCGTTTTAGCTCGCACTACTTCTAAGCCCTGTTCGCCATCTTTGACGCCAAGTGAAACAGAAGCAAGCGTTTCTTATCATCCATCCGAGAGAACAGCTTGGCGAAGGCCTGAATTTCGCGGTCTTGTTTTTTGTTTTTTGTCTGACTCTGGATTTGTTGTGACGGTATATCTGGCATCCTTATACGCGCCTCATTGGTAAAAAACCGGTACATCGGAATTTCCAACGCACGGGCCATTTTCTCCAGAGTATCCACTGATGGAACCGTGTGCCCGTTTTCAACCCGTGAAATGTAACAGCGAAGCAGACCCGTACGCTTCTCGACGTCGCCCTGCGACATTTTTTTCTGTTCACGTAATTCCTTCAAACGTTCACCAATTACCATTTGTAGCACCTCCAAATTTTCAGGGAGACCCTGAGAAACGATAAATAACAATTTTGAAGGCGTGTCCACCAGAGGTTCGGGTTGTCAGACTCCTTCTCAGCGCAGGGTTCTAAATAACCTATTCATATTCACTTACCTTGAATTGACATCGTGGGATATGGAGGTCTTCTTTGCACATTCGCTGCAAGGTTGGCCGTCGTTGGGATCAACCGGATGCGAGAGTGGGGGACGAATCTGGTTCGAGCGGTCTTCTCCTGCTACCGCGATTGTCGCATCAGGATGGAGATACCCCCTGTCTGCGAGCAGCGTTGTTCAACAGGTGATCCGATATTAGAAGGTGATCGGCGCATTGATCCACAAAATGACACATTCGCTGTCTGTCAAATTGCACCACCTGTGCGCCTGAGTACTTTTGAAATAGAGGGTATCGCCGGGTTCGAGTAGGTAGCGCTCCACCTCATCAAGCCAAACCTCAAGCTTGCCTTGTAACATATAAAGAAGTTCTTCCCCTCCATGCTGGTACGACCCACCGCTGCTCGCCCGCGGCGCGATTCGCATCACGGTCGGTTCCATCATGGTTGTACCAAAAGCAAGAAGTTCCATCTGGACAGATGGCCGTGTCCAAAGCACCGGGCGGTCTTTGGGGCGAACAAGTTTCCGGTATTTGTCCTCCGCGTTGAAAAACGAAAAGATAGTCGTTTTGTAGAACTTCGTTAGCCTTGGAAGGACCGAGTAGGGAATTGCGTACCCTCGTTCTATCGCGTTTAGAAAAGTCGTCGTGATCCCAGTTTCCCGGGCCACTTCAGGCAGACTCAGGTTTTTGCTTCTGCGTAAACCCGCCAGAATTGACGGAAGCTCTGGCAGTAGATTTTTTGAAGACACCAATGGCTTCGCGTCCGGTCCACGTTGCATTAGGTGTCGAATTCCCTGGATGTTAACGCGGGTGGTTTTTCGTAGATGCTGAATTTTCTTAAGCTCAACAACCATGTCGCGAGAATAAATTCTATAACCCCCTTCGGTGCGTGCTGGCCTGAAGAGCCCAAGCTTTTCCCAGTTTCGCAGCGAGGAAGCGCTCACGTTTACAAGCCGAGCCACTTCGCCAATTCTGAAGTGTTCGTCCCTTTTCGTCATATTCTTGGAGCTCAAATTGGAGGCCATTTTCCTATATTGGATTTCTGAAGTCTAGTGGCAGCCACCACCTGATTGTGTGCTATGGCGCGATGGATCAGCACATTCTCATCTCAAGGTGCGGGACGATTTGATTAAAGAGAATTCTTTGTAGCCAGCCTAACTTGCATGCCGTAATTAAATCGAGCAGCGATCTGGTGATCGCAAGAAACTCACCACTGAGAATGTGACGCAGCGAGCGAAATCACGAACATTACAGTGAAGTTGTAAGGATAGACTTAGGCGGCTCCGCACACTTCGTAGCTAAGCCACTGGGAGGACAAGTCTTACGTCATTTTAAGACTGTGATGTAGTGAAGAGATTTAACATCTTGCAGGGATTGCGCAGGAACTGTTAATTTCGCCCGCAGTCTAGTTTAAAGGTGGCTGCGAACGAGACGACAGCTCCGACGGGTCGGGCATCTCGATACCTTCGCGCGTAGAAAACAAATGCGTCCAGATATAGCCGCCATCTCTAGCAGTAGCGAGACGGCCAGCACGGTATTCATTCATTTGTTTAGGCAGCGCCGAGGGCAACCATGAGGCGGTTAAAAACTTCTATAGCGCAACTGCTTCGGTCGCGTCGTTCTGTGACGCTCATTGTGACATTGCTGGTTTCGCTTGTTTCGTCGATCCAAGCCGTGGCACAAAACGCCACCGGGCGAATCATCGGAGCGGTTAGCGACGAACAAGGAGCTGCGGTTCCCGGCGCGAAAATCGTTGTCACAAATACCGACACTAATGCGCGTTGGGAAACGATCACCGGCGCCGACGGTACTTACCAGGTTCTCAACTTGCCGATTGGCAATTATAGCGTCGCCGTGGAGCATGAAGGATTCACGAGAGTTGTCTCCTCACCACAATCGCTCGAGATCAATCAGTCGCTGCGCATCGACATCCGGATGGCAGTCGGGGCGCTCTCCCAAACTGTTACGGTGGGAGCCAGCGCAGTACAGGTTGAAACTGTCAATCCTACCGTAGGCGGGACCGTCACGGGTGCTACGATACAAAATCTTCCACTCAATGGCCGCGATACACTGGACTTGGCATTAACTCAGCCCGGCGTGACTCCAGCGCTCCCTAGCGTATTCGGGGCGACCGTTCCAACGGGTAAGGTCAGTATGGCGGGAGGACGCGACAATTCCGTAACGTATTTACTTAATGGAGGAAACAATACCTCGGTGTCATATGGCGTCCCTGTTATGGATCCGAATCCGGACACCGTTGAAGAGTTCCGCGTGCTCGAGAATAACTATACCGCGGAATACGGCCGCAGCGCAGGCGGGGTGGTCACCGTCGTGACCAAGTCGGGAACGAATCAGTTTCACGGAAGTGCTTACGATTACTTACGGAACGACGCCTTCAATGCCAACACCTTCTTCAACAATGCCGCCGGCCTTCCGCGTCCGGTGCTAAAACGCAATCAATTTGGCGGCACGATTGGCGGACCGATTACGATTCCTCACTTGGTTGATGGCAAAGACCGTTTCTTTTTCTTTTTCGGATACCAAGGCCAGCGCCAACATAGTGTAACGGTCGGGAATGCGATCACCACTTATACGCCTGCGGAACTGAACGGTGACTTCTCCCATTCGGTCAATAATGGTCCCGATCAGAACGTGGTCGCCTTCCTTCAGGCCCATCCCTATTTCCAGTTGAATGGCGACCCGGCAAACGCGATGATCGATCCCACGAAGATAGATCCGGTTGCTCAAGCCTATATAAAGGCCGGCCTGGTGCCAACCTCTCCAACCGGCATGCTTGTTCCCAATGGGCTCGCAACCGACAACCAAAACGGGTACCTTGGGAAACTGGATTTTAATGCAACGCAGAAAGATCGAATAACCGTCACGCTTGCCCAATTTTCGTATCCTCAGCTGATCCCCTTTTCTTCCGTGTTTTTACCGAATGATCCGAATGTTCCGGGCGCTCCCATCATTAACAAAAATACGAACTATTTCGGTAATATCGTGTATACCAGATCGATTTCGCAGAACACGCTGAACGAGTTCATTGTAACCGCGCAACGTCTTGACTTTCAGGTGAACCAACACGCAAAGGCGCTTCCGGGGCCCACGCAGTTGGGCATCACTGGCACGGGAGCTCCGGTTGACGGCCCTCCCCTCATTGCTCTTCCTACGAGCCAACTTGCGTTTGGGTATCCCGCGATTAACCCCATCCAAAATCCTGACAACTCCTACGAGTTCGCGGACAACTTTACGCGAATTAGGGGACGGCACACTTTTAAGGTCGGAGGATCCTTTGTCATCGTGCAGAGCAATTCTACTAACTCGTTCTACGCCCAGGGTTTTACTTTCAATGGGCCTACGGGCAGCGGCTCAAAAAACGATCTAGCTGACTTCCTTTTTGGCGGCGCGGACATTTTTCAATCTTTCCCCCCTGGCGTTAATGATGTCCACAGTAAGCAATACGCGGGCTTCTTTCAAGACGAGTGGAAAGTGAAGCCGCGTTTGGTCCTCACAATGGGGATTCGCTACGAGTACGACACTCCGAAGGGCGACTCAAAATTCCCTCAAGCTTTTATTATTCCTGGACGCCAGTCGCAGATATACCCGCTGGCACCTTTGGGACTGTCGGTACAAGGAGATCCGGGAGCACCCAACGGCTCCACTTTTCCAGATAGGAACAACTGGGCGCCGCGCTTCGGTTTCGCGTGGGATCCGTTCGGCGACGGGAGAACAAGCGTACGAGGCGGCTTTGGTGTGTTCTATGACGTACTGCTAGCCGGCGACAACATCCTGAATGCTTTTCAGCCGCCTTTTGCCACGGCTGCCACCCTTACATTCTCTTCTTTTGTGAATGGACCAAGCACTATTCTGACTGATCCGTACGGGACGGCCGGCGCACCGCATCCACAACCACTCCCACCTCCCCAGACTCTTAACTTCGTCACGGAGGGATTTATTCCGTTCGGCTCCCCAAGCACTACCTTTATTGATCCGCACACCCGAACGCCATATGTCTACCAGTATAATCTCAGCCTGCAGCGACAACTCGGAAAGGGCCTGGCCGGAGAACTGAACTATGTCGGGAGCTCGTCTCATAAACTGACGACGCAAGTCGATCAAAACCCGATAATCCAGGGCACGACCACACGGGTTCTCAATACTCAGCCGGGACTTCAAATTCCGAATGCCTTTGGTGCGATACTGGCAACCTCCGGGGCGGCCAACGCAAGTTATAACGGCCTTCTGGCAAGTCTTACGAAGCAGATGGGCGACTGGCACTCGATCGGTCAGACGTTCTTCACTCTCGCTTATACCTGGTCTCATGAGATCGATGACGGGAACGAACTCTTTCGGAATTCGTCGCAGGTACCATTTTTTAACCACCATCAATTTCGCGCTTCTGGAGATGCTGATGTTCGCAATCGAGTAGTGTTGAGCGGGGGCTGGGAGCTACCGTTTGCTCGCTTGTGGGAGAGTGGCCCCAAGCGACTGACCGCTGGGTGGACTTTGTACTCGATAATTACTGCTCAGTCCGGCTTTCCAATGGATGTGATCGCGGGCCTTCCTGGTCCTGCTGGCGGTGAGTTCGTGCCGGGGCCGTCTGGCTTCGGCGACTCAAATCTGGTCCGTCCCGACTGGGCTGGGGGCCCACCGCAGTCCCTGGACCCGCATTCTGTGCGGACTATTAATGTTAATGGTACGGCTGTTACCGGGCGCTTCATCTTCGACCCGAGCGGACTATCCTTTCCTGCCTGTTTCAACAGCAGTGCACCTCCAGGCACACCGGGCGGGTGCCCCCGGGCGACGTATGGGACGTTGCGGAGGAACTTTTTCCCAGGACCCGATCGAGTCAACTTTGACTTGTCTCTGGAGAAAAAAACAGCCCTCACAGAACGAGTGCAACTGACGTTCCGCGCCGAGTTTTTCAACGTTCTGAATCACACCGAATGGCAGACCCCGCTAAGCGGCTCGGCTACGTTTTTCTCTCCGCAGCTTGGCCAGATTACATCAACGTATGACCCCAGAATTGGTCAGTTGGCGCTTCGGGTATCGTTCTAAGTGCGGGGAGTCGGACTATTTTAGCGGTGGGACGTAAGCAATGTGTCGGGCGAAAAACCAACACAGGAAAAACACAAGAGGTACGTGCACCATCAACTGGAGTACCCCATACCCGACAATATCCCTCGCCTTCAATTTCAGTATGCCGAGCAAGGGCAGCATCCAAAACGGATTGATCAGGTTAGGCAACGCCTCCGAGGCATTGTAAATCTGCACCACCCACCCTAGATGAACATGGAATATATTCGCCGCTTGGAGCACGGCGGGAGCCTCAATAATCCATTTGCTGCCGCCGGAAGGAATGAATACTCCCAAGGCAGCCGAATAGGCGGCGACAAGTATGGGAAAGCTGCCGGGGGAGCTGACCGACAGAATCAATTTTGCTATCCGGTCCGAAATCCCCGTGCCGACAATCATCCCGAAGATAACTGCATAAAATGGAAATTGGATGAGCACTCCCTCGGTGGCCGGAATGGATTCGGAGACCGCCCGGATAAATTGTCGAGGCCGCCAGTGAAGTAAGAGCCCAGCCGTGACGAAAATTAAATTGTAAGTGTTTAGATCCAGGGCTGCTAAAGCCCCAACTGGGGAGGCCATGAAAACATGTAGTAGGTACCATCCTAAGAGTGCCGATACCAGAATTGTCAATAATGGACTGTACTCCAGCCATTCTCCTGGTCGAGTTCTCGTCGGAATCTCAGTCTCGCAAACCATCGATTTTATGTTGTAGTACTCCGCGGTTCGGGCTTTCTCTGGGGGTGGCGCGGAAAAGTAAGCAATCAAGGTGGAGACGATTGTCAGGATGGCGGCGGTTGCGATACTTTGCCAAAGAAAAATCGTGTGCCGAAGCGGGATAACGCCGGAGATGTTTAGCAGTGATGATGGCAAAGACGACCTTGTGCCCATCAGCATCGCAGCAGAAGACGAAAGGCCAAGGGCCCACACTGCTCCCAGGCCCAGGTAACCAGCAGCGCCAGCAGCGCGATAGTCCATGCCTTTCACGTGTTTGCTCAACTCACGCACGAACACGCCACTGAAGATTAAGCTAAACCCTCCTGAAATCAGCGAACTCAGCATGGAACATAACGCTACCAAGGCGATCGCGCCTCTCGGCGTTTTCGGTCGCTCCGCAAGCCAGCGTATTCCGCGCTTTACAAGCGGTGCTGATGCAACTACGTATCCGCCAACGATCGTAAACACCATTTGCATCGTGAACGGAACAAGCGCCCAGAAATTCGTTCCTCCCGTGATGGCAAGCTGGCCGGGCCTTTCGCCCATTACAATTCCTATGCAAAACACACACACGATCCCCAGAAGAGCGAAAATCAATGGATCGGGAAACCAGCGTTCACTCCAGGAAGCAAGAAACAGTCCAAGTCGGCCTGAAATATTTAGGAGCTCTGGCTCCTCGGTGCCGAGAGGATTGCTCTCATCGGGAGCTAGGATCATATGTTGTCATGGATGCTATTTACGCCAGTTTTTTGGTGGAGTGTACACGCCACGCTCAAAAAGCTTCTCGATCACGCCGAGATGTCGGGTGTCTCTCTTATAGATTTCACTGAAGGTTCGAATGGCCTCTTTCTGCGAGTTTGGCGGATAAACCGAATCAGCATACACCTCACGCAAGACTTCCGTTTTCATCAGCGAAGGAAAATTCCGGCTTGGATCGGCCCGGCGCTGGCGCAAATGCTCGAGTCGAATTGTGCCGCTGACCATCCCTTCACCCGGGAACGGCAATCTTGCGATAACCTGTCCATCATAGTCAACAATCATAGAATCCCCAGCCATCATTGTGCGAACTGCCTCGGGGCTAATAACACCGCCCATATTAGGAGCCACCACATAACTCAGAGTCGCAAGCGCACCTGCACGATTGGTGAATTCAAACCAACCCTTGGTAACTCCGGGCTCCGCGAGCGCCGGACGTATGATTATTTCAGCCCCATTCATTTGAACCGCTCGGAAGTATTCCGGATGGTACCCATCGTTGCAGATGATCGTCCCAATGTTCCCCAACGGTGTTTTCGTCACGGGGAAGAGGGTTTGCAGCATCGTCTTACCTTTACCGAAAACCTCAATGTACTCGTCTAATACGTCGTGCGGGCTAGTGGTTATTTCATAGTGGATTGCGGGCGAGAATTTGTGGAACTTATGAACAATTTCTCCGGAGGGATCAATGATGAATGCGCAATTGAAGATGCGATCGGGCCAGTGCGGCAACACCTCTAGAGCAACTCCATAAAGGTAAATGTTTAATTTCTTCGCCATTGCTGCCAACCGACCTGTTTCCGGTCCAGGGATCCGGATGCCAATCTCCCTCACGTGAACATCAAGATCGGCTTTCATGGTAAAGCCTTGAAGAAAATCTTCCGGAAAAGCCACCAGCTTCACGGGAGCATATGGCTCATAACTGACTTCCATCGCAGGTGCTTTGGCGTTGGGGGTTGAGTAAAGGACCGAGTCCAAGATTTCGATCGCTCGGTTCAGATTGAGCTCAATCTGATTTCGCTTATAAACGACATGAGGCTCGAATTGAACTGCGACTGCGGTATAACAGTCTAGCGTCTCCATTTGTTTCCCCTGTCATATAAATTGCTCTCTTGGATATTGTGACGAATAAGGCAAAAAGCTCGATCCAACTCTGTTCTCCTGGATGAAACTACAATTTTGAAGGCGTGTCCACCAGAGGTTCGGGTTGTCAGACTCCTTCTCAGCGCAGGGTTCTAAATAACCTATTCATATTCACTTACCTTAAATTGACATCGTGGGATATGGAGGTCTTCTTTACACATTCGCTATAAGGTTGCCGTCGTTGGGATCAACCGGAGGCGAGAGGGGGAACCTTTACTCGGGATCATTTAAGTGGGAGTGAGGGCAGGGCCAGCCATTTGGTTGTTCTTTGCACCGTTTGACCAAATGACGGTTACTTTTGCGACCGCGGTGCGCGGCGACGCCAGAGATTTCCGAACTGTGAATAAGTGCGAAGTTACATGCAGATGCGAATTGAATTATTCGTGGCGCAGGGCGACCATCGGATCGACGCGCATGGCTCGCCGCGCCGGCACGTAGCACGCCAGCAGCGCCACGAACGCAAGCAGCACCGACACTCCGATATAGGTCATTGGGTCCGTGGCACTCACGGTGAGGAAACTTCCGAACACTCGCGAGGCGCCGAGCGCGGCGACCAGGCCAATCGTCAGACTAATCGTCACCATCAGCAGCCCCTGGCCAAAAATCTTCGTCAGCAGGTCCCGCGGGTGCGCGCCCAGCGCCATTCGGATACCGATCTCGTGCGTCTTTTGGCTGGCGGCAAATGAGATCACTCCATACACGCCGACGAGCGCAAGGATCAGTCCCAGAAGGCCAAGCGATGCGGCCAGCACCGCACCCGCTTTGTAGACCAGAATACCGTTCAGAGTGTTGAGCGCTTCGGGCATTGTCTTCACATCGAATATGGGCAGGTCCGGCGCGAGCGATTCAATGATTCGCTCGACCTCCCGAATCACGGCTTTGGGCGCCCCTGCCGTGCGCACCTGCAACGCTGTGAGTGTGTTGGCTGCGTAGTGCTGCGCGGTTGGCACGTAGAAATATGGTTTGATCGTTCCTGTCACACCCGAATAGCGGGAATCTTTCACCACACCGACTACGGTGATCGAATGATTCTCATCAGCACCGAGTTTGAAATGCCTTCCGATCGGATCCTCGTTTGGCCAATATTTCTTGGCCATGGCTTCGTTTACGATGCCGACGAACTGCGCATCCGGATCGTCTGCATCGGTGAATGGACGCCCTTCGACCATTGGAATACGCAGCGTCTTGAAGTAGTCGGGCGACACCGAGTTGTACAAGGAAAAGGGAGTCGGTTGATTGGCGGGCGCCTCATAACCTTCCACGACGATCGTGTCTCCCTGATCGTAGTAGCCCAAAGGGGTCGAGTTCGCAGTACTCGCCGACGACACGCCGGGCAGTGCACGCACGCGAGTGAGTAGAGCTCTCAAGAACGCGCGCCCTTTCTCGTCGTTGTAGCCAATCTCCGTAGGATCCATAAAGAAATTCAGCACGTGGTTGGGATCGAAGCCCAGATTCGTCCGCTGCGCCTCGCCAAGGCTTCGCGTGAACAGCCCTGCGATAATGAGCAACACCAAAGAGCCCGCCACCTGCCCCACGACGAGCGCATTCCGCAACCGATGCCTGCCTCCCACGAGTCCGCGACCGCCTTCATGCAATATCTGCGAAAGATTTCCGCCCGACGCGCGAATTGCCGGCGCGATTCCGACGATGATTCCAGTCACGAGCGCGGCTGTGAGCGCGAATCCAAACACGCGCCAGTCGAACCCGAAGTCGAACCGGAGCAGCGTCTCCGTTCCAAGGTTCAGATGGCCCAAAAAAACGCTCGCCGAATAGCTCAGCACAATTCCCGCCAGTCCTCCCAGTCCCGACAGAAGAAGGCTCTCTGTCAGCAGTTGGCGAATCAATCGGCGGCGCCCTGCGCCCAGTGCGGCTCGGATCGCCATCTCGCGCTCACGGATCGATGCGCGGACCTGCAAAATGTTGCCCACATTCATGCAGGCGAGTAGGAGCACAAGTGCTGACAGCCCCAGGAATAGCCCGGACACTAACTTGATAATGGTTCCCGCCTCGGGATGCGGACGCGATCGAACCTCCGGGAAAACCTGGACGCTCAAATCCTTGTCTTCCGTGGGATTTTCCTTCGCGAGCCTTTTTGCAACCGCATCGAGCGAGGCTTGTGCCTGCCTCAAACTCACCCCGGGCTTTAGGCGTCCGAATACGAAGGCGGTGCGAGAACCGCGACGGTTCATGAAATCCTCCGCAAGGCCCGCGATCGCCGCCATTCCTAAAGGCAGATACCCCTGAATCTCCGCCACGGCCGACAATCCATGGAATCCCTCCGGCGCCACCCCAACGATCGTCACCGGACGGCCATTCACCAAAGCCTTTTTACCGACGATTCCCGGATCGCTCCCGAATTGCGTTTTCCAATAGGAGTAGCCAAGAACGAGAACCGGACTAGCACCAGGCGTCTCTTCTTCCGATGGTAATATGAATCGTCCGAGCGCCGGTTTGATTCCCAACGTACCGAAGAAATTTCCGTCGACGTAGTAGGTGAGAAACCGATTGGCTTTTCCATTCACGCTCAGGCCATCGATCGAGTTCTGACAGACAAGCAGGCCCGAAAATTCCTCGCGTGTTTGTTCACGAATATCCCGGTAGTCGGGCACCGAAAAATTCACCGAGAGCTGTCCGCCTTTCAATTGGTAGGCGAGCTTGGTAATTTGCACCGGATCTTTCACCGGTAGGGGCCGAAACAGAAACGCATTCACCATGCTGAAGATGGTGGTATTCGCGCCGATTCCCAGCGCCAGCGTCACGACTGCGACCATCGTGAAGCTGGGATTCTTACCGAGCAGATGCAAGCCGTAGCGCACATCTTGCAGCAGGGTTTCGAGCAATGGAATACCGCGGCGACCGCGCACGGATTCTTTGATTTGCTCCAGCCCCCCGAGTTTCAGGATGGCATCGCGCCGAGCTGCTTCCACGGTCATTCCTGAACGTAGATTGTCCTCGATGTGCATTTCGAGATGGCTGCAGAGCTCGTCTTGCAGCTCGCGATCGAGTTGTTCTTTATGGAATAGGCTTCGCACACGCTTCCATGCAGCACGGAGCGTTTTCATGACCTCTGCACCTTGGAAGAGAGGAATCGCGCCAGAATCGACGCGGTTTGCTCCCATTCACGAGCTTCTTTTTCCAGTTGCTTGCGTCCCGCGCGAGTGAGTTTGTAGTACTTGGCTTTGCGATTGTTGTCCGAGAAGCCCCACTCGGAGGCGATGAATCCCTCCTGCTCGAGCTTCAATAGTGCCGGATAGAGCGTACCGTAATTGACCGAGAGTAAATCGCCGCTCGTCCGCTCTATGCGTCGTGCGATGCCATAGCCGTGCAGCGGGCCGAGCGTTTCAAGGCACTTGAGCACCATCAGCGCGAGAGTCCCCTGCCAAACGTTCTGTTTGTCGCACATACCCCTCCTATTGTGAACCCATAGGAATGTACTTCACCATCGTATGGGAAAGCAATAGGAGATGCAGTCTGAATCATTTTGGGCGCGCGTCAAGATCGTTCGCGGCGGAACCCAGCTCCAGGCCACTTTTTGTAGAACGCTCGCCCTTCTGGAACGCGTCCACGAGAGTCTGTCTCTCCGCCATGGTGGAGAAATCCTGGATAATGAGCGTTATGCCGATATTCTGCCCGAGCTGGGTCCCCGTGCCCATCGCTTGGGCTTCTATCGTTTCCGCTTTCTGTGCGAAAACGGGTTTGCTTCTCAGCGTAATCAGCCCAATCAACAGCAAACTACAGACAATGGCCCTGCGAATATTCGGAATTACGTGTTCGATTCGTCGCATTTCGTCTCCCTCCTATACGAGTCTCCATATGAAAGTCGCACACATTCCTCGATGCCCCAGATCTTAGATATTTTGGTCAGAGGCTTGTATTGTTAGAACTTACAATTTCGATGTTATTGAGCTTATAAGGCACTAATTTTCAAAACCAAGACACCTGCACCATTTCCACGCCAATACTGCACATTTACCCAAAAAATCTTCCGTGACTGTCAATATTGACAATTAACTTCACGCATCGGTGATCATATGGTCGCTGAGTATTGAACGTTAAGGCCTGGGACGACCCCTGACCCCGGCACTTTTCGGGCCTTTAACGTTTCTGTGGTGGCGTTTGTTCTGAGTAGAACGAGCTTCGGAAGAGCTGCAGGGGCGGACTGCACCGGACCAGGTCGGTTCGATGGAGAGAAGAAAATGATCAAGAACTTCATGAAACGGTTTTTGTCAACGACGTTATCCGTTTTACTTATCGTTGGCGCTTTACCTTCGGGGGCTCGAGCTCAAACTGGTCAATCGGGGTATTCCGGACAAGGCGCGCCGCTGTCTGCTCAGGAGTTGCAACAACTGGTAGCGCCCATCGCGCTCTACCCGGATTCCCTGGTAGCCCAGATCCTTGGGGCTGCGACCTTTCCGGACCAGGTTGCTGCCGCTTCCAATTGGCTCCAACAGTACAGCTCCGTTACGGGACCACTTCTAATGCAGGCGGTTGATACGCAACCGTGGGATCCCAGTGTGAAAGCTCTCACGCAATTTCCCTCCGTGCTCGGCAACATGGCGAAGAACCTTGCTTGGACTTCGTCGCTGGGAGAGGCGTATCACACGCAAGCAGCCGACGTGATGGCGGCCGTCCAGGTGTTACGTGCGAAAGCATTGGCTGCCGGCAACTTGAAATCAGGGCAACAACTAACTGTGGTCCAACAATCACCTCAAGTGATTGTGATTCAGCCGGTGAACCCGCAAGTAGTTTACGTTCCCATGTACAACCCGGCAGTGGTGTACGGCTATCCCTACGTCGTTCCAGCATACGTTTACGTCCCGCCTCCCGCCGGTGCCGCAGTCGTGGCGTTTGGAGTTGGCGTTGCCGTCGGGGCCATGATGGCCGGCGGATCTTACGCCTGGGGATATTCGAGCTGGAATTGTGGCTGGCATGGAACCACCGCGGTGGTTTATCACGGCGGAGCCTACTACGGAAACAACGCGTGGCATGGCGGATACTACGGCTCCAGCGGATCCGCGTACGGCCCCAACGGCTCCGCACACTATAGCAACGGTTACAACCCATCCACCGGGACTTACGCACGCGGCGGCACAGTCTCGAATGGTTACGGCAGCCAAAGCGCTGCCCAGGCTTACAACCCAAGAACCGGTGCGTACGGCGCCACCGAGCAAGGTTCCAACGCCAATGGAAGCTGGGGAAGCTCAACGGCTTCGAAAAATGGCACGACCGTAAACAGCCAGCACCAAACCAACGCTAACGGAACCACTGGGCAGATGCATAGCTCGAGCGGCGCCTCGGCTTATGGCGCGACGGGCAAGAACGGCAACAGCGCGGCCGTGGGCGAAACCGCAAACGGCAATAAGTACGCCGCGGCAAACGGCAAAACCTACAGCAATACCGGCAGCGGTTGGGACCAGAAGAGCGGAAGCCCGTCCAGCTATAACAAATCCAGTTCCAGCGGCTGGGGCGGGCAGGAAAAGAGCGGTGGGTCATCGGCCATGAATAGTGGAGGCGGCGGGTGGAACTCCAGAGCGTCCAGTTCCCGCGGTTCGTCAAGCATGGGTCGTGGCGGTCGCCGGTGATTCCAACGCCAGCCTAACTGCGAACGAACTTAGCTCTGGTGTATTGATGAAGCCTTTAGGGTCAAAGTTTTGGAGGATTGCTATGTCGCCAGCAACACGCACAACCGCCATTATGAGTCGTCTCATTCTTCTGGAGATACTCATTCTGTTTGTCGGATGCAACAAGTCCGCCAAGCCTTCGTACCAAGTATTTGCTTCACCCGATGACGCAGGGAATGATCTGTTTAACGCGGCAAAATCAGGCGATGCAAATACGATAATCGCAGTGTTTGGTCCGGACTCAAAAGACATCATTCTTTCCGGCGATCCCGTGCAGGATAAGAATACCGACGACAAATTTATAGCCGCCTACGACGTGATGCACCGATGGCGCAAGATGCCTGACGAATCGCAGGTCCTGCTGATCGGAGCGGACAATTTTCCCTTCCCGATCCCCCTGAAAAAAAATACTGCAGGACAGTGGTACTTTGACGTGGCTGAGGGCAGAGAAGAAATTCTGGCCCGCCGTATCGGCCGAAATGAACTGGCGGTCATAGACGTTTGTATGGCGCTGGCTGACGCTCAGTCTCAGTACTACTCACAGCGTCTCGGTGACGGAAGCACGCAGCAATACGCTGTGAAGTTCATCAGTGACACAGGCAAACAGAACGGTTTGTATTGGGATTCGCCGGAAGGTCAGGCCAAAAGCCCGCTTGGTCCGCTGGCGGCCTTCGCCACCAACGAAGGTTATAGCGTCAAGCCGGATTCACACGTGCCTTTTCATGGCTACTACTTTCATATGCTCACGCGCCAAGGCAGTCACGCACCCGGCGGCGCGAAAGACTACGTGGTAAATGGAAAGATGACAGGCGGATTCGCTTTCGTTGCTTATCCCGCTGAATACCGCAACTCTGGCGTGATGACATTCATCATCAACCAGGATGGCGTCCTGCTTCAGAAGGATCTGGGTAGCGCCACAACCCAAACAGCCGCCGCAATGACTGAATTCGATCCCGATCCCAGTTGGACACCGGCGCAACAATAGCGCGGGCTTTTGTTCCACCGCGCCGAGCAACTCTGCACGGTGCCTTGGTAGGGTTGACAGATGAGGTGGGTGAAGTCTTCCTTACGTACGGATAGAAGGATTAAGTTGATATGAGCCGGAAGCGATCACGGGGAATTCTCATTGCAGTTGTACTCATTACACTGATCGGAGTCGCAGGAACGCGACTGTATCTTGTACGTGAGTTGCTCGCCGCATTTCTCATTTTCTGCGCTTTACTCAGTGCGTTTGCAATAGCGATTCTTGTGTCATTTATTTTGGTTAAAGGGATCGTGCGCTGCTTTGAACTGCTGGTAGGCCGCGCGTCTGGTGCGCTTGCTGTGCGCCACGAATCGACCACAATCGATTCTATTCGTTAGTCTGAGCGACGCCTTCGAAATCACCGGGATAGACGCTCAATACGATTCGCGAAATCCGCAATCCCTTCTTTTTCGCGCGTCGTCACATTTTCTGATAATTGGAATTCTGCATTTGAACTGTGAGCTGTTTACTGACCCCGTCAACGATGGTGCTGGCAACATGGTTGGGGCCATTGGGCAACTGGGCGTACTGCTCGGAGATGGTGACTGCGTCCTGCGGATCGTTCAAGTAGGTCGCAATGTGCAGGCTCTGGATAGTCTTCTGCGTTTTGTTGAAAACAATCGTGACGGAATCCCCCGGCTTTTGATACCCGTTAATTACCAGCTTCACTTCGTTGGGCGCTCCGCCAGATCCGAGGAGGACGCTTCCCTGTTCAAAAAGCTGCTGCACCCTTCCAGGCTCGGGCTGTCCATAACTTTGCGCCAGTGCTGCGACCTCCTTTCCGTAGTTTTCGTAATCCTCCTTGATTCTGTGTTTGATGCCGTGTTTGCGGCCTCCAGAAGATTCGTCCGGACTGAGATTCGTTTTCTGCGGTTGGCCATCTGGCCCCATTTGTACCTGGAAAAGTTCTTCCTTCTTAACTTCTCCCTTTACGCTCACTGTCTGCGACTCCTGCCACCTGTATTGGGCCAGAACCATTTTGTTTAGTGACAGATATTGCTTAATCTCCGCCACGCGTTTCTGGAGTTCTCCATCCTGCGGCTGGGCTTGGGGTGCGGCCAACATCAATACCGCAGTCAAAGCTGCCACCGAAAACATGCTCACCGAAACGCAGTGCCGGGATGACAATGTCTTTTCGTTCGTGGGTGGGTTCGAGCAGAAGCGGAGAATAAAGTGAGTCATCAGCGATCTCCTTTTGCTAGGACCACGCTACGTTAAGAGGGTAGGATCGCGGTATTGTCAGAAATGACAGGGAATAGGATGGTGCAACAGCGCTCTGAATCTCCGTCGCAAAGAGAAAGTCGATTCGTCCTGATCCAGGTATGAACACCCCTAATGATCGCCTGTCGCTTGGACGCTTTGGGCTGATGACGCAACGTTCCGGCCGGAACAAAGATGCGAATCCATCTTCCCGGTACAAGCTGGGACTTGTCATCCTCGATGCTGAGAAAGGCAGCCCTAAAGAATGCAAAGTCTTCTTTCTCGCCGACGAACGGCTCGACGATCGTGTGTTCAATGACTAGGGTGTTGCTATCGGATCTTCTAATCGCACGTACTTCGACTGCCCCGTCGATCCTCTTATCCAGCCAGTCAATCTCGGCATCTGCCCACGAGTGATTCTCGTATCCAGAAAGAAACCGTTCGATGATCGCATCTTCTCTGCGAGACTTTGTGGGCACGTGTTAAGCCTATTCCGCGACAACATTTTCCCATATTCAAGGCGGACGGTTGAATCCTTCGTTTCACGCAAACCCCGCAGAATTAAACTATTGAAGTATGGTCTAGTGCCCGGATTTAGAGTCTACGATCTCAGACATAGTTACGCATCACGAGCGGTTATGGCAGGCGTAGATTTGCCAACACTCGCTGCTCTGCTTGGACACACCAGCGTGCAAATGACGATGCGCTACGTGCATCCGGCTGATGAACACAAACGTGAAGCGACGGCAAAACTCGAAAAGTTCAAAACGGCGAGAGCAATTGAACTGGCGAGCAGAAGTCAGGGAGTCACTACAAAAGTCACTACAGTGGAGCGAGTGCAATGATTCGCAGCATGGCTAACTCATTGAAAGTATTGGTCGGGGCGTGGAGATTCGAACTCCAGACCTCCTGCGCCCAAGGCAGTAGCAAAAAATCTATCTTATAGGTCCGTCTAGCTTTGTTCTGTGTCATGGTACACGGTTTTGGACCTAATTCGGCAGTATTTGGACCCAAGTTGGACCCAACTTGGACCCAACTTATGCTAACTCGCCCAACGTTATCGCTGGCTCAAGAGCCTGAGATGATCTGTTCTCATTGGATCACACGATTAATGCCTTCGCCCGTCACCGCTGTCTTTCTAGAACAGCAACTTCAGAGCGACTTGTGAAATGCGCGGCGGTGCCGCTTTCACGACTTTACCGAACGTCGCGTCGTCGATGTTTCCATCGACAGAACCGCTTCCGTCGAACGGCGCATGATTAAACGTGTTGAACGTTTCGAAGCGAAATTCGAGAGACTCGGCCTAGAACATTGACCACACGAACCGTTGAAGCGCGCCGTAGTCAAGGCGGGTCAAGCCGACCGCCAACGCCATTATCAACACTCCTACAATCGTCAGAATCGTGACCGAAGGACTGGGCGAACGCCTATGCGCTTCTGGCAGTAAGTCTGACGTCGCCGTATAAAGAAAGAACCCGGATGCCAGTGCCAAAAAAATCGCCAGCCACTTCGGCGATGGCAGGAATCGCAAGGCAAGAAGAGCCCCGATCACCGGGGCAATCGCATCCGTTCCGAGAAACATCAAATCTGTCGGCCCTGCCTTTTCGCCCCGAGTAACCAACATCATTGTGTTGAGCCCGCCGCTCAATCGCCTTCCGGACACGAGTGAAGCGACCAGGACGCGCTCCGCTACGTCGCAAGCCCAGGAACCCGATCACCAACACGAGCGACATCTCTCCGACGCTCCAGCCTTGCAATTGTGTCAACGAAGCGCATCGCCTCGTTGGCCAATGAGTGCCGTCGGACTCATCGCGCACAGCACTCTCGACGGTGCTGCGATCGGAGCTGCAAGACCTGGTGAACTTACGCGTGGAATCGTCGTGGCGCTTGCAATCATCGCGCATGACATGTGCGGCTTCAATGGACTCTGGCAACAGATCAAAGAACGTGGCACCAAGGAGCATTCCGGCTCCCGTCCCCAGAAGCAAATGAAGTCGGTTTGTTCCACGGACTGCAACCAATCCCCCGCAGATGGTTGAGAGCATTGCGAACACGCTGAGAATTACAGCAGCAATTTGGATATCGATTGTCGGTGCTCCTGTGTGAGACTCTATCGTTTTTGCTATACTATACTACCTTATAGTATAGTGCCTCCATGGCTCACACAACCAAAGACAAAGAAAAACTTCTAACTCGGGTCCGGCGCATTCGAGGGCAGGTCGACGCCATCGAACGTGCTCTCGAATCCGAGCAGGAATGTGCCGGCGTGCTTCAGCTTATGGCCGCTTGTCGCGGGGCGCTGAATGGTTTGATGGCTGAAGTCATGGAAGGGCACGTCCGATTTCATGTCCTCTCCCCCGAAAGTAAAAAGAACTCCCCCCAAGCACAAGCTGCCGAAGAATTGATCGAGGTGGTTCGAGCCTATCTGAAGTAACGACGCTAAGACGCCCCAGCTGTTCGAACAGAGGAAAGTCATGAATCAGAGGAATCCAAAAGAATCGCATGCAGTGAACCCTGTTGAAGCACATCCAGAAAACGCCTCGCCCCACCGTGCCGAGCAAGAAGACGATCACGACCACGGGCATCCGCCGGCTTGGCGAGAGATCAACCGCGTCCTGTTCGTCGCTGCGGCAGCGGGGGCTATTTGGTTTCTTCGCGGCGCGTCGAATCCCTACGTAACTGCCATCGGTGTAGTATGCGCTTTGGTTGGCGGCTTTCCGATCTTCCACGAAGCCTACGAAAACATAAGACAGCGGCGAATGACGATGGAGCTTTCGATGGCTATCGCCATCGTCGCTGCTCTGGCGATTCGCGAGACTTTTACGGCTCTTGTCATCACACTTTTCGTTCTCGTCGCAGAGATTCTGGAGGGACTTACCGTAGGCCGCGGCCGCAAGGCAATTCAACACTTGGTTGAGCTGCTGCCGAGTGTGGCGACCGTTCGTCGAAATGGGGCCTGGACAGACATAGAGATTGGGGGAGTGTCGGCGAATGACGAAGTTCTCGTTCGGCCTGGGGGACGCGTCCCGGTTGATGGGAAGGTGGTTGGAGGTCATTCCTTTGTCGATCAAGCGCCCATCACGGGGGAGTCCATGCCGATTGAAAAGCATCCCGGCACCAGCGTTTACGCGGGGACGATCAATCAATCCGGCGCTCTGGAAGTTCGGGTTGAGCGCCTGGGGCGTGACACAACTTTTGGCAAGATCATCGAGGCCGTTGAGACAGCGGAGAAATCACGTGCGCCGATACAAGGAATTGCGGACCGACTTGCGGGTTATCTGGTTTATTTTGCTTTGGGCGCTGCGGTCCTGACTTTCCTGATCAGCCACAACATTCGGTCGACGATTTCGGTGGTCATCGTGGCAGGAGCTTGCGGCATCGCTGCGGGAACCCCGCTGGCGATCTTGGGGTCGATAGGCCGGGCCGCCCAACAGGGTGCCATCATCAAAGGCGGGCTTTACCTCGAAAAACTTGGGGAAGTGGACACGGTTCTCCTCGACAAGACCGGCACTCTGACCTACGGAACTCCCGAACTTACAGATGTACACGCCGCCTCGGGGACTTCGGCGACAGTGTTGTTAAGAACCGCAGCGATTGCGGAATCGCGGTCTGAACACCCTATCGCTAAGGCAATCCTCAGGAAAGCCACACAACTTGGCATTGCCTATGAAGATCCAGGCACATTTGAATACACTCCCGGCAAAGGAATTGTCGCTCGTAGTGAAGGCGACCAAATTATGGTCGGGAATCAGCATTTCTTACTGGAACGCGGGGTCCAACTGAATCAAGAGAACGGTTCGGAACCAGGCTCGGAAATATTTGTGGCACGCGGCGGGCGATTCTTGGGAACTCTCCAAATTGCCGACACGCTTCGGCCCGAGGCAAAGGATGCAATTCAATCCCTCAAATCGATGCGGCTTCGGACGGTGCTGCTGACGGGCGATACAAAGACTGTCGCGGAAGAGGTGGGTCAGAAACTGGGGGTCGATGAAATCGTCTCTGATCTTCTGCCTGAAGGGAAATTGCAGTATGTAAAGCTGCTGACTGAGAAGGGCCATAAATCTGCCATGGTCGGGGACGGCGTGAACGATGCGCCTGCACTGATGCAGGCGTCGGTCGGCGTGGCGATGGGATCGGGAACGGATGTCGCACGTGAAAGTGCCGATGTGGTGCTAATTGGCAACGACCTATCGAAGCTCGTCGAGACCTTGCAAACGGCGCGGCGGTGCCGTCGCACCATTATGCAGAACTTCGTCGGAACGCTGGTGGTCGACAGCATCGGTGTCGGTCTAGCGGCATTCGGATTTCTGAATCCTTTACTGGCCGCCTTCATTCACGTCTCATCCGAGATGGCTTTTATCTTGAATTCCGCCCGATTGCTCCCGCCCGTCTCATCGGCGAACCAATTTGTTCGCGGGATTTTGTCGCAATCACCTTCTGCAACAAACGACGGTAGAACAACGTCGGTCGAGAGAGCTTAGGTATATGGACAAGTTTCTGCTGACGACAAAGCGGCTCGTACTTGGGCACGTGAGTGTCTGCCAAGGCTGTTGCTGCGGAAACACCGCCAATGGCAAGCCTGCAGTTCCGGTTGAATGGCTGAAGAACGAGTGGCGGGCCAGAGGTTTATTGAAGCGGATTCAACTCACAATAAGCGGTTGCTTGGGACCTTGTGATGTCCCGAATGTCGTCACGATTTCCAACGAGAGCGGAACCCAGTGGCTGGGTGGAATTACTGAATTCAGTGAGTACCGGGCGCTGCTTGAGTGGGCTATCGCCTCAAGAGATGCAGGAGTGTTACTCGCTCTTCCGAACCAGTTTCGTGAACACTGTCTGCATCCTTTTCGCAACTCTGATTCCGGCGGCCTGTTCTTATTCTCGGAAAACAGAGCCATCTCATAGAGAAATGGCTTTCGGTATAACTTCGGTACAACCGAGGGCGAGATTTCGGGGAGATAGAGTCCGTAAGCGACGCTCAGCAAAAACTTTGTAAGATTTGCCTTCTTTGTTAGAAGGCAGTTGCTCTGTCCGTCTGAGCTACGGGCGCACAGCAGAGAGTCTTCATTCTAAAGCATTTCTGGTTCGAACAGAAAGCATCCGAGTGGGCATCGGGTTTCTATGCGGACACAGACGCTCAATGTCGCTTTCGAGGAAAGACCAGGTAGAACTTGTGAGACTGCGGCAAGACTCAAACCAATGGTTGAGAGGCTGTCAAACATGCTCAGCGCTCGATTCACGTTGGGGGAAGAACATGAGAGCCCTTCGGGAAATATCCTGGTGCCGCTTTTCACGACGGCGACCGAATGTCGCATCGTTGATGTTTCCATCGAACGAGCTGGTTGTACGGGAGTGCAGGGCGGCTAGAGCTGGTCTCGATACCGCTCCAACGCGATGCGCACCAATTGACTTCGCGTTCTGACGCCAGTCTTGGCGAAAAGTTGTTGCAAGCACGCTTTAACTGCGCTCTCCGATATCTGCAAGCGATCACCAATTTGCTTGTTCGCCAGACCCTCAAATACAAACGAAAGCACGCGCCGCTCTCTTTCCGTGAATCTAACGGTATTCTGCTCTGTGCCGGGTTCGTCTGCGCTTTCTAACGCCCTTCTCAGCAAATCCTGCGTAAACAGCGCCTTACCCTCCATTGCTTCGCGAATTCCTTGAATCAGTTCAGCAGGATAGCCATGCTTCAAGAACACCCCGGAGACTCCCTTCCGAATCAAAGCTGGGACATCACGCTGGTCCACGCCTGCAGTTACGAGCAGGACTTTCCCTTTGAAGCGTTCGACGCGCACCCTTTGAAGGAAATCCGCCCCTCTTTCCTCGCCAAGGTCGAGGTCGAGCAGCACGACGTCGATTTCCCGAGATTTTATGATTCGTAGTGCTTCGGTGCCAGAACTGCAATCCGCGACGACCTCGAATCCGGGTTCAGCCTGGAGTAGTCGCGCGACACTCTCGCGAAATAGTGCGTGGTCATCAAGGAGGAGAAGGCGGATATTTTTCGCTGCAGTCTTACCCATCGGGCGATCCCTGCCTATCAGACACTTTAGCTAACCTGACTGCAAAGCAACAACCCACAGCGCGCGGTTCGAATCTTAGCTCACCGCCGAAGCTGCGCAGAATCGCGCGAGAGACGTAAAGACCCAGACCTGTCGCATTCGCTCCCGGCTGGAAGGGTTTGAATAGCTGGTAGGATGACGGAATTCCAATGCCTGTATCCTCAAAACGAATTACCACTGCGCTCGGTTCGATCTCGCTGCTGATTGTGAGCTGTTTCTGCTCTGTCGATTCCATTGCGCGCCGGCTGTTTCGAGCTAGATTGAGGAACACTTGCTGCAATCCATAACGATTCCCGACGACCAATGGAAGATTGTCTTGCAAGCTCCAGAGAACTGAAGTGCCCGCCTCCTGGTAAATCGGTTCGACCAGAACCCGCAGTTCATCGAGCAACGTAGTCAGTTCGACCGAAGACAGGGTCTCATCCAACGGCGGCAAAAGCTCCATCTCAGAGAGCTTCTCCAAGCCGTCGATCAAGAGTCCGAGCGCACGAAAGTCCTCGTTGTCCTGCAACGCCGGGAGGCGAGACAGGTTCTTGTGCACGGCAAGCACGGCACCACATACGTTTCGAATTTCGTGCGCGACCGCCCCCATCAGAATCTTCGTGCTTTTCAGCAGGTGATCGAGACTCAAATCCTCGCGATCCCGCAAATCTTCAGAAAGATCAACGATAATCGCAGCCAGCCTGGGTCCTTGGCTCGTAACATAGGTTGAAAACCAAACAGCCGCGAGAAAGACTTCTCCGTTTTTCCGTTTCCCGCGACATCGAAGCTCAGTGCGGAACTGAGTAGATCGCTCTGTTTGTACGGCGCTCTGTAGAGCCGGAAGGAATTGCGCGATCGATTGACCGACGACGGGGGTGTCTTCGGAAGCGAAGAGATTCTGGGCAGCATTGTTGGCCAGCAAAATCCGACCAGAGGAATCGATGGTCACGATCGCGGCCGGACTGCTGTCCACCAAGATACGAAGTTGTTCCTCTGCGTCCTTTCGCAACTTGCTGTGGGTTTCAACTTCCTCTACGTGTTCCAGTGCCACCTGTCGACTGCGGATGATTTCGGAAACAAAGAATCCGGTTCCAACGAATCCGGCAGAAGCCATCAGCAACCTTGTGATTGCCTCGCCGGAGGGGAGTTCGCTGAACAACTCCTGAAGAACGGCACAAACAAGCGCGACCAGCACGATTTGCCAACGCGGGAGAAATCCTGCAATGAGCATGATGGGGAAGAGATAGAGAAACCCGATGGAGATGTACGGCTTTGTAAGCCAATCGATGGTCGCAATCAGCACAATAAGGATTGCCGCCGCGATCAGGAATCGCGTTCGATTCTCCCGCGTGTAGATCGAGGCTAGTTCCATACCTGATTGCGTGCATATTGCCGCAATTCGTCTAGGCTGACTACTCCCGTCTGTCGCAAATAGCCGAAAGATACTCAAATCGGACAGAAGATAAACTGACCTAGATCGAAAGACATCTCCGTAAACCAAACGATGGGATTCCCCATGCCCGCAGCGCACCTGCAGAATTGCCTCCGGTAACAATTCGCTTGTCCCGGAGAGGCCCGAGCGGGCTATCACGTTGGAGCGGACTTGCGCCTCCTCCAGAGTGAGCCCTGGAAGGATTGAAGGTCGAACGAAAACGATGAAATACCCAGTTAGAGTCAGCAGAACGGTTGCCGTGATGTTCGTTGCTGCGGCGACGATTGTTGTCGCAACGGTACTCCTGGAATCTGGCTGCAGTAATGGTCAGACGACAAGCGCGAATACGGCGCAGAAATCAGTCGCTAATTCCAACGCGTCTCCGTCCGAAACGACTCTGGACTTGTCACCAAGCCAACTGAACTCGATCAAAATCGAACCCGTCGGAACGCATCTCTTTCCCGTAGAGAAAGAGGCTGTTGGCAGCATCAGTTTCGCCGACGACCTGTCTGTTCAAGTTTACCCGTCCTATCAGGGAAAGATCATTAAGAGCCTCGTGGAACTGGGGGACGAAGTCAAAAAGGACCAGCCGCTCTATACGATTGATAGTCCTGATCTTATCCAAGCCGAGTCCACCCTGATTGGCGCTGCGGCCTCGTTGGAGCTGACCAGCAAAGAACTGGCGCGCGCTAGAGACCTCTACACAACAAACGTCGGCGTCCCGCAAAGAGAATTGGAGCAGGCTGTTTCCGACCAACAAACTGCGGAGGGGGCTCTCAAAGCCGCGCGCGATGCCGTTCGCGTGTTCGGGAAGTCAGACGCCGATATTGATCAGATCATCGTTTCGCGCAAAATTGACCCTGTGCTGGTCGTCCCCAGCCCCATTTCCGGCCAGATCACATCATTCAACGGGCCACCCGGGCTCTTAGTGCAGCCAGGGAACCCACCGGCACCCTACTCGGTCGCCAATGTGTCCATTAAATGGATGCTGGCGAACGTCATCGAAAGCGACGTTCCGTTTTTTCACTTGGGTCAGCCGGTTCAGGTTAAGGTAACGGCCTACCCGGATCGAGTATTTCACGGCAAGATTTCCAAAATCTACGCGACCGTTGACCCGGATACCCATCGAGCAACGATCCGTTCCGAGATTACAGACGCACGGAATGAGCTACGGCCCGGAATGCTCGCCAACTTTATCATTCGCGTGCAAAACCCCGCCGAAGGGACTGCCGTGCCCGCCAATGGCGTAGTCCGCGAAGCCGATGGCACTATGACGGTTTGGGTGACAACCGATCGTCGCCATTTCGTGCAAAGAGTCGTCCGTACGGGACTGCGAACAGAGGGCCAGGTTCAAATTCTCAACGGTTTGCAGCAAGGAGAACTGGTTGTAAGCGACGGCGCGGTATTCCTTAGCAATATGCTGCAAGCGCCGCCAAGCGATTAGATCGAATGCCCGGCCATTCCAGGAAAGACGACAAGCCATGTTCAAGTCTCTGATAGCGTTTTGCCTGAGCCGCCGTCCGATTGTGGTGGTGGGTTTGATCTTGTTTGTTGGTGCCGGAATCGTTGCGTTTAAGCAACTCAACATCGAGGCCTACCCGAATCCAACGCCCGTCATTCTCGAAATTACCGCGCAGGCCCCCGGCCTCTCCGCCGAGGAGATGGAACGTTACTACACGATTCCAACGGAGATTGGACTCTACACAACGCCCGGTATTGACGTTATCCGTTCCACTTCGTTCTATGGCCTGTCCTTTGTGCGCGTCACCTTCAAATATGGGGTGGACTACAACTTCGCCTATGCGCAGGCGTCAGTCGCGATGCAGCAGAACGTCAGCCTGCCAGGCGGTCAGGTTCCCAACATCCAAGCGAACAGCTCGACTGGGGAAATCTATCGTTATCAGGTTGTCGGGCCAAAGCATTTCGGAATCACGAATCTGCGCACCGTTCAGGATTGGATCGTTGCTCGCCGGTTGTTAACCATTCCAGGCATCGCAGCCGTCAACAGTTGGGGCGGTCCCACCAAGGAATTCCAGGTCGAGGTGGACCCTCACAAGCTGGAAGCTTACAGCGTCACCGTGCCTCAAATTCTGACCGCACTCGGCAACGCGAACATCAACGTTGGCGGACGCGAAATCCGCATCGGCCAGCAATCCATCAACATCCGGGGTGTTGGTCTGATCGACGATGGCGGGAACGACGACTTGGCACAAGGCTACAAAGTCGGCGACATCGAGAATGTGGTTCTGACCCAAGTCAATGGCGTCCCCGTGTTGATGAAGGATGTTGGGAATGTCTCGGTCGGTTACCGACCAAGGCTCGGCATTCTGGGTCGCGACCAACAGGATGATGTTGTTGGCGCAATCGTGGTGCAACGACGAACGGAAAAAACTGCCGACATGATTCCAAAGGTCGAAGCGGCAATCGACAAGTTGAATCACGATGGGAGTCTGCCACCTGGAGTCAGAGTTGTTCCGTTTTACGACCGTTCCTCGCTGATCGACCTCACTACGCATACTGTTCTACACAACCTGATATTCGGATGTGTGCTCGTCTTTTTGATTCAATGGATTTTTCTTGGCAATCTCCGCAGCGCGGTCATCGTTGGCTTGAACATTCCTTTCGCGCTGTTCTTCGCGACCATTCTCCTGGTGATTATGGGGGAAAGCGCGAACCTGCTATCCGTGGGCGCGGTGGATTTCGGCATCATTGTGGATTCGGCGGTAATCCTGGTGGAGAACATCTTCCGTAATTTTCAACGCAGCCCAGAAGAAAGACAGGGTCTGCTTCAACGTCTGACGGGAGGTGCCTGGGGGCCCGACCCGACGCAAACGACCGAACAGGTAACGTCGGCTCACGGATGGACGGATCGTTTGCGGCTGATTCTGATCAGCGCGATACAGGTGGACAAGGCGGTTCTCTTCTCGGCACTCATCCTGGTGGCCGGTTTCGTGCCGCTTTTCACGATGCAGGGAGTCGAGGGTCAGATTTTCGGCCCCATGGCGCGCACATATGGCTACGCGCTGGCCGGAGCCTTGCTGGCCACCTTTACCGTCACACCTGTGATCGCTTCGATGCTGCTGCCTAAACGCGTGAAGGAAGCCGAAACGATCGTCGTCCGCGCATTGCACCGCTTTTACAATCCGGCCCTTCGTTTTGCGCTGAGTCACCGCGCTCTCGTGGTGGGAATCGAGCTTGTCTTTTCTATCGGAACTTTGTTGTTCATCGCGCCGCGACTCGGCAGCGAGTTTCTTCCGCATCTGGAAGAAGGAAATTTTTGGATTCGCGCTTCCATGCCGATCACGCTCTCGCTCCAAGACGGTGAGGCGGCCTCGAGAAAAATGCGCGAGATCCTCCTGCGTCATCCTGAAGTCATAACAGTGGTTTCCCAGCATGGCCGGCCAGACGACGGCAGCGATGCTTCGCCCTTCTCGAATGTCGAATTGTTCGCTCCGCTTAAGCCGTTTGATGAATGGCCGAGAGGCTTGACCAAGGAAAAGCTAACCGACCAGGTCCAAGCGGAATTTACGAACGAGTTGCCAGGAGTGGTTTTCAATTTCTCTCAATATATTGAGGACAACATTGAGGAAGGTATTTCAGGAGTCAAAGGCGTCAATTCGGTCAAGATCGTCGGTCCGAATCTCGAAGTCTTAACGAAGCTGGCCGAGCAGGTCCGCGACCAAATGAACCAGGTTCGCGGCATTGCGGACCTCGGCATTTTCCCGGTACTTGGACAGCCAAACCTGAACATCAAGGTGGACCGCGCCAAGGCCGCACGCTACGGGCTCAATTCCGGTGATGTCAACGCCGTCGTGCAAGCGGCCATGGGCGGAGCAGCAGCGACTTCCGTTTTGGAAGGCGACCGCCAGTTCGATCTGGTGGTCCGTTACACGCCCGAATACCGCGATAGCATCGAAAAAATCCGCAACATCAAAGTGGGCTATCAAACCAGTAGCGGCGCAACTGCCTATATACCGTTGAGCGAGCTAGCCACGATCACGTTGGATACGGGAGCAGCCTGGATTTATCACGAGAGTGTACAGCGTTTCATTCCGGTCAAGTTCAGCGTCCGTGGCCGCGACCTTGGCGGTACTGTCGAGGAGGCTCAACGGCGAATCGCGAGCAGTGTCAAACTTCCACCGGGTTACCGACTGATTTGGGCGGGCGAGTTCGGAGACCTTCAGGAAGCCAAGAAACGCCTGGAGATTATTGTGCCGATCAGCCTTGTGCTGATTGTGGGACTGCTTTACAGCTTGTTCAATAACTTGCGCGACTGCCTTCTGGCCCTTGCAGGCATTCCCGACGCGATTGTGGGCGGCATCCTCGCGCTCTACCTGTCTGGTCTTAATTTCAGCATCTCTGCCGCCATTGGGTTCGTGTCGCTCTTCGGCGTATCGGTTATGGACGGCATCCTGATGATCACCTTTTATAACCAGGAGAGACTTCACGGCTTTGCGCCAGAGGATGCGATGTTCCGCGCTGCCTCCACCCGCATGCGGCCCCTGCTGATGACGGCGCTTTCGGCTTGTATTGGTCTCTTACCAGCGGCAATTTCCACGGGTATCGGCAGCCAGGTGCAACGTCCACTCGCCACAGTGATCGTAGGCGGCATGCTGGTCGGCCCCGTCATGCTGCTGCTTGCGGTGCCCGCACTGAGAATGATCTTTCTGGGCCACGACAATCACCATTCATCAGGGGAATCCAAATGAAGGCCCTATGTTTTTTCTTCCTGGTGATTTGCTGTGCTACGTTGAAGTCGGGGACGGCTTTCGCTGACTCGCCTAGTCCAACGTCCCAACAAACATCTCCCGCGAGTTCCACGAACACAGTCAACGTTCATCCACAGGATGCCGAGCACGCCGCTCCGGTTGACGCCGGGAAAGGCCAGAAACATGGAAAACCTTCTGACGGACGACAAGACAACCGGAAAGTCTCTGGAAAGAATCATCCCCGCGGCCCTGCCAGCACAATGAAGGTTCGTCCAAAGCAACCTTCGAATAGCCGGGAAGGTTCGCAACCGGGAAATCCCACGCGTCTTCATCAGCCGGGTTTGGACAAATCTGGCACTCCTACAGACAGCGGATCACGCCAGGGAGAAATAGCCAACACCGCTCTGCCTCGTCGGCCACCTAGTGTTATCCGACCCAGCGTGCCACTGCATAACGATGTGCGCCATCGCGGTGCTAACCCGGCCGTCATCGGTGGATCGGCGAACTCAAACAGCAGGAGTACCGGAGCGATCAACGGAACAGGTATGCACCGCAGGCCTTGAGGAATGAATCTCGTATGACACTCACTCGTAAAATGTGCCTTGCCCACATCATCGCAATTTCAGCGTCGCTACTTGCTGGAGGTTGCGCAGTGGGTCCTAATTTCAAGAAGCCCGCTGCTCCTACGGTCCCTGGTTACACACCGGCTCCACTTTCGACGACCAGCAGCACGAGCAAGGTAGCGGGTGGAGAGGCACAACAGTTTCTGGAAGGGCGGGATATTCCGGGGGAGTGGTGGACTTTGTTCCACTCGAAACCGCTCGACGATTTGATCGAGCGCTCGCTCAAAGCTAATCCCGACCTCAAGGGGGCGCAGGCGGCTTTGTTAGTTGCAAGAGAGAATGTGCTGGCTCAACGGGGCGCTTACTATCCTAGTGTTAATGGCGGTTTTTCGGCGCTCCGCGCGAAGACATCGGCTGACGTTTCACCCGTAACAAACACCAGCGCCCTGAATTACAGCTTTTACACGCCGCAAGTCAGCGTCTCGTTTGTGCCGGACGTTTTCGGGCTAAACCGGCGAACCGTGGAATCACTGCAGGCGCAGGCACAACAGGCGCGTTTTGTCCTGGCGGCGACGCATATCACGCTGAGCACAAACGTCGCCGCCGGAGCCATCCAAGAGGCGTCGTTGCGGGCGCAGATTGACGCCACTCGGGAACTCATCACCATCAACACCAACATGCTGGAGATTTTGCGCACGCAGTATGCGAAGGGTTATGTCGGCGGACTCGACGTGGCGGCGCAGGAGTCTCAGCTCGCGCAAGTCACCGCCACGTTGCCACCGCTGCTGAAACAATTGGCTCAGCAACGTGATCTCCTGGCTGTGCTTTCCGGTGGGTTTCCTAATCAAGACATCGCTGAAAAGTTCGAGCTAGGGAGTTTGCAACTCCCGCAGGAATTGCCCGTGAGCCTTCCTTCGCAACTCGTCGAGCAACGTCCCGACGTGCGCCAAGCCGAAGAGAACCTGCATTCCGCCAGCGCCCAGATCGGCATTGCTGTTGCCAATCGGCTCCCGAACTTTGCGCTGACAGCGGATGCCGGCAGCATGGCGGTGGTCCTCGGCCATCTATTCGCGGGAGGCACGGGCTTTTGGGACGTTGGCGCAAGCGTCGCGCAGCCCATCTTTGACGGGGGCACTCTGCTCCACAGGGAGCGCGCCGCGAAAGCCGCTTATACGCAAGCCTCCGAACAATACCGCAGCACGGTTTTAACCGCCTTTCAGAATGTCGCTGACACGCTGAATGCGCTCCAGCAAGACGCCGACACCTTGAAAGCCGCGGCGGCCGCAAAGGATGCCGCCGGCGTCACGCTCGATCTGGCCAGGAAGCAGTTTCAGGCTGGCTACGTTAATTACTTGGCGCTGCTCAGCGCCGAGCAGTCGTATCAGCAAGCCGTGATTAATCTCGTTCAGGCTCAAGCCAATCGCTATGCGGACACTGTCGCGTTGTTTCAGGCTCTTGGCGGCGGATGGTGGAACCGGCCCGACATTCCTAAGAGTTGATTATGAAGGCTGGGCCACTCGCGCTCTCAATGATTGCCGTCCCAACGTCAGCGTATCTTTTGGTGAGCACCCTTGCCGTGGTGGTCGGAACTTTTATCGCTGTTTCACCCCATCAGGCGGCTAAGATTTGGGGATCGCAACGACTCGCCAACTTGGCTCCCGAACGCAGAGTTTCCTTCGTACGCTGGTACCGTGCCTTCGGACTCCTTCTTTGTCTGGCAGGTGTGCTCCTCGCGCTTGATGGCATCGTTTTTTCAAACCAGCATCACTAGAATTCCACAGTCGGTCGCTCGTAAGCAGACCGAGTTCTTCCTGAAGGATGTCGGAGGGTCGCTCCGCTCACTTTAGGAGTTCAATTGGGAGAACGATTTTAGATTTGAGACGCTCTTCTGGAAAGTCTTTGGGATTGAGGGTGACTACAAAGTCCGCATGGCCGGATTCCGAGCATAGGCAAAACACGTCATCCTTGGGATCGGGAGAAATTTCAGCCGAGGAACGCACTTTCACTTCTTCGGCCCGCTCGCGGATCAGGTTGATGACTTTTCCGATGAGATTCGGACGAACGCGGAGGCGCTTCAGGACTTCTTTGTATTCTCCCAAAATGTCTTCCGTTATGAGCCAGACGAAATTGTTCCGCTTGCCCCACCTGTGGAGTACATCGGCACTAGGATTCCTGCCGGAAACGAACGGCTCCCTGAAGCCCGATATGCCAGCCACAAGCACGCTCGTGTCAACGACGGCCCGTGGCTTGCGTTTCCTAGCTTTCTGCGGCAACGGTGATCTCTGGCGCACGTTTCTCTTTACGATAGCTGCGAACCGTGCGCAAGATTTCTTCTTCGGAGACCTCTCCGATGTCTTTTGCCGCCTCGGTTAGCGATTCCAGAAATTCCTTTTTCCAGCCCCGGCGCTTTTTTCCACGCGGCAGGTCCCTATAGAGATCAGCCCTGCTCATTCCTTCCTCAATCTGTTCCCCCAAGGCTCGAAACGGCACTCCTAGTTTGATTGGTTCCTCTTCCGCCGCGAGTCGGCAGTTGAAGATGATGTACTTGGGATTCTCTGATTTGAATTCTTCTTCAGACGCTGAAAATGCTTCCATGAGTTTGGAGAGCACTCTCGTCCGCGTGCCTAGGGACTCTTTTAGATAAAAGGCGACCTTGGCTACCATGAGGGCGTTCGCGTCGAAGAAATACGTTCCCTCTAATCGTCGGGGCTTTACGACGCCGAACTGGACAAGGTTCTGCAGTTCCTTCGGCTCTATCTGTAGGACCGCGCTGGCCTGCTTTAACTTTAGTCCGTGCCTTGGCATGGCATGTCTCCTCCAATTAACATCTAAATATTAGACTTTAATTGGATACTCGTCAAGAGACCGATTGCGCGGGCGGATGGCTGGATTCTCTAAGGGAGTCTGGACTAAGACTGGCATGCCAGTCCATAGGAACAGCATACTTGACATATAGACAAATATGCTTTAACATACGGTCGGTGTTCACGGGGGTCTCTCTATGCGTTCCGAGTCTAGTGACGTTGACCTCAAACAGCGAAGTCCACTCCTCGCATTCTACCTTTGCGCCGTCGCGTTCGTGGTCGCTCTAACTTTAACGGGATATTTGCATTCGGCTTGGCGGGAAGTCTCGCGCCTAGTGACGATGGTCATCGCAGCATTTGCCGTGTGGAGCTTCTTTCGCTTCCTGAGAATCGCCGATGAGCGCCAGGCGCGCATCAACTACCAAGCCTTGGGTTTCGCCTTCATCCTTGCCCTAGCCGTCTCTCTTTTTGGTGGATTCGTGAGGGGATTTGGCGCACCTCATGTTTCCTGGTTGGGTGTCTTGGGGTTGCTACTCATTCCGTGGAGTCTTGGCCTGATCGTCTTTTCTTGGCGGTACCGATGAAAACTCGCCTACGCGTTTTACGAGCAGAAGTGGAATGGTCACAGGCGGAGTTAGCTACCCGAGTTGGCGTCACCCGCCAGACGATCAATGCCATCGAGACGGGCAGGTACGATCCGAGTCTCCCCTTGGCTATCAAGATTGCACGGCTTTTCGGTAAGCACGTCGAGGAAATCTTTCTCGACCAGGAGAGCGGGCCGGTAACGTCAGCGAATATCAAAATCTAGCGAGATAAGACGATGTGCGCAAGTTCATATCTTCGTGCTTCTTTCACCGAGCCATCGCCCCGCCCGCTATCGATTCTCCCCGTTCACCTGCTTGGCCCGAATGCGCTCTCCCGAGTCGTTACGTGGTAGGAGTGGGTTTCCATGTCTCGAGGGTTTGACGGATTCGAAATTGACAACTTTCGCGATTCTGGTTTTGGCTCCGGGCGCGATGTGGGCCGGGGTTCATCCTCCGACTGGAACGCTCGCACCAACCTACACAACATCCACCGCGAGGAAGATAGGGCCGACCGACTCGACCGTGAGGGACGGCAGCGTTCGCGCGGAGAACGCCCGCCACTCGCTCGTGAGGAGCGCGTCCAAGCGATCCTTTCTCAGCGCACACGAACCAGGTACACGGAGCGGGACAAAGAGTATTCTCTGCGAGATTCCGAGATTCATGCTCTCTCTGAAGTTGGCAAGTTCCGCGTCGTAGCCGCGAACGACCTGGCTGAATTCGCTTACAACGGCGATCACACCCGCGTGGAGAACGATGTCGAAAGCTTGGCACGTCAGGGTCTCGTGAAAACGACGAGCATTACAGACACAGAGCACAACCCAATCCAAGTAGTGACCCTCACGAAAGAAGGCCACGAGTTCTTGTCTCGCGGGAAGATTCTTCGCCCGGGCCAGGTTACCTATCATGGGCTCAAGAAGCCCAAAGAAGCCATTCACGACGCGGAACTCTACCGGCTCTATCACAAGGTTGCTGATGAGATCGAAGGTCAGGGCGGCACGGTGCTTCGCGTCAAGCTCGACTACGAAATCAAGCGGGAGCTTTACGCCCGTCTCGCTCGTCTTTCCGACGATAAGGGCCACGCCCCGGAAAAGGTGAAGGAGGAAGTCGCCGCACGGTATCACCTCAAGGTTGTGTCTGGCGAGATTCCGATTCCTGATTTGCGAGTTGAGTATGTGCGCGAGAACGACGGCGAAATCCAGCGGCGCGACCTGGAACTCGCCACGGACCATTACCGTCCGCGCGGGCTGGCGCAGAAGGCCCGCGCCGGCTTCCAAATCTACGGCCGGCGCGGCGATACGGACCGATTGCGTCGTATTCGAGACGACCGGGAATTGAGTGCGGCGATTTTCAGCCTGTAACCCATGAGCATTTACGAATTCCAACTCGCCAACCTCTCCGCTTTCGGCTATACCGAAGCCGAAGCGCGGTTTCTCTACCTTGTGGCAGCGCATTCCGGCTATTTCACGGTGCGGCAGTTCCTTGACTTCTGCCATGCCCGGAGCGGCAAACGGAACGCCCGCTTTGTCGAGAAACTATTTGCCTTAGGCCATGCCTCGGCCCAGAGATACACGCGAAGAAGCCTCGTCTATCACCTGCGTTCTCGCAGGATTTATGAAGCCATTGGCAAAACCCATCTCCGCAATCGCAGCGAGCACGAACTCGATTACATCAAGACGCGGCTCCTGGCTCTTGACTTCATCCTTGCCAACCCGGAAGACCGCTATTTCGAGACGGCGGAAGAGAAGCGGCGCTACCTCATCGAACGGTTCAAACTCAGCGAGAGTTTGTTTGTTCCATCCAGAGAGCATGGCAAAGCCATCACGTTCTCCGAGGCATTTCCGCTCTGCGTAGCCTATCCCGCTCCCGATTACATGCCTGTGGTGACGTTTACCTACGTTGATCCCGAGCACCAAAACCTCGACCGCTACATCGCTCACTTGCGCACCTACCGGCCTCTATTCCAGCAGCTTCCGAGCTTCCAATTCATCTACATTTCGACGGCAGCGGGCCTCCAGCAGGAAGCAGCCGAGCTTTTCTCGTTCCTTGTGGAAGGCAGGGGCCTCTCGGATTTGACTCGCTACTTCGATATCCAAACCAAGTGGGATAGCCGGAAATACAGCCTCGTTACGGAGGACGACATGATCTTCCGGCACCAGGCCGCGAAGCGTTTTAGCGGCGAGATATTCGACACTCTTTTCCGTCTGTGGAGGCGAAACCAGTTGCCGAATGACTTGCGGGCTGAATCGGTGGCGACCACAACGAAACAGCAAAAAGTCCTATTCCGAGCGGTCACAGTGCCAGGCCAGGAAGCGGTATTCGGGGACAGCAGCAAAAGATGGGGTGACGGCTGGCAAATACGCTGTGCTTCAGGTGCGGCTTCGGTTCCAAAGTCACCCACGGCCCAACCGCAGATTCCTGAAAGAACGGCGGATGCGTAAATGAAACAGGTGACATCTGCACGCGGACAAAACACTAGGATGGGCGGGAGCGACCCCACTTTGTGCGGCTTTCAGCCGCCCAAAACGTCGTGGGGTCGCTCCCGCCCGCCCCGAGCCGCTCGGGGCCGTGTTTTGTCCGCGTGCAGAGATCGGAGCAAACAACTTGTAATGCAAGCCGTACTACACCGCGAAAGAGGAAAGGAGCAAAACAGTTGCCACTACTGAAAGCACCGTCGAAGCAACCTAAAACCACAACCCTTCAGGTTCGCTTGGAGGAAGAAGTCAGACACAACCTGGACAGATACGCCGAGTTCATCGGCGCAACTGCGTCCTACGTCGTCAGCGAAGCACTCAAGCTGCTGTTCAAGCGGGACGACGAGTTCAAGCGTTGGCTTGGCGAACATCCGACCGACATCAACCAAGAACAAACCAGAGGAGACGCTCTTACGAAGACCGCGTAACAGACATGAAACTTCGTTCAACCCAATCCGGTATGCGCGAGAATACAGCGTCCTCAAGACAGCATGCCCCGCGCTCTGCAATGCGTTCGACCCCGAATCAATCCGCGAAGCCGTCAGACATCTCACAGGAGGAGGCACGGCCCATACCGGCATCATTCTCTCAAACATCCTCCCTTAGCTCTCCGAGCAATGCCGCGCCCATCGCGGCCACAGAGGGAGAGGAAAGCCACGGAAAGCACCTTCTGACGGTTCATGAAGTAGCTGACTTATTGCAAGTCCCTGTGTCTTGGGTCTACGGACGGACACGCAAACGATCCTTGGAGCGGATACCGAGTTACCGGCTTGGAAAGTATTGGCGCTTCCGTCAGGAAGAAGTGTTGGCTTGGGTCGAATCCCAACGGCGAGGCTCGCATGCTGCTTGACATGCGGACTACACTCAAAGACGACACAGAACAAGCTGGACGGGCCATCCATGGAGGAACGATGGCTCGAAGAGGTTTCCAGCAAGGATCGCTTTTCCGACGCGGCACTCGGAGGAAAGTTTGGGTGGCGCGTTGGTGGGAGGACATAATTCAAGCAGACGGCACGCTCGGCAGACTGAGACGGTCGGAAGTGATCGGGACCGTCGCCGAATTTCCGACGCGCCGCCTTGCAATGCAAGCGTTGTCTCAGAGGCTAGGGACAATCAACACCGGCAAGGCACGACCGCAGTCTGTCCGCACATTTGGCAGTTTTGTCAAAGATGATTGGACACCTGTGGTTTTGCCAACACTCAAGTACGCAACCCAGAAGCACTATCGGTACATGCTCGACGTGCATCTCATTCCGGCATTCGGCAAGAGGCAGCTTCGCGAGCTCACGCGCGAAGAACTGCAAAGCTTCCTCAGCCGAAAGCTGAACAGCGGGTTGTCATGGGAGACGGTCCACCACTTCAAATGTGGCCTGAGCAAGATTCTTGGTGCAGCCGAAGAGTGGGGCTGCATCGTAGAGAACATAGCTCAGAAAACCAAACTTCCACGACGGCACTATGGACCGGAGCGAGCAGTTCTAACGCCGGTGCAGGTACGAAATCTCGCTGCGGCCTTGAATGAGCCGGCGCGATCAATCACGTTGCTGCTTGTGCTGACTGGTTTGCGAGTTGGGGAGTTGCTTGCGCTTCGCTGGGGAAGCATTGATTTGAATGCTCGTTTGCTACGCGTTTGTGAAACGGTGTACGACGGACATTTCGATCAGCCCAAAACGAAGCGCAGCGCACGAACCATCCCGATTGGGACGGAGACGGCAGAAATTCTCGCCGCGCTCCATTCCGCCGCTGTTGATCCAAAGGCCCTGGTATTTGCCACACGCGAGGGACTGCCCTTAGAGCGATGGAATCTCTTGCGCAAGCACCTGAAGCCCGCCGCGAAGAAGTTAGGGCTTCCTGCTGTCACGTGGCATCTTCTGAGGCATAGCCACGCGACGATGCTAGACTCCGTGGGCACACCGCTAGGAACGATGCAATCGCTCCTCGGGCATTCCACACCGGAGATCACGCGCGAAATTTATTTGCACGCGATCCCGGAAGAGCAACGTCGCGCAGTCGAAAACGTCGAGAGGCTTGTATTTGGACCCAAATGGACCCAAGTTCAGGCTTCGGCGGAACCGACATCAGCAAGAGTGAATTGAAAACTCAGGAGTTAGTGGTCGGGGCGTCCGGATTTGAACCGGAGACCTCCTGCGCCCAAGGCAGGCGCGCTACCAGGCTGCGCTACGCCCCGACATGACTAAACTCTGATTCTACCGCAACTTACAATTTTGTCGCTAGCATCTATCGATCCAACTGTCCCAAAACTGTGCCAAAATCCGGCCGTTTTAATCGATTTGGCACAACAAATTGCGCGCCCGGACGCCTGCAAGTTATTGAAAATTCGTTGCGCGGTAGACGCATTAGAATTGTAAGAAAAGAGCGCGCTGCTCGAAAAGCAGGGGCGCTCCTTTTGCTGAGAAGTACATAAGTTCTATTAGTTCTCAACTCAAATATGAACGCACCGTAGCTGACGGTTTTGTCTCTTCACGTTCAAGGATCAGTGTGGACCATCTTAAGGCCGGCCGCCTGGCGCGCCAAGAAAGCGATCGCCATTCAAGAGGCGAGATTTTGTGCCACTAAGGAATAAGAGAGTCAACATCCGCTACCCTTACATCGCGTCTCTTGTTGACAAATCATAACTGCAAGTTTAGAATCCTCAAATGCACTACGTGCCTAGAAGGCTGACGAGTGTTCTCCGGGGAGCAGCGCGGCATTTCCCGGCAGTTGTGGTGACAGGGCCGCGCCGTGCGGGGAAGACGACTCTCTTGCGTCAGTTGTTTCCGAACGCCCGATATGTCCTGCTGGAGGATCCCGATATCCAAGCACGGGTGCGTAGTGATCCACGCGCATTTCTCGAAGATCTGCACCCGCCCGTTGTGTTTGACGAGATCCAAAATACCCCCGAGCTACTCGACTATATCCGCACGCTCATTGACGAACGACCTCGCCGCATGGGGCAGTGGCTGTTCACTGGTTCACAGGAAGCGCCACTGATGCAGGGCATCACGGAATCCATGGCCGGGCGCGCGGCCATTCTCCAACTCTTGCCCTTCAGTGTCACAGAGACTGGCAAGGTGAATCTGCTCTATGGCGGGTTCCCGGAAGTGCTGGCGCGCCCCAAAGATCGCGGACTTTGGTTTGCATCCTACCTACAAACTTATCTGGAGCGCGATGTCCGGGCGATCACGAACGTGCGTGACTTAGTGACGTTTCGCCGCTTTCTAGCGCTCTTGGCTAGTCGGCATGGGCAAATTCTCAACAAGACCGACCTTGCTGCTCCGCTCGGGGTTTCCGTTCCGACGATTGGTGAGTGGCTGCACATTCTTGAAGTGACCGGCCAAATCATTGTAGTTCCACCGTACTTTGAGAACTTCGGGAAACGGCTCATCAAGTCATCTAAAATTTATTGGGGCGACTCCGGGCTCGCTTGCTACCTTCTGGGTATAACATCGGTTGCGGAACTTGAACGCTCTCCATTCTTGGGTCCTCTGTTCGAAGGTTTTGTCGCGGCGGAAATACTCAAAAGCCAGGCCAACCAAGGAGCGCGAAGAGAGTTGTATTACTTTCGTGATCAGCAGGGCTTGGAAGTGGATTTCCTCCTGCCCAAGCCAAATGCCGGACTGTGGTTGATTGAAACTAAGGCCGGGAAGACAGTCCGGCCTGCTATGGCCGCTCCACTGCTTTCTTTGCGTCACGCCTTGGGGAAACGGTCAAAGCGGCTGATCGTAGTACATCGCAAAGCTCGTTCACCCTTGTCCACTGCTGCAATTGCCAGCGAAGTGGAGGCTCTTGATGTGGAACGATTCATTACGGAACTCGACCATGCCCGGTGAGAGATGCCGTGCTCCGCTGACATTGATTCAAGTCTGAATGCGGCGGTTCGAGCGATTAGTTCTGAAGAAACGCGCGGCCAGTCGCGCCCCTTCATCTCCACAAGTCTTTCATTCTTGGATATGATTCTCTGATTCGCGAAAGCAATTGCAAGGCCGACTATGCGAGGCCAGAGCCCGAATTGATGGACCAATGGCGCGAGCGATTGGCAGCCTGCCTTGCATTGCCGATTACGGACATCGGGCAGATAGGCGGAGGAAAGACCAAGAGAACCGGCGTCATTGATGTTGCTGTAATCCAAAGCTTACAGCGGAAAGGCGCCGTAGAAGACTTTGTCGCTGACTACGGTCACGTCATTGTGGATGAGTGTCACCATCTATCGGCATTTACATTCGAGCGGGTTCTTCGCCAGGTCAAAGCAAAATACGTTCTAGGCTTGACGGCGACGCCGACCCGAAAAGATGGGCACCACCCGATTATTTACATGCAATGCGGCCCAATTCGCTTTCATCTCAGCGCGAGGAAAGCTGCTGAGTCCTCGCTGCTCGAACACAAGTCATTCCACGATTTAGCGACTTTATCTTCAACCATGTGGAGAATGAAACGACGATCCAAGACATCTATGCGGCGCTCGTCACCAGTCAACAGAGAAACGACCTGATCATCCAAGACCTTCAGCTGATATTGTCCGCCGGGCGTTCACCGCTCGTTCTGACAAGCCGGACTGAGTTACCGGACGGGCAATCTGTAGTTTGGCCTCAGCGACACCCCGGCACGGTGCTTTTCGCGACCCAGAACGTGTAAACGGCGCAGTCGTCCGCCGCCGGTGGCCGTGCTGGTGGGATTCGCCGAGTGACGGGAGGGAGCATTCGCAGGTATGCCACGAGCGCGAGGATATCCTCTTCGTCCCAGTTCGATGCGTGGTCCCAGATCATGCCCTGCCAATGAAGCGTGCGCCCGTCAGGAGTGATGCCGCTTCGAATGGCTCGGACGATTTGTCCGTCGGTCCACGCACCGATTCCAGTTCCCGTATCACTGCTGATGTTGCGAGTCCACAAAGTGCCAAAAGGCCGCCAGCTTACCTTACTTCCTCCTGCTCCGTTCGGATTGTGACAGAAGGCGCACGAGGCCACGCTGAAGAGGTAGCGCCCCCGCTGAACCAGTGCTTTCTGTTCCAGCGTCTTGAAACCAGCCGGGTCGGGTTCAGGAATTCCTGCAGTTGCCCCGCTGACGATCTGCTCCGGTGGGACGAAACTAAGTGTCGGCAGGGCATAAATCACCCAGCCAACCAGTCCCAGCAGAAGCAGTACCACCACACTGATGACAAGAGTCAGCCATCCGCGCACGCTTCGAGGAAATCGACGTTCTCGCGGTCCTGCGAAGGTGAACAGGAGTGCGCCGCCGATGAGCATTATCCACTGCGAGTCGATCAGCGTTGTCTGCGCCCGGCCCGGCGGAACTGGGGAATCGTTTCGGCCGAAGTTGCCGTCCGCGTACGTCAGCACCGTGACAACGGCGGCGGGAAGTGACCGAGTCAGCTTCGACGCGATCGTTTCGACAAGGCCGTAGTGAAGCGGAGGAGGAATCCGATTGTGGACCGGCCGTAGATCCTTGAGATATCGCGCGATAGCCGTGGCGTCATCTTCGGTAAGGTAATGGAGATAGAACCACGGCATACACCAAAGATTCAGCAGACGGTCGGGCGCCCGCCCATTGCGGAGGGCGTTGACGATTTGCGCTTCTGTCCACCTTCCCACGCCGGTTTCGTCATCGGAGGTCAAATTGCGCGAGACGAACACGCCATGAGGGTAAGCGCCGACTCGCATTCCGCCGGCGAGATAGAAATCGTCGCCACGATAGATGCCGGTACGGTTGATCTGCGTGTGGCACAGCCCGCACATCTCCGCGTGCACAAGATACTCGCCGCGCCGAAGCAGATCGGCCCGCTGCCCAGGCCCGTCGAGTCGCCCCCCCGGTTGCCACGGCGCCACACGCGCAAGCGATTGCACATAGCTGACGAGATCCCAGCGTTGGCCGGGCGTGAGCCCATATGCGTAGGTGGGCATGGAATTGTCAACACCGATGGTAAGACGGAGCCATATCTGATTCGGATCGCTGCCTCCCCGGAATGTCCACGGCGCAGAAAGATCGCGAATTGGTGTCGGGTGATTCGTACTTGAATCCACAAGGAAGCCGCCCTTCCGGCCGTCGGGACCGTGGCAGCCGACGCAGTCCTGGGCGATGTAGAGTGCACGGCCACGCTCGACGCTCGCTGCTGTCTTCGCCGGACGCGGCGGAACGACGATCCCTTGAGGCGGTGCTCCGCTGAATGCACTAGAGAATTGTTTGACTTGTGCGACGACCGCATCGATCTCGCTTTCGCTCAACAGGTCGCGGAAGTACGGCATTGCACTCGCTGGAAGTCCGCTCGCGACGATCTGCTTCAGGTCGTCGTCGGTCGGCGGCTGCCCGTGTGGTGTGGACTTGAACTTGAACAGCCCAAGCGTGAAGTCGCGCGGCCGGGGGATCAGCGACGGCGCCGCGGGTCCGTTTCCGCGTCCGTCAGGTCCGTGGCAAACGGCACATCGCCGCGCAAAGACACGTGCGCCCAGAGGTATGTTGGGCGGCAGGTCCGCTCCGGGGGGCCACGTTAGATCCGCATAGTCGGACGGACTAGGCTGCCACTCCGGTACGGGGGTGGCGTAGCCAACGCGCGCATTGATGGAACGGCCAAGGTCGAGCACCAGCAACAACGCAATTGTTGTCAGTGCGATGTGACTGCGCTTGAGCCGAGCAAACCTAAATCGTTCCGGACGTGTTATCGATACCATAGGGCCGCTCCGGGTGGATCAGAAAGTTTGTGTCGCCCAGCCACCTCGCCAGCGGATCAGCCGCCTTCCCGACGAGAAGGAATCCCACGCGATACCGACTACCAGGTCAAGCCGATTTCTGCGGATACTAGCACACGTCGATGGATCGTGGCAGACTTGGGTGATAGAGCGCAATACGTCGCGCAGTGTTCTTACAGTCGGCAGTCAAGGTCCCAGAATCTAACGGGTTTCGAGGACGTTGGCCGGATTGGTACCGGAAGTGCTGTATCGGATGCGCGAGTGGGCAAGATGCGCACACGAGCACGGTGTGGTTGCGCGCGTTCGATACAGCGACTTGAAGGAGGCTGCTCGGTTTGCGGCGGACGCGGGTGCTATGCAAATTCAATGGAGGGAAGAGTAGGTTTGGCGGGTCCCGGGAGAGATGCGGGAGAGGACAGCACCCAACTGGGAGAGAAGAAGAGTTGCTGGGAACTCAAATGTGTCGCGGAAGAATGACCTTGGGCAGTGGGGAAAGGGGATTCCTTGGATAGCAAGACACAAAAAGAGGTAGCGAGCCGAAACACGCAAAGATTTCGTGATGTGGAGAGTCTTCTCATGCGGCGACGGCATCGGAAGGCGGTGGAGAACGGTGTTGGAGCTTCAGTAGCCGTTAGCCTTTCGATGACCAGCATCGGACCACCGCACTGAGGGCAAGTCCAAAGATCGCTGGGACTGGCGGTGGAGATCTCTTGCTTGGCTTGTGGCGTGGCACCGAGCAGTTGAAAGCAAAGTGGCAAGGCGGTGGCACGTTTGCGGTTGGCCAGAAAGCCGAAGTTGCGAATGCGCACGAAACCGTCCGGGAGCAGATGCAACAGGAAGCGGCGCAAGAACTCAACAGGGGATAGCGTCATCAACTTCTGTTCGTTATTGTGAGCGGAATCGCGCCAACGAAATGTGACTTTCCCGTCAGCAAAGGAGATCAGCCGATGGTTGGAGATGGCCACGCGATGGGTGTAACGACCGAGATAACGAAGCACATGCTCGGGGCCTCCCAACGGTCGTTTCGCGTAAACCACCCAGTCTTTTCGGAACAGTAGCCTCCGCCATGCAGCAAAGATTTTCGGTTGAGCGAGGAGCTTTAAGTGTCCATGAAAGCAGAGCCTGCCGTCCTGGAAAGCGCGTTGGAGAGCGGCGACGAATTTGCCGCGAAAGACGCGACCGAGCAAGCCATGAGGAAATGAAACGGATGCAATTCGCGCGGTGCTTTCACAACGCCTAACTCGCGATTTCCTCGAACAACTGAGCTATTTACTTTTGCCCGCGCCGGTAGACGCCTGGCTAAGCGCAGTCATCGCCGTCAGCGAGTCCATGTAGTCCCGCCAATGCACGATCTTGCGATCTTCGATAGTAACCACAGAGATGAACCGGTTGTCGTAGGAGGCGCCGGTCGCGACTATCTTGCCGTGTACCTCGTATTCGATAATCACGACACGCGGGTCCTGCGATCGGTGAATGACGAGCGCGTCCGCACCATGCAGGACGATGTTGTTGCCGTAGCCTGCGTAGAGCGCCATGAGCGCCTCACGGCCATTCAATGTTTGGGGCCAGCCTGGAAAAATATATCGAAACTCGAACTCCGCATCGTCGGCGATGGTATCAAAATAGTGGTCGCCGTCGACGAGACCGGCCAAACCCTGCTGTGATATTTCGAAGAATGGGTCGAGCGCGGTGAAGGCCGCGTACTTAGGATCGGTCACAAATTGACTCCTGTTGTCGTGAGGGAAGTTCGTTGATTGGTTCGTTCAAAATTAGCCATTGGCATCGACTGTTTGATGTGCCGGCATGCAAAATTTAGACCCTTAGCGAGCCACGGAACGCCCTAGCGGCATAGTAAGATTCCGCGCCGTTGTGATACACGAAAACAGTGTCGTAGCGGCGATCACAAAAGAGGGCGCCGCCGAGTTTTCTGATATCAGAAGGTGTTTTCACCCAGCTCGACGTTTTCGTATCGAAATCTCCAAGTTTCTGCAACTGTCGATATTGTTCTTCCGTCAAAAGCCCAATGCCCATGGCAGCCGCCATATCAATAGCGTTATCTTCTGGTTTATGTTCTTTCCTTGACTTCAGCGCTTCACGGTCGTAGCAAACACTTCTACGACCTTTAGGACTTTCCGCTGAACAATCATAAAAAATGTATTCGCCCGTCTTTTTATCATGACCAACAACATCCGGTTCACCGCCGGTTCTTTCCATTTCATTGAGTGACCACAGTTTTTCAGCATTAGCTTCCAGATTTGCTTGCACTTTATCCCATTCAAGACCTTTATGGCGGTTCATGGTTTTCTCAAAACGGGCTTTCAATGCTCTGAGTAGTTCTTTACGTTGTTCTGGTGACAAGTCCTTTTTATTCCTATTAATGTTTCGAGCCCTTGTTGCTGTCATAGTTGTCGCTTCCCGCCTTTCTTATCTGTTACTCCGCTGCGCTCCGCCACATGGGGGTTTTTTCGGCTTGGTCTTTGCGTTCTTATCAATTCGCAGTCTCCACGCGGTTCGGAGTGCCCCCGTCAGTACATCCTCGCTCGCCGCCAGGCGAATATGCGTGTGTCCCATCTTTCCGCAGCCGCCAGGAATCTGCAAGAAAATCTCGGGCGCCTCCTCCACAAACGCCGCCTGCTGCTCCAGCGTAAGCATCAGATTTCCGTACCCCCTGCTTGCGAGGCCAGCGAAGCAAATTTCCTGCACGAAAAGCCGGCAATCCTGCGTGGGATTCGAACTGCCACGAGAGATACCTCTTGGATGGTTGGCTACTCGGAACTTATCGTCGGGCCACGCAGTCATCGGAGAGCCTTAAGCACCCGAAATGATGTCCCTGGTGCAACGGGCCTGAAAACCTGAGAATAAGTTGTAGGGCCGATCTCGTGAAAGCGAACTATCTTCTCCCTACCGCGACCACTCGCGGCTTCCCCAGTCGCAATAATCAGTATTGGAAGAGTTGAAAGCAGGCTGGGCGTGTGCTGTTTTTACAAACGAACGACATGGAAATGACGGGCCATTTACTTTGAGATGACAACTCCCCTCTGGCTGTCCTCCTAGACTTATCTCGCCCGAAACAAAAAAAGTTCTGGAGAACTCTTGTCGGCAGGAGGCGAGATTTTCCGTACTTTGCGGTAACGCGCGAGGACGGCACGTTCGATCTGAGTAGCCTGCCGCCAGGGGCCTACACCATTGAGGCTTGGCACGAAAAACTGGGCACGGCAACTCAAAAGGTGACAGTAGGCGCGAACGAGAAGAAGGCCGTTGATTTCGTATTCAAATCAAAGCCGGGAACTTAAATCCACCGGAGTCGAAAACCGATTCGCTGATGTGGAGACCTAGGCTGGACTGGACATGGACGAGAGGAATTTGGCGTTCGTCTCGGTCTTGGAGTGGCGGCCCAACAGAAGTTGCATCGCTTCCACCGTCGAGAGCAATGCAAGAGCCTGGGACCAACCTGATGCCGCAAGTATTTATCCCACATATAGAAAGCCCTTCGACGTGATCTTCCAACGCGTGAAAAATGAGGAGTGGTGCGCCCGAAAGGGCCAACGTCGATACCATCATTTGAGCCAGATATTGTCGACCCCGGACTGCCCGCAGCCGTGGGTGCGCTAAGTGCCATGAACTTGGTTTCGGGTTTTCAGCGTTATGAAACTGCGATTGAGAATAAATTATATCGAGCCATCAACCAACTTGAGCGCTTACAACGAACGCGGCTAGCAGAGTTGTCCCTGCTCCGGAAACATTAGATGTATCAATAAATTCGCGACCTGAACACGAAGCCTAATACCGGAACAGAGTCGACCCACCGCAGAGACACGTTCTCAGATGAAGACTGGATCCCTGCGAACCAAATACTGGTTCGCGGCACCTCGCTGAATCTAAGCTGCTCAACTCCTGTTGCGATGTAGATAGGTGAACGCGAATTCTTTCACCGTAGAAAATGCTACGCGCAGAATTCGTTAAATTGGGGGGGCGGATAAGTGAGGCAATGAGAGGGCGCATCCCCGCAATCTCTAGTCTTTAGTTCCGCGGATGACATGTCCTTGACGTTTGCAGGTTGTTGGCCTCTTCCCGTTGCTGCTGGGACTACAGTAGAACGGCATACGAGTCCAAAAGGGCGAGGTAGCTGGATCCCGGGGCGCGCCACGAGCCGAACCACAAGACGTGAATCAAGCGTATGCAGCGATCCTCTGCCTGGGCTTAATGCGAATACAGGCTGTGCAAGTGGAAGCACGACCATTCTTGAAAGCGTCCAGTTCCTTATTAACATGACAAACAAAGCACTTTCTCGTGCCATTCCTTATGGGGGCGACCTTCCGAAATGGAATGTCGCGGTATCCCAAGAGTCTGACGTGATAGTTAACAGTGGCCGGAGTCAAGCCCAGCTCGCGGGCAATTTCCGCTTGATTCATGCCGCTGTCTAACAGTTCAGAGATTTTCTTTCGCGCCACGCCGCGTTTGCCGGATTTCCTAGTCCGCATGTCTCTACCGTTCATCGGGTCAAACTCGAGCCGCACCGAACCTGATAGGTGTTAGCAAATAAGTGCCGAATAGAAGGAAAACTGAGCGTCACGATCGCAGAGGACTCAATAGGTATAGTAATTAGCCCTGGCATCCGACCAACTCACTCCCGGGTGCAGCGTACGCTAGATGTGGACGCAAGTTGTCACAGGTTTGTCAAATCTTTGAGCCGCGGGCGAGACAATTCTGAGACATTTCCTAAACCTGTACCGGCTAACGATGTGTAAGTTTTTCTTTTCGAGGTGTGCACCAAAACCGCGAGCGCAGACGAAAACCCCGCCACGCAGAAGATGACAGTGCGGGATGCCAAAACAAGTGTCGGGGTAGTTGTGGCGAAGAGGAGTGAGTTGCTCGAGAAAGACTGCACACGTTACGATACATACGAAACCGACTCTTTCTCGGCCCCCGAAAATGGGCGGGGTGCATCTGATAACAGTAAAGCTCCGAATTCCCCACGAAAAATCGTTTCTTAAGTAGTGCATACCAGCGGTGATCTGGACGGTGAGTGATTCCTCAGGAACCCAACTTATGTCTTTAGAATTATGCGCTTACAAAAAAATCCTTGCATTCCTCTAATTTCAGGCGTATGTTCCGCTTCGTTTTGGTAATTCAGGGCGGCGGCCCTGATCAAACAGGCGCAGCGTGGGGCAACTGGGGGCTCGTTTGCTGCTTATGTTTACAACGTTTACGAAGCGGCACCCATCCTGCCATCGAATTGACTCCTGGCATATATCAAGTTCCCGAATACTGACTGCGTTTGTTGAGATGCATGGTATGGCACACCACTAGGCGGGAGGCCGTATGATCAAGTGGTTTCTAAAAAATAGACGGGGCATTCAGTCGCCGTTATTTAGTTCGTTCCTCGTTTTCGGATTATCGTTGGTGGTCATGATCCTTGGCGAAAGCCAGCCCATTTACGCTCTTCCGTTACATAAGGTGACGGCTATTCCCGCTTTTGCGCGTAAGTACGGCCTTCCTTGCTCCGCCTGCCATACGGCTTGGCCGGAGCTCAATAACTTTGGTCAAGTGTTCCGCGACAACGGATATCAATTGATGAACGATCGCGACTCACCGATCTGGCAAAATCCTTCGTACTTCCCGATAACGTTCCGAATTACACCGAACTGGCACCGTGAGAGCACGAGCAACCAACAGGTTGACTCGACTCCGAACGGGACGGGGCCGGGGAACGTTACAGTTTCGCGCAATGTAACACAGGCTGGGTTCGACCTCTCTGGAATGGACCTCTGGTCAGCTGGAACTCTTTACAAGAATATTTCGTTCCAGTTGCTTCCGTCTTCTGACGTGGATGCTGTCTGGCACTTTGAAAGCGCTTGGGTTCGGTTTGACAACATCAAAGGGACCCCGTGGCTTAACTTCAAGTTCGGCAGGTTTGAACTCGATAACCTGGTTTCCGAGAAGCGCTTCCTAACAATCTCGGCTAATGGTGGTTTATATCAAATCTACCATTTCAATGTTCCGGGGAGCGCGAACGACTTCGGCTACGGCGATAATCAAATTGGCATGGAGTTGATGGGACACAGCGCAAACAGCTACACGCGCTATTCCATCTCGTTGTTGAGCAGCAATGAAGGCGGGACAGGTCTGACAAACTCAAACCTTCCAGGTGGTAATCCATCCAGTCGGACGTATGATGGGAATCTAGCTTTTAGCCAGGCTTTCAACGCTGGGAGCTGGGGGCTCGAGCGGGTCGGGGCATTTGCTTACATCGGCCAGCGGCCAACCTATTACCAAACATCGCAGGGCGGCACAATTCAGCTTGTTGGTCTGGGCAACGAACCCTTTTATCGGATCGGTTTCGCTGGCGACCTGTATTTCAAGAACTTGGAATTATTGCCGTTGTTCATGCACGGACATGACAATGCATATCTTGGAAACGGCATCGCCTCCTACACTGGGCCCCTACCTAGCACGTCTCGAGCGCCCTCTTTCAATGGCGGCTTCCTCGAAGCCCATTATTACGTGAACCCACAACTTGTGTTTATGGGACGCTTCGAGAAAATTAACGTCGGGCAGCAGGCAGACACCGGGAATCCCGGTAGTTTCGGCAACGTGACAGCCTACACCGTAGGTTATCGGTATTATCCGATTATGTTCAGCCGCGCGGGATTGGCCTGGCACAACGAGTATTCCATCTCTAAATCGATTGGCATCGTACCAGAAAGTGGAGATGGAACTGGCTTGCCTCCGATTTTGCCGACAACCGGTGTGTGGAGCAGCAGCATATTTATCGGATTTGACTTCGACTTCTAGAGAAGAGGCCCAAAAATGACACTAAAAAAACTTGCTGTGACATTTGTTTTGGGTTCGATGGCTCTAGTTACGATTGGAGCCCCGTCCGTCCTCGCACAGTCCCACATAAACCCGCCCGATCCGTCCCTCGGGGCACCTAGCGTCGCATCCGAAGAAAGCCATATCGGCGCCGTGACGGGACACGCGGCGAGTGGAGAGAAGCTTTTTATAAGGTACTGCATTGGTTGTCATGGACCGGACGGCAACGCCGACGGGATGAATGCCCAGTGGATTGATCCGAAGCCGAGGGATTTCACCAAGGCTGTCTTTAAGTGCCGGTCAACCCCCACAGGCACACTGCCAGTCGACCCGGACCTCTTTAACGCAATGACTCGTGGATTCGTCTCGACGAATATGCCGCAGTGGAGCCCATTGACTCCTCAACAGCGTGCCGACCTCGTTGCTTTCATTAAAACGTGGTCGCCTCGTTGGGCCCAAGAGAAACCGGGAACTCCTATCAATATTCCGCCCGAAACTCCGAATACGCCGGAAAGTGTCGAGCGCGGCAAGGTCCTCTATCAGACGACGCTGAAGTGCGTCGAATGCCACGGGCCAAAGGGTCTTGGTGATGGACCTTCCGCACCCACGCTACGCGACAATGACGGAAACCCCATCAAGCCATACGACTTCGTGAATGGCTCTCGCTTCAAGTGCGGTACCACGAACGAGGATCTGTACCGCATCTTCATGACCGGCTTGGACGGTACGCCGATGCCTTCATGGTCGGATTTCGTGGATCCGAACCAAGCCTGGGATCTAGTCCACTACTTGCGGACGCTGCAGCGGAATTATCACCCGCCGCATACTGCGAAAGCGGCCGCCAAATCCTCGGATCAAAAGGGCGGATAAGCTCCACGCTTCGCAGCCGCCACATCACTGCGTCGTCCGGCGGGTTTAGCCGCCAAAAGAAATGGAGTTATTCGTCGAGCTTAATTTCTAATTCATGGGGAGGTTAAAGACATGAAGCGCAATTTGAGAATAGTGATTCTGGCGGTCCTGTTTTTATCTAGCTTGGTCATGGCTTCCACAGCCTTGGCGCAGTATCAGGTAGTTACGGTCACCGATGGTGGAACAATAACGGGCAACGTGAAGTGGACGGGCACAAAGCCGCAGCCTGTGACCTTGCCTATCACCAAGAATCCGGACGTATGCGCTCCCAATGGTCAGAAGACTCGCGATCTTGAGCGCATCATCATCGCCCCCGATGGCAGCGTCGAAAACACAGTGGTTTACTTGAAAGGCATTTCCAAGGGCAAAGCCATGGATTTGACCCCGGCGAGGCGCTCGCTCGATCAGAAGAACTGCCGCTACATTCCCCACATCATGTTAGTTCCAAAAGGAGACGACCTGACGATGGTGAGTAGCGATCCCATCCTACACAACATTCATATGACCGGCGTTCAGCTTTATAACATTCCATTTCCGATTGCGAACCACCCCGTTAAGAGGCCTTTTCAACGCGATGGAGAAACGGATTTGAAATGCGACGCGGGTCATGTCTGGATGAATTCTGTGGTCATGACGGTTGAAAGTCCTTACTACGCCGTTACGGATGAGCATGGCAATTTCAAACTCACGGATGTTCCACCCGGAACCTATACGATCGAAGCCTGGCATGAAAGCTGGCACATCGCTCGGCAAGAATCGATGATGGACGTCGACTCACACCAGATGGTGAATCGCCCAATATTTGCTGATGGTTTGACGTGGGATAAGAGCGTCACCGTAGCCGCGAAGGGCAACGTGACCGTTGATTTCCAGGTTTCCGAGAAGTAGCAACCCAATTTGATTGCGCTCGCAGGCCGGTGAATTTGCCGATCGCGAAAGTGGGAGGAAGCAATGACGGCTTCTCAAGCGCTGCTCGAAAGCGAACCGCTCGTAAATGCAAAGCTCGTCAAGCAATGGTTGTTCTGGGGAATCCTCTGGACGATGATCTTCCCGCTCGTTGGGGTGGTCGTCTCCATCAAATTCAACTATCCGGACTGGCTGGGCCGAACATCCTGGCTCACTTGGGGCCGGATCCGGCCGATGCATGTCAACGGCGTAATCTTCGGTGCGTTTTCCACCACATTCTTCGGCCTCGTCTTCTATATGGTTCCCAAGCTCACCGGCATCCGCATGGTGGGCGAGAAGATGGGGTACTGGTGCCTGTGGCTCTGGAATATCGGCATTGTCCTGGGCTCGTATTCGCTTATGGCGGGCTATCAAAAGGGCATCGAAGCTGGCGATTATGCGCTTTGGGCGGACGTCCCGTTGATCGTCGCCTTCATAATCTTGACCTACATGGTCATCGCTACCATCGTGCAACGCAAAGAGAAACTGCTGTACGTTTCCCTCTATTACACCGCCGGTGCGATGGTCTGGACGGCGATCAATTTCCCCATAGGGAACATCCTACTTCCATACTGGGTTCCGGGCGTCAACAACGCGGCCCTCCACGGGCTTTACATCCATTACATCGTAGGTCTGTGGATCACTCCGGCGGGTCTCGCGCTAATTTACTTCTTTCTCCCTCTGGCGTGCAAGAATCCACTTTACAGCCATAAGCTCTCGCTTGTCGGCTTCTGGTCCATCGCTTTGTTCTACCCTTTCGTCGGCATACACCACTATCTCTACAGCCCGATTCCCAACTGGACCCAGACGATCGCGATTTTCACCTCAATGATGCTGATTATCCCGGTATGGACCGTCACTCAGAATTTCTTCGGAACCATGATGGGCAACTGGAAATCTCTGCAGGAGAGTTTTGTCGCCAAATTCTGCATCATGGGTTCTATCTTTTACTTCCTTGGCTGCTTCCAGGGCTCCACCGAAGCCTTGCGAGGCATGCAACAGCTCACCCACTTCACCGACTTCGTGATTTCCCACTCTCATCTCACGATTTTCGGGACATTCGTCGTCTGGACGATGGCGGGCACGTACTACGTTTGGCCGCGCGTCACGGGTCACGCCCTGTGGAGCAAAACTCTGGCCACCTGGCACTTCTGGCTCATCGCCGTCAGCTTCAGCACGATGGCTGGCGTGCTCACTCTCATGGGGCTGCTTCAGGGCACGATGTGGATGGATTCAGTGGACTTCGTCGACACCGTCGTAGCCATGAAGCCCTATTGGTTCATCAGGACGCTCTCCGGAGTGGGTATGGACATTGGCATTTTCCTTTTCATGGTCAACATGTTTATGACGGCGGTGGAACCTTCTCCGCTTCCGGAAATGGAGCGTGAGAAGGGATTCGTGCCAGTGGCGGCGGACTAACATGCAGAACAAACGCATCGACACATTCATTATGGGTATGGCCATTGTGTTCATGGGGGCCGCAGTCTTCGTCATGGGACTGCTGCCTTGGCTCGGACGCGCACATGCGATGACTGTGGTCACGATGGACGGAAAAGTCGTCCCGGCGCAACCTTACACCCCACTCGAGGCCAGGGGCCGCAAAGTGTACATCCGGGAAGGCTGCTGGTATTGCCACTCCCAGTATGTCCGCCCCGTGACCGGCGAGGATCGCCGTTGGGGGCCCCCTTCGCAGGAGGGCGAATATGCGTACGATGTTCCACACATGTTCGGGACTCGCCGCATCGGTCCCGACCTGACGCGTGAAGGCGGAAAGGTCGCTGACGATTGGCACTATGCCCATCATTTCAATCCCCGAATGGTTGTCCCCGACTCGATCATGCCTCAGTTCCCGTGGTTGTATAACGGCGTAGACGCTAACGGCAGGCCGGTTCCGACCGACGACGCTGTTGCGCTTGTGGCCTACATTCAGAAGCTCGGCTCGAATCTGGGCCCTTGGCGTAAGAATTTCCTCTATGTCTCCTCGGGGTCGTCCATCCCGTTCGTGCCGGCTGCCATCGAGGACGGAGTGCAGGAAGGCAAGAAAGTCTTTGTCCGTCGGTGCAATGGATGTCATGGCGATACGGGCGATGGGAAAGGTCCTGCCGCGGTCTTCCTGACCACCAAGCCGCGCATCTTCAAGGACGGGATCTTCAAATTCCGTTCGACGCCTTCCGGCTCGATTCCCACGGATGGCGATCTCTACCGCACAATTACAATGGGGGTTCGGGGCACCGCTATGCCTAATTGGCATGAATTGACTGAGGAGGACCGCTGGTTCGTGATTCAGTACATCAAGACGTTCTCCGACCGATTCAAGGAGGAGACGCCTGGCGATGTCATCGTGATTCCGCCGGAGCCCCCCAACACGCCTGACTCGGTGTCTCGCGGAAAGAGCCTCTATGACCAGATGAAATGTGCGGAGTGCCATGGTGTGGACGGTACGGGCAACGGTCCTTCTGCCTCCACCTTGCGCGACAATTGGGGCAACCCCATCGCTGCGCGCAACTTTACGCACGGCGGTACCGATATGAAGAGCGGGCCTGCACCGCAGGATCTGTACAAGGCGTTCACTACCGGCTTGGACGGAACTCCTATGCCGTCGTACGCGGACTTCCTCGACCCGGCTCAACGGTGGGATCTCGTTCACTATGTAATGTCCTTTGGCCCTCCGGACACGTATCTGATCCTTACCAAGAATCAGTGAGGAGACACAAATGGACACTGACATTCTATTCTGGACGTTTTTAGCGGGCCTTGGGTTTGCGCTCAACGCATGTTGCATGTTTTTGCTTCTTGTCCGCCACGGCCAATATCGTGACCCTGAGAAGCCAAAATTCATCATGTACAACAATGAAGCAAGGGACGATTCGCGGTTTAGTCACGATTTGGTGAACGTGTGAATCATCACAGGGGAGAACTCCGGCTGCCAAATAGCACTTCGAACGATCAGACGGGTTTTTCGTGGCAGCTGGCTGTGTACGCGGTCCTGGTAGCTGCAGCCATCTATTACTTGTGCGTCGCATAGAATTGGCCAGAGATCGCCGGAATTGATGGTGTTTTGCTCGTCGGCAGTTGCTTTAGATTGGCATCGAAGACGCGGAAAAAGGTGACCGAGATGAATAAGCAAAATGAGCACGATCATGATATTCACACGTATGAGTATTCCGGGATTCAGGAGCGCACTGGCAAAGTAAACACGTGGTTGATTGTCGTATATGCCGCACTGCTGATTTGGGGGGTATGGTATCTTATCACCTTCTGGAATCACCCCTGAGTCTTGGCTGTGATAACGAGATCTCCCAGTGATCGTTTCGCTTGACGCAATCGGTTGCCATCTGACGATATTATCTTGAAGCGTTAATTTGATCTCGTCACTCACTTGAGCGATTGTCTCGTTGCCTATTTTTCCGAAATAGCGAAGTTCACCTGGCTGGTACGGCCTGACTGCACCAAGACTCCCTTCGTCCAGGTCTCGGATTGGCTGTAAATCGGCCGACTCACTTCAACCTGAGCGGCAACGTCCAGGACTTTCTCTTCGGAAATGATCCGCCAGCCCTCATGCCACGCCTCAATCTCGTATTCACCGGGCGGGACATCAGTGAGCTTGAAAGATCCGTCCTCATCAGTGACTGCGTAGTATGGGTGCTTCACCACCAGAACCTGCGCGTTCATCCACACGTGTCCGGCGTTGCACTTTAAGTCCACCTCTCCGCTCCTGCGCATGACAACGGGAATGGAGTGATTTTGGAAGGGAAACGGAACGTTGTTGCTCGCCGCACCCATCATATGGACCGTGTGCAAGACCGGATCGCTATTCTTAATATCTAGATTCCCGCCCTGCGGCACGAGCATAATGTGTGGAATGTAGCGGCAGGTCCTCTGGTCCAGGTGTTGGCGCGCTTCGGGGAGATCCATAGGCTTGCCCCTGGTGACGTCTTTCAGGAAAACGACCGTATTCGCAACACCTCCGTCAGAATTGATCAACAATCGTTCGAGGTCCCGTACCTTATGCGATTCAGGATCGCATGTATCCGCATTCTTGGTAATTGGCAACTTGGGAATTTTGGGGATCGGGCCTGTCCATCGAACGGTTCCGGCGATTGTCCCCGGGTCCTCGACTTTAACAACAGCATACTCAGACTGTGCGGCTGTTTGCCGCGCGCAAAGCGCAACCGCAAGAAGTACCAGAGCCAACACACGGCGTTGATTCTTGAAGGTCGTTCTCATAACGCCCTTCTCCTCAATAAGCGGAGCGACGGACGTCGAATCTAATATCCCAATTTGCACCGCTCGTGCCCAACCCGTTTAGAAGCAACCACAGGAATTCTCAAGACGTGAACCTCACGCGGAGCCTGAGTGCCTTACGCATTACGGTTAAGGGCTTTGCGTTAGAATATAGTCCTTTTAGTGTCCTCCTGGTTTTTACTTTCAGGATTTATCTTATAAGTACATGAACGATAATTTCCCATTTTGAAATCCAGATTAGATGGTCGTAGATAACGTATCCGTGACTCAACAAAATGGCGAAGCATCCCTGGGGCACAGCAACCACGACAACGCAGTTTCCACGGCCAACACGAAGGAGCTACTGGAACGAATGCCTCGAAACCGCATAAATTTTGGACAATCCTAAATTACTGCAACTTCGAGGATTCAGCCGATCGCAAAGCTCATACGCCTTCTTCAGGTTTTCCTCCGCGAGTTTTGTGTCGCGCAGGTTGTAGTAGCTTGTTCCGAGAGCAGCATATGCCGAGGAAATATTAGAGTCGAGATTGATGGCGTGCTGGACGAGCCGAAGAGCTGCTTCGATATCTGGGTTATTGCTTTCGTAGGCAGGCTGTAGGTCTTAAGAGCTTCGAGCGACGATGTTGCGGCTCTTCTCAGCGCGGCGAGGACACGTTCCTTATCCTCGGGTGTAACCTCCTCCTGCGTTAGAGTCTGGCCCATCTTGCAATTTACAGCGTTGAGGCCGACGTTATTACCATCTTCCGTAGTTGCAATCGAACCACTAATTACTGACACGCTTCCCGAGTGCTCGCAAACCTGCCTCGCCAGGTCCTGATTGAGCCGTAGATCTGCGGGCTGGCCATGAGGCTCAGCGTCTGCGCAATTTCTTGGTCAGAGACAATATTCAGGAATGTCGATTTCCCAAGTTTTGGTCGCGAGGCCCTGGCGCAACGTGTCGTCGAAGATTCTGTCAGCAGTCGTGTTCGTGAAATCTGCAATAACGATGAAATCCTTGTCCGTGACACTCGGCCGGCGATGGAAATAGAAATAGCCGCCGACCGCAACCAGGACCGCGACCACTAAGAATATGGCTTTGCGTTGAACGCTCATACTGACGTGCTGGTCAGTTCGAGGATCAACTCCGCGCCTTGATTTTACGATGGAACAACGATGCTCGCCGCTGCAAAGCGAGGAGCGCCTATACAAACCAAGGAAGCTAGACCAAGCAGTCCGCCGCTGGCAATTGCGTTAGGTGCGCGAGCCCGCTCTCGGCTTACGTCTGAGGGCGGCGTACAGCACTAACACTAAGCCAAGCGCACCCAACACAATGGCTGCCCTCACGTAGTCTTTCTCTTCCTGCTCTGATACGAGTCTTCGGGGTGAAGGAGCAGGCTGGGGCGTCCCGAGCGTGAACCCGCGGTCCTGAGCGATGATTTCGGCAACACGTCGAGACATCCGTAACAGTGCAGCGTCATAGTTCGCTTGGCGCAGATAAGGCATCGCTTCGCGCCCGAATGCGGCGGTTTTGCTGTCCGGGAGAATGGCCGCCAGGCCCGGGCCCACTTCGAACCGGTACTGCCGATCTTCCACGGCAAGCAGTATCAGCACCGCGCGCTCCGAGTTTGCCGGACCGACGCCGAGCTGCGTTGCAAGATCGATCGAGAAATCTGCAATCGAGCGCCCATCGAGTGATTTCACCGTACTGACCACAATTTGCGCATGAGCCTTTTGGTCAAGCTCCTCACTGAGAGCCCTCAGGTGGTCTTTCGTCGACGAACTCAATACCTCGGCGAAATCGCTTACATAGCTGCAAGGGTCTAAGGCTTTTTGAGCAGATGCGTTCAGCACAGTCAAATACAAATTGAGGAGGATGACCATGGAGGCCCAGGAAGCCGCGCGCAGAAAGGGGATATATCGCATTTGAGGAAGCGATAAGACGCGGGCAATAGTAGAACCAAGCGTTGGGAGTGTCAACGCGGCGAGCGCGGCGAGCGTTTTGGGCGTTTTGGGCCGCCCTAGCAAGAACCGAGGGACACCGGTTGGGACACTTCTCCAGAACAGGGCTAAGATTGCGAGTCGCTGTACCAAGCCATCCGGCTAGGATTTCACGCGCGAAATCCTAGTACATCGGGTGCTGATTAGTATATAAGTATGGCCCACGATTCGCCGATCGCAGCGACTGCGCGCGGGCGGAGGTAGTGATGATGAATTGCAATTCGTGCGGGGCTCCCCTGAAGGACGCAGATCCGGTTTGCCCCTCTTGCGGAACGGCCACCTCAGGAGTTTCACAGCCAAAGCCAACGGCAAGTGCGGTCACATCAGCACTTTCCGAGTATTATCAAACCGAATTTCAAGAGATACGAGACTCAAACGAACAGTACAAAGGAAAATGGAACTGGGCAGCCTTTTTGGGGGGGCCGATCTGGGCGTTCACCAAAGGACTTAAGGAAGTCGTCGTAATCTACGCTTTGGCTATCCTTTTCACTTTTGGTATTTCCGTGCTTGTGTACGCCGTTATCTTCGGTTTACGCGGAAATTACATCTATTACACCAAATTGATGAAAGGGCGGATTCTAATTATCTAGTAGCATGCACTCCTGCGTATCGAGGGATTTGCGGTTTTTCGATGCTGCAATCTTTGCCGCTGTCAATCAGACCGCAGTTCACAGGCAATGTGCTGCAACGACCGGTCCTGGTCGATGATCCCCTTCTCCTTAAGCCGTACTAACCTCAGTTTTTTCGGCGTTTGGATGAAGAGAATCTGCGGCAGACGAACCCCACGGTGCAGCCTTTCCGCGACGCCCCCGTACTCTCTCCAGCCGCAACGAATTCCCCACCACCATTAAGCTGCTGACCAGCATGGCGGCTGCCGCCATTACAGGCCGCAGCCATCCCATTGCCGCTAATCCGATGGCGATTACGTTGTAGACGAATGCCCAGAAGAGATTCTCCTGTATGTGGCGGAACGTTTTCTTTGAAAGCGAAAGTACCCACGGCACCAACGTGATGTCGCCCGCCAGGATATGAACGTCCGCCGCTTCTTTGCTTAGGTCGGTGCCGATCTGATGCGCGATACCCACGTCCGCCCTGGCCAGCGCGGGCGCGTCGTTCACGCCGTCTCCGACCATAGCCACCTTGCGGCCGCTGCGCTGCAGCGCCTCAACGTATTCTACTTTCTGCCCGGGAAGCTGCTCAGCGGCCCAGTCCTTGATGCCCAGTTCGGCCGCCACCGGTTGCGCGCTGGCGCTCCGGTCCCCGGACAACAGATGCACTTCAAGTTTCTGGGCTCGGCACTGCCTCACCGCAATTATCGCGCCCGCACGCAGATGGTCCTGCAGGCGAATCACCCCACGAATTGCGCCGTCCCAACCCACATAGACGCGGCTCTCGAGCCCCGCCTCAGGCAACGATCCCTCGAGGTCTGCGGGCATCGACAGTCCTTTCTTCAGCAGACTCACCGAGGTTCCCAGTTGAACGCTATACACTTCCTCGCCAGCCAGCACGCGGCCCTCAATTCCTTCGCCCGGATGGTTCTGGAAATCCTCCACCGCCAAGAGTTCACCGCCTTGCACTCGGAACTCTGCCACGATCGCGCGGCCCAGGTGATGTTCCGAATTGCTTTCAAGCGAAGCCGCAATCCGCAGCAGAGCGTTTTGATTCACTCCGGCGTCCGCGCTTGCTACCACATCGAGGACGCTCAGCTTTCCCTCCGTCAGCGTCCCGGTCTTGTCGAACACGACCGTATTGACCTTTGACATTCGCTCGAGATTTTCCGGCACACGGATCAGCACCCCTTCCTTGGCGGCTCGTTGCAGACCCACGAATGTCGCCATCGGCGTCGCGATTCCGAGTGCGCACGGGCAGGCCACCACCAGTATCGCCAGCGCATTCAGAAATCCGAGTAAAGGCTCGTGCCGGAAGGCGCTGTAGTACGCGACTACGCCAAGCGCAAATAACATAACCGCGCCCACGAACCAGGCCGACACGCGATCCACCAGAGTTTGCAGCGGCATTCGCGCCCCGATTGCTTCGGCGCACATCCGCTCAATCTGTGCTTGGAGCGTGCCTTCGCCCACTTTCACAGCTTGATAAATGATCGTTCCATCGAAGTTCACCGTGCCTTGCAGTACCGTATCACCTGGTCCGCGCATCACTGGCAACGACTCACCTGTGAGAATGGACTCGTCGAGCGTCGTACGCCCTTCGAGAATTTTCCCGTCCACTGCGATTTTCTCCGCGGGCAGCGCGCGCAACAGGTCTCCGGCGCGCACCTCGTCCAGGGGGACTAGATCTTCTCCTTGATCGGCACTCGTCCCGCGCAGGCGCCGGGCTTGGGCTGGTGTCTCTTTCGCTAGCGTGCGCATCGCTTGCGCCATGCGCGCCCGTGCGCGGGCCTGAAGATATTTGCCAAGTGTGACAAGGATGATCACCATCGAAGCTGTATCGAAATAAACGTCGTGCCCATGCCGGAAAGTCTGCCGAACTGAGTAGATGTATGCGGTCACCGTACCCACCGTGATCAGAGTCGCCATACTAAGACGCCCGCGCGGTATCTCCTGCACGGCAAGCTTCAGATAGGGATAACCAAGCCCCAAAACTACGGGCGTCGCCAATACCAACAGAATATATTGGAGTTGGTCGCGAAGATGAGTGGGCAGGTTTGGATACAAATATAGAACCCACGCGAAACTCATGATGAAGCCGGAGAGGACCGTGCCAAGTGCGAGTAGTATCAGGAACCAGGATTCCGAGCTATCGCCCTCCTGGCCCCCGCCTGCGAGCTGGTACACGAACGCACACCCGGAGCAGCAAAACTGCTTTTCCTCGGTCCCCATTTGCGTCACGGTGGGCGTTCCACGCAACGCCAGGCCGCAGTGCGCGCAAATCCTTGCCGGTACCATTGAGTCTAAGGCTCCTGGCTTTCAGCTTTCTAGAAATGATGCATCATGTCATGCACTGCAGGATTCTGCATCGGGTGCGTCAGCCAGTAAAACCCACGGTACAGCGTGATCGCACCCAACACCGCGAGCAGAAGCCCACTGACGCGCACCAGTTTCTCCCGCAGCGCGATTGAAAATAGGTCCGCAAAGAACGCCACGAGTAACAGCGCGGGCACTGTCCCGAACCCGAACGTCAGCATCACCAGCGCGCCCCACGCCGCCGACCCGGACGACGCTGCTTTGGCTAGCATCGCGTAAATCAGCCCGCACGGTAGAAATCCCAGCAGCGCTCCTAACGGTAGCGCTCTCATTGATTTTGGCAGACGTGTGACGTGTTCGAATCCGCGCGCAAGCCAAGGCTGCGGCGTCGCCACCTTCGCTTTAAACGGCGACCAGTGCTTCATTAGCCCTGCGAGCGCTAGCCCGGTGTAAATCATCAACACTCCCGCTGCCACCATCAACAGCGCTTGTATTCTCCCAGTGTTTGAAACCAGGCTCGTGAACGATCCCAGCGCTCCTGCCGTCGCGCCGAGCAGGGTGTAGGTCGCGATTCGTCCTGCGTTGAACACGAGCTGCTGCGGTAGCACCACTCTCCGCCAGGAGGAGCCCGCTAACGCGGCCGAGCCTGAACCGGCCGTCCCCACGCCCGATGACAGCGAGGGTGCCACGGATATCAGCGCCACAAACCCGCCGCACATCCCCACGCAATGGAGGCTCAAGAGCAAGCCGGTCAGAAATATCAGTCCTAGCTCCAATTCGCTACACCGGGCCAGCACATTTCTTAGTAAGCACCCTTTTATAGCTCTTTTCGCCTTCATCGAGAAGTGTGGATTTCCCTGGCCATGGACAGCGGCACCGCATTGGTGGAGTCCTTCATTTTGGAAAGAAAAGTTGAAATTGGCATTGAATCGGCGCTATACAGGCCTATATGAGCTTTTTCCTGGGTAGATTCCTTGAATTCTCCGCAGTGGGGCTAATCGGCAGCATCCTCGTGCATATCCTCGGACTGTTTGGCAGAAGACCTCCATTCGGCTACCTTGCATTTTCATTGCAGTTCGGGGCTGTCGCTTCGGCCATCGCAGCGGCATTTGCAGTCGTCCTGCTCCTCAGTACGCGGGGCGAGAATTTTTGGAGAGCGGCGTTTCGTACTGGCCCGAGATGGATGAAATGGATGACGTATTTTCTCATTGCCTATGCGATTTTCAATTTTATTGTGTTTGTGAACCGAATTGGCCATCGCGAAGGGTTGCAGCCGGACCAAATCATTGCCTTAGTCTTCCGCGGCATTTCAGGAGAATGGATGGTTTTTTACTCGGGCGCACTTCTGATCTTTTCCTCAGCGATACGCGTTCTCGATTCGACTGAAGAATGAAATCATGTTTCGTGCAGCCATACTAATGCTTGCATTCGCGGCTAGTGCAGGGAAACTGCCTCAAGCCGCCGTCCATGGCTCCGCTCAGTCGAACGATGGCCAGTCTCCCCAGCCTCGCGTGGGAACACAACAATATCGCTACACCAACCGGCTCATTAATGCCAAGAGTCCCTACCTGCTATTGCATGCGCACAATCCGGTTGATTGGTATCCATGGGGCCATGAAGCTTTTGACAGAGCCCGCAAGGAGAACAAGCCGATCTTCCTCTCCATCGGCTACTTCACATGTCATTGGTGCCATGTCATGGAGCGAGAGTCGTATTCCGATCCAAACGTCGCTGCCATCCTAAATCAGTATTTTGTTTCGGTCAAAGTCGACCGGGAGGAACGTCCGGACATCGATCGCCTGTTCATATCCTACGTCGAATCCACAACCGGCACCGCTGGCTGGCCCCTCAATGTTCTGCTCACCCCGGAACGCAAACCCTTTTTCGGCGGGACCTATTTCGACCCTGGCCAGCTCAAATCGCTACTCCAACAGGCTGCCGACGCATGGAATAAACAACCCGATTTGATCACGCAGACTGCTGGGCGCGCCGCACAACTCATACAAATCGTTAACCAGCAGCCTCTTGCTACGAATCGTTTGCAACCCGCCATTTTAGACCAGACCTTTAAACAGCTTGCATTGGCCTACGACGCCAAAAACAGCGGGTTCGGCGAAGCGCCGAAATTTCCGAGGCCCGTTGTATTGTGTTTCTTGTTTCGCTATTACGTTCGCACTGGTCAACGCGATGCGCTCGATATGGCGCTCACCACGCTCCGCGCGATGGAGCGTGGTGGCATTCACGACCAACTCGGGGGCGGTTTTCACCGCTATTCCACAGGCGCAACCTGGCTCGTCCCTCATTTCGAGAAAATGCTCTATGACCAGGCGCAACTCGCGATTGTTTACACCGACGCCTACCAAATCACTCACGATCGCTCATATGCGAAGTCTGCGCGAAATATTCTAGATTTCGCCCTGCGCGAGATGCAGCAACCTCGGGGCGGATTTGCCTCCGCGGAGGATGCGGATAGCCGCGTCAACCGCGGCAAGCCTGAAACCCGTGAAGGAGCGTTCTATGTGTGGACCTCAAAAGAGATCGAAATCGTGTTGGCTAAGGAAGATGCCGAAGTATTCGATTTTGCGTATGGAGTGGAACCAGACGGCAATGTTCCCGTGCAACAGGACGCTCGCCGCGAACTGAAAGGTAAGAACGTTTTGTATGAAGCTCATTCGACCGAGGAAACGGCGAAGAAATTTAGTCTAACCATTGAACAAACCGCCGAGAAGCTTACCGCCGCGCGGAAGACTTTGTTCGAAGCGCGTTCTCGCCGCCCGCATCCGCCGATCGACGATAAAATTATTACAGCGTGGAACGGCATGATGATCTCCGCTCTGGCCCGCGCCAGCCAGGCTTTCAATGAACCGCGTTATCTCGAACGCGCGCAAGCCACGGCGAAATTCATTGAAGAAAATCTATATGATTCGAGTAACGAGAAATTGTGGCGCAGCTATCGTGCGGGTGGTCCTAGCGTGGATGGATTTCTTGATGACAGCACCGCTCTCATTAGCGGCCTTTTAGATCTTTACCAGGCTGACTTCAATGTCCATTGGCTGACCTGGGCCGTCTCACTGCAAGAAAACCAGGACCGGTTATTCGAAGACCCCAAGGACGGCGGCTATTTTGATGCTGGCGCTTCGGATCATTTGCTACTCAGCCGTACTCGAGAAGCCTATGACGGTCCCGAACCCTCGCCCAATTCGACCACCGCCATGAACCTTCTGCGCCTCGCGCAATTCACGGATCGCGCTGAGTGGCGCGTTAGAGCGCAAAATACGATCTCCGCTTTCGCAGCTCGGCTTGAGTCTGATCCGGCCGCGCTTCCGGCGCTTGCTTCCGCTCTCGATTTTCGGCTCGCGCAAACCAAACAAATCCTCATCGCCGGTGCCCTCTCCTCCCAGGACACCCGTGAACTGTTGCGGCAGGTAAACACCAGGTTCCTCCCAAACAAAATTCTCCTCCTGGCAGATGGTGGTATCGGTCAAGAGGAGCTCGCCCGCTGGTTGCCTGTTATGGCAGGAGTCCATCGGATCCAGGATCGTGCCACAGCGTATGTTTGCGAGAACTATGTCTGCAAGCTGCCAACTGCGAACGCGGATGTTTTGGGACGTCTCCTGGACGATAAGCACTGAGGTCCCCGGAACTGCCGCGGACTCGCCGTTTGGTCCTAAATTCTTCATCCCTACGATTCAAGACTCGCTGCCATCGCGGGAAAACTGGTAAGATTGTCGCCAAATGTACGCCTGCCCCGCATGCGAGCAAGCCATCCATCAGGCGAGCGACCTGTGTCCCGCTTGCGGCGCGGACTTGACGGCCCCTGGGGGAAATGAAATCACTAAGCCGGAAAAAAAATCGCGCTTCCTGACTGCTACTGTGCTGTGGAGCGCCATAATCACGATTCTTTGGGCGATCGCGTGGTTCGCCTTGCCGTGGCGTTTATCAGGGTCAAAGCCCGCGGCGGAGCTGCGTGCTCGCGAAACTCTCGCGACGCTGCAAGAAGGGCTCGAGGGCTACCAAGTCTCTAAGGGCAGCTACCCACGCTCACTGGAAGTTCTCGGTGATCGCGCCCTGCAAGCAGCGCAGTCAGCGGAGTCGGTTCACTATACGTTGCAATACACTCCCGGAAATCCGGATGCCGGCGGCCGCATAAAAAGCTACTCCCTTGTGGCACGCGCCGGGAGCTTCGGTTTTCTCAATTTCTACACGGACCAGACGCGTGTCTTCCGCGCCACGCTCGAGGACCGCGCCGCCACTGCCCAAGACCCTCCTCTCAAACCAAATTCGTGAGCAGAAATCACTTGGTCTTGGACCGATATAAAGTTCGAGACGCCTTTGATTTGCGCAATCTCACCTCCGACCTCGGCGTCGATAGGGATAAAGCGCGAAGGAAGACGCGACGGGCGTGGACGGCGAGAGGTGCCAGCACTACGCGGAGCAACTGGGGCTCGCTTGAGGATCGAGGTGCTGGACATTTCACGAAGCGGATTTTCTTGCTTTTCGTACGTCGCGAGAAGAACGGGATTAACTGGACCTATTATGTTTTTGATCGCCATGAATGCTGAGTTTGCCGCGAGCCTTTTTGCGGGCTCCGTTGGAAATCCAGATTCTACGCCGCGGCATCCTTCATATCCGGGATTAAAGTCCATCGGACTGTTCGGAGCAGCTTAGAGTGAATTCCAATTGCGAGGTCATCACCGAATAAATTAGAGTTGTGCTGATCAAAACCAGGGCCAGCCAGAAAAAAAGGAAAATGTTCAGGCCGATGATTCGATCCACACCTTCGCCCCAGGCAGTGAGCATTATGATTGGCATGCGAGATTTCCCGCGAATCCGGCGAAGCACTTCAAATCCTTGAATTCCCGAAAGCATCACGTTTAAAATGATCAGCGAATATTCGCCGGAGAGCGCGCGGTCCAAGCCCTGGATAGCGTCGTGAATCGCTTCGATCTTGAATCCCTCGGGAGTCAGATATTCTGCGACGAGTTCACACAGCTCTGCGTCATCGTCCACGACGAGAAGCCGTGGGGCCACCCAATCGGCCACCTTTTCCATCCCAGTCCGCTCGACCATTCAAATCCGCCGCTTCTTTGCCGCCCGGTTCCCGTGCGATTCCTGTCAAAATCTTACTCCATCTATCCACATTCCGTTCGCGCGAACGCTCTAGGCCAAGCGATGTTCCGCAGGCCGCTCAATCGTCGCGGCTGAATTTGACAAACTTTCAGATACAATAGCGCGGACGGGAGGATAACGGCGATTTAGCGTTCCAGCTTTCTGCAATTTTAATGGCGCGCTCGGTGACCGGTTCAACCTTCGGAAAGGAATTGCCTGAAGGACCTTATGATTATTATATCTGCGCACAGACTCCATCGCCGCGCTCTTCTATTCTGCCTGTTAATTTTAGCGCTCGTTTTATCACCTGTTGGTGTTGGGCCGTTTGCGGGAGAGAAGTCGACGGAGTCCGAAGGGTTTGCGATTGATGTGAAAGCCTCGGAAGAGGATGTAGTGAAAGCTGTGCAGATTGTTACCGAAGACACCATCATTCATGGAACCTGGGTGTACGCCCGTGAGACCAACCTAACCGAAGCCGAAGCCGATACGTCGTCCGCATACTACGGCGCTTGGCAGGGGCCTGGTCGCGTCTTCTACAAGGTGCGTCGAGGCGCTCTCTCTCCTAAACATTTCAAAGACAGCGCCGACATGGGAACTATCACCGTGCGATACATCGTCCAGGGCGTTGCACCCAATCGAACTCACCTGCAAATCGATGCAGTATTTGTGGAAGATGCCTCGCGCAGAGTTCACGCGTCTGACACGACTGTCGAAACCAGCGAATTTGCTGAGGTCAACGCTCGCATCCTAAAGATCCAGCGGGAAGAGCAGCAGACCGCGGAGCTTGTGAAGCAGAGACAAAAGGAAGACGAAGCCCGGGCCGCGTCCAAAATACGCGACCAGGAGCTTGCCCGACTCAATTCAGCGGAAACTTCACTGCGGGATTTGGAAGCGCGGGCGCACACCCTTCGCCATGACATCGAGGTTCGAGTCAAAAATCCGAACACTGAACTCAAAGCCGCTCCGTTCCAGCATGCCGCCAAATTGCAAAATCTAGTAGCGAATACACAGGTTGTGATTGAAATCATCACCCCGTACTGGTATGGCGTGGAAACCGACCAAGGCCAACGCGGATGGCTTCGGCAAGACCAGGTAGAGCCCTTACCGTGACAAAATCAGCCCGACTCTTATTTTGTGTAGCGAATTTATTCTTTGGCATCCTGATAATCGCCGGGCATGCTGTCGCCCAGGCGCGTCCAGTTGAGCGAACCTTCTCCAATTCTGTTGCGCAAGTTCAGCAAGCGGTAGATGACCTTAAGTCCTCTTCCAGCGGCCGTCTTCCGATACTCGACGGCTTTGTTGATGTCGGTGACCAGCCCCTCAAAGACTACGAGCGCGGCTATTATGTTTGCACACTGCAAGTGCTCCCCGCTGCCAGCGGCGGAACAACGGTCCGGGTCACATCGAAGATAACGGCGTGGTTTACCGATCCGGAATCGGCGCGCTCCGGTTACCGGGAGCTCACTTCGAATGGTCACGTGGAGACCGATCTTTTGGACCGCATGGAGGACGCTTTGGCGCGAAACGCTTCGGGCCACGCTCCCGCCACTCGTATTCGCACTCCGGCCCCGGGACCGCTGTATGCGCCTAAGCCGTCGCCTCAGACGCCCGGCGTCGCCGCGACCCCCGCGCAGCCTGGTTCATCCGCTTCTGCCAACGGCGAATCATCCTCAAATAAAGATGTTCTTGTTGCCCCCGCTCCGGCCGCCCGTTCCGCCAAACCGCGTGGAACTGTGCCAGCCGACCCCGCCCCGGGAGAGAGTATCGAATCCATACAAGCTCGGCGCGCCATTGTGGAAGAAAAGGCTCGGCAAATTAGCGCTGATATAAAGGGTCTCGAGGAAATTCAAAAAAATCAGGTACGGCCGGTGGACTTGGTGGTCGTGAAAAAGCCGGGAGTCGCCGTTTACTCAAAACCGGAAGAAGGCGCTCAGGTTTTATTCTCCGCGGACCAGGAAGACGAGTTTCAAATTATCAGCCTCGAAAGTTCTTGGGTCCACGTGCAAATTTCCGGCGCCTCTCGAGGTTGGATCCGGCGTTTTCAAGTTGAATTGCCGGCTGGTTATAGCCCGGGTGGAACGCAAGCCAGCAGCGCATTGCCCGCCAGTGCAAATCTTTTCAAAGTCGCTCGAGAAGAAACGAATACTTTCAGCGGGAAGTGGGATCCTCTGCAAGGAAAGCGTGTCCGAATCGTATGGATCGAGCCAATTGCGGGGGCTTCGTCGAGCGCAGCGGAAAAGAGAAAGTATGCGAAATCCCTTCTGCTGAACGCTTACAACGATATGACTTCGTCAGGTGAAAAAGTTGCGGGAGTTGTAATTGTCTTCGATTCCGCCGATGGCGGACAAATCGCTGCCACTATGGAAAGCCTGAAGGCGCTTCAGGATGGTTCACTGTCTGAAGCCGCATTTTGGAAACAGTGCTCTCTCGACCCTCCGGAAGCCTTTCAACCGTCCACAAAATCTTGAAACTATAGCGGGCGCCAATACTTGGCTTGTACTATCTGCTGGCCACCGGCGGAATGCCCTTTGTCTCCCCCGGTTCACGTTTCGCCCCATGGGTCGCGGCGTATTGGCGCGGCTATTTAATTGCCGGTTTCTCGCTTGTATGGGTCGCAAACTCTATATATGAACCTGTTCGCTCGAATTCGCCTCGATGTGAAGCGCGAGCGCGTCGAAATTTCCGCTGAAGAAAAAGCTGTGGAAGGCAATAGCTCGCCGCATCCGAATAAGTCCGCCTAAGTCGATCATCTCTCATGCATACGGCGCGGGAAGCCCGAGCTCCAGCCGGTGGGCTCGCATTTCGTTTTCCTGGTGCGTGCGAATACGCACGTCCGCAAGCGGCCGGGCGGTGCAGAGCAACACGAAGCCGGCCGCCAAATCCTGCGGAAAGTAAGAATCGGCGCGGCTGTTATCGACATTTCCTGGCCCTATCATTCGTGCCGCGCAAGTTAAGCAACGTCCTTGATGGCAAATCGCAGGCAAGACGATCCCTTGTGCATTGGCGGCATCCCAGATGAACTGGTCTGCTTCTACGCGCACGGATTTTTTGCATTGAGGCGTTTCCAAGGTAACAATGTAAGGCGTGGTTGAAGTCACTCCGGAAGACTCGTTTCTGCTTTATACAACCTGTTTCAAAACTAGATACAACGTGCTGAAAGGTTGATGTTAGTTTGGCGAAAACGCGAGATAAATTCGGGCAGCAGCGCCAAGGGAGGACCGATGGCGCGATACGGTCGACTGCTGACCGACGCCCAATGGGAAAAGATCGGTCCCTTGCTCCCGAAGCGGCCCAAGCGCCCGCGTGGTGGCAGACCGCCAGCCAACGACCGCAAAGTGCTCGAAGGGATTCTGTGGATTCTGCGCAGCGGCGCTCGCTGGCAGGATTTGCCCGACGAGTTTCCTTCACCGGCGACCTGCTGGCGGCGACTGCGGGATTGGGAAGAGCAAGAGGTCTGGCTCACCATTTGGCGCGCATTTCTGGCGGAACTGAACCAACGCGAGCAACTCGACTGGAGCGAATCGTTTCTGGACGGCAGTTTCGCTCCGGCCAAAAAAGGGGCTCGAAAGTTGGAAAAACCAAGCGGGGCAAGGGCACGAAGTGGATGGTGGTGGTCGACGGCCAGGGTGTTCCTCTGGGAAAGCAACTTTACTCTGCATCGCCCAACGAAGTCCGGCTCGCGGAAGAAACGCTCGCGTCGATTCGTGTGAGCCGGCGACATCGCGGTGGGCGGCCACGTCAGAAACCCCAGCGTGTGATTGCTGATCGCGCCTACGATAGCGATCCATTGCGCGAGCGATTGGCGGCACGCGGGATCGAATTGGTCGCGCCGCATCGGTGGAATCGCAGCAAGCCGCGCACCCAAGACGGTCGAGCGCTGCGCCGCTATCGGCGCCGTTGGAAAGTGGAGCGCACCTTTGCCTGGCTCGGAAACTTTCGCCGTCTGGTCGTTCGCTACGATCGCTCGACCACAATCTATGAAGCGTTCTTTCATATCGCCTGTTTGATGATCACCTTACGCCGGGTTTTGAAATGAGTTCTAGCCATTCAAACTCATTGTTGCGCGGCGCGGTCAAATCCACACCGCGCAACAACCGTTTTCCTCGATTAACGGCAGTAGTCTATGGGTTGTAAAAGCCGCGATTCTTGCTGTAGGGAGCCTCGCCAGGTTCTCCGCGGCGGAAATGGCCGGACGGAATCGATTTCCCATCGCGCTCGTGCGCCAGCAGCTCGATGAACCACGCTTCGTGCTCGATTTCCTCATTCAGAATGCGAGCAGCCATGTCGTAAGTCCGCGGATCCTTTCCGAACGTCATGTCGCACACCGCGCTCCAGCTGCGGATGGCGCAACGCTCAGACTCCAGAAGCAGAGTCAGAATGTTGACCGCAGTCGGCGGGTCCGGAAGTTTAGCCGCTTTGCAACCGGCTTGGTCGTGGAATTCTTTCAGGTCGTTGGGGAGATTTCCGCCGAGCTCGTAAATCCTGGGCACGATCAGCTCCCAGTGCGCGCGGTCTTCCAAACGCGCGTCTTCGCAAATTTCTTTGTAATCTTCGTGTCCTGCCAGATGCATCCTTAGGATTGTGTAGTAATAGTATGTGCTGGCAAATTCAGCCGCAGCGTTGGCCACCAGCATCTTGATCAGCTTCTCAACATCCACGCCGCGCGCTTCAATTACTTCCACGCCCACGCGCCGTGTTACGTCTCCTGCTCTTACCGGTTCGTTCTTTGCCATTTAAGCCTCCTGCGAAGATGCTAGAAGCCGCGAACCCATAGGTCTAATATATAGATACTATGGCATTCATAGGGAAAACGTAGCGACGACCTCCTCGGACAAAATCATGGAACTTCATCAACTGCGCTATTTTCGAGCCGTTGCCCGCACCGGGAATTTCACCCGTGCGGCAGCCTCCGAGCATGTCACTCAGCCTTCTCTTTCTCAGCAAATCTTGAAACTGGAGGATGAACTGGGCGCCAAGCTTTTTGAACGCTTTCCACGCAACGCCAAACTCACCCAGTTTGGAACGGCGTTCCTTCCCAAAGCCGAGGCGATTCTTAGGCAGGTCGGAGAGGCCCGCACCGAGATTCAAGAGATGGCTGGCGCCGAGAGAGGAAAGATTGTGGTCGGAGCAATCCCGACCATCGCACCGTATCTTCTTCCGGCGTTGCTCACTAGTTTTGCCCGCCAGCATCCCACCATTCAAGTCAGCGTCTTCGAGGAAATAACCCCAATTCTTCTGGAGCGTCTACATGACGGGCGCATCGACATGGCCCTGCTAGCCCTGCCCGTGCGAGGTGAAGAGCTTGTTTGCGAAGAATTATTTCAGGAATGTCTTTACGTCGTTCTTCCCGCAAAACATCGTCTCGCTAAACGCAACAGTATTCGGTTGCGAGAAATCAAGACCGAACCTTTCCTTCTCTTGCGAGAAGGGCATTGCTTCCGCGAGAATGCGATTTCGGCTTGTCAGCGCTCCAATTTGAATCCAAGCATCGTCTTCGAGAGTGGTCAATTTTCTGGCATTCTGGCCATGGTGTCCGCTGGTATGGGCGTCTCAATCGTCCCGGAAATGGCAGTCGAGAAACGCAAGGGATGCAAATTCATCCGCGTGGAAGACGACCATGCCTGGCGCAAGGTGGGTCTCGTCCAGCGGCGAAATCATTTCTCCACGCGAAGCCAGCGCGCGCTGATGGATCATTTGAAACACATTCACGCGCAAGACAACGAGCGCGCATAGTGCCTTACATTTACCTTGAGAGAGCAGGGTTTTGCCCGTAGGGGCACAGCATGCTGTGCCCGCTGTGGCATCAGCGCAGATTGAATCAAAGGGATCGCTCGCGTTGCCCCTCAGACGGTCTTGTCTTTCGAATAGCAAATCGTCTCGAGGTTGCACTCCAGGCATTTCGGTTTGCGCGCCTGGCACACACGCCGCCCGTGCCATATTAATTGGTGAGAAAACAAAATCCACTTTTCACGTGGAATGATCTGCATCAAATCCTGCTCAACTTTTTTCGGATCCGTATTTTTCGTTAGATCGAGCCGTCGGGATAGTCGCAGAACGTGTGTATCAACCACTACCCCGGATGCAATTCCGAATCCGGTGCCCAGCACGACGTTGGCCGTCTTCCGCGCCACTCCAGGCAGCTTTAATATCTCTTCCATTTTCTTCGGCACTTCGCCGTGCAGCTCCTCCACAATCCTCTTGCTCGCGCCCATGATCGATTTCGTCTTGTTGCGAAAAAACCCGGTTGGCCGGATGTCTTGCTCAAGTTCCGCTGGATTCGCGTAAGCAAACGCCTTAGCGTCCGGGTATTTCCGGAAAAGCATCTCGGTAACTTGATTCACGCGCACGTCCGTGCATTGCGCTGAAAGTATCGTTGAGATCAGAAGCTGAAATGGATTCTCGTGCGTGAGCGCGCAGGTCACGTCAGGATAAGCTTCATCCAACTTGCTCAAAATCAATCGCACGCGCTCGGGATTGGTGCCGCGCATTCCGCTGCCGCGGCCCAGGGCTTTCGCGGAAGTAGCTTTCCCCGAAACGCGATTTCCTGCGGATTTTTTCTTCGCAATTTTCTTTGGCTTTTTCTTCATCCGGCGAAAAACTATATCATGGACAGGCTAGGCTTCCACCCGCACTCCATTCCAGAAAGCCACATAGTCCTTGATTTCCTTGGCGGCGCGGCTCGGTTCGGGGTAATACCGGGCAGTATCGGCGTTGCGCTGGCCGCTCACTTCCACGTGTCTATAACTCGCTTTTCCTTTCCCTGGGCAAATGGTATGCGTATCGCTCGATCGCAGGAATTCTCAATGGACTGAGTCCGGCGGAAAATAATGATTTCCTTCAACCACAACTGTCCGGTTGCTTTCCGCTAGAACTGTCCCGTTCCACGCAGCCTTGGCCACTGACGCTCCAGGGACTTTTTATACGGCAAAGAAGAGGTTCTGCGCAAACGGCCACTCGCTATCGAACCACTGGCCGGCGCAGCGGTAACCGGTGCGTTCGCCCATCTGCGGGACTTCCTGTGGATTGTACTTGTGCGAGCTTTCCGTCCAAATTGTCTCGCCTTCGCGCAAGAAGAAATTGAAGCGAGCCTTGCGCAGCGTCACTCGCTGCCACACTTTTGATCGAAGATGCATTTCCACTCGCCGCTCCGCTTCGTCCCAGCAAACAACATGCTCGATGCGTGCGAGATCGAAATCTCCGTCCAGATCGCGATTAATCCGCGCCAGAAGATTCTTGTTAAATGCCGCTGTAACGCCCGCGGCATCATCGTATGCCGCCAGCAATTGCGGTACGGGCTTTTCCAAGTCCGTGGCAAGCAATAAAGCATCGCCTTCACGCAATTCTTTGCGAACCTCGCGAAGAAATTGGTCGCCCGCCGGGCGGTCGAAATTGCCAATCGTGCTGCCAAGAAAGAGGACCAAAAGGTGCTCTCCATCGCGGCGCCGCGCAGCTACTTCGCGCAAACCATCGAGATACGCTCGCTCGAAGCCGACGATGCTGACTCGGTCCATTTCGCCAAGTTCCTGCTGGCAACGGTGAAGCGCGCTGCCGGAAATATCGATCGGGTAATAGTTCACTCGCTGCCGGCGAGAAAGCGCTTCCAGCAAAAAACGCGTCTTCTGCCCGCTGCCGCTGCCCAGCTCGGCAACAACGAACGGACCGTTGAGGCAAGAAATGATATCGGGCGCGTAGCGCTTCAGCGTCCGCATTCCGGCCCGGCTTAATCCGTATTCTGGAAGCAGACAAATCACATCGAACAGAGCCGAGCCCACTTCATCGTATAGATATTTTGAAGGCAGCTCTTTTTGTCCCGGCTGGCCCAATCCTACAAGCACATCCGACGAAAATTCGGCCAGGGCCTGGCTGGCAAGAAGCGAAGAAGCTAATTGCGGAGCAGATGCCATTGTCTATTCCTCCACGCAGCGGAATGTGGCATACGCATATGGATAGTGGGGTTGAAACCAATTCCGGAAAGATCGCCGCACCATACAAGCATCCGTGCGCGCCGAGCCGCCCTTCATAACAAAATGTTTGCCGTCGAAGAAGTCCGCGGAATAGCCGCGATAAAACGGGAACGGTTTGAATCCGTTCAGCGGGCCGAACGGCGTTGACGTCCATTCCCAGCCGTTGCCCAGAAGATCGAAAACGCCAAAGGCGCTGGCTCCCGCAGAGTGCGCGTCCACCGGACAAGGATCCCATCGCTGATGATGAAAATTTCCGTGATGCCCCTCCGGCGCAGTATCGCTCCATGGATACATTTGCTCGCCACCCTCAGACTTTCCGTAAGCAGCGCGATGCCACTGAGCCTCCGTAGGCAATTGTTTTCCGGCCCAGCGCGCGAAAGCCGATGCCTCCGCATAGCTCACATAAACCGGCCAAGATTCCGGTAGCGGCATGGCTCCAAACATCGCGCGGTACTTCCACTGCATGCCGGGATCGGAAGGACTTGAATTCAACTGAGGCATCCAGAAAAAGGGATGATCGTTTCGCCGCTCAATTCTCCAGGCCCAATCTTCCGGCGTCCAGTATTGCGAGTCCTCATATCCTCCCGCCTGGACAAATTTTAAAAATTCGCCGTTGGTGACCGGGAAAACATCAATCGAAAAGCTCGGAACAATAAATTCCTGCACCTCAAACTCGTTATCCCAGCCAAATCGTTCTGCCCCGTCCCTGCGCTGGCCAAGCGTGGCAGTTCCGGAAGGAATCACGACTTGTCGTTGTTCGGGCGCAGGACTTGGATCCGCATACGGCGAAGGTTGCGGAGTTTTTCGTTCAATCGGCAAGTTGTGTAACAAGTAAGCGAGCGTTTCCGCATGCATCAGCCGATGCTCGATCGCGACATGCAGCAACGTTCCGTCAACAAGCGCAGGCTCTTTAGAATCTAGTCCGCTGCGGTTGCGCAATTTGGCGTCCAGCCTCTCGCGCACGCCTCTCTTATACTTTTCAACAGTCGTGATGCTCGGCCAATCGCCGGGCACGTCTGTCGGCAGACCGCCGCCCACCGGGTCGATACCAAATGCAAAGAGTTTGTCCATCGACGCGTCCTGCGACTCCGATCCCAGCGGCCCACTTAGAAGGTTTTGATCGAATGCCTCAAGATGCCCAAGATAAAAAATCAACCGGTGTCGTTCAGGAATGGGCCGATCGTAAAAGGAATTGGGGGTCAGTAGATTAAACAGACTGTCTGTGCGTGCGCGTGCCTCGTCCAGTCTAGAAAGCAGTGACGGTTGTATCGCAATTGCCGCGCGGGACGTCGCCATGATTCACCCAGGAGAAACACGAGCCTTCTTTGTAGCCCCTCAGCATACAGAACGCAAGCGCATTGAGGCTGCAACAACATTAGACGCGGTCACCCGGGTAAAAGTGGCAACTCATTTCCCGGTTAGGAGCGATAGCATCCTTCTAAAGGCTTTTCCGCGGTGACTATAAAGATTTTTCTCTTTGTTGGTGAGCTCGGCGTATGTGCGACCGAGTTCGGTGAACATAAAAATTGGGTCGTAGCCGAATCCATTGTCGCCGCGAGGTTCCTCCCTTAGCACGCCCTGCGCGAAATCAGAAGTCACAGCGGCCACGCGGACTTGCCTCGCGATCGCGCTAACGCAAACGAACCTGGCGCCCCGCTGGTCGCCTTTCTTATCTTTCATTTCACGCAACAGCTTTTGAATCCGGTCTAGGTCGGTCGCATTCGGACCGGCATAACGCGCGGAGTGGACTCCGGGGGCGCCATCGAGTGCCGGGACTACCAGCCCCGAGTCATCCGCCAGCACCGTCTCGCTCGTGAATCTGCTGTAGTACTGCGCTTTTCCCGCCGCGTTTTCCGCGAATGTTGGTGCGGATTCTTCAAACGCTTCGATTTCTCGGAGATTTGGTAGCTCATCCAACTCGATTCCAGCATCCCTAACAAGCTCGCGATACTCCCGCAACTTGCCCGGATTGGATGACGCCAGAAGCAGTTTCATAGCGCGGGTGAGCCCTGCGTGCGCTGCTACCGCGCGTGACTCAAGAAATTCATGTGCAGCAATTCGTTCTGCGCCTCAGTAAGCTTGCGAATTCCTCCCGCAGCCAGCTCAAGCAGCAATTCGAGTTCGCGCTGAGTATAGGGACGCCCCTCCGCGCTCGCCTGCACCTCCACGAATTCTCCGCGGCCGGTCATCACCACGTTCATGTCCACTTGCGCGCGCGAATCTTCTTCGTAAGCCAGGTCGAGCAGCAATTCATCCTGCACGATTCCCACGCTGGTGGCCGCCAGAGAATCTTTGAGCGGCACCCGCCGCAGCATTCCGCCCGCAACCATTCTTTCCAGCGACAGCGCTAGCGCCACAAATGCTCCGGTAACCGAAGCCGTGCGCGTGCCGCCATCAGCCTGAATCACGTCGCAATCGATCCACACCGTTCGTTCGCCCAGCGCTTTCAAATCCGTAACCGCCCGTAGCGTTCGCCCAATCATCCTTTGAATTTCAAGCGTCCGCCCCGACTGCCGTCCTCGGCTCGATTCACGCGGCGTACGGTTCTCAGTCGAGCGCGGCAGCATTCCATATTCGCCGGTGACCCAGCCTTTACCCGAGCCTTTCAAAAACGATGGCACACCGTCTTCCACCGTCGCGGTCACGATCACCCGTGTTTGCCCCGCCTCAATCAACGCGCTGCCTTCGGCGTGAGGAATAAAGTCGGGTGTAATTTTCACCGGCCGCAATTGATCCGCGGCGCGTCCGTCTGCTCGCAAGATAAAGTCTCCTTCCTCGGGTTAATGCTGGTGTGCTTGAATCTTCACCGTTAGTTTGACGACTACCGCTGCGGGTGTCAACACATCGTGGAACAGTGCTGTCCCAAGAAAGTCTGAGTAGTCCGCTGTAACTGCTTGATTGAGTGGAGGTAAAGGGTCCCGGTGAAGTTTTTCGATTTCAATTTTTTGCTTCTCGTTTGGCCCCATGTTACTGCTTCCTCGCTTGTTCTGGAGGCAGTGGATGAATCTTGGCCGAACCGTTTTCTCTCAGCTCGTGAACTTCCTCCCGACGCAATATAATGGGATCAGTTCCTTTGTTTGGCCTTCGCTCAACTCACCTATCGCGAAAGTCTCCGCGATTTCGATGTCGAGAAGGACTTACGACTCACCTTCCTGACCAACAACTTTCTTCTTTCCGCTTTTGACCATCGCCCAACTGTACCGGGCACGCTGGCAGGTGGAATTGTTCTTCCGCTGGATCAAACAGCACCTACGCATCAAGGCGTTCTACGGCACCAGCGAGAACGCGGTGAAGACTCAAGTTTGGGTGGCCGTCTGCGTTTACGTGCTGGTGGCGATTGTCAAAAAGCAACTGGGGCTGGAGCTGAGCCTCTACAAAATCTTGCAGATTCTCAGCGTGACCGCTTTCGAGAAAGCCCCCATTTTAGAAGGGTTTTCCAACTTCAGCGACGAGTTCCCGGACGACGAGTCCTGTATGCAATTGAATCTGTTCGACTTTTAATGGGACAGCACTGATCGTGGAAGTCGAAACACGAAACTGCGTGCGCGTCAAAACAAACATTCTAAAGCGCACAGCCAGGTCGAGCGAATTCACTTCTTAGCGCCGCTCTGCGCGGGAGTTCCGGCCGGCACCGCCGCTGGAACTTGCGCACTCGGGGGATTCAGATCGAAGAACCCTGTCAAATCTACATGCCCCGCTAGCGTGTCCACTTCCTGTCCGTGAATTAAAATCTTTAGCCGGCTAAGACCAGGCACATTATTTTCGAGCGTCCGCCTGATCGAATCCACGGCCATTTCTTCGCTCAATATCCCAGACGGTGTCTCGGAAGCCAGCGCATCGGAAAAATCCGCAATTGCGGTTCCGTCCGGAAGCATATAAAAACCGAGCAGCACGGTGTCCGCCGGAATCGTCTGCTGCTCCGCGGAAGGAGATTCACCGATAAGCTCGTTCAAAACTTCTTTGGCGCGTTTCACGGGATCGGCAGACAGCGCCATGGCCACCTGCACGGGCTGAATTTTATCCGGACCCGCTGCCCAGAAAATTTTTGCCTGCGCCCGCGCGTCGTTCGGTGCGGATGCTGTCGCTGCCAGAAGATCGCGTCTTGCCTGCTCTTCGGATGTTGGATTTTCCGCCAGGCGTTGAATTCGCCGATGCAACCCACGCAAGCTGATCAGGCCGATCACCACGGCCACCGACAGAATCGCCAGAGTTATTTTGAGATTGCGAGGCATTATTTCGTCCCTGGAACGGCTGCCGGGGCGCCGCCCGGGCGCGCCGCAACTACGCTGCGGACAAGTGCGGTCGCTACCGGTGCCGCCATTGCGACCAGCTCGTTTGGGTCCGAAACAGCCACATTTGAAATTTCAATAGCCACCGCCGGCCCCGCCACCGAACGTAATCCTCGAACCGCTACTGCCGAAGATGTCGCCGGCGAACCCGCAAAGCGCATGGTCAAATCTGCCTGCAGAATGTCCGCTAGATGACGACTCGTGTTCACGAACGGGCGTTGTGCTACGTCCCAGGGCAGCAAACTAGTCGTTTTGGTGGGCGTGATCGGGAGCGAATTTGCATTCGCGCTTACCACGCTCGTGTTTGGTTCCGTTTCAGAGAACACGTAGGAATAGGCGCGCGCCGTGTGTGGCGTTCCAGTCGAAGATATGTGGAAGCTGATAAAAATTATATCGCGATAGGCGTTAGCGGTCGCCGCGCGATCGTCGTAAGAGGGATTTGAGTCGTCGTTTCGCGTCATCACGACGCGAAATCCTTCGCGTTCCAAAGCGTAGCGCGACGTTCGAGCAAACAGCAGAACCATGTCCTTCTCTATGACTCCGCTCTGTCCGCGCGCTCCGGTGTCCGTCCCGCCATGCCCCGGATCCAGAACGATCACGGGCCCAGCATGGACTTGCGGCTGCGGCGCGATCTGTGGTGTAGTTACCGGTGGTGGCACATTTTGCTGAGGCGCGATCCCAGGCTGCTGTATTTGCTGCGATGGCGCTGGCATCGACGCCTGCAAACTCTGACTCTTAGGCTGGGTAGTCGCAGTTAGGACGAAAATACCTACGACAGAGAGAAACGCCGCGAATCGAAATGAATTTCGCACGCGAAAGAGAATAGCAGAAATGAACGAATGTGCAGTTGCTAAGACCGGAACTCGTTGACGATTAAGCATCCTCCCGAATCATGTCGGCAGCTTTCTCCGCGATCATGATCGTCGGAGCGTTCGTATTGCCCGCGATAATTTGCGGCATCACCGAGGCATCCACCACGCGCAGCTTTTCAATTCCTCGAACTCGCAGCCGCGCATCCACCACCGCCATGGAATCATTTCCCATTTTGCAGGTTCCGACGGGATGGTAGAGCGTCTGGGCCTCCTGACGAATGAATTCGGCGATTTCGCCGTCACTCTTCACCTTCGCTCCGGGATGCAATTCCTCCCCCCGGTAAGCCTCAAATGCCTTGGAGTGCGCGAGCTGCCGAGACACCCGAACTCCGCCGACGATGACCCGCATGTCGGCTTCGGTGGATAGATAATTCGCCCGAATTGCAGGCGGATCGAGGGGATTGGCTGAACGCAGAATAATTTCGCCCCGGCTTTCCGGCGTAATGAGGGTGGGACCGAAACCGAAACAATGTTCTCTACGCGGCTTAAGCCCGTGATTCACGTAATACGCCGGTCCGAAAAGCAGCTGCAGGTCCGGTTCAACGAGCCCGCTCTTCGTGCGCAGAAATATCCCGGCCTCGGCAACATTTGATACCAGAGGTCCTCGTTTAAGCAGCAAATAGCGCAAAAAGTTCGGCACCGATTCGGCGCTGGCAAGCGTTACGGGCTTGGTGCAAAGATAACCAGTCGACACCATTAGATGGTCCTGAAGATTCTTGCCTACACCCGGTAGATCGTGATCTGCTCGAATACCGGCGCTTTCCAGTTCTTTCGCCGGGCCGACTCCGGAGAGCAACAAGAGTTGCGGTGAATTGATTGTCCCGCCTGAGAGAATTATCTCGCAATCGGAACGAGTTTCCTCCAAACCGCCGTCGCGAAAGTAAGCCAGCCCGACCGCGCGTCCCTTTTCAATTAGTAATTGGGTAGCGTGCGCGCCAGTCAAAACAGTCAAATTGCGGCGACGACGGGCAGGCTTCAAGTACGCATCAGCCGCACTGTGGCGACTGCCATTTCTTTGCGTCACCTGATAAAGCCCAGCTCCGTCTTGCCTTTCCGCATTGAAATCCGAATTGCTGGGAATCCCAAGCTCGGCCGCAGCAGACAAAAACGCCTGCGTGAGACGGTTTACATAGCGCAAATCCGCAACATTAAGCGGACCCCCGGTGCCGTGGTATTCAGACGCTCCGCGTTCTTGATTCTCAGACTTCTTAAAGTAGGGAAGCACACCCGCAAATCCCCAGCCGTTATTGCCCAGGCTCTTCCAGTGATCGTAATCCAGCGGATTTCCGCGCATGTAGATCATTGCGTTCATGGAACTCGACCCGCCCAGCATTTTCCCGCGCGGCCAATAAAGTCGCCGACCGTTGAGGTGAGGTTCGGGCTCGGTGGAGTAATTCCAGTCCACCGAGGACTTGTATAGTTTCGAAAACGCCGCTGGCATTTTTACTTCTCGCCGGGCGTCTGGCCCTCCCGCTTCGAGCAGCAGGACTCGCACCTTCGGGTCTTCCGTCAGACGCGCAGCCAGCACGCATCCTGCCGACCCGGCGCCGACGATGATGTAATCGTAGGATTTGGTAGGGCTGGGCATATCCGCGGCGAGATTAGATGATTACCAGACGGTTCGCAGCATCCACTTTCAGAGAGACGTCTGAACAAAACTCCCGGACAAAACTAAGCAGCCTTACGCTGCTTTATAGCGCTGGCTACCCATCCGTGTTTCCGGACGGCGGCCTTCGCCCAATAAGCCAGGAATCCCCCCAGGATGAGGAGCAAGCCAAAGCTGAGCCCGTTCATGCCCCAAATATGCTCGGACTGGCCGTGAACCATCGCGAAGCCTAGTAACAGCACGGGGCATACGCCGAGCAGCACGGCTCCCGGCAGGCCGCCCGGGACTCGAAAAGGCCGGCGCAGGTTTGGCTCCTTAATCCGAAGTGCAACCAAGGCGACGAACTCAAGCGTCAGGCTCATTCCATATAGAAGGATGTCCAGCGTCACAAGCCGTTCAAAACCCAAGCCTAGGCACATCGCCCAGCCAGCGGCGCAAACGACAATCGCAACCCAAGGAGCGCGTGTCTTGGGGTGCAACTTTTGGAATACCACCGGCAGCATCCCGTCCTGTGACATAGCGAGAGGCAGACGCGAATAGCTCATCACTAGCGCATTGAACATCCCGAATGCGCTCATCATTCCGCCCAGCACCAGCGCCACTCGGAAACCTCGCGCCACCAGCGGCCCGCCCATCAACCCTCCCATCATTCCCGCAAGGTCGGCCCATGAGCCCGTCTCAAACGCCGAGGAGGGAGCTCCCGTTAGCCACATCGCCGCGAACGGCAGTACGTAGCTCAGCGACACAACCGCAACGGCCAAAAGCATTGCTCGTGGATAAGTTCTCTGCGGGCGCTTCACTTCGGTTGCGATCGTCGAGGCGTTGTCCCAGCCCATGTAATTCCACATACAAATAAGCAGGCCGCCGACCAGCCCGACGGTCGAAGTTGTCGGCGCGGTTGTCACGCCCGAAAGCGCTCCAATGTGTATCGGCGCGATCAAAATAATCAGCGCGAATGGAGCGGACAGTAGAAAGAACAGCCAAAGCGAAGTCGTCGCCACTACACGGATCCCAGCGATGTTCATCAACGCACAAACCGCTACCACTCCAAGACCCACCATCACCCCATGGTGTCCTATTCCGAACCATGGAATCAGCCTCGAAAGATATGCGACGAACAATGTGGGATAGATCGCCATGTCGAAGATGCTTGCCACCAGCGAAAGCCACGCCTCCTGAAAACCCCAGAAATTTCCCAGACCGCGTCGTACCCACGCGTAGAATCCGCCCTCGGCAGGCAGCGCCGCCGAAAGCTCGCCGATCATGTATGTCGTCGGCAAGCTCCAGATCAGCGGCGTAAGCAGGAGCAGCAGAATTCCGCGTCCGTAGCCCGCGCCGTGAATGATGTCTTCTGTTCCATAGGTGCCGCCCGACACCATGAAAAACGTTGCCGCCACTAGCGGCCACAGTGTTAGCTTGGCAGTGCGTCTGGTTGGGGAAATTGCCCGGGTGGGGAATTGGGCTGGGAGAGATACCGTACTCAATTTATTGTCGCGTCCTCCATACAGCGACCTTCGCGCTCTTTCTGGCGTGTTTGGCGCGAGTTCGCATTGTGCAGAATACGGATATTCCTCCGCGATGCAAGAAGAATTTGCATTCAATTGAAAAATTTTTTCAATGTAGGCTGTGTTTGTTCGCGCCGCCGAGTCCACTCCAACGGCGACTCGCACCGAAAACCGCAACCTTGCTGAGAACAATTAGATCTGAAAATCATGTGGACGCGCCGTGAATCCTCAATCCCATCGCAACGCTCTTGCCTCTGCTCCCGTCCGCATCCATCGAGCCGCTGGGAGTACGCTGAGGACCAGGGATGTCGGGGATGATGAACGTCGCGCTGATGACACTCGGGCATCTTCCCGGTCCTTACTTCGTCTTTCTTTGATGACCAGGCCCGGCTGATCGGGTGATGCGCCGGTATCCCTTGCCCACTGACTGAGATTCTCATCGCTGCCGAGAACGCACCTCACTTACTGTGGGAACCAGAAAGGCAAGCGTCCGCGAATAGGAAGTAGTTATGCCATCGTGAGGGATGGAATGTGCAATCCAGTTCCGTGTACAACATTGAGAAATAATCTAAGTGCATACCGTTCAGCGAGTTGCGAACACCGCGCTTTGGAACAGCGATTGCGGTACCACAGTAACGCCTGTGACCCGCGAAAATCGTTAGCAGGTGAGTTAAGGGGTGCAATATGAAGGTAGCAACAAAGTTCGTGACGCTGCTGGCGGCTCTCTTCTTGCTTTCGGCGGCCTCCGTCAAGGCTGATTCCGGTCAATCAGTGACCTATACCCTGTCAGGGCCGACGACCGCTTCGTTTACGCTCACTATGGATGGAGCGCCGCAATTCTCAGGAACGGACTATTACTTCACTGGCAGCCCTGTCAACCTTGTGGTCAATGGCACCTCTGTGACCGATACGATCGTCTTCTTTAACTCGTCTGACTTGGGCGGGCTGAACAGCGTCCTCTCGAACCTGCCGGACCTAACTGGGGCGCAGCTTTATAGCGGCAGCGAGTCCGATCCCACTTTGCTGACGGGGACTTTCCAGCTCTGGAACCTGGATGGGGGAGGATGGTATACCCTGACCGCGAAGTCGGTAGCGATGCCTGAGCCGTCCATACTATTGATGCTAGTCGCAGGCCTGTTGTTCGTCGGCGTGGGAGTCAAGCGCCGCGCTGCGCAGTCCGCTGACTTTAACTAACTCCAGAGGCCCAATCGGGGCAAGCTTTGCGACTGAATTCTCTGACGCAAAGTTTGCCCCGTCCAAAGTCCGCCCGGCTCACAGCGCAGTTCTTCCCAGGTTTTCTCGGTTGAAGGCTACTTCTGTTTCTGCAAATCGGTGAGCGCGGCCAGCACCTCGTCACTGTGCTTGCTGGGGTCCACGTCCATATACTCTTTCACGATGACGCCATCCGGGTTGATCAGGAACGTGTGGCGCGCGGAGAGCTTCTTCACTCCGAGGTTCATCACCGAGCCGTACTGTTCGGAAACTTTGTGGTCTGTATCGGCGAGCAGCTTGAAGTTGAGGCCTTCCTTGGTGCAAAACTTCTGATGTGAATCCGTGGTATCGACGCTCACGCCCAGGATCACCGCGCCCTTCTGCTGATATTGCGACAGGTCGCGCTGGAAGTTGTGCGCTTCGGTGGTGCAGCCGCTGGTGAAATCCTTGGGATAAAAATAGAGCACCACCCACTTGCCGCGAAATTCGTGCAGACTGACGGGGGTGCCTTCCTGCGAATTCAGGGTGAAATCGGGAGCGGGGGTTCCCTCTGCTGGCGCCTTATCCTTTGCCTGCAATCTGACAAAGCCCGTGCCGAGCACGCCGGCAAGCAGGGCCAGCGTCACTGCGATCCGGCCGACGGCTACCTTGGAACAGTTCATCATGTTTGTCTCCATTCATTCACCGTAATGCAGCTTAATTCATTGCATGAGCATTATGATGCGCCCAGGCGAGTCTGAATGGAAAATTTTCGTAAAATATTAGCGTTTCGAGAAGACCCTTAGAATCTGGGCCTTGAGGTCATTGGGACGCGAGCAATTTTTAACGGATTGAGGATTAAGCCCGCGTTACCCTACGGCTGAGGAGCCCCAGCCCTATGCAGCCGCAAATTAGCAGTAAGAGCGCGGAGGGTTCCGGCACTGCGGCGGTAGAGACGGCGTTCACTGCGCCACCGCTAAGCGCACCGAAGTCACCATTGGTATCGTAGAAAAAGCTTCCGAGGCCGGTGTTGAGATCACCGGAGGTGATGGGGGAGGACCCGGCCAGAAGAGTAGCAGTGTTACCCGAGACGGTGTAGGCCTGGGAGCCAGTCAAATACCAGTCATACATCACGCCGCCCACGGTGATCTGGATGTCGAACAAACCAAACAAACTGCTGGGCGCATATACGATAGTGGCAGGCACGTTCGTGAAGGTCATCGATCCGAAAGTGTAGTTTACGAGCGTGTTCACAGAAAAGCCGCTAGTAAAAGGTCCACAAGTACAGTTTCAGGGCTCAGTAAACCTGAAAGAAAACGAGTCACTCGGGGCGGAATAGGGTGTGGTAGAGGTGGTCGAAGAGAAAGTGCTGTCAACGGTGTAGGAAGTGGACCCGCCATCAGCACGGGCGGTTCGCACGCTCAAACCCAAACTAAGAATCGTTATAGCTAAGATGCCGATAAATCTCTTCATCGCGTCCCTCCGCCCAAAAGTTGCTAACTATGAGTGTAACAATCCAGGGAAACGGCTGGCAATACACTCTTAATCGTATTTAGGCTCGTTCCAGTACTGCCATTCCGGCGCCTAGAAATTAACTGCCTGTTCTTTCCACCGAGATCAACGAGCACCGATCTGCTCCTGTACGCTCTGCCGGAATTCCTGGGGGTGCGCGATCATCACGAAGGACTCGGGGGTGCCTCCGGTGCCGTGGATGATGACGGAGCCGTAGCCGAAGATTCTGCCCAGAAAAGTTTCCGTGACGCCGATGCTCTCGACCTTAGAGAGCATGAGGTCGAGCGTACGGCGGCTGGTCATGCCTGTTTTGATCAGGACGCGGCGGTTAGTGACGGCCATTTCGGTGGCGTTCCGCTTCGCGGTGCCCCAGGCGAAAACGATCAGCGCGATTACCAGAAGGACGGCGCCAAGCAACGTCATTCCGCCGGGGCCGATGGAGGACTCGAGCGAGGGGAAATTGCCGTGGCCATTCTTCGCCGCGACCGCGTCCACCAGAAGCGCCGCGCCTGGAATTCCCAGCAGCGAGCTGAGGAGCAGCGGTGCGAGCAAGACGAACCAGTGGTGCCGCGTCTCAAAGAGAAGCGTCTCGCCGGGAACAAGACTCTTAGTAACGTAACTCATCGCGTGCCAGCGCCATTTTGCACAATTTTGGTGATTTCATAGAATGAAGTTCTGGCCCCGGTTAGACAGGGTTTAATCATTTGTTTTCTGTAACTTCTATATTTCGACCAATCTCGGTTAGAAGTGGTATGACCACTTTGCGAAAACGTCTCGTTTTCGCGCATCGGGCGCTCTGTGGTTCGATAGTCGGAGCCTGCGAAATCGCGATTATGCCAAGCGAACCCTTCGTCGGCCCGAGGCGGACGCTGGGCGAGCAAGCTGGCGGACGTCCGCCACGGCGAGAATTTGGAGATTTGATTGGCGGGGCCACCCTCAGGTGAAAGCCTGGTTATGAGGGGGAACTTAGGGAAGGAGTGCTTCGCCGCGCTCTGTTGAAGGACCCGATGCTGTTCTAATTTAATCACGAGCGACGCTAGCATGTAGCTTTGCGGAATTCAAGGGTCGCTGTGTTTGGGTAGCGTCAAGTATTGTGTGTAGATTCTTTGAAGGGTTTACTTGTCGATTATATAACCATAGGAGTCCTACACGTGTGTAGCCATGGTACCAATCTTGGCGGGGGCATAAGTGATATCCGGGCAAGCGGAGAAGAGGCGCTTCTGCGCGGGACGAAAGAGTGCGCCACCCTTGAAAGCTAATTAGCTCGCGGTGGGCATGGTGGCGAAGCCCGTGGCTGAAGTGATGCGAGCGTCGGGACCTAGGACGAAAACGTTTGTGCCGCTCATGTACTGGCGACCATCGGGGCCGGAGGCGATCCAGTCTGCGAGCACGACGCCTTGGCAGTGGCGCGGGTCACCTTTGCGATGCATGCGCACGCCGGGCATGAATCGTTGGGCGGCGGCTGCGTGAGCGGAGAGGTCGGCCAATCCTTCGAGTAAACTAAACCGGTCGCGGAAACGGACGTTGGGCGCAGCGATCTTGGCGAAGGCGGCGTCGCGAGCGCGGTCATCGGCGATGGCCCAGGCTTCCAACCAAGCATCAGCGAGATTGGCTGCGCCCGCGAAAACTTCGTCGGCGACAGCGTTTCCGAAAAGCGCGAGCTGGTAGCGCCATCCTTGCACATGATCGTTGCGCACGGCGTCGTCGGGGAATTCGTGCAGAAGATGGAGACGAGTGCCGACTTCGCAGGCTTCGAGAGAAATAGTCACGCGCGAACTGCCTGTGGGAATCGGCTTGCCACTGGCAAATCCGTAGGTAAACACGATGCGCTCAGGCGGAGTGATTTCGAGGACTTCACCCAGCGTTTCGACTCCACCGGGATTACAGATGAGAACTTTTCCCCCGAGGTGAGCTTCGATGCTGGAGCCAGCGCCCCACCATTTAGCCCATCGCGAGCTGTCTGTGAAAAAGCGAAAAACGGTTTCGCGCGAGGCTTGAATTTCTACGGTGCGATTTAGTTGATGGGGAAGCGGCGCCATGGCTTGGTGTTCCTCCTGGAATTTTTCCGGCGGGGATGAGGATGAGGGCCGCGCCGGGATTCTTCTAGTTCGGCTGCGAGCTTTAGGCTCCAGAGCTTGTCGTCCCACATGCGTTCCAACATTTCGGCGAGAGTTCCGAGCGCATCTCGGCGAGCACGATAAAAACGGTGGCGGTCTTCGGCGCGCGCTTCGACCAGACCGGCCTGGAGCAAAGTGCGAAGCTGCAGGGAAACGGCGCCGAAGGTGACGTCGGGCATGGCCTGGTGAATGGAGCCGGCGCTGAGTTCGTCGCGCCAAATGAGACGAAGTATTTCGCGGCGGCGAGGGGAAGCCAGTGCATCGAGGGTGGCAGAATCCGCAAACACATTTATACTTTAGATTAAACTAAAATGTTGTCAAGCGCGGATTTTCTAATAACAACGTCGGCGGGGCGGCTGCCCGCAGGGTATAAAGCAGCGATGCACAATGAAGCTTCCGTCGCTGGAGGAAGTGCGCTGGGGGTCCACATTTTGTGTATGCTTTCCGTCTAAGACTTCCGAGAGGTGATGCACGGATGGCGAGGGCGTCAGAGGAAGGAAAAGGGGCGCGACGGAGAAAAGAGCTGCGCGGGAAGAAATGTTTTGGGTTGAAGAAGTGGCAATACGTCGCGATCAACATTTTTCTGGTTTTCCATTTTTTGGCGATTAGCTGTTGGTGTCTGCCGATCAGCAGTCCATTTGTCGTTGCGTGCAAAAATGCGCTGCGGCCGTATTTTCTATGGTCCGGGTTATTTCAATCCTGGGATATGTTTTCGCCGCTTCCGAAGGCGACGAACGCATATATGGAAGCACTCGTTTTGTACAAAGATGGCTCGACCACTATGTGGAGTTTTCCGCGCATGGAGCAGCTCAGCCTGACCGACCGATATTCCAAGGAGCGCTATCGCAAGTTTGTGGAAACCGTTCTGGTCGATTCGAGTTCGCCTTTATGGCCGGATGTGGCGCGGTATGTTGCGCGGATCCCGGAAATACGCGCCGGCCGGCCGCAGAAAATAATGCTGGTGGTGAAATGGTCGGACATCGTTACTAACGCCGACGGCACATTCACTCGCGCGCCGTGGGACGAGCACGTCTTCTACAGCTACGACGTGAAGCCTGAGGACTTGCAGTGAAGGCGAAGTCCTTTTTCGAAGCCTGGAACGCATTCTTTTTCGCCGAGCAGTCGCCGATTCCGCTGGCATTATTTCGCATCATCTTCGGCGTGATGGTTCTCGCCACGCTGCTATTGCTTCGCGCCGACTGGATGGCGTGGTACGGGCCGCATGCGTGGGTGAGCTTGAAGACGATGCAAGCGCTGGAACCCGGCACGCGGTTGAACGTGTTCGCGTTCATTTCGCAAAGCGATTTCTGGGTCCGCGCGATGTTCTGGATTTTCCTCGCTGCGGCTGCGTCGTTAACGTTCGGGTTCTTAACTCGACTAAACTGCCTGATCGTTTTTCTTTGTCTGACGTCGATCGACCAGAGGAATTTATTTATTCTGCATGGCGGCGACACGTTTCTGCGGGTGTCCGGATTTTTTATGATTTTCGCGCCAGCGGGAGCGGCGTTATCTGTTGACCGCCTGATTCGCATCTTGCGCGGCAAAGAAGGCATCGAGATTCGGCCGCGCAACCCCTGGGCGCAACGCATGATTCAGTTCGAACTCGCACTGGTGTATTTCGTGGGGTTTTGCTGGAAGGTTGCGGGGACGCCCTGGGTGCAGGGGACGGCGCTCTCCTCCATACTCCAGTTGGACGAGCTTCAGCGATTTTCGCTGCCGTCGTGGATGCTGCGGCCAACGATGCTAAAGCTGGCAACGTGGTTCACGATCGCTTTGGAATTTTCTCTGGGCGTTTTGATCTGGACTAGGGAACTTCGCTACTACCTGCTGGTGATGGGATTGATTTTTCATCTTTGCATCGAATATTTGATGAATATTCCGATGTTCCAATGGGACGTTCTATCAGCATACGTTCTGTTTATTGATGCGGCCGATCTTGAACGCTACTGGAATTGGATGAGCGCGCGCGTGGGTACACATCTCGGCGAACGAGTGACGGTGATTTACGATGGCAGCTCGGAGCGGTTTCGCAGAGTTGCGAACTGGCTGGGCACAGCCGACATCTTCGGACGATTGTCGCTGATCGATCTCCGAGATTCGAAGACGCAGCACGAAGTCCATTTGAAGAAGGCGCGAAATCCATTGGTCGTTGTGACGAGTTCCGGCACGCTGCAAGGAACTGAAGCGGTGCGAAGGGTGGCGGCGGTTGTGCCGCTTCTATGGCCGGTCGCCGTTCTGTTGAAGCTTCGACGGAGCTGGGCGTCGGAAACCAGGGCGAACCGAAAGGCAAATTAGGATCTGGGCGACCCCGCAACAGAGACCGCACCGGCGCAGGCGGCACCCAACCCGGCGACTACCGACCCATCGCGCCCGCCGGGAACAACAACGCAGATGTTCCAACAAGCGGAGCCTGCGGCCCACGTCCCCCCTCCCCTGAATATTGCGCGGCGTGCTATTAGCGGGATTGCGCTTCTTGCCGCAGCGATTGCGTTGCTATCTTGACTCATTTTTCGCTACGAGCGAAAGACGGCCGCCAGCTCGGAACAACTCAAGATCTCCTAAAAGTCCGCTGATGCTTAGCGCGCTGGGCCACGCTTCCGCCGTGGCTGGGGACACAGGCGCTGCCGAAAAGGTGCTCGATGACTTGCAGCGGCGAGCAAAGCAACAATACGTTTCGCCCTTTTACATCGCTTTGATTTATACCGGGCTGCGGCAAAATGAGCAGGCCCTGGCTTGGTTGGACAAAGCGTACGAAGACCGGTCCAATTCCCTCATCTTCCTGAAAGTTGACCCCGAATTAGATCCCCCGCGTTCCAACCAAAAGTTCCAGAACCTGCAACGCTGAGTTGGACTAAGCCTCTAAAGCGGTTCTGGACTGGCCGACGGGTGTCGTTGAAGCAAAGCCACACCGATGCAGCGAATTTCCGCGGCGCGAAATCTTCCTATTGCTCTCTTCGTTTTTGTCCTGTACGGGTTAACATACCCTCGGAGAAGTTGTGAACTACTCGGCTCTTTTTCGGTCCGCACTGGTGGCATTGCTCAGGAACAAGATGCGCAGCACCCTGACGGTCCTCGGAATCACCATTGGGATCGCGGCGGTGATATGCGTTGTAGCCATTGGCAAGGCGGGACAGGCACGCGTCGAACAACAGCTCAACAATTTAGGGGATAACTTCGTGTGGATCGAAGCCGGTGGGCGCGCAGTTAACGGCGTGCGGACGGGGACGCACGACACGATCACGCTGACGGTGTCGGACGCGCAGGCCATCAAGAGCCAGGTTTCACTTATCAAGAGTGCTTCGCCCAATGTGGACGATCCTGTCCAGGTTATCTATGGCAATCAGAATTGGCATACGTCCTACCGCGGCGTTTCGCCGGAATTCTTCCAAATCAAGCGCTGGTATGTCGATCAGGGAGCTGTGTTCTCACAGGACGATGTTGACCGGGCCGCGGATGTTTGCGTGATTGGTCGAACGGTCCGCGACCAACTGTTTGGTGTCGAAGATCCCGTTGGGAAGGTGATACGCATCAACAACCTGCCTTGCAAAGTGGTGGCCACGCTTCATCCAAAAGGGCTTTCTCTCTCTGGGCAAGATCAGGATGACACCATTATTATTCCCTACACCATGGCTCAGAAGAAAATCAAAGGGGTCTACTGGCTCGACGACATTCTCTGCTCGGCGGTCTCGGCGGATGCCGTGAAGATCGCCGGGCAGGAAGCCACCGCTGTACTACGCGATCGGCACCACCTTCGTCCGGAAGAAGAGGACGATTTCAATATTCGAAATCCCGAGGACATCATTCAGGCTCAACTCGATGCCAGTAAGACTCTCACTATCCTGTTGATCGCCATCGCGTCCGTTTCATTGCTCGTCGGGGGCATCGGGATCATGAATGTGATGCTCGTTTCCGTAACGGAGCGAACGCGCGAGATCGGGGTGCGCGTTGCCGTGGGAGCGACAGAGGAAGCCATACAGCTTCAGTTCCTCGGAGAATCGATTATGTTAAGTCTTGTCGGAGGCGCGATGGGCGTGCTCTTTGGAATTTTCGGGTCCTATTTAGTTGGACAAACGCTGCATTGGCCGATTCAAATGTCTCTTGAAGCCATCGTAGTTGCGGCTGTATTTTCGATAGCGGTTGGAGTCTTTTTCGGCTATTACCCAGCGCGAAAAGCTTCCCTGCTTGATCCTATTGAAGCGCTACGCTACGAGTGAGCCACATCATTTCCCATTGTCAGGTCTGCCCATGAACGCAAAAACCAAGTGGCTGATCTTCGCTGTCTTAGTGGCCATCGCTGGCGCATTTATTTTTCTTGCGTTGAACCGTAAATCTCCAGCTCAGCACTTCACGGCCAAGGTTGAAAGAGGCGCCATCGAAGACGTAGTAGAAGCCACCGGCACAATCAATGCGGTCATCACAGTTCAGGTTGGCTCGCAGGTCTCCGGCACCATCGCCAAACTCAACGTGGATTTCAACTCCCGCGTTCACAAAGGTGAGGTAGTCGCGCTGATCGATCCCGCATTGTTTCAGGGCGCGCTGTTGCAGGCAACTGCCGATCTCGAAAATGCCAAGGCCAATCTCGCTTCAGCCAAAGCTAACGTGGAAAAAGTTAAAGCCAGTGCAGTTCAAGCTAAAGCGGACTACGACCGCGCCGCGCAACTCACAAGAGCCAGCATCATCAGTCAGCAGCAACTGGACCTGGCCAACGCCAACTACGACGCGGCCAACGCCACAGTCGTCGGTGCCCTCGCGAACGTCACCCAAGCCGAAGCACAGGTCCGCCAGAAAGACGCTGCGGTAACTGTGGCTCAAACCAATCTGAACTACACGGTGATTCGTTCTCCGATTGACGGCACGGTTGTGGCGCGAAATGTGGATGTGGGCCAGACGGTGGCGGCGTCGTTACAGGCGCCGACGATTTTTACGATTGCCCAGGACCTTAGCAAGATGTGGGTCTATGCCAAAACCGACGAATCCGACGTGGGAAACATCAAGATCGGCAAGCCGGTCACTTTTAAGGTCGATGCTTTTCCCAAGGACACGTTTCAGGGGGTTGTCAGCCAAGTGCGCATGAACGCTACAACCGTACTAAGCGTGGTCACCTACGACACCATCATCGAATTCGCGAATCCCGAGCTGATGTTATTTCCTGGAATGACTGCCTACGTCACAATTCCCGTCGACACGGTGCGCAACATATTGAAATTGCCGAACACCTCCTTGCGTTACAAGCCTCCCATGACGACCGAGGAGATTCTGGCGGTTTACAAACAATATGGCATTGAAGGACCCGAGGAAAAACAAGCCGCCGGCGATCCTCCTGCTCAGGCGGGAAATCCAGCGCTTGCTGGCCCTGCGGCACAGAACACCCCTCGCGTCGCTAAAAGGGATACTGCGGTCGTTTGGAAGCGCCATGCGGACAACACCATGGAACCTGTCAAAGTTTCTCTAGGAATCACGGACCACGCCTACACGGAAGTCACCGCCATTCTAAAAGGCGAGTTGAAAGAAGGAGACGAAGTGATAATTCGCTCTGTGACTGCCAACACTCCGCCTCCGGGCGGAATACGGCGCTAACGATCAACTTCGAAGCGGCTCCTTTGGATCCATGTCGGCCCCAAACCAAATCGAATCGATGCCGACCGCCTCTGCGGCAAACCTGGTCATCCGTGTCGAAGACGTGCACAAGTACTACCAGTTGGGCGAAACACGCGTGCATGCCCTCCGCGGGGTAAGCGTTGATATTCGGCGCGGTGAATTCGTGGCTATCATGGGGGCCAGCGGCAGCGGTAAATCAACGATCATGAATATTCTTGGGTGCCTTGACCGGCCAAGCACCGGAAGATACCTGCTTGAGGGGATCGATGTTTCCGAACACGACAAGAGGGCACTCGCACTGATCCGCAACCAGAAAATTGGCTTTGTTTTTCAGGGTTTCAATTTGTTGGCGCGCACGACCGCGCTAGAAAACACCGAGCTGCCCACGCTCTACACGAAAATCGATAAAGGTGAACGCGAGAAACGTGCTGCCGAAGCGCTGGCCATGGTCGGCCTGGCCGACCGCGCTCACCACTTCCCATCGCAGATGTCTGGAGGACAGCAGCAACGAGTTGCAATAGCACGGGCGTTGGTGAATCGCCCGTCAATCCTGCTGGCCGATGAGCCCACCGGAAATCTGGACAGCCGCACCTCCGTCGAGATCATGGACATCTTCCAAAACCTGAACGACAAAGGCCTCACAATCGTCCTGGTCACCCACGAACTCGACATCGCACAGTTCGCGAAACGTGTCCTGGTCTTTCGCGACGGAACGATCCGAAAGGACGATCCCGTTCTCAATCGGCCTAAGGCCATTGAGGTGTTGAAGACCTTACCCACACTGGAAGACTAAGAGAAGAAAGCCGTCGTAGAAATACGGCACTGCGTCAGTGAATTCCACAACGCAAAATTGTCTTATTGCGTGTTCAGTTTACCGATTGCTGGGCACCTTTGGCCCTTTGTGATTGCGGTCAGGACATTGTTTGCTGCACTTAGCTCACGGCTGTAGCAACCGTGGATGGTGTCAATCGAGAAATAGTCCTGCGAGCTGGCTTGGTCCTTGTTGCCGGTTACTTGGAACGATGAATTGATCAGTAAATCGTCAGTGGAATTAACCGTATTGGACAAAGCAGCGTAATAGATCGGGATGCCGTTCGCTTTTTCGGTGTCGGTGGTTTCGTATTGCTGTGAGATTTTCGCGATCTGTGCGAAAGTGCCGTCCGGATTCGCGACAAATTTGATGTCGGTGACCAGGGGATAAGACAGGTGTTTGTCCTGCTCGAAGGTGAGAATGGAATCGCGCGTGGTGATCGTGGAATCGATGACGGTCGATTGGTTCACATTTTCCACATCCAGCGTCGAGGTGATGTTGTAGCTCTGCGTGTTTGAGAAGTGCACGGTTTCAAATACCTTGGTGTCGACTTTTCCGTGAGAAGTGTTCACGAAGCCTTCCAGGGTGAAATGCCGATTGGAGGCGACCGTCAGGGTGCCGGTAACGTTGCCGTTGGAGTGCACGACTATGTTGTTCGTGACGGTTGGAGTCGGCTCCGCGCTGAGCGTGTTTTCCGTGACTTCGCCGGTTACCGTGCTGGAACGATGGTCTTGATAGAGCAGCAGTGTCGCATAGACGTTGAAGTAATACTCGGTGTTGAACACGCTAAGCGCGATCGTATGCTGCTGGCCATTGCTGAGCAGGCCCGCAAACGGCGTCAAGTCCACGCGAAAGGGAACGAAATTAAGTGTTTGAACACCCGGGATCGGTGCCCAGAGAAAAGGATCGATCCCGCCCGTGTAAATCCACGGGTAGATTGGCGCGACGCCAGCAGGCGTGCTGTCGATTGTGATCTCGGTTTCACGGAAGGCGGTGTTGGCGCAAAAGCCCAGGAGTTCCGATTCGAGGGCAGTTGGCGGACACAAAAACCATTGTTCGTCCGTTTGCTGGCTCTGGGCGATTACGTCCAGGTAAGCGCGCTCGACGTTCGAAGGCAGCGTGAAAGTTTCCGAAAGAGTTTGGGTGGGCGAGCTAAGTTGGACGGCGCCACCTGCCGCGTTGGGTATGGGCAAAACGTCATCGGGCGTGCGCGGCGCTGGATTGAAAATGTCGGGAGGGTAAAACTCGATCCTTGCCGTGCCAAAAATGATTCCGGTGTAAGTGGAATTGACGATGTTGTAGATGTCCGCTTCGCCGGACTGCGGCTGGGTTAGAAGGGAACTGTAATCGGTGATGTCGCGCTCGACGTGCCAGGTCGGGCCAAGCGATGGATCCGGCTCCGCCGTCGTTCCGTAGTACACATTCACGCGGCCGATATAAATTGCGGCGGTGCGGTCAAACTGAATGCCCTCGGTAACGTGGAAGTCTCCTACAAAGATCACTTTCGCCCATGCTCCGGTGCACTTATCGGGCGGCGTGTAAATAAAAGTCTTGGCGCTGTAGTCCGCGAATTCCTGATCCCTAAACAGGGTGACGACGCATGGCTTGGTTTTCGGGTGCGGCACGGGAGGGTCCGCGGTAACTGTGTTACCTGAGCCAATCACGGGCGCTGATGGAGCCGCGGTCTGCGCGCTCCCTGCAGGCACCACTACAATCGTCGCGACCAACAGCAAAAGCAATTTGCAACAATGATTGCAGGCGATTCGAAACATGGCAACCTCCGAGCGGCGTACCGTGCAGTCCAGGAGTATTAGAGCGTCGATAGAGGATAATCCGGTAAGACGGCTTGTCAAGGGTTGTGTGCGCAGTACGGGCCGGAACTTCAGTAAAAGGTGGGGATGCGACTTGAAGGTGGCAATTTTCTTAGCTACACAAGCCATATAAGTAGTCCCAAGTAAGTGGTTGCGAGCAGAGAAAACAGGGAAGTCAGGAGAATATGTCCGACGGCAAACTGTCTTCCTATTGGCCAGTCAGTATGTGAGAAGTAAAACGCATCCACCACAACGCGCGCGGTCCTGTAGGTTCCAATGAAACCAGCAAGTCCGAGCGCAGCGCGGTCGCCGCGAAGAAGCTCTGAATGTAGCACCAAGGTGAGCGTTCCAAACGCAATGATGGTGAGCACTGTGAAACCACCCTGGACCCACAACAGCTTGCGATTGAACGGCATCAGACTAGCCAAATCCTTTTTCCATTGCAGCCTTTGCGGCACCTGGAAACTAGCAATCAAAATCACAAAATGTCCGGCGCCAGCTAGCCAAAGGGCCCGATCAAATACGCGTTCTGCTGGTGAGTTGTTCATAAGGCGTGCAGGACCCGCATGAATGGAAGTATCACACGTTGAACAAACAAGGGATGAAAAAGCCAGAATACAGGTGCGATGGTGAAAACCGCTGTAACCAGCCACCCTCGCAGCCCGTTCCTGAGATCGAGCCGCTTGCCGAAATTGGAACGCTCGATCGTCACACCCGCACCCTGCAACATAAAATAGGCGGTGGGAAGCCCGTAGCCTCCGCGCGCTGGGAACGAAATTACGAAATCGTGGATCAGTCCGGAAGCGAGGAACACTAGAAAGCTGGCTACGCCCGCGCCGCAAATTCTTAGCAGCGGACGAAAAATCAAATCGTAGGAAAGCTGACGGAATCCCAGATTCCAACGCTCTCCCCAAAATTCGCTAAGAGATGTTGAACGGAAGGGAGAAGACATGATAGGCCTTGCATCTACTCCAACGCTCCGCCAATAAAGCGAAACAACTTCGAAGCTGCCAAAGTGCAGCAACAAAATCAGGCCCACCATACCTACCCAGCCTCGAACCAAAGGTACGCCGGCGGGAACGCGCCTGGCAACAATCCAGATCAATGCTGCCCCAAGGGCGGTCTTGAAAAGCGCCCGAAGCCAATCTCGCGACGCAGGTCGCGTAACACGGCGACTTTGATCCAGAAAAGCCTCGGCATCCATTCCCGGCCACGCCGGGAGATACGCAACGGAGCGCCATTTCGCGTGACTGATTCTTGCTAGTGCTTTCCACCAAGTGAGCCATTTAAGGCCCTCGAAGAGGGCGAAGCACAAAGACCACATGAACTCCCAGGGATTAAGAAGGTTGCGGCAAAACGCAGCGGCAAAAGGTAGAACGGCAATGGGAACCCAACCGATCCACGGGAGGTTGCGCTCTGCCGTTGTTATTTCCATGCGCTATGGATCCATACGTAGCATCGATTGGGACGACGATACTCGACATTGATAGTGACGAGTCGACAAGTTAATTTTTGGTTTCGAGGCTGGCATCGTAGGCGGCTTTGGCGATGCGAGCGATGACGGCGTCGCGAGTGGCGTCGTCGGCGGTGGAGTCGGTGACGAAAATAGCGATTGCAAGACGGTGGCCGTCGGGGAGGGTGATCAGGCCGATATCGTTTGTGGCGTAAGTCACGCCGTCGTGGGTTCCGGAGCTGCCTGTCTTGTGCATAACGATTGTTGCAGAGGGCAGGTCGCCTTTCATTCGGTGGAGTCCGCTAGAAGAATCTTTCATCCATTGAAGGAGCATTTGAGTATGCTCGGGCGTGAGCGAGGAATTGTCGGCGACGCGCCGGAGCAACTCAACCGCGCCCGAGGGTTCAAACCAGTTGCGGTATTGAGTCGCCACGTCGCGGGCCAGGCCGTGCTCGCCGTCCTCCAGATGGAAACCCGTCACGCCGATTGATTCGATATAGCTGTCGACGATTGGCGGTCCGTCGATCACGCGTAGAACAATATCTGCTGCGACGTTGTCGCTCTCCGAGACGGCCAGCCGAAGAAGTTCGCGCAGAGGAACGTCAACGTTGGCTTCGGGATATTGGTCCTGAAGCGGACTATGAGTGTGGGGCAGGATGCGGTCGCTGGGTAGAAATCGGATGGACTGGTCCAGCGAAAACTTGCCCCGTTCGACAAGGTGAAGCGCAGCGATTGCGAGTGGCAGCTTGAAGACCGACTGCATGGGTGGATGCGCGTGCGCGTCGAGATCGCAGTTTAGCGAAGAATCAGACAGTGCACACGCGACAGAAACTTTTCCATGGGCGTCGGCAGCAATGGCGCGCACCTGCTGCTGAAGCGCCGTTTGAGCGCAGACAGAAGAGTTGAACAGAAAGAAGGCAATCGCGAATCGCATTTTCATCGCGTGATTTCTTAACTGCATGCATTTTAAGCCGAGAACGGTCATTTAGACGGGTCAATCAGTGAAGGGATAGATGTCCGTGGCCACTTCATCGGCGGAACAATAAAATGTTTTCGGAGTGACCCTAGTAGACTCTCCTTTACCCTTTCGTACGGTAACGCACGACGCATCAAACGCCTGTCAAGCGGGATGCTAATCTTTAAACTCCCCTTTCGGAGGGCAGTGTGTCCGCATCCTTGCCGTCGAACGAGCCGTCGAACGAGCCTGGCGCAGAAAACCGCCGCAGTACACGAGTGATCCACGCGGTCCCGATCACGGTCCGAAGTACGGATGCGCTCGGGCAGGCGTTCGAGGAATTCACGTCAACGGTGACGGTGAATTGCAACGGCTGTAAGTACGAGTCGAAGCATTACGTCCCCAAAGGTTCCAATCTGACCGTAGAAATCGGAGCGCGTCAGCGAGGCTCGGGCTCGAAGATATTTCCCGGCCGAGTCGTCTGGGTCCAGCGGCCTCGCACGTATCGCGAAATCTTCCATATCGCCGTTGAGTTCGAAGTTCCGGGAAATGTTTGGGACATTAAGTCCCCGCCGGATGATTGGTTTCCGCACCCTGACGATGAGGAGCTGGTCGTCCCGGTGTATCTGGAACCAGAGGAGCCGGAAGCGTTCGCTGTTGCAGTGCCGGCGCCCCTCTCACAAGAATCAGAAGCAGCGGCCGATATGTGCACGGCCTCTCACGCCTCTTTGGCCGTAACCGCACCCGCGCCATCGAAAGGCTCCAAAACTGTGGCCCATCCGGGTTCTCCAGGGAAGAATGGATCGGAGCTTGAGGCCGCGCGGCAAATGGTGAGATCGATTGTGGAAGCGGCGATGAGCCAGGAAATGATTCTATTGCGCCAGCACATTGAATCGGAGCTTCAAGAATCTGTGCAGGAGGCCGTGAGATCCTTTTCAGAGCGCATTGCCGGACACATTGTGAGGGCGGTGGTGGAGCAAGCATCGGATCGCACTGCGACGATTGTCGCCGAGGCGCGCGAGACGCCCGAAGCAAATGTCGAGGAACTGGCAGAAAAAATACGTCAGGCGGCGGGAGAAGCTCTGAGCACGCTACAGGAAAGCCCGAGCAAATTGCCTTCCAGCAAACGCCGGCGCAAATCACCGAAATAAGGGAAAACGGTGTTTCTTTCAGATTCGATGGCAGCCCGAGTATCCAATACGAAACTGTGCCAAAACGAACGGTCTAAATTTGATTTTCCAGCGATACGCTTATAGGGAAGCATGCGTGGGCAGCAAAGCTTGTCAGGAGCTGTCCGTTAAGATTCGCTAATTCCTTCATGAAGGGGAAAACCTCGTGCCAGAGATAAAAACTTCGACGCAGTCCGCTGCCGGCGAGAGCGGTGCAGACCGGCGTCGATCACATCGAGTGCAAATCACCATGCCGGTGGTAGTCCGCGGGAAAAGCGGGAATGCGCCCTTTAGTGAGGAAACGCATACGGCCTCAGTAAACGCTCACGGTTGCATGGTGCGGCTGACGGAAAAAGTCGTGCGCGGGCAAGAGCTCACAATCATCAATCCGAAGACGGTGGAAGAACTGGCTTGCACGGTGACTTTCCTTGGCCCGAAAGAGTCCGGCAGAACGGAAATTGGCCTGGAATTTAAAGAACCGTCGCCGCTCTTCTGGCGTATCAATTTCCCGTCAGGGGACTGGGATCCCTCCGAGCGCAAACGCCCAGGCAGCACAAGCACGCGCGAATTGCCCAGGCGCTAAAACCGTTTCTGGCGCATAGCTAGTGTTCTCTCCTTAAAAGCTACGTAAATCGATAGGTGCCTCGGCCTAAATTTATTCGTGTGGATCGATTTTCCCGAATTGGGTTCGGCCAAACGTTTTCGCAAATCTTGGGGTTGAGCCGATGTATGTCTCGCCGGGACCAGGCTCATTGCGCGGGAGCCAAAGCGCCGGGTTGAGCGCGAAGGCGAATGGAGGCGGGGGGAGTCGAAATATATCGCGCTGCTGATTTCACACAACGTACAGAAAACTCTGGACGCTCAACAATCTAAAAACGCAGAATTGGACGAATCTGTGTACATATGGTGTACGCGAAGGCTAATCGGTTTCTTCTCTCTCATACAGGAACGCCTGGCGACAAATGGGGAACAGAATGAATGGATCATAGTGATCTCGCCTGCCCGTCGATGACAGCTGAATCTTCAAGCTAGGACACATTTCTAGTGACCTGTGACACTCCCTATCCTCGCTATCCTCGTCGTCGTTGACTTCAGGTATCTGGTAACTTAGCATGCCAGCCACTAAGGCGGGTGCCTACCCCAAATGATCGGCCAAACTCTGGGCCACTACCGGATCGTCGAGAAGATCGGCGCGGGCGGTATGGGAGAAGTTTATCGCGCACACGATGAACAGCTCGAACGCGACGTCGCCTTGAAAGTACTGCCTGCCGGGACACTCACAAACGACTCAACGCGGAAACAGTTTCGTAAGGAAGCACTTGCACTGGCCAAACTGAATCACCCGAACATTGAAACGGTATTTGAGTTCAGTTCATCCGCTGGGGTGGATTTTCTGGCTATGGAACTTATCCCAGGTCATACGTTGAGCGAAAAGTTGAAAAATGGACCGCTTGAGGAAAGGGAAATCGTTCGGCTGGGTCTCCAGGTGGCGGCGGGTCTGGCAGCGGCGCACCAGCAAGGTATCGTGCATCGCGATTTGAAACCTGGCAATTTGATGATCACGCCTGAGGGCCGGCTCAAGATTCTCGATTTTGGCCTCGCTCGGCTCATGCGTGACACCGTAGAGCCTGACGTTACGCGAAGCATCACGCAAGAAACCGGAGTCATCTCGGGAACCATACCGTATATGCCACCCGAACAACTGCGAGGGGAGAAGACAGACGCGCGCGCAGACATCTACTCCACTGGAGCCGTTCTATACGACATGGCCACAGGGAAACACGCGTTCCCAAACACGCAACAGACCCGGCTAATCGATTCGATACTGCACGAAACACCGTCTGCGCCGAGAGTTTCAAACCCGCGGATCTCGCCTGGCCTTGAATCAATTATCCAAAAGGCGATGGAGAAGGATCCCGCGAGTCGATTTCAATCCGCGGGGGAACTGATAGGAGTGCTCGAAGGGCTGAGCTTGGGTGTTTCGCTTCCGGTGACGCCCTTGCGTCCAAAGGTGCGACGACGCCCACTATTTATCGCAGGGGGAGCAGTTCTTGGAGCTTTAGCGCTGATCGCTCTAGTCCTTGGATTAAATCTTGCTGGACTGCGTGATCGATTGTGGCGCCATCACGCAACCGAAAAAGGAGGCGAATCCGTCGAAGAGGAAGCGATTCACGCTCGGCGTTCGATTGCTGTCTTCGGATTCAAGAATCTAGCAGCCAAGACGGAAGTGGCGTGGCTCTCTCCGGCGATTTCGGAGATGCTGGCTACCGAGCTAGCGGCCGGGGGAGCTCTGCGAATCGTGCCTGGGGAAATCATAGAACGTGCGAAAACCGATTTATCGCTGCCGGACACTGACACACTCAGCATAGAAACTCTCAGCCGCCTTGGCAAAAATCTGGACGCGGACCTCGTAGTTTTGGGCTCATACGTGGCTCTCTCAGCAGGCAAACTTCGACTCGACCTGCGCCTGCAGCAGGTTGTGTCCGGAGACATCCTACTTGCCGATGCTGAGACAGGAGACGAAAACAATTTGTTTGATCTGGTGTCGCGAGCTGGTGCCAAGCTACGAGCGAAGTGTGGCGTTGGATCGGTTTCCACCGATGAACGTTCCGAGGTGAAAGCTTCGTTTCCTTCGAATTCCGAAGCGGCGCGATTATATGCCGAAGGTCTTTCAAAGCTGCGATCATTTGACGCGTTAAGCGCCCGTGATTTATTGCAAAAAGCGGTCACTGCCGATCCGAATTTTGCCCTAGCCCACTCCGCCCTAGCTGAAGCTTGGTTGGTTCTTGGCTACGACGAGAAGGCTCGTCAAAATGCCAAGAGTGCCTTCGAGCTCTCATCCAATCTTTCGCGTGAGGACCGGCTTCTGATTCAAGCGCGCTACCGCGAAGCGTCAAAAGATTGGAGTGACGCAGTCGATTCGTACCGGACACTTTACGGTTTCTTTCCGGATAACCTTGAATACGGGATCCTTCTGGCAAAAGCCCAGACAAACGCTGGCCATGGTAAAGAAGCCTTGACCACTATTGATTCCCTGCGAAGACTACCTCCACCTGTTGGGCTAGATCCGCGCATCGATTTAGCCGCCGCCGAAACATCAAAATTACTTGGAGATTTTGGCAAGCAGCTCGCTTTTGCCAGCAAAGCTGGCGCCACCGCAACTAGCAATGGTTCAAGGCTCTTGCAGGCGCGCGCGCTATATCTCCAGAGTTCGGCCCTTCAGTCCATGGGAAAGTCTAAAGATGCAATGGCTGCCGAAGAAAAAACTAGAAATATTTACGCTACTACAGGAGACCGCAAGGGCTTGGCTAGCACATTAGAGGTCAAAGCGGGACTCCTCGCGGATGAGGGAGACCTATTAGGCGCTATCGACGCTTATCGCCAGGGACTTTCGATCGTCAGGGAAATCGGAAATAAGAAAGGTGAAGCCTCCGCGCTCAATAATCTTGCTCTAGTTTACTCCCAACAAGGCAATGTAATGAATGTGGAAAGGAGCTATAAAGAAGCATTCGCGCTCTTCAACGAGATCGGCGACAAGAAAAATGAATCGCTTACATTAATAAATATTGGAGGAGTCCTTAAAGACCGTGGTGAGCTAGCGGAAGCAAGAAGAACTTACGAGCAAGCGCTTGGGATTTTCCGCGAAATCAACGACAAGGACGGGATTTCCCTCAGCCAGAGTGCACTCGGCACTGTCCTTGATGCACAAGGGGACTTTTTATCGGCCAAGAAAATGCTGGAAGTCTCCATAGATCTTGACCTGCAAAATCGGGAGAATGCAGGACCCTCCCCCGATAAACTCCTGGACCTCGCTGACATTTTGCAGCATCAGGGAGATCTTGCGGGAGCGTCCAAAAAATACATGGACGCTTTAGGGCTCGCCAAATCTTCGGGCGACAAGAGCAATGCCGCTTACGCGATGTCCGGACTAGGCGACTTATCTTTGATTGCCGCAGATTTCAGCGCAGCAAAGAGGAATTACGATGAGGCTCTAGCTCTACGAAATGAAATCGGTGAAACGCAGACGATTCGAACAACCCATTTAGCGCTTACGAAACTAATGCTCGAAGAGGGCCAGACCGACGAAGCAGTTGCGGCTGCCAGGTCAATTCGGAACGACCTGCGAGAAGCCAAGATGACGGAGGATCAAATATTGGCCACATGTTTGCTAGCCCGGGCGTTGCTTACGCAAGGAAAACCTGCTGAGGCACAAAAAGAACTCAGCAGTGTGAGCGCCCATGCCAGCAAGGAACAGAGTCTGGGACCTCGGATGGAATTCTCGATAGTTAGCGCGATGACCCTGGCCGCTTCCGGCAAGGCTTCGGGAGCCAAAGGGTCCCTGAAGCGAGTAATCGCAGAGACAACGAAGGCAGGATTCGTCCAATATCAACTGGAAGCTGAGCTCGCGTTGGCAAATCTTACCGCCAAATCTGGACAAAGCAGTGAGGTTCGTGCCGATCTGGAAAAGTTAGAACGAGATGCCAGGACTCGGGGTTTCGACCTTATCGCCCGTAAAGCTGCCGCAGCTAAGGGTGCCTAGAAGCACTACTCAACGAGAACACCACTGAAATTTGCGGACAGTTTTTTATTCTATTCCGCGTTTAGAAACCTGCGCCGAAGAAGCATTACGCCAGACAGCCCAAACACGATCAAACCAATCGTTCCTGGCTCTGGAACAGTGGTCGACTTAACGGTGACTGAAAATTCGGCATCTGCAATGTCATTCTGGTCGAACTGCCCAGTCCCGCCCAACAGCTGCAGGAAATTTTCATCGTAAACACCCGGCGCCGTGCCCGGCGCGATATCAAAACTAAACAGCGCGATGAGACCTGAATTCGCGCCTCCGGCAAGTGACGCCGGAGCGTTGGCGAAGAAGTTGGTGACATCTCCATTCAGAAACGAAGAAGAACCTAGCGAGAAGCCTTCTCCATTTAGAAACACCAGCACTGTTCCCGTGTTCGTAATGGTGCCAAACACAGTCACATCCTGTCCCGGTGCGCCGGTGACGTTCGACACTGTCAATTGCGTTTGATTGCTATCTGCACGGACTCCGTGCGGCAAGATCGCAAAGAGAAAGAGTGCAAGAACAGCCTTCAGCAGCGTGCTTGGTTGTATTGGTTTCATAGGTTCATCTCCTTGGAATCGGTGTTAAGGCAAAGTCACGCGGAAGCCTCCACCTGACGTGCCGCCCGCGTAGCTCTCGCTAATCGTGATCTCTCCTGAACTATGCGGGGTTCCCGCAGTCTCCGGGAATAACAATGTTACTTTGACAGAAGAGCCTGCGTTGAGATTTCCTAGGTTAGCAGGCATCGAGCTTACTGTCGCTGTGCTGTCCAGTTTTGAAGCCGTTACAGTAAGATTCTTCGCGGCTGCACCACCTGTGTTGGAAATCTTAAACACAGCTGCGTATTGCTTAGTTGTTTTGTTCAGCGTGAGCGACTGCAACGTCGTGCTAATGCGAGGGCCAGTCGGCGCTGTTAGCGTAAACTCCACCTGTTGCGCCACAAAAGCATTGCCATACACGGTGATGTTGTAAATTCCCGGCGCATAACCCGAAGTACCGAGCAAATACGAGTAGTTTCCACCCCCATATGTGAAGGCCGCAGGTTTTTCTAACACTAGGTTGTTGGTTGGGTTCCCGTTGGCATCACTGATCATCACAACTGTGATTCCTGCAGTCGCGTCCGTGACTGGCACCGCGGGATTCGCCACCGAGGCCAAGTGAAATTCAACAGGAATAGATGCCCCCGTAACAAAACTTCGCTGGTCGTTTGATAGCAGGGGCGCGAGAAATTGAAAGGTTCCCGCTCCCTGGCCATTCGTCGGACCCAGGTCCACGGCCACGAATTCCGAGAACCCGCTCGTTCGTCCCTTCATAGTGGGATCAATCCTCTGCAGGAAGAACGAATCGAAAATGTTAGTCCAGTCGTTCGTGCCAATCGGTGTGGTGAGGAACCCGGGATTCGTGATGGGTTGCAGTGTGTCGAAAGTCGTCTTGGCGGTAATCGTGGGAGAGGATTCGCTGGGGCACGTAATCTGGCTGCCGCCCGTGTTCGAGCAGGTCACTTGGTAATCCACGCAATTGCCGCCAGCGCCGGAATACACGACGCAAGTTGCATGCGCAAACTGGGTTCCCGCAACGCGCTGCTGAAAGGTAGCCACGGGCGTTTGCGTCGCCACTACCGTCATGCTCACACCGGAGAAGTTGGTGCCGGGCGGATACTGTACACCGAACCTATGGGGCCCAAAGTTAAACGGGTTCGGCGCAGTTGGGCTAAGGGGCTGCGTGATGGATTGAGAACTGGGTTGCGCGGATGGGATAAGGATTCCAAACGGACTTGGCATTGGGATTGTTGTCATAACGGAATTCGTTGAAGTTTGGATAACTGACAGCGTGCTATCGGAAAAGTTTCCAACATATGCGAATGCGCCATCCGGGGTCATCGCGATAGTGGATGGTTGTTTCCCAACCGGCACTGTGGCGATGACTGTGTTGCTCGATGTGTCCATCACCGAAACATTGTTCGAACCTGTGTTCGCCACGTAGCCATAACGTCCGTCCGGAGTGAAGGCCATGCCGTTGGGGTCCGTTCCGACCAGAATTGTGGCCACAGTCTGGTTGCTGGGGATATCGATGGCAGTTACAGTTCCCGGAGCGACGCCTGCGACGGCCTGTCCAACATAGGCAAAAGAACGGTTTGGAGTCAGGAACGGACCAAAGTTCCCATTCGTTCCGCCCGACGGGACGGGGATGGAAAATGTTGACTGAACTGTGTTGGTGCTAGTGTTGATTACGGCGATTGTGCTTCCGGTACCGCTTACGTAAGCCAAAGCATTATCCGATGTGACTGTCACATTCCCGGTCGCAAATGAAATTGGCACCGTGGCTACGACGGTATTCGTCGCCGTGCTAAAAACAGAAACGCTGCCCGAGGTGAAATCGACCGAGGCATTAGCTGTGTATCCAAAGATCCCGTTCGGCGCGATGGTCACAGCGTTCGCGTTGGGTCCAACCCCGGATATGGTTCCGATGAGAGAATTCGTTGTAGTGTCGATAATCTCCACTGTATTCCCATTTGCCAGATACAGGTGTGTCTGGTCGGGCGAGATACCGAACGGGACGCCTCCGTAGCCTGGAATAGATATCGTCGTCGCGACTAGATTAGTCGAGGTGTCAAGAACGGTAAGGGTGCTTGAGAGCGCATTACCGACGTAGGCGAATGGGCCAATCGCCGAAACAGCGCCGTGAGCGTTGCCTATAGAATCTTGGTAAGCGGCGACCAACTGGCCAGCGTTATTTAGTTCCAAATTCAAGTTGGATATCTCGCCCGCGGAAGGAACATCTACCGTCTCAAATTGGCCGTTAATTTTTGTAAAATATTTCTGCGGACCCGGTGTAAAAAACGGGCACGCCGTTGCGTCACAATAAGCGCCTGCCAATTCACCGCTGTCGTTGATTCCAGTAACAGTTGTATTGGCAGCACCGGGAAAGTTTATCGCGGTAAAGGTTCCAGCGTTGTAGACAAAGCCATGGTAAGCGGAATTCGCATCTATGTACCCACCGGCAATTACACCAAAATTATTCACCTGATTAAGATAATTGCTGGGATTAGAGCCCGGAAAGTCTATCGTCGTGAATACTCCTGCCTTAAAGGAAAACCCATGGAGGACGTTGGAACCTGTACTTGCATAGATACCCACGATTTGGCCCAAATTATTGATACTGGCTGGGCCCGTGTAATCTGAACCGGGAAAATCAATCGTCGAGTACGCTGTGCCGTCGAACAAAAAACCATGCAAGGTGCCGTTTTGAAGGTATGCTCCGATGATCTCGCCCAAGTCGTTAATGCCAGATGTGTATGTGTCGGCTGCGCCCGGAAAATTCAGAGCTGTGAATTGGCCATTCAGCAATGTGAAACCGTGGTACAGACCGCCCGAGTCGGCGTAATACCCGACGATTTCGCCTCGATTATTGATCTCAGAAGGATAGGTGCTTGATGAACCTGGATAACTGATGGCGATGAATTGCTGAGCCGAGGTAGGCAGAGATGCAAGACCAAATGCGAGAGCCAGCATTAAACCAGCGATCAGGATTCGCGTCGCATTAAGATTTCGAGGCATCTGCCCTCTCTTCGATCCGCGGGTTTTCAGCCACAGAGGTACGGTTCTGCTGAAATATCGAAATTGATCACGGTAGCTCCCAGTCAGGCATCGGGAGAGAAACCTGACGTCGAAACAGCTCTTGTGGAGCTTTGATCTGGAAAGAATTCCAGGAATCTCGATAGTATCTATACAGTAAAACTGCCTGCCCAGGATAGGCGTGAGCCACACTCTAACCTCGCGGCAAGGGAAGTCAAGTTAAAAAATGGAGTCAAACCGGGGTTCTAGGAGTACTGCCACTGGGTCTTAGGTTAGCCGCCAAGTTAAAGCTGACTGTGGCTAATCAAATAATTGTTAGTTGCTAAAATATTGGAGGCGGGGGGAGTCGAACCCCCGTCCGAGAAGCCTTGCAGCGCGAAGACTACATGCTTAGCCCGTTCCGATTTTTTCGTCGCAAGGGCTCAGAGCGGGCAAGACGCGCTTGCAACTAGTCCGATGATCTCGCCGCCGCGTTACGGACCGAAACGCGACGGCCAGCCTACTGTGTGACGCCTCATCTCAAACGCGTAGGTGACGCCTGAGGAAGCGCGTAGCCTAATTTAAGTTAGGCTGCGAGTGCCAACTGTGAGTTGCCAGTTGTGTTGTTTCACTCAGTTGCGGGCGAGTGAACCCCGGCATGCCTTCGGGCCGCGACAACTTCCGTCGAAACCGTGTCGCCCCCTTGGGACATACAGTTTACCACCCGGCGCGAACGAGCGCCAAATTCGAGAGGTGCGGTTTGACCGAAGAGGTTAAACGGCGAGGTTAGAGCTGATGGCGGTTGTTCGCCGTCAGGCGGCACGATGGCAGCGTACCAGCAGCATCGATTGATCGTCAGCTGCATGCCCGTGGCGGTTAGCGGCGTCTAAAACGGACTGGAAGATTGCGTTCAACGGCTCGGTTGCATGCGCAAAGATCAGAGGTCTTACGCCGGCCAGGGTGAATTCCTCACCCTTCGCATTGGTTACCTCCAGCAGCCCGTCAGTGAGAATTAAAAACAGATCGTTGGGAGCGCACTGCACAGAGGCCGTGTCGAAGCTTTGCTGGTCAAACATTCCCAGCGGCATGTTGAGGCATGCAATATCCGAGATTTCTCGCGTCGCGGCCCGGTAGTGGAGAATGGCAGGATGTCCCGCGAGCGAATATTCCAGACGTTCGCCGTCCCACGCCAAGTACGCGAAAGTCGCGAACGTATCGGGCTTCTTGATGGGCAGGAGAACGGAATTAAGCCGCGCCAGAAGCTCCGCGCTTCTTTCCCCGGACGATAGTTGCATGCGGGCGGCGCTTTTAACCATGGCCATTACCACGCCGGGCGCGACGCCGTGGCCGGAGACGTCAGCAACATAAGCGATCCAACCGCGTTCGTTTTGGAACACATCGATCAAATCACCGCCTACTTCACCGCTCGGCACGGACCGGCCGTAGAATTCAAATTTAGCGATTTTAGTGTCAATGGGCGGCACGAGGATGTGGTGGATCTCTGCAGCTAGTTCCAATTCAGCGTGGACGCGGAAGTAGCGGCGTGCCTCGCTGATAAAAACGTAAACAAAGCATGAGTAGCCCAACGCGATCGCAATAATTATGGCTCCGCCATCCAGGCTCAACCGGCTTTGCAGTTCGGCGATCTCGGCGGCGGTCATTGTCGCGGGTTGTGCCGTGGCGGGCATCAGCCGGGTAAGCAGATTGACCAGCAGCATGTGTACAACAAAAGCAAGAATGAACACCTTCCAAACTTGCCGGCGGAGAATTACTCCGGCGGCTGCGTATGCGGAGGTGAATACCCCCGAAATAAGCACCATCAGTATCAAGCGAAGGATCGGCTCGCGCCCCATATCGCCGATGTCGGCGGCAAATGCGATCGTGCTGAAGGTGAAGAAAACTCCCAAGAGGAAAATGACAATCGATTTCCGGGGAAAATTCTTCCGGAGGGATGGGGCGGCATTCATGATTATTCGCGAGCTCGCGGCATCCTACCACAGCAATCGGCCAGTTCTCTCTGGGGACAGGCCTTTACAAGTCGCGGGTCGGGCGAGGTACCAAGTCGCCTCTTTGAACTACGCCCCGCCTGCGACGGCGGCGGTTTTTTTGCTTCAGGAACGCGGCGGCGGAATGTCAGTTGACACCCTGTGTTGCCGTTTCCATAATTCAAATAGACAGGGAATCCTTTGACAGCTCGAAAAAATTCGCTTGAACACGCGCTGGAAGAGGCGGTTTCGCGGGCTTTACGCGACAATTTAGCCCCGCTTCAGCGCACTGCCGACGAGCTGCACCACGCGTACGCCGACCTGGTTGCGGCCTGCTCATCTAGCCGCCCGAGCAACGCTTTGCCTGCGCTGCTAAGGGCGCAGACGTCCGCCGCCGCGCTTGCTGCCGGGCTGTCGGTACTGTCGAATTTCGTCGCTGTGGCGCTAAACCCTCGCGAGGAAGCTGGTTCCGGTGCGCGAACCGTCGCGGTAACAGCCGCGGCCGTGGAAGTGGAAGAAGAAGAGGAAGCTACTGAACAAGTAGAAGAACAGCAAGCTCCTGCATCCGCCCCGGTAGCGCAAGACGAGCCGGCATCCGAGTCCGAGTGGGCCGAAGAGCCTGCCGAAATGCCTGCTGGCACGATGGTTCCCGAGGATGTGGCGCTCGACCTACCCGTGGCAGAATCCGTAACCACCGAAATTCCGTTGGAGCCGGAGGTAGCTCCGGAGCCCGAGGTTGTGGCCTTCGATGTCGCAAGCCTCCCGCCCGAAATGAAGGAACTGCATCGGCGCGCGAACCGTGCAGCCAAAGTTTCCATGCAAGACATCAAATTACTGCGGCCCAAAGAGGTCAAACTTGGCCGCGAGCACAAAGACATCTGTCGTCGTATGCGTGGAGAACTCGATAAAGCCCGCAAAGAGTACGACCGCCGCTTCCGCGCGATTCAGGACCATCCAGTGGATTATTTCCATCACTGGTTGGTGGAAATCCTCGGTGAGGGTGACCGCAAGACCCTCGGAGAATATCCTTATCCCTCGCCCGTTCTGCGGCACTAGGAAGGCTGAGATGAAACTCGCCGTGCGTTTTATTGCCACGGCGGGAGCTTGCCTGGCCTTTTCTCTCGCCGCACTTGCCGGATCGCCGTCAGACACCGCTAAAACTCCGGCTAAGAAACCTGCGGCAGCGCCCACCGAAAAACAGCTCGAACAATTAACTCGCGCTTTGAAGCAGAAGAATCCCACGGCGGCGTATGGGCAGCTTAGTGCGTTCGCCATGCAGAAATCTTCCGGAGTCCTCGGGGCACGCGCCGCGCTCGCGCTCGGCTATTACGACTACAACAAGGCGCATTACCAGGACGCTGCCAAATGGTTCGCACGCGCAAAAACTGACCCGTTGCTGAGCGATTACGCGCTGTACTGGAGCGCCGAAACGAATATCGCGCTAAACCACGACGCGGACGCGCTGGCTCAGCTCAAAGAGATTCGCGAAAAATATCCAGATTCAGTGATGACCGAACAGGCGCTGCAAGCCATCGGTACCGCCTCGCTCGCCTTGAACCAGCCCGCCGAAGCGCTCGCGGCGCTCGATGCTTCTGCATTAACTCCCCAGCGGCCGGCGCTTCTTTTTCTGCGCGGCGAAGCTCGCGAGCAAGCCGGGCAGAACGCGCAAGCGGCCGCGGATTATCAGGCAATTTATTTGCAATACCCCACAAGCGAACAAGCTCGCGAGGCCGGTGAGAAATTGAATTTTCTGCGCAGCAGCAAGTCCGGCGAACAGATACCGCCCATTCCGCTGGACCAGCAGGTCGCCCACGCCGCGATTCTTTTCGGCGCGAAGGAATGGGGCGACGCGCGCAACGAGTATTCACATCTTGTGCAGCGGCTTTCCGGCGCCGAACGCGAGCGCGCCGCGTTGCGCGTGCTGGAATGCGAATTGCAACAGGGTAGTTCGCCAACGGCGCTAATCAATCTGCAGATTGCCGACGCCGACGTGGACGCGGAGAGATTTCTCGCGCTGGCGCAATGGTACCGCCCGTTGCAACGCGAAGCCGAGATGGCGACGGCTGTTGAATCAGCGGTATCGCGCGCGCCCACCAGCGTTTGGGCTGAAGCCGCTCTATTCTTGGCTGGAAATTATTATTGGGTGGAGCTCGACCGCGACCGCGCAGGGGGTTATTACAAACGCCTCGCAGACAATTTCCCGGCAATGTCTGATGCTACTCCGGCAAATTGGCGCGTTGCGTGGGTGGCCGTGCTCAAACGCCGCCCAGACGCCGCCGACCTTCTTATGGAACATCTTCGCCGCTTTCCGGGATCGCACTTCACGCCCGACGCGCTTTACTGGCTTGGCCGCCTGGCGGAAGAGGCGGGAGATCCGTCGCTGGCCCGCGGTTACTATGCAAAATTGAAAGAGCGCTATCCTCAGAATTATTTTCAGGACTTGGGGGCGGCGCGTGTGCGCGCGCTTGGCCCCGGGCCAGTGACGACTGCTGAGGTGCTGGCAAAAGTTCCGCCTGTGCTTCCCGTGCAACCGCTTGCCACCACGATTCCGCCAGCCGCAAGGGCGCGGCAAGAGCGCGCGGACGCGTTGCGCTCAATTGCATTCGACGCTTCGGCGGAGCTTGAGCTACGCGCGGCCTATGCGTCCACTGGAGAACCACGGCTTTTGCTCGAAGCTGCGCAGGCGGCCGTAGCCGCCGGACACGTGGGAGCCGCGATCGTTACCGTGCGGCAAATTTATCCGCAGCTTGATGCGCGCCCATTCGACCAAGTACCTCGCGATGTTTGGATGGCCGCCTACCCGCTTCCGTTCAGTAATTCGATTAAACAATGGTCCGCGCACGCGGGAATTGATCCGATGCTTACCGCTGGCCTGATTCGCCAGGAGTCGGCTTTTGCGCCTGATGCGCATTCTGGCGCGAACGCACTCGGGTTGATGCAGCTTTTACCGAAAACTGCCCGGCAAATGGCCAAGAAAGCCAAAGTAGGATATTCGCACTCGCTTTTATTCGATCCTGATTACAACGTGAGACTCGGGACCATCTACGTGGCGGGTTTGAAAAACGATTTCGGGAGTGTCGAATCGGCGCTGGCCGCGTACAATGCAGGGGAAGAGCGCGTGAATTCGTGGACCGCGGGCCAATCGTACCGCGACCTTGCTGAGTTCGTGGATTCGATTCCGTTCACGGAGACGCGCGAGTACGTGGAAATTGTCACACGCAACGCGGACATTTATCGCAAGCTCTATGGTGGCCAGCAAAATGAACCCGTCAAACTCGCCGCGAACCGCAAGCATCAGCCCTGAACTTTCTTCCAAGACCGCGCAGTTTACCGAATCCGTAATTCGCGAGATGACGCGCCTGGCCATTCAGTACAAGGCCGTTAATCTGTCGCAAGGTTTTCCGGACTTTCCCGCTCCCATCGAGATCAAGCGCGCGGCGCAGGACGCGATTGCGGCCGACATCAATCAATACGCAATCACCTGGGGCGCGAAATCCTTGCGCGACGCCATCGCTGAAAAAGTTGCGCGCACGCAGGGTGTTGACATCGATCCCGAGCGCGAAATCACGGTTTGCTGCGGTTCCACTGAAGCGATGATGTCGGCCATGATGGCCGTCATCAATCCGGGCGATGAAGTTGTGGTCTTCGAGCCGTTTTACGAAAATTACGGGCCTGACGCGATTCTTTCCGGCGCGCAACCGCGCTTCGTCAAACTTCGCGAGCCCGGTTGGAATTTTGATCCGCAGGAATTAGCCGCCGCTTTTGGTCTACGCACGAAAGCAATCATCTTGAATACGCCGAATAATCCGACAGGGAAGGTTTTCACGCGTGCCGAACTGGAGCAAATTCGAGATCTGTGCGCCCGCTGGAACGCGTTCGTTATCACCGATGAGATTTACGAGCACATGTTGTATGACGGCGCGCAGCACATCTCCATGGCCACGCTCGACGGCATGCGCGAGCGCACCATCACCATCAACGCGCTTTCGAAGAGTTATAGCGTGACTGGCTGGCGAGTAGGCTGGGCCATTGCTCCTCCGGAAGTGACGTCCAGGATTCGCAAGGTGCACGATTTTCTGACCGTGGGAGCCGCCGCGCCGTTGCAAGAGGCGGGAGCGGCAGCTTTGCATTTTCCGCAAGATTATTACGACACGCTGGCGCGTGACTACACCGTCCGCCGCAACCGCTTGCTGGGAATTCTCACAGCTGCGGGATTTCGCTGCTTCAAGCCGCGCGGCGCGTATTACATCATGACGGACATTTCCGCCTTCGGATTCCCGGATGACGTCGCATTTGCGAAATATTTGGTAAAAGAGATAGGCGTGGCGGCTGTGCCGGGCTCGAGCTTTTACCAAGATCCTGCCCACGGCCGGACGCATTTGCGTTTCACATTTTGCAAGACAGAAAAAACGTTTGAAGCCGCGGCCGAACGGCTTGCGAACTTGAAAGTTGGTTCCAGTGCGCGGCCGAAGTAAAGGGTTCAAGCCTGTGTTAGAATCCGCGAGATTTAATCTGGAGAACTCACGGCCATGAAATTTGATCTGATTCCCGCTGGCACGCGGCTAACCGCACATGGGGAAGGGCAGCCCCATGAAATCGCGGCGAGCGCGACGCGGACCTTTATATGCTCGATGTTCATCACCGAGCAAATCGAGCAGGAGTCAGTGGACATTTCTGTGTGGGGCTCGCCGGATGGAGAAACCTGGGGAAAGATGCCGCTTCTGAAAATGCCTCAGCGCTTCTATCGAGGTGAAACGCGCCAGATTCTCGATCTTACGCTGAAACCCGAAATTAAACTCCTTCGCGCGAAGTGGGATCTCGCTCGCTGGGGACGCGTCGCTCCACTTCCCATGTTCGTGCTCGGATTTAGCCTCACCGAAATTCCCGCCTTCTCGCCGAATCCCGCCGTGCCGCAAACCGCATCGCAGTGAATCCGATTAGGTATTGAGATCGAACGATTGCAGGTACGCCGGCACGGTGATGGGCCAGTGAAATCGGTTCACGATGCCCGCGCGCAAAGCATCCAGCGCGTTCGGCTCGCCATGTACCAGGAACGTTTGACGTGGAGGGATCGTGAACCCCGAGAGCCAGCGAAGAAGTTCGCTGCGACCCGCATGCGCGGAGAGCTGATCGAGCGTCACGATTTCAGCGCGCACCGGCACTTCTTCTCCAAATAGGCGCAAGTATTGAGCGCCGTCCTGCAAAGCCCGGCCGGGAGTGCCTTCTGCCTGGTAGCCCACCAGCAGCACGGCGCTGCGCGAATCCGGTAGCCGGCGAGCGAGATGATGCAGAACGCGTCCTCCCGTAGCCATGCCACTGGCGGAGAGAATGATGCAGGGTACAACCACGTCATTGATCTTCTTCGAATCGTCCGCGCTTCGCGTCATGTGAACGTCGCGCAGGTTCAACGGATCCTTATCTCCCTGCTGCTCGAGGTTCGTAAAATCCAGGTCGTGATCTTCGCGATGGCGCATATAAATGTCAGTGACGCTGATAGCCATTGGGCTGTCCACGTACACGGCCAGGCGAGGAATCCGCTGCTCGTCGTCAAGCTGGCGAAGGTAATACATCAAAGTCTGCGTGCGCCCGACGGCGAAGGACGGTATCACCACGACGCCGCCTCGCTTGGCCACGCGATTGATCACGTCGGCGAGCTTGTCGGGCACCGATCCTGTTGGATGGTCGCGGTCGCTATACGTTGATTCACAGAGCAGGAAATCCGCGCGCGTAGGCGGCTCGGGATCTTTCAAGATGGGCTGATCGTAACGGCCGAGGTCTCCAGAGAAAACTACAAGCGTCTGCTTCCCGTTTTCCGTGATGGTCAGTTCGAGCCAGGTCGATCCCAGAATGTGCCCCGCGTCATGTGGCCGCACGGAAAACTGCGGGCTGATGGTGAACGCGTCAGCGCGCGGAATTTCCCGGAAACGCGCGAGCGCCTCTTGCGCTTGGTCCACGGTGTAAAGCGGCAGCGGTGGTTTGTGGCTGCTGTAGCCTTTCTTCGCCGCAAACTGCGCGTCTTCCTCTTGCAGATGAGCCGAATCGGGGAGCAGAAGTTGGCAAAGCTCGCGCGTGGCCCCATTGGCATAGATGGGGCCGCGGAATCCGGCGTGCACGAAGCGCGGGAGATATCCCGTGTGATCGATGTGTGTGTGCGTCAGCAGCACCCAATCAACCGTCGCGGGATCGATGGGCAGATTGTCCCAGTTTCGCTGCCGCAATTCCTTGGGACCTTCGAACAGTCCGCAATCCACCAGCAATCTCTTGCCCTGTACTTCGAGCAGATACTTGGAACCGGTTACCGTTCCGGCCGCGCCGAGAAAAGTTATCTGGGGCATATGGGCGCTTATTCTAGACCGAAGAGCGAGAAAGCCGCACGCGTTTCTACACCTGGGTCAGTTTTACCGTCAAGATTGCAACGAGCTTGACCGGAACGCGCGATGGCCTTAGTCTCTGCGTTTTGGCTCGTACGCGTGGTATCACACGTAATGTGTCGCGCACTAGTGAGGAGAAATGAAAATTATTGCCGCGTTCGCTTTGATAATGCTGCTGGGATCGGCTATGGCAGCTCAGGACTTGCCTGGGAATCCCATTCCCAAAGGTACAGTGGAGCTTGGACTATTTGGAGGCGGCGGAATGGGCTTGGGCAAATCCGACGGAACTCAGTTTTTTTTTGCCGGAGGCCGCGCCGGATGGGTGCTGACCTCCGACCATCTTTCCGGACTTCTTCGGGGAAATTTTGAGTGGGCCGTGGACGTAATGCCGGTCTATGTTGTCTTTCCGCCGGAGAGCGCGGTGTATGGAGGCTGTATTAGGCCGCTGATCTGGAAATGGAATTTTACCAGCGGGAAGAAGATTGTTCCGTACTTCGCAGCGGAAGGCGGCATCGTTTTCAGTAGAGACAATATTCCGCCGGGAGATACTTCCCAGATCAATTTCACGCCGGGAGCTGCATTCGGAGCGCACGTATTAGTGAAACCGAAGCGAGCGTTGTTTTTTGAAGTGGAGTTCGGCCATTTATCGAACGCCAGCCTGGGCTCCCATAATCCTGGATACAACGGCACTTTCACATTTACCGCTGGCTACACTTGGTTCCATCACTCCTGAAAGAAATATGGCTGAAGTTTGCTGGACAGCACGTTGAAGTCGGAAGATGGCTACTTCCGGACGCGCATTAAAGCGAGCCCGAAGCAAGTGCCCGACCCCTCGGCTAATGTACATATTCCGGTTTCCGGTCAATTCGATCTTGCCGGAAACATAGCGCTTGTTGGCCACCGGCAACAGCGGTGGCGGCAGGAATGGCGGCTTGCACTGGCCACCATGTGTGTGCCCCGCAAGAATCCAGCCCTGGTAACCCGCCCAGATTGGACGATCTGCGGCATCCGGGTTATGGCAGAGCACAATCGTGGAGGCGTTCTGGCTTTTCTGCGCCAAGAGCTCCTTTGGATGAAAGAAGGGACCCCACAAGTCTTCGAGTCCGATGAATTGTAACCCCGTGAGCGTGATCGCTCGGTTGCGAAGCAGAGTAATGCCTGCGTCCTGCGCAATCGCCGCAACGCGGTCCGCCACATCGAGCATTCGCCAGTGGAAACCATAATCGTGGTTGCCAAGTATCCCGACGGTTCCGAGGCGGCCGTGAGGGACGTGCTCTAAAACGCGGCGCAACTGCTCGAACTGCGGCGCACCTCTGTAGGTGATGAAGTCTCCGGTGAAAGCTACGAAGTCCGGCGCCAGTTCCTGAACTCTGTGGAAAGATTTGATGATGTAGTCATCGTCAACTCGGGGACCCGCATGAATGTCGCTGATCTGTGCGAGAGTGCGCCCTTCCAGGTTGGCAGGAAGGCCGAAAATAGGTAAGAGAGGATAAGTAAACTCCAGCCAGTGAGGCTCAACGCGCCAGGTGTAGAGTCCCAATGCCACCGTGCCGGTTCCAGCGGTCAGCAGCAACTTTGACATCTCGCGTCGTGATATCTTTCTGGTCATAGCGGCGTAGGTCTTGCTTGGAGGCTCCCAGAAAGCATTGCGCAGTAGATTCCATTGTAGGGGAGTTGTTTGACGCTCGCATTCGCAAGGTGCTATAAACGCTATAACTGCATTTGCATTTCGTGGGGCCGTAGCGCAGTTGGGAGCGCGCCTCGATGGCATCGAGGAGGTCGCGGGTTCGAACCCCGCCGGCTCCACCATATTATCAATGACTTAGCTGTATTCCCGTCGTGCGGTTTTCCTTCCACTGTCCATCTGGTGTCCATTGGCCGAGGAACTCGAATACATTGCGCCTATTACTCCGCTCTGCGCGTGTATGAACTCAGGCGACAGATGGGCGTAGCGATCTAGCGTAATCTTTGGATTACTGTGACCTAGGATTTCCGCCAGTGCGTACAAATCACCCCATCTCATCGCAAAGTGCAAGTTGAGTTTGCGGCCAGGCTACTCCCGCAATTGTTGGTATTGAAGTCTCCGCTGCTTGAAAGAGCGTCAATCGTGACCGTCGTAGTGCCGTTATTCCTTACGGTAAGCTTTTTAACCGCGCTCGTACTCCCAATCGCGGTACTGGGAAAAGTCAGACTCGTAGGAGATAAGGTCACAGGTGCAATCCCTGTTCCAGTCAAACTAATAACCTGTGGTGTGTCGCTTGCGTTGTCAGCAATGGAGACGCTGCCGTCAATCAGCCCCGCAACCGTCGGCGCGAACTTCACCATGACTTGGCAATTTTTCCCGGGCGCGAGGCTGCTGCCGCAATTGTTGGTCTCCGTAAAGTCCTTGCTGGCGGTTATGCCACTGATATTTAGCGCTGCTGCACCAACGTTCGATACGGTCACGGTCATAGCCGCAGTTGTGGTACCGACAGCGGCTGACCCAAACAACACGCTTGAATTGAAGATGCTCACGCTTTGCGCACGCGCGGGAGCGGACAAGGCCAGGAGACACAACGGGAATAAAACCACGATTAGTGATCGTCCTTGGGTGACCATTTTTCCTCCGAGATATTTCTAATTGCGAACTACTTAGAGGCATTTCCACCAGGAATGGCTGAACGGTAATCCCGTTGATTAGCAAACTGTCAAGCTTCGAGCTTCCGCGAAACCAAAGGGCTAGGGGTAGAGGTTCTGCGGAGCGGGTTTACCGACTGCGATTCATAGCTGTGTGGCCTGTTAGACTCTTGAGTGGCGGCGTGCCATTTTCTGCGCGAGATGTACAAGAAGTGTCTGATTGCGATCATCCATCTCAGAAAACGCTTTGGCAAATTGTCGAATCTCGCGCCGATGGTTGCCGTTAACTTCCCACGCTAATTCAAGGTTAGACGTTGGCAGCTTCGGCATTTTCACTCGCTCGCCTTCAGTGAAGAACCGATACAAAGGGATTTCCAAAGCACGGGCAAACTTTTCAAGAGTTTCAACGTTGGGAACGGTGAAACCATTTTCTACCCGGCTCACATAACAACGAAGAAGACCGGTCTTGTCCTGGATGTCGCCTTGAGATAAACGCTTCTCTTCGCGTAGTTCACGCAATTTATGTCCGATTTCCATCCGGTGAGACTACACTAGGACTGTCTGGCCCAGCAAGGATACGATCATGACTGAATCCATAACGGATGCCTTCAAGTGTAATCAGTGCGGCGCTCTGTACGATTCCGAAAAGGAATTGCGAGAGCATCAACAGGCCGTTCATCATTTAGCCGGTTATCCGCCTGCCCGGACAGAGGATCTAGACCAACCTGTTAAGGCAAAAACCAAGAACGCGTAGCAGGACCGGATACTATTCGGTCAATTCTTCAGAAACTCGCATCTTGGATAGTTGATCGCATGACTCACTAGAGGTTTTAGGCTTGAGGGTGCTTTAAGTGTCTCTTGAGCCGGGCTTTTACCCACCCGCCAAGTGCGACGTAATCGCGCTGGCTTAGGAGTCGCGCTTCTTCACGAGTCTCGCCAATTTTCAGCAGTAATTCCTGCCTCTCTTTACCGTCGAGACTATTGTAGTGCTGTTGTGCCGGCATGTCTTCTCCATTACTTCGCGAGCTTCACGTTGCTAGCGACCATATCCGGGATCGGCGTCCTATGTGACGGTGTGCAATTTCTAACGCGTTTAACGCTCACCGCACTTGTGGGTTCAAAGTTCCGGCTTACCCGGTTTAGCAAGACTCATCTCGTATGCGTGTGACAGCCGCAACGCGAGGGTGGGCGGCTTGCGCGAATCGTGTCGTATTTCGGTACGACTCCCAGCCAGCCAACACAAGAATTACCGCTGCAAGCAACGAAGCCCCAACCAATTAAATGTCTTTCCATTTTCCATTGCATCGTTTTTCCGTCCTGCCACAGAGTCCGAGAGGCAGCCATTAGCTGCGTGAAGTTGCTGGCAGAAGCGGCGTGCGTCCGAAAACCATTTCTTCGAACTCGTCCAAAATGAAACCGTCCCACCATCCGCGCTTCGCTTCTTCTCGCATCACACTAAGCGCCTCTTCTGACCGCAGTGCGTTGCGGTAAGGTCGCTCGGTCGTCAGCGCGTCATAAATATCTGTTATTTGGAGAATGCGCGCAGTAAGCGGGATTTCCTCGCCTTTGAGCCCGTCGGGGTATCCCGAACCGTTCAGCTTTTCATGGTGGTGACGTATGATCGGAAGGACGAGGCGGAAGGATTTCAAAGGCGAGCAGATTCGTTCGCCGACCATTGGGTGCTGCTTCATGATTTTCCATTCGTCATCGGTTAAGGGGCCCGGCTTAACCAGGATATGTTCGGGCACGCCGATTTTCCCAATGTCGTGGACGATCCCGCCCCGCCGTAGCGCCACACGCTGTTCCTCTGCCAAGCCGAGACTCTCCGCTAAAGCTACGGAATATTTCGATAAGCGCTCACAATGCCCTTCCGTGTATGGGTCCTTCGCTTCAATACTCAATGCTAGGCTAAATAATACGGTTTCTGCATTCTCAAGCTCGTCTGTGAATTGTTTCAGCCGAAGGAGGGAATGCACCCGGGCCAACAACTCTTGCTTGTTCACGGGCTTGGTCAAAAAGTCGTCTGCGCCGCACATGACCCCTTGAATGCGATCGTTGGCGCTTGACAGCCCGGTAACCAGGATTACTGGTATGAAGCGAGTTCGCGATTGAGACTTGATGGCAAGGCACGCGGAATATCCCGTCTTTCCCGGCATCATGACGTCCAGTAGAGCCAGGTCTATCGAGTTACTATCCACAGCTTGCAGGGCCTGGTCGCCGTCCTCGACGCATATCGTGGTATAGCCCTCCGCGTTCAGTAATCCAGCGAGGAGATCACGATTCGCCTCATTGTCATCGGCGACCAAGACGGTGGCCTTATTAGGCTCGGACATCGATCCCCCGCACCGGCGCGGCGTGCGCGACAAAGAAGCAGAAGATGCAAAGTTGCGCTGGCGGATGTCGGAAAGAATTACAAGTAATATTCTAGCGTCCAGGCGGACTAGCCGAGAAAACTACGCAAATGAATATTTTGAAGTCACCGGTACGATAGGAAGTTTCGTAATTATATTTTCGACAACCCAAGCTTTTGCTCAAGTGAACTTGCTACAGGAACTCCTATCGTCTGCCACTGGACGGCGCGGATCGTTCGGGCCTAAATGATTGCCACTCGCGGATTTGTTCGGACACCTCAGTCTTCTCGCGCTCGTCTGTCGCATTTTCCCATCGACGCCGAAGGTCTTCGAGTCGGGCGTCCACAAATCCGGCTTGCCCTGATCTGCGTGCTGGTTTGTCGCGGTTATCGTACCCCATGTTTTACATTGCTCCTCTCTTGATTCGAGAAATATCCCCATTAATTTCCCACAGATGTCAAACGGGTATTGGACCGCTCGATTGTACTCTGTTGCGCCGCGTAGATCGCTGGCAGGAGCCAACCCTTTCAGACGAGCCCTCTGATTCTACGCTTCGCGCTGACCCGCCCGAGTAACTGATCGGCGATACCTGATCGTCCGGACAGCTAGCTCGCGCTCCTCACCTCGGCAATACTCGATTTCATGGAAGCCAAAAGCAAGAAACGGAGTGTTCCGGAAGATGCGACCGCTCTCAAGGAAGCTCTGGACGTTCATTGTGTACACCTAACGGCAGAAGACAAATGTCAGGTTGGAGCCCAGGCATTACTCAGTTCGTTGATTAACAAGAAATCGTCGATGGAAGAAATCGTGAAGCACATTCTGGCCAGCGCCGCGAAGAGAACGCGACGGCTGGGATCGACCCAGTTCACCGACAAGTACAAGGCCTTCTCCGAGAACAGAAAACTTGACAGACAAAAATGAAATCGGATGATTGCAGTGCTGCCGGATAAAATGCGGCTTCCCGACAAGCGGCAGTAAAGCAGACGTAGTTCGGGCTCCTAATTTTTATCCATTTTGCGGACTTGGAATACGGACTGCCCCGACGTTTGCACTTCATGCGAAGTCAACTCAATGTCTACAAACCTGCGGTCTCCGAGAAGTCCTGGTTCGCTCTGCCGCTCGATTGGCGAAAGTTTACGATGAACGTTAATTAGCTGGCTCAGGAAATAAGTAGAACGATGTCCATTTTCGCAACGGGCTGGATAGGTTGTTTTGGGTGCGAAGATTTCTTCCTGCCTGTACGTGTCTATGTCAATTATCGCAGCGATTGCAATTTCTTCGCACAGGTCGCACCTGAAGCTAAGGTAGTACGATGCCATGCTACTTTTCCTCTGTAACGTGCGGGGGTTTACCCAGAGCCTTCGAAGGGCAGCCGCTTATGTTCCGCTTTGTCGCCAAATTTTCTCGTCACGCTTGAGTTCGCCGACTGCGCTCCCCTTCAAGTTTCAGAACGTCCAAGGCCGATAGAGCGTGCTCCATAGCCGATCGCTCATCCCGGGAAATATGTTGGTAATCCGCGAAGATGTGTGAATTAATTGCCAGTTCGGCTGCTATAGCACGAGCCCCGACTTTCTCTGGATCGATCTCAATAACAGCAGCCTGGTACAAAGTCCGCCAACGACTTTCAGCCATGTTTTGTAGCTCCTTGCTCTTGTCAGTTCGATTTCGTTCGATACGGGTAACGCCGTTCTCAATGATGATCGGCCAGCACCCATCGAGATTCTTGACTAATCGCCAGCCTGTAGCACAGGGCTCACTTTCGAACTGAAGTGCATCTGGCAAGAGTGCCCCATCCTTAATCAAGACGCTTCCCGTTTTGATCTTCTCTGCCATTTGTGCTCCTCTGCCGATTAAGTGTTCGGCGTTGTCAACGATGAACGAACGCGATCAAGCGATTTGCTTGCCCGGTCAGATATGACGGAGGAGGGGCTTCTGCAAAGTGCGCAAACCGAATAGCGCGCCTGAAATCAACTCTCGCTCGCGGCAAGAATCGGAGTCTTCAGCAAGACTCTGGATTCGGGTGTAGATAGCATTTTCCGCTTCGCGGATTCGCGTGGGGAGTTTTGCGGGATCGCATTCAACGAGAGCGGCCTTGTATATAGCGTACCATTCGGCTTGATTCATATAACACCTCGACCAAATGTTGTGGCACAACGAGAGACCTTTGGTATTGCCATACGCTGTGGGTCCTGTGCCCAGCGGCTAATGCTGTCTGATTTCGCAGGGAGCCGTAGGTAGAGGGAATGCTTACGGCAGGGTGCTAGTGAGACGCTTTGACCGTACTCTCTCCGAGGTCAAATAGCTATGACAAATGCTGCCAGGGCTACATGTCTCCGACAGTTATCGTCAACGCCCAATTTACCGCCCAAATCGGACATCTGGTTGTCAATGTCCGGAAATCCGGCTTATCTGGAGTTATCTTTAGCTGCGACGGCTGATTGCGTGGAAAGTGTGAATGCGATTACTCTCGATGGCCTCCATGGCAGCAAATTTTCGGTCTACGTGTGCTTCCAAACGCGGAGCACCTGAATGCAGCTCACAGCGCTCCCCGGCAGCGGCACCGCAAGTTGGGCAAGGTACCGAGGATAGCTGTTTGGGAGTGAGTTCTTTCTTCTTCATTCGGGCAGATTGCGATAATACCCGGGCGCGAAACTGCTCAATTTTGCACACTATTCGTATTAGGCGCTATCCGCACGGGAGGGCTGTAACTCCGTAGCGCGTGAGGCTCAAAGACAGATTAATGATTGGCGGGTGGTACGCAGGTTGAATTGGCGGATCTGCGGATAGTGTTCCAAAACGAGCGTTCCTACTTCTTCGAAAGCTCGCCCTTGAAATGGGTTTCAACATCTTCACGACTAAGCGGGTTTCTTGCTCTGGCCAACACGACCGAATAGACGACCTTATTCCCTGCAATCTGCGCCGTGATAAACGCCCCGTCTTCCGGCAGTTCTTGGTAGAAGAATTTCACTTTTCTGCCGTCTTCAAGTGTTTTGATCCACTCTTGGTCTGGCATTTTCGTATCACTTCAGGCGAGGTGAGTGTATCTCACGCGTCAAGCTCAGGTCTTTGTTCTGTCTTTGATTCCAATCGGAGATTTGATATCTCTCTTGAAAATTGACAAAGCACTTAAAGCATCTGCTAGCGCCTGCCGCTCTAATTCTCCGCCTGAAGTCGTGCGCAGTTCTTCTGTTCGCAAAAAGATTGCTTTTTCTGCGGCCGCAATGCGGCCGACAAGGTTCAATGGATTTGTGTCCAGGAATGCCTCCAGATAGCAATCTTGCCATTCCCATTGTGGTTTGCCCACGGGTTGCCCTTTATTCTCGGGCATGGTTAGTCATGCAGGACAACGCTTAGAAGCGACGTATTAACGTGGAGTCCGCCGTTGTACTTGATGAAGCCCAGTTTTCTGAATTTGTTCATGAAAAAATTGACGCGTGAGCGAGTGGTGCCAATCATTTCTGCCAACATCTCTTGCGATACTTTGGGGACCATCCTTTGGGGCTTTTCTTCCTTGCCATAGCGTGCCAGCAGCAACAATGTGCGCGCCAGCCGCTTCTCGCTGGAGTTGAAAAGTTGATCGACTAAATCCTCCTCAACCCGGATGTTCCTCGAAAGCATATAAGAGATGAAGCGGTCGGAAAATGCGTGTTCCGCGTGAAGGACGCGAATCATCTCCTTCTTCTCAATTACGAGAACAGTGGTGGCCGTAATCGCAGTGGCCGACCCTATCCGAATCGGTTGACCGGCGAGGCATCCCTCGCCAAAGAAATCGCCCGGTCCCAAAACCGCCACGACAGCTTCTTTGCCGGTTTCATTCACTACCGAAAGCCGTACTGCGCCTTTTTGAATATATAAAACATTCTTGGCAGCATCGCCCTGCGAGAAGATCGCCGCCTTTTTCTTAAACTCTGTAACTTTCCGGGCGACACCTGCCGAATCGAGGAAAGCTTGCGCATCGAAAACGGGCACCTTTGCAGTGTTTAGTTCTTTGACCATCTCAAGCGGGTGAGACCTCGACCCCAATTTAACTGCGAAGGAAGATTACTGTCTGTAGGGTATCGAACACTATCGGTGACTATTTCAGTCAAAGCTCGCCGTTGTACTGCCGGATTATTCCGTAGCATTCACACGCAAATTTCTCAAGTTTGACGCGCTCCAGAATCTTCACGGCGCCACGCGTGTAGTCGATGAGCTGCAGTCTTTGCAAGACACCGGCTGCCAGAGTCACGCTAGGCCGGTCCGTTCCTAGCATTGTCGCAAGGAAATCGTGCGTGATGGGCAAAGATCCCGAATCCACTCGATCCTGAGCCATGAGCAACCATCGTGCAAGACGCTGCTCGATGCGGTGCAGCCGATTGCATGCGGCTGTTTGCGCAACTTGCATTCCCAGTATCATGATGTAGCGACCCAAAATATTGCGGAGTTGTGGAGTCGGTTGCAAGAGTTTTCGGAACTCAACGACTCTCACTCTGAATCCGTCCCCGGCGATTTGCACGATCTCACGAAGCGGGCCTCTTGTCAGGCCGACCGCTGCTGCGATGCCTGACGCGCCTTCGTTCCCAACGATGCCGGCTTCGACAGTTCTTCCATCCTCCATTACGACTACCAGAGAAATCAAACCTTGATTGAGAAAATGGACGAACCCTAATCTCTGGTGCGGCTCGTGAAGACTGCGATGACTTGGCATTCTAAGATATTCTAGGTGGGGGCGGATTGAGCGGTATTCGGCGTCGGGAATGGCCAGAAGTATTCGATTGCTTACTGGCTTCCCCGCAGCATTCGTCCTTTCTCCCGGCCGCACGACTCGAAGTTGTCTGATCGCCACAACACTCCTTCACTGCGTGGAAATCGAGTTTGCAAGGCCCACCCGTGAAAGGTGTGTTTATACGCGGTTCGGCGTATTTACAAGGAGAATTCACTTCTGTAGGGTATCCTACATTATATAATCAGGCACTCTTCGAGCAACCCGCTCAGCCTACATGTTATGACAATTCAAATCCTGATCGCAGACGACCACGCCGTGGTGCGAAAGCAACTCCACAACCTTGCTCGAAACCCATGCTGGTTGGAAAGGTTTGTGGCGAAGCCGAGAATGGCCAGGAAGCGGTAGTGAAAGCCGCGGAACTCAAGCCCCACCTAATCATTCTTGATCTATCGATGCCTATTATGAATGGCCTTCTCGCAGCTCGTGAGATTGCCACAATCATGCCGACAGTGCCAATTTTAATGTATACCCAACACACCTATTGGGGAATTGAATCGGAAGTTAAGGAATTCGGCGTGCGAATGCTGGTGTCGAAAACAGATGATGGCCACGAACTGTTCAGTGCGATCGAAACGATGTTAAGCAACGAACCTTGAGTACAGGACCTGAACCGATGGAGGAATTCATGGGAACCGGGATGAGGAAGGGCCAACGATTCGTTTGTCAGAATTCGGAATGCGGCTGCGAATTTGAAGTGACTAAGGCGCCGATTGCAGACAGCGCCTCGAATCCACGATGCGTTTGCGGAGTTGAAATGAAAAAACCGTACATCAGGCCCTCCGTGACAACTCGACTGGCTAAAGCCAAAAGTTCTCATGCCTGATGCCACTAGATGGGAGAATTTAAATTGGTCATTGCTGAAAGATTGAAGACTCTGCGTGAACAGAGAAATATGTCTCAGGGCGACGTTGAAAAACGCACGGGTCTGCTGCGCTGCTACAACATCTCCCGCGTGGAAAATGGCCACACCGTTCCCGCTCTTGAAACTCTGGAAAAAGTGGCGCGGGCAATGGAAGTCCCCCTTTACGCACTCTTCTACGACGGTGAAAAGCCCCCGCCAGCTCTTCCAAAGCCGCAGGCAGCCGCGAGCGACTGGGGAAGTTTCGGTCGAGATGCGCGGCTGCTTGGCAAGTTTCGTAGACTTTTCAGTCGAACAGATAAAGCAGATATAAACCTTTTGCTCTCCATGGCTGAGAAAATGGCTCAAAAGAACGAAGGTTCAAGGAAGAGTCGATTTTCCTCCGTGCTCTAATCGGTCTTCGCCAGAATCAGCGGCAAGAGATACTCCTGCAGTTTCCTGTTCTGCTCTGGGCCGTTGTTTTCCAGTTGGAGGCCCATACTGTTGTTCGCAGACGACCGCACGACACGGGCAGTTAAGTTCAGGGGAGGGGCTCCTGGCCTAAGTTCCAACCGAACAAGAACGATTGAACCTGCCGGGAGCGTTCGTGACGCTTGGACGAACATTCCGCCGAGACTCAAATCCAGGGTCATGCCACTTACTTGCTCTTGATTTAATTCTATAGAGACTTTGCAACCTACTTTAACGCGTTGGTAGCGGCGCGCCTCACGCTGCATAGGACCCTCGGCAACGCGGATCAGGCGTAGCATGCGATGCCGGTCAATGGGTTTGAACAAAAAGAAACTGGCGCCGGCCTGGAATGCACGAGACAGGATAGTGCGGTCGTCCTCGCCCGTGATCATCACAATCGGCGTGGTTCGGTTCAAGCCTGACGCGCGAATCCGCCGGGTGAGTTCCAGACCGTCCGGCGACGGCATGTTCACATCGAGAAAGACGGCTTGGAATTTCTCCAACTCAAGACGTGTAGCCGCCTCCTGACTGCTCGTATGTGTAACGGTCTCCATGTCCGCAGAATTCAAGACGTCCTGTATCATCTCGCAAACCGTGTGGGTCGTCGTCCACTACCAATACTCGACTTGGCACACTGAATCTCCCATGGGAACCGATTCTTTTAAGAGCTGGGCCGCATGTTCACGGAGTAAACTAACCACCGCTGGAGCTGTTCACTAAGCAGCTTAAAGTCGATGGGCTTAGAAATGCATGCATCGCAGCCAGCCTGCATCACTCGCTGCTGATCGGTCAACATCGCGTGCGCCGTCACTGCGATCACCGGCGTACTTCGTGATGTCGGTTCCTTGCGTATCCATGTGGCCAGAGATAGACCGTCCGCTGAGCCGAGTTGCACGTCGAGAAGGACCGCGGCCGGTGGCTGACTCTTGAACGCGGCAAACGCTTGTTCCAAATTCTCCGCGGCAATCGCCTCGAACCCTTCGGCTTCCAGCCAGTCGCAAGGAAGTTCGCGATTGGGCTGGTTGTCCTCGACCACCAGAATACGTTGCTTCATGATTTCTCTGCTAGGACCGGCGGCACCGCTCGCTGCAGCTGCCTGATCAGCGCATCCTGCCACCGTTCTTGCTTACAGAAAAATGCTCCTGTATTCGTCCGCAGGTATTCCTTTTCCGCTGCGGTTAAATCCTTGCTCGTGAGCACGAAGACGGGGAGATCGGCTGTACGAGAATCGCCCCGCCATTCCGCGAGCAACTGGAGTCCGCTCAAATTCGGCATTATCAAGTCGAGAATTACGAGTTCCGGCAAAGAAGCCGCCACTTGGGCGCGGGCTTCGAAGCCGTCAGCCGCCGTGGTCACGACATATCCATGCTTGGACAGCATTTCGGCGATGAACTCACGCGTGGGCGTGTCATCATCGACCACCAGAATTGGCCGCCCTCTTCCCATCTGTCCACGAAGATTCAGACAGCGTTCCACGGCAGCCAGCAGCGCTGCTTTCTCGACGGGCTTGACGATGTATTCATCCGCGCCGAGCAGCGCTCCGGTTGCTGGCTGATCAACAGCCGTAACTATAATCACGGGAATCTTGGCCGTGCGAATATCACTTTTCAAGTCCGACAAGAGTTCCCAACCATTGACGGGTTTCATCATGATATCTAGCGTGACGGCGAGAGGTTGCAGTTCGGCGGCCATTTCCACGGCATGCGCTCGGTTGTCGCAAAACAGCACTTCGTAACCCGAAGAGACAAGCTGTGAGTGGAGGAGTTGTGCCGCCGCCAAATCATCCTCGATGACGAGGATTCGCGACGATTCACTTGGCCTGAGTCCTAACTTGGTATTGTGAATTTCTTCTCTCTTTAACGTTGGCGTGATCGGTAGCGTGAAGTAAAAGCAACTTCCCGAGCCCGGTTGGCTTTCAAGCCCGAGGCGACCACCATGCAATTCAACCAATCGCTGGGTGATGGCTAGGCCCAAACCCGTGCCTTCTGACGTCTTGTCGGATTGCCGCAACCGATGGAAAGCCTCAAAGATGCGTTTTTGCTCTTCAAGGGGAATGCCCGGACCCGAGTCGCGAACCTCCACGCGGAAGACCTCGCCGAGCGGTTGGGCCGCAAGTTCAATCTTTCCACCTTCCGGGGTGAACTTGATTGCGTTCCCAACTAGGTTCATTAACACTTGTTTGAACCGCGTGGCATCGGCTCGGACACTTAGATCCAGCGAGGAGTGCACCACCAAGGTCTGGGACTTCTTGTCGGCCAGCGGACGCAAGCAGTCGAAAACTTCGGCAAAAGACGGATGGACCGGTACGCTCTCAATCGCCAACTCAAGACGTCCCGCCTCGATCTTGGACAGGTCTAAAATGTCGTTGATCAACCGGAGAAGGTGCCGGCCCCCCGTGTTAATGTGGGTCACATAGCGCCGTTGGCGATCATTTAGAGGGCCGTAACGCTCTTCGCTCAACAAGTCGGAAAAACCCATCACGGCATTCAGTGGAGTTCGCAACTCGTGGCTCATCGTCGAAAGGAACTGATCCTTAAACTTGTTCGAGCGTTCGGCTTCTTCTTTCGCACGCAGCAGGCCTTCCTGCATCTGCTTAAACTCGGTAATATCGCGTGCCACTGCATAGATCAATTGATGCTCGGCGAAAGGCGTTGCGTTCCACATTAACCATTTGTATGAGCCGTCTTTTACACAGATACCTGTTCGTAAAGGCAACAGTGTCCCCGCTTGTCCTGAACTTCTCGGTCCTCTGCATAGTAGCTTCTCGGTCTTCTGGGTGGACGAACTCCACGTACGGTCTCGCCATCAGCTCTTCCGTGCTGTAGCCGAGTGTCTTCTGCCAGGCGGGATTGAGGCGCTTGAAGTATCCTTCATAACCAGCTATGCATATCATGTCTAGCGAGAGCGTGAAAAACCGCTCCAGTTCTTCGCGAGTCTTTTTTAGCTCGGTGATGTCGCGGAAAACAAGTACCACGCCTAGGTTTTCCCCCTCGCTCGTTACAATGGGAGCCGCGCTATCTTCAATGTCAAATTCTCTACCTTTCTTAGAGATCAACAGCGTGTGGTCGGCCAGGCCAACTACCTTCCCCTCTCGGAAGACTTTCTTGACCGGGTTTTCGACGGGATGGCGTGTCTCTTCATTTACGATATTGAGTACCAGGTCTATGGACTTGCTCCGAGCTTCTTCAAGGCCCCAACCGGTAAGTGACTGAGCGACGGAATTCATGAAGGTTACCGCGCCATTCATATCAGTGGCGATGACCGCGTCACCGATACTTCCGAGAGTGGCTGACAGCCACTTTTCACTTTTTGTTAGAGCGGCTTGGACCCGTTTGCGTTCGGACAGTTCGCGACTCAGCAGTCCGAAACACAACATAAGGAGCAAAATGCTTACAAAAGTGCCAATGGTGATCGCAGAGGTTGACCTCGCGACGCTCTCGTCCGTTCCCTGCGTCCGAAGCCTCAACAAATCATTCTCTTCGTCTGCCATTTCTGCAATTTGGGAACGGATTTGATCCATCCATTGCTTACCGGAGCCCTGCAAAACTATTTGGTTTGCGGACGCAACTGCTCCCTGTCTGCGCAGGTCGATTGTCCTTTGAAGTTCTGCCAACTTCCGCTCTATGAGCGGTTCCAAAGCTTGGATTCGCTTCTGCTGATTCGGATTGTCGGAAGTGAGATCCTTCAGATGGCCGGTTACCTGGTCGAGGTTTTTGATCGAAGCACGGTAGGTATCGAGGTAAGCGTCATCCCCGGTGAGGAGATAGCCTCTCTGTCCTGTTTCTGCGTCGACGAGCCGGGCTTCCGTCTCATCGAGTGTCCGCAATACCTCGTAGGTGTGCTTTTGCAAGTCCGCGGCTTCGGCGAATCGCGTTGTATTTCGGTACGACTCCCAGCCAGCCAACACAAGAATTACCGCTGCAGCAACGCAGCCCCAACCAATTAAATGTCTTTCCATTTTCCATTGCATCGTTTTGTCGTCCTGGCGCGGGCACGGATTTCGCGATAAAGAAGCATGCAGACGCAAAATGGGCCGGCGGATCTTGGGAAGAATAACTTGTAATATTCTAGCCTCTAGTTGGGATTAGCTGGTCTGGTTTCGCCAGCTACTGGAACGATGAGTTAATACCTGTCCTCTAACGGGAGGCGCTTGCACGAGAAGCGGTTCATCGGGCGCCCGCCCATTAACGTTTTCAATACATACCCTCAATGCATACCTCACGGCCCGCCACAGGCCAGTGCTAGTCTTTTTGCATGGCGCACGGGACGAGACACCGACACCGAGCAATCTTCTTAGATACGGCTGATCCTGCAATTCACATTCTTGGAATGCCCAAATCGCGTCCTCGCCTCGGGAACTGGTTCGTATTCGCCATTTTGACGGCCACCGTTCTGGCTCTTGCATTGGTTGTAATTGGAAACTTCATATTTTGAAGTGGCGGGAGCTATAGAAAGTTTCATAATTATATCTTCGACAACCCAAGCTTTTGCCCAAGTGAACTCGCTAGAGGAACTACTATTATCTACCGCTCGATGGTGCGGATCGTTCTGGCCTAAATGATTGCCACTCGCGGATTTGTTCGGACACCTCAGTCTTCTCGCGCTCGTCTGTCGCATTTTCCCACCGACGCCGAAGCTCTTCGAGTCGGGCGTCCCCAAATCCGGCTCGTCCTGATATGCGTGCTGGTTTGTCGCGGTTACCGTATCCCATGTTCAGATTTCTCCTCTTTTGATTTGAGAGCACTCTCCGCTCAGAAAATGGCCCACAAGAGAGAAGGTGCAAGGGGAAGTCGTAAAACGATAGCGGCTAAAGCGCTTCTTCACCTCGAGCATGGTAGCGATCTCCCCAAAATTCGGAGGACGAGGCTTGAAATTCGACACCGAGTTTATACCATCCAGTCGAATCCAGATTGCCACACCACACCACGCGTCCTCGTGTTTGCAATCCCGTGTCGGGGTTTTTGATTCTGAGGTCGCTGCCCACAGGCAAGTCAACGGGAGAAAGAATTAAAGCTCCGTTAAGATTTATCGCTCCCGTCAAAGCCGGTTGGGGCTCTCCATCCGATTGAATCTCCAAAGGTATGCTTGCCAGGATACGACGGCTTCGTCTTTGCTCCCTCATAAACTGAAGCTTATGAGAATTGCGACGCTAACTCAACTTTCCCGTTCTTAGAGGTTGGGTCGGTGATTTGTCCGGTAACCGCGTTCATCAGGACTTGACCAATGATAACATCTACTCCCATGTGTCCTAAGTGCGGTGCGCCTTTGAAACCGGCGCAGATTCTAGCGGCAGGGCCTTTCCGCTGTCCGAATTGTGACGCGAAGCTCTTTCAGATTTCATGGCTGCAATATATTGCTCACACTTCCGCTAGATCCGCGTCCAAGACATTTTAGCTACTCCCTCGATATCCAAAAGCAACTAACTGATTCTGGCGAATGTGATGATCTCTGGACGCAACCACGTTCGACTTCTCGCGTCAACCGCGTTAGTGCTTGGTATGTTGTGGCTCGCGGCCACAATGGGACTGGCAGGTGATTCGCGATCTCCTAGAATTCTCTCCGTTACGTCGTCCCCGCCTCGTGAGCCGGGTAAGGAAAGTTCGGATCGAGTTCAGGAAGGCTTTGTCGTCACCGGCGATGGCGTTCACATTTTCTACCAAGTCGTCGGCGATGGACCAGAAACGATAGTGATTCCAGGACGACTGTTCCTGATTCATACCCTCCAGCGACTTGCACCAGGTCATCGCTTAATTTTTTACGACACACGTTCTCGCGGAAAATCGGACGCTGTCCGAGACCCCAAGCGAAAAACGATCATGGATGATGTCCGGGATATGGAGGCTGTCCGAAAACATCTTGACGCCGAAAAAATTACCCCCATCGGCTACTCCTACATGGGTATGCTGGTTATCCTTTACGCGCGAGACTATCCTCAAAATGTCGCGCGCATCGTGCAGTTAGACCCCGTTCCAATCAAATACGATACGAAGTATCCCCCTGGCCTGTCCGAGGATTACACGGCGGCACTTGATCCCATCGCCGTCAAAAAACTCGACCAACTTCAGAAACAAGGCTTTGATCGCAATCATCCGCGGGAATATTGCGAGATGGATTGGGATGTGCAGCGGTTCGCTCTTGTCGGAGACCGAGCGCACGTCAATCGACTGGGAGTGCCGACGACGGGGCTGTGCGATTTCGAAAACGAGTGGCCCGTCAATTTGAATGCGCAATTTGCAGCATCGTTCGCGTCTATCCAAACGATAGATCTGACCAACGCCGATCTTGCAAAAATTTCGATGCCGGTCCTTACGATTCATGGAACTAAGGACAAGAATGCTCCCTACGGTGGCGGAAGAGAGTGGGCTATGAAGCTTCCGAATGCACGATTGTTGACCGTCCAAGGCGGGGCACATCAGTCCTTCGATGAATATCCTGAAATCGTTATTCCTGCGATTGACCAATTCCTGAAAGGAAGTTGGCCAACATCGGCTGAAAAAGTGACTATGCTCGTCCCCGGTTCGCAGTAGAGACTGTTGGAGCCAATGGAAACCAATGGGGAACGATCTATTCGTACAGAACCAGCCATCTAGAAAGCTGATGAGCCCCCGGTAAGAACTCAGTATCCTTCTTCTGCCAATGTTTTCATTAACTTGCGTCTCGCTAGGCCGTCTGGCGGTCGTAGTACCTTTGGCCGATACTCAGTTCCTTAATTTCTGCTACGCTAGCAACAAATCAGGGCGGTACGGTGTCTAACCTAAAATAGGGACAGGCCCTTAAGGGAGACTGGCGGAAGGCATGTCCGACCTAGCACAAATACTGCCGTGGGGCCGCGATGAGGCGGTGCTGGTCACCGAGCTACAGGCGGGGTCCGACGCGGCATTCGACTGGCTGGTCACTCATTATCACGCCGGGGTGTACAACTTGGTTTACGGAATTCTTTCAGACGCTGCTGACGCCGCTGATGTTACGCAAGAGGTTTTCTTGCGCTCCTTTCGCGGCATTCACGGATTCCGGCAGGGCAGCTCGCTGAAAACGTGGCTCTATCGCATCTCGGTGCGTCAGGCGCTGAACCACCGGCGCTGGTGCTGGCGGCATCATCGCCAGCAGGTTTCGATTGATGCCGATGCGGAAGGCACGAATCCTGCGCTGGATCTGAAAGACCTCGAAGCAACTCCGCTGGAACAAGCGGAAACTGCCGAGATGCAAGCTGTGGTGCGCCGGGCGCTGGCGCAAGTGCCTGATGTCTTTCGCAGCGCGGTAATTTTAAGGGATCTCGAAGGCTTGTCTTATGAAGAGGTGGCGGAAGTGCTGGAGGTTTCGGTAGGAACGGTGAAATCGCGTATCTTGCGCGGCCGCCGCATCCTGCGAGAAATCTTGGATCCTGTGCTGCATGCTTCTCGGGACGCGGAATCTGCTGAATCAGCGCGTCACGGTCGCGCGCCTGAACGTTCCCAACGCCCATCGGTTATTCGCATGAACCCGTCTTCGCCAAAGCCGGAAGCTGCACGATCGTTAACCTATGCTGTGAAGGGGCACGGAGGCGCGCAATGAACTGCCGCGATGCTGCACGACGCCTGCCCGGGTACCTCGACGGCGCCATTGCGCCGAAAGATCATGCCATCGTTCGCGAGCATCTGGACGCCTGCGGATCTTGCCGCGACCTGCTCGAAAGTTACCGGCGCATGTCCGTGTGCCTGGCAAATGTTGAACCCCTCGCCGTCCCGGCCGATCTAGCTATGCGAATTCGGGTGCAAGCGGCGCACTCTGTTTCTCCGTGGGTAGACGTTCGACGTTCCTGGTCTGGCGCTCTTATGGTGTTCCAGGATTTCTTAAAGCCTCTGGCTGTGCCAGCCACCGGCGGGATTCTGACGGCGCTGGTCGTCTTTGTCCTCGTCGTGCAAAACGTTCTGGTGGGCGTTCCCATGGGCATCGTCGCGAATGATTTGCCGCTGAACCTTGTTCAGCCGGCGCGGCTTGAGAGTTTGGCGCCATTTCCGGTTCCGGGAGTCGTGGCGTCCGAAGGCCATCCTGATTCCGGCGTGCTGGTGCTCGAAGCCACCTTGAACGCGCAGGGCGAAGTGGTGTCTTACAATATCCTGTCGGGCCCCGACGACACCGCGGTCAAGCATCAGATAGACCAGGTTCTGTTGTTCTCGCGCTTCCGGCCCGCGCTCAGTTTCGGGCGTCCGACGGTTGGCGGCCGCGTCCTGTTGAGCTTCAGCGAAGTCCGCGTTCACGGATAAAGCTTTCGATTTCCTTCCGCCGCTCACCGATTTATCTGCGCGTTTCCTTGACTCAGGGATGGCCGACCGCTACAGTTTCAATGTTCGGCAAGCGCTCGCAGCATCTTGAATCGGGGAACTTTTTGCTGGCGGCAACGAAGAACGCGTGAGGAGTCTGGCCATCCGAAGATTTTTTCAGTTATTTCCTGCGTTGTGTTGCATTGTTGTGCTTACCCTGAGTATTACCTCCGTCCCTAAAATATACGGCCAAGATTCGGCTCAGAAGACGTGGACCAGTGGGATAGCGGTAGAGGCTAACCAGCAGCTCTTCGCCACGATGTGCGCGCTCGACGCAGCCGGTTTTGACGCAGACGAAAGCACGCTCGCGGAGATGCCTTCACGCCTCGCCCTGCGCGGAGAGCTCTTGAAGCTTCACGGTCCCGCGACGGAAGCGCTGCGTCAGTTTTACCGTGACCACGCGCTGGCTGACCCGGGCGAAACGCTTTCGCGCTATATCACATTCGCGCTGGTTGTCGGACCGCCGCCAAGCTTTCGTTACCAAGTGGACCCAGACCTTCTTCCTCCCGACGTAGGCGCTCTCGAAGGATTCCAGAAAATTCTCGGGTCTTTTCAGCACGAAGCGCATCTCGATATTCGCTGGACCCAAATCGAGCCTGAATATAGCCGCGCGATTGCGCGCTACCAGCCGGTTGTCCGGCGCATCGTCACCGTATCCAACGCCTATCTGCGTGAAATTTTGAAATCGACGCAAGGCCGCACCTTTACCGTGTACGTGGAGCCGCTCGTAGGTGGCCGAACAAATTTCCGAAATCTGGGCGACCACTACGCGATGGCGGTCGGATCTACCGCGCAACTTCCGGTGGACGATATTCAGCACGCCTACCTGCACTTCATGCTGGATCCTTTGCCTCTCCGGTACCGCAAGCAAGTTGAACCCAAGAGCGCCCTGCTGAATATCGCCGCGCGCGCCCCCCGCCTTCCCACCGAATATCGCACCGACTTTCTCGCCTTCGCCGACGAATGCTTGATCAAGGCGGTGGAGTTACGATTGCGCCATCTCAGAGGGGAAAAGCTCGAAGCAGCATTGGTGGAAAACGACAAGGCCGGATTTATACTCGTGCGGCCGTTTGTAACCGAGCTTGAAAAGTTTGAAAAGGCCGCGCCGGCCATGACGTATTATTTCCCGGACATGATCGCGGGCATTGATCTATCGGCGGAGCAAAAGCGTTTGAAGGACTTCGCTTTCGCGCCGGTGCAAGCGGCGCCTGCACCAGCGACGACGGTCGCGGAGGCGGAAACGCAGTCGGCCGAGCTCGAGCGCTTGCTAGCGGAAGGCGATCATCAGATCGCTCTGAAAGATGCCGCAGACGCATCCGCAACATTTGGAAAAGTCCTTGAGAAATATCCAGACGAGCCGCGCGCGGTGTACGGCCTGGCTATTGCGTCCATACTTTCAGGTGATGCCGAACGTGCCCAGGAATTATTCGAGCAGATCGTATCTGCCTCGGTGCCCGCAACATCGACGCACCCAGGGGCCACGACCGAGCCTTCGCTCCTTGCGTGGTCACACGTATATCTCGGGCGTATTCACGACCTCGCGGACGAACGCGATCAGGCGCTCGTTGAGTACCGGGCAGCCTTGGCAATCAATGGTTCACCCGAAAACGCGCGAGTAGCGGCGCAACGCGGCTTGGATGCGCCCTACAGCTCTCACGCGCGCGAGGAAAACAAGTCGTCAAATAATCCATAGCCCAGGCGCACTCAGACGCGCTTCAGGAAAATTAACTACGGAAAGGTGAAAAATGATTCTCCACGCAATCCGAAATGCAATTACTACCGGAGCGATATTGTTCGCGGCAGGGCTGGTCGTGGCGCAACCGAGCCGCGCGCAGCAACAGCAACAGCCGCCGTCGCAAGCGCCAGCCGCGAAGCCCGGCCAACCGGCCACTCCTTCAAATGCGCAGGCGCCCGCCGAAGCGCCGAAGGTTGATCCGGAGGAAGAGAAGGTCTACAAGGCGTTTTTCGACGCGAGTACGCCGCAGCAAACCGATGCCAGAATTAAACTCGGCGAGGATTTTGTCGCGAAATATCCAAATAGCAAGTACACGGAAGCTGTCTATTCTCGGCTGACGCAGGATTACTTCAATAAACAGCAACTCGACAAAATGCACAATGCCGCCGGTAAGGCCCTGGCACTGAATCCCGATGATGTCACCGTGCTTGTTTTGGAAGGTTGGGTAATTCCGCACAATATCGATCCCAATAGCATGGAGACGGAGCGCCTGTTGAACAAGGCTGAGGCCGAAGAGAAGCACGCCATCGAATTAATTCCTAAGCTGCCGAAGCCTGCGAATATGACGGACGATCAGTTTGCCAAGGCCAAAGATGCGGCGTTGTCGCAGGCCCACAGCGGTCTTGGATTGGTCGATTTTCGGAAACAGGATTATGCCAATTCAGTGACCGAGCTGCAGGAGGGTGAAAAGCTTGCGACTGTTCCGGACCCAACCGATTTTTACGTCTTGGGAGTTGAGTTGCAAGCGTTGAAGCGATTTGGCGAAGCTGCGGATGCGTTTCAAAAGTGTGCGCAGATTCCCGGGGGTCTCGCCGATCGTTGCAGGCAAAATGCCGAACAAGCTAAAAAGCAGGCCGCCGCGCAACCGGCTGCGCCCAAACCTTAGGAGAATCCGATTTCGACCATGACCTCAGGGGAACGCGAAGAGCTCGAGGCGATCCTCGGTCATCAATTTAGTGACGCCGAGAAGCTCGAACGCGCGCTGATCCACCGATCTCATCGCCAGAATTCCAACGATACGGATAATGAGCGCCTGGAATTTCTGGGCGATCGCGTCCTCGGTTTGGTTGCCAGTGCAGAGCTTTGCCGCGCCTTTCCGGAATGGGATTCCGGAAAGCTTTCCAAGGGTCTGGCGCGGTTGGTGAGCGCTTCTTCCATTTATTCCGCGGCAAAGCAGCTGAAGCTCGGCGATCATTTGCGCCTGGGACCGGGCGAAGAGAAAACCGGCGGTCGCGATAAAAAAAGGCTGCTAGCCGACGCTTACGAAGCAATCCTCGGCGCCATCTTTCTTGACGCCGGTTTGAAAGCGGCAGCCGCCTTCATCCAACGCACGCTGCTGGCTCCTGCGCTGGCCAGCCATGCCTTCGGAATGGACCGTGCCGACAATAAATCCGCCTTGCAGGAGTGGCTACAGCAGCGTGGGCTGCCCTCCGTCGAATATCGCGTGCGCAGCGAGTCGGGGCCCGACCATCAGAAAATATTCGAAGTGGAAGTTTGGCATGCAGGGAAGAAACTCTCCGGAGCGGAAGGGCACAGCAAGAAAGAGGCAGAACAGGGCGCAGCAAGCGCCGCGCTGGAAATTCTCGAATCGGACAGTGGAATCGCCTGAAGGAGTTTCATGGAAGTAGATACCACCGAACCCGGGCCGGATATCGCGTCAACTCCAGCCCCCCAGCCCGCGCCGGCAAAACCGCTCGCGAAGCGCAGTTCGTTTGCTGAGTACGCTGAATCATTCCTGGTCACAATTCTGCTGGCTCTCTTCGGGACCACATTCGTCGTTCAAGCTTTCAAAATTCCTTCGCAATCCATGGAGCCAACCTTGCTGATCGGGGACCACCTGCTGGTAAACAAATTTATCTTTGGAGGGCGCGGTGCGTGGTATGAAAAGTTTATTCCTTACCGCGCGATCCGGCGCGGCGATGTCATCGTCTTCAAATTTCCATTCGACGATCATCCGCACTACGTCAAGCGCGTGGTTGGTTTGCCCGGTGACCGAATTCGCATAATCAACCAGCATATTTACGTAAATGGCGATCTCCTGACGGAGCCATATGTGGTTCACGACGCAGCGTACGAAGATCCTTTCGGTGACAATTTTCCGCCGGCAGGCCGCTATTTCGCCGAAATCGGGCTGCGTCCGGAATGGGCGGAAAAAATTCTGAGCTACGTCCATTATGGAGAGCTCGTCGTTCCTCCTGATAAATATTTTGTAATGGGCGATAATCGCGACCGCAGCTGGGACAGCCGCTATTGGGGTTTCGTGGATCGCGACGCCATCATGGGCCGCGCGGTGATGATTTACTGGTCGGTGGAAGCCACGCCGGAAGACTACGCCCATCGAGGGTTCGCCGGAGCGATGCGGGCCATCGGACAAAATCTTCTGCATTTTTCCGCGCGCACGCGCTGGCGGCGTATGATGCACGAGGTCCATTAACCGGCCCGCCGGCCGCTACTAACCGTGGCAAATACTCTTTCCCATTCCGACGTGCTTCCCCAACCGATTCCATCGGCCCGGACGCGGCAGCGTGGCTGGAGCCGTTGGCCAAAATGGCTTCTTTTCCTCCTCGTGCTGGTGTGGCTGGCCAGCGCCGGAATTTCCGTCCTGATTCGTCACACGCCTTTGCAAAAAGTGCTCACCGCGCGTCTGGAGGCCGCTTTCGGCCGGCCGGTACAAGTCGGGAGCTATAACTTCACTGTGTGGGGCGGTCCCACGCTGCAGGCCCAGTCAGTAATCTTCGGTGAGGATTCGCGATTCGGTCACGAATATTTCCTGAGGGCTGAATCGCTCACCGTGCGCCTTCGCTGGCAAGGGCTGATACTCGGCCACCTCCAGCTTGGCACCGTTTCGTTAAAACATCCCAGCCTGAATCTCGTTCGCAACTCAGACGGCGATTGGAATCTTGCGGAGTGGCTGCCCAAACCTTCTCGCGCTTCTGGCGCGTCTTCGACTGCCGCTTCGAATTCTGCTCCGGCCGGCGCACCGTCCGTGCGTTTCAGGCGCATTGAAATAGATTCGGGGCGCATCAATTTCAAGCGCGGTGATGAAAAGCTTCCATTCGCGCTTGTGAGCGTGACCGGCTATGTTGAACCTGCCGGCCCGGGCCGCTGGACCATGGACCTGGAAGCGATTCCGACGCGGGCCGCTGTGATCGTGCAACAAGCCGGAGTTCTTCACCTCAGCGGCCAGATGGGTGGAACTTCTTCGCGCTTGCGTCCCGCCGAGCTGAATGTTTCCTGGAGTGACGCTTCCGTGCCCGATGTCCTGCGCCTCGCTCGCAGTTCTGACTACGGCGTACGCGGAACACTCACGCTGGCCATGAATGCGCGAACGGAAAACCAAGCAGATGGCTGGACCGTTCAATCTCGCGCGGAATTTCGGCAGCTTCATCGATGGGATCTCGCGCTGCGCCCCGATAACCCGGGAGTAAACGTGATTTCCAAAATTCATTGGAATCCCATGGACTCGTCTATCGAAATAACCGATGCCGCTATTGAGGCGCCACATTCTCAGGCTCGTGTTTCCGGGCGAGTCGGATGGGAAGCCGTGGCCGGCGCTTTGACGCCGGAATCTTCACCAGTCTTCATTGAAGTCGCTTCGTCTATCATCGACTTGAACGATGTGCTCGCATGGGTGCGGGCGTTCCATTCCGGCGTCGAGTCAACCATATCAGTTCGAGGTTTCGCCAGCGCGCATGGAAACATTTCCGGCTGGCCTTTGCAGATGAATCGGGCAGCAATATCAATGGAGGGAGCGGATCTCACCGGGCCTCAACTGCTCGTGCCGGTTCATCTTGGAAATGTTGAGTTTCGTTATGACCGCGGCTTCGCATCGCTTTCGCCGGTCTCGCTCGCATTTGGCGCCTCCGCCGGTTCGCTGCGATTGGAAGCGGCCGCAAAACCTCGAACTGAATTGCCGGTCTTCCACTTAAGCGGGAATTTAAGACAGGCTCGCGACCTTGTTGCGACCGCAAGCGCGTTCGGATGGAACATCTCGCGCGGATGGGATCTCGCAGGTCCCTTGCGCTGCGATTTGCGCTGGCAAGACGCCGCCTTTCCATGGCGAACTCAGCCTACCGGCACCGTTGACTTCGGCGCGGAAAAAACCGGAATGTCGCTTCGCACGCCGTTCCTGAATCTGCCGGTCGATGACATCAAGGCTCACGCGGAGTGGAAGCCGGACTCGCGCCACATCTCACTGTCATCCGCCGCGGCATTTGGCGCGAATTGGAACGGCTCTTTCGAACGACGCGACGTGGGCGGGTGGTTTTTCACGCTGTCGGCGGATGGGCTCGACGCGGCGGAAGTCGATCGCTGGCTGAATCCTCGCTGGCGGGAGAGTTTCCTCGATCGCATGCTGCCGTTCTTGAATCCGCGCTCGCCTACAAATGCGGTCACCGACACTCTTCGAGCCAGCGGCCGCATAGCTCTCGACCAGTTCACCTTAGCGCCGGTCGTCGTGCGCCGCCTTCAGGGTGATCTGAAAGTTTCAGGCCATCACATCGAGCTTGCCAATGCACGCGGCCAGTTTTATGGAGGCAATATCGGCGCTTCGTTCGACGCGGACTTCGCCGCAATACCTTCTTATCGCGTGAACGTTGATTTTGCGCGCGTCGATTTGTCAGTGCTCTCCGCGGATTCACCGGGTCTCGCCAATGTTTTTGCGGGCACAGCGTCTGGCATACTCGCGCTGAATGCCCACGGCGCAGCTAAGTCCGATTTGTTGTCCTCACTCGCGTGCAAAGGAAAAGCGCGCATGAGCGACCTTGAGATTCGCAGCTTGAATCTTGCGGAGTCCTTACGCGAAGGCGCCGCGCGACCCGGTCGAAGCGCTTTTCGCCAGGCCTCCGCCACATTTACGTGCGCCAATCGCGAAATCAAGTTCCAGAATTTACTTCTTCTAAGCCCATCAGCCGAAATCGAAGGCTTTGGTTCGCTCGACTTCAGTCGCAACCTCGATTTCCGCCTCCGCGCCATTCCCAGCGAAACATCAGATCGCAGCGCGCGCACCTCCGACTATCGCGTCACCGGCCCGCTTTCTTCGCCTCAGCTAACCCGCGTCCCAATGCCCGCGCCTCATCCTTGAACCGTGCGCCCGTGGATGAATTTGCGCGGTCGAAATCCCTGTGCTAGCGTTCCTGAATGCGGCTGAAGCATCAGCTTTCGAGACGCAACGATCGGTATTTCTTTACCGTTGCAGCAAGCTTGGCCCTAATTGCATTATCGCTTCGCGCGAAACCTTCTAATCGCGTCCATCTTTCTACGAAATTCACGCCGGGCGAAATCCTGCGCTACCAGATTGAGACGAGCACCATCGCGAACAACAAAATGGAAACGCCCATCGAAAACCCGGAGGCTGCGTCCAAATCTAGGCAGAACGTTAGCTTGATTCTGCGGATTGACGTTCTGAACCCGCCTTCCGGCCACGGCGAGCCTCCCGGCAGCGTTCGGCTTCGCGCCACTTACGAAAAATCCAGCGCCACACTTAATAGCGACGCCTACGATCCCGCGGGTTCCAATCTTCCGGATCAGTACAAAAATCTTGAAGGCCGTTCGCTCGAGTACACTATCGAGCCGGATGGAACGCTTTCTCAGCTCTCGGGCGTTGACGACCTTTTCGCAAATCCCGCCGTCGCTGAAAATGTCCGCTCGTGGATGAACGGCCTCTCGTCCAGCGTACGCATCCCCAAGAGCGGCATTGAGATTGGCCAGAAATGGAGCCACGAACAGCCCATCGAAGGCACGCCGCTGGGCGGTTTGATTTGGCGAAATCAGTCCGCATATCTGCGCGACGAGCCTTGCTACTCAGCCGACGTCCCGCCGAATCCTTCCACCGCCGATCGGGCTGCTCCGGCTGCCGGAACGAACGCCACGAACGCCTCCTGCGCCGTGATCGTCACTCAATTCACGATTATTCGACGAGGTGACGCCACGCCGAACGATTACGCCAGCAAGAAACTGAATACCTCCGGCACCTGGACCGGTTCAGGCGGCAGCCTCGAATCCATTTCGCTCTCGGATGGTAGTTTGATCCGTTCTACCCAGAATTCCACCCAAGATATGGACGTGCTAATCCAAAGCACGCGTTCCGGCTCGAAGATTCATTACGTCGGCCACGTCGAAAGCAAAGCCGAAATCTTGCTCTTGCCCCCAGAAACTCCCTCCGCAGCGTCGCAGCCATGAGCGTACGTTTCCGGGGCCCGTTTGCGCCCCTTAGCACCGATTTGCATCATTTGATATAATGGTGGTTTTCAGCATGACCCATTTTTCGCATCTGAGAGCACAGAGATGAACTTCAAAATTGCCAGTGACTACGAGCCGCGTGGCGACCAGCCGGAAGCCATCTCCCAGCTCGTTCGCGGCATCAATAGCGGTGACCAGCACCAGGTCCTCCTCGGCGTCACCGGCTCGGGAAAAACCTTCACTATGGCAAAGGTGATCGAGCAAATCAATCGCCCCACTATGGTCCTGGCGCACAATAAAACTCTCGCCGCGCAGCTGTTCCACGAATTTCGCTCATTTTTCCCGAACAATGCCGTCGAATATTTCGTCAGCTATTATGATTATTACCAGCCCGAGGCCTACGTCCCGTCGAGCGACACCTACATCGAAAAAGAATCAACGATCAACGACGAGCTCGACAAGCTGCGCATGAGCGCCACGCGTTCGCTCTTCGAACGACGCGATGTGATCGTCGTCGCTTCTGTCTCCTGCATTTACGGTCTCGGCTCGCCCGAAGCGTATTACGGAATGATGCAGCTCATCGAAAAGGGCCAGTCCGTTGCGCGCGAAGCGATTCTCCGCAAGCTTGTGGAAATTCAATACGAGCGCTCCGAAGAACTTCGCCGCGGCACCTTCCGCGTTCGCGGTGACATGATTGAAATTTATCCGCCCTACGACGATCTCGCCGTGCGCGTGGAAATGTGGGGCAGCGAAATCGTCGCCATCCGAAAGTTCGATCCGCTCACTGGCGCAATCCGTTCGCGAGCGGGCGAAAAAGAAATCGACCGCATCCTGATTTATCCGAAGAGCCATTACGTGCTTCCGGCGGAACAGCGTGAGCGCGCCATTCAAAGCATTTATGAAGAGCTCGATTGGTGGAAGGGCGAGCTCGAGCGCCAGGGAAAAATCGTCGAGGCCCAGCGCGTGGTGCAGCGCACTCATTTTGATATCGAGATGATGCGCACGATCGGCTACTGCCACGGAATCGAAAATTATTCACGCCACCTTTCAGGACGCTTGCCCGGCGAAGCTCCGCCCACGCTTTTCGATTACACGCCGTCTGACTTTCTCTTGTTCATCGACGAAGCGCACCAAACCATTCCGCAGGTTCGCGGCATGTACCACGGCGACCGTTCGCGCAAGCAAACGCTCGTTGATTACGGCTTCCGCATGCCTTCGGCGCTCGACAATCGCCCGCTCAACTTTGAGGAATTCGAACATCGCGTGAATCAGGCAGTCTACGTCTCCGCCACTCCCGGTCCATATGAGCTGACGAAATCAGGAGGCGTCGTAGTGGAACAAGTTCTTCGCCCCACCGGACTCGTCGATCCGCAGGTCGAAGTCCGCCCGGTAAAAGGCCAGGTGGACGATCTACTTGAACAGATTCGCGTCCGCTCTGCGCGCAACCAGCGCGTCCTCGTCACTACTCTCACCAAGCGCATGGCCGAAGATTTGGCCGAATATTTCACTGAGGTTGGCGTGCGCTGCCGCTACTTGCATTCGGAAATCGAAACTCTCGAGCGTGTGCGCATTCTCCGCGATCTCCGACGGGGCGAATTCGATGTTCTCATCGGCATTAACCTTCTGCGAGAAGGCCTCGATTTGCCGGAAGTCTCTCTCTGCGCCATTCTCGACGCGGATAAAGAAGGATTTCTCCGCAGCGCCACATCTTTAGTTCAGACGATTGGCCGCTGCGCGCGCCACCTCGAGGCCCGTGCCATCCTGTACGCCGACGTGATGACTGACTCCATGAAGCAAGCCATCGGCGAAACCAACCGCCGTCGTGCGAAACAGGAAGCCTACAACCGCGAGCACAACATCACGCCGGTCTCCATCGTCAAGTCCGTGGATATGCAACTTGCCAGAATTGTCGAAGCCGACTATGTTACGGTGCCGCTGGACGAGGTTGCGATTGCCGATGTCTCTACCGAAGCTGAGTTGGCGCATGCGGTCACTCAGCTAGAATCGCAAATGCGCGAAGCCGCGAAGAATTTCGAGTTCGAGCGCGCGGCCGCGCTGCGCGATCGTGTCCGATCACTCAAGCAGCGTGACCTGAGCGCGATTTTTTCCGCAACTCCGGCCGAAGAGGCTGCATTTACTGCCTTGCCGTCTCAACCAACTCTAGATACAGAGGGTGGGGCGGCGACGTCTCAGAGCGCGTCGGCAAGCCCAGCAAAAAAGCGCGTCGCGAAAAAAATCACGTGATGGGAACGGTGTGACTCAACCACAAAAGTTTGGGCTCAGGATTTTCCACGCGCTCGGCTTCACTCTAGCCGCACTTCTCGCCATTTCATCTACAGCTCATTGCCAGATCGCGCCCGCGCAGCAGGGAGGTTTCCAAACAGGAGACAGCGAGTTCGGCGTGTGGGCGTCCTATGCGCCGCAAGCTCCTCATGTGATCGGCGTAACCAGCCCGCGGCAGTTCGCGGTTTTGGGATTTCGTTACGGCCACTTAATATTCGACAAGCCGCTTGCTTCACTCGAATACACTTTGGATGTGAATCCAGTCGAGATTATGCTTCAGCCAAAAATTATCGGCAGCCATGTGAACCCGGCCGGCCACACGATCTATATCACCGGCTCGCGGGAGGTGGTGTACGGCGGCGGCATTAATCCCCTTGGGCTCAAGCTAAATTTCTTTCGCGAACACCAGTTTCAGGTGATGGCCGCCTCCACCGCGGGATTCATCGCTTCCGTGCGCCCCATTCCGGTGGACATCCACGGCGAGACGCAGTTCAATTTCAACTTCGATTTTCAATTGGGCTTTCAGCGCTTCAATTCCTCGCGAACGCGCGCCTGGATGTTCGGGTACAAGTTCCAGCACATTTCCAACGGGTATCGCGGCCAGATAAATCCCGGCGTGGATCTGAACACCGTTTTTGTGGGCTATTCTTTTTACAGGTAGTGGATTTTTGACACTTCGGTCTGACGGCGCAACGCCATCTTATACTACCCCGCGTTTCAATTCCTTCAATGGATAAAATGTCCCGCGCCAGGTAATTCCGCCGGTCCACAACGTTACGATCGTCGAACGCGCTTGCATCCAAATGAAAATCAGGGCGCCGATCGGAAACGTCAGCGCATACAAAGGCGAAACTTTGAATTCGATGCACGCACCCACGTGAAAAATTATGGCTAGCCCCACCGAAATCGCCGCGAATAATAGTGCCCACCCGCGAACGAAAGGCAACGCTAGCCAGGGCACCACGCACATCATCAACAGCCCCAAAATTTGAGTAGAGACAGTCAAAAAAGAAAACCCCGTAAATGCGAAGAAGTTCTTTGTCGTCCCGCGAATGATATTGGCCACCCCGCTATGCCAGTGAACGCTTACCTCGTTGTTGGCCACAGCAACAGCCGAGCGAAAGCCCTCCTGCTTCACCAGTTTTCCCAACTTCATGTCGTCCACAACTTCCATCGCCAGGCGGCCATGGGTTCCTATCGCCTCGTATGTGCTTCGGCGTATCAGCTGAAACATGCCGATACCCGCAAACGCGCCGGACTTCGGGTCGCTCACGCGCCAAGGCCGCACGCTCATCAGAAAGGCCAAGCCGAAAAACGTCATCACGATTTTCTCTCCGAACGTGAACGTATCTGTGCGCCCGGAAAGTGTTAAATGGTCCCAACCGTTCTGGTTGGCCAGCGCAACAGCGCTACGCAACAGCGAAGGCGCGAACTGGACATCCGCGTCCGTAAAGATCAACCATTCGCCCGTGGATTGCTCGTACGCCTTTTGCAGCGCGTGAGGTTTTCCCAACCACCCGGCCGGTAAATCCTTCACCGAAACAGTTTTCAAGCGCGAATTATTCTGCGCTGCGCTCGTCAGAATTTGCTTCGTATCATCCTGCGACCGGTCGTTCACCGCCACGATTTCGTACACTGGATAATCCATGGCCAAAAAACTTTCCAGCGCAGCCGGCAGTTTCTCCGCTTCGTCCCGTGCTGCAAAAAGAATGGAAACGCTGGGACAATCGGCGTCTTTCAGCGGAGGCGCATCAGCCACGTATGTGAGCGTTCGCAGCCCTAGCGCCGTCGTGAGTGTGCCATAGATCCACAGAGCCGCGGCAGATCCCAGCGCAATCATCCAAACTAAATGAAGAGACAATTTCTCCCACCTGAAAAAGCGCGTACACGTTATGCTATCACGTGCCATGAAGCGCTCTATTTCCATCGTCGGAGCAGGGCGTGTGGGCCGAACGTTGGGAAAGCGCCTTCGCGGGCTCGGTTGGCGCATCGGTGCTGTGGTCACGCGATCTGCGGCCACATCGCGCGCAGCCGTGTGCGAGATTGGAGCAGGGAAGCCATATTCGCAGCTGGTGCCGGAGATCCTGGATTCGGGTGTGATTCTGCTCACCACTCCGGATGGCGCGCTCCGTGGCGTTGCCCGTGCACTGGCGAATTTTGACGGCGCGAAAGTCCGCGGTAAAATTGTTCTGCATACAAGTGGAGCGCTTGACCGTGCAGTTCTCGCTCCGCTGGCGCGACGCGGTGCTTCGACCGGCTCGCTTCATCCCATGCAAACATTTTCAGGACGCGGAGCGCCCCAGCTGAAAAGAGTAATTTTTGCCGTCGAAGGTGACCGTAACGCGCAGGCAGTTGCGCGGAAAATTGCGACCTCTTTGGGCGGTGTGCCGGTCGCAGTTCATAGCCGGTACAAGCCCGCGTATCATTCAGCGGGCACGTTGGTCGCGGGTTACGGTTTGGGCTTAGTCGAGGCGGCGACGCAAGTGCTGCTGAAAATCGGATTCAGCCGGCATGACGCGACGCGCGCGCTGCTGCCGTTGATGCGCCAGATGTTGGATAATTTAGAAAAGCTTGGGCCGCGAAAATCCTGGACCGGGCCAGTTTCGCGCGGTGATTTCGATACGGTAGCAAAACATACAAAAGCGATGCAGCGTTATCCGCGACAATTTCAAGAAGCTTACGCAGCTCTCGCTCTTCTCTCCAGCAAAGTTCTGTCCAGGAACCCCGCTGGAGCATCGAATCGGTTGAAGCGGGCGTTGAAGAAATCCACGGGAGGGAAAAGTTGAAGAAACTGCACATTCCGGTCGAGCACACCCAGCTCGCCAACGGCCTGCGTGTCGTCGCTGCGCCGGATCATTCCGCGCCTATCGTCACCGTCGGCGTTTATTATCAGATCGGCTTTCGGCTCGAGCCGCGCGGCCGCAGCGGTTTCGCGCATCTTTTCGAACACATGATGTTCCAAGGCTCCGAAAATGCGGGCAAGATGGAGCATATTCGCCTGATCAACGCTTCCGGCGGGTTGCTCAACGGCACCACGCATTACGATGTCACCAATTATTTTGAAGCGGTGCCTTCCAACGCGCTCGAACGCGTTCTTTGGCTGGAAGCTGATCGCATGCGCGCCCTCAAAGTGGACGATGAAAATCTGCGCAATCAGCGCGACGTGGTGAAAGAAGAAGTCCGCGTAAACGTGATGAATCAGCCTTACGGCGGATTTCCCTGGCTCGATTTGCCGCCGGTCGCATTCCGCAATTGGCCCAACGCGCACAATTTTTACGGCGATTTTAAGGATCTCGATGCCGCTACACTTGCCGACGTTCAGTCTTTCTACCGGACATATTACTCGCCGAACAATGCTGTGCTGCTGATGCTGGGCGATCTCGAACCGACCGAGGCCTTCACATTCGCGAAGCGCCATTTCGAAGACATTCCGGCGCATGCCTTGCCGCCGAAAGCGGACGTCAGCGAGCCGCCGCAAACCGAAGAACGCCGCGGCGTGGTAGAAGAAAAATTCGGCACGCTCCCGGCTCTCGCCATCGGCTATACAGTTCCGCAGCGCAATACAAAGGATTGGTACGCCATGACCATCCTCGATCGTGTTTTGCACGGCGGCCGCGCGGGACGCATTTACCGCCAGCTTGTTTTCGAAAGACAAATCGCCGTAGAAACAGACGGCAGCCTGGATGTTTTCGATGCCAACGGTCCCACACAAATGGTCACGCGCATCTTCCACCGGCCGGAATTCACTTCCGACGCTACTGTCGCGGCTTACGACGAAGTCATCCGCGAAGTGCAGGAAAAGGAAATCACCGAAGAGGAACTCGCGCCGGTGAAAGTGAAATTTCGCGCCGATTATTATTCCATGCTCGAAGGTGGCATGGGCGCTTACATGCCCCGCTTCGGCCTGATGCACTATCTCGCTTGTTTCACGCTTTTCGACGGCGATCCCGACCGCATCAATAATGTGCTCGACGACTTTATGGCCGTAACGCCCGCGGAAGTTCAGGCCGTAGCGAAAAAATATCTGGTTCCCACGAATCGCGCCGTCTTGGCGCGACGTCCCGTCAACCACGGAGAATCTCGATGACCTCGACGACTGTCACCACGCAAGCGCCACGCTCTTTGCCGCCAGCTCTCGGGCCCGAGCGGCCAGTCGCCTGGCCGAAGCGCACCGTTCTCACTCTCGCCAACGGCATGCAAGTTGTCCTCGCGGAGGCGCGCACGTTTCCCAAAATTTCTGCGCAGCTTTTCTTCCGCAGCGGAAACGCATCTGTAGCGTACCGTTCGCCCGGCTTGGCGGAAATCACCGCCACCGTTGCGCGGACCGGCACAACGAATCGGCCACTTCGCCAGATTGAAGAAGACCTTCGCCGCATGGGAGCAGACCTGGCCGCGCAGGCCGGCGCCGATACAAGCGCGATCGGTGTTTCGGGCATCGCGGACTTTTCCGAAGGCTTGCTCGAGATGCTTGCTGACCTCGCCCGCAACGCGTCGTTTCCTGAGGAGGAGTTCGAGCGCGAACGCCGCCAGAGAATCGAAGGCCTTCGCATTCAGCGCTCGACTCCGGATTTTCTTGCCACCGAACGCTTGCGCCGCGTGCTCTTCGGCGAGCATCCTTACGCAATCGTCGCCCCCATGGAGGCGCAGGTCGCAGCTTTCCGGCGCGGGCAGCTCGAGGAGTTTTATCACCAGAATTATTCTCCCGCGAATGCGTTGCTCATCTTGGTAGGCGATTTTTCAAGCGAAGTGATGCTCGACCAGGTTGAAAAAATATTCGGAGCGTGGAAATCTCCCGGCCCCGCACCGCAGAAATGGCCCGCGCCGCCGCAACGCTCCGGACGCCAGGTCCATCTCGTTCATCTGCCCAACTCCGTGCAGACGCAAGTGCTGGTAGGAAACCTCGCGATTACGCGCCGCGATCCCGACTGGTATCGCATGGTTCTCGCCAATTCAATTTATGGCGGCGCGTTTCATTCTCGGTTGGTGATGAATATCCGCGAGCAAAAAGGGTACACCTACAGTCCACGCAGTGGCATCAATGCGTTGCGCGAATATGGATATTTCACCGTGCACGCGGCCGTGCGCAACGACGTCGCCGCCGCCACGCTTACGGAAATTTTTTACGAAATGGATCGCATGCGCTCGCTGCCGGTCACCGAGCAGGAGCTCGAAAGCGCCCGCAGCTATTTAAGCGGCGTTTTTTCTCTCGGCGTTGCGACGCAGGACGGGGTTCTCGCCCAGCTTTCCACCGTGTATCTTGACCGCCTGCCCGAAGATTATCTTGAAACTTATCGCGCCCGCATTCACGCTCTTACCGCGGAAGATATTCTCACCGCCGCGCGGCGCCATTTCGATTCCGCCAACGAACAAATCACTCTCGTCGGCGACCGCGCCCAAATCGCCGATCAAGCCGCGCTCTTCGGCCCGGTCACTGAATACGACGCGCAGGGGAATCGTGTCTAACGGTTTCATCTCTCAGTTGAATTGCCGTCGAATTACATTTTGTGCGCTGAGCGCTCTCTCGATCTCGCTGATTCTCTGGTTGCCGTTGGCCGCGGGCGCGGACGCCAAGCATCCCCCCGCGCACCCGGTCGATATAAATACCGCGACGGCGCAACAGCTTCAGCAAGTAGCCCGGGATTGGCCCGAGCACTGCAAAAGCAATTAAAGAGCGGCCCATTTCAGAGGATTGAAGACCTTTTGGACCATGAAAGGGATCTCGAAGGCTCCCCTAGAAAAAATGCGACCGTATCTGACGATTGGTTCGGCTACGCCGAAGGCGCCGTAACAATTGCGCTTTGGGTTCACACGATTGATAGCGCACACGTGTATGGGGAGGACTGTGCGGCAGCGCGGCAAAGAAATTGACTCGGTGGGGAGTGCGGAATAGCATGGTTGCGAATGTAAGAGCGGACCAAACTTTGGGGGAATCCAGATGAAAATGTTGCGGGTTTCGTTGTTTGGAAGCATGGCGGTAGTGATTGGCACTCTTGCGCTGTTTGCTGGCTCGGCGGCGATGATCGTGGCGAAGACGAACGCGGCGGAACCGCGTCTTGCGGAGGCTTCGCGGGCTTATGGCCCATCCGGTTACCATTTGCTCAAGAAAATTCCGCTGGGCGGCGAAGGCTTCTGGGACTACATCACGTTTGATCCGGCCACGCGCCGCCTTTACATTTCACGCGGCACAAAAGTCGTCGTGCTCGAGGTGGATTCCGGAAAAGTTGCCGGCGAGATTCCGAATACTGAAGGAGTCCACGGAATCGCGCTCGCTCCCGAGTTCAATCGCGGCTTTACCTCCAATGGGCGCGCCGGCACGGTCACGATTTTCGATTTGAAAGCTCTGCAAGTGATCGGCAGCGCGCAAGCGGGAACGAATCCTGACGCCATCATCTACGATCCCTCCTCGAAGCGCGTCTTCGCCATGAACGGCCGCAGCAAGAACGCCACAGCCATCGACGCCGCGACGGGAAAGGTTGTCGGCGCGATTCCCGTTGACGGCAAACCGGAATTCGCGGTCGCGGACGGCGCGGGGCACGTATATGTAAACATCGAAGACAAAAGCGAAATGCAGCGCATCGATTCGCAGAGCCTGAAAGTAACTGCGACTTGGCCGCTGGCGCCATGCAAGGAGCCTTCCGGGCTCGCCATGGACATTGCGCACAGGCGTGTGTTCGCGGGCTGCGACAACAAAATGATGGCGGTGATCGACGCTGACTCAGGCAAGGTTGTTGCCACGCCGGAAATCGGCGAAGGAGTTGACGCGAACGCTTTCGACCCTGAACTTGCGTACGCCTATGCTTCCAATGGAGAGAGTGGGACGCTCACCGTGGTGCACGAAGACTCGCCGGACAAATATTCCGTGGTGGACAATGTGCCCACCCAAGCGCATGCGCGCACCATGGCGCTGGACCCCAAGACGCACCAAGTGTTCTTGGTGACCGCGGACTTTGGTCCGGCCCCGGCGGCCACGCCGGACAACGCGCACCCGCGTCCAACAATGGTGAAAGATTCGTTTGTGGTTCTGATCTTCGGCAGATAATCGCGAAGTATTTTTCGACCTATAAAGTCTGGTGGCTTGATTTTGCGGAGCCGACTGAGAGCGGTACTTGGTCGGCGATTTCGAGTCCGTAACCTTCCAGCGCGACGACCTTGCGCGGATGATTTGTGAGCACGCGAATGCGGCGCAGTCCGAGGTCGATTAAGATCTGCGCGCCGATGCCGCTTTCGCGCTGCACCAAACGTTGCCTGCCTAAATCCTGATCGAGCTCTTCGCGCTGATGAAACCGGATGCGCGGAAGCTCGCTGCTATCCGGTTCGCGTGAATCGATCTGAAATCCCCGCCCGGTGTGATGCAAATAAACGAAGACGCCGCGCTCGGCCTGCGCGATGGCCGCGAGCGATCGGTCAATGATGGCGTGGCAATCGCACGCCGCGGAGCCGAAGACGTCGCCGGTAAGGCAATGCGAATGCACGCGAACGAGCGGCGGCCCGCCAGCCGAGTCGCTCGAAACATCGCCGCGAACAAGAGCGACGTGCAGCTCGTGGTCCACATCGCTGGAATACGCAATCATGCGGAACTTTCCGTGCGGCGTGGGCAGAATCGATTCAGCGATGCGGCGGACGTAGCGCTCGTGCTGCATGCGGTAGCGAATCAAGTCGGCCACGGTGAGCAGCTTCATGTTGTGCACGCGGCAAAATTCTTTGAGGTCAGGCATACGCGCCATGGTGCCGTCATCGTTCATGATTTCGCAGATCACGCCGGAATGATCGAGGCCGGCGATGCGCGCGAGGTCCACGGAAGCTTCAGTTTGCCCGGCACGAACGAGCACTCCGCCATTGCGCGCGCGCAAAGTGTAAACGTGGCCGGGGCGCGCGAGATCTTCGGGCCGCGTGTTGGGATCGGTGGCGGCTAAAATTGTGGTGGCGCGGTCGGACGCGCTGGTACCGGTCGTGGTGCCGCGGCGCGCGTCGATGGGTTCGCAGAACGGCGTGCCGAACGCGGAAGTATTTCGCGGCGTGATGGCGGCGAGATTCAGCGCGTCACAGCGCTGCTCGGTGAGCGCCAGGCAAATCAGCCCGCGTCCAAATTTGGCCATGAAGTTGATGGCTTCCGGCGTCACTTTTTCGGCGGCCATGGCAAGGTCGCCTTCGTTCTCGCGGTCTTCGTCGTCCACCAGAACGATCATGCGGCCGGCGCGGATTTCCTCCAACGCCTCTTCCACGGTTGCAAATGGCGGCTTGCGTTCGCTCATCGGATTCCACTCATCTCATCACTCATTTTAACCCGGACACGCGTTTCCGGATGGTCAATTCTAGTTTCGAATAACATCCATTTGAGTACGCTCAGGTCCGCTTAACCCCCCGGGCGCTTAGAAGTAAGCCACCTTGATTGTTTGAACTAATTCAATCAGAAGGCCGAAATTGAATTTTGATTGTACGTTATGCGCTAAAGTGATAGATACTTTCACAGGCGAGCGGCTATGCTGCGCCGCGGTGTATGCCGCATTTTTCCCTAGGTTCCTACAGACAAAAACGCAATCGCGAGTTTTGTCCAAATCGCTGGAGTTAGTGGGGCTGTCCGGCCACGTTTGATTGCAAAGAAGGCCCGCCGCTCAATCCGTGCCCGCCTCCGATGCCGCAACGGGCACTAAAACAGGATGAGCCGGCAGAGAGGAGCACAATGCGTGCTGGGATTGTTATTCGCTCGTTGTTGTTTTTGATTGTCTTGCTGGCTTTCTCCCACGGTGCATTTGGTCAAATCGGCATTTCCGTGGGTTTCGGCCCTCCGTTGCTTCCCATCTACGAGCAGCCAATCTGTCCCGCCGACGGCTACCTATGGATGCCCGGTTACTGGGCCTATGACTACGCCGGTGGCTACTACTGGGTGCCTGGCACGTGGGTCATCGCTCCTCAAGTTGGTTACCTCTGGACGCCGGGTTACTGGGGCTGGGGCGGCAACGCGTACTATTTTCATGAAGGATATTGGGGCCCAACGGTGGGTTACTACGGCGGCATCAATTACGGCTACGGTTACGGCGGCGTTGGATACGAGGGCGGCCGTTGGGAACGGGACCACTTCGTGTACAACACTTACGTGAATCACGTGAACCCCGACATCATTCACAACACCTACAACACCAAGGTCACCAATGTCTCTGAAAATCACGTCAGCTACAACGGTGGCAGCGGTGGGGTTGAAGCGCGTCCCACGCCGCAGCAAGAGTCCTACGCCAACGAGCAGCATGTGGGTCCGGTAGCAGCGCAAACGCAACACATCCAGGAAGCCCGTAATAATCCTGAGCTGCGCGCTTCCGCCAACCAAGGCAAACCGCCGATCGCGGCTACTGCCAAACCGGCTGATTTCAAAACTGGCGTCGTAGCTTCCGGACGAGCGGGAGGCGAATACAAGGCTCCTCCGGCCAACAATCACGCCAGCGAATTGCCGGCTCACGAGTTTACGCCGCCGAACACCGGTAGCGCCGCAACCGACAAGACATATCAGCGGCAACTGAACGAACTATCTACCCAGGAAGCGCGGGATCACCAGAAGCTCGAGCAGCAACAAGAAGAAGAACACCAGCAAGCCACCCAGAAAAAGTACAATGACGCGCAAATACAACAGATGGAGCAGCGCCACGCTCAGCAAACGCAACAGCTCGAGCAACAGCATGTCACTCAGCAGAAGCAGATGGAGCAGCGCCAAGCGTCCCAGACTGCACCAAGGCAGCAGAGTGGTGCTACGGGGGGAAAGCCGCATTGATTTTGTGGCAATCCTCCTGCAATCCGGCGACATCGAAGAGGCGAACTAGAACGCCAGCGAGGGACCAAGCACCCGTCCGTCGAATTACCAAATAACTTCGCGCCCAACTGGATATGCCGAGACCCTCCGCTTCCGAGAACGGGATTGGAAGCCCCGAGGTCGGGAGTAAATGCGGCGAGCCCCGGGTCTGACCCTGCCAGGTTACTGTTAATGCCTGTGAAATTGGGATGGTCCAGAATGTTGAAAAACTCTGCGCGAAGCTGAAGCGTGACGCGTTCGCCCCATCTCGTGTTCGTGCTCAATCATGCATATCAGAATAACAGGTTTGGACCCACCACAAGCGGTTTAGCGCCGTGCTACGTTCGTTGTTTGCGCGAGAAGTCGTTCGTCAACTCGCTGTTTACCAGCTAAATCTCCCTCCGAGTTGGATGTGCCTTGATCCGCCAGACCCAATAACAGGATTGGAAGCTGCTACGTCCGGAGTGGAGATCACTGTCCCGACATTGCTAGGGCTGAACAAATCGTTGTTCATAGTGAACACGTCAAAGTTCGGATGATTCAATACGTTGAAAAATTCCCCGCGAAGTTGGAGTTTCAATCGCTCGTTTAGATTCCACGTCTTCGAGAGAGAAAAATCCCAGTTTTTGAAGGTTGGCCCTCGGAAGATATTGCGTCCCGCGTTACCAAACGAACCGAAACCCGGGGCCGTGAGTATGGTGCCATTCTCCATGTAACATCCATCATTGGCCAACATATTCACGGCAGCTTGACCACCTGCTTTTTGAGCTGCTGCAATGCATTGAGGATTCCCACCGGTCACATTACCGCTGTTGTCAGTCGTAAAATCGTTTACGTACGGGATTGGTGTAGTGGTGGACCAGTGAATATTGTTTGGGCTTCCCGAGATATCCCAGCGATCTTCGAAGATGCCAGTAGCGCTATTGTCGTCGCCAAAGTCGTTTAGGGTATACGGCTCCCCGCCTTGAAGCGTGACAATGGTGGTCACTTCCCATCCCTTTAACATCTGGAATTTCGATTCCCTGGAAGGCAGTTCATAAGTGAGCGAGAGAGTGAACCGGTGGCGAATGTCGAAATCGCCGTTCCCGCGCTCGCCACCAAAATTCAAGCTGTTCTGTGGATAGGGCGCGATGTTGTTTGTCGCTGTGTCAATGGCGTGCGCGTAGGTATATCCTGCTAATAGGTACAAACCGTGTGAATATCTCTTGGTAAACGTCACTTGCAGCGAATGGTAAATCGAGCTCGATTGATTATCGAGCAAGTCTACTTGGCCCAGATACGGGAAGCATGGCCCCGTATGGCCAATCTGGCAATTCACGGTAAATGGCCTGGCAGCCTGTTCGCAACCGGAAAAATCGCCATTGAAAAATCCGCCGGTCGCGTTGATACACGGAACGCTTAGCGAAGTGATCGGCTGATTTTCATCAATATTTCCGTACAAATCGATGCCACGGTTCGCAACATAGGCGACCTGTAGAATAGCGCTCGGTGACAGCGCCTGCTGTATATTTAAATTCCAATTTGCCACGTACGGCGTTTTCAGATGTGTCGTCGCAAAAATACTGCAGGGATTGGCACTGGAGCAGCCACTGCCTGGTCCCACGCCACTCGGAAAAATTACGCCTGGGTTCGGATTCGAAGCCGTCGGCCAATTCACCAAAGTAGGATCGCTGGAAATATCCAGGAAATTTGTAATGTTGCCGTTTCCTGGAGTTACGCCCAAGCTCGCCGCAGTTGGATTCAAATTCAATCCGCCGCCGCTAAACATAAACGTCCTTATCGAAGGCTGAATAAAAATGACCCCGCCACCGGCGCGCAACACAGTTTTTCCGGTCCCGAAAATATCCCAGGCTACCCCAAGCCGCGGCGAAAAATTGTTATATCGCGTCGGGTAAGGCGAGCTTATGCCTCGGCCTACCTGAATGATCCCAGGGTTCGGGCCGGTCGGAACGAAGTTCGCCAGCATATTTCTGGAATCTTCAATCGGAGCCGTGATGTCGTAACGCAATCCCATATTCAGAGTGATGCGCGGCCGGATGCGATATTCGTCTTGAACGAAAAATCCAACGGACTTTAGGCTGACGTCCCGCGTCGGATCGCCGTAAAGCAGTTCCCATTTATGTACGTTTCCGGCGGCGAAATCCTCAAGCGAACTGAAATCCACCCGCCCACGCCCTTCCGTTGCGCGAAAATAATCGACGTTTCCGTAACGAAAATCTCCGCCAAATCGTATTGTGTGTTTTCCGTGGGTCCAAGAAGCCGTGTCCGTTAAGTTCTCTGGGCGTCCATTTCCAATCCGTTCCGAACACTTGCGTGATCGGCTTCGCAGTGGAGCGCCATTCCGGACGAATCGGAACCGTGTCCTCTTCGATTTCGTTTGTGTTCGAATATATGAACCGGGCGGTGATGGTGTTATGTTCGTTTAAGATGTAATCTGTTTTCGCAACGACATTATCGTTGCGGTTCGTATTATTGAAATCGAAATTGATCGCAGCCGGATCGCTTTGGCTCTGAGTGAAACCGGGATTCGTCAGAAACAAACTTTGTAGATGTTGGCTCAGCGGGCTACAACTCGGGACGCAGGCAGCCAACGCATCGACGATGCTCACATCTGCAGGCACCAATCCCAATGCGGCCAGTTGCGCCGTCTGAGGCACCAACGAAACCGTTACCGGGCTATCGGCCACAAACGGATTGCCCACCTTGTCGCGCAGCCCCTCGTAATTAAAGAAGTAGAACTATTTATCTTTCTTGATCGGCCCGCCGATGGACGCGCCAAACTCGTGCATCAACACTGCCGAAACCGGTTGCGGGGAGAAGTTAAAAAAGTTCCTCGCATCAAACGCGCTGTTGCGATGGAAATAATAAGCCGAGCCGTGAATCTCGTTAGTTCCCGACTTTATGCCAATGTTCATCACCACGCCGGGCTTCACTCCATAGTCAGATTCCGGGCTTTCCTGCGTGTTGAACTCCTGTATGGAATCGAGTGGCAGAAGACTGGCTGGAGTTCCCGCGATGCCTGCATCGTTCATCACGCTTTCACCATAATACACATCCATATCGTCCGCGCCGTCGATATAGAAGTTGTTCTCGTCGGGCCTGTTTCCGTTCGACGTGATCGACTGAAATCCCCCGCCAGGAGTTCGCTGCACGCCGGGATGCAACATCAGCAGGTTCTGAAAATCGCGACCCTGGACCGGCAACTCCGTAATCGCTTTATTCGAGAGCACGCCGTTCAACGTGGTGTTCGTAGTATCAGTCAGCGGCGCTTCCGAAGTTACTTCCACGGTTTGTGTAACCTCGCCGGGCTGAAGCTGGAAGTCGGACCGAACAGACAACCCCACTTCGATTTGGGCGCGCTCTCGGACGGCGGTCTTGAAACCGGTCGCCTCCACCCTTACTGAATAGATTCCCGGGTCCAGGCTTGGCGCAACATAATCTCCCGACTGGTTTGTTTGAAGAACTCTTAGCGCTTGCGTTCCCAGATTCTCAATAGTCACCTTCGCTCCGGTGATGACGCCGCCGCTCGAATCCGTCACCTGCCCGCTGATCTGCCCTTGCTGCGTCTGCGAAAAAGCGCTCGGCAGCATCCATGTCGCAACCGGCAGCAACACAATCAAGAGTCGAAAGCGCATCTTCATCACCCACCCCCTCGGGAAAACCGCGAGCAATTGTTGGATTCGGTCCAAACGAGCCAGATTTCCTATCAAACTTCTTTCCGATCTCGAACTCGATCTTGGTGCTCGATGTTGCTATGGCGCTCATTTTTAATCTCCGTCATTTGCTGAATCAAAATGCAGAAAGAAGCTCGCGCAAAAAAATTACAAACCTGCGGCGAGCTTACCAAGATCTATGAGGCAGTTAAGAACGAGGCGGTCCGAAGATGCTGGCTGGCCATGAATGCCCGTGATGAATGGACTACATCCCATAGGAAATGAAGCTATGCGCGACAAAGTAAAACACCTGCGAGCGGAAGTCAATGCGTGTTTCTGCGTGTTTCGCTGATATTGCAAAAAAGATTCGGTGTAAAGTTCCTTATTGCGGACACATTGGAATTTATTCTCAGCGAGGAAAGGCCGCATTCCATTTCGAATCAACACATCATCCGTTCTGGCATATACTGCGCGGCGTATGATTCGAAAACTATCTCGAGCGGCCATTCTGTTTGCCGCTATTTTCCTAACCTGCACGTTGTCCGGCGTCGCTCAGACGGCAAGGGGTAACGGATACACGGCCTATAGCGTTGCCGCTAAGGATCCAAAGCCGTCGAGTGCGTCGACTTTTGCCGCAGTATTGCTGGGTGGCCACGGCGATGTGGATGAGGCTACTCAATTCATCTGCAAGCACTCCGGTGGCGGTGAGCTGGTCGTGTTGCGCGCCTCTGGAGCTGACGACTACAACTCCGAGTTTCATTCGGCGTGCCCCGGAAATTCCGTCACCACTCTCGTAATCACCTCCTCGGAAGGTGCGAACAATACTTTTGTTGCGGAAAAGATTCGCAACGCGCATGCGATTTTCATTGCCGGCGGCGACCAATCGAACTACGTGAAATTCTGGACTGGCAATGCCGTCCAGAAGGAAATTAATGGCGCCATTGCGCGCGGCGTCCCCATCGGCGGAATAAGCGCGGGACTTGCTGTGCAAGGGCAATTTGTTTTTACAGCCATGCAGGACACGGTGAAGAGTCCGGAAGCCTTGGCAAATCCTTACGATCCACATGTGACGCTGGTGCGTGATTTCCTGTCGCTACCAGTGCTGAAACGCGTGGTTACCGACAGCCATTTCTCGCAACGCGAGCGCATGGGACGCTCGCTCGCATTTCTCGCGCGCATCGTTCAGGATGGCTGGGCGACAGAAGCTCATGGAATCGGCGTGGACGAAATGACCGCCGTGCTGGTGGAAGCGGGCGGCCACGCTCGCGTGGTGGGAAAGAACTCAGCATATTTTATGACGCTCGATCACCGGCCGGAAGTCTGCGCGGATGGAAAACCTCTCACGATGCGCCATGTGAAAGTTTTGAAGCTGAGCGCTGGGGACAAATTTAATTTGACGACGTGGTCGGATACCGCCGGCGCCAGCTTTGAAGTAAATGTTGTTGACGGCGTTATCGAATAGCGACCTAACCCCGCCTGGTTGGACTCTTCTCGGAACGAAAATCGCATCCATGAGAAATGCAGACGCCCTACTGATACGCCTCGTAATCCCTCCGAATGCGTTTACAAGCTTTGCTCATTTAGGTGTTTAGAAGAAGGGTGCAGGCTCGCCGAAGATAGGCGTAGCTGGCCTATACTTGGGTTAACTAGGCAAAGTTTGCCGAACCACAACATCTTGGGGATGGTACGGTTTATCCGGACGACGAGGTGCCATGGCATGAGAAAAATATTCACATTGGTCTTGGTAATACTAGCGAGCGCGCTGGTGGTTCCCTGCAGCCGCGCGCAGAACCCTAGCTCTGCCGAGCTAAGGGAGCTGGCAAAAGAAAAAGAGATCAAGCAGGACGAGCTAGTTAATCTGGAAAAAGATATGGCGCGGGCGCTGCAATGGAACAGCGGGACGATCTTCCGCCGAGTCTACGGTGATGACTTCGTGGGAATATTGCCGACGGGACAGGTCCTGGACAAGACCGCGTGGATCGCCGCAGTCGAGAATTCCAGTACCAAGTACAGTTCGTTTATTGCGTCAGATATCCGGGTGCGCATGTTTGAAGAGACGGCCGTGGTCACTTGTCTCTGGAGCGCGCACGGAACCAGGAACGGACACAGTTTTTCCCAGCAGTCGCGCGTTACCCACGTATACATCTGGGGCCAACGCGGCTGGCAAGCTATCGCGGGCCAGGAAACGCTCTTGCCCGGTTAGCGCTATTAAAGTTCGGCCCATAACCCAGGACAACAAACCATCCTCGACTAAATAGTGCCTCGCTGTGATCGGGCAAGCCGGAAACTGAAGCCTTAGAACCAGGTTTTGCGGCGGTACTCGCGGTAGGCCGCGCCGAATTTTGCTTCGAGCACGCGGGCTTCGTTGCGCGCTCGCAAGACTTGCATGAAAATGATCACCAACAATACGAGCAGTGCCCACCGAGGCAGCGGCAAGTAGAGCGCCATCCCGGCGAAGAACACTACTCCGAAAAAATAGATGGGGTTGCGGATCCTGGAGTAAATCCCCCTGGTGACGAGCCCCTGCGCTTGCGCCGTTACCGCAAAGAATTCGCGGATTTGCAGCCGCGAAGTCAACCAGCCAATGAATCCGATAGCGAGCAGCACTGCGCCTGCGATGTGCTTGGGCGTCCAGGTGCCGTTCCTACCGACATAAAAGACCAGGAGAAAGACTAAAGATGTCCCGAGAATTTCCAGATCGTGTTTGCGTAATTTCATCGGCGCCTTGGTTTTTTGGCTAGCCTAAGACGCGGGAAGCCATGCCGCCACCATCAGGTTAGTTCTTCTCGTTAGGAGGTTTTGAATCGGTACTATGTTCAGGGCTGCGTTCGAGCGCAGATTTAATTCTAGCCAGGTGCTGAATCGCGGTGATTTCGCTCTGGAAAGCTCTCAGCCCTGACAAATCCATTGTTCTCAATCTGCGGGTCGAGTCGTGCAGTGTAGCCATGACGAGGAGAACCCAAACACCGAGGGATAACATTCCCAAGCCGATCACTGCTATTCCTACATTTCGAGGAGAAAAGCGCGATGAGTCTATCCGTGTCGATGTAGGCGGTCGATACATCGCGCGAATAATACCACTACGGTAATTAGCTTGTGAACCTGCATTTCTCCTGGGCAGTGCTCGGCCTCGGGGACCGCTCAGGGTAAACGGGGTATACTGCGGGCGAAGTTTTCCAGTAGTTCACGAGGATTGAAAACATGGGGACCAAACAAATCAGCGTGCAGCGGTTTAGCGTTATTTCTTCGAAGAAATTTGAGGATGTGGTGGCGAAGCTCGCAGCAGCAGTGGGGCATCCGGATGTGCGCGCCATGTTCAAAAATATCGGGCTGGCGAAAAAGTACGACGAGGTGGACAAAATCATTCAGCCCGGGCTGGGGCCGACGGGCTTGATGGAGTTCATGCGATTCGATCATGGCGACGTGCTGCGCAAAGATCATGGGGAGAAAGCGCCGCGAGTGATGCGTTTTCTGATTGGCAATCCGCTGATCATGAAAAAAATGGTGGAACATCTCCCGGACGCGGGGTCGTATGCGCCGGTGACGATTCTTGTCGACGAGCGAGCCGATGGCGTGCACATTTCTTACGACACTATGGTGAGTTTTCTGACGCCCTACGGAAGTACGGAAGCGCTGAAAGTTGCGAAGGAGCTGGACGCGAAGGTAGAGGCTGTGTTGAACGACGCTGCGAAGTGAAGTTCGCTGACCGGGGGCAAACAAGAAATCCAAGAAGGAGACTGCAAATGGCTGAAGTGCTGTTGCTGGCATTTCTGATCGGCGGAATTGCGGGGCTGCGCGCGCTGACTGCGCCTGCGGCGGTGGCGTGGGCAGCATGCGGACGCGGAATTCTAACCAACACGCCATTTCATTTTATGGGATCACGTGTTGCCGCGATTATTTTCACCGTGCTGGCTTTGCTGGAGCTGGTGAACGATCAGCGTCCGTCCACTCCCAGCCGCTTGGCGCCAGCGGGACTGATTACCCGCATCGTTACGGGCGGCCTTTCCGGCGCGTGCCTTGCAGCGGCGGACGCGCAATCGATTGCGCTTGGCGCCGTGTTGGGTGCAGTGGGCGGCGTTGTCGGCGCGTTCGTGGGCTACCACGCTCGCAGAGGACTCGTGCAGGCTCTGAAGACTCGAGACCTGCCCATCGCGCTGTTGGAAGATGCGGTGGCCATTGTCGGCGCTATTTTTATCGTGTCGCGATTTTAAGCGTGCTCGTCGCGCGTATTACTTGCGGTCCGCATAATTTTTTTAGCACACAAGGAGTCTTCCAGTGAGTTCCCCGGAAATTTTTGACGCGATTATTGTCGGCTCGGGCCAGGGCGGCAATCCGTTGTGTATCGCGCTGGCGCAGGCCGGGCTGAAGACGGCGCTGATCGAGCGCAAGTTCATCGGCGGGACCTGCGTCAACGATGGCTGCACGCCGACGAAAACGATGGTGGCTAGCGGACGCGTCGCGTATCTGGCGCGGCGAGGCGCGGACTACGGCGTTCGAACCGGAGACATTCGCGTGGACATGGCGCGCGTTCGCCAACGCAAGCGTGACATTGTGGAAAGTTTTCGCACCGGCAACGAAGGGCGTTTTAAGAACATTGCGAACTGCGAACTGATTTTTGGCGAAGCTAGCTTTACGGGCGCAAAATCCCTGCTCGTCCGGCTGAGAGATGGCGGGCAGCGCGAACTCACTGCGGAGAAAATTTTTGTCGATGCGGGGACGCGGCCCACCGTCCCGGCGATTGATGGCTTGAAGGACGTGCCGTTTCTCGACAGCACTTCGATCATGGAACTGGACCGCGTGCCGGAACATTTGATCGTGTTGGGCGGCGGGTACGTGGGGCTGGAGTTTGGCCAGATGTTTCGGCGGTTTGGCAGCCGCGTGACGCTCGTGCAGGCGGGCGGGCAATTGCTCAAAGGCGAGGACGCGGACGTGGCTGGCGCGGTCGCCGACATTTTGAAGCAAGATGGTGTCGATGTGCTGCTGAACGCGAAGGCCACGCGCGCGACGAAAACGGGAGCGCAGATTCGCGTCACCGTCGGCATCGGCACGGGTGACGACTCGCGCCTGTTGGACGGCTCGCATTTGCTGGTGGCTACCGGGCGCACGCCCAACACGGATTCGTTAAACCTGGCGGCCGCGGGCGTCGTGGTTGACAAGCGCGGATTCATTCCGGTGAATGCGAAATTGGAGACCAACGTCGCGGGAACGTACGCGTTGGGAGACATCAACGGCGGGCCGGCGTTCACGCATATTTCTTACGACGACTTTCGCATCTTGCGCACGAACCTGCTCGAGAAGGGAAACGCGTCAACCGATGGCCGGCTGGTGCCATATACGCTGTACACCGATCCGCAACTCGGGCGCGTCGGTCTGACGGAGGCCGGGGCCCGCGCGCAAAATAAAAAAGTGCGCGTGGCGAGAATGCCGATGACTTCAGTGGCGCGCGCGCTGGAGACCGATGAGACTCGCGGATTCATGAAAGCCGTCGTCGACGCCGTAAGCGGGCAAATTCTGGGCGCGGCCGTGCTTGGAATCGAAGGCGGAGAAATCATGTCGATGATCGAACTGGCCATGATGGGCAAGCTGCCTTATACTGTTTTGCACGATACCATTTTCGCGCACCCCACTCTAGCGGAATCCTTCAACAACCTTTTCTTGCATTTCGATTAGTAACGAAGCGCCGTGGCCGAAGTCGGCACACGCCGCCCTGAAGAAATCGTGTCAAGCTGTGCGGTTTTATTACGCACGGATTCGAACAGGTGCCGTTTTTTGAGGTCACTTCAGGTGGAATTATGTGCCTGGCTCGAGCCAGGGCGAGATGCATCAGTTGGCATCCGTACGCGCGGGCGGCGGCGCGGTTCACAATAACGTAATGGTCGCGACGCGCACGATCTCGGCGCCGCGAGGCGGCGCCTCGCAAGCGTCATCCGCATCGGCGTCGTCTGTGGCGAGATTCTAAATCTGCGCATATTTGCCTTCTAGCGTCGCGCACACGATGGGTTGCAACTGAGTCAAGCCGGTCCGGCACAACGGCGAGGCTTAGGGTTGCGCCTGCGCAGCGGCGGGCGCGGAGACTGGTGTCGGAGCACCGGCGACGTCAAAATGAAATTGCACCAAGACGGTGTTAGCAACTTTATTGAATGGCACGTTGTGGACCATTCCAAAGTCTCGCCGGTTGAAGGAAAAATTTCCGTCAACCCACTGATGCCCATTCTGTTGCGGGAGGAGAGTCACGGTGACGGAAACCGGCTTGGTGATTCCGCGCAGCGTCAGCTCTGCGTCCATGTGAAACTTCGAGGGATCCGAATCAGCGGTGATGCTCTTCGACACGAACGTAACCTTGGGATACTCTTTCACGTCGAAAAAGTTTTTCCCTTTCGTCTCTTTGTCCCTCAGCCCGCTTCCGGTTGTCACGCTCTCCGAATCCATTTCTAAATCTAGAGAAGCCTTGGCGAAATTGTCCGTAGGCATTTTCAAGTCGGCTTCCCAGGAGTGAAACACTCCGGTGACTTTCTCAAACGTCGCACTGGCGTGAAATTCGATTCGGCTATCCGTCTTCACCACGGTGCGGGTCTGTTCATCCTGGGACTGAGCGGGCAACGAGACGCTCGCGAAAACCAAAAGGGTGCACACTGCAAGCATTCGCTTCAAGAAAGCTCCTCAAAACAAAAATCTACTTTGAGCTTCGCCGCTGGCCCCAGGAAGGATTGCGGGTTGGATGTCGGTCAAGAATCCCAGGAGTTGATTATGGCACGGCTGTATCGGCCAGCCGTGCCACAATTTTCTTTGTTGGTCTAACGCTTCTGACTCTTTTGTTGCGCCATCTTTAGGCCTGTTACCGGCAGCGTGTTGGATTGGACGGAGCCGCCGAACTCCATGCCGTTGTCCATTTCAACCCAGAACGCTTGCCCGGCATTGGCCTGGTAAAGAATGACGGTCAAGTCAACCGTACCGAAGTCGGGGGGGTTGTTGCTGGCGGCCACCGCAAGAGTGGCGCCGGAGCGCCCAGGGTTGTTTTCAACAAAAGTTGCATGGAACGTAGCATTGGAAGATTCCACAGCAGTGCCGGTGAGCGCCCCAAACGGATCGCTCAGAACGCCAGTTCCGGTAAACGCGCCTGACGCGATTGCTCCTTCGCCCACAAAATCGAATTCGTCGTTGCCGACGCCGTCGGTATTGGTGTAACCCTGCGCGCCGAAGGCGAACGCGCCAGTGAAACGGCCCAAGAGAGTATCGGTTTGCGGAATCAGGGCTCCCGTGCCGACGAGATTTGCGTCCATTTCGGCGATGAGAGCTCCGCCCTCTCCGGCAGTGTTCGTTGTGTTGTTCGGATCAAGGATGTTGAGCGTCGGGTCAACGATGTACACGCCCAACGCGGAGATAGATCCGAGGCCATCGGTAAAAGACAAGGATCCGTAGCCGTTGCCGGCAATTGCGTAGGTACCGTCGATGGTTGCGGCGAGCACAGGAGCGTTCTGGTTCAGGACTGACTCATTCTCATCGCCGATACCGATGAAATTATTGGTAATGACAGTGGTTCCGTTCGAATGGACACGCGCAGAATCAGGCCTCAGCGCCGCGCCACCAGCGTCGGTTGTGAACTCGCCGACAGCGGAGTAGAGACTTGGGCCGCCGCCGACGGTGAACACGGAAGTTCCGATGGAAGCATTCGTGAAGTTTCCGGTAGCAGTCCCTTGACCGTAGGCCGAGCCGACTGCTGCGTCGGTGGTATCCACGTTGATGATTCGCAACACTTCGGGACCTACGACGTAAAAGTTGATTGCACTGGCAATGCCGGTGCTGCCGGTCACCGCGCCGCGACCTAGAGAATCACTCACTCCCAATGACGCTGCTCCAGCAGGAATGGCTGTGTTTAAGGTGACCGTTCCGCCGTCGTTAACGTCAACGGCGCCGGTCAAGTTGCTGGAAGCATCCAGCACGAACACGCCACCGTCGGCAACTGGAACGCCGCTGGAATCGACACCGGACGCAACAAAGGAAAATGTAGAACTCGAGGGCGCGGTTGTCGACGATTGCAAGTCAAAGCTTCCACTCGACGTTGCGCTTCCATCGAACTGGGTAATCAGCGCATGGCTGGCGTTTGTGTAGGCCAGCGCAAAAGTCTCGGTGCCTGAGACTCCCACGCTTGGATTGTTGGTGACCAGAGTCAGAATTGCCTGTCCATTGGGTGAGATCGTTAACGATCCTCCGGTGATGAAATCACCCGACGGCTGTGGCGAGGTGATTGCGACACCATCATTGTAGTCCTGCTCACCTCCGAGAATCGTGTTGTTGCCATCGGTGGAAATCGCTACTACGCCGGCGACGGAGTAGAAAGATAGAGCGTCGGCATTATTTTCCTCGCCGCTCGCATAGAACACGAAATTGTTCGAGGCCACACTCGTGGCTGTGATGGTAATGTTCTGGGTTGCACTGACGTTTGGATTGGCCACCGATATCGCCGTAATTGTTACCTGGCCGCCAGGTGGGATGGCTGGAGGAGCGGTGAATACGCTGGTAGCTCCGCTGGCCGTTGCGGCGGGATTGAAATTGAGTGCAAGCAAGCCGCATGAGGTAGCGGGAGCGCAGGTCCAACGCACGCCGCTGTTCGTAGGATCGTGGCTCACGGTAGCAGCTACATTACCGGTTGCACCGACTGCCAGGCTGGTCGGAGCCGTTGTAATCGCGACTCCAATGTGAGAGCCTCCGCCGCAACCAGCGGCACCCAAAGCACCGACACAAAGGAGAAGAATGCAGAGCGTTCCGCGCCTCATAGCTGCCCTCCCTTAGCGTCGGCCGCCGCACTATCTTTGTGCGATACTGGCGCGAGGGCGAATCCATGTTCGTTGCGGATTTGGAAGACGTGACCTTTTGCCAGAACGATGCGAGTGATCAAAACTTGTCTTTCTCCGACCGTTTTAAGCACGCCGGTTAGTTGTACCCGCTCTCCAGTGCTAACGGAAAGAGCGTCCTTGCCTCTCATGGCGAACGTTCCCAGACTCGCATCTACCGTGCCTGAATTTGTTTCCACGATGAGATGCGAACCACCCAGCATCTTCATTTCACGCGTCGGCGATTTCACAATACTGCTCACGGTGCCGGTGAGCGTTACTTCCTTGGTGATGTCGTACCAGGGATGCGTGGCAGGCTTAGTTGCTACTTCGCCCGTCTGCGCGTGAAGCGGCAGTCCAAAAAGACATAGGGTCAGGGTCACCAAGAAACCAAGAGCTGCGGACCGCCATTTCATAGAGGCCTCCCAAGGATGTTCAGAACCGGAGAGATACAGACGCTTCCACGCGCGCGCCTGCGAGATTCCCCGTTCGCCATCGATATACAACCCGAGACGGTCGCTTACTGGCAATGACTGCGGCGCAATATAACACGAATCGCAGGAAATATTGCGAAGCAGTCAAACGCAATTTGAGCGGGAAGAGGGCCCTATTCAGGCTCGGCGATGCGGCTTTGCGCCCTCTGAGGATCTTCGGCTAGCGGGAAAAACGGTGGATGACCAAGGAAATGGGCAGGCCGACGCAAATTATATGCGTGAAGATAGCGATGATTGACGATGTAACCGTCTTGGTCCCGTGAAAATTGGAGAGGGGCATCACGACCCAGTACATCACCAGGTAAACCGTGACACCGTAGAGCACGCCGGAAAGGATCGGACGGCGGATTAGGAAGGTGAGTTTTCGGCTGGCCGCGTAAAATACGGCTGCGGCGCTGAAGGCGATCAGAAAATGAAACGCGAGGCCAAGCAATGCCGTGGGCGTTCCGCCCTGAAATGACTCTGGACCAAGCCAGCCAGCCACGATTCCTTGCAGAAGTCGGGCCGGCTTGACGCCCCTGGGCCACCATGTGATGAAAGCGGCGGTAATGTCCATGACGCCGCAAACGAGGCCGGCGGAGAAAATAGCGGCGAAGGCACGCGGTGTCGTCGCTGGTGCGCGAGAAGGAATGTCGGCTTGCATCCTGTCACCGATGGAGCGAGCTCAGCAGTTGCTATCAAGCTGGGACGAACCGCACACTGCGTTCAGAATCTTGAATACAAATGGATCGGTGTCGTAGTCCTGATCATTTGTGGGTACGACCAACGTGAAACCATTGTCCAAAAAGACTACGTTTTCTGTGTAGAAACCACCGATTTGTCCGGAATGCCATATGATTGGCCGGCTATTGTACGTGCTGATGGCCAAACCGAATCCGTACGTAAATCCGTCCTGGTAGAACCCGTTCGAAGTCGTCATTTGCTGAAACGAGGCAGGTGAAACGACTTGGCCCGACATCAAAGCATTGTCCCAGGAAACCAGGTCATAGACATCGGAGCTCATGGCTCCAGCTGAGAAGGCAGCCGAGCGGTCCCAGATAATTGCGGGGGCCAAGCCCGTTCCGTCATTTGCGTAGCCGGTAGCTGTAAGGTTCGCGGGCGGCAGAGCGTAGTAGGTGTTCTGCAACGCGAGTGGCTGAACGATGTTTTGATCGAGATTGGCGGCGAAGGATTGGCCGGTAACGCCTTCGATGATACTGCCGAGTATATAAAAGTTGCTGTTGCTATAGGTATATTGCGTTCCGGGCTGAAATTGCAATGGCGCCTGGCTAATCTGAGCGAGCACAATCGGCTCCGACACACCGTCTTTAACCCACTGCCCAATATCGGCGAAGTTCGTAAAATCCGCCAGGCCGGAGGTATGCGTTAGCAGCATGCGAATGGTGACGCCTGGAGGAAAGGCGTACTGCGGCAAGTAAGGCGCTATGCTGTCGTCAATATGGAGGCGGCCCTGTTCCTGAAGTTTCATGATCAAAGCAGCCGAAAATTGTTTTGTGATCGAGCCGATCTCAAAGATGGTCGTGGATTGCGCCGGGAGATGCGTCGCCAGGTTACTCAGACCATACCCGTGGGCGTACAAAATTGTGCCCTTCTTCGCAAGCGCGACGTCGATCGCCGGAACGCCGGATTGCTGTATTTCCGATTGCACCAGACGGTCAATAGTGGCGCTCAAGAGGGGTGGAGGATTTGTTGAAGATGAAGAGCGCCGCATCCCGCGGCACTCATCACCAGCATGAATATTAGAACGTAAAGTGAAAATCGCAGCCGAGCAAGATTTTGCATTTGCATTTTGCACACTCGCCGTTAATTGCGAGTATACACCCATCAACTTTTCACTAAACAGCGAACACCGTGAGGTCAAGTAGCTCGTTACCGCAGCTCCACTGCAATTAAGCCCTCCTGGTTTGCTATGGATTTTTTTCACTATTCTGTAACTCGCAGTGGATTTGGGTGGCGTTAAAATGTTGATGGGAGGGAAGAAATGCCCACGAGCCCATATCTGATTGGCCCTGACGGGCGGTTGTTTGCGGAGCCACAGCAGCGCAGCGTATTACAACTCGCCGTACTACCAGCTGCATAAGAACGACGTGTAGCGTATTCCGCCAATCCGCAAAAATGTTCCGATGCAATTGCAGCTCGCGGATTTCACCGGGCCCGCAATCATCAGCGCGATTCAAAGCGCGGGGAAAATTATGTTCCATACTGTCGGAGATACGGGCACTCCGCAATTTGCCACGCTGGATGCGTTTCTTAGCAATTTTTGCGCGTTAACGCCAGGACAGTCGCCAGACGCCGGTGGGCTTGTTCGCAGCGTGATGACGCAGCCGGGCGTTTACTTCACGCTCGACGCGCCGTATGTGTCGATCATTGGACTTTACAGCAACGTGTTGGACGGGCCGGGCGTGATCTCTTCACCAGGCGGCAAATTTCCGCTTGTTGACGATCAGGCGCGTCGAAACCAGCCGGGGCCCCAGCGAAGCAAGGGGAGTGATTTATGTAGCTCACCTCTTTAGCGGTGAGGCCTTTTTCTGTTCAGGTAATTTTTCGCACCCTACTTCCGGTAGATCACGCCGTTCTTCATTACGAACGAAACTCTTTGCAGCACGGAGATGTCCTGAAGCGGGTCGCCGGGGACGGTGATGATGTCGGCGTCATAGCCCGGCTTCAGCGCGCCGATTTGTTTTTGCCAGCCTAGCAATTTTGCGCCGTTTAGGGTTCCGGCTTGCAACGCGGTAAGCGGCGACATTCCGAATTTCACCATCAGCACAAATTCGCGAGCTTGCGTCCCATGCGGAAATGGACCGACGTCGGAACCCATGGCGAATGGCACGCCAGCCGCGAGCTGTTTCTTAAATTCCTGCGCGTGAAGATCGAGCAACTGGCCATCGCGTGCGCCCTGCGCCGGTGTGTTGGGATGCGCGGCAAAATATTCGAAGATGGTGAACGTGGGCACGGCGAAGATTTGTTTTTCGCGCATTAAGCGCATGGTTTCGTCGCTGAGTTGCAGAGCGTGGTCGATGGACGCAACTCCGGCTTGCGCTGCGTATAGAGTGCCCGGCTCGCCCATAGCGTGTACCGCGACGCGATGTCCGGCGCGCGCGGCTTCGTGGACCGCGGCGGCGAGTTCTTCTTCGGTATACTGATACGGGGTTGAGAAGTGGCCATCGACAATCTTGTCGGGACCGGTCTCGTAAATTTTGATGAAGTCAGCGCCCTCTTTTAGTTGGCCGCGAATCGCGGTGACGAGTTCTGCTGCGTTGTTCGCGTATGTGGCATTCGAGAGCACATGCTGCGCCGGGTTGTAGCCGATGGCGTCTTCGTGGCCGCCGAGAATGTCGATGGCGTTGCCGCTGATGCGCAGGCGCGGGCCGGGAATTAGGCCATCATTGATTGCGTTGCGCACGGCAGTATCGGCTGAGCCGGTGCCTTCAGTGCCCATGTCGCGCTCGGCGGTGAATCCGGCGAGTAGATCATCGCGTGCGGCAAGAGTGGCGACGATGGTGCGCTGCGGCACAGATTCTTGCACCGTCTGCAAATCTTCCGCGCCGGGATGCAGGAAGAGGTGGACGTGCGCGTCGATGAGACCGGGAAGCAGGGTGGTGTCACCGAGATCGATGAACTGAGACTCGTGCGGGCGCGTCACATGCGAGCCGATTTCCACGATGAGTTCGCCTTGGACGAGAATCTCGCCGGGCGTCAGCGTGCGGCCAGTTTCGACGTCGAGAAGGCGTGCAGCATGCAACACGATAGCGCGAGGCGCCGCACCGGATTTCGAGTCGCTTGTTTGTGCGTGAATCGCTGGAACGAAGAACGGCGCGCAGCAGAAAACGAATGTTGCGAGTGAGCCGAGACCGCGACGAATGGCCATGTTTTCGCGCGCGATAATAACACGCGGCGCGGAATCAGGCGCGTTCGGATTTCGTTTGGGTCGCCGCGCGAAAGCGGGCAATTTGGCGCTAGTGGCTCGGATGTGTTGCAGGCCCGGGCACGACGATGATGTACGCGTCTGGCTGTCCGGCACGAATTAAGTGCGGCATATTCGACGCGGGCGGCGGCGAGCCGATGTCTTTGTCCGTGGCGTAGGGAGCGTAAAACATCAGGTGCGGGGGAATGTGAATCAACTGATTCTTCTCGGCAATGTATAGAACGCCGGAGTCGGACATCATGTAGACGATCCCGGACTTTCGCGGCGCCAGGAATTTTCCGGATTTGTAATTCGCTTCGATTTCCGTCTGGATTTGCTCCTCGGATTCGCCTTTGGCACGACGCTCCTCAGCGAAAATCCGCGTAGGCAAAGTGGTGGCGCTGCCTTCGGCGTCAAGACAAGTCGGCTCCAGGTTCAGCGGAGTCTGGCGATCAACAAAACACGAAAATCCGTTTTCGCCGTCACGAATCTTGATGTAGCCTTTGCGGTCCAGGACATACACGGTAGCCTTACCCGAGATTTCCGGTGGCGCGGCGCTTTCAGCAAGCTCAATGCGGGCTTCGCGCGGCAATGAGAAATCGTACGCGGGCTTGGGTTTGTCTTGTGCGAACGCGAGGGAATTAATTACGAGAGAAAGGCCTGCGAGAAGAAGGGTGTGCACGAGTTGCCTCCCCAGCGGGATCCCACCCCAGAAAATCCCCACCTTGTCTCCGATAGACGCAGCGATTTTTATTCGGTTAGCACCGTGCGGGAAGGGAAGCTCGGCTCGGGTCCGTTTGTCACTTTGTATTGTCACTTTGTATTCTTGTATCGGGCTGCGGCCTCGCACTAGGATGGTAACGGTTATTCTGCAGCTTGAAGCTCCCACTGGGGTACCGGCATGAGTCTGTCACAGATTTCACGACGGCAGTTTCTGGGTACTGCGAGCGCGTTCACCGCCGCGGGATTTTCTGGTGCAAGGCTTGGTTTGAATCACTTGAGTCTCGGCGCGCCAGAGAGTGGTGTCTTGCGTGAGCCAGATGAAGGAGCGGCCGACTACACTTTGCGTATCAGTGCAAGCCCGATGGAGATCGCACCGAAACGCATCGTCTCAACTGTTACTTACAACGGAAAGTTCCCCGGGCCGCTGCTGCGTTTCAAAGAAGGTCAGCCCGTGACGGTGGAAATACACAACGACACGGACACGCCGGAGCAACTGCATTGGCATGGCCAAATGATTCCGACTGACGTGGACGGCGCCGCGGAGGAAGGCACGCCCTTCATCCCAGCGCACGGCATGCGCCGCATCCAATTCACGCCGCGGCCCAGCGGTTTGCGTTTTTATCACACCCACAATCGCGCGGGTGCTGATTTGCATGCAGGACAGTATGGCGGCCAAGTCGGGCCGGTTTACATTGAGCCCCAGAGCGAGCCGGGGGACTACGATCGCGAAGTTTTTCTGGTGCTCAAAGAATTTGAACCGACGTTCAGCCAGGGCGGAGATATGGCGCAGGACTTTCTGTCGCCGTCCGCGCGCGTGAAGGAGCTGGAGACGGTAGGCGAATCTGGGATGAAAGCGTCGCTGGCGAAAGGCATGCCGCACGGTTACGAAGTGGGCTATCGCTATTTCACCATCAATGGACGCATGTTGGGGCACGGCGAGCCGGTGCGCGTGAAACAGGGCGACCGCGTGCTGTTTCATGTTTTGAACGGCAGCGCGACTGAAATTCGCAGTCTGGCATTGCCGGGACACTCTTTCAAAGTTGTTGCGTTAGATGGAAATGCTGTTCCGGCAGCCGCCGAAGTTCCGGTGCTATGGCTCGGAACCGCGGAACGCGTTTCCGCAATCGTTGAAATGAATCATGCGGGCGTATGGATCATGGGCGATCTTGCCGATGACGATCGCGGTCACGGAATGGGAATTGTCGTTGAGTATGCGGGACACAACGGCAAACCGGTTTGGACCTCGCCGCCACCACCATTCCATTGGAACTACGCGCGTTTTGGGAAAGCCGGTGCCGCGGCCTCGCCGCCGGATGAGACGTTTGAGATGGCTTTTGCAAAAGATAATGCCGCCGAAAAGGGTTTTAACCGCTGGACGATTAATGGCGTTGCTTATCCGATGACTCAGAGCATCGCGCCCGCTTCATTTCATTTGCGCGAAGGCAAACGTTACCGCATACGAATGCGCAACGCGAGCGACGACATTCATCCGATTCATCTTCACCGCCATAGTTTCGAGCTCACCAAGCTGGCAGGCATAAGCACGGCGGGCGTGATGAAAGACGTTGTTATGGTCGGCGGCTATCAGGAACTTGAAGTGGATTTTACGGCGAACAATCCCGGTCTCACTTTGTTTCACTGCCATCAACAGCTTCACATGGACTTTGGCTTCATGACCTTGTTCGATTACGTGTGAACGGAGCCGCGGGACCAAGTCCGCGCTGGCCTGGAAGATTCGACCCACCGTGTTCGGCAGCGGTCACGTGTTGCTGGCTTTCCGGCGTGCCGAAACGGTTGTCATTCGCTATAGCCGTTGTTCTTAAACATGCAAAGGGCGCCCTGGTTGGTTGAACCAGAGCGCCCTCTGTAGATGCTGCCGATTGCCCAGCCAACGTGTTACTTCTTGCCGCGTGATCCGCCACCTTGTCTTGACCCGCCGGAATTGCTCCGAGGGGCGCTAGACTGCGGTGCCGCGTGTTGTTGCGGTGCGGACTGATGGCTGGCTCCTGGCGCGCTGCGTTGTGCACGCAGTGCCGGCGGCGACGCCATCGCGCTCTGCGAACGGGCTGATGTGTTCGTGCGGGGCGCCGCCTGTGAGGCACGCGCGTTGTTTTGAACCCGCGTTGCGTTCTTGGGGCGTGCGTTGCTGCTCCACCGCGACCCATTCATCGCTGAGCGGCTATTGTTCTGTGTACGCTTTGCAGTGTTAGTGTGCAATGCGCTGGATGAGCGCGAGTTGTTTTGCGGCTGCGTTGCGGTGTTGGAACGCCCGAAGTTGTCCGAGCGTGCTCCGTTCGTCGCGCCTCTCGTTGTGGCGCTGACGTTCTGACCTCGTGACGCAACATTCCTTGAGCCATTGAACTCACCCGGCCTTGCGGTTGCAGTCACGGTTGGACGCCCATGGTTCACCGACGCGAATTGATTGCGATCTTGCCCCGCCGCGCGTTCGTGCTGCATTTGCGCGGACGTTGCATTCACGTGCCGGTCGCGATTCGCTGCCATCTCAGCGGCAGTGGGACGCGCATTGATTCCACCCCGGCCGCCGTTATAGCTCACGCGATTGACCTCGCGATTGTTGACCACCGTTTTGTTGTACACGTTATGAATGTCGGTGATGTCTATATGATTCACTTCGCGGTTGTAAAAGAAATGATCTCCGTGCCAGTACCCGCCTTCGTAGCCGAAGCCGCCGTACCCGAAGCCGTAGTTAATGCCGCCGTAGAAGCCGACATGCGGTCCCCAGTAACCGGCGTGCCAGAAATAGCCTGCGTCGCCCCAGCCCCAATAGCCCGGGGTCCACAGAAAGCCGACCTGCGGAGCGAGCACCCAAGTGCCGGGGGCACCCAGTAGTAGCCGTCCACGTCGTCGTAGGCCCAGTAGCCGGGCGTCCAGATGTAGCCCTCAGCGGGACAGATAGGTTGCGCGTAGACAGGCAGCGGCGGTGGCGCGATGGTAATCGCTACACCAAATCCGAAGCCGGCAGCAGAAGTTGTTGTGGGAATCGCGAACATTCCGAGAACCAGCAAAAGCAAAGCGACTATGCTTATTTTTCTCATGATCATCACCCTTTCTTATGAATCCCTCGCAGAAACTGTGAATCACCGAGCGCCTTGCGTTGATCCCCAGTTTCTTGGCGCTACTGTGTTAAACACGCAAGCAGGATGAAAGTCGCGCGAAGGGTTTCTAAGGGTTTTAATGTAGCGCCGCGGCCTTCCAGCGCAGCAGACGTTCAGGGCAGGCGTCTATTGCGCTGTCGCAGACCGCCTTCCACAACCTCCCGCTCAGTGCGGCAGGGATTTGCGGGTGAGGCGAAGTGATCCGAGACGACGTTCCTCCAGCTCGCGATAGCTGCGATCCGCAATCGAGCCGCTCGAATCTGTTTCAGGTCGACATCTTACCCAGACATTGGTATTCTCAGGTTATATGTCGACCCAAGAGACGAAGGATCGGTTGGAGTTGCTGCAAGGCACACTCGACCTGCTGATCTTGCGCACGCTGATCTACGGATCGCAGCACGGCCAAGGCATCGCGCGCGCCATCCAGCAGACCTCGGATGAAGAACTCCTGGTCGAGCACGGAGCACTTTATCCTGCGCTTCAACGGCTGGAGGAGCGCGGTTGGATTTCCGCGAAATGGGGAACCTCCGCAAATAACCGCAAGGCTCGCTTTTATTCACTGACATCGGCGGGCCGCAAGCAACTCGTGAAAGAAACCACCAAGTGGAACAGATTGACGGCAGCCATCGGGCGCATTCTGGAGGCTGAGGAGGGCTAGAAGTATGTTCCGACGCAAGCGAAAGGCCAGTGACTTCGGAGCTGAAATCGAAGCTCATATTCGACTTGAGACAGAACGCTTGCAGGAACAGGGGCTACGCTATGAAGATGCGCGAACCGCGGCACGCCGCTCTTTCGGCAACGTAACAAACGCGCAGGAGCACTTCTACGAATCTAGCCGCTGGCTTTGGTGGGACAACTTCTGGCAAGACATTCTTTACGCCGCGCGCATGCTGCGCAAGTCCCCCGGCTTCACCACCATCGCCGTCTTGACGATTGCGTTGGGCATCGGCGCCACCACCGCGATTTTCAGCGTCGTCGATGCGACACTGTTGCACCCTCTTCCCTACCCGCACCCGGAGCAGCTCGTAACCATCGAAGACGATCTTCCCGGCGTGGGCGCGCGGGACGTCGGAATCTCCGTGCCCGAATGGCACGATCTTCAGCGCTCCGGCATTTTTGAATATGTAACGCCGATCGGGGGCGGCGATGTGAACCTGACGGGCTCATCTGAGCCTGTGCGCGTGCGATTTCTGAACGTAGCGCCGAATTATTTTGCGCTGATTGGCGTGAAGCCGCAGTTGGGCCGCTCGTTCGATCCCCAGGATCAAACACCAGGATTTACTTTGGAAGGACTCATCAGCGACGGTCTATGGAAACGGGCCTTCGCGGCCGATGCGCATATTCTGGGCAAGAGTTTGCGCCTCGACAATGACTTATATCGCGTGATCGGCGTGATGCCGGCGGGTTATCACGATCCCGGACGGACGGCGGAAGAAAGGAACATCGATATTTGGCTGGCGTCGGGTTTTGGGGCCCCCCCGGCCCCGCCTGCGGTGCGCACTTCACGGTTCCTTCCCGGAGCCATTGCGCGAATCAAGCCTGAACTGACGGTTGCAGCGGCGCAGAGCCGCTTGGACGCGTTGGTGGCGTCTTTGCAGAAAGAATTCCCTGACGATTATCCGCTGCAGAGCGCATGGAAGGTGCGTTTGGTGCCCCTCGCGGAGGCGGTGGTCGGCAACGTTCGCCAGTCATTGATTCTGTTGCTTGGCGCTGTGGGATTGGTCCTGCTGATCGGTTGTGTGAATGTTGCGAATCTGCTGCTGGCTCGCGCCAGCGCGCGAGGACGCGAAATGGCTGTTCGCCAAGCACTGGGGGCCGCACGAACGCGCCTGATTCGGCAGTTGCTCACCGAGAGCATGCTTCTTTCATTGCTCGGCGGAATAGCCGGCTTGGTAATTCTTTTTTGCGCGAAGGGGTTTCTGCTGCGAATCCTGCCCGACAGCCTGCCGCGGCTGAACGAAGTCTCGATCGACTGGCCGGTTTTACTTTTCGCTCTGGTTGCCTCTCTTGTCGCGGGCGCGATTTTCGGCCTGGCTCCCGCGCTGCATGCGGGCCGGCTCGATTTGATTCCGGTGCTCAAACAGGAAGGGCGCGGCTCAACAGGCTCGGGTGAACAGGCGCGCACGCGCCGCGTGTTGATCGTAACGGAATTCGCTCTCTCGCTGGTGCTGATGATTGCTGCCGGCCTTCTGCTCCGCAGCTTCTGGGATTTGCTCAACGTGCGGCCTGGATTTAATCCGGAGAATGTAATGGCGGTGCGCACGTGGCTGCCGGTGCCCAATGATCCCGACACCGACATTTACAAAACTCCTGCTCAGGAATCGGCGCTCATACGCGAAATACTTCGTCGCGGCAGGACGCTGTCCGGGGTGCAAGAAGTAGCCGTCGGCGATATCGCGGCTGTTCCGTTAGGCCATGGTCGAAACGATCTAAACCCGTACGCGTTGATGGTCGAAGGCCGCGAGGTTCAGGGCAACCAAGCCGCTTTGGTGAACGCTTCCATCGTCACGCCGGAATATTTTCACTTGGTGGACATGGCGCTGCTGCACGGCCGTTTATTCGGCGATTTCGACGACGATAAAACACCTCGAGTCGCAGTGATCAACCAGACGTTCGCGCACGCATATTGGCCAAACGAGGAGCCCGTTGGCAAACGCCTTCAGCTAAACAACACGCGCGGAGGCCAAGCGAACGCATCTTGGGCCACAATCGTCGGTGTGATTGCGGATGCTCGAACAGAGTCCCTCGCGGAATCGACCGTCCCGCAAATCTTTCTGAGCTTGTATCAGAGGCGGCCCAAAGATCTGGCGATATTTTTGCGCGGACGGCTGGACCCCGCCGCCACCCCCATAGCGTTACGCGAGCAGGTGCAGTTGATCAACCCGGAACTTCCTGTTTTTGGCGCGCACACGCTCGACGAAATGGTATCTGCGTCTCTCTCCGAGCGGCGATTCTCCATGGAAATGGTCGGCCTATTCGCTCTGACCGCGTTGCTCCTCGCCGGGCTTGGAATTTACGGAGTGATTTCGTACATCGTAAGCGAGCGCACGCACGAGATCGGGATTCGCCTCGCACTGGGAGCGCAAAGCCGGAACATTCTGAGCATGGTTCTGCGCCAAGGACTAGGGCTTGCCGTTGCTGGCGCTGCGGTTGGACTTGTTTGTGCGCTGGTCGTTTCGCACTTGATGGCGGGACTGCTTTACGGAGTGCGGCCCACAGATCCTCTAACCTTTGTGGGTGTCGCCCTTCTTCTCATCGGTGTCGCTCTGCTTGCTTGTTACATCCCGGCGCGGCGTGCAATACGCGTCGACCCCCTCGTCGCCCTAAGACACGACTAGGTGTCGGCCGACACAACCGGGAAATCAGACCTTGCCCGCGCATGTTGCGGCTCTTCCAATTCTGCCTGCTGCATAGCAGTCTCTCCGCAACATCACCATGAAGCCCGACTCCGGGTTGCCAGACCTACGAGCTCCCTGCTAAAACGTCCGGATAGGACTGAAAGTATTGGACGAAGCTTACCTCAGGTTATAATCACCGCAGTTATGCCTCTCGCAGCAGGTACAAAGCTTGGCCCCTATGAAATCACGGTGCCGCTAGGTGCGGGCGGCATGGGCGAGGTGTACCGCGCCCGCGACACACGTCTCGACCGCGTTGTCGCGATCAAGATCCTGCCGGAGCATCTGTCTGAGAAACCGGCGGCCAGAGAGCGCTTCGATCGCGAGGCGCGGGCCATTTCTTCTTTAAGTCATCCCAACATCTGCCATCTCTACGACGTTGGCCAGCAAGACGGGATCAATTATCTGGTCATGGAATGTCTCGAGGGCGAGACGCTGGCCGACCGTTTGCGCAAAGGACCGTTAACGCTCGAGCAGGTACTTAATGTAGCTACAGAAATCTGCCAGGGTTTGGAGAAAGCTCATCGCAACGGCGTGGTGCATCGCGACTTGAAGCCTAGCAACATCATGCTCACCAAGAACGGCGCCAAGCTTATGGACTTTGGGCTGGCGAAAGCGCCGAACGCCGCGATCGGAGCAGGCTCACTGTCGGATTCATTGCCGACGATGTCGTTACCGCTGACAGCGGAAGGTACGATACTGGGGACCTTCCAATATATGTCGCCTGAGCAGCTGGAGGGGAAAGAGGCCGATTCGCGCAGCGACATTTTTTCGCTGGGTGCGATTCTTTACGAAATGGTGACCGGCAAGCGGGCCTTTGATGGGAAAACGACTGTTAGCACCATCGCGGCCGTCTTGGCCGCCGAACCGAAACCGATGTCAGCAATCCAGCCGACGTCCCCACCAGCGCTCGAGCATGTGACAATCGCCTGCCTCGCGAAAGACCCCGATGAACGGTTACAGTCGGCACACGATGTCAAGGTGGAGCTTCACTGGATTGCACAGACGGGTTCCCAGACTGGCGAGCTGGCCGGCCCATTCGCGAGCAACACGAGTTGGAACCGCATGGCGTGGTTGCTGGTGGGCCTGCCGTTATTGGTTATGGCCGTGGGAGGCGCAGCCTGGTGGGCTCGCATGCACCAAACTCCGCCTACGAAGTACTTTAACAGCGCTGTGCCGCTCCCCGCGAATGATGTTGCACTCTCGCCGGATGGGCGCTTCGTGGCGTTGGTCGCCTACTCGGATCAAGCGAACAAGTATGTTATCTGGAAACACGAAGTGGGAAGTCGAGGGGCGGCGATTGTGCCGGGAACAGGAGGTGCGTCTCATCCATTCTGGTCGCCAGACGGGCGGTTCATCGGTTTCTTCGCCAACGGGAAACTGAAAAAGATAGATGCTTCGGGAGGGGCAGCGGAGGTGTTGTGCGACGCTCCCCACGGCCGCGGTGGCGCTTGGAACCGGGATGGGGTGATTTTGTTTTCACCAGATGTGTTCTTAGGACTATACCGGGTGTCGTCAGCCGGCGGGACGCCTTTGGAAGTAACCAAGCCGGATCCGTCTCGCTTGGAAACCAGCCACCGCTGGCCCGTCTTCATGCCAGACGGACGACACTTCCTGTATCTGGCGGCCAACTTCGCGGGACACTTCGAAAAAAACGAGATTTTCCTTGGCGCGCTGGACTCAACCGAGAAGCGGCCTATCGTGAGCGCGAGTGCGAATTTTGCTTATTCCGATCCTGGTTATCTGTTGTACTGGCGGGACAACGCTCTGGTCGCGCAGAAGTTTAACGCTCGCAGTTACGTGCTGAGCGGAGAAGCACGCACGATCAGTGACGAGGTGCAGTACTTGCCACAGGTTGACTTGGCTCTCTTCGACGTGGCGGGCAAGGGGACGCTAGTAGTACAAACGGGAAAAGGCGCGGCCAAGTCGCAGTTGAAGTGGTTTGATCGAAGCGGAAAACAGCTCAGCGCCGTCGGACCGCCGGGGTCGTTCGCCAACCCCGCCCTCTCGCCAGATGGTCGGCGCGTGGCCTTCGACCAGCCTGATCCGGGCGGGCGCAATGAGGACATCTGGATTCGTGAGCTATCAACCGATGCGGTGATGCGTTTCACGTTCGGCCCGGGACTGAATCAGGTTCCCATCTGGCGTCACGACGGCAATCGGGTCGTTTTCGCCTCAAATCAAGGGCTCGAATTTGCCCTGGTCCAGAAGAACGCAGATGGATCTGGGCCCCAGCAGCATCTCGCCAACTTAGGCGGTCTCCAACAAGGTTTTTGGGATTGTTCGCGTGATGGCAGGTACCTGCTGCTCTGGAAGTATGGAGAGCTGTGGTACATGCCTTCGTCGGACGGGGAACCGAAGCCTCTCTTCCAGGCCCAGTGGTTCGTGCGCAACGCGCAGTTTTCGCCGGATGGGAGGTGGCTAGCTTATTCCACGAATGAGACAGGGAATTGGGAAGTTTATGTGGCGCCATTTCCGAGTGTAAACGGCAAATGGCAAGTGTCCAGGGGAGGCGGAGGAGAGCCGCGATGGCGGCGCGACGGCAAGGAGTTATTCTACCTGTCGTCGGAAGGGAAAATGATGGCCGTGACGGTAAAGACTGATGGCAACTTCGAGGCAGCGTCGCCTGTTACGTTGTTTCAGACACATCTAGGACAGCCGATTTCTTCATATGATTTGGTTTCCTATGATGTGACCGGTGATGGTCAGAGGTTTCTAGTCAACACGAAAGTTGACGAGCCCAACGCAGCACCCTTGTCGATCACTTTGAACTGGGCGTCCGAAATGGAGAAATAGGGCCGGAGATTCCGCCAATTGTCTGTGAATCTCAACAATCGCTCGAGAAAAAGGGCGTCGCGGTGGATCCACCGCGACGCCCTGTGTGGATTTAGATCAACGACCGACGGAATCGGCCGGTCGGGTTTAGTACATTCCGCCCATACCGCCGCCGCCCGGCATCCCGCCGCCGGCTCCTGCTCCTGCGCCCTTCTTTTCGTCTTCCTTGATGTCGGCCACCAAAGCTTCGGTGGTGAGCATCAGGCCGGCGATAGACGCTGCGTTCTGGAGAGCGAGACGGGTAACCTTGGCTGGATCGATTACGCCCGCCTTGACCAGGTCACCGTACTCGCCGGTGTCGGCGTTGAAGCCGAAGTTGTCGTCTTTCGATTCGCGAATGCGGCCAACCACCACAGCGCCTTCGTTTCCGGCGTTGTGAACGATTTGACGCATGGGCTCTTCGAGAGCGCGCTTTACGATGTTGACGCCGATGGCTTCGTCATCGTGCAGCTTAAGCTTTTCCAGCGCCGAGATGCAGCGAACCAGCGCTACGCCGCCGCCGGGAACAATGCCTTCCTCGACAGCCGCGCGTGTGGCGTGCATGGCGTCCTCAACACGAGCCTTCTTTTCCTTCAGCTCGGTCTCGGTGGCTGCGCCGACCTTAATTACGGCGACGCCGCCTACCAGCTTGGCCAAACGCTCCTGCAACTTCTCGCGGTCGTAATCCGACGTGGTGTCTTCCACCTGCGTGCGAATCTGACGAACGCGGCCTTCGATCTCGCTGGATTTCCCGCCGCCTTCAACGATCGTGGTGTTGTCTTTGTCGATGGTGACTTTCTTGGCGCGGCCGAGATCTTCCACCTTCACGTTCTCGAGCTTGATGCCGAGATCTTCGGTGATGGCCTTGCCGCCTGTCAGCGTGGCGATGTCTTCCAACATAGCCTTGCGACGGTCGCCGAAGCCGGGAGCCTTCACCGCAGCGCACTGCAACGTGCCGCGGAGCTTGTTCACCACCAGAGTCGCGAGCGCTTCGCCCTCGACGTCTTCTGCGATGATCAATAGAGGCTTGCCCATCTTGGCGATCTGCTCGAGCAGGGGAAGCAAGTCCTTCATCGAGCTGATTTTCTTTTCGTGGATTAGGATGCGGACGTCTTCGAGAACGCATTCCATTCTCTCGGGGTCAGTGACGAAGTAAGGCGAGAGGTAGCCGCGGTCGAACTGCATTCCTTCGACCACTTCCAGCGTCGTTTCCATCGTCTTGGATTCTTCAACGGTGATGACGCCGTCCTTGCCGACTTTCTTCATCGCTTCGGCAATGATGCCGCCGATGTGCTTGTCGTTGTTGGCACTGATCGTGCCGACTTGCGCAATCATGTCGCCCTTCACGTCCTTGTGGAACTTCTTGATTTCCTCGACGCAAACTTCCACGGCCTTCTCGATGCCGCGCTTCAGTGCCATTGGGCTTGCGCCGGCTGCTACCGTCTTCACGCCTTCGCGGAAGATGGCTTGTGCCAGCACGGTCGCTGTGGTGGTGCCGTCACCAGCCACATCGGAAGTCTTCGAAGCAACTTCTCGGACCATCTGTGCGCCCATGTTTTCGAGCGGATCCTGCAGCTCGATTTCTTTTGCAACGGTCACGCCGTCCTTGGTAATGATTGGCGCGCCGAATTTCTTTTCGATCACTGCATTGCGGCCCTTGGGGCCCAAGGTGATCTTCACGGCATCCGCCAATTGGTTGACGCCGCGCAAAATGGCCTGGCGTGAATTCTCACCAGTCACGATTTGCTTTGCCATAATTCTCCTTCCTCCTGATTTCTATGTGTTAGTCCGGCTCGGCTCGCCCGTGATGCGTTAAGGCCTAGCCAATCCCGAAGTTGATCTGTGATCCGCTTTCCGCCCGGCTCGCACCCCCGTGTGGGGGTCTCGCCGCATACGGCGTTTCTGTCGAGTGCCGCATCCAGCCGGCTCGCGCCGTCCGGACTGCCCGCTCCAGGCGGGACTTGTTTCTGCCGCCGATTTGCCCGATCGCGTCGGGATAGCGGCTGCGTCCTTTCCGCCCGCCTCACTCCGGTCGAGCGGGAGCGAGTCGGCCCCAAAGTTACTTTTTGCCGCCAGCCGCTTTGGCCTGACCGCCGATCTTCGCCAGGATCTCATCTTCCTTCATGATCATGAACTCCTGGTCATCGATCTTAATGTCGTTGCCGCTGTACTTTCCGAACAGAATTTTGTCCCCAGGTTTCACATCCAACGGAATCCGGGTACCCTTTTCCATGCGGCCTGCGCCTACGGCAACCACTTCACCTTCTTGGGGTTTCTCTCTGGCCGAGTCAGGGATGATAATTCCGCCCTTTACGGTCTCTTTCTCTTCCAATCGCCGCACTAGCACGCGGTCGTGTAGTGGCGTAATGTTGACTGCCATTTGTGCATTTCCTCCGGTGGAGAACTTTAGATATTGTTCGGGAAGAGAGCGGCTGCCGAGGCTTTAGCACTCCTCTTGAACGAGTGCCAATAGTATCAAATGCCGGGATACAGTCAAGACTGCAGTTGATAATTATTCGCTCATATCTCTATGATGCAATTAAAGTCATTATTTTCTTATAGATAGATGATTGATTGGACGCGCCCGGCGTGGTAATCTAGCCGCAATATTATGGCCAAGGGAAATGTGGGCGGGTTCGTTCTCGCGGGGGGAAAAAGCTCACGCATGGGGCGGGACAAGGCTCTGCTCGAAGTCGGCGGCGTTTCACTCGTGGGTCGAGCTGTGCGCCTATTGCAAGGCGTCACCGGAAAGCCTGTGATTATTTCTTCGTCGCCACGGCATGGATTGGCTGGGGTATCGGTTGTGGCTGACGACTTTCCTGGTTGGGGTCCGCTGGGAGGCATCGCCACCGCGCTTCGAATATCCGAGACGGACTGGAGCCTGGTCATCGCTTGCGATCTACCGTATCTTACGAAGGCTTGGCTCGACTTTTTGATCGAGCGAGCGCTGAAATCCGGCGTCGATGCGGTGGTGCCGATGAACCAGAAAGGCCCGGAGCCGCTTTGCGCGGCATATCACAAAAATGCACAGCAGCGGATTCTCTCGGCGGTGGAAGGCGGGGTCCACAAAGTGACAGAATCGTTCGACAGGCTTTCGGTGGAATATCTGGAACCAAATGAATGGAAAGCCTTTGCTTCCGAAGGGCTCCTATTTAAGAATATAAATTCGCCGGCGGACTACGAAGAAGCAAACAGACGGCTAAGCGCACACTCGAATCCATGAGCGAACATTATTTCGAATTCCGCAACGTATCGAAGTCGTTTGGCGATAACGACGTGTTGAAGGAAGTTACCTTTTTTGTGGATCGCGGTGAAACCGCCGTGATTCTGGGCCGCAGCGGAGTGGGGAAATCCGTTTCGCTGAAACTTCTGCTCGGATTTCTTCATCCTGACGCAGGGCAAATCATCGTGGCGGGTAAAGATGTCGCGGGGTTGAGCGAAAAAGAGTTTTCCGAAATCCGGCGCCACGTGACCATGGTCTTTCAGTCCGGGGCGCTTTTTGATTCTCTTACGGTTGAAGAAAACATTGCGTTCCCGCTGGAGACTCGCGGCAATCCGGAGGAGCAGGAAAAGGCCGAGCAGACTGTAGCCGAATTGATGAAAATGCTGGAAGTGACTGAGTTTGCGGAGAGCATACCATCGGATCTAAGCACCGGTACAAAACGGGCGGTGGCGATTGCGCGCGCTTTGGCCGAAAATCCGGACGCCATACTTTATGACGAACCGACGACGATGGTGGACCCGATCATGGCGGCGCACGTCGGCGACTTGATCGTCAAATTGAAAAAGCAATTCAGAAAGACGTCGATCGTCGTGACGCACGACACGCACCTGGCAAGAAAACTGGCCGACCGCGTAATCTTTTTGGTAGATGGACAGGTTGCGTTCTTCGGAACCTGGCAAGAGTTGGAAGACACCAAGGACGTTTTTCTGCGCAATTTTCTCGCGCAAGATGAATTAATTCCGGCCCTGGACGCTACTGCTTGAGCGAGCCTACCTTAGAGAACTCGAAACCAAAACTCCCGCGCGTGATGGGTTTCTGGGACGTTTTGCTATTCAACATTGTTACTGTGCTGGGGCCGCGATGGATAGCGGCGGCGGCGCATAACGGCACGTCCTCCATCAGTTTATGGTTTCTAGCGGCGTTTCTATTTTTTGTGCCGACCGCGCTGGTAATTGCCGAACTTTCCACGCGATTTCCTCAGGAAGGCGGGCTTTACGCCTGGACGAAAGATGCTTTCGGAGAATTTCACGGTTTCGTGGCCGGCTGGACTTACTGGATTTATACGTTGTTTTATTTCCCGGCGTTGCTCTTTGCCAGCGCGGCGATGGCGGCGTACATCGGAGGCATTGGCTACGCGCCGATGGCGCAGAACCGTACCTTTTTGCTGGTTGTGTCGTTCCTGCTTTTTTTTGTGGCTGTTTTCATGAACATCATCGGCCTGCGCATCGGCAAATGGCTGCAAAACGCAGGCGGAGTGGGCACGTTCATACCGCTGGTGATGCTAATCGTAGCCGCCTTTGTGGTTTGGCTCCACTACGGTTCGGTGACGCAATTCACCTGGAGCAATATTCTGCCGCACTGGAATTGGGACACGGTAAATTTCTGGCCGCAGATCGCGTTTGCATTCGGCGGGTTGGAACTGGTGTCGTCGATGAGCGAGGAAGTAAAGAATCCGCGAAAAACTTTTCCGCGCGCGATTCTCGGCTCAGGCATCGTGATCGCAGTGATCTACATTATGGGAACAATTGCGGTGCTTTCTTTGATGAGCAGCACGGACGTAGATCCGAAGAGCGGCGTGTTTCAGGCGCTTACGATCGCTTCGGCTACTTTGAAGATCAGCGCGCTGGGAATTATTGCTGCAATTCTGGTGACGGTGGGGAACGCGGGCGGCGTAGGCTCCACGGTTGCGGGCATCTCGCGCGTTCCATTCGCGGTAGGCGTGGACCGCTATCTGCCGCGTGTGTTCGCAAAAGTACATCCGCAGTGGGAAACGCCGTACGTTTCGATTTTGGTGCAAGCTGCCGTTTCCGGAGCCATATTACTGCTGAGCCAGATCAGCGAAACAACGGTAAGCGCTTATCAAATGTTGGTGGACGCGACGAACATACTTTATTTTATCCCGTTCCTGTATATGTATGCGGCGGTGATCAGGCTGGCGTACCGGCCGGATCGTCAGAATTCGACGGCCGCGTTGATTCCCGGTGGAAAAGCAGGTGTCTGGATCGCGGGGGGCATCGGGTTCCTGATCGTGCTAATGAGCATCATTCTTTCGGTGATCCCGCCCGGTGAGAGCACGCACAGGTGGGTGTTCGAAGTGAAGTTGATTGGCGGCACGGGATTCGCGCTCCTGCTCGGCGTGGCGCTTTTTGTGCGCGGCGCGAGAACGAAGGCGCGGGAAGGGGCGCGCTAAATCAGGGTTAGTGCACGGCGCGATTTTGAGTGGATTGTTTTGTGGCGAGTGAGAAGCGCGGCTCGATTTTCACGGCTGCTGAGCCTTCTTTTTGCAGCACTTGTGCCGCAACATATTCTCCGAGGGACGGGCCGTGCTTGAAGCCGTGGCCTGAGCCGCCGCCCACCAGCCACACATTGTCAAAATCCGGATGGCGATCGATCAGAAAATCTCCATTCGAACTGTTTTCGTACTGGCAGACGCGCGTTTCGAGCAGGGGCGCATCTTTCAGAGCGGGGAAGCGGCGCGCGACATATTTTCTTGCCGCGGCGAGGGCTTCCGGAGATGCGATTCTAAATTGCGTGTCCGGATCGACTTTTTCGCCGTGCCGATCGTTGGCGACCTTGAATCCGCGGCTCTCGAGATCGGGCATGCCGTAAAATTCGTCTTTTGAATCGATCCAAGTGGGCATGGCGGGAACTGCGAATTGCGTGTTGCCGGCCGGCACACCAAAAAAGAACACCTCCTGGCGCGACGGGAAAATGCGGTTGCCGAGCAGGTCGGGAAAGACTTTCGGCAGCCAAGGCCCGCAGGCGAACACGAAATTGTTCGCGGAGATTGATTCGCCGCTGGCGGTACGTACTGCAGAGAGATGTCCGCGGCCGGCGGGCGCGACAACCGCTCCGCGAATATAATTTACGCCCATTTTCTGCGCCTGCTCGACCACCGCCTGCACAGCTCTTCGCGCCATCAATACGCCGCTATCGGGCTCGAAGATTCCCCACGCGCCGTCTTCGAAGAAAATCTGCGGAAAGCGGCGGTGTAATTCGTCGGATCCGAGCTTTTCAAATGTTGCGCCGGCGTCCTTCATCATGGTCATGCTGGCGAGCGCATAGGGTTCATCGCCGTGAGCAATCCAGAGAACTCCGGTGGGTTGGAAAAGCTCGGGCCGTCCGGCTTGTGCGAAAAATTCTTTCCAAAGCGGCAAGGCACGAAGAGACCAGCGCGTATAAATTTCGTCCGCGCCATAGCCCATGCGAATGATGCGCGATTCGCCGCCGGAGCTTGCGCGAGCGTTGGCAGGTCCGTATTCGTCAATTAGCAAAACGCGCGTTCCGGACTTTTGCAGGCAGTACGCGGTCCAGGAGCCAAAGACTCCGGCCCCGATCACGGCGACGTCCACGACATACGACCTGAATTCGTTCATGCGTGTCTCTCCTGATTTTCCCGGGGCCTGCTTCCAGTTCACGCCAAAAACAGATACAGCTCCGAGGGTTTTTAAGAATTGCCGACGGGGAAGTTTCATTTAGATTCTCTTGCGCGCGGCATTCAGAAGCCTTCTTCGATCAACTGGCTGATGGTCAAATGCGATTCCGGAGATGATTTCCGATTTGCGAGCAGGCTTTCGACATATTTTGCGAGTATGTCCGTCTCGACGTTCACTGCATCGTGCGGGTTCATGGCGTGGACGTTGGTGTGCGCGTAAGTGAAGGGGATGATGGCGATGTCGGCGACGCCTTCGTGCCAGTGCGCGACGGTGAGGCTGATGCCATCGATTGCGATGGAACCTTTTTCCGCGACGTAGCGGCGCTGGTCTTCGGAGACGCGCACGGAGAGCCACCAGTTGTCGCCTTCCGGTAGCAAGCGGGTGACGCGGCCGATGCCGTCAACGTGACCTTGAACGAAATGTCCACCGAGGCGGGCGTTGGCGGCGAGAGGTTTTTCCAGATTTACGAGGTCGCCGGGTTTTTTCTCACCGAAGGAAGTACGACGTACCGTTTCGCCTGAAAGATCTGCGGAGAAATGGTCCTGGCCGAATTCGACGACGGTGAGGCAGCAACCATTTACGGAAATGCTGTCGCCGAGTTTGATCGACGCGGCCAAATCTCCGGCCTCATCCAGGCTAACGCGGAGGCGGCCACCATCTTTCGCTTGTTCCAGCGATTCAATTTTTCCGAGGTGTTCGGTGATCCCTGTAAACATCGTGAAAATATCCTTGAACAACAAAATCGAGGCCGCACGTTTTTACGGATATATTTTTCAGCACCGGCGACTTTGGAAACCATTTTGACGGGATTCGCGCCATGGGGACGCCGCCGGTACCCATGAGCTTGGGAGCATAGAAGAGAATCATTTTGTCCACAATTCCAGATTGGAGAGCAGCGCCGTTGAGCTCGGCACCGGCTTCGAGTAGGACGTTTAGCATCTCGCGGCGACCGAGCTCGCGGATGACGGCGTGCAAGTCCACATGACCATTGCGCGAGCGCACTTGAAAAACGTCGACACCTGTGCGGACTAAGGCGCGCGCTTTTGGAGAATCGGCGCGTTGGTTGGTGAAAACGATTAAGTCGCCTTCGGCGGATTTTACAAGCTTCGAACGCAGAGGCATGCGCAGGCGTGAGTCCACGATCGCGCGCAGAAGTCTGCGACGCCGTGGCAATCCGGTGCGATCGGACATGCGCGGATCGTCGGCGAGAACGGTGCCGATGCCGGTGAGGAGCACGTCAGCTTGGTGGCGCAGGCGCTGGACTTCTGCGAGAGATGCGGCGGAAGTGATCCATGTAGTGCTGCCGGCGAGAGATGCAATCTGACCATCGAGTGTGAGCGCAGTCTTCAGAGTTACGAAGGGAAGGCCGGTGCGAATCCATTTGGCGAAATCTTCGTTCAACGTCGCGGCGCGTGCTCCGAAATTTTCCAAAAGATGGACTCGAATCGCGGCGCGCCTTAATTCTGCGAATCCTCGTTCGGCTACTGCTGGATTTGGGTCTTCCATTGCAGCGTAAACATTTTTTATTCTGGCCGCGATGATCGCTTTTGTGCACGGGCCGGTGCGTCCGCTGGTGCAGCAAGGTTCCAGAGTGACGTAGAGGCTTGCGCCCGCTGCTTTCCGGCCAGCTTTTTTTAGCGCAACAATTTCTGCGTGGTCGCGACGGTCGTAGGCGTGGAATCCTTCGCCCACAACGCTCCCATTTTTTACCAGGACTGCGCCGACCATCGGATTCGGGTGCGCGAGTGCAACACCACGCTGCGCCAGATCGAGTGCGCGTTTTAAAAATGCGTCGTGTAATGCGGCTTCGGAGCTAGTCGAAGAGCGAGTTGACATAGGTTTGGGCGTCGAAGGGAACGAGGTCGTCAATTTTTTCGCCGGTGCCGACGAAGCGGATGGGCAGGTTCAGTTCGCGCGCAATGGCGATGACGATGCCGCCTTTCGCGGTGCCGTCGAGCTTTGTGAGGACGATGCCGGTGACGCCGGCGTGACTCCAGAATTCGCGGGCCTGGTTTAGGCCATTCTGTCCGGTGGTCGCGTCGAGAACGAGCAAGACATCGTGGGGCGCGCCGGGAACAATTTTTGCAGCGGTGCGCTTCATTTTTTCCAGCTCGGCCATTAAGTTGGATTTTGTGTGGAGGCGGCCGGCGGTGTCCACGATAACGACATCGGTGTTTCGCGCGCGGGCGGCGGAAAGCGCGTCGAAGACAACGGCGGAGGGATCAGCGCCGGGTTTCTGTTTTACAAGTTCGACACCCGAGCGGTGGGCCCAAATTTCGAGCTGCTCGATGGCGGCGGCGCGGAACGTGTCGGCGGCGCAGAGGACCACGCTGGCGCCTTCTTTTTTCAGGCGATTGGTGAGCTTGCCGATGGTTGTGGTTTTGCCTGTGCCGTTCACGCCGACGACAAAAATCACGCGCGGTGAAACTTTCGCTGCTTCGGACGACGGGCCGGCGCCGTTGCCGTCCGCATGTGCCGCTGGAGCCTGAAGAATTTTTACGATTTGGCGCTTGAGTTCCTTTTTTAGCTCGGCGGTTTCGGTGAGCTTGTGTTCGTTTACTTGCTCGCGCAGGACGGCGAGGACTTCTTTAGTGGTGCGCACGCCGATGTCCGCGCTGAGCAGAGCGGTTTCGAGCTGCTTCAGCAATTCGGGATCGACGGGACGATTGCCGGTAAGAACTTTTTCGACTTGCGCTGCGAGCTCCGTACGCGTTTTGCTGACAGAGTCCTTCAGGCGCTCGAGAAGGGTGGGTTCAGGTGGTCCGAAAAGAGAAATCATGTCGGAAACAGGCTAGCACAATGATTGATTTTTGGCGCGTGGAGGCGGGTGCAAGACGAAAAAATTAGACCTCGACGAGGGCGGCGGTTAGGCGGAGGCGGCCGGCGGCGACGGCGGCGTCGAGAGCGGCTACAACGGCGGGATCGAACTTCGAGATGGCGAGCGAGCGAATGCGTCCTAGCGCGAATTCGAGGTCCATGGCGGACTGATAGGGGCGGTTTGTGGTCATGGCGTCGAAGGTGTCGGCTACGGCGATGATGCGCGCCATCATGGGGATTTGGTCGCCGGGGAGGCCGTAGGGGTAGCCGGCGCCGTCCATGCGCTCGTGGTGGAGCTCGATGCCCGGGAGCATTTCTTTTAGTTGCGCGACGGGGCGCATGATGTTCGCGCCTTTCACCGGATGCTGCTTCATCAGCGCGAATTCTTCTTCGTCGAGCTTGCCGGGCTTTTTGAGCACGCGATCGTCTACTCCGATTTTGCCGACGTCATGAAGCAGCGCGGAGATGCGCAGACGGTCGAGGTCTTCCGCGTTTAGGCCAAGATATTCGCCGATAATGGTGGAATATTTTGCGACGCGGCCGGAGTGACCTCGGGTGTAGGGATCCTTTTCGTCAATGGCGGCGGCGAGCATGCGGATGGAGCCCAGGAACAGGTCGCGATTTTCGGCGGCGGCTTGCTTCAGGCGCTCGACGTACTGCTCGATGTCGCCGGCCATGTGGTTGAAAGTCTCGGCGAGCTCGCGGATTTCGGCGGCGCCACGAACTTCCACGCGCTCGTGAAATTCGGCGCGGCTGATGGCGTGAACGGAAAAGACCAGCCCGCGAATCGGACGGGTGATTCCAACGGCAAAAAGATATCCGATAAGCAAGGCGACGATTGTTACACCGACGACAAAGCGCAGGGCTTGGGCGGTGAGTTCGTGGACGCCGGCGTCGATGCGCGCCTCATCCAGACTGCGCTGCGCGATGACGGCCCAGCGAAGTTCAGGGATGGTGCTGTAGGTGCCGATCATCTCCACGGGATGTTTCGCGTCGCGTCCTGGCACGAAGAAACGCATGGTTTCGGTAGTGCGTAATTCCTGCGGCAGCTCCCGAAGATGGTTTACGACTGGGGAATTGATGGAGACGTCGCGGCCAGGAACCATTTCGCGCGTGTCCGGATGAGCGACGATGTGGCCGTGGCCGTCCACGATGAAGACGACGCGGTCGCGGACGCTGGCGTCGCGAATTCTGGCGAGCAAGCCGTCGATTGAAACCACGGAGGCAAGCATTCCGGTGAACTGGCCGCTCGCTGACAGCGGCACGGAGACGATCAGAGCGGGGCGGCTGCCTTCACCCAAGGCAAACGGCTCGCTGACGAAATTCAATCCTTGGATGCTGGCAGTGAACGCGTGTTTGAGCGCAACCTGCACGAACGGATCGTTATCGGCGCGAAAGCTTCCCGCGGACTGGCCGCGGGCTTGTTTGTTGACGGCCGTGACGTAAAGAATATTCTGATTATTTTCGACGAAGCTCTGCAGCAGGCGCGCGAGTTGAGGAGCATGAGCGGCGTCGTCCACATCGGCGATCCAGCCGGTCAGCGCGAGGACCTGGCGCTGGCTTAGAAGCTGTTCGCTGAGATTTTGCTCGAATTCCAGAGTCTCGCTGGCGAGCGAGCGGGTGATTTCACTTTGCTGCACGCGCTCGGTGTCCTGAAGCTTTTGTTCGCTCATGCCGATAACCTGGCGGTGATAAAGCCAGAGAGGAGTGACGCTGACGAGCAAAAGCGCGCCAAGCACAATCCAGAGGATGCGCAGGCGCTTGTTCGTAAGCTGCTTGAGGTCGTCGAGGATGGCCACAGGGATTCCCGCAATAAAATGCTAGCGGACCGAAGCGCCTCGTACAACGGGACGAAAGTACTGGGGTTAGCAGATAAGCCACAGAGATGTTGGCACTTACGTACAGGACGGCAACTGCAGCGGGGGGCAGATCATGGCGAATGCGCTCGTGCCGACAGGTCCGGTGAGCCACGAAGGTCGCTCCTGGCTCACGTGGGTACCTCGAACCCCATGGGCGGATTCGAGACCTATCTCATCGCCGCGTTCGAGAAGAAGAGAGTCCAGCATTTCGGTGGCTGATCGCGACGTACCGGGGGTTATCGTATTCGCTTACGCTGTTAACAAGAAAAATACTGTTCAGGGAAATCAGACCACAGCGAGGCGTGCGCAAAGCATTTAGAGGCGCACGTTGAGGGCAGAGAGTAAATTTATTGTGGGGCTGATTCCGTAGTCGGCTATCGAACTGAACCGTCGGATCCGCCCGGAAATTTGATGCGGGGCTCGTTGCCGGCGACCAAGCGTTCGACGTTGGCGCGGTGCTTGAACAGGATGAGTAAGGAGATAAGAACGGTGCCAAGCGTGACGAAAAGCGGCGGGGCGTGGCGCGGCGCGTACAGGATGTAAACGAAGACGGGAAGCGCTACCGCTGCGACGATGGAACCGAGCGAAGAATATCGCCAGAAAACTACCACCGCGAGCCAAAGAACGAAGGCGGCTGCCACCGCTTCGGGGCATATGGGAATAAAGACGCCGAGACCGGTGGCGACTCCTTTGCCGCCATGGAAGCCCAGCCAGATGGGAAACATGTGGCCGATTACTGCGAGTATTGCGGCGGCCATCATCCAGCGCATGTTGCCGCCAGTCCAACGAGCGGCGAGCCAAACGGCCGCGTAGCCTTTTGCCGCGTCGAGCAAGAGCGTGAGGATGCCGGGAAGGAAGCCAGCGGTGCGCGTAACGTTTGCGGCGCCGATATTGCCGCTGCCGGTGCTGCGAATGTCTGGCCCGCCGATGGTTTTTACGATGAGAAGACCAAAGGGAATCGAACCCATCAAGTAGGCGGTGACTGGAATGAGCCAGTTTGCGTTAGCGATCACGCTGCGATTTCTCCGCGAAAGGAAATGTTGCGAGCCGAGTGTATTCGGCGCCGCCCGGTTTTAGAAAACTTCGGTACAGGTAAAACTCCGACTGGCGCGCCGAGCCAAAATCATAGGACTTGAGATTATTAGTCGTGCGCACCAGAGTGTCGAGACCTTTGTGCGAATCGAAGCGTGCAAGTGTGAGATGCGGCGTGAAGGCGCGCGATTCGGCAGGGAAACCGAGCGGCTGGAGCGCGCGGTCAACGTCTGCGGCAAGCAGGGTAAGGTTCGAAGAGGCTTCTACACCGCACCAAATCACGCGTGGGTGAAACTCATTGGGGAAAAATCCGATGCCGCGAAAATCGAGCTCGACTGCCCGGTCGCAATGTACCGGAGCAAGAGCCAACTTGATCGAATCGAGCTTGGCTTCGTCCGTTTCACCCAGAAATTTCAATGTGATGTGAATTCCTTCCGGCCGCACCCAGCGTGCATCGCTGCATTCGGCTTTTAGCCGCGCCATTAATTCGCGAAGCGCGCGGCGCAACGTGTCTGGAATGTCGAGCGCAACGAAGAGGCGCATGGGTCAAGCGCGTCCGTGAGCGGGGAAGAAGAAATAACGACGGACCGTGTCGAGAGCTTGCTGTGTGGCTTGAAAGCGGATGCGCTCGCGGTCGCCGGGAAACCGGGTAGCGCGCTCGCGAGTGGTGCGTTCGTCGGAGATGCCAATGTGTACAAGGCCGACGGGTTTTTCCGGCGTTCCACCACCCGGACCAGCGATACCGGTGATGCCGATGCCGAGTATTGCGCCGGTGCGTTTGCGGATGCCGTCCGCGAGCGCGAGGGCAGTCTCAGAGCTGACAGCGCCTTTCGAATCGATTATGTCCGCGGGCACGCCCACGAGCGACGATTTAAGTTCGTTGCTGTAGCAGACCACTCCGCCGAGGAAATACGAGGAGCTGCCGGGAACGTTGGTGAGGCGCTCGGCGAGCATTCCGCCGGTGCAGCTCTCCGCCACCGCGATGGTGGCGCGATTTTCGGTGAGCGCACGGGCGACAACATATTCGAGTGTTTCTCCCTGCGTGGAATAAAGATGCTCGCCGAGAGCGAGCTGCATGCGGCTGACAATTTCGTCGAGAATTTTTTCAGCCTGCGCCGGATGGCGCGACCAGATGCGCGGATGGAGCTGAATTCCGGTGGGCGTAGCCAGAATTGTGGTTTCGGTGTCGGGATACAGCTCGTAGAGTGGGCGGACGCGCTGCTCGACTTCGGATTCGGGCAGGCCGGTGACGCGCAGGTCGCGGGTGAAAAGGTGTTCACCATCACCCATGCGGGCGAGGCGCGAGCGAACTTCGGATTCGAACATAGCTTCTAATTCAGCGGGCGGGCCGGGGAGCAGAATCAATATATGGTCTTCGGATTCGATCCACAGTCCGGGCGCGGTGCCGCGCGGGTTGGGAAGGACGATAGCGCCTTCAGGGACCATGGCTTGGCGAATATTGATTTCCGGCATGGTGCGGGCGAAACGGCGAAATCGTTCTTGAATGCCGCGAAGGACTTCGTCGTTGCGATGCAACTCGCGGCCCAGCAAATCGGCGACAGTCTCCCGCGTGCGGTCATCGTCCGTGGGACCGAGGCCACCGCAACTGACGATGAGCTCGGAGCGATTGAGCGCGTGGCGGAATGAGGAGCGTATTTCGTCGGGTAAGTCACCGACTACAGCTTTATGAATCACGCGGATGCCGAGCTTGTTCAATTCGCCGGTAAGGTAGAGCGAATTCGTGTCGAGGCGATAGGGCGTGAGCAACTCAGAACCGACCGCGATGATTTCGGCCTTCATAGGGACAAGTTTTACTTGATGATGTACGCGGGCGCAAGGAAATGACACACGAATAAGAAAAGAAAGATGGCCGGCAGGCTGCCGGCGTTATTAGCCGGGGAGCGGAAGACCCTCGACGTCCCAATCGACTGAGTAAAGGGCGTTGTTAGTGGTGATCATCGCGCGATGCGAGGGCAGAAGCACGAGGCCGACGATATTGCCGCCGCTGAGGACCAGGTCCGCTTCCGCTTGCGGAGTAAGGCGAACGATGCCGCGTCTGCCGCCGAGCGATGCGGCCACGTAGAGATTGCCGCGGCGATCGAAGGCCAACCCCTGCGGACGGCCAAGTCCGCGGAAAAATGTGCTGACTTCTCCGGCCGGATTAATGCGATAGACGCGGTCGAAGCTGGAAGTCGTCGGGCCAGTGACGAAAAGTTCGCCGGTGGGACTAAACGCCAGGTGATAAGCCGAAAGGGAAGGCTCGAGCGTGGCGAAAACAAAAATTTCGCGGTCCGGAGCGATCTTGAAAATTGTGCCGCTGCGGTCGCCGACGTATAGACTGCCGGCTTGGTCAAATGCGAGTCCGGTGGCGATACCCATGCCTTCAATCCATTGCATCGAGCGGCCATCGGGCGAGACGCGATGCACGGTGCCATCGTTGCGGCAGGAAACGAAGAGATGTCCGTCAGGGTGAATAGCGAGGCCGGTGGGGTTCATCATCTCGGTGATGAAGGGCTTAACCATGTGGTTGGAAGTGATTCGGTATAGCGAGACGGGAACTTTTTGCCCGCGCTGGCCGCTGAAGGTGACGTAGATATTTCCATCGGCGTCCACGGCGGGGCTGGCGACGGGATGCAGGTTGTCGGCGACTTGCATGCCGAGCGCCATGGGAAACGGCGCGCTTTCAATGCTGCCCATGCGCACGCGGACTGCGCCGCCTGCCGCTCCGTCAGGCACGCGCGCGATTAGAAGATTCTCGGCGGCCAACACCAGGCTGCCTTCCGCCAAGCCGAATTGCACTCGCGGGCGCGTGTGGTTACGCGTGCCGAAGCCGCTGCCTTGTATGGAGACTTCTCCGCCGGGAAGCGCGGCAGGCGGCTTGACCGCTTCGATTCGTGGCGTGCCGGTTGTTTTCAAAGCTGTTTTTCCATTCGTGCAGCCTTATCGATGAGGCACAAGTCGCGGCGGACTCGGGATGACAGAGCGTCTGCGAATGAGTACGTGCTCATAGGCTGACCGCTCTTGCGACCCAAAGGCTGATGGCGGCGTAAATTCCAGCGATCCAGTCATCTGCCATGATACCCCAGCCGCCGGGTAATGATTCCGCTTGGCGAACTGGAAACGGCTTCCAAATATCGAATACACGAAAAAGTATAAAACCCAGGAGCAAATATTTCCAGTTCAGCAACGAGTGAAACGTCATGAAGCTGATGGGAAATCCCTTCCAAGGAAAGTCCAGAACCTTCCACCACACAGGTATGCCACAACCGATTAATAGAGTGAGGTGCTGCCCTGAAACTTCGTCAATGACCACGCGTTGAGGATCCTTCTGCCGCCAAAACTCAGCCGCGCGACTCGCGCTCCATACACCGGTCGCGGCAACTGAAATCGCGAGGACGATTTGCATCCATAAAAACGGGTCCAGGTACCACTTAGAGACGGGGAAAAAAATGCCGATTCCGGAATCGCGGGCCAATACGGCCAATGTCGTCACTCCCCAGAAAGCAAACCAGGGAACCAGCGCAAGAAGCAGGCCGGCGAGAGATCCAAAGGTACCTGGAGCTTTGGGCAGGTAGCCGAGACCGGCAGCGGTGGCTATGAAAAGCGCGAAGCGCGGCTTGCGTTGAAGACTTGCGGAAGCGGCGGAAGATGGCGCAGATGCTGAAGGCGCTTGTGCGGCGGTCGACGGGAGATCAGTTTCTTTCGTCATCCGATTCTTGATTGGAATTTTCTGAAGAAGACTCGTCGATCACGGGTTCGCTGATTACGTATTTTTCGCTGGCCCATGCGCCGAGGTCGAGCAATTTGCAGCGCTCGCTGCAGAAAGGGAACTCGGGGTTTGAGTCGGAATCCGTATGCTTGCGGCAGATGGGGCAGCGGAATTTCATGGGCTTCCACGGACTAGACTAACACGGATGGAATTGAAGTGAGTAAACAGGCAGTTTGATTCTAGCAGGCGATTTGTTACGAACTGCAAAAGAAAGGTACCGCGCTGAAGGCGGCCGCGGAGCTACATATAAACCAGAAAACGCTAGGCCAGGATGGGGAAGAGGTTATTGGCCTGCGCGGGAAGTTGACGCGGGAGTGACGACGGTGCTTCGAAGTTGGTGACGCGGCCGATCAGGTCGTATTCCTTTGATTCGGTGATTTCGATGGTGGCTAGGGTGCCGGGGGCGGGAAGGTCGGCGGCGTCATTTATGCCTTCGAATTCGGTGATGTAAACCTTGCCGTCGATGTCCGGCGCCATTCCTTGCAGGCGCGCTTCCCAGATGAGATCGGTATCTTTCGAAGGGCCTTCGAGCATGACTTGCATTTGCTGGCCGACATTTTTTTTCAACTTGCGCGCGGAGATTTTTTTCTGGATGGACATCAGCGTGTCGCGGCGGCGCGCGATTGTTTTTTCGTCGACTTTGCGATCGAGCGCGAAGCTTTGGGATTTATCTTCGTCGGAGTAGGCGAAAACGCCCATCCAATCGAATTCGGCTGCGCGCACGAAATCGCACAGCTCGCGAAAGTCGTTTTCGGTTTCGCCGGGGAAGCCGACGATGAAAGATGTGCGAATCGAAACTCCGGGAACAGTCTCGCGCGCTTTTTCCAGCATTCTTAGAAACGCGTCGCCATTCGAGCCGCGCTTCATGCGCGCGAGAACGTTGCGGCTGGCGTGCTGCAGCGGGACATCGAGATATTTTGCTAGTCGCGGATGCACGGCGATGGTATCGAGCAGTCGCGGTGTGATTCGATTTGGATAGCAATAGAGGAAGCGAATCCAGTGCAGATCTTCCACTTGCGCGAGGCGTTCGAGGAGCACGGCGAGGCCGTCGCGCAGGCCCAGCTCTTCGCCGTAGAAAGTGGTGTCCTGGCCGATGAGTGAAATTTCGCGCACGCCAGCGGCAGCAAGATTTTCGGCTTCGCGCACGACCGATTCGAAACGGCGGCTGCGAAATTTTCCGCGAAGCTGCGGGATCACGCAGAAAGTGCAGGGATGGTCGCAACCTTCATTAATTTTTATGTAGGCAGTGTGGCGGGGCGTGGCGAGAACGCGCGGCGTCAGATCGTGGTAAAGATAAGTGGGCAAGTGCGCTGAAGCACGATCGTCGTTGCGCAAACCGCCTTCGCAGGCTTCCAGAATCTTTTCGATTTCGCCGGTGCCGATGACGGCGTCCACTTCAGGAATTTGCTCCCGGATGTCGTTGCGATAGCGTTCCACCAGGCAGCCGGCGACGATCAGTTTTTGCGCGCGGCCGAACTTTTTGTACTCGGCCATTTCGAGGATGGACTGCACGGATTCCTGCTGCGCGGGCGCGATGAAACTGCAGGTGTTCACGACAAGGACGTCGGCATCGCTGGCGCGCGGCGTGATTTCGTAACCCGAGCGCGTGAGAATGCCCATCATCACCTCGCTGTCCACGAGGTTCTTCGGGCATCCCAGGCTTACGAATCCGACCTTCGGCATTCAGTGCGGTCCTTTGGCGTGATACGAAACACACAATTCTAGCACGACCAGCGGCCTGTCGAATGACGACCTTCGGGTTGGCGGTGGGACAATTTCCGATCAGGGCGTTATCACGCACCGAGGCTCGCCCCGTTCACAAGCTGGGAGTCAAACTGGCATGCTGTGCGGGACACGCTTCTTCAACAGGACGATGCAGACGATGATCGCGGCTCCGACGCCGATACAGAAACTGACCTCCATCGCGGCGAAGACCTTTGTCCGTCAACGGGCCAGATATGACGCGCCCAGAGGACCGTGACGGGTAATGAAAATACAAATCCGGGGAAGAAAGACCCGCTCCCAAGAAGAACTGGCCTCACCCAACGCATGCTTCGGCCACTCCGGCCAGTCCAGCCGAACCGCAGCAACGGGATAGCGATTCCTAAGGCCGCGAGCGCTATCGAGCGCAAGACTAGCTCGCTGACGGCCGCCAACCGGAGCGGAACAACGGGATTTCTGAAGTCCTGAATCCCCTGAATTGCATAGGAAAGGCAAATGAGGCTTGCGAACACGGCAATTACGCCTACCGTTGATCCGAGTATGCGTTTCAACATCACTGGCGTTGTCTAGGTGCGCGGAGGGATTCGCGGATGGCGCGGAGGAGAGTAGACATTTGGTCGACGGGGGCGGCCTGGTTGCCGAACCGGGCGGATTGGTAAAGTTCGGTGAGTTGGGCGACGGGCGCAGAAATGTCGGCTGCCGGGATGGCCGAAATGAATTCCAGCGCGGTTTGCGACGGTGCCTTCTTCCAGCCGCGTTTTTCGAGGAGGCGTAGCATTTCGCGATATTCGAGAACGGCGAGCGAAGCGGTCAGATTTCCGCCACGACGCGCGCGGACGCGCCAACGCGCGATCAAATAGCCAATTAACGGACGGCCGCGCATGTAGATCAGCAAGGCAGTCAGAAAGACGAGAACGCTGGGCAGAAAATACGGCGACGCTTCGGTGCGGTGGTCGAGCGCCATCAGCAGGCGGATGGCGTCGCGCTGCTTGTCGCGATAGTAGTGCTGCGCGCGGTCGCCCCAGTTGCGGGAAGTATTCTGCACGTTGCGCGCGAGATTGACTTGATGGACGAAATCATAGTTGATGACCCACTCGCCCCAGGCAAACTGAAACCAATCCCAATAGAGGCTGAGCCGCGAGAGGAATCCATTTTGTTTTCCGCTTCCCGGCGGAGTGGGATCGAACGTGATCCAGCCGTAACCGGGGAAGTAGGCTTCGACCCAGGTGTGAGCGTCGCTGGCGCGAATGATGTAATCGCCGCCGAGGTCATTGTATTCGCCGGGCAAAAATCCGCCAACGTAACGCGCGGGAACTCCCAGATCGCGTAGCATCACGGTCATGGCGGCGGCGAAATATTCGCAATGTCCAGCGCGGCGCGTAAACAGGAAATAGGCGAGCGGGTCGTCCACCTTCGGGCCGCTGAGGTCGAGCGTGTAGGCGTAATGCGTTTTCAGGTAGCGCTCGATATTCGCGGCGCGGTCGTATTCATTGTGCGAATTTTCCGTGATTTTTTCGGCGAGCTGTTTAATGCGCGGGTCGAGCTCCGGGATTTGCAGGTAAGCGTTCTTGATCTCGTCGGAATAAATCGCGGAGGCTTTGCGTAATTGAACGGGAGGAATTGTGGGCAGGAAGGAAAGGCCCTCGTAACGGACTTTCGTGTCATTGTGAAATGGATTGGAGAGCGAGCCGGTTCTGTCAATCAGAAGGTAGCCGCGCTGCTGAGAAATGCCAGCTCGCTCGGACTCATTGGTGAAGCGGCCGCGCAGCATATCGGGCTGCGGCGCAACGAAAACCGCGTCGGTAGCGATCGGCTCCATGAGTACGGTGTAACGAAGCGGGTAGGAATCGCCGCGAGGAAGCGTGACAGGAGCGAAACGATACCGACCATCGGAGTCGGGCGAGAGCACGACCTGGTCGTGCGAGGGAGTGAACCAGCGCTTGCCATCAAAATTCGTGAGCACAATTCCGCGCCAGTGAATGTCCGCTCCGCGGCTGGGATCGCCTTCCACATGGATGCGCATCACCACCGCGGTACTTTGTTTCATTTTCCCAATTTCGCCGAGGGTGATGTTGTCGCTGAATCCGGTCATCAGGCTGGGCTGCAAATTCAGAGCGCTCAGGTAGCCGGTGGTGAAGCGGGGAATCAAAAAGAAAAGAAAGCCGCCGATCAGTAGCGTGCTGACGGCGACGAGGACGGAGGTGAGGCCGAGAGCGCGATTCAATTGATTCGCCATGGGCGAGCCTGGTTCGAAGCGTGGCGAAACCGCTCCAGCGGCGCTACGGCGAATTTCGAGTGCGACGAACGTAGAGACCGCGAGCGCGAGAAAAATTGCAAGCGTGATCAGAAAGCTCGTCTCCACGGTCAGAATCGCGGAAGCGAGCATGCATGTGAATGCCAATACCGCGAGAAAAGCAAAATCGCGATTGGTTCGCGCGGAGTAAAGTCGAACAAGCGCGGCGAATAACATCAAGTGAATGGCTGCCAGCAGCGCTGCGTACAATGCCGGATTTGGCGCGCCAGAGGATAAGTTTCGCGAGAAAATCCAGAGGTCGAGCGGGAAAAACAGAAAATAAGCGAGAACAAGCCAAGTGGCCACGCGCGCGGAAATTTCCGGGCCGTGGCCGCGCCACACGCGGAATCCTTTATAGAGGAGCGCGATGGGCGGGAGGCCCAGAGACACGAAATCGAGTTTGCCGGTAAGAACCACGGCCAAAATTCCGGTGGAGACGAGCAGAAACAGCGACACTTCGAAATAGCGTTGTACTGCCGGGACCGGGTGCACGTTGGCTGACGCGGTGGAACTCATTGTCCTACTAAGATGCTAACACTCGGGAGTTCTCGGACGCGGTGTTTGAACCAATGCGATGACGGGGAAATAACTGTACTTCCGTATAGATCAAACCGAAAGTCTGCCGCGCTGAAGGCCGCGGCGCTACATTAACACCTTAGCGTCAACCTGCTTTTGCGGCTCGATGCCTGGGGAAGGTGGGGGCATGAAGGGACGCGGCGATTTTGCGGGTGGCGCTGGAGATTGGGACATGGCTGAGATTTTCGAGAGCTAGGATGCGGGTGCGAGCTAGCTTGGGCAGGCGATCGATGTCAGCGAAATAAGGAAGCAATGTGATGTTGCGGAATGTTACGCCGTGGCGCGCGGAAGGAAGTTCTTGGAGAGCAACGCCATCGATGCCGAGTGTGGCGCGAATGTGCGCCTCTAATTCAGCTTGAGCATGGCGTCCGACTTCCACGGCGGGGAATTGCCACATGCGGGAGAAAAGCACGTGGTCGTGGACGCCCGGATCTTTTACTAAGATTGTGCGGCCGCGGGGATCGCGAAAAATTGCGGCGGCAATTCTTATGTGCACTGGAGCGCGTTTGATGCGCGGCGACGGAATTTTGCCGGTTAGGCCGAGCTTGTAAGCGCGGCACCATTTCGCTACGGGACAGATTTTGCATCGCGGATTTTGTGGCGTGCAGACCGTCTCGCCTAATTCCATTACCGCCTGGTTCCAATCGCCGGGAGAATCGCACGCGAGCCAATCTTGCGAGGTTTTCGTCAGTCCGCGCCAGCGCCGCGGATCTCGCAGGTCGCCGCGAATGGCGCGCAGCCGTGCAAGGACGCGAGCGACATTGCCGTCGAGAACGCCGAGCGGTACGTCATACGCGATGCTTAGCACCGCAGCGGCGATGTAAGGGCCGACCCCGCGTAATTCCAAAGCGGAGGCAAGCGTGCGAGGAAATTTTCCGTTGTGATGCAGAACGATTTCTTTCGCGGCGGCGTGCAGATTTCGAGCTCGGCTGTAATAGCCGAGGCCTGACCAAAGCTTTAAAACTTCCACCGATGGCGCGCGGGCGAGCGATTCTACGTCCGGCAGATTTTTCAGGAAACGGTCGTAGTAGGGCATCACGGCGGCGATGCGCGTTTGCTGCAGCATTACTTCCGCGATCCAAACGCGATAGGGATCGCGGCTGGCGCGCCAGGGCAAGTCGCGTTTATGCGCACGAAACCAGCGGAGCAATCGCGTTTGAAAAGCCTGGAGGTGAGTCGGTGAGAGTTCTGTCTTCATGCGCGACGTATTCTCGCATGAAGGGGTGCTCGCTCAGGAATCCATGTCGCGGGAGAAAACAGCAGATCCTTCGTCCGCCGCGGCGGACTCAGGATGGCAACGAGTTTGGGCTCTCTATAGCTGGTCGATGAAGAGGAAATAGGACGAGGACCACAGCGCGGTGGGGATGGAGCGTTGCGGGCGGCTGGTGATGATAATTTTGAAGATTTCGTGCTCGCTGACAAGGTCGTCGAGAAACCTTCCGCCCACGGCCGAATCTTCAGCCTTCAGCGTAGCGAGCTCGCGCAGAGTTTCATAGATGATTTCGCCGGCGGGGGCCAAGTCGCTGGCGAAGCGATGCGTGCGGAACTGCAGCACGGAATTAATTTCGTTGAAGTGCCAGGCGATGCAGGCTGCCATCGTAATCGCGCGTTCGAATCGCTCGGCGTGTTCCGCTTCTGCGCGCTGCCCTAGCTCCTTGCGCGGCGGGCCGATGTATGGATCGAGGACGAGCATCACGCGGCGTTCGTCTTCTCGCGCGAATTCGCGGACCATCAGGCGGCCGGCTTTCGCGGTAACTTTCCAGTCGACGAACCGAGCGCTATCGGTGTGCAAATAATTGCGCAACGAATGTAATTCGTGGCCACGGCCGCGAAAATGGCTGGCCATTTCTCCGCTTAAGAGCGGAAGGACTTCGTAAAACTGGTCGGTAGGCGCGACGCGCGGGTACACGACAATTTCAAGCTGCGAATCGACCTGCCTGCTTTTTTCGAAGAAGCCGAAGGGAAAACGTGTGCGGATGCCGAAGGCGTCCTGGCGATAAAGGCCGCGGCGTTGAAATATGAGTTCGACCTTCTGGCGAGCCGAGCCTTTGCGTGGAATGTAAGGGAAAAATACGGGGCGGGTGAGAACTTCGCCCGCGCCTTTCTTGTTTTCTCCTGCGACACGCAGCGAAAACGACGGCCAGGTCTGCTTCTCATTGCGCAATTCGAGTTCGGCGAGCACGGGCTGATCGGCGAAAATATGCTCGGGTATTTCGAACTTGAGATCGATTCCCGTCAGCACGACGCGGGAAAGCACGCCCGATGTCAGGATTCCGGCGAGGGAGCACGCGAGGATCATGAAAAGTAGGTTATTTCCGGTGTTGACGGCGGCCAGAACGAGAATGAAAACAGCGACGAGGTAGACGATGCCTTCGCGCGTTAGGCGGTAATCAACCTGATAGACAAGCCAACGGAGGCTGGTTCGCCGGGCGAGCCTGGGAACGATGACGATAGCCACCCACGCGGCCAGACCAAGCGAAATTACAGTGGTAACTGCTGCAACGCCTACACGGCCTTCTTGAGCGGCAGCGGCGGAAAAAAGGGCCGTTACAAGAGCGGCAGACAGCACCAGCATGGCGACGCCGAAATTGCGCCAACCGGGACGGTCGATGCCGCGCCACCAGCGTTCGGCAAATGAATCTGCTTCTCGCATAGAGCGTTAAAGTGGAACGCGCGTGGTGTCCATGATTTCGCGGAGTATCGTTTCCGCCTGTTCAGATTTTTTCTGGGTGGAGACGTAGCGCGAGCTGACCACCACGCGGTGCGCGAAAACGGGCACGACGAGGCGCTTGAAATCGTCGGGCAGGCAATAGTCGCGGCCTTCGAGGAAGGCGCGCGCCTGCGCCGCTCGATGCAGCATCACCGCGCCGCGCGGGCTGACGCCTAGGCTGAGTTGCTCGGTTTGGCGCGTACGCTCGACAATTTCAAGCGAGTAGTCCAGAAGGCTTTCTTCCACTCTTATTTGCGAGGTGGCCTCCTGCATGGCGATCACGTCAGCCGCGTCCATCAACGCACAGATTTTGTCCACCGGCGCTGCGCCGGAATTATTTCGGATAATTTCCTTTTCGCTCGCTCGCGAGGGATAGCCCATGCGTATGCGCATCAGAAAGCGGTCGAGCTGCGATTCGGGAAGCGGATAAGTGCCGTGATGTTCGATGGGATTCTGCGTGGCCAGCACCAGAAACGGTTTGGGGAGCGGATGCGTGTGATTGTCCACGGTGATCTGCGATTCGTTCATCGCTTCCAGCAGGGCGGACTGCGTTTTCGGCGTGGTGCGATTGATTTCGTCCGCGACGATGATGTTCGCGAAGATGGGCCCGGGCTTGAAGTCAAATCCCTGCGTGGCGGGATTGAACACGCTGACCCCGATCACGTCGCTGGGAAGCATGTCCGAGGTAAACTGGATGCGTTGAAACGAGCAATCGAACGAGCGCGCCAGGGCCTGCGCCAGAGTTGTTTTGCCCACGCCGGGAACGTCTTCGATCAGCAGGTGGCCGCGCCCGAGAAGCGTGGTGAGCGCGAGCTGAATGACGTCTTCTTTGCCTCGCACGACAGACGAGATCGAGCGCAAGAGCGCGCTGAGACGTGTGCTGGCTGTGGTGGTCGTTGATTGCAATTCGCGCTGCCTTCTGCTACAAAAAGTACGCGTAGCGCCGGTGCCATGCCGGCTGTTTTCTTCGTCAAATTGGCGGGCGACTAGCTCAGTGGTTAGAGCGCTCCCCTCACACGGGAGAGGTCCAAGGTTCAAGTCCTTGGTCGCCCACCACTCTTCAGATTCTCCCACAACATTTTACGCTGCTTGAAACAATGATGCGCTGAATGTGTTGAGGTTGACAGTATTTAATAACGCTACTAGCGTCAGCAGCGTTTGAAAATGTTGTATGGCGAGCGTATTATGCCGCCGAACGAGTTTCGAGTGATGACCAATATCCTTCGATTCATACAGGTGTTCGCCTTAGGCGCGTGGGTGGGATCGATTTTCTATTTTAGCGCGGCCGTTGCGCCGGGGGCTTTTCGAGTGCTGTCGAGCCAAGACCAGGCGGGAGCGCTTGTGCAATTCACGCTGGGCCGGCTACACATGCTCGGCTTGGTTGCGGCGGTGCTTTACCTTTTTGCGTCGGCGGGACTGGCGCAGTCGTTCAAGGGATTCATTCGGCCGCCGGCGATCGGCGTCCTACTGATGCTTTTGCTCACGATCACTACGCAGCGGTTCGTGACGCCGAAACTTGCGGCGTTGCGGACGCAGATGGGATCGGTCGCTGCGACGCCTGCGAGCGATCCGCTACGCGCGGAATTCGATCGTCTTCACGGAATTTCGGTGAAAATCGAAGGGGCGGTGCTGCTGATTGGATTTGCGTCGCTGTTTCTTACTGTGCGGGAGCCGTTGTAGCGCCGGCGCCCTGCCGAGGTTCTTTTAGGCGCAAACGAAAACCGCCGGCAAGATGCCGGCGGTTGGGAAACCCCGCCCTGCGCCCTCGGCCTGCGTTATGTACGTCGTTTGGTCACGCGTTTATTTCGGACGGGTGGCTTCTTCTTACGAATCTTCTTGGCTATCTTTTTCTTTGCTTTCTTCTTGTTTGTGGGCTTCGTGATTTTTCTTGCGTCTTTTCCTGCGCGTTGGACGGCGCGCCACATATACCAGCTTGCCACGGTGCGGTAGGGGCGCCAGCGTTCACCGAAAGCAGCTAGCTCGCGAGCCTTTGGAATGGCTTTTTTGCGATAGAGAATGGCGAAACCCTTTTGCACGCCGTAATCGTGGATGGGAAGGATGTCGGGACGCCCGAGCCGAAAAATCAGAAACATCTCGACGGTCCATACGCCGATGCCGCGCACGGAAATCAGGCGCTCGACCAGTTCCTCGTCCGACATTTTGTGTGCGGCCTCGAGCGAAGGAACCACGCCATCGATGGTTTTTTGCGCGAGATCCTTCATGGCGGCAACTTTTGCAAACGACAGGCCTGCTTCGCGGAGAGCCTGCGGGGACGCAGCGATAATTTCCTCAGGCGTCGGACACCGGCCGTTCGAGCCGAGCGCTTTGATACGGCCAAAAATCGTTGCGGCGGCTTTGCCGGAGATACTCTGATAAGCGATCGCTTCGAGCAGAGACTCGTACACGCTGTCGCATTCGTCTAATTTAAAAGGGAATTCGCCGATGTCGGCAATCAGGCGGCCGAGGCGTTTGTCAGCCTGCGAGAGATGCTCGTGTGCTTTCACTTGATCGAAAGGAAGCGCGGGGTTGTCGGCCATGAGCAAATTCTAAGGATAGCGAAGACCAGCTGAGTTGGACAATCCCTCAATTTCAAAGACGTGCGGACGTCCTGCTATCAACGGTCCGACGCAATCGTGTGTGTTACTATCGTCGGCTTATGAAAACGGGAATTATTGGACTGCCGCAAGTGGGGAAGACGAGTCTGTTTCGGATTTTGACGCGCGCGCGCGTGGAATCGCGAAGCGCCCCCAACCAGGCGCACGTGGGGATAGCGCGGGTTCCGGACGCCCGCGTGGCGAAGCTCTCGGAAGTCTTCAAGCCCAAAAAAACCACCTACGCGACCATTGAATACGTGGACGTGGGCGGTTTGCAAAAGGACCGAGAGAAAAATTCAGCGTCGCTGGTGCCTTTGCGCGAAGCGGACGCGCTAGCACACGTTGTACGCCTATTCGAAGACCCGGCGGTGCCGCACGAAGGCGGTTTGCTCGACGCGTTGCGCGACATCGAGAGCGTTGAAATCGAGCTGATGCTGAACGATTTGGAGCAGGCGTCGAAACGCATCGAGCGCGTGGAAAAAGATTTGAAGAAAAAGAAAGAGACGGCGCTCGAAACGGAGTTGCAACTTCTGACGCGGTGCCGCAAGGCGTTGGAAACCGAAACGCCGTTGCGCGACCTTGAATACAAGCCGGAAGAACAGAAAATGCTCAGCAGCTTTGAATTTCTCACCCGAAAGCCGATGCTCTACGTGCTCAACCTTGGGGATGACGAAGCGGCGGACATCGATCGCGTGATTGAAAAATATCGTCTGGAGAAGCTGGCGACCAAGCCTCGCACCGCCGTGGTGCCATTCTGCGGAAAGATCGAAGCGGAACTTTCCGAATTGCCGGACGCGGAAGCCGCCGAAATGATGCGCGCATATGGCTTGAAGGAATCGGGCCGCGACCGGTTGATTCAGGCGAGCTACCGGCTGCTTGGTTTGATTTCGTTTTTAACGTGCGGAGAGCCGGAGTGCCGCGCATGGACCATCGAGCACGGGATGAATGCGCAGAAAGCCGCGGGGGCGATTCACAGCGACATCGAGCGCGGCTTCATCAAGGCCGAAGTGGTGAACTGGGAAGATCTGCTGAAGGCAGGCGGATTCCCGGTGGCGCGTGAACGCGCGCAGGTCCGGCTGGAAGGCAAGGAATATATCGTACAAGACGGTGATGTGATTTTGTTCCGCCACTCGAGCTAGCCAGAATGTTCTCTGCCGGCTCAAACCGCATACTTCTCGCGCTGCTGTTGGGAATCGTCGCAGCCGGAGCCAATGTGGTGGGCGGCTCGCTGATCACGTCGGCGAAGTCGCTGCGCCGCTACCTGAAATATTTCATCGCCCTGGGCGCCGGGTTCATGCTGGCGACGGCGCTGCTCGAAATGATCCCTGAATCGCTGCGCCTGCAGGCCGAAGGCGGTTCGCTATTCTTCCATCGTACGAATTCCGTTTTCCTGTTCGTTCTGGCCGGTTATTTTCTGGTGCATTTTTTCGAGCACACCGTAGCACCGCACTTTCATTTTGGAGAAGAGACGCATACGGAGGAGATGTCGCACGCGCATGCCAGTTACGCAGCGCTACTGGGCCTGGTAATCCATACTTTTTTCGACGGTGTGGCGATTGCTTCGGGCTTGCTGGTTTCCACTTCGCTGGGAGTGGTGATTTTCCTGGCGATCTTCCTGCACAAATTGCCGGAAGGATTTACGGTGGCGTCGTTGATGTTGGCGAGCGGACAGAGCCGGCGCGCGGCGTTTTTGTCGTCGGCAATACTGGGCGGCGCGACGCTGCTTGGGATGGCCTTGATGTTTGCGCTGGGCGATGTGGTGGCGGATGCGCTGCCTTTTTCGGCGGGAGTGACGCTGTATGTCGCTGCATCAGATCTGATTCCCGAAGTGAACCGGGAACCGGGGCCAGGGATGCCGTTATTAGTTTTTCTCGGCGTAGCTATTTTGTTAGGCCTTAAGCTGCTCTTCCGAATTTAGCCCGCATCTCGACGTCGTAAGGCTTTTAGATTCAGCAATTTTCTTGGAATACAGGTTGGTGCACCGTTAGAGCGCTGGTACTCGGCGAGTTAAAGCATTTCCGAAGACTGCAACTTTAAGTGACTACAGGTGTTAGATAGAATGTGGAGGCCATGACCAGGTCTGACGTCCAATTGATGCTGGACGTGAAGGCTGGGGACGATGCGTCCTTTGACCTTCTGCTGCAGAAGTACCGCACGCCCCTGGTCAACTTCCTCTATCGCATGGTTCGGGACACGGCAACTGCGGAGGATCTGGCGCAAGAAGTTTTCCTGAGAGTTTATCGCGCCCGCAAGCAGTATTCTCCGACTGCGAAGTTCACCACCTGGCTGTTCCGCATTGCGACGAATCTAGCTTTAAATTCGATGCGGGATAACCGCCATCGCAAGCTAGATGTGTCGATCGATGCCGCGCCGGTGGACGAAGATGTGGCGCCAATGCAGTTGCCCGCGCCTGAGATGCGGATTGACGAGCACATGATCGAACGCGACCGTGCGGATTTTATACGCAGCGCGATCTCTGCACTGCCCGAGAAGCAACGCGTGGCAGTCTTGCTGCATAAGTATGAAGAGATGGATTACGGAGAAATTGCAAGAATTTTAGATTGCTCAGAAAGCGCGCTGAAATCGCTATTGTTTCGCGCTTACGAGACTCTGCGGGTGCAACTGGCGCCCCTTGTTTCGGCACCGGCGAGACGCGCAGGGAAGGAAGCCCAACATGAAATGTGAAGATGTTTCAAAGGAACTGATCCCGTACCTGGACCGCCGTGCAAGTTCAGCGGACCGCCATGAGGTGGAAGAACACCTGGCGGCTTGCATGGCTTGCCGCACGCGCGCGGAGGAACTCCGCACGTTGTGGAGCGTCCTGGATGCGGTGCCGATCGTCGAGCCATCGCTCGGCTTTGACGCGCGCATGCGCGCGCGCATTGCGGAAGAGCCGCGACCGCGCTGGTATCGCTGGTTTGTGCCGCAACCGCGCCTGGCATTGTCCATGGCTCTGCTACTGGCGGTGAGCGTGTGGATCGCGCGCCTGCCTCAAGACAATACAGGACTGGCGGGAGCCGCGCAGAGCGAGCATGAACAATTCCAGGTGATTAAGAATTTGGACGTGCTCGAAAATTACGATGTGCTGAGTAAGTTCGATGCTTTGGACGAAGTGCCTCCGGACGAGCTGCCGCTGCAGCCAGACCAGCAAATGGATCCGCAGAAACAACAGGAAGACGGCGGATAAATGAAGCAGTTGAAAATCATTTCCGGACTTGGGCTGGCTCTGCTGATGGGGCTTGCGGCGCAGCCTGCCTGGGCGCAAAAGCAGCACGGTTCCGCGCCCGCGCCTCCTTCGCGTCCACCGAGTATGCGAGCGGCCCCGCCAAGGCAAGGAGCTGCGGGACATCCGAATGGCGGTCTGGGGCAGCGTCCGGGGGGCTTTCGCGCTCCGTATAATGCGCGTTCGGCGCAAACGCCGGCGGCTCCGCGCGCAACCCAGCGGCCCAACGGGGGAACGAACGCGGCAACGAACGCTAACCCAGGCGGCATGAAGGGATTGTCGCCCGGCGTCAGACAGAATTTGCGCGATATGTCGCCGCAAGAACAACAGCGCTACATGCAGAACAATGAGCGCTTCAGGAGTCTTCCGCCACAGCAACAGGCCCAGATTCGAAATAATTTGCAGAAGTGGAACAATCTGTCGCCCACCGAACGCAATGCGATGAACGATCGCGCGCGTACTTGGCAGCGTATGTCGCCTCAGCAGCGCCAATACGCGCAGAACAGTCTGCTTCCGAAGTGGCAGGGCATGTCTCCGCAACGGAGGCAGATCGTTACGGGGCGTTTGCACACGCTGCAGGGGATGACCCCGGCTGAGCGGCAAGCAGCGCTCCAAGACCCGCAGTTCATGCGCGGATTGAGTCCCGATGAGCAATCCGTTTTGCGAGGGCTCGATTCGATCAACCCGGGCCGTCGGTAGCAACATCAAAACCAGATCTTCAGCGGCAAAAGCCACGGCCCACAAAGAGTCGCGAACAGGCCCGTCTCGGCGAGGCACCCGCAGGCGATGTCAGTTCGCGAGGGTTTAGAACCGCAATTAGGCCTTGCGGAACCTTTTTTCAGTGCCGCCCCGAGCGCCTGCCAGCGTGGAGGCGCCGGGTGAAAGGCTGTGGCGCTGCATGAAGATCTGACTGGCGGGCGCGAGAGTGCGGTGACGTACCAAGAAATCGACGGGCGGCCAAATTTTTCTTGCTGTTAACTCTTACAAAACATTTTCTCTTCTTTTTTCCATCCAAGTAACTAGGCGTGCGGAAAGCATTTGTGACCATCCACTAGTAATTGTGGTTTGGTTGCGTTGAGCCATAACGGCGCATCTTCTTTTCCACAAATATCTTTGATTCCATAACGGATTCCTCTTGACATGTTTTCGAACCTAACTACAATCGGGGCACAAAGTGGGAAGAAGTGGGACGCAGTGGTAAGAAAGTAGCAAGCAGTAGGGGTGCACAAAAGAGTGACTTCTTCGCTGTACAAGCCGGGCGCGGCTCTTAAAGGCACGAATGCTTCGGGGAAACTATCTAGCGACAGTGGACGAAAAGGGCCGAATGAAAATTCCGGCCGATTTTCTGGCCGAACTGCGCAAGACAGGCTCGAAGTTTTACGTAACCAGCGAAACCGGCGGCACGGCGCGGATCTATCCCATGAAGGCGTGGGAAAAGATCGAAGAAAAACTCGCGAAGGTCTCCTCTCACAACCGTTCCAAGCAGAAGTTCTTGGCGCGGGTGAACTATTACGGCCAAGTAGTGGAGGTGGATGGGCAGGGGCGCATTCTAATTCCACCGACGCTACGGGAATCAGCGCAAATGAAGGGCGAGGTAGACGTTCAGGGCCAGCTGACTTACCTGGAAGTCTGGAATCACGCGCAGTTCCTGGAACAACTGAACCGTAACCCTCTAACGGCGGAAGACGAAAAGGAATTGGATTTACTGGGCATCTAGCTTTTGAGCGTTCTGCACACGCCGGTTCTGCTGGACGAAGTTTTGAACTGGTTGCGGATACGGCCAGAAGGCACGTATGTGGATGCCACGGTTGGCACGGGCGGACACACGATAGAAATTGCCCGGCGGCTGACCACGGGGCGTTTAGTGGGGATGGATCGCGATCCGCGCGCGCTGGAAATCGCGCGGGAGCGATTAGGGCCGCACGAGCGGCAGGTGACCTTGGTGCACGCAGAATTTTCGAAGATCGGCGAAGTGGCGGAAAAGTTGAATCTTCCCCCGCTCGATGGTGTGGTTGCCGATCTGGGGATCTCAAGCCTCGAGCTGGATACTCCCGAGCGCGGATTTTCGTTTCGCTGGGCCGCGCCGCTCGATATGCGCATGAATCCCGATTCGCCGCTGACAGCGGAAGAAATTGTGAACTTCTGGCCGGAGAAAGAACTGGCCTACCTTCTCTACAAGAACGCCGATGAGAGGGACTCACGCAGAATCGCCAGAGCAATTGTTCGCGCGCGGCCGATCCGCGATACAGAACATCTGGCAACGGTTGTGGCAGGGGGACGTAAAGCAAGGGGAAGGCAGAGACTGCATCCCGCGACAAAAACGTTTCTGGCGCTGCGGACAGCGGTGAATCGAGAAGAGGAGGAACTCGGGCAGTTTCTTTCGCGGACCCCTGCCACTTTAGCTTCAGCGGGACGGTTGATCGTCCTTAGTTACCATTCGCTGGAAGATCGCATGGTGAAGCATGAATTCCAGCGGCTCGCGCGCGAAAGAAATTTTCGCGTGCTGACGAAAAAAGTGATTCTGCCGAGAGAAGAGGAAATCAGAAACAATCCTCGTTCCCGGAGCGCAAAGATGCGCGTGCTGGAGAAAGTGGCGACGGCGGAGGGCCCGGCGCCTGAGGCGTGGTCATGATCGAATATCACACACTGAAGCATATCGATAATTCGCGGCTGGTGCGTCCAACTTCGCCCGCGCGTTTGCAGGATTTCTGGCGACGCGTGCTTGCGGGAGCTTTGATGGCGGCCTGCCTGTTGGTCTATACCTGGCAGCATTTTGAGTGCATCCAGTTGCGCTACCATGTGGAGCAGCTCGAATCGCTGCGCGCGCAGAGTTCGGTGTTAAACCAACAGCTTCACGTGGAAGTGGACACACTCAGCGCGCCGGATCGCATTTATTCAATCGCGGAAAAAGAGTTGGGATTAACGGTGCCGGTGGTGGGCGAAGCGCCTACGGTTGCCGCAGAGAGCGATGGAGTGCTAGCACAAGCGCGCCCTGTTTCTCAAAACCAGCGCCCTTAAAACGAGATTGGGATACGAAATTGGCAGAGGCCCGGCTCACCGGGTCCGAACCCCGCGAAGCGTTTCGAACATTCGCGGGGCTAAGTTTTTTGTGGGATAGGTCGGAGCACCATGGAGCAGCGCAGCCTGCGTCGACGCTGGTTAGTAGTTGGTGTCGTGGCGTTGATTTGGATGGCGGCGGTGCTGTTCCGCCTCAGTTATCTCCAGCTCTTCTGCTATGCCGAATATTTCGCAAAAGCCCAGCATCAACAACGGCGCGTATTTGAAATCAGCCCGAAACGCGGCGCGATTTACGACCGCAAAGGCCGGGAACTTTCCATCAGCATCCCCATGGATTCGGTTTTTGGCGATCCCACGGACATCAAAGATGCTTCTCTCGTCGCGGGACTGCTCTCGGGCGTTCTGAATATTCCCGCCGTAGACATCGAAACGAGAATACGAGAAGCGAAGACACCGGTTCGTCTGGCCAAGAAGCTTTCGCCTGAAACCGTGCAACGCATTGATGACATGAATCTGAAAGGAGTTTTCTTTCAGAAGGAAAATCGCCGAGTTTATCCGCAGAGACAAAGTCTGGCGCACGCGTTGGGTTATGTGGATACCGACGAAAAGGGAATCGGCGGTATCGAGTATGTGTTCGACAAGCAGATTCGCGGCAAGCCGGGCCGCATGATGGTGATGGCTGATGGAAAACGCCGCTGGTACGACCGCAGCGAAGCCGCTGCGAATCCCGGTGCGAGTGTCGTGCTCACCATAGATGAGACAATTGAATTCATCGCCGAAAAAGAATTGGCGCGCGGAATGCAAGAGACCCACTCCAAATACGGGACGGTGGTGATTCAGAATCCAAACACTGGCGAACTATTGGCCGTGGCGAATGCTCCGGCATTCGATCCGAATGACGCCGGCAGTTATCCCGACGAGGTGCGCATGGACCGCGCCGTCTCTGCCGCGTATGAGCCGGGCTCCACTTTTAAAGTGATCACGATGACCGGCGCCCTGGAAAACGGAGTGATCAATCCGGACGAACTCGTGGATTGTCAGATGGGCTCGATTCTTGTGGCGGGGCGGCTGATTCATGACTGGCACCCGTTTGGAATTCTTAGCGTTCGAGACGTATTGGCGAATTCGAGCGATGTAGGCTCGATCAAGATTGCTCTACGGCTCGGCGCTGCGAACTTTTACGACACGATTCGCTCCTTTGGAATTGGCCAGTTGACCGGGATTGAATTGCCTGGAGAAAACCGCGGGTTGTTTCGTCCGCTAGAGAATTGGGGGCCAAGTTCGATTGGTTCAATTGCCATCGGGCAAGAAGTGAGCGTGACTCCAGTACAAATCGTCTCGGCGATTTCGGCAGTGGCGAACGGAGGAACGCTTTACAAGCCGCGCATCGTAAAAGAAATTCAGGGCGCATCGCCAGCCGTGGTCATTTCGCGGCTCGCGCCGCAGCAAGTGACGGACGCAAAGACCGCAGCGACCGTGCGGGGCATGATGGAAACGGTCGTGTTAGCCGGGACCGGAAAACTTGCGCAGCTGAATGGTTATACCGCAGCGGGTAAATCCGGCACGGCACAACAGATTGATCCCACCACTGGGCGCTATTCCCCGAACAAATATATTTCCTCGTTTATCGGTTTCGCGCCGGTCAATGAGCCGGCGATTACGATCTTAGTCGTGCTCGATTCCCCGGAAGGGGCTGCGCATCACGGAGGGCAGGTTGGCGGGCCGATATTCAAGCGAATAGCGGAGCAAGTGCTCGCCCATCTCGATATAGAGCATGACATTCCAGGGTCTTCGACCGTCGAAACCGCGAAGAATATCCAGCGCGCCCCCAAACCGGAGGAGGATCCGAGCGCAGGAATTAATCAGGCGCGATTCAACGCGGCGAAAGATCAGCCGGATACTTTACAGGCGACCACAATCGCGTTCCATGATGAAGATGCTGTTGTGGTTCCGGATTTGGCGGGGCAAACGGTCCGTGGCGTAACGGAAGAATGTTCGCGCCTGGGCCTGGTGCCATCGCTGATTGGCAGTGGAGTTGCGTTAGAACAATCGCCGGACGCGGGAACGCGCGTGGCGCGCGGAAGCCGCGTAGCAGTTCGGTTCGGGCGAATGACGGCAAGCATGTCATCCGGACAGACGCACAGGAACACAAATTGAGATTTGTAATGGAACAGGGACCGCACGTGAATTCGGGCGGCAGTGGCGAGGGGCTGAAGAGAAGAGAATTGGGTTTGCCGGAGATAATCGGGGGGATTGAGAAAGTTGGCGTCAGTGGACGTGCCAGCGTCAACATCCTTTCCGTGGCCTGCGATAGCCGTCAAGTTGTGCCCGGTTCATTGTTTTTCGCTCTGCCCGGACAAAAAGCGGACGGCAACAAATTTGTGACCGAGGCACTAGCGCGCGGCGCAATCGCGATTGCGAGCGCCGAGCCGCGCAACCCTGATGCGAGACCCGAGATTACTTGGGTTCAACTCCTTCCCGGAACCGAGCGACGTGCTCTGGCGATAGCGGCAGCGAGCTATTACGGGCTTCCGGCGCACTCGCTGAAGCTTGTTGGTGTGACTGGGACAAACGGGAAGACCACCACAATATTCCTCGTGGATTCAATCTTGCACACTGCGGGATTTACGACCGGGCGCATTGGCACCACTGGCTATGAAACTCCGCGCCGCGTACGCAAAGCTGTGAATACCACGCCCGAATCGCTGGATTTGCAGCAGATGTTCGCGGAAGTACGCGACGCTGGCGGGACGCATGCGGTGCTGGAAGTAAGTTCGCACGCGCTCGCGATGGAGCGGGTTTGGGGATGCCACTTCGCTGTAGCGATCTTTACGAATCTCACGCGCGATCACCTGAACTTCCACAAGACGTTCGAAGAATATTTCGCCGCGAAGCGCCACTTGTTCGAAGGCTTGGGTGCGGCAGCGCCGGACGTAGCGGTCATCAATGCCGATGATCCGTATTCGCCGCGGCTGGAAGGCCTTGCGAAACGCACGCTTAAGTATGGTCTGACAGAGAGTGCGGAACTCACCACAAAGACATTTTCATTGCGGTTCAACGGTATTGAATTCACGGCGCAGACTCCAGCCGGAAAAGTAGAAGTAAGGTCGTCGCTGGTTGGACGCATCAATGTGTACAACATTCTGAGCGCGGTCGGCGCTGCGATTGCTCTGGATATTCCGCGAGCGAAAATTGAAGAGGGCATCGCGAATCTCGAACTGGTTCCGGGCCGGTTCCAACAAATCGATGAAGGCCAGCCATTTCTGGTGGTGGTGGATTACGCGCATGCGGACGATGCCATCCGTAACTTGATCACGACCGCGCGCGAACTGAATCCATCCGGGCGAATCATTACGTTATTCGGAGCGGGAGGGGAACGCGACCGCTCAACTCGGCCGCTGATGGGTGAAGCCGCCGGAGCGTTGAGCGACCTGGTGATTCTTACGGATGACAATCCTCGGAAAGAGGATCCGCTTCTCATCATGAACGATGTGGTGGTGGGATTGCAGAAAGTGAATGCGAAGTATCGCATCGAGCCGGACCGCGAAGTGGCGCTGGAGATGGCCATTGATGAGGCGCAGCCCGGAGACATCGTGCTGCTGGCCGGCAAGGGGCACGAAAACTATCAGATTTTGCGCGACCGGACATTCGAGTTTGACGATCGCGAAAAGGCTCGAGCGATATTGCGGCGCAAGGGTTATTCGAAGAAGGCGGCGAAACGGTAGTCTTTTCGGCGCGAATTCTGAGATTTCTGAGAATTAGGTTCTGAGAGCGACCATCAGCCCATTGGAGACGCAATGCGGTGGACAGCGGTTCAAGTGGCCGAAACTCTGGGTGTCGCGGTTCCCGCGAGCCTCGACCCCATGGCCCGGATGGCCGGCATCTCGATTGATTCTCGTGCGATTCGTCCCGGGGAAATGTTCCTCGCCATACGCGGTCCGCGTCACGACGGACACAGTTTCGTCGCTGAGACGCTTTCTCGCGGAGCTGCGGCCGGGGTGGTGGCGCGCGAAAAAATTAGCGAGTACCCGGAGGACGTCCGCCGGAAACTTTTCGCCGTGGAGGACACGCTCGTCGCGCTGCATCGGCTGGCCGCGCGTGCCACCGAGATTTGGCGCAAAGCGAAACCGGGCCGGCGAATCGGAGCGGTGGCGGGTTCGATCGGTAAAACTACCACGAAGGAAATCCTTGTGGCACTTGTGGCCGCGCGGTTCCGCGTATTGAAGACACAAGGGAATTTGAACAACGAGTATGGTCTGCCGCTCACATTGCTGCAGCTGGATGATGAGTATGACGCGGCCGTGGTGGAAATGGGGATGTCGCATCGAGGAGAGCTCGCGCGGCTGGCAAAGATTGCTCCTCCGGATGTAGGCGTAATTACGTGCATCGCGGTTGAGCATCTGGAGTTTTTTTCTTCGATTGAAGAAATAGCGCTGGCCGAGCGTGAGTTGGTCGAAAACCTGGCATGGCCGGGTGCGACGGCGGTACTGAACGCAGACGACGAGCGGGTGACTCGGTTCGCTGATGTGGCGCGCGGAAATGTGATCTGGTTTGGAACAAGCCCGCGCGCGCTGTTTCGCGCGGAAGCAATCGAGGAACGTGGCGTGGAGGGTTCGGCGTTTGATTTTGTATCTCCAAGCGGGCGCGCGCGATTGGAGTTGCCGTTGATTGGCCGGCACAACGTGATGAATGCGCTGGCGGCGCTGGCGGGCGCGCGCGTCTGGGGAATCGGCGCGGCAGAAGCGCAGAGCGTGTTCCCAACGCTTGTACCAGCGGACAAGCGCGGCGAAGTCGTTCGATTTCAAAACGGGCTCACGGTGATTAACGACAGCTATAACTCCAGTCCAACGGCGCTAAACGCGCTGGCTGAGCTTCTGGCGGCCACCCCGGGCTATCGCAGGAGGATTCTTGCTGCGGGCGAAATGCTGGAGCTGGGGAATTCCGCTCCCGAGCTGCATCGTGAATGCGGAAAGTTGGCAGCGTCGTTGAAAGGAATTGACTGGATGGTAGGCGTTCAGGGCGATGCAGCGGCGTTCATTCGCGCCGCGGTTGACGCGGGGCGTTCGTCAGAACACGCCAAGTTTTTCGAGAATTCCGATGACGCAGCGAAGTTTCTGGCGGAATTCGTGGCCGGAGGAGATCTTCTGCTGCTGAAAGGCTCTCGCGGCGTGACCATGGAAAAAATTCTCGAGGCAATCGACGCGCGTCACCAGCGGATCGGGCCGAAGGGTGCAGGCGCGGAAGCGATCGAACCCGGGCAAAAAGGCTCGCGCTGAAATGCTCTACTACCTTTTCTATTTCGCGCTGAGGCCATATTTCAGCCCGCTAAACGTATTTCGTTACATCACGGTTCGAACGGCGGTGGCCAGCGTGACGGCGCTACTGCTCTCGCTGCTGATGGGGCCGTGGGTGATCGAGAGGCTTCGCGAAATGCAAGTGAAGCAATACATCCGCGAGGAGGGCCCCAAGGCGCATCAAAAGAAAGCAGGGACGCCGACGATGGGCGGTGTATTGATCGTTGCCGCCATTGTGATTCCCACACTGCTGTGGGCGGATTTGCGCAGTCCTTACGTGCTGCTAGCGATCGGCGCGACGGTAGCGTTCGGCGCGATCGGATTCGTGGACGATTACAATAAGGTGGTACGGCGGCGAAATCTGGGACTTTCACCGAAAAAGAAATTCTTTTTTCAATTTCTGACGTGTGTGGGAGCCGGAGTTGCGTTGCTGGTTTTGCAATCGCAAGCAGCGTACTCGACGCAGCTCAGTGTGCCGTTTTTTAAGCGGTTGCACCCCAACCTTGTGATCGATTCGCTGCTGGTTCGGAATTACGTGTGGCCGCTGGCCTTCGTGCCTTTTGTTTTGTTTCTTGTGCTCGTAATCGTGGGAAGCTCGAACGCGGTAAATCTGACCGATGGTTTGGACGGACTGGCAATCGGATGCGTGCTGGTTTCTTCCACCGCGCTGACTGTGCTGACTTACGTTTCCAGCAACGCGCGCATGGCGGAGTATTTGGAAATTCAGAAAATACCTGCGGCGGGCGAGCTCGTAGTTTTTTGTGGGTCGTTGGTCGGCGCTTCGCTAGGGTTTCTTTGGTACAACGCGCATCCGGCTGAAATGTTTATGGGCGACGTAGGGTCGCTGGCTCTCGGTGGCGCCATCGGCGTCGTGGCCGTAATCATCAAGCAGGAAATTCTGCTTCTTTCGATTGGGGGAGTTTTTGTTCTGGAAGCCCTCTCCGTGATCATTCAAGTGGGCTCGTTCAAGCTGACCGGGAAGCGCGTGTTTCGCATGGCGCCGCTGCATCATCATTTTGAACTGATGGGCTGGAGCGAGTCCAAAATCATTGTGCGTTTTTGGATCGTGGCGCTGGTGTTTGCGCTATTTTCATTGACGACTTTGAAGTTGAGGTGATTAGTGAGGCCTGGGATCGATCTCGCAGGAAAACGAGTGCTGGTGGTGGGACTAGCACGCACGGGCGTGGTTACGGCACTTTTCAGTGCGGGTTGCGGCGCAACTGTAACTGCAACCGATGAACGTCCTGAACCAGAACTAGGAGAAACCGCCGCCAAGCTGCGTGCGGCGGGAGCGAAACTCGAACTGGGCGGGCACGTCCCTCAGAGTTTTCTCAACCAGGATTTGATTCTGGTCAGTCCCGGTGTATCGCCAAAACTTTCCGCGCTGGAAGCGGCGCGCGCGCAGGGAATTCCAGTGTGGAGCGAAATCGAGCTCGCCTGGCGATTCCTGCGCGGAAGACTAGTCGCCATCACCGGTTCGAATGGCAAGACGACCACGACGTCGCTCGTTGCGCACATTCTCCAGACTGCCGCAATTCCCACGCTGGTTGGCGGCAATATCGGCTTACCGCTGCTTGCTCTGGTCGAGAATTCCATGGACACGACCGTGACCGTCGCTGAAATCAGCAGCTTTCAGCTCGAGACCATCGAGAAGTTTCGCCCGGAAATCGGCGTGCTGCTGAACCTGACGCCGGATCATCTCGATCGTCACACTTCATTCGAAGAATACGCCGACGCCAAGATGCGCATGTTCGAAAACCAGCTTGAGCGCGACATCGCCATACTTAATGCCGACGACCCCGAAATCACGCGCCGCATGCCTGCCAAGCCCCACATTTTCTGGTTCAGCAGGCAGAAGCGCGTTGCCGCCGGCGCATTCCTGCGCGATGGGCAGATTTATTTTCGTAATGAGGGCTCGGAAGTTGCGCTGGCGCGTCGCGCGGACATCCCATTGCGCGGCGAACACAACGCGGAAAACGTGTTGGCAGCGTCCGCCGCAGCATATCTGGCAGGAGCTGACCCGGCCGCGATTACGAACGGGATAAAGAGCTTCAAAGGCGTGGAGCATCGCCTGGAATTCGTGGCTAAAATCTCGGGCGTGCAGTTTTATAACGACTCAAAGGCCACGAACGTTGATGCCGCGGTGAAGGCGATCGAAGCCTTTTCTGGGCCGCTGATCGTGATTCTCGGCGGGAAGGATAAGGGCAGCCCGTACACTCCGCTGCGCGATTTGCTTCACGAGCGCGCGCGACTGGCCCTCTTGATCGGCGCTGCTGCCGAAAAAATCACAGAAGACCTCGGCGATTCGGTCCCGTTAACGAACGCTGGCACTTTAGACCGCGCTGTGCAGGTTGCCATACAGCACGCGCAGCCTGGCGACACAGTGTTGCTCGCGCCGGCCTGCTCTAGTTTCGATCAATTTGAAAACTACGAGCATCGCGGCCGGAGGTTCAAAGAGTTGGTTGCGAGCTTGGAAAATCAGAGCCAATCTGCCGCGGGCGCCTCCGCGCAAAAAGGATGATGAATGCCGCGTAGCCTGCAACCCGATCGGAAGTTATTCGGAGTGACACTAGGGCTTTGCCTCATCGGCGCGGTAATGGTCTTCAGCGCGTCGGCCATGACCGCTCGAGAACAAGCCGGCAACGGCTACACGTTCCTGCTGCGCCAGTTGGTTTGGATTGCGATCGGTTTGGCGGGAATGTTCTGGCTGATGAACACTGATTACCGGAAGTTCCGCCAGCCGCGCGTGATTTTCACGGCCGTTTCGGTGACGCTGGTGATGCTGATTTCCGTTTTCTTTCTGGATCGCTCGCACGCGACGCATCGCTGGTTCCGGCTGGGACCGTTGAGTCTGCAGCCTTCGGAAATCGCGAAGCTCGTCTTGATTTTCTTTATCGCGTGGTTCCTTGAAATCCGGCGCGCCCCGAGAGGCTTCGGCGTGAATGATCCGGTTCGTACGCTTTTACCAGCCCTGGGGACGGTTCTGCTGATGGTTGGCTTGGTTCTCGCGGAGCCGGATATGGGCACGGCGTGCATGATTCTGCTGATTGCGGTGACGATGCTTTTTGTGTCCGGGCTATCGATGCGATACATCGTGGGTGCCGCGCTGGCGGCAATTCCCGCGGTTTATCTGTTGATTGTGCAAACGCCCTATCGCCTCGACCGTTTTAAAGCGTTCATGTCGCCTGGTTCTGACCCGCAAGGCCACGGTTTCCAGTTGCTGCAGTCGCTCATTGCCATTGGCTCGGGCGGTTTCACCGGCGTTGGCTTGATGGAAGGCCGCCAGAAACTTTTCTATCTTCCCGAGGCGCATACGGATTTTATTTTTTCCGTGATCTGCGAAGAATTGGGATTTATCGGCGCGGTGGTCCTGCTGACGCTCTTTGCCGTGTACGGCTGGCGCGGATTTGTCGCCGCGATGAAAGCTCCGGATGAATTCGGCCGCCTGCTCGCGCTGGGCATCACAGCGATGGTAGTGGGTCAGGCGCTCATCAACTTGAGTGTCGTGCTGGGATTGATGCCGACGAAAGGTATTCCGCTGCCGTTCATCAGTTATGGCGGATCGAGTTTGATCGGAATGTTGTTGGCAACCGGCGTGCTGTTAAACATCAGTCAGCACGCGGACGAGACGTGAAGGCGGATGCAAACAGTTTGTTGATCGCCGGCGGAGGCACCGGCGGGCACGTTTTCCCGGCGATTGCCGTCGCGCGTGAGTGGCTGCAGCGCAAGCCGGAAGGGGAACGAAGCGTCGTGATCGTGGGAACCGAGCGCGGAATGGAAGCGAGGCTGGTGCCGCAGGCCGGGCTGCCGCTTGACACAATTCGTGTGGCGGGACTGAAAGGAATGGGGGGGGCCAAATTTTTAAAAAACGCAGCAATGCTTCCGCTGGGACTGTGGGACTCGGAGAAAATTCTCCGTCGTCATAATTTTGGGGTGGCATTCGGAGTCGGTGGCTACGCATCCGGTCCCCTGATGCTCTTAGCGAAGATGCACGCCATCCCTACAGTAATTTTCGAGCCTAACGTCGAGCCCGGGTTCACCAATCGCGTGCTCGCGACCATCGCTACCCATGTCGCCGTGGCTCATGCCGCTACCGCGGAGCGCCTGGGAGCGAAAGCCGAGGTTACGGGCTGCCCGGTGCGAAGCGAATTCTTCGCCGTCCCGCGCAAAGAGCATCACGCGCCTTTCACGATTCTAATTACGGGCGGAAGCCGCGGGGCACTGCCGATAAACCGCGCCGTCGTGGATTCGCTCGATCTTTTGACTCCGCGAAAAAATCAGCTTTTCATCGTGCATCAAACTGGCGAACGCGACTATAATGCGGTACGAGTGGCTTATGCGCGTCGCGAATTCCGAGCGGAGGTTGTGCCCTTCATCGAGAATATGGCGCAGCGGTTTGCCCAGGCGGACTTAATCGTCTGCCGTTCGGGCGCGATCACGGTCGCAGAAGTATCTGCCGCCGGACGCGCCGCCATCTTCATCCCCTTCGGCGCCGCCACTGACGCGCACCAGGCCCGCAACGCAGAAGCCATGCAGGATGCGGGCGCCGCGCGGATGTTGGCTCAGACCGCGCTAACGCCCGGGCGGCTAACGTCGGAAATTTTCTCTCTGATTGACCAGCCCGAGAAAATTGCAGAGATGGAAAATCGAGCGCGTGCGCTCGCACGTCCCCGCGCTGTGGAAGACATTGTGGATCTGCTCGAAGCCCAGTTGGAAAGTCCGCTGAAAGGAATGGTGCGCGTGTGACCATCACGTTCCGCAATTTTCAGCGCATTCACTTGATCGGCATCGGCGGCAGCGGCATGAGCGGCATTGCAGAGGTTCTGCTTTCGAGCGGCTACGCGGTTTCGGGCTCCGATTTGAAAGCTACTACGGTGACGGAACGCCTGCGACGATTGGGCGCCAATATTTTCGAAGGCCATCTTGCGGAAAATGTTCGCGGCGCGCATGTGGTGGTTGTTTCATCCGCCGTGCAGCCAAACAATCCGGAGGTAGTGGAGGCGCATAAGCTAAAAATTCCGGTGATTCCTCGCGCCGAGATGCTTGCGGAATTGATGCGCTTGAAGACCGGGATAGCCGTAGCCGGCGCGCACGGGAAAACGACGACGACTTCGATGGTCGCCTCCGTGCTGGGTGAAGCAGGACTCGATCCGACATTTGTGGTTGGCGGGCGAGTGAATCATGCGGGCTCGAATGCTCGCGTGGGCCAGAGTGAATACATGGTGGTAGAAGCGGACGAAAGCGACCGCTCATTTTTGCTGCTGGCGCCGGTAGTGGCTGTGATCACCACGATTGATCGCGAGCATCTGGATCATTACCGATCGCTCGAGGAAATTCAGGACGTATTTCTGCAGTTTGCGAATCGCGTACCGTTTTATGGCACGGTGATCCTATGCCTCGATGAGCCGAACGTGCAGGCGATTTTGCCGCAGGTGAAACGTCCGGTAATCACATACGGCACGTCGAGCCAAGCGGATCTCGTCATCAGCGAAGTGCGCTTGCACGGACTCGCGAGTGAATTTCGCTTGAAATATCACGACGATGATCTCGGGATTTTCCGCCTGCCGTCGCCTCCGGGGATCCATAACGTGCGTAACGCTGCCGCCGCTGCCGCCGTAGGGCTTTCGCTGAATGTGCCGGCAGACCTGATTCGCGCGGGGCTCGCAAAGTTTTCAGGCGTTGGACGGCGTTTCGAAATCAAAGGCGAATTTGGCGGCGTAACTTTAATTGACGATTACGGCCATCATCCTGCTGAAATTCGCGCCACTCTCGAAGCGGCCCGAGGCTGCGGCTATAAACGCTTGCTCGTTCTCTTTCAGCCGCACCGGTATTCGCGCACGAAATTTCTCTGGGAAGATTTTCGACGCTCGTTCAATGAAGCGGACATTTTGGTGATGACGGAGATTTACGCGGCCGGAGAAGCGCCGCTGGAAGGCGTCACGGGTGAGATTTTGTCCGAAGCCATCAGCACGGCCGGACACAAGAATGTAGTTTTCACCAGTACGATGCAGGCGGGAATGGAGTTTCTGTACCGAGAAGCGCGCCCGGGTGACGCCATTCTCACCATCGGCGCCGGTAGCGTCGGGCGTGTGCTCGACCAGCTTGCCATGCTGCTGGCTTCAAAAGTTCCGGGTCCTTATGCGGATTAGCGAGAAGCCGGTTGCAGCGCGGTTGAAGGAACTGGGAGTGGAACAGAGGCCCGGTGTTTCGCTCAGCGAAAAAACTTCTCTGGGAATCGGGGGCACCACGGACGAACTGTTGCTTCGGAAATTTGACACGATTCCTGAGGTGATGCGTTTGCTGGCGGATGAAAAAATTCCTCACCGCTTCCTGGGGGGCGGAACGAACGTGCTGATTGACGACGGCGAGCTGCCCTGGGTCGTCTTGCATTTGCCAACTTCGCAGCCGGGCATGCGCGTGGAGGGCAACGCAGCGTATGTAGATGCGGCGGCCGACCTGGGCGGCATGGTCACGTTTTGCGCGAAGCACGATCTGGGCGGCATGGAAGGCCTGATCGGCGTGCCCGGCAGTGTGGGGGGTGCGTTGCGAATGAACGCAGGCGCTTACGGCACCCAGATAGGGTCCTACGTTCGCGAAGTGGAGCTTTACCGCGCGGCGAGCGGCGAAATTGAGACCGTGCGCGGCAACGATATTCGCTTCGACTATCGCCACACATCGTTCGCGCCGGACGACGTGATGCTGCGCGTGAAGTTGGAATTGCCGCCCAAGCCGTTCAAGGAAATCCTGGCCGGCATTCGCGTTTGCAACGAAAAGCGCAGAGCGAGCCAGCCGCTCAATCAGAAAAGCGCCGGATGCATTTTCAAAAATCCTCCGGGCGGCTCCGCGGGACGGATGATTGATGAACTGGGCTTGAAAGGCCATCGCTCGGGCGACGCCATGGTCAGCGACCGGCATGCAAATTTTTTTATCAATACGGGCAAGGCCAGCTGTAGCGACATGCTCAGGCTGATCGAAGACGTTCGCGAGCGCGTGCGCGGACGTTTTGGAGTAGAACTCGAGAACGAGGTCATTCTCTGGAAAAACTGAAGACCATGGACGCGGACACCTATCCCCAGGAAGTCCTGGCCGACGAAGAGCCGAAGTATCTCCGGAGGCAAAAGCCTCTGGAGATCAAGCGGCGAAAATTTGGCCGGAAAGCCTGGAAAACGTATCTGCGCGTCACGTTTGGCATCGGTGTTGGAATTGCGGGCGCGTGCATGGCGTACGCCTGCGGACATTTTCTGTATGCGTCGCCGCAAATGTCGTTGATGCATTCGACTCAGATCGAGCTGACGGGGAAACAGTACGTTTCTCGCGGAAGCGTGGTCGCGGTTTTTAAAGCCGATCAAGGGCACAGCGTTTTGCGCATTCCGCTCAACGAACGGCGGCGGCAGGTCGAAGCCCTTCCGTGGGTTGCGCAAGCAGTCGTTCGGCGAGCGTTGCCCAATCACATCGAAGTGGAGATTACCGAACGAACTCCCGTCGCATTCCTTCGCCAGGGAAGCGATCTGGCGCTCGTGGATATTCATGGCGTGATACTCGAGCGCCCTTTGAAGGCGAACTTTCATTTTCCAGTTGTGACCGGCATTCGCGAAGACATGACGCCGGAAGAGCGCGAACGAAGAATGCGGCTGTTCGCCGGCTTCACCCAACAAGTGGAGTTGGCGCGTGCGCGCGCCATGGAACAAGTAAGCGAGGTGGACCTTTCAGACGCCAGTGACTTGCGCGCGACCATCTCCGGGCTGAACGGCGACAGTGGTTCCCGCGCAAACATTTCAAATCCAGCGTCCGGTATTGCTTGGAGCGGTTCATCCGCAGCGCCATCGGATCTGCCTGTGCTGGTGCATTTCGGCAACAACGATTTCGAAGCGAAGTATCGAACGTTGCTGGACGACATTGCGCAGTGGCGCGCGAGGACCGGACGCGTGGAATCCGTGGATTTACGCTTCGACGGGGAAGCGGTCGTAAATCCGGATACGGTGCTGGCGCAACAAATCGCGCCTCGCGGGATTCCACCTCGGACAGGCCCGACGGCGCAACACGCGACGAAGCCAGTTCATGCAACGCATAAGAGTTCGGCGAAAAAGTCACGATAGTGGAAGTTGAAGACGCGAAATTATAAGGAGCGGATTTGACGAAGAAAGAACGGCATATTGTGGCGCTCGACATCGGCAGCACGAAGACCTGCGCGCTGATCGGAGAGCTAGGTGACGACGGCAGCGTAAAATTCGCTGCCCTCGGCGCAGCGGAGTCGAAGGGTTGGCGCAAAGGTCAGATTGTGAATCTCGATCTGGCGGTGAGTTCGATTCGCCGCGCCGTGGAAGAGGCGGAAAGTATTGTCGGCGTGCCGGTGGAATCGGCGCTGATCGGAGTGGCGGGCACGCATGTACGCGGTGTAAATAGCCGCGGGGGGATCACGGTGGGGTCCCGGCCGCGCGACATTCAGCGCGAAGACGTTCGCCGCGCGGTGGAAGCTGCACGCGGAATTCAACTGCCGGAAGATCGCGAAGTGTTGCACGTCCTTCCGCAGGAATTTTTCCTCGATGCGCAGGATAACATCCGCGACGCAATTGGAATGGTCGGCCAGCGGCTCGAAGCCAACGTGCACATCGTGACCACCAGCGGAACAGCGACGCAAAATATTGTGACCGCCGTAAATCGCGCGGGCGTGCGCGTGGATGACACGGTTCTTGAGCCACTGGCCTCCGCGGAAGCCTGCCTGACACAAGATGAGCGCGACTTGGGTTGCTGCCTGCTGGACGTCGGCGGCGGAACCACCGAGCTGCTTGCGTACGCCGGAGCAGTAGTGCGTCATACCGCGGCGATACCGGTCGGCGGGGATCACTTCACGAATGATCTTGCGGTTGGACTGCGCACACCGATCGATGAGGCGGAAAAAATCAAGCGCGAGCAAGCTTGCGCGTTCCGCGAGCTACTTAAGGAAGATTTTGCCATCGAAATCGCAAGCGTGGGCGATCGCCCGCCACGAACTGTGTTCGCTCGCATGCTGTCCGACATCGTGGAACCGCGCGCCCAGGAATTATTGATGCTAGTTCGCGACGAACTCCGCCGTGGCGGCGTTGAGTCGTCCATTCCCGCCGGAATTATTCTTACCGGCGGGGGAGCGCGCCTGCGCGGTTTTTGCGAACTCGCAGAGAAAATATTCAATCTTCCCGTTCGCGTTGCCATTCCGCGCGGACTTCCCGGGATGAGCGAAGAGGATTCCCGGCCCGAGTATTCAACAGCCGTGGGACTTGTGCTTTACGGTGCGCGCACGCGGCGCATCGCGGGAGCGCGTCCTACCGGCTGGCGGGGCAAGTTGAAAAGTATGTTTGCAGGAGCGTCATAAGAAATTGATCCAAAATTTCAAGAGGGCGAAAGACTGGGGAGGAAGCATGTCACCAAAAGAATCGAGCTTTAAAGTTTCATTCAGTGAGGAAGCGCAAAACGGCGCGAGGATTAAGGTGATCGGCGTGGGAGGCGGTGGTTCAAACGCCGTCAACCGCATGATCCGCGCCAAAGTCGAAGGCGTGGAATTCATTGCCTCGAACACAGATTTGCAGGCGCTGAAGCTTTCACAAGCACCGGTAAAACTGCAACTCGGAGCCAAGTTGACCAAAGGATTGGGAGCGGGCGCCAATCCTGAGGTCGGCCGCAAAGCCGCGCTGGAGGACACCGAAAAAATTCTGGAAGCGCTCGACGGCGCGGACATGGTCTTCGTCACTGCGGGACTCGGCGGCGGAACAGGTAGTGGAGCCGCTCCGGTGGTTGCGAACCTCGCCAGCGAATTGGGCGCGCTCACCGTCGCAGTGGCAACCAAGCCGTTTGCCTTCGAGGGAAAGCGCCGCATGGAGCAGGCTGAACAAGCCCTCGGCGAACTGATCGGGAGCGTAGACACGGTCATCGTGATTCCCAACGAGAGGCTGATGGAATGCGTCGAACACGGGACCAGCTTTTTTGAAGCGTTTCGCATCGCCGACGACATTTTGCGTCAAGCGGTCCAGGGCATTTCCGACATCATCACCATCCCGGGCATCATCAATCGCGACTTTGCGGACGTGAAGACGATCATGTCAGGCCAGGGTTACGCGGTGATGGGCACGGCGGTAGCTTCCGGATCGAACCGCGCCATTGATGCCGCCAACCGCGCGATCAATAGCCCGCTTCTCGAAGACAACTGCATCCAGGGCGCGCAGGGAATTTTGATCAACATCACCGGTTCATCCAGCCTGAGCTTGCAGGAAGTTCACGAGGCCTCCTCGATCATTCAGAAGGCTGCCCACGAAAACGCGAACATTATTTTCGGCGCGGTAATGGATGATGCGATGAAAGAGTCGGTGAAAATCACGGTGATTGCTGCGGGTTTCCGCGAAGTGGCAGGCCGGAAATCTCAGTCGCGGCCTTCGTATTTACCGAAGACGTGGAAAGCTACGCGCGAGCCGGCCGCGGCGCAACCCACCATGCCGCAACAAACCAATGTGGTGCAGCAAGTGTCGAGAAACGTCAGCGAGGTTGTCCACCAGGTCGCGAGGAATGTAAGCGAGGTTCATGAGATGCCGGCTGACGATCTCGACGTTCCCACATTCCTTCGCCGCCAGGCTCAAAAGGTCTAGCGCGAGATATTATTGTTATTGCAGGGCTCGCTCCCTGCGATCTTCTAACTTTATCAGCAGTAACACTCAACGGGCCGTGGATGTGCGCGCAGGCAGCGAGCAACTCCACGGCGCGATTCCTGCGAATAGATCCCCAAAATGGCACACCTGGTTCGAGTCAAGGCAGAAGTTCTGGCGGAAATGATGAATCACGCTTTGCACGAGCCGTGTTTGGAATGTTGTGGATTACTTGCTGGCGGCGAAGACGTTATAACGCGAATTTTTCAGACGACGAATGAGCTGGCCAGCGCAACGGAATATTCAATCGAGCCGAAAGAATTATTTCGGGTTGTGCGCGAAATTCGTCGAGCCGGACTCGACCTAATGGGAATCTATCACTCGCATCCAAACAGCGATAACCAGCCATCCCCGCGCGATATTGACAAAGCCTTCTATCCGGACGTTGCCTACTTCATTCTTGCGTCGAAAGCCGCGCGGAAGCCCATGCGCGCGTTCTCAATCCGCGATGGAAAGGCCATCGAATTGGACATTCAAATCGTATAGGCCGGCGAACAATTTTCAAAGAAGCGGAATTTTCAGAGCGATCGCGGTGATGTCGTCGTGCTGCATGCCGTTAACCGCGAAACGCTTGGCGCCGTGAAGAAGGCATGGCAGCGATTCGTCCGCCCAGGCGTCCCGGCATTCTCTCCAGATCTCAGGCCATTCTCGACCAACCAAAATCATCGTCACGAACGTCTCGCAACTCGTGCAGACCGTCGGTAGCGAACAACAATGAATCACCCGGCGCCGGCACACTCGATGGATGTCGTACGCAGAGCCTGGGAGCATTCCCGAAGGGCAGCCCCCCTCTCTCAATGGGCGGCAGTTAGAATGGGAGGCATGCACAGGGTACGGCCTGCCCGCAAACGTGAACTCGCGGCAAGCAGGATCGTAGAGGGCGCAGAGCGTGGTAGCAAAGCGCCCTTGCACCGGACGTACTAGCAGATGCCTGTTCTAAATTGCGAAAACAGTCGAAGTTCGCTCGTCCGTTTTAGTAACGCCGCGTAGCATTCCCATAACGAGTGCGGCGTACATCGCAGCCGCTATGCCTTTCCCGACCAGGTCGCCAATGGAAAGGGTCACGCCTCCGTTGGGGAGAAGGAAAAAATCCGCCAAATCACCGCCCACCTCAGCGAACCGAAAGAATCTATAAGCGATCTCGACGGAATTGTTCCGAAGGGTTCCGGAAGGCAGCAATGAATTTTGGATGTCTCTGGCTTCATCTTTCTCGGCCCCACAACGATGTCCACGCGTGAACGTTTCCGTTTCGAACAGCACACTCATCCTGGGCCCTTTCTTCGAGTTTCCAGTGCGCAAAATCAACCGATATAACTGCCTGATGAAAGGCTGGCAACTCGACTACCAAAGTGGAAATTTTGTCGCGTGTATCTTGGCCTAAGAAAGGATTTAGGGAAGAAATGAGGTGCTAATTCGGCGGAGTTTGGTTGGACTGTCCCGGCGGGGCATACATGCACCAGATTGAAACAGCAGGACGCAAGTGCGGTTCGGGCGATTCTAATTTTTTGCGCTTTGAGTTTGGTGCGTTTCGGCTTCCTCGGCGGCTTTCAGTCTGCGCGCATAAAGGGGAAATTTTGCAGCAAGTGTCGCAACTTCTTTTCGAACGCGCTGCTCGATTGCAGTGTCGCCTAGATGTATTAGCACTTCGGCGATCCATGCGGCGATTTTTTCCATTTCCGGCTCGCGCATCCCTCGCGTCGTGACGGCCGGGCTCCCCACGCGAATTCCCCCCGCCTTCATCGGAGGCAGAGGATCGAACGGGATGGCGTTTTTGTTGACTGTCATTCCCGAGCGTTCCAGCGCGAGCTCGGCATCGCGGCCCGTGATTCCTCGCGAATGCATGTCGACGAGAAACAAATGATTGTCCGTGCCGCCGGTGACGATGCGGAAGTCCCGCTTTGCAAGACCTGCAGCGAGCGAGCGCGCGTTGGCCACCACTTGCTTTTGATATTCGCGGAATTCCGGCGCCCAGGCTTCTTTCAGGCAAACAGCCTTGGCTGCGATGATGTGTTCCAAAGGCCCGCCCTGCACTCCGGGGAACGTGATGCGGTCCAAATCCTTGGCATACTTTTCGCGGCAGAGAACCAGACCGCCGCGCGGCCCACGTAGCGTCTTGTGCGTGGTGGTTGAAACAAAATCCGCGTACGGCACCGGGCTTGGATGTACGCCTGCCGCCACCAAACCGGCGATGTGCGCCATGTCCACGAAGAAGAGAGCGCCCACCGACTGCGCAATCTTAGCGATGCGGGGGAAGTCGATGATGCGCGCATAGGCGCTCGCGCCGGCCACAATCATTTTGGGTTGATGTTCGCGAGCCAGGCGCTCGATCTCGTTGTAATCAATCGTCTCGGTTTCTTTTGTGACTCCGTAGGCCACGAACTTGTAAGTCTTGCCGGAGAAATTCAGCGGATGCCCGTGGGTTAAATGGCCGCCATGCGCCAGATTCATTCCCAGTACGGTAGCGCCGGGCTCAAGCACGGTCATATAAACGGAAATGTTCGCTTGCGTGCCGGAATGCGCCTGAACGTTGGCGTGTTCCGCGCCGAAGATCTGCTTCGCGCGGTCGATGGCCAGCCGCTCGACGCGGTCAACATTCTCGCAACCGCCGTAGTATCTTTTGCCCGGGTAGCCTTCGGCGTATTTGTTGGTGAAAACGGACCCCGCAGCCTCGAGCACGGCTTCTGAAACAAAATTCTCTGACGCGATCAACTCAAGTCCAGTCGCTTGGCGACGGACTTCATCCCTCAATGCTTTGGCCACCTCGGGATCGACTTCATCGAGGGAGCGGCTCATTCTCACCAGTTCAGGGCTATCGTGTGTCATTTCGTCGCACCAGAAAATTCGTCGTATCGATTTTGAAGATCGGGAGACTCGCACGTGATTCTATCGGAGGCGCCGGGGTGTTTGCAACGAACGCGGAATGCGCCCGCACGTCACTCTTTCGTTTTCTGGTAAGCTATCAATGAATGATTGAAGAGCGGCTTGTTGTACCATCGTTATGCGCTTGCTGGATAACTAAACAGGGCGTGTGAACATCGGAAGAAATCAAGCTGCACCGCGAGTTTGCGGGGTTCACGGGGAATATCTGTTCAAGAGAAAGTGAATGCCTGACTCCTGCCGCGAAACAACGGGAACTTTGGGCTCGGGATTACGGAATACCCTGGGGAGGGTCAATCTTGAAGTGTTCGTTCGGAATAGTAGCCAAAGCGGTAACTCTCTTTCTTGTTTTCATCTGCGCAACCACAGTTCATGCTCAGAGCAGCAGCCAGCCTGCCGGCGAGCCCGCTAGCCAGCCGGAGCAATCATCCCAATCCGCTGCGCCGGCACAACAGCAATCCAGGCCCGCTTCAGGGCAGCAGCCAACACAGCCTGGGCAAACCAGCCAGGACAATCAGGACCAGAATAATACGCAGGGAACATCCAAGGATCGCTTGTTCTACACCCTGCCGAATTTTCTGACCCTGGAGAACGCCGGACAGGTTCCGCCTCTCACCGCGAAACAAAAGTTTAAAATCGTGGCTCGCTCGTCTTTCGACTATGTCGAGTTCCCGTGGTATGCAGCTCTGGCTGGTATCAGCCAAGCTCAAAATAGCGAAGCTGGCTACGGGCAGGGAGCCGAAGGCTACGCCAAACGCTACGGTGCGGCATTCGCAGATGGAACCATCGAGAATTTCTTTACCTCGGCAATCCTGCCTTCGATTCTGCATCAGGATCCCCGCTTCTTTCAGTCAGGAAAAGGAGGATTCTGGCATCGTACCGGTTATGCGATGAGCCGAATCTTTATCACACGGGGTGATTCCGGAAATAGCCAGTTCAATTTTTCCGAGATAGTGGGAAGTGCGATGTCCGCCGGAATTTCAACTTATTCGTATCATCCGCATGCGGACCAGACTTTGTCGAACACGGCGAGCGTGTGGGGCACTCAGGTTGGCTACGACGCCATAACTCTGGTCGTTAAAGAATTCTGGCCGGACATTCGGCGCAAAATTCATAAAGATAAGACGCAACAACAACCGTGAATTGCGAACGAACTGCCCTTGCGGGGTTTTCTGACCAGGCAAAAGCGCGGGATGGACAAGTGTGCTACGGCCTGCGCGTGGCTTCGCAAAATCGTCGGTTCACTGCATTGCTGTTGGATCCAGTTGCACTAGAAACTAACGGCACGTGATACTGGCTCAGCAGCGTGTGCGGCCCGCCCCAAATAAATTCCAGCGCCAAATTCATAGCACCTTGTATCAGCAGGTTTTTATTGCCCATTCGAAAACCGTCCTTGGCGTTGTGCAGCGGCTCGGATACCACAGCAAAGCGGCCGCTTCCGTACCGGCATAGGGTGCCGCGAGTTGCGAAAAAGAGAACGTGCGATGCCCATCCTCGCCCCGACGCGCCGTGACGGTGGAAATCAACGCATGTTTCGCTCTCGGAAGGATACCGGAGCATTCGCAGCGGTAGTAAATCGTATCTTCTCGCAAGACTCGAGCCATCGAGTATCGAGCGGTCTGGGTGATAAGGTGGATTCCAAAGTCACTACCTACTCGGGCTCCGTATGCGTCCCAGCCTTGTCCCCAATCGGGCGGTACTCCCGATTTGCCGGGCACCGGGCCATTGGGCGTCTCGGCTTGCTGAATTCCGGCGACTGCGGCGGCGCCGAAAGATTGCGTAGGGACCGAAAGCATCAAACGCATAATTCTTCAATCGTTCCTTCTCCGTCGGGCGACGATAGGTCTGCCCAGGCTGAACATTACTGGGACCTGGCGACGATGAAGCAGCGGTTGGTGGCGTTGTTTGGGTTTGGCTCTGACTCGGCGTGCCAGAATCGCTCGATGACTGGGCCTTGGCTATCTGCTGGAAAACCACGAACAGCATTATGGCCACGAATGTGAAAAAAGCGCGGCACTTCCTCATTTGGTTCACTCCTTTAACTCGGGCAACACTGGGAGGAAACCAGGTGCGAAAAATAGCCTACAACGAAAAGGGTTTTTGTTTCACTTGAAAAATGTCAAAAAGCGCCCGGTTGACTTCAGATGCCGTCTCCCCTAACCTAACTCGATTGCGTCTCTACGTCGCGCGCGGACATGCGCGCGATGGATCGACTTCGGCGCAGAAAAGAGCCAACAACGTATGTCGGATCAGAAGCTTCCCACCCGAGCGGAGGATTATTCGGAGTGGTACAACCAGGTTGTGCTCCGCGCCGAGCTGGCCGATTACGCGCCGGTGCGCGGTTGCATGATCGTGCGGCCGTACGGCTGGGCGCTATGGGAAAACATAACGGCCGCGCTGGACAGCCGGTTCAAGGCTAGCGGACATGTGAATGCAGCCTTTCCTCTGCTGATTCCTCGCAGCTTTATCGACAAAGAGAAATCGCACGTGGCCGGATTTTCGCCGGAACTGGCAGTGGTGACGCACGGCGGCGGGGAAGAGCTCGAAGAGCCCCTGGTCATCCGACCGACGTCGGAGACCATCATTGGCCACGCCTACGCGAAATGGATTCAGTCGTACCGCGACCTGCCCGTACTGATCAATCAGTGGAACAGCGTGGTGCGCTGGGAGCTGCGAACGAAACTATTTCTCCGGACGCTCGAGTTTTTCTGGCAGGAAGGACATACCGCACACGCGACGTTCGAAGACGCCGACGTCGAGACGCGGCAGATGGTCGACATCTACACCGATTTCGCAGTGAAAGAAGCGGCCGTGCCGGTGATTCCAGGACGGAAGTCGGAATCGGAAAAGTTCGCCGGCGCGGACATCACCTATTCGCTCGAGGCCATGATGGGTGACGGAAAAGCCTTGCAGTTCTGCACCTCGCACAATCTGGGTCAGAACTTCGCAAAAGCATTTGAGATTCGCTATCTCGATAAAAACGGCGTGCACCAGCATTGCTGGACCACATCGTGGGGCCTTTCGACACGGTTCATCGGTGCCATGATCATGGTGCACGGTGACGATCAGGGTTTAATTTTTCCGCCGCGTCTCGCTCCGTTCCAACTGGTCATCGTGCCGATTTTTAAGACGGACGAAGAGAAATCGGGCGTTATGGAGTGCGCTCAAAAGCTTCGCAAAGAACTCGTCGCAGCCGGCATTCGCGTCAAGATGGACGAACGCGAAGGTGTGAGCCCCGGCTTCAAATTCAACGACTGGGAAATGCGTGGAGTTCCGTTGCGTCTTGAAATTGGGCCCAAGGACGTTGCCAAGGGCTCCGTGGTACTTGCTCGCCGAGACCGTCCCGGCAAGGAAGGGAAGGCTTTGGTCCAGCAGCAAGGGCTGGCCGCAAGTGTCGCACAACTGCTCGAAGAAATTCAGAAATCGCTCTACGACCGCGCTCTGGCTTTCCGCAAGGCCAACACATCTGAACCTGCCACTTACGACGAATTCAAGAAAGTGGTTGAAAAGGGTTTTGCCTTTTCGTGGTGGTGCGGCAGCAGCGAATGCGAAGCGAAGATCAAAGAAGAAACCAAGGCCACCATGCGTTGCATTCCCCTTGAACAACCGGGGGGTTCGGGGAAGTGCATTCATTGCGGCCAGCCGGCCAAAGAAAAAGCCATTTTCGCCCGCGCCTATTAAGGCCTTGCGGCGGCCCATCCCTGCTGGCGTTTACTCATCCTGAACACTGTTCCGACTAGGCACTTTTCGAGGATTCCCCCAGTGATAGCATAAAACCGTGCTGGGACCATTCCTGGGAGGCTTCCCATTTTGAAGGCTCAAACAATACCGATTCAAGAGCGCGGAGGAGCTAAGATCAATTTAGTTCTGACCTTGCTTCTGCTGGCAGGGATGATTTTCGTCGGCGTCGTGATCGCTCCACCCTACTTCAACAATTACCAGCTCCAGGACGCCATGAAAACCGAAGCTCGCTTCGCCGGTTACAACCGGAAAACCGACGAGGAGGTCCGTGAAGATGTTTGGAAGAAAGTTCAGGAGCTAGGGATTCCATGCAAGCGCGATGACATCCACGTTGTCAACGAGAACAACACCGTTCAAATTTCGGTGAACTACAGTGTTCCGGTGGACATGAAGTTCACTCAGTTCACCATGGATTTTCATGCCCACGGGGACAACCACTCGCTTTAAGCCGCTAATCTAATATAGTAGAAGCTGGAGTGTTGCTACCCCGGGGAGCTACTGCGGTGATTCGCGGATTCCGGATGGCTTCAGCCGATCCTCTCAAGCGATAGCGGAGATACCGATTGCGGATTCGAATCGCCCCCGGGTTTTGGACTTCTCGAGCAGGCATCGCCGTATTAGTTGTCAGCCTGGGCCTATTCCTAACGGCGACTTCGATCTTTGCCTTTTACTACATCCAGTTCGGCCATCTAGTGGATCAACATCTAACCGGGCAGATTTTTCAGTACACCTCGCGCGTTTATTCCGCTCCGGGACGAATCTATACCGGCGAAGAGCTTCGTCTTAGCGACCTGACCACTTACCTGGTGCGTGCCGGTTATCAAGAGGGAGAAGTGCCCGGTGCGCCCGGTCTGATTCACGTAAAGGGCGCCACGGTTGAGATAAGGCCATCCGCTCAATCTTATTTTCACGGCGGGAACGCGTTGCGCGTGGTCTTTACAGGGCCATCCATTTCGAAAATCACCCAACTCTCTGACAACGTAGCCCGCGACGCCGCAGAGCTCGAACCTGAACTTATTACTAACCTCTTCGACAGCTCCCGCGAGAAGCGCCGCATCGTGCGCTTTGACGACCTGCCCAGAATCATGGTGGACGCCGTTCTTGCCGCCGAAGACAAGCGCTTCTTCGAGCATGGCGGCCTCGATATCGTGCGCGTGATCGGCGCCGCGCTGGCCGATCTCCGCATCGGTCATCGCGCGCAAGGGGCCAGCACGATTGACATGCAGGTGGCGCGAAGTTTTTTCTTCGACACGAAACGTGAATGGCGCCGCAAGATCAAAGAAACGCTTATGGCGTTTGAAATTGACCAGCGTTTCTCCAAGCAGCAGATTTTCGAGCTGTACGCCAACGAGATTTACCTGGGTAATCGGGGCAGCTTCGCCATTCGAGGATTTGGCGAGGGCGCCCAAGCGTACTTTGGCAAGGACGTCCGCGAACTGAACTTGGGAGAGGCCGCCTTTCTCGCCGGCATCATTCGCGCGCCCAATCGCTATTCGGCCGCAGAACGCCACATAGACCGTGCCATCGAGTCGCGCGACCGGGTTCTCGCGCAGATGGTTGAGAACGGATATGTCACCCAAGAGCAAGCCGACGCCGCGAAAAAAGAAAAATTTCACTTCGTCAGCGGAGGCATCGTTGCCAGCTCCGCGCCATATTTTGTGGATATGGTGAAAGATCATCTCCTCGATAAATTTACCGAGACCGACCTTCAAACGCAAAGCTATCGAATCTACACCACGCTTGATCCGGACCTGCAGCGTGCCGCCAGCGTAGCCGTCCAGGCCGGTATGGTCGGAGTGGATAAACTCCTCGCAAAGCGCTATGCCGCTTGGAAGAAAAAGGGCCAGGCAGTTCCTCAGGTGCAAGTGGCGCTCGTGGCTCTGGATCCGACCACGGGAGAGATTCGGGCCCTGATTGGCGGCCGCAATTACGGCGAAAGCCAGCTCAATCACGCCCTTGCTCATCGCCAGCCGGGGTCTGCATTCAAGCCGTTCGTGTATGCCGCTGCATTCGAGAACGCGGCCCAGGGAATGCAGCCGGTCGTCACTCCAGTCACCACCGTGGAGGATGTCCCCACCACGTTCAATTTCGATGGGAAAGAATACACGCCCGACAATTACGGCCAGGAATTCTACGGCACGGTGACCGTTCGCGATGCGCTGATCCATTCCTTAAACGTAGCGACGGTCAAGGTGGCCGAAATGATTGGCTACCAGCGCGTAGTGGAGGTAGCCCGTCAGATGGGCCTCGGATCCAACATTCAAGCTACTCCCGCCGTGGCTTTGGGCGCCTATGAGATGACGCCAGTGGAGGTCGCGGCCGGTTACACTCCTTTCGCAACCAACGGACTTCGCTCCGAACCCCTGTTTCTCCGCAGTGTGCTGGCTGCTGACGGCAGCGTGGAAGAATCGGCTGGATCGCGCACGCGCGCCGTGCTCGATCCACGGGTTGCTTACCTGGTGACCAGCCTGATGGAGGACGTCATCAATCGTGGCACCGGCGTGACCGTCCGCTCAATGGGTTTCTCGGCTCCGGCGGCGGGCAAGACCGGAACTTCGCGCGATGGTTGGTTCGCCGGCTTCACCTCGAATCTTTTGTGCGTCGTGTGGATTGGATTTGACGACAACCGCGACCTCCAGCTCTCTGGAAGTCAATCGGCCGCACCGGTCTGGGCGGAATTCATGAAGCGCGCGGTGGCGTTGCCACGATATCGCAACACCCAGCCTTTCAGCGCGCCTCCTGGGGTAATCCAGGAATCCATCGATCCCCAGAGCGGCCAGCTTGCCACAGCGAGCTGCCCGCAGACTGTCACCGAATACTTTGTTTCCGGCAGCGAGCCGACGCAATTGTGCGAGCTGCATGGCGGACACCTGGCGCAAAACCCCGGAAGCTGGCTGTCGCATCTTTTCGGCAAGAGCGGAAATCTTCCGCCGCCCGGTTCCGCTTCTGCGTCCGCGCCTCCCAACGCGGCCAACCAGCAGGGCAGTCCTGGGCAGAACCCGGCGGACACCACGGAAAAGAAAAAAGGCTTTCTTGGGAAGGTTTTTGGTATATTTGGTTCAAGCAAGAAACCTGCGGATAACTCGAAACCACCACCGTAGGTCGCGCGGAAAAGGAGTTTGGCAATGAGTCGATCGACTCTTCTTGCCGTTCCGCTGGCTCTTTTGATTCTCGGATCGAGCCACGCGCAGCAAGTTCCCGTTAGCTATACCAAGCCAGCCCAAGCATCCGACGCTTCCACCTCCGGCACGTCTTCCATGACGCCTCGCCAGATGGCTGAAATGCAAGGCGACGTTTTGATGGCCCGCAAGGAGTACAGCTCGGCGGTCGCCGCTTACTGCAAGATCCTTGAATCGGAACCGAAAAACGCACAGCTTCTGAACAAAGTAGGCGTCTCCTACCAGCAATTGGGGGATCTGAACCGGGCGGAACGCTATTACAAGAAGTCCATCCATGCCGACAAGAGCTACGCGAGCGCTATAAATAATTACGGCACCATCGAGTACGAGAAAAAACATTACGGCAAGGCCATCGCGGAGTACAAGAAAGCCACGCAATTTCACACCGATCTGGCCACCATTTACAGCAACCTCGGTTACGCCTATTTCGGCAACAAGGAATATTCGCTGGCCATGAGCACGTTCGCCAAAGCACTCGAGCTGGACCCCGGCATTTTTGAAAAAAGGGGAGGGAGTGGTTCCGTAGTGCAACAAAGAACAGCGACCGATCCCGGGCTCTTTTACTTCTTCGTGGCGAAAGCCTACGCCCAGAACGGGAACGCCGAGCGCGCGGCGCATTACCTAAAAATGGCGCGCGATGATGGCTATGCCGGTTTCCTCTCGGCGCAAACCGATGTCACCTTCGCGCGCGTGATCAAAGACCCGCGCGTTCAGGAGGTTTTGCAAGTGCCTCCGTCCTACGCCGGTCCTGCAAAAAAGCAAGACTCGAATTAGCGCCGGGCAATATCCTACGGCGCACTGGCGGGATACCGAGCGTTGCCCATGACTCGAGTGCGGCGCGATCAGGAACGGTCGATTAACGTCGCGGCAACCTACTTGCTGTTTACTGAACCCCTCGCTTCCAGGTACACCAGGTCGTAAAGGCTGCCGCTTCCATTCGTCTTGATGCTGACAAGGTGTTTCGCTTCCTTCGTGCCAGACTTCAGAACGGTTTCCCCGGTATTCGCGTGATCCGATTCGCAGTCCAGTCCGTCGGAGGATTTGTCTTTCTCCGCCGCAGAGGAATCAGAGCAATTCAAAACTTTCCCGTATTTCGACAACGCTTTTCGGTAGAATGCCGTAACTTTGCCCGGCGCATCATCCGACTCCATTTTAAGCACTACCAGTTTGAAGCCTGACGATCCGCCCCAGGCGCCGAGTTGTATGGACGAGCTATCGTCGGATTCATCCTTGTGTCGGCGCGATCCCGGATATAGCGGGAGACCAATCTCTTTCGCGCTCGCATTCTTGCTAGCGACGAAGCCGATGCTATCGTTGTGTTGTTTATTCGCGTCCGAATCTTTCTTGTCCTGCGCAGCCGCCGGCATCGCCGCCGCAAGTATCAGCGTCATCACAATCGTCGAAACCGCGTTGCCGGGCCACACGGTACCAGTGATCTTTCTGCGCAGAAAAGAGTGCCGCATTCTCATCGTCGTCTCCTAACCCTCTCCATAGAAGATACGCGAGTTGGCAGCGCGATGTTCCACTAAAGGACCCGCTCCCTGCATTTCGCGAATGTTTTGCCGAACTTTCGAAGCCGCGGATGATTCTGCTGCTATAATAGCCGCCGGAATGGCTCCCCGCTCATTTCGGTGCTTGATTCTGCGTGTGTGCGTGGCTGTCGGCTCATTTCTGGTTTCTAGTCGCAGTGTCATCGCGCAGTCATCTCCCACATCGTCCTCAGCCGCGACTTCCAAAATTGTCGAGCTTCACATCGACGGCGAAATCGAGCCGATCCTCGCTGAATACATGGTCCGCGGAATTGACCAAGCCAACGACCAGCACGCCAATCTGATTCTGATTACCATGAACACACCGGGCGGCCTGGACACTTCCATGCGCTCGATTATCCAGGCGATCCTGCGCTCGTCGGTGCCCGTGGTCACCTACGTGTATCCCACCGGCTCGCGCGCGGCATCCGCGGGATTTTTCATTTTGCTCTCAGCCGATATCGCCGCCATGTCTCCAGGGACGGAAACAGGCGCCGCCTCGCCGGTCTTTATGTTTTTCGGCCAGACTGTGCAAATTGACGAGACGATGCATAAGAAAATCGTGAATGACGCAACAGCCTATCTCCGCGCCTATACCACTAAGCGCGGCCGCAACTCCGATCTCGCCGCCACTGCAGTAACGGATGCGAAGGCCTTCAGCGACAAAGAGGCGCTCGACGGCAAGTTGATCGACATTGTCACTGCGTCGCGCGAAGAGCTCCTGGCCAAGCTCGATGGTCGCTCAATCACGCGCTTTGACGGCACCACAACGCAACTCGCGCTGCCACATCCCGTCATTACCGCGATCGACATGACCTCGCGCGAGAAATTTCTTTCGCGCATCGTTCAGCCTGACGCTTTCTTCATCCTGCTAATCATTGGCGTCCTTGGCCTGTACGCGGAATTCACGCATCCGGGAGCGTTCGCCCCGGGAGTATTTGGCGTGATCGCGCTGGTGCTGGCTTTGTATGCGATGCACATGCTGCCGGTTAATTTTGCCGGCCTCTTGCTCATTGTCGTTGCGCTCGTGCTTTTTGTAATTGAGGCGAAATACCCGACGCACGGCGTTCTCGGTGTGGGAGGAGTGATCTCCATGGTGCTGGGCGCGCTCTTTCTAATTAACTCGCCGCTCACTGGAATGGGTGTAAGTCTCGGTGCGGCTCTCGGTGTGGCCATTCCATGCGCCGTTATTATCATTATTTTGATGCGGCTCGTTCTGCGTTCACGCACCTGGAAGCAGTCCACGGGAAAAGAAGAACTGATTGGCGAACTTGGCGAGATCACAGAGCCGGTGGAACCTTCCGGCCCCGCGGGAATGGTATTCGTACATGGCGAGCTCTGGCGCGCCATCGCCCGCAGCGGGGAAGAAATTCCTAAGGGTGCGCGCGTTCGAGTAAAGAAAGTTGCCGGGCTGACGCTGGAAGTCGAGCCGGTGAAGACGCCTCAATCGGCTTCTTCGTAAGAGAGTTATCGAAGGAGACAGCGAATGGATTTTGCGACGATCCTGCTGGGATTCGCCGTACTGATTTTCCTTTTCTGGCTGGTGAATTCCGTGTACGTCATCAAAGAGTGGGAGCGCGGCGTTGTGCTGCGGCTGGGACGCATGCTGCCCCAAGCGAAAGGCGCGGGCCTGCAACTCGTATTCTTTCCCATCGACAAGCTCACGCGCATCTCGCTGCGAATTGAGACGCTCGACGTTCCTCCTCAAGACGTCATCACGCGCGACAACGTCTCGGTAAAAGTAAACGCAGTCTGCTATTTTCGAGTGGTGGACGCCAACCTCGCGCTTTCGCAGGTGCAGAATTATCTGTACGCCACTTCGCAGCTCGCGCAGACTACCCTTCGCAGCCTGGTCGGCCAGTTCGAATTGGACTCCATACTTTCAGAGCGCGAAAAAGTAAACGCCAAGCTGCAACAAATCCTTGACCAAGATACCGAGCCTTGGGGTATCAAAGTAACGAAGGTTGAGGTCAAACAAGTCGATATTCCGGAAAATATGCAGCGCGCCATCGCCAAACAGGCGGAGGCGGAGCGCGAACGCCGTGCCAAGATTATTCACGCGGAAGGCGAATTTGAAGCCTCTCAAAAGCTGGCCGACGCGGCCGAAGTGCTGGAAAAGCAGCCCGCTGCGATTCAGTTGCGTTATTTGCAAACCTTGACCGAAATCGGCGTGGAAAAGAATACGACCATAGTTTTCCCGTTGCCCGTTGACATTATTTCACAATGGGTGAAGCAGGCAGGGAACAAGTAGGAACGATGGCAGGAAGCGGAAAACGCGGCGGTGGCGACCGGGTTCTGGAGAGCCGGCACCTGGTGGGGCTTTTTCTCGGCGTTGTACTTTTGTGCGGCGTGTTCTTTACTCTCGGCTACGTGATGGGCCGAAACCAATTCGGCGGTTCGGTACACGCCTCGGACTCCACAATCAGAAACGCCCCTTCCTCTTCCCCTAAACCCAAAGCTGCGGAGCAACCTGCGCCGGCTACTCCTGATTGGGATTTCTATGGGAGTGAAAAGAAGAGGGACGCCGATCATTTGACGCAGCCCGCGCCTCCCGTTAAATCATCGCTGGCGAAGCCTGCGACAGTCACTGCCGCTCCGCTGGCCTCGCCCAAGCCAGCGGCGAACGACTCAAAAAATCCGCGCCTTCAGCCACCGGCAATTCCCAAGAGCGGGATTCTCCTTCAAGTTGCTGCGTTGCACCGTCAAGGCGACGCCTTGGAGATGGCCGAAGCCATCCAGCAGAAAAGGTTCCCTTGCTTCGTGGCCACACCCAGTTCAGACAATTACTATCGCGTGCAAGTGGGTCCCTACCAAGACATCGCTTCCGCCGAAGCTGCAAAACGCTCCCTCGAACAATTGGGTTTCAAGCCTATAATTAAACGCTGAATGAAATTTACGCGAACAACGCGAGTGCTGCTCGCCGTGGCGAGCGGTGCCGCCCTGGCAGTTTCGTTTCCCGACTACAATCTCTGGCCTCTCGCATGGTTTGCCGTGGGCATGCTCGTACTGGCATCGGTCGGCTCGCGTCCGGGCGAATCGCCGCTCTACGGATTTTTACATGGTGTCGTCTTCTACCCCGTTTGCGTGCCATGGATCGACACCGTGATGCGGCAGTACGGCGATCTGGACCCCTGGACTTCCGCCGGAATCCTGGGCTTGATGGCGGTCGCGGGCGGGCTACTCTGCTCCTTGTTTTCCTGGGGAGTTGCCCGAGCATCGAGGAAGAGCATTGCGCTTGCTTGCGCCCTCGCGCCTTTCCTTTGGGTCACCTTGGAATTTGCACGTACCCATTTGCCCTACATCGGTTTCCCCTGGAACCTAACGGGTTACGCGGCGGTCAAAAGTATCGCGCTTCTGCAAATTACCGCTGTCACCGGAATTTACGGTCTCTCGCTCCTCATCGCAGCTTACGGCTCGCTGATAGCGTTCGCCATTCTGGCAGATACACGCCGCGCGTGGCGGATAGCCATGATCACCACGATTGTGCTCGTAGCGGTAGCGCTGGGCGGCGGCTATCTCGTGCCAACCGCGGTGCCGCACCACATTGCGCATCTGGTCCAGACGAATTTTCCGCAGTCAGAGCATTATCCTTCCGACTGGATTCAGATCCATGCCGGTGAACTAGACGAACTGGAACGCATCAGCATTGCTGCAGCCAGGAAAAACCCGGGGCCGCCCGAGTTCGTTATCTGGCCCGAAGTTCCTGCGCCGTTTAGTTTGCAAGACTCTGCTTTTGCCGCTCGGGCCACTCGCATCGCGCGCGAGTCTGGCGGGAATTTTCTGGTGGGCGTCGTGGACTGGAAGCAGGACGCCTCCAAACAATGGGTGGCCTCCAACAGCGCCGTGCTTCTCGACGCCTCCGGCCGGCGAATTTACACCTATGATAAGATTCACCTAGTGCCTTTCGGCGAATATGTGCCACTGCGCCGCTGGCTCACTTTCGCGGGACGCCTGACTGCCGATATTTCCGATTTCACGCCGGGAACGGAGTATCGCGTGGGTGAAATTCCCGGCGGCAAATTCGGCACTTTCATATGTTATGAGGCTATTTTTCCGGGCGAGGTGCGCCGGTTCGCGGACGCCGGCGCGCAATTATTGATCACGATTTCGAATGATGGTTGGTTTGGCCGCTCGTCGGCTCCCATCCAGCACCTGATGATGGTGCGAGTTCGCGCGGTGGAAAATCGCCGTTGGGTGCTTCGCAATACGAACAACGGTTTCACCGCTGCAATCGATCCGTATGGACGCATCGTGGCACAGTTGCCGACCGATATTCGAGGCGAGCTCGACGCTCCGTATGATTTCAGAACTGATTTGACGCTGTACGCGCGCTTCGGCGACTGCTTCGCGTGGTTCTGTGTAATCGCCACTTTGGCGCTCTTGTTGTTGGCCCTGAAGCCCGGCTAGTCAATACCGTTCCTGAACTGAAAAGGTAAAAAAGAATGGCTGAACACATCGAAGATTTGCAGCAGCGTTACGCCGAGCTCAAGAAGCGCATCGAGCTCGTGCGGAGTTTTCTTTGACGCTGACTCCGCTCGCAAGCAACTCTCCGCGCTCGAAGAAAAAGTAAGCGATCCCAATTTCTGGCAGGACCAGGAAAAAGCCCAAGCAGTCTTGCAGCAGCGCAAGCAGGTAGAAGACCGCGTGAACGCGGAAAAACTCCTCGAAACCAAATCCAGCGACATTGAAACGTATTTTAATCTCGCGCGCGAAGAGGCCGACGACGCTCAGCGCGACTCGCTACTCGAAGACGTCAACAAAGAGCTTGCCTCCGCCGATTCTTATTTATCCGAACTGGAAACAAAAACTCTGCTCGCCGGTGAAAACGATCGCCTGAACGCGATTGTCACCATCAAACCGGGCGCCGGTGGCACCGAGTCGCAGGATTGGGCCGAGATGCTCTTGCGCATGTATCTTCGCTGGGCGGAACAGAAAGGCCTCAGCGCGACCGTTATCGACTCAACTCCCGGTGAAGAAGCTGGAATCAAAACCGCCACGGTGCAGATCGCGGGTGAAAATGCTTACGGCATGCTAGCGGGCGAGAGCGGTGTGCATCGCCTGGTTCGCATTTCTCCCTTTGATCAGGCCGCGCGCCGCCACACATCTTTTGCCTCCGTTTTTGTCATCCCTGAGATTGACGACAAAATTGACATCGTGGTGAAACCTGACGACCTTCGCATCGATACTTTCCGCGCCGGCGGCCACGGCGGACAAAACGTCAACAAAGTTGAATCCGCTGTTCGCATCACCCATCTTCCATCCGGCATCGTGGTTCAATGCCAGAACGAGCGCAGCCAGCACAAGAACCGCGAATGGGCCATGAAAGTTCTGCGCTCGCAGCTTTACGAGCTCGAACTCGAAAAGCGCAGTGAGGCCTTGCACAAGCTTGACGCGTCCAAACCCGAAATCAGCTTTGGCAGCCAAATCCGCTCTTACACCATGCAGCCTTATCAACTGATCAAAGACCACCGCACGAAGCTCGAACGCGGTGACGTGGACAAGGTTATGAACGGCGACTTGGATCCGTTCATCCGCGCCTACCTGCTTTTCCGGCGTGATAGCGAAGGCGGAGCCGCCGTGTCCGCTAGAAGGTAATCAAGTGGAAATTCGTTGTCCTTTTACTCAAGAACCGGTACGGCTTGGTGGACGCGTTTAACGTCGGAAATTGCCATTCGAGTTGCATTTAAGGCTTTTCGATGCATATGATTGACAGCTCTATACCCCTATGTTAGCTTCCAAGTTCGGCTAAAACTGCTCGTATCGCGATTTGGCCCCGCAATTGCCTTTCAATCTGCTGGAGGATACTTTTTTGGCGCACTCAGACGAAAAATACCTGTTCACCTCGGAATCTGTAACAGAAGGCCACCCCGACAAGATTGCCGATCAAATTTCCGACGCCGTCCTCGACGCCGTCCTAACTGACGATCCCATGGGCCGCGTGGCTTGCGAAACCCTTGTCACCACTGGACTTGTCGTTGTCGCTGGCGAAATCACTACCACTACCTATGTGGATTTTTCCGATCTTGCTCGCGAAGTGATTCGCGACGTCGGATACACGCGCGCGAAGTTTGGATTCGACGCCGAAACCTGCGGCGTAATCTGCGCCATCAAAAAACAATCTCCTGATATCGCTATGGGCGTGGACACCGGCGGCGCCGGCGATCAGGGCTTGATGTTTGGCTTCGCTTGCGACGAAACACCCGAGTTGATGCCGATGCCGATCCAACTTGCGCACAGCCTCACGAATAAGCTCGCTGCAGTCCGCAAGAAGGGAACTGTTGATTTCCTCCGGCCCGATGGAAAATCCCAAGTCACCATCGAATATATCGATGGGCGCCCGGCTCGCGTTGACACCGTAGTCATTTCCACCCAACACAGCGACAAGATTTCACACAGCAAGCTCGAAGAAGCGGTGATGGCTGAAGTCATCAAGCCCGTCCTTCCCGAATCTATGGTCGATAAGAAGACCAAGTACTACATCAATCCCACCGGCCGCTTCGTAACCGGCGGACCCATGGGTGACGCGGGTCTTACCGGTCGCAAGATTATCGTGGACACTTACGGCGGCTACAGCCGTCACGGGGGCGGCGCGCTCTCCGGAAAAGACGCTACCAAGGTTGACCGCTCCGCTTGCTACATGGCACGTTACGTCGCGAAAAATATCGTCGCCGCCGGCCTGGCCACCAAAGTGGAAGTGCAACTTGCCTATGCTATCGGCGTCGCCGAGCCGGTCTCTGTTATGGCCGACACGTTTGGCACCGGCACGATTCCGAATTCGCAGATCACCGAGCTGATTCGCTCGTTCTTCAAGCTCACGCCTGAGGGAATCATCGAGACGCTCGATCTCCGCCGCCCGATTTTCCGCGCAACTGCGTCGTACGGCCACTTCGGACGCACCGGACCGGGCTTCACCTGGGAGAAAACAGATAAGGCCGCGGCCATCAAGAAAGAAGCTGGCTCGCGCGGAGTCGTAGCATCGTCGCACGCTTAGATCGCGCGGGACTCTGACAGCTTGGTCTCGTGTTTCAGGTTTCGTAGCGGCGGGCTTTAGCCCGGCGCCTTTTTCTAAACTTTCCGCTAATAAAAAAAACGTAAGGGAGTTCTCGTGGAGACGACTGCACCGAAGTTGACCGGCGATGTGAAGGACCTTGCCCTAGCAGAAAAGGGCAAGCGCAAAATCGAATGGGCCAATCAACACATGCCCGTTCTGCAACTCATCCGCAAACAATTCATCAAGGAGCAGCCGCTAAAGGGCGTGCGCATGTCCGCTTGCCTTCACGTCACTAGCGAGACGGCTAACCTGGCCATCACTCTCCGCGATGGCGGCGCTGACGTCGTTCTGTGCGCCTCGAATCCGCTCTCCACCCAGGACGAAGTGGCCGCGTCCCTGGTGAAGGACTACAACATCCCCACGTTTGCCATCAAGGGCGAGGACAACGCCACCTATTACGCGCACATCAACGCCGCGCTCGATCATCAACCGCAGATCACCATGGACGATGGCGCCGACCTTGTCACCATTCTTCTCACGAAGCGCCCCGACCTCGTAAAGAACATCATTGGCGGCACCGAAGAAACTACAACCGGCGTGATTCGCCTTCGCGCCATGGCCAAAGATGGCACGTTGAAATATCCCATCGTCGCCGTGAACGACGCGCTCACCAAGCATCTCTTCGACAATCGCTATGGCACCGGACAATCTTCGATTGACGGTGTACTTCGCGCCACGAACCTTCTGATCGCAGGACTTCGCATGGTTGTTTCCGGCTACGGCTGGTGTGGCAAGGGCGTTGCCATGCGCGCCAAGGGCCACGGCGCGGACGTCATCATCACCGAAATCAATCCCGTGCGCGCGCTCGAAGCCGTAATGGATGGCTTCCGCGTGATGCCTATGACCGAAGCCGCAAAAATCGGCGACATCTTCATCACCGTCACCGGCAACAAATCAATTCTCACGCACGATCATTTCGAAAGAATGAAAGACGGCGCGGTCATCTGCAACTCCGGCCATTTCAACGTTGAGATCGATATTCCCGCGCTCGAAAAACTTTCCAGCTCGAAAAAGTCGGTTCGCCCGTTCGTAGACGAATACGTAATGAAAGATGGCCGCAAGCTGTACCTCCTCGGCGAAGGCCGCCTCATCAATCTCGCCGCCGCCGAAGGCCACCCGGCTTCGGTGATGGACATGAGTTTCGCCAACCAGGCGCTTGCCTCCGAATACCTGGTCAAGAACGCCAGCAGCCTGAAGCACCAGGTTTATTCCGTGCCCGAAAATATCGACCGCTATATCGCCAAACTCAAACTCGACTCCATGGGCATCCAAGTCGACAAGCTCACTCCCGACCAAGAGCAGTACCTGGCTTCGTGGTCCGAGGGCACCTAAGCCGTAGCTAAACCCAAGCACAAGATGGCCGGGACCGAAAGGTCCTGCCTTTTAGTTAGATCTTTTCCTGATTATTCATTCGCACGCGACGGCGATGAGAACTAGGCGAATTGTCAGCGTTGTTTGGACTGCTCTAAGTCTTTGCGCCGTTGTTGCGATCAGCGCCACCTCAGTCTGTGCTCAGGACGACGAAGCACAACGGGCGACTGAGTCTGCCGATCAGACCGCTCTGAGCACGTAATCATCGGAGGTCCCATCCCGCTTTTTCCCTTCGCAAACACTCGGTGTGAATATTCATTTCACTCAGCCCCTCCCTGGCGAAATGGAAATGCTCGCCGCTGCCGAAATCTGGTGGATACGCATGGATTTCGACTGGGCCTCCGCCGAGCAACAAGGGGCTCGGTATCGTGTTTCAACAGTATTTTCCCGCCCGCCCGTTTTCAATCCGAAACTGGCGTACACCGCAACCAAAACCGCCAACCAATTATTGACGGAGTATAATTTTGCGCGCCGGATCGATGACGGCAAATCCGAGGATTGGGTCCTGGAGTTCAAAGACGCAGAAGGCCGATTGACCGTGACCGCGTGGACAACGGGCGAAGACCACGACTTCCTCATTCCACTCGCGCCGGAAACGTACGAGGTCACGTCCTATCTGGGTGGAAAACTCCCGGCTCTCATCGCAGGTCCGGACGGATTAACAATCCAGCTTACCGACGTCCCACGGTATTTGCGTCCCAGGGCTGAATCCGCCAACACCACTTCGTCCTCAACCACCATCAGCCCGATTTCAGACCATCCGGATCGATGACCGATAGAAACTCCTTTTTTGCAAAATTCTAAGCGGGACGTCCGGGCGTGTAAATTAAGTGTGGATGAAATGTCGAAAACAAACCTGTCGGACGCGGCACGTCCTCGCTGGCTTCCTAGCGATGCTTCTGTTCGCTTCGATAGCGAGCGCGCAGAATTGCACGGCAAAACCGTCGTCGATCCCGCTGGGCCAGACCGTACGCCTTCGCTGCGAAGTCCCGGCAGCAACCGCGCGACTGAACGGTCGCACCGTGCGTCTCTTCAAGCAGGAAAGTGGAGATTGGCTCGGGCTGATGCCCGTAGCCGTGGCCGCCGCGCCCGGCACCTTTCCAATCGAATTTCTCGCAGAAGATGGAACCACTCTCGTCTCCGTTAGCCTCACCATTCGCAAGACAGTCTTCCCATCGCAAAATGTCACACTTGCGCCGCAAATCGAAGCGCTCCATACCACCACAGAAGAAATGCAAACTCTGACTGCCTTTCGCGACTCCGTATCCGACATCAAATATTGGAGGGACCCGCTCGTCCCTCCGCTGCCCGGTTGCGTGATATCTCCATTCGGTGTAAAGCGTCTGCATAACGGCAAGCCAACGGGTGAGTTTCATGCAGGAATTGACCAGCGCGCCACAGACGGAACCCCCATTCGCGCGGTCGCCGCCGGCGTTGTAAAAATTGTGCAGCCCTTCAACGTTCTCGGCGGCACAGTGGCTGTCGATCACGGCCAGGGCCTCGAGACCATGTATCTTCACATGTCGAAATTAAACGTGGAACTTGGCGCTCATGTGAGTAAAGGTGACGTGATCGGCTACGTAGGCGCCACCGGCCGCGCGAACGGTCCTCACCTTCACTGGGTTGTGTACGTGAACGGTGTCCCGGTAAACCCGCAGCAATGGGTCGCGCTAAAGCAATGCACCACCGCCAAAAAGAAACCATAAAAGAAATAGGCCCGCTGGACGACCGGGCTTGGTAGGTTCTATTCGTATCTCAGCGCGACCATCGGATCGACCCGCAGTGCGCGACGCGCCGGGATGTAACATGCCGCGACTCGCCGCTTTCATCCGCGTCCGCCGTCCTGGCATTCAACGTCGAAGATCCTTCTCACGCGACAAACGTTGCCGTGTTCTCTGGCACACAGCTCCAAAAAATCACGCACGAGGGCGACGATACTCTAGCCAATGTAAGCCTCGGCGAAGTGAAAGCCGTGCACTGGACCTCGAAAGACGGAACCAAGCTGGAGGGAATCGCAACCTTTCCAGCGGGCTATGTCGCCGGCAAGAAATATCCGTTCCTTGTTTTGCCGCATGGTGGCCCCGAAGCGAACGACGTGCTCAACTTCGACCTTTTCTCCCGGATCGTCTCTGGAATGGGATATATCGTGATACAGCCGCAATATCGCGGTTCCACGGAATACGGCGCAGATTTTCTGGTGGCGATTTATCAGCATTTCGGCGATCGCGCGTATAGCGACGTCGATAGCGCCACGGATTTTGCCATCGCTCTGGGGTGGGCTGATCCCAACCGCCTCGCCATTTTCGGCTGGAGCGCAGGCGGGTTCATGACCTCCTGGACCCAAACGCATCGTTACAAAGCAGCGATTGAAGGCGCGGGAATCACCGACTGGCTCAGCTTCATCCCTACTAGCGACATTTGGCAGGTCGACTATGATGCCCGCTTGCAGGAAAAAGATCCCACTCCCATGCTTCAATTTTCGCCGGTGATGCACGTCGATCAGGTCACCACGCCCCTGCTGATTCTGCATGGCGAAGCCGACGCGCGCGTGCCCACCTTCCAAGCTCGCGAGTTTTACGTCTTGCTCGCCGAGCGCGGAAAGGCGGTGCGCATGGTTACGTATCCCGGCTCGCCCCACTTCCCGCAGTTAGCCGAGCAGCGTCGCGACGTCTTCACAGAACTGGGAGATTGGCTGAAGCGCTACAACCCATAATGCCAGTGGCCTAGTAATGGAAGCGCCAGCGAAACTCGACGTAAATCTCGCGCGGATCGTTATAGTGGAATCCGCCGAACGTCAGGCTGTTGTCGAGCAGCACTCGCCGGTTCGCGACGTTCAACGCCGTCAGCGAAATCGTATACCTCTCTTTAAAACTTTTTCCCAGTGAAATGTCAAACGTCGTGTGCCCCGGCAGATAGTTCCCGGGATATTGCGCGTCAGGAATCCCATTGTGGAACCCCGAGCCGTAATACACATTTGTCGAAGCAAACGACTGCCATGGAAGTGTGGCATTGAATCCGACGCTAAGCGTATTGCGCTGATCGTGGTCGGCGGGGACGTAAGTCGATGGCCGCTCGCACGGCGCTACGGGAGGATCACAAACTAACCCGCCGGTGAAAGGCCCGGCCGCCTGCGCGATTTGATTCGAATAGGCAAGATGGAATTGGCCGCGATTCCACACCCGCGGTGAGCGAAGTGTGAGTTCCCAGGCTTGAATCAAAGCTCGATTCCACGTGAGTGGCCAGAAGAGGTTTGATTCTCCAATGTTGCTGTGATCCAGCCAATTCCGTGCATACGTTTGAAATGTATCTGCGTCGAGAGTCCAGCCGCGATAAGGAATTGTGACTCCGAACTGATACTCTTCATCCCGCTCGCCATGGATGGGGGCGAAGGCCAGCCCCTGGCTCTTTCCCAACTCGTGCAGTGCGCCGGTAGAAGGAGGTATGGGTGGCGCTTGGTAATAGTCTCCATAAAAAGCATGAAAGACCCAATTCAGCCGGGGAACTCCGATCGCGATACCAAACCGTGGATCGATGGCGTCTGCCGCGACTACTCCGGTGAAATGGGATTGGCGAAGGCCGGCGATTAGCGTGAGCCAAGAGGTCAGTTTAAATTTATCGCTGATGAAAGCTTCCTGAAGCCCGGCGGTTATTGTGGCCATTGACGGACTTGCGTTCTGGCAAGTCGGGGCCGGGGGATTGCAGACGTTACTAAAGAAATTGTATTGGTGCTGAGCGAATCCGTATATTCCGCCCTGAATATTATTTTTCCAGACTGTGGCGTCGAGTGTGGTTTGCTGACCTGCGTAGTTTGCGATCTGAACAGCGTTCGAAATGACCGGAGTATCCGTATCGGGACTCCCGTAGGTCGCATCGTTGTAATGATAAAAGGGAGAAACCGTCAGCAGTAAATTGGGATTGAATGTGTGTATCCAGGAGAAGGCAACGTACCCGTCGGTTTCATGTTGGCCATCGCGAAGTCCGAAGCTGGGGTAGACCTGGTTTCCTGGAGAATTGGGATTGGGGTCGTACGGTATCTGGTAATAATCGCGGCGCAGAGAGGAGACGATGCGGAATTGGTCTTTGGGATTTGGGTTGAAAATAAATGATGCGAATCCTCCATACCCGTTTTGCGCATCATGAACTACCTGTCCCACGGGTGTTTGCAATCCGTAATTGCTGCGATTCCCATTTAAGCTGGCGTAGTATGCGAATCGTTCGGTATGACCGCCGAAGTTCAACTGATCGTTGGTCTGAAACCAATTGCCAAAACTCGTGACCAGTTCGGCTTCGTTGTTGCGTTCGAATCCGCTTCGAGGCACGACGTTGAAGATTCCATAAGTGCGGTCTCCTTCGTCTGCCTCATAGCTTCCTCTCTGTACTTCGAGATAATCGATGTCCTTGGGATCGATTTGGGGACCCAGATTGCTTGCGATATTCGTATTCGGTATGGGCACGCCGTCGATCAACCAATCAACCTGGTGACCACCGCGCATATGCAGCATGTCGTGGGTTACGTAGGCTCCCGGCACGTAGTCAGTAATCATCGCGAGACTGTTCGTGCGATCGGCGCCGGGGGTTTGAGCGATATTCTCGCGATTGATCAGAGTAGTGGGTGTTACGGAGTCCACATTAGCGACGTCCAATTGGGCGGTTACCACGGCGGTTTGATTGAGCATCGCGAGCGTCAGTTGAAAGTGAAGAACGGGCGAGGTTCCCGAGGCTACCGTTACGGTCTGCTCCGCGGTGTTGAATTTGGCTTGGCTAACCGTGATTTTGTAATCGCCCACCGGCACCGAGGTGAACGAAAACTCGCCGTTATTATCCGTCTGCGTGGTTTGTGACCAGTCAGACGTGATGGCCTGTAGTTTTACGGTCGCTCCGGCAATCGGCCGGTGCTGCGGATCATGAACGATTCCCTGGATCTTTCCAAAAATGGTCGCCTGTGCAGACAGAACTGAGAACAAGCAGACCGTGACAAAAAGACAGACTACGAATTTCCGCACAACAAGCCTCCGCCAAAATTTGAGATGTTCTACAAACAGGAATGGAGGCTAACTTCGTGGAGGCGCGAACGGTGCAGAGGAAAAGCCCGAATACGATGTTTCGCTGAGCCTATGAAGGATACCGCGCCGGACATCAGGCTTTCCGATGGCCGTTATTGCAGAAGGCGCGGTCGGCGCCATAGGAGAGATGAGGCCGTAGTCGGTCCCGTGACGGCCGGATGTCATCGTGCATTCGAAGGCGTGCCCGATCTCGTGGTGTTGACACATCATTTTTTCGTGCAGCACTCGAGAGGCATGAGATCCGTGGATGGGGCAACACATTCCCGCGCAGCCCGACATACTGTTCGCGCTACGAGCCAGCAAGGCTAGCGGCGTTGCGAGCAGAACGATGATTACGAGAATCGCTTGAGCGCGGCGCATCTTGAGCGTTAATCATAGCGCAGCGTATTCGGAGCGCACAAGGGGCCCTCTGTTTTGCTTTGAACCCGCCTGTTCGAAGCGTTTGAGTTCTGGAAGACTTCCCGGTAGTCTTGCCAAATCATGCTGCCTTTCAAGCTCGTTTATGACCAGCGATACGATCTGAATCTGGGCGCGCACGTTTTTCCATCGCAAAAATATCGTTTGGTTCACGACAAGTTGCTTGCGGATGGAACCGCGGTTCCGGATGATTTCCTCGCGCCACAGCCTGCCAGCGACGCCGATATTCTGCGGGTCCATTCGCAGGATTATGTCTACAAGCTGAAGAACGGTTCGCTGAGTCAAGCTGAGATCCTTCGCATGGAGGTTCCGTACTCCAAAGAACTCGTGCTGGCTTGCTGGCTCGCTGCTGGAGGTTCGATCCTCGCAGGGCAGCAGGCGATGGCGAACGGTTGGTCAGCAAGTATTGGCGGCGGTTTTCATCACGCTTATGCCGATCATGGTGAGGGATTCTGCGTGATTCATGACGTGGCCGTGGCAATCCGCCGTTTGCAGTTGGACCGCGCGATCCAGACCGCGATGGTGGTGGATACCGACGTTCATCAGGGAAATGGAACCGCGTCGATTTTCGGCGGCGATGGCGATGTGTTCACGCTATCGATTCACCAGGAGCACAACTACCCCTATCCCAAACCGTCTTCGACCGTGGACGTTGACTTGCCTGACGGAATTGGCGACGCCGACTATCTCGCGATCCTTGAAAAGAATTTGCGCGATGCTTTCCACGATTTCGCTCCGCAGATACTTTTCTATATTGCCGGTGCGGATCCATATCGCGAAGATCAACTCGGTGGGCTGGCATTGTCCATGGAAGGCCTCGCGCGGCGCGACGCGATCGTCTTCGATTACGCGCGCCGACACAAAGTTCCGGTGGCGATCACCCTGGCTGGGGGCTACGCGCGCCATGTCGAGGACACGGTACAAATTCACGTAAATACGGTCCTGGCGGCTCGCGACGCCGCACAGCAGGATTTGAAACGGGCCTCGATCAAAGGCGCCTGATATTCCGCTAATTTGCTTGGCTGGGCTTTTGTGGGCCGAGGGCTTCCTGGATAGCGGCAATCAAGGATTCGGTGAATCTGTCCGGCGAGAATCCATCGATGCGGTATGCGATTTTCCCGGCTCCATCGAGAACTATCACTGTCGGCAAAGAAGTCACATTCATGAAAGTATCCAGGCCATCGGCGAAAACTACCGGCACATCCCATTTTTGCTTGGCCATAAATCCCGGAACCAAAGTTTCATCTTCATCCGTGTTGACGGCGTAGAACGCGAGGTTTGGGTTGCCCGCATAATTCTTGGCCACTTGAACGAATTCCGGCTCAAGTTCCCGGCAAGGCCCGCACCACGTCGCCCAGAAGCTCAGCGCGATGACCTTGCCTTTCAGCGGGGAAAGCGGAAACGGAGAGCCATCCAGATTGCGCAAAACGAAATTGAATGAGTCTTTCGCCCCTTTGTTGCGCGCCGACGGATGCGAGTTAGCCGGCGGCGGTCCCAGGCGGTCGTAGGCAGCGAGGATTTGTTCGCCAAGCCCTTGCTCCGTGCCATGCACCTGCCGCCAAACATTTCCCAGCTTCATTCGAATTGCGCGACGATCGACTTTCCCCGCCGGGCCATCCTCTGGAAGCACGAAGGCCAAAGAATATTCTTCGATCGCATTCTTGTAATCGTGCTTCATCTCAGCGATTTCGCCGAGATGTTCCGCGGCGACAGCGTTGGACCGAATAGCGTAGCTTTGCTGGAAGTCTTTCGCGGCAGCTTCATAATTCTTCTCTGATTTTTCGATCTGTCCGCGCAAGCAATAGAGCGCCGCGCGAAACCTGTCTTGCTGCCCTTGCCATTCTTTTAGCGAGACGCGCGCGGATTTATCGTTCGGCGTGCTTTTTTCGATGCGATCGAGCACGCGCGTGGCATAGCCGGCCGCGCGCGTAAGACTGGCTTCATCCCCTTGCTGCTGCAATAGGCCGATAGCGAGAAGCATCATCTCAGAGTCGTCTGGATGGATCGCCACAAGACTCTCCGCATACTGCAGGGCGCACGCCATGTCTTGGAGTTGCTGGCATGACTCCACGAGCGCGCGATAAACGCCGGCCTTTCGTGGTGAGTCGGGAAAGCGAGCGAGATAATTCTTTAGATTACGCACTAGCGCCGCGCGGTCGTTGCCCGCGTCGGCAATGGCCTTCTGCAATTGAGTTTCCGCGTCAGCGTCTTGCTTCGAAATGCCGGCGGGAGCATCTTTGGATTGCTGCGCAGCAGACGCAGCCTTTTGCGAAAGGGCACCGGGACTGGCCGCCAGAAGAACGGCCAGGATCAGAGTGGCTGGAACGAATCGCATTATGCTGCAATTCTAGCGCGAAAGAACGCGCCCAGTATTCGGATTTGCCCGCTCAATCGTCTAGTGGAGAGAAATATCACCGGAGGATGTCTGGATTTCGACACGCGCTTTACCGTCGCCGATTCGCGCGCGCAATTCGTGCTTGCCCGCGGTTCCTTCCATGACGATAGGAATGGCAGCGTCGATATCGCCGGAGCGCGAGTGCGCGTAGAGCCGAAAACTGGCGGTCGGCGGAACGTGGAGAACGACTTCCGCGGAGTTGGTCTGAAAGTCCCAATAACTTGAGGGGCCTGGATTTCCCTCCACATCGATATCACCCGAGGAAGTGCGCACGCGAATGTCCGCGGATGCGCCTTTAATGCTGACGTCTCCACTTCCGCTGCTGGCCTCCAAGGCAATACCAGGGTTGGATACATCAATCGCGCCCGAGCCTGTGTGAAGACGCGTTTCTCCGCCAATGGCATCGAGAGTAATGTCGCCCGACCCGGTTGTGATTTGCCCACGGCCCTTGATTTTGGAAAGCTGGACGTCGCCGCTGCCACTGATTATCTGTACATCTCCCTTAATTTCCTCGGCCGTGACATCTCCCGAACCGGATGTGAAATTCGCGGGGCCTTGAATCCCGCTAACTTCCACGTCGCCCGAACCGGACAGACTGCGAAGTTGCGCGTCCTGCGGAACGACAATCGTATAGTCCACTTCACCGCCTCCGTGTTTTCCGGATCCGCCGATTCGGATCAGATTTCCGTCCTGCCAGACCGGCGGGCTCGATTCGAGTTGTTCCAAGCGTCGCTGTGCGCCTTCCGACGACCACGAGTTCACGTGAATATCACCATGAATGCGAACTTCGCCGGAGGGTCCAGCCGTGATGTGCGCATCGCCTCTACCTGTCGTTAATTCCAAACTGACCGGACCATTGACCATGAACTGCCGATCGAAGCTACCCTCAACACCCGAATGCGACGCACAACCGGCGAGCGTACCAAGCGCGAGGGCAATGATTGCGAGCCATGCGTTCTTGCTTGTTCTCGTCATGTAGTCTGATTTTTGAGCTGCGGACGCTAACCGCCGGCAACCCTTCCTATCAAGTTATACGAAAACGCGCAACTGGAAGTTCCGTTTGAAGTGAACCGAGGAACGAAAAGTAACCGCGGGGCCGCCAGTGCGAGGTCATTTAATCTTGAGAAGCGAATTAAGCGAACCCTGGCGATAGCCTTCCAGATCGATGGTCACGATGGGGAAGCCGGCTTGTTTTACGCCAGCGAGAATTCGCCTCGTCATCGAGAGCTTTAAAGCACTCGAAAGTTCGTCCGTGGCGAACTCGATTCGCGCAAGCTCGCCGTGGGCACGGACGCGGAACTGCTGGAAACCGAGCGCGCGCAGAGCCGCTTCGGCACGATCAATCTTTTTCATCAGCTCTTGCGTGACCGCTGTTCCGAACGGCACGCGGGAAGAAAGGCATGCCGATGCGGGGCGGTCCCACGTGGGAAGAGCGGCGCGTTGAGAAAGCCATCGAATTTCAGCTTTGACCAACTCCGCGTCGAGCAGCGGAGCGAGAACCTCATGCTCGTGGGCCGCGCGATGTCCGGGTCTGAAATCGTGAGTGTCATCGGCGTTGATTCCATAAGCAATGTTGTTGAAGTCGCGCGTGCTGGCGAGAGCTTCCATACGATCGAAGAGTTCGTCCTTGCAGTGGTAACAGCGGTCCGCGTTGTTGGCAACGTAGAGGGGATTCTCGAATTCGTGCGTCTCGATAAATTCGTGGCGGATTCCGCTCGCATTCACGAATCTTTCGGCTTGCTCGCGATCGTGGCGGGAAAAGCTTGCAGAGAGCGCAGTAACAGAAAGAGCGCGATTGCCGAGAACCTGGTGCGCAGCCCACCCAAGGTAGGCTGAATCTGCGCCGCCCGAGAAAGCAACCAGAAGGGAATTGAGCGATCGCAGCGAATCGAAAAGCAGCTGCTCCTTTTGAGATGCGGCCGCTTGATCTATCTCAAGCGATTGCTTCGTCGCGGTTGCCGTCGCCGGAGGTGGCTCAATTTGCATTCCAATTCCAGTATAGCCTAAAACTTTCTATTGAAAGTCCAACAGGACGTCGACTCGTCCGATGGCCGGATTTTCCTGTAGGAAGCGCCCGATCTTGTCGTAATGGACCGGAGTTCCGGCAAAAGCGCGCTTGATCCCGGCGTCGAGAAAATCTTCGTAAAGTTTTTCGTTGAAGACCGCATTCACTGGAATACCCCAAGCTGCCCGGATGCGTTTTTCGCCGTCAATCGAGAGGCCGCTGAGCACTAAGTTTCCCATGCGATACTGCAGGCCTTCGGTGACTGTGACGTTGTAGATTATTCGTGCAGCTTGATCGTCGAATTGCGGCGTCTCGTCCAACTTCGCATCGAGGTAGCCACGCTCTCCGTACAGAGTCTGAACGCGTTCCCATAGCGCGGTGATTTTGTTTCCGTCGGCTATTTCTCCGGGCTTCAAATCGACGATCGCATTGAGCTCGTTCGTTGTTACCACGGAATTTCCGCTCCAAGTGACGCCACCCCATCTGAAGGCGGGGCCCGGAGTGATCGGTATAGCCACCACAACTGCGTTCAAACCAGGTTGCGCAGCATCGGTCACGACTCGTGTCGACAACACACCAAACTGCACGTGCAGGAACGCGTGCGTAAGATATACCGGACGTACCTGTTCGAACTCGAACAACTCGATGGCGCTCCGGGAATACGGCTTTCCGATTAGCTGGCCCGCGCTCTGCTGAATCGCGCGATCCTTGCTGGCAAGTTCGTCGGAGAACTCGACTCCTTTAATCGTAAGCTCTGCCCCTTCGACGCGAAACTGCATTCGTTGGCCGCCCAAAGGAAAATTGACCAGCGTATGCGACACGGTGCCAAACACGCCCCGCGCCTGAACCAGGTTTTCCAGCGTGCCAGACATCGCGTTGAGTAACGTGCCGCTCTGCGGGGCGTTACCGTCGAACAGAGGAACCGCGCGCTTGAGCGCGGCGGTCAATTCTTCATCGGTAAACCAGGGAAAATTCTCGAATGAAACAGGAACCGTAGGCGTGTCGGTCAACTCGTACGTTGCTCTGACACCAGATACAACCGTTGTAAAGTGATACTGCACGTTGGAAAAAAGACCGAGCGCCGCGAGCTTGTCCGCTGCGGCCTGCAGATCCTCGCGCGTAATAATATTGCCCGCGCGCAAGCCAACCGCACCGGCGATCTCACCGGAACTGAACCTCTTCGAGCCGGACACCTCGACGGCATCTAGATGAGATGCGCCGCCCTTGGGTGACTGAGATTGTGCTCTGAGAGCGCTGAACGAAACGAACATCCATGTGAGGAATATTGCTGCGGCCTGAAAGCTCTTGCGGCGGTATCGTCGCGGAAAAAAGCGCGTGCATGTCATTGTTCAATTTTACGGCACGCCAGATAAAACCGGAATACGATTCGGTCGTTTATTCGACGGTGACGGACTTAGCCAGATTCCGAGGCTGATCTACGTCGCATCCGCGCCGCACTGCGATGTGATACGCCAAAAGTTGCAGCGGGACAATTTCGAGAATTGGGGCCAGAAGCTCGGGAGTGGCGGGTACTTCGACTACGTGGTCCGCAATCTCGCGAACCGTCTTGTCGCCTTCAGTGACCACGGCGATCACGATGCCGTCCCGCGCCTTCACTTCTTGCAAATTCGAAACGGTTTTTTCATAACGCGTCATCGAGGCAGGATCCGATTCATCGCGCGTGGCGATAATCACGACCGGTAGATTCTCGTCGATGAGCGCGTTCGGCCCGTGCTTCATTTCGCCGGCCGGATAGCCTTCCGCGTGGATATACGAAATTTCCTTCAACTTTAACGCGCCTTCGAGCGCGATCGGATAATGAATCCCGCGGCCGAGGTAGAGAAAATCCGTGTGGCGGAAGAATAAGCGAGCGAGCTCTTCGAGCGTCGCATCGCGTTGCAGGATTGTTTCGATCTTATGCGGAACGCGTGTCAGTTCCTGCATCAGACTTTGGGCGGAAGCCGGCGTCAATTTCCCGCGTACCTGCGCGAGATACAAGGCCGTAAGCATCAGCGCGGTGAGCTGGCCGGTGAAGGCCTTTGTGGACGCGACGCCTATCTCCGGGCCCGCGTGCGTGTAAATAGTGCCGTGCGCTTCTCGCGTAAGCATGGAGCCCACCACATTGCAGATTCCCAGGATTTTTGCGCCCTTCTGTCGCGCTTCGCGCTCTGCTGCCAGCGTATCGGCCGTTTCACCGGATTGGCTAATGGCAATCGCCAGGCTCTTCTGGCCGATGATCGGATCGCGGTAGCGAAATTCGCTACCGTAATCCACCTCGGCGGGCAACTGTGCCAGCCGCTCGATCATGAATTTTCCGGCCAGCGCCGCGTGCCAGCTGGTTCCGCAGGCGATAATTTTGACCTCCTGGAAATTTCGAAATTCTTCTTCGGTAATGTCCATTTGGTCGAGGAAGACTTTTCCAGTTTCCTGCGAGATTCTTCCGAGCAGGGTATCGCGCACGGCGCGCGGCTGCTCGAAGATTTCCTTCTGCATGAAGTGCTTGAAACCGCCCTTTTCGGCCATGATCGGGTCCCAGGTAACATGTTGAACGGGACGATGGATCGCATGGCTTTCGAAATCCATCAGGCGGACGCCTTGGGGCGTGATCACGGCCACTTCGCCATCTCCGAGGAAGAAGACATTTCGGGTATGTTGCAGAATCGCCGGAATATCGCTGGCCACAAAAAACTCGTTCTCGCCCAGCCCCACCACAATCGGCGGGCCCAGACGCGCGGCGACTATCTTGAGCGGATCGCGAGTGGACAACGCAACCAGCGCGTAAGCCCCGCTCATTACTTTCACCGTTTTCAAAACAGCTTCTTCAAGCGGCGCATCTTTGGAATACTTCTCGATCAGGTGAGCGATGATCTCGGTGTCTGTTTCGGTGACGAACTTGTGGCCTTCTTTGGTGAGCTGGTTCTTCAGTTCGAGATAGTTCTCAATAATGCCGTTGTGTACGACGACGATTTCGCCCGTGCAATCGCGATGCGGATGCGCATTCTCTTCGGTGGGGCGGCCGTGCGTGGCCCAGCGCGTGTGGCCAATCCCGTAGACGCCGTCCAGCGGCGTAATGCGGATGGACTCTTCCAGGTTGCGTAGTTTTCCGGGTGCGCGCCGAATGTTCAGGTGCCCATTTTCTCCGACTACGGCGATACCCGCTGAATCGTAGCCGCGATACTCAAGACGCTTCAAGCCATCTAAAATCAGCGGCACAACGCGTTTCGGGCCGATATAACCGACAATTCCGCACACGGCGTACGCTCCTTGGTGAATTCGAGCGCTAAAAACGGGGCAAATCCAACTCTGTTACGGTAGCACATCTCTTGATGAGGCGAGCGGCCTTGGGGACTCGTGTATGAGAAACGTCACGGGTACCGGTGATTATTCAATAATGTCGAAGCGGAATTCTTCGATGACCGGGTTAGTGAGTACGTTCTTAGCGATTCGCTCGACTTCTGCCCTGGCTTCGTCGCGAGTCATACCGTCGAGCGCAAGCACGAAAAATTTCCCCTGGCGAACATCCTTGACCTTGGCGTATCCAAGCGATCCAAGCGCGCGATGAATTGTCTGTCCCTGGGGGTCGAGTACGGTGGACTTCAACATGACCCAAACGTGTGCCTTCATCTTCGCGATTATACCAGCCCAGCGGACTTCAGCGCGGCATGAAAATCGACAAGCATCTGGCGCTTGTCCTCCGGCGAGAGAAAAGCGGACAGGAAACTCTGCTCCGCCAGTTGAATGAGCTGCTCTTTGGATAGGCCCAGCGACGAAGCGTGGGAATACTCCGACAACAAGTCGGAATTAAACAGGCCAGGATCGTCGGTCGAAAGCGTCACCGGAACCCCGCGCTTGAGAAAATCTGGAAGCGGATGATCTTTCATTGCTGCGTCTGGTCTTCCAGTTTGTTTGGCCAGCGCTCCGGTGCACAAATTGCTTGTTATACAATTTTCCAGCACCACGCGCCCGGTGGTGGCGAGTGAGTTTGCCAGCGCTTCATCGCGCATAACTGCAATACCATGCCCGATTCGCTCTGCTCCCAGAAGTTCAATAGCCTCGCGAACGGATTCCGGCCCCCCGATTTCTCCCGCATGGCACACCGTGTGCAACTCTTGCTGCCGCGCATAATCAAATGCGGGCCGGAAGTTTACAGTTGGGAAAGCTAGCTCGTCGCCCCCCATACCAAACGCGACGACCCCAGATGACTGAAGTTTGGCGGCCCAGCGCGCCACTTCCATTGCTGCGTCGTGCCCGAATTGGCGCGTGGCATCAAAAATCCACGCCGTTTTCAGGCGACTGAACGGAACACTCTGCGCGACCTCACGGATCGTTTGAAAGTTTGCTTCCACATTTTGGGTGCGGCGAAGCATTACGCCGGCAGAAATGGTAATTTCGGCGTAAACGACGTTTTGCTTCACCAGTTCTTCTGCTAGATTTCGAGTGATCAGAGCGTAGTCTTCAGGACCGCGCAGGAAAGAAGTTACCCATTTGAAGGTTTCCAGGAAACCGCGGAAGTCAGAATAGCGGTAGCGTACGGCGACGTCTTCCGGAGCCAAAGTCACTCCGTGCCGCGCAGCTAATTCCAGGGCAGTCTGCGGCCGAATAGTTCCTTCGAGATGCAAATGCAGCTCAGCCTTCGGAAGGTTGTCGATCGGTGTGGGAGGCCGGATTGTTTGCGTAGCCATGGCTAGTTTATTGAGACGGAAGCTGCGGACGGCCGGCGTTGATCCATGCGGTCATCCAATAAGAGCCCACATCAGTCGCGGCGTCCGAAAGCTGGCTGGCCAGTAGCGTCCCGGCTTCGGCGTAGAAGCGATCGTAGTATTCATCGGTGTAGCCGGCGAGACCCACATGCGCCCGGCGGTCAGCAAGAAGCACCCTTTCGAGCAAGGAATGAGCGGTCAAACAAATTTCAAACGCGCGGTCGGTGGGATCGTGAATGAACACAGCCTCACTAGGCTTCACGAAGAAAAAAAGCTGGTAGCGATCCACCAATCCTGTCCCGAACCGGTCATTCACTCCTGCCTGACCTGTGAGTTTGCCGTCAAAATTAATCGTTGTCTTAAAGGGATCGTGCGCCGCCGTGACGTAGTGAGCGAGCATGGCCGCGGAAAGCTTTGCCTCGCTCCAATTGTGATCGTGAAACGCATCCGTCAAGCGCTTGCTGTAAGTTCCCACTTGCCACGGAAGCAAGCCGTATTGTTCGAGCACACGGCGGTTGAATTTCAAAACCGCGTGATTGTAATCGCGGGGAAGCGCGGAAAAAGGAAACGGCCCATAGTGATCGAGTTCCACGAAATCCGGCGCGCGCGGGTGCTCAAATGGCATCACGCCCTTTGGCACGGATTCCTGTAGGTCGGTCACGTGCCGAACCAAAAATTGGCGATGGGCTTGAAAAAAGGGCTGCATCTCTTCGGGAAGTGTGTCTACCGCTTTATTCGCGACCAGACGGTCTGCGTTTTCACCCCAGCTAAACGAAGATGGCAAACAAAAGACCAGGGCCATAAACAGAAGCATCAGCCCGGAGAGGAGGCGGATCCGCATTATCTTTTTTTCTCCGCGGCTGCGGAAGCCAAATTTGCGTTCGAAAGCTGGCTTTTTCGGTGGCCGTAAGAATAGTAAAAAATCAATCCAATAATCAGCCAGACGAAAAACCGAATCCAGTTTGTGATGGGAAGGCCGGCCATCAGCAGCAAGCAGGTGAGAATCGTGAGAACAGGCGCAATAGGTCCCCCTGGCGCGCGAAAGGCTCGCGGGCGGTCCGGTTGTGTGTAACGGAGGATCAAAACTCCTCCGGCGACTAGAGCGAAGGCAAAAAGCGTGCCGATATTGGAAAGGTCCGCTAGCGTGCCAATATCCAGCAATCCGGCGGGAATACCTACGAGAAATCCGGCGACCCAGGTAGAAAAATCCGGAGTGCGGAAGGTTTTATGCACGTGGCTGAAAACGCCGGGCAGAAGCCCATCGCGAGACATCGCAAACCAAACGCGCGCTTGCCCGAGTTGAAAAACGAGTAGCGAAGAAATCATGCCGAGCAGGGCGCCCAGCAGGACTACTACTTGGATATTGCCAAAGTGAAGCCGCTTCATCGTGTTGACAACCGGAGCCGCGTCGTCCATGAGCGTGTGCCATGGGACGATGCCCGTCAACACCACGACGACCGCGATGTAGAGCACGGTACAAACTACCAGCGTGGTAATAATTCCGATCGGCAAATCCCGTTGAGGATTTTTACACTCTTCCGCCGCAGTCGAGACCGAGTCGAATCCAATGTAAGTGAAAAACACGATCGAGCCGCCGGTAAGAATTCCCGGCCAGCCGTTGGGAGCAAACGGATGCCAGTTGCTCGGATGAATGAAGTGCAATCCAAATCCGACAAAAATCAGAATGGCGACAATTTTCAGCATCACCATGATGTTGTTTGCTTCAGCCGACTCGCGAATCCCGCGCACTAGAACAATCGTAAGCAACATCACGATGATGAATGCGGGCCAGTTGAAGCCGAAATGCCAGCCGGGTCCATACAGGGCATTGCCTTGCAGGTCAGGCAAGCCGCTTGGAAGGTAAGCTGGAACAATCCAGCGAAGCGGCGGGCGAATGCCGAACCAATCCAGCAAGTCAACGATGTGCGCGGAGAAGCCGACGCTGACGGCCATGTTCGAAACTGCGTACTCGAGAATCAAGTCCCAGCCGATGATCCACGCAATCAATTCGCCCATGGTCGCGTACGTGTACGTATAGGCGCTGCCGGCGATAGGAATCATTGCGGCGAGTTCGGCGTAGCACAGCGCGGCAAATCCGCAAACTACCGCAACCAGAATGAACGAAAGGGCAATCGCCGGGCCCGCGCCAGGGCGGCCAAAAGACGCGGAATGGTAAATCAGATATTCGAGAAGCGGCGCGTTTAGCACCGATTTGAACCGAAGTGTCTGCCCTGCGATGGCTGTTCCAACTATGGTGAAAATTCCCGAACCGATTACGGCGCCGATGCCGAGCGAAGTGAGGCTCAGCCAGCCGAGAGATTTCTTCAACCGCTTTTCGGGGTCCTGCGAATCGGTGATGAGCTGGTCGATGTCTTTCTTGCGAAAAAGCTGTGAGCCCAATCGCCACCTTCCCGGTGCTAGAGAAAAACTCTACCTTGTACTGTGGATTCGCGCAACCACTCTACCCGCGGATGCGGTTTAGGCGCACACATCCTACAGCGGACTGAGCCGGGTGGCTGATAATTGTGCCGCTTGGCAACTTTGGAAGGGATTATAATTCGTCGATCGCCTAGGCCAGTTGAAGATTGGCGTAACGCTCGACGAGTTTTTTCGCGCCGTAATCCTGGAAACTTACGGTTAACTTGCGCTCTTCGCCCTCGCCTTCAATCTCGATGATTGTTCCCAGGCCATATTTGGAATGGCGAACACGCGTTCCGATAAGCGGATCTTTCGTGCCACGGCGTGGCTTGGGCGTTTGGGTTCGGCCATACGACGAATGCCTCTGCTGCTGGCGGTACGAATAACTCGCGGCGTAGTCTGGGTCGGCTTCGTAACGGCGTGTTTCGCCCGGTTCGGAGAGCGACCCGGAAACTGCTTCGATAAGCTCGCCGGGAAGTTCGGCCAGGAAGCGAGAGGGAAGCGAAGCTCGCAAGCGTTTCTCACCGTAGGTGCGGCGGTAGACGGCGCGGGAGCAAAGCAACGACTGCTTTGCCCGCGTGATTCCGACGTAGAACAGACGCCGCTCCTCTTCAACATCAGCGGTCTGATCGAGCGAGCGGCTGTGAGGCAGAACCCCCTCTTCCAGGCCGGCCAAGAAAACCGAATCGAACTCGAGCCCTTTGGCGCTGTGAAGAGTCATCAGCGAGACGGGAATCGTTTCGTCATAATCATCAGAGTCGGCGACCAGCGCGGCACGGTCCAGCACGTCTTCCAGCGTCTGACCCTGCTCGGTGGCTTCGGCCATGGCATTGGCCAGCTCGCGCAGATTGTCGGAGCGCGACGTATGCTCGAGATTGTCCTGTTGTTCGACCCAGTCGAGGTAGCCTGTCTGCTCCAGCACCCCTTCGATCAAATGCGACGGAGACAAATCCGCAGCCTCCGCCTGAAGATCTTCAATGAGTTGTCGAAAATAATTCAGTGCGCCGCTGAATTTCTTGCCGGTAAGAAATTCGCCAGAGCGAATCACATCCCACAGGGATTGGCCGGCCTTTCTTGCGCGAGATTCCAGCATCGCTACGGTGACAGTGCCGATGCCGCGCGGAGGCACATTCAACACGCGCAAAAGCGCGACGTCATCTTCCGGATGGAACAACAAACGAACATAGGCCAAGGCATTGCGAACTTCTGCGCGTTCGTAAAAACTGAAGCCACCCACGACGCGATAGCGGATTCCGAGGCGGCGCAAAACTTCTTCGAACGATCGCGACTGCGCGCTGGTACGGTAGAGGACCGCCACGCGCGCGTCAGGATCGTTGCGCATGAGGGTCGCGATCTCGTCGCAGATGAATTCTGCTTCGGCCGGAGCATCGCGGGCCTCGAAAAACCGTAATTTTTCGCCCGCTCCCAGAGTCGCTTGAAGCTTTTTTCCCAGACGGCCGGTATTGTTCTCAACGACCGCAGCCGCCGCGTCCAGGATCGTTTGTGTGGAGCGGTAGTTCTCCTCCAAGCGGATGAGTTTGGCGTCGGCAAAGTCTTGCGTGAACCGCTTCAAATTGCCAGCGCGCGCGCCACGCCAGCCATAAATGGATTGATCCTCGTCGCCCACTACACAAACGTTTTTCCGGTTTCCAGCGAGGAGGCGCACGATTTCTTCTTGCGCCCGATTGGTGTCCTGAAACTCATCGACCATCAAATATTGGAACCGCGAGTTCCAAGCGTCGCGGACTTTTGGATGTTCGCGCAGAAGCTCCATAGCGCGCAAGAGAAGATCGTCAAAATCGAGCGCGTTGGCGTTTCGCAACATCGTTTCGTACGTGCGGAAGATTGCGGCAACGTCTTTCCGATCGGGATCGCGCGACTGTTGGGCTTCGGCCTCCATATCGTCCGGAGTAATCCCGTTATTTTTCGCGTGACTGATTTGCGCGCGGACACTTCGGGGAGGGTGGTCTTCAGCCGAAAACCCCAACTGCTCGATGGCGCGCTTGATGGCGGTCTTCTGGTTGTCGTCATCGTAGATGGCGAAATCGCGAGGCAATCCGAGATTCTTTGCCTCGCGGCGCAAGAGGTGCGCGCAGAAGGAATGAAATGTGGAGACCCAGACGTCCGAATCATCGCGGCCACTGGAACGCAGCAGGTCGCTGATGCGTTGCTTCATTACCTCCGCGGCTTTGTTGGTGAAAGTGACCGCGAGAATCGTGTTACCCGGAATGCCTTGTTCGAGCAGATGCGCGACACGATAGGTTATGACCCGGGTTTTCCCCGTGCCTGCGCCCGCCAGGACGAGCAGCGGCCCTTCGGTCGCGAGCACAGCTTCGCGCTGGCGTGCGTTGAGATCTTTCAGAAGTGTCATGGAAGGATGCGGAGCACTCAAGTAACAAATTCTATCCGACCGGCGATGAATCAGCAATTCTCGATTCTGGTAAGCGGCGCGCGAGATCCTATGTCGCGCTGTTCGTCGCCCGACCAAACGAACGGTATCGCCAACTCTGTTACAATCCGTGCGGTTTTTCCCAGGAGATTGGCGAAGGATGCATCCGCACAAGCTGCCGGTCTGGCTGCAACATCTCGTCGAGACGATGGGCGGCGGAGGGCTATTTCTCGTCGCGTTTCTGGATTCTTCGGTGCTTTCGTTTCCGCTCGTCACGGATGCGCTGGTGATCCAACTTTCGTTTGTGAATCCGAAGCGCATGCCGTATTACGCGGCAGTGGCCGCCATCGGCTCGATCGCAGGCTGCATCTGGCTGTATTTGTTGGCGAAAAAAGGAGGCGAAGCATTTTTTCGTCGTCATGCGGGAGGAAAAGCGGAGACGATCAAGAATTGGGTCGACCAGAACGGATTCTTGAGTATTTTTCTTCCCGCGATTCTTCCACCACCGCTGCCCTTCAAACCATTCGTCCTGGCCGAGGGAGTTTTTCAAGTACCGATGCGGACTTTTGTGTTGGGGGTTTTGCTTGGGCGAAGTTTGCGTTACGCCGCCGAAGGAATTCTTGCAGTTATGTATGGCGACGCGGCACTGGATTTCTTAATTGCGCATAGCCGCGCGTTCGCTCTTTCAGTGGTTGGACTTCTCGTTGTTCTGTACATCGCTACGCACTTGACGTTCCGCCACTCACCAGCAAAAAAGTAAATCTAGGGTCAGGGATTTTTCGACGACGGGTAGCGCAATTCTTCACTCTTAATCCGGAGATCGTTGTTGAAGTCCACGCGCACGAAGATGTTTTCCGGGCTGGCGTCGTTTGAAACGAATCGCAGGTCGTGCAATTCGAAGCGATAGCCATCCCCGACGCGATGAACGCTCGCGAAAGGGACGCGCCCGTATGTCAGAAACGCGATGGCCGCTGGCGTGCGCTGGCCGGCATCGAGCGGGGCAGAAGCTTCGGGCTTGTAGCGAGTGAAACTGCGATCAGGATCGAACTCGGCACCCGGCAGCAGAGAGACTTGTAACTCTTCAATGGTAGCGTCGGTGGATACCACGCCGCGCCAAACGAAAGGTGACGGCGACGGGAACGCGGCGGCTGCGAGAGGCGGCCTACCGCGATATTCGCGTGAAGCCAGCAAGTGTATCGCCTGGGCGTGCAAGTCGGCGCGCGCACCTACGTAAAGAACAAGAATCACGAGCGCGGCGGTTGCTGCGCCTCGCCCGCGAACAGTCTTTTTTCGATCGCCAATTTCTTCGCTGACGAGCCGCAGCAATTGCGGCAACAGCAGAGCAGCCGCCAGCGAAGTCAAAATCCATGGGTCGAGATTATTCAGCAGCTCCCATCCCTCCCAACCAGCGCGAAAGGGCCAGAAAAGTTGGACGCCGACTCCACTGACGAGGTCCAGCAAAATGTGGCTCGCCGCACCTACGGCGCAAACAAGCAAGCCGGGGCCAGCTCGAAATTCGAGCAGTGAGAAATTCGAATTTGTTGATGGAACGGCCCTGCGGAGTTTATGTGCTGCTAAGAAAGCCGCCGCAACAATGAATGCGACTAGCGCGGAGCCAAAAAGGGAATGCAGCAGCGTGCGATGAAACCTGAGAAATGCACCGGCCCCGCCGAAGTAACTCAAGTAATCGAGATCAGCTGCGACGCCGGAGACGACGAGCATTGCCGTGCCATATTTTGGAAGACGCTTTTGCAATGCACGCGCTAGCGCGAACGACGCTAGGCCATGAGTGATCGGTTCCAGGCTCGGGTCCTTCCGGAAAAATTATGCTCGCAGCGCTGCGGGAGTGACGATCGACAACGCGTTGGGCACGATGCGAAAAATCAGAGGGAGCGGGCCAATGGGCTCGCCGTCCACTTGCGCGTACACTGCGGCTGTTCCCACCGGCTCGCAGGTTATTTCCGTCGCTTTCCACGAATCGATGCCGCGCATCTTGCGGAGTTTCCCGAGCCACAATGCTGGAAGGCAAGTGAGGTAGCGAAAGCGGCTGCAGGTGGAGTTCGTGACCATCTCGAAAGAATCTTCGAACAAGCTCGCGCCCGTGGTGATCTTGAACGGGCCGCCGTAATTTACCGTTCTACCGACCACGATGATAGAGGCGCGCCGCGTCTGCCCGTCGCAATGAACGTTCATCTCAGGAAAGCCATAACTGACAAGCTGTTTGAAACCCTCGTACCAATAGGCCAGAACCCCAGCGCGTTTTTTCAATCCTTCATCAACAGCATGCACGATGGCGCCGTCGGGCCCCGCGCCCCCAACGGACAAAAAGTAGCGGCCCTCGTTCGGAAGAGCGGCGGAATGTTTTCCATTGCCGGATATCGCAAGTCCGATGGCGATGCGCCGCACGACGCCATCGGCGATCAGTCGGGCCGCATGAGGAATGTCCCAGGGAATTCCAAGCTCTTTCGCGAGGATATTCGCAGTCCCGGCCGGCAGCAAAGCTAAAGGAACCTGACTTCCGGCAAGGCCGTTAATAATTTCGTTTAGCGTACCGTCTCCGCCGCAGGCGATTACCATTCCACGTGATTGCTTCACAGCGTGCCGCGCGAGTTCCTTGGCATGGCCGCGTCCCTCGGTGGGTGCCAACTCGGCGCGGATGCCGGCTTCTTTTAAAATGCGGACGCTCTGCTCGATTTCCGCGAACCGCCGGCGGCGGTGTCGCCCGCTGGTGGGATTATAGATTAGCAGCGCGTCGGTAATGCCGTGGGTCATGGGTTCGCTCAATCCTTAGAGACAACCGCGCATTGTATAATACCTGGATGCTTGAACCGACTGCATCCGTTCGGGGTTTTCATGTCCAAAAGCAGTGACGCCATAAAAGAGACTCAGCGCCTTCGAGAAGAAATTCGCCACCACGATTATCTTTACCACGTGGCGGACGATCCGGAAGTTTCCGACGCGACATACGACCGCCTTATGAAGCGGCTCAAGCAGCTCGAAGCCGAAAACCCCAAGCTGGTCACGCCAGATTCTCCCACGCAACGATTGGGCGGCGCGCCGCGCGAAGGATTTCAAACAGTTCAGCACCGAACGCCCATGGTAAGCTTGGACAATGCCTTTTCGTTCGAGGAATTGGCCAACTTCGACCGGCGCGTGCGGCAGACAACTGGGCGCGAAAAAATCGAATACACAACCGAACACAAATTTGATGGGCTGAGCATGTCGTTGTTGTACGAAAACGGCTCTCTGGTTCGGGGCGTTACGCGCGGCGATGGCAGGACCGGAGAAGACGTAACAGCGAACGTTCGAACGATCCGAACGATCCCTCTGAACTTGGATGCAGCGCGGCTCAAGAAGGCTGGCCTGCCGAGTACTTTCGAAGTGCGCGGTGAAGGCATCATGACGCGCAAAGCCTTCGAGCGATTAAACGAACAACAAGATGCCATTGGCGGCAAGCGGTACGCAAATGCGCGCAACGCGGCGGCGGGCTCTGTGCGCGTGCTGGACCCTAACATCACATCCTCGCGGCGACTGGACTTCTTCGCCTACTATTTGTTGGTGGAGGGGCGCGCTCCGAAGAAACGCCACTCCGAAATTCTGGAGGCGCTTTCCGATCTGCACTTCAAGGTCAGCGAGGATTGGGAAGTTTGCGAATCGATCGAAGCGGTGGAGAAATACATTCGTAGGTGGGAGTCGAAGCGCGAGAAGCTTCCATTCGAGATCGATGGGATTGTAGTCAAGGTCAATAAGATTGCGCTGCAAAATGAAGTTGGCTTCACATCGAAGGCTCCGCGCTGGGCAATCGCTTACAAATATCCCGCACACCAGGAAACCACGCTCGTTAGGGAAATTCTCGTTAGCGTGGGAAGGACCGGAGTGCTGACCCCTTTCGCAGTTTTTGAACCGGTCCAGATCGGCGGTGTCACAGTCGTGAAGTCCACGCTGCACAATATGGATGAAGTCGAGCGGCTTGGAATTCATGCCGGAGATACCGTGCTGGTTGAACGCGCCGGCGAAGTGATACCTCACGTCCTAAAAGTGGTGAAGCACGGATCTGAAGAGAAGCCGTTCAAGATGCCGGAGAAATGCCCGGTATGCGGAATGCATGTGCACCACGTGGAAGGCGAAATTGCGTATCGCTGCGTGAATGTCTCTTGTCCCGTGCGCAGAAGGGAATCGTTCCTTCATTTCGCGGGGCGCCACGCGATGAATATCGACGGGTTGGGAGAGAAGATCGTCGATCAACTGCTTGGAAAAAATCTGGTGAAGGACTTTGCGGATCTTTACAAGCTGGATCTGGAACGCCTCGCGGATTTGGACCGCATGGCAGAAAAGTCCGCACAGAATTTGATCGACGAAATAACGACCAGCAAGAAAAACAGCCTGGCGCGGCTGATTTATGCGATTGGAATGCCGTTCGTCGGCGAGCGCACGGCGCAGTTACTGGCGGAACATTTCTGCTCCATGGAGAAGTTAGCGACGGCTTCCGGGGAACAATTGATGGAAGTCGGCGAAGTGGGCCCAAAAGTGGCGGAGGGCGTGCTGGAATTCTTCTCTGAGTCGGCGAATCGCAAGCTGATCGAGCGCTTGCGGGCCGTCGGTGTAAATATGAAAGAAGAGCGAGCGGCGCCGATCAGTGCGAAGTTTGCGGGCAAGACTTTTGTTTTTACCGGGACGCTGGCGAATCGCACGCGAGAGGAAGCCGAAGCGCTCGTGGCCGCGCACGGCGGTAAAGCCGGCGGCTCCGTTGGCAAGAAAACGAGCTACGTGGTTGTAGGTTCTGATGCGGGATCAAAGCTCGACAAAGCGGAGTCTCTGGGCGTTCCGACCTTGGATGAAACGCAATTCGAAACGCTGGTTGCAACGAAATAGGAAGACGCGTTTCCGCAGATGGTATAATTCAGCTGGCGGGTGAGCCGGGTGATCGCCGGTCCGTTTCGCGCAAGCGAGGTGGACGGGAGGAAAGTCCGGACTCCACAACCCTCGAAGCTGCTACTGGCAGCCTCTCAGGGTGAAGGGCAACGCGCCTGGTAACGCCAGGGGGCCGCATTTGAGGCATGCGAAAGCGTCTCTTGGAGCGCGGCTACGGAAAGTGCCACAGAAAATAGACCGCCGGTGACGCTTGAACTTCGGCGGCAAGCCCGAGGCAAAACCTAGGGCTCGCCACTATCGGTCGGCGCATTTGGCAAGGGTGAAAAGGTGGGGTAAGAGCCCACCGCCCGGATGGCAACATCCGGGGCACGGAAAACCCCGCGTGGAGCAAGGCCAAATAGAAGGGGAGGGCTGGCCCAGCCCGTATGCGATTCACTCGAAGGAGTGATTGCTGCGACCCTCGGGTAGGCTGCTTGAGTCCCGAAGCGATTCGGGTCCTAGAGGAATGATCATCGCGCTGCGTATTTGCGAATCCCGATACAAGTCGGGATTACAAACGCACAGCGGACAGAATCCGGCTTACAGGTTCACCCGCTTATTTTCTATAAGTTAGAAGGCAGATTAGAGAAACATGCCAGAAAACATGCCACGGTTTGAACCCCGCATGTTGTCCCCAGCGTTCGCTGATAAATCTTAAATACTAAAACCTAAAAAAACAAAAAATGTCGAAACGGCCCAGAAATTGCCTGACAAAGGCCCTTAATTATGATAGTATACGTTCAGTATATATTACGGTAGCGGTGGGTCAATCCTGCCTGAGCGCGGCACTCGATGTGTAATTTAGAGCAAGCCAACCTAGCATCGAACTGAATCCCACACCAAAATTAAGAAATTGGAAGAGGGTTTGCCTTCTTCCGTGAGGTCTTGTTATGTCTGCTCAAGAAGCTAGATTTTCTGATACTTCGCTCAGTCTAACCGAATTTGCCAATTTATTCGGGCTTCCTATTGACGCTATTGCTGCTGCCGTTGAGACACAGCGCCAATGTGCCTCTGCCCGCCAAGCCTTCTTTACCATCTCTCAACTTAAAGACCGCTGGCAGTGCTCCAGAGCGCATGTGTACGCGTTTGTCCTGGCGGCTCTAATAGCATCCTGTGACCGTTCTATAGCGTGTCCGAGTGATTGAAGAGGAGTCGATTCAGCGAAGAGCAGATCATTGCTGTATTGAGGGAAGCGGCGGGTGGAACTGCGGTGAAAGATCTGTGCGGGCGAGCGGGCATCAGCGCGGTGACGTTCTATAAGTGGAAGGCGAAATACGAGAACATGGAAGTCAGCGAAATGCGTCGGCTGCGTCTGCCCGAAGAGGAGAACGCACGGCTGAAGAAGATCGTGGCGCAGGGCGCTGGATATCGATGCAATGAAGGTGGTGCTGTCAAAAAAGTGGTAGGCCCGCAGGCCGAGCGAGAGGCCGTGCGGGTGGTTCGCGAAGAAGGAAAGCTGAGCGAACGACGCGCCTGTGGTCTGATCGGGATGAACCGTGGCAGTTGGCGCTACCGGCAGAAAGAGCGGGATGATGCAGCGCTACGTAGGCGAGAGAAGGGAGATTCTATCCAAGAGCCGAGCTCGACCGCCGAGATCAGGTGACTGCGACTAACTCCTGGCCCAGTTTCCTTCGCAAGGGGGAACAGAGGTCGATTATCAGGTAGCAGCACCTACTGAATCGAGTACACCCAACTTGCACCGAGCGACAATCGCTCAAAAAAAGAGTGCGGATGGAAGGGTGGCGACAGAGGCGGCTTGACTCCATGGGAACAATTTGAACAGAGAAGAAAGAAGAAGGAAGAAAAAAAGAGAGAAAAAATGAAAGAACAGACTTGACACTCACCGGCCTTCTCATGGAAGGACTTAAGTGAACTAGCCTCAGAATTAGATCGACCACAACAATCAAGAAACCCTGTAGGTTTACGTTCTGAATAACACGACGCCGGTGAAACATTTCACGGGGCTTTTTTGAGCTACTCTGGCTCCATGACTCGAAAGATAGCAGTTGGTCTTTTCATCGTTCTCTTCGCCAGTGCGCTCCTTTTCGCCGCTGCGCAGGATACGTCCATCTGGAAACACTACCGCAATTCCGAATACGGCTTTGAGATCGCCTATCCCACGGACTGGGAATTTGACGCCAGCTACGTAGACAACTATGGCAAAATGCCTTCAGGTGGCCAGCGCCCCGCCTATGCCGGGGAAACCCGCACGCTGTTTGGTTTGGAGATGGATGGTCCGACCCAGTCGCAAGAAGGGGGAGGTTCTTTCGACGACGGAGCGATCATCGAGGTCCATATTACCGGGACCAGTGGCGTCATCGAGGACTGGAACATCAAGCCCGGTGGCCCGTGGTATCTGCTCCAGTCAACGCCATCCGATTGGGTGAAACTTCACACATCGCTTGGTCCCGGCGATGGACTCAAAAGAGTGGCCGTCGATACGAACGAATTTAAGGGGGAAGTCGCGGTGGTTTGCACAGGTTCGAATCCGTGCGAACTCTTCGAGGAAGAGGGCGCTGCATATCGCACGCTTCCGAGCGGGCGCCTCCTCCTCGTCAGTTGGGACCGGGAGGTCGGCGGCAACGATTTTTCCTACCAAAAGTACTTCTTGCCGATGCTTTCCAGCTTCAAAATGCTCAAGTGAGCCAATACGATAAAGGCCCATGTTTCCGAGTGCGCGATTCTTTCTGTTGTTGGGAAAGTCGTGGAAAGGCCGAAAACCTAGGAACGATGGACCGGCGAAATCGAACTCTCCTCGACAGCGTCTGGCGTAACTCCTTCCATGAGAAGGCCGGTGAGTGTCAAGTCTGTTCTTTCATTTTTTCTCTCTTTTTTTCTTCCTTCTTCTTTCTTCTCTGTTCAAATTGTTCCCATGGAGTCAAGCCGCCTCTGTCGCCACCCTTCCATCCGCACTCTTTTTTGAGCGATTGTCGCTCGGTGCAAGTTGGGTGTACTCGATTCAGTAGGTGCTGCTACCTGATAATCGACCTCTGTTCCCCCTTGCGAAGGAAACTGGGCCAGGAGTTAGTCGCAGTCACCTGATCTCGGCGGTCGAGCTCGGCTCTTGGATAGAATCTCCCTTCTCTCTTTTTTGCTCCTTTTCTCTTTCTTCCTGCCTTTCCCAGTTTTTCCCCGAGAAATTTCGCGCCAGGATGGCCTAGGAACGACGATCGCCAACTCCCTGGACTCCTAGCCTCCCCGGTTTTGTCGCCAGCTCTTCCCTCTAGGCTGCCACGGCGCGCATCGCTTGGTGGCTATTGTGCAGTGGTTCGTAGACCTCTCCACTCACCCACAACCGATGCAGCAGTACCGCGAGCTTTCTGCCCACCGCCACCACCGCTCGTTTCTTGGCATTTTTTCCTCCGCGCTCCGCCAGCTTCAGTCCCCACCGCCGTAGATCACTGTCTTCTCCAAATGGCCCCAGAATATAATGTGCGCCTTGCACCAGCATCGTCCGCAAATAGCGGTCTCCTTCTTTACTGATGTGCTTCTGTGGTTCGCTCTGCCCAGAGTTCCGACGGCCAGGTCGCAACCCCAGAAAACAGCCGACATCCCGACTCTTCCGGAAGCGATGCGGGTCTTCTAGGGTCAGCACATACGTCAGCGCGATCTGTGTTCCTACACCCTTCACCTGTTTGAGCAGCGCAACGTGCGGGTAACTTTCTTTCGCGATTTTCTCTATCCCTGCGTCGTATTCCTGGATGCGCTCATTCAGGGATTCGATTTCTTTGAGCAACGGCTCCAGAACCTCGCGCAACTCGGTGCACCATCCCGCGGCCAGCTCCCGGCTCACCTGCTGCGTGCCACACCGGGGCAGTCGTAGGCCATAAGACTTCACCAACCCGCGGGCGGCGTTCACCAAGGCGGTTCGCGCACGCACCAGTTCGGCCCGCGCCCGGATCACCGTCAGGTGGATTTGCGCCTGGGCACTGCGATGCCGCACCGGCCCCAACAGCTCGGGATCGATCCGCGCCAGCCGTGCCAGGGTTCGCGCATCGTGTCGATCATCTTTTCGAGTGCTCTTGGTGATCAATTCCACTTTTTGTGCGTGCGCCACGATCACTTCGTGTCCCAACTCCGTTAACAGCCGGCTGACCCAAGGGGAATGGGTTCCGGTCTCCAGGGCGATCAGACTCCGCGGTATCTTTCCAAATGTCTGCTTCATCGCTTCCGGTGTGGTCGCTAGTTTCTGTTCCAGAATGATTTTGCCTGCTTCATCTAAAACGCAGTAGAACGACCAGCGATCGCCGAGGTCCAGACCAATCGTGAGCTTGTGTCCTTTGAAAATCATGTTTCCATTTACCCGAACAGTGCTAGTCTTTTTCATAGCCGGTCTCCTTTTCTTTGCGCTTCGAGCGCGTCGAACCTTGGGAGCTTATCGCATCCCGCGGAGACCGGCCTTCTCATCCCATCTGATTAGTTAATCAGGACTTGGAGATAGGCTTCGAGTAGCGTTAGTGCTTAATCGGACGCGCGTTTTGGCAGAGCAGTGAAGGTGGGCATGTAGCTCTGCGCGCGTTCGATTAAGGCGGCTAGAAGGAAGCCGCTTGTGGTTGCGGCGGACGCGGGCCCTATGGAGATTGAATGGGAGGAGACAGCGGTGTGGAGTGTCGCGGAGACTGTGCGGTAGAGCACGGCAGAAGACGGCGGGAACAGACTGGGGCAAGAGAGTATCGTGGAGGACGCGCTGAGGAAGTTGAGAATGGAGTTTTGTTCTGCGTTAAGACGCAGAGAGACAGAGCACGCCGAGAGGCGCGCAGGATGCGGGTTGGAGAGAAGCGTTTCATGCGGCAGAAGTGAGCAACGGTGGAGACCGAAGTTGGATCTCGGCAGCGGTGAACCTTTCGACAACTACCATCGGTCCACCACACTTGGGACAACGCCAAAGACCGTTCGAATCAGCGGCATTTTGATCTGCCTGCGGTTCTTGTGCTGCGTCAAGCAAGTGAAAGCATAGCGGCAGGAAAGCGGCACGTCGCCGATTGGCCAGGAAACCAAAATTGCGAATGCGCACGAAACCTTTGGGGAGCAAGTGCAAGAGGAATCGGCGTAGGAATTCATCAAGCGATACGGTTAAGAGTTTCTGTTCGTTGTTATGAGCGGAGTCCCGCCAGCGGAAGGTGACCTTCTCTTCGGCAAACGAGACCAGGCGATGGTTGGAGATGGCCACGCGATGGGTGTAGCGGCCCAGATACTGGAGCACGTATTCCGGGCCACCGAAGGGAGGTTTCGCGTAAACCACCCAGTCTTTTCGGAACAGTAGCCGTAGCCAGGCAGCGAAGGTTTTGGGCAGAGAGAGCGGAGCTAACTTTCCATGGAACTGCAGTCGGCCGCTCTGGAAGGCTTGCTGGAGGCCAGCGACGAACTTTCCGCGAAAGACGCGACGGAGCACTTTGATGGAGAGGAAAAATCGCGAGCGTGATTTTATCCAGTGAGTGTGATCTAGACTCAACCCACCGGCGGGAATGACGCAATGCACGTGGGGATGCAAACTGAGTTTCTGATTCCAGGTGTGAAGCACGCTGAAGAACCCAATTTCCGCGCCAAGGTGTTGGGGATCCCGGGCGACCTCAAGAAGTGTCTCGGCGGTGGCGCGGAGCAACAGGCCATAGATGAGCTTTTTGTTTTGTAGCGCCAAGCGTGCCAACGATGCGGGAAGTGTAAAGACTACGTGGACGTAGCGCGTCGGGAGAAGTTCCTTCTGACGCGCGCCGATCCAGCGCTCCCGGGCAGCCGTCTGACACTTGGGGCAATGGCGATTGCGGCAGCTGTTGTACGAAATGGTGGCGCGATGCCCGCAGCGAGTACATTGATCGACATGACCGCCGAGTGCCGCGGTACGACACCGCGCAATGGCCCGCAACACTTTGACCTGCCTCCAGCGGATCCACTGGCGATTTCGTTCGATAAAAGCAGCTCCTGCGCTGCGGATAAGATCGGCCACCTCAAGGGGCGGCCGACTCATTTACCCTTCCTGTGTTGACTCGTCTTTCAGTTGTAGCGAGTCCAGAGGACTCGGTGTGGCATTCAGGTGACGTTTGGAGAGATGGAGGTAGATGGCAGTTTGTTCCAAACTTTGATGGCCTAACAGGATCTGAATGGTGCGCAGATCAGCGCCGGCCTCGAGCAGATGAGTGGCAAAGCAATGGCGTAAGGTGTGGGGATGGATGGCCCGGTTGAGACCCGCGCGCTTCGCGGCTCCTTGGCAGGCTTGGTATAGCGTTTTTGCGTCGATCGGGTGATTCGCAGTATGCCAACGGTTGCCGGGAAAGAGCCAGTCGTTGGTTTTTCTCCGCAACCGATGCCAGTGCTTGCGCAGTTCTTCGAGCAGCTTGGGGCTGAGCAGGACATCGCGGTCTTTGCGGCCCTTTCCTCCGCGGACATGAATCACCATGCGCTTGCTGTCGATATCGCTGACCTTCAAGTGAGTTACCTCAGCACGCCGCAGACCGGTAGCGTAGAGCGTCATGAGCAGAGTGCGATGGAAGGGAGTGCCAGCGGCATCGATGAGTCCTGCGACCTCTTCCTGGCTGAGGATCGCTGGAAGGTGATGATTCTTTTTCGGGTAGGGGGTCTCGGCGACGCTCCAGGCTTTCTTGAGCGTCTGGATGTAGAAAAAGCGCAGAGCCGCCAGGTGGTTCGTAACGGAACCCGAAGATAACTTCCGCTTCTGGAACAAGTGGGCTTGGTATTCGCGAATGTGCCGCAGGCCTAGGCGATCCGGTGGACGGTTGAAGTGTCGAGCAAAATCTTCGACTGTGTGGATGTAACGGCGTATGGTATCTTCAGAAAAGTTACGACGCTGGAGTTCTTCCAGCATCATTTTGCGAAGTCGGGTCATGGGGACGGCCTCCTTATGACCCGACAATTTATCTCAACAGCCAGGCAACCACCGCTCCACTACCTCACGCGCAGCGTCTGCCGCACAAGCGGCTTCGTTCTTGCCCGACAAATCGGAATCTGACTGCGGATAGCTGTCCGTTTCCGCGACGGCTTCCTCCCGCAACCGGACAGCTTGGGTCCTCCCTGCTGTCCGTAATCTGATAAACATAGCTACTACAGGGAGTTAATGGAGAGGAAGGTCGGAAGAATGCGTGCCCTTAACTCACCGGAATTCAGGGGATGTGGCCATGCAAACGCTTTGGCAGGACTTACGGTTCGCGGTTCGCATGCTCAAGAAGAATCCCGGATTCACGGCGGTCGCGGTGCTGACGCTGGCTGTGGCCATCGGTGCGAACGCCGTCGTCTTTAGCGCAATGAATGGTTTAATCCTGCGTGCGCTGGATGTGCCCCGGCCGGAGAGCCTCTACACAATCGAGCACGGAACCGACAAAGACTCAAGTGAATCGTATCCAGATTATCTCGATCTGCGGGATCGCAACCGCAGCTTTGATGGCTTGGCGGCTTACAACATCGATCAGGCGGCGCTGGATACGGGCGAAAATCCGTCCCGCGCCTGGGTTTATGAGGTGAGCGGGAACTACTTCGACATATTAGGCATTCAGCCGTACCTGGGCCGGCTTGTTCATCCCTCCGATGAGCATGCTCCCGACATCGTGCTTACCTACGCGTACTGGCACACCATTTTCAGGACGACCGCAGCGTGGTGGGCCGCGTTCTCCAGTTCAACAGGCATCCTTTTACCGTCATCGGTGTAACGCCGCCCGGGTTCCGCGGGACTGTATTGATCTTCTCGCCCGATTTCTTTGTACCCATCGTCAACCAGGAACAGGCGGAGGAGTGGAACGCCTTGAACGCCCGCGGAAACCGTTGGATTAGTGAGTTACTTGGACATCTGAAGGCGGGAGTCACTCCGGCGCAGGCGGTTGCCGACCTGAACTCGATTGGTTCCGATCTGGAAAAGACCTATCCCAAAGAGGATGCCCAGATGAGCTTTAGCCTGGAGCGTTCAGGTCTCCCTGGTGGCGGCTTTAGCAATGCCCTACAGGCATTCCTTGCCGGATTGATGCTGCTGGCGGGATTAATTCTGCTGGCCGCATGCGCCAATCTGGGTAGCCTGTTTGCCGCCCGCGCCGCCGATCGTTCCCGGGAAGTTGCTCTTCGACTCGCGCTGGGAGCGGGCCGCGCACGCATCTTGCGGCAACTATTTACCGAAGCTCTGCTGATTTCACTCATGGGAGGTGCCGCCGGACTTTGGGGCAGCATAATTCTTCTGCAGTGGCTGGGCGTGTGGCAGCCCTTTCCCCAATATCCAATACACATGCCAGTGGACCCGGACGCAACTGTTTATGGAGTCGCTTTGCTATTGAGTTTAGCCAGTGGGTTCCTGTTCGGCGCGGTTCCCGTCAAGCAGGTGCTTCGCACGGATCCCTATCAGATCATCAAGTCAGGATCGACCGGCTCGGTGGGGCGGCGGCTTGCCGCCCGCGACCTGTTGCTCGGCGCACAGATCGCGATCTGCGCAGTGCTGGTCACCTCTTCCATGGTTGCCGTGCGAGGACTGGTGCGTTCGCTGCACAGCAATTTTGGTTTTGAACCGCGAAACGCCATGCTCGTTAATACAGATTTGAGTATGGGGGGTTATAAAGCCGATAGCGTGCCCGCAATGCAAAAGCGCATGATCGACGCGATAGCCTCGATTTCTGGAGTAACGTCCGTAGGATTGGTCAACATCCCGCCATTACAAGCGGCCTGCTGCAGCGAGTCGAATATCTTTACTGACAAGACAGCGGATCTCAGGCCAACGAATGCCGCAGCTCGTGTCATAATGTTCAGCATCTCTCCCGAATATCTCCGGGTGGTGAGCACGCCCCTGTTGACCGGCAGAGAACTAACATGGCATGACGACAAGAATGCGCCGCGCGTAGCCGTGGTGAATCGGCTATTTGCTAGCAGAATATTCGGCTCCGCCAGAAACGCGCTGGGCGGATACTACAAGGTGGAAGATGGAACCCGCATCCAAGTGGTTGGCATTGTCGAAGACGGAAAATACTCTCCGAACATTACCGAGGATCTACGGCCGGCGATGTTTTTGCCAATCCTGCAATCACCCTCCACTGATACTTGGCTCGTAGTGCGCTCGCGCGGCAATCCGCAGCAACTGGTGGCCGGCATAAGGACAAAACTGCGGGACCTGGACGCAGGGCTGCCCACCTTCGTCCAAACGTGGAACCAAGCAATGGACGGAGCTCTGTTTCCCTCGCGTATGGCGGCGCTGTCGTTGGGCGTACTTGGTGTGATGGGCGCGATGTTGTGTGTAACTGGCATTTTTGGATTGGCTGCGTATTCCGTCAGCAAACGCCTGCGGGAGTTGGGAATTCGTATGGCCCTCGGCGCGCAGCGCAAGGAAGTGTTACAGGCAGCGTTGGGACGCCCGTTCAAGCTGCTCGCTTTCGGTTCCGGAGCAGGATTGGTTTTGGGAATTCTGGCGAGGCGAGTGCTCGCTTCCATCGTGTATCAAGCAACTCCACGGGATCCGCTGGTGTTGGCTGGTGTTGTCTTGGCGATGGTGTTGCTGGGGCTGCTGGCGACGTGGATTCCAGCACAACGCGCGCTGTCGATTGATCCTGCGATACTGCTGCGTGAGGAGTGAATTGGTTTTAAATAAAGGCTCTTCGTCGGACTAGGATGCTAACTCCCGGTTAGTCGTGCGGTCTCAATGGGTCGACGCAACACCTGCTCACAGCCCACGCGCAGGGCTTTAAGCAGCTACGGATCGTTCGCGAGCGCTGATTCAAGCGGAACACCATCCTGGCTAGGTGTGATTGATTACAGCCGGACATTGCGGTTCTCTACAGGGAAGCGTTGTCCGATCAAGCTTAAAGAGTGTTGCATCGACCGTTTGAACCGGCATCGTTAATCAGGTTCAAGTCCGACGTCTTTGCGTAAGCGTTGCTGGTCTCTCACAAGCTCCTGAATTGCTTCCTGACATTGTTTGTTCAGAGATTTGCTCGCTTCAAGTTGCCGAGAGAATTCCATTCGCACGCTATCATTCGCGAAATGCAGTTCACCATCCTTAACACTGATTTCTTTCGTGTGTGTTTCTGCGTAGTCGTATAAAGCAAGAGTGGCGGTCACGCATTCCTTCTGAAGTTGGAAGTTTTTGGTTTCGCGCGTCTCCCGTGCTTGCTGACCTGCCTCAAACGATTTCAGGTAGTCAGGGTCTACTTTCATCATCTTGTTGCGGAACTCGTTCATGGTTCGCTCTTGCGTCTCGCGGTAAGTCGAATCAGTGGCGGTCGCCTTCTTGTACTCCTCAGTCACCGAACGAATGACGTCGGCGTTGGCGAAAGAGCCAGCAGAGTGGAGGGGAGGAGATATAGGCTTCATTTGTGCGGCCACATTTTCATAATCTCTACTGTTCGCAGCTGTGCGTCGCAGAAAATCCACCACCAGCGCCTTCTGTTGAGGGTGAATCTGGTCTAAAGGAATGCTGGAGAACGCCAGTTCGACACGTCCAACCTTTCCGAGCCTCATTTCTCGGAAATTGTCATGGTCCCATCGTATTTGCCGCCATTTGCGATGCTAGCACCCGTAGCCGGTCGCGTTCCTGTCTGTCACTGTTCTTTTCACTGTTACCAGTGATCGGGGGGTTATGAAATCTTCCGACTTTTTCGGACCTGACCGCCATCCGACCTTTGAGCTCCATCCGGGCCACATTCCATTCTTTTTTTAATCCGTTTTCTCCGTATGGATTCTTTTCCGACCTTGTAACAACGCGGAATGCCTGTTTCATACCTGTTCTCGGGCATAACGAAATCCTGTTTCCTTAAATCAAAGGACAAGACAACCAAGTTCACCGCTCCCATCGCCCGTTCCGCCCTTTTCATGCGAACACATTGACGGGCCTCGGCTGCGTCTCTATCATTGACGCTTCTAGCGCTTATTATGATCGGTCAAACCATCTCGCACTATCGCATCATCGAGAAGCTCGGCGGGGGAGGCATGGGTGTCGTGTACAAGGCCGAGGACACGAGGCTCCGCCGTTTTGTCGCGCTGAAGTTTCTGCCGGAAGATCTTGCCAGAGATCACCAAGCTGTGGAACGTTTCGAGCGTGAAGCGCAATCTGCTTCTGCGCTTGACCATCCAAACATCTGCACCATATACGAAGTTGGCGAGCACGAAGGCAAGCCGTTTATCGCGATGCAGCTTCTGGAGGGCAAAACGCTTAAGCATCTCATCAACGGGAGACCGGTTCCGCTGGAAGACGTGCTCGATTTGGGAACTCAAATAACCGATGCCTTGGATGCTGCTCACGCACGGGGCATTATTCACCGCGATATCAAGCCCGCGAATATTTTCGTCACCAAGCGCGGCCATGCCAAAATCCTCGATTTTGGATTAGCAAAGCTTGCGCCGACGTCTGCAGAAGTCCTGGGCGCGACAGCCATGCCAACAGCCGCAGCGGACGAACAACTAACAAGTCCAGGCACGACCGTAGGCACGGTCGCTTACATGTCGCCGGAGCAAGTGCGCGGCAAAGAATTGGACACGCGAACAGATCTGTTCTCAATCGGAGTTGTCCTGTATGAGATGGCTACCGGCACTCTCCCGTTTCGCGGTGAAACTTCAGCCGTAATCACCGAAGGAATTCTAAACCGCGCGCCGGTAGCTCCTGTACGTCTGAATCCGGACTTGCCGGTGAAACTGGAAGAGATCATCAATAAGGCGCTGGAGAAGGACCGCGACCTACGTTGCCAGTCGGCCTCTGAGATGCGCGCGGACCTGAAGCGACTGAAACGCGACACGGATTCAAGCCGCACTGGAATGCAAAGCGTGGACGCCGTTCCGGTCGCGCAGACATCGAAACTCAAAGTGCAGCCCGAACACAGCTCCGACACAGCTCTGGCAGTTGGGCTGGCGAAACGGCATAAGAAGAAACTTGCGACTGCGGTGGCAGCCATCGCCGTGCTTGTTACTGTAGTCGGTATCTGGCTTTATCGGCCGAATCACTCATCACTTACCGGTGGGCCGATGGATTCGGTGGCGGTATTGCCTTTTGCCAACGGAGGCGGCGATCAGGATACGGAGTATCTTAGCGACGGCATAACTGAAAGTGTGATTAATAGCCTGTCGCATGTGTCAAAGCTTCGAGTTGTTCCTCGCAGCACGGTGTTCCGCTACAAAGGACAACAGAACACACCCGAGAAAATCGGGCAAGAACTCAATGTCCGCGCAGTGGTGACGGTAGGGTGACGCGCCGGGGCGACGCCTTCCTGGTGAGTGCGGAGTTGATGGACGTCGGCCGCGATTCTCAGGTGTGGGGCGACCAGTATTCCAAAAAGCTGGCGGACATCCAGAGCATCCAGCAGGAAATCTCGAAAGCAATCGCCGCTAATCTGCGAATTGAGCTGAATGGGGAAGAACAGCAACAGATGGCTAAACGTGATACCGAAAATTCCGACGCTTACCAGGACTACCTGCGGGGGCGCTACTACTGGAACCAGCGAACCAATGACGGTGTGAAAAAAGGTTTGGAATATTTTCAGCAGGCCATCGAAAAAGATCCTGGATACGCGCTTGCCTATGCGGGAGTGGCGGACTCATATGCAGTTGGAAACGGCATGTACCTCGACCTGCCTCCACAAGAGGCCCGGCCGAAGTCAAAAGCAGCAGCATTGAAAGCACTGGAGATTGACGATTCACTTGCGGAAGCTCACACCACCCTTGCAGACACCTATCTTTATTACGACTGGGATTTCCCCAAGGCGCAGCAGGAATTTTTGCGGGCCATTGCAGCGAATCCGAATTATCCAACAGCACATCAGTGGTACTCCGAGTATTTGTATTCCGTAGGACGTTACGATGAAGCGATTGCGGAAGCGAAGCGCGCACTTGAACTCGATCCGCTCTCGCTGGCGATCAACGGATCGCTATCCGATGCTTATTATTATGCCCGGAGGTTTGATGACGCTATTGAGCAGGGCAAGAAGGTTCTGAAAATAGATCCCAATAGCCTTGCAGAACACTTCAGCTTGGGAAACAACTTTGCGCAAAAGAAGATGTATCCTGAAGCCGTAGCTGAGTGGCAAACGTGGATGAAGCTAAGGGGAGACTCGGGATTAGCCGCCTCGACGGCAGAAGCCTACAGAACCTCGGAATTCCCGGGCTTCCTGCAGGCCTGGATCGATTGCGATTGGCGACGAAGCCGAAGTTTCGGATGCGCACGAAACCGTCCGGGAGCAGATGCAACAGGAAGCGGCGCAAGAACTCATTGAGAGAAAGAGACAGCAACTTCTGTTCGTTGTTATGAGCAGAATCGCGCCAACGAAACGTAACCTTCTCTTCAGCAAACGAGATCAGTCGAAGGTTGGAGATGGCCACGCGATGGGTGTAACGCCCGAGATAACGAAGCACATACTCAGGGCCTCCGAACGGTTTTTTCGCGTAAACCACCCAGTCTTTTCGGAACAGTAGCCTCCGCCAGGCAACAAAGGTTTTCGGTTGCGCGAGGAGCTTTAAGCCTCCCTGGAAGCTGAGCCTGCCGTCCTGGAAAGCGCGTTGGAGTGCCGCAACGAACTTGCCGCGAAAGACGCGACTGAGCACTTTGACGGGAAGAAAGAAATCGTAGCGTGGCTTGATCCATCGGGTGTAATCGGCCGATAGCCCACCGGCCGGCACTACGCAATGCACATGCGGATGGAGTTCAAGTTTTTGACTCCAGGTATGCAATACACTGAAGAAGCCGATTTCTGCGCCGAGATGCTGGGGATCACGCGCGATTTCGAGAAGTGTTTCCGCACTGGTGCGAAAACAGGAGATCGTAGACGACCTTTTTATTCTGCAGTGCCAGTGGCGCTAACTCCCGAGGAAGGGTGAAGACCACATGGACGTACGGAGCTGCGTCACCCCTGCCGGAACGAATGCTAGGCCAGCACGGGTCGGGGTCGCTTGGATTTCCCGTTTCTCGATTTGCTCTTTTCGTCCCAGCCGCCAAGATTGAGGGCGACAGCCATGCAGGCAGCGCGCAATTCATCGGCAAGAGCGCGGTCGACCATGGTCCGGGCCACGACCATGCCTCCTATGGCCAAGGCAGCTATGCTCTGTGCAGTGATGCGACGACGGCGGCCATTCTGGATCAAGCTCCGCTCCAAGACGCTTACCATTGTTTTGAACACGGTCTCGAAGGCGCGCTTCGCACTTACGCCGCTACGCGCGACGTCGGTCGGCAACGCGACCATGGGGCAGGAGTTCTCGACGTCCTCGAAATGCTGGCGAGATAGATAGGCGCGGACGACTTGCGGCCCCACGTCGGTGGATGAAAGGTCAACGTGCACCCCTTCCCAGCAGCTTTTCCATTCTGGGTCAGTGAAGAAGCAGCCTAATACTGCGGCATACAGATCGCTCTTGCTCTTGAAATAGGTATAGAACCCGCCGTGGGTCAGACCGGCGCCAGCCATGATCTGGTGGAGAGAAACACTCTCAAAGCCATGCCGATTGAATAGCCTGCGTGCGCTATCAATAATGTTTTTCTTTACGGCGACCCGATGACCAGCGGGATAAGACATGAGGCCTCCTAATTGGTTCGGTGACGAAGTATGCCTCGGAGGGTGTTCGCCTGCCTAGTGAAATATTATCTTGAACATATTTTCGGGGGGTGTTCTTCTGCGGGGGTGGTTGAAGGCAAGAGATCGGGAGGATGATGATGAGCGATAGAAATAATTTGGCACCAACGACCAATGGGCCCACGCGGCGGCAAGCGATCGTCGGTGTTGCGATCGCATTTGGTGGACTAGCCCTGGGCTCAACTAAGGTTTGGGCGGGAGCCGAGGAGGAGATTTCTCGTACGGCGGAATCCATTCACCAAGAGCCTGTTTTCAAAGCGAACCGGAAGCGCGTCTACGAAGCGCTTACCGACGCCAAACAGTTCGACAAGGTCATACAGCTCAGTGGAGTCATGCAGTCCATGCACCTGCCAGACAAGCCCGCGGAGATCAGTCGTGAAGTGGGAGGCGCGTTCACGCTCTTCGGTGGGTACATCACGGGGCGACACGTCGAACTTGTGCCGAACGAGCGAATCGTGCAGGCCTGGCGAACGGGCGGCTGGGCTCCAGGCGTCTATTCGATTGCGAAGTTCGAGCTCGTGGAGCAAGGCGCCGGGAGCAAGATCGTATTTGACCATACGGGCTTTCCTAAAGGCGAAGCGGAAGTCCTAGCTTCGGGATGGAAAGCGCACTACTGGGAGCCGCTTGAGAAACTCCTGGCTTAGGTTCTGCGCGGGACGCAGGAATCCGAACGGGCCGGAGTACAAAAGACGATGTTCGCTGCACTACTGGGAACCATAAGGTTGTCCCCAAATGTTCCGAGGACGTGGGTTGAGAAGCAAGAAAAACTCCAGCCGAAGGAGAGGTGTTTTTTCTTGACTTCTCACAGAAGGAGTTACACAGGCGCTTGGGTACCGAAGTTACAATTGTGCAGAGATAAAACCGGAAGTTGCTGAACGCCCTACACGTGGCGAACAGACTGCATCGGATCTACCAGCATCCAGGGACGTGCGGCTGAATAGGCAATAACGACGGTCATCGCGAGCATCGTAAATGCCGCTCCGAGAAAGACTAACCATTCGATGGGCTGTATCTGATGAAGCAGGGATCTCGCCAGCAGGCTTGCACCGATTCCACCAGCGATTCCGAGGAAGATTCCGATGATGGTCACGGCGCTCGTCTGGTGCAGGATCAATTTCCACAAGTCCCGCGGCAACGCGCCAAGCGCGACGCGAATTCCCATCTCCCGCGTTCGTTCACTAACCGAATAGAAGACCGCACCATAAAGTCCCACGGCGGCCAGCACAAATGCCAGCAGTCCAAATGCGCTGGTACAAATCACCGCCAGGTGTGGGACGTACAAAGCGAATTGATGCCATTGTTCCATTGTGAAGCTCATAAGGCCTAGTTCCGGGGCCGATTTGCGCACGTTCTCCAAAACCGTTCCCATCCACTGCGACGGATCACCCTTCGCGCGAACCACCAGATACATACCCGACTGATAATTTTGGGTCAGGCAGAAGTACATGAAGGGCTGCGGCGCCTCTTCAATGTCCGAATACTTGATGTCTCCCACGACCCCAACCACGGTGGCCTGGCGGTTGCCAGTTTCAATGTGGACTGTTTTGCCAACCGGGTTTTGATTTGGCCAATATTTTGCCGCCATCGTTTGGTTGACGACGATGACTTCCAGGGATTTCGCCGTGTCCGAAGCGGCGAACGTGCGTCCTGCGAGAATTGGGATTCCCAGTGTAGAGAAATAGCGGTCGTCCACAACACCGGAGCCAATGGTCACCCCGTGTTCGTTGTCATCAGGGACACCTGTGATGTGCACCTGGTCGGTGTTAATCCCGCCTGAAAACGGGATAGTGTTCCCAAGGCTGATGGACTCGATACCGGGTACCTGACTTACATCCTCGCGAAGCCGCTCAAATAGCGCACGACCCTGTTGTTCTGAGTAGCCGTTGGCTTGTAGGTCGTCGATTGCATAAAGCGCGACGTTGCGAGCGGAATATCCAACCTTTACCTGCTGCAGATTATGCAGGCTCTTCAGGCAAAGACCGACTCCAATCAGTACCACGGTGCATGCGGTGACCTGCAGCACCACGAGAGAACTTCGCATGCGGCCCTTGCGCGTTCCGCCGATGGCGACCTCTCCATTCAGCGCAGCTGCGAGATTAGGCGTAGAAGCGTGCAGGCCAGGCAACAGGCCTGTAGACAGTCCCACCAGGAAAACGACTGCGACCATCACAGAAACAACCGTGAGGTCAGGCCGGAAATCCAAAGTAATAGGGATTACGCCGATTCCGGGAAAAAATGGCTTGAAGTCGATCAAGCGTCTGAGGCCATAAGAAGCAAATACAAAGCCGGCCACTCCCCCCATCACCGAAATCACTAAGCTGTCGACAAGAAGCTGGCGAACCAGACTCATGCGAGTGGCCCCGAGCGCGGCACGTATCAAGATTTCTTGCCGTCGCGCGCCGGCCAGCGCCAGTAGCAGGTTGGCCACGTTGGCGCAGGCGGCAAACAGCACGAGTGCAACAACCGCCAGCATGAGTCCGCCCATCAACTTCGCGCTGGACATCGCGTTCGGCGGAAGCATGCTCGTTTCCGTCAGCGCGGCAAGCCGGTTCTTGTTGGTTTCCGGATAAGCGACGGCAAGCTGTCGCGACAATCCTTGCATCTCCGCCAGGGCTTGCTGGCGCGTGGCACCGGGCTTCATACGCCCGATCAAACTCAAAGAGTGACTGGTGCGATCTGCGAGCCAGTCATAAGTCTGGTGAGAGATAGCGGGCGTTGCGGAAAGCGGATGCCAAAGGTCGGGAACATCGCTCAGGATGGTTCCCACAAAACGCCGCGGCGCTACTCCGACAATAGTAAGCGGAACACTATTTATCTTGAGAGTTTTGCCGATAATGTTCGGGTCTGCCCCGAGCCATTGCCAGTAGCCGTAACTCAGCACCGCGGACGTCGTCACTTTGTCGTCGTCGCCGGCGGCAAACCAGCGCCCGAGGAAAGGTTGAACCCCGAGAACGGAGAAGTAATTGTCGGACACAGCGTTGATAAGGCCGCTTTTCTCACGTTTTTCGAAGATGATCGTCTGCAGGCCGATGCTGAACGGAATCGCGCAGAGGCCGGAGAACACGCTATTGTTGTCGCGATAATACCGGTAATCCGGATAGGAAACTTGGCTGAACAGTTCATTCGGCGTGACTGTGTAAAGTGTCAACAGCCGGTTTGGATCAACAACCGCAGGGGGCCGCAGCAGCAGGGCATGGAATGTGCTGAGCCCCGCGGACGCTGCAGTCAGGCCAATCGCCAGGGAAAAAACAGCAATGGAGGCAAGCTTCGCGTGTTTGCGTAGAATCCGGAGTGAAAACCGGATGCTTGGAAGTTGCGTCATTTTGCCCCCAGTACACAGGATCCTGGAGCTCGTACTCTTGTCTCAGCGCCAATCATAAAATACACCCTGACCACTTCGTTCTGCAATGCAGAGAGACTTCGCTGGAGTCCCTTTTCCGCTTGGAGCAGCGTCCAGCGCATCGGCAATATTCACTGCCGAGATCCGCGCATTTAGCGGGTTGTGATTCTGTTTGGTCCCCGGACTGCGCTTGGAATAGAATCCGACCTCGCTGAGGTCGTCCCCCGATTCATTCCGAACACTATCGCGCGCCGTGTCATTCGTTCGTGGCCGGCATCCATCTCACCGACCTACAGTCCGAGAAGCATTTTTCGGCGCATATCGAGAACCTGATCCTGCTGGGGTGTTCTGTGGAAATGGCGATGCCGTTCCCGAAGGGCACAGAGGTTAGACTGCAGATCTCGTATGCTGGCGTGAACTTCATTGCCAGAGGAAAGGTGGCTTATTCGCGGCCAATCTCGAGAATGGGAATCGCTTTCATTCGCGATCGAGCCAAAGAGCCTAGATTACAAACCGTTACCATATTTCCATTCAGGCGCCTTTACCTTTCGATTTCTCCCATTGATAGGTCTCGCGGCCCTCGTGTATTGCTGCTGCAATTTTTCCTTTCTCCTGGCTGACCACTTCCTTGCCGCGCTCAACTAAGTCTTCAGCGCGCACCCTCAGTTCCCGCACTTTCTTCTGGGCGTACTCGTTCCCTTCATTTACCTTCTGCGACAAGTATTCGCGAGTTTCCTCACCGGATTTCGGCGCAAACAGGATGCCGATCAGCGATCCGACACCCAGTCCCACCAGGAAATAGCGTACTTTCGAATCGATCTTTTCGGTCATGGCTCCTCCGATTTTCAAAGCAACAGTAGATTTAGAAGTTGAACGGAGTTGGGTTTAAATTGACCGACCGCCAGAGCCGGGAATGTGCAGGAACCCGGCGCCTTTTGCGCTGGAGATGACGAACGACTCTCACCGACTCGGTGAGCCGCTCATCGCAGGAAATTGAGCACGGGATTTCCGCAGAGCGAGTGAGACGTGACACAAGTCCGATTCATCCAGCCATCGATCACTAGCGGACAGCGTTCCGACATCCTCTTCTATCCACGGCCCGCCGCAGCGGCACGTTTCTTCATTTCTTCTGGCGGCACGTCCTCTACGTGTGTCGCAATGTGCCATTGGTGGCCGAAGGGATCCTCCAGACTGCCGGACCGGTCGCCGTAGAACTGATCCTTCACCGGTCTTACGACCTTTGCCCCGGCAGTGATCGCCTTACTGGTCAGTGCATCGACGTCCTGGACGTAGAGAAGGATGCTCACCGGTGAGCCACCGAGCGACTGCGGACTCCGCGCGCCCATTTCTGGGAATTCGTCGGCAAGCATGATCAGCGAATCCCCGATCTTGATCTCGGCATGTCCGACCCTCCCGTCGGGCTGCGTCATGCGCGTCATCTCAGCTGCTCCAAACGCCTTTTTGTAGAACTCGATGGCCTGGGCGGCGCCCTTGATGATCAGATAAGGCGTCGCTGTGTGATATCCGTTAGGAATCGGTTTGGCTTTGCTCATGATTCACGCCTCCTTCCTCATGGGTTAGTGAGAAATGTTGGTTTGAAAAGCGGCTTCTCCTCCGAATATACCGACACAGTGACCAGCTAAACAAACCGAATTTGATAATCAACGGCGGCCAAGGCGTAGTTGGTGATTTTCGCCGTTCCTATGCCGTTGCGGCTTTCGCTTTTCCCTCAGCCTCTACTGTGTAGACCAGAACCGCCTTTCTCCCGCCCTTCGAGGCCGTAGCACAGATCGAATTCAAACTGACGCCCCTTGCTGCGAGCTTCTCCAAGCGTTGCGCCAGTGCACCGGGCTTGTTTTGCAGCTCATATTCCTCAGCTGTTGTCTCCCGATACTCGAGACCAGCTTCCTCGAGAGCCTTCTTTGCTCGCCTCGGATCTTCGGCGACAAGTTCAACCGTGCCGCTCGTCCCCTGTGCGGTTCCCAACAAGGCGAGAATGTTTACCTTCGCGTTCCCGAGTGTCTTTGCAATCTCTGCGACCGCCCCAGGTCGATTCTCAACAGTGATTGCGAACTGCTTCGTCTTGGCCATATCGGCACCTCCTGTCACTTTGGGGGGATTATACGCTCCGCGAGTTCCTTGACCACACCAGGTTCTAAACTTCACGGTGACACGGAGTGATGTCGAGAATAAACGGTCGGCAACGAAGCTCTGGAGGACCCCCGCGACCGGTGGCGTTCCACAGCAATTGACGTATGGGGAGCAGGGGTTCAACGGGGAATCTGCGCTGGTCGCCGGACGGGCCGCTACCTGTACTTCGTCAGCACGGGCGTGGACAACAAGCGGCAGATTTTTGCCTAGCACCCAGCGGACATCGTAGAGTGTACGGCCGGGAAAGTCTGAGTCCAGCCTTCTAAGTCAAATATCGTCGGTCAGGTCAAGCCTTGCATTGAGAGAGATTCGTCCCGTGCTAGACTACGGCCACTTCTGTAACAGTTCCCGTGGAGGTGTCAGTGACCGAGCCGAACGGGCCCACGAAGGATCTGACGCCTAGTAGGATCGAAACCCGGATCGATTCTGCTGCGTCCCCTAGTACCGATGCGCACGCAACCTTAGTCCATGCGGGCACCCCCCCTTCTGCGATCGTCCAAACTGACCGCGTCACCACGGAACATAAATCAATCGGTCGCTATCAATTGCTGAAGAAGCTCGGCGAAGGCGGTATGGGACAAGTCTGGCTCGCGGAACAGACCGCTCCCGTGCGGCGGCAAGTTGCTTTGAAGTTGATCAAGGTTGGCATGTATGACGATTCGGTACTCCAGCGATTCCGGTCCGAGCGTCAGTCGCTCGCCATCATGGAGCATCCTTCAATCGCCAAGGTCTTCGACGCGGGGACGAGTCCCGACGGCCAACCCTACTTTGCGATGGAGTACGTGCCGGGCAGTCCAATCACGGATTACTGCGATCAGAAAAAGCTCAAGATCCGCGAACGTCTTGAACTCTTCATCAAGGTATGCGAAGGAGTGCAGCACGCCCATCAGAAAGCGATCATCCATCGTGACCTCAAGCCCGCCAACATTCTAGTGGTTGAAGTCGATGGGAAACCAACACCGCGCATCATCGATTTCGGACTGGCCAAAGCGACCACACCGCAGGCTCCCGGCGATACGATTTTTACCCAAGTCGGAGGATGGGTAGGCACGCCGGGCTACATGAGTCCGGAGCAGACGGACCCGAGCGTCGAAGACATTGATACACGTACCGACGTGTATTCCCTCGGCGTAGTTCTCTACGTTCTGCTAACGGGTTTCCTGCCGTTTGACCCGAAGCAGTTGCACAACCAGCCGCTCTACGAAGTTCTGCGCCAGTTGCGCGAGGACGATCCGCTAAGGCCGAGCGCGAAGCTGAGCATGGAAAAGGAGTCTTCGAGAGCGACGGCGGAGGTGCGCGGGGCGGAGCCGAAGCAATTGGCGAGGCTGCTTCACGGCGATCTGGACTGGATCACGATGAAGGCGCTCGAGAAGGAGCGCTCCCGCCGTTATGGCGCTCCGTCAGAGCTGGCGGCAGATATAAACCGCTACCTGCACAACGAGCCAATCGTGGCGCGCCCGACGAGCACCGGTTACCGATTACAGAAATACGTGCGTCGCCACCGCATCGTGGTAGGCGTGGCGTCAGGATTTGTAATTCTGCTGATAGGGTTTGCGGTCATGCAGTTCCTGGAGTTGCGTAGAATTACCCGCGAGCGTGATCGAGCCAACCGCATCACGAACTTCATGAGTAGCATGTTCAGGGTGTCGAACCCCAGCGAAGCGCGGGGCAACAGCATTACCGCCCGCGAAGTCCTCGACAAAGGCTCGCAAGAGATTAGCACCGGTCTGGTGAAGGACCCGGAAGTGCAAGCCGACCTAATGTATACGATGGCAGGGACGTATAACGGTCTGGGACTCTACTCCGTAGCCAGATCCCTGCTCGAAAGGACGGTCGAGATTCAGGTTCGAGTCCTCGGGTCAAAGGATCCGAAAACGCTGAGATCACAGAACGAACTGGCCTCGACCCTTGGGATGGAAGGTCACTACCCGGAGGCGGAGAAGTTGCAGCGCGAAACGCTCGAAACTCAACGGCGCGTGCTTGGACGGGAATACCCCGACACATTGACGACGATGAATGGTTTGGCGAAGACCCTCGGAGATGAAGGCCGCTATCCCGAAGCGGAGAAGTTGGAGCGCGAGACGCTCGAAATTCAACGGCGGGTGCTTGGACCGGAGTACCCAGATACGTTGGCGACGATGAATGGTTTGGCAAGGACGTTCGAGGACGAAGGCCGCTACGCCGAGGCCGAAAAGCTCGAGCGCGATGAGCTCGAAATTCAACGGCGAGTCCATGGTTCGGACCATCCTTACACACTGCGGTCGATGAGGAATCTCGCCAGCGCGTTGTATTACGGAGGTCACTACGTCGAAGCCGAAAAGATGTATCGAGAGATGCTCGACATTGAGCGTCGAGTCCTCGGGCCGGAGCACCCAGACACCATTGGAACGATGGACAATCTGGCTATAACGCTGGGCGACGAACACCGCTATTCAGAAGCCGAGCAACTCCAGGTTCAGTCACTTGAATTATGCCGTCGTGTCCTTGGGCCGGAGAATCCGGATACACTGGCGGCGATGAATAATCTGGCCATCACGCTGGAGAACGAACGGCGACATCCGGAAGCGGAAAAGCTGTATCGAGAAGCGCTTGAGATCGAGCGTCGGGTCCTCGGATCGGAGCATCCTGACACACTGGGGACGATGAACAATCTTGCGAATACACTTCAGACGGAAGGTCACTACGCCGAGGCGGAGATGCTGGAACGGGAGACGCTTGACAAACGGGGCACGATCCTCGGACCAGAGCATCCAAGAACACTGTCGGCGACGAACAACCTTGCCAACACTTTGCGGCTGGAAGGCCAGTATGCCGAAGCCGAGAAACTATCGCGCGAAACACTGGACATTCAGCGCCGCGTTCTGGGTCCAGATCAATCTGAGGCAGAGGGAACAATGCTGACCCTCGCTCGTACACTGTCCAACGAGGGAGAATTCGCGCAGGCCGAGCAGCTTTTCCGCGAGGCAATCCAGATAGCGAGCAAAGAGGAGGGACAGCCCGACCTTCCCGAAGCATGGTTCCACTTCGCTTGTGGGGCCGCCGCAGCGGGACGTCGTGAACAGGCCCTTGAGTATCTTCACCGGTCTGTTGACCACGGGTACGACAACGACGAGTCCTTGGCCAGCGATAATGATTTGAAATCCTTGCGCGGCAGCCCCCGCTTCGCCGCGCTCGTGACGCAGGCCAAAGCGCGCGCCGTTGCAGCAGAAAAGCCAAATTAAAGAGGTATGTGTTTGCCCTTCGGTGCCATTGAGCTTAAGGAATTGTGGTTCCTTATGTGCTTTTTTGCTTCAACTTGCGCTAGTTCTTTTTCAGGACTCACTCACTACACTGCTACAGCCGAGAAAACTTGCGCCAAGACTTCCTTCGATTTGATGGCAGCGACTTTTGGGTCAGGATGGCAATATTGCATGGTGCTCGAAATCGCTGAGTGACCCAACAAACGTCTTGACGATAAAAATATTATCGACCCTTGACGCCAAAATCGCGGCAATCGTGTGTTTGATCGAATGAAAATGTATCGCATTTTCAGCGATAGGTACAAGCCCGCGTTCCAGCCGGGCCTTCGAAACCCGTTCACAGAATGAGCGGAAACATTCGAGTCAGAGTCCAGCGCTTCATGGTGCCCTTCTGACCGGTGAACAACATGCCTGAACCGTCCTCGATCGTCATTCCTTAACGCTCGGCGTAGACGCGGTGGCTGCGGCGCCGCCAAGTTTTGTCACTCAGGTATGCTGAAGTCGTAGACCCGGCCTGCGGCACTACCTCCGGATGACGATGAAACTCTGCCGGCCGACATGTTCGATTGCGTGCCAGTACCCATGAAGAACGCGTACTCTCCCGGTTTGAAGTCACCATCTAGCGAGATTTTGTAGATTCTGATTCCCACATGCTCAGATTTGAAGGGGATCTCCCTGTCCTTCTTGACTCCGGACTTTCCCCCGCTTATGCCTCCGAATGAGCCGACTTGAAATTCCCGGCGGTCGCTTTTTTTCTCGAGCTTGATCAGGACGTAATCGGATGCATCGGTGCCTTCGGGCACATAGAAATAAAACAAGGGTCGGCGATCCTTCACGATATTGTTGGAGGTCGGGCCATTTAAAGTTGCATCCCAATGCTGACCCCGAACGCCGTAGGTAAAATAGCTAGCTGCCCGTCCGCCGGCCTTAGCCTGACTAATGGCCTGCCCTTGGATGAGAACGAAAGTTGCCCCGTTCTTCCAGTAAACGCCCACTTCCGGCGGCGGCAAGTTCGGATCGACGGTAATCGCGGAAGCAGCTGCGATTACGGGCGCCGGCGGTGGAGCGGGATTGATCATCACTTTGATCACCGCGTCCGAGACATTTCCGGCCTTGAGCGCTTTCAGGCCGTCAATGCTAGTATCGAATTTTATGGCGTCCGCATCACTCACGCTGCGGATCTTCGCGATAATCACATCATCGGAAAGGCCCAAGGCCACCATTTCGATGATGCCCTGGTTCGTCAGCCTCTTGTTAGGTTCTTGGCCCCAGGCGGACAAGGACAAGGCCGTAATGATGGAGAGAACCACAACAAAGAATCTAAGCCCTCTCATGCGACCCCCAAATCCCTCGAAACTAATATGAACGCCGTTTCAGCATTTGGCCGAGTTTACGTCAGCGTGCTGACAGAGGCAATAACACACGATACCTGCGCCGTGGGTCGCATAACGAACAGAAGTTGATGACCCTATCGCTCGATGAGTTCCTGCGACGCTTCCTGTTGCACGTGCTTCCCAAAGGCTTCGTCCGCATTCGCAACTTCGGCTTCCTGGCCAATCGGCGACGTGCCACTCTCCTGCCACTTTGCTTTCAACTGCTCGGCGCGGTACAGCCACCGCACACAGGACAAGAAGCATCCACTGCCAACGAATCGAGCCCTCTTTGGCTCGGTCCCAAGTGTGGTGGAACGATGATCGTCCTCGAGAGACTTTCTCCTGACCAGATCCAACTTCGTTCTCCCCCTGCCCTGGCCACGGCTGCCGCATGAAACCGCTGTCCACAACACGAAAACTCTCCGTGCTTCGCCACGCTCCGTCCCTCTGCGTCTTGCCGCCGAACAAATCACTTCTTCCCGCATCTCCACACTCTCCGTTTACGACCGTTTTGCGCTTCTGCCAACTCCCGGGCGCGCGGTGTCGTCTTCCGGGCTTCGCTGCACAGTCCCGGCGCACCTGGACGCCGCACCTTCCATCCATTGAATTTGCATAGCGCCCGCGTCCGCCGCAACCACGGGTGGCTTCGTTCTCACGGCCTTTATCGAACGCGCGCAGAGCATCTCGCCCAATTTCGCTCCTTCGTGAAAACGCGCGTCCGATAAAGCACTGACGTGACTCGAGAGCAACGCGGTAGTGTTGAGGTTGTACGAAGCTCAAATAAGTGCATTGGCGATTTTGAGTCAACCGAGGAAACGTTCTGTTGTCCAGATTTCAGAGTCACGACCTGGGCACTTTGCATCGATCCGCCGTTTGCCAAATTGATTCGGGGTAGCTGGTTTGCTAAGGTCGTCGTCATGTCCGAGCGTTCCACCGAGCAGATCCGCGAATTGCTCGACTCCCTTTATCGCGTGGATTCGGGACGAATCCTGGCAACTCTGATCCGCTTGCTCGGTGATTTTGATCTTGCCGAGGAGGCGATGCACGAAGCCTTTGCGGCTGCGCTGAGCCTGTGGCCGAGGAGTGGAGTACCCGGCAACCCGCGACCATGGTTGATTTCGACGGCCCGATTCAAAGCCATTGATACTCTGCGTCGACGGGCAAGATTTGATGCGTCTCAAGACGAGCTCGTGCGATATCTCGAAGCGCAATGGAGTTCGGCGGAAAGGTCCAATGAAGAGGACAGCCTTGAGGATGATCGGCTGCGCCTGATTTTTACCTGCTGTCATCCATCTCTACGCGCCGGAAGCGCACGTTGCGCTCACCTTGCGTGAGGTGTGCGGGCTGACAACCGAGGAGATAGCAAAGGCCTTCCTCATCACTCCGCGTACGCTGGCGCAGCGCATTGTGCGCGCAAAGGCAAAGATTCGAGAGACACCGATTCGGTACGAGGTGCCGACGCCGCAGGAATTGCCGGAGCGACTGGGCGCGGTGCTTCAGGTCATCTATCTCGTCTTTAACGAGGGCTACTCTGCTGCGGCGGGAGCGGAGGTAACGCGGGCCGAGCTAACCGGCGAGGCGATTCGACTGGGCCGGTTGCTGACCGAACTCCGGCCAGAGCCGGAAGTCATTGGGCTGCTTTCCCTGATGTTGCTACAGGAATCCCGTCACGCCGCGAGAACCTCTCCGACCGGAGAGCTGATTTTGCTGGAGAACCAGGATCGCTCGCTCTGGAACCGGGAGCAGATCGCGGAGGGAGTGGCATTGCTGGAGAAAGCCCTGAAGTCCCGCCGCTTCGGCTCCTACACACTGCAGGCTGCGATTGCGGCCGTTCATGCGGAGGCGGAATCGGTCGCTGTGACCGACTGGCGGCAGATTGTTGCGCTTTACGACCGATTGGTACGAATTCAGCCTTCGCCAGTTGTACAGCTAAATCGTGCCGTGGCAATTGCAATGCGCGATGGTCCAGAGGTCGGTCTGACGCATATCGACGCGGTGTTGGAACATGGCGAATTGGCCAATTATTACCTGGCGCATTCAGCCCGTGCAGATATGTACCGCAGGCTCGGCAGGACAGCTGAGGCTCGGTCCTCTTATGAGAAAGCTCTGGCGCTGACCCAACAGGAACCAGAGCGGCAATTCCTGCAAGAGCGGATTCGGCAGTTGAAATAAAAAAAGACTCGTCAGAAGCCGATGCGGATATTGAGATGACAAGGCGCAAAGCATAGTTCTAAAGCGCGGAAGAAGCAAAATTTCTAGGACGATTTGTCGAATTCCAGTTCGGCCGTTCGACTATATCGTGAAGGCAGGGCAACCGGCCCGCCCGAAGACCGTTACAGGATAAAGGAGAAATCATGACGCAGTATTTGGTTGCTATTCACCACCCCGACGACTACGACCCGTCCGTCGAGACCGAAGCGATGTCCCGCGATATCGACGCGCTCAACGATGAGATGGTGGCTGCCGGTGTCAGGATTTTCGTCGGCCTCTCCCCGGCCCGCCGCGCGACGTCGCTGCGGGCGCAGCCCGATGGTAAGGTACTCATCACCGACGGGCCGTACCTGGAGACCAAGGAGCACGTAGGCGGTTTTTGGGTGCTGAAAGCCGCTGACCTGGACGAGGCACTGGCGTGGGGGCGCAAGGCTGCCGTCGCCTGTCGGGCGCCGGTCGAGGTGCGCCCGATCCTCTGACGGGCTAAAACATCGTCGAAGTGGAACGACTCCCGGGGCCCGTCATCAAGATTTTCTCTGACCGTCTATCGGTGTCTAGGTGTTCGCATCACGTACGCTCCTGCGGACCGGTCGCCGTACCCGCTGTGCCGCACGCGCATCTGCGGTCGCGATAGTGTGCAAAAAACGTGCAAAGAATTCTTCCGTCGTTGACTCTGGTGACTTCATTGACAAAATTTGAGAGAAGGGAACTGCGTGGAATCAATAAGTTGCGTGCAGTTACAGACTTGCGAAACTCGGCCGGAGAATCCGGCTTACAGGCTCGCCCGCCGCTACTTCTTTAGGCCTTATCGATCGTTTTTTGGTCAACCGGGGCGAATTCGATCCGGTTGCGTCCATGGCGCTTTGCTTCGTAAAGCGCGGCGTCAGCTTGGGCTAGCAGTTGGCTGAATTCGAGCGCCTCTTTTCCTTGAAATCCTGAAATGCCGAAACTCGCAGTGACTTTAACCACGCGCCCGCCAAACAAAAATTCTTGCGCTTCAAACTGTTGGCGCATTCGCTCGGCCACGGCTTCCACGTCTTGCTTGTCTGCGTGTGTCAAAACAAAGAGGAATTCTTCGCCCCCGATGCGCCCGCAGATATTGGAACGCCGAGTATTTGTCTTGAGGATTTCGGCAAACTTCTTCAGCACTTTATCGCCTGCCTCGTGACCGCTCGAATCGTTCACTCTCTTAAAATCATCCAGGTCAACCATCACGACCCAGAAAGGAAAGCTGTGCCGGACGGCGCCGCTCAGTTGGCGCGGCGCCCATTCATCAATGGCGCGGCGGTTGGGAAGCCCGGTCAGCGAATCGGTGAGCGCCAATTCTTCCAATAAACGGCTTTTCGCTTCCACTTGGCGATGCAATTCCACAAGCCTGCGGCCAACTTCAGCGCGCGCTAGCAGTTCTTCGGGATGAAAAGGTTTGGTAAGGTAATCGTCCGCGCCGGCAGCCAGGCCTTTTACGACATTTTCTTTGTCCGATACGCTCGTCAGAATGATGACGTAGGTATAAGAATTCGGAGATCCTGCTCGGATTTGCCGGCACAACTCAATGCCCGTGAGGTCTGGCATAACCCAGTCTGTGATCACGATGGCGGGTGCGTGATGCGCGATAAGGTTGAGAGCTTCCTCACCGCTGCAAGCAACCAGGACTGAATAGTCCGCGTCGCAAAAGGCTTGCTGTACAAGCTTGCGGTAAATGGCTGAATCGTCGGCAACCAACACTTTCAGAGGTTCTTTCGCGGCAGTCATCTCCCCTCGAGAGGTTGTAAGTTTTCAGTTACCGTGTTGCAGAAGCGACGGGATTTCAATTCACTGATCCTAGCACACCGCGGGCGCGCCACAAGATCTAGTCGGCCAAAGATGCCATCCGGTGCATACGCCGCAAAAGGTGACTACGTGTAAAGGCTGATAACAAGGCGTTGAGACCGCAAATTTAGCGGCGACTTGAACGAATCCGCGGAGAATGCCGCCTTTAACGCAAGCGAGTGCGGTCGTCAACCTTTCCCAGATGAAGAAGGAGGTAGGTTTTTGTGAGATTCCAGGCGAGCGCCGCGGCCTCCGGATTGTAGCTGGGGCGAACATCGCAGAAGAATCCGTGGTCGGCGTTGGAGAACTCGACGTTCACGTACGTCTTGCCCAGGCTTTTGCATTCGTCCACGATCGCGCGGGTCTGGTCCGCGCCGATGTGTTTGTCGAGCCCGCCCCAGAAGAACAAGATGGGCGCTTGCAGATCAGCGACTTTAGGCAGCAATGCCGGCGCAATATTGCCGGCGTAAAACGAAATCGACGCTTGCAATGGAAAGTTTGCGGACGCAAGAAACGAAACTCGCCCGCCCAGACAGAATCCCACACTGGCAATTTTTTCCGGCATCACTTGCGAGTTGCTTTTTAGCCAGTCGTAGGCGGCGCCGATATCTTCGACGATTCCTTTCTCCGTCATGGCCCTCATATGCGGCATGGCTGACTGGAAGTCGTCATATTTCCCTTCAAAACCCGGAGCGGTGCGATGATAAAGTTCAGGAGCGATCGACACGTATCCTTCACGAGCGAAACGTTCGGTAACGTCTCGAATGTGCGCGTTCACGCCATAAGCTTCTTGAAAAACGAGCACTCCCGGAACCTTGGCATCGCCCGATGGGCGGGCGACGTACGCATTCATTACCGTTCCATCAGCAACCTTTACCGCGGCTGTCTCGGCAGTGATGTTTTCCATGAATGATCTGTTTGTATTTCGGGGTCATTCTATAGATTCTTCGCTGGCAAAGGAATACGAATCAATCCCGGGTGCATTTGCATCCAAGTGGGACAGGGAGGCTCTCCGATGAGCTTGAAAGAGTATGTAACGCTGGGACGCTCCGGTCTTCGCGTAAGTCCGCTGAGCCTTGGCACCATGACTTTTGGCACCGAGTGGGGATGGGGAAGCGAACCAGCGGTCGCGCACCAGGTATTCGATCGCTACATCGAGCAGGGCGGCAATTTCGTTGATACAGCAGATGCCTACACCAACGGAAAAAGCGAAGAATTAGTGGGCCAGTTTATCGCGGAACGCGGTTTCCGCGAGCGCGTTGTGCTAGCGACAAAATTTACTTTTAACGCTGACCCCAGCAATCCAAACGCCGGCGGCAACGGCCGCAAAAATATCTACCGCGCTCTGGAAGGCTCTCTGCGCCGTCTTAAAACGGACTACATTGATTTGTACTGGATGCATGTGTGGGACCGGATCACGCCGGTGGAAGAAGTAATGTACACGTTGAATGATCTCGTGCGGACGGGGAAAATTCGGCATTTTGGTTTCTCCGACGTTCCTGCATGGTACGTGGCACGCGCTCAGACGCTAACGGAAAAAGAAGGCAAGGAGCGTTTGATCTCTCTGCAATTGGAGTATTCGCTCGCCGAACGCAACATCGAACGCGAGCATATTCCTGTGGCGCAGGAACTCGGCATCGGGCTCTGCCCCTGGAGCCCGTTGGCGGGAGGCTTTCTCAGCGGAAAATATCGGCGAGAAGGACAAACTGGAAGAGGTGAAGGACGCCTCGATGAAGGCAAGCACGCGCAGCTCTTTAATCGGTTCACCGAGCACAATTGGCGAGTGCTGGAGGCTCTTGTCGATGTGGCGAAGCAGCTCAACAAGACTCCGGCGCAGGTTGCTCTGAATTGGGTTACGAGGCAGCCCGGTGTTACTTCGACCATCATCGGCGCTTCAAACGTTTCGCAACTCCAGGACAATCTCAGCGCGATTGAATTTACGATTCCGTCCGATCTCAGAAAACGTTTGGACCATGCGAGCGCAATCGAAGTCTTTCACCCATACACATTTTTCGGACCGGCCATGCAAAATAGGGTCATGGGCGAAAATCCCGTGCGCGCTTGGACTCCTGCTTTTCCTCAACAGACTCCGGCATCGGCAACGTCCCCCGAGAAACCGAAGGCGAATGCAGCGGACAAGTAGCGGGTCTCGCACTAGAACTTCCATAAATGGTGACAGCATCAATGCGACAGTGGCATTTTTGAACTGCGCTTCAGCGTGCGACGAGTTGTCCGGGTCCGGACGGGCTTGTCCGAGTGATATGTGACGTTCTTACCGCGCACTCGGGCAAATGAAGTTAGCTTGTGTGGGTTCGCAAGCGTGGCGCTCATAATGTGTTCCACCGGGAAATTTCGAGCCGCCAGACCATCAGCCACCAGCGACCGGTGGCAGCGCCACGGCACCGCTTCAGCGCACATCAACGCGCTGGGTTTAATTTCGGAAGACTTAATCGCGCGCTTCAAACCAGGTTCGAATTCAGCAGTTTGCATGTAATCCGCGAAGCCACGAAAACTTGCATTGTGCCAGCCAACGTTTTTCGAATCCGGTTTTGCGCGGCGAAGTCCTCCAAGGCTCTTGAGATGAACGTATCCGATTTTGGCGGAACGCAGTGCAGGTCCTAGAGTTTCTCGATTGTATTGAGGGTTGCGACGCGAGCGAAGTATCGTGCGAATGTCAATCACGCGCTGAATTCCGTGCGCCCGCAGCAATGCGATTAATACTTCCAGGCTACGCGTTGAGTGGCCTATCGTGAAGATGGTTTGTTTCTTAGGCCTTTTGCGTGCTGGCTGGCTCACTAAAACATCATAAGGCAAGCCGCTTCGCCCGCGCGAATGCTGACCTGAGAATTTGCTTCGGCGACGGCGCCTGAACAGCGATAATGGAAATCCTTCCGGGGCCTCCGCGGGGTCACGGAAGATAGACTGAGGGTTTATGGCGGAAATCAAAGCCTTATTTTGGGACAACGGTGGCGTCATCCTCACAAACGGCTGGGATCGCCATTCGCGCAATGCCGCTGTTGAAAAATTTCAGCTCGATGGGACGGATTTCGAGGATCGCCACGAGCTAATGCTCGACGCGTTTGAAACCGGCCGCGCCACCCTCGATGAATATCTTCACCGCACAGTTTTTTATCGTGAACGGCCTTTTCCGGCGGAAGATTTCAAATCTTTTATGTTCGAGCAGTCGCAGCCTTATCCGGAGCCGCTCGCATTCTTGGGCAAACTTACTCGTACCAGCCTGTTCATGGCGTCGCTCAATAACGAATCACGCGAAATTAACGAATATCGAATTGAGAAGTTCAGGCTGCGCGAGTATTTTAAAGCGTTCTTCAGCTCCTGTTACCTGGGGATTCGGAAGCCGGAGTTGGGAATTTACAGACTCGCGCTAAAAATCAGTCAGCGGAGCCCCGCCGAGTGTATTCTGATCGACGACCGGGGATTGAATCTGGAATGCGCGCGCGAGGTCGGAATGCAAACGATACTTTTTAAGGCTGTGGAGCAACTGCGCGATGATCTGACGAAGTTCGGCATCTCTGTGGATTGAGAATCGTCAGGAGGAAAGTTTATGGAACTGGGAATGGTTGGTCTGGGGAAAATGGGCGGGTTCATGACGGAGCGGCTCTTGAAGGGTGGTCATCGCGTGGTCGCATATGACCGCACTCCCGCTGTAGTGCAAGGCATGGTAGGCAAGGGCGCTGTCGGCGCAGACGCGCTCGACAAATTGGTCGCACAGCTCAAAGCTCCGCGAATTGTGTGGCTAATGGTTCCTTCCGGCGCGCCCGTGGATCAAACCATCGAACAGCTCATGCCCCATATCACTGAGGGTGACACGATTATCGACGGCGGAAACTCATACTATAAGGAGACCATAAAGCGTGGCGCTGCCCTGGCGGGGGAAAAAATTAATTTTGTGGACTCCGGCACAAGCGGAGGAGTTTGGGGCCTCCAGGAAGGCTACAGCATGATGATTGGCGGCGACGCGGATCTAATCAAGCGCATCTCGCCGATCTTTCAAACCCTCGCGCCTGGGCCTGACAAGGGCTGGGGTCGCGTAGGTCCAACCGGCTCCGGACACTTCGTGAAAATGGTTCACAACGGAATCGAATACGCCATCATGCAGGCGTATGCCGAAGGACTCGACCTTCTGCGGCACAAGAAAGAATTCGGCCTCGATCTACTGCAAATTGGAAAAATTTGGCAATACGGAAGCGTGATCCGTTCTTGGCTGCTTGATTTGACCGTCGATGCGTTGCAGAAGAATCCCACACTGGAAGGCATCGCCGGTTACGTTACCGACTCCGGCGAAGGCCGCTGGACGGTGATCGAAGGTGTCGAGCTCGGCGTGGCGCTGCCGGCGATTTCGTCAGCCCTAGAGAATCGGTTCCGCTCGCAGGACCCCGAACCGTTCGCCAACAAGCTCCTGGCCATGATGCGGAACGAATTTGGCGGGCACGCGGTAAAGAAAACTGCAAGCTAATCTCAATGCACGTGGAACAGAATTATTTATGTGAACTTATGAAGCTTGACGTTCGCGTACTTCCAGACCTTGTTTCGCTCAGCCGCGCCGTGCTGGAAGAAGTATTTCCTGTTATCCAGGAAGCGGTTACTAAACGCGGCAGATTTGCGATCGCCTTGTCGGGGGGACACACACCCGAGAAAATGTATTCGCTGTGGGCCTCGACCGAACAGTATCGCAACAAAACTCCTTGGGATCGCGTGCATTTGTTTTGGAGCGACGAACGATACGTTCCCGACAGTGATCCTCGAAACAATTATCATATGGCGCGTGAAACGCTGATCTCTCACGTCCCTATATCCGCGAAAAATGTGCATCCGATGCCAACGAATTTATCTTCGCCGGAAGAATGTGCTCGTGCGTACGAGACCGAGCTCCTGAAATTCTTCGGCTCTGAGCCGCCCGCCTTCGACGTGCAGCTTCTGGGAATTGGCACGGAAGGTCACACCGCTTCATTGTTTCCGGGCTCGCCCGTATTAGACGAAAAGGTCCACTGGGTGGCCGCAGTTCGAGTGCCGGCCGAGCCTCCGCAGCGCATCACTCTCACTCCCGTTGTTCTTAACCACGGCCGTAACACGTTTTTCCTGGTGGCCGGCGAAAACAAGCGCGAGATACTTTCGGCCATCCGCAAAGAACCCAGCGACCGTCCCAGCCACTATCCCGCCGCGAGAATTCATCCCGTGAAAGAACCGGCGTGGTTCTTGGATCAAGCCGCGGCCGGTTGAGCCCGCTCCTTAGCTTTTGTTGAAGCCTTTCTGAGGCCAGAACGTCTAAATAATACAGGCGAGACTTCCCCTAAAAAATATAAACTAGACATTGCAGGTTGCGCTTGAAATTACGGATGCAGGCCATAATCAAGATATCGACGCAAAGACCATGAAGAAAGTGCCCCGCAGAAATAACGGGAAATCATTCATAGGGCTGGCCTTATTGTTTGCGGCCTCCTTTGCGAGCTTCTCCTGCAGTTCAAAGACTGCGGCCGTCGGGCCGGATCTCGCCGTGCCGGTAAATGTGGCCAAGGCGGTGAAGAAGACTGTTCCCATCCAACTGAATGCTATTGGCACGGGCGAGGCTCACTCCACGGTCTCGATCAAGGGCCAGGTAAACGCTGTGCTCAAGGAAGTGCACTTCAAGCAAGGTGAGTTTGTCAAGAAAGGCGATTTGCTTTTCACGCTTGACGCGCGCCCTTTCCAAGCTTCGCTGGCGCAAGCGCAAGCAAATCTCGCTCGTGACAAAGCTCAAGCCGACCTCACGATCGTCCAAGCCGAGCGCTACAAAAAACTCTACGACGAAGGCATTTCGCCCAAAGAGCAATACGACCAAATGCAGGCCAATGCTGCCGCGCAGCAAGGGTCCGTACACGCCGACGAGGCCGCAGTCGAGTCCGCCAAGCTCCAGCTTCAGTATTGTGCGATCTATTCGCCGGTCGATGGGCGCACGGGAGCTTTGCAGGTCTATCCCGGAAACCTGGTGAAAGAGAACGATGTTCCAGTGTTGGTCGTGATAAACGAGATCGCTCCTCTATACGAAGATTTCTCCGTGCCGGAACAGTATCTCGGAGTGATCAAGAAATATATGGCCGGAGGACGTCTACAAATCGAAGCGACGCCTTATGGCGACACCGCACCCGAAATTGGGTACCTCACTTTCGTCGATAACACGGTGGACAACACCACCGGCACGATTAAGCTCAAAGGTACATTCGCGAACGCGGACCACCGGCTTTGGCCAGGGCAATTTTCAACCGTGTCGCTTCGTTTGTCCGAAGAAGAAAATGCAACCGTGGTCCCCACGCAAGCGGTGCAGACGGGACAAAGCGGTGATTTCATTTTTGTAGTCAAGCCGGATCAAACAGCTGAATCGCGGCCGGTGAAAGTGGCGCGTTCGCTTGGCTCGGAATCTGTAATTACGAAAGGTATTGAGCCGGGCGAGACCGTGGTGACAGACGGCCAGTTGCGGCTGATTCCCGGCATCAAAGTTCAAATCAAATCCCCGCCCCAGGGAAACTAGGAATTCGGTAATGAATATCGCCGAGCCATTCATTCGCCGTCCTGTGATGACCACGCTGGTCATGACAGCGATTCTCCTGTTCGGCATCCTGGGCTACCGCGCACTCGCCGTCAGCGAACTTCCGAATGTGGACTATCCCACGATTGAAGTGGGTGCCACCTTGCCCGGCGCGAGTCCGGACACCATGGCTTCCGCGGTGGCGACCCCTCTGGAAAAGCAATTCTCCACCATCGCCGGCATCGATTCGATGACGTCGTCGAGCTCGCTCGGCACCACCAGCATTACTCTGCAATTTGATTTGAGCCGCAACATTGACGGCGCCGCTCAAGACGTTCAAGCCGCCATCGCACGCGCGGCTTCTCAGCTCCCACCCAGCATGCCCACGCCGCCCACCTATCAGAAAGTAAATCCCGCGGACCAGCCCATCCTTTACGTGGCAATGGGCTCGAAGACGCTCCCGCTTTACACCGTGGACCAATATGCCGAGACGCTGATGGGCCAGCGCATCTCGATGGTAAAGGGCGTCGCGCAAGTTCAGGTGTATGGATCGCAGAAATACGCCGTGCGTATCCAACTCGACCCGCAAGCTCTCGCCACCCGGCAAATTGGCATAGACGACGTTCACACCGCGGTGCAAAACGCCAATGTGAATCTCCCGGTTGGTACGCTATATGGCGAGCATCGGGCGTTTACGCTGCAGGCCAACGGGCAACTCACGCACGCGTCGGTTTATCGTCCATTGATTGTGGCCTACCGCAATGGCTCGCCGGTTCGTCTGGAAGATCTGGGCAAGGTTTACGACAGCGTCCAGAACGATCGCGTAGCGAATTGGTGGAACGACACAGATTCTGTCGTGCTGGCGATCGAGCGGCAACCCGGCACCAATACCGTCGAAGTCGTGGACGCGGTAAAGCAACTGCTTCCGCAATTTCGCGCCATCATTCCGCCGTCGGTGCAGATGCAGATTCTCTACGATGCGTCCGACTCGATCCGCAAATCCGTGGCCGATGTGAAATTCACGCTGTACCTCGCGATCGCATTGGTCATCCTCGTAATTTTCCTGTTTCTGCGCAATCTTTCGGCCACCGTAATTCCCAGCTTTGCGCTTCCCATGTCCATCATTGGCACTTTTGCCGTGATGTATTTGATGGGTTACACCGTGGACAATTTGTCCTTGATGGCCTTGACGCTTTCTGTTGGCTTCGTGGTGGATGACGCCATCGTGATGCTGGAAAACATCGTGCGCCACATGGAGATGGGCGAAGGCGTAATGGAAGCGGCGCTGAGCGGTTCACGCGAAATCGGATTCACGATTTTGTCCATGACGGTCTCGCTGGCGGCCGTTTTTCTGCCGGTATTTTTCATGAGCGGGATCATGGGACGTCTGCTGCACGAGTTCGCGGTCGTAATCATCACTTCGATTCTTGTTTCCGGAGTTGTTTCGCTTACGCTCACGCCCATGCTGTGCAGCCGGTTCCTCCGTCCAGCGGGTGAAAAGAAACATGGGCGCGTCTATATGGCGCTCGAGCGATTCTTTGACTGGCTCCTGAACCTTTACGATGTTTCGCTGCGATGGTCGCTGCGCCACCGCGTGTTCGTTATGGTTGTGTCCGGAATCATTCTGATCGTCACCGTGTGGCAATTCGCGGTTATCCCCAAAGGATTTCTGCCCGCGGAAGATAGGTCCCAGATATTTGCGTTCACCGAGGCTTCTCAAGGAATCTCTTTTGACTCCATGAGGCAACATCAGCTCGCGTTAAATAAAATCGTTCTCAACGATCCCAACCGCAATGATTTCTTCTCCAGCATCGGAAGTTTCACTGCAAGCAATGGCGGAATCATCTTCATTCATTTGAAGGACCGCAAAGACCGCCCAGGGACGCAAAGCCCCCCAATATTGCATCTCGAAGAGAAGTATGGCGGTGTGCCGCTGATGGGAAGCGCGATTCGCGGGATTGCTCCGCTCTTCGTGCATCACCCATCGATCGACGAGGTGATCGAAGAATTTCGCGAGAAGTTCGCCACCGTTACTGGAATTAATGCTTACATGCAAAACCTGCCGCCCATTCAGGTCGGCGGACAGCTCACCAAGAGCCAGTATCAGCTTGCCTTGCAGAGTCCCGACACGGCGGAGCTATATCGCGATTCCATGATGTTTATGAACGAGATGGCAAAACTTCCCGGCCTTCAGGATGTGACCACAGATTTGCTGATCGCCAATCCGCAAGTGAACGTCAACATCGATCGCGATAAGGCGTCAGCGCTGGGCGTATCCGCGCAGCAAGTGGAAGACGCGCTCTACACCGCTTACGGCCAACGCCAGATCTCCACGATCTACGCGCCCAATGACGAATATTGGGTCGTCATGGAACTCGAAGACAAATATCAAGCCGATCCCGCAGCTCTCTCGATGCTCTACGTCCATTCCAGCACTGGAAACCTGGTGCCCTTGAACGCGGTCGCAACCTTGACCACCAACCTTGGCCCTCTTACGGTCAACCATCTCGGCCAACTTCCCGCAGTAACGCTATCGTTCAACCTGCAAAACGGAGTCGCCATCGGGGATGCCGTGAACAGCGTGAATAAACTCGCCAGAGAGGTCTTGCCGCCCACGGTCACAACCGAATTTCAAGGAACGGCGCAGGCATTCCAATCTTCTCTGTCCGGCCTGGGCCTATTGCTCTTCATGGCTATTCTCGTGATTTACATTGTTCTTGGAATTTTGTACGAGAGCTTCATCCATCCAATCACGATTCTCTCCGGTTTGCCTTCCGCGGCGTTCGGTGCGCTTCTGACATTGCAAATGTTCCATCTCAGCCTCGATCTCTACGGATTTGTCGGCGTCATCATGTTGATCGGCATCGTGAAGAAGAACGCCATCATGATGGTTGACTTCGCGATCGAGCGCGAACGCCAGGGCCACAAGACCGCGGAAGAAGCAATCTACGAAGGCTGTTTGATTCGCTTCCGCCCCATCATGATGACCACCATGGCAGCGTTGATGGGCACTCTCCCGATCGCTCTAGGCTCAGGCGCCGGAGCCGATTCGCGCCGCCCTCTTGGTCTCGCGGTGGTAGGTGGCCTGGTTTTCTCGCAGATGGTTACGCTGTATCTAACGCCGGTTTTCTACACGTATATGGATCGCTTCCAGACATGGGCCGAGGCCCGTTTTGGCACACTGAGCCGAAAACGGAACGCGATTCTTACCGACGAACACTCTTCCGCCGATTGATCTCGGACTTGGAATTCCGAATCCCACTTCACCTCCTACCCAGTTTTTCCTCGCGCTACTGTTCTTCAGTACAGTTTTCTTCATTGTCAATCGGTACTAATGTGGCTGTCATTCCGTACCATTGACCCTGTTCGAGCACGTCCTTACTATGAACCAGGACGCAGAACGCGCCCCGGAATGCGGGATTGTTTGCCCTGTGTTTCGTTTCGGTCCGCAGGAACCCAGTCCCAATGCGTTATGGAGAAGATTTCCCTAGAGATATAAGAACGCGCCCGAAACGACGCGGACCGCGTATGAATTCGCGCGTCACGGTGGTGATTCAATGCGATGAGAAAGCCGAGCCACCGTCTTTCGAAGCAGGTTTTACCCGGGTGGTAAGTGCGAACGGCTGTTTACTTGTGAGCCCAAAGGAACTTGAATTGCAACAGCGTTTACGGCTCACGAATTTGTCTACGCGACGGACGGTCGACGCCGTGGTCGTTTGGAAGGGCATGCAAAGGCCCGACGGCTGGGACATGGGAATTGAAATCACTGCGCGGGGTATGGATTTCTGGGGTGTTGAACTTTGAAATTTGAAAGCCTGAAGCTACCTCCGGCCAAGTCTGCTGGTTCGCAGGCAAAGGCGATAGCCATGTCTGCTAAACCAAACACGTTGGCGTCAAGCGTTTCCGGCGCGCAATCAGTCAAGCAGTCTGCTGCGGGAGAGGAGCGCCGCCGCGGCTATCGCGTGCTTCTGCGCGTGCGCGCCAGCATTCATGTCGCGCTGCAGGGGAAACCTGTCACCTTCGAGACCGTCACGCTCAGCGTCAGCAATCACGGCGCGCTGGTTGTTTTGAAGCAGAGCCTGCCCTGCGAGACTCGGCTCGTTCTTGAACACAGCGGCACCAAAGAGCGCGTCGCTTGCAAAGTTGCGCGAATCTCTCGCGAAATGCCTGAAGGATTCCACATCCCGCTCGAATTCGACTCTCCCGCCCCGAATTTCTGGCGAATCGCTTTTCCTCCCGCCGATTGGCGTCCGCCCGACGATCTGTAGGGTCTTCATTTCTCAGGAAGGCCCAAGACATCCGAACGATAGAACTGTCAGAAGGGAAGTTTGCGCAGGTCGAGGTTGCCGCCGGACAGAATGATTCCAATCTTCTTGCCTTCGGCTCGAATGCGCCGATTCAGCGCCGGAGCTGCCGCCACCGCGCCGGAAGGTTCCACGACAAGTTTGGTACGTTCCCACAGCAGTAGCATCGATGCGGTTATTTCTTCTTCAGTGACCAACGAAATTTCATCCACAAAGGCCCGCAGAATCAAAAACGTCAGAGGACAAAGTTCTGCCCGCAGCCCGTCTGCCATGGTTTCGGTTCGTGCCGCTGGTTCGATTTTTCCGGCCGCGAGCGAACGGTAAGCGTCATCCGCGTTGCTCGGCTCGCCCCCGATAACGCGAATCCCCGGGCGCATATTTTTCGCCGCAATCGCGGTGCCGGACAAAAGACCACCGCCGCTAGCCGGCGTAATCACTACGTCCAGATCGCCGACCTCTTCGAGCAGTTCGAGCGCCGCTGTACCTTGACCTGCAATCACGCGCGCATCGTTGTACGGATGCACGAGATGAGCTCCGGTCTTTTTCATCAGTTCGTCACAGGTAGACTCTCGCGACGCCATATTGGGCTCGCATAGAGTAATCGTCCCGCCATAATTTTCCACCGCGCGCATTTTCGAAGCCGACGAGTTCGAGGGCATCACGATAAACGCCGGAATGCCTCGCCAGCGGGCCGCCAGCGCCAGCGCAGCCGCGTGATTTCCTGACGACGGAGCGACTACCCCGTGGCGCGCTTCTTCATCCCTAAGCGAAAAAACAGCATTCGTGGCGCCGCGAATCTTGAACGAGCCGGTCTTCTGCAGGTTTTCGCATTTGAAGAACAACTGGGCCCCGGCGATGTGGTCGAGCGAAGAAGAGGTGACTACCGGCGTGCGATGAATGTGCGGGACGATCCGCTGGTGCGCCGCAAGAATCGCTTCGAAGTTTGGCGCGTCCGTTTGCTGGGACGTTGCGTTCATTTGCGTTCGGTCCACGGCATTTACTTGGCGCGCCCCGGAACAGTGAACGTGATCTTCGCTGCGGCGCTGTTTTCGAAGCGGTCGGCAATTTGTACCGCCACGGTATGTTCGCCTGCGCTCAGTCCGCTGATCGGAATCTGATAGTTTTCCTTGGGCGCATCGGAAAGCAGGCCTTCCGGAAAAACGATTGTCCAGTCTCCTGCGTCCACGCTGTACTGCGCTTTCGCAATGGCGCTCGCGGAGCTGATCCCCTCAAAAGTTACTTTCACCGCCGGTGCCGCTGTGTCGGCTCGCAAATTGTCGATGCGCGGCGGAGTGTTTTCCACTTCAAAGCGATCGCTCTCTCTCTCGGTCTTAAGCGCTTGATCTGCTGGATTCGACGGAGAATCCGAGGCCACAATTTTCACATAATACGCTCCGTCGGGCATCGTTGTGGTGTCCCACGAATAATATTTCTGTGTGAGCTTGCCCTTTAGCAGCCGCCAATTCTTCTCGCCTTCGCCGTGATAATAAATCGCGTAAACAAGGTCGTCGTCGTTGTCGTCGTGCGCGCTCCACAGCACGCTGGCATAGCCTTTGTCCTCGAACCCTTGTGGAGGCACCTCGATTTTGAGCGGGCGGACAGCGGCTTCCGGATTTGCGCTAACCGGCACTGGAAAATTCGTACCGCTGCGCTGCGGCTGTCGAAGTTGAACGGAAGTAGGAATCGCCGGTCCGGATGCCTGCGGTGCGAAGCCCTGCACGCGGATTCCAGGGTCTTGAACGACAATATCGTCGATCACCGGCGCGACATTTTTCGGCTGGTACGCCAGACTTACCCAGGAAACATTGGGCATGCTGCCGCCGTCGGTGTCCACGAACACCGCTTTCCATTGGATAAAACGAGCCGCGGGGCAATCCACGGTCTCACCCGCTGGATTTTTGTACGGCCCAGCCCAGGCGCTCCAATTCTTCTGCGGACTGGAAGTATTTCCTGAGCGAGCATAGAACTCTACCTTGCCTTGCGCCGCGCTATCTCCCCACCATGACAGGCGTCCCCAGTGCGAAAATATTTTGGCGTCGAACGTATCCGATGCAAAACTTCCGCCGCGTTCGTATCCCGGCCCCAGCGTGAATATTTTCCCGGGGTTTGCCGTGGCCACGAATACCTCGCCATTGCGCCCCGAAATCAGGCCGGTCACCTGTGCGGAAGCAGTTTTGGCAATGCTCGAATAGACATCGTTGCCTTCCAGCGAAAGAATTACACCCTTATTTCCCGTACCCAGCAGAATATGCTTCGAGGATGAAAGCCCCATGGCAAAGACGAGTTCGTCTCGCGACGACCACAACGACTGCGGAGAGCCGTCCCCCGATATTTTTATTACTTCCGCTCCGCCGGTCGGCGAGGAAATGAACGGGAATGAAACGTTGGGCTGCGTCGCCTGCGCTTGCAATTGCAGCGTGACGCTTGCCTGCGGCGTGACGGCTGCTTGCGGTTGCCCCGAAAGGGGAGGCAGATTCAGGATCGGCGCAGTGACGGCTCCACGCTGTTTTTCTCCGATCGACGCGGCATAGATGTTGCCCTGGTCATCTGTCAGCAGGGAAGTCACTTCTTTCTTGCTGGTCTCGTACACAACGAATGCAGAACCCGATTCGGGCAACGCTTGGGAATTCTTCCGGACGATCGCGACGCGCAAAACCAATCCGTTCGGGTCCGTCCCGATCAGAAGGTTGCCTTTTTGATCGAAAGCAATGGAACGCGCGTGCCGCTCATCGCTCTGATAAAAGAGCTGGCCTTTGCCATCGGGCGCCACTGCAAATACTTCGCCTTTATCTCCGGTGGCCACAAACAGCGTGCCCTGCGCATCCAGCGCCAACGCCCAGATATACTTCGTCTTCGGATCAAAGAAGACACTTTTCTGACCGTCGGGAGTTACTTTGTATACTTTTCCGTCCGGCGAAGTCCCTACGTATAAATTATCGTGCGAATCAAACAGAATAGCTTGCGCCGCGAGTTCACCCGACTCGAAGACCGTTGTCGGCTTGGCCGGCTCGTCCAGGCGCAACACCTTCGCATTCGATCCGCCCCCCGCATAAAGTCGGCCTCGCGAATCCGTGCGCAGCGCCCAAAGATAGGCGAGATTCGGGTCAGAATAGGCAGTGAACTTTGGTGCCGGCATCAGCTTTCCATCGCTGCGTATCGCCACGCCCTTTGCCGTTCCGCGCTCGAACTCGGAGAACTCCGATTGTCGCCACGTGCGCGTGTGTTCCGCGAAAGTAGAGACGGTCGCGATGAGCCCGATGGCCAGCGCGCACACAAGAAGTTGTCGTGAGCTTATCAATCCAAGCTCCTTTCGAACCGGGAGTTCATTTTACAGTGATGGTCAGAGTGCGTTCGCCGGTGATGACCTGGTGCATTTCCGCAAACCACGAGCCTGCCAATGATTGGTGCAGCAATCTCGCGCCGCCAACGCTCTGCCGCTGGTCCAGCACGTTGATTTCCGAGGAAGGCACGTTGGGCATGACCTTATCTTCGACGAGCAGCGTGGTGGTAGGTTGCAGAAGTGTGGCGTACAGACAGTCGTTTTGCCGCCCGCGATTGATTAACTTGATGAGCTCTTCGAGACCTGGAAGCGTAGCCTGCATCGCGACGACTGGGTCTACCGTGCGGTCCAATGTGTCGCCGTCGCTGATCAGCAGCTGTAGCGTGCCGCGGGCCGTCTGCGGCGGAATGGTGATAGGGATCTCCTGAATGAACGGCTCGCCGCGGTATGGCCTCAATAAGACTTTCACAGCCATGGTTTCGCCCGGGGCTACCTCGCTCTTTTCTGTCCAGGCATTATCGATCATGGACCAGCGCCGCTCGGCCAGCGCCGTCACTTTTATACGAACGCGCTCCACATGCGCCCGTTCGTACGGATTCGAATAAATCCGCCCAAAAATACCTTGCACCTCAGATGCCACATAAAATCCGGCCGGTATCGGCATATCATTCGGCGCAAATAGATTTTCCAAATGGACTGGAGTATGCCCCTTCAGTTCTATGTCGCCATTCAATTGCAAAGTTGAGCCTTCCCCGTAAGCCGGGCTGCCCACGATGCCGTTGTAGGTGGCCAGGGCCACCAGCACGGGAGTGAGCTGCGGGCTCTCAATCACTTCGAAATGAAAGTTCTTCTCGGCGCTCGGCGTGGATAGTTCCACGTCCACCGGAATCATGGGCGGTCCCGCGCCTAGCTTGCCCATAATCGCTGTCGTGCGGTCCTGCGTCAGCGTGCCGATGGTTGCGCCAGACGTCATAATCTTCGTCGAAGCCATTGCGGACGCCAAAGTCGTAACCACGTGCCCTCGCGTCATCGGCATGGAAACCGAGCCGAAAGAGAAAATCGGATGGCCGCACGCAAGAACGGTTCCGTCGCTTTCCACGGCAGTGACCGTGCACCCGGGAGCAATCGAGAGATCGCCGCGAATTAATTCAACGCCCACCATGTCGCCTGGTTTTAGCTGCGAGTCTTCCGGCTTCGGGTCGGCGCTTCCGCCGGCCACCATGCTCATGCCCCAGCCCGAGAGCTCCTTGCTGAATTGCGCGATTGTTTCGGGATAAAGTCCCGCGGAAATCAGCGGCGTCTCAATGGGAACCAAGAACTGGCCCACCCCAGCGCTGGTGCGGCTGGAAAATTCTTGGGGCAACGGCACCCGCGAAGCAGCCGGAAACGATCCCGTATTGACTGCTGAGGGCGACGCCCCGGCATCAGCTCGCTTGGGAGTTGCTGCATTTCTTTCCACGTCAAGCATGTTCTGGATCGGCGTTACTCCGCCAATCGCTTCTTTTGTGAATATGCCCAGCTTCAGAGACAGCGCACCAGCCAGCTTTCCGTCGAAATAAACGGGGCTACCACTCATCCCCGCCACCACGCCCGAGTGTTCCGCTTTTTCGCCGAGCAGTTGCACCAGAATAACGTCCTGCTTCGGGCCCATCGCGTTATGCAGAACGCCCAGAACGACCAGATCAACCTTCTCCACCTCGTCGCCTGTGAAAATCGTGTAAGCCACGCCCTTCAATCCGGGGTGCACTTGATCCAAGGGAAAAGTCGTCGCGGTATCGCCGGCAGGCAGACGGAAAGCAAGGACGAGAATCAGGGCTAATCGGTATGAGAAATGACGGTTCAGCAGGGCCGGGAGCATAAACATAAATGATACCTGCGGCGTCGGCGGGAAGCAAATAGCACGTGCTAGAATCGCGCATGCCGAAGATCTTCGGTAACAAGACGGTTTCGCCCGGCGGCAATATCAAGGGCGTCCTGGAGCTTCCCGGCGACAAATCCATATCCCATCGTTACGCAATTCTTGCCGCCCTCGCCGAAGGCCGCAGCGAAATACTCAATTATTCTTCCGCCGCGGATTGCAAAAGCACGCTCAGCTGCTTGCGCCGTCTGGGTGTGGAAGCAGAACTCACGCGTGAGCGCCTCCGCATAACAGGCAAGGGGTTGGAAGGTTTGCAAGCTCCGCGCCGTGCGCTCGACGCGGAAAATTCGGGAACTACGATCCGCATGCTTGCAGGAGTGCTCGCCGGCCAGCCGTTCACTTCAACTCTGTCGGGCGACGCTTCGCTGCGGACTCGCCCCATGCGACGCGTGGTGGAACCATTGCGAAAGATGGGTGCCGAAATTCGCACCCGGGAAGGTGATTGCGCGCCGCTGGAAATCCGCGGCGGAAAATTGCGTTCGATAGACTACTCACTCCCAGTTCCGAGCGCACAAGTGAAGTCCGCAATCCTGTTGGCGGGACTGTATGCCGACGGTGTTACCACGGTTCGCGAACCTGTCCGGACCCGCGACCATACCGAGCTGGCCCTGCGCGAATTCGGAGTGACGATTGAGAGTTTGAATAAGTCCGTCCGCATTCATTCGCGCCCCAAGCTTCAAGCGCGGCAGTTGATCGTTCCCGGCGATCTTTCGAGCGCGGTGTTTTTTATTGCCGCCGCCCTGATTCTGCCGGATTCCTCGTTGATGTTGCACAACGTCGGGCTGAATCCCACGCGCACGCGCGTCCTTGATTTCCTGATTTCCATTGGCGCGGCAATTCATTTAGCCTCCGTGCAGTTGCGCGACGGCGAATTGATCGGCGATGTGTCGGTGCGCTACTCCACTCTGGCCGGCGGTGAGATTGGCGGCGCGCAATCCGCTGAAATGATTGACGAGCTTCCCATGCTTGCGGCGCTCGGGCCGTTTACGGAGAAGGGAATCGAAATCCGTGGCGCGCAAGAGCTGCGGGTGAAAGAAAGCGATCGCATTGCCACGTTAGCCGAGGGTCTGCGCCGCATGGGCGCGGTTGTAGAAGAATTTCAAGATGGCCTGCGAGTGCGCTCCACCGGAAAACTCCGAGGCGCTAAAGTCGATCCCGCTGGCGACCATCGTATCGCTATGGCGCTGGCAATTGCAGCTCTCGGTGCTGAAGGTGACACAGTGATCCGCAACGCCGATTGCGTCGCGGTATCGTACCCGGATTTTTTTATTACGCTCGAACGCTTACGCGGAGAAGGAACAAGCCATCAAGACTTGCGCAAATAAACGGTGCCGTAGCTCGTTGCGATATGAATTTTTGGCCCGCCCGTTCCGATCTTACCGCTGAGCCGCCCCGTTCCGTTCTCATTGCTAGGTTTCAAACCAGCATCCTCGAAATCGCTCTGCACCTCGCCGGATTGCGACACAGCAGAAATCTCGAAATGGGAGTTCGAAGGCAGTGTTATATCCACTCCTCCGGAGTCGTCCGCTATATTGACGTCTTCGCGCGGGGGTTGAGAGAAGCGCGCCTTGATGTCGCCTTTCGTATCCGCAACATCCAGTCGCCCGCTGACGTTTTCCACCTCGATATCCATGTCGTGAGTGCTTAGTTTGGACGCGCCGCTTACGTCCGAAATCTCGATTTGCCCTGAATCCAGCTCCAGGCGCCCGCGCACGCCGACAAGGGTCATGTCCGCCCGTTGCGAGTGGTAACGAGTTGTCCCGGCCACGCTTCGTACGCGAATCGGTCCAAAGAAATCGCCGTCAACCGCGGCGTTCCCTTTCACATCGGTTATCTCGATCTCGTTGCCGTGCCCTGCGACGCTGACGTTGCCGCCGACTCCGGTGATGCGAATGTCGCCTTTCGCCATTTTTGCGCTCACGTCGGCGCCAGCATTATGGATTTCGATGTCGCCGCTGCCGCTCCCAGCGGTGACCGGCCCGGCGATCTGCGAAATACTAATATCGCCATGCGACGTGTTGGCCCACAGCGCGACCTGCGCGGGCAGCGTTACGTTCAGATCCACGCCCACAACGCCGCTTGAGTCCTCCTGATTCACAGGACGAACAACGTAGCCGCCTCCCGTTTGTTCAATTACGACCTTTACGTTTTTCATCCGCTCCTGCGCGGCTGATTCCGTCGGCCCTGAGGCTGACTTATTCACCATCACGCGCAAGCTGTTTCCTTCTCCCGTATGGACTGAAATGTCCCCGCGTGCAGTGCTCAGCGTAACGTGCGCGTTTGCCGGCAAAGCTTTGGATGGAACATCGTCGCTTTCGGAATACTGTTTCGAAAAAAGATCCACGTCCACCTTCAAGCCCGGATCTTTTTCCATTACCCAGCTTTTCACCCCCAAGCCGATAAAAACGAAGATCACCAGAACCATCAGCGCAGCTTCTCCGCCCGATAGCAGTGGAGGTTTGCTTTCGCCGGTCCGTTGCGCTGAAAGATGATCGAAGATTTTCGCCGCGCCCCATAGGATCAACAACAGCGGCCAATAGCGGTAAAAGTAATGCCACATCCGAACCGCTGGATGGAAGTGGTCGAAAAGAAAAACGCCGCCGAGAAAAATTAGAAGTAAGCCGCTGAATATTGAACTGCGTTGATTCGGAGCGTTGCTCACACAGTCCTCACGAACTGATGTGGCCTTGTTTCGAGGCGAGTGATTGCGCCACAAGTATGATGCCCGCGACGATAAGGAGCACGGGCCAGAGGTCCCCAAAGCTAAAACGACTGAATTGGGCGATCATAAATAGAACGCCGACAGTAATAATCATCAGCGGGCCCATCAGGCTGTGGACCCGGCAATGCGCGCACGGACACTGAACGCGGTTCGAATCTGCCATCAAAAGTCTCCTAGGTCTTTTTCTGCATGCGGTCCCAAACCAGCCATCCGCCCAAGATAATTAATCCCGCTGGCCAGGTTCTTGCGAACCATTCCGTATCCAACAATCCAAAATTCCTCATCAACAACAAAGCTCCGATGGCGATTAAAATAATTGCGCCCAGCGGCTTGGGCCCGTCAACGGAAGCAAAATCTGCCGGCCCGGGTTCGCCAAGAATCCTGGCTTTGGCTGTGCGATAGGCTTCAACCGGCATATAGAAGTAGAAACAGGCCAGAGCGATTCCGAAGAACGCGTCGTATCCGCCGGGCAAATCGCTATTCAGCAGCGCAATCAGCCCGCCAAAAATCAGTACGTGGATCAAAGCCTTAATGTATTGACCGTTGTAAACCGCGCCAAGCCCCGGAATAAATCCCAGCGTGGCAGCAAGGCCCGGGTGCGGGTCCGATCGCGGAGGCACGTCCGGTCGCGCGGTGGCCACCGGTGCAAGGCAACTTTCGCAGTAAAGCGCGCCATGAACTTCCCGCGTGCAGGTGGGACACAGTGGCTTGCCGCAGTTCCGGCAAAATCCGGTGGCGTCCACTTCTGGGTGGGTGGCGCATTTCATCGCGTGCTCCTGGTGGAACTGTTGTTCGAACTTGCGGCCATACCGTCGGCCATGCTTTCGGTTAACAGAAACGCAAAAATCGGCCCGCTGTGGATCCGTGTGCGGACCGGAGGCGGGGCGGTTTGCGATTTCTGCTGCGGTGTTGAACTGGGCGGAACCGAGTTGTGTTCCTGTTGCGGAGCCGGTGCCGGATTGCTGACTGGCATCGGTTCCGGCTCCGGCTGAAGCTTCGACTGTATCTCGTACACCACGCGCAAATCGTTCACGAATTTAGCGCCGCGCGCATAGGTAAGGTGCGCTTGCCGGTTGGCCGCGCGCAGAACGTTCGCCGGACTCAGATCGGCCTTCTTCAATTTCGCAGGAGTCAAACCGGCGGCGTAAGAAATGATCACCAGTGATAAAGCTGCCGTCACCACTCCTATGGCGAACCGCGGTTGCCATAGGGTCGAAATCCAGCCAAACCATCGCGTCCAGCTTTCCTTTTGCGTGCGGGGCCCAAGCGTAGCGTCCAGGATTTTCGCAACAAGCTGTGGGGGCTCTTCCACCATTTCCATCTGCTGCATCCGGCTCACCACGCCACTCACCAGCGCAACCAGTTGCGCGCAGTTCGAGCATCCCGCTGTGTGCGCGGAGAACGCCGCAACCTCAGTCGGGGAAAGCTTCCCGTCCAGGAAATCGCTCAGGCGCTCTTCCGTCGATATGCAGTTCCAATCCATAGAACTCTTCGTCCCCAATCAAAACGCCGAATGATTACGCTTCCATCAATTCGGCCGAACGCCCATTTCCGATAGAATACGCGCCAGCTCGATGCGTCCCCGGTTGATCCGCGATTTGACCGTGCCTTCCGGCACCTGCAGAACCGCCTGAATTTCGTTGTACTCCAGGCCCTGTAAATCGCGCAAGATTACGGACTCGCGCAGCTCGGGCGAAAGACGCGCCAAACCACGCTGCAGTTGAACGCTCAATTCCGCTGCTTCTGCTAGTTTGTCGGGCGCTCTCGCCGAAGAATGTTTTTCTTCGATCTGCGGCATCGCGTCGTCCATGGAATCTGTCTGGCGGTCGTGACGTGTGCGCCGGTAATGATCCACCAGTAAATTCCGGGTCACGCTGGTAAGCCACGTCTGAAACCCGCCAAATTCCGGTTTGTAGCTCGCAAGCGTCCGGTAGATGCGCAGGAAAACCTCCTGACTCAGATCCTCGGCTTCCGTGGCATTGCCCGTGAATCTGTAGCAAAGATTGAACACGCGCCGCGTATGACGCCGCACGAGTTCCTCCCAGGCCGGCCCTTCGCCCCGGAGACATTGCTGCACCAGTTGGGCGTCGGCCTCCAATCTTCCTCAGCCTCGCATCGTCCTGCATCCGAATCGGCCTCACACAATGAAACGCAATTTGACTCCGAAAAGTTCCCCAAAGTGTGCGGTTCCGGACGTTTCAGCAACCAAAATTGAGATTTAGCCGACCGGGCATTGTCCGGCATCTTATCTGCGTTGCGCTCGGAAACACAAGTCGCGGTAGTGGCTCAGTTCCCGTTGCTGAACCGCCACACATGACCCTTCGGTCAGGTCCATTTTGGACGGGAGCATGCTAGCGTTTGGTAATCATCATCGACTGTAAATATAAGGCACGTGTTTCAAGGCTTCATGAAGAAGCTGAACACCGTCCCTTTCCGTTCCTGTTGCGCGCTAGTCTTCCTGTTCGCCGCAGCCGTGAGCTGCGTTCTTCGCGTCAAGACAGCTCAATGCCGAACCTCAAAACCGATTTCGCCCATACGTATGCGGCAAGTTTGGAGCAGTATTCGTTTTTGCAAATACAGCCGGGCTGGTCCCGAGCAAGGCCGGCAGGCTTTGCAAGAGTACCTCAAGCAACTTGAATGAACCAGGGACGAGAAGATTCAATATCCGCAGAGCGCTCTCCATCGCGAGTTCGGTCTTGCCTGCCTTCGTCTCAATCGTCTTGAATTGGCCTTGGGCAATTCCGTTGCAGCGGTTGGTTACGTAAGGTCCGCTCAAAAGGAATTGTCAGCAGGAAGATGAAGACCTCTCGGCTGAGGCTCTCACAAGTTTATCGAAACGCGAGAGTTCAAAGACGGGAAGCTTTACAATGGAAGTGCAATCCAGCTACGCCTCCCACAACAGGATAAGACAAATCAAAAGGCGAAGCCCGAATGAGGAAGACTCCGTCGGATGGAACTCCACATTTTTCATTGCCACCGCCACTGCTCCGTTGGTGGCGGGAGCACTGAAAGTCTGACCGGCATTTGCGATTCGAAGGGGAATGAGACTGGCAGAGATGCCGGCACAAAACGCTCAAGACACAAAAAATCGTGACTTGTCTCACCCGGGATTCCTCCTCAATGACGTGGCCCCCAAAAACCCCAAGCCGCACTCGCGGGCAGACACATTGGTCCCACGCCCGCGCGTGAGACGCGGAACTTCGTCAGGTTTTAGATGCCGGGCTTGTATCCGGAACATCGCAATACAGGCAATGCCGGATATTTCGGAAATTTTGCATCACTGGCGGAAAGTTCGCATAAATAGAAGACCGAGCCGCGATCAGATTCGACCTGCCGCGCGTGTTGGCAGGTGCCACACAAGCCTACGCGGTCGAGGGAGCCCGATGGATCTGGACGTGCACCATCTCCCTTTTTCACGTATCGGCCTCGCGAATAGTTCTAGACCTATTCTATCGCGTGGCCTACCTTCATCAATGTATTGTGAGCCGTATTGGGGATTTGCTAGCGTTAGGTGATCGCTGGGCGCTACGGTATTCTTCGGCCTAAATTGCATTAGAAGGAGCTTTCGTGACATCTCGAAGATTCAGCGCTTTAACCTTATGTTGCTCGCTACTTCTGATTCTCGGCTCAGTCGCCTGCAGGTCGACCTCAACCGAGGACCAACGAGCACGCGACGAGAAGACTCGCGAACAGGCCGCCGCGGCGACCGAGAAGATTAAACCGGAGCTAAAGGAAGCAGGCAAAGAGTTAGGCCAGGCAGCACGCCAAGCCGCCGAAGACGCCCGCGCCGCCGCCCAAGGAGTGAGAGAGGGCTGGAACCGCGATCAAACTCATGTCCTAAATTTGAACACCGCAACGGAGGCAGACTTAGTGACTCTCCCTGGAATCACCAGAACCGACGCTCAAAGGATTGTTCGAGGACGCCCGTACCGCGACAAACAAGAATTAGTCACCAGGAGAATTCTATCCGACGCCGATTACAGCAAGATCCGCGATTTCGTCTCTGCTGAATAGAAAACCACTCGTTGTCTTGACACCCTCCGAAGCTTACTGCTACGGTGCGAAATCAATGTTTCAAAAGTCACGAAAGATTGTTTTGCTGCTGCTGGCAGTTCTGGCCGTCGGCTACTTATTTTACAAATTCCGCAATTCGATTACGCTGGAGGGATTTCATTGGGGGATGGTCGCGCAATCCCTCCGCGATGCCCGTCTTTCAATGCTCGTGCTCAGCGTGCTTGCGATTTATGCCTGTTTTGCAATCCGCGCCGCTCGGTGGATGCGTTTCTCGCGCAACCTGGGGCGCACAAATTTTTGGCACGTTTTTAGTGCTACGCTCATTGGCTTCACGTGCACCTTCCTGCTGGGCCGGGCTGGAGAGCCGATCCGTCCCGTCCTGATCGCGAAAAAAGACTCAATCCCAATTGCGCGCATGTTCGGTGTGTATATTCTCGAGCGCGTGTTCGATATGGCCGCCGCCGCCGTAATCGCCGGGCTGGCATTGCTGGCGTTTGATCGAAATTCTTCCGTATCAAAAGGCGAGCAAAGCGCTCGGATTGAGGCGTTGGCGCGCACTGGGGGCGCATTGCTTCTCATCGCACTGGCTGCCGCCATTGCATTTCTGCTCTATTTCCGGTTTCATGGGGCGGAATGGCTGGCCAGACGGCTCAAGAAGCCGAGCTGGCATCACGGATGGCGCGGGAAAATCGTTACATTGCTGGAAGAATTCAGCGAGGGTTTGCAGGGCATTCGCACCTGGAGCGATCTAGGCGCGCTTCTTGCGTATTCCGGTGTGCACTGGTTTCTCGTCCTGTGGGTGTACGTTTGGGTTGCGCGCGCGTTTAGCTCAGAGCCGGCGCTGGCGGGGATGACTCTATCGGGCGCGTTAATAGTCCTCGCGTTCACACTGGTTGGTTCTGCTGCCCAGCTTCCCGGAGTCGGTGGCGGCGCGCAGCTCGCTACGTTTCTTGTTTTGACTCTGATCTTTGGAGTAGAAAAGGAGCCGGCAGCGACCGTCTCAATCATTCTCTGGCTTGTGACCTTCGCAAGCTGCTGCTTTGTAGGCTTGCCGCTGCTGTTCAAGGAAGGATGGTCGATGGGCGAACTTCGCCGCTTGGCCACTGCTGAAGAGCACGTAGCGGAAGAGATTGAATCAGCGGAGTGGTCTAAGAGAGTCGATAGCACGAAAGAGAGGCCGCGGTGAAGTGCCCGTTTTGCTCGCATCTGGATGATAAAGTAGTGGACTCCCGCGAGGCGCGCACGGGAGATCTGATCCGCCGCCGCCGCGAATGCCTGCAGTGCAACCGCCGCTTTACCACCTACGAACGCATCGACGAAATTCCGTACATGGTCATCAAGAAAGATGGCCGGCGCGAAAAATTCGAACGCCAAAAGCTCCTGCAGGGTCTGCTAAAGGCTTGCGAGAAACGTCCCGTACCGGTGGGAAAGCTCGAGACCATCGTGGACGAAGCGGAACAATTCGTCAGCGAAGCGCCCGAGCGCGAACGCACCACCACGGAAATCGGCAAGCTGATTATGGACAAATTGAAGAAGCTGGACAAAGTTGCCTACGTGCGCTTCGCATCCGTCTATCTGGATTTTAAGGACGTGAAAGAGTTCATGGATGAGCTGAAAAGCCTGCTGAAAGACCGCGCGAAAAAATAGACCTCAGCGCCCGCGCGCCTGCCAGACTCCTGCCGCAAACTTCTTGATCGTGCGAAATCCCAGGTGCTCGTAAAGCTGCACCGCCTGAGAATTCGCGCTGGTGACGGTCAGCGAAAGCGACTCGTAATTTCGGCGCTTCAGAACCTTGATCGCGCTTTCCATCATGGCACGCCCTATCCCATGACCCTGATAACCAGGCATCACGCAGATCTGCGTGGTATGGCCGACGTCATTTGCGACGGTGGAAGTTAGGACCATTCCGATGGGGCGATCTCCCGTGATTGGCTGCACCAGAAATGACGCCTCGGGTAGAAACTGTCCGCAACCCGGCAACAGCACGATGTTTCTCAGGAACTTCATCCCTCCCGCCTCGCTGCGATATTGGTCATTGATCTCCGCATCCACGTGGTCGGCATACGCAAGTTGAATGAGCCGGGCGGCGGATTCGAAGGCCTTGTCAGTCCACGGCTCCAGGCGCAAGCCGCTGGACAAAGGCTTGTTGCTGAGGCGTGCTTCGGCCAGGGGCAGCAACATAAACAGCCGCGTGTGCAGCGTAAAGTATTGTGAAAGAAATGCGGGATCCAGTTCCGTGCCGAAGGGCATCAACTGCGCTTCCACTCGTTGCAAGCGGGGAGTGGCGCGGAGTGCGCTCACCATTTCAGTCACAAGCGTCTTCGTAATCGGCTCCTGTGATTTTCGCGAGGATACGAACAATCCGCCGATCAATCCTTTGTGGTCCTCCAGGACGTAAAAGCCATAGCCCGCAGGCTTGTCGTCCTCCATGGCTACGTAGCCGCCCAGAGAATGCGAGTCCACGAACTTACGAATCAAATCCACGGACGGCCGATAATCCCAGCGAAGTTCATCGCGCCAATGGCGAGTCTCCTCCTGGAATAAAGTTTCCAGTTTGCGCGACGGTATTTGGCGGAGATCTAGAATCTGCATGAAGTGCCCGGCATGATATCCACAAACATTATAGCTTTGCACGGTGCGGGAACCCAACTCAGGCGGCGAAGCATGGGAAATTCTATGGTTGAGGTGCCGGAACAAACAGCCACCGCGCAAATTGTCCGATCTATAACGAGGTACTGAGTGAGCTGGCGCGAAGGTGTGCTAACATTCTCTCGCCGAAGCGCAGAACTCTTGCGCTCGCGCCCAACGGATGGCCGTCTTCTCAGAGCTACGCTATCCCACAACGCGGCTTGCCAAGCTTCTCTCCAGCCTGCTGGCCATAGTGCTTTTCGCCTTCGTTTCGATCGCCTTGATCTCAGGATTTCTGCTCTACCAGATATTGCGCCCGGCGCGTTCCCCCGCCACGTTCGATTTGAACGTAATGATGGGCCATCCAAGCGCAGTGTCTTTCCCGATCGCGGACGGGACGTCCCGCGACGGCTGGTTTTTCCCTGGACGTCGCGGAGCACCCACTGTGATCGTGTGCCACGGCTATCTTTCCCAGCGCGCCGACGTTCTCACGCTCGTGACCGCCCTTCAAGATAGCCAGTTCAATGTGTTTCTATTCGATTTCTCCGGTCACGGCACCAGTCTGGGCATCACTTCACTGGGATACCGCGAGCGCCAGGAGCTTCGATCCGCGATTCAAACTTTGTCCGCGCGCGATGACATCGACCCAAAACATTTTGGCCTTTGGGGCGTCGATCTCGGCGGTTACGTCGCGCTGGAAGAAGCTACCAGCGATCCCCGAATCTCGGCTGTCATCGTCGACGACGCTTATTCCGACCCGCGCGAAATGGTCCAAATCCAGGTGAAGCAGTCGGGCCTCGGAATTCTGCCTTACGTAGGCCGCTTCTGCGATTGGGAATTTCGCCTGATGAATTATCAATTCCGGACCGAGCCGCCCGTCACCGCCCGCTTGTCCCTAACAAAAGGAATTCCAAAGTTTTTTTTTGAATCAGACAGCCGCCCGGCGCTGGCGACTCAGACTTTGCAATTATTTACTCTCGCTCCCGATCCCAAACAATTAGCTCGCACACGAGCGCTGTATTCTCAAATGACCGACGAAGACCGCAAGAACTACGAAAATGTCGTCGTCAGCTTCTTCCTCGTGAACATGTCCCCCACCGCGCTCCACTAACGAGGCAGCGGGCTGATCGGAACGTACAGGATTCCCGGTTCCACTTCGTTCAGTTCGCCTCGAAATCTTCCCGCCCTAATAATCTCGTCCAGCCCTTTCTCGTTGGTCAAGATGAGCGCGGCATCGGGATTCTCAGTCGACCACTCCGGAATTTCGCGGTGAAAATAAAATGCCAGCCCGTAATTCCACGAGCGGTTTAGCTGAAACGTGAAGATGCGGTCCGGACGCAGGTCGCCGCGCAGGAAGGCCGCGTGAGGCCTCGCAGACAAATACGGATCTACAGCCGGAAGAAGACGATTAATTGTCACTTCCGTGGTGATGGCCACCAGAAGCGACCCAACAACAACGACAAGCCACAAGTTTCGCCGAGCGCCCGCCGACAGTATCACAAACACGAACAAGACAATTACCGGGCACGCAGCCGCGACAAAGTGCGAGCCAAGATTCAGCATGAAGAACTGGCGCGGCCTCAACAACACAAAAGCGGCCACTACCAGCCAAAAGAGGGTGACCCCGGCGGCGACCACGATTGAACTCCAGCGATTTCTCTGGCATGCGCGTGAAACGCCAACGGCAGCAAGAAGCGCTAACGCCGGGATCGAAGGAAGAATGTAGCCCGGCAATTTCGATTGCGACAGGCTGAAGAACACGATTGGAAAAATTGCCCAGCACGCGAAGAAGAATCCGGGCGAACTACCCCACGATTTTTCGCGCCACACACGCAAGCCTTCCTGCCCCACCGCAATTAGCAGTACGGCCCACGGCAGCATCGCCAGCAGCACGATCCACCCGAAGAACCAAAAGGGCTGTTTGTGCTGGAACACCGGCGTGAGATAGCGTTGAAAATTATGTTGAAAAATAAAAACGCGGATAAAGTCGGGGTTTCGCACGGCGCACAGAACGTACCAGGGCAGCGCCACGATGCAGAACGATCCGATAGGAATGGGATGAGCTAGCCGAAAAGCCTCTCTCCACTCAGAAGTGGCAAGTGCCCAAAGCCCAATCGCCCCGCCCGCGAGCAAGACGGCCGCAGGACCTTTTGCTAGAACTGCCAGCCCGAGGAATACGCCGAACAACGCGAGAGCTGTAGTTTCGTGCGCTGCGGTGGTCGAAGCTCGGTTCGACGCTCCACGTAATACTCCTCGGCCGAGCAGCACGCTCGACGCGCAAGCCATCGCCAGAGCGATGAAGGCGCTGAAAAGCATGTCGGAAGTAGCCGCTCGCGAAAAACCGATGGCAGCTACGGTCGTGGAGAAAATCAGCGGCGCAAGAAACGCCGAGCTCTCTCGGAATTGTTCTTCGCCGCCATAGTGTTTCCAGCCGAGCCAGCCAATCTCAATCACGGCGGCAAGCGCCGCAAATGCGGAGGGAAGACGAGTGGCAAGCTCCGGCGGCAGATTCAGGCGAAATCCGAGCGCCGCGGCCCAATAGTAAAGGATCGGCTTTTCAAGCCACGGCTGCCCGTAGAGTCGCGGCGTAATCCAGTCCCCGCTCTCGGCCATGGCTCGTGCGATCCACGCGTAGCGCGGCTCGTCGGGCCCCAGTAGTCCCACAGCCCCCAATCCAGCAAAGAGGCAAACGAATACGATCCCGACAGCGACGATTGTCGCCCAGAGATTGCTGCGACTCTGATGTAACGGTGAATTCAAGCGGGTCGAGTCTAACATTTCCTGAGCAGATGAAAATGTGGCGGCATTTTTCTCAAGGAGCATCGTTTGACTTTTCGCCGCTGGTACCGCTCGCGCTACTACCGCTGGCATCTGCTTTGCCGCCTCTAGCATAATGGCTCCGCATGCGCGAATGGATCGAATATGCCGCAACCTGGATGGGATTAAAATCGCTCGGATTGCTGCCAAGGCCCGTGGCGCGATTTGTGGGTGAAAGTTTTGCTGCAGCGGCGTATGTGCTGCGCCGGCCACTACGCCGCGCGGCAATGTTTAATTTGAGCTTGGCGTTTCCGGACTGGAGCGAAGCCCAACGCAAACGCGTGATACGCCGAATGATTCAGCAGATTGGCTGGATGGCCGCCGAGTTTTCACAATTCCCAAGATACACGCCGGAAAATATTGAGAAAATAGTCGTGCTGGACGGCTTCGAAAATTTTGATGCAGCCCGGCGCCGTGGAAAGGGTGTGCTCTTTCTCACCGGCCACATGAGCGCTTGGGAGCTCGCGCCGTTCGCGCAAGCGCTTTACGGTCATCCGCTCCATTTCCTGGTGCGCCCGATCGCAAATCGCCGCGTGGACACGCTCATCAACCGCTATCGTTGCCTTTCCGGCAATCGGCCCATCGAAAAAAATAAGTCCGCTCGATCCATCCTCAGAATTCTGGCCGACGGCGGAACCGTAGGCATCTTGTCGGATCACAACACCGTGTTGGAGGAGAGTGTCTTTGTCGATTTCTTCGGCATTCCAGCTTCCACCACGTCGGGCCTCGCGCGCATCGCGTTGCGCACTGACGCCGCAGTCGTCCCCGGATTCCTATCCTGGGATAGCTCGCGCCGAAAATATCGTTTGCGTTTCGAGCCTGCCATAGAGCTTTCGCGAACCGGCGACGAAGAACGTGATGTTCTCGAAAATACGGCGCGCTTCACACAAACAATTGAAGACTACGTGCGCGCTTACCCCGAGCAGTGGCTTTGGGTCCACAAAAGGTGGAAGACACGCCCGCCCGGCGAAAAGGAAATTTATCCTGCATAGCCTGGATGTGTTCTCGCGCCTTCGAATACATAACGAAAGAGGTGACTCATGGTTCTTACTGCTGCCGAACTCGCGGAATTTCTTGGGGCAAAACTCGTGGGAGACGGCCAGGTCGTCGTGTCCGGCGTCGCCATGCCCGAAATCGCGGGCCCGAAAGATCTGATTTACGTGGAGTCTCCGCGCTATCAGATGCGCGCCGAAAATTCAGCAGCCAAGTGTCTGCTCGCGCCGATCGGGTTGTCGCTGGAGGGGAAGACGACTCTGGCCGTAGAGAATCCGAAACTCGCATTCGCCAAGGCTGCTGCGCGGCTGCTCTCGAATCCCGCGCCACCTCCCGGAATTCACACGACCGCTATAGTGGCCCCGAGCGCGCGGCTAGGGCCAAACGTTTTTGTCGGACCATATGTCGTGATTGAAGATGAAGTAGAAATCGGCGAAGGCAGTATCGTGGAAGCTTTTTGTTTTCTCGGGGTCGGCAGCGCAATCGGGGAAAAATGTCGCTTGCATCCCCGCGTCACCCTTTATCCGGGGGCAAAACTAGGCACGAGCGTTGAACTACATTCCGGCGCAGTAATTGGAAGCGACGGTTTCGGTTACGTTTTCGGCGAGGGCCGGCATTGGAAATTTCCTCAGATCGGCAGCGTCGAAGTTGAAGACAACGTCGAAATCGGCGCCAACACCACCATCGATCGCGGATCTCTCGGCGTCACGAAGATTGCCGCGGACGTGAAGATCGACAACCTCGTGCAGATAGCTCACAACGTGCATATCGGCGAACACTCCATCGTGGCCGCTCAAACGGGAATTTCCGGGAGCAGCTCGCTGGGAAAAGGCGTAATTCTTGCCGGTCAGGTAGGCCTCGGAGAGCGCGCCAACCTTGAAGACGGCGTGATTGTAGGAGGCCAGAGCGGCGTGCTCACCGGGAAGTCAATTCCGCGAGGCCAAACCGTGTGGGGCACTCCCGCCCGCCCGCTTGAGAAATTCAAGAAACAATATGCGGCTCTGTCACGCCTACCAGAACTCATTGAACGGGTCGAAAAGCTAGAAAAAGAAGCGTCTCAAAGTGATTCGTGATCGGTGGAAAATCCATTTCTTCAGCCTTGCACAGCGTCGGTGACCTTTTCGGCTTACCTTCGCCGCTTGCAGACCTTGCAAAGGCTCACTATTAGCGATCGCCTCTTCGGCAACTGTGCGAACTTGTGATGCACCCATTTCCACTCGAGTGTCATCGGATGTAAATGGATGGTAGCTTTTCGGTTGACCCAGGAGGCAAACCCAAAGATAATGTTACTGTTACAGCGCAAGCTGGGTCTGGGTAGCTAGTCAAGTCTACACTTTTGCGTCGACAGTTCGATGAAGGGGCGTTAGCTTGAAGCTGGCTAGCAACCGGGTATTCCAGGATGGCGTAAGGCTTGGGCTTAATGAAATAGCTAAGTACCGGTGCTAGCCGTTGACAGGGTCAGCGCCGTCCATCGTTCACCAGTTCGGAACAAACAGGGCGAGGGTTGCTTCATAGGTCGCTTGAGAACTGCCCGGGCCGATATGGGCGGGCGGTTGATGGTATATGACTGAGGGATTGATGACATCAGGAGTCAGATTGCGGGCGGATTTCTCGTTTGGAGGCAATGGCCAAGCTACGGCCACTGTCCGTACCCGCGATTTCGAATCTCAAGTCGAACAGACCATTTCCCGCAGCGCCGAGTGGCTGCTTTCTGCGCAATCGCAAGAAGGCTACTGGTGGGGTGAGCTCGAGGCCGACACCACCCTGGAATCTGATTACATTTTGTACCTGCACGTCCTCGGTCAACTCGATTCTCCAAAAGTCGAAAAGCTCGCAAATTACATTCGCAAGAAACAATTGGCCGACGGTGGCTGGAATATCTTTGAAGGCGGGCCATCCGAACTGAATGCCACGGTAAAAGCATACGTGGCTTTGCGATTGGCCGGCGATCCGGTGAACGCGACGCACGTAGCGCGCGCGAAAGAAAAAGCTATCGAGCTCGGCGGACTGGAAGCCACGAATTCCTACGTCCGCTTTTATCTCGCCATGGTTGGCGCCATTGATTGGAGCATCGTTCCTTCCATCCCACCCGAATTGATGCTTCTGCCGGAGTGGGTGCCCATCAATATCTACGAAATGTCTTCGTGGACTCGCGGCATCGTCATCCCGCTCTCCATCATTTACGCCAACAAGCCGGACTGGCATTTGCCGCAGGGCGTCACGGTCAACGAACTCTTCAAGACGAAGGGCGAAAAACCGCATTCGTTCGATTGGGACAAACGCATCATCACCTGGCGCAACGTCTTTCTCGCTCTTGACCGCGGCCTGAAGATCTACGAACGCTCGCGCTGGAAGCCCTTCCGCAAGTACGCGCTCTCGCTGGCGCGCAAGTGGATGCTTGAGCGCTTGGAGCGAACCGAAGGTTTGGCCACTATTTACCCGGCGATGATGAATTCGATTTATGCCATGCTCGCCGAGGGTGAAGATCAAAACGATCCGCTGGTAGACCGCGAAATTAAATTCCTCTCGCGCTACGAGATCGAAGAGAGCGACACGATCCGCGTGCAGCCCTGCATCTCGCCAGTGTGGGACACCGCCATCGCCATGGTTTCGCTCGAAGAGGCGGGCATCGATCCGGCGCATCCCGCTCTAATCGCCGCCGAACGCTGGATTGTTGGCAACCAGATTCTTGGCCCCGGGGATTGGCAGGTAAAGAATCAGAATGCCGACCCGGGCGGCTGGGCGTTTGAATTCCGCAACGATTTTTATCCCGACGTGGATGACACTGCGTTCGTCCTGATGGCCCTCGGCCGCGTCGCCGACCCCGATTCGGAGCATTTGCGCAACTCCATGCGCCGCGGCCTCGCTTGGCTCCTCAGCATGCAGAATGGTGACGGTGGCTGGGGCGCGTTCGATCATGAGAACAATTTGCAATTCTTGAATCACATTCCGTTCGCGGATCACAATGCCATGCTGGACCCCTCTACCGCTGACGTCACCGCGCGCTCTTTGGAATGTCTCGGACAGATGGGCTGGCCGGCGAACCACCCGGTAATCCAGCGAGCCCGCGCTTTCATTCGGCACGAGCAGACTCCCGATGGCTCGTGGTATGGACGCTGGGGTGTGAATTACGTTTATGGCACCAGCGGTGTGTTGCGCGCGCTCGAAAAGATTGGGATGTCCAACCAGCCTGACTGCCAGCGTGCCGCCGATTGGTTGCGCTGCGTGCAGAATGCCGATGGTGGCTTCGGCGAATCAGTTCTTTCTTATTACGACCCTGCCCTGAAGGGCAAAGGGAAGAGCACCGCATCGCAAACGGCCTGGGGCTTGATCGGTTTGCTGGCGACCACCGGCCCGGATGACCCCGCGGTAGAGCGAGCCGTCGCATGGCTCCTCGAACAGCAGAATTCCGATGGAACATGGGACGAGCCGGAATTTACCGGCACGGGCTTCCCATGCGTTTTTTATCTGAAGTATCATTTGTATCGAAACTCCTTCCCGCTCTACGCGCTCGCGCGCTATGACAATTTGTGCAAGGGCCGCCGGCCTTTTGCCGGAATGCAGATTCCCGCGGCGGAGTTGCAGCACCTAATCGGACGAAAACGGGGGTAATGGATGAGAGTACCTTTAAGCTTGACCACCAGCATGGCCGGTTATCTCACCGGCAAGAAGATGAGTGGTGCTGAAAAATTCCCGCTGGTGATGATGCTTGAGCCACTTCATGCCTGCAATCTTACCTGCACGGGCTGTGGCCGCATTCGCGAGTATAAGTCCACGATCAACGAGATGTTGACCGTCGAGGAATGCCTGAAGGCAGTGGATGATTGCGGCGCGCCAATCGTTTCGCTCTGCGGTGGCGAGCCCATGATCTACCCCGAGCTTGACCGCCTGGTAAAAGAGATTCTCGACCGCAAAAAACACATTTATCTCTGCACCAACGGAATGTTTATCCGCAAGCGCCTGAAAGAATTCAAGCCCACCTCGCGCCTTTTCTTCAACGTGCACTTGGATGGTCTCGAAAAGACGCATGATATCTGCGTCGAACGCGATGGCGTTTTCCGCGAAGCAATCGAAGGCATCAAAGCAGCCAAGGCGGCTGGATTCCTGGTTACCTCGAATACCACCGTTTACAAAGAAACTGACATCGAAGAAATTGCCGACCTTTTTGCTTATCTGCAGACCCTTGGCGTTGATGGCCACATGATTTCTCCCGCGTATTCATATGCGGCGGTGATGACCAAGGAAATCTTCATGTCGCGCGACGAAATTCGTGACAAATTCCGCCAGGCCAGCAAACTTCTCGAACGCTACAACATCGTCACTTCGCCGATCTACATGGAGTACCTGCGCGGCGAGCGCGAACTGATGTGCACCGCCTGGGGTAATCCAACCTACAACCCGCGCGGATGGAAGGGTCCCTGCTATTTAATGACCGACGCGCACCACGCCACTTTCAAGGAATTCATCGACAACACGCCGTGGGAGAACTACGGCCGCGGCCGCGACCCTCGTTGCGAGGATTGCATGGTGCACGCCGGCTACGAAGCATCCGCCGTACTCGGCGGAAACAAAAAACTAGGCGATACCTGGAAAATGCTCACCTGGACAGTGTCCGGGAAAATGGGTGGGCTGATCGGGGAGCCTAGCGAAAGAGAACTCCAGGCAAAGACAAACGGCCAAGGTAACGGTCATTCCGATACCCAAGGTAACGGCTATGGGTCAAGCAAGCGCGTGCTTCCGGTAGCGCCATCGAACCAGCAGCAAGATGAGGTATTCCGCATTTTATGACCACGCTCGTAACGGGTGCCACCGGCTTCCTGGGAAGCCACGTCGCCCGGCAACTTGTCAGCGCAGGCCAATCGGTTCGCGTACTAGTCCGCCCCAACAGCAACTTGGCCGCGCTCGCCGGGTTAGAGGTGGAGTATGTCGAGGGTGACCTGCGGGATGCAAACTCTCTGGAACGGGCTGTCCGGGGAATTCGGCGCGTTTTTCACGTCGCGGCGGATTACAGGCTGTGGGCCCCGCGGGCTGAAGAGATTTACGAAAACAATGTGGTAGGTACCCGCAAGCTTCTTGATGCAGTTGCAGCACAAACATCGGGCGTTGAACGCGTCGTTTACACCAGCACGGTGGCAACAATTGCGGTTCCGCGCCACGGCGCGTTGCCAAATGAAAGCATTCACGCCACTTGCGACGAAATGATCGGCCACTACAAACGCTCGAAGTTTTTGGCGGAACAGCTGGTCCTCGAAGCCGCCGCCAACGGCCTGAACGTCGTTATAACCAATCCTACCGCTCCGGTCGGCCCCTGGGACTGGAAACCCACCCCGACGGGGCGGATTATTTTGGATTTTTTGAAGGGCAAGATGCCGGCGTACGTTGATACTGGATTAAATGTGGCCGCAGTGGAAGATATTGCCGCAGGGCATTTGCTGGCTGCGGAAAAAGGGCGCGTTGGCGAGCGCTATATTTTGGGCGGCCGCAACATGACTTTGAAACAGATACTCGATGCGTTGTCGGCGATTACCGGGCGTCCGGCGCCCCGCATTCGGTTGCCGCATGCAGTTGCCTTGGCCGCGGGATACGCGGATCAGTTGTTCTCGCGTCTTGCGGGACGCGAACCACAAATTCCCGTGGAAGGCGTGAAAATGTCGCGCCATCGTATGTTCGTCGAGAGCGATAAGGCGGCCCAGGAACTTGGCTACAAACCCGGCTCGGTTGAGGCCGCGCTCGAACGTGCTGTACGCTGGTACGAGCAGCACGGATATTTGGGCGCGGGCGCAGGGAATAAATCCGTCGCGCACGCAGCCGCGGCGTAAGGGATTGCGGTGAGAATTTTGGTCACCTTCGCGCTCGAAAATGAATTTGCTCCCTGGCGCGCCATGCGCGATTTCAAGTCCGCAAAGTTGGGTAACGCTGACGCTCACGTTTCGGAAATCAATCCCCTGGAAGTCGCTGTTGTACTGACGGGCGTGGGGGCTAGGCGGGCTGCGAAAGTGGCCTCAGAAATAATGCGCACCGAATCCGACGCGTTTGATGCTTGCCTCTCATGCGGTCTGGCGGGCGGGCTCCGCGACAATTATCGTGTGGGTGAAGTATTAGCTGCGCGCAGCGTTCTCTCGGAAGCACCTCGCGAGGATGAAAGCAGCCGGTTATTGCAATCTAGCGAAGCTCTGGTTGCCTTCGCTGCCGAGTGCGGAGCGATTGTCGTGAATCAATTTTTTAGCGCGGGCCATGTTGTCTCGCGTGCCGACGAAAAGAAACATCTTGGAAAAACCGCCGATGCGGTTGAAATGGAAAGTTTTGAGATTATGCGTGTCGCGCAGGGCTCAGGTGTCCCGGCAATCGCCATTCGCGCTATCAGCGACATGGTCAGCGAGGATTTACCGCTAGACATGAAAGAGGTTTTCACTGACGAGGGACAGGTAAGCATTCCACGCGTGCTCGGCCAAGTCGCGCTGAAGCCGCAATCCCTGCCGGGCTTGATCCGGCTTGGCAAGAATAGCCACATCGCGTCGGAATCGCTGGGACGTTTTCTAGATTCTTATGTTGTCGCGCTGGCAAATCGGGCAGCGCCGCTTGAAACAAAATCAGCCGCTGGAGCGTTTTAAGAGTCGTATGAGCCACACGATTACTCCAATTGAAACGCTGGAAGCTTCACGCCAGGGACACTCGCTCCCGGCCAATGGTCATATGCGCGCGGGCGTGTACCGCGGCAAGGGCCGCGTGATGGTCGAATCAGTGCCCATCCCGGAAATTGGCGAGGGTGAAGTTCTCTGCCGAGTGGCAGCGTGCGGCATCTGCGGCACGGACATCAAGAAGATTCATCACGGGTTTATCGCCCCTCCGCAGATTCTTGGCCACGAGCTTGCGGGCACGGTAGTGAAGGTGGGCCGCGGCGTCACTAAATTCAAACCGGGCCACCGCGTGGTCAGCTTTCATCATATTCCGTGCGGCGCCTGCTTCTATTGCGAGCGAAAGCTTTTTTCGCAGTGCGCGGGATACAAAAAAGTTGGCCTCACGGCCGGGTTCGACCCCAATGGCGGAGGTTTCGCGGAATACGTTCGCGCCATGCCCTGGATTGTCGAGCGCGGAATGATCGCGTTGCCATCAGACGTCAGCTTCGAAGAAGCCACATTCGTGGAGCCCGTGAATACCTGCCTGAAGGCTGTGCGTAAAGCGCGCGTCTCGAAAAATGAGAGCGTGCTGGTGATCGGACAGGGCCCCATCGGAATGCTTCTGATGTTGCTCGCCAAGTATGAAGGTGCGGAAGTATTCACCAGCGATCCGATGCCAGGACGCCGGGCTGCCAGCTTGCGGTTTGGCGCCCAAGCGTCTTTTGACCCAGTCAGTGTTAATCTATTAGAGGAAGTTCGCTCCCGCACCGGTGGACGCGGTGCGGATGCGGTTCTGGTGGCGGTACCTAGTCCGGCATTGGTTCCGGAAGCTTTGGCCCTGGCACGGCCCGGAGGGCGCATACTGTTGTTTGCCCACAACGATCCGGTAATGCAGCTTGAGTTTCCGGCCGTTGCAGTGGGGGTGGAAGAAAAAGAAATTCTCGGCAGTTATAGCGCTTCGGCGGACGATCAGGGCGAATCGGCGGCGCTTGTTTTCAGGCGCAAGTTGCCCGTTCGAGAATTGATCTCGCACCGTTTTCCGCTGGAGCAAATTGGGGAAGCGCTGGATTTGGCGGCCCGCCCGGCGGGTGATACCTTAAAAGTGGTGATACGTCACGAATGAGAGTAGATCGAGAACGCAATGGACACATGACAGCGGCCGTGTTGTACGGTGCTGAAGATCTGAAAGTCGAGCGCGTCGATATCCCCGCTTTGGCTGATGACGAAGTGCTGGTGCGCGTGGAAGTGGCACTCACCTGCGGCACGGACTTGAAAGTTTGGAAGCAGGGATTTCATCAGCGCATGATCAAGCCGCCTTCACTTTTCGGCCACGAGCTGGCCGGCGTGGTGGAATTAAAGGGAAGCGCGGTGAACGGCTGGATTCGCGAAGGCGTGCGGGTGGTGCCGGCGAATTCCGCTCCGTGTAACGTTTGTCTCTACTGCCGCAAAGGGCAGCCGAATCTTTGCGAAGACTTGCTGTTTAACAACGGCGCTTACGCGGAATATATTCGTATCCCCGGACGAATCGTGCGGCAGAACATGCTGCAGATTCCGGAAAATGTTTCGTTCGTGGACGCGGCCATGGCCGAGCCTCTCGCATGCGTGCTCCGCGGCATCCACGAAATGGAAGTGAATCGCGGCGACACCGTAGTGGTGATCGGCTGCGGACCCATCGGCTTGAAATTTATCCGCATTCTCTCCGGCCGGGGCATGCGTGTGATCGCCATCGGAAAACGCAAGAGCCAGATGCACATGGCGGAACGCCTGGGAGCAATTGCCGCGTTTGACGCGGCGGAAATCGAGAATCCCGTCGGCTTGGTCCGGCAGATCACCGAAGAAGGTCGCGGAGCCGATGCCGTCATCGAAGCCGTCGGTACCGTCACTACCTGGCAGTGGGCGCTTCAAATGGTCCGAAAAGGCGGGACCGTAAATCTTTTTGGCGGCTGCCCGCGCGGGACGGAAGTGAAGATCGATCCCACAGCGTTGCATTATTCTGAAATTACGATCAAGTCTACTTTCCATCATACACCTCAGTTTATGCGCGAAGCTCTGGAGACCATCGCGCGTGGTGAGATTCGGGCCAGCGATTTCATCAGCGGTGAAGCGACCTTGTCCGAATTACCTCAAGTGTTTGAGCACATGAAGAACCGGAATGGCGAGATGAAGACGGCCGTCATACCCTAAGCTTTCGATCTGGCAGGAAAAGAAAAGTTGTAGATTTTTGAACGGGAAATAACCGCCGCCCGAATCAGGGCACCATGTTAGCCACACCTGAATTGCAAATTGCGCGCAATCTTCCCGCGGAGGGCCGCGACCCCGCTGCGGCACAGCGTTACACACGTTGGCTGGCTACCCATCACTACGAAAATTTCAACGTGGTTTCCCGCCTTTTGCCCCGGCGCCTGCATCAGGATTTCTACAATGTTTATGCCTATTGCCGATGGTCGGATGATTTGGGCGATGAAGTCTCCAGTCCCACGAGAGCGCTTGAGTTGCTGGATGCCTGGGAAGACGAACTTCGTTCGATCTACGAAAGCGGCCGTGGGCCTTCTCATCCGGTTTTGATCGCCCTCCGCGAAACGATTCGCGCGAAAAATATTCCGATTCAGCCGTTCAGCGATTTGTTGCGCGCGTTTCGCCAGGACCAAACAACCCATCGCTATGCGGATTGGGATTCCGTTCTGGATTACTGCGTGTACTCGGCGAATCCCGTCGGCAGGCTCGTTCTGTATCTGTGCGGCTATGGCGACGAAGCCCGGCAAAAGCTTTCCGACTGCACTTGCACAGCTTTGCAGCTTGCGAATTTCTGGCAGGACGTTTCGTGCGACCTGGAGAAGGGCCGCATCTATATTCCCCTGGACGCTCTTGCAGAACACGGCTTGACCGAGGCTGATATCGTCGCGGGGAAGTTCGACGCGCGTTACGTCGCGCTGATGAAATCGCTGATCGCGCGCACGCGGGATCTGTTTCACGCGGGTCTTCCTTTGGCCCAGACGGTGGAACCATTCCTACGCGTGGACCTGGAAATGTTCAGCAAAGGCGGCCTCGCGATTCTCGACGCCATCGAGAGTTCGGGTTACAACACGCTTGCGCATCGGCCCGCGCTGACGAAATGGACGCAGGTACGTTTGCTGGCCGGCGCTCTGGCCTCGCGCGTCTTTTCACGCCGCGCCGAGCTGCCGGACGGAGCGCCGGCGGCAACGCCATCAGAGCCCGGTTGCGAAGTACGGCCATCGGCTAGCTCCGCGGCGGTGATGCGGTCCAGCACTCAAAGCGTGGATGCTTCCTATGCCGAATGCGCGCGAATTGCGAGAGAATCCCGCAGCAGCTTCTATCTCGCGTTCTTCGGACTGCGCAAAGAAAAGCGGAATGCTCTTTGCGCTCTCTACGCTTTCATGCGTCTGGTGGATAACGTTTCCGATGAGCCCGGCGACTTGGACTCGAGGCGCCAGGGGCTAGCCCATTGGCGTGCGATGCTCGATGACGCTATCGCCGGCCGCACCGGCGGCAGCCCGATTCTGCCAGCGCTCGCCGATACCATTGCGCGTTTTGAGATTCCGTCGCGCTACTTTCACGATTTGATTCTTGGCGCGGAGATGGATTTGACGATTTCGTCCTACGCAACGTTCGACCGGTTGTCGGAATACTGTTATCGTGTAGCCGGCACGGTTGGCCTCACCTGTTTGCACGTTTTCGGTTTCCGCGATCCGAAAGCTCCGGATTTGGCCGAACGTTTGGGCCTCGCATTCCAGTTGACGAACATCATTCGAGATGTTCGCAGCGATTTCGAGATGGGCCGAGTCTATCTTCCGCAAGAAGACCTCGAGCGTTTTGGAGTCAGGAAGGCCCAGCTTTCCGGGCCGCTCACTTCCCAACTTCGTGACTTGCTCGAATTCGAAGCCGATCGCGCGTGGCTTTTTTACCGGGAAGGCGCCTCTCTCGTCGACCGCGTGAACGCTGACAGCCGCGCCACGCTGTGGGCCTTGATTCGCACCTATAGCAGCCTTTTGGCACGGATCGAAGAGCGTGGCTTCGACGTCTTTTCCGCGCGTGTTTCGTTGTCGAGTGCGGAAAAAATTCAATATCTCCTGACGGCGGGGATGAGCGGCTGGTGGAAGAAGGATGCCCTCGCAAAGCGTTCTAGTGATCGGCGGCGGTCTGGCAGGACTGTCCTCCGCCGTCGCGCTGGCTGAAGCGGGCCTTCAAGTCCGCCTGCTCGAAAAGCGTCCCCACCTGGGTGGACGCGCCACGTCCTATACGCTGCCGGACGGCAGTGAAGTGGACAACTGCCAGCATGTCACGCTGGGCTGCTGCACGAATTTAGCCGATTTTTATTCGCGCGTGGGCGCCGCCGGCAAGATTCGGTTTTATGACCGGCTATATTTTGTGGACGCGCAAGGCCGCCGCTCGACGATGGAAGCGTCGCCGCTGCCGCCCCCGCTGCACATGGCGCCGTCGTTCCTGTTTTTCAGTTCGCTGAATCTGGCGGACAAGCGAAGTATCGCGAATGCCATGATGGCCATCGCGATGGCAGGCGGCAATCCGCCGGGCATTGACGGCGTCTCGATGCTCGACTGGCTGCGCCGCATGAAGCAAACGCCGGCCGCGCTCGAACGGTTCTGGCGTGTCGTCTTAGTGAGTGCCCTGGATGAGGAATTATCGAGGACCGATGCGCGCTACGGGATTGAAGTTTTCTGGAAAGCGTTTCTGGCGAATAAGGGCGGATACCGCGTGGGGATTCCTTCGGTGCCGTTAGCTGAACTATACGAAGGATGCCGCGAATCGATATTGCAACGCGGCGGGGTGGTCCGCCTTCGCAGTGGCATTCGTGAGATCCGAGTGAGAGGAAGTGGCTTTGTGAGCGCAATCATGGATGACGGCGCGGAAATTTCCGCCGATGCTTGTATCGCGACGGTGCCACAAGACGTGTTGTTGAATCTGCTGCCAAAGGAAATGAGCGAAGGGGATCGACCGCTGTCGGGCTTGCGCCATATCAAGACTTCGCCGATCACCGGTGTGCATTTTTGGTACGACCGCACGGTGATGACCGAACCATTTCTTACGCTGCTAGACCACACGACCCAATGGGTGTTCAACAAAACTTTGTTACATAAAACGGATGAAACCGATGCTTCGCACGCGCGTCCAATCTCTCAAAGCGGACAGCCCTCGGAAGCAAGCGCGGACGGCCAGTATCTTCAACTCGTAATCAGCGCGTCGTACGATCTGGTATCGAAGTCGCGTCAGGAAATTATTGATCTTTGCCGTCGCGAGCTTGCGGAGGTATTGCCGACCACTCGCGACGCGCAGTTGCGCAAGGCCACTGTGATCAAGGAAATCAATGCCACGTTTTCGCCCGAGCCGGGCGTAGACCGCTGGCGTCCCGCGCAGAAAAGTTCGGTGGGCAATCTTTTCTTCGCTGGGGATTGGACGCGTACCTCCTGGCCCTCCACTATGGAAGGCGCAGTGCGGAGCGGCTATCTGGCGGCGGAGGCTGTACTGGAAGGATTCGGTCAACCGAGAAAATTCCTGCAACCAGATTTGCCGTTCGAGGGGCTCTCAAAATTCTGGGCGAACCGAAACAACGGATCAAGATCATGACCGCGTCTGGGAAAGGAACAGGCCTGTTACGCGTGCGATATCCAAATATGATTTCATTTTCCAAGACAACACCTCATTTCGAGTATGATTTGGCAACCCCCAGGAGGTTCGATGGATCGGAAGTATAAGCAGAGGGGCTATAGCGACCGCGATTCCCAGGACAAGAAAAGAGACCGAAGCGAGCGCCCTAACGGAGACTCGCGTCCAAAAGGCGAGCCGCGTCCCAAACAGGAGTTAATGGGCCCGCGCACGCCCCGCATGGTGGGAACGGTGATGAGGGCGCGGTGTTCAAGCTGCGGCGCTGTCCTGATGCCTGGCTTCGATCCGAATGGACAGTGTCCCCGCTGTCACGCTGAATTGCACTGTTGCAAACAGTGCGTTCACTTCGATACCGGCAAGCAGTTTGAGTGCACGCAACCCATCCCCGAGCGCATTGCGAAAAAGGATGCGAAAAACGATTGCACGTTTTTTGAATTTCGCATGACCGTCGAAAAAGACACTTCCCCGGTGAACTACGCTGCCGCCGCTCCCATCGCTCCAGCCGCCGGGCGTCCCAACGACGCTCGCAAAGCTTTCGAGGACCTTTTCAAAAAGTAACTTTCATAAAGAAATCTTAATTTTCTGAACGAAAGACGGAAGCGTCGTTCTACGTGCGCGCATTCTTGCAATGTTGCGTTTATTTCGGTGGAAGCGGGAAGAGTGTGGGTTCTCTGGATGGTTCTGTGGCGACGGAATCGAGCTGGGGATAATGGTGGCGCAGCGTTTCCGGCACTTTCACCCTTCTGCCATCGAGCATGTGGATGAGCTGCAGCGCGTTGACCACGCCTTTTCCTTGAAAGTGATTGTTGGTGATGACGAAAGTCGTGCGCGCGCTCTTGGATACATTTCGCACCCGCTCTGCCCAAGGCTCTAGCTCCTTTTCGGAATAAAGATAGTTGTAGCGTTCCTCCACGGGCGCGGCGGGATCGTCGCTGAACCAGGCGTCATACCGGCGGCCGTGCAAACGCACGTATCCGATTGGCGAAGTTACCTGCTCGCTGGGCTTTATCGATCTTCCGATGATCGGCTGATCGATGTTGCAAAATCCCACGCCGCGCTCGTGCAGCAATTCGTAAAATTTCATGTTGGCCCACGATGAATGGCGCACTTCGACCACCAGCGGGTAATCGCGGAACGAATCGAGTATCTGCGTCAGGCGCGCCAGCGTTTCGTTTTCGAAATGAAAAGAAAAAGGGAACTGCAGTAAAACGGCGCCCAGCCTGTTTGCGCCGCGTAAAATATCGAACCCGGCTCTAACGGCCTTCTCGTCTTCAAGGTTGGTGTTGCCCTCATGCGTGAATTTCTGCCAGAGCTTGGCGGTGAATAGAAAACGCGGGCTCGCGGAGACGCGGCCGAGCCATTGTGCCGCGTGCGTACCTTGCAGCGGGTGATAAAAGGACGTATTGATTTCGATCGTGTCGAAGAACTCCGCCAGATAAGTAGCCTGATGAAAACCTCGCGGGCGCGGCGTTGGATAGACTACTCCGTTCCAGTCCTTGTAAGCCCAGCCGGCGGGGCCGATGAAAAGATTTGACTGCGCATCGGAAGCGGCTCGCTGTTCGTTTGGCATACGAGGAGTGCGCATAAATCGCTGGCAGCGTATGCTGGCTTCGCCGCGCCTGTCAATCGGGTGGAAGCGGCAAAGAATTCCGGTTTTCGCATCACTGATGCGCGAGAATGACCGAAGGGAATTGCGCCCGCGGTAGGTTGCAACCTGGCCCTGCGAGCGTTATGCTGAAACCGGCTTCCATGCGACCCTTCCTGCCTCTGTACAATCTTTCCTACATAAGGTGCTCGAATGAAAATCACCTACAGCCATATAGAACCCGAACTGCGCAAAACGATCGAACATGAGAACGTACGCCATAGTGTGAAACTAAACCGGCTGCTGAAACGATATCCCGCGGATTCTGTATTGCTCCACGAATCGCTAGAAGAAAATCCGCACCAGCACGAATTCAGTTTCTCGTTGAACCTCAAGCTCCCCACCGGAACGATGCATGCAACTGGAGTGGGGGCCGACGTCCTCGCCAGCGTCAAAGCGGCGTTCGCGGAAATCGAGCGCCAAGTGAAAAAGCATCAGGAAAAGCTGCGCAAAGATTATCTCTGGAAACGGAAGCGCCCGCGCGCAACAATCGCAACGCCTCGCGAAGTCCCTTCCGGCGACTGAACGCCAGAACGCGTTTGCCTGGGGGCCGAGATTGCTTCGAGGATCTGCTTTAGCGACTGGCGCGCGATCAGTTTGTGTCCGTGTCCTGTGGTTGTTCTTCCGCTGTTGCAGGTCGTTGGGAGCTAATCACAATGGGAGCGAGCCCTGCTTTTTTCAATTGAATGTTGACCGCAGGCAGGTCGATCGTAATCAGTGCCTTCCATTTTTCCATCACAGCAGCGAGATCGGTCTGCGCCATGGCGAATGCCTGCATGGCGTCAGCAGTGGGCGCTGCATCGCCGTCGTTCACCGCGGAGAAAAGTCGCGCGAATTTTGCGCTGAGTAACGTCAAATCCGGCTGGTCCTTCAGCGGCTTCGAGGGGACCGTTCCGAAATGCTCTGGCGGAGCTCCGGCGACGTCTTCCGCTTTTTGGATGAGCGCATCCAGGGAGGAGGCGAGCTCGGCGTTATCGTGAACTTGGGAGCGAAGTTGACGCGCCTGCGAGAGAAGCTGCCTAACATCGCGCTGCGCTTCAGCGACTTCAGACTGCCGGTGTGAAGCTTTGGTGGCAGCTTCAAATTGCTTCTCCAGTTCGTCGAGTGAAGTCGTTATGCGCGGATCCATCTTCAGTGTCAGCGGCTGCGAGTAGCTTTGGCTCGCCACCGTCAATCTCACAATGTATTTTCCGGGCAAAGCGGTCACGCCACGCGGCGCGATAACAAATTCGTCGCCGACGAGATGACTGTCACCCCCGGCCGGCGTGTAATGCAGATCCCAAACCCAGCGGTGCATACCGGCAGCCACTGATGGAGGCTGAGGAGCAGGTCTCCAGAACGCCGGGAAAATGAGCGTTTCAGGTTTCACCGGCGGAATCTTATCCTCGCTGGAATATCGGCGAATGACCCCGCCTTTTGCGTCGAGAATTTCTATTACCAAGGGACCTGGGGCGGGAGACTTCAAATAATAATCGATCATCGCGCCAACCGGCGGATTTTCGGCGAGCGCTTCGTCACGTGGCATGGGCGAGCCGTAGTCGGTTCCCGGATGCATGCGAATCGCTTCGGCAGGCTGGAACAGGTAGGCCTCGGACTGCGTCACTTTCTCAGTGATCTGCCGCAGACTAGAGATGTCGTCCAGGACCCAGAAGCCGCGCCCATGGGTGGCAACAATCAAATCGTCGCCGTGAATAGCAAGGTCGCGCATTGACACGGGCGGCAAATTCAGTTGCACGGATTGCCAGTCGTCGCCGTCGTTGAACGAGACGTAAACGCCAAGCTCTGTGCCCGCAAACAGCAGTCCCTCGCGCTTTGAATCTTCTTTTACCGTTTGCACATAAACGCCGGCGGGCAAGCCATTCGTGATGCGCTGCCAGGTCTTGCCGGAATCGCGCGTGCGATAGATGTAAGGATCGTTGTCTTCGAGCCGATGGCGGTCGACCGCGGCGTAGGCTTCATCCGGGTCGAAGTGAGACGACCTGCATCATCACGATTTTGCTCCACGGCGTGAGTTCGGGAGGCGTCACGTTGCTGCCAGGTTTTTCCACCGTCGGAGTGTTTTCTGGATGTAGCCGTCGTCGGTGCCGATCCAAATCAAATCTGGATGCGAAGGAATCGGTGACGGTGCAATGGTGTAGATCACGCCGCGGCGTTTGCCCGACCGGCGCGTCGGCAGCGGTCGCCTCGTCAAGATTCGACGGCACGCCGGGATCTTCGCGCGTCAAATCAGGACTGATCTGCGTCCCAGCGAATTTCCGCCATCGAACGTCTTAAACAGGAATTGATCGCTGAAGTACAGCGCGCGCGGGTCGGCCTCGGAAAAAACCAGCGGAAGCGTCCACGTTCTGCGAAACGGGCCCTTGACGGCTCAATTCCGGTGAAACGTTTCGTAGCTCACCGGTGACCACATTACATTTCTCGACTTGTTGTCGCCAAAGATTATTTCGACGATGCAGCGGATCGGGCGCCGTGTAACCGCTTCGTCGCCCGCGCAGAGCCCGGTCCAATCGTGCATCGAAATCTCGGTGTGGCCGCTGCGCGTGGGAACGCTCATGGCACCGCTGTCCTGCTGCGCACCAGTAGCCCAGTAGGGAAAACGATAGTCGGGCGCGACGTGATAGAGCTGCGCAGTCGGCTGGTTGTACCAGGAACTCCAGGTGGCGGCGCCATCTTCGGTGACGACCGTGCCTTGATCGCTCGCAAGAATCATGCGTTTCGGATCGTCCGGATAAATCCAAAGCTGGTGATAATCGTCGCCGCCCGGCGCACCCCGGATGGCGGTCCAGTGCTTGCCGCCATCAGTGGAGCGATAGAGCGGAAGTATTTGAAACGTACAGCGTTTCCGGATCCTTCGGGATCGACGACGACATTGGAGAAATACCAACCGCGACTCCAGATGCGACGGTTTCATCCGACATCTTGCGCCACGAATTTCCGGCATCGTCCGAGCGATAAAGCCCGCCCTGCTTGGCGTCGATGATGGCGTAGAGCAAATTTGATTTCGTTGGAGCAACAGCGATTCCGATTCGTCCCACTTGCTCGGTTGGCAGTCCACTCGTAAGTTGCTGCCAGGTGTCGCCGCCATCGACGGATTTGAATATTCCGCTGCCAGGGCCGTACGACGGCGGATAAATCGCCCACGGCGGGCGCCGCGTATTCCAAAGTGTGGCATAAACCTCGCGCGAATTTTCCGGGTCGATTGCCAGGTCAATCGCGCCAATGTTATCGCTCTTGAACAAAACTTTTTGCCAAGACGTGCCGCCGTCTTTGGAGCGATACACTCCTCGTTCGGGGTTGGCGCCATACGCGTGGCCGAGCGCCGCGACGAACACAATATCCGGATTACGCGGATCGACCAGGATTCGTCCTATCTGTCGCGTGTTATCCAGGCTAGTATGCGCCCACGTTTTGCCCGCGTCCGTGGATTTGTACATGCCGTTGCCGAACGAAATCTGCGAACGCATGTCGGCTTCGCCCGTTCCAACATAAACCACGTTCGGATTCGACGGAGCTACGGCAATCGCGCCGATCGAAGCCACTGGCTGCGAGTCAAAAATCGGGTTCCAAGTGCGCCCGGAATTCTCGGATTTCCAGACGCCTCCTCCGACTGAACCAAAATAAAAAGTATTCGGCTGCCCGGGTACGCCGGTAACGCCATTCGAGCGTCCTCCGCGGAATGGGCCGATGAATCGCCAATGTAGACCGGAATAAAGATTCGGCGAAAATTGCTGCGCGAGCGACGTGGGTTGCACAACGAGAAATACCGCAACCGCAAAGATCAACCCGGTCAAGAAATGCAGAACCACTCGCGAGAGCCCAGGCATAAAATAACTTTCTCCACTAGAGGCTTAAATCACAGGCGGTGTGAGCATATCAGAATCACACAGCATAACCGGGGATTTGAAGTAACACTTAAATCGTCCGGTAAGCACGTTCTATAAAAGGGGAGTAACTAGAGAATGTCTGTCAGATGACTTCTGGCGGCACGTAACCTTTGCTGCGCATGCCGGGCCCGGACTCGCTCATCGGTCAGACGATCTCGCACTACAGCGTTGTTGAAAAACTTGGCGGCGGTGGCATGGGTGTGGTCTACGAGGCCGAGGATGTGAAACTCGGCCGATTTGTGGCCCTGAAGTTCCTGCCCGACGACGTAGCCAAGGACCCCCAAACCCTGAGCCGTTTTCAGCGCGAAGCCAAGGCTGCCTCGGCCCTAAATCGCTCTTCAGGCTTACAGCTTGGGGAGAATCGCTCCGTCCTCATCGTCGCGAAAGCCGAGTACTCAAAGCTGCAATGACCTGAGATCCCATCGACAGTCTTTGATTGGCAATCCGGCTTATCGAGCACTAGCACACGCTACTCCGAACGATGCCCTTCACTGTTTTGAACTTCGCTATAAAATAGCCCCGTTCTCTAAATGACGGGAGGATTGGTGACGAGCGCTTAACCTCTTTGTCGATGAGATGCCCTATCCTGCGCATGTGTCCGAAGTTTTTTTCGTGTAAGATGTTGAGACCACTTCAGGGGCGTAGCTCAGTGGTAGAGCAGCGGCCTTTTAAGCCGAAGGTCGTGGGTTCGATCCCCACCGCCCCTACCAACCATCCTTCTGGCCGGTAGGCACTTAGCAAAAACATGCGGGGGCAAAAAGGGGCAGATTAGGCCGATGATCCGGTTCCGTTTTTCTTTTCAGCGGCACGGGTGACAACCGGATGCGTGGATTTTAGATGTTCAACAGACATTTCCCAGAACGCCGTTTCCGGATAATTTCTGAGTTGCGTTAGTGCTTAATCGGACGCGCGTTTTGGCAGAGCAGTGAAGGTGGGCATGTAGCTCTGCGCGCGTTCGATTAAGGCGGCTAGAAGGAAGCCGCTTGTGGTTGCGGCGGACGCGGGCCCTATGGAGATTGAATGGGAGGAGACAGCAGTGTGGAGTGTCGCGGAGACTGTGCGGTAGAGCACGGCAGAAGACGGCGGGAACAGACTGGGGCAAGAGAGTATCGTGGAGGACGCGCTGAGGAAGTTGAGAATGGAGTTTTGTTCTGCGTTAAGACGCAGAGAGACAGAGCACGCCGAGAGGCGCGCAGGATGCGGGTTGGAGAGAAGCGTTTCATGCGGCAGAAGTGAGCAACGGTGGAGACCGAAGTTGGATCTCGGCAGCGGTGAACCTTTCGACAACTACCATCGGTCCACCACACTTGGGACAACGCCAAAGACCGTTCGAATCAGCGGCATTTTGATCTGCCTGCGGTTCTTGTGCTGCGTCAAGCAAGTGAAAGCATAGCGGCAGGAAAGCGGCACGTCGCCGATTGGCCAGGAAACCAAAATTGCGAATGCGCACGAAACCTTTGGGGAGCAAGTGCAAGAGGAATCGGCGCAGGAATTCATCAAGCGATACGGTTAAGAGTTTCTGTTCGTTGTTATGAGCGGAGTCCCGCCAGCGGAAGGTGACCTTCTCTTCGGCAAACGAGACCAGGCGATGGTTGGAGATGGCCACGCGATGGGTGTAGCGGCCCAGATACTGGAGCACGTATTCCGGGCCACCGAAGGGAGGTTTCGCGTAAACCACCCAGTCTTTTCGGAACAGTAGCCGTAGCCAGGCAGCGAAGGTTTTGGGCAGAGAGAGCGGAGCTAACTTTCCATGGAACTGCAGTCGGCCGCTCTGGAAGGCTTGCTGGAGGCCAGCGACGAACTTTCCGCGAAAGACGCGACGGAGCACTTTGATGGAGAGGAAAAATCGCGAGCGTGATTTTATCCAGTGAGTGTGATCTAGACTCAACCCACCGGCGGGAATGACGCAATGCACGTGGGGATGCAAACTGAGTTTCTGATTCCAGGTGTGAAGCACGCTGAAGAACCCAATTTCCGCGCCAAGGTGTTGGGGATCCCGGGCGACCTCAAGAAGTGTCTCGGCGCTGGCGCGGAGCAACAGGCCATAGATGAGCTTTTTGTTTTGTAGCGCCAAGCGTGCCAACGATGCGGGAAGTGTAAAGACTACGTGGACGTAGCGCGTCGGGAGAAGTTCCTTCTGACGCGCGCCGATCCAGCGCTCCCGGGCAGCCGTCTGACACTTGGGGCAATGGCGATTGCGGCAGCTGTTGTACGAAATGGTGGCGCGATGCCCGCAGCGAGTACATTGATCGACATGACCGCCGAGTGCCGCGGTACGACACCGCGCAATGGCCCGCAACACTTTGACCTGCCTCCAGCGGATCCACTGGCGATTTCGTTCGATAAAAGCAGCTCCTGCGCTGCGGATAAGATCGGCCACCTCAAGGGGCGGCCGACTCATTTACCCTTCCTGTGTTGACTCGTCTTTCAGTTGTAGCGAGTCCAGAGGACTCGGTGTGGCATTCAGGTGACGTTTGGAGAGATGGAGGTAGATGGCAGTTTGTTCCAAACTTTGATGGCCTAACAGGATCTGAATGGTGCGCAGATCAGCGCCGGCCTCGAGCAGATGAGTGGCAAAGCAATGGCGTAAGGTGTGGGGATGGATGGCCCGGTTGAGACCCGCGCGCTTCGCGGCTCCTTGGCAGGCTTGGTATAGCGTTTTTGCGTCGATCGGGTGATTCGCAGTATGCCAACGGTTGCCGGGAAAGAGCCAGTCGTTGGTTTTTCTCCGCAACCGATGCCAGTGCTTGCGCAGTTCTTCGAGCAGCTTGGGGCTGAGCAGGACATCGCGGTCTTTGCGGCCCTTTCCTCCGCGGACATGAATCACCATGCGCTTGCTGTCGATATCGCTGACCTTCAAGTGAGTTACCTCAGCACGCCGCAGACCGGTAGCGTAGAGCGTCATGAGCAGAGTGCGATGGAAGGGAGTGCCAGCGGCATCGATGAGTCCTGCGACCTCTTCCTGGCTGAGGATCGCTGGAAGGTGATGATTCTTTTTCGGGTAGGGGGTCTCGGCGACGCTCCAGGCTTTCTTGAGCGTCTGGATGTAGAAAAAGCGCAGAGCCGCCAGGTGGTTCGTAACGGAACCCGAAGATAACTTCCGCTTCTGGAACAAGTGGGCTTGGTATTCGCGAATGTGCCGCAGGCCTAGGCGATCCGGTGGACGGTTGAAGTGTCGAGCAAAATCTTCGACTGTGTGGATGTAACGGCGTATGGTATCTTCAGAAAAGTTACGACGCTGGAGTTCTTCCAGCATCATTTTGCGAAGTCGGGTCATGGGGACGGCCTCCTTATGACCCGACAATTTATCTCAACAGCCAGGCAACCACCGCTCCACTACCTCACGCGCAGCGTCTGCCGCACAAGCGGCTTCGTTCTAGCCGACAATGCGTCCCTGACACGCGGGTCGACTCATCGAAAAGGCGTTCTGCGGCAGCGATTCCTGGTCAGTAGTGAAATGGCCTTTTTGCAACAGCTATTGGCAAGCTCACCGACCGATCGCGAGTACCGCAATTCCCACGACTATCTGCAGCGCGTTAGAACTGGCAATCCTGAACAAGACCGAGCCGGAAAGACGTTTGAACGCCAAAGGGACATTCGTCATCGCCCTCATTTGCTGAAGTAGTACGCCCAGCTCACGCTGACATAGGATTTCAAAGGAACGCCAACGATACATTCGATTGCGCAAGTGCCTGGCTGAAACGGAATCGTTTCAGTTGTCTGGCCGGTGAAACCGCTGGCTAGCAGGAAATTGGCTCCGACGGACATGCGATTGTCACGGGATGGACGGAGCACTGCACCGCGAAATTCCTTAACGGGCACGCCTACAAAACCGGCACCGAGAGGCTTTGCTGTTACATAATCGAACTCGCCGCGCGCCTGAAGGTGAAATGGCAGGTGATTATACGAGCCGACTACGTCCCAAATAAGCCGTGGGGCTTCCGGAACGGGCTCGCCGGTTTGTGTGTTTCTGGCGTCGGCTTGCGCGTACGAAACATAAATAGCTCCGCGCGAGAAGTTTCTTTGCAGGGATACGGAAATGACGCGGTTGAGAGATGGGCCCGTGTCTTCCTGTAACCCAGTGTCCGGATCAATCTTGGCCAGTTCTTGAGAATTTCGCACCCGCCTAAGTGTGACGTTGAACTGAAACTGCTTGATTACTTTGGAGATTCTGAGTTGATAGGCCCACGACGCAGCCAACAGAGTGGGCACCTGATTCCCTGTGCCGATTCGCGGATCTTCTGTGTGAAACGCTTCTCCATAGCTGAAGGCCACCATCGGGAGGTACGACCCGTCCGGAGGTAGAAAAGTGACGGTCGCTTTGGGCAGTGTCAATGTCGCAAGTTTGTCGAAGGAATTCTGCGGATTGATAAAGTCCTCGTTACTCATCCAAACGAATTCCTGCCGAAACCCCACATCGTAGTGAAAATATTTGCTAATGACCCCGTCGAGAGAAACAAATGGTTCGACGAAGGAAATAGTCAGGTTATTGCTAGTGACGAGCTGGAAGATGCCCTGGTCATCGAGTTGGTACAGATCCAGATTGCGCGGCGCGTCACGCCGAAGATCCACCCCGGCTAAGAGCGAGAGCCAGGGGCGGACGCTCTGAATGTACGAAGACTCGCCACCGACGATGTTCCTGTTTTCACTCTGCTGAATCAGGCCGTCGCCGAAGTTCGAACGAAGCGTGAGAGCGTAGTTGCGAAAGAAGCCGGAGAAAGAGAATTGTTTTTGGTCGCTGAGCTTCCAGTTGTCCGTCGCGACTGCAAGAAAGTTGTGCGTGCGGTCGAGCTGGCGCTTATCAATCGTGTCGTCGGAAACGGGAAAATCGATCGGAATCAAGCCGGGGACAAACGAGAATCCGTAGTAGCCAGTGCCGAAAAGCGTCAATTGATGGCGCCCTAGTTTGAACTCCCGGAACCCGTTCAATTTGTATTGCTGGCGGTGTTCCAATCGATCCAGAAATCCGTTTCCGAAAGACGCCTCGGCTGCAACCCAGGCATTCGTCTGTGGATCTTTGGACCTCCAGCCCACGATAGCGTCTGCATCGCGATAGTCTCCCGTCAATTGAACAAAGTCATTCAGGCGCTGCGTGGGCAGGTATGTGGCGGCAAGATCTACCGAATTGTTCCCTTCTCGAACATTGAATGCGCCGCCATCCACAGTGACTGCTTCAATCACCGGAGAAATCAGGAAATTGGGATCGGCGTAAACCATTTCCGTGGGCGTTTGCTGGAAGATTGTTTGGAAAAATAAAATTGCCGATTTGAAAGAACTGAGCAATAGGCTCGCCGTGGTCTCCGGCCACACCAGGGGCAAAATACTGAGGAGCCTTGATTCCGCCCGATGCGGTTTCGATGGGAAGGCCAGGGATGGAGATCGGAGCTCCGGGCCGGCCCGGATTAGCGTCCAGCACCTGGTCGTGGATAACGACGGTTTGAGCGGGATCGGGAGCGAGCGACGATGGCGAGGAATCCACAACAGTGATGGACTGCAGCACGGAAACCAGTTGCTCGAATTGCAGAGTGGTGTTCGTTTCCTGGCCAGAGGCAACGGAAACGTCCGATCGCACTGTGACGAATGGCCCCGCTTCCGCCTTAAGCTGATATTCACCTGGATCGACATTGTCGAAAACGAAGTTTCCTTGCGGGTCGCTCCGTGCCTCGCGAATCACGGTCCCGGCCGCGTTCACCAGTTTCGCATGCGCCTCCACAACAGGAACACCTTGAGGGTCGATAATCCTTGCTAATATTCGACCCGTCTCGGTGCTCCCTTTTAGATTGAAGCAGAAAAGTAAGATACAACAGACGAGAAACGATGCCTTCCGCGGGTAGTGCTCAATTGGTTTCACCGAGACGGACCTTTGCACCAGTTTCACCGAGAGAGTCTACATCAGAGCGCTAGGCTGCCTTTTTAGATTTGGCGTCTGCCAACTGCCTTTGTCAGATTTGACAGTTGCTTCTGGTCTTTCCGGGATGGTAGTTTCGCTCCGTCCGGACTCATCTCCGGTGCGAGGAGAGGAAAATGCAAAGTGCCAACGAAGCGATGAAGAAGAAAGCCATTTTAGTGGCTGTGATCGCGCTCACGCTCGTCGCCGCGGTTTTGGCGATGTCTCGCTCTAAGATGATGGCTAACAACGTCTCCGCCGCGGGAGTGCAACCTACGTTGGCGAGCGTCGCGGCGACTCGCCCAAATTCGTCAGGCGCGATTCCTGCTGGTCCGCCTCAAGTGGAACGGAACCCCGAACGCAACGCCTACTTTGGCGAAACGCACGTTCACACCAGTTGGTCGTTTGACGCTTACGTTTTCGGCAACACGAAGGCTGGGCCGGAAGACGCCTACAAGTTTGCTATGGGGCAGACGATCATCCACCCTGCGGGTTACCCAATAAAGATCACTCGGCCGCTCGACTTCATGGCGGTAACCGACCACGCCGAGTATGTGGGCACCATCCCCTTGGCAAACGATCCCAATTCGCCGATTAGCAAGCTCCCAATCGCAGAAAAACTGAAGGTCAGGAGCAAGGAGGACATCCAGCGAGTGTACATGTTTCTAGGTACCTCAATTCTGAAAAACGAACCCATCAAGGAGCTAGTGAGTCCCGAAGTGACGAGTACGGTTTGGCAGCAATTTATCAAAATTGCTGACAAGTACTACCAGCCGGGGAAGTTTACGACCTTCGCGGCCTATGAGTGGACTTCTACACCAGACAATCGCAACATGCACCGCAATATCATCTTTAAAGACTCCAAGAAAGTGCCGGAAGCTCCCTTTACTTCCCTGGACTCGGATCATCCTGAAAATCTCTGGAACTGGATGGATACCCAGCGCAAGGCGGGTAATGAGCTACTAGCGATCTCGCATAACGCCAACCTGAGCGATGGCATTATGTTTCCCCTGGAGGTGGACAGCAAAGGGCGGCCGATTGACGCCGCCTGGGCGCAGGAGCGCGTGAACAATGAGCCGTTGACCGAAATCCATCAGCTCAAAGGCACGTCCGAGACTCATCCACTGCTTTCTCCCAGCGACGAGTTCGCAGACTACGAGATACTGACCTACGTTTTCGGCGGGGTGGAACGGACGCCGAAAATCCATGGCAGCTACATCCGCGAGGCTTGGCAGAACGGCCTGGCGATGCAACAGAGTCTCGGGTCGAACCCGTACAAGATGGGAGTCGTGGGCGCGGGCGACTCCCACGACACGGCCGTCGGCTACAGCCAATCCGATTATTTCGGCGCACATGGACTCTTGGATGCTACGCCGGAAGCGCGCTTGAGCGGGAAAAAAGAGGTCGGCTTGAATATGGGGCTGCTCAGTACTGCCGGGCTGGGTGGAGTTTGGGCGGAAGAGAACACCCGCGAATCGATCTTCGCGGCCATGCAGCGCAAAGAGACCTTCGGCACCAGTGGCGTGCGCATCAAGGTCCGGCTCTTTGGGGGATGGGATTTTCATCCCGGCGTACTCAACCAAAAGGACTGGGTGAAGGCCGGGTACGCGAGTGGCGTGCCGATGGGCGACGACCTACCCAAGAAAGCAGGGAAGGAACCGACCTTCATCGTATGGGCGGTCAAAGACCCAGATGACGGCAACCTCGACCGCATCCAAATTATCAAAGGCTGGACCAAGAGCGGCCAGATCTTCGAAAAGATCTATGACGTGGCATGGTCCGGCAATCGCAAGCCCGATCCGGTTACCGGCAAAGTCCCGCCGGTGGGCAACACCGTGGACGTCAAGAACGCCACGTATACGAATAGCATCGGTGACGTGGAACTGAAGACGGTGTGGCGAGATCCGGATTTCGATCCCAGCCTGCATGCGTTCTACTACGCGCGCGTTTTGCAAATTCCTACCCCACGCTGGACCACCTACGACGCTAAGAAGTTGGGTGTGCCGCCACCGAACTGGGTTGCGTCGACAGTCCAGGAGCGAGCTTGGACCTCTCCCATCTGGTACTCACCCACAGAAGAGGAAGCGCGCAAGAGTGAGAAGGGCATGACCGTTGCGGAACTCCAGAGTAAGGGCGCGGTGGCTCTGGATGATGCACAGCTAAAGGCGTTGGTGGTGGGCAAAACGTTCCGCGTGCGGAACCGGGTTACCGGCGACCGGTTCGAAATCCTTTATGGTACGGATGGTCGCCGGATAATCACCAGTGTGAACGGCAAACAACCCGAACCAGGAGAGGTTTGGGACGTTGAGCACGGGGGTGAGTTGGGCTCGCCGGCCGAGTACGAGATCAGCGGTGGACGCATCATTACGACCTTGGAGATGACGCCTTTCGAGGTGACTGTTTACAAGCTGGGTGACAAGTATGCGGCCGCGCGCAGCAATGAGTTCGGCTACGCAAATTACGAAGTCGAGGAAGTGGAGAAATGAACTGTGGGGGCTTTGACGAGAGCGGAGTAGAGTCGCAGCGCTCTGCGACGGTTCTGGCCGATTCAATCCCCAGGACGGCCAGCGGAGGCTGGACGGCGTCGTTTATCCGATTGCTGCGGGAGCCGCTCGCTCAGTTCCTCATGATTGGGCTGGTGTTGTTCCTTATCTATGGAGCTTTGAATCACGGCGTCAGCCAAACAGGTACGTCCTACCAGATCGTGCTCACGACGGACGATCTTCGGCAGTTGCAAAGCACGTTCGCGGCGCAGTGGCAGCGCACTCCCTCGCCTGAGGAGATGCGCGGCCTTGAGGAAAACAAAATCCGCGAGGAGGTTCTGTACCGCGAGGCGTTGTTGCTCGGCTTGGATAAAGATGACGTCATCATCAAGCGGCGCCTGGCGCAGAAGATGCAATTCCTGGCCGAGGATGTTGCCGCCGCTCACGACCCCACAACCGCGGAACTTAAGGCGTGGTACGCAAAGAACAGCAGCGGATTCGCCTTACCGAGCCGGCTCAGCTTCCGTCATCTCTATTTCTCGCCTGACCGCCGCGGCCAGCGTGCCCATGACGATGCTATAAAGGCGCTGGCCAAGATCAGAGGAGAGCCGGAAGAGTCGAAGACGGCAGCGGCCCTGGCCGACCGGTTCATGTTTAAGGATTATTATGAGGACCGCACGCCCGAAGAATTGGACAAGGAGTTAGGGTCCCAATTTGCTTCGGCCATTCAGAAGGTTAAGCCAGGCTCCTGGCAGGGGCCCGTCGAGTCCGGCTACGGCTGGCACCTGGTATTTGTGGATTCCGTGATTCCCGGCCGCGTTCCTGTTTTCGAAGAAGTCGAACCCGACGTCAAGACGGCGTGGTTGGCAGCACAAAAGCAACAAGCCTGGCAAAAGGCCTATGAAGAGATGCGCTTCAAATACTCGATCGTTCTGCCCGCTCCTGGTGAGCAGGGTTCTGCGAGCATTCCATTAAAGCCAGCAGAAATTCCGGTTCCATCAGGCGAGGGCCCACAGTGAGCGGCTTGGCTTCGCGCTTGGTCTGGGTTTCGGCCATAGTGGCGCTTGCGGCATCAGTCGCTTGGGGCCACGAAGCTCGCCCCGCCTATCTCGAGATCCGAGAGACCGCTCCCGGGCAGTTCAGCGTGCTCTGGCGTACGCCAGTAATGGCGGGGATGCGCCTGCCCGTGGTGCTGCAGCTCCCCGATAATGTGCGAAATTTGCGGGAGCTAGGTGTAGAAGAGTTGGCGGATTCAATTGTAGAACGCCGCTGGATTGACGCCGGCCCGAATGGTCTCGCGGGCAAACGCATCGAGTTCATCGGCCTTCAGATGACCATCACCGACGTGCTGGTGCGCGTGGAGATGCTTGACGGGAGGAAGTGGACGACCATCGCACATCCTTCTCGGCCTTGGGTCGAAATCGCAGCCTCCCAGACTTGGGCGGGAGTGGCGGCCACGTATATCGTGCAAGGGATCCGGCACATTTCAATGGGCGCGGATCATCTTTTGTTCCTCCTTGGCCTGCTGCTGATCGTAAAGAATCGTTGGATGCTGCTGAAGACCGTCACGGCATTTACGGTGGCGCACAGCACCACCCTGGCCATCGCGACACTCGGTTACGCGAATGCGCCGGTGATTCCGCTCAATGCCGCCATCGCATTGAGCATTCTGTTCCTCGGCCCGGAGATCGTGCGCGTTTGGCGCGGAGAAACGAGCTTCACCATTCGCCACCCCTGGGCCGTGGCGTTTGCGTTCGGCCTGTTGCACGGATTCGGGTTTGCCGGTGCGCTCACCAGCGCAGGCCTTCCGAATGCGGAATTGCCGCTTGCGCTTTTGACTTTCAATGTCGGAGTCGAGATAGGCCAAGTTGCATTCATTCTTTTGGTGTTGTTGCTCGAACGGTCCTTCCGAGTGCTGGAGATACACTGGCCACGTTGGGCTCAAGCGCTGCCGGGTTACACGGTTGGATCGTTGGGAGCATTTTGGACGATCCAACGACTGGTCATTCTTTTTGGAGGTGCGCGATGGTGAGCCCAGGGCTACAAACCCGCGCCCGCTGGACCGCGCTGCTCTTTGCAGTGATGTTCTGGGCGCAGTCGACAGCGGCGCACCCAATAAAGGGCGGGGCGATCGGCTTCTTGACCGGTTTTTATCACCCTATCTCTGGACTCGATCACGTCGTTGCGATGATTGCCGTGGGTCTGTGGGGCGCCCAGCTGGGCGCTCCGGCGATTTGGGTGCTGCCCGTCGCTTTTCCGATGGTGATGGCATTCGGAGGAATGTTGGGATTGCTGGGTATGCCATTGCCGGGGAGTGAAATCGGAATTGCTGCGTCGGCGATCATGCTGGGCGCGGCGGTGTTGTTAGAAGCCCGCCTTCCGCTGGCAGTTGCGGCGATGGTGGTTTCTTTTTTTGCAATATTCCACGGCTATGCGCACGGAAGCGAGCTGCCGCCTGGCCAGAATGCTCTGCTCTACAGCATCGGATTCGTGATGGCGACGGGCTGCTTACATGCTGTGGGAATATCAATCGGATTGATTCACAAGTGGCCGTGGGGACAGCGAGTGTTGCGCGTGGCCGGCGCGTGCGTGGCTTTATTGGGACTTTTCTTTATGTGGAAAGCCGTCGTATGAAAAACCGAACATCAATCGGTTCGCTTCTGGCGATGGTTTCAGCGGTTCTGGTCCTGCTGATGCTGTTTCCCGCGCCCGCCGAAGCGCACCTGAACTCCACGGGTCTCGGGCCGGTCTACGACGGACTCCTGCACTTCCTGCTAAGCCCGGAGGATCTTCTCCCGGTACTGGCTTTGGCGCTATTGGCCGGACAACGAGGCGCTGACCACGGTCGCAGAGCTTTGTTCGTGCTCCCGGCTGCCTGGTTCGCGGGCGGTCTGATTGGGCTGACGGCTCACACCGACGCCAACACAGCCTTGACCTGCATTTCATTCTTGTTACTTGGAGTGCTGCTGGCATTAGAAGCCAAACTCCCCTTGCGCGCTACGACAATGCTGGCTGTCATCGTGGGACTGTTTCACGGCTTCCTGAACGGGTCCGGATTGGGACGTCCTGCGAATGAGGGTTTGGTTCTTTTTGGCCTTATCTTCGGCATCTTCGTTCTGGTGGCTATTGCTGCGGCGTTCGTCGCGCAATTGCAACGTCAGTGGCAGCGCATCGCAGTACGCGTGGTGGGAAGTTGGATCGCCGCTTGCGGGCTGCTGATGATCGGTTGGGCTGTCCGGCGCGGTTGAAGCACACGCAAATAAAGGCAATAGGAGTAACGAGACCCGGAGCTTATGTTGACGCTCGTCGGCGGAGGGACAGTGCAGACGCGACTGCCGCGACCATCGCCCTGCGCTGCACACCTCCTGGTGCGACCTTGTGGCGAGACTTGCCTCGCCAGCAAGCTGGGGCAGCCAGTTGGATAGCTTCGCTCGTGGGGAATCTGGTTCGAAAAGGAAGACCGAGCACAGGGCTCACCACTTCCCAATCAGCATGCTCTGGCATCTTCTGGAAGGCGCTAAGATTCCTGGCTCGACCTCGCTGGCGTAGTCAGAAGCACAGGAATAAAAACGTCGGCCCGTCTAGCCCTCTTTGTCGGAGTAGCCCTGTCTTGTTGTGCATGCGCCGTGGTGGCACACCATATGACTCCGCGCGCGTACGTCATCACACCCACCACTGCAATGCGATTATCCTGCAGTATTCCTATCGTAACGGCGGTCTGGAGTTCAATGGAGACCCGTGCCAATCACTGGGGTTACGGCTAGTGTGAATCTTTCTGCGTTTGGCTAGTATCGCCTTGATTTCCTATGTCGGACGGCGAGTAACACCGTTTCGGTTCCCTACGGTGTTGGATTTTCGGGGAACGGTGCTCGATGCGCCCGCGTACTGCCACTGCAGGGACTTCCGGGCTCTTTTGTTCGTTCCTTCGGAAATCTCAAGGGCGAACCCGCAATGCAACTTCCGAAGTTCACCGAAGTGGCTGCAAAAAAGGCTCCTGGGGCGAGCCTTAAAATTGTCGCCCCGACCGGACAATACGATCCGACAAGACTCATCAATAGGGCAGCACCCTGTGGTCCTATCGGCCGGAAGTCGGCTATCTCCAACAGGGGGCACCGTGTCCTAGATGCCTGTGCAGCGGTGTGATTCTTCACCGCGAATCGCGAGTTTTTCTCTCACAACATACTCGTCCCCGGCGCGGTCGCGGCTGCAGACCGCAAATTCGTTGTTGTCGAGGGCAGGAGAAGCGTATCATGCGCGAGACAGGAGTAAAAACGTACATGCAAATATTGAGCAAGGCAGTTCTAAACATCGGCTCCATAAGTAAGCATCTGATGATCGGTGGCGCGTTAGCCCTCCTGGCAATTGCTACAGCCATTGCGCAAAACAGCGAACTGCAGGGAAAACTTGCAGCTGTGAAACAGAGCGCTGCTGAAAACAAACAGAGACTGCAGCAGTATCAATGGACGGAATCCACACAGGTCACCCTAAAAGGAGATGCTAAGCCTTCCTCGACCAACTTGTGCCGCTACGGGCCTGACGGGCAGGTTCAGAAGACTCCGATTGGCCCTCCGCCGGAGCAACCGAGCGGCGGCCGGATGAAACAGAAAATCGTTGCCAAGAAAAAAGCAGAGATGCAGGACTACATGGGTGACGTGAAGGCACTACTCAGCTTATACGTGCCGCCGGACCCGCAGAAAATGCAGCAAGCCTACCAGGCCGGCAAAGTGTCGTTGAATCCTGCTGGCGGCGCCGTGAACTTAATCTTCACGGATTATGCCCAACCGGGTGATCGAATGACGCTCACGTTCGACACAACCGCAAAAAAGATCACATCCTTAAGCGTCAACACCTATATGGGTCAAGCGAAAGATGCGGTGACATTGCAAGTCCGCATGGCCAGTTTGCCTGAAGGCCTCAATTATGTGCAGCAGACAGTCCTTAGCGCCAGCGCCAAACAACTTCTTGTAACCACGACCAATTCGAATTACCAGAGACTCGGCGGGTAGCAACGCCCGACGCACCGTGGTCTCGGAGGATAGCGCATCATCGGGCACATTTTTGATTCCACGACATTTTGACCCCGTAGAGACCGCAAAGGGGGAATTATGAGATACGTGATTGTGGTCCTGCTAATCTGTGGCCTGACTGGCCCGAGTTTCGCGCAGGATCCTGGATGGCCGCGTGAAAAGAGCAACGCGGGCGGCTCGATCATCTACTACCAGCCGCAACTCGACGGGTGGAAGGACTTCAAACAGCTCGAGGCGCGCATGGCTGTCTCGATCCGGCCGAAGGGTCGTCAGCCGACTGTGGGCGTGATTTACGTTCAGGCCACCACGGACGCCAACACGGAAACCCGCAACGTGCTGCTGAGCAACGTCCAGATTACTTCAACGAAATTCCCGTCGCTGGACGCGGCCGGTTCCGCCGCGATGGATCAGCTCGTGAGATCTTTTTTGACGCCCGGAGCATCCATCAACATCTCGCTGGATCGGTTGCTCGCGGATATGGAAGTGATCAAGAATCCGCCTCCGTCAGTTGCAGCGCTCAAAAATGATCCGCCAAAAATCTTTGTGAGCTACCAGAATGCGATTCTGTTGCTGGTGGAAGGCAAGCCGGTCCGCGTTCCGATCGAAAAAACCAATCTCGAATTCGTTGTGAACACCAACTGGGGATTGTTTTTCGACAAATCAGCATCCGAGTACTACCTGCTCAACGAAAAGCAATGGCTTACCTCGTCCGTACTCGAGGGGCCGTGGACGGCTACCACGAAGTTGCCCGCCGAGATGTCCAAGCTGCCGGATCAGCCGAACTGGGTAGACGTGAAAAAGGCGATCCCTCCGGCAGCCACCACGAGTGGCGTTCCTAAAGTGTTCTACAGCACTACACCGGCGGAGATCATTTCGTTCAAGGGCCAGCCGAAATACGCGAAAATTCCCGACACCAATCTTTCCTACGCCACGAATACAGAGAGCAATCTCTTTCTACAAGGCGGCGAGAACCAATATTATTTCCTGGTTTCGGGCCGGTGGTTCCGGTCGAAGAGTCTCGATGGGCCGTGGACCTTCGCTTCTACCGACTTGCCCGCAGACTTCGCGAAAATTCCCGCGAGCAGCCCAGTCGCGCGCGTGCTCGTGTCGGTTCCGGGAACAGACGAAGCGGAAGACGCGGTGCTCCTGGCACAGGTACCGACCACTGTTATTGTGGACCGCGCAAAAGCGGAAGCTGAAGTCAAAGTAGCATACGACGGCCCGCCTGAGTTCAAGCCGATCGAGTCAACCTCGATGTCGTACGCGACGAACACCGCGGACAAGATCGTCAAGGTAGGCGATCTGTACTATTTGTGTTTCCAGGGTGTCTGGTTCATGTCTACTTCGGCGGAAGGTCCGTGGAAGACTGCCGATTCAATTCCAAAGGAAATTTACACGATCCCTGCGAGCTCACCGGTTTACAACGTTACGTACGTGACGCAGACCACCACTCCCAGTGGTCAGACGGAAGCGAGCAGCACGGCGGGATATCTCGGCATGTTCATCATTGGAGCAGCGGTGGGAGCGACGGTCGCTTACGGCAGCGGCTACTATTACCCGCCGTATTACTATTACGGACCCTATCCGTATCCGATCTATCGTCCTTACCCGGTCACGTACGGCGTGGGCGCCTACTACAATCCGCACAACGGGGCCTACGGTTACGCGCGTGGTGCGTATGGTCCTTACGGAGGAGTAGCGGGCGGCGCCTGGTACAACCCGTCTACGGGAACTTATGGACGGGCGGCGGGCGGTTGCAATGTGTACGGCTGCGCAGGCGGAGCCGGTGCTTACAATCCGTACACGGGAGCTTACGGAGCTACACGTCAGGGATCGAATGCTTACAGCCAGTGGGGTAGTTCGGTCGTAGCGAAGGGCGACAAGTGGGCGCAGAGCGGGCATTACTCCGATTCACGCGGTACAGTCGCGGGTGCGCGCACATCCGAGGGCGGGCGGGTTGTTGGTGGAAGCGGACAGAACGGCAGCGGCTTCGTGGGGCAGAGCGGAAGCGGCGACGTTTACGCCGGAAAAGACGGCAACGTTTATAAGAAAACCGACAACGGTTGGCAAAAGTATGAAAATGGCGGCTGGAACTCTGTAAATTCGTCGGGCACGAAGTCCAGCTCGCAAGCCCAGACGAACAGCGCACAGAATCAACGATCTCAGAACGCTCAGTCCGCCCCCACAGGCCGGCAGCCGAGTACTCAACCGGCGACCGCGCAGGCGAATTCTGGCGAGCAAAAGTCTGTTCCGAATGCAAGTTCTCAAGCGGCGGGGGGTCAGCGAGCACAAAGCGGACAAGCTTCCCCGGGCGCTACCGATCGCGCGCAACGGAGCATTCAGTCGAGCGCGAGCCAGCGATCCGCAAGCGCGGGCCAATATGGGGGTCAATCCAGCCAAGTTCAAGATCTGAATCGTGAAGCGCAGGCCAGACAGAGCGGGTCTCAACGAACTCAAAGCTTTGAGCGCGAAAACCGGGGCGTCGGTGCCGGACGCACCGGCGGTTCGGGTCAACGCAGCTCGAGGCGCTAACCGCGAGACGAAGGCGCATCCAACTGCGTGAAGCGCGCGGCGGTCAGGGCGGATAGATGATGGCATAACGAAGTCGGCCTCAAGACGAGCCGAGTAAACTGTCATTTAGAGCCTGCGGCCTGCGAAACCTCATGAAAATCGCTCAACGTCAGGCAGGGCATAGCTCATGACATTAACTTCGTTGATTTCAGCACGCCTTGATTTGCGACCCAGGGTTTTTCGACCCTGCGCGGTGTCCAACGTACAGAGCTCGGATCGAAGGAGGCCGAGATTCGAATTATAGGTTGTGATCTGCAAGCTCGACAACAGACGATCGCGATGTTGGATACGGATACAGGAGAGTTGGTCGAGAAGACCCTCGATCCCCAGCTCTTCTATCAGTTCCAGAAACCACTGCATCGAGCCGGTCGAGTTGAGTGCCATCGATTGTAACGTGTACTGGACTCGGGATCGCAGGCGCACCCACTGATCACGGGTGTTAGGCGAGGCCACTCATTGTGAAACCGAGCGGGACAGCGCGCACTTCGGGCATTGCCTCGGGCTCCCTATGCCAGCGAGCGACGAGCCGCACTGCTGGCTTTGTACCCTCGCTTGCAGGGATCGACCGATGAACTCGACAAAGAAGTACTGAACTGAACTTCGGGGTTGGTCTGTAAGGCGCTCTTAACCTCTGTTTTTTCCGTCGCTATTGCCGAGTTCCTCCTAGCACTCAGGTTGGAAGTCATCCTGCGGGGCCCGTCGTGAGCTGCTCCTCGCCCGAAGTCTTCAGGATGAACTTTTTCAAGCCCAGTGTCAGAGGGATCGCAAGGATGGCACCTGCCAGGCCGAGGAGGAATGCCCAGCCCACGAGCGACAGCGTGATTTCGAGGAAGGAGACGTCCACCGCCTTCTTCATGAACATCGGCGTGACCACGTTGTCGACGATCAGATTGCTTAGTATGAGGCCGCAGGCCACCAGCAGGGCCCTCTTCCAGCCATACATCAGGAGCGTCACGAATGTCGGCGGCACGAGCGCAATCAGGAAGCCCAGTGTGGGGATGAAGTCCAGCAAGAAATAAAGGAAACACCAGATCAACGGAGTGTCCACTCCCATGACAATGAGAAAGGCCAGGTTAATCAGGGCATTGATGCCAGCGGTCTTGGCCGTAACCGCCACATAACTCTGAGCGTCGGACGCATAGTACGCCAGGCTGTCGGCAAGGGGACTTGACTTGACCCCGATCTCTTCCGCCATCTCAATGACGAATAGATATGCCAGGAGTGTGATCAGCAGTCCGCTGGAGATAATCGCACCAGCCTCCGGGAGGACGACATGGGTAAACTCGTGAAGCCGCTCGGGTGTGAGCACATTCTTGACGGAAAGATTCGGGACGTCAATGCCGTGGGCACTCATGAAAACCGTAACCTGCTGGCCGAGACTGGCCAGGTGTTGCTCGTAGGTCGGCAGTTTTGTCGCTATCCGCACAGTGGCCAAATCCAAGGCGAGCACCAGATACAACCCCGAGGCGGCTACCACGGCCGCAGTAATGGCGATTGCCTTGCTCTTGCGAAACTTGAAACGCCGCATAAGCCACTTCGGAAACGGGACGATGGCGTAGGCAAGCAAGAGGCCGAGCAGCAAAGGTCCGAGGATATCGGATGCGGTTCTGATTCCCCACATAATTATGACTAGGCATGCGGCGCCCAGCAGGAATCGCAGAATCGGCGAGAACGAGTTGCCCGTCACGCGCCGAATAGTACTCGCAATTGACTGAAATGGGAACAGTAGGAAAACAGGGATTAATCGATACCCTGGACAATGCTGCCTAGTAACAATTGGTATGGACCCATAATGCTGCCTGATTTGACGCCTAAGCTAGGCCGTCTCAAGGTTTCCGGTTTGCATAGTAATCCTGCATCCAGCAGTCGGCTCCATTAGTCCCGGAGTTTATTCTATGAACTTTTAGCAGAAAGTTGAGGGGAATCCTTTGGCAGTGATAGCGACTACCATCTTAGGCACAGCAGGAGCCGTCGCTGATGTTGACGGAAGCTGCTGATCCATGCGGCCGCAGGTGCGCACGCGGGAGGGGTGCCATACTATTCGGTTCACGCGATTTGATTCCAGACTAACTTTCTCCTGCCCGCGAAGGCGCTCCAATTCTTTTTCAAGTTTGAGGACGAGTACCGGGCCTTTGCACGGCCAGAAGGCCGCACTATTGTTTTTGGTGGGTCGTATACATTGCTACATTGCGCATTCCCAAACCAGCACCACCGAAGCAGTAGAAGCGGCAACCTGTGACGTCGCCTGGTGCTGCCGAAGAGAATTGACGCCTGGTCGCTCACGAGCTTGCAGCAGCGGCTGGTGAAGACGGGAGGACGACTCGTCAAACATGCTCGCCACTACTGCTTGTTGTTGGCCGAGGGACATCTGCAATGGCGGCTGCTTAGCCAGATGATCCGGTGAATCTGGGCGCGGCCTGTGCCGAGCGGGTAGCACCGCGATTGCGGTTGCAAATTCTGGGGCTGAGGAACAGAGTCGGAGCAGTGTCTGAGAAAATGGTTGTACTGCAGGAAGCGGGATTTGTCAGACAGCGAAAACCAGCCGACGAAACACCGCTGATCTCGTTGGAGCCCGCTCTAGTGACAAAATCGTTGTTGCCGAGTGCAGGACAAGTGTATGATCCGCGAGAGATACATCCAAATCGAAAATCCCGGTTAGACGATTTATTTGTCCCTTGGGGGTTGGCAGTTACCAGCGTCGTCGCGGATATCGAGTAGAAGCTGGTCCGAATTTTGCGTCAGGAGGAAAGCATGGCTAATCGTTACAACCGCTGGATTGTGATAGTTTCGCTTTTCGCAGTTCTTGCTTTGGCGCTCACGCTAGTTCGTCCCAACCACGCCAAAGCGCAGGCACAAGACCAACACCCGATCCTGGACAAGGTCGCCGATAAGGTGATCCAGAAGTACCAGACGTCTACGTGCGAGGACTTGTGGAAGAAGAAAAGCGAAAAGGCTCCGCCAAGCGCTGAAGAACAAAAAGCCATCGCATTTCTTAAGAGCAACCCCCAGATGCGCACCCTATTTATCAACAAAGTTGCGGCGCCGATCGCGAACAAGATGTTTGAATGCGGGATGATTCCCTAGAAGCATCAAGACCACTAGTTCAATTCAATTGTCCGAGGAACCATGAGAGACATATTTGTAGAAGCATTGCTGACGTCCCTACTGGCTCTCTCGATGGTGGCTGGAGCCGCAAACGCCCAAAATACAACGCCGCCCGCAGAGAAGAAGACCACCCCGGCTAAGAAGCCCCCGGCCACCCCGCCCAAGCCGGACCTCGAGCCCAAGGCAATCGAACTACTCAAAGCTGTGAGCGAACGCTTGGCTGCTGCGCATACCCTGTCGTTCACAGCGGTGCAGCTCGCCGAGTCCCCAAGCCGCCAAGGCCCACCCCTTGCCTATGCAACAAAGACAGACGCCACTGTACAGAGGCCTGACAAGCTGCGTGTGATCACTTCTGGAGACGGTCCAGCCTCGGAGTTCTACTACAACGGCAAAACCATGATGGCCTACGCACCGGCCGAGAACCTGCTCGCCGTTTCGGATGCGCCGCCTACGATTGACGCCATGTTGGAAGCCGCCTACCACTCCGCCGGGATCTTCTTCAACTTCACCGACTTGATCGTTGCCGACCCGTACAAGGATATGTCCGGGGGGCTTACGCTTGCCTATTACGTCGGCCAATCCCACGTGGTCGCGGGAACGACGACGGACATGGTGGCATACATCGACAACGGCGTGTTCATCCAGCTCTGGATTGGAACTGAGGACAAACTTCCCCGGATGGTCCGCGCAATTTTTCTCGATGATCCGGAGCGTTTGCGCGGCCAAGTAGAGTTCTCCAACTGGAAACTCGACATTACCGTCCCCCAGGATGCCTTCGCGCCCGCGGACACGGCCAATGCAAAACGAATTCCGTTCGCTCACCTCCAGGCCGAGCCTAAGCCAGGCGATACAGCTCCGGGCGCGCCTCCGGCTAAAGCGAAGCAACACAAAGTGCAACAGTAACGAAGGAGGAAATCCGCGATGAAAAAAGTGATCGTTAGCTTGGCAAGTCTGGTAATCAGCTTGGTCTTGTGCGGGACGGCCCAGGCCCAAGCACACAAAAACGCCTATGGCGGCAGCACCTCGCATAGTTACGGGTCAACGAGCCACACCAACGCCTACGGTGGCGGCTCGTCGCACACGGCGGGTCAGGGTACGAGCCATACTAGCACATATGGCACCAGTACGTCGCACGCCTACGGTGGGGGCACGAGCCACACCAATGCCTACGGAGGAACCACGACGGGAGCATATGGGGCAGGCGCGGTACACACCACCCCGTACGGAACGACAGCCTACGCCTCTGCGTATCATCCGCCTGCTACCTATTATGGGTACCATCCACCTGCTACCGCGGCCTACTACGGAACAACGTGCTACAACTGCACCTCTGGCTCGACTGCGGGTGCCGCAGCCGCGGGCGCGATAGTCGGAATGGCCGTCGGCGCCGCCGCAGCCTCTTCCAAGTCCAGCTCCGAAAGCACGAGCTCCTACAACGCAGGCTACTCAGCGGGCGCGGCCAACGCGAGCACTGCTAACGCCAACGCCGCGGCTGCCAACGCTAATGTGGCGGCAGCGAACGCCAATGCTGCGGCTGCGAATGCTAATGTCGCTGCTGCCCATACTAGCGTCGCTCCTGCAGGCGCCGCCACCGGCACGTATCAGATGGGTGCAGTTTATGGGGCGCTACCTGCCGGCTGCATCAGTCCCAACGTCTCGGGAGGTGGAACCTACTATTTGTGCGGCAACACCTGGTTCAGCCCGTCCTATGGTGCGAATGGCGTCCTCTATCACGTTGTCCCAACACCGTAAGCGAGGGCGCGTCCGCCAAATTTGAATGACGATTTGCGGAAAGAGTTCGACGAAAACTACAGACTGTTTCAAAACCGCGTACACGGCTGAGATTTTACGCTAGTTGGTTCTCCCGAGATGCGCGATAAGCAAAGGCAGCAGCGCCGAGGGAAGATCGATGGCGCGATACGATCGGCTTTTGACCAACGCCCAGTGGAAGAAGATCCGGCCCTTGCTCCCGAAACGGCAAACGTCCGAAGGGTGGAAGGCCCCCGAAGGACGACCGCAACGTGCTGGAAGGCATTTTGTGGATTCTGCGCAGCGGAGCGCGCTGGTGTGATTTGCCCGAAGAATTTCCCTCACCGGTGACCTGCTGGAGGCGACTGCGGGACTGGGAGGAGCAAGAAGTTTGGCAGGAAATCTGGCGCGCGTTTCTCAGCGAGTTGAACGCGGTCCAAGCGGAAGGGAGTTCAGCCTCCTCATCTGAGCGATGCCAACGACGCCGAATGGTGCCTTGTGGCGCCCGAGATCGTAATACAGACTTATAACCATTGCGAGCCGCGCCAGAATCTTTCCGCGTGCTATCCCATCTCGCTCCTTCTGGTGCTGGTTTTTGTATGCCCTTGCGCGCGCGCACAACAGACACAGACTCAGGCGTTCCCGGAGATCGACACCTATCTAGGTCTCACGGACAGATATCGCTTGATGTTCCTCGTGTCTAGGTCGAACGACGGGAGCACCGTGAATTCCGCTCAATTAGGTACGAATCTCGACATCAATTTTCGGCCTCTTCTGCGCAAGAAACTTCGCACCAACGATTCGGCGAAAGAGAATTTCCTGACCTTCCGGATCGGATACCAGTATCTCAAGAACCTGGGGAAGGCGGACGAAAACCGCGTCCCATTGCAGTTGACTTCGCGCTTCCACCTGCCCTGGTCGTTGGCACTTTCGGAGCGGAATCGCTTCGACCTTCGGATCATCAGCGATCATTTTTCCTGGCGTTACCGCAATCGCGTGACCATCGAAAGAAGTTTCTCGATTAAGTCTTTTTCATTTACGCCTTACGCGCGCGGAGAGATCTACTACAACAGCCAGCCGGGCACGTGGGACAAAAATACGTACTCATTCGGCGCGACGTTCCCCATTCGAAAGCGCTTCGAATTGGAAGGCTACTACGAACGCGAAAACACCACCGGCGGATCTCCGCCACACGTGAATGGAATCGGGACAACTCTATCTATCTATTTTCGCAGGAACCCCTCTTAACAGCCGCATACGTTTGCTCGAGAGTTTCACGGTCACACGCGGTCATTCAAATCATCGAAACTCCGGCAGCTTAAAGGCGGGAGTTTCTGGAGAGTGCGCTTCGACGCGCCCAAGAGTCTCAAATAGAACCATGGTTGGCACATGACGACCGTTCTGCTTGTTGGTCTCAGAACTGACTGGCCTCGTCGCGAAGATGTGATGAAAACCGCCGGGAGAGAGAACCAAACGAGCTACGCAACAGTGCGTAGCGAACCGAGCACATGGCGCGGAAGGCAAAAACAACCCTGCTCAACGAGACGAGCTGGAAGCCAAGAAAACATCCGGCCGCAGGTCAACTGTTTTTTTCTTGACTTCCCCCTTTTAGAGAACTTACCAGGAGCTGGCAGCCGTATGGACCGAACCGTGCGATAGTTCTGCGATGTATCCTATTGCTTAAGAATCACCGGAGGTCCGCTGACCCGTTTTCCCGAGAGATCGACGGTTACCTCTACACGGTCAGCAATTTTGATGAAGGGAATGCCGCTGTTCATGCCGTATTGCTTTCGGTCGAAAGCCATTGTCCCTTTGATCGTGCCAACACCTGTCCTTTCGTGCGGAACCGTAAACGTCACACTCTCATGCTTGGTTACGCCGCGTATCGTGAAGTCGCCGTCAAACGCAACTGTGTCGGGACCGGTCTGTTCAACCTTTGTTGAGTGAAAGGTGATCAATGGATCGTGCTCGGCATCGAAGAAATCTTTGCTTTTCAGCTTGCCGTCCTTCATGCCGCTGCCCGTATCCACAGAGCCAGCCTGAATCTTGATGTCCAAAACGCCGGTAGAAAGTTCTGGCGACGTGAATGTAACAGTGGCGTCCCACTTGTCGAACTTGCCTTCGATAGGGACCGACGCCTTCACGGCAAACGTTATGGTGCTGTCTGCGTGCGATACTTCGAAAACAGGAGCGTCCGCAGGGGCGGGTGAAAACAATACGGCGGACGAGACTAGGAGAAGACTGGCTAATCTCATGCCGGAGAGTTTGTGTCTTAGCCGATTGTTTGTCAAGAGAATCTGTGACACAACGCGCAGGCGAATGGCTGCCGACAACAGGAACTGCCTTCAGCTATTTGGAGTCGCGTTGAGGGCTTATACGCAGAGCCCACAAGTGCTGGACGTGGGCCACAGAACAGTTATTGTTATCGGTGTCCAGGTACACAAGAAAAATCCGCTAAGGGATCATCCCGCATTCAAACATCTTGTTGACTACGGGGCCTAATCCGGTCCAGAAAGTGCTTTCGCATTTTCGGATCTTTCTTGAGCGCTTCGATGGCCTTCTGTTCTATTTCTTCTTTTTGGGGCAGTAGGCGGCTGCTTTTTCTTCTCTGCCAATTGCTGACAACTTGAACTCTGGCAGTCGTGGATAATTTTGTCAGCGACCTTGTCGGCGATGGGGTACTGACTGGCGGCCTGGCCTCGTGACAGTTGATACACGGATACGAGCAGGCAGCCCGTCAGCAATAGCATGAAATAAAGTCTTTTCATCGTGATTCCTTCTGGTTAGATTATAAACGCACTTCAAGGATAGAACTTCAAGTCCGACTCTGCGGGAAAACGAAATCAAGGAAATCGAATCGGTATGGACAACCGCGTGCCCGAAGTCTCGCCGTTTTTGGCCCGTCCACTTCTCCGTTCCCGATGCGGTTTCCGTCCGCGATTCGGTTGCGGTCCCGATTTACCGTCGCGATATACTACCCCAATCAAAGCCGTAGCAACCAGCACCGCTGTCATCTTTAATGATAACGTCCTTTATCATTCATAATCGGACCACGGCGCATAACCCTGGAGTTATACAAAGTCAAGTTCGGATTTCATTTCGCAAAGGACGCCCTTGTGCCCTTGTCCACTTTCCCGATGTCGTTTCTTGCGATACGCTTCATGGCGGCGTTCGTGAGCCTCGGCCAGCATCCTGCGTCCGCGCGATTTTGTTATTGACAAATGCAACATATATGTTGCATCCTAAAAATGAAGACATACTCGATTTCGGAGGCGGCAAGGATTCTCGGGCTCAACCGAGCCACGCTCCATCGTTGGATTCAGGATAAGCTGATACCATCTCCGTCCACCAAGATCATTTCGGGTATTCGTTGTCGGTTGTGGACGGAAACAGAGATGGCCAAACTGAAAGAGTATAAAGCCGCAAGCTATTGGGGTAAGGGTATGAATCGGAAGGCGGTCAAAAGGACCAGGCAAAAGAGAGCGTAAACAAGCGAGGCGCACTGGTGTTATCAGCACCGAGCGCGCCCCTGACCACCATTACCTCGCTGGGAGGCAACGATGGCTGCAAACGAAGTTATCTTTTTCCTATTTTGGGCGCAACTCTCACTGCGCTTGGCGTTTCCCGCCCTACTCCCGCCCGAGCCGGTCGCTGAATCTCCTCCTCCCTGACAACTCTTGAACGCACTTTTCATTCGGTCGGATTTTCGATCGCCGCGCTACTCGTGTGCCTTAACGGATGGACGGGCACAGTTGACGCTCCTCACCGCGCGAAACGCTTCGATCCCGCGAGTGTCTCTCGCTAGGAAAAGGAATTGGCCGATGGACCTACGTGTTTATGAAGCCTTGTTTCGATTCAATCAGGGGATGGACCAAACCCTTGAGTCTCTTAACTTCATCGAGAAACTGGAGCTAGGTTCTCCCGAGAGCGTCAGCAGAGTCCGCACCAATCTCAGCGAACTCCGCTCCTACGCCAATAACTGTTTTGCTTCCAAAATCGCGCAGAGGGAGCCGGAGGAAGAGAACAATTTCTACCGCATTCGGCGGAACCGCGAGAAGGCCGAGGAGGGTCCCAATGAGATTTACCTCGAATTGAAATCCCGCGAAGCGCTTCGGCGGGAACAGGGTTTGCCGCCGCGGGCTGTGATTCTGCCTTGGACCCAGGCCGATGACGATCGCATCCTGGCCATGCAAAAGGCCGCGTCCTCCCCGCTCCCGACACAACTCGAACAGCCTTGGACCATAGGTGATGGCGAACAGGAAAACAAAAGAGGAGGTACGCGGACGTGAAACAAACTGCTTACGAACTGCTTGCCCTACTCGACCGCAATCTTCGCGAATCCGTCAACCTTTTCAAGGAGCTTGCCGAGTGTCCGGGGCAGAGGTCCGACGTGCTGACGCCCCTGTCGAACGAGATTCAATACGTAAGGGCACAGGCCGGCTTCGAAGTGACCACGGAAGCCAGCGATTTCGAGCAAGACCAGGCGACCCACTGGTCCCGCATCCACCACAAGTACGAAATGTGGCTCAAAGACCCGGACGACGTGTTCTTGGATGCCGAGGAGCGCGATGAGCAGCGCAAGAAGCAAGGGCTTCCCCCGCGGATCGTCGTCCTGCCTTGGTCCGCTGAGGAGGAAGAGAAACTCCTTGCCGCGAAGAGAGCGCTAGCTGCGAAGAAACGCAAAGCGTGCCTCCTCACCCAAGGAAATTGTGAAGAGGAGGAAAAAATGAAAATCCATCTCTTCCAGGAATTGCTGGCTCTAAACGAAGAGTTCGGTCACGTCATTCATGGCCTTGAACGCATGGAACAGGAGCCCACTTATAAGAAGGAGCTGATCCACTGGGCGAAGGCCCACGTGGAGAGTGCCCAAGTGGAAGCGAATCGTCAGTTCTTCGACGAGTTTGACACCATCGTCGAGAACGATGCGATTGAGGCGTACAAATTTCTGCGCGACCACAGAAAGAGGGTTACCGACCCCGACGATGTCTATCTGGAGATCAAACAGCGCGAGGCAGCACGCAAAGCGAAGGGGCTTCCGCCACGGGTAGCGATCCTTCCCGATTGGCATTTCGGTGATGAGAAACGCTACGAAGAAGAACAGGCCGAGAAGAAAAAGCGCTCCGCGAAGAGGCGTCGAAAGAGGACAAAGAAGCGTACACCGAAGCTCGCGAAACCGCCGCAACTGCCAACCGCTAATTCAAAGCGCGACGCCACGCCAACGCAAGAGGAGGGAAATCACCGATGACGAAGCGCAAATCACGTGTGAAGCTGCCTCCTCGCGACGTCATGCGGGGCAAACAATACCCCGGTGTCCGTGGCAAGGTCGTGGATTGGGTCGATCATGCATTCGAGGACGATGTGCTTTATCTCCACGTCCGATTCACAGACAAAACCGAACTATGCTGGCGAATCGGCATGTCCCTCGTAATTGAGGAAGCCGATCTGAGCGACTGGAAAACGGGAAATTTCAAGCAGCTTGCGATATTTGCGGAGCGCGAGTTCGACTCTGACCCGGAGCAATGAAGGCAGTCAACATTGCACACGCCTGCCCTGCTGGTTGTGGCCGGGGCGCTCTTGTGTTGGTCGCGCGGCCCCCGAGACCGGAGGCTAGTGGAGAACGCTATTGCGTTCTATATGTACGTTACACTTGACATATAGATTTGATTGGCGTACTGTTCAGGGCAGCTGTGGGAGGTGCCCATGTCTCTTGAGTCATTTAGAGATGGCCTCGCCGAGCGCCGCCGATCTGCGCTCTTCCTCTTCTATGTCTCTGCGCTGGTTTCGGCCATCGCCATCACTCTCGTAGCGAAGGTTCCAACCCTGCGCACGCTCCTATTCGCTTTGGCAGTTGCCGGAGCCGGGACGGCCATCCTGTTCCTGCTGCGCTTTCTGCGTTCCAATGATGAGCGCGAACAGCAGGTCAACTACCGCGCATTGACCTTTGCCTTTGCCGGAACGCTCGTTTTTTCCGCAGCCGTCGGCTTCTTTCAGAGCTTCGGATTTCATTCCTTGTCGTGGCTTGGCATCCCGCCCACTGATGATCGTTTTGTGGAGTGTAGGATTGATTCTGTATTCCTGGCGGTACCGATGAAGACCCGGCTGCGTGTCTTGAGAGCGGAAAAGGAATGGTCGCAGGCGGAGCTTGCCGCGCAGGTCGGAGTCGCTCGCGGCACGATCAACGCCCTTGAAACGGGCAAGTACGACCCCAGTTTGCCGCTGGCTTTCAAGATCGCTCGCATTTTCGGAAAGACGGTAGAAGAGGTGTTTTTGTATCCCGAGGGGCAAGACCAGGCTCGTTCCCCGCAAGTCTGAGTTCGCCTCCAGTAAGAGCGAGACGATGTGTGGTAGCTCGCAATCTCGGTTTCTTCACTTTGTGCGCCGCTCGAAGTCTTTCCCCACGTTCGCACCAAGGTGAAACGAGAGGAGGTTCTCCGTGGACCATCCCTATAGCATTTCGGATTTCGCGCTTCTCGTTCAGAAGACGTGACGGGGACCACGCGCGATCTGATCGAAAGGAGCACCGACTCTCCAGACAGGGGCGGTTCGCACGGTAAACCAGAACGCGACAGGGAGCCAAATTCGGGTCGGTCCAATCGTGGTTCTGACCGTTCGCGAACGATCTATCGAGGCCGGAACCGCGAATACTCGTTGCGCGAGTCCGAGGTTCGTACGCTCATCGAGCTAGGCAAGTTCCGCGTCGTGCCGGCAGACGATCTTGCCCGGTTCGGCTACGACGGCGACACTTCCCAGATGGAAAGCGACGTTAGAAACCTAGCGCGGCACGGATTGGTTGAACAGAAGTCCATCGAAGGGCACTCGTCCTTCACGACGAAGGTTCTGACTCTGACCAAGGACGGCCACTGGCTGCTGGAGCGAGCCCAGCTCGTCTCCCATCGGCAGGCTACCTATCACGGCCTTGTCAAACCCAAAGAAGCCCGGCACGACGCCGATCTCTACAGGCTGTATCAGCAGGTCGCAAGAGACATCGAAGACTCAGGCGGGAAGGTTCGCCGCGTCGTTCTCGACTTCGAATTGAAGAAAGACCTCTACCAAGCTCTCTCCCGGATGCGGCCCGACAAAGACCCGAGGTACGAGCGAATCTTCATTGCGAACCAGTTCGACCTCAAGGTCGTAAACGGCAAGATTCCTATCCCCGACCTGCGCATCGAGTACGAAGACGACTGCCGGGAAATTCGCCGCCTCGACCTTGAAGTTGCTACCCGCGACTACCGGCCCCAAGGGCTTGGCGAGAAGGCCAAGGCCGGATTTCATCTCTTCGCCCGGCAGCAGGACCACGCCAAGTTGCGCCGCGTTCTCGATACCCATGAAATCACCGCGAGGATCTTCGCCCTGTGAAAATCCTTCCCATCCACACGGAAGCACTCCGGCATTTCGGTTACACGGAGGAGGAAGCTCGCTTTCTCTACCTTGTGGCTACGCATTCCGGGTACTTCACGTGCCAGCAGTTTTTGCAGTTCATCGAGACAAAACCCGGCAAGCGCAGCGTCGTCTTTGCTCGAAAGGTTGTAGAGAAGAAGCACGCCAGCGCAAAGGAATACCTCCGGCATGGCCGAGTATTCCACCTCTTTTCGCGGAATCTCTACGAAGCGATCGGCCGGGAAAATGTCCGCTTCCGGCGGATACACTCGACCGAATACATCCGAACCAGGCTCATCGCACTCGACTTCATTATTCGAAATCAGGGCTTCACCTATCTCGAATCGGAGGAACAGAAGCTCTCATTCTTTTGCGACCAGTTGGGAATCGACAAGAAAATCCTGCCGCACAAACGCTACTCGGGGGCTATCAAGGAAAACTTCACCGACCACTATTTCGTGGACAAATTCCCGATGTACTACAACCCCGCCGCGTCTGTCTCTCCTGTGGTGACGTTCAGTTTCATCGATCCGGGGTTTGAAAGCATGGATAGCTTCAGGACCCACCTAGATGCGTATCTGAATCTTTTCACGAAGCTTCAAAACCTCAACCTCCACTACATCACGACTCGCGACACGAATTTCGAGCGTGCCAAGAAAGTATTCCATGGGACGTTCCAGAGGCTTTGGAACCCCGACGGCCCTTCTGGACTCCTCCATTACTTCCGCACGCGGCGAAGGTGGGACGAGAAGGACTACAGCAAGTTGAGCAACGACGACATCGCCTTCATCAACGACGGCAAAGAACGATTCGGCAGCCCGGAACTGGAAAATCTATACCGAAGATGGTGCGCGGGAGAGATCACCGAAAACGCGGTGCGATCCGATTCGCTCAAGTTCCGCACGCCTTCGCAAGTGAGCATCACCCTCTCGACCGTGAACGGACAGACGGCGTTGTTTGAGCGGCACCCGCATTGGGCGGTAAATATACCCGTGAAAAGTCCCGAGGCGACATCTTTCTCAGGGGATTTCACCTCCGACTTCAGCCCAGGGCGGGGATAACGCCCAGAAAGAGCGGGCAGATGCGAGGGAGACGGCAAGGAAATGAAGCGCGGCCGATACACGACCAGAGGCGGGAGCGACCCCATCGCGCCGCAAAATCGCGGCCCGATCCCTCCGGGCTTCGGGGGTCACTCCCGCCTCTTTCTGTGGGGAGCCGCAGATCGCGTTTTGGCCGCGGAGGAGAAGGGAAGGACCGAATTTGTAAGACAACATGTATGACAAAACCGACGAGGAGGAACGCGACGACAACATGGCGATCATTAAGGCACCACCCAAGCAACCGAAGGCGGTAACCATCCAGGCGCGAGTCGAGGAGTCCGTGAAAAACCAACTCGACCAATACGCCAAGTTCATCGACTCCACCCCGTCCTACGTCATTACCGAGGCTCTGAAAGTCCTGTTCAAACGAGATGACGAGTTCAAAGCTTGGTTAGGCCAACAATCCAGCAATGGAAAACTTCCCGAACTCACAGGAGGCGGACTCAAAGAGACCGCGTAACCTAAATGAAGGACGCACCAACACAACTCGGAACGCGCGAGAACACAGCGTCGTCACGACGACATGCCCCGCGCAGGGCTAGGAATGATTCGTTCCTGCCGTCCGGTCCCGTACACGCAACCGATTCATCCGATAAGAGCACGCAAGAACTAGAGCCTCGATTTCAAGAAACATTCGAGCTTTCACTCGAACAACCGGACCAGGGGACCACAGGGGGAGAAGACGCCGCGACCATCGCGGCAGGGCTGCGCGGGCATGGCAGAAGACAATCTGTCGAACGACCTTTGACCTGCGATGAAGCGGCGGCATTCGTAAGAGTCCATCCAAAGACCGTCAAGCGCATGGCACGAAACGGGGAACTTCCAGGTCACTTCCGTTTTGGTCGTTGGTTTTTCTATGCATCTGAGCTGGACTGCTGGATGAGAACAGAGTTACATTCGTTACGTCACTCGTGCCGCTGAACATAAAGGAGAATCTTCCATGTTCAAGCGAGCACGGCATCAATTCGGTTGGTTAGAGAAACGAAAAAGGAAACGAGGTCCTGAGGTTTGGGTCTGGCGTTACCATGCGGATGTTCGCGGCAGTGCGGGAACGAAGCCTGCGGTCGTCGTTGGAGATGTAACGAAATATCCAACGAAGTCAGAGGCGTGGAGAGCTGCCGAGGGCGTTCGTTTGGCAGTCGGCAATCCAATTCAACCAGATCTCGTCACTTTTGGTGGGCTCATTAATCGCTTCTTACGAGAAGCATTGCCTGATCGGAAAGGAACTGCCGATCGTTACCGTTCGTGGATATTGAATCACATTAATCCACGTTGGGAGGCAGTGCCTCTCTCAAAGGTCAAACCTCTAGCAGTAGAGATGTGGATTAAAGGTTTGAACCTGGCACCAAAAAGTAAGGGCCATGTTCGAAGCGTGATGCACATTCTGTTCGAGTGGGCGATGCGTTGGGAACTGATGGAGTGCAACCGGAACCCCATGAGCTTGCTGAAGCTCAAAGGACTCACAAGACGCGTAAAGCAACCTCGCGCTTTGTCGGTTGAGGAACTTCAAAGTCTCTGGGGGCATCTCGATGAAGATACTCGGACAATGTCGATAGTGGACGCATCGCTCGGGCTTCGAGCAAGTGAATTGCTTGGGTTGCGTTGGGAAGACTTCGACTGGAAAAGTTTGCGACTCAAAATTCAGAGGTCTTGGGTCTACGGCAGAGTAGAGGCAGTAAAAACCGAAGGCTCAGAAAAGTGGTTGCCTCTGGACTCGAATCTCGCGGACATTCTTCGTCGGCATCGGGAGAAGATGCCCGATGAATTACTGAAAACGGGTTGGGTCTTCGTGAGTCCCTTCACCGGCAAGCCGTGGTGGGCGCACAAGCTTGTGCGTTATCACCTCCGGCCGGCTGCTGAGAAGGCAGGGATCGGTCGAATCGGTTGGCACACGTTTCGTCACACGTATTCGACGCTGTTACATGCCTACGGAACTGACATGAAGGTTCAACAAGAGCTTCTGAGGCACTCCGACATTCGGACGACGATGAATATCTATACGCACACCGTGTCGCCGGCACTGCGTGAAGCGAATAGCAAAGTTGTTCGGATGATTTTGGCTGAGAGTAAAACTGCGTGAAAGTGTTCCCAAAAACGCGGGGGCAATCCGGGGGCAGCAATAGTTCCGACCTAAGACAGCAAGGAACTTACGACTACAACACTTTCCGCAGAGTTCCTTTCGATTCTGCGCCTTGATAAATTCGATCCCCACCGCCCCTACCAAACATTCTTCAGCTACTTAGCACCGATTCGACCGCTTCCGCGTAACGCCCGATTGGGAGATTTTTTTATCTGCCAAACGCTTCGGGGTAAGGGTTTTCGGAAGGTCGAAACCTACGCCCATCGCACGCGAAACGTCCCTGCGGAACTGCACATCGTCGCGGACTTTGTCATAGTGATCTGACATATCTTTGGCGGAATGGCCCATCCAAAACTTAAGAAGACCATCCGGGCAAAGCGAGTTGCGAAGATGTGTATTCCGAAAGCGACGGAACGCATGGAAGCCGCATTGGTCGATTTCGAGGGTTTCTAGCAGCGGGTGAAATTCCCGCCGTAGGAGATTCGTTTGGCTCAGCGGTTTGGCGCTGCTGGTCTGGAAAATAAAACCAGCTGTGCGTTTGCCGATGAACTGTTTGAGTAGAGTGGAGACATCGGGGTGAAGATCTACAGTCCGATAACTGTTCTTGGTTTTTGGACTGCCGACTCTCCCGTTTCCGCCCCACACCGCTTGTTCGACCTTGACGGATGTTCCGTCGAAGTGACGGACTTCCAAGCCAGTAATTTCACCAGCCCGCAATCCACTCGCGGCGAGCAGGATGCAAACCATCTGCATTCTGCCCGTTGCTGCTTCCACGATCCGCGTAACTTGCTCTCCGACGAATGACGGTGTGCGTTGTTTGTTGCTGTCCACTTCCGGCATGTCGATGAATCGGCGATTCCATTTCATCGGGTACAACTGATTGCCATCCTCATCTTCTGCCGACGAGCGAACGAGTTTTACTACCAGCGTGATATTCCTAATCGTCGCTGGTGCCAGTTTCTTCTTAGCCAAACGCTCAACCAGAGATTTCATCGTCTTGTTTCCTACGGAGGACAACGGCAAATCGCCGATGGCATCCAGTAGGTGATTATCCAGAATGCATCTCCAGTTGTGCGACACGCTTGGTTTGATCGGTTTCAGCTTCCGCGTCATGCAATCCGACAGCCACTGCTCTGCGCACGTGCGGAAGGTGGCCGTATTTGTTTGGGGATGGATCGTGACGTGTTCGTTTACCTCTGCGAGTGTTTGTTGCATCGCGGTCTTCGCTTGCGGCTTTGTAAGTTTCTCGAAACTGCCGAGAAACTTCTGCACGCGACGACGTTGGCCCTCGCCCTGTTCGTAATACCTGCACGCCCATCCGTGTTTCAGCTTTATCAGGTTTCCTTCTTGATGCCGCTTTCTGGACATGAGATTTCTCCCGTATCCATCGACGGCGCACGGCGGTAGGGTAACGCTCTTCGATTGCTTCCCGGTAGGACTCATTTTCGATATACCTCCCTACCCGGATAAAAGCCTCTTTGATTTGTTTTCTGTTTTCTCAGCGGGAAAAGGCGTCAAGAGGACGTTTTCTAAAAAATATCGTCATGTTCGTTGGGTTTCCTAGCTGAAGACTTTCGGCTTTCCCGCCCGATACTCCCCTTAAAAAGGCCACTTTTGTGCGGTCAATAGAACCCCAATGCCTCACATAATTGCGTCAAAAATCGAAAATAAATAAAAGTAAATTGAGTGCCTTTTTGCGGCGGTATCCGCACACTTTATGCATGCGGTTGGGGTCGGTTAACGGCCTCAAACCAAAAAGGAGAACCACCATTGAAGAAAGAGACCGAAGCAGAATTTGAAAAGAGATTTAAGCAGGAACTTTGGGAGGAGGCTCACCGTAGCATTGCCCAGAGGCTTCTCGGGTTGGAGGAGCCGGAGGACAGAGCAATGCGGGAGCACATCGAGAAGAACATCGGGGTACTAGACGCAGTCGCAAAGAAGTTGGGAATTCAGAGGCGCACGGATCCGGAAGCTAAAAAGTCCTTGCTGGCCGAGCCGATGATGAGGCGCATGCTGCGCGCGGAAGCAGCCAAAGCCAGAAAGGAGGGCAATGAGCTGAAGCATATCGATCCGGAGTTGATTCCCATTTTGTACCCGACCAAAGCTAGTCGCCGCCGGACTGAGAGGTAACTTCAACTGACGACTAAAAACGAGTCCTAGGGCGTGGCAGTTTAATCTCCCCAGATTTCTGCCCACCTAGGACTCGAAAAATCTGGGGGATTTCAAATGGCTACGACGCACAAGCACCACCACGAGCAACCACTGCGCTCTCCAAGGGAACGGCAAGTGGATGAGGAATATCTGTGGAAAGGCATTCGCACACTTGATTTGTCAAAGGTCAAAGAGAGCAGCTGGCTAATTGACTTCTTTCTAGCCGAAGCCAGCACCCAACTTATTTATGGTGAGTTTGGAACCAGCAAGACAACGCTACTCCTGAAAGCGGCCTGGTCCGTATCCCAGGGCATAGACTTTCTAGGAATGAAAACGAAAAGACGTGCTGTTCTGTATTTAGATTATGAAAACCCAGCCGATGTTCTGAAACGCTACTGCCTACCGTTGGGCATAAATCCGTCTAGTCCTTGGTTCAGAATTTGGGATCGCGCAGCCGGGGAAGCTGTACCACTGCCAGGGAGCGAACCATTAAAACGATTCATTCGTCATTGTAAGAAAGCTACAGGTCACTGCCCTTGGATGATTTTTGATAGTTGGACGAGCTTGCTGAAAGGTGATGAAAATCAAGGCCACAACGTGACTAAGGTATTCCGCGAGATTAGAGCTATGTGCGACGTGGGTGCAACCAACACGATAATTGATCACACGCCTAAAGGCAGAGGCAATAGCAAAACTGCGGTAGGCTCTATTGCCAAAATGACGCAGATGGATACAAGCCACAGCGTTGCGGCTGTGGAGCCAGGGCCAGCTTATTTTCCGAATATTCCAACCCACAACGTGTACCGCGTCGAGAGCTTCCTCAAACGATATGCGCCAAAGGATGTGGGAACATTCTCATTCGAGGTGACAGGTGCGCTGAACGAGAAGGGAGATTGGCGCTTGCGTAGTCTGGAGTTAACAGCAGACCGTGGAGAATTGAAGAAGCAAGGCGTTGTCGAGCGGGTGAAACAACTGATACGCCATAATCCCACATTGGGCAAGAAAGAGATTGCCAAGAAGGTTGCTGAACTGGCTGTCAAGAATTTGGGGAGGAATGCGAGCGTCAAACTTCTGGAAGATGGGATAGCAGCGAAGGCCTGGGAAACGATCACCAGAGGCAAGAGCCATAAGCAGGTGTTTCGCTTGTTAAAGGCAACGAAATGACCCTTCGCTTTTCGCGGCCCGGCCCTATAGAAACGATAAATCGGGCGGCGAAGAATTAACCATCAAATCCCCCCTAACTACGCAAAGTAGAGAGGGGTATGAAATACCCCCCTCTCTCTGCTACGTTTGACCCCCCTGCGCAGCATTGGAGAGAAGAGTTTGAGCGTCAAGCATCCCTCGCTTCGCTCGGGCTGCCAGGCTTCGCTTCGCTCGCCTGGTAGACTTTAGAAACTTTGGCTGTGGGTAGGATTGGTGGAATACCTACTCTCACAGTGCAAAAGGTTCTGACTGACAGGCGAGCAAAGCGAGCCTGCCACCGAGCGTAGCGAGGTGGGTAGCACTCGTCGCAAAGCCTAGCCTAGAATCTCGGTGCTAACCCACCCTACGATCAATGATTCCTCGGCCTTCAGGGGCGATTTCAGCGCTTCTACGCCCGAAATCGGGTATTCCCCGGCCTATCCCACCGTACGATCCTGCATTCCCACGTTTCCACGTCACTGCGAGGGGTTTAAATTGGTCGTTTCCGGCGGCCCGGACATAATTCTCTAGGTGCTATATGACTCTTAGGTATACTTAGCCTTTGGCCGCATCCCGGATAGGGGCGAGCCGAGGGAGAAATACTATGCAGAAAACAGTTAACGCTAAACGGTCCAAGTCCACGATCGGCGGTTCGAAGTCGAGTCTCGCAGTTGCAACGGCACTGACCAAACACTTTCCGGCGCAAGCGAAGGAAATAGTCGAAAATCATGGCCGATGCGGCAACATCTCGGTCAATGCGGCGAAAGCTGGAGCGCGTGCAGCTTTCGCTTGAAAACCTGCGGAAAGGTGTCCAGTGATGCGAGCCGCAGTGTATGCACGAGTCTCTACAAACAACGGGCAATCCCCAGCAATGCAGTTGCGAGAATTGCGCGAATACTGCAAGCACCGTGGATGGAAGATCGCGGCAGAGTATGTTGACGAAGCAATCAGCGGCGCGAAAGACTCCCGTCTCGAGCTTAACAAGCTCATGGCCGATGCTCACCGTCGCCGTTTCGATGCTGTTGTCGTCTGGAAGTTCGATCGCTTCGCGCGTTCCGTTTCTCACCTTTTGCGGGCGCTCGAAAACTTCCAGGCCCTCGGGATCGAGTTCGTTTCCCTGTCGGAGTCCCTGGACACAAGCACGCCGGCTGGGAAAATGGTTTTTACAGTTCTGGGCGCCGTCGCGGAATTGGAACGGAGTCTGATTGGTGAGCGAGTGCGGGCAGGTCTGCGGAATGCTCGTGCAAAGGGCGTGCGGCTGGGCAGACCGCGCGCTGCGGTGGATGCAGCAGAAATCCGCCGTCTTCGGGCGAGCGGCGCCTCGTGGCGTGCGGTGGGGCGGGCGCTTCGACTTTCGCACGCAACATGCTTGTACCGATACCGGGCAGTTAGAAAATCCCCCAAAATCCGCACAGTGAATTGAATCGGGCGCTTTGAGGCTGATTCTGATTGTGACCACGTCACCTATATTGAGACATGCCCCGCAGTCATCATTGCACACCTTTATCAAACGACCTTTGATGGCTTCCGTGCGGTCGAACGGTAAGTTTTCTTAAAATCTTGGTCCCAAAACAACAGTACTTGTAGGTTCTCCCACATAACCAAGCGACCTCCTACTCGCGTCATTGCGCGGATCTCGCCATCCTGCGAGATGACAAAGCCGATGCTCTTGGGATGAGCCGCGCAATATCTCATCATCGACCGATGTCGAGTGCCGTAATGGTTTGGATCAATACGGCGGAGCGTTTTCAACCCAGCTTTTGGACCAGGAGAGAGGTAAACGACATCAATTTCATTTTTCGGCCGGATCTCAACACCAAACCCCACAATCGAAAGGTCGGGTCTCGCTAGGATGAGGCCATCGACACAGGAGAGTGAGGAAATGAATCTTACGCAACCTGTGATCTCGTCTTCGAAGTCCTTGGACGCAGCTTCCTGAATCCTTTCATTAAGATATAATTTGGCAGGAACGAAGTCTTTCGATTCGAAATCGATGCGTTCGATCACTTCAGTACGTGCTTGGAAGCCTCTAATCCAAGAAGCGCCGATATTTTTCAGAGCCTCGGGTAGGCGAGGGTAATTAATTCTGTATTTGATATCCAGGTCAGCCTTTGAAGAAGTAATTAGCAGAGCGCCCCCATGGCGATATCTTTGTATACTTATAAGTATCCGACAAAGAGTAGCAATCCACTTCTCGGCCAGGGACCCAACCCAAAAGTGTTCCCAGTCCACTAGGAATTCTGGGCTCAATCGGTTGTGAACTGCATTGAGATATGTTCCGACCCCTGAAAGATGATTGCTGATTGGCCCGGCCCAGAAAACATTGCTCTGGTGTTTTAATAGGCTATCCTGTGCTAACCGTGCGATAAGACCATACTCGCGGTACACGGTTAGATCCGCTGTTCCAGTCATTACGACATGAAATAGTCCGGGTGGCGAATAGCCGGATTCGGATTCTCGGACGAGCATGGTATTGAAGTGAACGGTCTGGTCCACGAGACCCCAGATGAAAAATCCCTCATTTTCATCGAAATAAACGGCAAGACACGAACTCCACGGGATCCGCTGCCTTGGACAGCTTGACCAAGTGAGGCACCGTAAAGGGAAGCTGACTTGTCATGCGAATTATATTCCATCGATTAGAACGGGGACGCGGGGGCTTGTGTGGGTCAGGATTGTTTGGATCAACAAGCGCGATTCTTAACTGAAGCGGCTTTCCTTCTTTCGTTTTGAGACTCGCAAAATAAATTACCTCGAAGAACTTGGTTAAAATACGGATCCCAGGTGAACTAATACTCCTGTGACGGAGATGGAAATCTACGGCTCTCGCAAGATCGGGAAATGATTTGGTTCGCATGGTTATCTGTCAACTTTGATTTGAAATCGGATTCGTCGAAGCTTCCACCTTGAAGGTCGGCCAACTTTCGGTTCCAGAGTGTATGCGATAGGGTGCCTTGACGCAAATATAACCCATTCGCAGGTTTAAACGAGAGCAAATGCCGTCAAATTTCGCGCCGGTTCATCACTACAACATTTCGTCGCATTGGAATCCAGCCGAAATTACATGCGTCAACAGGGACCTGGCCTTCCAACGTGCTGAGCATTCGCCATCGCAGTCCACTTCCGCCGTATTACCACCCGCAATTCCGCACGCGCAGGCGACTGTTAACGCCTGGTTCCCTGCATTTCTGTTTAGAGTCAGTTTCGAAATCGCGCTTGAACCTGGCCTTCAGACGCAAATGAACGCGGTTGATTGCAGTGTCTAGTTCTTCCAAGGTCCGACTGGCCTCATTCATCCACACGCGCGCCTCATCTTTTGTTTTCCATAGTTCAGGGTTGCCTTCGACAACAAAACGCATTAGTCTGCCAGTCGCGTCATGCAATTTCGCAGCTACGCCTATTGCGGCTTCGATGATTTTCGCGGCTTTCGGTCCGTATTCCTCTACATATAGGCAGGAATCACATTTGACTTCCCCGGCTACGCCACAAATGCCGAAGGCGCAGGGTTTTACAATTGGCAGCTGGGACATAGGTGCTTTCACCGCAACTCTGGGGACCGGGGTTACGCGATGGAGTTCTTGTTGCACAACGTCGGCGCATATACTAGGCACGTCATTTGAGTTTAGCTTAGTGCGATCTTCCGAAGGGTTCGAACGCAATAGCTTCTTCTCGATGGATCTCCGCCTAGATCGAGGCACGAAGCAGTGCATTTCTATTGGTGTGGATTGCAGTGTGAGCCCGCTGACATCGTGAAGCGTTAATTGAAAGTTATGAACCGATGATTTGCGGCGGCAACTTTCACTGTGAACCGATCTGCTTCACCGGGCTGTAGGGTGTGGGAAATTTGCACTCGTCGCTGATAGTTTGTGCCTTCGTCCTCCAAAGAGGTTTCATATTCGTAGCTCGGTGGCTTTGGTATTCCTAGGCGGTTCTTGTTACTAAGGTAGACGGGCGCATTGAAGGCAACTACCTTTCGCCCCTCATCATTGGAGGTTGGTAGTCAATTCCGCCGGAGAGCCCGTGCCGACCTCATCTCGAAAGGGACCGTAAATATCTCATCCATCGTTTGTTGAAGTCGTCATTGGTTAACGCCTCTTTTGAACCGTCGACAACGTTGGTTACGACGCAATCACCGCCCATC
>CAVOLC010000002.1:0-2288152 GCA_963696715.1 uncultured Acidobacteriota bacterium
GGGAGCAAACATGGTGCGCCGGCTTATCAAGGGAGGCCACCAATGCGTGGTCTTCGACATGTCGGCTAAAGCAGTGAACGAGCTGACCCAGGAAAAAGCGGTGGGATCTTCGTCGCTCCAGGACTTTGCTAACAAGCTGCAAAAGCCGAGAGCGGTCTGGTTGATGGTCCCCGCTGCGGTTGTGGACAAAACCATCGCCAGCCTTCTGCCTCATCTGGAGGCCGGCGACATTCTGATCGATGGCGGCAATTCCTATTACGTGGACGACATCAGGCGCGCCAAGGAACTGGCCTCGAAAGGGATTCACTACGTGGACGTGGGGACGAGCGGTGGCGTATGGGGCCTCGAGCGCGGTTACTGCATGATGATAGGGGGCGAACCAGAAGTGGTGAAGCGCCTCGATCCGATCCTGGCTCGATTAGCACCCGGCATTGGCGACATAGCGCGCACTCCCGGACGCGAGAAGATCGGCGGTACCGCCGAGCAAGGCTACCTTCATTGTGGACCAAACGGCGCGGGGCACTTTGTGAAGATGGTGCACAACGGAATTGAGTACGGGATCATGGCCGCGTACGCCGAGGGCATGGGAATCTTACGCTCTGCCAATGTCGGCAAGCAGGACCACGCGATCGACGCCGAGACGACCCCGTTGCGCGATCCCGAGCACTATCAATACGATCTCAATCTACCTGATGTCGCGGAAGTGTGGCGGCGCGGTAGCGTGATCGCCTCCTGGCTTCTCGATCTCACTGCATCGGCACTGCTCGCGGACCCAGCTCTTTCCAAGTTTGCCGGCCATGTCTCGGATTCAGGCGAAGGGCGCTGGACCATCAAAGCCGCCATTGATGAAGCTGTGCCGGCATACGTTCTTACGACCGCGCTTTACGAGCGGTTCAGCTCTCGAGGCGAAGCCGATTTTGCAGATAAACTTTTGTCTGCGATGAGATTCGAGTTCGGCGGACACCTTGAGAAAACGGAAGGCAAGTCGCAGACCGCCTGAAGGAGAATAGAGATCATCATGGATAATTCCCACTCGGACGCGCTTGTCTTCTTTGGTGCAACCGGCGATCTCGCCTACAAAAAAATCTTCCCGGCGCTGCAGGCCATGATTAAACGCGGCCACCTCGATAAACCGGTTGTCGGCGTGGCCAAAGCCGGTTGGAACCTCGAGCAACTTCGCAATCGCGCGAAAGACAGCATCGAAAAACACGGCGGGATTGACCCCACGGCTTTTGAAAAGCTCTCTAGCTTGCTGCGTTACGTGGACGGAGACTACAAAGACCCCGCTACTTTTCAGGCGGTTTATAAAGAACTTAAGGAAGCTCAGCGGCCCGCCCATTATTTGGCAATCCCGCCCGTGTTGTTCGGACCGGTTGTTGAGCAGTTGGTGAAATCAGGCTGTGCCAGAGGCGCCCGCGTCATCGTTGAGAAGCCCTTTGGTAGCGACCTGGTTTCAGCGCGAAATCTCAATCAGATTCTGCTTGCTGCTTTCGATGAGTCGCAAATCTTTCGCATCGATCATTACCTTGGGAAGCGGCCGGTGCATAACATGCTCGTCTTCCGCTTCGCGAACGCCTTCATGGAGTCGTTCTGGAACCGCAACTTCATCGAGAGCGTGCAGATCACCATGGCGGAAGACTTCGGCATCCAAGGTCGCGGCGCCTTTTATGATGAGACCGGAACGATACGCGACGTCATTCAGAACCACCTTTTTCAGGTGCTTTGCAACCTTGCGATGGAGCCACCTGCCAGAACGGACAGCGAATCCATTCGCGATGAAAAAGTTAAAGTATTGAAATCCATCCCGCCACTCGATGAGAAAAACTTGGTTCGTGGGCAGTTTCGCGATTATCGCAAAGAGAAAGGGGTGGCGCCGAACTCGCAAGTGGAAACTTTTGCCGCTCTACGGCTGGAGGTCAACACCTGGCGTTGGAAAGGTGTTCCCTTCTATATCCGGGCAGGGAAGTGCCTTCCAGTAACATGCACGGAAGTCGTGGGCCGGTTTCGTTTGCCTCCCACGGTGATCCGCGACAGTGCTTTGAACAAGAACTACCTGCGATTTCGGATCAGCCCCGAGGTGAGCATTGCCCTAGGTATGACCGTAATGGCTCCAGGCGAGAAGATGGTCGGTCAAGCGACAGAAATGCTGGCCAGCCGCCATCCTCAAGCCGACGAGATGGATGCTTACGAACGCGTGTTGGGAGATGCCATGGCCGGAGATGCCACGCTGTTTGCTCGACAAGACTATGTGGACGAAGCGTGGCGAATCGTGGACCCCATTCTGAAAAAAACTACTTCGGTCTACGAGTACGAACCGAATACCTGGGGGCCGGCTGAAGTTCAACAGACAGTCGAACCCGAGGGCGGCTGGCTCAACCCGACATTGGCACCTCAAGCAGCAGCTGCGGAAGCGGTTCGGGCGGCTTAGGAGCAGCGTCGCAGCACACCCTGTGCTGCGTCTGGAAGATAGAAGTTACGAAGGAGCGATCCATGGGTGCAGCTCAGGTTGCTCAGCCGAAGATTGACGGCAAGATGCCTCTACTGGCAATCAATACGATCCGCACTCTTTCGATTGATGCGGTTCAAGAAGCAAAATCCGGACACCCCGGCACACCAATGGCGCTGGCGCCACTCGTCTACACGCTTTGGAATCGCGTCATGCGTTTCGATCCGAAGGACCCGATCTGGCCGAACCGTGATCGGTTCGTGCTTTCGAATGGTCACGCCTCAATGCTGTTGTGGTCCATCCTACACCTCACTCAGACCCAGGCGGTTGATGCTGATTACGAGAGGTTGGGGCAGCCATCAGTGACCCTTGACGATATTCGTCGTTTCCGCCAGCTCGACAGTAGGGCACCCGGACATCCGGAATACCACTGGGTCTCGGGCGTTGAGACAACGACCGGTCCGCTCGGGCAGGGCGTCGCCACAAGCGTGGGTATGGCTATCGGAGAGAAGTGGCTGGCCGCCCATTTCAATCGGCCGGGCTTCGAGATCTTCGACTACAACATTTATGCCGTGTGCGGAGATGGTTGCATGATGGAGGGTATTTCTTCGGAGGCGGCTTCGCTTGCCGCCCACCTGGGTCTCGACAACCTGTGCTGGATCTACGACAACAACCACATCACGATTGAGGGCGACACCAACATTGCATTCACAGAGGATGTCGCGGCCCGATTCCTGGCGTACGGATGGAATGTCCTGCGGGTCGGCGATGCCAACGACATCGCTCGCATCGAACGTGCCTTTGAGATCTTCCGGAAGACGAAGGGCAGACCCACTTTTATCGTTCTAGACAGTCATATCGGTTACGGTTCTCCGAATAAACAGGACACCCCCGAGGCTCATGGCGAGCCGCTGGGAGATGACGAGATTCGCCTCACGAAGCGCGGATATGGATGGCCCGAGGACGCGAAATTCCTCGTGCCGGACGGTGTCTACGAGCACTTCCAGGCAGGTGTGGGCGCACGCGGCGCACAGGCCCGAGCTGCTTGGACGAAGCTCTTCGCTGACTATCGCGCAAAATACCCCGAACTCGCGACCGAAATTGATCTCATGCAACGGCGCGAACTTCCGGATGGGTGGGATCGCAACCTACCCGTCTTCCCCGCTGATCCCAAGGGAATCGCCGGGCGCGAGGCATCCGGAAAAGTGTTGAACATTCTGGCGCAAAATGTCCCCTGGTTCCTCGGTGGTTCGGCGGATCTTGGGCCGTCGAACAAGACCACATTGAAATACGATGGCGCGGGAAGTATTCAAGCGATTAGCCCGGGTGGGAAAAACCTGCATTTCGGAATCCGCGAGCATGCGATGGCAGCGATTGTGAATGGCCTCTCGCTTTCAAAGATTCGAGCGTTCGGCGCGACCTTTTTCATCTTCAGCGATTACGCGCGTCCTGCGATTCGGCTCTCGGCATTGATGGAACTCCCGACGATCTTCGTTTTCACGCATGACGCGATGGGCGATGGAGAGGATGGCCCCACTCATCAGCCGGTGGAACACCTGGCGTCCCTGCGTGCAATTCCCGGCTTGATCACACTTCGTCCGGGAGACGCTAATGAAGTGGTCGAAGCGTATCGCTACATTATGCAGTTACGTCACCAACCCGCGGTGCTCGCACTCTCACGCCAGCCATTACCAACTTTGGATCGCAGCAAGTACGCCTCAGCGTCCGGTGTCGCGCACGGTGCTTATGTTCTTGCCGATGCTCCAGGCGGAAACCCGGAGGTAATCCTCATTGCAACTGGCAGTGAGGTGAGTCTCGCAATTCAAGCCCATGAGGCGCTCCTTGCCGATGGCGTGCGCTCGCGAATGGTTTCGATGCCTTCCTGGGAGATTTTTGAGCATCAGGCTCAGGAATACCAGGACAGTGTGTTGCCTCCGCAGGTGACCGCGCGAGTAGCACTAGAGCAAGCCTCAAGTTTCGGCTGGGAACGGTACGTCGGCCGGGGTGGACAGCTCGTCTGCATGAAGACGTTCGGGGCTTCGGCGCCCCTTAAAGAATTGCAGAAGCACTTTGGCTTCGAGCCCGACCAAGTGGTGGCGGCTGCGAAGAAGATGCTGAGGAAGAATTGATATCTTCGCGCGCATCGGACTGGTTTCTTTGAAACTTGCCAAACCAAGTCGCGCGTGACGGGATCCTGCATTCAGAGGAAGGAGCTCCGTTGAACATTTACGACACAGTCGAAGGCTCCCGTTTGGCTTCAATCCAACAAAAAAAGGGTCACTGGAACCGCTGGGGTCCTTTCATTTCAGAACGCGCATGGGGAACGGTTCGCGAAGATTACAGCGCGAATGGAGAGGCGTGGAATTACTTCCCTCACGATCACGCTCGATCGCGTACCTACCGATGGAATGAAGACGGTATCGCTGGCGTTTGTGATCGACACCAATTTTTGTGTTTTGCCCTCGCTCTTTGGAACGGACGGGATCCCTACCTCAAGGAACGATTATTTGGTCTAACCGGCCCAGAAGGCAATCACGGCGAGGACGTCAAAGAATATTATTTTTACCTGGAAAATACGCCTACCCACTCCTACATGAAATATCTCTACAAATATCCCCAGGCAGAATTCCCGTACGATCGGCTTCGCGAAGAGAATCGCCGACGCGGCAAGCGCGATGCGGAATTTGAGTTGGTCGACACCGGAATATTCGACGAGGGACGCTATTTCGATGTAATGGTGGACTATGCCAAGAACGATCCCGAGGATTTGTTAATCCGAATCACGGTTACTAACCGTGGGCCAGACCCCGCGCCGATTCACGTGCTTCCAAACCTGTGGTTTAGGAATTCCTGGGCGTGGGGACGCGACGCCCGCCGCCCGTCGATGGCAATGGGTAAACAAGCGCAGCCGAAGAACGAGAAGGTAAAGACTTTGGTCGCGCATCATTGGCAGCTGGGAGATTACGAATTGTACTGTTCCGCCGCTGACGAATTGCTATTCACCGAAAATGAGACCAATACTTCGCGACTCTACGGAGTTCCTTCTCCGACGCCCTACTGCAAAGACGCATTTCATGCGTATGTAGTTGACGGGAACCTCGGCGCTGTGAATCCAGACGCCGCTGGGACGAAAGCCGCCGCACTTTACTTTCGCAATGTTGACGCTGGAGAAACCGTAACCATCGATCTGCGGTTGGCGTCCGTGCGCAACGGGAACTTGCTAAAGGCACCTTTTACTGATTTCGCTTCCTTGTTGGCACAGCGTCGCAAGGAAGCAAATGAATTTTACGATGTGGTGTTACCTGCAAAACTTTCCGCGGATGCCAAGATGGTCGCACGCCAAGCCTTCGCCGGGATGCTGTGGTCTAAGCAATATTATCATTACGTTGTCTCTGACTGGCTCGAGGGAGATCCTGTCGGGCCGCCTCCGCCACCGGAGCGCTTCACCGGGCGCAACCACGGTTGGACCCACCTCTTCACTCGCGATGTAATATCCATGCCCGATAAGTGGGAGTTTCCTTGGTTTGCTTCCTGGGATCTGGGTTTTCATTGCGTATCCTTGGCGTACATTGACCCGCATTTTGCCAAAGACCAGATTCTCCTGATGCTGCGCGAGTGGTATATGCACCCGAACGGGCAAATCCCTGCCTATGAGTGGGATTTCAACGGAGTCAATCCACCGGTTTTGTCGCTGGCGGCCCGATATGTCTTTGAAATTGACCGGCAACGCACAGGTGTAGCTGATTACGCGTTTATCGAACGCGTTTTCCAGAAGATGCTCCTGAACTTTACATGGTGGGTTAATCGCAAGGACGCTTTGGGTAAGAACGTCTTTCAGGGTGGGTTCTTGGGGATGGATAACATCGGCGTATTCGATCGCGACAAACTCCCGCGAGGCTACCTGCTGGGTCAGGCCGACGGTACAAGTTGGATGGCAGCTTTTGCCAAGAACATGAATTCCATCGCCCTTCTACTGGCGGAAAAAAATCCGATTTATGAAGATGTCGCCAGCAAATTCTGGGAGCATTTCATTTTCATCGCCAATTCGATGAATAGCCTACGAGATCCGAGCAAGTCACTATGGGATGAGAAAGACGGGTTTTTCTACGATCATTTGATCTCTGCGCACCACGAGCCGATTCCCATCCGCGCACGCACCATGGTAGGTTTCGTTCCTATGTTTGGCGCAAGTACAGTCCCGGCCGACACATTCGATCGCTACCCGGACTTCCAGCGCCGCCGCCAGTGGTTCATCGAGCATCGCCCCGACCTGGTCGAAAGCGTGGGGCCAATGGTGGTACCCGGCGCGAACAACAACTTGACCCTGGGCCTGGTGCGGCCAGATCAATTGCGCTGCATGTTGACCTATATGCTGGATGAGAATGAATTTTTCTCCCCCTATGGTGTGCGGACAGTCTCCCGCTATCACAAGGATCATCCTGTGATCCTCAACCTGGATGGCCAAGAAAGTCGCTTGGACTATGAGCCAGGCGAATCCATGACGAATATCTTTGGCGGCAACTCCAACTGGCGCGGCCCCATTTGGATGCCAGTAAATTTTCTCATTCTGCTCGCGCTTCAGCAGTATCACCTTTACTACGGCGATGCTTTCCAGGTGGAGTGTCCCACGGGTTCCGGAAAGATGAAAAATCTGGCGCAGGTCGCGGAGGAACTCGCGCAGCGGCTGGCGCGCATCTTTCTGCGCCGTAAGGACGGCAGCCGGCCCGTCTTTGGCTCAAACGCCATCTTCAACACAGATCCCCATTGGCGCGATCTTATCCCTTTCCACGAATACTTTCACGGCGACACCGGCCGAGGCTGCGGCGCCAGCCACCAAACTGGCTGGACTGGGTTGATCGCGCAGATCCTCGTTGATTTAGGTGAACATAACGAGGAAGACCACAAACCTACTGGGAATTAACCCATGAAAAACCAATTTCTGCTGCAGCCGAGATCGATGCTCGAACGTTTCGTACACCAGGAGACTTCTGGTTCGATCCTGCTCTTTGCCGCCACTGTTGTCGCTCTCATTTGGGCGAATTCGCCCTGGAACGCGTCCTACGTTGCCCTGTGGAAGCTTCCGTTGAATATAGGTCGCCGCCCTCTTTTCTCGATGGATTTGCATCACTGGATCGATGACGGGTTGATGGTCCTGTTTTTTCTAGTCGTTGGGCTGGAGATCAAGCGTGAGATCGTAAAGGGTGAGCTTTCTTCCTTTCGCCAAGCGGCCCTTCCCATCATCGCAGCGCTTGGCGGCATGATCCTTCCGGCGTTTCTCTATTTCACCTTGAATCCATCAGGGCTGGGCGCGCGCGGATGGGGAATCCCCATGGCAACGGACATCGGTTTCGCAATGGGTGTTCTCGCGTTGCTCGGCAAGCGCATCCCTTCGAGCCTGCGTGTATTCATGCTGGCCCTAGCGATCGTGGACGATGTCGGAGCGATCCTGGTGATTGCCTTCTTTTATACTCCGACGATTTCTCTACCAGCGCTAGCGGCAGCGGGCGGTTTGTTGGCGCTTCTCGTAGTAGTTGCCATGCGTCGGGCTCCTATCTCCGTCTACGTCGTTGTGGGCTTTTTCCTCTGGGCTGCGGTTCTCCGTTCCGGAGTGCATGCCACGATTGCTGGTGTGATTCTGGGGCTCATCGCGCCGATCACGCCCAAATTCCGTCCGGAAGAGTTGGCTGAAAGTGCGGAGCCGCTCCTGAGAGATTTCCGAGCCCAGATCTTGAGTCACGACAAATCATCGGCGGAGGCCACGCTCACAGGACTGGATCAACTTCTCCATGGAACTGATTCTCTTGCCGAGCGCCTGGAAAGAACCCTTCATCCCTGGGTTTGTTTCCTCGTTCTTCCCTTATTTGCTTTAGCGAGCGCGGGAGTAACTTTATCCACGGACCAACTGAAACTGGCTCATTCGAGTTCAATCGCGCTCGGCATATTTCTGGGCCTGCTCCTAGGCAAGGCCGTCGGGATTACTGTGTTTTCTTTTCTGGGCGTGAAATTGAAAATTGCGGGGATGGCTGACGGTTTGAAGTGGAAGGGGATAGCCGGCGTTGGCCTTCTGGCAGGCGTGGGATTTACCGTCGCTCTTTTTATTAGTGGTCTCTCCTTCGGGGACGAGACCTTAGTCGCTACCGCAAAGATCGCGGTTTTCGCGGCCTCCTTGGCAGCGGGCACAATTGGCTACTTCTATCTCCGCTTCGCGCTAAAAGACCCCTCAGTACGATCTAATCGGTGACCCATGGCGGTGCCCGGAAACACGCAATATCGTGAGTGGATATGTAATCCACTACAAAATGGCTAAAACTGCACCTTTTCGACCGCTCGCTTTCGGTGATCGGGACTCCGATGCGCATATCGCAACGTCGTGGAATACGATTTGTGTCCGGCAAGTTGATTTGCGTCACACGTATTGCTAGCCCCTGGTCGCGGCAGGAGTGCCGCTGTTAGAGGTCCAACGTGATATCGGAACTTAGGCCGCAGATCCGCTTTCTTTGCGGTCTTCTCAAACGATAGGCGGCGATCGATAGGCTCCTGATTGCGTTCCGGTGTGATGAACATTTGGCCCTTCGGCGCGCGCTTTCTCAGGCGCGTTAAACAGCGGCGCGCGGCGCGACTGATTTGCACTGTGCGCGGTCCAGTTTTTCCCGTGACGTAGAGGATTCCTTCCTGAGCCTTCCAGTCCTCCCATTTGCTGTTGAACGTTCTCCCCGTCGCATGCCAGTGAGGATGGCGAGCTCCACCTCGAGAGTTTTCTTCGGATAGTCTTGGCGAATCATCGCAATCAGTCGGCGCTGCTCCTCGCGGCCGAGATAGCGAACGTGAATCGGCGACTCTTTCGACCGCGGGATGCTTCCGCCGGCGAGAGGATTAACATCAGGGGACTACCACCGAGCCGCTTCGATGGGCGGCGGAATCTCTAGCCTTCACCTTTTTCCTGTTGGTATGCCGGCGGAATTGGCAGAATTGGTCAAGGCAATACAACAATCTTTGAAGAGAAGCAAGGAACGTTGTGTTCTCTAGAAGGAGCCGAAGGTGAATCTCGACGAAAGCCTTGGGCGACTCCGCCGGTTCATAGCCGAGCTGCACGAAAAGGCGGGAACAAGGCAGGAGAAGCTCGCGTCCTTCAAGGAACTCCTCCAAGGCGGCACGTATTTCGAGCGCGAGCCCTACGGGGCTCTGGCTCTTGCCGGCGACGAACGGACTTCCTACAAAAATTGCCTGCACGACATCACTGAGATCGCCACCAAGAAAGAGCTCAGCAGCAAATCCGCCGTTGAGTCGCACGTTCAGACCGCGATACTGAAGGTCGTGGTGGTCGTCACACAAGAAGGCTTCCCGGATCCGAAGCTCGGACAGATCGTGTCGCAGGGAATGAGCGAATCGTTTGAGAAGCTGGACGAATTGCTGGCGATGCGCTCCACACTCTGACTTTCCCTCGGATGGGACAACCGAGCGCGCAAGAACTTGAGTAGAAAAGGAGAGACGATGAACTATCCACGCCTTGTGTTGGCGGCTGTTGCGGCCCTGATTGTATTTTTCGCATGGGGATTTTTGACCGAGGGCTGGCTACTACGGAAGGACTTCGCGTCTTCGGCGGCACTCTATCGAACCTCGGATCTGCAAATGAAGTACATGCCCCTTGGGATGGCTTCCGTGTTGGTAGCGCTGTTAGCAGCTGTTGCGCTCTATGCGGCCTGGTGCGCCGGCACATCCGGCGCTGTGAGGGGATTGCAATTTGGCCTGCTTATGGGAGTGTTCGTCGCATGCGTCCACCCGATTTCCAATCTCGTTACCATGAACATGGATACGAAACTGGGGCTGGAAATCGCAGCAAGCAATGCTATCGGGTGGGTTTTGGCGGGCCTCGTGATCGGTTTAGTTTATAAACCGATAGTGCATTAAATGACCCTCATCCGCTCAGCATTGGCACCAGCTAAGGGCGACGGGAAAACGGACAAAAGCGAAAGGTTATGCCCTTCGAGTCGATGAGGTCGGGGCCCCTGACCTTTCATAGTTTGTTGCAACCAACGGAGCAGGAGATCATGCCGGAGCAGAAAAGGGATCCTTCACTTGCTGGTGCTCGTCTTTGGCAGGGCATCGGGCACGTTGGCACAGGACGAGTTCGAAGGGCGGCTTCTTTAGAACCGCTACGAGGTTCGGCTGCAGGATGGCCGCTTGAACGGTCCCGGAAGGAACGTCCTGCAAGACGCCATCTCCGGAGCACAATTCGTCCTAAGTTTTAGGTCCTCTCCCTTGCCACTCTGCACCTCAAAACCTGCTGAGCGGGAAGCCGGCTCCACTTCATTAGCAAGAACACTTCGCGTGCAAGCGGTCGTTCCTGGATCGTCGGCAAGAACGAAGCCGCTTGTGCGGCAGACGCTGCGCGTGAGGTAGTGGAGCGGTGGTTGCCTGGCTGTTGAGATAAATTGTCGGGTCATAAGGAGGCCGTCCCCATGACCCGACTTCGCAAAATGATGCTGGAAGAACTCCAGCGTCGTAACTTTTCTGAAGATACCATACGCCGTTACATCCACACAGTCGAAGATTTTGCTCGACACTTCAACCGTCCACCGGATCGCCTAGGCCTGCGGCACATTCGCGAATACCAAGCCCACTTGTTCCAGAAGCGGAAGTTATCTTCGGGTTCCGTTACGAACCACCTGGCGGCTCTGCGCTTTTTCTACATCCAGACGCTCAAGAAAGCCTGGAGCGTCGCCGAGACCCCCTACCCGAAAAAGAATCATCACCTTCCAGCGATCCTCAGCCAGGAAGAGGTCGCAGGACTCATCGATGCCGCTGGCACTCCCTTCCATCGCACTCTGCTCATGACGCTCTACGCTACCGGTCTGCGGCGTGCTGAGGTAACTCACTTGAAGGTCAGCGATATCGACAGCAAGCGCATGGTGATTCATGTCCGCGGAGGAAAGGGCCGCAAAGACCGCGATGTCCTGCTCAGCCCCAAGCTGCTCGAAGAACTGCGCAAGCACTGGCATCGGTTGCGGAGAAAAACCAACGACTGGCTCTTTCCCGGCAACCGTTGGCATACTGCGAATCACCCGATCGACGCAAAAACGCTATACCAAGCCTGCCAAGGAGCCGCGAAGCGCGCGGGTCTCAACCGGGCCATCCATCCCCACACCTTACGCCATTGCTTTGCCACTCATCTGCTCGAGGCCGGCGCTGATCTGCGCACCATTCAGATCCTGTTAGGCCATCAAAGTTTGGAACAAACTGCCATCTACCTCCATCTCTCCAAACGTCACCTGAATGCCACACCGAGTCCTCTGGACTCGCTACAACTGAAAGACGAGTCAACACAGGAAGGGTAAATGAGTCGGCCGCCCCTTGAGGTGGCCGATCTTATCCGCAGCGCAGGAGCTGCTTTTATCGAACGAAATCGCCAGTGGATCCGCTGGAGGCAGGTCAAAGTGTTGCGGGCCATTGCGCGGTGTCGTACCGCGGCACTCGGCGGTCATGTCGATCAATGTACTCGCTGCGGGCATCGCGCCACCATTTCGTACAACAGCTGCCGCAATCGCCATTGCCCCAAGTGTCAGACGGCTGCCCGGGAGCGCTGGATCGGCGCGCGTCAGAAGGAACTTCTCCCGACGCGCTACGTCCACGTAGTCTTTACACTTCCCGCATCGTTGGCACGCTTGGCGCTACAAAACAAAAAGCTCATCTATGGCCTGTTGCTCCGCGCCACCGCCGAGACACTTCTTGAGGTCGCCCGGGATCCCCAACACCTTGGCGCGGAAATTGGGTTCTTCAGCGTGCTTCACACCTGGAATCAGAAACTCAGTTTGCATCCCCACGTGCATTGCGTCATTCCCGCCGGTGGGTTGAGTCTAGATCACACTCACTGGATAAAATCACGCTCGCGATTTTTCCTCTCCATCAAAGTGCTCCGTCGCGTCTTTCGCGGAAAGTTCGTCGCTGGCCTCCAGCAAGCCTTCCAGAGCGGCCGACTGCAGTTCCATGGAAAGTTAGCTCCGCTCTCTCTGCCCAAAACCTTCGCTGCCTGGCTACGGCTACTGTTCCGAAAAGACTGGGTGGTTTACGCGAAACCTCCCTTCGGTGGCCCGGAATACGTGCTCCAGTATCTGGGCCGCTACACCCATCGCGTGGCCATCTCCAACCATCGCCTGGTCTCGTTTGCCGAAGAGAAGGTCACCTTCCGCTGGCGGGACTCCGCTCATAACAACGAACAGAAACTCTTAACCGTATCGCTTGATGAATTCCTACGCCGATTCCTCTTGCACTTGCTCCCCAAAGGTTTCGTGCGCATTCGCAATTTTGGTTTCCTGGCCAATCGGCGACGTGCCGCTTTCCTGCCGCTATGCTTTCACTTGCTTGACGCAGCACAAGAACCGCAGGCAGATCAAAATGCCGCTGATTCGAACGGTCTTTGGCGTTGTCCCAAGTGTGGTGGACCGATGGTAGTTGTCGAAAGGTTCACCGCTGCCGAGATCCAACTTCGGTCTCCACCGTTGCTCACTTCTGCCGCATGAAACGCTTCTCTCCAACCCGCATCCTGCGCGCCTCTCGGCGTGCTCTGTCTCTCTGCGTCTTAACGCAGAACAAAACTCCATTCTCAACTTCCTCAGCGCGTCCTCCACGATACTCTCTTGCCCCAGTCTGTTCCCGCCGTCTTCTGCCGTGCTCTACCGCACAGTCTCCGCGACACTCCACACCGCTGTCTCCTCCCATTCAATCTCCATAGGGCCCGCGTCCGCCGCAACCACAAGCGGCTTCCTTCTAGCCGCCTTAATCGAACGCGCGCAGAGCTACATGCCCACCTTCACTGCTCTGCCAAAACGCGCGTCCGATTAAGCACTAACGCAACCCGGAAGCTATCCAGAAACGGGTGCCTCTTTCCGCGCCGCGCGTCGGGCGACGCAATGGCAGGCGTTAGAAGCCACGGGCAGTTACATTCGGAAACCCTACTCCGACAAGGAGCGGGATTCCAGCGCGACATTTTTTGATTGCAGTCCGAGACTGTCCTTATCACTGGTGGTCAGGATTGTCCTTCGTGCATCCACCTCGGGCTGTGTAGCAGATGTGGCCATTCCTGAGTCTCAGGCGATTCTTCTCGAAGTGACGGCCGCTCGGAGAGTTATATCATGCAAATTGGACAAGTGGATCCTGGCACCGGACATGTGCGGTGACCCAGGCAGGGTAAAAGAGCGCCCTTTTGCAGTGGGTTTTGAGTGTTCGCTCAACCCGCTACAGAAAGGAGCGCCCTCTGTGGATAGCGTGAAGTATATCGAGATACATGACAACGAAGCGATCTCGATTCACGGACCTACGCTCGTCAACCAAACTTCGAGTATAAGAAGATTCAAGTCAACGTGATGTCCCAACTCGCGCGGCGAGCCACCTTCGCATCGTCTCCAGATATTCAGGGTCGACGTTGTCATCTGCGCCGTCCGTTACGACACGCATGCCGTGGTCGGCGTGTTGAAAAACTTGGATCGTGAAGTCTCCATTGCTGCTTTCGGTCAGCACTTGCCGGATGACAGCAACACTTTTCCCTACAGGTATTAGCCGGTCTTCGTCTCCGAACACGAACAGGGCTGGCACTCGTAAGGCTCGCAGCGCAGGGACAGGATCGTAGTTCATCTCACTTCTAAACCAATTCACGTTCGGATTGCCCGGGTTGTTAACGTCTTCAGAAATCTGAAGCGACCCGAACAAGTTGTCCTGCTGCGTTTTGACTTCCTTATACCACCGTCTGCTGCGAGCTTGATTGAGTTCATTCTTCGCCTCCTCGTATCCCTCGCCACTGTATAGGTAGTTCCAGACATCACGGCGCAAGGCGTCGGCTTCCCGGATGTCTTCTTCGGGTACGCCTCGCGCACGCAACTCATTCGCATAATAGAAAAGCATCTGTTCCCCGGGGGAAACGCCGGGGCCGGACACAGCGATGACGAACGAGACATCGGCGGAACGCGAAGCTGCAAGTGGTGCAAGCCACCCTCCCTGACTGAGGCCCCACACTCCGATGTGTTTGGGATCGATGTCCTTGCGGGACTTCAAGTACTCAACCGCCGCAAGGCCGTCATCGCAAAGGCCCATAAACGGGACAGTCCGAAAGTTGCCACCGGACTCTCCCACACCTCGCTTGTCATAGGCCAATGTCGCAAGACCCTGTGCTGCAAACCAACGGGCCATGAAAAGGTTCCTGCTCTCGGGGCCAGAGCCATGGAAGAGGACAACCGCTGGATTCCGCTGAGGTCCCCTTGGGAGAACGAGTGTTCCAGCCAGAGCGACGTTGCCGCTGACAAAACGGACCGCTTCCTCGCTGGTATCGCGCCTCGGGGATGAGATTGACTCTTGATTGACGCAGCCCGCGAACTGGAGAATGACGACAAAAGCTAAGCCAGCCGGCCATCGGCGCACTTGCCCTTGTGCAAGCAATTCGAGGATATTGGGAAGACTCGATTTTCGGCTCAAAATATTCGCGCAGTCCCACTCGGATTCGTGGTGGCCGAGCAACGGTTGTTCGTTGCCAAACTCTCCGAGTATCGTCCACAACGAAATCGGAAACGAACTACTCGTACCGGAGCGCCACCATCGGATCCACGCGCGTGGCACGCCGCGCGGGAATGTAACACGCGAGCAGCGCAACACCCGAGAGCAGCACCCCAACGGCCACGAAAGTGGCCGGATCGGAAGCGCTGACACCGTAGAGCAAGTTGGTGAACACTCGCGTAAGCACAAGCGCCCCACCCAGACCGATCGCGACACCGGTGAGCGTCAATGCGAGTCCCTGCCCGATGACCATACGAAGCACGTTCCCCCTCTGGGCTCCGAGCGCTATGCGCACGCCGATTTCCTGGGTGCGCTGCGCGACCGCATAGGACAGCACGGCATAAATTCCCAAGGACGCGAGGATTAGAGCGAGTCCGCTAAAGGCGCCCAGAATCGTTGCTTGCAACTGACGGGGCGCGAGCTCTTCGTCAACGATGGCTTGCATGGGCCTGACGTCCGCCACGGGCTGGTCCTTGTCCACGGCACAAATCTGGTCGCGAACGGTGGCGGCGAGGTGCAACGGATCACCGGTAGTTTTCACTGCGAGGTATCCGGGCGCAAAGTATTCGTACTGCGAATACGGGACGTACATCTCGGCGCGCGGCGGAACGTTCAGGCCCATCTGATGCACGTCGCCGACGATGCCGACAATCGTGATCCACGGATAGTCGCTGGCATAGCCGCCGAGCTTGATTCGACGACCCAGCGGATTTTCACCGGGCCAGAAGTGACGAGCCATGGTCTCGTTGACGAGGAGCACGAGCGGCGAATTTCGTCTTTCATCGCCGGCGAAGTGGCGTCCGGCTTTGAGCGTCATGCTCATGGCGCGAATGTAGTCTTTGCTGATCACGCGCAAGTTGGCGTCGTTGAATTCGCCCGGAGCGGGCGGGGGTTGGCCGTCAATGGTGAAGCCTGTAGACCCTCCGCGATTGGTAAGAGGCACCCAGGTTGTAAAGCCAGCCGCGACGACTCCCGGAACGCGATTCACGCGCTCGAGTACTTGATCGTAGAACGCCGTTCTTTTCGAAAGTTCCGAATACTTGGGCTCTGGCAAGGGAACGTGCAGTGTGAGTACACGATCGGTGTCAAAGCCGGGGTTGAGCAGACGCAGGTTCGCGAAACTCCGAATCATCAAGCCCGCGCCGCTGAGCAAAATCACTGCCAGCGCCACTTCCACCACGACCAACAGGTTGCGCGTGTATTTGCCTTGAGCGCCCAATCCGCTTCTACCGCCGGCGCGCTTGAGGGCATCGCTGAGGTTGACGCTGCTCAGACGCAACGCCGGCATGATTCCGAACAAGACTCCGGTGACCATTGAGACAAAGACGGAAAACAGGAAGACGCGCGCGTCGATTCCTGAACCGGGCGCTAGCGGAACTCCAGCGGGAACCAAGCGAGACAAGAGAGCTGCTCCCCAGAATGACAACATGATTCCAACGACTCCGGCGAGCCCGGCGAGCAGCAGGCTTTCGGTGAGAAGCTGGCGAAGAATCCGCTGCCTTCCTGCGCCCAGGGCCATGCGGACAGCTAGCTCTCTTTGGCGGCCTGCGGCGCGCGCGAGAAGGAGATTCGCGACATTGGCACAGGCAATCAGCAGCACGAATCCGACCGCGCCCAGAAGAATATAAATCGCGAGCCGAAGATTCCCCACGCGGTCCTGCCGGAGGGGGACGGCGTAAGCACCGATGTGTGTGTTGCTGTCGGGATACTTTTCGGCGAGATTCTTGGACACAGCGGCGAGGTTCGCGTTCGCTTGTGCGAGCGTGACATCGGGTTTCAGACGCGCCACCACCTGAAGAAAATGCCGATCATGGTTAGTGGCTTGTTCCGGCGAGAATCCCAGCGGCACCCAGATCACCGAAGCGCGGTCAGGAAATTCAAAGGCCTGCGGCATCACGCCAATCACTGTGTATTTTTGGTTATCGAGCTCGACTTTTTTCCCGACGATTTGAGGATCGGCGCCAAAGCTCTGCCTCCAAAGCGCGTGGTTGAGGATGGCGACGTCACCGGCGTTGGCATTGTCTTCTTCCGCCACAAAATCCCGGCCCAGAAAAGGCTGCACACCCAACACGCGAAAAAGATTCCAGCTTACCTGCCGGCCGAGAATTTCTTCCGGCACAGCGCCTCCGGTCAGACTAAATGAAGCGTCCCGTGTTGCGGCCATATCGTCGAAGACGCGATTCTGCTCTTTCCAGTCGTAGAAATTGCCGGGCGCGGGCGTGTTCGTCGGAAAGCCTATATGCGATGCGTCTTCCCAAACCATTACCAGGCGGCCGGGGTCGCGATACGGCAACGGACGCAACAGGACGGTGTTTGCAAAGCTGAAAATCGAAGTGTTCGCAGCGATACCCAGGGCCAGCACGCCGACGGAGAACAGTGCGAATGCCGGGGCCTTCACGAGCATTCGAACGGCGTATTTCAAGTCGTTAAGCAACGTGGCCATCTTCACATCCTCTCGGAGCTAGAATTATTCGTAACGCAGAGCGACCATCGGATCGACGCCCGTGGCACGGCGCGCGGGTAGGTAGCACGCCGCGAGCGCAACGAATGCGAGAAGCCCGGCGGCTACGCCAAGTGTCAGCGGGTCGTTCGGCTCGACTGCAAAGAGTAGGCTCGCCATCAGACGGGTAAGCGCAAGCGCCGCAACGATGCCCAGGGACAAGCCGACGAGGGCGAGGCGTCCGCCCTCGGCGAGCACCTGTTTCAGCACGTCACGTGGCATCGCGCCGAGCGCCATACGGATGCCGATTTCGCGGCTGCGCTGAGTGACGGCGTAGGCCATTACTCCGTAAACGCCTACCGCTGAGAGCACCAACGCCAGTACCGCGAACGCCGCAAGCAGTGAGAGATTCGGGCGCGGCTGGGCGACGGAATTCGAGACGAGCTGTTCCATCGTGGCGATATTGTAGAGCGGCAGGTCCTTGTCAATTGCGAAGACCTGCTCGCGGATTGCGCCGGTCACGCTGGTCGGGTCAAGCGTAGTGCGCACGGCAAGTGTCATATCGCGGGGAGCGAAAGTCCCGAAAAGGGGCTGTCCGTGCGGTGCATAAATCTGTTCCCGGCCTTCGACGTCGAGCGCGTAGTGCTTCACGTGCCCGACCACGCCCACGATCGTGCGCCAGCGTGGCGCTGCGGGCTTGACGTCGGGTATGGTATCGAAAGCCACCCGCTGGCCGATGGCATCCCCGTGAGGCCAGAAGCGATGCGCGAAATTTGCATCCACCACGACTACTAACGGGGCGCTCGCGTCATCCGCGTCGTTCAGCAGCCGTCCGCGGACGAGCGGAATCTCCATCGTCTGAAAGTAGCCGGGCGTGGCTGCACGTTGGTCGATTTCCATAAACGGAAGATTGCCCAATGCTTGAAGTCTCGGGATGTCGGGAATAGATGTGTCTTCAAAAAATACCGCGCCGGAAGTATAGGAATCGCTCAGCGGCATTTGCGAAACGGCGCCGGCTGACTGGATTCCGGGAAGCGCCTTAACACGCGCCATGAGCTGAGTCAGGAAGTTCTGTACCGGCGCGCCATCCGCGTAGGTTTTCTCCGGCAGCGATATCTCCATAGTGTGCAGGTGTCGCGTTTGGAAGCCGGGAGAAACCTCAAGTAGACGGCTGAAGCTGCGGATCAAAAGGCCCGCGCCGGAGAGCAAAAGCACCGCCAGCGCAAGTTCGGATACCACGAGCACCGCGCGCAAGCGACGGTTTCCTCTCGCGGCAGAGGTGCCACGACCAGCTTCGTTCAGCGTCTCGCGCAGATCATTTCGCACGATTTGCCAAGCCGGCGCAAAGCCGAAGAACACACCTGTTAGCAGTGAGACACAGAAAGTAAACGCAAGAACCACCGGATCGAGATGGACTTCGTCCATGCGCGGAGTATTCGCTGGAACAAGCGCTCGAAGAGCCCCCACTCCCCAGTAGGCGAGCATCAGTCCGAGCATGCCGCCGGCGAACGCCAATATCAAACTTTCGGTGAGCAATTGCCGCATAAGGCGTGCGCGCCCCGCACCCAACGCTGCCCGGATGACAAGTTCCTTCTCGCGCGAGGAAGCGTGGGCGAGCAGAAGATTCGCAACGTTGGCGCAGGCTATCAGAAGAACAAACGCCACGGCACCCAGCAGTACGAGCAAAGCCTGACGAAGCTTGCTGACGAGCTGCTCCTTCACTGGCACCATGTAGACGCCGAATCCTTCTTCGTAATTTCCGGGATACGCGCGCCGGAGATCGTCCGCGAACCGTGTGAGCGCAGCTGAACCTTGCGCAGGGTTGACGCCGGGGTTTAGACGCGCAACGACGTGCAAATAGTGGGAGCCGCGGCTGCCCGGTTTGGCGCGATTCAATCCGAGCGGAACCCATAGATCCTGCTTGCCTCCGAGAGAAAATTGCTTCGATAGAACACCGACCACGGAGTACGTTTCGTCGTCGAGCTGAATTGTTTTTGCTACGATGTTCGGATCTCCAGCAAACTGGTCTTGCCAAAACGCGTAGCTGAGCAGGGCGACGTGGGAATGGCCAGGTTGGTCCTCTTCAGCGGTAAAACTGCGGCCGACCGATGGCGTAATGCCGAGTAGCCGAAATACGTCCGCCGTAGCGCTGGCTTCGGAAACCTGAACGGGCTGTGCATCGGCGCGAGTAAGATTCGCGCTGCCCCCCAAAGAGTAGGCAGCAATCTGCGAAAACGATTCATTGTGGTCTAGCAAGTCCCAGTATTCGGGCTCGGAGAACCAGTTCTGCGGAATGCCTTGCTTTTCAAACTTTCCCCAAACGTTGACGAGAGAAGGTGAATCCCTGTAGGCGAGTGGGCGCAAGAGGACGGCGTTAACGACGCTGAAGATCGCTGTGTTGGCGCCGATGCCGAGAGCGAGCGTCAACACGGCGACCACCGTGAATCCGGGTGCCTTCGCCAGTATTCGCAGCCCGTAGCGGAGGTCCTGCCAAAGAATCTGCATGGAGACACCTCAGAAATCTGGTGAGCTTATCGCAATTGTCCTTCCGAATTTCCCCTCACTTAAGGGTTTATGCTATTGGGCTTATCAGCCTTGACGGGAAGGCGCGGTCCGGAATCGTCCGTTTGCGGGAGGGAGTTGTCGCGCAACCGGACAGCGGTCTAAGACTGGAGAGATTACAAAGTGGCTTGACCGTGTGCTCGATCTTGACGTTCTCTACAGCAACGGTCACGGTGTCAAATTCCCCGGGGCGATGACGACGAGGAGGAAACATGCCCATCTCGCACGACAGCAGACGAGAGCATGAATCTCAAAGAGGGAAGCATCAAGCTTTCCTCGAAAAAGCACATCGTCGATCAGTTACCGGTGCGCTCAATCACAACCTACGTCATCGACGGCGTCACGCCATTATCCGTTTCTGCGTCCAACGATGTGGAAGGGGTGCATCAGATCGTTTCGCAGGGAACCAAGCTGTGCATGAACATCACTCGAAACTCCACCCAAAGCGGCGATGGAATCATTCCGTATCCTTGCAGCGCGCTCGGCAATATGGAGTTCAATTTTGTCGATCAGGGAGGCGGCACTTACTCGATTCACACAGTGAACGGCGCGAAGAGTCTGTGTCTGAACATCGCGAACGCTTCCAAGTCGCCGGGCGACGGGAAGAAAGTTGGCGGTCCGGGCAACTTGATTCAGTCGCCTTGCAGCGCGGGCTCGATGCCCGGCAACGAGCTGTTTGAACTTGTAGGACTGGGCGGAAACAAGCTGCAAATCCGCGTCAAGACCAGCGGACTTTGCCTCGAGGACCCCGGCAGAGGAGGCACCATTCGCCAGAACCGGTGTAATTCGTCGAACCGAGACCAGCAGTTCCATCTTGACTGAAAATATCGGCACGCCGTTCTTACGTAGGCACATTAAGGAAGTCTTCTCACGAGCCATAGGTTAGCGCCCGATTCGCCCTGACCGCGTCTTCGACGCGTCACTAGTGCCACAAACTTGTCCAGACCGATTTGTTGATTCCAGAGAACTTATCAGACAATTTTATGGCAGAGTCGGATAATCGGAAACTTGAAATAATACTCAACTTGTCCGGGTTAGCGCTGCGATCTCAATGGGTCAACGCAACACTAAGCTCAAAGTCTACCTGCAGGAGTCTCAGAAGTTAAAATGGTCCCGAGCGTTAAGTCAAACGAAACACTCCTCTGGCTGGGTTCTGATCGAGTTCAGCCCGGCGGATCATTGCTCTAGGGGAAGTATTGTCGGATCTGCTGCTTAGATTGGTGTTGTATCGACCTGTTGAACTGGCACCGTTAATCAGATGGGATGAGAAGGCCGGTCTCCAGCGGGATGCGATACGCTCCCAATGATCGACGCGCTCGAAGCGCACGAGAAAAGGAGACCGGCTATGAAAAAGACTAGCACTGTTCGGGTAAAGGGAAACATGATTTTCAAAGGACACAAGCTCACGATCGGTCTGGATCTGGGAGATCGCTGGTCGTGCTACTGCGTTTTGGATGAAGCGGGCGAAATCCTTCTGGAACAGAAAGTGGCGACGACACCGGAAGCGATGAAACAGATATTTGAGAAGATACCGCGGGGTCTTATTGCCATGGAGACCGGAACACATTCTCCTTGGGTAAGCCGGCTGCTAAGCAAGCTGGGACACCAGGTGCTCGTGGCGCACGCGCAAAAGGTGCAATTGATTACCAAGAGCACTCGAAAAGATGATCGACACGATGCGCGAACCCTGGCACGGCTGGCACGAATCGATCCCGAGCTGTTGGGGCCGGTGCGGCATCGCAGTGCCCAGGCGCAAATCCACCTGACGGTGATCCGGGCGCGGGCCGAACTAGTGCGTGCGCGAACCGCCTTGGTGAACGCCGCCCGCGGGTTGGTGAAGTCTTATGGCCTACGACTGCCCCGGTGTGGCACGCAGCAGGTGAGCCGGGAGCTGGCCGCGGGATGGTGCACCGAGTTGCGCGAGGTTCTGGAGCCGTTGCTCAAAGAAGTCGAATCGTTGAACGAGGGTATCCAGGAATACGACGCACGGATGGAGAAAATCGCCAAGGAGAGCTACCCGCAAGTCGCGCTGCTCAAACAGGTGAAGGGTGTAGGAACACAGATCGCGCTGACCTATGTGCTGACCCTGGAAGATCCGCATCGCTTCCGGAAGAGTCGGGATGTCGGCTGTTTTCTGGGGTTGCGACCTGGCCGTCGGAACTCGGGGCAGAGCGAACCACAGAAGCACATCAGTAAAGAAGGAGACCCTTATTTGAGGACCATGCTGGTGCAGGGGGCGCACTACATCCTGGGACCCTTTGGAGCAGACAGTGATCTACGGCGTTGGGGTCTAAAACTGGCGGCGCGCGGTGGGAAAAATGCCAAGAAACGAGCCGTGGTTGCTGTGGCGAGAAAGCTAGCGGTACTGCTGCATCGGTTGTGGGTGAATGGAGAGGTCTACGAACCACTGCACAATAGCCACAAAGAGATGCGTGCCGTGGCCTAGAGTGAAGAGCTCTCCACAAAACCGGGGATGCTAGGGGTCGAGGGAGTTGGCCATCGTCGTTCCTAGGCGATCCTGGCGCGAAATTTCTCTGTGAAAAACTGAGAAAGTCAGGAAGAAAGAAAAAAAGGAGCAAAGAAGAAGGAAAGAAGAGAGAGGGTATCCAAACAGCCGAGCTCGACCGCCGAGATCAGGTGACTGCGACAGTGCCTGGACCAGTTTCCTTCGAAAGGGGGAACAGAGGTCGCTAATCAGGTAGCAGCACCTACTGGATCGAGTACACCCAACTTGCACCGAGCGACCATCGCTCAACAAAGAGTGCGGATGGAAGGGTGGCGACAGAGGCGGCTTGGCTCATGGGAACAATTTGGAAAAAGAAGAAATAAAGAAGAAGAAAGAAAAAAGAGAAAAGAGAAACGAGAAACGAGAGAAAACGCTTGACACTCACCGGCCTTCTCATGGAAGGCATGTGAATTCGTTCTGAGTACTCCGTGACTCATGAACGATGGCCAACGACCAGATGCAGTCAGGGATACCAGAGTTCCATGGTGCCCATGGCTGGGCTCACGCTGAAAGTGGGGACGACACGATTACTTCCGCAAGGCGGCGGTAGCGTTGAGGATGATGTGCAACGGAGCGACTTGCGCGGGCTTGGCGTATCGGTTCACCAAGAATCGCTGGCCATCCTTGGTTACGTCATAAGAAAACTGATCTGTTGAAGAAACCTGGGCTCGAAGCTGAGTCCGGAATAATGGCGTGGGGTTGCCGGCGGCGAAAGTTCCTTCACTACTGACCGGTACCGCTATCAATGTGCTGCCGGCTCCGATATAGAAAATCTCTTTGCCATCGGCGCGCCAACGAGGCTCGGTGCCGCCCCCTCGGGATACCTGCCACTTCCCGGCGGCGGTGGGAAAGGTAGTCACATAGATCTCCCAGTCGCCCGACTCATTCGACGCATAGGCCACCCATTTGCCATCGGGAGAAATCTGGCCGTTGGTCTCACTGGTCTTGGTGGCAAGAAATCGGGTCATTTTGCCGCCCGATGTTGAAAGCAGCACCAGCTGAGATCCTCCCGCGGCGGCCTGCAAGGTGCAGAGGAGTTCCTTATTGTCGAGTGACCAGGAGTTCGGAGCGAGATCATCCGTTACCTGACCACTTTCTTTGACAGAAAAAATGGACCTAGCGGGCTGCAACCCTTGTGCCTGTTTCACAAAAACATTCGTATCGGTCGCTTGTAGAGAGCGGTAAGCGATCAACGATCCGTCACGGGACCAAACACCTCCAACATCTTCGGCGTTGTCGAAGGTAAAGCGCGAATTGGTGCCATGCTTGACATCGTTCAGCCAAACATTGACGCTTGTCGCTTTTGCGTCGGCCATGTCCATGGCCAGCCAGCTATCGTCGGGCGACAAGGTGGGATTTGAGAGAACCCCGACGTCGCCCACAGTGCCCAATTCTTTCCCGGCTCGGTCATACCAAGTGAAGACCGAGAGCACCGCCCCAACATTCGGGTTGTAAACTACGGTTCCGTTTTCTGCCACGGAGAACGCGCCCCAGAAGATGGACGGCTGGAAACCGACCAGGTCGGCTACGACTGTAGAATCGCCTACCACCGTTCCCTTTGCGGTGTCCAGGAGAGTTACGCGCAGCGATTTTTTTCCATCCAGATAAAACAAGTAGCCGTTTGCGTAACCCGGGTTCGAGCGGCCCAAAGGCTCCACCCTCTTGACCTCGCCCGCGAGTGAACTGAGGTAGATCCCTGAATTCTGGTCGTTCGTGTTGTTATTGTTAGTGAAAGTCAGAGTCGAAAACAGCAGGTGTTCGCCATCGGGCAAAAAGACGGGCCAGCGGTGCGAAACAATTTTTGTGCCGTCGAATATCTTTTCGGTGAGCGAAGCGAGATTGCTACCATCCGCATTTATTTTCCATAACCACCCGGACGCCTGGGGCGAGAAGACAATGACGCCGTGGCGTCCCCAGCTCCCACCGCGCCCGCTTGTCGCGATGGCCAGCACTTGCGGAGCTCCGCCGGAAACCGCAACTTTTTTCAACTTGCCATCGGCAAAAAATCCGACATAGGCATCATCGGGCGACCAGAAGGGATAACTGGCGCCCTCGGTGCCCGGCAGTACGGATACTCCCGAGGAACCGACACGCTGCACGCTCACTTTGTTGGCGCCGGAGACTGGATCCGGTGAGACAAACGCCAACATGCGGCCATCCGCCGAAAGCGCCAAATGGCTCATTTCTTCCTGGAGCGGGATGGAAAATTCAAGGCGCTCCGCCGGAGCAGGCTGTGCCCTGAACATGAAGGCGAGCGCACTCGCCGCGAGAAGCGTGCACACTACGGAAGCAAGGATGATGCTCGCGGTTTTGCGCCGCGATGAGGATCGTTCGACCGCTGGTTGCGCCAACTGCGAAATCCCGCTTGATTCACGAATCCACTCGAACTCCAGCTTCAGGTCATGGGCACTTTGCGGGCGTTCGTCGGGGTCCTTCGCAAGACATGCTTTGACGATGTGCTCGAGCGCCGGCGGCGTCATCGGCTGCAATTCTCGTATTGGCCGAGGCTCTTCTTTCAAAATTGCGGCGATCAGGCTTGCATGGCTCTTGGCCTCGAAAGCTTTACTACCCGCGGCCATCTCGTAGAGCATCGCGCCAAAAGAAAAAATATCGCTGCGTGCGTCGACTGTTTTGCCTTCCAGTTGTTCCGGCGACATGTATTGGATCGTGCCGACGATAGTTCCCTGCACCGTAAGCGGCCGGCTCATGGTCGGTGAAGAGCCAATATCTCCCTGCAAGATCTCCTCGCCCTTCGCCAAACCGAAATCCAGCAGCTTGGCGCCCATCTTTGTCAACATCACGTTGGCTGGTTTCAGGTCGCGATGCACGATGCCTTGACGGTGGGCTTTATCCAGAGCGTCGGCGATCTGCGTCGCGTATCGCAACAGCTCAGCAGTGGACAACGGGCCCTTCCCAATCCGTGCTGCCAGCGTCTCGCCTTCGAGATACTCCATCACCAGGTACTCGATTCCGTCCTGATGTCCGACGTCGTAGAGCACGCAGATGTGAGGATGGCTCAGGCTGGAAACGGCGCGCGCCTCACGCTCGAATCGCTGCCGAACTTCCGGCGTGTCAGCTAACCCTTGAGTGAGAATCTTGACGGCGACCGTGCGGTCCAGGCGCGTATCGCGCGCCCGATACACTTCTCCCATGCCTCCAGCGCCCAGGAGCGATTCAATTTGATAAGGACCGAGTTTCGCGCCGGAAGTGAGAGCCATTTGTGCGCGCGATTATACCTCGGCGCATCATTTTGTGGCGCTTGCAACTGTTCCGAATGTTTTGACGACTACTCGGGATTTATTGCCGGACCACGTGACTAAGTCCCGGTAAGTTCGGATATTGTCCAAGGATTAACCCGAATCATCGATCTGGATCTCCGAGCCTATTTCGATAACGTGCAGCACTCGCTGCTACTGGCGAAAGTGGCACGGCGGGTTCAGGATGCGTCGGTGATGGGACTCCTCAGGATGATCCTGAAGTCGACCGGGGCAAAGGGAGTTCCTCAGGGCGGGGTGATTTCGCCAATGCTCAGTAACCTCTACCTCACCGAGGTGGATCGGATGCTGGAAAAGGCGATTGCGACTACGCGCCGGGGTCGATACCCCAACGTTCAATACGCGCGGTTTGCGGATGATCTGGTGGTATTGATCGACTCTCATCCGCGGCATGACTGGCTGATCGGGGCGGTAGAGAAGCGACTGCGAGAAGAACTGGCCAAACTCAGAGTGGAAATCAATGAGGAGAAGAGCCGGAAGGTTGACCTAACAAAGGGAGAAAGTTTTGGCTTCTTAGGGTTTGAGTTCCGCCGCGTCCGAAGTCGCAAGGGAAAGTGGCGGTCCCATTTTGTGCCCAAGCCGAAGAAGCGGACGGCACTCCTGAGGAAGCTCAAAGAAATCTTCCGGCGATATGTCAGCCAGCCAGTAGGGAGAGTGATTGAACTTATCAATCCGACTCTGCGGGGATGGGTGCACTACTTTGCGGTGGGGCACTCGAGCCGGTGCTTTTCTTACATCAAGCTCTGGGTGGAGATGAAGGTTCGGCGACATTTGATGCGGGCCCGGCAGCGCACGGGATTCGGCTGGAACCGATGGAGTACGCGGTGGCTCTACGACACACTCGGATTGTTTGGTGACTACCGGGTCGTGCGCGAAGCCCTCAGCTGAAAATCATCCAGACCGACTCGGCCACATAACCCTTGACGCGAAGCGCACAGGAAAGCCCAGTGCAGGAAATCTGCACGCTGGGTTTGATGAGGCGGGGGCTGGAAACCAGCTTACGATTCGGCTCGTGAGGCACTCCCAGAGGAAACGGGGAGCAACGGATAGGCTGAGTCTAAGGAGCCTGGCGCCAGTCCTCGACCCTACCAGGCAAAGGGGACCATACGCAATACGGGAAGTCCCAGCGGTGATCGCGGTGTGGATCAACTGGCAGCTCGTGAGAGACAGGCTGGGCTGACTGGGATGGCGGGGTAGTGGGCTAGTTTGTGCAGACTGGCCCACTACCTAGATTTCGGCTAACCTCGGGATCCAGGCTCCGTCTCTATGTTTGTTAGCCATGTCAGGTCGTCAACGATCGATTGGATGGATGTATGGCCAAATTGTGAATCGACTTGATCTCGCGGGCGCCACCCTGTTTGAGACCGTTTACAAGCATCCCACCCTTATGCCCTCACATGAACACTCGTATCCGTATGTCGCAGTTCTGCTAAAAGGAAGGTATCGAGAGGGGTACCGTCGTGGGGAGGCGCACTTCATTCCTTTTACTGCAGTCTTTCATCCAGCCAACGTGCAACATTCGTGTTTCCTCAATGAGCCTGGATGCCAATTCTTTACTCTGGAACTGGAGACTTCCTGGATGGATTCCATGCACATCGGTGTCCTGGCGAATTCGGTTTTCGATTGGCATGGCGAAAGGATTCTTTGGCAGATGCTTCGACTTCTTCGCGAATTTCGCGATAGGGAGACACGATTCCCATTGACGATTGAAAGCCTGATCTTAGAAATCCTCGCTAGTCTTGGTGGCGAGCGCCAAATAGGTCCGCGTCTTCCGTTTCATCGTTGGAAGCTTCTGGAGGAAAAGATTCATGAGAGTTTTCGAGAGTCGATTCGGACTCGTGACCTAGCTAGTGCTGCTGGCATCCATCCGGTACATGTCGCGAGACTGTTCCGATTGAAAACTGGAGCGACCCCTGGAGAATATCTGCAGCATCTGCGTGCGCAGTGCGCCTGCCGCTTGATGCAGGATCCGGAACGATCTCTCGGAGAAATAGCCACAGAATCAGGCTTTGCCGATCAGAGTCACATGAACCGTATTCTGAAACGATTAGTGCATTGTTCACCGGGTAACTTTCGTTTGCTGATCTAAGGCAAGTTAGAACTAATGGATTCGGGTTTTCTTCTTTTCAGATACAGTCGCTCTTTGGGCTAGACCATCCAGCCGGTGCCCTGATACTCAAGCACCCGAGTTGCTGCCATAGCTTTTTCCCTGCCGAAGTACCGTTCCACTACGTGCAGGGCCAGATCGATTCCGGCAGTAACGCCTGCGCTGGTTGAGACCTTTGGACCTTCTACAAAGCGCACGCCGCTGACCCAATGGACCTGGGGAAATTCTTCAGTATAGGGCTTGATGAAGTCGTGATGCGTGGTAGCAACCTGGCCATCGAGCAGTCCTAATTTGGCTAGATGTCTCGCGCCAATACATACCGACATGGTGACATCAGAGCTCTTGTTAGCCTTCTTTAGCCACTCGTAAAACTGCTGAGAACCAGACTGTGCTGGTATTACGACGACCTGGGCCTGTGGCGCATCTTCATAGGTATAGTCCGGAATCAGCTTGAAGTCAGGATCGAGCTGTTCCCGGCTCTCGCCCACGGTAAACACTTCAAAAAATGGCCGGTCTCGTTTGAGCGATTCGTCATACAGCCACGAATTAAAAACTGAGGCAGGGCCAACCCAATCAATTAGAGTAACGTTTTTCGAAAGCGCACAGGCCACCTTTATCATTCCGTTAGCAGGCGGGACCAGTTTCTTTCCGGAAAGAGTCTGCTTTGCAGACTCTGATGTTGTCCCTTGTGCCGATGCAACTCCGGCGCAGATACCCAGGCAACCCGTACCGATGAGAAACGTCCGCCGGTTGATCACGACCCCTCCAGATTGTCTAAAAATAGCAATCTACAACCAGCTGAGCGAAGTCGTCTTGTATGAATGAAACATCCGATACAGCTCAACCGGAATCTCCCTTTTGGTTCAAAAACAACTCCACCTTCGCCACTACTCGTCGTGCCGTCTTCCAACTCGTCGCCTGATAGAGAAAGCCCTTGTGCCACACGATCGGCTTGTGACTGGGACGCCCCACCGGCCGCGTCAGCAGTTCCTCGATGTCGTGCTGCACGTTGTCATTCGCCGGAAGCCGGATCGCATACGTTGGCATCAGTCTCAAGTTTGACTTCAACATCATTCACGAGAGCGCGCACGAGTGGTTTGGCAACAGCGTTACGCGGCTGACCGTCCGTATTGCCCAACGCTCCTGCAGCTTCCATCATATAAATAATTCGTCGTAGTTGTATTCGAACCCTGAGTGAATACTTTCTGAACCGGTGACCAAGTTCATCGTATTTGAAAGTAACGGTGCCGCCTGTCCCGGGCAGGATCACGCTCGTTAATCGGTTTTCATCGTCCCAGGTATATTGTGTCGTGCTTCCGAAAATTGTCTTGCTGGTCAGGTTGCCATTGTAGTCGTGCCAGTAACTCGCGCTCGGAGTCGCTGTCAGTTCGTTCGATGCATGGTTGCTGCACGGCGACACCCCCAGCGAAGTTGATGCGCGAATCTAGCAGCAGACCCTCAGAGTGCGACGATTCCTCAAGATAAAAGGAATTTTTCAAGCCGAAGCGACTAGCCTCCGGTGCCAGTCAACTTCACTGCTTGAGGGCTTGTACTGGCGCCGTCCGTGATTGTTGCCGCACCCCGGATGCTTCCAGTCGTGGTGGGCGTGAAGGTGACGCTTAAGGTGCACTTGCCACCGGCCCCGAGGCTTGAAGTGCAGGGCGATGTTGCGCCGGCGGTCACCGAGAACTCACCGCTGCCAGCGAAGCCGGTAAGGCTGAGCGAGGAGTTGGAGTTGTTGGTCAGAGTAAGCGTCTGTGCCGCGCTGGTAGTGCCGACTACTTGCGACTTGAACGTCAGGCTTGTGGGGGCGATCGTGACGGGCAGAACTGCCGTCCCGGTGAGGTTCAGGACCTGCTGGCCTACGGAGGCGTTGTCCGAAATTACGAGCGCGCCTTGAATGGCTCCGGCGATGGACGGTGCGAACGTGACGCTGAGTGTGCAGCTCGCGCCGGCAGCCAGCATCGAGGTTTTGGTGCATGGCGTTATGCCGCTTCCGACCGCGGCGAAGTTTCCGCTCGCCGCTATCGAAGAGAGGGTTACCGTGCTCGCGCTAGTGTTTTGCACCGTGACGGTTTTTGCCGTGCTGGTCGTTCCGATTGCTTGGCTGGTAAATGCCAATGATGTGGGAGTAAATTTCAGCGGCGAAGTACCGCCCCCTGTCCCGCTGCCCGTGAGCTTCACTTCTTGCGGGCTGTAGGCAGCGCTGTAACTCACGGTGACCGCGCCGTCGATGCTCCCGTTAGCAGTGGGAGTGAATGTCACCGCGATTGTGCATTTAGCTCTGCCTGCGAGAGTTGAAGTACACGTTGTTCCGTTCGCCAGTGTGTAGTTGCCGCTGGCAGTGAGACTGATCCCTGTCACCGGCGTGCTCAGATTGTTCGTCATTGTTACGGTTTTCACCGCGCTGGTTACTCCAACTTTTTCGCTGCCGAAAGGCAAACTGGTCGGCGAGAACGTGACGGGCGCGACTCCCGTCCCTGTTAAGCCGACGATTTGCGGCGAGTTTGACGCTGCATCGCTGATTGTTATTACGCCGGAGATGCTGCCAGTCGTCGTGGGACTGAATGTTGCGTTGATGGTGCAAGAGGTCCCGCCATACAGGGTGCTTCCGCAGGTATTTGTTTGCCCGAAATCTCCGCTCGCGGGAGGGATCGAAATCATAGTGGAGGCGGTGCCTGTATTTTTCACGGTGACGGTTTTGGCAGCGCTGGTTGTGCCTACGGTCTGCGCAGGGAACGTCTCGCTTGTCGGTGTGACCGTAATTGTGACGGTGCCACCAGAAGTCCCGGTGCCCGTGAGGCTAACGGATTGCGGCGAGTTCGATGCTTGATCGGTGATTGAGATTGCGCCGGTTCGAGTGCCAGTCGCAGTCGGAGTGAACGTCACGTTCACCGTACAACTCGCTCCCGCACTAAGAGTGCTGGAGCAGGTGTTCGTCTGAGCGTAATCTCCGGTAGCAGGTGCGATGGAAAGCGTGGTGGACATATTGCCTGTATTTTTCACCGTTACCGGCTTGTTGGCACTGGTGGTGCCGACTTGCTGAGAGCTAAACGTCAGGCTCGCGGGTGTTGCGGTCACCGTGACAGTGCCACCGATGCCCGTGCCCGACAGCGTTACCAGCTGCGGCGAATTCGCTGCGGTATCTGTGATCGATATATTGCCCGAGAGAGGTCCGTTCGCGGCGGGTGAGAACGTCACATCAATTGTGCAGCTCGCTCCGGCATCCAACGTGATTCCACAATTATTCAACTGCCCAAAGTTCCCAGTGACGGAGATCCCTATCGATGTGTAAGCGCTGCCAGTATTCTTCACAATTATTTTTTGGTACATGCTCGGGGTTCCCACAGCTTGACTGCCGAAACTAAGGCTGGTCGGGGTTGCCGTCACCGTGGTCGGCGCAGGGGTTGCCGTTCCGGACAGAGTGACGACCTGCGGAGAATTCGATGCGCTGTCGGTGACCGATATATTGCCGATGAGGCTTCCTGCAGATGTCGGAGTGAACGTCGGCGTGATCGTGCAGCTCGTATTGGCCGCCAATGTGGAAGGAGCAACGGGACAGGTATTCGATTGGCCAAAATTGGCGCTCGCCGAGATCGCAATTATTGTCGCTGCGCTACCTGTGTTTTTCACGGTGATAGCCGAACCCGTGCTGGTTGCGTCCACTACTGTCGAGGGGAAAGAAACACTGGCGGGTGTCGCAGTGACGGTCGTCGCTCCGCTCGGCGTCCCCTGAAAAACGTAGAACGGCTGGTCTGCAAAAACGGCGCAACCGGTCCAGTTCATTGCCGGGAAGTTCTCGACAAACACGAGAATCGTGCCCGGAGTGGCGATGTCTGCGGCGGGCACAGTCGCCTGTAGTTCTGTGGAACTCACGAACGTTCGAGTAAGGAAGATATTTGGGAAATTGATTCCAACATTTGAGTTCGGGGTGAACCCTGTCCCATTGATCGTAAGGGTGAACGCCGAGCCGCCTGAAGCAATCGACGAAGGGCTCAGGCTTGTGATTGTCAGCGGTGCGCTCGTCGTATTGAAATTTGCATATACGATCGATTCGTCAGTGGGCGTCAAGGTGTCCGGGTTGGTCGTTCCGGTTAGATCGAAAGTCCAGCCCGCGAATACCCATTGGCCTGCGGGATTGGTCGTAGCTGGTGTTTCGGTGTAGGTCAATTGCGTGCCCGACGGATAGAAGCCGCCTGTAATCGTGGGCGCGGGAGTAATCGCCGCGGTCCCGCCGCATGGCGGAAAATTGAAATTAGTAGCCGGCACATATTCAGGTGAGATGGTGGCGATGTAGCTCGTGCTGGTCGCAGGCAACATTACAATGTTAGGACTGTTTGTCGTTCCTCCGATGTTCCAACTGGAGAAAACAAATTGAGTGTTGAAGTCGAAGGGCTGCTGCGGCGTGGAAAACTCCAAAGTATGCATCGTGCCTGAATTCCATGACGAGCCGTCGTAAGAGGGGTCTGGAGAGAAATTCTTCGGGACATCCCAGAATCCGCCATCCACGAGCACGCCCAGGTTTGAGCTAAAGTAGTTGGGTGTTACATCCACGGTGTACACAGGCTTGTTTGTAAATTCTGCAGTCGTGTTGAGGGTGAGTCCAGTCTCCGGAACGTAAAAAGTCTTCGGATCGGAGCTCAAACCGCCCGGCAGCCAATAAGGGCCATTGTTGAATTCGTAGAAGCTATAGCCACTATTCGCCGACGCGGTCAGCGTTGCTTGCTGACGCGCTACAACGTACGTACCGGGAACTCCATTAACGGTTAAGCTCTGCGGTGGCGGCGTTCCCGTCAGGGCCACAGTGCCACTGGACATCGGAAACACGGAAGGCGTGTAAGGCACGAGCTGAATGAAGTTGGCCGAGTAAGTTGCGATTTGCGGAGCTGTGATCGGAAACCCAGCCGCGCCATTTCCCGGAGTTACCGTAATAGTGTGGCTTTGTGCTCCGCCGTCGTTCCAGACGCCGCAGATATAGTAAAACGTCGTCGGCTGTATCGGATTGCTGCTGTCAACAATAATGCCGTTGACGGTTTGCACGCCCGTGGCAATGGCGAGCGTGTGCATCGAATTCAGATTCCAGCTGTACGTCATTGGCGTGGTGACGGGCGAGCCATCCACCATCACTTGCAATCCCACCGGGTTTGACGTGACGGTCACTTCCGTGGGAGCAACGCCGTACAAGCGCATGATGCCTTCAACGTCCGCCGCCGAGTAACCGACCAAGTTCGAAAGGGGCATGCCGGGCGGAATCGAATCCAGCGGAGGACCTCCGTTGCGCGAAAACGAGAAGGCTGGGTATTCCATCACCGAGGCATAGTCGTAGGGGGTAAAATTCTGCTGGTCGTTATCCACGGCCGGAAGAAAATTGCCAATCGAGCCCTTTATGACATTGCTCTCGTTGAACGTCACGTAATTGGCCGCATCGGTGCGCGATTGCTCGTGCCACACGCCGCTCACGTGTCCAAACTCGTGAAGAATCGTCGCGACTGTACAATTCGATGCTCCGGTCACAAACTGCTCGCCTATCCCTGCATCGCCTTCGGTTGCCTCGCACACGCCATTAGCGCCGTTACTCAGGTTGATGTCGATATAGTTCGCTTGCGACGTGCGGGGCACCAACTGGATGACTCCGGCAAAGGTGGAGTTGTAGGTGCTGATTGCAGTGTTGAGGTTGTCGAGATCTCCCGATGCCGCGTCGATCACGTACGGAATCTGGACAACTCCGTTAACTTTTGGCCAGAGGTAGTTCGAGTTAACGAGACCGACGGAATCGGAGTGCACCCCGCCGCCGGAGGTAGCTTTCGGCACGGGCTGCACATTTTCCAGAATGATGTCGCCCTGATAGATGTTCCGGCCGTTGATCACCTGGTAGGTGACCGGGCGTCCACGCCACATGCCCATGCGTGTTTCGGGTGACGAAGCGGGTGTCTGCACGATCTGTCCGGGCGCTGGCCGTCCCTGCGGCGGTTGACCCTGCGCAAAACTAGGGCTAGAAAGTGCCGTGCCAGCCAATCCGCAAATTATGAATACAAGGGTTCGCCACGTTGCTTTAGACACAGCTTCCTCCGGAGAGTTCTGCCAGAGAGTCGAGCCTAACCAACGTAGCCAGGAGCAGACGATGGGTGGGGTCCGCTATCTTTTTTAAACGTTCGCTACCGCGGTGTCAAGATGGGACAAGAGATCGTCCGTGAGTAATGGTAAGTACAGTCCGCTATTGGAAGCTTGAAACTCCCGCGCCGAATCGCCTCTAAATGAAAAATGTGCGGCGATGGCCCGAGGCACGTGAACGATCACGTTGCCGTGGACTTCATCGAGCGCAGCGCGATGCCGCCGAGAACCAATACGGCGCCAATAATTGCAACCCACAGCAGGGCGGGGTGGCGTTCCGACCAAGGCCGATCGTCGGGGCGTCCAGTATAGGCGGCGTTAGCCTCTTCGGCATTTAACTGAACCGGCTTGGCGTTCGCGTCCTTCTGAAATAATTTTGCATAATCGTAAATTGGCGCCTCGAGCTTTTCATCTCCGGAATAGAGTTTGAGATTGGCCCCCGATTCAGAATCGAAATTGATGCGGCGCTCGTACTGTTGCAGATGTGCGTCCGTGATCTTCAGCGGCACATCATCTCCATTGTGAATGATAACTTTCAGCGGTCCAGGGCCGGTTCCTTGAACGTCAAGCCATGGTTGTTCAACGTCAATCCTTTGGCCATTTCGCTGCATGTGGATGCGGCTGATCTCGCCGCTGCCGGACCTCATTCCATTGTCGGTTTGAATTTCCATCTCGCGCCGAAAATTTCCCTGCGATGGATCAATGGAAAGCAGCACTCGCTCCACCGGAACATTCTGAGGAATCGAGAACGTAAAGACAGTATCTCGGCCTTGCTGCGCTTGTTTGGGTGCCTCGCTGAGGTCTCGCCACACTGCTTTTTGCGCCAGAGTCATTCCGGCGGTTGCGCTCTCTATGTCGGAAGGTTTCACGGAGCGGTCTACCGTGACGCGCAAATACTTGAAAGTTGTTACCGGGATCTGGAGTGTGCTGTTGTGGCCAAGCTTTTCGTCTGAAAGATCGTACAGAGTAGTCGTCCCGAGATGGGACCACTGTGTTCCGTGCGGGTAGTCGGCTCCTTCCACACGTGCGTGGGCGACGAAATTCTTAGTCCGCAGTTTCAATTCAACGCGGTCGTACCGGGGAATGTCTGTCATTTCCAGAAGAAATTGTATTTTTCCGCCAAGCGTGCCGGGTTGCAGCACAATCAATTTTTTCTTTTCGATCTGCGAGCCGCCGCGCTCGATCGTCAGAATATATGGAATTTCTTTCTCGCCTGAATAGATTCGCAAATCGGCCAAATCCGGATGAGCGTGCTGCCAAACATTCTCGTCCAATGCAATGTAGTGTTGTCCGCCGGGTTGAATGGGGCCCAGCTGCCGCGCGTACTGGAAATAAGAAATCGAAGGAGTGGCTATCAGAAACACCACCAGCATTCCCAGAGTTGCCCTCATCATCCGGCCCTTTGCGCGGATTTCTCCGAGGAATCCGAAGAAAGCTTCAGCCAGTCGCGTTGATAAATGAAGGAAATTCCAAGCAGGACCACGCCGAGAGCGATGAAGCTAAGAATTCTGTAGCTGCCGCCAAGTTGCGAGACATCGTAAATGAAGACTTTGCCGATGGTAAACGCAATCAGAATAAGCGCCTGCCAGCGCACAAACGCTGAACGCTTGCGAAAGCCGATGGTCATCAGCGCCGCACCGTAAATCAGCCAGACTGCGGAATAACTGAAATCGCGAGCGAGCGCTATCTGAAGATAAAAGGCAAAATGGTTTGCGCCGGCCTCCGGCATTCGCCGCGCGAAATAATCCGAGACTTCCAGTGTAAGCGCGATCAGAGCCAACAAATTCACGCCTACCACGGACAGATAGATAAACGGCATTTCTTTTTCCGAAGCATGTTGCTTTCCAAACGTCGCAATTCCTCCCAGAACAGCAATGGCCACGAAGTAGGTGAAAAATCGCAGGTTGAACACCAATGTTTCTGTTCGAAAGTGATCGAAAAAGAGCAAGCGCAAAATACCCAAGGTCAAGGCCGCGGACGCCAGGTAGCGCAAGAAGTTTGTCTGCGTTCGAACACTAACCCACAGAAGCACCGCGGACTCAACGAGCCAGGAAATGGTGATCCACTGGCCATTCAGCTTCAAGGGGATGGCGATGGTGATGAAGGCAATGGCAATGGCCACGTGTAACAAACGAATGAAGGTCGTGTCTTGTTTTGGAAAACGCTGCTTAAAGGAAGCAGCGACCGCTAGGTAAAAAGCCGCCAGGGCCAAAGCAAACCAGGTAAGTGTGACTCTCTCGTGTTCGTACATCGCATAGAGTGCCAGGAAAAATCCCGCAGCATTCAGCAAGGGAAGCAAAGTCAGGGTAACGGAAGGTCCGTTAAATCGCCTGGACTGTTCGTACGGGGACGCCAGCGGAATCGCGGCAAAGATGGTCGCAAACAGCGCTGCAAAACAAATCGTCAACGCGCGCTGGTCTTGGGTGTAGTAATCCGAGTACCAACCGATATAGAGAATAATCGTTCCCGCAAAACTTCCCCACAACAGGCGGCGCCAAGGCTTAAAAATCGCCATGGCCCAAATCGCAAGATCCAGCAGGGATACATAAGAGAACAGCACTACCTCATGGTTCTGTCCTGTAGAAAGCAGCACGGGAGTGGCGAAGCCGCCTGCCAGGGCAAAGCTCGCCAGCAATTCCGCATCTTGGTTTAAAGCCAGAACGATGGTGGCCACGGTCACGATGATCATCGTTATGAACGCGGCTGCGGACGGGATCAGGTGATAAACCTGAAACGCTCCCCACAGCGATAGATAGAGCGTGCCAATGCCGACTGCCTTTAGCGAGTAGGAGAAAGCTACGTGTCCGCGACCGCGGAAGCGCTCACTCCATAGGATCAGTGCTATCCCCGCCAGCAGGCCAATGACAATGCGTCCGCCCGGGCCAATCCAGTTGTTCTCAAATGCATACTTCAGGAAGTAAGAAACTCCGACGAGCACCGCGACGATGCCAATCCGGTTTAGCCAAAACTGCCCGATCTTTTTTTCAAGACCCGTGTCATCTTTGGTCAACGCTGGCCGGAAATTCGGCTGCGACTGCGCCGGTGGCTTCGGCTCGGATGGCATCGGCTGGGGCGAACGTGGGCTGATGCTAGGTTCAGTAGGGGACGGTTGAGGCGTAGTTGAGGCGGCAGCTGGGGCGGGCGGTCGCTGCGCCTGAGGGATTGTTTCTGCCCGCGACTCCGAGGGAGCGATGAGTTGTTCCAGCTGATAGACTCGCGCAGTTAATGCGGCAACCTGCTTGGTCAGCGCATTCATCTCATCCTGGGGGCCGGCCATCGGCGTACACTAACCCATTGGTTAACTTCGAGCAAGGAAGTTGGCCAAGATGGGTTCGACGATTTAGGATGAGCCTCACACGCGCTTCTCGGTCGATTCGCCCGCCGACCGATGCCAAAATCGCAGCTCCATTCCCAGCTTATTCGGATTGCGAATTCAGCTAACTCCCTTATTTCCAGCATTCCACTGGGTTCCAATTGCAACAAAATTACGTGGAATGAGAATTGTAAAAATATGGTATTCCTAGCCATTCACTCCGCAGCGTGGCCGCATCAGATTTAACACAACAAGCGGTTTAGACGCGAGTGTCAGAACGACCTTTCCTGGGTGATTTGACGAGGAGGCGCAACATGCAACGCAATGGGTTTGGCGGATTGCTTCCAAAAATCAGCGTCGGTGTAATTCTTCTTTTCCTGACTGGCACCCTAGCGAGAGGTCAAGGCACCGCCGCGCCGGCGACAACTCCGCCCGCGTCCGCCGAGGCGACGCCCGACGTGCGCGCACTTGCGGACGCCGTTCGCAGCCTCCAAGCCCAAGTGCAAACGCTGAGCACGCAAGTGAACGAGCTGCGCACCGATGAGCAACGTTGGCACGCGGAAGCCCGCGAGCTTCGCAGCGAGCTCGAACTGACCAGGGCGCAGTTGGCATCGCATCCGGAGGCGCTGAACTATGCCGAATCTTCCACGCCATCCCGGAAATTCCCGCCATCCGCGCCCAATTTAAGCTCGCTTCCGCCGACCGAAACTGTTCAAGGCATGACGTTGGAAGAGCGTTTGGCCAAGTTGGAAGATAATCAGGATTTCATCGACGCCAAGATCAACGAGCAGAGTCAATCAAAAGTGGAAAGTAGCTCTAAGTATCGAGTGCGGCTGTCCGGCATCGTGCTGTTAAATCTATTTGATACCCGAGGTACGGTTGACAACCTGGATTTCCCGCAGGTCGCAGTTCCCGCCACGAAGGGTAGTTCTTCAAATGCTTTTGGGGCCTCGCTCCGCCAATCACAGATCGGACTCGAGGTCTTTGGCCCGGAGATAGCCGGAGCGCGCACCAGCGCGAACGTGAAATTTGATTTCGGTGGCGGGTTTGCCGATTTGCCGAACGGAGTTTCGATGGGTGTGGTGCGCTTGCGCACCGGCACCATTCGAATGGACTGGGCCAACACGTCAATAATCGCGGGTCAGGACTCTCTGTTCTTTGCCCCATTGATGCCTAATTCTCTAGCTTCGCTTGCCATTCCTCCACTGGCTTACGCGGGAAATCTCTGGAGCTGGACACCCCAGGTGCGCATCGAGCATCGTACCCAGTTGTCGGACGTATCGAACCTGCTGTTTCAAGCGGGAATTTTGGACTCGCTGACCGGAGACATCCCCCCGCCGGGCTACCGGAATCCAACGGCAGGCGAACAGTCGAGTCAACCGGCGTACGCTGGAAGAATCGCCTGGAGTCACCGATTGTTTGAGCAAAGGTTCACGATCGGCGTAGGAGGATATTACGGCCGCCAGAATTGGGGATTTGGCCGCAATGTGGACGGCTGGGCCGGCACCGCGGACGTCACCCTCCCGCTCGGCAAATTGTTTACCGTGACCGCCGAATTTTATCGCGGCCGGGCGGTTGGCGGGCTAGGGGGCGGAGTAGGGCAGAATATTTTGCTTTCAGGAATGCTTACGGATTCGACAACGACTGTTCGAGGGTTGGACTCGATCGGCGGCTGGATGCAGTTGAAATTCAAACCAACCCCGAAATTCGAAGTGAACGCCGCGGTGGGCGACGATAATCCGTTCGCCAGCCAGTTGAGGCGCTATCCCGGCACGCAGTATTATTACGGTTACTCAATTGCCCGGAATTTGAGCCCGTTCGTGAATTTCATTTATCAAGTGCGCTCGGACGTATTGTTCTCGGCCGAATACCGGCGATTGCAAACTTACCCGCTCGACAGCAATGTAAACACGGCGAATCAGATTAGCATTAGTCTAGGATACGTATTCTGATGAGACTATTCGGCATTGCGCGATTTTCGGGTTCCTGTGGTTGCCTGGTGGCGTTGTGTATCTGCTTGACGCCTATCGCTGCAGAATCGCAAGAACGTGCCGTGACCATGCAAGTCGTCGCAGCGAAGGAAGGAGCCGGCAACGTTTCGGAACCTTCGAATGTCGTAGTGTGGCTCAGTTCGCTCGACCATCCGGGCCAGAGTTCCGCGGGCGAATCTGCCGCGGATCAGAGTCCGCGGCTCGTGCAGCGCAACAAGAGTTTCGAGCCTCATGTCTTGGTAGTGCAAGTCGGTACGGTCGTTCAGTTCCCAAACAAAGATCCGTTCTTTCACAATATTTTCTCGTTGTATGACGGCAAGAGATTCGACTTGGGCCTCTATGAGGCCGGCACAACGCGGTCGGTGCGCTTCGACCGGCCGGGAGTTAGCTTTCTGTTTTGCAACATACATGCGGAAATGAGCGCCGTCGTGGTCGCTGTCGATACTCCGTACTTTGCAATTTCCGATCGTACTGGTCGGGTGACCATTCCGAATGTTCCCGATGGGCGCTACAACCTGCACGTGTGGTACGAACGCGGGACGCCGGAAAACCTGAAGAGTTTGACTCACGCTGTCTCGGTTTCCGAATCCGCGCGTTCGCTGCCCGTGATTCGAGTCATTGATAATCCCGATTTCACGCTGGCCCACAAAAACAAGTACGGGCAAGACTACGTGCCTCCCCCCGCTCCCGGCTACCTGCAGCCGTAAGGACCTTAGAGCAGTCTCTGGGATGTGCCTCGGAATTTAGCGTTCCCGAAGCGACCAATCAAAGGCTCGCTCGCGGAATTTACAATTTGTTGACAAATTACCACCATCTTCGTGACAACGCAGACTCCTGGTTCTTCCAGTCTTGTTGCTGGCGTCACGGAACTAAGCATCCGCCCGATTTTCAGCGATCTTACGCATTCGCCTGGCGGATGAGCGCCAGGCACGTTGACGGTCTTGAGGCGAACGGACTACCATTGAAGAACCCCGTTGCTTCACCCATCGCGCGCGCCGGTGCCGAGGAGACCATGGATACTGTTCTCATTGTCGAAGATAGCCGCCCCATGCAGCGGACTCTGCAGCGGCTATTTGAATCCGACGGGCTGCAGGTGGAGATCGCATCTGACGGCGTTGCGGGATTGGAAAGCTTTAGGAAACAGATTCCTGGCGTAGTGGTGCTCGACCTTACTCTTCCACGGCTGCCTGGTAAGGAGCTTTGCCGCGCGTTCAAAACCCATGCAGCAGCGGTACCCGTAGTGGTCTTAAGCGCAAATACCGAAGTAGAGGACAAAGTGCTTCTTCTGGAACTTGGCGCCGATGATTACGTCACGAAGCCCTTTAGCCCCAAGGAGCCTCTTGGCGCGAGTAAGGCGTGCGATGCGCCGGGCGGACGCGAAAACGGCCGCCGCGAGCAATCTCCAGGAAACACCTCAGCATGAATTGCTCGTGTTTGGCGACGCAAGGGTTGACTTCACCGGCATGGTGGCCACGCGCGCTGGAAAATCCGTGACCTTCACGGCGCAGGAATTCAAGCTGCTCAGATTTTTCGCGCGCTCACCGGGAAAAGTTATCTCACGGGAAGAACTCTTGAACGCTGTTTGGGGCTATCAGAACTATCCTACGACTCGCACCGTGGATAACCACGTTTTGCGCCTTCGGCAAAAGCTCGAGCCAGACCCCGGCAATCCGAGGTATTTTCTAACCATGCACGGCGCCGGTTATAAATTCCTGCCCGGCGAGCCTGTCGCGGTTTCTGGAAAATAGCGCGGTGCCGCGAGGAACTTGATGGCGCGTCTGCGATTACGCACGCAACTTCTGATTGCAACCCTTCTGATTATCTGCATGCTGACCGGCGCTCTGCTTTTCATCGTGCGGTACACAGTGCGCTCGGAAATCGCCAAGGCCGTGCGAGAGAGCACGGACGCGTCGTTACTGGCGTTCGAAAATGTCCAACAGGAGCGCGAGCTTCAACTGTCGCGCACCGCAGCGCTCCTAGCCGAGCTTCCCACTTTGAAGGCTTCTATGACCACGGAACACGCGTTGACGATTCAGGACGCGTCGGAACCCTTTTGGAAACTCGCCGGAAGCGATCTCTTCCTGCTGGCCAAAACCGATGGACGCTTGCTCGGCTTTCACGTCGCCAATCCGGGTTGGCAAGCGGACCTCGCCGAGCGTGATCTGAAGAGTTCTCTGGAAAGAGGCCAGGATAAGGCGTGGTGGTACGGAGACGGCCAACTCTATCGGGTATTCCTGCGTCCGATCACGGCAGGGACCGCAGAAAACCAGAGGCAGCTCGGCATACTGGCGATCGGCTACCAGATCGACTCGACGATGGCGAAACAACTCTCCATCGTGTCGGGCAGCCAGATTGCCCTGACTACGGGAGACAAGATTATTGCGTCCACTCTTTCGACCGGGGAAGAGGGAGAACTCCAGCAATGGCTGCAACGGAATATTGGATCGGACAACGGCACACGTGAGATCGATCTTGGATCGGATCCATATCAGCTAGCTTCCATTTTGATACAGGGCGGACCCCCTGCGCCGGTGAAATGCTACGTGCTGATGTCCTTGCAGCCGGCGAACGGTTTTATCCAGCGGCTCAATCGCACGATTTTCATTCTGGCGATTTCGGCGGTTGTTTGGGCGGCCTTACTCTTGACCTTCGTTTCACGCACGATCACGCACCCGCTGGATAATCTTGTCGCGGGCGTGCGAGCGCTGGCGGCCGGTGACTACACATACTCCATTACGCCGCGCGGCAGCAGCGAGGTTGCCGAGTTGGGCGAGGCCTTCTCGAAAATGCGTGGCGAACTGCTGGCGTCGCAACAGCAGCAGCTCGCTACCGAGCGCATCGCCGCATTTGGAACAGCCGCCAGCTCGATCTCCCACGATCTGCGCCACTATCTCGCCGCGGTGGTGGCCAATGCCGAATTCCTGTACGAAGCGGAGAAGCTCAAGCTCAATCGGGATGAGATTTACGATGAAATCAAAACTGCGTCGGATCAAATGATCGATTTGCTGGACTCGCTGCGGGAGTTGGCACGGGAAGACAGTTCCATCGTTCCGGTTCCCGGTTTCCTGGATCAGAGCGTGCGGCGGGCAATGGAATCCGTGCGCGCCCGGCCTGAGTTGAGGAGCCGGACGATCTCCGTCAGCACCACTGGGGACATGGGCGGGTTATTTGATCCGAAAAAGATGGAGCGCGCCTTCTTCAACCTGCTTTTGAATGCTTGCGAAGCCACGGCCCAATCGCATGGTCAGATAAAGATTGAAGTCTCTTCGTCGTCGGAATCGTTTGAGGTTCGGATTGCCGACAATGGCCCCGGCGTGCCGGACTCCATACGCGGCACGTTGTTTAATCCTTTCGTGAGCTCGGGGAAATCGAACGGCACCGGTTTGGGACTCGCGATCGTAAGTAAAGTAGTTCACGATCATGGCGGCACTGTAATCGTGGAACGAACTTCAGGCGCCGGAACGATCTTTCTGGTTAAGCTACCTCGGTCCGTGAGCGGGCGAGTGATGACTGACCGAACGACCACCTCATCATTGATTTAAAGCTGCAATTGAACCGATTTAGAGCCTCCTTCCTACGGGGGACCTGTCATACGCCCGCCGCACTAAGAGGAAACCGCAAAACGCCATCTGGCGCGTGTTTTCGCGTGGGTCCTGGCTGTTGATGTCGAGTTAACACATACATGAAAGACCCGATTACCCTCCCATGGTTTGGCAGTCAACATATGGGTGGAGGGTAGAGCTATGTCAAACATTCGAATCCTTATCGTGGACGACAAACAGCTCGTGAGGAACGGGTTGCGGCTGTTCCTGGAGCTGCATGAAGGTATGACTGTTTGCGGCGAGGCGTCCGATGGGCTTGAGGGAATCAAGAAAGCATTTGAGCTCAAGCCGGACGTGATTCTGCTCGATCTAAGCATGCCCACTCTCGATGGCCTGAAAGCCGCGCAGCTGATCCGAGAAGGTTCGCCGCAAGCGCAGATCCTGATCGTCACAAATTATCACTCGCTCGAGGCAGCGCGTATTGCAGCAGAAGTGGGAGCCAGCGGCTACGTTACAAAGACACTGATACCCAGCGAACTGGTGCCAGCCATCGAAGAGGCGGTACGGAAACACGCAGCGTAATTCGTCATGCTATTTTCATCTGAATCGGGGGAATGAATGGTCACTTCGCTAACGGACGAGTTTCAAAAAGACTTTGATACCGTTCGCAACAAGCAGGTAGAAATATTCGATCGCCCCACCCCACTGGAAAGTCAGATGAGGCAGATCACCGAAAACGTGCGCAAACTGGAACATACCGTTAAGAAACTGGACAACAATTCGCCGCGAAGAAATCCCTACCAGCGGTAACTCGTCCCTCCTGTTCGGTTGGATGCTAGAATGACAGTTTTAATCCGAACTCAATCGTCCGCGGCGCGCCGAGCGCAAATACTCCCGTGCCTACGCCAACGCGTACGGAGTCAGCGCCCGAATAGGTTGTGCCGTTTAGAGACCCCGCGCCGCCCGTAAGGACTCCACTCAGGACGTTGCCAGGTATGTTGAAGTTTGCAAAGTTGAATAAGTTATAGAAACTCACGCTGGGCTGGATCGACAATTCACGTTCCCTGATTTTGACTTTGCCCATCCAGGCAAGACTCATATCAAACGTTTTCAGCCAAGTCAGCCCAACTTCGCCCGGTACAACTGGAGAAAGCAGCGGCGCAACAGCGCAAGCCGCGCCTGCCGACACGCTGTTCGGATTATTTACGCAGAGCTGGTTGCCGACGCCCAGCTGTTGCGGCGTAAACAGTCCCTCGGAAACGAGCAGTTGGCCGGCGGGTGTGAGGTTGTCAGCGACGCTGTTGTTGTAGTTGTTTACGACGTTTGGCAAATCGCCCAGCGAGACGCTGCGCATGAAGGCGCCTTGCTTGGTTCCGGGGATCGGGTCGCCCACTGTGCCATCACCGGTGAAATCCGTGCGGAAAATTTCTCCCGGTCCGATGCCCGTGGTGGGAACCGCGAGCGCGCTGGCGAGAGGACTATCGAAGTGAAAGATCGTTCCGAGGCGGAAATGCCCTGGCAGCTCTGCGTAGCCACCAAATGAAAACTGGTGGGTCCGGTCGAGAGCGGAGGGGCCGCTGAAACCGCACGGGTTGTTGTTGTCGGTTGTAGGATTGACGAAGTCCTGATCTGCAGCGGCAGGGGACGTCCCTGCAGACGTAGTCAAGGCCGCGCCGCAGTTGGTGAACCGAGATAGAGCGTACGCAAACTGAAAGTTTAGGTACTTCACTCCACGCATCGGATTTTTCACATTGTCGACGAGCTTCACGTCCATGGCGTTGTAGACAGAGCGACCAACCGGATACAGAAAGATAGCTGGCCCCACGTTGGGATTTTTCCCTTGGAACGCGCAAGAGAAATTAAGCGCTATCGTGCAGCCTCCGACGCCAAGGTCGGCGGCGGAATCGAGCCCGTTATTGGCATAGCTTGCGATCGACGCTCCCGGAATACCGGTGAATTGGTCCACCGTGGAAGAGTTCAGCGCGCAATTGGTTGCGGCTGCACTAAAAGACATCGGACATTTGAATTGGAAGTTCGTCAACGCGATGGCCTGTTGCGCCGCACCAACGTTGAAATACTTCGGATTGACGTCACCACTGTGGTTGGCGTCGATCCCGATCAGGTAGTGTAAATTCACGTTGCGAACGTAGTCGACGCTCAGCACCATGCCGGGCATTATCTCTCGCTGAATTCCGACGTTCATTTGAACCGAATAAGGCGTCCTGTAGTTCGGTGCCAACGCTCCGAGCGGGATTGCCGAACCGGTCGCAATCAGATTAGGAAGATAGTTCGGATTCGCCGCCTTGCTGCCAACGGCTGCGGAAGCCTGTTGATAGGTTGTCTGGAAGCTGGCGATGCACTGCGCTGCGGTCATGCCATTGCAGTTGTCGGGATTGAGTGTGTCAGCGATTGTTGCGCCGATTAGCGAACCACAAATGAAGTTAGCTGCATTCTGGTTCCCGCCGAGAAACTGAGGATTTGGGTTATTGGGAAAGGGAACGCCCGAACCCGTCCCGTTGAAGCACGGAGTTGGATTGGCGAGGAAAGCTCCGGTGGCCAATCGCTCTGGACGGTCGAATTCCGCGTTGTTCCAGATAGCATTCTCATAGAACACTCCGATTCCGGCGCGGATCACGGTCTTGGAGTCTTTGCGCGGGTCCCAGGCAATGCCCAGTTGTGGACCGAAATTTTGGTTCGGCTGATTTACTCGATTCCCCAGACCCGGGAGCAGAGTATTGAACGGTACTGGCCCGCTTGGTAGATTGACTGCAGAAAGCGCTGGCAGATCGCTATCCGATCGACCCGTGTCGCGCACGTAACGCAATCCATAAGTCATATTAAGATTGGGCTTAACCTTCCAGTTATCGCCGACGTACAAGCCGATCCGGTTGTCGGGCGGAGTGCCGCTGCAGGGCGCGTTGAATGCCGGGATTTCGGTATCGCACCTCTGGCCGTTGCCCAGAGTTACATTGTCCACGGGATAATTGAGCGGGCAAGAGGCTAAGGTGATGCCGCCGGGGCAAGTGAAGATACCGATCGCGGGATTACCGGCATTATTGATTTCCGTTGTGCTTCCAATCGGGCTCACGTTTGCCGTAATCGCGCTGAACGAAAACAGACCGCCTCCACGCAGACGGTTGTATGAGACGCCGTATCGAAGAATATGTGCGCCGAGCAATTTGCTGCCGTCATACTTAATCTGGCGATCGGTCTGATAGGTTTGCTGAGGTGCCAGAAAATTGGGCCCGGTAAGAAAGCCGAAACTGGCGAAATTTAAACTAACTGGAAAATCTGCGAATGGCAGGGTCGATCCAACAACTGTATCTCCTAGGTTATTGATGAATTTCAAGTATTCGAAGCGGATGCTGTGCGTATATCCGCCCTTCGTCGTGAAATCCGCGCCCACTACGTGCGTTCTTGTGTAGTTTTTGTCTTGGTAGGGCTGATAACCTACGGCGCCTCCTGTGGCCACTGCCTTGCTGTCGAAATAACTGAAGCGATAAAACATGCGGACATTTTTCCAGAATTGCCAATCGAGCCTTGCGTCATAATCGGTCTCCCGGAACGGAGTCCCCGTATTCCCGGTATAAACATCGAACGGCGGAGCAGGCACGATCGGCGCCAAGAGGTTCTGATTTGTATGTTCCATGTCCAGGAAGAAGAAGAGCTTGTCCTTAAGGATCGGGCCACCGAAATTGCCGCCGTCTTGGTTTCGCTGGTACGGCGAGGGCGGTCCAGGAAGAGCCGCAGAAAAAATGCTATCGCGAAAAAGCGCGAAGGCCTCGCCGTGATAGCCATTCGTTCCAGAGCGCGTGGTGACATTTACCGCACCCGACGACGTAAGTTCGTTCGATAGGTCCAGTGTGGACTGGCTGATCTGAAATTCGTCGATAGCACTGGCGGGAATATTTTCAGTCGTGGTGCCCACGGTTTCGTCGCTAACGTCCACGCCGTCCACTTCAATACGCGCGGTACGTCCAAAGCGACCGCCAACGGAAATGGAAGAGAAGCCGACTTTCGTCGGATCGAAGTCGCCGCCATCCTGAATTTGCACCCCGGGCTCGAGTTGTGCGAGATCGAGAAAGTTCCGTCCGTTAACGGGCAAGTTTTCGATCTGTTCTCTGTTCAAAACTCCCTGAACGGTCGGCTGTTCGGTGTTCACCGCCACGGTCTGCTCGGCAACCTCGACCACTGTATTCGCCGACCCGAGCTGAAGGCTAAAATTGATGCCTGAAACCACTCCGACCCTCACAATCACGCCCTCTTCCACCGTTTTGAAACCGGCAGCTTCGGCGCGAACGGAATAATTGCCCGGGACCAGCGCGCCAGAATTGTATGTACCGGCCGACGAACTCGTGAAGTGAAGAGCCTGCCCGGTGTCTTTATTGGTGATGGTAATCTTGGCGCCTTCCACTACCGCGCCGCTGGGGTCCGTCAAAGTCCCCTGGATGTTCCCGGTCGCAACGGTGCTCTGCGCCATCGCCGGAGTCGTCGCCAATAAAACGTACGCGATGAATATGGCAAACGGGATGAATTTCGAAATATGACTAAGGCGAGACGAAATCATGTAACACCCCCAGTGGCGTTATCTGATTGCTCGCTTGCGATTTACATTTTGCGTCACAGCAAGTCAAGAAAAATCGAAGTGTTTGATTGCAAGGTGAATGCCACAAGGAGCGGAAATCGTCGCGTGGCTGCGAACGATCTTGTGTCGTGCGTTGGCGTACGACAAACGATTGTTTAGACCTGAGAACCGCCGCCGAGTTCACGGACGATAGCGCCGACGAAGGACTTCGCGTCTCCGAAAAGCATCAACGTGTGATCGAGGTAATACAGTGGATTGTCTATTCCCGCGAAGCCGGGACTCATGCTGCGTTTTATAACCATTACGGTGCGAGCTTTATCCACGTCGAGAATCGGCATGCCGTAAATTGGGCTGCTAGCATCGGTTCGAGCCGCGGGATTGGTGACGTCGTTTGCACCAATCACCAGCGCAACATCTGTCTGCGGAAAATCGCCATTGATTTCGTCCAGGTCGAGCAGCTTGTCATACGGGATATCCGCCTCGGCCAACAAAACATTCATATGCCCGGGCATGCGACCCGCAACCGGATGGATACCGAACTTCACATCAATGCCGCGCCTGGTCAACGCATCGTAAAGTTCGCGCACCTTATGCTGTGCCTGCGCCACGGCAAGTCCGTAACCGGGGACAATCACCACCTTGTTCGCAGCCGAAAGAATTGCGGCAGCTTCTTCGGCTGTCGCGCTCCGCACGCTCCGCGCCTGTTGCCCAGCAGCGCTGGTTGGCTGTTCCTGCCCGAACGCTCCGAACAGCACATTTGAAAACGAACGGTTCATGGCCTTCGACATGTTCAGGGACAGAATAAAGCCGGAAGCGCCATCCAGGGCGCCGGCCACGATAAGCAGTTTGCTATCAAGAACGAATCCCATTGCCGCCGCCGAAAGCCCGGCGTAAGAGTTCAGTAGAGAAATCACGGTCGGCATATCGGCGCCGCCAATCGGAATAATCATCAGCACGCCAAATAGAAGCGGTATTCCCACGATAAAAGGAAAGACGTGCGTGTGGTCGGGATGGATCACGACGTAAGCCGCGAGTCCTATCGCGATCGCTAGGACGCCAAGGTTGACGATATTTTGGCCCTTATAAGTGATCGGCCGTTGCGGCAAAATTTCCTGGAGCTTTCCCGCCGCCATCAAGCTGCCGGTAAACGTGAGCGCGCCGAGGATCACTTCCACGCAAAGTACCGATAGGGTGAAGCGCGAAGCGTCGGCGCCACGGAGATAAAATTCAGATGTGCCGACCAGCGTAACGCAAAGCGCGCCAAACGCATGGCTGAGCGCGGTTCGCTGCGGCACGGCGGTCATATGTACCATGCCAAGTGGCACGCCGATGATAGTGCCCAGCACGAGAGCCATGGCGATCCATTTGTAGTCCATGCCGTGGTGCAGCAGCGTCCCGGCAATTGCAAGAAGCATTCCCAATTCACCCGCCCAGACGCCGTGCCGAGCGGTCGTCGGCGCGCTCATCAATTTCAACGACAAAATAAAAAGAGCAGTGGCGACCAGGTAAGTGAGTTCGATGATGTATTGGGGAACCTGCATCTAGGTCACGGTTTCTGGGGTGGGCGGCTGGATTTAAACATTTTCAGCATGCGGTCGGTAATCAGGAAGCCACCGACAACGTTGCTTGTGGCCGCCACAATTGCTATCGTACCGAGCACAGTCGATAGCGTGCTCTTGTGCGCCCCTACCAGAAGAATGGCGCCCACCACGGCAATCGCATCGAGCGCGTTCGTCAACGACATCAATGGCGTATGCAGCAGCGGAGAAATTCGCCGAATCACTTCGAATCCGATGAAACCTGCGAGCATGAAAACGTACAGATCCGTCATCAAATCTAATTTCATCGATTTAATCTCCTCCACCTTGCGTGACGAGAGCAGGCAATTTGTAAAACTCGCGAACTCGTGGGTTTACTATTTCGCCCTGACGTGTGACCAGAGTGTTGCGAATGATTTCATCATCCAGATTCAACCGCAACCTTCCTTCTTGCACTAAATGCAAAAGAAACGCGCTCAGGTTGCGGGCGTACATTTGACTGGCATGATACGGCACACGGCTGGCCAGGTTAATCCAACCGATGATCGTGACGCCGTGTTCGATCGCCACTTCGCCTGTCTTCGTGAGCTCGCAGTTTCCGCCGCGCTCCGAAGCAAGATCCACGATCACCGATCCCGGCGCCATGTGCGTCACCATTTCTCGCGTCACGAGCACTGGGGACTTCTGGCCCGGAATTACAGCGGCCGTAATCACCACATCACTTTCAGCCACTACGCGGCCGAGCAGTTCGCGCTGGCGTTGATAAAAATCTTCCGTTTGCGCTCGCGCATAACCGCCCGCATCCTGCGCATCCGTAGCTTCGATGGGGAGCTCGACAAATCTCCCGCCGAGGCTGTGAACCTGCTCTTTCGCCGCCGGCCGCATATCGTACGCCGAGGTGACGGCGCCGAGCCGGCGCGCGGTGGCGATCGCTTGCAGTCCAGCGACGCCGGCGCCAATTACGAAAACGCGTGCGGGCGTGATCGTACCGGCCGCCGTCGTTAACATGGGGAAAATTCTGGGAACAGTGTCGGCGGCGATCAGCACCGCTTTGTAGCCACATATCGTTCCCATCGAGGAAAGTGCGTCCATGCTTTGCGCGCGCGTGGTTCGCGGCATCAGCTCCACGGAAAATGAAACCACGCCGGTGGCAGCAAGTTCCTGCACCGTTTCCAAGCTTCCGAGCGGGCGGAGAAAGCCGATCAGGACCTGGTCGGGGTGGAAAAGCGGAAGGTCGCCCTTTCCGGATTTGTCATTGGAGCCGTAACACAGCACTTGCACGATGATGTCGGCAGCGCGAAAAACTTCGGCGCGTTGTGGAAGTATCTTCGCTCCTTTCGAAACATAATCGGCGTCCGGATAGCCAGCCCCCACGCCTGCGCCCGTCTCCAGCACGACCTCGATGCCAGCCTTGGCGAGATTCGGAATGACCGCCGGAGTTAGCGCTACGCGCAACTCTCCTGGAAAGCTTTCGCGTGGTACGCCGACAATCACTGGCGGCTCTCCGAGGCGAGCGCCTCAAGCTTGGCCGCCGGGCGTGGCCGGGGCAACAGCCTTTCGATGTGCGGTGCAGAAGAGTTCATTCGGTTAGAATTCGGAACGCACATTTTATCCGCAAAGCAGCGAAAGTCCACCGGCAATTGTCCGTGTTATTTTTCTCGATTCTCAAACACGAGTAAGCGCAGAATCAATCATCTTTTGTGAGGGATGAATGAACCCGAAGGACCAGGCCTGGCGCAATTGGCCGCTCGTGAAAATAGAAAAGGAGTATTCCCCAAGTACCAGTGTCCCTTCCGAAAAGCCTTTTTTAGCGGAGTATGCGCTTCGAAGCCGCAAGGCGGAGCAGTCGCTCGCTTGCCAGAAGGACCTGCAATGGGGCGATAACCCAGCTGAAACTCTGGACTTTTTTCCTGCTGCTTCCCGTAATGCTCCACTGCTCGTTTTCATCCATGGCGGCTACTGGCAGGAACTTTCCAAGAATGAATCGCTTTTCGCTGCGCCTGATTGTGTGGCAAACGGAATTGCATATGTGGCCGTGAATTACACGCTCGCGCCGGAAGCTAACGTCGAAAAGATCGTCGATCAATGCCGCCGTGCCGTTGCCTGGCTTCATCGGCAGGCGGGGGCGCTCGGGTTCAATCGCGACCGAGTGTTTGTGGCGGGCAGTTCTGCCGGTGCACACCTGGCCGCGATGATGCTGGTGAGAGGGTGGCAAAAAACCGCAGGTGTGGCTGACCGTGCGATAGCCGGTGCCGTGTTGCTTAGCGGCATCTTCGATATCGAGCCCTTGGTCGGAACGTACATTGCGGCGCCATTGCATCTCACCGCTGCGGATGCCGTAGGCCTAAGCCCAATGCACCTGCCTCTGGGATCCCCGGTGCCTACCATCGTGGCCTGGGGCGAAAACGAAACCAGTGAATTTAAACGCCAGAGCAGCAACTACGCTTCCCGGTTGCAGACGGCTGGCTTTCCGGTTTCGGCATTTGAAGTCGCTGGAGCGAATCACTTCGACATTGTTTTCGGTTTGGCGGATCAGAAGACAACTTTGGGGCGCGCGACGCTGGAGTTAATTGGAAGGACAGCGCCAAAATGAGGCGATGCTAGCGATGTATCGCAGCCAGGAATTTTTCAGCGAAGGTATACACATCTGAAAACGTGTTGTACAGCGGAACAGGTGCGACCCGCATGATATCGGGCTCGCGCCAGTCGCAAATAATTCCGTCTTTCGCCAGCGCGTCGCAAATTGCCCGGCCGTTTTCGACTACTCGCGACGAAAGTTGCGCGCCGCGGTGACCTCGCGGCGTAATTACGGAAAATTTCCTTGAAGCATTCTGATTCAGCAAGAACGATAAATAACCTGTGAGCGATTCGCTTTTCGCGCGCAAGCGTTGCATGGTCGCCTCATCAAAAATATCCAGCGAAGCCCGCAGCGCGGCGGCCGACAAAATTGACGGATTGCTGAGCTGCCAGCCCTCCGCTCCGGGAATAGCCTGAAAATCCGGCAACATGCGGAAACGGTTCTCCTTGTGGTGGCCCCACCAACCGGCAAACCGAGGCAACCTTAGATCGCGCGCGTGACGCTCGTGCACAAAGCAACCGGCTATTCCTCCGGGACCACCGTTGAGATATTTGTAGCTGCACCATACGGCGAAATCCACGTTCCACTCGTGTAGCTTCAAGGGAAGATTTCCGGCGGCGTGCGCCATATCGAATCCAACGAGACATCCTTTCGCGTGTCCGGCATCTGTGATGCGCGAAAACTCGAAAGCTTGCCCGCTGTAGTAATTCACGCCGCCGAGCATTACCAGCGCGATCGTTTCTCCGTCTTTATCAATTAATTCTTCAATGTCCTCGGTGCGAATCCAGGTTTCGCCCTGGCGCGGCGCGATTTCGATCAGTGACTCTGCGGGATCGAAACCGTGATATTGAATTTGCGATTTCACCGCGTATTGATCGGACGGGAAAGTATTCGCTTCGATAAGTATTTTATTCCGCTGCGGGACGGGCCGATAAAACGACACCATCATCAAGTGCAGGTTCACCGTAAGCGAATTCATTACCACCACTTCGATGGGAAGTGCGCCGACCAAGCGCGAGACGGACTCGGTAAGAATTTCGTGGTACGGCATCCAGGGATTTCGCGCATGAAAATGAGCTTCTACGCCGAGCCGGGACCAGTCTCGCAATTCTTGTTCAACGTATTCACGCGCGGATTTTGGCTGCAAACCGAGCGAGTGGCCGCAAAGATAAATGCAGTCGGAACCGTCCGGCTTTTTAGGAATATGAAAGCGTCGACGAAAGCCTGCGAGTGCGTCCCGATCATCCCGCGCCGCCGCAAATTCCTTTGTGGTTTTGAACTCAGTGTCAGGCACTTTACGATTGCTCCAATGGAGTTAGCTGGCGATCGATCAACGACTTTGCTTTTTCCCAGTCGAGATCCTCAACCCGGTCGATCGAGCCGCACAACTCGGCCAACATATCGTCTTGAACGCGTCCCCGCGAAAGAGCCACGGAATAGGGAACACGATGAAACGTCACCATGGCGTACTTGGGAACGAAGTGCCGCGGGTACTTGGCTTCCAGCGCGAGCTCCACTTTTTTCTTGAAGAGAAATCGAGGATCGCCCACGCGATCCCTCATCTCCACGAAATTCTCCAGAGCTAAATCCGCGATGGCATCGGTATTTAATTTGCGCGAGCGCTCAAACTCCGAAAAAACCTTGGCCCAGTCCGCGCCATGGCGGTCGAGAAGCTCCAGCAAGCAAGTGCAGTCTTCGAACGCGCAATTCATGCCTTGACCAAAGAAGGGAACGATGGCATGCGCGGCGTCGCCCACTAAAAGCGACTTTGCATTCACATGCCAGGGCGAACACTTGATGGTCACCATCGCGCCGGTAGGATTATCACGAAAATTGTCGCGGAGCTCGGGCATCAGCGGCACTGCGTCAGCGAAATTCTCCTGAAAGAATTTCATAAACTTTGCTTCCGAATCGAGGCTCGCAAAACTCACTTCGCCTTCGAACGGGAGAAACAAAATGCAGGCGAACGTGCCGTCGATATTGGGCAATGCGATGAGCATGTGCGACCCGCGTGGCCAAATGTGCAGCGCGTTTGTTTCCAGCAGATGTTTCGAACCGGGCACAGCCGCGATGGTTAGCTCTTTGTAGCCATAATCAAGGTACTGCTGCGAGAAATCAAACCGTCCTAGCTTCTGCATCGCGAACCGAATTGCAGATGAGGCGCCGTCTGCGCCGACGACGATGCCGAATTCAACGGTCGTGTCGCGTCCCGTCTCTTCATTGTGGAACCGCGCAGCTCCGTTGTTCAAATCGAACCCGACGCACCGTTCGTTAAAATGGATTTGAACACCTCGCTTTTCAGCTTCATTCATCAGCGCGGCATTCAGGTCCGCGCGGGAAATCGAATTGATGACCTCGGTTTCGTCCTTGCCGTATGGCTGAAATGTGAGCTCGCCGGAAAGCGAGTGCATCATGCGGCCCTTCATCGGAATAATGATATTGCGCATGGAGTCCCAAAGCCCCGCTTCTTGAAGGGCGTGGATTCCACGAACGGAAATGGCGAGGTTTATCGAGCGCCCGGCGGAGAGCCGAACGCGACGCATGTCCGGACGCCGCTCGTAAATTGCGACGCGGTATCCGCGCTGGACGAGAAAAATCGCAAGCAACGGTCCGGTCAGCCCGGCCCCGACCAGTGTAATTGTCTCGGATGAACTTGGCATGTATCCGCGGAACCGCCATCGCCGCCGGTTAGCGGCGGGAAATCAGTCTTCCAGCAACGACCGTGCTTCCCAAAGCTCCGGAAAGAATTTTTTCTCGAGCGTGAGCTTCAGATAGGAAGAGCCGGTGCTGCCTCCCGTGCCCATGCGCACGCCAATCGTGCGTTCCACCATTTGGATGTGCCGCAGCCGCCAACCCACCACCAGCTCGTCAAACTCGGTCAGGCGTTCGCAAACATCGATCCAATCGCGGTGATTTCGCTCGTCCTGATACAGCGCTTGAACCGCCTTGGCGCGCGCCTCGAAGCGTTCACGATCCGTTGCGTTGTTGCTCATGCGAGGAAGTTTGCCCAGTGTTTTCAGCGCTTCGAAGAAAACATCGTGGAGCGAATCTTCCCGCAGGCGGCGGTAAAGAATGGCATGCGTTTCTGGAGTGAGTTCGTGGTAACGCAGCATCTTCTCGTCTTTCAAGCCGCACAGAAACTCCAGTTCTCTGAATTGTTCCGATTGAAAACCGCTGGCCGGATTCAGTTTTTCCCGAAATGCGAGAAAGTGTGTGGGAAGCATCGTTTCCAGAATCGTGAACTGTTCCACCAGCACGCGCATAATTTCGGTGCAGCGCCGAAGCAAGCGCGCAGCTTCGTAAACGCCATCGCGAGAAGTGGGGTCAGCGCCGGCCGCGCGGAGATTGGCCACCACAGCGTCCAGATCGTGCAGCAATTCCTTGAACCAAAGCTCGTAGGTCTGATGAATGATGATAAAGAGCAGTTCGTCGTGATGCGCCGGGGACGACACTCCGCGTTGAAGTGCCAGCAATTCCGGAACGCGCAGATAAGAGCTGTAGGTCAATCGCTCTTCGCTTGAAGCGGTGCTGGAGGAAGCACCGGCCTTTTCTTTGGCCGAGGCGCCGCTACCAAACGGACAGCCAGCGGCGGCTTCCGACTCTTTCACAGCGGATGGTGAAAGTGATGCCGCGGCGTCCTCAGCGGACAAATTCAGAAACTTGACGGCGTTATCGCCAAGCATCTTCTTTTTCATCTCCGCCGAAAACTGGCTCTCGCGAATGAGCATGCCAGCGCGGATTTCGCCAAGCGGATACGGATAGTCCGAGCCGAGAAGTACGCGTTGGCCCCCCATTATCGATACCAGGAATTGCAAAGTGCGTTGTTCGAACACTGCGGAATCAACGCAGATGCGATCCAGATAATGGCCGGGAGTAAACTGCGAAACGCCGCGCGCGACTTCTTGATTTTTCCAAGCGTTTTCCAGCCGGCCCAGAAGAAACGCAAAACTTCCGCCGCCATGCGCGAAGCAGATTCGCAAGCTCGGAGGCAACCTGTCGAAAGCTCCGCTTAAAATCATGGACGCGAGAGACAACTGCGTTTCGGCCGGCATACCGACTGTCCACGGCAGCATGTAATTCGGCATGCGCTCGCGAGCCATCATGTCCCAGGGATGAACGAAAACTGCGGCTCCTTCCGCGTTGCAATGTTGCAAAAATCTTACGATGGCGGGATCATCAAGATTTTTCTCTCCCACATGATTGCCGATCTGCACGCCGAGGTGTCCATCGCGCATACAACGGCTCAGTTCCTCGCAAGCCAGGTCAGCGTCCTGTAAGGGAACCTGGCACAGGGATTTCAGCCGGCCCCTGGAGCGCTGGCACATTTCCAGAGCCACGTCGTTGAACAAGCGCGCGCAGTCGAGCGCCTGTTTTGCTTCGCGAGCATAGGCAAACAGCACCGGTGTGGCCGAAATGATTTGCAAGTCCACTCCGTTGCGGTCCATGTTTTCGAGGCGCACGTTCACATCCCAGCAAGCGGAAGTAACGTGCCGGAACATGCGATCGCCCAGCATGATGTCGGCTTTGCCCGGGCCGGTATGTTTGATCGACGGCCAATCAGGAGTGCCGTAGCGCGCCGCAAGGTCGGGCCAGGATTCGGGGAAAAAATGAGTGTGTATGTCGATGACTGGCATATCGTCTCCGTCACCCTATTTCGGCGGAGGCTGTTTGCCGGGGTGAACCTCGCCGCAGTTCGGGCACTTGCGCAATTCTGTACTTTGATGGAATTTTTCAAATAGCGGCGGCAGGTCGCGCACGATGCTTTTCAAAAGAACTTCTGCGCGGTAAACGCGATGATGGCATTTCGCGCAATACCACTCAAAGCCGTCCTTCTCCCCCTCAGGCCGCGGCATTTCAACAACCAAGCCGATGGTCCCGGGAGCAAGTCGCTGCGGCGAGTGCGGCACGTGTTTCGGCAGCAGGAAAATTTCACCCTCCTTGATCGGAACCTCGACCGGCGGCTTGCCCGGCTCCGGCATCAAGCGCAGAAAAATATCTCCCTTCAACTGGTAGAAAAATTCTTCGGTCGGGTCATCGTGATAGTCGTTGCGATTATTTGGTCCGCCGACCACCGTCACCATCATCTCGCCATCTTCCCAAACCTGCGCGTTTCCCACCGGAGGCTTCAATTTCTCGCGATTGGCATCGATCCATCCCTGAAAGTTAAAAGCCTTTAGAGTTTTAATTGACGGCATTGCATTCTCCTCTCGGCTAGCGCTTCGATTTCTCGTGTGACACGGGCTTGTACGCGATCGCTTTCATTTCAATTAGCAGATGCGCGTGTGGCAATTGCCGGACTGCCACGGTAGTCCTCGCAGGCCCCTGCTCGTCAAAATATTCCGCGTAAACCTCATTGTAGCCGTGGAAATCTTCCATTTTGACGAGATAAGTAGAAATTTCGACGACATCTTTTAGACGGGCGTCCATGCTGGCCAAGATACCGCGGATATTTTCTATTACCGCGCGGGTCTGCTCGCGAATATCAAGATGTGTCGCGCCGAATTTGTCGGTGTCCGCGCCGGCGATAGTATCGTCAGCGCGCCGCGAGCTCGTTCCCGATACGAAAAGAAAATCGCCCGCCCGCTTGATATGCGGAAACCTGCCGCGAGGCTTGGCTTTTCCCTCGACTACTCTGCTTTCCATCCGCAAATTCCTCGATGTAATATCCGCGAGAATCCGCTCACAACTTGACACAAATATTGTTCAATTCGGAATAAAAATTCAGTGAGTGCATTCCGCCTTCGCGTCCGATGCCGGACAATCCGGAGCCTCCGAACGGTGTGCGCAGGTCTCGCAGAAACCAGCAATTGACCCAGGTGATTCCGACGCGCAGTTGTTCGGCGACGCGGTGCCCCCGTTTCAGGTTCGTCGTCCACACGGAAGCGGCCAGGCCGTATTCCGTGTCATTCGCCTTCGCGATGGCTTCTTCCTCCGTGTCAAACGGCGCAACGTGGCACACCGGCCCGAAAATTTCTTCCTTTACGCAGCGAGCCGACTCGGAAATCCCTGTGAAAATCGTGGGCTGAACGTAGAAACCGTTGTCGCGAGCGTCGCCGAACTCCGGCGCGCCTCCGCCCGTTACTACCGTGGCTCCTTCGTGTTTTGCCAGTTCATAATATGAAAGAACCTTCGCACGGTGCTCTTTCGAAATGAGCGGCCCTGTCGTTGTTTTGCTGTCGGTGGGCCAGCCAAGCACCAAGCTCTCCGCTTTTTGCTTCATCCCAGAAACGAAGCGGTCGAAAATCGAGCGTTCCACGTAAACACGCTCAGCGCAAAGGCACACTTGCCCGGTGTTTAAGAAGACAGCGTCCGCGAGCCCTTTGATCGTTTCATCGAAATCGCAATCGGCAAAAATGATTGCCGCGTTCTTTCCGCCAAGTTCGAACGAAACGGGTTTCACCGTAGGTGCCACGGCACGCATAATTGCCGACCCCGTTTTGGATTCTCCGGTAAACGTGATGGCGTCCACTTCAGGATGGCTGGTCAAAAACTCTCCGGCCGATCCGGAGCCGAAACCGTGAACCACGTTGAAAACTCCCGCCGGCACTCCTGTTGATTGCATCACTTCCGCCAGCAGCGTTGCCGTCGCCGGAGTTTCTTCCGAAGGTTTTACCACGATGCAGTTGCCGCAGGCCAGCGCTGGAGCCGCCTTCCATGTGAGCAGCAGCAACGGAAGATTCCAGGGAGTTATAATGCCGACGACCCCCAGCGGCTTTCGCACGCAGTAATTGAGAGCCGCGACACCGTCAGAAGTTTCCGTGCGAAATGATTCCAGCCCTGCAAGCTTGATTAAATCCGCGAAGATTCGGAAATTCGCTGCGCCGCGTGGAACGTCAATCTTGGAAGCCAGTGAAATCGGCTTCCCGGTATCCGCCACTTCCGCTTGAACAAACTCGTTGAAGCGCGCTTCAATCCCGTCCGCAATTTTATACAATTGGGCGGCGCGCGCCTGGACCGTCAGTTTCCCCCAATTTCCACTTAGCGCGTTGCGCGCCGCATCGACCGCCTGATTCACCAACGACTGGTCTGCTTCCGATACCTGCGCGATGATCGACCCGTCAGCGGGATTGACGTCGGCAAAATCGCGAGGGCCGTGCACGAAGTGGCCGTTGATGTAGTTCTGGAGAAGCTGGGAACAGGACGTCACTCGTTCTCCGGCATGCGCACAGGAAAGGCGAAAGTCACGCGGAACATTATACTCATTTACGGAAGATTGATGACGGTCACGGCCCAGTCGTATGCGATGGAAACCTAGGACTGACCAGCAAACCGGTCCAGAAGTATTTTAGGATTTTCCGGCGAAACCAGGAGTTTCTTGTAAGAAAGTGGCGGTGCGAACTTTAGAGGAGAGAAGCGAGGCAGACCCTTCAACAGCGCTCGATGATCGTCGCGATTCCTTGGCCAACCCCGATGCACATGGTGCAGAGAGCGTAGCGCGCCTTGGTCGCCTGCAGTTGATACATTGCGGTCGTCACTAAGCGAGCACCGCTTGCGCCCAGCGGATGACCGATCGCGATGGCGCCTCCATTGGGATTCACGTGGGATGCGTCGTCGGCGAGACCCAAATCCCGGGTAACGGCCAGCGCCTGCGCCGCGAACGCTTCGTTCAGTTCGATCACATCCATTTGCGAAAGTTTTAACCCTGTCTTATCGAGAATTCTTCGTGTAGCGGGAGCGGGTGCGAATCCCATTATGCGCGGCGCGACCCCCACGGTGGTTGTCGCAACGATGCGAGCCCGCGGCGTGAGGCCGAATTTCGAAGCGGCAGTTTTGGATGCGATAATCAGCGCGCATGCTCCGTCATTCACCCCGGAAGCATTTCCGGCGGTCACCGTTCCGTTCGATTTCACTATGGGCTTGAGTTTCGAAAGCGCTTCGAGCGTGGTGTCCGGCCGAGGATGTTCATCCGTATCAAAAATTCTGGGGTCGCCTTTCTTCTGCGGAATTGGAACCGGGACAATTTCGTTTTTAAAAAAACCGGCGGCATTTGCGCGAACCCAACGCTGCTGCGTCCGCAGAGCGAACGCATCCTGGTCCGCTCGCGAAACCTGAAATTCTTCCGCGACGTTTTCGGCGGTTTCCGGCATGGAATCCACGCCATACTTACATTTCATCAGCGGGTTCACGAATCGCCAGCCGATCGTGGTGTCAAAAGTCTCCGTTGTCCGGCTGAACGCGCTATCCGCTTTGCCCATTACAAACGGAGCCCGCGTCATGCTTTCCACGCCGCCCGCGATGATCAGGTCTGCTTCGCCCGATTTGATGGCGCGCGAGGCAACGCCGATAGCATCCATGCTGGAGCCGCAAAGCCGATTGACCGTGGAAGCAGAAATCTCCTGGGGCAGGCCTGCGAGCAACCAGGCCATGCGCGCGACGTTGCGATTGTCCTCGCCCGCTTGATTCGCGCAGCCCAAGACGACGTCATCCACCGCCATCCAATCCACTCGAGGATTACGCTCGATCAGTGCACGAAGCGGAATGGCCGCAAGATCGTCAGCACGAATGGAAGCGAGCGCGCCACCGTAGCGGCCGAAGGGCGTGCGAATAGCGTCACATATGAAGACTTCGTTCACTTAATTTCCCCGAAATTTCTCCTTCCAGTATAACTGACGGGGTTTGAGTTTCCACTCAGCGGTTCTGGGGCGGTCGCCAGGGGATTTCCAAGAACGACGGCCGCAGTGTAAAATACAACCATGAGCGAAAAAATCAAAAAGAGCGATGCAGAATGGCGTTCGAACCTCACAGATGAGCAATTCCAAGTCACGCGTAAAAAGGGCACGGAACCTCCCTTCACCGGCGAATACGCGGACACGGAACCTGAGGGAACGTACGTCTGTGTTTGCTGCGGCCAGCCGCTCTTCAGCTCCGACGCGAAATTTCATTCCGGTTCAGGCTGGCCCAGCTATTACCAGCCGATTGCAGCCGAAAATGTTGAGATGGAACGGGACACAAGCCACGGCATGGTCCGCACCGAGGCGCTTTGCAGCCGCTGTGATGCGCACCTCGGACACGTTTTCGAAGACGGTCCCAGGCCCACCGGTCTCCGTTTTTGCATCAACTCCGCCGCGTTGCGTCTCGAAGAAAAGAAGAAGTAATACGATAGATCATTGCAGGTCTTCAATTCGGCTCGGTCTTCCCCGTGGGGCCATTCGGGATTTCGAATGTTTTGGCATCGTCTGCGTTTAAATTCAAATTCTTAAAATCAAAGACGTACGTCTCAGAACCGGCACGGATAGTGACATGACTCACGATTTTGACATCCCCTACCGATTTCCAGGAATTAAACCGAATGGTTATGGGGCCTCCAGTGCGCGCGTTTGTCACGGTCAGCCCCTCGAGCAAGTGGGAACTAGGCGAGAAGTAGGCAGCCGCCGGATGTCCCAAGTCATCGGTCATGGCAACTTGAATCGCTCGCTGCCCCTCGAATTCCGTAGTGCCTACGGTCTTGAAATCGTGGAAGCGCTTCCCAAGATCGATGGCCATCATAGGGAATTCATGACCGCGGAGGACGGCAGTCTCGGAAGTATCGATCCATTCCGCTCGGCCATGGTCCGCTAGTTGCCAGCCTCGACCATTCAGGATTCCCGCAATGTTTTTGTGGTCTGGAAAGAATTGCTGGAACGACAAATTCCCATCTCTGTCCGAAACGATGCGCGTCTCATAGTCGCCTTTCGGTCCGTGGCAGGCAGCGATCGCCGAAATCGAACGGATGTGCGCGAGTGCATCCTTACTTCCCATCGCGTCTTCTGCGGCATTGAATATTTCCGCCGGCGCTGGCAGTTCTCTGGACGCGGCGGCTTGCGGATTGTGAGCTTTCACTCCGGAACAAAACACCAAAACAGAGACCACGGTGAAAGGGATAATTTTTCGACAATTAGTCATCGGGTGGGTCTCAGATTGCAATGGAGCACTCCAACAGAGGTCAGACGATCGAGGTCAATAAATGTAAGCGGTGTATCGCGCTAAGCTTCAACCTCAGGTACGAAGGCAAAGCTCTCGCGGCCTGCCGTTGACAGCAGACGAAGGGAAAAAATCCGCTGCGAGAACACTTTTAGTGAGTCAGGAAAATCACTTGGGGTTGAGGATCGCCCAAACCGGGGTCCGCAGGAATCATTCGCACGTTGCTCGGCGAAACATCATAGAGAACGAGGTTCGCCGGGAAACCATTTACGAGGCTCGGAGTCATCTTCCCACTGCCATCGGACGCAACCGTGTAGGTTCCCGAGAACGTCTGGTCCGTAGCCGGTGTACTAGGAGGAATGAACTCGTCCAAAATACCGTTAATGGCTCCGCTGCCCGTCGCGCTCAGCTGGCCGGTCATGTTCACGACATTGGTATCCGCTTCCTTGGGCGCGAACAGAGCATAGCTGCCTTGCACGGACGAGAGAGAGTAAGGCACGCCCGTTTGCTGCTCGAGCAGACCATATGTTGCAGCCGAATCCGAACCAATGATGAATCCTTGGTTCGGACCGATCAAATACGCTCCCGCTAATCGAGAGCCAAGATTCGTGAACGACACATGGCCGTTTTGAAGCACCTGATAGGTGCCCGAAAGGGAATTCGTTGTGACCGTGCCGGCGTCATTCTGGGTGTACGCCAGCGTCGCGCTTCCATCGCCCAAAGCGGAAGCCAAAATTCCGCCAAAAACGGTCGAATTGCTCGCAGCCAGTCCCGTGCCGGTTACAACTCCCGAACCTTGTAAAACGCTCTGATTGAATTGTGTGAGCGGGTCCTGCAAGAACATCTCGCCGCTAAGCCGGGGAAACGGATTGCTCGCAGTGCCGGCGTCAATCTCCATGAAGAGAATATCTTTGGCGGAAACAAAATAAAAAAAGAATGTCAGTTTTATTTGCGCGCTGGTCGGAGGTTGAAACACCATCTGCGCTTCGCCCTTCGAGTTGCTCGAAAATACGGTGAAGTTGCCAGTGAGCGAAATCTGCGAACTGTATACGCCGGCGTCGTTAAAGTCCGCTTCGCCGGGGCTCAAAATGCTGGAACCATCGGCAGTGACCACTCCTGCGAGCACGGCTGGTGCGGCCAGAAAGTCCCGGCCGTTGAACTCAAAAGCGTAATTTCCACTGAAGTTGGCCGCGGACAATCCTCCCACTACGGGTTTCATGATTCCCGACCCGTGCGTGATTCCTACGCCCGCCGCGCCGGTCGTATCATCCTCGATAACGTGCAGGTTGAAGTTGGAGTCAATTGCCAGCAAATAGTTGGCGGTGAACACGGCGCCCAAACCATTCGTGGCAATCAACTGCATCGTGCCGCGTCCATCCGCACCGACGTTATACGTTCCCTTCAGGCTTGTTCCAGTCACTACGCCGGATACGCGGTTGATGTCCTCAACGCCGCTTAATATATTTCCCGTTCCGTCAGCCAGAAAATTTCCCGCAATTAATACTGTTCCATTGAAATCAAATCCATCGAACAGGAAACTGTAGGAGCCAATGATCAAAGAGTTGGTGCTCGTCGAGCCCGTTGTGACAGTTATGGTGAGCTGTTGTGTCGCTTTCGCTGGGCCGCCTGTGCCGGAAGCGGAATCCTGCACTTGAACTGTGAAGGTCGAACTGCCTGTCATAATTGGAACGCCCGTGATCGTTGCCGCTTGAGGATTCAATGTCAGTCCAGCAGGGAGCTGTCCGCTAATTAAGCTCCATGTGTAAGGTTGAACTCCGCCCGTAGCGGTCAGACTCGCACTGTAGGGCGTGGCCGTCATTCCTGGAGGTAGCGGCGCCGTGGTTGCTTGTAGTGGATGGGGCGACTGAATCGAGATCGTGAGCGTTCCCGACGTTGCCGTTTGCATCGGGATGGCGGAGTCTTGCACGGTTGCTATGAAAGAATCAGAGCCTGCAGTCGTCGGCGTACCCGATATCACTCCGGTGGAAGTATTTAAGGCCAAGCCCGGAGGCAAACTATTTGCAGGCACGCTCCATGTAAATGGCCGGACCCCACCCTCAGCGCTTAGCGTCCCGCTGTAGAGCTGATTCACAGTTCCAGGGGGCAGAGAGGTCGTCGTCACCGAGAGCGCCGTCGCAGGATTGATCGTCACCGTGAAGAGCGTTGACAAAACTGAAAGTGGTTGCGCCGAGCCGTTTGGCTGCGGCACCGCGCCGTTATCCGTCGCTTTTACGTAAAACGTATACGTGGCGGGAACGGTAGGAGTGCCCAACAACACCCCCGTCTGGTTCAGTGTTAACCCGACAGGGAGACAATTCTTTTGGACTGGATTTGGGCAAACCACGCTGAAAACCAGCGGCGGCACACCACCCGTCGCTGCGATCTGCTGGCTGTAATTCTGGCCATTCGAGCCGTTCGGGAGAGTGGTGGTCGTGAAAGTGGGTGGCAGAACGACGCTGATCGCCGTTGTCACCGTAGCGCCGGAATTCCCATTGGCGACCGCTTTCAAACTGACTGCAAGGGCAATCGAACTGTTCGTCGGCGCGGTGTACGTTACGGACGTTTTCGTGACGTTGGTGAGCGTGCCGCATCCCGTGCCGGCGCATCCCGTGCCCGTCAGCGTCCAAGTGACACCCATCATTGCCGTGTCGTTGCCCAGAATAGCGGTGAAGTTTATTACCTGGCCCTGATCTACGGTCTGCGAAGTATTCGGAAGCACTTCCAGCGTGATGGACCCACTGCCACCGCCGCCGCAGCTTGCCAGAAGTCCCATGCCCAGAAAAGCCAGCATCACGAACCCCAGTAGTCGTATTCGCGATGCTGGAACTCTAAAACTCAACTTGTCCGCTGCATTTTCGCGCGGGGTTGCAGCACTTTTTAAAATCTGGGCATACGCCTTCGAAGTTGTCATATCACCTTGGATGTCTTTTTCAGATTCGCCCAGACCGGTGGGACAGAACCCGTTCTCGAAACTTTAGCTAAGAATGCGAAACAAATTGAATAACAAAACGGCCTCAAAGTGTCAACGCACATCTCCCAGAGCCCTGCGCTGTTCCGCGCGCGGCGATCTGCCTGGACCGTCGCTGCGCCTCGGCGCAACATTCGGGAGGAAAGAACGCGCAACATTCGTCAGCAAGTGGATGCACTGAGTCAGCATGCTGTTGCCTGCTATGAAGCTGATTCCCTGTCCCGCGGCTGATCTGTGGACTCCACCGCGACAACTCTGGCAAGGCTTGGTGGCATCTCAATTAAGACTGAAGACTCATTGTACGCTGCAAGCGGCCTCTGCATTTTCAATTTTTATCCATTTTTAGTATAACCATTGGCTCGGATCAGGGCAGGCGACTCGGTTGTGTTCATCTGGCTTGGAGGAATGCGTTGATTGAAGTTCAGGATTTGACGAAGTCGTACGGCACCGTGAAGGCGGTCGATGACATTTCGTTTACCGTGAACAAAGGCGAGATTCTCGGTTTTCTGGGACCCAACGGCGCCGGCAAGACTACGACCATGCGAATTTTGACCGGCTACATGCCCGCCACTTCCGGGACTGCTCGCGTTGCCGGTTTCGACGTTTTTCGCGACTCGATGGAAGTTCGCCGGCGAATCGGGTACTTGCCCGAAACTCCTCCGGTTTACCCCGACATGACTGTTGAGACCTATCTTGATTTTGTCGCGCGCATAAAAAACGTTCCTGCTGGGCGGCGTCCCGCTCGCATCGATGATGCGCTTCGAAAAACGAACCTGGAAGACAAGCGGTCGGAATTGATCAAACGGCTGTCGCGCGGTTACAAGCAGCGTGTAGGCATCGCGCAAGCGCTGGTGCACGATCCCGACGTTATTATTCTGGATGAACCGACGGTGGGGCTGGACCCGAAACAGATAATTGAAGTCCGTAACCTGATCAAGGGCCTTGCAGGAGACCACACTATCATTCTGTCCACGCACATACTTCCGGAAGTCAGCATGACGTGTGATCGCGTGGTCATCATCAACAAAGGCAAAGTAGCCGCGGTGGATACTCCGGAGAATCTGACCTCGCAGCTCAAGGGTGGCCAGAAGATTCGTATCGAAGCAGACGCCCCGGAGAGACCTCTACGCGACGCCCTCGCGCAAATCCCTGGCGCGACGCGCGTGGTAGTTGAACCGCAACGGTCCGGAAGCCGGCAGGTCGTCACCGTGGAGGCGGCGCAGGGCAAGGACTTGCGCAGCGAGATCGCCGCGAAAATTGTCCAAAATGGCTGGCCTCTCTTCGAACTTCGCGGGGTTCGCCTGAGTCTGGAAGAGATCTTCCTCGAGCTTACGACCGACGATTCTGCCCACGCGCAGCCGGCCAGTTAATTCCAGTTCATCGAAGGAGCGCCAAGCATCATGCAAAGTTTGTACGCAATTTACCGCAAGGAGATGGGCCACTATTTTGTTTCGCCCATCGCCTATATTTTCATCGGTCTTTTTCTGATTCTGAGCGCTTTTTTCTTCAACGTGATCCTGACCGAAGTGATTAAAGAATCGTTTCGGATGGAAATGCAAAGCATGCAGATGGGAGGCGCGCCTAGCTTCGATGCTCCCGCAGAGGTCCTGCGCGCCTTTTTTGGCTTGCTCTCGACTCTGGTCTTATTTTTCACGCCGATTCTGACCATGAGTATTTATGCCGAGGAGCGTAAACGCGGCACCATGGAATTGCTGATGACGTCGCCGATCAGCGAGCTGGACATCGTGCTTGGAAAATTCCTGGCTTCGCTTTCTCTGTTTGCGATCATGTTGTTGCCCACCGCCAGCTACCTGATTTTCATGGTCCTTCATAGCGACCCGATGATGCCCTGGCGCATGGTGCTTGCCGGGTACGCTGGAGTGCTGCTTCTCGGCGGGTCGTTACTGGCGCTGGGGTCGTTTGTTTCGTCTTTAACGGAAAATCAGCTCATCGCGGCCGCGATCACTTTCGCCGCTTCGCTATTTATCTGGGTAATCGACATTCTCGGACGCAATTCCGACAGCGTCGCGGGCGCCGTGCTGCATTATCTTTCGGTCATCCGACATTATGAGGACTTTACCCGGGGCATTATCGACACTTCCAGCTTGATTTATTACGCCAGCTTTATCGTGCTTTTCATTTTCTTGACCGTGCGCTCGGTGGATTCCATGCGCTGGCGCCGGGCCTAAGCCACGTTTCTGGAATACGCAATCTGACGGAGGAATCTGCAGGATGAAATGGGATCGCAAAGAATTGGCAAAATTCATCGGCTCGATGGGTGTGGCAATGCTCATCGCCGGGTATCTGCGCTATACGATTCAGGCCGAACTACTTACCTTCAGCAAAGTCGTTCTGATACTCGGCGGCTTGTTCGTGCTCGCATCGGTGGTTATCGGTTCTTCTTACATTATCGTTTTTTTCTCCAGGCGCTCTTCGCAGCTCGGCACCAACACCGCGATCCTGACGCTGGCGGTACTCGCAATCCTGGTAGTCCTGAATTTTGTGGGCTTCCGCCATCATAAACGCTTTGACCTGACTACCGAAAAGCTGAATACGCTCTCCGATCAGACCAAGAAAGTCGTTGTCGGCCTGCAGAAAGACGTCACCATCGTCCATTTCGATAAGGCCCCCAATCAGGCTCTCGACGACGAGATGGCTGAGTACACTGGCTTGAGTCGCCATTTGAAATTCCAAAACGTCGATCCCCATCAGAAACCTGAGATCGTTCAAGAATACGGTGCGACGCGAATGGGCGACGTGGTCCTCGCCTCCGGCCCGCAAAAAGAACATCTGGAATCTGGCATAGGCGGCGCCATCTCCGAAGAAGACATCACTCGCGCGATTATGAAAGTTACCCAAGACAAGGTGAAGACAGTTTGCTTCGTCACCGGACATGGCGAAAAGTCATTGAAAGACGCCGGCGAAAATGGCTTCAGCCGCCTGGACGCCGGATTGAAATCGCAGAATTACGCTACCAAGACGATCAATCTCGTTTCTGAAAGTGGCATAGCCTCCGATTGCGACGTGGTCGTGGATGCGGGCCCCACACAACAATTTTTCCCTCAAGAAGCCACCATGCTCGACAAGTATTTGCAGGGAACAGGGAAGGTTCTGATCCTGGTTGACCCTCAAACCGATCCGAAGCTTGGTGAGGTTTTCAGCGCCTGGAACACCAACATCGGCGACAATGTTGTAATTGATGCAAGCGGCGTGGGCAGTCTCATCGGCGCCGGCCCGGCCATTCCCCTGGTGACGACTTTTGGTGAAAGCCCCATCACCAAGAATTTCACGAACATGATGACTTTCTTCCCACTCGCCCGGACGGTTTCTATCGCGGATAAATCGAAAACAGAACCCCAAACGGTTGAACTCTTGAAGACGTCGGCCCGCAGTTTCACCGTTCCGAACTTGAAGCAGGGACAAAACAAGCTATCGTTTGATCCGAAGACGGCCGGTCCACTTTCGCTCGGTGTGGCCGCATCGCGAAAATCAGGAAGCGGAGAAGCCCGCCTAGTTGTGATTGGCAATTCGGCGTTTGCCGCGAATCCTTACGTGGGCGAGCAGAAAAACGGAGATCTCTTCTACAACACGATCAATTGGCTCGCGCAGGACGAGAATCTAATTTCCATTCGTCCAAAATCTCCGACAAACCGCCACGTTACTCTAACTCAGGGCCAAAGCAGCGCACTCACTTGGCTCACTCTCTTCTTTCTTCCAGGCATTGTAATTTTTTCGGGAGTTTACATCTGGTGGAAGCGCCGGTAATTCGCGGCCGCCGGAACATCCATTTATATGATCAGGAAATCCACTTTACTGGTGCTTCTCGCGGCGATTGTTTTAGGCGCTGCGGTGTATTATTTCGACTGGCGGCGAAGCCAGAAGGAAATTGAAAAGGAGCCGGCCGACACCGAGAAGCTGGCCTATTCGATCCAGCCACAGGACGTAAGCTCTCTCACGATTAAGCATCCAGCGAATCCAGCTGAGCCGGTTCTGCATTTCGAAAAACGCAACGGCATCTGGCAAGTCACCCAGCCGATCGAAACGCAAGCCGACCAAACGTCCGTGGAAGGAATCGTCGATAGCCTTGCCAGCGCGCGCATCTCGCAAATTGAGCCGGGAACTCCAGACCGTTTAAAGGTATTCGGCCTTGATCCGCCGGCTGTTTCATTGGAATTTCAGCTTCAGAATGGCGCAAAACATACTTTGGCACTGGGCAGTAAGGATTTCACCGGAATCTCCGCGTACGCGTTGGTGGACTCGGGAAAAGATGCTGCGCTCCTTCCCGAATCGCTCCTGATCAGCGCAAGTAAATCCCTTCAGGAATTGCGCGATCGCAATGTGCTTCATCTGACCAGCAGTGACGTAGCGGCTTTCGATCTGAAGAACTCTTCCGGCCAGGTTTCGGCAAAGAAAGAGAAAGAGGAATGGAAGTTTACGAAACCCGCCGAAGCAAGAGGGGATGCGAGCAGTATCGACGGTCTCCTCGCTACCATCTCTTCGGCGAAAATGACTGCCGTTACCAGCGAATCGCCGGATCATTTGGGGAAGTACGGTCTGGCAAGTCCGGCTATTTCCTTCGCTGCCGTAAACACCCAAGGGAAAACGACGACGCTGATCGTTGGTAAAAAGGAAGACGGACAGTATTTCGCCCGCGATACCTCACGGCCCACAATATTTCGCGTTGATGAAGGCCTTTACAAAAAACTCGCACAGACCGCCGGCGATCTACGAGATAAAAAGTTGGCGCATTTTGATCCCGCCGCTATCAATCACGTGGAGATACACAATGCCAGCGGCACGTTTATCTGCACGCGCAAATCTGACACGGACTGGACGATCGACGCGCCCACTGATCAGAAAGGAAAATCGGCTGAGATCTCAAAGCTATTTTTGCCGTTGGAGCAGGCTTCGGCTGAACAAATTCTCGACCAGCCCCCGGCTGACCTTCGCGCCAAGTTGGCTAAGCCCGCTTTCGAGGCCACTCTAACGGATAAATCCGGCAAGAAGCTAACCGTGCAGATATCGGGCGAGTCCGGTGGATTTGTGTATGCCAAAACGAGCGACAACCCGGCAATCTATAAACTCAATAAGCAAATTCTGAGCGATTTGAATTTCAGCAATATGTTCCCCACGTCCTGACGCACCACATTCGCGGGGATTCATGAGTGGAGTGTTACGGCGAAACTGCAACCTCCGCGGGAAGTGATTCCGCAGGGTTCCAAGCAGCGATGAGCAAGACCTTTGCTGAAGTCGGCGAAACATAGATGTAATAAGACCGTTCATCGCGTTTTACCTCATAAAATCCCACCCGCTTGGGGTCTGGAACCAGCGTTGCTCCAAACGAGAGTACATCTCGAAGCTCCGTAATCATTTCCTGCGAATGATTCCTCAAATCTTCGATTTCCAGTTCGCGCTCTAAGCACATCGCCACGAGTCCCCTCAGCGCTCTTATCGTCCCTCATCTGGTATTACGTTAGGGGAATCACGAAAGTTCCAGAGCAACCGCTCATGCCATCAGGTGTATCAATCTGAAACAGAAGAGTTTCCAAACGGGACGTCAGAAAAGTATAGGAGGGTTAACCATTAACTAGTTACTTGCGCGCGCTTCCTAAACTTGCCATAGTCGGGAAGCCTGAGGCCCATTCATCGTGAAGAAAAAGAGACCATCGAAGTCAACCCGGCTGCATCGAGATAAGAGAAGGAAGCATCAGCACTGGCAAGTGACTGTCTTCTACCATGACGGCGAAAGATTCGCCCGCGTCTACATCGACCGGGATCGGGCCCAGCGTTTTGCAGCTCGCCAAAAGAAATCTCCCATCGTAAAAGCTACGCGGATTCTCGAGGTAGATTAAAGGCGTTCTATGTATCGCGTTATCGCCGGCAGTATAGCTCCGGTGTAGCCGCAAACACCTCGCCTCGCGAGCCCTTGTTCACATGTAGGCCTCGTGCTATAAATAATCAAGAATCACGGTAGTCTACGGGCGGGATTCGTATAGTGGTAGTACGCGACCTTGCCAAGGTCGAGGCGAGAGTTCGATTCTCTTATCCCGCTCCAACATTTCACCGCGCCCAGCCCAACCATCCAATGTCATTGCGAATGGTGTCGCACCGCTTAGTCGGTGAACGCAACCGGCCTGATAACGGGCATCCCAGTACCGGCATGCTTCCGGAAACGCATGCGGCCTTCTTGCGTCTAACAGCTTTCTGAGCCTGCGGATATGCATGTAAATTCCCTGGATAGGCCTGCAAATTCTATTGTAGGCTACCGATTCTTTGGAGTATCCTCCGTCGGCACTCCCCCGGATTCCACCGGGGCTTGGAACCGGCCCAGTGTTATAAAACCAACCCAAACAGAAACATCCGAATATGCTTGGATGGCGTAGTAACAAGTAGGAGTGGTTGCAGTCCAAACTCTACAGGAGGTAATTCGGGAAATGACAAAGTCAAAGAAGGCTCTGGTTGCTGGTGCAGCACTCGCAGGTCTGCTTGCTGGTACTAGCGCAACGATTCAAGCCTCAAATCTTCTTCCCGGTTTGAGAGCTGCGGCGCAGGCCGATCAGGCGCCGGCCGACAAGAAGGTGAAGGAAAAGCATGCTTGCAAGGGTCAGAATTCTTGCAAGGGCAAGGGTGGATGTAAATCGAGCGACAACGGCTGCAAAGGCAAGAACTCTTGCAAGGGCAAGGGCGGCTGCGCAACCGACGGCTCGAAGATGCCCGAGTAACAAAGCGAAAGCTTTCTCCGGTTGAGGGCCGGAGTCTCTAACATGCCGGCCCTCGACATCCCCTTCGATTTACCGGAGCAGCGAATGCCTGCGAATCGATTTAATAATTTTACCGACTATGGAATTGGAATCGGTTTGCGCGCGCCGCATTACCATCACATTCTTACGCGCAAACCGGTGGTGGACTGGTTCGAAATCATTTCCGAGAACTTCATGATCGATGGCGGGCGTCCGCTGCACATCCTCGATCAAATTATGGAGCAGTACAAAGTGGTGCAGCACGGCGTTTCCATGTATTTCGGTTCGGCGGAACCCCCGAACCGGGAGCATCTTCGCCGGCTGAAAACGCTGGTGAAGCGCACGAACACTCCCTGGCTATCGGACCACCTCTGCTGGGGCAGCGTGGACGGCCGCTACACGCACGATCTTCTGCCCATGCCCTACACCTTCGAGGCTGCGCGAATAACGGCGCAAAAGGTTCGCGAAGTCCGCGATTATTTGGAGATTCCTGTGGTGGTGGAAAACGTGAGCAGCTACGCCGAGTTCCACGTTTCCGAAATGACCGAATGGGAATTTTTGAATGAGGTTGTCGAGCGTGCGGACTGCGGGATTCTGCTGGACGTAAATAATATTTACGTCTCGTCGCGCAATCACAATTTCGATCCCTACACTTACGTGAACAGCATTCCCGCCGAGCGTGTGGCGCAGATCCACATCGCCGGCCATTCAAAATACCGCAAGTACATTCTGGATACGCACGATCATCCCGTAATCGATCCGGTGTGGAAATTGTACGCGCGCGCGGTGGAACGCATTGGCCACACCGCAACGCTGCTGGAGTGGGACGACAGCATTCCGTCATTTGACGAAGTGCATGACGAGGCCTTGAAAGCCAATCGATTCCTTGCCAGCGCCTCGCTGGCGACGGCCGTATGAAACTGCTCAGCCTGCAGCGCCGCATGGCTCGCGCGGTGATGACGCCGCTCACGCCGTCCGAGCGCATGCGTTCAGTGGCGACCGATGGGCGTTCGATGCGCGCCGTCGCTTCTGAAATTATCAAGCCGAACGACCGCCTCACTTCGTTCGAGCGCCTGGAAATTTACAACCGTCAATATTGGTTTCGTTTGCTGTCGGGTTTGGCCGAGGATTTTCCAGGCCTGCGCGCCGTGCTAGGAGGAAGCCGCTTCGATCGCATGGCGAAAGCGTATCTTTCCGATTGCCCCTCGCAATCGTTTACCTTGCGCAATTTGGGTTCGCGTCTGCACGGTTGGCTGCAAAAACATCCTGAATGGGCCGGCACGAAACAGCCGTTAGCGTTGGACATGGTACGTTTGGAATGGGCCGATATCGAAGCTTTCGACGGAGCCGCCGAACCCTCACTGAAGCCGGAAGACCTCGCGGGCGCGGACCCGGCAAAACTTCGGTTGCGCCTCCAGCCCTATGTCCAGCTGGTGGATTTGCGCTATCCGGTTGATGATTTATTGCTGGAAGTACGTAAAGACGAACTGGACACGGATTACGCCAGCAACGCGTTTAGCGAGCGGCATCACCGAAAACGCGTCTCGGCGGTTGCTCGACTAAAACCCGAGGCGATTTTCCTGGTTGTGCATCGCATGGACGATTCGGTTTATTTTCGCCGGCTCGAGCGCGAGGAATTCGCTATTTTGAGCGGCCTTCGCGCAGGCAAAACGCTGGGCAGCGCGGTTGAATCCGCTTTGAAAAAGAGCGCGATTGCAGCCGAAGAACGGCCCGCGCACGTGCAATTTTGGTTTCAGACCTGGTCGGCGCTGGGATGGTTCTGCGGAACCGGGAAGAACGAGCCGAGACGCAAGTCGGCTGATGCGACTTCTCGCGACGCGTAGGTCCGGAAATGAACAGCGACGGAAATCTAATCCTGCGACTTTATAACGGCTTCGTCCGGGCCGTTTGCAGCCTTCCATCGCCATTTTTGTTGGTGGTGCGGGTGTACTGGGGCTGGCAAATCTCGCAAAACGGCTGGGGCAAGCTTCACAACCTGCCGCATGTGACGCAATTCTTTGCGAGTCTCGGGCTGCCGGCACCTGGATTTACGGCGGGTTTCGTTGCCAGTTTTGAATTCGTGGCTGGAATTCTGCTGGCTTTGGGATTGTTGTCGAGAATCGCGGCTTTGGGCCTGGTAATTGATATGATTATGGCGTATTTGACCGCGGATAGAGAGTCGTTTTTCGCCTTTTTCTCAAACCCCGGGAAGTTTTATGGCGCCGATCCGTTCATTTTTCTATTTGTGGGTCTGCTCATTTTGATTTTCGGCCCTGGTAAACTCTCGCTCGATACGCTCTTCAGGCGACTGATCGGAAACGGAAAATATTCAGAATCCGCAGAGACTCGCTCCTCCGTGGCTTGATGCTCGCCAGATGAATTAGCGGGCTGCGCGAGCAAGGCAGGCTGCAAAATGAATTTCAAGGGATTTCAAGGCGCGGGTCTTCTATGCTTAGCCGTACTCTGCGTGGCCGCGGCAGGGACTTTTCGGTCTGACGAAATGACATCCACCATAGTTATCGGAAATTCGCGCATTGATGTTGCGGTGGAGAAAGGCCCGCTGCAAGTTTCGAAGGAAGATTTGCTCAAATGGGTTCAGTGGGCTGCTGAGTCAGTCAGCACGTATTACGGGCGCTTTCCTCTTCCTCACGTTTTGCTGCGCATTATTCCGTCCGGCGGAAAAGGTGTCCGAAATGGCCGTACGTTCGGCGAAAGAGGCGGATTCATCACCATTCATGTGGGCAGCGATTCCACTTTCGAAGATTTCGCGAAAGACTGGATGCTGACCCATGAAATGGTTCACCTCTCTTTCCCGTCCGTTGCCGATGAACACCACTGGATTGAAGAGGGAATCGCAACCTATGTGGAGCCTATCGCTCGCGTGAGAGCAAAACACATGGACGCCACGGAAATGTGGAGAGAGCTCGTGCGGGATTTGCATCAAGGCCTTCCTGCGCCGGGAGACAAAGGCCTCGACAAAACGCATACCTGGGGACGCACGTACTGGGGCGGCGCGCTTTATTGTTTCCTCGCCGATATCGATATTCATCGTCAAACCGGGAACAAAAAAGGGTTAGACGACGCGTTGCGCGGAATCCTGAATGCCGGCGGAGACATTCGTCAGGACTGGCAGCTTATCAAAGCTCTCGATGTTGGGGATCAAGCGGTCGGCGTGCATGTCTTGCGTCCGCTTTACGAAAAAATGAAAGACCAGCCCTACGACGTCGATCTTCCTGCACTGTGGAGACAATTGGGTATTGAACAAGACGGCGGAACAATCCACTTCGTGGATGATGCGCCGCTTTCACAGACGCGCGTAGCGATTACCTACGGTTCCCCTCCCACGGTGAATGCTGCTTCGGCCATCAGCATACTTGTGGGCGACACGGCCATGAATTTTCCTCAGAGATAAAATATGCCCTATTTTGTTTTCATCACGTACACGCCATCCCAACCAGACTCCGGAGCCGCTTCCATGAATTCCACAGCGCGTTCCAAGAACGCTTGCGTCGGTCCATCGTCGGGATAAGCTGTGAGAACTTGCGCGAACCGGTCGGCGGCTTCCTGCCAATCCTGGTTTCGATAAGCCGCCATGGCATGATCGAATTGCGCCAGCAGAGTTTCGTATTTGTGTTTTTCCGACGCCACGTCAAGTAACTCGTAGATATTTACCGGATGGGTTTTCCCCTTCACTTTTATTTTGTCCAGTTCGCGGCAAACAAACTGGTGCGCTACTTGGCGGTAGGTCGCCTCGCTGATCACCAGCTTGGAGTGATATTGCTTGGTGATCCCTTCCAGGCGCGAAGCGAGATTTACGTTGTCGCCCATCACCGTCCAGGCCAGCCGGCGGGCTGAACCCATGTTCCCCACGTTGACGAGCCCGGTATTCAGCCCGATGCCCACGGCAATGGGCGGCCGTCCTTCGTTGCGCCATTTGACATTCAATCTCTCCAACTCCCGGACCATCTCCAGCGCGCAAGTGCAACTGCGGAAAGCGTGATCGTCCTGCGGGTAGGGCGAGCCCCAGAAAGCCATGATGGCATCACCGATATATTTATCAAGCGTGCCTTGGTGCGCGAAAATAATCTCGGTCATGGCGCCGAAATATTCGTTCAACAAGTGCACGAGTTCATCCGGCGACAATCCTTCCGATAGCGCGGTAAAGCTGCGGATGTCGCTGAACATGATGGAAAGTTCTTTCATCTCGCCGCCGGGCCGGATGTACTTTTCAGGGTCCTTTTCAATCAACTCAATCACGCCCGGCGACAAATACTGCGAAAAACTCTTGCGGATTTGGCGTTTCGCGCGTTCCTCGCTAATCATGCGGAAGCTGGTGATGGCTGCGTAGTTCGCGGCCAGAGTGCCGGCGGGAATCACAAAACTAAACCACCTCCCGTGGCTGGCGAAACTGAAATAGACAAACCAAGCGAATGCTACAAGGGTGACGATGACGGTGATGGTGGAATACAGAGGCGCGATGCGGCTGAACAGGAATCCAAAGAGGATGCCGAAGGTCAAAATAAAAGCCACATCCACGATTTCTTCATCGGTTCCGCGCGTCAGAAATCCGTGGCCTTTTTCTCCGCTGTGCAACAGATTGTCGATGATGTTCGCGTGCACTTCCACTCCCATGTAGTCTGCGTCCTCCCAAGGAGTGTTACGTACGTCGCCTATGGCCAAGGCTGTTGCTCCTACTAGAACGATCTTGTCGCGAAATGCGTCGGGTGGAGTTGTTCCGCTGATGACATCGGCCATGGAATAGTGCGGATAAGTGTTATACGGACCGGCGTAATTGATGAGGGCGGTGCCATTGCGCGATGGTTTTAGAAGGTGGTCGCCGAATTGGATTCGCTCCAAGCCGTCCTCGGCAATGTATGCCACGATCTGCTGGTCCGGAATTTTTTCGTATTGTCGGATCACTTGCAGGGGCAGGGAAGGAAAGAAATCCTTCTCCTGGTAGCGGACCATCAGCAAGGCGCGCCGCAGTGTGCCGTCCGCGTCAGCATTGATATTCAAGAAGCCGTAAGAAGCTGCGGATTCCGCAATCTTGGTGATGTTGGCTTCCACACCGGCGGCAACTGTTCCGCCGTTCGCTCTCCACGCAGTTACCATGCTAAAAGCTTGCCCGTCTTTGCCCTTGACCGGCACCACTTGAGGAAACGTTTGAGCCCAAACGATGTTGAAGTACTCCTCCGCTGATTTGGTATCGGCCGCCTTCGCCCGCTCCGGAGCAAGAAAGATGTGGCCGAGGATTACGTCGCCGCCTTTTTTCAACTCCGCGGCAAAGTTGGCATCCTGGTCCGTGGAAACTTCCAACTCTTTCACCTGCTTCAAGACATTTGGCGAGATCGAAGCACCGAGATTTTTCTGCAATTGTTGGAGTGCTTGCGGCCCGGAATTGCTTTCCGGAGTCGGAAATGTGAAGTCAAAAGCAATCACGCACGCGCCGCCGACATTAAGCCGCTCCACCAACGTTGCATAATTGTTTCGCGGAAGAGGGAAGGAGCCGATTTTTTGCAGCGTTTCTTCGTCAATCCCGACAATTACGATGCGAGGGTCTTGCAGACGCTTGCCGCGCAGACCGAATCGCATGTCCAGCGAGCTCTGCTCGATGTTTTGGATGAAAACAAAGCCTGCCCGATTGTCAGCGTTGATGCCGGAGAAAACAAAAAGGGTGAGTCCCGCTAAAGTGACCAGCAGGGCAAGGCCCACGTCGATTCGGCCCAAGGGCAGCCTTCTCAGCCATGCCGGCCACCGGGACGAGGACTCTTCCTGCAGTCTCATAGATTTCGCAAGCGAGAAGGAGAATTTGCGGCAGCTCTTACCGCCTTACTATAATTCCGCCTGCCACCCGCGCATCTGCCTATTTGCCGCGCGTCGGGGTCTGAGTTCCACCGGTGCCAACAGCGATGCCCACACTCAACCCAATTGCAATCGCCGAACCGATAATGAGATTGCGCACCGTATGACCGTTACCTTTTCCGGGGCGGCCAGGAGGCGGCCCATTCTCGGGTACATCCGTGGCCAACTGGCTGCTCTGTTGTACGGCTACCGGAGTTTGCTTCGTGTGAAAACCGCCCGCAGGGATTATCGTGACGATTTCGACCATTTGCCCGGCGCTCACCAGGATCGAATTTCCACTTGTTTGTCCCGTATTGTTCTGCACCTGGGCTTGGCCGGTTGGGGTGACGGAGACTTGCCCTTCGTAACAAATCACGGTTGTTTTATTCACGCCGTACGCCACATAGAAATCCGTACCGATCACGCCGATAACGGCATTGGGCGTGGTGACCTGGAACTTGCCCGCTGGCTGCGTGATCTTAACTACCTGGCTTCGCACTTTGCCAAAATTCATCTCGAGCGACGTCTGTTGGGAAGCACTATCGTGTTGCACGATGCGAAGTTCGCTGTCTGAGCCCAAGCTCAGCATCGAGCCGTCGTCCAAACCGGCGCGAAGGCGGCCCGAATGAGTGGTCTTCAGCAGGTCGTTCCACTGCAGATCATCTTTCACTTTCGCCGGCTGCGAATTGCGCGTGGCTGCCGGGATCATTGCGCTGATTTGGCCAGCGTGCTGTGCGCCAGCCTGGGGGCCGGCCAGAACCGGCAATGTGCAGAGAAGGAAGCAGAGAGGTCCCACCAGTAGACGTTTCAATAGATTCATAAGCCCGTCCTCTTCGACCTGATTTTCGCTATGCCCAATCTTCGCAGAGCACTTATGAAAGTCAACGAGCGAAGATGTGGGCTGTCGCCAAAACGCTTACATCTGATAAGAACGGCTATATTCGAGGCGGGGTGTTAGCTGGTGGCTCGCGCACCATCCCCGTGCTACAGTTTGCCTCTGACCCTATGCTGGCTTATCTTTGCGGTCCGATCGAATTCGCGGAAGATGGCGGAAGACTTTGGCGCCGAAAGCTCGCGCCTTTCCTGCGAGACCATCTCGGCCATCGCGTTTACGATCCGGCGGAAGATGAAACCAAGAACCTGACGGAGGAAGAAGCTGCCCATTTCCGCGAGTGGAAGACCGCCGATATCGAACGATTCCGCCGCACGGTGCGCAAGATCATCGCGTTCGATCTCGATCTGATCGAGAACAAAGCGGATTACTTGATTTGTTACTGGCCTTCGGCACACGCACAGAGTGGCGGCACGCCCGCCGAGCTGACTTTTGCGCATCGCAAAGGCATTCCCGTGTATCTCGTGACGCCCATTGCCATAGAGCAGGTGAGCGGCTGGATGCTCGCATGCTCCGACCACCTATTTAAGTGCATCGAAGAACTGAAAGAATTTCTGACGGTACGATTTGCGCGCGAGAAACAGACTCCGCTCTGGAAATAACGGCGCGCACTGTCTCGTTCGTTGCCTTCCGGAACAGAACTCCTCGCCCTTTGCTCTTTTCCTGATAGAATCCGCGCCGCATGGAGAAAATTGTGATTGCCGTCGGCAGCGCCCGCCGAGTGAAAGTAAATGCCGTCACCGAAGCCCTGGCCTCGTTCGGAACATTTTTGAACGAGGGCGCGCAATTCGAAGTGGCGGGCGTGGACGTGCCGAGCGGAGTCCGTCACACTCCGCTTACGCGCGAAGATACCATGGCCGGCGCACGCCAGCGTGCCGAAGCGCTTCGACTAATCGCGCGCGAAAATAATGAGCCTTGGAAATATTTTGTGGGCCTGGAAGGAGGGTTGGACGTCGTTCGCGACGGCCGGGCCCGCTGGGTCTTTCTCGAGAATTGGGCCTACGCTTCAGACCGCGCGGGGTTGGGATTTTTGGGGCAGTCGGGAGCCGTGATGCTGCCCGATGCGCTGGCAAAATCAGTGATCGATGAAGGTGTGGAGCTTTCGGAAGCGATCGATGCGTTCGCGGGCAGCAAAGGCATCCGCGACGCACAAGGTGCGTGGGGCATCTTGACGCGCAATCTGATCACGCGCGAAGACGCTTTTCGAGCCGCGGTTATTAATGCGTTCGCTCCGCTATTCAATAGCGCAATCTATTCGCGCAATTCCAAGCGTGAAGCCGGGTAGCGCGGTTGGTCGATTCCCGCAAGCATAAATATTCACGGAACTCTGTGCTAGCCTAGCACCAGGAGACGATAGTGGACATTGTAAAGGGCAACATGGGGTGGATCGAGGTCGTCGTCGGGCCAATGTTTTCCGGCAAGAGCGAAGAGCTAATCCGACGGCTGCGACGCGCGGAAATAGCGAAGCAGCGCGTCCAGATTTTCAAGCCGGTGATTGACCAGCGCTACGCCAAGAATGGAATCGTCAGCCATTCGGGACTGGAGCTCGATTCTGAGCTGGTGAAAACAGGCGAGGAGATTCTGACGAAAGTTGCGCCGCGCACCGAAGTGGTGGGAATAGACGAAGCGCAGTTTCTCGGGGAGAGCGTAGTAGAGAGTTGCGTCAAACTGGCTGATCTTGGCAAGCGTGTGATCGTCGCGGGCCTCGATACGGATTTCATGGGGCGCCCCTTCGAGCCCATGCCGCGCTTGCTTGCCGTGGCGGAAGAAATCACGAAGCTGTTGGCGATTTGCATGCGTTGCGGAAATCCGGCGGTGCATACGCAGCGGCTGGTCGCTTCAGAAGAACTTATTGTGGTGGGCGCCGGCGGGATGTATGAAGCGCGTTGCCGCCGTTGCTTCGAGCCGCTGCTGGCCTCGCAGAAGATGGAAGAAGAAAAAGCGGCCGCCACGCTGAAAGCGCGCGCCGCTATCAGCTAAGGCTTTTCAAGTTTCCTGTCGAGCCGCGAGCGAATTTCCTCTGCAATCGCCCGGTGTTCCGCGCATCCCACCACTGCAAGCGAAGGCGTGCGCTGATGCGCAAAAAGCAATCCTTGCCGCAAGCGCTCGATTCGTCGATGGCCTTGCTCCCATTCATTGTTGTCAAATTCTCCCCGGGTGCGAGCGGATGAGATGCGCTCGAGCACAGAGGGCACCAACTTCCAATCGTGACAAAGCAGCGCCATGTCGCTGCTGGCCTGAAATGTTAGTACCGCGGAATCTTCCGGGGAGCGGCGCTTTGTAATCGCTCCCATGCCCAAATCATCGGCCAGAATCACTCCATCAAATTTAGTGTCGCGCAAAAGGCCGCCAAGGATCTTGCGAGAGAGGCTCGCAGGCAGTTCGGCGTCGATTTCCGGCAGAAGAATGTGGGCGGTCATAATCATCGGCACTTTCGCTGATATGAGAGCCATGAAGGGTACCAGCTCCGCGAACCTGAGGCGTTTCATGTCACCTCGGAAGACAGGCAAATCCTGGTGCGGGTCCACAACCGTGTCGCCGTGGCCGGGAAAATGTTTCGCGCAGGCTAAAACTCGTTCGCTGTCAAGTCCGTGTGCGAACGCTACTCCCAGACGCGCTACTTTTTCCGGATCGGAGCCATAGCTGCGACCGAGCGTTACGGGACTCTTCGGTTGCGTGTGCAAGTCGAGCATCGGCGCAAAATCGAGGTTGCAACCGACAGCGCGTAACTCCCGCGCGAGCGCCGCTGCTTGTGTCTCAAGCAATGCTGCATCGTCCAGCATACCGAGTGCTTGCGGCGATACCCATTGCGTGAAAGGCTCGGGCAGCGAAAACCGTGTTCCGCCTTCTTGGTCGATGCCGATCAAGACCGGCAGCCCCGCGGCGCGGTTGATTTCTGCGGTGAGCGATTGCAGGTCCGAGGTGCTGCGGAAATTCCTGGGAAAGATAACCACGCCGCCCAGCCCGGCCGCCAGAAGGTCGCGCAATTCGTTCGGTAATTTGTGGCCGTCGAAGCCAACGATTAGTTTTTCGAGCACTTCACGCGGCACTTGCGAGGTTCGAGTCATCGGCTCATCTGTTATGATGCGCGAGATATTTGTAATTCATGGCGTTGCGTAGTCGTCATGCAGCAGAGTAGCCGCGGAGGAGTCTGCAGACAAGATGCGTATCGAAGCGCGTGCTCCTACACGAATTGACCTGGCCGGCGGCACGCTGGATATCTGGCCGCTATATTTATTTCATCAGCCGGCGGTCACGTTGAACTGCGCTATTAGCCTGTACGCGTCCTGCACGATCGAAACGCACCGCAGCAGCAAATCCATCAAGCTGATTTCGCTGGACACGAAGCAAAGCGAAGAATTTGCGTCATGCCACGCGCTGGCTGGCGCTCGCAACTATCGCCTTCCATTGCTCGCACAATTTGTGAAGCATTTTCGTCCTTCGCAAGGTTTGACGATCACCACGCATTCGCAAGCGCCCGCGGGAGCTGGCATTTCGGGGTCGAGCGCGCTCGCTGTTGCGCTTGCGGCTGCGTTTGATCGGCTCACTCGCTGGGGACGCAGCCGCGTTGACTGGATTCACTTAAGCCGCGACATTGAGTGCGTTGTTCTCGGGGTTCCCACGGGCACGCAGGACCATTACCCGGCGGCTTTCGGCGGTGTTAGCTTGATTTCTTTTGGCCTGGGAGGCGAACACCGGGAAGAACTCGGCGCTGATACGAGCCAACTCGAAAAGAGATTGCTACTCTGCTACACCGGCAAGCCGCGCCGCTCTGGAATCAATAATTGGAAAATTGTGAAGGCTCATATCGACGGCGATCGCCGGGTTTGGCGGAACTTGGAAGAAATTGCGAAGATTGCGCACGAAATGCCGGCAAGCGTGCGCGCCGGCAATTGGAATGAAGCCGGCCGGTTGCTGCGCGAGGAATGGAATTACCGCAGGCGCAACCTGCCGACGATTTCGACTCCCACCATCGATCGCATCATCGCGCGCACGCGAGACGCCGGAGCGCTCGGCGGGAAAGTATGCGGAGCAGGAGGCGGAGGCTGCGTCGCTCTGCTTATTCAGCCTGACGCTCGCGCTCGCCTAGAGCAAGCCGCGACAAGCGCCGGCGGGCAAATACTTCCCATCCGCATCGACCGCCGGGGCGTTCGCGTTCGCAAATTTCGATGACGAATTGATGTGTTCTCGCGCCCGTAATGAGCATTCACGCGAAGCCTACTCTTCAGCTGCAACCATCCGTGGACGCAGTGAATCCATATTCATCTAAACGGCAAAATGCAATAAAATAGGCGTCGAAGACATCCATGTACTGTCGTTACATCCTAATCGTTGTGGCTGCGATGGCGTTCAGCGCCGATCGCGCGGACGTCAATCGCTACCGTACGCCGATGCTCCCCGATGCGCCGGGACTCCCCGCGTTGCCGAGTGCCGCTCGCTCAAACGATTTCTTCGGCCCTGACGTGTTTATTTCAGTCGTACAGCAAACGGCGGGCAAGCAGACGCCGCTCCAACCTCAGTCGCGTTTGGAAATCATCCGTTACGTTTCGGGAGAATTTGCGAAAGTCGTTTCGCCGATTCCGGGCGGCAGAAAAGGGTTCAGGATTTCGGTGGGCGAAAAATTGAACGAGGCCGAGTTGAGAAGCGCTCTACGGCACGAAGGCACCGTGGCGAGCGTGGGTGAAACAGTGCAAGTCACCGGTGTGGAGTTCCACGCCAAGGAAATTGTCGTTCAACTGAATGGCGGCGGCAAAAAGCATTTCAATTTGCGCGAGCACGTTCAGGTCGGTATCGGAGGATCGCAAGCGCCTGGGACCGGAGCGACTGGCCCGCAGCAAAAGCCGGGCGGCACGCTCATTCTTGATTACGGCCGTCCTGTCCCGGATTTGAGCGCCGATGATGTGATGACCGCGCTGCAAATGTTCCTGAGTTTTTCCAAGGAGCAATCTGCTGCGGTAAATTGGGTCGATACCTTGCCTTCTCAATTTAAGAATGCGATCAAGGATCAGAAAGCGGTCGTCGGCATGGACCACGAAATGGTGCTTGCGGCCCTGGGACGGCCGGACCATAAGGTGCGCGAGCGCGATCCAGACGGCACGGAGACCGAGGACTGGATCTACGGGAATCCTCCCGCGCGGACAACTTTTGTCACCTTCACTGGAGACAAGGTCGTCCGCGTGAAAGAATACGATTGACCGCGTTGACTTTTTTCCCCGCGCAACCTAGCATCACCGTTCGGTAATAATTTCACGGACGCTTCTGTGATTGTCCGCATCCATGCTTGTGCCGGGAGGGCCAATGTCGATCAAGGTCGGAATTAATGGATTCGGACGTATCGGGCGCAATATTTTCCGCGCCGCACTGGAAGACCCCTCGATTGAAATCGTAGCAGTCAACGACATCACCGATTCAAAAACCCTGGCGCATTTGCTGAAATACGATTCGATCCTGGGCAACCTTCCCAATAAAGTTACGCACACGGAAGACTCGATTGCGGTTGACGGGAAAAGTTTCAAGGTTTTCCGCGTAAAGGATCCGGCCGAGCTTGACTGGTCTTCGGTGGGCGCGACAATCGTGGTTGAGTCCACCGGCCTTTTCACCAAGGGAGCCGATGCGCGCAAACACATTCGCGGCTCGGTGAAGAAGGTGATTATTTCCGCGCCCGCCACGGACCCGGACGCCACGTTCGTTCTCGGAGTAAACGACAAGACTTACGACCCGGCAAAGCACCACGTGATTTCCAACGCATCCTGCACCACAAACTGTTTGGGTCCGGTTGCGAAAGTGATTCACGATACTTTTGGAATTAACGTTGGGACCATGACTACGGTCCACTCCTATACCAACGACCAAAAGCTCCTGGATCTGCCGCATCCCGATCTCCGCCGGTCGCGAGCCGCTGCGCTTTCGATGATCCCAACGTCCACCGGCGCCGCGAAAGCGCTTCATCTGGTGATCCCAGAGCTAAAAGGAAAATTAGACGGCTATTCACTGCGTGTTCCGACACCCAACGTCAGCGTGGTGGATTTGACGGTGATGACGAATAAACCCGCCACGGTCGAATCCGTGAACGCGGCGCTGAAGAGCGCGGCTGAAGGGCCCATGAAAGGCATCCTGGCCTACACCGAGGAAGAATTGGTCTCCATCGATTTCCGCGGCAATCCCCATTCGTCGATTGTGGATTCCGGATACACGCGCGTGGTGGGCGGCAACTGCGTGAAAGTGTTGGCGTGGTACGACAACGAGTGGGGCTACTCAAGCCGCTGCCGCGATCTGATCAAGATTCTCGCTGCCAAGCTCTGATCCTTTCGGGGGGCACGCTGAGCGCGCGCCGCTTCCGTTACGAATATGAATAAGCTTTCCATCCGCGATCTTCAAATGTCCGGCAAGCGTGTGTTCATCCGCGTGGACTTCAACGTCCCCATGGCTGGCGACAAAGTGGAGGACGACACACGCATTCGCGAAACATTACCCACGCTCCGTTTCGCCATCGATAAAGGCGCGAGACTCGTCCTCGCCTCTCATCTTGGCCGCCCTAAGGGCAAGAAAGATCCGAAGTACACTCTTGCGCCGGTGGCAGCGCGTCTGCGCGAACTCCTCGGCAAGCCCATCGCTTTCGCCGCCGATTGCGTGGGCGCGGATGCGGAAGCAAAGAGCAAGGCCCTGCGCGATGGAGAAGTCCTGCTGCTGGAGAATGTGCGTTTTCATCCCCAAGAGGAAGCTAACGACCCGGAATTTTCGCGCCAGCTAGCCCAATTGTGCGACCAGCTTTTCGTTTGCGACGCTTTTGGCTCCTCTCATCGGGCGCACGCTTCCGTTGTCGGCATCACGAAGTTTGTTCGCCAAGCCGCGGCCGGCCTGTTGATGGAAAAGGAGCTCACCTATCTGGGAAAAGCGGTTTCCAACCCGGACCATCCGTTCGTCGCCATACTCGGCGGAGCAAAAGTCTCCGACAAAATTGAAGTAGTGCAAAACCTGATGAAGCTGGCAGACACGCTGCTTATCGGCGGTGCAATGGCCTACACCTTCTTAAAGTCGCAGGGCCTGCCAATAGGGAAGTCGTTGGTCGAAAACGACAAGCTCGATCTTGCGCGAGGTCTTTTGGAAGACGCCCGCAGCCGCAATTTCCGTTTCGTTCTACCCGTGGATCACGTGGTCGCTGAATCTCCGAATGCGGCGACGGCAAGCGTCACCGACATCGCGCAAACTCCCGACAACATGATGGGCCTCGACATTGGCCCCCAGACCATCGCCCAATTCAATCAGGAAATTACGGGCGCGCGCACGATCGTCTGGAACGGCCCGCTGGGGATTTTCGAAAAGCCCGCATTCGCTCAAGGTACTTTGGCTGTCGCACGCGCCGTGGCAGCGGCATCAGCGGCGGGCGCCACTTCGATCGTTGGCGGAGGCGATTCGGTCGCGGCGATCGAACAGTCCGGCGTGGCTTCAAAAATCTCGCATATTTCTACCGGTGGCGGAGCTTCACTTGAATTTCTGGCAGGCGAAAAGCTGCCCGGTGTCGAAGCGCTGTCGAACAAATCCGATGCAAGTAAGGAATTTTAATTGTCTCGGCGCCCCGTAATCGCCGGAAACTGGAAGATGTACAAAACCCGGGCGGAGACGCGGCAATTTTTTGAAACGTTCAAACCGCTGGTCGCCGGCTCGAACCGTTGCGAGATCATCGTCGCTCCACCTTTCACCGCGCTTTCCACGTCCGTTGAATCCGCAGCCGGAACAGCAATTGCAATCGCAGCCCAGAACGCGCACTGGGAGCGCGAGGGCGCCTTCACTGGCGAAATCTCCATGCCGATGCTGGTGGAAACGGGCTGCCGCGCCGTGATCGTCGGTCATTCCGAGCGGCGCCAATACTTCGGCGAGACCGACGAGTCGGTGAATCGCAAACTGCGAGCGGCGCTCCAGGCCGGCCTGACTCCCATCGTCTGCGTTGGTGAGTTAGCGGCAGAGCGCGACGCGAATCTGACGCACGCCGTACTAAAACGCCAGTTTGAAGGCGGTTTTGCTGCGTTGACCGATGCGGAGTTCTCGCGTATTCTCTTAGCTTACGAACCGGTCTGGGCCATCGGCACGGGGCGAACCGCAACGCCGGAAATTGCAGCGGACGCCCATCGTTTATTGCGCGAGCTCGCCGGGAAGCGGTTTTCGCCGGGTTGTGCCTCCGCACTTCGTATCCTCTACGGTGGTAGCGTCAAGCCCGAAAACATAAAAGGGTTGATGGCGCAGGAGGAAATCGATGGTGCGCTTGTGGGTGGAGCGAGCCTGGACGCGAAGTCGTTCGCCACAATCGTAAATTTTTAGCGCCGCCTGCCGTTACGAATCGGCGGCCGCGATATTGGAGTTGGAATGTCATCGTGGATGAAGTGGGGTTTATCGCTGCTGATTGCCATCGCCCTGATCTGGGTTGGTTGGCGAATGACGTTTGTTCTGGTGACCCTGCACGTGGCCGTTTGTTTCGTGCTAGTGATCGTCATTATGTTGCAAAGCGGGTCGGCTGCAGATTTGGCGGGAGCGTTTGGCGGCGCGGGTAGCCAAACGGCGTTCGGTCCGCGAGGTGCGGCGACTTTTCTTTCCCGCGCCACTACCTGGTGCGCCATTGTTTTCATGATGACGTCGCTTACGCTGTCAGTTAAGCGCTCTCCGAGCGATGCAGCTGGAGTCCATTCCATCATGGAAGATACGCAACATCCGGCTTCAAAGCCGGAGAAGCCTCCGGCTCCTGGCGGCGGTCAGATTCCGTTGACTCCTCCCGCCCAGGCCCCCGTGCAGCCTGCTACGCCGCCAAAGAAGTAATCGCGGCGGTGATATTTGGCATGTGGTCTGGCGGAGTAAGACGGGAAGGAACTTTAGATTTTTAGAAGTAGCCCCCCCATTGCGGCTGTGGCGGAATTGGCAGACGCACCAGCTTGAGGGGCTGGCGGTCGCAAGACCGTGGTGGTTCGAATCCACTCAGCCGCACCAACACTTCAAATCCGCCGACGAACCGTCGACGTAACCCGCCCAATTTATAACCATCCATTTTCCTCAAAGGACTACTTAGGAATTTATTTATCGCGGATTCTTAAAGAGGGGATACTACAGACGCATACGGCCCGCCGCTAGTCCCAGAAATCTTCCCGGTCCAGAAGCTCCACGCCGATTTGCCTTCGGCCGTCGCCGTCATACCGGCAATAAACCACACGAGCCTGAGCGCGGCTCCCTTTGTCTCTCCGGCACAAAACTACGGTGCCGCCGGCTTCGACTGCATGACGGCATACCAGTCCGGCGCCGTGCCGGCTCGTCGTGACCGTCCACGTCTCTTCTTCCCAGGTTCGGCTGGGATCTTCTCGCCGCAACCATACCGGCACCGAAGAAGTGAGCCGCGGGCTGCGACGCAATCGCTTGCTCAATTCAGATGCGCGCAGCAGAAATTCCAGAAGCTGAGTCTTCATCTCCTTGTCGGCGCATTGCGGGCCGTCGGAAAGTTTCTGTGCCTGTTCCGCGCTGGTGCTCAAGAATTTCCGGAAAGAGGCGATTTCAGAATCAGCAGGCTGGCTTTTCAATCTCTCGTTGCGCGCTTCCAGTTCCTGAAAGCAAGCAGCCAGAAAATGTTCCGTGCAGAGGCGCCGGGCGTCAAAATTCGCAACGGCAGGCTCTCCGCAAGCGCCCGAGCCGCAAGCAGTCTCTTCGACGGTCGGTTGCGCGTTGCCTGATTCCATCTGGTTTTCCACGAGCATGCCTCTGTTGTCCGATCGGGGTTATGTTACCTGTCTTTTGGCGCTTTTCCCATTCCCTTGGCAAGTTCTGAAATCGCGCCGCCGACGAACTCCAAATGGCTGCGGCTGTAACTGGCCAATTCGCTTGCAAAGTGATGGGAAGTCTCCGCAGCTTTTTCTTTCAGCGAGCTGAGAGCTTTGTCGGCAATAGGCTGAAACGCCTCTCGGAAGTGGCGCTCCGCCTCCACGGAATATTTCTGGCCCGATGCGCGCAGATTGTTCAGAGCGACCTGCGTCGCTTCCTTGCTCTGAGCCTCCAATTCCTCACGTGCGGCGCCGAGTCTTTCCTGGATTACCGATTCGAACTTTTTCTCAAAGCGAGCGTAAATTTCCTCAACTCGCTCCGTTGATTTTTCGATCGATCGCTCCAGAGCTTTTTCCAATTCGTTTTTGTGCTTCGCCAAGTCTGACGTCACTTTCAGCGCGTTATCGATGCTCGGCGCCATTTGCTCTTTCAAGCGCGCGACGATTCGGCCCACCCCTTCCTTGCGCGAAGATTCCAGCACTCCCTGGACCCGCTCTGCCGCTTTGAGCGCCAGGCTCTGGGAAGACTCTTCGAGCTCGCGACCTCGCTGTTCCACTCGTTCGAGCGCCTGCTGGACGTCCGTTTCGAGTTTCTTCTTCCATTGGCCGTAAAGGATGCGCGCGCTTTCCTGGCTAGCCTTGTTGAGCTGCTTGATGGACTGTTCGATCCACGGGCCGGCCTGCGAAGCGCTCGCTTCCGACAGAACTTGCTTCGCCTCTTCGCGAAGCGAGGCGCGCAGCTCCGCTAGCATCGAGCTCGCTTTATCGCGAACCGCGGAAGCTGCGGCCTCTGCCAGCATGCCTTCCATCTGCTGCTGAAAATCGCCCATTAATTGACCGATGGGCCGTGCCGTCGAGGGCGCTGATCGAGTTGCTTCAGGTTGGCGCATGCTGCTGGCTTTTCCGCGCTTGTCTTCCGGCGTGGTACCGCTCGCTTCCGGACGTGGTACGGCAAACGGTTTCGGCTTAGATGTATCCATTTCAAGATTGCGCGCGCCGGTGAAAGCCAGCCAATCTTGCGGCGGAGAATCGATGCCCCAGATATTGCCAGGAGTCTCTAGCTCTACAGCCGTCTGAAAAACGCCATTGGGATCTTGAGGCCGATCGACCCACTTCACTCGCCCGCGCGCGGAAATTGGCGGAGTATTCGGTTTATTGCTCTTTAGCTCCAGAACCACCAGCGCATTTGCCAGGACTTGATGTTTTGACAAGTACTTGAAGCCGTGACAACTGATGGCTACGGTGGAGACATCTTCTTTGTAAGGACCGCGGAAGGAATCCACTCCTTCTACTCTCAGAGGAATGGCGTGTTCAACGCGCGTGCTGCGCCGCGCTGGCCGGTATGCAGCCGAGCTATTCGACATATTGTTCTCTCAGTACTGGGAAGCTAAGGATAAATCACCTGGTGGAAAGTGGCTGGCAAATCGACATTAGAATTTTCTAAGAGTTACTACCAGCGTAATCCCAAGCGTGCTGGCCACCGCATTTACCGTCTTATTTGGACTTGAGCTATGATCAAGATTCGGTCTGTCGGCGTCGTTTGCGGGTACGCCTGACGAAGGGTCATTTTTTGTGAGCGCAAACATCTGGGGAGTTCTTCGAGATCGTCATCTGGTTACAAATCATGCCGCGGCAGAGGCTCCTCAAATATCTTATCCACGCCGCGTATTCTTGCTGTCTCCCGCTAACGTTTCTGGTATGCGCGGGAGGATGGTTACAAATCAAAAAGCGAAATTCGAGTTGGCGGTTCGGCTGCGCGAACAAGGATTGCCTCTGGGTGAGCTATTCAGCTTCATAAGCGGGCTTTATTTTCGCGGGAAGATGGCGTACGCCAGCGCGTTTGGCGAAGTATCATCCGGCGCGCCGAGTGCGTATGTCATTATGGCCGGACGCGGTCTGGTTCCACCGGAGACGGTTGTAACGCAAACTGAGTTGAAGAAACTTTCTGCGGTGCCCATAGATCATCGGGATACGAGGTTCCGACGTCCCCTCGAACGCGACGCACGCGCGCTGTTCGAAATGATTGGACCGGATTGCGGGGTTGTGCTCCTAGGAAGCATCGCGACGCCAAAATATGTGGAGCCTCTGCTCGGAGTTTTCGGCGAGCGCTTGCTGTTCCCCTTAGAATTCGCGGGACGCGGGGACATGAGTCGTGGCGGACTGATGCTGCGTTGCGCGCGAGAGAACGTCCAACTAACCTACGTGCCGGTCGCGACGGCAGAACGCCACGGCCCCAGGCCGCCCAAACTGCCGACGCCAGCTCGCGGCAAAGCAGGTAAGTAGATTTTTCCTTGCGCTCGAGAGCTAATGATTGCCCTATTACGGTGTTTTGATGGCATGCAGGCGAAATCTTTTCCTCACAATCACCCTTGATATTCGGCACCGCTTGTATATGATGCCGTTGGAAAATTAGAATGCAATTCTATCGAGCGCTTCATGCGCGCGGGACTAATGGAGCAGCAATGCGACTCAGCAATCGCAACAGGATGAGCGGTTCTGCGGCAACGGCAGCCCTGCTGGCGACTTTTATAATGATTATGGTTCTCGTGACCGTGTACGTTTTTGCCAAGAACCTGTACGGGCCGCCCGCCGCGATCACGAGCGTGGGCGAGGCGGTGGACCATCAGTATTTTCTAACCTTGTGCGTTACCGGCACTGTTTTCATTCTCTCCCAGGTTGGACTTGCCTACGCGATTTGGCGCTTCCGAGATCGCGGCCAGAATGCGCATTTCACCCGCGGCAATAACACTTTGGAGATGATCTGGACCACCGCCACAATCATTCTCTTCCTGGGGCTCGGCCTTCTCGGACGCAAGGCTTGGGCGGAAGTGCGATTCACGCCCGCGGAAACGAATGCCGTTCAAGTGGAAGTCACCACCAACCAGTTCGTTTTCAATTTCCGTTATCCCGGGCCCGATGGAAAATTCGGCCGGCTCGATCCAAAACAGGTGAGCGCTTCCACCGGCAACCCGCTGGGCATCGACCAAAACGATCCCGCCGGAAAAGACGACATCGTGATGCCAACTCTTACAGTGCCTGTGGATCACCAGGTCGAACTGCTCATCCGCTCGCAGGACGTGATTCACAATTTCTACGTGCGTGAGTTGCGTCTTCAGCAAGACGCCGTTCCCGGGATGATCATTCCCATCCACTTCGCCGCCAATCAAATCGGGCACTACGAAATTGTTTGCACGCAACTCTGCGGTCTAGGCCATTACCGCATGCGCAGCTTCTTGGACGTCGTCTCCGAAGCCGATTACCAGAATTTCCTCAAACAGCAGGGTGCCAGTCAGTGAACCCGACCCATATATCAGGAGGCCATGCATGAGTTCGCACGCCCACACAGGGCACGCGGTGGTAGTAGAGCCCAGCGGGTTTATTCGTAAGTATATTTTCAGCGTCGATCATAAAATCATCGGCATTCAATACTTCCTGCTGGCTCTCGCCGCCGTATGCATAGGTATCGTCCTTTCCCTCCTGATGCGTTTTCACCTCGTGTATCCGGGAGCGCATCTTCCGTTGGTGAGCGGCGGGATTATGACGCCCGAACAGTACCTCGCGCTCGTGACCATGCACGGCACCATCATGGTGTTCTTCGTTCTAACTACGGCACCGCAGGGTGGATTCGGCAATTATTTTCTTCCCATTCAAATCGGCGCTCCGGACATGGCTTTTCCGCGACTCAATATGCTCTCTTTCTGGGTCACGTTTCTGGCCTTCGTGGCCATCCTCGCGGCCTTCGTGGTTCCTGGCGGCGCTCCGATCAGCGGCTGGACTGGATACACGCCCCTTAGCGGCATGGGCGAGGTCAGCGGACCCGGCGAAGGCCTGGGCCAGACCATGTGGATCGTCAGCATCTCGCTTTTCTGCCTGGCCTCGCTTCTCGGCGCTCTGAACTTCATCGCTACCACAATTGATTTGCGCGCTCCCGGCATGACTCTCTTCCGTATGCCGCTCACGGTTTGGGGCTGGTTCGTGACCGCAATTCTCGGCTTGCTGGCTTTCGGTGTTCTCCTGGCGGGAGGAATTCTTCTGCTCCTCGACCGATCGGCAGGCACCAGCTTCTTCCTTCCCGCAGGCCTTGTGGTAAACGATCAGTTGCAACCCCATAGCGGCGGCTCTCCGCTTCTCTGGCAGCACCTCTTCTGGTTCTTCGGGCACCCCGAGGTGTACATCGCGATTTTGCCCGGCATGGGCGTCGCGTCACACGTCCTCTCTACTTTTTCGCGCAAGCCAGTATTCGGATACCGCGCGATGGCCATGGCGATCTGCGCCATTGGTTTCCTGGGCTTCATGGTCTGGGGACACCACATGTTCCTCAGCGGCATGAGCCCCTATTCCGGCTTCGCATTTTCTGTCCTGACTATGTCCATCGGCGTTCCATCCGCCATCAAGACCTTTAACTGGATCGGCACTCTCTGGGGCGGAAAGATTCAGTTCAAATCGCCCATGCTGTTCGCCCTCGGTTTCGTTTCGCTGTTCGTCAGCGGCGGACTTTCCGGTTTGTTTCTGGCCCAGCCTGCGGTGGACAATATGCTACACGCCACCTATTACGTGGTCGCCCACTTTCACCTGGTGATGGGCGTGGCCGCCATCTTTGGAATTTTCGCCGCCACATATTTCTGGTTCCCCAAGATGTTCGGTCGCATGATGAGCGAGCCACTGGGTACGCTGCACTTCTGGTTTACATTTGTGGGTGCCTACTGCATCTTTATGCCCATGCATTTCGTAGGGATCGCGGGCGGCATCCGCCGTTACGCGGATTCCACCGGCACCAACTACGCCGCAGCCCTTCAACCGCTGCACATGTTCATGACCTACGCCGCCTTCATCACTGGCGCAGCGCAACTCATTTTCCTTTTCAACTTTTTCTGGAGCCTAAAGCACGGTGCGGTGGCCGGGAAGAATCCCTGGAACGCCACCACTCTGGAATGGATTACGGACTCGCCGCCACCGATTGATAATTTCGGCGGACATTATCCCAGCGTGTATCGCGGCCCATACGAATTCAGCGTGCCAGGCTACAAGCAAGATTTCATTCCTCAGAATTTGACTCCAGAAGAAGCGGCGCTGTTAAAATTGAAATAGTGCCGGGACCCAGGAGTTTTTATGCCAGGCAGTGCAGTCACAGATGAGATCGAGCTAATCGGCACCGGTAAAGGCGGTGGCCGAGACTCTTCCGGAGACGGTGGAGATTCCGGTGGAGGCGGCGATGATTGGAAGGGCCCCTCCGGCTCTGCGAGGGTGCCGCAGCGCGCCTACGTCACCGGAATGGTGATCGCGCTCAGCGGCATCCTGATGTTCTTCATGGCGCTCGTAAGCGCCTACATCGTCCGCAAGGGCATGCCCAACAGCGCCTGGGTGCAGCTTAACGTCCCACGCATCCTATGGCTGAACACTTTGATTCTAGTCGCCAGCAGTTTCACGCTCGCTCGCGCTCGCGGAAGGTATCTTGCGGCTGACGACGCGGGCTTTCGCCACTGGTGGGGTGTCACCACAATTCTCGGAGTTTTTTTTCTGATCGGCCAGGTGATCGCCTGGCGCCAACTTGCCGCCGCCGGTCTTTTTCTGTCCACGAATCCAGCCAGCAGCTTTTTTTACGTTTTTACCGCGGCGCACGGCCTCCATCTTCTTGGCGGCGTCTGTGCGCTCCTGTGGATCGCTTTCCGGCCCACTCATAAACTGACGCTGGGCACTGCCAGCGAAATCGTTTCGATGTACTGGCATTTTATGGATGGGCTTTGGGTTTTTCTGTTCTCACTTCTCGTATTTGGACGGTGAAAATTGAGTGAAGCGGAATACGAAGGAATCGTTGAATCGCGATGGGCGGGAGGGGCTTCTCCCTTTGCCATCAACTCGAAGAAGCTGGGGATGTGGCTTTTCATCGTTTCCGATTCGCTGACGTTTTCAGCCCTGCTCATTAGTTACGCGTACGTCCGCCTGGAAACCCCCGATTGGCCGAGGCCGTTTGAGATCTGGCCCGCCATTGCGAAATCGTCATTGATGACCTTCGTCTTGCTGTCCAGCAGCTTGACCATGGTCCTGGGCGTGAATGCCGCCTTCAAGGGTGATCGCAAAAAAACAGTCCGCTACTTGATCGCTACAATCATTTGCGGAATCGCGTTCGTGCTGATCCATGCCACCGAATGGCTCACTCTGTTCGGCGAAGGTGTGACGCCCTGGAGCAATCCGTGGGGTGTGCCGCTGTTTGGCGGCACGTTCTTCGGCCTCACCGGGCTTCACATGCTCCACGTGACAATCGGCGCCGCATACCTCGCGATCATCGCCTGGGGTTTTGGAAAAGGGAGGTACACGGCCGAGCACGTGGAAGTAAGCGGCCTGTACTGGCACTTCGTTGACCTCGTTTGGATGTTTATCTTCCCCATGGTTTATTTGCTGAGCGTGAATCCGAAGTAACGGAGCAATAAGGAGAGCACTGCATAATGAGCGCGCACGGACACGCCGAACTCACGCACGAGCATTCCGTAGGAACTACTAGACTTTTCTCTCTCGTCTGGGTCTGGCTGCTGCTGCTGACGGCCCTCGAAGTTTTCTTGGCCTATGAAAGGCTCGAAGTTCATCTGATGATCACGATCTTGGTGGGCCTCTCGCTTATCAAGGCGGCCTTGATCATGTCCTACTTCATGCATCTGCGCTTCGAACGCCTGGGACTGTTTCTGCTCCTAGTTCCGGCCATGGTATTCTGCATTTGCATGATGCTGATCATGTTCTTCCCGGATAGCATCCGACTGATGAACCTGCGGCCGCAATAAGCAGGTAGGCGCAACTGGAGTAGGCCGCAATTCACTGATTGAAATTAGAATGATTGCTAGCACAACAATTCGTTTCGTGATCATTGCAGTGTTTGCCGTATGTGCGCTGATGTTGGCTCTGGTGCCTTCAGCGGCGGCCCAAGGTTGCGCCATGTGCTACCAGAACGCTTCCGCCTCCGGGGCGCAAGGAAGCCAGGCGCTCCGCCACGGCATTCTGATACTTTTGTTCCCCACCCTAACTCTCTTCACCGGTATTTTTGCTCTCATCTATCGCCGCCGGAACGTCGCGCGCTGAGCCGCGCAAGATGTTTTCTGATCGCACCAGTTGGAATCTGAAATCGAATCGTTTGAGCGAAGCTCTCGCCAGGCATCGTGCTGCCGGTAAGCCATTGTTCGATCTCAGTGCCTCGAATCCCACTGAATGTGGTTTCGAATATGATCGCCACGCGATCTTTCAAGCGCTATCAAACCCGAACTGGCTTTCCTACGACCCTGATCCCAAGGGCCTTCTCGCCGCTCGACGCGCTGTGTCCGAATATTATGCCGCACACGGGATCACTGTTCCGGTGGAAGACATCATCCTGACCACCAGCACCAGCGAAGCCTACTCATTTGCATTTCGCGTCCTTTGCAATCCTGACGACGAGCTTCTGATCCCGGAGCCCAGTTATCCGCTGTTCAGTTTTCTCGCGGACATCCACGACGTAAGGCTCGTTGCCTACCCATTGCTGTACGACCACGGATGGCAGATCGATTTTCATGCCCTGCAACAGGCCATCACCGCGCGCACACGCGGAGTCATCGTGGTCAATCCAAACAATCCCACAGGGCATTTCTGCAATGCCGGCGAACTCGAAAAATTGAGCGAAATCTGCTCGGCACGTGAAATCGCCATAATCGCCGACGAGGTCTTCCTGGATTTTCATCTGGCTGCAACGCAGCCGCGCAGTTTCGCCGCAAATGCAGCAAGCCTTACTTTCACCATGAGCGGCCTCTCCAAAATCTCCGGCCTGCCGCAAATGAAATCAGCATGGCTCGTTACAACCGGACCGCAACAACTGAAAGCCCAGGCACTCGCTCGCCTGGACGTCATTGCCGACACCTTCCTTTCGATGAATGCTCCGGTGCAGCTTGCGATGCCCGCGTTTCTAGCTCTGCGCCAAGGTTTCCAGAGCCAAGTGATGGTTCGCATGCGCAATAACCTGGCGGACCTCGATAAGCAGTTGTCGGCCCAGAATTCATGCGTGCGCTTGCAAGTCCAGGGAGGCTGGTACGCAGTACTTCGTGTTCCTGTGATTCGCTCAGACGAGGACTTGGCTATCGATCTTCTAGCCAATCATGGGGTTTACGTCCATCCCGGGCACTTCTTTGATTTTGCAACGGATGGTTATTGGGTGGTCAGCTTGATCACGCCGGAAAAGGATTTCAGCGAGGGAATAAATCGCTTGCTGTCGATATTCTAACGCAAACGTCCCGGCGGGTCCGCCGTCTCAGGTGTTTCGAGCTTCAGTTCAGGGCCTTCATGGTCTGGCAGCTTCGAAGGAGGCAGCTGCGGAATCCCGACTCCGCGATTCATCTCCAGATGTTCCTTTGCGCAGCGTGGACAATAGCCCTTTCCCGTTTCTTCATCGCGCTGACTGGCGAGTTCGTAGCATTCGCAAACGCAATCGCAATATCCAGTGGTCGAAGCGGTCTTGATGGGAACCATTGCCATTTGCAATTCCTCCGTCGCAGGATACTACGCGGGAGCGTTACGCGGCGCAAGGTAGGAACAGAAGGAATTTTGCCGGCGCTCCGGCGACTATCCGTTTACGTGTTCGAGCTGCGCCAACCGGAATGGGTCGCCAACTTTGTCGTGAAGTTCCAGCCAGACGCTGTCGGGTTGCGACAAGAATACTTCCACCACACGCGGGTCGAATTGGCGGCCTGAATACCGCCGAATTTCTTCGCGTGCGACCGTAATAGGCATGGCTTTGCGGTACGGACGGTCGGAAATCATCGCATCGAGTGTATCCGCAACGGCGAATATTCTCGCTCCCAACGGGATTTGCTCACCCTTCAATCCTCGCGGATATCCCGAGCCGTCGTAACATTCCTGGTGAGTCAGCACGATTTCCGCTGCATCTTTCAGAAAGGGAATCCGCTTCAGCACCGCAAATCCAATCCCGCAGTGTGTTCTCATAATTTCACGTTCCTCGGCGGTTAAGGGGCCGGGCTTTCGCAGAATGCTGTCCGGGATACCCATCTTGCCTATATCGTGCAGGAACGCGCCGCGCGCGATGTGCCGCAGCAGCCCCTTATCCACTCCCATGAGTCTGGCCATGGTTATGGTGAATGCAGTCACGCGCTGACAGTGGCCCTCTGTTTCCGCGTCCTTGGCGTCCAGTGCGCCGCCCAGCGCCTCCAGAGTGTAGTCGTAGGACTGCTCCAAGTCCTGCAGCGCAATCGATAGCTGTTGCGTGCGCTCCGCCACTAAGTGTTCTAGATCGCTTTGGTAGGTCCGGTTTTCAAGTACGAGCTGGCGGTGCTCCAACGCGCGTCGCACGCTCAGGTGCAGCTGATCTTTCTCGAACGGCTTCAGGATGTAATCGTAGGCCCCCGCGCGGATCGCTTCGAGCGCGATAGAGATGTCGTGCATTGCGGTGACCATAATTACCGGGACGTCGGGGTCCAACGTCCGCAGCTCGGAAAGCAACCGGATGCCATCCATCTCGGGCATCACGATATCGCTCAGGACCAGGTCAAACGAATCGTTGCCGAAGGCCTCCAGCGCGATCAGCCCGTTCGAGCACACGGTACACTTGTACCCCTGTGCATCGAGCAGCGTCGAAACGACCTCGCGGATCGCCTCTTCGTCATCTACCACCAGGACTCTTTCTCGTTCCACGGCTGACTCCGGGGTATCCACCGCCAGTATAAAGCAGGCCTTGACTGGTGCTGACCGTCTTGTTAGGACAGCGTGCTCGTTTGCGCAATGCCTTATGCCCGGCCGCTTAGTAGTAGGAAACCGGACCAACAAAGCGGGGTACCGAGTTGGCTATTTATGTTTGAGCTAACCGAGGGGTGGTTCCGCGGCTAATGTGCAGGACGGTTGATCGTTCACCGCATAACCGCCGGAGTCTGCTCAGGCGGCTCCAATTGTTCCATCGCGATTTCTGCATGCGCCGATAGGTTCGCAATCAGATTCGTCAGATGAATCAGTGGGCCTATAGAGAGTGGCATTCCGGCGTTATTCCATTTCGAAAGAAGACGGTAGAAAATCCGAAAACGGAATCGGACCCAAGCTCGGCTCACTTCATCATGCTTCGATGATTTAGGAGAGAGAGACGCGACCACCTCGACTAGCCGCTCGATGCGTGCGAAATCCCCCGCGACACCGCTTAGAAAACGTGCCACGATTCGCCGGCGCTCTTCCCGCCACATATGTTCGACTTCTTCCGAAGTATTCCGACGGATGTAGCAGCTATCCGCAGACGCTAGCGATTGCCGTAGCTGCGGCAAGTGTTGCGAATGCAGAGGAAGCAAATCCTCAATTTTGTTAGATAGGCTCGCCGATAACTCTTCTGGCCAAGGTTTGCTGAGCAGTCTCACCAAGACCACGAATAAAAAAAAGATCGCGCCGGCACTAAGGAACAATAACGTGTTCATTCGTCGGCCTCAGCCCACCGTGCAAGAGTTCTGAGCCATGCGAAACTTCTAACCACTTTGTAGCACTCAATCAGAGGATAAGTGACCGATGCCACCTGACGGAATCATAATACCGCGCGCGATCGAGAAACCATATCTACTGATAGCAGCTAGGAATTTTTCGCGCCGCGTCGCTTAGGCTGCGGCGAGGCTTGCCGATATTAACCGAGCTGCCGTTGACTCTAAAGGCCACAGAAGGTAATATCCCATCGCCCATCGTCTAATGGAGTACCTGGTGGAATCCCTCGAACGTTTTGCCCAGAACCAGCGCATTATCGAAGAATTCGCGTGGCGATGCCTCGCAAACGTTGTCACCGACCTGGGCAGGCTCCATTACGTCGCCACACTGCGCGACGTATCCACTGGCAGATATCATCATTACGCGCTGGCAGAAATATATTCCGAGGCCGCCATTCATCAGGCTTTGCTGTATTGTCACGAGGAGCTCTTCGACAAACTTTTGGAAAAAACGCTGCAAGAACAGGAGTGGGACCTGCGGACCATGTTTTCCGGAATTAATGCGTCGGCTTCGGAAATTGCCCGCCGTTGGCTCGAGCTTGAATACTTTTGTTTACTGGTTCCGCTCGGCACACCGCCCTACCTTCGGGATTTGTTCCTGTCCAATATCCGCGTGATTCTGAACTTGATCGCTTCCGAACACACCATGATTTCCACCGCTGCGTAAGTCCCCCGGTTGGGCAACGTACGATTTGGCCTATCTCCAAGAATCGCTGGGAAACCTGTTATTCTTGAACCTCATCCAAGTTTCATAGTCCATGAGGGGCTGGTTTTTGGAGGTCAGATGAAGCGGTTCGCTATCGTCTTACTGTTGTTTTCGCTCGGAGTGTTGGCCTCCGCTCAGCAGTCCCCATCGCCAAAATCCGTGGGATCGCCGGAACCTCTGGCTCCCCCGCAAGTCGCTGCGCCTGCCAATCCTGAGTTCTTGAAAGCAGCCGACGAAGTGCTCGCGCAAATGAGCAAGCTCCTGGATTTGCCCATCAAGGCACCTCTCAAAAAGAGTCTTCGTTCGAAACAGGAAATCCGCGAGTATCTTGTCCGCGAAGAAAAAGAAGACCGCAGCGAAAAGGAACGCTATGCCGACTCGAAAACCCTCGAAGCCTTTGGCCTGATTCCAAAAGATTTTCCGCTCGATTCTTTCATGCTAGACGTTCTCACCGATCAAGTCGCCGGCCTGTACGACCCGAAAAAAAAGGAATTTTACATCGCCGATTGGATACCGGCCGACGAGCAGCGCGAAGTGATGTCTCACGAATTGACCCACGCGCTCGAGGACCAGTCCTTTCACATCGATCCGTGGATTAAAGCCGCGCGGCCCAACGATGACGCCGAGCTGGCCCGCGAATCGGCGAGCGAAGGCTCCGCGCTCGCTGCCATGGTGGACTACACCATGCGCGACCAAAACGTCGGCGTCCGCGATCTGCCCGACGTTTCACTCATCATTCGCACCGGCGCCGTGGCTGAAATGGACAAAGATCCCAAGCTTTCCAAGGCCCCGGCCTATATCCGTGACGAATTGCTTTTTCCCTATCTCGCCGGTACCGGCTTTTCTCAAGAGTTTCTGAAAGCGCATTCGGGCTGGAAAGATCTGCACCTGATTTTCGAGAATCCCCCAGTCTCCACGCAGCAGATCATTCATCCGGATCTGTATCTGTCAAACGTGAAGCCGGAAGCTGTAACGCTGCCGGACTGGAAGAATCTCGCGCCGGATGATTGGAAGCTTCTGGAAGAAAACGTTCTAGGTGAGTTTGGCCTTGGCGAAGTTTTAAAGCAATTTCTGGGTCAGGAGCGCGCAGACATGACTTCCTCCGCCTGGAAAGGTGACCGTTACGCCATATTTGAGAATGCCAAGAACAAGAATATTTCGCTCGTGTTCCGCTTAGCGCTCGACAATCCGGAGGATGCCGCGCGATTCTTTGGCCAGTATAGCGAAGTGCTCGAACTGAAGCATCCGGATCGCAAGGAACTGTATCGCCGTCCGAATTTCTTTCAGTTCCAAACGGAGGCTGGAGGAGTATTTCTGCATTGCGCTGGGACGACTTGCTTGATTGTGGAAAACTCCACGCGCGACACGTTCGAAAAAATCAATCACGCCACGGGTTTGCCCGCCGCTCCCAGCGCGGCAGATGCCAAGCCGCCTCAGGGAATTGCCTGGCTTCTGCCTGGTGAGGCCACCTTCAATCGTTAAGAGAAAACCCAGCGGAATCCGTGCGGTGAATCACCATCATCATTTGATCGTCGGCCTGCCGCGTGCCCGACGAAAAATTGTTCACATCCTTTAGACAAGCCGCCAGCAACTCTTGCGGCTTCCATCCGTGCCGCTCTCCCGCCACGCGCATGATACGCGCGACGCCATATTCCTCGCCCTTGGAATTTGTTGCTTCCGAAATCCCGTCCGTGTACAGAACCAAGCTGTCTCCCGGTCCCAGATTGATCCGATCGATCGTGTACTGGCTCTTCGCAAACATCCCGAGAGGAAGTCCGGTCGAGGAAATCTTTCTCACGCCGTTCTTCTCGACGATTAGGGCCGGGAAATGTCCCGCGCTCCCGATTTCAATTTCTCCCGACGCGCCGGCCCGGCCGCAAATAAGTGTCGCGTACTGACCCGCAATCGTGCTTTCGCAAAAAACGTGATTCGCCCTTTCGAGCAGCCCGTCCAGTTCCAATCCCACGCCCGCCAACGAGCGAAACATCGCGTGCAGATGGGTCATCAAGAGCGAAGCTGCCACGCCTTTGCCAGCCACATCGCCAAACAGAAACACAAGCTTCCCGTCTCCATTCGTTGGCAAAATCAAATCGCAGTAATCGCCGCTCACCAGGCCCGCCGGCTTGTATTGATAGTGGATGTTCCAATCACCAGACCGCACCTGCGGCTCCGGAAGCAGCCCTCGCTGGATTCGCGCCGCCAATTCCATGTCGCGCTCGAGCGCGCGCTGCTCGCCGCTCGTGAGATGATCCAGGCAAAATCGCACAAGTGGATCGGCCAGCAAGCGTTCTTTTTCCACCGTGTCATTGCAAGTCGGGCAGATTCCGTACGTCCCGTCCTCCATTCTATGTAGCGCGGAATTCACTTCGCTTAGCGCGTCCAGGAAAGGCGCCGCGGGAGTCGCTGGCTGCACGGAAGATATTGCGGAGGTCAGTTCCTCGCGCCTCTTTTCGAGTTGTTCGCGGATGTATGGATCGCTCACTCCAGGCATAGTCACACGCTCCACTTCAGAGGTTCTCACAAGTTTTGTGGCGGCACTATCCGATTCGCGCATGGGAATTCCCCTGTTTTCGTGCTGTTCGATTGGATTCGCCAGATCGATCCGAAGATTCCACAACAATCGGTTTCGGCGGCAAGCTCCCCGCTTTTCGCTCGAGCCTCGCTAGACGACGCTCGAAACGCGCCCGCATCTTGTGATAGGCGCCGGAAGCAATGGCACCGGAACGCTTCGCCTTTTGAAGCTCGGTGAGCGCATCCCGTGAAATTAGCGCCGCCCGATCCGGCTCGCGCGTGTGGCGCTCGTAGGAAATCGCGAGTTGTTCATACGCTTCAAAACCCTCGCGCGAATTTCCGACTATTCCTTCCCACAAATCGCGCGCGAGCGCGAGATCGCCTTCGCGTTTTGCCAGTCGTGCCAGCGACCGCTTCGCCGCACGATCGCTCTCTGCGGGTAATTCAGCCAGCGCAAGCGACTGTTCGTAATGCGTGCGAGCTCGTTTCGTTTCGCCTCGCCGCTCGCACATTCGCGAAAGTCCGAATAGCTCGAATCCGTCTTTTGTTTGCTTGTCGGACTCGGCCAACAATGAAACGATTCGGCTCGAAAGCGCTGCCAGCCCGCGCAGGTCCATTTGGTTGTGCAAAAAAATCGGGACCAGAGCTTCCGCGGGCCCGCCGCGCAGAAAATCGAAATAAATTTCGGGTATCAATTCCGATACCAGGTCTGGCCCGCGATTCCACCCCAGCACATGGCGTTCGAGCTCCCACAAGCGGACCGACCCGATCCGCAAGCGCCAAAGATTGCGCGCCGGGTGCAGGAAGTCCAGGTGCGCTCGCGGGACCGGCGGCCGCAGCTTTCGCGTCATGCGATAGCGCGTCTCGAGTAGCGGCCAGTCGAACGATTTGCCGTTGAATGTAACGAGCACGCTGCGCTCCGCCATCCGTTCCGCCAGCGTCACCAGCAGCGCGTGCTCCTCGCCATGATCGCGCATGAAGAATTGTTCCACTTCCAGCCCGCCCGCTTCCCACCATGCGATTCCCACCATGAATGGATACGTTCCGGTACCGCCCATAATCCCGGTAGTCTCGGTATCCAGGAAAAGCCACTGCCCAGGGTCTGCCACTTCCTCCGGTGCATCCGGCAGCAGCAACCGCAGTGCCGACGCGTCCAGCCTTTCGCCAGCTAGGCCGTGCCCCAGCGGGGCACAGTCGGTCTTCACGCCGTCTGCTACGTCCGAAAACCATTTTCGCAATGCAAGATGCTCGCCAAACTCATTCCGCACCGCTGCCGCGCTCAGAAGTTCTGCCAGGCGTTCGGCGCCTTCGGGGAAATGTGGCGAAAACCCGCGCGGTTCCGCCGCGGCGCTCTTGGACTTGCCAGAAAGCGCCGGCGTCAGCTCCGCACTCGAAGAACGTGGCACTGCTGCGTTCGGCGGCTTTTGCAGCGCCTTCACTCGCGCGAACCGGTCTAGCACTGACTTGCTCGTGAGCAGAGATGTTCCAGGATTTTTAGCGCCGCTTCCTTGGTCCTCTCGCTTTTTTCTCCCGCTGGTCCCACGCACGAAGGGCACCCGCTATCGCACGGACAGGCCGCGATCAATTCGCGCGTTCGCCGCAACAACAGATCGTGAACGTGAAACAGCGGTTCGCTGAAGCCGATCCCGCCGGGATACGCGTCGTAGAGGTACAAATTCGGTTCAAAGAATTCCTTCATCTGCGAAGGACCGCTTATTGCGGCGGTGAACTCCTGCCAGTCCGTTTCGATTCCAGGGCTTGCCGGCCGCTCGCCCACAGCAGTTCCAATGTCGCGCCTGTCGCACATCAGCAGCAGCGCCGCCATGGATTCCAGCGCGTAGAGCAAGCCGAAGATTCCGCTCTGCCGGTCGGACAGCGCAAAAGGCAGGCGGGCAAGCAGCTCACGCTCGAGCGTGATCCAGAACGCCGTCGTGTGCATCTCGTTTTCCGGCAACTCCAACTTTCCGGCGCCCAAATTTTCGTTGGTAAAGAACTTGATCTTCTTGAATCCCACTACCTGCGAGCGCACCAGCACGTCGCCATGTACGCGAACCGCCGGCCCAGCAATCCGCTGTTCCTCTGCAATCTCCAACACGCGCACTTGTGTGTAGCGAATCGCATCGGTGAAATAATCCACATTGACGCGCTTCACATAAGCCTTGCGCTGTTCGAAATCCAGCCGCTCCACGTGATACTGCTGTCCCTGGTGAATGTAGATGGCCTTCGGATGCACCGTCGTCAGCGCCGAAGAAAAATCGACTTCGCCAATCACGTCGGGCTCGCCTTCGTTCTCCCCGGTTGTGTCGATGATCACAAAATTGTCCGAGGTCACCGATCGCAAGCTCACCGTATCCGCCGGATACGCCTGCTGCACCCAATGCCAATTTCCGCCGCTGCGATGGAGATATCCTGCCTCGGCGAGCCGCTCGCAAATTTGCTGCAAGGGAACGCTGCCAATCCGCTCGTCTGGAGAAAGAGGCAACTCGAACGCCGCGCATTTGAGGTGATTGATTAGAATTTCTAAATTGTCCGGCTGCACGTAGGCGTGCTCCGGCGAGCGGCCGAAGAAATAATCGGGGTGCTGCACGATAAATTGATCCAGCGGCGCGGACGACGCCACCAATACCGCACAGGATGCGCCGTTTCGCCTGCCCGCACGTCCGGCGCGCTGCCATGTAGATGCAATCGAGCCTGCGTATCCAGCCATCACCGCCGCGTCGAGAGATCCGATATCAATACCCAGTTCGAGCGCGTTCGTCGCAACCACTCCGCGAACGCGGCCCTCGCGCAGCCCGCGTTCGATTTCGCGCCGCTCGCCCGGCAAGTACCCGCCGCGATATCCGCGCACTGGCTCCGGTTGTCCCGGTTGCGGCCGGTTGGCCTGCTGCAGGTAGGTCAGCAACACCTCGGTGTGCAGCCGGCTATTTACGAAAACAATCGTCTGCAATTTTCTCGCGAGAAGTTCCTTGGCCACCCGCGTGGTTTCGTTCAAGTAGTTGCGCCGGATGCCCAGGTTGCGATTCACCATTGGCGGGTTGTAAAAAACAAAAAGCTTCTCCGCCGCCGGTGCGCCGTTTTCTTCTACCACTTCCACTTCGCGTTCGATCAGCCGCCTCGCCAGCTCGCCCGGATTCGCAATCGTTGCCGAGCAGCAAATAAACTGCGGCTTCGAGCCGTAAAATTCGGCAATGCGCGCGAGCCGTCTCAGCACGTTGGCCAGATGGCTCCCAAACACTCCGCGATACGTGTGCAGCTCGTCCAGCACCACATACTTCAAATTCTCAAATACGCGCGTCCACTTCGTGTGGTGCGGCAAGATTCCGGTGTGCAGCATGTCCGGATTGGTCAAAATCACATGGCCGCGCTCGCGAATCGCTTTGCGCGCATCGCTCGGCGTATCTCCATCGTAAGTAAACACGCCAAAGCAATCATCCAGCCTTGTCGCCAGATCGTGGAGTTCAGCAAGCTGGTCTTGCGCCAGCGCCTTGGTAGGGAAGAGGTAGAGAGCGCGAGTGTCCGCGTCTTCCAGAATCGCGTTCAGCACCGGCAAGTTGTAGCAAAGCGTTTTTCCCGATGCAGTCGGCGTCACCACCACAAAGTTCTTGCGGTTCCGTGCCAACTCCGCCGCCGCACCTTGATGCGAGAAGAGTTGTTCGATACCCTTAGCTCGATACGCCGCAGCCAGTTCCGGCCGCACCCAGGTTGGCATCGGAACGGATTGCGCTGCGCGTGTTGGAATGTGCCGGACCGCGGTCAGTACTTCATCGGTCTTATACCGCCCCGCCAGCGCGCTTAGAGCGTCTTGTACCGTGTCGATCGTTGACGGTGCGTGGTTCACTGGCGTTACCCTTCGGCCACCCGGTAACGCCAGATTCTTCGCTATTCCTGCGGTTCCCATAAATCCCTCGGCAATTCAACCAGAGCTTCGCCCAGCTGTGAATCTTCGCCTTTTATTCGCTTAAGCTAGCACAGGTATTCGAGCAGCACAACCAGTCTCTTCCTAAAGTTTTACAAGGGGATGAAAAGCAGCAACGCCAGCGTCCTTTCGACTCCGGGTCGTTCGTGCTCGACCAGTCCCTCCTAAACTCGATCCGCTAAACGCATCCCTGCCACGATTGCCAGCATCCCTCCCATCACGCTCGCCAGAATGTAATTCCACGCGCGCCACCATTCTCCATCCTGCATCAATCGCACCGCCTCGAAAGTAAAAGCGGAAAATGTGGTGAACGCGCCCAGGAAACCCACGGTGATCCAGATGCGCCATTCAGGCGGGACGGACAAATGCGTTATGGCGTACTCCGCGATTCCGCCAAGCAGAAAACATCCAAATAGATTTACAACCAGGGTTCCCGCGGGGAAACTGGAACCGGCGCGATGTTGCACGAGTCCCTGCAATCCATAGCGTGCCAGCGTGCCTAACGCGCCGAAAACGATCAGCAATGTGATGCGCACAGTCTCTCCCTTCTCCTGCGCGCCGCTCCGTCCAACAAAAAAACTCCTGGCGCCGGGCGGCGGCCAGGAGTCATCAGTCCCGTGTTGCGGACGGTTCAGGCGAACTCCATCGCCTTTCAATTTTCCGGCCTATTCTATCATTCTCGTCCCAGCGGATCTCTAGTCTTCAATATGGTCCCGTTCGTGGTCGGCACTCCGCGCTCAAGCCGCCTCCTTTTGCGAGGCTCGATGTCTCTTGACACGCGGGGCTGCCTGCCGCTATAGAAGATGTATGCCTAGTTCATACTTAATTTTTGATTTTGCGGCAGACGAGGAATCGGCGCAGCAAGCTCGCCATAAAGTGGAAGGCTGGAAACAAGGTTTCCGCCTCGGCGATAAAATGGCTATCAAATTCGAGCGTGAACAGCCCGAAGCGGAAGATGGCGAAGCCGCGGATGAAAACGCAGAAGCTTCGGCCGCCAAGAAAGAATCAAAAAGCTCTGCCAAGCACGCCGCGGCAAAAGATCAGGGGGCAGAAGGGAAGCGCTCTGGGAAGAAGAAGTCTGCGAAGAGCAGCGAGGGTTCGAAAGCGGACGACGACGAGCAAAACGGAGGCGGGAACGTTCGCTTATTCGTCCGGCTCAATTTCTCCGACCATGAAAAGCTCTCCCTGCAGCGCTGGCTGGATCGAATTCCCACGGAAGAGCCTTTCAAGTCCGTCGATGCCAAAATCGTTCGTCACGGAGACCCCGACTTCGCAACAACAAATGAGCTCTTCGAAACTCTCGGTTAACCAGGGCCCAATTGGGCGTTTCGAGTGCGGCGACCTCAACCCTAGATCCAGCCTGTTGAAAACCACTGGAAAACCAGCATATCGCGCCAAATCCAGGATTCCCCCCGAGAAAATGGAGTAAATCTAGTATCCAAACCCGTCTGCGTGTCGTCTCGGGTACCCTCGTTACTCCAAGTAATTTATTAACTTACACTTACGTATAGAAACATGCTGCACAGTAACCACTTGAGTTTTGGTCCTTAATGGGGTACTATATCCCGGTAATTAGTGCAACCTGCTGTTATTTCTCGCATCAAACCAACCATGAGCGAAAAAGTGAAAGGCAAGGGACGCCTAGTTCCCGCACAAGCGACTGGTGTTGAGTACAAGGTAGAGTTTGGCATCGATATGGTCCCGGAGACCTCGCAATATGGCCGCGGACTCAAGCCGACGCGCTGGACCAAGTGTTCCGTTCGCTCGGCTCATGCGCAACGATTTCCCGATGGCACTTACTTCCTGCATGCCGACGACGGCCGAGTGCACCAACTAAAGGCCATTGGCGGCAAGTGGCACTGCCTGGCGTTGGCTGCTTAAGACTCTCTCGCGCGGCAGACGCGAAAACTCATCTTTGCGTCCGCCGCGCCTTGAGTACCGCAGATCCGCCGCCAGTAGAACTCCCGCGCTGTAGACCTGGCTCCCCGCTTACTAGCTCGAGTTGGATGTCTCCATGCAAGTTCAATCTGCCGTGGAAGCAGCTTGCTCGTCGGCTACTATCGCGTAGCGACCGGCGGCCTCGCGGAGCCCCGTCGTGCGCTTCGTATCACATCCACTCACAACGGAAAAAGCGTATCCGTTGCCGGCGGCTCCTCAATATCACGCCGCCCAGGCTTCTCCTCGCCCGGCCACAACTCTAGAAACTGTTTCACCGTCGCTGGCCCATGCCCGGCGTAATGATTATTCGCAAACGCGTACACCGTCACTCCGCGCCTCACGGTCTGATAGCAGTATTTCGCCCATTCCGACAAGTTCCGCTTTCCGGTGCACAATAATCTTGTCCCACGTTTTGGTGTGCTCCTCGATTTCTTTTCGATCGCCGAGCCACCGCACGTAGCTGAAATTCGCCGTAATCGGGTCCATGCGCGCAAACCATTCCGCCGGCCCCGGCATCCATTCCTGGTCGATCAGGGCAAGCGCCACTCCGCGCTCACGAAGCGCCTCCGCAAATCTCGGCACCAACCAGTGTTTGTTCCGAATCTCCACCGCGAATTTGTATCCCTTGGGCAGCTTGTCCAAAAACGGCAGAAGCCGCTCGAGAAAATCCTCGACCGTTGGGAAAATGCTGCTATTGAAGTATCCGAACTGAAATAATAGAGGCCCGAGCTTCTCGCCCAGCAGGTCCATTGCGGAGAAAAATTCCCCGCATTCCGCGTCGCAATCCTCCAACACTTTTTCGTGCGTGATTTCGCGCGGCACTTTTGCGGCAAATATAAAATCTTTGGGAGTTTTCTCGTACCAGTTGCGTACCGCGTGACGGCTGGGCGTGCGATAAAACGTGCTGTCCACCTCGACCGTGTCGAAATACCGCGCATAGTAGGAAAGATATTCCGCGGGCTTTAGTCCTTTGGGATAAAACGTCCCTTCCCATCCGGTGGCGGTAAACGCTGAAGTTCCCACGTGGATCTGCGGTGTCATCGTCTGCAGATTCTATCTCACAAAAGACATGAACGCTGTTTTCGCCGTTAATCGGGCAGCAACCGCATCCTTTCACAGCGCGTCAAATTAATAATTCGCATGCTCTTGATAAACCAGCGGTAAGGGCTCAGAAAGAACTCGAAATCCATCCCGCTACTCATCATCCCACACTCGACGAAGTTCAACTCCGAGCTTGCAGAATTCATTTGGAGCATGGCGGAGTTTGCGGCGGATACACTCTTGACGATTGGCTCGAGGCCGAACACGAGTTCGAAGACGAAAATTCGTCGCCGGTCAATCAAAACCCAGTGCAATAACCAACGGCGACGTTTAGATTTGGGCGCGGTCGTACGGGTTCAAGGATTGAGTAAATTACTGCACGTGTGCGTCGAACACGCCGGTCTCTACTTTTCCGGCGCGCTTAATTTGCACGAAAATCCGGTAATCTCCTGGCTTGGGAAAGCCATAGAGGAAACGGACTTCTGCGGGCATGGTTCCCGACCCGGTCGCCATCGCCATCCCGCTCATCGTGTTCGGGTCGCCCATCAGCCCGGCTTGCGCCATTTCCAGTGACGCCATCGGCACCGATCCCGCCGGGTGTACGTGCGCGAACACGCTCAAATCCGAGCGCACAAATTCCGCGTGGCCCGCCATGCCCATATATGGCTCAAGATACTGCGCTGGTTTTCCGTCCCTGTCCTCAACGCTGAACTTGAAATTCATGGCCGTATGGGCCTTGAGCGGGCCTGCGCTGCGTTCCCAGACCATGCGCCGGCCGTCCGCAAGCTGCGAAACAGTTTCGTCTTGCTGTGGCCCAATCGCTTCTCCACTCCAGCTCGAGTCATCGCCGCTCAGTGCACCGCCCTCAATTTCCGGCAGATCGACTGTCCCCACCAGCGTCCAGGGAAATCCCCGCGCATCCACCACATCGGCAAACACTTCATAACGCCCCGCTGGCATCGCCGGCAAGTCATCCGCAAACGCCTCACCCTCCAAAAGCGTCGGGTGGAGATGCCACATCCGGTTCATCCCCGGCAGTTCGATCAGAAACAAGTGCATCAGGTGGTTGTGGTCTGGAACTACCTCGCCCATATTAACTTTGCTTGCCCACGTTGGATTCTCGCTTTTCGCGCGAATCACCAGGCGGTTGCCGTTTTGAAGTGTGGTCTCCGCCATGGGCGGCTTGTAGAAATTCACCCGGTTCTGGTAATTTGCGTCCTCCGCTCTCCACCAAGCTTTCCCCAGATAGGCCAGGCCGGCCACCAAAATGATTGTCACCGCCATGGCGATCTTGGCTCTGCGTGCGCTCGAAAGCCCTGGCGTCTCGCCTCGCTCCAAACTTGCTTCGCGCGCACCCGCTCCCGCGATTGAAATCACTCCAATACCCAGCACCAGCATCAACACAATCATCAATCCAGCCAATGGCTTTTCCATCGGATACGTTCGCTGCGCGAACGAAGCCACCGGAACGGAAAGCTCTGCTTTCCCCTTCGCTCCATCCGCCATGATGCGAACTTGCAGGGCGCCAGATTCCATCAGCCAGAGGCTGCCGGTAAAAAATTGCGGGTCTTCTCTCGAAGCCACAGCCAAATCAGGAGTGGGAGGAAAGTTCGAGCCCGGTCCACTTAGCCGCAATGGAACGATTTGGACCACCTTCACATCGCCGCTTGCGCAGCGCACCTCGATCTCAGCGATACCCGGAATCACTTGCGGCATTCTTACGGTGATGAAGAGATGATAAGGGCCGGCGTCGCCCTCATAATAAACATCCGCGCTGCCCACATGCGCCAGCGCAGGAATCACCGCACTGAGCAAAAGAACGGCTAGCGTGATTACCCGCCGCTTGGAAAAAATCTTCATCGACGGATTCGCCGCATCCATTCGCCCCAGACCATTCCAAGGCGAACCATCAGGATTGCCACTCCCAGCGCGATCACCATGCGCAACCAAAATCCGCCCGGCGTGTGTTCCGTGTGAATGTAAACATTGCGTACCCACGGAGACGTTGATGGCACAAAGTATGGATAGTTTGTAGTCTCGAAAATTCTGTTCCGCGAGGCAGGAGACATCAGGAAATCCGCAAAGGGCCACTGCACCGCGATGAAGCTAACCAGAACCGCGGCTCCCAACGTGGCCGCCTGTTTCCACCGGCTCCAGTCTGCCGTGTGCCGCCGCAACAGATCGAAAACAATTGCCGGAACGATCAGCAGCATGGGAAAGTCCGGCGGGATCAGATGCGTCACGTGCTGATACACCGGCCCCAGCTTCGGTTCCGCAGGGAATAGCGGAAAAATCCACGTAAAGCAGAGATGCATCGCCGTGTACATCAACGTCATGATCGTCGCCGCCCAGCGATTCTTCGCAACCCACGCTACCGTCGCCATCCAAATGGGCGCCGCTATCATCATCACCATGTAAAACTGGGCCCCGTGCATGAACACGCGGTTGGTCATTTCCTGCGAGATTCCCACGGTCATGCCCATCAGAAAGACCACGGTGAGAAACAGAATCCGCTCGAGTCTTCGGCGATAGATGCCCTCGGCGCGATTCATTTCCGCCAGCACCATCACTAGCGTGCCAAACCGGATTCCGATCATTCCCAGCGCCAGTAGGACGTGGGGGGGACTCAGAATTTTCACGTCCAGCCCGTACGAGTTGTGCCACCAATTATCAAACGGCGCCGAAGCGATCATAGCTACGCCGCCCCAGGCGCAAATGAACGCGCCCAGCGGCCCGCGGAAACCCCACATGGAAACCGAAACCTCATGTAGCGGCGAGTTTTTCTGAAACGTGGTGGAGAGAATCAAGTACCCACAGGAAATCCCGGCCAGCACTCCGGACAAATAAATCAGCATGTGCGGAGTAGTCCAAAACGTGTCGCGCCCAATGCTTTCGTGCCAGGAAATATCCCACGCGCTGCCGACCACTGCGGAGATCACCGACGCAACGCAGCACCATATGTACCAAGGAATCGACGCCGCTTCGGCGTGAGCTCGCTCGACGCTCCGAGCCTGAATCTGTCGTTCAACTGAAATCGTCCCGGCCATTGGTTTCTCCGATGCCACTAAGTTTACACCAGGAGGGAACATCGCAGTGTCGTCGGGCTCTTAGGCTTGGAACCGCTTGGAGGACTTCGAGTGAAGACTCACACACAAAAAAAAGAGCCGCCTATAGAGCGGCTCTCCTGGAAATGATCTTTGGTGCGAAGAGATCTAGCTAATTATATTGCGGCGCTTCAAAAAGCCAAGGCCGAAAAGACCCGAACCGAGCATCATTAGAACGCCCGGCTCCGGAGCCGTTGTTACCGACCCTGCATAATCCAGTCCGTATGAGCTGCCGGCTTCCTGGAACACGTCGAAAGAGATCGTGTTCGTCCCGTCGTGCAAGTATGGCGCGATGTTGAAGGTCCCTTCTGTGCTCGTCAAGCAACCGATCTGAACCGATGAGCAGGTCGGGTAGGAGCCTCCAAGATTGGCGGCGTAAACTGTCGTCCCGTTCACGACGAAAGAGGACGTATCATCGGCCAGTATGGAGATTGTTGCGCTCGTAATCGTTCCAGAAAGATTGAACGTCTGAGAAAACACCGCATTCGTGCCGTTTGGCAGCACAACGAATCCGCTGTTGGACGGGTTTCCAGTATTCGCAAAAGAAACCCAGCTCGAGCCCGCAAGCGCGGTCGCCCATGCTGGATTCGCGGAAATGTTCTGCGTCGAGAAGCCCGAGTTATTGCTCGTATTGGTAGCAGAACTGTCAAGCGAGGTTGAATCCGCATTCGCGGTCAAAAACGAGCCGCTGGCTATGATTGCCAAAGCCACCATCGCTAATCTCTTCATTATGTGTTCCCTCCGAGTGTGAAAATACCAATACGCTACAACTACATGCATCGCAACCCGGATGCCATTCTTAACTAGCTGAAAACAAGATGTTTGCTGAGGGGATGTGAATGCCGGATGAATAAATCTGTTCTTTTCCGGGGTAATACTTTTCCGGAAGGGAATACCCTAGGAGGCCTTCTCCTGCGCATATGCAAGATAATCCGCATATGGCCCTTTAAAGTCCTCAATCTTGCCGCCAGCCACGAAATGCCAGATCCGCGTGGCCACTTCGTCGATCACGTCGTAATCGTGCGTCACGAGCAGCACCGTGCCGTCATACTTTTGCAGTGCGATATTCAGCGCGTTGATCGACTCCAAATCCAAGTGGTTCGTCGGCTCGTCGAGAATTAAAACGTTCGGCCTCTGCAGCATCAGCCGGCAAAAAATCAGCCGGGCTGACTCGCCCCCCGAAAGCGCATGCGTGGGTTTCAACGCATCGTCGCCGCTGAAGAGCATCTGCCCGAGCACTCCGCGCAACTCTTCCTGCGTCGCTTGCGGCTTGAACTGGTGCAGCCATTCAACCACCGTCGTGCCTTTCACGATCGAATCGCTGTGGTCCTGCGCAAAATACCCCGCGGCCACGTTGTGTCCCCAGACCACCGTTCCGCCATCAACAGGGAACTGCCGGTCCACATTGTCGATGAATCCGGTAGCGGTGCGCACCAGCGACTTCAGCAGCGTGGTCTTGCCCACGCCGTTGCGCCCGGTTAGCGCGATCTTTTCTCCGCGCCCCACGCTCGCCGAGAAGGGCGGAATCACCTTCACGCCGTCATAAGATTTTGTGACGCTTTTGATTTCCAGCGGATGCCGGCCGGAATGCTGGTCCATCTGAAAACGAATATACGGCCGCGCGATATTCGATCTCGCCAGCTCCGTGGTCTGCAGCCGCTCCACTTCCTTCTTCCGCGAAGTGGCCTGTGCCGACCGTGTGCCCGCTGAAAAACGCGCGATAAACTCATTCAGTTGCGCGATTTTCTTTTCGCGCTGCGCATTTTCTGATTCGATGCGCGAGCGGATCGACGTCTTGGCCACCACCATGTCGTCGTACCCGCCGTTGTACATAATCACTGTTTGGTAGTCGATGTCGGCCGTATGCGTGCACACGCTGTTTAGAAAATGGCGGTCGTGCGAAATCACAATCAGCACGCCATCGTACTCGCACAAATAATCCTGCAGCCAGTGCACCGAATCCAAGTCCAAGTGGTTGGTCGGCTCGTCCAGCAGCAGCGCGGGTGGATTTCCAAACAAGGCTTGCGCCAGCAGCACGCGCACTTTCTGCCCACCTTGCAACTCGCCCATTTTTCGCTCGTGCAGCGAGTCTTCCACGTCCAGGCCGTCCAGCAGCACTCCCGCGTCCGCTTCCGCCGTGTAACCGCCTTCTTCGCCGACGATTCCTTCCAGCTCCGCCAAACGCATCCCGTCCTTGTCCGTCAATTGCTCGTGCGGCTTGGCGTACAGCGCATCGCGCTCCTGCAGCGCTTTCCATAGTGCCTTATTTCCCATGATCACCGTATCGATCACGCGAAATCCATCAAACGCAAACTGGTCCTGGCTCAAAACACCGAGCTTTTTCGGCCGCGTAACGTCACCCTTGGAAGGCTCGATCTCCCCGGTCAAAATCTTCATCAAGGTAGACTTACCGGCGCCGTTCGGCCCGCTAATGGCGTACCGCCGCCCCGTTAGGAACGAGCACGTAACGTCCTCGAACAGTATTCTGGCGCCAAAGCGCATCGTGATGTTGTTAAGGGAGAGCAAAGGAGCTTCAATTGTACCACACCCGCCGCATCCGCTCAGCCCGCCGGCCTTCTGTCCTTCTGTCAGTAAATCGTCATGCCATGCCAGAGAGGTGGACGATTCGAGTCTTTAGAGCCCGCCAGTCCGTATACAAACTAGCATTTGGAGCTCTCTGAGAGCATGGCATTGCTCCTCTCTCTCTCAGGGTGCGCTTGGAGGTGGCGATGAAGCTCAAAACGCTCTATCTCATCCTGTGCGCTTTAGGAATTGTCCTGCCCTACTGGCAATTCTTGCCTTGGGTTGCGCAGAACGGCCTAAATATGCCGTTCTTTTTCCACCAGCTCTTCGCCAATCGCATCAGCGCCTTTTTCGGCATGGACGTATTCGTTTCCGCCGCAGTACTAGTGGTTTTCATGCGAACGGAAGGCTCGCGTCTTCGCATCCCCGGCCGTTGGTTCCCACTCCTCGCCTTGATATTTGTGGGCGTCTCGCTCGCCCTGCCACTATTTCTTTACATACGAGAAAGCAAGCTCGAGCTGGAACAGTCTCCGCGGCTTGGCCCCACGCAGTTTCGCGCGTAAGACAAATTCTTCCCGTCTCTACAGGAAATATCGTATGGGAAAATTTCCCCGAGAGTCTTAAATTGAAAGATGTTGTATATGGGTTCAAATAATCCGAGGCACGGTGGGCAATTCAAAAATGCAAGCACCCTATCAAATCTTCAGAAGACTCCCCGACAACCGATTCGTCTGGGTTGAAAATATTAACGAACTCCAGGAAGCTCGCGGACGTCTCGCCGCGCTTAGCACGAGCTCGGAGGCCGACTACGTTCTGTTCGACCCACGCGAACGTTCCGTCGTCTCCCATTACGCCAAACCAGCCTAGCTAATTCTCTCGCGTGTCTCGGCTCTTTGTGGCCAGTCATCGACGAGGCTATCTCGTATCCCCCTGGTCTGCGTCATAGACGTACTGGATATACACCTGCGGCGCCGACTTGGTCGCGCCGTACGCGCTGGCATCGATGCGAATCGTTTCATAAAGCTGCTGCCCATTGGGAGCCAGCTCGAAGGTACGCGAAAACCTCCCTCGCGAAGTTTTCTCGTCACTCACCAGACTCCTCCCGTCCCATTTGGCCTCGATCTCTTGATACGTGTCGTCCTTCGATTTCTCCACCTTTCGCCCGTCGGTGACGAATGCCAGCTTTCGGGCCATGTCGTCCGTCAAATCCACTTCCGCGCCCTTTGCATCTTTCTGCGCGATACTCAGCGCCTCGGGCGGATCGGTCAACTCCTTCAAGGTGGTGCGATCGGCGTCGCTCAATTGGTTCATCCCACCTTGATGCCCGCCGCCACCCGTACCTCCACCTCCTCCACCGGGGTATGGATTTCCCCCGCCTCCGCCCGGATAAGGGCTGCCCCTGCCTCCCACGCGAGGGTTTCCGATCCTGCCCCCGCTGTTTTGGTTTTTGGCCTGAGCTTTCTCCAGCTTCTGCCGCCCATCGTCGCTTAGGTCGGGATTAAGCTTCCACGCGCCCATAATGGTCGTTCGAGGCGGCCACGGCTTGCTGCGAACTCCATCCGCAGAATGCGTTATCGGCCCGGGCTCCAGCGGAGGTGGAGCAGGCGGCGCCGCCCGCAAGGGTCCCTGCGTTTCCTGCGCCCCAACCGTTCCGGTTACAGTTAGCCAGGCCATCGAAAAAACCCAGAACCACATCACCATCCGCGCCCTGCTTTTCATCATCATCCCCTCTCGCGCTCTTGAAAAGCGCTGCCTCATGCCAAGTCTTCCACACGGGCCCCGCAGCCCGTTACCTGCCGCAGATATCCCACTCGCACACACCTGTTTAATTCGCCTAAACACGCTTCATCGTTCCGTATTTTTCGATGCATAAAATCCCTCGCAAGATGTCGGCCAGCCCATTCATTATTCCCTCATCGAAACTCCTTGCAGCCCTACCATTGGTCAGTAGCCCTCGTGCTATTTTCGAAGGCTTGGCTCTCTATTATTGATAGTATTCCCGGTCTGGAAGTTATGGAGGAACGATGAATCGACCTCTTCTGGCGATCGTTGTGCTCTGCGCGGTGGCAACGCCCGTGAGGGCACAAGAGCCGGACCCTGAGATCGTCAGCTACGTGAATTCGATCAAGGCCATCGACAATCATGCGCACGTGACGGCTCTCGATCGCGGGCACGACCTGGGATACGACCAGCTCCGCTGCGAAGGCCTGCCCACTTCGAACGTCTTACCTCCAGCCAACCTTCGTTTCGGCCCAGACCAGCAGGCCGCGTACAAGATGTTGTACGGATTCGACGCCAAAACCGGCAGCGACGTGGAAATCAAGAAAGTAACGGAGATGGAAACCGCTGCTAGGCGAGAGCATGGTGCCGGCTTTTACGCCTGGGTAATGGAGAAAGCCGGAATTGAGACGGTGCTGGCCAACCGCACGTTCATGGCTCCGGAGATGAAGGCGCCTCGATTCCGTTGGGTGGCATACGAAGACGCGCTACTTTTTCCGCTCGACAACAGTCAACATAAAGCTGTCAACCCGGATCGTCGGGTGTTTTATGGGTACGCGGAAGATTTGCTCAACACCTATCTGCGAGATGCCGGAATGAGCCGCATTCCGCCGACACTCGATACTTACGTGGAGACAGTTGTTCGCGCTACTTTGCAGAAACAGAAAACCGCAGGAGCGGTCGCGGTAAAGTTCGAAGCGGCCTATTTGCGGCCGCTGGATTTCGCTCCGGCTTCCAAGGACGAGGCCGCGCGCGTATACGCCAAGTACGCGGCAACAAGGAATGCGACCGCGGCGGAATACAAGACGCTGCAGGATTTTCTGTTCAAGCAGATTGCTTTGGAGGCCGGAAGACTTGGACTGGCGGTTCATTTTCACACCGGCAGTGGTTGCGGTGACTTCTTCGACGACGCTGGAGCGGACGCCATGTTGCTCTCACCGGTACTCAACGATCCGGACCTGCGCAAAACAAATTTCGTCCTATTGCACGCGAATCCACCGAGAGAGCGAAATGTTTCCATGCTCATCGTGAAACCAAATGTGTACACCGACATGTCCGTGCTGGAACTACTCTGGTCCCCCGCGGAATTGGCCCGGCTCTTAAGACCATGGCTCCAAATAATGCCTGAGCACGTGATGTTCGGCACGGACGCCGGCCCGTTTGGCCCCGGCTTTGAATGGGAAGAGACCACCATAGTTGGCACCCAGCATGCGCGGCGCGCCCTGGCTTTAGCGCTGTCGGAAATGGTCCGCGAGGGAACAATTACACGATACCGCGCGAAAGAAATCGCAGAGCTGGTATTGAGGAAGAATGCGGCCCAATTGTACCGCATGAACTGAAGCGTCCTGTGGTCTGATCCTGGAAGGCTGTGTATGGCTTCGATGCAAAGCTGGTCGATGTACGCGCTGGCGTGTCCGAACTGGCAACTCCGTACCATTGGCCATTGTGGCTGCACCGATCAAAATGTCCGGATGCAACCGGCAAAGCTCCAAAAACAACGCACCGGGTGCCTTCTATTCGGCGCTTTCGGTCTATTCCTGGCGTTGGTTTCCTTGGGAACCCAGCAGCGGCCATTGATGATCCTTGGCCTGTGAACCCGCTACGCGGCTGAACGAGGATGGACTTCGAGGTACTGAACACGAGTCCTTTCTCCGCGTGTGCGGGAATAGCCGGATTGAGTGCTTTGGAAGGAGCGCCCGTCCGGAAGCACGAACGTGTATGCAAGGTAGCTCTTGATTCGATTTCGGAGAGTACGTTTGTCCGGAGTAGAGAACGGTCCCGACAATGTCCTTACCGTCGAGTTTGTAAAGGTAATCCTCGGCCTTCTAATAATGTTCTTGTCGATTCAGTGGTTGGTCTCCAATCGGAAACGCCCTCGCACTCACGACCTGATCCCGTATGATTCCGTCGTCGAGTCTCGTAGGACCGGATGCCAACGCCCTGGAAAAATCCCATTCGCAGAAAAGAGCCTCAGGACCGGGCAGCACGCTTACTATTTTTTCCTCTCGCAGCCCGATTCGATATAATGAATCCTGCTCGAACCTCTCCCGCGAAACTCGCGGCCCTAACTGAGCTCATGCCGACGCAAACGAAAGCCAAGACATCGAAATTCGACGCAGCGAAATATCAAGGACTCGATCGCGACACCCTAATCCGTATCTACCGCCTTATGTTTCTTTCGCGCCGCCTCGACGACCGCGAAATCCAGCTCAAGCGCCAGAACAAAATTTACTTCCAGATCAGCGGCGCTGGACACGAAGCAGTTCTCGCCGCCGCCGGGCTGGTTCTGAAGCCTGCTTACGACTGGTTCTTCCCGCACTATCGCGACCGCGCTCTGATGCTCGCGCTCGGCGTCACTCCGTACGAAATGATGCTCGAAGGAGTTGGGGCAAAGGATGACCCCGCATCCGGCGGCCGCCAGATGCCCTCGCATTGGAGCAATCAGAAACTCAACGTCGTCTCGCGCTCTTCTCCGACGGGGACGCAGTTCCTTCACGCTGTCGGTTCCGCTGAAGCTTCGCTGTACTACGCGAAATTTCCGAAAGCTTTCGAGCAAGCGCGCAAGTCCCCGCTCGGCGAAACCGTCAACTACCACCCCGATGATGTAAGCTACGTGTCCGGCGGAGACGGCACAACCAGCGAAGGTGAATTCTACGAAGCGCTGAACACCGCCAGCACACAGCGCCTGCCGGTGCTGTTTCACGTCGAAGACAACGGATACGCCATCTCCGTGCCAGTGGAACGCCAAACCCCCGGCGGCAATATTTCCAAGCTGCTCGCGAATTACCCTCACATGCATATCGAGGAATGCGACGGCACCGAGCCTCTGGAAAGCTACGCAGCCATGAAGCGCGCCGTCGAGCATTGCCGCGCACGAAAAGGCCCGGCGCTCGTTCACTCGCACGTGATTCGTCCGTATTCGCACTCTCTCTCCGACGACGAAAAACTTTACCGCTGTGACGCCGAGCGCCAAGAGGAATCGCGTCGCGATCCCCTCCCGAAGTACGGCCTCTTTCTGGTGCGCGAAGGCATCATTGAGGAGAGCGAGCTCAACGCGCTGGAAGCGGAAGTCGAACGCGAAGTTGCCGAAGCCACCGACCGGGCTCTCGCCGCCGAATTGCCCTCCAAGGACTCCATCTATCAGTGGGTTTATTCGCCGGATGTGGACCCGCGTGGAAAACAATTTGAGTCCGAGCCGAGATTTCAAGGGGAAGCGAAGACCATGGTCGAAATGGTTTCCGCCACTCTCCTCGATGAAATGCAGACGGATGACCGCATCGTGGTCTTCGGCGAGGACGTAGCCGATTGCAGCCGCGAGGATAGCCTGTCGCTCGTGAAAGGGAAGGGCGGCGTATTCAAAGCCACCGCCGGTTTGCAGCGCAAGTTTGGTTATGCTCGGGTTTTCAATTCTCCGATCGCCGAAGCCAATATCGTTGGTCGCGCCGGCGGAATGGCTCTGCGCGGATTGAAGCCCGTGCCCGAAATTCAGTTTTTCGACTACATCTGGCCGGCCATGATGCAGCTTCGCAACGAGATCGCCGTTCTTCGCTGGCGGTCGGCGGGGCATTTTAAGGCGCCCATCGTCGTGCGCGTGGCGATTGGCGGCTATCTCACTGGCGGCGCGATCTATCACAGCCAGTGCGGCGAAGTGACCTTCACCCACATTCCCGGTTTGCGCGTCGTGATGCCTTCCACCGCTCTGGATATTTGCGGCCTCCTGCGCACCGCGATTCGTTCCGACGATCCCGTGTTGTTCCTCGAGCACAAGCATCTTTATCGCCAGCCCTATAATCGTTCGCCATATCCCGGCGCGGACTTCACCATCCCGTTCGGCAAAGCGCGCGTCGTACGCGAAGGTACCGACGTCAGCATTATCACTTACGGCGCCGTGGTCCACCGGGCGGAAGTTGCCGCCGCGGAATTATCGCGCGCCGGAATTTCCGTCGAGATAATCGACCTGCGCTCGCTCAGTCCGTATGATTGGGACGCTATTGCCACCACCGTCCGCAAAACGAATCGCGTCATCGTGGTTTACGAAGATACTTTGTCCTGGGGATATGGCGCGGAAATCGCGGCGCGCATCGCGGATGAATTATTCGAGGACCTCGACGCACCCGTTCGCCGCGTCGCCGCCACCGACACGTTCTGCGCTTACCAGCCAAAGCTGGAAGACGCCATCTTGCCGCAGACCGAAGACATCGTTCGCGCCGTCGGCGACCTCGCAGCCTTCTAAAATGCCGCTACCCATTGCCAGTTTTGAATCTGAAACTTTTTGCGTGGTAACATCGTATTCAAATACAGGATCCGCGCGAACCGGTTATCTCTCGCGCAGGAGGCTAAGAATGATTTGCACAAACTGTAGGCGGGAACTCACCGAACATTCGAATTTCTGCTACTACTGCGGGGCGTCTCAGAACGTCGCGCCGCCCTGTCCTCCACCGATTCAAAAGCGCCTGATGCGCTCGGCCGTCGACTCCAAAATCGCCGGCGTGTGTGGCGGTATCGCTGAGTACATGGACGTGGACTCGACCGTCGTGCGCCTCGTGTGGGTGCTGGTAACGTTCTTCACCGGCGTCGTCCCCGGCCTAATCGCCTACTTGGTCGCGTGGGCGGTGATGCCGGAAGCACCGGTGCCGGTCGCCGCGCCCGTGAACGCGCCGGCCCCTTCTGGGTCTGCGCCGAACTTCACGCAGCCCGCGTAGCGCTTTAGCTGGGTTGATACGCGGGTAGGCGGTTCGAAACGCTGCAGCGCGCGATCGGAACCGATCGTGTGCCCACGGATTAGTTCTGTCCTCACTTCCTGGGTTTCTTCGGGAAATTGTCCCGCTTGCTATAAATTGCGTGGTCGAGCGAAATCAGTCCTGCCCCAACTCCCACCAGCGCGAACGATCCCACTGCCAAGGCCAGCGGGAACTCGTAATTGTGCACCGCCATCGGATTCGCGAGCATTCCGTGGACCTTCACCAGGGCGACCGTCATCTCTACCGTCAGCAGCAGGGACGCTATGCGCGTGAAGAGGCCAACAATGAGCAAGATCCCTCCAAAGAATTCCAGAACGCCGGAGATGTAAGAAAAATAGGCTGGAAGTCCCATCTTGGCGAACATTTCCGCCCAATGCTGGGCCTGCGTGAAGAGCTTCGGATAACCATGAAAGATAAAAATAATTCCGAGTCCCAGCCGCAGCAGCAGCAAAGCAAGCGGCTTCAGTTTCTCCAGTCCTTCCATCTGAATTCTCCAGGCGTCACATCGTGCAAATCGTCGATGCGCGTCGATTATCAGCTTTCCGTGCCGAGATTCAATTTCAAGCGCTTGGCATTGTATCAGAACAGCGAACGCCATCGGCGCGTCGCCCGGGCTTGGAAACTGAACGCGGAACGCCGTTAGTGTAAAATCCAAAGTTGCTTCATGGGTAGTGAGGGCAGCGGGAAGATGTGCTGGGCAACGGAGACCGGTTGTAATGCGTAAAGTCCTTTTAGGGATTGTCGTTCTGCTGATTGTCGCCACCGCTGCGTTTCTTCGCTACCACCATGTGAAGCCGCCCATGGAAGTGGGCTATGCAGGAAATCGCCAGGTCACGATTTATAGCACTTCCGCGCAAGTGCGCGAGCCGGTGACCACCGTAAAATTCGGCGAAAAACTGGATGTGCTGCAGCGCTTTCAAGATCAAGTGCAGGTCCGCACTGCGGATGGAACCACGGGATGGATTGCCGAGCGCGAGTTGCTTTCGGCGGATTTGTGGCAAACCTCGAAGGACTTGGAAAGGAAAGCAGCAGCGATGCCGGTGGAGGCGCACGGGCACACCAAAGTTCTCAGCAATCTGCACATCGGGCCCGGACGCGAATCGACGCGGATACTCCAGTTAAATAAAGATACTCCGCTAGAGGTACTCGAACGGCAGCCCGTCGCTGTCGCGGCTGTACGCGCAACGGGCGCCGCGGAAGACTCCGCCACAGCTCCGTCCGGGAAAAAGGAGGATTGGTGGCTGGTGCGGGCGCACAGCGAAGATATGGACTCCATGACCGGCTGGATCGTTGGGCGCTTTATTGAGCTCGAAGTTCCGGCGCCGCTGCCGGACTATGCCAGCTCGGCGGGAATGCGCATTGTGGCCTGGTTTGAACTGAATCGAGTTCCGGATGCAGCATCCGGAAACTCAAAGCCACAGTATCTCCTGGTGGGAACGCATGGACCGGAAGGCCAGCCCTGCGATTTTTCCCTGTTGCGCGTTTACACCTGGGGACAGAAAAAAGAACGGTACGAAACCGCGTTCGTGGAAAGCAACGTTTGCGGCAAACTGCCCGTTAAATTGGAAAAATCAGCCACCCCGAGCGGCGAAGTAAAATTTGAATTTGAGAATTTGACTGGCAAGGGATCCGAGCACCGCACCTACGCAATGAAACAAACCGTCGTCCGGCGCTTGCGTGAACCCGGCGAACCCCGCTCTCCGAAACGCAAGCGTTAATCAGACCGCCTCATCCCATCTCATTTGACCCAGCGTCCTAGTTGAATTGCGATAAATTTGTTCCTATGCGTCATTGCTACTCGTTTTCAGCAGTCGCGATAGCTCTGATTTCTGTCTCTTCGTTTGCGGGATACCGGCGAAGCGAAACGCAGGCGGTCCAGCAAAAACCGGCCGGACTTGCACTCGAATATATCGGGGCGTGGGGCTCCAAGGGCGAGGGGCCCGGCGAGCTGCAAGATCCTGTGAGCATCGCCGTGGACGCGCTCGGAAATATTTTCATCGCGGACCCCGGAACCGGCTTCATCCACAAATTCGCACCGCAAGGGAAGGCGCTGCTTTCGTTCCAAGAAGATGGGTTGAAGCATCCGCAATCGATTGCGGTGGACAGCGGCGGAGCGATCTACGTGACGGACCCGGCGCGCGGAAGTATTTTTATTTTTCTTCCCGGCGGAGACCATTACCGCGAGCTGCGGCTCAGGTCGCGTGCGAGTGCCTCAAATTTCTTGAGCGTTGCTGTCACGGACGATGGGCTCATTCATGTCTTGGATTCGGATGCGTCGAAAGTGTTCACCTACAATTCGCGTTTGCGACTCCAGCAAACATGGCTGCTCTCCGGAAACCTTCCGCGAGGCAGGAAAAATTCGGGGCCCATCGAAGCCGGCCGGGATGGTTTCCTGTACATCGCGAATTCCTCCGGCAACATCTTGAAGGTCACACGCGAAGGCCATCTGGTAACGGAGATAGGTCCAGGAGCAAATGAAGGCAGATGGAATCCGACGGATGGATTCGCGGTTTCAAAAAACGTGATTTTCGTGATGGATAGCGACGGGCGAATGCTTCACGCTGTAACCACCGATGGCAGTCCAAAGTTGGACATGGACCTTGCTCCCCAACTTGGCCAGGGGTCGCGACCCGCGCCCCCGCTCGCAATCAGCCAGCGGCGCGAAGAACTGCTCGTGCTCGACGCGCCGGAGCGACGCGTGTTGCGTTACCGTATAAATTTCTAAACGCTGCTTAGATCGCTTGGGGCCCGTCTCGCAACGCGATATCATTCCAGTCCAATTCAGGATCGAAGCAGTAGGAGGATCGTGTGGCATTGTTGCTCACCGAAGCGGACGTAAAATCGTTGCTCACCATGCCGTTGGCAATCGAAGCGGTTGAAACTTCTTTTCGACGGCTTGCAGCGGGCTCCGCTCTGCTGCATTCGCGGCAGCGGCTGTACGTGCCCTCGAAGAGCTATTTGCATTACATGGCGGCAGCCGATGGTGCCAGCGGCTACATGGGCCTGAAGATTTACACCAGTTCGCGCGACGGATTGCGTTTTCTGGTGACGCTTTTTAGCGTGGATTCGGGCGATCTGCTGGCTCTGATGGAAGCTGATTTCGTTGGTCAAATGCGCACGGGCGCGGCCAGCGGAGTGGCGACGCGACTTCTGTCCCGCGAGAACGCGCAAACGATCGGGATGGTAGGAACAGGATTGCAGGCCCGAACGCAACTTCAGGCCATTGCGCAGGTGCGTACATTGACCGCCGTTCGCGCCTTCAGCCGCGACCCGGCGCACAGAGAAACATTCGCCCGTGAAATGACGCAGGCACTCAAGATTCCGGTGTCGGCCGCTAAGTCTGCGGAAATTGCTGTACGCGATGCGGATATCATCGTCACTTCTACGACGAGCACGAATCCCGTGGTAGAAGGCCGTTGGCTGAAGCCGGGTGCGCACATCAACGCCATCGGCGCGAATTTTCCGCAGAAGCGCGAGTTGGATGCCGAGGCGGTCGAGCGGTGCGATGTGATCGTGGTCGATTCCCGCGCGCAATCAAAAATGGAAGCAGGCGATTTAATTCACGTTTTCGGCGAGGATGACGCGCGTTGGGCGAAGGTTACCGAGCTCGCCGAAATCGTGGGCGGGAAAGTTGCCGGCCGCACCAGCGCGAACGAAATCACACTGTTTAAGTCGAACGGGATCGCTACCGAAGATATCGTAGTTGCCGGCCGAATATTCGAAATGGCGCGCGAGCGCGGAGTCGGCCGCCAGATTCCGATGTGGGAACACGGCGACGGGCAGGAGAAACGCGCTCGAACAGTGAGTTGAAACGAGTGAGTGTGAGCGGTTCAGGCGCGGACGCGGCCGAGTTTCTTCATCAAGGCGTCGTGAAGACGGTGGCGCGTATCTTCGGACAGCGGAGCAGGCTCGGAGTTGCAGAAGATTTGAATCGTCTTTTTGGTGGTGTCCACGATCAACTTGCAGTTCTTGCACTTCGCAAGATGGACCTCAATCGTAGTGCGCAATTCCGGATCGAGCGACTCATCCAGATAATCTTCCAGTTCAACAACGAGCGTCTTGCAATTCACTGATTTTCACTCCGTCGAAAGTATCTGTCTAATTTCTGGCGCAGTTTCAAACGCGCCCGCAAAAGCCGCGATTTCACGGCCGGCACGGAAAGTCCCAGCGCTTCGGCCGTCTCTTCTGTTGATAATTCTTCGATGTCGCGCAACTGAAAAACGATTCGGAAAGGTGGATCTAAATCTGCAATTGTGCTGGAAAGAATGTCGGACATCTCGGTTTGCTTATAGCGGTCCTCAGGCGAAGGACCCCAGTCTTCGATCTCGCGCGGGATCAGGTCCTCGCCGGTGTTTACTTCCTCATCGATGGAAACCTGATTGGGGCGGCGTTTGCGCAACTTCATCAGCGCCTGGTTCACGGCAATGCGCACGAGCCAGGTGTAGAAACGGGAGTTGCCCTGAAACCCGGAAAGATGCTCGTAGGCCTTCAGAAACGCTTCCTGCATCACGTCTTCCGCATCTTCGCGGTTCTGGGTGATGTTCTGAGCCAGGCGGAAAATTTTACGCTCGTAGCGGCTGACCAAGGTTTCGAAAGCGGAGATGTCGCCGGCTTTGGCGGCGGCAACGAGAGTGGGTTCGTCTTCCTTTACCACTTGAGAAGGAAGCGGAGGGCGCACTTGCGCCGGCTTCTCGCGAGTGGGATTCATCTTGGGGGCGCTCATTTTAGGCGGTTCTCGCGCTAGGGAGAGTAACACAGATTGAATGGAACCCACGCCTCACGCCAAGTATTGGATGCACCAGTCCGCCGACGGATGGCAAAAAAAGCGATGAAAAGTGGGATTCCTCGTTGGCAACGGGCACGTGGTGCGGCTTGACATAGCGAGTGCCGGCGCAGTATTCTACTTGTCGAACGAACGTTCGAACGAATAGCATTTATTGCTTTATGCCCCGATCCTCCATGCGCCAGCCCGAGCCCCCAGAAAAGCTGCAATTGATTCTGCGGCATGCCGCGCAAGTTTTCTGCGATAAAGGCTATGAAGGGGCGTCGATACGGGACATCAGCCGGTCCAGCGGCGTTTCGCTCGCGGGACTCTATTACTACATCCAAAGCAAGCAGCAGCTCCTTTACCTGATTCAAATTCACACATTCAAAACCATCGTTGCACAGCTGGAAACGAAGCTGGTTGGTATCAGCGAGCCGGTGGAGAAACTGCGTATCCTGGTACACAATCATCTCGATTATTTTCTGCAGCACCCGGTGGAGATGAAAGTTCTGGCACACGAGGATGAAGCGCTCGAGGGCGCATTTCGCAAGGAAGTTTTAGAAGTGAAGAGGCGCTACGTGAAAATCGCCCTCGGAATCTTTGAAGATATGCGAAGGACCGGAGTGGCGCGACGCTTGAATCCTCGTGTAGCGGTGCTAACGCTTTTCGGGATGATGAATTGGACATACACCTGGCACCGCCCCGAGATGGATCCACAGGCGGATGCGCTGGCGGAAACGATCGCCGGAATGTTTTTGCACGGTGTGATGAACGGGCATGGAAAGGTCGCGCCCAAAGTTGGTACGGCCTGCTGCAGCAAACTTGCCGAACCGGCGCGCGCAGGCGGATAATCTTTAAAATCGTTCAGAATCAACGTGAAACAAAATTCTTGGAGGAAATAATGGCGACAATGCAGGCGGTGGAACAGAAGCAACTGATTCACTACGGAGTGGAAGGCGGAGTGGCGATCATCGAGATGGACGATCCGCCGGCGAACACCTATACCTACGAAATGATGCAGCAGATCGACACGGCCATTCTGCAGGCGCGCATGGACGAAAACGCGCACGTGATCGTGCTGCGCGGCAAAGGCGAAAAATTCTTTTCGGCGGGCGCGAGCATTCCCATGCTCACCAAGGCCGATCCAACGTTCAAATATTATTTCTGCCTGCACGCGAACGAAACGCTTTGCCGGTTCGAACAGACACCTAAGCTGGTGATTGCTGCGCTCAACGGGCACACCGTGGGTGGCGGGTTGGAAATCGCTCTGGCCTGCGACATTCGCATTGCAAAAAAGGAAGGCGGAAAAATTGGATTGCCGGAAGTGAATCTTGGCGTGCTGCCCGGCACCGGCGGAACACAGCGGCTGTCGCGAGTAGTCGGACGCGCACGCGCCATCGAATTGATGGCAACCGGGCGCACATTTAGTTTCGAAGAGGCGCTGGAGTTCGGGCTGATTCATTACATCTACGAGCGCGAGTCCTTCTGGGAAGAAGTGATGGCCTATGCCAAGCAGTTCTGTCCGCCAAACAAGGCTTCGCGCGCTGTGGGACGCATCAAGCGCGCCGTGGTGACCGGCTCGGAAGTCGGCTTCGGCGAAGCCTTGGGCATCGAGCGCGAGCTGCAACAATTGCTCTTCACCAGCGAAGACGCCAAGGAAGGTTTGAAAGCGTACGTGGAGAAACGACAGCCGGAATTCAAGGGGAAGTAAGCCGAAGAAGTTCGTTAGTTCAGCGGGCACGCGAAATACCACTGGGGAAACTAAAGGACTGAATGCGCACACTGCCGGATTACCTTCGCAAGGGAATGAAATTGATATTGGTCGGTGCCAATCCGGGCGACCGATCGGCGCGCGTGGGACATTACTATGCAGGACGCGGCAACCAGTTCTGGCCGGTGATGTACGAATCGGGAGTGATTCCAGAACCGCTCGGCTATGAAGACGACCGGCGTCTCCTTGAATTTGGAATCGGCATGACGGATTTGGTAAAGCGTCCAACGCGCGCGGTGGAAGAAATCGAGCGGCAGGAATTTTCGGAAGGCCGTGTCTTGCTAGCGCAGAAACTCGAAGACCTGCGACCGAAAGTGATCGCGTTCAATGGAAAAATGGTTTACACGAAATTTACCGGCCGGGCGTGCAAGCTGGGCTTGCAGAAAGAAAAACTTTACGGCGCCTATGTGTTCGTGCTGCCTTCAACCAGCGGGGCAAATTGCGGAACGGACCGTGGAGTGAAGATGCGATATTTCAAGAAACTCGCGGCGCTGCTGAAGAGCCTGAAGGATTAGGAGCGAATCGTCATGGCAGCAACCACGCAGCAAAATCCGACGACTCGACCGGTGCTCGAAGAACGCGACGGGAAGATCGTTACCCTGCGTTTGAACCGGCCGGATCGGCTGAACGCGCTAAATGTGGAGTTGGGACGCGAGTTGGTCCATGCTCTGCTGCGCGCGGGCGAGGATAAAGAGATTTTCGCCGTCAGACTTATCGGAGCGGGGCGGGCGTTTTGCGCAGGCGGCGATTTGGAGCTCCTTCGCGACGTCCGAAAGCGCAATGCGCCGCATGAACTCGAAAGTCTGCTGGTTACGGGAAAAGAAATTTGCCTGGCGATTGCGGGGATGCCCAAGCCCGTGCTAGCTGCTGTGAACGGTCCCGCGGCGGGTGGAGGGATGAATCTAGCCATCGCTTGCGACATGCGCGTCGCTTCCGATCAGGCAAAATTTGGCGAGGCGTTTGCACAAATTGGGTTATACCCGGATTTCGGAGGGACCTTTTTTTTGCCGCGACTCGTAGGGCGCGCGAGATCGGCGGAATTGTTCTGGACCTCGACGAAACTGTCGCCGGAGGACGCTCTTAGAATGGGGATCGTGAGCCGGATCATCCCCTCGGCGCAGTTCGAAGAAGAATCAAAGAAGATTGCCGAGGATTTGGCGGCCGCCGCTCCGCTGTCGGTGCGAGATTCGAAACACGCGATGACCGGCAATAATCGCGCCGCGCTGACGGCTGCGCTGGACGAAGAAATTCGGCTGCAAATTCACTGCTTCCAGTCGGAAGATTGCCTGGAAGGGCTGAACGCTTTTCTCGAGAAGCGCAAGCCAAATTTCCAAGGGCGCTGATTGCGGAATGCATTCGATCGTGCGAATGCGAGTGCGCGAATGCCGAAACTGAGTTCATGGAATTAATAGATTTAGAATGGGAGGAGTTCATAAATGTCCGCAACACGTATCGCTACTTTTGATGATTGGGTGGATTTATTTCGCGTTTGGCGCAGCGACATCGGCGTGAATTATTCTGAAATCGACAGCTATCATTTTGAGGCCAAGTTCGGGCCAACGCGATCGAATGAAATCGAGTTCGGCGCGTTCAAGGGGCGTCCGAAATGGCGGCGGGTACTGGAAATTCCGGATCAGCGCATTCGCGACGGCCTGATGAATCTGATTATTTATCAAGGCGACACGGAATTCGCGTCGGTGGAGCAGCAGCGGCGGCTTTTCGAGCATTCACCCAGCGAACACGACCGCAAGTCGCTTTGCCGCGTGGTGACCGAAGAAATGCGCCACGGCTGGCAGATGTGCCATCTGCTGATCAATCACTTTGGCTACAGCGGAAAAGTGGAAGCGCAGAAAATGCTGGAGCGCCGCGCGTTTGAATCCAAGCGCTTGCTCGGCGCGTTTAATCAGGAAGTGGCCAACTGGCTGGACTTTTTCACCTACACAGATTTTGTGGACCGCGATGGAAAATTCCAGCTCACCATGCTGAGCTATTCCGGGTTCGAGCCGCTGGCGCAGTCGATGAATCCGATGCTGCGGGAGGAATCGTTTCACTTGGGCACCGGGCATGACGGGCTGAAGCGGATTGTGAAGGCCGGTGTCGTGCCGCTCAACATCGTTCAAAAATATGTGAACAAATGGATCCCGGTAAGCTACGACTTGTTTGGGGTGGACCAATCGAGCTCGGCGCACTGGTTTTACATTTGGGGATTGAAAGGGCGCTATGACGAAGCTCAAACGCAAGAAGAGGCCGACCTCGGGCACATGAATGAGCACAATCGACACTTGTATTTCTTGGAATGCGAAAAGCTGATCGAGCAGATTAACAAGCACGTTCCGGCGGGAGCGGAGCCGCTTTATGTTCCGGACATGAAGTTCAACCGGCACATCGGCGAGTTCGCGGATCACACTTACAGCGTAACGGGCGAGCTGTTGTCTTCGGAAAAATATGCGGAGCACGTGAAGGAAACATTGCCGCAGCCGGAAGACATCAAGCTAGTGAACGAAATACAGGACGTGGAGCCGAAGTGGGTGGCGGCGAAAGGAAGCATGGAATAATCGCCGCTGCCCGATGGGCGGTCCGTAACGGATACTGATGCCCGAAGACATATACGCAAACATGGAAATTGCGCCGCGCGGAGTGAAAGACATGCTCGCGCGCGGCGAGAAAGTATTTTTCGTGGACGTACGCGAGAGGTGGGAGTACGACACCTCGCACATCGAAGGATCGGTGTTGATCCCTCTCCGCGAGGTCCCGGGCAATCTGGCGCGCTTGCAGGCGGCCGAAGAGGTCGTGCTTTTCTGCCACCACGGGATGAGAAGCATGGACGCCGCGGCGTGGTTGCGCTCGCAAGGAGTGGAAGGCGCGCGGTCGATGGCCGGTGGAATTGACCGCTGGGCTACCGAGATCGATGCGGGCGTACCGCGCTATTGAACGCGGCGAATTGCTCGAGGAACGAAGACATGGCTACAAAGAAAGTCGCGAGAAAGATCCCGAAGCGGGCGAAAAAAGCGCGCACGAACGTAAAGTTTCTGCATAAGCCTTCCTGCACCACCTGCCGCAATGCGCGGAGTTACATGGAAAGGCGCGGCTTCGGCATGCACTTTCGCGATCTCGGAAAAGAGCGATTGAGCGCGGAAGAGCTAGAAAAATTGATCGGCGACCGGGACCACACGCAGTTTCTGAACACGCGCAACGAACTTTACCGCCAAAAGAACATGAAGGACCATCCTCCGTCCCGCAAAGAGGCCATCCGGATGATGGCGGAGGAGCCGAACCTCATTCGGAGACCGGTCATCGTCGCGGGTGGACGCGTCGTGCTGGGATTCGATCGAGAGGGAATCGCCCGGCTTTGAGTTGTGAGTGAAGCGCGATCGTATCTTCAGGGGAATCCGGTTTTGTCGCCAATCATCGACATTCACATCCACATTCAGCCGGACGAAATGGTGAAACCCGATGCGCACGAATTGATTCGCCGCGGACGCCGGGACTACCACGACATTCTAAAGTATGCGGTGAGCCCCAAAGATTTCTTAAAGTTTTTAGATGACGCCGAAATCGAGCGCGCCGGAATCATCAATTACGTCAGCCCGGACGTGATCGGGTTCACTCCGGAAGTAAACGATTGGTGCGCGAATTATTGTTCCGCTGATCCTCGACGGCTCCTCGCGTTCGGTTCCGTGCATCCGAAGTATATTTTCGATGCCGGCGCCGAGGTAAAACGGCTGAAAAAAATCGGCATGCGCGGGTTAAAAGTCCATCCCTCCCACCAATTGTTTGCGCCTAATGAATATCGCAGCGGCCTGGGGCCATTACGCGCGATGTATGAGACTGCCCAGGAAGTTGGCCTGCCGGTAATGATTCATACGGGCACTTCGATTTTCGCCGGAGCGCGAAATGTGTACGCGCAGCCAATCCTCGCCGACGACGTGGGCGTGGACTTTCCAAGTCTCGTGGTGATTCTGGCGCACGGCGGCCGGCCCTTGTGGATGAATGAAGCTTTTTTTCTCGTTCGCCGGCACGCAAACATGTACATGGATATTTCCGGGATTCCTCCGCAGAAGCTGATGGAATATTTCCCGCGCATCGAAGAAATCGCGGACAAAGTCTTGTTCGGCACGGACTGGCCGGGACCCGGCGTCCCGGGAGTGCGGGGAAACATCGAAAAGTTTCGCGCGCTGCCAATTCCGCCGGGTGCGCAGCAGAAAATTCTGTACGATAATGCGGCACGGCTTTTTCCAGTTTGAGCGAGGTCGGTGAATGGAAATAAAGACGATTGGAGTGGTGGGCGCCGGAACAATGGGCCGAGGAATCGCCTACGCTGCGGCGCTTGGCGGCTACCACACGGTGCTCGAAGACGTTTCTCCTGAAATGCTGAAGCAGGGTGTCGCGTATATCTCGCAAGCGCTGGAAGATGGACTAGCACGAGGGAAAGTGACACCGGAGCAGAAGGAGAAAGCGCTGGCGAATCTGACCACATCACGATCGGTGGAGGATGTTTGCCGGGAAGCGGACCTGCTGGTGGAAGCTGTTCCGGAAGAAATGGAAGTGAAGCTCGAGATATTCACGATTTTTGACAAGTTCGCTAAGCCCGGCGCGATTCTGGCCAGCAATACTTCTTCGCTTTCGATCACGGAAATGGCCTCCATTACTTTTCGCGCCGAAGATTGCATCGGAATGCATTTCTTCAATCCCGTGCCCCAGATGAAGCTGCTCGAAATCGTGCGCGCGCTGGAAACTTCGGAAAGCACGTTGCAAACTTGCGTGGAAGTAGGGCGCCGGATGGGCAAGGAAGTTGTGGTGATACGCGAATCGCCGGGATTTGTGACCAGCCGTATCAATGCCATGATCGGCAACGAGGCCTTTTACATGTTGCAAGAAGGCATCGCCAGCGCCCGTGACATTGATAAAGCGTTGAAGCTGGGCTTGAATCATCCGATGGGCCCGTTTGAGTTGGTGGACCTGGTTGGGCTGGATGTCCGCCTAAATATCCTGGAATACTTGTACAAGACGCTGGGGGAAAAGTACCGGCCCTGCCCGCTTTTGGCGCAATATGTGAAGGCAGGACGCACGGGACGAAAAGCAGGCCGCGGCGTGTACGAGTATGGGAACGACGCGGCCAAGAAATAATTCAGCAGTTTCACTACATGCCCAGGCGGGAAGGATTTTCCAAAAGATGAAACTTGCTGATCGCATAGAAATTATCGAAGGCGACCTGACCGAGATGGACGTGGACGCTATTGTGAATGCCGCGAACAACGATTTGCAGCTTGGTGGCGGAGTGGCGGGAGCGATCCGCCGAAAAGGCGGCCCGGAAATTCAGAAAGAATGCGATGAGATCGGCCAAGTGCCGGTAGGCGGGGCGGCAATCACGACAGGCGGAAAATTGAAATCGCGTTACGTGATACATGCGGCGAGCATGCAGCTTGGCGGAAAAACTTCCGCACATTCCTTACGCGGCTCGACGGCGCATTCGCTAAGAATCGCAGCGCAAGAGGGACTGAAGACCATTGCGTTTCCGGCCGTGGGCACGGGCATTGCGGGATTTCCGTTACGCGAGTGCGCGGAGATCATGTTGCGTGAGGTGACCAAGCACTTCGAGCAACCCACGTCGCTCGAGAAAGTTATCTTCGTTCTTTTTGACAAGGAAGCGCTCGCGAGTTTTACCAGTGTGTGGACGGAATTGCAAGCGAAAGGCTTTGAATGAGCGAACTACTCGCGGACAAGGTGCGACACCAGCTCGTGCGTTACGAGCATCCTCTTTTTGATTTCGCGGCGCAGTCCGCTGGAGAGGGGGTGGAAGTGGAAATTCGCTACAAACCCGCAAATGCGGAAGTACACAACTACACTTTTCAGCTTCATCCTCGTGAAATAGAAAATGCGCAATTTCCATGGACCTTCCAAAAACAACTCTACGATTGCCTGCACGATTACATCATCGAGATGTTTACGCGGAATCCGCAACGCGTGAATTGATGGCTGCGCGCAGCGAGCCGACGCCTCTCGCCATCCTCCTCGCAGAGCGCATTCATTCGCACGGGCCGATTACCTTCGCTGAATACATGGAAGCCTGCCTGTATCACCCCGTGCATGGGTACTACACAAAGGGCGAGCAACAGCCGCGTCGAGATTATTTTACAAGCGTGGACGCGAGCCCGCTTTTTGGACGATTGCTCGCGCGGCAGTTTCAGGAGATGTGGTGCACGCTGGGACGGCCGGATTCATTCGGGCTGGTTGAAGCCGGCGCGGGCACGGGACAATTAGCGAAACAGATACTCGATTTCGCCGCTGAGTCGTGGCCCGATTTTTACGAGGCGCTCCACTTTGTTGCAGTGGAACGGTCGTCGTCGCGCCGCGCTTTGCAATCCACGGTCCTGGATGCGCACATCGCGAGCGGCAAAGTTTCGTCTCAAGAAGAATTACATGAAGGAATTCCGTGCGGTTGTATTTTCTCGAACGAACTCATTGATGCGATGCCAGTTCATCGCGTGATACGCGAGGATAACAATCTACGGGAGATCTATGTCGCGCTGGGCAAGCATGGATTGTGTGACGAAATAAAGTCGCCATCTTCGGGCGCGCTCAGCGAGTATTTTGCAGAACAACGCGTCCATTTGGGTGAAGGGCAGCAGGCCGAGGTAAATCTCGCCGCGCGGGGGTGGATCGAAGAAGCCGGCAAGAAACTCCAACGTGGATTCATTGTAACAATCGATTACGGCCACGAAGCGCAAGAGCTTTACGACGAACGACACACGCGCGGCACTTTACTGGCCTACGAACGTCACCGCGCCACGGAGAATGTTTTTCGTGCCCCCGGCGAACAGGACTTGACCGCGCACGTGAATTTTACCGCGCTGGACATGTATGGAAGAAAGAGCTGGCTCGTTCGCACCGGATTCACATCGCAAAGTAAATTCTTGCTCGCCCTGGCGCGTCACGGGAATTTTGCAGACTTACAATCGGACGCGCTGAGCGAAGCAGAAAACACGCACCGGCGGCTGCTTTTCAAAACGTTAATCAACCCCGAAGGAATGGGTGAGACATTTCAGATTCTCATTCAGCACAAGGGAATCGAGGGGCCCAACCTGGCGGGATTTCAACCGCTATAGTCCGCCGTCGTCAGGGGCGCTTCTTCAACACCGGCTTGTTCGGATCCGCGTCAGCAGGCGCGTTTGCCGATGTAGTTGGTGTGGCGCCCGCCGGCGGCGTGCCGGGAGGTGCGGCGTCCAGAACCGCGTCACCGGTATATGGCCGCTGCAAGAATTTCCCAGCTTCTTCCTGCGCTCCTGCCGTATCGTCGCCGAGATGCTGCGACAGGCTGTATTCGTTGACGGCGCGTTCACGCTGGCCCAGAAGATCGTAAATTTTTCCGATGTAGATGTGGCTCCAAACGTCTACCCACTTGGGATCCAGATCGCCGCCAAGCGCTGCGCGAAACGCATTCGCTGCAGACTGATAATTCTTCTGATTGAACATGGCCTCGCCCATGCGGAAGTGCGCCAGCGAATTGCTCGCCTGAAGATCCAGAGCGTGCTGATATTCCTGGATGGCCTCGTAGTATTGGCCGTTCTCGGCGTAGCCTTCGCCTCGCGCGACAAACGCGCGAATGCGCAAGCGGGGACTGGATTTCAGCAAGTTGTTATTCGGGTCGATCACGATGCCGTTTGGCTTGGGCCGGCCGAAAGTGTCGACCTCGAACTGCTGCGTGGTTCCGGTCACCAGGATTTTTTTGTATTCGGGGTTTCCTTCGGTATCCACGCGAAGTTCAATCGGCATGCGAAAGGTGTCGAGGTCCTGGTGAATCCTGCCCACCACTTTGAAACCTTTCTTGGTGCGATAAACGATGAATTCAAGCTTGAATTCCGGAATGCCGGTTGAATTTACCCATTGCGAAAAAAAGGAAATCAGATTGATGGGAAGCTCGCCTTTTTTCGGAGGTGGGACTTTGGTATAGGCCATCTTCTCGAATTCAGCGACATTCGCGTTTTTCCCTTCGTATTTCTTGTAGAAATCGTGCAGAAGCGCACTGAAGGCATCGTCGCCTACTTCAGTGCGGAGCATGTGAAAAACCAGGGCGCCTTTATCGGCGACGACCGAGCGATACTCATTCGAGAATGTTTGCAATCTCCCGGCTTGTGAAATTGGCGCGGTGTCCTCATACATCAGCGCGCCAACGGCGAAATCTTCGAGCGCCCGATGAAGGCCGGCGCTGCCATCGCTCTGCTCCGCGTACATGGCCTCGGCGTAACGCGAGAGGCCGTCGGTGAGCCAGGTGTCGGACGAAGTATCTGGAAGGACGCGGTCGCCCCACCACTGCTCAGCGGCTAGCTGCGAGAGCAAACGATCGTTGGCCTTCGTGGTCCATTGACGCGCGCTGATCAGCAGCAACCCAGGAGCGGAATATGCCGCCAAACTTCCATCGGGCATTTGCGCGATCGTCAGTGGCGGGGGCTCTCTTTCCTGAAGCGGCCCAAATGCGTCAGTGAAATACAAAATAATATGCGCCAGAGAATTTCCGTAAGCGGTCGCGGTGGACGCCTGGTATGGCGGAGTAAATACGGAAATCGTTATCCCTTCCGTTTGGATGGGATTGAGTTGTAGTGCTCCAGCGACGAATGTGCCCACGGGACCTGGGCGGTCGCAGTGAAAAACATAGACAGCCTGTCCCGGACCTTTTCCGATGCCGGGCTGCATGGTAGGCGGGTCGGCCTTGCCTGTTCCGGCGACGTACATCGTGTCGGGCGCGATTATTTTGAAAGTGCCGGTGTAGCGATTCGCCGGATAATTCGTCAGCGGGAACCATCGCGCTGGAAGCAGCAAGTACGCCGAATTTTTATCGACGGAAGCGAAGCGCACGCCCTTCGTTGGACTGTCATCTTCGCTGGAAATCGGGCCGTTGTAATCGAATTCTAAAGTTACAGGCTTTCCCGGGGCCACGGAGTCGGGAAGGCCTACGGTCAGCAGCAAGGGATAGACTCTGTCACGCTCAAATTCCAATGGCTTTCCGCCTGGGACGCGGATCGAGTTCAGTTTCAAATCCTGATGTAACTCAACGACCACTGTGCGGGAAACTTCGTTGGCGATAAAAGTCACGCGAGCCAACGCGGAAATCGACTGATCGTCCGGATGCAGCAAGACTTGCACGTCGTAATGATCCGCGCGAAAAGGGAAGCGATGAGGCGTTTGCGCCGCCGCTACGGCTGCCATCAGGAGCGAAAGTACCAGCGTGATCAGCAGCCGATGAGTTTTGAGCAAGAAAGCCTCTCAAGAAGGAGCATTCTACTTCTATTTAAGATACAGAAGACCCGCGAGTAGTTGCCCCGCGCGAAATCCGCGAAAAGGTTACAACATCTGCGCGAAAATGTCCGCTGCGCGCTCGATTGCACCGCCGGGACCGAGCTTGGTCCGCACCTCCGCCAGGCTTGATTTCATTTCGTCGCGAGCGGCGGGCGAATCCAACAGACGGCGAACCTGGCCTTCGACCGCCTCGGGGGTGAAATCGTCCTGAATCAACTCGGGCACCACGCGCCTTCCCGCTATTAGATTCACCATGCTCAAAAAGGGCGCTCGAATCATTCGCCGAAGTATGAGTGCCGACAGAGGACTCATGCGGTAGATCACGACCATCGGCGTGCCCAGGAGCGCTGCTTCGATGGTGGCTGTTCCACTGGCCACAACGGCGCAATCAGCTGCCGCTAGAGCGTCATAAGTGGCTCCCGAAACCTGCTTTATATCGATGGCAGACGTGGCGTAACGGGCAAACAAATCCGGTGCGAGATTCGGAGCTGTGACGAGGACGAATTGTACGTCGCCATCTGCGCGATGGATGCGCTCACACGCGTTCACGATACGCGCGTAATTTTGGGCAATCTCATTCGAACGGCTACCAGGAAGGATAGCGACGATCGGCTTGTTCGGATCCAATTTGTAGAGGGCCGCGAATTCCGTGCGGCTCTGGCTCGGCCGGACCGCATCCACCAGCGGATGGCCGACAAAGCTCACCGGCACTCCTGCGTCGCGATAGATTTTTTCCTCGAATGGAAATATCACCACCATGCGATTCACGCGGCGTTTTACGATGCGAACGCGTCCCGCGCGCCAGGCCCAGATCTGCGGACCGATAAAATAACCGACTGGGACACCGATCTGTTTCATGCGGCGAGCGACGCCCAGATGGGTGCCCGGTGAATCGACGAGAATCGCAAGAGCGGCATTCCGGCGCTGGGCCTCGCGCTTCAGACGATTCTGCACAGCGATTACCGTCGGAATTTTGTGAAGCACCTCGGCGATGCCTACGACCGCGACTTCGTGATAGTCCGCGACCAATTCGACTCCTGCTTCGGCCATGCGAGGGCCGCCCATTCCGAAAAACTGCGCGCCCGTTTGCACGCGCAGGGCTGCGGCAAGTCGCGCGGCGTACATGTCACTGGAGGCCTCGCCTGCGGAAAGTAAAATTTGTTTTTCAGTCATGGAAAACGTAAACAGCGGTTCCGCCGCGAGGCGATTGACATGCGGGAACTAATCATCGGCGGGGAGTGGATGTGAAAAACCAGGCAAGCCCCCGGGCACCGGAAGGGCCAATTCTTGCTCTTTGTATTGAAGCTGATACAGCCGGTAGTAAATTCCCCGCAGCGCCAGAAGCTCTTGATGCGAACCTTGCTCGCGCAAGCGGCCTTTGTGAAAAACAAGAATACGGTGGGCGTGCTGGATGGTGCTCAGGCGATGCGCGATCACCACAGCGGTGCGCCCCTGTAGTAGGCGGTCGAGGGCTTCACGGATCAAGAGCTCGGTTTTGGTGTCCACGCTCGAAGTGGCTTCGTCGAGGATCAGGAATTTTGGATCGTGAGCCAGGGCGCGAGCGAAACTCACGAGCTGCCTCTGGCCTACCGAAAGCGTGGAACCACGCTCGGTGACCGGAGTCTCCACTCCTTGAGGTTGCGACTCGAGAAAGGGCCCGAGTCCTACTTCGCGCAGCGCGCTCTCTGTGGCGGCGCGGGTAATGTTTTCCGTGCCGAGCTTGACGTTGGATTCCAGCGTGCCGGTGAAAAGGAACGGGTCCTGCAAGACGATTCCGAAAAGGCGGCGTAGCTCCTGCAATTCCATGGTTCGAATATCCACACCGTCGAGCAAAATTTCACCGCGCTGAACGTCGTAGAAGCGCAGCAGAAGCTGGATGATGGTGGTTTTCCCCGCGCCGGTGTGGCCGACGATGGCTAGGGTCTGTCCGGAATCAACCTTGAATGAGACATCGCGCAAAACCCAGTCATTTTCTTTAGGATCGTTGCCGCCCGTATACGCGAACCAAACATTTCGAAACTCGATTTCCCCGCGCGCGGAGGGAAGCGAACGCACTTGCTCGGGCGAAACGATCGTAAAAGGCTCGTCCAGTAGCTTGAAGATGCGCTCGGACGCCGCCATGGCCGTCTGCAAAATGTTGAATTTTTCGCTCAAGTCCTGAATAGGACGAAAGAACCGCTGGGCGTAGAGCATAAATGCGAGCAGCACTCCGATCGGGATGGTTCCGGCGATCGCTCGGAGACCGCCCACCCAGTAGAGCAAGGCCAGGCCCGCCATGCTCAAAAATTCCACTGCGGGATAGAAGAACGAGAACGCGTCAATGGCTTCTTTGTAAGCTTCCATATGCGCGCGGTTCAGTTCCTCGAATTGTTGCCGTGATTTCCATTCGCGATTAAAGAGCTGCACCACCGCCATGCCGCTGATGTGTTCCTGCAGAAAAGCATTGATACGCGCGATGGCTGTGCGGATGCGGCGGTTCGCGTTGCGCACTTTATTGCGGAAAAAGTAGGTCAAAAGAATCATGAATGGCAGCGGGGAGAGAGTCGCGAGCGCGAGGAATGGGTGCCATTTAAATAAAATGGCCGCCATGGCGAAAAGGAGAACGAAATCGTTCAACATGGCCACCACGCCGGAAGCGAAAAGATCGTTCAAGGCGTCCACGTCGGTGGTCGCTCGCGTGACCAGGCGCCCCACCGGAGTGCGGTCAAAAAAGCTCATTGGCAGCCGCTGCAGATGTTCGAAAATTTCCTTGCGCAGATCGTACATGGTTTCCTGCCCGACCCACTGCATGATCCGCACTTGAGCATATTGCAGGCCGAAACTGCCCAGCAGTGCTCCGGCGGACGCGACCACGACCCAAAGAAGACCCATCAGCGCGTCGTGAGGCGTGATGGAAGCCTTGAAGCCGGGAACGATGTACTTGTCGACGGCGACATGGAAAAGATAGGGCGACACGATTTCCATGGCCGTGACCCCTAGTGTGATAGACACCGCGGCAACGACGTGCCAGCGGTACGGCCGTAGGTATTTCATCAGCCGGTGCGTTAGCGCCGAATCGTAAAGCTTGCCGAGTTTCTCTTCTTCGCGGAAATCGCTCATTCGCGTTCAAGCTCTTCTTCGAGAAGTTGTTTCTGGTACAGGTCCGCGTAATAGCCGTTGTGCGCGAGCAACTCGTCGTGCGTGCCGCGCTCGATGATATATCCGTCGCGGACAACGATTATTTGATCGGCGTTCTTGACCGTCGACACCCGGTGAGAAATGAGAATCGTCGTCCTCTGCCTCATCACTTCACGCAGCCGACGCAAGATGCGCTCTTCCGTGTCGGTGTCCACATTGGCAAGCGAATCATCGAGAATTAGGATTCTGGGCTGGCGCATGATCGCGCGCGCCAGCGCCGTCCGCTGCTTTTGTCCGCCGGAGAGCGTGATTCCGCGTTCGCCCACCATGGTGTTAAACCGCTGGGGGAAGCTTTCGATTTCGCCGGAGATGCTCGCGACTTCAGCGGCTTCGAAGATTTGCTCTTCGACCAGGTCGGTCACGCCAAAGCCAATGTTTTCGCTGATCGTCTCGCTGAACAGGAATGTGTCCTGCGGAACATACCCAATCGCGCTACGAAGCTCGGTGAGCGGGTACTCGCGAATTGAGCGTCCATCAATGACCAACGTACCCGGAGGCGCTTCCCACAAACGCGCGATCAACGCCGCCAGCGTGGATTTGCCGCTTCCGGTTGGCCCCACCACGGCCAGAGTCGAGCCAGCTGGAACGTGCAAGTTGATGTCGTGAAGGACCGGTTCTCCAGCCTGTGTTTCGGAACCCGAAGTCGGGTAGGTGAACGTAAGATTTCTGAATTCTATGTCGCCGCGAATTGTGGACTTTGCCTGAGCCGGAGGTGCGTCCCCATTCGGCCTCATATTGTAACGGTCGGATGGTGTGCGCGCAGGAGCGGACGCATCGCGAATGCCCGGCTCCGCGTTCATGATGTAATTCAACCGGCCCATGGACGCCGCCCCGCGCTGGAAGATATTCGTGACCCATCCAAGGGCGATCATCGGCCACACGAGCTGAATCAAGAACATGTAAAACGCATTGAATGTCCCGAGCGAAACGCGATGCTCGATTACTTGCTTGCCGCCCAGCCACAACAGGATCAGAACCGTCATGCCGATGAGCGTCGAAAGCCCCGGAAAAAAAAGGCTCCATGTGCTGATGAGCTTGATATTCCGGTTTACATAGTCACGATTGGCTTCATCGAACTTCGCCACTTCCTGTTTTTCCTGGGCGTACGCGCGAATCACACGCACCCCGGTCAGGTTTTCCTGCGCACGCGTTGAAAGCACTCCGAGTGCCGCCTGAATCTGCTCCGAAAGCCGGTGGATAATCTGTCCGAAATACCGCGTGACGATGGCGACCACCGGCACTGGAATCAAAACCCACGCGGTTAGCGCCGGCGACAGCTTCAGCATAAAGAAAATCGCCAGTACCATCGTAGAGATGGTCGTGGCGCTGTACATGATCCCGGGGCCCAGGACCATACGCACCGCGTTCAGGTCATTGGTAGCGCGCGACATCAAATCGCCAGTGCGATTGCGCACGTAAAATTCCGGCTCCAGCAAGACCAAGCGAGCCAGCAGATCGTTGCGCAGGTCGTACTCAATCTCGCGAGAAACGCCGATCAGTATCCATCTCGTCCAAAACGAGAAAAATCCTTTGGTAAAAACCGCTGCAACGAGAATCAGGCAGTAAAGTCCCAGTGCGTGACGGCTGAACGGAGCATAAATCGAGAAAAGCGGCGAAAGGAGCGCACGCGAGAAACCGCTCAGAGTGGAAAGTGCCCGCGGCGATCCCTGTAGGAGATCGGTAATCATTCCTATAATCAGTTGCGGCAACGCGCCGACGAGCCCCATCAGTGCCAACGTCAGGAGTCCCAGCGCCGTCATTCCTTTGTAGCGCAGCACATAGGGGACCAGCGATTTCATCTCGTTCCAGCCGGAAGTCTTAGGCTGGGGCCGGCGCGCGGTTGCCACGACGGGTTGAGCGATCGCGCTCATAGACGAATCTGCGACTCCGGAGTCTCCAGCGACGGCAGTTCACCGAGAAAATTCTCGAATGTTCTGTCCAGCGATTGGTAACGTTTTACTTTTGGATTCCAGCGAATACCCACTGGCAACACGTGTCCACCTTCGCCTTTCGGTGACGCGATCGGCGTGAAGTACATTTCCAGGCCCTTCTCGTGCTGCTCGTATTGCAAACGCCAGCCATTCACCGGCGCAAGCGGTGTTCCTCCGAGAAATCCCTTCGTGTTCTTCAAATGTTCATCGCAGAGGAAAATCTGTTTCCACGAGGCGCCTTCATTTTGGATTATAACCGCACGGATAACCAGCGTGCCTTCCACCGACACTCCCGGAGGGGCGGCCTTCAAACGGTTTATGGCCAGAATCTGTTGCGGCCCACTCTTGGAAAGATCGCCGAATGCCAAAACTTCCGTCTCCGAACCCAGAGCTGATTCCGCTACTTTCTGTATGTCGTCGGGAATTGCCGGTGCGGCTGGCGCCGCTGGAGTAGTAGCTTCCGATTTGGCTGGAGCAGAAGTGGGAGACGAGCCCCCGCATGAAAGCATGCCGAGTGCAGCCAGGACGGTGGCAACGAGTGCGATAGTTTTCACGGGTTCCTTGCGCGTGTCCGGGCTCACAGAGTGGATGCCGCAAGCGTGATCGCTACGACCTGCGATGAAACAGCATTACAAGACACTTCCATCACCTGTGGCACTCCCGAACCGGCCCAGTCGAATGAGTACAGCGATAATTCTAGCTGCTCACTTCCTCTCACGGAAGGACTCTTGGATTCAGACTTGCCATATATTTCTGCCACACGTTGGCACGGATCACCGAGCTGCAAACCATGGCCGGTCGCGAGCAGCTTCAAACGACCTGGAGCCATAACGCTCGCGAGGCACTTGGCCATGATTTCCGGCTTGTAGTTGTTATCCACCGTGATGATTTGGACGATTTTGTTGGCGTCCAGCTCAACGCGAAGTTCGCGATGCGTGCAGACGTCGCCCCACAACAGAGCGTCCGTCACCGACTCGTCGCGATCGAGTCCGCGAAAACTTTTCTGCGTTGAAGCCAGTTTCTCGCGTCCTGGGCGAAGTCCGGCAAGCGTCAGCTCGTTCGCGCGCCCTGAAATTTTGGTCTCCGGCGCCGCCTGGGTCGCCAGCGCCAAGATTAGAACCGCGCTAGCGAACTGCCAAGATTTCTTCGAGGCGAGCTTCAAAGTTCTCTTCCCCCTCCGACCACAGCCGCAACCCCTCGACGGGCAAAACCTTTTCGATGCTGCGAACCCAGTCGAAGAGTTTCTTGATGTTCTCGCGGGTCTTCTCATAATAATTGTGCAACTTTTCAGGGACGGCCATGGCCTCGAGAAAGCGCTTTTCTTCAGGACTTTCGGCCTTTGGGAGCGCGATCTGCCGGATGCCGAGCAAACCTGCATGCCCGGTGAAAAGGTGCTCGAATCCAAAATTCACTTCCAGGTGCCCATCTTGCCGCCAGACCCCGTCGTCGAAATCCTCGCCGTAACAAATGAACTCAAGCGACTGTGGTTCGAGCTGCCAGCGAGCCGGGTCTCCTTCGTAAACCCAAAGATCCCAACGCGAGCGGACCGAGATACAACAATCATTGTGAAAATGATCTTTGGCCAATTCGATGATGCTCGCAGCGTCCAAAGGAACGGACCTCAGATCCTGTTCGTAAACAGGCGACTCGGTCCAGTCCACCGCCCGAATTTCCAGGTGCGTGAATCCAGGCTCCTTGGCAGAGAAGGGAACAGTGGAAAGGAACTTACCAAACCTCTCCAGAACTAAATCCTCGGGAAAATCCTTGAGCCAGATACTTAAGTGAGCCTGATTCGACATGCGAAGCATTATACCGGGATGCAGCGCCGAGCCGAAATCGCAGCGGGGAGTCTGAAATCGATATTAAGGGATTTTGGGCTACTTTCTGTTCTTCGGGGAGTCTTCTTCTTCGTCGGTGTTGAGTTCCGTCGAAATTCCTAGGAGGCGTTCCTTCAACGTATCGCCCATCCCGGCTAGCACCTGGGAACATGTTTCGCGCAGCCGCTTTTCGGCGGCCTTGGCGATCGTATCCAGCACCGCTTGCGAATGCTGCCCGAGCGTGGTGGCGGAAGCGAGGAGCCAAGAGTTCGAAGCGTTTTCGAGGCGAGCCTTATATTGCTCGATGGATTCTTCGCTGGACTGTTTCAATTGCAGCATCCACTCTTCTTTCTCAGCCGCGCGTTTTTCCTCCCAGGTTTCGATCAGCGGCGCGAGTTGCGATTGCAGAAATGTCCGCGCCTGCTCCACGCCTTCCATCATACGCTCGTCCAGTTTCTGCTGAAATTCGGCGAGCGAGCCTTCCCGATTGAACTCCATATCGGAGCGCGCTTTCTCCAAAGCCTGGCGCGAGCTATGCTCGAAGCGCCGCAAAGACTCCGCAGTAACTCGCTGTACCTGATCGGAAAAGGATGCCGTCGCGATTTGGGATGTTTCGCTGAGCTTCTCGCGCTCGCGAGTAAGAATTTCGCCCGCGGCTTCTTCAATCTGCGCGGTGCTGTGTTCCACGTACGTGCGCCGGTAATGATCGAGCTCGGAAGCGAGCATGCTGGAAACTTCTGCCGCGCGATCGCGAAGGGCGGAGGAGGATTGCTCGACAGCCTTCTCGAGCGAGGTTTGCATCGTGTTCTGCGCTTTTTTCTGATACCAATCAGAAGCCTTCGAGAGCGCCTCATACGTTTCGTGCTGCGTCTCGGTGCCTTTCTGCTGGATGTCTTCCTGAACCTTCAGAAGAGAAGCCCGGCAAGCTTCCTCGACTTCCGTGGGAACCTTGGAGGCCTCCGCACGAAGCTGCTGAATCGATTCTTGAATCACCTGTTGCGAAGCCTGCTGCGCCTGCTCGCGAATTGAACTCTGTAATTGCGCGGCCTGTTCGGTGGCCTGGCGCACCTGTTCTCTGATGTGGTTCTGCAGATTCGCCGCGTGCTGTTCGACGTGGTCCAGCCTGGAAGCTATGGACTCGACAGCCTCGAGCTTTGGCGTAATTTTCTGCTCGAGTTCGGCGGAAACGCGCTCGAGAACTTTTTGCGCAGCGGTTTCGAGCACAGGCTCGATTTGTTGCGTCCGCTCAGCGATAACTTGATCTGCTCTGCGTGCCATCTCCTGCTGTTGCGAGGCGAGGATCTCATCGAGGCGCTGGCGCGTTTGATCGAGAGTAACCTTGGCGGCCTCCTGAAGCTGCGATTTCGTCGCTTCGGCGCGGTCGCGTTCGTGCTTCAGGCTGGCCCCGAGCGATTCGATGGTTGTGGCCGCGCCATCAATCACTTCGTCGAGCGAAGCTCGCAGGCTTTCGCTGCGCGTCAGAATATTCTGCTCCGCTTGCGCCATCGCTTGCTGCGAAGCTTCGGAGATTTGTTCGCCAATACTGTGCGAAGCCTGCGCGATTTTTTCGCCGAAGTCGTGCGATGCGTCCGCTATGCTGGACTCGAATTGCTGATTCCAGCGCTGGCTTGCGGCGGCTATCTCCGCTTGCGATTGCTCCACGGTCTGGTTTCGAACACCCTGTGCTGTTTCTTCTAAACTCTTGCGCCATTGATCCAGATGTTGCTGGGCCGCCTCAGGCGAAGAAAGAATTTCGAGCGATGGCGTGGACGCAGCGCGCTCGACCAGCGCTCGATCCACAGCTTCGTCAACCGCTTGCTTCAGGCTATGGGTGGCGGTTTGCACCGCAGCTTGTTGAGCGGCCTGATTCGCGGCTTGCTCGGCAGCGTGGCTCACCGCCTGCTGTACGGCTTCGCGAATTTTCTCGTCAAGATGAAGCGCGGAATTCTCCGTCGTCCGACGCGCTTCCTCCACTATCGCCGTTGTGCGCTCAGCGGCTTGCTGCACCACTTTCTTTACGGAAGACTCCGACACGCGCTCCATCGAAGCTTTAATGGCCTTTTCGATCACCTCGTGGAGTTGCGCATCGAGCTGCTGGCGCGCAATGGCCATTTCCTCCGTGATCGCTGCTTCCGCGCCCCGCCGCAATGACTTGTCGAGTTTTTCCTTAACTTCGTCCACCATCTGCGCCATTTGGCGCGCCAGCGGGCCTTGCAAATCCGCAGATGTGCTTGCCACCACATGAATCTTGGTTTCGTCTGACGGCGCAGCGGGCGTACCTGCGATTGCAGGAGGCTGGGCCGACGGAGTGGTCACGGCAGAAGGCTTCTGCGACGAGAGTTCACGCGGCGTTTGTGGCGCTCCTGGGGCAGCGGGTGGCGGCACTACGTGCTCGGGCGCTGAGGGTTTCGCAGCCACGCTCGATGTCGCCGGGGTCTTCACAACCGATGCAGACGTTTCTGCTCTCTTATGCGCTGCGGGTGCGGATGGCGGGGCCGCCGCCGTCCCAGCGCTTGGTGGTGCAACAGATAATTTTGGCTCTGCGGCCGCGGCAGGCGCCGACGTCGCGATCCCCACTTCGTATGGGGAAGAGAACCAGTCTTCAGGCGGGAACGCTATGCCCCAGACGTTGCCCGGGACTTCGAATTCAAGCCCAATCTGAAATAACTCGCGAACCGTGCGCGGCCGCTGCACCCACACAACGCGTCCCTGCGTGGTGCGTTTCTGCCCCGCTTCTGGGCGAGGAACTTCCAGCGTAACTATCGAGTTCTTCGGAACGTAATGCTTTGACTGGTACTTACACCCGTGGCAATTCACCATCACGGTCGTGGTTCGTTCCTTGAAGGGCTGACCCAGCGCATCCACACCCGTGACCGTGATCGGCACGGCCTGCACGATACGCGTGCTGCGGCGCTTCTGGGCGTCGGGATCAAACGATGCTGCCGAATCCGTCAAGCAAACCTCCAAGGGGGCGTTTATTTAGGGTAGCACCGGTGGTGTTGTGGGTCGAGCGGCATAACGGTTAGGTGCGAAAGGGTTACTTGTTCAACGCGAAACAGCGGAGCGGCCTTGCAGCGCTTCCTTGATTTCCTTTGCTATCCAAATCGGGCCGACCAGAAAATAAATCACGCCCTGGAAGAACGCAGGTTTGTTGCCTTCGATGAAGTGGCCTAAAAAGAGCATGATCCATCCGAGGAAGAAAAAAGCTAAGCCGATTCGCCACAGGGTAAGGACCGCCAAAATAATGCCCACAAAAATAAGCGGGATGCCAATTCCGTGGAGCAGTTTATTCCAGCGATTGGTGTGCTCGTGGTCGTACTGCGACATGGCTTTTGAGAACGAGGGCAAAGTCCCTCCTCGATGTCGGCTCGCCTATATATACGCCGCCCGGCTCGCGGAATCAAGAACAAGCGGAACGATCACGCGGAGTAGATTGGGTTAGCAGCGTTCTGGCAAAGGGTTGTGCGCTTGGTTATGATGTTTTCGTGCCCTCAGACGGTACTGAAAAACCGCCCATAACACTCATCCGCATGCTGATTCTGATTGCGGGAATCCTAGTTGTGCTGCTCGCTGTCGCCCTTTACGTAGCGTCACGCCGCTTGCCGAGCTACTTGCACGATCGCGCCGTCCAAATTCTAAGCACCCATTTTAAGAGCGACGTGCAGTTTACAGATTTCCGCGTCACGCTGTTCCCTCGCACGCAAGTCATTATTACCGGCCTGGTCCTGCGTCACAACGGGCGCACCGATGTGCCACCCCTGATTCAAGCCAAAGAGATAATCGTCCACGCCAACCTGCGCGACCTCTTGCGTCCCAAGATGCACATCTCTAGCGTAGTCTTGATTGGGTTGCTGATTTACACACCGCCCCACCATCCCGGCGACAAGCCGCTGCTCCACAAAACCGACGAAGATCTCTCCAAGAAATATCCTGTCGTGATTGACGACATTCACTCCGACGACGCTCTGCTCGTAATTCTCCGTGCCGACCCAGGAAAAAAGCCCGAAGATTTCGAGATTCATCATTTGGAAATCACTGGATTCAGTTTTGGCCGCCCGGCCAATTTCCACGCCAAGCTGACGAATCCCACTCCGAAGGGCGCAATTGATTCGACCGGCCAATTCGGTCCTTGGCAGCCGGAGGAGCCCAGCAATCTTCCGGTGGACGCAAAATACAATTTCCAAAACGCCGACTTCCGCACCATTAAAGGCATTTCAGGGACGATGAACTCCACCGGAGTATTCCAAGGTCCGCTGAATTACCTGTTTGTGCATGGACAAACCGAAACTCCGGATTTTGCATTAAATATCGCGGGCCATCCTGAATCGCTGCACACGGAGTACGACGCTATTGTGGATGGCACGAATGGCAATGTGATCCTGAACAGCGTTTTGGCGAAACTACGAAACAGCATCTTGCACGTAAAAGGCGAAGTGGTGGACATGAAGCCCGGCGTTCGAGGGCGAACGATCAAGCTTGATGCTGTCTCTAATGACGCTCGCATCGAAGATCTGCTTTGGCTTGCGGTCAAATCCGACCCGCCCGTTATGACTGGCTCCGCCACGCTGAAAGCGCGGATCGAAATTGGGGAAGCTGATACCGACATCCTTCAGCGCATGATTATTCACGGGCAATTCGGTGTGGGCGACGCGGAATTTACAAGCTCCAGCGTGCAGGAAAAGATCGATACGCTCAGCAAGAAGGCGCAAGGGAAGCCGAAGGCTACCGACCTGGGAACCGCCGTTTCTGAATTGAAAGGGAAATTTGATTTGGTCAACAGCGTCATCAATTTTTCGGAATTATCTTTCGCTGTAGCTGGAGCAACAGTGCAATTCGTCGGAACCTATCAGATGACGACCGGCGAAATGGACTTTCACGGGAAACTGCACATGGATGCGAAGCTTTCGCAGATGACCAGCGGAGTGAAATCGTTCCTTCTGAAGGCGGTCGACCCGTTTTTCAAGGGCAAGAATGGCGGAACTGACCTACCGATCAAAATAACCGGGACAAAAGATCATCCCGTCTTCGGCCTAGATCGGCACCGCTAATCGCACAGGCGGTTAGAGATCGCGCCGCCCTTCCATCGCTTTCATCATGGTGACTTCGTCGGCGTATTCCAGATCCGACCCCACTGGAATTCCCATCGCTATGCGCGTGACGCGAACGCCCAGCGGTTTGATTAGCTTCGAAAGATAAACCGCGGTGGCTTCGCCTTCGGCGGTCGGATTTGTAGCGATGATGATTTCTTCCACCGTGCCGCCCTTGAGGCGCTCGATGAGACTCTTGATTTTTATTTGATCCGGGCCGATGCCTTGCAACGGTGACAACGAACCGCCGAGCACGTGATACAGCCCGCTGAACTGCCTTGTTTTCTCTACGGCCTGAATATTCGTAGCCTCTTCCACCACGCAGATGATCGATCTGTTCCGCGAAGCGCTGGCGCAGAAAAGGCAGGGATCGGCATCCGTAATATTGTTGCAAATCGAGCACTCGCGAACTTTTTCCTTGGCATCGCGAATGGCATCAGACAGCGCAAATGCTTGGTTCTTGTCTACGCGCAACAAAAAGAATGCAAGACGCTGGGCCGTTTTCTGCCCGATCCCCGGCAAGCGCTTCAATTCGTCAATCAATCGCGTCACTGAGGGCGCAAAATCAGGCATGCCATCACGTCCTTAAGAGGGTTTCGGAAGAGAAGGGAATCGGCACTACACTTCAGACGGGCCTGACCAAAAATCAACTCAGAACATTCCGGGAATTTTCATTCCCGCGATTCCAGGCAAACCGCCCGTGAGATCCTTTACCTGCTTGGATAGTTCCTCGTCCACGCGTCGCGCGGCTTCGTTTACCGCCGCAAGGATTAGCTCCTGCAGCATCTCCTGGTCTTTGCTCTTGAAGATGTCCGGCTCGATGCGCACTTCGGTCAATTGCTTTTGGCCGTTCATCCTCAACGCGACCATGCCGCCGCCCGCCGAAGCTTCCACGGAAATCTCGTCCAGCTGCTTTTCGAGCTTTTCCTGGACTTGCCGGAACTGCGACAACATCTGCTGCAGTGCTTTTACTTCCATGGTTATTCCTCGCCCGGGCGCTTGACTTTGGAAATCTGGCCGCCGAATTTTTCAAGCATGGCCCTAACGATCGGATCTTCTTCGAACCGCGCGCGCAATTCAGAGCTGCGAATCGACGGCGCCCGGCCAGTCTCAAGCTTAACACAGACACGCAGTGGCTGGCCCACCACTTGGTTTAGCACTGTGCGCAATCGTTCCATCGGGTCGCGTGCTTGCAGCATTTCCGCGAGCGACCGGCTTTCAGTTGGAAAGAAAAGATGAAGTTCGCCGCCCTCGATTTCCCAGCGTGTGGCGTGTTCTACCATGGACCACAAAAATTTCTGACCTTGCAACGCCGCTTTGATCGCTTCCACTTGCGCCGAAGCTAAACCGCTCGTGGCATCTCCGGCCGCGCGTGCCACAATCCTTGGCGGCGAGGCCGGAACGGGCGCAGAGGAAATCGCCGAGGCTGCGCGAACAGGAGGAACGGTTGTAGCCGCCTCCCCACTGGCGCTTCCTTCACGGGCGGGTGCAACGGCAGCCGAATAGCCCGATGCAGGCGCAGACTGCGCCGCGGACATCGCACGCGGCGGCGTGCCGGAAGACGGCGGCCTCGATTTCGCCGTACCGCCTTCGCCGCGCAGGTCCGCCAGGATTTCTTCCAGCGGAGCAAGACGCTGCGCGTTCACCAGCTTTAAAAGTCCCAGTTCAAGATGGAGACGCGGATCGGGTTTCCGGCGAAGCTCATCATCCGTGATCAAAAGTATGTTGAAAAAACGCGTAAGGTCTTCTTCGCTGAACTTCGCCGCTTGTTCCGCGAGACGAACCCGTTCGTCGGTCGGCGCGGCTACCAGCTCGGAATCCGCGCCGCACACCAGCGCCACGAGAAGATTGCGGAAGTGCCGAATCGCTTCGCGGCAAAAATGCTGCAGGTTGTGTCCCTCGTCAATTAGCCGGTGGACCAGTCCCAGAGCACGCTCGGCGGATTGCGTCGCAATCGCTTCCACCAATTCATCGAGCACGCTTTCCGCGACGACTCCCAGAAGTTCGCGCACCTGAGCATCCGTCACCGCGTCGCCGCTATAGGAAATAGCCTGCTCGAGAAGCGAAAGACCGTCGCGCAGACTGCCCTCGGCCGCACGCGCTAGAACTGCGACAGCGCCGGGCTCGATTTGAAGATTTTCCGCGCGCACGATGCGCTCAATTTCCGCAGCAATCTCTTTGAACGTGAGTGAGCGAAACTGAAAGAGCTGCGCGCGCGATTTAATCGTTTCCGCTAAATCTTCGGCCTGCGTGGTAGCCAGGATGAAAACCACTCGTTCCGGCGGCTCTTCCAGAGTCTTCAGCAAAGCGTTCGACGCCTCGCCGGTCAGTTGATGCGCTTCGTCCAGAATCACCACTTTGTAGCGGCTAGAAGCAGGCGCGTAACGCACCATCTCGCGGAGCTCGCGAATCTGGTCGATCCCGCGGTTGGAAGCGGCGTCGATTTCGAGGACGTCCAGCGAAGTCCCGGCGGAAATCTCGCGGCAGGAGTCGCAAGTATTGTCCGGCTCGGCCGTCGGCCCGTTCGCGCAATTCAGCGCCTTCGCCAGAATGCGCGCCGTGGTCGTCTTTCCCACCCCGCGAACACCGGAAAAAATATACGCGTGCGCCACGCGGTTTGAGCCGATGGCGTTGGCCAGCGTGCGGGTCACGTGCTGCTGGCCGACAATTTCACTAAATGTCTGGGGACGATACTTTCGCGCTATGACTTTATAGCTCATGAATAAGTTGAGCGTCGGCTTCCTGCTCGCGCCGGCGATCAGAGGAACTTCGGGTACTCCGCGGCGCACGAAGCTGACCCGCTACCGTTGCTCCCTTCCGGGCCTGGCGGGGTTTGCGGGGAATCGTCGCACAGAGCCCGAAGTTCCACCGATCGACGCTGCAGGAAAATTTCTTCCGGCACCGCTTGCGAAGTCTAGCACAGCGAGATACTGCGTGAAAGTCGAGAGGAGGGCAGAGAGTTCAGGCGAGGATTAGGATTTCCGGGCGCGGATGCAGTGGAAATAGAAACCACGCGTGCGCGTGATCGCCAAGATCTACCGAAGAGGCTAAAGATAATTTTTAAACTAGTGAGCCCCGGCTTGGGCCGTAGTTACGGAATTGCTCTTCAACGCCGCGCGCGCTTGCGGCACAGCGACCGCTGTCTCCACGCGTTCGTCGTTAATGGCCGCCAGGGTTACCAGAGTTTTTTGTGCCTCGGCGGACTCGCCGGCTTTGTTCTGCGCCTTCGCGAGCAATTGCAGGGTCAGCGGATTTTGCGAGTCCTCTTCCAATTCCGGGATCGCCTCGACATATTTACCCTGCACCAATAGCAAGGCGCCGTTCGCGGAGTGAAAGCAGTTCTGGACCAGGTTGCTCCGGCTACTCCTCGCCATCACAGCCAGCGGTTCCAAGGCTTTCTGTACTTCGTTTTCCATTCCCGCGCGAGCAGCAATAAACGCGCGAGCAAAGAGGATGTTGGCAAGCTCGTTGTCGCGATCGCCCCGCGCAAATTCATGAGTCAGCAAAGCGGCCCGGGCATGGTCGATGTCCCTCAGAGCGGCCTTCGGGTCAAGATTGAAGAGCGCCATGTCGCGATGAGCTTCGGCGTGCTCGATGGCCATCCCGGCGTGATCGGCTTCCAGGGATATCTTCGCCAGCTCCTTGCGCGCTTGCTCCAATTGATTTTCGCGGTAGTAGGTCATAGCCCAGAGGATTCGATAGTCGAATTGGGTGGCGCGTTCTTTCGTTCCCTTCATGGCCACCAGATATTCGGCGCGGGCCCGCTCTTCGTCGCCCATCAGCGCGTGAGTGGAAGCGATTCCGAGTTGCGACGCATTGAAAGTCGGATCGATTTGCAGCGCTTTGCCGTAATGATCGACAGCGGCCTGATAATCGCCCAGCATGCGCATGATTTCGCCGTAAGAATCCTGCGGATTCGGCTGGTTCGGGAGGGCCGCCACGTACTGTTCCATCAGCGCGGGGGCGAGCTTTGGCTGTCCGCTGAGCGCGTAACAGTAGGCCAGATTGTTCATCGCTGGATAATATTTCGGGTCGTACTGCAAAAGATGCTTCAGCACCGCTTCGCCTTGCTCGAATGCCGATTGATTTGAGCAAAGCCATTCGCCGTCCAGATTGGCGAGCCGTTCGTCGTGTGGATACTTGGCCAGCAAGTCGTTCATGGCCGCGATGGCCGGAACGAGTTGGCCGTCCTTCGTGCCGTTCATCCAGCGAATCAGTAAAACTTCGTCCGGCGAAGCATTCGCAATGTATTTCTGCGCCAGAGCGCGTTCGCATTTCTCTTCAGCCGGATCGGCCGTGAAATATGCCAGCGCGGCGTGCGCCAGCGCGAACTGCGGATCCGATTTCACCGCTTCGCGCATGGAATCCAGGCCCTTATCGGTGAAGAGCAGGTCTTCGCGTTCTCTCATGGCCAGCTCATACCAGTGCAAGGCTTCCCCTGAGGAGGTTGTGACCGGGACGGCGCCCGCTTTGGGGGCCAAAGAAGATGCATCGGCTGCGGACGACTCTTGATGTGCCTGTGCCATCGCCGTCGACGCGCCGGCTGCCAGCACAGCGATGACTCCACACTGAATGAAATGTTTGATTCGCATGATTCCTCGCATGAAATTATTTAGAGGCGATTAGTGCCCCTTCAAAACGTAGCCGGGATCGAAGGGCTGCTTTTCGTCAATCTTGATCACTTTCACTCCGCTGGTGATGTTGTAAACGTCCACCAAGCCGATCGCCGAGGAGTTTCCCTCCACGACTTTTACGACTTCTTCGTCACTCGAAACAAAAACGACCGGCACGGTGGTTTTGCGGCTGGGATCACTCAGAATTGCTTTTCCTTCTTCAGCTGTTCCACCCAGCACTTTTTCCATCACGAACTTCATCCCCGGCGAATCGGGCTGGCGCAAGACCAAGGTGATGTTCCGCCCGTTCTGCCAGGTGGCTGTTTTCGCTTTGAAAATTTTTCCGAGGTCGGCCAGGGTCATTGCCCGCATCGGATTCGACGAGTGCACCACCACGGCAAAGTCCGTGGCGAACGCGAATGACGCGGCGCACGCGAGCGATAGACAAAGAATCAGCAGACGGTTTCGCATTTCGTTTTACCTAAGCTCGACTTCGGAAGTTGGCAGGGCCTCTGAAGCGCGCCTGTACCCGAGGTTAACATTCCGTACGGCGCATCCAACCGCAACTACGTCATGCGGTGTCGTGCGGAATACCTGTACGGATGGCCAGTGTGATTTTTTCTTTGCTTCATATGCCGTGGGAGCGCTCTGGGAGGAGCGGGCGCGGGCTTGCCGTTTAGGAACCTTCGGGCTTGATTTCCAGCTAACCTTCTGCTGCGGACGAGTATCTTATCTGCGGGTGCATCCTCCGCACTCACACCGCGGCGCCAGCGGTACCCCACGAAACGGGGATGGCTTGGCATGACCAAATTGCAAAGCCCGGAGGATACAATGAAGCGTTTCATCAGTGTTTGTGCAGTGTTGTCGGTTCTGCTCTGGCTCACACCCGCAGTACATGCGCAGCAGTCCAATTCCAATGCAATTCAGCCTGGCACGCAGATTCGTCTCACCATGGCCAACGGATTGAGCACCAGCGTGGCCCATGATGGCGATCCATTCACTGCGGTCGTCGCTGAGCCCGTGTTCATCGGTAATCAACTGCTGCTGCCGGCCGGAGCCAAAGTTCACGGAACGGTAATGGGCGTCACCCGCCCGAAGTTCTTCGGCCTTTTCCGCGGAGGGGCTTCGTTGAATCTGGTATTCAATTCTATCGAAGTGGAAAGCCGGATCTTTCCAGTACAGATGAGCATTCTTTCGCTGTACAGCGGCGGTCCCGAAGCGCAGAAGACCCGCAAAGACGTGAAAACCACGGAGGGCGTCGTGTTGGAAGAAAAGCGTGATATCAAAGGCGACCTCATGACCGGCGGCCTAGGCACCGGCGCTGGCGCGCTCGTTGGCGTGCTCTTCAGCAACGTCGCACGTGGTACCGTTATCGGCATCGTGGGTACGTCCGCTTATATCGCAATAAAGAAGGGCAAGGATCTGGATCTCCCGGCGCAAACCGGCATACTAGTCCGCATGGATTCAGCAGTCGCGCTGCCAGCATCATTGCTCCATAACGCAGCTTACACATCGAGCGGGAAGTAGGAACCAGGACAGGTCAGCGAGCGGATTGCAGGATGATGGTCCGGGCCTGCGATGTTCTTGTCTCGCTTACGTAACAAAAAGGGACTTGGTGCGTGGTTTACTCAGCCGGGCCATGCGCCGGGTCCGCTCCAACCCACCGCCGTGCTCACGCCTAGTTCAGGCTGGGGATCTCCAGGCTCCAAAAAAGACTTAGGCGCGAAGGACACGGATTTCCCGCCTTGATTATCGTGCTTATCGAAACATCTGTTCGTTTTTGAACCAGGCTGGAAACGAAATCTCGCGGAAAACGCCGGCGGCCAACCTCAATACGAGCCTGGATACAACACGGCCAGAGCGAAGCGAAAAATAGAAGGAAAGATTTTGTCGTAGACGTACCAGGCAAGCAGCAAACCAAGCATTCCAAAGCCCTGGCTGCGCGACCAATTCACGAACCTCAATGCTGCGTTTTCACCCATGAATATAGTGATTCCCGTATTCCCGTCCAGCGGCGGTACCGGAAGAAGATTGAAAGTCCCAAGCAAAAGATTCAGAAGAAAAATAATGCTCAGAAAAGTGGCGGCGAATTCCGCTACTCCGGGAGCCGTCGCCTGGGTGATCTGCGTCAGGTTAACAAATGCCGGAATCTTGAAATATCCAAGGGATATTCCGGCGCGAATGGCCAGAGCGGAAAGGAGTACTAGCGTAAAGTTAGCCGCGGGGCCTGCCAATGCCATCCACGCAGCCCGTCGCGGATAGCGTTGCTGCCACGTGGGATCGTACGGCGCGCTGGCCCACCCGATCATCCAGTGCGCCACAAAATAAGAAACGATGGGGACCACGACCAGTCCAAACGGCGAGCGCCGGATGTGCGGAATCGGATTCAGCGTTACCTGGCCGCCCTGGAAAGCGGTCGTGTCGCCACCAATCTTCGCGGCCAAAGCATGCGCGCCTTCATGGCACGTGGTGGAGAAAAGAAAAACGATATACCAGATCACTCCGAGGATCAGGAATTGCGGCGTCAACTCCCCTGCGGTTGGCATGCTGGCGCATAGACTAGAGCGTACCTGTAGTTTGTGCAAGCTCTACCACGGAGCTTCGGCTTCGGGTGAATTCCTTACGGAATATTTCGCGTGAACTTTCAGACGCCGTCGCGCGCACTGGAGAATTTGGCTCCCCAGCACTTGGCCGCTGGTCGGACACGGACGAAGTTTATCGCAGCGCATCACCCTTGGCATCCAGGCGTGAAGATCGTGGGGAACATCCAGCCATATGCGCTCGTACTATGAGCCATGCCCAACGACACTGTCCCTCAAGCCGAACGGCCGGGACTCATGACCTGGATGGGCGTTTTTATCGCTCTATTTGGTCTTTTCCTGATTCGGCAGGCGATTCGCACAGTTAGCCACGATCCTGGTACAGCTCTCGTGATCGTCCGAGAGGTGCTGATTTTTGCCAGCGCTGGTGCCCTGCTGGTGCTCGTGAAACGCGGGGAGAAACTTCCACTCAAGACGGTTGGGTTGGGCACGTCGGTATGGTGGAAATCGGTCTTATGGGGATTCGTGACTATGCTACTTTGCGGAGGCGCCGCTGAGCTTCTCGGGATGGTGATTAAGAATGGTGGCGGATCAACGTCTCCCTTGGACCGCCTTCCCCTGTGGGTATGTGTCCTGATCGTGTTCCGAGCTGGCGTTGTAGAAGAATTATTTTATCGCGGCTATGCCATCGAGCGTCTGCGAGCGATGGGAGTAGGCCGCTTCGCCTCCGCTGCACTCCCTCTTTTGTATTCGCCGTCGGTCACTACGTGGGAGCCTGGGTCGACGTCTTGCAGCCGCTGGCGTTGGGCGGCATTCTCACAGGGTTCTATCTTTGGCGGCGAGACTTGGTGGCCAACATCCTTGCCCACATCCTCGTGGACTTGGTGGGCACTGGTGTTATCGTTCGGCTACTGAAATCAGCCTGAGGCTAACCTGCCCTTGCAGCAATCGCACCGAGGACCATTCATATCGACTTGATGGTTTCTGCGTTAATCAGATGGGACTTAGCGGGTCTCTGGCGTTAATCTCTGTTCTCGACAATTATGCTGCAAACCGCAAATGGCGGTGTCGTTAGCGAATTCTCGCGCCTCGAGATTATGTGTCCATCCGTTCGACCCATTGAGCGCGCCATGTGGGAGCCACGAATGGATCTGCAAAGTACTGTGTTTCCCGCGCAACCTTGTCGTCCCTGAACTCCATGATGCTCACGGTGTAGGACGGCTTGCCGTCATAGGTCAGGATGAATTCGGTGATCCAAAGATCACCGCCGCCAATGATTCGTCGGACAGCAAACCGCTTTTTGCTCGGCTGACTAGCGCGCTGGTTCTGTATGTAGCGTCGACCGCGGGTTCGCTCGCCTGACTGCGGGTATTCCAGCACCGCGTCCTCGTGATAGATGCGGTGCTCCGTCTCAAAATCGTTGGCATCGGACGCCGCCCAATGCTGATCCAGTGCCGCACGGATCTCTTGATCTCGCACTCCAGAATACTGCTCCTTCTTTTGTTGATCGTTCATCTTGAGCCTCCAATTTGACAAGAAGCTAAATGCTTTAGCGGAATCAGAGTGTACGACTCGTCAAGTCGCGCTGTTTCTTCGATCACCCCAGAGTCTACACCGCGTCGAAGCGTCTAACTCCTTCCATGAGAAGGTCGGTATGAGTCAAGACAGTTTTGTTTTTTGCTTCTGTGGATTCTTTGCCTTCGAGCTGAGCCGCCTCTGTCGCCATCCTTCCATCCGCAGTCTGTTCTGAGCGGTTTTCGCTCGCTGCAAGGTGGGCGTACCCAATTCAGTCGGTGCTGCAACCTGATTATCGACCTCGGCTCCTATCTCGTCGATGGGAGTTGGGCCAGGAGTTGGCGCAGTCACCGGATCTCGGCGGTTGAGCTCGGCTGTTATTCCGCCTCTTGCCAGAACGAAGCAGGAGCTGCGACCTGGGAGTTTATTACGCTGAGATGCAGTTGAGGGAGCGGCCACAGAGTGCATCGTAAGCATGAATTTCTGTCCCTGGAATCTTAGAATCGAGTAGCGCGAAAGGCATAGTAGTTGTATGCTTTCCGCACTCCCCCGGCAGCAGGTATATGACCCTCTAGGCCAAAACCGCATCGACAGTGCCAGAAATAAACGGCGACTGGAGGCTCCCATGGCGAGAAAGGGAATGATGTTGGCGATGTTGCTCCTGCTGGTTTCAACGGCGGCATGGAGTCAGACGACAGGCTTTGTCGCGAGCGGAGGAACGGTGAATGGCGGTAGCGGCTTTACCGTTACCAACGCGGTCGTAACGAGTCCAGCGGGCTTGCTCAACGTAAACTGTCCATCGCAATCCAACTGTACCGGGGGCACCCTCACCATTCAATCCAACGACGGCCTAACTGTGCTGGACGCAACCTTCAATTCCGGCGCAGTGACTAGGAGTGGCGGCTGCAGCCGTGCTGGCTGTTTCTATTCCTTCACCCTTACCGCCAGCATTTCCGGGACGCTCAGCGTCAGTGGACAGACCACAGCCATCACGGGAGACTCGGCGATTTACACGCCGTCACAGCACTCTTCGACGCTCACCACCAGCACGGTCCAAAGCAGCTCAACCTTCGCGATTCCGGCCTACTCGCCCATGTTCATCACGGACGCGTATAACATGAACATCACGAAGACGGACGACTTCATCGGAACGAACTACACGACGTACGGATCACAGGGCAGCGGCACGGGACATTTCAGTTCACCGTGGGGCGTTTCGTATTATGGCGGGAAAATCTACATCGCCGATAGCGGCAATAACCGGCTGGTCCGCATGGACGATATGAAAGGGACAAACTGGACCACGTTCGGCACCAAGGGCGCCGGCGTCGACCAGTTCAACGACCCGAGGGGACTCTTCATCGACCAGTCCTTGGGCGAGATTTACATCACCGACTCCGGCAACGGCCGCATCGTGCGTATGGACGACTTCACGGGCACGCATTGGATCACTTATGGAACCAGCGGGACCGGGACGGGACAATTCAGCGGTCCGGTGGCGATTTGCTTGGACGCCCAGAAGAGAATCTATGTCGCGGACCAAGGGAATTCGCGCGTGGTCCGGTTTGACGATATAACCGGCACGAATTTTGCTGTCGCCGGCGTCACTCTCAGCACCCCCAGCGGCGTGAACGTGAACAGATTGGGCCAGATCTACATCAGCGATGAGTACATACAGTGGGTTTACCGGATGGACGACATCACCGGCACGAATCTCGTCGTTCTCGGCGGCCCAAACTTTACCCGCAATCCGTTCTCTTTGTTTGTGGATTCGGGCGGGACCTTCTATACCGGAGACTACGACGCCCCCACTGCCCCTATTACGCGGAGCGACCCCAACGGCCAGGGTTTTACAACTACCGACTTCGGCACCTCGAGCGGACTTTTCCAACCCCAAGGAATCTTCATGCCGGTGTCTCCAGCGGGCGGCGTCGCGGCAATAAAGGTTTCGGCTAAAAGCCTGGCTTTTGGCAACGAAAACATCCATACCACGAGCGCGCCGCAGGCCGTCACGGTCACCAACTTCGGTTCCGCTCCGCTTTCCGGAAGCGTCGCGGCGAGCGCGAATTTCGGCGAAACGGACAACTGCGCGAGTCTGGCCGTGAATACAAGCTGCACGATCAACGTAACATTTGCCCCCAACACCACCGGCCCCCTGACGGGTACTCTCACGCTGACGAATAATGCAGCCAATAATCCAGCTCCCATCACTCTGACCGGAACGGGCACTGCGCCCGTCGCTGGCGTAGCGCCGGCCGGCCTGACGTTTTTCCCGCAGGTTTTGAGCACCACCAGCGCCGCGCAGACCGTGGTGTTGTCGAACTCCGGCACCGGTCCGCTGACGATTATGAATATCGCCACGAGCGGTGATTTCAGTCAGACTGATAACTGTGGCTCGAGCGTGGCAGCGGGGATGAGTTGCACCATCAGCGTCTCGTTCACACCCCAGGCTACCGGAACGCGCAGCGGAACGCTGGTGGTGACAGACAACTATTCTTCGGGCAGTCAAACTGTGAGCCTGAGCGGCACGGGGACTAGCACCGCGCCGACGGTCACCATCTCACCCGCCAGTCTGATATTTCCAGCCCAGCTCGTGAAAACAAAGAGCGCGGCTCAGACCGTTACGGTGTCTAACAATGGGAACGTCGCGGTCGCCATCAGCGGCTTCGCCACCAGCGGTGATTTCTCCCAGACACACACCTGTACAGGTTCGCTCGCAGCCGGCAAGAGCTGCACCATTAAAGTGACGTTTGCGCCTACTGCTACGGGAATGCGGACGGGTTCGCTCAGTTTCACTCTTCCCACCGGCCCGCAGACAATTGGATTGACCGGAACCGGAACCTCGAAGGGAACGAGCGAGGGCCTGACCGTCGCTCCTACGAGCCTCGCTTTCGGACTCGTCTCCCCCGGTGACACTCCTAGCCAGATGGTGACAGTCACCAATAACGATGGTGTCGCACTCGGGATTGGCAGCATCGGGATCACCGGATCGACGACGTTCACCAAGACCACAACTTGCGGCTCGACGCTCGCCGCCGGCGCGATGTGCACAATTACAGTTACATTTACGCCCACCGCTCTCGTCCCCTACAACGGATCGCTGAACGTAACAGAGAGTGCTGGCGCCGTTCATAAGGTTGGGCTGAGCGGAACTGGGTCGAACGACTAGATCGAAGATAAGGGTTGGGCGCCTCCAGTCGAGAGGCATCCTCAGGAGAAAACTGCTGAAATGCAGAACAGTGCTCAACCTACCACGCCGCACCATAAATCCTGAATGAAAGAACGTGAAGTCGAATACGGAACCGCTATTGTTCTCGCGCACCTCGTGGTCAACATCATGCACGGAGTGGCTCACCGCGAACTGCGCGTGGAGTTGGGTCCTGCTGCCATGCTCTTCGTGGCCGGCGTAATTCTGCCGTGTCCCTTGTTCGCCATGGTTCTTCTGTGGGCATCTCAAAAACGGCTTGGCCTGATCATCTTGACACTCTCCATGGCAGCTTCTTTGGTCTTCGGTCTTTACAACCATTTTGCAGTTAGAAGTCCGGATCATGTCGGACAGCAAGCTCCCGGTCCCTGGGGGGCCGCATTTGTCCTCACCGCGTACCTGTTGCCACTCACCGAAGCCATCGGAACGTATATCGGCCTTTATTTCCTGTACCGGAGGATGAGGGCATCAAAGGTGGGATGAGTTCATCAATTCTACCGATTTGAAACCGTTTCCTTTTGAGCCATTCGATTCTTTATGCCCTGCCTTAATTATTTATCTGCAATTGTCGTAAGCCTTTTCCACGTTAACCGGTAGCTCATTTCAAAAACCCGTAGACGCTTTTTGGCACAGTTACCAAAGCTTTGGGGTCATCGGTGAGATCAAAGCTTTTCTGGAAGCGCGTGCCCCGGCCATTTATCGAAATCTGGCCTCTTGCAACAGACTCTTCGGGACTTCCGAACTGCTTTTACTAACCCTAACGGCACCGGAGCAATCCGAAGCTCTGCAGTGTGTCCTTAAGAGTGTGACGGTCCATCCCCAAAAGCTCGACGTGGAAATATTTGAGCTGCAGGAGTTTCTACCTGGTTCGCAAAATCGTAAGGAGTGGCTCCGGGGCCTGGACTCGAACCAGGATAACCAGCTCCAAAGGCTGGCGTGCTACCAATTGCACTACCCCGGAATGGGGAAGAAAAGTGTAGCAGACCTTGCAGCCATTTGTTATTCTCACCAACTGCATATTTTGGAGTACGAAAAGGGAGTAATGGGCCGCGCTTGCGTTCAGGATTTGCTATCAATGCGCGAAGGTTCTCGCAAGGCGTTTTTGAACAGCTCTGGCGAAATTTCTCCAGCAGGACTTTCACGATTCTTTGCGCAACGTGGCTGTCCCAAAGTTCGGGAGCCTTTACCGGACGGCGTTCCGTTTCCAGCACGCGCGCAGCGGCCGCAAGAATCTTCTTTGGATCCCTCCCCACGATTTGATTCGTGCCTTGTTCCACCGTAACAGGCCGCTCCGTATTTTCTCTAAGCGTTAGGCATGCAACCCCCAATGGTCGAAAGAATGTCGCGCAATACTTCCGGATCGTCCACATTGCTCGGCCGATGCAGCGTCAGCAAACCGTAAGCCAGCGACACGGAACCATCTTTTTGTAATCCAAGGGGCTGAAGAGTTTCGGACTTAGCTGCCAGTTTTCGATGTTCGACCAGGCAATCGATCATCACATTCCCAACAAGAAACACACGGTCGCTGGCAACACCTTCATTTTGAAGATTCAGAATTCCACTTTGCTCTGCCACGAACAGCAAATTGGAAATCGCGTCTGTTAATTTCCGGTTGATTTCTTCCGGCATGGTCATGTCGAAGCTGCGCAGCACGGCCTCCACGTGAGCCAGTGGACGCCGAGCTTCGCCGCAACCAGATCCGCCGCCAGCGTCGAGTTCACGTCTCCCACGACAATCACCGCGTCCGGCTTCCCGACGGTTTCAAATCGCTTCATCACTTCAGCGGTCTGCCAGGCATGGCTGCCGGAGCCCACTTCCAGGTTCACGTCAGGTTCGGGTACGCGCAATTTCTCAAAAAAAGACTCCGACATTTCCTGATCGTAATGCTGTCCGGAATGAACCAGCCTGTGCTCGATGCCCGGCCTGGCCCCCCACCATGCTCGCGATACGCAAGTCCGCCACTTAGCTTTCCCCGATGCGTGTAGGAATGGATGTAACCAACAGGCGATTTCCCGGTTGTTTCGGAGGCGGAAAAATAGTCACGAATCACGCTAGCATTTTGCTTGTCTGAATCCCAGTTGGCCAATATATGCTTCTGTACTAGTAGCCATAGAACCCGATATCGTTCGGCTCGGCGTCCACTCGGTTGAGGCTTCGTTACTACCTCGGGTATAAACCAATTATGTAATCAATTTCATTGCGTCTTGCTTCCGCAGCCGCACTCCGCTACAACTGTTTCGCGAGCCGTTGAGATCCCCTCTTCTCAGGGAGCCCATGAGTCAACCTCACAAATTACTCTACGCATCAATATTGACATTGCTCTGCTTGGGGCTCGCCACTCGCCTGCTCGCGGACACAATATCCGGCACAGTGAAAGACCCTTCCGGCGCAGTCGTCGCCGGAGCGCGCATCGAAATCTCCGGCGGCAATCTGCCTCAGCCAATCGTCCTGAGTTCCGATGAATCCGGCAAATTTGCAGCGCCCACCCTTACTGCCGGAAAATATACGGTGCGCGTGTCCAAGGACGGCTTCGACGACCTCGTCACCACGGTGAATCTGAAGGGCGCCGCCGATCTTCCGCTTAACTTAACCATCGCCGCGCAGCAGACCCGCGTCACCGTCACCGGAAAAAGCACGGGATTCGCGAACTCAGACTCCGTCTACCGTCAGCTCCGCGACATTGGTCTGGGCGACACCTATCGCTGCGAAAATTTCTCGCTGACAATGGATGTCGGAACCTTCCAGCTCAAATCCGGAACGCTCACTTTGCTGGGACTGGTGAACAAATTTGAGACCGGTGCCGTTTTCGTTGGTCATGGGCACTTCACGCTCAAACCGAGCGATCCCATTAACACCCGCGAGCTGGCTCGCCGTACCGGCAGCCCGACCGCCGAGGAAGACTTCACCGAAGTGGTTTTTCGGTTTACCGGGAACCAATACCCGCAATTCGCCGGTACACTCGCTACAAAAGTGGCGACACCGCCCGAGGCCGCTGCCGTTTTTCAGCATTGGAAAGAGAGAGTCCGCCACCGCCACGATCCTCCCGAAGGCTTCACTCAAGCAATCCTCGAGGGCGGTTCAATCGACAACGCGGACGCCGACTTGCTCTCCGCGATTTACAACCCGAAGCATCCTCCATTTTTCAACGCCTACATGCGCGGTACTCCTCACAAAGACCTCCGTTTCTTCATCCGCATGCGTGTAGGCGCCCTTCCGCAAATGGATTCTCCCGAGGAAGTGGCGCTCATAAATTGCAACGGCGGGGAATTGGACGACGGAGTCTGGTACTCCGAGCATTTGCTATCCGAACTTAAGGCCCACACCGCGAACTCGCGCGAGGATAAACGCTTGTTCGCTACCAAGCGCTACAGCATAGAAACCGTAATCGCGAAGAACGATCATTTGCAGAGCCGCGCCACCATCACGTTTGAGCCGCTGGTTCCCGGCGAACGTGCGATGAAATTCGATCTGCTTCCAAATTTGCGCGTCACGCGAGTCAGCGACCAGGCCGGCCAGGACATTCACTTTATTCAGGAAGACAAAAAGCAGGATGGCTCCTTCTACGTTGTATTGGAAGAAGCCCCGGTGATGGGGCAGGAACATACCATCTCGGTCGAGTACGCTGGTGACAAAGTTCTCACCGACGCGGGCGATGGCAGCTACTACGTGAACGCGCGCACATCCTGGTATCCGAACCTGAACGGTTTCGGCGAAAAATCACTCTACGATCTCACCTACAAAGTTCCGCCCTCGAACATCGTCATCAGCGTCGGCAAGCTTGAGGGACAATCCACCGAAGCCGGTTTTGCAGTGACCCATTGGGTAACTCCGGTGCCGGTCGCCGTCGCGGGCTTCAACTATGGCCATTACAAGAAAATCGATTACCCGGATACCATCACGCACTACGACATCTCCGGGTACTATTTGACGGAATTGCCGGACAGTCTCAGGTCCTTTCAAGGCAACGCGTTGAACCCGGCTTCACAGAACTCCATGCGAGGCGGAGCTCTAGCCGCGATGTCGCCCACGGCGATGACCAAGTTCGCCCTCGATCAGACTCGCGCGCAAATGCAGGTCTGCACGATGTTTTTCGGTAAGGCACCCTACGACAACGTGTACATCACCGAGCAGCCGAATTTTGCGTTCGGCCAATCGTGGCCCAATCTGGTGTACTTGCCGATTTCCGCCTATATCGATTCGACCCAACGGTGGATGCTGTTCGGCCACATTGACACTAGGCTCACCGGATTCGTCCAGGAAGTCACCCCGCATGAAGTTGCGCACCAGTGGTTCGGTCACGGCGTCGGCTGGGCTTCCTATCACGACCAGTGGCTCTCGGAAGGTTTTGCGGAATTTGCCGCCGGTTTGTTTCTGCAGCAAGGCGTGGGCGGGAAGTGGCAGAAGGATTACATCGATTTCTGGGAACGCCAGCGCGTCCGCATCTTGGACAAGAACAATTTCGGCGTTTCACCGAACGATGCCGGCCCGCTTTGGCTGGGGTTGCGGCTCGATTCTCCGCGTTCGTCGCAAGCTTATCAGGGCGTCACTTATTCAAAAGGCGCTTACGTGCTGCTCATGCTACGGTCGCTCATGTACGCCGACCAAGGCCCCGGCGAGAACCATGACCAGGCCTTCATCGACATGATGCACGACTTCATGGAAACTCACCGGAACGTGCCTGCTTCCACTGAGTCATTCAAGGCTGTCGCTGAAAAGCACATGACCAAACAAATGGACCTTCAGAAAAATGGACGGCTCGATTGGTTTTTCAATGAGTGGGTCTATGGCACCCAAGTCCCGCGCTATGCTTTCAAATACGAATTGCAGCCCGCCAACGGAGGCAAAATCAAAATCCATGCCGAGCTCTCGCAGAGCGACGTGGACGACCATTTCGCTATGTTCGTTCCGGTCTTCGCCGATTTCGGAAACGGCATGGTGCGTCTGGGCCAAATAGGGATTGCCGGAAACTCAACGCGAACCGTGGACTTTATCCTGGACCGCCAGCCAAAAAAAGTTTCACTCAACGCGTACAAGGACATCCTGGAACGCTGAACGTTCTGATCGACTATTTAGTTCATACGCTTTAAAGGGTGCGGCTCTCGGCCTCGGTCGATATTTCTACTGCGGTAGCAACGTGCCCCAGATATGGCGGAGTCTTGCGGCGTTTGCGTTATCCGACGGCTTCAGCCGCTGGAGTTTAGAGCGCAATCGGCCCACGTCCAGTCCCGCCGATTGGCACACCAACGGAAAATCCCGCTGGTCTTTAAAGAGGTAGTCCTCAGCTTCGCGTTTACGTCGGAGTGGCCCGGAAATCCATTCCTGAATTGTGGTCACGATTACAGCTTGCCAAAGCCGCACTTCCATTAATTTTTCTTCATTGCCGACGACTGCGGAGTTCGTTTGCATGGCCTACCCCAGGATTGGATTCAAACAATAAGCGAAGAGCAATGGCCGTGCCGCTCCAGCAATCAATAATTGCTTTTTGCCTCCCTGTGCCCTGTTAGTGATGTCGGAAAGTGCCGAAAGTACAGGACTTACGCTGGCGCGGCGTTTCCATGCCAAGCCCCACGCTAAAATGTAATTCTTTTTGAGAATCGAGGCGAAATTAATGCACGGCGCAGGTAGCTTTTTCACCGCGCGAAAGGTGCGTGGCTGGATTCGCGAGGTCCGATTCAAGCGGCTGGATTGTGGCGAAGGGATTCCACGCGTTCTGGCCCGCTAACGATCGGCCGGTCGCCGGCGGGGCAAGGCTGGCCGTTATGCCCGGAGAGAAGGTGCGTCACCAGTGCATCGATCTTGCGGTGCTCGCTGCGCGTGAGCTCGGTATCTTCGGAAAATGAAAGATCTTTCGATCTTCGAATTTTCCTCGCCTCTTGAAATGTAAAGACGATATCCTGCTTCAGCTTCTCCAGGTGTTCACACCGTGTTCTGGTTGACATGGCGGCACGATTCTACAACGGCACACTTTTGCCACAATGGTACGTTCGTACCGTTACGGAAGGCGAACACCTCGCAAAGACGGGCCTTCGCCCCGGCGCCGCTGAATTGAAGGCGGTCAGAACCACGAGAACACAGTGGTCCGAATTTCGCTTCTCCGAATCACATTTAGCTCGATTTTCTTGGAACCTTGGCGCCTTTCTTCCGCGCTTCCGAAATCCCAATGGCGATGGCTTGCTTGCGAGAAGTCACCTTGCCGCCTTTTCCATCTTTGCCGGAATAAAGCGTGCCGCGCTTCTCCCGGTGCATTGCGCTCTTGACGCTCCTGGCCGCCGCCTTACCATACTTCCTTCGCGAACCTTTTTTCGTTGGCATCTGACATCCTCCTGTCTAGTTAGATTATGCATTTCGTGGGAAGTTACTTTGCTACGCTATTTATTCGCTCCATTTCAAGTGAACTTATTATGCGCCTCTTCACAAAGCCGCTATGAATTTGAAATGCGCCCCGGCGTTTGGGATAAGCGCTGTTTCATTCGCTGTGGCCTTCAGGCAGAATATGTGCGCAAAATCGAGGGGACTATGAATCGCAAAGCCATCGCAGGATTTTTTCTCCTGGCAATAGCGCTCGCGGCCGCCGACAGCTATGTCATCGCCGACGATGCTCCGCTCGCTGGCTATTCCGCCGAATCGTCCCGCACCGAGAACGATTGGGAGCGGAAATTTCGTGCCGCGCCCGATCCCGCCAATCTGCGCGCTTACATGCAGCGGCTTTCCGCGCGTCCCCACAATGTCGGCTCGCCTTACGATAAAGATAACGCCGAATGGATCCTCGCCAAGTTCAAGGAATTCGGCCTCGATGCGCATATCGAGTCTTTCAGCGTGCTTTTTCCGACGCCTAAAGAGCGGCTTCTTGAACTGGTCGCAGGAGGCCCGCACTTCGTAGCCAAACTTCAGGAACCGACGCTGCCCGAGGACCCCACCTCGAACCAGCAATCCGAACAACTTCCCACTTACAACGCGTATTCCGTCGACGGCGACGTCACTGGCCCGCTCGTTTACGTGAATTACGGCATCCCGGATGACTACTTGACTCTCGAGCGCAACGGCGTCTCGGTAAAGGGCGCAATCGTCATCGCGCGTTACGGACACTCGTGGCGTGGAATTAAACCAAAGGTTGCCGCCGAACATGGCGCCATTGGCTGCATCATCTATTCAGACCCGCGCGACGATGGTTATTCGCCCGGCGTAACTTATCCCGCCGGGCCGTACCGCCCCAGAGACGGTGTTCAACGTGGCAGCGTGCAGGACAGCACCGAGTTCATGGGCGATCCTCTCACTCCCGGGGTCGGCGCAACTCCGGACGCGAAGCGTCTGGCCATAAAGGATGCTCCCACGCTGACAAAAATTCCAGTCCTGCCAATTTCCTACGCCGATGCCGAACCCCTGCTCGCGGCTATCGATGGACCGGTAGTGCCTCGCGGTTGGCGCGGAGGTCTTCCGCTAACCTATAGACTCGGCCCTGGCCCCGGAAAGGTTCATCTGAAAGTCTTTTCCAATTGGGATATGAAGCCCCTGTACGACGTGATCGCAAAAATTCCCGGTTCGCAATACCCGGACGAGTGGGTGATTCGCGGAAATCACCATGATGCTTGGGTGAACGGTGCGGAAGATCCCATCTCCGGCCAAATGGTGCTAATCGAGGAAGCCCGCGCACTGGGCGTTCTGGCGAAATCCGGTTGGAGACCGAAACGCACAATTATTTATTGCGCCTGGGACGGCGAAGAGCCGGGCTTGCTCGGCTCCACCGAATGGGCGGAAACCCATGCGGACGACCTTCGCAAACGCGCGGTGGTTTATATCAATTCGGACTCTAATGGACGTGGTTTCTTCGGCGCCGAAGGCTCGCACACGCTCGAAAGGTTGGTGAACGACATCGCTCACGACGTCCAGGATCCCGAGACGCAGCTTACTGTGTGGAAGCGCTGGCAGCTTCATCGCCTCAGTGAAGCAACCACCTCAGAAGACCGCCAGGAGCTGCGCCAGCGCAAGGACCTCCGCATTGGAATCTCAGGTGGAGGCTCCGATCACGCATCCTTCCAAAATTTCCTCGGCATCGCTGTGCTCGATCTCGGATTCGGCGGTGAAGACGGCGGCGGAGTCTATCATTCCATTTACGACGATTTCTATTGGTACACCCACTTTGACGATACCGACTTCACGTATGGTCGTGCGCTAGCGCAAGTTGCCGGGTCCACGGTAATGCGTCTGGCGGACGCTGATTTGCTGCCGTTTGATTTTTCGGATTTTGCCGATACCGTGCAGACCTATGTCCACGGGCTCCAGACGTTTTCCACAAAAATGCGGGACGAGATCCGCGAGCGAAATCTTGAAATCGATGAAGGCGTTTTCACTGCCAGCTCGGATCCTAAGAAGACCTACGTTCCGCCGAAGAAAGAGGAAGTGCCTCCTTATTTGAATTTTGCGCCGATTCAGAACAGTGCCGACGCGCTTTCGCATAGCGCTGCGGAGTATCAGAAAGCTTTCGACGCCGCTGAAGAAAATGGGGGTAAAGCATTGGCTGCCGCGTCCATTGCCGCGATTAACGGCATGCTGATTCAAAGCGAACGAAAGTTGACTTCTCCGGAAGGCTTGCCCGGCCGGTTTTGGTACAAACATCAAATCTACGCGCCGGGGGTTTACACCGGATATGAAGCCAAAGCCATTCCTGCGGTTCGCGAAGCCATCGAACAGAAACAATGGAAGCAAGCGGACGATGCCTTGCGCCGCGCCGCCGCAGTTCTACAAGATGAAGCCGCGCTCGTTTCCTCGGCCGCCACAAAATTGTCGGCTGCATCCAGCACAATAAAATGAAGCGCGCGTATTAATGTTTTGGTGCGCGCGTAATTCTCTGGTTCGTTCAACCGACAGGTCGTTCTTCGCAAAACCGGGCCTCCACTTCCGAATTCTGTATTGTTCCGGCCTCCTGAATGTCACTTCCTCCGCACAGGAAACATCTAAACAAGAGGCTCAAGAAGTTCGAGCCGCCCAGAATTCTGGGATAGTTAACTTCTATAATTTCTTAGGAAGGCCATAAAGATGAAACCGGTCCGATTCATTCGCACTATTTTCGGTACGGTAGCTATGTTCTTGTTATTCGGCATCTCGGCTCCCGTGCACGCGTTTCAAGAGGAACACCCTCAAGACGCGAGGCCGGCCCAGGGACAGGCGCACGATCAGGAGACCAAGCCTTCCGAGGATGCGGCAAAGCCCAAGACGTCAAAACCACCTAAGCAAGAGAACCCTCCCAAGGACGAAAAGCGCCCGGCGGACGCGAACGCACCAAAGGACAATCGCAATACGCGCCAATCGCAAACCGAAGGCCGCACGGAAACGCGCACGCAGACTGAGTCAAGGACCACAGTTCAGCACGGACGCGTCGAGAACGGCCGAATCCCGGATGCTGACTTCCATTCGCACTTTGGGCGCGAGCATCATTTCCGCGTTGGTCATCCGCAAGTGATCGACGGTCAGTCGCGCTTTCAATACGGCGGCTATTGGTTTTCTTTTGCCGAACCGTGGCCTGTAGGTTGGGGCTATGGCGATGACTTTTACATTGACTTCATCGATGGTCAATATTACGTAATTGATTTGCGCCATCCTGAAGTGCGGCTAGCAGTAGTGCTCGTACTATAAAGTCTCATTTCGCTTTCCAAAACACGAAAGCCCCATCCTCTGCCTGGGCGGAAGAGGAGGCTTTTTATCGCCGGTTATCTGGGAAGCATCACCCCACAGAATCGCCGCTGTTTCAAAGGCATCACTTAGACCACGGAGTATTGCAAGACCGCCTGCATCTCCACGTCGCCGCCTACTCCCGCATGGTCCATGTGGAACATCAAGTAGTCCCCCTTATTCAAAGCTAGCGAAGGTTGGCCACGAAATTGGCGGGAAGTGTATCCTCCGGTCCCATCGGCGGGAACCCAGGTCTTCAGGATCACGTTAAAAAACAAATCTTGTACCACGCCACCCAGCCCTATATTTAATTTATTCGGATTGTGCGGCGTCAAGTTTCCGAAATTCGGGCTCGGCGGAAGATTCAGATACGCGGCTGGAGAAGTATTAAATGTCGGCTTGGCGCCGCGCGAAACGCCTCCATCGCACAGTATCTCGGCAAATCCCGCTGCGGCCGGAGCGCTGGTAATCATGAACGACACGTCGATATTAATCGCGTTCAGTATCATGGTGTCGCGCACCTCGAAGTAAACGTCCGCCCCGTTGTTATTAATGTTGACGATCTCCCAGCCAAAGCCCACCACGGGATCTTGGGATGCAGCAGCTCCCTGAACAGGGGTAACCGCATCCAGAAACTCTCGCCGTCCTCTTGCGTTCATCGCCGCCTCCAGTGGGGTGAAAGTCCCGGCAGTGATTCCCGCCAGGACCAGCGCACCTTGAATAAGAAAAGTTCGTCGGTCAGACATAATTCCTTAAGCTAACATTTCCATATGGAAGTTCGAAGCGGGTAATATTGTACTCCGCTCGGTTTCGTCGAACTCGAAATGTCTAAACTCACCGCGAGGAAGAAAGTTGCGCGATAAACACAGAATACTTTTTCTCGCGCGCACATTTCTCGTAATCTGCCTGCTCTACTGCATGTATCTGGCTGCCCGGCAGGGAATCGGGGCCTGGTATTTTCGAAAAAGCTCGCCGCAAGACATTCAAACTGCAATCAAATGGGACCCGGGGAATCCGGAGTATTACGACGCTCTCGCCACCCTCACCCATTTGTATGCAGCCGGCGGAAACCCTGCAGAGGTCGTCCGCCTCTGCGAAAAAGCCGCCGCACTAAGCCCTTACAACGCGTTTTATTGGGCCGATCTCGGCGCTGCCTATGAATGGGCAGGCCGCAAAGATGACGCTCTGCGGGCCTTCACACGCGCCCGCTCTCTTTTCCCCAGCTCGCCGGAGATTAACTGGAAAGTGGCAAACTTTTATGTTCGTACCAAGAAAGTTTCAGACGGCCTGCGCGCTCTGCGAGAAGTTTTGCTCGAAGATTCCAGCAAAGAACGCCAAGTGTTCATTCTCGCCAACAACGCGACAAACGATAACCTGGAAATTCTGAACGAAATGCTGCCACAGCAAGCCCCAGTCTTGTTGGACTATCTCAACTTCCAAATCGAAACCGACCGAATGGAAGCCGAGGATCAAACCTGGGCCCGGCTCCTGGATTCGAAATCACCGTTCCAGCCGGCGAAAGCATTCCCTTATCTCGACGCGTTGATCCAGCGTCGCGATATTGATCGTCTCACAGAATCATGGGCGACCCTCTGCAGCCGATTCCCGCAAGAAATCGGCGCCCGGGAATCCAAGCCAAACCTAATTACGAACGCCAACTTCGCCTTCGCGCCGCTAAACGGTGGCCTGGATTGGCGCGTCATGCCCGTGGATGGCGCCACCGAATCGGAGGACGCAACAATGAGGGTAGATGGCAGCAAGTCACTGCGCGTCGTCTTCAACGGCAAGCAAAATCTGGAGTACGGCCACGTCCTGCAGTACGTCCCAGTGATGCCCAATAGTCCTTACAAATTTTCAGCGTACACGCGTGCGCAGGGAATCACTACCGATAGCGGCCCCAGATTCGAAATCCTAGACGCCTTCGATCCCGCGAAACTTTCCCTCTCCACTGAAAATGTAACCGGCAACTCCGGATGGTCTCCGCACCAGATGGAATTCAAAACAGGTCCCGAGACTCGCCTTCTGATCATAAAACTCGCCCGCCCCGCCAGCCACAAATTTGACAACAAGTTAGCTGGCACCGTCTGGATCACCCGCATAACTCTCTTGCCGAACTAGCGCATCCATCGCGGCGTGATCTGGAACGTACAGAATTCGGGAACATTTTTCGCGAGTTTTCGCATCTAGTCTGGAAACCGATGCGCATACGTCTGCAAACTCTGCCCCTCGCGCTGTTCCTCGTTTTTTGCGTTGCTCCTCTGCCGGCGCAGAATGCCGGAAAGATCTTGAACCAATACGTCGCAGCGGCGGGCGAGCGTCAACAGGCGGAGGGCAAGGTAGTTGCTTTCCGGGCGGACGCGGCGTTTGCCAAACCGGAGATCTACGAAGCGCTGGAGGAGCGCAGCGTGAAGTATGCCATCCGCATACCGGCCAACGAGAATCTGGAGCGGGACATTACAGAATTGTTGAAGCGTCCCTTGGGCCGCTCCAGTCATAAGCCGGTGGTCTGGTATAAGGCAGCGGGGCGAAGAAAGGGCTCAAAGGGGGAGCGTCCGAGAAATGCCTTGGAACGGAAGATCCAGTCGATTGCAAATCAGTGCGAATCAGGCGGATGGTCCTCCCAGGGCTGCGACGAAACCGATCTGCTTCACTCGGAAGGGCCTTCGGTGTATAGGGGCGCCATCCGGTAGGTCAAAATGGAAATCCCGGGTAATATGCGTTGTCATTCCGCTTTGAGTGGGGAGAGCACTCATGCGCATTTCATGGCTTCGGTGTGTTCTGCTTGGCATATCCCTTTTGTCATGTTTGTCATGGACCTCGCTTGCGGCTCGCGCTCAGCGCCAGGACCCCGCCGATCCGGTCCCCCAGCGCCGGGAGGCGGTTCGGTGCGCATCGAGCGATGATGCGACACCGAACGGACTAGCCGTCGTTCTGCCTCCAGGAGAGAAAGGATACAAATCGGGGAATTTAGAAGCCTTGAATAATCCTTTCGTGAGCGGTGTCGCCGTTCAGATCAATTGGCGCGACATCGAACCAGTCCAGGGAAAACCGGATTGGTCGAAGCTAGATGCGCTCTTTGCTGCCGCGATATCATCCCAAAAATGGGTGCAGCTTGACATCTTCCCCGGTTTTTTTTCTCCTGAATGGGCCCTGGCAGGAGCAAAGACCGATTTGTTCCTCGTACCATATGGCCCTGACCATGGCACCGTCGCGAAGCTTCCCATGCCATGGGATCCCGTGTACCTCGACCGTTGGTTCGCATTCGTGAAGCAACTGAGCGAAAGGTATGGAAGGTCGCCAGCTTTCAGAATGATCGCGGCCGCCGGACCGACATCGGTTTCCGAAGAGATGACGTTGCCCAGCGACTCTCCGCCGGCCGTCAAAAAATGGCTCAGTGACGGTTATACGCCCGCTAAATATTTAGGCGCGTGGGAAAAGGCTTTTCACGTCTATGCCGATTCCTTTCCCAATCAGTGTGTTTCTCTGGCGGCCCCGGGCCTCCCAATTCTTGAGCGGGGGAAATCCGGTCGTCCTGCGCGTTTGCGCGCAAAGCAAGACATCGTCGAACGGGCAGTCAAGGTCTTTGGACGCCGGCTTGCAATTCAATCGAACGATCTTCATGCCGGCCACGCGCAGGTCGAAGCTTTTGACGGCACCGATTTTATCAACAGTTATAGCGGACGAATTATTACTGGCTTCGAAATGCGCGGTGGTTCCCAAGGCGCCGGGCCCAGCCAAGTTATGGGCGCTGCAGGAAATCCTCCTCTCGCCCTGAGAAAATCGGTGGATAAAGGAATGGCGGCGAACAGTTCCGGCCGGCATATCAATTTCCTGGAGATTTACGTAGGAGATGTGCTTGCGCCCGATATGCAGCCGGTCCTGCAGTATGCAGCGTCGCTCTTTGGCAAGTCAAAGCCTTGACGGGGTCGATTCCTGCTTCATCATCCGCGCTCTTTTAGGCCTTGCGCTCATCGTACTCGGTTTCGTTCGCTCATATCGAACCTCGGCGATAAAACTAAAACGGTTTAAAAAGAACTATGCGGGCACCAAGATCGAAGAAGAAACGGAATAGGAAGGCAGCGGCAATACAAAGAAGGCTGAGGTCCGCGAGTCCACTTTCTTCTATCTGGACGGCACGGAAGTCTCTACGCTGGTAAAACTAGATGGCAAGCCTCTTACCGGCGAGGCGCAGAAAAAAGAAAACGCCCGGGTGGCGACGCGAATCGCAGAGTTGGAAAATAACCCCAGCCGGAAAGATAAGAAAGACAAGAAGGACGGGCAGTCGGAAAAGAAGGAGCAGGCGGGAAAAAACGACGAGCAGGGTGACGAAGATGTCTCCATGGACACGTTCCTCCGCGCTTGTCAGTTCGTCAATCCGCGCCGCGAGCGTTTCCGCGGGCAGGATGTCCTGGTCTGGGTGGGGTCATCTGGGTTGACGAGAAGGCCCACGAAGTCGTGCGTCTCGATGCCTTTTTCGTCAATAATCTCAAATTTGCCGGCGGCCTGCTCGTCGACGTCCAGAGGGGCAACAGAGTAATGTTCGAGCAGACTTACGTGAATAACGAAGTGTGGCTCCCACCTACGAAGAGGTCCGCATTGACCTGCGGTTCCTTCTGGTAAAGGGAATTAAAGTTGACGGAACCATGCGCTATTTCGACTTCAAAAAATTCATGGTCGAAACCTTGTCGGTACCGTGAAAACCAAAAGCCGCATCGGAGTCCCCGACTCCTACCGCATCATTGCCCGCAAAGCCAGGCCAAGACTAAATAGAGATCGACTCAGAAGATTATCCGTCGCCGCTCTAATCCTGGCGAAGTGTTTGTGCCGGGTCGATCCGCAAAACTCGCGCACTGGGGATAGCGCTTGCGATTGCCGCGACGGCGAGCAAGAAAACGCCCGCGCTTGCGAACGTCGTGGGATCCACCGGTGAAATACCGAAAAGAAGTCCGCTCGTAAATTTCTGCATTGCCCACGCGCCGAACAGTCCTATCGCCGCGCCGCAGGCGGCCATCTCGAGCCCCTGCCCGAGTACGAACCAGAGAATATTCGTGCGGCTCGCTCCCAGTGCCATGCGCACGGCCAGTTCCTGATGGCGTTGTGCCACCAGAAATGAAACCACGCCGTAGATACCCACTATGGCAAGCGCCAGACCGGCAGCGGCAAACAAGCTCAGCAAAACCGCGGTGAAGCGTTCTCCACCGGACTGCTGTTCGACGAGTTCGTCAATCGTTTGCACTTCGGCGAAGGGCATGTCGGAATCCAAATCGTGCAGTTGACGGCGTATAGCAGGAGCCAACAAGGACGGCTCCGAAGCAGTGCGAATCACAATATTCTTGAAGCCATAGTTGACCAATGGATGCTGGGTGTACAACACAGTGATCTGGGGCTCAGGAGGAAGCGCAAGTCCATTGTTCTTGAAGTCACCGATAATGCCAACGATTGTGACGTCCGAAGCGTCCGTTACTCCCGATCCGGGAGGAAGTTGCAAGAATTTCGGAGGTCCAATGTGGATACGCTGTCCGATGGGATCCTCTGTAGGAAAATAGCGAAGTTTGAATTCCTCACTGATCAGTGCTACCGGCGGGGTCGTGGCGCCGTCCGATTCAGCAAAATCTCTGCCGCGTACTAAAGGAATTCCCAAAGTTGCGCGGAAATGCGAATCCACCACTCCGAATTGCGCTGCCGGAATATCCTGAATTCGCGTGACCGGATGTCCCGGGATGCCGAGCATTTGAGTCCATCCGTTGTTCGGCGGGTAGATTGTCGTTACGCTTGCATCGATAACACCCGGCAAGGTCCGAACCTTGTTTGTAAACTCGTCGCAGAAGCGCGCGATCGACCCAGGGTTCGGATATCGAGCATCTGGTATATAAAAATGGCCCTTCAGCAGATGGTCCTGGCGGATTCCCAAATTCTGGCGATGCAAGCGCTCGAAGCTTTGAACCACCAGGCTTGCCCCAACCAATAACATTAGCGACATGGCCATTTCCGTGGCGACGAGAAAATTGCGCGTGCGTTTGCCGCCTAATCCCACGATCCCGGAGCGACCACCTTGCTTCAAAGCATCCACCAGGTTCACGCGAGCGCCGGTTACTGCGGGAGCCAAGCCAAAGAGCAAAGCCGTAACCAGAGACACCGACAAAGTGAACGTCAGCACTCGCCAATCGATTCCTATGGATTCAAGTTGCGGCAAATCCGCCGGATGCATCATCATCACTGTCGCGAGTCCTGCTCTTGCCAGGAGCAGTCCCGCTACTGCGCCGGCAAGCGATAGAAGCAGTGTTTCGGCGAGCAGTTGCCGTATCAGGCCGCCTCGTGCTGAACCCAGCGCGGCGCGCACGGCCAATTCGCGTTGTCGCGCGGAATTTCGCGCCAAAAGTAAATTGGCCAGGTTCACGCAAGCAATCAACAAGATCAGGCTTACCGCGCCCATCAATAAGAAAAGCATCGGTCGCAGCGAGCCCGCGCGAGTGTCAGCCAGTCTTTTGACCGACACGCGTACCCCTTGATCCACAGGATGTTCTGCCGCCAGCGCATCCGCTATGACTGAAAGATCTTCCTGAGCTTGTTCGAGCGACACGCCAGATTTTAAGCGCGCGAGTGCCAGATAGCCGCGATCTCCACGAGAACTTTCCGACCACACGGCAGAAATTACAAAGGGTGTCCAAATTTCAGCGGTTCCAAGGCGCCCAGATTCTACCCATTCAGGGATCACGTCCGGCATCACCGCGACAATGGAGTAGGGTTCGCCATTAATGCGAATCTTGCGGCCTAGTATGGATGGGTCGCCGGCGAAGCGGTTCCTCCACACTCGGGAGCTGATTGCCGCTACAAAATTCTTGCCTACCTGATTTTCATCTTCGGTAAAGAGCCGACCCTTGATTGGCTTTATATCCAGGACTTCGAAATAAGCCCCGGGGACCAAGCCCACTCGCATCTGCTCCGGCTCGCCCGCCGAATCGCCGAAACTCACATTCTTGCGCCAGGTGTCGTACACGACCATCTGCTGGAAGCTATGACTTCTCTGTTCAAAGTCTCGAACGTCCGGCGCCGATGGTCCATCGGGATTGCCGAACGTATCGCTAATGCCATGTTTAATTGAGTAGATGCGTACCAGTTGATCCGGGGAAGTGAACGGCAACGGCCGAAGGATTAGCACATCAATAGTGCTGAAGATGGCTGTATTGGCGCCAATACCCAGTGCCAGCGTGAGAACGGCAATCAGCGTAAAACCAGGATTCTTGCGAAGAACTCTCGCACCATACTTTATGTCCTGAGCGAATCGTTCCAGCCAAATCAGAGTCCAGATTTCGTGCACGTCCTCTTTCACCAACGCAGCGTTGCCGAAAGTTCGTCGCGCGACATAGTACGCCTCTTCCGCCGATAAGCCGGATTCCTGTTGCTCCTCCGCCTCCAGTTCGAGATGCGACCGCAGCTCTCGATCCAGTTCTGTGTTCCGATCGTAACGATTCCAATACCGAATCGGCCGCCAGCTAAACCGTTTCCAAACGCTCATCACTGATCTCCGGGAGCGGGCCACATCACCGTCGCCACGGCCGCTGCCAGTTGTTTCCATTTTGATTCTTCGTGAACAAGCTGTTTCCTGCCTGCCCCCGTTAGCCGGTAATATTTGAATTCGCGATTCCGGTCCTTGGCCATCTCCCACTTCGCGATGATCCAACCCTTGCGCTCCATGCGATGCAGAGATGGATACAGCGAGCCGTGTTCCACCTGCAACACGTCCTCCGTGGTGCGTTGTATGTGTTTTGCGATTTGGTGGCCATGAGCGGGTCCGAAAAGCAGAGTGCGTAGAATCAGCATATCGAGCGTGCCAGGCAAAAGGTCCGACCGGATTGGCGTTTTCCGAGGTGTCATCATGGTAGAGATTCTACCCTAACAAGGGTAGACGCACTACCCTCGGAAAAGTTAGTACGGCTCCTGTGCCTTGTGCGCTAGAAACGTTGCGGAAGCCGCATGTAGCTCGACACAGTCAATAGTCGGGAACTAAACACACCCGCCCTCGGTTGCCTTGTAAGCGCTTTAAAGCCGACGTATACTCCTTTAAATAACGGGGTTATTGGGCGATATCGCGGTTCGGTATCGCTCGTCGTACCGCGCGTAAAGGATGTCATGTCAGACCACCCGCAAGCGGAGAAGCCCCTCGCCATTGGAGATAGGCGTCTCCATACGCGCACCCCTGTTACTCCGCAAGCATTTGCAAAATTTGGGGCTCAAAATTACGGCTTCGTGTTCAATATCAGCGAAAACGGATTGGTTTTTGCACCCACTGGAACCCTCAGTTTGGCTGTCGGCGCTGTAGCAAAAATGCGCTTCCAACTCCCCAAGTCTCAGGAGTGGGTCGAAACGAGCGGGGAAGTAGCTTGGATCGCGGAGTCAAAAAGAGAGGCGGGCGTACGCTTCGTCGATTTGACCGAAAATGCCCGCGCCAAAATCCGTAATTGGATTTCGCAGGAGCCTTATCGTCCAGACCTTCCCGAAGCGCATGATTCCGTTCGTAACGTGGCCGGTGATTCTCAACCGAGCACGCCTGGCGTTGTTCCAGAAGACAAAATTCTGAAATCGATATTTGCCGACCCTGGACTTTTCTTGGTCAGTTCGAAGAGCGCCAGGGCGAAACCTGCTGTAGAGTTGCGCCCGGTTGTTGCAGACGAACCTCAGCAAGCCACCAGCGCTCCACATATCCCGGAACGTCGTTCTCAACCACGCCGTCGTGTTATGTCGCTCGAATATCTCGACCTCGGCGACTCAAATGGCGGAATTATTGTGAATCTGGGCGAAGACGGCATGTATATCCAGGCCGTCGCCAGTTTGTCTCCTGATCGCGTTACCAATTTGAGCTTCCAAATTCCTGACTCCGGCTATCCGATCGAAACCAGCGGAAATATCGTGTGGGTGGGAGAATCAAAGAAAGATGCAGGCATCCAGTTCGACAACTTGTCCAAAGAGGCCCGTCTGAAAATTCGCGAGTGGGTCGCCGCGGAATTCCCCTCGCGCCAAGATTTTCGTCAACCGCAACAACCTGCTGTTCCCGATCAGTCCGTCGCGAAACCCGCCGCAGATACGCGAAAGCACGAGCGATTGGTGGAGATGCCCCCTGGCGTCGCGGTTGAATCGCCACCGCACGCCTCTAACTCTTCCGTTGTTCTCGCCTCTGATCAGGGAGCAGGTTTCGCTGAGAAATCTCCGACCACCGCGATTGCGCCTCCTGATATCCCTGTTGGTAATCTTTCTTCGAAGCAAACGGACTTCGCCGGCAAATTATCGAATGCCACCGGCGAACCGGTGGATAGCGTCGCGCAAAAGTCCACCGGCGTTCCCGTCGATCGCATTCCGTTGAAGCAATCCGACCCCGTCGGGGAATCGTCGCGCATCGACGCTTCGGCTCATATCGCCCATGAGCCGGCCGCCGCTCGCGGGGCCGCTTCAAACATTCAGAAGCCACCCGCCATCGAAGCGCCTTTGGTGAATGTCGCTCAACCTCTAAGCGGCCGCCGCGGCACTCTTCGGCTGGGTGCTTTCGCAAGGAGCACCACGGTCCCTGCAATGGGCGCTCCCGAACCGTCCGAGCCGGCTAACCGTTCATTTAGTCTCGCCGCCATTCTGTCCCTCGGCTGGAAACGAGCGGCCGCCGCTGTAGCTATCGTCGCCCTGATTTCGTTTGCCGCTGGCTGGATCGTCTCCGGGCCCATCGGTCGAAAACAAATCCTCGATAAATTCTCCAGCCAACAAACTGATTCGTCGCAGCCCCCGGAACATCCTGGAGCTACTTCAGCCCAGACCGACGCTCCCGTCTCAGGCGCTGGTTTGTCCCAGACCGAGCCCTCGACCACTGGCTCGACTGACCGAGCCACGGCTTCGCCGCCGCCGCAACTCGCACCGCAAACTCCGCGTCCGACGCCGGCCACCGGAAATGTTCCAGCGAGCGCGCAAGAAAAGCTCTCCGCTTCAAAACGTGACGACCGTGTCGCGCCTTCCCCGACCGCGTCACCAGCGTCGAACGCCACGAACGCAAACAATCGCCCCCAACAGCTGCCCCCGTCAGCGCCGTCCGCGGCCGCAGGTTCGTCCAACGCGTCCCGCTCCGCGAATTCAGCCACCGCGCCGCCCGCCGCCCCCGCGAATTCTTCAAGCATCCCGCCGTCAAACGCTTCGCGTGACTCGCGCACAATCCAGCCGACCTCGCCCAGCTCGGCGCCTGCTTCAAGCCCGTCGTCAGTTAACCCGCGCCCATCGCAACCAGCACAACCCACCACTCCGGTAGCTTCATCTTCGTCAAATCCGCCAAGTTCTACCGCGAAGACCGCCCCACCCCCGGCGTACGTTAACGCATCGTCGCCGCCACCAAACGCAGCTTCTTCGCCAGCGCAGCCGTCCGCGCCCGCCGCCGAAGTCGTCAAAGGCAAAGTTTCTGTCAACGCGAGTCCTTTCCCTTCGATTCGCATCCCGCCCGAGCTGAAATCTCAAATCTCAAAACAAGGCGCCAGCCTCCAAATCGGCCAGCTAATATCTCGCGTCGAGCCAACCTATCCTGAAGACGCCCAGCATCAGCGCATCGAAGGCGTCGTCAAATTGCGTGCCATCATCGCGCGTGACGGCAGCATTCAAGACATCGACCAAATGTCCGGCCCGCCGCTACTTGTCGCCGCCGCCGCAAACGCCGTTCGCCAATGGCGTTACAAGCCCACTTCTCTCGACGGCCAGCCCATCGAAGCCAGCGAAACCATCACCGTTACTTTCCGCCTGCAATCGGTCCCCACAAATTAACAAACAATCCCATGCGCAGCTCGGCGCACACACACGCCCAAAAAAAATAAAACTTGAATGTTTGATTTATCTCGAATGGAAAAACCGAAAATTCCTACGGAGTCGCCGGGCTCACTGAGCTAGACTTGTGCCCTCCGGCCACCGCCAACGCGGCACCCGCTCCGCCGGCGATAGCCACTCCCGCAATGATCCATTTCGTGGTGTTACTTATCCCCGCCGTAGTTACCGCCGGAGGAGTAGGAGGCGCTCCCCCTGGCGCTGGCAGCGGAGCCGCCGCCTCTTTCACCGACGACAATTTCCCTTGCGCCGAAATCTCCACCATTTGTCCCGACTGTATCAGCAGCCCGCTGGTTCCTTCTCCCGTCGGCACCAGAATCATGCTGCCGCCCACGCACGTCACCGTAAACGATCCGTCCGCCCTGCGCTCGATCGTCGCGCTCGACAGCTCGCCTTCCGTCGCCCCCACCACCGTATAGCTTCCCGCGCGCAGGCTCAACCCCTGCGGCCCGCGCCGCGAACTCACCACCACCGTGCCCGCCTGCAGCTCCGCCGTAAATTGGTCGCCGCCATTGAACGCAATCTGGCTCCCCGGCGCCACCTGGAGCGTTCCTTCCACGCTGCTCGTAAACGTCGCTGTCCCCGTCGCGCCCGTGCGTATCGTATCGCCGCTGAAAATCGTGGCATCCGCCGGCGCCGGCGAATTGTTTACGTAAACTTCTCCCACGCTGGTCAGCGACCCCAGCGACTGCTTTTCCTGCGACCGCGTGCCCGCTTGCGCCGCCGTGGCCATCAGCGAAAACACAACTGTGATCGTCGGAAGCAAACGCAGCACAAAATTTGAAAACGCGGTTATCCGCTTCTCGTCTTCCGGCAGTTTCAAAATTGAAGTCACGGCGCCCCTCTCAACATGCTCACCACAGGCTGCCGCTGCATTATTTACCACCCCCGCGTTCGTTTGTCCATAAAAAGCGAACGGCGCGTGTGCTGGATTGCGGCGGAATGCGTTTCCGAAGGCACCCCCGTGTAATCCCCCGTTCGCGATCTCAAGGCACTTGTTGGTCGATTATTTAATATATGTACATATTAAATCCTACAATAGAAAGCCTTTGAATATCGGTTCCCGATTCTGTCGTGAACTACTCGGATTCGGTCACGACGCCAGACAGAGCAACACTACAAATCGTCATGTCTATCCTCCCGGAAACGTTCACAATGTTCACTACGTTCACTGAGTTTTCCAAGGCATCACCCCGCCAGCACTGTGATACCCTCCGTAAAGTTTGTATATTCCAGAAAATACATGTCTTACCCTGTGCAACAATCATCTTCGATGAATTCGATGCTTCTCGCCCGCTGACGTGCTCACGTGCGAGTGACGTTCACTAGCATGTTCATTCTCTGACCTCCGCAGTCTCCGTTTCTTTCTTGAGGGGTCCGCCACCACACAGATGGCATTCCTGCCGCATAATTCTCACGGGATAGTCGAGGCGATGGTCTATTCCATGGGCGTCAGCCAATTTGTGAATTGTCACTTGGTCCGCTTCCTCCAAAAGAATCCGATAGCCGTAGCTTGTCCTTTTCCGGTGCGAAATCCCGAACGAGGTCAAGACCGCCCCCACCTTTCGGGGTTGCAAACGGAGGCGCTCTCCGGTCTCCCTCAGAATTTTATTCACGCCCCCCGTCAAATCCTTGATCGACACTATGCCTGCGTAAGATCTCTGATGAATTCCGGAAAACAGTGCCGCCAAAACGGCGCTTTCGGGAAGCGGGAGGGGTTCACGCTTCAGAATATCCCTCTCTCCGAAAAATCCCGTCAAGCGTTCACGGAACTCCGGTTCATCCACGCATGCCGCTAAGCATCGCAACAGGTCGCGCGAGCGAACTCGCAATCTGTCCTCACCAGGGAGTGTCTGAATTCGGACTTTTCTGTAACGTTCGAACCTGAACCGAAGCAGCTGAGCCCGGAGTTCGCTCGCCTGCTCTTCCATCTCCTCATCGGTGATCCTAGAATTGTTTGTTTCGACCATCTCGATTTGGACGCACCGCGTGTTTAGGGCCAGATCATTGGACGGTTCGTTCCAAGCGATAACCTTCATACCATAGGCGCAAAAAAGCTTTTTATTTCGCATAGTCAGGACGTCGCGAGTTGTGCCCGTCCGTAACAGCTGGCGAAGCTCTCGGCGTATGGCAACCTCTTGCAGTTCCTCCTTCAGATTCGCGGGAAGCCTAAAACCAATCTGCTTATTCTTAGTCTGCATGTTCCAGCAGATTCTACGGCTTTAGCTGCGACGGATCTCTTTCAGTGGTGTCCGGCGAGGTTCTTCTTCTCAATGGTCGGTGGTACGTAACAAGCGCAGGCCTATTGCGCCTTGCTCAGGAATACCACTGTCGCGGTATCCATACTCACGCCGTTGTACGTTTGTGTGACGCGCAGAACGATCGCTGGGTTTTCAAGGCCACGGTCTACAAGTCTCCCGCTCTAAGGAGTTCGTCGGTTATGGCGACGCCGATCCCTCGAACACTTCTCCTCTCGTCCGCGGCGCGGAGATGCGCGTGGCTGAAACGAGAGCGGTCAACCGTGCTCTGCGCAAAGCGTATGGAATCGGGCTCTGCTCGGTTGAGGAGTTGGGATCATTCTCGGGGCCATCCCAATCCTTCGCGGCTCCGCCCCACACAAATGGACATCACGGTTCGAATGGGTCGGATTACTGTAAGCCGCGATTGCGTGATCAACTCTGCCTTCTCATCCGCCAATCCAACGTCGATCGTACGCTCGTGAAGGGCTACGCTGCTGACTTCTGCGGTACCGCAACGCTTAGAGAGGCTTTCATCTTGCATGTCTACATAGTCATGTCAATATGACCATAGACATAAGGAGAATACCGTGAAGCAGATGCCTGCGGGCCAGTTTAAAGCACGTTGCTTGTCCGTTATGGACGATGTCAATGCCACTGGCGAGCCTGTCATCATCACGAAACGAGGGACGCCAGTCGCAAAAGTCGTACCGGTCACCTCAAAGAAACAAGATCTTTTCGGTTTTATGGCCGGCGAGCTCAAGATCGTCGGCGATATCGAATCCCCCGTGGTTCCTCTCGAAGAGTGGGAGGTAATGCGGAAGTGATCCTACTCGATACGCATGTTTTAATCTGGCTGGCAAGCGAACCAGCAAGACTGTCGAAAAAGGCTAGCGGCGCAATTCGCAGAGCAAGCCAAGGAACTGGAATCGCAATCTCTGCGATCACATTGTGGGAGCTGGCATGGTTGGCGACTCACGACCGCCTAGAAATTACTGGAACGGTCGAGGCTTTTGTCGAGAAGATCAGCTCGCGGACTGCAATCCGACCGGTCACCGTAAAAGTGGCCGTGCTGGCCAACCAGTTTCCAGCGGACTATTCGGGCGATCTCTGCGATCGGCTAATCGGCGCGACGGCATTGGCCGAGGGCATTGCTCTCGTGACAAAAGACACGAGAATCCGCGCTTGCACGCAGATCAAGACTATCTGGTGAGCTGCGACCGTAGATTATTAGGCAGATCTACGGAGGGACCAAACCCAAAATTTCAGACAAGCGGCGCTTCCATTGGTCGCTTATGCTTGGGCGGAGGAGAGGGAGACCGCACAGTGCGCATCGAATTGCTGTTGATTCTGTCTGGCCCGGATTCGCCTTTCTGTCGGTCGCGATGGCGCGTTGGAATCTTTCCCTCACCGACCCGAGTGACACTATCATCGGGTCTGTCAGCTCATGCGGGACGTGGCCTTGGCCCTCGGACGTGGGCGCTTGAGGAAACGTTGGAGAAATACCGTGCCCTCCTTCCCGTAAGCTTCAGACCCCGCTTCCAAGAAGGCGTCACAAATCTGCGCCACACTCCGGCCCTCGCGAGCAGCAATGTTTTCCAAATCTCTCTTTAGATCCGATCGAATTCGAAACGTGAATCTCTCATCTTTTTTCATTAGCCGCAAATTCTAGCATTCTTTCCACAATCATTAGGTGCTGTCGGATGACTTGACATGTCTTAATTCATCTGGCAGACTATGTCCTGCATAGCAGGACTACGGAGGACATAGTGAAGAATACTGCTACGATGTTTCGATCGAACAGAAAAATTGCAACAGCAATATGGGGTGATCTTCCCGCGCTGGCATTGAGAAACCTTCGAAATATGACCGAACGACACGCTCTTTCGATCGCGGCCGGAGATTTCCAGTTCTTCGATGGTCGATTGTACGTTACGCATACTGGGCTACTACACGTCGCACTGCGTAATAAGTGCGCGGGGATTCATGCTTCCCTTGAAGAAGCTGTGTCCGAAGCTTCGGAGAACCGCTGGATCTTCAAGGCGACCGTATACAAGTCTCTGCGGTCCCGCGGCTTCGTAGGATTTGGAGACGCGGATCCTTCAAACGTTTCTCCTTTAGTTCACGGCGCTGAGATGCGCGTGGCAGAAACCCGCGCTGTCAACCGAGCTCTCCGAAAGGCATACGGAATCGGACTCTGCAGTGTCGAAGAACTCGGATCGTTCTCGGGTCCGCAAAAGCCTCTCGCGAATATCGCGCATTCAAATGGTCATCGCGGGTCGAACGGTTCAAGCAACGGTCGACCGCGATTGCGTGACCAACTCTGCCTTCTCATCCGCCGGTACAACCTCGACCCCTCGCTCGTGAAGGCCTACGCTGCCGACTTCTGCGGTACCGCTACGCTCAAAGAAGCTAGCCGTGACCTGGTCGAGTCTTTCATCTCTGAACTCGGTACAGCCGCAAAGAACGATCGGGACAGCTTGCTCTGCAAGCTTAATTCTTATGCTCAGCCCACGGAGGTGAAGGTATGAAACGCCATCTGCCTGGTTTGCACTTAGAAGGATCACGAGGCGATGAAGTCCTGCAGGGCATATTCCTCGTTTGCGTCGATCGCGCTTACTATCGCTGGCATCCCCAGAAGCCCTTTTTCGTTTTGAGCTTCGCGATCCTGGAGCCCCAGGACTTCGCTTCCCGCAAAATCTCCGGCCGTCTCTATGCCACCACCAAGGCGCTGTGGCGACTGAACTGGTTCCTGCGCGATTTTGGGTACGACCGCGATTTGCTGGGGCGGGATGAAGTAGACGAAAAGGCCCTGCTCGGTCTCACCGGTGTCTTGCGAACTACCAGGAAAGTGTTTGGTGGCCGCACCTATCTAGATCTCGCCGGATTTGCACCCTCTAGCCTGGTTAATTCATCAGACTTCAGAATCGTAGCGTAGGACGGGCAGCAGAGAAGCAGGAAACGCATGGTGCCCGAGTTTCGAGCCCTACACGGGTTCGCGGTGCCGCCCTCTAACTACGCGAATGCTTTTCTGGCACGGCTTCGCCCTGCACTTCCGAAAAGTTGCTCTACTGAAGAGCCGAGACGAACTAAGAAGAATTGTAAGTGAGCGCGACAGATTGGAAGAGATTTTGAAAGGGCCAGCCGCTGGCCAGGTGAATGTGCACGCAACGAGCGGTTTGACGGATGCGTGCGCCGATTTTGAACAGTTGCGTGCGCAGAGTTTCGATCTGTGCCGATCGCAGGGACGAAGGCAGCTGCAAGCGAAACAGGTTGACGAGGTTGTAGGCGAAACCGTGGAGCAATAGCCGGAAGGCATTGGCCCGGAAGCGATGACAGCTCAGTCGGTCGGCAGCGAAGCCATTCTTGAACTCTTCGATGCGGTTCTCACATTCCCCGCGATCGTTATAGAAGGAAAACACCGAACGGCTGCGGCCTTTCAAGTTGGTTACGAGAAATCGCAGGTTGGTTCCGGCTTCGGCATGTTCAGCCTTGTAGCAGATCCGCCGCTGATGGGACCAGCGCTGGGCACGATGAAGAAAGCTGGAAAACGAGCGTTGGGGTCTATGGGTTCGACGATACCGTCGAGCCAGTCGACGCTGGAGACGATCGGCGCGGCGCTGGAAGAGCGGGTTCGTGGGCATGCCAATGGCGTACTGGATGCCGAAAAACTCGCAGAACTCATAGAGCAACGGAAGAGCAAAGCCCGCATCGGCTCGCAGTTTGATCCGGACTTTGGGAAACTCTTTCTGGAGTCGCGGAACGAGACGCAATAACAACGGCACGATGCGAGCATGACTCTGAGCGGTCCCTCGTCGCAGTCGAGCAGCCAGCAGGCAACCGGTGTGGCGTTCGAAGATGAGCAGTGGATGATACATGTGTTGACCGTAGCCACCGTTAAAGAAGCTCAGCTGTTGCTGCCCGTGGGTCGGATCGTCAGTGGAGTCAATATCGAGCAGGATCTCGCCGCGTTTTCGTACCTGTGGGCCACAGACGCGGATAAACCAATCGAGCAGGGCATCCTGCAAACGGATAATCTCGCGAGCGGAGGGGGCGTTCTCCCAGCGGCTGAGTGTAGGTTGTGAGCCCAGAGCTTGGCCCAACGGTTGATCGGCCAGAATCTGGAAAGCAGGATCGTAGCGCAGGCGATCGGCGTCATTGGCGTCTTCGTAACCCGCAATGATCTGGTAGATGCGTTGGCGGAACAGAGACAGAACCGAGTGATGCACCCGTTCATCTTCACGAGGGTCACTCACGAGCTCCGCCAGGCGGAGAGTGAGTCCATGACCTTGATCGAAAGCACGCAGGGGCAAAAGGCCAGCGTCGCTGCTGATCTGCCCGCCGCAGAAATCCACCTGGATGCGTTTGGAACGGTAGAACGAGAAATGAAGCTGTGGTATACAAGATGTCACTTTCACGGATGCTCCGAAAGGGAATGTTGGGTTCGCGAAAACCCAGTGTTCATCAACCTTTTAGAGCATCCTTTCTTTTTTCACCAGAAAAATCGTGAATAATCCAGGCTAGCGAATGGGAACTGATCTCGAAGGATGCTCGCGAGGGCGTCCTGACAGGAGGTTCTGGTGACATACAGCTACACGCAGATTAGCCAATATCTTCGTTGCCCTCGCAGCTATCGCTACCGCTATTTGGATGGGTGGCGGGAAAAAGACACGCGCGCAGCGATGGTTTTCGGTCGCTCCTTTGAGACCGCACTTGGCGCTTACTTCCGCCAAGAGGACCCGTCCTCTGTGCTCTTCAAGGAATGGGGTGCTTTTCGGGATACTCCATTCGAATACAAGAAAGGCGATTCCTGGGACCGTTTGGTGCACCAGGGAGTCCATCTCCTGCAGAAATTCGCTCAGGATGATCGCGTTTGCGTTCCCCGTCCGAAGGAAAACCTGCAGGTAAAAATGCTCCGAGCTCTTCCCGGCAACAACGAGTTCGTTGCATACATTGATGCTTTGGGTGCTCTTGATGGCAAGAAATGTTTAATCGATTGGAAGACTACGACCAGTCGCTATCCCGAAGAACCGGAAGGTCTGCTGACACTAGACCCTCAACTTATTTGCTATTCCTGGATCAGTGGTATCTCCGACGTTGCACTCGTTGTGTTCGTGCGAAAACAACTTCTCGAGATCCAATATTTGAAGGCATCCATCTCGGAAGAACAGCGCCGGGAGTTTGGTCGGCTGGTTGAAACAACGGTCTGCCAGGTCGAAACAGCTCAGTTTCCTGCTCACAGCGGGATCCGTTTCCCCCAGAACGGCTGCACGAGCTGCTCACATCTAGGGCTTTGCCTGAACAAACCGGAACTGATCGATATCAACCTAACGCGCAGGCCAGGAGCTAGCGACCTTGATTGGCTTGACGAGCTTTCGGATTAATGGACAGGCGATCGTGGCCCCAGAGCTGAATCGACGTCGCGCCTTGGCCGTTCTCGGGAAGATCGACGAGATCTTGTCCTGGGAACAATCCAAGGAACGGGAGTGCGATCAGAGATTTGTGGAGCTGGGCCAGTACTTGTGCGAAGTGCGAGCCGGCCAGTACTGGCGGCTAGAGTATCTTAAGTCGTTTGATGAATTCTTAGAGAAGCGTTTCCCGGATTCACGCCGAAAAGCGTATTACCTCATGGCAATACGCGAACATTTGACTCGAATTCCGAAACATCAACTCCGCGAAGTGGGCTGGACCAAGGCCCGGGAGTTGGTCAAGGTGGCGCGCCGCGAGGGAAGCGAATTCGATTGTGCACCCTGGGTGCACAAAGCCAAAGAGCTCCCAAGAGAGGCATTCAAACGAGAGGTGGAGCGCCATTTGACCGGTCAGGAGACGGAGCCCTGGGAAATCATCTTTTTCAAGCTTTACAAGAGCCAAATACCAATCATCGAGCAGGCACTAGAAACTGCTTCTCTGATGCTGGGAGCACAAAAATCACGCAGCTATTGCATGGAGATGATCTGCGCAGACTTTCTCGCAGGAGCGACGCTCGACGAAACAAATCCCGAAATCTTCTTGGTCTCGGTCCGACGACTGGTTGAATTTCTTCCCGAGCCCGAGAAACTGGAACTAATTAAAAGCCTAAAGGAATCTGCGTGAATCGTCTCCGGCTCAAACGTCCCAGGGTTAAGCTGCAAGGAGATTGCTACGTTCGACTCTGTCGCCAGGTTTTAGAAAGAGATAATTGGAGATGCCAGAATTGTGGAAGAGCGAGCGAACTACAGATTCATCACATTCAATTTCGCAGCCTCTTGGGTGATGACAGCGAGAGGAATCTCGTAACCCTTTGTGCCGCTTGCCACAAGGAGCTTCATTGTCACGTCGCGTAGACACGTTAGAAACCCGGCCTAATCGTTCCTAAGTATTGGCTCCGGAATTGTCACTCCTGATTAGTCGAATGTCAGCAGGGCAGCGCGTACTTGGAAACCCAGAGCGGGCTCGTCGGAAAGCAGCAATGACCCACTATAGACTGCTGATGGCGGGAAAGGCATCGGAGGTCCGACGGCGACCGAGTTGGCTCAAGCCTCACAGTAACCCGGGGTCGCTCTGGCGTCTTGCAAGATTTAACTCTGCTCGAACCGGATCTGGCCGCGTCTTCATAGCTCCCTCCATTCTCAGCGCTTAGTATAGTCAAGCCGTTTGTTGATTTTGAGCTTGTCTAGATATAAGGATATAAGGTCTAAGTTCGGGATGACGAAGACGAAGGAAAAGGACCCGAACGCTGTGGTATTGGGGCGAAAAGGCGGAAAGGCGCGGCTTCAAGAGCTAACGCCCGAACAGCAGGGTGACATTGCTCGGAAGGCAGTGACAGCTCGGTGGGCAAGGGCGAAAAAGCAAAAACCAGGCTAATTCCCGTTATTTAGTTCTGGTGCGCTCCTGTCCGAAACCTCGCAAGACAATTGTTAAGTGTCCGGGTTGCGCTGACACCTGCGATAGATCCAAAAGAGAAGGCTCTAAGTACCTACAGCGTTTACTCTCCCGCCAGAAGCAAGATTCCTCCGAGTAGTTCCAGCTTGGCCGAGCCAGTTCTTAGGCTGCGATAGCGAAGACCAAGCGCAGTGATAAACGGCAGGTCCCGACATACCATGCTGATATGTATGCCGTGTTTCCACGAGCTAACTATCAGGCCAGTGGCGGCATCAATCAGTGTAGGACGTTGAGAACCCGATGCACGACGGGTCGGCAGCAGAGGGTGGGCAGGCCCGCACTACGTTCGTCTAGCCTTCACGCCCGCAACGCGAATGATTAGGCGCTTGCCATGTGCCTTGGCTGCCCGCGTGATTGTATCCAGCGTCACGGACACATTCCGAGGGTCGAGCAAGCGATCCAGTTGTGATCTGCTCGTGCGAAGCTGCCTTGCCATCGCTTGTTTTGTCTTCTGCTGTTTCTGCATGGCCTGTTCAAGTTGCCACACCAGCACCCGCTTGATGGCGACCGCCTCGACTTTTTCTCAGATCCCTTCTTCCTCGAGAAAGCTGTCGAAGGACGCGAGGAAATCCTCGATGGAAATTGCCTAGTCTAAATCGTGGGAGCATTTAATGGTCCAGAACGCTCAGACTCGTAAAGCGGTATCAGAATACACCGACTGTTCAAAGCCGTGTCGTTGGGCAGTTCGGTCCACGAGATCACTCTACGAGTTATGAAGTAGAACCTCTGCTGCCACATAAGAACCAGTTCCTCGCAACCGTAAGTCCAAGAATCAGTTATGTCAAAATAAATCGTGCTTGGCGTCCCCCCAGTGAGTAGGCGCATCCTACACTTTGGCTGGGTATGGCTATCCGCAATGAGACTCTTGGCAGCTGTCGGCTCGTTTGGCTTCTGTAAGGGCGAATGGGAAACGAGATGTTTCAAATAGTATTTGATTAAATGGCGATATACATATAAGTAAGGTGCTCGAACTACACCGCTCACGCGGGACTGAGGGTCACCGTGGAGAAGACAATCGGAGTCCTCTTGCAATGCCAGAATCGACTGGCCAGAGAATCGATCGCACGTATACTTCAGAAAAGAAGCGACATTCAAGTCGTTCACAGCCGGCCTTTAACTGCTGTTTCCGAAGAAGAAATTGTAGAATCAAGCCCGGATGTCGTGGTCCTCGATTCACTACAGTTGCTCCCAGAGGAAGAAGTATTCGCTTCCAATCGGGGTTTGGCAGAGGGACGCATAAAGCGCATTCTCGTTGCCATGCCGGACGATCCGAAGCATTTTTTGAAAGCCATTCGCCGTGGTGCCGTGGGATACGTGCTTTATGATGCTTCGGCAAGTGATGTGGTCGCAGCGATTCGCGCTGTTGGCCGAGGAGAAGCCATTTGTCCACCGCAATATATTCGTTTGCTCTTCGAGTATATCGCCGCCCTGGCTACCCACTTTCCCAATAAGCGGACAAAGTCGGATGTCGGTCTAACGAGTCGCGAACAGCAGTTAATCCCTCTAATTGCGCGCGGATTAACCAATAAACAAATTGCGGCTAGCCTGAGCTTGTCCGAGCAGACTGTCAAAAACCACGTTCATCGCATTCTTGGGAAGCTCGGAGTTGGTCACCGCCTGGATGTGTCCGAAGCCTGCGAAACGCAACTTCTTGGAATGTAGTACCAAATGTGATTTATGCCTAGATCTGAGTACGGCCCGGTACGCCGATGGGCCGCTTGTACTTGTCGACCGACCTGACGACGTTCCCTCGCGTTGGAATCGTAATTGAACCTTCCCATGAAATTGGTCTTTCGCATACTGTCGGGTCCATGCACGCCCTTCTCGGACAGTACAAATGAGCCCCATCCGAGTGTTATTGGCAAACCGGCCACGGCTGATTCGGGAACTCGTAATGGCTACGATTTCCGATCAACCCGACATCGAGATCGTAGGTGAAATCCAAGAGGAAATAGAAATGTCGAAGGCGGTGGAAGTAGTGCGCCCCGATTTTCTGATTGTGGCCCTCGAAAAATCCAATCGTCTGTCCGGCATTTGCCAATCCATATTGCGAAACTTTCCCCAAATTCGAATCATCGCCATCTCCTCGGACAGCAATAGTTCCATGTGTTACTGGACTTCGCTGCGCATAGAGTCGAATCAGATTGAATGCTCCGAAGCTGGAGTGCTCAGTGCGATTCGTGAAAAAAGTCGGTCCGTGAATAGACTGCAATGACAGCCATGAAGCGTCAAATGCCCGCGACGAACGTAGGAGCAATCCGAATGTTGGGAATTCGCGTGCCAAGAACTGCATGCGCCTTGATCGTTGTCTTGTTCGGTTGCGTCGCAACCTCAGCGCAAAATCAACGTCCCGCTTCGATGCCCAGCTCAGATCTCGGCCGCGATAACCAGAGTCGGGTGGCGGCGCCAGCCGCAGACCTCAAGGTTGTGCTGCTCAAAGACGCGGGCCTGATGGTGGAGTTGAGACGTTGGATCGCAAAGGATGCGACAGATCATGGTCAGATCATCAGCGACTCGGATCTCACGAACGATGCCATTTTTGAGCGCTTGGTAGCAGACGTTCAATTCCGGTCGGTAACAACTCAGCTCGTGCAACGCTATGGATATCTTGTGCCCAAGGTGAATCCCGATTCAGAAATCGGCAAGGAACGCGAGCTCCTGATTGCGGAGCGAACTAAGTGGCTCGCGCAATTGCAGGGAGAGGAATTAGCCAAGGCGCGAGCGCGTGAATCAGAAAACCTGCAGAATGCTCGATCCTGTGATCCGCGATCAAACCTGGACTGCAGCCCCGCGCAATCAAACCCCCCCGTCGAGAGAGGGCAACGACAACAACAACAGCCGCAGCTACAGCAACAACCTGACATCGGGATACCGTCTCAGGGAACTTCTCCTGATCAGCAGAATCAGCCGAGTATTCCGCGCTCTGGCGAAAATCCTTTGGATCGCGCGCAGCTCATGCAAACTGGGGGAACCTCCGAACTCTATCCCCAGCTCGAGTCGGGAGATCGGTTGCAGACGGGGCAGTCCTCCAACAGCTTCGATCCCAACTCGGCCGGAGATCAAAGTGAAGTAGTTTCCAGACTGCAACAAGCCATGGGCCGATCAGACGAGCTGACCGGTGAAGGGCTGACCGGCGGATCCGGCATGAACCAGAGCCTGCAGGATGCTTTCGCCATGTATGGAGTCGCTCTCGGCGGAGGGACCGGAGCGGGGCGGGGTCTCAATGCAAGCGGATCCATCGGCCGCGAAATGAATCAGTATGTGCCGTCGGGTATGTCACCTGTTGTTCCGATACAACCGTCAACCCGCCGGTATCAACGCGAAGCACTTTTTCAACCGCCCGAAATGACGCGCAAGCTGAGCCCTTATGTCGACATTCCCTCGCTGTATGACATGTATGTTCAGGCGGTCACTCGTCCGACGATGCCCCGGCGATTTGGTTCGGAAGTCTTCGAAAATGGAACGCGTGATCCTCAGTTCATTCCAATGGATCTTCCCGTGGGTCCAGACTATGTAGTGGGGCCTGGCGATGGCCTTTCGGTTGATCTTTGGGGCGGAATTTCTCAGCGATTTTTCCGCACTGTGGATCGAGAGGGTCGGATCAGCCTTCCGGAGGCTGGTCCGGTTCTTGTCAGCGGAAAGAGTCTCGCTGACGTCCAGCAGAACTTACAGCAAATTCTGCGAACTCAATTCCGCGACGTGTCCGCGGAGGTCTCGCTCGCCCGCCTAAGGACCATCCGTGTTTATGAAGTTGGCGATGTGGCGAATCCCGGCGCATACGACATCAGTTCGCTTTCGACACCCCTCAATGCATTGTTTGCCGCCGGTGGTCCCACTCCGAAGGGATCGCTCCGAATTGTTAAACATCTTCGCGGAAATCAGCTTCTTCAAGAAGTGGATTTGTACGACCTGCTGCTACACGGCGTAAGGGGCGACATGTCGCGTCTGGATAATGGCGACACTGTTCTGGTTCCTCCCATTGGCCCGCAAGTAACCGTCGAAGGGATGGTCCGACGCCCGGCGATCTATGAGCTGAGGGATGAGAAGAACCTAGCGAGTGTTCTTGAATTGGCGGGTGGTCTTCTTCCTACCGCTGCGCTTCGTCACATCGAAGTCCAGCGGCTTGTGGCGCACGATAAACAGACGATGTTAAGTCTCGACATACCCGAAGTCGATGATTCATCCGAGGTGACGAAGAAGCTCGAATCCTTCGAAATTCGTGATGGTGATCGCGTCAGAATATTTCCCATCGCGCCCTATAACCAGGATGTGATCTTCCTCGATGGCCACGTAATCCGTCCGGGACGCTATTCGTACCGCGAAAACATGCGCGTCACGGATGTCATCGCGTCCTACAAGGATCTTCTTCCAGAGCCTGCGAACAGATACGCCGAGATCATCCGTCTCAACGCTCCGGATTTTCATCCCACGGTCGAAAGCTTTGATCTAGCGGACGCGCTCGCCAATCCTTCGCAGGCACCGGTCCTTCGTTCCATGGATACGGTCCGAATCTTCAGTCGTTTCGATTTTGAAAATCCGCCAACGGTTTCCGTATGGGGCGATGTCAGAATGCCGGGGACCTACCGGACGTCCGGCCAAATCCGGCTAGGCGATGCCATCCATCTGGCCGGCGGACTTGCACCGGATGCACAAACCGAAGATGCCCAGGTCTTCCGGTACTTACCCGACGGCAAGTTCAAGATCTTCAGCGTGAATCTTAACCAGGCTCTTGCAGGTGATTCGACCCAGGATATTCTTCTCCAACCGCGTGATCGACTGCTGATTCACCGCAATCCAGACGCGGTGGAACCTGCGATCGCATACATTCAAGGAGAAGTAGCAAGGCCGGGAAGATATCCGCTCACTACAAACATGAAGGCCGGAGATTTGATCCGTGTGGGAGGAGGGCTGAAACCAAGCGCTGACACGAATTCAGCTGATCTGACACATTTCCTGTATGCCAGCCAGTCGGCACTGACTGGGCAGCACGAAGTAATTGCGATATCCGCCGCGCTTTCCGGCGATGCAAAGGCCGATGTTGCTGTTCACAATGGCGATGTTCTAACGATAAGGCAGCTTCCTGGATGGAACGACCTCGGCGCCTCGATTAGCGTAAAGGGTGAGGTGAAACACCCAGGAACGTATGGAATTCGTCCTGGCGAACGGCTGAGTTCAATCCTTGAGCGAGCGGGCGGTTTCCAGCCGGACTCGTATCCCTACGGAGTCGTCCTTCAGCGAGTGCAGGTCCGCGAATTGGAATCAAGTGATCGGGATCAAATGATTCTGCGGGTAAAGGATGTTCAGTCGAACCTTCAGCTCTTGCCCGAGACGGATCCCGATAAGACGAGAGCCAAAGAAATGGCGTTACAGCAGTGGAAGGCGACTCTTGAGCAATTGAGCGCCAATCCACCCCTGGGAAGAATTGCCATACGGATCTCGCCGGACATCAATAGCTGGAAAAATACGGCTGCCGACGTTGACGTTAGGGCTGGAGATGCGCTCGTCGTTCCTAAGAAGCCGAGCTATGTGATGGTCACCGGTCAGGTCTACAACGCTACGGCCGTCGCCTATCGTCCCGGAAAGAGCGCCGAGTGGTACCTCAAACAATCCGGAGGACCCACGCAACTCGCCAATAAGAAAGCAATCTTCGTGATCCGGGCCGACGGCTCAGTATTGGGTTCAAGTTCTGGTATGTGGAGTGGAGACTCGCTGAATGCCACGCTTCGGCCGGGGGACACCGTGGTGGTTCCGGAAAAGGCAATCGGCGGGGGCATACAGTGGCAGATGGTTTTCCTGGCTGCCCAGGTAGCATCCTCGATTGCCAGCACCGCATTCATTGCTGCTCATTACTAGAGAGATCGAGGAATGAATCGAGCCCGAGGCCAGGTTTTGCTCACAGTTTTTTTGCTGGTCGCGCTGGAGGCTTTTGGCCCGGTTTGCTACGCGAAGCCCCAAGAAAATCCGGCCGGGAAGTCGTCTCAGTTGGAGAAAACGGATGCGGAGTCAAGCTCGAATGCGGATTCGGCCGACAAGATATCCATCGCGCCTGTGAAATCGCCCGATTACGACAATTCGCTCGGATTGCATTTGTTCGGCCGCTTCGTTCGGGATCAGGAAGCAATCTGGTCGAGCCCTGCCGATCTTCGGCTCGCGGATGCCGGATGGCTTATGCCGTTCGGTCTCGCGATGGCTGGGACGCTCGCCACAGATACTGAGTTCAGCAAGCACCTTTCCAATTCTGCGAGTCGGTTGAGTCACAGCAACACTTTTTCAAATTATGGAGTTGGCGTGATGGGTGGACTGGCAGGGGGCTTGTATCTCTGGGGCCAAATGGACCACGACGATCACAGGAGAGAAACTGGATTCCTAGCAGCTGAAGCTGCAGCGGACAGCTTCGCTGTGGTTTATTCGTTGAAGTATACCTTCGGGCGCGAACGTCCTCTCACCGATAACTATAAGGGAAATTTCTGGAAAGGCGACGACGGGTTTCCCTCGGAGCACGCTGCAGCGGCGTGGTCTATCGCAAGTGTTGTAGCCCACGAATATCCCGGAATTCTTACAGAATTTATGGCCTACGGAATGGCATCAGCTGTGAGCGTTTCGCGCCTGACTGCCAAGCAACATTTTCCCACGGACGTGTTAATCGGCAGCGCAATCGGATGGCTCTCGGGCCAAATTGTTTATCGCCAACATCACGACGCGGAACTTGGTGGCTCCCCTTGGGAAACTTTTGCACAGTCCCGCGATTATCTTGAGCGTGATCGGCCCCGGCAAAGTATGGGAACCACATTCGTTCCCTTGGATAGCTGGGTGTATTCGGCCCTGAACAGACTCGCTGCGCTCGGTTACATTCATACCGAGATCGCAGGCTTGAGCCCTTGGACTCGCATGGAATGCGCTCGTCTTACTGAAGAAGGCCGTGAAGCATTAGAAGGTGGTGGACCTTTGAACGCCCAAGCGGAAGCTCTTGAGGATCGCTTGCAACGAGAATTCTCTTATGAATTTGCGTTGTTGGATGGAGGCCGAAATCTCGCGGCGAATCTCGACTCTGTTTACCTACGAGGAGTTTCGATCAGTGGGCCCGCCCTCACCGACGGCTATCATTTTGGACAGACGGTATCCTACGACTTTGGTCGGCCGTTCGAGCGCGGGACAAATGGTCAAGCGGGCGGAGCAGTTCGCGCGGAAGCAGGGCCCATAGCAATCTACGTGCGCGCCGAGTACCAACATGCGCCTTCCGCTCCTGCTCCTTCGGAGGCCGTCCTCAATCTGATCAAGCTCAAAGATGTAGGGCCCGTACCTCCCGATGTCCCCATTGACGGAATCAACCGGCCACAATTGCTGGATGCCTATATCGGTGTAAACCTGGACAACTGGCAACTCTTGGCGGGCAGGATAAGTCATTCTTGGGGCTCCGGTCCCGGCGGCTCTTTCTTGCTGAGTGATAATGCCGAGCCGATTGACATGGTCGAGCTGGTCAACTCGGAGCCCATCCGTCTACCCTTCCCTTTGAAGTTCCTGGGGCCCGCGCGAATCGATCAATTCCTGGGAAGGCTGGAAGGTCGCACGGATCCTACCAACCCCTGGGTTTTTGGCCAAAAGATCAGTTTCAAGCCTTTGCCTTGTCTGGAAATCGGATACGGGCGCATTACTACACTTGGAGGCCCCGAAGGCCATTTCACTCCACACAATTTCATTCTCAGCCTTTTTGGTCAGCGGAGTCAGAAGCTTGGTAATTCGGTTCCGGGCGACAACGATAATGAGATGGACTGGACCTTTTATGTCCCGAAGGTGCGAAATTATATCGTTTTCTACGGTGAAGTGTATGCGGAGGACGACTTCATCGCGTGGGCGAAGCCCCAGTGGTATCCGTTTCGGCCGGGGCTCTACATTACTCGTATTCCCGGAATCCCAAAACTCGATCTTCATATTGAAGCCGCGAACACGCAGGCTCCTGGATGGCCCGGTGTGAAAGGCGCGGGCAATGTGGGAAATTTTATTTATGTTAACGGTGGCTACGCCAAAGCTAACACCAACAATGGTTTTCTAATGGGGAACACGGTTGGCCGAATGGGCCAGGCGATTCAAGGTTGGTTAACCTATTGGGTATCGCCCAGAAACACGCTGCAGTTTACATACAAGAACAATTTTGTGGATCCAGCCTTTATTCCAGGCGGAGGCGCCTGGCAGGATTACAGCTTAATTAATGCGCTGTATTTGAAGTCCGGTTTTTATATGAAGAGCCAGCTCCAATATGAGCATATCTCGCACTACCCCATATTGTTCAACGGAGTCCAGCGGAATCTTACCGCGACTCTCGAGATGGGTTTTTCTATGGGAACCAGGCAATAAGGATATTGAAAGTGACGCAAACCTCTGCCAAACGGCAACTTGAAGTCGAGCCTGAGCTTCAGGAGACCCTCGTCCCGATCGAGGAGGATCTTCAAGGAGCACGCGAACGCCTGATCTTGAAATTGCGCCTACTCTGGGCAGAGCGGCGTTTTCTGTTGCGTGCGGCGGTTGCCGGGTTTTTAGCAGCCACACTGGTGGCGGTCTTGCTTCCTAATCGCTTTGTTTCCACCGCTCAGTTGATGCCGCCCGATTCGCAGACAGGCAGCACTTTAGCGCTCGTGGCAGGATTGGCGAGCCAGGGGGCAGGACAGGGGGGAGGAATGACTTCGGTGGCCAGCGACCTCCTTGGGATCAAGACCACCGGAGCGCTGTTCGTGGGCGTGCTCGAAAGCCAAACTGTAGAAGACCGCATCATCGACCGGTATGATTTGAGAAAAGTGTACGGGGTCAAGCTGCAGCAGTCGGCTCGAGAACGATTGTTGAACAATACAAGCATAAGCGAGGACCGGAAAAGTGGAATCATCTCGCTCTCCGTGACCGACCGCGACCCGAAGCGCGCCGCGGCTATTGCCGCCTCGTATGTGGACGAACTCAACACGCTGATGACCCAGCTTACGACTTCTTCCGCTCACCGAGAACGTGTGTTCCTTGCGGAGCGCCTGAAGACGGTCAACAACGACCTCGAATCGGCGGAAAAGGATTTCAGCCAGTATGCTAGTAAGAACGCAACGATTGATATTACGGAACAAAGTAAGGCTATGGTCGTGTCGGCGGCGACTCTTCAGGGGCAGCTGATTGCCGCGCAGTCCCAACTCGAAGGACTCAGACAGATTTACTCGGATTCCAACGTCCGCGTCCGCTCAACTCAGGCGCGCATCAATGAGCTGCACCATCAACTCGAATTGCTTGGCGGCAAGTACGGAACACCCGCAGGAAACGACGGTGCCTCGAACACGCTTTACCCCACTCTGAGACAGTTACCAATCCTTGGCGTCTCTTACGCGGACCTTTTTCGCCAGCTGAAGGTTCAACAAATAGTCTACGAAACACTGACGAAGGAGTACGAACTCGCTAAGGTGCAAGAGGCGAAAGAAATCCCAACCGTGAAGGTACTGGATTCCCCCCTAGTGCCAGAGAGGAAATCCTTTCCGCCTCGGCCGATGATTATCTTGCTCGGGACGATTTTCACGGCGGCCATCTGCGCGGTTTGGCTGATCATTGCGGCGCGCTGGCGGGAAACGGACCCGGGAGACCCGGGAAAATTGTTTGCGCAGGAAATATTTCAGACCGTAGCTGCGCGATGGCCATGGGCATCTTCGAATGGTTCGCGCTCTGCGGACCTCGAAGAAAGTCATCGCGAGTCGAACTCGGATCGCGGCGAGCCCAGATCCTGAGAAGACTTCGAGGAGTTGGCGTAGCTAGAACATAATAGGTGGGTTAGGTCACAAAGCACCCTGTAAGTGACGGGGCGAAGCTGTCCCTCTCTAAATCGAGGCACGGATACAGATGCCGATCGAGAAAGCAACCAAAGCTTCGCTGGTAGGGAGGCCCGGCGGCGATATCGAGCATGACGAGCCTCACTGGTATGCGGTATATACGTGTGCTCATCACGAGAAGCGAATCGCCACGCAGTTTAATGAACGCTTGATCGAGAATTTTCTGCCCGTCTATGGGGCCGTACGGCGCTGGAAAGACCGCTGCATGCGCATCGAATTGCCGCTTTTTCCGGGCTACATATTTGTGCGTCATCCCCTGCGGAACCGGCTTGAGGTATTGCAAGTCCCCGGTGTCGTCCGCTTGGTGGGATTCAACAATGTAGCAGCGCCATTGCCGATCGAAGATATTGAAACACTGCGGAGCGGCCTCCAGCGATCGTCTCACGCCGAGCCTCATCCATATTTGACGATAGGACGGCGAGTCAGGATCGTCCATGGTCCGCTTGAAGGTCTTGAAGGAATCTTGGTCCGGCGAAAAGGTCGTTTTCGAGTGGTCCTGTCGCTCGATCTAATCATGCGATCGATTGGCGTCGATGTTGAGATTGCGGATATCTCGAGTGATTGACAGATCCTCGTTTGGAATAATCAGTTCTACTATTAGCCACTACATTCACAACGACAGGGCTCCCCTCCAATGAGTTCCGCGGTAGGACGGTTGACAGATCGTTTCGCGAAAGGGCGATTCCCTCACCACGTCGCGGTATTGGGCGGCGGCACGGTAGTTGCCCAAAGCCTCACGCTCTTGTTCGCGCCCATCCTGACGCGATTGTACGTCCCGGAAGACGTTGGGCTCATGGGTTTGTATCTGGCATTCGCGGGAGTCGCGGGAGTCGCTTCATCTTTGCGGTACGAAGTTGCGATCGTATCGGCGGCAGATGATGAAGAGGCGGCACTTCTTACATTCTTGTCGATGATTTTTGTAATCCCCACGAGTCTGTTTTCTTGTGGAGTGTTATACGTGATGATTCGAAAATCGGCACTAGGGCTCGGAAGCCTCCCGGCCTACACATCTCTGCTCGTTTTTCCGGCATTGTCACTAACCGCGTTATTCGCAGCGCTGCGCTACTGGTCTATCCGGAAAGAAAGCTTTGGGGTCATTTCAGGCGCAGTTGTCACCCAGAACGCAACCCGAGCTGGATCTCAAGTCCTTTTGGGATGGTGGGGACTTGGGTGGTTGGGCCTATTCTACGGAGACTTGATGGGCCGAGTAATGGGAATAGAACGAATGTTCCGTAATGGTTGGCCTGTCATCCGCGCGCTCGTTATTCCCGTCCGAGCGCGAAAGATCTTCACAGTTGCCCAAAAATACCAAAAATTTCCGCTATATTCTCTGCCGTCGTCCCTCGTCGATACCCTCGCGACCAGCATTTCTCTGCCAATTATCGCCGAGCTGTTCGGAACTAGAGACGCTGGTTATTTTGCATTGGTGCAGCGTGTTTTGGCCGTTCCGATTCTCCTCGTGGGGACCAGCGTCGCCGACGCGTTTCACAGTCGCATTGCCAAATACAGAGAGGCCGAACGCCATGGAATTGCTCCATTTTTCAACCGAATCGCAGCCGGACTTCTACTCGTCGGGCTCGGTCCTGCAGTTCTCCTCGCGCTGTTCGGAGAAAGGCTGTTCGCCGTCGTTTTCGGGAGCAATTGGACCATGGGAGGCAGCCTAGCAGCAGTGATGGCGCCCTGGGCGTTGGCACAGTTGATCGTAAGCCCGTTGAGCCGCGTAGTGTTCGTTTTCCAGCGTCAAGAGTGGAAACTTGTGTATGACGTCGTGAACCTGTTAAGTACGATTGGCACCCTATACCTTGGATACTGGCACGGGCTTTCTCTTCTCCGCACAGTCCGAATCCTCAGCCTAATTAGCGTCGTGACGTACGCGCTGTACTTCCTAATCCTGATGCGGGTTGTAAGCAAGGGAGTTTCCCAAGGAGGAGCGAATGTGTGGGATCGCGGGCTTCGCAAACGCTGACGGCTCGATCGATTCTGCGCTCTTCGATCGCCTCGCGCGGCGAATTGATCACCGCGGGCCGGACGATTCAGGCTATCTTTACTACTCTCCGGATGGCCTTCAGCTTAGCAGGGAGTTGCGCTGCGCGGGACCGCTAGGGTGCTGTGCGCTGGCGAGCCGAAGGTTGGCCATTCTCGATTTGGGAGAACAAGGATGGCAGCCGATGGGGACATCCGATGGGCGCTACTACATTGTTTTTAATGGTGAGATCTATAACTACTTGGAGCTCCGCCATCAGTTGGAAAGCGCAGGCCATCAGTTCCGATCCCAATCCGATACGGAGGTTTTGCTCAATGCGTTCGCCTACTGGGGAAAAAATGCGCTGACTCGTCTGGTCGGCATGTTTGCATTCGCGATCCTCGACACGATCGAACGCCGTCTCTTCCTGGCCCGCGATTTTTTCGGAATCAAGCCCCTCTATTACACGATTTGGCGGGGAGGGTTTGTCTTTTCTTCGGAAATTAAGTCACTACTCGAGCTACCTGACCTGAAGCGCCGAGCCAACCCCAACAAGATATATCTTTATCTGCGCTTCGGTGAGACCGACCAAGGCCCGCAGACGCTTTTGGAAGATATACAACAGCTCCCGCCCGGCCACTACATGGAAGTGCCGTTGGATCACACGTATACCTTCAACCCGATATGTTATTGGAAGCCATCTCTCGGTCGGCCGCTGGATATCTCCTTCGAAGAGGCTGCGAGCAGACTGCGAGACCTGTTTCTCGAAAGTGTGGGGCTGCATCTCCGGAGCGATGTCCCGGTTGGCGCGGCGTTGTCGGGAGGAATTGATTCTTCTTCGATTGTCGCGGCGATGCGCCACCTGCAGGAGCGGAACCTTGAGATTCACGCCTTCAGTTTTATCGCCAATGATCCGGAGATAAGTGAGGAGAGATGGATCGAATTGCTGGGACGCTCTGCTGGGGTTGTGATCCACAAGGTGCGAGCCAGTCCCGGAGGGCTGGCGCATGATGTCGACGCACTTATCACAAGTCAGGATGAACCCTTCGGCAGCACCAGCATTTACGCTCAATACCGGGTATTTCAGGTGGCGCGTCAAACCGGGATTAAGGTGATGCTGGATGGACAGGGCGCGGATGAGATTCTGGGGGGCTACCGTTATTTTCTGGCTGCGCGCCTCGCATCCCTTATACGGCAGGCAAAATGGTCTGATGCTGTTTCGTTTCTACGAAAGGCTTCGACCGCTCCGGGAACCGGGGCATTTTGGCTGCTCTCACGAAGCGCGGATCACCTGCTCCCTGAAAACCTAAAACAACTTGCCCGACGATCGATCGGAAGAGACCTGATTCCGCATTGGTTGAACACCGTTTGGTTCGCAGATCGCGGGGTCGTCCCACGATCTGCGAATAGGCGCAACGGACACGATGTTCTGCGACGACAAATGCTGGACACCACGATGGAAACGAGTTTGCCCCATCTACTGCGGTATGAGGACCGGAATTCTATGGCTTTCTCAATCGAAAGCCGGGTGCCATTCCTAACGCCTCGTTTCGTGAACTTCATGTTGTCCCTACCAGAACAGTATGTGATTGCTCCGGACGGCACTTCGAAAGCTGTGTTCCGTCGAGCAATGCGCGGCCTTGTGCCGGACGAGATTCTGAACCGCAGAGACAAGATTGGTTTCGCCACGCCGGAACGCGCTTGGCTGACGGAATTGCGACCCTGGGTCGAGCAATGCCTAGCAGGAGAGGGCATGGCACGTGTGCCTCCCCTCGATCGATCCGGCATCCGTCACGAGTGGGAACAGATACTGCGAGGCAAGCGCTCATTTGGCGCGCATATATGGCGCTGGATCAACCTGTCTAAGTGGTCCCAACAGCAGTCTGTTAGGTTCGACTGACCTAGAAACACGTCAATCAAGCGCGCGCCCTGACATCTTGAACCACTACTTCGCCTGGAACCTGACCTGGAGATTCAAGTCCCAGTGGTGATGCATGCGATGGGAATACTTCCTGACATGAATAAAAACGAATGGATCGGTTGGGGGCTGCTAGTGGCCGGCACTTTTGCTCTTGCGGCCGCCCTCGTAAACATTTGGATCGCGGTTGCTTCCTGCGTGATTCTTTACGTTTCCTATCTGCTTAATCACGCTACTACCCGAATATTTGACTTTCAACGGATGACGATCATGAGCTTCTGGTATTGGACCTACTTGGCAATGATTTTCATTCCGGCGTTCTTTGTGTATGCCGATCAGGGAGGCCCGTACCGCACGACGTATCTCTTTGCGGTCGAGAGTGTTCTTATTAGTGTGCCATTGGGAGCGCTCGTGACTTCGAAAGTCTTGCACTTCGGCCTGCGGGAGGAGGAATTGTTTTTCCGGCGGCCCCTTTGTGCTTCCCGGATCGGGCCCCGATTTGTCCGGCTGTATAAGCTTCTCTTGCTCGTGGCCTTGGGCCTAACGGGTCTCTATCTCACAGAAGTGAAGGCAATTCCTCTACTGTACTTGATTCAGAATCCCGGCGACTTTTTGCAACTGGCGATACTCCGTGAAGATGCTCTGAAGCTCCTCGACTCGAACTTTACTTACGCGTATGTGGTTCTCGGAGGAGTTCTGTTCCCATTCCTAATCTTGGTTTCTCTTGGTTGCTACTTGCGCACGCGAGACAAAGCATGGCGGTTCCTGTTCTTTCTGTCTCTATTTGCTGGAATCTTCTATGCATCGTTGACGATTGCCAAATCGCCAGTGGCTGCCATTTTTCTCATGATCGCCTTTTTCATGTATTTTTATCGAGCCGGAACTATTAGGCGGAAAGTGCTGGCGGGGTTCTTAGTCCTCATTTTGGCGTTTCCGCTCGTGGTTGTACTAGGAATCAATTACGGCACCGATATCGGTGTGCCAGAAGCGATCAGCGCCATTGGAACGAGACTGTTCTATCGACCTTCCGAGGTCCTTTATTATTACTTCGAGGTCTTTCCCAGTCATGTTGGCTACTTACATGGCCGGTCCGTAAGCAAGCTTGCCTCGTTGCTGGGGTTGCGGTACTTCGATACCCCAAACTATGTGGGCGTTTACGGATTTCAAGGACCCTTGGACACGATCACTGCCAACGCTGCCTTTATCGGCAATCTGAACGCTGATTTTGGAATATGGGGGGTACTACTCGGTGGTGTTCTGGCGGGGGTAATCATGCAGGCCATCCATGTTTATCTGGTCCGCCGGCGAAAGGATATTCCGGTGCTCGTGTGCTATGCATTCTTGGTTTTCGCCTTCTGGAACCTGCAAATGACGGCTCTGCCAGTGGTTCTGGCGACCGACGGGGTGATTTTGAGCCTAGTCCTGTATCGGCTGTTCGAGGTAAGAGCAATCCCCGCGCGTCAGCGTGCCACGGATCTTACGCAATTTCCGACACAAGCCCCACAACAAAGCTGAACGGTGCAACCAAACACCAATATGCATCAACGGCGCGTGTGCATTCTAACCTCCGTACATCAGCCATTTGACGTACGGATTTTTCACAAGGAAGCACGATCGCTCGCGGAGGCGGGTTATCAGGTCAACATAGTCGCACCTCAGGAGAAAAGTGAGACCCGCGGGAACGTCTCGATCCGACGTGTGCCGTGTCCCACCAATCGCTTTGAGAGACTCTTAATGACATCTTGGCGGGTACTTTGGAGCGGACTGACAGTGCGAGCTGAGATCTACCACTTTCATGACCCAGAGCTGATTGGCATGGGCGTCTTGCTAAAAATGCTCGGTAAAAAGGTTGTTTACGACGTCCACGAAGATCTTCCTAAAACGATCTTAGGCAAGGAATATCTGCCTAGGTGGACGCGACGGCTAGTTTCAGTCTTCGTGAACGGATTTGAGAAAGCGGCTGCGCGGACGTTTGATGCGATTATTCCTGCGACCGATGACATTGCGGCAAAATTCTCGTCCTGCCACCGGGTCGTAACGGTGAAAAACTTTCCCACTCTTTCGAATTCGACTCCTATTGACTTCATCAGGTGTTCGGATCGCTTCCGATGCATCTACGTCGGAGTGCTCAGTGAAGCCCGAGGAGTCAGCAAGATTGTTGAAGCGTTGGGTTACCTCGAGGACCTCAAAGATGCGGAACTGATTCTCTGCGGTGATTTTTCTCCAGCGCCCTACGAAGCGGAGGCTCAACAGCTGCGCGGCTTCGAAAGGACCGACTGTCTGGGGTATGTGGAGCACTGCAAGGCACAAGCGCTGTTGAAGGAAGTCGACGTCGGCTTGGTCTGCATTCAGCCGATGGACCAATACTTGACCGCGCTGCCGACTAAGCTGTTCGAGTACATGGCTGCAGGGCTTCCTGTCGTAGCCTCAAATTTTCCATTATGGCGAGAAATCGTCGAGGGAAATTCCTGCGGGCTATGTGTGGATCCCACCGATCCCCGTGGAATTGCAAGTGCAATTCGCTACTTGCACGAACGCCCCGATCTCCGCAAGGAGATGGGCCTCAACGGCCGGCGGGCCGTTGTCGAAAAATATAATTGGCAGGTCGAAAGTCAGTCGTTGATTGGTCTATATAAAAACGTCCTGTCAGAAAATTAACAGAGCCCGGCGGCGCAAACGGAGACGGCAGAATCTCATCTGTGGAAAGGCACCGTGCAAGGATGGTGGCTTTCCAGCCCGTTTGAATGAAAGCTCAGCTGGAGGGAGTAATGGCAATCGCTGAAGAGCGTAAGGTCCTTGAAGCACAATTCCATGACAGACTGCGTGACCCAGCTCTGCAGCAGAACCCTGAGCTGCATGCAAAGCTCACCGCCAATAGGAAATGGTACAGTGTCGCGCGCAAGAGCCGCGAGTTTTTCCAAAGCTATTTGCAGGCGCATAGCCACGGGGCCGCCGCATTAGACTTCGCGTGTGGGGATGGGGTATGTGCCTTCACGATGGCCGAGGCGGGAGCCAACGTCGTTGGCATCGACATCTCCGAAACCTCGATACACAATGCGCAACGGGAAGCTGCGCGTCGCGGGCTGAACGCCGAGTTCCAAGCGATGGACTGTGAAAGCATGTCCTTTCCAAACTCGAGTTTTGACTTGATTAGCGCATGCGGCGTTCTCCACCATATGGACTTGGACCGCGCTTTTTCTGAGTTGGCCCGCGTGTTAAAAGTGGATGGCTCGGTAGTATGCGCCGAACCTCTCGCTCATAACCCCGTCTTCCAAGCCTATCGCAAACGCACTCCACTTCTGAGGACGGAATACGAAGCTGAGCACATATTGCGTCGCCGGGACCTCTTCGCTGCATCGAACTACTTCAATCATGTCGATCTACACTTTTTTCATTTGTTTGATTTGGTTGCAGTTCCTTTCAGGAATACGAAGATATTCAATCCGCTGCTATCAGCGCTCGAGAGAATTGACACCGTCCTTCTAGAGGCGACTCCACTCCGTTGGTGGGCATGGCAGGTTTTGTTCTTACTATCTGAGCCGAACAAATTGCGGAGTTTGGCAACTCCGAAATAAATATCTACCACGTTCGGCCTCGATGTTTCAAAGTACGATGGTCGTTCGACGTCGACGGAGTTTTCAGTTGTGTATCGGCGCTCGTGGGTGCGGATTCACCTTGTGACGCTATGAGCATAAGCGAAATCATTGCTTCCCGCGACCTAGTTGGCAAGTGCCTGGCTGAATGGCCGTTTGTCTCCGTGATCCTGGCCTGCCGGAATGAGCAGAAGTACATCGTGCGGTGCTTGGACTCTATACTTGCAAATGACTATCCCAAAGACCGCCTGGAAGTTTTGGTTGTAGACGGCATGAGTGACGATAGTACTCGCGAGATCGTCAAGGAATACGCAAAGCGTTATTCTGGCCTGCGGCTCTTGGACAATCCTCTCGGCTCTTTTCCCGCGGCCATGAATACCGGCATACGAAATTCGTGCGGCAGCCTGATCATTATTGCCGGCGCGCATGCGGTGTATCAACCTGATCACATATCCACTTGCGTCCGCTTCCACCAGGAGAGCGGAGCGGAGAATGTGGGAGGAGCTCTACGGATCGAGCCGGGAGCGGAAGGTCCAGTCGCGCAGGCAATTGCAGCAGGGCTCGCCAGCCGGTTCGGTTCTGGTAATTCCCACGTCAAAACCGGTGTGCAGGAACCCATATGGGCAGACACGGCCGCATTCGGTTGCTACCGGCGAGAACTTTTCGACCAGATTGGTATGTTCGACGAGCGGCTCCTGGGCAGCTCCGATTTGGATCTCAACCGTCGACTCCGCGTTGCCGGTGGAAGGATTTTGCTCGTGCCGGAGGTTGTCGTCCGATATTTCGCAGACGCCACTTGGCCTGCTTTCTGGCGACATAATTTTGCTGACGGATTCTGGGTCACTTATGTGCTGAAGTTCGGCAGCAAAGCATGGTCTTGGCGGCATTGGATTCCATTCGCATTCGTTGCGAGCCTGGTGTGTACGCTAGCGCTTTCCTTTATTTGGCACAGTTTTATCTGGATATTCCTTGCGATCTTGGGTTCCTACGTAATTGCCAATATCGGGGTTTCGGCAAAGATGGCCATTGGCGAGCGAAAAGGTAAGCTCATGTTTCTGCTCCCCGGCATCTTTGCAGGTCGCCACTTCGCGTTCGGTGCCGGCACCTCATTCGGCCTAGTCCTTCTCCTTTTACCGGGAGCTCGTTGGAGAGGACGTGGCACCATGCGAGTACAATAGACAAACTTAGAACGAGGCTCTCTTAACCGCAGCGATTTCGATATCTGGACCGCGCCTTTTCAGTTTGTGGGACCTGCAACAACTCGAATCCTGAAATATTCTCCAACAACCAAATGACCCGAACTGCACCAAGCAGACCGTCGGTGTACTTCCCGTTTCTCGACTTGCGGGCACAGTACGTCAGCATTCGAGGAGAAATCCTTGACGCGGTGACAGGGGTGCTTGATGGCCAGCAATTTATCTTGGGACCGCAGGTAGAGGCACTCGAGAAAGAAATCAGTTTGTTCACGGGTTGCGCACATTCAATCGGGTGTGCTTCAGGATCAGACGCCCTGATCCTGGCGTTGCTAGCTTTGGAGATCGGTCGGGGCGATGAGGTCATCACGACACCCTTCACTTTTGTCGCTTCAGCGGGGGCTATCGCTAGAGTCGGAGCAAAGCCGGTTTTCGTCGATATCGATCAGCGCACATTTAACATCGATGCCTCAGCAGTTGAAAAAGCGATTACACCGCGGACGAAAGCGATCATGCCGGTCCATCTATTTGGCCTGGCATCGGACATGAACAAGATCCAGGATGTGGCAGCAGCACACCGAATCCCTGTAATTGAAGATGCCGCGCAGGCCATTGGAGACTCGCTATCAAGGACGTGCTGTGGGGAGCATTGGCCTCATAGGTTGCTTTAGCTTCTTCCCGTCAAAGAATCTGGGAGCCGCCGGTGACAGTGGCATGGTTATAACAAGTGATCCTAGGCTCGCCGACAAGCTACGTCTGCTGCGCGTTCACGGCGCGCGAACGAAATACGATTCCGAGACTTTGGGAATGAATAGCCGACTCGACGCTTTACAAGCGGCGATTTTGCGCGTTAAGTTGCGTCACTTGAATGACTGGTCTCTCGCTCGACGAAATAATGCCCTTCGGTATCTTGAACTATTTCGTGAGTTTCGCGTTGAGACGATGATCACCCCGCCTGCATCAGTGCCCGCTTCGGTCCATGTCTACAATCAGTTCACGATCCGAGTGAAAGAACACCGGAACACACTTCGTGATCATTTGCAGGGACGCGGCATTCCGACAGAGATTTATTATCCGAAGCCGCTACATCTCCAGAATGCTTTCGCATACCTCGGTCACAGGTTGGGAGATTTTCCCAAGTCGGAGTCCGCGAGTCGAGAAGTCATGTCACTTCCAATCTACCCTGAGCTTACCGAAGACCAGCAGCGTGCCGTAGTCGCGGCAATTGCTGATTTTGATCAGGAATGAGGAGCTAACAAGAACAATGCCTGCACTTCAAAGCAAAACGAAAATCCCTCGGGTCGGCGTGATCGGCGCCGGATACTGGGGCAAGCATCTCGTGCGCAACTTCCACGCCCTACATGCGCTGGAAAGCGTTTGCGACATCAACGACGCTTCGCTGGATCGGGTGCGCCAAGAATATAAAGTTTCAACCACAAAGGATTATTGCGCAGTCTTAGCGAACCCGCTGGTCGACGCAGTCGTCATCGCGGCCCCCGCAGCGCAGCATTATAGACTTGCTCTTGACGCTCTGAATCACGACAAGCATGCCTTTGTGGAAAAGCCACTTGCTCTTCATCTGCGCGAAGGCGAACATCTCGTCAAGGTAGCTGCGGAACGTGGGCTCGTGCTGATGGTCGGTCATATTCTCGAATATCACCCGGCAATTATTGAATTAGAGCGTCTGATACGGCGGGGCGAGCTCGGAAAGATCCAATATATTTATTCCTCCCGTCTGAATCTGGGCAAACTGCGTACGGAGGAAAACATATTATGGAGCTTCGCGCCCCACGATATTGCCGTGATCCTCAAGATGCTGGCTGAGACACCCGCATTTGCCGCGGCGCAAGGTGGAAGTTACCTGAACCCCCCGATTGTGGACACGACTCTGAGCACGCTGGAGTTTTCGAGCGGGGTAAAAGCTCATATTTTCGTAAGCTGGCTCCACCCTTTTAAGGAACAGAAGTTGTGCGTCATTGGTAGTCAGAAGATGGCCGTCTTCGACGACTTGGAGCCTGAGAAAAAGCTTGTGCTGTACGCACATCGAATTAATTGGCAAGATCGCAAACCAGTCGCGGAACGTGACGGCGGCCAGGTGGTCGCATTGTCAAAAGACGAGCCATTGCAAAAAGAATGTGAGCATTTTTTGGAGTGTATATCCAAAGGTTCTCATCCTCGTACGCATGGTGAAGATGGACTTCGCGTTCTTGAGATTCTCGATGCGTGCGGCAGGTCGATGAGCCAGGGTGGCGTGCCAGTGCCCGTCATAGTCGATTCGCAAGAATATTACGCCCACCCTTCTGCTTTCATCGACCACCCTTGCGAAATTGGCGCTGGGACCAAGATCTGGCATTTCTCGCACATTATGTCCGGGTGCAAAATCGGACGCGGTTGCAACCTAGGCCAGAACGTCGTCGTCAGCCCCGGGGTAATCATAGGAGATAGCGTCAAGATTCAGAACAATGTCTCTATTTATGAAGGTGTGGAGTTGGAGAACGATGTGTTCTGCGGTCCATCGATGGTTTTTACGAATGTCGTCAATCCTCGCAGTCACGTAGTTCGCAAGCATGAATTTAAGAGGACTCTCGTGAAACAGGGTGCTACCCTCGGAGCAAACTGCACGGTAGTGTGTGGCACAACCATCGGCCGTTATGCATTTGTTGCTGCCGGCGCTGTTGTTACCCACGACGTGCCTGACTATGCTCTCGTCAGAGGCGTTCCCGCCCGGCAGGACGGGTGGATGTGCAATTGTGGAGTGCGCCTGCGGGATAATGCCTGCAAAAACTGTGAACGTCAGTATTTGATTGGAGCGGGCGGCTGCCGCGAAGTCGCGGCCTCCAAGTTTGCCGCTACCGGGGATTAACCGTCGCTACAACTTGCTTCGTTGGCGTCGGTTAAAATCCTTTGAGCCAGAGACGTCGAAAGCTCTTCTTCCGACAAGCCATCATTTTTGGCGGATTAATTTTTAGCTTGCTCACTTCTGATTTCTAGCGTTTACACAAACAGATTAAGCGTATGACTTCCGAACGGTTGGGAGAAAAAATACAAGAAGGGGGTCCCGCGCTGACGCCGCTTCAGGCTTTCACAGGAGCGTATTATCGAGAATACGCAGCGAGAAAAGGCGCGAATAGAAATAGCCTCCTCCAAAATCCCGAAGTGCTTTTTCAGATCCTCGCGCAGGAAGCGGCGATGGTCCGCGCTCTGCGATCGGTTCATCTCGATGCGTACTCTGCCCGGGTTCTGGATGTAGGGTGCGGTGAAGGTGACAGCCTGTGGTTGTTGCTGCGCCTGGGATTCCAGCCTGAGAACTTGTTCGGTGTTGACTTACTGGAAGACAGAATACGAAAGGCTAGGAAAACGAATCCTCTGGTTTCCTTGGAATGCGAAGATGCGACACGGCTGCACTTTCAAGACGACAGCTTCGACCTCGTGACTGAAACAATGATGTTTCTTCAACTCACTGATGACGATACAGCTAAGCGCATTGCCTCGGAAATGATTCGAGTAACAAAGCCGGGAGGCATTCTATTGGTGTCGGATTGGAGATATTCGAAACCCGGCAGCCGCGAATTTAAGGGAGTGTCGCGGAGGAGGCTAAATAACCTCTATGAATTCGGAAAGCGAACCGAAGTGTGTGGAGTCTTTCGCGGCGCACTTGTCCCTCCGCTTGGGCGATTCCTTTCTAAGAATTTCCCTTTTGCCTATTTCATGATTCAAGCATTGTTCCCTTTTGCGACCGCTCATGTGGTTACGACTTTGAGAAAAATCGCAGACTTTTAGAAGCACCGATACTGGCTGGGTGTGGAGAATGAGCAGCCGTTTTTGAGTGAGTGGTCTTCAGGAACACGGCTGCGCATCTCACCGATCGCCAGTTCTGGAAATTGTTCACTGCAAGAAAGGTTTATGCGCGAATGACTTCGGCGATTTTCAAGAGGCTGTTCGATCTTACAGCTTCAGTCTTTGGGTTGACGCTGCTGTTGCCAGTCTTCGTGGTCCTTGCTCTTGCTGTCAGATTGGACTCTCCCGGACCTGCATTTTATCGAGGGCTGAGAGCGGGTCGTTTTGGGAAACCCTTTCGGATTTTCAAGTATCGGACGATGGTGCTGGATGCGCACAAGTTGGGGGGCCCCTCAAGTTCCGCGGACGATCCGCGGATAACGCGCATGGGAGGAGTCCTCAGACGTTACAAGCTCGATGAATTGCCACAACTGCTGAACGTGTTGAAGGGTGAGATGAGTCTCGTAGGACCGCGGCCCGAAGTTGTCGAGGAAGTGCTCTTATACACCGCCGAAGAGAAGGGGCTGCTAGAAGTGCGGCCAGGTATCACGGACTGGGCGTCGATCCTGTTCCGGAATGAGGGAGAGATACTGCGGGGGAGTTCGGATCCACATGCGGCGTACCGGGAGAAAATTCGACCGGAAAAAATTCGACTGGGATTGGAATATGTACGCAGGCGTTCATTTATGACTGACTTCAAAATTATTCTCGAGACACTGAAGGTTATCGTTGAGTAGTGCCGCCTAGAAGAGCTTGCAAATGACTGAACCCAAAGAGAAAGATCTCGTCTCCAGCCCCGTGTTGACGGCCAGTGATGCTTCGCTCGTCGCAAGAGAGATTCGCTTGCGGTCCGCGCGCATGATTCATCGGGCCAAGAGCTCACATATTGGCTCGGCGTTTTCCATGGCGGACCTCTTGGCTGTCCTTTATACGAAAACTCTGCGGATTGATCCGAGCCGTCCGGACTGGCCGGAGCGAGATCGGTTTGTATTAAGCAAAGGTCATGCCTGTGTCCCGCTCTACGCCGTCCTCGCCATGCGTGGATTTTTCCCAGAGCACTGGCTGGATGATTTCTATCAAGATGGGGCGCATTTGCCTGGACATGCCACGCACGTGGGAGTTCCCGGCGTAGAAGTATCCACTGGGTCTCTCGGTCATGGACTGCCCATCGCTTGCGGGATGGCGCTTGTAGGCAAACGCGACGGATGTGACTACCGCGTGTTCACATTATTGAGCGATGGCGAATGCGACGAAGGTTCGGTTTGGGAGGCCGCTCTTTTTGCTCCCCACCATAGGCTCGATAATCTGATTGTTATCGTTGACTACAACAAAATCCAGAGCCTCGGCACTGTAAAAGAGGTTCTAGATTTGGAGCCTTTGGCGGCAAAGTGGCGAGCTTTCGGCTGGGCGGTTCGCGAAATCGATGGTCACGACGTTAAAGAAATCGAGCAAGTTTTGACAGTAGTTCCTATTGAGACCGGGAGGCCAACCTGCATCATCTCTCACACCATAAAGGGCAAAGGCGTCAGTTTTATGGAAAACAAACTGTTGTGGCATTACCGCTCGCCTGATCGTGACGAGATGGCAAGAACTCTCGCTGAGTTGGGAGAAGAGCAATGAGAGGCGCCTTTATCCGCGCGATAACGGCTCTCGCCGAACGAGACGAGCGCGTTCATCTCATTGTGGGCGACCTTGGGTTTGGAATCGTGGAAAATTTCGCTCAGCGATTTCCCACTCGGTTCTTGAATGCTGGGGTGGCCGAACAGAATATGACCGGGATAGCGGCAGGCATGGCACTTAGCGGAAAGATCGCATTTACCTATTCCATCGCCAACTTTCCGATTCTCAGGTGTCTCGAACAAATACGCAATGATGTTTGCTATCACAACGCGAACGTCAAGATCGTTGCAGTGGGAGGCGGGCTCGCCTATGGGTCTCTGGGCTCGACTCATCACGCGACAGAAGATCTCGCAATCATGAGAGCGCTGCCCGGAATGGTTGTTGTCGCTCCGGGCGACCCGATGGAAGCTGAGGCGGCAACGGAGGCAATTGCATCGCGTCCCGGACCTTGTTATTTGCGATTGGGCCGAGCGGGAGAGGCGAGCGTTCATCAGGGGAAAATTCACTTTCAGCTTGGTAAGGCAATCCAGGTTGGCGACGGGACGGACTTTACTCTAATTTCCACTGGCGGACTTTTGGAGACGGCTGTCCAAGTAGCCGAGTCTTTGCGCCACGCGGGTTTACAACCGCGCGTGCTCAGTATGCACACGGTAAAACCCATCGATTCGGATGCTATCCTCACGGCCTCACGCGAAACGCATGCAATCTTCACGCTCGAAGAGCACAGCCTGGTTGGGGGGTTGGGTGGCGCGGTTGCCGAAGTACTGGCGGAAGCCGGCGCAGAAGGTACCATCTTTAAGAGATTTGGACTCCCTTCCGCATTTTCATCCGTGATCGGAACGCAGGAATACATTCGAGCAAATTATGGACTTTCAGTGGCATCTTTGACCGCTGCCATACGGTCAACACTGAAAAATGAGCGCACTTTTTCCATTGCAAATGCGAGTTAATCCGCTGGCTACAAAGGACCTTTTATCCCACAAACGAGCCTAATGGGAGGATAGGAACAATGTCATACCGCGTGCCATTCGTAAATCCCCGCGAACATTACCGACGGATCAAGAGCGAAGTGGATTTCGCGATTACCGATACGCTTACGAAAGGGGATTTGGTTCTACGCCAACAGTTGCGCGACTTCGAAAGTCATCTGGCCGAGTTTGTCGGTGTCAAATATGCGGTTGGCGTCAATAGTTGCTATCACGCGCTATATTTCTCCTTGCTGGCGGCCGGAGTCGGGCCTGGAGACGAAGTTATTACCGTTGGCCACACTTTTGTGGCTACCGTATCGGCGATCGTTCACACGGGTGCTAAACCAGTTCTGGTTGATGTGCGTGATGACTACAACATGGACCCCCATATGTTCGAGGCCGCAGTCACACCCAACACTAAAGCCGTAATCCCTGTCCACCTCAATGGCCGCGTGTGCGATATGGCTAGAATTGTCGCTTTTGCAAAAGAGCGTCGTATCGTCGTCATCGAAGATGCCGCTCAGGCACTGGGCGCGACATTCCGGAATAAGGGAGCGGGCTCATTTGGTTTAGCAGGGTGTTTCAGCTTTTATCCTTTCAAGTCGTTGGGCGGCCTTGGTGACGGCGGCGCTATTACTACAGACGATCCAGAGGTTGCTCGCCTCGCCACTCTCATGCGATTTAACGGTGAGGATCGGCAAACAGGCGAATTCCACTACCACGGTCAGACCGCTTTGCTAGACAACGTGCAGGCCGCCGTTCTCGACGTCAAACTGGGTCATCTTTCCGATTGGATCGAACATCGCCGAACGACGGCCCGCCTTTACCGCAAGGGGCTGGAAGAAATTGAAGGTCTACGCTTGCCTCATTTCGATAACGATCAGCACTTTGACACCTATCAAAATTATGTGATCCGAACGGAGTGGCGCGACGAATTGCGCCAGCACCTGAGAGACCAAGGCGTGGAAACCCTTGTCCACTGGGCCAAACCAATGTGGGAACACAAGGGTCTCGCACTGGAAAATCCCGGGCTTCCTGAGACGGAACGTATTTGTCGAGAAGTTATTTCCCTGCCGATGAGTGCGGAAACAACGCTCGAAGATGTTGATACTACTGTCGGCTGTGTCCGCGATTTCTTCAGTTCTCGGACGCTGTCCTTACATACCTCTGCCGGACGCTAGGAACAATCTCATAGTTTTCCTCGAATGATCCGAAAGGAGTTGACATGCCTGTGAACCGTACGTTTCTCGTTCGATTGCCCGAACTCGTCTCCAATCGGAGCCCAGTCTTCATCTACGCTTTTCAGGCATTCCTGGTAACTTGCGGCTTGGTTTCAGGATGGTTATTGCGTTTTGATTTCTCGATGCCCTACGGCCGCGTCTTGTTAACGTCTGGCTTTCTGCTGATTGTTCTGCGATTGATTGTCCTTCGTTTTTTCAAACTCGATCATGGCTGGTGGCACTTCGCAAGTGTGAGCGAGGTATTGACGATTCTGAAAGCCGTCAGCATCGGGTCTGCGGTTTTTTTTGTTGTCAACCGGTATATCTTGGGAGTAACTGCCTTTCCTCGTTCTATTTACTTCCTGGAAGCCGTACTAACGGCGAGTTTCCTCGCGGGCATGCGGCTAGCTTCGCGCGTTCTTGCAGAGTCTGTGCGACTCAATTCCTCGCGTTCGAAACGGGTCATACTGGTCGGAGCCGGATTTGCGGCACAGATGGTCCTTCGGGAACTCGCGCGACCTGAAAGCGGCTATGTAGCTGTAGGTTGCGTGGATGATGACGCATCGAAGCTTCGCGTTCGGATACACGGTGTTGCGGTGCTCGGCGCTGTCCACGACCTTGAAAACTTGGCTTCGGTAATTCTCGCGGAAGAAATCCTAATTGCGATTCCTTCTGCGACGGGCAATCAGATGAAGCGCATTACAGAAGAATGCCAGAAAACAAAGCTGCCCTTTAAGACTGTGCCCACACTTAGGGACATTATTCGCGGCGAAGCCAGCGTTAGCCAATTCCGCGAGGTCCGCTTGGAAGATCTCCTCGGTCGCGAGCCTGTGCAGATGGACCTCGAAGCCGTGAGCCTCCACGTGAAAGGCAGCGTGATCGCCGTGACTGGCGCGTCAGGATCGATTGGATCGGAATTATGCCGGCAAATTCTGGCCCATAATCCGGCCAAGCTCGTATGTATCGATCAGAATGAGACCGGGATGTTCTACCTTCAGCGTGAACTTCGCCAACGATGCGGAGAAATCGAAGCCGTCTGCTGCGTTGCGGACATCGGCGATCCAGACCGCATGAAACGGTGCTTTTCGGATCACAAAGTCGAATATGTTTTTCACACCGCGGCATATAAACATGTCCCACTGATGGAAGAAAACGTCGCAGAGGCAATTCGCAACAACGTATTTGCTCTATACAGTTTGATAGATATCGCAGAGGAAGCTGGATGCCGCGGGTTCATTCTCATTTCCTCTGACAAGGCTGTCAATCCGACCAGTATTATGGGGACGAGTAAACGAATTGGCGAGCTCATGCTGGCGTCTCGCCCAGAGAAGGGGATGCGCTGTGTCTCGGTTCGTTTCGGTAATGTTCTTGGTTCGAGCGGCAGTGTCGTGCCCGTCTTCCAAGAGCAATTACGTCGTGGCGGGCCACTTCTGATCACACACCCGGAAATACGCCGTTTTTTTATGACTACCCAAGAAGCCGTATCCCTAGTCTTACAGGCGTTCACGATCGGTCATCATGGGGACATTCTCGTGCTCGAAATGGGAACTCCCATGAACATCCTAGATATGGCTCGAACGCTGATTCGCCTCTCCGGAAAATCCGAAGAATCAATACCCATTCAATTCACCGGATTGCGCCACGGTGAAAAACTGAAAGAGGAACTTTTTTATCCGCATGAAATGGTATCGCCCACGTCATGTGACAAGATTAAGCGGACAAGTGGCCCATTGAAGGATTGGTCGGGGCTGTGCCGCCAACTTGCCGAACTGCGTGCAACGATGAATGTTGACGGCGCGTTACCTATCCGTGCGAAGATCAAAGAAATTGTCCCTGAGTACACCTGGCAATCCGACCTTCCCGCTGGAAGAACTAGCGGCGCGAGTGCGAGCGGTTTGGTCGCCCCAGCCTCGGAATATCCTCGTCCTAGCGATGGGAATCAGAAGGAAGCCCCCATCGGCGGCTTGCATCGTACGGCCGGGCACAGTTAGGGTCTGTCTCCCGCATACATCGACGACCAGGGCTCGCTGAATCTTACCAATTCAAACTCCCTCTCGCGAGGAGCGGGATGCCCAATCAAGTACACGGCGCTTTAGTTCACGCTATGTCTACCGGTCATCTTCAGCCCGACCCAAACATCTCCCGATCAAAACCTCGAGCATGGTGCCGGTACGTGCACATGGCGATCGGTCGGCAAAAAGTATTGCCAAGGTAGCGATGGGACGTAGGCTGGCGGTTCGGTTGTACTGGATGTGGCGGAACGTTCGGGAATATGCGCAGTGGGTAGAATTCGGTTCGATCGCGGGACAGCTCATAACGTTAGAACGCGACCTAGTCGTTGCTAAATAGTCGTGAAAAGTTTGGCTGCCTTCGTTGGCACGTATCGAACTTTTTCCCTCGCTCCAGGGATCAGCTCTGCTTGTGGTTTCGACTCTGTTTCTGCGCAAGACCTTATGGCGGGCGCCCCCTTTATGTCAAGCCCGGCCACGTCATCTACGTCATCGGTGATTCCCGCCTTGCTGGTGATAACGGGATTTCCGACAGTTATCGGGAAACGAAGTCATCGTTGTTGATTTTGAGTAGAAATGGTTGCATTTTGCTTCATGCGGAGGTAAAAGGAAAAACAGCTCTAGAGCTGCGAGGAGGTATGACTCCACCGGATCTAGGACGAATCACAGCTTAAAACAACACCGCTGCTGCGGTGTGCGCAGGCGGGCATCTCTTGCGGATCTCGCCATGCAAAAGCAAAGTGACGCAAATGGGGAGCTGCCAGGCTCCCCGTTGCGTTTCACCCGGGCCAGAAGAATATCTGCGATTAATCGTGCAGCGCCGAAGCTCCGATCCTTGTTTCCGGTGATCAAGAACGGGATTCACCCACCTTTGCCCAAGAAGGTTCTGCCGATGAAAGAAAAAGCAGTCAAGAGCGCGGACCAGCGCTTGTGTCAGGGCGTGTCGCCTGACGACGAGCCGTGCGGTGACCCAGCGACGTTGCATTGCCCGACGTGCGGGAGATGGTTCTGCAGTGCCCACGCCGAGGATGATGAGTGGCATCAGTGTGTGCTGCCGTCTGGTGAGGAGGGCGGCGAGGCATAGAGCACTGTCCATCGCCTTCGGCTTGGGGCAGCGCCAATTGCGGGCTGGCAGCACTGTAGTTCGGTCGACGCGCGAATCATGCACCAATGGATTTGAGTTCTTCTGCAGGGATTTCCGCGGACTCTATGTCTGGGAATGTAAGGTCAAAGACCCCACATTGCGGCAGCCAAGAATGTGGTTCATCATGCAGCGATGATAAAACGTGTGCAGGCCAGATGGGCCATTATCCTAATAGTAGGCGGCGCGTTTCTCTATCCTTGCGTATCCTCGTCGGCACAGATGGCAGTGAAATATAAGGAAGGGGAAGTTCACGGCTTTCTTGCGCTACGGACTCTGCAGGACGAGACTCTAGCCGATGGAGACCTAACCCAAGTTACTAACGGTGACCGCGTGACCGCTCATCTCGTCTTCCATTTCAAGGACGGCTCCGTTCAAGAAGAAACTTCCGTCTATTCCCAGCGCGGTACATTTCGGCTGTTGAGCAACCACCTGACCCAGAAGGGCTCAACGTTTAAACGTCCGATGGACGTCTCAATCGATGGTTCCAGTGGCAAGGTCACGGTTCGTTATGAGGACGACGGCGAGAAAAAGGTCATCAGCGACCGGATTAAACTGCCTCCAGATCTCGCCAATGGCATCGTTTTTACTATGTTGAAAAACATTCGCCCCGACGCAGCAAAAACGACCCTGTCAATGATCGTCGCTACTCCAAAGCCTCGCCTCGTCAAGCTTGTGATTTCTCCCGACGGTGAAGAACCGTTCTCCATCGCGAGCTCTGTTCGCAAGGCCGTGCGTTATGTCGTAAAAGTCGACATCGGAGGTGCTGTCGGGTTGGTCGCCCCGCTGGTAGGCAAACAGCCGCCGGACACTCGCATATGGATTCTCGAAGGAGAAGCGCCCGCCTTCCTGAAATCGGAAGGGCCGCTGTTCGAGAGCGGCGCTGTAGTACGGACCGATCTTACGAGTCCGGTCTGGCCGCAAAAGCGAGCCTCAGACTCTCCCAAGAATTGATCGTTTCGCCGAATGCCTTGGACTGAAATCGGGCGGACCTATGACGTGGAGCGCCGAGCAGAATTGGCCCGCTCTAACTGTCGGCGCCACACTGCCAATCATGAAAGATTGCACCAGATCGGAGCTGCTCGACACGGAAATGCCGAGGTTGATTCAACGGTTGAAAAGGTTCCACGGGTGAAATCATCAGCATCTCTGAACCGAGATATCGCCGACTGAGATCTGTAAGATGACTCGAAAACTCCGCGGATGAGGGCAATGAGCAGTGACCGCGAAATATCCGTTTGGGAGCGAGTTGCCAGACATACAGCAGTCGATCAGCGCGCCCCCAATGGAGGTGATGACCACGACTGGATCTTTGGAGCCGGGTTTTGCAACAGCCTTTAGCTAGTGTCGTGAGCTAAAGCCCATCGGGCCCACCTGCTGTATCAGGGGCCGACTTGCAGGCAGCTCAGTGAGTTGTTGTCAAACTCCGTTTGCAGCATGTAGAAGCGGCCATTCCACATCTGGTTCGCATTGCCCGAATCCCAGGGGTAGAAGGTGCCGTAATTGTAGGCGCACAGGTCACCGATCTCGTTACCCTGAGAAGTGTACCAGGCGTTCAGTTCGGGATCAGTGATGGCCTCGGTCAGTTCGTGGCTGGCCGCGGTCGACGCGGCATCGGCGACGGGATCGCTATTGGGCGACGGTATTCCCCCAGCCTGGCAGACGGAAAGGTCGCCGTATGGTTCATTTGCGTAAATGATCGGGGTGGTCCCACTCAGGAAAAAGCCGTGGTAGGCGCAGTACTGCACGTAGGCACAAGATAAGCTGGCTGCGGTGAAACACGAGCCCTCGCCGCTCGAAGTAAAGACAAAGAACATCTTGGTGAGCCCGCCGGTCCACCCCTTCAGGGTCATCACCCTTCGGATTTCCGTTTGCAGTTGAGCGTCTGTAATGCAGTTGAGCGGAGTGGCCGTGTCTGCGCAACCTGACGCCGGTAACGGGTTGGTGTCGACGTAGGTGATGGCGGCAGCGGCGGGTCCCTTGTTCTGGATGTAGCTAATCTTTCCCTTGAAATTAATCTGCTGGTAGTACTGGGTGTTGTTGTTGTCGATGCCGTGCGCGATGTAATCCCCCAGCATGTCTTTCTCCACGGTTTGGTAGTGCGCCGACATGCTGGTCGCCCCGCCGTTCTGTAGCGTGGGCGGAACCCAGAAGATAACGTAGGGCGTGACCCCGTTCTGCATGACCGGACCGCCGTGGTACACGAGCGGACCGGGGTCCGATGGGGGAGCGAAGGCTCCCTTGCTGTTAATCGTCGGAAAGATATGGATGTCGTAGCCGTCGGTTTGCGGGGTGAGTTGTAGCGACCCGTTCTGAGCCATGGCAGACGCAGGCAACAGCAAGCCCATCGTGGCTCCTATCATGATGAAACGCGCTAGAATCTTCGACGAATTCTTCATGCGAATTCCTCCCAAAGTTTTCCCAGGCAAAAGCTTGGCGGGAGCGTATCACCATCACATGTGCTGTGCAACAACACAAATGGCGCAAATCCGCGCGCCGATTCGTTTCAGCCCGAATTTCCTTTTTGACGCCGTTTCCTCAACTCATCCTTGGTTCAGTTCTTGGGTTTTGGGTCAGGAGAAGGACCCAATGAAGAGGAAGCGACCGATGATCTAGGTCACTGTTGATTCGCCTGAGGGTGGAGCCCTTGCTGAGCCGCTTCACGAACTGATGCGTCGGTATCCAGGCTTGCCTCCCAGAGAAGTGCACTGGCCTCCGGAATGGAGCCGATGTTCTCAATCACCATCAACCTCACCGCAGGATCTGAATTATGGAACGTTTCACGCAAGAGACCCAAAGCCGCAGGGCCACCCTCTCCGGAAAGGGCCTGAATTGCAGCTTCCTTCAGTGTGGGATCCCCGGCGCTAAGAGCCTGGCGAAAGATAGGGAGGTTGGCCGGGTCGGCAGGGTCGATGGCCTGAAGGTCCGCCACAGCATCACCAGCGTGTTCCGCAGCTGTTTGGTCATCGTGCTCCTTCAACCCCGCGGACCCGTCGGCTGTGAAGTTCGCATCTTCCTTTTGCAGCACCGCCTCGTTTCCCTGTGCACCAGAGCCATCAGGGTCCGCGAGTCCTTTATCCACGAGCTTATTCGGTTCGCCGACAGCCTGGATACGAGAGGAAAGCGCACGCCGCTTGAGCACCACTACTCGCATCGTTCTTGGACAGCACGGATCGCCGATTATTCCGTAATCCACACGCACGAGGAGCATCTGCAAGCCAGTGCCGAGCGGCACATTCGAAAAGTGCACGGAGATTTGTTTCTGGAGTCCATCTGAGCCCAAGAACTCGATGCCAGTTTGAGTCGAAACTTCATGTAGCACCTCAGAAAGCGGAGCCGCCTCGGCGTGCACGCTGAGCAGCCCCTGCCGCCACTGAACCCTCGTCGGTACCTGGGAAAAAGCGTTACCGGAGGCGCAGAACAACACAAGAGTAATTCCGAAGCCGGCGAAGGGTGACGCTCGCGACTTGGCAGCTAGCAAGTCGGCCCTGCCTGACGCGCTGTGCAAGAATTTCAGCAGCATTGTGGTTCTTAACTGGAATTTCCGTTTTAGATCCCAACTGTCACGCAGCATACGCCCGCCGCGGGGTTTCGGCACCCTATTTTTTCGTTGCCTGGGTCCGGCGGCTGGGGACAGGGCCGGGACTGCCGCAACGCGAGTCCCTGAAACCGCAGACCGCGACCTTCCCATCCCGTTCCGTTCTGTTCCCGGCATGGTCGCTAGCCCGTGTTGAAACCCCCGCAGACGCTTTTCGGCACACTTACCGGAGCTGTGCCGACGCAGCTAAGAATGGGTTGAACTGCGTAAGTTCTGCACGCCGGAACTGGTGAAAAAGTTCTAAGATCGTCCCTTAGTTAGGGCGCGCCACTCCCCATTTTTCGCGCTAGCAAATGTCAGGTCGAAGGGCTTTCTATATATGGGATGAATATTTGCAGCATCAATCGCGCAGGAATAGTCACTGGAAACATTTTGAAAGAGGGCGTGACCCACTTTGTCCCTACCGCGCGCGATTTTGCCGCTCCCGCCCACGCTTTTCAGGATTAGAATGGTCGCCTCTATGAAGGTCTTGCATATCGTGAAGACCGCCGTCGGCGCAAATTGGGCCTACGAGCAGGTGCGAGTCTTGTGCTCGCTCGGCATCGAAGTGGTCGTCGCGCTCCCCTCTGACACCGACGGTCTCGCCCCCAAATATCGCCAAGCCGGCGCCACAGTAGTCCGCGCCAACCTCGATTTCCCCGCGCGCCAACCTTGGCGCATCCCTGCCACGCTTCGCGCCTGCCGCCAGCTTGTCGCCGACGTCCGCCCTGACCTCATCCACACGCATCATGTCGGCCCAACTTTCGTAGCACGCATCGCCCTCGGGAAAAAATCGCCTATCCCGCGTGTGTTTCAGGTTCCGGGTCCGTTGCACCTCGAGCATGGATTCTTCGCTTGGCTCGACATTGCTCTTGCCGGTCCCAGCGATTCTTGGCTCGCTACCTGCAAGTGGACGCGCCAAGAATTCCAAGCCTTGGGCATCGACCCAGCCCATGTTTTCCTTTCCTATGCAGGCACTGACACAAAACGTTTCACAAGTACTCGAACAGGACGCTTGCGAAATGAACTCGGAATCTCGCCGGACGTTCCTTTGGTCGGGATGGTTGCGTACGTGTACGCCCCAAAGTGGTTCTTGGGACAGCGGCATGGTCTAAAGGGCCATGAAGATTTCATCTCCGCGCTCAGCTTGGTTCGCAAAACCAATCCAAATATCCGAGGCGTGATAATTGGCGGCCCATGGGAACGCGCCACCCGATACGAAAACCGCCTGCGCGCGCTCGGTGCGAAACGCTGCGGCGGAGCCCTGACCTTTCTGGGAACGCGCCGAGACATTCCTGCCATCTACCCTGATCTCGATTTAGCCGTCGTGCCTTCACATTCTGAAAACTGTGGCGGCGCACTCGAGCCTTTGCTTAGCGCTGTCCCGGTCATAGCCACAAACATCGGTGGCTTGCCCGACCTAATTCAAGAAAATGAAACCGGCTGGCTGGTTCCACCTCGAACTCCCAAAGCTCTCGCCCATGCCATCCTTGACGCGCTCCAAAACAAAGACGAAGCCCACCGCCGCGCTATACAAGGTCAAAAACTAACGCGAACGCTCTTCGATGTTGAAAGAACGGGCCGCGAAGTCGCCGCAATCTATAAAAATCTTCTGGCGCCCCAGGCCAACCCCAGTCCTGCGAGCGCGATTGAATTGCGACATCACAGTTCGAGACCAGGTGAGCCTCCCGAGATTGTGGTCAGAGCGACTGCGCTATGGTGAAAGCAAGTATTTCCGATATTGAATGGCAAATCTATGGCGAGCTCGACTACGGGGCTTCCCACGACCTTTCAGCAGGCCTCGAAGAATGGTCTATGCTCAAGAGGCATTTGCAACAAGTCGGACTGGATCGAATGCACGCGTGTGTGGAGCTATGTTGCGGGGTAGGTCGTCTCACAAATGCTATTGCCAAAGATTTTTCCGTAGTGGACGCACTTGGTGTGTCACCTCATCGCCTTGAGAGAAAAGTGCCGAATTCGAACAACAATGTATTTCACTTACTGGAATAATCGCGATGCCGCCAGGTCTGAGCACCCGAAACATCTCGCGGAGATAATTTTCGACAACGCGCATGTCAGAAATATGCTGAAGGACGTGCACGTGCCGGTTATAGGGGCTCACGGCACAACGGGAGACCTTAGTGAGGTGATGCTCAGGCGCGCAAAGGAGATCGCGAAACATGCGGTACTAGCGATAACCCGCCAGTTCATGCGGATGGGCTTTCGCGGATTGCCTTGGAAAATCGACCAATATCGTGTTTTCAGTTTCGTTCGGCTCGACGGCGCTCTCAGACAATGTGGTTTCAAGTCGGTTGAGCTTCGTATCTTACCCTGGTCTGGAGGGCATGCTTACATATTCGCTCGAAGGTGACCCTGATTTCTAGAAGCGTCGAGAGTTGAGAAAGAAATGCAAGTGGCAAGCACAGACAAAGCGGTATCGGATCGATGGCATGAAGATGTCGGAAATTTTGCGCCCAGAGGTTATCTTACGGGCGATTACGCCATTGCGTTAATCTGCGTGGCCGTCGTCACATTTATTTTCGTGCTTTGGAATAAATCTATTGTGCACTGGTTCTTAATTCCTGTCATGGCTTGTGGTGTTCTCACCGGCGTCGACATTGTACGCTGGTGCCGTGGTCAGCTTGACCTGTTCGACCCTAAGACTATCGTCGCGTGCCTCGCCTTCTATGGATTTTTCATTGCCCCCCTCCTTAACGTCGCTTGGGATACCTATGGTGTCGGAGACCTAATCCTCTGGGGAGACTGGCGGAAGTGGTTGGGAGCGATATCTGGATTGAATGCCGCTGGCCTGGTCGCGTATCGTTTCGCTTCCAACTGGGCGCTTGCTAAGACCCGAGCCTCGGCTACCCGTTGGGAACTTGATCGTACGAGATTCTATCCGATATTTGCGCTCGCGCTATGTTCTTCGATTATAGGCGCGACAATGTTTATTTGGCAGTTAAATGGGATCGCTGGCATCATTGAAGCCTACGAGAACAATCAAGAAGCCTTCATCGGAAAAGGATGGCTGTTGCTGTTTGCGTGGCCGCTGGTCATTCTGTCATTCATCATCATTATTTTCACTTGGACCAATTGGCGAAAAGAAGGTCATCGCTATCTGATCACGGGCATGGTTTTTCTAAGTGCGGCCGGTATAGGGCACTTCCTCTTGCTCGGCTGGTATGGAAGTCGGGGCACCACAATTTGGGCTCTATTTTGGATGACCGGAATCCTCCACTACCGTTTCCGCCAGCTACCTCAAAAAATGATGGCACTCGGCGTTGTTTTTCTGATCGCGTTCATGTATTTCTACGGCTTCTACAAGGAAAGTAAAAGAGCGAGTCTTCAAGTCTTGCGTTCTCCGTCATTGTGGTTCGAACCAGCAGGCTATCAGCGGGACTTGAAGTATTTACTCCTGGGAGATTTGGCCCGTGCCGATTCCAACGCTTCTATTCTCCATAACCTACTGAAGGATCCGGGCGATTACGACTACCGCTGGGGATTGACTTATGCCGCTGCATTTACGATCCTCATTCCAAGAAACTTTTGGCCGGGCCGCCCTGAAGTCCGAGTCGACGCCGGAAGCGACGCCCTGTGGGGAAAAGGAAATTTGTTGAGATCCAGCAGGCTTTACGGTCTCGGCGGCGAGGCTCTGCTCAACTTCGGACCTTGGGGTGTCGTCCCCATATTCGCGATTTACGGAGCAACTATTGGATGGTATAGGCGAAAGTTGAATAATTGGGGTCTGTCGGACGCTCGAATGTTCTTGGCCCCCTTTTTTACTTCTATCATAGTGCGAACGCTGGTCAATGATAGCGACACCCTTGTTTTCGCTGCAGTGGTTGAGGGAACGCTCGTCGTGGCCGCCGTTTTTGCCGCATCAAGGAGCCTTCGCGTCAGGAGCAACAAAACTACCCTTGAAAATATTAATAACCCTTGAAGACCATCTTTCGCGCGCTCCTGACGGCCATATTTATGGCAATGGTCCAGAACATTATTCGACATGGTCTGAACTCCTTGGCGCCTTCGATAAAGTTATCCTACTTTCTCGTGTGAGCAGGAGCAACGATTTTTCTTTACAGCAAAATCGATTTGATGGTCCGTCCATCTCTGTTCATGAATTGCCGAATTATAGCGGCCCTTGGCAATACCTTCGCGAGTTATCGTCGCTACGAATTGCAGTGCGACAGGCCGTGGCAGAGTGCGATGTTTACCTGCTTCGTGTGCCCGGCTTAGTAAGCCGACTTGCATGGCGAGAAATCGGCAGTCATAAGAGGACGTATGCCGCTGAGGCCATGGGCGACCCCGCGGACGCACTCAGCCCGGGAACCATGCGCAGTCTTTTTCGTCCCTTCTACCGTTATCTGGCTATTCGAAGTATGAGAAGAGTTTGTGGGCAGGCGAACGCGGTCCTCTACTGGAATAAAGGATCCTTGCCCCTGCGATACCCTCCAGCTAAGTTCAGTTATTCGGCATTTTCGCCCAGAATTATCTTAACTCAGGGATATGTGTCCAACGAGCTTATGACGTTACGTAGTGTGCGAGTTGACGAAATAGTGCTGTCAAACAACCGTCATTCGAAACCCTTGCGCTTGGGGTTTATCGGAAGTTTTGCCCAGTTGTACAAAGGCGCGGACACGTTGCTCCGCGCAGCATCACTTTGTTCGCAAAACGGTTTGGAATTGAGGATTTTCTTCGTCGGTGAAGGCCGATATCGTCCTTCAATTCAGGCACTCGCGGCAGAGCTTTTAATCCAAGAGAGCGCCAACTTTATGGGGCAGCTACCTTTTGGCAAACCAATTTTCGATTTCTTGGACTCGGTCGATATCTTCGTGATGCCTTCGCGTTGTGAAGGATTGCCCCGTGCATTGGTCGAAGCCATGGCGCGTGGCTGTCCTTGCATCGGTTCCACCGTAGGTGGAATACCCGAACTCCTTGCGCCGGAGGATCTCGTTCCGCCCAACAATCCCGAAGCATTAGCGCAGAAAATTATGGAAGTTACTGCCAATCCTCAGCGCATGAAGGAAATGTCAGAACGAAATTTGGCGCGAGCCAAACAATTCGACCCTGAAGGTCTGCGCGAGGCGCGCCTTGCCTTCTACCGATACGTCAGAGAACATTCGGGGAACAATGCGAAATCAGGAAGGGAACAGCAATCAACCATTCAATCCTTGTAAGCCACCGCGATAATGTTCACCCGGAAATCTGAAAGAAAATCGTAGCGATTCACCAACCATTCATAACCCTGCCCCATACGATATAGAAGGGAATTGAACTCCAGCACGCTGGGAGTTCCCTCCACCAACTTTGTTTCTGCGCGGTTAAATCCTGATTCAAAAGCCAATCTTCGAATCCGGCGGCGCGTGTTTGCGCGATAGTGAGTCGGGAAAATGTCGTCATGATCGAGGCCGCGCACGCGGCTGTTGAACCACACATGGAACCAGCGGGGAGTTAAACTCGCAGCCGCTCCAAAATAATGCAGCAGGTTCGGAGGAAAAATTGCCAGTCTTCCGCCCGGCTTGAGCACTCGGTAGAACTCTTTCAACACAGCGTCCGGAAAACCCACATGTTCGATCACCAGCCGGCAATTCACCACGTGGAAGGACGCATCCGAAAACGGCAGGTGATTCAATTCTGACCGAACGCAGAAATCTATACCGGAATTCTCGTTGACGTCTTCCCGCAGGTCGGTCCCCACCAACTGACAGCCTGCCGCTCTCGCAAAATCGAAACCAAAAAATTTCCCCGTCCCGCAACCCGTGTCCAGCACACGATCGCCCGGCTCAATGGTCTCTCTAAGTTTTTCCGCAAAAGCATCCTCAGGCGACAGTCGGGCGGCTTTCGCCTTTGACGCAACACGCGCGCCCGCAACTACTGAATCCGCAGTCGCTGATTCATATTTGAGTAAATGTCCACAGCACACAGGTCCTTGACCTTTTCTACCGCCGTGCCAGCCTCAATGTAGGTATGAGTAACGACATTAAGTTGCAACCGCAAGACGCTTTGGCGGGTAGGTTGCAGCCCGCACCATGTCAATGTCAGCTAAGTCCAGTAGGCGCGGATGTTGGCGATTTTCATGCGCGGTGGGCCTTGGTTAGTTTCTTCTTTCTTGCGAATTCGTGGCAGCGCAGGATAGCGTCACAGATTTTTTCAACGCGTTCATCGGTCAGCGTGGAATAAATTGGCAGATTCAAGATACTGTCGGAAATACTTTCGGTGACCGGTAGAGGGCGCCTGTCCCAAATCTCGCGGTAAAGTTTTTGGCGATGTACTGGCGGATAGAAATAGCGTCGGACTTGAATGTTCTCTTTATCCAGGGCGTCGAAGAGCCAGTCGCGCGACTTGCCGAACATGGCTTCATCAACCAAGACTGCGAAATCTTTGTGTGAGCTGCAATTTCCGGGCGGAATGTGCTGAAAACTCAGTCCGGGGATGGTTCGGAGGCGCCGTTCGTAGTGGAGACGAATCTGCTTACGGCGATTGATGCGCGCGTCGAGACCGTCGAGACCGCGAAGAGCGAGGGCGGCATGAAATTCACTCATGCGCCCATTCAGACCGGCCAATTCCGGATCGTAGTTGCCGCTATCGCCATAATTTCTAGCGGCTCGCAATGTGCGCGCGAGATCGGTGTCGCGTGTGGCGATCATTCCGCCTTCGCCAGCGACCAAGAGCTTTGTCGGAGAGAAGCTAAAAACTTCCGCGATACCAAAATTTCCAACACGCCTGTCGTTTATGTCACTCCCAAATGCGTGGGCCGCGTCGAATACTAGAGGAATTGATGCATCGGAAGCGATGGTCTGGAGTTCGACCATGGACGCTGGGTTTCCAAACAGATGGACGGCGAGAATTGCGGCTGTGTTGGGAGACATTTGAAGTTTGACTGCGTGAGGGGCGACACAAAATGTTTCAGGGTCGCAGTCTGCGAAGACAGGTTTGAGGCCATTCCAGAGCACGCCATGAGCCGAGGCGTGAAAAGTGAAACTCGGAAGAATCACTTCGCCTTGTAGGTCCAGCGCCTGCAGGGTGAGCACGAGGCCCGCCGTGCAACTGGACACTGCGACGCAATGCGGAACCCCGAGATATTTTTCAGCGGCTTCTTCGAACTGCCGTACGAAGGTGGCGTTTGTGAGCTGACCGCTGCCCAGGATTTTGCGCACGTCGCGAAGGAATTCTTCGCCCGGGATCCCTTCCGGCGACACGATGGGCACGCGCTCTTCAAACATTGGGCGGCCGCCTGCAACCGCCGGAAGATTTGTACTCACCACGAACATATTTGCTCCAACTATTCGGGCCGTTTCTGCTGTTTGCCAATCTCGATTGCCGGAACGCCTGCCACGATCGCACCTTCAGCCACGTCTTTTAACACAACGGCGCCCGCACCGACTTGAGAATATTGATTAACGACGAGGTACGGCGCGACTACCGCGCCAGAACCTACATAAGCAAATTTTCCGACTCGCACGCCTCCGGTTAGCGTAGCATTCGGAAGAATATGGCAACTCACTTCGAGATAATTGTCATGGTCGATCGAAGCTGCCGTATTCACGCAGACATTGTCTTCGATCACGGTGCCGGGGTTGATGACTGTTCCGGCTAGGATGGTGATGCCGACACCTAATTCAACGAAACGCGAGACATGGGCGCTGGGATGGATCACGTTCATTGGTTTCAGGCCGCACAATCTCACTTGCTGGAATTTTTTATACCGCACGTAGTTGTCACCAATTCCAATCGCCACATGGTCAGAATCGAGAGTTTCCGAAAGAGCTTTTAGGCCGGCGGGCGAATGCGAAACCAGCACGCCGAGAACATTTGTCCCGGCTTTTGTCTTGTCGTCGTCCAGGATTCCCGCCACAGTGCAAGACTCGGATGCAAGCAAAGCGTCGACAATCACCTTGCCGTGACCTCCGGCGCCCCAAACGATTACCCGGCATTTGTCTTGTTTCATCCTTAGAGTCACGCCAAGTCGTGCATCTTAACTACGCCACCTTCTCCATACACACCTGTGCCTCTAAGTAACAAAGGAATCGTGCGCCAGAGAATCTTGGCGTCGAGCCAGAGAGAATATTTTTCAATGTAAGAAATATCCAGCGCGATCCTTTGCTCCCAAGGAAGAAGATTGCGGCCTTGCAGCTGTGCGAGGCCGGTGAGCCCTGGGCGGATCTGAAGGCGGCGAGCTTGCTCGGGGGAATAGCGCTGCGCGATTTCAAGAAATGCCGGGCGTGGACCGACCAGACTCATTTCGCCGCGAAGAACATTCCAGAGCTGAGGAAGTTCGTCGAGGCTCCAGCGGCGCAAAAAACGGCCCACGCGTGTGATTCGCGGATCTGTCGCTGAAGTTTCGAAACGATGCGCGGCATCGCGGGCGTTCTGGATCATGGTGCGGAATTTCCATTGATCGAACGGTATCCCGTCGCGCCCAGCCACACGCAGTCTGAAGAAAACATCACCTGGGCTATCAACGCGGATGCCGAGAGCGATTAATGCGAAAACCGGGGCTAAAACAATGGGGCTGAGCAACGCTACTGCCACATCCAGGAGACGCTTAACCGATAGCTGAAATTTACGCGGCAATTTGGGTGCTCCGAGGTGGTGCATACGGCGCACGCACTGATACCCCCAGGCCTAATATCGTCGAAAAAAGGAGGGCGTTTGCGGGAATGTAGAGATTAAAGTCGGCGAAGCTGTGGAGCAGAATGGCTACGATGCTGCCTACACAACCCAGCGCGACGATGCGTTCGAAGTCGCGTTCGCCGGAGAGGAATGAGCGGATTGAGCGAGCAAGGATAAACAGAACAGAGCCGAAGAGGATCAGCGCGGCAGGGATGCCTAGATCAGCGGCGAGCTCGAGGTAATCGTTGTGCCCGTGGTTTACAAACTGGCCAAGGAACGCGGTTTGCCCACCGGTATAGGCGATCGGAAAAGTGCCGAGGCCGGTGCCGAGCCAAGGGTGGTGTTTTATTAGAGGCAGGGCATCGCGCCACATCGATATGCGGCTCTGGCTCCCTAGAGAGTACTCTTCGTTCACAGTTTGAAACCTAGAGACGATTGGGCCGGGTCCGATCCAGACTGCCAAACAGCTGCTGAGAATGATGAATGCGGCGGCGAGCAGGGAACCCGTGCGCCTGTGGAATCTGGAAATTGCAACGAGAGCAAAAATGACGAGGACTGATGTGGCCGCGGCGAGAATACCCATTCTCGAGCGCGAGAAAATTAGGGCGGCGCAAAGGACGACCGACACGGCGAGAGCCCAAATCAATCGTTGAGCTGCTGATTTCGCCATCAAGCTTCCAATACTCACTTTAGAACCGTGGTCGCCACGAAGTTTGGCGTATTCATAAAACACGAACGCCAGGCTAAAAGGCAAAATCATTTCGAGAAAACCGGCGTAGTGGTTGCGGTTGATGTAGGTGCCGGTGGCTTCTTCCAGGTCAAATTTTTTCACGTAGGCGAAAATTTGCTGCCAACCGCTGAGGTATTGCACCAAACCGTAGAACGCTTCAAAGGTTCCGAGAGCAACGAGCGCGCCAATGAGGAATTGTCTGCGCCGGCGGTCTTGGCTGACGACTTGAGCGAAGTAGAAGGCGATGAAGCAGGTGAGCAGAATTAGAAAATGGGTGTGCGTGGCATAAGGTTCAAAGCTCAAATATCCCGCGTAAGTATTAGCTTGGGAAGCTTCGCGGCTCTCGAAGCGATATAACAAGAACGCGGGCAGGGGACAAAGCTGGAGCAAAACTATTCCGCTTAGGACCGCGGGGACGGCAAAGACCTTTCCCGACGATAACGTGAACTCTCGAGATGTTAGGATGAGCAATACGGCTGCTGCGAAGAAAACAATCTCGACAATCGAAAACGAAATAGTTTCAGCGCCGCCGAACGCCAGAACAGCAAGAGGCAAACCGAGGATGAGCGAAATTTCAGCTAATTTCGTCATGGCGTCTCAACAAATTTTCAACTCAAAAATGAATCAGCGACGCGCGCTTCAGTTCTTATGCTCATTGCTATCCTGGTGATACCTGTAGGAATAGTAATCGCTTCGGGTGTCGGCGAAATTGATGGTGACTCCCAGAACGTGAGAGCCCGCGTCCACAGCGGAAGCATAAGCGCGATGAACGAGTTCGCGCGGGGTGGTGCCGCCGCCGACAACGAGGATGACGCCGTCAACGAGAGTGGCGAGAATGCGGCTATCCGCGAGATTCAGGAGCGGCGGAGAGTCGAGCACGATGAATTTGTATTCTTTGGCGGCTTCGCGGATCAGCGCGGGCATATATTCGGATGAAAGCAAATCCGCGGGATTTGGTGGAACTGGGCCACTGGGCAGGACAGCGAGCCCGATGGGAGCTGAATGGGACAGCAGAGACTGCCAATCCGGATTTCCGGTCAGGAAATTGACGAGGCCGGAAGTGTTTGGAATGCTGAAGAAATTATGAAGGCTGGGGCGTCGCAAATCCGCGTCGATGAGGAGAACTTTTTCTCCCAATTGCGCGAGCGAGACAGCGAGATTAGCCGCGACGGTAGTCTTACCCTCTCCACCTTTGGCGCTAGTGACCAGCAGAGTTTTTGGTGGATGTTTCGCGGTCGAGAGCAAGACGGAAGTGCGCAATTCGTGGAACGCCTCGGCCAGGGCTGTGTTTTGGCCATTGCCTTCGATTCGATTCCAAGAGGGAACAATGCTGGCGGGATATTTTTCGCCTGCCATGTGCCGCGCACGGGCGTAGAGGCTATGACCGTTGCCATTCGTTGCAGCTTCGACCGCGGGAACCGACGCGAGAGCGGGCAGCTGCAGGAAGCGTTCAATTTCTCCAGCAGTTTTAAACGAGTTATCCAGATGCTCCTGCAAGAATGCGGCGCCGATTCCGAGGCTTAAGCCCAACAGCATGGCGAGAGAAAGATTCAGTGGGACTCGAGGGCTGTCCGGTTTTTTCGGAGGATACGCGGGATCGATCACGCGGATGTTAGCCGCTTTCATACTGGTGGAAACGCCGGTTTCCTTCAATTTTTCGAGAAGGCCGACGTAAAGCTGTTTATTGGTGTCGGCTTCACGTTTCAAAATATTGTACTGAACGGATTTTTCGGCGATTACGTCGGCGTCGTGCTGCTGGTCTTTGAAAGCCTGCTGCACCATATTTTCGCGTTCGACGGCGGCGCGGTAGTCATTGGTGATGGCTTTGGCAGCACGCTCGCGTTCGGCGGATAGGGTGGATTGAGCTTCGTCAATCTGATTTTGGATTTCTTTTACTTGCGGGTAGTCGGGATTGAAGATGGAAGAGAGACGAGAGCGTTCGCGCTCGAGTTCAGCTAATTTTTCAGTGAGGTCCTGCATCAATTTGTTGTTGAAAATTCCAGGAAGGGAAGAGAAGTCCCCTTGCTGCACGAGCAGGTAGAGAGATTGCTTTTCGTAGCGATCGGCCTGGGATTTGGTGAGCTCTTCTTGCAACTGACGGAGCCTCTGCGTAACGATATTTTCAGAGGTGCCTTTGTCCGTTTCTAGAAACAAGAGGCCGTTATCGCGCGCGTATCGCTGAAGATCGTCTTCCGATTTTTCGAGCTTCGATTTCATGCCCATGAGCTGCTGCGAGAGCCATTCGGAAGCTTTTTGCGACGCTTGCCAGCGAGATTCAAGATTTTGCTGGATGTAGGTGGACGCGAGTGTGTTGACAACCTGCGCGGCCAGCTTGCGGTCGTTGGATTCGAAGCTGACTTCCACCAAGCGGCTGCGTTTCAAAGGCTCGACGTCGAGACAGTCTTGAAAATTTTTTAGAACTTCGTTGTCGATTGTCGATTCAGGAGAAGCGTTTTCTCCGGCAGCGAGCGCGGGCTGCAAAGACGCTTCTTGATTGTGGCGCGTCCACCAGTGCGGCGGCTGATTGAATTCCGTGAGTTGATCGAGTTTGAGATCCGAAATCACGCGGCGCGCGAGATTTTCACTTTTCAAGATGCGGTACTGAGTTTCAAGGTACGTGTCGGAAATGCTTTCGAGCTGGAATAATTCCTGCAGGGACGGAATATCGGGATTTTCTTTTTGAATTTCGACCAGGACGCGCGCGCGATAAATGGGTTTTTCCTTGAGCGTGGCGAAAAGGCCGATGGAAAAGACCACGAAAGCGATGGTGAGAATTGTGGCACGGCGTTTTTGAATGACGCGCGCATATTCAACGAGACCCGGAACTTTTTCGGCTTCGTCCGCTTCAAACGAAGGGAGCGCGGAGGCGCGGCGTTTTGCCAAGGCGCTAGGCGCGGCGTCGTAGAGGCTGAGTTTGTTTTCCTGGTCCATTAAAAGCGCCAGATGGCGAGACCACTCGCAGTTGCGACGACGGCCTCGGTTCCTTTATATAGGACTGTTTTCCCAGAACTGTTTGGAACGAAAACGATGTCGGCTGGTTTTAGCGGCGTGTCGGATGCTTTTCCAGCCAAAATTTTCCCCAGATCGATGGGGAACTCAACGCGCTTGCCTGAATGTTCGTCGGTGCGAATAATTTTTGTGCGACTTTTGGCGGAAGTTGAGGTCAGACCTTCGGCGAGAGCGATTGCTTTCAGGACGGACATATTCTGGTCGCTTTTTAGGACAAAGCCGCCGGGCTTTTTGACCTCACCGATTACATAAACGATGCCGCCACGCGTGACTTTGACGATATCACCGGGGTAGACGGGCACGTTGTAGCGCTGGTCGCCGGACTCGAGCAAGTCCTTCAAATTAATTTTAATGGTTTCGTTACCTGGAGGATACGCGGGCGCGGCGTTATCGGGATTGCTGGTTGTGTCGTGCGTTGAGTCCGAGCCAAATTGCAAGCCGGCGCCGCGCATGACAAGGACTTGGTCTCCAGCGTCGTCAGCGAGGCCTTCAGCCATGGAAAGCATTTCGAGAACAGTTTTCGTGCCGCGAATTTGGAACACGCCCGGTTTCTTGACCGCGCCGACTACGGAGACAGGATGGCTTTCGACGGTGGTAACGAAAACGCCGACGTGGGGATCTTTCATGTATTGGCGCAGCTTGATTTCCATTGCGCCTTCAAGTTCGCGCGCGGTGAGGCCGGTGGATTGAATGACGCCGAGAAGGGGCATGGAAATTTCTCCGCTGGCCGAGACTCGGAGGGAGCGATTTAGGTCGGGAGCCTCGAAAACATTTATTTCCAAGAGGTCATGCGAGCCGATGCGGTATTCAGATTGTTCGCCGCTAGGAGTGCCGGCTGCGAGCGATTGACTCAGTTGTTCGAGGCGACGATTGTAATCTTCGGTTGTTTCGGACTGGGTGGGTGGCGCGGCGTGATTCGTGTCTAATTGCGGAGTTTGGGCGTGAGACATCGGCGCACAGGCGCCGGAAAAAATTAGCGCTGCGAGCAATGGCAAAAACGTGGAGAGAGTGCAGCGAACTTTAAAAAGCATATGAGAACATCGCGGAGTGCTCGGAGCGATGATCGTTGGAGCCGCGCGGAAGTCCGTCAAACGGAAATTAGAGGACAATTCGACCTCTGCGGAAGATCGCGCTCCCGAGAACATTAGAATCCCTGCGAGCCTTAGTGAACACCAACAAATACCGGCGCGCGACGCCATCTGCTGTCACGGACCGCTACCTGCTCGAGCCGGATGTTGCTTAGCAATTTGGCTGGCATCAACAGTCGATGCTAGCCCCGGCGAAACTTTCCGCGTGAGTGTTATCCATGTGGAGTTGCATGTCAAGGCCTGCGAGCATATGTTGTAGACGAGGCTCGTAGTACCGAGGAAGCTGGTAGCTCCGGTGGAGAGAAGGGGCCTCAGTTGAAGGCGGACGCAAGAAGCGACGACAGAAAAGGAGATTGGCGATAAGCCTGATAACTCCCAAGTTGTTTTCAGAAGTTGCAGACGGCGTAACATGCAATGGCCTCGGCGATTGCGTGAGTCTTCAATCAAAATCTACTTCAAGCGGGCGCCCTTTTATAATGCGTTGATCAGGACTTTGGATTATTTCTCGCGATATGCTCCGAGCAATCGAGCGAAAACATAACACAGCAATAGCAGGTTAAACGTGTCCATAATGATTAGTTCCATTGGGTTAAGCCTCTAAGTCTTCCGCTTCGTCCAGTTCCCGTGACCGCATTCAATTATTTGACGCTTCCGTGCCCGGAACGGATTCAAGTGTCGTCCGCAAATCTTGGGGACAGAATACCCAGAGCAGCGTTAAACAAGAGACACCAGCATCCAGCGTAAATCATTGTTACTGCGAGCAAGAGCTTCACTTTACCGGTAAGTGTTAATCGTCCAAGTAAAACATTGTGGAATCTACTTTGTGGAGTAAAGTACTTGACAGAAAGAAGAAGAGGTTTACCTTAGCCTTACCAGCCGCGCATCGTGTGGAGGTAAAGCGAATATGAAAACCCCGCGTCCGATGGAATCACATCGTCTTAGCGAACAAAAGTTCGGACCGTTTCGGTCGTACTTCGCCGAAGCAATCCGATACTGGGAACCACGTCGTCTTATTTACAACTTTGCGCTGTCAGCAGTGAGTGTTGGTTGGTTCGCTGTGGCGTGGCCGCATTTTCGCCCAGGCCTAACCTGGTCTTCACTTCCGCCTCTCGCCACCCTTGCGTTGCTCGCAAATGTCTGCTACTGCGCCGCCTATCTCGTGGACATTCCATTGCAGCAGTCATCCCTTGGCGCCGTTTGGCGGCGCCGACGCTGGGCATTGTGGTTGATGGGAACGCTCTTTGCGATTGTCTTGGCTAGTTATTGGATAAATGACGAAATATATCCATCTATTCACTGATATTCGAAAAAACTTGTTAACTCCCGATAAGCCCTGACCGCGTCTTCGACGCGTCACTGGTGCCACAAACTTGCCCAGACCGATTTATTGATTCCAGAGAACTTATCAGACAAGTTTATGGGAATATGCTCCTCAGGTCGAAAGCACTGACGTTAATCAGCAACCCGCTCGCCTGTTACTTAGGCCGATAGGTCGGGACCGAGCTTTCGACGACTGTATGGCCGTTCTGGAAACGCTCTTAAGCTTGAGACAGCCCACTTTCGACAGTATTATCAATAGTGTGGCCGGGAATGGATCAAAACCGAAGACCACTTTGGGGATCGTGAATGAGAGGGGCTACGGAGCGAGGGCGCGTAATCGCTTGGATGGTAGACAAGCGAAAGAGTCTCATCGTTCTGCTTCCTCTTGTGGTGACGCCTTGGGTTTTTCCTTCTTCATTACGCGCACAGGAAGCGAAAGTAGCCCCTCCAAATCTGAACTCGATCCTCGATTCTTTGGAGCGAACCGGGGAACAAAACCCAGCCCTCTCTCGGCTCCACGAAGTGACGCGGGAATATAAAGTATTCCATGGCGACGATCCGAAGCCTATCTCGGATGTGACGACCCAAATCATCTTCACTCCTCCCGACGTCAAAACATTCAAAATCACTGATGCGCAGGGCAGCGCGACAGGTACAAAGATCGTAACCGCCATTTTGGAGCAGGAAGTACTTTCTGCCAAGGAAGGTCACCAACGAGGCGTCAACCGATCCAACTATAACTTCGTCTTTCTGCGCGAGCAAAACTTTGGCGGCGTCTCAGAATACGTGCTGCATATCATTCCCAAACGCAAGGAAAAGGGACTGCTACTTGGCGACATCTGGGTGGATGCCAAAACGTACCGCGTCAGGCAGATCATTGGAGTCCCGCTCAAGACTCCGTCGTTCTGGGTCAAAGACCTCCACATCACCGTCCAATTTGCCGAGGTGAACCAGATGTGGCTGCCCGTTTCTGTGGACGCCATAGCCACGGTCCGGTTTCTGGGCATTTACACCCTTTCAGGTCTCGATTTGGTACCGCCCATTGCCGCTTCAAGCACGCCAAGCCACTGACGAACAGTCTCTGTTGATCCAACAACACCGAGGGAGTTCGGACTCATAAAAAAGCCTGGCTTGCCGGCCGGTTCCATTACCCACTTTTCGGGTAAGCGCGTGAATCAGGAGTTTGTTCAATCAAGGCGAAAGTGTTCACAATGGGACAGATGTCTTCCTTCTCTGTGACTAACCTGTTGCTCGTGCACTGTTCTCCGAACGCGAAGAGGCATCCGCGCAGTTAGAGAGAATGAAATCAGATGTTCTCTCGCTCAATGATTGAGATAAAAACATGCTCGGGATAATCGCAGCGATTCTTATCGTTATTTGGTTGCTTGGGTTTTTCGCATTTCACGTGACCGGCGCATTGATTCACGTTGCCCTGGTTCTGGGCCTGATATTACTTATGGTGCATTTCGTGAAAGGTAGCAGAGCAAGCGCGTAGAACTCCCGCCAGCGCCAGAACCTGCAAGAGCCATGATCCGATATCGCTGGCAATTCGCTCGCGTTGAGCGCCTAGCCGACAGAGTGGCGCGAGAATTATCATCCTTCTTATCTGCTATGCGAACGGATAAGGTAGAGGTAAGAGAGTGAAGCGCCCCACTGGTGTGACAATCATCGCAGTTCTGACGTTCTTTGAGGCCGCGAGCCTGACTCTGGGCTCTCTCGCCTTCTTTTCCGTTGCCGTCATGGGAATGACGGGCCTGGATGCGGGAGAGCCTACCTCCGTGGCATTCGCGGAAATGGGAGTCGCGGGAGGATTTTCGCTGCTGACGCTCGCGGGGGTTGCCGCCTGTCTCGCGATCGGAGTGTTGAAATTGCGGGAATGGGCGCGGATCGTGTCCATCCATCCATTGCCACGGGCATTGGATGTACGTTTCTCAGCCTCTTCGCTTTCAATGCTTTCAAGGGGAATATGGTGATTCCGGTTGACCTGTCGATCGTTTGCCATTTTCTTGTGATGGCGACCGCCGTCTGGATGTTGTTGTACCTCTTGCTTCCCCGAATCAAGCACGCTTTTAGCGCGTCTCCCGCGTAACGTAACCGCGCGATAACTCCCAGATCGTCGCCGACTTGGCGCGTTAATCAGGGATTTCAGGCCCTCCGTTTTCAACTTCCAGCATCGGCTGCATAGGCAGAAAGGAAACTTGTCCAAAACAGGACAGATACCCAGATACGCTGCGTGTAGCGTGTAGGTTGCGGTTGAGTTGGTAAGGCGTTTTACACGCTGAAGGAGAATTTCGATGCTGCTACTAATCATTATTCTGGTGCTGCTGTTCGGAGGAGGCGGGGGCTATTACGGCTATTCCAGATGGGGAACGGGAGGGGGCCTTGGAATCCTCGGAACGGTCCTGCTCATCGTGTTGGTCGTGTACCTGCTCGGCGGGTTAAGGTGACTTCGAGGGGCGCCTGAGAATTAGGCGTTTGCCAAGCGCTCGACCGAGGGCCGGAATTCAAATCGTTTCAAAGGAGGCGTTGAGATGAGGCCAAGTACCGAGAATGAGATCGCAGGTACGGTTCACGAAGTGAAGGGCAAGATTAAGGAAAAAGTGGGCCAAGTCACGAACGACCCGAACCTAGAAGCCGAAGGCATCGGCGAATATATAGTCGGGAAGGCCCAGAAGAAAATTGGCCAGGTGGAAAAAGTCATCGAAAAACTCTGATGACGCGGCACTGCTTCACACAACCGAATCACGACAAACTGGAGGCATGATGTGGAAGCTAAATGAGAAAGCTAAGAAAGAAACCGGCAGCACGACGCGTGCCAGCGTCGAAAAGGAAATGGCGAAGCCGCGCATAGCTAAGTCGGCAAGAATCGCGGAGCTGAACCTGGATTTTGCGCGAATTCCAGAACAGCCAAGTACCACGGTGCTCGGAACCGTCGACAAAATCATCCCGTCTCCACGTCCGGGCCAACCCGAAAAAGCACAGATTGCCGTAGATGGGGCCGACCCACGGTACCGTGATTTCCGAATTGAAAATACGTTAACTGATGAAAACGGGGATGATGTGAAGCTCAAAACAGGTGGTCACGTCGAGGTTACCGTCACAGCCAAAAAGTGAATAGCCGCAATTAGACGTGACTAACTCTCTTTGGATTTCCGCCCTCTCTTGATAAATGTCCGCAACGCTCCAATAGCGATCCACGACGACCGAATCCCGCGAGACTTCTTACAAACTCAAGAATGGTGCTTCGACAACAACCATTAGTGAACGTGTCGTCTATAAGTAAAATAGAATTGGGCAGCTTGGGTGGGCCGCTGACTCCTGGTTAGCCCTGACCGCGTCTTCGACGCGTCACTGGTGCCACAAACTTGTCCAGACCGATTTGTTGATTTTACTCTACTTCTTAGGGCGGCCCTTAGTCAGCTAAAAAGAGGCCAATCGGGTACGTGAAAAACAACTTGTCCAGTTGGCGCGTTAATCAGTGTGCCTTGACATCGATCGGCCTTCTCATAGAAGGAGTTGAGAATTACGATACGGCGATGGGCTTCCAAGTGAAAATGGCGCCGCGACGCCATAGGGGAAGATGTCTTTCGCCAGAATGAACCTAGAAACACTCTTAGAGGCAATCTCTTCGCGAATCGCTAATTAACTACCCCTTCTCGAAGGGCGGCCTCAATCAGCTTTTCGGCCTCCTCGGCCAAAACCGGACGGCTGAAATAATAGCCTTGTCCCTCATTGCACCCGTGGTGTTGAAGGAAATTCAGCTGGGCGCGGGTTTCCACCCCTTCTGCAATCACTCGCTGCTTCAGGCTCTTGCCAATACTGATCATAGCGCTGACGATGGTTGCATCCCCCGGGTCCGCCGTGATCTCTTGCACAAAAGATTGATGCAGCTTCAGCGCGTCCACCGGAAAGCGCCGAAGGTAGGTAAAGCTGGAATAACCTGTGCCAAAGTCGTCGATTGCCAGCCGTACACCCATAGCTTTCAGAGCGCCCAGTGTGCGCACTGTAGACTCCGCGTCCTGCATCAGCACGCTCTCAGTCAGTTCCAGCTCTAGGTTCGCAGGCTGCACTCCCGTAGCAATCAGCACGGCACGAACTCCTGAGATAAAATCCTTGTCCGCGAACTCAGATGCGGACACGTTCACAGCTACCGGCACAACCCCAAGGCCCGCATCGTTCCATGCCCGGGCCTGCCTGCAAGCTTCCAGTAGCACCCACCGACCTATGGGTAAAATCAATCCGCACTCTTCCGCGATGGGCACGAACTGTCCCGGAGGTACTATCCCTCGCTTCGGGTGTGCCCAACGTATCAGCGCTTCCACCCCCGTGATCTGTTTTGTCCGAAGATTGAATTTGGGCTGGTAGTGCAGCAAAAACTCATTCCGCCCTAGCGCGTAGCGCAAGTCCGCTTCAAGCAATTGCCGGTCTGCAAGTCGTGCGTGCATGTCCCGCCGGAAGAACTGGAAGTTATTCCGGCCGATTTGTTTGGCTTCGTACATTGCCGTGTCTGCCTTATTCATCAAGCTTTCTGCGTCTGGGCCGTCGTTGGGGTACGTGCTCACCCCGATGCTCATGTTTACATCGAGACTCTTGCCGTCGATAATATGTGGCGCTGCCAATGCCCTGAGGATTTTTCTCGCGCTGAAGGCCGCGTCTTCCCCATGCTCGACTTGGGAGAGGAGTACAACGAACTCGTCCCCACCCAGCCGGCTTACCGTGTCCGTCCGCCGGACACAAGCCACTAATCGCCCGGCAACCGACTGCAGCAGTTTGTCGCCCACCCCGTGGCCCAGGGAGTCATTGATCTTTTTAAAGTGATCTAAATCGACAAACATCACCGCGAGTTGCTTGCCCTGGCGCACCGCCAGTGAAATCGCTTGTGTCAGCCGGTCGTTGAATAGCATCCGGTTCGGCAAATCAGTCAGGGAATCGTGCTGTGCTAAGTGCGACATTTCCAGCGATCTGGCCCGGGCCACACTCACGTCGTGGAAAGCCACAACCGCCCCAGTCACACCTCCATCCTGGTCATGGATAGGCGTTACTGTATTTTCAATTCCAATTTCGACCCCGTCCCGTCGAACCAAAATGCAGTTTACGCAGTTTGCCGTTACCCTCGCGGTCTTATCTTCCTGCATTACGATTTCCACAGCATTGCGCACCAATGCGCGGCTAACGACATCAACGATTCGGAGCACATCGGCAACGGGACGCCCCAGTGCCTCCGCCCGGCGCCACCCGGTCATGTTTTCCGCGACCCGATTTAGATACACGATGTTGCCCTGTCTGTCCGTGCGCAGCACCGCCTCGCCAATGGAATCAAGAGTCATATTGGCGACTTGATTCTCCAACAATATTTCTTTAGTCGCACGGCGATCCATCATTGTGCGCACCGCCCGCCTTAACCGGTAGCCATCCGCTTGATTCTTGACCACGTAGTCTTGGGCCCCGCGCTGTACCGCTTGCCGCGCCAATTCTTCCGCATCGGTTCCGCTTAGGATCAAAATTGGCACGCTCGGCGCGGCCTGAAAAAGCTTTTCGAAGCCTTCGATGCCGCGGCTATCGGGCAATGTCAGGTCAAGCACGACTGCGCCAACTCCGCCGTTACGCAATCGCTCGATCCCAATCGAGAGTTCGGGAACCCACTCCACATCGAATCGTTCCTCGGTTGCCGAACCCAATTCGTTTAAAATTCTCGCCGCATCATTTGCATCAGCCTCGATGAGCAGGACACACTCGTCACTATGCTTCGTTTTCGTTTGTCTTGCAGTTCTGAACCCTAGAGTTGGCATCTTGCTTAACCCACCGAGAATGTATTACTGGCCCTTGGCCTTTTCGGCAGCATCTGCGGCCATGAAGCGCAGCATCTGCTCCTTCAATTGCGCATCCACCTCGTCCGCGATTGTCACAACGTCGGGGAGCAGCGCACTGAATTCCAAATGATTCACGTTCTTGTGCAGCGTGGTAAAAATGCTGACCTGCAGTAGACGAGACTCCTCTACTGCCATCGCTACCGTATAACCTTGCTTGCGCCGCAAATCCCCGTGGTCGGCCGCTGCTTTCGAAATTGGAGCTTTCGTACCCGCGTCCAGGCGCAAGCGCCTAATGACATCATGCAGAAGGTGAGGAAGGTGGCCCGTGCGCTCTTCAAAGTTCAGCGGGATACGCGTTAGGTCCGGCTCCTGCTCGACTCTGGCAAGCCATTCATCAATCAGAGTTGGGAGTTCACGTTCGAGGATGTCCGCCACACTGTCAACAGAGACGGCACCACCGCTCCCATTGGACCCCATAGCAGACTTAACAGGTTTGATCATTACACTCTCCCTCACTCATTACTCTGGTTCATCAATCTGGTTGACCGGCGCGGCTAACAATCTCGGCTATACCATTCTGTCCAATGGTGTTGTTAGGAAGTTCGCTGACCACTTTTGTCATTAAAGCGGTATGCAATACTGTTCTGAAAGAGACACTCCACAACCTATTAGAATTCTCGATGTAGTAAGAGTAACCAATCTATTCCTCTAATTTCCTGATCCGCTGGGGGCGCAACTCATCTGTTTCATTCCCAATTGTCGAGCCTTGGGTGTAAGCCCTGGTTCGTCGAATAGGCAAGAATGAGGAGAGCAGCGCTTCGGCAATAAACGAGAGTCGCATGGCAAGCCCGGCCGCGAGGCCCGACCATGCCAGAGCTGCCGCAGGGCGGTGCAATTCCTCGTCTCCTTCGCGACGGATTGTTTCGTAGACGACGTGCGCAGTAATCGCGATACGTTCTTCGACTTGCTTTCTCTCAATTCGCGTAGGGACGGCGCCTTCGGTTGAAGGCGGCTCGCTTTTTTCGTATTTCTTGATCATTGCGGTTCCTGTTTGAACGCCTTAAAGAATGGAGAGTGTATAGAACATGTCATGAATACTCGAAGGCTATTTTTATTTTAGCAACGCGAAGATATTCGAGATCGCTCATCACACGAAATGATTGGCAGGACCGTTATTCAGTTCGTAGCTGCGAATTTAACGTCGGTCTTGTTCGCAGTGATTTTCAGCTTAACCATCTTTATACAAAGTACATTTTCCAAGTAGTGTCCGATTTTCGCTCGGGGAGGACAACGGAAAACATAATGATGAATTTCCGAGACTGTGGAGAACTATTTGAGCTGGACGAATTGAACCCAGACATTAAAAACGCAACGGAGGTGTATGCCTTGTGTGTCCACGTTAGTCCTAGTCCTAAACCAGACGCGAATGTTTGCTCCAATTGATTAGTTGCCCGGGACACAGTTCGCGATGTTGCCCCACTGATCGGCCCGGCTGGGCGAACCGAGGCACTCATTGCCAGATAACTTTAATACAAGCTCAAACCATCGTGAAATCCAGTAGCCCGCTTTCCACGAATTGGGCTCCTTCGGTACCCATACCTCGTACAAGATGATGCCGTGGTCTGCGAAAACCCGGCTAATAAAGCCGTCTTCTTTAGTCTTGCGGTTGTACAGCAATTGTCCAACGTGGAACTTCGCAACCCTGTAGTGACCGGTTGCCTTTAAGGCCATCCCTTTCACGACGCTGGGAAGTGTCGCGTCCTGCCGTTCCTTCCATCGCTTCTTATCAACCATAAAGTGACGATACGACTAAGTTCAAAGAAATACTGTGCAATATCGCGCACCCAGCAAGAAGACGGCGTGATGTGACGTATTTGACACTGTCGATCTACCGGTGATCTAGTATGCCGCGAAACGCGCAGAAAGAAAAATTAACAACAGGCAAAAAAAGAGGGGCTATGGAATTAAGACTATCCTTATGCAACTGTCAGCGATAAGCCATCACTCTCTCAGATTTATTCCAGCACGGCAGGACTGACACTCCTCTATCCCTTGGCTCAACGCGGCCGGTTTTGTCTGTCGATCCTGCACTGGATATTGGTTGACACGCCCGGTAAGAAAGATACGATCGTAATCCCATGTGGCCGAAGACAATCTACATAATTCGACATGCGGAGAAACCCGAAGATCCCCATGACCCAAATCTCTCACCACAAGGCATAGAGCGGGCACAGGCACTCGCGAAAAACTGTGAGAAATTGTTCGGAAAGCTGGATTGCTTGTTCGCCGCCGAGACGTCGGCGGAAAGTGCACGCTCAGTTGAGACTATCAATCCGCTTGCTCAGACGATCCACCTCGAGATCGATTCTGGCGTTAGCAACAAAGACTACTCCGTCCTTGCGGCCAATCTTATGGCCGGGGCACCGGACTATGACGGTAAAACGGTTCTGATTTGTTGGCATCATGAGAACATTCCGGATCTTGCGCAGGGATTACGCGCTGCCAATGCACCAGCTAACTGGAACGGCGAAGTCTTTGATCGAATCTGGGTACTCAAGTATCAAAATGCAGGCGAGGCGGACTTCCAGGATCTCGCCCAGGACCTTCTTCAAGGAGACAGCAAGGGCTAGTTTTTCTCCGCGAACATCCTGCTGAAAAAGTTACCAGTGTGCTGTGGCCAATGATCGTTGGCTCAAATATAACCAAGAACGTCGTTTGGCATGTTGGGCTGTCAGCTTTGCGTCCGAACTCACAACACTCTACGGCTTTCCGGCTGCACTTGCCGAGTCGGCTGCTGTATACGACCGCATAAATTCGTCCACCTGCTTTTCGGCTGCATCCTTTGCTATTCCATACCGTTCCTGGATCTTCCCCACAAGTTGCTCTTTCTTTCCATTGATCACAGTCAGATCATCATCAGTCAATTTTCCCCACTTCTCCTTTACTTGCCCTACTGACTGCTTCCATTTTCCTTCGATTTGGTCCCAATTCATACAAGTCCTCCTATGGTTCGAATCGTCGCTGCTAGACGTGATCCACAACATTCCGCAAAGTGTGAGATGTGAACGCTACTTTGAGCAACTCTCGCTGACCATCGTCAAGTTCGTAACGGTCATGTGGCCGTGCTCGGTGGAATTTTTAGCCATACCCTGCTCTTTCGCTTCGTCCTTAGCGTCTTCTTTCGCGCCATGCATCGCGGCATTGGAAACCACACCGGTAATGGTCACGGTGTGCCCGACGTGCTCCCCGAGTTTGACTGTGTCGCTCTTGATCTCCCAGGTACTTCCTTTGGCGGTGGTGATTTTGTACTCATCGGCATCGTCACCTTTGACCAGGCATCCTGTGACTGTCCGCGTCTTCTTGTGAGTGGTTTTTGTTGTATCCTGCGCTGTGGCAAGACTGCCTGCACCGGCGAACATACATAATGCGATAAACCCAGTCGCAAACTTTATATTTGTCATCGGTCTCCTTCGATTTGTCGTAGTGCCGTCAAGTTAATAACTATTTCTTAGGTACTGTTGCATCCTTTTCCGCTTCGATCGTGATTTCCACGTGAGCACCCGGTTTCAGCTCGACTTTTTTGCCATTCTCGTCTTGTAAAGTATTTTCGAAGCGAATCTCTCGGTAAAGGTGCTCAGCATCTTCCACCGAAATCTGGGCCTTCTCGGGCGCAATGCTATTCCCAGGAATGATTTTTTCTACGGTTCCGGTAAGAATCGCCGCTGGTTTCTCGGGCTCGATCAACTTTAGCATTTGGGCTCCTTCTGATGTTCCACTCTGGGAAGAAATGAAGATTCAGCGAAGGGGCCTTTCCCTGAGGGCGGCCCCCTCTAGCCGTTATTGAAAGGCTCCGTGAGCCACGGACTCGGTTACGATAGAGCAAATGCGAAAATTGAATCTGCTCACTTTTGCACAGTATTACCGACTATCTGTCGCCAGACTGTAGTAAGGGCATCATTGAAAAAAGGTTTCATTTTATTTAGAAGCTATTATTGATTTACTCTCAATCGTCAAGCTTAATGCCAGCCCAATTCCGAAAAATTGAAAGAGCGGGAGCCATTACTCAAGATGGCGTCGAGCTATCTCTCAAATCTTGCGTGAAGTGCAAAACCGAATTTTTCGGGACCAACACTCAGATTAAGTGCGAAGTCTGTAAGAAAAGGGAACGCGGTTGAGGCGGTCCCAAAATGACGCTGCCGCTTGATCCTCGAAAAAGTCCCTGGAAACGCGGAGATGTATGCACGCGGGGTTTTAGAATGGCCGGCCTTGTGGCGAGATGCACGCCGGAATATCTAGAGGTCCGCTGGCCCGATTGTGTCGAAAGAATCCGGGCAGATGAAATCGAAAGTCTTGTCCGGCTGGCGCACGCGGATGGACCCTCTGCTAGTGGCGAACGAACAAACTTGGAAACCCTGGTTACACTTGAGGCGCTTGAGCACATCGGAACGCTAGCGAAAAATAAAAAATTCAAAAATGCGCGTGAGAAAAGCGAAGCGGATAATTTTATTCGAAGAGCTTACGCACCGAATGGGTGTTATTGGGATAAGAAAAACTCAACCAATCTTACCCAATTAGCTTTGGAGCCCGAGAAGGTCGGTCTAGTTTTCAAAATTCAAGAACGTCTCCACAGAGTTTTTTGCAAGAACGCTCATTAAGATGGATGTACTTTCCAAACAGAATTAGGAAATAACGCCTGTGTCCGATGGTTGTCTAACACCGTACGCGTAAAGCCCCACCAGCCTTCCGGTGCAGTTTGATATTGCCATGGCGAGCACAGGTCCAAGACTTGCGCGGTTCCACCCAGCCCAACAAACATCGTAGGCGCAATAAGCCGGAGAATCGTAAGGAGTTTATGTGCAAAGTTTTGCATGATGATTTGGCCTAGGTCGTCGCTACGCGATGGAACTCCTTTTTCATCAATCACTATCAAAAATACACGTGCTTGGCAGGCGATATGCTGCGACATGACCGCGTTTTGGGCTTTCCCCCAACTCATCAATTGTTCTTAGGCCCGGGCCAGTAGCAGATCAATCGCGACAATTTACGGAGGAAGCATGCAAGTCCGTGTCAAAAGAACTCTTCAGGGGATGGGCCTTCTTCTCTTCGCTCTTGTATTTGCGGGACAAGCCTTTGCCGGTAGCATAACGGGTAGCACGACTGTTAACGCAAACGCTGTTATATTTGCGGCTGGTACCCAAGGCTCAGTTGCCTCCATCGCCGGAGGCACTGTGCCGGGCGGTATCGCCCTTACGTCCGGCGGTTACTTTACTTTTGCCAACGTCATGGGTTCGCTAACCGACGGATGCGGCTCGTTGGCAAAGTGCATCACGCTTAATGCCGGGAGTAATTTAAACGATCCAGACGGAGTAGGGGCTGCCGTGTCCTCGTCCTTCGAGAGTGGCGCTGGGAGCATCTCGGGCATATCGGGGCCGGGCGCGGGGTATCTAGTCGGCGTGTTCATCGCTGCGGGAGGTCCGTCGGGGCCGGCACCAGCCGCGCTTAACTTTTTGACATTGGGTACGTCTTTTACTTCGCTTTCCCCGCTGCTCGATCAGGTATTTTTTATTGGTGATGGACTCACCGGTGACGGCTCCGGTAGTGTCCAGAAATTTTATATTCCGACTGGCGCTGGCAAGCTTTATTTAGGCATCAGCGATGCTTGCAATTACGACGGCGGGCCTAGCTGCTATGGTGACAACTTCGGTACATATTCCCTTGATTACACCATAACCAGCAACGTGAGCGCGACTCCGGAGCCATCGTCCCTGATTCTCTTTGGTACGAGCCTGCTGGGCTTGGTGCCCTTACGGCGAAAACTGTTCGGGCGGTAGTTCGAGAATTACACTGGAAGATTTGCATGGACGGGCGAGTCAGGCAACAACTGGCTCGCCTTTCTCATTTCTGCCCGCAGCCGTAGGCTTTCCCTCTATGGTGCATATTCATTTTCCCCAAAAAATTTAACTTGGACGGGCACTGTGTCACTTTCGGTCGTTGGCCCCCTGTGCCCGCAGACTCTGGTGGAATGAACTGTCTAAAAGTTTTCCATAATCCACATGTTGGCGTTTAGCTGACGATCAAGAATGGCCAGATGCCAACTTTCACCTGCATACTTTCCGGCACACATACTCGAGGCGGCATTCAAAATCCTCTTGACAAGTTCTATCGCGTAACTGTAAGGTTACGCATTATGGGAAGCCAATCGCTTAAATATTCGCCAGACGTAACTTTTCAAGCCCTCGCCGATCCCACCCGGCGCGCCGTCCTTGATCTTCTGAGACGCGGCAGCCAGCCGGCAGGACAAATAGCCGGAGCATTTCCGGTCTCCCGCCCCGCCATTTCTAAGCACCTGCGCCTGCTTCGCCGCGCTCACTTGGTTCGTGAGCACCGCGAAGGCCGGCACCGCATCTATCAACTCAATCCCGGGCCGCTTGGCACCATAGATTCCTGGCTCCATCAGTACCGCAACTTCTGGAAAATGAATCTGACGAACTTGAAGACGTTTGTCGAAGCAGAGCGCGCCCGAGAAACCAATCAGAGCCATGCTGCGAAATCTAATCCCAAGACAAAAAGGAGATATTTAACATGAAAATAGCTAACGAGACGATTTGCGAAAGATGCTCCGCATCTCCAATTCGTTGAGAGGCAGGGGTTTCTTATGCGAAGTGAACCATGAAAACTACCAAGATCAAATCCATAATCGAGAAAGACTCCGTCGTGGCCGAGATTCACATCGCGGCGCCACCGGGGCGGGTATTTAAAGCATTAACGGACCAGCAAGAACTCATACGCTGGTTTACCGACGCAAGCTGCCCTGTCCGTCTTTGGGAGATGAATCCTCGTCTCGGCGGCCGCTACCGTTATTTAACTGAAAAGGGAACGGTTGTCGTCAATGATGTAAATGAGTTTGAGTGTCACGGCGAAATACTCGAATTCGATCCCCCGCGCCTTCTCGTTTACACCTGGATCGCCAACTGGCACGAAGACAAATCGCTCCGAACCATCGTGCGTTGGGAACTAACATCAGATACTTACGGCACTCACGTGAAGGTCACACACAGCGGCCTCGCGAAAGAAGAAGCAGCGCGCAAGGACTATACCGGTGGTTGGCCGGGCGCGCTCGAAATGTTAAGGAATTTCGTCGAGAAAAAAGACAACGATAAAACGGACTTGTAAAGAGATTAGCTTTCATCTGTGACGTCGTCGCGACAGCAGCACACCAAACGATCCAGATTGAGCCTGGTGGGAGCACGCGCTTTCGGCTTTCAACCGAAGGATTGGTGTTATTCAAGGGTTGGCAACCCGTGAAAGTATTTCGCTGTTTCTTCGCTGAGGGGGAAATTGGGGACCTCATGCATGCGGAGCCACATCTCAGCACATGATGCCACTACCAGATATTTCTCTAACTCGTTTGTTTTCAAAACTGAGATTGAAAGGGAAGGATTTGGAGGGAGTTGTGGTATGTACTTGGGATTTGCTCTCCGTCGAATCTTTTCCTATCTGCAAACAGTCCATCATGTTCTTTATCGAATAAACGGTGTTCGCGAATGTCATTTCCCGGGCCGGCCTAAACCGAACCTCTCCGTCTGCATCGATCACGCTTCCTTGAAACCCTCGACGGATTGTTATGTAGGGACTGCCCAGGAGGCCCTCATTGGATATGGTGGCAGAGGAGCGTTAACTGCGGTTGCACGACCGCAGCTGAATCGGCTCGATTGCTACTATGCCCATAGAAGCAATTGAGGCGAGCGGTTCCGGCGCGGCTGCAAGATAGCGCGCTTCCTGTTCGGACGTTATGGCCTAATCGAAGGGCTGGGCTTCCCCTCTAGAAAATAAATTTCAGGCCAAGCTGAATGTTTCGCGGACCTCCCGTGCCGATGACCGGGTTCGCAGCGCCGACGTCTGGCGTGGCACAGGCGCAGCCAAAATTAGATCCCGAAGGATCTTCGAAAAGCAGAGTTGAGGCTGCAGGGTTCGCGAAATGCGGGTGATTCAAAATATTAAAGAATTCCGCGCGAAACTGGAAATTCACGCGCTCGCCCAACCGAGTGTTTTTCACGATCGAAAAGTCCCAGTTGTTCAGGCTTGGGCCTCGAAACATGTTGCGGCGCATCGTACCAAATGTTCCAACAGCCGGCGGGATCATCACAGAGTTGCCATTCGCGTAGCATCCGTAGGTCGCGAGTGACGTACTGGTCGGTCCGGCGGCGTTTCCGCCATCCACAGAGATGGCCCTCGCCAGACAAGACGGATTGCTGGTGCCCGCGAAGAAGGGAATGCCTGCTGGTGTGGCTTTGAAGTCGCTGGGATTGCCAAAAAAGTCCCAACGATCTGCGTACTCGCTGGTCGTGCTGATGTCGTCGCCATTCAGAACGCCATCGAGAACTGTCCATGGAGTGCCCCCTTGGAGAGTGACGATCGAGTTGATCTGCCATCCTTCCAGAATCTGCCACTTCATCTCCTTGGAGGGCAGCGTGTAGGTCAGCGCGAGAGTAAAGCGGTTGCGGATGTCGAAATCGCTCGTGGCGCGCTCCAGGTTTGGCGCCAGGCTGTTCTGCGGCTGAACGGCCCGATTAAAGCTCGCGTCGTCAATCGAGTGCGCCCATGTGTACCCAGCCAGGAAATTCAGGCCGTGCCAGACGCGCTGCGTCACCGTCACTTGCAATCCGTTGTAGCTTGATGTGTACCCATTCTCGAGGAAATTCACGAATTCCAGGAACGGAAAACAGGGGCCGCCGAGCCCCTGGCCCCCCATGCTCGGCGGACAATTGGCCGTGAAGGGCCGCGAGGACTGCTCGCACACGGTGTCGAACGGCGCGCACCCTGCGGCAGGATTCGCCTGGTTGATGTCGCGAACGCTGTAAAGCTTGACTCCCTCGTTTCCCACGTAGCCCACCTGAAGCGACGTGGTATTCGTGAACGCATGCTGGACGTTCAGGTTCCAAGAGATAACGTAGGGCGTGCGGAGATTGCGCGTCACGCCCAGGATGTCGCAAGGGGTGCTGTTCGGATGAAGCACGGGATCAGGAGGGCGGCAATCGAGGACTTCATTGGCCACGGGAAAGAGCGGGGTTGAGGTATCCGCCCAATTTGGAAGCACGTTCAGACCCGTGGCCACGATGTTGCCACCGTTGGCTACAATGTTGGAGCCGATCGCGCCAGTCGGGATGTCGTTCAGGCCGGGCGTGGTCCCATTGTCCACGCCGTTCTGCCCGAGAAAGATCGACAGGTGGGGAATCTCGTAATTGATCCCTGCCCCGGCGCGAATGACTGTTTTCCCCTTGCCCCAGGGATCCCAGGCGATCCCGACCCGCGGCGCGAAATTATTGTGGTCGCCGTTGTAGGGCGAACTGACATTGACGCCCACTTGTTCGAGTCCGACGTTGGGATCAAAGTTTCCAAGGAGATTGTGAGCTTCCTTGATGACTGTATTGAGCTCGTAACGCAAACCGAGATTAACGGTGAGGCGAGGATTCACACGCCAATCGTCTGCCACGTACACGCCGTAAGACCAGAAGTGAACGTTGCGCTCGGAATTCCCGACGAAAATCTTGCCTGCGGAAGGGGTACCTGACAGGAAGTCCTCGAGGGGAGTATCGGTGGGCAGTCCGGTGCTGGGGTCTGTGGGAAATCGCAAGTCGCTCTGTCCTGTAAATTGGATCCGCCCTTTTCCGGTGCGGTCGCGGACATTATCGGTCGAGCCGCGCCGCACTTCTCCTCCGAAGCGTATCGTGTGAGCTCCATGCGTGTAGGAGACATTGTCGGCGATCTGGTATGTCCGGTTTGGAGTGGTGTAGAGTGGCCATCCGCTGGCATTTCCGAGCTGCGTAAAACTCCCTATATCAATCTCCGGCAGGCCGAAATTGATCGGAGTCGTGACACCCGTGTTGAGACCATAGGTCGTGAGCGGATTTGCGGCATGATCCACGGCCTGGATCTGTTGCCAGAAATTGATGAAGCCGAACCGGAGCTCATTCACCCAATTTCCTCTCGGAGTCCACGTCCAGCCGACGCCGAACACCTGGGCAAGGATATTTGATTGTGAGAGCCATTCCGGCTGAAGTACCGTGAAGTCTTGTTCCGTCTGCGTGCTGTCGCCGACCAGATAATGGGCGGAGATTGTATTGTTCGTCGAGGGATGGAAATCGACCTTGGCTATTCCCGTGTCAGAGCGATTCACGTTTGGGAATGCGGTGGTCAGGTTTGTGGACTGAGTGTTGTTCATTGGAAACAAGCCGGGATATGGACCATTTCCCGTGAATACTCCCATGCCGATCAAATTCAGGCTCTGCGGATTTGGCGTGATCCCTCCATTCGCGAGATCCCTGAGCGCGTCTGATATGCTGCTGGCACAATCACCCTGCTTGGTGCCGAATGAGCAGGTCGGTGTACTCGGTGTCGGTAGAGGGGTCGAGCTTGTGACGGGGGATACAATTGCAGACTGATTGGCAATAAGGGCGCGGACTCCCTCGTAGGCGCCGAAAAAGAAAATCTTGTCGTGCTTTATCGGCCCGCCGATGCTGCCCCCGAACTGGTGCTGCCGCAGCGCGTTTTGACCAGTGCCGACCACGTTGAAATAGTTGCGTGCATCGAGGACATTGTTACGCTCGAAACCATATGCGCTGCCGTGAAAATTATTCGTCCCTGACTTCAATCCGATGTTGACGGTGACGCCCGGTTTCCAGCCGACGTCCGGCGGAGGATTCTCCTCTGTGTTGAACTCCTGAATAGCATCAATTGGAAGAATCGAACCGGGAGTGCCCTGGACACCTTCTGCGTTGATTACATTCCCAGAATAGTAAGGATCGTTGTCGTCGCCGCCGTCAATCACGAAATTATTGTCCTCCGGGCGCATTCCATTGGCGACGATGGATTCAAACCCTCCACCCGGAGTGCGGCTGACGCCCGGACGCAGGACGAGAAGGTTTTGATAATCACGACCATTGAGTGGCAGATCGTTAATTTCCTTGTTCGAGAGGGAGCCACCAATCAAATCATTGGTGGTGTTGATCAGCGGCGCTTCCTCCGTGACGATCACCACTTCAGTGACCGCACCGGGCACTAGTTGCATGTCGATCCGAAGGTCGTGTCCAACTTCCAACCGAATGTCGGGGCGCTCGACCTTTTTGAAACCGGTTGCTTCCGCCGTGATGGTGTACACGCCGGGTGGGAGGTTGGGCACCACGTAATCGCCGACCCCATTCGTCACCAAATCGCGGCTCGCGCTCGTGCCCGTATTCAGAACTGTAATCTTCGCGCCGACGACAACCTTCCCCTGCGAGTCGGTCACGGTTCCCAGAATTCGGCCCTCGTTGGACTGCGCCGCGGACACGCCCACAAATCCGAGCATCAAAAGCACACCCAGCGCAAATACAGCACTCCCCCCTCGAATCATCATCCACCCCCGGAATGGAGGATTCGCTGCCGACTAAATGGGGCTGCGAGCGCGGCCCAAAAAGATCTCGCCCGCACCACCCGCTGCTAGATAGCCACTCTATAGAACCTCGCGCGACGGAAGTCAAGACGGGTCGCGAAACCCATGATCCATAGCGCCTTTTGTGCGTGACCTGCGGTCAAAGAAGGGACCCGGGGTGGGAGAGCCGTAGGCTTACCCGAGCGTTCCGGTACGGGATTGTGAATCCTGGTCATTCGGAGCATCACTGCGCGCCAGAGAGATGACGACAATATCTTCCACCCGCGGCCACGGTCGAAGGTCTTGTTTACTTTGGAAGGGAACACACTTCCGTCACCGGCTTTCTTCAAGGCGCCGCACGGTCGGGCATTCGTGTCAGATGATCGCTGCTTGTGATTGGGGCCGGGCTGCGGCTGTCACGATTTTTTTCACACTCTTCGTGAAAGTGCCTCTCCTACTTTTCCTCAGCGGAGTATTCCTCGATTACTGTCTTCAGCACCTCCTGCGAATACCGCGATTCCTCGTCCACCTCGGCGGAGTAGCAGTGCTCGTTCTGGCGCGCATAAAGATCCGACCCGTAGCCCAAGTTGCGCACTTGATCCGACGAAGATGCCGCGCATTGGCAAAGTCGAAGAGTGCTTCCAGTAGCTCTTGCGAATGGCTGTTCGGGCTGAGAGCGGGTCAGAGCGCGCCGCCCTGATCTATGGGCTTCGAGGACCGGTTTTACTTGCGCACGTAAACCTTACCGGCCTTCATCACAAATTTCACATCTTCGAGCGCGCGAATATTTTGCATCGGGTCGGCGCTCACGGCGATAATATCCGCATACTTTCCGGGCTTGATCGAGCCAAGTTCGTTTGAATGTCCCAGAAGATCGGCCGCCGAGCTCGTTGCCGCTTGAATCGCTTGCATCGGCGTCATTCCGTACCGCACCATAAACGCGAACTGCTTCGCATTCGTTCCGTAAGGACACACGCCAGCGTCTGTGCCAAATGACAGCTTGACTCCGGCCTTCACGGCTTTGCGAAAGTTGTCGCGCTGGATCTGCCCCAGATCGACGTCGTGCTGCAGGAAATCCGCAGGAATAGTGGCGCGTTTCCCTTCCTCCTCGATACATTCTTCGTCATAGATATCCATGTCAAGGTACGTCCCGTTCGCTTTGGCGAGCGCGATCCCTTCATCATCGATCATTGTCGCGTGCTCGACTGATGCTACACCCGCGCGAATCGCGTTCTTGATGCCTTGCCGGGCGTGCGCGTGCGCGGCGACACGCAACCCGAAATGACTTGCCTCATCGACTGCCGCTTGCAGCTCCTCCATTGTGAATTCCTGCGAATTCGGATTGCTGCCGTGCTCTAGAACCGCTCCAGTCGAAAGCACCTTGATAACATCTGCGCCGTGATTCGCTAGCAAACGGATTTTCTCGCGTACCTCCCATGGGCTGTTTGCTTCGCCATAGTGCAAATCCCACGGAAGTGTAATATCCGGTGCGGTGCCGGTCAGGGCCCCTGCGCCGCCGGAAATTGTGATGTATGCGCCGGCCACAAACATGCGCGGTCCGACAATGTCGCCACGCGCGATCGCATCGCGCAGAGCCACGTCGTTCAGCGCGCGGTATACGCCAACATCCCGAACCGTAGTGAATCCCGATTCCAACGTAACCCGCGCATTCGGCACGGACTCAAGAGCCACCTGCGCCGCTGTCTTCGTCAACTGCTTCAACGGCTCCGTCTCGTGCGCTCCATCCGCCAGGTGCGTATGGCAATCGATCAATCCCGGCAGAACGGTCATTGCGGAAAGGTCGATCACGGCCGCGTCCGCGGGAATTGCGAGTGATTTACCCACTGCCGTGATGCGATTATCGCGGATCAATACCACCTGATCGGTGAGGATCGTTCCGGAATCGACATCCACGAGCCGCCCGGCTTTGATCGCTGTCACCTGGGCTGCGGCTGCCGTCGCGTACAAGAACCACAAGCCGAAAACCCGTCTACATGTCTTCACAGGCGCCTCTTTCGTTGCGGAAATCGCTTTGCATTCTACACCGGGGCGGACAAACGCAAACGCTCAAGACGCTTTTCGGCGTCCGATATTTGTTTCCTGTCTCTTTGGCTAATCCCGCGAGTCCACTGTCAGTGGGGTTCGACGCATTTGGCAGCGGGGGAACCTTCATCAGCGTCCCGCTGCTATGTCGCCCGCGACAGGAGCCTTCTGCTGAAGACAAACGTGTAGACTCCCGCATCCATACGGGACTGTCCGGCGAGGCGCGCGCGAAACCGCACCCTTTCGTTCGACCGTTTCTAAATTCATTGTTCTGGCGCAGGAAATCCGTTTGTCCGAATCGCGCTTAATTAGGAGTTGTTAGAGCTAATCTCACGGCCTTAACTCTACGGATATTTTGTGCGCTAACTCAGAGCGATGGGCGTCCTGGTAGATTGAATCTTTCGTACTATAGGATTCAGTGACAATCATCGGTATGGTTATCGAGGTGAAGTAGATGAAAACTCGGATGGCGCGTCCTCATTTTGCGGCTTTTTGAGACGTGCAAACGAGCGGAAAGATAGTGACTATGCTTCCTACCGCCCGTTCTCATAATACGGTCGTGCGGTTCGGCTCGGCAATTTTAACAAAGATTTTCCCCGGCGCACTTTGAGGAGATTTGTGCGAAACAAACAAGCAGGCTACGCCATGATTTTGGAAATGGTAATGGTGCTTCTCGTTATGAGCACCTTGTTTGCTATGGCGATCCCCGGCGCGGTCGCAATGCGACAAGCCTCTAACCAGAATCGCGCGAAAGAATACGTGCTGCAGGTCGCAAATGCGAACGTCATGGCTGCTTACTGCGCTGTGCCAAATGCAGGGTGTAATTCTTCGGTGTTCATTCCGATGATTCCGCCGTCAGCCTCTCCATTTCAGATGGGTGGCTATACTTACACCTACATTTCAAGCGGCAGTTATTGGCTTTTTTCCGCATCTCCTGTAACGAACGGTGAGGCTTACTTTATCGATAGTACGGGAATCTTGAGATGTTTGCCGTGGGATGGAGCAAATCCAGCAACGGTGAGTAGTCCCGTCTGCTCATTGTAAAGAGACTCCGTCAGCGGCTGGCCAACGCAGACTGCCCTCCTTTAAGCCCACATTTCCATTTTGAATTCTACCTACTAACCTTTGGACGCTCATCTTCATCTATGTTTGTGCAGGTTTGAACGGGATGAAGCCGCTCTGGAGGTGCACACCCCGTGGGTGAGAAGCCAAACCAACCATTTCAGTTCCTTTTCAATGCTTCTTTGAAGGTCGATTTCCAAGGGTCGCGTGTCACTTCGAACGGTGGCCTGATTCTCGTGCGGGAATTGGATGAGCGGTTGGGACTCAGTGAACTTATAGACCAACACTTGACCGACTCTCGGGGCAAGAACACGCAGTTGCCGCTCGCGGACCTGTTGCGACAGTCGGTGTACAGCCGCCTGGCGGGATACGAAGACGTGAACGACGCGGAGTGCCTCTCGCAAGACCCCACCCTGCGGCTGATCGGTTCAGAAAAGATCTGGGACCGTGGCGCGGCCCTGACGTCTCGGCTCCAGTCGTTCGAAACCGAAGTGTTGGCGCAAGACCAGAACCTGGCTGGCCTGGAAGCGATCAACCGGGATTTGATCGCCCGGACGGAATCAGTCGGTTCGCGGGAGCGTGTAGTGCTGGACATGGACAGCACCGAGATCCCGGTCTACGGGCAGCAGGAGGAAAGCGCCTACAACGGGCACTTCGAATCTACTTGTTATCACCCGCTGTTGCTGTTCAATCACGAGGGAAACTGCCTGGCCGCCAAGCTGCGCCCGGGCAACGTGCACAGCGCCGACGGTTGGGAAGAACTCTTGCTGCCCGAGATCGAACGGCAGCAGAAGCTGGACCAGGAGGTGGTGTTTCGCGCTGACGCCGCCTTTGCCAAGCCGGAGATCTACGAGGCCCTGGAGGAGCGGGGCGTGAAGTACGCCATTCGGATTCCTGCCAACGACAGCTTGGAACGGGTTATCTCGGAGCTGCTGACGCGCCCTGTGGGACGGCCGACCCACAAGCCCATCGTGTGGTACAAGGGCTTTCTCTACCAAGCGGCGAGTTGGAAGAGGGCGCGACGGGTGGTGGCGAAGGTGGAGTTCCACTTCGGGGAGTTGTTCCCACGAGTGGGGTTCATCGTGACCAACCTGGAGACACCGAGCCGGGCGGTAGTGCGCTTCTACAACAAGCGAGGGACGGCGGAGCAGTGGATCAAGGAAGGCAAGCAGGCGGTGAAAATGACGCGGCTTTCTTGCCATCGGTTCCGCTCGAACCAAGTCCGGCTGGCATTGAGCCTGTTGGCTTACAACTTGGGGAATCTGTGGCGGCGGCTGGCACTGCCGCAGAGGATTGAGAATTGGTCGCTGACGAGCTTGCAACAACGACTGGTGAAGACCGGGGGGCGGCTGGTGAGGCATGCCCGCTACTACTGGCTTCTGCTGGCGGAAGGACATCTGAATCGGCGGCGGTTCGGAGCGATGCTGGGCCGGATCGCGGTGCTACCGCTACGGACGGGATAGAGAGCTGGTGGCCAAGGCAGCAGCGGAATCTATCTACAGCGGGGTTGGGGTAAGGAGAGATGTTGCAAAAGTAGGCCACAAATGGGGCAATTTTGTGCTGTGCTGGTGTGGATGGCAGACCGTCGGGAGTGCTCTCGATGAAAATCGCTTTACAGTATGCGAACAAGCGAGACGGGTGTACTATGGCGCTGTTTTCAAAGCCAAAAAGGAAATTCTAGTGTACACTCCGCCAGTCCCCAGCCTAGCGAATTCCCATTCGACCTTGAAGTTGCGAAGACAATGAGGAGAGAACTGGCCATGAAGAGATTCTCATGCGCAGCGCTGACGCTCACGTTCGTGCTTGTCAACATCCACCCGGTTTCCGCTCAGGTTCAAGGCCAATGGGCAAGTGCCGCTACGATGCAATCCGCGCGCGAATTAAACGCCCAGGTGAAGTTGGTCAACGGGAAGGTTCTCTCGATCGGGGGAGTCGACAACAGCGGTAATGTTCTCGCTTCGGCGGAACTATATGCGTCCGGTCCGAACACCTGGACACTCACCGGAAGCATGTCTGAAGCTCGAGAGGTCTTTCCGGCGGTCGTGCTGGCGAACGGAAAGGTGCTGGTCTCCGGCGGACTGGGTACCGGCAGCACCGTGCTGGCGAGCGCCGAGCTGTACGATCCCTCCACGGGAGTATGGTCATCTGCGGGTAACCTCTCCGTGGCTCGACTTGGCCATGCGGCCACCCTGCTCCAAGACGGGAAAGTGTTGGTGACAGGCGGCTGCACGTCGAGTCTCTGCAGCGCCGACACGGCGATCAGTGAACTCTACGATCCGGCGTCGAACAGCTGGTCGATGACGGGCAACCTCATCACGGCTCGCTATTACCACAACGCCGTGCGGCTGAAAACCGGCAAGGTGTTAGTCGTTGCAGGCTCTACTGGCGCTGCCACCTTCACCTGCGAACTCTACGATCCCTCCAAGGGCACGTGGAGTAGTGCGGCCAGCACCAATGCAGCACGCTTCTTTCACGCTACAACTCTCCTTTCGGATGGCAAAGTGTTGGTTACCGGCGGCACCACTTCCAGGTTCCCCATAAACTCAGCGGAACTCTACGATCCCACTGCCAACACATGGACCCTTACCGGGCCGATGGTGACAGGGCGTTACGGTCACACGGCCACTCTTCTCACCGACGGCACCGTTCTGGTCGCGGGTGGAGAAGGGCAATCAATTAGCTGCGGCAAGGAATGTACTGGCTACATCCCGACCTCGAAGGTTGAGATCTACAATGAAGCCACAGACAAATTCACCGCCGCGGCGAGCCTGAGCCGCGCGCAAGCGTATCACTCCACGACTCTCCTGGGGACGGGACGCGCATTGGCGGACGGCGGCATTGGTACGACCAGTGTCTGTTGTGTGGTCGTGAACACCGCCGAGTTCTATACACCGCTGAGCATGACGTTTTCTGCGTCGAGCCTGAACTTCGGCTTCTTGCAGATGGGACTCACCAGCGCTTCCCAGACTGTGACGGTAACCAACGTCAGCAATCACTCGGTGAAGTTCACCAGCATCACGCACAGCGGAGACTTCTTCCAGAGCAACACTTGCCCCGTCCCGGGCACTCTCAACGTCAGCCAGAACTGCTCGATCACCGTGAGTTTTTCGCCGACCGCAGCAGGGCTCCGGAATGGAGCTGTCACGCTTAAAGACAACTCCCCTGGCAGTCCGCAGCAGACGATCGCTCTCAGCGGGACCGGCGGAGCGGGTGCACTGGTCTTTACCACGGCCAGCCTGAACCTGGGGAACGTCGTTCCCGGTTTCAGCAGCACGCAGAGTGCAACCTTGATCAACGATGGCGCGGCACCTGTAAACATCACCGGCTTCAGCATCTCTCCCAGCGGCACTACATTTACCTCGACCAACAACTGCCCCGCTACGCTGAACCCGCAGCAGACCTGCGTATTTCAGGTCATGTTCACGCCACCGGATTCAGGACCGTTTAGCGCGACGCTCACCCTGACGGACAGCGGGCCAGGAGCCCCGGCAAGCCTCTCGCTTTCAGGCACGGGCATAGATTAGACCAATTTGCACGAGATGCTTCTCGTCAGATGCGATTGAGCGGAGCAAAATAGGTTAAAAGGTGTCTTGCCGTGAGACACCCGATTCGCCCGCCTCGAATCTCGCGCCACAGAAAGTAAACTATCTGAGCTTATTGGATACTTCTTGTATAAGGTCGATGGAGTGGGAATTGCAGTTAAGTAGTTTTCCCACCGAGAGCGTCTCCACAATTGACGGGCATCGTTCGGACTAATCCGTTCTAATGCCCGATAAGTCGGCCGAAAGGATCCCGTTCCAGATCTAGCCATGTGACAACGCGGATCCCAACCCGCCAGAGACAAATCGCGTCCCCAGTGTCATATTCGACAGCAGTACTTCCTACTCTTTAGCTTCTCTGAACGGAGCTTGGCTACGCAGGCGGTGGCTCTCGAATTCTTGCGCGGAAAGGATTCTTCTGGGACCTCCGTTAATTCCCCGCTCGTCCTTGCCTTCTGACTCCCAAGAATTTGACAACTTCACTTCCGAAACCTACGATAGCCGCGAGAGTTGTCAGGAGAGGCTATTCTGTGCCTACTCGCCAATGCCCCTACTGCGGAAAGCTTGTGTCTGACTATCTGGCCGAGTGTCCGCATTGTCATGAGGCAATTCCGGAGCTCCGCGCGGCTGCACCTCCCCGCTCCGACGTCGGGCGAAGAAAAATTCGCCAGGGGCTGCTGTACATGCTTCTAGCTGCGGTCATCCATTACTTCGCAGGTGGTTACAGCGCGATGAAACTTCCTTTCCCCATTCAGCCAGTGGTGACCGTCTATTTGGCACCCGTACTCTTCTTGGGCGGGCTCGGCCTAAGTCTTTATGGCTTCTATTTGCACCGTAAAGCTTGAGTCCATGCGATTCGCTTCTCATGAGCGCGACTCGACCTGGCAAGGGTTTTTTTTCGAGCTGCCAGATAGCATTAAGGGCCAATGTCCTGAGGTACTATTGAAGACTGCGGGCCTCTAGTCGATCCTGCCCGTACATACCGAAGGAGCAGCCTATGCCGGGAAAAAACGGGGCACCAACCAGACGCAGCAGTCGTGTGACGCTGCGTGTTCCACTGAGAATCTACGAGCCGGGCACGAACAAACGGTTTCTCGTCGAAGAAGCATATGCTGTGAAGGTCAGCCTTTGGGGCGGGCTTATCGCTCTCCGAGCGGCCGTGAATCGAGAGCAACAACTAGTGACCGTCAACGAGGGTACCGGAGAAACCGCGGACTCCCGGATTGTCTATCTGGGGCCGATGCTATCGGGCGGAAGTCTGGTAAGGCTGGTGGCCATAGAGTTCCTGAGACCGTCGCCTGGTTTTTGGGGCGTGGTCTTTCCTAAGATCGATCCATGCCGATCTCAGACCAGAAAGTATGCCAACTAGAAGCCGAAGGGCGAACTGCATCATGCGGAATGGGGCAGCCCTCCGACACTAGCTGGCAGATTCAAGCAAGGTGATGCAGCGCGAAATTTCTGCGCGGAAGTGATGCTCGATGAGCCAAAGAAACAAGCCGGTGCGAATAGCCAATAAGCGTTCCGTTCGGCGCTGCGCGCTCGTGGCTTCTGCGGAGGTGACCGAGCTGCGTTCTGGGGCGGTACTCTCAGCCCGGATCTCGGAACTGGGCGTTGGGGGCTGCTATGTTGACGCGCTAAATCCGTTCTCCGAGGGCACGCTGGTCGGTTTGCGGATTCTCAGAGACCAGGGCGTCTTCGAGACTAAGGCCAAGGTAGCTTACTGCGACTCGAGATTCGGCATGGGCCTCGCCTTCATAGAGATGACACCCGATCAGAGGTTACTACTAGAAGGTTGGATAGCCGAGATCATTAGCCAACGCAGGCCGGTCTCGTAGATTCCGCGACGCTCGTTCAAAATCCTTCCGAGGCGTTTCGGTCCAGCTACGCGCACTCCCGAAGCGAACTCCTGAGTGGTCGTGCCAGCTCAATCGGTCGATGCAACACTCTTTAAGCTGTAAGTTTATGGAGAGTCGGATAAGGTCGGCCTTGTAATCCTGATCGGGTTCCGTGGTAGTCCACGTATGCACCGTACAAAGTTTCGGTGTAGCGCCGACCGCTGAGAAGGCCGCTCCATAAAGAGCAGATACGATGACAAGGGCTGTGTCGGGGCTGTCAGTGGTCGGAGGCCACGCTGAGTAGCCTCTTGCCTTGAAAGGCCCGTCGCCCGGTCAGCATTTCATAGTGCGCCGCGTTGAGAGAGAAGATGTCACCGCGACCGTCCACTTCTCTGCCTTCCACCTGCTCCGGCGACATGTATTGGAAGGTGCCGACAATCGAATGGAACAAAACGGTTGTGGCCGCCACCCTGTTAATGGCGGCCACAGGCCAGTTACGTCAGTGAGTGATATGGGCCTCAAAGGGTTGTGGATCACCTAGTCGGCCATCGGACCAAGCCGTATAATCTATCTCGCCTGTAAACGGTGGTCCGAAACCTCTGGCAATAACATAGTTGTCGGTGTAGTCACCGAAATTGGGAACGATGTCAGAGCTGACCGCATTCCAATCCGACGCCACATTCGTAATCTTGATATTAGATGGGGTCGCAGTCGTCCTTGGACTTACCCCAACAGCCTCGTACACGTCGGTGATCGCTGTATCTGGTTTTGCCCTGCCATACCAGCTAATGTAGAGGTTGCCCTCGTCATCAGTGTTGCGCATTCCGGGCATGAATTGCCAGCCTTGTCCGGATGTCGCAGCCTTATCCACGACTACAGGCGCAAACTGGATCGGGAAGAGGCTCCCCAGAGAGAAGCTCTGCAGGAGTATATCCCCGGACGGTTTGACCCTCGCGTCGTTCCACACGATGCTGACCGTCCCGTGGCTGTCGCTCACTGCGATCCGGGGAAAATCGTTCATCGGGAAGCGATTATACCCAGGAATAAACGCTCCAGACAGGGAAGTCACTAACTCCGCGGTGTGAGTAAATGTAGAGCACGGGCTAGGTCCTGGCAAGGTGAGACAGCTGGCCGGGATAAAGCTGACAACCTCCTTCGTGGGGTCAGTTAAGCAGGCGCCAAAAGCAAAGACGCTCGGCCAGTTGTGCTCGTAGGCTACGTAGACATCGCCAGTACTGACGTCCACTGCCGGATACGCACCCTCATTCTCGCAGCCATTGGGATCAGGCGGAGCCACGACGAGATAGATTGGCCCATTGCCCGATCCATTCGAGCACACCGGCTGCATCGGGTTGTTCGTCAGATCACAGGCCGCCAGAGCGATTGAGTCGCCCGCAGCGAAGTCGGTGTACGAGATGTAGAGTCTGCCTCTCATGGGATCAATGGCCATAAAGTCTTTGTCCAGAGAGGAGAACCCGCTGGCTCCGGTTGGGCTCGTCGCTACAACCGTCGGCTGTCCGCACTGGAGTGAGGGCCCGGTTACTTGGCATGCGGTAACGGCTACCTCTAGTCCACCGGTAAAGGTAGCGAATAGACTGGAGATATAGAAATAGTGTTGTCCTTGAAACTCCCAAGCCTCGACACTGGGGTCACCCTCGTAAAGGCTGTTGGCGCAGTTGTTATTGGGTAGACCACCCAGATCCGTGAAGGATGCCCCGCCATTGTTGGAAAATCCAAATCCCGTAAGTTCTTCTTTATTGTTTGGTGATGGACAGGGCGAGAAAAACCCAGTGGCATCGTTCCAAGCCTCTACCACATACTGGTCGGCAGCGGCGATCGAGGTCTCGGATTGTCCATAGGCCTGCGTCCCGTTCGGCGTTATATCTTCGCCTGGATTAGCAGCGTCCACGTTCTTAATCCCTGGCACTATCGCCGCGAGAGGGCGTTTTAAACTGCCGAAATTGTGTTGGGATCCGAAACAGTACATTTGTGCGCCCTGGGACGCAAATATCCTTCCGTTCGGGTTTAGGTTGGGGTTAAATAGGTTCGTACAGAAGCGGGTCCCTTTCCCCATTTGCGCATTCGCCGTTGCTGGTACGAGGGTAACGATCAGCAATGCCATGGCGCCGATGAGGAATAATCCCAGAATTCGCTTTGCGAAAGTGTTCATAGATCCTCCTATTTCTTAACCAGCATTTCCGTTTTGGACTTTTTACCTACTGGTACGCCGCACTATACCTGGTTTGAACTCATGTTCAGGCTTGACTCAATTTGGACTCACGGCAGCTAGTACCTACAGTACCGGGCTGCCGTGAGACTCTGTCGGTTACTGCTACGGAAGCGGAAGTCTAATATAGCGAATTTCGAAAGATGTCAAGGCAGAAAATCGAGGTAATCCATCAATTATGCCAGCACTCGAATCGAAATAATCGGCGGCCGTGTTACAGAGATTGAAATAAATCTCAACGATCAGATTGCGCGGCCTAACTCCTTCCATGAGAAGGCCGGTGTGAGTCAAGAAAAAACATGTCTCCTTCGGCTGGAAGTTTTCTTGCTTCTCAGCCCACTTGATCGAGCGAGATCTGTTCTGACCTACCGCGCCATGTGCTCGGTTGCAGGGCCATGCGACCCCGCGGTTGGGGTTTTCTCTACCAGCGGTTTTCATCGCTTCTTGGCGACGAAGCCTGTCAGTTCCGAAACCAACAAAGCAGAACGTAGTCCAATGTGGCGACCATGGTTCTATGGGAGACTTGTGGCCTATCGCTTTTTCTGGTTATAAAAAGCTCACCTGAAAAAACAGCAAGCGAAAGGAACAATTTGGCGATGCCGAAAATTTTTCTCGTCCGCTTCCGAGCTTCCTTTTTGGCAAGCATTCACGAAATCTCAGTAAGTTTCAACCTGATGTCCATCGCTCGTTCGTGTCGTACAATCGTGACGCGATGAAGGCTCCGCAAATCAAGAGTTCAACTACATTGACGCTCGGCCTTCTGTACATTTGTGGTGCAAAGGCGCTCCGAAGAATCCCTCTTGTCTTCTTGTTTCTGCTCCTGTTTCCGCTCGCTCGCGGTGCTGCCTGCCAAGACACGGTCGACACCAAAGTTTCGATGTCCGATGAATCCGGGCTCTATATGAAAGTGGAGCTCGATCCGTCGGTGAAAGTTTCCCATCTCAAACCGGGAGACGTCGTCATGGGAAAAGTCTCCCGCGATGTCTATCAAGGTGAGCGTGAATTGTTTCCCGCGGGCAGCCGCGTGCGTTTGACTGTGGACAAGCTGGGGCGACGAAAAAGAATACCCAACGATTACTGGCCCTGGGTCGTGAAGGTCTTCACTCCGCGGCACGAGAATTACCCTACCTTTCAATCGGCGAGCATTCTTCTCCCCGATGGCACCGAGGGCTCGTTCCCGGTGTCGCTGATTTCCATTCGAAACGAAATAAGTATTCATACGCAGCTAAAAGCGAACGCTCTGCTGCCCTCCCCTAGCACCTCCGCCGCGCGGAGTGACGATCCCAATTCGCCATCCGCCGGTGCACCGGTTCGATCCAAACAGAGCAAGGAGAAAGCCAAGCCAATTCTGGCGCTCGAAGTAACTGCGTCGAAGGACAGTCAATTCGCGAAGTTAGCAGCGGATGAAGCTCCTCCAGTGCCTCATTCTTCGCCAGAATCGAAAACGCTCGCGGCAGGAACGCCCGCCAAAATCATCCTTCTCGACACTGTCAGCGCTTCGCAGAGCCATCCAGGTGACGTGTTTCGGGCCCGTTTGATTGAACCCGTCTGGCTGGGTTCGCAAGTCGTCTTGCCCGAGGGCACACTTCTGGAAGGGAGAGTTGTAAAGAGCACACCGCCGCGCATGCTGAGCCGGGCAGGCTCCTTGCTGCTTACCTTCACAGGCCTCACTGTTCCCGGCGGAGCGGACGCCTCCCTGGTGGCGTCTGTCACCGGCTTGGACCTCGATCAGCGGTCGCACACGAAGATTGATCCCGAAGGTAAATTGCACGGTGATCGTCCAGGCATGAAGTGGATGTTGATAAATATCGCCGTGACCGCGGGAATTGCCAAGGAAGCGGACGATGCAACTCAATTAATCATCGAGGCCATCGTCTCCACGGCCACCGACGCCTCCACTGCCGGAGTCGCCAGGATTGTCGGTACGTGCGCGTCGGTCGCATTCATGTTGACTCGCCACGGACGCGACGTTGCCGTTCCAAAATTCACCGAAATGACAATCATTCTTAACCGGCCGCTGACCATCACTTTGCCCCGATAGGTGCGATTCGAGAGCTATCGCAGCAGTATCTCTTCTATGCATTCTTCGTAACTCATCAGCGATGGTCGTCCCTACCGCGACACGTAGTCCATGACCGAGGCAAATGCAAGTTCTGCGCTCACGGCGACTGAGTGACGTTTCCGTAATAGCCTTCGCGCGTGCGAACGTGAAGTTTGGAATGATGCGGTCCGCTGGCAGAAACCTGGATCTTGTGAAACGTGGAATCCGCGACATGATTGGGTGGCATGTAGGCGAGGATGTATTGGCTGCGGATATCGCGGGCTATTTTCTCGCAGATTTGAGGCAGATCGGAAAGTTTTGCGGGAATGAAAAATTGTCCCCCTGTGAGAGTTGCGAGGTGCTTCAATACGCCCGGATTTTTGTCGTCGTCCGTCTCGTCAAACGCGCCGATCGTGTAAATCACCGCGCCAGATTGGTCGGCCATACTGATGACTTGACCCAACGTGTGCCGGCTAGCGTTGTCGCCGCCATCGCTAATTAGCAGGAGAGCTTTGCGTTGCAGCGGGGATCTGCCTAGATGTTCAATAGCAACCATCAGTGCGTCGTAGAGCGCCGTTTTTCCCATGGTGTCCAGGTGTGAAAAGGCGTTGGAAAGCTCGGAAACATCGCTGGTATAGAGCACTCCGGCGGGCAGACCGAATGAAACGCGATTATTGAAGGACACCACGAACATCTGGTCCTGAGGATTGCTCGAGCGTGCAAAATCAAGAGCTGCTTGCACCACCAGCGGTCTTTTTGCGCGCATGCTGCCGCTATCGTCCACCACGATTCCCATCGTTACCGGAACGTCCTCGCGCTTGAAATAGACGATCTTCTGCTGCATTCCGTCTTCCATCACGCGGAAATCATCCTCGCTCAAGTCCGTGACGTTTTTGCTATTATGGTCGCTGACGCTGGCATTCAGCACCACCACACTGGATTCGCTTCGCAGCGGAACGGCATTGGCCGGCGTGAAGGGAGTTTCAGGCGATTGCGGCTTCGCAGCGGCGTCTTGTTTCGGGGCCGTGCTTTTCGCATGAACGATAAAGCGATCCGGGGCGCTGCCCACGTAAAAGAACGGATAGCACGTAATCAAGGTCAGCTCCGAGTCGGACGTAGGAGCAATTGCGTCCACGTCGTCGGGGCTTACGATTTCCACATATTGCACTGCATACTCCATATTCCCGCGCGGCGTAGTCACGGAGATCTTGTCGCCGGCCTGCACTTCTTTCAGCGGACGAAAGTGGGTATTCCGATGGCCCGCGATAGCCACATTTCCCGGCTCACCGGGCAGCGCCGTTCCGGACACGTGTCCCGGCCCCAATTTCAGAGACTCGTCGTCGGACCCTTCGACAATCACCGCGGAAATGTTGAGGCGGGGAATCTGTAGCCGGCCTAAAACATCCCCCGTATGAGGATGGAAAGAACCTGCTGTTGTTGCCGATGATGCCGAAGAAGAATCTGAGGATGATGAACCCGTTGAAGACGATCCAGTGCCGGCCGCCGCTGTCGCAAGCGAACGAAGTTTGTGGCTGCCATAAACCTGAAAGACGTAGCCCTCTAGGTAAAAGACAATTGCTCCGATCAGAAATACACTACCTACGGCAAGCAAGACATAGTATGACCACCGGGAAACGTTTCGCCGTATTGAATTACCGCTAGTTCCTGCAGAGAAATCGGGGGGCGTGCCCTGGCCGGTTTTTAATTCATCCTGCAAAGACATAATGAATTCTCGAATTCTTGAGGAACAATTGCGGCTTGCCCCAACTCGATTAGGGCAAGCCGCAAGTATAGCGGAATGGAATTCACTACGCTGAGTGCTTCCAGGAATAACGCGCCAAAAAGGCACCCGCAAGCATCAGCAAACCCAGACCGGCGAAAAGAGGAGCGTCCGACGAGGTCTTGGGCAGTTGATCCGCGTCGAAACCCATTGTATCCTTCACGTCATTCTCGGCCAACGGAGCGGGATTGTACGGAACTTCTTGCTTCTCGGGCGTTACTTCTTTCACGGGAGCCGCTTCCATCGCCGGAGCCTCAGCCGGTATTTCTTGCGCGACTTCCGGAACCGGCTCTTTGCAGGCCGACGCGATCTCTGCCGCCTTGTTCTTTGGATAGACAAAACGCTGGCCAAAATTATCTCCGGGGAAGTACCAGGACTTGAGTGTCACTGGGCCGCACGCTTCGGATTCTCCGAAGGTCATTACGGTATGGCCTGTTGGCTTATGGCGGTAATCCGAGATGGTTAGAATGGTGGCAAATGTTTTGTCCCCTTTGACGTTCGTAACCAGCACGATGTGCCGGTCCGCTCGCGTATCCATCAACCTAAACACATAAGTCCCGGCCGAAAGTGTGGCGCCGGGAACTTCCACTGATTCGTGAAAGGTGATTTGAGTCTTTTTGTTGCGGGTATCTGCCTGCGTGCCAATGACCAGCCCCAAACAGAGAACTGCACAAATGCATGCGATCCTTTTCATGGTGATTCATTCTCCTTGTCCTTCGATCCTCTGGTAAATGCGACTTTGCAGTTTCACATGCCCGACATCGTCTGGACACCGACCGGGGAATCCCTACCTACGTGCGCGGCTTCAGCATGGTCAAAGCCCAGGGTGTAGTGATACAGATAGCACAAAAAATCTCACAACGCGAATCAGATTTTAGTTTGTGCACCCGGTCATTTCGCACATATTACCAAACTGGTGGGACGTTGGAACTCCTTCAACAACTTCATGAAGAGAAGTTGACGCTTGGGAATTCCCTTATCCACCGAGGAATCGAGCTCGCGTGAGATTTCCACAAGGAGAAACGGGGCGCTCCGTACGGTGGGTATTGTCTGTGATGAACTTTAACTTCCTGCAACTTCCAAATACGTGTGCGTGCTTCCGGCAGATGGTGGTCTCCTATGTCCAATTGGTGCGGTGGCAAAGCAGCCATATCTTCAGTCGGGGCCAAGAAGAAATCGAAGTTCGGGCGGACTGCTGAATGGGATCACGTCGAAGTCGCTACACAGCGCTATCCCTCGTCTCGCCAAGCCATCCGTCTAAGATCGCCTGATCCTTTATTTCGATCTTTGAGAATAAGATTCCGGTTGTGGCATTCGGTTGAACACGAGCCACCTTTCCTAGAGCAAGAAACCTCGTCCCGCGATGAGAAATTCTGATATAGACCTTTGTTCCGATCGGAAAAGTCGTTTGTTTGCCCACCTGGCATCCGAAAACACTTAGGTCGAGAGTCACTGCAACCACCTGAGCACCCGATTCCACATCAGTCAGTTCTATTGGAGCCGTGAATAAAAATCGGCGGGCGCGTGAGTGCCGTGTTCGCACGTTCCCTCCTATCGACCTGACTCCGGAACTCGAATGTTTTCCTGTATCCCTTCATTTCCCAAGCCAATTTCCTCTTCAATCGCCTGAACTGCTTCGCGAGAAATCTCAATAAATTCGACCCCGGCCCCAACTCCCGGGACGCAGTGTCGAACTTCGGCTCGGGCGCTGATTTGGACGCCGGAACGAGCGAGTCGAAACTGAACAGCGAGTACCGCACCTTCCGGAAAGCTGCGGCTTGTGTTGATAAACATCCCCCGCGTGCTGATGTCGGGGGTCCGCGTCACAATGTTCTCGTTGCGGCCTTCGTAGGTAACCGACAAGTCGCGAAGGCTGGAAAAGCGGGTGATGGCTCGCGCTCCATTGGTGGTTGTCTGTGCACTCATAATTTTCCGACTCCTTGGCCGACGTGTGAACGGCTGTGGGTTCCGTGCATAGTTGGTGCCTCCGCTTCCGCGCCGCAGTAAGGGCAGAACAAGAATGCAGGCGAAATTTCACCCGAACATGCGGAGCAACATTTCGATACAATTGGTTCAAGTGGAATGACGCGGTGAACTTCTTCGAGCGTTGTCACGCCCTCAAGCACGCGCGCGAGCGCGTATTCCTGCATGAGCTTCATTCCATTCTGCCGCGCGAGTGCTCGAATTTCGTCGTTGCGGCCGCCAGAGCGAATGGCCAAGCGAATCGAATCGTTCAACGCGAGCATTTCATAAATGCCGATGCGACCTTTGTATCCTGTCAGGTCGCACGCCTCACACCCGACCGGAGAACTTTCCATTTCTGGAGGATCAACAATGCCGGCCGCTCTCATTCGGGAAATGTATTCAGGATTGGCGGGAATTTCTTGGTGGCAAGCGCACAAGCGGCGAATCAACCGCTGTGCAACGATTCCGGTCACCGAGTTAGCAATTTGAAATGCCGGAACACCTAAGTCGAGCAAACGAGTCACTGCCGAAATGCTGTCGTTTGTATGCAGAGTCGAAAGCACTAAGTGCCCTGTCTGTGCCGCCTTGAGCGCGATCTCCGCCGTTTCCTTGTCCCGGATTTCCCCTATCATGATAACGTTCGGGTCTTGCCGTAAAATCGACCGCAGGCAGCTTGCAAAGGTAAGGCCCGCTTTTGTATTCACTTGAACCTGGTTCAACCCAGGAACCGCGTATTCGACTGGATCTTCCACAGTAATAATGTTGACAGATGGCCTCCTCACGAGATTAAGCGAGGAATAAAGCGTGGTGCTCTTGCCCGAGCCCGTCGGCCCGGTGACCAGAATCATGCCTTGGGGCAAGCCCAGCATTTGCCGTAACCCATCCGCGATGTTCGCGGGAAATCCAAGGGTGGCGAAATCCTGTAGCGGCGCGTTCGACTCAAGCAGCCGCATCACTACCTTTTCGCCATATTGAGTCGGCAATGTTGAGACACGCAGGTCAATCCGGCGGCCTGAAATCTTCACAAGAAAACGGCCGTCTTGGGGTGCCCGGCGTTCGGCAATATCCATATCGGACAGAATCTTGATTCGCGATACCACAGAATTCTGGATGGACCGCGGAATTCGCTGATAGTCACGCAGGATGCCGTCCACCCGCAGCCGTACCACCGTGTCAGCAGCCTGCGGCTCAATATGGATGTCGCTCGCCTGCTTTTCCGCCGCCGCTATAATCGTGGAAGCCACCAGTCGCACGGCGGGCGTAGACTTGCGCAGTAATTCCGCCTGCATCTCCTGCATTGCTTCGATGTTCCGCTGCAGCGAGCTTGAGGAGATGAACTCCATTTCCGGATTTTCAGCGGATGGTGCAATCGCTTCGGCCCAGGCCGCTTCGGCTTGCTCGGCGACGCCATACCATTTCTCAATGGCTGCTTGGATCTCGTTGCGGAAGGCCAAGCGTGGCACGATCTCCATACCGGTCGAGAAACGCAATTCATCGATGATCCGCAAATTCTGGGGTTCGGCGAGAACCGCTACGAGTTTGGTCGTGCCATCGGTTTGAATGGGCAACGCGCAACAGCGATTGGCGAGGGCATGGGGCACAAGCTTTAAGACTTCAGGGTCAATGTGAAGCGTTTCGCACTCTGCGTAGGGTATGCGCGTGACCTCGGTAAGGGCAGCGGCAAGCTCAGGCTTCGAAACGAGACCACGCTCCAATATCAGTTCGCCAAGATGAATCAGTTTGCCCTGCTGGTCCTCGATTGCCTTAGTGAGATCGGAACGTGAGATATGGCCCCTCTCCCGCAGGACCTCGCCGAGCCGTTTTTTCTTCATTTTTCGGAACTCCCCCAACCGCGGTAAGAAGGAAATCCATTGCAAAGCACGCACTTACACCTCTCCATTGTCCGCCCGGCATCACATTCGCTAGGGAATCCATTCCTGGTTGGTGTCTAAAACGGAAAGTGACCGATTACAGATACATCTCGTGGGGAACTCGTTCCATGAGAAGGCCGGTCAGAGTCAAGACGGTTTTGTTTCCCCTTTCTGTGGATTCTTACTTTTTAGCCGAGCCACCTCCTAGTCGCCTTCCAAAGGCGGGCCAGCCGGGAGCCGAGGACGAACCGCTGGACTTGGCACCCTTCCGGAGGAAGTTGTTCGGGAGATAGTTCGAGACGCAGGGACGGGCGAGTCAGGCAACTGGCTCGCCTTTCTCATTTCTGCCTGCCCACCACCCAGCGCCTCCAGCGCCGAACTTATTGCCCATGCGCCGTGGGGTTTCCCCCTGCGGCGCATATTCATTTTCTCCAACAAATTTAACTTGGACGATAAGTCGTGCCAGCTCAGCCGGTCGATGCAACACTCTTTAAGCTTGTCGGACAACGCTTCCCTGTAGAGAACCCCGCAATGTCCGGCTGTAATCAATCACACCTAGCCAGGATGGTGTTCCGCTTGAATCAGCGCTCGCGAACGATCCTTAGCTGCTCAAAGCCCTGCGCGTGGGCTTCCAGCAGGTGTTGCGTCGACCCCATTGAGACCGCCCGGATAACCGGACAAATTCCGACATAGGGACAATTCGACCACTGCGGAAGATCGCGCCCCGAAAACATTAGAGTCCCTGCGAGCTTAAAGAAATTAGAAGGGGCGTCAATCAGAAAAGATACAAGCGCTGGAGCTTGACGCTGTTAAGGTCTGTGGACTGGCTTGACTAGAGGCGCTTAGCGGGCCATTTCTTGCGGATCCCAAAGGAAAGTCCAAGTAGGCCCGTGCCGAACAATAGCATAGTAGAAGGCTCAGGTGTAGACACAAAAAACTCTTGTCCGTAACTCCCGGTGGGCGTAAGAACCTCCCAACCTTTTCCGTTGTAACCACCCTCCACTGCAGCCAATGCTTGGCCAACCATAGTGTTGCTTTCGGAGTACGGGCTAACCCCGCCGGTAAGACTCCAAATCGCCCACTGATACTCTGCTTTCGTGGTTTTAGACGTGGCGGCCTCCATCTGTGTAACGAGCCACGCCATCTCGAGGTATGCTGTCTTGCTGTCCCCCCGTGTTGAACCGAAAGCACTCGCCGGGGCGTTTAAACTTAGCGCGTAGGCGTACCAAGTCTTACCGCCGGTGATGTCGTGCGTGAAATCTACGCAATAGAAATCCGCATCTTTACCATTGAGAGTTCCCTCATAGGGGGGAATTCCAAAGCCGTGATCTGCGAATAGATAGTGACCATTGAAATAGACTGTATCGGTTTTGCTACCTGCTTTTGCGGAAGTCAAGACCAGTAGTGTTAATGAAAGGACCAAACACATGCGCTTCAGCAGGTTCACGATAGCTCCCGTTTGGCAAGAATACAAAACTGCAAAATCCGCCAGCAAGGTGTCGTGCAATACGAATGCCATTTGGTTAAGCACCTAAGTGCCATGGAATCAGCAACCCAATGCGTTCATACCGCTGCTGGCGGGAAAGGTCTTTCATCTTATCGCCAATCCCTTGCAAGTAAGTTGCTATTTTCCTTTCACTTAAGCTTCGCCCGGATACGGCAGCTCGCATAAACCTCCGTCGTTATCGACGGTTCCATTGAAAGAAATCTTCTCCTGTCTTATTTGTTTATCGCTTCTAGGATATGCCTAGCGTCTGCTGCGTTGGGGAAGTCCGGCTGCAATTTCAGAGCACTTTGAAGCGATCGTTCGGCTTCGGCTTTCTGGCCTGCACCGTAATACGCAACACCCAGATGGTAACTGTATGAAGCATTCTTGGGATCTTCTTGGACGCTGTCACGCAAGAGTTGAATCGCGGTACCGTAAATCTGCTTCTTTACAAGTATCCAGGCGAGGGTATCGGAGATGTTCGGGTCGTTGGGATCCGCGGCTTTCGCTTCTTGCGCAAGCTTCAAGGCCATATCGAGATTCCCGCCATGCTCGGCGTAGACCCACGCCAAGTTATTTTTCGCAATCACGCTAGTAGGCGCCAACTGCAACGCTTTCGAATAATAACTTTCGGCTGCACTCCAGTCTTGTTTGAGTTCCGCAATTTGTCCCATGCGCACCTGCGCCTCGAAGGATTGAGGCTGAGAGCGGGCGAGCTTTGAAAGCTGACTCATGGCCCCATCCAGGTTCCCTTGACGGCTCTCTAGATCACTCCAGAGCAATTGCGCGCCGGTCAGACTGGGGTCCATGTCGATGGCCGTTTTCAGCGAGTTCTCAGCGTCGGTGGTTCGACCGGCTAAAACTTGTAATTGCCCGAGAGCTTCGTAACCTGGTGCCCATTTGGGGTTGGCGTGAATATAGCCCTCGACCTCAGCCAATCCTTCGTCCGGCTTTTTCCCGGCTATTTTCGCCGCGCCCAAAATGTATAGACTTTCCATCGAAGGTTCGTAACTCAGAGATTGCTTCGCAAAGTTATGCGCTTCTTCAAAACGCTTTTGAGCAAATTTCGCCTTGGCCAGTGCTTGGTACGTCATTGCTCGCGCAGGACCTTGAGGGAACTCGTCGACAAGAGGCATGGTTTCCTTTTCCGCCTCATCATAGTGCCCCTGTTCAATCAGAGCTAACGTACGAACTAAATAAGGATCGACGATCTGAGGCTTCTGCTCTACCGATTTTTCGATGGTGGCGATGGCCTTATCTGGCTTACCTTCTCGCAGTAAAAGATTTCCTAAAGCCAAATGCGCGGGTAAATAATTCGGGTCGAGCTGCACCGCTTTGTTCAGAGCGTCCTCGGCAAGGTCGGATTTACCTTCTCGCAGGTAAGCCAATCCCAGGAAATACGGTGGCAAAGCAGATTGAGGGTCGAGTTGAACAGCGTGCTGCAAATCTTTGATGCCCTCCTCGATCTGGCCTTTCTCGACGCGCAAGCGTCCTCGAAAAAGCACTGTCTTGAGATCGTTTGGATTCTTCTTAGCGGCAGCATTCACGAGCTCTTCGGCACCTGCCGTATTGCCCTGCTCGATGTAGACGGACGCCAGTTGGAGGGAGTTCTGGATGTCATCCGGATGTTGCTTAAGGATATTCTGATATTCCTTTATTGCTGCTTGGAAATTACCAGATACTACATAGTAGCGCGCGAGTGCCCCCCGGTTTTCCGGATTGCTGTCCCCCAGTTTTGCTATTTGCCGGAATACTTCTTCAGCTTCCTGACCACGATTCTGACCCATTAGAAAAGCAGAGAGCAAGTAGCGCGCTTGAATGCTCTGCGGGTCTCGTTCCAGGGCTTGTCGAATTACCTTTTCAGCGCCCGCTAAATCGCCGCGCCTTGCCATTAATGTGGCCAAGGCAGTCACCGGCGGAAGAGAATCAGGTTTGTATTCGATGGCCTTCAGCAGGCTCTCTTCGCTCTCCGAGTTCTTCTGTTCCGCGAGCTGCGCCATGGCCTTCAGATACCACGCCCTGCTGTTTTTTGGGTCAATCTGTAAGACATGGTCTATCGTCGATCGCGTGAGATCTACATCTTTCAGAGCCAAGGAACTCTCGGCAAGAATTATTAGCGCCGGGGTGTCGTCCGGGTACTTATCAACCAGCGTACGCGCTTGCTTTCGCGCCCCGGCAAAATCGTGAGTCTTAAGCCTGAGATCGGCCATCATCTCCTGAGCTTCGCGATTGTCTGGAGCGGTTTGGATTACGAAATTCGACTGCTGAAATGCGCTCAGATATTCGCCCCGGTCCAAGAAGATCTTGGATAGTGCGATATGAGCCTTGGGATCCGCCGGATTCAGCTGAATAGCTCGGCGGTACTCAACAACAGCCTCGTTTATCTTGCCTTGCGCCGCCGTACGTTCTGCCCGCTCGAAGTACCGTTTCGACCTTTCTTTGGCGCTGCCGCAACCCATGCCAAAAGCAATGCAAGCCGACAAGAGACATACAAACACCACAGACGTCCTTGGTCGGGCGCATCCTGTTTCAGGGCCTGTAGGTCTCAAAGCACGCCTCCCAACATAAAATTGCTGATATAAGGTCCTACAGAGCAAGCAACCTTCCATGTTCAACTATTGACGACTACCTAAGTCGAAGAAACTAATTAAGATATTATCGAGATGTGGGGTGGTCTTCTATCCTGATCCATACCGGATGGAAAGAATTTTCCACAATCTGTTACTAGAGTCCACCCTGGATCGGAGGCTCGACTGCCCATCAATCCGGCAAGAACCCGGGCAGAACGGGAGCGATTTCCTGTGCAAACTTCACCATTGCCGGGAAGCTCTGGGTGTTTCCCGGGGTTCTGGCCCCGGTAATTCGAATCAGTGCGCCGTCGGTGCGCCCCTTCGTTATGCCGTCCCAAACAAGATAAATTTTGCCGAGATACTCACTAGCGAACCTGCGCCCATGTGCCTGGTACCAGTATAGAACATCTTGTTGCACGCCATCCTTCTCGATAACGTAGTGATTCGCTTGGAAACCTGAGCCGGGGACGGCTGGATTAGAAATTCGAATCGATCCGGAGGAGACAGGTTCCCAGCCAGCGCCAGGCAGGCAGTTCTTTGGAGAGTGGAGTGCATCGCCGCTTCGTTGGGAGCGATAGTAAACGATGAACAGATTGACCTGGCTGCTTGCAGTATTGTTGCGATAATCCCGCAGCAAATAATTGTCCGCAGCGAGAACCTCTTTCGTTTTCGCACTCAGATCGGGAAGATCTCTTCCAGACCAGTCCCCTAGTTGAATAGGAAATGCTCCAAAATCGCTGCGCACAGGTACCGGATGCCCGTGCGAAATCCAACGCAAGTCCGCTGTAGTAAATAGGAGTAAGCCAATTAAACAGCCGAAACGAAGCTTGTCCGTCATGCCAGCCTTCCCGCCGAAGTACGATGCTCGAATCGGCGCAGTATCGCCACAACTCCCAGCACTAGCGCGAGACAACCCACGAATAAAAGTAAGCCAGAGAAAGTGTGGAAAACACCTTCGGCCCACTGCGCGCCCAAGTAATTGCCAGCAAGGCCGGTGGCCGCGATACGCAAAGCATTCATACCCAAAGCAATCGGCACAGCGGTAATTGCCAGGATCCATCGTGAGCGCACAGACAGGTTCAGGAGGTAACCCATCAAAACTGCGAACGCAAGCATGGAGATGACTGAGCGAATCCCGGAGCAAGCCTCCACTACACCCGCGGTAAAGTTTGCCATGTAGATGACATTTCCCTCGCAGACGCTCGGAACACGCAGCAAATCCAGGACGGTCACCGCGAGCTTCGATGCCAGCAGCTGCATTGGAAACATAATCGAGTAAAAGATGATCGCTGGCAAAGGAATCATGAACAAAAGCCAGGCAATAGGAAACGCCAGGCGTCGTAACATCTGGGTGCCAAACAGAAATAAAGTGATTCCGCAAAGCAAAAGCAGCAGCGATGTATGCGAGACAAAGTTCTCTGCACCCAAAGTCCCTGCTGCCAGTTGTAGCAAGGCCAGCAGCACAATCGCAATCCCCCAAGAACGCGGCGATACTTCCGTGCTCGCCAACTCACGTCTTTGCCGCCATAGCATCCAAAGGAACGCTATCGGCACGAAAAAGCCGTGCGAGTAGTTCTCATCGGTGGACCATACCGAGAACAACTTCTGGAAATTTGTGGCATAGAGTAAGGCTATCGCCGCTCCGGTAGCTAGCAACGGCCATCGGTGCGAGCGGACCCAATCGCCCGCACAAACACGAGTAGCGGGACGCTCCACTCCTCCGAGGGTCTCTACGACTGATACGCTCAACGAAACTCCAAGTTAGGTTAAAACCGCACAGAATTCGCTTTCTGCGTTGCACCTGCCGTTCCAAAGGCCGACAAGGGCGTAGCTAAACCGCTGTGTCTAAATCATACTACACAAAAAGATTGAGCCGATGGAAGTGATCTGGTGCACGGCTATCGCCATTCAGCTCGACAAAAGTCGGGCTTCAGGGAAGCGCGCTTCCTTGAGGTGACAATCGTTTTAATTTATTGATTATAAATGCCTTATCAGCTCGGACGGGCAGGGAGCTGGCTCGAGGGAGCAGCACTCCAAACGGCAGAGAAATAATCAGAAAGAGTTTCAAGGAGGGAAGGATGACATCCTCTACCGGAACCAAACTGCTGAAAACGAAAAACCCGGCCACTGAGTGGCCGGGTCGAGGGATGGTGCAAAAAACGAGATATTAGATTGGTTGTCTTGAATTCCAACGCTTCTTGGCAAAGCCAATAGCTGGCGCCAAGGAAAGAAACAGCAGCATGGTGCTCGGTTCCGGTGTTGGCCCCTGGACATTCACCGAGATTATCTCGCCGCTGTCGAGCATTTGAGCAGGGAATCCCTTAGTTCTTAACTCGAACAATACTGTACCTGAAGAGGTTACTAGAGCACCGGAACCCACGCAGACACCTTTGATCGCGGTGCTATTGAAGATATTCGAATTACAGAAGAACGGTTCGCCCAACTCAGAAGTTGGGCCTGTTACAGGAATACCAGTAACCTCGATCCACATATGATTTATAGACATCGGTGGTCCTACGTACTCATATCCAATTAGCCCCATGCCGATATCCGTGAAGGGAATATCCAACGGAGTAAGTTTGTTTTGTACGGATTTGCCAAAAGTCGTCAGGTCACACCCCTTAGTGCATTTGTTGATCGTAATCCTGGGGTCGGAACCTGCCTTTACCGCTGCCGCCGACATCGCAACCATCACCGCCATGCAAAGTATCTTTGCAAATCTCATGAACAGGCCTCCGATGCGTAAAGTGATACCAGCAGCAGAGTGTCTAGAGCACATTTAGTACCAAAAGACAGTCGCGTCGTCTAGCGTAACTTGTTTGTTTTCTTTGGCAAAAGAACTCTTAACAGGGTGAGGTTATTGATAGTATGCAACTTATTTCACACTCTCGGAAAGCCGAAGCCGCAAATGGTCTAAAGGCCCGCGGATATGGGGCTGGGGATTTCTTCCGTAATTCGAGCTATTTTGCCTTTCCAGGACTCCGTACAGTTGACCGGCCTGCCAAGCATCCCGAGTCGTTCAGTTTCGGCAACAGCAACGTCAAACCGAACATGAAACTGAATGGTACCATCAGGCCACTATCACCGACGTTTTTCTCTCGCAACGCCGGCGATGTGGCTATCGTGCTAATCTTCTCAGTTGAAGGATATTAAGTCGAGAGAATTGCTAGGAACGAAAGTTCGTAACACAAACAATGAAAATATCTCAAAAAGGCCTCTACGCTCTTCAATCCCTCATCTTCTTGGCTCGGCGGTATGAAAAAGGCGCCATCAAGATACGTGAAATTGCAGCTACCGAAGATCTGCCTGAAAAGTTCCTGGAATTGATCCTCCTAGAACTGAAGCATGCACGCCTCGTAGAGAGCGAGCGCGGCGCCAAAGGTGGTTATCGCCTGAAACGGTCGCCTTCCAAGATTTTTCTGGGAGAAATCATTCGCACGATCGATGGCCCGCTAGCCCCCTTCGAAGATGCCGAAGGATTGCGTCGCCATGTTGAGCAGGACAAAAAGCACAGCGCGCTGTTTCGCGTGCTCTTGTCGGTTCGGAATGCCGCAGCTGGCATTCTGGATCACACTTCTTTGGCGGACATTTGCAGCGATAAGCGATAACGAAATTTTAGGATTTCTCGGAAACCAAAGGCCGGATCCTTTTAGAATTTTATAGTGATGCCAAGTCAGCGCACGAGGCAAAGGAAATCATGAATGAACATTCCGAGCTGTCGCGCCGCAAATTACTGCGCTCAGCCGCGATCGCGGCCGGTGCAGTAGCGAGCGGCGGATTTGGTGCCTTCACAAATTTGTTCGGCCAACAATCCGAAATTCCCGGCGATGAGAAAAATCTGCCCAGTTTTACAGGACCGTCGCAGAATCCGTACTGGAATTCGGTTGGACCAATCGTCGAATATCCGCAAAAAGTTCCGTTGGTCCTGCTCACCGACCGCCCCGTGCAGCTCGAAACTCCGCGTCATTATTTCAAAAGCGCCTTCACGCCCAATGAGGCCTTTTACGTTCGCTGGCACCTGGATGAAATTCCGAATAACGTCGATTTAGCGACTTGGCGTTTAAGCATCGAAGGGAGCGTGGAACGCCCGTTGAAATTCTCGATGAGCGATCTGCCCGGCAAGTTCAAACCGGTGAGCGTCGCAGCGGCCAATCAATGTTCCGGAAACAGCCGCAGCAAGTTCCAGCCACGCGTCCCTGGCGGACAATGGGGCCACGGCGCCATGGGCAATGCAAAGTGGACCGGCGTACCGCTGCGCGAGCTCCTCGACGCCGCCAGAATAAAACGAGATGCCTTGTTCGTTCAATTTCAAGGCTTGGATAAAGGTAAAGGGCCTGAAGGCCATGGCTCGCACGAATTTCTGAAATCGCTGGACTTGAAAAATCCCGTTCTCGACGATTGCATTGTCGCCTACGCCATGAATGACGAGCCGCTGCCAATGTTAAATGGATTTCCTGTGCGCCTCGTGGTTCCCGGTTATTTCGCGACATACTGGATGAAAGGTCTCAGTTGGATTCGCGTATTGGACAAGCCGGATGAGAACTTCTGGATGAAGACGGGCTATCGCGTTCCCGACACGCCGCGCGGCAACACCACGCCAGAAGAAGTTAAAGCGGGCAATCTGAAAACCGTCCCTATCAACCGCATGCCGGTGCGCTCCTTCATCGTAACGCCCGATGGCACCACCAAGCTCGTCGCACAATTACCGCTGACGGTTCGCGGTATCGCGTTCAGTGGCTATGGCTCGATAAATAAGATGGAAATTTCGGTGGACGACGAAAAATCCTGGACTACCGCTGACCTCGGCGAAGAATACGGTCCATATTCCTTCCGCACCTGGTCTTATTCATGGACACCTCTGCGGCCAGGCCGCTACGTGCTTGCCGCGCGCGCTACAGACGGCAAAGGCAATGTCCAGCCTGATGATGGCGTCTGGAATCCCGGCGGATATTTGTGGAATCGCATCGAGCGCCAGGAAGTAGTGGTAGGGCGTTCCAGTTGAGAGCACACATGAAACGTACTACGCTTTGGTTCATCGTATTTTTAATAGGATTGGCTGCCGCGGCGGGGGGCCTGGTTTATGCTCAATTCAATGCTGGCTACTATTCTCAGCGAAATCCCGGTGCCATCACGCAGCCTGCTCCGCTAAGGGAAACCGACGGCGCAACCTATAGCGTCGCCGCTTATCCTTTGTATCCCGCCGAGTTGGCGCTCGGCCCGGGCCGCGAAGAGGTCCATTCCTATTGCTCGACTTGTCACAGCACGCGCTACATCACGATGCAGCCTCCGCTGCCGCCCGAAGCCTGGACCGCCGAAGTGAACAAAATGGTGAAAGTGATGGGCCAGCCGATACCCGAAGACGTGCAACCCGTCATCATCAAGTATCTGCAGACACATTACACGCCCGAAACCCGCAAGCCCTAGCCGCTGGCAGCGGTACAATCTATGTGACCAAACTTTCCGGTTTTCGTTACGCAAGAAAATTTATCTGAGCGGAACAGGTGACTCCGCAGCTTTTATATCCTCGAACCGAAGAAGAAGAGGATTCGGATCGGCATAAATGTCGAAAAAATTAATGAATCGTGCCCGTAGTGGTCACCGAGTAAGGGTTCGTCCCCGCGTTGAAAGGTGAGCCGGTGATTCCGGTGAGGTCACCGGTGCTCTGGTCAATGACGTAGACATTGATGTCATTCATACCGACTGTAGCCGCGTAGACGAACTTCCCTGAAGCATCCACCGCAACCGAATTAGGGTTCGTAAAGGCTGGCACGGTTCGCGGATTGTTCAAATCGCCGTTGGTGGCATCAAAGCTGAATATATACAGGAGATTAGCAACTATATCCGCCACGTAAACAAATCTGTCCGAAGGATCCACCGTTATCGCCACAGGGACTGCGGACTGTATGACCGGGTTGATCGCCTGGCTCAAGGCGCCGGTTGCTGCATTAATCGCGAAGCCGCTGACGGTATAGTCGGTTGGATCGCCGATTGAGTTCGTGACGTAGAGGAACTTGCCCGAGGGATCTACCGTCACCGCACTAGGGCCGTACACCGGCGTGAATGGCGAGCCTGTAATGGCCGTTAGGGCTCCGGTATTAACGTCAATTGTGTAAGCAAAGATGCTGCCGTTAGTTCCAAAACTGAGAGAGTCATTCGCCACGTAGACGAATTGGCCCGTAGGGTCCACGGTCACCGCGTAGGGTTCCGTTTTGGCCCCTGTGGGGTATGGCGAGCCGACGATGGCCGTTAGGGCTCCGGTGTTGGAGTCAATGGTGTAGGCCGAGATATTCTGGGACTGCGGATTCGCCACGTAGGCGAATCTGCCCGAAGCGTCCACCGCCACCGAATTGGGCGCTGTTCCCGCCGCGAACGGTGAGCCGGTGGCAGGAGTTAGGAAACCTGTGCTGGCGTTAATGGTGTACGCAGAAACATTGTTCGAACCGTTGTTTACGACATAAGCGAACTTGCCTAAGGGGTCCGTCGTCACGATCACTGGCGACATTCCAGCATTGAAGGGTGAGCCGGTGATGGGAGTTAGGAAACCTGTGCTGGCGTTAATGGTGTACGCAGAAACGTTGTTGGAACCGTTATTGGCCGCGTAGGCGAACTTGGGCGTGTACACGACACTGGCGCTTCCGCCACCCAACGCCACGGACACAGGTCCCTGCTGCGTGCGCGCCTTATTCAAGACAGTCAGAGCCCCGTTGCCGGCAATCGTGTAAGTCCAGACTTCGTTTGCTCCAGCTGCGGGTGGAGTCGAACCGTGATTCGTCACGTAGAGCAGCGTGCCTTTGGGATCTACTGTCGCGGAGGAGGGGTTGTCGCCTGCAGCAAAGGGCGAGCCCGAAACTGGTCCGAGGGCGCCCGTGGTGGTGTTAACGCTTACAGCCACAATGTCATTGCCTCCAAAGGTGCCGTCTACCACATAGATGAATTTCCCAGAAGGAGCTATCACCATGGAAAAGCTGATGCCCCCGCCTATCGTGAAAGGGGAACCGGCCACTTTGGTAGGTATGCCGCTGGTGGCATCGATACTGAAAGCTGTGATCTGTTCGGGGCTTACATCTCCCAGTACGTAGCCAAATTCGCCGGAAGGAGCTACCGCAACCGCGAACGCACCGGAGGCAGACAAGAAAGGTGAGCCCAGCATAGCTGTCAGGGCGCCGGTCGTAGCGTCGATCGTATAGCCAGAGATGTCCCCATTGGGATCGTCGAACTCGTTGTTGACATATGCGAACCTGCCGGAGGGATCTATCGCCATCGACGCGGGACCTTGCCCTGTCGCGAAAGGCGAGCCCACGGCAGTGAGCGCGCCGGTGTTGCCATCGACGGTATATGCTGAGATAGAGCCGCCGATATCGTTGAAATCCTGATTCACAACGTAAACAAACTTGCTGGACGGGTCTACCGTTATCGACTTGGGTCCCGATCCCGCAGGGCTCGGATAGGGCGAGCCGGTGATTGTGGTTAGCTCACCCGTGCTGGCATCGATGGTGTACGCCGAGATGCTATTGGACCCGAGAGTGTAAGCGAATCTCCCCGAGGGGTCCACCGTGACCGATCCCGCAAACACGTAGCCGTTGCTCCGCAATTGGCCAGTTTTCAGATTTACTGTGTAAACGGAAACGGTTCCATTGGAGTTGGCCACGTAAGCAAAACGTGACTCGAGATAGCTGCTCCCCGAAAGGTCCACGATTTGCGGACTGTTCGTGGCGCTGTCGGTGATGATAACGGAACCCAAGACCAACCCGCCCCGGGTGGGAGAGAACGAAATGCTGATCGTGCAGCTTTTCCCCACCGCGATACTCGTGCCGCAAGTATTGCTCTCGGTAAAATCGGCGCTCTTGACGATACTGCTGACACTGACAGCGGAACTGAAATTATTCGTCACGGTCACCTTCTTGACCGCGCTGGTGGTGTCCACCTGCTGTGGCAAGAAAGCGATGCTGGAGGGTGAGAGCGTCACTTGGCCGATCCCTATGCCGGTGAGGCTGATGACCTGAGGACTGTTCGCGCCGGAATAATTGACGCTGACGCTTCCGTCAATTGCACCGAGAACCGCGGGAGAAAACTGCACGTTTATGGTGCAACTGGCACCTCCGGCAAGACTGCTACTGCAAGCTCCAAGTGCGGGATTGCTCTTTATGTAGCTTCCACTGGCGGCGAATGTGAGGTTGAGGCTTGTGGCGCCCGTGTTCTTAATTGTCACGCTCTGGACGGTGCTCGTTGAGCCTATGGTCTGGTTTCCAAACGCGAGCGCAGGCGGAGTAAGAGTGATCGGGGAATTTGCGGTGCCTGTGCCCTTACCGGCGAGCGTGACATATTGGTGGGTACCTGCGTCCGTGAAGATCACCGAGCCATCAACAGTTCCGAGTTCTGTGGGAGTAAAAAACACGTCTTCGGTGCAACTGGTGTTTGCCAGGAGGATCGAGCCGCAGCCCCCGGTCCCCGCTGGAACCGAGCTGAAGTCGCCACTGGCAGTGATGCTGGCGATCGCAATGGATGAGGCTGTGTTGTTCGTTAGTTTGACGGTCTTGATCGCGCTGACCATGCCGATAGGGACGGTCCCAAAATTCAAGCTGGAAGGAGAGATGGTTACCCGGGCAATGCCTGTGCCGGTAAGTCCCAGCACCTGGGGGCTGCCCGGGGCGTTGTCGAAAATGCTGACGCTGCCATCGATCGTACCAGTTGCTGTCGGCGCGAACTGGACACTGATGGTACAGCTCTTGCCAGCCGCAACGCCGGAATCGCACGTGTTCGTCTGCTTGAAGTCGCCGCTGGCTACAACAGTGGAAATGGTTAGGGCGTGAGCGTCATCCGTATTCGTCAGCGTAATCGCTCGGACTCCGCTGGTAGTGCCGACGGCTTGGCTTGAGAATGTCAAGTCCGTAGGCAACAGACTGACATCTTGCGCGTTCGCCGAACACACACATACGAATGCGAAGAATACTGAAATTAGTAGAACGGTACGAGCGCGCGACATATTCCTCCTTGTGTCCTGCGGGGAAATGACGTGTTTGGGGCACAGCAATTGGCTACGCCTAGCTCAGAGGCGCCGCTTATTGCTCCAGCCACGTTATCTGCTTATAATGTACGCAGCCATACCGGTTCCTGCTTTCACTCGTCCCCACGAATACCTAGCAGAAGCCGTCCTGATATGTCTTGCGAAGGCCCTGAAATTTTCTTCAAAGAGTTTGGAAAGCGTTTATGCAGGAGAAAACAAGGCGCTTCTACCTTTTCGGGCCATTCAAGCTCGACAGCCAGGAGCGCGTACTGACCGCACAGGACGGCCGAATCCCCCTGACACCCAAGGCCCTGGACACCCTACTCATACTCGTCGAACGGAGCGGGCACGTTGTCGAGAAGGATGAAATTCTCAAACATGTCTGGCCAGACACGTTCGTAGAGGAAGGTACGCTCGCCCAGAACATTTCAACGCTCCGCAAAGCCCTGGGAGAAGGCTCGAACGGTCACACCTACATCGAGACTATTCCACGACGAGGTTACCGCTTTGTAGCGCCAGTCAAGGTGGAGACGGAAGCCACATCCAATGAGTTAAGGCCGGTTGACACATCGTTGCCGAGTTCCAATTTCAGATCTCGAATTGGAACCTGGGTATTGGCAGCCGTGGTCCTAATCGGGGTGGGCGGATATTTCTTGCGAAAACATCTTACGCGTTCGGAGGGTCTTTTCGCAAAGAGATCGACGCTGGCCGTATTGCCGTTTGAAAATCTAAGCAGCGAACCGGATCAACAATATTTTGCCGATGGCTTTACGGAGGAAATGATCAGCAAGCTGGGGGACCTCGATCCCAGTAAGCTAGCAATCATCGCGCGAGTATCTGCCATGCAGTACAAGGGTGGCGGAAAGAACGCGAGAGAGATCGGGGATGAACTAGGCGCAGATTACATCTTGCAGGGAAGTGTGACGCGCGACGCTGATCGTGTGCGCATCACTGCTCAACTAATTCAAACGCGGGACCAGACGGCCTTATGGGCGCGAGATTACGAACGCGGCGTTCGCGACATACTGTTGCTCCAAAGCGATGTGGCAGGCGCCATCGCGAGTGAGATCAAATTGAAATTAAGTCCTGAGGAGCGCGCACGCCTAACTGTTTCACGGCCGGTTGATCCAGATGCTTACGAATTGTATTTGAAAGGACGCTATTTCTGGAACAAGCGCAGCGAAGTTAACTTCGTAAAAGCCGTCGATTACTTTCAACAAGCAACCGCACGCGACCCGAAGTACGCTCCCGCATTCGCCGGACTTGCGGACGCCTACGCCCTGCTCGGCTCTTCGCCAAATCCCGCCATACCACGCAGCGAGGCGATGCCCAAAGCGAAAGCGGCCGCGATGAAGGCATTGCAGCTCGATGAAACTCTAGCCGACGCGCACACTTCCCTGGCCTTTGTGAAAATGCACTATGAATGGGACTGGCCCGGCTCCGAGAAAGAATTCCAACGCGCCCTGAACCTGAACCCCAACTACGCCACCGCGCATGAATGGTACGCCTTTTGGTTCACGGCTCGGGGCAAAACGGACAAGGCTCTTGAACAGCTCGCATACGCTCAGAAAGCCGACCCGCTCTCGTTGATTATCAAGGCGGACACTTCGGAGATTCTCGTCTATGCCGGCCGGTACGCCGAATCTCAGCGCGAAGCCCAAAAGGCGTTGGATATGGACCCCAATTTTCTTCCGGCATATTTGTGCTTGGCGGATGTCCACGTAGGAACCAGAAATTATCGGGGTGCCGTCGTCGATCTCCAGAAAGGCCTCACCATTGTTGCCGACGACCCCTGGACGCTTGCTAGGCTCGGTACCTCTTATGCCCTTGCGGGCGAGCGGGACAAAGCTGAAACCATCTTGCAAAGGATGTTGAGGGATTCAGGAACCCGCGGAGATCTGGCGATGAACATTGCGCAAATTTATTCGGCTCTCGGAGAAAACGCCCTGGCCCTGATATGGCTAGAGAAGGCGTGCCAATATCGCGAAGGCGGGCTGATCCTCATGAACGTTCGGCCTGAATTCCAGCGTCTTCATTCTGATCCGCGTTTCATTGCCTTGACGCGCCGTGTCGGCTTGCCAGCACCAAGCCAATAAGGCCGCGGACCACTTGCAGAATATTGTTACGCCAAATTCATCGAAGTTACTCGCTCCAAAAATCGGGAACAGGCTCCTGGAATCCGACCACCACGGCGGTCCTTTGCAGATATTTCGACCGTTCGGCTACCACGTGGCACTCGTGTTCTTTCTTGTTGACTTTGTTGATCAGCAGGAGACGTTGGCCACATTGCACGGGAGTCGTTAGCGTAATCAGTCCACCGCTGGCATTCACGCGTAGCGCTTCGGTTCCTTCGTGAAAAGGCTCGCTTTCAATTGTCCGTCCATACACCAACACTGGCAGATACACCCACAACCTGTCGCCGCGCCGGCGTTCGGAAATCGGCTCAGTGTCTTCGGAAACTGATTCTGAAAAGGCACCAGATGATATGTGCTCTTCGACTTCCTTCAGCATGTCCCAGATCCTACTCACAATTCGCCTCGCTCCTAGGTTGTTCGATTGTAACTCAAGTGCTGGTCAAAGAGGCGCCTGACACCCTATCATCGAGATACCTAGTGATGTATCTCCGATTAATATCGGGTAGTGAGTCAATTTGAAATTAGCGTCAAGCAAATTTGGTAATCCAATTGCCCCCAGCCTAGAAAAGCTAAAATATCAGATTTAAAAGTCTGTCCTCTCTATAACTTAGCTATTTTATACCCCTAAAAAAGCAACGTTCGCACATCATATGGAGAACCGGAAATGGGTTTATTGAAGCCAATCTCTTGTCATATCGAAGGCAATTTATCGCGCTCCGAATTTAATCTGGAAGATTTGCGGGTGTATCTTAACAATACCGAAGATGTAATTTTGTGGGTCGAAGATGCAGAAGGCAATCAGGCTCCTATTTATGTGGAATTTCTTCGGGAGAATTTCGCTTAATTCTGTGGGGACACGCAATCATTACGGTTTCGGCCTTTTCAATAGTTATAAAGTGTAGGTAGATGGTTTCTTTTTCTTTACTAATAGCTGGGTTTTTAAAATCCTCTAATTCAAGTCCGCGCTCTCCGCAATACGGACATTTGACAACCTCGCCGATGCGACCCGGTGCCAACGGTCCTAGAGGCATTTTTGTGTAATCGGTCATGGCGGGATTCTAATCCCAGAGGGTCAAAATGCCAATAATTTCAAACTAATCCATTGGTGAAAAATCAGCAGGAGTGGAGGTCAAGATATATTAGACGTAGAATGTCTACTGCGCTTATTTACTGCGGCACTTCAGAAGGTTTTGTAATCGTGCTCCCATGATGCCACACTCCGTTTCGTGCAGCTGTACTTCGAAAATCGAAATTGGTCCACCTACCTAATATCGCAAATAGTTGCAGACAAGACCGCTATGCAGGATAATCGCTCGTTTGGGACACGTTCGAGCTGACCTGGCCGCTTGTTATGATGAATTGTCCGCATTGCAGCACCGCTAATCCGGACTTCGCAACATCCTGCAAAGAATGCAGCACTCCTCTTCTCTCTATCAACGATTCGGATTCAGAAACAATTCAGATGGTCGATCCGTCGGCCATCGCGCTGGGCAGTGATTTTGGCACGCGCTATCGAATTGAATCTCTCCTGGGCCAGGGCGGCATGGGGCGTGTCTATAAAGCCTATGACAAGGAACTCGATCGCACCGTCGCAATCAAGGTAGTACGCGAGGGAGCCATCGGCCAGGCCGACGCTCTGAAGCGCTTTAAGCAGGAATTGGTTCTCGCCAGCAAGATTTCTCACAAGAATATTTTGCGTATTCACGATATGGGCGAGGTGGCCGGAGTGCGGTTCATCTCCATGGCCTATATCCAGGGCAAGGACCTGCAGCACATCATCCGTGAAAATCCCAAAATGCCGCTCGAGCGCGTTCTGAAGTTTGCGCAACAAATTGCGGAAGCCCTGGCGGCCGCCCACGCGGAAGGGGTGGTGCACCGCGATCTGAAGCCACAAAATCTTTTGATTGGCAACGACGATCAAGTTTTCGTTTGCGACTTCGGCCTCGCGAAATCTTTTGAAGAAAGCGCGATTGGCATGACTCGCACCGGCGCGTTCCTCGGGACTCCGCGTTATATGTCTCCTGAACAAGTAGAAGGCAAGCCTGCGGATCAGCGCGCCGATATCTACGCATTTGGTTTGATCCTCTACGAAATGGTGACCGGCGACGTCCCGTTCACCGGCGAATCGACTCTGAAGGTAATGTACCAGAGGGTCCAGGAAAAGCCAAAGAACCCGAAACTGATCAATGCAGACCTACCCGCTTGGCTAGTGCGTATCATCATGCGCTGCCTCGAAAAGGAGGCCGCGGACCGCTACCAAAGCGCTTACGAAATTCTGGCGGACCTGCAAGGTGCGAAAGGGCAATCGACCAGCGGGGCAATGTCCCGGAGCGGCGTATTCTCCCGCACTGGCTCCAGCGTACAGATCCAACTCCCCGAATTTGCCAGCCGCCGCTCGGTCTGGATCCCCAGCGCAGTCGCCGCCGTGTTACTTCTAATTGGCGCCGTGTTTTTAATACGTCATTTCGTTGCGACGCATGGCGGAGGCGGAGAATCGAGCATATCGGGCATTCCTCCGCTATCTAAGGGCCGATTCGTCGCAATCTTGCCCATTCAAGTCCTCGGCGACGCCTCACAGATCGGCTATTTGGCGCAAGGGGTCGAAGAAGCGCTTTCCACCAAGCTGTTTCAGGTGAAAGACGTCCACGTGACGTCCAGTGATGAGGTCGATAAGGTCAATCAAAAAGACCCTCCGGCCAAAATCGCGCGCGCTTTGGGAGCAAACTACCTGGTTCAGGGCACCCTGCAAGGTTCGGGAGATCGCATACGTGTTTCCATGCGCCTCCACGACGCATTGCATGACAAGCGTGTATGGAGTAGTGAATTTGACGGCGTTTCTTCAGACCTCTTCACGCTGGAAGATCAGATCTACAGCAAGCTCGTAGCCGCATTGGACGTGAGCCTCAGCAGTGCCGAAGTTGCCAGCGCGAACGCTCGCCCAACCGAGAATGCCGCGGCTTACGATTTCTACGTGCGAGGGCGCAATTCTCTGCGCGGGCACGACATTAAAAGCGTTCAGTCGGCTCTCGATTATTTTGACCAAGCTTTGAAGGCCGATCCCAAGTTTGCCCTTGCATTTACCGGGATGGCCGACGCTAGTTTGCGCATGTATGGTTTCAAGAAAGACAATTTCTGGGCTCAGAAGGCGCTGACTGCCGCCCAGGCAGCCGGACAAATAAATGACAAACTGCCCGAAGTTCATTCCACTCTCGGGAACACTTTCATCGCAACAGGTAAATACGCCGAAGCCATTACCGAACTCAAACGCGCTATTTCACTCGCGCCAGGCTCCGATGTAGCTTACAGGCGGCTCGGATCAGCATACCTTTCCAGTGGCAATTCCGCGCTCGCGATCGAAGCGTTTCAGAAAGCCATTGAGCTTAACTCCTACTACTGGGTAAATCAGAACCAGCTCGGCGACGCTTATTTCCAAATGGGAGAATACTCTAAGGCTTTGCAGGCGTTCCAGCAGGTTACCGTTCTAGCACCCGACGTCGATGCCGGGTATGAAAATATCGGTAACGTTTATTCGCAGCAGGGGAAGTATCAAGAAGCGATCCCCTACTTCCAGAAGGCCCTACAAATTGAGCCCTATTACTCTACTTACTCGAATCTGGGCACTGCTTACTTCTTTTTAAAGCAATTTGCGCAAGCGGCTCAAATGTTCGAAAAGGCAGTCGAACTTAATCCCAATGATACGACGATGATGACGAACTTGGGAGACGCTTATCGCGGGGAAGGCCAGGTCGAAAAAGCGCGGGCTACCTACCAGCAAGCTGTTTCATTGGGATACAAGGAACTTCAGACCAACCCTCAAGAGTCCGACGTCATGGCGCAAATTGCAGTGTGCTACGCCAACCTAGGCGATGGCCAGCAAGCCGAGACGTTTATAAGGAAAGCACGCGCAATTGATAAAAATAATGTGAATTACATTTATAATCAGGCAGAAATTTACGCATTGTTGGGAAAGACAAAAGAGGCGTTGAGTGCGTTCCGGGAGTCCCTGGAAAAACATTATCCAGCTGAGTTTGCTGCGGCGGACCCGGACCTTGACAGCCTCCGAAGCACGCCCGAGTTCAAAGAGCTAATCAAACAGTATTCCACGAAAAAACCGTAGTCGAATCAGACCCGAAAAGTATGTCCCGGCCCCTGAGTGAGGCCTTCATTCGAATTTCCGGGCGTCGCCACCGGGAATCTAAATGGGGGTGTCCTTATTGGCAGCGGGTCAGCCGGAACCTTCGCCGATAAGCAGGCTACGTCTCCGGCGAACCTATACAGCAATTCCTCTGTGCCAGGAACATGGACTGATGAAATCTTGTAAGGTCAGGATCCGCAATGACTATGAATTCCTGCTTGGTGTTCTCCGATTGTCAATAATTGGCTTACAACTATCCCTCAGTCAAACAGGCGTGGCATTAAACTCTGTGACCATGTTATTCTTCTGGTCGGGTAGAAATCCGTCTCAACACGGGCTTACCCCCGGCGAAGATATTTTGTTGAAATTGTGCCTCGAATAGGAAGTTTTTTTCATACAAACTCCGATTTACTGTGAGCTGGGTATGTTTGCCTTTTCGGGTTCTTCGGTTAAACGATTGCCAAATGTGATACTTAGAGCGATACTGAGATACACCCTCGAGGGGCCGGAATTGGATTGTGTCTTGCAAATGAATGCAGCATTACGGGATCATCGGGTGTGTGCCTTTAGCGCCACATTATTCCGGGGAGTGAGGGATTAGGATGGCGATTGAACCTCAAGACAAGACACAGATAGGCTTAGATGCTTACTGGGCGATGGCGAAACGCCGTCGGTGGTGGATGTTTTTGTCCATTTTTCTCTGCTGGACAATCGGATGGATTGCTGGGCGTCTTGTTCCCGCTAGTTACGTCTCCGAGGCTGTCATAGGTGTCGAACAACAACAGGTTCCTGAGCAATATGTGGTACCCAACGTTAACAACAACGATCTCCAAAATCGCATGCAGACGATGACACAACAAATCTTGAGCCGTCCTCGTCTTCAGGCCACTATTGACCGTTTTCATCTTTATCCCGAGAGTCACGGTCTGAGCAGTCTACTACAGCCCGCGGATCCGGTTGAGCACATGCGAAAGGATATAAAAATTGAACTTGCGACCCCGGAAAAGCCGGCGCCAGGCCGTTTAGCCCCTCCTCCGACCGCTTTCAAGATTCATTACGCCGCAAATTCCCCAGAACTCGCGCAGCGGGTAAACAGTGAATTAACCTCGATGTTCATTGAGGAAAACCTAAAGTCACAGCAGCAGCTTTCCCAAAGCACCACCGATTTTCTCAGCAGCGAGCTGGCAAATGCGAGAGCTAAACTGGATCAGCAAGAAGCCAAGGTCCGCGACTTCAAGGCAAAGCATTTCGGAGACCTCCCCAGTCAAGTTCAGGCCAATGTATCAATCCTCACAGGGCTACAAGGACAGTTGCAGTCTGTCCAAGTAGCTCTGGATAATGCGCGGCAACAGGGGCTTTATTTAGAATCCATAAAGCAACAATATGACTCGGCCGACAAATCGCAGAATTCTCAAGACTCATTAGTATCAAGCGCCACTCTTAACAAAGAATTGATGAATCTGCGGCTGCGCCTTGCCGATGCGCGCTCGAAGTACACCGAGGATTATCCCGACATCGCCTCTCTAAAAGACAAAATAGCTAAAACGGAAGCGCTGAAGAAACAGATGGAGGAAGCAAATACCTCCGGCCGGAAATCGGATAATGCGTCGGACAATTCATCGGACAAGTCAAATGATAACGTCGCGTCGACAGAGGAAGTGAGGCCGGGTTCGCTTACCTCTATCATGCAGATACGCAGCCAAATCAAGGCAAACGAACTGCAAGTTAAAAACTTTCAGAAGCGAGCAGAAAATCTTGAGGAAGAGATTTCAAAATATAGGGCGCGCCTAAACCTTACCCCAGCGACGGAACAAGAATTAGGTGATATTTCCCGCGGATATGACGAATCTAAGGCGAATTACGATTCGCTCTTGAAGAAGCAAGATCAGTCGCAACTTGCAACGAGTCTGGAGCAACGTCAGCAGGGCGGGCAGTTCAGCATCCTTGACCCATCGAGCTTGCCGGACTCACCGGCCGTTCCGATCGCTCTCATGTGCAGCCTTGGCGGTTTGGCAGTCGGAATCTTTTTGGGATTTGGTTTAGCCGCATTCATGGAGTTAACGAACGTAGTTATCAGGCAGGAAAACGACTTAATAGAGGTTGTGCCGACTCGAGTGCTTGTCGGAATTCCACATCTGAGTGTGCCGGGGGAGCAAGGCCGAAGAGTTCTTCGTCGCTGGCTCGAAATCGGTGCGGTAGCGGCCATGATCTTACTGATAGTGGCAGGCAATCTCTACGTAATTTACAAAGGTTGAAACGTGTATAGAAAATTCTACGCGCTAACGCAAAATCCGTTTGAGCTTAGCCCCGATCCATCTTTTTACTGTCCGACCCAGCGCCATAACGAGGCTCTGGCCATTCTGAGTTACGGAGTTCTTCGACGCAAAGGATTCATAGTAGTAACAGGTGAGGTGGGCACTGGTAAGACGCTACTCGTGCGATGCCTTTTAGACTCGCTCACTCGCAATCGCGTGGCATTCGCTTACGTATACAACCCATTGCTTTCATTGCCAGAGTTTCTTGCGCAGGTACTAACTGATTTAGGTATGCCTTCGCATGGGCGACCAAAAACTGAAATGCTATCCCGCCTGAATAATTATCTTCTAGCACGGGCCAGCCGCGGTGGGATAACCGCGCTGATTATTGACGAAGCCCAACTTCTGAGTTGGGAGCTCCTTGAAGAAATTCGTTTGCTCACGAACCTGGAAACTTCGAAGCACAAACTGCTGCAAATTGTGCTGGTGGGTCAGCCGGAGCTCGATCGAAAACTCGACTCGCACGAGTTACGGCAACTCAAACAGCGCATCTGCATGCGCTGCAGTTTGGAACCGTTGACATTAGAGGAGCTTGGAGGTTATCTGCTCCGACGGTTGGAACTTGCCGGTGCGAATTCTCATGGGACAACTATCCTCGACGCCGAAACGATCGCGGCCGTCCACAAGTACTCCCATGGGATTCCACGACTTGCAAATATTCTGTGTGAGAATTCTCTGATTACTGGTTACGGCAGACAGACCAAACGGATTACGCCAGCAATTGTGGCTGAAGTTGCTGCGGATCTGCGCTTGAATCTTGCGTCGGAGACAACTGCTTCGAATTCGGTGGAGCTTAAGAAACCGAACGATATCGTACCCGGACTATCTGGGGCGATTAACGAAGATAACGGATCTGGCGGCAAGCACATCAATACGGCCGAATTGAATCCTGGGGTGAAATCAGAATGAGCCGTCTATACGAAGCCTTGCGGCAGATGGAGAAGGAGAAGAATAAGGTCGGTCCGATTGCTTCCGAGACCGCCGCGCCAGTGGAATTGCTGACCGGTGCCATCGCAGAGCCCACAGAACTCGAACAAACTTCTTCGGTCCAAGTGAACGTTCCAGTCGGATCGCGGTTGGTTGCTTTTTCGGATCCCAAGAGTTTAGGCGCAGAAAAATTTCGCGGACTGGTAACACGTCTAGAAAATCTGCGCTCGCAGCATGAGCTTCGGGCGTTGCAAGTAACCAGTAGCGTGCGTCAAGAGGGCAAGTCGTTAGTCGCGGCGAACTTAGCTGTTACGCTTGCTCAACGCCTCGACTCCAACATTTTGCTGGTGGAAGGGGACTTGTATCGGCCGACCTTGGCGCCATTGTTTGGAGTAGCCCAGCGTAAAGGCTTACGGGATTGGTGGTCCGCCAAAGATAAGAGCCTTTCGCCGTACACTTGCAAGATGAATGACATGCCGCTGTGGTTTCTGAGCGCGGGACTTGCTGAGGAACAGCCTTCTCGGATCTTGGAATCCACACGATTCACGGAGGCTTTCGCCAAGTTGGCTAGCTTCTTTGATTGGATCATCGTGGATTCCACGCCGATGTTGCCGACTGGGGACGCAAACCTCTGGTCGCGACTAATTGACGGTACTTTGTTGGTGGTTAGGGAGGGACTGGCGCCCGTAAAAGCGTTGAAGAAGGGGCTCGCAGGACTGGACAATCCGAGGTTGGTCGGCATTGTTCTCAACGAAACTTCAGAATTCGATCAAGTGTATTATAAAGATCAATATCACACCGTGCCGAAGGACGGGACCCAGGCCTCCGGATCTCAGAGAAAAAAGTAAAGAGGTCCACCCTTGATCCGGCTCTTACATGCCTATTTCCCCGCGCGTACATTTTTCCTTGGAGTCTCGGAAGCATGCCTGGTGGCGGCTGCTTTCGTAGCGGCGACCGTCGCGCGATTGGGGGCAAACGACGCCACCATCATGATTAACTACGAGCTGGGTTTATACAAAATCCTGGCCGTGTCGACGGCATTTGTTGCTTGTATGTACTATTTCGACCTGTACGATTCGGCTATCTTAAACAATCAGCGTGAAGTCCTCACCCGCATGATCCAAATGCAAGGTACCGTCTGCATAATTCTCGCCGGTATCTATTATGTTTACCCTCCTCTTCAACTCGGGCGCGGAATTTTTCTGATCGGCTTCATTCTAGTAGCGATCCTGCTGTTGATCTGGAGGCGTTTATTTTTCATGTGGAACTCTCTGCCACAATTCGCCGAACGGACATTGATACTCGGCGATGGTCCGCTAGCTAAGTCGCTCGTGTTGGAGCTGAGCGCTCGTCCAGAATTCGGTATGCGCGTTGTTGGGCAGCTGGAGAGCTCAGAAAATGCCGAAGGGGTTTCGAGCGAAGACCGAGTGGAATCACTACTGAGCTCGGTCAAGCCCTACCGACCGGATCGCATTATCGTGGGATTGTCAGAACGAAGAGGAAGAACGCCGGTAGAGGGCTTGCTGCACCTGAAAAGTCGCGGTGTGAAAATTCAGGACGTATGTGAAGTATACGAGGCCGTAACCGGGAAAGTTCCCATAGAATCTGTGGGTTTGAGCCAACTACTTTTTTCTCCCGGCTTTCAACTCTCTCGATCTATGGTGGTATATAAGCGCGTGTCTTCGCTCGTCCTATCCTTCCTCGCTCTCATCCTGGTCTTGCCGCTGATGGGCTTGATCTCATTGGCCATACGCCTAGACTCTGCAGGACCCGTGATCTTCCGGCAAAAACGCGTTGGGAAGGGAGGTAAGATTTTCACCGTCTACAAGTTTCGCACCATGCGGAACAGTTCCGACCCATATGACAGCCACCGTCCAGCGGAGGCAGTTGATAGCCGCTGCACGCGTGTAGGCAGGCTTCTCCGACGCATACGAATAGATGAACTACCGCAGCTTTTCAACATCCTCCGTGGGGATATGCACTTCATCGGGCCGAGACCATTTGTTATCGAACAAGAACGGGAATACGCGGAGAAGATTCCGTACTACGAACAGCGCTGGCACGTCACCCCAGGCGCGACCGGATGGGCTCAGGTCAATCGTGGATACAACTTTTCTATCGAGGATAATAAAGAAAAGTTGGCTTATGATCTCTTCTACATCAAGAATTTCTCCATAGGTCTCGACATACTTATTTTCTTAAAGACAATCAAAATCCTGCTTCTTAATCGGGGCGCGCGGTGATCCGCATCTGGCCGATTCTGTTCTGGGTGAGTGTCATATGGTTGGCCTATGTTTACTTTGGTTATCCTCTCGTTCTCTGGCTGGCGAGCTTCAGGAGTGAATTCCACCCTAAAAGTAGAGATGACTACTTTCCTAAAGTCTCTGTACTGATCTCTGCCCGCAACGAGGAGAAGGACATCGGCTGGAAAGTCTCTGAAACGCTTTCCTGGAATTACCCTTCAGACCGCCTCGAACTGATCATTGCTTCCGACGCCTCCGAAGATCGGACGGATGAGATCCTAGAGAGTTTTAAGGACCCGCGACTGAAATACGTGCGCATGGAAAACCGAGTCGGTAAGAATGAAGCATTGAACCGTCTTGCCCAGCTTGCCACTGGCGATCTCCTACTTTTCACCGACGCCAATACGCACATCGGGAAGGACTGCCTGCGCGGGATGGTGCGCTATTTCGCTGATCCTCGCGTTGGCTGTGTGACTGGAACAGAACATACACAAACCGAGGACCAAGAACTGGCGGTTAGTTCGGGCACCCGCGCCTATCTCGATTACGAATCGCTGATCAACCGGCTCGAGAGTCGGCTGGGATCAGTCATCGTATGCGACGGTTCGTTATTTGCGGTGCGCCACTCACTGTTTCATCAGTTGCAGCCAGAGCTGGCCAATGATCTTGAGCTGCCACTTCGGATAGGCCACGCGGACTATAGGCTTCTGTGTGACCCAACAGCAATCGCAATCGAGAAGGCGATGCGCTCTTCTCGCGAGGAATACAATCGGAAACGGCGCATCTGCGGACAGGGCTTTCTGGGATTCTGGCGACTTCGCCGCTGCCTTCGGGGTTTTCGAGCCTGGCAGTTCTTTTCGCGAAAGGTTCTGCGCTGGCTGGCGCTAATTCCCATGGCGGTAATTATGTTGACGACGGTTATGCTTTTGCACCGTCCGTTTTTTGCTTTCTTGTTTGCGGTTCAAGTGGTGTTTTACATCCTAGCTTTGGGCGGCTGGCTGTTCGATCTGGCTGGTCGCAAGGGAAGCGCGTTTTTTAGTATGCCCTACTACTTCCTGGTCGTGAACGTAGCTGCAGTTGTCGGCGTTTTTCAGGCGTGCATCGGACGACGCTTCGCTGTTTGGGAAATCGCTACTTATTCGCGCGGACAGGAGGGCGTCTAACTATCTCTGCTGCCCGCTGTAACTATATTATTATGCAATCCTCAATAGAGTCGTCGAAAGATCCAGTGCCTTTGAAATGTGTGTTTTCCGTCGACGTCGAAGATTGGTTTCATATTCTGGACTTGCCCTCCACTCCGGATGTCACAGAATGGGATGGTCTGCCATCACGGGTGGAACAGAATTTCCTGCGGCTGCTCGAGATCTTTGAACAGCGGGGCGTGCGCGTGACGTGTTTTTTTCTCGGTTGGGTCGCGAAACGCTTTCCCCATTTGGTAAAAGAAGCTGCAAAGCATGGGCACGAGATTGCCTCTCACGGCTACACACATAGCTTGGTCTATCGCATGAGTGCGGCGGCATTTTACCAGGACGCGGTAAGCGCCAAAAAAATTCTCGAGGATGTAACTGGTGAAGCCGTTTGGGGCTATCGTGCGGCCGGATTTTCGTTGACGCAAGAGACGGAGTGGTTCTTCGATAAGCTCATTGAAGCTGAGTATGTTTACGATTCTTCGGTCTTTCCGGCACGGCACGGTCATGGCGCGATGGAGGACGGAAATCGGGCACCGTATTGGATTGAGCGCGCTTCGGGGAGGCTAGCCGAATTTCCCGTGAGCGTCACGGAAGTCTTTGGGAAGCCCTTCTGTTTCTTTGGGGGCGGTCATCTCCGACTCTTTCCCTACCCCGTAATTCGGACAATGACGCGCCGGATTCTCGCGGAACCTAGGTCCGTCATTTTTTACGTGCATCCTCGTGAGATCGATCCGGATCATCCACGGCTCTCGATGAATTGGAAGCGGCGATTCAAATCCTACGTCAACTTAAAATCTACGAAGCCCAAAATCGAGCGACTTCTTGATGAATTCCAGATTACAAGCTTCGAAGGACTTATCCGAGGAGAGACAGCGGCCGGAAGAGCCACTCGAGTAGAACTTGTAAACGGGTTACTGCGCATGATGCCTGCACCCAGAATGGATCCGAACCGGGAACCGGCCCTAAAGGCGAATCAAGCATAGATGGTTCACACCTTACAATCCGAGGGGCAGCAAGAGGCTCTGACGGGCGCTACACTGGCCAAGCACGTATTCACATTTTGGAAGGGGCGTATTGCACTGTATGGAATCCTCAAGGCTCTTGGTATCGGACCGGGCGATAGCGTCATTGTGCCAGGCTATACCTGCGCCGCGGTCGCGGGTGCCGTCAAATTTGTCGGAGCTTCTTCCGTTTACGCTGATATCGATCCCGAGTTGTACAACCCTTCACTTGGTGGTTACTCGAACGCACTCGAAGGGCATTCACGTGCACGTGTGAAAGCGCTGATCCTGCAACATACGTACGGCATCCCCGCGGACGTGCCGCGAATTGTTGGCTGGGCGCGAAAGCAGGGAATAGCTGTTATTGAGGACTGCGCTCACGCCATGGGAACACTTTATCGCCGAGAGGATGGCTGCTGGCAGGAAGTCGGAAACGCAGGAGACGCCGCGTTCTTCAGCTCACAGTGGTCGAAGCCGATTTCCACCGGATTAGGCGGCTGGTTAGTGACTTCCGACCGTAACCTGGCCGAACGGATGGCCCATTTTCACGACGATGAATGCAGCGCCCCGTCTTTGCGGGAACTTTCCCTCCTGACGGGACAGCTTACGGCCCGGGAAATTTTTTCGTCTCCCCGCCTGTATTGGAGTGCAGTCGAAGCTTTTCGTAGGCTTTCCCACCTCGGAATTTTCGTTGGCACCAACGAGGATGGAGAGTTTGAGGGGCGAATGCCTGAACGATATGCGAAGAAAATGTCCCGCCTTCAGGAATGGCTGCTCAGACGACGCCTGGCCAATCAAGACTTACTCGTCCACCGACGACATCTCAAATCGGTCTATGACGAAGCTCTTCACTCATGTGGGCTTCCCACACTGCATATTCCAGAAAATGCCGATCCCGTTCTTTTGCGCTATCCAGTCCGCGTGAAGAATAAGGAGGAGGTCATTCGACAGGCGCAACGCAGGAGGATCGAAGTAGGCGATTGGTTCAATCATCCGCTGCACCCGCGGGAGGCTAATGCCGAAGCCTTCGCGTATCGTCAGGGTTTTTGCCCGGAGGGTGAACGAGCGGCAAAAGAAGTTATAAATCTGATGCTTACTGAACAAACCACAGAGAACACCGCTCGGGAGGCAGTCGATTTTCTGAAGCAGGTGGCGCAGATATGAGTGCTCCATCCGTGCTGCCGGCAGAGCGAACGCGCCCGCAAGAGCACATATCTATATTCGTCTTGATTGATGCACTCGGTTGGAAGTACGTGGAAGGGCGGGATTTTCTCTCGGACGTGCTGGGCTATAGGCAGCCGTTGCGGACGATATTGGGTTTTAGCTCCGGGGCTATCCCGGCAATGCTGACCGGCGCGCCACCTGCGGTGAACGGTCACTGGAATCTTTTCTACTACGATCCGCAGGGCTCACCGTTTCGTTGGCTCCGGCATTTTCAGTTTCTTCCTGATTGGCTGCTGGATCAGCGGATCACGCGAAAACTCCTCAAAGAAACGGGAAGGCGCTTACTTGGACTTGGCCCATTGTTCGAATGCTGTGTGTCACCGCGACTTCTGTTTTATTTCAATTGGGTGGAACGGCGCAACATCTACGACCGAGGCGGTATCAGCGGGGCGCCGTCAATTTTCGACCAGCTTCATGAAAATAGCGTGCCTTTTCGCGTTTACACCTATCATCACTCGACGGATGCCGAAATTCTCCGCGAGGCAGAAAGTGACATTAGAAACCAGGTGGCATCGTTTTACTTCCTGTATTTGAGCGAGATGGACATGTTTCTTCATATGCACTGTGATGCGCCGGAAAAAGTCGAAGAGCGGCTTCGCTGGTACGACAGCGGTTTGCGAAGAATCCATGCAGCGGCTCGGCAGGTGAGTGATGATGTAAATTTCGCGGTGACTTCAGACCATGGAATGGCCCACGTAAGTGAGAAATATGATTTGCTGCAGCACTTCGAGGGCTCGAATCTCCGAATGCCAGAGGACTATTTGGCGGTTTTCGATTCGACGATGGCACGCTTCTGGTTCTTCAATGACCAGGCGCGCAAAGAGGTTATTGGTATTTTGAATCGAGTTCCTTGCGGCCGCTTACTTTCAGACGCTGAGTTAGAAGAGTTTGGAGTTTTTTTCCCTGATCGCAGATTCGGGGAAGTTATTTTCCTTTTGCATCCCGGATGGCTACTCTCTCGTAGCGACTTCAATGGCTCCCGTTGGGAGCCGGTTGGAATGCATGGCTATCATCCGGATGACCCTTATTCCGATGGAGTCTTTTTGAGCAATCGAACGCCTGAAACTCCACTGCGATCGATCCAGGACGTGCATCAGTGGATGTGGGAAACGGTTCAGCACGAAAAGGCATGAGCACAAGGCCCCTTGCCGTAATGATGTTTTCAAACGGCATTGTGCGAGCCGGCGCTGAGGAGCACATCCTCGAATTGCTGCGCAGGTTGGATCGTCGTCTCTTTCGGCTTTATTTGGCTTGCCCGGATGTACTTCTCGACAAATATGAAAAGGACATTCCGAAAGACATCCATGTCACGCCGATTATGCTCGATCACGTTTCCGATATTCGCGGCGCAATCCGGCTGGCGCGGGTTCTTCGACAGCAGAAGATCGACGTCCTACATTCCCACATGTTTCGTGCCAGTTTGTTCGCCTCTCCCATAGGAAAGCTTTGCGGCGTTCCTGTGATTATAGAAACAACGCACGTCCGGGAGACATGGCGAAAGGGTTGGTTCAAATCAAAATTTATCATCGATCGAGCTGTCAGCCATTTCATCGATCGCTACATAGCTGTTTCTGAGGCGAATTCCAGGTATCTGGTCGGCCGCAAGGGAATACCAGAAAAGAAAGTTTCTGTCATCCAGAATGGCTGCTCGATTGAGCGGGTGGAGCCCTCGACAGCCCACCCAGAAGGAATCCGTGAATCCCTTGGATTTTCCAAGAGTGACCTAGTGCTACTTGTAATGGCGCGTCTAGAGCCTCAGAAAGGGCACGTTATTCTCCTTCAGGCCCTTTCGTTACTGCGCGCGGAGTTTCCACGCCTTCGGCTGATTTGCCTGGGTACTGGAGCGCTGAAAGACGAACTGACCAAAACTGTCCGGGATCTGAATTTGGAAGACATCGTTCGTTTCGTCGGCTTTCGAGCAAATGTTGGCGATTGGCTGGCCGCGGCGGATATTGGCGTTCTGCCTTCCTTTTACGAAGGTCTCCCGCTGACCGCGGTCGAAACTTTAGCGGCAGGAGTCCCTCTAGTCGCAACAGCCGTCGACGGCACGCCGGAGGTTGTCATCGACGGCGAGACGGGGTACTTGGTTCCCCCTGGCCAACCCGCGGCGCTAGCCGAGGCAATCGGGTGGCTAGCGCGCCAACCGGAGTTGCGTCGCAAATTCGCCGTTGCGGGGAGAGATTGGGTTTTAAAGCGTTTTACAATTCAGCGCCAGGTCGAACAAACATCAAACCTGTATTTGTCCGAATGGAGACGCAGAACCCGCTCGATGGTTGATTTGTCTCGCGAGGAGGCTGTACGAGCCGAGGAAACTTAGTGTCGAAAATTCCGGATTTCAAGTCACCCGATTTGAAACAGAGCGTAGCGTCGGACGGACAGAATCGATACTACCATCGCGACCTCCAAGATGATTTTATGATGCATAGAATCGAAGTAGTCCAGAAGATCTGCGACGTCGTCGATGCCGAATGCAAAACTGCTTTCGGTAATCGTGTTATTTCTCTAGTCGTGACCGGCAGTGTTGCCCGCGGGGAAGCAACCGTCGTGAATTCCGGCAATGGATGGAAGCTTCTGGGCGATGCGGAGTTCCTGATCGTTGTTCAGCAAACATCGAAAACGCTGGATGCTCGCTGTGCAGATACCGTCAAGCGCGAGAGTGAAATGAAACTGCGCAGCCAGGGAATCGAAGTATCGATCGATCTCGCCGTTGTACGAGTTTCCTATTTCAAGAAATTGCCACCTTACATTTTTTCTTACGAACTGCGCGTTTGTGGAAGAGTCATTTCGGGTAATCCCAGCGTGTTGGAGCTCATTCCAAAATTTACGGCTAGTGACATTTCGCGTGAAGATGCTTGGCGATTGTTATGCAATCGGATGATTGAACAGCTGGAGTTCGTGGCCGATCTGGAGAGATCGCCGGCGGAACTGACGCCTCGTCTGCATTATGCGACGGTAAAGCTTTATTTGGACATGGCCACGTCCTACCTGGCGTTCATCGGAAGCTATGCGCCAACATATCGGGAGCGAGCCGACCGTCTATCGAAGCTTGCGACAGAGCTGGACAATGAGGCTCCTTTTTCTGTAGGCAAATTTGCAGCAAGAGTTGCAGAGTGCACATCTTGGAAGCTCACGGGCGATGAGGCAGGCCGCGACATTCGCGTAGAGCTGTGGCGTGAGGCCATTCGCTATATGCGTCGGTTGTGGCGCTGGCAAATGATTCAGCTGACGAATGAACGCGATGATTTGACGATTGCAGGTCTGTCCGCTTGCTTCGCAAGACGACAGAAGGTGGCTCAGAGACTTCGCGGATGGATGTCACTTGTTAAACGGCGGGGTTTGTTAAAAAGCAGTCCGCAGTGGCCCCGTTGGATCAGACTTGCCTCTCATTCGACGCCTCGATATTTGGTGTATCAAGCGGCTGCGGAAGTCGCATTTCGGATGCCGTGCTTAATGAAGCACGGCGACCAGTCGGCCCGATTGAATGTAAGGTGGCGCGAAATTCAGGGTCTTCTACCAGAGCGTGCGCCTCAATCGGAATCGTTTCCTGACGCTATTTATTGGAAACTTGCAAGTGATGTACTTTGGAACTATTCGGAGTTCTTACAAGACACTCGCGCCTGAATAATGACACTAAATTGCAAAGTAATGGACAATGGATCAACTCAATGCCGTGAGCACGCGCAGTCACCGGCTCGAGTCCCTACCTCCGAAAGGCTAAAACGTTTGTGAAAATCTATCGCGTTGGAATCGTCGGGGCCGGTCATGTCAGTACCTACCACATCCGTGCTCTTCAAAGCCTAGAAAATGTCGAAATCGTCGGGATTACCGACCTGGATCCTATTCGGGGGAAGGAAGTCGCTTCCGACTTTAAGATTCCGTTCTTTAACACGGCACAGGAAATGTACTCGGCGAAGCCGGATGTAGTTCATGTGTTGACCCCTCCCTCATCCCACTATGCAGTTGCGATCGAAGCTCTGGAAATGGGCTGCCATGTATTTGTAGAAAAGCCCATGGCGGTCAGCGAAGAAGAATGCGATTTGATGATCAAAAAGGCCGCTTCTGTCCAACGGGTTCTTTCCGTGGACCATTCGGCGAGATTTGGTCCTGCGGTACTGAAGGCTCTTGAACTGATTCAGACAGGTACTGTCGGAGACGTCTTGTCTGTGGATTACTTTCGTAGCTCAGAGTATCCGCCTTATCGGGGCGGACCCATGCCGCAACCCTTTCAAGAAGGTGGATATCCTTATCGTGATATCGGAGTTCATGCTCTCTACTTGACGGAGGCATTCCTGGGTCAGATCCGGAAAGTGGAGACGTCGCACCGTGGAACGGGTCGTGACCCTCACCTGATGTTTGACGTTTGGAGCGGTTTGATCCATTGCGAAAAAGGCATTGGACGCTTCCAGCTATCCTGGTCGAGTCGGCCGATCACGCATACCTTATCGATTCACACCACTAGAGGGACCATTTTGTTGGACATGTATTTAGAGACTTGCGTGGTTTGCAGAAAGCTGCCGGTCCCGAAGCCTGTTGAAGCGATCGTGAATTCAATTGCGACTGCGTTCCTCTCTGTGATGCAGGTCTGTTGGAACAGTGTTCGCATCGCCACGAGACGGATGGTACGAGGATCTGATATTCACCGCTCCGTGCGCGAGTTTCACATCGCGCTGTCTCACGGAAGCAATCCTCCCGTTTCCGCCACCGAAGGAAAACGCATAGTGGCGTGGGTAGAACAAGCCGCACGACGAGCCGATGCCGACAAACGCCGGATTAACTTTACTTCCTCGGAAGCAACCCCGGCTCCCATACTGGTCACGGGTGCAGCTGGATTCTTAGGAAGTAAGCTGGTGAACACACTGCTCGCTCAAGGTAAGCGGGTGCGCCTGCTTGTACATCGAAGGCCTACCATTGACGCGGGGAATCATTCGTCGCTAGACGTCATTACCGGGGACCTGGGCGATCCTGATGTTGTGGATCGCGCGATTCGGGGCGTACAGGTTGCCTATCACGTGGGCGCCGCAACGAATGGCTCTTGGGCAGATTTTGAGAGCGGCACGATACGGGGAACAAAGAACGTTGTCGCTTCCTGTCTGCGGCATGGGGTCGAAAAGCTTGTGTATGTTAGTTCACTCAGCGTTCTGCAGTACGCTGGTCTGCCCTCGCGCATACAATTGGACGAATCCGCATTGATGGAATCCTTCCCAGAGAAACGAGGGAATTACGCTAACTCCAAATTGGAAGCTGAAAAAATCGTAATGGAGGCCGTGCGGAAACATAATTTGAAGGCTGTTATTCTGCGGCCCGGTAGCATTTTTGGGCCGGGAGCGGAAGAGGTGCCACCTTATGGCATTGTTCCCGTCGGAAACCGATGGATCGTGATGGGCAACGGCAACGCGCTTCTACCATTGGTTTATGTTGATGATGTGGTTGACGCCTTACTCAAATCGGCAGAATGCGATGAGGCGATCGGTCAAATCATCCAGCTGGTAGACACGGAGCAAATTACTCAGCGGGAATATCTGAAATACTGTCTTCCCAGGTTGCACGAGATCAAGGTGCACTACATGCCGATGTCATTGCTTTATTGCGCAGCCGCCGCAATGCAAAGCTTGGGTGCGCTTGCGCGAATCAACGCGCCCCTCACAATCTATCGCCTTCGGAGCATTAGGCCTCATATCGAATTCAGGTGCGATGTGGCACAGCGAGTGATTGGTTGGGAGCCGAGAGTCGGGATACGCGAAGGTTTGGAGAACACGTTTGCGAAGCTCCCAGTTCATGAGGTGACGGCTCCTGGCCAGATCCCCGATCTCCCACCTAGCCTATACAAGTAGCGACTCGAATTGCGGTAATCGTAGACCACCTCTAACAGTCGAAATGTATGGTTCTTTGATGCGCGTGAACACGCTTATGTTCAAGTTATAGATTCTTGATGTGCAGTTTCCCCCGACACGATGCTCTGCGCTTCGTCGATGGTTTCCTGAAGTGGTGGTGCTCCCACGTGTGGGCCGGGATAGTCCGGAGGCGGAATTCAAAGCGGGGTACTCATGAATTTCATGGCAACAGATCGTACCAGAGCGCGTTGGCTTGCCTCACCTTCCCAATGGCGTCGCCATAGTTGGCTGCTTCTCCTCCACAGGTAAGGTTTTGCAGGGGAGGGGAGCAGGGAACCCTTCCGGTGACCGCTTCGTGCCCGTCGTAGGCATTATCGTGCAGCGAAACTAGTCCCTGATTGAGATTCTGGAAATCCTGCCAGCTCCACCAGTCATTGCCAACGAACGGATAGGTACCGTTGTATCCGGGAGTGGTCAGAAGATAGTTGACCGCGTTGTAGTAGTTTTCTCCGCGAGTAGCTTGATTAAGTATGGCATTCGGACCTGTAAGGGCATGACAATAATACGACGAATCCGCTTGGGCTACTCCACCGCTGCCGTAATTCAATAAGGGGATATCGCCGAGATACCGAGTGGTGTACTGATAAGCTTCTTTGAAAGTGGCAGGACTCGGAGCGGGCGCCCAATAGTGCAGACCGACAAAGGCCACGTCAAGGTATGGCGCCGCCCCTTGCAAGAACTTGCTGTAAGCCGGGCCGCTCCAGGAACCGATTAGGTCCAGGCCGAGATATGGCACGCTCGATACGGCCCTGAGGTCGTCATGCATGGTCTTGAAGTATTTGGCCGCCATCTGCGGAACCCAATTATCCAGGTCCGCGCCCAATGTGGAATTTGCATTCGGTACGGGGTTATTATTCCCACCCCCGCCCACGCAGGAGAAATACGTCGGATAGTTCGGATCCGCTCCTTCCAGGCAGAAGGGATTCGTTCCCACCCAGGCGGTGTGCGACCCATCTTCATCCATCAGGCCCGTGCCGCCCGCCATCCAGCCGCCATAGGTATAGTTCACGGTGATAGAAGTTCCTCTCGCCGGGGCCGTCACGAAGCTGATGGTGATGGCGCCTGTCGAGTAATTGATGCTGCTGGAGGATTGCGTAATGTAGTTGACGGTCGGACTGCCAAGCGAGCCTGTGTTGGAGGTCGAATCGCTGCAGCCACCGTGGAACCATGGGCAGTCGCCAATCTGAGCAGTCCCTCCGACGAAAATAAGGACACTGTATGGCGAAATCGGCGTATGTGCCAACGTGCCCGTGAAAGTCTTTGTCAGGCCATCACCGCTGCAAGAATTAGTGCAACTTTCAGGAATCTTTCCAGTAACCTGCGTACCTACCGAATCAAAGCTAGTGTAGTTTGAACCCCACGCCGTGTTGAGCGCGGCAATTCCTTGCGTATTTGTTAAAGCACCGCTATTGGTGTATTTCTGCCACAGGTAATCACGCAGGCTGCAGGGTTTGGCGGTGGAGGGATTGGCGAAGGAGCAAGGTATGGTGGGATTCGTCGCCAGGGTCTTGGTATAATTCTGCGTGATCTGATAAAGAAACTTCTTGCTTCCGAACGGTGTGGACTGAGTGTAAGTTTGCACCGGGGAGGTTATCAGCGTCACCCAGGCGATGTTGGCATTGGTGTGCCCTGTAGCGAAGTCCGGTCCGGCACCGGCACCCCAAAAGTAATCGGAATCATCAGTAAGAACGCCCAGTATGTAGGGATCGTCACGGATCTGGGAATTGCCCGCAAGAGCCTTCTTCCACCACGCATCCAGCTTGGGGTCGAAGACATCGTAAAGCGCTCCGCCGCGCCAAGTGGAATAGTTGGCGTTCGTGCCGCTGATTTCGTCCTTGATCGGTTCAGACAGAAAACCGTTCCTGTTAATTGAGGCATTCTCGGCAGGCTTGCTTTCGGATAGATAAGGCAAAGGGATAGGCTGCCTTCCCCCCGGCCACGGGCACCGTGGACAGGTCCGAGAGGCCAAGACGTTCGGCCCAGAATCTTGGCCAATGGAATTGAATCCCCAAGAGGTCACGCGCTTGAGCGTCTGCCAGCCCCAGTTATAGGTTGCATCACCGTACTTGGTTATGTAGTTCAGAAAAGTATTGCTTCCCTGGCAATCAAAGGTGGGGTTACGGTTGGGCAGAACGTTGCTTACGCTCATGGATATGAAGGCGTTCCCTGCCGGATCACAGAACCACCAGCGCTTGCCGATTTTCGTAAGGATGAAGTGGCCGGTCTTATTCGTGCATCGCAATCGCGGTGAGCCGCCATAGCGGTCCAACACATCGCTGGCGGAAGGTCGCGACAAGACCGCTCGGGCGCTGTACCGCCGGAGGCGTGCATCAGCGAGCACGACCATAAGACAAGCTACAAGCAGTGCGACGGGAAATCGTTTCATGCGCAAAAATTCCTCCGGGAACGGCAACCGTAACCCACGCATCCATGGCAGCTGGCTTTCGGAATTTGACAAAGAGAACTGATTACGTCAAGGGCCGCAAGTCTTGTAGTGTTGTAGTCAAGTGGTCCGCTGCCCCCACAGCGCCCTTGAGAAATTCTCCCCGATTTGTTTCGATAAGGCACGCGCGGAACATCTTTTCTCCGTTTCCGCGCACTCTTAACATATGATAAAAACGATCCGATTCTACCATGGCGAGAAACAGACTATGGAGAATCGTTAGAACAGGCGAACACCGCATGCCACCTGAGTGAATCTGGAAGTTGAAGCTATCCTGCTTACAAGGAACTTCGGCCTGGCATCGCAATAATTCACACAAATGCTTCGAAGCATTTTTAGCAACTGGGTTGGTCTTTTGGCGATCGGCTTGATGTCGTTTTTACTCACGCCGTTCATGATCCATCGTCTGGGTGATTTCCAATTTGGCATATACGCATTAGCTTTTTCCGCGGTGGGATATTTTGACCTTCTGGCGCAGGGAATTCGCAGCACCCTGCAGCGTTTCGTTGGGCGCCTGAGCGCCTCGCAGGACCGCGAGGCCCTTAACTCAGTGTTCAGCACCGCGCTAGCCCTCACTTTTGTTGTGGGTGCCATTATCAGTCTAATTTTCTTTGGCTTGTCAAACGTCTTACCGTCGTTTTTCAAGCTCGCCCCGGCCCAGAAGCCTCAGTTCGCCTGGCTGGTGATTCTTCTCGGCCTCAATCTAGGGTCAGCGGTTCCGGCGGCTCTGCTTGGATCGTACCTGTGCGGCTTACATCGTTTTGACTTGTTCAACGTCCTAGCGATAGTTCGACAGGCAGTCAGGATGATCCTGATTATAATTGTGTTGCTGCACGGTCAGGGAGTGGTTGCGGTCGCGGTGTGCGTGTTGGTGTCGACGTTAATCTGCGTGCCTCTTAACTGGTGGATGATTCGAAAGATAGACTCGGGAGTGAAGTTCGCGCGTGAATTCGTACGGCTGCGAACGGCGGGCGAACTGCTGAGCTTCACCTTCTGGACATTACTGAATAACGCGGGTGCACTGCTGCGGGACTCAACAGATTCGATTGTCATCGGACGGGTCCTGAACGCATCTTTGATTACTCCCTTCACAGTCGCGTCGCGCTTGGTCGACTACTTCCGGCCCATCGTTACAAGCATGGTCAGTCCGTTGATGCCTCGAATGAGCCAGCTCGATGGCCAAGGCCGCCATGATGATATCCGGCACCTCTTCCTGGATATGACGCGTCTGTCTGCCTTGGCCTCTCTGGTCATGGGCTCAATGCTCGTGTTGCACGGACGGAGCCTGCTCCTCCTATGGGTGGGGCCGCAATACGTTTCGAGCTATCCTATCCTTGTCCTGCTGGCCGTCGGAGCTATCGCTTCAACGGCGCAGCTGGGAACGCTCAGCACCTTGACTGCGAAGGGGCGCCATCGCGCCTATGGGATTTGGACCCTAGGGGAGGGCTTGGCCAACCTTGTTCTAAGTATCATCTGGGCGCGTCGATACGGTATAGTTGGAGTAGCTTTGGGAACTGCCGTTCCCTTGCTTCTCGTGAAGCTAACTTTACAGCCATGGTACGTCACCCGCGTCTTACATATGTCGCTCGGCGAGTACTTTGGCAAAGCCTTGGCAAGGCCGCTAATAGCGTGTGGGCTCTTCCTCGCCCTGTGCGGCGTGACTTGCGGCTTTCAAGCGAATAGCAGCCCGTGGCATCTCCTTGTGACCGTGAGTTGGCAAAGTTTGGTCCTTCTGATCCTGGCGTATACGCTAGGGCTGGAAAAGTCGGATCGGAAGATGCTTCAGCGACACTTTCCAGTTCTTGCCCGGATCGTCTCCCCAACCTAGCTCGCCTCTATGATGTCAAGCTCGGTGTCTAAAGTCTCCTCTGCTCGGTTGCGTCTCCGAGGAAGTTGTCCTTAGAAAGCAACCCGGTAACGTGAGCTTCAAACATCAATGGCACGAGCGAGTTCTTTGCACATAGAAAATGGTATAATTTCGGCTGATTTGGCACACATCTTGCCATATCTCTTACTCTGCGCGTATTGTTAGGCTGACGGGAAGCCGTTAGGCTTGTTCCAAGTAACTGATAATAAGCGCCTTGCTATTGGATTACGGCTCGTAAATGGGATTTTCTGAATAACGTCTGCGGAGCTTGCCGCCTTTCCTGTTCATGCTTGTACCACCAGGAAGGAAGAGATTTTCCTTCATTTCTGCGCGCAAAGAAATGGGCTCGCGGGAGACATATTGTGACGGCAGTTCATGAAAAGAGAGTTCGAGAACGTGCTTGATACCCGAAGTTCAGCGGAAAAAGATTCTTCTCTCATTGGTCTGAGGCTGCCTGGAGTTCCGATATTCAATTATCACGGTTTGGCTGAATCGGCACCCAGGGAAGCCTCACTAGAAGCTCGCCCATATTGGCTTTCACCGACTGAGTTTCGTTCTCAACTCGCTCACATTCGAGAAAAAGGTTTTCAAGTAGTTCTAATGGACCAACTACAACTAAAAGATCGTGCGGTGGACCTGGTAGCAAAATTGCCGGCCGTGGTCCTGACATTCGATGACGGGCTTGCGAGTGATTATGAAATTGCCTTTCCCCTCCTTGCAGAATTTGGCCAGCGGGCAGTGTTTTTTCTCAACACCGCGACGATAGGAAAGGCCGGATATCTCGAATGGTCCAGGATTGCGGAGATGCAACGCAATGGAATGTCCTTTCAGTCCCATAGCCATCGTCACGTGGACCTTACTGTGCTACCCAACCTGACATTGGAGGCAGAACTCACTGAATCCAAGCAGCGCCTGGAAGACCGCTTGGGTAGTCGAGTAGATTTCTTGGCGGCGCCTCACGGAGTGTTGGATCGTCGCGTAGTCCACCGCGCGCTCGCAGTTGGATATCGCGGGGTCTGCAGCACGCGCTGCTGGCCCGCGCGCCCTGGCTCCGCCATATTGACGCGAATAACTCTACGCCGGGATGTTCAAATCGGGGAATTTCATGGTTTCCTGACCGGTGAGCTGTGGCCATACGCGCGCCGGCTCTCACATGGTTTGCTATATAGTCCTCTCGCAATTGCAGGTCACTTCTACGGGGTTCTCCGCCATCGGTGGCTCAAGCAGCCGGCCACGGTGAGTAAATAATGAACGTGACAAGAGGGGATTATTCGGACTCCGCTCGCGTCAGCGTGATCATTCCGTATTACAAAAGAGGCGAGATATTCGACCGAGGGCTAGATACGGTTTTGAGCCAGGATTATGAGAATAAGGAAATCATCGTCGTAGACAACCATTCCGAAGATGATCTCGAGCAACGAATTTTGGCGCGTCAAGCCGACGTCAAGCTCATCGAGCTTTCGAAAAACGGCGGTGCGTGTGTAGCCCGAAACGCGGGTGCTCGTGCTGCCTCAGGCGATATCTTAGTGATCCTCGACGACGACGCCGGTTTTTTATCTCCTCTCGAGTTGAGCAAACTCGTGAAGGTCTTTGATAACCAACCGGACGTCCACGTTGTTGCCTTCCAGGTTTGCGACCCGGACACAGGGGAACTTTGCTTGCGTGACTGGTGCCATCCTCGCTACTGGAAGGACTTCGCCCAAACTGAATTCGAGACCGATCACTTCGGGGAAGGGGCGTCCGCTTTTCGTCGCGAGGTTTTCGAGAAGACCGGCGGATATTACGAAAAGCTTTTTTACGGCGCGGAGGGGCTGGACATGGAACTCCGCGTCATGGATCAGGGTTTCAAGATTATTTACACGCCGGAGGTCCGTGTCTGGCATCAGGTCTCTGGGAATGCTCGCACGAACGATCGACAGTATTACTACTTTACGCGGAATTACATCTGGATGGCTTACAGGGATTATCCGTTATTGCTAGGGGCGCGGTTCCTGAGTTTCAAGCTCGCCATGATGTTCTACCTGACAGTCCGTGCCGGTTGCTATCCATCTTTTCTGCGCGGCTTGTGGGACGGAGTCATGGGACTGCGCGGCATACATCAAGACCGAAGGCCGATCAGTCAAGCTACGATGAACCGTTGGCTAAATCTCGAAAAAGGGCGTCCGGGACTTTTTACGCGGATGGCGCGTCACCGCGCACGACCACAACTGTGAAACTATGAACGCGGAAAATGCGCAGAAAGTTAATCCTGTTCGCCTCACGGCACGGAGCCGCTGGGTTCGGCGGTGGCTAGGGGCCAGAGCGTATCCTTTTCTCAACAGGTGGCTCGACCCTAGCAGGCGGAGTTCCCAAGTGGTGTACGTACAGTTGCTTTCTAAGCTCGTTACTGCCGGGGCTGCATGGCTCGACGCGGGTTGCGGGCATCAAGTGTTCAAAATCAGTTCAGCTCACGAGGAAGCCCAGATTGTCTCACGGACCACTCTGGCAGTTGGCTGTGATCTCGACCGCCAAGCGCTTCAGGCCCACCGGAGCATCAAGCTGCGAGCCTGCTGTGACCTGCGCCGACTGCCGTTCGGGAGTGAGGCATTCGACGTCGTAACTCTCAACTATGTTGCGGAGCATCTTGAGGAGTCACAAGCGACATTCGCCGAGCTGTCTCGCATTCTGCGGCCCGGCGGGAGATTGGTTGTCGTAACACCGCATGCGCTCGGGTACTTTGTCAGGCTTTCGCGCGTCGGGCGCAAACTCCTTCCTGAGTCCCTCGTGCGCAAATTTATCCGCCTTCGAGAATATCGCTCGCCTGAAGATATATTTCCGACGTTCTACCGCGCCAATACGCGGGAAGATCTTTTGCGTCAGATGGAAGGGGCGGGATTCGCGGAAGAGGACTTTCAAATGCTGCGGGATCCTGCGATATTTAGCTTTATTGCTCCCCTGGCCGCGCTGGAACTCCTTGTGATGCGTTTGTTAGCGCTCTTAGGATTCAGGAAACTCGTGGAGGGAACAATGATTGGTGTTTACCGTCGAGCTCCGGCGCGTGTATCCTGCTCCGGACATAGCGTGCAGATCTCAGAGCGGGCGACCAGTGGACGTCAAGTAGGACTCCGATGATTTTCTTCTACTTTCTCGTTACCCAGATGCCGTTAGACCAGGACCCTACTTGGGGAAAATTTTTGGTGGTTGCTTCGGCAATCAAGTTTCTTGGTGTCCTCTGCCTATTCTACGCCATATTGCATATTAGCACCCGCCGTTCCCAGCCAAATTACTTGGCCACCATTCAGGCGCGCCTCTTCTTGGTTTTTCTGTCGCTTTCATCCTTCTCTTATTGGCTGATGGGCCCTCGATTCTCGATCCGCAACAGCCCATTCATCAGCTATCTTTCATTCGGCTTTCTTTTCTTTGTCGTATTGAGCGTTGTGGACACACTTCCACGTCTGCGCTGGACCCTGCTGGCAGCGGTCGCTTCTATGGGGTGGGCCTCTCTGATTGTCCTGAGAGAATGGATGAAGAATCCGAATTTCCGTCCCGGATCGATCGCGGGTGACGCCAACTATTTCGCAGTGGATGCTTGCCTGGTGCTTCCATTGATGTTTCTACTGGTGTGGCGTTCCCGTGTTCTTTGGGAGCGGGTCTTTGCCCTCGGTTGTCTCGTCGCAACCATCGCAGCCACGATTCTGGGTGCATCGCGCGGCGGACTCGTTGCCCTTATAGCAAGCTTCATTTGGCTGGTGTGGCATTCACCTAGTCGACTCCGCAACTCCGTTGTCATAATAATACTGATTGTCCCCCCTCTCTTTTATTTTCCCCACTCCCCGCTCCGCCGCTGGCTCCACCCCACGTGGGGTGATATGAACGGAGAGAAGGACCGACCTATCGCCTGGAGGGCAGGCCTGAGGATGGTGGAACATCATCCACTGATGGGCATCGGACTGGGAGAGTACAAGCCGCAAATGGATGCTTATGCGGAACCTGGAGTCGGCTTCTCGTCCATAGCTCATAACACATATCTGGAGGTGGCGGCGGAGACCGGTATACCTAATTTCGTTGTGTTCATGGCCATGCTCTTGTTCACGTATACCAGTTTTGGCCGAGTCCGTCGCCGTGCCGCAGACTCGGGTCCTCCGTTCCTGTATTTGGCGGCCACGGGCATGCAGGCAGGCTTCGTTGGCTTACTAGTGGGCGACTTATTTCTCTCTGCCGGGTATTTGAAATTATTCTGGCTTTGGGTGTTCCTATCCATGTTGCTGCATTTATTTCTCCCTGTGCGAATTCATGAGCGACAGAACACAAATGAGTATGCGGTGGCTTCGGTCGAGCCGGTTCCTGAGGGGACAATGGTGTGAGTTCTCAGACCGAAGATGTCATCCACGATGACCGTGTGGACCAATCTTGTAGGGCTGCGTCGTGCAAGAATTGATGTCAGCAATTGGTTTCCCGAGATTGCCAGATTTCATTGGCGTCGGACCGCCGCGGACAGCCACGACGTGGCTGCATGAAGTTCTCTCGGGCCACGTTGGGCTGCCCGAGGGCGTAAAGGAAACCGATTTCTTTGTATGGCAATACGACAAAGGACTGGAATGGTACGCGGCACACTTTCGTAATTGTCCCCCTGAACGCCCGGTTGGAGAATTCAGTCCTAACTACTTCGGGGGAGCACACACGCGGGAGCGTATAGCAAAGCACATACCGGGCTGCAAAATCATCTGCACACTCCGAGACCCCGTGGAGAGAACCTATTCACATTACCGCAAGATGCGGGAGGGTGAGTACTTTTCCGGCAGCTTTGAGGAATGCCTTAAGAAACGCCCCAACGTGCTCGTATGGTCTAAGTACGCCTCTCATCTGCAGGCTTGGCGCCGTCTTTTTAGCCCGGAAAACGTACTTGTCCTCATTCAAGATGACTTGAAGGACAACGCCCAGGGTTACCTCAACCAAGTGTGCGAGTTCATTCAGATTCCCAGAATTCAGATTGCCAATTCCACATCGCAAGACCGGCTGGTTAACGCAATCCCCAGCCTTCCCAGGAACCCTCGTATCGCTCGGGCGGTCCGCGTTGTAAGGGATCGTCTTCAAAAACACGGAGATTACGGCGCGGTGAACCTATTCAAAGGGACGACCCTTCGGAATTTCCTATTCGGCGGCGGTCCTGCCTTTGAGCCACTTCGCGCTGAAACTGACGCGCGTCTGCGGGAGTTCTTCCGGTCAGACGTTGAAGCTCTAGAAGATATGCTTGGCCGTGATTTGTCGCCATGGAAGACGCCTCGCCCGAGATCTTGAAAGGCTTTGCCGAATCGACGAGAGCTTGAGAGCCTGCAATACGCCGCGGCGGCTAACTGTCAGGCAGCCTGACAACCAAGCCACGCGCAATCTGTCGTCCTCTGTGTACTCCCTCTCGCCATGCATTCCATGGCGCGACCGACCCATTCTTCAGTGATGAAAACGCCGCTATGATGGCATAACCAGCGCTCAGCCAGACGTAGCACAGCTTGTTCCACAATCCTAGCTTCCAGTGGCGTTCCCGCATGTAGCTGGCGACTTGGGCATCCACGCTGATCCAGTGCGTCGAATCCCGACTTTCCGGGGTTCGATTGTGAATTAGGCGCGCGCTCGGCGCAATCCGCAAGACACACTCTTTCGGTAGACCTGCGCAAAAGTCGATGTCTTCTCCCGGACACGCGCCTGTGAGATTCGCATCGAAGAGGTGATTGCGAATCGCAGAAGCGCGGAAGCTCATCAGCCCGCCACCCAATTGCCGCACGCGAATGGGCCTCGCATCGAGCAATCGGCCGGCATCGCGATAGACGCGTTGCCTCTCATCGCGAAAGGGGCCGAGCAGGAAAATAATTTCCCAGAGGCGCTGCTTCAGCGCCGGAGCCGAGTAATTCGTAATAATTCCGGAAACTCCTGTTACGTTCGCGTCGTACGCTTCAAGAATCTTCTCAATGAAATCCGGTTCGAGGAGAACGTCGTCGTCAAGAAACAGCCAAATATTCCCTCGCGCAACTCTCATAGAAGTGTTTCGCGCCGCGGTTAGACCAGAAACGGTTGGATCGTGGATGCACACAGTTGGAATCTTGATTTTTCGGGTGAAAGTCGGTTCGGCGCTCTGGTCTACAATGATCAATTCGAGCGGTTGAATGGTTTGCTGCAGCAGAGTTTCAATCGTTCGCGCCAAGTCGGCTGGGCGATTCTTGGTTGGAATGATGACTGAGACAGTTAGAGACTGCGGCATCTTGGTTTGATCAATGCCTTCGGATTGGTCTCTCCGTGGGCTCTGGATAAAATTCATGGCAGGCAGCGCGCAATCGTCGGTCCAATCCACTTGGTAATGGCGAGCGGCAGGCGTTGCCAGGCCCAAATCGCGGCACGATAGCGGGGGTTCTCCGGATTCAATTGCAGAGCTCCTTCGCCGGCTGCAGTCCAATAATTCCAATGGAGAGGAACCACACGGGTGTTCCATTGCTGCTTGAACTCGTATGTGCCAGAGTCAACGGATGACCGGCCAAAATCGAAAATGCGATAGCCCTTCTGTCCGGCGAAGCACAACATCTGCCAGAACAGAAACATATTCGGGCGAAGGTTCATCGCTTTGGGAGACGCAGCACTCCAATTTGCCTCCATCGTGCTCCCGTAGCCCGTCAAAAATCCCGTAGCGACGATTTGTCCCCGGTGGCGTACACAACAAACAAATGATTCCTGGGGGAAATTCTCAAGAATTGCCGCGAAGAATTTTCGGCTGTATACGGGCGTCCCGAGTTCGCGCATCTTCAAACAAAAAACTCCATAGAAGTCGTCCAGGAGTTCCCGTTGTCCGAACTCTGCTTCAAGGCCCAATTTCAGCGACCGTCGCACATTGGTTCTCATTTTCGTGGAGAGGCGCTGCATATTTTCCTCGGCATCGGGAAACACATCACACTCAAGCGTGACCTTGTTCGTTTTCGCCGGCCAGGACACCGGTGCTTCCTCTCGGTGGCGAAGTTCGATATATTCTGCTTTTTCAACCTGCGCGATCCGGATCGATTCTTTCAGCAGTAATTCGCTTGCCGCAGGTGCGTCGGCGACAAGCCCCGCTTCACTGAAGAACGGTAGAGAGCACAAAAGGTTGCCAAAGAGCTTGCTATTCAGCCAGACGAGTGGCAAGACGCCAACGATTTTTCCTTCCTCCTTGGCCATCAAGTAAAAAGCCTTCCAGCCGAATGCTTGCTCGATCACGCGCTTCCACGCCCAGCGATGATAATTGACGCACTTATTGTGCGAAACCACGAAATTCTCCCAAGCCGCTGAATCATTTTCCGTGGCGAGATACACTTGCATTGAAATGGTCAAAGCTCCCTGTCTCAGTCTGTCAACCACAGCCCCGACCTCTTAAACCGTAGGCCAAGATGAAAAGTCCTTTTGCCGCCACCAACGCGTCAAGTGATGATCGTCAATATGATATGCGAGGTCCACCTGCTGTTTAAGCAGTTTATGGAAACATTGGCACCAGCATGTGCAACAAAGTCGCACGTATCCCGGGTGCCTCTACGAGGCAAATCCTCGGCCTGCTAGCTAAGTAGCTGATACGTAATGGTTTAGAACTGACAAATCGACACGCAAGGATTCGTACGATAGGCACTCGGATTGCGAACGTGTTATTGTATGTTTAATTTTCTCAGTCATTAGTAAGTGGAATAAGAGGAGCGATATTTACGTGGGGCCTAGATCTGATCGAAAGATGTTCAAGTTTGAGGACATCAGCTACGGCGTGAAAAAACTATTTGGCTTAAACCGCGGAGGCCGGAATTTTCCGGTTTATCCGGATGACCGTTTCCTGGTGTCTTATCCACGATCGGGAAACACCTGGACGCGCTTTCTGATTGCCAATTTGCTATCACCGGACCTGGAAGTCAGCTTCCTCAACATCGATCATTTGATTCCTGACGTGATCAATATTAACCGCCGAGAGCTCGACAAGATTCCTCGTCCGCGTCTAATCAAAAGCCACGAATACTTCGACCCTCGGTATAAAAAGGTTATTTACATTGTCCGTGATCCTCGTGACGTTGTAATTTCCTATTACTATTTCCTCTTGAAACAGGGATTCATTGAAGACAGTGATCCTCTCGAAACATTTATTCAGCGATTTGTCGATGGGGATGTCGATCCCGAGTTCGCGGCCTGGAACGAGAATGTACTTAGTTGGGTTGCCATTCGGATGGGGCGGCCGGGATTCCTTCTGTTGAGATACGAAGATCTTAATGCGAATCCAACTCAGGAGTTGGCGAAGGCGGCGGAGTTCCTTGGGATTCAGCATAATTCCAAGAGCCTGGCAAGAGCAGTGAATTTAAGTTCGGTAGAGCGAATGCGAGAACTGGAAGCGCGCGACGAGAATCAATGGATCGGAACGCGTGCCAAGCGCAAAGATATCCGGTTTGTTCGCACGGCGTCGGCGGGTGGCTGGCGGTCTTCACTTAGTGAAGATGACGTAGCAAAGATTGAAAATGCGTGGGGCCCCCTTATGAAGACATTGGGCTATGAGTTGGTCACAAAACCAGAAGAAATTCGTATTCCCACGATTGGGGCTATGCATGAGCCGTGAAAAGACCACCTTGCGTCTTCCCGATTTCATAGGAGTTGGGCCGGCGAGAACTGGCACCACCTGGCTCCATGAAGTTTTAAAAGGACACGTGGGGCTGCCGCTGATCAAGGAAACTCAATTCTTCAAGCGTTATTACGAGAAGGGTTTGGGTTGGTATGCTTCGCACTTTGCTCGGTGTTCTCCGGATCTGCCGGTTGGCGAGATTTGTCCGTCATATTTCAATAGTCCACAAGCGCTACAGCGAATCTACAAGCATCTGCCACATTGCCGGATCATTTGTAGCCTAAGAGATCCTGTAGACCGGCTCTATTCGCATTACAGGCATATACGCCCTCTTTCGGGCATCAATGTTGATTTTGAGCAAGCATTAAAGGAAGCCCCGGAATTGCTTGACGGATCACGCTACGGGTCGCACATTGAGGAGTGGCAAAACTCGTTCGGCAAGGGAAATGTGTTGGTGTTGTTCTACGAGGACATGAAATCTGATCCCCAGGCTTATGTGAATTCCGTGTGTGCTTTTATCGGGATCCCGATGATTGATCTCCGGAATTCACCCACTGCAACTGAAAAAGTGAACATGGTAGAGGGAGCTAGAGTCCCGCGGAGTCGTCGCCTTGCGATGGCTTCCGGGATGGTTACGGCGTGGTTGAAAAGCCGAAGATTTGATTCTCTACTTTACATCTGGCGCCGGTCTGGAATTTCCGAATTTTGTTTGGGTGGCGGCGAGGAGTATGGGCCGCTTTCGGAGGAGACGGAAAATCGTTTGCGCGGGTATTTTCGCCAAGACATCGAAAAACTTGAAGCTCTCACGAACCGCAATCTATCTGTCTGGAAGTACGGAGAAGTCGCCAGTCGACCCGTATCAGCATAAATCACCACAAGCGGACTGCGCTGGCAAACCGGGTGCTGAAACGCGAAAACTCTGCGTCGACTTAGCCTGTGACTGGCGGGCGCACCAACGTCCCGGGCTGGGTCGGTGTCAAGGTGTTAAGTGTCAAGCTATGTACACTAGGCAATCCTCTGCAGGCCGCCAAGCAAGTGATTCTGGCGCGCCATTGCACGGCAGGATGGGCTCCAACATACGTCCGGATTTACTGCCAAACATTAACCAAACCGCGGTGCGCGTCGTCCGTATCGAGTTTGATCGCAACCCAGCAGGCCTTCACAAATCGGGATTAGGTGAGCGACCTTAAGTTCAAGCTGCATGACGCGCTACGCTAGGACAATGCAAGAAAAGGATCGAAACTCGCATGGCTTTTGGGAGAGCCGATACCTGGCGGGCGAGGTTACGGGTTCGGACGTGAACGCTGAAGGCCCGTGGAAATTGCGAAAGCTGGATGTTCTTTCTCAGATTTGTCGCCGACACCAAATCCGAAGAGTTCTAGACCTAGGGTGCGGAGATTTGCAAGTTCTTGCAGATTGGCCGGAGTTGGGCCGGGTTGACTACGTAGGAGTTGACTTCAGCGAGACCGTCGTAAACCTTAACAAAAGTAAGTTTCCTCATCTGAAATTTATCTTGGCAGATTTGAGCAAGATTCAAACACTTCGCCTCGAACCTCCTGACTTGGTGATTTGTTTTGACTTACTCGTTTACCTCCAGGAAGATCAGACGTACGATCGCTTGTGCGAGTTTATTTTTAACTGCGGGGCCAGAGCGGTTGCGCTCACTTGCACGGTCGGCGGCGAGAGCAAAGATGGGCTACACTTGCGGTATCGGGATTTCTGGAAGCACGCGCACAGACTGCAACTGGGTTATATCCGCAAAGTTGAGAGGTCTTTCCGCCAGCCGTTCGAGCGGATCATTTCGTTCGACCTTTGCGAGACATATCCCGCACACGATCCCACCGAAATCGTTTACGTCTGTTCCCCCGATCGCGCGCGGCAACTCTTCATTTCTCTGGGAACCCTTTTCCGGTCTGGTTCCTTGTTCGACAGGGTGATCATTTTTTGCATCGGGCATCGGCCGCCCACGTGGAAAATCTCCGATCCGCGGATTATCGTCAAGCAGGTAACACCGCAGTTCGGAACTTACTTTCACGGTAACAAGATTTATGTGTGCACGCGGGCAGCCTCTCGCGTAGTGTTCCTCGATGCGGACACGCTAATTCTCAGGCCCCTCGATCTGGTTTGGCAGGGTCAGGACGCAGATATACTTGCCCGTGTAGGGAAAGCTTATGAAAACCCCTGCTGGAACCAACGAATTTGGGAAGAGACGTTCGACAGCGTCAATTCTCGAGTCGTCCCAATGTACAATGCCGGATTCCTGGTGTTCCAGAACCAGGCGCAAGTTCGCATTCATGGATATTGGAAGGAGTTCATCCAGAACTACCTGTCGCAGCAGTGGCGCGCTCCTTGGAAAGACAGCCGCATGTACGAACAGTGGGCACTGGCGCTGGCGGTTGGAAAGGCTCGGCTCCGGCATTCTGAGCTCGGGGCCAGACACCATGCTTACGGTTGGGTCAATGAGCCCGCTGAGGAAGCAGTTGTATTTCATACGGGCAGTAACAATTTTGCCCGTTACGTCTGGGAATTCAAAGGGAATGTTGCTCCCCTCGACGGAGGTGGCTGGCGAGGTTCGCTCCCCTCGCTTCAGGAATTCGAATTTGGGGTGAAAAACGCTCTCAAGATGCGGGTGTACGAACCTGCTTTGGCCTTCTACCGCAAGCTCAGGAATGGAAGACTACGCCGAGATAGAGAATCTTAATGCAGTTTCCTAAATGTCGTAACGTATTAGCTGAGATTTCCAATTTGAACTTTTCAGCCCTCCACCATCTCCAGGATGGGCGAACTGTACTCGGAGCAGATTTCGTCAACCATTTGGGCAAGGAAGGAAAAGTGGTTGAGGAATGAGTCGGAAAGGCGGCGGTTCTGGGCTTTAGGATTTCCGGGCAGCCACCGAAAAGCCTCTGCAACCGAAAGCCTTGCAGGGACATTGCGCACCGAGGCCCTTAAGCGTACATTGTTGGTGGACCGGGAAGTCAAAATGGGATTTCTGGCTTACCGAGCATGGGCAGTGTCGGATCAACAAAGCTGGCGAGGCGGAATTCATTGAGTAAAAACGTGGAGTGGCCGTTTGCTAATGTTGGATTTTGTGAACAATGCCATCCATCCATGACGGCGGTGTGCGGTTGCTGCAGATCTGCGGCTGACGGGATTGAAGAATCGCGGTGTACTTTACAGCGGTCGCGTTTTTGGTCAGGGAGTTACGCACCAATTCCGTAATGGGCATAGACGCCAATCTGGCTCGATTTCTGCTATCAGCCCGCGCGCGCGGAGTCAACTTTCACCGGACCGCGACTCTGGGCAGGCTAGGCTTGTTTCTGCAGCCCCGTTTATTACGAACGATTCTTTCGGAGTTTCAAGTCGTTCCAGATCCCAAGGTGATGCAGGAATTGGACGTAGCTTCCACCGGATACGTGGAACCGTTCTTGAGACTCTTGGGCGCGGTGGAGATTGTCGCAATCGATGCGAGCTCCTATCAAGGGGCGACCCTGCTTCACGATATGAATCAGCCAGTTCCTGGTCACCTAAAGAATCGTTTTGATGCGCTAATCGACGGAGGAACGCTAGAACATATCTTTAACTTTCCTGTCGCGATCAAAAACTGCATGGAGATGGTTAATGTCGGAGGCCACTTTCTGGCATTGACCCCCACAAATAACTGGCCGGGCCACGGATTCTATCAGTTCAGCGCCGAATTGTTTTTCCGAGTTTTCTCGAAAGAGAACGGCTTCGAACTGGAACGCGCTCTCATCTGCGAGTGCCGACCAAACCGCAGATGGTTTCAGGCGATCGATCCGATGATACTTGGCCGTCGTGCATTCTTCACGAATCACGTATCTACGCACCTTCTCTTACAAGCAAGAAAACTAGATGAGGTTCCCTTGATGCAGCAGTCGCCTATGCAGAGCGACTATGTAATGGCTTGGAACGCGAATCCACTGCAGAATAACGGCATGCGAACGCGGGGCTCTGGCTTCAGGCGAGCAATTGGCCGTGCCGTTAGACGCGTAGAAGCCGCTTTGCCAAAGTTCAAAGTCGCAGCCAATACAATCAGGGATCATCTCAAGAGTAGAGAATCGCGGCTAGGCAGCCATATCTTTCCCAGGATTCACAGACCCTAATATCTCGGCGTTGATGATTGCGACGACGAACAATTTGGGTTCACTCCGTATCGGCAAGAGTCCGCCCCACAGGCTCCCGGTGGATTAGGTTCTCTATCCGGGAGGCCAAAATGGAAATCCCGGGTTAGGAAAAGATAACGAAGGAGTGAATTTGTGGCTGTGAAAAGATGGATCAAAATCTGTCTCAACGATTTTCTGAAGCGATATGGAATGGAGATCGTTCCCACAGATATTCTGTATGAGTGGCAGCACGTCCGCGTCGATGAGTCCTATCGGAACAACTGCCCCTTGCCCGCCGATGCAGCACGATATTTGAAGCCTGACAATCCCAAACTTATCAACCTCCAGGAGAGGTACAAAGCGTTTGACTCAGATGTGACGACACCTTTCGTGTGGACCGATCACCGTATATCCGCGGAGGATATAGCCTATTTCCGTGGGGACAATCCATGGGTCAGGCAGGTAAGAGGCAAGTATGCAAACGTCCTCGCGTACGCTCTCAGCCTGTACTATCTAAGATCCATTGACCATTTGTTGCTTCTCGAAAAACTGGTTGAAGACAACAGATTTGGGAATTTTACCCTCACGATTGCTGGTCGCCAGGTCTCGCGTGATCTGCTCGATTCAATAGCAGAAATATACTTCTTGGATCGGCACCTTGGAATTGGTTCTCGGGCGGGCTTCCGTGTACTCGACATCGGGGCTGGCTACGGACGCCTCGCCCATCGCATGAGCGCGCTGTCCGGAGTTGAGCGATTTTATTGTACAGATGCCATTGCTGTTTCCACCTTTGTGAGCGATTACTATTTGCGGTTCCGTGGCGTTGAGAAAGCACTCGTAATTCCTCTGGATGAGATCGACAACTCGCTCCGCGATCATCCGGTCGATCTTGCGATCAACATCAACAGTTTTTCAGAATGCCGGACACAGGCGATCGAGTGGTGGGCCCGTTTGCTGAGCAAACATCGGGTAAAGAACTTGATGGTCGTTCCCAACAGAGCTGGAAGCAACGGTGAGCGTTTGCTCACCAGGGACGGCCACGACTTTCTTCCGATTTTGGAACGTTATGGCTATCGAATGATCCTGAAGGAACCGAAGTTCCTCGATCCCGTGGTCCAGGAGTATGGTCTTCAGCCGAGTTGGCATCATTTGCTGGAATTGCGGAATAATAGCGCTGATCGAACTAAGGACGTTCTCACAATGAGCCTCCCACGTTAGACTCATAATTGTTATGTCTCCAATTGCAGCGACTATATCAAGCGAATAGCCAGGTAAAATGGGTTCAGCAATCGTTCTTTGCAAGACTAGGATTATTTGAGTTGCTGGTCAACGCGCCGACCTGGAATAGCGCGTCATCTAGCTGAAATAGGATCTCGCATGGGGATTTCAATTCAAGATCGCGGCTCAACCTCGGAATCCGGGTTTACTGCAGCAGCCACAATAGATTTGCCGCCCGGACTTTGGTAATGACGTCGCCATAGTTGGCTGCTTCTCCTCCACAGGTGAGGTTTTGCAGGGGAGGGGAGCAGGGAACCCTTCCGGTGACCGCTTCGTGCCCGTCGTAGGCATTATCGTGCAGCGAAACTAGTCCCTGATTGAGATTCTGGAAATCCTGCCAGCTCCACCAGTCATTGCCAACGAACGGATAGGTACCGTTGTATCCGGGAGTGGTCAGAAGATAGTTGACCGCGTTGTAGTAGTTTTCTCCGCGAGTAGCTTGATTAGGTATGGCATTCGGGCCTGTAAGGGCATGACAATAATACGACGAATCCGCTTGGGCTACTCCACCGCTGCCGTAATTCAATAAGGGGATATCGCCGAGATACCGAGTGGTGTACTGATAAGCTTCTTTGAAAGTGGCAGGACTCGGAGCGGGCGCCCAATAGTGCAGACCGACAAAGGCCACGTCAAGGTATGGCGCCGCCCCTTGCAAGAACTTGCTGTAAGCCGGGCCGCTCCAGGAACCGATTAGGTCCAGGCCGAGATATGGCACGCTCGATACGGCCCTGAGGTCGTCATGCATGGTCTTGAAGTATTTGGCCGCCATCTGTGGAACCCAATTATTCAGGTCCGCGCCCAATGTGGAATTCGCATCCGGTACGGGATCATTATTCCCACCCCCGCCCACGCAGGAGAAATACGTCGGATAGTTCGGATCCGCTCCTTCCAGGCAGAAGGGATTCGTTCCCACCCAGGCGGTGTGCGACCCATCTTCATCCATCAGGCCCGTGCCGCCCGCCATCCAGCCGCCATAGGTATAGTTCACGGTGATAGAAGTTCCTCTCGCCGGGGCCGTCACGAAGCTGATGGTGATGGCGCCTGTCGAGTAATTGATGCTGCTGGAGGATTGCGTAATGTAGTTGACGGTCGGACTGCCAAGCGAGCCTGTGTTGGAGGTCGAATCGCTGCAGCCACCGTGGAACCATGGGCAGTCGCCAATCTGAGCAGTCCCTCCGACGAAAATAAGGACACTGTATGGCGAAATCGGCGTATGTGCCAACGTGCCCGTGAAAGTCTTTGTCAGGCCATCACCGCTGCAAGAATTAGTGCAACTTTCAGGAATCTTTCCAGTAACCTGCGTACCTACCGAATCAAAGCTAGTGTAGTTTGAACCCCACGCCGTGTTGAGCGCGGCAATTCCTTGCGTATTTGTTAAAGCACCGCTATTGGTGTATTTCTGCCACAGGTAATCACGCAGGCTGCAGGGTTTGGCGGTGGAGGGATTGGCGAAGGAGCAAGGTATGGTGGGATTCGTCGCCAGGGTCTTGGTATAATTCTGCGTGATCTGATAAAGAAACTTCTTGCTTCCGAACGGTGTGGACTGAGTGTAAGTTTGCACCGGGGAGGTTATCAGCGTCACCCAGGCGATGTTGGCATTGGTGTGCCCTGTAGCGAAGTCCGGTCCGGCACCGGCACCCCAAAAGTAATCGGAATCATCAGTAAGAACGCCCAGTATGTTGGGATTGTTGCTAATGACGTTGGTATTGTCCGCAAGAGCCTTCTTCCACCACGCATCCAGCTTAGGGTCGAAGACATCGTAAAGCGCTCCGCCGCGCCAAGTGGAATAGTTGGCGTTCGTGCCGCTAATTTCGTCCTTGATTGGTTCAGCCAGAAAACCGTTCCCGTTAATTGAGGCATTCTCGGCAGGCTTGCTTTCGGTTATATATGGTAATGGAATGGGCTGCCTTCCGCCCGGCCAGATGCAGTCCGAGCAGATCTGCCAAGGCAAAACATCTCCGCCGGAATCTTGCCCGACGGAGTTGAATCCCCAAGAAGTCATGCGCTTCAGCGTCTGCCAGCCCCAGTTCGATGTCGTGTCGCCGTACTTGGCAAGATAGATGGGGTGGGTGTTCTTCCCCGCACAATCGAGAGTGGGATCGCCATTGGTCAAAACATTGCTCACGTTCATGGATATAAAACCGTGTCCTAAAGGATCGCAGAACCACCAGTGGCTGTTGATTTTCTCCAGGTGGAAATATGGGGTGACAGTTGCGCAATTGATGTCCTCCCGCCCGCCATACTGATCGAGTGAGCGTGAAACACCAAGCATTGTAATTGACAATGTTTTTATGGCTGTCTGTCGCGGTGAGCTGCTATCAGACACTTGCACAGTAAAAGTGTATTGGCTGCCTGTTAATGGCGTTCCTGAAATGTTGCCGGTTATAGCGGCGAGTTTGAGCCCCGGAGGCAGCGCACCGGAACTTGTTACCAAGTCCCAAGTATAGGGAGGATTGCCACCATCGGCCGCCAGACTCACGTTATAGGGCTCGGAGACTTGACCGGCCGACAACGAAGTCGTGGTAATGTTCAGTGGGGAATTGGCTACCGCAGAAACGGACATACTCAAGACCCGTGTTGCAGATTGCCCCGATGCATCCGTAACCTCAATCGCGAAGCTGTATTGGCCGGACACTGTTGCCTTTCCCGAAATTACACCGCTGGCCGCCGTGATCGTTAGGCCAGGAGGCAGGGCGCCGGAACTGGCCATCACGCTCCAAGTATAGGGAGGGTTACCGCCACTCGCGGTAAGAGTCACGTTATAGAGCTGAGAAACTTGGGAAGCCGGCAAGGAAGCCGTCGTGATGCTTGGAGTTGAAACCGTCGAAGCGGTTATCCTAAAAGATTTTGTGGCGGTCTGCTCGAATGAAGAGGATTGTCCAGGTGTAGAAATGATCGGCTGCGTCGGCATTCTCGGGTATGCAGCCTCCGTTGCATTCACGGTCGAAACAGGAAGGCTTTTCATATTCGGGTAGCGAACACTTATTAGGGCAGTTCCCACAACAGCAATATCCGCGGCTGGAACCAGGGCCCGTAATTCGGAGCTACCAGTTGCGACTGTGCGAAGCGCCACACCATTCCAGAGGATTGTAGAATTGCCAGTGAAATGGCTCCCGGTTACGGTTAATGTAAATGTCGGCCCACCTGCTTTGACGCTCTGTGGCGAAACATCTTCTATGGATGGAATTTGAATGGATGGCAGTTGAGACGCGCACCCCATCATAATTGTCGTTACGATTATTAGCAGCATGAGTGTGCGTAAATTAGAGTTATTCAAAGGTGCCTCCTTTCTTGAGCACGGGACCTTAGGCCGCTTCTTGGTCAGGAGCTCAAACATCCAGTTCCGCTTGAATCTATCTTCACGCCAGGAGGATATGGGGATCTACTGTCCACAGGAACAGGAATAGGGCAGTAGGAATTGATGTTCTCGCGTGTTCTAATTGCGATGCGGTTATCAATTTAGAAATCTGAAAGTGAGACTTTGGCTGGTGACACCTTTGTGTGGTCGAATCTTTAGTTACGCGCCATTGGGATGTGAGATAGGCGAAACAGGTGCAATCTCATAGATTTACCCACAGTTCGGTAGCATCAACGATGGATATTTGCCGGTAGATTAAAAGGGAAGTTAGTTCGCTATAAAGTGTGAAAACATTTCATGTGTACGACTAGGGTCAAAAAAAGAGGTACGCTTTGGCTTCTATCTCTTTTATATATAATTAGATAAGCTAGTATAATGAGATCTTTTTGGTTCCTCAATTGCTTCCAATTGAGAGAATCCGCGCGAACCAGCTCAGGCTTAGTGGAAATCCGCGGAGGATTTTGCTCGGTTTACGAGAATCTAAGGGGATTGCCCTCGTACCACAGAGCAAGACGAGCCTGGAGAATTAATCCCGCAGTTCATCGGATGTCTCTGGTAGCGACAAAAAACACTTATCCAACAAGGAGGCAGGACCTCAAATTATGACCGAAACAAAGTCTGTAAACGCACCGCACGGCGGCATGCTTATTAACCTACTTGTCGAAGAGAACAGGCAGGAAGAACTTCGAGCTGCGTCAAAAGAGTGGATTTCCTGGGACCTAAATCCACGCCAACTTTGCGATCTCGAGCTTCTGATGAATGGAGGATTTTCTCCCCTCCAGGGATTTATGGGTCAAGCTGACTACGAATCCGTCTGTGCCTCGATGCGGCTAAAGAGCGGTCTGATTTGGCCCATGCCCGTGGTTTTGGATTTGCCCGCGGAATTCGCCAAAAAGCTTAAGCCTGGAGCATCTGTAGCTCTTCGCGATCCCGAAGGCGTGATGCTGGCAGTTCTTCACGTAGACGAAATCTGGGAGCCGAACCGGCAGTCTGAGGTTGAAAGCGTTTTTGGCACGGCCGACCATAAGCACCCCGGAGTGTCCTATGTTTTGGAGAAATCAAATCCAATATACGTATCCGGGAAAGTCGAAGGGCTACAGCTCCCATCGCATTACGATTATCGAAGCTTGCGTTTAACGCCTGCGGAGATACGCGAAAAATTCGCGCAGCTCGGGTGGCGTCGCGTAGTTGCTTTCCAGACTCGGAACCCGATGCACCGCGCGCATGTGGAGCTGACGTTTCGCGCCGCGAAGGAGGCCTCAGCTAACTTATTGATTCATCCTTCAGTAGGGATGACCAAGCCCGGCGATGTTGACCATTACACGCGCGTTCGATGCTATCAAGCAATTCTTCCGCACTACCCGGCGAACTCCGCGATGCTCGCATTGCTTCCCTTAGCCATGCGCATGGGGGGACCGCGTGAAGCTGTTTGGCACGCCGCCATTCGCAAGAACTACGGCTGTACGCATTTCATCGTTGGTCGCGACCATGCCGGACCGGGAAATGATTCAAAAGGGAAGCCGTTTTATGATCCCTACGGCGCACAACATCTTTTGCAGAAATATCAGGACGAGCTTGGAGTAAAAATGGTCCCCTTCCAAATGATGGTTTATTTGGAGGATAAAGACATTTATGTTCCGGAAGATGAGGTACCAAAGGCAAGCAGAGTTCTGAATATTTCAGGCACGGACCTTCGAAACCGATTGGCCGAGGGCCGTGACATTCCGAGTTGGTTCACATATCCTCAGGTTGTTACCGAATTGCGGCGCACCTACCCTCCCCGCCATCGCCAGGGTTTTACGGTGTTCTTCACCGGATTGTCAGGCTCCGGAAAATCGACTATTGCAAATGTGTTGCTTGTGAAGCTTTTGGAAATGGGAGGCCGGCCAGTTACTTTGCTTGATGGTGATATTGTCCGCAAGAATCTATCTTCGGAGCTCGGTTTTTCCAAGGAACATCGGGACCTGAATATACGACGCATCGGATTCGTTGCGAGGGAAATAACTCAAAACGGTGGAATCGCTGTCTGTGCTCCTATCGCGCCTTACGATAACATCCGAAAAGAACTGCGCGAATCAATCGACAGTGCAGGAGGCTTCATTCTTGTTCACACTTCGACCGCTCTAGATATTTGCGAGCAGCGGGACAGAAAGGGATTGTACGCAAAAGCCCGCGCCGGAATTATCCCGACCTTTACCGGTGTCTCTGATCCCTATGAGTCCCCTGCGGACGCCGAGGTGGTAATTGACACGGCGAGTCTTAGCCCGGAGGAAGCGGCTCAGGAAATTCTGCTATTTCTGGAAAAACAAGGTTATTTGGGCGGCCCTTCCGAAACGAATTAGTTTCGGAGCACTCGCGAAGAAGAACAGGCCATTGTGCAGCTAATTCTATTTGCGGCGGCAGTTGGATTACTTGTGGGGCTAATGGTGGGTCTTACGGGCGTGGGTGGCGGCGCCTTGCTTGTCCCAATCCTCGTACTACTCATGCACATCCCTCCGATTATTGCTGTCGGAACTGGAGCGATCTTTATTACCGTCACGAAAGTAGGGGCAGCGTGGTCTTACAATCGCAAAGGCCTGGTAGACATGCGTCTTGTGCTTCGCATGGCTATTGGCAGCGTGCCGGGAGCCGCTCTGGGCGTTGGCGTTCTTGCGCTACTTAGAGTTCACATGGGCTATGAGGTGAATTCTTTCCTCAAGATCTTCATCGGCATTATCTTAATTTTGACTCCGGGATTTGCGTTCCTGCAGAGTTATCTTAAAAAAACCGGTAAAAAATCTCTCCGGGATCGCCTTCCAAGTTGGATAACGCCGAGAATCGGAGCGATAGCGGTAGGCTTTGTTGGAGGAGTCTTGGTAGGGATGACCTCTATGGGTTCTGGAAGCGTTATCATGACGCTCCTAGTGCTATTTTATAGTCGGCCGCTCGCTACGCTGGTGGGTACTGACATAGCACATGCGGTGATTCTGGGAACAGTTGCCAGCGCCGGCCATCTAGCGTTAGGTACGGTTGATTTCCGGCTACTTGCTGCATTGCTCCTTGGTTCGATTCCTGGTGCTTGGTACGCAGCTCATATCGCCGTGAGGGTCCGCGCCACCTGGTTGCGGACCGTCTTGTTTTCACTGATTCTGGTGGCGGGGCTATCGATGCTCTAGTGTTTCAGTTCAGTTAATCGAGATTGCTTCTTCGGGGCCAAATGAATAAGACAGAAAATGCTAGAATTCAAGTCGATCTGGACAGAATTGTCTGCGCTCGACGGAGGCCGTAAATCTACAGGTTAGGATCGCTGGAAGTGCGCGGGTGAGAGGGTATTCAGCTGAGAGGAAGAACGGTAGTGCCAGTGAGTAGGTGCACAACCGGAGCAAATCGCTATCAAACGATTTACGCCGACAAACTGGCCAATACTGAAATTTATACTTACACTGAATCAAACCTTCGCTGGCTAAACTAAAAGAAATCCTTCATTTTTTCACAGCCGAACCAAAAGGCTCCATTCCTGCAAGAAAGCAACTTAGTTCTTCATGAAGGTAGGGGCCGCAGGCTAGGAGCCCTGGAAGGCGAGTAGATTTCTGGTTAAATCGAATAAGAGAATTGTCGATCTGGCGGGCGAACCCGCCAGCACACTCAACCAAGGCTATTCCAGCGGCAATATCCCATTCGTTTTTGGGAGACAGCGTCCATGTCGCATCGGCCAGACCTGCCGCCACCAGAGCAAGTTTGTAGGCAACTGACCCCATGGGCCTAGTGACGAAAGCGGCTTGTCTGAAACAGTCCCACTCTCCTCTTCTTACTTCGCTACGGCTGGCAAGTACTACTGCTTCAGAGAGACGGCGACAATTGCTTGGATGGACCGATTTGCCGTTTAGAGTAATCCCTTGACCCACAGCGCCCAAAAACAATTCATGAGTAGCGGGATTGCAGATGCCAGCAGCCACCGCCTTTCCGTTTTCCACAAATCCGACTGAAATGCACCATTCTGGAATTCCAGCAACGAACTCTCGTGTCCCGTCTACAGGGTCCACTACCCAGACGCGCTCCTTCTCGAGGCGCGCCGAGTCATCAAAACTTTCCTCGGAAAGCCACCCCTCGCCGTCGCGGATTAGAGCCTCGCGCAAGATGCGATTTGCTGTCCGGTCTGCTTCTGTAACCGGATCATCGCCGATTTTGAACTCTGTTGCCACCGCGCCCGGAATGAATGACGAGATGGACTCAACAGCCGCTTCGAGCGCGTTTTTGATTCGCTTTAGGATTTGCTCACTTGAATCCTTGTTCATCATTCCCCTTCCGATACGCTTAGGCCGAACAAATCCTTGCGCCGCCTCGATGGACGTGAACCCCACACGGACAAGAAGACGTCGGCTTGCATTCGAAAAAGCACGCTGAATGCCAAAAAGCCAATCATAACAGCGTCTTAATACCTTGTCTTATCTATCGGTTAAGGATTTTTCTACGAGGATGAAGCTAATCATGGAAGAATCTTTCCCAAGCGATAAACCGCTGGACACCCTGCCGCTATTTATTTTCTTAAGCCGATCGGAGCTAATAGTCTGCAACCTCATTACTTAAGGTAATATTTGGATAGTGAATCAAAGACATGCTACGTTAGGCAGTGTCCGTGCTGGAGAAATCCTAGAGTCGTGCTAACCATACCTGATCTCGGAGATTCTTTCATTTTTCCGCAATGTTAAGAGCTGCAAATACCGACCGTGAAGGTGTGTCCATTACGGCCCAGGTACCAGTACTCGTAAGCAAAGGACGCGGTGAGATCGTCTGGGCTACGCTCCTTATAGGTCTATTGGTTCTATTATACTTTTCGATCCTAAAGCTTTTGGTTTATCAGTGGTGGACTGATGCTGATTATGGCCACGGGTTTTTCGTTCCGCTATTCTCCGGCTATGTTTTATGGCGCGAACGCGAACGCTGGACCAAAACAGAAATCAAGCCAAGCAACTTTGGATTCGCGGCAATGCTTGGCGCGGTTGGCCTTCTTTTACTCGGCTCACTGGGAGCCGAACTTTTTACCAGCAGGTTCTCCCTGCTGATGTTGCTTGCAGCGATGATTCTGTTTTTGGCCGGTTGGAAGATGCTGGGCGCAGTTTCTTTTCCCTTGAGCTACCTAATGTGGATGATTCCCATTCCGGTGATCATTTACAATCAGGTCACCTTCCCAATGCAATTAATTGCGTCCCGCCTCGCTACTGCCTGGCTGGAGCTAGCTCGAGTACCTGTCTTGCGAGATGGCAACATTTTGATTATGTCGAACTATTCTTTGGAGGTGGTAGAGGCTTGCAGCGGAATCAGGTCTCTCATGACTCTCATGGCCCTAGCGGTTGCTTACGGCTACCTTGTGTCGCCCCAGCGCTGGGTCCGCTATATTCTCGCCGCGATTATGGTTCCTATAGCAATCATCACCAACGCGATCCGAATCATGGGGGCGGGTATCCTGGCCCGCCATTTTGGACCCAAGGCAGCTGAAGGATTTCTGCACGAGTTCTCTGGTTGGACTGTTTTCCTGGTTGCACTCGCATTAATGTTTGGGAGCCATTGGATTCTGCGGCACCTCGGAGAACGCCGAAAAAAATCAGCCAATGTTTAATCCCTTAGGATCAATACGATTGGGGGTCACGGCCGCTGTTCTATTTGGCGCATTTATTCTTTTGCATAGTGTGAGTCACGGCGAACCAGTTATTCCGCACCAGCGGCTCCGCGACCTTCCTTACACGGTCGAAATATGGTCAGGCGAGGAGCGCCCGTTGTCGGAACGAATTGTGCAAGCCGTGAGCGTGAGTGACTATACGAATCGAGTTTATTTTGACCAATCTTCGCCTCCAGTTCAGCTGTATGTGGGCTATTACTCGAGTCAACGGACCGGAGATACCATTCATTCGCCGAAAAATTGCCTGCCCGGTTCGGGATGGGATCCTGTTCGCTCGGGATACACCACAATTGCCGTTTCGGGGGATCGCAAGATTGTCGTGAATGAATATGTCATCCAACAAGATCAAGATAAACAGTTAGTTTTTTATTGGTATCAGGCCCGTGGGCGGGTTATCGCCAGCGAGTATTCGGGGAAGTTTTGGATGGTAGCGGACGCCATCACTCGCAATCGTACAGATGGCGCTTTGGTGCGTTTAGTCACACCTATGAGCGACGGCGAAAATCAGGCACACGATCGACTGGTCCGATTTACGCAGGATCTGTTTCCCTATTTAGATAAGTTGTTACCGAATTAAATGTTAGTGGAGGGATTCGCGTGAAAGCCACAAGAAACCGACCAATCGGTCAGATGGCTCTGATTTTCGTAGCGTTGTTGCTTTTTTCATGTGCCCAGAATCCGGAGAAAGCCAAAGCAAGGTATCTCTCCGAGGGCCAAGATTACATGAAAAAGGGCCAATATGGGGATGCGGCAATCGAATTCCGTAACGCCTTGAGACTCGATCCGCGCTTCGTGGATGCCTACTACCAATTGTCTCAGGCGAACTTAGCTATGCACGATTGGAACTCTGCATACACATCGCTTGAAAAAGCGATCGAGCTCGATCCCGCACGCTTAGATGCCCGCCTTGATCGTGGGCGGCTCGATCTAGCGGCGCGACAATTCGTCGATGCTGAAGAGGAAGCAAATTTTATTTTAAACAAGGAACCAAGCAATGTGGGCGCGTATCAACTCCTCGGCGCGGCACTTATTGGAGAGCAAAAAATCGACAAAGCACTCGCGGCATTTGAAAAGGTCGTAGAGCTTCAACCGACTGATCCGAATGCCTATGTGAATTTGGCCTTGGTTGAAATCAGTTTGCACCGACCGGCTGACGCGGAGAAATATTTGAAGAAAGCCACGGTGGTCGATCCTAAGTCGGTACTAGCCTACACCGACCTAGCAAACTTTTATCGACTTCAGAATCAATATGGGGAAGCGCAACGCGCTATTCAAGATGCAGTTGCGCAAAATCCAACCGCAAGCTCTCTGTACATCGACTGGGCTTCCATATTGGAGAGCCAAGGCAAGGAGAACGAGGTTGGAGAGGTTTTCGAAAAGTTGCGAAAACAGACTCCCAATTCATCTGAAGCTGCCATGGCAATAGGCGATTTTTATTTCCAGAAAAAGATGACCGATCAAGCTCTAGGAGAGTATCGGCGTGCCCTGGCGTCTTCACCCAAGAACCTGGAAATCAAAAAACGGATGCAGGATCTCTATCTAACAACAGGCCAGGTCGAACTGGCGACTAGCTTGGACAAGGAGTTGATGCAGGAGGCTCCTAAAGACACAACCGTGCTCATAAATCACGGACGTTCACTAATGGCCCAGGGAAAATCGCAGCAATCGGTCGCGTTTCTGCAGAAAGTTGTAGCTGATGTCGCAGACTCGGCACAAGCGCGCTATTTCTTAGCGATGGCGTTTTGGCAGAAGGGGGACATGGGACAGGCGCGCGGGGCTCTAATGGATGCCCTAAAGATTTCACAAGGTTTGCCAATCGCTCTTCAAGCGCTGGCGCGACTCAGCTTGGTGCAGGGGAATGACGCTGACGCTCAAATTTACGCTGAAGAGATAGTTCAAAAGTCTCCCGCCGATCCAGCCAATCACCAGCTGCTTGCCGAGACGTTAGCAAAACAGGGAAAGCTGCGGCCCGCGGAAGAGCAAGTCCTTATCGCTAGGAAATTGTCGCCCAACGATTCGTCCATCCACCTCAATTTGGCGCAAATCTACGCAGCAGAGAAAAGGTTTCCCGAAGCCCAGAAGGAATACAATATTGCTACTGATCTTGATCCGCATAACACGACAATTCTTTCAGAGACTGCAGATTTCTTAACGTCCCAAAACCAATCGGCTCAAGCTTTCGAGCGAGTGCAGAAATATGTTTCATTGAATTCCAATGACGCGACTGGCCATGTAGTTTTGGGGGCTTTATATTTCAACTCGAAGAATTACACCTCTGCCCAGTCTGAGTTTGAGAGAGCCATCCAGCTTGACCCTAGCAATATTCAGGCCTATCTGAGGCTCGGCAAGGTTTTCCAGGAACTGGGTCAAACCGACCTCGCAATCCCGCGGTACCAGAAAGCCCTGGATGTGCAACCGAAACTTGCTCCGCTAGCGACGCTGGTTGGAAACCTATATCTCGATAAGGGAGACCTGGAGACAGCCCGCAAATATTATGCTCAGGCTCTCGCCTCTGACCCTAATTTTGCCATCGCGATTGCCAACACTGCTTGGGTAGATGCACAAGAAGGCAAAAACCTGGACGTCGCTCTAGGTATGGCACAAAAGGCAAAATCATTGCAGCCCACCCTGCCATCCATTACCGACACGTTGGGATGGGTGCTGTATAAGCGAGGCGATTATGCCAGCGCAATTCCCCTGCTACAGGAATGCGTTCAGGAATCACCCGATTCGGCGGAATATCACTACCATTTGGGAATGGCTTTGCTCGCTTCAGGCCAAAAAGCGAAAGGCAAGGAAGAGCTCGCGGTTGCGTTGCGTTTAAAACTTGACACCGCGGACGCAGAGCAGGCTCGAGTGGCTTTAGCTCGGACAAATTGACGTCTAGACCTCTGCATTACCTCCCTGCCTGACGGCACATCGGTGACAAAATTTGTCTGTTATCTGACTCTTTTATAATCTCCTAGAAACCAAAACCGTACTAGTAGTTCTAAAGCTTTATTTGGGCCTTAAAATGCAGAGCTGCAAAAGTTTGCACAAAGGAGGAACACAAGCTCTTTCAATGATCTTTCCGCTCAAACATGGCATGTGAGTTTTCTGAACACATCGTTCAGAATGATAGACTTGTTGATCATTAGATTTTGGCTAAGTTTGGCAGTTAATCTGCTAGCCTTTATCTCGGGTCTACCCTGCGTGCCGGTTGCTCAAGAAGTTTATCAGTTTAGGGCTAGCGCATGACGTAGGAACCATGTATATTCGGTTACTCAAGAGGGGGAACGATATGCGTAAGTTGTTTTTGGTAATGGCGGTCCTAGCCTTTGTTTTCGCGTCGAGAACGGCTGACGCCCAGTCAACTCTTACGTTAGGGATTAGATCCTCAGGGACAATTACCTTTACTGCCGTAGGTGGCGGGGCTGTGAAAATGAAGGTCGCGTCGGAGTCGGGTCCCGGTTCACTGGGTACTGGCGTTCTCGTGGGAGGAACCTCTTACACTTTGGTGTCGGGCACTGTGCTTTTGACACCTATAGGTCCTCCTGGAGGCGCGTACTCTGCCTCAGGAACTTTTGTTTTTGAGTTGAATAGTGGCACGCTACTTACGGGCACCCTATCGTTGGGTTCTGTTGCACAGGCTGGGAATGGACTGTTGACATTTGGAACCGGGAATCTGCTCATAACCGGCGGCAGTGTGTGCAGTCCGGGTTGTCCGGGGCCAGCCGATGTAACCCTTACTATAAAGCTGACATCGGCGCTCCCCCTACATACGGAAACGGGGCATATTGTGGCCGGTTTTGTAGATATTCCCGCTACTCCTGAACCCAGTTCGATGCTGCTTTTCGGTACCGGCTTCCTAGCGTTCGGTGCAATTCTTCGTCGCCGCTTGGCTTAGTCGGGCTTATTGGATTTCGAGATCGCATGGAACTCCTAATCAGGAGTTCCATGCTTTTTTTGTTAGCGCGTGTCTGATTCCGGGAGTACCGTACCACATTTCCTAGGATCTCGATCTCCACCGCCTTTAGCCCTGGTGTCCGTTCCGCCTACCGAATGGATCCTCGTCCGTTTCCGTTCGCCGCGGCGCCTCTCCCCAGGCGCTGCTTCCGCTCAGCTCCGATTCTGCTTTCAGCTGCGGGAACCGCGTCAGAGCGATCCTGTACGCCGGTACGTACTGCGCGGCACGGGTCCGGTCTAGAGAGCGCTACAGTGTTCCCGCATCAGTTCCAGAGCCAGGTGGAGATCACTTCTCCCGCGGCTCGTGCCAATTCGATAGCAAGCGGCAGCCTTGGGATAGGGATGCGGGGTGCAGCGCCGACGCGCTACTTTAGCGAGTCGTGTCCCAAAAATCGGGCACGGGTTGTGGAAAGTCGACAAGGATGGCAGTCCCATCCATATAGGTGCATTTTTGGCGAACTACGGTACACTTTTCCTCTTTTAGGTTCACTTTGTTCATCAGTAGAAGCGTCTGGCCGGGGTTTACAGCGGTACTTAAGGTGATTAACCCACTGCGAGCGTTAACGTACACTGCTTCGGTTCCTTCGTGAAAGCAGCTATCTGCAGCTTGATAGCCGTAGACCAAAACGGGCACACAAGCCCATAAGCGTTTCGTGGATCGGCGGTCAAGAATCGGCTCGCATTGCTTTTGTACACCTTCGTTGTAACCGAGCTTATTTAAATGCCGTTCGACATCCTGGAGAGAGTCCCAGATTTTGCTCATACCGAACTCCGATACACGCTCAATTGCTCCAGCACGTACCGCACCAACCTTACCCAGAGAGGGACTCGGAGGCCTCGCGGCTCCGATGCCATTCTTGCGAGTGTGGATACTCGAGGGCGTCGAACGGTTCATTGCCTTCCCGCTCCAACGTCGTAGGCTACGTGCGCTGGACGCACGGTCTGACAGCCCTTCCTCCTTCATACAATTATTCCAACGGCTTTCAGGTCACACTCCGGATCGGGGACCGCTCGTCCAGAATCGGCGGATTCGGTGCGGACCGAAACTTCCCAGAACCCGGTTTCTGGGCCGTTTTCTTGATTGCTGGTGGGAAGCCTGCTATCGATACTTGTATGCACCGGTCGTGGCTAGTCTTTAGACTGCACTTTATCTTTTTCCATCACCTCTAATCTCGCGCCTTCCTCCGCCATGCTTGGGCCGCGACCTGTAGCGAAATTTTGAGCATTTCGTTCACATCCCCGTTATTTTCCACCACGAGATCCGCATACACCTTGGTCGGTTCGATGTGTACCTCGTGCATCGGACGTACCGTGCCCAAATACTGCTCGATCACAGAATTTATCGTCCGCCCGCGCTCGCTCATATCTCGCCGCGCTCGCCGCAGAAAGCGCAGATCGGCCGCCGCATCCACGTAAATTTTCAGGTCCATCAGAAACCGCACGCGCGGATCCCATAGCGCGAACAATCCCTCCAGTACGATTACGCGCGAGGGATTTACAACTTGTACCTCGCGGCCGCGACTGTGTGTCTTAAAACAGTAGACTGGTTTCTCGATCGCTTTTCCGCTCATTAAGCTCTTGACCTGTTCAAGCAACAGGTCGTGCTCAATCGCCTCAGGCTCATCATAATTGACGGCCTCCCGTTCAGCCGCGCTCAGATGACTCCGATCCCGATAATAAGAATCTTGTTCCAGAAGACACGCTCCGTCCCGCGCGTATTTGCGCAGCAAATCCGCCGCTAGTGTTGATTTCCCCGACCCCGTCCCGCCAGCGATGCCAATCAGCAAAGGAGTTCGCGAAATCGTCATAGCATTAAGTCTACTCCACCATATTCCGTAGCCCCATCGGATGTAATCTGATTTTCTGAAATGTAATAGTCCTTGGCGCTCTTGCTAACGATAGCAAATGTAACTGCGAATCTTGGGAAGTAGCGTGAGCACATGCCAGGGGAAGTGAGATTGTTGGATCAGCTGCGCCCAGCCAAATTGGACGATTGCGCCTTAACTGCAGCTTTCTGGCGAGAAATCTAGAAGCGGCCGAAGGCGGACACGATCATGCAAACTTTCAGCGCAGTCCGCGGAGCGCCGCCAAGATGCTCCTGTCTCTTTCGCGCATGCTTTATTGGTCAAAATGCTTTAGGTTGCGTGCGCCATCCCACACCTACGGTGAACAAATTGCGGAAATAGGAGCCCCCGCAGTTGACTCCTGAACAAAATGGTGTATTCGAGTTCTGATATTGGGCTTCGTAACCTACAATAATATGCAAGGTCCGGCCCAACGGATGAGTCAAATGAGCGCCTACGATCAAGTAGTCATAAACGCCGTTCGCGTTCGAAAATCCCGGGAGCTGTATCCCTATTCCGCTATTCCGCGCATATGCAAGATTAAGGTTACCGGTAAATGTCCTAGAGATTTGATGGCTCACATCGAGCTCCCACTTCGTCGCCCCTTGCACCGGCGAGAACGCCCGATCCACCCGCCACACCGTGCCTATAGTTGGCAGAAATCTCCGTTCGCTCGAGTGCGTAATGCAACTCGGCGGATAAGCCCCAGGTTAATAAATTTGTCAACCCACTGTTGCTCGAGATGCTAGTTTGAAATTGAGCGAACTCCGGTCCTGCGGAGATTTTAAATGCCAGACGTCCGGTTATCCGCTTACCATAAGACGCTAGCGCTCTATTAATATTGATGGCCTGCGGGAAATTGGCGTAACGAAATGCGCTGAATACATAGGAAATACCGATACTATCCGATCTATTTAGCTTATAGTTATAACCCGCCTGAAAATTGAACTCTACGCTGTTGAGCAAAGGTTCATCAAAAAAATATAGCTCTGAAACTCCGCCGGCGAATGTTAATGATGAGCGAGGCGACAGTAAAACATCAATCTGTGCATCAGATGAGTTGGTGAGCCGCTGACCGAACCCGGTCAGAATTGTTTGGTCGGCGCCTAATGTGCCGCCAACGCCTCCAACTCCGATCGGGGACGAGATTCCTTCAAAGCCAGCACCTCCGAAAGCATTTTCAGGCGAATACCTCAACTCATCAATCAGGAGGAGCGTCCATCGTCGAAATGTAAAATCGGCTGAAAGATTTGCATCCTGTAAGATTCCGATTCCTCTTGTGTTGCCTCCTCCTACGCTGCCTCCTCCTACGCTGCCATTGTTTGAAAAAATCCCTCCTCCTAGGTACTGGAAACTGAGCTCAGAATTGCCGGAGTACCGATAGAGATCAACACCTCCAGCTACCGATGACCACAGAGTCAATCCTGTCCGACTATTCGTAGGAGGGTTAGTATCAACCGTTGCGGCAATCTGTGCGTGTGGCTCCCAGTAACTATGGCGATGTAGGGGTACGCCGAGTGACAAACTTTGAATTCCAGTCAGCGGGCTATTATCTGGGAGCATCTGGATAGGGCCATTTGCGCTATCGCCATTGTCGGCTTGGGAAGCGAGAGGAGACTTGTAAGCGGGAATGGGTTGCTCTCGCCCTTGCGTTTCGTCAGGCTGCTGCGGTTGTTCTGGTTCTTGCGACGGCGGTGGCTGTTGCTGTTGTTCTTGGGCTCGAGCAGCGGGCACACTTATCGCTATTACGAATAGTACCCGCGCCGCGATTCGATGCAACTTACCCATGGATCCCCCTGTGCACCACGATTATGTCGCCAGCTTCAGCAATGCCTGGCCCAGATGTTACCCGAGCCTGTATCCGTGTAGCCTAACGGGTATTTTACTTTGTTCACCCCATGGAATGTGTTGAATTCTTGCATACTCTTCCGCCTTGTGCCCACTCAGAAGAGATTACGATGACACCGGTAAGGTTACTTCACAGTGGTCGGATTCAGGTTGTCGATGCATGCATACTTGCCTAGTCGAGCATCCATTGCATTCCTGACAGCTGAGGGGTCCTGTGGACCTCGAGATGCTGCAGTCCTTTGCGTATTGATCTAGATTTCTAAGTCTCTACCCGCCTAAAAAGTTAGACGCATATTCGTCCTGGACAGTGGCAGTGACGTGGTGAAGTCGGAGTGTCAATCGCGGTCCCTCGCTCCTTGCGCGCCCGAGGACTGGGCGGCACGCTGTCTTGAGATGTGGTCTATAAAAGCGAACAATGCCTCCATCACCTCTGGTCCTAGCACGATCCTGTTTGTCGCGCCCAATTCGTTTTCTGCAGTCAGCGCGAAGCTGAAGTCCAACTCCGGGTAATACTCCACATAGATAGAATCTCCGAGATATACTTTCATTTTTGTTCCGCCGCCTTTCTGCACGTATTTGTCCCAACGTGAGTTCCCGATTTCATTGCAGCTCTCTATTGATAAACGGAAATGGACGTCTGTCAAGCCAGCGATAGTAAGGCCGATCATTTTGGGCGGCTGTTCAATTTCGACGTGGTAACTCATTCTCGTTGCCCTTGCTCCGCAGCACCCTGCTTAGGAAGCGAGAAAAGGACAGGACATCAGTTGATACGTCCGGTCCCAGCTCATTCTCTTACTTGTTACTCGCCGACCGACGAAAACGCCAGCCGAACGCGCCCAGTCCCGCCAATCCTGCCATTAAGATTGTTCAAGCCTGACGGTTCCGGATGCAATCGCCGCAAACGAGGTCACCGGCACCAGCCATTGCGGCTACGGCCTACATCCCGATCTCGGATCCTTGGTGCGACTCAGAGACTACACTTTCTATTAAGTATTTCTATTGACAATAAATTGTATACGACGTATGGTTTGCACACTCCTGGTACTACTATTACTTGAGCCGTGCGCGCGTGCGAATCGATCGCTTAGAACTTAATCAACGAGTAGCTTCAGCAAATCTCACAGTTATTCAGATGTCGCTCCGGATTTTGTTATCTCTTGGTTTACTGTTTAACGTTGCTTCGTTCTCCAAAACAAATTCTGCAGAAGCGTCCGCAAGGACATCATTGGAGGACCGCACCATTTCGCAAAGCGGTCAGAACGCTAGCACTGTTGTGGTCACCTCGGTTGAAAATAGCATTTATCCCAATCAATCCGCCCCCCTGATAGCGACGGTGTCCGTGAACGGATTGAGCCCTGCGCCAACGGGAAGCGTCAACTTCATGCTGGGCGCAAACGCGCTCGCGACGGCGACTTTAACCCCGATCGACCCATCCGATTCGACGGCGGTCATCACTGTAAATGGATCGCAGCTTGCCCTCGGTTCCAATAACATCAGCGCGATCTATTCAGGGGATGCGAACTATTCTGGATCATCCTCAACGATTACACTCACGTTGTTGAGCCCGCAGGTAAGCGTTGGACCCGTGCAGGTCGGCACACCGTCTACAGTGCAAACGTTGACCTATACCTTCAGCGCTTCGATCACTTTGTCGGCTATCAATATCCTCACCGCGGGCGCGTCAGGACTTGATTATGCAGATGGAGGCAGCAGCACTTGCGCGGTGGGCGTGGCCTACACTCCCGGCCAAAACTGCGTGATAACCGTGGTCCTAACACCGTCAGCGCCGGGACAACGTTCAGGAGGAGTGACGCTATTTGCGCAGGGCAATACTCCGCTGATGACCTGGTACTTGAGCGGCGTCGGTCAATCGAGTGCGGTGACGATCGATCCCGGCACACAGTCCACCATAGCTACGTTCCCGAGTGACATTCTTTTCGGCTCGGCGATTGACGCCGCCGGAAACTTTTATGTAGTGGATAATGCCAGCAGTCAGGTGTTAGAGCTTGCCGCTGGTAGCTTCGCGCAAAGTACGCTGGTGCCCACTGGTCCTCTGTCGAATCCGACTGCGGTGGCATTAGACGGCGCGGGTAATCTCTACATCTCGGACTCCGGAAACAATCGTGTAGTGATAGTGCCCAACGAAAACGGCACTTTAAATAGTGGGGATATGTCGCCTGCAAATATCACTGGGTTGGGCTCACCACGTGGTATTGCAGTTGACGCCGGCGGGAATCTCTACGTCGCTGATGGCCCGAATGGAAGTGTGGTGGAATTGCCGTCGGGTGGTGGAGCGCTTGTCCCAATAGCTACCGGTTTGACCAATCCGCGCGGAATCGCAGTCGACGCGAGTGGGAACGTTTACGTAACGAGCGATAGCGCGGTAACCGAGTATCCCTCCGTCGGTGGAACTCCTATACCTATCGGTACCGGGTACAACACGCCATATAGCGTGGCGGTGGACTCGTCAGGGACGGTGTATGTAGCGGACACTGGCAATGTCCAAATCGTGGAAATTATTGCGGGAAATGCTACGCAGATAAATTTCCCGATGACCGGCCTCAGCACTCCCCGCGGGATTGCACTCGACGCGTCGGCAAACGTCTATATCACCGACGGCGCGAATGTATATAAGGTCAATCGAAGTCAGACGCCGCCCCTGAACTTCGGTATCACGTACGTGGGCTCGACGAGTTCGCCACAAACGCTTACGGTTTCAAACGTAGGCAATCAACAACTGAACATACCGACGATTGCGATCGCTCCGAACTTCATACAAGGGATCTCCAGTGGAACGGATTGCGCTGCGGGCACGCCGCTGCCTTCGGGTGGGCAATGCTTGCTCGCGATGGAGTTCTCCCCAGCGCTAAGCGGCAGCCTGTTTGGCACAATAACGCTCAGTGATAACGCGTTAAACGCGACGAGCATGCAGTCAGCGCAGTTGTCGGGCGCAGCCAGCCAAGTCGGCCAAACGGTTACATTCGGAACTCTCGCTAACGTGATCTATGGAAACGCGCCGCTTGCGGTGAACGCCACTGCAAGTTCCGGTCTGCCCGTGACGCTGAGTGTGGTGTCCGGGCCAGCGGTAGTCTCGGGGAATATGGTGACGGTCAACGGTGCCGGGTCGATCACACTCGAAGCCGATCAGGCGGGTAGTATTCAGTTTTCTCCGGCGCAGCCAGTACAGCAGAGTTTTATTGCCGGTAAAGCTGTGCTGACGGTAACCGCCCAGAGCGCCAGCATGACGTACGCCGCCGCTGTTCCCGCATTAACGTCAAGTATTGTCGGCCTTGTGAACGGCGACAATTTGGGTGCCGTAAGCGGAACTGCCAGCTTGACCACGACTGCAACGTCGGCATCGCCAGCCGGTTCGTATCCGATTATCGCGACGCAAGGCACATTGGCAGCGTTGAACTATGCCTTCACGTTCGTAAACGCTTCGCTGGCGATCAACAAAGCAACGCTAACAGTGACCGCGCAGAGCGCCAGCATGATATACGGGGCCTCGGTTCCCGCATTCACGTCGAGTATCGTAGGGTTTGTGAACGGCGATAATTTGAGTGCCGTCAGCGGAACTGCCAGTTTGACCACGACTGCGACGTCGGCATCGCCTGTTGGTCAGTATCCGATCACCGCGATGCAAGGGACATTGGCAGCGATGAACTATGGCTTCACGTTTGTCAACGCTTCGCTGACGATCAACAAAGCGGCGCTAGCGGTCAGCGCAAATAATCTTCCTACGACTTATGGCACGATTCCGACACTTACATATACGTTTACAGGTTTTGTGAATGGCGACAATTCAAGTGCCGTGAGTGGACTTCCCTCTCTGTCCACGACGGCGAAGGTGACTTCTCCTCCGGGAACTTACGCAATCACTATCTCTTCGGGAAGCCTAGCGGCGGTGAACTATACGTTTACTTCATTTGCCAGCGCAACCCTGACGGTCAGCAAGGCAGTGTTGACGGCAACCGCTAGCAACTTAAGCACAACTTATGGCTGGGCGATACCAGCGCCCGCATACACGATTGCCGGATTCATGAATTCCGATACCCGGGCATCCGTCACGAGTGGCAATCCAATTGTCACGACCACAGCCATCAAAGGCGTTGCGGTAGGTACCTACCCAATCACAATCTCGCTGGGGACTTTGTCGGTGAAATCAACGAACTATACCCTCAATCTGGTGAACGGACTACTCACCGTGGGCAAGGCTGTGTTAGAGGTGATAGGAGTCGGTGCCAAGGTCAGCTACTTTGCCGCAATTCCAAATCTGCAATACAACCTTATTGGATTTGTGAATGGCGATAAATCGTCTGTTATATCGGGCGCAGCAGTTGTTAGCACCACTGCAGTCCAAGGCTCTGGAGTAGGAACCTATCCCATAATACCCGCTCAGGGAACCTTAGCGTCTGCGAACTACACTTTCACGTTTATTAACGGGACGCTCACCGTTTTTCCAGTCGGGCTGACCGTGCGTGTAACGAGCGCCAGCATGACGTATGGTGGACCGGTACCAGCCCTCGCCTACTACATTACAGGCTTCCCGAGCGGGGCCAACCAGTCGGTGGTGAGTGGAAAGCCACAACTCACGACCACAGCAGCACCGAGTTACTCAGCAGGAAGCTATGCAATTGTTGCAAGTCTGGGAACGCTCACGGCGACACCAAACTACACTTTCAGCTTCTTGAACGGGATCCTAACGATCAAGAAGGCGACTCTAATAGTTCAAGCAAACAACATTATTGCACCGATCAATCAGCCGGTTCCAACTCTCACTTATACCATGACAGGATTCGTGAACAGTGACACGCAGGGCAGCGCTGTAGCCGGGACACCCAATCTCACAACGACTGCAACAGGGTCCCAAGTCGGGGACTTTCCGATCAGTACGTCTACAGGAACCTTGAGCGCATCGAATTACAGCTTCACATTTGTTAACGGGATACTATTCATCGTCACGAATTCTCCGTCGAATTATTATTCGCAAGCGTTTCAACATGTTGTTGTGATCTTTCAGGAGAATCGCACGCCGGATAATCTCTTCCACGGTTTCCCGAACGCGGATATTGCCGGCAGCGGTGTCAACTCCACGGGCCAGACCATTCCACTCACGCCCATCGCCCTGGCCAACAATTACGACCTCAGCCACGCGCACAACGCTTTCGTGGAAATGTATGATAGCGGGAAAATGGACGGAGCAAACAAAATCACCATCAGCTGTAATATAGGTGCCGTTAATTGTCCGCCGGCCAATCCGCAGTTTATGTATGTGAACCCGTCGGACGTGCAACCGTATTTTCAACTTGGGGAACAATACACATTCGGCGATCGCATGTTTCAGACAAATCAAGGGCCCAGTTTTCCGGCGCACCAATTCATTATTTCGGGAACCTCTGCTCCTACAGCGACCAGTAATTTGTTCGCGGCGGAAAACCCATCGCCGAATGGCGGAACTGGGTGCGCTGCGCCGGCGACAGCAACTGTCGCTTTGATTAATCCTTTCGGAGTAGAAAGCCAGTACGTGTATCCGTGCTTCGAGCATCCCACGTTGATGGATTCACTTGACGCCCAGACGATCAGTTGGCGGTATTATACCCCCGCAGTCAACAGTGGTGACGCGATCTGGATCGGACCCCTCGCAATTCACCATTTGTATTTTGGCGGCGACTGGGCCAACGTCATTGTCCCCCAGACGAAAGTATTGACAGACATCGCCAACGGGCAATTGGCACAAGTGTCCTGGGTGATACCTAACGGCCTAGATTCCGACCACCCCGGCGGAAATAACGGGACCGGGCCGGCGTGGGTTGCGTCCGTCGTGAACGCGATTGGCAATAGCCCCTATTGGTCGAATACTGCCATCATCATTACTTGGGACGATTGGGGCGGTTGGTACGATCACGTGGCGCCTCCGATTTATAATTCCTACGAGTACGGTTTTCGTGTGCCGCTGATTATCGTGTCCCCTTACAGCAAACAAGGGTATGTCTCTCACGTTCCGCACGACTTCGGCAGCATCGTGAAATTCATCGATGAGGTTTTCGATCTTCCCGGCCTCGGATATGCGGATGCACGCGCTGATGATTTTTCTGATTGTTTCGACCTCACGCAAGCGCCTATCACTTTTCAGACGATTCCGGCGAGCCCCAACAAGGACTTCTTCCTAAACACCAAGAGACCTGTCACGCCTCCTGACGATGATGGCGACGAGGAATGACAGTCGGAGGCCATTCGAAAGCGAGAAAATGCTTCGCTTAATAAATCGTTTGGCGGTGGATGGCGTATTGGCTGTGTTGGCGAGCTGCGTCTCGTTAAGTGCCCAGGATGCGGTCTTGACGGGCTCGCTCGGCGTCTGAGTCACTGACCAGAGCGGAACAGTTGTGCCGTGAGTATTTATTGTTGCCGATTCAAACAGTGCCGGACTTTATCGCTTTCCGGTGCTCGTGCCCGGCGCGTCTTAAGGGATCTCGCGATGTCCAGGCCTAAGTGAGAGACGCATATTGCCCGTTGGCAGGGATAGTGAGGTGTTAAATTCGGGAGTATCAATCGCGGTCCCTCCCTTCCTGCGCGCCCGAGGACTGGGCGGCACGCTGTCTTGAGATGTGGTCTATAAAAGCGAACAAAGCCTCCATCACCTCTGGTCCTAGCACGATCCTGTTTGTCGCGCCCAATTCGTTTTCTGCAGTCAGCGCGAAGCTGAAGTCCAACTCCGGGTAATACTCCGCATAGATAGAATCTCCGAGGTATACTTTCATTTTTGTTCCGCCGCCTTCCTGCACGTATCTGTCCCAACGTGAGTTCCCGATTTCATCGCAGCCCTCTATTGATAAACGGAAATGGAGTTCTGTCAATGCCAGCGATACGATTTAAGCGTACCAGTATCTCTAGTCCTGCCTGGTTCAAAAGGCCTGGAAACTTAATTCGGAGACGTTTGGGCCGGAGAATGTGTATTTCGACAAAATCCTGTCGACAAAATCCTTGCTTTCGTGCATCGCGAAGGAATACACTGCATCGGGCCAAATTTCGGAATTGGGAGGAAAGGAACATGGCAGAGAAACCTGAGCCCGAGAAAATCAAAGATTTACCAAAAACCACGAAACCGAAGGATAGTTCGTTAACTGAAGAGGAACTCGGCGGCGCCGCCGGCGGGATGAGGAACGAGACCATGGGGGCCAAGACCGATGATAATCCCGAAACGCCCTATGGATAAAACATAGGTAAGCCGTAAGCCAGGGCCGCGGCTGAGATGGTGCCGCTGCTCAATTCCCGCCAATGGGGTATCCGATTCACTCAGGCGACTACAACAGCGCGTGCTTGCCTTTTGCGGACGACCACAGGTAAACGCGACCCGTTGAGTGTGAAGCGGATACCCACCTCACCCTTGCATCCGAACTGTTATGATTCTGATCATTGTCAACAACCGAGACATGCACGTGGATTATGTAACGACGAAGCTTGATGCTCTGGGCGCAGAATATTTTCGGTTTAACCCGCAACACTTTCCTGCAGCTGCGGATCTCTCCATACGCTACGATCGCTCTGGTTCTGCGTGCCGAATCTTAAATTACAGGCAAGAGAAAGTCGACCTCGGCAGGGTGAGAGCAGTTTGGAACCGGGGTACAACCCGGCCAATCGCCGATGGAATGGTGAAAGAAGAGCAACGGTGGTGGGTTTCCGAAGGCTGCTCTCGTTTTTTGGCAGAGCTCTGGGAGTGTATCGACTGCCTTTGGTTGCCAGATCAGCCAATCTCAGATCGCGACCCGCATCGGGTTTTCGTCCAGCCAGACGAGCGACGCCACCTTGCTCAGCCCCCACGATTGCGAGCGCCGTCTGCCTACAACAAACTGCATCAGTTAGCAGTTGCGGGCCAATTGGGGTTTACGGTGCCCCGAACGCTTGTGACCAATAGCCCGAAACGCTTCATCGAATTTTATGAAGAGTGCGGAAGCCGAGTCGTTTCCAAACATACAGCCTTGCTGCCGAAAGCCAGGGATGGAGAGGAGTGTAAAGGATTTACTTATCCGGTGCACCGAAGAAACGCGGCAGGGTGTCAGTCGATCCGGTACGCGCCGGTTATATTTCAGGAGGAGGTCCCCAAGAAGCTTGAACTGAGGGTCACCGTCGTGGCTGCAAAGGTTTTTCCTGCTGCAATCCGGTCTCAGGAAAGCCGCTTCCTTCGCCATGACTGGCGCCACTATCATGATTTTGGGGAATCGAAGTACTACTCGGCATACACGCTACCGGAGAAGATCGAACGGTTGTGCGTTCGTTTGGTGGAGACTCTTGGACTTTGCTTCGGGGCAATCGATCTGATCGTGACTCCCTCGGACGAGTACGTGTTTTTGGAGATCAACCCAAATGGCCAATGGCTCTGGATCGAGGAATTTACCGGCCTTCCGATCGGTGACGCGGTCGCTGAACTCTTGATTCAGGGTGCTACATAAACCGTCACATCCACGTCATGAAAGCTTCATTAGAGCAGGCATTATCCGATGCGCTTGTACTTCTCAGGGAGTTACCCCGTCAGAGAAGCTCGGTTGAAAGTGCGCATGCTCGTTTCAAGCGATTCCAAACTGCCCATCGCGGTGTCCGCTGTGACCTCCTCGTCGATCAACCACCGGCGTCGGACAAGGCTGACTACGACATACTGCTGGGCGCTCCGGCTGGCGGTACCATTGCGGTTTCATGGCGGCCCGACGAAGGGGTCCCCTGGAGTGTGGAATATTCCGATCACTGGGCCGCCAACTATATCCTCACCGTCAATGAACTCCATATCTCCATCCAGTCCGCGCTGATCTACCTGAATGCGGCTCTCAATCGAAGACCGTACCTGATGGAAGACCTGATCAATAAATTGCTGATTCAGGAGGCCATGAGTGAATCGCCGCTTGCCGTCAGCAACCGGGAGATCGAGAAAGCAGTGGACGACTTCCGGATCGGCCAGGGACTCTACAGCGCCGCGGATACGCGCCTATGGCTCGAAAAGATGAGTCTCACCATGGAGGCGCTTCGCGAACTCGCGGCATACAACGTGCGGGCCAGCAAACTAAAGAAGCGCGTGACCGCGGACCAGGTTCGGCCCTATTTCGAAACCAATCGCGGCGTCTTCGATCTCCTCACGATCTTCCGCGTGCAGGCGCCATCCAAAACCATTGCCGCCGCTCTGACCAAGGCTGGCCGCCGGTCGGGCCTGTGGGCGATGATTCAGAAAAACGGCTCGCAGCTGACAGCGCCGAACGGACAACTGGCAACCCTGTTTGCTCGCGAACTTCCTCCAGCTTTTGCCGGCGCTTCTCCGGGTACAATCATCGGCCCCGAACGCTCGCCCGAGGGATATTGGGTGGGACAATTACTGCAACAGAGAGCAGCCAGTTTTGATGACCGGACCCGGGCCCGGATTGAAGACCTGCTATTCCAGGATTGGCTGGCGGAGCGCAGGAAACAGGCTACGGTTCGCTGGCACTGGGTGTAGCCGGCAGCGCTGGCAAGCCCCTCGATTCAGGTCCATTGGGCATTTGGGGGTTCACCTCCAGAAACGCGGAGCCGTCCTCGGGAGTCACGATCAAGGCGCTTTTCCGGAAGCAAAGCTACAGAGCCCCATCTCGGTGATTCTGGGACCTGGTGCCGAACTCCACGCCGACATCCATTTCTGCGGCCGACCGTATGAAACTCGGCAATTGCGTCCCCTTAAAACAATAGCCGATCTCCCGCTCCAACTTGAGGACCTCTTTATTCAGTTGGACACCCATAAGTGACTGCCCTTAATATCATCGCTCGAAGGGAGCTTGGATGCAGCGGCCGCCCAGAATTCGGTTCCGATCGGGGGTTTCGCTTGTCGAATGCTCCGAACGGGTGCTGATTGATTCTGCCTTGGGACGGACCACGGTGGAAGGGGTGACAACTGGCCTGCTCGAGGTGACACGAATTCTTGCGTCCGAAGGAGCTACCGAAAATGATCTCGCTGATCTCGTCCTCAGCTTCGGCGGCGCACCCAATCTGGCACCACTATACTATTATTTAGGGAAATGGTCCGATCTCGGCCTACTTCAGTATCAATTAATCCATAACGACCGTCTCTTGGCAGCTCTTTTGCCGGTAAAACCCGGCTTCCGATTCGAGCCGCTAAAAACCGCTCGCAGCGATCGTTTTCAACTGTCCCGTTTCGCGTACTGGCACCGCCAAGGAAGTGCGCTAGTCGTCGAATCTCCATTATCCTCCGCACAGTTACTACTGTTCGATGAAATCACGGTGCAGCTCCTTGCAGAGTTAATACAGCCGCGAGAATACAGTGAGCTTTGCAGCCGCGACCGGGCTCTAGGGAATGACGTGACCGCTGCTTTGTTGGCCTTTTTCGTTAACGCCCGGGCAATTGGAGCATTGAATGAAGACGCCTCGCTGCCAGAAGATGCCGATTTACCTTTGCGACAATGGGAGTTTCACGACCTGCTCTTTCATTCGTGTAGCCGCGGAGGTCGCTTCGACGAGTCCGCTACTGGTGCATTCCGTTTTCTGGGCGAGATTGCGCCCCTGCCTTCGGTTAAGCCGACCATGGCCGGTGAACGGACCGCGTTGACGAAACCGGACCTCGAACGGCTGAAGTCCGGAGATCTTCCATTTACTCGCATCTTGGAAAACAGAGCCTCCATTCGGAAGTACGGAGAGCGGCCGATCACGATTGAGCAGTTGGGCGAATTTCTGTTCAGAGTGGCACGGGTCCGGCACATAATTGAGCCGGTCCCTGAGCTCGGCCTACACTATCAGGCAAGCAATCGCCCTTATCCCTCGGGCGGCGGGGCATACGATCTCGAGTTGTACGTGGTAGTGAACCTCTGCACCGGCATCGCTTCTGCCACTTATTACTATGATCCGTTGGCGCACCAACTATGCAAAGTCGCTGACCCCACTGCAAGCCTACGAGTATTGCTGAGGGATGCCGTAGATGCGGCGGGCCTCTCTTGCGATTTACAGGTCCTAATCATTGTTGCCTCCCGATTTCAACGGGTGTCTTGGAAGTACAGCGAAATCGCGTATTCCCTTATCTTGAAACATGTCGGAGCACTCTACCAAACCATGTATCTCGTGGCGACGGCCATGGGTCTGGCCCCTTGTGCGCTGGGTGCGGGAAATTCAGACGTGTTCGCAAGCTTGGTTGGGACGGATCCGTTTGCAGAATCATCTGTAGGGGAGTTTCTTTTGGGCAGCCTGCCACGGACTCCGACTACACTAGGGAACACAGAATCGAACCATGAAGGATCTTAGTCTCAATCTAGCCGCCGTAGCTGGTTATTTACCAGAATGTCTCGCGTCCTCCGACAGCGTTGCTGCTATCCAGGGTGTTTGCCACCTTGTACCCAGCTCCGCTGTTACTACGTTTGGTTTCGAGTGCCGACTGGGTGAAAAACGCCCTGACGCGGATTTCGGTATCGGTGTGTCGGCACGTTTCGGAGGGCGGAACGTCTTGGCATGCGACGAATCGTGGAAGGCAATCCCACCGCGGTTACTCGAGCTCCCGGCATGGGTCCATCTCCGGGCGTTCTTCCGAGAGTGGAACCGACGAAGATGTCCGCTCAATAAGCATATGGACATGGTTTGGCTGGAGTTTGACCTGGCAAGCCAGCCACCAAAACCGCTCGTACCGAGTGTATGGTTCGGCCCAAACATGGATGGGTCCGAGGCGAAAATCACGCTCGCGAAACGTCAAACTACTTCTGACTCACACAGATGGATCACCGAGACAGCTATACCGCTATTGCTTGGCAGCCCGACTGATCAGAGGATCGCTGACACTCTTTTCCGTTGCATCTGTGCAGTGCCAGAACCCGGACGATTGTACCAAGTAGGTGTAATGTTATCGCGAGAGCAGCATGGCTTGAAAATTTGCCTGCTAGATACCCCTCCTCGCGAACTTCCTGAGTTCCTCAAACAAATCGGATGGGCGGGCAACGTCGAGAAGCTCCGAGCTGCAATCTCGCGTCTATTGGATAAGGCGAATATCAAGATAGTTCAAGTAAATGTGGCAGAATCGGTCGGTCCCAAGATTGGCCTTGAATGCTCATTCCGTTGGTTTGCGGAACCTGACAGCACTCTTCACTTGAGGCCATTCTTGGATGATCTGGTGTCTGCCGGGCATTGCCTCCCGGAGAAGCGCGATGCCATCCTTGCTTGGCTTGGATACGCTCCCTACATGCACGAACTCAAAGCAGTAGGCGTCATCGGCTCGTCTTTCTCGGAAGCGGCTGCCACCACGGATCTCGTGAGGACACTTAACCACATCAAGGTTTCTTATCAAGACGGCCGGCTTACGGATGCGAAAGCATATCTATTTGTGTGGTCACCGAAAGAACTCATGTTTCTGGACAGCGGTGACCTAGCAGATCAGACCGATTGAAAAATCGGCGTTGCGCTGGAATTCGTAACCTTAGCGATTTGATAGCTTTTTGCGTCAGAGGTTATTGGGGCTAGCCTCAACAGGGTTCCCGGGGATGACTTCAGTAGCTAAATTCGAGACGAAGAAGGGAGGAGCGAAATGAACTCTGACGCAGAGGCTCGAAAGCGATTGTCACTTCCCACACTCGAAACAGAGTCCAAACCTGAGGAGTTGGGACTCTTCCCGTGTGCATATGAACCGGGATTCGTCCCAAAAGAAAAGGCCGATCAGCTATTTGAGCGATTGCGTGGGCTGCAAACCTGGACAAACTCTCGTTTTTTATCACCCGGCGTTGTAGCTTTCTCCGATGACGAACCAAGAGAGTCCCGCGATCTGTATGGTGCGCAACGCATGACGGTGTGCCCTTGGGCAGATGCTCCGCCAGAACTGACAGAAGTTCGCGAGATGCTACAGTCCAAGTATGGACATCTTTTCCCTTACGTGCTCCTGAACCGATACGAGAACGAGCGGATTCAAATGTGCCAACATTTCGATACGGAATATATCGGCTCGCTCTATGGAATTGCAACAATCAGTCTCGGGGCCGAGCGTCCATTCATGGTGATCGAGACTGCAACTCAGAAGATGTTCTCTCAGCAAGCGGAGCACGGTTCATTGTTGATGATGCCAGCCGGTTTCCAAGAAACCCACACGCACGGAGTTCCAGAGGTCGACTCGGCTTGCGGAATCAGAATCAGTCTCACCTTTAGGAATCCGGTAAGACGAAAGACGCGAGTAGTCAGAGTCGAGAATGAACCATTCGATGTTTACATGGGGTCGGGCCTGTATCAGGGCGCTCAGAGTAAATGGGATTGCGGCGAATGGGGCAATCCATTCTCGGACAAGCTAGACAGCAAGGCAGAATACGTCGTGAAGTCGGCAGAAGTCATGCCGAGGTTTCGAGAATGGTTCGAGAATCGTGTCAAGAACGAGCCGGGATTCGCGAACAAAGTCCGAACATTGAGCGGCCAGATTCTTGGTTGCTGGTGCCCAGAGGGTGGGCCATGCCACGCGAAGGTGGTAGCGTCCTGGGCGGACAAATTATCAGAGGAAGAAAGCGACTGAGCAATGAGGATGGATGGAAAACATCTTTTGCATTTCGCGCTGGTCCGCCGATTCCAATTATAGGCGTGCACATTAATATCTTTTCGGAAGGGACAGATCACTCAGAAGACCTCACAACAATTTTTCATTTTATTCGCCAATCAAGTGAGATCGGCGGATAGCCGGATCCTCAACTCGACTTTCGCTACTCCTTCTGGAAGCGGTGAAACATTTGACTCCGTCTGCAAGGCTGTGTTAAAGGTGTCGCTTGTCTTCGGCGAGAAGTCGCCGTCTGGAGGCTAGCATGGCGGAAGAATCGAAACAGTTGCTTGAGTATTTTAAACAGTATGGCCGGGTTGTTGCGGAGGCATGGCGCAACAAGGATTTTGAACGACGCCTCCGTCAGGATCCCAAGGGCACCCTTCAGGGCATGGGTATTACGTTGTCTCCGAAGCTCGAGATAAAGATGATCGAAAATGCAAGTTTCAGCGGTTTTGCGGTTCCGCGCAGGGATAGCAAGGGTCAGCTCACGGCCGACATCGAAGGATTGGCCGATGCCGATGATGTTATACAGGGAAACGTGAAGGGCGGAGTGGTTTACTGGGCTCTACCCCCTCGCCCGTCGGGTGAAATCTCGGACGAGTCTCTCTCGCTCGTGGTAGGCGGGAAACCTACAACTTGCGGCGGGCCAAAGAAATCCTGTATTTGGCCGGCTTGCTGTTACGGTGATAAATAGGGTGAATTGGCGCTGAACTATCGGGCGAAGCGGAAAGCGAGCCCACCTCTTTATCGTGAACGGAGGAGGGGCCTGCCTCAAAGAGACTCAGGGTTTCTAGTGGGTCATACGATCTGAAGCCCGTTCCTTCCTTCGGAATGTGTTTGTTTCAGAGCGCTACTCGTCCGTTTCGGTACGCGTCGCTTCGCGCTTTTCGTCGCGCCCTCGACCGCCGCTCCAAGTGGCCTTCGATCAGGCGGAAAAGCTCCAAACCCCACCAGCGCCGTCGACGCGCGGAAGCAAGTATTGCTTATCGCCATCGAAAAATCCCAGTATGCAAGACCGCGAATCGTATCGACTTATCCTAAGCAGCGATGCTGCCGGGCAACTAGAATGGAGTCCAACTGATCACGGCGGGTCCACATCCATCTGCCCCAGAAGAACAAGTCAGTACGCAAGCATCTGCCGCTGGCCGTGCAACCGGGCAGCACGGAGTCGGCTGAAGTCGACTTTGGAGCTCTGGACACGGTCCAGCAAATGGCCAGAAGCGCCTGTCTCTAATCCCCTGTGTTGGCTCTCAACTCGAAGTATAAGATTTGAATCGCGCGTAACACTGCTGAAAGTGAAGGGCCAGGAGAATTGCTCGCGCGTTTGGCCGATATCTTTAGGAGTGCTCTAACTATGAATCGACGCCTGATGTTCAAACCGTCTTTCCACGTTGAAGTCGTCGAACCGGAGGGAGCCTTTTTACTGGCGGAACGCGAACATTTTGTGCTGAAAGGAAAGCTGGCATGTCAGCTCGCCCCACTACTCAACGGACAATACACTGCGGACGAAATCGTCGACCGAGTCACAGGTGACACCGATCCAGCGAAAATCTATTACTCGCTGCGGTGGCTCGAAGACAAAGGTTATGTTGTTGCAGACGTGCCCGATGTTTCGGTAGAGCGAGCAGTACTTTGGCACGCACTTGACCTCGAACCTCTCGCGACGGAGAGTCTTCTAAATGAGAGGGGCGTTTCGCTTGCGGGTTTTGGAAATGTTCCTATCGAGTCTTTTTCAAGCACACTAACCTCCCTCAACGCTCGCATAGTCGAGAGCGGCGAGTTTACGATTGTGCTGGCAGATGATTACTTACGAGAGGGGCTGGCTGATTTTAATAATTCCGCACTGCTGTCTGGGCGGCCTTGGCTACTGATGAAACCAGTGGGCACGGTGGCTTGGATCGGCCCTATCTTCCGCCCCGGGCAGACGGCTTGCTGGGAGTGCCTTGCGCATCGTCTCCGCGCGAACCGCATAGTGGAGTCTTATCTTGAATTTAAAAAAGGAAAAGGTGTGACACTTTTGAATTCTGGTCTCCGTCCCCGGATGATGACGGAACTGGTACTGATGATCGAGGCATTTGAGGCGGCAAAGGCGGTCGGCGGTTCACATCATCATCTTGATAATGCGATCATCACTCTCGACTTACTGACGCTCGAGACAAAGAAGCATACCCTTACCCGCCGGCCCCAATGTGTGCGTTGCGGGGATCCAGGCTACCAGCGCAAGCATGCAACTGTTCCTATAACCCTGAAAACCTCCAGAAAGCGGTTTACGACTGACGGTGGACACCGAATTGTTTCGCCCGAACAGACTCTGGCATCTTACGCACAACACATCAGCCCGATTACGGGAGCCGTAAACCAACTGGAACGGATTTCTGCGGATAAAAATGGTGTCGTGAACGTCTACGTTGCGGGCCACAATTTAAGGTTACAAAAGTGGACGGGATCGCCTTCGGTCAATTCTCGAAGATTCGAACAAGTAAAGGAAAGCACAGGTTTGGATTTTCTCCGGGAAGTTCTGCGCGACAAGAGCGCTGGCAAGGGTGTCTCCGACTCGCAGGCTCGCGCCAGCGGCCTGTGCGAAGCGCTTGAGCGTTACTCGGGTGTATTCCAAGGAGACGAGAGCATAAGGAAAGCGACGTACAAAGAATTGGGTGCAGCTGCAATTCACCCGAATGTGTGTATGCTCTACAGTGAAGAGCAGTACCGAAATTGGCAGAGATGGACTGACCCCAGCTCGGGCTTCCAGTTTGTACCCCAGCCATTGGATCAGGACGCGCGTGTTGATTGGACTCCTGTCTGGTCTCTCAGTGAGAAGACGTTCAAATACCTGCCGACCGGTTACTGCTATTATGGCTATCCGGATATGGATTACTATTTCACCGATTCTAACGGTAATGCCGCAGGGAACACATTGGAAGAAGCGATTCTTCAAGGCTTCTTGGAGCTGGTGGAAAGAGACAGCGTTGCGTTGTGGTGGTACAACCGTCTGAAGCGGCCTGGGGTAGATTTGAGCAGTTTCAGCGAACCATGGATTGAAAACATCTGCGCCGTGCAGCAGACTCTGAACCGCGAACTTTGGGTGCTCGATCTCACTTCCGATCTCGGAATTCCGGCTTTTGCTGCAATTTCTCGACGGGTCGGGGAAGCTGCAGAAAAGATCATGTTCGGTTTCGGCGCGCATTTGGACCCACGGATCGGAGTCCTGCGGGCTCTCACTGAGGTTCAGCAGTCTGCTGCGTTCTTACGCGAGTTCGATAACACACCGTCGAAGCCGCTCTCTTCTGAGGTTCGCGGTTGGACTAATACGGCGACCGTGAAGGATCATCCCTATTTGCTGCCGGACACGATGCCGGCGCGAGTGCGCTCGGACTTTAAGTTCGCCTTGAGCGATGATTTATTCGACGATGTGCGGTGCTGTCAGGAAGCAGTCGAGCGACTTGGCCTAGAAATGCTGGTGCTTGATCAAACGCGACCAGATATTGGACTCCCCGTAGTCAAAGTCATTGTTCCAGGATTGCGGCACTTCTGGGCTCGATTGGCGACCGGACGTCTATATGAAGTGCCGGTTAAACTGGGATGGCTGAAACGACCTTTAACAGAGGAGCAACTCAATCCGATACCATTTGAAAGAATCGAGTACGAAAATGCCCTGGAAGAATTACTCGGTCAAAAGGAACGTTGATGCGGTCGTCGTCGAGAACTCAGTTCCCTCCGAATTGGCTTAGGAAAGGCGACTGCACTCGGGTATCGAACGGTGATCCTGGCGCGGCGTGTGAGTGGCTGAGGCGCCGGAACGCCGGAGACTACGCCGATACTGCAGCTGCTCCGCACGGCGACCAATCGGTCGCCGCTAGTGCCAGGCGGGTGCGTCACCCCGACTCCGTCGGTAGCCTTGGCGCGACTAAATCGTGACATACGTTCCATCCCTCACAATTCCTCTGTCTCCTGTCGCAACCGCATGCAAGGCATTCTTCATGATCAACATTATTCTTGGCACAAATGGGGCACGACTGAGAGGAATGACTTCATCAGCGCTCAGTTGATTCGCAACCTTTTTAGGAGCCTGTCAAAACGAGAGGCTCCCAAGGAGGCGCTGTCCATCAGCGGCTCATCGAGTTCGTCCGGATGCGAGTATTCGATCCCTTTGCTGTAGCCGAGGTAACTAACGGTCTTGCGGAGACGGTCGGCCAGCAGGGTGGCGACCGCTTTATAGAAGCGAGCGGCGAAGGCGTTGTCCTTGTTCAGCTTGCTCATAAGGATAGAGCGAGGAACAACTAAGAGGTGCGAGTCCTGTGCCGCTATCACGGAGGCTGAAGGGGGTCGAGAGTCCACAAAAGAGATTTCTCCCACAATCTCGCCCGCGAACAAAGAAGCAATTTCCTTGTTACCGATGGCCTTGACCAAGACTGAGAGCATTCCATCCAGCACGACATAAATGTCTTCGATAGGGCTCCCTTCGTGAATCAGAACGGTACCGGAAGGCACATACTTCGTGGATCCGTTCTTACCAAGCCATTCCACATCCCCATCGTCAAGAATGCCCATTAAGTACAGCACTTTTCTCATTCGTTTTTCTCCTGATGCGAGCGAAGCGGTAGTGAGCAGCTCAAGCGAGCTGACGCTTCGCTAACTCGCAAAAGATACCTTCCTGATTGACGAGTTCCTGGTATGTGCCGATTTGCACCACGGACCCCTTTTCAATCACGAGAATGCGATCGGCGTTGATGATGGAGCTGAGACGATGAGCGACCACAATGCGGGTCACCTGCAACGCATCCAAGCTGCGACTGACAATCGACTGGGTCCGGTTGTCGAGAGCGCTGGTGGCCTCATCGAACAAAAAGATGCGAGGTTTTTTGACGATCGCGCGCGCGATAAACAAGCGCTGCCGCTGGCCGCCAGAGAGATTCCCGCCCCCTTCGCTGATGATAGTGTGCATACCCATAGGCATTTCCCGGATGTCCTGGTCCAACCCTGCCATGCGGGCCGCTTCCCATGCATGGTCCAGGGTTAGGGGAGCCGAGCCGACAATGTTTTCGAAGATATTGCCGCTGGCGAGGCGAGCGTTCTGCAGGACCACACCCATCTGCTGACGCACAGCCTGAATGTCAAGACCCGCGAGTTCCTGCCCGTCGTAATAGATGGCACCAGACTCGGCCTTCTCAAAGCCGACGAGCAAGCGGATCAAAGTGGATTTACCGCTGCCGGAAGGTCCCACCACGGCGACGAATTGGCCCGGCTGGACGGTGAAGGAAACGTCTCGCAGCACGGGAGGCATTTCCGGGCGGTAACGAAAGTTGAGATGATTGATCTCGATCGAACCGGTCAGATCTCCCGGATGCCTTTTCGCATCGTCGACCTCTGGGAGAGTCTCGAAGATCGGAGCGGCGCGCTCATAAAGTGGAATGATTCCTAGCACGGACTGCACGGTCGAGCTGAGCTGAAGACCCGCTGACTGAAACTGGATGAATGCAGCCAAAAACGCGAGAAAGGCGCCGGTGGTAAATGCATGGAGGAGTGGTTGACCCATTAGGTGGGCGCCGTAGCTGAAGAGCACGGCCAGACTGATGACGGGAAAAGTGGAATTGAAGACGGTGAGGCTGTTCGACACGCTCCGAGCGCGCATCGACAATTCCTTCTGCACGGAGAACTCACGAGCCCATACGGCGAAAGCTCGCGGCTCGGTACCGGAAACCCGCAATTTCGCAATGTTATCGAGGAATTCTAGTAACTTTCCAGAGATACGGCCGCGAGCGCGAAAGATTTGGCGTTGATAGCCGGCTTGCAAATAACCGCTCGCCGCCGCCACGGCAAGAGCGACGAGAATCAGGCCGGTCGCAATCAGGGCGAGCCGCCAACTATAGTAGAAGAGCAGCAAGAAGCTGAAGATCGAGAACACGCCGGAAAGAATCGAGGACAGGGCCGAGCCGGTCAGAGTCCGCAAAACGTATTCGATACCTAAGCTGCGGTGGGCCAGATCTCCCGATGTGTAGCGGCGGAAAAAAGGCGCGGGCAGGCGCAGCAATCGGTCCCAAACCGCCGCCTGAAGGGATGCATCGAGCTTGCCTTCCAGACGCAACGTTGCAAAGCTTCGCGTGAGAGCGAACATGGCTGTCGCCAGCGCGCAGATGACCAAGAAGCTGGAGATTTGTAGCAATTGAGCACGCTGTGCTCTGGGGATGATCGAATCAAAGATAATGCCCGTCGCAATCGGGAAAGCCATGCCTACCAGGCCGCCGCCAATTCCCATTAGCACAATCGTGACGAGCTCTCGCTTCGAATCCTGCATTCCAAACGCAAGCAAATCCCAAACCGAGAGCCTCTGATTCGGGAGCGGACGGTAGATGGCATACGCAAAGCCATTGAGGGTCAGCGCCACCGCGGTAGTCACGGGGATTGTTTTGTGCTCGGCAGGATCATACAGGTTGTAACCCTTATTGGAACCCGGTAGGAGTGCCAACGGACGGTTGTCGGTATCACGAAACGCGACCAGGGGACCACTCGAGTCCGCCCACCATTTCCCCTTTAGGGCAACGACCCGGTAGCGCAGAGCAGAGGCTCTCGCGATACTTGCAACGGGATCCTTCAGCTTGACGCCGCCGCGCATCTCGGGAGGGGAGACAATTTTCACCCCGAGAGATTTTCCGACCGCTTCGCAGGCCAGCAAGGTTGGATCCGTGAGGCCCGCGTCATCCGCGAGCGGCAGCCTGTCTTCTTCCTGTAGGGGGGATGCAAGCGTCGACAAAGCGTTACGGACGATCGCCATATCGTAATCCGCCTGGCTTAGCAAGCGCTTTCGCTCCTTATCTTGCAAGAGGCGGCGATTGAGAATCAGGCACTGCAAGATAGCGTGGTGGAATGCTTGTAAGCTTCGCCACTGCGGGTCTGCCTTATCCCATTCTTGCGATTCGATCGACACGATCCTGCTTGGAGGATTCGGCTGCAGCCAGCCATGCCTGGAAACGGGGAAATACGCTCGATTGTCGATTGGATCGATCGAAGGGTTATTTAGGAAGCGTGAAGTACCCTGAATATGTTCGACCCAGAGTATGCCCTTGACCGGCATGATGGGCTTCGGCTCGGTTGTGACTTCGAGACTTGCGCCGGCTTCCAATTCAGTGAACAACTTGGGCGGCGCTGCTGCCGAGGCGGCTGCACCGAGGCTCAAGATCCAGTCTTCGAGCAGAGTGAGAGCATCGACACCGATCTCCGGATCGAGTCGACCCGCCAACGCACGGAGACGGGACTGGGAGAAGCACAGCAGTTGCGTGCCGGGCGTCGCGGTGGCCACGATGGCGGTCTCACTCTTTTCGAGCGGGAACATGCCGAAGACGGCGTGCCCCTGTTCAATGCGCAAGACATGGTGACGGGCGCCAGCGAGCTCGCCAATCGCGGCATGTACCAGGAAAAGATCAAGCTTGCCCGATCGCAGGATCCATATCGAGTCCGGCGCATGAATCGAGAAGGGGTGGTTGGGTTGCGGCTCGAGCAGCCTGCCGCTGTCGTCTGGTAGCGTCGGAGCCATCGTCAATCCGCTGTGATTAAATCCAAATAGGTGCCCTGAACTTTAATAAGCTCTTCGTGAGTTCCGCGTTGAACGACTTCTCCGTCCTGCAAAACAATGATTTCATCGCAGTCACGAATGGTGCTGAGGCGATGGGCGACAATCAGGCAGGCGCACCCGCGGCGGCGAAGGTTGTCGTCAATCACCTGTTCGGTGTGGGGATCCAGAGCACTGGTGGCTTCATCAAGGATCAGGATGCTCGGATTGCGTACCAGCGCGCGCGCAATTTCCAGCCGCTGACGTTGCCCACCGCTGAAATTCCGGCCACCTTCCTCGACCGGTGAATCGTAACCGCCGGATCGCCCGGTAATGTCCTGATGAATGGCTGCGTCCTTTGCCGCCTGGACGATTTCGGACTCCTCAATGGTGCTGTCCCACATCGTGAGATTCTGGCCGATGGAGCCTTCGAACATGAAAATGTCCTGGTCAATGACGGCGAGCGAATCATGGAGAACGCTGCGAGGAATGTCTTGGCGAAGTTTACTATCGAAAAGAATCCGTCCGGACCACGGCGCGTACAGTCCGCTGACGAGCTTGGCAATCGTCGACTTCCCGCTCCCCGTGGCGCCTACCAGAGCGACTCGGCCGCCCGGCTTGAGCTTGAAGCTGAGATCTCTTATGAGAGGTTCTTCGAGACGACTATAGCCAAACGTGACGCGATCCACTTCCACCCAGCCTTCGAGGACATGGGCATTGTCGCTGGGGGAAGCGTTTGAAGGCAGGGCAGGATCGAACGAGATATCGACCGGATATCGAAGAACGTCTTCGAGCCTGCCCAGATCGCCCTGAGCCTCTTGCAGCTTGGCCCCAAGATCCACGATCGCGTTCACCGGCTCAATGAAACTGGCCAACAAACTCTGGAACATGATCAGCATGCCGATAGTAAGAAAACCATCCAGCACGCGCATGCCGCCGAGAGCCAAAACGCCGATCACACTGAGCGCCGTCAAAAGTGGAGGGAGCGCTGACAAAAACTGCGACGAAGCGCCGAACTCCTGTTCGGCGCCGACGACTTTGGCTTGCAGGCCAGCCCACCGCGCGAAAAAATCCGATTCAGATCCAGTCGCCTTCAAGGTCTCGATCGTTTGCAGACCCGCCATGGCCATGCCCAACATCTTGCCACGTTCCTGCAGGAGTTTACGGTTGTTGTCCGTGCGCCTGCGAGCAACGAAGCGAAGGGCGAGAAGGTTGGTGACAGCAATCGCGACGCTCATAACAGTGAGCGTGGCATCGTATTCCAACATAAGCGCGGCATAGAGACCGATCAGGAAAGTGCTTACAATATTGGTCGCGAGCTCTCCCGAGAGCAAGATGGCCACGCGATCATTGATCTCCACCCGCGATCCGATTTCACCGCCGAACCGTTGCGCGAAGAATTCCATGGGAAGACGCAGAACATGCCATAAAAAGCCGCTCGAGGAAGTGATCGACAATTTGGTTTCGAGACGCAAGAGAGAGTGTTGTTGCAAATAGGTGCAAATAGCCTTGAAACAGGCAGTGATAGCCATGACGAGCAGCAGCGGCCTGAGCCACTTCGTCATCCCGTCCACGAGGACGTTGTCGATATACACGCGCGAGAATGCCGCAATCACGATATTGGGTAGTACAAGCGCAAATGTGACGAGAACAACGTAAACAAGTGCCAATCGGCTACCCGGTAGCCGCTTCCTGAGCAGCTTCACTAGAGTCCGCTTTTCGCCGCCCTTTTTGAACTCCGCCGTCTTCTCAAAAGTGAGCACGACGCCGGTGAAAGACTGATCAAATTCGTCATCGCGTACAACTCGCGGGCCACAGGCTGGGTCGTTCAGATACACCTTGCCACGACCGAAGCCTTCGACGACCAGGAAGTGATCGAAATTCCAGAAGACGATGACGGGAAGGCGCAGATCCCTGAGTCCCTCCGGTTCCTTCTTGTAGCCTTTTGCCATCAGCCCGTACTGACGTGCAGCCTTGACAACGTTGCTGGCTTTTGTGCCGTCGCGGGACACGCCACAGGCAATTCGCAACTCTTCGAGCGGAACGGTCCGGCCAAAATAGCCGAGGACGATCGCAAGCGCAGCGGCGCCACACTCAACGGCTTCCATCTGCAGCACGGTGGGAGTTTTCACGCGAATGGAGAGGCCACGCCACCACTTATCTAAAATATGTGTAAGGCGGGAGGGCAGACTACTTATTGCATGGATGGATTCCATGGGCGCGTTTAGGTCAAACCCATGACTCTCTTCAAGGCAGGCAGGACGAGAGTGATTGGCTTTTGCCACCGAGTGACGATTTCCGCGGTGCACAACGTACCGCTGGAAAGCGTCAAGGTTGGTCCTCTAGGGGAGGACCACTGATAGCCACTGGTAGTCTTGAGATTCTTCTGCATTTCTACGTGGACCTCGGTGACGGGTCCGTCGTTTGTCAGTGCCTTCACAAGGACTTCATTTTCGAAGTTGCGCATTAACTCGGCGGGAGTGTCGGGAAAGTCCGAGACGTAGGTCACCTTTCCTTTGATGAAACCAAACTCCTCGGGTTTGACGGTGGAAGGGGAAATCTCTACTTCCATGCCGGTTTTGACGTTCTTGGCTTGTGCAGCCGGCAGGTAGAGCAGGACCTGGAGATCCTGGACGTCGGGTTGAATACTTAGGACCGGATCGCCTGCTGCGACGGTTGCGCCCAGTGACACTTTAAGTTCGAGCACTTCGCCGCCGTACGGGCTGACAACGTTTTCGGCGATTTCGAGTTCCTTCTTGACCACGTTCAAATTGCGCTCGACATCTTGAACTTGCAGCTGCTTTTCGGCGTTGCCCTCCAGAACCTTTGCGTGAGCAGAAAACTCATCGGCATCAAATGCTTTGAGTTGAGAACGAAGGTTGGCAATCTGGTCTTCGATGGAGGCAACGTTTTGGCGAGCCTCGATCGTCTTCTGTTTGGTGACGATCCCGTAAGCGAGCAATTCGTCCTGCGCGGCGACCTGCTCCTTTGCAAGGTTGGCCTGTTCCTCTAAGTGCGCGATTTCACTCTCCGCAGTCGCGCGCTTGCGCTGAATCGTCCCGACCGTTAGGTTCGCCTCGTCTTGGAGAAGAATATGCGATCGATCTCTTTCGCGCCGAGCTTCAGCCAACCTTTCTTGAGCGCCCTTGAGCTTCTCCAGCATGGCGGGCTGGGCTACTTTTGCCACGACCTGCCGTGTCCTGATCTTGTCCCCTACATCTACATTGAGTTGGGCCAGGACACCGGAACCGGCTGCCACGACATTCAAAACACCGCCCTTGCGCACTATTACGCCCTGGCCATTGACCACTGAAGGGAGACGTCCTTCGTAACCCCAGACAAGCGCAAGGCCGAGTAATCCGAAGATCGCAAATTGGGCAATCCAAGCTTTGGAGTCAGTGACCTTCAGAAGGCGATCCAACTCGTCCGGGGACGAGAGCCGATCGAGCGATACGTCTCGAAAGATGCGGCTACTCATGTTAATAAAGTTTCCCAAATCATTTGCTAGAATCAGTTTTGGCGGAGGAAACCGCATAACTGTAGCCGCAGAGAAATGCGAAGTCAATACAACTGGTAGGCACCTACCCAAACGTTTTTTCGACTGAAACCAGACGAAGAAATCTCCAGCTTCTCGCTCGAATAAAGCCACTCATCAGCCCTATGGCAACCAAGCCGGTAAGGTTTCTGACGCGCCACACCGATTTGTTTTATTCGCAACGTTGAATTGCCAGGCGGGAAAGGAGCATGTTCCACGCATCGTTCAACGCGGTTGCCATTTGGCCAAAATGCCTTCTTGTTCGGTGACCGGGAGATAGCTGTCGCCAATGTTCCATGGGACGATCTCTGTCGTGGCGCTCAGTCCGGCGAGGCTCGAACGTAGTTGCTCGGTCAAAAGTCGCTCTTGCGGGTCGGGGGGAGCCCCGAGCTCTCCCCACAAGTGAGCGTATGGCAAGAACTTGCGCGCTTGCACAATCTGGCAAATTTCGGCTACGCCTTTCGGCCCGAGGGTGATGACATCCTTAGCCATGGACTTGAATCGACGAAGCTGATCTGGTGTGAGCGCAAGCCAATAGTGGCCGCCAGTGATGTACTTGGGCGTATAAATCGGGAACTCGCGCAGGTTGCTCAACAACAAATCGATGCTCCCAAATCGTACTTTCACTTCGTGAGCGACCTCAGCCATGGTTCCCGCCCAGTCATTCCCGGAATCGATCAGGAACCAAGACGTGTATGACATGTGGCGGACGACATATGTGTTCCCGTGATTACGGAGGTCAGGATGTCGCGGCGCGTCCTTCAGGAGAGGTTGCTCGCCGTAGAACGGCAGGGCGTGCACCTCGAGGTCCCCAACCTTGATTGGTGGTTCTGACCAACCAAGTGCGACGATGCGTGTGAATCCGAGGGCCCGCAGCGTCGCCGCAAAGTCCGGGCAAAGCATCGTCGCGCGAGGAACCTTGGGCAGACGATTAACGTATCTTCTTGACGCATCGTATGCCCACGGGGAGAGTCAACGCGCTATTGCGCGACCGCGCCGACTGCACGATCTGACAAACGAATAGTTGTAATGGATAGAAGTGTCGAGAACACTGCCGGTTGTGTCAGCCGCCTCAGCTCCCAAACCGCGCGGGCGTTGACTTGCGCACTGAAATGCCATGAGGGGAGGCAAACTTCTCACGACTATTTAGCAACGACTAAGCCCTGTTTCTAGCGAGTCGATCTGGGTTCACAATGAAGGTGTTCATGGCAAGCCGCGCAAAGAGTTATGAGGTTCTCTTCGCTGTCGTCACCCAAGACGCTCCGAAATTGAATGTGATGAATCTGCAGTTCGGTCGCTCTTCCACAATTCTGGCATCTCCAGTTGTCTCTTTCTAAAACCTGACGACAGAGACGAAGGTAGCAATCTCTTTCCAACCTAATCCTGGGACGCTTCGGGTTAGGGCAACTCACGCAGATTCCTTCAGGTTTTTGATAAGCTCCAGTTTCTCAGGCTCGGGAAGAAATTTAATCAGTTGTCGGACGGCGACTGAGAAGATTTCAGGACTTGCCTCGCCGAGGGTCGCGCCTGCGAGAAAGTCTGCGCAGATCATCTCCATGCAATAGCCGCGAGACTTCTGTGTGCCCAGCATCAAAGAAGCAGTCTCAAGCGCCTGCTCGATGATTGGTATTTGGCTCTTGTACAGCTTGAAATAGATAATCTCCCAGGGCTCCGTCTCCTGGCCCGTCAAATGGCGCTCCACTTCTCGTTTGAATGCTTCTCTCGGTAACTCCCTGGCTTTGTGCACCCAGGGTGCACAATCGAATTCGTTTCCCTCGCGGCGCGCCACCTTGACCAACTCTCTAGCCTTGGTCCAGCCCACTTCACGAAGCTGCTGTTTCGGAATTCGAGTCAAATGCTCGTGAATTGCCATGAGGTAATAAGCTTTTCGCCGTGAATCCGGGAAGCGTTTCTCTAAAAATTCATCAAATGATTTTAGATACTCCAGGCGCCAATACTGGCCGGCACGCACTTCGCATAAGTATTGGCCAAGCTCGACAAAACGCTCATCGCACTCCCGTTCTTTTGTTTGCTCCCAGGACAAGATCTCGTCGATCTTCCCGAGAACGACTAAGGCTCGTCGCCGATTAAGCTCTGGAGACATAAGCGGTCGTCCGTTAATCAAGCCCGTCAAGCCAATCAATGTCGCTCGCTCCTGGCCTGCGCGTTAAGTTGATGTCGATCAGTTCCGGTCTGTTCAGGCAAAGGCCTAGATGTGAGCAGCTGGTGCAGCCGTTCTGGGGGAAGCGAATCCCGCTGTGGGCAGCAAACTGACCTGCCTCGACCTGGCCGACCGTTGTTTCAACCAATCGGCCAAACTCACGGCGTTGTTCTTCCGAGATCGATGCCTTCAAATATTGGATCTCGGGTAGCTGCTTTCGTACAAAGACAGCCAGCGCAACATCGGAAATACCGCTGATCCATGAATAGCAAATCAGTTGAGGGTCCAGCGTCAGCAACCCCTCCGGTTCTTCGGGATAGCGACTCGTAGTTGTCTTCCAATCGATCAAACACTCCTTGCCATCAAGAGCACCGAGAGCATCAACGTAAGAAACGAACTCGTTATTTCCGGGAAGAGCTCGAAGCATCTTTACCTGCAGGCCTTCCCTCGGACTGTGAATGCGAACGCGATCATCCTGAGCGAATTTCTGAAGCAAATGGACGCCCTGGTGGACTAGGCGGTCCCAAGTATCGCCTTTCTTGTATTCAAACGGAGTATCCCGAAAAGCACCCCATTCCTTGAAGAAAACTGCGGACGGGTCCTCTCGCCGGAAGTAAGCGCCAAGAGCCGTTTCAAAGCAGCGACCGAAGACCATGGCTGCGCGCGTATCTTTTTCCCGCCATCCATCCAGATAGCGGTAGCGATAGCTGCGAGGGCAACGAAGATATTGGCTAATCTGCGTGTAACTGTACGTCACCGGAACCTCCTGTCACCACGCCGTCACGAGCATCCTTCGAGATAAATTCCCATTCGCTGGAGGGAGCAAAACCGGCGAGATCTACGTAGGTGCGACCAGCAAAAACTTTCCTGGTCGTTCGCAAGACACCGGTGAGACCGAGCAGGGCCTTTTCGTCCACTTCGTCACGCTCCAGTAAATCGCGGTCATAGCCAAAATCACGCAGGAACCAGTTCAGGCGCCACAGCGCCTTGGTGGTGGCATAGAGTCGACCGGAGATTTTGCGGGAAGCGAGATCCTGAGGCTCGAGGATCGCGAAGCTGAGAACGAAGAACGGCTTCTGCGGATGCCACCGAAAGTAAGCGCGATCGACACGTACGAGGAATATGCCCTGTAGGACTTCGTCGCCCCGTGATCCTTGTGAATGCAAGCCAGGCAAGTGACGCTTCATGGCTTCACCTCGATGGGCTGAGCATAGGAATTGAGTTTGCAGAGCAAGCTATCTCGGTCGTTTTTTGCAGTTGTTGCTAGCTCGGAAATGAAAGATTCGATCAGGTCCCGGCTAGCTTCTTTCAGCGTAGCGGTACCACAGAAGTCGGCAGCATAAGCCTTCACAAGCGTCGGATCTAAATCGTATTGGCGGATCAGAAGGCAAAGTTGGTCACGCAATCGCGGCCCACCCTTATTCGATCCGTTCGAGCTACGGTGTCCGTTTAAACACCGAGAAGCCACGGCAGATTGAGGTGGTCCGGAGAATGATCCCAATTCTTCAATTGAGCACAGTCCGATTCCGTAAGCCTTACGCAATGCGCGGTTGACCGCACGAGTCTCCGCAATTCTCATTTCCGCTCCGTGTACGATCGTTGACACGTTCGTGGGATCAGCATCTCCAAAGCCAACGAAGCCCCTCGATTTCGGAAATTTGTAAACGATGGCGCGAAAAACCCATCGGCGACAACCGGGGTCACAAAGTTCCGGAATTACGGCGGTCCTGATCCCGGAACATTTATTCCGTTCAGCGATTGCTATCAATCCCGAATGAGTTACATACCAATTACTTTTCAGGAATTGAAGTTCGTTCCGTGCGACCGAGAGGCGGAATTTTGTTGTCAAAAAGCGTAGCTGTTGACGAGTTTCTCGATTTAACTTTCCCCACCTTGAACGTACTAGTCGAGCATTGATCCGTAATAACTCAGTCAAATACTCCATAATTCCTCCATGCACTGCATTGCAGTGCATAGTATTGCAGTTAATTTGCTTCTTGTCAACTTGCTGTGTTTACAGGCACACTCGGAAAATAAGACACGAGTATCCCGATGAGAAAAGACACTCAATTCACGCTCCGAATTCCAACCAGCTTGAGAAGAGAACTGCAAGAGATTGCCAACCACGAACGCCGAAGTGTTGCGCAGATTTGCGAAGCCTTCATGCGGGCCGGATCCGAAGGCTACAAGAAACAGGGCAGTAAATTTTTACAGCGATTCCTCACAAAAGCGATCTAAACTCGGCCGCTTCCGCCCCGATTTGACCTAGCTGATTGTGCTTAGAACACCACCATAGCCCCATTTGCATGTTTTATACCGGAGATTTTGGCGATTTACGCTCTCCGCTTCGCACAGTTAGAACGATCGCGGTGCACCGGGCCACGTGAACAGTCCGATGGCGTCAGCAACTTACGCGATGCATTGAAAGGCAGTTCAGATTTCTTACTGAAACGTTAACTCTGCTATTTCTTTTGGAAGTTTTGTGTCACGTAAGCGTTTGAGCCATCCAAACCAGGAGGCTGCGGTCAAAGTCGTTCATCTTCGAGAACACCGTTGCGTGCCCCAAAGTTTATGGAATTTTGACGAAAGGTGCGTCAATAAAGACCGACTATAGACAAATCTTGTGTCAATCTGTACTGTAATGGGGTATGGCACGATTACGGGATATCGTTTCTGGTCTCACTCAGCAAACGTTGCGTAAGTCTGCAGAGTTGACCAGCGACTACGAGAAATTGAACAAGCTGCGAGTAAGTTGGCAGTCCTACCTCGAATTGTCCAAGAGGATCGAGTCGGAGGAACGCCGCTTCAATATCGGTCTCGCACTCCTGCGCAGTGGGCCTGTAAAAGTCAATCCTAGCGGCAACGCCCACGCCGACCCTCAATACACGCGAGAGATGCGGAAAGAGGTTGAGGAGCTTGCGGTAGATATTGCTGATTTAGATTTGTCCAAAGTTTCACTCTGGCGGGTGATTCGTGAAATCGTCCGGCAGACAGCGGAGATCCGAGTGTGTGAGTTGGAGGCACACTTGAAAAGTTTTGGGGTAAAGAAGGCCAGCAGACCCGCGATTGAGTGCGCTCTTGATACACACCCGAAGGAGTTCAAACTCTCGAAGCGTGGGAGAGAGAAGTTTGTGTCCCTGAAATAAATGTGGCGGGCCCGCTACAAGAAAGTTCCGGGAACTTAGCGCAGCGGAATATACCCTGCGCATCCTTTTGGAGTGCCAGATGAAACCGCTAAAAGAGAAAGAAGTTCTTAAGGATTTGGACGGCGCAATGATCAACCCATCGACTGGTTCATCTGCCCACATGATCGTGCGCGGAGCTCAAACGGACGAAACCACTGATCGGGATCGAAAACAATTAGATCGTAAAGCCGCGTTGGCATTTCCGATCCGTGAAGCGACTAGTCTGGGAACTCTTGGAAGAAAGGATAATGAGGCCCGGGTTCTACTTTCGATTTATCCAGGTCCGGTTTTCACAAGCCGCGAAAAACTTGAGCCTCCTGAAAACTCCTTACCGAAAGTGCAGATCGACTTTACGGAACTCGAAAACGGATCGCTTGTGGATATTATCGAATCTCCAACAGATCCGAATCAGACATTGTTCGCAATTTTTCGTCGGGGTCGGATCCGTCTAGCCGAAGAGCTTGAATACCGCGGACGAATCCTGGTGCCGATACCCCGGGGTACCGTTGGATTATCTGATGTGAAGCTCCCTCGTGGAGTCATGCCATACAAGTCCGCAGCGTGGCTGGTGAAGACCCTCAAACTGTTCATCCGACGCGTCATTGGTGTTCCCGATAATTACGCGACGTTGCTTTCGGCGTTCGTTCTTTACACCTGGGTCGCTGATCGCCTTCCGACGGCCGTGTACTTATCTATTATCGGACTCCCGCAATCTGGCAAGAGCACACTTCTGGAGCTCTTGAGCTTGCTCTGCCGACGAGCGTTGCTCGTGAGTGATATCAGCCAAGCGGCAGCCTATCGGGTCTGCAGTAAGTTCAGTCCCACGCTGCTCATCGATGAGATCAATTGGGATTCTGCGGGGACTATGAACAAGTTTCGGCAGCTGCTACGGGCTGGAAGCGGTCATTCTTCGCGCGCTCTGCGTGTAGGAGAGAGTAGCACCTCGTTCGGACCCAAGGTCTTCGGCTCACTCGAAGCCTCGTCGGACCCGGCGCTAAACAGCCGGTGCATCCAAATCGTCATGGCGGAAACCACGAACAGCGGACTCTTGAAACCCGGCGATCCTTCGGTAATGCAATCGGCCAGTGATCTCCGGCAACAGTTACTAAGATTCCGGTTTAATTCTTACAATGCGATCAGCCCGGCACTCGTTCGAGATGCCGAACAGCTCCGTCCAAGGTCTCGAGATATTCTACGCAGCTTAGCGGCCCCGCTCGTTAAGAGTCGGCTCTACACTCGACTTTTGTTCGACTTCATAATAGCGAACCACGATCCCGTGACGCGAGAGTCTCTTGACCCTCGGCAAGAGGCTTTGAACGCGGCGATTTGGTGGTTCAGTCACGCTAAAAATCCGCGTTTCAACGTACGAATTGGTGGTGACATTGGCCTCACCTGGTGTACTAACAATTTTCTGAAGTGTGAAAGACTGAGTGTCACTGAAAAGGCAGTCGGCGGAATGCTCGCCTCTATGGGCTACCGAAATAAGCACCGGACGAACGTCGGTTGGATTCTGCGGCTCGACTCCTCTACTGTGGCGAGGTGTCACCAATTGCTTAAGGCGTACGATAACAAATACGTCCAGATCGCTTTTACGAAGTTTTCAATTGCGTGCCCCTTTTGCCGGACTTTAGCCACCCCCAAGAAAACCTAACACCTCGAATTAAACTTGTACTACTTCCATAAAAATAGCCGACTTTACCTCCCGCAAACATGGTGAACATAGTGAACGTGGTGAACGTTGAAGAACGTGCCATAAACATGCCACATTCAACCCGACTGATCCTGTCCCCAAGCGTCGCGGATACCCGAGCAGAGAACTGCGATATGCCAACGCCGATTCCCTGAACGGTGGCAGGCACATTTCTACAAAGATTTCTAGTTACTTCTAGACCATGGTATGCGAACTCTGGGGCTGTTATCCAGCTCGGCACACCATTTGGGTGTCATCCGTGGACAGCATTAGTCTCAGAGCGACCATGACAGTTTAGCGAGCGCCGTTTGGTAATCCGTTGGGCGCCGGACCAACTTCGACAGTCGGGTTAAACCAATATCCGGATTTTGCCATTGCTCCACTTCTCCGGACACGGAAGTTGGCAGTGTTGCTTCACAAGCTGTGGGTCAGCGGAGAAGTCTATGAACCATTGCGGAACAACCACCCAGTGGTGAGTGCAGTAGCCTAGGAGGGTGGGGATTTTGACAGCCGAGCTCAACCGCCGAGTTCAGGCGACTGAGACTAACTCCTGGCCCAACTCCCCTCCACAGACGGGACCGAAGCGATTATCGCTCAACAAAGAGTGCGGATGGAAGGATGGCGACAGAGGCGGCTCGGCTGGACGGCAAAGAATCCACATAAGTAAAAACAAAACCTTCTTGACTCACACTGGCCTTCTCATGGGAGGAGTTAGTTGAGACGACGGAACGCTTGGGAGATAGCGTCGGAAATGTGATTGGCCGGCTCCAGTTCTGTTTGAATCACCCTGAGAATGAACCCGAGCAGAACCATCCATCATGGTTTCGGCTCAGAGCGAGTGGCTGCGGAGCCATTAGCTGGAGCTTGGGCACCCGGTTTTCTCTCGAACCGAGCAGCCTGCGCCGGGACTGCTTTCATCATCGCGGTCTTGTCCGCCAAACGAACCTGCTCATAGCCGTTGCGCTTGGCGATGATGCGGTAATCGAACGCAATATTGGAATGGCCGCCTTTCAACTCGCGGACCTCGAAGGAATTGGCAGTTTTATTGGTCACGTAGAGGCCATTACAGTCCCCACTGGGCGTAAGGAACACGTGGTATTCCATGCCAGTGTTTACGGTTTGCGCATACGTTGGATCGAGCGTTACCGTGGCAGCGCCATTTTCGAGGTGTTCCGAACCATAATCCTCGAACCAGTTTTCCGGGGCTTCGACGGCATAAAGCGCGACCATCTTTTGGCCGTTCTCGACCGGAACGACCGCGGACTTCGACCCGTGGCAGGATAAGCTGCCGTTCACATCAATGGTGCAGGCTCCGCCGCCGCCGCCGCTTTTGAAAGCAAGCGCCCCTGCCGTGGTTGAACTGTTGTATGCGTAGATGGTGGGTATAATTGGATTCGCGCTGTTTGATTGGGCATATACGCCATACCCATCGTCTGCAGTGGCTATGACCCCAATGCCTCCCCCCGCGCCGGTATCTCCCCAGACGCCAGCGGAATTTAGATTCCCCCCCGAGACGCTACTAGTGCTCGACGTTCCCTTAACTCCCACTCCGGATTCGCTGGCCGTGCTTGCGTTCACACCGAATGTAATGTCACTGTTGTTAGAGTCATTCTGAGAAGCGCTGATGGCGGTTGCGCCATTTCCCGTATCGGAATTTAACGTGCTTACTGCTCCGGTCGGAGAAACGATGAATGCGTCGTTTGCGATGGTACCGCTGGTGAACAGTTGTTGCTGGTCAAACAGCCCGCTGCTGGCATTCACGCTGAATACAGCGCTCCCGTTTAGTTCGGCCTTAAGGATTGTGTCGGTCGATTTCGTAACGTTGAACACAGCGGCCGCGCCCGTGCCAGTCTGCGTGACGCTGAGGACTTGGGTGGAGTTATTGGCGGTGAACGTGCCCGTCCCTGCCGCAATCGAGCCTGTTGCGGTGATGTTGCCACTGACCGTCTGATTGCCTGTGGAAACATTACCCGTGAACGTACCAGTCGCGCCCGAAACCGAACCTGTCGCGCTTAGATTGCCTGTCACCGCCTCGTTCCCGGTTACTTTCGGCAGCGTCTGTCCTGTCGCGAATGTGATGACGCCTTTGTTGCTGACGGAGAGGCCGGTCTCGGCGGGCGTACCCGTGCCAGAGGCGAACAGCAGATTCAGCTTGCCAGAAGCCGTCGAGAGGCCGGGATTGACCGGCTCGGCCTGCCAGCGGAAATGCTCGCTGACCGCCGCCGTGCCGTTATATGCCGAGGCCAAGAAATCGAAGGGCTGGGAGGGGAAGCCCTTCGTCGTGGAATTGGCCGTTCCCGTGGCCGGCAGTTGTAAAAAGCCTCGGAAGATACCGCTGCCGGTAACGTCGAGAGTAGCTGCCGGAGCGGTGTTGCCAATGCCAATTTTCTTGGTCGTCGATTGAAACAGAACCGAGTCGCCCAGGGCAGTGCTGCTGGTCCACAAGGGGATGAAGTCCGCTACACCAGTCCCAGTTATAGAGGTCGTTGGATTTTGCACCGCGCTGATGGCCGCAGCTGTTGCGCTCGGAGCTGCGCTCTTCGCTGTGGTCGGAGCCGAGGATACGGACGATGCATTGGCCAGCGCGAAATCAGAAGCCGGGCGGCCGCCCAATGTTTGCGCGTCTCCTGCCTTCAGTGCATAGGGGACGCTAACCAGCAGGACGCGTGGCTGCTCGGGCTGCCGTTCAATCTGAATCCCCAGCCAGCGCGCTTCGCCGGTGGCGAACAGTTCCATGGGCACTCCGGTGGAAGTTTCGGCGCCGAGAAGAGCTGTGTAATATCCGCTTTCGTCGGGGCGCACATTTTGTGTTTCGAGCCACAGCGAAGCGCCGCCGGTTTGTTCAGCGTAGAGTGCGAAGGTCACGCCCACCGGCCCTGTCGCTATGGGCCTGCTCTGCGCATCCAGCAGCGTGCCGCTGAACTTAATCAGCTGCGGAACAACCGCCCCCGAAGCGACTGACAAATTCTGGTTCCCGGAAGACTGAGCCTGTGCGCGCGCGGCTGGCACAAAAAATAGATACACTGCAACCAATGCAATCCAAATGCTGCCGAGTTTCATGAGAATCCTCCACGGCGAACGAGAAAACAGGTGGCTCGCGTTGAGGCACATATAGCTCCTAACCGCCCTACAAAGTCAATGAACGAGGGCTGATTTATAGATGAAAAGAAGTGACTGCGCACACCACTGATCCGATGAGGCTTATCGGGGCAATTCTTCCTTTGACTTATGCAACGAGCGGCACAGCGCGCGTCGGTTGCTGTGATTTCCAGACCACACTACGCGCGCGAGAGTTTGCAATTCTGTGTCGGGATTTTTGACTCGAAGCTCGCAACCTGTCGGCCAGTTCAGGACGAGAGAGAATTAAAGCGCCATTAAGATTTATCACTGCCGTCATTGCTGGTTGGGGTTCTCCATCCCATTCAATCTCTAAAGAGATGCTTGCCAAGATACGACGGCTTCGTCTTTGCTCTCTCATAGAATGAGCTTCGGTCTCCTGCTCGTCGCCATTATCGAGCTTCGAGGCAGTTCCATGCTACATTTTCCGCTACAGCGGAGGTAACTTTATGGTCGAAGAAAATTACACAATCTGTCCGCGGTGTCACGGGACAGGGTTGAGGCAGGACCAATCCGCGTGTGATTTGTGCCATGGAAGTGGCCAGATCCCGGTCCACGAAACTCCGGAAGACATCCGCAAATGGGGATGGCCTCTCCCCATGGATTCCTGTGTAGGGCGGCGAGCACTCGATCACGTAGGCCCAACAAGCCGGAGAATCGTAAGGAGTTTATGTGCAAAGTTTTGCATGATGATGTGGTCTAAGACCACACGAAAGGATTTAAAGGACCCGGACGACCCAAACCCAAACATTCTGCGTAGCGCGGCGAAGCTTCGCCGGCAACTGCTACAATTCCGATTCGAGCATTATTAAAGCCTTTCGGTACCGGAAATACCGGGTGATGTGCAGTTATCTTCGCGAGCGCTTGACCTTTATCGCGCCCTCGCCCTTCCGCTTAGCGAAGACCGGGAATTATGCAAGATGTTGGCTTATTCGATCGCGGCCCAGAAGCAATTTCAATCTGGCTTGCTGTCACCGTGCCAAGCGTCGGCCGTCCGTGTTCTTTTTGCTTACATTCACGAGGATCCGAACGGCAGGTGTTTGGGTCGGAAGACCCGCACACCGCTCTCACAACATATTACCTAGCCGTCAACGCAGCGCTGCGGAGCCATCCCGATGAAGCACTCTCTCTTGCAGGAAGCTGTCGATCACGGACTCGAACCCCCGAGTTTGCTCGAAATTGAAAAGAACCCCGACCTGAAAGTGCTCCGCCCGGACCCGCGTTTTGCGGCGCTCGTAGCCCACGCCAAAGATAAGGCCGCTCACTGCAGCCGAAAAGCCAAAGTGAAAAAGTATGATCGTTCAAACATAAGAATCAATGAACTTTCGCGCCACATTTAGAGCTTGGAGGTAGTTTCGACCGAGGATACACTGGCCTCACTTAGGCCTCTTCTATGGCGCAGAACGAACGCGCAGCCCTATTGCGGTTCGGAGATTTCATTGTCGATCCAAGCGGACATAGTGTCCGCAAGCATGGGATTCGCCTCAAACTGCACGGCCAGCCTTTTGAAATTCTCCTGCTACTTCTGGAAAAACCCGGCGAAGTGGTGACTCGCGAAGACTTGCAGCATCGCGTTTGGCCGGAGAACACTTTCGTCGATTTCGAACAGGGCTTAAACGCTGCGATTAAGAAGCTGCGGCACACGATTCAAGATTCCGCCGAGGAACCACGTTATATCGAGACTGTGCCACGAGTTGGCTACCGTTTTATCGCTTCCGTTGAATGGGTGAAGGCCGCCGATGCGGAGATGGTCCAGGGGGCCGATAAGATCGCCGGAAGTAGAGGAGCTCGGCCGTTAGCGGAGATGCCCGAAGGGTGCGCAGTGTTAGCTCCGCGTTTCGAGGGTAAAACTGGGAATAGAACTTTGAATTGGAAGTGGTTGGTGGCCGCGGCAGTGATCGCTGTCTTGGTCGGGATCATCGCGATTCGCTTCACGCGAAGCCATACCATTCTCGCTCTGGGTCCCTCTGATTTTGTTCTCGTCGGTGATTTTGTGAATACCACTGGCGATCCCGTATTCGATGGCACGCTGAAGCAAGCAGTAGTGGTAAAGCTAGGTGAGTCGCCCTACTTCAATTTGGTTAGCGCCGGGAAAGTACGCGAAACGCTGAAGTTGATGGGGCGCTCGCCGGACGATGCTGTCGTGCCTCCCGTCGCGCGCGACGTTTGCCAACGAGCGGGAGCAAAAGCCTTAGTTGGTGGCGCAATATTCAATCTGGGAGACCGTTACGTGATTGCGTTGGATGCGACGAACTGCATAAACGGAGATCGCGTAACGCATCAAGAAATTCAGGCGTCGCACAAAGATCAGCTTATTGCTCGCCTGGGCGAAATTATTCCTCCCGTGCGCCGCGAACTCGGTGAATCCATCAGCTCAATCCAGAAATTCGACACGCCGATCGAGCAAGCCACTACAAATTCGCTGGCTGCCTTGAAGGCGTACACGGTGGGCGACGAAAAGCGCATCCGTGGCGATGAAGCGGAAAGCGTGACCTCGTACAAAATGGCGGTCGAGCTGGATCCAAATTTTGCAATTGCTTACGCCCGGATCGGCGCGGTGTACCACAATTTGGAAGAAATCGAATTGGGGAACGAATATCTGAAGAAAGGTTTTGATTTACGCGAGCACGTCAGCGAGAAGGAAAAGTTTTATATTGCGGCGCATTACTATGTGGATTTTACGGGCGAAGAGGACAAGGCGATTGACCTTTACAAACTTTGGAATGAGATTTATCCGCGCGACTGGATCCCGTATAACAATCTGGGGAACGAACTCGTAAAAGTTGGACGGCTTGACGAATCTATTGCCGCATCGCAGGAGGCTATTCGCTTGAACCCGGCGCTTTCCTACAACGTTGCTTATGACTATTTGCGGGCTAGCCACTTCCCGGAAGCGAAGGCAATGTGCGAGCGAGCGACCGCAGACAAGCACGATAGCTTCTCTACTCACACGGTCTGCTACGAAGTGGCATTTGTAAACGGGGACGAAGCGGCGCAGCAGCGCGAAGTTGATTGGTTCAAAGAAAAACCGCTCGAATATTGGATCCTGAATGTCCAAGGATGGTCTGCTTTTGCGTTGGGGCAAGTCCGTAGGGGTGAGCAGTTGTTTAATCGCGCGCGAGCCGAAGCGCTACGGCAAGGATCGAAACAATATGCGGTCGCCACCGCCAACGACCAAGCTCAGCTCGAGGCGGATCTTGGGAACACGAAAGAATCCCGCTCGAAGGCAGAACTCGCCATGCAAATAATGCCTGATTCAGAGGAGGCTCAGGCGGGCGTAGCCATCGCGCTGGCGCGAATAGGCGATGTGGACAAGGCGCGGACTCTGGCTGCATTGGCAGTCCAACGTCATCCTCTGAATACTTTGATCAACAATGCCACGCTTCCCTGCGCTTACGCAGCAATCGACATGCACAAGAAGGATCCCGCGAAAGCAGTGGAAGATTTGAGCCGTGCTGTTCCCTACGAGCTCGGGGATATTCAAGCGGCGGGGAGCGGATTGCCGATCTACTACCGGGGGCTTGCGTACCTGCAATCGGGCTCCGCGAAAGAAGCGGCTGTCCAATTTCAAAAACTCATCAACAATCGCGGAATCGTCACAGTCTCAATGTATTGGCCGCTGGCACACCTAGGTCTCGCGCGCGCTTACGCCATCACGGGAGACAACGAGAGGGCTCTTTCGAATTACCGGGATTTTTTGTCGCTGTGGAAGAATGCGGATTCAGACCTTCGCGTATTGCAGCAGGCGAAGTCGGAATATGCAAAATTGAGCGGTCAGAAGTGATTATCTTGGATGGAACTCACCGTAGGCTAGAGCCACATATGCAGCACATGCGACGGACACCGATTTCGCGATGGCTCCGGGCTGACCTCACTTGGACCCTTAGCTCCCGACCCAGCTGCTAATGCATGGGTCGCTTTTATAGATCCCCAGCCTATCTTTCGATCAGATACTTGGAGACCTTGCAATTAACCGTTTTTTTTCAATCACATGCACGGTCACCTCTTTTCATAATTAAATCATGCTCCGGCCATTGTGCGGGGAGTTCACTCATGGCTGAATGTGCGTCACTTGCGGACGTGACCCTATGCGCCCGGCCTCTTAAGGAGAACGAACATGAAGCAGTTAGGCAAAATAATGTTACTCGCGTTGGGCTCCGGGATTTTGGCTGTCGTCTTGTTTTCTATTCCCAACCATCAGTCCGTGAAGGCAGAAACTATTCAAGATGTAAAAGTCACGAACACGCCGCTGCCGGTTCAGGGAACTGTGAATGCAAATATCACCGGCAACCCGGTCGTCAAGGCGGAGATTTTTAATCCTCTAAGCGGCCCGATTGGCGCGGTAACTTTGGCACCGTGTCCCTCACCAACGAAGGAATTCACTCCGGCCTGCGGAATCCCGTACGTACGCCAACCAACTCACTTGGGAACCCCGCTCGTTAATCTGGTAACGCTGAGATGCAATGTCGATACCTCCGGCACCACTTGCGCTTCATGGGCTTGCATCAGCATCAATGGGGCGACTACCAATCCTTGCGGTTCGTTTCCGTTGGGATATTCCTTGGTCATAACGGATGTATCGTGGATTAAGACCGGATGCGTACCCGGAGATAAATCATTCGTGAGCATTGCGACAACCGGCACGACGCCAGGATGGTTTGAATTCGCGTCGGACGACATTTGCGATCCATTGGGCAACGCCGCAAATTCGTCACACCTTACAAGCGCGATTGTATCTTCCGGTCCACCGACAGCGGGAGCTGATCCATCTCCCTCAGCTGGCGGCGCCATCCACAGTCTTACGGTCTCGGGCTACTTTGCTCGATGATTACGGTTCGCACGGAGGAATAAGATGAAAACCAGTAATATTCGCGATGCACCACAGATTGTGTTGATTCGCTTTGCAGTCGTAGCCGGATTCATGTGGCTGTGCGTTGTGCCGGTTGGAGGGGCGCAATCGCAAAATGTTGCAAGCCAAAGTTTGCTGGCAGCGGAGCAGAATATCGGGAACCAGAGTGCGCCAGCGACCTCGTTAGCGGCCCAGGCGAACACGATTGTTCCACAGCTGATTAAGTTCAGCGGCACGCTGCTGGATGCGGAGAGTCGCCCCATAGCGACGGGACCCGTCGGCGTTACCTTCGCGCTCTACGCCGAACAAAATGGTGGCGCTTCGTTGTGGCTCGAAACCCAGAACGTGCGCCCCGACGAAAACGGATATTACACGGTGCTTCTCGGCTCCGAGACTTCCACCGGGGTGCCCATGGAACTGTTCGCCACCGGCGAAGCGCGCTGGCTGGGGATTCAGATTGAACGACAGCCCGAGCAGCCACGCGTCCTGCTGGTTAGCGTCCCCTATGCACTGAAGGCAGGAGACGCGCAAACATTGGGCGGCCGCCCGGCTTCTGATTTCGCGCTGGCCAATGCTTCGTCCGTATCCTCGGCTCCTACCACAGCGAAGAGCGCAGCTCCGAGCGCAACAGCTGCGGCCATGAACGCGGTACAAAATCCAGCGACCTCTATAACTGGGACTGGTGTAGCGGACTTCATCCCCTTGTGGACCAGCAGCACTGCCCTGGGCGACTCGGTTCTGTTTCAATCGACGACCAAGAAAATCGGCATTGGCAACACCGCTCCGGCAGCTACTCTCGATGTAACCGGCACTGGCATTTTCCGAGGCTTTTTACAACTGCCGGCCACGGGAACGGCCAATTCCACGACGAAGGGCTTCCCCTCCCAGCCCTTCGATTTCTTGGCCTCGGCATATAACGGTACGGCGGCGGTCAGCGAGCATTTCCGCTGGCAGGCCGAGCCGGTCAATCCCGGCCTCTCGACGGCTTCTGGCAAATTGAATCTGCTTTTCGCCTCTGGCACGGATACCCCCGCCGAGACCGGCCTTTCCATCAGCAATAAAGGCGTGATCACCTTCGCGACAGGACAGACGCTGCCAAAAGTAAGCGGGAACGAGGCGGTCACCGGCAATCTGAGCGCGACAGGTTCGGTTTCAGGAGCGACCGGTACATTTACGGGTAATGTTTCCACCGGCAATCAGACGGTCACTGGCAACGTTACCGCTACAGGCTCGCTGGCAGCAGGCACGGGCGTGTTCAGCGGCAGCAACACGACTCAGATCGTGAGTGTCACGCAGTCGGGGACAGGTGTCGGAGTCGCGGTTACTTCACAATCCGGGCCCGCAATAGAGGGCGTGAATAATAAAGGCGGCTCTTTTTTCCCGATAGGAGTTTGGGGAATTAGTTCGGCACCAAACGGAATAGGTGTTGAAGGACTAGCTAGTACTACCGCAACAACGGGAGTATACGGAGAAGCTGATTCGACAAGCGGAATTGCCGTGCAAGGTAATTCGACGGCGACATCAGGGAACACAGTGGGAGTATTGGGCCAATCAAACAGTCTTGCTGGAGTTGGCGTAGAAGGCGTGAACTTCGCATCCGGCAACGGCGCGACAGCTATCTCCGCTATTGAAACTGACAACAACAACTTCGACCTTACATTCGGAGTGAAAGCAAACACGGTCGGCAATTTTGGAGTGGGAGTTAAGGGAACGCACGGCCCGAGTAGTGCCATTGGGTTTGGTAGCGTTGCCATTGGGGTATGGGGAGACGGAGTGGGGGGCGCCGGTGTTTTCGGCAGCTCAGATGACGGCTCAGGCGTATCCGCCGTGAACAATAGCGATACGAACGCGGCCATCGCCGCGAGCAACAACTCAAGCACAGTAGGGGCGCAGGCTCTTGAGGCGGCCGGCAAGTTTGGCAATTGTAGCATCGACGTGAGCGGCAACCTGAATTGCACGGGAACGATCACCGGCTCATCCAAAAATTTCAAAATTGATCATCCTGCCGATCCCGGCAACAAGTACCTCGTTCATGCTTCCGTGGAATCCTCCGAAATGATGAACATTTACACCGGCAACGTTGTCCTCAACACGAATGGCGCAGCCACAGTACAGCTTCCAAGTTGGTTCCAAGCCGAAAATGCCGATTTCCGTTATCAGCTCACTACCATCGGCAGTTTTGCGCCGGTATTTGTCGCCCAGGAAATTCAAAATAATCAATTCGAAATCGCGGGAGGCAAGGCCGGGCAAAAAATATCCTGGCAAGTCACCGGCGTGCGACAAGACGCGTACTCAAAAGCTAACCCGCTCGTAGTCGAACAGGAGAAGACTGGCGCCGCGAAGGGACACTACTTGGCTCCAGAACTTTTTGGCCAGTCCGCGTCGCAGGGTCTTTCCAATACGCAGCGTCCGGATCTGACGAAGCGCCAGAAAGCTCAACAGGGCAAAGCCGATCAGCAATGACGGCGCTCGGAGTTACAGGGATCAGGTGGAGGAAAAAGATGAGAGCCAGCAATATTCGCTTTGCACTGGCCGTCGTATATCTGTTTTTTGTTCCGACCCTGTGTGCTCAAACTCAGTCCTCCAGGAACCAGAATGTGTCAGTCGCTTCGGGCACGGCTGTTCCACAGCTGATTAAATTCAGTGGCACGCTGCTGGATGCGGAGAGTCGCCCCATAGCGACGGGACCCGTCGGCGTTACCTTCGCGCTCTACGCCGAACAAAATGGTGGCGCTTCGTTGTGGCTCGAAACCCAGAACGTGCGCCCCGACGAAAACGGATATTACACCGTTCTGCTCGGCGCCGAAACTTCCACCGGAATGCCCATAGAACTGTTCGCTACCGGCGAAGCGCGCTGGCTGGGAATTCAAGTTGAAAGACAGCCCGAGCAGCCACGGGTCCTGTTGGTCAGCGTGCCCTACGCTCTTAAGGCCGGAGACGCGCAAACGTTAGGCGGACGGCCAGCGTCTGATTTCGCGCTAGCCAATGCTTCGTCAGTTTTCTCGGCTCCCACCACAGCGAAGAGCGCAGCTCCGAGCGCAACAGCCGCGGCCATAATCGCGGTACAAAATCCAACGACCTCTATAACTGGGACTGGTGTAGCGGACTTCATCCCCTTGTGGACCAGCAGCACTGCCCTGGGCGACTCGGTTCTGTTTCAATCGACGACCAAGAAAATTGGCATTGGCAACACCGCTCCGGCAGCTACTCTCGATGTAACCGGCACTGGCATTTTCCGAGGCTTTTTACAACTGCCGGCCACGGGAACGGCCAATTCCACGACGAAGGGCTTCCCCTCCCAGCCCTTCGATTTCTTGGCCTCGGCATATAACGGCACGGCGGCGGTCAGCGAGCATTTCCGCTGGCAAGCCGAGCCGGTCAATCCCGGCCTCTCGACGGCTTCAGGCAAATTGAATTTGCTGTTCGCCTCTGGCACGGGTACCCCCGCCGAGACCGGGCTTTCCATCAGCAATAAAGGCGTGATCACCTTCGCGACAGGGCAGACGCTGCCGAAAGTAACCGGGAACGAAGCGGTCACCGGCAATCTGAGCGCGACAGGTTCGGTTTCAGGAGCGACCGGTACATTTACGGGTAATGTTTCCACCGGCAATCAGACGGTCAGTGGCAACGTTACCGCTACTGGCTCGATAGCAGCAGGCACGGGCGTGTTCAGCGGCAGCAACACGACTCAGATCGTGAGCGTCATGCAGTCCGGCACGGGTATTGGGTTGGGGGTTTCGTCGCAATCCGGGCCTGCCATCGAAGGGGTGAATAATAAAGGTGGCTCTTTTTTCCCGATAGGAGTTTGGGGAATTAGTTCGGCACCAAACGGAATAGGCGTGGAAGGACTTGCGACTACCACCGCAATGACCGGAGTATACGGGGAAGCCGACTCGACGAGCGGAATCGCCGTGCAAGGTACGGCAACGGCGACATCGGGAAGCACAGTGGGAGTATTGGGTCAGTCAAGCAGTCCCAACGGAGTAGGGGTGGAAGGCGTGAACTCCGCAGGCAGCGCAACAGCCATTACCGCTATCGAGAGTGACCCCAACAATAACGACGTAACATTCGGAGTAAACGCAAGCACAGTCAGCAACTTCGGAGTGGGAGTCAAGGGATCGTCGGGACCCAGCACCCTCGAGGGGGAGGGCACGTATCGTGCTGGCGTCTGGGGAGATTCCGGGGTGGGACAAGGCAATGGGGTGGTGGGCACCGCACACGATGGGTTTGCCGTATTCGCCCTATCAAACAGCGGGGATGACATATTTACGCCCACCGTAGAAGCGTACAACTTCTCAGCCACGGCAGGGGTACTGGTTTTCAGGACCGGCTCAAATGCCGGTGGACGCTGCACGATTGATGGGAAGGGCAACCTGTCCTGTAACGGGTCGAAGTCCGCTGTCGTTCCGGTCGAGAACGGCCAAAAGATGGTTGCGCTCTATGCCGTCGAAGCCCCGGAAAACTGGTTCGAGGATTATGGTTCGGAACGCCTCGAAAATGGCGCTGCCACGGTAACCCTCGATCCAACCTACGCGCAGACCGTAAACACGGGCATGGAATACCACGTGTTCCTTACGCCCAAGGGGGATTGTAATGGCCTCTTCGTGGTAAATGAAGCTGCAAATTCTTTCGAAGTGCGCGAACTGAAAGGCGGGCATTCCAACATTACTTTCGATTACCGCATCATCGCCAAGCGCAACGGCTATGAGCAAGTTCGTTTGGCGGACAAGACCGCGATGATGAAAGCAGTCCCGGCGCAGGCTGCCCGGTTCGGGAGAAAACCCAACGCTCAAGGGCCAGCCGATGGCTCCGCACTATCTCGCTCCGAGCGGAATCCATGAGGGATGATAATGGCCAAATTGATGAAGCCGAGAACGCCGATTTTCGTTACCAGTTCGCCCCTTTAAGTCCCCGATACCATTTCAGGGCTGCGTCGGAATACTCGGCGTTGATTTTCCCATAGAGGTGGGCAAGATCGCGCTCAGCGCGGGAAGTGATGTTAACGAGGTATGCTATGCTCAGCTTCGAACTCGTCGAAAAACTTCCTCACGGGCCGGACTTTTCCTTTTTTCGCATCCTCCAGTCCCTGCCGAAGGCCTTCCTTGGCATCGGCGAGGGCGGCGATGTCGAGCAGACGTTGGTATGCTTCGGCGTCCTGCACGATGGCTGCAGCCTTTCCCTTCACAGTTAGCACCACAGGGCGCTTACTTTTTTTCAGCTGCTTCATGAAGTCGCCGGAACGGCGGCGGAAGGTCGTTAGCGATTGGATGTCCTTGGTTATGTCAAGCATGGATCTGCTCCTAATAAAGCACCTTTTTAGGTGCTACCAGAATACTACAACTCCATCCACGCCGCCATCAGTGTCAGCCATATACACCACATTGAGGCGCCTAAAAAAATCCGTCAAGCGAGCAAGCCGGATAGACTAAAGACGGAATTCAGTTTAGAAGGAAAAGTGGATCAGCAGAAAGACAGAATTCTGGCTTTCTTCAACGGCGCATCCTGGGCATGCTGAAGGGGAGGGGACGTTGCTTCCAAAGCTTTCCTCTTTTCGCCAAGTTGCACGTATTCAGGGGTTTGGCGGAGTATAGGCACGCACAGCGCACTTCCCTCTGGAATGTGCGTACTGACACTCTATCTGACTAAGTGTCGCCAACCACGCGGGACCAGACGCCGACAGTCACTTATGTGCAAAATTATGCATAATGAATCGTTAGTCGGATAACCAGGCCCACGGCCAATCTCTCCTTATTCAGCAACCCGCAAGGTAAGGCAAGGTGCTCGTCGCGCTTTTGATAAAGCCCGTTTGAAGGTGGCCGCTGGCGGTTGCGGTGGCAACTCGTTCACCACACTCACCGGTTTCTTCGTCAAAAAATACAATATGCTGAAAGCTCGGGTGGTAATCCACGCCTATCAACATGTTCGGCTCCTTTCTCACGATACCCCTTGCGTCGCAAGGGTCTGCGCCGAATCAGCGCTTCGCCAGTTATTAGGTATCCCGATGTTCTCTTATCATGCAAACTCTTGCACAGTCCTCCAACCCGCAGGTGACCCTTCTCGGGTAAGGAGGGAGTCTGGGTGGGCACCCGCGTCGTAATTTATTGATAGTTCGCGTGTTACGTAGACAAGCGAAAGTTGCGCCCGTTGCACTCGAGCCCTCTTGTTGGCAGCAGGATTGCTACGATGTGGGTAGCGTGTTCCCACACCGGAAGGTCCGGTTCTGACTCTGCTCAGAAAAGGAAGGGAAAACATGAAGCGAATAAACCTAAAACTAATCACAGTAGTGGTTGCCCTAATTGCGGGAACAGCCATGTCCGCCAGGGCTGGCAGCATTATTGACCTCACTTTTGAGGGAATCGCGCCTTACCCCAACGGCAACAATGTCTTTATCCAAAATTATTACAATGGCGGCACCAGCAGCATCGGAACGAGCGGGACGAACTACGGCATCTCTTTCCCCAGCAATGCTCTGCTAATCTGTCTGAATTCCTTAAGTGTCGTCTGTTCAAACACCTCTCGCGGTGGACTCGGCGATCCCGCATCTCAAAAGGGCGGACTGTTCTTCTTGTCGGGCTCGAGCACCTTCCTAGATGACGCTGCAGGCTTCACCACCGGTTTCTCCTTTAACTACACTGCCGTCAACGTAGGCGGTTCCATCCAGGTTTACAGCGGCCTGGATGGCACCGGTACGCTGCTCGCGAGCTTGACCTTGCCAACCACTCCCTCGGGCCCTTGTCCCGGGTACTCCGCCAGCTTCTGTCCGTTCGAATCCATCGGCGTTACCTTCCTCGGTACCGCCAAGTCCATCAATTTCGGTGGTACCGCGAATCAGATCGTGTTCGACGACATCACCTTCGGCAGCAGCTCTCCGGGTAACGCTCCCGAACCTGCTTCGTTCGTCCTGTTTGGCACGAGCCTCCTAGGCTTAGTGCCCTTCCGGAGAAAGCTGTTCGGACGGTGATTCGAAACTTTAGATTCCAAGGTTTGCGGGGAAGGCGAGTCAGGTAACTGGCTCGCCTTTCTCATTTCTGCCCAATGCGCCGTAGGGTTTCCCCTCTGTGGCGCATTTTCATTTTCCCCAACAAATTTAACTTGGACGATAAGTCGCTTATCGGACGAGTGAAGTGGAACTTCAAATGTCCGGCAATCCCGCGAAGGAATTTTCCCAGCCCAATTCTCAAGCGATGCTGACACGTGAGCAACTCACGGAAGGAGAGTGCCTGAATACTGCAAGTGTTTGCACATTGAGAATTTTGACTGCACCGGAGCGCTGACTACTCAGCTGCAGGCTCTGGCGATGCCCAGATTTTCATTGACAAGGATTTCAGAATTCGCCAGAATCGCGCCACTAAATGGGTCTTCTTGCGGAAGGCGGGCGCGGCGTCTCGCAGATGCGATTCTCTTCCGTTCGCAGCATAACAACTTTTTTGGAAGAACTATAAAAGCGCCCCGCAAGTGTTCTAAACTTTCGGCAGAGAAGTCGCCATCGCTAAAACGTTAGCCACTATTCCCAATTGGAGTGTCGCTTTTGGTCAAGGCCCAACGAGTTCGCGCGATGGCTTCGATTCACTTCGCCAGGAACTTCCATGGGGTACGGGTGTCCAGCGGAGAAGTTGTCTCCGGGGCCTCGGCAATTTTCGCACCACGAACTGGCTTGCATTAAGGCAGCTATTGCGAGGGGAGGCACGGAAGATGCGTGAAACGAGATTGCAGAAGGTCATATGGCAGATTGCTGTTTTCCTACTTACTGTTGCGTGCGTTTCGCTGCCCACTAGCGCTCAAACGTGCAGCACGTTTGTGACCGCCAAACCGACCAACGTGATCTTCGGCCCTCAGACAGTCGGCACCACGAGCGCGGCGCAGACGGTAACCTTTGCCGGTTCGACCACCTGTCCGTCGTTTACGCTGAACACGTTCACGATCGGTGGTACGAACGCCGGCGACTTTAACGCGACCGGCGGTGTGACCAACCCCTGTTCTCCGCTGCCGATCACAAGTACGGCGATCACCTGCACGGTCGGCGTAACATTCACTCCGGCGGCAACAGGTACGAGGAGCGCGACTCTAAGCTTCGCTTCTACTGGTGGCACCGCGACGGTGAACCTTGTAGGCGGTGACGAGGTCGTTTTTGTCTCGACGCAAGCCGGAGGTCAAATTCTAAAGGTTGACGGAACCACGGGCGCCTTCACAGTGGTTTCCGGAAACCCTGACGACGTTGGATTTTCGCCCGAAGGGATGGTCGTAGGACCTGATGGTAAGCTCTACATCACCGACCCAAGCAATGGCCAACGAATTTGGCGGATGAACCAGGACGGAACCCAGCCAGAAGTCATCTACAACCAAAGCAGTTGTGAGATCAATTGCGCGCTTTCCCCACAGGGACCGAGTTTCAGTTCCAGCTCGACCGGCGACTTATACTTCAATACAGAAGTTACCGACCTTGGGGGCATATTTGCGATCCTCGGTGTGGGGACCACTCCCTTTGGTGGACCGTTTAGTTCACCGGTGAATATTGTTCCAGGCACCTGCCCAACCTGCTTCACTCCTGGTACTGGTGCCGGCACCGCATTCGATACCAGCGACAACTTGTTGTTTGTTGAGCAAGCAAACGGATCCAACCCCAACTCGGTACTGAGCGTCAGTCCGCCCTACACAGCGGACAACAATCTCACGACGCTTGCCAGCGGTTTAACGAACCCCACGGCGGTTGCACTCAACAAGGCGACGGGGCAACTGTTTGTCTCGGATACGGGAACACAGCGAATCCTGGCAATTGGTTCGGGCGGCACAACGACTACCTACTTCACGTTCACGACAAGCACAACGTGCGTTGCAGCTGAATCAGGCTTACTCCCAGATTTGCCGGTATTTATGCAGTTCGACGCGACTGGGCATCTTTTTGTCGTGACGACGACTAACCCCTTTGTCAACGGTTGCGGAAAAGTGTGGCGGATCGATCCCGGAGCGCCTCCGACAGCGACTCTGCTTCTTGACCTCCAAGCAGCTGACGTACTCGGATCCGGCCTCAACTCTTCCCAGGCCATTGGTCTGGCGCTTGGCCCGACCGCCTACCCGGCCATCTCTATTCTTCTACAACCCGCAGGCGGCACAAACGACTACGCCTTCGGGTGCCCCACCCCCACCTCTCCCCCCGCGAGCTGCGCTTTCGACTGCAAGTTAGTCTATGGACCGCCGGCGCCGCCAAATCTCAACATCAACCTTGTGCTGCAGGCGATCTCGATGACGCAACCGCAACTCGATGCATTCACGACAGGCACCCCATTCGCCGGCGCGACTCTGGCTCCTTACGCCGGGACCGGAGGGTACGGCATAAGATTCGTTGCCACGTGTCAAGATGCAACGACTCTACTCACGATTCCTTGTCCACAATTTCCCAACCCATACAAGATCGTTACGAACTATAACGGCGTGCTACCCTCCAACGTGGCGTTCCTGACGGACGAAGACAACGGCCCGTACCTTTTGAATATCCTATCTTCCGCATCGGCGGTCAGGACTGGTGATCCCACCATTTCTGGACATAAACAACCTGTCTTGTCCGGGTTCCAGGTCGTTGGTGGAGTGACCGGTACCCCTCCGACTATAACCCTCACGTCGCCGACAAACACCACTTACAACCTCAACCAGACTGTCCTGGCTAGCTACGCTTGCACCGGGACTTATGTTACGCAGTGCGTTGGGAACGTAGCAAGTGGCGGGGCGATCGATACAACTTCAGTGGGGACTAAGACTTTCACTGTCACTGCCCTCGTTTCACAAGGCCCCACCGCCGCCTCAACAATCACGTACACGGTTATCGCTGGCCCGATGACGAGTATATCGCCGTCCAGCGTGTACTTCGGCGCGATTCCCGTTGGCGGCTTCGCTATCAAAGTCATTACCGTAACAAACACCGGAACCGCACCTCTGAACATTACGGGCGTCAATATCGCGCCCGTACCAGGTGGAGACTCGGACGACTTCTTTGCCTTGAGCCTTTGCCCAAAGACTTTGCTACCGACAAAGAGTTGCATCATCTTTGTCGCCTTCTTTGCGGATAATGATGACTTCAGCCTACAATCAGCGACGCTAACCATCACCGACAATGCGACAGGCAGCCCTCATTTAGCGACGTTGACTGCCCTAGTCAAGAAGAAGAAGTAAGGCATAAGGTATAAAGAAACGATGCACAGTGAGGCTGTGGCCCGGGTTTGAATTTCGGCCCGGGCCCAGCTCTCTTATTCCTTCTGTCCTTGGACCCAGCGGTTGGATTCTATATAAATAGGGTTCAGGTCGGAACGCTGCAAGAAGGTATCGTTCCCAGTGTCCTTGCGGATCTCATCCAGATACCTAAGGGCCTCGCGGTAGTGGCTTATTGCTTCTGTCATGTGGCCGGTTAGCCGAAACACAGCGGCTAGGAGATACTGGTCCTGGGCAAGAACGGCACGCAATTCCATTTTCTGAGCTTTTGGCGCTGTTTGTTCCAGCTCTTTTCGGGCATGTTCGTAATCTTTCGCGTTCAACAAGGACTCCGCCGAATAAACGGAGGATACCGAGGACAGATACTTCAGCCCGAGAACATCTGCCTCCGAAGCCAGTTTCCTGAAAGCAGTAGTTGCTTCGCCCACCCTTCCTTGTTTGAGAGTTACCTTCGCAAGATTGAATTTGGACAACAATACCTTGTCCTGCTCCTTCGAACGCAACGCAAATTGCAATGCTTGCTGGTAAAGTTTCATCGCGGAATTAAAATCGCTGCGATAGAAAGAGCACTCGCCCTGGTAATTCAGCACCTGCGCAATCGAGCCGTCATTTTTAAGTTCGCGAGCCAAGGCCAGGGCACTGTCCAAACTTTTTTGCGCCTCGTCCACGCGACCCCCATCAGCTAGGGCCATGCCATAGCCGCTCAAAATTTCACTCATCCAATAAGTGTGGTCTTTCAGATCCTGAAACGTCTTAAGCGCTTCTTGCTTGGCATTGATAGCCGAGCCAAATCGCCCCTGGTAGCCGAACAGCGTTCCCATGCTGTAGGTCTCCATCGCCGCGCCACGCTTATCTCCTGCGGTGCGGTATAGGTTGAGCGCCCGCAGGTAGAAACTGAGAGCCTTGTCATACTGCCCGGATTTCGCATTCGTCTCCGCTAGGTTGTGGACCGTTAGCACAATGTCCTCGGGCACTTTCGATTTCTCGCGCAGTTCCAAAGCCTGTTGAAAATAGGTGAGAGCGTTTTCGTAATCGCCTTTGAAGAAATAGCAGCTTCCGATGTTGTTCAGGCACATCCCCTGATTGCTCTCGTTGCCTAACTCGCGCTCAATTTGCAGCGACTCTTTGAAAAATTTCAACGCCTCATCGTACTGGGCCCGATCATGCTTAAACGTGCCCATATCCATTAGAATGTCGCCGGTGCCTATCTTGTCTCCAATTTCTCGCCGGAGCTGCAAGGCTTCTCCGTAATCTTTCCAAGCCTCTTCCGATTTTCCCTGTCCCTCCTTTATCTGGGCTATGGCTTCGAGACTAGCTGCGATACCGCGCTTGTCTCCGAGGCGCCGCTTGATCTCGAGCGATTGCTGATAATATCGTTGCGCTTCGTCCTGCTTGTTAAGCTCGCCATACGCTGCGCCGATGGCTTGCAGAAACGCGGCTTTCTCTTCGTCATTTCCGAGTTGAATGGCGAGAGTCAGGCCGCGGTTCAGATATTCGAGCCCACTTTGTGGATTGCCGCTCTTGAGCTCCACCCGCCCGGATGCCAGCAGGGCGTCCACATGTTTCGGGTCAGCGGCCAGTACCTTCGAGTAGTGATCGCGAGCTTTATCGAACGCGTCCGTATCTTCGTAAAGGCGTGCGAGGGCAAACTGCGTGTCTGTGTCATCCGGCGAAGCGTTTGCCAACATTTCGTAGGATTCAATGGCTTTGGGGTAATCCCGTTCAATCCGGAAGTTATTTGCGGCAATATAGTACTTTTCCCAGACTGGAAGGTGTTCGTCTAGGTCAACCGCTTTGCGAGAATATTGCTCGGCTTCGTCGTCGTGGCCCAGATTTGCGTATGTCTGGCTAAGCTTGACATACGCCAAAGCAAACTCTGGATCCTCTTTAGTGGAAGCCTGAAATCGTTTTAAAGCTTCGAGGTTGTTTCCTTGGCGGGCCAGCTGTATCCCTTCGCTGTATAGTCTGATAGCGGCCAAGGATTTAGACGAAGGTTTGAAGGATTGTGCTTTGAGTTCGTTCACCATCTGCGGAGATAGAGCCAAGTTTTCGCGGATCGTCTGCGCGAGCTGATCGACGGCGCTCAACAAATCCTTTTCATTCGGCGCCTGCGACTTTAAATTTACGGCGCGACCCTGCTTCATGTCTCGCAAGGTCGCGTCGATGCGAATTTGATCTCCGAATTTTGCGTATTGCCCCGACACCACGGTATCGGCGCTCATCATCGAAGTGATCCGGCGCAGCGTCGCGGCATCCGACGTGGCGTCGGGCGTGATCTGTAGATCGTGCAGCACCTGACGTAGCCGGTCGGAAGATACGGGATGCAGGTGAGCGGATTCCCCCACGTCCGTGCTCAGCATGTCCGCGAGACTTGATCCTAGCCAGTCGAGCGATGGATCGCCCGATGCGTTTCGAAACGGAAGAATCGCAAGCGCGATAGCAGTTTGCGCCGGTTGTTCCGGCTTTGCTGCAGAGTGGAATCCAGGTTTCTTAATGACGGCGAACAGACCCACCGCAATCAAAGCAGCCAAAGCAGACGCAAGCCATTTACTGGAACTTTTGAACCGGGCTAACCCTGAGAGGGGAGCCGATGGAACGGCTGGCCGCCGCACAGTGGCGGTTGGGTGGCCGCGCGTCGCTCCGCCGCGCCAAGCTTCCAAGTCCTGCAAAATCTCGCGCGCAGATTGGTATCGCAGCGCCGAATCAATTTGCAAACACTTTGCCGCTACGTCGCTCAGAAATTGCGGAACAGTTGGATCGGCTTCGATCGGCGGTCGCGGAACTTCCCTTGTGCGTTTAAACATTGCAGCCTGAGTTGTGTCGGCCTTGTATGGCGGGGAACCAGTAAGCAACTCGTAAAGAATTACGCCCAGCGTGAAAAGATCGGAGCGAGCGTCAACGTGTTCGCCCATTACCTGCTCAGGTGACATATAGTCGGGCGTACCTACCAGCACTCCGGTTTGCGTCATACCATCCGATTCCATCGAACGAGCGATGCCGAAATCCATCACGGCAGCTTTGCCCTGCTTATCCAGCATAATGTTCTGTGGCTTCAAATCGCGGTGCACAACACCTTCGGCGTGCGCAGCTTCGAGCGCGAGGCACACTTGCTCGATAATCCGGGCGGTTTCCTCAAAGCTCAGTTTCCCCTTTTCTGTCATCAGGGACTTTAAATCCCGTCCCTCGATGTATTCCATTGTGATGAACTTGATGCCATCGGCTTCGCCGAGATCGAAAATGCGTATTACATTCCGGTGCGTGACCTGCCGGGCCAGGATCAGTTCCTGCTTAAACCGACGAAGAACCTCCGGATTGACAGCCATCTCGGGACGAATCACTTTCAAAGCAACCAGGCGGTCTAGTTCCCGATCTCTCGCTTTGTAAACTGCCCCCATCCCTCCTTGCCCAAGCAACTGGACGATTTCATAGCGGGTTCCGAGCACGCTTCCCGACGAAAGAGCAGGTCCGAACGCTGCAGCCGGATCGGAAGGACGCGACCAATCTTTCGGAACGCTTTCAGCGCTTCTGCTTAAATTAGCAGACGGTGTCGCTGCCATGGTCGCTTCAAGGTCAAAAGGAGTGTCGCATTTGACGCAACGGGCTGCTGTGGGAGGATTATCAAAATGGCACTGCGGGCATTCCATGTTGTTCGCCGCCATATCACCTTCCGCGACGTCGATTCATAGAAGCATCATTTACGAAGCGATTAGACTTGTTCCCGAACGACGAATCTTACACCCCGACCCCCAATCAGTCATGCATAAAGGAAGAAGCTGTCATAAAGGAAGAAGCTGGGCGGGATGATAATCGTCAACCAACCAAAGTTTACTCAGGTCGAGGGAGCCGACATTATATGAAATCAAGTGAAGTGGAACTTCAGATGTCCAGTAATCCCGCGAATGAATCTTCCCAGCTCAATTCTCAAGCGATGCTAACACGTGAGCAACTCACGGAAGGAGAGTACCTGAATACTGCAAGTGTTTGCACATTGAGAATTCTGCCTGCACCGGAGCACTGAAGACAAAGTTATTAGAGGTGCAGATCTGGAATGCCAATTGCTAATTTTGTGCAGAATTGTGGCGTTCTAGTAGTACTTCCCTACGTGAGGCCCCCATGTCAGCGCAAACGCACAGCAGATGGAGCATTTTTGTTTGGGTGGGCGGCGCTCTGAGTCTAATGGCCCTTTTGGGCGCCGGCATGGCCGCGGGGCCTGGAATTCGCAGTGCAAACGTGAACTTGCAGGATCAGGAAATTCCTCCTGTCGCGCCCCCAGGGTGTGGGGTAGCCCCAGTCGCCTTTGCGGGAGCGGTGCCCAACCCCCCGCTGCCGCGGGTGGACTTCACTGCCTTCGCAGGGGATGCCAAAAAGCTCGCCGCATTTCGGGACGGCATTACGGCAATGATGAAGCTCGACGTTGGCGTGGCCGACAAAGACCTCAACTGCCTCGGTTGGAAGTACCAGGCGTACATTCATGGCACCACCTTCGCAAAGTTCACGGCTGCGGGAAGACCGGTAGGTTGGCGCACTTGCCAGCACTCCAGTTGGTTTTTCCTTTCCTGGCACCGCATGGAACTATTCTTCTTCGAGAGGATCGTCAGGGCCATGTCCGGCAACAACACGCTCACACTGCCTTACTGGAATTTCAGCGTGGTCCAGCCGGATGGCTCGGTACTAGGCACGAAAATTCCGCACGACTTTCGAGTGAAGCCGACTGACAAGGTACCGAACTCGTTGTGGTGGCCGGCTCGCAACGCAGCGCTGAATGCAGAGGCAGATGGAGACGCCCTACCTCTTTCCGCGGTAACCGTGGCTACCAAAATGGCATTTGCGCAGACTGCGTTCTTCACCAACGTTTGGACTGACGGGAAAATGAGCTTCGGCGGTGGCGGAACCGCGCTAATGATTCATCCCCCGAGGCGGGCTGGAGCTGGACAGATCGAAGATGCACCGCACGACTTGGTGCACGGCGCGGTGGGAGACGGCACGGTGGAATCGATGAGCGATCCGGCTGGTGCGGGGCTCGACCCCATCTTCTGGCCGGTTCACGCCAACATTGACCGGGCCTGGAGTTGCTGGCAGGTGGAGCATCCCGGGAGCGAACCCAAATCAGACGTATGGCTGAAGGACACGAAATTCACTTTCTTCGATGTCAAAACGAATGCCGATAGCTCTCTAATGGCGGTGCCGGTCACGATGACCGGCCAGCAGATTATCGAGACGGCAAAGCAATTGGGGTACGTGTATGCTGACAATTGCAAAGGATTCCAATTACCGGCCAAGAAAGATGAGTTCGCGCAGTCTCCGACCGTAGAAAGCGGCGGCAGTGTTCTCAGCACTACTGTCGAGTCCCCGGCCGTCCTGGCTGAAGAGCCGGTTACGGTCACGGTTCATCTCTCGAGCGACATTCAAAATCGTATTGAAGCTCTCGTACGGGCAGGCGCCCCTGCGGGTGCCATTCGTCTCACAGTGGGTGGCTTGGCGGTCGACAACCGCACAGCAGCCGCGTATGGGATCTATATGAATCTCCCCGCGGGAGCCGTACCGGACGATCAGAGCGAGTATTACGTGGACGATCTGTCGTTCTTTGGGATTGGGTATCACCAACACGCTCACACGGGGGGTGAGCCCGCGGCTGCCCTGGAAGACAGCATCAACTACGACATAACCGACGCGGTCCGCCGATTGGGTGCTAGGGGCGAATGGCGGGGAGATCAAGTCACAGTGACCTTTGTAAATACCGCGGCCGACGACCACACGTCTGTCAAACCCCCGGCAGCGCTGCCCGGCGACCGCGCTCGCTTTGCGTATCTGAGGTTGACGGTGCACTAAGTGTCGAGCTGGCTACGCAGACTTCGTGCACTCTAACGTTTGCGGTTCTTTCCCTCAAGAGAACTGAACTGTACTCAAGCGAGGAGGAGACATGCTGAGACGAATTATTCTCTTGGCACTGATTGGTGCGTTGGTGTGGTTGACGGGGGCAGTCCCGCTGTGGGCGGGCAGTTTCACGAGAATTCCGGAGCCGAGCTTGTACCCTCTGTCAACGACAACTATTAACATCATCGGTCTCACAGACGGGCACAGTTACACCTCCATTTCGGGTGGTGGACTCTCGGTAGGTTTCAACACTGCCATGGTGAAATTGACAGTTCCCACCAACTGGGCGACGTGGAATTGCCCACCTGCTACTGACAACTGCACGCCGCCAGTGCTTTGGAGCAATGGAGCCAGCAACGTCACCATGAACTTAAGCTCGGCGGTACATGTGTTTGGTTTTGAGGCTCAGCCAAATTTGTCTGACGTGGAGCCGATGACGGCAATGTTTTTCGACGCCAGCGGGCACTTCCTAGGCGAGATTTCTCTTGATGTTAGCGGGAATGCCGGGGCTATGTTGTTCGCTGCTTCTTCCAGCATCCCCATTGACAAGGTCATTTTCAGCGATGGTGCCGGAGAAGATTTCGCCATCGCTAATGCGTCTTTTTCGCAGTCTCTTGTTGCTACTCCGGAACCGGGTTCGATTCTGCTTATGGGAACGAGCCTTATCGCATTAGGAGTTCGGAAACTGCGCGGTTAGTGCAGTGCACTCACGCATCTTCGGCTTGGCCGTGCGTACGCACTGGTTGGGCGATAGTTCGAAATCAAGCGTTGCTTATCAAGATTTCCTCGACCTCCGGAAAGGCGCCAACCCGACATCCGATCCCGAAAGAAGCGAGGGCTGAATACGCAAAGCTGCGATGGCCTTCGACACTAGGGATGGGTCTTTGATTAACCGGCATCGTTTCCTAGCGCGCTAGTGTCGGATTACTGGAGAAGTTCGCGGCGCTGCGCCATCCGTCATGGGCGCCCACCGTCGTATCAGTCTAGAGGACGCCACCGCGAATTCCTCAAGTTGCAACCACACAGTAAAACCCTAGTAACAGGACTACTAATACGCAAAGAGGTCGGAAAACGCTATTGCTTGACTCGTATATTCTCCGCATACATGAACTCCCGGATCAGTAGGCATACCGTACATTATAATGAAATCAAGTGCCGTTGCGGGACGCGACGTGTGCGGGCGACCGTTTTTTCGAGGTTCTTGCGAGTGTGAGATGAATAGGAGTGCGTAATGTTCACTGCCACCGGAAGTTACCGGCATGGTATATGCAAGTAGTTGCTATATTTCTGCGTGACTTCCTGCCCTCCAATTGACGTTGCTGGATTTACGTGAGAACAGTTTGGACGCTGGGTTGCAGGGGAGAATTCAACCAGATGTGGGGTCATTCCAAGGTATCCCGAGCAAGATCACTGTAAACCGGAGGGGCGACAATGCGAAAAGTTTTGTTCTTGGGAGCAAGCTTCCTGTTAGCGGCTACGTTTGTCCATGCAGGAAGTGTAACGGGTACAACTATTCGCAGTGGCAACGACTCAGCAAATTGGGGTCAGCTCGGTGCGTGCGACACCGTGATCCCGACTTCGTTTACGGCGACGTCGACCGGTGGCGTGGGAATAACCGGAACTCTGGCAAGCCCCGGTCGGGTCCGCGTTCAGACAAGCTGTGGGTGGAATGGGAACTTTGCCACAGGAGACAACCTCATTTGGACTAATACTGGCGGTCCTTTGACTTTGGCGTTTAGCCAAGGCGTCTCGGGTGCCGGAGCCCAAATCCAAGCTGACATCTTTGGTGCTTTCACGGCCAAGATTTGCGACAATTTCGGAGATTGCTTCACCGAAAACGGTAACAGCACGAACGCAGGGGATAACTCGGCCATCTACATTGGACTTCTTGACACGACTCCGAGCATAACATCGATCACGTTTAGTATAGTGGGGGGAAATACCGACTTTGCCATCAATGACTTGTCCCTCACAACAGGCCAGGTAACCACCACTCCGGAGCCTTCGTCCCTTCTTCTGTTCGGCACGAGTCTCCTGGGCTTGGCGTCCTTCCGGAGGAAGTTGTTTGGGCGGTAGTTCGAGACTTATTCACGATTGTTTTGTGGGGACGGGCGAGTCAGGCAACTGTCTCGCTCTTCTCATTTCTGCCAGCCCACCGCTCAGCCAGCACCGAACGCATTGCCCCGGTGGTAGTAACCTCCTTCTTTTCGGCCATCGCGAAATTTCAAACATTTCTGAATCCCCTTGCGGAGTGAGTCCGTGTAGACTTTAGAAGTCGCAACTTTCCCTCTTTGGCTTTGTTAGAAACTAGCACGACACCCGAACCCAGGTTGCGCCACGAGGAGATTGTTCATGCCTGGACGATGCGCACCACCCTTTACGGGAGTCTTGTTCGTCATAACGGCTTTAGCTGCTGGCCTCATCGCTTGCGGCGGTGGAGGTAGCAGCTCTACCCCTCCGCCTCCTCCGCCTCCCACCTATTCACAAACGTTCAAACACGTGGTTGTGATTTTCCAAGAGAATCGCACTCCGGACAACCTTTTCCACGGTTTCCCGAACGCAGATATTGCCGACAGCGGTATCAACTCCAAGGGCGAGACCATTCCGCTCACGCCCATCGCGCTGGCCAACAATTACGATCTCAATCACGCCCACAACGCTTTTGTGGAAATGTATGATGGCGGGAAAATGGATGGAGCAGACAAAATTCACATCAGCTGTGCTACCGGTGCCGTGAATTGTCCACCGCCCAATCCGCAGTTTATGTATGTAGACCCCACTGATGTTCAACCGTATTTTCAACTCGGGGAACAGTACACATTCGGCGATCGCATGTTTCAGACAAATCAAGGACCCAGTTTTCCGTCGCACCAGTTCATTATTTCAGGAACGTCTGCACCGACAGCCACAAGCGACTTGTTCGCCGCAGAAAACCCGAATAGCGGAAGTGGGTGCGCTGCGCCGGCGACTGCAACTGTCGCTTTGATCGATCCTTTCGGAAAGGAATCCCAATTCGTGTTTCCGTGCTTCGAGCATCCCACCCTGATGGATTCACTTGACGCGCAGACAATCACTTGGCGGTATTATGCCCCCTCGATCGCTAACGGTGACGGGATCTGGATCGGACCCCTATCAATTAACCATTTGTATTTTGGTACCGACTGGGGCAAGGTCATCATCCCCCAGACACAAGTATTAACCGACATCGCCAACGGGCAATTGGCGCAGGTTTCCTGGGTCATACCTGACGGGGCAGATTCCGACCATCCCAGAGGAAATAAGGGCACCGGGCCAGCTTGGGTTGCGTCCGTTGTGAACGCGATTGGCACAAGCCAATATTGGGCAAATACCGCCATCATCATCACGTGGGATGATTGGGGCGGTTGGTATGATCATGTAACACCCACTATCTATGATTCCTACGAATACGGATTCCGCGTCCCACTGATCATTGTGTCTCCGTATACCAAGCAGGCGTATGTCTCTCACGTTCCACACGATTTTGGCAGCATCTTGAAATTTATTGAGGAGGTTTTCAAACTGCCCTCGCTCGGATATGCGGATGCGCGTGCTGACGATTTTTCTGATTGCTTCGACCTCACTCAAACACCGATATCTTTTCAGCCAGTCCCGGCGAAGTTAGACGGAAAGTTTTTCTTAACTGTTAAACGACCTGTCACGCCTCCCGACGACGATTAGAGGGGGTTTTTGGTCTGCGTGGCGCCGCCATTTAATGTAGCTCGCCATTCCGCTGCTGTCCCGCAGCGCGCGATCCAGCAGCGGATGCCTGCAGGCGGTTACCGGTTAGCGGTCCACAATAATTTCCGAGTGGCCGACACGGGTTGCTGAATGGCCCTTCCTCGGAGGACATCAACGAGCGTCTCGCCCGGGATATCCACGTTAGGTTCCAACCCGGATTTTCATTTTAGCCTTCCAGAGTTTTCAGTATTGTACATGCAACTGTCTACCACCGCCCTTTCCTTCCACAAATGAGTAACAGTTTTATTCTCGCTTCTGACTCTGATGCCACCGCGATCGTTATATCGCTCCGTAATTTATATTGATTAAGTTATGTCACTTCTTTGATAGTGCGCCCATTACGCACATCTGCGCGCGCCCTCCGAAAATCTGGAGACCTGGCTGGATAACCGCGGGCATCTTGAGGAAGGGAACTGCGATGTGCCAACGCCGATTCCCCGGAACTGCGTTGGCACATCCTACATCAACTGTTAGTTGCAACCCATCGTGTGGCCAACGCTCGATGGCAAGTACGCGCAGAGGTAAAGTCTGGGCGATTGCCGTTTCCGGTGCGGATGATTCGTGCGAAGCGCCGGCTCTTACCGCCGAGATCGAGCGAGTCGCAACCATTTTAGCGGCCCCGCAGTGGCAGCGAAGGCCACGGTGATCGGCGCTCTGAGCGTAGAGATTCGGTTTTGAAAACCTCCAGGGCTTGATTCTGTGGCTAGGATGTTTCTTCGACCGTGCCCTGCGGACCGTGAAGGAGTATCCTGAGAAAGTGGAATATATTCACTTGAAGTCAAGGCTGGCGAGTCATTCCGAGGATTAGATGTGGGCGAGTGGACACGATCACACGGGGAAACTTGGGTAGGTCAGCAATAACAGTCGGCATTCGACAGGGAACCCCGGTTAACAAGCTCGGAGGAGGTGCGGACATGTCCGCGCAAAACCGCGATTCTGCCATTCCCGCCGCCGCTGGCAAGCTGAATGTTGTCACCGAGGTCCGACGCAAAGAGGCTCTGCTAAAAGCGGGAGCCTTGCAGAATGCGATTTTCAACAGCGCCAACTTCTCGAGCATCGCCACCGACGAGAAGGGCGTCATCCAGATCTTCAATGTCGGCGCCGAGCGCATGCTCGGCTATGCGGCCGCCGAGGTGATGAACAAGATCACCCCGGCCGACATCTCCGATCCGCAGGAGGTGATCGCGCGCGCCGAGTCGTTGAGCATCGAACTGGCGACGACAATTACTCCGGGCTTTGAGGCATTGGTCTTCAAAGCCTCGCGCGGGATCGAGGACATCTACGAGCTGACCTACATCCGCAAGGACGGCAGCCGCTTTCCCGCCAGTCGTGTCGGTCACGGCGCTGCGCGACGAGCGGGGCGGGATCATCGGCTATCTGTTGATCGGAACCGACAACAGCGCCCGCAAGCGGGCGGAAGAGGCTCTACTCAAGGCGGGGGCCCTTCAGAGTGCGATCTTCAACAGCGCCAACTTCTCGAGCATCGCCACCGACGAGAAGGGCGTCATCCAGATCTTCAATGTCGGCGCCGAGCGCATGCTCGGCTACGCGGCCGCCGAGGTGATGAACAAGATCACCCCAGCCGACATCTCCGATCCGCAGGAGGTGATCGCGCGCGCCGAGTCGTTGAGCATCGAACTGGCGACGACAATTACTCCGGGCTTTGAGGCATTGGTCTTCAAAGCCTCGCGCGGGATCGAGGACATCTACGAGCTGACCTACATCCGCAAGGACGGCAGCCGCTTTCCCGCCATCGTGTCGGTCACGGCGCTGCGCGACGAGCGGGGCGGGATCATCGGCTATCTGTTGATCGGCACCGATAATACTGCGCGCAAGCAGGTCGAAGCAGAGCAGAAGAAGCTCGACCAGCGCCTGCGCGACCAGCAGTTCTACACGCGCTCTCTCATCGAATCCAACATCGACGCGCTGATGACCACCGATCCGTCCGGCATCATCACCGACGTGAACAAGCAGATGGAGGCGCTCACCGGCTGCACGCGCGATGAGTTGATCGGTGCGCCGTTCAAGAACTACTTCACCGATCCGGAGCGGGCCGAGGCGGCCATCAAGTTGGTGCTGCGCGAGAAAAACGTGACCAACTACGAGCTCACCGCGCGCGCCCGGGACGGCAAGAAAACAGTGGTGTCATACAATGCGACCACCTTCTACGACCGAGATCGGACTCTGCAGGGCGTGTTCGCCGCAGCGCGCGACGTCACGGAGCGCAAACGTCTCGACCAGGCGCTCCAGGATAAGAACGTCGAGCTGGAGAGAGCCAAGATCGCGGCGGAAAAAGCCAACCTCGCGAAATCGGACTTTCTTTCCAGCATGAGCCATGAGCTGCGCACTCCGCTCAATGCGATCCTCGGTTTCGCCCAGCTGATGGAGTCCGACTCGCCGCCGCCAACGCGTTCCCAGAAGGCACACATTGACCAGATTCTTAATGGTGGATGGTATCTACTGAAGCTAATTAACGAGATCCTAGATCTGGCGCAGATCGAGTCCGGAAAGCTGTCGCTGTCGCCGGAACCGATATCACTGGCCGAAGTCATGGTCGAATGCCAGGCCATGATCGACCCGCAGAGGCAAAAGCGTGGCATCAAAATGACCTTTCCCCGGTTCGACACCCCGTGCTTTGTCGCTGCCGATCGAACCCGATTGAAGCAGGTTCTCATCAACCTTCTTTCCAATGCGATCAAATACAACCGGCCGAAGGGAACGGTTGTCGTGGACTGCAGCACAAGCAGCCCGGAACGCACTCGCATTAGCGTCAGGGACACGGGCGCGGGGTTGACTCCGGAAAAGCTGACGCAGCTTTTTCAGCCGTTCAACCGTCTGGGACAAGAGAGCAGCGCCGAGGAAGGCACAGGCATCGGGTTGGTGATGAGTAAGCGAGTGGTCGAACTGATGGGCGGCGTGATCGGCGTGGAAAGCACGGTCGGGGTGGGAAGCGTGTTTTGGTTCGAACTGAGCACGGCAGCTGCACCACAACATGCAGTTGATGGAGTTGAACCCACGGCAGTGGCCGAAGTGCAAGGTCGGGATGGCGCGCCGGTGCGCACTCTGCTCTATGTAGAGGACAACCCGGCTAATCTGAAGGTGGTCGAACAACTCATCGCGCGCCGCTCCGATATGCGCCTGCTGAGCGCGGCGAACGGGAATCTCGGCATCAAGCTTGCGCGCCGTAACCAGCCGGAGGTGATACTGATGGACATCAATCTGCCAGGCATGAGCGGTATCGAAGCCCTGAAGATCCTGCGCGAAGACCCGGCAACGGCGCACATCCCCGTCATTGCTATCAGTGCAAATGCAATGCCACGCAACGTCGAGAAGGGCCTACAGGCAGGATTCTTCTGGTATCTGACCAAACCAATCAAGGTCAAAGAGTTCACGGATGTGCTGAACGTAGCACTGGAATTTGCGGAAAAGTCGATCCGTCCGAGCAAATGAATCAAGCGAAGGTCAAGGTCAGTTCATCCGATAAGCGTTCCGAGGTCGGAGTGGTTCGTCCGGCAGGGAGAGCAGCCACGTGCGGACTGACGCTGACGGAAACTGGAATAACAATCTGTTGTCGTTGGATCAGTGTCGGCTCGTGAAGCGGTAGCTGCAGGATCGAAACAGTAGCACGACAGCGCCCGCATGTCCCAGCACGCCGTTGATACAGTCTGAATGGAGGAAATTCATGGCAACGGGTATGACAAAAGGCCAGCGGTTCGTATGTCAGAATCCGGAATGTAGCTGCGAGATCGAGATAACTAAGGCGCCTCGGTCAGACGCCGCGTCAAACCCATGGTGCGCTTGTGGAGCTCAAATGAAAAAGCCACACGTCAAGCCTTCAGTGATCACTCTTCCATCGGCTAAGGCGAAAACCTCACACGCCTGATGGCACCTGTGGGATTAGATTGCGCGGCAGAGAATTTAACGACGCCAAGGGGAAACCCGTTTGCGATCTGTGCCGGAAGCTGAAAAAGAAATGATTGGAGGTACTACCCATGGTCATAGCTGAAAGATTGAAGGCCCTGCGTGAACAGAAGAACCTGTCGCAAGGCGACATTGAAAAGCGAACAGGTCTGTTGCGCTGCTATATTTCGAGGGTCGAGAACGGTCACACTATTCCGGTGATCGAGACCCTGGAAAAGATGGCGCGGGCACTGGAAGTCCCCATTTACGCACTCTTCTACGACGGCGAAAAGCCTCCGGCAGCTCTTCCGAAGCCGAAGGCAGCTGCCAGCGGCTGGGGCAGTTCCGGTCCAGATGCGCGGCTGCTGGGAAATTTTCGTAGGCTTCTGAGCCGAACAGATAAAGCCGACATAAATCTCCTGTTATTCATGGCTCAGAAAATGGCTCAGAAGAAAGACGGTGCAACGAAGAAGTAGAGCGATAGCGCTAAGGCTCTTCTTCACCTTGAGCATCGTAGAGTTCTCCCCAAAATTCAGGGAACGAATCTCGAAATTCGACGCCCAGTTTATACCATCCCGTCGAATCGTGATTTCCGCACCACACCACCCGCCCTAGAGTTTGCAATTCCGTGTCGGGATTTTTGATTCTAAGCTCGCTGCCGCTCGGCCAGTTCAGGGGAGAAAGAATCAAGGCTCCATTAAGATTTATCACTGCCGTCATTGCTGGTTGGGGCTCTCCATCCCATTCAATCTCTAAAGATATGCTTGCCAGGATACGACGGCTTCGTCTTTGTTCCCTCATAGACTGAAGTGTATGAGGCTAGTGATACTAACTCAATACTTGAAAAGACCAGGACGACGGCTTCATCGTGCGACCACGGCTCTTGGGCGAATGTCCCGGATTGCGTCTGACGAGCTGGAGGCCTAGTGGATTAACTATTTCAACACTAGCGATTGACATGCGTACGCTAGCGTACATATTATTAGGGCGTTGGTCGCTCTTGCGGGCGTAGTCATGAGTAAAGTTTCTGGCGCGACAATTAGAAAATCCCAAAGAAAGAGCACTTTTGACGTCCAAGCCTTTCTCGATTCTGCAAGCTTGTCCAGAAAGGTCGCGGAGTTTCGGGGACGCGAAACTATTTTCCGCCAGGGAGATGCGTCTAAGCATATCTTTTACATCCAGAAAGGCGGCGTCAAACTTTCCGTTCTAAATAATGTTGGCAAAGAGGCAGTCGTAGCGGTTTTGGGGCCGGGCGAGTTCTTTGGTGAAGGATGCCTGACCGGGCTGCCTTTCCGTATGGCATCAGCGGCAGCCATCACTCCAACCACCGTGCTTGCTATTGAAAAAGAAGAGATGATTCGCGTGCTGCACGCCGAACATGCCCTCTCCGACCGTTTTCTCTCTTACATGTTGGCACGAAACATGCGCCTGGAAGAGGACCTGGTGGATCAACTCTTTAATTCCAGCGAGAAACGCCTGGCGCGCACACTTTTGTTGCTGGCCCGCTATGGCAAGCAGAACCAGCCTGAAAAACTCATCGCCAAAGTATCGCAAGAGATGTTAGCGGAAATGATTGGGACCACCCGCTCTCGCGTCAATTTTTTTATGAATAAATTCAAAAAACTGGGATTCATTCACTACAATGGCGGATTGCACATCAATAATTCCCTGCTGAGTGTTGTCCTGCACGAGTAATCACTAACCCTTTCGGACGAATCCCTGATTCTAAACTTCGCGCCGACCGACCCCGAGTAACTCATCGGCGGTACCTGTTCGTTGGGACAGCTAGGCTCGTGCGCCTTGGCTCGGCAATACTCGACTCCATGGAAGCCAGAAGGAAGAAACGGAGTGTCTCGGAAGACGCGATCGCTCTCAAGGAAGCCCTTGGACGTTCACTGTGCGCACCTAACGGCAGACGACAAATGTCAGGTTGCAGCCAAGGCGTTGCTGAACTCGTTGATTAACAAGAACTCGTCGATGGAAGAAATCGTGAACCACATTCTCCCAAGCGCCACGAAGAGAACGCGACGGCTAGGATTGATCCGGCGCACCGACCGGTGATACGGTCCCCCTCAATCCACATGCTTGGGGCTGCCAAAATCTCATCTTAGACTTGGAAACTGGTATTCGCTATTCTGACAGCCAACTGTTCCCCGGCTTCCCACCGATTGTGCTAGAAAACTTGATATTTTGTGGCCACTTCAAGCTCGCAAAGTGCGCTAGCCTTCGCCGCCAGCGTCGAACTCGCAATCGCTTTCGATGCAATCATTGCAAACCGCCTGCCCGTTTCTAGTTTCTGAGCACTCTTCACACACGGCGGTCCCGCAATGGATGCAGGTCGAGACTGCTGGCGCGTGGCAAAATTCGCACGCTTCATCTTTTTCAAGCTTTCGTGTCATCGGCCATGAATACCACGCCGCCAACGCCCCAGAATCCGCGTACGAAAGGATGACCGCACGATTTCCTTTGTACGCGGATTCTAGCACGTGTCATTTAGGCGAGACAGGTAGTTGATGAATTCGCGCCGGACGCGTTATAGAATCAGGCGTGGAAAAGTCCAAAATTGCTATTTACTGCCAGCATTGCAAACAGAAACAGATTGTTCATGTCTTTGTACGAGCGGGACGAACTCCGATGAACTCCCAGACCGTCAACTGCATAACGTGCAAGAAAGAATTTGACGTGCTGGTTGCCGACCCGATTATCGGCGGGCCATTCCCGGAATAAGAGTTCCGCCAGGCGAACATGACCGGTCATCTATTGTGGTAGCTATCTGGCTTCGAAACGAGTACCGTCAAGGTGTCTCACTAGCACCCGCCGTAAGCATTCCCTCTTCCTACGGCCCCCTGCGAAATCAGACAGCATTCGCCACGGCGTACAGGAGCCACAGCTAATGGCCATACCAAAGGTCTCTCGTTGTGTCACTAACGCTCGGGTAAGAAGCGACGGAAACCGAATACGAAATTCGATATTACTCGGGCTGCCCGCTAGTGAATGCGATGCAGTGTTCAAGAAATTAGAGTTTGTGGAATTGCCCACTCGTTTTGTCTTACAAGAGGCAGGGCCGATCAAGTTCGCTTACTTCATCAACAGTGGACTGGCCTCGGTCCTAAACGAAGAAGGCGTTGAAGTCGGATTGGCTGGTAATAAAGATTTCATAGGGCAGTCACTTGCAAACGGATTCAGCACTAGCCCGATGCGGGTCATTATGAAATTAAGGGGAAGCGCCTATCGGATAACCCCGACGGATTTCGCAGAAGCTCTGTCACACTCCGCGAAGTTGACAAAAAACTTAAGTCGCTTCGCTATGCACAGCATTTAGCCGAGGTGTTATATGAACCAAGCCAGATGGTACGGTACATACAAGGCCGCTCTCGTTGAATGCGATCCCGCAAAACTCCCCACGCGAATCCGCGAGGCGGAAATTGCCATCTACACGCGAATCAAGAGTCTTGCTAAAGGCTCCGATCCTTGCCACGAGCGAGAGTTGATTTCAGGCGCGCTATTCGGTCTGCGTACTTTGCAAAAGCCTGTCCTACGTCACCTCTGACCGGGCAAGCGAATTGCTCGATCACATTCGTTCATCGCTGAGAACACTTAATCGGCAGAGGAGTAAAAATGGCAGAGAAGATCAAAACGGGTACTGTCCTGATTAAGGACGGGACACTCTTGCCCGGCGCGCTGCGGTTCGAAAGTGAGCCCTGTGCGAAAGGCTGGAGATTAGTCAAAAATCTCGATGCGTACGGATTGGGTCAAAAGATCCTCGAAACAGGATGGACCTTTTTCTGTGTGGCTGGCGAGATCAAAGGATCCATCATCGGTTTTGAAGGACAAGGCCCCGTGCGCAGAGCAGTTAAACGAATCTTAACGAATCTAAAATTAGAGAAGTTCAACAGTTTGGAGATTACGCAGATTGAGGTGAAACGATTTCTGGGATTGCCTTATGTGACTGTCTGCGCCCATTCCCGACATATCCAAGAAAACGTCCGCCTTTTGCGGGCCAACGACCATCAGGATTGGGACCGAGCAAAATTGGCGGCGGTCTGATCTCCAGGCCTACAGAAGGGATTTAGTACGGAGGTAAAAGAAAATGACAGTGGATTTGATTGCCCTACCAGCCCCCATCATGGTGACGCGGCTGGGAGAGAATGAAACCGCGAAGAGCGGCATCATCATTATGCCCGCCAAAGAGAAGCAGCCAGAAGAAAACGAAGTACTGGACATCGGAGACCTCCTGGCGGAAGAGGAGCAACGGGTTCCGCAATCCGCGGGCAATGACATACAGATCGATGACCAGGGGTATCTAATCCTCCGAGGAAGAAATACTCGCAAGGCTTAGCGGGCACGGGTTACGCATGCGCCCAGGAAGGTGCTATCCCATGAGCAAGACGGTGGCGGGCCATTGAAGGTTAGTGGCGGACATCAAGAAAGAGAGCATGATGGCCGCGCCGTAGTCGTGGGCCATGCTGGATCGCTGTAGGGACGGAGAACCTCCAATGGAAGAGTTAAACAATCGCAAAATATTATTAACTAGAATGGACGACGCTTTTAGTGATTACTCCCATGAAGCTGAGAAACTCAGCGTGCTGTTGGCCGAACGCAAAGACCGGTTTAGTTGGACTTCATACCACGACCTGCTTAAGCAACGGACGGCGGAAGTCGTTGCGTACGAAAGATATCGCAATATCAAGGATGAGCTATTCACCCTAATCAATCCACCTACCATTCCCGATGGATTCAGAATCGAGCGTTAACTTGCACTCTCGCTTGGCAAAAGGCAGTCCCGAGGTATTAGAAGAAGAGATCATTCTGGTTGAGTGATCTACGAGTTAAATGCGATCGAGCATCATCTCTTGGATACAGTTGCCTCTTTCTCCGCTTCGATAGTTATCTCAACATGGGCCCCCAGTTTCAGGCCTACTTTTTTGCCGTTCTCATCTTGCAAAGTATTTTCGACGCGAACCTCCCTGTAAAGGTGCTCAGCATCTTCAACTGAAATCTGGGCCTTCTCGCCCGCAATACCATTCGCAGGAATGATTTTTTCGACAATTCCCAGAAGAATTACCGCTGGTTTCTCGAGCTCGATCAACTTTGGCATTAGGACCTCCTACCGCACGGCCACCCTAACACCCACCCGAGAAGCAAAACTGTCGCTATTTGCACAGATGGACTCTCGTCGCACCGGGGGGCACCGGGCGCCTGTTGAAACGCGGATTTGAGATTTTCTCGGGCAACGGCTGTGAGTAAGGACACGAGCAAGATTGCAGATAGGGTAAGGACTCATCTCAAGATCATATCGCCACTTTCGGGGTGTGCTGACAGAAACACAAGTCCTGTCGTTCCGTGAGATCACGGAGGCAAAGGCTAAAAATGCAAAACGAACCCACCTATCATCATGAGAATAGGCATGATAACAAAAAAGGATGACGTGATTTTGGGGCGTTTCGAGCCTCAAAAGTAGGGAATCGCGCTCTAACAAGGCGTTTACCGTGGAGGGAACCGCGATTTGCCAACGCCGCCTCCCCATGGCGACGTTGGCAAATCCTTACATCAACCGTTAGTTGCAACCCATGGTGTGGCCAACGCTTGCGGGCAAGTACGCGCAGACGTAGAGCCTGGCCATTGCCGCAGCTGATGCAGATGACTCACGCGAAGCGCCGCCTCGTGCCGCAGAGATCGATCGAGTTGCGACCATTATATTGTTGTGAACCGCGCCGCCGCCCACGGATGTTGCATGCATCTCGCCGCCGGTCGCGACACTCGCACCCGACTTCTTGCCACACGCCGCCGACCCAATCAAGCGAGCGGCAAAACAAGTAGCTCGCGAGAGAATTGCGACAGGTTCATGCGTGCTGGCCGAGGTGACCGCGCCCGTGTTCCTCGATACGCGCGTTGCCGGAGCGCCACTGACTGCACCCTTCGACGCCGGGGCTGGGCCGGCATCCAACGCGAGAGTGCAGTCCGTCGCGCCGCAAGAGAATACATAGTGATCGCCGGTGGGAGCTGTCGGCAGGTTTACGGTGGTGAAGCTGCCGGTCTCGGAAGCGTAATTCAAGACGTCCCAGTTGTCACCAACTACCGGAACGAATCCGGTGATCAGATCGATGGTGATTGTGCCGCCCAGTGTGGCTTTGCCGGAAACGTTCAGCACGTCGTACTTGGTATTGGCAACCGTGCCGTTAAGATCGATATTCAGGATGGTGGCAGCGCCGCTTTCGGTGTAGGTGCCGGTGATATTAAGGTCGCCGATCTTCTTCAGCCCATCGCCGGGGTTGAGAGTTCCACCGGTGAGGTCGACGTTGCCGACGAGCGTGCCTTGGTTGCCATTGGTGATGCCGGCAGCGTTGCCGTAGAGGAAACCGCCCGAGATGTTGATGCCGCCCGAAGCATTCAATCTGCCGTCCACGGTGGTAGTACCGCCGGTCTGCGAGTAAACGCCAGTTCCGCCGATGATCAACGCGGTCGAGCCCGTTCCGGTGGACTTCATCACGGTTACGGTCCCGGCATTCGTAAGGTTTCCACCGGTGGTGAAATTGCGGTCGGCGGAAAGAGTGAAGCTGCCGGTGCTCGCGTTGGTAGCGAAATGAGCAAGGGCGTTCGCGCTATTCTGATCGATAAATGAGTTTGTTGTAGAAGCGCTCGACAGCGTGATGTTGGCAGCATTGGTGACGATGTCGGAAGCGTTGCCGCCGTTATTGAATTGAATTTGGCCCGTTCCGGCGACGATGTAGATGCCGCCCGTCAGAGTGGACGTACCGCTACTGTAATTTGTCAGATTCTTCGCGCCATTCGTGCCGGTCGAGAACTTATCCCCGGAGCCTACATTCAGTGTTCCATTGTTGGTGAAATTGCCGAAGGTGTTGAATTTCGCGCCACCAGCGAGAGCAAATGTAGATCCGGAGGCATTGGTGGCGAGGTTTGTGAGGCCGTTTGTGCTGCTGGTGGTGTTCAAAATCTCGGCAGTCGTACCAGTGAGCGTAATGCTAGCTGCGTTAGTCACGATGTTAGCGCCAGCAAATCCGAGCGTGCCCGAAACTTTGTAGATGCCGCCCGTCAGAGTTGTGCCACTAAAGTTGTTAAACGGGCCGCCTTCGATGGTCAGCGTATCGTGGGCGGCCACTGAAAGTGTGCCTTGCTTCGCGCCGACGTTGTTGGTAAAGCCCGTGCTATTTGTGTCGATGAAAAGTGTAGTGCTGTCTATGGCGGAAATCGTGCCCGAATTGATCAGTTCCATCGAGCCGTTACCGATGTTTCCCGCTCCCTGAATGGTGGATTGGTTGGTCAGCACATTAGTGTTGGCTACGCCGAAGATAAAGTTTTCGGCATTATTCGACATGGTAAGCGTGCCCGCTCCGCTAAGCGTCACGTTGGCTGCCCCAATCTGCAGCTCGGTAACGTTTCCCATCGAGTTCAGAGTAATCTTGCCCGCGTTGCTGATGCTGGACCCGGCTCCCATGATGAGAACGCCGCCATTATCGATCTTCACCTGACCGCCCGCTGGATTCGTCAATGCGCCGCCGCTGGTGCCGCCGAACGTGTTGGTAGTGAAGCCTATGACCTCAATGGTGCCCGTGGTGCTATTGGTGAGCGGGGTGTTGATGGTCGAGCTGGACAGCTTGATGGTTCCGGCGCCTTTCTGGGTGATCGTGCCTCCATTAATGATGACGTTTCCAGAGAACACAAGCGTGCTGGCATTGTTCAGAATGGTCCCGCCGGCATTGGCGTATATTCCTCCAAGCAAGGTCAGAGTATTTCCACCAGTGGCCTCGATCGTGCCGGTGTTCGTTCCTGTGGTGGTCGTTCCTATGTTGGAGAGCTGCAGGGTGAGGCCAGCCGACTGGTTGGCATTGATGGTTCCGGAATTGTTCAGTTCCATCTGGCCGTCGCCTATATTTCCCGCTCCCTGAATGGTGGATTGGTTGGTCAGCACATTGGTGCTGGCTGTGCTGCCTGTGCCAAAGATAAAGTTTTCGGCATTATTCGACATGGTGAGTGTGCCCGCTCCGCTAAGCGTCACATTGGCTGCCCCAATCAGCAGCTCGGTAACGTTTCCGATCGAGTTCAGAGTAATCGTGCCCGCGTTGCTGATGCTGGACCCGGTTCCCATGATGAGAACGCCGCCATTATCGATCTTCACCTGACCGCCCGCTGGGTTAGTCAATGCGCCGCCGCTGGTGCCGCCGAACGTGTTGGTAGTGAAGCCTATGACCTCAATGGTGCCCGTGGTGCTATTGGTGAGCGGGGTGTTGATGGTCGAGCTGGACAGCTTGATGGTTCCGGCGCCTGTCTGGGTGATCGTGCCTCCATTAATGATGACGTTTCCAGAGAACACAAGCGTGCTAGCATTGTTCAGAATCGTTCCGCCGGCATTGGCGTATATTCCTCCAAGCAAGGTCAGAGTATTTCCACCAGTGGCCTCGATCATGCCGGTGTTCGTTCCTGTGGTGGTCGTTCCTATGTTGGAGAGCTGCAGGGTGAGGCCAGCCGACTGGTTGGCATTGATGGTTCCGGAATTGTTCAGTTCCATCTGGCCGTCGCCTATATTTCCCGCTCCCTGAATGGTGGATTGGTTGGTCAGCACATTGGTGCTGGCTGTGCTGCCTGTGCCAAAGATAAAGTTTTCGGCATTATTCGACATGGTGAGTGTGCCCGCTCCGCTAAGCGTCACGTTGGCTGCCCCAATCAGCAGCTCGGTAACGTTTCCGATCGAGTTCAGAGTAATCGTGCCCGCGTTGCTGATGCTGGACCCGGTTCCCATGATGAGAACGCCGCCATTATCGATCTTCACCTGACCGCCCGCTGGGTTAGTCAATGCGCCGCCGCTGGTGCCGCCGAACGTGTTGGTAGTGAAGCCTATGACCTCAATGGTGCCCGTGGTGCTATTGGTGAGCGGGGTGTTGATGGTCGAGCTGGACAGCTTGATGGTTCCGGCGCCTGTCTGGGTGATCGTGCCTCCATTAATGATGACGTTTCCCGAGAACACAAGCGTGCTGGCATTGTTCAGAATCGTTCCGCCGGCATTGGCGTATATTCCTCCAAGCAAGGTCAGAGTATTTCCACCAGTGGCCTCGATCATGCCGGTGTTCGTTCCCGTGGTGGTCGTTCCTATGTTGGAGAGCTGCAGGGTGAGGCCAGCCGACTGGTTGGCATTGATGGTTCCGGAATTGTTCAGTTCCATCTGGCCGTCGCCTATATTTCCCGCTCCCTGAATGGTGGATTGGTTGGTCAGCACATTGGTGCTGGCTGTGCTGCCTGTGCCAAAGATAAAGTTTTCGGCATTATTCGACATGGTGAGTGTGCCCGCTCCGCTAAGCGTCACATTGGCTGCCCCAATCAGCAGCTCGGTAACGTTTCCGATCGAGTTCAGAGTAATCGTGCCCGCGTTGCTGATGGTTGAGCCGCTGACCTTTAAAACCTCTGCATTGGCGATCGTTAGGCTGTCGGTGCCCGTCCCCAGCGTTAGGGTGCTGGTCGCATCATTGCCGTTAATCGTGACCGTCGAGCTCGCCACATTGATACACGTGTTGGAAGCGCTAGTCGGTACACCGGATGGCGTCCAATTGGCTGCGACGTCCCAACTTCCCGTGCCCCCTTTCCACGTGGAGGTGCATGCCGCGAACGCCGAAGTCGGGAACAAAAACAACAAGATAACGGCGGACCAAAACATTCGCCGGCGCACCGCGCTCATCCGACCAAATTCGAGGGAAACGGAACGGAAATGGAACAATGATGCGAGCATGGTAAAACCCCCTTATCGACTCGTAGCGGTCTTAACAGACGTGTTGTGTAAGAAAAACTCCAATGACGTGGTTGTTCGGTTCCAGGAGGCCAAACGTTTGTCGAGTGTCGAAGCTAGTCCACCGGCCTTCGACTGTCAAGTATGAAAATGTTAATTTTCGATGTAATGGTCTGGCTATTACGAAGGCTGTGACGCCCTCCCAAACTTCGGATACTTGGCTACACAATCGCGAGCTTCCTGAGAAAGGAAATGCGACGTGCCGGCGCGGATTTGCCCGACCGACGTTGGCACATCGTACATCAATTCTTGGTTAACGTTAGTTGCAACCCATCGTGTGGCCGACGCTTGCGGGCAAGTACGCGCAAACGTAGAGCCTGGCCATCGCCGCAGCTGATGCAGATGACTCGCGCGAAGCGCCGCCACGTGCCGCGGAGATCGATCGAGTTGCGACCATTATATTGTTGTGAACCGCGCCGCCGCCCGCGGATGTCGCATGCATCTCGCCGCCGGTCGCGACACTCGCACCCGACTCCTTGCCGCACGACGCCGATCCGAACAAGCGAGCGGCGAAACAAGTAGCTTGCGAGAGAATCGCGACAGGTTCATGCGTGCTGGCCGAGGTGACCGCGCCCATGTTCCTCGACACGCGTGTTGCCGGAGCGCCGCTGACGGTGCCCTTCGCCGCCGGGGATGGGCCGGCATCCAACGTGAGAGTGCAGTCCGTCGCGCCGCAGGTAAATACATAGTGATCGCCGGTCGGAGCTGTCGGCAGGTTTACGTTGGCGAAGCTGCCGGTTTCCGAGGTGTAGTTCAACACGTCCCAGACAGTGCCAACAACTGGTTTGAAACCGCTGACTAGGTCGATGTTGATCGTGCCACCCAAGTTGGCGACACCGGCCACGTCCAGCACATCGTACTTGGTCTGAGCCACGGTGCCGTCAAGGTCGATGTTCAGAATTCCGGTACCGCTTTCGGTGTAGGAACCGTCAACGGTCAGCACACCGATTTTGTTCAGGCCGTCGCCGGGATTGAGCGTCCCCCCGGTCACGTCCACCGCACCAGTCAGCGTGCCTTTGTTGCCGTAGAGGAAGCCGCCCTGGAGATTGATAGCTCCAGATCCAGTTGTGGTCAGAAGGCTATCGACCGTGGTCATGCCCGCAGTTTGCGTATAGTTACCACCCGCGCCAATCGTAAGTTGAGTCTTGCCGGTGCCTGAGGCCACTCCGATACTTACCGTTCCGGCGTTGCTGAAACTTCCAGGCGTGGTGAAATTCCGGTCGGTGGTAAGAAGCAGGCTGCCCGTGCTCCCATTCGCGGCGAAGTTGGCCAACGCATTGCCGCCAGTCTGATCGATGAAGGGTGAAACGGTCGTGTCCACGCCTGCGAGAGTGATCTTCGCGTCGTTGGTCACGATGTCGTTCGCGAAACCTTCGTTGTTGAACTGAATTTGACCTGTGGTTGTCAGGGTGTAACTGCCGCCGGTCAAAGTGCCGCTGTTGAAGTTTGTGAGACCGCCGCTCGCATTGAACAAACCTTTAGCGCCGGCAGCAAGCGTGCCCGTATTCGTGAAGGAGTTCGTGTCGGTAAAGGTCCCACCATTGACCGTAAAGGTTCCCTTGTTGTCGTTGAAGAGCGCCAAGGCGTTTGCGCTGTTTGTGCTGTTGAGGATTTTCGGCGTGGTTCCAGTTAGCGTGATATTGGCGTTATTTACCACGATGTTGGCACCGGGAAATTCCAGTGTGCCAGTCACATTATAGGTTCCGCCAGTCAGGGTGTTCGTACCGCTGTTGAAGTTGGTCAGCCCGGTGCTGAAGTCGAGGGTGCCGCCGCTTCCGGCTATTAGCGTACCTTGGTTGGTGAAGGTATTGGTGTCCGTGAACTTTTGGGTGGTTACCGAGAAGCTGCCCGTGGTTCCGTTGGTGGTGAAGCCGCTAAGCGCGCTCGCATTGCTTTCGCTGGTATTAAGGATGGCCCCAGTCGCGCTGGTCAGGCTAATCGTCGCGTCGTTAGTAACGATCCCCGAAGTGCCGGCGGCGAATTCCAGAGTGCCCGTCGCATCATAGATGCCTCCGGTTAGCGTTCCTGTCGTGGTGTTCATGTTAGTGAACGCACCGCCTTCGATGATTAAGGTGTTTTTCGCACTTGCATTAACGGTACCGTTTACGGCGCCGTTGTTGTTGGTGAAGCCGGCAGCGCCCGTGTCGATATAAAGGATAGATGGCGTGTTCGCTCCGGTTTCATTGGCCAAGATCGAGCCGGAGTTGACCAGCCCCATCTCGCCATCGCCGATGTTTCCCTCGCCTTCAATCGTGTTTTGGTTGGTGAGCGTGCCGGTTCCGAGAATGAAGTTATTGGTATTGGCGCTGAGAATAACCTTGCCGGTGCCGGCGAGGGTGACGGGGCCGCTGCCGATGTTGAGCTCCGTCACGTTAGCTGAACTTTGAAGATTGATCGTGCCCTTATTCGTAATCGTTCCCTGGAGATTCAGGACGGAACCGTTGAGAACATCTACTGTTCCGGCTGAGATGGTCAGCCCGCTCAACGTGGCGGTGGCGTTGTCCATAAAGACGCCTCCGGAAGTGCTCGTCAGCGTCCCGCCTGTAATTGTGACACCGCTTTCCAACAAGACTTTCGAATTAGCCCCGGTCGCAAGAATCGTTCCGCCGGTGTTGGTGTATGTTCCACCTTGGAAGGTCAAAGTACCTCCAGCGGTCGCTTCCAGCTTGCCGGTATTGGTGGCTCCGTTGCTGATCTGAAGGATAAGGGGAGTGGACTGGTTGGCATCAATCGTTCCCGTTGTCGAATTGTTCAGCGCCATCGTGCCGTCGCCGATATTTCCCGCCCCCTGGATTGTGGATTGGTTCGTCAATTGGTTGGTCGACAGTGCCCCGAATATGAAGTTTTCGGCACTGTTCGACAAGGTGAGTGTGCCTGTCCCGCTTAGCGTCACGTTCGCCGCACCAATAAGCAGCTCGGTAACGTTAACTGTCGAGTTCATCGTAATCGCGCCCGCGTTGCTGAAGCTGGAACCGGCTCCCATGGTGAGAACGCTGGCATTATCGATCTTCACCTGACCGCCCGCCGGGTTATTCAGCGTGCCGGCAATCGTATTATTGGTCGAAGTTACGACTTCGACGGTCCCCGTAGTGCTGTTGGTCACTGCCGTGTTAATGGTTCCACCCGCAAGCTTCAAGGTTCCCGCGCCCGTCTGGCTTACCGTACCGCCGTTAATCGTGGCGCTGTTTTCTAACTCAACCGTGCTGGCATTGTTCGTGATGATCCCGCCGGTATTCGTGTAGGTTCCGCCGTTGAAAATCAGCGTACCGCCGCTCGTGGCTTCCAGCGTCCCGGTGTTGGTGGCTCCGTTGCTGATCTGCAAGGTCAGGGCATTGCTCTGGTTGGCATCAATCGTTCCGGAATTGTTCAGCGCCATCTGGCCGTCGCCAATATTCCCCGCTCCTTGAATCGTGGATTGATTCGTCAATTGGTTGGCCGACGCCGTGCCAAAAATAAAGTTTTCCAGATTGTTTGACATGGTGAATGTACCCGCTCCGCTCAGCGTCACGTTAGCCGTGCCGATCAGTAACTCGGTAACATTGCCCATCGAGTTCATCGTAATCGTGCCCGCATTGCTGATACTGGAGCCAACACCCAGAGTGACCGCGGCACCGTTATCAATCTTTACCTGACCGGCGTTGGCCGGGTTCAGAATCTCAGCACCGATCGTGCTGGTCGAAAAACTTGGAAAATCAATAGTCCCGCCCGTTTGCGTTATCGTGCCGCCGTTAATGGTGGCGGCATTAATAAATTGCACCGTAGAGCCGGGGGCGGCCTGAATCGTTCCGCCGGTGTTGGTGTACGTTCCCCCCTCCACTACGAGAGTGGCGTTGTTGGTCGCCTCCAGCATCCCCGTGTTTGTCGCTCCATTGGTGATCTGAAGAATGAGATTAGTGGGCTGATTGGCATCAATCGTCCCAGAATTGTTCAGCGCCATCTGGCCGTCGCCAATGTTTCCTGACCCCTGAATGGTAGATTGATTGGCCAGCACGTTAGCCCCGGCCGTGCCAAAGATAAAGTTTTGGGCGCTGTTCGACAAGGTGAGTGTGCCCGCTCCGCTCAACGTCACACTCGCTGCTCCAATTTGCAGCTCGGTCGCATTCACCGTCGAGTTTATGGTCATCGTGCCCGCATTGCTGATGCTGGAGCCAGATCCCAGAATGAGAACGCCGCCGTTATCAACCGTTACCTGACCGCCCGTCGGGTTGATCAGCGTGCCGCCGATCGTGTTGTTGGTGAAGCCTACAACCTCGACGGTCCCCGTGGTGCTGTTGGTAAGCGTAGTGTTGATGATTCCGTTTGAAAGCTTCAAGGTTCCCGCGCCGGTCTGGCTAACCGTGCCTCCATTAATCGTGGCGTTCCCCTCGAACTCCAGCGTGCTGGCGTTGTTTGTAATCGTTCCACCGGTATTTGTGTACGTTCCTCCATTTAGGATCAAAGTACCGCCATTAGTTGCCTCCAGCGTTCCGGTGTTCGTGGCTCCCGTGGTGATCTGAAGGATAAGGGGAACAGACTGGTTGGCATCAATCGTTCCCGAATTGTTCAGCCCCATCTGGCCGTCGCCGATGTTTCCCGATCCCTGAATTGTAGATTGGTTGGTTAGTACGTTAAGCCCGGATGTGCCAAAGATTAAGTTATTGGCATTGTTGGACATGGTGAACGTACCAGTTCCGCTAAGCGTCACATTCGCTGTGCCAATGAGCAGCTCGGTAGCGTTTCCTGCGGAATTCATCGTGATGGTGCCCGCATTGCTGATGCTGGAGCCAGCACCCAGCGTGACAACGGCGCCGTTATCAAGCTTCACCTGGCCGCTGTTCGCCGGGTTCAGAATTTCAGCGCCGATCGTGCTGCTCGAAAAAGTTGGGAAATAAATAGTTCCGCCCGTTTGCGTGATCGTGCCACCGTTAATGGTGGCCCCATTAATAAATTGCACCGTCGACCCAGGGGCGGCCTGAATCGTTCCGCCGGTGTTGGTGTACGTTCCCCCCTGCACAACGAGAGTGGCGTTGTTGGTTGCCTCCAGCAGTCCAGTGTTTGTCGCTCCATTGGTGATCTGAAGAATGAGGTTAGTGGATTGGTTGGCATCAATTGTTCCGGAATTGTTCAGCGCCATCTGGCCGTCGCCGATGTTTCCGGACCCCTGAATGGTGGATTGATTGGCCAGCACGTTAGCCCCGGCCGTGCCAAAGATGACGTTCTCGGCACTGTTCCCCAGAGTAAGCGTGCCAGCTCCGCTCAACGTGACATTCGCTGCGCCAATCTGCAGCTCGGTAAAGTTTCCTGTGGAGTTCATTGAAATCGCGCCCGCGTTGCTGATCGTGCTGCCGCTAACCGTTAGCTCAGTTCCATTGGCGAAGCTCAGGCTGTCTGTGCTCAATCCCAGGGTAAGATTAGCGGTAGCCGCGCCGAAAATATTCAGCGTCACGGCCGAATTCGCTGCGCTGATACACGAGTTGGTGCTGCTCGTTGGCACGCCCGAGCTCCAGTTACCCGCCACATTCCAGTTTACCGAGACGCTGCCAGTCCAACTGGTGTCGCACGGGGCAGAGGACGAGACCGGGCACAAAAGTAACGCGATAACCGCGAGCCAAAGCATTCGGCGCGCTGGGGCACTCATCCGGTCAGCAGCGACGGAAAAGAGACGGAAATGGAAGAATGAAGCGAGCATGGTAGCCCTCCCTCGTGGATTCGTAGGGGTATCGTCTATCAGAAAGTTCAATTGAGCGTTCTTCGTCCAGTAGGCCGATGTAAATTGTTGTCCGAAACTAGTCCACCGACATTCGCCTGTCAAGCGCGAAAGTGTTAATTTTCGAAATAAAATTAGAAGTAATGGAGAGGCCAGTACGAGGACTGTGGAATGCGCTCTCCAAATCTAGACACCTATCCCAATAATCCGAAGTTTTCTGAGGAAGGGAACTGCGATGTGCCAGCGCCGATTCCCCCGAACGACGTTGGCACATCGTACATCAATTCTTGGTTAACGTTAGTTGCAACCCATCGTGTGGCCAACGCTCGCTGGCAAGTACGCGCAAACGTAGAGCCTGGCCATCGCCGCAGTTGATGCAGATGACTCGCGCGAAGCGCCGCCACGTGCCGCGGAGATCGATCGAGTTGCGACCATTATATTGTTGTGAACCGCGCCGCCGCCCGCGGATGTCGCATGCATCTCGCCGCCGGTCGCGACACTCGCACCCGACTCCTTGCCGCACGACGCCGATCCGAACAAGCGAGCGGCGAAACAAGTAGCCCGCGAGAGAATTGCGACAGGCTCATGCGTGCTGGCCGAGGTGACCGTGCCCATGTTCCTCGACACGCGTGTTGCCGGAGCGCCGCTGACGGTGCCCTTCGCCGCCGGGGCTGGGCCGGCATCCAACGTGAGAGTGCAGTCCGTCGCGCCGCAGGTAAATACATAGTGATCGCCTACGGGAGCTGTCGGCAGGTTTACAGTCATGAAGCTGCCTGTTTCCGAAGTGTAGTTCAACACGTCCCAGACAGTGCCAACAACTGGTTTGAAACCGCTGACTAGGTCGATGTTGATCGTGCCACCCAAGTTGGCGACACCGGCCACGTCCAGCACATCGTACTTGGTCTGAGCCACGGTGCCGTCAAGGTCGATGTTCAGAATTCCGGTACCGCTTTCGGTGTAGGAACCGTCAACGGTCAGCACACCGATTTTGTTCAGGCCGTCGCCGGGATTGAGCGTCCCCCCGGTCACGTCCACCGCACCAGTCAGCGTGCCTTTGTTGCCGTAGAGGAAGCCGCCCTGGAGATTGATAGCTCCAGATCCAGTTGTGGTCAGAAGGCTATCGACCGTGGTCATGCCCGCAGTTTGCGTATAGTTACCACCCGCGCCAATCGTAAGTTGAGTCTTGCCGGTGCCTGAGGCCACTCCGATACTTACCGTTCCGGCGTTGCTGAAACTTCCAGGCGTGGTGAAATTCCGGTCGGTGGTAAGAAGCAGGCTGCCCGTGCTCCCATTCGCGGCGAAGTTGGCCAACGCATTGCCGCCAGTCTGATCGATGAAGGGTGAAACGGTCGTGTCCACGCCTGCGAGAGTGATCTTCGCGTCGTTGGTCACGATGTCGTTCGCGAAACCTTCGTTGTTGAACTGAATTTGACCTGTGGTTGTCAGGGTGTAACTGCCGCCGGTCAAAGTGCCGCTGTTGAAGTTTGTGAGACCGCCGCTCGCATTGAACAAACCTTTAGCGCCGGCAGCAAGCGTGCCCGTATTCGTGAAGGAGTTCGTGTCGGTAAAGGTCCCACCATTGACCGTAAAGGTTCCCTTGTTGTCGTTGAAGAGCGCCAAGGCGTTTGCGCTGTTTGTGCTGTTGAGGATTTTCGGCGTGGTTCCAGTTAGCGTGATATTGGCGTTATTTACCACGATGTTGGCACCGGGAAATTCCAGTGTGCCAGTCACATTATAGGTTCCGCCAGTCAGGGTGTTCGTACCGCTGTTGAAGTTGGTCAGCCCGGTGCTGAAGTCGAGGGTGCCGCCGCTTCCGGCTATCAGCGTACCTTGGTTGGTGAAGGTATTGGTGTCCGTGAACTTTTGGGTGGTTACCGAGAAGCTGCCCGTGGTTCCGTTAGTGGTGAAGCCGCTAAGCGCGCTCGCATTGCTTTCGCTGGTATTAAGGATGGCCCCAGTCGCGCTGGTCAGGCTAATCGTCGCGTCGTTAGTAACGATCCCCGAAGTGCCGGCGGCGAATTCCAGAGTGCCCGTCGCATCATAGATGCCTCCGGTTAGCGTTCCGGTCGTGGTGTTCATGTTAGTGAACGCACCGCCTTCGATGATCAGAGTGTTTTTTGCGCTTACGTTCAGGACGCCATTCTTCGTGCCGACATTATTTGTGAAGCCAACGGCGCCTGTGTCGATGATAAGGGTCGATGGCGCATTCGTCCCTGTTTCGTTGGCCAAAATCGAGCCGGTGTTGACCAGGCCGATGTCGCCATTGCCGATGTGGCCTTCTCCTTCGATAATGCTCTGGTTAGTCAGCGTGCCCGTTCCGTTGATGTAATTCTGGAAATGGGGGGAAAGGACTAATTTGCCGGTACCTGTGAGAGTGGTGCTACCCAAGAGCGTGATGAAAGTGTTGTCGCCTACGCTATTCTCATTGATAGTGCCCTTGTTCGTGATCGTCCCTTCAATATTCACGGTGTTGTTGTCGAGGACGTTCAGCGTTGAACCGCTCGATAAGGTCACTCCGTTCAATACTGCGCCGGCATAAGCTTGCATCAAGCCGCCCGAAGACGTGGTCAGTGTGCCGCCGTTGACCGTGGCACCATTGAAGTCCACGATTGATCCGGTGCCAGTGGCGAGGATTGTTCCCACACCCGTGTTCGTGACGGTATCCCCGCGGAATTCCATGGTTCCGCCGGCTGTCGCTTCCATCGTTTTCGTATTTGTCGTCCCGCCATTAGGATTGATCACCAATTCGCTGGACACATTGGCATCGATCGTTCCGTTGTTGACCAGTGTAAGACTGCCGTTTCCGATAACTCCCGAGCCCTGAATGGTTTCCTGGTTCGTCAGCATGCCGCCGCCGAAGATGTAGTTCTGGGCGTGGTTCGACATCGTCAGCGTGCCGGTTCCCGCCAGCGTGGTGCTCCCAGCGACGCTGATGATTGTGTTATCGCCAACGCTATTCTCATTGATTGTGCCGTTATTGGTGATTGTCCCGGCGCCAAGACTTACAGTGTTGTTGTCGAGAACATTCAACGTGCTCCCAGTAGAAATCGTGAGTGGGTTCAGCGTTGTGCCGGCGTATGCCTGGAAAATGCCGCCCGACGCAGAAGTGAGCGTGCCGCCAGTGATGGTGACGGCGTTCAGATCCACTATCGAGCCAGTGCCGCTAGCCAAAATTGTTCCGCCAGTATTTGTGACGCTATCTCCTGCAAAGACCAACGTTCCACCCGCTGTCGCTTCCAATGTTGCGGTATTGGTCGTCCCGCCGTTGGGGTTAATCGTCAGCGTGGCAGCGGACTGGTTGGCGTCAATCGTCCCAGAGTTCACCAGGGTTAGGCTGCCATTACCGATGACTCCCGATCCCTGGATCGTCGACTGGTTGGTCAGCGTGCCGCCGCCGAAAATGTAGTTTTGGGCGTGTGGCGACATCGTCAATGTGCCTGAGCCGGTCAAGGTCAAACTGGAGGCAACGTTCAGGATTGTGTTGCTTCCTACGCTGTTGATCGTCAGGGTCCCGTTGTTCGTGAGTGTCCCCGCTGCGCTCAACTCTTGGTTGTCGGGAATATTCAGGTTGCTGCCTGCGGTGAGAGTTATGGCGTGGCCGGAGGTTCCATCCAAAAGAGCACTGCCGTAGCCGTTTATCACGCCAGTACCGGTTGAGGTTAAAGTGCCGCCTAGTAGGTCAGTGCCGGCAAGATCTACAACACCACCGCTCAGCGCCGTGATCGTGCCACCGGTGTTCGTGACCGTATCGTTTAAGACCAACGTACCGCCGCTTGACGCTTCCATCAATCCGGTGTTTGTCGTTCCAGCGCCAGTGCCGGTTCCCGGATTAATGGTAAGGGTATGTCCGGTCGAAGATACCGCGTCCACAATTCCCGCGCTCTCGTTGACGAAAATTAGATTTTGGTTGTTCCCGATGTCACCTGAGCCTGAGATCGTGTTGTTCACGTTCGTAAGAGTGGTTCCGGTCCCAGTGTTGAAAATGTAGTTCTGGTTTTTGTCTGTCATGACGACTTTTCCGCCGCCAGTCAGCGTAACCGCCCCGCCCACGATTTGCAGTTCCGTGTTGTCCCCCACGCTGTTTATGTTGATGGTGCCGTTATTCGTGATCGTTCCCGCAGTCAACGCGGCGATCTGGTTGTCCGGTATTTGCAATGCGCTATTAGTCGAAATGGTTACTCCATTCAATATGGTGCTGCCATAGGCTTGCATCACGCCGCCCGAGGCTGTGGTAAGTGTGCCGCCGTTAATCGTGACGCCACTCAGATTCACCAGCGATGAGGCCCCCGTGGATAAGATGGTCCCCACTCCAGTATTTGTTACGCTGGACCCGGTGATTTGCAGCGTTCCACCCGCTGTCGCTTCCAGAGTTTTCGTGTTGGTGGTCCCTCCGCTGGCATTAATGACTAGCCCGGCGGACTGGTTGGCGTCGATAATGCCATTATTCACCAGCGTTAGGGCGCTCTGGCCGATGACTCCAGCTCCCTGAATCGTCTCGTCATTCGTGAGGGTGCCGCCGCCCAAGATGTAGTTCTGGGCGCGGTTCGACATCGTTACCGAGCCGGTACCGCTCAGGGTTGTGCTTCCGGCGACGCTCAATATAGTGTTATCTCCCGCGCTATTCTCGCTAATCGTGCCGTTGTTCGTGATCGTTCCGGCGCCGAGATTTACGGTATTGTTGTCGAGGACGTTCAGGGTGCTTCCGGTCGAAATAGTAAGGGTGGTCAGCGTGGTGCCGGCATACGCCTGCATCAAGCCGCCCGAAGCGGTAGTCAATGTGCCATTGGTAACGCTGACGCCGTTTAGATCCACGACCGAGTTAGTGCCTGTAGATAAAATCAGTCCGTTGGTATTCGTGACGCTAGATCCGCGAATTTCAAGCGTCCCGCCCGCCGTGGCTTCTAGCGTTCCAGTGTTAGTCGTACCACCGCTGGTGTTAATCAGCAGCTCTACAGACTGGTTGCCATTTATCGTCCCTGTGTTCCCGAGCGTCAGGTTGGCATTGCCGACGGTTCCCGATCCCTGAATCGTCGAGGCATTGTTGAAAGTACCGCCTCCCAAAATGTAGTTCTGGAGATGATCTGACATCGTCAGGGTGCCGGTCCCGCTCAGCGTCGTAGTTCCGGTGATGTTCAGTTCAGTGTTATTGCCCGCGCTATTCAAACTTATCGTGCCGGCATTTAGGATCGAGGAGCCAGCCACAGTCAACGTCGTGTTGTCGGAAATACCCAAGCTGTCGGTGCTTAATGCAAGCTGAAGTGTACCCGTGGAGCCATTACTCACCGTAACCGTTGAGCCCGCAGTGTTGATACACGTATTGCTGCTAGTCGTCGGAGTACCATTGGGCGTCCAGTTGGTCATTGTGTTCCAGCTTCCACTGCCACCGCTCCAAGTGAAGGTGGGCGAGGTGCAGCCCTGTGCGAAGGCCGAGCGCGGGCAGAAGATCAGCGCAAGCAGCGAAATCACCAAAATACGGCCAGCGAGTTTCTCGCTCGCCGCAAGATTCTTTACGGCAAAAGAAGATGCATTCATGTCGTTTGCTCCGGATTTTGTGATTTGCGCTGCTTGTAATCTTGGAAAAAATGGAAACGGCAGAGAACGACGACGGCTCGTAGTACCGAAACTATTGGTATGGTTGTGGGAACCGAAGACGGAACCTGTGTCGTCGGGCTGATTCGTTACTTTACCCGGCGCGCCAACACGAACCGGTACAGACAAAGATTGGGATGCCCCCTGAGATATAGACAAAAAAACATTCCCCCCGAAATCATGAGCGATATCCCCCAGGAAGGGCACGCGATGACTTGCCACAAGCAATCTTCCGGCCAGATAATTCCGAAGAACGAACTCAGCCGAAACTCTTACACGACGCAAGCAATTGCACGAACTTTGCGGCTAGACGTTCAAAGCCCAGCTCGGATGTGTGCAAAAAATTGCGCACATCCGGCAATCTTCTTCTTTCTTTCGCTTGCTGCTGCAACTTACGGCTGGAACGGCGCTTGCCCCGCCGAAAATTCTCAAGGTGGCGCTGACAAAACGCAGCTTGTGATCTTCTACTTGCGGTCGCGCAAAAATCTCCGGCGTCGGGCAAACGAATACTCGAAACCGGCGCCAGAGAACGAGTATAATTGGCCAACGGAGCTCCTGGGGCAACCGGCAATTAAGGACAATTAGGGACAAATCAGGGTATGACTCCGTCTGAGAAGAGTCCCGTCGCAAACCGGCGCCTTGATACATGGAAAGAGATCGGCGCGTTCTTCGGCCGAGATGAGCGCACCGTAAAGCGTTGGGAGATCACGCGTGGCCTGCCAGTCCATCGAGTTCCCGGCGGCGGGCGCGCGAATGTTTACGCGAACATGGAAGAGCTGCTGGAGTGGCTCAAGGGTAAGAACGTATCCGCTGAGCCGGAGCAGATTCCGAATTCCGGCACGGGTTCCGAAGCGGGCTCCGCTTCAGAAGAGCGGCAAGTGCAGGCTGAGGCTTACGCGGACACCGTCTCGGTTGATCGGCGCGTTGGTGAGCGACGTAGCGGAGAGCACAATCGCGGTTCATCGCCGCTGTGGCGTGACGCGCTGTATATCGTAGTCGCCCTGGTGATTGCTGCAGCGCTGTCGATAGTTATAGTCACACGCCGCAACTCCTCTCGAGCCGCACGGACGGATTCCGCACCTGCGGCGCCCCGCATCGTTGACCCCGAAGCGAAACAGTTTTACCTGAAAGGAATCTACTACTTCAATAAACGCACGCCGGAAACCCTGAATCAAGCGGTGGATTATTTTACGCAAGCAGTGGTCCGCGACCCGCAGTACGCTGAAGCGTACGTGGGCCTGGCGGATTGTTACAATTTGCTGCGCGAATATACTTTGATGCCGCCGGCGGAAGCGTATCCGCGCGCGATTGCGGCTGCGAAACGCGCGATCGCCTTGGACGATTCGCTTTCCGGAGCGCACAGCTCGCTGGCGTTCGCGGACTATTACTGGTCCTGGGACGTAGCTGGCGCGCAACGTGAATTTGAGCGCGCACTTGCGCTGGATCCGAAGTCCGTGATCGCCCATCATTGGTATGCCACCTTCCTGCTATCGCTGGGACGCTTCCTGCAATCGCTCGAGGAAATTGACAAGGCCCAGCAGCTCGATCCCAATTCCAGGGCTATCCTTGCGGATAAAGGACTGATTCTCTTCCATGCCGGACAGAAGGAGCAGGCCGTCGCGCTTTTGAAACAGGTTGAAGCGACGGAACCAGATTTTCTTTCCCCGCACAATTATCTGGCGAACATCTATTTCGCAGAAGGCGATTACCGGCAACACTTCACGGAGTCCAGGAAGGCTGCCACGCTGCTGCACGACGAGCGGCGCCTCGCCATTGTCGCAGCCGGCGAGAAGGGTTTGGCGAGTGGCGGATCCAGCGGGATGTTGCATGCAATGCTAAAAGAGCAGCAAATTTTGCACGACAGCGGCCAGGAACCAGCCTACAACCTGGCGCAAACCCGCGCTCTACTGGGCCAGAAAAAAGAAGCGCTGGACGATTTACAAAGTTCTTACGAGAAACGGGAGTCGCAAATATTGTCATTGCGCATCGACCCGTTGCTGAACAACCTCCATGATGAACCTAGCTACCGGGAACTCCTCGCGAAGATCGGAATGTCACCAATCCAATAAAATTTACGCGGCACAAAGATCGGCAACGCGTAAAACTTCGCAAGATTTCCGGATTAAAAGAGCCGGCAAGATGCCGACGCTACGTAATGGCGAAACCGTGAACCTGCCAAGCTAAAGCCCCGCCACGGCGGGCAGGCCGGCGCTACATACTGCAAAGCCGGACACTACGGTGCACCTTTTCGCAATTCAAGAATTTGCGTTGAGAGGGAAGAGGGCTGGGGGCGCCAACGCCGTTTCCCCGAGCGGCGTTGGCGCAATGCCCAAGAACCAATACTAGTTGCAGCCCATGGTGTGCGCGACGCTCGAGGGCAAGTACGCGCAAACGTAAAGTCTGGCCATCGCCGTAGCGGAGGCGGAAGATTCGTGCGACGCGCCTCGCCGTGCCGCGGAGATCGTGCGGGTGGCAACCATGATGTTGTTGTGAACCTCGCGGCTGCCCGCGCCAGTGGACGTTACCGCATGGGTCTCCCCGCTGCTCGGGCCAGTCGCGACAGATCCCGTGCCGCACGATGCCGAGCCAAGCAAGCGAGCGGCGAAACAAGTGACATGCGAAAGAATCGCAACTGGCTCGTGCGTGCTCGAGGCGGAAGCGAGGACGCCTGCGCTGCGTGATACGCGAAGTGCTGGCGAAGCACTCACCGTGTTTTTCGCTGCGCCGGGAGCAACAGGGCCGCTGTTCAAAGTGAGCGTGCAATCCGTCGTGTCGCAAGCGAACGTCCAATGAGTGTTCGGCGGGGCGGTCGGGAGAATAACTGTCGCGAAGGCGCCTGTCTCGGAACCGTAATTGATTACCGTAAACGACTGGCCAACCGCAGGTACGAACCCGGTGAGCAAATCGACGTTGAGCGTGCCGCCCAACGTGGCCGCGCCCGAAATATTGAGCACATCATATTTGGTGTTGGGAGTTGTGCCTCCGAGGTCGATATTCAGAATCCCCGCGCCGCTCTCTGTATAAGTTCCCGTTATATTGAGGTCGCCGGCCTTATTCAAGCCATCGCCCGGGTTCAGCGTTCCGCCGGAGAGGTTGAAGCTACCAGTCAGCGTCCCGGCGTTGCCATAGACGAATCCGCCCGACACGTTGATTGAAGCTGAAGTGCTCAGCTTACCGTCCACCGTCGTCGAGCCGCCTGTCTGTGTGTAATTTCCGCTGGCTACAGTAAAGGTACTGCCCTTGTTAATCTGAACCGCGCCCGCATTGCTGAAGGCTCCAGTCGTTGTAAACGTCCGATTACCTGCAAGCGTAAAACTGCCCGCGGCAGCATTCGTCGCGAAATTCATCAGCCCATTATTGCCGGATTGATCTTTTATGGCGGATGTTGTCCCGGTCAGGGTGATGTTTGCTGCGTTCGTCACGATGTTTGCGCCAAGGAATTCGAGTGTCCCGGTTACCAGATACGTGCCGCCTGTAAGCGTACTGCCCGAGAAGTTTGTCAGGGAACTCATGCCTCCAGTTCCTACCGCGAACGTGGTCCCGCTTCCAACGTTCAGCGTTCCATTGTTTGTGAAGGCTCCCACCGTCGTGAAATTGTGGCCCGACGCGATGGCGAACGTGGCGCCGGAGCCATTGGTGGCGAGATTCGTCAGCAAGTTGACGCTGTTCTGATCTTCGATCTTGGCGGTTGCTCCGCTGAGCGTGATGCTGGCATCGTTGGTCACGATGCCCATTGTGGTGCCTTCATTATTGAACTGCAGTGTCCCAGCTACAATATAAGTGCCCCCTGTTAGCGTGTCGCTCGCGTAGTTCGTCAGGTTGCTTGCGCCGTTCGTACCTACGGCAAACTTGGTTCCACTGCCTACGTTCAGTGTGCCGTTGTTGGTGAAATTTCCCACGGTCGTGAAATTGCGGCTGGCGGCCAGAGCGAAAGTGCCGTTGTTTGTCGCAAAATTTGCCAGGCCGTTGACGTTGCTCTGATTGACGAGCTTGGATGCCGAGCCGCTCAGTGTGATGTTCGCAGCGTTGGTCACGATATTTGCGCCGTCAAACTCCAGTGTGCCATCCACGACATACGTGCCACCCGTCAAAGTTGTGCCGCTGAAATTGAGGAACTGGTTCGCGGTGTTGTTAATGTAGAGCGTGCTGCCGGTGGCGGCCAAAAGAGTGCCTTGATTGTTGAATTTGGCGCTGCTCGCGTTAATTTCCAGCTGGTTGACCTGGTGCACGAGTGTTTCGATTGTTCCAGTGTTGACCAACCCGACGCCGTTGATGTTTACCGCTCCCTCGATGGTGTTTGCGTTGTTCAAAATGTTGTTCAGTGCCACGCCGGTAATCATGTTGTCGGCGCTATCCGTGAAGATTATCTTTCCAGTGCCGGTGAGGCTCGTGTTGGCGGACCCGATTTTCAATGTCGTAGCAGCGGTCGCGCCGTTCACATCGATCGTGCTGGTATTGCTGATCGTTCCCATGAGGGTGGTCGTGCTGCCGTCCGGCAATATCAGCTTGCCGGTTCCGGAAATGGTTACTCCGTTGAGTGTTAGCGTGGGGGTGGCGCCAACGAGGTCGGCTGAGGCGGTTGTGCCGGTCAGTGTGAGTTTGCCTCCGTTAATTATCATGCCGCTTTCGAGCAACACTGTGGAAGTAAGGTTGCCGGTTTCCGAGGCGAGAATGTTGCCGGCGGAAGTTTGAGTGTAGGTGCCGGCGTCAAGTTGCAGCGTGGCGCCGTTAGTGGCTTCCATGGTGAGGCTGTTGGAAACGGTGCCCAGGGCTTGAATGACAAGCGGAACCGATTGATTGGCGTCGATGGTGCCCTGATTGTTCAGGCCCATGGTTCCGTTGCCGATGTTGCCGGAGCCGGAGATGGTGTTCTTGACGATGGTCAGTGTGCCGGTACCGCCGATGATGTTGCCGGAGAAGTTCGAAAGGATCACCTTGCCGGTCGTGCCGGTAAGGGTGGTGGCGCCGCTGATCTTGAAGGTTCCTGCACCATTGACATCGCCCACATTGATGGTGCCGGTGTTCGTCGCGGTGCCGGGGTTCGTAACAGTGAACGTCGCCCCCGCGCCAATGGTTAAAGTGCCGGCGTTGCTCAGAGCGCCGACGTTCGTCACGTCGGTCGTGTCACCGAAATAGCCGATGTGCGTGGTAGCGCCAGAGTTGTTGGTGAAAGCCCCGGTCACCGTCAGCGTGTTCGTTTTCCCGGATCCCTGATTTCGAATGTTGGTATAAATCTGTCCGGAATTGGTCAGGTTGCCATTGACCGTGAGATTGGAGCCCAGCTCCAAATCCACTTCGCTGCCGCTACCGCTAATCGTCAACGTTCCGCCAGTAGGTGTATCGCTCCACGTCTGGCCGTTTCCGACGAACAAAGCTCCTTCGACACTAGTCAACTTCGCAAGTCCGTTGGTCGCTCCAGCCTTCAAAGTTCCATAGACATCGAGTTCAGAACCAGCCACCACGTCGGTAACTCCATTTGGCTGGCTGGTGAGGTTCAGCGTGGCTCCGGCATCAATATACAAGTTGCCGTTGTTGACCAGCATGGCCACATTCATCACGTCGGCCGTGTCACCGAAATAACCAATCCTGGTAGTAGCGCCCGCGTTGTTGGTGAAGGCCCCTGTTACCGTCAGCGTGTTAGTCCCGCCTTGGTCGTTTTGCACGTTGGTGTAAAGCAGCCCGGAGTTGGTCAGGTTGCTATTCACCGTCAGACTAGTCGCCTTCTCCAAATCCAGTTCGCCGGTGTTGCTAATGGTCAAAGTTCCACCGGTCGGTGTATCGCTCCAGGCCTGGCCGTTTCCTACCACTAATAATCCTTCCACACTGGTGAGCTTCGCTAGTCCGTTGACCGCTCCGGCCTTTAACGTTCCAAAAACTTGGAGTGTCGAGCCTTGAACCACATCGGTGACGCCGTTGGGCTGGCTGGTGAGGTTCAGCGTGGCTCCGCTGTCAATATACAAGTTGCCGTTGTTGACCAGGGTGGGCACATTCATTACGTCGGCCGTGTCACCGAAATAACCAATCCTGGTAGTAGCGCCCGCGTTGTTGGTGAAGGCCCCTGTTACCGTCAGCGTATTAGCCCCGCCTTGGTCGTTTTCCACGTTGGTGTAAAGCAGCCCGGAGTTGGTCAGGTTGCCATTCACCGTCAGACTAGTCGCCTTCTCCAAATCCAGTTCGCCGGTGTTGCTGATGGTCAAAGTTCCACCGGTCGGTGTATCGCTCCAGGCCTGGCCGTTTCCTACCACTAATAATCCTTCCACACTGGTGAGCTTCGCTAGTCCGTTGACCGCTCCGGCCTTTAACGTTCCAAAAACTTGGAGTGTCGAGCCTTGAACCACATCGGTGACGCCGTTGGGCTGGCTGGTAAGGTTCAGCGTGGCTCCGCTGTCAATATACAAGTTGCCGCTGTTGACCAGCGTGGCCACATTCATCACGTCGGCCGTGTCGCCGAAATAGCCGATGCGCGTGGTAGCGCCCGCGTTGTTGGTGAAGGCCCCTGTTACCGTCAGCGTATTAGCCCCGCCTTGGTCGTTTTGCACGTTGGTGTAAAGCAGCCCGGAGTTGGTCAGGTTGCCATTCACCGTCAGACTAGTCGCCTTCTCCAAATCCAGTCCGCCGGTGGTGCTGATCGCCAACGTCCCACCGGTCGGTGTATCGCTCCAGGCTTGGCCGTTTCCTACCACTAATGTTCCTTCCACACTGGTCAGCTTCGCTAGTCCGTTGGCCGCCCCAGCCTTCAAAGTTCCATACACATCGAGTGTCGAGCCTTGAACCACATCAGTGACGCCGTTTGGTTGGCTCGTGAGATTCAAGGTTGCGCCATTATCGATTTCCAAAACGCCATTGTTGACCAACGTCGCGACATTCATCACGTCGGTTGTATCGCCGAAAAAACCAATCCTGGTGGTAGCGCCCGCGTTGTTGGTGAAGGTCCCGGTCACCGTCAGCGTATTGGCCCCGCCTTGGTCGTTTTCCACGTTGGTGTAAAGCAGCCCGGAGTTGGTCAGGTTGCTATTCACCGTCAGACTAGTCGCCTTCTCCAAATCCAGTTCGCCGGTGTTGCTGATGGTCAAAGTTCCACCGGTCGGTGTATCGCTCCAGGCCTGGCCGTTTCCTACCACTAATAATCCTTCCACACTGGTCAGCTTCGCTAGTCCGTTGGCCGCCCCAGCCTTCAAAGTTCCATACACATCGAGTGTCGAGCCTTGGACCACATCAGTGACGCCGTTGGGCTGGCTGGTAAGGTTCAGCGTGGAGCCTGTCCCAACAGTCAAAGCGCCGTTGTTAACCAGCGTGCCGACGTTCATCACGTCGGCCGTATCATTGAAGAAGCCAATTATGGTCGTGCCGGCGGAGTTGTTGGCGAACGTTCCGGTCACTGTCACTGTATTCCCAGAGCCCTGCTTGTTTTGAATGTTGGTGTAAAACTGCCCCGAGTTTGTGAGGCTCCCAGTTACTGTGAGCTTGGAACCGAACTCCAAGTCAAGGTAATCCGAAGTTGTCATCGAGCCGTTGACGGTAAGTGTATTCCCGTTATTAAAGATGATAGTGCCGCCATTGGTGACCCCCGTCGTAGTCAGCGTTGTACCGGCGTTCGTTTGAAGAGTGGAGGATGAATCGAGAGTCAGCGTGTCAATCGTGGGGCTTATATCCAAGGTAATTGTAACCGCAGGGGAGTTGAGCAAGGTGACGTTGTAGGTGTTAGGACCGCTGTTGTTGGGAACTGTGGCAGGGCTCCAGCTACCAGTGCTACTCCAGTTGCCGCTGGCAGCACCATTGATTTGCGTCTGGCTATAGGACGCGCCGGCGAAAAGAAAAATGCCGAGGCACACCAACACTACGCGGCGAAATAAAGTCTTCATCGAATGTCCCCCCGTTTACGCACTTAGTCCTAGTGACACTGGCATTTTTTGTTCCAATCGAAAATATGGGGCCGAAACCGAGAAATCATTGAGGTTTCGGCTATCCGACAAAGATAACTTCGTTATCGTCGACCGGTAGATGTGCAACTGTTTGCATAGTGATGGCAAAGCAATGTCTGCAAATCCCGCAGGGAAGGGGAGCATGAGTTTGAGCGCGCGGAGTAAACTGGCAATTTGGCGCGATGAATTTGTCCGGGCCCGTGTAAACACACTAACACCCATTTGTTATTTTGATATTTTCACCCGCGCAAAAAACTTGCGGGTGAATGGCTGGCGCGCCCAGGAAGGACCTGCCACTAACGTTCGAATCTAACCATAGGCCTCGCGACCCATGATTACAGCTCTGTAAAAATTCTAGTGCTCCGCTTGCGAGATCAATTGAGCCACCTTGGAATCCTTGCCCACGGGCTCAACGAAAATAATCTGGTTCGGAGTGAGGTACATGCGATCCGGCGCGTGCAATTCCTTGCCGCGTTTCACCAGCACGTTTTTCACTTCCTTGGTGGTGGGATCGGTCTGGCTGACGATGTAAAAAACATCGGTCAAGACCGGATGGCGGCTGCCGTAATCGTTCAAGTGCCCGAAATACACGGAGCCATTCGCAAGCAACACAGCCTGATAAGGAGTGTCGAACTTTACGGATTCATGGTGCCCGAAACATCCAGCGAGCGAAAACACCAAAGCGGCCGTTAATGCGATTAAAGCTAAACCGGCGGCAGAGCCGCGCTGATTGGTCATTGTTCAAAATCCTTCGATGTGGGGGTCATCATCATACATGGCGGAAGTGTTCCGCCAAGGTGGGGCAGAGTAGCATTTTCCGCAGGTTTGACGCAAGCGAGGGTGTTAACGGGGATTTGGGGTGGGCTACTCCAGGAAAATAGCCCACTCTGGTTTTGCGCGACTGCTACTTTGCGGGGATGTAGCTCAAGTCCGGACGGAACTGGATCAGGTCGCTGTAGGTGCCCTCGATCGAGCTGTTGATTCTCTCGATGACGGACATGGCTTCCTGCTCGCCGAAGGCGGCGCGAAGATCGTCGCGCAACGGCTTGATCGCCGGGTCGTCTTCGAACGAAGCCCAGTTGGCGTGATCGATGGTCAGGACGAAAGTGCCGCCGGGACCGCCGTTCACCAAGCGGTACCAGGAATAATGCGCTGGCGAGTTCATCTTCTGTCGCGCTTCCGCGCCTCGAGCGATGGCGCTGCGGAAATCGTCGCCATGTCCAAAGCGGACGTGATAGGTGATGACTTCGGTGTACTTGGCGTTCATGTTCGTGGATGGATTGCTCCATTTCGGCATGAACTCGTAGTATTGAGTGACGAGCTTGTCGACCGAGGAGCCGATGAGCTTTTGGTATTGGTCAAGATCGGCGGCATCGGTGACGGTTGGATGATCGAAATCGGCCCAGTGCAGGCCGAGGCGGCCGACGATGTAGGTTCCGGTGTGCTCGCCGGTGAGCGTTTCGAAAACGTACAACGCTTGGGCGTCTTTCTGCTGCTTGTGCCAATCAACTTTTTGTTTGCGGCCTTCTTCGTACTGCTTCACCATGCCGTTTTTCGGCGTCTGAAACTCGAGCCCTGCGATGGTGGCGGGCTGCCCTTGTCCTTGTGCCGCCGTGGAAAGCGCAACAAGAAGTAACACACCGAGCGCTGTACTCAGCTTGAGCAATTTCACATTTTCCTCCTGGATTTTTTTGGAGCGTGAGGTCCCAAAAGTCGAGAGAGGATATCGTGCGTGGGACGGAGTGTCAACGCAATTACGGAAAGCGGGCGGCGGGCGTTGACTTGGCTGTGACGCTGGCCTAGTATCCGCAGCATACTTTTTTGTAACATGGTGCAAGCAGAACGTTGAGGGATGAATGAGCGATTGGGAATATATACACGTATCTCCGGCGGAGCAGTTAACGCGGCTGCATCACTTCACGATTCTGAAGCAACAGGCAAGCGGCGGCCACGTGACTTTCGCGATTACGGTGAAGGAATTTGCGTCGCCGCCTCCGGGGCAACGCGTGCGGTTTTATGCGGAAGCGGACAAGGAAGTGAACCAGAGCACAGCTCCTTTTTTGCCGTGCGGATGGGGGAGTTCGTTGTTCCTGGCGCTGGGAGATTGCGTGAAACTAATCCAGAATTTCCCGTACGAGGGCTCCTAATGCTGCGCATCTCAAAACAGACTTTGCAGCCCGGCGTGGGCTTGCTGGTGATGAAGGGCAGCATACACTCGGGACCGGAGTGCGTGCAGATCGAGCAAGAAGTGGATGCCCTGATCGCGGCGGGAGTAACGCGAATTATTTTTGAGATGGCCGACGTCTCGCATATCGACAGCGCTGCGATTGGAACGATTGTGAGGTGTTTGACCAGGCTGAAGAGGGCGGGTGGCGGGCTACGGATAGCCTCGGCGCAACCAATGATCCAATATAGCTTGAAAATGACGAAGATCGACACGCTGATCGAAATGTTTCCCAACGCAGATCAAGCGGTAGCGGGATTCATGCCGCCGGAGGCCAGCGCCGGCTAAGCCGTCACATTAGTTGAACTGACTTTCAGCAGGATTTTCTCGATTCGTGTTATATTCCCGCCCTGACCGTTCCTCCTGGGCGCGTGTCACTCACTCGGCGTTTGATGAGAGTGAAGTCGCGGACTGCTCTCCCATTCTCACGCGAATGGGAACTCATGTCTGATTCTTGGATTCCGAAAAAATTCGCATGGAGGCTTTTATGAAATGGCGGTTCTTAGCATTCGGGCCAGTATTTGTGGCTCTTTGTTTATTTGCATTGCCGCTTCAAGCGCAAACGACCGATACAACCACTAAAACCGGCGGACATCTCTGGTACGACATCAGCAAAGAAATAACGGTCACAGGCACTGTAACCAGTGTGATGAAAGAGACCTCTCGCGAAATGAGGATGCCGGGCGGTTCGCTTCTGATTGTCGAAACAGCTTCGGGCAAAGTAGACGCTAGCTTGGGAAAGTTCGCGATGAGAGGCAAGAACGCTCTCTCTGTGTCAGCAGGCCAGTCAATTCAAATCACCGGTGTTTTAAAGACGGTGAATAATCAGCGAGTGCTGTTCGCTCGCTTGGTTCAGACGAATGGCCATGTCTATACGATCCGTAACGAACATGGCTTCGTTTACCAAACCACGGCGCGCTCCGGGTCTGAATCAAAAGGAGGGCAGCTATGAGCCGCGGGACTCTCTGCATCATTCTCCTTTCGCTCTGCACGCTAGGTATCGCGGGCTGCGGCTGCAACAGTGATCTTAAGGTGACGATTACAACTTTCCCCACAACGCTGGCACCGGGCGCCAGCAGCGATGTCGCTGCAACCGTGACTCATGATTCTAAAATGGGCGGCGTGACATGGAGCTGCACACCTGCCGGATCATGCGGATCATTTAACCCCACGCAAACGGCAAGTGGAGCTAACAGCGTATACACCGCGCCGACAACCGCCCCGGGTGGCGGCTCAGTAACAATTATCGCCACGTCCGTGACGAAGCCATCCGTGAGCTCTTCCACCAACGTAACGATTGCAGGCCTAGTGGGGCAGAACTTCACCTTCTACGCGACGGGTGAGGAGAATGGAACCTTCGGCATCTACAGCATCGCCGGGGTTGTATCCATTGCCACGGATGGTTCCGGCACCGTTGTCGGCGGCGAGCAGGATTACAATGACGGGAACGGTAAGACGATCACAGCCGACGCTATAACCGGTGGGACTCTGACCATGGCGGGGGATGGGAGCGGAAACGCTACGTTGAGTATCACCACCGCCAGTGGATCTTTGGGTGCCGATGGCACAGAGGTCTTCGCCCTTGCATTCGCGAACACTAGCCATGCGGTCATTATGCAATTCGACGGAACCGCAACATCTCTGGGAAGCCTGGACCTTCAGAGTTCGACAGCGCAACCCACAAACACATTTTCTTTTGTTGCTGCGGGTGATGATCCCTCGGGAGCGCCGACAGCTGACGGTGGGGTATTCACCGTGGTTTCCGGCGCGCTCACAGGCATGTACGATGTCAACGACGGGGGAAATGTTACCTTGAACACAGCAATTCCCGCTGGAGCTACGGTGTCGATGCCCGATTCTTTGGGACGCGGCACTGTCACCGGTAGTGGCCTCTCTACTTCATTTGTTTACTACGTGGTCGGTCCGGAATGCCTGCGGCTGATCGACGTGGACACTACGGAAACGGCCGTCGGCTCGGCCTACGGCCAAGGCGATTTTCAAGGGGGGTTTGGGAACGGTTCAATCGGGCAATCCATTTTCTCCATGGCAAACAGCGGGCTCTACGCCGCCGCAGGCCAGTTCACCACGGACGGTAATAGCTTCAGCGGAGTGGGAGATTTGAACGAATCACTTTCGACTACGAACGCTCCGTTGATCGATCAAACATTCGACGGCTCCTTCACTCTTGCCACTACCGGGTACGGATCCATGACCTTTGCTAACGGGAGTTTTGGTGACGTCGTAACGTTCGGCTTATATGCGATCGACCCGACTCTGAACATACTTGATCCCAACAACAAGACGAGCGGGGGAGGTAGCGCGCTCCTTGCCGAGATGGATTCAAACCTTGTCGGCATTGGAGCGGTATTGCCACAAACTGATACTGCGGCTACTTCTTTCTCAGGTGCTTACGCCTTTGGAGCACAAGGAGACACTAGCGCGAATGACGACGAGTTCGATTTTGTTGGTGAGGCAACCGTGAGTGGCACTACGGGCGCGTTCGCCGGTACGGGAGCGCTTAGCGATCCGTTTGGCGCTCTTACCGGCTCTACGGTGACTTCAAACACTGCCACTTTTAACGCAACCGCTGCGCCCGATGTTGCCCATGCGGGACGCTACACCCTCAATCCGTTTACCGTGGGCACCACCGGCACTGACTTTACTGCGGTTAATCTGGACGTGGTCGCCTACCAAGCGAACGGCGGGCAATTGTTCTGGGTCGAGGTCGACAATGGGTCCGAATTTGCGGGCTCATTGGAGCAAGTCGCGACGCAGTCGTCAGTACTTAGCAGGGCAAAACCGAAGAAAAATAAACCTTAAATCATCCAACCGGTTTGTGGCACGGCCGGACCAATTCCGGCCGCGCCACGATCAAAAATACAATATCGGCGGAAACACCACAAGAACGGTTCGCAGCGCACTCATGAATTCCAGTAGTGGTTTCGATTCCCCCGGACTAGTGCGGAGGCAATCGGACCGATCTATCTGCAGACCGGCCAGGTCAGCTAAATCCTGAAGCTAAAATTCATTCGGCTATCGCGACCGGGGCGCCACGATTGCGCGGCATCAAGCCGCAAACCAGGCGACAAAAGCATCTCCGACACGCATTCTGAGTGTGCTAACCTGATGAGCCACAAAAAACGGAGAGGTGTCCGAGCGGTTTAAGGAGCACGCTTGGAAAGCGTGTGTTGGGGAAACTCAACCGTGGGTTCGAATCCCACCCTCTCCGCCATTGTGCTCCGCAAAAATTCAATGGATGCCTTAGAATCCTTCATTTTGATGTTCCAAATTGCAGTCTGTGCCGTGGTGTTTCATTCGTCAGGACCGCGGCGTGAAGTTGCGTCATCGTCAACCCAGTCTTCCTCCGTGTAAGTCGTTCCACGACGGCCCGGAACCTTGCGCGCCGGTCCGGATCGGTAGAGAGGACAGGAACGAGGGCCGTAGCAGAATGTCTCAGTGCGGTAGCGGCGCTTGCCCGGATTCCACTGATCGATGATCATCTCGACCGGCATATGGCATCCCCACAGGCAGGTCGTGCACTTCTCCTCGTAGGTTCGCGCTGCGAGTCGCCGGTGACCGCGTTCGCGGTAGACCGAAAGCGGCGGTGGAACACCACGCCACGGTGGCGGCGGTGTCTCTCCACCAAGCTGACGTACAGTGACCTTCAGGTTGCTGGCCTTGTAGAATTCAACCGTCTCAAGACGCGGGTCGGCAACCGGCAGCGCTTCACCGGAGACGATGTCACCAGCCCGGAACTCGTGTTTGGCCTGAGCGCCTTCTCCCACGCCCACGAGGAATTCTCGGGCCTCGTTCCCAATGTTGCCGCGCACCCTGAGCGCGTAACCCAGATACGGCTGCGCTGATCGAACGAGCGGCCCAATCGAATCCGCGGTTGCACGGAAGTCAACACACCGCGCCAGGGTGTTTTCTCAACTCCATTGCACCTCAATAGAGTCAAGCGGGCCGCCTCTCCAATCTGTACTCGTGATGGAGTCCACCCAGAATCGCCTTGGCCAGAACATGATGGCCGACTGGAATGAGGTGTCCGCACAGTGTGCCCTGCTGGTAGCAGAACCCTGGATCGGGGATGCCCGGTCCAAGGCTGGAATGTGGCCGGCCCCAGTTGTAGTGTGTGACCCACTCTTTGAGAAGGCCCCGCAGGTGCCTTTCATTGAGCGGGATCAGAAAATCCAGGCATTCACGGCGAACTGTACCGATCAATCGCTCACAGAACGCGTTCGCCTGAGGGGCCTGAAAAGGTGTCTTCAATACCTTTAAGCTCATCGCCTTCAAAGCCGAATCGAGATCGGACGAGTAGATGCTGTCCCGATCGTGGAGCACAAACCGGTAGGACTGCTCCCCGGTCATGACTTCCCGAAACTGCTGGAGCGTCCAGGCAGCGGTCGGATGCGCAGTGACGTTGAAGTGGGCGATCCGGCGGGTTCCGACCTCCATGAGGACAAAGACATAGAGAACGCGAAAGGAAGCGGTCACCACGACGAAGAAGTCGCAAGCCACAATGGCCTGGGCGTGATTCCGTACGAAGCTCACCCATCGTTGAGAAGGAACTCGTTTCCCCGGCCCGTTATCAGGGGGCATGTACCGTCGGACCGTCCGGGGCGAGACCCGAATGTATAGCTTGAGGAGCAACTCGGCGGCAATCCGTTCTTCTCCCCACGTGGGATTTTCCCGAGCCATTCTCCGGATCAGTTTCCGTATCTCTTCTGGCAATCGCGGCCTGCCGCGCGGCCTCGACTTCCATCGCCAGAACAGGCGAAAGCCCATGCGATGCCAGCCGAGGAGGGTCTCGCACTTGACGATGATCAGAGTGTCTCGCCAGGCAAAAAGCCGAGAGAGTAGAACCAGGGACAAGCGAGTGGCATTGCTCGCCCGTCGAGGCTTCACCTCACGTTCCAGGTAGAGAGCCAGCTGTTTGCGAAGGAAAATGTTTTCCGCCTTGAGGGCCGCTTTCGAACGCGTCCCCAGTAGTAGGAATCGGAGAGCGTCCTGGGCAAGAGCTAGGAGCATGGAGGCCAAGCGAAACAGGGCCTGAGCAGTTCTCATGGCACCGGAGGATGCCACGTGTGGCCTTTTGTGAGCAACCTCGCATTTCGATGAGATTCACGGGCATCCATCTCCGTCGTACGGGTTTTTTGCGGAACACAACTCCTAGTTTTGGGACTGGTATTACTTGTGGTGCATTTCATGAGAGGCAGCACGGCTAGGGTGTAGACTCCCTGGGACATCCCGATAACCTAGGGCGGCAGGTGTCTGCGAAGAGCCGGCACGACGTGATTCGCGCGTGATATTTTATCCTTGCGCAAAGCCGATGCAGGAGGACTTACCGACTCGCTTGAAGCTGTCCGCACGACAGAATGTGTTGTCTAGCTCTTTAAAGGAGCTGACGCTCGACGCGGGGAAATAGGATCAGGCCGACTATCCCGCTTCCATTCCCGCCAATGGCCTCAAGCCACGAAAGTATTAATCAACGATTGTGAGGTGTTGCTCCTGTGCGTCCGGCCAAAATCGGAAAGTTTTCGAACGCCACAACAGGCTTCAACGCGGGTGAAACGGACCCGTATGTCATCGCATCCCGAGTTTTCGCCAACGGAGCGGAATCCACAAACCGCACGCTATTGCCGTCACGCTCGATTCCGAGCTGGGTCCACAGCGCCGGCAAATCCACTTTGTGCGGTTGATCTTTCATTTTGTAATAGAGCGGTCGCAACACTGCTACGCCAGTGGCCCTATCGCCAACGCTCAGCGCCTTCTCCAAGTCCCAATCCTCGCGAATATCTCCGCCGCTTTCGAGAATCCCGCGCAAAGCATCCTCCAGTCCTTTGCGGTTTTCCGTTTCGCGGTGGATCTCGATATCGGCGAGGAAGCAAAATAGCGCTCCGCCCCAATACGTGCGGCCCCAGGTGTGCGTATGATCGAGGCCTTGATCGCCTGCCTCCGGCAAACCTTTGCGCAGATCGCGAACCACTTCAAACCACATCTGATTCGGATCCATGTGATGCGCGCGGACGCGCGCGATAGGTTCAACGTAGGTTGCGATACCTTCTTCAATCCAGTGGTGATTATGAGACACCGAAGGAAAAGATAGATGCACCATTTCGTGGGTCAGCATCCAATCGTCGGCAAGAACCGAAAAAGTGGAATTTCGGCCCACATGAATCAAGATGCGGCCGCCGTGATCGCCGAACGTCCGGCCGCCGCGCACCCCAGTCCCGCCAAACGGACTGATGCCAATTGATACGTGCGGAAGTGGGAAGTGGCCGTAGTAAGCGGCAACCGCTTCCCCGGCCCATTGCACCCACTTCATCACATCTGCTTTGGGAGTGTGAAGCTGGCCTTCGTCGACGGTGACATCAATCCGAGAACTTCCGATAAGCAAAGTGGACGTCACGGTGTCAGCTGGAAACGTGCATGCAGCAACGGACAAAACGAGAAGACATAGCAATGGGAACGATGAAGATTCGACCCTGCACCGAAAGGTCTTCTGCCTGCTCTGCATCGAAATCGACCTATTCCTGAATGAGGATAACGACACTGTAGAATGCTAATGGTATACCTGGACTTCCGCATTCAACGCTGCAAGTTCAGAACCCAATGCCACTTGTTCCTTTCCATCCTGCGGAACACGTTCCGCACATTAGCCTCTTTAAAGGTCACTAATTATCTGCGTCAGCGTTTGGTTCTTCAGCCCAGAAGATCCACTTTGAACCATTCTGGTGCTCTTGTCTTGGCGGGAGCGCACCGCGCTGCTCCAGCAGTTCGCGAGCGCCGCGCTGTGTTTTGGCGTACAGATACTGTGCCAGGTCAGCGAACGCCCAACCCCGGCTGATAACGCCCGTGTTGTTTAAAGCTCGCTCAAGCCGCGGGCAGTTCTTCTCGAAAAGGTCGGCAATCAGCTCGGCCATGTCACGACAAAGCACGTCAAATTCGGCGTGATCATCCGCCTTGACGACAAGAAAATTCGGTTCGTAGTAACGCTCTGCCGGGTGTTTCCGTTCCCGCCCGGTGGATTCACGCAAAAGTTCGCTCTCCGTCATTTCACTGACGTGCTTATGGATGCTTGCCGCGGAGAGGCTCAACGCTCCGGCGAGCTGAGAAATCGTCTGGGGATCTCGGGCGACCAGATTCAAGATCTCTTCCTTGGTCCCGTCGTTTACAAGCTTCTCTTTAGCGATACTTGCCCAGGGGTCGCTATAACCACCGCGACGTGCCGAAACGCATTCGCAAGCAAACCGTAAGCCCTCAAAGCCTTCAGGAATAGCCATAAAATCCCCTTTACATTCGCATTTTTATGTCGTAGGTTAAAACTAGTTTTAGGTCTCGCCCTAATAACGCATTCGGTCAGCGAATAATGTTAGCACGCCTGTCCAATATGAATGCCGGGCCTAATCCACACTTGGAGGTTACGAGCATGAGAAAGCAAATTGGGATCGTCGTTCTCATCGCTGCTCTTTTTCTGATTGGCGCGGCGTTTGGGATATCCAGGCGTGTGGTTGCGGAGACGGGTCTTCCGCCGGCGACAGCGATTCACCAAGAGGAAACCGCTCAAGACGCCACCGGACAGAGCACCTCAGAACCCGCCGCTTCAGACGTCGATGCGGCGATTCTCCAGCATTCCGAAAGAATGCTCAAGAATGGCCGGCAAACATTTCGCTATGACACTTTCGGCGACGAAGCTTTTTGGGGCGATGCGCTTCAGCTTCACAAGGCGATTGAAGGCGCAAAGCTAGGAGGCGTTGGACCAGGCGTAAGTCCGAGCACGGCATTGGCAGTGGGCCTGAAGGTAGATGTGGATGCGCTTCCGGCTAGCCTCGTCCAGGCATTAAAAAATGGCAAAGTGAATCTAAACGATCCGGCCACGACTCTGGCCCTATTGAAACTGAATGCAGTGTTAGGACTCACGGGCCACTTCAACCGACAAGGCAGTCTCAGTTCCATGGGCATTCAATGCGCCCTCTGTCACTCTACCGTCGACAACTCGCTGGGTCCCGGCATTGGCCATCGGCTTGATGGCTGGCCGAACCGGGATTTGAACGTCGGCGCGATTACTTCTCTTGCACCGAATCTTGATCCCCTTGCTGAACTGCTTGGCGTCGACGTCGCCACAGTGAAGAATGTGCTTGCCGGCTGGGGGGCCTGGGAAATTTGATGCGGAACTGTTTCTGGATGGAAAGGGATTTCGACCAGACGGCAAGACCGCGGCCGTGTTAATTCCTCCGGCATTCGGCCTCACTGGAGTGAATCTGCACACATGGACGGGCTGGGGCTCGGTGACATACTGGAATGCCTTCGTGGCCGTTCTTGAGATGCACGGAAAGGGAAACTTCTTCGATGAACGGCTCGATGATGCAGCACAATTCCCCGTCGCGGCGCGAGCACGTTCCGGCCACGTACACAACGATCCTGATCTCGTAACCGCCAAGCTAGGGTCGTTGCAATTTTACCAGCTTGGCATTCCCGCTCCGAAGCCGCCCGCGGGGAGCTTTGACCCAGATGCAGCAGCACGCGGCAAAGAGTTGTTCGAGGGGCAGGCAAAGTGCGCCACATGCCACGTCCCTCCACTGTTTACCGAACCCGGATGGAACATGCATACGCCTCAAGAAATTGGGATTGACGATTTCCAAGCGAACCGAGCTCCAGACAAACGGTACCGAACATCTCCGTTGAAGGGACTTTGGACGCACACAACCGGTGGCTTCTTCCACGACGGCCGGTTCGTCACCCTCGATGATGTAGTCGAGCACTACAACAGCTTCTTCACTCTGGGCCTAACCGATCAGCAGAAAAGTGACTTAGTTGAATATCTGAAGTCGCTGTGATTGGTGGCGCGAAGCTAAATTGAGAATGTGCCCAACAGAGGAGTCGGGAGCAACGCGACATAATGAAATTGCTGCTTTCACAAAAAGGGAGGTAATCCCTTCGTAGCCAACAATTTGGTCGGCTTCCGGAGCCCTCATTCTCCAATTCTCGTCCCAGGGCACAGGCCCATCTCAGGCAATGAGGAGTGCGACTAGACGGCCAAACTGAGTTTCTAAGGAGACATCTAATGGCTACAGTTGTTGCAATCGAAGGACGAGATGCGAGTAACCCGACCTATCAAGCGTATCGAATTCTTCACTTTGGCTTCACGGCGCTTCCGGTTATTGCCGGACTCGACAAATTCACGCATATTCTCGTGAATTGGGATATGTACCTAGCTCCCGTATTTGCCCGAATATCTCCAATACCGGCGCACACGCTAATGATGGTCATTGGCGCAATCGAAATCATTGCCGGCATCCTCGTGGCGATAAAGCCACGGATTGGCGCCTATCTTGTCGCGGCGTGGCTGTGCGGGATCATCATTAATCTTCTGCTGCTATCGGGTTACTACGATATAGCGCTGCGTGATTTTGGATTAGCTTTGGGAGCGATAGCCTTGGGTCGTTTGAGCATGAACTTCGATCGATGAATTATGTTTTCTCGCGAATGGATCGCAGATGTGAGCCGTGCTAGATTCGACAGCGCGCGTGCTTGCTGGCTTTAGCGGCCTATTCTGCATGTGAATGTGGAACCGCAGGCTGGCTTCACCACCAATTGCGCGAAGGAGAACGCTGTCCATGGCACGCAAAGGTGCTGCTTCGAAACCTCGTGAAACCAAAGCTCGATCCGTCAAAGCTAGATCATCAGGCGCGCCCGAGGCCCGTGTGAGGGAGGACGATATCCGCTCCGGGGACTTCGCTGGCTACTGAATGCATTCATGAGGCTGTCTAAAGGTTTGGGGCTCACTGGGACCGCGCGCTCGAACCAACTATTCAGGATGAAGACAGAGGTGAACCACGATGGCACAAACAAAGAAGAAAGAGTCTCAGCTAAGCCCCGTGGGACACGCGATGATTGGGGACACACTCGGCACACCCATTCTTCAGTGTGATTTACTTGAGGAAATACAAAGCCTGCACAAAGAGAATGCTTGGCTGCAGGGAACGGGGCCTAGCTCAAAGACTCTTGTGAAGCATCCCGACCTCAGGATCGTCTTACTCGCAATGCGGAAGAGGATGTGCATGCATGAGCACAGGACGACCGCAAGGATCTCGGTGCAGACTCTCTCGGGACACATTCGCCTTAGGCTACCAAATCGCACGGTGGAGCTACTCACGGGGCAGTTGCTTGTGCTGGATCAATGCGTTTCCCATGATGTTGAAGCAGAGGAAGATAGCGCTTTCTTGCTCACGTTGTCGTGGCATGGTCAAGGCTCTGATACATGCGAGCCTGATCAGCAGAAGTAAGTGCGCCCTTTCGAATATCGGGGCAACGCCGGGCCGAATTGGAAGTTGTAGCCGGATCGAAATTCTCAGTGGAGTTCTTGTGGTGGGATGATCGACTTTCATTGCCTGCCACGGGAAGAGTACTGATCGTGAGAAAGGTCAAGACCCAAATGCGCACTGTCTTGACGATTGGGCATTCGACCCGAACCTGGAAGGCCTTCCTCGACCTTCTGCGGGCGCACCGAGTAAGGCGCGTCATCGATGTGCGCAGTATCCCGCGTTCGCGGCACAATCCCCAGTTCAACCGAGAGACCCTGCGGAAAAAGCTGCGGTCCGCGAAGATCGGCTACGTGCACTTACGGAAGCTCGGAGGCTTGCGCCTCGCGCGATGCGATTCGCCAAATATGGGATGGCGCAATACCTCGTTTCGTGGATTTGCCGACTACATGCAGACTCCAGAATTCGAAGTGGGGTTACAGAGACTGATCAAATTGGTCCGGGAGAAGCGGAGCGCCATTATGTGCGCGGAAGCGGTTCCATGGCGTTGCCACCGATCACTCATCGCCGATGCGCTGACTGTACGCGGGATTAGGGTTGGCGACATTATGAGCATGAAACGTTCCAAGGTTCATTCGCTCATTCCTTTTGCACGTGTCCAAGGGCACCGCATCACGTACCCTGTCGGGGATCGCGGCGGCGGGCGAGTCAAGCGACGAAGCGAAAGTAGCGTCGTCGGGTAGATAGTTTCGGTACAGTCTGGCGATTCGAGACTCGTCGAATGAAGCCTCGAAATCCTCCCAGTTCGTTTTCGATAGAGATTATGGGATAACCGATAAGTTAAGGTTTTGTAATGTGATCACAGATGCCTCTTGATTATCCATTGTGGCTGCGGGCAGCGCACTTCTTCAACTTTCTCCTGCTGTCGCTTCTCGTTCGGAGCGGTCTCGAGATCTTGAGCGCGCATCCGAGACTCTACTGGAACGATCACTGCACGCCGGGTAGCGAATGGCTTAAGCTCACGAAGAAGCAAAGACCCAAAGACAAACTCTGGGCGGCGAGCGACGAGGAAACCTCATTCCCGCCCGCGATTGCGCTGCCAGGCCATGAAAATCTAGGTCTCGGACGGCATTGGCACTTTCTCGCGGATTTCGCCTGGCTGCTGACAGGTTTGATCTACATCGTGATGCTCTTTGTTACGCCGGAGTGGCGGCGGCTAATCCCCACTTCCTGGCAGATCGTCCCGGACGCATGGCACGCCATGCTGAGCTACTTAAGCTTTCACATCGTGGAAGATCCGGGGACATACAACGCATTGCAACAGTTGAGCTACGCTGCTGTCATATTTTCCCTCGCGCCGTTCAGCATCGCGACGGGAATAGCGATGTCCCCGGCCATCGCCGCTCGCTTCCCGTGGTATATCAAAATCTTTCACGGACGACAGAGCGCACGGAGTCTGCATTTCCTGGCTCTTTGCACGTTCATCGTATTCTTCATCGGACATGTCACGATCGTGGCTCTACATGGTTTCAGGAGAGAGCTGGCGATGATTGTTCTGGGGCAGACGCACGATCCACACCTGACGCTGGCTCTCGTCGTCTGGCTCGCTGGGTTGACGGGCATCGTCGCGATACACGTCGTGACCACCATCGGTTCACATCGCATTCCGCGCTTCGTTCAAAAACGCACTCAGTCGATCACCGATCCGCTGCGCACACTGCTTTTCGGTCATGAAATCTCCGCGCAACATTACTCGCATGCGGACATCTCGCCATACTTTTGGGTCAACGGCCGGCCGCCGAAAGAGGAGAGTTATTTGGCAATGGCGCGCGAAAACTTTGCAAACTATAGCTTAGAGATCGGCGGATTGGTCGAAAGGCAGCTGCATCTAACGCTTCAAGATCTGCGCGCAATGCCGAAACTAACTCAAATTACCAAGCACTGTTGCATCCAGGGCTGGTCAGGTGTTGCGGAGTGGGGCGGTGTATCTCTGCATCACATCGTCGAACTTTGCCATCCGCTTCCCGCCGCCCTCTACATCGTTTTCTATGCGTTCGACAATAAATCCACATCGGAGCCACACGCCCAAGGACCGGGGTACTTCTACGGCACGATTCGCTTGGAGTTGGCGGAAGATCCACAGACGATTCTTGCCTACGAGATGAATGGCCAACCGCTGCCGATTTTGCACGGAGCGCCGCTCCGGCTTCGCGTTGAAACTCAGCTTGGATTCACGATGGTAAAGTACATCCGCGCAATCGAGTTTATCGAGGATTACAAAACCATTGGCCAGGGCCAAGGCGGCTGGCGGGAGGATTATCAGTATTTCAGCCAGGAGGCGGGGATCTGATTCGCGAGGTTTGGCGGTTCCCCGAAGGAAACGAAGACACGAATTGATCGAGGTACAGGATCGGAAGGAGACCAATTATGAGCACTGCTGCGGCGTCACCGGGTTTCATCTGCAAACTGAAGGATCGCAAGGAAGTTGCGGAAGGCACCATGGCCTTCCGGTTCGAAAAGCCATCAGGATGGACATTCAAGGCCGGCCAATACCTCGATATGACTTTGCTTGATCCTTCGGAGACGGATTCCGAAGGAAATGTGCGCAGTTTTTCGATCGCGAGCGCCCCTCACGAAGAAACCTTGATGGTGGCCACGCGGATGCGCGATACGGCGTTCAAACGCGTGTTGAGGACAATGCCGTTTGGGACCGCGGTGAAGATCGAAGGGCCATCCGGGGATTTGATTCTTCAGAATGATTTTAAACGAGCGGCCGTATTCCTCACAGGCGGGATTGGTATCACTCCGTTTCGAAGCATTGTCCATTGGGCAGCGAAGGAAAAGTGGGCGAATCGAGTTGTCCTTTTCTATTCCAACAGGCGGCCGGAAGATGCAGCGTTCCTCGCAGAGCTTCAGAGATTGGAAAGAGACAATCCGAAGTACAAGTTAATTGCCAGCATGACTGAAATGGAGAAATCCCATCAACCTTGGAACGGCGAAACCGGCTTGATCGATCAAGAGATGCTCGGAAAGCATTTGAAGGGCGCGGCGTCGCCCATCTACTACATTGCCGGGCCGCCCGCTATGGTGAAAGGTTTGCACGAGATGTTGACCAAGGCAGGAACGAGTAACGACGACATTCGCGCAGAAGAATTTGCAGGCTACTAAACCAGTTCTCCGTTTTGAGGCTTGGTCGAGCTTAATGGCGCATGAGCAGCCCTCATTGTGCACGCGAAAGTGCTGAAAGGTTCGAAATAAATGTCACCTCTGCAAGAAGGAGAAAAGTATGAAGCCGACACAACAGCTCCATGATCTCGGCCAGAGTCTCTGGCTCGACAACATTACACGTGGGCTCCTTACGAGTGGGACGCTCCGACACTACATCGACGACCTCTCGATTACCGGGCTCACCTCAAACCCATCGATCTTCGACCAAGCGATTAAGAACTCGAACTTCTACGATGACGCCATCCACCAGAAAATGAAACAGGGCAAGTCAGGTGAAGCTCTCTTCTTCGAGCTTGCAATCGAGGACCTCAGGCAGGCCTCCGATCTGTTCCGTCCGATCTACGACAGGACGAACGGCATCGACGGTTGGGTGTCCATTGAAGTTTCGCCCACGCTCGCTTACGACACACCAGGTACGATCGCCGAAGTCGGGCGGCTTTGCGCTCGGGCTGAGCGGCCCAACCTCTTTATCAAGATTCCCGGTACTCCCGAAGGCATTCCAGCGATCGAGGAGTCGATCTTTACCGGTGTGCCAGTGAATGTGACCTTGCTCTTTTCACGCGAGCAATATTTGGCAGCCGCGGAAGCCTATTTGCGCGGCATCGAGCGACGCATCCAAGCGAGACTAAATCCTGCTGTTTGCTCCTTGGCTTCTGTTTTCATCAGCCGCTGGGACAAGGCGACGATGGAGAAAGTCGATGGAGAGTTGAGAGATAAGCTTGGGATCGCCGTCGCCAAGCGAACCTACAAAGCCTATCGCCGATTACTCGACTCGGACCGATGGCTGCGACTGGCGAATGCCGGAGCCCGGCCACAGCGACTGCTCTGGGCTAGCACGGGTACAAAGGATCCGGCTGCTTCAGACGTTCTCTACATCAAGGCGCTTGCAGCTCCGTTCACGGTCAACACAATTCCTGACAAGACATTGCTCGCTTTCGCGGACCATGGCTCAGTGGGTGAGCTCATGGCCGCTGACGGAGGCGACGCCGAGGAGGTGATTGCAAAGTTTGCTAAAGCGGGCATCGACTATGACAAGCTTGCCATGGATCTCCAGCGAGAAGCCGCCGAGTCATTTGTAAAAGATTGGAACGAGATGCTTGCCTCGATTGCATCGAAGAGCGCCTCATTCAAAGCTGCCGGGTAGGTTCCAACTCTTAGCGATCAACAGAAATGACCGGGATGGCGTGAGCGTAGAGTGCCCTGCATCTCAAGTATCGGGCCATTTTTTAGGAGGCGACGATGGATCTTCAACTCTGCTATAGCGCGAGCGAAGATACGTTTCCCTTGCCGCGACACATCAAAGAGCGCTATGGCCCGTTTGGGTTTCCGGAGCGTCGTGACACTCATCGTCCGTATATGAGCTCCAATTTTGTGATGGGACTCGACGGGAGGGCTTCTTTCAGGGAGTTGAAAGGCCATGCTGGTGGCAAAGAAGTTTCAAGGAGCAGGGAAGATCGTTGGCTGATGGATTTCCTGCGAGCCCATCACGACGGACAATTGATCGGGGCGAACACCCTCCGCGAAGAGCCGGGCCGTGACGCGCGTGGCGCCGACTACGGCATCGATGACGAGCAGCTGCGAGTGTACCGTGAGGAAATTTTAAGTCTCGACAAGCAGAAAATCATCGTTCTTACAGGTTCTGGAAACATCGATGTCACTCTTCGCGTTTTTGATTCTCCGCGGGTTGAACCTTGGATTCTTACATCTGCGGAGGGAGAAAAGAATCTTCGATTGCAGCTCAAGGGGTCAGGACGGGAGGAGACAATTAAGATTGTCTCGGTGGGTGCTGGCAAGCGGGTTGATCTTGCGACCGCAACGCAACTTTTATGTCAAGAGCATGGCATCCGGACGCTGCTTTGTGAGGGCGGGCCGACGCTTTATGGTGAGCTCCTCAAGAAACATCTAATTGATGAGGACTTTCGGACGATTTCGCTCCAAATCTTGGGCAAGTCTACCAAGCCGGGGATCGACCGGCCGACGACGTACGGTGATGTAAGTTATACACCTGAATCTGCACCCTGGTTTAGATTGATAAGCATCCATTACGGTGTGCCTCACCACGCTTTCTTTCGTCTCCGCTATGAAGGTCCGCGAGAGTTTCAGGAATGACTAAGAAACGTTAGCCAGTCGCCCATATGTGCTCAAGATCCGGAGATGTTCTTCATTGTACAGAAACTCCCAGTTGCAGCGTCCAGCATGGCATCATCTCGCAAAACCGGCTTGCATCGCGATCGCCAGACAAGAACTTCTCGGTGTCCTTGGAGGTGACGTCCAGACAAGAGAATCCGTTGGTTGTGGAGTGTACTTATGAGGCTGTCTCAAACCTTTGGGTTTGTTGGAACTTGTATAGTTGCCGCGGCTTACATTCCCCAAATTCGACATCTGATCAAGGAACACTGCTCGGCCGGAATAAGCATCAGGGCTTACAGTCTTTGGTTCCTGGGAGCCTTGCTGTTCTTGGCCTACGCGGGCATGATCAGGGACATCGTGTTCATCATCGCGCAAGTTTTGAATCTGGCCGCAATCTGCGCAATCCTCATTTACGCCAGAAGGTATGAGAACAAATTTTGCATAATGCACCGTAATCTTCTTCTTGACTCCTGAGTCAGCTCGTCTTTCTCCTTGCTTTTGTTTTGTTTGGTTTCATCTTTTTCTTAGCCTTTATATGTTTCAGTACCTGCCCTTTGTGAATTGCCACGTGGTCGGTCTTTTCACTCTTGATGATGTATTGGGGTTCGTCTTTCGAGGCATGATGCACATAGCCTTTGACCCGTACATCAGAAACAATTTTCTTGACGATTACGCCACGGACTCTTCCAGCTTCTGAGTTCCATTCAACGTGGTCGCCGCGCTTAAACGTCTTGGACATCGGACTCGCCTCCATTTAGAGTGAATCGTCCCTCGGGATTTAGGATCGGATCGGTCATCGTCGTGCCGCTGAATTTTCGACATCGGTTAGCCGTCTATGACAGAAACCGAGTGCGACGGCCTGCGAAGACCTCGCGGCATTCCTCGCCTGTGGAGGAGTATATAAGTTCCGGTCAATCATGGACGAGAATCTCGCACAGAAATCTGCGATTTGGCAAGTCAGAAGCGAACTGCACCAGCTATGGATCCGGTGACGGTAGTAGTGGACTGGATGCGGAACCACGTAACGAACAAGGACGTGGCCCTCGCGGCGGGGAGAAAACGCAGGTCAAGCCTACCAGGAAACACCCACCGTCATCTATATGTCAATCAAGTCTTAGTAAACGATGGCAATTTGCGAACCAAGAATGAAGAAGAAAGGAGTAAGTGCTTGCTAGGTTTGTTGCAACTTGCTGATTTCCCTCTGCTTGTGTCGGCTCCAGCAAGAGTTGATGAAGTTGGTCGCTCGACTTATAAGAATTCATTCATGCAGGATGCGTATGGCCAACGGTATACCTAGGCAAGAGCCAATCTGGGCGGGCTCTCAGCCCCGTGCAGGCGACACGCGAGAGAATATCTGCATGATCAGTTAGAATGGGGACGCGATTCTGTGGAAAAGGTGGACGATGGCGGAGACGCGCGGGATTTTTTCGAAGGAAATTTTCCGGTTCTTCCGGGAAATGGGACGGAACAACCACAAGCCATGGATGGATACAAACCGCGAACGCTATCGTTTGACAGTTGTGGAACCGTTCCGCGCGCTTCTCGAACGGGTGGCGCCGACGGCACAAAAATTGAATTCGCAATTCGTAACCAGTGGACGCGTGGGTGACAATTTTTCGCGCATCAACCGAGACATCCGTTTTGCCCGAGACAAATCACCGTATCGCACGCAGATGTACCTCTTCTTTGCGGAGCCGGGTGGCGAGGGCGGTCAACTTTACGTCGGTATTTCTGCGGAAACCGTGACGTGCGGCTTCCGCATCTATAGCAGCGGTCGAACTTCGCCGCTCATCGAGATTGCGCGACCGCGCGGGATGGAACACGCGCAATGGATCGAAGTTCAGAGTCGCCGGTTGAGGAAAAAATGCGAGAGCTACTGGTATTCGACAGAAAAGAGCGAATGGACAAAGCACAACGGCTGGCCCGCAAAATCCGAGCATTGGAAAAAACTGCAAGCATGGATCGTTCGAAAGAGATTTGAGTCGGCGGCGATCACGCGTCACAGGTTCGAGCGGGAAGTTGCGAAAATCTTCCGAGAAGTCTATCCGTTGTACCTGTTCACGACATCATCGAAATGGAAGCGCTGACGACGAAGGAGCGGCTTCGATGGCCATGAGCCCAGATCCAGTCTTCGACGCTACGCGATTGGCTCGCGTAAGGCTACATTTGAATGTCGGTGATGGTGAAGATGGGCGTGTTGTTAGGACATAAAGCTCTGTCGTCAGTCTTCCTATCCGGATTACAGTTGTTTTGCTGCTTGGTATAAAGATTCCATTGCGTAGATTCATGGCCTAACTGAAGATACTCGGTATGTGGGCAGGAGCGATCTCGGCGGATAGCCGATGTCGGGAATTAATTACAGCGCACTTTGATGAAGTACGGAATTCACGCCACGGTCGGCTCATACCGATATCGCGTTAAACGATCCGAGATGTGCAGAGGAGACCGATGAGAGCATGCGCTCAGGACACTCAGCGTTTTCAATTGGGTGAGAGCGAGGCTGACGCAAGGCGTCGGAGTGACTTGACCCATCCTTCTCTCACATTTGAGCTCAAGCCTGTTGCTCCTTTCCGATTGGACTTCACGGCGTGGGCGTTGCGCCGCCGTCCAGGGAATCAAATAGACCGTTGGGATGGTTCCACTTATCGGCGAGTAATTTCGATTCAAGGCGAGCCCGCAGAAGTTCGTGTTTCTCAGGAAGATTCTGCGGAGAAGCCGCGTCTCCGTGTGAATGTGATAGGTCGGCGCGTTGGCCCCAGCACGAAGGACGAAGTTGACATGTTACTTACACGGATGCTCGGCCTGCAAGTGGACCTGAAGCCTTTTTACCGGATGGCCTCGCGCAGTTCGAAACGGCGCGAGTTGGCAGAGAAATATCGAGGTCTTAAACCGGTGCGTTTTCCTACCATTTTCGAGACATTGGCCAACGCGATCTCCTGTCAGCAATTCACGATCGCCGCGGGCCTGCAGTTGTTAAATCGCTTGGGGAGGTTAGGAAATCTTGCCCTCGAGACCGAAGCTGGAATGGTATTCGGATCTCCTGATCCGTCAGACCTACTGCGCTTGTCACCACGGACCTTCCGGAGAATTGGTTTTAGCCGGCACAAGACGCGTGCGTTTCGGGAGTTAAGTCGCGACATTCTTGTCAACCGCCTCGATTTGGAATCGCTGGTAAATTTGAACAATGAAGATGCGATTAATTTCTTGCTTAGGCTGAGGGGTGTCGGCCGCTGGACCGCAGAATACGCATTGCTGCGGGGACTAGGACGACTCGATATTTTCCCGGGAGATGACGTCGGTGCTCGGAACCGACTTGCCAAATGGTTGCACCGGCACGAGGCGATGGACTACACAAGCGTGCAGCGCGCCCTCCAGGGTTGGCGACCATACGCTGGGTTTGTGTTTTTTCACCTGTTGATGGAGTCTTTGGCCGCAGCCGACCAATTGCATGCTGTATGAGTCCTCGGTCTGTCAAGCTCAAAGAGGTCTTGCCCAGTGATTGCAGGATCTCGGCAACTCACGCTTGGGACTTTCATGACAGGTTCCTTCCCATTCCGTGAAAAGCAGGGAGATCATGGGACATTCACCTTTGGCGACAGGTAAACATCCTGAATGGCCTGGAGCAACGCGATGCCTTCCTGTGTGGAGCGTTGGAATACTTTTCGGCCTGAAATTAAGCCCGTGCCACCTGCTCGTTTGTTGATGACCGCCGTTGCGATCGCATCGGAAAAGTCATTCTGGCCGGAACTCTTCGTCGCCGCCAATGTGCGCAGGACGCACTAAACTTGGATAGCGCCAGTAGTTGTGATAATAAGAAGTACTATGGGTGGCAATTAACATGACTGAATCAATAACGGATGCGTTCAAATGTAATCAGTGCGGTGCGGTATACAATTCCGAGCACGAAATGCTCGAGCATCAGCAGGCCGCTTATCACGCGGCGGCCAGCGATCGCAGGCCACACGAGACATTTGAGAGAGAGAATGCAAGCCAAAAGGATAAGACAAAAGGGAGAGCGCATAGAATCCTCGAGACGACGCCGGATTTAAATTGACGATAGCCGCTGGCTCGACACTCGATTTTCGCTCGTCTGGTAATCCGATTGATCGGAAGTTGCGCAACTACTTTCCTTCCGGCCTTCAAGTGCACTACTCTATCCAGCCTCGAAGCGTGCCGGTAGGATTACTTGACTGTGAACAGTCGCGACTTTCCACAATCAGCAAGCGCTGCGTCTGCAGGGCTTGTGTTCTCTAAGGCGGCGAACTTATCTGCGAGAGAGCTGCCAGCGGCAAGACGTCTCGGTGAAATCTTGCGATTTGTTCCGGGCAATGATGACTGATCCGCGATCTCGTCAGTGTTGAATCGCGTAGTCGATGAAGATTGCCGAACGAGGGTGGAAGCGTCAGCGTCAAGAAGGAAATGGCAAAGCCGCGCATGGCCAAGTCCGCGAGGATAGTGGAACTGAATCTAGATACTGCGCGCGAATTCCAGAACAGCCAGGCACCACTATCCCCCGAATCGTCGACAAAATCATCCCGTCTCCAGGTCCGAGTCAACCGGAAAAGGCACAGATTGCTGTTGACAGGGCCGACCCGGTATCGAGATCTCCGTATTGAAAATACGTAACTGGCGAAAATGGCGATGACGTGAGGCTCAAAAGATGTGCTCACGTTGAGGTTAGCAGTCGCTTCAACGCGAGCTTTATCAGTGCCAGTCTCGCACCGTCGGGCGCAACAGGCACCTGCAGCGGCGCCGTGTGCTTAGCGATGCGCTGCGCTAAAGCCAGCCGAGTTTCGTCGAGCGTAGATTCCACGCGGATACCAACTGACTTTAGAAACTGTCGGTCAGCTTGGGTGAATGGCGTGCTCACTCGACACCATCTTTTTCTGTCCGCAGTTTTGCTGCATGATCGCGGCCTTGTCGCTCGTTTCGGAGCCAGACATCAATCAGTTCTTGGTCCGACATCCGAGCAAGCATCTCGCGCAATGCGCCATTTCCGTGGCGACTTTCCAGTCGCTGGCGCAGGAGGCGGGCAAAGTGGGCATTGTCTCGAATTCGAGTTTCGGAGTTGCTGCGACCTTCGGTAGTCATCGAAGCACCAGACCTTCGCCGCGAGCACCGAAAACTATGTCAGCGACGTATCTCGGCTCGCACACCACTGCGTTGCCGAAGAGCTGAGTCTCTTCACCGATGACATTTTCTTGAAGCCATGCTTGGCCGACAGAGGAAGCAGGACGCAGGAGGAAAACAGAACCGTGGTTTTCTACGAGGATATCAGGCGAGGGTTGTAGGTTGGGTTCGAAATTGGTCGGACTCGAACCTGAAGATTCAAATGCATTTTTCATGGTTTCTCCATAGGTGCAAGAGAAGCCACCAGAGTTATAAATTAGGGGGGAAGGTAAAGTACGGTGGTTTTTGCCCCGTTGCTTAGGCCGCATCCCTCCAGATTCTGGAGGCTGGCACCGTGACCTTTTCTCTGGCTCGGTTGCCGGGGCGTTGCTTCACGCCCACTCTTGATACTGGAAATATCCTACGCAATGAACTGCAATCTGGAAATGGTACGGAAGTACCGCCCGGAGCGTTACGGAAAATAGCGCACAATCCGCGCACCATAACGCAGGAACATGTTGCTTTGGGATCACATTTGCGAGGTCCCCACTTTGCGTGCTCTCGCTAAGTCAATCTTGTTGGCAACGGTCGCCTTACCGAATCGCATGTTCAGATTACTAATTTCGGCACCAACGGAGCGCGTTCAGAAAGCCCTGTGATGAGAGGCCTTCTAAGCTCTGGTCCCGAGCGTGAACTGAGAGAAGCCTACGACGCAGCGGCAGCGGAGTATAAGGGCCACCTTGCGTTAGAACATCCCTTGCGGCCTCCGCTCTAGATAGCGGACGCGACTCTCGCGAGCGTCGTCAAAGAAATGGCCAAACCTCAGTTGTCCGCGTCCGTCAGAAGACGAATAACCAGAAAGACGTGGCTGCACAAAGAGAACGGAATTTCGGGTGACAGAAATTAAGAAACTCACAGTCGGTCTACACAGAATGTTGGAAAAATGAAAAAACGCGTGTTCGTTGGAAAATCGGCATTTGCCACGGCCCTTTCGCGCATGATTCGGACGACGCCTCTAATCGCCGATGAGGTCAAAACGGGCCGCAAGAAACCACGCAGATAATAGCTCCCCAGCACTAAGCTGCCCTGTTACGCCTTCGTTATTTTTATTTGTGGAAATTTTCGTCTTACTGCGGTAACGACAGCGGCGTGCTCTGGCTTTCCCGAGCTCCTCGCCAAAGCATCTCGTGCGTGAGCAGCGTCAGGGATCGGATATTTTCTGACGCTCCTTTCCACGAAGTCCGATGTCGGAAGTTTTTTTCTCCTAGCAGTAGTTAGTTTAGCCACTATTGATTATTCTCCTTTTGGAAGGTGACGGGACGCCTGTGTCTCGTCACCCAACTTAGACAATAACTCTTGGAACCTGGCGGCAAGGGTAGCTTCCAAGCGGCCAAACTGCAAAGGTCCGCTCGGACTACCGTGTGCAATCACTCCACAAGAGACATGCCGCCATACGACGTTCCATCGGATCGAGGCCCGACAATAACGATATTCAGGACGGGTGTCTGTTCAGTAGTGAACAGTTATAAAGTGGGAACGACAGCGGCAGTCGGACGGCACGTAATGATTCAGCGTGTAGCGTTCACCTGGGTTCGTCACGTCCTTATCGGGGTCGAGAAGAAGTCTTTCCGGCCCCTGCAGCCCGATTCGTTCATAAAGTTTCGCGACATTCTCATCGGGAAGCTTTTTTGATAGAAATATTTTTCGTCCTGATAGCGCTGCACGTCGAAGACACGCGGTGGGCCGGATTGGTCGAGTTGCTTGATCCTCGCAAGCATAGCCACCCCGCCGGGAATCCTTGAAAGTACCAAACGCGTGTATGCATCCTGCTCTTTGAACCATTCCACGACTTCTGGGCTGAAAGTGGTGTGCACAAAAATCGGGCGACATGCGGGAAACTGCGCAGCGTCAGCGCGTTAGGGACGAGGATGGTTTGCATTGTCACCGCTTTTCACAAGTTCCGGCGGAGAGAAAAAGGAGCGCGACTAATCCAAGGCTGCGGGGTTAACTCTGGATATGGCCGCCGTGAAGGGCGGTCCGTGCATGGCCGGCGAGAGGATACAAACGTATTGTCGTGTGTGAAATACGGCACCTTGCCGAGGATGCTGAGTTTTTCATTTAAGTAAAATAGCGCACGAACGTCCTTGTGAAAATCCTGGGGCATGGGCCCAAGAGGTAACTTGGGAATGTGGAGCACTCAGGGCCACTTTGAAAGCCTGTCGGAGAAGCCGGACCGGCGCGCGCATGCGCGGAGCCATTCGCCCGGGTTAGCGTATGTGGAGATGGGCGAGGAAAACGGCGGGATTGCTTTGAATATCAGCGAAGGCGGGCTGGCCGTCACGGTGGCCGAAACGCTGATGTCTGATTATTTTCCGAGCATACGGTTTCAACTGCCGAAGTCCGATGGTTGGATTGAAGCGAGCGGACAAGTAGCGTGGGTGAGCGCATCGAAGAAAGGAGCAGGGATCCAGTTCGCCGATCTGACGGATGGCGATCGCGAGAAGATACGCGAGTGGGTTGCGACCAAAGACTCCGCCGGTGGAGAGATAAAAGGAACCAGCGAAATCGTTGACGAAAGGGACAAAGATTTTTTGGGAATTCGAGGTGCGAGCAAGCTCGCAAAAAGGATTCGGAAGCTGGAGGTTCTTGACGAAGCTGACGAAGCGAAATTCGCGGTCATGTTTCCCTCAGAAGAATCTCTGACGAATGCGCGTGAGCGCGGGAGGCTGGCGCCGGATATTGGGCCGCGGATCGCGGAGCAGAATTCCCGAAATGTTCTGCGATTTTCGGGACAAACCTCAGAGCGTGGCGGAGGCACGGGCGCCTCGGCGATCATTGAGCGCGCCGATGACGAACTGGCGCAACCGGACATGGCTGCAGCGCTGTCGCATGATATTTATTTTGCCGAGGATGAGATGCTTCGGCCTGCTGATTTCCCCAAAGAAAATCCGTTCCCCTCCACTTGCGTTGACGAGTCTTGCGAGGGTGAACAGCAACGTGCGAGGGAGAGCGAACTGTCGCAAAGAAAGAGCGCGAGGTCCGAGCTGTCGCACAATAATTCCGCCAAGAACGAATCGCTTCAGCCTGATAATTCCCCCGAAGAAAATCCGCTCCACGCCACTCAGGCTGATGGATCTTTCGAGACTGAAGAGAGAGCTGCGAGCTGGCAGGGGCAGGAACTGCCAGCATACATGTCTCTGGACGAAGCCGATTTGATGCAACAACTTGTGTTGCACAGAAAGAATCAAGCGGCGATGCTTTTGCGAGAAGAGGTGCCGGAGATTTCGCCTGAACATCGAAGCGGATGGTTTCTCTTGGCGGGTGCGATAGTGTGCTTCGTCGTAGGGATCGCCGTGGGGGACAGGTTTTTCAACAGGTCCCTTGGACACGACGAACAGTTGGAGCAACGCAGCGGTTCATCGGTGGCGAGTTCGCGTGCGGCGACTCCGGCGGAAAAGGATTCCGCTGCTTCGAATGTTGTTTCGGAGAACGCGCACAAATCAACAGACGCTTCGTCGAGCAATTCCACGGATGCTCCACTGAGTAATTCGGCGGACACCGCGACCCGCGATTCGCCTGCCGACGGCAATTCGTCCTCGCAGACGCGGGGTGCTCACGGCGGAGCGCCGACAGCAAGGCCCGGGGAACTGGCGGCGTACCCAAAGAATGGCGATGGCAAGAATTCGCTAGCAGAGAATACGCAGCAGCAGCAGGCGGACGGTTCCGCACCGGCGAATACTTCATCAAGGAATTCCGCGGCAGATGTGTCGCGTAATGGGTCCGGTAATTCCTCCAACAATTCGCTTTCCAGCGATGCCCCGACGAGCAGTTTGGCAAGCAAGCCGCGCGAGAAGCCGGAGACTTCAACGCACCAGAACTCCGGCACCCCGCTCACGTCGGTAACAAAGCCACGGCAGACGGAGGCGAGCGCAAGTTCCCCGGCAGAGGCTGCGACTACGCAAACCGTGCAGCCGTTCAGCGAGATCCAAGGCCCAATATTTGTAACTGCGCCAGATGAAAAAAACGGTCCTTCTCGGCTGACGTTGGCGGAACAGGCGGTAAGCGCGTCACCAATGCTGGCGGTCACTGCGCAACGTTCCGTCTTGGTTCCTGCACAGCCGGGGCCTGCGTCGGGTCATCGCCCGGAACGATTGCAAGTGGGGGTGTTGATATATCACGTCGACCCTCAGGTTCCAGCAGCCGGTGACCAAAAGGAAATGGCTGGGACAGTGAAAGTGCGAGCGACGGTCGGAAAAGGCGGAGACGTTGTGGATGTGAAGCCGATCAGTGGCCCGATGCCGCTGATTCCGGCGGTCGTGCAAGCTGTTCGCGAGTGGCGCTATACAGTGACGCTGCTGGACGGACACCCGTTAGGGGCTGAGGAAGACGTGGTAGTCAAATTTCGGCCGATAGGTCAACAGAGTCTTTAGGAACTGTTCGTCTTCAGCACCTACGAGAGTAAATGAACCTGGATCGCCTGATCTGCGGCTTGAGCAGGTCATGGCTTTCGGACTGCTCTCCTCGTTCCGTGGATCGCCCATCTCCGCTATCAATGTCCAAATGGCTCTCGCCGGATGGTCTTCGCTGATGAGGTGTTCTACATCCACGGCCCGCCAACTCATCTGCTGTCGGTTCACGTGACGAATCAGAGGCTGCTTCCTGATCGGATTTTCTTGGCTCATGCCGCGAGCTTACGGCAGACTTCTTTTTTTGCAAGATGGAAATTCAGAGAGTTTCTTCACAGCTTCAAATCCATTTGTCCGGTTGGCATTGCCAGCTCAACCGGTCGATGCAACACTCTTTAAGCTGTTGATCGGACAACGCTTCCCTGTAGAGAACCGAAATGTCCGGCTGTAATCAATCACACCTAGCCAGGATGGTGTTCCGCTTGAATCAGCGCTCGTGAACGATCCTTAGCTGCTTAAAGCCCTGCGCGTGGGCTTCGAGCAGGTGTTGCGTCGACCCATTGAGACCGCCATCTTTATCGGGCACTCTAAAACTGTTCACAACTGTGCAGACGCCGATTCTGAGTATCGTGTCGTGCTGCGATTCGATGGAGCGTGTGGCGACCATGTCCCTTATGGAGTGACTGCACACGGTGGTCCGGGCGGGCCTTTGCAGTTTGACCGCTTGGAAGCTGCCCTTGCCGCCACGTTCCAAGAGTGATCGTCTGGGATGGGTGACGAGATACAGGCGTTCCGTCACCTTCCAAAAGGAGATAAGCAATAGTGGCTAAACTAACTACTATTAAGAGAGAAAGACTTCCGACATCGGACTTCGTGGAAAAGAACGTCAGAAAGTATCCGATCCCTGACGCTGCTCACGCACGAGATGCTTTGGCGAGGAGCTCGGGAAAGCCAGAGCACGCCGCTGTCGTTACCGCAGTAAGACGAAAATTTCCACAAATAAATATAACGAAGGAGAAATAGTAGCCTACCTAGCACTCTTGGTTTTTCAATTGTCCCGTAACTCGGCTAATTAGGAATTAACACAACCGCAACTTCCCAGAAGTAGATTTGTAGGCGAAGGAAGACGCAGAAGGTATAAGGCGGAGTTGGCACCCCGCCTTAACAATCTATGCGTGCGCTGGGTTGGCCTTGCCGTGATGCTCGATATGAGCTTTGGCCGCTTCCGCCGCGTGGTGCTTTGCGTGTTCGTGGTGACCGCGGGCTAGGTGCGCGTGGTGTGCTGCCGTTTCGTGTTTCCCTGCTTCGTGGTGCTTTGCGGCTTCCTTGTGATGTCGCGCCGCATGTTCGTGATGCTCTGCCGCCTTATGATGATGCTCTGCTGCCTGCTTTGACATAAATCTCCCTCCTATTTGATTCGTGGACTGGCCAACAAACCAGCCGTTTACCGCAAACCAATCCTAGACTATATCAAAGCCCATATCTGCTCATTTTTATACAAGTGAGGTGCGGCAACAGTCAGCTGGGAAGTTGGCGAACGGACCGCGAGAATTCATATTTTCCCATTGCGAATGCTCCGATCTCAGTGGGACGAAGTCGCCTTTTGGTCCTTAACCTGCAGCTCATTTACCACCTGCTGCACATTTGGAACTGCTGATGCGACATTTTTGACCTGTGCGCGCTTGGCTTGAGAATTAACCTCACCGGTCAATGTCACGACGCCATTCTTTACATCGTATTTAACACCCTTGTTGCGCCTGTGCTGGATGAGAGCAGCGTCTAGATTTTTCTCGATACCCTTGTCCAGATCCGAATTGACTGTCTTAGCTTCACTTGCGGCAGTTGGCGGAACCACCCCAATCTGGTTTGACACAACTTGTCCGCCCGCAATAGACTTGGCAATGGATTCCGCTTGTGACTTGTCACCGTCAGATGAGACGTGTCCACCAAGGGTAACGACGCCTTTATCCCGATCCTGGCTTACGGACACATCTTTGAGGCCGGCCTGGTCTAGCGATTTGCGGATGCTATCAGAAACATCGGGCGACTTCGTTGTGCCTGAGCACCCCACCGAAATTCCGACGATTAAGAGTGTAAGCAAGGTTATCAACAATTTGAGGGTTTTCACGTTTCTCCTTTTATGTGCTTAGAATATTTGAAACGGCTCCTACCTACGCTAAGCGGGGTCGTCCACACTATTTTTTGAGGACGTTCTCCGACTTAGCCGATTTTCTTTTGGACTTTCCCGCCTAAACTTCCAAGTTGGGATCGTTCGTCAGTTGACGAGAGTAGTCGTTTGTTTTCGGACGACTTCAGGAGCACATTGCCGGAAGGCTCTAAACAGCAATAAATTACGAAGCGAGAGAACGGCGGAGTTCCAGTCTCCGAGAACTCCGCTGTTCCTCCGTTGACGCTGAGTCAATTTATCGCGTTACGGGAAACCATTAGCAGCTTATCGCTCCGGTCCGGCCAGATCGCAGTCACCTTCATATAGTGGTCTGCCTTCGGTACGTTCTTGTCCTTCTCCGCCTTCATAGCAGAGACGGCCGTGCCGGTGATCTCGATCTTGTGACCGACATGGGGTGCCAGGTCGGCAGTCGATGACACGATCCCGATCGTCTTCGGTCCCTTTCCTTCCACATCGGTGATCATGTACGAGTTGGGTTCACTGCCATTTTTCAAACATCCGGTCATGCTGTGCTCTTTGGGCGCCTCTTGGGCCTGGGCGACTTGCGTGAACGCAAGCGCGCATGAGACGACCAAAGCCGAGAAGATTAAACCTTTCATACAAACCTCCCGTCAGACGATTGACAGCAACTTACGATGCCGTGCTGCCTCTCATGAAATGCACCACAAGTAATATCAGTCCCAAAACCAGGAGTACGTGAATCAATGCGGTCGTTACGTGAAATGCGAAAAATCCAAGCAACCAAAGAACAATCAGAACAGCTGCGATTATCCCAAGCATGTTTTCATCTCCTTGCTTCCGAGTGTGAGAAACATCTGCGATCTCGCTTTCCGAACTGCACTGATGCCTCTACGTGATGCGTGAGAACCTTGCACCGATACGGAGGTAGTCACAGAGAAGCCGGACGTCTGTCCCATTGTGAACACTTTCGCATAAGATGCCATTTGAACTAATGTGACTGGTGCAATGTATTCACCGATCCTAGGTCGGATAATCTAAATCAGAACTCGTAGCATGAAGTCAAGATGGTACGGATGTAACTTTCCGTCGATCGTGACAATCTAACGTTTCGATACCGAGCGGGAAGCAAACAGAAGGGGCGGGTCTCCGAGGCCGCCCTTTCTTTTCCTCTGTAAGAGATCCATTTCTGTTGAGGGTGTCACATCATGTCGGGTTCTTGATCAGGTGCGTTTGATGCGCAGCGCCGAAAGACGCCCAAGACCGTTCTGGTCGCCGATGACAATCCGGTAATCCGCAAGGCGCTCTGCGAGATGTTTGAAGTAGAAGAGGACTATGACATTTGTGCTGAAGGTGTCAACGGAGAGGAAGCCATCGCACTTGCGAAGAAACATAGGCCGATCTAATTATTTTGGATTTATCTATGCCGATCATGAATGGGCTCGACTCTGCTCGTGAGTTAAAGCGCATTTTGCCGCAGATACCGATCATCCTGTTCACAGTTCACGCTGCCAAGGTGAGGCAGATGAGTAAAGATTTACCCGTTGACCGGGTTGTGGAGAAGACAGGAGGACCGAGTCTTCTAAACCACGTTCGCTCGCTAATTCCTGTCTGACGCCGGGCCAACGGACCTTTTCGTCCTTGATAGTCAAAAGTTATCGTCAAATCCCACCTTCCAAATTGTCGGGATTGTGTGCCAAATTGAACAGATACCGCGAGGTCCGCAATTCAAACTGGATGCCATCGATCCTGAATCCGAGGAGCGGACAACGTGACAGACCAGCTTGAAGTTGCTCCAAAACCGTAATCATTAGATTTTGCCAGCTTCGTTTTTACTCATAAAAAGGAGAAACAGCAAATGTCAGACAAGAAAACCTCAGTTTTCGGGATTTACAATTCACGGGAGTCGGTCGAACGCGCAGTAGATACATTCTTGAAAAGCGGGTTTACCACTTCGGATGTTTCCGTACTTCTGCCTGAAAATCTCGGCAGCAAGCCGATCGCAACCCATAAAGACACCAAAGCCCCCGAGGGCGCAACGGCCGGAGGCGGCGCTGGTGCCGTAATCGGCGGAACGCTCGGGTTGTTGGCCGGAATCGGCGCGCTCGCCATTCCCGGCGTCGGTCCTTTCATCGCTGCTGGACCGATCATGGCCGCCTTGGCCGGCCTCGGCGTAGGTGGTGCGGTTGGCGGTTTTGCGGGTGCGCTAATCGGGATGGGCATTCCCGAGTACGAAGCGAAACGCTACGAAGGCCGCATCCAGAAGGGCGGGATTCTATTGTCCGTGCATTGCGATACTTCCGACCAGGTGAAGCGCGGTAAGGAAATCATGAAGAATACCGGAGCCGAGGACATTTCCTCCACCGGCGAATCGTCTGCGGATACGAAGCAAACCGATTACAACGTTTCTACGAAGACAGCGCGCGGAACGCTTTAATCCAATTAATCCAAGTGGAGGGAGCCATTCGAGGCTTCCTCCCTTTCCATGCTTAAAACAAATCGAGCTTTGATTTCCGGATAGGAGCGTTACATGAACAGAGACGACGCCACAAGGACCATATTTACGTTTATTTTGGGAATAGCCGTTGGGGCAGTGGTCACTCTTCTCTTTGCACCGAAGTCAGGAGAGGAACTGCGAACTGATCTTGCTGAAGTTCTGAGCGAAGCGGTCGATCGGGTGAACAAGACGGGCAAGAGTCTAAAGAGACGCGGCAAAGTACTCGTGAATTTAGCAAAGGACAAGGTACAAGATGCAGTTGAGGCCGGGGACGAAGCATACAGACAGGCAAAAAAGTCGTGAGGTTGTTTTTTAAGGAGCATGTGATGCAAAGGTTCCTATTATTTATTGCAAGCGGCTTGTTCCTCCTAGTTTGCTTTACGCCGTCAGCAGTATCCGCCGCTCATCGCCAAGCGCAGCAAGAGACGACGCCCAAACAGGACATCAAAGACGCAGGGAGTTCGGCGAAAGACTCCGCCAAGAAAACGGGCAGTGCTACAAAGAAAGAAACTAAGAAAGTCGTCAATAAATCCGCGAAGAAAACAGAGCAAGGTGCGGATAAGATTGAAGACGAAACGAAACCGAAAAGTTGAAGAGAATTGGCATCCGTTGTAAAGAGTGTCGGCCAGAGACCACATCCGGCGAGAGTTTAAAGGAGAATTACGATGCTACTACTAATCATTATTCTGGTGCTGTTGTTTGGCGGAGGCGGCGGCTACTACGGCTACTCCCGGTGGGGAATGGGCGGGGGCCTCGGAATCTTCGGCACTGTCCTACTAATCGTATTGGTTTTGTACCTGCTCGGCGCAGTTCGTTTTTAGGAACTCAATGCTGATAGGAGGTCGTTATGAAGCAAAGCAGTAAGGACCAAGCAAAAGGCAAGCTGCACGAAGTGAAAGGCAAAGTGAAAGAAAAGGTGGGACGCGCGACGAACGACTCCAACTTAGAAGCCGAAGGCGTCAGCGAATACATAGTCGGGAAGGCGCAGAAGAAAATTGGCCAGGTGGAAAAAGTCATCGAAAAACCCTGATGAGGCAGTACAGCTTCACACAACCGACCCGCGACAAACTGGAGGCACGATGTGGATGCTAAATAAGAAAGTTAAGAAAGAAACCGGCAATGCGACGCGTGCTAGCGTCAAGAAGGAAATGGCGAAGCCGCGCATAGCCAAGTCCGCAAGGATTTCGGAACTAAATCTAGATACTGCGCGAGTTCGAGAACAGCCAAGCACCACCATGCCCGGAACCGTCAACAGAATCATTCCGTCTCCACGTCCGAGCCAACCGGAAAAAGCACAGATTGGTGTCAATGGGGCCGATCACCAGTATCGAGATCTCCGCATTGAAAATATCTTGACTGACGAAAATGGGGATGATGTGAAACTCAAAAAAGGTGCTCACGTCGAGGTTACCGTCACAGCCACGTGAACCGCCTCAATTAAAACGAAGCGGAACTGCCGAAAGAGCCGCACTCGCCACCTAGCGGTCTTCGGTGTCTATTCCGGCCGCGAGGCAGGTGAGGCACAAGACCGATTTCGGACTCAACCGAAGATTGAGAGGTGACCAATATAATCACTGAGGGAACGGGGAAAAAATCCCCCGCATATTCTGCGTGGCTCGGTAAATCGGTGGTTTTGCTCGTTGCAATCCGTCAATGCCGCGTCCCCATGCCCTGCAGCATCGTTGGTGAATCCGTCGCCGACGTGCGCATCCGCATCAAGCCGGGATCGGAGATGAATCTCCGAAAGGAATTGATTCTAGCTGTCGAAGAACACAGTAGTCGCTCCGGACAACCGGATAAATTAACAAGACCAGTTAGGGTAGCAACAGCAATTGTTACGGCTGCAATGCGCGACATATAATTGTCCATGCTCCGCAGGATGGTATGGCTCAATCAGGGTAAGTTTCGGGGCTGGGCTTGCTCTGAATGCGGGTGGATCTTCAATCTCTTAGGTCCCCTTGTGGGCAGGTCACTCGATGAAATGAAGCAGCGATATGAGACGCGACGTGACAGAGAATCTAACTCCCACATCTGCGCCGAACATCCAAGAGCGAAAAAAACTGACCCGCCACAATGAGAGTCCCATCGGACCTGGCCAACTCCTGATCAATGCATAAACCGGGCATTTGGATTTCGCTTGGCGAGTAGTCGATTTACTCGCGAGCGAGACTTAACGGCAGACCGGCCTGGTACGATGTGCCTTAACGGTTAATACAAAAGTTTAAGTGTGCTGTTTTGTACAGTTGGTCCACACCCTACTAGATTACGGTTTGGGTTAACTTTAATCAGTTCCCAGGGGATTCCAATCTCGGCGGACTTCGATGCCTTTAGCCTCACGAAGCGATGTCAACCAACTTGTGCTCCCTCCTCTTCCGCACGGACCGGCGAGCAGACGGCGCCCCCTGCGCATCCTATTTATTCATGGCGTCGCCGCTGAAGTAGAGCAATGCTTGCGAGAACTCAAGCGAGCGCACTTCAAGGTCAGCGCAGATGTAGTTTCAACTCCCGAAACGTTCATCAAACATTTGGACTCAAAGTACTACGACGTTGTGCTGGCCAAATATCCCGTGCGCAACTGGCAAGGACCGCGGGTGCTCGAAGTGCTACGCGAAAGGGAGAGACACGTCCCCGTTATTTTTTTGGCTGACACCATTAGACCGGAGACCGTGGCGCAGCTTATTACGGAAGGCGCGGCCGATTGTGTTGACAGGGATCACGTTGGTCATCTTCCGATAGCGATTCGCCGAGCGCTCAGTGAAAACAACCTGCGCGAGGAGCGCGATCAATCAGAGAAAAAACTGCGCCATTCAGAAGCATGTTATCGCGCTCTAGTAGGGAACTTGTCCTACGGAATGTGTCGCTGCGACGGGAAAGGCAAGTTTCTGGATGTGAATCAAGCGCTTGTCACCATGCTTGGTTATGCATACAGAAAGGAACTCATGGCAGCTCACTACGCAAGTGAGATCCTTTGTAATGCCACCAAGCGAGAGCAGTTGCTGGGGCTCTCTCCCGGAAAAGATGGCGAGGATGGTGGTGTTCGCCTGGAACTTGACTGGAAACGAAAGAACGGTACGCCACTGAAGGTACGACTCAGCGGACGCCAGGTCAGCACTGACGGCGAGAAGGAAAGTTACGAGATTATCGTTGAAGATATCACCCAGCAGCGCAAGCTGGAAGATCATCTGCGGCAGCAGGCCGCCCAGGACCCGCTGACGGGGCTGGCTAATTACCGCCATCTAGTGGAGATCCTTGACAGCGAGATTAAACGATCCGAGCGGACCGGACGTGAATTTGCGCTCTTGTTCCTTGACCTCGACGGGCTAAAGAAGATCAACGATCGTTTCGGCCACGTGGTTGGCAGTCAGGCGCTGTGCCGCTTGGCCGATGTTTTGTGCAACTCTTGCAGGAACATGGACACCGCAGCGCGCTTCGGCGGGGACGAGTTTGCGGTGATACTGCCCGAGACAGGGGAAGTACCGGCGAACTTGGTGGCCGGGCGCATATGTGACAACTTGGCGCGTGATGGCAGAAAACCGAAGCTTTCAGTGAGCATCGGTATTGCGATCTATCCTAAAGACGGCGAGAAGATTGATACGCTGATGGGTGCAGCGGACATCGCCCTGTACTCCATGAAAGCTAGAGCACACGGCCGTGCGGGGAACACACAAACGACAACCAGTAAGCTAAGCCATCGACCAGTGACGGGGTCAATGCGAACGTGAGTTCTCCACGTGAGTTGTTGAAGGAGTCCCCGAAGAAGCGAAGTTAAGGACGTGAGGAAAGTGCATCGTGAACTCAGTAGTGAGTATCCACTCGAATGGCGTTTGCAAAACTTTTTCAAGGATTTGCGGTAAGGAACGCTGCTTAGTTGTCCTGACCTTGCCATAGTTCTATGGAACCCGGGAATGTCCCCATGGGCGCGTAGAGTTCAATAAATCCGCAAGAACCGCAAAGGTATGGGTGCATAACCGCATCCATTAGCACTTTAGATTTTTTTCAAAATGGAATTGGATTTGGGACACGTTCTGTCTTCCGGCACTTCTCGCACCGTGTCTGGTTTTTAGAACCATAGAATTCGGCGCCGCACTCGCCGCATTCCTTCAGGAATAATTCCTTACCATCTTGGATGATTACTGTTACTCACTCGAGCTTCAGGTGGACACCGGACATAACGGATTGGTATCAGATGAACCGTTCGCGTCCAACTTTCTAGGGACGCGCGATTGGCGATCCATTGCAGAAGCCCGCGTGACTGCAGGCATTGGTACTTATTACTCACCCAAGCATGTGTGCTTCGTCTCGGTGCCCTTTGCAGTTACGAAACTGTGCGGTATTGAACAGAATTGTTTCGAGCGTGGGGCTACGTTAAGGTATGGTCGATAAGAACGACAAAAAACGCTTAAAGGACGCGACTCTAGCGAGCGTTATTAAAGAAATGGCCAAACCTCGGTTGTCCGCATCCGTCGGAAGATGGATTACCAGAAGGCCCTGACTGCACATTCAGATGGAAAATAAAATAGCGGTCTGGGGAATCGTGATTCCTGCTATTATTATGGTTAAACGGTTATTTTATGAGAGCAATCGCCAGATCAAGCGTCAAACCCACTGTAAAATTCAAGGGAAAGCCCGCTTTCGATGCCCAAGCTTTTCTCGATTCGGCCGGCGTGGCCCGGAAGGTTACCGAGTTCAGGAAAAATGAAACGGTCTTCTCGCAAGGCGATCCCGCTAAGAATGTTCTATATATTCAAAAAGGCGGGGTAAGACTTTCGGTAGTAAATGAAACCGGCAAAGAGGCCGTCGTGGCGATTTTGGGACCGGGAGATTTTTTTGGCGAGGGTTGTCTTGCCGCTCAGCCGATACGGATAGGATCGGCAACTGCGGTTGCACCGACCACGGTACTGGTAATTGAAAAGAAAGAGATGGTTCGCGTCCTCCACGCTGAACATGCATTTTCCGACCGCTTCATCTCTTACATGCTTTCGAGGAACATCCGGGTTGAGGAGGATTTAGTCGATCAGCTCTTCAACTCCAGCGAGAAGCGGCTCGCGCGGACGTTGTTGCTGCTGGCACGCTATGGCAAGGAAGATATGCCCCAAAAGATGGTCCCTAAGGTATCGCAAGAGATGCTGGCCGAAATGATCGGGACTACGCGCTCTCGGGTCAATTTTTTCATGAATAAATTCAAAAAACTGGGCTTCATCAAGTACAACGGCGGGCTCCACATTAATACGTCGCTTCTAAGCATTGTCCTGCACGATTAACCATCTCCGAAAACGACGGAAAACCGCAATTCACAAACTGTACAAAAGTGTACAGAAAGCTTCAAACCCAACTTCTACACTCCTTTCACGCAAGAAGGGGAGGCAGACATGGGCGATGCACAACGAGAATGGCAGCAGCTCTACGTACAAGCATTGCTAGAGACAAATCCATTGAACCTCGCTGGCCGGGTTGCGACTGCAGAAAAAGCAATCTTTTTGAGGACAAAAGAACTGCGCACGGGATCAGGCGAACAAGCAGAGTGGCATGCGATAGCAGATGCTATAAGTAGTCTGTCGGTTCTCAGGAGAGAAAGTAAATCTGCGATTGGAATTAAGACAGAAACAAGACCTGCGCTTGGCCAGGTCACGGCTGGGTCGCCGCTAGGTTTTCTGCGCGCTTGAGAGTGTGATCGACAGAAACTGAGCGCGATAGCAGGCGCCGTCGCTTCGCCTTCCTGTACCCATACACGACGAGAAAATGGCGTTCAATGTAATATAGCGATTCTTCGCCTGCTCGGGCGACGGTACTGTCAGTGGTTGTACATCCCGACATCCGAAACAAGCAGGTCGATTGTGGTGGGGTTAGACCGGGCCCCCGGTTCAGCCCGGGAGGCCCGATCCGGTGATTAGTGGATGTTGCCGACCTTTTCTTCCCAATAAGGCGTGTAGCCATAGTGTTTATAGATGCTGTTTCCCCAGGTCGAATCAGCCATGTTCGGCCAGGTGTCCTTATCGAAACCCGGCGCATTATCCAGAAGTCTCTTGTCCACGTTCAGGACGGCTTGCTTTTCCGACAAATTGAAGTGGATCGCGTTCCACGGGATGGCAAAATACTTGTCACCCATTCCAAGAAAGCCTCCAAAGGATAAGACCGCGTAAACGACTCGCCCGGATCCAGCGTCGAGTACGACGTCTTCGATTTTTCCGAGGTCTTCATTTTGTGCGTTGACTACTTTACTGCCTATGATCGTTCCCTTTGCGGGAACGATATCTGTGTACCTGGCTGTTCTTGGTTCTGCCATATGATTCTCCTTGTGTCAGAGGAAACTGACTGAGTCGTCTGAGTTTCTCCGCAGGGAGGATGATGAAAGAGCCGAAGGTCGATATCTGTTCACAACAGGACACATTCACGTCTTGATGACTTTTCTTGGCTCGAAAGTTGCTTGGGCTGGCATAGGGCGAGGAACTATTCACTTCTACATTGCGCCCACGACGGTAGAACAGTTTTCGGACCTGTACCAGCAGAAAGGGATGGAGGCGCCTTTGCAGCGTCGATTGTCGGAAAACACTGAAGGCGTGTTATTTGACGTCCCAATGGATTGAAGGAGACGGCATTCGTTTCACAGAAGTTCGAGACTTGACAATCCGCTATTAGCGGGATTACCGATTAGAGGTTCACCAGGCCGCTCATTCGGGAATCGACTGATGTGTTTTTTCATAAATTACCATTTGAATTTCTTGAGCGGAAGATCGCGATTGCAAACATGCTCGGAGAAACACCGATTAACCTCTGCCTGATCGTGTTCCTGCTTTGTCAGTTTGTTTGGATTAGGGAAGGCCCACGAACAGCCGCTGCACGCGAATCCTTTTCCATTAGGCGTGAGCTGCCAGACTAAGATGCGCTCTTTGCCCGGGGCTTGACCTTGCATGGGCTAAAAATCGTATCACCGAGGTAATTAAGATTACAATCGGCAAACCAATTGGGGTCAAATTAAGAGTGACTCACTACCGCCGCGTCTTGGGCATGGCCTCCAAGTGTTCGCCACGCTAAATACATTGTTTGATGTATCGCTAAATTAGTCTGGCTCTGGTCATCTGGAGAGTGGAAGATCTAGAGTCGCTCACCGTCTGTGGCGTGATGCCCAAAACGATCCTGGTAGCTGACGACAATCCGGCAATACGCAAAGCCCTCTGTGAGATGTTTGAAATCGAAGAGGACTACGATCTTTGCGCCGAAGCAACCAACGGAGCGGAGGCCGTCAGGCTTGCCAAACAGTGGCGGCCAGACCTGGTGATTCTTGATTTATCTATGCCGGAAATGAATGGATATGACGCCGCTTGGGAAATAAAACGGATTATGCCTGATGTTCCTATAATTTTGTTTACACTGTACGCTGATATGGTGAGAAACCAACTAATGGGTATAAACTCACCCGTTGATCTGATTGTTTCGAAGAGCGACTCGGCTAATCTCATAAAGCATGTTCGCTCGCTAATCCCCGTCTGAGTTCCTGTGTTTGATGCCTGGCCAACCAAGCTTTTCAGTCTTGATAACGAGGAGTTTTTCGGCGGCTTGATGCATTGCAGTGCGTTCTTTCTCGTCGGCTTCACTTCCGGTGAATTCTTTCGCTCGATGAAACATCGCTTCTTCAACCGCCATAACAAGCTCAGTTAGCTTCAGCGAATCAGGTTCACGGAGGGCGGCCTGATACAGTTCTTGCCACGACGATCTCGGATCGTTCACTAGTGCCACAGCATCTCTCTTTGGCTTCGAGCTAAGGGCTCGCGCCAATCGTGATGACTGCACTGGTGCCAGGAGAGGGAAACTTATTGCTTGTCATGCTTGATGTCAACTGCGATTTCGAAAGGTAAGAGCGCATTCTACGAAGAACTGGGTTCCGGTTGTGCGTCGAAGGTTCTTAGGCTCGTCCCAAATCGTCCCACTGGGCAACCCAGTTACGGAACTATGCGCGGGGCGTACACACCGATAGCGGGATCAAAAACATTTTGTAGTTTGTAAGTGAAACCATCTTTTTCTAAGTAATCAATCCGTTTGTAAAAAGCAGCAATAACACTTTCCGCTGAATGGTAGAGGGCATCAATGACCGGGCCATCACAGCGCCGTGTTTTTTGCGCTTCATACCACCACCCGTGGGTGGCACACAGCGCGAATTCGCCGTCAGGATTAGCGGTACACCAGACTTGGTGCCATTCGCCAAAATCGTTCTCAAATGGGTTTCTTTTGTACATCACTAAAGCTGAGGAAGAATCGGCTTTTCTAATTCGGGTGGTCTTACGTCAGTAGACATAGCCGAAAAGTACATCAATTTTTTGTACCGGCGAGAATCACCGGTAGATCGACCGTGTCAAATACGTCACAACACGCCGTCTTCTTGCTGGGTGCGCGATATTAAACAGTATTGCTTTGAACTTAGTCGTATCGTCCCTTTATGTTTGATAAAAAGCGATGGAAGGAACGGCAGGACGCGACACTTCCCAGCGTCGTGAAAGGGATGGCCTTAAAGGCAACCGGTCACTATAGGGTTGCGAAGTTCCACGTCGGACAATTGCTGTACAACCGCAAGACTAAAGAAGACGGCTTTATTAGCCGGGTTTTCGCAGACCACGGCATCATCATGTACGAGGTATGGGTACCGAAGGAGCCCAATTCGTGGAAAGCGGGCTACTGGATTTCACGCTGGTTTGAGCTCGTATTAAAGTTATCTGGCAATGAGTGCCTCGGTTCGCCGAGCCGGGCCGATCAGTGGGGCAACATAGCGAACTGTGTCCCGGGTGACTAATCAATTGGAGCAAACATTCGCGTCTGGTTTAGAACTAGGACTAACATGGACACACAAGGCATCCGCCTCCGTTGCGTTTGTAATGTCTGGGTTCAATTCGTCTAGTTCGAATGGCTCTCCACAGTCTCGGCAATTCATCATTATGTTGTCCGTTGTCCTGCCCGAGCGAAAATCGGACACTACTTGGAAAATGTACTTTGTATAAAGATGGTCAAGCTGAAAATCACTGCGAACAAGACGGACGTTAAATTCGCAGCTACGCACTGAATAAGCCCTCAAAGCCGTGGTCAGGTGTGAATGTTGTTGTCAAACAGAACCGCGCTGAGGTGAGTAGGAACCCCCAGGAATATGGCGTAACAATTCTCAAGGTACCTCTGAACGAAACGTGTTGGAAGAACTTCTTCCGCAAAGTAGGTACCAGTCTCCGGTACGGACGCTAGTCGGATTATCGAACTTGTCCGGTAAGCGCTGCGTTAATCAGATGGGATGAGAAGGCCGGTCTCCGCGGGATGCGTTACGCTCCCAATGATCGACGCGCTCGAAGCGCACGAGAAAAGGAGACCGGCGATGAAGAAGATTAGCACTGTGGCAATAGAGACGATGAAGATTTTCAAAGAGCACCAGCTCACCATCGGATTGGATCTGGGAGACCGCTGGTCGTTCTACTGTGTTTTGGATGAAGCAGGCAAAATCATTCTGGAGCAGAAAGTATCGACGACACCAGAAGCGATCCAGCAGACATTTGGAAAGATACCGCGAAGTCTCATGGCCCTGGAGACAGGCACACATTCTCCCTGGATAAGCCGGCTGCTAACGGAGCTGGGACACAAAGTGATCGTGGCCCACGCACAAAAAGTGGAATTGATCACCAAGAGCAATCGAAAAGATGATCGGCACGACGCGCGAACACTGGCACGGCTGGCGCGAATCGATCCCGAGCTATTGGGGCCAGTGCGGCATCGCAGTGCGCAAGCGCAAATCCACCTAACGGTGATCCGGATACGGGCTGAGCTGGTGAGTGCGCGAACGGCATTGGTGAACGCCGCACGCGGGTTGGTGAAATCGTATGGCGAACGACTGCCCCAGTGTGGCACGCAACAGGTGAGCCGGGAGCTAGCCGCGGGATTAAGCACAGAGTTGCGCGAAGTTCTGGAGCCGTTGCTCAAAGAAATCGAATCACTGAACGAGCGCATCCAGGAATACGACCAGCGGATGGAGAAAATCGCCCAGGAAGTGTACCCGGAAGTGTCCTTGCTCAAGCAGGTGAAGGGTGTGGGAACACAGATCGCCTTAACGTATGTGCTGACGATCGAAGATCCCTATCGGTTTGCGAAGAGTCGCGAGGTGGGCTGTTTTCTGGGGTTAAAACCTGGACGCCGGAACTCTGGGAAGAGCGAACCACAGAAGCACATCAGCAAAGAAGGAGACCGCTATCTGCGAACCATGATGGTGCAGGGAGCGCATTACATTCTGGGGCCATTTGGAGAAGACAGTGATTTGCGGAGATGGGGACGAAAGCTTGGGGAACGAGGAGGAAAAAATGCCAAGAAGCGAGCGGTAGTGGCCGTGGCGCGAAAGTTGGCGGTACTGCTCCATCGGTTGTGGGTGAGCGGCGAGGTATACGAACCACTGCGCAATAGCCAAGAAGCGATGCGTGCGGTGGCCTAAAACGTTTTGATCCGAACAGCCGAGCTCAGCCGCCGAGTCTAGGTGACTGCGACTAAGTCCTGGGGCCCAACTCCCACCGAAAAGGTGAGAAGAGAGGACGCTAATCAGGTAGCAGCACCTACTGAAACGAGGACACCCACCTAGCACCGAGCGAATATCGCTCACTAAAGAGTGCGGATAGAAGGATGGCGACAGGGGCGGCTTGGCTAAATAGAAAGAAAATCATGGCACGAACAGCAAACCCAAAAGTGTGCCTTGACATCGATCGGCCTTCTCATAGAAGGAGTTAGGCCGGGCATCGTCAATAGATAGGCCTAGTAACCCTTCCTCCGCTTAGTCGAGCGGAGCAAATCTATGTTTTCGACGCGTCTTTCGGGGGGGAACCAAAGAAGACCTCGATTTCTTTTACCTTGCCTCCGTCGATGGTGAAGAATTCCGTGTTCCGAGACCTGCCCCCGTCTTTGGTCTTGCAGTCATAGAGGATGAAGGCTTCGTTGCCATTCTCAAAAAGCGTCTCTATGGCATAAGTTGGGCATTTCTCGCTGTACGGCCAGCAGCGTTTGAAATAGGTCTCACGGTCGATGTGATAGTCGTACGGACTGGTAAACACGAAGTCGTCGGTCAATAGGGATTCGACAGCCTTACGGTCTTTGTTTTCGTTGGCGGAGAAGTATTTGCGGATGAGGTCTGAGTGGGGCATTTCGTTTCTCCAACTGAAATGTTCCGGATGGATGCCAGATGCACAAGCTTCGCTAATCTGACGTGAACTACACGCTGACTAATGGCCGTAAATCTTCTGGATTTTCCCCGCCAGCTCGAAGTCGCTCTTCGTCAATCCGCCGGCACTATGCGTTGATAAATCTATAGTGACCTTGTTATACGCGTTGCACCAGTCCGGGTGATGATTCATCCTGTCAGCTGCGAGCGCGACCCGCTTCATGAACCCGAATGCTTGCCTGAAATCCTTGAATTCAAACATTCGGTGCAGCTTCCCCTTCGCCATGGCCCAGCCATCGAGCTTGGACAATCCCGCTGCAATTTCATGTTTTGATAACTTCCTTTGGCTCATCGGTCCTCTCGTGCGTTGCGGCAAACTTAATCTGCCCAAACCCCAATCGAAATATCTGATCAAGACGGCGTGTCGCTACCGCTTCTCGTTTGGCGGCTTGTTCTCGGGTGGAGGAGGCGTCTTGCGCTGAGGCTCGGGTGCCGGACGCTTCTCAGCCGGAGGCGGAGTGGCCGATTTGGCTTCCGGCTTCGGGGCCGGCTTGGCTTCCGGCTTCGGGGCCGGCTTGGCTTCCGGCTTCGGGGCCGATTTGGCTTCCGGCTTCGGGGCCGGCTTGGCTTCCGGCTTCGGGGCCGATTTGGCTTCCGGCTTCGGGGCCGGCTTGGCTTCCGGCTTCGGGGCCGGCTTGGCTTCCGGCTTCGGGGCTGGCTTGGGCTGAGCCGGTTTCGGTCGCGCATCCGGAGCTGGTTGAGCGGGGCGCTCGGGCACAGGGGCGGGCTTCGCAGTCGGTGCCGGCTTAGCTGCTGGTTGCGCTGGTGTTCTCGCGGGCTCGGCAGGTCTCTCGGCGGGCCTTGCAGCAGCTCGTTCAGCAGGCCGCTCGGCAGGCTTTGCAGACGCAGGAGGGGCCGCACTCGTCGGTGCAGGTTGGGCACGATCCGGTTGCGCGTTTGCTGGAGCCGGTCGCGCTGCCGGAGCAGCACGAGCAGGAATCACCGCAGCGATCGGTTTGCCTTGCGGGATTGGCTTGGTCGCCACAACCACGGCCGGACGCCCGTGATTGATGGAAGCAAACTGCTGAGGGTTCTGTGCGGCCTCTTGCCGCTGCTGTATCTGCGTTGTCATGGGGGGAATGCGTTGCTCGCGTGTTGCAGCGAGCTCCGATGGCAGAGGATGGCGCGTGACGCCTCCAGGCCCAGCGTAGCTGACGCTGCTAGTGGTGTTGTTAATCGTGGTGTTGTTGATCACCGTATTCGTTACCGTGCGGTTGTATACTTGAACGTTGGTGCTGGTCACATTGTTGACCGAGCGGTTGTAATTGAAACGATCGCCGCGCCAATACCCGCCCTGATATCCCACGCCTGTGTAGCCATTTCCATAATTAATGCCGCCATAGTAGCCGATATGCGGGCCCCAATAGCCGTAGTTGTAACGATACCGACCACCCGAATATCCCCAGTATCCCGGCGTCCACAGATAGCCCACTTCAGGCGGCTGCGCCCATGCGCCCGGTACCCAGTAGTAGCCCTGATCAGAGTAGCTCCAATATCCGGGCGTCCACAGATAGCCATCGCCAGGGCAATCGGGCTGAGAGTACTCCGGCAGTTGTGGTGGAGGCTGCGCTGCCTGGAGCACCGGCTGGCCGTAGCTCGTGTCCTCATCACCGGCGTTGTAGTCGCCATTGGAGTCATTACTGGAATAGTTCTGGTCTTGCTGATAATTAGTGGGGGCCAGGTTGGCGGCAGCTTGTGGATCCTGCGTCTGATCCGTTTGCGCCGACGCCGGTTGACTCTGGGCGCTGTTGTCCTGGGTGGGGTTTTTGTTACATCCCGCAACTCCAAACGTCAGTGCGATGGATGCCGCTGCCACGATAAGAGAAGACATTTTGCTGACGCTCATAGAGGTTGTTCTCCGCCAAGCTAACATGCAAGACTTCAGGACGAACTTCCTGCCAATTTCAATGCCTCGACTTAAACTAAAACCACCGATTTACCGAACCAGGAAGAATAGTATGGACGAAACACCTTTAGTTCCCTCAGTGATCATGTTGGTGACCCCATCGACATTCGGTTAAGGCCGACAATCGGCCTAACTGGAAGCAAGGGCCTTTTGTAGCGCGGAGGGGGTGGAAAATCTGTTCAATTCTGTACAGATGGCCACTAACGATGATGCTGTTTTCAAGCTGAACCCACAAACTTAGACGCTAGGCTGCGCTTCACGCCTGGTTATGGTTCGGCCTCCGTGAAGCTATCAACGAGAGACAGCCGCCTGCGCCCAAGCAATCTCCGATCCGACTCAGTCATCTGACCGGTAGCTCGGCGGTCGTACCAATCCGCCTCTGTCAAGCGGCCATGCAGTTTGTAAGACATCAGTCATCCTCATTGCGGCAATGCCTACAGCAAATAGCGCGGCACCAAAAATCAAAAGAATTCCTCTGCCGAAAAACGTCACGGAAATAATGCGCAGGATGCGACGGAAGGCAGCCAACAGGCCGCAAATGACCCGAAATGGTCTACTGGCGTTCAATCGTTATTGCTTTTCCGCCGGCCATATTTACGAGACGAACGGTTCCGTCGCTGCTCTCGAAGATAAGCCAATCTGTTCCGCTATGCGCTGAAGACCCCACGCAATGCCCGAACGACTTCGGAACCATAGGCTGCTCCTGTGCATGAACGACCGTGGCCGAGTGCTGGCACGCAAACCAACCTACAAAGACGAGCATCATCGCAATCCCGATTCTTACGATCCATAGTTTCATTGGTTTTCTCCTTTTGAGCTTCTCGGGAAGAATAGATCGCCAAACTAACACTTATTAAATGAACAACAAACAAAAACTTATGACCCAGAAAGAAATCATTCTTAATAGGCTAAAGCGCGGCGATTGGTTCTCGACCGTCGAATGCGTGCGGGATTTTCATATCCTTCGGCTCGAGGCGAGGATCTACGACCTGAAAGCAGAAGGCTATGATATTGAAGAGCGAAAGGTTGAAGGCAAAAACTGGTCTGAATACCGCCTGCGCCCGGCGAGGAAAATAGAGCTCCCGCCGGCGTTCGAGAAAAAGGCCGCACAGACACAGCGATTATTTTGATGAACTTCTTGTTGTTCCCTGACGTTTGCTCAGCTCCGCTTCAAGTTCCAGGATGTAACCACCCAAATCGACCGCTGCAAAATGCCGCGTGATAGGCGTTGCATATTCGAGCTGTGGTAGAGTGGAAAACTAACACTGATCCAATGAAGGGATTCCCGACAATCGAAGAAGTCGAAAGGGCCGACAAAGAGCAACTAGCGCGCTGGTATCGCTTCCTGCCTTCCGGCGAGACCGCAGCGGACCAGAAGATCATGAAGCGGATCGCTGAGCGGTTCGAGAAATTGGGCGGCATGACTGCCGAAATCAGCAAGAAAATTGGGATGTAACGGAGCTACAGTCGCGTGCCACATTTTTCATTGCTGTGCTACATCCTCCGTGCGAATTAGCCTTCAGGACACGTCGATAAGATCGAGCGGAAACTGAAATCCCAATAAGTGCTTTGTTTCCTGCCATCGAACAAGATCATGCAAGGCGGTACAACGCTCCGCATTCAAGCGTCGAATCCCACCCTCTCCGCCATACCTAAATAGCCCCAGTACAGTAGTACTATTCACGTCTGTGCACGCCAGACCAGAGTTCCACGCGAATGAAATCGCCAAATTGCCTTCGATTGCAAACATGGCAAGCGATTGCAAACAAGCGGCGTAGTGCTAAACTGTTTGTAATCTGGTGTGGTGAGCGTAGCTCAGCTGGTAGAGCATCGGTCTGTGGCTTGGAAAGTCTTCCGGCACGTCGAATGGTTTCAATCAGTTAGAGGTGGTACTAGTCGGGGTGGTTTGGGTTGGTTTGGGGGTAATTTACCCGGATTTGTTATACGTCTTGCTATATCGCTTGCCCTCCCAGGGGTTCACAAGAATCACCAACGAATTCTTCCCAAATCTGGTTCTGCCGCCGGGAGTAACTCTTCCGCACCAGAAATAAGAGGATCGGCACCCAAATAATACTAGACTCCAGGGGCAGCTTCAGAATCAAATCCGTGGATCGTGCCGTCATCAGCGACAGGACCGACGTGTGGGAATGGCAATTCCGTTTCCTCGCGGACGGCTTCCAAGATTTCACTCGTCGCATTGCGGCCCACGATAATGTCTAGTGCCCAGCGAAAACCTCCAAGGTGGCCGCGTCGACTTACGGATTCAAAGCCTCCTTCCTTCCTTTCCTCCGCTTCGTGAAAGGCTCTCAGTAACCTCGTTAGTTCTTCGACCACTTGCCGCTTTGTGACAGCGTCCAAAACAGGTTGTGTCATTTGCACAATCCTCCCGTTACTACGCTAGCATTCGATTGTGACCGAGGTCAATTTAGGCGCGGTGGGATAAACCGCAAATGTATCGAGACGGGCGATAGCGCGAATATTGATTGGCGATCCTTCTTAATCAGAGTTTGTTCGGGTGGGTTTGGGGTCAAAGAACAAGACGAAAACACTCTTCAGAGTGAATGGGGAAGTATGCTCAAAAAGAGTTTGACAGAGCGACATTGTTTTAGAGATGTCCGATTATCGGAAACGTTCCGCACCGGCATGATCCCCCTCACTCACTACCCTTTATCCAGATACTCCCCGGGAACATCATCCTGTGGCACTTCATGCGTGCGAACTTCCCCCTCGTCAGCATCCTCGGCATCTTCCACGCCCTTCACCGCGTCGGCCTCGAACGCGTTTCCTTCCTCAAGCAACTCGTCCACACTCTCCGAATCCGCACCTTCTACGTTGGACAATCCCTGCAAATCTCCCGATTGCTCCGCGCGCGCTCCCAGCCCCTCCAGTTCGAATGCCACCATATCCACGCTTTGGCTTTTCCCCCGAACCTGTTTCTTAAGTGCGCCCGCCGTTTCCCCGCCGGCTGTCTTCTTGCCGCCGGCGTTCGTTCTCACCTCCCCCTTTTTCGGAGCTGCCTTCTTCTTCGCCAACTTCTTCTTGGGAGTTACCCTCGGCTTAGCCAGTTTCTTCTTAACCGCCTTCTTCATCGGCGCTACCTTCTTGCCCGCAGTTCTCTTCGACTTCGTCTGCTTCTTTTTGGTAGCCATACGCGCAGTCTACCACCGGTTGGTCATTCCTAGCGCGAGCGGGCCTCTGCAGTTTGACCGACTTGGAAGCTAGCCTCCCGATATTTGTGCATCGGGGCGACTGACCCTTCCGGCTGGGACTGGCCCTATATTTTTGTTTGTGGGGTCTCGGTCATGAGCGGTCGAAAATGGAGCGGGTCTCTGAGGTCTTGTAATTGCCGGTAATAATAGAGCGGAGTGGGCTGTTTCCCCTTGAACCTCAGCTTCTTCAGAAATTCAATTTCTTCTTCGGTGGCAGTTCCGCTGAGGGAACTATCCTTGAGGAATTCTGTGAGCCCCGGCTCTTCCTCAGGTTGGTGAGATTCCCGTTCGACGAACTCAAATTTCTTCGGGTGCCCGGGGGCCAAGGTCCGGTTTAGGACAATTTCCACGCTAAAGGTCGTGAGGTTGATGTCCCAAGATTCAATCAGCGGATCCAAGAAGGAGATGCAGTCTTCAATCGATACATTGAAGACATCCGTGTCCAAAAACTCGAGGATGATGACCCGCATCTCTTCATAGCTCCGGTCGCTAAGTCGAGCCACCCGATGGACCCATTCTTCATTTCCCAGTTCTTCTTTGGCGACTCTTTTGGCCACGTCCAAAAGCTTTTGAGTGACTAGGCGTTCGAGTTCGCCGAAGGGCTGCTTCTCAAAAATCGCCCGTATTTGTTTCTCCTCATTGGGTGTGCATTTGCCAAGAATGAACTCTCGAACTTCTTTAAACAACGGCGTGGGCAGTTCCCCCCAGTTCCTCTGCAATTCTCCCTTGCGCTGGAGGTCCGCCAGCTTCGAGAGCTTACCGCTCGGGAGCCTCAGGAATTTTCCCATCTTCTCATAAATATCCGTCCGGTCAGGCGCAGGGGGTAATTTCTTGCGAGTCAGGAGCTGGGAGATGTAAGACTCCGTAACTTCAGCGGCAGCTGCCAGTTCTCTCTGCTCCACCCCCATTTCTTCCAGTCGCTGCTTGATCACTAGACAAACGTCCACGGGGAGCCCTCCGTTCGATTTAACTGGGCAGATTAACTCTGCTAGATTGTCTATTATTTAGCTTGACAAGTCAAGTTAATTGAACTAACATAGTTAACTGACTGATGGATTCATAAGGTAATCTAAACTAAAGTTGGTTATCTAGAATTGCCCTTGGCCAAGACAACTAAGGAGGTTGCCATAAACACAATTACACGTTGGGACCAGGCCCGCGGTTTGCAGGACCAAGTCAATCGTTTGTTCGAAGACAACTTTACTCGCGACCACTCAGGACCTGCCGACCTCGCAACTTGGGCGCCACTCGTAGACATATACGAAACCGAGAACGAATTGGTCGTAAAGGCCGACCTGCCGGATTTCCTAGACAAGGACATTGACATACGCGTCGAAAACAATACGTTGACCATCCGCGGAGAGCGGAAGTTTGAGAAGGACGTCAACGAGGACAATTACCTCCGAGTTGAACGCGCCTATGGTTCGTTCATGCGGAGCTTCCATCTGCCGAACACGGTCAGTTCTGAGAACATTCGGGCCGACTATAGCAACGGGGTCTTGACCCTGCACATGGCGAAGCTTGAGGAGTCGAAGCCAAAGCAGATAAAGATCAGCGTCTCAGCAAACGGTAAGTAATCTACATCTCATATGCGGAAGTCGGGGCTCGCTTCAGTGCCGAGGAAAAGCTAGTGGCAGACATGATTAAAACACCGACCATCCTGATAAACGAGAGCGCACTCCTGCCGAAATTCACGCGAATCGAAAGTTCGTATGTACCGGACTGGAAACTAGCGAAAGATTTCGGTGGGGATGTATCAAATCGCGAGATCCAAGGAACCGATTGGACCTTCGTCCGCTAAGCAACTGAAATCGGCTGCAGCGATCTTGAACCTGCAACGATTTGAAGGAGACGTTCAAATGAAAATAGTGCGCAATATATTGATTTCACTTGTCGCAATCCTCATTTCAGCGCCTATGGTGCTCGGACAGGATCTTTCCGGGTACCAGAAATTTTCGCTCGGAACAAGCTTAGCCGAGGTATCGAAGCAAGTTGGCCCGTATTCGCACAAGACGACCTTGGTACACCATCGCCCAGCAGTCATTCAGGAGTTAACGTTTTGGCCGCTGAACTCCTCCTCTTCGGTCCGACTGGACCCGGTTTCGCAAATTTTGTTCAGTTTCTACAATGGAGAGCTGTACAGGATTGTGGTGACTTATGAGCAAGACGCCACGGCGGGGCTAACTGAGGACGACATGGTCCGAGCCATGTCGGTCCAGTACGGAACGGCAACGAGGTTTTATCCCGAGATCAACTTCCCAACGAACGATCTCTATGACTCGACAGAAAAAGTCATCGCTCGCTGGGGGAATTCGCAGAACTCGATAACGTTCTTCCGTTCCAGCAATCTGACGTCTTTCCAGCTTGCCGTGTTTTCTAATCGGCTGGACGCACAGGCGAAGGCTGCCATTACCGAATCTGTGAAGGTGGAGAATGAGGGGGCTCCGCAGAAGGAAATCGACCGGCAGAAGAAAGAAGCCGACAACCTCGAAGTGGTACGACAGAAGAACGTGGAAACTTTTCGCCCTTAATGTCGGTTTAGGCCCACAGGTTGCTGTCGAAATCCTTCGTCCGCCAGGCCATCACCCGTGCCATCGCCGACCAGGCTCGCACGATCCGTATCCCGGTGCACATGATCGAGTCGCGTAGTTTTTTACATTGCTTAATCGCCACGTTCTCGATTGAGACAGGGGAAGATGTCTCCAGAGTGCCGTCGATCACCGGTCGCTATCATGAATTTTTTGCCAAAGCCCATCAATGCAAACAGGACGCCGGGAGAGCATGCCTAAACTACATGCTTTCGACACATCACCTCACTGAATAGCAGGCACAACTTTTCCTGCGACCTGCTGTCCGCGCCGTCGTCTTTCGATTCATCCGGCATTTCCCTTATATTGAATCACGAGGATCGTAACGTCGTCGGACTGTGGGGCGCCTTCCGTGAAAGCTCTCATGCCTTCTCGGATCGCGTCTCCCAATTGTTCCACCGTGGTACCGCTAAAGTCGTCCATGATGCGCCGTAGTCGCGCCTCTTCAAACAATTCGTTATTATTGTTGGACGCTTCGGAAACGCCGTCCGTGTAGATAACGAGAAAATCGCCAGCCTCCACCTGCACGCGGGTACTTTGATACTCCGCCTCCGCAAACATTCCAACGGGAAAGTTGGCCGAACCTAATCCTTCCACCCCCCCCGCCCTACGAAGCAGCAGTGGAGGGACGTGGCCCGCATTCACATATTCGAAACGGCCCATTTTGTCGAGTACACCGTAGAAAACGGTGGCGTAACGGTCGTCGCCAGTGCGCTCGCACAAATATTGGTTCACGTGGGAAAATACGCTTGGAAGTGCAATATCCATCGCGGCCGTGGTGAAGAAGACGCCTTGCAGCAGCGTAGCAAGCAGAGCAGCGGAAATTCCTTTGCCAGAAACATCCCCAACAAAAAATCCGTAGCGCCCGCCGCCAAGTGCAATTACGTCAAAACAATCGCCGCCGACGGATTGACAAGAAAGCGTTGAGCCAGCCACCGCCAGTTCTGCCGTATTCGGCAGCACTTTCGGAAGCAGAGTTTTCTGAATGAGGCTGGCGATTTCGATCTCGTGGTCCAGGCGTTGCTTGGCGCGCGAGGAGGCAAACAGGCGCGCGTTCTCGACAACCGTCGCCGCCTCCCGCGCCAGACTGCGCAATACCTCGCGATCGAGATCCGTAAACGCGCTCGAGGGGACATGGCTATCAAGGTACAGGACTCCGAGTAACTCACCTTGACGTGTGGAAATTGTTGCATCGAGAGTCTCAATCATTGGCAGCTTGTCGATCGGGATGGCTACTACCGTATGTAACTCAAGCCGCGCGACGCTTTCTTGCTGACTCATTCCCCCGTCTTCGCCCGTATCGCTCACGATCAATTCGCGGCGAGTCTTCGCAACGCTCTTCACGATGCTCTGAGACACCTGCAGCTGATCAAGCCGCAGAGTGCCGCGCTGCGCGTCGCGCGCCACAATCATATTCAGTTCACCTTTTTCGTTGGCTAGAAGCAGCACGCCGCGCTCCGTGCGTGTTACCTGAATCGCAGCATCCACGACGGAAGTCAGTACGTCCTCGAGCGAAAGTCCCGTTCCCAGCGTTCGCGCAACTTCAAGCAGAATGCCGAGGTGATAGAGTTCGCGCGACCCGGCGTGGGTGGGCGCTGGGGCTTCCACGCGCTCTACCAGCTCTTCAATAGTCGCTCCCTGGCCCAGGAACGTCAGTTTGTAGGAATCGGGCATGCCGAAATCGATGGAGTCTTTCGGCTGTAGCTCGTGGCGAAGAACTTTCTCGCCGTTGATGAAGGTGCCGTGGCGGCTGCCCATGTCTTCCAGCACCATGGCGCCGTTCACGGAAATGATTTGCGCCTGCTGGCGGCTGATGCGGCTGTCGCGAAGCGTCAGCTCGTTGCCGGCCTGGCGGCCGATTCGGAACGGGGTGGTACCTAAGGGCACTTCACGGTGGGCGCCGTTAGGTTCAATTACAATAAGTCGGGGTACGTGTGGCATAGATTTGGGGTTGCGTAGCTGAACGTATTCACAGTTCACTCTGCGCCCGCCGAAGCGTCCACCACGCCTATATTGCGGGTATACGCTGCCTGATCACTAGGCAAACATCCACAGGGCGCCCCTCCGTTCGATTTAACTGGTTAACTTGGTAAATTAACTCCTTTAAGTTATCTATTATTTCGCTTGACAAAGTCAAGTTAATTGACTTAATTTGGTTAAGCGACTGAGGGAGTCATGAGGTAACCTAAACTAAAGCAGGTTATCTAGAATCACCCCTTGGCCAAAACAACCAAGGAGGTTGTCAATGTTTGCACGCAAAGTTTCCATGCATTTGAAGCCGAACAGCGTTGCGGAATTCACCCAAAGGATCGAAAAGGACGTTCTTCCTCTGCTCCGTAAACAGACTGGGTTCAAAGACGAGATCACGTGCGTCACCACGGGGGAAAAGGAAGCGTTCGGGATCAGTTTGTGGGAAAACAAAGAGAACGCGGAAACCTACAACCGCGGAACGTATTCCCAAGTGACGAAGTTCCTGGCGGGAGTGGTTGAGGGAACTCCTCAGGTTGAAACCTATGAGGTTTCCAACTCAACGTTCCATAAGATCGCCGCTGCTGTAGCAGTCTGAAGCCTGTTGGTCTTCTCGTTCGGTGGGGGGGCGGGCTAAGCAAGCCCCCTCACCTCCCCGGCGAAGGGGAAACTGGACGGTGAAACGAGGTTGTCAATGGTCAGGAAAATCATACAGTGGGTCCCCATTGACGGAACTCGATGGAGAAACGAGGTTGCCAATGGTCACGAAAATCATGGAGTCGGTGTCCATTACGGCGTTGCTCCTGGCGGTGACATGGCGCCCCTTCGCAAGTTACCAACTACCGGTGGACCTTGTGGTTTGTGGGAGTGCCCTCGTGGGGGTCCTGGCTTTATTCTTCATCAAACACGAAATCGACACTCACACATATCCAACCCCGCGAGGCGAGTCACTGTAAAGCTGTGAACGTGGTGGTTCTGAGCGCCACCGGAAACGCAGCGAGACGTCGATGGCAGACACAGTCAACACGGGAACTATGCTGATCGAGGAAGGCGCCCTTATGCCGGGATCCTTGCGATTCGAAAGCGAGCCCTGGACCCCTTTCTACATGGCTGGTGAAATCATTAGAGAATCGCGGGAGGCGTCTGGAAAACAAAGCAAGTACGTGAGCGAAGGGAACAGGGCCCATTCGGACAAAGTGATTGATCACTACGATCACGCGTGCGACATAGGCAGCCCTCCGAAGGATGACCCGAATGGGGGCACCGTCCTGCTCGGCGCGCCCGAGTGCGACGACGTAATGAAGCGGCAGATGAAGATCAATTCGGAGCCGCAAGTCATCGAGGAAGCGGAGTTCAAGACGTTCGGCTGCGGCTCGGCAATTGCCAGCTCTTCGCTCACCACCGAGCGGGTCACTGGCAAGAGCGCGAGAAAACGCTGGCCATCAAGAACACGAATATCGTCTGCAAGCTCGGCCTTCCCCCCGTGCACCCCTGCTTTGTGGAACAGGATACTCTAGAATTGGGGGGAGGCTACATTTGGTGGGTACCCCTATTTTGTAATGGATCCGTTTGGACGAAAGGTCAATGCCCCTCCAACGAAAACGGTCTGAGGACGACGCCATAAAGGACGACAGGTATCAAAGCTCGAATCTAACGCGAACATCTAACTGCCAGTGCCAGTTGCTGCGAAACAATGAATCACTCTAGACGCTGACGAGCTCGAATGGCAGAGACAATCAAAACGGGGACGATACTGATCAAGGATGGCACATTCTTGCCGGACGCGCTGCAATTCGGAAGTGAGCCCTGTGCGACTGGTTGGAGATTAGTCAAAAATCTCGATGTGTATGGATTGGATCGAAAAATCCACGAAGCGGGATGGACCTTTTTCTGCATGGCTGGTGAAATCAAAGCGACCATCTTCGGATTTGGTGGACAAAGGAATGTACGCAGAGCAGTCAAACGAATCTTAACGAATCCAAAATTAGAGAAGTTCAACGGTGTGGAAATCACGAAAGTTGAGGCGAAACGATTTCTGGGATTGCACTATGCGAGTGTCTCTGCCCATTCCCGACATATCCAAGAGAGCGCCTTCCTTTTGCAGGCCAAGGACCATCAGGAGTGGGACCGAACAAGATTGGCGCCCGTCTAAACAGAGTCGGGGGGTATAAGGACGAGGCTCCGCAGAGGGAAACCGGATTCCTCAGAAAAGAGAAGTCGATGACCGGAGGTTAGAGAAAATGACAGTGGATGTGACTGCCCTACGTGCCCCCATTCTGGTGAGGCGGTTGGAAGAAAAAGAAACTGCGAAGGGCGGCATCATCATCATCCCCAACGCCGCCAAAGAGGAGCCCGAAGAAGACGGGCTGGACGTTCAAGGCGTCCAGCTAGAAGAGGATCAACGGGTTCCACTCGATGCCAAGTTGGGCGATCGGATTTTGTTGGGCATACAGATCGACGATGAGGGGTATCTGATTATCCGCGAGGAGGAACACCTCGCAACGCTCAGTGGAATCGCCAACGTGGCATCCGGGAATAAGCCAATTCTCCAAGCTGAAGGGTTTCGAGTAGATCACAAGTCCCCAGGCACCTCGGAGGGCATATTCCGCTGGCAAGATAAATTGTAGCTAGTGAGAATTCATATCAGGCGACTCTGCGCGGTGTCAACATCTTGGAAACTGCAGTCACAATTACGTGAGCCTCGATACTTGACGCGAGCAAGGGACACTCTATGAGAAAACAGTCGAGTCTAAGGAGTAGCAGTCAATGACAAAGGTACCTGCGTACAACACGAATTCGATTGAGTACCTACCCAAACATAGGGACGTGTTTCACGACCACGATGACTGCCCAGACGGTAGGAAAATCAAACCTGAACATCGACAAAGCGGAACTGCCGGGAAGCACCGCTGCGATGAATGCATCCATCTCGGCTAGCATAGTCGGTCGAAGATTTGTTAGAAATGCGGGTGCCACTGACAGGAGCGAAGGCTTCGAACATGGAAAAGCTAGCCGATGCTCGTGTTCAACGCCCATGTGAGGCGTGCGGGCGGATTTTGAGCATTTCGTTCATTAGGGACAAGGGCTCAAACAGTTCTCTGTATGTCTCGATAGGGTGTCCGCACCCTGCGTGTCGTGCGAGCCAGGAAATTCGCCTTAACGGGAACCTGCTCGAGGTGAAGCTAGCTTGAGCCGAACTCACCGGCTCCTGCCGGCCCTCTCCTCCGACCTGCGTGCGATTGAATCCGCATCGTGCGTCAATCGCACGAGTTCAGCGCGAGCTTAGCAGAACTCTTATTCCGGGAATGGCCCCCCGATAATCGGGTCGGAAATCCTTCGCGACGGCGGATGCGTTCTTCGTTATTACCCCGGAGCGGGAGCGTCCGGTGGGTACGGCCCGAAATCAGGCAAGCTCATTCTCCACACGATCTGGCACGCTTTACCCATCTCGACCTCCGGCGCGCGCGTTAATCAGATGGGATGAGAAGGCCGGTCTCCAGCGGGATGCGATACGCTCCCAATGATCGACGCGCTCGAAGCGCACGAGAAAAGGAGACCGGCTATGAAAAAGACTAGCACTGTTCGGGTAAAGGGAAACATGATTTTCAAAGGACACAAGCTCACGATCGGTCTGGATCTGGGAGATCGCTGGTCGTGCTACTGCGTTTTGGATGAAGCGGGCGAAATCCTTCTGGAACAGAAAGTGGCGACGACACCGGAAGCGATGAAACAGATATTTGAGAAGATACCGCGGGGTCTTATTGCCATGGAGACCGGAACACATTCTCCTTGGGTAAGCCGGCTGCTAAGCAAGCTGGGACACCAGGTGCTCGTGGCGCACGCGCAAAAGGTGCAATTGATTACCAAGAGCACTCGAAAAGATGATCGACACGATGCGCGAACCCTGGCACGGCTGGCACGAATCGATCCCGAGCTGTTGGGGCCGGTGCGGCATCGCAGTGCCCAGGCGCAAATCCACCTGACGGTGATCCGGGCGCGGGCCGAACTAGTGCGTGCGCGAACCGCCTTGGTGAACGCCGCCCGCGGGTTGGTGAAGTCTTATGGCCTACGACTGCCCCGGTGTGGCACGCAGCAGGTGAGCCGGGAGCTGGCCGCGGGATGGTGCACCGAGTTGCGCGAGGTTCTGGAGCCGTTGCTCAAAGAAGTCGAATCGTTGAACGAGGGTATCCAGGAATACGACGCACGGATGGAGAAAATCGCCAAGGAGAGCTACCCGCAAGTCGCGCTGCTCAAACAGGTGAAGGGTGTAGGAACACAGATCGCGCTGACCTATGTGCTGACCCTGGAAGATCCGCATCGCTTCCGGAAGAGTCGGGATGTCGGCTGTTTTCTGGGGTTGCGACCTGGCCGTCGGAACTCGGGGCAGAGCGAACCACAGAAGCACATCAGTAAAGAAGGAGACCCTTATTTGAGGACCATGCTGGTGCAGGGGGCGCACTACATCCTGGGACCCTTTGGAGCAGACAGTGATCTACGGCGTTGGGGTCTAAAACTGGCGGCGCGCGGTGGGAAAAATGCCAAGAAACGAGCCGTGGTTGCTGTGGCGAGAAAGCTAGCGGTACTGCTGCATCGGTTGTGGGTGAATGGAGAGGTCTACGAACCACTGCACAATAGCCACAAAGAGATGCGTGCCGTGGCCTAGAGTGAAGAGCTCTCCACAAAACCGGGGATGCTAGGGGTCGAGGGAGTTGGCCATCGTCGTTCCTAGGCGATCCTGGCGCGAAATTTCTCTGTGAAAAACTGAGAAAGTCAGGAAGAAAGAAAAAAAGGAGCAAAGAAGAAGGAAAGAAGAGAGAGGGTATCCAAACAGCCGAGCTCGACCGCCGAGATCAGGTGACTGCGACAGTGCCTGGACCAGTTTCCTTCGAAAGGGGGAACAGAGGTCGCTAATCAGGTAGCAGCACCTACTGGATCGAGTACACCCAACTTGCACCGAGCGACCATCGCTCAACAAAGAGTGCGGATGGAAGGGTGGCGACAGAGGCGGCTTGGCTCATGGGAACAATTTGGAAAAAGAAGAAATAAAGAAGAAGAAAGAAAAAAGAGAAAAGAGAAACGAGAAACGAGAGAAAACGCTTGACACTCACCGGCCTTCTCATGGAAGGCATTAGAGCGTAGCACGGTTGCTCACATTCGCCGTGCTTGTCCTACCATTTCTACCAGGACTTTTCTGGCTTCCGTCGGACTACTCACCTCCCGCAAGAATGCGATGCGGACACCACGCGTGCCATCTTGGGTTGTCAAGCGTACGTGAAAGCCAAGCCGGTCGACCGAAGTCATCGCCACTTCCTGAGACTCGATTCCAGCAAATGCTCGGGCAAGCAGGACGAGCGCATCCCCATGATCGGTATTCATGTGCTGGATGATGTCGGTTGCAGTGTCGGCCAGCGGGTCGGGTTGCCCGCTGTAATATTCCGAGGCAGAAACCCAGCCCATCACCCCGAAGCCACCCACATAGTAAACGTCCACCACGTCCATCCGGTAAAAGGAAAAGTCGTCAAAGTCCACCCAGTACTTGCTGTTGGCATAACGCGCAAGGTAGAGTTTCCGTGCTTCAGCCACCTCCGGCACAGGTACCTGCAGAATATTTCCTAGCAACGTGACCCTGGAAGCTCCCAAGGGATCGCCGATGCTATCAGGCTGAGTCACTAACAGACTGGAACGCGGGTCTGCCTGCACATTATGAGTGTGCATGGCCATCGTGCTGATGAGGAAGACAGCATTCGCGTGGTCGTCCAATCCATAGGGCATCACAGATCCGAACGGGAACCCCTGCTGTTTACGGGAAAGTGTCGAGAGACTCCCAACTCGGCCCTGATACATCAAGGTACGCGCTCGTTCGGCAAACGTAGGCTCAGCGACCGCAGGTTGGTTACTCGCCGCGCCCGAGCCCGCGTGTTTCCCTGCCGTTAATGAAGACATTTCTGTTCTCCCACATGGATCAAGCTAACACGTCGCGGCTTGAGCTGTCTGTTTAAAGGGAATGTACCGAGTATGCCATTTTCCGATAAGCGCGAAAGTTGGTGGTTACTCGTGCAGAACAACACTTAGGAGTGAAGCGTCGACGTGGAGACTGCCGTTGTACTTAATGAAGCCCAGTTTCTTGAATTTATTCATGAAGAAATTGACTCGGGAGCGCGTCGTGCCAATCATCTCCGCCAGAGTCTCTTGCGATACTTTGGCGATCACTTTTTGAGGCTGGTTTTGCTTGCCATAGCGAGCGAGTAGAAGAAGAGTGCGGGCCAGCCGTTTTTCGCTCGAATTGAAAAGCTGATCGATCAAATCCTCCTCGATTCGGATGTTTCGTGAAAGCATATAAGACACGAAGCGGTCGGAGAAAGCATGTTCAGCGTGAAGCACGCGAATCATCTCGTTTTTCTCAATAACGAGTAAGGTCGTGGGTGTGATCGCGGTCGCCGTCCCCATACGAACATTCTGTCCTGCCAGACACCCTTCACCAAAAAAGTCGTCCGGGGCAAGGATTGCCACGATGGCCTCTTTGCCGACCTCATTGACAACGGACAGTTTTATCCCGCCATTTTGAATGTACAAGATATTCTTAGCCAAATCACCTTGAGCGTAGATCTTCTGTGATTTTCGGTACTCCACAATTTTTCTGGCTACACCGGCCGAATCGAGGAAAGCTTGGACATTGAAACCGCGTTTCTGCGTGGATTTTCTTTCGGGCTTAATGTTCCTTGAACTCGCGGTTACTTGCATGACACCCCTACTAAATAGCAAGCCTGTCATAATCATGAGCTCAAAGCAAGATTAATGATTGGCGAGGTGGTGGCGCAGTTTGAATCGGCGGCTCCGCGGACAGTGTTCCAAAATGAGTGGCACGACTTCTTTGAAAGCTCGCCCTTGAAATGGCTTTCAACATCTTCGCGGCTCAACGGATTTCTTGGGGTGTCCCTCGCCAAAACTCTGGCCGGTCGCAGAATCAGTGACTTACTACTGTGTCCGTCCACGATTCTGGTATAACTCCGTGCCATGTTCAATCTGCTCTTTCTCTTGTTCGGAGCGCTTGCTGGCGTGTTTCGTAGTCGTGGGCATCTCGTCCTGGAAAATCTCGCGCTTCGGCAACAACTCACTGTGTTGAGGCGGCGCCGCCCGCGGCCGATCCTCGGTCTCTTCGATAAGCTCTTTTGGGTAGTTGCTCGGCGAATTTGGTCCGGCTGGAAGCAGAACCTCATTATCGTCACCCCGGAAACGGTCGTCCGGTGGCACCGGGCCGGATTCCGCTTGTATTGGAAGCTGATCTCTAAAGTCCGGAAGCAAGCTGGGAGAAAGCAGACACCCAAGGACGTTCGAGAGTTGATCTTCCGGATAGTTGCTGAGAATCCAACGTGGGGCGCGCCGCGCATCCACGGTGAGCTCCTCATGCTGGGGTTTGATCTTTCCGAGAGGACGATCTCCCGTTGGATGAAACGAGCTCCGAGGAATCCCGAGCCAGCCAAACGTTGGCTCGTCTTCCTTCGAAATCATCGGGAAGCCATCGCCGCGATGGATTTCTTCACGGTTCCAACCATGAGCTTCGCTGTGCTTTACTGCTTCTTCGTCATAGGTCACGACCGTCGACGAATCCTGCACATCAACGTCACCAGGCACCCGACCAGCTTGTGGATCATTCAGCAGTTGCGAGGAGCGTTTCCATTTGGGTCGGCTGCCAGGTTTTTGATCTTCGACCGGGATTCGAAATACGGTTTGGAGGTCCCGACCGCCGTTCGATCTCTGAGGATGATTCCTGTGCGGACTTCCTTCGAAAGTCCGTGGCAGAACGGCGTGGCGGAGCGTTGGGTCGGTAGTTGCCGCCACGATTTGTTGGATCACATCATTGCCTTGAATGAACGTCATCTGAGACGGTTGGTCTCCGAATATGTCCGCTACTACCACGACGATCGCACCCATCTCGGACTCCGGAAGGGAACATCTGACCGCAGGATTCCTTCCGAAGCTTCGGGTCGCATTCTTTCTCACGAGCGACTCGGCGGGCTGCATCATCGTTACGATCAGGCGGCCTGATCCGGAACTATCTTTTCATTCATCCTTTATATATACGCCGCGTGCGCATGCGCTCACCGAGAGGGTCTCGCGCTCCTCAAAGACACTCATGGTTGAGTTCAGATTCTTCACACTGTAAGGAGGGAGAATCGTGCCATTTTCAGCGCGGATGGAATTTTGGCTACAACCTGTTTCAAAACTAGATACAACGTGCTGAAAGGTTGATGGTTAGTTTGGCGAAAACGCGAGATAAATTCGGGCAGCAGCGCCAAGGGAGGACCGATGGCGCGATACGTCGACTGCTGACCGACGCCCAATGGGAAAAGATCGGTCCCTTGCTCCCGAAGCGGCCCAAGCGCCCGCGTGGTGGCAGACCGCCAGCCAACGACCGCAAAGTGCTCGAAGGGATTCTGTGGATTCTGCGCAGCGGCGCTCGCTGGCAGGATTTGCCCGACGAGTTTCCTTCACCGGCGACCTGCTGGCGGCGACTGCGGGATTGGGAAGAGCAAGAGGTCTGGCTCACCATTTGGCGCGCATTTCTGGCGGAACTGAACCAACGCGAGCAACTCGACTGGAGCGAATCGTTTCTGGACGGCAGTTTCGCTCCGGCCAAAAAAGGGGCTCGAAAGTTGGAAAAACCAAGCGGGGCAAGGGCACGAAGTGGATGGTGGTGGTCGACGGCCAGGGTGTTCCTCTGGGAAAGCAACTTTACTCTGCATCGCCCAACGAAGTCCGGCTCGCGGAAGAAACGCTCGCGTCGATTCGTGTGAGCCGGCGACATCGCGGTGGGCGGCCACGTCAGAAACCCCAGCGTGTGATTGCTGATCGCGCCTACGATAGCGATCCATTGCGCGAGCGATTGGCGGCACGCGGGATCGAATTGGTCGCGCCGGTGGAATCGCAGCAAGCCGCGCACCCAAGACGGTCGAGCGCTGCGCCGCTATCGGCGCCGTTGGAAAGTGGAGCGCACCTTTGCCTGGCTCGGAAACTTTCGCCGTCTGGTCGTTCGCTACGATCGCTCGACCACAATCTATGAAGCGTTCTTTCATATCGCCTGTTTGATGATCACCTTACGCCGGGTTTTGAAATGAGTTCTAGGGACAGGGGATCCTCCCTTCGCCACAGCGTGAAAAGTCTGAAGTCGACCAAGCCAAAAGCCAATCGTCGGCAATTGAGTCTACTTGCGATCTGACGAACGACATAAAGATCGTTGACCTTCAAAGTCGTGGTCCTTTTCTCATTTCGGCGATCGCTTCGCTATCTCCACGTTACAGGCAAATGCCAGGCAATGCCAAAGGGCAGATAGACGCAGCTCAGCTCGTGGTATTCATGCCGGAAATAAATAAACATGCAGGCCACGAACTTTCCGCAGTTCCTAGAACAATATTGATTCAGAAAGTAAAGTTTCGACGGAAGAAATTCTTGGACTCTTCGCTTTGGCGAAGAGAGGATCGCGCCATTTTCGGCGCGGATAGAATTTTGGCGAGGGACAGGGCGATTTGGAGCATACTGTCTGGTAGCTGGGAGGGGAAAATGGAAATCCTGGTTTAGATCCATTCCGTTTTCGTCACAAACTATCTCCCATAAAGATTACTTTCCCAAGCTCACGAATTTACTAATGCGACCGAACTTGGTATGAAACAGAATCCATGCCCCGCAGTTACTCCCGCGAGGCTTGCAACCAAGCAATGGGTTCACAGGTCGTTCATTTGCGTGCGGTCGGAAAAGGACCATCACCGGTGCACACGTCTCAAATTTTTCAAGCATGGGGCAAAATCCTCAAGGGTGAACCGCCCTCTCTTTCGATAGAAATCACGCGTGAATGCCCTTTGAAATGTCCGGGCTGTTACGCGTATGACGACGCACATCTCGGCGGCGGACAGACATTGCGCGACCTGAACGATAGAAGAGGCCAGCCCCTGGTAGACGGAGTTCTTGAAGTCGTCGATCGGCTGAAGCCTTTGCACTTATCTATCGTCGGAGGTGACCCGCTGGTCCGCTATCGCGAACTAGAGTTGCTCATTCCCTTGCTATTGGGGCGCGGAATCCATGTACAGATTGTTACCAGCGCCTTCCGAACAATGGGTTCGACCTGGGCGGGCCTGGCGCATCTGCATGTAGTCGTGTCCATCGATGGGTTGCAACCAGAACACGATATCCGGCGAGCGCCAGCAACCTACGACCGTATTCTAAAAAACATCGTGGGGCAGAGAATTACGATTCATTGCACGGTCACAGGCCAAATGATGAAGCGAACAGGATACTTGGCCGAATTCCTGGAATTCTGGACGCCACGCCCCGAGATCAAGAAGGTATGGTTCAGCCTTTTCACTCCTCAGATCGGAGATCAGATGCCGGAAATCCTGAGTTCTGAGGAGCGGGGGCGGGCCATTGCGGACATGACGCTATTGCGAAAACAATATCCGAAACTTGATATGCCGGAAGCCGTGATTCGGCAGTTCGCCTCCCCGCCACACAGCCCCAAAGAATGTGTTTTCGCGCTCACAACCCAGACGTTGTCGGCAGACCTGGAGACAAAGATCACTCCATGCCAGTTTGGCGGGAATCCTGACTGCGCATCCTGCGGATGCGTCGCGTCCATGGGCTTGGCTTCCGTAGCTTCGCACAAATTGGGAGGAATACTCTCGGTCGGGACCATTTTCAAAGCCTCCCTCAAAATTGGACAAAACAGAGCGAAGTCAAGAGCGAACTATCAAGCTAAAAACCCGCTGCAGATATTGCAAGTAAGAGAAGAAAGGTACGGCAACCAGGAACAAAGGAAAAATTAGTTTGTGATGAATGCAGCCCAACCCAAACTTTTGTCCACTCGACATGAAAGGGAGGTCGTTTCCCTCGGCGAACTATCCGCGCGAGTCGGCAGCGATCCGCTTCTGGTGCAAGCCAGCAATGGGAACACATCCGTAAAGCTCGATGGAATTCTATGGATTAAAGCATCCGGCAAATGGCTAGCTCATGCAACGCAAGAAGCGATGTTCGTGTCGGTTAAATTGGCAGAAGTCAAAGAGTCTATCCAGAACGACATGGAAATTGCACCGCGCTATGATCTGAAGAACGAGCCGCGGCCATCGATTGAAACACCGATGCACGCCATCCTTCGGCATCGTGTTGTCATCCACGTGCACTCGATCAACGCCATCGCGTGGGCAATACGTCTAGATGGACCCGACCAACTAAAAGAACGACTGGCGGGCCTACGCTGGCAATGGATTCCGTACGCAGCATCCGGCATTCCGCTAGCCCGAGAAATCGAAAAGGCAGTGGCCAGTGTACGGGAGACTGACGTTTTCATGCTTGGAAACCACGGACTGGTTGTCTGCGGACATGACTGCTATTCAGCCGAAAAACTTCTCTGTGACGTCGAACGACGACTTGCGATTACTCCCCGAATATTCCCAAAGCCTGACACGTCGGTGCTGAAGATGATTGCCCGTTTCTCGAGATGGCAATTTCCCGATGTCGATTCTCTGCATGCGCTAGGAACAGATGCAGCCTCTCGAAAGATTCTAAAAGGCGGCATTCTCTATCCATGCCAAGCCATTTTTCTGGGCCAGACGATGTTTCTCTTGCCGGGTACGGTTGTCGTTTCGAAATTCACAGGGCGGTTGAACGGCAAAGACAGAACTCCGCCTTTCGTGGCCGTGGAAAGAAGTGGAGTGATGCTCAACGAGAAGATTACCAGCGCACAGCGCGCCACCTTGATTGGCCTTGTGCAAGTGACGCAACGAACGGAGGAATCCGCGCGAATCCGCTACCTGAAAAAGGCGGAACTATCGGGCGTCCTAAGCAAGGGCGCACATGGTGGCAAAGAAGTGGTTGTGATGGAGGAAAAGGCGAACACTCCGGCGGAGATCAAGAAATTGAATGAGGAGCGCAGAATTCTATACAACCGAAACACGAGCATTTCTTAGCGGACTGGAAATTGTGGTGAAGTGAAGCCGCAGCATGTGAGCTCAGCGAGGTGCATACGATCTGCTCAGTTGGTCAGCCGGATGAACCGCCTGCATCCGCCTGCGATTGCCATCCGTGCGACGACAGTCGTGGCTGATGACGAAGAAGCAGTAGAGCACACTGAAGGTGGCCGTTGGAACCGTGAAGAAATCCATTGCAGCAATAGCTTCCCGGTGATTTCGAAGGAAAGCGAGCCAACGTTCGGCTGGCTCGGGATCCCCTCGGAGCTCGTTTCATCCAGCGGGAGATCGTTCGCTCAGAGACATCAAAGCCAAGCACGAGGAGTTCGCCATAGATGCGAGGGGCACCCCATGTTGCGTTTTTCGGCGACCAACCGGAAAATCAACTCCCGAACCTCCTTCGGCATCTGTTTTTTCCCAACTCGCGTCCGGACCTTGGAGATCAGCCTGCAATACAAGCAGAATCCGGCTCTGTGCCATCGCACGACCGTTTCCGGGTCCACTACGATGAAGGCTCTTTTCCATCCAGACCAGAATCTTCGCACGAAAACCCAGAAGAATTTGTCGAATATCCCAAGCCGTGGCCTTGTGCGCTTTCGCTTCAAGACAGCAAGTTGCTGCCGAAGAACTAGGTTTTCAAGCAACAGGCTGCGACGCGTGCGGAAGAGGCGAAGAGTTGATGTAAAAACGATTCGAATGAGATGGAACATGTGTGGCTGATATCCCAACTCCCCTGTGGAGAGCAATCTCTATACCACTGATTTCAAAGACGGACAGAGTTTTGGCGAACGACACCTGTGAAGTCGCGTAGTGTTTACCGATGAAGTGAAATGGCGATTGCAATTGCCGCTTCAGCCTGAGTCGCGGGGCGCTCAGAAACTGTTCCGGGCCATAAGTCCGCTTCGAGGACATCGCTTGAATCGTCCTCCAACCCCGTTTCTGGATAACTTCCGGGTTGCGTTAGTGCTTAATCGGACGCGCGTTTTGGCAGAGCAGTGAAGGTGGGCATGTAGCTCTGCGCGCGTTCGATTAAGGCGGCTAGAAGGAAGCCGCTTGTGGTTGCGGCGGACGCGGGCCCTATGGAGATTGAATGGGAGGAGACAGCGGTGTGGAGTGTCGCGGAGACTGTGCGGTAGAGCACGGCAGAAGACGGCGGGAACAGACTGGGGCAAGAGAGTATCGTGGAGGACGCGCTGAGGAAGTTGAGAATGGAGTTTTGTTCTGCGTTAAGACGCAGAGAGACAGAGCACGCCGAGAGGCGCGCAGGATGCGGGTTGGAGAGAAGCGTTTCATGCGGCAGAAGTGAGCAACGGTGGAGACCGAAGTTGGATCTCGGCAGCGGTGAACCTTTCGACAACTACCATCGGTCCACCACACTTGGGACAACGCCAAAGACCGTTCGAATCAGCGGCATTTTGATCTGCCTGCGGTTCTTGTGCTGCGTCAAGCAAGTGAAAGCATAGCGGCAGGAAAGCGGCACGTCGCCGATTGGCCAGGAAACCAAAATTGCGAATGCGCACGAAACCTTTGGGGAGCAAGTGCAAGAGGAATCGGCGTAGGAATTCATCAAGCGATACGGTTAAGAGTTTCTGTTCGTTGTTATGAGCGGAGTCCCGCCAGCGGAAGGTGACCTTCTCTTCGGCAAACGAGACCAGGCGATGGTTGGAGATGGCCACGCGATGGGTGTAGCGGCCCAGATACTGGAGCACGTATTCCGGGCCACCGAAGGGAGGTTTCGCGTAAACCACCCAGTCTTTTCGGAACAGTAGCCGTAGCCAGGCAGCGAAGGTTTTGGGCAGAGAGAGCGGAGCTAACTTTCCATGGAACTGCAGTCGGCCGCTCTGGAAGGCTTGCTGGAGGCCAGCGACGAACTTTCCGCGAAAGACGCGACGGAGCACTTTGATGGAGAGGAAAAATCGCGAGCGTGATTTTATCCAGTGAGTGTGATCTAGACTCAACCCACCGGCGGGAATGACGCAATGCACGTGGGGATGCAAACTGAGTTTCTGATTCCAGGTGTGAAGCACGCTGAAGAACCCAATTTCCGCGCCAAGGTGTTGGGGATCCCGGGCGACCTCAAGAAGTGTCTCGGCGGTGGCGCGGAGCAACAGGCCATAGATGAGCTTTTTGTTTTGTAGCGCCAAGCGTGCCAACGATGCGGGAAGTGTAAAGACTACGTGGACGTAGCGCGTCGGGAGAAGTTCCTTCTGACGCGCGCCGATCCAGCGCTCCCGGGCAGCCGTCTGACACTTGGGGCAATGGCGATTGCGGCAGCTGTTGTACGAAATGGTGGCGCGATGCCCGCAGCGAGTACATTGATCGACATGACCGCCGAGTGCCGCGGTACGACACCGCGCAATGGCCCGCAACACTTTGACCTGCCTCCAGCGGATCCACTGGCGATTTCGTTCGATAAAAGCAGCTCCTGCGCTGCGGATAAGATCGGCCACCTCAAGGGGCGGCCGACTCATTTACCCTTCCTGTGTTGACTCGTCTTTCAGTTGTAGCGAGTCCAGAGGACTCGGTGTGGCATTCAGGTGACGTTTGGAGAGATGGAGGTAGATGGCAGTTTGTTCCAAACTTTGATGGCCTAACAGGATCTGAATGGTGCGCAGATCAGCGCCGGCCTCGAGCAGATGAGTGGCAAAGCAATGGCGTAAGGTGTGGGGATGGATGGCCCGGTTGAGACCCGCGCGCTTCGCGGCTCCTTGGCAGGCTTGGTATAGCGTTTTTGCGTCGATCGGGTGATTCGCAGTATGCCAACGGTTGCCGGGAAAGAGCCAGTCGTTGGTTTTTCTCCGCAACCGATGCCAGTGCTTGCGCAGTTCTTCGAGCAGCTTGGGGCTGAGCAGGACATCGCGGTCTTTGCGGCCCTTTCCTCCGCGGACATGAATCACCATGCGCTTGCTGTCGATATCGCTGACCTTCAAGTGAGTTACCTCAGCACGCCGCAGACCGGTAGCGTAGAGCGTCATGAGCAGAGTGCGATGGAAGGGAGTGCCAGCGGCATCGATGAGTCCTGCGACCTCTTCCTGGCTGAGGATCGCTGGAAGGTGATGATTCTTTTTCGGGTAGGGGGTCTCGGCGACGCTCCAGGCTTTCTTGAGCGTCTGGATGTAGAAAAAGCGCAGAGCCGCCAGGTGGTTCGTAACGGAACCCGAAGATAACTTCCGCTTCTGGAACAAGTGGGCTTGGTATTCGCGAATGTGCCGCAGGCCTAGGCGATCCGGTGGACGGTTGAAGTGTCGAGCAAAATCTTCGACTGTGTGGATGTAACGGCGTATGGTATCTTCAGAAAAGTTACGACGCTGGAGTTCTTCCAGCATCATTTTGCGAAGTCGGGTCATGGGGACGGCCTCCTTATGACCCGACAATTTATCTCAACAGCCAGGCAACCACCGCTCCACTACCTCACGCGCAGCGTCTGCCGCACAAGCGGCTTCGTTCTAGTCGACCATCCGGGAGTTGACGAATTCGGTAAATCGTTCTGCGGTTGTCGTTACCAATCGGCGTTAGATTTTGCGAATCGGTTTTACAGACCGTACCATCGGTATCCGGAGTAGAATTCCCGAATACGCGATTTAGAGGAGGTCTCTCGCAAGATGGCCGCCTTCTCCACTTTGGAGACATCTTGGCAGGATGCCCGCTACGGAGCGCGGATGCTGCGCAAGAACCCCGGTTTCACGCTTGTCGCTGTCCTAACGCTGGCACTGGGCATCGGCGCCAACACAGCGATTTTCAGTATCGTGGATGCTGTGCTTTTGCGATCGCTTCCGTATCCTGATCCCAATCAACTCGTCCTGATGTTCGATGTCCCGCTGCAACAGCCAGACGCTCTGTCGGGTCTTTCCTACAGGGACTTCACCGAGTGCCGCGAGCAGAACCGCGTGTTTAGCGAGATGGCAGGAAATTCGTTTCACGATCTCACGTTGACCGGGGCGGGCGAGCCATCCATTGTGAACACCGCGGCCGTGACGCCGGAGATATTTCCTCTGCTGAACGCAAAGCCTCTGACGGGCCGCACATTGCTGCCCGAGGATGGCAAGCAAGGCGCGACGAGTGTCGCTGTTCTGAGCGAAAATCTCTGGCGCAGCCGATTCGGTTCCAATCCGGCTCTTATTGGCCAATCCATCACACTGGATATGCGTTCATTCACCGTTGTCGGAATCCTGCCGGCAAGCTTTCGCTATCCTGACGGCGCTCCCCATCAAGACGTGTGGATTCCTGTCGCGCAGGACCCGCTGTTCGGACCTCGGATGTCGCAGCCTGGTGCGCGTGTGCTGGTCGGTATCGGCCGGATTAAGCCAGGCGTTTCTCTGACGCAAGCTCAGGCCGAGATGAACACCCTGGGCGCGCGGCTCGCGAAGCAGTATCCCGCAGAAGATTCAGGATTCACGATCCGGATTGAGCCCTATCGGCAGGTGGTGGTCGGAAACGTGAAATCCGCCCTGCTTATTTTGCTGGGCGCGGTTGGCCTGGTCCTATTGATCGCTTGTGCCAATATTGCGAACCTGCTTCTGTCGCGGGCCACTTCTCGCGGGAGAGAAATTGCATTGCGAATCGCGCTTGGGGCAGGGCGCGCCCGCATTGTCCGGCAATTGCTGACCGAGAGCGCTCTTCTGGGATTGCTCGGTGGATTGGCCGGTGTGCTTCTCGCGGCTTGGGGTGTCTGGAGTCTCCGGTCTTTCTTGCCATCCGACGTGACCCAGATCAGTTCGATTCAAGTTGGAGGCTCGGTCTTGGCGTTCGCGCTGTTCTTGTCTCTTACTGCCGCGCTGGCGTTTGGACTGGCACCCGCGCTCCTCGCAACTCCCTCCAACTTGCAGACAAACCTCAAAGAGGGCGGCGAGCGTACAGGCCAGCGTGGCGGCCAGCACGTGCGGAGTTTCTTGGCGATCGCGGAAATTTCCCTGGCCATGGTGCTTTTGGTTGCGGGCGGCCTCCTCATGCGCAGCTTTGCGCTGGTCACGTCTGTCAATCCGGGCTTCGATCCGAAAAACGTCATAGAAGCCGAGGTTTCGCTTCCTCAGTTTCAATATTCGACGCCGCAGCAATGGACGACTTTTTCCAACGAGTTGCTGGCGCGCCTTCATGCCCAGCCTGGTTTGCAAGATTCCGCTCTGGCGGCTCCGCTGCCGATGGACCGCCAAGGCGAAGCCACCTTCGAGTTCAACATTGTAGGAAATCCTCCGCTCCAGCCGGGCAAATCGACCACCGCCGATTACGCGACGGTGAGTCCCGATTATTTTCGCGTGATGCAAATTCCGCTGCTGCGAGGCCGTTTTTCCCGAACCAGGACCCCATCGGAAGGCAAATGAGATTTGGATTTCCGCCAGACAGCAATGTGTCACGCGAGATCGTCGGCGTCGTCGGCGACGTGCGGGATGTGACGCTTAGCCGGAAACCCGGCCCGATGATGTATGTGCCCTTCGCTCAGGCGCCTCTTTATGGAGGAGAGGTCGTTGTAAGAAGTTCGTTGAGCGCATCGAGCGTGGCCGCCGGCATTCGCCAGGCGGTTCACTCCATTGACAAGGACCTGCCGGTGACAGATGTCGAATCTTTCCCGGACGCGGTCGGTGCGTCGGTGACGCAGGAACGATTCCGCACTTTGTTGCTGAGCTCATTCAGTGGAATTGCCAACTTCCGGATAGCCGACAACACACCCAGAATCGTCACACTCTCTGCGACCTGCTGCACATGCTACAATCCCGCTCGCAGATGACGCTTAGCTCTGGTACAAGACTCGGCCCCTACGAAATTCTCTCTCCTATCGGCGCGGGCGGCATGGGTGAGGTGTATCGCGCCAAGGACACCCGCCTCGACCGCACCGTCGCCATCAAGGTTCTGCCTTTGCATCTTTCCTCTGACCCGGAATTGAAACAACGCCTAGAGCGCGAAGCCAAAGCTATTTCCGCCCTTCAGCATGCGAATATCTGCACCCTTCACGACATCGGTGTCCAGGACGGCACCAACTTTCTGGTCATGGAGTATCTCGAAGGCCAAACTCTTGCCGAGCGCCTGGCAAAAGGCCCGCTGCCCCTCGATCAAGTTCTGAGGATTGCCACCGAAATCACGCAAGCCCTAGAGAAAGCGCATCAACAAGGCATCATCCATCGCGATCTGAAGCCCGCGAACATCATGCTTACCAAAGCGGGCGCAAAGCTGATGGACTTCGGGCTAGCAAAACCAGAAGCGTCGGGTGTTTCGCGTGCCGTCAGCTCACTCTCTCCCTCCACGCAGACCATGAATCTTGCTTCGCTCACTGCGGCTGCATCACCGCTTACGCAGAAGGGTTCTATCATTGGAACCTTTCAGTATATTGCCCCGGAAGTTTTGCAAGGCGCGGAAGCCGATGCTCGCAGCGACCTGTTCAGCTTCGGCTGCATTCTCTACGAAATGATCACTGGACGTCGCGCTTTCGAGGGCAAATCACAACTCAGCGTCTTCACCGCCATTCTGGAAAAGGATCCAGAGCCCATCAATGCCAGCCAGCCGCTCTCCCCGCCTATGCTCGATCGCGTGATTCGCGCATGCTTGGCCAAAGACCCCGCTGACCGCTACCAATCTGCACACGACCTTGCTATGGACCTGCGCTGGATGGCCGACGGAGCGTCGAGCGAATCTGCAAAGTCGTCTCCGCAGTTCAACAAGGCCTGGACTGCCTGCTTAGCCGCGCTTCTGCTCGCTTTCATCGCCCTCGCCGGATTCGCCGGGTACCGTTGGGCAAAATCCTCTGAAGAATCCGTGTCGCTGCATGCCGAAATCTCTCCGCCAGACAAGTTTTCGCTGGACACCACCGGCGACGCCGGTGGCATGCCCGTTCTGTCTCCACAAGGCGACAAAATCGCCTTCGTTGCTCATTCTGGGGAAGCCAAGCTGCTGTGGGTCCGCTCGCTGCGCAGTGACTCGGCGCAGCAACTCGACGGCACCGCGGGCGCTTCGCACCCTTTCTGGTCGCCCGATGGCTGCTACATCGGTTTCTTTGCCGGCGATAAATTGATGAAGATCGCCGCCACTGGCGGCCCGGTTGCCGTCCTAGCCGATGCCCCCAATTCTCGCGGAGGAAGCTGGAGCGTTAACGATGTGATTGTGTTCGCCCCGGATTTTCAGGGCGCACTGGTGAAAGTGAGCGCGCAGGGTGGCACGACAACCCCGTCAACGATGATCGATAAAACGAAGCACACCACCCATCGCTGGCCCTGGTTTCTTCCCGACGGCAAACATTTTGTTTTTCTCGCAACCAGTCATACCGGAGGCGATCCCAAAGAGAACGGAATCTACTTTGGATCTGTCGACAGCATGGGAACTCATCAGGTTATAGCGACAGAGTCAGCGGCACAGTACGCATCCGGTTATCTCCTCTACCGCGCCGACAGGGCGCTGGTGGCGCAGACATTCGATCCGAAAAACGGCAACTTGTCGGGATCGCCGATTCCGGTGGTAAACAACCTCCGCGACGATGTTGGGGTGTGGCGCAGCATTTTCGCCGTCTCCCAGAACGGACTCCTGGTTTACCAGGCAGGCAAGGCTGACTCGGCAAAAAGCCACTTGGTATTGTTCGACCGTTCTGGTAAGGCGCTCGCGGACTACGATCCTCAGGAGTCTACGATCACCGATGTGCGCTCGCTGCTGGGCGTGCGCGATGTGCGTCTCTCGCCAGACAACAGGCGAGTCGCATTTGCAAGCGGTACTGGCATTTGGACGCTCGACCTTGAGCGGAAGACCAAGACGCGCATCACCTTCGACCAGCGGGTTTATCAGGAACCCACCTGGTCACCCGACGGCAAGACGCTTATGTTCTCCGCGCAAATTGCGAATGGCGGCGGCAATGTCGAAATTCGCTCCAAGGCGGCCGACGGTAGTGGAACCGAAAAAACATTGATCGCCGAGCAAGATAATTATCATTATCCTGCATGGTCGCCGGATGGAAAATATCTGACTTACCTTTGGGGCGAGAAAATGGTTTCCCTCTGGATACGGCCCGTTACCGGAGATGCCAAGCCGGTTGCCATCGTCCAGCCTCCGTCGTCCCAATCGAACCTCTACTCTTATCGCGTTTCGCCTGACGGCCGCTGGGTGGCCTACGTTTCTGACGAATCCGGACAGCAGGAGGTATACATTACGAGCTTTCCGGAGGGAAAAGGTAAGTGGAGGGTATCGGCCAATAGCGGGGCCTATCCCGCGTGGAGCGGAAGTGGAAAGGAACTGTTCTTCGAGAGCATAGCGAATGATTTCTTGGTCTGCTCGGTCACTGTAAAGGGATCGGAAATCATCGTCGGTACGCCCGAACAGCTGTTCCACACGAGCTCACCCGGAATCGGGATATCCTTTGACGCCTTTTCTGACGGAAAGCGTCTGCTGATAAACCGCTCCGAGGAAGAAGCCCAGGCCCCGCTGCAGTTGGTTACGAACTGGCTTGCGGAGTTGAAAAAATGACTCCGCGGGCGGCCATCGCACGTTTGCCCGAGTGGCCTTGGCCTGCTCCGTGGACTCACTGTTGTTGAGAGTTGCTCACCTGGTTTCAGTTGTGCCCGGATAACGGCGCAGCCGGAAACTATCCGTTGCGAGCGCCTGAAAGCGCCGCAGCACGCTTAATTGTCCAGAAGTCCGCTTCTAGGAAGTGTGCGTATCCCGAACTTTCGCGGATTAGATTCCTGGGGCGTTCGGCTGGACTATGACCGCGATGCTGGCGCACACATGATCTGCCGTCATAAAAACGTAATACTAATTGTGACAAATCGCGGCAAAACGGCTGCCTAAAGTTGATAAAGAAGGAGCAAGTAGTTGATCAGCGTTAGTCACAAGTTGCTGATTGTCCTCTGCTTTGCGCTCGCTCCGGCAAGTTTTGATTAAAGTGGTCACGCGACTTCTAAGAAGACGCTCGTACTCGAATCGCTCCGAGCGATACCCTCGATCGTTTTCCAGCCCTTGAGCCCTCGAATCGAGCCAACTGGCAGACCTTCGTAATTTCGTCACAAGTCCCAGTATCAGGGAATCTTATTCCCTGTTCGTTCCCTGATCGTTCCCTGTTCCGATTGGTGTTGAAAACTCAGATTTCCCCGCCAAAGCACTCTCCGGCGTGGAGTTATCTCCGAACGGCTTTCGGCCAAGTGAGCAAAATTCCCTGTATTTTTCCCTGTTAGCAGGGAATTTGGCTGGAGAAAAGTTCGCGCCAGACTGCGTCCACCGCCATACCCAAATTGTACGGTCCGAACACCTAGGTTACAGATCGTACCGGACACATAGGTTACACTTTTGGGCCAAAAGGATCACTATTGGTCGTTCATACTTTTTATGAGGAACACGACGAAGAAGTTATTCGTGTCATCTCGGCTCGCGCCGCCGAGTCCCACGAAAGGAGGGCCTATGTGGAAGCTCACAAAGGAGCAGAAACGAGACATCCGAGCGATCGCCGCAAAAAGGGACGAAGACATTGATTTCTCAGACGCCCCCGCGGTTGTCGATTGGAGCGGAGCCGAAATCGGAAAGTTCTATCGACCAACAAAGAAGCCCGTTACGATGCGTCTGGATTCAGACGTCATCGCCTGGCTCAAAGCCGATGGCCGCGGTTACCAGACCAAAGCGAATGGGCTGCTGCGACACGCCATGCTTCACTGCACGAGAGAGATAAAACGCTCCAAAACCAGACAGCAGAGAAGAAAAGCGTGATCACCGACCCAATGTGACAGCCACCCGTTGTTTCAGGCGCACATTAGAAGGCAAGTGAAGGCGCTGTGAATGAAGTGCCTTGAGCTGGCGACCACAACTTTGAGCTGGCAGCGATCACAACGCCCCAAAGCAAAAATCTCAAGACTCGTGCACCCTAATAAGTCTTCGCAGGATTAACTAGCAGCGCACTTCGTGGGCACGCGGTGCTGAGGTACCATTGCCCGATGACCGAGTCGTCCATCGCACCAAATGACTTAGATCGATGTAGAACTTGCTGATTTGACATCAGTCCTGGCTTGTAGCATCATAGGTGTATGAGAACCACACTTTCGCTGGACGATGATGTTTTTCGGGAAATAAAGGCGTACGCTGAAGCCCGAGACGTCGCCATCGGTAAAGCGGTATCGGAACTGGTGCGCCGGGGGCTGCAAGCACCCTTACAGACCCGCCTCGTCAACGGCTTTCACGTCGTCGAGCTTCCGCCTGGTTCGCCGCCTGTAAGCACACAGGATGTCGAAAGACTCCAGGACGAATTGGAGTGAAAGCCGGTTTTTTGCTGGACGTCAATGTCCTTATCGCGATGGCTTGGCCCACCCACCGCGCTCATGAGAAAGTCCAGGAATGGCTTGCGCGCCACGCGCGCGAAGGGTGGGCAACATGCCCACTGACCCAGACCGCCTTCGTCCGCATACTCTCGAATCCCGCTTTCTCTCCAAACGCTCTCACCCCCGCGGATGCTCTCGCCCTGCTACAAGCCAACCTTGGCCATCCCGCGCACCGATTCTGGCCCGACGAGGTCAGTTTTGCCCATGCGCTTGAACCATTCGTTCAGCGCTTGGCGGGCCATCAACAAGTGACGGATGCCTACTTGTTAGGGCTTGCGATGCATAAGAAAGGAAAGCTTGCCACCATGGATCGCTCAGTTCGAGCGCTGCTGCCGGACAAAAGTCTGGAAGGCGATTTCCTGATAATGATATGAGGACAGTCCACGTATTTTCTGTCCTGGTCCCGAGCAGCTGTTTCCGGATGATGAAGAAATGCGTTTGGGTGCGCGCCGAAGTTGTGGTGCAGATTGAATTCCTGGAGATTAGACTTCGGGAAGCGCCTCGGCATTTTCGTCTGTTGGGTTGTGCGATGACCATCGGGACGGAGGAGCTGATTACACGCCGTCCCGAGCTGAGTGCCAAAAGGCGATTCCGTGGTGTCTTTGGTGTCTGTTGCGGCCCGAAATCGGTGCTATTTATGCGCAACAGTTGAAAGAGTTGCAGAGTGCGAAACGGTGGAGATCGCCAATGTTCATGCGGTTTTCATGCATGTGCTGAAAACAAGATAGGATGCTCATAGAAACTGGGTGAGTATCCCACCCTCTCCGCCACTACCTTTATTTTGTTGTATTTACAAGGCTTCAGCGCAGCCAGTTCATTCAAGGTCTTCCCGAACTATCAAGACCGAAGCGCATCCGGTTTCGTTCCAGAACCAGTCCATACTCCATACTCCATACTCCATACTCCATACTCCATACTCCATACTCCATACTCCATACTCCATACTCCATACTCCATACTCCATACTCCCTACTTCCGTGCGCCGCGCGCCTTCGCCAGCTCGCCCGAGTGGATAAGAACGGAGCCGTCGGTCTCGGTGTCGCCGGCAGCGAATTTCTGACGCGCGCCCAGTTCAATGGCAGCGCGGTTTTCGCGGAACACTTCGAGCGGGTCGCGCTTGTCTCCCCGGAAGTCATCATGCAGAGCTTCCTCACTGATAACGCACGTTACGCGCGTTTCTCCATCCTGTCCGTAAAACAGGACAACGTCGCGGTCGAAAATGTATCTCTCTCTCGGCTCGGGGAATTTCAGATCGTGCTTGTCAAGAGCCCAGCGCACGCGTTGCGCGATGAGCGTCGTGAAGGGGTCGACGTCCCCGTCGATGCTCGCACGGTCCAGCGCGGCGAGATAGGCTTTGCGGTCTCTCACCCGAATGACCGTCCACGGATAGCCGCCCGACGCAAGCATCACGTTCATGAGGTACCGTGCCATCCGGCCGTTGCCGTCGGGGTAGGGATGGATGTATCCGAACAGCCAGTGGCCGAGCACCGCCCGCGCGGAGGGCTCGCTTTCTTTTTCCAGGAGATCGAAGAACGCCGGCATGGCGTCGCGCACCGCCTCCCACCGCGGCGGCGCATAGCGCGACGTCCGCAGGTAAACAGCATTGTTACGGTATCCCGCCAGATCGCCCGCGCGGAGCAGGCCCGCCGCCACGCTCGGCTGGAACAATTCCCCGTACCATTCCTTGTGCGCCGCCCGCGCGAGCGCGCCGGGATTTTCGCCGGCGAGAACCTTGCCCACCGATTCTTTCACGGCCTGGAATGCCTGCCAGTAGCCACGCGCCGCCAGCGCGTCGCGGCTGCTGCGGTCCTTTTCGTCCCGGTCCGCGTTCCATCCGCCCTGCCGGACTTTTTCAATCAGCTCAGGCGTGACCGAATAGCCTTCTATCGACAGTGAGTGGTAGGCGTCGCTCTTGTAGATTTCATCGACGTTCCGCAGATACGCATCCTTGTCTTTCGGCAGCCCCGGCACCTTTGGAAAATTCTTGATAACCGTGTCGCGCGTCGCCTGCCACATCATCTCCAAGCGGCCCACGATGGGCGCGGCCTTCGGGCGCGGCCCGCCGAACGTCTGACCGGCTTCGAAGGGATTGCTTTCGCGCACGTCGTATCCGGCGCGCTTCATAGCGCGCACAATCTCGTCAGCCAGTTCGGCGCGCCCGATGCGCCGAAACGCCCCGGCGAGATAACCCGCCTTCGTGGAGTTGCCGCCGTCGAGCAGCAGCCGCAGCAGATCCGACGCGTCGGGCAGGCTTGCAAGCACGACCTGCGACTCGACCGGATTCCGCGCGAAGAAAGTCTCCCCCACTGCTACCAGCGACGCCGCGGGCGAGAACAAGCGCAGGCCGTCTCTCACCACAAGATTTGCCGCAGCTGGCATTTCAGGCACCTTCAGGTCGTAGAGCGACGTGCCGAACAGAAGCCTGATCGTGTGGTTCGTGCCCTTCGGGCTGCACACCACCACTTGCTCCGGGATAACGGTTTTCTCGCCATGCAGCCAAAGCGACTGCTCCCCGGAAAGATGCCACTGGTCGCCGAAACGCTCGTCGCCGTAACGGGCGCAGAATTCCCAGAACGACCCATACCACGGCGTGCTATCGCCGGCGCGCGCGCTCGGGCCGGAGGAGATCAGCCAGCCCTTCATCACTTCCTGAAGAAAGCCGTTCTCGACGAGCCGTTGACGGTGAACGCGGCTTAGTGCGTCGGAAGGGAACACGCGCTCTCCCCCCGCCTGAAGCGCCTTGAGCAGATTGAGGGATTCCGCCAGTTTTTCGTTCGGTGCCGCCATAGAGCCTCTCACGTTGCCGAGTCATTACAAGCTTATCATGACGTGCTGCCACAAGCATTTTATGCCGTGTTGTTACAAGCTGATAATGACGTGCTAACACAAGCATATCATGGTCTATAAGCAATAAGCCACAAGAATACAACAGCTTATAAATCCAAGGACATCCGTTCCTTCCTTGCGGGAAGAGCTGCGGCGATAACGATAGATACGAAAACCATCACGACCAGCAGCCAGCACGGCCACTGCCCCCTCTGGCTGATCCCCGCCTAGGGTGGCAGTTGCTAGGAAACAGCCAGGAGCTGGGTTTTCGCCGACTGGCAACCACCGCTCCCTTACCTCACGCGCAGCGTCCGCCGCACAGGTGGCTTTGTTCTAACGCGCTAACAGGACAGTACTGTGAAAGGACTCGGTCGAGTAGCCGGGCGCCATTGCTGGCGCCCAGCCCTCTAAGAACCGGACTTGAAGGTTTCCCATTCATCCGGCTCGAGCACCCAAAAACGCCCCCATGAAAAACGAGGACGCGGCCTGATTCAAAACGAATCAGACCTACTCGATACTGACTGGCTGCCGATTCGCACGGCGGTGGAATCACCGGTCGTGTGTGAAGCTGCACCAATGGCTTACGCCATCGTCATTTGCTTTGCTTCATGCATCGGTTCCTCAAGAGTTCTCGAGTTGAGCACCAACGGGAAGTCAGCTCCGTTTCCGGCGAGGTGATCTTGTCCCACGAGGCGACGCAACCTCTATCTGCCCGATTACAGGGCAGCCTTCGCTTTCTCCCATTTCCGTTACCCGCATCGCCATGGGTGCCATCTTGCGATGGACTTTCCCCTTGCGAGGAGCGATACGGGCTTACCCTGTTCCGCTGAAATGACGCGATCGGTTAGACATGCTCTCTACGCCGGCAGTGTTGATTACCCATGACAGAGAAACCGGAAGCCTCTGTGCTCACTGCCAGAAGAGCCGCGCAGCATTTTAGGCTCTCTTCGGATGACGACGCTTGCGAGCATTTGTATATTCTGATCGTACGATCAAGCCTAGGCCCGTCTCCACCTAATGCTGGCAGGTACACCGTTGCCTCACGGTTTCGGCGCCGCTCTTGCGAGCGTGGATACATTGTCCAAGGGCTCCAGAACAGTTCGTTACCTCCCCGCTCTGCCTTGTAGGCTACGTGCGATGGGACGCACGGTCTGATCGAGTTCCTCCTCTCCAGACAATCATTTTCAGCAGCTTTCCAGGTCGCACTCCGGTTATCCGACTTGCCCGGACTTAACAATTCCCAACCTCAAAATATCAAGTTTCCAAGCGCGAACACTGCGAGTGCCAGAATTGTTCCCGTCAAGATGGCAAATACGAGCCAGTTCCTAAGTCGAGGATGAGACTTCGGCAGTCCTAGCAAATGAATTGAAGGATCACCCTCACCTAGGAAAATCGTTTGGTGTCGGTGTCCTGCCCCGTGTGCCATGGAAAAACAATAACATTGTCTTTGATGATCGCTGGGAGTGCGAAGGTATGTATTCAAAACGTAAACATGAGGAAGGTATGGCCTATATTCTTGCAGGTACTTTTACCTGATTTTGTCTGAGTTTTACCCCCGGGAGAATCGGAATCTTTTCCCGCGGCGGTAATTGTTCGCGATTCTCAGTCCTCTTCACCGAATTTGCGCTCGAACCTGTCAACGATGATGCGAGGTCAGCTATCCGAGTTTTCGCGGAAATGAAAACGAAGATCGCAGTCCTCGCAGCGATATGGCCTAAGTCTTAAAATTCGCAGCAAGTGGTCGCGGATGGTGCGTCTACGTGACCGATGAAGAGTTTCACTGCCGCAACGTGGACACCTTGGAACAGCTGAGGGCACCGAGTTGATTTCACGCTCGATCTTGCCGTTCAACATCGGGCAGGGGGATTATCTCCAAAAAGTGCTGACGCAACAAAGTCAGAATCGGCGCGAGCGCGACACAACCATACCACCCAGACGATTACTAGTTCAATCGCGGGTACAAATCACGGCCTGGATGCGAGAGAGACTCTGATTCGCGAGACAAGTCCGGGTAAACGCACTTACCGAACAAATAAATCGCTACTTCAAGTGCGTTGAACCGCCCTCTGCATTGCAGCCTTTGAGTCCCGAGCAAAGCGTTTCTGCAATCCCTTTGTGAAAGGATACGCCAAACGCGCTAGTACACTTGGTCGCGAGAAGGCAAGAATGTCGTACCAGACCGATTGATCGTCGGCATTGAATTCAACCGCTAAGCGCTCTTCTCCAAGTTCCCCATGGTCAGGTAGAGTGCCATAAGCAAAGCCGTATCGCTCCGACGAGCCATGTTCTTCGATCCCGTAAACGATCCAGCAGGCCTTCGGTGGGTGGTTGTGGAAGCTGCGTGGGCCTACCGGCACCGACCGTCTGTGGGGGCCACCTTGCGGAAGCGGCAAGAGAAAGTCAGCGAAGAGGTCAAAGAGATTGCTTGGAAAGCACAACAGCGGTTACATGAGCGGTATCGAAAGTTGCTGGCCAAGGGCAAGAACAAGGGAGTCGCGGTGACGGCGGTAGGACGCGAGTTGCTGGGTTTTATCTGGGCCATCAGGATCCAAGTAGAGGAGTCTCTCTAGCGGGCGGCATAACGTGCATTTGTTCTGAAGTGAGAAGCGCAAAGGAGGCAGCGTGGGTAGTGGTCGAGGGGCATACGGAAAGGAGAATCCTCGAAAGTTCTATGCGGTAGGTCTGCGGACCGAACCCGCGCTTATAGTCCGAGGCAGCTCCCCACGGATCACGATTATGCGGTTTCGACCCGCGAATATCAGAGTGATCAACCGCGCGAAAACTACTTCGACCACGACCTGCGCTGCCTGCTAAGAGCGAGAAGAAGAAAGAAGAAAACAGTTGCTCGTAGTTGACAGGTCATTCCATATCAGAACCGTGCTTGGCACTTGGCGCCGTTCTGCCTTGCTGGTTTCAGAACTGATTGGCCGTCGCGAACAGGCGATGAAAACTACCGGGAGGGAATCCGCCGCATTCATGGAACTTCTCAAGAAGAGAATTACGATGGTAGAGTTAGAAAACCTGTACCTCCGCCCATTCTAATTCACTATTTGTGTTTCTAAGAGGAGGAAATCAAGGTGACGGCATACCTCGGAGCCATCGATCAAGGCACGACCAGCACACGCTTTATCGTGTTCGACCACTCCGGACGGATCGTTTCCGTTGCCCAAAAGGAACACGAACAGATCTTCTCCAAGCCCGGGTGGATCGAGCACGATCCGGATGAAATCTGGCGGCGTACTCAGGAAGTTATCGAAGAAGCTATGCTGGCTAAAGAGTTGCGTCCCGAAGATCTCGCCGCCATCGGGATTACCAACCAGCGCGAGACCACCATTGTTTGGAATCGCAAGACTGGACGGCCGGTGTACAACGCGTTGGTCTGGCAAGACACGCGCGTGGGCGATGCCGTGGCGGAGTTTTCGCAGGAGGGGGGCCAGAATCGTTTTCGGGAAAAGACCGGCCTGCCTCTAGCCACCTACTTCAGTGGATTGAAAATTCGCTGGATTCTAAAAAATATCCATGGCGCACAAGAAGCGGCAGAAGCGGGAGAATTGTTGTTTGGGAATGTCGATAGCTTTCTTGTCTGGAAGCTGACGGGCGGCACCGATGGGGGAATCCACGTCACCGATGTAACCAACGCCAGCCGCACCCAGCTCATGAACCTAAAGACTCTTGCCTGGGATCCGGAGATCTTGAAGGTCCATGGCATTCCGGAAAAAATGCTCCCCGAAATCGTATCGAGCAGCGAAGTATACGGAGAGGCGAGGCTCGACTCGATCCAAGATGTTTCTATCGCCGGAATTCTTGGCGATCAACAGGCGGCACTCGTTGGCCAGACGTGTTTCAACCTAGGTGAAGCCAAGAACACTTATGGCACGGGCTGTTTCATGCTGGAAAATACCGGAACGGAGGTCGTTCATTCCAAATCTGGATTGCTCACTACCGTGGCCTACAAACTTGGCGACCGACCTGCGCATTATGCTCTTGAAGGCAGCATCGCCTATACCGGCGCACTCGTCCAATGGCTTCGCGATAATCTCGGACTTATTCAGAAAAGCACGGACATCGAATCACTGGCACGAACAGTTCGGGACAATGGAGGCGTCTACTTCGTTCCGGCGTTTTCCGGGTTGTATGCGCCATATTGGAAGACCAATGCGAGAGGGGTGATTGCAGGCTTGACTCGCTTCGCAAATAAAGGTCATCTGGCGCGCGCCGTCCTGGAGGCCACAGCATTTCAAACACGTGAAGTGCTGGAGGCCATGGAGAAGGATTCACGAATCCAACTGAAGGTTCTGCGAACCGATGGTGGAATGGTGGAAAACGATCTTCTGATGCAATTTCAATCAGACATTCTGAATCTTCCCGTCGTCTGTACGGTGGTCAAAGAAACGACGGCGCTGGGAGCCGCTTACGCTGCCGGCCTCGCCGTCGGTTATTACCGCGACACCGACGATCTTCGCTCGAATTGGGCCGTCGACCGCACGTGGACACCCAATATGGATGAAGAAACGCGAGAAAGTCTCTGCAAAACCTGGAGGAAGGCGGTGACACGTTCATTCGATTGGGTCGAGTAAGTCGAAAAAGTTGCACTCATTCCCAAAAGAGAACGTGCGACTTCGCCGAGCTCGACCAGCAATTACGACCTGGGAACCAACCGGCTGAAGATTTTCCAATACGAAATGGGCGCCAGGCGTTCGAGAAAGGCCAGGAACTTTGCGTCCTTGCCGACCAGCACGCGCGGCGAGCGGCGCTCGATGCCCTTCACGATAATTTCGCTGGCGGCTTCGGGGGGCAGCCGCAGCGCTTTGTTCGCGATGGATTTGCGCTTCGCGACTTCTTCCGGAGACGTGCCCTTCGGCACTCGAGCGTTATCTGCAATCGAAGTTGCGACGCCGCCCGGGTGAACGACGGTGACCCCGACTTTCGAACCCGCCAGTTCGTGCCGCAGTGAATTCGAAAATCCACGCACGGCGAACTTGCTTGCAGAGTAGGCCGTTTGCCCGGGCGGCGAGATTATCCCGTAAATGCTCGAAAGGTTGACCAGGTGTGCGTCATCGCTTTCTTGCAAAAGAGGGAGAAACGCGCGGGTCATACGCACCACGCCCCAGAAGTTAATTTCGAACAGCCACTCGAAATCTTCCTCGGTGACCGCTTCGAACGTGCCGCCGATGGCGACGCCGGCGTTGTTAACGAGGATGTCCACGCCGGGATGCGCAGCAATCACCGCTTGCGGAAATGCTGCCACGGCGCGACGGTCTGCGACGTCAAGGTGTTGTTGGGTGATGCGCAAGGCAGTTGTCGGGGCGGTCGCGTTTGTCGGATGCGTTTGTGCTGATTGCGCCATACGAGCAGTTTCTGAAAGTCCCGCATCGTTGACGTCAGCGAGTGCGAGATTGCAGCCGCGGCGAGCGAGCGATACGGCGATGGAGCGGCCGATGCCGCTCGCGGCGCCAGTGATCACTGCCGTGCGGTTCTCAAGTTTCATTGCGCTAGTCATAATCTCCCGCCCGCAAGTAAGCGCAGGCTCATTGTCACAATTTCTTCAGGCGCGATGACTCGACCTCAGATTGCGATCTAAGGCGCGGAGGCTTGCACATGGCCACGCTGAGTGGCGAGATATTCTAGAATTGCGTGGTTTGCTACGCCAGGCTGGTCGGTCTGGAAAATGTGGCTGGCGCGAGGAATCAGCACCAGTTTGGCGCCAGGAATTCGTTCAGCGATTAGCCGGCCATTTGCGGGTGGAATGAGCGTGTCGGTCTCGCCGTGAATGACCATTGTTGGAGCCGTTATATGTGCGATGCGGCTGTAGGCCTCCCGACCGATAATCCCTTGAAGTTGACTCATGTATCCTTGAGCAGTGGGATACCACTTCATGCGGATGGCCATATCTTCATCGATTCGCTCGCGCGGCGTGCCAGAGTCGTAGATGAATGGGATGATGGCCTCCTTTGCTTCTTCCGGGGTCATACCTTGGCGCATCAGAATTTCAAGCACTTTGGGTTCGGCCTGCGCCGCATGGGGACCGCCGGCAGCGGTACAACCCAAAATCAGCGAACGTACGCGCTTCGGATATTGCAAGGCGAATTCCTGCGCAATCATGCCCCCCATCGAAACACCGAATACATGCGCGCTCTGGACGCCCGCAGCATCGAGGACGGCCCCTGCGTCGGAGGCCATCAATGCGATGGAATAAACGCCGGGCGGTCCGTCGCTTTGTCCCACGCCGCGATTATCGAGAGCGATGGTGCGATAGGTTTGAGCAAGAACGGGGCGGGTGCGATGCCACATGTAGGACGGATAGCTGAGGCCCATGATGAGCAGCAGGGGTTCGCCAGAGCCTTGTTCATCCCAATAGATTTTCGCGTCTTGATTTTCAACAAAGGGCATAGATCCTCCGATGGCCCAAAATATTAGACCGGCTGGCGGCGTGGAGAAAATCATCGAATGAGATAGTGACCAACAGATGAACGTTACTAACGCGGTTGCCATTGTATATAATCCGCTTCACCATGCAAAACCAAGAAACGCAGTACCACGTAGCCGACCGCATCGCCACGATAACTCTCAACAGGCCCGATAAACTGAACGCTTGGACAGCCGTAATGGAGCACGAAGTGCGCGCTGCGATGGCAGCGGCGGAGAACGATGAAAACGTCCGTGTCATCATTTTGACTGGGGCGGGACGCGGATTCTGCGCGGGCGCGGACATATCTCTGTTGAGCACGATCTCGGAAAAAGGAATCAACGCGGCGCAGCGGGCGCAGGCGGTGCAGGCTGCCGGCGGGATCAGCGAAGGCATCCGAGCGGATTTTCGAAAGAAATATTCGTATTTCCCGGCGCTCACCAAGCCCGTAATTGCGGCCATCAAAGGTCCAACGGTGGGTTTGGGATTGGTGATTGCCTTGTATTGTGATTTACGTCTTGCTTCTGATGCGGCGCGTTTCAGCACGGCGTTTGGACGGCGAGGATTGATCGCAGAGTACGGAATGGCGTGGATGTTGCCGCGTCTGGTGGGCCATGCGAACGCGCTGGACCTGCTCTTCTCCGCGAGAATGATCGATGCAGCCGAAGCGTTGAGAATGCAACTGGTCAATCAGGTCTACCCGCAAGACACGTTTCATGAGAAGGTGCGGGGATACGCGCTAGACTTGGCCTCCAACGTTAGCCCGCGCTCGTTGCGCGTGATCAAGCGGCAAGTGTACGACGCGATGTTCCAAACACTCGCGGAATCGTTTGAAATCTCAGAGCGCGAAATGCTCGCGAGCCTGCAATGCGAGGACTTCAAGGAAGGGGTGGCACACTTTGTTGAAAAGCGTCCTCCAGTCTTCACCGGGAAATAGCAAGGACTTATGAGTTTTGAACTCAGCGCCAAGACGAAGGAACTGCAACAGCGCCTGCAGCGATTCATGGCCGCCTATGTGTATCCGAACGAGCATCGATTCCATGAGGAAGTAACGCGAGAGCGCTGGAAACCGACGAAGATAGTCGAGGAACTCAAGTCCAAGGCCCGCGGCCAGGGATTGTGGAATTTGTTCTTGCCGCAAGATCCAAACGGCGCCGGTCTGACGAACCTCGAGTACGCCCCGCTTTGCGAAATCATGGGCCGCAGCCACATGGCACCAGAAGTATTCAATTGTTCTGCGCCGGACACTGGGAATATGGAAGTGCTGGCGCGTTATGGAACGCAGGAGCAGAAGGAGAAATGGCTGAAGCCGCTCCTGGCAGGAGAAATTCGATCCTGTTTTGCGATGACTGAGCCGGACGTTGCTTCCTCAGATGCCACCAACATCTCCGCAAGCATAGTGAGAGAGGGCGATGAGTACCTAATCAATGGCCGGAAATGGTGGTCCTCTGGGGCGGGCGATTCGCGATGCAAAATCGCAATCTTTATGGGCAAGAGCGATCCCGCGGCGCCGGCGCACAAGCAGCAATCGATGATCCTAGTGCCGCTCGAGACTCCGGGAGTTACAATCGTCCGGCTTTTAACTGTTTTCGGCTACGACCACGCGCCGCACGGTCACGCTGAGATTAATTTCGAGAATGTGCGTGTTCCGGCGGTGAACATGTTGCTCGGCGAAGGCCGCGGATTTGAGATTGCACAGGGACGCCTGGGCCCTGGGCGCATTCATCACTGCATGCGGTGCATCGGCGTCGCGGAGCGCGCGCTCGAGACCATGTGCAAACGGGTGCAAACAAGGGTGGCCTTCGGGAAGCCGCTGGCCGAACAGGGAACGATTCGCGCGAATATCGCCGAGTCTCGCATGGAGATCGAACAAGCGCGCCTGCTTACGCTGAAGGCGGCGTACATGATGGACACGGTGGGCAACAAGGCGGCGCGGGCTGAAATTGCGATGATCAAAATTGTGGCGCCTAATGTCGCGTTGCGCGTGTTGGATCGGGCGATTCAAGCACACGGTGGTGCCGGAGTTTCGCAAGACACCTTTCTGGCTAGCTCCTGGGCCATGGCTCGAACGCTGCGGTTAGCCGACGGCCCAGATGAAGTACATGTCGAATCGATCGCCAAGTGGGAGCTGGCCAAAAGCAAAAATCTGGACGGAGCCTCAGGGTTGCGCTAAGTGAATGTGATAACAAACGTGCAATGTAGCGACGAATCTGAGACTGGATGAAGTTGATGGCGCCACTCGTTGTCAAAAATCTGCAATCGCTGAAAGAACTGGTCCGCCAAGAAATTGGCGTCTCGGAATGGTTTTGTGTTACCCAAGAGCGCATCGAACGCTTCGCTGAAGCCACCGAAGACCGGCAATGGATTCATCTCGACCGTGTGCGTGCGAGCAGGGAATCGCCGTATGGCACCACGATCGCTCACGGGTTTCTCACACTTTCCCTGATCGGTCATTTATTAAAAGAGGCGATAGAAATCCGCAGTGGCGTGCGGCTGGTGGTGAATTACGGGTTGAATCGCGTGCGCTTTCCCTCCGCCGTACGGACGGATTCCAAGATTCGCGCGCGGATTGCGCTGCTCGCCTTGAAAGAGCTTCCTGACTCGGCGGAAGCGATTTTCACGGTAACGGTGGAGATCGAACATTCCGATAAGCCTGGATGTGTTGCCGAGTGGATCGTGCGCTACTACCCGTGATGAACCAGGATTTCACTGGGATTTTGAAGAAGGCAATTGCAAGGGGGATAGGTTTAGATTCGACCGGTCTGCGCGGTTTGTAAAGAAGCGCGCAAGAGCATTCGGATTATTTCAGGCATGGATGCAAAGCGTTCATCTTTCGTAAGGCCCTGGTGATAGCGAAAATAAATTTGCTGCACGATGACGGCCAGTTTGAAGCGGGCGAATGCAAGGTAGAAAGCAATCTGGGAAGCATCGCATCCTGTTTCTTGAGAGAAGTAGTGCACGATTTCCGTGCGGGTGAAACTCCCAGGTTCTGTGGTGGGTCCCCACCGATTTTGTTGCAATTCCTCCGGATCCGTTGCATCCGGCCAGTAACTTAATGCAGTGCCCAGATCCGAAAGCGAGTCTCCGATGGTGCACATCTCCCAATCCAGTACTCCCACTATTCTAGTGATGTCGCGAGAATCCAGCACCAGGTTGTCGTATTTGTAGTCATTGTGGATCAGAGAAACGGCGCTTGTGGACGGCATATGTTGCTGCATCCACTCGACGATTTTCTCGACTTCGGGGTGATCGTGCGTTTTGGAACCGTAGTAGCGCTCGGTCCACCCGCGGACCTGTCGTTGCAAATATCCGTCCGGCTTACCCAGGTCGGGAAGGCCCGCGGCAACGTAATCTACACGATGCAGGCGTATGAGATTTTCGATAAACGATTCGCTGAGCCGGCGTGCTGTTTCAGCAGGAAAATGCAAAGCGGAGGGGAGATGTCTGCGAAGGATGATGCCGTGAATCGGTTGCATGACGTAGAACGGTGCGCCGATCACGGAAGCGTCGTCGCAATAGAGAAGTACTTCGGGAGCCGGAGCGTAGACGGCGTGAAGTTTTGAGAGCACGCGAAATTCGCGGCTCATATCGTGGGCGGACTTCACCTTGCTTCCGAACGGCGGCCGCCGAAGAACGAACTCCTTGGCACCGAGATGCAAAGAGTAAGTCAAATTGGAATGGCCGCTGGGAAATTGGCGAATCTCGAGTGGACCCGGTTCGTCAGGGAAGTGGCTGCGCAAGAAAGGTCCGAGCTTGGCGACATCCAGCTCTTCACCGGATCGAATGGCCGCAGGATGGTCCAGGAAATCGTCGATCGGAAGTCTCCTTAGCGGTGAGTGAGCATCGCAGGATCGTCGAGATGGCCGTGAACATTGAAAGAGCTGAGCGCAAAGCGGTCAGTGGAGTAAAGGAATTCGCTCCAAGAAGAGTTTCGCGACATCCAGCTCACTTGCAAGGTGCTTTCCGGCGACAGGCGCAAAGCACGCTGCATGGCCACCGCGATGGGACCACCGGAACTAAAAATCGCGACCCGTTCTCCCCGCCCTCCGGCGAACAGGAACTTCACGAGACCGGAATTCACCCGCGAGCAAAACTCCAACCAGGTTTCCACGCCTGGCGGACAAATCACGCCGCGGACCCAGTCACCGATCACGGCCTCGAACAACTTTTGGAAAGTCACCCGCTCCTCCGCTGTGCCAGTCGAGGATTGGAATGCCGCATGGAGATCCCGGACCCTCGGTTCGCTTTCGAGCAACGCGGGCAGACTGCGTTTGAGCACAGCTTCCCCTTGATATTCATCGAATTCAGACAGCACCAGAGGCTTAGGAAACTTGAGACCGGCCTTGGCGTAGGCGTCGCTCACGAGTTTTAAGGTGTCTTGCTGGCGGACACACGGGCCGACGCATACGCGGTCAAAAATTATGTTGCGTTGGGCCCAATATTCGCCGAGCAGACGCCCTTGCTCTTTTCCGAGCGAGGACAAGTTGTCATAGTTGTCCTCAAGAAATGAAGCTTGCGCGTGACGGACAAGAAAGAGGATTCCCATGAGTCTTTTTTTGAAGAAAGGCTAGACTGCGGCGCCTTCTTCCTTGCCGAATTGCGCGAAGGTCTTACCCTGCTCTGCAAGCCGCTTCAGCAGCGGGGCAGGCCTCCAGATTTCACCGTGCTGGCGGTGGAATTCCGAGACGCGTTCAAGAACTTTTTTGAGGCCAACGGTGTCGGCATACCACATCGGACCGCCGCGATGCGCGGGAAATCCGTAGCCGTTCAGGTAAATGATGTCGATGTCGGAAGCACGCAGCGCGTAACCTTCCTCCAGAATGCGCGCACCCTCGTTGACTAGCGCGTAGATGCAGCGATCGGTGATTTCCTCAGCGGAGATTTGACGCTGTACAATTCCCGCCTCGGCAACCCATATGCGAACGAGTTCATCGACGACAGGGTCCTCGCTTGCCCGCCGTTGGTCGTCGTATTTGTACCAACCCGTTCCGGTTTTCTGCCCGAATCGGCCGAGCTCACACAAACGATCTTCGGCAAACGGCTGACGAATGCCGCGCACTTCCAGGTGCTGATACTCCTTGCGGATGCGCCAGCCAACATCCAGACCCGCGAGGTCGCCGACGGCTAGAGGTCCCATGGCATTGCCGAAATCGACCAGGGCCTTGTCCACGGCTTTAATGGCCGCACCTTCTTCCACGAGGAACTGCGCTTCGCGGCGGTAGGGACCAAACATGCGATTGCCGACGAAGCCTCGACAGTTGCCGACGAGCACTCCCACTTTGCCGAGCGTTTTTGAGAGCTGCATGCAAGTGGCGATTACTTCTTTGGAAGTAGCTTTACCACGGACGAGCTCCAACAACCGCATGACATTTGCGGGGCTGAAGAAATGCGTGCCGATGACGAATGCAGGGCGCGAGGTAGAGGCAGCAATCTCGTCGATGCTCAGCGTTGAGGTATTGCTGGCAAGGATCGCACCTAGTTTGCACACGCGATCAAGCTCCTGGAAGACTTCCTTCTTAAAAGCCATGCCTTCGAACACGGCTTCGATAACCAGATCCACATTCAGAAAACCGTCGTAGCTAAGTGTGGGTGTGATCCGGTTAAAGCGTTCATCGGCAGCTTCCTGAGAGAAACGTCCGCGTTTTACGGAATTCGCGTAGTTCGACTTGATCGTTGCCAGTCCACGATCGAGCGCCGCTTGGTCCGCCTCTTTCAGAAGGACGGGAAAACCTGCGTTAGCGAGGACCATGGCGATGCCACCACCCATGGTGCCAGCGCCGACAACCGCGGCAGATTTTATGGGAATAATCGCAGTTTCCTTGGGAATGTCGGGAATCTTGCTGACTTCCCGCTCGCTGAAGAAGACGTGGATGAGCGATTTAGATTGCTCGGAGAATAGACACTCGATGAAAAGTCTTTGCTCGGCCTGGCATCCCTCTTGGAAGGCCATTTTCGTAGCGATTTCAATGGCATCGATGGCGGCAACTGGAGCGAGTAAAGCGCGCTGTTTCTTGGCGACAGTTTCTCGCGCGGCGGAAAAAACCGGGGCGTTGTCCGAGGCGTTGCCGAGTTTTCCGTTTCGCTCCCGGGTTTTGGGAGCCGGCTTACCTATCACTTCGTGCGCAAATGCAATCGTTCCCTTGAGGAGGTCTCCTTCGATGATCCGATCGACAATACCGAATTTCAGCGCTTCCTCAGCTTTAATCGGATTGCCGGTCGTGCACATCTCCAGGGCTTGCGCAACGCCGGCGAGCCTGGGAAGACGCTGCGTGCCTGCCGCGCCGGGAATAATACCGAGCTTCACTTCCGGCTGACCGACCTGCGCGGTGGAGACAGCCACGCGATAGTGCCCGGCCATGGCGAGCTCCAAGCCGCCGCCAAAGGCCGTTCCGTGAATGGCGACAATCACCGGCTTGTTGCTGTCTTCGATTTTCAAGAGCAACGGGAGCAATCCAGCGCCGCGCGGCTTGCCTGACGTCATTTTGCCAAATTCCTTAATGTCCGCGCCGGCCACAAAAGTACGGCCGCCGCCGATCAGTACCGCGGCTTTGATCTCGTCGTCCTGGGTGAGGCGATCTAGCGCTTCGGAGATTCCCTCTGGAACACCAGGGCTCAGCGCGTTGACCGGCGGATTGTTAATAGTGATTACGGCGATGTCATTCTCTTTGGTGAGTTGAACCAGATCATTCATGGAAAAATTCCTCCGGCATGCGGATTTACGCTTTTCGCTGTGACGCCACCGGAATCGATCACCAGGGAGGCAATGCGCTCGCGATGAAAGGTGGCGTCGCCGAACGCCGTCTCCGATCCCTTTGCTCGACGGTAATACAGGTGAACATCGTTTTCCCACGTAAAGCCCATGCCGCCGTGAACCTGTATGCCGCGGTTGCCGACGGTGCGGCCAGCATCACTTGCATACATCTTCGCGATGGAAACGGCAGTCGCCGCATCCGGCGAGTTTTCTTCCAGCGCCCACCCTGCATAGTACACAGCCGAACGCGCGCTCTCGGTTTCCAAATACATGTCCGCACATTGGTGCTGCACTGCCTGAAACATCCCAATAGGTTTGCCAAATTGTTTGCGAGTTTTGGCATATTCGACCGTGATATCAAGGATTCGCTGCATGCCACCGACCAGTTCGGCTGCCAACGACGCAGTGGCGATGTCGAAAGCCCGCGGGAGGTTCGCGGTAGAGCCAATTTCCTCCGCCGGAGTGCCGTTGAATTCAATGGCGTAAAGCTTGCGCGTAAGGTCCATGGCCCGCATGGGAGAGATCTCCAGGCCATGAGCCTTGGAGTCCACCACAAACACGCCGTTACGCGCAACGACGATGATGAAATCGGCGACGGCGGCATCCGAGACAAAAAGTTTTTCTCCTGTGATCTTCCCATTCGCCGCGTTCAGATGGATGTCCCGCGGATTCCAGCTTGCGTTGGATTCCACAATAGCCACCGTAGCGCGAACTTCTCCCCGGCAGATCGGCGCGAGATATTTGTTCTTGTGTGCGAGCGATCCTACGGAATCCAAGATAGATCCCGCCAGCACTACGGTCGAGAAAAACGGCCCGGGCAACAGCGCGCGCCCGGCCTCTTCCATCAAAAGCATGAGTTCGACCTTGCCGAGGCCGACGCCACCGAGTTTTTCCGGAAAAATGATGCCGGTGTAACCCTGGTCGGTGAGCTTGGACCAAAGCGCGGCGTCGTATGCCGTATCCGTTTCCATTAGGCGCCGCATTTCGGCGCGGGGACATTCCCCAGCAAAAAACTTGCGTGCGCTGTCTCTCAGAAATTCCTGGCTTTCACTCAAACCGAATTGCATAGCGCATCCCCTTAGTAGCTTCTGGGCAGTCCGAGAACGAAATGTCCAATGATGTTCCGCTGAACTTCGGAGGTCCCCGCCTCGATGGTATTTCCGCGCGTGCGCAGGTAAGCGTAAGACCAAATCCCTTTGTCGACAGCGCGCGGGTCGCCGGATAGGAGTTGACCGTAAGAACCAAGCAGCTCCTGCGCGATTTGTTGGAGGCGCTGGTTGAGCTCGCTCCAGAATATCTTCTGAATGGAACCCTCCGGGCCAGGCACGCCTGTCGCTGTGATGCGGCTGAACGCCCGCATCTGGTTGAAGCGCATAATTTCAATTTCCGCGCTGCACTGTGCGAGCTTCTGGCGGATGAGGGGGTCCTGGGCAGCAGGCCGGCCGTTGCGTTGGACGTTTCGAGAGAGCTCAATGAGGCGTGTGATGGCGCGCTTGAATATCAGATGCAGGCGAGCGCCGTACGAACCGCGCTCGTACATCAGAGTGCTCACTGCCACATTCCATCCGTCATTCACTTTGCCGAGAATATTTTCAGTAGGAACGCGAACATCGCGAAAGAAAATCTCGTTGAATTCGGATTCCCCGGTCATCTGACGCAGAGGACGGACCTCGACCCCCGCCGATTTCATATCCACGAGGAGCACCGACAGTCCCTGGTGCTTGGCGACGCTCGCATCGGTGCGAACGACGAGTTCGCACCAGTCACCAACCCAGCCGTAGCTAGTCCAGACCTTTTGGCCGTTCACGACATAGTGATCGCCGTCCAATCTGGCTTCCATTTGCAAACCTGCGAGATCGGAACCAGCGTTGGGTTCGGAAAAGCCCTGGCACCAGATTTCCTCCGCGCTCAAAATTTTCGGGATGTAACGCTTTTTCTGCGTCTCCGTTCCATAAGAGATGATCGTGGGCCCGATGAGACCTAAACCGAGCGAGTTGGCCATCGGCGGTGCCTCGACACGCGCCATCTCTTCCCAAAATATGGCCTGTTGCATCAGCGTAGCGCTGCGACCCCCGTATTCTTTGGGCCAGGAAACGGCTGCCCAGCGGCCTTCCTGGAGTTTTCGTTGCCAGGCGCGAAGATATGGGAACGATTCCTCGATGGGTTTTTCGCGCCATTCGTTCCAGTCCTTCGGGACGTTGGAGGCGAGCCACGTGCGAAGTTCGTCTCGAAACGTGAACTCCTCTTCGGTTAAGTTTAAATTCATGACCGAGACTCCTTCAGGTTGCCGGGCACCGACTGCGCTCCGGTTTTTTGTCAGTTGAAAACTACATCTCGCAATCAATCTGGCTCAAGCGTCAGATTTCAGCGTTGGCGAGGCCGAACTCGGGCGCATCGTTTCCTGACCTCGCCAATACTTTTTCCGGATGTCCTTTTTAAGAATTTTTCCAGTGCCGGTCTTGGGCAAACTATCCAAGAATTCGAATGAGCGGGGGCACTTGTAGTGTGCCAGGCGCAAACGGCAGAACTCGATGAGTTCGGCTTCTGTGGCAGCAGTATTTGGCTTTAGAACCACCAGCGCTTTGGGCACTTCGCCCCATTTTTCGTCGGGAACTGGAATGACTGCGGCTTCCAGGACACCCGGATGCGCGAGGATGGCTTTTTCAAGTTCAAGGGAGGAGATATTTTCTCCACCGCTCACGATAATGTCTTTTTTGCGATCGACAATCAGAAGGTAACCGTCTTCGTTGAATGTGGCCATGTCCCCGGTGTGGAACCACCCGCCGCGTAGAGCTTCGGCGGAAGCTTCCGGTTCGCGCCAGTAACCCTCCATCACGCCATCGCTACGCACGATGATTTCGCCAATGGCTTTCCCATCCCGCGGCACATCGTGATCGTCAGCGTCCACTACGCGTATCTCCGTTCCGGGAAATGCGTACCCGGTCATCGCTTGGCCGACATAGCGCTGTTCACCTTCCCAGCCCAGATCTGACTTCATGGAAGAAATCGTGAGCGAGGGCGACGTTTCGGTGAGGCCGTAACCCGAAAAGCACTCGCAGCCGAGTGCTTCTTCAACCTCGCGAATGAGAGTCGGCGACGATGCGGCGCCGCCGATGACAATGCGTCGGAGGGAGCTCAAATCGTAATTATGGCGCTGTGGGCAGTTCACCAGGGCGGTGGCCATGATGGGAACCAGGCTGCAGGAGTGAACTTTTTCCTTTTCGATCAGCCGGAATACTTCTTTGGTCTCGAAACGCTGGATCATGACGTGCTTTCCCCCGAGTAAAGTGAGGAAATGCGCGACACCCCACCCGTTCGCATGGAAAAGAGGGATGGTGTGAAGTTCGACGGCCCCGTTTTCGATCTGGAATCCCAGGCAGACGTTCAGCGCATGGAGGTAGATGTTTCTGTGCGTTAGCATCACGCCTTTTGGATTTGCGCTGGTGCCGCTGGTGTAGAAGAGTTCAGCGAGCGCGTTCTCGTCGACGGAGCTGATGTCCGCGCGATGGGGCGTGGCGGCGCCGAGATAAGAATCATAATTATGTGGAGCGAGCCAAGAAGCTTCCGGAGAACCATCAAGCTGGACGAACATTTTTACCGTGCGAAGTTTTTTGCGAAAGGATTCCACCGATCCGAGAAACTGCTTCTCAATGAAGAGGATCGTCGAGCCGGAATCATTCAGAATGTAGGCCAGCTCTTCTGTCGCGAGCCGGATATTCAACGGGAGCAGAACAGCGCCTGCTTCCGGAACGCCGAAGTAGGCTTCCAGCAAACGGTGGCAATTGGCGCTGAGGAAAGTGACGCGATCGCCGGGCTGGACGCCGGCCTGGCGCAGGGCGCCCGCCAGACGGCCGACGCGTTCGGAAAATTGTGCGTACGTAAAGCGTTCCTGATTGCAGACTATCGCGGTCCTGCCGGGATATTGCTGTTCCGCATAGCGAAGGAAGCGGAGAGGCGTGAGTGGAATATTCATAGCGTGCCTCGCCTAGATCAGGCGGACTGACCTCCGTCGACCACCAGAATGTGTCCAGTCACAAAATCTGAGGCATCGGAGGCAAGAAAAACAGCGGCACCTTTTAGATCATCCGGCCCGCCAAAACGGCCCAAAGGGATGCCTGCCAGGAGCGCTTCCTTATTTCTCTCGATGACCTTCTCCGACATGTCGGTTGGGAACCAGCCGGGCGCGATCGCGTTTACCTGAATGTTGTGCACGCCCCATTTGCAGGCCAAGTCTTTGGTGAAGATGATCACACCGCCTTTGCTGGCACTGTAACCGATGGCGGAGAATTTCGGGGGAGAACCACGCAGCCCAGCAACAGATGCGATGTTGATAATCTTTCCACAGCGTTGCGCGATCATGATCTTGCCGACTGCTTGGGAAAACAGAAAGGTTCCGGTGAGGTTGGTTTCGATGACTTTGTTCCACTGGTCCAGCGTCATCGATTCAACTGGTGCACCCCAGGAAGTGCCGGCATTGTTGATCAAGATGTCGATGCGCCCAAATTGTTTGACGGTGGCGTCGGCAACCTCTTGAATGCTTGCTGGGTCTCTGACATCGCAGCCGAATGCGAGAACTTGCACACCCAACCTTTGCAGCTGCTCGGCAGTCTGCAAGCAGCGCTCTTTCTTGCGAGCGCAGAGAACCAAATTCGCGCCCATTTGAGCGAGCCCTTCGGCCATCTGCCGGCCTAGACCAATGGAGCCACCGGTGATAATGGCGACGCGTCCAGTTAGATCGAATAGCTTCTTGACCTTCATTCCGAAATCCTGAACGTAACCGGGCACTTAACGTCGGCGGACTTGGGTTTGCACGGTTCTACGTGACTACACAGAAACAGTTCCGTTTAAACTCGACGGCGCTTCTATTAGGTACATCGTGACTGCTTACTACATGCGCCCTCTTCTTTGGAAAGATCGAAACACTTTGCATCGAGCGATGGTCTTCATCCGCGAACTTCGGCGACGATGCCGGCGACTGAAGCTAGGACGATTGGCATCTACTCAAATGGAAACTAAAAATTAAACCGCACGCCGAGCTGGATTTCACGTTTCGGGAAATCCGCAGTGAACCCCAGCGGCTGGCTTGGCGAAAGCGCCGCGGTCCCATGCACATTAAACGGCGGGGCAAAAGCAGGGCCGACGATATTGTTGACGCTGGAATAATTCGTCCGGTTTGCGAGATTGAAGCCTTCCACCAAGAGCTGGAGACTGTAGCGCTCAGTGAATCGGAACGTACGACTCAATCGCATATCGAAGTCAATATAATTGGGGCCAAGCCCGCTGTTGCGTGGAGCTCCCGCCGGGCGGTCATTTGTAAAATGGTTGTCGCTATTGATGTCTGTGCCGGCGAGCAGGTTAAACGGATGACCGCTATTGTAATTGAAGATCGGGGAAAGCTCGAAGCCGGAAAGGACACGCGATTTGAAGGGGCTGTCAAATACACCTGCGACCACGACTTTGTGTCTTTGATCAAAATCAGAGTTCGCGCGTTCGGCAGCCAGGTCTGTCTGATTGAAAGGCGCGTAATCGCTGTTGAAATCCGTCGATTCATCGATAGCGTGGCTATAGGTGTAATTTGCCAGGATTGTGAAGTGATCTGAGAAGCGCTTCTTCAGTTCGAAAATGCCGCCATTGTAAGAGGCTGTTGCTATGGAACTATAAACGTTGTTCTGAAGAATCGTCAGCGACCCATCCGCAAAGCAAGGATTCGTCGGACTGGGCACCACACATACCGGTGCCCCCCAGTCTTGGAACGGGATTCCGTTGGAGGGAAGGCCGGTCGATCCCGTGTCGATTGGGGCCCCTGGCAGCAAGTTCGTATCAATCGCAACAGGAAGGTGCGTCGTGCGAACGTAGATATAGTTGGCCGAGATCGAGAGGCCGTTTCCAATCTCCCGCTCGATTCCAAGCGATACCTGCTGCGACATAGGGCTTTTGTAGCCATGCTGGCCGGCAAAAATCACGGTCCCTGGCGGGAGGGGCCCTGTGTTAGGAACAGAAAGGTTAAACTGGGCAAGGTCAGCCTCAGTGATACAAGCAAACTGTCCCGGCGGTGGCGTGCCGCAGTCGATCTTTCCTTCCCCAAATAGTGTTTGGAAGATCACCGCAGAGTTTGCAATAGCAGGGTCACCCGGGACGCCCGTGAGCTTCACAAGCGTGTTGGCAATCCTCCGCGTACCGTTGACATTGCCGAGAACATCCACGACCCCAGGAATCTGCGCGTAGATCGGGGAATAGAAGATCCCGTATCCGCCGCGGACCACCGTTTTATGGTCCCCGAATGGGTCCCACGCGAACGAAATACGAGGAGCGAAATTCGTCTTGGGAGTATGGAGAGGTCCGTATTGCGAGTCTAGTTCGTACCGCAGCCCGTAATTTAGCGTGAAGTTTGGCCTGATTTGCCAGCCATCCTGTATGTAGGCGGCGGTGAACGGCCTCGTCTGCTTATAACTCGGGTTGCCGAAACCCTGTTCATAGAATGCAGGTGCCCCCAGGCTCCATGACTGAAGAGTGGATATGGCAGCCGTGTTCGCGCTCACGTTACAAATGGCGGGGATCTGCAAACACGGGCTCAGCACTATTCCCGGCAGTTCCAGAAACTCAAAGCGTCCCGGGAAGAAAGTTTGCGACGTCGTATTGTTGCCACGAACTAGTTCATAGAAGCCCATCTTCAGAGTGTGGTGACCGCGCACGAGAGTGATATTGTCGGCAAACTCATAACGCCCCGCCCTCGTGTGGCTGGGCAAAAAGATGCCGCGCCCAAAGAAACCGAAGCCCTCCACGTCGAGTCCAGGTCCGCCAGGATCATTAGTGTCCACATTAAATTGATACATGTTCCATTGCAGCCGAACTTCATTCTGGGCGGTAGGGCTGAACTGATGAATCCAGGAGCCTTGGAGCGTGCTATCCCACGCGAGCTCGGAAGTCCCGCGGGAAATTGCCGTCAAAGCCTGCACGTCAGGGTCTTTCTCGGTGAGGTGACCAGCGTTGTAGCGAAGTGAAACCTGGTTGTTCTCATCGATTCGGTGATCCAAGCGGATCGAGCCGAGATATGACCGAGTAGGGAACGGAAACACCCCACCGTTCGTCTGAAACTGATTAATGATGAACGGGTTTAGCGCCTGCGAGGCCGGGTTTGTCTGGCAGGGCGAAGCGCTTGGTGTAATAGTCAAGCATTCCGAAAGCACGCCGGCGCAAACTGGTGCAGGCAACCGCATGGCGAGTGCGATATTTGTCGGGTCAGCCGGATCCGACAAGCACGGCACCATGGTTCCAATGGATTGGGTCGCCAGTCCGCTAACGACAGTCTGTTGTGCGGATCTTGGATCAAAAGTCGGGAATGGGTTGGTGGTTGCGGTGGGAGAAGGTCCAGCGAAAATCGAACTGTTGGTAAATAAAGGGACCGAGTCCTGTGCATCGGAGTGCAGACCTTCGAACGAGATGAACAAAAATGTCTTGTCTTTCTTGATCGGGAAACCCACGCTGCCGCCGAATTGCTGGCGGTTCAAGGAATTTTTGACTGGCTCACCCACGGCATCCAGTGAGAACGGATCACCCGGTTGCAATGCGGGACTGAAAGCGAAGGGGTCGCGAGCATCCATCGCATCATTTCGGAAAAAGCCAAAGAGACTTCCATGCAGATCGTTTGTACCAGACTTCGATACGATGTTGATCGACGCGCCACCGGCCCCGCCCAAGTCTGCCCCGTAATTGCTCCGGTTGATTTGGAATTCCTGCACTGCGTCCTGGCCCAAGGTCAGACGCACGCCGCCGGCATCGTCGTTGGCCTCGCCGCCGTCGACTGTGACACTGTTGCCTCTGCCATTGCTTCCGTAAAAGGAAAGCCCGCTTTGCGGGGTTTGCTTTACGCGGAAATCGGCATTATCGGCAATCGTATTGGAATTGCTCACGCCCGGCATCAGCAATGTAAAGGACAGATAGTCGCGGCGGTCGATCGGCAAATCTTCGATGTACTGCTGTGTGACCGTATTCGCCTGGCTGCCTCTTTCGGTTTCGATCACCGGAGGCACCGCGGTGACTTCGACGGTCTGCGCCGACGTGGCTACCTTCAGGTGGAAATCTAGGGTGGCCGCTTGTCCCACCGTGACTACGACACCCTTTTCAACTTGCGACTGAAAACCTGATGCCTGCACGGTCAAGTCGTAGGTGCCGGGAGCTAGACTGGTGAAGCGATATCGGCCGCTATCGTCGGTGACCTCCGCGATATGTATTCCTCGGCTCGGATCGTCCGCGGTTACCTTCGCCTTGGAGACGACAGCACCCGTCGGGTCGATTACGGTGCCGTTGAGACTGCCCGAGGCGCCTACGCCTTGAGCGTGCGTCGCTGGAATCGCCAGCAGCAAACACATTGATAAGACTAAGGCACATGCGAATGCGAATGCTATCAGACCCCTCATGGCTTCTCCTTTTAAGTGTTTCAAAACCTGCGATATAAACCGATTGGAGGTTGGCACAGGCGAAGCGGTCCTGCGAGCCGCACGGTTGCGGAACGCTTTTTTGCAGTTTCGAAGAATCACGGCCACCCCGACCCAATTCCTCATGAATTGTGAGCGTTGGTATCACATTGTAGTTACTAACGTCAATACGAAGCTGAAACGTGTCAGTAGCACATGATATGTCCGGTTGAGATAGCAAGTGATATGTCCGCTTTTCGGGCGGTGGTAGGGGACCATGCAAGGCATGAACTCCTACACACAAGCCGCCATGGAGCGGGCGATGAAAGTACAGGAAGTGATGTTGCAAGCGATGGCCAAGAAGATCAGCTGGTGGCAAGCGGCCGAGATCTTGGGCATCAGTGACCGGCATATGCGGCGCTGGCGGGAGCGTTATGAGGAGTTCGGATTCCGCGGGTTGTTCGACCGCAGGCGAGGAAAGCCTTCGCCTAAGCGCGTGCCGCTAGCGACCGTGGAGCGGGTGCTGGAGCTGTACCGGGAGCATTATTTCGATCTGAATGTGCAGCACTTTCACGAGAAGCTGGGGGCCGAGCATCGGATTCGGCTCAGCTACAGCTGGGTGAAAGGGATTCTGCAAGGAGCGGGGATGGTGGCCCGGGGGCGCAAGCGCGGAGCGCACCGCAAACGACGACCGCGACGACCCTTGCCGGGGATGCTGCTGCACATCGACGGCAGCCGGCACCGTTGGTTGGGAGACGAGCGCTGGCACGATCTGATCGTGATTCTGGATGATGCCACCAGTGAGATTTACTACGCGCAACTGGTGCAGGAGGAATCGACGCAGACGGTGATGGCCGCTTTGCGCGAGGTGATCGAGCAGCAGGGATTGTTCTGCGCCTTGTATAGCGACCGGGGCAGCCATTTTTGGCTGACGCCCAAGGCGGGCCAGAAGGTAGATCACGCGCGTGTGACGCAGGTAGGACGGGCGCTGCGGGAGTTGGGAGTGCGGATGATTCCGGCCTACTCGCCCCAGGCACGAGGACGCAGCGAGCGCAATTTTGGCACTTGGCAGGGACGACTGCCGCAAGAGTTGCGCTTGCGGGCGATCACGACGGTGGAGGCGGCGAACGCTTTTCTGCAGGAAGAGTACATCGCTGCGTTCAACGTGCGGTTCCGGGTGCCCGCGACGCAGGGGGGCAGTGCCTTTACGGCGTGCCGGCAGCGAGATTTGGAAGGGGTCTTTTCGCTGCAGTTTGAACGCACGGTGAACCGCGACAACACGGTGAGCTTTCAAAATCTGTCTTTGCAGATCCAGCCGGTACGCTGGCGAGCCACGTTGGCGGGCTGTACGGTGACCTTGCATCAGCACCTAGATGGAACGCTGAGCCTCCGCTATGGGCCGCATTGCGTGGGGCGCTACAACGCCGAGGGGCTGCCTTGGATCAGTAGCGATCGGCAAGAGGCTGTGCAGAAGCCGCGCCGTGGAAAAGTCGCAAAGCAGACTTTCCCACCGCGCTTGGAAATCCCGCCCAAAGCGCGGGATTCCCACTTCCCCACAGCCTCGACGGCGGCGGGTGATTAACTGTCAACCGGACAACTCACTTACTACAAAAACCGGACCTTTTAACTTGCTACGAACATACGAAGCTGAAACGTTGCATCAGGATTCTGGATGGCGTTGCCGAAGAAGGTACGGGATGGAATTTCCGGAGACCCCACGACCAGAAGACCTTGGGGAACTCTAGATAAAGGAACCCTCAGCGAGCGCGACCTAGCGAGGAGTAAGCACGATGCGCCCGGAGACGGTTCCGTTTCGCAATTCAGCCATTGCCTCATTGACTTGAGCGAGAGGCCGAGTTGTTACCTCAGAGTGAATCTTACCCGCGACCGCCAGTGCTAGGACCTCGCGCAGATCCTTTCTGGTGCCGACGGAAGACGCCTGGATTCGAACCTCTGACGCCGCCATCGAAATGGGCGGGAAGCAAATGGACTCGGAAGGCAGGCCAACCACAAGGAGCATCCCAGTGGGTCTGACGCAGAGAAAGGCGGTGTCATACGCCGCCTTTGCTGCAGAAGTTACCAGCGCGATATGTGCGCCGCCCATGCGCCGCAGCTCCTTGACAACTTTTTCCGTCGCGGCATTCAGCGTTGCGGATGCGCCAAGAGCTCTCGCATGTGAAAGTTTTTCGGCTGAGACGTCAATGCCAGTAACGATCGCTCCCAGCTCTGTTCCAATTTGAACGGCCAGTTGGCCCAGACCTCCGACACCAAATATCGCCAAACGTTGCCCTGGATGGATTTTTGCGTGGTTCAAGGCGCGGTAAACCGTGACTCCCGCGCAGAAAAGAGGCGCTGCGTCGATGCACGAGAGACCATCGGGAATTTTCAAAGCATGACTCGCGGGAGCCTTTACGAATTCCGCGTATCCACCATCTACGGTTACACCCGTAATCTGTTGTTTGATGCAGAGATTCTCGTTGTCTTCACGGCAGAAATCGCATTCGCCACAGGTCCAATGTACCCAAGGAACACCCACCCGGTCGCCGACTTTCAAATGCTCCACAGCAACCCCCTTTTCTGCAACGCGACCGGCGATTTCGTGCCCGAGAATCAAACGTTTCTTCATGATGGGAACTAACTGCGGCCAATCGCCATCGGCCAAGTGCAAATCCGAGTGACACACGCCGCACGCTTCCACTTCGATCAGCACCTCTTGGGCACCGGGTTTCGGTTGATCGACTTCTTCGATGGCCAGAGGCTGTTTGAATTCGCGCAGGATAGCGGCTTTCATCGCATGGACCTCAACGAATTTGGGATGCGTGACCCGGTTGTTTGTGGAAAAGGCGCGAAACTTCGTTCAGTTGGACACACAGGAAGGAATTCCTAGTTATGGATGCGCGCCCCGCAAGAAAAACTCGACCGCATTTCTAACCCTCTCAGTGAGTTTGTGAGGCCCGGTAAGATCGACCGCCCACTGGCGGACCACGGTGTTGAAAAGACCTTCCATGAACTCGGCCAGGTGCACGACGGGAAAATCGCAGGTGATCTCGCCATTTTTTTGTCCCTCCGCGATGATTTCGCGGAGAAGGCTGACTGTCGCCGCCTCCGCCCCGCGTAGTTCCGGTGAGCGCACCGGATCCATCGCTCCAGCGAGAATTACAGCCTGCCAGAGCGGTCGCCCCACTTCCGTTACATTCCCAAGAGATTCGTAAAATCGTCGTAAGCGTTGTTCAGTTGTGGCTTTGGTGGAAAGTTCAGCCTTGAGGCTTTCCGCCTGGCGCGCAAATGCACGGCGCCCAACTTCACGCAATACTGCCTCTTTGCTGGGGAAATAGCGGAAGAACGTGGGCTGGCTGATCTCCAGAGTCTGAACGATGTCGTCGATGCGGGTGTTTTCGTAGCCTCGCTGCCGGAAAAGGTGCAGAGCCGTCTCGACAATCTGCTGGCGAAGGCGCGCCTTTTTTCGCTCGCGAAGACCAGTAGGCCCGTTCTTGGGGACTGCGTGGCCGCGCCGTTTATTTTCGACCTCAATGTCCGCGAGGCCCGCGGGTGCTGGCGATAGTGTTGGCCTCGCGGTACTTTTTGCGCGACCCATGATACCGAGCCTCCTGCTCTTTGCACCGGGGTGGTGCATGACTCACACTGGATAGCGACGCGGAGATTATAGCCTATCTCAGTTCAGTCAAAATCCCACTCGCGGAGCGGTTACTAACGCCGTCTTACCCATAAACCTCACCGCTTAGCTCTTGCTCACGCTCGGAACGTTCCGGCTCTTGAAGAAACTCCATGGTCCCGTCGCTTACCGACCCAAACATAAAGGCGGCCAAGTCCTTCACATAATTCTGGTGCACCCTCCACGGTGTTCTCTGTCCTTGCTTGGGCAGCACGCCATCGGCACGGCGTACGTAGCCGGAACTAAAATCCAGCAAAGGCTCGGGAACAACGGAAGGACCGGGAGAAGCTGGTACACATACGGACCAGCCCTTACGATCCATATATTTGAGCAACCGGCAGACAAAGCGCGCCGTGAGATCGCACCGCAGCGTCCAGGAATTATTCGTATACCCAAATGCAAACGCTAGATTCGGGACACCGCCGAACATCGCGCCCTTGTAGACCAGCTTCTCGTCAAATTTGGCCGGCACGCCATCCACGAGAATATCAGCGCCTCCCATCAGCTTCACGACCAGACCGGTCGCGGAAACGATGATATCCGCGGGCAATGTTGTACCTGAGCTCAAACGAACGCCGGATTCAACAAATGTCTCGATCGTGTCGGTGACGATTGCCGCCCGACCGGCGCGGATTGCAGCAAACAGATCGCCGTCAGGCACTAGACATATTCGCTGGTCCCAGGGGTTATAGCGCGGCGTAAAGTGCCGCTTGACATCGTAATCGGGATCGAGCTGTTGCTTGACCCCGTTGATGATCAACCCCTTCATCTTCTCTGGTTTGCTACGGGCAAGGTAAAACGTCGTGATGCTATAAAGCACGTTCTTCCATTTTGTGAGTTTCGCGGCAATTCTTTTTGGCAAATGCCGAAACATCCAGATGGCCTTTGCATCCTTGCTCGGACGGCTAACGACATAACTGGGCGAGCGCTGCAGCATCGTGACATGCGCGGCATCCTTGGCAAGCGCCGGAACTAGCGTCACCGCCGTGGCGCCACTGCCGATGACAACTATTTGCTTGTCCACGTAGTCAAGCTTCTCGGGCCACTCCTGTGGATGCAGGAACTGTCCCTGAAACCGCTTCATACCCGGAAATTCCGGACTGAAGCCTTTGTCGTAACTGTAATAACCGCTGCACATATACAGGAAGTTACAGGTCAGCCGGACGATCCGCTCGTCCTCTTTCACCCGCGCCTCAGCCGTCCAGCGCGCTTCGACTGAGGACCAGGAAGCCCGGATCATCCTATGCCCCAATCTGATGTGGCGGTCGATGCCATAATGTGCCGCTGTCTCGCGGATATAGTTCCATATGGCAGGTCCGCCGGCGATCGACTCGTCCGCATGCCATGGCCGGAAAGGAAAACCGAGGGTGTGCATGTCAGAATCCGACCGGACGCCCGGATAGCGAAAGAGGTCCCACGTTCCGCCGATTGAGTCGCGCGCCTCGAGAATCGCATAGGTCTTTCGGGGAAAGGCAGTCTGCAGCCGGTAAGCAGCATCGATGCCAGATATTCCGGCGCCAATAATCAGTATGTCGAGATGCTCCTGTGTTTCCATCGTTATGTCTGTGTGGCTGCCATCTCCGCGCCGTTGCAATGCGTAAGCAACAGCAGCGCCGAGTTAACCTCTTACCCGCCCAGGGGCGATGAAACTACTCGAGCAGATCAGGCTCGTCGTGAATGATACGCGCGAGCAGCGGCTGAAACTGGAACCATCCCGCGAGATGGCTTCCCACTTGCTCCCTGGTTGTAACTGCGGTGGAATGATCGATCTTTACCGGCACGCCGGCCGCCTCCGCGAGCAACTGCGCCTGGCAACTGCGGTCCATGGTGATGAACCACCAGGCCGCTTCCTCGACGCAGTGGCCAACCGTGATCAATCCGTGATTCCGCAGAATCGCAGCTTTGTGTTGTCCGAGAGCCTGCGCGATGCGCCCGCCCTCCGACGTTTCATGGACCACACCAGTGAACTCCGCGAACAGTCCGTGGTCCTCATAGAACGCGCAGGCATCCTGAGTGATAGGGTCGAGCAGGCGCCCGAGCGATGCCCAGGATTTCCCGTACATTGAATGCGCGTGCGCCGCCGCTATCACATCGGGACGCGAAGCGTGTACCTTTGAGTGGATGGCAAAGGCCGCACCATTGACCGGATATTTTCCTTCCACGACTTCACCGCGATGATTAACAAGAATTAGGTCGGACGCGCGAACCTGGCTGAAGTGCATCCCAAAGGGATTCACCCAGAAGTGGTCGAGTCGTTCCGGATCGCGCGCCGTGATGTGTCCCGCCACTCCTTCATCGAATCCGAAACGCGAAAAAAGACGAAATGCGGCAGCCAGCATCTGTTTGCGATGCAAGCGCTCCTCCGCGGCGGTGGCGAACACAGGCGGTCGCGGCATGTTCGATACATTTGCGGCTGCTCCGGCCATTTAGCCCTCCGTGTCCAGAGAATGCTCTGACTTGGCACAGTGCCCGCGATTATATACAATGCCCGCCGCGTTGGTCACTGTCATCTGTAAGCGACTATCAACAGTCGGCTAGGTGACAGCTCTGCCCGATGGTCAGCACCGGAGGGATCCACCCATGAGCAATTTGAATCATAAATTCGAACTCGCAGCGCGTCCCGTGGGCATGCCGAAGCGAACCGATTGGTCCTACAAGGAGGAGCCGGTTCGCGATCCAGATGAAGGCGAGTTCCTCGTAAAGATTCTGTACATCTCACTCGATCCAGCCATGCGTGGGTGGATGAACGAAGGGAAATCGTATATTGCTCCGGTGGGTATCGGCGAAGTGATGCGGGCTGGAGCGCTCGGTCGCGTCATCGCGTCGAAGAACCACAAGTTCGCCGTCGGCGACCACGTTTACGGCGCCTTCGGCGTTCAGGAATTCGCCATATCCAATGGGCAACGGTATCACTAAGGTAAATGCGGGCGTGGTTCCTCTGCCCGTTTTTCTCGGGACCCTTGGAATGCCGGGAATGACCGCCTATTTTGGCTTGCTGGATATCGGCCAGCCAAAGCCCGGCCAGACCGTGGTCGTCTCAGGCGCGGCCGGGGCAGTGGGCTCAGTCGTGGGACAGATCGCCAAGATAAAAGGATGCACCGTGGTCGGCATCGCCGGCGGGACGGAAAAGTGCAGCTACATCGTAGACGAGTTGGGCTTCGACGCCGCCATTGACTACAAGTCGGAGGATGTCCGCAGAGCCTTACAGAAACATTGCCCGAGGGGCATCGACGTGTATTTCGACAACGTGGGCGGTGAAATCCTCGATGCCGCGCTTACGCTGCTCGGGCGCGGCGCGAGAGTCGTCATCTGCGGCGCAATCTCGCAATACTGCAATACCACGCCAATCAAGGGACCCTCGAACTATCTTTCGCTTCTCGTCAATCGCGCCAGCATGAAAGGTATGGTCGTATTTGACTACGCCGATCGTTATCCTGAGGCCGGCCGCGAAATGGCCGGGTGGATGGCTGCCGGCAAACTCAAATCACGCGAGCATATCGTCGAGGGATTCGAAGCATTCCCCGACACGTTGCTGAAGCTCTTCAAGGGCGAGAACACTGGAAAGCTCATTCTCAAAGTAGCCGACGCGTAAAGATGAGGCTTGGTGTGCTCAACAGGCAGCGTGAGGGCATCGCATCGATTTTGGGGTTTGCGCAATGGATCGAACGAGCTGGATCTTACTCTTGGACAAATTCTCGAATGTAGCGGTTAACCTCATTCGGTTTTTCATGGATAACCCAATGCGAGCCGCCCGGGATGCGCTTCACGGTCAATTCCGGAACGAACTCATTCAGGCCATCAAGGTTACTGGAAACTAAAGCGGTATCCTTGTCGCCCCAAATCAGGAGGGTCGGAACCTTCACGACCGTATGCCCTGGTTCGACGCCAAAATGGCTTGTGGACGGACCAATTTCGGGCTCGACTTGCGGGCGTGCAGGAGGGCCAACATGATTCATGCGATAGTAGTTGAGTCCCCCGGTTAAGGCCCCTGGCTGTGACCATGCTTTTAAATAGGCGGCCTTGTCGACATCGGTGAATGCGCCTGATTTCATTAATGGGTTAAGGACGTGCTCCACCAATAACGCGTAATTATTAGCGGAAAGAATCGCTTCGGCCTCCGAACTGCGGAACATGATCATATACTGGCTGGCTTCTTGCTGATCCGGGTCCGAAGCCAGAAGGCGTGCGAATATCGCGGGGTGTGGCGCATTTATGATGATTAGCTTTTGCAGGTAATCAGGATGGGCCATTGCAAAAGCCCAAGCAAGTGCGCCTCCCCAGTCATGTCCGACGAGAATGAATCTCTTGTTCTGCCGAAAATGATCCGCGAGAGCCCGAATATCTTCGATTAGAACTTTGCTCCCGTACTGTTCAAGTTCGGTCGGCTTATCTGAAAGGTTGTAACCGCGCAAATCCGGCGCGACGACTAGGTGGTCTTTGCCGAACTCGTCCAGCTGGTTCTTCCACTCGTACCAAAATTCTGGAAAGCCGTGTAGGAAAAGAATGAGTGTTCCGTTGCCCGCCGTGGCGCAGTGCAGTCGAATTCCGTTCGCCTCGACATGGGTGTGGATGAGACTAGTTGCAAAGACCCGCGGGCCAGAGAATCCTGCCAGGAATACCACGGGAAAAGCAGTTCGCAAAAAAATGTTGAACATGGCCAGAGCCTACGCTTTTATGCACATTGGAATCAACTGGCATTAGGGAGTCTAATTCCTGGTTCTAGGGTGGCCGTAGCCGCGAGATTTTTAACGGGCAAAACTTCACTGAAATAAAAATGGCGCCCGGCCACAAACCCTTCTTAATTCAGGAATTTTGGCTCAAACGCCATTTAGGGATTGCGGGGATGATACCACGAGACCACAACGCATTGTCCCGCGTCGATTGAAAACCGTCGGTTTGAATTCGGTTCATCGCCGAAATTGCAGATCCGCGACCGCACAAAAGTTTCGGTTCTGTTGCATCCAACCGGAGCCGCGCAATCAATTTCATCCCAAAATAATTGAGCCTTCGCTTGCCCAAAAGTTCGAACGCAGCCGCCTCAAAAGGAACTGCCAGCTCAACCGATGTGGTCTGTGGAAATTGGACCGGGATGAATCGAAGGTGAAGGTCGGGCGTTCTTTTCCGTTACTGACTTCGCGGATGCATGTTTGGCACTAAATTTCCTTGAGCCCATGGATAGATTGAACCTGAACAGAACGTGTGGATTACCGCCCGCCACGACGTCTCGCTTCCAAACTGTGTGATTCAATAAAAAGTAGGGGATGCTCGACTTCACATTGAAGCACGGCACTATGGTTTGCGATTCCCGCTTTATCAAAGAACTGCGAGGCAAAAAACGGAAAAAGTGATGTGCGCACCAAACAGCTTAATTTTATTTTTTCGGTCCCGATGAGACGCGCCACTTTTTTACCCAGCCGTGCTCGCGCACGCCTTCTTCTTCCATTTGGCGGGTCCAGGCGCTCAAAATGCTCGAGCGATTCAGATAGCCAACCATTTCTTTGGGGTTCTCGCGACTGACGACCGGCAGCCGGCCGATATCATTCTGCAGCATGCGGAAGAGAGCATCGAAGGCAGATTCGTCGGGATAAGCCACTGTTAGATTTCTGCTTCCCACTTCGAGTACAGTAGCCGTTCCTTTGGGGTCCGCTTCCAGCGCCCGGAGTAAGTCTCCTTGGGTTACGACTCCTGCGAGCTTTCCATCATTGCCGATGATCGGGAGCCCTTGCGTCAGATTAAAACTCGGCTCTCCGCGTGCCATACGCTCGGCTAAATCGCCGACGGTCATTTCGGGAGGGATTGGCTGCACATCTTTCCGCATCACTTCGCCGACCCGCACCACCTGCAGCACACCCGCTTCGTACTCTTCTGGGACGCGGAGACCGCGCCGCGCGAGTTTTTCTGTCATGATCGAGCTGGGCAAGTAGTGAATCGCGATCATATCCGCAATCACGCAGGCGAGCATCAGCGGGAGAATTGCGTTGTAATCGCGTGTGATCTCGAACGCAAAGACAATGAACGCAAATGTGGCGCGAGACGCTGCGCCGAAAACCGCAGCCATGGCCACTAACGCGTAAGCTCCGGGAGAAAGGTGCGCGCTGGGGAAAATCAGGTTTACGACAATAGCAAAGGACCCTCCGAGCGCTGCGCTCGACATGAACATTGGCGCGAGCAACCCACCGGAAGTTCCGGAACCGAGCGAGATCATGAGCGCGAGCGCTTTGAAAATCGCAATCAGAAGCAGAAGCTTTAGAGCGAGATTGTTGTTGAGGATGTCTGAAATCGTGTCGTAACCAACGCCGAGAACGCGCGGAACGAAAAAGCCAATGATGCCGAGACCAAGCGCACCAATTGCCGGATGCCAGAGGTCGTCAATCGGCAGCCGATCGAATTGATCTTCGACCCAGTAGAGCACTTTTGTGAAGCAGATTGCGGCCACTCCGCTAAGAACTCCAAGAAGCAGATAAAACGGAAGACCGTGCAGTACGTCAAAATTTACGTTCCCCATGGTGAACATCGAACGCTGGCCGAGCAGCACAGCGCGCACGCTGGTCGCCAAGGTGCAGGCGATCACCAGCGGGATGAAGGAACGTGAGCGAAATTCGAAAAGGAGTAGCTCGATTGCGAGAATTACGCCGGCGATTGGAGTGTTAAAAGTAGCAGCCATTCCGGCTCCGGCTCCACAAGCCAGAAGAACCTTGCGCTCCGAAGCGGTGGTGGAAATGATCTGGCCGATTAGGGAGCCCACCGCGCCGCCGGTTTGGATGATCGGGCCTTCCGCGCCAAAAGGTCCGCCGGTCCCGATGGCGATGGCAGCGGAGAGAGGCTTCAGAATCGCGACTTTAGCTTCAATTCGGCTGCGCGAGGTGAGCACTGCTTCCATCGCTTCCGGAATCCCGTGGCCCTTGATTTTTTCCGAGCCGTATTTCGCCATGAAGCCGACGATGATCCCGCCGATGACCGGAGTGACGATGATCCACGGGCCGAGCCCTGTATGTTCGGGACTTCTAAAATGGAACGACCACTCGTGGTAATAAGCGAGGTTCGTGATTAAGCCGATCAAGTCATACAGAATGTAGGCGATGAATCCGGCGAGGATGCCGATGAGCGCAGCCAAGATCGAAATCAGTCCGATGCGATAACCCGCCGATTGCTCTGGAAAGCGAGTTCGTTTGACTGCCGCCGAAGATCCCACGCCCAATTCTCCTTTGGAAATGTGCCTCTAGCGGTTACTTATCAGTTTTACGATTTTTCCGGCTTCGCCGCGAGACGCCCGAAGTAGGCGACAAGCTGTTCAATGCGCGCCCGCGCCGCTGACGCGCGATGACCGATTCGAGCGAGTCCACGAGCTTTGGCCCCACCATCCGCAATTCAGTGTGATGCGATCGCGTAAGCTCCTGCAAAAGTTGTTCTCCGCGAAGAGTAAGTCCTAGCAAGATCTCGCGGCGGTCTGCATGGCCACGCGAGCGTCGAATGAGCCCCTTGGATTCAAGCCGGTCTGCTAGTTCAACCGCACTGTGATGCCGAATCTGCAGACGCTCCGCCAAAACGCCGACAGTGGCAATTTGGAAAGCCGGCAGTCCTTTGAGCACGAGCAAGGCCTGATGTTGATGCGGCTCAATACCGGCTTTACGCGCGGCGGCCTCGCTGAAATTCAGGAAGCGGCGAATCTCGTAGCGAAACTCTGCAAGCACACGGTAGTCGCCTTGTCTCATGGACTGTTTTGCCACCAGACTTAGATTATATCGCATTGTGATATTATATTCACGAGTTCTGCGATGGATGGGTCTTGCAGACTACTTCCGCAAGCGTCCTAAAGTTTGGGAACAGCTCCGCGCCAGTGAAAACTAAGAACCTGACGCGTGTCAGATTTAGTGGCAAGGACCGGCGGGAGTTTCGTCTGTCACAGAATAAAACCGAGCGGGTAGATTTAGATTGACAGGCAAACGATGGTGAAAGGAGGTCGCTCACGTGATTGAAATGCATCTGTCTGGAATGAAGACTCGAAATGGAACATCAATTTTCGTATGCTCGACGTGCAAAGTGCCACCGAATTTTACCTTCGGAGCACAAGATAAGGGCGAATTGGTGTAAGTCGCGCTTACCGGAGTGCGACCTGGAAAGCTGCTGAAAATGATTGTCTGGAGAGGAGGAACTCGATCAGACCGTGCGTCCCATCGCACGTAGCCTACAAGGCAGAGCGGGGAGGTAACGAACTGTTCTGGAGCCCTTGGACAATGTATCCACGCTCGCAAGAGCGGCGCCGAAACCGTGAGGCAACGGTGTACCTGCCAGCATTAGGTGGAGACGGGCCTAGGCTTGATCGTACGATCAGAATATACAAATGCTCGCAAGCGTCGTCATCCGAAGAGAGCCTAAAATGCTGCGCGGCTCTTCTGGCAGTGAGCACAGAGGCTTCCGGTTTCTCTGTCATGGGTAATCAACACTGCCGGCGTAGAGAGCAGATCTAACCGATCGCGTCATTTCAGCGGAACAGGGTAAGCCCGTATCGCTCCTCGCAAGGGGAAAGTCCATCGCAAGATGGCACCCATGGCGATGCGGGTAACGGAAATGGGAGAAAGCGAAGGCTGCCCTGTAATCGGGCAGATAGAGGTTGCGTCGCCTCGTGGGACAAGATCACCTCGCCGGAAACGGAGCTGACTTCCCGTTGGTGCTCAACTCGAGAACTCTTGAGGAACCGATGCATGAAGCAAAGCAAATGACGATGGCGTAAGCCATTGGTGCAGCTTCACACACGATCGGTGATTCCACCGCCGTGCGAATCGGCAGCCAGTCAGTATCGAGTAGGTCTGATTCGTTTTGAATCAGGCCGCGTCCTCGTTTTTCATGGGGGCGTTTTTGGGTGCTCGAGCCGGATGAATGGGAAACCTTCAAGTCCGGTTCTTAGAGGGCTGGGCGCCAGCAATGGCGCCCGGCTACTCGACCATTTGGAACTGTCGAATCACCAGAAGGTGGGAAAACGCGGCCTAGATATTGGAAAGCCGCCGATTTATTCCTGTTCATGGTAGTGACCTCGAAGGTCTCGAATTCGAGCTGGCCGAATGAAGCAGTTAGCTCCTCAATCCACTCTTTCTGGTGATGACGCACAACCGCACCGTCTGGAAGTTCGAAGGTCCCGTAAGTTCCGTATTCCTCGGAGTAACGTTTGTACCTTTCAAGATTCCGCGGATCGCGGTTTAGAAGAAGATCGCTGATGTAGAGAACACCACCCGGATGAAGCACTCGCCTGATTTCACGCAGCAGATCGCGCTGATCCTCGTTCCCAGGTATGCAAGTAAGCACGGCAAATAGCAACGCGAGATCCACGGAATGTGTCTGTAACGGAATCGTCTGTTCGTAATTCTGCGCTAGCCTCACTTCCGGCAACTGGGAACGGCAGCACGCGAGCATCCTGAATGAAAAATCGACTCCGATGACGTTTTCGTAACCGGCACACACGAGGTCAGCAAGCGTCCTTCCATACCCACATCCAAAATCGAGAATGCGCGCCTTTGGACGGATTTGGCTTGTCAACCACGCTAGGCGGAGCGGGTGCCAGAAACGCTTTTCACCCGCCACGCCATCCCAGTAGCGTACTTGCGCCGGTACGACTCGGGGACGACCCATGAAACCAAGCTTACACCCACAAACTCACCGTACCTCCTTGCCTGATTAGGAAGACGATTACGCGCGCAGAGTGAGGGGTGACCCGCTGTCCCCTGCGTGGTAATTCTGAGGCACGAATACTGCCCGGCAATATGGACAACCCTCGCGTACCGGACGCGGCCTCGGAAGTCTGTGGAATAAATTTGTATCTGCCCGGTCTTCCAGCACAACTTGGGCTTCGCACTTAGTGCATCGCCAGCACACGTATGTGTACATTGGCTGGTACTCCTCTTGCGGTAGGCGACTACTGACCCTCTGGTGCGGTGCGCGTGGCGTGTGGAACCGTCGCCCTACGGCACGACGGAAAGTTGTGGGAAGACTATCCTCGAGTCTAACGCGGGTCGAAGGCCACGAATCTAACGAAAATGCTGAAAATTATCCAACGCCCTGTGGAAAAACGCGGGCCTGTGGAAAAATGCAGATCGCGACATTCCCATTCGCCGCGGCCATATCAGAAAATGCCAAGGTGAAGTAACTCGGGTGTCCAGAAACCAGGCCGCTCGTGAGATGATGTTGTGCCTTTTCGGCTAAGGAATTGGCGGAAGCGAACTCACAATCTTGCAGCGAATCACTGGAGGCATTTTGGATACTGAAAGAATCGTAGCGGAACTGAAGAGAGAAAGAGACCGGCTCAGTCAAGCCATAACAGCATTGGAAGGTCAGTCGCCAAGAACCACGAGAAGGATTGCTGTTTCCCATAGTGCCACTAGCACCAAAAAGAAGCGCGACCACCTCACCCCGGCAGGTAGAAAGCGGTTGTCGGACATGATGAAAAAGCGATGGGCGGAGAAAAGAAAGAAAGGTTCCAGGAGGCATGCATAAGAGGCGAGGATTGCTTGAAAATTCCGCTGGAGTCCCCCGGCACCGAACGGGGGACCGACGTAAGCAGCGGGGAGTGCGAAGGACGGAGGCAAACCAAGCGACGCGTGGGATGCGTTGCCCGGGCAGGCCCTGTCTGAAAAACCGGCCTGGAAGCCGTACAGGGGAAAACCCGCCGTACGGAATTTTAGGGAGGGCAATGGAAACGTCGGCATCATTCGAAGCCCGCTAAGCGCCATTGCTCTACCCGACCAATCACTGGGCATAAACTAGCCCGTTCCGAAGCGCATTCAGCTAGCCGGGTGTAGAATCTGGCAGCGCCCAAGTGCGAACTGACTCTACGATTTGGCGGCTCAGCTCTTGGTTTGCCGCCGTTCGCCTCGTCGCGCTCCAGCTCTGGCAAAGTACTCGGTTCTGTACGAGCCGGGATGCTGCAATGCTATGATCGGCTGCGTTAGTTCACACGAGGTGAAACTGTGGGAAAAACTCCAAGCGAGCGGCTTACTACCCCCTTAATCCGTGAAAACGGAAAGCATCGTCCGGCGACGTGGGAAGAAGCTCTCGATCGTGTCGCGGACGGTATCCGCAGCGAAGTGCGCCAGCACGGCCCTCTCGCCTTCGGCATGTTCAGTTGCTCCAAGACCACCAACGAGCTCAACTACATCGCGCAGAAATTCGTCCGCTCGGTCATCGGTTGTAACAACATCGATAGTTGTAACCGCACTTGACACGCCCCGAGCGTCGCCGGTCTGGCGGCGGTTTTTGGCGCGGGAGGGGGCACCAGCTCCTACCGCGAAACTGAAGAGACAGACATTATTCTTCTTTGGGGCTCGAACGCACGTGAGACTCACCCCATTTTTTTCCATCACGTTCTGAAAGCTGTGCGTCGGGGCGCCAAGCTCTTTGTGATCGATCCACGTCGCACTAGCTCCGCACAATGGGCGGATATCTGGTTGGGTTTGGATGTGGGCTCGGACATTTCGCTGGCCAACGCGATAGGTCGTGAAATCCTCGCGGCCGGGCTCGCAAACAAACAGTTCATTGAGAATGCGACGAGCGGTTTCGAAGCATACGAGGCATGCGTAGAGAAATACACGCTGGAACGCGCTGAACGCGAGACAGGTGTCCCCGCTGAAGCAGTGCGTCAAGTGGCCCATGCGTACGCCAGAGCCCCGCGCGCGGAAATTTGCTGGACGCTCGGGATCACCGAGCATCACAACGCGGTGGATAACGTTCTTGCGCTAATCAACCTGGCCCTTCTAACAGGTCACGTCGGCCGCTATGGCAGCGGCATAAATCCCCTCAGGGGACAAAACAATGTGCAAGGCGGCGGAGACATGGGCGCGATTCCCGATCGTTTGCCGGGATTCCAGCACGTCGAGAATCAGGAGCTCCGTGCAAAATTTGAAAAGGCTTGGGGCTCCAAGATTCATCCGAAACGCGGCTTGCACGTGAGCGACATGTTGAAGGCGATGGAACACGGTAAATTGACGGCATTGTATGTTTTAGGTGAAAACCCCGCTGATTCGGAAGCTGATCGACACCGCGCACTTAGGCTTCTGAGCAATCTGAACTTTCTCGTCGTCCAGGATCTCTTCTACACCCACACGGCCGAGCTTGCGGACGTGATTCTGCCGGGGGCGGCCGGTTGGTGCGAGGCCGAAGGAACGGTCACGAGCAGCGAGCGTCGTGTCCAGCGTGTGCGAAAAGCCGTGCCGGTTCCTTCGGGCGCACGCGACGACACGGAAATCCTGTTCGAAGTTGCGCGTCGGCTCGGTCACGACTGGGGCAAGCAGGACCCAGAGCGCATCTGGAACGAGCTGCGATCCTTAAGTCCCATGCACGCGGGCATGAATTACTCGCGGCTAGAAAAACTGGACGGAATTCAATGGCCTTGCTACGACGAATCCCATCCGGGGGAGTTGTATCTCCACAGCCGCTTGTGGCAGAGTCCAGTGCTTGGTCCCCGCGCGCCGCTCAGCCCCGTGGAATTCGAACCGCCCGTAGATCAGTTGGACGAGCAATACCCTATCCGGCTCACCACCGGGCGGCGCCTCGATTCCTACAACACGGGAGTTCAGACCGCACGCTATTCGTCGCCACTTCGGCGCGACGAAGCTCTCGATCTTTCTCCCGAAGATGGGGCGCGCTATGACCTTCGCGAAGGAGAGAAAGTGCGGGTCAGCTCGCGCCGCGGTTCGGTAGTAGCTCCGGTTCGATTTGACCCGGGGCTCCGGCCAGGACTTGCTTTTCTAACGCTTCATTTTCACAATCAGGTGGCAACCAACGACCTCACGATCGATGCTGTCGATCCCAAGTCCGGCACTGCTGAATTCAAAGCAACGGCCATCCGGATTGATAAGTTCCAGGAGCGCTGAGTGGATCTGCATCTGACCGAAGACCAGCCAACGAGCGCGGAGAAGGCGGCTGTCGATGGTGTACTTGGCCAACCGAGTTCCAGCTGGGACGGTGGCCAGCGCTCAGAGGTAGGCGGCCGCGCCGCCTTCGGTACCGTATTCCGCCGCGACCTGCTCCTTCCGGTCCTACACGCTATTCAGTCCCGCGCTGGATGGATTAGTCGCGGTGCGGTGAACTACGTCGCGTTGCGTTTGAATTTGCCGCCAGCGGAGATCTATGGCGTGGCATCGTTCTACGCCATGTTCTCTGTCTCTCCGCGCGCACCCATTGTCGCGCATGTCTGCGACGATATCGCCTGCTTGGCCCGCGGTGCCGCGGCGCTGTGCGTAGAACTGGAGAAGAACCTTGGCCCAGCAGGATCTTCGATCGCGGGAAATCGTGCGACCTGGTTTCGCAGTCCGTGCTTAGGATTGTGCGAGCGCGCCCCTGCCGCGCTCATTTCCGCCGCAGGGGATGCACCACAGGAGAGCGTCGTCGCGCCGGCGACCTCAAATTCGATTCAATTCGCGTTGCACGATGTAGAATTGGAGCGACCACCGCGTGAACCGGATGCAGGTGACAGAAAAATTCCCATTCCCCAATCGGGCAGTGCGCACCTTCGACTGCTTCGCCGCATCGGGAAGGTAGATCCTTCTAGTCTGGATGATTATTGCCGGTTGGGCGGCTACGAAGCGCTGCGCCTTGCCCTTCAGATCGGCCCGGAACGAATCGTCCGCGAAGTTATTGACTCGCACCTTTTGGGCCGGGGAGGGGCCGCGTTCCCCACTGGAAAGAAATGGGAAGCGCTGCTGCTCCAGCGAGGCTCTGGGCGTCTCCATTATGTGGTCTGCAATGCCGATGAATCAGAGCCGGGCACATTCAAAGACCGCGTCCTGATGGAAGGCGACCCCTTCGCAATACTGGAGGGCATGACGATTGCTGCGTTGGCTGTTGGCGCCCAGAAGGGTTTCGTCTACGTACGTGGAGAGTATCCTTTGGCTACCGAGCGTTTGACACATGCAGCAAGGGCTGCGCGGAAGAAAGCGTTTCTCGGTCAAGGAATTCTCGGTTCTTCATTTCAATTCGATGTCGAACTCCGGCGCGGAGCCGGGGCGTACATCTGCGGCGAGGAAACGGCTCTCTTCAACTCAATTGAAGGCTATCGCGGCGAACCGCGCAATAAGCCACCGTTCCCCACGGAAGCGGGCCTCTTCCGCCAGCCCACAGCGGTCAATAACGTCGAGACGCTCGTCAATATCCCCGACATCATACTTGGAGGGGGGGCCGCATTCGCCCGCGTCGGCACGGAGCACTCATCGGGATCGCGACTATTTTGTGTGTCAGGACACATTGTCCGTCCGGGCGTTTACGAGGTTCCGTTTGGCACCACGCTGCGTGAACTCATCAATCTCGCAGGCGGGGTTGGAGGCACGGAGAGGCTCCAAGCGATACTGTTGGGCGGCGCGGCTGGAACTTTTGTTTCACCAAGCGAACTGGACACACCGCTGACTTTCGAGGACACCCGTGCGATCGGCGCGACGCTCGGTTCTGGCGCCGTCATGGTTTTTGACGATGCGACGGACCTTAAACAGATTCTTTTGCGCATCGCGGAATTCTTCCGCAAAGAGACCTGCGGCCAATGCGTACCCTGCCGCGTCGGGGTGACGCGACAAAAAGAGGCGCTGGAACGGCTGTTTGCGAAAAGACCATTCGGATCGAGCGAGCAAGAATTGCGGCTGCTACAGGAAATGGCACAGGCGATGCGCGATGCCTCGATCTGCGGTTTGGGGCAAACCGCGTCGAGCGCACTGCTGTCCACCGTCAACCGTTGGAGCGTTTTCTCATGAACGCACCTTTGAATGCTCCCGAACCTCTTATTCCCATCGCGCGAAGCCCCTTACCAGAAGTGCCTTCGTCCGTTCCAGGGCGCCAAGTCGAGATACAGATTGACGGGAAAAGCGTTTCCGTTTCTGAAGAGGCAACAATCCTCGACGCCGCGCGGCTACTGGGAATCGACACGCCGACTCTCTGCTTTCTTGATAATCTGACTCCCGTCAATGTTTGTCGCGTGTGTGTGGTGAGAGCTCGAAGGCTCGCGTGTATTGGTTCCGGCATGCTCGCGAAAGGTGGAATCGGGCATGCGGATCAGGACGGACTCCGAGCGCGTGCGCTCGAGCCGCCGCCTCGTTCTGGAATTTCTTGCTTCCTCAGTGGACGTTTCCACGGCGCCCACACTGCAGAGGTACATGCAGCTGTACGGCGCCGATCCGCAGCGGTTCGGTTCTGCCATCACGCACGCGGGAGAGCCGGCCAAAATTGACAACGAGCTCTACGTTCGCGATTACGCGAAATGTATTCTTTGTTACAAGTGTGTCGAGGCCTGTGGAGTGGATGCACAGAATACGTTTGCCATCAGCGTGGCTGGGCGCGGCTTCTCCGCCCATATTGCCGCAGAGTTTGATGTTCCTCTTCCCCATTCCGCATGTGTGTACTGCGGAAATTGCATTAGCGTTTGTCCAACGGGCGCTCTAATGTTCAAGTCCGAGTACGATATGCGCAAAGCTGGAGCCTGGGAAGAGGCGCGCCAGATTCGAACGGACACCATCTGCCCGTACTGCGGGGTGGGATGTACCCTGACAGTTCACGCGCAAGGTGGGAAGATTGTACGCGTCACTTCGCCACTCGATCACTCGGTCACGAACGGCAATCTGTGCATTAAAGGTCGATTCGGGTGGCAGTTTGTGGGGATTCGAGAGAAAGGGTCGGACCCCGTGGCTCCTCCCATTTCTTCATCTCATGAGAACACGTGATGGACTCAGTTCAAGGTACGCTTCGCCAAAATGTTATCCGCGCCTAGTGTACGAGATGACACCGGCGAAGGCGTCGCACTCAATGAGCATCAACAGTGTTGTTACCCCGAACCGTTAGGACCGTACATGTCGCATGCGATACGAATTTGTGCACGTTGTTGCCCTCGGAGAGCCGCCCGCCAGACGCACACCAAAAACGATAGGTCACTACTCCGGGCTCGTGAGTCCTTCCACCACAGGATTTGGCTAGCTGGGAATTCGATTCCCTGTTCCTTTCCTGATCGTTCCCTGTTCCTGAGGTGACCCCCTAAAGTGTCACAAAAACTTTGGGCATAGTCTCCGACCTTATTTCAACCTCTTTGCATTTCCTAGCAAGGGTTGGGCAAACTTGGGTACTGAGTCCAGAGAATCGGGATCACTGTCCGATTCCATCGACTCCGGACGGGTCAGACATGGCTAAGCGAAAATCTCGAAGAATACCGGGAGGAAGGAATCGCGGTATTAGATTCAAATTAACCGGGTACTTCGTCGCGCCCAAACGATTGGGTATTTCCCCCGTTGCCCAACACCCCTGATTACCGACATGTCCGGCAAGCGCTGCGAGCTCAACCGGTCGATGCAACACTCTTTAAGCTTGATCGGACAATGCTTCCCTGTAGAGAACCGCAATGTCCGGCTGTAATCAATCACACCTAGCCAGGATGGTGTTCCGCTTGAATCAGCGCTCGCGAACGATCCGTAGCTGCTTAAAGCCCTGCGCGTGGGCTTCGAGCAGGTGTTGCGTCGACCCATTGAGACCGCAGCGTTCATCAGGAAGGCGGTAAATTCTTCTGCAGATAAACACCGCAATTCATAGGAGCTTGTTCGAGTGACTGGCTGTGCTCTTGGCCAAGCATTAACGCATTTGTAATTTATTGAGAACGACCTCTTGCTAGGTATAATAGCCCCGGTCGTGCTCTCCACACGATCAAGCCCCCGGGAAGTTCCCAAAATTTCAAATCTTTGAGGAGAATCAATATGAATACTCACGGAAATCGCATTTCGGGAAAAGGGTGTATCCGGCTCTTTGCTTTTTCGGTGTTCGCTTTGGTTTTTGGGGCCATCTCCGCATCCGCGCAAACCGGCGGCCAGGTTTCGGAATACTCAGCGAAGTTCATGTGCGGCACGCCGTCAACCGCAGCGGGCGGTCCGATTGCCACCGAGGCCGTCGCTCCCGGCACGTATTACACTTCCATCAATATTCACAATCCGGCTTCGAGCCTATTCACAACCGAAACCTCCGTCTCTTTCATAAAGAAGGCGGTTATTTCCCTACCTGAAGGAACTACGCAAATTCCTCCGTCGCAATTGGTCCAAGATAGCTTGCAGAACGACTTTTCCGAGTACGTGGACTGTGCGATCATCCGAACGCTTCTCGGCGCGGCCGCGCCACCTGCCCCTGCGTTCATCGAGGGCTGGGTGATCATCCTGGTCCCACCAACCACTGTTACTGGCGGTAAATCGATTACACACGTACTGGACGTCTGGGGCGTGTACTCCAATGCCAAGGGTGCGGAGCATTTGGTTCCGGCTACAGATCACTTCTTCACGCCTGGCGGTGTTGTCGCAGTAAAACCAAACGACAACATTACAAAAGCTAACCCCGGAAAGTGACCGCCGAACGCGGTTTTCTATGCGCCCTGGCGGGTGCCAGAAAATGATTCTCGTGGTGCGCTGCACGAAACGATGGCTGCGCACCACGGGAACAAACCATTGTCTAAGCCGTCTTAGGAATACGGACCAGATTCATGGAGTAGGACTGCGGCTCCTTCATTCGCCGAGTTCATCGGAATCGCACTCGTTATAATCAGGCGGCTGGCGCGGTTATGCCAGTTCACGCCTTAAGGAAAAACGGTAGGAGCATGCAACAGATCATCGACTTTATCCTCGAATTGGAGAAGCTCAAGGGGGTGACACGGAAAGTCCGGCCGGTGGGCCTTGATCGCTATGAGAACTCCGCGGAGCACAGCTGGCAACTTGCAATACTGGCTGTCTCACTGGTGCGCTATGCCGAGTCATCAATCGATACCAATCGGGTGATCCGCATGCTTTTAGTTCACGACATCGGCGAAATCGATACCGGGGACACCCTGGTGTTCGTAGAAGGAGGCTGGGAAGACCGCAAGGCGGGCGAGTTAGCAGCGGTGACGCGGATTTTTGGGATGTTGCCAGAAGATCAAGGGGCGAGTTTTCTTGCACTTTGGCAGGAGTTCGAGGGCGGCGAAACTCCGGAAGCCCGTTTCGCCCGTGCCGTGGACCGAGCCATGCCTGTGCTGCAAAACCTAGCCAATGAGGGGCAAAGTTGGCGTGAAAATGGCATCACCTATGAGCGTGTGGTCCGCCGCATCGCTCCTCCAATCAAGGCGGGCTGTCCAGCTTTGTGGGAGTATCTGGAGGTGCGTCTCGAAGAGGCTCGACGCAGGGGCGTTTTCGGGGCCTGAGTCATATAAAGCAGCGCTTCATTCACCTCCGGAGGAGCTGTGCCGACGGGTGGGAATAAACAAGCGCTGGACATCGATGCACGGAAGGTGGTGTTGTCAAAAAGTGGTAGACCCGCAGGCCGAGCGAGGGGCCGTGCGGGTTGCTCGCGAAGAAGGAAGGCTGAGCGAGCGACGCGCCGGTGGGCTAGTTTCAGAAGCGGTAGCGGAACGAGAACTGAAATGTTCGTGGCCCGTTTAATTGGTTGATAGATTCAAGCGTTTTGAATCCCGAGCTAGGTACCAGGAAACATGTTTGGTTGGGACTCGCCCCGTCGCCGCAATTTGGACCCACAGGATCGTATTGCGTTTGATTGATTCCCGCACCGGCCTGCACAAAGAAGTTCGCATGATTGAACAGATTGAAAACTTGCGCTTGAATCTCGATGGTCTGTCGCTCGGTAACATGGAAAGCGCGGGTCAACCCGAGATCAATTTCGTTAATCCACGGACCGTAGAACGAATTGTAGCCCTTTCCCGGAACGGGACCGGCGCCCGCGATTCCCAAAGCGGTGTTGCTCGTAGATTGGTTGATAGCGCTATCATTGATCGTGTCGTTTCCACTGGAGCCGCAACTCGCCAGATTTGGGCCGGTGCAGGAGCTGGCCAGCAGTCCGGTGTATGGCCGGCCTGAATTAAATTGCATTACTGTACTGATAGTCCAATTCGAAAGCAGATGCCGCTGGAAATCATTTGAAAGTCCCGAGGCATCCGGATTGTACACGGCCGCAATAGAAAGCCGGTGGCGCTGATCGAGAAGGGTTGGGCCGTGTGTGTTGCCCAGATCGAACTGATTATTGAAGTCCGCGCCGCTCTGCGTTCCCTTAGAAAAAGTGTAGGAGGTCATCAAAGAAAGCCCGCGTGAAGCTCGCCTGAGAATCTGCACGTAAAGAGAATTGTAATTATTCACTCCTGGACTGATCAACGCATTGATCTGGCCGGCTGCCGGGGGCAAACGGCCTTCCATCAACAATCCGCTATCAAGAGTCTGTGCGCTAACGGTTCCCGGGCAGAGTGCAGGTGTGGGGTCCGGTGTGGGGCCGCCCTGGCCGACTCCAGGAGGACAAAAGTAGTACGTAGTTGTGCCGGCGGGTGCCAAAAGATTTTGATCGTAGGCGCTCGAAGCTAACAGGTGCACGCCGTGTGTCCACATTGTCCCGACTGTGATCGTGGTATTCGCGAGTAGCTCGCGCTGGATTTCCAGACTCGACTCGATAACGTAAGGAATCTTAAAGTGGGGATCAACGATTGAAAGATTCGAGGACGGGCCGAACCCAGCTGTGTTCGAAAACGAGTTCGGAAAAACGATCATCTGCTGATTCGGAGCCAGGGCGGAGTTGAAGGGAACAAAGGTAGTGGCCTGTTGGGAGGCAAGTCCATTGGAGATCACTGAGTTTTCATAATTAATGCCGTCGAGGATCTCGCGGAATATCCCAAACCCGCCGCGAACGACCGTTTTCGAAATTGGCTGATAGGCAAAACCGATGCGCGGTGCAAACCTATTGTACTGATTTGGAAATTGCCCGGTCAATCGCGCGATGAGTGGATCGCCGGTGGTCGTGTTAGCCCGCGGCTGCGGAAAAACCTGGAAATCTTGGCGCACTCCAAAGTCCAGGGTGAGTTTTTCCGACACTTGGAATTTGTCCTGCACGTAAAATCCGTAGTACGGAAAAGTGAACGGGAAAACGGGATTGCCGGCCGCCTGAGTAAAAAAGGCGTAACGTCCCAGAGCAAAGCCCTCAGGACTCGAAAATGCGTAAGTGCCATCGAAATTGCCCGGAAAGAAATCGGTCACGTGCGTGCGGTTGAAGTCGAAGCCGAAGTTGAGAGTGTGATGACCGGTGGTGAAGGTCACGTGATCATTTATCTGCCATTGGAACTCTTTATTGTTGCCTTGCGAGAACGTCGGATTGCCAAGTTCAAAGAAGCTAGGTGAGAAAAACTCGATCTGGCCAAGGGTAGGAGAAGTGAGGCCTGATGGCGTTTCGATTTGTTGATCGCGAAGATAACTTACCGAAATGTCGTTCAAAAGCGTTGGCTTAAAAATGTGCGTCCAGTGCGCGCTAGCGTGGTGATCGCGCACAAAGTTATTTGAAAGGCTTTCGGCGCCGAAGGTGGCCACCGGGTTGAACGTGATTTCGCCGCCGGGCGAATTGAACCGGCTGTAGTTATACACCAAGGTCAGGTGGTCGGCGGGCGTGGCCTGCCAATCGAACTTCGGGAAGAAAGATAGATTGTCGGCACGTCGCGCTCTCTGGACCAAGTTGCGATCTATCGCGCCCAGAGCGTTGGACACCTGCTGAAGGTAGGCTGGATAGTTGGGATCGGCTGGTGCCGGAACCGTAGGGAAGCTGCCTGGTACTGGATATGGTGCATTCGAAGGTGGCAACGGCGTCCCATCCGCAATTCCAAAATTGCCTGCCAGGTCGCCGTTCAAGCCAGCAAATTGCGAATTAATTACTGAGATCGGTTGTTTACGGCGCTGTTGTTCGTAGTCAAAATAAAACCAGGCTTTGTTGTGGATGACTGGGCCGCCTAGATCCGCACCGAATTGCTGTAGCACGTCGAGCGGCCGCGGAACGCCATTGGCCTTATCGATAGAGTCATTCGCGTTTCCTACGCCAGAATTGCGGTTGTAATAGAACGCGCCACCGTGCCAAGTATCGGTTCCCGATTTCGTTACGGCGTTTACGAATCCGGCTCCCGCGCCTCCATATGCGGCGTTGTACGGATTGTTAGTCACCTGGAATTCCTGAATCGACTCTTCGCCGAATACGTATGGCACACGCGTGCGGCCGCGTGCTTCACCAAAATAATTGCTGGTGGCATTCGCACCGTCCACGGTGAAAGAATTCGAACCGTTGCCGTTGGCGAATCCGGAGTCGGCACCACCTTGCTGACCTGCCATACTAACCAACCCGAAATCTCCGTCGGCAGTCACGTTAGGGGTAAGCAGCACGAAATCGGTGTAGCGCCGTCCGCTCAACGGCAAATTTTCGATTAGATTTTGATCTACGACCGTGCTGACCGTAGATTCTGTCACCCGCAGTAGCGGAGCCTCGGCAGTAATCGTAACAGATTGCGTCAGATTGCCCACCTGCAGGGAAACGTTCCCGGAGGCGTTTTGCCCAACTTGGACCACGATGTCGTTGATATTGGTGGTCTTAAATCCAGTTTGGCTAACGGTGATATTGTAGGCGCCCACACTCAGCGAGGGAAAGGTGTAAAATCCCGCTCCGTTGGTTCTTGTGTTCAGCTTTAAGCCTGCCTCCACGTTTTCCGCTGTCACAGCCGCGCCGACTACCGCGGCGCCAGTGGCGTCTGTAACTTGGCCAGAAATCGAGCCGGTCGAAATGGCATTCTGAGCTCGGGCGTGTAAAGAAAACAGAGATAACGCGGCAGCTAAAACAGCGAGGAAGAAAGGGGGTTTTCATTTCGGCTCCTCAGTTATCATTATTATTCGCTCCCGAAGCGAAACGAATACCACAAATTACCCGGGTCAGGGAAGCTGAAATTGACGCAGGCAGCTTCTGAATGCTGGAAATCTCCGCTCACTTCCGCTATCTTCCTCTTGCTTCACCAAACGAGCCTCGGTCAGGACATGTCGCTTACACGAACCGACCCGTCTTTATACAATCCTGATCTCGCTCCGATCCCACTGGAGAAACGTTCCTGGGGCATCTACAATTACGCTTCCCTCTGGGTTGCCATGAGTGTTTGCATTCCTACGTATATGCTTGCCTCTGGCCTCATAGCCGTAGGCATGAACTGGGTGCAAGCCGTTGTCACCATCCTTCTTGGCAATCTGATCGTACTGATTCCGATGCTCCTTAACGCGCATGCCGGCACAAAATACGGCATCCCCTTCCCAGTTTTTGTACGTGCCTCGTTCGGCGTTCGCGGGGCCAACGTACCCGCTGTCCTACGCGCTCTTGTGGCCTGCGGCTGGTTTGGCATCCAAACCTGGATCGGCGGCCAAGCCATTTACTCTATGCTCCGCATTATTTGGCCTAGCGCATCAAGTCTTCCGGGCTGCTCCTCTTTCTGCTTCTTCTTTTTTTGGTGCGTCAACATGCTCGTTATATGGCGCGGCATTGAAACCATCAAGTTCCTCGAGGGTGTGGGCGCTCCGTTTATGCTTATTATCGGGTTGGTCCTTCTTTTTTGGGTTACGCGCAAAGCGGGCGGCATGGGTCCGGTTCTTCACACACCGAGCAAATTCCATTCCACAGCCGAATTCCTTCGCTTGTTTATTCCCTCGCTCACTGGCATGGTTGGCTTTTGGGCCACGGTCGCCCTCAACATTCCGGACTTCACGCGCTATGCCAAATCCCAGCGCGCACAAATGGTTGGCCAGGTCTTGGGGCTTCCTACCGCCATGACGCTCTATTCCTTCATCGGAGTAGCGGTCACCTCCGCTTCAGTCATTCTGTTTGGGGAGCCCATCTGGGATCCTGTCGCTCTCCTCGGCCGCTTCCATCAACCGCTGGTTGCTTTTATCGCCCTGATTGCTCTGCTACTTGCTACGCTCAACACCAACGTTGCCGCCAACGTAGTTTCTCCCTCTAACGATTTCTCAAATCTCCGCCCGAGTCTCATCTCCTTCCGCACCGGTGGCCTTATAACGGGTTTTGTCGGAATCCTCATGATGCCGTGGAAACTCATGACCAGCTACAGCTCCTATATTTTCGGCTGGCTGGTCGGTTGCTCGGCTTTTCTAGGTCCCATTACCGGTATCATGATTTGCGACTACTACTTAATTCGTCACCGCTCCCTAAACCTGTCCGAGCTCTATCGACGTGGAGGCGGCTACGAATATTGTCGGGGCTTCAACTTCAAAGCGCTTCTCGCTCTTGCTGCTGGAATCTTGATAGCGCTTATAGGTCTGGTTGTGCCGTTATTCCGCTGGCTCTACGACTACGCATGGTTCATCGGCTTTCTCGCCTCCGCTTCCCTGTATTGGTTCCTGATGCGCCACTCCGTTCTCACTGCCGAATAGCTGGACCATTCCTTTCTCTGAAACCGAAACTGATCGTTGCCCGATTTTTAAGTTCCGCTAGCGCCGCACTGATTACATTAGAAGGCATCCGTTATTGATTCGGTCATGTTCGTACCCTCGGGTCTCCTTGCTGGGCCCGACACCCTTAGTGTAATCTCGCCGAATGGCGCTCGGGCGAAAAATTCCGTGGACTACAATTGCTGGGTCAGATACACAAATCTGAAATTCTGGCGAGAGAAGTTATCGTGTAGGCGCAACTTGGACCTTAAGCCGGTAGTATGAAAATGAACGAAACGATTCTGCTTCTGTCTTCTGAGCCCATCGTGCGCTTGGTTTTTCAGGAAACGCTACAATACGGGGGATATTCGGTTTTGGCGGCGGGTGACCTGGGAACAGCCGTTGACAGGCTCAAAGCGTCCAAGCCGGACCTGTTGATAATCCGACCCTACGTTGAAGATATTTCGGGCTACAAAGCAGCCACGTTTCTGCGCACGAAGTGTCATGGACTGCGCGTTCTGGTGGTGGCCGGACTCATCGACGATGATCGGCTTCAAAATCGGATGAGCCTTGGAGGATTTGAAGTTTTTCCGCGGCCGTTTACTGCGGCTGAGCTTCTTGAGAAAGTAAAAGATGTGCTCTCACACAAGTGAAAGGACCTTTCTCCTTCGCCACATTTTCCCCAGAAACTTCACCCGAATTTTAACTTGGGGTGATACGAGGTCGCTCACATGATTGAAATGCATCTGTCAGGAATGAAAGCTCGAAATGGAACATTAATTTTCATATGCTCCACGTGCAAAGTGCCGCCGAATTTTACCTTTGGAACAAGAGACAAAGACGAATTGGTGTACCTGATGCTTTGCCCCAAGTGCGGCGTTGTGCTCGGAGAATGGGCTTCTCTTGAAGCCCGAGACAGCGAACTCCGCGAGTTTGCGAGGGCGCTAAAACTGCGGCATTTTGTCCATGTTAGATTGCCGTGAAAGCTGACGTGCCGAGACAAACTTCACAAGCTATTCGGGAATGCTATCCCTTACCCATCTACAATGTTAAATACTTCGACTTATCAGGAGCTTGCGGGACGGAACTCCCTGGAGGCACGACGTTGCTTTTGGGGCTTCGGGAATCCACCTAATCTTCCACGCATGCCCCCCAGCCAGTCGGGTTACTGCAGGACGAATGAGCGCCACCGTCTGCGGACTGTCGGCAGCATTGTCAGTAACCGCGAGGGTGCCATTAACGCTACTTCTCTATTTCAGGATGAACCAAGACAATCCGCTATCGAAGAAAACGGTTTCGCCGTTTTGTCTTCGTGTCTGGATGAGGTCAGAGTGGAACGGCTTCGCGACCATCTTGATGAGACGAAACACGCGCAGAGAAATCTCTTATCCATCCCCACTGTCTGCGAACTGGCAAAGTCATACACAATCGCCGAGATGAGACGTAATTCCACCGTCGCTTGGCTCAGCGTCCTTGCTTGTGTAAAGCCGCCATCTCCTGCCGGTAGCTTTGCTGGTATCCCGCGATGAAGGATGCGCGATCCTGATTCCTGTTCCAACGGCCGATGCTGATGTGCTCGGCCTCGCCCCGTTCCACGGAGAGCTTTCCCTGGTATCAAGTCCTGATTAGTATCCAGATGCTCGGTTTTCGCGATTTTCATTGAGCGCTTTGTTGGCGATCACTTGATCGTCGCCAGGCAATCCGGATATTATCGCTTGAGTGTTGGGTAGGCTCACGACATGAGGCCGGAATGAAAGTGCAGAAGCAGGTCACGGTTCCGAGCATTGAGACCGATCTGTCAAGAATCCAACAACTTTCACAAGAGCACGACGACGAAAACTGGGAATTCCGATCGTGGCTAAAGCAGTACGCTCCAGATGACATCGATGGCCTTGTCAAAACTCTGAGCCAGAAATACTTCGCCCTCATCGACTGCACGCAGTGCGCAAATTGCTGCCGATCATTGCACGTCGAATTCAAGAAAAGTGAGCTTCACACTATTGCAAAAACGCTTGGCCAGTCGATAGAAGCATTCCAGAAACAATTTATGTCAGAAGGCCAGGTGAATCCGCCCTGCCCGATGCTTAACGGAAAGCTGTGTTCCATTTACGAGAATAGACCAGAGGTTTGCAGGTCGTATCCACACCTGGAACAACCAGAATTCACATTCCGACTGATAGGCGTGATTGACAATGTTGCTGTTTGTCCGATCGCGTTTAACGCGTTTGAGGAACTAAAAGCAAAACTCGCATGGCCACGCCCCTAGCGTGGTGAGATGCAGGATGCTGTTCGAAATAAATGCGATCTTGTAATGTCCTCCAGAAGGGAGTAGGTCCGTACCAGAACCCACTTTTCCAATTATCGGGACTTGGCCCGCTTATTCGCACACATCAAGAGTAATCCGTCGCTGTTGGGTCCTTTGATCTATTCCATTATCGGGCACAGAAAAAATGAGGACTGTGCCCAGGTCGAAATGAATTCTGATTCCGAAGAAATTCTTCGAAGTAATCCCTAATCAAGCAGTGCGCCGTTGACTTAGCTCAGGCACACACTTAAGATCCGCGAAGGGAATAATTCCTTCATGATTGGCCAAACACTCGGCCATTACCGCATTCTGGAAAAGGTCGGGGCTGGCGGCATGGGTGTGGTGTATCGCGCACGGGATGAGCAGTTAGAGCGAGACGTTGCGTTGAAAGTCTTGCCGCCGGGCACGCTTGGCAGCGAATCAGCTCGCAGAAATTTCCGCAATGAGGCTTTAGCCCTGGCCAAACTGAACCACCCCAACATCGAGACGGTCCATGAGTTCGGCTCGCAGGAAGGCACCGATTTCTTAGTACTGGAGTATGTGCCGGGCCAAACATTGGCGCAGATGCTGGTCAGCGGACCGCTGCCGGAAAAGGAAGTGATCACGATTGGAATGCAGATTGCGGCGGCTCTCGAGGAGGCTCACGAACGCGGCATCATTCATCGCGACTTGAAGCCAGCCAACATTGCTCTAACGACTCACGGGCATGCCAAAGTCCTCGATTTCGGCCTAGCGAAGCTGCTGCGCCCTAAAGAGGAAGTGACCACGCAGCATCTGACCGAGTCCGGCGGCGTCCCGGGCACATTCCCGTATCTTTCACCGGAACAACTTCGCGGCGACCAGGTGGATGCGCGGTCGGACATTCACGCGATCGGAGCAGTGCTGTACGAAATGGCCACCGGCCAGCGGGCCTTCAATGGAATATTATTCTCCCAGGTTATCGACGCAATTCTGCATCAGCCGCCGATTCCTCCGCGCAAATTGAATCCGGAGATTTCCGTAGAGCTCGATCGCATAATTTGCAAGTGTCTGGATAAGGAACCAGCTCATCGCTATCAGTCAGCGAAGGAACTCCTGGCGGATCTGCGGAGGCTCACTGCATCCTCGGCCCAAAATGTAGTTCCGGAGTCATTACGCCCAACCGTACGAATAAGGAAGAAAGTCTTGGGCTATGTGGTCTTGGGGCTCGGTGCCATGTTGGCCTTGGCGGTCACTCTCGTTGGGTTCAACATTCGTGGTTTGCGGGACGACCTTTTCGGCCGCAAGCGGCCTGCGCAGATTCATACCATCGCAGTGCTCCCGCTGGCAAACGTTTCCGGTGATCCGGAGGAAGAGTATTTCGCCGATGGAGTCACAGACGAATTAATTACGGAACTCGCGCAAGTAGGCGGACTCCGAGTGATTTCTCGTACCTCCGTCATGGCCTATAAGGGCGTGAAAAAACCATTGCCGCAGATTGCCCGGGAGCTGGGCGTGGATGCTGTCGTAGAAGGTTCCGTCCAACGCTCGGGAGACAAGGTGAGGATTAATGCTGAGCTGATTGAAGCCTCTACAGACCGTCTTTTATGGGCCAAAAGCTACGAGCGGGATTTAAGCGACATCTTAACGCTGCAGAGCGCAATAGCCAAAGCGGTGGTGGACGAAATCCAAGTTAAGGTAACGCCGCAGGAACAAGTTCGTCTGGTCCGGTCTCAGCAGGTAAACCCGGAGGCCCACGAAGCATATCTCGCCGGCCGTTTTTATTGGAACAAACGGACCGCAGAGGGAGTAAATAAGAGCATAACTTATTTCGATCAGGCCATTGCAAAAGATCCCAGCTACGCGCTGGCTTACGCCGGCTTGGCAGATTCTTACCATTCACTGCCGGAATTAACCACGATGCCGATCGAAGAAGCTTTCCCGAAAGCCAGAACCGCCGCGATGAAAGCTCTTGAGCTAGACGACTCTATGGCCGAACCTCATTCCGCGCTGGCATCGGTTATCGAAGATTACGATTGGGACTGGACAGGTGCGGAAGCGGAATACAAACGAGCCATCGAACTGAACCCTGGTCTCTCTGGTGTCCGCGCGTCGTACTCTAACCTACTATTAGAACTAGGTCGCTTAGGCGAGGCTTTATCGCAAGCGAAAACGGCCCAGGAACTTGATCCGCTTTCGGCGCTCACAAACGATAATCTCTGCGGAGTTTTGTACTACTCAGGTGACTATGACCAATCCGTCATTCAGTGCCGGAAAACGTTGGAAATCGATCCGATGAGTCACCAAGCTCATCGTCATCTGGGACAAGCCTATACGCAAAAGAAGCAGTATGCGGAGGCGATTTCAGAGCTTAAGAAAGCGATAGAACTTTCGCACGGAAGCAGCGAAGCCATCGCTGAACTCGGATACGTCTTCGGCGTTTCGGGCAGCAAACACGACGCGCAGCAGATACTTCAACAGTTAGCCCATCCGGTCGACGGTCAAATTTCCCGCTACCGATTAGCGGTCGTGTATATGGGCCTAGGAGAATACGACAAGGCACTGGAGTCACTGGAGTCTGCGGTGAAGGAGCGGTCGCCTGGCGTGGTGCATCTGAAAGTCTCTCCGGTATTTATCGAAATCCGATCCACGCGGCGCTTCCAAAAACTGCTGGTGGATATGGGCCTAGCAAAGAATCCAGAAGAGCTTACCTCGTCACCGCCCAAATAGGAGGCAGAAGGCTGCCCGGCACAATGCACAAGAGCCGGCACCCCCATTCCGACAGCTTGTCTTCTTCGCGTGGATGGTGGTTTGTTTTCCGGCCGCGCATGAAAGCCAGCAAGGCCGGGTCGGAACCAAAAACACTCTCAAGTTCGCGCCAGGTGAATGCGGGTGGTTTGCGCCTTCCCACCAAATCCGGAGCGTTCACGATAGCCTTTAGATCATCCGCATCCATGATCTTGGACTTGTCGATACTGGAAATTTGCGGAGTATCACCATCGTTCCACACCACAACGCGCCCGATCTTCGGATCATCCGAGTTGGCGAGAACCATGCTGGTGGAATGATCGTTGTCGTGAAACAGCGCAAAAACGGTGGAGTCTTTTTGATAACTAAACATCGCGGAATACAACTCCGTGGACCCCAGGCTACCCCGGATAATGGCGGCACGATCCGCGCGATCGACTAAATCCTGTGCTTCCAGCTTCAGCACGCCTGCCTTCAAATGCCCTTCGAGATGGAGCGTTCCCGAGCTGGATGTCAGTTCTCCAGTGGAACTCTGACCGAGTGCTTCTCCACAGCCTGCAAAGCCGAAGGCCAATCCGGTGGTTGCTGTTCTGAGAAAATCGCGTCGTTGCAGCGTCATTGGCGTGATCCTTGCTTGCTCGATTTATTCCGGGGCGCCTCAAGTGCCTTGCTCGTGGGCTTCACTCATATTGAAAAAGGATCGTGCACGACACGCGAAGGTAATCGTGTGTTGGGTAGATGCCTTTTAAATCGCGAGTGTAAGGTTTGTCAAGGGAATTCCGCGTGTTTACGCTATCTCAAGCCCGCAGCACCATGTTTGCTGAGATTCGAGCCGCTCAGCATTGTCTCGGCCTCCCGTTTCACTTGCGATCCTTACGGCGTGACGGTTAGCGGTATAGTAACCACGGCCAGTTCATTTTCCGCTTTGGCGCGCGATACTTCTTTCTCGCGACGTGACTGTACAAGTTTCCGTCCCTGACCGCTTCCGACCCAAATCTCCGACTGAAAACACTCATGTGTAACAGTTAAAGATCACTTTCGGTTGGGCATCCTTGTCCTTGGGTTCTACGGCGTTAGTAATGACGACCGTTGCGGCAGACCAATCAGTGCGTCGAATCTTCTGAACTGTTTTAGTATCCGCAAGCGCTGGCTTGACGTGATATTCGCCAGCCGGCAGCATCGTGTTCCCAGCTTGAAATGCAAACGGAATCTTTGCCTCTGTGACCTGTTGAGCGTGGCTCTGCGCTGGCGCAAGGGTCGTAAAGAGTGGTCTTGTGGTCTGGCGCTAGCCTTCCCAACAACCACATCAACTCGATGTTCCGTCGGCATTCTGACTCCAGCCGCCACGAGGAACGGATCTGCTGCAAATAGCCGTACAGATAGAGTTCAGCAGATCGCGCCGATCATAGCCAGGCCGCCCCGTCTCAGCCGCCTCGGCGCGCTCAAATCCCAAACCTGCCATGTCCAGCCGAGCGACAAATGCATCAATGACCCGGCGCACGTGATCGTCCGGAATCAACTCCTCCAAGGTAACTGGAAACTGCGTTCCCTGTGCGTACGGCCTTCGCCCTGCACCTAGCCCATAAAAAAATGCCCTCGCTTTCACGAGGGCATCTTCTCATTTATTTTCGGACGGTCAACAGAGTTTCGTAACACTCTGCTTTTGGAGTAGGTTTTGATTGTTGGGATCATTACCCACAAAAAGGAGCGCCCAGATCGGGCGGGCATTCGGACAAGGTCATTCGTCAATTCGCTTTCTGTTGTCGCATCATGGTGGGATTGTTCCGGCAGTCCGTCGCCGCTCGCCCTTGGCACTCATACGGAGCGAGTCGACATCTCTCGAGGGATTGCTTCCGGCTCCTCGATTCGCAGAAAACAGTCGTCGGCAATGGTGCATGGATTTGCTTCATGATTTGACCAATCATCGGGCAAACAAAAGCCGAAGAGCCCCGTCCATAGCGCCAGTACTTTCGTTTACCAAGTTCGGTACTGGACAATCTAAAGAACATAGATAGTCTTTGCCAGCTAGGAAGCCTTCGTGCGACTTCAAATCCAGCGCCGGACCTTGGAGACAGAAGGGCGCCGTCATTGGCGAGTCGATCGCAATTGGAACCCCGATCTAGTCATCGTAGTTTTCGGGTCCATCTTCGGTTCCGCGGTCCTGATCGCACTAATGGTTTACATCAGCCCCATATCGCAGCACTAGTCCCGATTGCTGGTTTATCGAAGCACACTCGAAGGTGACTGTGCCAATGATGAAGCCGGAACGCCGCCAAGACCCACGGACCACAGTGAATAGGCTCGCCTATATCAATCTCGAGGCGAATAATGGCGGCATCGTGTTGAACGTCTCTAACGGAGGGCTTTGCTTTCACTCCGTTGCTCCCGTTCAACGGACTGAGACGATCCGTTTCTGGTTTTCGGAGCCCAACCACCGAATCGAAGCGGACGGCGAACTGACATGGATGGATGAAACGCAAAAGACAGTGGGCTTGCGATTCACTAATCTGTCTAAAGAAGCTCGCCTAAAAATCCGCGATTGGATAAGCCAACCTGCAACGCCGCCCACCGCTGGTGGGGAGCCAGCACCGTTACTCTCATCACCGTCCGAATTCCCCGCCTTCAATGCAAGCCGACCGGACAGAGCTGCTGCGCGCGATAGTTCTGCCCCGCTCGAGGTAGTTTCACCAAAAATAAAAGAGCCAACGCTATTGAGAGGGTTCTCTGGCGGTTTGGTCTTCGGGCTTCTCATTTCGGCTCTTGTGGCGACTGCACTCTTGCTTCACACCTATCGTCGCGAGTTCGGTAACTCGCTTATTCAGTTGGGCGAACGGTTGGGGGCAAGACACCAGCCGCAAACGGCGTCGCCAGCACCGGAGACGGTATCACCAGCGCCTGCGTCGACTCGATTTCCGGAGAGGTTCCCAATGCAGCCCCTGACAGAAGCGGTTAAACCGCAGCCGGTGAAGATTGAGACCGCGGGGCCGGTTACTGCTACCCGTGCCCCTACCATTACCGCTAGCGCGACCGCTACGGCCCCCGCGATTTCATCAAGCCCTCCGCCGACGCCTTTGCCAACAACTGCTGTCGAGCCCGACGCTAGCCACAACTCGGGTAAGGTCGGCACGGTTCCGGAACTCGGACCAGCGAACCCTCCTAGTGGCCACGCTGAGGATTCTAGAGAAGGGGAGGCTGGATCATCTTCGGCAATTTATCTCGAAGTCGGCAAATTTCACGACATGATGCGGGCTGACAAGGCAACGGAGCAACTGACGCAACTCGGGTTTCATGCAATTGTCATTCACAAGTCCCATCTTTGGATGAATCCCTACCAAGTATTTGTAGGCCCTTACGGCAGTGACGACGAGGCTGCAGCTGCACACATAAACCTGGTGTCCCGCGGCTTCAGGCCCCGATCTTACGAAAAGGGATCCCGGAGCTTCACGTTACCCTCTGTGCTGACACTCAATGGTGTACACATGCCTGTCGGGCTTTACCTTATCAGTTGGGATTCCTACGTCCCCAATGTATTTGTGAAATTTGAAAAGGACAGCAGCGTCCTTGCCACAGCCGAGGGAAAATGGGTGAGACGCGGTGTTAGGTACGAGGATGATGCGATAGTGTACCGAAAGAACGGCGACGGTTCGCGGACTCTTCTCGAAATTCGATTCAGGGGTATGAGCCAAACCCTCGTATTTGGTAAGTCATCCTAACCGACCAATACCTGTGCCCCCAGGGCAATCGCCAGCACTCGTTTCTTCACCGGGCGCATCCGGTCGCGAATCTTTCTTTTCAAGCCACCCGCCTGCTTCTCGATCCTCTTCATGGTCCGGGTTAGCACTCGCGCGCCATCTCCCAGCAAGTTGCTGTCGGTGGGGTAGTGAATATGCGCGATGACAATCCTTCAACAATGCTGCCGAATGTGTCCGTAGAGGTTGCGAACGTTGATGAAGTCCACGCACGTGCCATTGAACGCGGACTTCAAATCGTCTATCCGCTTACTGACGAGCCGTGGGGAATTCGGCGCTTTTTTGTGGTCGATCCCAACGGGGTCATTGTTAACATATCGAGCCACGTTCAACGCTTATACGTAAGATGTCCGGTTATCCGGGCGGTCTCAATAGGTCGACGCAATACCTGCTCACAGCCCACGCGCAGGGCTTTAAGCAGCTACGGATCGTTCGCGAGCGCTGATTCAAGCGGAACACTATCCTGGCTAGGTGTGATTGATTACAGCCGGACATTTCGGTTCTCTACAGGAAAGCATTGTCCGATCAAGCTTAAAGAGTGTTGCATCGACCGGTTGAGCTGGCACGACTAATCAGGCATGTGGTTCAGGCGGAGGCTGGCGAGCGGCGCGACCGCGCCGAGGTTCCCTGTGGGCTAACGAATGCGGCGTGGCCAGGTCTAAAAAACTCTAGGGGGATTACGTGAAAAACTTATCCACTACCGCCGCAGCGTTTGTGGCAACGGCCATAGGGGTGCTCACATTGTGCGTGCCGTCTACCATGGCACAGATTCCCGGGCAGCGGAGCACCCTAGCATACCAATTGACGCACGTCGATACCGGGGAGCCATTTCCTTCACCTGACGGCAAGCAGATCGTTTTTGAGATCACGATCCAGGGACGAGAACAGATTTTCATCATGAAGACTGACGGGACGTCGCAAAAGCAGATTACGCACGATCCGGCGAATCACGATTCGCCGTCGTGGTCACCTGACGGCACCCGTATCGCGTTCGTGTCCGACGCGAATGAACATCCGGTGATCTATATGATGAACGTGGACGGCACGAACGTGGAGCGCCTGACGAGCCTTGCGGCGGACTCAATTCATCCGACGTGGTCCGCGGACAGTACGAAAGTGATTTACTGCGCGGACGACGATTTGCATCCTCCGAAGAAGAACGCTTCGGAGATATTCAGCGTGGACGTGAAGACGAAACAAGTGACGACGCTGATTTCCGGCGGAACGAATACTTATCCGTCGTGGTCTCCGGACGGGAAAAAGATCGCTTTCCGGCGAATAATCGGAGACATGAACTCCGAGGTGTTCGTAGCCAACAGCGACGGGAGTGACGTACGGAATCTCACCAATCATCCGGCCTTCGACGGTTGGCCCGCTTGGTCGCCCGATGGGACGCAGATCGCGTTCTCGTCAAACCGAAACGCGAACTATCAAATATTCGTAATGAATGCGGACGGCAGCGACCCGCATCTACTGGCAAATACCGAAGGAAGGGCAACCGAGCCGCGATGGTCGCCGGATGGGACGACGATCTACTTCACGGATTGCCGGAATGTTGACTTCGGAGTTGATTGCCAGGTCTTCGCCGCACCTGTGAACCGTTGAACAGGCTGCTCTCGTTCCTAGAGTCTCCAGATCTCACCGAGTTGGGGCAACGGGTTGAGCGGCCTGCACCTTGTGCGGGAAACAGCAAGAAGGTACAAACGGCAACGGTTCACTGCGCTACTGCACCACGTCACGGTTCCTCTTCTACTGGATAGCTTCTATGCATTAAGGCGAGACGCTGCTCCGGGAGTAGATGGGTAGATGGAGTGACGTGGAAAGACTACGAGACGGACCTGGACAAGCGGCTGGAGGATTTACACGGTCGCGTGCACCGGGGAACGTATCGAGCGCAACCTTCGAAGAGAGCCTACGTACCCAAAACGGATGGACGACAGCGGCCACTGGGCATGGCGGCCCTGGAAGACAAAATCGTCCAACAGGCAGTGGGAACAGCCCTTGGACAGATCTACGAAGATGACTTTCTGGGATTCTCGTACGGGTTCCGGCCTGGGCGAAGCCAGCACGTTGCGCTGGATGCGCTATGGATGGGGATTATGAGGAAGAAGGTGAACTGGGTGCTAGACGCAGACATTCGTGACTTTTTCGGATCTCTCTCGCACGAATGGCTGATCAAATTCGTCGAGCACCGCTTTGCTGAGATGTTTTCTCTCTTGACTCTCCCCTTTATAGAACGTGCTTACCAGACAATGAGGTAACGGTACGGGTATCCAACTCTCCATGAACTTGTCTGATAAGTTCTCTGGAATCAACAAATCGGTCTGGACAAGTTTGTGGCACCAGTGACGCGTCGGAGACGCAGTCAGGGCGAACCGGGAGCTAGTCGCGCATGGTTAGGAAAATCAGCCGTCCAAGCGATTCTCGGCATTTGCTTCGTACGTATTCGCCCTCGGTCGTATCATCACGAAATCACCGGATTGAGACACTAACCATACGCTGCCAGTCCTTCATCTTCTGGGCGTAGGACCCTTCAGTTACACTCAAAACAAACTGCACGCCCTTTTCCGAGGTCGCCGTATGCACATAGTGGACATTCACACGACAACGCTCTTCCCTAAGAGGCTGAATTCGTACCCGCACCCTCGACAGCCGCTCGCCTTCGACCACGTATATATACTCCGCGATGTGTTCCTGCAAATTGGCCTCAACGATAGTCCATAGCGAGCGTTCTCCCTCTTGGTCAACACGGAAAACGGAATTCGTCTTGAACTCCACAGCCGTTTGCGGCGGGTATATAGAGATTGGATTCCAACCCTTCACCCAGATCTTTTCCCCTTCTGGCGTGAAGAACTGGAATGCTCTGTCCGCGCTGGTATCAAGCTCAAATGATCCCTCGCGAACCACTTGCTCAGTTTTTTCATTGCTCTGCGATGATTCGGATGGCGTTCCGGAATTCATCGCTACGGCTCCTATTACCATTAGTATGGTCATCCAGTTCATATCTCCTCCAAAAGAAAACCGCCTGACCCCGTAAGGAGTTAGACGGTCATTTTGAATCGCCGGAGAGTTTCGAGTTCGACACAGGCCAGTATAGCAATTATAAGGTCGAACGTTTGCATCAACATCCTGCATACTGCGACTGAATGGCAAGATCTGGAAGTATTGGACGCCCGATAAATGTAAATCTTTCGGAACAGTGAGTAATGGAAGGGCAGATGTCCGGTTATTTCCGACTTACCGGAACTGAGCCGCGTGAGCCGACAATCCGCAATGTCACCTGATCCAGCATTCTGAGTGCTTATGTCGGTTTAACACCGTCTATGCATTCCAGGACAGAGTTTCCACACGAGCAAATGCGGCTGGTGTGCGGCATCCAGCGAGCGGCTACACGACACCCAACGCCGGAGTTGTCAAACGACAGTAATGCAGCCTAACCGGCCGCCGACGATAGGGCTGCGGCATCCGGCGCTTGCGGCTTAGCGCCCTTGATGACGAGCCACAGCATGATCGCCAGCTCCCCGAAGCGGGCGGGCGTGGAGATGGTAAAGACGTGATCCTGGTATTGTGGCAACAGTTCGCCCGTCAGGCTGAGGATCACGTAGGCGAGGCCGTTGATGACGAGCCAGACGCCCAGGAACCGCGGCAGGAAATCCGAGCGGTACACAAGCATCGCTAGCGGAAAAAGCCGTACACCCCAAAGGATCTCGGCGGCTGTGTTTGGTGGTCACGCAGACTAAGGAACAGCATGGCCAGCGCATCCCGCTGAGGTTTGTCGAATACGGACAGGAACTCGCCTCCACGCACGACCATCAGGGCGCCAGCGTCGCTCACCACGCCAACGAAGTTGATGATGGCTGGCATCACGCCGCCGAAGATCACTACCAGCACAGCGAGGTTCTGGTCCACTCCCTTGAACAGCCGGTAAAAGGCCAACACGAGGAAGATCAAGATCACCCCGCAGACCAGGTCGTCCACGATGCCGAAACGGAAGAGCCATTCGTGAGCGGCGATGTTGTTGACCGTCGCGGTCGCGTTCCCCTCCACGAACAGTTTGCTGGGTATATATATAAGGCGCAGTGGGGCGATGACGCTCAGGAGCAGGTACCAGAATCCGGCCACTCTCCCTGGATTGTGGGTCGAGCTCATTTTCCCTCCCTCGTTGAACGGACCTAGTGAAGGGTAAAGCCGGAGATTCGCCGAACGCTATCAGAAAGTTTCGCCATACGACGAAATCCGGCGATTGCGGTTGGGTAAACGAAGTTTCTGGAATATAGTGATACGCCCTTCGGGATGTTGCGTGCATCGCGAAGGCTGTACTCGGGAGCGGCCAACCCGGTTAGTAATAGCGGCATAAACGACTTCGCATTATGAATTTCACCCCCAAATTTGAAGAGTAGCGCTTCCCGGACCCTCGCGCCCTTCTCTTCTAGCTCCTGGATTGCGGCTTGATCCCCGCCCGTGTTGCACTCTGGCGAATGTATTCATCCTGAATCCCAGCGATCGGGGATGAGCGAGCGAGTTGGCCTATCCCGACATAGGCGTGGTAAAGCTCTGGATGTCGTGCAATTACGACCATTCCCAGATAGGTGCCCCAGGAGTGTCCTACAAGATAAATCTTGTCCTGGTGGAACCGGGCACGAAGCACATTGGACAATTCAATAGTGTCCGTGACAAGTTGTTCCGTGGTGAGCGTGCAGCGGATGTCTTTGCGTTACGACTTGCCAGCACCCCGGCGATCCCACTGAACTACCACGAATTTTTTTTCGAGTTCACGCTGGAAGGCATGAGCTAGATGCATGGCGGGCATCCCGGGACCGCCGTGCAGGAAGAGTAAAACCGGGAGCGATGAATCGTCCCCACGAATGAGAATGTACTGATCTACACCACCGATGCGGATGCGTTCCAGCAACGCGACACTGCTCGGCCCGTGGATGGCGCGGGTGCGTCCGGGGGTGAACCACAAATAGAAAACAACGCCCAGTCCCACCAAAGCGAGCCCGACGATACTCCAGATCGCCTTCTTCATCTACGATCCGTTTACCCCCATAGGACAACAGCAGCACCAGGAACGATCCTGTTGGGAACAGACATTCGTAGCACCCAGCTAACGTGGGAGTTTGTTTCCAGTCATTATTGATAGCGCCCAACGCCCTTTTTTTGCTCGGAAATAATCCACATGCCTGATTAACGCTAACCGGACATGTTCCGGTTTAGCTTTAACTTAAGAATTCAGATGTCCAATAAGCCAACGCTGAATGAACAGTGTGCGGTTTTGTACATAACACTTTGACTAATTTGGATTACCGTCGGCATGCTTGGATGTTCCCAATTCCGGGGGCTCGGCGCTGGGCCCGGCTCCCGTGAATTTGGGGACCCTATCCTAGCAACATCTGGACCAACTCCGATGAACTGGGCGCTCCCGCCTGCGTAAATGAATCAGTTGATTTATTGGAGGCGCGATGTCGAGCTTATACGGTATCGAAACAGAACAAGATTGCCGAGAAAAGATTGACGAGGTTCTGCAATCGCCAGCGCTTTGCGGAACCATAAACAAGGAAACGATTTCCGTCCTAAAGTTCCGCCTCGCGGAATACCACCAGAAGGGAAACAATCTGAAGGGGCGAAGCCAAATGTCCAGGGCAGAGCGTGTTTTCTTCTGGGCCGCCATTCATGAGGCTTACACAAAGGCTCCTAATGTTAATTCGCGACATACATGGCGAAGGGGGCTACAAGAAATTGAATTGAATCTTAAATACTATCGACCAAAGGAAAGGGAGCACACCGTGGCAAAAGAAAGCAAGCAAGGAAAATCAGTACAAGATCGTATGCAACAGATAAGAACTGCATTGGAGGCCGGCGATCCCAAAGGCGTCTTGGCTGCGGAATTCGGCAAGGATGGTGTTACGCTCGGGGCGATCAGAAGACTGCTCAAGCTTCGGCACATAGGAAATGAGAACGGCAAGCTTCACAAGCTAAGTCCTGATTAACGCTAGAGCTTTATCGGACGCGCGGTGTTGCGTGCTACGGGAAAATCTAGATAGCTCGATTGACAAGGTCACCTGCCTGTCGCTTAGCTCTTTCAACTTCAACTCTCTGTCAATGGCCAGCACAGCTTCACTCTGGTGCGGATCCCCGGCAACCAGCGCCGCTCGGATAATTCTTCGCCCTAATTGCCGACCACGAATAGGTGTCCGTTGTTCTGCGTGGCCAGCTTCCCATCCGGAGTTATCGAAAGCGGGGTGTACGCAGCACCAAAAGCCTCATTCAGAAATAATCTTGCGGTTGGCTCCGTGAATACGCCTGTGTGTCCTTGTGGCAGCTCGTAAATGTTGCCGTCTTCGCTGTTCACGTAAACGCGTCCGTCCTTATCGACCGCAATCATATTCACACACCATTCGAAACCGTCTGGGTGGTCGGAAACACATTTCAGTTTTCCGTCAGGCAAACGCCGGCAACTCTCCGTATTCGTGCTCTTGAATTGCCACTCCACCTGCATCTTGGGATTGAGCTGAGTTATGTAAAACGGGCTTACAGACGGGAAGGTGCACACTGGATTGTTGTAACCACAATAATATGGGCCAGCACGATTATCCTTAATGACGATCGAATACGTGTGGTCATGCCTGTAAACCGCCGGCGTCTCGTCGTATCCGAAAGTGTACGATCCTACGAAATTTCCTTTTTCATTGAATTTCATCATGTGGCCCTGATTGTAATTGCCCACCACACCAAATAGAACCGAGCCATCCGGCAGGACGGTCGGAGAAGAGGAAGTAATGTCCAGAATTTGCGCGGAGCCCGGCGCATTTGTCGTGGGGTCCACTCCCAGCGTAGCACCGTTTCGACAGGAAGCAGGTTCGTCCGTAACTCCGGGAGCAGCGATGGGCAAAGTTACCCCGCAAGCGTCGTGGAAAAGTTTTTGCAATGATGTTGTCCACTTTGGCGTCAAATCCTTGGGACGCACAGCGATGAGATATGTCTGGTATTGATTGAAATGCGCCACACTCACCGTGAAGATCGTGCCATCGGGGCCAACGGCGGGCGCCACATTCAGCGGTGGCCGTTGCGAGCCGCAAATCGTCGGCGGTGGAACTTGGTTGGTCCCAACATAGCCTACAGGCGGCCAAGGCAAAGTAGATCCGTCGCCGGGATCCAACTCAAAAAAGGTGCCGGGACAGGTCTGATCGAAACCCTCGGGCGCATTCGGCAGCAGAGTGGCATAGGCTACGATGCTCGGCACGTCGTCGGAAGTAACCTTCGCGAGCCACGCGCCCTGCACATCATTCTGAAACCATGGATTTCCCTGGCTTGGATCCGCTAGTTCAATCACGTTGTAATAGATGTTGCCGTGCTCATCGGCCGTCAGCGGACTTGAGACAAACGTATCCGCGGCAATAATGCTGATTTCGCTCAAGGGGTTGATGTTGGAAATCGCTTCTCCCGTGTTCTTGTCTATTTTCCAGAGCGTTCCTCCCGCCCCGGGAACATAGATGTATCCGTTGGCATCGGCTGCATGAAAAACCGGCTCCCATCCAAGCAGCGCGTTGGCATTCGGCTCTGGTTTCCAGTCGCTCGCAAAGCTCCATACCTTTTCAAGCTTCCCATCCTTCCAACTGAATTTCGTTTCGTTCCAGATGAGTGTGTTCCAGGTGTTCGGCCCGCACGCTGCGCCTTGCGTAAACCAGGCTCCTGCAGGATGGCACGAGATGTACTTTCCGGTCTTCGTCTCCATGTATATATCGTCGCCATCAGTGAGAGGTGCTTGCTCGTGCACCGTTAAAACATGTTCGCCGTAAAGTGCTACTTCCTCGGCTTTTTCCTTTTCCACGAACGGATCGTAGACAATGTCCGCTTTTATCTCCTTCAAGCTCTGGCCCGCCACATCCACTGCTCCCGTGTGCTGCGGATTCGCTCCCCACTGCGCCCAGAAAGCTGTATTCGAATCGCCACTGAGCTCCATGCAAGACACTGCCACCAACATCAAGCCAACAACGCGGATTATTGCCATTTCGTCCTCCCGAAGACATTGCGAGCGCAAACGCAGGCGGAGTGGGAAGGCGGTGCAGGACCTCGAAGCTTCCGCACCGACTCTTGCTGGCTTTTAGCTCCGCTTAATCGATATGTCAACACAAATATGAGGATCGGCCCTGATTGACGCTAGAGCTTTATCGGACGCGCGTTTTCTCGAAGGAGTAAGGTTGGGGCGGGGCGCTCTTCGCCCGTTCGATAAAGCCGTTTGAACGGAGCCGCCTGTGGCGAGCCGCTGCTTAGTTTTCTCACAACTGATTCTCCGTGCGCGGGCGGCTCTGACTTTCACTCCGCGTCAAATTCGTGGTCCAGGATGAGTCGCCGTACTATCTTCGGGCGCATTCGAGCGTTGCTGCTGGGTAAAGCGAAAATTCCTTAACACCAATTGCACGATGGGATGAGGCCACGACTCGAAGTTACTAAGACCTTAACAGAACTGCAAGCCTGGTAATATTCACCATCTCGATTTACCGAACAAGTAAAGTATCGGAGTCATTATCTACAGCCAGGGTCGGATTTGCTATCTTTCGCGTCGGACATTGGCACAAACGGAACATGTCCGGTTATCCGACGCTATGTCAATCCAGCGCAAACGATTATTCTGAAGTGTGACTGAAAATCCAGACACACCCCCGCAGATCCCGCATCGGAAAGGCTCCCTCCGATCCTTCGTTCGATGGTTTCTCATCGGAGTGGCGCTTCTTTGGTCGCTTGCTGTGCTGATCCTTGTGGCTGCCCGGTGGATCGACCCACCGACCACCGCGGTGCACATGGAGCGCCGCTTGCAGGCATGGATTCACCACACGCCGTATCACGAACGATATGAATCCGTTCCGCTGAGCCAAATCTCGCCAGATTTCCAGCATGCTGTCATCGCCGCAGAAGACGCACGCTTCTACCAGCATCATGGATTCGATTGGCACGCGATGCAAATCGCTGCTGAAGACGATATGGAAGGCGGCCGCATTCGCGGTGGGTCCACCCTTACGCAGCAACTGGTAAAAAACCTGTTCTTCGGAACCGGCCGCTCCATCCTCCGCAAGGGCACCGAGTTCACACTTGTCCCGGTGGCCGAATTGTTCCTCGGCAAGCAGCGCATTCTGGAACTCTACCTCAACGTGGTCGAATGGGGCCCTGGTGTTTATGGTGCGGAGTCGGCGTGCCGTTACTACTACCGAACCTCAGCCCGAAGTATCGACCGGCAACAAGCGGCCCAACTCGCCGCAATCCTGCCGTTGCCCCTGAAGCGACGGCCCGATCACATGAATCACTATAGCGGACTCATCCTAGAGCGGATGCGCCAAATGGGCTGGTAATCGCGCATCACATTGTTGAGAACCTTGGAAGATTCCAAGCGATAAACGGCATTACCGGGACAAATGGGTGCGGGAACGAACTTGATTGCATAACAACGTCGGCTCCTTGGACCCGAGTAGACTGTGACTCCTGGAGAGCCAGTGAGAAGAAGTCCGACGAAGAACAGAGAGAGGCCGTGGGCGTTCATATTGCCTCCGACGTCGTGCGATCGTACAACGAGGCCGTCAGCGTCACTAAGCTCCGAACGTCCCTAGTGCTTGATTAGCACGCTTACCGGTAAAGTGAAGTTCCAGTGCGAGTGCCCGGCTATCGACTAATCGGGTTGACCTGCCAGGCTGCCGTGAGGGATTGCCAATGTTCGGTCCCGCTAAGGGCGCGTCCCACAATCGGACGGCAGTGCTCGAATGTGACTAGGGCAGTATTGCTAAGTCATGCGCCAGCATTCGCTAGGACCGAGTCGTGGATGGGCGGGGGACATGCTCTAAATCGTTCTAAATTATTCCTGGAGGTGCGTGTATGAACTCGTTCTGGCAAGACGTGCGGTACAGCCTGCGGATGATCGCGAAGGCGCCGGGATTCGCGGCGGTTGCCATTCTGACGCTTGCACTGGGCATCGGCGCAAACACCACGATATTCAGTTGGATCAACTCGACATTGCTGAATCCAATTCCAGGGCTGGCGAGTCCGCGCGAGGTGGTGTCGCTATCGCTCGGCCGGGGCGCGGAGAACCCATTCCCGTTTACGTATCCTGATTTCGAGGCGATGCGTGACGGGCAGCAGAGTTTCGCCGGCCTCACTGCTGCCAACATCACTCCGATGAGCTTGACGGGAAAGGGTAAGCCGGAGCGTGTCTGGGGCATGGTGGCGTCCGCGAACTATTTTGATGTGCTCGGGGTGCGGCCGATTTTGGGGCGAGGTTTCCTGCCAGCGGAGGACGAGAAGCCGGGAGGCGCGCCGGTGGCGGTGATCAGCTACCGGCTGTGGCAAACTCATTTCGCTGCGAATCCGAAAATCGTGGGCCAGTCGATCGAAATCAACCAACACCCGTACACCATTGTGGGCGTAACGCCGCCGGTGTTTCAGGGCAGCCAGACGGGGCTACGGCTGGAAATTTGGGTTCCGATCATGATGGACGCGCAATTGTTACCACAGGGCGACCTGCTCCATGACCACCACTATTTCTGGCTGGTTGTATTCGGGCGGCTGAAGCCGGGCGTCGCGCCCGAAAACGCGCAAGAGGAAATGACGGTGCTGCTGAAGCGGGAGGTGAAGAATTATCCGGAAGAACATAGAGGTCACGACAGCGTTACAGTGTATCCGCTGTGGCGCAGCCCGTTTGGCGCGAATCAATTTCTCTCGACGATGCTGCCGATGTTGATGTCCATCGCGGGCCTGGTGCTTCTACTAGCGTGCGCGAACGTGGCAAATCTGATGCTAGTGCGGTCAGTGGCGCGGCGGCGCGAGATTGCTATTCGCATATCGTTGGGTGCGAGCCGATGGCGGCTGGTGCGACAATTGTTGGTAGAAAGTCTGGTGCTGGCGCTGGCGGGAGGCGCGGTCGCGTTGGTGATCACGTACTGGACTGGAGGGACGTTCATGAAGTTCGTGCCGGCCTCGGATTTTCCGATTTCGCTTAGCATCCGAGCGGATCGTGCGGTGCTGCTGGCAACGTTGTTGATCTCAGTGCTCACAGGCGTGATTTTCGGGATCTTGCCAGCACTGCGGGCTTCGAGCGAAGCGCCGGTGGCGGTGTTAAAAGAGGACACGGGGAGCGCGTCAGGTGGTCTGCGGAAGGCGCGCCTCGCGAGCGGGCTGGTCGTGGCGCAAATTTCGCTGTCGCTACTACTGCTGATCTGCGCAGGATTGTTTATCCGTAGTTTCATGAGCGCGCAACAAATTAATCCGGGATTTAATTCACATAACGTGCTGATCGCTTCCTACGATCTATTTACCGCGGGATATTCGGAGGAGAAGGGCTCGGAATTCGATCGCCAGCTGGTGGCGAAACTGGAAGCGCTGCCGGGAATACAGTCGGTGGCGCTGGCAAACCGCGTACCGCTGGGATTCGGCGGCGGCTCGACCGCGGTGAAGCCGGAGGGCTACGTAGCGCAGGCGAACGAATCGATGGAGACGCAGGTTGCCATCATTTCGCCGAATTATTTCCGGACACTGCAGCTTCCGATGGCGAAGGGACGCGACTTCACGCCGCAGGACACGAAGAGTTCGCAACGCGTGGTGATCGTCAGTGAACGATTTGTGAATCAATACTGGCCGAATCAGGAAGCACTGGGCAAGCAACTGAACTCAGACTTGACGCACGAATGGTTCACAGTGGTCGGCGTGACGCGCGACAGCAAAGTGAATGGTTTGAATGAAAAGCCGACGCCGTTCCTGTATCTGCCGCAGTACCAAGTTTACCGCGCGGCGATGATTGTCATTGCGCGAACGACGGGTGATCCGCTGGCGTTCGGCAGGACGGCTGAGAAAGCCATCCATGAATTGAACGGTGACTTAGTGGTGTTTGATGTGACCACGCTCGAATTGCGCGAACAAATCGCCAGTTTCCCCCAGCGCATCGCCGGAACCTTTGTGGGGGCATTTGGGTTGCTCGCGCTGATTCTGGCTGCGGTGGGAATTTACGGCGTCACGGCCTACACCACGCGACAGCGGACACATGAATTCGGCATTCGCATGGCGCTCGGCGCGAGCAAGCAGGACGTTTTGCGGCTGGTCCTCCGGCATGGGCTTCGGTTGACGTTCGCCGGCGTCGGGCTGGGTCTGGCAGTGTCATTCGGACTGACGCGCTACCTGACGAGCCTGTTGCTGGGGGTGACGAGCACCGACGCGCTGACGTTTTCGAGCGTGGCCATCCTGCTTAGCGCTGTGGCGCTCTTCGCTTGCTTCATACCCGCGCGCCGTGCAATGCGCGTGGATCCGATAGTGGCGCTGCGTTACCAGTAGTGCGCCATGCCTTCAAAATCGACGCGAGGTGCGAGCCACCCGCTGGGCGTGGCCATCTTCGGGCTGCGCCAAAAACCAAGAAAGTCAAATGGTCACTGGCATAAATCGATTCGTGTAGACCAACTCCTGCCGCAATCCGGACATGTCCGGTGCTCCGGCTTATTAGGACATAGCTGAGCCAGCGGGCTCCTAAGCATGTTTAATCCGGCCAAATTCCAAGCGCTGTCATTCCCTGAACTAATCAGGACTAAGAACACCGATGCCAAACCGATAGCGGGTGATCTCCATCTGGATCGCCGCGGTCGTGGCAGAGCCGGCAAGCAGTTATAAAGAGCAACAGTTTTCTAAAGTCCAAGCGCATACTCGCTACCTTAGAGCATTGCCGAGTCCGAGAACTTGAGTTTTTGCAGTCTCAACAGTGTCCGCATGGTCTGGTTGATCGCGCACGTCTGCGAGGATTATCTCGACACCAGCTTCGCGCAGTGGCTCCAGATACCTTGAGTCTGTATTCGAGTCGGTGACGAGGATATCGATGTCCGTTATTCCTCCGACAAAAGCAAAGCCCTGATTCCCAAATTTGCTATGATCCGCCAATGCTATGCTAACTCGTGCGGCCTTCAAGATCATTTTTTTGATCTGCGCTTCGGCCTGGCTCGCGGTGGAAATTCCGTACTCCGGATCGATCGCACTGACTCCCAGCACTGCTTTGTCGACGCGTATTTCCGAGAGGGCACGCTGGGCCCAGACTCCAGAAAGATAAAAAACATCTTTCTGAAGTTCGCCTCCCGTTGAAATCACCGAAACATGCTGGCTGCGTTGAAACTGATCGACAATGGGCGGCGAATTTGTGATTACGGTCAGCCTGTTGCGATGAAGCAGGCGCCGCGCCAACTCGTAGACTGTCGTGCTGCCTTCAAGGAAGACGGTCTCTCCGTCCAGGATCAGCCGCTCTGCTTCACGAGCGATCGCCTGTTTTTCTGCTCGGTTGCTTCGACCCAATGCTTCGTAAGAGGGTTGAAAATTGGTGCTCGAGGTACGAGAAACGGCGCCACCGTGAGAACGAACCAACACTCCTTCCTTTTCTAAAGCTGCGAAATCACGGCGAACAGTTGCCGCAGTTACACCGAGCGCACGTATCAGTTCGGAAGCCATGACGGTTCGCTCGCGAGATAAAATCTCCCGAATGCGAAATCTCCGCTCTTCGGCCAATAAGCTCATGGAAGAAGCGCTCCCCCGGTGGTTTTCCGGAAACGCCAGATTCTCGCACAAATCAACCCGAAATGGTCCTAAGAACTACAAAATCAATCATGTTCGATAAAAATGGTTGACAAACGTGCAGGATCGGATTAATTACCTGAGCCATTGAAGCCCATTCTTACAGTCCCAGTAAGTTGATATGGGTACGCAGCGGACAGAGGTTGATCGAGGGAGGACCCACCCAATTTGGCTTTCCCACCGCGTTGCAGTCCCGCGGCCGGTCCAGTCGCAGTGAATCCCAACTTCTAAAATCCGGTGAGTCAAGGGGGGTTTATGAATTGCCGATTTCTGAGAGCGTTCTCGATTGCAATGTTTTCCCGCAATTTAACCTCCCCGATGACGCTGTCGCTTGGAATCCTTTTTCTGGCAAGCCTCCTCGGACTGCGCGCGCAACCTGCGTACCCCTCGACCTACTATGTATCCACTTCGGGCAACGACACGAATTCAGGCACGATTTCGTCGCCGTGGCGTACGATCCAGCACGCAGCAAATTCGGTGACGGCCGGCGACACGGTTTATGTGCGCGCGGGCGTTTACAACGAGGTCGTGTCGATCCCATCCTCGGGATCTGCGTCCGGCGGCTATATCACGTTTTCGAGTTATCCGGGCGAGCTTGCCACCATTGACGGCACCGGGCTTTCCATTCCGAACGCACAGTGGGGTTTGGTTACAATCGAAACTCAGAGCTACATCATCATCAATGGATTCGAGATTCGGAACTATTCCACTTCCAAGGCTGCGGACGTGCCCATTGGAATTTATATTTTTGGCTCGGGCACGAACGTTCAAATCACGAACAATCATATCCACCACATTGCCACGACAGCTAAAGGTTGCGCCGCCAACGCTTTTGGAATGACCGTGTATGGTACGCAGGCCCCTGCCTCCATCGACAATCTGATCATCAGTGGAAATGAAATCGACCACACTACGACGGGCTGTAGCGAAACTCTCTCGGTCGATGGGAATGTTGAGAATTTCACCATCACCAGTAATCTAATTCACGACGACAACAACATCGCAATAGGCGCGATTGGTTACGAGGGTGTGTCGACCCCAAAGGGTGCGATGTGCAAAACAGAACTCTGCGACCGTGCTCGATATGGCGAAATAAGTCTAAATACCATTTACAACATCACCTCGAACAGCAATCCCGCATATGGATCGGGCAGCAACAATAAAAGCTACGGCGCCGACGGCATCTACATCGATGGCGGCACGAAAATTACAATCGAGCGAAATCTCGTGCATAACACTGACATTGGCATTGAGATGTCCAGCGAGAACCCCGGTGGGCAAGCTCCTGGTTTCGAGAAAGCGGACTACATCACCACTCGCAATAACGTTGTGTATCACAGCAATTCTGTGGGCATTACGATCGGCGGATATGCTAAAGGCAAAGGCGGTACAGACCACTGCTACATCGTAAACAACACGCTTTACGACAACGACACCGCGAAAACCGGAGAAGGAGAATTTCAAATTCAGTGGTATGCCACGAACAATACTTTCGACAACAATATTGTCTACGCAAGCAGTCAAAAGATATTCCTGTACAGCTACACCAAGTCTGAATCCGATCCTGCGATGCTCGACTACAATCTTTACTACTCAACGGGCGGGGCCGCGAATGGCAATTGGGAGTGGCAAGGCAAGAACTACACAGGTTATTCCACTTACCTTTCGAAGACAGGCAACGATTCTCACTCGCCGCCGTTTTTGAATCCCGAGTTTATTAGTCTTTCCTCGCCGCCGAATTTAGATATTCAATCCACTTCACCCAGTGTGAATGCGGGGACAAATCTTGGCGCGAGCATCGTGGGAACCCTGGATTTTGTCGGAAATCCCAGGACTCAAGGCGGTGAAATAAATATTGGCGCCTACGAACAATAGCGATCCGTCAGGTAGGGCTCCGGCTTTCGCAAAGGTGGATTCTGTGAGTGATTGCGGTAAGAAAATCCGGCTGAACCGAATCGTTCGGCCCGGCCGAAAATCTTTAGTGGTGGCTTTCGATCACGCGCTGGTCCTCGGTCCGATTTCAGGTACGGAAAATGCGGCGGAACAAGTGAGACGTTTCACGGACGCCGGCGTAGATGCCGTCCTTCTCAACCTCGGTCTTATGCGAGGGTGCCTGAATTCACTTCTTGGGCCTATTACGCCGGGGATTATCGCGCGAATCGACTGGACCACTCTGTGGGGAACGCCTGGCGGAAGCGAATCCGGAGAGCTTCGAAGCTGTTTGCTGGCGCGGCCCGAAGACGCGATGCGCAACGGTGCGGATGCGGTGCTGACATATCTAGCCGTTGGCACGGGCGATCCTGATTTTGAAACGAAAGAAGTGGCTCGCAACGCGGACGTAGCGCGCGAGTGTGAGCGGATCGGCATGCCGCTGATTATCGAAACGCTGGCGCGGGGCAAGAACGTCAAGAATTCTTCCGACCCAAAATGGCTGAAACTTCACACTAGAATGGCCGCGGAGCTTGGCGCAGATCTGGTGAAAACGGGTTACGCAGGCGATCCGCAGACGATGCGGGGCGTGGTGGAAAATTGTCCGATTCCGATTCTCGTTCTTGGCGGGAGCCGGTACTCGTCAGATGGGGAAGCGCTTGCGCTGATCCACGGTGTGGCGGCGGCTGGCGCAGCGGGGGTGTTCTTCGGACGAAATGTATTTCAAGCGGACGACATGCAGGCGTTTTTGCGAAACGCTCGCGCAGCGCTAAATGAAAACGAAACGTCCGCCGCCGGTCGATGAGAGTCGAAAGCGCTCGGGCCGCTAAAATATCGATACGTCGCATTGCCGGCGTTTTAGATGGCCGCCCGGGCTATCGATTGACTGCGCCCTGGGGTCATGTGTCCGTGCTCGAAGGCGGCGGACATATCTGCGAACTGAATCTGAACGAGTGCGATGGCCTGAATCCGTTGTGGCGCCCGCAGTGGAAGACGATCGACCCTTATAAATACAACGCAGCGAAAGACTTGCGCACGTATGGCCCTCTTCCGGATGGCAGGTTGCTTGCAGGAATCGCGGGACATAACCTGAGCTTCGACTACTTCGGGCCGCCCTCGAAGGAAGAAATTGCCGCAGGACACAGCACGCACGGTGAAGCGCCCTCCGTTAAATGGCGATTCAGGAAAGCACTGGCTTCTTCGTCGGCGACGCTTCACTGCAGTGCTTCATTGCCGCAAGCACAAATTAAATTCGAGCGCGAAATTTCGATCGATGTGCGAGATCCCGTGATCTATTGCGAGGAGACGGCGCTGAATTTAAGCACTTTCGATCGGCCGATTTCGTGGAACGAGCATGTAACGTTTGGGCCTCCCTTCGTGGAACCTGACGTCACATTGTTCGACATGCCGGCAACGCGCGCAAAGACGTGCCCCGCTTCCTACAGCACCCGGCCGCTGGTAAAGGCCAACGTGGAGTTCATCTGGCCAATCGCGCCCCGTGCGCGCGGCGGGCGATTGAATTTGCGGACTGTGCCAAAAATAAAATTTGAGCATTACACCGCGCAATTGCTCGATCCCAAACTTAAGCTGGCCTTCATAGCCGCTTGCAATCCGCGATTCGGCCTTGTGGTGATTTATCTATTTCGTCGAGCAGACTTTCCGTGGGTGGGAAACTGGGTCGAACGTTTTCATCAGTCGCATGCGCCGTGGAATGGAAAGGCCTTCTGTCGCGGCCTCGAGTTCAGTACGACGCCATTCGCGATACCGCGGCGAGAAACGGTGGAGCAGAATCGGATGTTTGGGGAATCGGTCTATCGATGGCTTCCGGCGAAGTCCGAGACCAATATTCGATACATGATTCTGCTTTTTCGCGTGCCGGGTGATTTTCGCGGCGTGAAATCTGTATCGGTTGAAGGTGGGAAAGCCACAGTCATCGTGCGCGAGCGTCGTTCTCCTAGGCTGGCGACTCGCGTTGAGACATTTCTCTGAACGCTTCTCGGCGTTCTCCTGTTTCCTGGAACGATGTTGTTACACATTATTAAGGATCAAGATACGCACGATAGCAACGAGATTTCGAATTCGCCCAATGCCAACAGGCGAAGCGTCCCGGCGCACGCGCATTCTCGCGTATCCGACTGGTTGTTGGTATTCACAATCATTGTGGTGCTAGGGACCACCGGTTGTCAGAAATCCCGCACGCTGCCGGAAACTGCCAAGCCTCAATCAGCGATATCGATAAGCATTCAATCTGATAGCATTTCGATAAAGACGCCGGCTGCGCAGTTTCAGATTCTGCCCTCAGGCTACCTTCGCGGCTATTTAGACTTGAACGGGCGCGAGTTGACGTTGGACGATCCTCAAGGAAAGGGAACGAGCGATCCCGATTACCTACTCATTGACAACAAAGAGGTCCGCGATTTTGAATTGGATCTTGCTCACGCACAATCTTCCGATTCTTCTCACCGGCTGGGCCCATTGGGCAAGCGGCTAGAGATCAAGGGCGCCAGTAGGTCCAGACCGGAAATCGGAGAAACGGTCTCGGTGGAGTTTTACGACAATTTTCCCTCTCTCGCGCTGACGACGATCGCCTACAAGAATACCGGCACGGCTCCAGCAAAACTCGAAAAAGTCATCACGCAGCGCCATGAAATGAATGCTTCGTTGATTGATCCTGCGGCGCGCCGTTTCGCAATGTGGTCGTTCCACGGATCGAGCGAAAAATGGGGGAAAGACAACGTCGTTTTGATCTCCCAGGATTTCTCCCGAACGAACCCCATGGAACAGGTTATGAAGGGAGATCCCGGCACTGGAGGTGGTATTCCCGTGGTGGCGTTCTGGACCGCAAAAATGGGTGAAGCGATCGGCCATCTGGAGACTCTGCCACTGGCGCTCGATATACCTGTTCAGGTCGACGCAAGCGGACACGTTGACGCGTCCATAGAATTGAATCCCCAGCAGGAGCTGCAGCCGGGCGAGGTGTACTCGACGCCTGTTACTTTTCTTTCAGTATTTCACGGAGATTATTACGAGCCGCTGCGGATGTACTCCGATGCGCTGGGCGCACAGGGCTGGAAGATCCCAAAACCGAATTCCGGGGATTACGAAGCGAACTGGTGCGGTTGGGGCTATGAGCTGAAATTTACTCCAGCTCAAATGATCGGCACGATTCCCAAGCTGCAGGAATTGGGATTGAAATGGACCACGCTCGACGCCGGCTGGTTCAACATTAGAGGTGATTGGCTGCCCCGCGCTAGTCTCGGCGTGGATGGCATCAAGAAGATTGTCGGCGCCTTCCACTCGGCTGGACTTCACATTACGCTGTGGTGGATTCCCATTGTTGTCGAGGATGGGCAGGGAATCGACATGCTGGACAACCGCCCTTACAAACTTGCTGAGGTCGTGAAGGAGCATCCGGACTGGCTAATGCAGGACAAGGACGGGAAACACGCCCGCATGACGACCGGTCTTGCAGGATTGTGTCCGGCCGTTCCGGAAGTTCAGGAATATTATCGTGAACTAACAGAGCGATTCATAAGCGATTGGGGCTTCGACGGGCACAAGCTGGATTTTTCTTTCACCGTGCCGCCCTGCTACAACCCAAAGCATCATCACAAATCTCCTTATGACTCCACGAAAGCTATGGGTGAAATTTACAAAGTCATCTTTCAGACCACCCGGGCTCTCAAGCCTGAAAGCGTCACGCAGAGTTGCCCGTGCGGAACGCCGCCGAATATGGCGTGGCTTCCTTTCGTCGATCAGGCCGTGACCGCTGATCCAGTAGGTTCCATGCAGGTAAGGCAGCGAATTAAGATGTACAAGGCTCTTCTCGGCCCATCTGCCGCCGTGTACGGTGACCATGTGGAGCTCACTAAAATCGCCGGAGCCAATTCAAGTAATGAGCAGGACATCGGGCGCGACTTTGCATCAACAGTCGGTCTGGGTGGAGTGCTAGGCACCAAGTTCACCTGGCCGGACTACGGGCCGAGACTCAAGAATGTTTATCTCACCAAAGAAAAAGAAGCTGACTGGAAGAAGTGGATCGAGATTTACAATCAGAGGAAATTGTCGCAAGGGGATTTTCGCGACCTCTACATTTACGGGTACGATGTTCCGGAAGCTTATGCCGTGGAGAAGGACGGAAAAATGTATTACGCGTTCTTCGCGCCATCCGCAACAGCAGAGTGGCACGGGACAATCGAATTACGGGGCCTCGAGCCCGGCAAATATCGTATAACCGACTACGAGAATGGCCGCGATCTGCGAACGATCGATGCCGAAAATCCCCAACTCACTACGCAGTTTCACGAACATCTGCTGCTCGAAGCCACCAAAGAGTAAACCGGCGCGCTGATGAGTCTTCTCGCCATCGACATCGGGTCAAGCCAATGCAAAGCGGTTGTGTTCACGGCGGCGGGTACAGTAATTGCCCGAAGCGTTTGCCCCTATGCTCCTGATTTTCCGCATCCGTCGTTCGCAGAGATGGATGCCGCAAGCTTCTGGAATGCTGTGTGTAAAACATCTCGCGAAGTAACGCGCGATCTGGCCCGCGATCCAGTGCAGGTTCTCTGCCTCAGCTCGCACGGCGAAACTTTTATCCCAGTGAACAATCACGGCCAAGCAATCGGTCCGGCAATATTGAATATAGATGGTCGAGCCACACGCGAAGCGAAATGGCTTGAGAACGCTGTTGGCGCGCACCGCATTTTCGAAACAACCGGGCTGGTTGTTCACCCGATGTACCCGATACCCAAAATTCTGTGGCTCCGCCAGCACCGCCCTGAAATATATTCGAACACTGCTCGCTTCTTGAGCGCCACCGATTTCATCCACGCCAAACTTGGACTGCCGCTATACATCGGATATTCCCTGGCTTCGCGCTTCCTCGCCTTCGACGTGATTGGAGACTGCTGGTCAGAAGCAATTTTAGATGCTGCCGGATTGACTGTTGATCAGCTTCCGCTCCCAGTTCCGGCGGGAACAATCGCTGGAAAACTGAACTCCGAGGCCGCGAGCGCGCTCGGAGTGGGTAACAGCACTCCTGTCGTTGTCGGCGGCCACGATCAAGCGTGCGCAGCTTTGGGCTCCGGCGTGATCAAGTCTGGCCGCGTGTCCGATTCGATGGGAACGTATGAATGTCTAGTGGCGGCGTCCGACGAGCCAAGCCTGGGCGAGGCAGCGTTCTCCGCATGCCTGAACTCGTACGCACATGTCGTTCCCGGAAAATTTCTTACCCTCGCATATTTCCCGTCGGGGATTATGGTCCAGTGGTTCCGCGATTTAATCTACGGCCGCTGCGGTCCGTTGAATGGATCGAAAATCGCGAATGAAGCAGATCAGTATGCACAGTTAGAAGATGAGTGCACCGATAGTCCAACAGGGCTCTGTATCACGCCGCACTTGATCGGCACATGCAATCCGGATTTCGATCCTCGCGCCCGCGCGACGATTTTTGGCCTGTCCTCGGATACCAAGCGGAGCCAAGTCTACCAAGGGATCCTTGAAGGGATTTCTTGCGAGCTCGCGCAAGTCACCGAAATGCTCGCTGTCGCAGCCGGAAATTTTAAGGATCTTTATGCCACCGGCGGCGGCACACATTCACCCCTGGGACTGAAATTGCGAGCCGCCATCAGTGGCTGTCGAATACACGTAATGCAATGCGATGAAGCTGTGTGCCAAGGCGCGGCGATCCTGGCTGGTGTGGCCACTGGCACTTACACACGAATCGCAGATGCCGTGGACCGTGTTGTCCACGAAAAGGAAGTTGTCGAACCTGACGTCGGCCTTGCGGCTGCGTATACAGGCCAGTTGAAGCAATATCTACGGCTGTGCGCCACTCTAAAATTGATTCGTGACTCGAATTCTTGCACCGAATAGAAACAGGAGAAACCGTGATTCAGCCAACCGTGGGAGTTATCGTTTACGGAGTTCACAAAGATGGCCTGAAAGATCCGATGGGAACCCCGTTTATCGACGAAGCGGTAATCCGCAATTCAAAAAGCGCTCTATCCGCTGCTGGCTTAAAGATAGTTGAACATGAAGTGATCGTTTCCACCAAAGAAGAAGCCAAAGCCGCGCTGAAAGCAATGAAATCCAATGACGCGGTGGACGCCGTAATCCTATTTTCTGGCACTTGGGTTTGGGCGGCAAATCTAGTCGGAGCCATCCGTGATTTTGCCGCAACGGGCAAAGCTGTGTTGTTGTGGACTTATGATGGTTCGCAGGGTTGGCGGCCGGTTGGCGGCCTGGTGATGCATGGAGGATTGCTCGAAATTGGCGTGCCACACAAATTTGTGTACGGCAGCGCGCACGATCACGAGACTGTCGAAAGCATTGCGAGCTACGCGCGCGCGGCACATCTGAAGAATATTCTTAACATGGGAACTGTAGGAGTGTTTGGCGGACGAGGCATGGGGCAGACCTGCGGGGCCGCCGACCCGTCGCAATGGATGAGAATGTTTGGAATCGATATCGATTCGCGAGACACAACGCAGCTTATTCAGACGGCCGAACGTGTCTCGTCTCAGAAAATATCGGAGCTCGAACTGCGGCTCAAAAAGGTATTTGGCGTGGTGCCGGAGAAAACCGTCGTGAACGAGCGATCGATGCGGTTGTATCTGGCGTTGAAAGAAGTCGTGGAAGCAGAGAAATTCGATTTCTACACCATCCAATCATTTCCCGGGCTAGGCGATGATTTCGCCGCAACATGTTTCGCGCAAAGCATGATGCTCGAAGACGGCCACGGTACCTCGACGCTCGGTGATCTAAATACCGCACTCACGGTGTATCTGTTGACCAAGCTAAGCAAGGAGCGCGTTTACTACGGAGACCTTCAGCACATTGACAAACGCACCAAGGAGATCAAAATCATCGGCGACGGAGCATGCCCTCCGTCGCTTGCGGGCAAACTCGGTCCGGCAGGGTTTGCCGCGCACGGAATCCCGACGGAAGGGAAGGCGGGCGGCGTTTCCGTGAAGCTGATTTGCAAAGTGGGCGAAGGCGTTCTGGCACGCCTAGGACGCGTGAGTGGAATATTTCAAATGGTCATCACGCGCTGTAGCATTTTTGAGCCGCCGCCTGACCAAATCGAAGGCCGTCTGAACGAATGCGGGATTCCTTTCTGGCCGCACGGATTCGTCACCGCCCATTGCGATATCGATGCGCTGATTCAGAACTGGACGAACGAATACGCCTGCCTCGGCTACGGCACGGATCTCTATCACGCGCTGCGAGATTTTTGTGAACAGACCGGCATCAAACCTATCCTGCTTTGACAGAAGACTGATGACTCTCACGGTCTCGCCGGCTTGCCACAATGAAAACTGAATCGCGCCCCCACCTGACCCGCGGTTTCGGCTTGCTTCATGCCACCGCCTTGAATATGTCCAACATGGTCGGCATCGGGCCCTTCATTACCATTCCGCTTCTGATGGCTTCGATGGGTGGGCCTCAATCCATGGTGGGCTGGCTGACAGGCGCGCTCATAGTAATTTCCGACGGGTTGATCTGGAGCGAACTGGGTGCAGCGTTGCCGGGTTCCGGCGGCAGCTATCATTTTCTTCGCGAGGCGTACGGCCACCAAAGCTGGGGCCGTCTGATGGCATTTCTTTTTATCTGGCAATTCGTCTTGAGCGGGCCTTTGGAAGTCGCATCCGGGATGGTTGGATTTGGAAACTATTCCTCTTATCTCTGGCCGGGATTGACCGCTCGAGGCCAACAATATGTCGCCGTTGCCGCTGGACTTGTCGCTCTGTTCCTGTTGTGCCGGCAGATCACCTTCCTGACCAAAATCACCGTAATTCTTTGGGTTGGCACCGTGCTGGCCATGGTAGCCATTGTCGTTACCGGTTTTCCTCATTTCGACGTTCACCGGGCGTTCGATTTTCCTTCCGGAGCGTTTGCTTTTAATCGCGGTTTCGTGTTGGGTCTAGGTAGCGCCACTCTGATCGCCGTCTTCAACTATCTCGGATATTACGATGTCTGTTACATCGGTGACGAAGTTAAGAATCCTGCCTATGTGGTGCCCCGATCGATTCTGTATTCGCTGACAATTTGCTGCATAGGATATTTGGCTCTGCATCTCGCCATCATTGGAGTGGTGCCGTGGCGGGAAGGAATTCATTCCAACTTCATCGTCGCCGACTTCATGGAGGGCCTTTACGGCAGAGGTGCGGCGATTGCGATAACAATTTTGGTTCTCTGGTCGGCCTTCGGCTGCGTCTTCGCGCTTCTTCTAGGTTATTCGCGTATTCCGTACGCAGCTGCCGTGGACGGGTATTTCTTCCGCCCATTTGCGCAATTGCATCCGACCAAGAATTATCCGCGAGTCTCGCTGCTGGTTCTGGGCGCAGTGTCGATTGCTGCCGCGTTCCTGAAGCTCGATCAACTCGTCAGCGCTTTGATTACGACCAGAATCCTGGTACAGTTTCTCGGACAGTTGTTTGCCATTCCACTCTTGCGCCGAAAACTTCCAGACAGCGCTCGCCCGTACAAAATGTGGTTTTATCCCGTCCCCATGGTCATCGCTTTCTTTGGATGGGCTTATGTTTTTCTCACCTCGGGTTGGCTTTATATCAAGATCGGCTTATCGACGTTACTAACTGGCGTGCTGGTTTTTTTCCTCTGGGCGAAGTTGAAATCTACATGGCCGTTCAATTACAGCCCGCATTCTGAATTATAGCTGCGCCAGTCCGCTCGAAGTCGAATCCCTGACCATGTGCGAAATTGGAACTTTCCGCGTGGCATCTTGTTCTCGTATTCGGTCAATGTACTGGATATACAGAGGCCTGAAATATGTGGTTGATCAAGTGGCGGTGCCTTTAGGCTGAGAAGCCAATTCTTTTTAAGAGTTGCTGAAAACGTGGATTGTCGTGGAGTGGAATGAAACTTTGATCCACGCGCAGGAACATTAGCTCGAATGCATGTTCAGCAGCAGCGCGTTCCAGCATGCCGAGAGCAGCGCTATTATTTCCCAAGTCCGCATACACTTGGGCCAAACCATACGGCGAGACGTACGCGTGCTTGCCGCGTTCTTGAAGTCCATGAAGCTCATGCAGGGCCTGGGTGCGACGGCCCGATCTCGCGTAGGCGCCAGCTAAGCCGCTTGTGATCAAGCTCGCTCCATTCGTCAGATTCTTTGCAGTTTGCAAATGCGAAATTGCCTCATCATATCGCCTCGCCCGCATCAACGCGCCGCTGATAAAGTAATGTCCCGGCGCAAATTGCGGATCGAGCAGAATCACCTTCTCGCACTCGCGAATCGCGCGGTCATTCTGCCCTGCGTTCATATAAACGAAGCCGAGAAGAGAATCGTCAATCAGTGAGAGCGGGTCCAGATCTCTCGCGCGCTCCATTTCAGCGATTGCTTCAACATTCCTGCCGCCATGCATCAAGAATTCGGCGTAGCTCTTGTGCGCGATCGCGGAATTAGGATTTAACTCGACGCCACGCCGAAATTCTCGCTCCGCGTCCGCCCACTGCCATTCGTATTCATGCCGGACCTCGGCAAGTGTGGTGTGCGCTTCCGCCAGATTTTCCTCCAACTGAACCGCGCGCAACGCTGCGTCCCGCGCCTTCGGATACGCCTCTGCCGGGCTCATAATCAACCAGCCTGCAGAGAGCAAGTATGAGTTAGCGAGGCCGGCATAGGCCGGGGCATAGGAAGGATCATCCTGAATCGCTTTCTCGAAGAGGTGAATGCTTTTCTTGATGCCATCTTCGGAACGCTTGTTCGCTTCGAACAGGCCCATCAAGTAGGCATCATAAGCTTCGGGATCGAGCGGCGCAGCAGGAGTTGCGTGTGGAGCCGGCGCTAGCCTCAGTACGAGCGAATGCGCAATTTGAGCCGCAACTTCGTGTTGAATCGCGAGCACGTCGCTCACTTCCTTTTCGTACGATTCCGCCCACAAGCTGGCTTGGTCCTGGACGCGAAATAGTTGCGCGTTGATGGCAACGCGCGTGCCAGACCGCCGGACGCTTCCTTCCAACACGTAGTCCACGCCGCCAACTTCACGCGACACTTGGACGAATGATTTATGTGCAGCCTTGTATTGCATGGCGGAGGTGCGCGCAATCACCGCGAGGCTGGGCGGATACTGGCGGCCGAGCAGCGTAATCATTTCGTCGGTCAACCCATCACTGAAATATTCCTGCGAGGGATCGCCGCTCAGGTTGTCGAACGGCAGCACGATTAGCACTGCACGCCCTGCGCCGGGCAAGCTCTCGGACGCGTGCCGTGGCTTGGGGCGCGCAAAATAGATTGTGATCGTCACCAGGCATGCAAATAACAATCCCGCAGCCGCAAGACGCCGCGAAGTCCATGCATTCTCTACTCCTGCACTCGAGAGTACCGATGAACCCTGGGGACCAGCAACGACAGGCACTTGCTCCGGCGCGGAAATGCCGCGGCCTTCTTCAATAACCGAAACCGGGGCGAGAAACCGGTAGCCGCGCCGCGGAACCGTCTCGATGAAGACTGGATTTTCGGCTGAATCGCCTAAAGCTTGCCGCAGTTTGTTTACCGTGGTCTTCAGGTTGGCATCGAAATCCACGAACGTGTCAGCGGGCCAAAGTCCGCGGCGGAGTTCCTCTCTCGTGGTAATGTTGCCGGTCCGCTCGAGAAGCAGCACAAGAAGCTGGAACGGTTTCTCCTGTAATTTGATCCTGACGCCTTGCTTCCGAATTTCCGCGCTGCGCAAGTCCACCTCGAACACACCGAATTGAAAGCGGCGCGCTGTTCGTGAGCGATCCTTTGGAGGCTCGAAAATTGGCGTGTTGCTTGTAATCTCGTTTCCAGACATCGGTGCTTAGTACGTCAGATGGTACCAGATTGCTCCGGGTGGCCTGTAAGCCTGTGTATGTGGTGAGCCATAGAACGTACAAAAAACCGTACAAGCGCGCCTACATGGTGGCATGAGAATTCCATATTAGGGCCTGTCGATTTGACCATTCGCTGCAAGTGGTTGTGATATAAGCTCGCCTCGCTTTACCTTCATTTTACCGACGATTTTCTCCCCGGAAGCGATTGTGCCGTTCGACGTGCTGAACCGGTTGCACGTCCCTTTGTGGCGAACATGTCGTAGTCGTTCTGCTGCCTACGACGCGATCGCGTGTGGGAACTGTGGTCGCCGGGTAGGAAGTGCCGCACCTGACGAATTCGGGCATCAGCTTCTGCCCGCGATTTCGTCATGTACCGAAAAGCTCTTAAAAACTTTCGCGGAGGCTTCTATGAATGATTCAGCCAGGAAATCGGGAATGCGCTTGTTGATGCTCGGACTCTTGCAAGGAATGCTTATCCTCATACTCACCGGCCTGGCTTCGGCTCAGAACTATGTGGTTAAGAATCTCACAGCCGATGTCAGCGGAGCGGCCGCAAATACAGACTCGAACTTGATCAACCCAATCGGACTCACGCGCGGCATCCTGGGCCCCTGGTGGGTGGCGAACAACGGCTCAGCAACGTCGTCACTCATCAACGGCGTGGGCGTTCCCGCAGGGCTCATCGTGAATATCCCGTCTGCGCCTGGAGTCTCGACCCCTGTGCAGGTGACAGGAACGACCTTCAGCGGCGATTCCGGCGTGAACACAAGCCCGGGAAATCCGGCCTTCTTCATGTTCGTAACCCAGCAGGGCACCATTCTCGGATGGCCCGGAGCAGGCGGTGACTTCCTGAACGCCAGCATCCTCGTGAATCGAAATGGACAGGCATCGTACACGGCAATGACCATCGCTGAAATCGGCGGCGCATATTTCGTTTATGCGGTGAACGCGCTCAACGGTCAGATTGAAGTGTTCAACAACAGCATGGTGCAGGTACCACTTGGACCTCACGCGTTTATTGATCCGGAGCTGCCGGCCTCTTTGGCTCCGTTCAACATCCAGGAGATTGGACAGGATGTATTCATCACCTATCAATCCACGCAGCTGGGCGGAGATGGCCCGCAAGGTTGGGTCGCCGTATTTAGCTCAACCGGCCAATTTCTGGCGAGGCTGCAGAGCGGGCCTTGGCTGGATGCTCCCTACGGAATCACTCTAGCTCCGCAAGATTTCGGGCAGTTCGCCCATGCCATGCTTGTAGCCAATCACGGAACGGGGAATATTGCAGCGTTCGATCTATTCAATCACAAATTCATCGACGTGCTGCTCGATCATTCCGGCAACGCGATCAGCATCGATGGATTGTGGGCGATCGGCTTTGCAGACGGTGGAATCGCAGGCTTCCAGAGCGGGCCAAACACTGGCGGCAACGGAGCCGCGACTGGACCGTTCAATGCCTGCTATTTTACGGCCGGCCCAGGCATGGGTCAGCACGGACTGGTGGGGCAGCTGACTCCGGTAAAGTCCGAACAAAATAACCTCCACCAGTAGCACGAGCTAGAGGCGGGCCGGCGTATGAATCCGGCCCTGCTTCCAGTTCTATCCGGCTGAGGCGGCTGCGCTTCGTCACCCTTCAATAGGGGCATCTGAGCGAGCTAGCCGACCCAGGGGACGCCAGGAACTGTCGCGAATGGAGGCGTCCCACACTCCCACGCCGGCCGCGTGCATCGCGATCACCCCCGACTATGATCGTGCATCCTGGAGAGCCGTCGAGGTTGCTGGAATCTCAGAGCCGCGTTCTTGGATTAATTCAAGACGCCGTGCACAGCGAATCGACGACCGCCGGCGCCGAGCTTTCGGCACCTTCATGCTCGCAACATGACAACGTTCACGGTTTTATTTCTGTCGACGGCGAGATGGCGGGCCAACCGCGATGCGTTTTTCTGAGTCAGCTTCGATTACGGGCGCTCGCCAGCGCGAAAGAATGGGCGCCCAGGTCTGCGCGACGGTACATGGCAGGTGAACTGGCTCCAGACGAACCAACATGAAGGAAGACGAGGAATATTTCAGGAGGCGGCGCGCCTTGGGGCTGTCGGTGAGGCGGACATGTTCCATGAGGGCTTGACGCAGCCAGGCACGCTCAGGCTCTTCGATTTCGGCGGTGCGGACGAATTCGGAATTGTAATCGGTTGCGGCGAGCGATTTTCGAAGCGCGTACACCAGACCGCCCGTCATGCCCGATCCGAGGTTGATTCCGGCGCGACCGAGCAGGATTACGATGCCGGCAGTCATGTACTCACATCCGTGTTGCCCCACGCCTTCGACAACTGCGAGCGCGCCGCTGTTGCGCACGGCGAAACGTTCGCCGGCGCGTCCGGCGATATAGAGTTCACCGCGAGTCGCTCCGTAGAGAATGGTGTTACCGGCCAGGGCGTCGCCGCGTTGCGAAGCGTCAGGCCCCGCGGTGATGGCAATTGTGCCGCCGCTCAAACTCTTGCCGACGTAATCGTTCGCTTCTCCGGTGAGCCGGAAGCTGATGCCGGAAATTAGGAACGCTCCGAAGCTTTGTCCGGCGGTGCCGCGAAATTCGCAATGTATTTTCTCATGGCCGAGGCCTGCGTATTCCGTGCGGCGAAGGATTTGACCGCTCAGATGCGCGCCGATACTACGGTCGGAGTTGGTGATGGTGAGCTCGAGCGGTTTGATGGGTATGACGTTGCCGCCACCTAGTGCGTCCGCGAGTTCTTGGTGAACGCCTTTGCAGTCGACGAGCATTCCTTTCGACTGCGTGCCGGAAGCGGTGATGGGCGCCAGGAGGTCCGCGAAAGATTCGCTCGCGCGTGCGGTGCGCGGCTTCAACCGATCCGCCGCGCCAATGATTTCGTCCAATGAACGCGCGCCAAACTGGCTGAGGCGTTCTCGCACTTCGGCGGCGACGCCTCGGAAATAGGCCATGGCCATTTCCGGTTTGCCCTCGAAGCGCGCGCGATATTTTTCGTCTTGCGTGGCGATGCCCGTCGGGCAGGTGTTCAAGTGGCACTGGCGAGCCATCACGCAGCCGATTGAGAGAAGCGCGGCGGTGCCGAAGCCGTACTCATCGGCGCCCAGGAGAGCGGCAACGATCACGTCGCGCCCGAATTTGATGCCGCCATCCACGCGCAAGCGCACGCGGCCGCGAAAACCGGTGAGCAAAAGCGCTTTGTGCGCTTCACGCAAGCCAACTTCCCAGGGCAGGCCGGTATTCTTGATCGAAGTGAGCGGCGATGCGCCCGTGCCACCGTCGAAGCCGGCGATGGTGATGACGTCCGCGCCAGCTTTGGCCACACCGGCAGCGATCACGCCGACGCCGGCACCGGAGACGAGTTTTACGCCGATGCGTGCTATGGGATTGATCGCGCGCAAGTCGTAAATGAGCTGCGCTAGATCTTCGATGCTGTAAATGTCGTGGTGCGGCGGCGGAGAAATCAACGACATACCTGGCACCGCGTGTCGAGTGCGGGCGATGAAGGGTGTAACTTTTACCGCCGGCAGCTGGCCGCCTTCGCCGGGTTTCGAACCTTGCGCCATTTTGATTTCGAGCTCGTCCGCGCGGACGAGATATTCCGCGGTCACGCCAAAGCGCGCGGAGGCAACTTGCTTCACACGGTTAACGGCTTCCGGTTCGAAGCGGTACACATCGCTGTCTTCGCCGCCTTCCCCAGTGTTGCTGCGTCCGCCCAGGCGATTCATTGCGATTGCTAGAGTGCGGACGGCTTCCGGGCCGAGCGCGCCGAGCGACATCGCTTGCGTGCTGAAGCGCGAAAGGATCGCGGTGTCCGGCTCGACTTTATCGATTGAAACCGGAGATTTGCCGGGGGCAATCGAGATCAGGTCGCGGATTGCTACGGGCTCGCGCGTCTCGGCTAGCTCGGCGAAGGCTTGGTAGCCCTCGGGCGTCGGCGACTGAATATATTTGTGCATTCGACGCATCAGCTCGGGAGAACTGGCGTGTTGCTCGCCGGCCTGGCGGAAACGGTAGAGACCGGAGTCGTGCATTTCGGCAGAGCCGGGCTTGAATGCCGTGGCGTGACGCTCGAGGCTGTCACCCAGAATATCGGCCAGATTTTTGCCGCCGAGAACGGGGACAGCGTCTTCAAAGAACGCGTCGAGTATGTCTTCGCCAAGGCCCACCGATTCGAAAAGATGGCTGTTTCGATAGCTGCCGATCGACGAGATGCCCATGCGCGCGATAACTTTGCGCAGGCCGGCTTCCACTCCCGTGCGGTAGCCTGCGGCGCCGCCTGGCTTTAAACTTTCCGACATTTCGAGCGCGAGGTATGGGAAGACCGCACTTGCGCCTACGGCAATGAGCATGGCGAGGTGGTGGGTCTCGATGACTTGCCCGGTTTCGATAATTAGAGGAATCTGCCAGGCATCGAACTCGACCAAAGCCTTCCAGGTTGCGGCGAGCGCAAGCATCGCGGGGAGAGCGGCGCGGTCGGCGCTGATGCTGCGGTCACTTAAAATAATCAGCCGCGGCTGGGTGGGTTCGGATGCAGCCGACCGAGCTTGAGCGCGAAGGCGGTCGAGCGCGGTAAGTGCGCCTTCGACTCCTGCTGCTGATTCGAAAGTGATATCGAAGATTTCCACCGAACCGTCGATGTGCGACCGAATTTTTTTGATTTGGCCGGCGTCGAGGAGCGGCGATTCGATGAAAAGCGTTTTGGCCAGATGGACCTCGAGCGACATGACGTGGGCTTCACGCAGTGGATCGATCGGGGGATTGGTGACCTGCGCGAAGCGCTGCTTGCAGTAATCCCACAATGGACGACGAGCAGAGGAGATAAACGCGGGGGGAGTGTCGTCACCCATGCTCCAAATCGCTTCTTTCCCTTCCAGGCCGAGCGATTGGAAGAGCATGCGATATTGATCTTCGCTCCAGCCGAGAGCGGCAGCAACGCGCTTGGGATGTTCGGTAAACGGACCAGAAAACTCAGCGGACGGTTCGATTTTCCGATCGGGTCGCCAGTCTTCGCTTTCGGCACCGACGAACAGGAGCTTAGCGATTTCAATGCCGCGCCAAATCAGGCCTTCGGCGGGATCAACGACGATCATTTCTCCGGGACCCAGGCGCATGCGCTCGTCGATGCGTTTGTCGCCGAGATTTGAAAGTCCAACTTCGGAGCCGGCGATAACCAAGCCATCGAACGTGACGGTGTAACGAAGAGGGCGCAGGCCGTTGCGGTCAAGTTTCGCGCCGACGTATCGTCCGTCGCTGAAAACGAGAGCGGCCGGGCCGTCCCAAGGCTCCTGCTCGCGGGCTTGAGTTTGCAGGAAGAGTTTCAGGTCCGGGCTGAGATCCGGATCGGCTTCCCACGCGGGCGGTACCAGGCGGAGCATCCCGGCGGCGATACTATAGTCGCGGCGCAGATGGACTTCGAGCGCGTTGTCGAAACTGGCGGAGTCGCTGACGCCGGATTCGAGAAGGTGGCACCATTCCGGCGCATTCAATTCTCGCAGAATTGATTTTTCGCGCGCACGCATCCAGCGACGGTTTGGAACGATTGTGTTGATTTCACCGTTGTGCGCAATAAAGCGGAACGGCTGCGCCAGAAACCAAGTGGGCCGAGTGTTCGTGGAGTAGCGCTGGTGAAAAACCGCGAACGGTGCCTGAAACTGCGAGTGAGCAACGTCCGGATAAAACTCGCGGAACTGCCAGGGGGCCAACAGACCTTTGTAAACCACGGACCGCGAGGACAGAGAACAGAAATAAGTGCCGCGCGTTCCCTCGGTTTCAATCCGTTTGCGGAGCAGGAAAAGCTGACGTTCAAAAGCGTCGCCTGTTTTGGCAGAAGTGAAAAAACTCTGGTAAATCGCCGGGAGCGTAGCAGCAGCGGACGGGCCGAGAACCGCAGGGTCCACGGGGACCCTGCGCCAGCCGCAACAACGGAGGCCGCAAAGGGCGGAAAGTTTCTCGACCGATGCGCGTGCTTCATCCTCTTGAGTGGGAGGCAGGAAGGCCATCCCCATGCCAAATTCGACGGGCAGGTTGATGTGTTCCTCCAGAGCGCGGGCGCGGAAAAACTCCTTGGGGATAGGAACGAGCAGACCGGCGCCGTCGCCGCTGGAGCCGTCGGCATCCACTCCGCCGCGATGGGTCAGGCGAACAAGAGCGATAAGAGCGCGCTCGATAACGTCGCGCGAGCCGAGGCTACCCAACTGAGCGACGAAGCCCACCCCGCAGGCGTCGTGGTCCGGGTGGCTGTGGAAGCGCGCATTCCCCATGATCCATTACAACCCCGCGTGCGTCCGGAAGTACAATCGTGAAAATGGATGGGATGCATCGAAAATTTTCCTGATGGCGGGTGTTAACTAAGATGCTACGCTTTTCGTCGACTTGACACCCCCGAATTTCATCTGGCCCAATCCCGTCGGACGAGCTGCGGAACGTGCCTGCGATCATATGCAGAGCGGTTTTTCGAGCGGCGGTATGGTCTCTTTGGTTACAAAACAACAGAAACTGTTCCTCTGTTACAATCGCGTCGCCTAATCCATGGACTTCGCCCAACTCACAACATTTCTCGAAGTTGCAAAGTCAGCAAGTTTCTCGCGCGCCGGAAAGAAGATATTTCTTTCGCAGCCGGCGGTCAGCGCCCAGATTCGGCAGCTCGAAATGGAATATGGGACAAAATTGTTTGACCGAGTTGGCAAAAGAGTGCGTTTGACTTCTGCGGGAGATGCGCTCCTGGAATATGCGGACAAACTTCTAGCGTTGCGCAACGAATCGCTTCGAGCATTGGCGGACCAGGCAAGCACGCCTCGCGGCACCCTATTGATCGGAGCGAACGAAGCTACCTGTTTGTACGTCCTTCCTGACGTATTTGCGGAATTTCACCGGCTGTATTCCGACGTTCAGATAAACATCTATCGCAATTTCAGCCAAAAGGTATTGGAGAAAGTGGAAGACGGTTCGGTGGACGTGGGAATTGTTACTCTTCCAATCAAATCGCCGAGCCTCAAAACCCACTCCATTTTCCGTGACCGGCTGCTGCTGATGGTCAGCCCGCTAAATCCTCTGGCGAAGAAGAAAGTAGTTCGCGCGAGTGAAATTGTGGAACAGCCGCTAATCTATCCAAAGACCGGGTTCACTCGCCAGATGCTGGACAAGCTATTTCGTCCGTACCGCTCGCAGCTTCACGTGACGATGGAATTGGCAAGCGTGGGGATGATCAAGCGTTTTGTGGCCGCCAATCTGGGCGTGTCGCTGATGAGTGAGACGTTCGCGCGCGATGAAGTCCGGGCGGGCGAAGCAAAGTTAATTCCCATTGCCGATGTCGATCTGTGGCGCGAACTAGGCCTGGTTTACCGCCGCGATCGAACGCTTCCGCGCGCGGCTGCCGCGTTCATATCCTTGATCTCGCGGCGAACGGCGCGGAACTGATCCAAACATACTTTACTTGAGTTTAGCATACTCGGCCTTCGCCGCAATCAGCATGGGGATGCCTGGATCGGCGTCTTTCCACAGTGTAAAGAAGTCGTTGTAAGCCGCGCGCGCTTTGGTTTTGTCACCTTGGAGCACATTGGCTCGTGCAATTCCCAGCCGCGCCAGCGCCCATTGCTGGTTGTACCCCACGAGCCCGCGATGGTCGAAGAGTTTTTGAAACTCAGCAGCAGCTTCATCCCCTCGTGGTAACTGCGTGTACGCGACTCCCCGCAAATACGCAGGGTACAGTTCCGTCAGAAAGCTCAGTTCGTAAGGTAGCGACGTTTGAAGATATTCAACGGCTTTCGCGGGATTCTTGCGGTCGAGTTCGATTGCCGCGCGAATCGAGGGCAGCCATAGGAAGTTGATCAGAGAGTCGTTCGGAGATTTCTTCGCTAGGTCGTCGGAGAGCTTTTGCGCCTGCATCTGGTCTCCGGCACGAGCCAGAACGACGGCGGCCTGCACTTCGAGATCGCGGTCTGTAGACAGCGCCAGAGCAGCCGCGACGTGCTGCCGAGCCGCCTCAAAATTCCCAAGCTCGGCTTCCGACCACCCCAGCCCGACTTCGTAGTTCGCTGCGTCTTGCTTCAGGTCATTGTGCCGGGCGGCTTCTACGGCGCGCCGGATCAATTGCCGCGCGTCTTTTAATTGGCCGTGGAATAGGGCGACATCCGCCTGTTGGATGAGAAAATATTCCTCCTCGCCCGGCTTGCCGGCAGCCCACGCGATCTGGCGTTGCATCTCCGCGGAGTCGTCCTGAAGGAAAGCGACTTTGAACCTCAGCTCATGCAGGAACGGCACATCGACCTTGCGCGACACAGCCTCGTTGTAAGCTGCCTTGGCATCCTCCAGACGATTCAGAAAAATATAATTGTTCATGACGTTGGCGTAACATCCGCTGAATCCTGGATCCAGACGCAAACACTCCAAGCCCTCGGCCATGAATTTTTCCTGCTGCCCCAGCAGGCTGTAATTCACGCCGATATTGACGCGTGGCGAGAGTTCTCGTGTATAGATCTGTTCCCACATTGAATAGGTCTGGTTTGCCTTCTCTCTGTCCCCGGTCACGAAGTCGTAGTACAGGCCGGAAATGCTGAATTTTTCGCGCTCGCTCACGCGCCCGCGCAATTCGTACGCTTTCGTCAAGTACTCACTGGCCGCGCCGTGTTCGTCGAGGTTTGAATACGACACTCCCAGCGCGGTGTACGCCATTGCAAAATTGGGATCGAGCTCGATCGCATGCTTGAAAAAGGGAATCGACTCGGCGTCGCCTTTCTCGTTCCGAATTTTCCTTCCTTGTGTGAATGCTTTCAGAGCGTCCAACGAAGAGGTGGTGGCTTGATCGAGTGGCGTGTCGTATTTCTGCACCGAGCTTAGCGATTCACCCAGCTTTTTGCGAAGTTTCGTGGTGGCCCCACCCATGTTTTTCAGGACCTGTTCCTTGCTCCCGACCTGCACGAGTTCCTGAGCAAGAATATCTCCGCTCGCGCAGTTCACGGCCTTTAAACCGATTACGTATTCGGTCCCAAGGTTGGCGATCGAGCCCTCCAACAGCGCTTTGCTGCCCGATCGCACGCACAGCTCTCGCGCCGTTTCGCCGGTCACGGGCTCGCCGGGTTTCTTGTCCATCAGTTTTAGCGTCGAGTTGACCTTGCGATCCCCCAGGATGTTGAGGAAGGGTGACTGAGCGAGTTGCGCGGACAGCGCTTGTTTAAGCGTGTCGTCGAACACAGGATCACCTGTTGAGTTCGAGAAATCCGCCAACACCACGGTATCGGCCGCTCCCAGCGCATGTGCGTGACGCGCATGGTAAAGCCATCCCGCGACAGTGGCTGCCATCACGAGAAGGGCCACCGGTGTCGTGATTTTCCACCGCGATGTGGTCTGCCCTTTGCTGGTTTCTGGCAACCGCACAGAGCGTTGATTCGCCATTGAAGCGGAAGAAGCCTGGATGGTTGTCACTCCGGTTCTAGAAATGGTCTCCAAGGCGACCCGCAATTCACGCGCCGATTGATACCGTTGCCCCGGCTCCTTTTCCAGCGCCTTCCCGATCACGCTTTCGACACCGGGTGAGACACTCGGGTTCACAGAACCTGGCGTAGCCGGCACTTGATGCAGAATCGCGCCGATTAATTCCGCGCTCTGCTTTTGAGGAAACGGTCGTTGCCCCGTGGCCATCTCATAAAGCACTGTTCCCACGGCGTAGATATCGCTGCGAATATCCACGGGAAGTCCGCGCAATTGCTCTGGTGACATGTACGGCACGGTACCGGAAACAACGCCGGTTTCCGTCGTGATACTCCTGGTGACATCTCCCGCCAGTTCCGGATGCACGAGTTTTGCCAAGCCGAAATCGAGGATCTTCAGTCGTCCATCAGGTGTGACAAACAGATTGGCGGGTTTCAGGTCGCGATGGATGACTCCCTGTTCGTGTGCTGCCGCCAATCCGTCGGCAAGCTGCGTAGCAAGCTGTACAAGTTCCAGCTGCGCGAGTGGTCCGTCTTTCAGCTTTTCCCCGAGCGACTGCCCGGGGATTAGCTCCATCGCTAGAAAGTCCACATGATCCTGGGAGCCAAACTCGAAAACGGTTTCGATGTTGGGATGATTCAGTTTTGCGAGGGCCAAGGCCTCTTTGCGAAATTGTTTTCGAGCAGCTGCGTCGCCCAGCGTGCCTTCTGGCAAGACCTTCAGTGCAACATCACGATCGAGTTGCTCGTCGTGCGCCCGGTAAACAACACCCATGCCCCCGGCGCCTAGCTGCCCTTGGATGCGATAGTGGCCAAGGGTTTTGCCAATCATGACGGAGTGGGGTTAAATGCTATCGCGAACATAATCTGTGCATGTTAGTCCGCACCTCTGCTTCCGTCAACGCAACTGGACCGACGGGAATTCCTCGATCGTCGATGTCGCTAGCCAGGACTATTTCGGCGGGGACGCGATTCCGGGAATCCAATGGACAGCGTTATCGTGGTATATGCGGCGGAGGACCGGCTCGGGCAAATTGAGGCCCTGCACTTGGCGTCCTCTGTATTGAAAAGTATCGTTCGTGGCCAAGAATTTCCAATCTCTTGCGTAGGTTTCTTGCCAGTCCTTTAGCGCGTCCGCGGTCGATTCCTCGGTCAGAAATTCCAGGTCGGTACCGTAAAGCACTCTGGTCTGATACTTGATCAAAAAGTTTCGCACCTTTTCCCGCGGCTGAATCATCAAGTATTCCATTCGCGCCGCTGTATCGACGGCGAAATTTGGATAGCGATCGAACCGCTTGGCAATTTCATCCACGTCGGTTTCCATGCTGCCCAGGTGCGCGCCGATCACGCGAAGTCTTGGATTCTCGGCGAGCAAGTGATCGCGCGCTGAGAGGATCACTTCCTTGCGCGGATGATCGGGATGGAGATACATGTACCACTGAGGATTTTCTTTGTAATAGTCGTAATCGGGACTGTCTGGATTCGGCGGCTGCCAGCATGATGAAGGCTCGGCCACGTGCGCGATAAGGGTTTTGTTATCCTTCGCGATTGCGCGGTAGATGGGTTCAAACGCAGGGTCGTCCGGCATTACGTATGGGCCGTTTGGCGTCTTTAATTCCATGCCGATGTTCTTCCAGATTTTTACGGCAACGGCGCCTTCCGCAAATTCCCGTCGAATTTGGTCGATTGTTTTTCGCGCGAAATCTTTTTGGCGAAAACCGAATGGATCGAAGGTGACGCACAAGCGCGCATGCCCGTGGCTGGCCTGAACGAAAGCTTTGGCGCGCGCGGTTTCTACATCCAACTGTCGGTAAATCCCGTGAGTATCGGCGACGCAAATATCCAGAAGGTGCAATCGAAGGCGAGTCATCAGGTCCGTAATTTCAGGGTCGGTCTTGAATGCGTGAACGTGGGTATCGACCGGCTCAAGCGCGGCGAATGCCTGCAGCAGGTCCGCGTCGCTATCGCGCGTATTTGATTCTTCTGTTGCTGCCTGCAACGCGAGGAAGCCAGACGAATACAACCGGGCTGCCGAGATTATGGCAGCGCCTGCGAGTAGCAATGAGACGAGCAGCTTTTGGGGGTCCAAGTGCATGAAGTTGGGGATCCAGGAGACGCGATGCCGCGCATGATTCTAGTGGAAAGCGCGCTTCAAACATAGGCTTCCGCACCTCCAAGAATATGGAACTTCGGGGACTTGGGAACGGAAAGTCATGCGAGAGTCTGTCGAGGCGAACTCTGTCCAGCGGACGGTTGCGCAACGCCGTCCGTCGCGTTTTAGCTCGGCTTTCTCAGTTCGTTTACAAGTTTCCTGGCTTCTCTCATTCTTTCTTTGTAGTACGCGGGACCTATCAAGACGTCCTTGTCTCCCAATTGCACTCGTTCTTTGATGCCTTCTTTGGACAAGAATAGGGCCAGCGCTATGTAGGTCTTGATTTCCTTTTCGAGAAACTGAATTGCATGTCGCTTAGACTCTTCCATTTTTTTCACCTCGCACTGCGGCCGATGGCAAAACGTAAAGGGCGGATCGACTCGCGTCTAGATGCGGCCGAGGAGCAGGAGAATGACGACGATGAGCAAAATCAGGCCGATTCCCCCGGTCGGAAAATAACCCCATTTTCGGCTATGCGACCACTTGGGCAACGCACCAAGCAGCGCCAGAATCAAGATCACGATCAATATAGTTCCGAGCATTGTTACCTCCACTTGCCTTTAGCCGATCTATTGATGCCGCCCGGCCCTATCCCAATTACTCACTGGGGCGACTCGACGCGTTTGCGTCCTTGTCGCCCCTAGAGCCGGGCTGAAATGCTGGTTACATCACGACGCTGATGCCAATGTGAACGCTCGGATAATACGGATTGCACAGGTAATATTCTCCATCGATGTAATCAACGTAAACGTCATCGGTGTAGTACCAGCCGTCCGGCCAGGGTTCGACGAATCCAAACCAAAAGCCACTGTATTGGAAGCGCGAATACCCGCCGACCATTACCGGTTCACGCATCACAAACCTGTGCTCGCCGCCAAAATTGGCTCGGAACCGATCCTCAGGTATGCGACCACTCCCTCTGACGCTGAGCCGTAGTGCCGGCGCCGAGCGTTGTCTTTGCTCTTCGGAAGCACTGCGCTGGGCGTGTTGTTGCTGCCCGCCGCTCTTAGCGTGCTCTTCCTGATTTACCTGTTTGCCTGGTGTCCCCTGCTTTTCGGATTTAGCGTTAGCCTGTTCCTGCTGCTTAGCTGGCTTGGACTGCTCCTGTTGTTTGGCCGGCTTCGACTCTTCCTGCTGCTTAGCTGGCTTGGCTGCTTCTTGATGCTGCGCCGGCTTGGCCGCTTCTTCGTGGTGCTCCTCTTGCGCGAATGCAGGAACGGCGGCACCCAGAAGAAAGAGTAGAGCTGCAGTGCTTATGACTCCGAGTACTTTCATAGGTGTTGCCTCCATTGCAAACAGATCGTGTGCTGGGCGCTGGTTAACTGGCCTGCTGGCGTCGGCTGAAGGGAAGGAAACTTCGATCTTCAGTGTTATTCAGGCGGAAACTCGACGGACTTGTGTTGCCCTTAGTCCTCTCGCTTCACCCACATGCCAGTATGCTAGAAGGGGCCACAATGGATTACTGTTCACTTGTGCACACAATTCCATCCTGTCCATCGTGCTTGTGGATGTTCAATTAAGTGTTATCTCGGTCGTGTCAACCAAGGCTTTAAGTCGCTCGAAAGTCAACGGTAAGCATGCTTTCAACGCTCAGAACTTTCTTGATTCGGCAGGTGTGGCACGAAAGGTTACCGAGTTCAAGAAGAAGGGAACGATCTTCTCGCAGGGTGATCCGTCTAAGAATGTTCTATACATTCAAAAGGGCGGAGTGAGGCTCTCCGTAGTCAACGAAACCGGCCAAGAAGCGGTGCTGGCGATATGGGGACCGCGCGATTTCTTTGGCCAGGGATGCTTGGACGGCCAGCCTATCCGCATCGGAACAGCAACCGCGATTACACCTACCGTCCTGATCATTGAAAAGAAGGAGATGATTCGCGACCGGCAAGCTGAGCATGCATTTTCCGACCGCTTCATCTCTTCTATGCTATCGAGGGATATACGTATTGAGGAAGACTTGATCGATCAGCTTTTCAACCCTAGCGAGAAGCGGCTGGTCCGCACGTTATCGCCGCTGGCACGCCACGGGAAGCAAGATAAGCCGCAAAGGGTTCTCCCCAAAATATCGCAAGAGATGCTGGTGGAAACGGTGGGCACCACGCGCTCGCGCGTGAATTTCTTCATGAACAAATTCAGAAAACTGGGATTCATCAAGTACAACGGCGGGCTTCAGATCAACACTTCACTTCTAAGCGTTGTCCTTCACGATTGATCGATCGAAAAGTTGCGCGACTGCCCTCTTGGCCTCCAGGATCGAACTGCGGTGATCCATAATTCCGGCCAGATCGGTGTTTGCGAACGCGATTCTCCCGAATGGCGCTGCTCGCAAGACTTCGCTGGGCGCGGGCTTCCCGTCTTTGCCAAAGAAGAACCCGGGCTGCGGATTCAGGTATGCGTGGCCCCAGCGGTTCAAGATGATCCCGGCAATATCCCGGCGCGCATCGAACCCGGCGTTCGAGAACATATCGGTGAATTGCTGGCGGATTTGCCGTTCGTAATCACGAAAAGAGCTGGACAGCATCTCGGCTCGGCCGCGATACCCTTGTTCTGCGGTCGCCATTCCCGGATACGAATAGAGAATTTTTAGATTTAGAACTATTGGCGAGTCCGGGGTGATTGTTGGAGAATCCGCGCCGATCAGCGCAGTTTTTCTTACTTCTGCGTAATTGCCGATGCCTTCGAACCAACGAAAACCGGTGATGCCCATCTTATAGAGAAATCGCCAGTTGCGAAGCGCGACGTTCGCCATCAAGCAGGGTGAGCGATAGAACTGCTCGTAGGCTTCGCGATGTGATGTGGGAAGATCGCCGACAATGTGTTTCGTCGTCCAGCAACCACCCGCCATCACCACCGTGCGCGCTTTTACGCGAAACAATTTATTTCCCCGCGCATAAATCACCGACACAGTGTCGGATTTCTCGGGATCTCCATCGTGCTGAACCCAAACCGCAGTCGAGTCCAGCCGGACTCGCGCGTTGGAGGATGCGCGATCGAGCGCCGAAAAGCTTACGTGTCCGCGGCAGGCTCCCTCCATTGTGTGCGGCCCGGAGATTGAATCCGGAATCAGCGTCTTGGCCATCAATCGCGCCATATCGCCATTTCCGCGCGGAAACATTTGATCCTCGCCATCTGGATCACTCGGATACAGCACCTCGGCGGCATAATCGGCATACGCAGACAACGCGTCGGGTCCCAAACCCGACCCTCCGCCCTCTACTGGAGAAAGAAACGTCCGGATGGTTTCGCGGCTGATTCCGAAGCGCTGCATCATGTCTTCTTCGAGAGTAATCTTGTCGAGGCGCCGCGAGACCTCGTCACCGTGGTATTGCGGCCTTTTTTCCGGACGCTGTGGTCCTCGCCGCCACTTCAGTAACTCTTTGCGAGCACTCGCTGAAATCGGAGCGTCTTGAAACTTCTTCCCCCACGGGTCGGTGAGCCACATGCCCGGGTTTTGCCCAAACGTTGAGCCGAAATAAAATCCGTAGCTCATAGGCTCGCTGCCAACCATGTCGTAGGGAGTCCTGCTGAGTGGTATCTCAGGCGACGCACCGCCCCAACTTTGGTATTGCAGTCTCGGGGATTTCAAACCAATAGAGTCGTAGAAATTTGAAAAGAAACTGCCCGAGGGCGGCGCGAAATACACGGCTGAGCCCTGGTGCGCCATGAGCCGATGGCCGTCCACTATAAATTCATTGCCCTTGGCTTCTCCACCGAAAATAGGGTGATTATCGACGACCAGACATTTGCGATTTTTGCCAGCTTGTCGAACAAAGAACAGCGCCGCTGCCAACCCGCTGATCCCGCCTCCTACTATTACGCAATCATAGAGTTCGCCAGTGTCGACGGCACTGGCAGGAAGCCCTTGGAACTCGCCGTCGCGAATTCGATGGCCCGCTTGTACGATTTCGTACGTGTTGCCATTCGAGCGGCTGTAGTCGCCTACTCCTCCATATCCCGTCCAGTCATCTTCCGAGAGAAGTTGCAGCGGAGTGGACGAACCCATCAGGACTCCGCCTGAAGCGAGCAGCGTGGAGTTCAGAAAATCCCGGCGGGAAATTTGCTGATCCATGCCCAGAATGTTGTCTTCTTTCTGGTTTCGATTTGGCTTATCGGCGTCGGACATGCGCGGAGGAAGCGATTATCTTTGAATGCGGGTCGTAGTAAATCGCTCCACGGACATCATAAAAAAGGGAACTTCCGAAGAAGTTCCCTTTGATGAACCGATGCAGCTTGCAGCGTTACTGTTTTTCCGCGATGGTAATCGCAGGGTGCGTGCCGGCTGTTTGCTCGTCTATAAAGAAAATGCGTGTGCCGTTGGTGACCGCCGGATTTTTTCCCGCGGTTCCGATGCCTTTCGCGTCGAAAATGAAAGCATTCGAGAAAGGCTGGTTCGCATGCAACCCATTCGCGCGCGGCTGGCTTTGGTCACTCTGGCCACTTACCATCGAGGCGCCAGAGTCAAAGCTTCCCGAGTGCGATTCGTTCGTGGTCGCGTAGTCGACGTTCTCGTCCGTTCCGAAAGAGTAGGAGCCCGCGAACGTGGAATTTTTGAAATTTGCGGCTCCGCTCGATTGGAATTCCAAGGCGCCCTCTGCCGCGCCGCCATCGCTTCCCACCAAGAACGCGGTGATCCCGCTTCCCATGCGAGCGGTGTAGCCAACCAGCGAATCGGTGCCAACTCCGGTAAAGGTTATTCGGCCCGTGCGCTGATCGACCGAGTACGTTGCCGCTCCGCGCAGGATGTTCGTCGTGCTGCTGACGCCGACTTCGTCATCGAACAAAGTTCCCGTGACGTCACCGGCCGTCTTGCCGTCAAACGTGAGCACGCCGATGGTGGCTCGCGCTCCTGGATTGCTGCCAGATCTGTTCAGAGCACTTGCGTGGAAAATGTGGCTTCCGGCCAGCATGGCATTGCTAAATGGACCCGCCGACGCGATGGCCTCTCCGCTGGTAATGTGGTTCGTCGCGCTGATCTGGTCGATGCCTGCAAGAATCACCTCGCCGCTGTTGACCATGTAGGCCGCGAACGTGAACGGAGTGCCGTTGAGCGTGGCATTTATCGTTCCGCGGCCCGTAGTCGATCCGGCCGGAATACTGTAAGTGGCGGACAATTTCGAGCTGTTGGTGGTCAAGTTACCCGCAACGTTGCGGTCGAAATTGCCGCCGGCGATGTTTCCTTTGCCGTCTGACGTGAGCGTGCCGGCCACAGCGACGTGTTCTCCCGCGGCGCCAAAGCCGGAGAGCCCGAAAGCGTAGCTGCTGGCAAACTTATCGTTTGAGAAGGACGACGCATCCTGAGCGCGGATGATTCCCGAGCCGCGTGTGCCCTCGCCAGTGCTGTCGTCGAACTCGATAATGTTTCCGGTCGTCGGCGCCCCGTTGGTAAACGACGCGAGCGAGAAGCGGAAAGTCTGCTGACCGGCCGCCGTGGTTATAGTCATACATCCGCGGCTGTCCGCACCCAGCGTGTAAGAGCTGTTGCCGGCATCGATCGGCAGATTCGTTTGCGGTCCCGTGCCCGCCCGGTTGATGTCTTCCACTCCGCTTGTAATCTTTCCGGTTCCATCTGCGTGAACGCTGCCCGCAATTGCCACGGCCCCGTTCACATCGAAGCCCTTCATTAGGTAAGCGAACGAACCCGACATTGCCGATTCACGCCCGACGGGACAAGCCGCCGCGCCAGGAGGATTGATCGTGAACATGAAACTGTTTGATTTGCTTGGATCGTCCACGGCCGTAGCTGTGATCGTCGGGGTATCATCTGCACCCGTGGGTTGACTAGTCGGCGGCGTGTACGTCGCCGCTAGGACGTCAGTGCCGGAAGGTGTAATAGTTCCGCACTTGGATGCTCCTGAACAGCTTGTGAGGGGAGTACCGGACTGAAGCATCCAAGTGACACCATTCGTCGGCGAAACGTCGCCTGAGACTGTGGCTGTTAATTGTACGGCGGCTGCCCCAGCATCAATTTTGGTAAATGGGTTAGTTATGGCAACGGTGATGTTGGAGTTGATGGTGACACTAAACATCGAAGTTGGAGGAGCAAAGGCCGTCAGCTGGGGAGTTTGAGAATCGCCGACCTCGATCTGGAAAGTATACGGCGTCGTGGACGCTAGCGACGGGGTACCGCTGATAATCCCATTTGTTATCGACAAACCTGGCGGAGAGTTCCCGGTCAACCCCCAAAAGTATGGCGGTAATCCTCCGCTCGCGGTGACTGTGTAACCACCATATGTTGTTCCGACAGTTCCGTTCGGCGGCGTTCCAGAAAAACTGATCATCAATTTCTGGGCAGCGGCGGGAATCGTGATCGTGCAATTAAGGTGGGCAGTTTGCCCGGCGACATCCCTGAGGGTAACGGTGAACGGCTGGTTAGATCCTGGTTGCGTTGCTTCGCCAGTTAGCACTCCCGTCGTTGGAACCACCATTAAACTTGCCGGAGCGCCTTGTTGACTCCATATAAACGGACCTGTCCCAGTCGCAGTGAAGGCGACGTTGACGACATCCCCCAGCATAGCAACGGCGGGAAGCTGGCAGGTGCTGCCCGACAGGGTGCCCGGACACGTAATAGCCGGTGGCGGCGGGTTGCTGACCGTGATCGTAAATTGTGGCGACAAAGCGGTACGCGGAGGGTTGTGGGAGTCCTGCACTTGCACCACAAACGTGAAAGTCCCGGCTGCTTGTGGTGTCCCCGAGATCTTGCCCGCGGTCGATAAGGTAACGTGCACCGGCAACTGACCACTCGCAATGGAGTATGAAAGCGGTAGAGTTCCGCCGGAAGCGCTGATCGTCGCGCCGGTATAGGCCACTCCAACGGTAGCGGTGGCGGGAATCATCGTCGTCGTGATCGTCGGTGCCGCCGAGGATTTGCCGGCGCTCAGGCAACTCGACAGCCCCGTAAACGAAACCACAAGCAGCGCAAGAATAGCGATCGAGCGAAACCGATTCATGATGCCTCCTGAAAATTCGGCTACAGAGCGCTACCGAATGCGATCTGAAAGTAGTTCGAAAGAGCTTGATGCTTCGAGCCGGGGCGGGGATGTCCCGTGCACGCCTGGGAGAAATCCTACCACAGAAATCACGGAATTTGATGATGATCTTATCGTCAAGTACATGGACCCGTCGCATTAGCGGTCCTTGCGACCTAATCAAGGGACGTTTCGGACCGAGACGATTCAGGCGGATTCCTGTAGGCTCTTGATAAATTCGAGTCTTTCTCCGGTTAGCGTCTAAGGCAGCCGACCCGGCAAATCACCATAGCGACGGCCTGCCGAACGGTCGCTAGCCGCGCACCAACGTCAATTCGCCGTCGCTCAGGCCGATCGGAGTTGCGTTCGTAATTAGATTTTATTTCGATCGAACTAGTCGGCACTGGCCGCTATCGTCTTTCGCAACGCTCGTTCCTCGCGCAACCGCTCGAGGCCTTCCAGCAAGTCCGCCACCAAATCCTTCGCGTTCTCGCAGCCTGGCGAAAGGCGAATCAGCGTGTCCAGTAGCCCCAGCTCCGCGCGCGCTTCCGGTGGGATCGAAGCGTGCGTCATCGTCGCTGGATGGCACACCAGAGCCTTCACGCCGCCCAGGCTTTCGCCCAGCGTGAAATATTTCCGGGACGAAACGAACGACACAACTTCTTCCACCGTTCCATCCAGTTCAAACGAAACCATCCCACCGAAGCCGCTCATCTGCTTTCGGGCGATTTCGTGGCCCGGATGATCCGCGAGTCCTGGAAAATAAACGCGCTGGACTAAGGGATGTCCCTTCAACGCATTCGCAATCGCGATGGCGTTCGCTTCGTGTCGCTGCATTCTCAATTCCAGTGTCTTCAATCCCCGGAGCGTCAGCCAACAGTCGAAAGGGGAGGGAACTGCGCCGGTGGCGTTTTGCAAAAATTTAATCGGCTCGAAAACTACAGGGTCCTTGGCCAGGGCCGCGCCTTGAATCGTGTCGGAGTGGCCGCCAAGATATTTCGTCACGCTGTGAACCACGATGTCGGCGCCGAGCTCGAAAGGTTGCTGGAAATACGGCGTCGCGAAGGTGTTATCAACCACGACCAGAGCGCCGCGCGCATGCGCGATCTTGCAAATTGCAACAATGTCGTAAACCAACAGGCGCGGATTCGTGGGCGTCTCGATCCAAACCAGCCGCGTGCGTTCGGCGATGGCCTTTTCAAGATTTGGAAGGTCAGAGGCGTCGAGCTGCGTCACCGTCACTCCGAGCGGCTGAAAGACCTTATTGAGAATGCGGTACGTGCCGCCATATACGTCTAGCGAAATCAGGATCTCATCCCCGGGACGCAGATACGCTTGCAATACGGCATTCTCCGCGGCTAGCCCCGAAGCGAATAAGGCTGCGTGCGATACGCCTTCGAGTTCCGCCAGCACCGTTTCGAGCCGTTGGCGCGTGGGATTGTTCGTCCGGGAGTAGTTGAATCCTTTGTCGTTCCCCGGCGAATCCTGTTCGTAAGTGGAAGTTTGAAAAATCGGCGCGATGAGCGAGCCGGTTTCCGGTTCAGAAGGCTGTCCTGCGTGGATCGTCTTGGTCGCAAATTCCATTTCATGCTCCTTTTTCACAATCGTTTTCCAGATCTTTTTCGTTGTGTTCTCACCCAAACTATTTTTCGTAAAGCGACGAATTCCTAAACGGCTTCTACTGCGGATGGGATCTCGTTTTTCCAAATCTCAGCTCGCTCCGATTCGACCATCCGGCTTACCGGCTCGGTTTCATTCAAGCTTCGAATCAGGAGAGGGAGTCCGCAACGCTGGGCGGCTTCGATGGCCTCCCGCTGCACGAGATCGCAACCACCATCTGCTAGTTCGAGCGCTTGCGCAAACGTAAGCTCCATGATCGGACACGCACCCGGGTCTTTATGCGGATCGCTGGAAAAATATCCCGGAACGTCTTTGACAAGTTCACACCGGCAGGCTTGCAAACCTTCCGCCAGGAGGACGGCAGTCAGGTCCGATCCGCCTCGGCCGAGCGACGCGATCGCATTCTGCGAATCAGCCGCGAAGAACCCCGGAACGATCGCAATTGAGCATTTGTCGAGGGCTTTTCGCAACTTCTCGGAGCGGCATTCCACCGCTTGGTGAGAACATGAGTCTTCGTTCCTGTTCTGAGACAAGTTCAAACCTGCTTGATGAATATTCAGCGGAACTGCGCGTACGCCGAGCGCTTGCAATTCCAAGGCGAGAATAGCTACCGAGCGGATTTCTCCCGTGGACCATAAAAGATCCAGCGCCGCCGCGTGTGGCTCGCGAACAATCTTCTTCGCCGCGCGCTCCAGTTTGTCCGTGGTGCCTTCTTGCGCGGAAACCACAATGACGAGCCGCTCGTTCGGATCGCTGCGATGCCTGTTACGCACAAAAACCGCGGCCCGCTTATACGCTTTCGGGCTGACAAGAATCGAGCCGCCCAGCTTGATCACTACGACGCGTTCACTCCGCGACGAACCGCCTGACATGTGCTTCTCCCCGTGTAGCGGAATAAAATCCGCTTCGGCGCCATGAAAGCTCGGCAAACGGCTCCGCATCCGAAAGGAAATGCGGCACGGCTTGCGCGAGCGCTCTATGCGCTGCGCCTGGTTTGACTTCACTTGGGAGTTGAATCTTCAATCGACCGGGAACCCGGTCAGTCGAGGATCTTATCTCTCCCCACTTGGGCAGGAATTAGCACCTTGGCAGTTGCACCAGGTTGCTGTGGCTTCAGCGGGCCTGTCCCCTCAGCCACTCTTGATAAGCGCTGCCGTTTCCAGCAGCGAATGAAGCATAACAAAACCAATATCCGAGTCAAGAGCGGAATTGTTCGCGGCTGGGTAATCAGGAACGTGCTTGGTGAAGGGCTCAGGCTGTCCTTGCGGACAGGCGGTAATTCCCTAGCGGCATCGCGAATCATAGCTATAGACAGCCGCTTGGCTCGTTGTTCAAATTGAAAGTTGGTAATACCGGGGACTGTTGTCGTGGGGGTAATAAGCCTATGCGATACGTATGTGTGTTGACGGGGATTATTTTCCTCGCAGCCTTTGGCGCGTTCGCACAAACCAACGTTTCGACGTTCGCCCTGGCTCCCTCTCTAGACGCGACGATTGCTCGACCGGCGCCCATCGCGCAAGACGTGTTTATGCCTGTGATTTTCGCGGACCCCGCGCTCCTGCCGCCGGCACCTGCTCCAGAGCCCCAGCAAATTCAGGGCGTGTTCCAGAACTATAGCTGGCAAGCCTATGGGGGTTACACATTCCTGCGATTCTACGAGCTGCCCAACGTCGCGGAGAACCAAAACGGGGTTAACGCCGGGGTCACCTATTTTTACCGGGACTGGGTCGGATTCGATGTCGAAGCGTTGGCAACGCACGGCTCGCTGGCGGGCGCTAGTTCCTGGACCGTGTTCGTGGGCGGAGGCCCGCGCCTGCGAACGTCGTTGGGCCGAAATCTCGAGGTTTTCGGCCACGCCTTGATCGGGGGCGCGTATTTTTCGCCGCAGACTCCCTACGGTGGCCAGGGAGCGTTCGGCTACGAACTTGGCGGAGGAGTCGACTTCAACCCGAACCATTCACGATTCTCACTTCGCGTCGAAGGCGACGTTCTTGGCACACGCTTCTTTCAGACCAATCAATGGAGCCCGAAAGTATCCGCCGGTGTTGTTTACAAATTTTAGCTACTGATTGATTCGCAGGTCCGATCACTGCTTCCAACATTCTTTCCATCCCTGATTTCGAGCTTCCGATGGTGCTCCGTTTGTGGTTTCATCCTCAATTGGCAACCATCGACGGGAGGATTTCGTGGCAAATGACGCGCTGAAAACTTGGGCGGGGAAATGGGCATTAATTACAGGCGCGAGCGCCGGAATTGGGCTCGAGTTCGCAAAGCTGCTGGCGGCCGGCGGCGCAAATCTGGTACTGACCGCGCGACGCATCGACCGATTGCAAAAACTTGCCTCGGACCTTTCCGCCGCACATCGAGTGCAAGTCGAAGTCTTCTCGGCCGACCTCGCACAACCCGAGGCACGCGGCGAAATCCATGTGTTCACGTCTAAAAAAAATATCGCTGTGGAATTGTTGATCAACAATGCCGGGTTCGGCGCGTTTGGCTACGCGCACGAAATTCCGATTGAGAAGATGCTGGAGATGATTCAGGTGAATTGCTCCGCCGTGATGCACCTCACGCGGCTGTATCTTCCCGCGATGGTCGCACGCAAGCATGGCGACGTATTGATCGTGGCTTCGCTGGCGGCGTTCCAGGCCGTACCGTTCAATTCCGTTTACGCGGCAACCAAAGCCTTCGATCTTTTGTTTGCGGAGGGTGTGGCCGAGGAGGTTCGCGAGTTCGGCGTTCGCGTCTGCGCGCTTTGTCCGGGCAGCACGACCACTGAATTTCAGCAGGTAGCGCAGCAACCGGACCGAGGATTCCGATCGGCAGAAACTGCCGAAAAAGTGGCGCGTGTGGGGCTCGAGGCCCTCACGGCAGGGAAGAGCTATGTGATTTCCGGCTTCATGAACCGGCTGATGAAAGAAGGGCAGCGGCTGGCACCGCGCAGCTTCGTCACCAAGACCGCCGCGAAAATGATGCGGCCCCGCGAGTGACGAGCTGTAGCTGATCAAGGCACTACTTGAGTATCGAATACGCCGGTTTCAACGCGGCCTGCGCGCTTGATTTGAACGAACATGCGGTACTCGCCTGCTTTTGGAAATCCGAAGGGAAACGAAACTTCCGGGGAAAGCTTGTCCATGGGCATTTGCGTCGCTGTAGCAGGATTATTTCCGTTGGCTGAAGCGGGCGCTCCGGAATTTTTTTGCGCAAGCTCGAGAGCGGCCATCGCCACGGAACCGTCCGGATGCACGTGGGCGAAGACGGAACGGTCCGAACGCACAATTTCCGCGTGGCCGGCCATGCCCATGTACGGTTCCACATCGGCGGCGGGTTTGCCTTGCGGATCTTCGAGGCGGAATCGCAGCCACACAAAATGATTTGCCGAAAGCGGAATCGGTCCTCGCTCCCAAACCAAACGGTAGCCATCGGAAAGAGTGTCGATATCACCTTTTTCTGTTACATCCATGCTGGAGGACGATAGGCTCGCATCATTCGGAATCGGGTGCGCGGTGGCGTCGGAATTGTCGCCAGACAGTGGCACGCCGGGAACGTTCGGCAGATCAATTTCGGCGACCATAGTGTCCGGGAAGCCGGACTCGCGCACGATGTCCGCGAAAACCTGGTAATGACCGGCAGGAATTTCCGGCAAGTCGATCGTGAAAGTATTGGCCGATCCCGGCGTCAATTCCGGATGCAGATGATAGAAGCGGTCCATCGGCGGGACGCGAATCAAGAATAAATGCATCCAGTGACCGTGGTCGGGTATCAGTTTGGTCATCACGGTATCGGGCCGATTGGTGTGCCAGGCCGAATCGCCCATGCGCAGAACTAATTTTCCACCGGGCTGAACAGAGACGTTCAGCGGCGGCGCTGTGTAAATCATTTGCAGGGCTTTCGCGCGCGCTTCCGAATCCCACCACATATTCCCGAAGAACAAAATTCCGAGAACGACGACGGCCGCCCCAGCCATTACAATGCGCCCACCTCGTTTTTGATTCGGCTCGGGCGCCTGGCCGGGTTCGAGGGTTCCTTCTCGGCGTGCGGCGCCAAGAATGGAGACAATGGCGCAGAACAAGAGGGCCATCAGCGCGAAGAGGAGAACGCCCAGAGACTTCTGCATGGGCAGCGTGTTTCGCGCTGCCGCGGGAACCGGAACAGCAATTTCTCCGGTGCCTTGCGCGCCGTTTACGAACACGCGCACTTGCCACGAGCCAGATTCCATCAGCCAGATTTTTCCGGAGAAATATTGCGGGTCTTCCTTCGACTGCGTGAGCGGATCGGGCGGCGGAGGATATTTTGCGCCGGGGCCGACGATATAGAGCGGGACGACGCGAATGCCGGTAAGGCCCGGCTCGGAGCTGCGAATCTCGACGTCTGCGACACCGGGAATCATCGCGGGAGTGCGGATAGTTACGGTGAGGTGGTAGGGGCCGGCGGCGCCTTGGAAGTAAACGTCAGGGCTGCCGACGTGCGCCCAGCAGGGCGCCAGCGCGAAAAAAGTAGTGGCCAGCGCTGCGATGAAACGGCGCATTCATTCTCCTATTTTAAATTTAACGGTACGTCTACCGACGGAGACGCCGCAAGGCGTCACCTGCAGCCAGTCCAATACGCGATGAAAGGATGGCGATGACGAGAGCGATCCCGATTCCCCGGCAAAAGAGGGCCACGGTGGCTTCGCGGTCGACGAATTCGAATTGCCAGTGGTAGTCCGACGGCGAGACTGCGTATGCGAAATAATTCTCGCCAAATATCCAATTGCGCGCTGCCGGAGAAATCAGAAAATTGCCCAACGGCCAGTGGATAAGGAGCATCACCGCGAGATAAGCAGCGCCCAGCATTGCAGCAAGCAGCCATTTGCTTTTCTGCGCGTAACGATTCAGAAGAAAATCGATGATAAGCGCGGGAATTATGATGAGCACGGGAAATTCCAAAGGAATCATATGCGTCACGTTGGTGAAGACGGGGCCGAGCTTCGGCGTGGCTGGAAAGAGCGGCAAGCCCCAGAGTTGAAGAAGCTGCACGGCGGTGTAAATCGAAGCGACTGCCGTGGCGCCCCAGCGATAGCCGCTGGCACGGGCGAGTCCCACCAGACACAAGGGCACGCCGAGCGAAAGCGCGCGATAGAACTGCGCGCCGTGCATCTGGTCGCCATTACTGTATTCGGAGAGAAAGAGAAGATGCAGACAGAGCAGCACGCCTCCGAGAGCGAGATAGAGGCGCAGCAGACTTTTTCTTGTTTCTCCCTCTGCGCGATTCATGCTGCTGGCTATCAGGAGAAGCGCGCCAATACCCACTCCCAAGATTCCCAGGCCGAGGACCATGTGCGGCGGGCTGACGATCTGGACGTCGAGCCCGAAGGAGTTGTGCCACCAGTTATCGAAGGGCGCGGAGGTGACCATCACTACTCCGCCCCAGCAAGCCATGAACGCGCCGAGCGGTCCGCGAAAACCCCACACGCTCACGGAAGCGGCGGGGGCTATGGAATCATTCCCGAAGGTGGTGGAAAAAATTAAGTAGGCGCTAGTAAGGCACATCAGGATTCCGCCGAACTGAATGAGCAAGTGCGCGGGAGTCCAGAAAGTGTCGCGGCCGATGCTCATGTGCCAGGAGATGTCCCAGTACAGGCCGAAGACGATCGAGCTGACGCCAATGAGGCCGCACCAAAGGTACCACGGAGCTGCGTGAGAGCGCGCAGGTGAGACGGTGCTGTAGGGAATCGCGGCTTGCGTGGTCATCCTAAGCTCGGAATTACGCTAGCACGAAGAAAGGCAGTTTGGAAGGACTGGGATGCTGTGCTGCTGTGAGACGCTCCAGAAATTCTAATTTTGTGGGCGACAGCCACATGCGAAAATATGGCCGAATTACATTTCCGTCAGCCACAAGATCGGGTGCGTGGGCGACTGCGTCGACAACGATGTGCTACACAAGGAGCGGTGAGTGAGAATGAGATCGAAATCACGGACAGGATTCTATTTAACGCGGCTATGTTTTATCGCCAGCCTCTTCGTTGCGCTAGCATTCTCGACTGCTGGCGCGGCCCATGAGGAAAAAGGAGAGGTGTTCGACGGGCCTGGCGGGAAGCTCTATTACGAAATGACGGGGAGCGCAAGCGGAACGCCGCTCATAGTCGTAAATGGCGGGCCGGGTTTTGACCACAGTTATCTACACATTGCGACAGCGTGGGACTCGTTGGCGAAGGTCCGTCGGGTTATTTTTTACGACCAGCGCGGAGTGGGGCGCTCGGCGCCGCTGAATCCGGGACAATCATGCACGCTTGCCGATCAGATTGACGATCTGGAAGCGCTACGCGCACATCTCGGGTACGAAAAAATCGATTTGCTGGGGCATTCATGGGGTGGATATTTAAGCATGGCGTACGCGGCACGGCATCCCGAGCGGATTTCGCACCTGGTGATGGTTGACTCTGCGGCGCCGAAGTTTAGCGACACTATATTCCTGTTCAACCAGGTTTTCCCGCAAACTACGGAACGCCAGGATGCCCTTGCCTTTGCAGTTGAACTGGGAGTCACAGCTGCCTCGGATGCGTCCATCCACGAATATTTGACGATGCTTTTCTATTCACCTGAGAAACGCGACATTTTTGTGGCGCAAATGGGGCCAGGGGCATTCACCAAGAAGGTGAACCAGGCAGTCGCTGGCGACCTTGCACGGTTCGATTTGAATCCTGAAATCCGAAAATTTCATTTCCCCGTGATGGTGATTACCGGCCAGTTCGACATGAATGTTGCGCCCGTGGTTGCCTACAAAATCCATCAGGCCATACCGGGATCGCGGTTTGTGGTCTTCGAGCGGAGCGGACACATTCCCTTTTACGAAGAGCCCGAAGCGTTTGATAGAGCGGTCGAAGACTTTCTACAGTCCAAGTAGGCGTTTCCGTGTGGTACCGATTGCTGGGCGAAGCTGATGTCGGCACATTCTTCCGTGAAAATCGTGCTAAAACCTGTCGATTTGGCGATGACTCGTTCGACGTATAAATAGAGCCTAAGCCGGGCGGTCGAAACGGCCGGAGAAGCTCAGGCGCAAAATCTAGCCGCTTAAGGAGATGAAACGATGCGATTCATGATGCTGCTGCCGGCCCCGCCGCAGGCGTTGGAGCAGGGACTTCCATCGCTTGAACTGGTTACGGCGATGAGGAACTACGACGCTGACATGAAGAAGGCCGGCGTGCTGGTGTTGTGCGAGGGGCTGCACCCGTCTTCGAAGGGGAAGCGCCTGCGGATGTCGGGAGGCAAGCCGGTGATAACGGACGGTCCGTTTGCGGAAGCTAGGGAAGTGATTGCAGGCTTCTGGCTAATTCAAACCAAATCAGAGGAAGAGGCCATGGAGTGGGCCAAGCGGTGTCCCTTGCCGGAGGGAGGCCTGATGGAGATTCGGCAAATCTTTGAGAATTCGGATTTTCCGCCCGAGTTGCAGGACAAGAAGGCGTAGCCGTAGCAAACCTGCGCCGGCGCGAAGCGATTTGTTTGCAAGTAATACTCGGAGCCGGTCGATTTCGAACATGCTCATTCCACGTCTAAATGAGATTGAATTTATCCGGTGGAGGGCGGCAGGAAGCCGCGCTCTGACCCTAGACAAAGGAGCCACACGATGCGATTCATGATGCTGATGATACCCAAGGGGTACGAAAACGCGAAGCCGGGCACCATGCCAGACGAGAAAGCGGTCGAGGCGATGATGAAGTACAACGAATCACTGCAGAAGGCCGGCGTGCTGCTGGCGCTGGACGGTTTGCATCCCCCGTCGATGGGGGCGCGGGTTTCGTTCCCGGGAGGGAAGCCCAAGGTGACGGACGGGCCGTTTGCCGAGGCGAAAGAGGTGCTCGGCGGCTACTGGGTGATTCAGGTGAAGTCGAAGGAAGAGGCGATTGAATGGGCGTCGCGGTGTCCCGGCTCGGACGATTGCGTGATCGAAATTCGCCAGGTGCAGGAGTTCACGGATTTCCCGGCAGACGTCCAGGATGCAGCGGCGAACTATCCCGAGATGCAGAAGAAGGTGGGGCAGCGATAGCCGCAAAATTTTTCGGTTGCGGTTTGAGCTGAAAGCGGCGGTAAGCCCCCGCCTGTGGCGGGCAGGCGCCGCACTGTAAGAAACGAAGAGGAGGCCATATGCCGAGCGAAAGGGTTTCTAACGGAAAGAGTCAAAAAAAGCTGAACGCGCTTCTTTGGACGGTTCAGTGGTTGCTGGCGGCGGTCTTTTTGCTTGCAGGAAGCTCAAAGCTGGTGCTGCCGATCGCGGAAATGACGAAGCAGGTGGCGCTGCCGGGCGTCTTCTTGCGGTTCCTCGGTTCGGCCGAGGTGCTCGGCGCGATCGGGTTGGTCCTGCCCGGGCTTCTGCACATTCGGACCGTGCTAACTCCGCTGGCTGCGGCGGGACTCGTCATCATCATGATCGGTGCGACAGTGATTGTGTTGAAGACCGGTACAGTGGTCTCGGCCCTGTTCCCGCTGGTGACTGGGCTGCTTGCGGTGCTGCTGGCGTACGGCCGGTGGAAGCTGAGTCCGATTCTGGAAAGGTCTCGCGAGGAGTCCTCTAGCGGGCGAATGAAGCAATGACAACTTCATTCGCAAAAATAATGGTCAGCATGTCGATTTCAGTGCTCGTCGTTCGACGTTGAAGGAGAGGCAGGGTGGCTCGATCGGTCGGAGGGGGCCGGGAACCTGGCTCCGAAGTGGAAAACAAAAATACACAGGAGAGGTGGCACGATGAAATTCATGATGCTGGTGAAACACGCTGAAAACCAGGGCGCTCCACCCAAGGGATTCATGGATGCGATGGCGAAGATCGGAGAAGAGGCGGCCAAAGCCGGCACGATGGTGGAAAGCGGCGGGCTGGCCCCAACTGCAAGAAGCACACGCGTGCGGCTTTCTCGAGGGCACCTAACCGCGGTCGATGGGCCTTTCACCGAGGCCAAGGAAATCGTTGGTGGGTTTGCGATTCTTCAGTACCACTCAAAAGAAGCGGCGATCGAAGGCGCGAAGCAATTCATGGAGCTTCACAGGCAACACTGGCCGGGATGGGAGGGCGAGACCGAAGTTCGCCAGGTGCTCGGGCCGGAGGACTTCGCTCCCAAAGCGTAGAAGCAGTTGCGTGCGCGGATGGCCGCGAACATGCGGCCGCCCGCGCGCGTTTAGTTTGCACTGGAGCTTGCGGCGGGCAATTGAAGATGGTCTGATTGGTAGCTGTGACGGCTACCGATACACATCGCGCGATTGACGCGGTTTGGAGAATTGAGTCGGCCAAGATCATCGCCGGACTGACGCGGATGGTGCGTGATGTCGGGTTGGCCGAGGAACTCGCGCAGGACGCGCTGGTGGCCGCTCTGGAGCAGTGGCCGAAGTCGGGAATCCCGGATAATCCGGGCGCCTGGCTAATGGCGACTGCGAAGCATCGCGCCATCGATCACTTTCGCCGGAACACGCTGCACGAAAGGAAGCACGAAGAACTAGGTCGCGAGTTCAAGAACAGAGAGATGACCGTGACAGATTTTGAAGCGGCTCTCGATGACGACGTCGGCGACGACCTGCTGCGACTTATGTTCATCTCCTGCCATCCGGTGCTCGCGACCGAGGCGCGCGTTGCACTCACGCTTCGATTGCTTGGAGGCCTGACGACCGACGAGATTGCGCGCGCGTTTCTGGTGCCGGAGCCGACGGTGGCGCAGCGCATCGTGCGGTCGAAAAGAACGCTGGCCGAAAAGCGCGTGACCTTTGAAGTGCCGCAACGGGCCGAGCTCGGCGCGCGTTTATCGTCGGTGCTCGAGGTCATCTATCTCATCTTCAATGAGGGTTATTCCGCGACTGCCGGTGAGGACTGGCTGCGGCCTGCGCTTTGCGAGGATGCGCTGCGGATGGGGCGCATTTTGGCCGAGCTAGCACCGCAGGAGCCGGAGGTCCACGGCTTGGTCGCACTGATGGAGATACAGGCGTCACGTTCGCGGGCGCGCGTGGGGTCGTCGGGAGAGCCGATATTGCTGTTGGAGCAAAACCGCGCGCAGTGGGACCAATTGCTGATCCGTCGGGGACTCGCGGCGCTTGCGCATGCTGGAAAATTGGGCGGCGCGGAAGGACCGTACGTTTTGCAGGCTGAGATTGCGGCCTGCCATGCGCGAGCGCGAACAGCGGAAGAAACGGACTGGCCGCGCATCGTGACGCTTTATACGGCGCTCGCGCAGATCATGCCGTCGCCCGTTGTGGAACTGAATCGCGCTGTAGCGGTGGCGATGGCGTTTGGGCCGGCAGCGGGACTTGAGCTAGTTGATGCGCTGGTGGCGGAAGGCTCGCTGGAGAATTACCACTTGTTGCCCAGCGTTCGCGGCGATTTCCTCAAAAAACTTGGGCGCTTCGAGGAAGCTCGCGCGGAGTTTGAACGCGCGGCATCTTTGACACGAAATGCACGCGAACGCGAGTTGCTGCTGGGGCGTGTTAGGGCGTGCGGAGACGGCGCAGCAGCGCCCGAGTGACGCTGACGAAAACAGCGCGACGCCAGGCTTTTAGGAAATCGCTTGCATCGCGTATTGGTCCACGATCCAGTGACCGTCCTTTTTCGCAGGCGATCAATTCCCCATTCGCCGCAGAGACCCCCACAGTACTTGCCACCACGCGCTTCCACGCGATCGACAGCGAGCCAACTGCTCGGGCCAACAGAGAAACAGACAGCCTTTTCGTTAGTGGATCGGTCACCGAGCCAACCGGGGAATGGGTCCTTCTGGAAATAGGATCCGGAAATTTTTTTAACGGGAACTTCAGAGGTAGAGAATCGGGCCATAAAGTTACTGCTTGGGTCTCCATCAACGCTCAGGAAAACGGGGCCGTTACGTTCCATACCCGCGATCCTGTATCGAAAAACTGCTTCGCGTATGTGGTCTCCTTGAATCGCGTGATCAGAAGGGCTCCGTAATAAGAGAGTCGACTGCGGAAGCGGAGTACACAAGAGCCACGCAGCGGTTCAACGGTCGAATTTTAAAATACAATATCGTAGGGACCGAAGGAAGCGCGGCGACACTGGCGTTGAGCAGAGTGCCATCGTCTCAAGTCACATAGAGCCGAAGACGTTAAAGGATTTCGAGGTCGCGCGAGGAGAGCGGCTCGCGGTCATCCTTGCTCTTTCGGACGCCAGGATTTCGCGAGGACGTGCGGGATATAATCGGGAGACTATGGCTGTGATTATTTCCATGCTGCGCGGCGTGAATCTTGGCAAGCGCAGGGTGAAGATGGATGCGCTGCGGGCGCTTTATGAGTCGCTGGGATTTCGCGACGTGCAAACTTTCGTACAGAGCGGGAACGTCGTTTTCAGAAGCGAGCAGAAAAATCTGGCCGTGCTGACGAAGAAGATAGAAAGCGCGATCGAGGGGAAATTTGGCTTTTATTCCGACGTCATTTTGCGCAGCGCTTCGGAAGTGCGGGATACGATAGCTAGGAATCCATTTGCCAAACGGTCCGGTATTGAGCCGAGCAAATTTCTGGTTTGGTTTCTGGCGAGCGATCCGGGTGAAGAAATTCGAAAGAAGGTTCGCGGTATCAACACAGAGCCGGAGGAATTGCGCATCGACGGGTGCGAGGTGTATATCTATTTTCCGAACGGCATGGCGCGGCCGAAAATGAAGTGGCCGGCGATTGAGAAAGTACTGGCTGCGCGGGGGACGGGAAGAAACTGGAATACGGTAAGAAAGTTGCTTGAGATGGCGGAGGCGTTGGAAGCTTCGAAGTAAGATATTTCTATCCAGTTGCTCCGCTCGCTACCACGAAGCTTTTTTCGCCGCTGCTGCATCAGATTGGCGGACGGCCAGTTCCAAGCTGCTGTATGAACCTTCATCGATCAAGAGGCCCGATCACCTAAGACAGACGGACTAAATCAAAGGAGACAATTGATGGCAAAGAATGGCGGGACGCAACTGAAGGGACGGGAGAAGGAAGCTTTGCAAACTCCGACCGATCTCAACCGCAGGGGCGTGGAGGAAATCTCCAACGAACTGCGGAAATTGCTGGCAGACACATTCGCGCTCTATCTGAAAACCAAGAATTTCCACTGGCACATGAGCGGAACACACTTTCGCGATTACCATTTGTTGCTCGACGAGCATGGCGACCAAATCTTCGCCATGACGGACGACATCGCTGAGCGCGCGCGCAAGCTGGGCGGGACAACGATCCATTCGATCAGCGAGATTTCGAAGAATCAGCGTCGGAAGGACAACAACGAGGAATTCGTCTCGCCGAAAGATATGCTGGCAGAACTTTTGGAAGACAACCAGGCGCTGACACGCTCATTCCGGGAGGCACATGAGGTTTGCGAAAAGCACAACGACGTCGCTACCGCCAGCTTGATCGAGGTTTGGATCGACCAGACGGAACGCCGGACGTGGTTCCTATTCGAGACGGTTGGTGGATTCCAGGCGGAGCCGGCACCTTTGCAGAAAGCTGCCGGCGCTAGCTAGATCTGGCTATATGGCCCTATTGCCGAACGGTAACAAAGTCAAAAGAGCCGGCAAGCTGCCGGCGCTACAAAAAGCAGGAGGTGGTGATGGCTGATCAAAATGCGGGCGGCTCTGCGTCTAAGGCTCAAGCAAGTGTTCTGGCGACGCGGCCGCCCCTGCCTCCATTTACTCGCGAGTCTGCTATTCAGAAGGTTCGACTGGCAGAGGATGCGTGGAATTCCCGCGACGCGGAAAAGGTGGCGCTGGCGTACACGGTGGACTCGCGTTGGAGAAACCGGGCGGAGTTTGCAAATGGCAGGCAGGAAATCATCTCGTTTCTCAAGCGCAAATGGACGAAAGAACTTGATTACCGGCTGATCAAAGAGCTTTGGGCATTCGGCGGGAATCGTATCGCGGTGCGCTTTGCCTATGAATGGCACGACGACTCGGGGAACTGGTTCCGTTCGTATGGCAACGAGAACTGGGAATTCGAAGAAAACGGCCTGATGCGTTTGCGCCATGCGTCGATCAATGATTTGCCGATCAAGGAATCGGAGCGGAAATATCATTGGCCGCTTGGCCGGCGGCCGGACGACCATCCAGGCTTAAGCGAACTTGGCCTCTAACTCTTCAAATTAGCAGTCAGCGAAATCGGCAGCTTCGGCGTCCACTCGCAACCCTTCACGACGCGATTATTGACCGGTGATGTCGACGATGGCGACTTTGTTCACGCCGCTGCACGCCAGGTAAAGACGGTCGTCGGGCGTGGCGACCACATTCCGGACGACGCCGCCCCCTGATGGAATCGGCCAGGTCTGAAAAGACTTGGTCTTCGGGTTGAAGGCGACGAGTGTATTCGGATTGACACCCGATTCGCTGTACCACACCGTGCCGTCGCTCGTAGAAGCGATGCCGTACGTGAAACGTGACTCTCAAATCGTTCGCCGGCGAGCCGCCCAAGACCAAGTGACAAAGTAAAACGGCGAAAAAAGATAAGGAAATTTTTTTTTATCATTGGAATATCCACCGCCAAGAGTTGGGCTGGGACCGAATCCAAACTTACCGCTTGGAAAACGTCACGTCAACGGATTGCGGCTTGACCATACGAGAAACCCACTCGCCGTTTATTCTTCGTCCTGAGCCTGGGCCTGGGACTGCGCCAAGCGGTCGATCACGGTCAGGTCTTCCAGCGTGGTAGTGTCGCCGGAGATGCCGCCGTCTTTGGCTAGTTCGCGAAGCAAGCGGCGCATGATTTTTCCGCTGCGCGTTTTGGGCAGGCCATCGGCGAAGCGAACATCTGACGGCCGGGCGATGGAACCGATCGCGGAGGCGACGTAGTCCATGAGCGCGGAGCGCAATTCGCGGCTCGGAGTGTGTCCGACGCGCAGCGCGACGAAGCAAATAATGGCTTCGCCTTTGATCTCATCGGGGCGCGCAACCACGGCAGCTTCCGCCACTGCGGGGTGGCTCACCAAAACGCTCTCGATTTCCATGGAGCTTAGGCGATGGCCGGCGACTTTGATTACGTCGTCGACGCGGCCGAGGACCCAGATGTAGCCGTCTTTGTCGCATTGGGCGGCGTCACCGGCAAAATAAACGCCGGGAATCCGCTGCCAGTATTCGCGCTTGTAGCGCTCGTCGTCACCGTAAATTGTGCGCAGCATGGATGGCCAGGGCTTTTGAATGGTCAGATAGCCGGTTTCGCCGGGGCCGACCGGCTCGCCTTTCATATTCACAACGCGCGCAGCGATTCCGGGAAGCGGCAAGGTGGCGGAGCCGGGTTTTGTGGGCGTCGCGCCGGGCAGCGGAGAAATCATGATCGAACCGGTTTCGGTCTGCCACCAGGTGTCCACAATGGGGCAGCGGTTTTTGCCGATGGCTTCGAAATACCATTTCCACGCGGCGGGATTGATGGGCTCGCCGACGGTGCCGAGAACGCGAAGGCTGCTCAGGTCGTGAGGCTTGATCCACTCCATGCCCCAGGCCATGAAGGCGCGAACGGCGGTGGCGGAGCTGTAGAAAATCGAAACTTTGTAACGGTCAACAATTTCCCAGAAGCGATCGCGGCGCGGGAAGTCGGGCGCGCCTTCGTACATGACGACGCTTGCGCCGTTCGAGAGCGGGCCGTACACGATGTAACTGTGTCCGGTGACCCAACCGATGTCAGCGGTGCACCAATAAATATCTTCATCGCGCAGATCGAAAACAAGTTTCGTGCTCCACATACATTGGAGTAGGTAGCCGGCAGAAGTGTGCAGGACGCCTTTGGGTTTTCCGGTGGTGCCGCTGGTGTAGAGAATGTAGAGCGGATGCTCGGAATCCAGCTCGATGGCGGGGAATTCCTTTTCGGCTTTTTCTTCGAGATCGTGCCACCAGAGATCGCGGCCCTCTTTCCAGGCTACTTCTTCTTTCGTGCGGCGAACCACGATGGATTTTTCAATGGTGGGGCATTTTTTCAACGCTTCGTCCGCGGTTTGTTTCAGCGGAACAACTTTTCCCCGGCGATACCCGCCGTCGGCGGTGATCAGGATTTTTGCTTTGCAGTCGGCGATGCGGTCGGCAAGCGCGGTAGAGCTGAATCCGCCGAACACCACGGAATGCACGGCACCCAAACGCGCGCACCCCAACATGGCTATGGGCAGCTCGGGGATCATGGGCATATAAATCGCAACGCAATCGCCCGCCTTCACGCCGAGTGAAGACAAAACATTCGCAAACTTGCAGACGCGTTCGTGCAGTTCAAAATAGGTGTATTGCTGGGTCGAGCCGTCTTCGGCTTCCCACATCAGCGCGGGCTTATTTGCATTCTTTTCGAGATGGCGGTCGAGGCAGTTGTAGGAGACGTTGAGCTTTCCGCCGGTGAACCATTTCGCGTGGGGCAGATTCCATTCGAGGACTCTTGCCGGCGGCTGGAACCAGTGCAGCATCTTTGATTGCTCGCCCCAGAATTCCTCGGGGTTCGCTACGGCCTTCTGATACATCTCTCGATAGTCTTCAAGCGACTTGACGTGGGCCTTCTTGCTGAAATCCTCCGGCGGCGGAATGGGCTTTTCTTCCAGAACGTGTGGATCGAATTCTTGCATGGCTCCTCCGGTTGGCCGGGCGCACGCCTGAAACTCTGCCCGCGGCCAGAGGCAGGAACTCCAAAGGACCGCTCGCCCGACCCTACGTTATTGAAGAGCGGCGATTTGGTCAAGAACGGGAATCAAGGTACGGTGGGAGACATGGCGGCGAAGCGAACGGCGGCCGTTTTGTGCGCGGATGCGAGATATCGGCGGATCGAGCTTACACTCCTGCAAAATTCGGGGAACTTTCCGGGCCTCGCGCGTGAATAGGTAACGAGAGTTAGGGCCGGCCGTCCAACGGTATGAGATGAAAATCGAGGCGGACTTGATAGACGACGGTCTGTTGCTCCGGCGGATGATGTCGGGCGACGAGGAATCTTTTACGCAGCTTTATCGCCGCAGGCATCCGGCGATTTACCGCTTTGCTCTGCACATGAGCGGCAACGTGGCCGTAGCGGAAGACGTGACGCAAGAGGTTTTCATGACGCTGATTCGAGATGTGAAAAGATTCGATCCCGCGCGAGGCACCCTGAGCGGCTTTCTTTTTGGAATTGCGCGAAACCATCTGCGCAGGCGGTGGGAGCAAGACCGGTATTCGCTGGCTCTTCCGGACAATGCGGACGAGCTCGATGCGCTTCTGGCCGCCTGCGCAGGGGCCGGGAAGAATGGGCACTCGCACGGAAGCGGGAACGGTCATGGCCATGGGCTGTTTTTACCTAGGCGCGATGAGTTTACCTCGCTTGAAACTGTTGGCCGAGTGCGGCGGGCCATCGCGACGCTTCCGCAAAATTATCGCGAAGCGGTGATTCTCTGTGAGCTGGAAGAAATGAGTTACGAAGAAGCTGCGGCGGCGCTGAATTGTCCAGTTGGCACGGTGAGGTCGCGGCTGCATCGCGCGCGCGCACTGCTGGCAGAGAAACTGCACGACGACCAGCCGCTACGCCGGGCATCGGCGGGGGGCGAATGAGAAACGAGGGAAAGCTGATGGATTGTGCTCAATTCGAGGAAATTTATCACGAGCTGGACCGGCCCGCGACCTCGGGATTCCGGTTCCGCGAACGCGCTTTGGCGCATGCGGAATCTTGCGCGCACTGTGGCGCGCTGCTAACCGACGGTGAGGCGCTGGATTTTGCTTTGAGCAGTTTGGCGCAGCAGAACGCAGGGTACCAGGCGTCACCGCAGGTGGAAGCTGCGCTACTTGGCGAATTCCAGCGCGTGAAACTCACTGCGTCACGGCAGAGAATTCGCCGACACGTTGCGTCGCTGGGCACTGCGGCTGCGCTTTTTCTCGCGCTCGGACTGGGCGTGCAGTATCGAATGGCGTCACGAGCGCGGACCGCTCCGGCTCCGGCTGCGAATGGTGCGGGAATTCCGGCGACAGTGGCCCCGGTGGCAGCTGTTTCTGCGCCGTCGAGTGCCTCGGCTCCGGCTGCGAATCTGACCAATAAGAAGCCGATTGCGAATCCGGCGGACGAAAATGAGTATGCAGAAGAATTCTTGCCCGTTCCGTATGCGGATGATCCCGCGGCGCTCGAAGGCGGGGCCATCGTGCGCGTGACTATTCCGCGGTCCGATCTGGCTTCGTTTGGCTTGCCGATTACAGAAAGCGACGGCACGGACAGGGTTTCGGCGGACCTGGTTGTGAGCCAAGACGGAACGCCGCAGGCTATACGGCTGGTACCGCAGGACAATCCGAATTCTGATTTTTGAACGTCAAACGAACATGGGGAGGAAATTTAAATGAAACTCAGCAGAAAGTTCTTGAGTATTGCCGGAATGGTAGGGTTGTCTTTGATGATGGGCGGCAACGCTTGGGCGCAATCCTCGGATTCCGCAACCGGGCCGGAAACGCTGCCGGCTCCGCCAGGCGCGGATGCTGTATTTTTCGAGCGTGTGGGACCGCCAGAAGCTCTTGGCGACGTGAAGATGGTGCGAACCGAAGGCATGGGCTTCGTCGGGTTCGAGGCTGGACTGGACGGAAAGACGGTGACCGGCGCGCCCTTTACGGCGACTTTTTCCACCGACACGAACGAAACGCTCACCGACGGCAACAAGATATCGCACAGTTCGACGGGCACGATAGCGCGCGACACACAAGGGCGCACTCGCCGCGATATGACGCTTCCGGCAATCGGTCCGTGGTCCGCCGAAGGAAAGAACCCACCGCAAGTGTCTTTCATCAACGACCCAGTTGCGGGTACTCGCTACGCGCTCGAGATGGATAAGAAAATCGCGCGCCAGATGCCAGCGCACCAGGGGCATCCAAAAGTTGCGTCCGCTGAAAATTCGGGCGCATCCAAGGACCAAGTGACGACGAATTCGCTTGGAACTCAGACAATTAACGGTCTGCCGGCGCAGGGCACGCGTTACACGCGCACAATCCCGGCCGGCGAAATCGGAAACGAGAAACCTATCGTGATCGTTACCGAACGGTGGTATTCAGCGGATTTGCAGGCCGTGATTATGACCAAGCGCACCGATCCGCGCATGGGCGAGACGGATTTTCAGTTGACGAATATTCAACGAGCAGAGCCGGCGGCAACGTTGTTCCAAGTGCCCGCGGATTTCACAATCGAGCAAGGCGGCCATAACGTTATCTACAAGATGAAGGCTCCCGCCGAGTAGTAGCAGGAGCGTCGAAACTAACAGCTTCGGCATCACCCTAGCTTGCGGGCGGAACCTCACCACCTCCCGCCCGCAAGCCCCCTCTTGGATTTATCTCTGCGGATAACTAAACGCAAAAATCTCGTCAGGATTTAACGAGGGCGCGGTCGAGGAGTTCTACTACGTGCAAGACTTCCTGGCCGGTGTTGTGGATTGCGGCGCCTGCGCGGAGTTGCAAAATGCATCCCGGGTTTGCGGTGAGGATGGCTTGCGCTTTGGTCTGCTTTGCGTCGGCCATTTTGTCAGCCAGAAGATCGAGCGCGGCTTTTGGTTGCGTCACGTTGTAAACGCCGGCCGAGCCGCAACAGAGATCGGAGAGCGCCATCTCCACGAGTTCGACTGACGGAATTGCGCGGATTAGTTTTCGCGGGGCTTCGCGAATTTTCTGGCCGTGAACGAGATGGCAGGAATCCTGGTAGGTGACGCGCATGGGCAAAGGCTGCAACGGCGCCACTAGGCCAAGGTCAGCGAGAAATTCAGAAATGTCGCGAACCTTCACTGAGAACTTTTCGGCGCTGTCACGATCGGACCCGTCCACTGGGAATAGATGCGAATATTCCTTGAGCGTAGAGCCGCATCCGGCGGCGTTGGTGATGAGGGCGTCAAAATCGTCGATGTGAAAGGCCCTGCAGTTTGCACGGGCCAAATCGCGCGCCGCATCGCGCACACCGGCGTGCGCCGCCAGCGCGCCGCAGCATCGTTGTTCAGCGGGGACGACTACTTCGCAGCCGTTTGCTTGCAGGACGCGGATTGTTGCCCGGTTGAGTTCGCTGAATGTAACTTGCGCCACGCAACCGGCGAAGAACGCCACACGCGCGCGCTGCTGCCCCTGTGCCGGGAAAGTCCTACCAAGTTCAGAGAAGAAAAAATCGGAGTCGATCTGCGGCATCAGTCTTTCGCGCTCCTGCAAGCTCAGCAACCCGAGAATTCCAGTTGCGCGCGCAAGCGAAGCTAGGCCTGAATTCTGATAAAAGCGCAGGAGTCGCGCGGTAAAGCCAATCCGTCGCGGGTAGGGCAGCAGGCGCCGATAGACGAAGTTGCGAAGGAAGCGAGACGTGAAAGGCCGCTTGTATTTTTGTTCGATTTGGGCGCGCGCCAGTTCGAGAATCTTTCCGTATTCCACGCCTGACGGGCACACCGTTTCGCAGTTGCGGCAGTTCAGGCAGCGCTCGATGTGGGTGACGAACGTCTCTCCGATCTCGAGGCGCCCTTGATCGACCAGCGCCATTTGGCGAATGCGGCCGCGCGGGGAATCCGCTTCGCGTCCCCATAGGCGATACGTTGGACAATTATTCGAGCACAGGCCGCAGTGCACGCAGCGGGAATAGTCTTCATATTCAGGCTTGTCCACGGCCGAAAAGCCGCTGAGAGTGAGAGCGAACTCACGCCGGGCGTCTTCGTGGGACTGCGGAGAATTTCTTTCCATTGCTTCAAATGCCTCCCACGAATCGGCCGGGACTAAAGACGCCTCCTGGATCGAAAACTGCTTTTACTTTTTGCATTTGGGTAAAATCGGGGCGAGCCAGTCCCCAAACTCTTAGTACGTCCTTCCATTCGCTCGGACACCACGGAATTGTGGCGTGTCCACCGAGAGCTGCGCACGCTGCGAGGATGCCGTTCGATGCCTGCTCAGTTTGCTTCTTCGTTTCCTCGGTGCGGGCGGTTGGAAGAAGGGCGAGATAAATTACGCCGACGCCCCGCGCCATTGCGACCCAAGCCAAATGATTGTTCTCGGCTACGCGTGCGGCATTCGTCAGCGCCTCCGCCATACGCATTGGTAGCACGCTTATTTTGAGGATGGTGGTGGCCGGTGATGACGACAACGCAATCGGACTGAACTCGCGCTTGTGGCCGAAGGCTGCGGCGACTTGAGGGCCATCGAGTACGACCGCATCAACGGCTCCGCATTCTTCCGCCAGGCTGCGAAGATCGGTTTCATAGCGCTTCAACGTATTTTCATTTCCCGCAAATCCTACGCTAAACGCCCAACGCCCATGGGAGATTACATTTTCCGGCATGGAATTTGGTTCGATCCGCGCGGCCGCTTCGCTGGAGAAAAGACCCGCAACTCCCGGGCTGAAGATTTCCATGGTCAGCGGCGCAAGCGGCGATTGCGACACGCGATTGCGCATGCCGCAGGCGCGTTCGACTGTTTGAAACGTTGCAACGAATGCGCGGCTAGCGGCCGGCATCGGGAAGGTTTTGAAATTTATGCGAGTGATCACGCCCAGCGTTCCCAACGCGCCGATCATTAATTTGTGGATGTCGTATCCTGTGACGTTTTTCACCACGCGCCCGCCGCTTTTCGCGACGACTCCCTCGCCGGTTACAAATTCGATACCCAATAGATAATCGCGCGCGGTGCCGTACAGTTGACGCAGAGGACTATCGACGCCCGATGCGACCGTTCCTCCGACTGTGGTTTGGCTGAAATTGGGCACGGCGAGCGGCAGAAATTGACGGTGCTGCGCAAGAATTCCCGCGAGCTTCTGCAATGGAATTCCTGCTTCGACGCTGAGGGTCAAGTCGCCGGGGTCGTACGCCAATACGCGGTCGAGGCGAGTCATGTCCAGCGCGATATCGTACTGCCGCGGCGGCAGGCCAATTCCTAATTTCGTCCTAGCACCAATCGCGATGATCGCAAGTTTTTCATTCGCTGCGAATTTCACGACGCCGGCAATTTCAGCAACAGATTGTGGACGCACTGTCGCAGATGGAATTTTGCGGTCAATCGCAAACGCAGACAGCTGGGCGGGATCGCTGATAACGTGCTGGGTGCCGACAATATCCACCAATCGAGACGCGACGGCTGTGCTGGCGGCGTTCATGCGCGTGAAGCACCCGCTACCGGCAATGGGCGCACGTGGATTTCTCCGCAGCCTTTTGTGGTGGGGAAGATCTTGCCCGGATTCAACAGGCCTGCGGAATTAAACGCGTCACGAACGTGGCGCATTAAATTCAGGTCATCCTCGCTGAATAGGAGCGGCATCAGACGGTCTTTTTCCATGCCCACGCCGTGCTCGCCCGTGATTGAGCCGCCCATTTCGATGCAAAAACCTATAATTTCGTCGGCGGTGGCGACGGCGCGGCGAAATTGTTCTTCTTCGCGCGCGTCGAAAAGAATGATGGGATGCAGATTGCCGTCTCCGGCGTGAAAAATATTGCCGATTTCGAATCCGTATTTTTTGCCGATTTCATCAATCCGTCGCAGGGTGGCGGGCAGCTTGGTGCGCGGGATCACACCGTCCTGGACATAGTAAGTGGGAGAGAGCCGGCCGACGGCGCCAAAGGCGTTTTTGCGGCCTTTCCATAGCAAATCGCGTTCGCGCGCGTCTCGCGCAACGCGCACTTCGCGAGCGCGGTGAAGGCGGCAAACTTCGCTAACGTCTTCCGCGTTTTGTTCGACTCCTTCGCGCAGGCCATCCACTTCGAGCAGCAAGACCGCGGCGCAATCGATCGGGAATCCCGCGTGCACGTAAGACTCCACGGCCCGCAACGTCCAGGCATCGAGCATCTCGCACGCCGCGGGAGTAATTCCGCGCGCCGTGATGTCAACGACGGTTTCCGTGGCGTCGTCCACGGTGTCGAAAATGGCGAGGAGCGTTTTCACCGCTTCGGGATTGCGCGTAAGCTTTACGGTAACTTCGGTGATGAGTGCGAGCGTCCCCTCGGAACCGACGAAAAGGCCGGGAAGATCGTAACCGGGAGAATCGAGCGCGGGGCTGCCGAGGCGTATGAGTTCGCCGGATGGCAGCACAACCTCGAGTGAGAGCACGTGGTTCGTGGTCACGCCGTACGCCAGAGTGTGCGGCCCTCCGGAATTTTCGGAAACGTTGCCGCCGATTGTGCTGGCGCGCTGGCTGGAAGGATCGGGAGCGAAATGGAGGCCGGCATGTGCTACCGCTACACTCAGATCCGCATTTACAAGTCCGGGCTGCACGGTGGCGCGCTGGTTTTCGACATCAATTTCCAGGATACGATTCATGCGCGAAAAAACCACCAGGATGCCGCCTTGACGAGCGAGCGCTCCGCCGGAAAGACCAGTGCCGGCGCCACGACCTAGGATAGGGACCTGATAACGGTTTGCGGTTTGGACGATGCCGACCACGTCTTTTGAATTGCGAGGGAAGACAACGCAATTTGGCCGTGCTATTTCAACCGATCCATCGTATTCGTAGAGCAGTAACTCTTCCGGCCGGTGGAGAACCGCGTCGGGGCCGAGAAGTTTTTTTAGATCGGTGATGACACGAGAATCCATTTTTATTCGCTATAAAATGCTTGGTGCAGCCTTCCACGTCACTATAGACGCGTGCGTTAGGGGCGTCAACGAGACGACCCGGAGGAGGCGCTAATGCAATTTGAATCTCGTCGGTTTGGCGGTGCATCCAACTGCTAAACGCTCGACAAGGAACATCGATCATGGCAAACGCTAATATCCCCGCCACTGCAAAGATCGTTCGCTTTCACGAATGCGGCGGGCCGGAAGTTTTGAAATTACAGGAGGTTCCCACACCGCAGCCGGGCGAGGGCGAGGTGCGTCTGCGGGTGGAAGCCATCGGCTTAAATCGCGCGGAAGTGCTTTTTCGGCAGGGTAAGTACATTGTCCGGCCGCATCCACCATGCACGCTTGGTTACGAAGCGGCCGGCGTGGTCGAAGCTGTGGGTAACGGTGTTGACCAAAAATTGCTGGGCAAGCGCTTTAGTACTGTCCCGTCCTTTCACGCGGATAAATATGGGGTCTATGGCGAAGTGGCAATCGTTCCGGCGTATGCGCTAGCGAAATACCCGGAGAAGTTTTCGCCCGCGGAGGGAACGTCTATCTGGATGCAATACCTGACGGCGTATGGCGCGCTCGTGCATTTCGCGAAGATCACACGTGGCGACTTTGTGGTGATCACAGCAGCCAGCAGTAGCGTGGGCGTTGCCGCTATTGAGATCGCCAAGGCTGAGGGTGCGGTGAGCATCGCGACTACTCGGACAGCGAAGAAGAAAGCACAGCTGCTATCGATTGGAGCGAATCATGTAATCGTGACTCAAGAGGAAGATCTCGTGAAGCGGGTGCAAGAAATTACCGGCGGAAAAGGCGCGAGAGTGATTTTCGATCCCATTGCCGGTAAGGGCGTCGAGCAGCTCGCGCTTGCCGCCGCGCATGGCGGAACGATATTCGAATACGGCAGCCTGGCGATGGAGCCAACTCCGTTCCCACTGCTCATAGCCCTTCCGAAGGGCATTTCCATGCGCGGGTACACAATTTTCGAGGTTGTTTCCGTGCCGGCACTGCGGACGCATGCAGAGAAATATGTCTTCGATCACCTCGAGAACGGCGATTTCAAGCCCCGTATCGCAAAAACATTTCCGCTGAGTCAGATCGCTGAAGCGCACCGCTATATGGAGTCGAACGAGCATATCGGCAAGATTGTGGTGACGGTTTGAGAACAGAAGCATTCACCGCTGAGCGAGGCTGATTTCGCCCATGTCGATGGCAACGAGCAGGGGTTCTTTCACAAGCTGGTGGTCCCCTTCCTACGCATACATCCGGCGCTTTGCCGGCACAATGATCCCATCGACATCATGGTATTCCGAGGCGTAGTTGAGACCGGTTGCTCCGCCGAGGATATCAACTGTGTAGTCGTGCCTGCGCAGCAAACCATCCGGCCCAAAGCACGAGATCTGTTCACGAGTGTGACTTTTCACGCTGTGCGGAAAGGTCACCTTTAATCGCCGCCACGTTTCGCCGTCTACCTGAATCGAGAGAATTTCCTCGGTCGCAAATCCTTTATGAGTGTAAAGAAAAGGAGCGTTGAGATATGTCCACAACGCTTCGCCACTGAAGAAGGCCACGTGAATGGGTTGATGCCCTTCAAAAGATTTTTCAGGATCATCGCGGGCGTCAATCAGTATCCCATCCGTTTTTTCCATGACCACACGGTACGGCTCGAAGATGGAGCGCTTGTCCTGGCCGGGGAAATCCATTAGGAGGCCGCTCTTTCTTAGTGTCAATCGTCCTGATGACGTTCTGGAGGGCGTCACCCTTACTCTGGACGAACCAGATCGCTCCGGTAATGGATGCGGCCATTCTTACCGACTTCACTTTGTTCCAGCGCTCAAGGCCTCCGTGCGCTTTAACGGCCAGGTCCAATAGATCGCACATCCAAATCCCTCACATAACGTGATGCTTCGTTTTCGTCAACGACTCCGGCGGTCGCTCAAAAGCAAAACAGTATCGGATGGAACAGTCCTGAGAGCTGATATTTCGACTACCATTCATTCCCATCTTCGCAGAGGCGCCAGTCGGTGTATGCTACTCATCCTGCACGAAACACTTTTGCGAGGTGGGCATTGGGCAAACCGGCAATTCTCTCCACACGGTCGCTATTCCCGGCCGCACGCACGATACTTGACGAACATTTTCAGGTGGACTACTGGAAGGAGCCCGAGCGGATTTCTCGCGAAGAGTTGTTGAGGCGCGTGGCTGATAAGCAGGGCTTGGTCTGTCTGTTGACGGAAAAAGTTGACGAGGAATTGCTTTCAGCGGCACCAAAGCTGCGCATCGCCTCCACCGTTTCAGTGGGGTACGACAATATCGACGTGGCGGCCTGCACGAAGCACAAAGTGGTAGCGACGAATACTCCCGGCGTGTTGGATGACACTACTGCGGACTTTGCCTGGACGCTGCTGATGGCAATTGCGCGGCGGCTGCTCGAAGGCGATACCTGGATGCGCTCCGGCGCTTGGCCGGGCTGGGACCTGGATCAGCTCGTCGGCGGCGATGTGTGGGGCAAGACGCTCGGCGTGCTGGGTTTTGGACGAATTGGCCGCGGAGTGGCGCGCCGCGCGCAGGGTTTCAACATGCGAGTTCTTTACAGTGACGCGGTGCGTGCGCCTGCAGATGTCGAGAAAGAGTTGCATGCGGAATTCGTCGATCGCGACCGCTTGTTTCGCGAATCCGATTTTATTAGCTTGCACGTTCCGCTGCTGCCGGACACGCGGCATCTGATTTCGAAAGATAATTTAGAAAAAATGAAGCGGACGGCATTTTTGGTGAACACGTCGCGCGGCCCTGTGGTGGACGAAACGGCGCTCGCGGAAGCGCTCGAAAATAGGAAAATTGCCGGCGCGGCGCTGGATGTGTTTGAGCACGAGCCAAGAGTTCATCCCGCGCTGCTGACGCGCAAGGACGTAATCTTGACGCCGCATATCGCCAGCGCTTCCGTTGAGACGCGAACGAAAATGGCGGTGATGGCGGCGAACAATGTAGTCGCGCTGTTTGAAGGGCGGCGTCCTCCTAACGCGCTTAACGCCGATGCTCTGGGAACGAAATAGCGTGAGTACGCCGGTCACAAAGAACGGATATCGCAACCATGTTTCGCGTCGCTCGCTTATATTTGCAGCTGAGTCCTCAGATTTTTTCAAGCTGCGCTGTCGCGTGTAAAAGACCGTGAAGGACACCGCCAAGCACTTATTTTTCAAAACGCTCGCTGGGATTCAAATTCCCGCGGTTCTTGCACGAAAGCTGAATCGGGAAGGTTCTTTGATTCGCGCTGCGGGCGTCACGATCGATCTTCTCGAATTTCGCAAGATTGTTGCGATCGCATTTGGGAAGGCTTCGTTCGCGATGGCGGAAGGCTTAAGCGACGCTCTTGCGCCGGAATTTCCGGTGGATGGAATCCTGGTCGGGCCTACTTCCCCACCGCATTCGCTTCCTGGATGGAAATCGTTTGTTGGCGGGCATCCTCTGCCGTCGGCGGAAAGCTTCGCTGCGGGACGCGCGATTCTGGACCGTCTCACGCATTGCGGCGACCGCACGTTAATCTTTTTTTTGATTTCTGGCGGTGGCTCGGCCATGGTTGAACAACCGTTGGAGCCAAGCATCACGCTCGAAGATTTTCAGAAGCTGCACTTTGCGCTGGTTACTTGCGGCGCGCCCATCGAAGAAATCAACGTGATCCGAAAGCATTTGTCGGCTACGAAAGGCGGACGCCTGGCTACCGCAGCGCCAGACTCCACGAAAATCACGTTCGCGATCAGTGACGTTCCGGAGGGGCAGGAGTCAGCTCTGGCCTCAGGCCCGACTTTAGCGGATTCCACGACAATTCAAGATGCAGAGCGAATCGTGAGCAGCTATGGTTTGCCGGCAAAATTGCCGGCATCCATTCGCACCCAGTTCGAAGATGGAACGCTTAGAGAGACTCCGAAGCCAGGCGATCCTGCCTTCGCGCGCTCGCATTTCGAATTGTTACTTCGCACGCACGATTTAACGCACGTCTGCCATCACGCTTGCGAATCGGAGGGATTCACCTGCCTCGCCGACAACTCTACCGACAATTGGCCACTTGAAAAAGCGGCCGACTATTTGCTCGCACAGCTCGAAGCGTTGAAGAAAGACAATCCGCGCAGGCGCGTCGCGCTGCTGGCCGGCGGGGAAGTGAGCAGTCCGGTGACGGGCGAAGGAATCGGCGGGCGCAATCTGGCCTTCGTGTTGGCATGCGTTCCGAAAATTGCGGGCAAGAATGTTACGGTGTTGAGCGCGGGGACGGATGGAATTGACGGCAACAGCCCGGCGGCCGGCGCGGTTGCGGATGGCGACACGCTTCAGCGCGCGCGAGCAGCAGGTCTGGAACCTTCGGAATTCCTTCGTCGCAGCGACGCTTTCAACTTCTTCAAATTTCTCGACGACATCATTGTGACGGGCCCCACGGGAAACAATCTTCGCGATTTGCGAATTCTTCTCGCATACTGACGACTCACTACTCATTACAGAAGACCTTTCACCAAGCCGCCGTCCACCGCGATGGTGGTGCCGTTGATGTAACTCGCGCGCTCGGACGCGAGAAATGTTACGAGCGCGGCCAACTCGTCGGGTTGGCCGAGCCGTCCGGCGGGAACTTGCGCGCTCATATTCTTAATCGCCTGTTCGCGGTTGACGTGGGCATTCTTCGCTCGTAGTTCCACCAGCTCTTCCAAGCGCTCGGTAAGCGTGAAGCCGGGACACACATTGTTCACCGTAATGCCGTCGCCGCCGAATTCATTGGCCAGCGTTTTGGCCAAGCCCGTCACACCTGCACGCAGGGAATTGGAAAGCAGAAGTCCATCGATGGGCTGCTTCACGGATATGGAGGTGAGTGTAATCAGTCGGCCCCATCGATTGCGCTGCATTCGCGGTAGAACTTCACGCGCGAAATAGACGTTGCTCAGCAAGGTCAGCTCAACCGCCGCGTGCCAGTCTTCCAGGCTGATTTCGAGGAACTTTTTTGCGGGAGGACCGCCCGCATTCGTGACGCAAATATCGATGCGTCCGAATTGATTGTCCACTTCTTCGACGAAAGCACGCACGGCTTCCGACTTGGTCACGTCCACTGTGCGCCAGAATATGGTGGATGCGTTTGCCTTCCCGATTTCGTCGGCGGTGCGCTCGAGATCGGCGGTTGTCCTAGCGCAGATGGCCACTTGGCAGCCCTCTCTTGCGAATTCTTCGGCGATCGCGCGGCCGAGTCCTTTGCTTGCCGCGGCAACAATTGCGACGCGTCCTGTTAGCCCAAGATTCATTACTTATTCCTTATCCGAGCCGCCGCGGAGGTACGCGTCGTCTTTGCGAATCCAATCTTCACGACGCGGTGCGAAGAAATCTATGTCGACCGTGTCTTCCAGCGCTTCGGCTGTGTGCGGCACATTTGCGGGGATTAACACGATATCACCGGCGCGCAGGACCAGCTCGGAGTCATCAAATTGAAATTTGAGCGCGCCGGACAAAATGAATGAAAATTGCTCGCTGCGATGGGAATGGCGCGGCACGATTGCTCCGCGTGCCAGAAAGATTCGCGCGAGAGTGGCGTCTTCGCCGTTCAACATCTGGCGGGTAATCCGGACGCCCAGTTGTTCAGTTTCGATTTTTTCAAAAGATGTGGCTGCCGGCATTTGTTCCCCCCTTATCAGGCTAAACTCCGCTGTGAATCGTCTATCGAAACGCTCGAATCGTCAATGGCTGGCAGGTTGGCTCCAGACGTGTCGCCGCAGCCAAGTTGTCTTTTAATTGGAGCGCAAAAATTATTGTTCTCCGAAGCGCGCCTCCGATAAGATGCGCCCGTGAACTTCCTGGGCTGGATTGCCGCGATCGTTCTTTTTCTGCAACTCCCCATCCCGCTCTATTGGTTCGTAATGCATCTCGGAGTGGGATACTGGCGCGCCCATCCAAAGGCAGGTTACATCACTGGGCTGCTGCTGTCCTGGCCCCCGGTGACAAGTTTCCTGGTAGTCTTTCATGGCGACCTATTCCGGGCTCGGCAGGCTCCGTTATGGCAAGTCATCGCGGGTTTTACGCTGATTATTTTCGAAGTCTGGATTTTCTGGCGCGTTCACAAAGATTTGGGCACCGAGCGGCTTGTGGGTCAGACCGAGCTTTCCGGCGGCGGGGAAGTCGTGCATCGAGGAATCTATGCGCGCATCAGGCATCCGAGATACGTTGGCTCGTTCCTCGCGATTCTGGGCGCATGTTTTCTGGCTGGAACACGTTGGCTGTGGATTGTTGCGGCCGCCTGGGTGGTGTTAACGCGAATTGCCATTACGCTGGAAGAGCGTGAACTGCGCAACCGGTTCGGCGCTTCTTACCAAGAATATTGCAGGCGCGTGCCGCGATTTGTCCCGGTATTTGCGAAGTCCGCGGAAACCATCGGCGGCGGAGATTTTTGAATTGAAATCGGGAGGTAACCATGCGGCAACTGACGATTATCCTTGCGGTCTCACTTAGTATCTCGACGGCGGCCTTTGCGCAAATTGGCAAGAGCGTCTCGGTGTCCGCCGGCACGCCCGAAGATAAAGCCCTTACGGAAATTTACGCCGCTCCCGACGGGCCCGAAAAAGTGGCTCTGCTCGATAAGTTCACGGTTGACTTCGGCAAGGGCGACCTCGAGTTGCTTGCCGACCAGCTGTACGTACAGACCTACCTGGCGCAGAAAAATTATGCGAAGGTTTACGCATTCGCGGCAAAGGCGTTCGCGCTCGATCCCACCAATCTTTCCGCGGCCGTAAGCATGGTCCACGCCGCGGAGGAACAAGGCGACATTAAAAAATTATTCGATGCCGGCGACAAGGTAGCTGAAATCATCGCGCAATATAAAAATTCACCTGCGCCGGAAGGGACGGCGCCCGATCAATGGGCGCTTCAGAAGACCGCAAACCTAAGTAACGTGCAGGGCGATGTCGGTTACGTGGAGTACGCGATGGTGAACGCCGCCTACAAGACGACTGACCCGGTCGCGCGCGCGGCGCTTTTCGAGCGCTATGTAACGTCGTTTCCCGATTCTCCGTACACTACTACAGTGCGCGAACAGACCGCCATCGCTTATCAGCAGGCGCAAGACACCCCGAAAATGCTGGATACAGCGCAAAGAATTTTGGCGGCCGATCCCAATAACATCTCGATGCTGATTTTGTTGTCGGACTATTGGACCGAGAACAATCAGCAGCTGGACAAAGCGGCCGCCGACGCTCAACTGGCGCTGGACCTTTTGGCTCAGGCCAAGAAACCGGACAACTTGAGCGACGAGGGGTGGCAGCAGCAAGTGTCGGTGGAAAAAGGCCTGGCGTATTCCGCGATTGGCGAAGCAAACGTGGACAAAGGCCGCAACCAACCGGCGGTGGATGCGTTCAAACAGGCCAGCCCGCTGCTCAAATCGAATACCGTTCTCTACGCGCGCAATCTCTATCGCCTGGGATTCACACTGGCGAAGATGCAGCGCATTCCCGAAGCGCGCGCGGTGCTCACCGAAGCGGTCTCGATTAACAGTCCTTACAAATCGAAGGCGCAAGAAACGCTGAATAAAATCGGCGGCCCGGCTTCGGGAAAAAGTACGCGAAAGAGTTCGTAACGAAACGCGAGCGGACTATTTGCGTTGATGGATCAAGATTCATCAGCGTAGGTCGGCTGTGCGGGTGGTCGCGTTCTTCAATTCATCGACTTCTTTCTGGACTTTAGACCATTCCTTTCCATCCTTTTTTGTCGTATCCGGCGCGTTGGGATCGGCGTAGAAATCCAACAGGTTCTTGCGAAGATCTGGAGAAAGCTGAGCGAAATGATCTCTTGCCAAGCGGTCTAATAATTCGGCGTAGGTTTTGTCGGCCAAACGATACTGCCCGGGGCCGGTCACCGTGCCGGTATCGAAATTATCGTTGACGAGCTCGATATGCCCGGTATCTTTTTGTTCGTGGAGAAAATGCTCGTAGTCCGTGACGGAGCCGTTAAAACTGGCTTCGAATAATTTTTCCGCTGCAGGAGTGGGAGTTTTGAACCTGAAAACACTGAACGGGCCGATCTTCGGTACCAGGCGGAAGAAAAAGGCCAGGAGTTGAACCTTAAACCCCGGTTTCTGGTATTTGCGTCCCCAGTTTTTTTCGTAACTCGAGCGGGAAAGATGGTAGAGGAATTTTTGTCTTGTGATTCCTGGAATATCTTTCTGGATCTGGTCTTTATTAGTATCCCATGCCACTTTGGTCGCAGTAGGTATCGCGTTGCTGACACTATAGCGATAGGTTCCAATGGCAAGATCGAAATCTGAGAAGACGGATTTCAGCTCCAGAGAGTAAGTTTCCTGAAAAGCCTTTTCCAGAAGAGCCTTCGAGACTTGGAATCCGATAAACTCGCGATAGTCGTCGGGAGCGTAACGGCCTCTCGCTACTTCGAGGACGTCAAAGCCGAATTCGGTTTTCAGGTGCGCGGGCGGATTTTGATCGTAAGTTATGGTGTTTCCATACTTCGCGCGCAGCTTGGGGTAGAGCATGGGCACGGCAAGATTTACGGCGACGCGATGTCCTTCATTGTCCGCGGCATAATGCGCCAGTGCGCCGAGTGCGAAAGCGTATTCGTCTAGATCCTGCGAATCGCGGATTAGCGCCTGCACAAAATCACCTGTGCGGATGTAGTGAAGCAAATCGCTGAATAAGTGGCTGCCGAAAGGATAGTAGCCGAGGTCCTGAATCACGCAGCCACCGTAGGCGTAGGAGTGTGCGGTTTTCAGATCCTCCGGAGTTGCATCGGGAAATCTTTTCAGGAGCAGCGGCTTGATGCCATCGTTCCATGCCGAATCGATGATGGCTTCGTGTGTGAGGACGGAATAACCCTGGCATACGGTGACCGCACCGAGAGTGAGAACCAGAATGCACACCGCCACGCGGAGGCGAAAAGTCTTAGTCTGCTTGTTTGCGAGGTTGGGAATCATAGGCTCATTAACTATATCGCAGCTATTGGCTCCGCACTTTAGTCTAAATGTTCCTGCTCAGTACTCTTAAGAAGATGCACGGGAGGGTCACGAAGTCACCGGCGGATGATGATTGAGGGATGGTCAGGAAAGTGGCGGTGGACGCAATCTCAAGCGAACTATTCTCCGGCCAAATTCTCTGCTAACAGGGAAAAATACATAAGGAGCGCATCCAATGTCAATCAGAGTGCTGTTGGCCGCCGAGACGCTGAGATCGTGCGATTCGGAATCTGCTTAAAGGAAATCCTGAGATCAGCATAGTTGGAGAAGCTGTGAACATTGCTGAAACGTTAAAACTTACATCCGACAGGAAACCACAAGTCATCCTTATGGACTTACACATGTCCGACGGCAAGATCGTTACACTACTGCGGGTCAAGTCCCGGTTCGACTCATCAGGCTCGCTTGTAATGGGAATGTCGATCTGGAATGACAACCGCACCAAGGCTCTCGCTCATAGTTTTGGTGCGGTCACATCACTGGACAAAACGAAACTCCGCACCGATCTGATTCCAGCAATAAAACAATGCGCAAACGGTTTTCTGGGTCCGCAATCGCCTGCCGACCGGTGAAACTTTGACGAATTGCCGAAGAAACTTTCTCGTTTAACAAATAGAGGGTTCTTGTCTAGCGCGAAGTGGGCAGGGGATGTGCCGTGGCAAGGTGGCCCTTGTACTCCGCTGCTGCTGCATCGTAGGCGTCTCTCAGTTGACGTTCGGGATCATTCGGAGTCTTTGTGGTTTGACCTTCTCGGGGGTCGTGGCCGATGTGCTCCAGATATGACCGGTGCGTTCTGGCCTGTAAATCGCGGAGTCGTTCGCACTCTTCACAGCTCATAGGTATTCCGCTCTTACGCTCTTCGTAATAGCCAAACGATCGTACAGATAATCAATATGGTTCCTACTATCCCGTATCCAAACATTGTAGCCTCCAGTGAATCGATCCTCGGATTCAGGATCGATGCATTAGTTTGGACCGCGGACCTGGCGGTATCTGTTCAATTTGGCACATAATTCCGCGGGCTGGGGCGCTGGCACTATGCTAGTTCTCCCGTGGAGCGCGCAGTTAATTGGAATTCATTGCGGGGCGCAAACACAGGAAACCTTGAGTCTTGCCAGCTCACCGGCAAAAAGCGGGTTTTCGGGAAATTCGGCGACGACCTCTTCTGTGTTGGTTCAGCCTGAAATGGAGAGAGGGCGCTTTCCGTTAGCGAGTATTCCGCCCTTCGGGGCGGGAATCTCCGATCCGATGGGCTAAACGTTGCGCCCGGAAATGCCGATCTCGCCCGGGACACTCCGACCGTGTGGTCATCCAACCGGAAGAATCCGTTTCATCCGTCACGCGGCCCGCTGGCGGCGATTCTTCCGCTGTTCCCTCGCCGCCTCCAATTTCCGATCCCGCTCGGCCTGAATCTCCTGCGGATGCTCGGCGAGCGGGTCTTTCGGCGTGATGTAGCCGATGGCGCTGTTCAAACGCACGTTGTTGTAATGGTCTACCTAATCCTTAACCAGACGCCGCGCATCTTCGAGCGACAGCGGCGTTCCCGGCCGGATGCACTCTCCTTTGAGCGATCTGTGCCAACGTTCGATTTTGCCGTTTTATTCCAGCACGGCAGGAGTGACACTCCTTTATCCCTTGGCTCAACGCGGCCGGTTTTCGTATGTCTATCCTCCACCGGATATTGGTTGACACGCCCGGTAGCCCGATCTTCGGTGAACGCTCCGACTCTAGAATCCTTCCACCTTCCAGACTGTTCTCAAGCACAGTTGGCTACCTTGACGAAATCGGAAGAAATGATCTTATAATTCGGCCCTTAAGCAACTCTTAGAACATGTGTTCCACAACCCCAGTTATGTCTTTTGTAATCAATAACGCAGCGTGGTTATGCAACAGCTTCTAAGCGAATGTCGGCTGCAGACGACATCGCCTGTACATGGCTCAGAAAATGGCCGGAACGAGGTCTCCTCGAACGGAGGCAAGCAACTAATCTCGCCGGACGGGGTTGAGGATTGAACTACACTTCAGGAAAGTTATCACAGCGGATGAGGAAGTTGATCAGAAAGGATTCTTCCCCCACTGAAGTGGGGCTGCAAGGGGTGATGAGATGGACGTGCCCTGCCCTAAGTCCAACAGTACCGATCTCCAGAAAGTCTCTCTGGCCTGCGAAGAAGTGCTCTACCGGTGTGATAAACGTGCACAGTTCCACGACGTTTTGGTCGGGAGCGGTGGTCCGGGAATTCTTGTAGGGACCTCGACAACGAAGGGAGCAAGGCAGACGACGCTCACCGCACAAAGCGGTGGGATGGGGAGACGGGAATCTGCAGGAATACTTCAGCGCACTTGTTGCCCTTCGAAACATTCGTCGTTCAAATCCCCGTCGCGACGGCCACCTCTAAGACTTTGCTGGCCGCAGCCGGCAAAGTCGTTTGTCGGGTAGAACTTTTTGGGCCGAATCATGAAATTGAATGAATACGAACGAGCCAGGCCCAACATTGCCGGACTCACATCTCCCGTGCAACAGGCCGAGCTGAAATTACTCCTGGCCGATAGGTGGCCACCGCTCAAGCCGTTGCCGGTATTCAAGTATGAAACAGATGAGTATCGCGCCTCGATTGGTTTCGACAAGACGCGCGGAGAGTGGGTCTGTCGCAAAACATCTTTACCGTCCAACAAGGTTCAGGAACTGCGTGGTGGATTGAGAGAAATAACCATGGCATTACCCCACAGCCAAGCAGAAGTGTTCGCCGAATGTGCCGCAGCAGAACCGCAAGAACAAGAATTGGAGAACGAGGCCGATCGTCGTCTCCAGGCCATTCTTGAGTGGAAAGAGAATTACGGGAACGGCGCACTCTATTCTGAACTGCAGGACTATCTTTCCGAAAGCCAGCACCATGAAATCTACGACAGCATCCGAATGACTCTTACTGCACGGCAGTTTCAGTTCAACCCGAAGAATGTTGAGTCCGTCTTTGACGCACTTTGGAATGCGGGCGGCAGGCTAGCAACACTCATGGAAATCGCGCAGCGAAATAAGGCGGAGCAGGAAGCGGACGCACAGGCACAAGCGAAAGCAGCCGCACTCGAAGCCGAACGTCAGGTGCCGGTTGAGGCGATTCATCCCACGCGTGACCGCCGTATTCAGAAGCGCACCACTCCTGCTTCCCTCGCGTACGTCATGTTCGGCGATACCAATGGCGGTATTGTCGTCAATATTAGTGAGACGGGCATGGCCATTGCTGTAGCCGACCTCCTTGTAGTAGGTGACTACCTCCCCCGCATTGGCATTCAATTGCCCAGCTCCAGGCAAAGCATCGAAATCTCCGCGCAGATTGTGTGGCTAGCGGAATCGAAAAAAGGCGCTGGCATCCGATTTGTTAATCTCACCGCCGACGCCCGCAATCAAATTTCAAATTGGATCGCGTCCGAAAAGCCAGCCCCCAATTTTGAACAACTACCTAAGCTGCCTCGCCGCGACAAGCAACATTTGGAAATCAGTTCTCGCAAGTCCAGAAGGATCTTTAGTAACTCATCAGTTCGCGATGAGGAAGTGTCCACGCGTTACGCGAAAATGTTCCCGTCTGAAAGCACTGATGCAATACACACCACCCCGGTTGACGAAACCAAACCACAGCAGGGTCCGCTCCCAATTCCAGCCGCCACTCCTACCGACGCCGGTGTTTCGATGTTCGGCTCCGCCGCGGAAATTTCAATCGGGGACTTTCTGCAGAGCCTAGAGGCCAGCATTCCGTCGGAACCTGCAAGAAACTTCGCGCCCGAACCAATCAAGACCTCTATTCCCGAGCTGAGTGAGGGCCTCGCCCCAGAGCCAGTTGATAGTCACGTCCGGGCGACGCTTGAAGACTTCCCAACAGAGCCGATTGGAAGTTTTGCCCTCGATCAAGTCCAAACCTCCTCGCCACAGCTGACGGCGCGCACCGCGCCCCAAGCATCTCAGATCGTGGCGCGTGAGATTCTGGATGCGAGCGCTCTATCTCTTGTCGAAGATCTCCAGGAAAAAGTGCATCGCCACACTCCAGTCGCCGATTTTGGACCGCAAGTTCGAACAGACAGAGTCGAATCGTCAGTGGATCGTATCGAGGACTCGCCCTCACACTTTCATGTTCTTGAGATATCCGGATTTCAGGTCGCCGCATTCGTGCTATTGTTCGCGGTGATCGGTTTCACCGCCGGGTTCACAGTGGGACGCGGCCCGATTGGAAAACGCCTCCGAGACGCCCAGAAATCAATACCGGCTGTTGATGCCACGTCACCGGCACTACTGAATCACCCTGACGAAACGACTTCGCAAACCTCCACTCCGCCGGCGGCAAATACCTTCCTTCCGCCCGCAGTGAATCCGCCGGCGTCGGCGACGACAGGATCGCGCTCAGAAAGCCCATCCGCTCAATCCCTCAATGCACCACCGGAAGATTTACCTACCCGCGTGGGGCCGGTCGGACCATCTTCAACGATAACGGCCCAACCTCTCGCTGATTCCGATAATCCCGATGCCAGTCCCGAGAGCGAGGGCTCGACCGTGCTAATCCCGCGAAACGCGCTGCCAAGTCCCGCCCCACGACGGGTAACGCCTGCGATGCGCGCAGCGCCGCACCTGTCATCGCCTTCCACAATCTTTTTCACTGGCTCAGGCCACGGCAGCAAACCGTTCCGGCTGATTGTCGCGGAAAAACCGATCGCCGCCTCCTCTTCGTTTGCGATCACCTCGCAACTTTCTGTTCTTGTTTCTCCTGAGCCCGGACCTACGCCGGCTCATAAACCCGCTCGCTTGCAAGCCGGTGAGCTTGTCTCGTTCGTTTGGCCTCGTTATCCAAGGCCGGGGGAACGACATGGATCGCCGGAAACCGTAAAGGTCCGCACCACCATCGGAGAGTTCGGCCAAGTCCTGGATGTAAAGCACGTGAGCGGATCGATCTCTCTTCTTCCTGCTGCAATAAGCGCCATTCGCCAGTGGCGTTTCGAGCCCACTCTCTTGAACAGAAGGCCTGTCCAAGCTCAGCAGGAAATCACCATTGAATTCCAGCCGCCACGGCGTTTGCCGCGCGTGCCCACTCGGCATCTATCGCATAACTAGTGGCCCTTGGGCTGGGCTAGCAAGCGCCAAGCAGATCGCGAAACCGCGGCTCCTCTCGCAGTCCATCGAGCCGTGGGTGCACCTTGGCTGACGAAGTATTCTTTTCAAGAAGTTAGTAACTGAATATTTTAACCTGAAATCATTCTGACGAAGCGGAGACGGCTGCGAGTGGAGAAGTGTATTGAGCAGAATGCGGGTTTGGCCAGCTGACTTCCAGCACGGCTTCCTTACGAATGAGAAGTTTCAAACGGCGGTTGACGCGAATGTCGAGGGTGTTCGAACCATCAGAGACAATCTCCGCAAAGCCTTCTTTTTGCATGTGTAGGCTCTCGTCGGCTCGGTACAGGGCGACGCGCAGGGGATGGACGCCGGGGGCCAAGGGGCAATCGAAATAGCGCGGTTCGCGCAGATGGGCGGAGTCGAGCCGAGTAGAGATCAGAACATCCTGGCCGGCGTAGACAGCGAGGGTTTCCTCCGCGATGGCGGAGACGATTTCGACGCGAAGAGAAGCGAGTTGCTTGGGACGAGGGGGCTGAGCGTTGGCGGATGTCGCGGTGACGGGAGGCTGTCCAAGAGACGTGTCGCGCGTCGGCTCAGGGGTCAAAGTAGAAGCTTGCCGCCGAGTCGCGAGTGATGCGGCCCGCCGAGGAGTTTTCGAGGTCGATGACGCGGACAAGCGTGGAAATGGCGATTCGGGTTTCGTTGAAGGAGCCGAAGAATCTGTTGCCGGTGAATCCACAACTGCAGAGGAAGTGACATTGATCATTGGAGGTGAGGCTGATTCAGGCGGCGTGCTGCGGTTCGGCGTGACGGCAGAGGGATCGACCATAGCCGCAGAGGCGGTCAAGGTGGGAATTGAGTGTTTGCGGAGGACGGGGACAATCGACACGAGGGAAATGAGAAGGAGCAGACCAGACGTGACTGTCCACATGTCTTTGTGTTGAAGGGGTCGGCTCCACCAAGAGATCTTGGCCCGCTGAGCTGCGGCAGAATTGGACCGTGACGGTTCAGCGTGCTTGTTTCGCGCGAAGGGGTAAACAGAGGCGGCCAGGTCTTCGGCGGTGGGGTATCGATCTGCGGGGTTCTTAGACAGGCAGCGCATGACGAGGTGGTCAAAGGCAGGAGGCAGCGTAGGATTGTGATGAGAAGGCGGCGGCGGCGCGCTGGAAATGATTTGCGCGCAGACAGCGACGGCGGAATCGCCATCGAATGGCCGAATGCCGGTCGACATCTGGTACAGAATGATACCCAGAGAGAAAAGGTCGGAACGGCTGTCTTGCAAATTACCGAGAATCTGTTCAGGCGACAGATAGGCAGGAGTTCCCATCAGATTTCCGCTGCCAGAGACTTGCGTCGAAAAGCGGGCAATGCCGAAGTCGCCGAGCTTTACTTGACCTTCGGGGGTCATCAGAACATTGGCGGGTTTCACGTCGCCATGAATGATCTTGGCGCGATGGGCTTGGCCGAGTGCGGTGGCGAGGTCGCCCGCCCACACCGCGACGCGAGGAAGAGGCAGAGGGCCTGCGTCGAAAACGGATTCCAGCGTTTTCCCCTCAACATATTCCATAACGAAATAAGGCGCGCCCTCTTTGTTCGTGCCGACATCGTAGAGGGCAACGATGTTGGGATGCGAGAGGCCGCCGATGATCTGGGCTTCGCGGAGAAATTGTTGCTGGAGATCGCGGGAACCAAAACCGTGAAGAAAGGTTTTCAGAGCGACGATGCGTCCAATAAGCGTGTCGCGGGCTTTATCGACACGGCTGGTGGCGCCCATGCCAAGCGGTTCGATAACTTCGTATCGATCTTGTGGAGTGTTCATAAGCCGTTCGTAACAAGAAACGTGCGCCCCAACTGCTATGGGGAGAATGGAAGAAATCGTGGCGTTCGGTAACCCCCCAAAAGTCCCAATTTAGAAAAACTCTAGTACCTGCCCAATAGACCCTAAAGTGGGCATCTACTACAGGATGATGAGCATATACGGAGGTACCTGACCGGCGACACGGCCCTTGCTCGAACGCATCTAGCGAGCGGTCAATGCGAGGAATTTCCGGAATTGATTCAGTGGCGCAGCCGTCGGGAATTGCTTTTCAGATAAGAAACTGAACAAATCCGATCATTTTTCAGTGGGCGGGTGATGAAGCGAGAGAAGCCGTACTGGGGCGCTCGCAAGATCCGCGAACGCTTGCTGCGACGCTTTTCTTGTGAGGTTAAGGTTATTTCTACGATCTCGCCTATTTCAACTTATTCAACTCTTCCGCATGAATAGCACCAATTTCGAGCCGAAACAGACACCAAAGACACCAAAGCAAACGCCGCGAGCAGCAACCGGAGCTCTAGTCAATCCTGAAGACGGACGTATGAGCGGCCTCCGCGCGAGTATTGGTTTGCGCTGCGGTTAGCGCCACCCTCGTTTTTTTCCAATTCGGTGTTCCGAACGGAACGGGTCGAGGGGGAGTTGGATGAAGAACTGCGCGGCTTCCTGGAGTTACAGAAACGGCGGAGAGGTGGGATACTCACCAGGTCCTGTCCGCGTAGTTCTGTGTTTTCATTGGCATACGCGAATGATCGCATGAATGCAGCCGATTCTGTAGTCTCGCCTCTTCTAATCCCTTCAACATGTTCTCATGTTTGGGCCGAATTTCTGTCCAGAACAGACACCAAAGACAACAAGAAACCCTCGCAGGAACGACCAGAGGTAGAGCGAGTCTACGAATCAGGCCGAACTATAGAAGTTTCATTTCGGGAAAATCTTGTTTGTATCGTTTCGGATCGAGTGTCATGAGACGATCCGCCTGCGCCAAGGCATGCGATCCAATGATGAAATCAGCAAGCAAACGCCTCGGCCCTTGCTGCCCGGTTCTTCGCCGCCGCTTTGCGTACCGTGCAAACCGCCGGCCGGCTTCAAGCCATACGCGTTGTTGAAACTCGAAATCGACGTCGATGCCTGTATCCGCCAGAAAGCTGTTCACAAAGGATTCCGTGGCCTTGGGATAGGCCAGCAACTCTACGTAGACTGGCGCGCCTACAACTAAACCGCCCTCAGTCTTTGCATTGCCTAGGTTTTTCGCTATATTTGAGGCTAGCGGTTCCTTGGACCAAAGGACGGAAAGCACGTTGGTATCGATCGCCGTTCTCATTGTTCCTGAGTTTCCTCGTCGCGCAGCGTCTGGATCCAGGCATTTACCTCATGCACCCGGGAAAAGGCGGGCAGCGCACCCACATATTTTGCGAATGGATTTTCAGGTGCGCGCGCGGGGCGGATGGTTGTTCGGTCATTCTCAACGACAAATTCCACGCGATCTCCCTCTTTCAGCCCGAGGCGATTGCGGATCTCACGAGGTACGGTGATCTGTCCCTTACTGCTAATCGTGCTAGAGTGGGCCATCTTTACCTCCCTCCTTTACAGTAAGGATATCACAATTTACGTCATTTGTTAACCATCGGGATTGTCAACCACCGTGTAACCAAGCGCCGCATAGCCTGAGAGTCTTTTCTTATACATACGAGCCAGCATAGCAACCTGGACATCTGCGTAATCGTAGACCTGGACTTTTTTCTTATTCACGTGGAGGCGGTGCAGCCGGCCTACGTACTGTTGCAGCGTTCCCCTCCATGAAATCGGCATCGCAAGCATTAGCGTGTCCAGGCGAGACCAGGGATTGGGATGGCACCGGGGTGGCAAAACTAAGACAATCACTGCTCGGCGGGTCTGGGATTCTCGGAACCTAAGGCAAGGCGAAGAATTCACAAGGTTTAATGTGCAATGTTTTGCATGATGGCACTCGCCCGGCGGGTCGTTGTGAGGTTGAAGCCCTTTGTTTTCAGTATCGGTGAAGTTGGATTAATTTGGCCAGCAATCTGCAATGAATCTACAAACTCTCTGCGGATGAATCAGTTCGCAGGCCCAGGAGGCGCGTCTAAATGTCCAAGTACATTAGGGTCCTGCTGACCGCTTTTGCTGCTTTGGCGATGGCGCACGTTGCCGCCGCTGGAAGCGTTACGGTTGGTACTAACGATAACGGTAACTGTTACCCGTTTATGTGCAATGACAGCGGAATAAGCTCAGGGCAGTCCATCGACTATCAACAGGTCTATGCGTCCACCGCTTTCTCTAGCCCGGTCAGTATCAATTCTCTGACTTGGTACTACACCAGCGAATTCGGCGGAAGCTCCACGGCAATTGGCGGTACCTATAAATTCGAGTGGGGATATGCGCCTCTAAACGCGGTGAACAATTTGAGTACCACGTTAAGTAGCAATTACATTAGCGGGCCCAACGTCATCGGGACGTTTGTAATTCCAGCCGGCGGTATCAACGACAACCCGTCGTTTACGTTTTCGGGTTTTACCCCGTTCAATTACAACCCGGCCGATGGCGATCTGTTGCTTGAGGTCCTTGTTTCGAACCAGGACAATGTACGGAACGGCTCTGGCAATGGCTACAACCAATCTGATGACACGGGCACTGTAACGAGTCGCGCCTATTGCATCACGAATCTAGACTTTTGCTCCGCCACCGGGGACGGATTGGTAACTACATTCGGAACCACCACATCCGCGACCCCGGAGCCTTCGTCCATCCTGCTTTTCGGCACGAGTCTCCTGGGCTTGGCGCCTTTCCGGAGGAAGCTGTTCGGACGGTAGTTCGAGAATTACATTGAATAATTTTGCAGGGACGGGCGAGTCAAGCAACAACTGGCTCGCCTTTCTCATTTCTGCCCGCGAAGCTTCCAGCGCCGAACGTATTGCCCAATGCGCCGTACGGTTTTCCCCTGTGGCGCAATGTCAATTTCCCCAACAAATTTAACTCGGATAACCGGACATCTTGCTCCTAGTACCTACATGTCGGGTCTGCGCTTTAATCAGAGTTGGGCGATTCCGATTCTCAGAACATTCGTACGGGATTGCTAATACAAATGGAATGTCACCTGGACCTTTTCCCTAACAGCGGCAGGTTTTCCGTCGGGTCCCGTGGCAGGCTTGAATCGCCATTTTTGAACGGTAGCAACCGCCTCCTGCGTCAATCCGTAGGATAGGGCTTTTGTGACCCTGATATGTTTTGCGCGTCCTTCTTCGTCTACAGTGATTTCCATTAACTCCAAACCGCGACTGGCGATTGGCAAGCCAAGCTAAAGAAATTGTTTGAGAGCGTGGGAATTGTGGGTGGACATGCGCACCGGTTCCGGGACACGTTTGCAGTTGAGTTGCTTCTAGCAGGTGTTCCAATTGAGCGAGTTTCAATTCTGCTTGGACATACGAGCATTCGAATTACTGAGAAACACTATGCGCCCTGGGTTCGCGCCCGCCAAGAACAAGCTGAAGCGGACGTGCGACGCGCGTGGGCGCAAGATCCACGTAGCTCTCCTCGAATCGAAGGGTACGCCAGAGGTACACAGAAAGACCACGGCAGTTAACTAATAGAAAATAAAAACAAAAATATGGCGGAGAGGGTGGGATTTGAACCCACGGTAGCGTTTCCGCTACACTCGCTTTCGAGGCGAGCTCTTTCAACCGCTCAGACACCTCTCCGCGGCGGCAGCGTCCCTAGCTTAGCAAAGGCTCCCTATCGTCACAACTCTGCGCATCCAGCCTAAGTGATCGAGCCGGAATTTCAGTCCATCTCAAACGTGACGTACATGAATTTTCCGTCGCGTTCGATTTGCAGGACGCCGGGAGCACTTGCGGGCATCGCCTTCAGCGCAGCGCGAAGAGCTGCGATGCTTTCGATGTGTTTTCCGTTGAGGGCATGGATCACGTCTCCGGGCTGAAGGTCGGCTTCCAAACCCAGAAGGTCAGCGGCCAGGGCCGCAACGATTACTCCAGACGGCTCGCGCAATTCGTCCAGTTGCCGCGCGAGTTTGTCATCGATCTCCACGCCGAAAAATCCTAGCTTTGAAATGAGAGACTTCTCTGGATTAACTAAATCCGCCAGTTGATCTACATCGTTCTTTTCTTCGGCTACCGGAATTTCCAGCGTCACTTTTTTGTCGCCGCGCAGTACTTCAGCTTGGACGATCGCGCTCGCGGGCCGCGTTGAAATGATCATTTCCGCCAGCGGTACGCTTCCAATTGGGCGGCCATCCAAACTCAAAAGGATGTCTTGAATATGAAGCCCGGATTTTTGCGCCGGGCCGTCCGGATCCACGTCGGAAACTATCACACCGCGCTGTCTTGCCAGCCCAAGTCCGGCAGCGAGATCAGGAGTGATATCTTGAAGGCCCGCTCCGATTACGCTGCGATGCACGCGGCCATACTTACGAAGCTCTTCGTACACAAATTTCACTACGCTGCTGGGAATCGCGAAACCCAATCCCTGGCTGCCGCCGGATTCCGACAGAATGAAAGTGTTGATGCCGACCAACTCGCCGTTTGTGTCTACCAGCGGTCCGCCGCTATTGCCTGGATTTATGGGCGCGTCCGTTTGAATGAACACGGAAGCGACTGCGGGATTCGCCTGGCGCGCAACGGAACTGACTACGCCCATGGTGACGGAGTTCTCGAGGCCTTCAGGATTCCCGAACGCGAGAACGAGCTCGCCTTTCTTCAATTTTGTATAGTCTGCGAACGGAATAGCTTGCAAACCTTTTGCTTCGATTTTGAGCAAGGCGAGATCGATGGTCGGAGCGATTCCGACGATTTTCGCGTCCACCGGCGGAATGTGTTCACCGAGACCCAGGCTCGCACGCACCTGAGAATCTCCCAGCGGCCGTGTGGAGACAACCACGCGAATGCGCTGTGCACCCTTCACCACGTGCGCGTTGGTGATGATGTAGCCCTCCGGGTCAACGATCACTCCTGAACCTAAACTGCGTTCTCGGCCCATTAGGCTGGTTTCACTTTCGTCCTTGGATTCGATGGAGCGATAGCCGGTGACTTGCACTTGAACGATGGAAGGCGACACGCGCGAGGTGAGCTCTTCCAGGGAGTCATTGAATTGTGCGAGGAGATTTCCGCGGCTGTTGGCTGCAGGCGCTGCCGCAGAGGGCGGGTTCTCCTTTTGCATGCCGGGCGGCGCCGACGGTGACGATTGCGCGGATAGGGAAACCGCCGTTGACAGCCAAGCCAAAGCCAGGCCGCAGTTCGCGAATATTCGCCAATAACTTCTGTTGTTGAGACTCTTTCTATTACGACAGCACATCAACAATTCTCCAGTGGATAGTGTAATGCTGCTTAGCGCCTGGCGGAGAAGAAAGTCTTCAGGATTGCGGCAGAGTCTTCGGCGAGGACGCCAGAGCTGACTTCAACGCGGTGGTTGAGCTGCGGATGATCGAGAACGGAGAAACAGGAGCGCACGGCGCCGCCCTTGGCGTCGTCCGCGCCATAGACGAGCCTGCTAATTCGCGCCTGAATCATGGCACCACAGCACATGGCGCAGGGCTCGATGGTGACGTAGAAGGTTGTGCCAAGTAGCCGGTAATTTCCGAGTATTTTTGCAGCGGCGCGCAGCACAACTATTTCAGCGTGCGCGGTCGGGTCGCAATCGGTAATCATGCGGTTGCCTGCGCGAGCGACGATGCGGTTATCAAGGACGAGAACTGCTCCAATGGGAACTTCACCGCGCTCAGCCGCATCGCGAGCCTCCGCCAGCGCCGCGCGCATGAATTCGTGGTCCGATACAATATTTTCCGGCATGAATTGTCAGAATAACACGACGCTATTGGCTCGCTCTGTGGAAGAAATCGCTCCCGTCCTGCGGATCTCGAGGGCGACGGGCGGAGCTCTGGCGGCATGGAGAGAAGCCAGGGCGACATGATATACCGGCGGGTGTCGCTGTAAGTGCGCTGTAAAGCTGGTGTCGAGCTTTTGACACCGGCAGTAATTCTCTGGAGGTATTTGAAGCCACTGGAACCTTTGTAGACCTTTGTTTCGCGGCTAAGTCGCGTTCCCTCAATATCTACGAAAAACTGATAAGAATTTCGTGCGAATGGAGGATTGGAACTGCTCTTGCTTTCTACTGGCTGTAGCGAGTTAGCGCCCCTGCAACCAGGCAGATGGCAGCAATCCAAAGGGGCGCATCGGAGATTAATTATGACTTCTAAATTGATTGTCGTCGCAGCCATATGTTCTTCGGGGATATTGTCATTGTCCGGGTGCACTCACAGGGCCTCCGCAGGATCGCGAACCATTTCCGCGACATCCGACAGCGCAGGAAGTCATCCCAGCACCAAAAGTCGCTGACCTGCTGCTTATCGGCCAGCACACCGCAAAGCCAACAAACGAATCGTAGTAGAGCTGCGCGATCTCCCCATATCCAAGGGACTGCAAGAAACATTCAAGCTTTCCAGAAACTTGACATCGACATCGGACTCGGATGCATATTGGACAGGATCGCCCCGGAACCAGAATTCGATCTTCCTTATAGCGAAGAAATTGAAGCTCGTTTGCCGGTGATTGCGGGAGGATCAAGCCTTGCGGTCGCGCGCACGTTCAAGATCATCGACCCTCAAATCAAGCATCCTGCGACAGAAGCGTGGGAGCGCGCGTTTCAAATCTTTAATCTGTTGCTGTAGCCGTGGCCTCTTCGAAATCTCGAAAGCCCTTGCCGTGCACCCTGGACACTGTATTAAACATCCATTCAATAGTGACGGAGGTCTCGTATGCCTTTTATTCGCACCTGCACTCATTGCGGACGGAACAACCGCATTCCAGCTAAATATCTGGCCAGCGCCGGTCGCTGCGGGGTTTGTAAATCGCCCTTGCCGCCAGTGGCTGAACCTCTAGCGGTCGATGAAGTGTTATTCGATGAAGCCATAAAAAATGCTCCGGTTCCTGTGCTCATAGACTTCTGGGCGGAGTGGTGCGGTCCGTGTCGTATCGCGGCTCCTGAAGTTTCACAAACGGCGAAGGAGATGGCGGGCAAAGCCATCGTGCTGAAAGTCGACACGGAAAAATATCCGCAGCTTGCGGGCCGCTACATCGTTCGTGGCATATCCAACTTTGTGGTTTTCTATGGAGGCCGCTTGGTAATGCGGCAGGCCGGCTTGGTGGATCACGCCCAAATGGAGCAATGGCTCAGATCCGCCGTGCCAGTTTCCGCCTGAAGGGGAAAAGCAAATTCGGCGGTGAGGAGTCGCTTTACTCGAACCTTACAGCTGCTCGAGTGGATGCATGGCTTGACTTTGGCAGGGGCGGAAGTCAAACTACATCGAATGAAGGAAATTCTTAAGCGGATCTTTTTATGGGACCTGGTGAAAGGCATGATGCTGACCTTTCGCTACCAGGCTCCCAAGAATATTTATACCGAGCAATATCCCCAGGAGCGGCCCATGGTAGCGGAGCGCTATCGCGGCGCGCCTCGGCTGAACATGAATCCCGAGACCGGCGAATCGCTTTGCATTTCCTGCAACTTGTGCGCGCTGGCGTGCCCGGAGAACCTAATAGTAGTGGGATGGCTGCGCGATGACGCCACGCGTCGGAAAGTTTTGACTACGTTCACCTATGACACTTCGCGCTGCATGTTTTGCGGATTGTGCGAAGACGCTTGTCCTACCGATTGCCTCGAACTGACCCAGGACTTTGAAATGGCGAATTACAATCGAGAAGGCGCTATCTGGGACCGTCACCGTTTGGAAGTTGGACCTACCCCCACGCACTACACTCGGTAATTCATAACTTCGTTTACCCGGTTCGTGAAAGATTCTTCTCCTTTTATTTCGCTGGAGGTTCAATCCGTGCGTCGAGGCGTCAGCGGGCAGGGAAGCGGTCCAGGAATTTCATCGCACGATCGTAATCGCGAAATATTTTTTCTTCTTTGCGGAAGCTAGGCGAGTGGGACTCGCGGCGGCAGCGCGCGAACTTCATAGGATGCTTCAGGTGCAACATCTCGTGGTAAAGCACGTAAGCGACAACGTATTCGGGGACGCGCTCGTGGTCCAACTTACAGTTCAGCACGATTTGATTGAGCGCAGGATCGAAACAGCCTAGCAGCGACCGCCAGCGGCGTTTGCTCCAGCTAAGCCGCGGGGTAGGAAGTAGGTTCTGAAAGTACAGCTGATTCAGACGCGCGAACAAAGGTGCCAGGTCGTGATGCATCCCCGCAGGGTCATGGTCCGCGCGGCGTGCGCGAGTTCGCCGCAAGCGATGCAATCGCTCCCGCGTGCCGCGGGCATAGGAAAACTGGCGATAAATCTCGAGCAGGTGCTTCGGCGGACGGCGGCGGTACAAACGCCCGAGTAAAATCGCGGCTGCAGCTTCGAACACGGGCGTGGGAGCGTTGTGCAAGGCGTCGGAAAGACGTACGTAAGCGGTATCTTCACGGAGGCGCACCGTAAGCGTCAGGCCAGTGTAGGGATGAAATTCGACGACGAAATATGGCGGACGACCTTCACATCCCAGACGCGTATAAATTCGCTGAAAAATGCGTTCGCCGCCGGGGACAAGTTTGGATTTATTTCGCCCGCGTCGTGCTTTTCCCGCCGGTCCAAGATTGTCCGAACGCTGCGTCATCAGGAGGGCTTTCTGCGCACGGGCGCCGGTGAAAGCTCTTTTTCGGCGTCGTCGATATCGGTGAGAGCGTCTTTGGTGGCTTCGATGGCGTCGTCTAGCGTGTCTTTGTAGGTATCGAACTCGGGATCGTCCGCTCCGATCTTCTGAAGCGTGGCCAAAAATTCTTTTCCTCTCGATTTGAAGACTTTTAGGGGCCCGCGGATTTCCACCTGCTTCTCGCGCGCCAGGCCGATTTGATCCGTGGCATCGTCAATGCATCCCGCGTAGGCGTTCATCAAGCTATTGAGCATTTCCGAGCGGCGCCGGTCGGCGGGCTTGCGGGCGGCCTCGTACTGGAACTTTTTCAGGCGATCTTCGGCAAAGGACACGAACAGCTTGATGCGCTCGCCCGGGTCCACCGCTTCGCGGATTTTGTCTGATTCTGAATCCGTCAGATATTCTTTTTTTTGAGGGGTGGGATTGGCCGCTCGCCTTGGAGCGATGGAGCAAACCAGCGCGGCCGATAATGCTAACGCGTTGAAGGTGCTTAAGGCGCGAGACCACATACCTCACCCCTGAGATTTCGGTTTGCCCGGCTGCGACTCTTGTTCAGGCTCGGGCCGGCGCGGAAAGAGCTGGTGAATCAACTTCCGGTCCATTTCGTCGAGGTCATGGCGTAGGTCGCGAAACGGCTTTTGTTCGTCGCCAGGAATTTCGACAATAATGGCATCCAGGCGCCGCAGCGACTCTCTTAGGGAAATTTGAAGCTGCTTGAATCCGTTTGGATGCTTTTCGGGATCCTGGCCCGTGGCTTCGAGCGCTTTTTGGCATAACTGCGCTTCATCGCGATACTGTTGGACAGTAGCGAGCGCTTCCGACAGATTATCAGCGCCGACATCTTTCTGGATGTCGCGGAATTCGGCGTCGCCAAGCTGGACCAAGAGCTTGGCCTTGCGAGCGGGATCGCTCTCATGCACAAACTTGGAGCGGAGTGCGGAAGTGCTATCCTGCGGCTCAATCGCGCGCGGCAGAGGCGAAGCGATGGGCGCTGCCGCGACGCAGATAGAAAAGATCATTGCGACACCGATTGCGCGAAGCACACGGCGCAGCGGCCTATTTCTTCTTGAGCTCTCGGGTGAGAGTTCGAACGCGCGCGGACGCTTCGAAGTACATGTCATTATTCTGGTCTTTGTTCAGCTCGAGAAATTTCTTGTAGGCATCGAGCGCCGGAAGCGGCTGACCCAGTTTATCGTAACAAGTGGCACGAATGAACCAACTCCCCATGGGCAGTGTTTCGCGTTTGGAAAGTATATCCAAGCCCTGCAGGGTGGCCGGGTAATTCTTGTTTAGATATTGCGCGGTGATCAAATCGCGGAGTACGTCGTTGGAGGATGGATTCATTTTGAATGCGACGATTAGTTGATTGACGGCCTGCGGGTAATCTTTCTTCTCGAGATACATATGGCCAAGCTGCGCGGCGAGATCCGGATCATGTGGCGCGATCGCCATCGCTTTTTGCAACGCGAGTAGCGCAGCATCGTAATGCTTTGTTTGGAACGCAACCTGTGCGCGCAGCTTCAGCGCGCGAAGACTCTCTGGCCCGGCGGCCGCGGCCCGATCGAGTTCCGCGAGAGCGTCGTCGTCTTTGCCGGCATCGACCAGCGCGGAAGCGCGTTCGAGGCGAGCTGAATTGTCATTTGGCTGCGCCGCCAGGTATGCGGAGTACTCTGCGGCGGCCGCTTCTGGCTTTTTCTCTGCCACCAGACTCTTTGCCAGTCCCAAGTGCGCCGAGGCTGAATCGCCCTTCAGTGCGAGGGCAGCGCGAAATTCAACTTCCGCAACAGACGCTTGATTCGAGCTCAATAGAGCACGGCCCCGCGCAAAATGAGCGTCAAAATCATCTTTATCGATTTTTTCCGCTGCTTCATATTGCTCGATTGCCGGGGCAAGCTTGCCGGAGAGTTCTAGCGCGGAACCGAGCAGGAATTTTGTGCGAGCATCCTGGGGCAATAATTCAGCAGCCTTTTGCAGAGGTGCAACAGCTGCCGCCGGATCAGTTGTTAACAGAGTCAATCCCAAGTTCTGATAAGCGGGAGCCATCTTGGAGTCGAGCGAGATAGCTTTCTCATATTCCGCTTTCGCATCCGCGGGCTTCTGCATCGCGGTGTACACACAGCCCAAATCGTAATGCACGGTCGCATCATCCGGCTTCTTGGCTAAATATTCCTGATAGGCCTGTACCGCAGCTTGGTAATCATTGCGTTCCATCGCCGCCTCCGCTTGAACCTGCAAACGGTTCAGCTCGATGGCGGCGGGGTCCTGGGGGATTTTCTTTCGGGACGTGCTTACGGTTTGCGCAGAACCGGCGGTCGCTGCGGCGAGAAAAACACACAGCGCGCAACCGCAGATCAGGATTCTCGGAAAAGCTTTCATGCGTACGGAGGCGAGCTTTGCGCCGAGCCATTGGAAGTGGCCGGCGAATGATCGTTCGCGTGATTCGAACCGTTGCGGGGCTTCAAAACGCGCGCCAGATATTTTCCGGTATGGGACTGCGAATTGCGAGCAACCTGTTCGGGCGTCCCGGACGCTACTACGCGCCCGCCCTGGTCGCCGCCTTCAGGCCCTAAATCGATCACCCAATCGGATGACTTGATGATGTCAAGATTATGCTCGATGATCAGCACCGAAGCGCCGCCTTCGATTAATTTTCGAAATGCGGTCAGGAGCTTCTGAATATCGTCAAAGTGCAGCCCGGTAGTGGGCTCGTCAAAAATATAGAGAATGCCCGTATTTTCCTGCCGAGTAAGATGCGCCGCAAGTTTCAAGCGTTGCGCTTCGCCGCCGGAAAGCGTGGTGGCGGATTGGCCCAGGCGGAGATAGCCCAGACCAACTTCTTCGAGCACGCGCAGACGCGCGGTGACTTTTGGATTCGCCGCGAAAAAGGCGAGAGCCTCGCGAACTGTCATCTGTAAGACGTCATGAATATTTTTCTCTTTGTAACGCACGTCCAGCACGCCGCTTTTATAACGTGTGCCACGGCATTCTTCGCAGATCAGCTCGACGTCCGCGAGAAAACGCATCTCCACGGTCACGGTGCCGTCCCCCTGGCAGGCCTCGCAGCGGCCACCGGGAATGTTGAACGAAAAATGCCCGGGCGTGAACCCGCGTTTTTTCGCTTCCGACGTGGAAGCGAAAACTTCGCGAATCGGGTCGAACGCTTTCAGATACGTGGCCGGGTTTGAACGCGGCGTGCGGCCGATCGGAGACTGGTCAACCATTTCGACGGCGGTGACAGCAACATCGCCTTCCAGGCCATCGCAGCATTCGCGCCAATTTCCGCCAGTGCGCTTGAGCTGAATCGCTTTGTACAGCACGTCGTAAACCAGCGTGGATTTTCCCGAGCCGGACACGCCGGTGACGGCCACGAGCATCCCCAGTGGGATCATCACGTCCGTGTTTTTCAAATTGTGGCTGTGCGCGCCAAATATTTTGAGAAATTTACCTTGGGTCCTACGCCGAGTTGCCGGCACGGAAATTTTCAAGTCGCCGCGAAGGTAGCGTCCGGTAAGGGAGTGCGGATCGGCGAGCATCGCGTCGCGTGTGCCCGCAAAAATCAATTTTCCGCCGTGTTCTCCAGCGCCGGGGCCGAGGTCGAGAATATAATCGGCGGCGAGTATTGTCTCGGGATCATGCTCTACGACTAGCAGCGTGTTACCGAGATCGCGCAGGCCCTTCAGGATTTCAATCAGACGGTTCGTGTCTCGTGGATGAAGCCCGATGGAAGGCTCGTCCAGAACGTACAGCGCGCCGACAAGATGTGAGCCAAGCGAAGTCGCAAGCTGAATGCGCTGGGCCTCGCCTCCTGAGAGTGTCGAAGTGAGGCGATCGAGCGTGAGGTAGTCCAAGCCAACTTCGTCGAGAAAACGCAGGCGCAACTGAATTTCTTCGAGGACCTTTTCGACGATCGTATTTTCCGCCAGAGTGAGCACCAGGCTGGCGAAAAACGGACGCGCTTCTTTCACCGTCATCTGGCAGACTTCGGTAATCGAGCGGCCGGCGATCTTCACGACGCGAGCTTCCGCGCGAAGCCGTGTTCCACGGCAGTCCGGACATGTGGCATAGCCGCGATAACGGCTCAGGAAGACGCGAACGTGCAGCTTGTATTTTTTTCGTTCGAGTAACGCGAAAAATCCTTGCACGCCATCGTATTTCTCTTTGCGATCGCCTTCGATAATCGCATCGCGCTGCGCGGCGGTAAGCTCGCGAAAGGGAACATCAACCGGAATTCCTTTGGCGCGCGCGAACCGGCGCATGTCCATGGCAAGCTGGCGGTAGCGAGGTTTGGTCCATGGATGGATCGCGCCGTCGGCGAGCGATTTGCTCTTGTCTGGGATGACCCGGTCGATGTCGAAATCAATGGTGTTGCCGAAGCCCTGGCAGCGGGGGCAAGCGCCGTAAGGGCTATTAAAGGAAAAAAGACGCGGTTCCGGTTCTTGGTACGTCGCGCCACACTTTTTGCATTCGAAGCGTTCGTTGAACACCAAGCGCTCTGGCGCTGTGCCCGGCGTTTCCGGCACGAATTCGAGAATGGCTTCGCCGCGACCTTCGCGGTAACAAATTTCGACGGAATCCATCAGCCGCGACCGAATTCCAGGCCCCAGCGCGAGCCGGTCCACCACCACGTACACGGGCTGCGTGAAGTTCACGTCCAACAATTCTTCCGGCGCTGAGAATTCGAAAACGCGGCCCGCCTGATACAGGCGATTAAATCCGCGCTTGCGCAAACTGATGAGCGATTCACGCACTGCTTCTTGTGTCACGCGAACCGGTTTGCGAGGTCGCGTTGCCTGCGGCGCGTTGGTCGCAGTCTCCGGAGTCAGTTTTAACTCGTACAACACGTAGAAGCGGCGGCCGGCGGGAAGCGCCAGAACACTCGCGGCAATCTCATCGAGAGTATCTCTTCGGACTTCTTCACCGCAGCGCCAGCAGAAGGTGTGCCCAATGCGCGCGAAGAATAGGCGGAGATAATCGTAAATTTCGGTCGCGGTTGCCACCGTGGAGCGGGGATTACGCGTGGAATTCTTCTGGCGAATGGAAATCGCCGGAGCGATCCCGGTAATTTCGTCCACATCGGGTTTCTCGATGCGCTCCAGAAACTGACGGGCGTAGGCCGAGAGCGATTCGATATAGCGGCGCTGCCCTTCGGCGTACAGCGTGTCGAACGCCAAGCTGGATTTGCCGGAGCCGGAGACTCCCGTAACCACGGTAATGGCGTTATGCGGGATGACGAAGTCGATGTTTTTCAGGTTGTGAACGCGCGCTCCGCGAACGCGGATCTCCTCTGCGTCGCCGGGCACAGCCGTGCGCGATGTCGAGCCATCAAGGAGCTTGGCAGTACTGGAGCTAGCAGGGAGCTTGTCAGTGGGTTTCGTCGCCATGAGCGTAAACCAAAAATTATACGCCGCTGGCGCAACGCGAGCAAATCGGCTTCCGCACCTCCACCGGCACGTATGGGGCGGAGTAATCAGCTCCTTGGGGGCCTGCGAGGAACTTCGACGCACTCTGATTGCACCGGAGCTGTAACTCATTCCTTGATTCACTAAGAAACGGCGTATCATATAGATTAACCTGAAGAAACCGAGTAGCGATACAGCGCGTCAACTTAGATGCCACAAGATGGCGCACCAATATTGGAATTCACCACCCGCTGAGGCCTTGAAGAAAATTGAGAGGCGAAAAATTATATGAGACTCAAAGTGTGGCTCATCTGTGCCGGCCTGCTGGTCTTGTTTCCCTCAGTGATTCTTGCACAGACACGGACGCCGCTCACGAACCAAGACGTCGTGAATATGACCAAACAGGGATTCGATGCGCCCCTGATTGTGAAAGCAATTCAAACCGAGGAAGCTAGGTTTGACGTCTCTCCGCAAGCCCTCGTGGAGCTTAAGAATGCGGTGTGAGCCAAGAGGTGATGGCGGCTATGCTGTCGGCGCATAGTACCGAGCTGTCAGCGGCTGCCGAAGTAGCGCACGGAGCGGTAGCCGCCCCAAGCGGTGCAATCGCGGATATCTCCAAGCGCACTTGTAGCCCGCGCGAAGGCTGTCTCCTGAGAGAGGGCGATGAGGTTCCCTTGAAATTCGCCAACGATCTAAACTCGAAAACGGCAGCGGACGGCGATAGTGTCGAATTCGTTCTCGACGGCGACCTGAAAGTCGGTAACACCATCGTCGTTCAGAAAGATGCACACGCTCTTGCCACCGTCACCAACGCGAAGAAGGCTGGGATGATGGGGAAGCCCGGCGAACTGAACGTTCAACTGCAATATTTAACGGCGGGAGATAATCGCATCCGGATTCGCGGTACAAAAGGCAGGGAAGGTGAAAGCAAGACCGGCGCAACGGTGGCTTTAACCGTTCGTTTCGGCCCGATTGGTTTGATCAAGCATGGCAAGAACGTAGATATACCGGCAGGAACACCTCTAGTCGCATACGTGGACCAGGACATCTGGGTTCCGCCGATTAAGTAACGGTTGCGCCCGCTTCGCAGTTACCCGCAGAATAACCGCTTGCACTTTGAAAGGCGGCGCTGTGGCTACAGGCCATACACATTTTGAGCGTGTAATCTGGATCGTCCTCGATAGCGTCGGCATTGGGGAATTGCCAGACGCTGCCGCTTACGGTGATGTGGGCCGCGATACATTGGGACACATCACACGCTCGCGCCCGCTGCAAATTCCGAACCTTGTTCGCCTAGGCCTCGCCAATATTAAGCCGCTCGCGAATCTAGCCCTCGCCGAAAAACCCATGGGGAGCTATGGAAAGGGCGCGACAGTTTCTCCGGGAAAAGACACAACCACTGGGCATTGGGAAATGGCCGGCATTTGGTTGGAGCACGCCTTCCCGGTGTATCCGCACGGCTTTCCGCAATCACTGATTGAAGAATTCGAGCGACGGATTGGGCGGCGAACGCTCGGTAACAAACCCGCGTCTGGCACCGAAATTATTAAAGAGCTAGGCGAGGAGCACGTGCGCACGGGATTTCCGATTGTGTACACGTCCGGCGACAGCGTCTTTCAAATTGCGGCGCACGAAGAGGTGATCCCGATTGCAGAGCTTTACCGCATGTGCGAGATCGCGCGGAAATTGCTCGACGGTCCCAACCGCGTGGGGCGCGTGATCGCCAGGCCGTTCACCGGCGCGGCCGGAAATTTTCGACGCACCGAGCGGCGCCATGATTACGCGGTTGAACCTCCGCGTCCCATGCTGCTCGACGCGCTCGCGGAAGCCCAAATTCCGATATTCGGCGTGGGCAAGATTCACGATATCTACAACGGCCGTGGGGTGGAGAAATATGTGACCACAAAAAACAACGCGGACGGTATGGCGAAGCTTAGCGAAGCGCTCGCGCAGCGGCCAAAAGGTTTAATCTTCGCAAACCTTGTGGATTTCGACATGTTGTACGGCCATCGCAAGGACGTGGAAGGCTTTGCGCGCTCGCTGGAAGAATTTGATGCGATGCTGGGGCCTTTTCTCAGGGCAATGCGGCCGTCGGATTTGGTCATCATCACCGCCGACCATGGGTGCGATCCCGATCCGGTGAATCCGACAACGGACCATTCACGCGAATACGTTCCCATCATCGCGTACAGCTCGGGCACGGCGCGCGGCACGAATCTTGGAACGCGCGCAAGTCTCTCCGACATGGGCCAGACCGTTGCAGAAAACTTCGGCACGAAGATTCCCCACGGAACAAGCTTCCTCAACTCACTCCGCAACTCGTCTCGAGAAAGTATTTCGTAGGGGCGCTCGCCGCGGCGAGCTGCGCGGCAGCAATATCGGCAACCATCCAGTCATCGTGATTACAAGTTCCGAAGAAGGGAGGTATCGTAGGCGTCTCCGATAGTTCGGATTTGCGTTGCAGCGGGCGCAGCATGCTGCTCTCACGGAGGACTAAAGCGGCTAGGTTTGCAGAAATGCGAAGAACGCTAAAATACAATGCTGGCGTCGCACCACGACCCAACTCTAGCGATATTTAATTGGGAGCAGACTTGCTTGCGTAGTAACCAGTTCGAGTGCGGACGGAGAGTTTCCCTCGGCCTTTAGGTGGAATCAGTTCGAGTTTGACCGAGCGGAATGTGCCGTCTTTTGCCGTATTCGTCGGATAGTAGCCGATGGTGTACTGATTGCGGATGTCTCTGGCGATCTCGGTGCAGACAGAATCCACGTCAGCGAGATTGTCGGGGAAAAAAGCCAACCCGCCGGTAGCTTCCGCAAGAGCACTCAAATCCTTTTTGGATTTGCGTACCATCTTCTTGTTGTTTTTGCGGTCTTCGTCGCTGAAGACCCCCACAGCGTAGATCAGCGCGTTCGATTCCACGGCGGCTTTCACCGTGTAAGAAAAATCCTTGCGGCTGGCGTCGTCGTCGCCGTCAGTAATAACCAATAGAACGCGCTTGTCCCGGTGTCCCTTCTTTAAATGGCCCAGCGAACCGATGATCGCATCGTAGAGCGCAGTGCTGCCACGCGTATCAATTTTTTCCAACGCTTCATGAAGCTCGTCGGGGTTGCTGGTGAAATCCTCGTCGAGGTCCAGATAATATTCATCGTTAAAGTTCACCACGAAGACTTCATCCTGCTTATTACTGGTGCGGACGAACGACAGAGCCGCTTCGTTCACCTGCGGACGTTTTTCCTTCATGCTTCCGCTGTTGTCGATTACCAGCCCCATGGTGACCGGCACATCTTCCTTGGTGAAAACGGAAATCTTCTGTTCGATCTTGTCTTCAAACACTCGAAAATTATCTTTGGTCAAATCCGCGACCAACGCGCCCTTTTCATCCACCACGGTGCTATGCAACACGACCAGGTCCACGACGTTTTTGATGGTGTGGGTCTGGTTCTGCGTTCCTGGCGTGGGAGGCGGAGGCGGGCTCGGCGGCAATGGCCCGGGGTTCTGCGCGCGGAGGCATGGTACCGCCAACAGCAACGCCAGAAATAGAAGATTAGTTTTCGCAAAAGTTTTAGTGCCCGGGCGCGTAATAGCCCGTTCTGGAATAAACGGTAAGCGGTGGCAATCCCTTAGGAGGACGCAGTTTGACTTTGACTTTGCGCCACTTTCCATCGTGGGTGCGGTTGCTTGGTCTGTATCCAACGACATATTGGTTGCGTAACTCCATGCTGATTTTTGATGCGATGTCCGGCATATCGCCCATGCTGCCAACCGCAAACGTGCGGCCGCCGGTCATCTCCGTCAGTTCAGCCAGTAGCATCGGGCCGCCGCGTTCTTCCGGCGTCGGCCCGCCGTTTGGTGCGTACAATCCGATGGCGTAAATCTGGACATCGGCTTCGCGAGCATACTTCCGGATATCGGTCTCGGTGTAGCGACTGTGATTATCGCCTCCGTCAGATATGATGAGCAACGCTTTCTTTGTGTTGTGTGCTCCCTTCATCTCGCTGAGGCCCAGATAAATTCCGTCCAGCAACGCCGTTTGCCCGTGCGCGGCGGTAAACATCAAACGGCTTTGCAAATCTTCCACACTGGCTGTGAACGGGCTCGCTAGCTGCGCCCGGTCGTTGAAGTTAATCAACAGAAACTCGTCTTGCGGATTCGCAGTGCGGAAAAATTGGACTGCGGCGAGCCGCGACTTCTCAATCTTGTCGGTCATGCTTCCGCTCATATCAAAAATCACGCCGATTGATATGGGAACGTCTTCGCCCGAGAAGCGCATGATTTCCTGTTCGACCCCGTCCTCAAACACGCGGAAGTTGCTCTGTTCCAGTCCAGTCACGAGGCGGCCATACGGATCGGTCACCGAGACGTTGATCAGCGCCATATCCGTTTCCGCTTTGAGCGCTTTGCCCTTCTCCATGCGTTGCGAATTTTCGGGATGAGCCGGACCAGTAGGCTCTTCTTGGGACCACGCGGGAGAAATTAAAGGCGAGAATAATACAACGGCACAAATCGCTGCTAACCATTGGCCCTGAAAACGGCGCCGAGCGAGGTCTGGCAAACTGTGCCCCCGGGCAATACCGCGAAACCCGCGCAGCGCCGCGAGTCTCTTCGGACGAGTGTAGCACTCGATTATTCGAATGCAAGGGGCACGATTATAAAATTCCTTGGCTGGCGGTCATGGGCGTAATAGCGCAATCGTAATAGCACCAGCGCTCCGTGTTAAGATGTCGGCGGCGCGCGAAAGTTAGCGAATACTGATGAGCTCAGCGGGCGCAAAAGACGTCTTGGCGGTGGTTCCGGCCCGGTACGCCTCAGTGCGTTTTCCCGGGAAGCCTCTGGTGCAGATTGCCGGCAAGCCCATGATTCAGCACGTGGTTGAACGCTTGCGCGAGGCGCCCAACATCTCGCGAATAGTGGTTGCCACCGAAGACCCGCGAATCAAGGACGCCGTCGCGTCTTTCGACGGGGAAGCCATTTTGACACGCGCCGACCATCGCACCGGCACCGACCGCGTGGCGGAGGTCGCCATCCACATGCCCGCGGAAATTTATGTGAACGTGCAGGGCGACGAACCCTTGATCGATCCCGCTACCGTGGACGCGGTGGTCCAAACTCTGCTCGAGGAAGATTCGGCGCAGATCGCCACGCCTTGCTCTGCAATTACGGTCCCAAACGACATCATGGATCCCAACGTCGTAAAAGTAGTCCGCGATTTCGACGGTAACGCGCTCTATTTTTCACGCGCGCCGATCCCGTGGGTTCGCGATACGGGCGCCAAGGTGGATGCGCGCCACTGGAAGCATATCGGCGTTTACGGTTATCGACGCGACGCACTGCTCGAATTCCCCACATTGCCGCCCGGAGAGCTTGAACGCATCGAGCAGCTCGAGCAACTGCGCTGGCTCGAAAACGGCTTCCACATCAACGTGGTTGAAACGGAATATGACGCCGTAAGCGTAGACGTGCCCGCGGACGTCGAACGCGTGGAGAAACTACTGCGCGAACGCGCCACAAACTAGCAGAATCTGCGCAAAACGATCCCCGAAATCGTCCGCTGCGCAGCCGCGCGGTGAATCTTGCGAAATTAAATTTTAAATCGTGATTTGACACGCGCCGCCATTGTGGCCATAATGTTGAGTACGCAGGTTCTTTCCGGAGGAAGTCGAGTACTTTGCGTTCCGCCCCGAAATACATTTTTGTAACGGGCGGCGTAGTTTCTTCACTCGGAAAAGGCGTAGCGGCTGCTTCGATTGGATGCCTGCTCGAAGGCCGCGGCCTGAAAGTCACCCTCCAGAAGTGCGATCCCTACCTGAACGTTGATCCCGGTACCATGTCCCCCTATCAGCACGGCGAAGTGTTTGTCACCGACGACGGCGCGGAGACGGACCTTGATCTGGGCCACTACGAACGCTTCACGAACGCGCATTTAACGCGCGATCATAATTGGACTACCGGCCGAATCTACGAATCCATTATCACCAAAGAGCGCCGCGGCGATTACTTGGGCAAAACAGTCCAGGTAATTCCGCATGTCACCGACGAAATCAAAGCGGCCTTCCGCAAAGTTTCAGGCGGCCCGGACGCGCCCGACGTCGTGATCGTCGAAATTGGCGGCACCGTGGGAGACATCGAGTCCTTGCCTTTTCTGGAAGCCATTCGCCAGATGCGCCTCGAACTTGGCCCGGAAAACGTGATCTTTGTGCACCTCACACTGGTGCCGTTCATTCCCACAGCGGGCGAGCTGAAGACCAAGCCTACGCAGCACAGCGTGAAAGAGCTTCTCAGCATCGGCATCCAGCCTGACATCTTGATTTGCCGCAGCGACCGCCAGCTAGGCAGCGACCTGAAATCGAAAATCGCGCTCTTCTGCAACATGGCGGAGGCCCGCGTCGTCTCTGCTCCCGACGTCAACAATATTTACGAAGTGCCGATGTCGCTTGCCGCCGAAGGTCTCGACGAGCAGATTCTGCGGCTGTTGCATCTGAACGCTCCACCGCGCGACCTGAGCCGCTGGCTGGCCATGCTCGAAACTCTCGAGCATCCGCAGGGCGAAGTGCGCATTGGCGTGGTAGGGAAGTACGTGCAGCTCGAAGACGCTTACAAGAGTTTGCGCGAAGCTTTGATGCACGGAGGCCTCGCGAACAGGCATCGCGTCATCGTCGAGTGGATTGAAGCGGAAGACATTGACTCGCCCGCCACCGCCGAGCGCCTTTTGCGCCATGTGGACGGCATTCTTGTTCCGGGAGGATTTGGCAAGCGCGGCATCGCCGGAATGGTCCACGCCATCACCTACGCGCGCGAGAAAAAGATTCCGTTCTTTGGGATTTGTTTGGGAATGCAATGCGCCACGATCGAATACGCGCGCACGGTTTCGCACATCGAGCATGCCGACAGCACGGAGTTTGATCCTGGGACACCCAATCGCGTGATTTATAAGTTGCGCGAGCTTCTGGGCGTGGACGAAATGGGTGGCACCATGCGACTGGGCGCTTGGAAATGCAAATTGCAGCCGGGCTCGTTCGCGGCCAGAGCCTACGGCCAACTCGAAATTTCAGAGCGCCATCGCCATCGTTACGAATTCAATTGCGAATACGAAGACACCCTCACGCGCGCCGGATTTCGCATCACCGGGCGCACTCCCGACGGCGTGTACGTGGAAATCGTCGAGGCCCCCGACCATCCCTGGTTCCTCGGCTGCCAGTTCCATCCCGAATTTAAGTCCAAGCCGCTGGCTCCGCATCCATTGTTCGCCGCGTTCATTCGCGCCAGCGTCGAAAACCGCCATCAGCGCCAAGGCATCGCCGCCGCCGAATCTCGCGCCATCAACCCCGCCGACTAGCGCTCTGTCTAAGAGCCGTTCTTCCGTTAGAAGTTATTGCAACGGGGTCATCCAACCATCAACGAACCGTATCTAGATGGTGCCCGGCGTCTGGAGAATTAAGAACGGGATTGGCCCGCGGTAAGAGGCACGGAGGTACGGGCACATTGCCCGCACCTCGACGCGCCTAGGACTGAGCATTTCTGAGCTATTTCTTTGCAGGTTTGTAAGGTGATGGACGTGCTCTTGTTTGATGTTTGCTGTGGACGATGCTGCCGCCTGCACGCTCGCCCCTAGGGGTGCCGGGCATAGCTCACCAGTCATCGTGGTGTCGGTAACATTGGCATAGTTGTTCGGAGTATATACACTGCCGGTGCCACAGTGGGTGCGTCTGCGGTTCCCGCCAACACGCCCGTGATCGTCAAGTTCGTGGAAATCGTCACTTGTTCGGGATAAGTACCCGAACAGACGTCAATGATTGTTCCGGCTGACGCCGCATTCACGGCTGCCTGAATCGTTGAGTATGATGGGAGCCCGCTCTGGCATGTACTTACCGCGACGGTTCCGCGTGCGTGGTTTCTCCCAATAAGCAGGCGACCAAGCCTGTCGCAACAATCAAAAACGCGCGCAACAGTTTTTTATTTTCAATCATCGGTTTCCTCCACCGGTCATGAGAACTCGGGGGAATCTCAGCTTATTCGTGCGTGTATACCTTAAGGTCAACGAGACATCCGGCATCGCGTTCTATAACGTGCCTTTCCGCTCGCGCGAGATGCGCTGTCCAAACTGTCTCGCTCGTTTGCATCCTCGCTCGCTAGCCTGGTTAATTCATCAGACTTCAGAATCGTAGCGTAGGACGGGCAGCAGAGAAGCAGGAAACGCATGGTGCCCGAGTTTCGAGCCCTACACGGGTTCGCGGTGCCGCCCTCTAACTACGCGAATGCTTTTCTGGCACGGCTTCGCCCTGCACTTCCGAAAAGTTGCTCTACTGAAGAGCCGAGACGAACTAAGAAGAATTGTAAGTGAGCGCGACAGATTGGAAGAGATTTTGAAAGGGCCAGCCGCTGGCCAGGTGAATGTGCACGCAACGAGCGGTTTGACGGATGCGTGCGCCGATTTTGAACAGTTGCGTGCGCAGAGTTTCGATCTGTGCCGATCGCAGGGACGAAGGCAGCTGCAAGCGAAACAGGTTGACGAGGTTGTAGGCGAAACCGTGGAGCAATAGCCGGAAGGCATTGGCCCGGAAGCGATGACAGCTCAGTCGGTCGGCAGCGAAGCCATTCTTGAACTCTTCGATGCGGTTCTCACATTCCCCGCGATCGTTATAGAAGGAAAACACCGAACGGCTGCGGCCTTTCAAGTTGGTTACGAGAAATCGCAGGTTGGTTCCGGCTTCGGCATGTTCAGCCTTGTAGCAGATCCGCCGCTGATGGGACCAGCGCTGGGCACGATGAAGAAAGCTGGAAAACGAGCGTTGGGGTCTATGGGTTCGACGATACCGTCGAGCCAGTCGACGCTGGAGACGATCGGCGCGGCGCTGGAAGAGCGGGTTCGTGGGCATGCCAATGGCGTACTGGATGCCGAAAAACTCGCAGAACTCATAGAGCAACGGAAGAGCAAAGCCCGCATCGGCTCGCAGTTTGATCCGGACTTTGGGAAACTCTTTCTGGAGTCGCGGAACGAGACGCAATAACAACGGCACGATGCGAGCATGACTCTGAGCGGTCCCTCGTCGCAGTCGAGCAGCCAGCAGGCAACCGGTGTGGCGTTCGAAGATGAGCAGTGGATGATACATGTGTTGACCGTAGCCACCGTTAAAGAAGCTCAGCTGTTGCTGCCCGTGGGTCGGATCGTCAGTGGAGTCAATATCGAGCAGGATCTCGCCGCGTTTTCGTACCTGTGGGCCACAGACGCGGATAAACCAATCGAGCAGGGCATCCTGCAAACGGATAATCTCGCGAGCGGAGGGGGCGTTCTCCCAGCGGCTGAGTGTAGGTTGTGAGCCCAGAGCTTGGCCCAACGGTTGATCGGCCAGAATCTGGAAAGCAGGATCGTAGCGCAGGCGATCGGCGTCATTGGCGTCTTCGTAACCCGCAATGATCTGGTAGATGCGTTGGCGGAACAGAGACAGAACCGAGTGATGCACCCGTTCATCTTCACGAGGGTCACTCACGAGCCCCGCCAGGCGGAGAGTGAGTCCATGACCTTGATCGAAAGCACGCAGGGGCAAAAGGCCAGCGTCGCTGCTGATCTGCCCGCCGCAGAAATCCACCTGGATGCGTTTGGAACGGTAGAACGAGAAATGAAGCTGTGGTATACAAGATGTCACTTTCACGGATGCTCCGAAAGGGAATGTTGGGTTCGCGAAAACCCAGTGTTCATCAACCTTTTAGAGCATCCTTTCTTTTTTCACCAGAAAAATCGTGAATAATCCAGGCTAGGCATTGCAAATGTGCGAAAACCTGCATAGGCTTGGGCGTTAATCAAACGGGGCCTTTTGGCGACATGGTGTCAAACAAAACATTTGCGGTGAATTCGATTCGCTTCGGTGCAAATGCGCCATTGTTTCTGACTGCGGGCCCGTGCGTGATCGAAAGCGAAGCGCACGCTACAAACATGGCGGAGCGTTTGGGCGGAATCGCATCCGAACTCGGTGTCCCGTTTATTTTCAAAGCTTCGTATGACAAAGCGAATCGCACGTCGCTATCTTCTTTTCGCGGGCCGGGACTGCAAGAGGGGCTGCGCATACTCAAAAATATCAAGAAGAAGACGGGACTTGCGATTCTCACCGATGTCCACGACCGGTCGGAAGTCGGCCCGGCGGCGGAGGTTTGCGACATCCTGCAAATTCCGGCGTTTCTGTGCCGCCAAACGGACTTGCTGATCGCCGCTGGCCGCACCGGCCGCGTTGTGAATGTAAAGAAAGGCCAGTTCCTCTCGCCTTGGGAAATTGGAAACGCGGCGGAAAAAATCGCCAGCACCGGAAACGAGAAGATTATTGTCACGGAACGCGGCAGCTCGTTCGGATACCAAAATCTGGTCGTCGATATGCGCTCTTTTCCAATTATAAAGAAACTCGGCTATCCGGTTCTTTTCGACGTGACTCATTCCGTGCAGTTGCCCGGCGGCGAAGGAAAATCCAGCGGCGGCCAGCCGGAATTTATCCAGCCTCTGGCGCGCGCGGGGACTGCCGCGGGTGCGGATGGATTATTTCTCGAAGTGCACGACAATCCCGCGAAAGCGCTCTCCGACGGCTCGAACGCGCTGCCGCTGGCTCAATTTCGTCCGCTCCTGGAAAAAATCCTGCAGATTGCGACGCTTGTGCGCGGATGGGACCCTCAATGAGTCTCACCACCGCGAAACGCGTGCTACGAATTGAATCGGAAGCTATCGCTGGGCTGATCGAGCGGCTCGATGAACGCTTCGAAAAAGCCGTCGAACTTTTATACGCGTGCAAAGGCAGAGTCGTCGTCACCGGCCTGGGCAAATCAGGTTTGATTGGAAGGAAAACTGCTGCGACATTTGCGAGTATTGGCACGCCGTCGCTTTTCCTCCACGCGGCCGAGGCGCTTCACGGCGATTTGGGAATGCTCACTGCAGACGACGTTTTGCTTGCGATTTCTTCCAGCGGAGAAACGAAAGAACTTGTCGAGCTAGTGGAGTCCGTGAAGCGGCTGGGAATTCATATCATCACTCTCACAGCCAACCAGCGTTCCACGCTTGCAGGCGCAAGTGACATCGTTCTGGATATTTTCGTGAAAGAAGAAGCGTGCTCGCTGAATCTTGCGCCGACCGCGTCCACCGCCGCCGCTCTCGCTATGGGTGATGCTCTTGCGGTTTCGCTGCTCGAGCGGCGCGGATTCAAGGAAGAAGATTTCGCCGCGCTGCATCCCGGCGGACGTCTGGGCAAGAAATTGCGCCGCGTGGAAGCCTTGATGCACACTGGCGAAGATGTCCCACGCGTCTTGGCCGCCACAAAAATGCCAGACGTGATTTACGAAATGAGCCGCAAGGGACTCGGGTTGGCAGCTGTCACCGAAGCGGACGGCCGCGTGCTTGGCATCATCACAGACGGCGATTTGCGCCGCGTCATGCTGAAAAAGAAAGAAAATGTGTTGGGCTTAACGGCGGCGGATTGCATGACGAAAAATCCCGTTACGATTCCGCGCACGGAGCTCGCCGCAAGCGCGCTGCGAGCAATGGAAGAAAGGAAAATCACTTCCGTGCTGGTAGTAGATTCCGCCGGGCGATTGGAAGGCGTGCTGCACGTCCACGACCTTTGGACGCTTCAGTTGTTCTAAAGGACATGTGCAATGACCATTCGTGAAATCAAATTCCCAGCCAAGGTCATGCGCCGCGCAAGACGCATCCGCGTCCTCCTAATGGACGTCGACGGCACGTTGACGCCCGGCGTAGTTTGCCTGCAAGGGTTTCCCGATGGCAGCGTAGCGGAGATGAAAGTGTTCGATCCGCATGACGGCGCCGGAGTGAAACTGGCCAGCATCATGGGCATCCGTTCGGGAGTCATCACTGGACGCGATTCTCTTGCCACCACGCGCCGAGCGCGCGAAATGGGGATGGAGTTTGTGATTCAGGGCCAGCCGAAAAAACTGGAATCCTACAAATCGATTCTTATTCGCGCGGGTGTGACGGACGACGAAGTCGCCTACATTGGCGACGATTTGCCCGACCTTCCAATTCTCGGGCGCGTGGGATTAGCTGTGGCTGTCGGTGATGCCGTTGTCGAGGTTAAACGTGCCGCACACTACATTACGACAGTGCCCGGAGGCAGGGGCGCGGCTCGCGAAGTAGTCGAGCTGATTCTGAAGTCACAGGGAAAGTGGAAAAGGGCGATTCCTCAGGCTATCGCATGAAGTTTTGATTCTACTTTCTTATCACTGTTGGCGCTCCTTGCGCATCTGCTCGAAAATTGCGTCGGCCCAAGCGGGCGGCTCCGGACCCTGTTCGTAATTCGGTTTTTGACCAAAGGCGACCTTCCAGCGCAACAGCCAGGAAATTCCCGTCGCGCCCACGTAATTGTCAGCCGTCGCGTAAGCGGGATCGGCGAGCGCCTGATCGAGCGAAATAAATTTGTAGCCGCGCTTTTCGATTTTTGTCAGCAGCGCGTCCAGGCACTCGGAATTTAGCTGGTTATCGTGAATCAGCAGAGTTTGTGGAATTTCGCGTCCGAATAGATTGCGCGAAAGTCCCTCGGAATAATCGAACGAAGTGTCGACGTACTCCAGATATTCTTTCTTCGCCCGCGCTGCGAGCTTCTTGTCCCTCTTTTCGATGGCTTGCCCAAGCACGTCATTGAAGACGTAGTCGGCATCTTCCACCGTGACCGGCGCAATCGTGTAGCCCCTTTCTTTCAGGAATGCCTCAAACGCTGTTTTTGCTTCGGCCGTCGGTCCGGTGTTGAGATAGGGATGCCGAAAATATTTTTCGGTTTGTCCCATGGCCTTGAGCAGCGCGGACGTCACTACTTCGCCGCGAATCGTTTCGTCCTCGTACTGATCGAGCGGCGTGGTTTGAAAATCGGTGTGGGAAAAAGTGTGATTGCCCAGCGTGAGGCCCGCGCCGAGCCACATCTGAAGCAGTTCGGCGCGCGCGTCGCGTTCACCCTGAACCTGCAGCTTGCGTTCGTTGACGAAGCCGACGGCCCACGCGTGATGCGATTTCAGAATTGCCGGAATCGTGCGGTTGATTTTCTGCAATTCCTTCAACTCGCCCATGGCGAAGTCATTCCCGGGAATCGCGCCGGGCAAATCGTCAACGGTGATCGCAATCGTGCGTTGCGCCGGCAGTGCGTCTTGCCCAGCGCGTCCCGTCCGCGAGAATCCCGTGCAGACGAGCGCCGTGGTGCAGAAAATCCAGACAACGAGCCACTTGTTCATCGAGATTGCCTCATTTTCCCGCCGAGAGCATTGAGAGAGCACCTGTAAAACTACTGGCGCGGAAGCATTTTGCCTTAGATGGGGTGAGTTGGCCCTAAGATTTTGGAGCGGAGAGGGGATTCGATCCGCCGATCCGTGACCGGCGATTGACTACTCGGATTGAGAACTGACACTTAGGCGTCGCCGCGAGCTCAGTGCAGAAATGACTGCGGGTGGGGCGAAAGGCTGCCCCACCCGCGAATTTCGCAAAGCCCGCAGTCACAGCTACGTAATCAAACACAATGGTGAGCGCGAGCTGGTTGATTTTAATCTGCGCGATCGAACGCAGCAGTGCGACTGCTGGCGCTGATTCGCAGGTTCGTTACATTCCGGTGCCGACGTAGCCATCCTCCGCAGTAATCAAGCCCATATTCGGCATTTCAGTCTTTATTTTCACCGGTTCAAGAGTCGGCTTCTTTGCGCCCTTGGCAAGAAATACGAGCTCATATTGATGCTTCAGGCAGTAACTCACATCGTCCAAGTACGGAGTAAAATCAACGGGAGAGCCGAAACCGAGATAGTAGGTCTCTCCGCCGGTCTTCTGGGAAAGCAGATCTAATCCAGCTTGCTGGAATGCGGTCCGAAAACCTCGGCTGAAGCGGACGATCCCTGCTCCGGGCGTGTAGATCGAATAGACAATAAACCCTCCTCGTTGCGCCTGATCGGCAGCCGCCTGGAGGTATGGGTTGTTGTAAGGATCATTCGAAAATCCGCCACCGAGAGCATCAATCCCGCTGGTGATCATCAAGATCTCGCGGCGATCTTTGGTTTCCGGCCATTTCTTCATCAGGTCCGACAGAGATAAGTAAGGGCTCGTGTATCCCACCGAAGGACCCAGCGGCAAGCGCAACGCTTTTTCGGCCAAGGCATGATCTTGAGTCAATTCTTGCGCCGTAGCGACCATGCCGTTCCGCATATAACCAATGCCGATAGCTGTAGTAGCCGGTTGCTCGTCGATAAATTTCTCAATGGTTTTGAACTGCAAGCTGACGCTGTCTCTCGAAGTCTCGTCAATCAAAATGAAGAGCTGCAGTCCGGCACGGTCCCCCTGCAGCGGAAGCCAACTCGCCACCGCATCCTGCTTATCGCGCTGATACACTTTCACGTCATTTGCTGCCACCACCGGAACTTGTCCGCCGTGGCGCGCCTTTACAGTCACAACCATGTGCACTGGCACTTCGGTTGCCGAGTCTGGCTCGTGTGCTGAGGCCGAAGTTGCTCCAAAGATCACGCCGACAATCAGAGCAAACATCGCTCCCAAGCCTAGCAAGCGTTGTCCAGTAAAGCTCTTTACCCTCTCTTGGTTTCGCATCGTCTTTTCCTTTTCGCCCCTATAGATAAGATGCGCTCAACAGGATTGTGGGTACCGCCAAGTATGTCCCTAACTTATAGACCATAAATAGCTTAGTAGAAACACATTTCCGCGCCTTCGACGGAGGACCGCCCAGCGGAAATTACATCGAGATAAGCGATCCCGCTGGCATGGCGCCCGTAATCGCGACGGTGCCGCCTGGAAATAGAAATCTGCTGCCGGCATAAGCACACTGTCGGGAATAGTGGTTAAGGAAAAAAAGGGACAGTGCATCGATATCCAGCGCTGGCTGCGCCACGATCTTCTTCAGCCGTGCGTTCTCCTCTTCGAGCAGACGCAGCCGACGCATTTCGCTGACTTCCATGTTCTCGTATTTCGCCTTCCACTTATAGAACGTCACCGCGCTGATGCCCGCTCGCCGGCACAGATCTTTCACCGCTGTTCCACCCGCCGCTTCCCTCAATACAGATTTGCGGCCATTAATCAGCGTATGGTTCACGTCAGATCAGCGAAGCTCGTGCATCTGGCATCCATCCGGAACATTGGAGAAACGAAATGCCCCACTCAGACCTCATCCGCAAATACTTCTCCGCCTACGAAAACAAAGACCGTAAGGCTGTCGAATCCCTATTGACGGACGACTTCGTGTTTACCAGTCCGTACGACCATCACATCGACCGTGCTATTGAAGCGCTTCTTGAGAAAGGCAATGGAGCCTTCATCCTGTATGACGGCGAGACCAAAGATGGGGGCAGTTCTCGGAACACGGAGTTCTTCACCATCAATGACGGCAAGGTAAAAGAAATCGAGGTCTTCTTTGGTTCCCCACCGAAAGACGCGTCGAAGATATAGTAACTCGTGGTCAGCGAAACTTTCCGACTGGGAGACGATCTGGGAGTTATCGCGCGGTCACCGCGCTAAAAGCCTGTTTGACTGGCAGGCGCAAGAGGTACGCCAGCATCCAGACGGCCGTCGCCGTCACCAGCAAATGGCAAATGATTGACGGAACAACCGGAATTACTACGTACCCCCTAAAAGCGAAGAGGCTGAGAATCGTACATCCAATAGCCGCGGCAATGGATGCGATGGATACGATCCGCGCCCATTCGTGCAATTCCAACACGCCAATCGCCAGGAACGCAGCAATACCTGCGAGAAACAGCAGCGACAATCCTCCCGTAACTCCCATTCCGGCGATTGCCAGGGATACCGGGTCTCCCGCATCTCGGCCCGTCATTCCCATGATCGCAACGAAAAAGAAAGCAATAGAGCCCAGAGTCAATACCCCCGCTCCGAAGAACGTCAGAACTGCGATGATGGTCACACCGGTGGGGCGTTTCACGCTCTTGCCTTACCTCAAGCACTTCGCATCGCGCAGGGAGCAGAGTCACACCGCTCCTATAGTTTCCGGGCAAGCGGTGTGACGATTCGGCTCTCTCGTCCAGCGAAGCGCCTTCCTTAATCGTGATCTGGATGGCTGTGGCGCCAGTTCCAGTAATTCTTCTGATATTTGTTGTTCTGTTTATCGTAGGCTCGATAATTCTCGTGCCGTTCTGTCTGGTAGCCTCGGTAGGCGTGGTCTTCGCGGTCATCCCAATTGTGGTAGTCATGGTGATGCGAGTCGTAGACTCGGACCTGAACGCCGGCTTCCTGCGGTGTTGCAGCAACCACTATGGATCCGGTTGCCGCAAGGGCAGCCGTCAGAAATAGCGCGCTTACGTATCGATGTGCACGGTGCATATAGGATAGTCCTCCAGACCGCGATTCCTGCATTTCCGATTTTGAAATCACGGTAGCTCGACTATGGGCGTGGCGCAGGCGCAAAGATGTCCTGTACAGCACACTTTAGAGAAAGATCTCGTGTACGAGCCTGAGGACATAGACACTGCTCATCCCACTTTTACATCCCGAATTCTGTGGGAGAACAGGGCCTACCACCAGCTTCAAGGCAGAAGTCCCGATTAACTTGCTGGTTTCGTGGAGCAATGGCTCCCCCGCCCAGAATTCTTTACCCGTAACCCTACTTACGTTTCGACGCCAAGTATCTACAGTAGGAGCCGCATAAGGTATGAATCCGGCTTGCCACAGACAGCAGATGGGACACAGTTCTGCGGTGATGACGGCTCGAACAAGTCCGGGCTGCATTTTCCAATATGTGTCCGCAACCGGCACAAATGGAAAACGTGGAAAACGAAGCAGCCGCCTAACTCCTGCAAAATCTGGAGCGGGAGAAGGGAATCGAACCCTCACCTATAGCTTGGGAAGCTATCGTTCTGCCACTGAACTACTCCCGCTTCTATAACCTACAAGATGCAATCCCGAAACTCCCACAGAACTCCTACCGTGGGGCACTAGCTTTTTACCCTTCAATTGACGACGCGTCGTGCTTACGGTTGGCAATGCGGCTCGTTCAACACGCTTCATAGCTTGTTGCACACCCTCGACGTCAACAATATCATAACGATCGAATACGCTGCGATTTTTATGTCCGGTAATTTTCATAGCTACGCGTTCGGGAATACTTGCTTTTCTAAGATTACGCGCGCCACTGCGCCTTAAATCGTGGATCGATAAGCCGAGCAGAGATGATAATTCTTTCCTTCGAGCGGCACGATCTTACCCATGCCAACGATATCACACACCTATTCCCATGACTTGCGCAGATTAGAAGAATCGAAAACAAGACCTTCTTTTTTCGTTTGTCTGCGCAGCATTTCCACGAAGACATTGGGGAGTGGGATCGTTCGAGCCTCGTCTGTCTTTGTTTGTTCCGCCTCGATCTTAATCATTGCGTGGTTGAGGTCAACCGGATCCCATCGAATAGCACAGGCCGCGTCCTTCCGCACGCCTGAATAATACAGGAATGTCACGAGGGAGCGCAGATTCGAAGGCATTGCCGCGAGTAGCCGATTGAAATTTTCAAGCGGAACAAATCCTTCACCTGGACGCGGCGGTTTGAGCAGGTCAACGGATGCAACGAATGGAAGATTATAATTCCTCTTTGCCAGATGAAGCATACGGCGGAGCAACGACAGCTGTTGTTGATCGTCGCGTTTCCTACGCCTTCAGCTTGGCGAGCAGCTATAAAAGCCGCGACAGTACGATGCGTGATCCGCGCAACCGTTGGACCGACCTTCTCAGCATATTTGAAAAATTATCCAGAGCTGACAGCGGGAAAAGAGTCTCCGATCCATGGGCAGTTACTCGCAGCGATTTGTGGCGCTTGTTCCGATAGGACACGAGTAGGTCTTCGCGGATCTGTACGTACGTGATCGATTCAGGTCGAACGGTTAAACCATTATGCCCATAACGCAATGAGCTAACTAAATTTCTCGTGTTTGGATAACAGAACCAGTCAACTCTGCATTAACGAAAGTGAGCGTCACCATAGGGCCTTTCTGCACGTTTAGTATTAACGGGGGACGAAAACAGACGATGCAAGTCCCGCCCTCATGGCGCACACTCGGATAAACGATTCCCGCGGAGCCGCTGTTTAACAAGCCAACTCCAAGTGCTTGTGAGACATCGTAACTATTCGGGTTTAGGCAGTATGCAAAATCTGAATCTCCCCGAATATCATGAAATTCATGTCTGAAATCCGCACGATAGTCGATATACGGAGAAATCTCTTCAGGTTTCCATTCGATTTCTTTCAACTCTGCGGCCTTGTGAAAGGCTACTTCCGCCTGTGAAGTTTGAATTTCGAATGCCGCATACCAAGCTCCCCGTTTCTCGTTATTAAACCGTCCTCCCCCCGGACGGGAATGGGTAAAGGACGCGTTAACTATATGTGCGAGTGGGAAGCCGGAAACCAACTCCATGATGCTCACGCCGGGTAGTTTGCCACTCTCGCCGAGCAACCTATCGTTCGTTGCGCCCTCCAACTCGGTGAGGTCGCTTAGTAGATGGTCGTCGTCTTCTGCGAGAAGATTGAGGATGGGCTTGTCACGAACTGCGTAACGATATGGGATAAGACGATGAGTCCTATCGCGTTCGACCTTGATTTTCTTTGGGAGTTTCATCTACCGCCACGACGTGCGTCCAAGAGTTGACGAACTCTCAGAAGAGCGGGTATGCCACCTTTCTTCAGATAATTGAGTGGCGTGTCGCCACCAAACATTGGATTCGTGTTCGGCAACGTTATCCACGCGTCTGCGAGCTTTTGGCTGTAAACAATGTTCAGCGCCTTGTATATCCCGACTAGAAGCGAAACGCGAGTGAGCTCATCCTCATCCAGTGTTTTGGGAGTTCCTCTCTTCAGAGCGTGGAAACTCCCACTGGATATACCGCCAAGCAAACCCCGGGTATCTTCATTCTGTAAGTCCCAACGGGACGCGAGGCGAAACAGACCTTTGATCGCAGCGCGACTGAGTCGGGCGCGGTTCGCCTTGCTCGACAAATCGACGGCTTTCTCCCACGAGAAACCCACGACTGGCTGTTGTATGGTAGCCAATGCTCCCTCCATATTTGATTAAATATTACTCCATATTTGATAAAACACAAGCTGTCTCTTGCATTCGTGAAACTTGCCTTAGAATCAGTAGCTTACGTCAGCCAAGAAATGTCGCGGCATGCCCAAGGCTAACCCGTTTGACATTCATCCCTTAGGATGGATCGTTTGGATTTTACCGGTTCCGGACAATATCGGCATTTGTCGCCCAGACGGATATAAGAGCCGAGTTGTTCTTCACAAATCCACGACGCGCAAGGTTGGGCCGCCCGACGGGTTTCAACCGGCTTTTTCCAACGATGATCTTTCTTACCGAATCTGTCGCTCCCGCATAGGCTTCGCCGGGCCTTTCTGGGTGGCAAGGTGACCGAAGCTAACTTGTTGAAAGATTTACCAAGGAAGGGAACTGCACAGAGTTGGGAAGCTATCGTTCTGCCACTGAACTACTCGCGCCCAGGCTCGAACTAATTGGAGAATAGCACCGCGCTCGGCACACACGCGCAAGAATCGCGGCGAGCTACGTTCTAGATACACGCCAGTTGTGAACCTTACAATTCCCAATTGTGGGACTACAGTCCGAACGCGAACAGCGAACAAGATCAAGAAAAATTTCTCTCGTTTAATAACGTGATTCGTCGAACCCTCTGAACTTTTCTCGAGATCTCGACGTATCAGATGACAGTGCGACGTCGCCTGAGATTGGGCTATTGCTAGCTGGGCACGATGTGGGTTCGTTATTGAGGTGCGAAATATGGGAACGTTTGGCGATCAAATCAGGCAGGTTCTGCGGAGGCTTGGACGCGCGCCACTGTTCACCGCGATCACTCTAATCACGCTGGCGGCGGGCGTGGGAGCGAACACGGTGATCTTCAGCGTCCTCGAAGGCGTGCTGCTGAAGCCTTTGCCGTATCCCCATCCAGACAGGCTGATCGGCGTTTGGCATAAAGCGCCCGGAATTAATATTAAGGACTTGAATATGGCGCCGTCGGTTTATTTTATCGACCGCGAACAAAGCACAACTTTCCAGGACATTGGCGCATACGCGACCGATTCATTCAGCATCACCGGCGCAGGAGAACCCGAGCAGGTCTATGGTCTCGACGTCACTGACGGCACGCTACCGATCCTCGGCGTGCTCCCCGCGGTGGGGCGCTTGTTCACTCGAGAAGACGATTCGCCGGACACGCCGGAAACAGTGGTGATTTCATACGGATACTGGCGCCAGAAATTTGGAGGAGACCCGGGCGTGATCGGCCGTTCGATCACCGCGGATGGCAAGCCGCGGCAGATCATTGGCGTTTTGCCGCAAGGATTCCATTTTCTTGACGAGAAAGATGCGGCGGTGATTGCGCCGTTGAAATGGGACCGCAGTAAAACCAAACTCGGCAACTTTAGTTACCGCTCATTGGCGCGTCTAAAGCCCGGCGTCACAATGGAGCAAGCCAGTGCCGATGTGGCGCGCATGCTTCCCATCTCTATTCGAAGTTTTCCCGCGCCGGAAGGTTTCAGCATCAAGCTATTCGAAACCGCGCAAATCGGGCCGAACTTGCGGCCGCTGAAACAGGACGTGGTTGGCGACGTCGGGAACGTATTGTGGGTTCTGATGGGGTCGATCGCGGGAGTACTGCTAATCGCTTGCGCGAACGTCGCAAACTTGATGCTCGTGCGCGTGGAAGGACGCCGCCAGGAGTTGGCCATTCGCGCCGCTTTGGGCGCGGGCTGGCGGCGAATCGCCGGGGAGCTGCTGTTCGAGAGCGTGATTCTCGGACTGTTGGGGAGCTTGCTCGGACTTGCGCTCGCCTATGCAGCGTTGCGTCTTCTTGTCGCCATGGCGCCCACAGGGATTCCGCGTATCCATGAAATTGCCATCGACGTTCCCGTTTTGCTATTTACGCTGGCGATTGCGCTATTTTCCAGCCTGCTGTTTGGCTCGATTCCGATCTTCAAGTACGCGGGAACACGTTTGAACACCGGTCTGCGCGAGGGTGGACGTGCGCTGAGCGCCAGCCGCGAGCAGCATCGCGCGCGAAACACTCTCGTTGTGGTGCAAGTAGCGCTGGCGCTGGTTCTACTGATCTGTTCCGGGCTGATGATTCGCACGTTTCGGGCCTTGATACACGTGCCGCCAGGATTCAGCGGGCCGGATCAGGTGCAAACCTTCCGTTTTTATGTGCCGGAAACGGAGATTCCGGATACTGACCGCGAGCGCCTGGTGCGCAGGGAAGAAGAAATCCTGAATAAACTTCGAGCCATTCCAGGAGTGTCATCGGCGAGCTTCTCAAGCGCGATTCCTATGGATGGGTTTGATTCAAACGATCCAATCTTCGCGCAGGATCGCGCCTATGCGGAAGGCGAGCTTCCGCCGTTGCGCCGTTTCAAATGGATATCACCTGGATACTTCGGGGCGCTGGGCACTCCGCTAATTGCCGGACGCGACCTCACTTGGACCGACACGTACCAAAAACTTCCGGTAGCGCTTGTTTCGGAAAATCTCGCGCGCGAATATTGGGGAGACCCCAACAGCGCGTTGGGCAAACGAATCCGCGTAGCCACCGTCGATGACTGGCGCGAGATCATTGGCGTTGTAGCCGACGTGCACGACGACGGCGTTAATGAGAAAGCGCCTCCGTCGGTGTATTGGCCGATCATGATGGACCGCTTCGAGGGGCAAAAAGAAATGCTCCGGCGCGGCATCGCCTTTGCCATTCGAAGTCCCGGCGCCGGCTCAGAATCTTTTTTGAAAGAAGTAAGGCAAACCGTGTGGTCGGTGGATGCGAATGTGCCGCTGGCAGATGTTTACACGCTCGGATATTTTTACACGCACTCGATGGCGCGCACGTCGTTCACGCTGGTCATGCTTGGGGTGGCGGGAGGCATGGCGCTTTTGCTCGGCATCGTCGGGATTTACGGCGTGATTGCTTATTCCGTTTCGCAACGCACGCGCGAAATCGGCATTCGCATGGCTCTTGGAGCGCAACGGCCCACTTTAATCACGATGTTTGTTCGCCACGGATTGTGGCTCACCGCAATGGGTATTGTTTGCGGGCTGGCTGGCGCGTTCGCCGTGATGCGATTGATGTCCTCGCTGCTGTTTAATGTGAGCCCGGTAGATCCGATCACCTACGTCGCCGTTACTGTCGGCGTCGTAGCGACCGCCTACCTGGCGTGCTACCTGCCGTCTCGCCGCGCCGCAACAATCGATCCTGTTGACGCCTTGCGCGCAGAGTAGACAAGTCCGGATCGCTAGAGAGGGAATTCGGGGTTCTTGAGTATCAGGTAGCCCGAACGAACTGGGCTCAACCTTCGGTATAAAGAACCAAACAACTACAAGCAGCAATACAGCGCAGACGCCTAGTGTCGCGACTCTATGTGCGGGACCAATCCGGATAAGAGAAATCGTTGCAAAAACATTCCAAGCACAAACCGTAACTCCAAGCGACCGACCCCTATTTTTCCAGCGAGCAACGCCGAACGCAGCGAGAATAAAAAATACGGCAATGATTGCTTGACCAAGTGGGACCCAGGGTTTTCTTTCCAAGAACTGTTGGAGCCTAAGACCCAGCGAAGAACTACGAAACACACTCGTAACCCTATGACCAATAAAATCATTGCGACTAGCCAGTTCGAGTACTTAACTATTAGATTCACTAAACTTGTGTCATCCTGCCTTTTAACACAGTCCTCAATAATTGCACAGGCTTTGCGATTGAATCAGGAAAAGGCTAGTAACACCGCGTCGAATCCTGCGGTGTTGTGCGACAGGAACGCGTAGAATATTCTCTCGACGATATGGACGAACTGGCACGGATGAACGAAGAGGAAGATAAGGGCGGCGCGCGTAACGCCATCATTCTCGCCGTCATAGTGATCCTGGTTGGCGCTTTTTGTTTGATGTATGGGTTGCAGATGCTCATCTGGATTGAAGCAAAGCAGTGGGTTTCCGCGAATCCCTGGCTGGGCGACGTTCCACAGCCGTTGACCGCATCTTCCGGTGAAACGGCAAAAGGCTCGCAGGAAAGACTCTTCAACTACGAATTCAATGTTCCATGGAAGGGGGCGGGGAAGCGCGTCGCATCATTGACCGGCGTTCAGCTAAGTTATGACTCCGGGCAGGTAATCGTTTTCTTCGACCCGGAATTACAAATCGATACGGCCCACGCGCTAAAATCCCCCACGACTCCCGAATCGCGGAAATTGGCGGCTGTATTCGCGGGTCAGCCGATTGAGTCGAACTCCGCGCTGTATCAGGCGGTGTACGGAGCGTCGCTCGCGCCGGTCTCTCCGGTGATGAAGGAGCAGGACGCGGTGCGCAACAACGTGCTCCTGCTATGGAAATTATCCTTTGGCCCGGACCTGGAATCAGGGACAACGCCTGAGTTTTATTCGTTCGACTGGGGAAAGATGAAGGGATTTCAGTTCGGCGACCCGGCCAAAGGCCATCCCGTGGCACTGCGTGTTTTCGACGATTACGACAAACAATTCCGATTTATCTTCACCGCAGCCGGCGGATCCAGCGGCAAAATCACACAGGATGACATCAACACGACCGTGAAATCTCTTCAGCCGGTCCCCATCATCGAACGTTAGCTAACTTTCTTCGGTTATTTTTTGCACGCGGATCACATCGGTTCGGGTATCCAACGTTCCGGTCACTAATACTTTTTTCCCCAGGAATTTTCCCGCCGCCTTCTGATCATCCAAGTGGTACCAGGTGTCATTCACGTCGTCTCGCAGGACGAAGAGCTCGCCATTTTTCGATATGATCACTCCCTCGAATTGTTGCGCTTGATCGTCAGAAGTAGAAACCGGTGCTATGGTGCTGGTAGTTACTGAGGGCAATATAACCTGCGACGCTGCTGGCAAAATTCCACCGCCCAAAAGCCCCGCACATAAAATCCTCACCGCCAAGAATGCAATTTTCATCGTCCTCTCCATAGAGATGAAAGGACCGGGCCCGACCGTGTTATATGCAATGAGGTCGCCAGATTCGTAACTGGCTTCCGCGAGGGAGGTTAGCGGTTTCAGCCGCGTCCGGAAGCGTGGACTATTTTCGAGGTCGTGGAAGAAAGTTCGTGGGTGCACCGTGCTACATCCGTAGTGGTACGTAGATCCGAGCGGCTATTTGGCCGCTTGCGCGGCCAAGCCGGCCGCATTAAGAACTTTCTTGTAGTACGCCTCATACTGAGGAATTACGTCGTTCGAGCAGTATTTGCTGCGGGCATTGATGCGCGCTTGTTGGCCCATCGAACGGCCTCGATCGGCGCGCTTAAGAATTTCCAGAGCGTACTTCGCTCCCGCTTCAACGTCCCGCGGTGGGATTAGGTAGCCGTCTACGCCGTGCGTGACGACTTCCGGCAATCCACCTACATTCGTGGCGATCACCGGAACCTCGCAAGCCATGGCTTCCAGCGCCGCCAGGCCGAAGGATTCCTCATCGCTGGGCAACAGAAATAAATCGGCGAGGCCCAATTTCTCCTGCACGCGATCCTGCTTACCCAGAAAAAATACGTCCTTAGAGAAACCCTTCTTGCGAACTGTGAATTCAGCGGAGCCGCGGTCAGGGCCATCGCCCATCATCACCAGCTTGGCGGGAATTTCCTCGCGGACGCGGGAGAAAATTTCGACAACATCGGGAATCCGCTTCACCGGACGGAAGTTTGATAGGTGCATCAGTATTGGTTCACCGTCTTTTGCCCAGCACTGCCGCGCGGATTGATCCGGGCATCGAGTGTAAAGGTCGCAGTTGACGAAGTTTGGTATCACTTCGATAGGCCGCGTGATTTCAAAATCGTGAATGGTGCGCTCGCGCAAATATTTTGAAATCGCAGTGACCCCATCGCTTTGCTCAATTGAAAAACGCGTGATGGGAAGATAGCTGCGGTCGTTGCCGACAAGAGTGATGTCTGTGCCGTGCAGCGTCGTGATGAATGGCAGTTTCCTGGGAGACATCATGCGGGCCAACAGCGCGCTCACCGAATGAGGAATTGCGTAATGGACATGCAAAAGGTCCAGCGAGGCTTCCTCTGCCACTTCAAACATCCTGGTTGCAAGAGCCAAAGTGTACGGAGGGTGATCGAAAAGCGGATAGGACGTGACCTCCACTTCATGGAAGTAAATCCGCTCGTGTACCGAGCTCAGCCGGATAGGCATCGCGTAACTGATGAAATGTATTTCGTGGCCGCGCGCAGCCAGCTCGATTCCCAGTTCCGTGGCGACAACTCCGGAGCCGCCATATGTCGGATAGCATGTAATGCCGATTTTCATCGAACCTCACTGGACTCTAACAGAGCCACCCGCTGCACGCCGCAAGGAGCGTGCTCACTTGCGCCACACGCTCGACGGATGCTAGGCTCGCGCCTTCCCGCCCGTACATTAGACGGGCGGGGAGGCTCTGCGATGCCACGACTTTTGGGAAAAGCGGCGTTCATTACAGGTGCCGGAACGGGAATTGGCCGGGCTTGTGCGTTGGCGTTTGCCGCGGAAGGAGCGCAAGTTGCAGTCGCAGGCCGCAGAAAACAGCCTCTGGAGGCCGTTGCGAGGGAGATTGAGGCCTCGGGCGGCAAGGCCTTTCCGGTGGCGTGCGATGTGAACGATGGCGCAGCCGTGAAGGCTGCAATCGCTGATGTCGTGCGCCATTTTGGCCGCATCCATATTCTCGTGAATAATGCCGGCGCCATCGTGGTGGGAGCGGTGGAGCAAACTTCCGACGAAGATTGGAACAACGTCTTGGCCACGAACCTGACCGGGACGTTCCTCGTTTCACGCGCAGCGATTCCGGTGCTGCGCAAATCCGGCGGGGGCTCAATCGTTAACATCGGTTCGTACCTAGGAATCGCGGGACGACGGCAGCGCGCTGCATATTGCGCGGCAAAAGCTGGAGTCACCGGGCTGACGCGCGCGATGGCGCTCGATCACGCGCAAGACAGGATTCGCGTGAACTGCGTTTGCCCGGCAATGATCGAAACCGAAATGGCGGTGCAATCGCTTTCTAAAGCTGCCGATCCGGAAGCGGCGCGGAAGCAGCGCATCGCGGAAATTCCGCTGGGGCGCTTGGGAACCCCGGAAGACGTCGCCATGATGGCTCTGTATCTCGCATCCGACGAATCTTCGTGGGTTACGGGCGCTGTGTTTCCGCTGGACGGGGGGCAGACGGCATACTGATATGGAGCGAATCTCTAAAGCGATCGGGCACCTGGCTGCCAGCGAACTGCGAGAGACTGTGCGCGCAAGCAATACGGCAAAACAATTTGGCTTTGCGGTGGAGAAAGCAGAACGAGGGAAAGTGACGATTCGAATGCCCGTGACTGCCCGGCATAAGCAAGTGCACGGCGTGGTTCACGGCGGCGTGATTGCGGCGCTCGCGGACACAGCGGGGGGACTCGCGGTTTACATGGCCTGCCCGCGCGGGACCCGAGTGGCTACGGTGGAAATGAAGATCAATTTTCTGGAAGCTGTGGAAGCGGGAAGCGTGACCGCAGAGGCGGAGGTGGTGCGCCTGGGACGGCACATCGCCGTCGCGGATTGCGATCTGCGGGATAATACTGGCAGGTTGGTTGCCAAGGCGCTGATGACGTTCTTCGTCGGCCCGTTCAGAAAGAACCGCAAGAAGCGCCGATCTTAGCCGCTGGAGTTCTGTCTACCGGCGCTGCTCGCCGATCCGCGCTGAGCTTTCAATCCCCGATTTACTGGCCGTTCGTGCCGCCCTGCGCCGCTTCGTCGCCATCCTTGTAGAGGTACTTGATACAGTGTTTGTAGAGCAGAACGTTTGGGTTTCCGTAGCGCGTCAGCTTGATGCAATCCCGGTCGTACCACTCCACCGTGCCGCGCAGAACTTCGCCATCTGTGAGGACTACAGCAACCGGGGTCCGCGATTGCATCTGCTTGACGAAATAAAAATTCTCAGCGTGAGTCTGTTCCGGCGGCGCCGGCTTCTTTCGCGGCGGTACCTGCTGGGGGAGGGCTTGCACCGGCCGAGGGGCCGCGAACTGTTCCTTCACGTCGGTAAGAGTTGGGCGGAAAAGCTTGCGATTTACCATATAAGTGCTCCTTGCATATAACTGGTTTTTGCCGATTCTAGTTGTTGGACTGCGGATGAAGTGATTCGGTTGCAGGATTCTGAAAAATAATCAAAATCCCGGGCCCGACCTAGCGAATCGCAAGAGAGGCGACGAGCGCATCCAAGCCCAACTGGCGGCCCACATTGCGTCGCAAGCGGCTATCGAGCCGGTCCAGGCCATGCGTAGCCCGCAAGACCCATTCGAAATTTATTTTCTTACCGAGGGCCTCTAATTCCGGCCGTAGATCCGGATTTCGAGGCGGGCCGTGTTTCTGACCTTGGGAAAATTCCAGAAGGTCCGTGAGGAGACTATAGAACAGCTCTAAAATATTTTCAAAGGATTCCTTTTCGCGCTTGGCGAGCTGGGCGGTGGCGGCAAAAATCTCCCCGAATCGTTCGCCGGTGATGGCTTGCGCCAGAAGCGCCAAAACACTTTTTCGCAGCCGCTTCGATTCTTCCAAGTCGATCGAGAGTGCCATCCCCGGACTGCCGCAAGAGAGTTGCGCGAGCAGCTTGCGCTCCGCAGCCTTGGCATCGGTATGTTCTTTCAGGAATGCTTCCAACTGCTCGTCTCGAACCGGCGCGAAATGAAATTGCAGGCAGCGCGACCGGATGGTCGGCAGCAAGGAATCCGCGGTGGGGGCGAGAAGGATCAAGGTGGCGCTTTCCGGTGGCTCTTCCAGGATTTTCAGGAATAAGTCGGCGTCAGTCCAGCGCATGGTGTCCGCGCCATCCAGAATAAAAACCCGCCTGCGGCCTTGCGGCTTGAAATAGGCGGCGCGCTGCACGGCGCGCAATTGTCCCACGCGAACCATCGGACGCGCCACGGGCGTGCGCTGCCGCACGGGATCAGGAACGATGAGCCAAACATCGGGATGCGTTTCGATGAGCAGAGGCGTGCGTTCGACCGCGGCAGCGTCGGCGCTCTCGCCACGTTCGGCGAGGCCCAGTTCAATAAGAGGCGCCGGATCCGCCAGCCGCGCGATTTTCCGGCAGGGGTCGCATTCGCCGCAGAAATCGTCCTTCAGGCGCTCGCAGTTCGCGGCTTGGGCGAACATCCGCGCGAGCGTGTATTTTCCGATTCCGCGCGGGCCGGTGAAGAGCAGCGCGCTGGGAACGCGTTCGCGCCCCAACATTCCGCGAAGCGCGCTGACGATGCGTTCATTACCGAGAAATTCGCCGAAGCCCATGAGTTATTTTGCCACCCGCTGGCCGGGCGCGATGCGTGCCTCTACCGCAACAAGAATATCCTGATGGATTTTTTCCGGGGAGCGCAACACGCGCGCCGCGGTATCGTAACATTCAATTTTCCGCCAATTCGGTTGGCGCGCGAGTTGGTCGTACACTTCCGAGGCCGCTTCCAAGTGCGCTAGATTCGATTCCTGAATGTCGCGCCGCAATTTCGTGTATCCGCGAGCGCCCTTTTCACCGACGAGCCGGTGGGCCTCCGCCGGAGGCAGGTGCAGATAAATCACCAAGTCTTCCACCGGGAGCGCGTACACCTGATATTCAAGCTGCTTGAGCCACTGCAAAAATTCGGCGCGTTTCTCGCGCGGGACGCGTGCCCCCTGATGCGCGAGATTCGATCCGACGTAACGGTCGGCGAGCACGATTAGTCCGGACGCAAGATCGGATTCGATCCTGGATTTGGCCTCGAAGCGGTCGCCGGCATAGAGCAGCGCGGAAAAGTGCGGATCCACACTGTCGAGCGAACCGAATTCTCCATTCAGGTAACGTCCGGCCATCTTGCCGAAAAATCCGTCATAACGCGGGAAACTAATTTGCGTGAACGGAACTCCTCGCGATGCAAACGCCTGCACAAGTAGACCGAGCTGCGTGCGCTTGCCGGAGCCGTCAATCCCTTCGAGAACGATAAATTTTCCGCGGGCAGGCATCGAATCGCCGCTCAGTCTAACATAGGGCGATGGCGCCGGCTTGGCCAGCCCTCGCGACGGGATCCCCAGGGCAGAGACTAGAATTATTCTACCTACTTGACGTATCGCGAACGCGGGTGATAACACTGCGGATCGACGGCACCGACGTTAGTCTCTCGACAGCGACCATACCATGGCTAAGTTGAGCTTTCTGCTTTCGCTGCCCACTGACGACAATGATTATCAGCAGGAGCAGGCTGCTGCGGCGAAAGAAACCGCTCAGCGGCTTGGCATTGCACTGGAAGTGGTTCACGCGGACAACGACGCGATCAAGCAAAGCGATCAAATCGTGCAAGCGATCCAGCGTCCCGCTGAAAAGCGGCCGAATGCGATACTTTTCGAGCCATTGGGATCTACTTCATTGCCGCAAGCGGCGCGCGCTGCTTCGGCGAGCGGCATGGGCTGGGTGGTCTTGAATCGCGGCGCGGAATACATTCCAGAGCTTCGTCGCACTGGCCGCGCGCCGGTTTTTTCGGTTAGCTCGGACCACGTTGCGATTGGAAGGATTCAGGGTCTTCAATTCGCCGCGCTTCTGCCGCAGGGTGGTTCGGTCCTCTACATCCAAGGGCCGTCAGAAAATTCGGCGGCGAAAGAACGGACCATCGGAATGCAAGAGACCAAGCCGCCCAACATCAAGATTAATATGTTGAAAGGGCAGTGGACCGAGGAGAGCGCGCACAAAGCCGTCAGCTCGTGGATGCGTCTATCGACCTCCGGAGTGCAATTCGTTGATCTGGTGGGAGCGCAGGATGATTCGATGGCGATGGGAGCACGAAAAGCCATGGAGGAACATCCAGACGAAGCCCTGCGCAAGAAATGGCTCGCCGTTCCATTTACTGGATGCGATGGACTCGTGAACACGGGCCAAAGACAGGTGCGCGGTGGTGAACTCGCTGCTACCGTGGTCGTTCCACCCAATACCAAACTCGCGCTGGAGATGCTAATGGCCGCGATGCAAGAGAGCAAGACTCCTCCAGAACAAGTGCTAACGGTTCCCACGTCGTTTCCTACCATTGAAGAACTGATTCGCACGTCTCGCGGTAAGACGTCCTGAAGTTCCCATAGGAACCGCATTGATCTCGAAGATCTTCGTGCGGAAAACGTAGGCTTTTCGGTGCGTGATAGAATCGCGTGATGGTGGCGCCGGAAAATTCTGCGATTGCGGAGAATCTCGAGCGCATACGCGAAGGAGTCGTGCGCGCGGTCGGGAAGGTGGGACGACACCCTGACGATGTGACGATTGTTGCGGTGTCGAAAACTTTTCCGGTGGAGGCGATTCGCGCCGCTTATGGTGCGGGGTTGCGTCACTTTGGCGAAAATCGCGTGCAGGAGTGGGAATCGAAGCAAGCGCAGCTCGCGAACCTCAGCGCCACTTGGCATTTGATCGGCCATCTGCAGAGCAACAAGGCGCGCCGCGCGGCACACCTCTTTCACCGAGTGGACTCCGTGGACAGTCTCGCGTTGGCGCAGAAGCTCGATGCGGCCTTCGCTATGGAAAATGTGGAGAAAGCCGTCGCCGCAAGCGGCAAACGTTTACAAGCGCTTATCGAAGTCAGGTTGGGAGACGAAACTTCAAAGAGCGGGGTGGCGGAATCTGATCTGTCTATGCTTGCGGAGGGCGTGGCTGGACTCCCGCATTTGGGATTGCTGGGGCTGATGACGATCCCGCCGTTTCTCGATGAGCCTGAGAGAATGCGGCCATATTTCTCGAGGTTGCGCGAGCTTCGGGATGATCTCGTTCGCAGACTAGGACATTCGTTGCCCGTTCTTTCGATGGGTATGAGCCATGACTTCGAAGTTGCAGTCGAAGAAGGCGCGACGGAAATTCGCGTTGGAACGGCGCTCTTCGGCGAGCGTAAAGCTCCGACCCCCTAGACGTCGAGCGCTTGCCTAATGCGGTCAGCGCCTATGAATAGCGGAGCCAGCGGAACATTTCGACCAAGCTGGGGCGCTTGCCGTACATCAGGATGCCTACGCGATAAATTTTTGCAGAGGCCCAGATGGTGCCGACGGTGGTGAGGAAGAGCAGGACCAGCGACAAGGCGATCTGCCAGGCAGGCGGCGTTTGCAGCGAGATGCGCAGAGACATGAGCACCGGCGAGAAGAACGGAATCTCGGAGAGAACGACGGAAGCCGTGGAAGTGGGATCGTTGAGCACCATGCTATAGATGACCATGCAGAAAACGAGCGGGGCCATGGCGATCCATTGCAATTGCTGCGCGTCCTGCTCGTTCGAGCAAGCTGCTCCGATCGCAGCGAACATCGAGGAATATAGAAAATATCCGCCGAAGAAAAAGATTCCAGCGTAGAGCACCAGAGAAATTGAAATGTGAACACTCAACAACGCTGATTCCTGGCCCATACCTAGCGCGGCCAGAGCGCCGTAGGTGAAAAGCAGCGCCGTGGAAATCATCCAGATAGCGAATTGGGTGAACGCGGCTGCCGCCACTCCCAGGATTTTCCCGCAGAGAAGTTCAAAGGGGCGCACGGCGGAGATTAGGACTTCCATGGTCCGCGTGGTCTTTTCCTCCAGTACGGAACGCATGGTGATGATGCCGTACATGAGCAGCGCGGTGTAAAGCAGCACCACGAGAGCGATGGCGATCCCGATACTTTGTCCTTTTTCCACGGACTCACCGGTGTCGCTGATCTTGAGGAGTTGGAGGTCCGTGCCGCGGAGAATTTCCTTGACGTCGTCCAAGTGGACGCCGCGCTCGCTGAGCCGCGCTGAAATTACCGCCTGATCCACGGCACCTGAAAGCGGGCCGATTAAGCTGAAATTATCTGGGTTTCGCATGTGCAGCTCGAACGATTGGCTGGGGTTCTTGGGAATCCAGAGGTAGGCGTCGAGCTTCTCGGAATTAATCCGCGAGCGCAAGTCCTGCTGAACCGTGTCGGGAGACGCGGGCTGGACAATCGTTTCCACGATTGTGAATTCGGGCTGGCCGTTGTCGAGCTTGGCATCCAGGCCGTGGCTGATGCGCTGCGCGAGCGCGCCGGAATTGTCCACGATGACGAGGCGCATGCTTTGTGCGGGCTTGTGGTTCACGAGAAATATGATCAGCAAGCAGAAAACCACACCGATCAGCGGCACCAGAAGCGTTCCGATGATGAAGCCCTTTGTTTTGACGCGAGTCAAATATTCCCGCTTGACGATGAGGCGGAGTTTACGCATGGGTGGTCCTGTCAATAAAGATTTCGTTGAGCGACGGCTCGAGAAGCTCGAAGCGAATGATGCTGACATTTTCCTGGACGGCGGCTTTAAGGATTTCCTGCGGGTCAGCGCCGGGTTTCAGTTTGGCTTCCACACCATTTCCCGAGCGCGTTAGGCTAGCGATTGTAGGATTGTTGCTTAAGAAACTATCGCTGCCGGTGAACTCGATGTGCAGCGTGTTTTTGCCGTAAGAGTGCTTGATCGCGCGAAGTTCGCCGTCAAGTACGTTGTGGCCTTTGTCAATCAGACAAATCGAATCGCACATGCGCTCGACCTGCTCCATGCGGTGGGTGGACAGGACGATAGTCGAACCGTTCGCGCGCATGTCGATCATGATTTCTTCCACGGTGGCGGCGTTTACGGGATCGAGCCCCGAGAATGGCTCGTCCAGAATAACCAGCTGCGGCTTGTGGATTACCGCGGTGATGAACTGCACTTTTTGCTGCATGCCCTTCGAGAGATCGAGCAGTTTTTTTTCGGACCACTCGGCGAGGCCGAGTTTTGCAAGCCATTCTTTGGCACGCCGCTCGGCTTCGGCTTCCGTGAGCCCGTGAAGCGCGGCGAGGAACACGATGATGTCGAGCACCTTCATCCGAGGGTAAAGGCCGCGCTCCTCCGGGAGGTAGCCGATCAAGTCGCGCGTGCTGTCGCTGACCGGCTGGCCGAGGATGTAGATCGAGCCTTCGTCGGGGACCAGGATATTCATGATCATCCGAATCGTGGTGGTTTTGCCGGCGCCGTTAGGGCCGAGGAGGCCAAGAATGGCTCCTTGGCGAACTCGCAGGTTGATTCCGCTGACCGCGGTTACGGCATCGTAGGATTTGGTGACGTTCTCGAGTGTGATAGCGTCCATGTCGGTTGTTGGCGGTCAATGCTGATACGCAATGCGAGCGCGAAATATTACCTGAACCTCGTGGCGAGGGCTGATTTATTTTCATTCTTTTAGAATCAATTGCGTAGCGTGTGGAGACCCGGATGGAGCTGACCGAGCACGAGGGCGGGGTGATGTTTGCTGTTCGCGTCGTAGTACGGGCCAGTCGCGATGCGATCGGAGGAGTATACGGTGAAGCGTTGAAGGTGCGGCTCAGTGCCCCGCCGGTCGAGAACAAAGCGAACGATGCGCTGCGGCGATTGCTGGCCGAGCATTTGAACCTGCCGGTGTCGGCTGTTAGAATCGTGGCGGGTGAAAAGAGCCGCACGAAACGAATTTCAGTCGCGGGCATAACGCGAGCGCAGATCATCAAGCTGCTTGGTCTTTAACGGATAATTCTGGAGCTAGGGGACACGATGCCGGACATTAAAGCAATTCAATCGGAAATGCGCGGCGGCAAAATTGATGGCTGGCTTTTTTACGACCATCACCATCGCGATCCGATCGCTGCGCATATTCTGGGTGTCGGCGGCAATGGGATGGCGACGCGGCGCTGGTTTTATTTTATCCCGACAAAAGGAGAGCCGCGCAAGCTGGTGCATCGCATCGAGCAAGGCGCGCTGGATGGCTTGGAAGGAAAGAAGCTGGTGTACTCGGGCTGGGAAGAGCTGCACAAGAATCTGCCGAAGTTGCTGGCGGGAAGCAAAACCATCGCGATGCAATACTCACCTGAAAACAATATCCCCTACATCGGGCTGGTAGATGCGGGAACGATTGAGCTGTTGCGCAAATTCAAGAAGAAAATCGTAAGTTCGGCGGACCTGGTCCAAAAATTCGAAGCCACCTGGTCGCGCGAACAAGCGGAAGGGCACTTTGAAGCCGGCAAGATCGTGGACCGCATCACGCGCGACGCGTTTGCTCGCGCTGCGGCGTTTGTGAAAGAAGGAAAGCCGCTCACCGAGGATCAACTGCAGCAATGGATTGTGGATCAGTTTCATGCGCAGGGGCTCATTACAGCCGAGCCTCCCATCGTCGCGGTTCAACCGAACAACGGTAATCCGCATTACGAGCCGAAAGAAGATTCGTCGCGCCCGATTCGCGCGGGAGACCTGCTGCTGCTGGACATCTGGGCGAAACTCAATCGCCCAGGCAGCGTCTACTACGACATTACATGGATCGGCTATTTGGGAAATCGAGTGCCGGATTCTTATGCAAAGATTTTTCAGGTCGTGCGGCAGGCGCGAGATAATGCGGTGAAATTCATCCAGGAGGCGGTCGCCAAGCGGCAAACGATTCACGGATGGCAAGTGGATGGCGTGGCTCGCAAGACGATTCAGAAAGCGGGCTATGGCAAATATTTCGTGCATCGCACGGGGCACAGCATTGGGCAAGAAGTCCACGGCAATGGCGCGAATATGGACGGACTGGAAACGCGCGACGACCGCAAAATCGTTGCGAACACTTGTTTTTCGATCGAGCCGGGAATTTATCTTCCGGAATTTGGCATGCGAACCGAAGTGAACGTGTACGTGGACGAGAAAGAAGCGTGCGTTACCGGCGCGATACAGGAGGAAATTCTTCCGCTGTTAGGTTGAGTTGCATTCCGGCGTTTCGCAAATAACATCTTGAACAACAATCCAATTGAGGAAGCTTCCGAATCCAACGCCGCCGCTGTTGACGCGGTGCGCTCGCCGGAAGACGCCACACGGCGTCAGATGCTCGCGCCATTTTTCGCTTTAGCAGCTTGGATTATTCCCGGGCTCGGCCACCTGGCCCTGAAGCGTTGGGGCCGATCGTTGATTTTTTTTCTCTCGGTGGGAGGACTTGCGATCAGTGGCTACCTGCTGCGAGGAAATGTCTTCGCTCCGCGCTCGGGCGACGTCTTCGATACTCTTGGCTTCCTCGCGGATGCTGGCACGGGAATTTTCTATGTCCTGGCGCATTTTTTTGAGCGGGGCGGGCCAGACGTATCGCGCGCTGCGGGCGATTACGGCACCCGTTTCATCGCCGCCGCCGGAATCGTCAACTTGCTGAGCGTATTTGATGCATATGAAATCGCTCTCGGCCGGAGAACGATGTGAGCGCATGTGGGATGCTGTGCGCACATTTTGTAGTTGGTTGGATTGGACCAGTGCGCATTTCGCACTTCTGGGCGATGTCACTGTTTGCGCTTATGGTCTCGGTGGCGCTTGCCGGTTTGACGAAGCGTACAGCGGTTGAGCGTGCCAAGTATGCGGCGTCGTGCTTTCTGAAGTTTTTGGCGGTCGGAATCGCCATCGGTTGGCTGATGTACCCCTTTTCGCACTGAAACGTGTGGATTTTCGTGACCACGGCGCTTTTTTTGGAGCGATGCCGATGTTAAAGTTAATGAGAGTGCCGAGGTAGCTCAGTTGGTAGAGCAGCCGATTCGTAAAACCTTCCTCACGTACCAGGACCTCCAGAAACATTGAATTTATTGATGTTGTGGCGTGTTTATTTGATAACGATTGACGCCACATGGCGAAAAATAGCAAACGAAATAGCAAATCCCGGCAAGTGCGCGAGGAATCGTTCATAGGATGTCGCTTGGCAAATCTCCTACAAGGCTTGGGTACGACTGTAGCCATAGGCGAGTCTAGACGCGGCGCGATGCGAGCCGCAAGGACGAAGAAATGATTGGAACGATTTCGAAAAAAGTAAACGCGCAAAAAGCAATCATCTCCGATAAATCACTACCAACTTACAGGCCCCGCTACTGCCCAGTTGCGCGATAAACTTCGCGTTCAGTAGCATCCTCTTCGCAAATCGTTTGCACGCCCTGGGTTCAGATTGATCGACGCTTGTCGAATGTTTGCGAGACCTTCGTTCACGCGCGCCAGTTTCGCTACGACGACCATAGTTGGCCAATTCGATCCAATTTCCGCATGTTTCGCTCAAAGTTAACTTCCTTATTCAATATTAAAAATAAGAATCAATATCATTTCGGGATTTAACTTGACAGCGAAGAAGCCTTTCCGTTATACCGCAACGACACTTGATTGGCGCGGAGAAATTATGACTCTAAAGTGGCTCGTCCTGAGTTTCGGTCTGTTATCGATTCCGTTCAGCGCCCACTCACAACAGGCAGTAATCCAGAACCCCTAGGATGCGCGATACTTCGGGTCTTTGATGGAGATGCGCGTCGCTTGAACATCCCAGAAGTCGCGGTCCTCAGCGAGCCGAAACCACTTCGCCACTTCGGGTTGAGTTTTGATGTTCAACTGCGCGCCGGTGTTCGCGGTGATCATCACGCTGCAGCCGGGGCAAGTGCTCATGGCCCATTTCGCAATCATGCCGACAAGAGCAGACTTGCCCGGGTCCATTGCCGCTGACTACCGCTGACAGGTAGGGAGTGAATCGGGTAGAGGCATTCTGGAGATGCGCACCGATGGCCGCCAGTTCTTCGGCCTGCCAAACGCGCGGTCCTGAGATGCCAGCCAGCTCGCCTTCGCCCCAGGGAAACATCACGCGGCAAAAGCCGAGCGGATCGTGGACGTAGTTCGCTATTTCCTCAATCAGAGCCAGTCGGCTGTCCATGCTTTCGCGCCAAGATGCGCGCCAGAGCTTCGGTAAAATTTGTGGTAACGTCAAGCTTCATGTTCTCGATAGGCTTCCCATAGTAGTACTCCAGCAGCCTGTTGAGCATGGCGCCCTTGGAGCGGTCCGATTTACAGCGCATGAGCTGCATCGCCGTTTTGACCGGATCGACGGCGCGGAACACCTGCTCGCAAAACTCGCGCACGTCAGCAGTAATCTTGTTTGGCGTGCCTTTCTTGCGCCCGCCGCGTTTTTTGTGTCCTTTCTTGAACTTGGCCATGGTCACTATTTGCCCGATTCGCCTTTTCTGGACCAGCGCACGGCCCCGAGCAATTGCCCGCATTTGTCGCAAGCGTCGGTGACCCAAATGCCGCGCTCACGCAAAAGCCACCGGCTTTGCTCTCGGGTGAGCCTCATCGAGCACACCCCTGTGCAGCGTTCGATTTAGCTGCGGTACGATTGAGATCGCTATGGAAGGGAAGCTTTAGGAAGGCAGTGTCAAATTCGGTACGTTGCGAGCCCCCGCAACCATCGGAAGACGCAATCAGGATCGTTGGATCGATCGTGGAACAACTTCGGAGCAATTGAGGGTGAAGATTGGCTTCCCTGCCTGTGATTCGCTCATAAGTTGCTCGGCGGACGCAGCGGCCGGTCTTCGAGCGATAGTTCTCGAAACGACTCGGGCATCTGCAGGCCGAGTTCTTTCAACGTACCCATTTTATTACTCACCATCAGTTCTTCCCTGGGTCGCATGGCATATGACGCAAAACATCGGTGCTGCGCTGGATACGACGCGCAGTCTTGACGAGCAGTGCTGTGTCCACCGGGGGAGCCTGAATCGGTGGTTTGTGCATCGCGATGCGTTGTGCTAGTGCAAGCCGATTCGTATCGAGTTTGTTCACGGATACCTTCATTTTCCGGTTCATTCGCTCGCTGCCTTCTCTGCCCGTCGTCTCGCAACGTGATTACGTCCCTGCTCTTCGTTGCGCAAATACACTTCTACCAGCTCCGCATCCGTCATCCGAGCAAGCATCTCGCGCAATGCGCCATTTCCGTGGCGACTTTCCAGTCGCTGGCGCATGAGGCGGGCAAAGTGGGCATTGTCTCGAATTCGAGTTTCGGAGTTGCTGTGAGCTTCGGTAGTCATCGGAGCACCAGACCTTCGCCGCGAGCACCGAAAACTATGTCAGCGACGCATCTCGGCTCGCACACCACTGCGTTGCCGAAGAGCTGAGTCTCTTCACCGATGACATTTTCTTGAAGCCATGCTTGGCCGACAGAGGAAGCAGGACGCAGGAGGAAAACAGAACCGTGGTTTTCTACGAGGATATCAGGCGAGGGTTGTAGGTTGGGTTCGAAATGGGTCGGACTCGAACCTGAAGATTCAAATGCATTTTTCATGGATTTTCCATAGGTGCAGAGAAGCCACCAGAGTTATAAATTAGGGGGGAAGGTAAAGTGCGGTGGTTTTTGCCCCGTTGCTTTGGCCGCATCCCTCCAGGTTCTGGAGGCCAGCACCGTGACCTTGTCTCTGGCTCGGTTGCCGCTCGGCCAATATCGCCGAGGCTCTTGATACTGGAAACAGCCTACGCCATAAACCGTGATTTCGAAATAGTACGAAAGTCCCAGCGGTACTCTTCGCTATTGTTTGCGGCGGCCTTGTCTTTGCAGGCTTCCGCAAGACTTCAAACACACACAAGAAGTCACAAACGCGCAGACAGGCGGCGCGACCTTAATACTCCCCGCCTGTTTGCGAATCCTTTCTCAGAGTTCCTCCCTCCCTTCGACCAATCATTCAAATATTTCATGAAGGCACGGGTGCAACTTGGGCAAGCGCATTGTCGTGATCTTCGACGAAGCGAGCGCAATCCACCGCGTCATTTGGGATCACATCAAAGGCGCGCTCACTGACGCAGACACAGAGATTATCTGGCTGGCATTCGGCAACGGCACGTTGAACGAGGGTCCGTTCTTTGAATGCTTCCACAAAAACAATCACGTCTGGCACACGCGGCACATGTAAGGTAATCCGGGCGGTCTCGACGGGTCGACGCAACACCTGCTCGAAGCCCACGCGCAGGGCTTTAAGCAGCTAAGGATCGTTCGCGAGCGCTGATTCAAGCGGAACACCTTCCTGGCCAGGTGTGATTGATTACAGCCGGACATTTCGGTTCTCTACAGGGAAGCATTGTCCGATCAACAGCTAAAAGAGTGTTGCATCGACTGGTTGAGCTGGCACGGCTAATCGGGAATTAGCCTGCGCTGGCAGGGCTGATTACTGGGTGGGACCGGAGGGATCAGTAATTTTCAGGGACGAAATGCCTTCCCTTCAAGGTTGCCTGGTCGTCGTAACGAAGTTTATTTGAGCGCTTTGGCAATTTTACCTTCTCGCGGGGAACTCTCCCGTAGTGGAACATGCTCAAAAAATGTGAAATGCAGTTGAGCCGGGCCTTCCGTTTATCATCGGAGCGGACGATATACCAGGGAGCATGTTTTGTATCGGTCGCTTCCAGCATGCGATCGCGTGAGCGCGAATAATCGTACCAGCGGCGAAAGGATTCCAAGTCCATGGGGCTGAGTTTCCATTGCCGGAGTGGGTCTTTAATCCGCGCTTGGAAACGGCGCTCTTGCTCCTTCTTGCCGACTTCCAGCCAATACTTGATGAGGATAATCCCAGCGACCGTCACATAGTTTTCAACCGTAGGGCACAGCTCCAGGAACTGCTGGTACTGGTCTTTGGTGCAGAAACCCATCACGCGTTCGACGCCGGCACGGTTGTACCAACTGCGATCGAAAATCACGACCTCGCCGGCAGCAGGGAAATACTGCATGTAACGCTGGATATACATCTGGCTCTTTTCGCGGTCGGAGGGAGCCGGGAGTGCGACAAGATGGAAAACCCGCGGACTGACGCGCTCCGTAATCGCGCGGATGGTACCGCCCTTGCCGGCGGCGTCGCGCCCTTCGAATACGACAATAACGCGCACCCCCTTGTACTTGATCCAATCCTGAAGTTTGCAGAGCTCTGCCTGGAGTCTGGTAAGTTCTTCCAAATATTGTTTGCGCCCCAAACGTTTCTTGTCGCCTCGTTCAACCTTCTTAGTCATGGAGAAATCCTCAGTAGATGACAACTTGCCGAAGCGAACAGGATCAGCTTTTTGTTTCTCAAATCAGGCTAATTCAACCGCGGCTCAACAGTTGCCCATTAGTGTTGTAGCCGGATCAATCCATGACTTCTCTTGTCTCCGGTATCGTACTGTGCGAGTCGCTTCTGGAAAATTCTCAACAGCACTAGAACCGCAGCCGTCATCACAAGGTTGAAGATCAATTGTGCCCAGGCAACTGCCATACCAGGATTTCCTGCGAAGTCCACGACCTTCACCGCAAACTGGCCAAGGAACGGTAGGATCAGCAAAACTCCAAACGTGTTGAAGCAGAGGTTCGCCACCGCCACGCGGCGTGCCGTCTGTCCCATTTTAATGGTGGCGATCAGCGCCGTTGCCGTGGTTCCAATGTTTGCTCCTATCACGATGGGGATCGCCGCGGTCGCGGTGAGAATGTTCTGTTGCACCAGCAAGATCGAAAGCCCTGTCGTGATACTGCTTGACTGCACCAGTGCCGTCATCAGCAGCCCCGCCAATATTCCCATCAACGGCGTCCGTGAGCGGCTCAGCACCTCTGCGAATACCGGATTCTGCGCCAAGGGCTTCAGCGCAAAGCTCACCACATCGAGACTGAAAAAGATAAACCCAAAATAGAATGCGGCTTTCCCCAGCATGTTGAATCGCGTAGGAAGTGCGCTCAGTAGGGTGCCAAAGACAATGAAAAAAGGGCCAATGGACGTCAGTTTCAATGACACCAGCCACGCCGTCGAGGTTGTACCGATATTTGCTCCCAGTAGCACACCCAGGCTCGACCCGAATGACATGGTCCCCGCATCCACCAGCGCCACCGTGAGCGAAGTCGTCGCGCTGCTCGACTGTAAAATCGCCGTCGCCACTGCGCCTAATACCAAAGCTCGCCAGCGGCTTTGGGTGAGCCTGCCGAGCCACTCCGCAAACGTCGCTCCTCCAACCGTTTGAATTTCGTGGCTAAACGCCTGCAGACCGTAAAGAAAAAGGACGATCGCAGATACCGCCGTTAACAAAACTTTAAAGTTCGACATCGTTCCCTTCACTACGGATTAGTCGAGTTCGGAGACCCACTCGCATGATCTGATTGTCTTTTTTCGGCTCAGGACCATTGGGCAACTGATTCTGCGCGGAACACAATATGCCACAGAACATCATGAGCAGACTTCCGGCAAGCGCACGAATTCCACGCACGAATTCCAACACTCAAATTGCCGCGGGACATCTTCGGCCTGGGGACTGCAGGCGCTGATTCGCTCGATTTCGTCACGGTGGCACGACGCGCTTCAAACCTTGGAGTGCAATCTTAGGCGCACCCAAAACGCCAGTCAACGGATACGTTCCACCAGAGCAGATTCTCAATGCAGTGATGCGACAATCAGCCTGTTGACCGCAACCCAAGAGTATTGTCGGATCAACTGATTAAATGTGTTGCATCGGCCTGTTGAACTCGCGGCGTTAATCAGGCAAGTGGATTACTTCCGAGTACGCTTCGCAATACTCCAGCCTAGTCATCGTGATAATTCGGTCGTCGCCTGCAGATGCTGTAAATTGACCATACCTAAACAGGAGGTTACAGCATATGAGCTATATACTCAGATTTTCGTCCCTTGTTTTTATCTTTTCTCTCGTGGTGTTGTGGCTCTCGTTGCGGATCGGCGTTTCCATTCGCAAAAGGCGCCGGAGTCTGGAAGAAAATGAGCGCGAAGATTTCGGCACTGTCATAGCCGCGATCCTGACGCTGCTGAGCCTCATCATTGGATTCAGTTTTTCGATGGCCATTTTCCGATACGATCAACGCAAGAACTTGGAGGCGGCAGAGGCCGACGCAATCGGCACGGAGTACGTCCGAGCAGACTTCTTGCCTGCTGCCGATGCGGCGAGAGTACGTTCGCTGCTCAGGAATTATCTCGATCAGCGTGTTTTATTCTACAAAACCCGAGATGACCGCCAGCTTCGTGAGATCGATGCGGTTACTGGTCGACTGGAGACCGACCTGTGGACCGCTGTTCAAGTCCCGGCTGCGGCGCAACCTACACCCCTGGTCACCATTGCTGTCACGGGCATGAACGATGTATTGAACTCCAAAGGATTTACGCAAGCGGCATGGTGGAACCGCATACCAAATCCAGCATGGGGTCTGATGTTCGCAATCGCTATTTGTTGTAGCGTGTTGATCGGGTACGGTGCGCGCGGGGGTGGGGCAAGAACCACGTTGCTTCTCATCCTACCACTTGTCGTCTCCATCTCGTTCTGCTTGATAGCGGACATTGACAGCCCACGTGGCGGCGTCGTTCGTGTGCGTGCGCAAAATCTAACAAGCCTTTCTCAATCGTTGAGTGCTCGTTAATCGCGGCCCATAAGCCCAATGCGCGGCCAGCAGCGTAGCCACGCAACTAACTCCCGATAAGTGTTAATGTTGTATCGGAAGCGCGAGGACGGAAGAAGGTCGCACGAGCACGGTGTGTTTGCGCGCTTTCGATACAACGACTTGAAGGAAGACGCTGGCGGTTGCGGTGGATGCGGGCTAAAGGCTGGACCACTCTAACGGCTATGGGAATTGAAGCCTTTTTCGTCCCGAGGATTCTAACGCCAGTATCGTCAAACTCGCAAAGCTCGCGGCAGCACCATGCCTTGGTTTTATGGAAAATTGGGGAGGATGCGTTTATGAGGCGGATAGGAAGAGTTGGCCTTGCTTTGGGATTACTAGAACTTTTTCTGCTTTTATCGGTGCCGCTCTTTGCACAGGATACACCGGTCGGTCCGGAAGGAACGCAGCTCGGCACCGAGGAAACTCCCGCGGCAGCGGTCAATGCCGAGGAATTACGAAAAGACTCTCAGAATCCGGTGGCCAGTCTCATCAGTGTTCCGATCCAGGAGAATTTCAACTTCGGAATCGGCCCTTCCGATCGTACTCAGAATGTCCTGAATATTCAGCCCGTAATTCCCCTCAGCATTTCGAAAGACTGGAACTTGATCGTCCGCTGGATTACGCCCATCGTCTACCAGCCAATTCCCGTGGCCCAGGCCTCCGGTCCTCCAACCCAAACTACCGGCGTATATGGACTAGGGGACATGAACCCTTCGTTCTTCTTCGTGCCCAAGAAGAGCAGGGTAATTTGGGGCATTGGGCCGAGCTTCGTCTTGCCCACAGCAACCAATACAACATATCTCGGCCAGGGCAAACTCAGCATGGGACCGTCCGTTGTCGTGCTGGTCCAGCCCAAACGTTGGACCGTCGGTTTTCTCGCCAACAACGTCTGGTCCGTAGCAGGTCATTCCAACCTCGATAAACCTGCCGTGAACCAGTTCCTGTTCCAGTGGTTCGTCAACTACAACCTGCCAAAGGGTTATTACCTCACCACTTCGCCAATCGTCACCGCCAACTGGAGAGCATCCGGCGATAACGCCTGGATAGTTCCTTCGGCGGGGGCGTGGGAAGAATTATGAAGCTCGGGTTCCAGCCTGTGAACATTACCGCGCAATTTTATGGCAATGCCGTGCATCCGCCGGGAGTTTCACCGTGGGGCATGCGTCTCCAATTTGTGCTGTTGTTCCCCAAGCTAAGTAAGCAGCAGCAGAAAGCATTGCTGGAGCAAAAACTGAAACAGATGAATCAGGAGCAGCCATAAAAACAGTGAATATATTCAAATTGCCCGATGCGGAGCTCGTCCCTTAATGCAGTCATCTAATGGGATTGCGTAACTCCCGATTAGTTCTATAAAGGGAGTCAAGAAAAAAACACTTCTCCCGTGTCCGGATTTTTTCTTGACGTCCAGCCCACCCCATTGAGCAGGATTGTTCTCGCCTTCCGTTCCTTAGACTCGGGACGCTACGACATTGGTGTAGCGCTTTTGGTTTTCTCTGCCGGCGGTTTTCATCGGTTCTTGGCGACGAGGCCAGTCCGTTCTGAGACCGACAAGCAGCAAGGTTGTTAGGTGTCAACCATGGTTCTATTGGGGACTCGTGGTCCATAGCTTTTTCGGGTTGTCCGAGGGAGACTAGGGTCGGATAGGAGACTGAGCGTGCCCGAGGCACGCAAGGTCTAACTAATCGGCTGAGACTCGCCCTCGAACCCGAGTGTCTCAAGAACTCTGGCCACCGCCGGGAAGAGTCCCAGGGATGGAACGGATTTCCAGAGACACTCAAGCTGTTTGTGGTTTCAGATGTTGGGCGTCGAAGCGCACCCCCTTCTTCCAGACGATCAACGTGATGGCTGCGATCTTGCGTGCCAGAGTCAGACGGGCCATCTCCGGTCGGATTCCCTTGGCCACCAGCGCATCATAAAACTCCTGGAACGGACCGGCCTTGGCAGCGGCCACGGTTGCGGCACCTTTGAACACATTCTTCAGATCATGAAGACTAGATTTCATTTCTCCGATTATCCGGCTTAACAGCATATTGGTACTTTACCCAATCGACATGGTTAGCTGGGTACTACAGACTAGTCGCACGAGTGGTGAGGAGAAGCGCCTTGGCAGGACAACAGCCCCCAGCTCAGCCTAGCAAACAGGAACACAATCTCTTCGCAGTTATGGGCCAAAAGGTTGCGGGACGCGCATCGGCGCTCATAATCGCGGCGAGCGAAGCCGATGCCGAATGCTACGCGCTCCAGGAGCTCGGATTCATCACTGTGTCGGAGACTATCCTGGTGAGCGACTCTGTACACGTCGGATCTGCGGATACGAGGGAATGAGTTGTCTACACTGGTAAACCAAATCCAGGGGGAACATAGGAGCCGTAAAGCCAGTTCACATTGATCTGGTTGTCTTTTTTCGGCTCAGGACCATTGGGCAACTGATTCTGCGCGGAACACAATATGCCACAGAACATCATGAGCAGACTTCCGGCAAGCGCACGAATTCCAACACTCAAATTGCCGCGGGACATCTTCGGCTGGGGACTGCAGGCGCTGATTCGCTCGGTTTCGTCACGGTGGCACGACGCGCTTCAAACCTTGGAGTGCAACAAGTCCGCCAAACCTTCGTACCAAGTATTTGCTTCACCCGACGACGGGGGTAACGGGCTGGTGACCCGCGGCAAAGTCAGGCGATCCAAACACGATAAATGCAGTTATTGGTGCGGACTCGAAAGACATCATTCTTTCCGGCGATTCCGTTCAGGGACAAGAATACCGCCGACCTATCTGTGGCCGCCTGTGGGGTGCACCGCTGGCGCAAGATGCCTGACGAATCCCAAATCCCATTTATCGGAGCCGACAATTTTCCATTGCCGATCCCATGAGAGTCATTCAACCGGATTCCAAGTGTCATCAGGATCGAATTCATTCATGGCCTTGGCGAGTTCGGCAGTCTTTTCACCGAGGTCTTTTTGAAACACCAGGCCATCCTGGTTGATGATCAACGTCATCACACCGGAATTGCGATACTCGCGGGATAGGCGAGGATGGCAAACCCGCCGGTCATGTTTCCGTTGACGATATAGTCTTTCGCCCCACCATGAGCGTGGTTGCCTTGCTTTGTGAGGATCCGATAAAAATATCCGTGGAATGGCTGCGTTGCCGGTTGGGTATTGCCACCATAGCCCTCCGCATTCGCACTAGCCGCGAGCGGCCCAAGCGGACTTTCCGCTTGATCATCTGCGGACTTCCAGTACAGACCGTTCTGTTTGCCCTCGTCACTAGCGATCTTCTGAGCGTATTGATGCACATTGCTGCCGTCGTAGCTCTGCGTAAAATAATCGGCTTGCGCATCGGCCATGGCGTTGAGCACACCAATCGCTGCCAGCTCGTTGTCGCCGATGCGGCGAGCCAGGATCTCGTGCTTCGCTGAGTCGCTGTCAAAATACCACTGACCTGATGCGTTCTTCTCCAATGGAAAAGGAAACGGATAGTTCTCGGCACCAATATTGAGAACCCTGCCATCGTTGGTCAACGTTCCCCAGCGATGCATTTCATCGTAGTTAGCTACGAACTTGTCGCGGGCCGCTTTGTCCTGAACGGGGTCACCCGAGACGATCAGCTCCGTCGCGCCCGGTCCGAAAATAGCCAACAGAGCATTGCTGTCTGCTGCTTTTGCAGCCTCATATAGGGACTGGGAGGCATCGTCCGGGGAAGCGAATGTTTTCGGTCCGCTTGGGGCCGGGGCCTGCTGCGATTTCTGGCATCCCGTCGGGAACACACTGTTGCGAACATCGATTCGCACCACCTACTTCAGGGTGCGTGCAGCTTCAGTGCTTCCGAACGATCACCTACTCGAAAAGGCCCTCTTTTGTAAAGCGTTTATCGGCTATTCCTCCACGTATTCTGAAATTGTCCTCTCGGGACAATTTCTCGCAGGATTATTTTGCAGAAGAATCCAACTGTTGACCCAAACTGTCCAGCTTCGCTTTGTTTTGGGCGTAATCGATCGCCACATTAATCTCATCGGAGAGATCGCTGGCGATTTGAGCATTCGCCTTTAGATACTCAGGATAGGGCGGAGCAGTCGGGCGGTCCTTGCTCTTACTCAGGCGATCGATGGTAGCGTTCATATTCGTAGCCAAATCATTCGCGAGCCCGGTGATGCGATCGATTGCATCCTGTTGCCAGAGACTCGCCACGGTCCGATGCGATTGTAAGCCACGCATGTTCTGCTGAAGCGTATTGACGTCGGCCTTAATTTTATCAAGGACATCCTGGTGCGTTTTCCAATTCAGGCTGCTTTTGAACCCAAATGACTGCATCTGGACGGCGTCCTTCTTGATCTTAGCCGCAATTGTTTTTGCGTCGTTCAATTGCCCGGTGACGCTGGGGTTGTCACTCGCGGACTGCGCGTACGACGTGCTCGGAATAGCGACGCATCCGAGCCAAAGACCTAAACAGCAGAGTACCGTTCCTGCTTTCATGATTTTCACTCTCTCCTTTGTTAAATGCCCGAATCTTAATGGATTCAGTCCAAAAGCCCCCAGCGACTGATCCTGCTCATCCCCAGACTGCTCAGGCCACATAATGGAGCATTGACGCGCTGCAATTCAGCCTTATTACTCTCAGCACCGGTCCAAAATCAAGCGGATGATTGGCTCAATAGGGATATCCCTTGGCAAGCGCTTGCGCCAGCGTTGTATCGTGTCCATATATGTCATCGTAGAAATCCACGAGGCCGTCTTCATCCACTCTTGCGGTCGCGTACAGGATCAGCACGGGAATCGGTGAGCTCAAGTTCACTTGAACGCTTTTCTCTCCATTCATGGAAGCCTGGATGCGTTCCGGAGTCCACTCCGGCTTGGACCGCAGCACCCAGGCGGCCAGCGCGGGAGGGTCCTGAACACGAATGCAGCCGTAGCTGAAGTCACGGCGCGACCGAGAGAACAATTCGGTTTTGGGCGTGTCATGCAGGTAGACCAGGTACGTATTGGGAAACATGAATTTCACGCTGCCCAAGGCGTTCTTGGGGCCGGGACGCTGCCGAACTGATAGCTTTCCCGCGCGCAGAAGTTGAATCTCTTCCGGAGTTACCTGTCCGGCGTTTAAGACTTTACCGCTGGCATCGATGAGGTCATATCCGTTTTTGGAGAGGTAAGCGGAATCCTTTTGTAACGGTGGCAGAATTTCCTTACGCATGATAGTCGGAGGAACACCCCAATCGGGCCGGAAAACCAAGTAGGTCATATTTCCGATAAACGCGGGAGTCTCCGAGCGCATGGCTTTGCCGACAACTACATTCATCTTTAGACCAATGTGGTGCGGTTCGTCGAACCCGTAAAGGCGAAAGGCGGGCACGTTTACAGCGATCAGCGGCGTCGCGATCGCGTGAGGAAGCCAGCGCCAGCGTTCGATTGCAAACTGAAGCTGGCGAACGCGATCTGCGATCGGCACGTTTAGCTGCCGGACGGTCTCCGGTCCTAGACTTCCGGTCACCGCCAGTGCATGGCGAAGCTGAAAACGTTTCACAGCCTCAACGACATCATCTTCGTATTTCACTGATCCCTCGGGTAGCGTAGCGCCCTGAGGAAGATCTCCCACGAGTTTTAGTTTGGCCACCAGTAGTGCCATTCCCTCATAGGTGCCGCCCGCCACCACTAGTTTTTCTGGGATCGGAAGTTTCTCGGAAGGATCTTGCTGCGCAAGGGAAAGATAGGTCAGCAGAGCCTGAGACGTTCGCGAGTATCCGTCTTCTTGCGGCTCGGCCTTGTCCAGCAGCGGCACGATATCGTCTGATTGGGAAACTTGCGAGAGAAACTCAGGCAAATCCGTTATCCTATGATTCAAATCGAGATCAAACTTAAGATGCTTGGGGTTGATGCGTCCGACATCCAGCGCCGAGACGTATCGAAGCAGGCAGACCGATAGCGCCAGATCAAATCGCGCAATCTCCTCCGGTGTCGGCTTGGCAGCGAGAGCTTCTTCACGGGCCGGCCACCTCGAAGCATCGTAGTCTTCCGGGTTCAGCCCTTTCTGAGCCGCTTTTTGAAGGATCGAAACGATAACCTTCGCTTGCGCTGTAAGCCCCGCTCCGTCAACCCAGGCTGGTGCGTAGCCGCGGCTTTCATAGAACTTCGCGGTATCTCCGCTTACATCACGGAAATCCGGCCAGCGGAGGGTCAGTAATTTGCATGACGTGACGAGGGGACGCAGCGCGGTGGCCGCAGCTTTCGCAGTCTCCGGAACGAGCGCAACCCTCTGCTGCACCACCGGGCCAGCTCTTGGCGAGTCTCCTGAGGTGTGGCACGCGATCGCAGAGAAGACCAGAAGGAACGCGAAAACGGTTTTAGAAGCCATATTATGTCCCGGGTTACGGGGGATATATAAACATGCAGATTCAGTGCTTCCGCTTGAACATCCCCGTGATCTCTGGCGCAAACTCTCCGATAAAATTAATCCCCATGCCAATGGGAATCTGGGTGATCGCCGCCTGAACACCTTTCTCTTGCCACTTAATATTGCCTGGTTCCCATGCCGTTCCCGTTACATTTCCAGCGAATGCTCCTAGGTAAGGAAACAGCTGAGGCCGCAAGGATTTTTCCGTGCGGTCGTACGTTACGAAGTTTCGAACAATGGCATGACGGGTACGCGCCCAGAACCCGTTACAACGGCAGCGATCGTAGCGCGGCTCCCACCCAAGTAGTCCATCACCTAGAGAAATAACAGAGTTTTGGATTATGAACTCGGCCTGCCGTGTGCCAAACCGTTTAGCGAATGCATCGAAACCCTCTCCCCATTCGGGATAGGTTCCGTGAACCTGGTCATGGATGGCAAACAGAGTGGTTTTGACGTAGATTCCAAAACCCGTGTAGGTCTGTCGTATGTAGAGTTTGAATCTACGATTTGAGTTCAAATATTCTAGCGGAACGTCCTTGGGAACATAGGAGCCGTAAAGCCAGTTCACATTGATCTGGTTGTCTTTTTTCGGCTCAGGACCATTGGGCAACTGATTCTGCGCGGAACACAATATGCCACAGAACATCATGAGCAGACTTCCGGCAAGCGCACGAACTCCAACAATCAAATTGCCGCAAAACATCTTCGGCCGTATAACTCCTCTTTTTATTCCCTTCATACAACAACCAGCTACTTCTGCTGCACAATTTGACTAGGCTCGGTCACAATAATATCCGCCGTGCCGCGACAGCACAGATACAAAACCAAATGGAGTACCAATGACGCAGGCACCGAGGGCTGCGCTAAGAAATCTGCGACGGTCCACGGCTGTGGTACCAGAAGACTCGCAAGCTGTTCTTTTCATAACCTTCCCCTCGTCTCCAAAGATATGCGCCATCACAGCTAGATTCGCCAACAACGAATCATTCGACCGGTAACACGACGCGATTCTATGGCGACGGAATCGCAATTGTCAAAACAAACGAATAGGGGGTGATAGACGATCAGTTGGGATAACTTTTACGAACAGGGGTTGGCGTCACTATTTCATTTCGAGATATAGGAGACGAAGAGGATTTATCAACATCTATCCGAACTAGAAACGTCCCGGCTATCTGCCGAATGTAATTGCAAGTTTACGCCGGAGCGCTCAACCGCGTTTGGCAAGTCCCGCGAGGACGCCTGCGTTTTCGACGACGGCTTTTAGGGACGTGATATTGCGCCCCGTAGACAAGGTCCGTAACGCGGCGAGCACACGTCCCTCTCCCAGGCGATCGATGGTATCGCCCAGGGAGACGGCGAAATGCAGCATGACGCTGGAATCCCGATAGCAATCGGCTATGCACGCGGTGCAGCCGTCGCGTATCAGCGGCGTTTCTGCAAACTCCCATACCGAACACATGGGTTCGTCCCAAGCATCACAACGCCACATATCAAAGTTCCAATCCATATAAAAACTCTTGTACCCGCCATAACAAACAAAGCGCTCGGGCTGCCCGCGAAGATGCTGCTTCATGTCGGCGACCGAAGCGCGCGGATTGTTGACGGGAAACAACTCGCGCAAATCATCGACAGCGTCAAAGGCCTCGATCAGTTCGGTGGATTCGAAGTTGACCAGACGCGAGTCAGACGACCAAGCGAGGGAAGAAGAGCCGAGACGTGCCTTCTGGGGATAGGAAAAAGCGACGGCGGAAAATCCGAGATCTCGCAGTAAGGGGACTAGCGCGCGGTAGTCGCCGATCAACTTACTCATGGTGACCTGGGCGAGTGCCGTCATACCTAAGCTGGGCATCCGGGCCGTGGCCGCGCGGATGCGCTCCCCAAGACCCTTCAGCCCGCGATTTTCTTCGTGGTCGGCCATCGCGGCAGCGTCAATTGATATGTACACGGTCTTGAGACCGGCCGCGGCGAGCTGGTCGAGCTGCATGCGGAGCAGCCAGCCGTTTGTGATCACCGCAGGACCTATGCCCCTCTTAATAGACATCTCGATCATTTCGGCGAGCCGCGGGTGGAGGAGAGTCTCGCCGCCAAAAAAGCTGACATACCGAACGCCGCGTTTGTGCAGGATGTCCAGCGCGCTGCCGAATCGATCAGCGTCAATCCAACGCAAATCGCGGGACGCGACTTTGCCGCGGGCAAAGTTGCAGAAATCACAGGCGGCATTGCAGGAGTTCGTAACAGCAATATTACAGAGAGCAGGACCCCCACGGCGGATGAGCCGCAGCATGTCCCAAGTTTTGGATGCAATCGAGGTTCACTGCATCTCCGGACTATTTATGAAGTTATACCTAACGGCTGGCCCGTCTGCAAGATTTCCGTCCGACCTTTCCGAAGTGAGCAACGTTGAAACGCTTCAAACGACACCTCGCGATGTCATCTGCAAGACTGAGGGCCAAGATGGAGTCGCTGTCTCCTTTCTTGTAGGACTCTTTCATTCCTTACCAGGCGCTGAGACTGGGAATCCGGTGACTCTGCACTTCAGACAGGACAGCGTTCCTGATAGCGCTCTTGAATGGAGCGGATTAAGAAGTCGCGACTATTCGGGATTATTTTGCCGAAGAGTCCAACTGTTGACCCAAGCTGTCCAGCTTCGTCTTGTTCTGCCCGTAATCGATCGTGGCATTGATTTCATCGGCGAGATCGGTGACGATCCGCGTATTTGCCTTCAAATACTCAGGGTAGGGCGGAGCAGTCGGGCGGCTCTTGCTCTTATTCAGGCGGTCGATGGCGGCGTTCATGTTTGTAGCTAGATCATTCGCGAAGCCGGTAATGCGGTCAATGGCCTCTTGTTGCCAGGGGCTGGCCACGGTCCGGTGCGATTGTAAACCCCGCATGTTCTGCTGCAGTTCATTCACGTCACTCTTGATTTTCAAAAGCGCCGCAGAGTGACTTTGCCAACTCAGTCCGTTGGTTAGCGCGTAAGACTCCATTTTCACGGCGTCTCTCTTAATTTTTGCTACGATCGTTTTTGCATCGTTCAACTGTGCAGTGACGCTGGAGTTGTCAGTGGTGCCCTGCGCATACAAGCTACTTGGAATCACTACGAACACGATACAGAGAAGCAAACCGCAGAGTCCTTTTCTTGCATTCATATTCAGATCTTCTCCTTGCTTAGATTTTGCAAAATGTTGCGACCCGCGAAACTCTGAACCAAAAAATCCCGGCGATTAGTCTTTTTTCGCGGCAGCGGCATTGGCTTCGGGAACCCAAACATTGTCGGCGGCCGCAATTTCGAAAGCCGGAGCATCGGTTGAAATTCTGACGCGCTGCAAACTGGCTTTGCCCCTCGGGACGGCTCGGAAGACGAGATAATACTGGTTGTCTAGAATTCTCTGCAGGCGGTCGAGGTAAGGCTTAAAGCTGACCAAGTTTTGCGTTCCGAGAGAGAAATATTCTCCACCCGCCTCGTCGGTGATCTTGGCCACGCCGGATTGACCTATCTGCGCTTCCCAACTATTTCGCCCGGCGCGCCCCACGCCAGTGGCATAAATTCCGTGAACAATCACGCCATAGCGCTGGGCCGCTGTGCTGGCGGAATCCACGTCCGGACTCATGGTAGTCATACCGGTAGGCATGGACATACTGGGCATCGTATTGCGAGACGCACGGCTAGCGCTAGGAGCGGTTTGACGGTTGGACATCCTCTCGTTACGCAGACGGTCAATACCATCGCTCACCATCAGGACTTCGCGACGAACCTTCTGTTCGGGCCAGCCCTTAATCAGGCTAATGAGTGATAGGTAAGGACTGTCCATCGCGGACAGATTGCCGCGCGGCAGACGGAGAGCTTTGGCTGCTAGCGCATGATCGGCAGTGAAGTTCTGTGCGATCTGGATCGTGGCGTTAGACATATAACCCACACCGATAGCCGTTGTTGCAGGCTGCGCATTTATGAAGTCGCGGAGGTCGTTGAGACTGTTTCCGATGCTTGAGTCACACGTGTCATCGATCAAAACGAAAAACTGAAGAGCAGCATTATCTCCGCGAGCAGGAATTACAGTGTCGATTTTGAGCGGAGTATTACCTTGCCTTACCTGCACATTTTCCGGGCGAAGGATGGGTATTTCGGTGTCGTCGCGAACTGCCTGGTCCGTGATTACCATGTGAACCTGGACAGTGGTTGGGGCACCTGCTTTCTCCTGCGAATAGAGGATCCGAGCCCCGAATCCCACGGCAACCATCACAACAAGCCATCCGACCAGAAGTTTGTAACGATTCATGTTTCCTCCTCAAGTTCCCCGTAAGCAATGGCTGTCGGCGTCGATCACCAGTTGTCGTCTGTGCGATGCCAAGTCTTGTCCGGGTTGTAACGCTCCATTGCGGCGGCGGTTTTTGCGGTGTCAGGTCCGAGGTCCTTCTGGTAGACGATTCCGCTGTAGCTGACAATAAACGTCTGGACACCGGTGACCTTGTAATCGGCGGGCCAAGCCACCAGCGCAAATCCGCCAATCATCACGCCGTTGATCACGTAGTCGAGTTCTCCGTTCGGGGCCGCGGGGCCCTGTCCCTTCAAAACTTTGAAATAGTAGCCATGGAAGGGTTCGCCGCTGGTTGTGTAACCCTGTTCGATTGCTTTTGCAACCGTCTCGCTGACCGGACCTCCCCAGCTTCCATCTGGATTTTTCCAGGCCAGCCCATCCTGCTTTCCGTCCGTGCTGATCGTTCGCTGAGCGTACTGATTGATGCCGGAATCATCGTGGATTTCGGAGGCGTATTCCTCTTGTGCTTCCACGAAGCCACGGCAAACTTGGATGGCGTCCAGTTCGTTGGCTCCGATGCGCTCGTAGATGATCTCATCGTGACCGGCCTTTGAATCGAAATACCATTTCCCGCCCTTCTTGACCAGTGGAACCGGCAACGGCCACTCCTCCTCGCCTACCAGGAGCGTGGCTTGGTTAGGGTTCTTCGGGTCTATCACCACGGAATTCTTTTTTTGGGCCCGCTCCGCAAATGCGGCTGCCTGGTTTTTGTCCTGAACGGGGTCGGCCGTGCTGACGAAGTCTTCGCCATCTGGACCGAAAATACCTTTCAATGCTTGCAGGTCATAGTCTCCCGCCGCTTTAACTAGCGCGGCAGCCGCTTCTTGCGGCGTCGCAAATCCTGTCTGCGTGGTTTGCGGAGAGGCGGCCGCACTGGGTTTGGAAAGTGGCTGCGCCAACATGGCCACTGAGGAGGACAGGGCGAGTACGAGAGCAGCCAGAACAGTGACAAGTGTAACGGCGTCCTTTGATTTTGTGCTCATTGCTTTCTCCTTGTTCATCGGTCTGCTCACTTGTTTCGCCCGCCGCTTCTGCCCGCACCGCCTCGGGAAGCTCCCATGCTGGAAGCCCCTCGCTGATTGCTAGTACGCGCTGCGTTGCCGCTCATCCCGCTCGATGCGCCACCGAATGCGCTCTTATTTGTGGCGCTTGGAGTATTGGGAACTTGCCGGTTGCCAACGCGATCACCGCCGCCACCCCCACTACCGCCACCGCCTCGATTCGCGCCCATATTGCCCGCGCCTCCGCCTGCCGGGCGCGTGGACGCGTTTGCGCCTCCGCCTGCCGGGCGCGTGGATGCGTTTGCGCCTCCGCCCCCGGGGCGTGTGGAGGCGTTTCCACCTCCTCCGCCGCGATTCATTGTGCTGGGCTGTTGCCGGCTTTGGTTCTGCCGCGCATTCGCCTGCCGCGTCGCCACGGAATCGCCACGAGCTGTCCCGCCATATTGGGTGGCGGTTGCCCGGTTCGAGTACGGAGTTCCACCGCGGTGCTGGGGATTGTGTTGCCAGTTATTTTTGCCGCCGGCAGGAAGGGTGCTGGGCCGGTTGATATTGCCAGTGTTGATGTTGCCCCTGTTGATATTCGTATTGTTGTAGCGCCTTACGTAATTGTTGTTGATGTTGATGTTGACGTTGCTGCGCCCCCACCCGGGATAATAGCCCCAGCCGCCGCGGTAGTAGGATCCGACGGCGAGTCCAACCCCGAAGGCAATCGCGACACCAGCCGCGTAATAACTAGGTGGCGGGTAGTAGATCGGAGGATACGGGTACACGGGAGGTCCGTAAACGACCACGGGATTATAGGAAGGCACATAGACGATCTGCGGATTGGCTTGCTCAATGACCACTACGGTCTTCGTCTCTACTACCTTGGTTTCCACCTTCTGTTGCTCGCTGGATTTTAGGTTTCCTGCATCCTGGGCCTTTTTGCGCATGCGTTGCACCGCGTCCATCACATCACTCTGTTGCGCAAGAAAGGCGTTTCCAAGGTCGGTCGTCCACTTGATACCCTCGACAAGTTGTTTCACCAGGTCCGGAAAGGCGGACATGGCCTGGACGCTGGGGTCCCAGTCCTCTTTTTCCACCGCGTCGGTGAGCGCTTGCCCTTTCAAGTCCGGGTGTTTCGCTAACCACTGCTGGAGCTGCACGAGTTCGAGAGGGTAGGTGGACGCCGCGAGCACTTGCGCGAGAAGCGGGTCGGGATAGAGCGCGATGGGAGCGACCAGCGAATCCAATTGGTCATTGGGGATCTTGGAAGCCTCTTGCCCCTGCGACGCGGCGTTTTGATGCGCCGGTCGTGCATACACCCAGGAGTCACCGGGAGCAATGAGCAATGCGCAAAGAGCTGCCACCATAAATCGAACGTAGTTCGATCTTGGATTCGAATACGCACCGGAGTTCGAATCCGCGGCTCCGTATCTGGAATCCACATCTGTCCTCTTGACCCCACATGTCCGCATGGTTTTAGTCCTCCACTTTAATTCCTGGTATTTCATATCATTCGGATCTGGTCTGACAAGGCTCACTAGTGTGCCGATTTGTAGCGCTATTCCTTAGTCCTGTCCATAATATTTCAGGATTATATACTTCACGCCACCCCCTCCATGTTTCCTCCTAGGAGCGGATCCGCCTGAATAGTGATAGGGAATCACGCCGCTTCCCACCCGTCAATGGTGTTCAAACGCTACAAACGACTCACTTACTGGCCGGCAAGATGGCGGGCTGCTGAAGGCGAAATTCGAGAAGACTCTCGCTGGGTATCGAGAGCTGTTGTCCCTTCTTCGAAGCGGCGACAGCTGTTCCAGCGCCAGCGCCCGCCAGCGCACCGATGCCCGCTCCTTTCCCTCCTCCAGCTATGCCGCCGATGAGCGCGCCCAATCCCGCGCCTCCAACCACTTTTTTCGCCGTCTTCGATCCTTCTCCGCTGCCCTTCACTTCATAGGTGCTCGTCATTAGCGGATACGCCGTGCCGTTGATCACGATATCGGTCAGTTCCAGCGTCAGCTGGGAACTGCCGGACATTCTGCCGGCGGAGGAAGCCGAAGCGAGACGGCCGTAAACGGTCGAGCCTCTCGGCGCGATCACCACATTGTCGTATTGCAGGTTGGTCTCGAGAGTAGCGGTGAACTTGAATCCCATCTTTTGTTTGCTGGAATCGATTGAATCAACCATTCGAACCAGAATCCGCGTTCCGGCCGGAACTGTGATCTTCTTGGAACTCTGAGCTGCTGGGACCGGCGCAGCGCTCGAAGAGGCTGCACCAGAAATACGGTATGGCCCCGCCAGACATGCCAGGATTGCTGCGGCCACAATAATTCCTTTTCGCATCTTTTGTCTCCTCTTCATGGAATTTACGAGCCTTCCCCAACAATCGGCAATGAAGAAGCGATTTGGAGATCAATAATCAGGAGTAATTGGTGCTCGATCTGAACGAAGCGCCCTGCCGTAATAGCTCCCGATGCTTGTTTGACGCGGTCATAGTATTTCGCCAGAAGCTCGCCGCGCTGCTTTTGATAGGACAGCGCTTTCTGAATCAGTTCGTCCGCCTTGTCGTCGGTCATCTGCGAATACGTACGCGCATACTCTTCGATATTCGCCACCCGTAGGTCATTCAATTTCGTCAATTCGGCGTCGTACTCGCTATAGATCGGCCAGAATTTTGCCGCATCTTCGGCGCTCAACGCCATGACCGAACCCATAATTTCGGCTTTCTGTTGCTTGACGTCTGAGCGCAGGAGCTCGATATACTCTTGAATATTTTTCTTGGAATTTGCGGTTGAAGACGACTTAGCCTGCGCGTCTTTTGGCTGAGTCTTATCCTGGGCCCACGCGGCTGGGACACTTGCCAGCAAAGTCAGAACCAGGATCCAAGCTGCTGTCCGTATTTTCATCTCGATCCTCCATGGAAAATGCGTCTTGACTGCGTCCCATCGTGTGTTTAAAAAGTGGAATTTCCAATTTGGTGGCCGACGCGGGGCTTCATCACTAACTTCTCTCAACACGAATCACGAGAGTCTACCACGCGAGTCAATGAGGGAACCGTTAAAATTGACAGGATAGCTGTGCCCAGTCGTAGACGAGAGCGTCTTACCCCTGGAAATGTCTAGTTCAGCATTTGCGAGTGTGTCCGTCCGATTTCGTGGCCGTTACACTATCCGCTGACTACATTCCCGGGGGATAAAACGCGGTTTGCAGGCCAGCCGCAGTGAAAGCTGAGGTTCCAAGATAGTCGGGCGTCACGGGTCAAGTATACGCGAATTGGAACTTGTTCGATAACTCGGAGCGTAAGTTGTTAGAAGAATTGGCGTGAGCGAGGGGATTTGAATTCATAATTTGCTAGAAGAGCGGCAACAACTGCGGAGGCAGTGTGTTTGCCATTTTCTGCTGAGCGGAGCGACTATGGCGTCGCCGGCGCCTCAGGCCCTGCGGGAGGTGCCTGCAACTTGGGAATGCGGAACGTATAAGAGCCACCAAATGCGATCGTGCGGCCTTCCGGACGGGCAAATGCCCGGTACTCATCTTCGAACTTGAAAAAGAAATTCAGCGCCTTGGCGGCGTCTTCACGTACTGCAAGCAGGAAGGGATTCTCGATGGCGTGAATCCTATGCAAGGTATCAGGGTGAAGGGGCGTCCATCGAAGCCGCAGATGCCTGTGTATTCCATCTCCGAAATATCCGACGCTCTGCACAAACTTACGGAGCCCGCCCGCACCGTCTGGATCGTGGCGGCATTCAGCGGCCTGCGTGTATCAGAACTTCGCGGATTGCGCTGGGGAGATTTCGACGGAGAGAGCCTGCACGTCACGCGTTCGATTTGGCGTACACACGTCAACGCGCCCAAGACATCAGAATCCGAAGCAGCCGTGCCCGTGCTACCTGCAATCGCCCGCGTGTTGGAAGAGCACAGGGAGCGTTGCAAGAATCCCACGCCAGATTCATACATCTTTGCAGGCGACAAATTCGGCGGTCCGCTGAACCTAGCAAACTTGGCTCGACGTGTAATCAAGCCATCTATCGAAAAATGTTTGAAGTGCGAGAAGTCTCGGGCAAAGCACGAAAAGGAAACGCATCTTTTTGAATTGGACGAGACGCTGCGTTGGAAAGGTTGGCATGCGTTGCGTCGCGGACTCGCTTCGAATCTGTACAGTTTGGGTGTTCAACCAAGAGTGATACAATCCGTTTTGCGACACGCCAGCATGTCCGTGACAATGGATTTCTACGTCAAGGCAGAGCAGGATGCGGCACGAACGGCACTCAAGCCGCTGACGGATTTATTCTATCCGCTGGGGTGATTTGGCAAATGAAATAGCAAACTATTTAGTTTAAGTCGTTTAAGCCGAGGTAGCTCAGTTGGTAGAGCAGCCGATTCGTAATCGGCAGGTCGGCGGTTCAAGTCCGCCCCTCGGCTCCAAATTTTTAAGGTCCGGCCCGGAGACATGGGTGACACAACGTACCTAAGACATAGGTAACACTTTTGGACCGAAGGGATTTTCGAGCGGTTCGAGCATCCGAGTCTCCAGATCGAAGTATCCCAGATCATAATCCATAAAGCTCACCAGCCAGATATCGTCGTGGACTTCTTTGATGCCGACCGCTTGGCCGGCAAAGACCTGGCTGAAATTAATTTTCTTGCGACCGAGACAGATGCGCCCGCATCGGGTGACCACGATAGTTTTATCGTGGAGGGGATAGTCGATGTCCGGCAAGCCGGTGTAGGGGCGCGGAGAAGGTTGGTAGACCTCCGCGGGACACTTCATGTCCAGAGCTTCGTGCGGGCGTTCGTTGTTGAATACATCCATGAACTTGTCGAAGCGCGCCTGCTGCTGAAGGAAATTGGCGGCGGCCGGTTTGGTAGCCTCTTTCTTCAAGGTCAGATGCATGCGCTCATGACGACCATTCTGCTGGGGATGGCCCGGCTTGATGCGTTCAATGCCGATACCCAGCCTGAGCCACCAGACCGCGAGTTTGCTCAGGTTGAACAAAGCGTGAGCGGAAGCGAAGGGCACACCGTTATCGCTGCGAATGTTGGCGGGCAGGCCGCGCTCCTTAAAAAGCCTTTCAAACACGGTGAAAGCATAGTCTTCCTTGGTGGAAGAGAGGGCTTCACAAGTGAGCAGAAAACGGCTGGCGTGATCGGTAACCGTCAGCGGATAGCAGTATTGGTGATTTCCCAGCAAGAACTCGCCTTTGTAATCGGTACACCACAACTCATTGGGTCGTTGGCCTAACGAGAGCGGCGTCCCTTGGGCGCGACGACGCACGCGACCGCGGCGCTCGACCAAGCCATGACGATCCAGCACCGCATGGATGGTACTTTTAGCCGGCAGGGGAATACCGGAGAACCGGCGCAGCAAGCGCTCACGGATTTTGCGAGCACCCCAGCTGGGGTGCTCGTGCTTTAGGTTCAAGATGAAGTTTTCCACCTGGAGCGGAAGTTGGTTGGCGTAGCGATACGGACGGCGGCTTCTGTCCGAGAGCCCCTGCATGCCGCATTCCTGATAACGATCGAAGATCTTATAGCCGGTCTTGCGGGAGATGCCAAACTCCCTGCAAAGTTCCGCCATCGCCTCGCCGGCTAGCCGGCGAGCCACAAACTGCAGTCTTTCATCCATTACCGAACACTCCTTCCAAGGCATCACTCCCTCCCCATTACGGGGAGAAAGTGTCACCTATGTGTCCGGTACAATGTGTTACCTATGTCTCAGGCCGCTCACAACTCACTTCGTTTCAATCAATTCATTTTTCCATTTTCTGTAGCCGCCGAAAACTCGGGAACATTAGGGAACAATAAGCCGCCCACCTTATCTACTGCACGTTTTGCGACTCAGATATCGCGTGCGTGTAGATCTTGAGTGTTGTTTTCAGATCGGAGTGCCCAAGGATCGCCTGCGCTGCCTGATCCTCGCTACCGCAATTAGCATTGACAAGTGACAATTGCTACTTTACAACAGCATCTAATGATCAGGAACTTTAAGCATCGAGGCTTTGAAACGCCTCTATGAACGCGTGACCGCAGCGGGATAAGGCCGGACCTCCTGGATACGGTCGAGCGAATTCTGGACGGTTCTCGATTCTGCCACGACACCGCAGGCTCTGGATCTCCCCCGCTACCGCCTGCACCCGCTCAAAGGCGATTTGAACGGCTTGTGGTCCGTAACGGTGCGGGCCAATTGGCGCATCATTTTTCGATTTGAAGAGAACGATGCCTTTGACGTTGAACTGATCGACTACCATTAGGAGGACGAAACTATGTCTATGAAAAACCCAACACATCCCGGCCTTGTGGTCCGGCATGATTGTCTTGAGCCTTTGGGGCTCTCTGTGACCGTGGGAGCGAAAGTCCTCGGTGTCACCCGACAGGCCCTCAACAACGTCGTGAATGGTAAGTCCGGTATCAGCCCGGAAATGGCTATCAGGCTATCAAAGGCTTTCGGCAGTACGCCTGAAACCTGGTTGCGGATGCAGCTCGCCTACGACCTCGCAGCAGCACGTAAAAACGAAAGCAAGATCAAAGTCCGCCGCCAGCACCTCGAACCGGCGCACGCATAGGATCGCGTTTTCTTGACCGTGTGGAAGTATGCCCTGTTTGGCGATCCGTAGAAATAGGGGGAGGAATTGACGGATATCGCGCTCTGCTCCGACTGCTTCCGCGATCAGGGCCTTCGCCTCGACGCCGAACGTATCGGCATTGATGAGAATTCGCCCTGCCCAACTTGCGGTTCACAGTCAAGCAGGAAGCTGAATAAGGAATTGATTGCTGCGCTTGCACATCAGTTCTTTGTCAGGGGGACGCTTCATCGCTCTGAGTACGGAGCGGCGCCACGGGTGCAGTTCAACGAGCACCAGTCCACCTCCATTAGGACTTCTCCCTGGCGAGAAACTGATTTGCGTCGTCTTTCTGCAAGGTTTAAGAGCGGGCCTCCACGACATAGGGGGAGTTTGCACTCGGATCGGTCTAAGAAGGTTAACGAAGACGACTGCGGGGATAGCTGTTCGCCGGTGACTGGTGATAGCGTTCTCCCCACAATCGCGTCCGTCCCGACAATGCGGACCGCACGCGAAGGAGAGCAACACGCAGGGAATGGTAGCGCGCTCCGCTCGCGGGAGGAACCGGCGAAAACTCCCCCTACTGACTAATCAGCCACGGAAAATGAAAATTGACCCGGTACTAGTGATTTTTTTAACCTTAGTACGCAAATGTACCAAATAAGAAGGCAGATGGTGGAACAAGACGGAATCGTTAGGACAGAGTGACTTGGATTCTCTACGGGCCTAGATCAAACATGCCGACAGCCACGCGCAGCGCCCTACGAACGTCTTGGCACAAATCCTACCGGAGAGAGGAGTCTAAAGAATCCACCAAGCCGGGAACGTCTTCCAAAGTATGCCCTCGCCAGCTAGAAGATTAGCCACCGTTTACGAAAATTAAATGTCATTCTTTCTGTGCCATAGCAATGACATCCCCTGTGGAATAAGGACCGCAATGCGAGGACTATTCCAAACTCTCCGACCAAGAGCTGATGCAGCATGTCGCAGCTGGCGGCCAAGGAGCGCTTACGGTTCTGTTCGACCGATATCATCGTCTTCTTTTCGATGTGGCGCTCCGGATCGTGCGCGACCCAGGCGAAGCTGAGGAAGTGGTTCAAACCGTGTTCCTCGACATCTATCGGGCGGTGGCCAATTTCGACTCCCGAGAGGGCATACGTAAAGTGTGGGTCTTGTAGTACGCCTATCACCGATCCCTACACAAGGAGCGGCAGTTGGTTTCGAATCAATTCTATCGCTGGGAGGAGCTGGAGGCGGCCGTAAATGTCGGAGTCAGTCGCTCTTTCGGCGGAGAATCGCCCGAAGTCGCGCGGCTTGCCGAACAGATGCTACAGCGACTGAAACCGCGTCAGCGAGCGGTTTTGGAGATGACCACTACGAAGGATTGACCGCAGAAGAAATCGCTCAGCGGCTAGGCGAGACACCCCATGTAGTTTTCGAAATCCCTTCGTCGAAGGCGCGCCGGGTTAGCCGCAGGTCGTGCGTTATGATTCCCACGGATTAAGCACTTCTACGGTCACGCGCGCAAAGTCGCTCACGTTTCGCGAAACGACCGTCAGATTGTGATGGATTGCCGTTGCCGCTAGCAAACCATCTATCGTGGACAATGGCTTACCGCTCGCCTTTGCATTCGCAGCAAGTAAACCCCAACGATCGGCGACAGCTACGTCAATGGGAAGAATCCTTCCCGAGAAGCGCGCTTGTAATTCCACTTCGAGCCAGGTTTCAAGGCGGCTTCGCCGCCTGCTTTGCGGGAGCGCTGCCAAACCCTCCCTGATCTCACCTAGAGTTAGGACGCTGAGGTAGAGCAAGCTCTCGTCAGCCGCGTCGATCCACGCGAGTACGCGGGGTTCGGGTTTGACGCGGACCACCTCAGAAATGCAGTTCGTATCCACTAAGAAGCCGGTCATAGCTCAATGTCGCGTCCTTCATCCTTATCCCGTTCCAAGTTGAGTTCCAGGCCTACCAGCGGCGATTCGCGAAAGAACTGCAAGAGACTCTTCGGCTGATGGGATTTGCCGACCAGTTGTTCGTATTGCTCGTCGGAAATCATCACTACGCCCTCTTTGCCCCGCCGCGTGATGAGTTGCGGACCCTCGGATCGGGCGCGCCGAAAAAGTTCGCTAAAACGCGCTTTGGCTGCTTGCAGCTGCCAACTTGCGTTCGGCGCTCGTTTCCGGCCCTTCCGCTGTTCTCTAGAAACCTTCAATATAGGCCTCCTGACTAGTCTGACTAGACTACCAAAAGAGAAAGCGGAATGCAAGGCCTCAGTCCAAGTAATCCAAGTAACGCGCTGTGAGACTACCCGCAAGAGCGCGCGTGAGACCACGGCACGTCTCGCAGTGCTGTGGACGGGGAGTGTGTCGTTTCTTAGTGATCCGTCGAAGGTGCGGGGTTAGACACATTGGGTACGCAGTGGTTGTCCCTTTGGCGCACGCGTTATGTGTTTTTTCTGCTCTTGCCCCTGCCCCAAAACCGTTCCGCTTTCAGCGCCGCACGCTTTACAAATGGATTCGGGAAAACCACGTTCCCGCTCCATCCACACGCGTGGTAGCCGGGACGCGAATTAGGTTCTGGACAGAAAAGGGCATGGCCAAGCTTAGGGAGTACAATGTTCTGTAGGCGGTGCACGAGGTATGCTGGCTACCGTCGGTTAACAATCAGGCCGGTACCACGAAACCCGCAATGACCTCTGAACGGTCTTGGTTTATACTCACGGGACGAGTCTCGAAAAAGGGGTCGGGTCATAGGCCTCTACCACCACATAAAATCGTGATATATGACGCAAGTAAGAGCTAGACGATTCAATAACTTAGGATTCCTGGAGCTGTCGGCAGCTCGGCGGTTCAAGTCCGCCCCTCGGCTCCATATTTCCGATCCCGCTAAAGTTAATTTTGGCACGCACGTGTAGATCTCAGCCTGAAAACGAGTTAACGACGGGAACACCCCCGGGCTCAATCGCGAATGATCAATAGTCCCCCTCCGAATGAGGGTGCTCCGCCGCAGCATACTCGTCTTAGAGCGGTATTATCCTTACTGCGAACGGCGGCGATCGATTTTATCGTCTTCGCGATTACGATCGAAATTACCTGCCTGCTATGGATTAATCTTACGAATTGGCCGGGCAGCAAGCCCAACTATCATGTCAATTACAATTCTTTCTGGGCAGACATCAATCCCGCCTTTGGGGTGTGGCATCGCTCCAGCAGCCATTTCATTCACAAGACCGGCTGCTACACTGTCGAATACGATACCAACAGCTACGGAGCGCGTGACGTTGAGCGCACTTTGCATTCATCCTCACCTCGCACGATAGTTATTGGCGATTCCTTCATCGAGGGCATGGGACTTCCCGCCGACGCTCGATTGAGCAACATTCTCGAACGAGACACGGGACGGGAGCATCTCAATTTCGGCGTAGGCGGGAATTTCGGGCCTCTTCAGTACACTCTGCTTTACAAGACCATGGCCGCAGAGTTCGACCATAATCTCGTGATCGTGGGAGTGCTGCCCGATAATGACTTCCATGACATGTCCCTGGCCTACTGGAAGGGGCGTGGGGAGGATAGCCGTTACCGCCCGTATTACGCGGACGATCTTTCCGTCATCTACCGCGGCAAGTTCCAACCGAACGCGGGCGAAGGATTCCGGGACCATGCCGAAGCAATTTTGCGCGCGTATCTGGCCTCGTACCACGTCGGCGAATACATTCATGCGCGGTTGTATTGGTATTCGCGAACCACCTATTCCGGTTATAACGACTTCGACGACGTGGATCTTGCGCGCCTGAAGAAGGCACTTGAGGATATCAAGAGCACTGCCGACTCACACGGCGCTCGGGTGGCCGTCATTCTAATTCCTCGCGCAAACGATTTCTTGCGCTTGCATCAGACGGGCACGAACCGACTGGGACCGGTTCTGGAACGTTGGGGACACGCTTCGGGCATCGCGGTAAAGGATCTACTGCCGGAGATGGACGCGCGATCGGGAGGCGACTACCGCTCCTATTTTCTGTCTTGTGATGGTCACTGGTCCGCCCGAGGCAGTGCCGTAGCAGCACAGATTCTGGAGCCTTGGCTCGGCGAAAATTCTGGTGAAAGATGACGGGCGAAGATAAGTATAGGAATTAAGTCTGTTTATCGATCAGAAAGTTTCCCAGAACCAGGCAATCCATTTCGCTGCGGGAGAAAGTGCTGAAAGCATTTTCAGGAGTCGTAACGATGGGTTCGCCTCTTAGATTAAAAGAAGTATTTAACACGACCGGAACGCCCGTTGCCCGGCCGAACCGTTCGATCAAGCCGTAGTACAACGGACTATATTCCTGGAAAACGGCCTGCACCCGCGCGGTGCCGTCCACATGGGTCACGGCCGGGAGCGTGGCCCTGTGTTCCGGCTTCACGGGCGTAACGTAGAGCATGTACCGGACTGGATATTGCAGAGGTCCCTGACCGAGCTCAAAATATTTCGCCGCGCATTCAGAAGCCACCGACGGAGCAAAAGGACGATACGGCTCGCGGAACTTGATTTTCGCGTTGACGATATCCTTCATCGCCGGATTGCGAGGATCCGCAAGGATACTGCGATTCCCGAGCGCGCGCGGCCCCCATTCGAATCGCCCTTGAAACCATCCGACGACTTTCCCAGCCATCAGGCTTTCGGTTACGCGATCCAGCAACTCATCGGTGTTCTGAGCCTCGCGATACGGAATGTTCTGCTGGTTTAGAAACGAACTAACTTCAGACGCACGATATTCCTGGCCCCAATATGCGTGTTCCATGCGAAATGTTTGAGGCTTTCCCAGGACCGAATGATAAGCCCATAGCGCAGCGCCCAGGGCTCCGCCGGAATCTCCAGCAGCCGGTTGAATGAAAAGCTCATCGAATCCCGACTCGCCGAGGATGCGGCTGTTCGCCACGCTGTTGAGGGCCACCCCGCCCGCCATACACAGTTTTTTCAGGCCGGTCTCTTTGTGAAGATTTTTCGCCATGCTGACAAGAAGGTCTTCGGTGACCTGCTGTATGCTCGCCGCAATGTCCGCATAGTGCTCGTTGACACGGCATTGGGGAATGTAATCCGGAGGCCGATGGCCAAAATACGTCGGATACCCGGTAGATTCGGTGAAGAAAGGCATGTTGGACGGGCGCGGTTCACCAAACAAATTCGCAAATTTCCGGTTGAACATGCGGTCCGTTGAGTGATGGAAGCAGAAATAATCCATTTCCAGCGAAAAGGAACCGTCGTCATTCTGCCGCACGAGCTTCCAAACTTTATCTACGTAGCGGGGCGTCCCATACGGCGCCATGCCCATCACTTTGTACTCGCCCTCGTTGACCTCGAAGCCGAGAAATGCGGTGAAAGTGCTGTAAAGCAGCCCGAGGGAATGTGGAAAGTCGATCTCCTTGGTGAGACTGATTTGATTATCGCGTCCGACGCCAGAAGCGGCCGTGGTCCATTCGCCGACGCCGTCCACAGTGAGAATTGCCGCTTCTGAAAATGGTGAACACAGAAATGCGCTGGCAGCATGGGACAGATGATGGCCAGAAAAAAGAATCCGCTCGCGGCTGATGTCGAGCTCTGATTGCAGCGTGCTGGCCACCCACAATTTGTCCAGCATCCAGCCGATCATGGATTCGCGAAACACTTTCCAGGATCGCGGATAGGTTTGCAGGACGCTCGCGAGGATGCGATCAAACTTCCGGAACGGTTTCTCGAAAAAAACAACGTAGTCCAGGTCGCGCCCGCTTATTTGGGCCTCGCGAAGGCAAAAGCGAATCGCGTTGCAAGGAAAGGCGAAGTCATGCTTGACGCGCGAAAAGCGTTCTTCTTCGGCTGCTGCAACAAGCTGGCCATCGCGCAAGAGTACAGCAGCAGCATCGTGGTAATAACAGGAAACTCCGAGAATATGCATGAGCTATTGTTTTTGGGCCCAGCTCATGTCGTGAAGTTCCGGCGGATGGTCAATCCATTTCGTGGGACGATTCTTGATGTGCAGTGCGTCAGAAAACAGGCGTGCGGCCGTACCAAAAGGCAGAACTACAATCGCATAAAGAACGGTGAGGAGCACACGCGCCTGGAAGTTTCCAATCTTGTGGGCCAGGTGCTTCCATGCATCCCAAAATGCCTTTAGTTCGTTTACGAAGGTGTTAGGCACGAGTCGCGCTTAGCCTAGAAGAGTGTGTAGATGAACGGAGCCAGAGCCGAGCTTTGCGCCAGGATGATGAGAACGGCCAGAAGAAGCACGGAAAAAATCAGTGGCAGCATCCACCGGCGTTTGTGGCGCGCAAAAAACGAGATGAGTTCTCCCGCAATTCCAATCCGCCGGTTTGCCGTCTTGATAAAGCCCATCACTTCTCCTTTTCGAGAAACAGATTGCTTCGACGAATTCGATATTAGCACGGAACCGCATTGTCCTGGCTCAGGCCGTGCAGGTTGCGGAATCCGTTACTGATTCCAGACTGTTTTGATATTCGTGAATTCGCGGATTCCGTACACGCCCAACTCACGGCCGATGCCTGACCGTTTCACGCCGCCGAAGGGAACTCGCGGGTCGGACGCCACCATGCGGTTGATAAATACCATGCCGGCTTCGAGCCCGTTGATGAACTGATCTTGTTCTGCTTTGTCTTTCGTCCACGCGCTGGCACCCAGTCCGAAAGGAGTGGCGTTGGCGATGCGAATTGCGTCGTGAATGTCTTTCGCTCGGAACAGGGAAGCCACAGGACCAAACAGCTCGTCGCAAGCGGCGGGTGAGCCATCTGGAATATTGCTGAGCACGGTTGGGGCATAGAAATTTCCGGGGCGATTGATCGGTTTTCCTCCGGTCAGCAATTTGGCGCCGGCTTTAATGGTTCTTTGCACGTCCGCATCGAGACTGGTAATGCCATCGGCGGTAGCGAGCGGGCCCAGCTCCGTAGTTTCGTCAAACGGGTCGCCGATTTTCAGCGCTTCCATTTTTTTGACGAAGAGTTTTTCGAACTCATCAGCGATACGCTGATCCACGATAAAGCGTTTTGCGGCGATGCAGGACTGGCCGTTATTCTGCACGCGAGCTTTCACCGCCGTGGAAACCGCTTCTTCCAGATTCGCGCTGGGCATCACGATGAAGGGATCGCTTCCTCCAAGTTCCAGCACCACTTTCTTGACTTGTTTCGACGCGGCGACCGCTACTTGAATTCCTGCGCCTTCGCTTCCCGTGAGCGTGGCCGCTGCGATTCGTGGGTCGGCAATAATCCCAGCGACCTTATCGGACCCGATGAGGAGGGTTTGAAATGCACCTTCCGGAAAGCCAGCGCGCAAGAGCACTTCTTCAATCAGAAGAGCAGACTGCGGCACGTTCGAGGCGTGCTTGAGCAGCCCCATGTTGCCAGCCATCATCGCCGGTGCCGCAAAACGAAAGACCTGCCAAAAAGGAAAATTCCAGGGCATTACCGCGAGCACCACGCCCAGGGGCTGGAAACGTATGAAACTTTGCGTGGCGGCGGTTTTGACAGATTCGTCAGCCAGGAAACCTGCGCCGTGCTCGGCGTAATAGCGGCAGCCAACTGCGCACTTTGCGGCTTCTTCCACCGCGGCGCGAACAGGCTTGCCCATCTCCAGCGTCATCACGCGGCCGAACTTCTCTTTTTCTCTCTCCAGGATTTCGGCGGCTCGCACCAGCATTTCCGCTCGTTTCGAATGCGGGATTTTCTTGTAGGACTGAAAGGTCTCAGTCGCCAGCTGAATTTTTTTCTCGATTTGAGTGTCGGTCAAAGCTTCGAACGACTTTACAAGCTCACCGGTAGCTGGGTTAATCGTCGCGATCGCCATAACTCCTCTTAGATGAATGCTGCCTGAATCGGATTCAATTCGTTGGACCAGACTACCATAGGATCATTTGAAGCGCAGTTCTCTCCGAGGTTGGATACGGGGCGCGGGGATTTGAAAGTTGCGCTGAGCTTCCGACCGATGACTCACCTTTGACAGCCGCCCTGACTGCTGAAGTCGGCGGTGAGATTCTTCCCACGAAGGAGGCTCGGGAGATTCCTGAGTCCAACGAACGACGGCGGCCTCGTCACACCATTCTAACAAACGTTGCATGACGCGCCATGAACTCCAGCGAGCATGAAGTTTTTCATGTACTGCTCGGAGGCCCAAAGTGTGCGCGTCCAGAAGGCATTTCGATCGTCCCTGAGAAGTGTAACCGCCAAGACGCCTGGAGCGGACTGGGCCTGTCGCGCCGACCGAAGCGCCTGTACGACTGAAGAAGGGAATATAGCGCCAGGAGCGCACGCGAAGGCGCGTTAGCGAAACGAAGATTGTGTCTAGGTGGATAGTAGTGTGACCTCAGCCTTCCGAAAAACATGTTAAAATGATAGTTCTTACAATGGTCCTTGCGCAGGAGGCGATGCATATTTTTCAGCCACCCGCAAATTCTTTACGCGTGCACTAAATGTTCGCAGCTGTAACTGGCTTAGTTAGACAGCATTACGCGGCGGGAGTTTGGCATGGTTCCTGCAGTTAGACTAAATTGTGCAGCGGGCCTCGTCCGTACTATTCGCGAGCCTGTTCACGGATCGAAGCCGCGATTCGTCGAGACTACAAATCCAACCATAGGCTAGGATCTTTGTGAGATTAAGCCTTCGTCTAATCTTGTTTCTCGTTGTGGGAATCACGTTGGTCACCTTCCTGGTGGCAAGAAATCAAGTGCGTTCGGAGAAGCGCGGCCTGCGCGCGGATCTGGAACGACGCGCGGGGATCCTAGCCGAAAGCTTGCAGGAAATTATCGAGCCTGCGCTTGAAAGAGGTTCGCGCGATCAGCTTCGTCGTATCGTCGAGAGGTTTGGAAATAGAGAACGCCTCGCCGGCGTAGTGGTTTACGACACGCAGGGTGACGTGATGGCGGAAACGCCGAGCCTCACCTCCAGGTTCAACCTATCTGTGCCCATCAAAGACTTGCAGGCCGGAGATGAAAGAGCCAGCAAGTTTTACGACGTTGGCGGCAAGTCGATGGCGATGCACGGTTACTTTTTGCCGCTGCACAGCAAATCTTCTGTAATCGGCTATCTCGGAATTTTCCACGACGCGGGTTACATCGAGGCGCAGAGTGTGCGTATCTGGCGCGAGACGCTGTGGCACGTCGTCGCGCAGGTGCTTCTGATCGTGCTCATCACCGTTCTGATTATTCGCTGGACGATCGTCCTGCCGATTTCGCGAACCGCCCAATGGATGAAAGACGTTCGCGCCGGCCGCTCGGCGCCGCGTCCCCCGCTGCCCCGCGGAGATTTTCTCGAGCCGTTCACGCGCGAAGTGCAGAATCTAACGGAAAGTTTGGTTGAAGCGCGAGCAGCTGCGGAGGAAGAAGCGCGTTTGCGCGAAACGGGAGAATCGTTGTGGACTCCCGAGCGATTGCGCGTAAGCATCCAAAATAAGGCGCTTCAAAATACGTTGTTCGTGGTTTCAAACCGCGAGCCGTACATGCACGTGCACCGCGGCAAAACGATCGACATGATTATCCCAGCGAGCGGCTTGGTTACCGCTCTGGAGCCAATTCTTCGCGCCTGCGACGGCGAATGGATTGCCTCCGGCTCTGGTGATGCCGACGGCGAGACTGTGGACGAAAACGACCGCCTTCGCGTGCCCCCTGATAAGCCAGAATACACATTGAAGCGCGTCTTCCTGACGAAAGAGGAAGAAGAAGGCTACTACTACGGGTTTTCTAACGAAGGGCTCTGGCCTCTCTGCCACATCGCGCACACGCGCCCAATTTTCCGGACGTCTGATTGGGAAGCCTATCAAGTCGCAAACCGGAAATTTGGAAACGCCGTACTGGCCGAAATGGAAGGTGTGGAAAAACCGCTGGTGTTGGTGCAGGACTATCACTTCGCCCTGCTCCCGCGCATGCTGAAGGAAGCGCGACCCGACGCTCGCATTGCGATCTTTTGGCATATTCCCTGGCCCAATCCGCAGGCCTTTGGGATTTGCCCCTGGCAGCGCGAACTTCTTGACGGGCTCTTGGGAGCCGATCTTGTCGGCTTCCACATTCAGGCGCACTGCAACAACTTTCTCGAAACGGTTGACGCGGCGGTCGAGTCGCGAACGGAGTGGGAACGTTTTGCGGTCAAGCGCCACGGCCACATCACGCTGGTTCGTCCATTCCCGATCAGCGTGGATTTCCGCGAGAAGCACACGGAGCCCAAGAGCCCCGGGTCACCTTACGTCCTGCGTGCTTCGCTGCTAAAGAAGCTGGGCGTCCAGGCGAACTTCCTGGGCATAGGCGTGGATCGCATTGACTACACCAAGGGAATCGTCGAGCGATTTCGGGGAATCGAGCGTTTTCTGCAGAAATATCCGGCGTATGTTGGCAAGTTCACATTCGTGCAAATCGGAGCGCCCAGCCGCACGCGCATTCCGCGCTATCATGATTTCCTGCTGGAAGTGGAAGCGGAAGCTGCCCGCGTGAATTCAATTTTTCAGACCGCGACCTGGAAGCCCATCGCGATGGTCCTGCGCCACCATAACCACGATGAAATTCAGCCGTACTACCAGGCCGCTGATTTCTGCATGGTGACTTCGCTTCATGACGGAATGAATCTGGTGGCCAAGGAATTTATTGCCGCGCGTGAAGATGAACAGGGCGCGCTGATTTTGAGCCAGTTTACAGGCGCGAGCCGTGAATTGCGCGATGCGATCATCGTCAATCCCTACGACGTGGAGCAGATGGGCGAAGCCATTCGGTCGGCTCTGGAAATGAACCCGGATGAACGTCACGTGCGAATGGTCCAGATGCGCCGCACGGTAAGGGAAAACAACATTTACCGTTGGGCAGGAAACCTAATTGCGGAACTTTCGGAAATCAGAGTGGGCGATAACGAATCGAGCATTGAACCGTCGGATTTGCTTAAGGCGCCGGACTCCCCGCCACAGCCTCGCGGCGTTCATCTGACTGTTGTGCCGCCCAGAGCGAGCGCTGGAGGCTGAGATTACTGCTTCGAGAAATCTTGTCGATCCATTCATCCGACGTGCTTCGTCGGACCAAAGAGGTCCGAAGCCACGGTATCTTCCACTTCATTTATTTCGCAATTGGGCGCCATTAAAAGCGCGCATAGACGCCGCGGAACAGTGCGCGCTCTTTCTTGACCTGGACGGGACCCTGGTGCCCTTGCGGCCGCGGCCCGCAGACGTTCGGCTCTCTCAGCAGACGACTAGAATTCTTAAATTGCTCAGAGGTCACAAGAATTTGCACCTCGCATTCGTGAGCGGCCGGCAACTTAAGGTCCTGCGAAATATCATCGACATGGATGACGTTCACTACGTCGGGTTACACGGCGCGGAACGAGAGGGCAAGTCGCCGTCCATGAGCAAAAAGAGCGTGCGCGCCCTTGTAAGCGCGAAGCGCGCCGCGCGAGAAGTGCTAAATGGACTAGCGCGAGTATGGATCGAAGACAAAGGCCTCAGTTTTGCGGTCCATTACTGGGGCGCCAAGCCGGCGACTATTCGAGCGGCGGATGTTGCATTGCGCAACATCGTGGCGCCGAACCTTCCGGTCCTGCGCGTTATCAATGGTAACAAGGTGTGGGAAGTGATGCCAAAAGAGGTTCCGGGAAAAGGTGTAGCGGTCCGTTCGCTATTGAATGGATTGCCCGAAAAAACTTTGGCGATTTACGTGGGCGACGATGTGACGGACGAAACAGCCTTCCAGGCTCTGAACGATCACATTACAGTCAAAGTTGGCAAGATCCACGGCACGCGTGCGCATTTTTATCTGCGCAACCCGTCGGAAGTTCACCGTTTCCTATCGCGCCTGGAATCGGTTCTCACATAGATACCGGTACCGGATTACTTTGCTTCCGTGGTCGGTGGTCCGGGCCCTGATGCTGCTCATGCTGTCCCCAACTATGTAATTCCATGGAACTTCGCGTATGATAGTGGCGAAATCCCCGTGTTCGGACCGGAAAGGTCTCTCATGAATCACCGGTTCACTATAGGTGTCGAAGAAGAGTTTCAAATAGTTGACCCGGGAACGGGAGAGCTGCGCTCGCACGTTAGCAAGCTGGTCGAAGCGACTTCGCGAGGCTTGGGCGAGCAGGTGAAGCCCGAGATGCACCAATCCATCGTCGAAATCGGCACCAAGATCTGCGGCGACGTCGGGGAATTGGCAGCGGACATGCACCGGACCCGCGGCGAATTGGTGCGCGCTGCCGAACGCGTCGGCTTGCACGTTGCCGCAGCCGGCACGCACCCGTTTTCAAGCTGGATCGATCAGGTCATCTCGCCGGGCGAGCGCTATCAGAACATCGTCGAAGAATTGCAGCAACTGGCTCGCTCTCTGCTGATTTTCGGCATGCACGTGCACGTGGCGGTGCCCGACCGCACCACCATGATCGACCTGATGAACATGGCGCGCTATTTTCTGCCGCATCTGCTGGCGCTCTCCACCAGCTCACCCTTTTGGATGGGTCGCAATACGGGTTTGAAGTCGTTTCGCACCACCGTGTTCCGGCGCTTCCCGCGCACCGGCATCCCGGACCATTTCAGCTCGTGGAGCGAGTACGAGGACTACGTTAACTTGCTCGTGCGTTTGCATTGTATCGACAACGCCAAGAAAATCTGGTGGGACGTTCGCCCGCACCCCACATTTGGTACGCTGGAATTTCGCGTGTTCGACGTCGCTACGCGGTTGGACGAAGCCATCGCCATCGCCGCCTTGACGCAAGCCATCGTGGTGAAGCTGCATCGCCTGTACACCCGCAATATGGGTTTTCGCATGTATCCTCGCGCGCTCATTGAAGAAAATAAGTGGCGCGCGGCTCGCTGGGGCGTGGAAGGCCAGCTCATTGATTTTGGCAAGCAGGCCGAAGTGCCCATGCAAGAGTTGGGTGAAGAGCTGCTGGAATTCACCGACGATGTTGCCGGCGACCTCGGGAGCCGCGCGGCTCTTGAACCGATTCACAGAATTCTGCGCGAGGGCACTAGCGCGGAACGGCAGTTGCGTGTATTCAAGGAAACGGGTGATTTGAAAGAAGTGGTGAAGCATATTGTCTCGGAAACGCGCGCGGGAGTGACCCAGCACGCCTCTTCCGCATAAAGATTTGGGCGCTGTGGAATGAGTTGGAGGAAAATGATTATGCCGAGAGCGCGAACTCTAGACGAGCGGGCGGCTTCGCCGGAGCGGAAGGAATCCACCACGAAGAAAGGATCCGACGCCATGAAAATTGGACTTCTCTGCGGCCGCGAATACAGTTTCCCGCCGGCTTTCCTGCAAAGGGTAAACGAGCTTGGGAAGCGGGATAACGTCACCGCCGAATTTGTTCGCCTGGGCGGCGTGCGCATGGGCGAGCCCGCGCAGTATCGCGTGATCCTGGACCGTATCTCTCACGAAGTGGAATTCTACCGTGGCTACCTGAAGCACGCCGTGCTGCAGGGCACGTACGTCATCAACAATCCATTCTGGTGGTCGGCGGATGACAAGTTTTTCAATTATGCGGTCGCCTCGAAGCTCGGCATTGCCATTCCGAAAACGATTCTATTACCGCAGAAATCCTACCCCTCCGATGTGGATATTAATTCTGAGTCGCTGCGCAACCTGGAGTATCCAATTGACTGGGACGCTTTGCTCGATACCGTGGGACGGCCGGCCATCTTGAAACCGTTCTCCGGCGGAGGCTGGAAGCACGTTTATAAAGTCAATAATCGTGAAGAGCTGCTTGCCGCCTACGACGGCACCGGGCCTTATTGCATGACGCTTCAAGAATTCATCGATTTCGACAAATACATGCGCTGCTTCACGTTTGGCAAAATGGACATTTTGCCTGTCGCCTACGATCCGAAGGAGCGGCGCTATTTGGTTGATCACAATTATCTTTCGCCGGAGCTTGGCGAGCGCGTGATACGCGATGCGCAGACAATCAATCAAGCGCTCGGATACGAAATGAACACAATCGAGTTCGCCATAAAGCAGGGCCTGCCCTACGCCATTGATTTCCTAAATCCTGCGCCGGATTTTGAGCGCGACCGTATCACCGAATTCTATTTCGAGCACGTTGTGGACCGCATGGCTCGCCTGGTAATCGACCGCGCGCTTAACGGCTCGCTGACGAATACCTGGCCTCGCTGGGAAGAAATGCTGGGTATCGGCGCCGCGACCGGTTTCACTGGTGCGCCAGAGAAGGGGCGCGCGGGGGCGAAAACTGCGTGAGCGGCGCGGCCCGATCTTCGCAAACGCCTTCGCCGGCGCAAATGTGGCACGGCCTGTTGCGCCCCGATGTTGAGTTTGCTCCGGAATTCTCCTCTGAACTGAACGCACGCATGCGCGCGGAGAAACTAACATTCGGAGACCGCGTACATTGCCCATTCCTTAGGCCATTTTTCCTCACATCGCAGGACGAAAATCGCGTGCGCGAGGTGGCGGAAGTTATTGCACAACTGGGCGAACGCGTGGTGCGACAAGCGCTCACCGATCCCGCCCTGCTAGCGCAAGTGGCCCTGACACCCGAAGAAGAGCGCCTCGTGCGCATTTCGCCGCGATACGACGTCGCAAGTACCGCCTCGCGACTCGATGCGTTCCTGCTTCCGGAAACTTTGCAATTTGCTGAATACAACGCCGAGTCGCCCGCGGGCCCTGGTTACGCCGAAACTTTAGCCGGAGTATTTCGCACTTTACCCGTGATGGAGCGATTTGCGGAACACTACAACGTTCGCCAGTTTCCCTTGATTGAACGGTTGCTCGCTGCGCTGATCGAGAGTTATCGCGACTGGGGCGGCAACGCTTCGCCTCCGGTGATAGCGATCGTGGACTGGCGCGAAGTCCCGACTTGGAGCGAATTCGAGATCTTGCAGGCGCGTTTCGAAAAAGCTGGTGTGCCGACTATCGTCTGCACGCCATCCGAACTGGAGTTTGACAGCACAAAGCTTATGGCGCGCGGCCGGCGCATCGATCTGGTCTATCGCCGCGTGTTGATCAACGACATTCTCGCTCATCCGGCCGAATGTCATGCGCTGGTGAAGGCCTACGAAGCGGGTGCGGTGTGCGTGGCCAACGCGCTGAGTTGCAAGATTCCACACAAGAAAGCATTCTTCGCCGTTCTCACCGACGAGCGAAACTCCGCGCTCTTCGATACACGCGAGCGTGCGGTAATCCGCCGCCACATTCCGTGGACGCGCCTGCTTGAGGACGTGAAGACCACACGCGACGGCGAATCGTTCGACTTGCTCGATTACGTCCGCAAGAGCAGAGATAGTTTTGTCTTAAAGCCGAATGACGAATACGGCGGCACCGGCGTAACTCTTGGTTGGGAAATCGATGACCGTCAGTGGGACGCTGCTATCCAACAGGCGCTTACCCAACGCAACCGCACCTGGGTGGTGCAGGAGCGCATCGCCGTGCGTCGCGAAATTTTCCCTATGCAAACCGAGGGCGGAGTCGAAATGCGCAATATGCTCGTGGACTTCGCGCCCTATTTGTTCCGCGGAAAGATGGCCGGATGCCTCACTCGTCTCAGCGCAAGCGGCCTGGCGAACGTCACCTCCGGCGGCGGACAGGTTCCCTCATTTGTGGTCGATCCACGTTGATATCCCGCTTCTCGGCTGGGTTTATTCGTGGCAAAAAATGCGCGGCAAAATTACAATAACTAGATGACTTTTGGCTCTTTAAAGTCGGAGTTAATGCCTGGCGCCCGGAACGCCGTGGATACATGCCTCGCCATTCAGTCGAACGAGCGCGTGACGCTGATCGCCGACCGCGCCAGCGCGTCCGTAGCGGCAAGTCTGGCTCAGGCCATTGCAGAGCGTGGCGCGATCTGCGAGCCGTTTCTGCTCGAAGATCTCGCTTCGCGCCCTTTAGCCCGCGCTCCGCAACAAGTTCTGGATTCGCTCGGACGCAATGACGCTGGCATTTTGTGCGTGCAGCCGATGTTGGGAGAACTCGCCGCACGCAAGGACATTGTGGGAGTCGTCGAGCGGCGGCACATTCGCTATGCGCATATGGTTGGCGTCACTCCGGAAATCATGCAGCAGGGTATGCGCGCCGATTACACCATGGTGGACAAACTCAGCGAACGTCTACTGCAGCGCATGCATTCCGCGCGTTCACTTACCGTGCTCACTGATGCCGGCACATCGCTCGTCGCCAGTTTCGATGCGGCGCTCGATTGGGTGAAGACGAGCGGCTTGATCAATCGGCGTTACTGGTCCAATTTGCCGGCCGGAGAAGTTTTCACCACGCCTGCAAAAGTGGACGGCACATTTGTTTGCGACGGCACCGCCGGCGATCACTTCTGCGGCAAATATGGCGACCTGCAAAAAACTCCTCTTTCGCTGGAAATTAGCGGCGGACGCTTGGTTTCGGCAAAATGTGCGCGCAAGGATTTGGAAGACGAATTCTGGAAATATTGCCATACCGACGAGAACAGCGACCGCGTTGGCGAACTCGCATTCGGCACGAACCTCAGTTTGTCTGACATGATTGGCGTCCTGCTTCAGGATGAAAAACTTCCGGGCGTGCATCTCGCTTTCGGCGATCCCTACGGCAGCCAAACGCATGCAGCGTGGAGTTCGCGAACGCATGTGGACGTGCTGGCGCGCGCTTGCGATGTATGGATTGACGAAGAACAGGTGATTGCCAAGGGCCGCTACTTGCTCGACCGCCTCGGACTGGCCTAGCCGATCTAAAACAACTTTGTGATGTACTCCCACATTTGATGTTTCCAGCAGGGCCAGTCGTGCCCGCCTTGCGGACCCCAATCGTCGAGATGATGAGGAATCCCTTTGGACGACAAGATGCCCGAGAGCCGGTAAGACGGCCCGCTGTTTTCCCAAGGCCCGCTGCCGGTAGCGATGTGAATATCGCACTGCGCGAGTTGCGCCATCAAATTTCCGTCCGACAGGTTTGAAAGATAATCCACGGGGTTGTTGAAGTAGGTGTTGTCGTCGTACATTCCGTTCATGAAATTCTTGATGTCGTAAACGCCGGAAAGCGCAAAACAGCGACGCACCACATCGGGATGTTTGAACAGCGTGTTTGCCGCGTGGTAAGCGCCGAATGACGCTCCCATGGTGGAAATCGCGATGTCGCGAGATTGGCAATGATCCTGAATAAATGGAACGGCTTCGTAGCGCACGTAAGCGTCGAATTGCGACTGTACCCAGCTTCGATGAAATGGGTGCGCGCTTTTGTTGTAGAATCCGGCGGAATTTACGGAGTTGATGCTGAAAAATTTCACACGTCCGGCGTCGATCAGCGGCGACAAGCTTTCGATCAGTCCCTGTCCCTCGAGTTCCCACTCGTCACCAGCGCTGGTGGGGAATCCGAGCAGCGGAGGCCCCCAGTGGCCGTAAACAACGATGCCCATATCGAGTCCCAGGCGATTTGAATACCAGCGATGATATTCCCGTTTCATGTCACTCCCTTGGTTGTGCCGGCGTTCGCTGCGGGCTTTCTGTTGAGCGCGATATTATACGGCGTTTCCCGCCGCGAAAACGTGGAAAGTCATGGCGCCGAATTTCCGCTCTGCTATTCTAGTGCAATGCATATCGTTCTTCGCCGCGTGTTCGTTGGCTATGCGGTCCACTCGAAATTACCGGCATTCGACTCATGGGGCGCGCGCCTGAGCGGCCGTTCTCTTGTGAAATGGTGGCGCGATTGATCGCGGTAACTCCCGGCCAGTTGCGCAAACATGAAAAGTACCGCTCGCGATTTCTCCCGCGAACCCACGACCTGATCGTCTATCTCCCCGCGGTCTATGAGCAAAATCCGCAAGCGCGCTTTCCGGTGCTTTATTTGCAGGACGGCCAAAATCTGTTCGATGGCGCGACGTCGTTCATCCTCGGCATGGACTGGCACGTGAGAGAGACCGCTGATTACTTGATCGCCCAAGGCGCAATTCGCCCGCTCATTATCGTGGGCATCTATAACACCGGCAAATGGCGCCTCGGCGAGTACACGCCGTCGCGGGACAAAAAAATGGGTGGCGGCAAAGCTGATCGTTACGGCCGCATGTTGCTCGAAGAGGTCATGCCGTTTATCAACGCTCAATATCGCACGCTTTATGGACCAGTGAATACGGGACTAGGCGGCTCATCACTGGGCGGTCTTCTTACGATTTACCTTGGCCTGCGCTTCCCTCAAGTTTTCGGCAAGCTCGCCGTGCTTTCCCCTTCGGTGTGGTGGAATCGCGGCTGGATTCTAAACTTTGCCGCTCGCGTAAGTTTGCCAAGCCGCCCGCGAATCTGGCTGGACGTCGGCACCAAGGAAGGCGGTCGCAGCGCAGACAATGTTCAAAAGATGTGCGGCGTTCTCGTCGAAAAAGGCTGGCAGCAGAGCCGCGATCTGCATTTCGAAGTGTTCACTGGCGCCGGGCACAACGAGGCTGCCTGGGCCCAGCGCGTCGGACCGTTCCTGCAATTCCTCTTTCCCTCCAGCGAGACCGCAGTATAATCCGCTATCTTATCCGTGCCGCTGAGCCGGCGTAATTCAGGAGTTCCCGAGGCCATTGTCTTTGTCTCCAGAGCGCCCGCTAACCATTCTCTGCATCAGTTCGTACGAAAAGGGCCAGGAATTTCTGCGCTCCGCCAAAGATGCCGGCTGCCGCGTGCTGCTCCTCACCATTGAAAAGCTTCGCAACGCCAGCTGGCCGAGCGAAGCCATCGACGAAATGTTTTACATGCCCGAAGACCTTCCCCCCGACGACATCATTCGCGCGGTCAGCTACATGGCTCGCACCCAACCGGTCGACCGCATTGTGGCGCTCGACGAATTTGACATGGAGAACGTCGCGGCCCTGCGCGAACATCTGCGCATTCCGGGCATGGGCCTTTCCACCGTGCGTTATTTTCGCGACAAGCTCGCCATGCGCGGCCGGGCCCGCGAATCCGGCATTCTTGTTCCGGAATTTGTCCACGTTCTTAATTACGAGAACCTGAAAAGCTTTATGGCTCGCGTGAAGCCGCCCTGGCTGCTAAAGCCCCGCTCGCAGGCGTCCGGGATCGGTATGAGGATAATCCAGGAGCCTGCCGAGCTGTGGCCCTGGCTCGACCAGCTGGGCGATCAGCAATCTTTCTTCCTGCTCGAGCAATTTGTCCCTGGGGACGTCTTTCACGTGGACAGCATCGTTTCCGAGCGCAAGGTGGTTTTTGGAGAAGTGCACACATACGGCAAGCCGCCTTTGGATGTGTCGCATCAAGGCGGCATTTTCACCACGCGCACTCTGTCGCGGACTTCCGCTGAATCCAAGGCCTTTCTCAAGATCAATCGCGATTTGATGGAAGCGCTGGGGTTTGTGCGCGGCGTTACCCATGCCGAATTTCTGCGCGCGCACGAAGACGGGAAGATTTATTTCATCGAGATCGCCGCGCGCGTCGGCGGCGCTTATATTTCGGACGTGATCGAGGCCTCTACCGGAGTCAATCTATGGCGTGAGTGGGCGCGCCTCGAAGTGGGAGGAGGTAGAACGTCCTATATTTTACCGAACGTGCGACGTGACTATGCCGGCGTGATAATTTCGCTGGCGCGCCAGGATCATCCGGACACCTCCGCTTATAACGATCCCGAAATCGTTCTGCGTATCCCCAAGCATCATCACGCGGGATTCGTCCTGCGCGCAAACAAGGTGCAGCGAATCGCTGATTTGTTGGAATCCTACTCGGTCCGCTTTCGCGAGGACTTTTACGCCACGCAACCCGTTCCTGACAAGCCCCCGGCCTGATTTCGTCCGCGCAACTTCGGAATATCCGGAAATAATCCAAGTTTCCGCTGCTGTATCATTAAGCGGTGAAATGCGGTTTGAAATTGCCGGTGAAGATTTTGTTCGCGCTATTGCTGTCCGCGTCTTCGCTCTTCGCTCAAAGCCGTACCGGGGAGTTGCGCGTGAAAGTCGCCGACCCTTCCGGCCTCGCCGTGCAGTGTGATGTCGAGCTTGTGAGCGATGCGAATCAGTTTCGACGCACATTTCGCACCGACGAAGCGGGCATCGCCATCGCCAGACGCCTTCCATTCGGCCTTTATCGTGTTGAAGTCCAACAGAAAGGTTTCGCGCCATTTTCTGGCTCGGTCGAAATTCGATCCGCCGTCCCTGCCGATTATGCAATTAAACTCAGCCTCGCCTCCCTGACCACTTCCGTAACGGTGAGCGACAACGACACGCTGATTGATCCTTACCGTCCCGGTGCTGCCAATCAAATAGGCACTGACCTCATTCAAGATCGCACTGCGTCCTTGCCCGGACGTTCTTTGCAAGACCTGGTGAATTCCCAGCCCGGCTGGCTATATGAAGGGAATGCCGTGCTGCATCCTCGCGGCTCGGAATATCAAACGCAATTCGTCCTGGACGGGATTCCGCTAACCGACAATCGCTCGCCCGGCTTCGGGCCCGAAATCGAAGCCGACAACCTTCAATCCATGACCATCTATACGGCCGGAATCCCAGCGGAGTATGGCAGAAAAATGGGCGGCGTCGTGGAGCTGAATACGATCAGGGATTCCAATCCGGGTTTCCACGGTGAAGTTGTGCTTTCCGGCGGAAGTTTCGGCACTGCGGCCGCTTTCACCCAAATTCAATACACCTGGGGAAAAAACACGATCGGCGCCAGCGCCAGCGGCGACATGACCCGCCACTATCTGAATCCCGTTGTCCCGGAGAATTACACCAACACGGGAACCACGGGCGATTTTTCAATCAATTACAGCCGCGACTTCACGTCCAATGACCGCTTGAACCTCAGCGTGCGGCACGAACTTTCGCGCTATCAAATTCCGAACGAATACGTGCAGCAAACTCCGCACGCCGATCCGTTCGACCACTTGCAGCCGTTCGGATCGCAGCTTCAGAACGCCGACAACTTCGAGACCATGGGCATCATTTCCTACTCTCACATTTTTTCGCCCGATGTCGTTGCAAACTTTCGCGGGATGGTGAGAGATAACTCCAACGATCTCTATTCCAACGTCTATTCCGTGCCCATCTACGCGACCCAGCACAACCACTTTCGCGAGGGATATTTCAAGGGCGACGTTTCGATCCATCACGGCAATCAGGAATGGAAAGCCGGTATCGAGTCGGAATCCATGCTTCTGCACGAGAATTTCAGCGATATCATCACGGACCCGTCGGCTTTTGATCCCGGCACTCCGCCGGCGTTTACCTTCCCCGGCGGGCAGCCCAATCTCGGCCGCCGTTGGGACCTCGAGCAATCTGCTTTCGTGCAAGACCTGATCCGCATCGGCAAATGGACCATCAGCGCTGGCATTCGCTGGGATCACTACCAGCTGGTCCTGAACGAGAACGCTTTCAGCCCGCGCCTTTCCGTGGCGCGTTATTTCCAATCGGCGGACATGGTCGTCCACGCTTCCTACGACCGCATTTTCCAGACGCCTTCGTTCGAGAATATTTTGCTTTCCAGTTCTCCCACTGTTTTGGTGCTGAATCCCGACGTGCTGCATCTGCCAGTAAAGCCTTCTTTCGGGGATTACTACGAAGGCGGCCTTTCCAAAGGTTTTTTCGGGCAGCTTCGGCTCGACGCCAATATTTTCCGCCGCTTCGTTGACGACTATGCCGACGACGATCAGTTGTTGAATACCGGCGTCAGCTTCCCCATCGCATTCCGCAAGGCAATTATTTACGGAGCGGAGGGAAAAATCGAGGTCCCGCACTGGGGACCGGTGTCCGGATTTTTCAGCTACTCTTACATCGTCGGTAACGCGTGGTTCCCAGTGACGGGTGGTCTTTTCCTGGGAATTGCTGCAACGAACGCGTTGACTGAGCTCACCGGCCACATCCCCGATTCGCAGGATCAGCGCAATACTTTTCGAACGCGGTTCCGATATCAGGTCAAGCCGCGGCTGTGGCTGGCTGGGGGAGTTGATTACGGAAGCGGCCTGCCGATTGATTTTGACGGGAAACCCCAGGATGCGTTGGCGGAATATGGCCAGCAAGTCGTGGACCGCATCAATTTCGAACGCCGCCGCGTGAAGCCCATGCTCTCGATCGTGGCGTCCGTTGGAACGGATTTGTACAAGGGCGACCGCGTGAAAATGCGATTCCAGGCGGACGGCCAGAATCTCAATAATCGGTTGAACCTGATCGATTTCGGCGGACTCTTCTCAGGGAATGCGATTGGCCCATCGCGCAGCTTCGTTCTGCGCCTCACGACTGACTTCTAGCTCGCGCAACCGCGATGGTGGGACCAGTTTACTTGGGCGGAGTGCGGTCCAGGCCGTAAAAGTCTTCTGAGTTAATCGGCTTGCTGGCCAAGCCGAGCTGCAGGACTTGCAAGTGGCTGCTGCGGTCGAAGACTTTATCCGGGAAAAAGCGCTTCACAACGATCCTTACACCGCCGAACGCGATTCCCGAAATCACCGCGAACATACAGATAATCCCGGTGCCGATAATTGTTCCCACGATCATGGCAGTTATGGGCGGCTCTTTGAATTGGAACGTGGGCTCGTTCCAGGTAATCTCCGCATCCGATTCAACCAATTTCAGCAAAGCATCGGCCTCCGCTCGAGTGCGCGCTCCGTAAACGATCGCCAGCAACGTGACGGAACGCTTGGCAAATAGCGGAGAAGCATTTGAATCAGGATTCACCGCGTTAATGTGATAGGTCTTCTGTAGTTCGATCAATCTTTTTGCCGCAGTCTGAGGTGTGGGGAAGTCAACGAGAAGTAGCGTTACCTCGTGGCCTTCCAATCTGTACCGCGCGGATTCCGCCTCGGCGCCTTGAGAAAATCCCAGCCAGTCGCCCGATGCCAGTGGAACGAACTGATACAAAGTCGCCGGGCCCAAAACGTAATGATCCGAGCGCTCGACCATCCCCTTTGCCGGCATCTCATCTGGCAGCGTAGGCAACGGCCCTTCCTCGGCGTGCGTCTTCACCGCGGCGACGAGAGTCTTCAAATCCTTTTCCAACTTCGAGAGCTGGGTCCCGCGAATGTCCAGCAGCAGGTTGCCATCCAGCGCCAGCGCTCGGGACGGTCCAAGCGCCGAATGTTCGCTCAGAGCGCTGTGCGGCAAATCGGGAGTGCGCATATACGAATAGAGCCCGTACGCTCCGCTGGGATCCTTCATCCGATAGACTTGAACCCCGAGCTTCTCCGAAGCGCGTGTGTATTCGCACTGCTCTCCGGTGACGAATCCGTATTCCGCGAGAACATCGTTTCCCGCCGAGCTGGCAGTTTGAGAAGTAATCTGCGAGGGCTGCGCGGGATTGAACGAGGTTCTTCCGTTGCAAGTCCATCCCGCAAATGAGTCGGGAACAACCCCTTGGGCGGGCGTGGAAATTGACGCGAAAAACAGAAACAGTGATGCGAGGCAAAAATAAAAGTAGTGGCGCATCTGCATTCCCAATTAGATGCTGGAATTCTACTTGGGGTTCCCGTCGGACGCCACTGTTGCGGTATTCGAACCGGCGCCCGCGGTTGGGTCGATAGACGCGTTTGCTGGCGGCCTTGTCGCCTTAACCGGGAAAGCTCCGTTGCGATTGTCCGAAATCAACTTCGATTTGTCGTAGGACAGGCTATTCAGATTATCGAGATACGCGGCGATGCCTCGGTACAGCCCATCGGCAACGCGCTGGCGCTGGTCGCTTTTACGCAGCAGCTTTTCGTCGCTGGGATTGCTGATGAATGAAATCTCCGAGAGAATCGACGGCATATTCGCGCCGATCAGAACCACGAAGGGCGCCTTTTTCACGCCGCGATTCTTTTCACCCTGGCTCACAAGCTGCATGCGGCGCGTGAGCGAATCCTGAACGTCGCTGGCAAATTCCTTTGATTCCTCGATTTTTTCGTTGCGCGCGATCTTCTTAACCAAGTCTTGCAAGTCGTGCAAGCCCTCTTGCGAAAGCGCATTTTCGCGCGTGGCCACTTCCAGCGATTCTTCCGATGTGGCGAAATTCAAATAGTAGGTCTCGATTCCGCGCGCTTCGTGATCGTGGCTCGAATTCGCATGAATGGAAATAAAGAGATCCGCTTTCGCGTTATTGGCGATAGCCGTGCGCTGCTCGAGCGGAATGAATGTGTCGTCTTTCCGCGTGTAAATCACTTCAGCGCCGGGAAGTTTCTGTTCGATCTCGTGCCCCAGGCGCAGCGCGACGTCCAGGCAAAGATCCTTTTCCATCAAGCCATGCAGCCCGATCGTTCCGGTGTCGTGCCCGCCGTGGCCTGGATCGATCACGATGCGTCCAATCTTCAGACCCAGCGCGCGCGTAAGAGAATGCTGTCCGTCTCGCGTGGGCTTGGGCTCTGTCGGGGGCTTTAACGCCGCAGCATTTGGGTTGGCAGGCTTCGACTTTATAGGAGTGCTTTTCTCGGCGGGCGAAGCGGCAATCTTAGCCGCTAGCTTGGCGGACGCAGGTTGCTTGTCCGAGCCGGCTGAAGCCGCTTCATTGGGCTTCTCCGCTGGTTTAGCATTGGCGTTCTCGGCGTCGTCCTTCGAACCTGCCGATACCGGCACGGTAGTCGCCGGCGCGCCTGGACCGTTTTTCGCCGTGGTAACGTTGGCATTGTTACGCACTTCGATGACCAGCCGGTAAGGATTCGAAACCAGGTACGCCGAACAGTCGTGCGCGCCGTCCACATCGAGAACCAATCGAACCACGCCTTCCCGGTTCTGCCCCACGCGCACGGATTTCAGCAAGCCGTTCTGCACATCGATCGTTTTCTTCGCCAGGGCCGGACCCAGGTTCGCTCGATGCAGATCAAAGTAGATGCGATCGGGAAAAGCGATGTGCGCCGAATCAAATTTAACGGTGTCTTCCAGCGTTACGACGATCCGCGTGAAATTATCCGCATTCCAGGTGTGGATATCGGTGACGTGCGGCGTTCCGTGAGCGCTTTCGCGCTGGTCAACGACCTGGCCTTTCACTTCCGGTGCTTGGATCTTCGCCGCTTCGCGCGACGCCGAAATTTCCTGTAACGCTTGACGTGCTTGTGGCGCCTTGTCTGATTTCGGGAAGCGCTTCAGAAAATCCTTGAACGCAACTTCGGCCGCTTCCGCCTGGCCCAGATCGTCCTTTCGAATTTGCGCCACTGCAAAAATCGCGGCGGAGCGATAGCGGCTTTCGGGATATTGCTTCAGCAGAAAATTATAGGCATCGATCGCGGATTGAAAATATTTTTCGTCGAATCGCTGCCCCATTTGACGATACAGCTCGGCCTCGGCAATCAGCGAGGGGGTGACTTCTTCCGCCTGCACCGATATCAAATAGACTTTTTGATAGGCAGCCACGGTTTGCTTGTACGCGGAAAGCGTGCGCTCTTTCTCCGGACGCTCTTCCAGAGCCGTGCGCACACGCACTGCGCGTGCGAACTGCTCTCGCGCTTCGTATTTTTTATCGGCGTAGGCGGGTGCAGCAAGCGACAGGAGTACAGCCGTCGCCAGCAGAAATACCTTTATCGGCGTATGAACATTGGCGGCAAACACTTGCGTCATTCGTTGGTGAAAATTACGCGGCCTTTGGCGTCCACTTCTTTTCGCACGGGAGGTCTTGGCGGACTCCAGAGCGTCGAGTTGCGGCCTGCGCCAGGCCGGAAGTATGCTTCAGTTACTTTTTGCACGTACTGTTGCGTCTCTCTGTAAGATGGAACGCCCCCATTTACATCCACAGCGCGCTCGCCCGCATTGTACGCGGCTAGCGACTTCGACAAATCGCCGTTATAGCGATCCAGCAGCGACTTTAGGTACGTTGTTCCACCTTCCACGTTCTGGGCCGGATCGAACGCGTTGTTGACTCCGAAGCGTTGCGCTGTTCCGGGAATCAACTGCATCAATCCAACCGCTCCCTTGCGTGAGACTGCTTGCGGATTCCAGCCGGACTCCGTGCTGATCACCGCTTTCACCAGCGCCGGGTCCACGTCATGCCGCGCAGCTGCGTCGCGCACGATGCGATCCAGCCGCTGATCTATAACACTCGTTGCTGGCCGCGGTTGCGCCGCACTGAAGCCGGGCGGCGGTAGCGCCGTTACTGACCCAACCGGAAACGCCTCCGGATTTCGCGAATGAAAACCCGGCCCGACAACCGATGGAGAACTAATAGTACTCCCTCGACGGGGTGCTGGGGAATCGGCATTCACGAACGTCAACTTACCATGATTGTCCACGGCGGTGGTGATCTGCGCGCGAGCCGACGACGCCAGCCAGAGGCAGGTCCCGGCCAGCAGGATTGCGGAGGTCAAGCAGCGTCGGTGCTTTTGCATGGTCCCTCGTTCGCTAAACGCTTTGCGAGTACGAACGCTTACCAAACGACATCATGCCTCAGGGGAAGGCCGAGTTTCTTCTCATGTCTTAGAGACACACCTTCTCGATATTTCAGAACAGGCCCGCTTAGTGTAATCCAAGCTCGATGCGGGCATAAAGCTCTGGCACTGTGGGAATTATAACAAGCGGTCGAGGAGAGGGTATACCTGGCCGAGGGCATTATCTATGCCGGATGTGTCTTTTCCGCCAGCCTCTGCCAAATCGGGACGGCCGCCGCCAGAACCACCGACAAACTTGGCGAGTTCCTGGACGACCTTTCCAGCGTGGACGCGCGAGGTGAGATCTTTCGTAACTCCTGTAATTATAGCAACTTTGCCGTCGTCCGCCGAGGCCAGCACCACGACGCCTGACCCTAGCTTCTGGCGTAGGGTATCGACAAGCTGGCGAAGGGCTTCGCGGTCTAAGCCGTCAACCTTGGCGGCAACAAAGCGAACCTCCTTGACGATGCGCTGGTCTTCGAGCAAGGAGTCCGCAACTGAGCCTACCGACTTGCGCTTAAGGGCCGCAAGCTGCTTCTCGAGCTGCTTCACGGACTCGAATTGGCGCTCGAGAGCGGCCACAACTTCCTCTTCACCGGAGTTCAGCATGCCGGCGACGGTGCGCAGAGTCGCGAGCGATTTCTGGTATTCCGCGAGGGCGCGGTCGCCGGAAATGGCCTCGATGCGGCGGACGCCGGCAGCCGTGGACTCTTCGCGAAGGATTTTGAAGACGCCGATCGCGCCGGTGCGCCCCACGTGCGTGCCGCCGCAAAGTTCCTTGCTGTAAAAGCCGCGCGGAGATGTGGAGTCGGGAATGGTGACCACGCGCACGTTGGATTCGGGATACTTGTCGCCGAAGAAAGCGAGCGCGCCGGAAGCCAGCGCGTCGTCAATATTCATGATGTCGGTGCGCGTTTCGAGGTCTTTCCAGATTTCTTCGTTCACTTGCTGCTCGATTTCAGAAAGCTCGCTGGGATCCACGGCGGCGAAATGCGAGAAATCGAAGCGCAAGTGATCAGGCGCGACGAGCGAGCCGGCCTGCTTTACGTGCGTGCCGAGGATGTTGCGCAGCGCCGCGTTCAGCAGGTGCGTGGCGGTGTGGTTGCGCATGTTGCGGATGCGGCGCTCGGTGTCGGCTACAGTGGCGACGCGATCACCGACATGCAAATCTTCTTTGGCCACGATGCGATGAGCGATGAGTCCGGTGACGGGGTAATACGCCCCACGAACTTCGGCGACTTCGAGCGATTCCGAATTGTCATAGAAACCGCCAGTGTCGGCGACTTGGCCGCCCGATTCGGAGTAGATCGACGTGCGGTCGAGCACGACTTCCGCTTCCGTGCCCTTTTTGATTTCATTTACCTGGCCTTGCTTGGTGACGATGGCTTCGACGCGGCAATCGCGCGTGTCGGTGCCAAAGTAAAAGTCTGGCTCAGTCTGAAATGTCTGCGCAATTTTCGAGTACACAGGATTCGCGGCGTCTTTCTGTACGCCTTTCCACGAAGCGCGCGCACGAGTGCGCTGTTCTTCCATCGCACGCTGAAATTCGACCTCCTTGAATTGAACACCGGCGTCGCGACAGGCATCTTCGATGAAATCAAGTGGCAAACCATAGGTATCGTACAGCATGAATGCCTGCTCACCGCTAACCGGTAGAAACCCGACGGGCGGAGTCTGCTTGTCTTTTGCTCGTTTAACCTGGCTGATCATTTCTTCGAGCTTCCTGAGACCAACATTCACAGTCCGGGTGAAACGGTGCTCTTCCTCGTCGAGAATCTTTGTGATACGGGAAGCGTGCTCCTCGAGCTCGGGATACGCGTCCCTCATCTCCGCCCGAACTGTACTCGACATCAGAGAAAGAAAAGGCGTGGACGCCTGAAGCATGCGCGCGTGGCGCAAGGCGCGGCGAATAATTTTACGGAGGACGTAACCGCGACCTTCGTTCGACGGGACGACGCCATCGGATATTAGAAACGTCGCAGCGCGAGAATGATCGGCGATGATGCGCAGGGACGGCTGAATCTTCGGGTCGTGTACGTCAACATTTGCGAGTTTCGCCGCTTCGCGAATTAGCGGCTGGAACAAATCAGTGTCGTAGTTTGAGATTTTGCCTTCGAGGACGGCGGTCATGCGTTCGAGACCCATGCCTGTGTCAACCGACGGCTTGGGCAGGGGATTGAGTTTTCCAGTTGTGTCACGATTGAACTGCATAAAGACCAGGTTCCAGATTTCGACGTAGCGGCCGCAATCGCAGGGAAATTTGCAGTCCGCATGCTTTTGGTCGCTGGCCGCCGGGCCCATGTCGAAGAAAATTTCGGTGCAGGGGCCACAGGGGCCGGTGTCGCCCATGGCCCAGAAATTTTCTTTCAAGCCAGGGACTTCGATTACACGATCTTTCGGCGCGCCAATCGCGGTCCAGAAGCCGGCGGCTTCGTGGTCGGGAGGAAGCCTTTGTCCGGAGACTTCCGCGCCGCCGAAAACGGTGAAATACAATTTTTCGAGTGGGACGCCATACCATTGCGGCGAGGTGACCAGTTCCCAGGCGTAGGCGATGGCTTCCTTTTTGAAATAATCGCCGAAGGAAAAATTGCCGAGCATTTCGAAGAAAGTGTGATGGCGATTGGTGAAGCCGACGTTTTCGAGGTCGTTGTGTTTTCCGCCGGCGCGCACGCATTTCTGACAGGAAGTGGCGCGCTTGCAGTCGCGCTGCTCGAGGCCGAGGAAAACGTCTTTGAACTGATTCATCCCGGCGTTTGTGAAGAGCAGGGTAGGATCGTTGGTGGGAACGAGCGAAGAACTGCGCACGACGCGGTGGCCGCGCTCCTCGAAAAATTTCAGAAATGTTTTGCGGACTTCGTTGCCTGTCCAGTCAGTACGAGTCAAAGCCGCCCTCAGTGGGAACAAAGCATTATCGCAGACGCGTTCGGGAGCCGCAACGCGTGGGGTGAAACACGTGAAACACTCGAACCGGTGTCTATGGCCTGTGCTCCATGAAAACAAAATGCAATTTGCTTCGCGATTGCAGCTAAGGCAAACGGGATTGAGGCGGGAGCCTTGTGGGCTGAGGGCCTCCGCTTGGCGGGCGACCGTGGGTCTCCTGAGGATTATCGGATTGGTGATCGCGGAGAGCGTCGAGGGGCGCCACCATGCACGAGCCCCTGGATCATGGTCTTGCCTTCCTGGTCGCTCAGGATTCCCTTGCGCATGAGAGCCATGATGATTTCGTTCACGACGTAGGATGGCGCATTTCCAGTCATTTGCGGCACAGAGCCGAGACCATCTTCCGCAGGCGTTTCATATTTGGAAGGGGCGCCGCTGAGCTCGCTGATCCATTTCTCAAGCAGCTCGATTTGTTCGGGTTCGACGGTCGTAAACTTAAGCCCCATTCCCATGCCGCAGGAGGTGTTGGTGACCTCCGCTTGCGCCAGAAAAGCCGTTTTGTTCTTCATGCTGCGCATTTTCACCAGATCACCCAGCGGGAAGGGGTTCATCATTTAGCTCAAGGAGCGGGGCATTTGTGTTAAGAACAGCACCCCTTCGGTGGGGTGTTGGCGGATTGGATATACTGAAGCTCCTGCATCAAAACCACTGACGGTTGTATCGCTGGAGTTTCTGGTTCATTGTTGATCGGCTCCAACGACTGTGAACGTCGACGGCGGGAGTATCGATGAAAGCTGCGTTTCTTGGTGCGCCTAAGACGAAGGCGCCGCTAACTAATGGAGACGTCCCCAAGCCCAAAGCGGCGGCGGGGCAAGTGCTGCTGCGCGTACGGGCGTGCGGCGTGTGCAGGACGGATTTGCATATCGTCGAGGGCGAACTGTCGCCCATTCTGCCGAAGGTGATTCCGGGGCATCAGATTGTGGGCCATGTGGTGGAAGGTGGGACAGCGGAACTGCCGGTTGGCGCGCGCGTGGGCGTGTCGTGGATTGGCGGCACGGACGGGAGTTGTTGGTTCTGCAAGCACGGAATGGAAAACCTTTGCGACGCTCCCATGTTCACGGGCTATTCGGTGAATGGCGGGTACGCGGAATATGCGGTGGCGCGGCGAGATTTCGTGTTTCCGCTTCCGTCGAATTTGGATGATGTGCATTCGGCACCTCTTTTGTGCGCGGGCATTATCGGGTTTCGGAGTTTGCGCGTAGCGGGAGTTGAGCGCGGAGAGCGGGTGGGGTTATTCGGTTTCGGATCGTCTGCGAGTTTGACGATAGCCGTGTTGCACGCGTGGGGCTGCTCTGTCTATGTTTCCACCCGAGGAGCATCACATCGCGCACTGGCGACTTCGCTGGGAGCGACCTGGGTGGGAGACGAGGCGGATAAGCCTCCCGTAGAGTTGGACCGCGCGGTGACATTTGCGCCGAGTGGCGACGTCGTGATTGCCGCGCTTAAGAGTTTACGCAAAGGCGGAGTCGTGGCGATCAACGCCATCCATCTGGACCGGATTCCTGAATTCGACTACGACCGCTTGCTTTGGGGCGAGCGACAAATTCGCAGCGTAGCCAACATGACGCGAGAGGACGCCAGAGATTTTTTGCGATTGGCGGGCGAGATTAAATTGAGCCCCAAAGTGACGGTCTTCGCGCTGGATCAAGCAAATGAGGCTCTCGCGGCGGTGAAAGGCGATCGTATCGATGGTGCGGTGGTGATCGTACCTTAAGAGATTGGCTGTGGCTTACTTCCCAACACGCACGCGCAACTTATCGGTGGCGAAGGCGACCGGGCCTGCAAAGTTCGCGCGGATCGATTTGCGTACGGCGTCTTCCTGGCTCTCGCCGTCGGGTGCGATATGGCTCAGGAGCAAACTCTTTACGCCACTCTCCTTTGCAGCTTCGCCAATTTTCTAAGGCGGCGTATGCAGGTCGTACAACTGCGACGGCGAGCCCGGCGGGTCAAGCACGGCACAATTAAAAATCAGCAAATCCGCATTCTTGGCCAATTGCACCAGGTTCGGCAGCGCGGACGCATCCATGTCACCAGAGAAGACAACGACTTTGCCTTTGTAAGAAATCCGGTAGGCCACGGATGGGCAGTCGCCGTGATGCGTGGCGATTTCTTCGACGACTAAGCCGCCTTCGTCCACAATCTTGGTGCGCAGTGAATCCAGACTGATGGCCAGATCGTGAACGTCAAACTTTTCATCCGCACCGAACGTTTTTTGATATGCGAACGCGCCGTCGCGTCCCACTAGCAAGTCCACGAATCGCGTGGTCTTGGGGAAAAATTTGGCGTCGTCCGGTCCGAAAATGCGATACACGATTGGGCTGTCGGCGGTGAGCGCTCGGTCATTGAAGAAAGCCGCCAGGTCTCCGCTGTGATCGATATGCAGGTGCGTCAGCAAGACTGTATCCACTTTTTCCAAATCCAGGTTCAGTTCTCCGATACGCAGGAACGCTCCCGGTCCGGCATCGACTAAAATTCGCGGTGTCCCGTCGAGGACCACGATGAAGCTGGAGCCGGCCCTCCCGAACGCGCGGGGACCGCCGGAGCCGAGCACCACCACTTCCAGCGCCGGCTTGGGGGGATCCGCTTGCACGCGCGCCGGGAACAAAATAAAAATAGACATCGCAAGAAGTGTCAACGCTTTCATCCTTCTTCTCCTCGCACGCGGCGCGGCGGGCGCAAGGCTGTCAACGCGCGTTTCTGAAATCACTTTTTACGGATGGCCGGCGTTGGAGATTGTCGCGGTTGTGCCGTCGAATTTGGTGAGTTGGACGGTGAACGGTTCGTTGTAGGTGCGGGCTTTGTCGCGGAGGAAGCTGAGCGCCACGGCCTCGCCGAGGAGCAATGATGTGTCGGTGTCGCTGCGCCAGTGGATGCCGGCGTGGATTCCGTGGCCGAAGGAGACGTTGTGTCCCAGCTTGGCCAGCTCGCCATTTACGGTGAGAGAGCCGGCATCCGGACCGTTGTAGGGCAAAAGCGAGAGACCATCGTCGGTGGGGATCATGGGTTTGGGGAGCACGAAATTTCCGTCGAAGAAAAATTTCAGGACAGTAATGCAAGCTCCCGCGACCGTGCCGTGTCCCGTGGGGTAAGCGGGATGCGCGGGCGAGCCTTCGGGGAATGCCTGCGAAAGTAGCCAGCCGCCGTTCTTCTGGAAGCTCTGTTGCAGCCCTTGGGAATTCAGAATCACGTTGCTCAGCTTTACGTCCGTGTTGCTACCTTGCCCGGTTTTGATCAAGTGGACGATTCCGCCGGAGGCCTCGGGACGCGGACGCAGATGCAGATGCACATACCACTTTTGATACCAGACCGCGTTCAGAGCTTTGGTAGCCACTGCGGCCACCGTGGCCGCGAAGTCGGGAGCTCCGAAGGTGCCAAAGCCGTTTTCTGTTTTGGAGCCAACATAAGGGTTGCCGGGATTTGAGGGCGGCGGATTGAGGCCCGCGAGAATGAGAAAGGCGGTGAAATAAGCCTGAAACAAGACATCGACATGGGTGTAGGCAGCGAGATCGCGGCCGTTGCGGCGGTAGCGCAGTTGCGTATCGACTTGGTTGCGCAGACCGGTGTCCACGCCATTCTGAATGTCCAGCCAACTGGTGAAGTCGGCGCCGTAGTCGAGGTTCGGGACGTACGTCTCCATCTGTTGGCTAAGAGGTTGAGCGCCAATCATTGTTGGCAGAATAAAAAACTGCGAGAGGTAAGGACCCAGCGATTCACCCTGAAAGGCCCCGCGGAATAATAAATTGGTAGTCACCCGCCCATTGGCGTCTCGCGGACCAAAATAAGTTGGCTGCGCGCCCAATTCTGCTGCGGCCTGGGTGGCTAGCGCGCTTGAGCCGTAATCGGAGAAGGCGACGTCACGAAGCAGCGAAGCCCAATAGTGTTCCAATAATTCCGTGGCGTTTTGGTCGCTGGCGACCCGGGGTGCTGGAGGAACTTGAGGCTGGCCGAACTGGGCGCTGTCGAGACACTCCATGTCGAAGGCCAGGCCGCCTTGCGGACCGTTTAATGTGTGCGTGCCTCCCATGGGGATTTTCTGGAAGTCTGAAAACTTTCCGCTGGCAAGCGCGGTGGTGAAGGCGGCGAAGGCGCTCAGGTTTACTCGACCGAACGAGTCGTGAGGAAGAGTTTTGGTGAATGTGCCGCCCTTATCGGCGTAACGCGCCAGATCGCCGTTATTGACGTTTATGGCCGGATGAACGAGCGAGTCATGGACCGCTTCGCTCACGCGCAGCTCAAATGCTTCGAGAATGCGCGGGTGGGTTACGCCTGGTGGTGCGGAAACACCGGCGGAATCGTTCGAAGACGACTGAGCCGCGGTCGGTGTGGGGTCACCCAACGCGGCGGCGGCCAGTGTTGCAGCCGTGCCGTAGCCGATGCGATCGAGAAACGACCGGCGATTGATTTTTGTGGCAGACTGCACTTCGGGATTCGCCGGGGATACTCTTTTAGCTTTGGTTTTCCTCATGAATTTCTCCGAACGCGTAAAATTTGAACGCAGCAGTGCTGCGTCTTCCGACTACGATTTCGAGACGAAGCCTGCTTCGGGGCCGCGAGGCTTCGCGACTTTGGCGATGACGAAGCCGGCAAACAGCCACATCAGCGTGAAATCAACGAGATTTATAACCGTGTACGTTCCGGAGAAGCCCCACCAGTTCCAGTTGGGCAAATCCACGATAACGCTGGCAGAGAGCCCGGCGACGGCGAGAAATAGAACGCGCCGGTTGTAACGTAAGCCGCTGGTTTGTAGAAGCATCCAGGTAAGCAGGAAGGCGGCAGCGACCAGGGAAAGAAGCTGAATGATCAGGCCCTGCGTGTACGATCCAAAACCTTGCCGGCGAATCGCGGCGAACACGAGCGGCCCCTTTTGCATCTTTGCCATTTGGGTTGCTTGCGCGGCTTTCTTCTGTTCTGAGGTCAGGCCTTCCTGAACAGGAGCGCCGGGAAGAAGATAGACGCCCGATTGCGTGGTATGAGATTCGATCACGGCTGCGACGTCGTCTTCATTATGAAAAGCAAGCAGTGGCTTTTCGTGCCAGCCCAGAAGTTCCCAGGAAATGCTGCTCCAGATAAATGCGGTCAAACCACCGAGAATGGCACCGAGGAAGAGGGATTTGGTCATAAGCCTCCTGAGCGAGCTGCGAAGCGGGGCACTTCGAAACGCGGAATTGTGCCTCGCGACAAGTAGTTTTGCAAATTATTTTGCTGCCTGATGGGGGTGCTGCGCGATGCTCAAAATGTTGCCGTCCGGATCCTTGAACCAAGCGACCCGGTCGCCATTGGGAGTGCTCCAGATGCCCAATTCGCGATCTTGAACGAAGGGATACTTTTCGAGAGTGACGCCGCGACTCTGAAGCCAGGCAGCGACCGACCGGATGTCTTCGACCTCCCATCCCAGGATGGTGCCTCGTAGAGGCGTGAAATTCGGGACTTTCGCGATGCGAATTCTGTGGCCGCCAACGCTCATAACCAACGCATATTGATCGAGGCTAACGAAATCGAATCCGAGCTTGCCCTCGTAGAACGCTCGCGACTTTTCATAGTCCGTTGTGGGAACGAACCCAACCAGTTTTCCGGCAGCCAGCATATTTGCCTCCTAAGCGTATTTGAGGTTGGAAGGAATAGCACTTGCGTGGTTTTCTTTCTCTCGCTATTGTGACAAGAAATGTCGCATAGGTGCCAAAGCATTCTGTCCGATCCACACGGACGTCTGGTCGCGGAGATGGCCAGCGTATCTGCCGAGCTCCAAGATGGGCAGGTCATCCCCGACCATTCCCATCCGGAGGACCAACTCCTCTTCGCCTCAGAAGGCGTAATGACGTTGAGTACGGGGCCAGGCTTGTGGGTTGTGCCACCGCTGCGTGCTGTCTGGATTCCGGCGGAAACGGCGCACTCGGTAGCGATATCCGGGCACGTGTCGATGCGGACGCTTTATTTTCTGCCCAAACTTTGCCGGTCGTTTCCCAGGAAATGTATAGTGATGAATGTGTCGCCGCTATTAAAGGAACTAATTCTTCATGCGTGCACGTTTCCGAAATTGCATAAGAGCGATCCAACCGAAAAACGGATTGTCGAAATCATCGTCGATCAATTGAGGGCAGTGGAATCTGTCCCACTGCAATTGCCTCATCCTGCGGACCCGCGGGCGGCCCGGGTGGTGAAAACGTTGTTTGCGAATCCGGCGGACCAAAGGACGCTCGAGAAGTTGTGCGCGGACTGCGGCGCAAGCAAGAGAACAATTCAGCGCGTCTTCCTGGAAGAAACAAAAATGACGTTCAACAAGTGGCGCCAGCAGCTTCGGCTGCTTCACGCCATGCAGCGGCTGGCTGCGGGGGACAAAGTGACGTCGGCGGCTCTGGAGGCGGGATACAACAGCACGAGCGCCTTCATATCGATGTTTCGGAAACAACTGGGGACCACGCCAACTCGCTATTTACAGGGCAGAATCGTTCGAACTGCCGGGAACGCGCTGCGGGGAGTCAGGGACACGACTGACTCCCCGGCAGCAGCGGACTAAGCTACTTTTGTGAGTCTTGGCCTTTTTTTGCGGCTGCCGCAACGGTCCAAGGCGGGACCATGCCGTTCACCCGCGCGTAGGCGACGAGCTGGCCTAGATGTTCGTGAGCGTCGGCGACGAGAATGTAGATAACGTCACCTTCGTTTGCATCGGGACCGAGCTTGGGCAAGAGCTTCGCGTAGTCGGCGTTGGTCATCCCTTGCATTGTCTTCTGGGTGTAATCCCACGACTTATTTAATTCTTCGACGATCTTCGCTTTATCGGTGGTCGATTTCTCAAATGTTTTCCCATCGAATCCGGGAGGCGCCGGGGCTCCCATCAATCCGAGAATGCCGTAGCGTTCACCGGAAACATGAAGGAAGACTTCGGCGAAAGAACGCGAGTCAGGTGAGGGGCGCCAATTGTATTTGTCCTGGGGAAGGGCTTCGGCCAGGCTGAGGAATTTTTTGTTTACGCCATCGAGGTCCAGAGCGGCCTGGGCCTTCATGTCGTAACTGGGCGCGGTCTTGTCGGTCGGCTGCGCTGATTGTGCGGACTGCTCAGGCTGCGAGGAAGCTTGCGTCACCCCGGAAACCGCAAGAAGCGTCAAAGCCAAAATCGATAGAGCTAACTTTTTCATTTTTTGTTGCTCCTTTGTTCGCTACCGCACATGTTTCGGTTGTTTATCTCATTACCGAACAGGTGGTCGGGCATAGAGCTTCTAGGTGATTCTGGTTTTGTTAGACGGGCGATCTATGAAAAGACTTCAACGGAGTGGATGTTTTTTTCGATGATTTTGGCGGCGAAGCTTGGTTACAGCAGGCTACTCCGCGTCAGTAGCGGCAGGGTCAGGAAACTCGGGTAGATCACCGTGGGTGATGCCGCGCAGCTCGGCGCGGATGACGTCGAAGGAGAAGCCTGCGCTAAGGAGGCTGCGATAAAGCGACGCGATTTTGCGTTGATCGAGCGGGCCGCGGAGACGCGAGAGGCGGCGTTTCACGCGCACGCGAACCAGAGTGGATTCGTCCGTTTCGGCGAAGACGGTCTCGAGAGCGGCGTCGATGTAGCGGTCGGGTACACCACGAGCGCGAAGTTCGCGAGCGATGCGAAAGCGTCCCTGGCGGCGCAATTTCGCGTGCTGGTTGGCATAGTCAAGGGAGTAGCGAGCGTCATCGAGATAATTGAGCTTGCGCAGGCGAGCGACAACGGACGGGATCAGATCTCTGTCTTCGGCGCGGCGGTCGAGGTAGGTCTTCATTTCGTGGATGGAATACGCGCGGCGCATTAAAGCGCGGAGCGCGGAGGTGTAAAGATCTTGCTCGGTGGAAACTCTGCGGAGTGAAGAGCGTTGGCGCATGAACAACGAGAATAGAAGCTAGCGAGCGAGGAATCAAGGAAGCGGATATGCCTCGGACGACCGTTTTATTTTTGTTGGGCTGTAGCGGCGCGCTGTTTCACGCGTTCCGTGGGTTGATAGTGTCCCGGCTCAGCACGGAACGTGATCGCAAGGCGGTTCCAAGTATTGATTGTTGCCATCGCCATGACCAAATCCACGAGCTCGTTGTCGTTGAACTGCGCGTGGGCCTGGGCATAGACGTCATCGGGAACGTGATCGGTGCTTACCAGCGTGACGGCTTCCGTGAGTGCGAGCGCGGCACGCTCGCGTTCGCTGAAGAAGGGAGTTTCGCGCCAGGCGGAAAGGGTGTAGAGGCGCTGCTCGGTTTCACCCATGGCGCGCGCGTCTTTTGTGTGCATGTCGAGGCAGTACGCGCATCCGTTGATCTGTGAAGCGCGAAGTTTAATTAGTTCAAGCAGAAGCGGCTCTAGGCTGGATTCGTCAACATACTTTTGCATGGCTAAGACGGTCGCGTAGGCTTTTGGATTCATCTTGGCGAGACTAACGCGTGGACTCATTTCGGCTCCTTTTCAGTTTTTTTGATTGGCTGATTTTTTGTGGGCGGTGAACATGGCATTCACTTCATCCGCCGGGATTACATGACGGGCCACAGTATCGTAAGCTCCTTTGGATTTGAGTTCGGTGGCGATTTCGCGCAGCAGGCCGAGAGCGGCGCGCGATGGTCCGGAGCCCAGGCTAACGCGGCGCACGCCTGCGGCTTTTAGTTCGGCAATGGTTGGCGCGCCGGGACCGCCAAGAACATTCAGAGGGCCGGGAGATTCCTGCAAAAACTTTTTGATTTCGTCGACGTTTTTCATGCCGGGGACGAATATGCAGTCTGCGCCGGCTTCGCGATACAGATTCGCGCGGCGCACGCATTCGGAAAAACGATTGGGCGACGGACTTGTTTTGGCCCAGTAGGCGTCGGTGCGAGCATTGATGACGAGAGGAACTCCGGACTGGCTGGAGGCTTCCTTCACGGCTTGGATTTTTTCCACGTGGGCTTGCGTTTCGGAAACACGCGCTTCATCGTCCTCTCCATCTTCGAGATTCAGGCCCACAGCGCCGGACTCGATCAATTGCAGCGCAACTTGATGCATTTGCACGGCGCTAGTGGAGTAGCCGGCTTCCATGTCCGCCGTGACCGGAACATTGACGGCGCGCGCGATGTGGGCCACGGTGCGCAGCATTTCGGCGGAGCTGATCTGCTGGCCGTCGGGATAGCCAAGCATGTTTGCGATGGCCGCGCTGCTGGTGGCGAGCGCGGGGAATCCGAGGTGCTCGATAATATGAGCGCTGGCCACGTCCCAAACGTTGGGGAACAACAGAATATCCGGGCCATTGTGGAGGTCCCGGAGCTTGTCAGCTTTCTGTTTTTGAGAGAAATTCATCTGAGCCGTCCTCGGGAGGGCCTGGAGATTACAACATCAGGATAACGCTGCGGTGATTCAGCTGAAAGACAATTTGTAATCTATTAGCGGGCCAATTTGGAGTTCTGTCGGTGAGGCTTGCGCAAGAAAGCGAAAGGAAATCGTTGATACAGACTGAGCGATTACTGCTGCGGCAATGGAAAGAAGAAGACCGCGAGCCGTTTTACCGTATGAATGCGGATCCTCGCGTGATGGAAATTATGCCCGAGTGCATGACGCGTGCGGAGAGCGACCAGCTTTTTGAGCGGATCAACGAACATTTCAGGGAGCACGGGTTTGGATTGTTTGCGGCGGAGTTGCGCCAGGACCAAACATTTATTGGGTTTGTAGGGCTGGCCGTGCCGTCATTCAAAGCGCATTTCACACCGTGCGTTGAAATTGGATGGAGGCTGTCGGCGGATCATGGGGGCCGCGGCCTGGCGACGGAAGGTGCACGCGCCGTCGTGAAGTGTGCGTTTGAGGAACTGACGCTCGACGCGCTGGTGTCTTTCACGGTTCCTGGAAACATACGATCCCGTCGGGTGATGGATAAAATTGGGATGACGCACGACGCGTCAGACGAATTCGATCACCCGAACCTTCCGGAGGAGCATCCATTGCGGCGGCACGTGTTATATCGATTGCGGAACGAGAAAAATACTGACAGGCAGTAAAAAAGTTTTAGCGGCTCCCGAGGCGGTCGAATTCGGTCATGGCGCGTTCCATTTCTTCGCGGGCGGCGTCGGCGGAGGAACGGACACCTTGGACGCGGAGGCGGAAGTCATCCGGATTCGAAGCGCGCATGAGAGCTTCTTCGAGCGTAATCAGGTTGCGCGAGTAGAGATCGAAGAGCGATTGATCGAAAGTCTGCATGCCGTACTGGCTGGTTCCGGCGGCGATGGCGTCGCGAATCATGCGAGTTTTGTCGGGATTGATGATGCAATCGCGAATGTAGCCTGTGCAGATCATGACTTCGACGGCTGGCACGCGGCCGCTGCCGTCGGCTTTACGCACGAGGCGCTGGCTGATGACGGCTTTCAGAGTTCCGGCTAACTGCAAGCGAATCTGTTTTTGCTCGGGCGGCGGAAACACGGCAATGATGCGCTGAATCGTTTCCGTGGCGTCGAGTGTGTGCAGAGTGGAGAGCACCAAGTGGCCGGTTTCTGCGGCCAGCAGCGCGGTGGAGATTGTTTCCAGGTCGCGCATTTCGCCGACGAGCACGACGTCAGGATCCTGACGCAGAGCGGCGCGGAGCGCGGTTGAGAACGAAGAAGTGTCCACTTCCACTTCGCGCTGATTGATGAAACCCTTTTTGTCGCGATGCAAATATTCGATGGGGTCTTCGATGGTGATGATGTGTTCGGCGCGCAGGGAATTGATGCGGTCGATCATGGCCGCGAGAGTGGTGGATTTACCGGAACCGGTCGTGCCGGTGGTCAAAATCAGGCCGCGCTGCTCCTCGCAAATTTGCGAAAGGACGCGCGGGAGTTCCAATTCTTCGATGGTGCGAATTTTCGTGGGAATGACGCGCAGAACCATGCCGACGTTCCCGCGCTGTTGAAACACGTTCACGCGGAAGCGGCCCAGGCCGGCGACGCCGTAAGCCATGTCCAACTCGGCGGTTTCCTTGAATTTTTGTTTTTGCCGGTTGGTCATCATACTGAAAGCCATGGACAGCATTTCTTCCGGCGTGATACGCGGAACGTCGGTGAGACCGTTCAGGATTCCGTCCACGCGTAAATAGGGGTGGTTGCCTACTTTCAGGTGCAAGTCGGACGCCCGGCTTTCGACGGCGCGGCGCAGCAGATCGTCAATGCTAACGGCCATAGCGAAAGTCCTCGGGTGTGACGCTTCAAGCCAAACTAGCATGCGTGTGAAGGGCTAGCAAGAACACTGCGGAGGAACATTTCTAAACTGCCAACCTGTACGTTAGGTCAGGTACCGTCGCATTCTTTAGTGACGAGTGACTCAAAAAATCTTATAGCGGGGGTTGGTCGCCCAGGAAAAGACGATCGTAAATTACGGCGGCGAGGACGCCCCCTAGCAGAGGGCCGACCCAATAGACACCGTGATTGCTCCAGTAGCGCGCGGCGAGGGCGGGGGCGAAGGCTCGAGCTGGATTCATCGCGGCGCCGGTGAAAGGGCCGCCGAAGAGTGCGCCCACGGATATCGTGAGACCGATAGCGAAGGCGGACACTTTGTTGAGGGCACCTCTGGCGTCAACGAACGTGGCGAATACAACGAACACAAGAAAAAACGTCATCAGGCCTTCGAGCAGCATGGCGTGCAGGCGTGTGAAATCGGGAGCCAGCAGAGTAACTCCTCTTCCAGAGGACGTCCATATGGCGTCGGGCACGATTACAAATAGCAGATACGTGGCGGCCATGGCTCCGAGAAGTTGCGCGATCCAGTAGAAAAGAGCCTGCCAGGTGCCCAGCCGTCTGGTGACCCAGTAGCCAGCCGTGACTGCGGGATTTAGGTGTCCACCGGAAATGTGGCTCACGGCGCTGACCAAGATGGCGTACGCCAGACCGTAGGCTAGGGCAGACCCCTCGGTGCCAGTGGGAGTTTGTCCGGAAGCGTGGAGATATTGGTCCGCGCAAATCGCGCCGATGGCGAAGAAAATCAGGAAGAACGTGCCGATGAATTCCGCCAGAAGCTTTTGAGGCAGGCTATACAAACGGACCTCCGACCAAGCGCAAATGCGGATTTAAAAGAGAATTTTCAGCGCCGCGCGATTTTACTGAATTCGTGAGTAGAAAGCGAGTTGTGAGATAGAGGCAATAGAGGCAACCAAGAGCCGCGATCCTAAAAAGCTTGGCACACGCGTCTAGCGAAGCACCAGACGAAACATTCGAACCGGCGCGTCTCAAAACAAGAAGCGCAGGTCGTTGTGTTATGTGCGAACGGGCACTGGAACAGCGGCAACAGCGCTGGCCGGAACGTTGGTATGTGAGAGCCAGTGATGGCGATCGGGTTTGACGCCGCCGGTTAGGGCGAAGAATTCATCCTGGATGCGCTTGGTAATCGGGCCGCGCGAACCCGTACCGATTTTGACGCGGTCGATCGAGCGTATCGGGGTGATCTCCACGGCTGTGCCACAGAAGAAAACCTCTTCGGCGATGTAAAGCATTTCGCGCGGGATCACTTGCTCGGCGACAGGAATGTTCAGATCGCGGCAAATCGTGAGCACGGAATGGCGCGTGATTCCGGGCAATGCGGAATTTGAAAGCGGCGGAGTAATCACGGTGCCGTCCATCACTAGAAAAATATTTTCGCCGGAGCCTTCGCTGACGTATCCGTGCACGTCTAGCGCGATGCCTTCCACGTAACCGTTGGCGCGCGCTTCCATGCGGATGAGCTGCGAATTCATGTAATTCGCAGCGGACTTGGCCATCTGGGGCAGGGTGTTGGGCGCCGGGCGATTCCAACTGCTCACGCCGACGTCCACGCCGTCGCGCAGCCCGTCTTCACCAAGATACTTGCCCCACGCGTAACACGAAAGATAGACCTCGATCGGGCAGCCCTTGGGGTCCACACCCGCTTCCCCGTAACCGCGCAACACGATCGGCCGCAGGTAGCAGGCGCCGATTTTATTCACGCGAATCAGCTCGAGATTGGCGTTGCATAGTTCATCGAGCGTGAACGGAACTTCCATGCGGTAAATGTAAGATGAATTCAACAAGCGTTGCATGTGATCGCGCAAGCGAAAAATCGCGGGGCCTTCCTTGGTGTCGTAGCAGCGAATGCCTTCGAACACAGCCGAGCCGTAGCTCACCACGTGGGAAAGAACATGGAGGGTCGCGTCATCCCACTTGATGAATTTTCCGTTATGCCAAATCTTTTCGGTCTTCGGTATGGGCATATCGTTGCTCCGGCGCGCTTGTGGGGCCTATGAGGCCCGCGCAGAACGAAGTATAGCATAGGGATTTTCATGTCCATTCTGAGCCGGGCCGTAGGTATAACCCGCACCACATCCAAATTGGCCGCGCACCCAACTAGACTAAGACGGGCGTTGTTGATAAAGGCCGAAGACATTTCCGAAAGGGTCGCGAAATCTCGCGGTTATTTCCGGAGCATCTCCGCCAATCGGTTGAACGACCTCGCCGCCGTTAGCGATGATCAGGTCGAGCGTTGCGGCCGCGTTGTCGACCATGATGTAAACAAGAAGACCAGTTTCCTTCGCAGGCGGTCTACCGAGTAGCCAGGAGCCGCTGGCTCCACCTACGGTGTCATCAAACGCAATTTCACCATCTCCGCGTTTTCTCGTGGTCCAACCGAAAACCAGTTTGTAAAAGGCGGCGGAGCGCGAGATATCAGTGGTGGGAATCTCGATATAGCAAATTTTCCCGTTTGCAGACGTCGCGGGCATCGATTTCCTCCCGAAGATCTTGTTCCAGGGCACGCAAGCCCGTGTCAATGTCTGGCTACGCAACACCGTAGTCCCAATATACCTCCGACCAAAGCAACTTTGCTCAATGTGGATTTGAGGCTAGGAAATCCAGGACCGCGCGGTTAAATTCTTCGGGCTGTTCCATGTTGACGATGTGGCCGGAGTTTTGGATTACGATTTCTTTTGCGCCGGCCACGCGAGCACGGACGAGGCCGCAGATTTGGTGGATGTCGGCCACGTCGCGATTGCCGACGATAATGAGCGTCGGAACTTTGATGTCGGGCAAGCGTTCTATCGCCGGAGGGTTCAGAACTTTCTCGAGCAGGAAGTTATCAAGATTCTCGTGGGCGTTTTCGAAAGCTAATCGCCGAAGGCGAGGAGCAATCTTGGGATTTTCCATGGCGGGAGCCATGTAAGCATTCTTGAGCCAAAGGTCGGTGACTTTTTCCCAGTCGCCAGCCTGCGCTGCTCGCCAAGTGTCCATAAAAGCTGGATCATCGGAGAAGTGGAAGCCGCTTAGACCTGGAGCGACGGGAACGATCGCGGCAACCAGGTCGGGATGAGATAACGCAAAGTCGATGGCGATGCGTCCGCCCAAAGACAGGCCGACGATGTAAACCTTGCCGGCGTTGAAATTCTTTAGGAGTGCGGCGAGGTCGTCTTCATCGGCATAGACGGCGGTCGAAGTAGGAGATTTTCCGAAGCCGCGCACGTCGTAGCGAATCACGCGATAGGATTTCGAAAATAGCGCGAACTGCTCGTCCCACATGCGCGAATCCATCTGGCCGCCATGGATCAAGACCAGGGGATGGCCTTCGCCGGCAACTTCGTAATAAATTTTGCCACCGGACAATTCGAGAAATCCACTTTTGAAATTTGCAGGTGGCGATGACTGAGCGTAAACGGAGGCGCTGCCGGCGATGCTAAGGATGTTAATTAAAAATAATGCTGGGAATAATCTAAACCGGATTGGCCGTGAATTCACCGGCGGCCTCCTTTACGAGAAGAGGGAACAGGGACTATGTCGGTCCGCCGAGATTCTAGCAGAAGTAAGAATCGTATTTCATTCATCGCGCAAAGCGAGCAGCGGATCCACGCGGGTTGCGCGTCGCGCCGGAATGTAACATGCGAGAAACGCTGCTGCGGCCAGCGTAGCCGAGATGGCGCCGAAAGTAACAGGGTCGGAGGGACTCACGCCGAAAAGCATGGTGCGCACGAACCGTGTCAAGGCCGCCGCTCCGATCAGACCGACGACCAAGCCAATGGCAACTAGCTGCATTCCTTCTCCTACGGCCATGCGAAAGATGTCCATGCGTTGCGCGCCGAGTGCGATGCGGATGCCGATTTCATGCGTTCGTTGGCTGAAGGAATACGCCATCACGCCGTAGATGCCGATGGCGGCGAGCAAAAGAGCAACCGCCGCAAAAATACCTAAGAGCTCTAGAGCGAAACGCCGATCAGCCATGGACCTTGCGATGATTTCATCCATGGAGCTGATGCTATGCACGGGAATGTGGGGATCTACTTTTTCGACCTCGCGCCGCACGGCCTCGCCGAGATTTCCCGTGTCGCCTCTGCCGCGGAGAAAAACCACCGCGTTGACTGGCGCGAACTGCCCCAAAGGAACATAAATATGGGGCACGCTGGGAGCGTCAAAGCCATCCGATTTAATATCGCCCACCACGCCAACAATCGTGACCCCCTGAATACCTGCTCCAAATCCAAACGTAAGCTGTTGTCCGAGCGGATTCTCGTTCGGCCAATAACGCCGTGCGAGGGTTTGGTCGATCACCGCGACGGTCTGGGTCTTATTCGTATCGGAGACGGTGAAATTTCGCCCGGCAATCAAAGGAACTTCCATGGTGCGAAAATATTGCGTATCCACCACCGCAATGTCTGCAACCGGGTTGCGCTCGGAATCTGCCGGGCGCCCTTGAATCGAAAAGGGAGAGTAGTTCCTCCCGGAGTTCATGGGCAGAGTGTCGTTGCCTGAAATCGTCGATTGTTCCACGCCGGGCAGCACCGACACGCGGCGAAAGACCTCCATAAGAAAAGCGGCGCGCTTATCCTCGGGGGCATAAGGATCGGTGGCCGGATTGTTGGATACCGGAATCCAGATTTGAGCCGTAGTCAAATGGCTGGGATTGAATCCGGGACGTACTTCGAGCACCCGCCAGAAACTTCGAAGTAGAAGCCCCGCGCCAGCCAGCAAGACAATCGAGAGCGCTACTTCCGACACCACCAGAGCCCGCGAAAGTCGAGTATGGCGTCTGCCGGCGCCCGACCCGCGGCTGCCTTCCCTGAGATTCTCAACCTGGTTCGGATTCGTAGCCTGAAGCGCGGGCGCCAGTCCGAAAAGGAGGCCCGTGAGTATCGAGATCAGGAAAGCGAAAAGAAGCACCTTGGGCGCTGACGTCAACCTCGTTAAGACGTGGAATATCCGCGGGAGCGAGACTTATGATCGCATTTTTCAAGAAGAGAACTGTCACGATGGCTACTATGCCGGAAAGGAATGATAGGAGCGTGCTTTCGGTCAACAGTTGGCCCGCCAGACGTGCGCGACTCGCGCCCATCACCAACCGAATGGCAATTTCGCGGCGACGTCCGGAAGAGCGCGCCAGAAGAAGGTTGGCAATGTTCACACACGCGATCAGCAGCACAAATCCTACCGCTCCGAAAAGGATGAACAATTCCGTTCGCTGCGGGCCTACCAGGTCTTCCTTCACCGGAACAAGACGTACTGTCCACGCAGCGGCGGCGGGGTATTCGGTGGGATAAACACGACTGAGCTGTGACACGTAGGCATCGAGCCGCGCCTGCGCTTCGGCAAGAGTTAGCCCCGGCTTCAAGCGCCCGATTCCGCCCGGAATAAATCTTAGCGACCGGTCAGCTGGAACAGGAAATGGAAGACCGTTGAAACCCGTAGCGGCCCATACTTCCACGTCGGTATTCAGCGTGCGGCCCGGATGACGAAAGCCCGGCGGCATCACCCCCACAATCGTGTACAGGTCGTTGTCCAGGTGAATTTTCCGGCCGACTATCTTCGGGTCCGAACCGAAATTGCCGCGCCAAAAGCCGTCACTGATCACGACAGGCTCCAGGAATCCCGGAACCGCATCTTGCGCCGTGTAAACGCGGCCAAGTTGCGGCTTCGTTCCCAGCAAGCTGAAATAATCGGGACTGGTGAGAAGAGATTCGGCGCGGACCACACGATCTCCGCCGCCGATTGCGGAATTGCTCGGAGCCACAGCAGAGATATACTGAAACACACCCGAGTGGTCTTGCAAGTCCCAAAGCTCCGGGGCGGACATGCCCACATCCGGCGTGTTTGGGCCGCGAAGGTCGTCAAAGACGCGAACGAGTTGCTCAGGCTGCGGGAAAGGCAACGGCCGCAGCAAGACGGCATACACCATGCTGAACGTGGCGACGTTGGCGCCAATCCCCAGTGCAAGAGTCAGCACCACAACGGCTGTAAACGCAGGGCTCTTGGCCAACATTCGGAATGCGTATCGAATATCCTGGATGAAGGAATCCATGTTTTCTCCTTCGCACACCAGCCTCGAGACGGCTTTTGAATGCTGAGCAGCCGTTCAACGAATGTCCGAGAGCTCATTCATCGCGCAGAGCGACCAGAGGATCTACGCGAGTTGCGCGCTGCGCCGGGACGTAACACGCGAGAAGTGCGACGCCGGCAAGAGTGAGCGAGATAGCTGCGAAGGTAATCGGGTCCACCGGACTCACGTCGAACAGCATGGTGCGTACGAATCGCGCTAGAGCCGCCGCACCAATCAGCCCGATGGCCAATCCCACGACCACGAGCTGCATACCTTCTCCCACGGCCATGCGCAGGATGTCCAGGCGCTGCGCGCCGAGCGCAATGCGAATGCCGATTTCGTGCGTGCGTTGACTGAAGGAATACGCCATCACTCCGTAGATGCCGATCGCGGCTAGCAGAAGGGCTACGCCAGCGAAGATGCCGAGAAGTTGTAGGGCGAAGCGGCGCTCGGCCATGGAGCGCGCGATGACTTGATCCATCGTCCGCACGCTGAACACCGGAATGTTGGGATCGATGGATTGCACTTCGTGGCGAATGGATTCTCCGAGTGCTTCCGGATTGCCTGCGCTGCGGAGAAAAACGACTGATGCATAACCGGGAGATTGGCGCACGGGGAGGTAAATATGGGGAGCGCTAGGTGCGTCGAAGCCATCGGATTTAATGTCACCCACAACGCCAACGATAGTGAACGAAGGGTCCTGCCCCGGCCGTCCACCAAAACTAACTTGTTTGCCGAGAGGATCTTCGTCGGGCCAGTATCGCCGCTGCAGCGTTCGATCGATCACCACAACCTTCTGAGACTTATCCGTGTCAGACTCAGCGAAATTTCTTCCGGCGAGCAGCGGAACTTGCAGCACCTGCAAGTAGTCGGGCGTAATGGAGGCAAATTCGGCGATGGGTGCGCGCTCCGAATCTGTGGGACGTCCCGCGATAGTAAACGGAAAACCGTTTCGTCCCGAGGATAGCGGCAAGCTATTCGTTCCGCCGATGGCTGCTGCTTCCACGCCTGGAAGAGCGGATACGCGGCGAAGAATTTCCATCAGAAAAGCTGCACGCTTGTCGGTAGGACGATAAGGATCCGTGTCGGGATTATTGGGAACCGGAATCCATATCTGGGCGGTGACTACGTGGCTTGGGTTGAAGCCCGGGCGCACTTCCATCACGTGCCAGAAACTACGAAGAAGGAGTCCCGCGCCCGCGAGCAAGATAAGAGAGAGCGCCACTTCCGAGATCACCAGTACACGCGACACACGTGTGTGCCGCTTCGCAGCACCAGAGCCGCGGCCGCCTTCTCGCAAGCTCTCCACTTGATTTGGATTCCCAGCTTGCAGCGCGGGAGCCAAACCAAAAAGCAGGCCGGTAACGATTGAGACTACGAACGCAAAAAATAACACGCCGGCACTGACGTGCACTTCGCTTAGCCGGGGAAGATTCGCGGGAGCCAGCTTTAGGATGGAATTCTTGAATAGGACGACCGTAAACAGCGCGACTAGGCCGGAGATTACCGAGAGTAAAACGCTTTCGGTGAGCAATTGAGTCATTAGCCGTCCGCGACCGGCGCCCAGAGCCAGACGGATCGCGATTTCACGGCGGCGGGCAGATGACCGAGCCAGCAACAAGTTGGCGAGGTTCACGCACGCAATTAGCAGCACAAATCCTACGGCACCGAAAAGAACGAACAGCTCAGTTCGTTCCTGCCCGACGAGGTCTTCCTTCACTGGAACGATTCGTGTTGCCCATCCAGCGGCTGGCGGATAATCGTTCGGATACTGCTGGCTCAACTGGGCCGCGTAGGTGTCGAGACGAGCCTGGGCTTGGGCCACGGTAAGTCCCGGTTTCAGGCGGCCTATGGCACCGGGGATCATTCTTATTGCGCGGGACGCTGGAACTGGGAAGGGGGCTGCGTTGTAGCCCGCTGCGCACCACACTTCCACGTCCGTTTGAAGCGTGCGCCCGGGGTGGCGAAAGCCCGAAGGCATCACACCTATGATTGTGTACAAATCGTTGTCGAGACGCATCGTCCTGCCGATGATGCGCGGGTCCGAGCCATAGTTACGGCGCCAAAAGCCGTCGCTGATAACGACCGCTTCGATGAAGCCAGGGACATGGTCCTGCTGTGTGTAGACTCGACCAAGCTGAGGCTGTACTCCGAGCATTGTGAAGTAGTCCGGACTAGTAGCCAGAGTCTCGGCGCGGACTGGACGATCACCTCCTGCGATGTCGGAATCAATAGGCCAGACTGCCGAGATGTCCTGAAATACGCCAGACCGATCCTGCAAATCCCATAATTCGGGTGCGGACATACCGACATTTTTCACATTGGAACTATGAAGGTCGTCGAAAACGCGTACGAGCTGTTCGGGCTGAGGGTATGGCAGCGGACGAAGCAGGACAGCGTACACCACGCTGAATGTGGCTACGTTCGCGCCGATTCCGAGGGCGAGCGTCAGAACCGCGACAATCGTAAACCCGGGGCTCTTGAGCAGCATCCGCAGCGCATAGCGCAGGTCCTGGGCGAATGACGGCATGGATCCCTCCTAGCACGTCTGATGAATCTGTGGATGCAGTTACCCCTCTCGGTATATGGACGAGCGACGGCGCTTCATTGTTAGCAGCGAGTCGGGGATTTGACGACGCCCCGGGCACTACTAGGAGTGGTCGTCCTGTGCTCTTTCGACTTGGGTCTGAGCCGTAAAACCGGATATTCGGCCCCAGGCGCTTGTTTTCCAATTATCAGCGCTTTCCGTGGCCAAGATCCAGGGAGGAAGGTCCATATATAGAAACCGGGACAGAGCCTGGACATAGGGCTCGTACATACCACGCAGCTTGTTTAGTTTCTCGTTTGATTCCGGGGTGTCGTGGAGGCGGATGCCGGACTCTGCCACGGTGTTGCGGAGGCGAAGAAGTTCGGAAGCGGACAAGCGATTTGCGGTGTGATGCAGAGGAGCCGCCTGAAACACCTGAGCCAAATCCACGACTGCATGGCGGCAAATAGCAAACGAAAGCCGGGCTTGCCGGAGGCAAGTTCCATCGGTGCCTGCAATAATCAGAGCGGAAGTATCCAGGATCGCCGTGAGCGCCGAGAGCCAGGATTCGTTATTGTGCTGTGAACGAAAGTAGGTAAGAACCGGGTAGGATACGTGACTCTCCAGCAGTTCCGCGGACCAGCGCTCCCAGTCGCGGAGTAGCCTTTCCAGAGCTTCGAGGCCGTGAACACCTGCGTGACGCCGCAGAAGTTCGGCGGCGGTAGGCGGCGAGCCTGCTCGCGCGTCAAGCATCACGATGGCAACCTCTCTGCGCGAAAACGCTTGATAGATGACCGGCAAGTAGCTGAGTACAAGCGCCAGGAAGCCAAAGCCCAGGCCGCTTTCGCATACTGCCAGCACCCGCTCTGCGGAAGTGTGTGGAGTAACGTCGCCGAGGCCCAGCGTAAAAAAAGTTGTGCCGCTTAGATAGAAGCACGTCTCCAAAGTCGGATGCGTTTGGTCTACGCGAGCGTCGCTGAAATACAACATCCCGAAACCTAAAATTAAAAGCGTCGCCCATAGCGCGAATAAGCCCAGCAGGGAAAGCGGGCCGAAATAACTCAGAAATCCTTCGCGGCGTTTGGGTGACTTGACGCTATGGGCAAGCTTGCGCCAGGGAATCCACAGAGTGCGGTAGTAGAGTCTGGTCAGACGGAAACGGCGCGTCACCCTTCGCGGAAGAACGATCGTTTCAAACGCTTCCAGCAAAATGCCTGCGATGATGAGGAAGCCGGCGACGGCCGGAAGAATCATGCCGCTTTCTCCAGTACGGCGCTCAGCGTGATATCAGCCTTGAAAAGACGCGAGACGGGGCAATTGGCTTTCGCGCTGGCCGCCGCGGACTCGAACGCAGCTTCGGAAATGCCGGGAATGCGCGCGGCCACATCCAAATGGATTTTCGATATGGTCCAGCCGGCGTCGAGTTTCTCGAGAGTGACGTTTGCGGTGGCGCGAATCGTCTGCGGCGTGAAATTCATGGTGCCAAGCTGCGCCGAGAGCGCCATGGCGAAGCAGGCTGCGTGTGCCGCGCCAATTAATTCCTCGGGGTTTGTTCCCTTGGCGTTCTCGAAACGCGTGAGAAAAGAATAAGGCGAATCGGAGAGCACACCGCTGTGCGTCGAGATGGCTCCTGTGCCGTCCTTTAATCCACCTGTCCAGATTGCTGTAGCTGTGCGTTGCATGAGTTCCTCCAGTTACTTTAGGCGTTGGTTAGTTAGATGCGACCCGACGTCAATTGGACTTTGATGGCGGAGCCGCGTCTATCCGGTTCATTATTTGAAAGTTTTGACGAACCAGGGCCAGGCGGTCGCCCTTCAGGTTTTCGTAAGCTCCGAAGGCGATGAACGGAATCATGGCCGCGAGCACCCACAATTTGGCACTTCCGGGAAGTTTTGCTTCGGGCTCCCAGCGAAAAAGTCGCCGCGAGATTTCGAAGGCCACGAGAAGTCCGATAGACAGAGCGATCAAGTCAGTAATGATTTCGTGGTTGGTGGCAAGGTTGGTGGCTGCGTTCTCCAGGCCGGTGGCCAGGTATGTGGCCGGCATGAAAAGGGAAGCGCCTTGAATCCACGTCGGGAATCTTGCCAGCGGAACCGTGGCCCCTGAAAGAAATAGGAAAGCAGTCCAAATCACCTGGTTGATGACCTGCGTTTCCTGCATGGTGTTGGTCACGCTCGCAACGATCAGCCCGAACGAAGAAAAAGTACCCGAACCGATTGTGACCAGCAGGAAAATGGCCCACAAGTTTCCCCATCCAGGCATGTGCAGCATGAACTTGGTCACAAGAATTTCGATTGCGACGGACGGAAGAACGAGGATGTAGTTCGCGAGAATACTCGACGCCAGCATCGGCCCGGCGCCCAGAGGCGCGAGACGGAAGCGCCGAAGAATGCCAGTTTCGCGGAACGTTACCAGTTGCACGCTGAGGCCCCAGAAGCTGCCCATCACTGTCATGGTGAGGATCGCGCCGAGAATGTAAGCAGTCCAAGCCGGCGCACCCTTGCTAAAGATGGTGACAAAAAAGAAAAGAAAGCCGAGCGGCATGATCAAGCTGAAAAAAAGAAACGTCCGGTTGCGCATGGCCAGACGCACCCGAATTTTTGTCAGTGTCCAGGTGTTGTGTATGGAGTGCGATGCCATTTTTGTCCTTTCATCGAATCTCGCTGCTTTAATCGCGAAGCCTGCGGCCAGTCAGCTCGATAAAAACATCTTCGAGCGACGGCGAAAACATTTCCAGGCTTTGGAGTTCGTTGTTATCTGATTCCAGCTGTTTGACCAAAGCGACGATGGTTTGCGGCGCGCGCGTGGAGTGCATCACGTAAGTGCCGTCGAATTCGCGGCAGTCCGCGACGCCATCAAGATGAGCCAGGACGCCGTCCGTCACCGGTCTGGCGAGCCGGACTTCGATGCGCGTCGTCCCCGCGGAAGTGTGCTTCAACTCGCGCGGCGTTCCGATCTTGATCACGCAGCCGTAATCGATGATGGCCACGCGGTCGCAGAGACGCTCAGCTTCCTCTATATAGTGTGTCGTGAGCAAGACGGTCTTCTTGCCGCGCTTCAGTTCCTCGATGATGTCGTAAATCTCGCGGCGAACTTGCGGGTCCAGACCCGCGGTCGGCTCATCCAGGAAAACGACCTGCGGATTATTCACCAGCGCCATGGCAATAGCGAGCCGCTGCTTCTGTCCTCCGGAAAGTTGGCTGTAAAAAGCGTCGCGCTTTTCTTCGAGCTGAAACCGTTTTAGCAAATCGTTTGTATTGGCGTGAGCTCGGTAGAAGTTGGCGAACAGTTCGATCGCTTCCTTCACGCGAATCTTATCGGGCAGGGAAGTGGACTGTAGAACGGCGCCGATCATTTCCTTGAATTTGTTGCCGCTCTTTTCAGGATCAAGGCCACAAACGCGCGCGAGGCCGCGGTCGGGCGTGCGCATGCCTTCGAGTATCTCAACTGTCGTAGTCTTGCCGGCGCCATTGGGCCCAAGCAGGCCGAACACTTCGCCTTCTTCCACGGAAAAACTCACGCCGCGAAGAGCCGTAACCGCGCCGTAATTCTTATAAAGGTCTTCCACCTGGATGACGGGTTCCGTCACTAAACATTTCCCCTGTTTTGGAACTTTCCTCTATATCACAATCGCTGGAGAATTGATCGCTAGCGACGCGGCTTTGCGCGTTTAGACTTGGCGGTCCCAGCTTTTGATTTCGATTTCCGGAACGGCCAGCCGTAAACCTTCATATCGATGGTTATACCGACCTCTACGCCTTCGGTTTCAAGTAGGCGCCGCTGCTTTGCCGCATAAGGCTCCGGAACGCGAATCCGTCCGCCGGCTCCGAGCACGCGATGCCACGGAATGCCTCGCCCGCCCGGGGTCGCTGCCATCGCGTATCCTACCGCTCGCGCGCCGCCCGGCAGACGCAGCGCTTTTGCTACCTCGCCATAGGTTGTTACGCGCCCGCGCGGAATTTTTTTCACCAGGCGATACACCGGATCCCAAGACATCTCGTTCCTTTCTCGGCGTACTGCACAGAACGGCTTTGCAGCATCTAAATAATATGGCAACGATTATTCAAGTCTCGATAGCAGCCAGGGCCAAAAGAGATCGTCAGCAGCCCCATTCGAGGTGTCCGCCCGCCAAAACGTCGCCCCTGGCGGCTAATAACTGATTAGCAGCATTTTGGGCGTTCCCCGCATCGTACCATTGACGCCGTAGTGGACGCTTCATACACTACGGGTTGATTCACCTAAAAAGGAGGTGTTGTGGCTTTCGTAAGACGCAAAGGCAACACCTACTTTCTGGTGCATAACGTGCGCCGTCAGGGGAAGGTGCAGCAGTTACATCTGGCGCGGCTGGGGGAGCGGCCGCGGATCACCGACGACGTGGTGCGAAAGGTTTCGCGCAACCACCCGTTTCTTGATCTCGATTGGTCGAGCCTGCGCGAGCAGGTCAACAGCCGGATCGAGCTGTTTGATATTCGCTCGCCGTACGTGCAGAACTTGATGCATTCACTACGAAACCTTCACATGGACCTGGCCGATCTGTCGCCGCCAATGTTGTTGTTGGCGGATCGAGCCAATTCAAGCCGGGAACTGGTCACGCAATTGCGATTGCTGCGATCGACGCTCGATATCAAATTGGACCAATTCGAGCGAACCGATTTCCGCAATCCTGATGGCGGCAGAGAGTTCCGGTAAGGGGTACAACACCGTGGGAGCGCATGCGTTACAACTGGACCCGACACAACGCAGCCTGGAGTCGCGCGATTTCGAAGCAGGGCTGCGGCGAAAGATCGTCGGCCAGGACGAAGCGGTACAAGCTGTGGTGGACTTGTACCAGGTATTTCGCGCCGGCCTGAACTCGCCCGGACGTCCGGTCGGAAATTTGTTGTTTTTGGGGCCCACCGGCGCGGGCAAAACGCGCGTGGTTGAAGCCACGGCTGAAGTGCTCTTCGGGGACCCGCGCGCGGTGATCAAGGTGGATTGCGCCGAATTCCAGCACTCGCACGAAATCGCGAAACTGATCGGCTCGCCTCCAGGATATTTGGGGCACCGCGAAACGCATCCTTTGATCACGCAGGAGGCCCTTGCCCAATATCACACCGACAAGCTCAAGATCAGCTTCCTGCTGTTCGACGAAATCGAAAAAGCGTCCGACGCGCTCTGGCAGTTGCTGCTCGGCATTCTGGATAAAGCCACGCTGACGCTGGGGGACAATCGCCGCGTGGATTTGTCGCAAACCATGATCTTCATGACCTCGAACCTGGGTGGCGGAGAAATCACCGAGCTGATGACCGGCGGAATGGGCTTTGCTCCCAAAGTGAAGGCTGATACGCAAGGGCGTCTTGACGAAAAAGTCGAGAAGACGGCGGCGGAAGCGGCGAAGAGAAAGTTCGCGCCGGAATTCATGAACCGCATCGACAAAGTGATCGTGTTTCATCCGTTGCGTTCCCAGCAGCTCGAACAGATTTTGGAAATCGAGCTGGGCATGGTGCAGCAGCGCGTGCTCGAAACCGCAAAGGGACGCTTCTTGTTTCGTGTGACGGGTGCCGCGCGAGATTTCCTGTTGCGCGAAGGCACGGACATGAAATACGGCGCGCGTCACTTGAAGCGCGCGATTGAACGCCACGTCGTGTATCCGTTGGCCAGCCTGCTGGCGACCGAGCAAGTATCGCTCGGCGACGTGCTTTCAATCGATTGGGATGGGCACGAGCAGGGACTGTCCTTCTTAAAGGAAGCCGAAGGCGCGCTGGTGCCGATGAGCGCGCCGACCAAGGAAAAAACAACCGGGGCCGCGGCGGCAAGTTCCGATGGACGTCCGGTGGCTTTCCCGGCGGCGACGGCTGCGATGGATGTGACCGCCGAAAACAGAACCGCGCCCGTGGCGAGCCGCAGCATTCCAGTCGAGAAGGCGAAGAACGACAAGAAATAAGATCGCTGTCGAGATCTAGGCTTCTTCCAACCGTTCCCGAGCCCGAGCCGCGTTGCGTGCGATCGCGGCATCCGACTACAGACTGCAATATTCCCTCATCGCTGTTCAGCGATCATCAACCACGCTGGATAGGCACCCCTATCGAAGGAATCGTCGCGGGAGCTAAAACTAAAGACAAGTCTGCAGCTACTCTTCACAACCTTCCATCGGCTCATCGAAGCTGCCGCCGTAAATATTCGGAACCTTAGCGCCCATGGGACGCAGATACGCGGAGAGCTGTCCTCGATGGTGGATCGAGTGATGAAGCATGAACTGCAGATACATAACGGCGGGCAAATTATAGATACCGAAGAATGGCATAGGCGTGGCCCAAAAATCAGCGGGCAGCTTTTCGACCTTATCGAGCTTCGCGGGCATATTATCTTCGTAAGAAGCAGCGATGTCGGCAGCGCTGGTGAAGTCCGCTGGCATGGTGTCGTCTTCCATTTCAAATTTTCCGGTGAGAAATCCATCGAGGAACCAGATGTCGGCGGACGCGAGATGCCAGGCCAGTTCCAACGCGCTGCGCGAATCGGGAGCGGGGCGATAGCTTCCCTTGTCTGCGGGAACCGCCTGAAGAACGCGCAAAGTGGTCGGGAATTCCTTCCTGACTGTCGGTAGAAAGACGGTCAAGAGGAACGCGGCTTGCTCGGGTTTCATCGTGAAGCTCCTTCTTCGGGTTTCCAGCGCAGGATCGGTTTGCGCGCCGCGGCCACTTCATCTAGCCGCCCAACGCGCGTGGAATGCGGCGCGGTCTGCACCAGCTCCGGATTCGTTTCAACCTCCGCTGCTATCGAGCGCATGGCTTCAATAAAGAAATCGCACTCCTCTCTCGATTCCGATTCAGTGGGCTCGATCATCATGGCGCCCGGTACGATCAGTGGGAATGCCGTGGTATAGGGATGAAAGCCATAATCGATCAAGCGTTTGGCAATATCCATGGTGTTGACGCCGTGCTTTTTTTGGCGCGCGTCGCTGAAAACCACTTCGTGCATCGACGGAAGATTGTAAGGCAAATCGAAAACGCCTTCGAGGTTCTTCCGAATATAATTAGAATTCAGCACGGCGTCTTCCGTTGCCTGCCGAATTCCAGGGCCGTAGGCGAGAATGTACGCGAGGGCGCGCAACGATACTCCGAAATTTCCGCAGTAAGCGCGCACGCGCCCGATCGATTGCGCGCGGCCGTAGTCCAGCGCGAATTTGCCATCCTGCTTTTGCAACACAACCGGCAACGGAAGAAATGGCTCCAGAATTTTCCGCACCAGGACAGGGCCAGCGCCGGGGCCGCCACCGCCGTGCGGCGTTGAAAAAGTCTTGTGCAGGTTCAGGTGCATCACGTCCACGCCGAAATCGCCCGGCCGCGTGACGCCGGCCAGCGCGTTCATATTCGCGCCGTCCATGTAAAGCAGCGCACCGCGTTCGTGCAGGATGGCCGCGATTTCTGCGATGCGCTCTTCGAACACGCCCAGCGTGCTGGGATTCGTGAGCATAAGCGCCGCAACATGGTCGGTGCAAAACTCGCGTAGATGATCGGTATCGATCTGTCCGCGGGCGTTGGACTTGATGTTTTTTACCTCATAGCCCGCGATCACTACGGAAGCCGGATTCGTTCCGTGCGCGGAATCCGGAATCAAGACTGTCGTGCGCGGGTTTCCCTGGCTTTGAAGGTACGCGCGAATCATCAGCAGGCCGGTAAGTTCGCCCTGCGCGCCGGCCACAGGCTGCAGCGTGGCAGCGTCCATGCCAGTGATCGAAAGCAGGCATTTCTGCAGATCGTAGAGAATGCGCAGGCAGCCCTGCGAAACTTCGGCAGGCTGTTGGGGATGCTCGGTCGCCAGGCCGTCGAGGCGTGCCACAAATTCGTTGACGCGCGGGTTGTACTTCATGGTGCAGGATCCCAGCGGGTACATTCCAAGATCGATCGCGTAATTCCACGTCGAGAGCCGCGTGAAATGCCGGATCACTTCAATTTCACTGACTTCAGGAAAGCCTTCGATGGAATCGCGCGTGTATTCGCGGCCCAGCGCCTTGGGCAGATCCACCGCCGGGACGTCGAGGGGCGGAAGCTCCATCCCGCGCTTGCCAGGCGCAGACTTCTCGAAGATGAGCCCTTCGTTCTGGCTAACGTGTTCGCGAGCCTTCAAAATCTTTCCGGCAGGCGATTCAATTTCGGTGGACTTGGAATTCAATGCAAACAGCTCCTTAAAGCGGTCGTTCGAGAATCCGCTTGATGGCGGCAGCCAAACGTTCAATTTCGGCGCGCGGTGTTGTCTCCGTCACGCAAACAAGCGCGCGCTTCGTCAGCTCCGGATAATGCGTGCCGAGCGCGAACGGCCCGATTATTTTCTCGCGCAAGAGATCTTGGTTCACCATTTTTACCGAGCGCGGAAACTCCAGCACAAATTCGTTGAACGACGGGCCCGAAAAAACGCGCCGAACGCCCGGAATTTTTTCCAGCTCAGCCTGAGCGAAACGAGCCTTCGCGAGATTTTGCAGCGCCTGTTCGCGTAGGCCTTCTTTTCCCATCAAGCTGAGATGAATAGTGGCAACCAGCGCAAATAGAGCTTCGTTCGTGCAAATATTCGAGGTGGCCTTTTCGCGGCGAATGTGTTGCTCGCGAGTGGCCAGAGTTAGAACGAATCCGCGGTGTCCATCCGTATCAGTTGTTTGACCCGCCAGACGCCCCGGCATCTGGCGAACGAATTTGTCGCGCGTGGCCATCACGCCGACGTACGGTCCCCCGTAGCTGGGAGAAATGCCGAAAGACTGGCCCTCCATCGCGACGATGTCAGCGTCGCTCGGCGGCCGTACGATGCCGAGCGAAACGGCTTCAGCGATGCCGGCGACGAGCAACGCGCCGGCAGCGTGCGCCGCCTCCGCGAGAGCTGGCAACTCTTCCATCACGCCAAAAAAGTTCGGCGATTGCACTACGATAGCGGCAGCTTGCAGCAAACTCTCCTTCTTCAGCGCCGCGCGGTCGAGTTGGCCGGATTCCGTGTAGCCGATTTCTTCGATCTCGATGCCCAGATTTTTCGCGTACGTTTGCAGTACCTGTCGATACTCTGGATGTACGCTGCGCGCAACCAGAACGCGATGCCGCCCGGTAATCCGCTCGGCCATAAGTACAGCTTCGGTGAGTGCAGTCGAGCCGTCGTACATCGACGCGTTAGCGACTTCCTGCCCGGTTAGCTGGCACATCAGCGTCTGAAACTCGAAAATCGCGGTTAGCGTGCCCTGCGCGAACTCAGCCTGGTATGGCGTATAGGAAGTGAGGAACTCGCCGCGCTGCACCAGCGCGTCCGTCACCACTGAGCGCACGTGCGAATAGACTCCCGCGCCAAGAAATGAAGTGTAGCCGCGCGAATTTTCCGCGGCACGCGCTTGAAAATACTGGATGATCTCCTGTTCCGAGAGCGGTCCAGGCAAAGCAAGAGGCGCATGCAGCCGGAATTTTTCCGGAATGGACTGAAAAAGTTCGCTGATGGACTTCGCGCCAATCGCTTCGAGCATTTCCTGGCGTTCGGAAGGGCTTTTGGGGAGATAACGCATCAGGCCGAATGTTCCTTCGCTTTGTCGGCGATGTACGCTTCGTAAGCGGGGGCGTCCATCAGCGTCGAGGCTTCCTTGGGATCTGCGAGCCGCACTTTAATCAGCCACGCGTTGCCGTGCGGATCTTTGTTGATTTGCTCGGGGGTATCCGCGAGTGCCGCGTTGGTTTCGATCACTTCTCCCGCAACGGGGCTGAAAATCTCGCTGACGGCTTTCACGGATTCGACAGTCCCCAAAGACTGTCGCGCTTTCAGCTGCGTTCCGACCTTGGGCATCTCGACGAATACAACGTCGCCCAGCTCATGTTGCGCGTAGTCGGTGATACCAATGGTTCCGTTCGCGCCATCCACTTTGATCCATTCATGCTCTTTGGTGTAACGATAATCCTTGGGGTACATGAGCGCTCCGTAAGTGCGTGCTAATTGGATGCTTTCGAGCTACCGCGGTCGCTTATAAAATGGAAGGGCGACGGTCCGGGCCGCCTCTCCCTGACCGCGAATCCCGATGACGATCTCTGTTCCCACGGCCGTTGAGTTCGGCGGCACGTAAGCCATACCAATATTCTTTTTCAAGTGCGGCGCGGGCCCGCCGCTGGTCACGCGGCCCACTTCCTGGCCGCCGATAAGCACAGGGTATCCGTCGCGGCCGATGCGCTTGTCCAACATTTCAAATCCCACGAGCTTGCGCGTCAGGCCGTCCTTTTTCTGTTGAGCGAGAATGTCGCTGCCCAGGAACGGAGCCTTCTCCATCTTGCAGATCCAGCCAAGTCCTGCTTCCCACGGCGTCGTGGTGTCGTCAATCTCATGGCCATAAAGGCACATGCCCGCTTCCAGCCGCAACGTATTCCGCGCCCCAAGGCCGCAGGGAATCATTCCCGCCGGCGCGCCGGCTTGAATCAGATCATTCCACAACTTCTCAGAATGCTCGGGCGCGAAATAAATCTCGAAGCCGTCTTCGCCTGTGTAACCAGTACGCGCGATCAGGCTATCGACGCCGCTAACCTTGCCGAAGGCGAAATGATAATAGTGGATTGAATCAAGCGCTACCGGAGTAAGCCGCTGCAGGATATCTATCGCCCGCGGCCCTTGAATAGCGAGTTGAGAATAACGCGGCCCGGCATTTTCCACTGTAGCGTCGAAAGTGTTGTGCGCGACGATATGTTCGAAATCTTGATCCTGATTGCCGGCGTTCACGCAAAGCAAATAGTGCGTATCGGAAATTTTGTGCACCAGCAAATCGTCGACGAAAGTCCCGCGCGAAGTCATCAGCCCCGAATAGTGCGCCTGGTCGACGGAAAGCTTCGCGGCGTTGTTACAACTGACCAGTTGGACTAATCCCAGCGCGCCCGGCCCTCGAATCTCAATCTCACCCATGTGGCTTACGTCGAACAGTCCGGTGCTCGTGCGCACGGCTTCGTGCTCGGCCAGAATGCCGGAGTACTCCAGCGGCATGTCCCAGCCGCCAAAATTCACCATTTTGGCGCCCAGCCGGCGATGCATGGAATTGAGAGCGGTCTTGCGCAGCGCAGCGGTCGCCGGAGTTGTCACTGAGAATTTCTCATCTTGATAGCAGAATATCGAAACTAGCATGCGTTTTTTCGAGTGTCAAGGAACGCGGCCAGATGGCCAGATGGGGCGCCCGGTTACCCTCTGGTCGGATGGGGACTTACGCGCGCAAGGCGCTTGTCCGGCGCGCTTGCATGCCCTAAGATTGTCCAAAGGCGGCTACCCAGCCACTGGAGTGTCGGCACGTGGTTACTCTTTGCGCGCAGTGCGATAAGGCGGAGCAGGAATGCACCTGCGAAAAGTACTGCTGCTTCTGCCAGTCTCAGTACAGCATTCGCATGGCCGTTGACGGGATGTATTATTGTCCCGATTGCCGCGAGGCATGCGACGTGCGGCTTGCCGAAAAAGATGAGCACTGATCCGAGCCGGACAGAGTTGACGTTGCAGGACGATCCCCGGCTGATTGCCGGAGTCGCCGCAGTAGTCTTGTTTGCCGGTCAGCGCTGCGGCCTTTCCAGCGGAGCGCAGGAAGACCTCGCCGTAGCCACGACGGACGCGTGCCGGGAAACTTTCCCCCTGGCGAATAATAATGGGAATACGGATTCGGCCCTCCACTTGATTGTTTCGGATTTTCCCGACCGCGTGGAAGTTGCTATCGAGCATTCCGGAGAGTCGTTGCCCTCGGCGGGATTGGATACTTTCTGCGCTGGCGCAGCCGTTCAAGCGGGATTGAGTGCAGCCCTGCAGAAGACAAGCGTCGATCGCGTCCTCTATGAGACGCGCGCTGGCGTATCACGCATGACCCTGATTAAATATTGTGACGGAAAGCGCGCGAAATTTTAGCCTGCCATTCCGGACCTGCCGCTTCAAATTTCCAACTACATCGATGACGGCGCGAGAGCCTTCGTGCGTATCAACGACATCAATTCGTCCTGGCTCACCGGCGCATCGATCTTCAAACGATCTCCCGTAGGCGTCACGCGAACGTGGTCCAGAGCTTTTGCGAAGTCCGGATTCGATTGCGCTTCCTGGTAGCGCCGGTACATTACGCCCGCTTGCATGGCCGCGCCGAGGAGGTTGGCGTCGTCCACGGAATCGCAGACGGCTTGGAACTGCACGTCGATGCCGCTATCGGCGTTCACGCTGATCACCATGGCATGCACACGCGCGATGATGGCCGCAGCTTGAGGAAACTGGCTCGCCTGGGGCAGCAATTGATGCATGGCCATGTTGGTGGAAGTTTTGTCCAGCACCGCCCAGATGGTCCCGCTGCCATTGGCTTCATTGATGAGCGAATAAATCTTGTCATTCGTGAACAGGCTGTCGGCTTTGCCCATGCGGACATCAATCAATTTTTCCAGAGCGGCACGGTTGCCAAAAGCCGCCGTGTTGGAATCGAGAAAAAAGAACAGGATGTCGTTCGCATTGCCGCCGCTTCCGAAAGCGTAGAGGTGATAACCGTTGCTATCAATCATGGGTATCTTCTGGGCCTTGAACTTGGCTTCGGTGCTCGATGGATCGAATGCGCCGAGGGCTATGCCTATGATTTCACCGCTTTCTCCACCCGGTGACAGGATCGTCCCCCAGGCCAGGCTGTCCACTTGTGAATTGGGGTCCACGCCCGAAGAAGCGAGAAACTGCTCGAACTGGCGCATATGCGTAGGAAGCATTTGATCTTGTATTTGCGAGAACCACGCAAGTTTCCGCGCAGCTTTCAAATCAGCATAGGCGAACTCCGATGTGGTTTTTGGAAACATTCCTATCACGTTTGTGCTGACAGATCCGGCCGAGAGTCTCGAAGACGTTGAAATGAGAGCACCGAGCAGCGCGGCCGCTGCCAGGACGGTCCAGAGAACGTTTCTAAAAATTGGTTGTCTCACGTTTGTTTTCCCCTCAGGTAAATTGCTTATCAGAGCGGCTGGGCCGCAAAACCCTAAAATGGCGAACTTGGGGCGGCATCGTATCTGGCCGCAACATCGTACCTCTCTAGTATAGATGGTAAAGCTGGGCTTCGCGGAATCAACTTTTCCCCATGCGTGAAATCAGCAACTCGGACTCCGTGCGCATGCGGTCCGAAAATCCCGAGTCCGTGATGGATTCCAGATTGATGGCCACGTTTTCAAGCGCTCCTCGAATTGCCGCTGAAGCCATATGACGTCCCACGCGAATATCCGAAAGCATCGACGGGCTTGCGATGGTTTCCAGTTTCCCGAGCAAGTCAAAAACTTGCGCCGCCTTTTGTGCCACTTCCATCGGCACGCTCGCCGCGCCTTGCAACGCATTCTGAATCGCGGATTCGCGGCGTCCTTGTTCTTCGGGCGTCCCTTGCGGGAGTTTGTAGGCAGCCATCACGGATTCAAAGGAAGCAGCATCGCGGTCCATCGCTTCCGCAAGAGCGCGCGATGCGGCATGAAATTCCGCCAACGCGTCGCTGAGCGGTTCCACGTAAGCTGCCTGCGATTTTTTCTTGCGCGAAAGCCCAGCAACCATTTGGCCCAGGCTCGCTCCCAGCGCTCCGGCCAGCGCCGCGACGGAACCGCCGCCAGGAGTTGCGGTGGGCTGCGCGACCACGTCGAGAAATGGCTGGGCCAGCGCCGCCAGTTTTCCCGGCCCATCGGCGGTTAGAGCGCCCGCGACCGAAGCTTCGATACGATTCTCGAACACTTGCGCGGGTGAAAAGTTTTCGAGTCGCAGATAAAAGTCAGCGGTCAGTTCGATCGCTCGCTTGGGAATCAGACCGACGATCTCGCTGCCTACAATCGAGACGCCGTATCGCTCCGCTTCGCGCTTCACCATTTCGAACACGCGATGAATGGGTGTCTGCTCGAAATCAGTCAGGTTAATGGAAACCTGCGCCAGATTTCTGCCGCGCAAATCCACTCCCATGGCCTTCACGTATCGCAGCCCGCCATTCGAAAAGCGGATATTTTTGCTGATGCGGCTCGCGGTGCTGACGTCGGAAGTATTCAGATTGATGTTGTAGGCGATCAGGAATTTGCGCGCGCCCACCACCACGGCTCCGGCTGTAGGATGCAGGCGCTGCTCGCCGATATCGGGAGCGCGATCGATGTTGCGTGGTACTTCTGCAAGCAAGCCTTCGAACTGGCCCTTGCGAATATTTTCCAGGTTTGTGCGTTCCGGGCGTTGGGCTGCAGCTTCGTAAAAATATACGGGAATGCGGAAACGTTCCCAGATCTCGCGGCCCACTTTCTTCGCCAGAGCAGCGCAATCCTCAATGGTCACGCCCTCGATGGGAATGAACGGGACCACGTCTGTAGCGCCCATGCGCGGGTGTGCGCCGGAGTGCTTTGTGAGATCGATCAGCGCGGCTGCTTTGCCCACACCGCGCAGGGCGGCCTCGGCGACGGCTTCCGGTTCGCCCGCGAGCGTCACCACGCTGCGGTTATGATCGCTGTCACTCTCGCGGTCCAGCAGATATACGCCGGGAACTTCGCGCATGGCGGCAACGATCGCATCCACTTTGGATGCGTCACGCCCTTCGGAAAAATTTGGTACACATTCGACGAGTCGTTTCATCAGTTAGAGGTTCTTCGTGTGCAGGATGGCGCCGCGTTTCATCGTGAAACTGCAAAGGTTCACGCCAAAATAATACGGGATTTCGCGATAGTCGGCCACGTCAAAGGCAGCCAGGTCTGCATACTTGCCAACTTCCAGCGAGCCAACGCGGTCGTGCACGCGTAGTGAATAAGCGGGATTGATTGTCGCCGCCGTGATCGCTTCCGCAGGCGTCATCTTCATTTGCGTGCACGCGAGGGACAGAATCATTGGCATGCTCAGCGTGGGGCTGGTGCCCGGATTGAAATCTGTGGCGACGCCGACAATCGCACCCGCTTCAATCAACTGTCGCACGGGCGCGTAGTCCCTGAGCCCCAGATGAAAGCAGCATCCCGGCAACATTGTGCACACCACGTTGGAAAGGCCCAGCGCGCGAATATCGTTGCGATCGATTTTTTCCAGGTGATCGGCGCTCGCAGCTTGCAACTCGATTGCCAGCCGCGCTGCTCCCGTTTGCGCCAGTTGTTCCGCGTGAATGCGCGGAACTAATCCGCAAGCGCGCCCGGCCATCAGAATGCGCCGCGACTGCTCCACCGTGAACGCGCCGCGGTCGCAGAAAACATCACAAAATTCCGCGAGCCCGGCAGTCGCTACCATCGGAATCCATTGGCGCACGAGAATATCTATGTAAGCCTTCGGACGGCGCCGGAATTCCGGAGGGACCACGTGCGCACCCAGAAATGTTGCGTGAATGTCGAGCGGATGCTCTTGATGCAGATCGTAGAGAATCTTGAGGATCTTTACCTCGCTCTTCCAGTCGAGCCCGTAGCCGCTCTTGGCTTCGATGGTGGTGGTGCCGTGCGCCGTGAAGTCGCGAAGATTCTTCAGCGCTCGAGCCTTCAGGATGGCCGGGGAAGCGACGCGCAGGTGTTTCACCGTCGATCGAATTCCGCCACCCGAGCGGGCGATTTGCTCGTACGTCGCGCCAGAAATGCGCTGTTCGTATTCGGCAGCGCGGCTGGCGGGAAAAATCAGATGCGTATGCGAATCAACGAAGCCGGGCAGAACCACGCGCCCGCCCAGATTTATTTTTTCCGCGCGGCGAGCTTCGCGATGACGTTCGATCCGGCGGCGAGGGCCGATCGCTACAATGCGGTCGTCGCGCGTCAACAGCGCGCCGTCGCGAATGATTCCAAGCTCGCCGAGTGCGCGCCCGCGTCGCGGCACTGGCCCGCGCAGTGTTAGAAGCTGCGAGCAGCCGGTAATGAGCCAGCAAGGCACGAATGCGATGATACAGCGTCAATTGGCAGAAAACACTACTGTCGCACGCGCAATCACGAGCTTCGCTCACCAGGATAGCGCTTATCGGATCGGTTTCTGTAGGGGCGCTCGCCGCGGCGAGCCGCGCCCGGCGAAGATGCTGGGCTAGGAGCTCTCGCGTTACGCGCGATGTACGCTCATGCATCGGCAATTAACAACAAACAGTCGGGGGGCGGCTCATGCGCCGGCTGATTTGGCGAGATAAGCAGGAGCGAATACTTCGGTCACAAACGACTCGATCGTCGTCGGCATACTATTTTCCGCCGACCGCTTCTCTTGCGGCGCAAGAAGACCCGCGTTGCCCGCCTTCCACATTTCGATGAGCAGCTTCGCGGTTTTTTTCGGCATTCCAGTCTGCACCAGCGCGGGTTCCAGCATCATGAATGGCACTTGCATGTAATTCAGTTTGGGCTTGCCGATGGCTTTGCCAACCACTGTCGCGATTTCTTTCATGGTTAGGTCGCGCGGACCGAACAACTCCTGAACCGAGCTGCCGGAAAAATCGCGAGCGTGAAGTCGCTTCGCCGCGTAGGCGCCTATATCCTTGGTGGCAATTAGAGCGATCAGTAGATCGCCCTCTGTCCCGCCGGGCAAGAAGCCCATGGTGCGCAGCGGCACCATGCTCATAAATAAATTTTCCATGAACGGCCCGGGACGCAGATGCAGCACGTTCAGCCCCGGCACGCTATTCATTTTTTGTTCCAAATGGTAGGTGCCAACGATCGGACCAGTCTTCTCCGCATGCTGCGCTCCCAAACTGCTCAGCGTCACGGCGTACGGAACGTGCGTGCTCGCAATCGCTTTCCCGTAAGCGTCCGACACGTTGTCTTGGTAAGCGCGGTAATCCTCGTCAGCCGTCTGCGGAATCATCAAATAAACGGCGGTTGCGCCCTCGAAGGCTTTCGACATCTGCGCCGCGTCTTCCACGTTGCCGACGAAAGCCTCCGCGCCCTTCCCCGCGAAAGGCTCGAGCGTCTTTGCATCGCGGCCAACCACGCGAACTTTCTCCCCGCTCGCAAGCAGCGCTTCGACCACAACCCTTCCTGTATTTCCAGTCGCTCCGGTGACAACTACCATTTTCTCTCCAGGGTGGAACCCTTAGCGCAACTCACGACATGGGGATTTTGACGCCAGATTTCTTCGCGAAATCAATCGCTTCGGGATAACCCGCATCCACATGCCGCGCCACGCCGATGCCGGGATCGTTTGTGAGCACGCGTTCGATGCGCTCGCCCATTTCTTTCGAGCCATCCGCAACCGTGACTTGCCCTGCGTGCAGTGAGTAGCCGATGCCCACTCCGCCACCGTTGTGAATGGAAACCCAGCTCGCGCCGCTCGCCGTGTTGAGCAGGGCATTGAGCAGCGCCCAATCCGCGACCGCATCCGAGCCATCTTTCATTTTTTCAGTTTCGCGATAAGGAGAAGCCACCGATCCGCAATCGAGATGATCGCGGCCGATCACGATGGGACCTTTCAATTCGCCGCGCGCGACCAAATCGTTCAGGGCGAGCCCGAATTTGTCGCGCTCGCCATAACCCAGCCAGCAGATTCGCGCGGGCAAACCCTGAAACCGCACGCGCTTCTGCGCCAGTTGAATCCAGCGCGTTAGAACCTCGTCCTGCGGGAACATATCGAGCACGAGCTTGTCCGTCCGATAAATGTCCGAAGCTTCGCCGGAAAGTGCCGCCCAGCGAAAAGGCCCGCGCCCTTCGCAAAAAAGCGGACGAATATATGCGGGGACGAAGCCGGGAAAATCGTAGGCGTTCTTCACGCCTTGCTCGAAAGCGAAAGTGCGGATGTTATTTCCGTAGTCGAAGGTGATCGATCCCAGCTTTTGCAAGGCCAGCATGCCTTCCACATGCTTTGCCATGGATTCGAGTGAGCGCTTTCGATAGGTCTCCGGATCGCTCTTGCGTAGTTCGGCCGCTTGCTCCACGTTGAGACCCCGCGGAATGTAACCGCCGATTGGATCGTGTGCGCTGGTCTGATCCGTCAGTAAATCGGGCACAACGCCGCGCCGCGCGAGTTCGGGAATTACATCCGCGCAATTTCCCACCAATCCCACGGAGGTCGCTTCGCGCTTTCGCACGGCGTTCTTCAAAATGCGCAGCGCTTCGTCGAGGTCGTTTACCATCACATCGCAATAACCCGTCTTCACGCGCCGCTTGATGCGCTCAGGGTCCACATCCATGCCCAAAAACGCCGCGCCATTCAGCGTGGCAGCGAGCGGCTGCGCTCCGCCCATGCCGCCCATGCCTCCGCTGGCAACCAGCCTTCCCGCCAGACCACTCTGAAAATGTTTTCGCGCGGCCGCGGCAAAGGTTTCGTAGGTGCCCTGCAAAATTCCTTGCGTGCCGATGTAGATCCAGCTTCCCGCCGTCATCTGGCCATACATCATCAGCCCAGCGCGGTCGAGCTCATCAAAATGTTTCCAGTCGCTCCAATGTCCCACAAGATTCGAATTCGCAATCAGCACGCGTGGCGCGTAGCGGTGCGTGCGAAAAATGCCGACCGGTTTCCCAGACTGCACCAGCAAAGTTTCATCGTTTTCGAGCGACTTCAGCGATGCCACAATCGCGTGATAACACTTCCAGTTGCGCGCTGCTTTCCCGCGCCCGCCATACACGATCAAATCTTCCGGCTTCTCGGCGACTTCCGGATCGAGATTGTTCATCAACATGCGCATGGCCGCTTCCTGCTGCCATCCTTTGCAGCACAAGCTGCTGCCGCGCGGCGCGCGGACCGGCTGATACCCGGTCGTTTCTTCTGTCGCCAGTTTCGACATCGGAGCCTCCGAACACATCTTAGCGCACTAGAGCCGGTCTTTAGTAGGTTGCCATTTCGCTCGGAATCGTGCCGCTGCGTTGCGCGATGCAGCCCCATACGCTAGAGTTAAACGTATCGCGATGGACTATCCTCCCCTCACGAAATCTTTTCTCCAAGGCGTGGACAATTTCGCGAATCCGCGCGCACAGATGTATCGAACCGCGGAGGGCTGGCAACCGATTGCGGCGCACGAAATGCTTCGACGCGTTGCGGGATTATCCAAAGCCCTCGGCGAACTGGGAATTAAATCCGGCGACCGCGTGGCGATTCTCGCGCCGAACTGTCCGGAATGGCACATCGCAGATTTTGCGATACAGGGCGCAGGCGCGGTCAACGTGCCGATTTACTTCAATGAATCGCTCGATCGCCTCGTTTACATCATGAACGATTCCGGCGCGCGCATCGTATTCACCTCCGGCCAAGCGCAAACCCAAAAAATTGCTGAATGCCGTGACAGAATTACCGCGCTCGAACATGTGATTGCTGTCGCGCCGCTTTCCGATTTAAGCGGCGAGATTTTGCGTTATGAGACTCTGATCGCGACTGCAGGTGACGCCGACATCGCCGAATACCGCAAACGCGCCGCGGAAATTTCGCCGAGCCAATTGCTGACAATTATTTACACCTCGGGCACCACGGGCGAGCCCAAAGGCGTAATGCTCAGCCACGCAAACCTCAGTTCCAACGTTATAGACTCGCTGAAAGATCACGATCTCTCTCCCAACGATGTGGCGCTGTCCTTCCTTCCGCTCGCGCACGTCTATGAACGCACGGTGGACTACGGCTATCTTTTCCATGGCGTTCCAGTCGCATATGTGGAACAAATGGAATCCGTTCCGCAGGCGCTTCTGGAGGTAAAGCCGACGCTGGCTGCCGCCGTGCCGCGTTTTTTCGAAAAGATTTACGCTAACATCGTCGAACAGGGGCATCGCGAGACCGGACTGAAGAGGAAGATATTTGATTGGTCCTTGAATGTCGCAGAGCAAGCCGTTCCCTGGCGCGCCTACGGTCAGCATCCCTCATTTTGGACCAAACAACGCTGGCAAATCGCCGACCGGCTTGTCTATTCGAAAATCCGCGCCGGACTTGGCGGAAACATCCGCTATTTTTTCTCCGGCGGCGCGCCGCTGGCAAAGGAACTAGCGGAATTTTTCTGGTCAATAAATTTGGGCATCATGCAGGGTTACGGTTTAACGGAAACTTCGCCCGTGATTGCCGCGAATATGCCACAGAAAAATAAAGTTGGGACGGTCGGGCTCCCAATCTCGCACGTTGAAGTGCAGATAGCCGGCGATGGTGAAATCCTGGTGAAAGGCCCCTGCGTCATGGAGGGCTATTACCACAAACCCGACCAGACGCGAGAAGTGCTCACCTCCGACGGATGGTTTCGCACCGGAGATATCGGCCGTCTGGATGAAGACGGATATCTAATCATCACCGATCGTAAAAAGGAATTGCTGAAGACCGCAGCCGGAAAATTCGTGGCGCCCGCGCCGATTGAAAATATGCTGAAACAGAGCCCGTTCATTACCAATTCGATCGTGGTAGGCGATAAACGCAAATTCGTCTCCGTGTTGATCGTCCCCAGTTTTGCGGCAATCGAGAATGAGGCGCGAAAACACGGCAAGGAATTTTCGACTCCGTTGCAGATGCTCTCGGACTCCTGGGTGCGCGACCTGCTCTCGAGCGAAATCGAGCGGCTGACGTCTTCGCTCGCGCAGTACGAAAAACCAAAACGGTTCGCGCTGATCGAAAAAGATTTCACCTTCGCAAACGGGGAACTGACTTATACGCTGAAGATGAAACGCCGTATCATCGAGGAGCGCTATCAGGATCTGATCGCGAAGCTTTATGCAGACGTAGAAGAGCCGCGCCCGCAGCATCTGGCCTAGCCTGCTGGTGACGCGCGCAAGCGGTACAATACATTCGGGAGAATTTTTATGGCGGATCACTTGGTGATTGCTGGAAAGACTTTCAATTCGCGCCTCATTGTCGGAACAGGGAAGTATCGCAGCTTCGAAGAGATGCGCCGCGCGCACCAGGCATCCGGCGCCGATATGGTGACGGTGGCTATTCGCCGCGTGAATTTCACTGATAAATCGAAGGAATCTCTCCTCGATTACATCGACCGCAAAAATTTTTTCATTTTGCCGAATACGGCCGGATGCTATTCCGCGGATGAAGCCGTTCGCACCGCTCGCCTCGGTCGCGAAGTGGGGCTCTCGGAGTGGGTCAAACTGGAAGTAATCGGGGACCGACAAACGCTTTTCCCGGACACCGAGGAGCTGATTCGCGCCACAAAGACGCTCGTCGCCGAAGGCTTCGTTGTGTTGCCCTACACCAATGACGATTTGATCGTTGCGCGCAAATTAATTGATGCCGGCGCCGCGGCCGTGATGCCGCTGGGTGCGCCGATTGGCTCCGGCATGGGCATTCAAAATATTGCCAACATGCATATCTTGCGCGAGCGCGTCACCGAAGTGCCGTTGATCGTGGATGCCGGCGTCGGCACCGCATCCGATGCGGCCATCGCGATGGAGCTTGGCGCCGACGGCGTGCTGATGAATACAGCCATCGCGGAAGCCCGGGACACAATCATGATGGCCGAGGCCATGGGAGCCGCGGTGGAAGCGGGCCGCAAAGCGTTTCTCGCCGGACGCATTTCGAAAAAACTCTATGCCACGGCGTCCAGCCCCCTGCACGGCGTCGTCCGTTAATACGTCAGCAAGTCGCGCTACCGAAATAAAACGTGCCAGGAAATCTCGACCAGCGCGTGGACCAGCGCGCCCGGAAACAACGAGCCGGTCTTCACCCATACGTGGCCGTAAAATAATCCCGCAATGGTCGCGAGAAACACGTACTTCCAGTTCGGAGACGGCGCGTGCATGATGTGCGCGAAGCCAAAAATCACCGAAGCAATCGCCAGCCCGGTCCACTGATTCTTGAAAGTCCGCGAAAAAAGATTCTGCAGCACGCCTCGAAACAGGAATTCTTCCGGCCACGCCGTGAAAAACGTGATCCCGACCGTCGCCAGTGGCAGCGTGCGCAGGCGAGCGAGCGTCGGATCAAATTTCAGAAACTCGATTTGCGTTCCCACGGTGACCGCAATTGCGGCGAAAATTAGAAAGTGTAGCGCTACGTTCGCGCCGAACCCGCGCCGCCAGACAATCGCGTATCCGATTCCGTCCATGCGGCGCAGCAGAACGAACGCAGCGATACCCGTACTGAGCGCCGTCAAAACCGTCAACGCGTGCGTAAGTTCCGGCGGATATGGAAACACTCGATACATCCAGCGAAATTCAACCGGCAGCCAAATAAGAATCACCGCGGCGTAATCTTCCCAGGTTCCGGGCGCCTTGCCCACGCTGCGGGCGACCAGCAAGGCCGGCAACACGCTGTAGGCGGCGCCAACGAGCGCCATTTTCCAATTCCCGCTCACGCTCGTCGTATAGATAAGGACCGCACAAACGGGCGCGAGCGGCGCGATCACGCCGCCGTGTTCACCGAGGAATTTCCGCGCGCGTCCCAGTACCGGCGGCGAAGCCAGAAAAAATTCAAACGCAAAAAGCGCCCCCGCAATACTGAGCGCTATGCCGTAACGCCGTCCTCCATAACCCAACCGGAAGCCAAGCAGTATCACGAAAACAACAATGGGAACCCACACCGCAAAGGCCGTGGGGAGATTTAGTTCCCAAAATTTTGAGCCATTAGCCACGCCAAGATTTTACTGAACTGCGCCAAACTTCCGAGAAAAACTTGCTTTGCGTTTGCCGCTCGGCGATTCTGGTTCCGCTTGAACGCCACAGTCCAGCCCGGCAAACCACAGCGCCTCGCTTACATTGACTGGATGCGCGGGTTCGCCTGCCTGCTGATGTTCGAGGTGCATTCCTACGATTCATGGCTCGGCGGCAGCGCGCGCGATTCGCAATTCATGAAATGGTCGCAGCTCAGCGGAACCATTCCCGCGCCGCTTTTTCTCTTTGTCGCCGGCGTTTCCATCGCGCTGGTCTCGGACAAAATGCGGAAAAAAGGAGCCACGCCGAACCAAATCGCGCGCACCACAATTCTGCGCGGCGCGGAAATCCTGGGACTTGGCTTGCTTTTTCGCGTGCAGGAATATTTGCTCGGCATACCCTGGGCGCCGTGGACGGATTTGCTGCGCGTGGACATCCTCAACACGATCGGCATTTCAATCATACTGATGGGAATCGTAGGGCGCCTGACGCAAAGCCGCGTCGCGAGCACAATAGTAGCCGTCGCCACAGCCGCCGCCATCGCGCTCGCCACGCCGTTCCTTTACACAAGCCGGCGCCCGCGCTGGCTGCCTTGGTACCTCGAGTCCTACATCAACGGGGTCCACATTTTCAAGTCGCCGCAGCCCTGGCTCTTTCCGATTTTTCCCTGGGCCGGATTTGCTTTCGCGGGTTTGGCCCTCGGGCACGTTCTGTTCAGCGAATGGGGAAAGAAAAATCTGTTGCAGGTAATAGTGGCGTGCGGCCTCGGCGGCGTGGGCTTATTTTATCTTTCAAACTGGTTCGACGCGCGCCATCTGCAGTTTTATCCCGAGTACGATTATTGGCACACCAGCCCGAATTTCTTTCTCGCGCGCCTCGCAATTATTCTCGTGATTGCCTTCGCGAGCTACGTGTGGTGCCGCTGGGGACTAGGCCAGGTGGGTTTCAGTCCCATGATCCAGATGGGACAAACCTCATTGCTCGTGTATTGGGTTCACATCGAGTTTGTTTACGGAAGATTTTCCATATTGAAGAAGCAAGCCCAGTCCATCCCCATGGCCACGCTCGGCTTTCTGATTATCACCACCGCCATGGTCCTTCTTTCGATAGCGCGAACCCGTTGGACCGATCATCGTGCCGAAATACTCGCGTGGTTCAAACGAACCGAAGACGAACATGCGTAGCAACAAAGCACCCCGGAGCCACCGCGTAATCTCCGATTTAATAAGGCACAGCGCCACGCAATGTTACCGGGTTCTCCGGTTTCTGATCGCTGGAGCGGTCAGTGCTGCGTCGCGGTCGCTAAAGAACTTTGTCAGGGTCCTTTTAGGCCGCAACACCTACTTCGATGAAAAGGGCTTGTTCTTCCGGCCATACGTCTTGCATGTCACTGGGCTACGGCCTATACGCAAAATCACTTGCACGGGCCTCAGAAGTGAGGGCGCCGGCTCTCAGGCGCTCATGGTCATGAATGCGATCAATTTCGCTCGATTCTTCGGTCTCACCTACGTGCACACACCATTCACGCTAATTCAACATGCCGAACGGCCCATGAAAGAGTGGGCCATGGCTTGGGAAACGCTTTTCAATCTCGGTGCGGGCGAAACCATTTGCGAGATTGCGAGGCACGACGTTGTGAACTTTTCTTATAACTTTACCGACCTCGATCTATGCTTCGGATGGCGCCGTCGGTGGGATGAACTAGGCGATCGGTTCAGAGCCATGGTCCCCGAGTTCAGGCGCAGATATTATCTGAATAAATCTCCTCTGGAGACTGTCGAGGTTACGGCCGCCGTTCACGTCCGTCGGGGTGATGTTTCCGTCAACGATCCTTCTTATTTCACGCCCAATGAAACAATTTTAGAAACGATTGTTCAGTTGAAATCGGTCCTCGATAGTCAGCACGCTAAATACAAAATTTGCATCTATTCGCAAGGTGATAATGCTGATTTTTCAGAGCTAGCACTGCCCGGCGTCGAGTTATTTCTAAATGTCGACGCAGTCCGGACGATGCGCGAACTGATTGAGGCTGACATCCTGATTATGGCAAAGGGTTGTTTCAGCTACTACGCAGCGCTCATGTCCGACGGAATTAAGATTTTTGGGCCGGAAAACGTGTCAGGCGATGAGTTGCCAAGTTGGAAATGGCGGTCCCTGCCTCTTGCGGAGAGTTGGATTCCTTGCCGAGCGAATGGGTCTTTCGACTGTGCAGTATTTGAGCGTCAGCTATCAATCTTGATTCAGACAAAGGTCGCGACGGAAGCCAAGCAATAGCTCTCGCCTAAAGGAGAAACCGCTTAAAACAACGAAAGAGTATTCGTTGTCATAGTTACGGCTGACGCCGCGGGGGAGGCTCGGGATGTAGAGAAGGATCTTGCGATAGGGCACTCGGCTTCGGATGAGTTTGGAAAATCACCTCGCCTTGCCGCGAAAGTTTCATCTCTTCGCGCGCAATTTTCTCGATCGCTGCCGGATCTGTCTTCAACGATTTCACGCGATCCTGCAACCGCTGGTTTTCCTCGTCGAGCCGTGAAATATCTTTTCGGATTTCCTGCGCTTCCTTCTGTGAACGCCGCATCGCCAGCACGCCGTGGGTCCCGAAAACGTCCTGAAGCAGCAGCAATGCGAACCCTACAATCAGGAACAAATACATATTGCGCCGGAAGAATTGTCCGAGTTGTTCGAAGAAACTAATACCTGGCTCACTGGCCTGCGTCTTTGGTGTATCGCCCCCGCTCACCGGGCGGCCGCTTGCGTGGTAATCCACTTGCGCGCCTCCTCTGCGAGTTGTCGCGAAGCTGCCACCCTGGATGTCTCGGTGTAAATGCGCACCACCGGCTCGGTGCCCGATGGACGCATCAAAACCCATGATCCATCTTCAAGCGCCAGCTTCAATCCGTCCATTCGGTTCACGTTTACCACGCGCTTGCCGGCGAATTCCTTGGGGTCGCTCTTTAAGCGCTCTAGCAGCTTCTTGTGCGCGTCGTCGGAAAGCGGCAAGTTAACGCGAATCGGCCAATATTCCCGGCCAACTCTGCGAAACAAATCCTGAAGTTGCTCGCGCAGGGAAGTTTGCCGCGCAGCAATCATTTCCGCTATCAGCAGGCACGCGAGGATACCGTCTTTCTCCGGCAAGTGGCCGCGAATTGTCATGCCCGCACTTTCTTCACCGCCCATCGCGATTTTGTCCTCGCGCAGGAACGGCCCAACGTACTTGAAACCCACGGGACTCTCGTAAATCTGCACCCCGTACAATTTTGCCACGCCATCCAGAAGATGCGAAGTCGCCACGCTGCGCGCAGCTCCCAGTTTGTATCCGCGCGTCTCGAGCAAATAATCGAACGCGAGCCCGAGAAGGTGATTCGGGTCGATAAACGAGCCGTCGCGGTCGAGGATTCCGAAGCGGTCGGCGTCGCCGTCGGTCGCCAGTCCCGCCAAGGCTTTTTTCTCCAGAACGGTTTTTTTCAGCAGCCCAAGATTTCCCTCCGACGGGTCCGGTCCCTTGCCTTCAAACAAAACGTCCCGGTTAGCACGGATTTCGGTAACAGCGAGCCCGTGCTCTTTTAAAATGCGGTCAAGCCACCCCGCGCCGCAGCCGTGCACCGCGTCGCAAACAAAATTCCCCTTCGCCTTCGCCAGAACGTCGAAGCGAATCATCTTTTTGAGCTGCGCAAAATACGCCTCGCGAGGATGTATCGGCTCGAATGTATCTTCCATGTCCTGGAACGGTGTTGTGTCCTCGGGCAGCGCGGCCGCGCGCTTCTCGATGTCTTTCGTAGTTTCCACCGCCGCCGGGCCGCCTTCGGGCCCGGAAAATTTCAGCCCGTTATAGTCCCACGGATTGTGGCTGGCGGTGATGTTCACGCCGCCGGCAAGTTTGTTGAAAATAATCGCGTGTGCCACCACCGGAGTCGGCGTGGCTTCCTGGCAGAAAAGAATGCCGCAGCCGTGTGCCTTCAGGACGCTCGCGGAAGTGCGCGCAAATTCCGGCGAAAAGAAGCGCGTATCGTAGCCCACGATCAGCGTCGGCGATTTCGTTTGCGCCAGCACATGTTCCGCCACCGCGGCAGACGCCCGGCGCACCCCGCCGAACGTGAAGTCGTCGGCAATCACGCCACGCCAACCAGAAGTCCCGAAATGAATCGCTTGGTTCGTCACGGACGGCTATTGTATCTTGGCCCCCAAGCCGCAATCACACAACATTCAAAATGATGCGCGGCGTACTAGTAAAGACTCAGAGAATTTCGCGATGACAGACAAAATCGTGGTCCTGGTGACGTGCGGGTCGGCAAAAGAAGCTCAAGAGATCGCGCGTGCCGTTGTCGAAAAGCGCCTGGCCGCCTGCACGAACATTCTATCCAGCCCAGTGCAATCCGTTTACCGCTGGAAGGGAAGTGTCGAGTCCGCGGAAGAATTTCTCCTCATCATCAAAACGACTAGAACCCGTTTCGCCAAATTGAAAGCCGGGGTGAAGCGCCTACACAGCTACGACGTCCCCGAAATCATCGCCCTGCCAATAGCAGCAGGCTCACCGGAGTACCTCACCTGGATTTCCGAATCCACGGCGCCCCCCCGCCAAGGACAAACAAGAAAAACCGTGCGGCAGGCTGCACTCAGATAATCCCTGTCTTACCGGAAGATCTTTTGCCCTAGTTTTTGGCTTTTCCGAAAGTGTGGACGTGTCGATTAGAAACGTGCAGATAGCAAGGAACGGGTTTAGTCCACGCTTATCGGGATGGCAGACGCTCGCGCACCACCGCTGTACCACATGGTATTTGCCGCGTGAAACGCCTTCCATGATTGATTCGTCGCCATCAAATCCCATGACGCCGTCGTCGGTGGACAGCACGAAGAACTTCAGATTCTGAATGAGAGCTCCCAGAGCTTTTGAATCATCTGCGTTCAGCTCGACGTCCTTTGACTCGACCAATTTGCCCGGGTCCTATCCCGCCTGTCCGTCTAATCTTCGCGCGTGTAGCGAGTGCAATTCATCGTGCCTTTCCACTCTCACGACAATTGGGTTTCCCAGGTGTGCAGAATCATCAAGCGAAAAACCTCCACGTCAACGTCCTTGGCAACCTCTGGCAATCCGGGCTCGTTCATCCGTTCCAATGACTTCCCGTACCACTCCGCCCTGGACGGCGTTAGGCCCTCATGTGCGCCGTGGGTCATGATTGGGAAGTCGAATTTTGAGCAGAGGCAATCGTGACAATGCACCATAGAGCCGGGGCCAAAAGGATCGCTTTCATCAGACGCTCTGCTAACGCCCGACAGTCACTGGACTTTAGCTAGCGCTTGGTCCAAATCCGCGATCAAATCTTCCACGTCCTCAATCCCAACCGACAGGCGAATCAATCCTTGCGTGATCCCGATTTCTTTTTGTTTCTCAAGCGGCACCGAAGCATGCGTCATCAAAGCCGGATGCGAGATCAGAGTTTCCACTCCGCCCAGGCTTTCAGCCAGCGAGCAAAGCCGCACATGATTCAGAAGCGCCTTGGCCGCGTCGAGCGACCCCAGGTCAAACGACAGCATCCCACCGAACCCTTTCTGCTGCCGTTTCGCAATTTCATGTTGCGGATGAGACGCCAGTCCCGGGTAAATCACTTTTTTCACTTTGGGGTGGCCCTCCAAAAACTTCCCCACCGCCATCCCGTTCGAGTCATGCCGGTCCATGCGAACGGCCAACGTCTTAATCCCGCGCGAAACCAAAAAGCAATCCATGGGCGCGAGTCCCGCTCCAGCCGACCGCTGCACGAAATATATTCTCTCCGCATCTGCCGGACGCGTCAGAATCACCGCCCCGCCCACACAATCGCTGTGGCCGTTCAGGTATTTCGTCATCGAATGGACCACGATGTGCGCTCCCAGCGCTATCGGTTGCTGTAAATAAGGACTTAGAAATGTGTTGTCCACTACAAGCGTCATATTCCGCTCTCGCGCGAGATTCGCGATCGCAGCCAGGTCGGTAACGATCATCGTGGGGTTCGTGGGCGTTTCTACGTAAAGCATTTTTGTACTAGGCTTGATCGCCGCCTTCACTTTTTCCAGGCAAGACGTATCTACATAACTGAATTCCATCCCGAATTGCGTCAGTAGTTGTGTTGTAAGCCGGAAAACTCCGCCATAGACTGCTTGCGACAGAATCGCGTGGTCGCCCGGCCGCAGAAGCCGGAAAACGGAGTCAATGGCGGCCATCCCCGAGGTGAAAACGTACGCTGCGTGGCCTCCCTCCAACTTGGCGACCGTGCGCTCCAGCGCTTTGCGGTTGGGATGGTTGGTCCGCGCGTAGTCGTACCCTTTGCTCTTGCCCATCTCTTCGATCACGTAGGTGGACGTCTGATAGATCGGCGCCACGATCGAGCCCGTCAGAGCGTCAGGCTCCTGTCCCACATGAATTGCATCGGTCGAAAAACCCATCGCTTGCCTCCAGTTGCAACAATCATAATACGTCAGCGCGCTGTAAACTCCACGTCATCAACGGCAAGGCCGCTCCGTGTGAACCCAGCCAAAGCGGACCTTGCATTCATTTAGGCGTTTGGACTTGTGAGCCACCCGCGATTGCTGTAAAAGAATTGACCATGAAGCCCTTTTCGAGCCGGGAACGATTTTCGTCCGCCTTCCTCTCGCCCGCGCTCTTCGCCGCGTTCCTGTTCTACGCCGGCCTCTCGCCTGCTCGGGCGGCGTTCCAAGCTCAACAATCAACTCAAAGTCCGCCGGCGACTCAAACTTCGCCTGCTTCGCAAAACCAACCCCCGCCTCCGCAGTCCGACAAGTCTGACAAGACTGATAAGTCCGACAAATCGGACAAGAAAGACAAGAAATCCTCCGAGCCCCCGACGGTCAAGCTAAGGATCGAAGTAACCGGCGCGGATGGCAAGCCGGTCGGCAACGCAAGCGTCTATGTCCGCTTCAACGAGACGAAGGGGTTGTTTCACAAAGAAAAGCTCGCTGAAATGAATTTTAAGACCAATCAGGATGGTTCGGTCAAAGTTACCGACGTTCCACAAGGCAGGATTTTGATTCAAGTAGTTGCGAAAGGCTGGCACACTTTTGGAAAGTGGTACGAGATCGATACCGAAGAGCAAACTGTCCCTATCAAACTCGACCCGCCACCGCATTGGTACTAAGACTTTCCTTCGCCGAGTTAGAATTTCTGCCGGCTGTGGAAATTTTTGGCTCCGAAAATTCCATTTCAGTCCAAAGAATCTAAATAGCAACCACCACGCGCCAAGAGTTTTTTCCCTTGGTTCCGAACTGCACAGAAACAGTGCAAAGTGAAGTAAGCCTTTGCTACGGCGCACGATTCTGATTCTCCATAGCTCCTTTTCCACACGGTTTTCAACAGAACTGTTGAAAACTTTTACATTGCGTTAACATTTCTTTTCTCGTTCCAGCATGAATGGTTCTCAAATTGCGTCAGAAAAAATCAGTTAAATCTTCGCTACTCGCGAATTTCGGTCACTTCAATTTAATTCGCCATTGCCGCCGCCGCAACTAGCCTTGTCGTTCGTTGTGCCGTGATATGATTGTTCTCCGCGTCGCAGATGCTTCCGACCAAATGAAACAACTTATTCTCAACGCAGACGATTTCGGAATGACCCTGGGTGTGAACGAAGGAATTATCCGCGCTCATCGCGAGGGAGTTCTAACCAGCACCACGTTGATGGCCAACGGCCCAGCGTTTGCTGACGCCGTAGCGCGCGCCAAATTAAATCCCAAATTGGGAGTGGGATGCCATCTGGTCCTCGTGGGCGGCCCTGCGGTTGCACCTAAAGAGAAAATTTCTTCCTTGGCTGACAAAAATGGAAATCTCCCGGAGTCGCTGGGTGGTTTTGTCGCGCGGTTGAGCGCTGGATTGATTCGCATGCAAGCAATCGAGCGGGAATTGCGCGCGCAGATCGAAAAAATTCGCGCCGCAGGAATCGAGCCCACGCACCTCGACACCCACAAGCACACTCATTGCCATCCAAAAGTGATGGAGGCCGTCGGACGGGTCGCCAAGGAATTTGGAATCATGCGGATACGCAAGCCGATGGAGAATCTTCACGACTCCTGGCAGAGCGCTAGCGCCGACGAGTCTGGTCACACCTTGGAGTTGATCGCGGCCACTGCAGCCGGCGCCGTCGCGCCATGGTTTCAGGCCATCTCTCGGAAGTTCGGCCTGCTATCTCCAGGCCGTTTTCTGGGCCTCGCCATGACGGGACATCTCGGTCCCGCCGCTTTGCGTCGCATGGTTGACACACTCGCCGATGGCTCGACCGAGATCATGCTCCATCCCGGCATCTGCGACGACGACCTGGCGGAATCCGGCTCGCGCCTTCAAATGCATCGCGACACCGAGTTGGCCGCTCTGCTCGATCCCGGCGTGAAGAGTGCTCTCGTGGAAAGGGACATTCGCCTAATTACCTATCGCGAGTTAAACTAGCGTCATGCAGCCGACACACCTCTTGCCACCTCGATACTCCGTCGTAGTCCCTTTCCACGACGAACAAGAAAGCGTCCGCGAGCTGCATCAGCGCCTAAGCGAAGTAATGACCGGCCGCTACGATCCCGTCGAGTTCGTCTATGTGGACGATCAAAGCTCGGATGCCACGCCGCAAATTCTCTCAGCCCTCGCAGACGAAGATCCTCGCGTAGCCGTCCTTCGCCTGAAACGAAATTACGGGCAGACCACCGCCCTCGCGGCGGGCTTCGATTTCGCTTCCGGCGACATCATCATTTCCATGGATGGCGACCTGCAGCACGATCCGGCGGACATCCCGGTTCTGCTCGACGCGCTCGAATCCACTCATTCAGATATCGTCAGCGGCTGGCGTCAAAAACGTGTGGACAATTTCATCATGCGCCGTCTGCCATCTCGAATCGCCAACTGGATGATGAGCAAGCTTTCCGGCGTGGACATCCACGACTTTGGCACCACTTTCAAGGTTTATCGCCGCGAAATCATCAAGGACATCCCGCTATACGGCGAGATGCACCGCTTCATTCCCGCTCTGGCCGCCTGGAACGGCGCGAAAATCGTCGAAGTGCCCATACGCAATATCGTTCGTCCCGGCGGCAAATCCCATTACGGCATCTCGCGCACGCTCCGAGTCTTCTTTGACATCATTACCATCCGCTTCCTTCTGCGCTACATGACCCGGCCCCTGCACTTTTTCGGCCCGACCGGTCTGGTGGGGATGTTTGTGGGAGGGGCAATCTTGTTCGTCCTCCTTTTGCAGAAAATCCTCTGGGGGGCTTCGATTTTCGTGCAGCATGGGCCGCTTCTTGTCTTGGGGATGATGTTGTGTCTGTTTGGCGTGCAACTGCTGGCCGTTGGCCTGGTTGGGGAGCTCCTCATGCGCACGCATTTCGAATCCCGGCAGAACCCGGTATATCGCTTGGAGCGCATCTTCGGCGCCTCGCGCGTCGTGGAGTCTGCGCCGCGCGCGAGTGAAAATCCTCTTGCGGCCAAGCGAGTCAGTCGATAGAGTACGGCCTTCATGTCGGGGACTCTGCTAATCTTTCCGTCGAGGTAAAATCATGCGTAAGGCTGGCTTTATAGGTTTCGCGGCGCTTGTTGTGGCCGCTCTGGTTTTTGCCGCCAACGAGCCTTGGAAAACGAAGCCCTATAAGCAGTGGGACGATAAGGATGTCCGCAAAATCCTCGGAGATTCTCCGTGGTCCAAACTTGTTCAAGTTGAAGCGCCCTGGACCATTGGCAAGGCAGCCCTGAGCCCCGATTCGGGCCAGCCATCCACCCCCGGCACGCCGACAGCCGCAGGAAAGACGGCGAACCAGACTCCCGCGGGTACTCCCGCCGGAGGCCCCCCGGCTGGAAGCGCTCCGGGCGCAGGCCTCCCGGGTCCCGGTGAGCCACAACCCATGACGGCATTCGCCGTTCGCTGGATCTCTTCGCGCACGGTCCAGCGAGCTGCGGCCCGCAGCGCCGAATTGGCCGGCCAGCTAAAACCAGAAGAGGTTGAAAAGCAACTGGCGAATCCGCCCGATGTTTACGAAATCGCCGTCACTGGCCCAGACATGCGGCCTTTTCAATCGGCTGACGACAGCACGCTAATGAAGAGCACGAGTCTGGTAACCAAGAAAACCAAACAGAAAATCGTGCCAACAAAAGTGCAGGTCGCTCGCACCCCCGACGGCACCAAGGTGCAGTCCATCGCCTTCATTTTTCCCAAGAAAACGGACCCTGGCGAGCCGGTGATCGCTCAGGACGAGAAGAGCGTTGAGTTTACCTGCACCCTGAACGGCGCGAAAATTCACGTCGACTTCGATCTTTCAAAAATGCAGGATAACGAAGGACGCGACCTCTAAGCCGAAAGCCTGGAATCGATCGCTGTTCTCGAGGAGCTGTGATGAAAAATTCATTGCGTTTCGCTCTTACTGCAGTTCTCGTTGGCTTCTCCGCAACAGTCGCAACCGCCCAAATGGGCGGTCACTTTGCTCCTCCACACGTCATGGGCTTCTGGAATCCCGTGGTTGGCGCGGGCGCGGCTTACACAGTGCAACCCGCCAAGGGTGATAAGACCGAGATGCAGATCGCAATCGTCGGCAAAGAACAAGTCGACGGAAAAGATGCCTATTGGTACGAGATGTCTTTCAACCAAGGAGGCGGTCCAATGATCATGAAGAGTCTGATGGTCCTCAACGGCTCCGACACTCTTGTCTCGCGCATGATCATGCAGATGCCCGGCCGTCCGCCCATGGAAATGCCCATGCAAATGATGCATCAGGATCGTGCAACGCAACCCGCTGACGTAAGATCCGACGCCGAAGATTTGGGCAGCGAAACGATCACCGTGCCCGCCGGCACTTTTACCTGCGAGCATTACCGCACGAAGAACGGTGGCGGCGAAGTGTGGGTCTCGCAAAAGATTTCTCCCTACGGCTTGGTGAAGTCCAAATCAAATGATACGTCTATGGAATTGACCAAAGTCGTTACCGGCGCAAAAGACCAGATCACTGGCACGCCTCAGCCCTTCAACCCACAATCTTTCATGCAACAGCAGCAACAATCGCCGAATCCGTAGGCTGACTTAAAGCAATCTTTTGCTCCAAAGACGTTCCGTTGCGGTAGGGACGTCTATTCATTTTTTTATCTGTAAAGATTTGTAAAGCTAAAAAGGGCCAAGCCTCTGAGAGAAAACGCAGATGCGTACCGCGGAAGAAAAATTCTATCGTGCGCGGATTACTCATCGCGATGAGTTCTCCCCCGGTCTATGGAAGATCCGTCTCGATACCGCTGGTGACTACAAATTTGTCGCCGGGCAATTTGCCACTCTCGGCGTGCAGACCCCGGAAAAACTGGTTGAGCGTGCTTATTCCATAGTCTCATCGCCCTATGAGCGCGAGCTCGAGCTCTTCATCGAGCTGGTTCCCGCCGGCGAGCTAACTCCGCTGCTACACGCGCTTACCTTGGGAGATGAAGTTTCCCTGCGTAAAATCGCCAAGGGCCGCTTCACGCTAAATCTGAAGAGCGGTCACAAGAATCATCTACTGCTCAGCACCGTCACCGGCATCGCTCCGTTCATTTCTTACATGCGCACGTTGCATAGGGATTGGAGCGACGGCCATTTCCCGGCAGACATTCATCTGTACCTTATCAACGGGGCAAGCCGCTCCTGGGAATACGGCTATCACGAAGAACTCGCACAATTGGCGGCGAAAGTACCGTGGCTTACTTACGTTCCAACCGTGAGCCGCCCGTACGAAGACACCGAATGGCGAGGTGAGACCGGTCGCGTGGAAGACATCATCCGCAAATATACCGACCTCTGGAACTTGACCGGCGCAGACACCACCGCCTACCTCTGCGGGAATCCCCAAATGATCGAACACGGGAAGGGAATCCTGCTCCGGCGAGGATTTCAGAAGCAGTCCTTGAAGGAAGAAGTGTACTGGATTCCGCCGAAAACTCTCCGTCGCTGACGGGCGCGTGCAAGGGGCCTTGCTGCGCCCGCCAGTAAGGAGAATCCGTTGCGGCCACGCTTTAAGTGGACGGGGCCGCCGCGGCAAGCTGTTCGATCGTGCTCGAAATCGCGCGGATGGGTGTGGAGACGTGCACTGTATCGTCGTGATCCTCGACGTCGACCACAATCGAGCCGCCCACTTTTGCCACCCGCACGTGTTCGCCGGGCTCTTTCACTTCGACCAGCGTCACATCCTCAGTTTCGCGCAATTGCTCCAGTGCCGCGCGAATCGTAGGCATCCACGGCTGAATTTCGGAGGCGGCTTGCGATAAATTCTTTCGCGGAGCGAAATGCATGGCGATCGGCGCGAGCATCGCCGGAGCAATCACATACACGTAGCGCACCTCCGGCTGGCGCTCCACAACTTTCACTTCCACCATTCCTTCGCTAGAAAGCAATCCCACGCCCGCCACCGCTGTTGCCACCACTCCTAGCGCGATTTTGCCGAATAGAATCATGAATCACCTCCGCCGGAATTTGCCGGCTACTCTGAGCTGCCCTTCGAATCGACCCAGACGCGCACATGTTCGGAGGCATCCTCTACGGTAACCAGCACTGCATCGCCCGCATCGCTCAACGCCCGAATTGCAGCGGATATATCCAGCTCGTTGTCTTTCGCCGTGGAAAGCAACGCGTCCACAACCTTCATCGGCACCGTGATATCCACTTTCTGGCCACCCTTCGCTGTATCGTGAACGTGCACCACGAGGTTTCCGTTCGACTTAGCCACCCGCACGTCCTGATCTTTTTCTTTCACCGTCACGAACTCGTTGTCCGGCGCCGTGCGCACCGCGTCCAGCAGCGCGCGAATGTCCACATCGTCCATATCCGCATGGCCGATCGTCACATGCCCGTTATGCATATTGTTCTTATTGATGGTCGGCAAAATCTTCTCGGCCATCGACAGCGGCACATTCACATTGACACTCTCGCCCTTCGTCGCGTCTTCCACCTTCACGTGCAGATATCGCTCGGTCCGGCCCGCCATGGCCGCCGGCGCGGTCACCACCATCCCTGCCAGAACGCAGATCATCCCGATTCCGCAAAGTCGTTTTCTCATTTGGGGGAAGCCTCCCCTGCTCTTCCTGCCCGTATGTACGGAGCTGCCCCCACAAATGTTCCCTATTTATAAAGAAACAGAGGTGACTGTCATCCCGAGCAGAGTCCCGCGCGCTCTTGCGTCCTCCGGATTCTCCGGGGCGCGGGACGCAGTTCGAGGCTGGCCCGCCAGCCGGCAGAGATCTGCTTTGGTTTAGATTGAAGTTTTCAGCGAAACTACAGCTTCTGCGTTTCGCACTGCCTACTTACGCGGAAGCGTGAAGTAAACAGCCGCTAGAGGTGGGACGCGAATCTTCAGCGAATAAGGCCGCCCATTCCACGGCACCGGCTCAGCGGCAACTCCACCTTCATTTCCATTGCCGCTTCCTTCGTAGTATTGCGAGTCCGTGTTCAATATCTCGCGGTAAAAACCTTCTTCCGGCACACCTACGCGAAAGTTTTCGCGAACCACCGGAGTAAAGTTGCATACCACAACCACAAAGTCGCTCTTATCGCGCGCCCGCCGCAAAAATGAAAGGATGCTCGCGGCGCTGTCGTTCGCTTCCAGCCATTCGAATCCCGGCCACTCAAAATCAACTTCATGCAGGGCCGCTTCCGTCTGGTGCAGCCGATTCAAGTCTTCAACCAGCCGCTGAACTCCGCGATGCGGCGGCGACTCTTCAAGCCGCCAATCGATCGACGCCGTCTCCGACCATTCATCCCGCTGCGCCAGCTCGCATCCCATGAACAAGAGTTTTTTTCCCGGGTGCGCGTACATATACCCGTATAGCAACCGCAGGTTCGCGAATTTCTGCCAGTCGTCGCCCGGCATTTTTTCCAGCAACGAGCGCTTGCCGTGCACCACTTCATCATGCGAGAGCGGCAGAACGAAGTTCTCATTGAACGCATAAATCATTGAAAACGTCAGCTCGTTATGGTGAAACTGCCGGTGAATCGGATCCTGAGAAAAATACCTTAGCGTGTCGTTCATCCAGCCCATGTTCCATTTCAAATCGAAGCCCAGCCCACCGTCATACGTAGGACGCGACACTGCCGGCCACGACGTGGACTCTTCCGCGATCATCAGCGCTCCGGGATGCCGCTTGTGCAACACCTCGTTCAACCGCTTGATGAACTCAATCGCTTCCAGATTCTCGCGTCCGCCGTACGGATTCGGTATCCACTCGCCGGGCTTGCGCGAATAATCCAGATACAGCATTGACGCGACCGCATCCACGCGCAGCCCGTCAATGTGATACTTGTCCATCCAGAAAAGCGCGTTCGAGATCAAATAGTTTTGCACTTCGTTGCGCCCGTAATTGAAAACCAGCGTGCCCCAATCCGGATGCGCCCCGCGCCGCGGATCGGCGTGTTCGTAGAGATGCGTGCCGTCAAAAAAACTCAGCCCGTGCGCGTCCCGCGGAAAGTGCGCCGGAGTCCAATCCAGAAAAACGCCAATCCCTTCGCGATGGCAACTTTCCACAAAATACATAAAATCCGCCGGCGAACCGTATCGCGGCGTCACCGCGTAATATCCCACCGTCTGATATCCCCAGGACCCGTCGAACGGATGTTCCATGATCGGCAGCAACTCGATATGCGTGTAGCCCAGCCGCTTCACATAGGGAATCAGCTCTTCGGCCAGCTCGCGATACGTCAGCCACCGGTTTCCTTCCGTGGTTTTTCGCCGCCACGAGCCCGCGTGCAGCTCGTACACCGTCATCGGCGCATGCTGCCAGTCCCGCGCGGCGCGAGCTGTCATCCACTCCGCATCTTTCCACTCGTAGTTTTCAATGTTGTAAACTACCGATGCGCTTTTCGGCCGCAGCTCCGCGGCAAATCCATATGGATCGGATTTCAGCCGCACAAAATTCCCGTAACGCGAACGTATTTCGAATTTGTAAAGCGCTCCTTCGTCCAGCCCCGGGATCAAAAGCTCCCAAAGCCCGCTGACCCCGCGATGCCGCATGGTGTGGACGCGCCCGTCCCAAAAATTAAAATCGCCGACCACGCTCAAACGCTGTGCATTCGGTGCCCACACCGCGAAATGCACGCCTCGCACGCCATTGATCTCTCGCACGTGCGCGCCCTGCTTCTCGTACTTCAAGAAATGCGTGCCTTCGCCCGAAAGATATAAATCGTAGTCCGTAAGCAGCGGCGGAAACGCGTAAGGATCGTAACCTTCCCAAGTATTTCCATCCGCGAATCCAAGTCGCAACCGGTACGACTCCGGCGCCAGCGCCTCACCCTCGCGTAAAGAGGCCGCCGCACGCGAAGCCGCTACCGCCTCAAACACTCCGCCCGAATGCAATTCCGTCATCGCCTGCGGTTCTGTATTTCCGCGCCACAAGATGCTCGCTTCCGTCGCGCCAGGCCGAAAAGCGCGAATCACGAGCACGCGTTTCCCATCACGCTCAGCCCCGTGCGGCCCCAGCGTCAGCGACGCGTCTTCCGCCTCGCCGCGCACGATCCGCTCAACCTCTTCGCGCAAGCTCGCGCGAGCTGCCTTCCCTCCGCCCGGTTGTTTGTCTTTTTGTTCCATGCGTGCGCTTGTCAGTGTTCGTTCGTGTCGTATTGCGTCTCGACGAAAATCGCATCACCATTTTACCGGAGCGTACCCGCCGCTCCAAACTTCGCCGAGTTCGCAGATTGACATTGCCCGCGTCCGGACATAAATTGAGGGACCTTACCATGCCCCAATTCCTCATCGAACGGGAAATCCCCGGGGCTGGCGCTATGTGGCCCCAGCAGCTTCAAGGCGTCGCGAAAAAATCGTGCTCCGTGTTGCGAAATTTAGGTCCACAGATTCAGTGGCTACAGAGCTACGTCACCGACAACAACATTTATTGCGTGTATATCGCGCACAACGAAGAGATGGGTGCGGGAGCATGCCCATCGCGCCGGCTTTCCCGCCAACCGTACCACGGAAATCAAAACGACGATCGATCCAACCACTGCCGAGAGCGCTGGATCGCGTTAACACTCTGTTTCCACGATTTGCCAAATGCCAGCCCTGCTTACAAGCTTTGGGGAGAAATGCCCGATCGCTTCCATCTCTTCATAGGAGGCGCCATATGAATCTCTCCGACGCGCCGGTTGCGCAAGAAGGCTTCTTCGTCACGCATTTCTTTACCGTGCGAGATCAGGAAAAATCCAAGGATTTCTACGTTCGAATCCTTGGCGGGAAAGTGATCAAGCCCGAGAATCCCTGTTACATCAAGCTGGCCAACTCCTGGATCATTCTCAATTCCGGCGGCGGCCCCACGCCTGACAAGCCGGAAGTCATCCTCGCAACCCCTTCCGATCTCAACCGAGTGAACAGCTTCCTCAACCTGCGGGTCGCCGACATCTGGGCCTGCTACAAAGATTGGCGCTCCAAAGGAGCTGTCTTCCTCAGCGAGCCGCTCGACAACCACGGCTGGGAATGGCGTTGTTACATGCGCGATCCCGACGGCTACATCATCGAAGTCGGCCAGTACACTCCAGAATCGATCGCCCGCTTCAAAACCTACGCCGCTTGAGTTGCATCATCCTTTCATCCGCTGTTCGTAGCAAGTTAAAAGGTCCGGTTTTTGTAGTAAGTGAGTTGTCCGGTTGACAGTTAATCACCCGCCGCCGTCGAGGCTGTGGGGAAGTGGGAATCCCGCGCTTTGGGCGGGATTCCCAAGCGCGGTGGGAAAGTCTGCTTTGCGACTTTTCCACCGCGCGGCTTCTGCACAGCCTCTTGCCGATCGCTACTGATCCAAGGCAGCCCCTCGGCGTTGTAGCGCCCCACGCAATGCGGCCCATAGCGGAGGCTCAGCGTTCCATCTAGGTGCTGATGCAAGGTCACCGTACAGCCCGCCAACGTGGCTCGCCAGCGTACCGGCTGGATCTGCAAAGACAGATTTTGAAAGCTCACCGTGTTGTCGCGGTTCACCGTGCGTTCAAACTGCAGCGAAAAGACCCCTTCCAAATCTCGCTGCCGGCACGCCGTAAAGGCACTGCCCCCCTGCGTCGCGGGCACCCGGAACCGCACGTTGAACGCAGCGATGTACTCTTCCTGCAGAAAAGCGTTCGCCGCCTCCACCGTCGTGATCGCCCGCAAGCGCAACTCTTGCGGCAGTCGTCCCTGCCAAGTGCCAAAATTGCGCTCGCTGCGTCCTCGTGCCTGGGGCGAGTAGGCCGGAATCATCCGCACTCCCAACTCCCGCAGCGCCCGTCCTACCTGCGTCACACGCGCGTGATCTACCTTCTGGCCCGCCTTGGGCGTCAGCCAAAAATGGCTGCCCCGGTCGCTATACAAGGCGCAGAACAATCCCTGCTGCTCGATCACCTCGCGCAAAGCGGCCATCACCGTCTGCGTCGATTCCTCCTGCACCAGTTGCGCGTAGTAAATCTCACTGGTGGCATCATCCAGAATCACGATCAGATCGTGCCAGCGCTCGTCTCCCAACCAACGGTGCCGGCTGCCGTCGATGTGCAGCAGCATCCCCGGCAAGGGTCGTCGCGGTCGTCGTTTGCGGTGCGCTCCGCGCTTGCGCCCCCGGGCCACCATCCCCGCTCCTTGCAGAATCCCTTTCACCCAGCTGTAGCTGAGCCGAATCCGATGCTCGGCCCCCAGCTTCTCGTGAAAGTGCTGCACATTCAGATCGAAATAATGCTCCCGGTACAGCTCCAGCACCCGCTCCACGGTCGCTAGCGGCACGCGCTTAGGCGAAGGCTTTCCTCGCCTGCGGTCGAACAACCCGCGGAATCCGAACTCCTCATAACGCTCCCGCCAGCGCCGCATATGCCGGTCACTGATGCCCAAGATCTCGGCCGCTTGCCACCAGCTGATCTTCTTGGCCATCGCTTGCAACATCACTTCCTGTACTTTCATCGCCCGCTCCATGGCGGCTTGTGTGTAGGAGTTCATGCCTTGCATGGTCCCCTACCACCGCCCGAAAAGCGGACATATCACTTGCTATCTCAACCGGACATATCATGTGCTACTGACAATCATCCTTTCATCCGCTGGACTTGCTTCAAAATCCTCGGTACCCTACCGGGCACCCGGGGCGCGCAGCGGGGACAATCCACCGAAGGAGATCGTCCATGCGAAACATTGTTCGCTCAATATTTTTCCTCGCGCTGATTCTGTTCGCTGGTGCGAGTACACTTCGCGCGCAAGACGCCTCGAAGCCACCGAAAACTCCGAGCGCCGCCGTTCTCGAAGCCTGGAACGATGTCGGCAACCGCCTCGTCGCCATGGCGGAAGATTGGAGCGAGGATAGATACACCTACAAACTCACTCCCAGCGTCCGCTCTTTCCAGGAAGTTCTCCTCCACATTGCCGGCTCGAATTACGATTTCCTGAATCACGTCGCCGGCACAAAATTGGGCGAAGCCTCAAACGATCCCTCCGTCCTCAACTACAAAACCAAAGCCGCCACCGTCGACTACCTGAAAAAATCCATCACCGACGGCGCCGCGCTCATCCAAAAAGAAGGCGACGCTGGCATCCTCAAGCATCTCGATTACTGGATCGGCTACATTGAGCACATGGGCGAGCACTACGGCTTGCTGGTCGCCTACTATCGCGCCACCGGCCAAATTCCGCCCGAATCGCGCCCAAAGAAATGACGACCCCACGAGGGTCGTCATCTCGAGCGGCTCACGCGAGGGATCTGCTTTTATAATTGGATTTGGGTCTGTCTCGCAATCATCGCCATGCGCACGCCGCAAATGATTTTTTCGATCTGGAGCGGCGTGCGCAAAAGCCTGCCACATGCCTTCTGTTTTTTCTTTACGGTTGCAAATCAAACGCCGGCCGCAAGCTCCCGTCCATGTAAAAAGGAACTGACTCGTGCTCGTGAACGATCCGCCATACGTCCGCATCCCGATGCAGGCATATCGTCGCACGCATCCAGAAGCGAATCGGTTTAGCGATGCCCTTCTTCGTCCCGCCAAGGCGGAAGAAGCCGTGGCAGAACGCTGAATCGCCGCTTACCGTAATTTTAAAATCTCGTGACTCCTTCTCGAGCGGCCCTTCCCACGTGTCTAGCCACGCCTGTTTCTCTCCGACATCGATCCCACGGCGAGCCAGAGGCGGCGCCAGATCGAATACAACTGCGTCCTGCGTGTATTGTGCGGCGATACCAGCGGCATTCTTGTCGTGATGAGCCTTGTGCACAGCCTCCACGACCGCTCGAATGTCTCTATCATCTTTAGAACTCTGTCCTTTGACTGCTGCGGTTGACATTATCTTTTTCCTTTATTTTTAGAATCGCTCGAAGCAGACCGCTTAGACCATTTCGAAAATTGCTTCTGCTACTAAAAAATCTAGGCCGTGGGAACGAGTATTTCTGTAATCAACTCCGGCTCCGGTGTCGTTCTTGGATCGCTCACATAATGTTCAATGTTGAAATCATCTCGCACTGGAATTTTCGTCTCCTCGACAATCTGGAAAACGCGCCCACACGCAGCCGGCAAGTCCGAAAAAGGCACGGCATCTGCGTAAGATCGCGACGCGTGGAACTCATTCTCGAAACGGGATTAATCCGCGTCGTAAATAATTGTCCACCGCGCTCCAACCCTTGAATTTCGCCAAATCACGTGCTACCGTCGCTCGTGATTAAATTAAAATATAATCGAACGCTTCATCGAGATTCAAACCAGACCGGCGGCTCCGGCTCTTTCTCCCGCTCCCCAAGGTGCCTTCCAGCATTATCACCTCAAAGCTGTAGCCCATCGCCTCTCACGTCTTCTACCTCTCGACAACTGCCAAGAGAAGCTGTCCATTTTTTCGCCAAGTTAAATCGCCAAATTCACAAATTAGGACACACTGTAACTTATAGAAAACAAACACCGGCGAGCCGCTCAAATCACCAAGAAATCACATTCTCCAATTTGCGTTTTTCGGCCCCGAAAATTGCAATCTTGCTTTTGAGGCAAATTGGAATACTCTTCCGGGACATCACATGCAACGCAGAATACTTTCTCTGTTGGCCATCGCGCTTCTCACTATGACCGCTCGCACCCAAAGCCGTTCGCAAACCCGATCCATGGTTGTGTCGCGCGGCGGAATCGTCGCGGCGGAAAGCCCGCTGGCGGCGCAGGCTGGCGTGATGATTCTCGCGCATGGCGGCAACGCGATAGACGCGGCTGTCGCGACCAACGCCGCAATGGGCGTCCTCGAGCCCATGATGAACGGGATCGGCGGCGACCTTTTCGCCATCGTTTACGAAGCGAAGAGCGGAAAACTTTATGGCCTCAACGCGAGCGGCTGGGCCCCGGCCAAACTCACGCTCGAATTCATCAAAAGCAAGGGCATCACCGAAATGCCGCGCGAAGGAATTCATTCCGTCACCGTCCCCGGCACAGTGGACGGCTGGTCCAAACTTCTCTCGCGCTTCGGCACCAAGAAGTTTCCGGAAGTCCTCGCCCCCGCCATTCATTTCGCGAAAGACGGATTCCCCGTGCCTGAACTCGACGCCGAATACTGGGCGTCCAGCGAGAAAAAGTTGCAGGCCGATCCCAACTTCGCGGCAACATTTCTGATCGACGGCCGCGCGCCGCGTCTGGGAGAGATATTTCGCGGCCCGAATCTTGCGCACTCGCTGGAACAAATTGCCGCCGGCGGCCGCGACGCCTTTTACAAAGGCGAAATCGCCAATCGCATCGTAGCCACATCCTCAAAGCTCGGTGGCACGATGACGCTCGAAGACCTCGCCGATTTTTCCAGCGAATGGGTCGAACCCATCTCCACCACCTATCACCATTGGACCGTGTACGAAATTCCGCCCAACGGACAGGGAATCGCCGCGCTCCAAATGCTCAACATCATGGAGATGTTTCCACTCCGCCAGTACGATAACGCCGCCTACATTACGCACGTGAAGATCGAAGCAAAAAAGCTCGCCTATGCCGACATGCTTCGCTACGTTGCCGACCAGAAATTCGCGCGCGTGCCAGTCGCCGGTTTGCTCTCAAAGGAATATGCGGCGCAGCGCGCAAAATTAATCGACATGGCCAAAGCAAATTGCGACGTCGCGTCAGGCGAGCCGGAATTTCCCACCAAGGGCGATACAACCTATCTCACCGTGGTCGATCGCGATGGCAACATGGTCTCGCTGATTCAAAGCAATTTTTCTCACTTCGGCTCCGGAGTAGTCCCCGAAGGAACCGGTTTCGCTCTCCAAAACCGCGGCGCGCTCTTCAGCCTCGATCCCAAATCGCCCAATGCCCTGGCCGGCCGCAAACGCTCGTTGCACACCATCATTCCCGGTTTCATGACGCGCGGCCAGGAACGCATCGCCTTCGGCATCATGGGTGGATTCAACCAGGCGCAAGCCCACGCGCAGTTCGTATCAAACATCGCCGACTTCGAAATGAACATCCAAGCCGCTCTCGAAGCGCCAAGATTCACAAAACTCACTTTCACCGGTTGCGACGTGGAGATGGAAGACCGCTTTCCCGCGGACGTCCGCGACACTCTCACGCAGCGCGGCCACCAGATCGAACTTCTTGGCAATTTCGCTCAGAGCGTCGGGGGCGGACAAGCCGTCCGCCGCGATTTCCTGACCGGCGTGAACTACGGCGCCTCCGACCCGCGCAAAGACGGCGCCGCCATCCCCGAACCCCCGCCCATCCAATGACACTTTGTCGTCCGTATCCTCTTAAGAGTCATTCATTCGGGTGCGTGAGTGCCCTAAGTGTCATGGAATCTGAGCTTTTGGTACCGACGTACCATTGTGACCCACTGGTCCCGCCGCTATACATAGATGTCGGGCGAAATGGGCGTCCGTCGCATTCAACTCCCGAACTATGCCGAGCAGAACAAATATCCTGCGTCCCGACCGAAAGGCCCCTGCGCGCACCGCGCGAGACCTCCAAGCTGACGCCCCGCCCCTTCATCCCGCTCCTGCTGCGGCTGGCCCGCAATCGAGGGACGTCAGCTCTTCGCTCCTGTTCACCAACAACCCCCAGCCGATGTACATCTACGACCCGCAGACCTTGGCTCTGCTCGATGTCAACGCCGCCGCGCTCGCTCAATACGGTTATACGCGAGAGGAATTTCTGCGCATGTGTCTTACCGACATCCGCCCCGTGGACGACATCCCGCGCGTGCTCGAAGCGCTCCGCAACGATACAACCGAATTGGTGTTCCGCGGGTATTGGCGCCATCAGCGGAAAAATGGACAAATTTTCGAAGTCGAAGTCACCACCCAGGGAATTTCCTTCGCCGGCCACGATGCGACTCTCTCCGTGATTCAGGACATCAGCGCGCGGCGCGCCGCTGAAGAAAAAGTCGCGGAGCACGATGCCTACATTCACGCGCTGACAGAAAATAATCCGCTGGCCATCGTCGTGCTGAATGCCGACCGCCGCATTCAACTTTGCAATCCCGCCTTCGAAACCCTTTTCGGTTATAAACAGTCCGAGATTGTCGGCGCGGAGCTCGATCTGCTTCTTGCTCCCGCTCGCGAAGCCAGCGGGGCCCTCGAACTAAGCCAGCGCGCCACAAACGGCGAGGTAGTCCGCGCCGAGGGCAAGCGCCGCCGCAGCGACGGCTCGCTCGTGGAAGTCCAAATCGTCGGTGTGCCGCTGATCGCCAACGGAAAACGCATCGGCAGCTTCGGGATGTATGAAGACGTCACCGAGCGGCGCCGCGCCGAAGAGGCTCAGCGTCACGCCGAGGAAAGACTGCGACTCCTGTTTGAAAACGCAATGGAGGGGATTTTCCAGACCACTCCGCAGGGCCGCATTTTGAGTCTGAATCCAGCTCTCGTGCGAATGTGCGGATACGCGAGTTGCGAGGAAATGATGGAGGAAGTCACCGACGTGGACCGCGAGCTATACGCCGACCGCGAGCTTCGCGAGGAATTCAAACGCCGGATTGAAGCGCAGGGGGTCGTGGAGCAGTTCGAGTCCCAACTCCTCCGGAAGGACGGCGCGAAAATCTGGGTTTCGGAAAATGCGCGCGCGATCAGAAATGCCCGGGGCAAGATTGTTTGTTACGAAGGCACGCTGGAGGACATCACTAGCCACAAACGCGCCGAACTCGAGCGCCAGGTAAGTTTTGAAATCATTCACGGCGTCAACGCGACTGACAACCTGGACGATTTGCTGAGTCTGATTCATATCGCGCTCAAGAGAGTTCTCTACGCGGAAAATTGTTTCGTGGCTCTCTACGAGCCTTCCACCAAGATGTTCCATTTTCCGTTCTTCGCGGATCAATTTGACCTGGCCCCGCCGCCGCAACAAGTCGGAAGAAGCTGCACGGCCTACGTGTACCGCAAAGAACACGCGATGTTGATTCCGCAAAAAGCGTTCGACAAGCTTGCCGCCCAGGGCGAAGTCGAGCTCGTCGGCACGCCAGCTCCGTCATGGCTGGGCGTGCCTCTTCGAACGCCGGCGGCCACCATCGGCGTGCTCGTCGTCCAGCATTACGAAGACGAGAACGCGTACACCGAGCGCGACCTGGAGTTTCTCGCTTCGGTCGGCGGCCAGATCGCTATGGCCATCGAGAGAAAGCGCTCCGAGGAAAAAATTCGTGAGAGCGAAGCGCGGCTCAGAGTCCTGGTCGAACAATTGCCCGCAGTTCTGTGGACGGTCGGAAAAGATCTTCGCTTCACTTCGGCTCTGGGAGCCGGGTTGACCCGCCTGGGTCTGAAGCCCAATCAAATTGTGGGGATATCCCTGTTGGATTACTTCGAGACTTCCGACCAGACTTTCACGCCGATTGCGGCACATCGTCGCGCGATTGACGGCGAGCCCACCACCTTCCACGTCGAATGGAAAGGCGGATCCTACGCTTGCCACGTAGAGCCGCTTCGCGATGCGGGCGGCCATTTGCAAGGCGCGATTTGCATGGCGTTGGATATTACCGATCGTAGGCAGCTTGAGGAGCAGCTTCGCCAGTCGCAGAAGATGGAAGCTGTGGGGCGGCTGGCTGGGGGAATCGCTCACGATTTCAACAATCTCTTGATGGTCATCCAGGGTTATGCCGACCTGCTCGCCGAACGTCTGCCGGAAGACGATCCTCTGCGACGCAATGCCGAACAAATCCAAACGGCATCGCAGCGAGCTACCTCGCTCACACGCCAACTTCTCGCTTTCAGCCGCAAACAAATGCTGGCGCCGAAAGTAATCAGCATGCAAAGCATTTTAAGCGACATGGAGAAAATTCTGCGAAGGCTGATCGGCGAGGATATCCAGCTGGAAACCTCTTCCGCTCCGGATGTGGGTCTGATCAAAGCGGACCGCAGCCAGATCGAGCAAGTAATCCTGAATCTCGCCGTCAACGCGCGCGACGCCATGCCGCAGGGTGGCCGGCTGACGATAGAATCCGTGAATGTGGAATTGGACGCCTCCTATGCGCGGCCTCCGGTTGTGCTCGCTCCCGGCAAGTACGTAATGCTCGCGGTCACCGACAATGGCTGCGGTATGGACGCGGAAACGCAGACGCACATTTTCGAGCCGTTCTTCACCACAAAAGAAAAGGGAAAAGGCACGGGACTGGGTCTCGCCACCGTGTACGGCATCGTAAAACAGAGCGGCGGTTATGTCTGGGTATATAGCGAACCCGGCCGCGGGACGAGCTTCAAGATTTATCTGCCCAGAGTAGAAGATGACGAAAAGCATGGACGCGATCGCCGCGCCGACCTTCAAGCAGCGCAAGGTGGGACGGAAACGATTCTTTTGGTGGAAGATGAAAGAGGTGTGCGCGAGTTAGCACGCGAGTATCTGGAAATGAGCGGATATACCGTAATTGAAGCAGAGGACGGTCACACGGCTCTCGAACTGGCCGCTATGCACGCGGGAACGATTCATCTCCTGATGACCGACGTGGTGATGCCGGGCATCAGCGGCCGTGAACTGGCGGACCGCGTAAGAGTTATTCGTCCGAAGATCAACGTTTTGTATATGTCGGGATACACAGATCAGGCCGTTGTGCACCACGGAATACTGGACATGGACGCAGTGCTGCTGCAAAAGCCCTTCACACTGGCAACGCTTTCATCCAAGCTCCGTGAAATCCTCAACGCTGAGACCGTTATATAATAATCCGCCCATCGCCGATATAGCGTAGAATCCCTCTTCAAACGGCCGCCCGAACATTGATGAATTCCGCCGTTAGCAACTCAGCTTGTCTCGAAAAGCAGCTCCTCGCATATTGCTCGCGGACTTCTGTTGACTCGGCATTTAAACAGAAGATCACTAAGGTCCTGGAAGCAAATCTCAACTGGGACTACCTCCTGGACGAAGCCGAAGAAAATTCAGTTACGCCGCTGCTTGGGCGTCAATTGCAAACGCTCGCGCGCAATATCGCGCCGCCGGCTGCATTGGAACGCCTAAAGAATGCCTGCCGCGCAAACACGATCCGCTGTTTGTTCCTGGCCGCGGAACTGACTGAGATTCTCAACCTTTTTGCTTCGCGCGGAATCCAAGCGATTCCTTACAAGGGCCCCGTGCTGGCAGTGCAGGTATATGGCGACGTAACCCTGCGCCAGTTCGAAGACCTGGACATTATTTTGCGCCAGAGCGACCTGCCCAAAGCGCATGAAGTGATGCTCGGCCTGGGATATCGTCCGCGCTTCGACTGGATTCTTTCGTCTGGAGCGGCCTCTTCGCTGGTTCCGGGCGAATACAATTATCGCGACGAAAAGAGACGCGTCATGGTTGAGCTCCACACGGAAGTAACGCTGCGGCATTTTCCGTGCGTTCCCAACCTAGAGGAGTTTTCGCAACGCCTGGCCTCCGTAAAATTAAACGAACGCGACGTTCAAACCTTTGCGATAGAAGACGCCCTCCCAATCCTATGCATCCACGGAGCGAAGGATTTCTGGGAGAGATTTTCATGGATTGCGGATATTTCCGAGTTGCTTAGGCGCTATCCAAATCTGGATTGGGACGCGACGATACGCCGTGCGGAAACGCTCGAGGCCGGGCGCATGCTGAACACCGGGCTTTTGCTCGCGACAGGTTTATATGAAGCAGCGGTGCCGGCCTCGGTCCAGCAAAGGATACAAGCTGACCGGACCGCCTCAGACGTGGCCTCCGAAATCTTGACCAGGCTCATGAGCGGGAAATATCGCCCGCTAGACGCGGCCGGCCGGTTCAACTTCCGCCGCCGGATGCTCCCCGGGAAGCTCGCGGGATGGCGCTATGCCACGCGGCTCTCCGTGGTACCCTCCGAAGACGACTGGGAGATGGTGCGTTTGCCAGGTCCACTGTCACCGCTTTATATTGCTCTCCGTCCCCTACGGCTATTGCAGAAGTACGGATGGATCCGCCGGAAAACCTGAAATCCCCTCCGTTGTGGCCCCTGATCAAGGTTCCGTGCCGTTATTGACAAGTACGAACGCACCCTACGCATCAGTGTTGACTCACTAAGCAACAGCAAACGAGACTAGCTGTGGCAGCCCGTATTTATTGGGCGATTTTGCAAGGAATTTACAAATCGGGGGAACTGCGAGAACCCCTCAGGTCTCGCAGTTGCAAGCACCGCCACGCATGCACTTGGGAAAAATGGCCGGAGTAGTTCATCCAGTTCAATCACTGGATAGTTGTCTGCCGCTTCAGATTTCAATCGGCAGCGTGCCGCTCTCGCTTTTCATCCGCGAACAAGCGCTTCTCGAACCGGCCTCCAGGCGCTATCGGGAATTTGCCCAAGACTCCGCAGAAGCATTTCCTATTGTTCTGAAGCCACGAGAAGCACGAACCCGTGAGAGCGGTGAATTCTCATACCTGCTCGACGATGCGAAGCTCATCCTGGGATCGCGAGGCGCTGAATTTCACGGCGTCCGCCACGAATACGCGCTGGACTCCTTGCTGCGCATCTTGTTGACCATGGTGCTCCTGCCGCAGCGCGGATTTCTTTTGCACGGCGCGACTGTTGTTCGCGACCGCCGCGCGTATGTCTTTTTTGGGCGCTCGGGAGCGGGGAAGAGCACGGTTGCTTCGCTTTCACCTCCAGGCAGTGTTCTGACGGACGAGATTTCTCTGCTGCGGCATTCAAACGGCTCTTGGCAAGCTCACGGCACGCCTTTCTGGGGAGAATTCCGAGCCGCTGGGATCAACCGTATGTTTCCCGTGGCGGGTCTGTATTTGCTGAAGCAAGCAAGCCAGGAACGCGTGGAATTACTGTCCGTGAAGCACGCGTTACGCGCGCTGTTGCCTTGCGTTTTATTCTTTGCCGGCGAAAAGAGCGCGCATGAAACATTGTTACGCACGCTCATGGGCCTGATTGCAGAAATACCGTGCCACCGGCTGTATTTTCGCCGTAACTCGGAATTCTGGAGGGTGATCGCAGCATGAGCGAAACCATTGTTCGAAATCCAAAACTCGCCTGGCGCGAGATTGACGGCGAAATGGTGATCATTTCGCCGGAAGACAGCCAGGTGCACGAACTAAACGAAACGGCGAGCCTTATCTGGAAACACGCCGAGGGACAGACTCTGGACCAACTGGCGCAAAGAATTTCGGCTGAATATGAAGTTTCGCGAGAAACGGCCAGGGCTGACCTGGAAGAACTGCTGGCCGCGCTGGGTGAAAAGCAGCTTGTGTTTGTGGCCCCAGGCCCCCAGGACTGAAGAATGCCGAATACTCCAGTGATGGACGGATTGATTCGCCGGACGGTGAACCGCCACCTTCCCTGGAGCGTCCATGTGGATCTCACTTACCGCTGCAACGAACGGTGCATCCACTGCTATCTCGATCACGAAGATCATGGCGAGATGAAGACGGAGGAAATCAAGAATGTGTTGGAGCAACTCGCAAAATCCGGCACGCTGTTTCTCACCTTGAGCGGCGGCGAGATTTTCCTGCGCGAGGATCTTTTCGAACTGCTCGAGTTTGCGCGGTCTCTCCATTTCGATATCAGCCTTAAGACCAACGCGCTTCTGATTGACGCGGAACGCGCGCGGAAGCTTCGCGACTTGAGCGTGCGAAAGATTCAAATCAGCATTTATAGTGCGGAACCCGAAGTTCACGACGCCATCACGAAAGTTCGCGGGTCGCTAGAGCGTACTTTGGCCGCGATTCGATTCCTGCAAGCCGAGGGCCTGAACGTAAAGATTGCGTGCCCGCTAATGAAGCAGAATTTGATGGCTTATCGAAACGTGCAGGCTCTCGCGGCGGAACTCGGCGTTCCGTACGTCCTGGATATGACCATCACTCCCAAGATGGACGGGGACATGAGCCTTCTGCAACTGCGCAGCTCGACGAAAGAATTATTGCCGATTCTACAGGACGCAAGTCTGAACCCGCACGCATGCTCGGCCAATCGCTTGGAAGCAGAAACGATTCCGATAGGCAGCGCGACCTCGAGCGGCATTGAAAGCCAGGCATATGACGACATCCCGTGTAGCGCGGGCCATAACAGTTGTTACATCTCGCCGTACGGTGATGTTTTCCCGTGCGTGCAGATGCCCGTGGCCACAGGCAATCTGCGGCAGCAACGCTTCGAAGACATTTGGTTCAGATCAACGGAGATGAATCGCGTGCGGGCAGTTCACGAATCAGAGTTGCCTGTGTGCTCGAAATGTTCCATCCGGCAATACTGCGAACGTTGCCCCGGCCTGGCCCAAATGGAAGGAGGGGATTTGCGGGGAGCGTACGAGCGCGCATGCGAGCTCGCTGAACTGAATGCGCGGATTGGCGGCGTCAAAAATCCCGTCAGCGCAATGCATGCGCAAAAACTTGACACAAAAGGTTTGTGCTCAATTCCGCCGCACGCTGCGACGGAAGTTCAGATCGGCAGCAACTGACCCAGGGGAATAATGGAAAGAACACAAAAAAACACGCACGGCGATGGAAAACATCGGAAGAAGAAGCGCACTTACGTGAAGCCGCAATGTGTTTCGGAACCGATTTATGAAACCTTGGCGCTCGCCTGTGGAAAGGTTCCGGGCCAAAGCGCATTCTGTAACGGTGCGCCGCGGCGATCGTAAACGTTCGCAAAGTTTGGCGAAATCTAGGCGGAGGCAATCGGGCCATGTACAGACAACACCCGGTGATCGGAATTCGGCGGCCTGATTGGCGCCGGTGGTCCGGTTTGGTGATGGTGCTTTTGATCGCGGCGCCGGTGATTGCACGCGAGACAATTGTGTTACAGAAATCAGGCACCGACCCGCAGGCGCGCGGCGCAGACGCCACGCTGAATCAAGCGTCCCCCACCAGCAACAATGTAGGAAACACGGTGACGGTTGCGTCCGCCACCGGTGCAAGCGAACGCGCAATTATCGAATTCGATCTGTCGCGCATTCCCAATGTGGCCATTAAGCAGGCACTGTTGACCCTGCACGTCACTGCGCCCCCAGCAGGTAGCGTGACGTACGGCGCTTACGACGTATCCAATTTTTGGCAATCGAACGTAGTGAGTTGGGATACACGCGTGGCCACCACAGCCTGGACTACCGCTGGAGGAGACACTGTTGCTGCGGCCACCGGCACGGCCAATCTGACCGCGGCAAGCACGACAGCTCAGTTTAACATTACTAAGGACGTGCAAGGCTGGTACAACGGCAGCCCAAATTATGGAACGCTCATAAAAGATCAAGCTGCAAACGACGGTAGCACAACGATATTCGGGGCCAAAGGAGCAAGCAACGCAACTTCGCCCGAACTTGACGTCACGTTCGTTCAGAACGTCACCGGCCTGACGGCGATGCCAGGCAATGGCAGCGTCACGCTGCGCTGGACTATTCCGGCATTAATCGGTACTGCCGTTGGCGCTGAAACCTACAAAGGCGTGCTGATTCTCCGGCGAACGAACTCTCCGGTGGATAAAAATTCCGTGCCGACTGACAAAACGGATCCCGGACTGTGCGCCACGGTTGGTACCGGAACTGTTGTTTTCGATGATGCAACTGGAAAAACGACTTTCACGGACGACGCGACCGATACATGCGCTGCTCCTGGCGGAGCACCGGTAAACGGTACGACGTATTTTTATAAAGTATTCTTGCGTGATAGCTCGAACTATTATTCGTCGCAGCCCATAGCGAACGGTTCGACGTTTACGGAAGAAATTTCAGCGACACCGGGGGCCACTGTCGCGGCTCAGCAGGAAACGCAATGGATCGCGGCGACTTTCGCCACGGATCTCGCCAGCCCAGCTTTGATTCCGGGCACTGTCGTCGGCATCGGTTCGCAAATTAACCTTTTATTTATGATTAATGCTACAACCGGCTTGCGACAGTTTGTCCCTGTGTCGCTGGGCGGCATTATTGCTTCGCGTTCACCGGTAATCGATGCAGGGTTCTCCTCCACCGCAAAAAATATCGTTTATGTGACGGAAGAAGATGGGCTGGTTTATGGCGTTTTCACCGACACGGGCGTAATCGACTGGGCAGTCAATCCCATAGGTTCGGGTCTTCTCGCGCTGCAAGGTGGCCCGGCGGTGCAATTGAAAGCCATAGCCGGTGTCCCGAATGACGTGGTTTTCTTCGGTACACGCAACGCCGCAACGACATCAGCCAATCAAATATTTGCATTGAACGGTAATACCGGCGCGAATGTGTCGTGGTCGCCGCTCACCGGACCACTCGCCACCACGAACGAAGGCGCACAAAATTTAGACATCATCAACTCCACGCCGCTCGTTGATTACGTTCACAACGTGATTTGGATCACCAGTCGCAGCGCATGCGGCACTTCACAGCCCAGTCTGTGGCAGATTAATCCGAGCACCGGCGCGGTCGCGGGAATCGCAAACCTGGGCGACATCGACGCATCGCCGATCCTAACTTTTTCCAGCGACGTTTTGTTCGTAGGTACCGTCGGTGATTCTGGCGGAACCCCTTGCACCGCCGGTAACAGCACGATCTACGCGATCAATCCCTCCACCGGCGCCACTATCGCTTCCTTCGCATCCGCGGACGGTCCCATAGTTAGCTACCCGATTGTTCTGGGAACTGCGCCGCCGTATACCGTGATTTTCTCGGGCACTACCGCCGTCCACGCGATTTCTATCGACACCTCGCGGCCAATTCCCGTGTTCGTTCCAGTCTGGAATACGACCGTCGCCAACCCTTCCGCGCCGATTTCATCTATCGGTTTAAATTATGTTTACGTGGGATCAAGCGACGGCAAGATTCACGAACTTATGCTGACGACCGGAGCCGACATCAAGGATGAAGTCACCAATATCGGAGCGACCAAAGGAGCGGTCGGCGACCCGTCAATCGATGAAGTGATGTCGCGTATATACGTTACGACGACGGATCAACGTGCTTACGCTTTTACCATCCCATTTTAACGAGGATTTTCATGTTGCGTTTAAGAATGAACGATCAGCTTTGGCGAAACAAAATATTACTCGCGACCAGCCTTTTTATTGCGGCGGCGGGATTTTCCGGTTGCCAGATGACCTCAGCAGATGGAGGAAGCCCTCCCCCCGGGCCGGCCACGGCCACGTTTTCGTTTTGCGATAAGGAAGCTCCCAACTGCAATGGTGAAACAAGTTTCAGCGCCACCTCGACGCGCGACTTGGAAGTGAAAGTTTCCTGGCAGAACGTACCGGTAGGGAACCACGTTCAAACTTTGGAAATCCTTCTTCCCGGCGGCAATTTGTATCAACAGACGCAGATGGCTTTCGGCGTAGCGCAGGGTTCCAGCGAACCTCTAGTTGCGATTCAAACTCTTCCTGTATCCGGTACCTGGATCCAACAGCGCCACTTGATGGGTCAGTGGACTGCGCGCGTCTCACTGGACGGCCAGGTAATTGCGAGTCAAACGGTGGAGTTGACTCCCTGATGGCCGCCACAGCGATCGCTCCGCAAGTTCGCGCCGCAGAAAAAGAGCGCTCCGTTTTCATTCGGGCGGATTCCGCGTCAGAAATTTCCAAGAGAATACGCTCACAGGGCTCTGTGTGTCTGCGTGTCCTGGGCGGCAGCATGACGCCGTGGATACGCTCCGGAGATCTGGTGTTCATCAAGCGGTCTGATTTTGCGAGGTTGTCCGTAGGCAACGTGGTTCTCTTCGAACGCGACGCCCGCTTTTTTGTCCATCGCATTATCGAGCGCGTTCGGCCGGCAACGGGTGGAAAAGCCGCGCCTCTGCTGATCACAAAGGGCGATGCATTAGATGGAGAAGACACCCCCATTTCCGCCGCGGAGTTTTTGGGGCGCGCAACGCGAATTCACCGCGGACGCCGTCACATCGATCTCGAATCCTTCACGCAAGTGCTCTTGGGCCGTTTATTGGCGCGTTTTTCGCGAATGAGCCGGCTAGCATATCGTCCGCTTCGTTTCGGCAAGCACCTTTTGTTCCGCTAAATTCGATGTCCAACTAGGTTTACCCCGATGAACCCCCCAAAATATTCGTCGCTCTCTTAGCCGGCATTTAAATCTCGGCTTGTCGTTGCACCCCGATCGCTTCAGACCGACTCTAATAAAATGTTCGCGCTCGGAGTTGGCTTCGACTGGCATGGATCATAGCTCTAGGGAAGAGTGACATCTCCTGCCAATAAGCTTTACTATTGGACGTTGCTCGAATTCCCATAGCATCGTAAATTAGCGAGCGCTGAAGCTCAGCCTCGGAAATGGCTACCGTCCCGAATAACTCGAACGCCTCATAGTTCTAATAGAATTTCAGTTGCAAAGGGAGAATTACAATGAGCATAACCGCTAAACCAACTCCGGCCTCGAGCCAAGGCAAGCCATCCGAAAATCCGCTGAAGGCTTTGATCGGATTTGGCCAGTCTGTTTGGCTGGATTACATCCGCCGCAGCCTGATCACCACGGGCGAACTCAAGAGACTGATCGAAGAAGACGGCCTGCGCGGAGTCACATCCAACCCTTCCATCTTTGAAAAAGCCATCACTGGCAGCACCGACTATACGAAAACATTGGAGGAGCTCGAGAAGAGAAAAGATCTCGATGCCAAAGCCATTTTCGACATCCTTGCGGTCAAGGACATTCAGGACGCTACCGATACCTTTAAACAAGTTTATGATCAAACCAAACGTCGCGATGGTTATGTGAGCCTCGAAGTGTCGCCGTATCTGGCGCACAAAACGCAGGAAACTGTGGACGAAGCTCGCCGTCTGTGGAAGCTCGTGGGCCGCGAGAATCTGATGGTCAAAGTTCCCGGCACGCCGGAAGGCATCCCAGCGTTCCAGCAACTCATCGGCGAGGGCATCAATATCAACGTGACCTTGCTCTTTTCTCAGCAAGTATATGAGCGCGTGGCGGAAGCCTACATCGCGGGCCTGGAAGAGTTCGCCAAAAAAGGCGGTGATTTGAGCCGCCTGGCCAGCGTGGCCAGTTTCTTCGTCAGCCGCATCGATACGCTGATCGATAGCGAGCTCGACGACAAAATCAAGAAGACCACCGATCCTTCACAACAGGAAACACTGCGCAAGCTGAAGGGCAGAGTCGCCATTGCGAACGCCAAGCTTGCGTACCAGAGTTACAAGAAAATATTTAGCGGCCCGCGCTGGGCAGCGCTGGCTGCTCGCGGTGCGCAAACACAGCGCGTTCTGTGGGCCAGCACCAGCACGAAAAATCCCGCGTTCCCGGACACCTATTACGTGGAGGAACTGATCGGCCCGGATACAGTCGATACGATTCCTCCGGCAACTTTCGACGCATTCCGCGACCACGGAAAGCCGCGCGCAAGTTTAGAAGAGAATATTGACGCGGCGCGCGAAACCATGGAAACGCTGGCTCGCGTGGGAATTTCGATGAAGGAAGCTACTGACAAGCTGACCGATGATGGCGTGAAGCAGTTTGCGGACGCGTTCGACAAACTGCTCGCAGCGGTCAGCAAGCATACTCAGAAAGGGGCCACGTCCGCCGTAAACAATCTCACTTACCGTCTGCAAGCCGATCTTGGCCAAAATGTGAAAGCCACGATCGAGGATTGGAAAAAAAACGATAAAGTGAAGCGCTTGTGGGCTCGCGACGCTTCTTTGTGGACAAACAAAGATGAAGCTAACTGGCTGGGCTGGCTTGGAATTGTGGAAGAACAGCTTGCCCACGATGCGGACTTCAAGAAGATTGCAGGCGAAATCCATAAAGAAGATTTCACGCACCTCGTTCTGTTAGGCATGGGCGGCTCGAGCCTGTGCGTCGAGGTATTCGGCAAAACTTTTGGCAAGATCGATGGATATCCCCAGGTTCACATTCTCGACTCCACCGATCCTGCTCAAATCCGCACTCTTGAGAGCAAGATCGATATCGCCAAAACTATTTTTATCGTTGCGAGCAAGTCCGGCACGACGCTGGAACCAAATATCTTCGAACAATATTTCTATGAGAAAGTGAAGCAATCCGTAGGTGCTGCCGAAGCAGGGAAGCGTTTCATCGCCACCACCGACCCGGGCTCTCAAATGCAGAGGGTTGCCGAGAACCATGGTTTCCGCCACATTTATTATGGTGTGCCCAGCATCGGCGGGCGATATTCCGCGCTGTCAAATTTCGGAATGATTCCGGCGGCCATCCAAGGTGTGGACGTTCCAAAGTTCCTTGATCGTGCCGAGGAGATGGTCCACGCCTGCGCGTCTGTGGTTCCCGCGGACGAAAATCCCGGCGTCATTCTCGGCGCAATTCTGGGAACGCTGCAGAAGAGCGGCCACGACAAAATAACTATTTTCGCTTCGCCTGGCATTTCCGATCTGGGAGCGTGGCTGGAGCAGCTCCTCGCGGAGTCCACCGGGAAAGAAGGAAAGGGTTTGATTCCGGTCGACCTTGAGTCCATCGGCTCGCCGGATATTTATGGCAACGATCGCGTCTTCGCTTATTTGAGACTTGAAAACGGAGCGGATGCAAAACAGGACGCCGGAATCGCTGCGCTGGAGAAGGCCGGCCAGCCGGTCGTGCGCATTCAGGTGGCCAACAATTACGAGCTCGGTCAGGAATTCTTTAGATGGGAAATCGCCACAGCAGTAGCGGGATCAATTATCGGAATCAATGCGTTCAACCAGCCTGACGTGGAAGCAAGCAAGATCGAAACGCGCAAATTGACCGACGAGTATGAGAAATCCGGCTCGCTTCCTACGGAAACTCCTTTCTACGAAGAAAAGGGCGTCAAGCTGTTTACCGACGGTACGAATGCCTCGGCTCTGAAACAAGCAGCAGGGAAGGATGCAACATTAACCGGATACTTGCGTGCGCATGTGAATCGGCTGAAGGCCGGCGATTATTTCGCCGTACTCGGTTACATCGAACGAACCGAACCGAATCGTACGCAGCTGCAATCCATGCGTCATGCCGTCCGTGATAAGAAACATGTGGCAACCTGCCTCGGCTTCGGCCCGCGTTTCCTTCATTCGACTGGTCAGGCCTACAAAGGCGGCCCAAACACCGGAGTGTTCCTGCAGCTAACTTGCGACGACGCGGCCGACCTGCCTGTGCCGGGCAAGAAATATACATTTGGAATCGTGAAAGCCGCGCAGGCTCGCGGTGATTTCAACGTTTTGACAGAGCGCGGCCGCCGAGCTTTGCGCGTGCACCTTACCGGCGATCTGGCAGCGGGGCTGAAATCGTTGCAGCAAGCATTCCAACAAGCTCTTTCATAGCTCGCAAAATAGAGAGGGCATAGGCGGAGGGTAACTTGACGCAGAATTCCGACGCAGCGAAAGTGTCCCAGGATACGCTGGGCCGACCGGCTCCGCCCTGCACCATGGTTATTTTCGGAGCAGGCGGCGATCTCACCAAGCGCAAGTTATTTCCAGCGCTCTATAATTTGGCGAAAGGCAAATTGCTTCCTCAGGAATTCGCGATTATCGGTGTTTCCCGCGAACAATTTTCTTCCGACGACTTCCGACAGCGTACCAGCCAGGAAATCCGCCAATATTTAACGTGCGAACTCGAGGAGGCTTCATGGAATCGATTCGTGAATCGCCTCTACTACATTCCCGGCGATTTCAAAGATCCGGAACTCTACAAGAGGCTCGGTGAAATCCTGGTCCAAGTGGAAAAGGAACAGAATACACACGGGAATTGCCTTTTCTATCTGGCCACCAGCCCAACTTTTTTCCCGATAGTCGTGCAACAGCTAGGCGCGGCCAAGCTTACCGAAGAACAGAACGGTAAATGGAAACGCGTGGTCATCGAGAAGCCATTCGGGCACGATCTCGAGTCCGCGGTGGCATTGAACCACGAAGTTGGCAAAGTGCTGCGCGAAGATCAGATTTATCGCATCGACCACTATCTCGGCAAAGAAACAGTCCAGAATATTTTGGCGTTTCGCTTCGCAAATGGCATTTTCGAACCCGTATGGAATCGCCGCTACGTGGATCACGTGCAAGTGACCGTGGCGGAAGAACTCGGTGTCGAAATGCGCGGCGATTATTACGAACACGCCGGTGCGTTGCGCGATATGGTGCCCAATCACATTTTTCAGCTCATCACGCTGACGGCGATGGAACCGCCGATTTCGTTCGAGGCCCAGGCGGTTCACGATGAACAAACTAAAATTCTGCGCGCCATCCAGCCGCTAAATCCTGAAAGAGTTTTAGATCACGCCGTGCGCGGCCAATACGGCGAAGGCGTGATAGACAGCAAACGTGTCCCGGGCTATCGAATGGAACCGAATGTGGATCCGGCGTCGACAACCGAGACGTTCGTCGCGCTCGCTTTAAACATCGACAACTGGCGATGGGCCGGCGTGCCGTTTTATTTGCGGACAGGCAAACGGCTTCCCGCTCGTTCCACCGAGATTGTGATTCGCTTCCGCCGGCCGCCCTTCGTGCTGTTTCGCAAAACCTCCGTGGAAAAAATTGCACCGAACGAACTGGTGATAAATATTCAGCCGAAAGAGGGTATTTCGTTGAGCTTCGAAGCCAAAGTCCCAGGGCCGATGGTGCGTCTGGGCGCGGTAAATATGGATTTTCAATATTCCGACTATTTCGGCAGCACGCCGTCCACCGGGTACGAAACGCTTTTATACGATTGCATGATGGGCGATCCAACGCTGTTCCAGCGCGCCGATATGGTGGAGGCGTCCTGGACCATTGTGCAACCCATCCTCGATCTATGGAAAGCGCTACCGCCGCGCGATTTTCCGAACTACGGCGCGGGAAGCTGGGGGCCGGAGCAATCGCTGGAACTGCTTCGCCGCGAGGGTCGCGAATGGCACGACCCGACTAAGAAATCGACCTCGTTGAAGGACGCCGCCGAAGGAATGGCTGTGCTCGGAACCAAAGTCTGATCGAAAATTCCAGTTTTCGCAATATCTGACGCCCCCCCGATGCGAGTTATCATCTCTCCTGCCAAGCAGTCGTCCAAGACAGAAGCGTGCGCATGAAAACTCGTGACGAAGCGCTGCGCTCCATTGAAGGAAAAACGTTCGATGTCTGCGTGATAGGCGGAGGCGCAACCGGATCAGGCTGCGCTTTGGATGCGCAGCTTCGCGGCTTAAAGACGGTGCAGCTCGAAGCCGACGACTTCGCCAGCGGCGCCTCCAGCGCTTCTACGAAGATGGCCCACGGCGGCGTGCGCTATCTGCAAGACGCCATTCACAACCTCGATTTCAAGGAATATCGCGTTCTCAGAGAAGCTCTGCGCGAACGCGTTCACATGCTGCGGAACGCCCCATTTCTTACGAACGCAAGAATGTTTCTCACGCCGTGTTTTAATCGGATGGACATTGCATATTTTTCCGTCGGCCTGAAACTATACGACTGGATTGCCGGCCGCGATGGCCTCGCGCAAAGTATTTTCATCTCGAAAGAAGAAACTCTTCGCCGCATGCCGCAGCTGGCTTCAAAAGGGCTGCTGGGAGCCGTGGTGTACGCCGACGGCCAGTTTGACGATGCACGCTACAACATCACTTTGGTCGAAACATTCGCTCGGGCGGGCGGCGAACCGCTGAACCAGGCAAAGGTCATTGCCTTTGAAAAAAGCGCCAGTGGAAGACTCGCCACCGCCATCGTCGAAGACACAATCACGCGCCACAGTTTCCCCGTACACGCACGCTGCTTCGTAAATGCCACGGGCCCATCCGCCGACTTGGTGCGCACGCTAGCTACGCCGGCGTCCCGCCCGCGCATGAGGTTGAGTAAGGGTGTTCACATTGTCCTTCCGCTGGAAATTCTCGGCAGCAGGGAAGCGCTGCTGATTCCGAAGACGGAAGACAGGCGCGTGTTGTTCGCGATACCCTGGCTTGGCAGTTTGCTGGTGGGGACGACCGACGAAGAGATCGGTTCTCTTGATGATGTACATCTACAGGCGAACGAAGTTGACTATCTGCTGCGGCACCTGAATCGCTACCTCGCTAAGCCCGTAACCGCAGACCAAATCCTCAGCGGCATGGCGGGCGTGAGGCCGCTGCTTAGTTCCGGGCATTTAACAAATACTAAAAAGTTGGCGCGAAACCATGAAGTAGAAGTCGCCCCTCAGTCCGGCCTGATTAGCATCCTGGGAGGCAAATGGACAACGTATCGAGCCATGGCGCAGGACGCGATTGACGCCGTGCAAGAATATCTTAGCGTCCCGGTTTCGAAGTGCCCGACGCTAAACCACCCGCTTGTTGGCTCCGAGGGTTTTTCGCCGGATTACTGGCAAAGCCTGCAAAATCTATACGCCGTCCCGGAACCAACAGCCCGGCGATTGGTTGAGGAATTCGGCACCCGCGCTTCTGACGTGATGAAACTCGTGAAAGAAGATCCCCAGCTCGCGGAGCCACCAACCGAGGGCCAAGCGCCATTGCGCGCGGAAGCGGTATTCACGATTCGCAACGAAATGGCGATTTCCATCGAAGACGTCCTCGCACGCCGACTTGGCATTGAAGCCCACAGCTGGCGAGCAGCAATGCAAGCCGCGCCCCCCGTAGCGGATTTGCTGGCGCGCGAACTGGAGTGGCCGGAGACCGCAAAGCAGGAAGCGCTCGCTCAATACCTCTCAAAGATTCGTGGCCTGATGCAAAGGGCAGGGCTCGCCCGAGAAGTTATAGATGAAGATAAGTAGAACTCAACTGGAATGCTCTTGGCTAACGTCGGTGCGCCGGTCGAGCAGGCGCGTGCAGCCATCGCAGGATGGGCCCTGCCCTGTCCCGAAAACTGTTGGCCCACGAAGAGGGATAGCCAAACGACTCATCCTTCGTGTTGCGTCGTTTGGGGTTTGCACGAGCAGACGGCGCAAAAGGAACAGGTTCCTTCAGCCAAGAGATGAATGAGGAAGTCAGGCGCGTGAGAACTGGCTGCACCTTCGCAGTGTATTGCTCAAAGAACTGCCGTCCATGGGAGCGGAGCGAACTGACATCATCAAGAACGCGACGCCTGAATTCCGCTCTGCGCGTTGCGTCGAACATCGATAGCACTGCGGCAACCTTGACGGGCGGCTTGAGCAATTTATTTTTCGAAACCGTCGCAGGAGCCGAATTGCTTCTCAGCCCAGCCGAATTTATGTGAATAGGCGCAGTTGCAGGCGTCGTCCGGGACAGTTCGGCGATGATTTGACTAACGTCGGCGGAGCCTAGAAATGCCGAATTCGCACTGTGCGCGTTTTCTTGCGCTCTGTCAGCAAACGCCTCGGCGTGCCCGGAAGGAACGGCTTTGACGACAAGAGGCTCCGGTTTTCGCGCAAGGTTCGCGACGCTTCGGCCCTCCTCGACCAGTGACGCGGCATTATCGCCAGGATTACGTCCGGAGGTCCTGATAGCCGCCAGGTCCCCAACCCGGAGATTGTTCGCGTCTGGAAGCCTATCCATCGATGATCCAGCGGCCGCCGCGAACGCCATCTGCGAATTGCCGGAATTCGGCTGCATAGAAATCAAATTCGCACGCGGGACGCTGACTTCGAGCGCACTTAGTGGAGGCATGGGCCTGTCTGAATCGAACTGCAGCTCGCGTGAAGCGTCTTCGATCATGCTTGCCGTTACCGGGCATGTTCCAGTTGCATGGGCCTTCAGAAGCGCGTGCTCGCACAGCAAATTTATTACCCGAGGAATTCCGCGCGAATAAAAGAACGCGCTACCCATAGCCTCAAGGGAAAAAATCAATCCGTCTTCCGCGCCCGCCACTCGCAGCCGGTGCTGGATGCAATCGCGAGTTTCTTCCAGATTCATCGGCCTCGTTTTGCAACGAATGGCAATCCGCTGGTGGATCTGCCGCAGTTCCACCCGTTTAAGTTTCTGTTCGAGCTCCGATTGTCCCGAAAGAACAATCTGAAGCAACTTGCCCTCCGGCACTTCGAGATTCAGCAACAGCCGAATTTCCTCGAGCGTATATGGCGGAAGGCCTTGCGCCTCATCGATGATCAGCACGGCGGTCTGGCCAACGCGGTGCCGTTCCAGCAGCCAGGCATGCAATCGCGAAAAGGCGCTGCCACCCTGTGGGTCGGCCGGGACATCAAAATCCGCCAGCATCAATTCAAACAATTCCTTAACTTCCAGGTGGGAATTGATAATGAACGCTTTCGGAGTGCCATTGTTCTCGAGCCAACCAAGCAGGGAATTGACGAGGGTCGTTTTTCCAGTTCCCACATCGCCGGTCAGTAGAATAAGGCCTTGTCGAGACTGAATGCCTCCTACCAGGGCATCAAAAGCTTTTTGAGCTTGAACGGTCAGGAATAAATGACGAGGATCCGGGCTAACGCTGAATGGATTTTCGCGCAGTCCGAAGGATGTAAATAGAGACCTCTCCATAGCGTCCTCGCTGCGGGGGAATCTATTCTACTCCCTGGACCCGAACGCCGGCAAGCGAAACCCTGCGTGGTCTGCGTGGTAACCTCAAGGGGCGGGTTGGTCTGGGAGGTGGATGCGACTCAGTCGATTCTGGAAACGCGGGTCGGAGCGGACAGGGCCGAGTCGCGGATCCATATCCAAGGAGCATCGAACGATCGCGATAGGCATCTTCAAGGGCTGCGATTGCCCGCTCGTGTCGCGGATAGCAAGCCCTTAGGGAGTTGAATCCCCAGGCTGTCATTCGTGGCGTAGAGCGACCATCGGGTCCACACGCATCGCGCGGCGCGCGGGGATGAAACAGGCGAGCAAGGTCACCGCGCAGAGCAAGATAGCCACGCTCGAAAAGGTCAGCGCGTCGGTGCTTGTTATGCCGAGGAGAAAGCTACTTAGAAGGCGCGTCAGTGCGAACGACGCTGCCAGGCCCAGCCCCACCCCGATGAACGTCAAGCGAAGTCCATGCCCGATTACCAGCCGCAGAATGTCATCTTTGCTGGCGCCCAGCGCCATGCGAATGCCGATTTCATGGGTGCGCAGCCGCGTAGTATAGGCCGTCACGCCGTAAATTCCCACCGCGGCGAGCACCAGCGCAAGCACGCCAAATGCACCCACAAGGTTCCCGCAATGCGTTGGGGGAAATTAATAATTTGCTCGCCCGATTCGAGCGAGCCCACATCGAACACCACCAGGTCGGCGTTCAGTTCATGGATCGTTTTCTCCACCGTTTCGCCGAGAGTCAACGGATCCCCGGTCACTCGCGCATTGATCGTCATGGTGGCCTGGTAAACCTGGTAGAGCGGCAGATACAGGAACGGCGCTGGCTTTTCCTCCAGGCTGTCCACTTTGCTGTCGCGCGCCACACCGACCACTGTGAACCATTCGTGCGTCGAGTCCGCCCTGAGCTGCTTGCCTAGCGCTTCCTGATTTGGCCAGTAACGATGCGCAAATGCTTCGTTGACGATCACCGCGCGCTGCGAACTCTTCGTGTCCTGCAGCGTGAAGTCGCGCCCCTCCACAATCGGGATCTGCATGGTCCGGAAATAATCCGGCGTGATGATGGTTTCGTTCGTCTCCATCGATTCGTTCGGCTGCGAAACGTACCCTTCGGGTTTCACGTTGATCGCGTCTGAGCTAAATTCCAGCGGCACGTTGCTCGACAGGGCCACCGACTGAACGCCTGGAAGCGCTTCCAGTTTCGCCACGAGCTGGCGATCGAATTCCGCCCCGCCCGCATCCGAATATCCCGCAGTAAACAGATCGTAGGTAGCGTTCAGCACATTATGTGGATTGAATCCCGGATTGATTTCCTGGGCGCGCATGACCCGGATCTTGGTGAAGCCCACACGCCGCTGGCAGCGGCGTTGTGGCTTCACGATTGGCAGTGGGAAGCGGCTCAGAAGTTCCAACGCAGTCTTGAACTCAATCCCACCTACCCCACTGCCAATCATTGGCACGCCGAATATGTGATGACGATGGGCCGTCAGTTAGAAGCGATTGCCCAGATGCAAAACAGCCAAACGCTCGATCCGTTGTCTCTCATTGTCAACGCGGCGATCGGATGGGCCTACTACATGGCCCGGCGATACGACGACGCCCTCGAACAACTTCTGCAAACTGTCGAACTCGATCCGAACTACCCCGTCGCCCACTGGATTCTCGGCCTGCTCTACAGGACAACGGGTCGCTACGAATTGGCCATCACCGAGGGTGAGAAGGGGGCGGACCTGTCGGGCGATAGTCCTCTGATGCGCGCGGCGCTGGCGCATTCTTATGGAAAGGCTGGAAGGGCGAAAGAAGCGCGACAGATCCTCGATGATCTGACAAAGCTCGCAGAGCACAAATATATCGCGCCTCACTTCTTCGCTGGGATCCATATCGGCTTGGGAGAAAACGCCCGCGCAGTTGAATACTTGGACAAATCTTACAAAGAGCACTCCCACTGGCTTACCTATCTCCACTTAGATCCAAGCATGGACGATTTGCGGAACGATCCTCGCTTCCAAGACTTGCTGAGGCGCGTCGGCCTTCCCGCACCGCTGTCCGCAATCCTCACCTGAAAGAAAGTGGGTACGCGAAGCTGACGCCCGACGAATTCGTCCGCAATCCAATGGGCTACGATTTCCGCGCATCGGCGTTCGAGCTCTATTCGGCCGTGAACGTCACCGTTCTGACCTGAGAAACTGCCCCGCCCGCTTCACCGGCTTGCATTTCCAGGCGGTATTCTCCCGGCGGGAAATTATCCACCGGAATCTTTAGCGCCAGTGGAATCATCGGGTTGCCTTTCTGCACGAAATTGGCCACGGGGATTCCGCCGGTTGCAAGAACTTGCTTCCCAGTCTTCTGGTCGATGACGACGTACTGGCATCCTATTGTGGGAGGATTCGGATCGGTCAGACGCGGGTCATAAACCTGCGCGTAAAGGACCACCCGGTCAGTCTTCTTGAAATGGTTAGTTCCCGAAGGAGTAAGTTCCACGCCCTGCACGATCATCGGCAAGCGGTCCGCGAGCAAATCCGCCTCGATATTACTTTCGCTGTCGGAAACACGCCGCATCTGATTGCTCAGCGCCACTCCGCTGAGGCTGAAGCTTTTCCCGTCGTACGGCTCGATTACCAGAGGAGTTTCATATTTCCCAAATTTCTGTCCGCCGCCCGAAAGAACCACATCCAGCCGGTACTTTCCGGGAACGATCGAAAATTGATTCTGGTACCGCATGGGAGATTGCGTAAACTTCTGCCATTCCTCTTTTTCGAAATCCATATTGATTTCGTCGCTGAACCGCGACGCTACCGACCCGTCCGCCCGATACGCGATGCCCAGCACATTTACATCTGCGTGGTATTTCCCCTTCACCTTGGCAAAATCTATGCTGGACGAAGGAATTTCCATCGCCAGATTTACGCGCGCTTCGTTTGCCGACGTGTAAAAAAACGGCGCTTCCAGCGATCCACCGGCCGTCGTCGTCGAGGCCGAAGCCGCCGCGCGAGTCTCCAGCTCCTTTTCGATGGGTTTTCCAGCCAACACGTCCACCGGTTTCCCATTGCAGTACCCGCTGCGCGCCCGTACATTCGCGCCGTGGCCTTCTACCTTCACCTTAAGAGTGTGGCAAGTTCCTTCGGCGGAATTAGATGGCACATATCCCAGCAGGTAGTATTCGTTCTGCTCGCGCGCGATTTTTTGCAGTCCGGCGAACAAATCATTCGTGTTGAGAATCGGGAATCCCCCAGTTCCTTCCGCCAACTCATAAAGCAGTTGCTGATTTATTGCCGCGGACGGTGGAAATGGGGGAACAATGGATCGCGGCTGGTTGTAATTTGCATTGCCATAAGTTCCGCCCGGATTGCCGCGTGTTCCGCCGCCGCTACCTCCGCCGCCCCCTTTACCGCCGCCGGTTCCTCCTCCCCCAGTACCGCCGCCTTTACCTCCGCCTCCTCCCGTCCCGCCACCACCCGTTCCTCCGCCGCCGGTGCCCCCGCCACCTCCGTGTCCGCCCCCACCGCCTCCGTGTTGAAAGAAAGCCGTTCCGCTTGGCGAAGAAGGATGAACCGTCGCGAGCACCAGCCTCGCGCCTGTAGATCGCAAAGATTCGTTTTCGATCGGGATGCGATCCAACGCCAAGCTGCCTCTGTTCGGCGAATGGTCGGGAATAAACGACATCGGCGTGGTCAGCCCCCGGACATCCAGAGGATAAACCGCGACATTCGCTTTATTGCACGTGTCGATTGTGGCGGTTAGCTCCGACTGCCGCTCGGGAGTAAGCGCAAACCCGGAAGTAAACAGGATCATGCTTTTTCGTCCGGGAATGCTCGCCAGATTTCTTGCCATACTTCGAATCGCGAGCAGCAAACTCTGCGCGCCGAAATCGCTGACCGAGTTGTTGAGCATCACCGAACCGGCCGTCGATAACCCCCCTGAATCCGCGGCTCCGTTAGAAGCCGCCCCGGATGCGACATCTCCATTGGGCGAAACGGCAGATGTGCCTATATTTTTGACCACCAGTTTTAGCCGGTCGGGATCAGCAGTAAAATTCTGCACGATCCGGATGCTGCCGCCAAACTCCACCACGGCCATAACGCGATCGGGCCCCGCATTCTCGTCTATGAATTTTGCCGCAGCGGCACGCGCTTGGGGCTGATCGCTGAACGACATCGTCGAATTGTCGAAAAACAGAATTAGGTAGTGTCGCTGGGCTGCCGGAGGCGCGTTTGGGTTCGCGCCGAACGAAAAATTTACGATTGGTTCCTGCTTGTTGTCTTCGAAAACACGAAAATCATTGGCCTTCAAATCGTGTATGTAGTTGCCTTTCTTGTCCGTGACGATTACGTCCACGCGCACTGCTCGCGTCTCGCTCTTGATTGCGGGCGCGGTTGCGGGAGCTTGCTCCGCTTGCTGCGGCGTGGACTCTTGCGCAGACTGGCGTGCCTGCGCAACTCCAAACAAGCCCAGCAAGCGTCCTCCGAACCCTGCAGCGGCAAGAAATGCCAGGGTCAGAAATATCATTAAGGTCAAGCGTCGATGCGTCATTTTTCACCTTCCGTCTTACGGTATCTCAATCACGCCATTTTTTGCCGATAGGTTTGCTGCTTTCGAGTCTCGCACAACCAGGCGCACAATGTAACCGCCCGGCTTTACGTCGAAGCCGATTTTCACCGTCATGCCCGTTTGAGTCATTCTTTGCAGTGTAGAGTCCTTCAGGCGCAGCTCAACGGTTTTCTCATTTCCGGCGATGAAATTTCCATTCCGGTCGAAGAGCGCCGCGACGATCGCCAGGTCGTCCGTATTTCTCCCTTCTGACTTTTCGAAGCGCACATGAGATAAATCCACGCGCGTCAGGACGGAAAGCTTCGCATTTACCGCATCACTCTTGTAATACTGCAAATGCAGTTCGATGGGAACGCCCTGGTGTTCTTCCTGCGAAAAAACCGCCTCCTCAATATCCTGCTTGGCCGCTTCTTCCGGAGTCTGCCCGTGTTTCGGTGCGAAAAATCCTTTCCGCGCCTGAACCGTATATTTTCCCTTGGCAGCCACTGAAACTTTTATCGAATGAAACTGGCCGTTGAATTTCAGCGCTTCGGGAATAAATGCCAGAAGATAGGACAACTCGGGAACCGCCGCGGTTGTGCGGAATCCTTTGTCGAGATCATTGTTGTTCCGGAAGTAAAACCCGCCGGTGCCATCAGCAAGTTCCGCCAGCACGTCCGATTGGCGCTCCTGTGCTTGGACACGGTAGCTCAGGTCCATCGCCGTCGCGGCAGGGGTTGAGGGAACCGGTACCGGCCGAGTGATATCTCCCAGGGGATCGACCGTGTACAGCCCGCGCGCGTCCAGCGTATTGATGAAGACGTTCGCACGCGTCGCTTTATCGATCACCGCTGAAAGATCGTATTCCTGCGTCGGAGTCAGAAACCCTGGAGAAACCAGAACGATGCTGCGCTGCCCGGGAAGAGCGGACATTCGGCGAACGATTTCCACTAACCGCTGGAGCGCATATTGCGTATTGATGTCCCCGGCGTTCACCAGTTCCGCCGCCGTTGACACAACAAGGGATTGTGCCTGAGTCAAAGCGTTGGGACCGCTAAAGCCTGAACATGCGATCGCATCGGCGATCGCAGCCGCACTGGCTTGCTGATCGTTTTTATTTTGAATCAGGTCGGCTTCGTAGTAGTTCATGGGCGGGCACTGACTGGTCCCCGAAGGATCGTATCCTCCGATAGGATGCGGCAAAAGTTGAGTCACCATCGAGTGAATCTTGGCGCGGTCATCCGTGAAATCCACTTGCGTTTGTCCCGAGGTAGTCAAAATAGCAACGCGCTCGCTTGATTCCACGGAAGATTCCAGGAAGCGCAGCGCAGCGAGCCGCGCTTGCATGAGGTCTTGCAGATTCAGATGCACATCATCGAACATCAGCGCGACGAATCGAGTAGGCATCGCCAAGGTTCCCGGTGCGGCGGCGCTGGGCTGATCGACGGATGCCCCGGCAGCTTCGCCACGCACGACCCGCTGCGCAGCAGAGGCCGGAGTTTCCACGGAAAAATGCGAAATCGACTGGGGCCTGCGGTCTTGAAATAACCGGAAATCTTCCTTGGTTAAATTCGTGACTACCTTTCCATCCGAATCATGCACGACCACCCTAACCGGAACCAGGTTTGTATGCGATTCGAACGGCACACTCGCATGCGTATCGACTTCTGCTGTTACACCGGAAGAGCCCTGAGTCTTGGGTGCAGATTTGGGCGTTGCTTCCTGAGTTCCCGCGCTAGTCGAAGATGAAGGGGAAGTGGATGATTGTTGCGCCGTATTGGATTGTGCTGATTGTTTCGCGGAGACACACGCAAAGGGGATCAGCAAACCGCAGAGCAAATAAACCAGGCGAGCAGGAGTCAACGTTGCGAAGCTACGGTCCGCAGCAGCATTCATCCGGCACCCCGGCGCGCCGCTCGTCTGCGGAACCCGCGTGTTCCGTTTAGATGCGCCTTTTCGATGGAAGTGCGAGTGTAACTGGCTCTTATACGCTCGTCAATAACAGCAAGGTTAAGGTGGTGGCTCAGCTTCCGCTAACCGGGCCTTTTTGTAATGACTTTTCCGGTACGAGGGTTCACCGCGCATAGGTCCACTAGGTGTTGGTGCAGCTTTGTTATAATCAGTCGAGATGTTACTTCGAAATCGATCCGCGCCATTCACTATATGGGCCCGCTATCGGCAAACAGTTCGACCCGGATACGTAAGCCGAGATCACGTATCTGATACACAGAGTCAGATTCTAGATTGAAAAATGTTGATCCTTGTGCGAGCCCAAGACGTCCTAGGACTTAGGCATCAGCAGCGGGGGACTGACGAAAAGCGAGTACTATCGGGACGGAACAGAAGACATCGGTACTTGGCTCCGCTCGGCCCAGGAATCGCCCGGTAGTTGCAAACCGCCTCTTGAACGGACGAGGGGGATGAAGAGCTCAGAGAAATAGGGACTGACGACCCCTCTGCCGGGGAAGTTCCCAACGCCAGTTGGCGGAGTTCATATAGTGTTTCCAAATCTTTCACAATATGGCGGCTTTCAGTCAGAACCACACCAACGAGCGAACCAAGGTTATGGTAAACCATGCGCGGACTGAGATTAGCGCTCGTCGTGTGAAATGGGAAACCAGAAGCGTTCTGCACTAGCAGAAGCGAAAACAAGCCTGCGGCCAAATCGAGCATTCGTACGGGCTGCCGTCGCCAATGCGCCATAGCTTGGACTCCTGTCATCTCTTCCTCGGACGTTAGACGGCTTAACTACGAAAACGTTGCCGCAGATAAATACGAATAACGGCGGCTACGCTAAATCCAGGGATCTTGACTCTGCTCCGGATACCGAATCGGGTCTCGTCAGCGCTGTTTCAGTTTGCGCGAGAACTCCTCTTTCTTCACCTCCGTCGAAAGCAGGATGCTATTCAATCGCACAAATCTGCAGGTATGAGGTGCTATACTTTCGGCCAATTAGAAGTTCTGCTCGGCTTGGGACAGGGAATTGCGGGACACCTCCACTTGGGCATTTCCTTTTTCGCGTGCCTTCTATTTGTGTGCAGCGTTTCTGGTGACCCGCGTTCAGACAATCTTCTTTTCGTTGCTAACCAAATTGAGCACAGCGTCTTGCTGGTGGATACCACATCCAAACTGGTTCTGGCCACAGTGGGGGTTGACATTAACGGGCACGAGGTCACTGTCTCCCCGGACGGTCGCTTCGGCTTGGTTCCTATCTACGGAAACACATGGGTGGGAAAACCCGGCTCGAATGGAAGCACCATTCACGTCGTGGACCTGCACCAGGGGAGGACCGTTGCCGTCATTGATCTCGGCAAAAAGGTTCGTCCGCACTGCGCGCACTTTGGGCCTGACGGATTGCTGTATGTTTCCGCGGAACTCGCCAATGCGCCATCTACATCGTGGACACAAATACTCGCTCACTCGTAGGCGAAATTCCTACTGGTGCAAGCCACACCCACATGCTCGTGATCTCTCCTGACGGCCGGAGGATCTACACTGCGAATAACGAGGCGGGCAGCGTGAGTGTTCTCGATTTGCGAGCGCGGACTTTGGTGGCGACGATCCCAATCTCTAAAAAAGTGCAGCGCATCTGAGGCGGGCGGCATCGTAATACCTGACTCCAGCGCCAATGCGAATTCTCCCGGCGTGGGCAAAATGGGAACATCGGGGGTGTCAAAGGTTTTTGTAACTGCCCAACTGGCCACATCAACGTTTTACCGACGAGGGACCTGCTGCTTTCTTTGTTCTGCCTTTCTCCCCACGACGCGAAGTTCCACGAAGACTGCAAATGCGTTTTTCCACAGGGGCTCGATTTCGTGACCATCCTAAGAACGTATGTGTCATAAACTAAAGCACTTAGCAAACGCGTATGCAGGCAAACTTGCTGACTAAACTGGTTGCGTTATCAACACGAGGATAAGATAGAATGCTCTCCTATCCTCTTTCAATCACCCGCTATGAGGTTGAAAATGACGCTTGGAACTAAGATGGAAAAGTATCACGGTGTGCGCTGCCACTCCTGTGGTCAAACGATCCCGGTGCCTGCCAGAATTGCAAACAGGCAAACGTCCGTTCACCCAGATCCCGGACGCGCTGCAGACGAAACACATTTTCCGTCGTTGAATCTGCGCTGTCGCGTGTGCGAGAAGGAAAACTTCTACAAAACAACCGATGTCCGGGAAGTCGAGGGCGCTCCCGCTTCCTCTGCGATGCGCAGAGATCGATTGTCCCGGCTTCAACCCCAGACCAAGCTGTCAAAAACATCGAACGGATGAGCCTCGCCGAGTAACACGTCTGAAGTTCCCTGGCTCGTTCTTGCGGCTGAATGGCACTCCTCACACTTCACCAACCGGTGCTTCTCGTGATTGAACACGGCATGCCTGAAACCATCGAACCGTAACGCAAGCCCAAATCATTCATAACGCAGCGCGAGGATCGGATCCACTGCCGCAGCGCGTCGCGCTGGAATATAGCTTGCAAGGAGAGCCACGAAGACCAAGGCTGCCGGAGCAACCAAGAATGGAAGAGGATCGTATTGCCGAACATCTTAACTTCTCCGGTAAGCACTGTTGATCGGACAATGCTTCCCTGTAGAGAACCGCAATGTCCGGCTGTAATCAATCACACCTAGCCAGGATGGTGTTCCGCTTGAATCAGCGCTCGCGAACGATCCTTAGCTGCTTAAAGCCCTGCGCCTGGGCTGTGAGCAGGTGTTGCGTCGATGGACGCCGCCTGGTACAGAGTTTGAGCACTTTATTCGGGGAGCGAGCGAACGTGAATAGAAAACATAAGGGTTTTTCACTGATCGAGTTGCTGATCGTCGTCGCGATCATCTTGATCATCGCGGCTATCGCTATTCCGGACTTGCTGCGCGCCCGCATGGCAGCCAATGAGGCCCCCGCGGTTGGCTCGATTCGTACCATCAATACTTCGGCGGTCATCTACGCGTCCAGTTGGGGCGTTCAGTTTCCAGGATCAATGGCGGCGCACCGGGCAGCGTTGCAGTTTGCGGCGCGGCTTTATTGATTGACCCCCTGCTAGCCGGTGCAACTGCGGCAGCGACGGCCAAGAGCGGTTATTTCTTCACCTATGTTGGCGCCACGGCAACTCCGGCGGTCGGCGGATGCACGGGCTTCCAGACCTACACGATTGTGGGACAGCCGGCAGTCGTAGGGCAGAGCGGTCAGCGCGGGTTCTTCAGCGATCAGAGCGGCGTCATCGGTAACACCACCGACGGCAGCGCTCCTACAGTCGCCAGCCCTCCGCTTCAATAACTTCTAGGCGACTATGGAGTCACCGTTCAATTAGGCCACCTTGACGTCCATATCTCTGAGCTTAGGCCTTTACGATAAATCCGCTTGGAAGAACTGTAGCGGATAACCGTCCTAATGCCTGGCTAGTTTAATCGGAAACTGACCCTCGCGAGATCGTTCCCATGGCCTTAGTGGTTTTTGATTTCCAGCAGCGTCAGATTCCCCAGGGCCGGCTTTTCTTTCGTCCAATCATGGTAGGTGTGGCACTCGAAACATCGTGCCTCAGCGGCTTCGCTCCCCGAGTGATGGCACTGCTCGCAAGTCCGAATTGCCGGCAAAAGAACGTCGGAAGTTTCCTGGCTAGTTCTTGCGGCTGAATGGCACTCCTCACACTTCACCAGCCGATGTTTGTCGTGATTGAACACGGCATGCTGAAACCATCGAACTGTGATGCCCGACTTTGCCACCACCGGCAGCGGTTGGCTCTCTGAAAAACTCAGCGCATGGCATTGCTTGCAAGTCTTCCGCCAAAGAAGCCGCTCCGACTCCGCCACTCTGTCCGAAGCCCACTGCGGAGCTGTGAGCACTCGGGGCGAAATAGGGAAGGGCTTCTGAGGCAAGTTCGGATCCGAATTTGTAATGCGCAATTCCGCGGGATGCGCGGCAATGTACTGCTGGAATTTGTGCACCACGAACGCGTTAACGACTTCGGGTGTGTCGTGAGGCGCGCTTTCTGCAAATCGCTTATCGAATTGCAGTCCGTGGCAGGCAATACAGTGTTGCGCATAAGTGACGGGTGACATGTACCTGCGCGCGGGATTCATTGATGGAGGCTCCGGCTTTTGCGCGGCCGAAGTAGCTTTCGTCTGCTCGCCGAACCTCAAAGTTTCATTGGACGTGGGCGGACGGTGGCAATCACCGCAAGCTAGTTGCACCAACCCATTCGGGCCCAAAAGATTTGTTTTCAGATGCACGCGATGATTGAACTTGATCGTGCCAGGATCAATGCTGCCTGCTCGCACCGCCGCAAATTCGGGATGGCTGGAATCAAATCCATCAATATTTCGCGCGTAATGCGTGGTCGAGCCAACCGCGCGAAGATTTGCGTGGCATTGCGTGCAACTGCCGTCGCTCGTCGCTGCCAGCCGCAGGCTTCCGCGATGTTCTCGATGGCACGTGGAGCAGTTCGGTGTGAACACCTGGTTTGCGTGGTGGATGGGACCGTCGTGGCAAGTCTCGCAAGCTTGGTCGCTGGCGTTCGCGCTAAAGCCGCTAGCTTTTTTCACGTGGCAAGAGCTGCAGCGTTCGGTCAACACCGCGTGGCTCGCGGACATCTTGCCGCTGCTGTAAACGCGATTGTTGCGGTTGAGCGCAAACGACGCCAGCCAGATCAGCGCAAGAGTCGGCACAGCAACCGACAAAATAAAACGTAAACGCCGAAAAGGATGCGAGCGCTTGAAATAATTCAGGTCAATGCGTTGAGCAAGCTTCTTCGTTGTCACCTTCGCTCGCGCCAAGTTTCCTCGCTCCCCACCCGCCATAGCCGATCCTACCTCGCCGTAGGAGGGCCCGCCCGCCGTAGCCAAACCTCTTCGTCGGAGGCGGGCCGCATCTTAATAACGCAACGCCATAAACGCATGCACGCACCCAAGCAACAACAGCGCAAACGAAAGCGGTATATGCAGCATCAACCATCCATGCAGCCAGTGATGCAGTTGCACTTGCCGCCGCAACTGCCTTTCTTCGTCACAAATGTCCTCGAGCTTTTCGACCGTGTCATGTGCTTCGGGAGGCAGTAGGGTTCGTAACTCCACAAAAACCGCGCGTGCCGTGCCCGTATCTGCCAACGCATGATTGCCCGCGCCATCGCTTTGCAAAAACGGCCGCATCTCGCGAACGTAAAAACTAGAAAGCGGCGTCGCTACCTCTTCGGCGAGCATCGCCGTTTGCACCCCAGCGGACCTTGCCGACGGCTTCATGCCTACAGCACTGCTCGATCCCGTCGACGTAGCGATGAGCGCATCAGCTTCGGCGATCATCCCGTCGCGCACGTGGCCGATTTGCTCGAAGATAGTCTCCTTCGTTACTTCCGCCGTCATAACGTTGGGCATATAGTGTTGTAACGCGGCGCCGAAGAGCCCGCTGGCGACAACAATGATCAGTAGAATCATCAGCACACTAGTCAGCGGCCCGCCAAATCGAAATCCTCCATGAAATAAAATCAGCGGCAGACTCAGCAACCCAAGCCACAAGTGGCCGCGCATCCAGCTCTGCGCCCGCCCCAATCGCCAAACCGGCAGTTTTTTCCTCGCAGCCAGCAATCCCGCAAACACCATGAAGCTCGACCCGATAATTCCGAAAGCAAGTCCGATTGGACTTCCGCCGCTTGGCCCGGCAGGGGAGTGCGCGGCGTAAAATAGATAGACGGACGTCGCCATGCCCAAAATAATGAGCGAAGCCGCCAGCCATTTCTGATGCGTACGATCAATGCGCACTTTGGATTTTTTGATCCGCCCGCAATTTTCTAGCTCTGGTTTGTCGTGGTCGGCGCCGGCTTTAGCAGTCCCGCGAAAAACTTTCTCGGATCGACCCGATGCGCCGCGTCGTGCGGGCATGCATATACGCAGCTAGGTTCCGCATACTCCGTGCACAAATCGCATGAAGTAGCTTTCTGTTTCACAATGGCCTTCTTGTGGCCGGGCGACGCCAGATCCTCCACCATCACATTAAACGGATGAATATTTATATTTCCGTATGGACAATTTTCTGCGCACAATCCGCACCCAATGCACCAGTCCTCGATAATCACTTCCAGCGAATTGCGCCGTCGAATCGACCCCACCGGACACCCAACCATGCACAGCGGGTCCAGGCATTGCCTGCACGACGTCGCCACCAAATAATGGTCGAACCGCAATCCTTCGCGAACCAGCCGCGTCACGCCATCATGCGCATCCGCACAAGCACGCACGCAAGCGTCGCACCGAGTGCAGCTCGTCAGGTCGAGCAGTAAAAGACTCTGCGCCTCCATCAAGCCTTGCGTCAGAAAATCGTCGAGCGGAACATTCTGCAGCACCGCGAGCCGCGCCCGATTCATCTCCATGCGTTCTTGTTCCACCACCTCAAGCTTTTCGCGCACCTTCGGAAATTCCGCCAGCATCCGCTTGAAGTCGTTCGCGCCGATCCGCACCACCTCCACATGATCGAGCGCCGTGCAAGTCGCCGTGCGCACATCCTCGCGCAACAAACCCGTCTCGCCGAAGTATTCACTGCGGGAGAGATACGCCATCACCATTTCTCCGCCCAGATGTGTTTGCGTCACTTTCACGAATCCGATGCGGACGAGGTAAAACGAATCAGCCGGCTCGCCCTGCCGGCAAATTATTTGACCCGGCGAATAGCGCACCAGCTCGACATTTTCGCGCAAGCTGCTGATGAATTCGTCCGTCAGCTCGGCGAACACCGGAACCGCACGCAAATGGCTGTCCAGCGCGCGCTGCCTGTAAGATTTTTCGAGCTGCGCGCGAAAATTCTTATTTCGCTGCATGATGTCGAGAACATTTCGCAGCATCTCAAGCATCGTGCAGTCCGTCTCCGCGCGCACCGTCGCCGACCGCGGATACAAACTCATGCAAGTCATCTCGCCAAAAAGATCGCCAGGATTCAGCTCCGCCACCGGACTGTCGTAATCGAGGTCCACCGGCGCGTCGATAGGTATCCACCGCTTGTACGTTTCTTCGTCGCGCTGGTCCTGCTGGCGTTGCGCCAGCTTGCTGGAAAGTTTGCCCAGGAATTTCTTCACCACGCCCTTGGTTTTCACATGCGCCATAGGATTCGAAATCGAAACCCGCGCTTTTCCTTCCAATATGTAAAACGCCGTCGATCCGTACTCGCCCTCGCGGCAAATAATCTCTCCGCGTTTGAATTGTCTGCGCACCACCGCCCCGCGATTCAAGCTAAGAAAAGTTCCCGACACGCCTTTAAAAAAAGGCAGCTGTTGCAGTTCCTCCATCGGCACCGGTTCGAACGTCGGCCCTGCGCCCAGCGCCGTGTGCGTGAAAACTTTATTCGTAAGTGCCCCGGTAGGGCATGAAACCATGCATTCGCCGCACGAAACGCACGACGACTCACCCATCGCGCGTTGATCGTCAAACGCAATTCCTGCCGCGGTGCCTTTCCCCATACGCGCCAACACAAAATGATCGCGAATTTCTCCGCACCCTCGCACGCAGCGGTCACAGAGAATACAAGAATCAAAATCCACCGCAATGCTCGGTGACGAGCTGTCTTTCGCCCGTCCAGTGCGATGCGGCGCGAACCGCGGCCGAGTCACATGTCCCCGCCGCGCCATCGCTTCGAGCTCGCAGTCCCCGGAGTGTTGCTCGCGCGTGCACGGACTCGGATGGTCCGCCATCAGCAATTCCACCAGCGTCCGCCGCGCGCGCTGCACTTTCTCCGAATTCGTGTTCACCACCATGCCCGCTTCCACCGGCCGCACGCACGACGCGGTGAAAACTCGCGCCCCCACATCTACCACGCACATGCGGCAAACGCCCACCGGCGTCTCATTTTGCTGGTGACACAAAGTTGGAATGGGAATGCCCTGCATGCGGGCTGCGTCAAAAACCGTAGTCCCTGCGGCAACGGAAACTTTGTTGCCGTCAATCGTCAGTTCCACGAGCCCGCTGGCGTTCGTGCTCATGTGAGCCTCGCGGCCATCGTGGGAATTTTTCGCGAGCTTTTGCCAACGTCACAAATTCCGGACGGACACACGCGCTTCGTCACATGCGCGTCCACCTCATCCCGAAAATGTTTCAGCACGGAAGAAATCGGCGCCGGCACTACTTGTCCCAGCCCGCAAATCGAAGTGAGCCGCAGCGCGTCGGAAAGTTCGTCGATCAACACCATGTCGCCAGAAGATCCTTCGCCCTCGGTCCAAGCAGTCAGCAAATCAACCATTTTCTGCGAGCCTACTCGGCACGGAACGCACTTGCCGCAAGATTCGTTGCGGAAAAATCGGGTAGAGTTCAGCGCCATGTCCAGCATGCAAGTGTCTTCCGCGCACACAACCAGCGCGCCCGACCCAAGCATGGATCCCGCATCCGCGAGCGCTTTGAAATCCAGCCGCACGTCAGCCATGGACGCGGGCAAATATCCCGATGACGGTCCCGACGGCGCAAAGCCCTTCAATTTTTTTCCATCCGGCAGCCCACCGGCATATTTGAAAATGAGCTCAGACACCGGCGTCCCCATCGGCACTTCATAAACGCCCGGCCGCACCACATCACCGCTCACGCCAATAAATTTCAGCCCAGCGCACCCGCCCGTCCCTTGCGCTTTATAAAAATCCACGCCGCGCAGCAGAATGGATGGCACGTTCGCAAACGTTTCCACATTATTTATCACCGTCGGCTTGTTCCACAGTCCTTGCTGCACCGGGAAGGGCGGTTTATTCCTCGGCTCCGCGCGTTTTCCTTCAATCGCTTCCAACAAAGCGCTCTCTTCTCCGCAAATGTATCCGCCGGGACTCACAAAAGTATCTAGCTCGAAAGTAAAGTCGCTGCCCAGGATATTCTTTCCCAGCAGCCCTTGCTCTCGACACTTTCGAATTTCTTCTCGAAGAATCTCTTCCTGTTCTTCGTACTCATGCCGGATGTAAAGAATTCCCGTACGTGCGCCCGCCAGCACCCCAGCCAAAATCATTCCCTCGAGAACCAGATGCGGAAGATGGGTCAGTATGAACCGGTCTTTAAACGTCCCCGGCTCGCTTTCATCCGCGTTGCACACCACATATTTTTCCGTCTCCGCAGCCTGCCGCACCAACTGCCATTTCGATTCGGTAGGGAATCCCGCCCCGCCAAGTCCTCGCAGCCCGGAAGCCTTCAGTGTCGCAAACGCGGAATTCCAGTCGCGCGACGCCACCACGCTCCGAACCACGGCGTAGCGCTGCGCACCTCCCTCCGGATAAGGATCAGAAGCACACTTCGCGCCGCGACGCGCATGCGCAGCGTGTGGCAAGCTGCTGCCCGCCAACACACCGCCGACCATCTCCATCACGCGCTCTCGACTCATGCTGCTGTAAATTCGATCATTGATCGAAACGGCAGGCGCCTCGTCGCAGCGTCCCAGGCAGGAAACACCGCTCACGCGAACGTCCGATTTGTCCACCTGCGGAAAAGCATTTTCCAAATCCGCGCGCAATTCGCACTCCCCGCGCAAGTGGCACGACATATCCTGGCAAACGCGAACGTCCACTTTAGGCGGCGGAGTCAGGCGAAAGTGTGGATAAAAACTGGCGACGTTATGCAGTCGTGACAGCGGCACATCGATTTTCGTTGCCAAACTTCTGAGCTGATCGGCGGGTATGTAACCGAACTGGCACTGAATTTCCCTCAGGTCTTCGAAAACCAAGTCACTCTCCCCGTTCCGGGAGAAATTTAATCTTCTAGCGGAAAACTGCGCTTCTGAGAGATGGTCTACGCATGCTTCATATAACAAATCCGCAGAAGCAAGTCCAGAAACGCGCTGGCGACAATTTCCAAAGGATTCACCGTGGCCCTTGCCCGCCGTAGCCAAGCTGTTCGGCGAAGGCGGGTCGCGGCTCAAGGTTTCAATGTAGCGCCTGCCCGCCGTAGGCGAGCCTGCCTCGACCGTAGCTTCAGGAAATCTCCGCAATAATCTCTGCGACTCGGCCCGACTGGCAGAACTAGCCAGGTTTCTCGTCTTCCCCTCCCACACTAATTTTCTTGCGTCAGCGTCTAACTGCGCCAGTCAGGCGATTAGCGGAGACTTCTCGTGCACTGTCGGTGGGGACATTGTTTCTACCCCCTCGCCCGATGTTGAGCGATAGCCCTCGGTAACAAATATGATCTTCTACTTTTGCACCAGAGATGGCTCAAGGGTTGAATGTATTGCCGGGCCTGCCTGCCGAAGCCGCGCTGCTCAGCCAAGGCGGGTTACGCAAACGGATTCTCGTCCGCGCTAGGCCCATAAATCGACGGCAGCGGCACATCCAACAGCCGCAAATAAACCGACAACTGTCCGCGGTGGTGATACCAATGATTCAGCATGATCGACCGTAGCAATCCCGCCCGCGGCATGCTCATCAGTTCTTTCGGCCCCATTTTCAGCCGCCACGCCCCTCTGGCCTTCTCCTCCGTCATTCCTTTCAAGCAATCCTCGGCCGCGCGAACGCTTTCATCGTGCGCCGCAAAAATCTCGCCCAGGCTTTTCGGCTGCGCCCCACCAAAGTTTCCCTGCGACGCGTCGAATTCGTCGCCCTGTGAAATTTTTGCAGTTCCTCCGGGAACCGACGCGGTGTGCAGCGCCAGCTGGCCCAGCGTCATCGACTTCTGGTGTGGCCTCCACGACAATTTGTTCTCCGGCACTGGTTCCAGCACTCGCCTTCCGAGCGAGGCCGCTTTTCGGCCGACGAGGGACCTGCGGTTGCCTCTAGGTATAAACGGAACGCCGGGCAACCCAAACCAGCCCAGAATTGAAAGTAAGACACCACCACCCGCCGATATCGTTGACTTAACCCAACCCCGATAGTATAAAAACTCGGTTTCATGGTTTTTCGCTGATTCTGCGACCCGTGTCCCCTGCCAAACGAAAATGATAACGAGACTCGAGGCCGCGGCTTCGCGCACCCTGAATAGTTCACTCCTTCTTGCAATAATCGCGTTTTTCGCAATTTCTCCGTTTGAAGCCTATGCACAAAGCCCGTTTGTTTTATCGCTCGCTCCCGCAAAACCAGACGACGCAGTCGGCAAATACACCGGTCCAGGTTCCTGTGCCTCCACGACCTGCCACGGAAGCATCGTCCCACGCACCGACAATCGCGTTCTCCAGAACGAATACAGCATCTGGATTGTGAAGGACAAGCATTCCAAAGCCTACACCGCCCTCACTGGCCCCATCGGCGAGCGAATGGCCAAAATTCTGTCTCTCGGCAGCGCCGAAACCGCGCCAAAGTGCCTCGCCTGCCACGCCCTGGACGTGCCAGAAAACCTACGCGGCCGCACGTTTGAATTAAGCGAAGGCGTTAGCTGTGAAAGCTGCCACGGCCCAGCCGCCGGATGGCTGGGTCCGCACACCGAGCGCGATTGGACGCACCAAAAATCGCTCGCGCTGGGCATGTACGACACGCGCGACCTTAACCGGCGCACCGAAAAATGCTTGAGCTGCCACCTCGGCAACCACGAAACGTCCGTGGACCACGAAATGATCGCCGCCGGCCACCCTGATCTCTTTTTCGAACTCGATACGTTCTCCGACGTAATGCCGCGTCACTGGAAAGTACCCGGTGAGCCGGGCGAGACCCCCGGAACAGATCCTTGGTACAACGTTCGCGAGCTCACCAGCGGGCAGGCCGTTCAGCTCAGGCAGTCTCTGTTGCGCCTCGCGTCACGCTCGCATGGAAAAGTTTGGCCCGAATATTCCGAGCTTCAGTGCTACGCGTGCCATCACGATCTCACTCCTCCGGAGCAGAGTTGGCGGCAGGCGCGCGGCTACCCCGGACGCCGCCCGGGTAATCCTCCGTGGAATTCCTCGCGCTACACCGTGTTTCACGATGTTGTTCAGCAGTTGGATGGAGAAAACGCAGAGAAACTGGATTCCGAGCTCTCACGTCTGGCGCAATTGATGAGCCAACTGAATCCCGACCGCGATGCCGTCGCCGCGTCGGCCACGAGTTCAGCGCATCTGGCCGACGAGTTGATGGCCAAAATAAGCTCGACCTCGTACGACCCGGCGATTACTTTGCACCTGCTGCAAAAAATCTCAGCCGACGCGGAGAATATTTCCGCTCAGGGCGAACATTCCGCCGCGCAAGCCGCCATGGCCATTCAATCTTTGTTTCTCGCTTACGATCAAAACCAGAAACTTCAAAATTCCGCCCAGCTGCGCGAGGCAATCAAAGGTTTGTTTCAACAGCTTCAAAACCCGTCCGCTTACGATGCTGCCCGCTTCGCCAGCCAGATGAAGCAAGTGAACGCCCTGCTGCGCTAAATATGCCCAGGAAATCCAGCCCAAATTCACGCGAGCACAAACGCCTCGAAGATTCCGATCCCGGCGCCGTACCTCGCTGGCGGCGGTGGGGTCCGTATGTCAGCGAACGCGCCTGGGGCACCGTGCGCGAGGACTACAGCGCCAACGGCGATCCCTGGAACTTTCTTCCGCACGATTTGGCGCGCAGCAAAGCCTATCGCTGGGGCGAGGACGGGATTGCCGGCATCTGCGACCGTTACCAGCTTCTTGTTTTCGCGCTGGCGTTTTGGAATGGCCGCGACTCGATCCTGAAAGAGCGGATGTTTGGCCTAACCTCTCCGGAAGGCAATCACGGCGAAGACGTAAAAGAATATTATTTTTATCTCGACAACACGCCCACTCACAGTTATATGCGCATGCTTTACAAATATCCGCAGAATGAATTTCCTTACAATCAACTGGTCGAGGAAAATCGCCGTCGCGGTGGAAAAGATTCCGAATTTGAGTTGCTCGACACCGGCATTTTTGACGATAACCGCTACTTCGATATTTTCGTTGAATATGCAAAAAACGGTCCCGAAGACATCTGCATCCGCATCGAAACGTTCAATCGCGGCCCGCAAGATGCCGTTCTGCACATCCTCCCGCATTTGTGGTTTCGAAATACGTGGTCGTGGGGTGTATCGCAAGGAATCGAGCCAGTAATTCGCGAAGGCTCGGCGCAAGATGATTTGGCCGTCCTCGAAGCAGATTGCACCGCCACCAGGCTCCACAACCTGCAATTCGATTATCGCTTGGGTTTGATGCGCCTTTACGGCCCGGCTCCGAAGGTGATTCTTTTTACCAATAACGAAACGAATGCCGCACGCGTTTTCGGCCCCGGCCAGCCGAGCCGCTCAAAACATGTGAAAGACGCTTTCCATCGCCACATGATCAATGGCGAAGACTGCGTGAATCCAGAACAACTAGGCACCAAGGCTTGTTTTCATTACGCCTTGAAAATTCCCGCCGGCAAATCGGTCGTTTTGCCTCTGCGCTTGACGGACCAGAAATTGGCAAGCGGCAAATCTTTCTTCGCGCAAGTTGACGCGGTTATCAAGGAGAGAAGGGAAGAAGCAGACGAGTTTTACGCCACGATTCACCCCGACGCCGCAACTCCCGAAGAGTGCATGATTCAAAGGCAAGCCCTCTCCGGCATGCTCTGGAATAAACAAATTTATTTCTTTGACGTAGCTCTCTGGCTCGACGGAGATAATCCCAATTCTCCACCGCCAGCCTCGCGCAAAGAGATTCGTAACCTACATTGGCGCCACCTGAATTCCATGCGCGTGATGCTTATGCCGGACAAATGGGAATATCCCTGGTTTGCCTCCTGGGACCTGGCCTTCCATTGCGTCACATTGGCGCTCCTGGACGTTAGCGAAGCCAAAGAAAATTTATGGATGCTTTTATTTGAACAGTTCCAGCATCCCAACGGACAGATCCCCGCGTACGAATGGGAATTCTCGGATTTAAACCCGCCCGTTCAAGCGTGGGCCTGCTGGCGCATTTATCAGATGGAGAAAGAACGCACCGGCGTCGCGGACCAGGAATTCCTCGAAAAATGCTTCCACAAGCTGCTCATCAATTTTGCCTGGTGGGTCAATAAAGTCGATAGCCAAGGCCTGAACGTCTTCGAAGGCGGCTTCCTCGGCCTTGACAACATCACCGTCGTTGACCGCAGCCAAAAACTCCCCGCCGGCGCAGTTTTGGAACAGTCCGACGCGACCGGCTGGATGGGATTCTTCTGCCTACACATGATGCGCATCGCCCTGGAGCTGGCCGAGGGACGCCCGGTATATGAAGGACTCGCCACCAAGTTCTTCGAGCATTTCATCGGTATCGGCGCCGCCATGAAGAAGATGGGCGGCCGCAATTACCAGCTTTGGGACGAAAAAGAGGGCTTTTTCTACGACGTCCTGCGTTTCTCCAGCGGGGAATTCCACAAGTTCCGCGTCCGCTCCCTGGTGGGCTTGATCCCCATGCTTGGAGTCGAAGTTATCCGCGAAAATGAGTCAAGTCACCTGACCAACTTCATGTCAAATTTGAACTGGTTTATCAAGAACCGCCCGGACCTCGTCGGTCACGCGTGTCACACCGAAACACGCGCTGGCGTGCGTTGCCACGTACTCTCGATAGTGGATAGTGCCCAATTAACGCGCATTTTGGCCCGCCTCTTCGACCCCGAAGAATTCCTCTCATCGAACGGAATCCGCAGCCTCTCTAAGTTCCACCAGCATTCCCCCTTTGCCTTCGCCAATAATGAGGTCAAATACACGCCCGCAGATGCAACAGAAAAGATCAAAGGCGGAAACTCAAATTGGCGCGGCCCCGTTTGGTTTCCTACGTCGTATTTGATCCTGGAATCTTTAGTCAAGTTTGCGGACGCATTTGGCGGGGAGCTTGAAGGCGCGCGAAGCCTAAAAATCCGCGCTATGGCTGGCGAGATTGCGGATCGCATGATAGGAATTTTCCGGCGCGATCGTGATGGCAGGCGACCGGTGTTTGGCGAGACGCTGAGATTTCAGGAAGATTTGCACTGGAAAGATTATCTGCCGTTTCACGAATTCTTTCATGGCGATACTGGAGCTGGTTTGGGCGCGAGCCATCAGACTGGCTGGACGGGACTCGTTGCGAATATGATCGACGAATGGCGGAGAAAGAGTCCGGCGAAGTGAGTCGAGGAAAATCGCCGACTTCGTTTTCGCAAATCATCGACCGGCTGGACCGGACTTGTCGACAACATGATGGTTACTGCGTGGGGTTTCGAGGGAAACTGAGATAGGGGAGGCGCACACCGTCGATGAGGATCTGGTCTGCGCGAATCAATGTGGGGGCTTCGAATCCGACGGCGCCTCCGGCGGTGACATAATCGTCTTGATCCACGCCGTCGCCGCTCACGCCTAACCCGCCTGCCAACACACCGTTAATGTAGAGCGGCTCCGAACCCGGGAAAAAAACGATTCCGCTTTGATTTGCTTTTGGCCAACTGGGGCTGGGAACTTGATATCCCTGAGTGCACGGGTTGGCCACGTCCTGGGTATAGAGATTGAAAAACGGCCCCTCCGCGGAACTGTCGATTCCGGGCGGGAAAAATGGTTGCCCGCCGAAACCGATGGTGCGGTTTGTCACGGCGGTGCCCATGGGCACTTGATTCAAATCCTGGGGCATTCGCAACGCGCTACTGAAATAGATTACGTTGCGCGCTTTGGTGGCGGCCACGTCGATGCTGAAGATGGTGGCGTCCGGCATTCTGTAAAGGCCGATCAGAGTGCCGTCGAGATCGCTTACGGCAATCATCATCCTGGCTTTGGAACCGAGAGGTAGCCGAATTTGTGCGCGTGTTTGATTTGCGGTCGCTACGGCGGCGTTGATAATCTGCGTTACCTGCGCGGCGGTCAAACCTCCCAGTGGCCCGTTTGTCGCTGGAATTAAGTTGCCGTCAGGCGGAGCGCCCGGGCTTGCCGTGGGTCCGACTGAAAAGTATGCGGCGTTGAACGTGCCGGGCGAGGTTGCCTCGGCAGGCAATGTCGTTTGGTTCACAAAAGGCAGCGTAATGCCGTTGATGGTGACAACGCCCGGCGAAGGAAACGACGGATATCCGACCTGATCTGTGGTTGCGCTGGGGCCGCCCGCGGCAATCATGCCGGCGGCCGCAAACGCAACGTACTCTGCAACGTCTGCACTCACGCCTGTGACACCGATTCCTCCGACTTCCTGGCCATCTTTGAATATCGGCACTCCGCCGGGACTTACAGCGGCTTGTTGCGAATCATTCACATCAGCTTTACCTGTAGCAATTCCGAGGCCCGGACTTGCGCCGGAAATTGTCGTGGCTGGGGGGACGGTTGTAGAAAGACCTGCGGCTAGAGTGCAGGCTCGATTCGTATTCTCGATGCCATAGAGCGCGCCGTTCGAGGTATTCATTACCTCCGGCGGGAAATGCGTTCCGCTGATGAAGCGAACCGTGCGCGAGGAAAGCGGCGCTTGGTCGTTGCTGAAGAACGCCCCGGTGCGAGCCAAAGAGACCGCGAAGTCGTCTGAGGGCACCATCTGGCTGAAATTGCCTTGAACCATCGCGGGTGCCGAGGGCTCTTGGTACACGGCCAAGATGCGTCCGAGCCGATCCACGACGGCGATCGCCATGGTGTCCGAATTAACTGCTTCTGCGGCTGCTTGCACGATCGCCGAGACGTCGTTCTGAGTCAATGCCTGCGGTGGGGGCGGTGGCGGAGGCGTGACAGTGGTGCTACCGCTTCCTCCGCAGGCGCAAAGACTGGCGCAAAATATGGCGGCAATCCATTCGTATCGAAGAAAAAAGCGACTGGTTCCGCGATGGACATTTGCCAGCATGCGTTGCGCCTATTGGTACCACAGCTTTGAGTTGCGCTCAATCTTCTGTTCCGCAATTGACATAGCAATTGTTGGGAAATTGGTACCAAATTCCCGGCTGAAATCTCTTGCTCCGCCTGAAACACCTGTGATAGCAAGAGCCGTCAAGACTTGCGCGAAGTGAAATTCGCAATACCTACAAGGACGAAGAGCGTGCGCTCCGCATCTCACGTGTTTCGGCGAAGATCGGGGACACGCTACCTGCTGGCATATTCGTGTGTGATTGCACTGCTGTCGCCAGGGACTTTTGGAGCTAGCCTTCGGGTACCTTCGCGACCGGATCCAGCTTGTAGCGCAGAAATCGCAAGCGATATTCAACAGGCTTCTTCCCAGCAGCGCATTCCCGGGCAAACAGGACAGAAAAAAGGGGCGTTGGAAGGGATTGTTCGCGACGCGCACAAGTATCCCGTTATCGGCGTGCACGTAGTCTTGCGAAATATCGCGACGGGGCTCGAACGGATGAAAAGTAGTGACGCCCAGGGCGTGTTTCGGTTCATCGACGTTTTGCCCGGGCAGTATCGATTGAGCGTAAATGCGCCGGGCTACGAGAAATTTGCAGAAGACGCCATGCAAGTGAAGGCCGGCGACGTTTTGATCCGGGAAATAACCCTGGTAGCCATTCCGATGACGGCTGCGCCTTCATTGAGCCTTCCTCAATTGCCGCCGAGAGTTGCGGCAAACAATACCGGGCCCGGGGAAGCTCCACCAGTGGTTGGCTATCCGGAGGTAAAGCAGAGTCTCGAACTTGAAGGCAACGCTGGGATGCCTGCACCCGAACCTCCTCCGCAAGCGAATGTCGTGTTCAGTGCAGAGCCGGACCGCTGGCTTCTTACCATGCCGGACTGGAATCGTTACGGATACGGCGGCGAGCATCCTTACGTGAAGGGAAAGTTGTGGGATCCGTTTGATACCAACAAGCTCAAAGGGGATGTGCCAATCTTTGGAGCGCAGACGTTTTTTGATTTTACGGCTATCAGCGACACGTTTTTCGATGGTCGGCGGTTACCGACTCCGACTGGTGTAAGCACAGCGCGTCCCGGAACCACCGGTTTTTTTGGAAAAGGAAATCAGGCTTTTGTGGATCAAGTGTTTTTGTTTTCCTTCGATTTATTTCATGGAGACACTTCGTTCCGTCCAGTGGACTGGCGCATTCGTATCACACCGGCAATCAGCTTGAATTATCTGGATGTGCAGGAGCGGGGCATCGTCAACGTGGATGTGCGCAAGGGAACTACGCGATTGGATTCGCACATCGGCTTGCAAGAAGCGTTTGGGGAAGTGAAACTTCGCGACCTGAGCCCCAATTTCGATTTTATTTCGGTGCGCGCCGGCATTCAGGGATTTAGCAGCGATTTTCGTGGGTTTCTTTTTGTGGAAGCGCAGCCGGGGATTCGCATTTTCGGGAATCTAGAATCGAATCGCTGGCAATACAATCTCGCTTATTTCAATTTCCTGGAGAAAAACACGAACAGCGGGTTGAATTCCATGGCGCTGCGGAACCAGCAGGTGATTATCGGCAACGTTTATCGTCAGGATTTTTTGTTTCAGGGCTATACGGCGCAGTTTAGCGTGCACTACAACAAAGACGATGCCACCATTCATTATGACGACAACGGTTTTCTGGTCCGGCCGGCGCCGATTGGCGCGGTTTTCTCGCAGGGAGTGCTGCACCCGCACAGCATTCATGCTGCCTACATTGGATGGACGGGGGACGGTCACATCGGGCCGATCAATCTGACGCACGCTTTCTATCAAGCGCTTGGCACCGACAGCTTCAACGGAATCGCCGGACGCGCTGTCACCATCAACGCGCAAATGGCCGCGCTCGAAATGTCTGTAGATAAGGATTGGATACGCTTCAAAGGTTCGGTTTTTTATTCTTCGGGGTCGGCCCACCCCGAGAGCGGTCACGCGCGCGGATTCGATTCGATCGACGATTTTCCCGAGTTTGCGGGCGGAATTTTCAGCTTGTGGAATCGCGAGAGCATAAGGTTGACGGGCACAGGTGTGGCGCTGACATCCGGCAACAGCCTGATTCCGGATTTGCGGTCGAGCAAAGATGAAGGGCAGTCCAATTTCGTGAATCCCGGAATTTTCCTGGCCAATGCGGGCGCCAATTTTGACATCACACCGAAACTTCGCGGGTTCGTAAATGTGAATTATCTGCGCTTCATGGATACCGAGCCGCTCGAACTGGCTCTATTCGACTCGCCAATTCACCATGCCATTGGGACTGATTCGAGCGTTGGCGTTCGCTACCGGCCGCCGCTGACGGAAAATATTTCTCTCACGGCGGGGGCTGCTGTTCTGGTTCCAGGACAGGGCCTGCGGGATATATATACGGGAAAAACGATGTATTCGTTTTTTACAGATATACGGTTTCAGTTTTGAGAGACTAACAGCAAGATTGTTGGAGTATTTTTTCATGGCGTTGTTGCGCAACTGGAAGAATTTACTGACGCGAGACCTCTTGCGGCGGCCTGTGGCTGCCTCGGAGCTCGGGCTCTTCGTTGGATTGGCGCTGTGGCTCGTCTGCGGCGCCGACGCGGGTTCGCAAGTGCAACAGCAGCCGAGCCTGATTGGGCAGTCGCAAGCGGAAGTTGCGCACAAGAACGCCGGTTGTGTGAGTTGCCATGTGAGCACGGATGAGCCGACCATGCATCCGACGCGGACGGTTCGCTTGGCTTGCACCGATTGCCACGGTGGAGATTCGAGCGCGAGCCTTCCTGCCGGGAGCGCGCACAATTCCGAAATCTACGAACAGGTAAAGAAGAAAGCGCATCCACAGCCACGCGAGGCTCAGCTCGCGGACAGTTCCGCGAATCAGGTTCGCCCGTTCACGAAATGGCTGCGCGAAGGTTATGAGTATGTTCGTTTCGTGAATCCCGGCGACTTGCGCGTTGCGGCGCAGACCTGCGGCACGACGGGATGCCACGCGTCGGAAGTCCTCAAAGTGAAAACCAGCATGATGACGCATGGCGGCATGCTGTGGGGCGCGGCGCTTTACAACAATGGCTCGGTCCCGTTCAAGAACACGCGCTTCGGCGAAAGCTACTCGACGGATGGATTGCCGCAAACAATTCGCGCTGTTCCACCGACTACGCCGGAGGAGACTCGGTTGAAAGGAGTATTGCCTGAGCTTACGCCTCTGGAACGGTGGGAAACGGCGCAGCCGGGAAACGTGCTACGCGTGTTCGAACGCGGCGGCGAAAAGAAAGGTGAAATCGGGAATCCAAGTCGTGAAGAAGAGCCGGGGCGTCCAGACGATAAATTAGGCGAGCGCGGTTTTGGGGCGCTGCTGCGGACTGACCCTGTTTTTCTCGGTCTGCAAAAAACGCGGCTTCTGGATCCGCTTCTTTCTTTACCGGGGACGAACGATCAGCCTGGCGACTATCGCGGCAGCGGGTGCACGGCGTGCCACGTCGTTTACGCAAACGATCGCTCGGCCGAGCACTCCGGCAGCTACGCCAAGTTCGGAAATCTGGGAGAGAGCGCGTCTTCCGACGCGACTATTCCAAGAAATGAATCGGGGCATCCGATACGACATACGTTCACAAGATCGATTCCGTCGAGCCAGTGCATGATTTGCCATGTGCATCCCGGTACGAATATGGAGACCACTTACTTTGGGTACACGTGGTGGGACAACGAAGCGGACGGCGAGTTCATGTATCCGAAAAAGCAGCGCAACCCTAGCGAGGAACAAAAATATGAAGTGGCGCTGAGAAATCCGGAGGGAGCGGCGGCGAAAGGGCTGTGGTCGGATCCGAAGTTTCTGGAGCATGTGGGCGACGCGGAATTTAACAAACAACTGAAGCAAAGCCAGTTTGCAGACTTTCACAGTCACGGCTGGATTTTTCGCGCTGTTTACAAGCGGGATCGAAAAGGGAATCTGCTGGACGCCGAAAATAAAATTGTTGCGGCGGATGATCCGGAGAAATTTGGGAAGGCGGTACATTTGGCGGACATTCATCTGGAAAAGGGAATGCATTGCGTGGATTGTCATTTCGAACAGGACGATCACGGGACCGGAAAACTCTATGCTGAACCGCGCGCGGCGGTAGAACTCGACTGCACGGATTGCCATGGCACGGTGCAGAAGCGCGCAACGCTGGTTTCTTCAGGGGCTGCGGCGCCGAGTGGCGGGTCGCACCTCGATGCGCTGCGAACGCCGTGGAACAACCGCCGATTTGAGTGGGTTGGCGGAAAACTTTATCAACGGTCGATGGTGGAGACTGGAAAGGAATGGGAAGTTGTGCAGGTGCTGGACACGATCACGCCGGGAAATCCGCACTACAACGAAAAATCGCGTTGGGCCAAGACGATTCGCACGGATGGTAAGAGCTGGGGCGATGTGCCGAGTGACGGGTCCCAGCTTGCGCACGCCAACAGCCGCATGACTTGTTACGCTTGCCACACTTCGTGGATGCCGAATTGTTTCGGATGCCACCTCTCGATGACGACGAACCAGAAAAAGCCCATGCTGCACAACGAAGGGCTGACCACGCGAAATTATACGGCGTACGATTTTCAAGTGTTACGCGATGACGGATTCATGCTCGGAATCGATGGCACGGTGACAGGGCACCGCGTGGCGCCGACGCGGTCTTCGTGCGCCATATTGGTGAGCTCGCAGAATCAGAATCGCGAATGGATTTATTACATGCAGCAGACGGTGTCCGCCGAAGGCCTCAGCGGGACTGCGTTTAGCACGTTCGTTCCACATACCGTGCGAGCAAGAGAAACGAAGGCTTGCGATGACTGCCACGTGTCGGAACGCAATGACAATAATGCTTGGATGGCGCAAGTGCTGCTGCAAGGAACAAATCTTTTGAATTTTATGGGGCGATATATATACGTCGCGGATGGCGCTAAGGGATTTGATGCGGTAGCCGTTGCGGAGCACGATGAGCCGCCCGCGATTATCGGCAGTTATTTGCAGCGGCTCGCCTACCCCGACAATTATCGGCAGCATGTTGCGCGCGGCGGGGAGCTGAAGGAAAGCTACCATCACTTGGGAAATGTGCTGGACGTGCAACTGCGCGGGGAATATTTGTACGCCGCGTTGGGCGCAGGCGGATTTCGCGCGTATGACGTGGCGAACATAGACAACAAAGGATTTTCGGAACGAACGGTGACTGCGCCGGTTTCGCCGATGGGGCAACAACTTTATGTGAAGACGAAATACGCGATGGCGGTGGCGAGTCCGTCAACTTTGGCGATTGATCCGGCACGCACGCATAATGCGGAGAACGAAGAGCAGGCGATTCATCTGATGTACGCGTACTTGTATGTTGCGGATAAGTACGAAGGGCTGGTGGTCGTCGGAGACTCAAATCCGAATAGTAAAACGCCGGGGGTTAGCACGCTGCTGGATGGCGATCCTCGAAACAATTTTCTGAAACGGGCGCTGGCGTTTAATCCGGACGGTATTTTGAATGGGGCGCGGCGTATCACCATTGCCGGAACGTACGCTTACATCCTGTGCGACCGCGGCTTGGTTGTTGTGGATCTGGACAAGCCTTTGCAGCCGCGCGTGGCTTCCGTCGTCGGTGCGCCGGAGTTGGAGGCTGCGCGGGGAATCGCGATTCAGTTTCGATATGCGTTTGTTGTGGACCGCGGCGGGTTGAAGGTTCTCGACGTTACTGATCCAGGACATCCGCGCATCGTCCCGAATGCGGCGGTGGTACTGGGAGATGCTCGCAATATTTATGTGGCGCGGACGTACGCTTATGTCGCGACCGGGAAAAACGGCCTTGCGATTGTGGACGTCGAGCGGCCGGAGCAGCCGAAGCTCGATCAGGTTTTTACTGCGGATGGAAAACTGAATGATGTGCGCGACGTCAAGATTGGAATGGTGGACGCTAGTGCGTTTGCGTTTGTGGCCGACGGTGCAAATGGGCTTCGCGTTCTGCAAATATTGTCGCCGGAGGATTCGGGGAACGCTTACGGATTCAGTCCGCGGCCAACTCCCAAGCTGATCGCTACATATCACACTGCGGGGCCTGCGCTTGTGATTTCGAAAGGGACCGATCGTGACCGCGCGGTCGATGAAAGCGGGAATCAGTTGGCGGTATTTGGGCGGCGCGGAGCACGGCCGTTCAATCGCGAAGAGGCGTCGAAACTGTATCTGCGCGACGGCGGGGAGACCTTTACGGTTCCTGCGGAGCCCCCGAAGCTACAAAGGCAACCGTGAGATGGCGGGGAGGCGCGGAAGGTCATCGCGAAGAGGCGTGCATAACCTCGTGGGAACAGCTAGACGATAAGGCCGAAGCGCTTGTGGAGTTCGTGCGCGCCGCGGTGAGTGATGCGGAGGGCGCGCGTTCCGCGGCGGCGGGCCATCCATCCTGCGGCTAACATTCGGGTAAGTAATGCCGCGCCGAGGCCGCCGGCTAGATGGGGTTTGCGTTCGGTCCAGTCGAGGCAGCGGCGTGCGAAGATGCGGCGGCGACCACCCAATGCGGCCACATCAATATCTAGTTCTGCAAACCAGGCGGCGCCCTTGAGACCAAGTATGTAATCTCGCGTACCGCTCGTGCGGATCACTTTGAAATTCTCAAGTGCCTTTGTCAGCTCGACGGCGACACGGCCCGCGAGATGGTCGTAGCATGAACGTACACGGTGCATTTCCATGTCTTCACGGGAGCGGATTGCACTTGCTGGGAGCGGTAACGTTGCAATTGAACCGAGTGCCTCCAATGCGTGGACTACTTCGGGCCTGGTGATTCCGTAGTAGCGGTTGCGGCCGTGGCTCCGCGATTTAAGCAATCCGCCGTCAACGAGCTTCGAGAGATGTGCGCTCGCGGACTGCGCGGAAATACCGGCGGTCTGCGCTAGTTCTCCGGCCGTACGATCTCGGCCGTCGAGCAAAGCAACGAGGATTGCGGCGCGCGCGGGCTCGCCAATCAATTCGCCGACAGAGGTAATTGGGTGGGTCATGTTCATGGGCACATTCTAGCGCGGAACCCGCCACGATATTTCATTCCCGGATGAAACATTTAATTTACATTTAGTTTTAGGCTGGAGCCTATGAAATGCCTAGGCGGACAGTCACGCAGGCCTGCGTACTGCCATTTAAAGGGAGGCGGTTCATGATAACCATGTGCATTCGTTACACGATTGACCCGTTCAAGCTTGAAGATTTCGAACGGTACGCACGCAACTGGCCGAAGCCCATTAAACGCTGCGGTGGGCAGCTAGTGGGATACTTTTTGCCCACAAAATTTGCGGGGCCGACCAACATTGCGCTTGCATTGATAAGCTTTCGCGACCTCGCCGGTTACGAAGGGTATCGTGCAGCGTTGATGAAGGATCCCGGAGCGGTTGCAAACGTTGCCGCAGCCGAGAAGGCAAAATGCATCCTGATTGAAGACCGCTCATTCTTACACAGAGTTAGCGCATGAGGAAGAATACCCGGCGATTCGAAACGGAGTAGCCGTTGCGTGCCCAGTATTGAATTCGTCAGTCGAAAGACAAGGAACCAAAATCCGAGACAAGATGACGCCCGAACCGACGCGCCTCAGAATAAGGCGTGCGACACGCTCAAAATTGCAGGCAAGAGGCCGCCCTAAAGGGCGGCGCTACGAAATCTGTCCGCAGCCGATGAGAACGCTTTTCCTCGTAAGCGTGATGAGGGACTTAACTCAGCGGCGTTAAAGTGCGAACTAGATAAGGAATTATGATTTCTCTAAAGATGATCGGGTCGGGCCAGACTTTCACCTGTCTTCCAAGATGGCCGCCGTGCGGGTTAATCCACGCAGTTTTGGGGACGTCGCCCTTGTCGAGCAACATATAAATATCGGATATGGGGACCTGAGTGTCCAGAACGCCGGCGATGATGAGCATGGGCGTGGTGGGTTTCCCTAGAAGATCTTGCGAAACCAGCGACATTTTAGGAAAGATGGCCTTCAAATCATCGAGCGTGGTGACGCCCTCGAAAATGGACATCATCGCCGGGACCTGGTCGAACAAATATTCCTTGTTTCCCAAGAGCGAGTTGGTCAGGAAATCTACTTGAAAGAAGCGATCTACTGGCGGGGACTGCACACTCACGGCTTTCAGGCGCGCGTGTTCGACGATGGAAAGCTTCGTGCCCCAGTAAGCGCCCCAACTGACTCCGTGCAGTGCAACTCTGGTTTTATCCACTTCAGGACGCGTCTGCACGTAATCAATCACGCGCGATAACATGCGGTCGGCAGTGGGACTTGCTTTAATGGGAGCTTGACCGGTGCCGGGGCCATCCACTGCGAGAAAGCCGATGCCATAGGGAAGTATTGCGGAGAAACTCTCGGACAGATCTTCTTTGCGGCTGTCCAAACCATTTACAGCAATGACAAGAGGCACTGGACCGTTCGCGTTCTTGGGCAGCCGCAGATACCCGATAATTTCGGAGCCTTCAAACGGAATGCGAACGATTTCCATTGGCGGGTCCCAGAATTTTGCGTGAGCGCGAAACGCTTCGAGGGCCTTGGCGTAAGCGCGCTGTTTTCCGGGAGACGAAGGAACTGGCCAGCGTCCAAAGGAATAAATCCGCCAGGCTCTGATGTAGTCGGCGTTGGCCTTGGCGGGGTCGGACGACTCAAGAGCCTTTCCTTCGGCCATGTAGCGGTCGCCGACTGCGATGAATGCCGCGGCCCATTCATCCTTGTCAGAAGTCTTGATCGAAGGGAATGCTTCGCGGAGGTCGGCGGGATCCAGCCCGATCACCGGATACATCCCGTTCTCCGCGCGCTTGAGGGCTTCAGCTTTTATCTCGTCGAGGGTTCTTTCGTGGCGCTCTTGAGCGGACACGGCGGTTGCAACTAGTGCGATTAGGACAAACAACAGCGGCGACAGAACAAATCGACGCTTTGTCAGGTTGAGTTCAGTCATCACGGCCCCTTTTAGATTGGTTCCAATATTTGGCCTTCGATGGAAGTTCATTGAAGGAACTGCAAAATGCCGGGCCGAACGCCCTGTCTGCGACGAACAGGCTCGGCTACGGCGGGCGGCCCTGCCTGCCCGCAGGCAGGCGCTACATTTAAACCTTGTCTCGTCTCCCTGAAGTATTGTGCGTAGTTTCTTGGCTCACCAAATCGCATCCAACGGAAAAAATCCGGGTGCGCAATAAATCCAGGGTTTGCGATGCGCGCGCCGCTGTGCGCGGTAAAGAGGCCGAAGTTGCATTCGACCTCTTTGGTCTTTAATTCCCGAACGGATCAGAAGAGAATCTTCAGGCCCAGCTGAATCGCGCGCGCGCCTCCCGAGCCCAACACCGGGTTGGAAGCGGCAACGTCGGGCGTAGCGCATCCGCAGCCAAATCCCGTAGCGAGTCCCGAAGGATCGTTCTGTCCGTATCCATTCTGCCCGCCAAAGGGATTGGCGAAATTGGGATGGTTCAGGACATTGAAGAATTCAGCGCGGAACTGGACGCCAAATCTTTCTTTGAACTTCCAATTCTTGGCCACCGAGAAGTCCCAGTTGCGGAAGCCCGTGTCGCGAAACGTATTGCGGCCCATGGTGCCGAAGGTTCCCAAAGCGGGCGGAATCATAGCCGCGTTGCCCTCGGCATAGCAGCCAAAAACGCCCAGCGACTGTTGCAACGCCATCGTATTGGCAGCGTTGTTACACACGGCTGGAGTGCTGCCCGGCGCAAAGTAAGTGGGAAGGGAATGGGGGTTCGATGAGAAATTGCTCGGGTTGCCAACGAAATCCCAGCGATCGACGGCTTCTCCGGTGCCGCTAATGTCGTCTCCGGTGTCCATTGGGCCCCAGGGCTGTGCGCTGTAGAGACTCACGATAGAGATGAGTTGCCACCCTTGCAGCAACTGACCGGGGGATTCTCTTCCGGGGATGTTGTAAGTAAAGGAAAGAGTGAAGCGATGCCGAACGTCAAAATCGCTGCTGGCATACTCGCGGCCGGGGTGCGTGGCGTCCTGTGGAAGGCCCAGCCCGGCTCCGAAGTCCCAATTGGCACCCACATTGTCGAGTGCGTGCGCGTAGGTGTACCCGGCGGTAGCGGTGAGCCCGTGATAATCTCGTGAAGTCATAGTAACCTGCAGTCCGTTGTAGTTCGATCTGTAAATGTTAGCTAATTGATAGATGTTGCTAAGGTACGGAAACTTGGGATAAAACGGCCGGGCCTCCTGCTCCGCCACTGGATCGGTTCCACCCGGTGTGGGTGCCGCGAGCGCGGCCGGGGTCCAGCCAGAACCGACTGCCGGCTGGTTGATATCTCGGATGCCCACCAAGTTCGAGCCATGATCGCCAACGTATGCAACCTCCAGAGAGATCTTGTTTGTAAACGCGTGCTGGACGTTTAGAGTCCAAGTTGTGACGTAGGGGGTCGTAATGTTGGGGTTCACGGCGGCGATTGCGCAAGTCGACGAAGTCGCCGGATTCAGGGGATCAAAGGCGCAATTGATTTCCGGAATTTGGAAAGGTGGAGTCGCACTCACGCCCCACGTGTCCCAGGGCGTTGGAGGGTTGGGGACATTTTGGACGCCGGCTGTGATCTTCCCGGTTCCTTGCACGCCGTTAAGAAGCCCGCCGGTGGGAATCGTGCCAAGGCCGTACACGTTGTTGAAGGCCATGAATGATTCCCAGTTTACTTGTTCATAGACGATGCCGACACCAGCGCGGACCACCGTCTTGCCGGTGCCAAATGGGTCCCATGCCAAGCCCACACGAGGCGCAAAATTCGAGTGGTTGCCGTGGTAAGGTTGGCTGATCTGTTGCCCCACCTGAACTAACCCAAGAGTAGGACTGAAATTGCCAAGTAGATCGTTGTTTTCATTAATGACTCCGTTGTACTCATATCGCAGACCGAGATTGAGCATTAAGTTTCTCGCGATGCGCCAATCGTCTTGAAAAAATACTGCTTCGGAGAAATTGTGTATGTTTCGAATCGGGGTGGCTCCCACGAGCGCGTGCGTTGGAAACGGGATGCTGCCGCCCGGGTAACCGGCCAAGAAGTCCTCCAACACTGTTGCGCCGGTGAAGGCGGTGTTGGCCCCGAATAAAATGTAACCTTTGCCGTCGCCGAATGCGCCGCCGCTGAAACTGTCGCGGTGGAGCTCGCCGCCGAATTTGAAGGCGTGCTTTCCGACCGTATAGGAAATATGGTCTATAACTTGATATCTCTGATCGGGTCCCTGAAACTTAGGCCACTTAAATCCTCCCAGTGTTTCGAAGAGGCCGCCAAATCCTTTGATTTTGAGACGCGGAAGTCCGCCATAGAGCGGGTTTGTCACGCCATCATCGATGCCCAAGCTCGCGGCAGATTGTCCGTGATCGGCAGAATAAGTGGGCTGGTTAAGGCGGTTGTAGCCAAATCTTAGTTCGTTGGCCCAACGGGAACTGGGAGTCCAGGTCCAACCCGTGCCGAACACTTGAGCTCGCGTGTGGATCAGCGTCAGCCATTGCGGCTGAAGCTGAATCGCGTCGTCCACAGTTCCCGAATTGTTTCCGAAAAAATAGGTGCCGGTCAAATTGTTGCGGTCATTAATGTGGTAGTCGATCTTTCCGATCGCGTTGTCAGCGCTTACTGTATTTGGAAAACCTGTTGTGATGCTTGTGCTACTCGTATTATTCAACGGGAAACCAGTGCCGCTGCATGTGACCGGCGAGCTCGGCGGGCCCGTGCATCCAGCTACTTGTAGGCTGACTTGGCTGACCGGAATGTGACCCGCTTCCAAGTCGGCGATAGCATCCGGGATGCTACCGCCGCAATCGCCCGTCAAAACAAACGTGCAGTTCTTCGCGGTTGGCAACCCAATCATCGACGGGCTGTTGATTCCTGAGAATGAGTTTCCTACGGTGTAGCGCTGGCCTTCATAACCGCCAAAGAAAAAGAGTTTGTCCTTGATGATCGGGCCGCCGATGGTGGTACCGAACTGTTCCAACTGAGTGGGTGTCTTTGGGGTGCCCACGCTGTTGAAATAGTTGCGCGCATCAAATCCAGTGCTGCGGCCAAAGGCGTAGGCGTCTCCGTGCAAGCCGTTGGTACCCGACTTTATCGCGACGTTCACGATTGCGCCTGGCTTCCATCCGTATTCGGCGGGTGGGTTTTCGATGACGTTGAATTCCTGGATAGCGTCAATGGGAAGGATCGTCGCTGAGTCTCCCGCAATGCCGGCGCCATTAATGATGCTCTGGCCGGAGAACGGCTCACTGTTATAAAAGCCGTCGATTAAATAGGCATTGTCTTCGGCGCGCAGACCGTTCGTGCTGGTGGTGGAAAATCCGCCGCCGGGATAGCGGACTACACCTGGGCGGAGTTGAAGCAAGTTTTCATAATTGCGTCCGTTCAGAGGCAGGTCGTTGATTTCTTCGTTGCTCAGCGTCCCACCCAAAGTGGAATTCGTCAGATTGATGAGGGGAACCTCTTCGGTCACAGTTACGGTCTGGCTTGCTTCACCGGGTTCCAGGACAATGTCGATACGAAGGTCGCTGGCCACTTCCAATTGCACGTTGGTGCGCTCGTAGGTCTTGAATCCCTTGGATTGCGCAACAATTTTGTAAGTGCTCGGCAGGAGATCGGGCGCAACGTATTCTCCCGCGTCATCAGTGACCACGGTACGGGATACCCCTCGCTGTACGTCGGTAATGACGACAGGAACGCCGACCATCACGGCATCGCTTTTGTCATGCACGCTTCCGAGAATGCGCCCGGTGTAACTCTGCGAAAATAATGGGAGGGAAGTGGCAAAGACCAGAAGAAGGGCGAGGAGAGACCGAAGTCCTGTCCAAACCCTCAGACGCGATCGCACATAAGCGCAAGACGCGAAAAGATCCATTCGAACCTCCCGAGCATGACGAGATTTTGCTATTACACCCGTATGGTACGGCGACTCTACCACTGGGAGGTCGCTGGCTGTCAAGCAATTTTGGCGACAGTTGATTTCTATTGTTTATCATCGGCTTACGGTAAACTGTCGGCTTGACTTTGTATGCGTGGGTCGTGGTACTTTGGTCCAACCACTGAACCTTATACATGGAGGCGGCTTGCAGGCCGGGTTCCGCGGGGAAACCTAAACTTGCAACGAACGGGTTTAAGCGCCGGTGTGTAAGCGAGATATTCTTGCGTTATGAGATAGCCGGACCTGAATAGCTTGCAATCTGCCGGGTTGGAGAACCCTTGTACAAAGTTATTCAAACCTCGCGGCTGTACGAACAGATCGTCCAGCAAATCGAGGCGTCGATTTTGAAGGGTGCCCTCAAGCCAGGCGATCAGTTGCCCGCCGAACGCGATCTGGCTCAGCAGTTTGGTGTCAGCCGCACGGCTGTGCGCGAGGCGGTGAAGGCGCTTCGCGAAAAGGGATTGGTGGAGGCTCACCACGGGCGAGGAACTTTCGTTAAGGACGGGACGTCGCAGGCCGTTCGCCAATCGCTCGATCTGATGATAAAAATCGGCCAGCCGGATGGGTCGTCTCATCTTGCCGAAGTAAGGGAGATACTGGAGCCGGAAATCGCCGCTCTGGCCGCCACACGCATCGAAGAGCAACATCTCTCGATGATGCGGGAAGCGTTTGCTGTGATGGAACACACGCGAAAGGATGACCCCGAAGCCTTCAGTGAAGGCGACCTGGACTTTCATCTGGCCCTGGCCGAGGCGGCCGCGAATCCGCTGATTCTTTCGCTGCTGGACTCGATCGTCGGACTACTTCGCGAACAGCGCATGAAAATTTTCTACGTGGAAGGCGGTCCGGAGCGAGGGCAGTATCACCACCAGAGAATACTGGAAGCTGTCGAGAACCGTAATGCCGAGCGCGCGCGAGTGGCGATGCGTGCTCATTTGCGGCAGGTTCGGGAAGATTCATTGGCGGGTTCCAAGATCGTTTCGTAATTCGGAGGCTGTGACAGATGGCGAATCTCGGATTTGTTGGCCTCGGCGTCATGGGCAGCCAGATGGTAAATCGGCTGCTCGATAAGGGCCACGTCGTAACCGGTTATAACCGTACTCGCTCAAAGGCGGAATGGCTGATCAAGCGAGGAATGCGCTGGGCTGATTCGCCGCGGGCGGTGGCGCAGGCTTCGGACGTCATATTCACGATGGTGACGAACGCGATAGCTCTCACCACTATCACGGAAGGCCCGGATGGTCTTCTGGCAGGATTCAGCGCGGGGAAGATCCTGGTGGACATGAGCACGGTTAGTCCCGCCGTGAGCCGCGCACTCGCAGCCAAGATCAGAGAGAAGCGCGGGGACATGATGGACTCGCCGGTGTCCGGAAGCGTGATCACTCTTCAGGAAGGAAAGTTGTCGGTGATGGTGGGCGGACGGCGCGAAACTCTTGAGCGCGTGAAGCCGTTGCTGCTGGATATTGGGCCGAAGGTGACCTACGTAGGCGACAATGGTTTGGCGCTCTCGATGAAGATTGCCACGAATTTAAGCCTTAACGTTCAGATGCTGGCCTTCTGTGAGGGCGTGTTGCTTGCGGAAAAGAGCGGCATCGCGCGCGAGACGGCTGTGGACGTTCTAACGCATAGTGCGGTGGCTTCGCCGATGATTCAATACCGCGGACCGTTTGTCCTGCGCATGCCGGAAGAAGCCTGGTTCGATGTGAACATGATGCAGAAGGATATGTTGCTGGCGATGGAGTTGGGCCGCCAACTCAACGTACCGCTGCCTACGACTGCGGTGAGCAATGAATTCCTGACAGCGGCTCGCGCGATGGGTTGGGAGAAGAAAGACTTTGCGGTTGTGTTCGACGTGCTGGCAAGAATGTCGGGGATTGCGAAATGAGCACAGTGACGGGTCAACCGAAAGCAGGCGCCGCGGCGAAGCCTACCGCTGATTCCGAGCGGTGGATACGGATGTACCGCTTGATGCAGTCCATTCGCTCGTTCGAGGAACAGGTTAACGAACTTTATACGCGTGCGCTGATGCCGGGGCTTGCGCACTTATATGTGGGGGAAGAGGCGGTGGCTGTGGGCGTATGCCAAGCGCTGCGAAATGATGATTACATTACGAGCACGCATCGCGGGCACGGCCACTGTTTGGCGAAAGGCGCGTCGCCAGACCGCATGTTCGCGGAACTTCTGGGCAAAGAAGCTGGCTACTGCCGCGGGAAAGGCGGATCGATGCACATTGCCGATCCCGCGACTGGGAACCTCGGCGCGAATGCCATTGTGGCAGGAAGCGTTGGGATTGCTACGGGCGCGGCGTTTTCGGCTAGATATCTCGGCACGTCACAAGTTGCTGTGTGCTTCTTCGGGGAAGGAGCTCTGGGGCAAGGAGTGCTTTACGAAGAGATGAATATGGCGCAGCTATGGAAGCTGCCGGTTATTTACGTCTGCGAAAATAATTCCTATACCGAGTACACGCATTATTTGGAGACGACGGCGGGCGACATATCGGCACGCGCGACGGCATTTGGAGTTCACGCGGAAACTGTTGATGGTCAGGATGTGCGCGCTGTGTATGCGACCTGCGCGAAGCTGGTCGAGCGAGCGCGCCGGGGAGACGGCCCCGCGTTTCTCTTGTGCAACACGTATCGCCACCACGGCCATCACGTCGGAGACATCAACCGCGAATACTATCGCTCGAAGCAAGAAGAACGGGCGTGGACGGCCGAACGCGATCCGATCAAGCTGCTCTCCGACTGGCTGATTAGCCAGAAACACGCGGACGCGGCTCAACTCGAGCGCATCAGTGCAGAGATTAAGTCCGAGATGTTGAAAGCGGTTGAATTTGCGATCGCGGCGCCTTATCCCGGTTTGGACGAAGCGGGTCAGGATGTTTATGCCTGAAACAAAAACTCGCGAAATTACGTTTGCAGAAGCCGTGCGAGAAGCCCTGGCCGAAGAGATGCGCCGGGACTCGCGCGTCTTCATCCTGGGTGAAGACGTGGCGGAAGCGGGCACGCCGTTCAAAGTGCTCTCCGGGCTGGTAGAAGAATTCGGAACGAAGCGAGTGGTGGATACGCCAATTTCGGAGGCGGGGTTCACTGGTATTGCGGTCGGCGCTGCGATGACCGGTTTGCGTCCCGTGGTCGATATCATGTTCGGCGATTTCATCACGCTGACCATGGATCAGATGGCAAACCAGGCGGCGAAAGTCCATTACATGTCCGGTGGAAAGTGGCGCGTGCCGATGGTAATGCGCACAACGCTGGGAGCCGCGCGGCGTTCCGCTGCGCAACATTCCCAATCTCTGCACGCGTGGTTCAGCCACGTGCCGGGATTGAAAGTAGTTCTACCTTCGACTCCCCACGATGCGAAAGGACTTTTGAAGACGGCGATTCGCGACGAAAATCCCGTGGTATTTTTCGAAGATAAGATGATGTTCAAAATGAAAGGTCCGGTACCGGCGGAGGAATACACTATTCCCCTGGGGGTTGCGGACGTGAAGCGGGCGGGTGAGGACATCACCGTCGTGGCAACTAGCAGCATGGTGCAAGTCGCGCTCGGCGCGGCTAATATGCTCGCGGAGATCGGTGTGAGCGCCGAGGTGATTGACCCGCGCACAACCTGGCCGCTGGACGAAAAGACCATCGTGGAATCGGTGAAAAAGACATCGCGTGCGATCGTTGTGGATGAGGGTTACGGCCGTTATGGCGTCACCGCGGAACTTGCCGCGGTGATTGCGGAAGGCGCTTTTCACTACCTGGACGCTCCTGTAAAACGGATGGGCGCCATGCACGTTCCCATTCCATTTTCTCCGCCATTGGAGGATTTGACCGTGCCTAGCGAGCGCTCGGTATTCGACGTGGCTCGCGCGTTGTGCAATCGATCTTAAGAATTTAGGAACGCAAAGGAGGTCTGTCGTGGCACTGCCAACTTATGGAACGATGGCCGTTGATTGGGAACAGCGGATAGATTTCGATCGATTGCGCCGCGAACGCCTGGCGCGTGCTCAGGCTCTTCTCGCAAAATCCGAGATGGGAGCGCTGCTTTGTTTTGACATGAACAACGTGCGTTATCTGACCTCTACGCACATCGGCAGTTGGGCGCAGGACAAAATCAGCCGGTTCACATTGCTGCCTCAGAATGACGATCCGATTCTTTGGGATTTCGGCTCCGCTGCCCGGCATCATCAACTGCACTGTCCTTGGCTCGGCGAACGTTCGCGCCCGGGAATTTCTTTGTTGCGAGGCGCCATGTCGCCCGACATGGGGCGCGCGGAAGACGTGGCAAAAAAAATCCGGATCGAACTCGAGAAGCGCGGGCTGCACAAAGAACCGCTAGGAATTGATATCGTTGAGCCGCCAGTGCTTTTTGCGTTGCAGCGCGAGGGTATCACGATCGTCGATGGGCAACAGATCATGTCCGATGCTCGCGTGATAAAGACCAAAGACGAAATCGCACTGTTGAACACCTCAGCGATGATGGTGGACGCGGCGTACGACGAACTCTACCGCGCAATGAAGCCCGGCATGAGCGAGAACCAGGCGGTCGGACTCGTTAGCAAAGTGCTTTACGATTTGGGGTCGGAATATGTTGAGGCTGTGAATGCGATTTCCGGCGAGCGGTGCAATCCGCATCCGCATGTATTTTCCGACCGCGTTCTGCGTCCCGGCGATCCAGTGTATTACGACATTCTTCATTCCTACATGGGCTACCGCACCTGCTACTACCGCTGCTTCACTATTGGTTACGCATCGCACGCCATGATCGACGCTTACAAACTCTGTCGCGAATATCTGGATGCGGCGATTTCGTTGGTTCGTCCAGGCCGCACGACGGGCGAGATCGCGTCGCTCTGGCCCAAAGCGCAGGAGTTCGGCTTTCCGAATGAAGAAGCGGCTTTCGCCCTGCAGTATGGCCACGGCATCGGATTAGCGATCTGGGAAAAGCCGGTGATAAGCCGGCTGGTGTCCCTGGATCACCCTTACGAAATCAAGCCGGGCATGGTTTTCGCGCTGGAAACTTTCTGGCCCTCGACGGACGGCTGGAGCGCCGCGCGTATCGAAGAAGAAATTGTTGTGACTGAAACAGGGCATGAAGTCATCACACGCTTCCCGGCGGAAGAATTGCTCGTGGCCGGAGCGCACTATTTCACCGTGAACGGACCGCTTGCGACCGCCCGCGAAACAGAAGCCGAGCCCAGCAAACGCGTGGTTGAAATGATTGAAGCCAGCGCGAAAACGGAACGAGTGGGAGTTACGGACTGAGGTCCTTCCTCGCCCGCTCTAGAACATGGCTATCAGCGTTGTAATGCCCGCCCTCGAACTGACTCAAGAGACCGGCAAGCTCGTCGCTTGGCGAAAGAAAGAAGGCGAGCGCGTGACAAAAGGTGAAGTGCTACTGGAAGTGGAGACGGACAAGGCCGTGGTTGAAATCGAAGCCGCGGCGGACGGTGTTCTCGCTGGCGTGAAAGCTGTTGCGGGCGACGTGATAGCCGTCGGCAAAACAATTGCCTGGATTATTTCTCCCGGAGAAGTTGTGCCGCAAGAAGAAGCCCGGCGCGATTCCGCTAGCCCGGGAAAAGCAGCGCGCACACAAGTCGTTCAAGCCGCTGCCAGCGCTTCCGAAGCGGCGCCGCATGGCGCAAGAATCTCACCGAAAGCACGCCGCCTCGCCCGCGAGCACAATATCGATATTACGCGGTTACGCGGTACAGGGCCCGAAGGGGAGATTCTCGCGTCAGACATTCTCGCGTTCGCGGAATCTGGATCGAAGGAAGCGCCCGTTTCGGCTGAGGCCGAAACTTTGAGTTCAGTCGCGCGCCTGATGGCCGAGCGAACGACACAAAGCTGGACAAGCGTCCCTCATTTCTTTGTGGTTCGTGGAATCGATGCCAGACCGCTGGTTGAAGCCCTCGAAAAATTTAGGTCGACCGAAGAAAAGGCCGGCGGCGTCCGCATTACTCACACAGATCTGCTGGTCTCGCTCGTCGCTCGGGTTCTGAAAAAGCATCCGCGAATGAATGCAAGTTGGGAGGGGAAGGGAATCCGGCTAAATAAGGATGTAAACATCGCGCTGGCTATGGCGGTGAACGACGGCGTGGTGACAGGCGTGATTCACAATGCGGACGCGCTCGCTCTTAGTCAAAATGCCGCTCAGCGCCGTGGCCTAGCCGAGCGCGCCAAATCCGGCCAATTGCGGCCCGCAGACATCTCAGGTGCCACCTTCACAATCAGCAATCTGGGAATGTATCAAGTGGACGCATTTAGCGCGATTATCGTTCCGCCTCAAGCCGCCATACTCGCGGTGGGAAGTATTTCCGATCGAGTTGTGCCGGTGGATGGACACCCCGGAATACGCCCGATGATGACCTTAACGCTCTCCTGCGACCATCGCGTCATCGATGGCGCCCGCGCCGCGCAATTCTTGAACGACCTAGCCGAAGCCATTCGCGAACCCGGCCAGCACCTGCGCTGATTCAATTCTTGTGTGTGACGAGTCGATTTTCAGGTTGCCGATAGTCTGGTATCGGTCCGATTGCGGCAGTGGAATCCAAATCCGTGAAGTCTTGGCGTCTGCGGGCAAAGCAGGAATTCGCGCAAGATAGTAAATTCGAAATTACGTAGTGGTGCACCCGGTTCTGAAGAAGCAGAAATACCAGCGAGTGCGATAATACAAGCAACGGTCAAACATTCACCTTGTTCGGTTTCATGGGCGAAATCTCCTCGAAGTCTAACCCGGTAACAAATAGGATGCGGGAACCCCGACCTCAAGATGGAACCTGCCTGCAGGACTCCGCGGTCCAGCGGCCTGTTCAAGTGAAGCCCTTTCAAGGTAGCAACATACGTCACTCTGATAGCACCGAGCTCTGCTTACCCCTGCAAGACGCGCCGGGTTAGGCAGATTGGGAATGCAGTGCTCGTAGCTTTGGCGCAGGCGTCTTGTGCCGGCGTACTTTCTTGACGTAGGAATCTCCTGCTTTGCCAATATGGCTGAGTTCGACTTTCCGGTCCTTGAAATCCGCGATGATAATCAGGTTTCCGCCCATCGCGGAGACGATTGACCGAAGCTGGTCGACGTGGATATTTCGATTCCGTTTTTCGAGTTTTGAAATTGCGGCTTGAGAAACTTTCATGCGTTCCGCGAGATCGACTTGCGTAACCTTCAGGGCGTCTCGCAGTTCGGAGAGTTTCATCGCGGCGATTTCCTCGATTGCCGTTTTTCGCGATCGAGCGATGGATTCCGGCGTCATTGTTTGCTTTGCGAGTTCGCTAAATTTAATTCGCACCATTCGAGAAGTCCCTCCTTCTTCAGTTCGGCTAAGTAAGTTTCGTAAATCTTGTCCGCGGTGCGCGAACGCGGTTCCGCCAGCGATTTGCCTACAAATTGAACGCGCAATTCCTTCATGTTTGAATCTTCGAATTTCTTGCCAGAGTATCAACTCGCGGTCTTCCGAGCGTCGATCCCTTTTCTTCAAGAATCGTTATCCCGATGGTAATGGCCTCATGTTCGGCCTCTGAAAGCCCGGCCCACCACGCCTGAAATTCATCGGTCGCTTCTATGTCCCATGCCACGAACAGAGTATAACCTTAGAGTTATACAAGTCACGCTCGAATTTCATGCCGCAAAGCACGCCGTCTGTGGCCTTGTTCACTTTCCACGGGGCCATCTCTTGCGATACTCTTCATGGGCCTAGATAGCTTGTTGTAGGGCGTAGAGGCAGAGGCTGCAAATTTCTCCTTGACAGAATCATAATGGCTATAGGATCATTTGGTGAAAACATACTCGACGGTTGAGGTTGCGAAGCTCCTAGAGATCGGGAATGACACATTGCACCGATGGATTCATACCAAGCGTGTCCCAGCGCCGGCGCTTCAACGGCTTGGCAACCTCAGCGTTCGTCTCTGGACCAACGAAGACATAGAGAAGGTCAGGAAGTACAAGGCCGAGCATTACTGGGGACGGGGACGAGAGAAACCTCGCAGGAAGAACCGAAGTAAATGATCAAGCGGGACGCGCTGGTGCTACTAACACCGAACGCGCCCCTGACCAAAGTCGCACCGGAGGTGCAACGATGGCTGCAAAAGAAGTTATCCATTTTCCATTCTGCGCGCAACTCGCCTCGCGCTCGTTGTTTCCGGCTTTATCCGCTCCTGAGCCGGTGTCAGAATCTCCTCCCTAGCTGACTCGCGATTGTGTTTGTCGGGTGCGCTCGCACTTTCGACCGTCTCGCTATCCGTGTGTCCAGCACTTCTATCAACGGCCGGACCGCGGCGTTCCCGTCGTGAGCAAGAGAGGAGATTCAAATGCAAAAGGCGCATCTCTACGAAGCAATTCTTTTGGTGAATCGAGGCGTTGACGAAGCCGTGCGCGGGCTCGAACGTCTCAAACGGGCCAAGGATTCGCAGCTCGATCCCTCGTGCTTCGATGAAGAGCTGGTGCTCTTCGAGGACCATCGCGCGAGGCTCAATTCCTACTTCTGCAGCACGATCCAACGCTCGGAGCAGCACGATTCCGTCCGATTTGAAACCCAGCACCGCGAATATGAGAGGAACACTTTGGACGAAGTGCAGGTCTATCGCGACGTGCAGATTTTGGAAGATCGCCGGCGTGTCGAGGGAAAACCGCCCAGGGTGCGGTTCTTCACGCAAGAGGAACAACGGGAATGGGAACGGCAGTATCCAAAGCAGGCCGGTGATGCCGAAAGCGAATTACATCGTAGCGACGGGGAACAGCAATGAAACTCGCCCTGTTCCAAGAACTCCTGAACTTGAACCAGGCATTTGAACAGGTCATGCGCGGCCTCGAAAGACTGGAGAAAGTTCGATCCTTCAATACAGAACAGATTCGGCGTGCACGCGCCGACGTTGAGACCGCTCGCGTGGATGCGAATCGGGAGTTCTTTGACAACTTCGAGGACCTTGTCGAGGACGATTCATCGTGGGCGTACAAGTTCCAGCGCGAGTACAAGCAGAAAACCAAAGACCCGGACGATATCTACTTCGAGATCAAGGATTCCGAAGCGAGACGCAAGAAGAAGGGATTGCCGCCTCGCCTCGTGATCCTTCCCGGATGGGACATGACCGATGAGGAGCGTTACGACGACGAGCAGGCGGAAGAGAAGAAACGGGCCGCTAGGAAGAAGGCGGGCGCGACCAAGCAGCGCAACACTAGTCCTGCCGGGAACAAAAAGCGGACACAGATTGCGGCTGCTCCGGCGTCAGAAGGGGAGGCCAACCAATGAGAAAGAAGAAAACATCGGAGGCTCAAGAGAGAGATTTGCCTGTCCCTGGGAAGCAGTATCCCGGCGTCCACGGCAAGATTGTGGATTGGGCCGAGCACGTTTTCGAGGAAGGCATGATGTTCATCCGGGTGCGCTTCACGGACAAGACGGAATTGTGCTGGACGCTCCAGACCGCTCACGTAATCGTGGAAGCCGATCTGAGCGATTGGAAAACCGGAGACTTCAAACAACTAACCCTGTACGTGGAGAACGAAGTCGACTGGCCGGTGTGAGGCCTGGGGAATTGATGCGTCTAAGGCACGGGAATCGCTCTAAGCCCGCGCTTCTGCTCGGAGAGATGTCCGGTCGCACCACTCCGTCGCGCTGGATTACAAACCTGGAATCGTGTACGACGAATGGGTTGAAGTGACAGAAGATGAAGGTCGCAGCTCTTGCTCCAAATCGTTGACCTGACCTCTCAGTTGAGGTTGTTCCAATAGCTTGTTTCTCTTTGGAATCCTGAGCCCTCCAGCCATGTAACGAATCTGGTCGTCTACAGCTCGCCTGCGAGGGACTTGCGACCTTCCGTCGGTGAACGACGGGATGGAATATGCGAGGTTGCTCTAAGTGAGGTGATCTTGCCAGAGGATCGTTCGATCTGACAGAAATTGGCACAACTGAGGAACGCATGAATCATTGCTTCTGGAGGCGCCATCTTTTCTTGTGTTGCACATTCTGGAGCGAGACTTCCGTTTGTGTGCAAAGTTATGCGGACTCTGCGGACCAAGCATGACTGCCGCAATCGTTACTGGCGAGGAACTGGCGCAGTTTCAACAATCCTGCAGCGCCTGACTCCAGAGAGAGCGAGAGATAGTGGCATTCCAATTGCCTCATAATCGAACGTGTCCGTCCCCTTTGGCCTAGGAGGAACCGTGAAGAGAATTCTTTTGATCGTAATTGCGGTGTTAAGCCTTAGCGCCGTTGCGCGTGCGGACAGTTTCAGAAGATTTAACTCCCGCGCTGGCCAGAACCCAACTGACTTTATCGACTTGTCTCAGCTCGGCCCTACCGGGACTATTCTCAGCACTCCCCAGGTCGTATCCACGTTCGAGGGAAATGCAGCCCTGGTCGGAAATATCAACGGAACGTCCTTTTTGCGAGTGGATGAGGGTAATGGTTGGCGTGGCAACTTTGACTATGGTGAGAACCTCATCTGGACCGGCAATTCGAGCGTTGTTGGTGTTGGAGGAATAGGCCCCATGGGCATTGCGCTCGAAAACCCCGTGGGATCGTTTGGCTTCGAAATCCAAACAGACTTGTACGGCCCCTTTACCGCAACGGTGGAAGCGTTCGACATCAATGGTCACCTGCTGTTTGGTTCTACCTTCAGCGGCCACAGCAACGGCTTGGAAAATGGATCCGCGCTGTTCGTGGGCTTGGGCGATACTACGGGTGTCAATATCAGCGAAATCCTGATCAGCACCAGCTCTGGCAATCCGCAATTTGCCAACGACTTCGCCATAGATGACCCCAGCTTCACGTACACGACCGCAACCGCGACGCCGGAGCCTAGCTCAATGTTTCTTATGGGCAGTAGCTTGGCTGTACTGGCAGGTATTCTTCGTCGCAAGTTGAGTGTATAGACTCTGATAGCGCTGCTGGTCGGTGCAGTAATGCAGGTACCTACTGTTGCGGGGGATGTGGCTAAACGCTAAGATACACCGCTCGCGGGGATGAGAGTTCCCAAATAACCTCCGAGAATGAGAGGAACACCATGCAAAAGATCTCGGGATTGCTTAGCATCGCAGCGCTGGCTTTGTCGTTCGGAGCCATGGCTAACTCTGCGGCAGCTCAGCGGGTCGTCAAACTCAGGAGTACCACTGTAGGCACTCCAATACCGCCCGGTAAGATCAAGAAACTTGGTGCGGACCCACACAAACTTGCCGCTCTGAAGGCCCAGAACCACCTCAGCGCCGCAATGAATCATAAGCTTACGGCGGAGAGGACGGGCCTTGGCGGTACCATGTCAGACCCTGGCATCAAGAACGGAACGGTGGACACCGTGCCGTACTTCAACAGTTGGTTTGTGACCGGTAGTCGCAACAGCATCTACCCCTACTCCATGGTAGGCCAGTCGCCGACGGCCGGCGGCACCACGGGCATTAACAACGAGCTGATTCCGTTAATCACCGAGCTTATCGATCAGAACGGAAATTTAGCGTACACATATGATCCCACGGTTGCGAACGACCCTCAAGGCAGCGACGCCAGCTTGGTGATGCAGTCGCCGGTCTACGACGCCACAACCACCTATCCCGGCAACGGAACAACTTTGCCACCGGACACCGGCCAGATCACGGATACGGCGCAGCGTGCGGAATTTAGTTCTGTGAGAACCGTGGACTGGCACACGCCGCTGAACCCTCCGACAGCCCCGGGCACGCAATATACTCAAGTACTCCTCTACAACAATGGCGACTGGGTTTGTATAGGTGGGGAACTCCCACCATGCACCTCCTTCCCGGTGGTGAACATCAACTCGATCTCCAACATTTTTGGACAGATTCTCGCGGACGAGAGTCCGGCCAATTCTACTGTTCCGGTCATCATCACCGACTTTGTGACTGCGTTCGATCCGTCAAGCGGTGCTTGCTGCATCATCGGTTTTCACACCGCTCAAGCGGGCATCGTCGATCCCTCCGGTATCTTGGTTTGGACCTGGGCGAGCTTCCTTCCGCAAAGCAACGATCCGTTCGGCCCCACTTTCTCAGACGTTACTGCCCTCAGCCACGAGATTAATGAACTCTACAACGATCCTTTCGTGAACACGGCCGTGTCTCCATGGGTTGACGGAAGCGTGTCCTTCGCACAGGCCAACCTGGAGACGGGAGATGTTATCGAAGGCATGAACCCTGTGGATGTCGTGTATCCCGTGGATCTAGTGCCAAACGGCAACGCGTACACCTATCATCCCCAGAACACGGCGTTGCTGCAATGGTTCACCCGAACCCCCAAGGCGCCCAAGACCGGGCCGGGGCCCGGAGTCTATAGCTGGCCCAATACGAATGTGCTGAACAACGGACATAACCCCGCGAGCGGGTGTGCGCCGAACCCCGGTTGCTGGGTTTACGGCGAGGGTCCCGGAGGCTTCTTCTTCGGTCCGCCTTACTGAACTTCTTTGGCCCAATAACGATAGACACCACAATGCCGGGCACTTCGGTGTCCGGCATTTTTGTTTCGGAGAAGCACGGTGAAACCGCATCGCATATCTTTCGCTCGGTTTGATACTACGCATTGTTGCTCGATTCGTCACCACTGGTTCCTCCATGGGGTGCAGGTACGGCAGCGAATACCTGGGCAGAATTTATCTTGTTTGGGACGGGATCAGGAGTGGTACGGACGGAGCTGATTAGACTTACGGCAGTTCGCACCTCTTGCAACGATCCATCGTTCCCAGCGATGGTAGCTTTCGCAAAGGATCTGCCGTCCGCTTTACCCAATTCTTGCCGAACTGATCGATCGGCAAGTCAGGCAAGTTGCTCGCCCGTCTCATTTCACCCGCCGCTTCCAGCGCCCAACGTATTGGTCGATGCGCCGAGGCTTCCCCCCTGTGGCGCATTTTGCATTTTTCGCCAATGAATTTCACTTGCCTGATAAGTCGTGCGAGCTCAACAGGTCGATGCGACATCATCTAACATAAATCTTCTCTCTAACGGTGGTGTCTATGACCCAAGGGAAACGGACGGGGCTTTCTGCGGCGCAGAGGACCGACATATGGGGCCGTTGGAAGGCGGGGCAGTCGTTTTATGAGATCGGGCCGGGCATTCGGACTTAGCCCACAATTCTGTTCCTCTTCGTTGACTTGCTTCTGGCCTCCAATCTAACATGTGCTGCAGATGTCAGGCACAGATTCGCTTATCGGGCAGACCATCTCCCACTACCGCATCCTAGAAAAACTCGGCGGTGGTGGAATGGGCGTTGTATATAAGGCCGAGGACACGCGGCTGCACCGCTTTGTGGCTCTGAAATTCCTACCTGACAATGTAGCGAAAGACTCGCAGGCACTGGCGCGTTTCCAGAGAGAGGCGCAAGCGGCGTCGGTGTTGAACCATCCCAACATCTGCACCATCTATGACATTGGCGAACAAGAGGGGCAAGCCTTTATTGCGATGGAACTTCTGGAAGGCGGGACGCTGAAGTATCGCATTGCGGGACGGCATCTGGAAGTTGAAACGCTGCTGGCGCTCAGCATTGAAATCACCGAAGCCCTCGACGCTGCGCACGTGAAGGGCATCGTTCATCGCGACATCAAGCCTGCGAACATTTTTGTTAACGAACGAGGCCATGCCAAGATTCTCGATTTTGGGCTTGCCAAGGTCAGTGCGTCTAGAAGCGCGTCGCGGAGCATGGACAATCTCGCCACTCTTGGAGTGGACACAGACCAGCTCACCAGTCCTGGCAGCACCTTGGGAACGGTCGCCTACATGTCCCCTGAACAGGTTCGCGGCAAGGAACTCGACGCGCGCACCGATCTCTTTTCGTTTGGTGTGGTCCTCTACGAAATGGCCACCGGCGCGCTTCCGTTTCGCGGCGAGACTTCCGGCGTGATTTCCGACGCAATTATGAATCGAGCTTTCGCCAGCCCGGTGCGACTTAATCCGGATATCCCCGGGAAACTCGAAGACGTCATCAACAAGGCGCTCGAGAAAGATCGCGACCTTCGCTATCAGTCCGCAGCGGAAATGCGCGCCGATCTCAAACGCTTACTTAGAGACACCACTTCCGGGCGCACCGTCGTGCCCGATTCCTCACAAGTGCTTCCACCCTCTTCCGCTGTCTCTCCTACCAGCACCATCGCTCAGCCTATTCTTCCGGTGCGCCGCAGACCTCTGCTCTACGGGGCAGGAGGCCTCGCCCTTATCCTGGTCGCTTTTGTCACCTACCATTTCTGGTCTCGCGCCGCCGCCGTCCCCTCCAAGGGCAAAATCACCAAAATCGGTCAATGGAACAAACCGATTTCGCGCGCGGTGATATCCCCAGACGGGCATACTGTCGCGTTCGTCTCGCCCGTCGATGGTTTTGACCAACTTTTTGTCATGCTTACTTCCGGTGGCGAGCCACTGCAACTGACCAGGGATCAAGGCAACAAGATTGTCGACAGCTTCTCCGCCGACGGCGCGGAAATCTATTTCGAGCCCACAGTTGGCTCATATGATATCTGGGCGATTCCCACGCTCGGCGGAACTCCTCGCCATCTCGCCCAGGGCATTTCCCTGGTTCCCTCCCCGGATGGCAATTCCTTCTTCTTCATTCGGCCAGAGAGCGGAGCCATCATGCGCAGTACAAAATCTTCCGCCTCCGAGGAACTTCTTTTCAAACTCCCGAATGATCAATCCCACTTCGGCGGCATCTTGCCTTTCCCGGACGGCAAAAGCATTCTGTTCTTCCGGAGACTCGACGATGGCAAACTGTATGAATTCTCCAGGCTGGATTTGGCTACTCATGCAGTGCAGCCACTGGGTTCCGTGGACGATTCCCTTGGCAAAATTACGTGGAGCGAACCGGGTAACAGCGTTTATCTGGCTCGCACCTCTAATGGCCTGGTGAACCTCTGGGAATACCAGCTCGCGGACCACACCCTGCGCCAACTCACCTCGGGCCCCGGCCCCGACCGTTCTCCCATGCCAGACCCCTCGGGCAAGGGTATTTATTTCATCAACGGTAAAACGGCCGGCGCGCTGACTGTATACAATTTTCGTACCAAGCAAGCTGCCGATTTAGTCACCGAGGACACTTCTCAACCTACAATCTCGCCCGATGGGTATCGTGTAGCCTATGTCAGCCTCCCCGATATCAACCACGCGGAAATATGGGTTTCCGATATCGGCGGCCGGAATCGCACGAAATTAGCCTCGGGGTCCGCTCAGCTGGAGACACTTGATTGGTCTCCGGACGGTTCCCGCTTGATCTACGCAGATTACGTCGATGGCCAGCTCAAGCTGTTTGGCACTAATGTGGACGGCACCCACCGCATCCAGTATCCCTGGCCTGGGCCCAGCAACTCCTTCATTGGTTTTGTTGGTTGGGACCCAGACAGTAAATTTTTTTCCTTCAGCACTTATCTGACTCCCTCCTTTAAGCCGGACAAACTTTGGAAGGCCGATGCGGAGGGCACCTCCATCGTGCAAATCGGCGATGCCTGCGGCGCCACCACGGATGCTTCGCGGGACCACCGTTTTCTACTTGGGGTCGATCTTTGGGGCGATCGGGTCGGTGTCTATCAGTACTCGATGAACGATCACAAATGCTCCAAGGTTGTGCCGGGTATCGTAACTTTTCTTGCCCGATATTCTTCCGACAACCACTCCTTCCTCTACACCGCGAACTCCCACGGTCAATCTATCCTCTATCGCCAGCCGTGGAAAGACGGATTGCTGGTCGGCCCTCCCAAGCCAGTCCTCAATTTCCCCTTTTCGCTGCGCGAAGACTACGGGGGTAACGCCTACGACATCTCCAGCGATCTCTCCACTATTGTTTACGCCCGCCCGGGCGGCCACGACGATCTCTACTTCCTGGCCACAAGATAGCTTGTGGGCACAATTCCACGAGAATGGGCGAAAATGGGTCTGTAAGAAGGTTTCGTAGCAGGGCTCAATGATGGCCCAGTATCCCTTTAGTTGCGCATCCGATACAGCATTAAGACTTATCGGGAATTGAGGACACGGCTAGATCGAGTCGCTGATTTTGTTTCATTTCTGATTGGGACTCAGGCGGTTATGGTACCGGAGCGGAAAAAGCCGTACGGGAGGAAACGCATGAGGATCCCCGCCTGCCGAATCATATTATGCGCGTTTGTTTTGTCACTGCCGCACGCCTTAGCACAAGACAAGCCGAAACGACACATTGAAGTCGCGGTTGTTGCTGCCAGGCCAGACGATGTGAGCAGTATCGAGGCAATCGTAAAGACGGACTACGAGTGCGTCTCCGGCGGAGTCGGAGTTGCGAGACAGTGGGCGCGAGACTTCAGCCTGTACGACTCTTTTGCGCGGTCGTTCGTGCCATCCAAGGATGAGAAGACGGGCGCACTTGTTATATGGCACCCCACGCAACAGGAATACGCGGATGAAGCCGACGCACAGCTGGTGCGCGATGGGTTCAGCGAACATGAGGTCGCTCACAAGATTTATAAGTATGGGAATGTGGCGACGGTCTTCAGCAGTTATGAAGGATCACTGGCATCGACAGGAAAACTGTATTCACGCGGCGTCAACATCTATCAACTTTACTACACTGGGAACAGGTGGTGGATCTCCTCAATATCTTGGGACGCCGAGAACTACATTAATTCGATTCCTCCGGAGCTCATGCCGAAGAATTAGGTTGAAGAGGCAGGCATACAGCCCGGGCGGCTCGGTGGCGTCAGGCACTTGATTGCATAACAATGTCGGCCCCTAGGCTCGAGTAGGCTTTGGTGGATAGTCTCGGGAGGACGGAACCGGAATTCGGTTCGCACGCGGGACAGCTCGATACCGGACGTGGCGCACTAGAGCGTCGTCCACATGATTGGGCATCCCGCTCCCTCGCGAGAGGGAGTTCGAAGAAATAATCATGTCGAGGTCTTGATTGAAGAGATGTATGAGTCGGACTGAAGCCGACCCGACGCGCCAGGAGTTAGCGGCGTTTCCGATCTATCGGTGATACAACATGACCTGAACCGGTCCCTCCTGGAGGCTATGAAATCATGGAACGGATAGCAGAAGCGTCGCCGCGTTTCAAGGCCAGGATTGCCGGTGTCCTTTATTTGCTCAGCGTACTGATGGCAGCTTTCACCGAGCTCTTTGTTCGCGGCAGGTGGAATTTCGCAGGGGGGCCTCGTTGCGATCTCGGGCATGGTCGCTGTGACGCTGCTCGTATATGACCTCTTTAAGGCGGTGAACAGGAGCCTCTCTTTGCTCGCGGCGTCCTTCAACCTCGTGGGACTCACCTTTGAGGCTCTTCGACTGCAGCCTGAGGGCGTGAACATCGCCATCGTATTTGCCGGATTCTATTGCCTCCTCATTGGCTACCTCATTTTCAGGTCGACCTTCCTGCCTCGAATTCTGGGAGCGCTGATGACGTTTGCCGGTTTGGGTTGGGTGACCTATCTGTCAAATCCACTCGTAACCTATCTGTCCCCCTACAATCTGGCCTCCGCCCTCCTCGCGGAAGCATCAGTGTTCCTGTGGCTCCTGGTGATGGGCGTGAACGTTCAACGATGGAAGGAGCAGGCCAGCACAGCGGTCGAGTGACGAACCACTTGGAGTGGTCCGCGTGCCTGATGAAAACGCGCTGACCAGATATGTCTGGTAATCCGTGCCAGTTCAACAGGTCGATGCAACACCATCTAATCAGTTGATCCGACAATACTTTCCCCAGGAGAACCGATCTGTCCGGCTGTACTCAATCTGAACCAAACAGGGTAGTGTTTGCGTTTGAATCAACACTCGCGAGCGACTCTAGCTTTTGAGACTCCTGCAAGTAGCCTTCGAGCTAGTGTTGCGTCGACCCATTGAGACCGCTCGACTTATCGAGCACTAGACTAGGAGTCATTCTCAGCGAGCACAATACCCATACTCATTCACTAGGTGGCCTGGGAGTTCGGAGGCGACGGCGAATTGCGTAGTAGCCGCTCCAGCACGCGATGGCCAACAATGCGAACGATCCAAATTGAGTGGGAAAATCACGCATTAGGAAATGAAAATCCTTAATGCGGCCATCCTCGAAGGAAATTTGGCTGGTTAGCGCTATCGCGGTGAAGCAAATTCCGAAACCGAAGAGCCACTTCTGCCAGCCGATTATCGCGCGCGTCCGGCGCAACGAGCGCAATTCCAAATCCGGCGGAAGCGCCGCGGGCGTGATTTTTTCGAAGTTATCCGCCCATTGCACCCGAATGCGCTGCGCCAACTCCTGGTCCTGCTCCATGTATTCTTCGATTAAAGCGCGCGTTGCGGGGCTGGCCTCACCTGCAAGATAAATCGGCAGAAGGTCAAGAATCACTTCTCGCGTCACATTCATGTGTCTGCCTCCATCCATCGCAGTCATACTCGATCCTTGCTATGCATCTCGTAATCCAGCCAGCGCGAGACGAGCGCGATGAATCTTTACTTTCACCGCGGCAAGAGAAATGCCCAGCAGCTGCGCGATCTCTTCATACGCCATTCCGTCAACCGCGCGCATCAGCAGCGCAGACCGGCTGGCCTCCGGAAGTGTTTGAAGTTCCGCCATTACGGAATCTAATTTTTGTTTCTGCTCGGCCTGCCGGTAGGGTCCGGGTTGCGGGTCGCGCAAATCGTCATCGAGCGCGGCGTGACGAGATTTCTTCCGCAGACCCTGGAGAAACAAGTTGCGCGCAATCGTGAAGAGGTAACCTTTCACTGTGGCCATCACGATCGGTTCAGGTGAGGTCCAGGCGCGCACAAACGTTTCAGACGTGATGTCGTCGGCTTCGCCTCGCTCGCTCGACAAGTACAGCGCGAACCGGTATACGTCCGGCGCGTGCTTTTTGTAGAGCGAGCTGAAGTCTGTCATGAGGCTGTCTCGCCGTCACTGCTCACTTGTCGCAGACTGTTATACCAATGGAACCGCGCCCTAGCACGACTAGATTCCAAAGATCCCACTCAGAATATCCGACCCCGCGTGCGCGATCATCCCAGGGCGCAGGCTCTTGCGCCAAAGTGCGAGCAAGCCGTAGAGAACGCCAAAACATGCAATTTTTGCGCAAGCTTCGACGCCCTGATAACCGTGCGCAATCCCGAAAAGCACGGCTTGCAAGAACAACGCAATCCACCGGCTGCGCGTGAATGTCTCAAACTGCCGCTGGAAATAACCGCGAAAAACCAGTTCCTCGCAAAACCCAGCACTGATGGAAACGCCAATCCAAAGGACAATCTCCAGCGCCCGCTGCGGCAGATATGTCTGAATGGACGCTGCATGCTCGGGCCCGAGCCAGCGATTCCACGCAATTTTGAAAAGCATCCAAACCGCCCACAGGCCGATCGCGAGGCCGCAATCGACGAGCACGCCTTTGGCGTTGGTCCACTTCCCGCCAATGAGTCCGCTGAGTTTCGTCCCGGTCCTGCGAAGGCCGCCCCTCCAAACGTAGATGACTAGACCCCACTCCATGGCTATTAGCGAAATGTACAGAGGCACGACTTCCCGGTGCTGCTGCAGCATTTCAGGTTTCGAGTGAGCGTGCCGTTGAAAGAACGCCCCGCTCACCGCGAGCCCAAGAAATAATGCTATGAGCAGTGCCGTATGCCAGCGCGGCGCGACAAGTTTTGGTGTTGGAGGTTCAATTTTTGTTACAGGGATCGTAGCCATGATTTCTCCTTTAAAAAAGGCACGTGTGTGCGGTCCGAAAGCAAAAATAGGTCGATTCTTGCCAAGTAGGTAGGCTCTTCGTTATAGGTATCCACGAAATAGGAAAAAGTTACAGGGATCGACCAGGTAGATACGCTTTGTGGACGCTAAGTCCTGATTGACGCGCCTACCGGGAAAGTGGCGGGCTTCTTCGCTAGCCATCTTCTTGCGAAAGGCCATCACCAAATGTCGGGGATGCGTCGCGCATCCGGGAGCAGCTCGGATTCGTCGGCGTCCGGATTATAGCGGTCTCTCAGAGTATCGATAGCCAGGATGAGCATCGGAAGTCCTCTTTGATGTCCACGCGCTGGTAGACACCCTTTACATAAAAGAGCACATAATCCCTCGGTTTCTCCGTAATCCCCTTGACTCACTGGTAAGTGCTACCTTACAGTAAGTTGTTACTTACCAATCGGAACGCAGGGAGGGCCAACGGGCGCGGGCAATTTTGGTTGATCCCGCCCGTATGGCCGTGATGTCGCTGCTCGCGACAAACCGTTGTCCGTCGCTTCGTCAAGAGGCACTGAGATTGCCTTGAGCCACAGCGACCGCAAGATTGCATTGACAAGGGACCGATTGGTCAGTATAAACTTACCGTAAGTCATGGCGAACGCTTCGATGGCGCTACAAGCACTGGGAGATCCAACGCGCCGGGAGATATTCGAGCGCCTGGCAAGACGGCCGCTTGCGGTGATCGATCTTGCCAATGCGCTTCCTGTGTCCCGGCCGGCCGTGTCACAACACCTCCGGGTGTTAAAAGACGCTGGCCTCGTGATCGTACGTCATGAGGGTACTCGCCATGTTTATCAGGTGGACCCACAAGGAGTAGAAATGATGCGCCAGTATTTAGATCGCATGTGGGACAAGGCCCTGGGCTCGTTCAAGGCGTTCGCCGAACGGAAAAACCAATAATCGTAAGGGAGAGAAGACCATGATCGGCAAAACAAACGATGTCGTCCGCAAAGAGTTGATGATCAACGCCTCGCAACGGCGCGCCTTTCAGGCATTCACCGAACAAATGGACCTGTGGTGGCCCAGATCGCATCACATCGGCAAGTCAGATATGAAAGAAGCCGTCCTCGAAACAAAGCAAGGCGGAAGGTGGTACGAAGTCGGAGTCGATGGCACGGAGTGCAATTGGGGACGAGTTCTGGTTTGGAATCCTCCGCACAAGCTTGTTCTGGCCTGGCAGATCACTGCTGAGTGGCAGTACGACCCGAACTTTCTAACGGAGGTAGAAGCGAGTTTCGTCGAGAAGGGGCCAAAGCTGACGAGCTTCACCCTTGAGCATCGGAATATCGAAAAGTTTGGCATCAAGGCTCAAGAAATATGGAGTGCGTTCGACTCCGAGGGCGGCTGGACGGGCATGCTCAAGAGCTTCGCGACAATAGCTGAAACCGAGGCAACGGCCGAGAGTAGCCGTACTGGGGCGTCGGAGTCGTCCGCGTAGCTGGCGAGGAAGTGAACACAGTGCGCGACGCCAATCCGTTCCGGTTTTGGCTTCCGATACGAGAGCCTACCGATACTACGGGGCGGGCTGGCGCGAGTAGAGGGCTCAGAAAGGCTGAAATTATGAAGCCGACTTTGCTTTACCGAATTGCCCTCGGGGTTGCTCGTTGTTATTGCTGCGAGCCATACCTATGGCTTCCTGACTTTCAAAACATCGTCCCCGGAAGTTCGCGGCGTCCGGCAGGCCATGAACGATGTCCGCTTTCAGATGATGGGCGCCAATTGCAGTTATGGCGGTTGGTATATCGGGTTCGATCTATTGTTTACAGTCTATCTGCTTTTCTCGGCATTCCTGGCCTGGCATCTGGGTGGCCTGGCTCGAAAGAATCCTCAAACAAACGGGGCCTTGGGGTGGAGCTTTTTCGGGGCTTATGTAGCGAATCTAGCCTTGAGCTGGAGGTATTTTTTCCCGGCTCCCGTGGCGGTTTCAGCTCTGGCGGCCCTTTGCCCAGGCTGGGCCGCCGGGCTGGTCAAGGTAACAAAGGCCCAGGCTTAGCAGAAACGGGGAAGTTCTGTCGATTCTGGAACGCAATTACGCTCATTGACCAGGTTGTGAGTGTAAATCGCCTGATTACAATAGTTACCGCCGAGGTAGCCAGCTTCAAATTAGTGGCGGTAGACAAAGTGGCTATAGAAGTTGGCCGTTCAGTCAAGAAGGGGAATTCCTACTAAGTCGCAAGTGCGGGCCGAGCACAGTCGTAGACTTCGGCCGTTATCTCTGGAGGCAAGACATGAAGGCGTCTCTGTTTTATCGAATCGCCGCTGTTCTTCTGCTGTTTTTTGCTGTCGGACATACACTTGGTTTTCGCCAGTCCGATCCCAATTGGGGAGTTGATACCCTTCTTGGCTCAATGCGGTCAATTCACTTTGACGTGCAGGGGTTTAGCCGGACATATTGGGACCTTTTTGTTGCGGCGGGACTCTCTGTCGGCGTGTTTTATCTTTTTGCGGCGATATTAGCGTGGCAACTAGGTGGCCTTCCGGCAGAGACTGTAGCGCTCATGCGCGGCACTGCGTGGGCGTTCGCTGTTTGCTTTGCCGCCATCACAGTTGTGAGCTGGAGATACCTCTTCATCCTCCCTATCGTTTTCTCAATGGTGATTACAGTGTGTCTGATTGCGGCGGCGTGGCTCTCAGCGAAGACAGGCTGAACCTTGATAAGGAAAGCGACAGGTCCGATTTTGGGCGGTCCCCGGTCAGAGTTCCCCAACTCTTTTTTTAGGGCAACATGTTCCGCCATCAGTTCGGTTAGCATCACGATTTCTCAATGAGCTCTAACTCATGAGGGAGCAGAGACGAAGCCGTCGTATCCTGGCAAGCATACCTTTAGAGATTCAATCGGATGGAGAGCCTCAGCAGGCATTGACAACGTACGGAAATTGCATCGAATTGGCTAACTAGGGCCGTCGTAGCAAAGCTGGCGTGCGAACGAACATCCCGCGAACATTCGGCAACAGTCACTCAATAGGAACCGAAACCCTGCAAACGATTTGCGAAGAGGATGCTACTCAGCCCCAAGTTTATCGCGCACCTGCCTGATTGCGAGGCCTGCAAGAGTGTACTGTCTTATTTGAATCGCGAGTCGGAATTGTAAATGGCAGAGTCGAACGAAGAATGGTGTGCAAGAACAGGCAGAGATTACTTTCTCAGGTTCGAGAGCCATTGGTCTAGAACTTCCTGACTCTTTGGCTCGATCGTGAGGAAGGCGATTCCCATCCCCGATTTGGGCAGCGAATAAGCTACTTTTCCTATCGCAATGAAGTTCACACCAGCATGCGAGATTTTTAGTCTGACCTTTGTGCCCATTGGGAAAGGTGTCACCGTATCGACAAAACACCCCCGCAGGTTTAGGTTCTCAATATGTGCCGCAAGGTGCTTTTCCGACCGTAGGTCGGTGATATGGATGCCGGCCGTGAAAGAATGACGGGGCGCGCGATGGCGTTCCGATTGAATCGGAGAGCGACCTCAGCGTATCGGATTCTATTCCATGCCGAATCCCAGACCAAACAGAATCAACAGCAGCCGATACGAAGTTACTATCTTGCGAGCAAAGCCCACTCTGGAGGGCAGTGAGCCCATCGGAGGTGTAGGAATCCCCGTTCGCATCAGCTACCGGTCTGCCGTCCCGTAACTGAAAAGTTTTTGACATTCTCGCCGGAGAAAACCGCCGATTACGGGGATGTGGTGATTGCCCTTCTGAAAGACGAGCTGGCACGGGATCAGACACGCTCGCCACTTGTAGTCTTCTGTGCCGCGCTTGCGGCCATAAGCGGCAATGTCTTCTTGGGAAACGCCATAGACGACCGCGCCAATTCTAGACCATACGCAGGCACCGGCGCACATGGCGCAAGGCTCGTGCGTCGAGTAGAGGACGAAGTCAGGCAGATAGCGGCCATAGCCGCTTGATACATATTTGAGCGTTTCCAACTCAACGTGTTTAATGCTTGATCCTGAAGTTTTTACTCGGTTACCAGCGCTCGCAATGACTACTTCGCGCCTTTCCGTAAGTCGCGTGATGACCGCACCAATCGGATAGTCGCCTCGGTCACCGGCGCGTTTGGCCTCCGAGACAGCCAGTTCCATGAACTTCCTTCGCGGTTTGTAGGATGGACGGATCATGTAGAGAGATTATATAGCCTTCGCAACCTCGATTCAGAATCTAGCCTGCTGAAACTTCGTGATGATTATTCTCCCGATTCTCAGCAGTCTAGCTGGGCTTAATGGATAGAGGGTCTAAAGTTACCGTGAATTTAGTCCGCGTAGATAACCGTACGAAAGTTAGAGCCTCCCCCTGCCATGCCGGATGCATTAGGTTCGCCGCCGCTTGTCAAGCCTAATAACCGCTCGTCTAAAATTTCTTTCGTTTGAAAGTATGGAGTGGCACCTTGGTATCAGGAGGTACCATGCGAAAGTTTGCACTCTTAACGGTCGCAGCGTCCCTGATAATGGCGCTAGCAGGTATTCACACAACCGCTCAGGCTCAATCGGCCGCTCCTGTGAACAATCAGAAAAACCAAGCCGAAGAAGAATATTCCGCCATTCGGCGCGTTGCGCAACTCTATATGACGTTCGGCCAGGCCAATCTCCGCGAGGCGTTCTATCCCACGGCAAATTTGTATCTCGCCACGGAACAAGGCGAATTGCGCACAATCTCCTTTTCACAATTCCTTGAAAATGTCGCAAAGGGTGCCGCGAGTGGCCGACGGGTTCCAAGAATGTCGATTGATTTGATCGACCACGAAGGAAGCGCAGCGATGGTGAAAATTACGGAACATTCAGACGACGCAACAGTCACCGATTACTTTTCTCTCATTCGCGGGCTCGAAGGTTGGAAAGTAGTGAGCAAAACATTTTACGTCAATCACAAGGCGCAACCTCCCTCATCTGGTCTTGCCGCAGACGCGCAGCCTCAAGCACAAGATTCATGCGCGAATGCGGCAATAAGCGCCTTCAGTTTCATGGTGGGAGACTGGATTACATCAGAGTCGCCAGCTCCCGCCAGCGGTGCCACCACGGGTACAAGTCGTACGGAAGCAATCCTGGATGGCTGCGCCATCTGGGAACATCGCTACGTGGAGCAGAATGGAAAAGAGATGCTCGACGCACATGTAGTCTGGGGATACGATTCCACGACCAAGCGGATGTTGCTGTTTTATGTTGACGACCGATCGCATACGCAGCTTTACGAAGGTCGTTTGGAGAACGGGAGCTGGGCGTTCTACCGTGAGCGGCCTGATTCAGACGGCCGAATGGTCCTCATACGAGTGAAGTATGCGAAAAAGGGTTCAGGATTCACGCAAAGTGTCGAGCGTTCGAGCGATCGCGGAGCTACATGGGGGGTTCCCTCGGTTGTTTCTTACAAGCCGAAGCGCTAACTGCTTCGTCTAAGTTGGCTGTGGGGTTCGCGTACATTCTCCAGGTGCCGAGGATGTCTTACCGCAGATCTGAAACCGCCCCGTTTTGGGCGCTGCAATTGATCGCATGGCCGGCGTATGGGCTTGTATCGTTCCTTGGAGTGCTCCCGTACGTTGGCCTCGCACCGCATTTGGACTCTGTGCGCTCGGCACTCTTCAGCAAGATCGCGTTCACAGCGATTGGGCTTATCGCCAGCAGTGCGCTGCGGCTTTTATACCGGCACGAGAGTAACCGCGGCAGCTCGTGGATAAGTATTGCAATCTCGGTCTTGGCAGCCTCCTACGTTACGGGTACCTTTGCCACACTTGGCGCGAACGCAGGAAGGATCCTCGGCGGGGGAAAGTATCCAGGCGATGGATTATCGGGATATTTGGGCGGAGCGGTGAATGCTTCGGCGGTGTTCCTGGCCTGGAGCGCCTGCTACTTCGCGATACGAAGCTATCAGGCGCTGGAAAGTCAGAAGCGCTATACGCTTCGCGCCAATGCGCTGGCCCATCAAGCGCAACTTGAGACGCTGCGCAGTCAAATCAACCCACATTTTTTATTTAATGCGCTCAACTCCATTCACGCTCTGGTGGGAGAGAATCCCATGCGCGCGATGACCGCCATCGAGGAATTGGCAGATTTCCTCCGGTACTCGCTCACGTGTATCAAAGTGCCGGACGTGCCGCTATGTGAAGAGATTGGAACACTTGAAAGATACCTCGCGCTCGAACAGATCCGGTTCGAAGAAAAACTTTCCAGCAAAGTGCACATCGATACGGCAGCCAGGGAAATTCGCGTCCCTGGTTTTCTGCTGCATCCCATCCTGGAAAACGCGATCAAGTACGGTATGCAGACGAGCGCCATGCCACTGCAGATTCGCCTGACTGCCGAGCGATTAGGAAGCTCGCTGCGCGTTGCAATTGCGAATACCGGCCATTGGGCAGGTAGCGATGACGATTCTAAAGCAAGAGCGCGAACGGGACTGGGCCTGCAAATCGTTAAGCAAAGGCTTGAGCATCTCTATCCCGGACGGCACGAATTCTCATGCGGCGAGCGGAACGGCTGGGTGGAAAACGTGATCGTGATACAACTCTCCAGTTCGGGGGCCGCATGAAGCAGCGCGCGCTACTGGTGGACGATGAACGTCTGGCGCGTGTGCAACTCCGCGGGCAGCTGGCACGATTTCCACAACTGGAGGTGGTCGCGGAAGCGGATTCTGTTTCCATGGCTATCCAAGCGACACATCAGTTTCAGCCGACCGTAATTTTCCTGGATATTCAGATGCCCGGGAACTCCGGCTTCGATTTTCTCGACCAAGTCCGCGGCGAGTTCAAAGTGATCCTCGTAACTGCGTTCGATCAATTCGCCCTCCGGGCTTTCGAGGTTAATGCCCTCGATTATTTGCTAAAACCTGTTCGATTCGAGCGGCTTACGACCGCGGTGGAACGCATTTCAGCCTTTACGACATCGACGACGCCTGCGGTAAATCTTGCTCCACGCCAATCTGCAGACTATGTGTTCGTTGCGAGTGGCTTACATGCACAGTTTGTAAAAGTACGGACGATCAAATGCATTGTGGCGGCAGGATCCTACTCTGAGGTGTTCACTGCGGACGGACGCAAATTAATGCTGCTGCAGGCGATGAAATACTGGGAGGCACGGTTGCCATCTAAGCAATTCGTCCGCATACACCGGTCCTGTATCGTGAATCTTGATTACATTCAGAGGGTTCTCGCGATGGGGAATGAGACATTCGAGGTTTTCTTGCACGGCCATCCTAGCCCTCTTTCAATCAGCCGCCGCTACGCTTCGGTCCTAAAGCATCAATTCCGCTGACGGACAAACTCTGCAAAACAAGAAAGGTCGGCTCAGCTACGGAGCTTGACAATCCTCTATCGACGGGATCACCGTTCAGCCACTCCTGGTGGAATTACCTCGAAGTATAGTCGCCCCCGTTTTCCATGTTGGTTCTACTACCAGAGCACAGGAGATTCACGATGTTCGCAGCCAATATTCCGGAAAATTTGTATCGCTTTGGACTGATTCTGTCTGTGTTCTCCATCAGGACAGCTGTTACTGGAGCGCGAGCTAACTGTTTCCAACATGACTTCGTTGGGAGCTTATTGACGATTGTCTTCGCAGATACCACGGGACAATCCCTTCGACTGGATTCGTCTTCATTTAAGATTCTTAAAACTGTAGTGCAATTCAGCGGTGGGTTATTGATCAGGATTTAACCGTCGGGCACGAAGCGCCAGTCGGATATCGGCCTTAGCTTGTCGAATCGAATCCTGGACTAGAATTGCAAAAGCGGGGAACTCTGGACAAGTTTCTGGCACCAGTGACGCGTCGAAGACGCGGTCAGGGCTAATCAGATGGGATGAGTTAGCTGCTGCTGGTCGCATTGGCGTTGGTCAACGCTGGCTCGCTAGATAGAGTTCCACAAGAGTTACTCCTGCGCCTCGACTTACCTTGCCTTCACAGCCTTTAAGGATAGGACGGCGGCAGCTATCTGAGTTGAAAGGAGAATTCAATCATTTCAACGGTTTCTTTCGGCCCAGACTCATATTTCCATTGTTTGATCGCCTCAAGAGCGGCATCGACCAGCAACGGACTGCCACCGACTACACGGGTGTTCTTGATGCTACCATCGGGCGAAACAATCACTTCGATTCTCACTTTTCCCGTAAGCTTCAACGGCCGCGCTCGTTCGGGGTAACTTGGCTCAATTCTTACTTTGATCCTTCGAGTCATTACTTGTTGGCCGGTCTTCTGAGAAAAAGCTGATGGTTGCGAATACAACATCCCGAGCACGAGAAGACCGAAACCCAAGTTTATGACTCCTGATCGCAGCTTCACGCCAAGTTTGCCAATCACAGTGCGGATTCTTCTGTCTGACGACCGTTGCATTGGGCTTAGTTCTCCAATCGCTTCAGCTTCACCCCTTAACACTAAAACATTCCCCCTATGCAGAACTGTCTTTCATGTCACACAATGCACTATCAGTAACACAACAGGTTCTTCGTGACGTTTGTAATCCGTTGAGAGCCTACTGCCTGATTAACTCTGCCAGTTCAACAGGTCGATGCAACACCATCTAATTAGTTGATCCGACGATACTTTCCCCAGGAGAACCGATCTATCCGGCTGTACTCAATCTGACTAAACAGAGTAGTGTTTCCGTTTCAATCAACCCTCGCGAGCGAGTCTAGCTTTTCAGACTCCCGCAAGAAGACTTCGAGCTAGTGTTGCGTCGACCCATTGAGACCGCCTCGCTAACCGGAAAAGTGGGATCCCAGTACCAAGATTTATTCGGAGTTTGAAGGACTTGGTGGAATTATGGAACACCAAAGCAGCGGGTACAGCGGCGTGATTAAACGAATACTGGAATAAGGGCTCGGTGCTCTTTTGCTTGCGGGCATGCTCTACCTAGGATGGCGCGCGTTGCTGATCGGCAAAGAACTTTCGCACTAAAGAAGTTGGGTCGGGCAAGAAACTCTTTGCCCGCTGATCGGAGTTGACTTCAGTGCCGAATACTCCGGCAGCGCTACTGCCGCTGCGACGGCCAAGATTCTGAAACCAGGAATATCGCTGTGGAACTACACGTCCGTTGTCTTTTGTACCGCCACTTTCTGCTCCATCTCACGAACCGCCCACAATCGGATTCGCTTTGTGTCATGGGATCTGGTCCCTGTAGATCGGAAAGCTTGCGACGGTCCACTTGCCCCACTTCTACGATTCCCGCTTCGCGAGGACAGCTTGTCCGAAGTGGTAGGCGAGGTGCGCCGTCCTGCCTAGCAAAACGGCGAAACGGTTGCGGTGAGGCTCCCGAATGAAATCCGCGTTCGACACCGCCGTATGTTTCTCCAGCCATTCCGAAGGCGATAGGCTGCAAATTCCCCTCCATAGTCTTTCGTTGACCTCGTCCCATATATGCTTCAACTTCTCTGGGGAAAGCGTCAGATCTACCGTCTTGTCTGGATTTGACACAAACATCGCGTCGAGCTCTGGATGAAGTCTCTCACCGAATCCCAGAACCGCCACCATGCGATCGTTGACCGCCGCCAGATGGCCCCAGAGGTAAATCAGTCTGTTCTTCCCAGGGGCAATTTCTCTTTGAAGCTCCTCCTGAGATAGAGCACCGAAAAAAGTACCCGTGCGGTCGACGTTATTCTTCCAATTTCGAACCGCCACATCAATAAACGAAGCCTCTGAAATCATTGTCTCCACCTTTCCTCAAGCAAGCTTGGCCTGAATATCGAAGTGCTGAGATCGAATCGTGTGCTACGAGGCTCGCTTTTTTGCGGGAGGACTAGCTGCGTCGAAATACAAGTCCTTGGATGTAAGCGGGCCGCCGCTTTGTTCGTAGTCATAATGATGCTCATCGCTGACGAGTGAACCGTGCCATTTCCGAAGCACACGCCAGCTTACTTTGCAGGTGTTACCTGATACTCCGATCAATTCAAGGGTCCAGGCGGGAATGGGTCTCTGCAGCGACATCTCCAGGAATCGCAGTTTGTCGGACGGATACGAGCAAGCCACCAATTTCGGCCATTATATGAAGCGGCGCAAGGAAGTTGGCTAGAAGTGCGCGGACTCTCGTCTTTCCTCGAATCGGCTGCTGCAGGGTGTCGCTAGTCACCGCGATGTCGTCAGCGTAAAACGCGTCGAAGATCTCAAGATATTCCTCGTAGTTTTCGCTAATTCCTGCCTGGGCGATGGCCTGGTTCAAGGCACGTTCCAGACATTGTAAACTCGTATACCGGTCGCCATCGAGGCGCTCAGTTGAGATCAGGCCACAGTTGTCGATCATCGAGACTCCTCCTCTGCGCCACAGCACATTCTCCACTCCAACAGAACCTTCGACCCCGCAACGGCGGGGTCCAGTTAATGAAAAACACTTCTCAAACTTGAGCGACGCCGCCGTCAACCGTGAGCTCGATTCCGGCGACAAGGCTGCTGTCGTCACTCGCGCGTACCAAGCGATCCCGATAAAAAATCTCCCGCCCTTTCCATTAGATCTGGCGGTTAAATCTGCGCTCTGCCGCCGTCAACGAACAGTTCGATACCCGTGATGAAACTGGAGTCATCCGACGCCAGAAACAACGCCACTTTAGCAACTTCCTCGGGTTCCCCCATGCGTCCCATCGGGATAGTGGACACAATCCGCGCAATCACGTCTGCAGACTGCCGATTAGCCAGCGGCGTATTGATTGGTCCCGGACTAACAACGTTTGAACGGATACGACGGCCCTTCAGATCCGTAGTCCAGGTTCGCACGAAAGACCGGATTGCAGCTTTACTCGCGGCGTAGACGCCGAAGGCGGCAGTACCCTTAACACTCGCGACAGAGCCGTTGAGAATGATAGAGCCACCATCATTCATTAGCGGTAAGGCCTTTTGCACCGTGAACAGCGTTCCCCTGACATTGATATTGAATAGTTTGTCGAAATGCTCTTCGGTGACGGCGCCAAAGGGAACAAATTCGCCAACGCCGGCGTTGGCGAAAACAATATCGATTCGCCCGTTCACCTTAGAGACGGTCTCGTAAAGACGGTCAAGGTCAGCCAATTGGGCAATGTCTCCCTGAACTCCAGAAACGTTGGCGCCGACTGCCTTCACGGCCTGGTCGAGTTCCTTCTGGCGGCGGCCCGTGATGAAGACATAGGCACCCTCTTTGACGAAAAGCTTTGCCGTAGCCAACCCAATCCCTTCTGTTCCCCCGGTGATGACGGCGGTCTTGCCTTCGAGCTTTTTGGTCATTGTCTTTCTCTTGCGCCGTTCAAGAAAAAGAGCATCGTGACGGCCTTGGTGCTTTTGTTTCGCCATGCGTGGCGCGTACCGTTTTGCACGACCACGTCGCCGCGTTTCAAATGCAGAGTCTCGCCGTCGTCCAACTCCAGCCAAATCTCTCCTTCGTAGACAACTGCATAGTCCACGGTGTTCGTTTTGTGCATCGCAGGATCTTCCTTTTCGAAGCGGTCGGCTAATCCCCTCAGACGAACCAATGCTTCGTCTCGTGCGGCCTCGCCATCGAAAGACGGATCCGCGAAGACTGAGCCGGGCGGAAACGTCACGAAGTGCAGGCTCGTGCCGCCAGGTCCCGGAACGATGGAGTCGGGATAGCTGTCAAACCTCTGCTCCTTGCTGAGATCCGGGGTCGCCGCGTTGACCCAGATGAGCGTGTGCTCGTAGCCGGGAACAGTCTTGAACTCATAGGCCAGCAACGGTTCGTCGCTTTGAACGACGGCCTTCCCGTTTACATTTCCCGTGACGATACGACGGTAAGTACTCGGTTTCTTGCCGCGCTTGGACAACTCTCTTTTCTTAGAAACCGTTTTATTCATGACTAGATCTCCGCGTCGGCAATTTTCAGAAGGTGCCTCCCGAAATTCTCGCCTGCAAACAGGCGCAACCGGTGCTACCTGGGAGTTGAGCCTAAGCGGCGGAAGCCTTCCGGTGATACGCAGGCGCAAAGACATCCTGCACAAATTTTTCAAACGACGTCGGTGTGCTGTTCTCCGGGGAACGCGGCTCCTGCGCAGCGATGACTCCTGTGTTGATGGCCTTGAACATCTCGATGTACACCGCGGCTTTCTTCGGCGGCATGCCCATTTGCTCTAACACCTGCTGCATTTGGTCGTTCGGAAACTGCTCGTAACGCAGATCCGGTTTGCCAATGGCGCGCGCAATTATCGTGGTAGCTTCCGCCATCGACAGGTCGCGCTCGCCAAGCAGCTCGCGTGTTTGTTTGCCGAAAAAATCAAGATCCAGCAGCCTCTGCCCGGCATAGGCCCCTACGTCGCGCGTCGCGATCATCGGCATCTTCAGGTCGGGTCGCAGCGCATGTCCGAACATTCCCAGCCCTTGAATCATGTCGATCGCCGCAAGATTGTTCTCCATGAAATACGCGGCGCGCAGGTGCAGAACGTTCAAACCGCTGATCGCGTTCAGTTTTTGCTCCGAAGAGTGCAGCCCCGCGATTGGCCCGGTGCCTTCCGGAACATGCGCGCCGTAGCTGCTCAAGTGCACCGCGTAGCGCAGCCCGGACTCCTTCGCCGCTTTCGCGATCGCATCGCTCTCTCGCTCCTGGTCTTCCCGGGAGGTGATCGGCGGCAAGATCAAGTATGCCGCGCACGCCCCACTGAAGGCTTTCGTGAGCGCAGCCGCATCGCTCAAGTCGGCCGTGAACGCTTCCGCACCTTTGCGCACGAAGCGCTGCAGTCGCCCCGCGTCCCGCCCCATTACCCGCACATTCTTGCCATTCGATAGCAGCGAATTCGCGATGATCGATCCGGTATTCCCGCTCGCGCCCAAAATTACATACGTGGCATTCAAGACAACGGGTGAACTCATAGATACGACCTCCTTGATCTGATGTATTGTTCTTCTTATCTGCACAATTTAAATCAAAAAAGTCAGCGACCCTTTGTTCGAATCTGCCTTATCAGGTCCGCAAGCGTTATTTTCGCCAGCGACTTCTCAAAACTCTCCTGAGCTTGAGAAAGGACCCCAGACATGCATTCCTTGAGCTGGCAACTGACCGGACACCTCTTTTCCACCGGATACGAATGAATGGCAAACGCCGGCGGTGCTCCGCTAGCACGGTATACATCTAACAGCGTGATCCTTGTGGGAGGACGCGCAAGTACACTTGCTCCGCTTTTTCCGCGTGTTGTCACGACCAAGCCCGCCTTCGAGAGTTTGGACAGGGACTTCCGAACGAAGGTGGGATTTGCATTTACGCTGCCAGCCAGAGTCGCCGAGCCGATCTCCCCGCCAGGATAAATCCCGAGCGCGGCCATGATGTGCGTGGCGACGGCAAATTGGACGCTCTTCACTGACATCAGGCGCCTCCTGCAATATGTGATGTTAAGAGTCACATTTGGTTGCAGGCTTTCTTGCAAGAAACTGAAACGCGTGCCGGGCGGGAAACCGTAGCATTTATCGGCCAATCGCATAGGTCGCGAACGCGCTGCCGAACATTGGCTGACCACTCTTTGATTGTTCTCGTGTGGCCTCGTCTTGGATCACATCCCAATGCTCGACCAGAACGCCGTCCTTGATGCGAACGATGTCCGCCGTGATCCAGTTCACGGGAAGGCCGAAATCCGAGAATCGCCCGTGCACGATCACGAAATCTCCTTCGGCCAAGATCGTTCCTGGCTCATATTTGAGTGTTGGCGGAAGGCCCTTGATGAGATTGAAGAGGCCTTGACGTCCGGGCGCGATGTGAGCGCTGTGTTGGATGTAGTGGGGCGACCAGAACTTCTCAGCAGCAGTGTAGTCGCGCTTGTTGAACAGCGTGTCGAACGCTTCGAGGACCAGGGCTTTGTTCTTCGATTCGATCTTCTCACCCACCACTTTCATTTTTGCCATTTGCCGTACTCCTTTTCATCCAGACAATTCCGGCTGACGCTGAGTAGGCACCAGGACCTCAAAGCTTCGAGCCACCGTCGACCGGGATACTCGCTCCCGTGATCCAGCGGGCCGCGTCTGAGGCCAGAAATACGACGACATCTGCAACGTCTTCCGGTTTGCCGATTCGCTTCAAGGCCTGCATTCCAAGGACGACGTTCCGCCCTGCCTCGGTCTTCGCGAAATTCGACATGTCAGTGTCTATCACGCCCGGCGCAATTGCGTTTACGCGAACACCCCTTGGGCCGAGAATCCCAGCCCAGTATTTTACAAGAGTCTCGATTGCTCCCTTGGTTGCCGCGTAGGCAAGGATTGAAGGCTTGTCCAAATCGGGCGCGCCAACCACGGCGCGAGCTCCGAGAGAAGAGATCACAATAATGTGGGAGCCCTCGACCAGGACGGGCAGGAGTTGCTGCACCAGAAAGAATGGACCTCGCACATTTGTTGCAAAGAGGCTGTCAAAGTCGGCCACCGTATGGTCTTTAATGGTTGCTGCTTTCGCGATTCCGGCGTTGCACACGAGCACATCCAATCGTTCACCGACAATCGACTGAACTTCCCTCGCCAGAAGTGTTGCGCCGTCTGGAGTTCCCAAGTCGGCCCTGATCGCATCTGCGCGTCCCCCTTTTGAACGGATGTTGCCGACCAGAGATTCCGCTTCCTCTACAGAGCGGCCATAGTGAACCAGGACGTATGCCCCGGCCTCAGCTAGCGCGGATGCTGTGGCTCGTCCAATCCCACGGGATGCCCCGGTCACCAATGCTGTTTTGTCTTGAAGTGTAGTCATTATCCTTTCTCCCACCTGTCAGGATGTATGTGATGGCCGCGTTCGCTGCACACCGTGCATCGCTGGCCTCCTCACGTCCAGTGTGGCCGATCCGGCCGTGGCATACATCAATGGCATGCGGCGCAATCCAATGCAGCAGAACTCTGGTGAGTTGACTCCTGCGCGAGGTGTGTCGGGAGATTCTCCTGACCAGCGGTAACAGGAGGTGTCACACTGGCAAGCCAGGAGTCATAGTCGCCGGTGTAGCCTACCCGCTCCTGAAGGACGTGAATCCGCTGCTTAATCGCTGCGATCTCGACGTCCGATAGGCCCGGCGTGACCTGGAGCCGGGCCCGAATTGCCTGCGCTTGCGCAGCTCCTTGGGCTTCAGCACCCTCGTAAAACCGGGCAGACGCCGAGGCCCCATCCGCGACGCCCATGTAGTTTTCAATGATTTTCGTGGTGACCTCCTGGCTGTGTGCCAGTGACGCGCGAATATTGCCTTGTCCGGTCACGACATTGCCAACTCCGAATACCCGGTCGCTTCCGACGTATCGCGGAAGAGCTCCATGGTTGAAATTGTAATATTCGCCCTTCATGACAACGCCCGGAATCTTCTCAGGCACGGACCCGATCGACGAAATCACCGTGGGCGCCCGCAGTTGGTGCTCCGAACCGGCTATGGGCTCTGCTTTTCGGCCTTCCACTTTGGTCTCCGCTACTTTCAAGCCCACGAGCCGCCCGTCCTCTATTAGAAGTCCCGTTGTCATCCTGCGATCCTGAATCCGAAACAAGTATTTCTCCCGCGCCAAACGAAGCATTTTCTGACGGATCGCTTCTGTCTTCGCAATCTGCTCGGGAGTGGCATTTTCTGGAGGCTGAGCCAGCGGCATGTCTTGTTCCCGGCGGCGATAAATCAGCAGGCACCCTTTAACGCCAAGATCTTCCGGCGCAATGCCGAGCATTTTGCAGACGGCGGGGACGCCTTTCTTCTCGAGCTCATAAACGTCCGTTTGAACACCGCGCGATCGAAGGACACGCTCATAGTTTTCGAGCTGCAGAACCTTCACCACGTCAATCGACGCGAGCCCACCGCCTACGACCAAGGCTTCGTCAGGAGCCTGGTAGCGCGGCCCGGTATACCGTTCTTCATTCTTGTGGTTGTACCAATAGATGAAAGGATTCTGGTAAATCAAGCCTTTGTCGATGAATTTTTCCGCTCCCGGTATTCCCAGTTCTCTGTCCCGCCACGCTCCGTTCGCAAGGACTACACCAGAGAAGCCCCAGTTGTTGCAAAGATCCTGAAAGTCTAGATCGCGTCCAAGCCTGGTGGACGGAAGGAAGAAAACACCAGGCTTCTTCAGGCGGGCATCGATGCGGCTGTACTCTTGTTTGCGTTGCTCCAGATGCCAGCGCGGCAGGCCATCCTCAATCTTGCCGTACGGCCTTTCATTCTGTTCGATGACAACCACCTGGATCCCATGGTCCGCAAGTATCTCAGCGGCGACCGAGCCGGCGATGGCTCCACCAACAACGGCGGCAAAGTGATATCGTCTGTCTGTCATCATGATCCTCGAGGGTGCTCTTCGAAGCTTTCGCTGATGTCGGCCTGGACGACAGCCGAGTGTCCCGGGCCCGACCGACGCCGTTAGGTGGTCGGCTCTCAACCACGTCCGCACGCATACATCTTTCTTCTGGACCATAGACTGAGTGTGTGCGTCGGTTCAGGCATTCATTCCACCATCCACGGTAAGATTTGCCCCGGTAATGTACGAGGACTCCGGTCCGGCGACAAACGCCACCAGCGCAGCGACCTCATCAACGCGCCCGTAGCGGTCGAGTGCTGTGGCGGCCTTCTGCGGTACCGCCCAATCGCCTGCGGCGGGATTCAAATCCGTGTCGATCGGACCCGGCTGCACGTTGTTGACCGTGATGCCCCGGCTCCCGACTTCTCTGGACAGCGCCTGAGTAAATATCTTCACGGCTCCCTTGGTGGCCGAGTAGGGCACAAGCCCGGGCACCAGGACACGCTCACCCACGGACGAGCCGATCATGATGATGCGACCGCCGCTCTGCATGTGCTTCAGCGCCGCCTGCGTCGCGACGAATACGCCGCGGACGTTGACGTCGATCACGCGATCCATCTCTTCCAGCGTCGTCTCCTCGAACCTCTTCGGAATGGCCGTGCCGGCATTGTTCACAAGGACGTCGATCCGGCCGAATGTCTCCACGGTATCTTCGACCGCAGCTATGACAGCGTCGGCATCAGTGGCGTCCGCCTGAAATGCGATCGCCTTTCGGCCAGCGCGTTCAATCTCCTTGACGACCGACGCGGCCGCATCGGCACCTTTCGTGTATGTGATGGCCACGTTCGCACCGTCCGCGGCCAGACGCTTCGCGATTGCCGCACCAATGCCGCGCGAGCCGCCCGTAATGAGTGCAATCTTTCCTTCCAATTTCTTTGACATTGTCCTTCTCCTTAAACTATACGTATGCTCATCAGGCATGAGTCCAAATTTTGTTGCTCGCCTGACACATGCCAAGTTCACCACATCAGATGCCTTTGATAACTTGTCGTCGCACGTCGAGAGATACTTTGTAAGCTGAAGAGCGATGCTTTCGAAGTATGTTGGTGAAAGATGGAATTACGACACCTGCGTTATTTTGTTGCGGTCGCCGAGGCGGGAAGCCTGACGGTGGCGGCAGCGCGAAAACTGCACACCTCCCAACCTTCCTTGAGCCGGCAGATTCGAGATCTTGAAGACGAGGTCGGTGTCCAGCTCCTAACACGCCGCGCTCGCGGCATCGAACTGACCCCGGCAGGTCGAGCCTTTCTCGATCACGCCCGCTCAGTGCTATCACAGGTCGAAGCCGCAGCCGAAGCTGCGCGCCGGATCGCTCATCCCGCCAAGCCATGTTTCTCGATGGGTTTTCTAACCGGACACGAATTGACGTGGATGCCCGAGGCCTTGCGGATCCTGCGCGACGAACTGCCTAATGTTGACGTGATGATATCGAGTCAATACTCGCCTGTGCTTGCGGACGGCCTTTCGAAAGGAAAAATCGATGCGGCCTTTCTTCGACGGGAACTCGGGGTGCCAGACTTGGCGTTTCGCCTTCTCGTCAAGGAGCCCCTGGTGGTGGTCTTGCCAAGTGACCACCGCCTGGCTGCTCTTAAAGCCATCAGTCCTCAGAATCTAGTGAGTGAGACATTTGTAACCGTGTCGGACACGGCTCCTGTGCTGCGTGGGGTGATCGACAATTACCTGAAGCGGTCCGGAATCAAAATCACGCCAGCTCACGAGGCGGACCATGTCACCATGGGAATGTCCTTAATAGCGTCGACGCGTGGCGTGGGGCTCTTACCTGCTTACGCACAGAACTTTCTCCCTTCGTCGATAACGAGTCGTCCTCTCGAGGGAGAAGCCCCGACCGTCGAGCTGGTCCTCGGCTACAAAAAGTCCAACAAATCTTCCATCCTTAAGCTCTTGCTTTCAAGATTGGACGAGTTGGTCGCTCGTGTCTCGAAGAAGGCACATTAAGCTTCCACAAAACCCATATTCAATCATCGTGGGTTACGAGTTTGCTCGAGTGCTCGGCTAGTACCTCGTTCGGCTAACTGACGCCGTGAGGGCGATGGGGGCCCTAAATTCGCAGGATCAGAGCTACCGGGGCCCGCCGTGCCAGTCAGACACCCAAGCGGCTAGTCGGCTTGCTGCGCGGCAGCCTTCCCAAGAAATTTCACCAACTCTGCGTTCACTTCGTCTGCGTGTGTCCAGGTTATGCAATGCGGTCCATCCTTCACCACCACCATCCGCGCTCCTTTGATCAGCTTGCCAGTCCGCGCCCCCGCGGCATTGATCGGCAGAATTCTGTCGGCGTCTCCGTGCATTACCAGCGCTGGCACATCAATTTTGCTCAGATCTTTTCGGAAGTCTTCATGCCAGGTGGGCACGCACGCGAGAGTGGCGGTAGCCGACGAGAAGGCCGCCACGTTCCAGCTTGCCTGTACAGTCTGTGCGCTGACGCGCTTGTTGAGTAGCACATCCGTGTTGTAGAAATTCTTGAAAAACTCGGTGAAGAACGCGTAACGGTCCGCGACGATGGCTTTCTCGAGTCCGTCGAAAACACTTTGATCCACGCCCTCCGGATTGTCTGACGTCTTCAACAGGTATGGCGGAACGCCGGAAAGAATGACGGCCTTACTCACGCCCTTGGATCCGTATCTGCCAAAGTAACGCGCCACTTCGCCACCACCCATGGAAAAACCAACCAGCGCGAAGTCGCGTAGTTCAAGATGCGCGATCAGTTTGTGCAGATCCTCGGCGAACGTGTCGTAGTTGTAGCCCGTCGTTGGCTGGCTGGACTTGCCGAATCCTCTGCGGTCATACGTGATGACGCGATGCCCTGCGTTCAAAAGAACCGGAACCTGCTTCTCCCATGAAGCGCCGCTCAGCGGATATCCGTGAATTAGGATAACCGGCGTTCCCTTGCCATGATCCTCGTAGTACAGCTCGATCTTGCTTGAGTTTTCCTTCCCAACAGTTACGTGTGGCATTGCGCTCCTCCTTTTTTCCAGGTTGAAGTTGATTTGATGTTGGTTGTTATTTAGGCACGGACTAGTGTGCCGTTGTCCTCGTAGTTAGTGGTACGCGCTGTATAAACACGATGAACGACGTAGCTTCGCGAAATTTGGCCCTGCCAGAGATTGTAATGCAGGTTAACTTTCCTGTAGGTCTTCCGACCAGCAGTTGCCGGGAGGATAAATACGGGAACATGCCCGTTTTTGATGCACCATGCGACCAGCCAGATTTATTTACGCTATGCCAAAGGGTCTGCCAGAGAGCGGTCGGTTCCATACGTTGGCGGCAATGCCCTTATGGGTGTCTCGACGCTGCCGCATGAAAAGATGTTGCGAGCAATCGAAATCCTGGGAACTCGCGTCGCGCCCATCCTCCGTAGAGAGCTCGCGGCAAGCCCCACGCGCGCCTGACCTAGGTCCAGTCGGCTTGACGCGAGTCACGCCTACCACGGTACGGGAATTCAAACATAAAATGACGATAGCTGTATGGCGGTCGAGTTCGAAAATCTGACCGACGATTACCGCCGTATGCGAGTGACCGTTGTTCTAAAGATGCCGTGGCTCAGGTGTGGTCTAATGAACTACGGCAATGAAACCTAGGAGGGAGACATGGCGTCTCCGCCAATACCAAGCGCACTGAATGCTCGCACGCAGGCGTTCCCCGCACTAAACGCAGCCCAAATCAATCGCGTTCGCTCTGGCAGCAAACTCCGGCAAGTAGAAAAGGGCGAAATCTTGTTTGATGTTGGCGACACGAATGTGCCGTTCTTCGTCTTGCTTTCCGGACGCATGGAGATAGTGCAGCCGGATCTGAATGGTGAGCAGTTTGTTGCCAAACATGGCCCCGGTGAGTTTACGGGTGAGATGACCATGATGTCAGGCCGGCGGAGTCTGGTGCGTGGTCGCGTCACCGAATCCGGCGAGTTTCTGGAACTTACCGGAGATGGTTTGCGGGCGCTCGTTGCGAGAGATGCTGAACTGAGCGAAGTTTTTATGAGAGCTTTCATCCTGCGGCGCTTGGAACTCGTCAGCCAAGGTCAGGGCAATATCATCCTGTTGGGTTCGCGGCATTCGGCTAATACACTGCGCTTACGCGAATTCCTTACCCGCAATGAGCATCCATACGCCTACGTCGATCTCGACACCGACAAGACTTCACAGGAACTTCTTGATCGCTTTGAAGTCAAGCTCGCTGAAATTCCCGTCATCGTGTGCCGCGCTCGCTCTGTGCTGCGGAATCCCACTATTCAGCAATTGGCCGATTGCCTGGGATTAAACGTCGCAATCGACGAGACGGAGATTCGCGACTTGATCATTGTGGGAGCTGGGCCCGCCGGTCTCGCGGCGGCTGTATACGGCGCCTCGGAAGGATTGAACGTGCTTGTGGTTGAGGCCGTCAGTCCTGGAGGTCAGGCGGGATCGAGTTCCAAAATTGAAAATTATTTGGGATTCCCGACCGGACTTTCTGGTCAGGAACTGGCTGCGCGCGCGATCGCCCAGACCGAAAAATTCGGAGCCCAGATGATGGTGGCGCACAGCGTCTGGCGGCTGGATTGCGAAAAGCGTCCCTACAAGATTTTCCTCGACAACGGCAACAAGCTCGCGGCACGCGCCGTGGTGATCGCGACCGGGGCTCAGTACAACAAGCCGCGAATCTCCAACCTGGACCATTTTGAAGGGCAAGGAATTTACTATGGCGCAACTTACATGGAGTCGCAGCTATGCGAGCAGGAAGAAATCATTGTTGTGGGAGGGGGAAATTCGGCCGGGCAGGCCGCGGTTTTTCTGGCGCAGACGGCGCGCAAGGTCCACATGCTCGTACGCTCGAATCAGTTGGCCGATACTATGTCACGTTATTTGATTCAGCGGATTGAAGAGAATCCCGGTATCGAAATGCATTTCAAAACCGAAATCGTTGGACTCGATGGTGACAGTCATTTGGAGAGCGTCACCTGGCGAGACAAAGTGAGTGGCGAGACTTCCGTGCACCGCATCCGTCACGTATTTATTATGGCCGGAGCATCTCCTCGAACTGAGTGGCTGCGCGGCTGCGTCGCCATGGATAATAAGGGATTCATTCTCACCGGGCGCGACTTGGATACTGCCACCGGAACTTCGGTGTGGCGCCTGGCCCGTTCTCCGCAGATGCTGGAAACGAGCCTACCCGGTGTGTTTGCAGTAGGAGATGTTCGCTCAGGCAATGTGAAACGCGTTGCTTCGGCTGTGGGTGAAGGAGCGATAGCCGTCCACATGGTCCATGACTCGTTGGCGGAAGCCTAGGCGTTCTTCAAAAATGCCCGCAAAAACGCAATGCCGCGGGTGGATATGTAATCCACTACAAAAATCCTAAAACTGCACTTTTTCGACCGCTCGCTTCCGGTGATCGGGACTCAGGTGGGCGTAGCGCAACGTCGTTGAATACGATTTGTGTCCGGCAAGTTGTTGGACCTCGAGCAGTGGCACTCTTGCAGCGACCAGGCGCGAGCAATACGTGTGACGCAAGTCGTGATAGCGGAGCGCCGGTCGCAGCAGCGCCTTCTTGACAGCTTTCTCAAACCATGGCCGGCGATCGAGCGATGCCTCATTGCGCTCCGCCGTGATGAAAATTTGGCCCTTCGGCGCGCGCTTTCTCAAGCGCGTTAGACAGCGGCGCGCGGCCCGCCAGATTTGCACTGTACGCGGTCCCGTTTTCCCCGTGACGTACAAAACTCCCTCATGAATCTTCCAGTCCTCCCGCCTGCTATTGAACTGTTCTCCGCGACGCATGCCGGTGAGGATCGCGAGCTCCACCTCGAGAGCTTTCTCAATTGCCAGATTTGCGGGAAGAATCCCATCCCGGCACCAACCGGCTCAACATCTCGCACACGATTTACGTGCCGATTCTGTGTGGAGAGAATCTGGCGTCGCAGAAATCAAATTCGAATCCGCCGAAATATAGAAGAACATTTGCCTGTGACAACGGCTTATGAGCACTTAATCGAATCAGTCTTCGACTCAAAATCCCGAAATGCGCGCGCAGAGTGGGCTGGATTCCGGTGAGATGATCAATTTGACGATGCTGACTTATCGGAGGTTAAGAGAGCGGGGTCTAAGCATCTCTGCAAGAAGCTAAACCGAATATTCGATAGTTATGCATTTTTCGCAGTCGCATTCGCGGAGCCACGACTGTGATCTCTTTATCTTCCAGCCCTTAGACAGAGACAGATTTAACCTCGGAGCGACCCCGCGATCTCACCGCGTATATCTATGAACAGTCGAGCAAAACTATTTCCGATTGTACTATTCGGCGATGACAGCGTCGACCAGCCCCCGATCTGGCGGGAGAATCTAGCGATGCAACGCAATCCCGCGTCCCAACACGAAAACGAAAACGACCGACAGGATTGTGGCCACGATGATCCATGGGTAGTTCCTGTCAATGCCATCCGATCGTCGCTCGGGAAGAGTTCCTTTCGGAATGTAATACCGCAACCACAGCAGGCCGGAGTCCGCGCCGGCCGCACCTGGCAGGGCGGATTGCCACACGAGTTGAATTCCGATCGGATTCATGAGTCCTCCCGCTGCCGACAGGAGTACCGCGGAGAAGTAAGGGATGAATGTGAGTGTCCGCAGCCGGTGCGGCTGGTCCCGCGGAGCACCGACGTAGCGCACCAGTCCGATGCCGACGAGCAACACGGCGCCGTAGTAGGCCGCGATTCCAGTGACGACAAGGAGCGTGCGCCAAAGCCAGTGCGGCTGTAAGCCGGTGATCACGACTGCCCAGTCGCCGAAATTAGTGACGCCGGAAAAGAAGAAATACCCGGTGCCGGCAAAAAGATTGAATGCAAGACTGATGAGAAGAAAAAAGCGCAGTCGAGCCGATGCGCCCTTCGCGTTGCGCAGCGCGATCCAAAAAGCCGCGCCCGCCGCCAGATTCGCCAGCGTTCCCCCCGCGGCAACGAGCCGCGTGTCGACGTCGCTGGACCAAGCGACAGTCGAAAGTACACCGGATTTAGTGCCGGTGAGCAGGGCTGTCGCAGCATGGCCCAATCCTTCATGCAGCACATTCGCGAGCATCCCCGCCAGGAGGCTAATGGCGCAGATCGTCAATGCGTCGTCGTGCGTCTGCACCGAGACTGCGCTAACCGTCGCCGCCATGTCTCTTCTTGTCGGTGCTCACTCAGCCTGCTTACCCAATATCACAAACAGACTTCCTAGGTAATCCGGCAGCGCAGCAGAGGCTCCGTGCACTTGTGGAGCAATTTTTCAAACGGTACCTAGACAATTGGACCATCAGTATCTTGGGAACGCAAGAAAATGATGTGTGGAAGCTCAAAGTCACGGCTCCCGATGGCCGCGAGCGGGTACACGAACTTCACGCTCATGATGGCGGACGCGATATTGAGTCTCGAGGGAAACGTGGAAGATATCCAGCCGCGTGCGACCATAATCAGTAGTTCGAAGGAGAAACGAATCGTAATTCCCAATGCTGTTCTGTTCACCAATCCCGTTGTGATGGGACACGTGTCCCCTCAGAGAGATGAAACAAATCCAGCGCAGGATGTGCCCCAACGCTCCGAACAAATTTACTGGGATGCCTTGTCGAATCGGTAACGCGGTCCCCGAGGGGGACAACGTCAGACTGCCAATCCCGCGTGCGGGCGAGCGTCGAAAGCACTGTGTGCGGCTGCCGCGAATTGGGCTGGGGGAACGGTGAAAGTTGGTACATCCACATTAAAAACCAAAAACATCAGGCCAAGCAGCCGCGCAGCCAGAAGGTCTGAATTCCCGCGAGATATAGTTCCGAATCTCAAATTCCGGCTACAATTGTTGGGGAGAAAATCTAAGGCGGCGCGCACCATGAAAAATCGCAATCATGCATCGGTCTTAACCTTGGGATTAAACTTGATCTTCACCCTCGTCGCGATGACTTTGCTCGCGGCGCTGCTTCGTGCGAGCGCGCGCGCGCAAGCCAAGCCCGCGGCGGACGCTGACATCGTCGCGCGCGTAAACAACGACGTCATCACGCTCTCCGATTATCAGAAAGCCGAACAACAATTGCGCGACGAACTGGCGCACGATTGTCAGGGCTGCCCGCAGGACCAGATTGACGCGCGGTTCAAGGAGCTGCAGAAGGATTTGCTGCGCGGCATGATTGACCAGTTGCTGATGGTGCAACGCGCCAAAGACATGGGCATCAACATCGAATCAGACCTGGCCAAGCGCCTCGACGAAGTGCGCAAGCAGAACGGCCTGGCCACCCTCGACGATCTGCAAAAAGGCGTCGAAGCTTCCGGCCTCTCTTGGGAAGATTACAAGACCACCATTCGCAACGGGCTGCTGCAGAAGGAAGTCGTGCAGCACGAAGTCGGCTCGCACGTGGACTTCTCCAGTGACGAAGTGAAGCAATATTATGAAGCGCACCCGCAGGAATTCACGCTGCCCGAGCGCGTAGTGCTGTCCGAAATTTCGCTGAGCACCGAAGGAAAAAGCCCGGAAGAGTTTGCGGCCGTGCGCAGCAAAGCGGAGGGCCTGCGTACCAGCGTCCTCAACGGCGACGATTTCAACCAGGTCGCACGCCTTTATTCACAGGGCAGCACCGCTAAAGACGGCGGCGCTCTCGGTACCTTCAAAAGGGGAGAGCTCGCGCCGCAGCTCGAAGCGGTTGTTTTCCAAATGAGTAAAGGCCAGATCAGCGACGTGATCCAGACCCGCACAGGATTCGAATTCTTGAAAGTCGACGATCACCTGCAGGCGGGATTACAGCCCATGGACAAAGTGGAAGCCGAGATCCGCAACACTATCCACGCGCAGAAAATGCAGCCGCGCATGCGCGATTACCTCGCCGAACTCCGCGAACAAAGCAACATCATCGTGAAGCCTGGCTACAACGACAGCGCCCTGCTGTCCGGCGCCAACGTCCCCTCGCCCGACAAGTCTCACCTGTAAGCCGATTCCAATTCGTGCGCTCGTCAGCGCCACGGCGGGTGGCCGGCACCTCTTGCGTCCCGAGTTTTTGTCGGGAAGATCTAAGGTCTTTGCCTCCGCGTGCAGAACGCCTCGCCTTTGTAGCGCCCGGTCCTGAGCGCACTCGAGGAGAACATCGTCATGTTCATCTTCGCCGTGACATGAGTCGCCGCGTTTTGGTTTGAGCGCCGGGCTTCAGCCGGGCATCTCGCCTTTGCTCCTGGCGTACGGTTTCGTTTTCCGTACAGCAAGTGGAGAGTGCAGGGCCGCCTTCAGGCGGGCAAGCCGTCTTAAGTCGCGAAATTATGAAGATTAAGGCTGCGCCAACAGCGAGATTTCATCCGTGCCTTGAACCGCCGTGAGGGTGTGTCCAAGGAAGGCTGGCGTATTCAGTGAGGAAAAGTCTCACCAGGGCAAAAGCCAGAGCCCTGTAGCTTGGATAGCAAGGAGGAAGGAAACTGAATCCTGAAAGCCTATCGACAAAGCCATCTTTCGGATGGTGAGCGAGTCATCGGGCCGTAACGAAAGTGAACGCAGAAATGGCCTCGAAACGGAAGCCCCAGAGGCCGAGCCTTCCTTCATGAGGCGAAGGCAACATGGATCGTCGCAGACTGACTGAAGCGGCGAGCCACTCTGGCGGGGTTATAGCGACAGCACGATGACAAGGATGCGCTAAGCAACTGGAGAAGCCCTCCTCGTCCCGCTGAGAAATTAGCGGAGAAAAGGAAACCGTATAACCGAAGACACCGGGAAATCGGTGGAACGACGAGAGGGTGGCGGAGGGGTCTGTAGTAGCGACGAAGCGGAGTAATGCCCGCGGAGCGAAGAGACCCTGCTGTTTGCAATGACTCCAACAAAAAGGGAGGCAAGGGTGAGATGACAAAGGCACCCATCTGTTTGCAGGACCTGAGAAGGAGTCTATACGTCAAGGCGAAGGCTGAACCAACTTGGCGTTTCTGGGGACTGTACGTGCATGTCTGCAAGATGGAAACGCTTCATGAAGCCTACCAGACGGCAAAGAAGAACGATGGAGCACCGGGAATCGACGGTGTCACGTTCGACGTCATCGAAGAGAGCGGAGTGGAAAGTTTTCTTCAACAGATTAATCACGAACTAGTCCTCAACACGTATCGACCCATGCGGGCACGGAAGAAGGAGATACCGAAGGATGGAGGCAAAGTTCGCATCCTTTCGATTCCTTCGATTCGTGACCGTGTGGTCCAGGGAGCTCTTAAGCTCATTCTGGAACCGATCTTCGAAGCTGACTTTCAATCGGGATCGTATGGATATCGACCCAAACGAACTGCGCATGAAGCGGTGAACCGCGTGGCAAAAGCAATCGTCGAGGAGAAGACCCGAGTCATCGACATCGATCTCAGCGCCTACTTTGACAACGTTCAGCATTCGCTGCTGCTCGAGAAGGTAGCGCAAAGGATACAGGATGGAGAGGTGATGCATCTTCTCAAGATGATCATGAAGGCGACGGGGAAGAAGGGAGTTCCGCAAGGTGGGGTGATATCGCCTTTGCTCAGTAATCTCTACCTCAACGAGGTGGATCGGATGCTAGAGAAGGCGATCGCTACCACGCGACGCGGAAAATACACCCACGTTCAATACGCGCGTTTTGCGGATGACCTGGTGATATTGATGGACTCCCATCCGCGGCATAGATGGCTCGTAAAGGCGGTAGAAAAACGATTGCGACAAGAGCTAGCCAAACTCAACGTGACGATCAATGAAGAGAAGAGTCGAACGGTGAATTTATCGCAGGGAGAAAGCTTCAGTTTCCTGGGCTTCGAATATCGCCTCATCTTAAGTCGTAATCAGATGTGGCGACCGCAATACACGCCCAGGTTGAAGAAGCGTAAGGCGCTATTTGCAAAGCTCCGAGAGATCTTCCGACGATTTATGAGCCAACCCGTGGAGAGAGTGATCGAGTTGATCAACCCGATCTTGCGGGGATGGGTGAACTACTTTGCAGTGGGACACTCAAGCCGGTGCTTCTCGTTCGTCAAGGATTGGGTAGAAAAGAAGATTCGACGGCACCTGATGCGATCCCGGAAACGTCTAGGATTCGGCTGGCAAAGGTGGAGTAGGACGTGGCTCTACGAGAGGCTGGGACTTTACAACGGTTACCGGCTCCATCGACTAGGCCCACTGCCGAAAGCCCATCCTGCCGGAGCGGTCTCATAACCCTTGACTAGAAGCGAGCAGGTAAGCCCATTGCTGGAAATCGGCACGATGGGTTTGATGAGGCGGGGACTGGAAACGAGCTTACGGTTCAGCTAGTGAGGCACTCCCAGAGGAAACGGGGAGCAACTGATAGGCTGCACCTTTGGAGTATCGCGCCAGTCCTCGACCCAACTGTAGGGCTGTAGGGTCGGCCACCGCCATCATCGGAGATCATAACCTGCCGACGAACCGGCGCTATCCGGCGGAGCGCAACTTTTGCAGCCTTTTGATAATTTCCTTCGCCGTGGCATTCGCAGCGCCTGCATCTGTTTTGCGCCCGTCGCGATTGAATTCAAAAAGTTCAGAGCCTTTAGCGTCAAACACCCTCGTTACTGATGCGGTTGCCACCACCGGACCATACGGGGCTATCCCGCCGGCTTGCCCGGTCCCGTACGCAATTCGGTAGTCGAAGTTTTGGTTCACAAGTTCAAACTTGAGATGGTGATCCGCGCCGTGTTCGTTGAGCTTTTGGAACAGCAGCGCGCGGTCCAATTCCTTCGCATCAATCCTTACCCTCAGCGTTTGCTGGCCCATTGTGAACTGGGCGAAACTGCAGCTCAAGATTAGGAGCACGAGTAAATGTCGCAGAAACTTCATCGCTTTTCTCCCGTGCCAAAACTCTATCACGCCTAAGCTTCGTTATTGCCAGCAGAAGTCGCCGGACGAACGCTTGAGTAACCAACACCGCGAAATCCGCACCCCTTCAAACCCGTAGCATAGGAGAGTGTGGATTCTAATAGCCGAGCTCATCCGCCGAGATCAGCTGACTGCGCCTAACTCCTGGCCCAACTCCGGTCGAAGAGATCGGAGCCGAGGTCGATAATCAGGTCGCAGCACCTACTGAATTGAGTACGCCCACCTGGCAGCGAGCGAAAATCGCTCAGAAGAGACTGCGGATGGAAGGATGGCGACAGAGGCGGCTCGGCTGGAAGGCAAAGAATCCACATAAGTAAAAATAAAACTTTCTTGACTCACACCGGCCTTCTCATGGAAGGAGTTAGCCTTCATCGGGCGCTCAACTCAACAGTGCAAGGCACCCACCTCTCTCATCGTGGCGGCGTACCGACGAGCCTACCTGCCCCACACAGGCAGCCTAGCAAAGTAAGAACCGCGGCACAGAGAGCTTCGTCGCGAAGGAGCAGTTTGGTAATGTTGGTTAAAACGGTCCTCTCGTCAGAGCGACCGCAAGAAATCGATGACTTCCTGCTGCTCCTGCGTAGTCAGCCTGTTGAAATATTCGATGACCCTATTTGCCTCGCTGCCACGGCTCCGATGATCTTGGATGGCCTCCACCAGGTTGGTGGTCCGTCCATCGTGGAGGAAGAAGACGCGTTGCCCGACGCCCCAGAGAGGACCGGTTCGGAATTCGTCCGGACCGGCGCCACCTTGTGTGATGCCATCGGCTAGGCCTTCGCCCATGTGATGGACGAGAAGGTCTGAGTAAAGATTCGCCCTCTGATTTGAAAGCGCGGCACTCGGACTGGTCGAGGATCCGCTCGCAATCTTGGCGCCGGTGGTAAACGAGGGCGTATGGCAGTGGACACAACCTATTTTTGCAAACGTGGCACGTCCATTTTCACTGGACGGTGTGGCGGGCGCGGGAGTGGGTGGGGCTAGCATGCGCATAAAATTGGCAAATGCTTCGATGTCCGAGATGACGGCCGGATTGGAAGTGGCAGTAGTCGCAGGTGTCGTAAAGTTGAGTGCATCATTCGGTGTAGCGGTGAAAAGACAGGTAGGAGTCTCGTCGCGCTCCTGGGGGAACAATTGATTCGAGATTCCCATTTCTACGTTGTAGGCTTCAGCGGCGAACATGAGCAGAGACTTGTTCTGTGCCTTCCATCCGAAACGAGTGATGGTTCCATCGTTAGCGCTGCGGTTTACGTTCCCGCTCAGGTGCGAGTTCGGGTGGCCCGAGATACCCAAGGCCGACTTCTGGGTGGCATTGGCTTGCATGTTGGCAAGGATGACGGAGTCCGGGATCGCTTCAATCAGTCCCGCTCCAAAAACAGGAGTGGGGATTCTAAAAATAATGTTTGGATTTCCGCCCTGGCCAGTGAGGGGATTTCCTGCGGGCAGGAAGTCAAATTGAGCGATGTTGCAACCGGGCGCGTCGCTCCGCCCAGTGATTACGAAAAGGGCGTGCACATTGCCGTCTGGGACGCCGTTGCTTTTCTTAAATCGCGCTTCGCGGATCGGGCCGTTGGGCGTGATGAACCATGGCACGGTGTTCGCCGCCCCATTCAAATGGGCAAGCGCGATCAAGGGATTTTGCGCCGGGCTCGTTCCCCCCATAGCCGGCTGCGAGTGGCAAGACAAACACTGGTTGGAGTTGAAGCGGGGTCCGAGCCCATTGTTCGAGCCTCCTTGCACAACCTCGATTTCAGCGAACCTGCCCTGCCCATCCTGAAAGAACGCAGTTTCGTCGGCAGTAAGGCCTTTGAGAGAAGTGCCGGCACCCGCTGGGCCACCGCGCACGCCCGGGTCTACTGGGGCTGGTTTGGATTGACCAAAAGCGCAGACGCCTGGGGTCAAGGCCATAGCCACGATTCCGCCAAGAGTTTTGCGGGCAATTCCCCAGAGTTTCATCACTATCGCCCTCCTTGAGCTGGGGAATGCTGGCATTGTACACCCAGGCTGACTGCCTGCGAGTAGGGAGGGCGGATAATCCCAGCAGCCGGACCTGCAACAGCTTGTCTAACCGAGGAAGTTGCGGCAAGTCTAAGCATATTCACTTGGATCTCTAGCCGGATTACTGGACAAAAACGGGGCTGGTACCCATTTTAGGTAACGGCGTTATCAGGCATTAGTCAACTCTTGCTTATCCGGTTGTTTCAGCAAGCCACTATATATAGTGTAGGGGCGTGGCACGCCCTCCGTTTCCGAAGAATATGCGCGAGTTCCAGCGGCAGTTCGCCAGCGAAGAGGTCTGTCAAGACTACTTGGCGGCATGTCGCTGGCCGGAGGGCTTCACATGCCCCCGGTGTGGGCACAGGCGCGCTTATCCTCTGGTGAAACAACGGCGGTCGCAATGCGTCGGGTGCCGGTACCAGGTCTCGCTGACGGCCGGGACGATTCTCCACAATACGAAAACGCCGCTGATCTTGTGGTTCTGGGCGGCCTACTTGACCGTCACTGACAAACGGGGCATCTCGGCTCTCCTACTTCAACGGCCGCTTGGGCTGCGCCGGTACGAAACCGCGTGGATGCTGTTGCACAAGCTGCGGCGCGCGATGGTGAATGCGGTGCGTGAGCCGTTGCATGGCGAGGTGGAGATCGACGACACCTGGGTCGGCGGGCCGCAGCCCGGATTGCGGGGCAGTCGTCAGCTCAAAGGGCGAAAGGCCGCCATTGTGGTGGCGGCGGTTGAAAAACGCGGCGGGGTCTCTGGTCGGATCCGGATGGCGGTGATACCCGATTTCAAACAGACGACGATGATCGACTTCGTCAAGAAACATGTCATCCCGGGGTCGACGGTCTATACCGACGGCCTAAAAGGGTTCGAGGACTTGAAGGCAGCGGGCGTCAAGCACGTGGCCCGCACTCAACCCCTCAGGAGCGACCTGCACAAAGGCGTCCCCTCTGTCGTGCCGCTGGCGGACCGCGCAATTGGAAACATGCAGCAGTGGCTGATCGGCACGTACCACGGCGTCAGTAAAGCGCAGCTTCAGGTCTACCTGGACGAGTTCGTGTTTCGGCACAATCGTCGGCAGCAACCGATGGCTGCCTTTCAGACCTTGCTCGGCCTCGGGACTGGACGCGCTCCGACGCCCTACCGACAGATTCGGGGCGCTCGGGACGTACAGGTCAACAGAGGTTGAGCACAACATATTGGGGTTTGCTGAAACAACCGGATAAGCAAGAGTCAACTAGCTCGTGATCATGGCCGTCCTCGACAGCGCTCGGGTCATAAAGTCGGGCCCTATAAAATTCAATCAGAACCGGAATCTCTGTAGAATATCCCTTCTTTGTACCGTTGGCTCTGCGCCTTGGGCGCGGGGGCCGACTCAACCCTAGGAGCGCAACGATGGCCACGACTACTACGACTCAAGAATTGCCGCCGCCGATCGCCCTGTTCCGCTTGGCCACGGGATTTTATGTTTCGTCGGCTTTGTATGTTGCGGCAAAGTTGGGAATTGCTGACTTGATGTCTGATGGGCCAGTGGCATCTGCGGAACTTGCTACGGCTGCAGGCGTGCACGCGGGTGCGCTGCATCGCGTAATGCGGCTGCTCGTTAGCGCGGGTGTGTTTAGCGAAGAGGCGGAGGGGAAATTCACGCTGACGCCGATCGGCGCATGCCTTCAGTCGAGGGGGCCCGGATCTGTGCGCTCGGGCATTTTGCTATTCGGCGGGTTGACGCAGAAAGCCTGGGGAGAGCTCTTGTATTGCGTGGAAACGGGCAATCAGGGATTCATGCAAGCGTATGGCAAGGATTCGTTCGCGTACATGGAGGAGCATCCGGAACTCGCGGCGATGTTTGATGAGGCGATGGCCTCGTTCACGAGGCAGATCGTGGCCGCGGTTGCCGGGACGTATGACTTCTCAAGCTTCGGCGCGATCATGGATGTCGGCGGCGGGAATGGCGAGTTGCTAGCGGGAATCTTGAAAGCGAATCCGGCGCTGCGGGGCGTGCTTTTCGATCAGCCGCATGTGATCGAGCGCGCACGAAAGAAAATTGGCGATCTTGGGCTAGCGGACCGCTGCTCTCTCGTTAGCGGAGATTTTTTAAAGGAAATGCCGAGCGGCTGCGATGCCTACATGTTTAAGCACGTGATTCACGATTGGAATGACGAGCAGGCCGCGGCGATTTTGAGAAGCTGCCATCGCGCGGCGAAGCCTGGTGCGACGCTGCTGATCGTCGAGGGCGTTTATCCAGCGCGGATCGATCAATCCGAGACCAGCAAGGGCGTGACGGGAAATGATGTGAATATGCTCGTCTGTACGGGCGGACGCGTGCGATCGGAAAACGAATTCCGGGCTCTGTTTGAGGCGGCTGGATTTAGGTTTTCGGGGATCGTGCCCACACAATCGCGCGTGAGCGTAGTTGAAGGTGTTCGAGAATAGATTCTTTTCGATGAAGCAGAGCGGTGCTGCTTGCGTTCGCCGGGGCAGTGTCTGGCTGAACAGTTCACGGAAAAATTCAAACTGGTGTCATTCCGAGGAGCGACGCGACGACGAATCCCTCTTTTTCCTAGCTTTCAACCCTAGAGAGATAGCAATGGCTGTTATCTTGAATCTATCTTTCAGATGACCCTGGCACTCGAGACGCGACGTAAGCCGACTCGTCACAGTCAATTGGGTTAAATCGGACCATGGAACGGGTTGAGTCGGCATAACTCCCGATTAGTTTTCTTGCTTCTCAGCCCACTTGATCGAGCGAGATCTGTTCTGACCGACCGCGCCATGTGCTCGGTTGCAGGGCCATGCGACCCCGCGGTTGGGGTTTTCTCTTTGTGTCACCCTTAACGAACATCACGCCAGTCTCGAAAGTCATTGCTGCAATCGGCGTCAATATCCTGGTTCCCTGCTTGGCGTTATCGTTTTTGTCTTGCTTTGTCGCAGGATGTGGCGAACGCATGTTCAATCATCGCCATTTTTTCCTTACTTCATTTTATTTACCGCGTTCGGTGGGTGGCTGATGGTGTTTCTTACAGCTCTTTTTTGGGAGTGGTCAGGGATGCATTCTATTGGTGTTTTCTATTTGGTATTGGTCGCTCCAATTGTGACGGCTGGCGTAGCTTTAAGTTTGCATCGTTACTATGGCTTGTCGTTTTTTCATCGTGCAGCTTACATCACTAGCATAGCCTACAGTGGCCTGATGCTGGTGACACTTATGGTTTGGATCGGCATTCATTTTCTTGCGAGATAGCGAAGATAGCCTTGGCCGGGTTGCTAACTAGAAGCGCTTGAGCAGCGGGCAAAAGAGAAGCACTCAGCGAAGCAAAACATTGTCAGGATGGAGCCCACACCCAATGCGAACACATAATCGCCTCGCGGAGCCCGATCCCTACAGAGATGATCCACTAAGTCAAGGAAGCCTTAATATTCATCCTGTCCCTTAGGATTGCTGTTAGAATGCGCCCTCGTGCGTATCCTTCTGCTTACGATTCTTTTTGTCTCCACGGCGGCCGCTCAATCCTGGACCATCGAGACCAGTACCATCGAGACCAGCCGCTGGAACGCAAATCTTCACGCCGTCTCCGCCACTCACGCGCGCGATTCGGAGCGCCATCCCGCCCCGGTCATCTGGGCCGCGGGTTCAAATAGCCGACTGCTTAGATCAAATGACGGCGGCAAACACTACACACGCGGCCTCGTCAATAGCGACCGGCCGCTCGATCTCCGCGGAATCCAAGCCTTCAATGAGAAGCTCGCCTACGCCATGTCCAGCGGCCCGGGAAAAATGTCACGCATCTACAAGACTCACAGCGGCGGCGACGCCTGGAAGCTCCAATTTTCTGGCTCGCGCCCGCAGTTCTTCCTCGACGCGCTCGTCTGCATCTCCGAAAAGGAATGCTTCGCGCTTAGCGATCCCGTTGACGGAAAATTCGTACTCATCAGCACGACCGATGGCGAGCACTGGAAAGAACTCCCGCGTGACACGATGCCCCCAGCCCTCCCCGACGAAAGCGCCTTCGCCGAAAGCGGTTCCTGCCTGGCCATCTACGACAATCGCGAAATCTACTTTGTCACAGGCCACGGTGCCGCGCGAGTCTTTCATTCGTCCGATCTCGGCCGCACCTGGACGGTCACGGACACGCCCATCGCGAAAGGCAATCCATCCTGGGGAGCGTTCTCGATCACTCGCTTGGGAAGCACCCTTGTTGTCGTTGGCGGGGATTACAACGATGACGCCGGCCCAGAACGTACGGTGGCCTACTCGCTCGACGAGGGCGCCACGTGGAATCTCGCCGCGGGACCGCCAGGAGGATTCCGCTCAGCGGTCGCCTTCCTCGATCGCAACACGCTTCTGACCGTCGGCACGGGCGGCGAGGACGTGAGCACCGACCAGGGCGCACACTGGACGCGAACCGGCGACCTCGACCTTAACGCCATCGCCGTCCTCGATGGCGCCGCTTGGGCCGTCGGCCCCGACGCCACCATCGCGCGCTGGAGCGATCACAGCCGCTGATCATTGGTTTGGTGCTCTGTCCTTGAATGTTAGCGTTGCTGATTCCTGGGCTCGAACCTCGGGACCGGACATTTGAAGTAATACTCTACTTGATTGCATAACAACGCCGGCTCCTTAGACCCGAGTACACTGTGGTTTATCGACGACCGCAGGCTCGGAGAAAGGAGCCGACATGATCTTTATAGGCGTGGATTATCACCCGAGCGATCAATACATCGCGTTTGTAGATACAGAAACGGGAGAGTGCGGGGAACGGCAATTGAACCACAGGGAGGGAGAAGCCGAGAAGTTTTATCGGGAACTGGCGACGCGAGGAGCGAGCGTACGAGTGGGGATGGAGGCCACGGGCTACTCCCGCTGGTTCGAGCGGTTGCTGGCAGAACTCGGTATCGAGCTGTGGATCGGCGATGCGGCCGAGATTAAGACCAAACGCGTCCGCAAACAGAAGACCGACCCTGAGGATGCTGCTTTTTCCATCACAAGAGTTGCCCCGCTGACACAATGCTGTCCACATACAAGCAAGTATTTCAGGACAGCAAATTGATGTTTTGTGTCGAATGCAATTTCTGAAAGCACGAGATAGTTCGAGCCTGAATTGGCTCTTTGACCGTCCTCAGATACTTTCTCTTTCTGATTACTTGATAACGCGTCTCGCTGCTGGAGCACTTTTCCTTGCTCTAGAGGGTCAACGAGTCGTAGGTCGAGCCCTTTTGTGATTTCTGAACCGAAAATATGGGTTGGTCGGAGCGCGGTCGAGATATTTTCGAGTCCGATTCCGCGCAGACATGGCCGACCTTCTGGAAAACCGGCAAAGTCGAAGGGGACGGTCGAGTTTGCTAGGTTTCTGAAATGGAGTGAGGAAAACTTATCTAGAAAGCCCCGATACACGCTCAGCTGCTCCTCAGTAAGAGGTGAACGACTAGCTACCGGCTTGTCCTGCACCGAACATCCGAAGGCCCAGAACGATTGCCACAAGAATTGGTGGTAATGGTCTTCTGATACTGCGCATCTCAGGTGACGAGGATGTCCGGTTATCCGGGTTGTCAGGCATTGGCAATTCAAAGTCGTCGTTTTTGGAGTACGCTGTCAATCGATGCCTCTAGATTTCCGCATTACGAGTCTGTTGATTGCCACCGGTTTGCTAAGTCTCACGGTCGCGTCTTTCTCGCCACCAGACCAGGGGCGTCCGCTAGCGACTGCCGAGATCATCAGCCAAAGGTACTGTCCCGCCGACGATAAAGTGTTTAAAGTCGTGTTCGCGTTGCGGCTAAAATTTGAAAACCGAACTGACAAAGTACTGATCCTTGACAAACAAATTGGCAAGTTTGTAGATGAACAAATAATTGCAAAGAGCATGGAGAATCTCGCGCTGCGGGACTATGAAGCTGAGCCCATCTTTGACTCATTCGGCGTAGATCGAGACCCCTCGCATTTCAAACCAAATACCCGTTCGCTGCGGGCGAATTTCATTCTCTTGCCTCCAGGCCAGAGTTTTCAGAACGACACCACAATCGCGCAGTTCGTTTCGTACGTGAACACGCCCGGCAGGACCGGTCCGATCAATTACGGAGATCACGTCTTGCAGTTGGGATTCTCTGGCTGGAGTCACTCGGCGAAAGCTTCCGAATTTGCTGAGGCATGGCGGAATTTTGGTGAGCTAGTTACGGAAGAAATTTACACGAATCCAATCGAGTTCCAGATACCAAACAATCCAAGAATTCAAATGTCGTGTAACTGAAGCAGTTGCTTGGGCCTGATTAACGCATTATAAAAGGGCGCCCGCTTGAAGTAGATTTTGATTGCTTGTATCAACGTCTACAACAAGGAGCACCCTCATGAATGACACCAAGTATATTGGGATGGATGTGCATCAGGCAACGATCTCTGTCGCCGTTCGGAATTCGCGTGGGGATCTGGTGATGGAAGCCATTCTGGAAACGAAAGCGGAGACGATTCTTCAGTTTATTCGCGGTCTGCGCGGCAATGTGTGCGTGACTTTTGAAGAAGGAACCTGGGCCGCCTGGTTGCACGATCTGCTCCAACCTCACGTCACCCGAGTGCTGGCCTGCGATCCGCGCAAGAATGCCCTGTTGAAAGCCGGGAACAAGAGTGATCGCATCGATGCACGCAAGCTGTCGGAGCTGTTGTATCTAAACAAGCTCAGCCCGGTGTATCACGGCGAGCCGGGCATCCGAACTTTGAAGGAACTGGCACGCAGCTACATAACGATGACGCGCGATCTGACGCGGGTGATGAGCCGGCTGAAGGCCATTTACCGGAGCTGGGGAATTCCTTGCGCCGGCCAGCAGGTGTATGCACCGCGCTGCCGTGCGGAATGGCTTGCGAAGGTCTCGGAAGCCGGCGTACGCCGCCGCGCCGAATTCTACTACCAGCAGTTCGACGCCTTAGCGGCATTGCGCCAGGGAGCACGACGAGAACTCTTGGCGGAAGCCCGGAAACATCCGGCCATGAGATTACTGCGGAAGATTCCCTCGATCGGCCCCATCCGCGCCGTTCTGTTGATAGCTCTGATGCAGACACCCCATCGCTTCCGCACCAAGCGGCAGCTGTGGGCCTACTGTGGCTTGGCGCTGCGGACGTACACCAGTGGGGAATATCGCTTCGTGGCTGGCCAACTGAAGCGCTCCAAGAAGGTCCTGGCCGTCCGCGGGCTCAACATCAACCATAATCACGATCTGAAAAATATCTTCAAGGGTGCAGCGACGCGAGCCGCCTCGACCGTGGGACCTTTCCAAGACTTTTACCAAGCCTGCGTCGCCCGAGACGTGAAGCCGCATTTGGCGCGGCTCACCTTGGCGCGCAAGATCGCGGCCATCACTTTGCTGGTTTGGAAGAAAGGAGTACGTTTCGACGCAGAACATCTGAAACAACAAGCAGCTTGAGCGTCGGGTTGAGGACCGTCCTTTGCTGGATTTATTTCTGGTGATGGCTTTTCGGTTCTTTCTGACGCTTGGGTTCGAGGGTGAGTCTCCATAAGCGCGTTAGGCGGAGAGTGTGCTTCGAGCACCCTGAGTCTCTTGATTAACTATAGGCCCCCTCGGATAACCAGAAAAAGCTATAGGCCTCGAGCCTCAGATAGAACCATGGTTGACAACGTTCAACCGCGCAGCTTGTCTCGCTTCAGAATCCGAAAGCGCCGTCACGAAAACAGAATGGATCTACGAAGAGCGAATACCCCAGAGCCTCTCAACATGACCAGGGCTGGAGAGCGCAGCGAACATTTTTGCTCCTTCCAGTCGCCGGAGATGTTTTTTCTCTTGACTCTCCCCTTTATAGAACGCGGTTACCGTCCATGTGGAATTCGGACGATTTGACTCTTCCGGTTATCCGACCAGGCAAGTGAAATTACTTCCGGGTATCCCGTAAGTAACCCAGGAGAAATCCAGAAACAATCCTGGACTGCTTTGCAACCTAGCCTTTGGTGCCTGGAACCTTAGGCTGCCACAATTCGATCGGATTTCCCTCAGGGTCATGCACGCGGGCAAACCGGCCGTTGGGATCCGACTGCGGGTCCATCTTGACCTCGATTCCTGCGGCCCGTAGCTGGGCTGCCATTTTGTCGAGATCCCGGACTCGAAAGTTCACCATCCAGACCTTTTGGGCATCCCCGAAATATTTGCTCGTTTCAGGAAAAGGCGCGAAAACGGTGGGGCCCGCCTCTTGCTCCCAAACGGGATCCCCTTCGCTCGATGGTGTGAGCGAGACTCCCAGGTGCTGCTGGTACCAACTCCCCAACGCTTTCGGATCTTTGGCTCGGAAGAAGAATCCTCCGATTCCCGTCACTTTTTCCATTTCCATTCCTCCAGCGATCCCATCGCGAACAGCGGCCCCCGCAGGGGAAGGAGAGAGCTTTGGCGGTACGGCTGGCTGCGCCAAGCCGAGTTGGTTTCGGCTTAAGATGAAGCTTGACCCGAAAGCAAATGACAGAGTTCGAAGCAGTTGGCGTCTTTGAAAATGCATCCCATCCTCCTTCCGAAAGGAGCGCGAAGCGGTCTACGATACCTGCGCAAACGGGATTATGGGAAGCGTAAAGATGAGGCTCCGGGCGAGTTGTCGCCCAACCGGAGTTAGGACCCTGGAGATTCCCAGAAGCGGATTAGTCCGTGGATCTCGTTTCGTTTACTTCCGTGTGCCAACAAACCGTGAATTGAATGGTAGGTTCGGCCGTCTATCAACTGCTTGTGGCACGCCGCAAGATTCTTTGTAAGGTTTTTTGCCTATCTGAGACTACCTGAATAGGGACGGCTAAGAACACGAGGCGCAAATCCGACTGTCGGATTTGAAGTCTGGCGGCTTCGATTTCTTTGGTGGCCGAACCATTCCTGATCTAGGAGAGAAAAATGACCTTTGCAAATCCAGTGAAGGCTGCTGAAAACTTGGCCGTAGTATCGACTGAATCGTTCCAGAGAAGTTCCCGTTCCAAGCTCGGGTTGAAGCGAATTTTCATCGGACCCAACGGTATGCGGGCGGGTTGGCGGGTGCTCATGTTCATCGCTTTGTTTGGGCTTCTATTAGGAGGTTTCGTTCTCATCCGAGCAGGCGGGCCTGAAGCCTTTTGGGAACAGTACAAGAACCAGAGTCACATTACGATCACGCCGCTTTTGATGGGCGGGTCGGAAGCAATCACTTTGCTGTTTCTGTGCATCGCTGCGCTGGTGATGGGCAAACTTGAGCATCGCAAATTCGGCGAATATGGTTTGCCCCTGCGACTGGCGCTGAGAAAGGACTTTTGGGTTGGATCTTTGACGGGCTTTCTGGCCATCAGCGGGACGCTGCTGACGATGTTTCTGCTGCACGGGTTCCGTGTTAGCGGTCTGGCGATTCACGGGCCAACAATTTTGTCTTCGCTTTTTGGGTGGGGCATCGCATTTCTGCTGGTCGGACTGGTTGAAGAATTCTTGTTTCGCGGGTACATCCAGTACACACTCACCTCTGGAGTCGGCTTCTGGCCGGCGGCGTTCGTAATGTCAGGTTTGTTCGGCTTGGGCCACTTCTTCAATTCGTACGAGAATGCAGTAGGGTCCGTCGCCGTTGTGATGTTCGGAGTCCTTCTGTGCCTGTTTTTGCGGCGGACCGGGAATCTCTGGTGTGCGGTCGGCTTTCACCTGGGTTACGACTGGGGACAAATGTTCTATGGAGTTCCTGACAGCGGCATCGTGCCCTATCACAATCTGCTCAGTTCCACCTTAAGCGGACCGCAGTGGCTGACCGGCGGGATGGTTGGTCCGGAGGCCAGCGTCTTAACACCGCTCGCGTTACTGCTTGTAGCTCTAATTTTCAGCCGCTATTATCGCGGGATTCGGTACCAGGTTCAGAAACCTCAGCCGATACCGGTGACAGTCTCGTGATGTTTTAGCTGCCTCGGAGACCTTCGTAAGCTTTTGCTTTTACGTTTTCTGTCCGAATGAGCGATGCGTATTCAGCCAAAGATCGATGTGCTGGACAGGTCACAATCGTGAGCGAGAGCCGCCACGATTTGGAAGCAGCAATTCGATCGCATTCTCAGCGAGCATGGAGCCGCCATCTCGCGGCTGGCATTCAGTTATGAGACGGTGGCCAGCGTCAGAGAAGAGCTGGTACAGGAAATCGCGCTGGCGATATGGCAAGCGCTGGCGCATTTTCGAGGCGAGTGCTCGGAGAGAACATTCGTGTACCGCATTGCTCACAATCGCGGGCTTAGCCATCTATGGAAGCGACGGCCGCCGCATCAGCCGCTGGACGAGATTGACGAGTCGGACCAGCCGATTGATCCGCGGCCGCATCCGGAGGAGCAGGTGGCGCAAACCGACCAGCGGATGCGGCTTATCTCGGCAATTCAATCGCTGCCCGTGACTCACAGACAAATGATCGTGCTGATGCTCGAAGGCTTGTCGCACGCACAAATGGCTGAAGTGCTGGGCATTACGGAAAACAATGTGGCAGTACGTCTGAACCGTGCAAGGAAAATGCTGAAGGATGCGTTGGGAGAGAGATGATAATCCGAAGACCGCGAACTTGATGCGTGGCGCGAACAATGGAGCAGCGTCGCGGAGCCGCCAGCCGACTTCCAGCGCAAAATCCAGCAGAGGATCAAGCGCGAGGACCGGCGCTTCGTGCTTGGCAATCTCCTGACGGTGATCGCGTTCCTCGGGATTCTGATTTTCGCCGCGTACATGCGGCATCAAGCAAGCTGGATGGGAACAGGCTGGGCGACCGGTATCTGCGTCTTAGTTTTCGTATCGGCCGGAGTTCGTATATGGGTTCTGCGGCGAACGTGGCGTCCTGAGACACAGTCAACGCGTGCGTTCGTCGAACTTTGGTACAAAAGAGTGGCGGCTCGAATTCGGCTGCTTCGGATCTCTACCTATTTGTCTATCGGCTGGCTTATTTTTTGTGCGGCACTTATGGCTGTTAATTGGTCAATCATTGGGCAGGACGTGAGGGCTCATCCTAAGGGCTGGGTTGCGTTGCTGGTTGCCTGCGTGCTGATGCAGCCGGCGGTGCTGTGGTACGGGGCGGCTTGGCTCCGGCGCCGCAAACTCGCCGAACTGAACGAAGTAACAAAAATTCTGGATGAAATGAGCGGAAATAGCGTGCCGTGAAGTTCGGTCGAATACCCAAGTCCCTGATTAACGCATTATAAAAGGGCGCCCGCTTGGAGTAGATTTTGATTGCTTGTATCAACGTCTACAGCAAGGAGCACCCTCATGAATGACACCAAGTATATTGGGATGGATGTGCATCAGGGTATGTCCAGAGAAAGGTAGGTGCATCCAGTGGGAGGCAAGCCCACCAAGGGAAAAGTCAGAACCTTGTAGCTGGGATGGTCGAGAGGAGGGAAACCGAATCTCGAGAGTCTATCGACAAAGCCATCTTTAGGATGGTGAGCAAGTCAGCGGGCCGTAACGAAAGTGAACGCACAGGTGGCCTCGAAAACATGCACACCGGAGGCCGAGTCTCTCCTTGATGGAGCGAAGGCAGCATGAAGTGCCGCAATCTGACTGAGGAGGCACAACACTCTGGCGGGGTGGTCGATGCACGCAAGCTGTCCGAGCTGTTGTATCTAAACAAGCTCAACCCGGTGTATCACGGCGAACATGGTATCCGCACTCTGAAGGAACTGGCGCGCAGCTACATTACGATGACACGCGATTTGACGCGGGTGATGAGTCGGCTGAAGGCCATTTACCGAAGCTGGGGGATTGCTTGTGCCGGCCAGCAGGTGTACGCACCGCGCTGCCGTGCGGAATGGCTTGCGAAGATCTCGGAAGCCGGCGTACGCCGCCGCGTCGAACTCTACTATCAGCAGTTCGATGCCTTAGCGGCATTGCGCCAGAGCGTGCGACGAGAACTTTTAGCGGAAGGCCGAAAGCATTTGAACACGAAGTTGCTGCGGAAGATTCCCTGGACCAAAGAAAATTTCACGCCTCGTGGCTCATCCCTCGGTTTTCGACAGATGAGTTACGAGACCAAAATATGGAGTCCCGAGCATGGAGACTCCAGGAACTGGAGTGAAGTATGATAAACAACAAGACAGTCATCGTGACTGGCGCCTCGCAAGGTATTGGCGCAGCCGTTGTACAGTCACTTCTGGAACGCGGCTATAACGTCGTTGCAACCTCGCGCAGCGTCTCGAAGGCCGGTTTCGAACCATCACCAAACCTCGCCGTCGTTGATGGAGACATTGGCCAGGCATCCACAGCCGAGAAGGTCGCCCAGACGGCAATCAGCAAGTTCGGCTCAATCGATCACGTGCTGAACAATGCCGGCATCTTCTCAGCCAAGCCCTTCACGGACTACACGGCGGAGGAGTTTCGCAGTCTGGTCTCCACTAACCTGGAAGGCTTTATCTTTATCACTCAACTCGCCGTTAAGCGGATGCTGTCACAAGGCACAGGAGGCAGCGTGACGAACATCACGGCCTCACTAGCCGACAACCCAATCGCTGGTCTTCCAGCATCGATTCCGATGATCACCAAGGGCGGCCTGAACGCGATCACGGTGAGCCTCGCGAACGAGTATGCAAAGAGCAACATTCGCTTTAATGCGGTTGCTCCGGGCGTGGTCGATACGCCACTGCACAAAGACAATCCCAAGGACTTCCTCAAGACTCTGTCGCCGATGGGTACAATTTCCGATGCAAAGGAAATCGCCGACGCGGTCGTCTACCTGACGGAAGCTCGCAACGTAACCGGGGAGGTGCTGCACGTGGACGGTGGTGCGCACGTAGGCCGGTGGTGAGCACAATCAGTTGCGCATGAGAGTTTGGCAAGAGGGGAGAGAGAGCAAGCTGGCGCGAGAGGAGGATCAACTGTGGTGTATGAACTGCGGATTTATCACGTGGTCCCCGGAAAGATAGAGAAACTGGTAGCGCGCTTCCGGGACCGCACGATGAAGCTTTTAGCGGACCATGGAATCAAGAGTGTTGCGTATTGGACTGCGCTGGAAGAACCGGTGAAAAGCAGCACCTTCTTTTACATTCTGGAGCACCCGAGCCGGGAAGCGGCGGCAGCGAACTGGAAGGCCTTCCAGGACGATCCGGAGTGGAAGAGCGTGAAGGCGAAATCGGAAGAGAATGGGAAATTGGTGGAGAGGATTGACTCGACGTTTTTGACACTGACGGATTTTTCGCCGCGGTCGGGGTAACTACGCTTCCACAGGACATTGCGAGGCGTTTGTTCCTATTCGGGCCGCGTACGTACCGCGCTCTCCGTCAGGTCCTGATTAACGCAAGCGACTGTGCGTTATTTTGGACAACCTGCATAACGTCCACGATCATCCCCGCTTCCTCGCTTTGCTACGACGACTCCACATTCGGCCCGTCTGGACGCCGACGGAAGCCTCCTGGCTCAACCTGATCGAAGCGCAGTTCGGAGTCTTGAAACGCTTCACCTTGGCCAATACCGACGACCCCACCCACGTGGCTCGGCGTCGACGCATCTACGCCTATCTCCGCTACCGCCACCGCAAATTCGCCAACTTACGTCACCCGCTCAACCGCATCCGCTCATTTAGGTCTATCAAGTTGGAACGGCACTGGTCGGGCTGGGGGCCTCTCGTTCTATTCTGAATCTTTAGGCTCATGCCACTCCTGACCGCACGAATCGCACTTCCAGCCTCCACGCCTCACAGGTAGTGGCACGCCGACGGCGATAGTTACATAAGATAGGCGTTTTCCAATGCCACCGAAGGAGATGTTCAAAGAGTCACAGCGACGGCAGTGTGGCTGTTTGTATTCACCTATGCCTGCTACATCGAAGATCTCGATAGGTTTCTGGTCCAGCAATTCCAATGCGGCCGAGGCATCCTCGCTTTTCACGAGGAGCTTTATCCCCCCAACAAGGTTAGACCAGAGCCAATTCATGCGGATCACATTTTCATCGAACAAGAAACACTCGATTTCCGCGGAATCAAGAATGCTCTGCGCGAGAACAGCGTCGGGAATATCCCGGAATTTGCGAAGCTTTACGAGAGCTTGGAACCGTTCATCAGCGCGAGCGGGAACATCGCGCAGTTCGACCACCAGCCCTCGGCGGGAGAGTTCGGCTTTCAGCAGCTCTTCCGCGAGATCAGTCAACGACCCGGCATTATCCGCAAGTTGCCGCAACTCGCGTTCTGTGAGGGAAGCGTAATGTTCGGCGAGACGATTCCGCACAGCCTCCGGGTCGCTTGTCGCCATCGCGTCCCGGTATAAGATGAAAACCATGCATGGCAGAGATCGGATTTGCTTAGTTTTTAATCGGAGTAGCAATTCCCGACGGCTGCGCCACTGGACGACGCGGGCAGCGATTCGTCTCTGGCCGATCCGTGGCACTCAGCGTGGCCGGCGCGATGACGCATCTGCACGATTCTCAGATTTGCTGCCAAGATTTCTGAATCTTCGTGGTCAAACGCCTTGCGTTTGTGGACTCAGCAATGCCTAGAACTCATTTCAAAACCCGGCGTAAGGTGATCATCAAACAGGCGATATGAAAGAACGCTTCATAGATTGTGGTCGAGCGATCGTAGCGAACGACCAGACGGCGAAAGTTTCCGAGCCAGGCAAAGGTGCGCTCCACTTTCCAACGGCGCCGATAGCGGCGCAGCGCTCGACCGTCTTGGGTGCGCGGCTTGCTGCGATTCCACCGATGCGGCGCGACCAATTCGATCCCGCGTGCCGCCAATCGCTCGCGCAATGGATCGCTATCGTAGGCGCGATCAGCAATCACACGCTGGGGTTTCTGACGTGGCCGCCCACCGCGATGTCGCCGGCTCACACGAATCGACGCGAGCGTTTCTTCCGCGAGCCGGACTTCGTTGGGCGATGCAGAGTAAAGTTGCTTTCCCAGAGGAACACCCTGGCCGTCGACCACCACCATCCACTTCGTGCCCTTGCCCCGCTTGGTTTTTCCAACTTTCGAGCCCCTTTTTTGGCCGGAGCGAAACTGCCGTCCAGAAACGATTCGCTCCAGTCGAGTTGCTCGCGTTGGTTCAGTTCCGCCAGAAATGCGCGCCAAATGGTGAGCCAGACCTCTTGCTCTTCCCAATCCCGCAGTCGCCGCCAGCAGGTCGCCGGTGAAGGAAACTCGTCGGGCAAATCCTGCCAGCGAGCGCCGCTGCGCAGAATCCACAGAATCCCTTCGAGCACTTTGCGGTCGTTGGCTGGCGGTCTGCCACCACGCGGGCGCTTGGGCCGCTTCGGGAGCAAGGGACCGATCTTTTCCCATTGGGCGTCGGTCAGCAGTCGACCGTATCGCGCCATCGGTCCTCCCTTGGCGCTGCTGCCCGAATTTATCTCGCGTTTTCGCCAAACTAACCATCAACCTTTCAGCACGTTGTATCTAGTTTTGAAACAGGTTGTAGCAATACCTAACCGACCTTCTTAGTTTACCCAGTTGTCCAGGCCGGCCACGTATTCTTCGACAGCTAGAATCAATTCCTTTCGGAGATCCATCTCAAATCCGGGCTTGATGCGGACGCGCACGGCGGCGACCGATTCGCCGATGATGCAACAAGGCATGGGGACGTGGCATTGACGGATTGCAATGAGCAAAACCACCGATTTACCAAACCAGGCAGAATATGCGGACGATTGTTTTTTAATTCCGTCTGTGATCACGTTAGTTGGTCGGCCCCCTTCGTTAATTGCGGCCACCGGTGAGCGTGTCGCGCTGCGGAAGACTGCCGAGTTGCAATGGAACTCGACTTCAGATAACGCAAGTCTTCCTCTCACCCAAATCGGCAACGCCGCGACGGAGAAACAGAATGGAGAAGGCAGCCGTCTGTCACTGTGCAAAACAGCACAGTCGAAGATTTTTTTATTAACTGTTAGGGCACAAAACGCTCACGGCACCTTCATGGAGACAGAGACAGGCTGCGAACACGTCGCAACAGGGGAGTGGAGTTTGCTTGGAAACTACGCGGAAACGGATCGAGCGCGACACCTTCTCGGTGTACGCGTGAGCGGCCTGAGACATAGGTAACACATTGTACCGGACACATAGGTGACACTTTTCCCCGTAAAGGGGAGGGAGTGATGCCTTGGAAGGAGTGTTCGGTAATGGATGAAAGACTGCAGTTTGTGGCTCGCCGGCTAGCCGGCGAGGCGATGGCGGAACTTTGCAGGGAGTTTGGTATCTCCCGCAAGACCGGCTACAAGATCTTCGACCGCTATCAGGAATGCGGCATGCAGGGGCTCACGGACAGAAGCCGTCGTCCGTATCGCTACGCCAACCAACTTCCGTTCCAGGATGGAAAACTTCATCTTGAACGTAAAGCACGAGCACCCCAGCTGGGGTGCTCGTAAAATCCGTGAGCGCTTGCTGCGCCGGTTCTCCGGTATTCCCCTGCCGGCTAAAAGTACCATCCATGCGGTGCTGGATCGTCATGGCTTGGTCGAGCGCCGCGGTCGCGTGCGTCGTCGCGCCCAAGGGACGCCGCTCTCGTTAGGCCAACGACCCAATGAGTTGTGGTGTACCGATTACAAAGGCGAGTTCTTGCTGGGAAATCACCAATACTGCTATCCGCTGACGGTTACCGATCACGCCAGCCGTTTTCTGCTCACTTGTGAAGCCCTCTCTTCCACCAAGGAAGACTATGCTTTCACCGTGTTTGAAAGGCTTTTTAAGGAGCGCGGCCTGCCCGCCAACATTCGCAGCGATAACGGTGTGCCCTTCGCTTCCGCTCACGCTTTGTTCAACCTGAGCAAACTCGCGGTCTGGTGGCTCAGGCTGGGTATCGGCATTGAACGCATCAAGCCGGGCCATCCCCAGCAGAATGGTCGTCATGAGCGCATGCATCTGACCTTGAAGAAAGAGGCTACCAAACCGGCCGCCGCCAATTTCCTTCAGCAGCAGGCGCGCTTCGACAAGTTCATGGATGTATTCAACAACGAACGCCCGCACGAAGCTCTGGACATGAAGTGTCCCGCGGAGGTCTACCAACCTTCTCCGCGCCCCTACACCGGCTTGCCGGACATCGACTATCCCCTCCACGATAAAACTATCGTGGTCACCCGATGCGGGCGCATCTGTCTCGGTCGCAAGAAAATTAATTTCAGCCAGGTCTTTGCCGGCCAAGCGGTCGGCATCAAAAGAAGTCCACGACGATATCTGGCTGGTGAGCTTTATGGATTTATGATCTGGGATACTTCGATCTGGAGACTCGGATGCTCGAACCGCTCGAAAATCCCTTCGGTCCAAAAGTGTTACCTATGTCTTAGGTACGTTGTGTCACCCATGTCTCCGGGCCGGACCCGCGCTCGGTTGGTTGCGGGGGTTGGATTTGAACCAACGACCTCCGGGTTATGAGAACGAACAATGAATTCGTGGCTCGTTGATTCCGTGCAACTTAAATTGGTTCTCAGTGGCGGGAGTTCTTTCCCAAATCTTTCCCAAGATTTAAGGGGACACCTTAGATGGCACAATTTTTTTCCGCCACCCACGATCACCACGCGAGGTGCAGACGCGTCCACGCCAGCCTCCAACGTTTGCGATTGTAGCATCGCAATGAAATACCCACAATCGCCTAGCAATAGCTGCACCGCGCCCGCCCGCGCTTCACCAGTTGAGTGAGTGTCCGACCGCTACAGAATCATTGAATATCTTTAGGTTGAACGCCCAAAGCCAACGTTACATTCCTTGCGATGTTTATGATTAGGCTTTCAGCCTGCGTTCGCGTTCCGGGTCTCGCCTTCAGATACTCTTTCCTTACTGCGGTGATCTGTTCAGGTTGAAGTTCACTCGTTTCTGGTAATCCTGTCTGACCGGCCGCGAGTCGGATGTGAGTGGGATATTCGGAAAGCGTCATTGAAAAAGGAACAACTAATACGGTAGTCGCTCTGGGGTGCTTGTTCCGCCCGTTTGGCGAAACAATCAACACGGGACGAGGGCCCTTGCCGGGAGGATCGCTTGGGAAATCCACGTCCCAGATCTCGCCGCGTAGGGGCTGTGGTAATTCGGGCATCAGTCGTCAAATCGCGAAAGAGACGCCGCGCCAACCCGGCCCCAATCCGCCTGTTCTTCCATCTCACCGGCGCTCAGGCTGTCGTAATACGCCGCCGTATTTCTTTCGATCACGGCCATCTCTGCTTTCGCCTGCAGATCCCTGACAATGGTTTCGAAATAAGCGCTCATCGACGGAGCCTGCGCCTGTGCTCGGGCGCTTTTGAGATACTCTACCGTATCACGCGAGAGTGAGACAGTTAGCCGCGCTTTCTTGGCGTAAGATGCTTGAGACATTGTTCTTACTCCCTTATGAGGAATCTCGCACCGGAAGCATACGTTGAATCATACCGTTTGTCAATAGAGATTTGAACCTTTTGTTCTAAAACCACTGGGAGGCCGAGAGCTTTTCTATAGCCCTTAGCCTTCCTAGACTCTGGTGCGGTCGAACGACGACGGGTGGCGGGTGAAGTCTCACCCGCCATTCGCGGAGCACCCCGGCACGAACTCGCCCAGAATCCTAGATTTGCGTGGGAACATGAGAAAACCCTAAGTCCTTCACACTGGTTGCCGGTTTTACCGGGTCCACGGCATATTCGCCCTGCCAAGGGTTCGTTGAAGCCTGGTACAACCCTCCGTACTTTGCTTCGCGCAAAATAATTCGTTTGCACAAGTCGTGCAGGTGCCTTGCGAATTCGAACCAACTCCGCAGGGACCGGACATCCTTGATTCGCAAAAAGCCGTTGTGTATGACCTCGCCTCGCACGGCTGAGAGGATTCCGGCCCAAGATTGCCCAAGTCCAAAACTCCCATAGTGAAGATCCAAGACCTCCGCATCCTGGAGGCCCAAGTCGGTTAAGAGGTCTTTTACTGCGATGCCGAAATCCCTCGATTTTGAGGTCGCATTCGCAACCCTGCTGACGACTGTATTGAGAACATCAGTTTGTTCATGCCGTCCTTTTGCAGTGTTCTCGGCCAAAACCACACCCAACCCCTTACGAGCCTCCGCAAGAATGTTGACGACGCTCTGCTGATTGTCTTGATCGAGGCGACCAAGTAGGTCTTGGGTGACAAAGCCACGTGCCTTACATAGGTTATCGAGAGCTTTCACCAAATCCGTAATCGAGTCCTCGATGTTGAGGGAGCCAGGTGCGCCAGAACGAATTAGATTTAAAGGTGGAATGAGGGCGGCTCGTTTATCTTGCGCTAGAGCGAAAAACGCTTTCAGGAACGCTCCTATGTCTGATCCTGACCGAAACTCGTTGACCTTGGAAAAGGCAGCGAATCCCTCAGGTGCTGAGCGATGACCGACACGAAAGAAATACCTCTGTATCAGGCTTCCATCATCTCCACGGAGTTCAAACCACGGCGCGGTGACATCGGCTCCCACGGCGAAGCTAAGCGCTTCGACTAAACCTCTTGGAAGCGTATCCCAAGTCTCTTGTAACGTACTCGGCGCTCCGCGAACCTCACCAAAGGCAAGCGCGTCATAACTAGCGGCGTGATGTGACGGCTTCTTCGGCGGATCGAAGATTTGCAATCCACATTCAAGGCCGTCCACGGAAAAGGTGACATAGCCTTCGCCATCGAGTCCGATTGGATGCGTTCCGCTCGCGCGTCTTAGATAGTGTTCTCCAAAAGGCCCAACGAGAGGGAGAAACCAATATTTTGCGACCTTCCCGGCTTTGGGGCTGAACGCAAGGTCATTCAATATCAGGGAGAGCGTCTCTTTGGCCTGGAAACCCAACAGAACCGGCGTGATGAGAATGCCGGAGGAAGCCGAAAAAATTCCCTCTTCCGATTCCACCGTGAGCGAAACAATTCTTCTTTCATCGGCACTAGCAGGGATCGATACAACCATCTTTTCGCCTTGTCTCTTGGGCGGGGATGCATTCAGGAATGCCAGGAGATTGTCGCCGTATTCAGGCGGAGCCTGGAATTCCTCGATCGATACCTCAGCTTCGGCCCTAGGATCTTGTCCGATGCGAACCGTTGCCGTGCCCCTTATTTCGCCGATCGGATCGTCGAAGGCCACGACGCAGGGCCCAGAGTAGTTGCCACTCTCTCGAAGTTCTTGAAATAAGCAGTCATGATTCATTAGAAGCGCCCCGATCATTCACGTACGGCTCAAACGAAACTCGTCAAGACATTTGACACTCACGCCTCACGAGTCAGGACATCGATTACTTGCTCCTCCACTCGCTTAAACTCCTCCAAATACCGAGCTGCCAGGATCGCCGCCGATTCCGTACTCCGTTCCCTAAACCTCATTTGCAGCGCGATCCCTCTGCCAACGAAAGCGACTTCTAACATGTGTGAGCCACGGAATGTGAAAGGATCGAAGAGCAGGCGCTTCACCTCCTCGCCCGCGATTCTCCGCTGCTTTTTTCCGTGCAGTAGATCGTATCCGTGGCGGGCTTCGTACTCGGCCTTAAGGCGGAGCAAATCTAGTTGCTTCTGCGCTAACAACACTTGCCTCATTTCAACCTCCCGCGCAAACCAAAAGACCCTGCTTTCCAAACTGATCGGTGGCCTCAGTCCGTTCCCGCTGCATAAAATCGCACCCTCGATATCCGCTGGCGCCTCCCGAAGCCTTTCAAGCACCATATACTTCTCGATATCGTCCACCTCCACAACTTCAATTCCCCTCCGTCGCAAAACATTCTCTAGCCGGTCCACCGTTTGCTCTTCGATATCAGGCGGGTACGTCCAAAATATCTCGCCAGAACTCGCCTGAAAGATCGGCCATTCCGGATGCATCAGTCGCCGAACGACATCCTGGCCCCATGCGCTGACTCTAGGTGACTTTCGGAAGACGTATCCCTTTGCGTTTCCCACAAGCTGCCTCTGCCGAAAACCCAATTCGTACGCTTCCAGAGGACTAATCCGCTGTTCTCCAAAGACGCTGAGCCTCGTGCCATTCGCCCGATGCTCCCACGTTGCATCGTTTGGGTCGTTTGGATCGCTATCGTCAACGAAATCGGAGCCTGGAACCACTCCCCATGTCCGTTCGCTGTGTAGATCTGCCGTGCCAACCTTGACGTAAGTCTCCAAGTCTGCCACGGTGGCCAAGATGGGTTTTGCAATGTCCTGGGCGAACACAAACGCGCGCGCCGCTGTGAAGACTACGTGCCACCAATGCTTTGTATCCAGCGGCGGAAGGATTCCCCCCAGAAGCTTTGCCACTTGGTCTCTGTACACTTCAGGTTGAAAACTCTCCACAGTCGGCGGTATAGAGCACTCCACCCTAATCGCTCCAAGCGGAGCATCGACTGGAAGGGCTCTTTCCTGCCCCGGAAGAAAGTGGATTCCCAGATCGTACTGAGTTCGGAACCAATTGCTCAGATTCACGCGGAGTCCGTCGTCTAAAGTGAGCGTGAATGATCCTTCCTTGAGGACCGATGGGATTCCACGCGCTCGTTTCAGCTCCGACGCGAAATACTCTGCCTCCAGATCAGCGCCATCGGCATCAGGCATCTTGTGTATAACAAGGTCTCCATAGAATCTCCTTAGGCCGCGCGCCTGTGCCATCCCTCCAAACCACTTATTCAGGATTTCACTTCCACGCGCCAATCCGCTTCCAAATTCTGGAGCCGTTCCAATAATCGACTGCTCGTAGACTGCCCGCATTGCCTTTCCATCCTCGGGGATACTCGCCGTCGGTAACATATCGCTTTGCTTGGGGAGTAAGGTCGCCGTTCGTAACGAACGTGGCGCGCTGGCAGTTTTTTCGCAGACACGCCGCCAGGAGTAAATCCAGGTCGTCTCCATTCGCATTCCGCTCGGAGTCGCTCGTATGTTTGCATTGTGTCAGATGTCTCTGCCCGCCTCGATCAAGGCTCAAAATGTCTTGTTTTTCATCGCCAGGGCCGTCGGTAACATCTATAAGAGTGTGCCCTTCAGCCTGAACGAGAATGTCAGAAATAAATTCTACAAACCGATCGCTGCCGAGCTGCTCCAAATACCTGTCGATCGCACCTCTTTCGGGTGAGACGGTGACCCGAGACATTTCGCTCGGCACCACATGGAAATAGGATGTTGTTGCTCCCTGGAGTGCGCGGATTTTACCCATGCCTCACCTCGATGTGCAAAATTCGATAATGCCGACCCTGGCCAAGCAAGCGTCCGATCAGATCGCACTTGGTTATATCGAGAATGGCTGGTGCGTCAAAACTCATGGTGGTTCTTTTGTACCCACTGGACGCCACCTTCCGCAACGTCTTTCCCGATATTCTAGAGCCTCCCGTACACAGCCGCATTGTCGAAAGGCGGAATCCCAGTGCCCCAACCTGTCCCGGTCGGTGTCGGCGACGCTGAAATGCAAAGGCGGTTCATTGAATTGCATGGGCCCTTTATTCAAGAGTTTCGCAACGTGGAAACATTCGAGAAGCGCATTTCTGATCTGACTATCGAGATGTACAACCAGATTCCAAGCAGCGGCGCTGTACCGCTTGCCCACAACACTTCCGAATTCGAGGCGAGACTAGCTCACCTCGTGCTGCATAGCCTCGCGAAAGCCGCCTTTGAGGATTTTGGCGAGCTCCTCGTCCTCGCAGGGAATGGGCTGGGGTTCGGTGCCACGAACATTCTTCGCTCGCTGTACGAACGGGTTGTGATGTCGGCCTTCCTAGGTAACAAACCCTCGGAAGCGGCGATTTTTGTCGAACAAGACGCGATTGACCTACACAAACTTCGACAGCGCCTCTTCGACATCGCCCAGAACTCAAAGCGGATTTTACGCCTGAAGACATTCAAGCATCGAGCTGCTTGGAGCCATGATTTTCTTTCTATTCAGCCAAGCCGCCCCTGTCGCCATCCTTCTATCCGCACTCTTTAGTGAGCGATATTCGCTCGGTGCTAGGTTGGTGTCCTCGTTTCAGTAGGTGCTGCTACCTGATAAGCGTCCTCTCTTCTCACCTTTTCGGTGGGAGTTGGGCTCCAGGAGTTAGTCGCAGTCACCTAGAATCGGCGGCTGAGCTCGGCTGTTCGGATCAAAACTTTTTAGGCCACGGCGCCCATCGCTTTTTGGCTATTGCGCAGTGGTTCGTATACCTCGCCGCTCACCCACAACCGATGGAGCAGTACCGCCAACTTTCGCGCCACGGCCACTACCGCTCGCTTCTTGGCATTTTTTCCTCCTCGTTCCCCAAGCTTTCGTCCCCATCTCCGCAAATCACTGTCTTCTCCAAATGGCCCCAGAATGTAGTGCGCTCCCTGCACCATCATCGTTCGCAGATACCGGTCTCCTTCTTTGCTGATGTGCTTCTGTGGTTCGCTCTTCCCAGAGTTCCTACGTCCAGGTTTTAACCCCAGAAAACAACCTACCTCGCGACTCTTCGGGAATCGATACAGGTCTTCAATCGTCAACACATAAGTTAAGGCGATCTGTGTTCCCACACCCTTCACCTGCTTGAGCAAGAACACTTCCGGGTACACTTCCTGGGCGATTTTCTCCATCCGCTGGTCGTATTCCTGGATGCGCTCGTTCAGCGATTCGATTTCTTTGAGCAGCGGCTCCAGAACTTCGCGCAACTCTGTGCTTAATCCCGCGGCTAGCTCCCGGCTCACCTGTTGCGTGCCACACTGGGGCAGTCGTTCGCCATAAGATTTCACCAACCCGCGTGCGGCATTCACCAAGGCCGTTCGCGCACTCACCAGCTCAGCCCGCGCCCGGATCACCGTCAGGTGGATTTGCGCCTGGGCACTGCGATGCCGCACCGGCCCCAACAGCTCGGGATCGATCCGCGCCAGCCGTGCCAGCGTTCGCGCATCGTGTCGATCATCTTTTCGAGTGCTCTTGGTAATCAATTGCACCTTCTGGGCGTGCGCCACCAGCATCTGGTGTCCCAGCTCCGTTAACAGCCGGCTGACCCAAGGGGAATGGGTTCCGGTCTCCAGGGCGATGAGACTTCGCGGTATCTTCGCAAAGGTCTGTTTCATCGCTTCCGGTGTGGTCGCTACTTTCTGTTCCAGAATGATTTTGCCTGCTTCATCTAAAACACAGTAGAACGACCATCGGTCTCCCAGATCCAATCCGATGGTGAGCTGGTGCTCTTTGAAAATCTTCATGGTCTCTATTGCCACAGTGCTAATCTTCTTCATCGCCGGTCTCCTTTTTTGTGCCTCGAGCACGTCGAACATTGGGAGCATATCGCATCCCGCTGGAGACCGGCCTTCTCATCCCATCTGATAAACAGCGCTTATCGGACAAATGGGACGATCCGCTATAGCCGTCACAGCTAACTTTGCGGTGTAGAATATCCCCGCTTTGCACCCCGAGAAAAGTAATCCTGGGAGTTGAAATGGAAAATAGAGGCGGGTCAGCGGGCGTTGGTTGTTGGGGTTTCGGGAGCATGCTTGCCATCACTATTTCGTGGAGCGTCAATCATTCCATCCTGTGGATGATTCTTCACGGCATCTTGAGTTGGTTGTACGTCATTTATTATTCGTTCAAGCGGTAAACGGACGAGCAAACTCCCGATTAACGCGCGTACCGAACTTGGTTGCATAACAATGTCGGCCCCTAGCCTGGATTATTCACGATTTTTCTGGTGAAAAAAGAAAGGATGCTCTAAAAGGTTGATGAACACTGGGTTTTCGCGAACCCAACATTCCCTTTCGGAGCATCCGTGAAAGTGACATCTTGTATACCACAGCTTCATTTCTCGTTCTACCGTTCCAAACGCATCCAGGTGGATTTCTGCGGCGGGCAGATCAGCAGCGACGCTGGCCTTTTGCCCCTGCGTGCTTTCGATCAAGGTCATGGACTCACTCTCCGCCTGGCGGAGCTCGTGAGTGACCCTCGTGAAGATGAACGGGTGCATCACTCGGTTCTGTCTCTGTTCCGCCAACGCATCTACCAGATCATTGCGGGTTACGAAGACGCCAATGACGCCGATCGCCTGCGCTACGATCCTGCTTTCCAGATTCTGGCCGATCAACCGTTGGGCCAAGCTCTGGGCTCACAACCTACACTCAGCCGCTGGGAGAACGCCCCCTCCGCTCGCGAGATTATCCGTTTGCAGGATGCCCTGCTCGATTGGTTTATCCGCGTCTGTGGCCCACAGGTACGAAAACGCGGCGAGATCCTGCTCGATATTGACTCCACTGACGATCCGACCCACGGGCAGCAACAGCTGAGCTTCTTTAACGGTGGCTACGGTCAACACATGTATCATCCACTGCTCATCTTCGAACGCCACACCGGTTGCCTGCTGGCTGCTCGACTGCGACGAGGGACCGCTCAGAGTCATGCTCGCATCGTGCCGTTGTTATTGCGTCTCGTTCCGCGACTCCAGAAAGAGTTTCCCAAAGTCCGGATCAAACTGCGAGCCGATGCGGGCTTTGCTCTTCCGTTGCTCTCAGTGAAACCTGGAAAGACCGCGTCAGCGGCGATGTATTGGCTGCTCAGAACAACACGCTCACAGTGCCAGTCCCGGCGCATCGCGTCCGGCTCCTGAGCATCGGTGATTAGGTACTCGTTTACGGCTCGATGTCCTGCAGCGAGTTGCCGCCCGCTAGGTCGAGCGCGTCCTCCTCGCTCGGAAGGAACAGGTACCTCTCTCTCACCGCTTCCCCTGCCGACGTAGAACTGAGCGACGGTGGCCTGCTGATAGCTCTACCAAGCAAGGACCCCAATGTAATCCGGTCTGAGCACCCCACCCTCTTGGTGGTTGACAAGGCGTGCTTCAATGAGAAATCGTTTCCGCACGCAGTGCAGGCTGAATGGGTGAGTTTGACCGCTCACGCATCCCCCGAGCGGGAAAAGAGTAGTCTGGTGGCGAATCACCTGGTTCCCTGAACTTGGGTTGAGGAAGCCGCGGGCATCATGGGTGCGTCGATAATGTTCTTCCCGGCATAATCGATGGGAACAACCCGATAGCGATAGACCAGGCCATGATCACCAACGACATAAGCCCGTTGCCTGGTTGGAAAGCTATAGGCCTTGACGCTGGCGGGAAACCGGAAACCGCGGGAGTTCCAACGCTTGCCGCCGTCGGTCGTGAAAGTCAGCTTTTGACCGTCAAATAACCAGCCCACTTCGCGATCGGGAAACCTGATATCGCCTGTTGGCGAAGCTACCAATCCGTGCCAGCTCTGCCCGCCGTCGTTGGTAGCCATCAACTTGGCGTTGTTCAGATTCGCAAACCCAGTACTTTCGTCGGTGAAGAAGACCCAGTGACTAGCTCCCCAAGCACCTCCAATCCACACTTGGCCGACGTCGGGCAGTGGAAACACGTTCCGACTGTTGCCACCGTCTTCCGTTTTAGCGACGAACAACGTATTGAAGTCAGCCCCGGTGCCACCGATGGCGTAGCCGCGACTAGAGGAAGGGAAATGCATTGCCTTCAGGACGCAGTCCGCGTCGCGCGAAAGTCCCTCCACCTGGATTGTGGCGTGGCAGGCCTTGGTGGACATCATTTCCTTCCAGTTGCGGCCGCCGTCGTGCGTTTGTAAAATATGCGAGACGTTATTATTCCCATCGAGTAGCACACCAATGGTCGGTGACAGAAAAACATACTCCACGACACCCCACGTCGCCGGGATGGCGCCGATCTGTTCCCAGTTTTCGCCGTCGGTGGTGCGCAGCAGCTTGCCTCCCTGCAGGGCCCACCCGTGCTTCGCGTCTAGAAATCGGGGTGCCGCTACTGTCTCCTCTCCGGAGTGCGGATCTCCTCCGAGTTGGGGCGTCCAGCTATTGCCACCATCCTTCGTATGGAGGATGGTGCCGTGTTGACCTGTCACCCACCCTTCTTCGTCACTCACGAAGTAGACGTCCGTCAAAGTAAGGTCTTGCTTGTAGTTCACCGGTTCCCAGATCGCTTTGAATTTCGTCTGCGGGCCTTTTTCTGCGGTAACGCTCGGTTTGGTCGGCGCCATCTTTGGGTTAGGCTGCTGCGCCCCGGCCATCCTAGCGAAGGAAAAAAGGATCACAAGCATCACACGCGATCGCTTCATGGGTTGCCTCCAAAATTGAAAATGCTCTCTCGGGTCGGACTCTAGCCGAATTGTGATTAGACCGGACTATTGGCCGGGATTTTCAGCCCGACGGCACGCGAGGCGATAACGTAGAGCCATTAAAAGGGTACACCCATTCCGCCTGCTCGCGACGTTGTGAAACGTTTTCATTTGGAGCGGCGAATGTTTTCAAGATGCAGTCGATAGCGAAGCACTATGGCCTGTTTCAGGAACCAGTCACTTTGCGTGCATCTTACGCTTGCTTCCAGATAAGTTTCGATAACAGGGATTATCAATAGCTATCTCAGATCGAGACGCTTCCTCAGACGGAGGAGCAGGGACTGTGCGGGAATCATGATTTTGGAGGGGCATCCCCTGACGCGCGTTGGGATTGAATAGGCGGAAAAAGAGAGCGGTCGGCAGGGGGTCCCGGCCGCTCGTGGGCATGGATGGAGGTACAGCACTCGAGGCCCCTATGCGAGCCCCGAACTCGTTAATTCTCGTTGCGGTAGCTGTGCAGGTCGATAGTTCGAAGGTTTAATTAGATCCAGTACCTCAGTACTCTGAATGCGCTGGAGGGTGGCTGACTCGCGTAGCGCATGGGGAGGTTCCGACGAGACCAACTTGTCCGACAGCTTTAAAACGCCAGCCATGACGCCTTTCCTGACGGCCGAGAATTCACGCTTAACCATTCCGGACACGCTGAAACTCTTCGACGACCCCAAGAAATGAGAAAGCAGTTTCCTTCGCCAAAACAGACTCACATCTACTGCAAGAAACTCTCCAGTGGCACGATTGCAGAAATAGGTTCGCAAGGCCAACTTACTGTTTCGCAGCGCTATCAGGGAATTAGCATGATTCCAGAAATCATTTGACATTTTTCGCATCCCACATATGATTTGCTCCTACCTCAGCGGCGTCCTGCCAAAGAGGCAATCGCTAGGGGCGGGCCTAAAAATCCGCCCTTTTACCTACAGTTGCTCAGTAAATAAGCCCTAATACGCGTTAACGCAGACAGTCGCCTCTCGCGTCCGAATTATCTATTCGGAGGACTATAACTACTAGTTCACAGCCGTCGCGCGAGTCTCATATAAATTCAACTTATGGGAAATATTCTTTTTTCTTGACACTCTACTGACCGACGCTCAGAATCCGCGTTAGTGATTTGGTGGTCGGGGCTCATTCTTTACTACGGTTCCGGCACCTAAGATAACTGCCTGAAATATAAGACATCCAAACGTAGGTTTCTGCACGCGCGGGGCTGAGAGTTCTACCAGCCTCGCCGAAAAGGAGGGAATCGTCGTGAAAAATAAGATAGCCCAGCGTGTGGTATTTGCAGCCCTTCTGGTGCTCGTGGGCGCAACAAACGCCACCGCCCAGAGCGCGGCAAATCAAGTATCCACAATTCAATTGGAACACCTCGGAACTTCGTCGCTTGGGAAACCCGCAAGCGCCAATGCGTCCGGCATGAGGAACTTTCGAGTGAAGAATTACCTTGATCCTGATCTTGGGAAGCGAGCGGCCTCTGCGCTGCTGCTTTCGGTCCCAAGCCCAACGCCGCAGCCGATTGCCAACGCCAATCCACACGCTTCTGGATTTAACGGCTTGGACGTAGTAGACCAGGGGCTGCAAAGCGGCTTCTTGCTCGAACCGCCCGATCAGGGCCTCTGCGTCGCCGACGGATTTGTATTTGAAGCGGTCAATGTCGCTTTGGCTGTATATGATGCTTCGAGCCATAACCTTCTGGCAGGCCCCGTTTTCTTGAACACGTTCTTCGGACTGGACGCAGCCCAGTTCACCAGCGACCCGCGGTGCTTCTTCGATACGCAGGCTCGGCGGTGGTTTGTCACGATGCTGCAGGTCGATATCGATCCGACTACCGGCAACGTGACGAACCATTCGCACGGGCTGATTGCGGTCAGCACGACGGACAGCCCGCTTTCGACTTTCAACATTTTCTCGATCGATACGACCGACGATGGCAGCAACGGCACGCAGAACCACGTTGGCTGTCCGTGCTTCGGCGATCAACCCCTGATGGGCACCGACGCAAACGGCTTTTACTATGCAACCAACGAATTCTCGATCACCGCGCTGACCGGGGGAGGGCCCGTAATTGCAAACGGGGCGCAGGTTTACGCTCTCTCCAAACGGGAATTATCAGCAAATCTAAACCCCACAGTGGTCCATTTCGGCGATATCCCGCTGACCTCAGGGCATCTCGCGCGGTCGCTTCAACCGGCACAGTCCTTGTTTACTGGCGAAGGCGACAGCAAATCCAATGACAGGAATTCCCATGATCGAGGCGTTGAGTTCTTTGTGAGCCATCTGAACTTCACGCACACGCTGGATAACCGCCTTGCCGTCTGGGCCTTGTCCGACACCAGAACGCTCGATGAATCGATCCCGAGTGTCGAGTTGACAAGTACAATCATCAACAGTGAGACCTACGGGGATGCGCCTCCCGCCACTCAGGAGGCCGGGCCGAATCCTTACGGCGCCTCACTGACGCCGCCGCAGCCCGAAGGCGCGCTGTCCCCGGGCGATACCCGCATGCAACAAGTCTTTTTCTCACAAGGCTTGCTGTGGACCGGCCTGACAACTGTCATCCAGCAAGGGAACAATTTCCTCGACGGAGCCGCGTACTTCGTTATCCGTCCCGATGTTGGGGGTGACCACGTGCACGCGCGTATCGAGACACAAGGGTACATCGCCACTGCCGGACAAAACATTCTCTATCCCGCCATCGCCGTAAACGGAAAGGGCGAGGGAATCGTAGGATTCACGATTTCCGGGCCGGGCTTCTTCCCCAGCGCGGCCTATACTCGGATTAATGCGGACAAGGGTGCAGGTCGTATCCACGTCCTCGGAGCAGGTGCATTCCCTGACGACGGGTTCACGATGTACCCGCCGGTCAGCAACGGCGTCGGCCGCTGGGGCGATTATTCCGCCGCCGCAGTGGACGAGCATGGCAACCTCTGGTTTGCTACAGAGTACATTCCCGCCCAACTAAGCAATGGCTTCCCACAGGGGATCGGCGCGAACTGGGGCACGTTTATCGGCAAACTTAGCCCCGAAAACGAGAACGAGAAATAAAACCGACTGAATCGAAACCGTCGGGGCGGCCATAATTTAACCGGGCCGCCCCGGCCGCTTCCCACTGACGTTCGATTCACTTTCCTCCCTAACAAATCCTTCGGAAAGATATTCCCGTTAGCTCATGATTCGGATAAGCTTACACTTTCGGCTACGACCATGACTTCGATTTAATTCCGCGCGTAACTTCTGCTATCGGCGCACAATTCACCACTTATGGCGTAGCCAATGCGTTGAAACCAGGCCTCCAAACAGGTTCCAATTTGCCACAACCGGGCTTTCGGGGAGTTAGCGTGCGTTTGGCCGGTTGAGCCCGCAACGCTAATCAGATGGGATGAGAAGGCCGGTCTCCAGCGGGATGCGATACGCTCCCAATGATCGACGCGCTCGAAGCGCACGAGAAAAGGAGACCGGCTATGAAAAAGACTAGCACTGTTCGGGTAAAGGGAAACATGATTTTCAAAGGACACAAGCTCACGATCGGTCTGGATCTGGGAGATCGCTGGTCGTGCTACTGCGTTTTGGATGAAGCGGGCGAAATCCTTCTGGAACAGAAAGTGGCGACGACACCGGAAGCGATGAAACAGATATTTGAGAAGATACCGCGGGGTCTTATTGCCATGGAGACCGGAACACATTCTCCTTGGGTAAGCCGGCTGCTAAGCAAGCTGGGACACCAGGTGCTCGTGGCGCACGCGCAAAAGGTGCAATTGATTACCAAGAGCACTCGAAAAGATGATCGACACGATGCGCGAACCCTGGCACGGCTGGCACGAATCGATCCCGAGCTGTTGGGGCCGGTGCGGCATCGCAGTGCCCAGGCGCAAATCCACCTGACGGTGATCCGGGCGCGGGCCGAACTAGTGCGTGCGCGAACCGCCTTGGTGAACGCCGCCCGCGGGTTGGTGAAGTCTTATGGCCTACGACTGCCCCGGTGTGGCACGCAGCAGGTGAGCCGGGAGCTGGCCGCGGGATGGTGCACCGAGTTGCGCGAGGTTCTGGAGCCGTTGCTCAAAGAAGTCGAATCGTTGAACGAGGGTATCCAGGAATACGACGCACGGATGGAGAAAATCGCCAAGGAGAGCTACCCGCAAGTCGCGCTGCTCAAACAGGTGAAGGGTGTAGGAACACAGATCGCGCTGACCTATGTGCTGACCCTGGAAGATCCGCATCGCTTCCGGAAGAGTCGGGATGTCGGCTGTTTTCTGGGGTTGCGACCTGGCCGTCGGAACTCGGGGCAGAGCGAACCACAGAAGCACATCAGTAAAGAAGGAGACCCTTATTTGAGGACCATGCTGGTGCAGGGGGCGCACTACATCCTGGGACCCTTTGGAGCAGACAGTGATCTACGGCGTTGGGGTCTAAAACTGGCGGCGCGCGGTGGGAAAAATGCCAAGAAACGAGCCGTGGTTGCTGTGGCGAGAAAGCTAGCGGTACTGCTGCATCGGTTGTGGGTGAATGGAGAGGTCTACGAACCACTGCACAATAGCCACAAAGAGATGCGTGCCGTGGCCTAGAGTGAAGAGCTCTCCACAAAACCGGGGATGCTAGGGGTCGAGGGAGTTGGCCATCGTCGTTCCTAGGCGATCCTGGCGCGAAATTTCTCTGTGAAAAACTGAGAAAGTCAGGAAGAAAGAAAAAAAGGAGCAAAGAAGAAGGAAAGAAGAGAGAGGGTATCCAAACAGCCGAGCTCGACCGCCGAGATCAGGTGACTGCGACAGTGCCTGGACCAGTTTCCTTCGAAAGGGGGAACAGAGGTCGCTAATCAGGTAGCAGCACCTACTGGATCGAGTACACCCAACTTGCACCGAGCGACCATCGCTCAACAAAGAGTGCGGATGGAAGGGTGGCGACAGAGGCGGCTTGGCTCATGGGAACAATTTGGAAAAAGAAGAAATAAAGAAGAAGAAAGAAAAAAGAGAAAAGAGAAACGAGAAACGAGAGAAAACGCTTGACACTCACCGGCCTTCTCATGGAAGGCGCTGAGATATATGGTTTGCGCAAGGATAGAGTTGGAGGTGGAAATTTCCGTTGAAACCTGGGTGCTTCGGCGGTAGGCTCCTCGGCAACATGAGGTTGCCCGTATGGAAATCGATCGTCGAGCCTTCCGTGCGACCCTAGGAACGGCAGCCGCTATCAACGCCATGCCCTCCGAGGCGCTCGCCGACGCACTTGAACACCACATGATAGAAAACCTCGACGCGGAGACGACCGCGAACGAGCTAAAGGTTCGCAGCGGCACGGGAGTACTGTTTGGCGGGCCCTTGCCGAGCAGTAGAGCCCCGGCGGAGCTGAAGGAGCTGGAGCCGATGCCGGAGAAACCGACATTGGTCGATTTCTTTAAGTACCGGTTCGCACCAGCGACAGCGAAACATGTCTTGCAGAGCGCGACGGATGCAATGAAAAAGGGCGAGAAAGAGGAGTTGATCCTCGCCTGCCTTCTTCATGATGTTGTGCTCAACCTGATCAAGGTTGATCACGGGTGGTGGGGTGCGCAGATGATGGAGCCCTACGTCCCTGAGAAGATCAGTTGGGGCATCCGCTATCACCAAGCCCTACGCTTCTACCCGGACCCTTCCGTCGGCTATGAGTACCCAGAGACGTACAACCAGATTTTCGGCAAGGACTATGTGCCGCCCCCCTACGTCAAGCAAGCCTACGAGTATGCCCGCAACCACAAGTCATACATGGACGCGCGCATGATCACTGTGCACGATCTCTACGCTTTCGATCCGGCAATGCAGGTCTCGATAGATCCGTTCATCGACATCATCGGTCGTCACTTCAAACAACCGAAGGAAGGGCTCGGGTACGACAATAGCCCCGTCGCGCACATGTGGCGGACACTCATTTTTCCGGACACCCCGCTCTAGGCGCCCGCCTTCTTCAGCATGGTAGATGCCGAGGGATACCACGAGTCCATACGCTGCGATACGCCCGGCAAGAACGGCTTAGGTTCCGACGCCGGGAGCGGCCGACGGTCACAATCAAACGTAATTGATTATGAGCCGTCGTTCGCGCTTTCGCCGGACGTAAGTGCTTAGCCGGCACCACTTTCCCGCCTCGTTCGCGCCCCACCGCTCAATAAATTGCGCTAATTAACCTTCTTCAGCCGCTCGCGAAAATATTCCTTCCAACTCTCCGGCAGCTCCTCCACTCGCAACGCTCGCCGCACCGCCCCCGCATCGGCATCGCTATATCTTTTCGCCACGTACAGCCGAGTGATTTCCGACACCGCAACCGCATTCGCATCTCTCCCAATCACTTTGAACTCGTCGCCCGCGCCCACCTCTCCCTCGCGCATCACCGCCAAGTAAAATCCCGTCCGCCCGCTTGCCAGAAATCGCTTCACCATGTCGCCGGAATCAAATCTCACATTCAGTTTGTAGCAAGGCAGCCGCGGCTGCGTCACCACCACTTCCGCCGAGCCCACCGCGAATCGGTCGCCCAGATGAACCGAATCTTCCGTGAACCCTTCCGTCGTAAAATTTTCCCCGAAGATCGCCGTCGGCAACTCGCGCCCGGGCAACTCAGCCTTCCAGTAGAGGTAGTGCACCGTCGGATAACAATACACCGCCTTAAATACTCCTCCGTGCACTGTCAAGTCCGCCTGCCGGTCGCCGTCCAAATTCAGCTTGCGCACCGCGACGCGCCCGTTCACCGGCTCCTTGAAAATCCCCGTGGTTACACGCATCCCGTGATAAGCCACGTCACGCGGCAGCCCAACGTTCACCGAAACTAGCCTCATCTACACCCATCCTTTCGCTGCCCAATACTCTCACTTAATGCTGGGCGCGTACTATACGTAACAGAGCCGGCCTCTCGCAAAAATTTTAGATTCGATTGACAAGCATCTCGCAGCGGGCGTACTTTACGCCTAAGTTTCTTCAGCGCCACACACGTCGGAAGGAGATCCACCATGCGCTCACGTAACATTATTATCGGAACGTTAGTCGTTGCAGTGCTGCTTCTGGCAGCCGCGTATTCCAGAAAATCCACCTACAACATCGTAATACCCAAAGTTCTTACTTATCCCACTACCACGCTGGCGTTTTCGTCCAGACCCATCCTCGGCTCGCCATCGGTAGCGGCGGACAAGATTCGCGTCAAGTTCGACGATGCCAATTGGGCCGCCACGGTTTCAGAAGCCCATGTCGTCACCAAAGCTGGTGGCACATATTTCAAATTCACCTGCCAACCTTCGTCAACAGTTTGCCTCGAAGCTACGCGCGGCTCGGGCTCCTATACTTATTCGCTCGTGCCTTCCACGCTGCCCGCGCCGTCGGTGAGAGGGACCTATGCAATGATTTGGGACGTGAATCCGCCGGGTGACACAGTTCAAGACATCATTCAGATGCCCGAACCCAACGTTCTCGTTATGCTAGTCCCGGGCTTGCTCGGATTGCTGGGCCTGCGACGTTGGTCATCTCTTCCGCGTTCCTAGCGAGCTGAGTGTCGTTGCGGTTGCCGTTAACGTAGCTCACCTCTTCAGAGGTGAGGCCTCTTCCTTTGGCGTTTCGCTTTGGCTGTGGGTGGCGCATAGAAAGTCGAATCGATTTCGACGGTTTGAAATTTCGTCGCGTAGTAAGACAGGTATTCCGTTGGTTTTACGCCGACGCGGAAGTAGCTGAGAAACGTGGCAGAGGCTGATGTTCTACTTCGGTAGATAGCGGCAAACGAGAATCAGTTTGGTACCGACGCGGAAATGCAACGTTACGCTACGACAACAGGTATTGCTCACCCTCGCTAACCGCTCGAGTTTTAACGCTCCGATCCAGAAAAATGCAACAAAACATCCACTTTGTTGCGTTATGTTCTGATGTTACTTATCCGGTCTGCGTGTTTATCAGGCACTGCCTTAGCGCAAATCACGTGGTATCAGGCGTGGGAAGTTTTCGCCTTAGCCAGTGGGCGAGTTATCACTGAAGGCTTTACGTATGGTTTTTTCATTTCAGTTCCGCAACTACATCGTGGGTTTGAAACCGCTTCTGCCCGCCGGTGCTGTCTTAACACGTCAGTTTGCGGGCGCTGTTTCGCGTTGCTTTGCGCCTTCGTCGCCCAGTTTTCGGAGTCCGCGCCAACGCTTGTACTGTTCGGCTTTGGCAGGGTCGGGATCTTCTTCGCCCTTGAGCCAGAAGGCAAAGCACGGGCATCTCGTCTACGAGCCCATCAAAGTGTGAAATTATTTTGGTCGATGGTGGTACAAACTGAAGAGAACACCCCGTATTATTTGCAACGCAGAGGCGTGGCCACTGCGCTACACCAGCGGGTTGGTGACGCACCCGAAAGGAACAGCTGCCGTTGATTCTGTTTGGTCTGGGATTCGGCATGGAATAGAATCCGACACGCTGAGGTCGCTCTCCGATTCAATCGGAACGCCATCGCGCGCCCCGTCATTCTTTCACGGCCGGCATCCATCTCACCGACCTACGGTCTGAAAAGCTCCTTGCGGCACATATTGAGAACCTAACCCTGCGGGGGTGTTTTGTCGAAACGGTGACACCTTTCCCAATGGGCACAAAGGTCAGACTAAAAATCTCGCATGCTGGTGTGAACTTCATTGCGATAGGAAAAGTAGCTTATTCGCTGCCCAAATCGGGGATGGGAATCACCTTCATCACGATCGAGCCAAAGAGTCAGGAACTTCTAGACCTGTGGCTCGCAAACCTGAGAAAGTAAGCCTGCCATCCTGCGCTGTGGGCAAATCTTTCGGGATCTCGCCGGGGCCCGCTTTGGTGGCAAAAACCTCGTGGTGTCCCGGACAGCAGAAGCATACGTGCAAACCTCGTTGGTTACAGCGAGCCGACCCGGCCTGTACGTTACTCTCTCAAATAATAAGGATAAACATTAGGAGACCCGTTCGCGCCGACCCGCTGTGAGTAACTCTTGGGTGGTACCTGTCCGTTGGAACAGCTAGGCTCGTGCGCCTTAGCTCGGCAATACTCGACTCCATGGAAGCCAGAAGAAAGAAACGGAGTGTCTCGGAAGACGCAACCGCTCTCAAGGAAGCCTTGGACGTTCACTGTGCCCACCTAACGGCAGACGACAAATGTCAGGTTGCAGCCAAGGCGTTGCTGAACTCGTTGATTAACAAGAACTCGTCGATGGAAGAAATCGTGAACCACATTCTCCCGAGCGCCACGAAGAGAACGCGACGGCTAGGATTGACCCGGCGCACCGACCAGTGATACGGTCCCCCTCCCTGTTGCAGTCCTATCACACTGAATAGGTTCGGTTAGGAATTCTGGCGCACGCCCGTGACTTGCCATGAGACTTTCTGCCCGGCCTTGCCTCACTGGCGATTGCCAGTCGATTTCTCCGTCATCATCCATCTTCTAGGACAGAGCAGCAGCGGCGTTGCCTACGGAGTGATCGCTACTTCCGGAGCAGCCGCTCCGAGTTTTCGACTACGAGACTGCCCTGCTGACATTCGACCTTGGACATGTGCATTGGCCTATCTTCCTATCTTTCTGTAGCTTGCGAGCCTTACCTTGGTACCACTGCGGTCGCGGCGCGAGTACTCCAAGAATGTGACTCTCACGCTAGTGCCAGCGCAAGGCCCGCTCGCTACCGTGGGTGTACTCCGCGCCAAGGGAGTACAAGATTTCGAGGATTTTAGTCAGGGAGAGAGAAGACATGAATAGGAAACAGAAGGGTTTCTCGTTGATCGAGTTATTGATCGTCGTTGCGATCATTTTAATCATCGCGGCTATCGCGATCCCGAACTTGCTGCGCGCCCGCATGGCGGCCAATGAGGCCTCAGCGGTCGGCTCGGTTCGTACCATCAATACTTCGGCGGTCACTTATTCTGCAACTTGGGGCGTTCAATTCCCAGCGTCCCTGGCGGCAATGGGCGGCGCACCGGGCGGCGTTGCAGTTTGCGGAGCAGATCTGTTGATGGACCCAGTGCTTGCTAATGCGACTGCGGCAGCGACGGCCAAGAGCGGTTATTTCTTCACATACGTTGGCGCTACGGCAACGCCGGCACTTGGCGGTTGCACGGGCTTCCAGACCTACACGATTGTGGCACAGCCTGCGAACGTGGGACAGAGCGGTCAGCGCGGGTTTTTCAGCGACCAGAGCGGCGTGATCCGTTACACCACGGACGGCAGCGCTCCTACAGTCGCTAGCGACCCGCTTCAGTAGTTTTTAAGCGGCGGCCGGTACTTTCATGCATGACTACCGGGAATTCAACCCTCTGCGGAAGAGGCCAACCAGAATCGCGCACTGCCGGCAACCGCATACGGCGTGATTCGGTTTGGTCTGGGATTCGGCATGGAATAGAATCCAACACGCGGAGGTCCTCTCCGATTCAATCTGAACGCCATCGCGCGCCCCGTCATCAATTCGTGGCCAGAATTGAACTGACCGACCTCCAGACGGAGAAGCACATTTCAGGACATACCAAAGACCTAAACCTGTTCGGGTGCTTTGTAGAAACAACGACTCCGTTCTCGCAGGGCGCGCAAGTCACACTCAAAATCTCTCTTGGTGAAACGCAATTTGTTGCCCAAGGAAAGGTGACCTATTCGCGGCCCAACTCGGGGATGGGAATTGCCTTCGTCGCGATCGAGCCAAGTAGCCTGGAAGTCCTAGACCTGTGGCTCGCGAACCTCAGAAGATAAGCTCTGCCAGCTTGCCCACAACCTTGTCGCGAAAGGTCGCGTGTCCACCAGAGCCAATAACGCGATAATTGCTGCTTGTTGGCCTCGCCGTTCCTAATCTCGCGAAGGGCGTCCAAGGAAGGTTCGAAGCTTGTGCGACCGCGAAGGGTGGCGCAGCTTGCGCAGCGCGTGGCCTTCGATCTGGCGGATGCGCTCGCGGGTAACCGAGAACGTCAAGCCCACTTCCCCGAGCGTGTGCTCGCTGCCGTCCTCCAGACCGAAGCGCATCTTGATGATCTTTTCCTCGCGCGGGGTCAGCCTCTTCAGCTCTGACGCCATGTGTTCCTTCAGGTTGATCTCGATGACCGCGTCCGAGGGTGACACGGCAGCCTTATCCTCGATGAGGTCCCCTAGGTGCAAGTTTTCCTCCTCGCCGATGGGCGTTTCAAGCGAGATCGGTTGCTGCGCGATCTTTTTGATCTTGCGCACCTTTTCGACGCTGATATCCATGCGCTTGGCAATTTCTTCGGAAGTAGGCTCGTGGCCTAATTCCTGCACGAGCTGTCGCTGAGTCCGCACAACCTTGTTGATTGACTCGATCATGTGCACCGGAACGCGGATTGTGCGTGCCTGATCAGCGAGGGCACGGGTGACGGCTTGGCGGATCCACCAGGTCGCATAAGTCGAGAACTTGTATCCACGTCGCCACTCGAACTTATCCACCCCTTTCATCAGACCGATATTGCCTTCCTGAATCAGATCGAGAAACTGCAGGCCGTGGTTGTTGTACTTTTTCGCGATGGAAATGACGAGGCGGAGGTTCGCTTCGACCAATTCATTTTTGGCCCGCTCGGCTTCTGCTTCACCCCGCAAGATAATCTGGAGCATCCGCTTCAACTCCGTCAGGTTGACCTCACTAGCGACTTCAATCTCGTTCAACTCCTGCCGGCGGCCTTTCAGGTCCTTGCGCGCCTCTGCCTGGACATCGGCTTTCGATGCATCGACTCGGCGCTCGAGCTTTTCGATTTCGCGCTCTAGGAATTGAACGTCCCGGATCGTGTTGCGAATCTTGTCGATCAGCCGCTTCTTCTCCGACAGCTTGAAATCGAGTTCTCGGACGCGTCTCGACATCTCTACGCGGGTACGGGCGAGAGCATAGCGAGGATGGAGGTAAGAGCGCTTCTTGGAATGCGGAACACGCTGGAGCTTCGCAGCTTGCTTTGTCGCCAACAGATAGAGTGCGGCGATCTTATCGATCTGTTTGAGCGTCTCCTTTGTCTTCGCTTTGATCTTTTCCTCAGATATATCCTCGTCGTCGAACTGAACCATTTCCTTGATCGACCGGATGTCTTTCCGGAGCTCCTCGCCGATCACCTGCATTTCCTTGAGAACGATCGGGGAGCGCGAGATCGTCTTGAGCACCAGCAGTTGGCCGCGTTCGAGGCGCTTAGCGATGGCTACCTCGCCTTCGCGCGTGAGTAGCGGCACGGTCCGCATTTCGCGGAGGTATATGCCAACCGGATCGCTCATCTTTTCGAGAGTTCCGAGCGCCTGGTCCAGTTCGCCATCATCCGAGCCCGGCTCTTCTTTTGTTTCAACCGGTTCAGAAGAATCGGTTGCCGCAAGCGCAGCCGTTGCGGTCGAGAGGTCTTCGTACACATCAATTCCGTAGTGCTCAAACGTCGAGAGCAGGTTGTCAATTTCTCTCGAGGAGTGCACCTCTGCCGGCAGGATATCGTTTATCTCATCGTAGAGCAGGTAGCCGCGCTCCTTGCCTATGGCGATGAGCTGCCGTACCTGGTCATTCTTTTCTTCAATTTCCAGCGACAAAGGTTCCCCTCCCTTGTCAGGCAACTGCCAGAGTTGGCCGGGAATGAACGCGATCAAGCGATTTGCTTGCCCGGTCAGATATGACGGAGGAGGGGCTTCTGCAAAGTGCGCAAACCGAATAGCGCGCCTGAAATCAACTCTCGCTCGCGGCAAGAATCGGAGTCTTCAGCAAGACTCTGGATTCGGGTGTAGATAGCATTTTCCGCTTCGCGGATTCGCGTGGGGAGTTTTGCGGGATCGCATTCAACGAGAGCGGCCTTGTATATAGCGTACCATTCGGCTTGATTCATATAACACCTCGACCAAATGTTGTGGCACAACGAGAGACCTTTGGTATTGCCATACGCTGTGGGTCCTGTGCCCAGCGGCTAATGCTGTCTGATTTCGCAGGGAGCCGTAGGTAGAGGGAATGCTTACGGCAGGGTGCTAGTGAGACGCTTTGACCGTACTCTCTCCGAGGTCAAATAGCTATGACAAATGTCTAGGGCTACATGGGAACCCTCCAGTCTGGGAACGGGGGCCTAGATGTGGTCGGAATTAACCGAGAGTAAACTATCTGATAACTTACATGTCAAGCTGTTCTTTCCAGGCGGAGGGTGTCAACACGAATTGGGCACGACGATTTCACTTTACCGGTAAGCGCATTGAGGATTGGATCAAGCTAGTACTTCCGTTCCATTGAGCCCCGCGGAAATGTGCCCCAAACTCCTTCCAAAGGCCGAGCCCGGTACCTTGCTGTGCTCGGGAGGAGCCTTCGTCATGGCGCGTTGAGAAATCAGCAACCCTGTTCGATGACGGGACTTGAACTCGCGCCGGTCCATATATTTTCGGAGGCAACCGCATGAAGGTTCGATACATAAAAACTCTAATCATCGCAGTTTTGGCTTTGACGATCTCAAGCGCAGCGAAGGCCCAGAAAACTTCGGATGTATTAAACAGCGGCGACGACTTTCTGGCAGCTTGCCAATACGATAACAATCGTCCGCCCGACGTTTGCCTCGCCTATGTTGCTGGCGTGGCCGGCACGCTCGCACTCAATTGGTCCGACACCGGTCAGCGCATTTGTGTTCCCGAGAGTGCAACAGTCAGAACTACGCTTGACTTGGTTCTCCAATACATCAAAGACAACCCAGAAAAGCGATATCAAAAAACTATCTTTTTGATTGCGCAAGTAACAATCAAAAGATACGTGTGCGAGGCGCCGAAACAGAAATCTGTGTCGGCTCCGGAGCCGGCCCCTACGGTGCACCCGTGAGCAAGTAAATGCTGGTTAAAAAAGAGGAAATCTAAACAGGGAAGCAAGCGAAGTCCTTTGTTTAGGTGGCGAAAATCTACAATTTAGATGCATATCCCCCGATGGAGAAATTCCCTGAAGTTCCGCATCGAGTGGGGCGAACTTCCAGGTAATTCTTCTCGCTGTGAGGCAAAGATCGAGACACGCTCGCCACCGATCCCGCGAGACACCCCCCGATCACATTATCAATAGTTGAAGAAATCGCTTTACTGCTTGTTGTACACGAGGACGTTATTTACGTCCTGCCCCTTCGCGTTTTTGCCCTTGAATGTCGAGGTCCGCGTGTTTCCGTCTTTAGAGACCACCGATGTCACGGTCATCACAACTTGGCCGTCTTTCTTCATAGTGGACTTGATGGTGTTGGAATCGATCCGTTCCAACGCTACCATATCAGAGTTGGGCGCGCCGGTAACGGGATAGTCCTTGCCGTCATATTTTGCAGTGTACTCGACGTGAGTCGGATTTCCAGTCGCGTCGATTCCGTCTGAAGTGTACTTGATGTTATCCCCGTCAGATTCAATCTTTAAGGTGATACTCTTCGCTGCTGGCCCAGGGCTATACGTTGACTTGGCAGGGTCCATCTTCCAAGTCCCAGACTGCTGATCGGCTGCCGCGACGGGCACGCTTAAAGCGAGTGCCATGAGCAGCAGTGTCATTGCGAAAGCGGCCAACATCTTTAATCGCATGATCTGACCTCCTTGGTGGGATATGGCTGTGCATTCTTTATGTGCCCATCTTGGAAGAAAGTCCAGAGGATTCTTGCGGATTTCCACAGGCCTCGCGTGCGTGCGCGAGAAGTTTTTCGAATGGTCCCGGCCGAGTAGGTCCGGGGAATTTCACCCCGAGCCCCTCACAGAACCGTGCTTGACTGTCTCCAGTCACACGGCTCGTGCCACTCAGTGAAGGTTTGACCTTCCGTTCTAACCACTCGGTTCCTCCTGTTTCCAGTTGACCGTAATTGGTTAGGACGCGAGTGACCTGCCCCCTTCGCTCCACGGGAATTACCCCGCTTCTTCACTACTGTGGGGCAGTCCGACCCTGAAACTTCGCTTCCGTACTCTCGCCCTCGTGGTTCTTCCACTTGTGGCTTCTCCGTTTGCATCGAAGTCTCAGGTTCCCACGTTCCGCTTAACCGCCTCTTTGGCAAGCTCAGGCCACCTCTCATGCCGGATGCCGCTCCGCCCGTAAGCAGGTTTCGTCGGAGCTAATCCCGCAGTAACTAACCCCCCGCGGTTTTGACATCGTCTCTTATCTTTCGACACTTCAGCGGTGGTTCCCTTGCGGTCCTCTTCTTGCCGGTCACCTGACCTGGTCGTTGCCAGGCCTTTTCCTTCCGCGTTCACGACCATAGCTTTTGACTACAGCCGCCGAAGGTGGTTTGGAACCTGTTCCTGTAAACCGGTTCCGAGGGGCCTACCCTCATCAGTCAAGCAGTTGCGCACTACTCAGCGTTTCCTCCTTTCGTGCTCGTGGCACACATTAATCGGATAACCGGATATGTCCTTTTTCACGATTCGCGCCATGTTCCGAAAACCTCCTCAGCTCGCCCACGCTAACCGTTTGAGTTTTAACGCTCCGATCCAGAAGAATGCAACAAAACATCCATTCTGTTGCAACCTTTGGGCTGCTTCCTAGAACCCGCGCAACAGCACGCGCATCACTTCTTCTTCCTCCTCCTCGGAAACCAAAGCCTGTGGCCGCCACGTGGCCAGTGTATTATCCTCGGCTTCGCATTTCTCGAGGTGCACCTTGAAATGGAAACTTGGCGTTTCGCTGCTCGCGTGTTTGTCCGCTGTCTTGCTGCTTGCCGGGCATGCTCCGGCGCAGCACGCAGAATTTGATTTTATTTTGTCGGATGCGCACATCGTCGACGGCACGGGCGCGCCGTGGGTTGCGGGCGACGTGGGGATTAGCGGCGACCGGATTGCCGCGATCGGCGACTTGAGCGGGGCGTCTGCGAAAAAGCGTGTGGATGTGAAAGGGCTGGTTGTTGCGCCGGGGTTCATTGATGTGCAGGGGCAGTCGGAATTCAATGTGCTGGTGGACAATCGCGCGGCCAGCAAGATCACACAAGGTGTGACGACGGAAATCACCGGCGAAGGAACGTCCATCGCTCCGCTGAATGACCACTTAAAGAAGCAGGCGGACTTTTACGCGAATGAAGACGCGGCGCGCGAATTTGGCGTGACCCTGGATTGGGCGACGCTGGGCGAGTATTTCCAGCACTTCACGCGAACCAAGTCGACGATCAACCTGGGGACGTTTGTCGGCGCGGGCGGCGTGCGTAACTACGTGATGGGATCGGTGAACCGGCCGGCATCCGCGGCAGAGCTCGAGCAGATGCGCGGGCTGGTTCGCGACGCGATGAAGGACGGGGCGTTCGGCATCAGCACGGCACTGGAATACGTGCCGGACACGTTTGCCTCGACGGAGGAAATTGTGGAGCTGGCGAAGGTGGCGCGGCAGTACGGCGGCGTGTACTTCACGCACCAGCGGTCCGAGACGGACGCGATTTTCACGTCGATGGATGAAGTGTTTGCCATTTCTGAGCGCGCGAAGATTTCCGCAACGATCTGGCACCTGAAAACGGCATATCACGAGAACTTCGGCAAGATGCCCGAAGTTTTGCACCGCATCGAGGCGGCGCGCGCACGGGGGATCGACGTTGCGGCGAGCGTCTATCCGTACACGCGCGCGAACAACTATCTAATTTCCTCGTTTCCACCGTGGGTTTTGGAAGGCGGGACGGAACAGATGATGGCGCGCCTAAAGGACCCCACTACGCGGGAACGCATCAAGAAAGAAATGGATGAGCCGAGCCTGACCTGGGAGAACGAATGGCGCGGGGCGGGCGGCGGGGCGGGCATCATGCTCGTGGGAATCATGAATCCCGCGCTGCGGAAGTACGAGGGCATGACGCTGGAAGAGATCGGAAAGCAGATGGGCACGGATCCCAAGGATGCGGCGATGGACATTGCGATCGCGGATCACGGCCACACGGGGCAGGTGATGTCGATCATGGATGAAGGAGATGTGCGCACCGCGGTCTCCAGCCCCATCGTGACGTTCGGTTCAGACTCCGAAGAGCATGCCGAAGACGGTCCACTGAGCAAATCGCGGGCGCATCCGCGGGCGTTTGGGACGTTTCCGCGCGTGCTGGGGATGTACGTGCGCGAAGAGCAAACCATGCGGTTGGAGGAGGCGGTACGCAAGATGACCTCGCTTGCGGCGAGCCGCGTGGGGTTGATGGACCGCGGCGTTCTTAGGCCGGGGATGTTCGCTGATGTGACGGTATTTGATCCGCATGCGATCAAGGACGTCGCCACGTTCCAGGATCCGATGCATTACTCGGTGGGCGTGAAGTACGTGTTTGTGAATGGCCACCCGGTGCTTTGGGATGGCACCGTTACCGAGGAGCGCCCGGGACGACCGCTACGCGGGCAGGGCTATCAGGGAGGACACCGCTAGGGAGAGCGACCCGCCCAGCTCCCGGATGGTCGGCAACTCTTTCTTTACCGGATTAGGTAAGAGTACCCCGTGACTCGGACGGAATCCTCTCTGACATGGCTACCTCCATTCCCGCCAGCGGACTTTGAGGGCCCTTGAGGGACAGATACCAGAACCGGAGAAAGTCCACGCGTTGGTGATAGACTTCGCAATCAGGCTATCCTCGAAATGCCATAACCACGGAGGTCACCCATGCGACTCCTTCATCGGTGTGTGACGGGCTGCTGCGGACTATTGTTTTCCAACACCTGGCTCGATAGAAGCGCGCCTCGGCGAGATCCGTGATTTTGTCCAAGCTGGCATCACCGATCTGCGTGCGTTGCTCAACCGTGATGTGATGCTCGCGAAGGCTGAGCTCCGTCGCCATCTTAACGAAGTTCGCATGATCCCGACTCAGGCACAAGACGCTTGGCACTACGTCGCAGAAGGGAATTGGAATTTGCTCGGAGCCGATCCTGTTGTGGACCGAACGCGCCAGCCGTCTGACTGGCGCATTCGGATGGTTGCGGGGGTTGGATTTGAACCAACGACCTCCGGGTTATGAGAATTAAGGTCTATCGCTAAAGCCCGTTGACGGTGCGCGTTTTACGGGCTGAAGACCTCGAAAATACCCCTAGAACCTTAGGGTTTCGGACGCGAACGGACGCGAATTTTCCCCGCGCCGTTTTAGCCGATTATGCGGAGATTGGGGCCATACTTATAAACCGCTTCCTGAGCGCGCTCCAATAGCTGTTCGACCATTGGAAGTATGTGTTCCACACCCGGCACTACTTTCCTTTCCACATCGTCCAGCCAGTTCTTCGGAACCTTAAGGAAGTGGTCCCTTGCGTCCTTGTCAACAATCGTTTCTTCCAGCTTCATAGCCCACGCTTTCAGCGCGGCTAATTTGTCTTGGCTCATTCTGTACTCCCGCTGCACCGGATTCTACCACGGGCAATAGAGGCGGACGCGAACTGCCGCGAATTTTAACATGCGGATATCTCCCCGATTTTCTATTTCCAACCAACCGCTCTAATCCTGTCAAACACGGTACTAAGGGAAGGAAACGCCGCTTGACACCCTCTCAAACCGCCATGATAAAACGGGAGAAGAGGTGAGTTATGGAACCAGACGAAACGGTGCTACCTAAGTTGCAGGTAACACTCACGTGCAAGTGTGGTACTCCGCAGTTCCCACACAGCCGTAACATCCCAACTCACTGCGTCAATTCGCTGTGTACGGCTGGGTGGTGGAATCTAAGCGAGGCAGACAAAGTCAGATACAGAAAGAGTATTCAGGCTTTGCTCGACGCGGCGGAGCTAAATCCTGAGCCTCTTGCACAAGCATTGAGCGATGCCGACCTTGAGTTGGCAAGCGTCAAATCCCCGTTCGCCATTTCGATTCGGCTAATGGATCACGATTGATAGTTCGGAGCGAGCGCGGCGTGCACGAGTGACTTCTCAACGCCGACGAGAAGCAGGTCACTGGCTTAACCGTCTTAATTATTTGGGGGGTTGTGCGAGGGCAGCCTTTTAGCGCCTGCTATCAGGCGTTAATGCCGTATATTTGAACCCACGACCCTCGGTGCCACAGACCGGGGTATATGAGCTAAGTCCCGTTGACGACACGCACCTTACCCCAACAATACGTCCAAAATGGGTCTAAGCAAACGAGTTTCGTACGCGAACGGTACGCGAATTTCCGCCATGTAGCTAGCTACCGTACATTTAAATAACCGATGCCTTCAAGTGTAATCAGTGCGGCGCTCTGGACGATTCCGAAAAAGAATTGCGCGAGCATCAGCAGGCCGTTCATCATGTGGCCGGTTATCCACCTGCCCGGACAGAGGATGTGGGCGTAACTCGCAGACTCTGCGATTGCAGGAAAAAGAAAACGGGGAGATTGCTCTCCCCGTCTTTATCGTAAGATGCTGCCTCGAAACTACTGGAGCGGAGGGCTGGCGACTGTCGGAGCGCTGCCGTCCGTGGTGTAACGGATGACGCCGCTCTGATCGCTAAAGAACCCGCGCTGACCGCTCTGTCCCACGTTGGCAGGCTGTCCCACAACCGTGTAGGTCTGGAAGCCCGTGCATCCGCCAACTGCCGGAGTTGCCGTGGCGCCAACATAGGTGAAGAAATAACCGCTCTTGGCCGTCGCTGCCGCAGTTGCACCGGCTAGCAGGGGGTCAATCAATAGAGCCGCGCCGCATACTGCAACGCCGCCCGGCGCGCCGCCCATCGCGGCCATAGACGCTGGGAACTGAACGCCCCAGGTGGACGCGTAGGTGACTGCCGAAGTATTCAGGGTACGAACCGAGCCGACTGCTGACGCCTCATTGGCCGCCATGCGGGCGCGCAGCAAGTTCGGGATAGCGATAGCCGCGATGATCAAAATGATCGCCACGACGATCAACAACTCAATCAACGAAAAACCCTTCTGTTTCCTATTCATGTCTTCTCTCTCCTTGAGTAACCGCTGAAATCTCTTGAACTACCCTGGCGGGCACACTGTGGTAAGAGCAGGTGGTGTACCACACTGGCACACGCCGTGTACCGACACGACACAGCTAATTATGCGGTGCGTTATCACGAGAATAGGAGACGGCTCGCGCAAGTGAATCGAAACTGTGCCTGTGCGGGATTGTCTTTTGACCCTTTATCTGACCGTCTGTGGCTGCCCAAAATGCCGTGAAAAGTCATATCGCTCACGGGCGGGGAGAAGTGGACTGAGCGGGAACAACGTAACAGTACCGCAACTAGTTGAAATTGTAGCCGAGTTCCCAAAGGAACTGGTGATTGCCGGTGGTTACGCCGGCGTTTCCGATCTGATAGGCAGCGTAAAGTGTGAGTTTTGAGTTGAGTTTTATGATGGCGCCGGGATTCACATAGCCGGCAGAATTATTCCCGGTGTACCACTCGGCTGCGAGCGTCAAGCGATTGTTAACTCGCTGCTCGAAGGTGAACTGGCCACCGGCCCGATTGGCGTTGGCGACAACGTTTCGCGTAAAGTCGTATCCGCCAAAACCAATGCGCGTGCCGTCTTTCCACTCCTTCGCGAAGGATGCGTAAACATAATTTCCCGCGTTGTAGGTCCGCTTGCGGACGGGGAAAAACAGATCATCCCCAACATAAAAGGACCATCCTGAGGTCTTGCCCTCCCAAAGCCGCCACTTCACCGTTGGAGAGATTTCGAGTTGGTCCAACGTAGGCGCACTTAGCCCGTCGAAATTCATTCCGACTTCGATTCCGTGCCCAATGCCAACGACGACGCGCGGCGTAAACGTGGCCAAGGGATCCATCGGGCGCACAGTACCATCCAGTTCAACATAGACCTTTCCTTTGTCCAAGACGTCCGCATTGGGAACGTCGAATACGGTTTGTTGCCCGTAGGCGCCGCAGACTGGGAAGAGGACCAGAAGAAGCATCAACCACTTCAGTGATCTGATTTCTCGTAAGCGGAACAAGGTGATTCAGGATAACTTACACGTCCAGTACGGTCATATAGTTTCGCAAGACGAAATCTACTGCCATAAACGTGGTGATCGTACGAGTGAAATCGCTGCGTCGGCAGATGGTCGAGTAGCCGGGCGCCATTGCTGGCGCCCAGCCCTCTAAGAACCGGACTTGAAGGTTTCCCATTCATCCGGCTCGAGCACCCAAAAACGCCCCCATGAAAAACGAGGACGCGGCCTGATTCAAAACGAATCAGACCTACTCGATACTGACTGGCTGCCGATTCGCACGGCGGTGGAATCACCGGTCGTGTGTGAAGCTGCACCAATGGCTTACGCCATCGTCATTTGCTTTGCTTCATGCATCGGTTCCTCAAGAGTTCTCGAGTTGAGCACCAACGGGAAGTCAGCTCCGTTTCCGGCGAGGTGATCTTGTCCCACGAGGCGACGCAACCTCTATCTGCCCGATTACAGGGCAGCCTTCGCTTTCTCCCATTTCCGTTACCCGCATCGCCATGGGTGCCATCTTGCGATGGACTTTCCCCTTGCGAGGAGCGATACGGGCTTACCCTGTTCCGCTGAAATGACGCGATCGGTTAGACATGCTCTCTACGCCGGCAGTGTTGATTACCCATGACAGAGAAACCGGAAGCCTCTGTGCTCACTGCCAGAAGAGCCGCGCAGCATTTTAGGCTCTCTTCGGATGACGACGCTTGCGAGCATTTGTATATTCTGATCGTACGATCAAGCCTAGGCCCGTCTCCACCTAATGCTGGCAGGTACACCGTTGCCTCACGGTTTCGGCGCCGCTCTTGCGAGCGTGGATACATTGTCCAAGGGCTCCAGAACAGTTCGTTACCTCCCCGCTCTGCCTTGTAGGCTACGTGCGATGGGACGCACGGTCTGATCGAGTTCCTCCTCTCCAGACAATCATTTTCAGCAGCTTTCCAGGTCGCACTCCGATTATCCGACTAACCAGGAGTTATGACTGTCCGTCCATCGGTCGGGCAAGCCAACTTCAGAATCGGAACATGTGGCGGTCGTTTGGGTCGTGAGGGTCGTGATAAATCTCAATAGTGCGAAGGCCGGGGAACAATGCGGACGCGAACAAGGAGGAAAACATCACGAACACGATAAAAAGCGGCACGAATAACACCAAAGACCAAAAGAAGTCCAAGCCAAACAGGAGCACCGTCGCTCCCGCACCAACAATTCCACTGACAACACCCTGCCACCTCCAGTTCAAATTCCTACGAAGTTTTTGTCCGCAGCCCGGACAAGGAAAATATCTCCCGGGAGGAGATCCTAACCACTGAATTGTTCGAGAACACTCGGGACATTGGAGAGGTTTGACAATGCTGATAGCTTGCGAGAGACGGTGGCGGGCTTGATAGAGATGAGCCCCATTTGTAGCGAGACTCATTGCCAAGGGAGCCAGCAGCGAGCCCGTCTTAACAAAGAGAAAACCCGCAACGCCACCATATACAGCCGCGCCGACAGCCCTTGCGATACTTGTGTGCAATAGAGCGGCTCCATAAGCAAACGACGCGACCAGAACGGCGGTCCATGTGGGCAGGCCAAGACGAACGAGCGCTGCGATGCAGAAGGCACGCCAAATTTCGATTGAGACTGCACCTAGCACTACCAGGCCGCACCACATTGCCAATGGACCACGCGATTCCGGTTCCTCTTCCAGTTTGTCGGTGGCGCGAACCCGCGACAGCATTGCGCCCAAACTTCCGGGAACAAAGCTAACCAGGGTACCCAAGGCCAGTGCTGACATCCAGTTGGCTGTTGTTAGTCCGACAGCGGACTTGGACATCAGAGAACCGTTTAGCAATGAGCCAACAACTGCCAGGAGAATCAAATACGTGACTAGGCGCACCGCGCGGTCCGCAGTCTCAGCTCGTCTTTGCACTTCGGGTGGCATTGGCGCGAGACCTTGCTTGGAGCCCCACTGGAACCGCACAAAATTAAGCGGCAGGTTAAACAGCAAAGGATAAAAGGCCAGGACAAGAATGACCGGGGCAGTTAGCATTTCACCAGATGGTAACTTAAATATAGAGGACCAGTTGCAGATTCGAACGGGCTCGTCTGCCTATCTGACTTGCTAACTCCTGATTTACGCGCAAACCGGACAAGTTAAGTGCTACTTGAAGTCCGAAGAAAGTCGAGGGCAGCCTATGTACATTCGCATGACACGAAAACCCCTAAACTTTTTTTGAAAGGTAACTTTCCTATAGGGGAAAGTTAATGTCCAAATCGCAGGAACCCAAGAACAGGTCGAATAGTCCCGCTAAAGCATTTACGCTTGAGATCAAGCCTAAAATGCGCCCCCGAGGAAAGCCTTTCGCCAGGGGCAACAAACTTGGGCCACGCTTCCCAAAGGGCGTATCCCCCAATCCAGGTGGCCGTCCTAAATCAGCTACCGCTACTGAAGCATGCCGTGCATTCCTAGCAGCTCCAGCAAGGAAAGCACCTTTTGGGAAAGACAAAACCAATGCTGAGGACATCGTGGAAGCATTGGGCAGTAAAGCACTCCTGGGAGATCGGGGCTGTGCAGAGGCGATATTCAACCGAGCGGAAGGCACGCCTCGCCAAACACTGGACGTCGCAGACAACCGCGCGGATCCCCTAGCAGCCCTCATTGCCGGAATGGAGAAGATCAGCGAGCAGATCGGGCCCCCAGAGGGCGCGGTAAAGATGGAGGAGTCAGTTCGCGGAGAGGGCGGTTAAAAATGCTCCCCCTTTTGCGGCTTCTGTTCTCCCGGTTTTTACTGGGTTCAGCGACGCAAGAATGACGGTTAAAAATTAGTAGATTTTTTAACTAACGACAAAATGACATGTCCGACGAAACCAGTTATCGTCCTCTTAAATGGTATGCCCGATTGACTGCGCGTAGTGAATCGACCGAGCTTTCCGGAAGTACACGCATCTAGTTGCTCGCCTCATCTACGGCGCTGGCGTCTAAAGCACTGAGAAACTCCTCATCATTCTTGGTGAAAAGCGGATGTTCCGACTCAAGAGTATCTGGATTGAGGATCCAATTGTCGATCCGCTCATAGCCGAGACACGGGCGTCCTTGTAAATAAACTTGGTGGTGTTCCTTGTCGGGCCAGTAAACACCAAGTGCAGCTGATTGCATGTATTGATATGTTTTCATCACCTGGGGCGCGCCGCCGATGGTTTCAGAACGGAGTGGATCTCGAAGCATGTCTCGGACGACCTCAAATGGTTGCCAGTTAATTCCCTTTGCGATCTTCACTGTCGTTTTTTCGGCGTTCAATCTATCAAGAAGTAGTTGAGTTGCTTTTTTTGCTTGGTCTCCAGCAAACGCAATCCTATAGTAGTGATCTGGACCTTCCCTCGGCGATTTTACTTTCCGGACGATATACTTGTTAGCTTCAGCTGAAAATCCAATCCAGTTCGCCGGACGGGCTTCAAATCGACGTTCAGCCGAGCTATAGGAAATTGTCCATAATTCGAATTGCTTCTTCACCCAAGAATAACCCCCAAACACAAAGCTTGCTTCCGGATTGACGTCCTGTTCGGCAGAGAGATGGGGGGAGATCTGAAGCATTTCAGCCATTCTGTCGAAGATCTTGAGTGCATGTGTCCTGAGAGAAGAAATATCAAGCGATCCTCGGCGGGACGGAGCGTACGAATCTACAGCACGTTGCAACTGCAGGATCATGGGGAAAGCATGTCCGGTGTAGCCTGCGTATGCGATTCATGGTACGGGCTGGCGGCTGAAACGGGATTACGAGCGGGAGAGTTGTGTGGTCTGACGTTGGATGACATAAGCCTCGAACGCGGAACACTTCAGGTGCGTTGCAGTGCATGGCGAGGAAAACTCGGCGACCCAAAGAACGAGAATTCCATACGGGTTGTCGAACTATCACCGCAATGCTGTAAGCACATGGAGACGTTTCTACGGTCGTGGCGTCCGAATGAGCTGCGTCTGTTGTTTGCTACAAAGAATGGAACGCCGTGGGACCAGAACCTTCTGCTGAGACGAAAGTTCCGTCCGCTGCTTCGGGCGCTCGGAATCGAAGTGCCACGAGGAAATGGGTTCCATTCTTTCCGTCACGCCAACGCAAGCCTCATGAATTCTTTCGGGGCTTCGCACAAACTGCGTCAGCAGAGACTGGGCCATGCCGCAGGCTCGCCAATCACCGAGGCGATTTACACGCACGTGATTAGCGAGGATGCAAGGCGGGTTGCAGCCCAACTGGGTGACGCGGTTTGGGGAATTTCGGACGCGTGCGGCCGTGAAAAGGGAAACGGCCTAGAGGTTGCCGCCCCTAAGCCGTTTCAGATCAACTAGTAAATTGGTTGCGGGGGTTGGATTTGAACCAACGACCTCCGGGTTATGAGCCCGACGAGCTACCAGGCTGCTCCACCCCGCGAAAACATGATAGCTGATGCGCGCGGCGCGGTCAAATCGCCGAATTCTCTCAGCGTCTTCGGTGCTCGAGAAAAATTGCGCTGCGATTTCACTTCACACGCAAAGCGATTTACCACGAACTGTAGGCGTCGTTTTCAAACGGGGATATTTTATCGGATGCGGAGTGCACGTCGGTGATGCCCGACGAGCTTTGCTCCGGGCTAAGATCGAAAGCCTCCGAAACCGTGGTCCAGTCTTTGGCATTGGTGAAAGGATCGGTTGGAATCTGCTGGATGTAACGCGCGCTGACCAGATCGTCGAGTGAAGAAGGCGCAGCTTCCTTATCCTCAGTGTAACGTTGAATCGCGTCGCGCATGACCTTCAGGTCCGTGTGCAGCGTGGCTTCTTTGGCGCGGATCACCGACTGCTGGTAGTGGCCGGCGCTGATGGTCGCGAGGATCAGGATAATCGCGATCACACACATCAGCTCGATTAGCGTGAATCCCCGCTGTGTGCTTTCGCTGCGTCCCGCTCCGTGATTATTCTGCGATGCCATTTGCTCAACTCCCGCCTGCAATTACCAATCCGAATATTTTGTGCCGTTCAGTGCGGTCCCAGAAGACTTGGTGAAGACGTCGAAGACGTCTTGGCCGCCCCAAGATGTCGAGTCGGTATCATCCTGAACGGAGCGCATGCCCCAATCCTGGTTTCCGGTCATGGGGTCGACGGGAATCCTGCGCAGAAAGTGGATGTTTTTCCCGAGCACGCCCGTGAGTGAAACGCCGTGAACCAGCGTTTGCAAGTCTGGCGGATATCCTTCCGTGCCGGCCTGAACCTGAATTTGACCTTTGTCCGCCGCGTCCTTGTAGCGGTCGATTGCGTCGCGCATCTGGCGCAGGTCGTAGCGTAGCATTTCTTCTTTGCGCCTCTTGACCGTGACGCGAGCTAACGGAACCGCGGCCGTTGCCAGCACCATCAATATTGCGCAGGCGAGGATCAACTCGATGAGAGTCATGCCCGCGGCGACGGCGCGCGCTCGCCTAAAATACCTCGGTGACGTCAAGTGCGAGCGCGGAGGTTTGCGAAGAATTTGCCTGCGTAGAATCCTGCTCATTTCAGTCACTGCACCTGAATCGTGGCTTCTCCGGACACCATGGGGATGGTCCGTTGCTGCGAATCATGCGCATTCACTTGCAATATCTGCAGCGAGGAATTGCCCGGAGCAATGGCGCGGATCACGAAGCCCAGCAGCGTCCCGGTGCCGTTGATTCCCGGTGTGTTCGGCTGGCGCGTGGCGGAAACCACGACTTCGCCGCGCTGCGCGTCAATCCGCTGCACGATGGCAATCTCCTGCGTTCCGCCCGAAAGAAATCCTCCGTTGCGCACCTCTTCCACTTGAATTACCGCGGGGTTGTAGTGCACCAGCAATGGAATGGAGTAAAGGTCACTCACATTGGAGACCGCCAGGCCCAGCGTGGTCGTGTCGCCCACTTTCATCTTTGCCGCGGTAGGCTCGAAGTGAAGCTGCGCGGCCGCACTTCCAGCCTGCTGCGACGAGGACGTCGGGACCATACCCGGCGAGGGTGTCGGCGTTACAGCCGGTGCGAGCGGCGGATTTGCGGCAGCCTGCGGTGTAGCCCCAGTAGCAGCGGGCAGGACTTCGGATTCTTCACGATAGACGCGGACATTTGTGTCCGTGCCCGCCGCCATGGAACGAAGATTCGCAGCAGAAAACGACGGAAACCGGAGAACATGCGGTGTCAGGACGATCAAAGTTTCGTCTTCCTGGATCTGGTGGCTGTTGTCGGAAAATAAATAACGCATGGCGGGGATTTCACCGAGTCCGGGTATGCCGTTGATGATCTTGGTATCCGTTCGCTCGATCAAGCCGCCCAAAATGCTGGTTTCGCCTTCCTTCAGGCGAATGTCGTGCTCCACTTTTTTCTGCCCAATCACGGGCTGGTTGATTCCGCCGATGCTGCTAGTGCCGACAATTTGCGATACGTCCACGGTCAGTTTCATGCTCACGTCGCCGTCGGGATGCACGCGCGGCGTGACGTCGATATTCACACCGACATCGATGTACTGGAATTGCGTGTTGACCAGGGGGTTCACAACACCCGCCGAGCCCGTGACCCCTACTCCCACTCCGGCCTGGAAGCTGCCGGTTGCCACCGGAACGCGCTGCCCGATTTTCAGCGTAGCCTTCTGTCCATCGGTCACGCGTACTTCCGGATCCTGAATAATTTTCGTTTGGTTATCGGTCAAAATCGCGTTGGCTTGCGCCCCTGGGAGGGTAATGCTCCAATCCGAGGTACCAAGATTTTTCAGGTTTTTCAGAGTGACCTGGGTACCCGTCGAGCTGGTGGTGGTTGTCGTAGTCGTGGTGGTGGTCGTAGTGGTAGTTGTGCTGGTAGTGCTGTTTGGTTGCAAACTTGGGCGTGGCGAGAACGCTACCGAGACGCTTTGTCCCGGCAGAATCCCCAGATCGCGCAAGCGGTCAACGCTCGCCGTCATAACCTGGATATGGATCAAGACTTCGGGCTTGGTTTTGTCGATGTCGCGGATGATCTTTGCAGCAAGCGCAAGCTTATCGGGCGTGTCGCGAATCACAATCGCGTTCTGCGAGTTCACTTGCTGCAAGCGGTGCAAATCCAGAAGTTGCCTGAGGCCATTGACGATCTCGGTCAAGTCTTGCGGTGTGATCGTGTTCGAGACGTAAAACGTGCGCACGACTTCGTCTTCCAAGTCCTTGCGCTTTTGAGGCTGGTCCGGAGCCACGAAAATCACGCTCGGTGTCACGGGCTTCCAGAACGCTTTGCTCTCCAGGGAAACGGCGTCGAGCGCCTGCTCTAGGGTGACGTTCGGCAGCTCCGCCGTAATTCGTTTTCCCGTAAAGTCCGGATCGAAGATCACGCTCAGGCCCGCAAGTTTCGCGATGGTTTCGAAGACCACGCGCGCATCATTGGTCATCTTCAAATTGATTGGCTCGCGCGACAGAGGCTTAAGTTCGGGAGGCGCAGAGAGCAGCTCGTTGTCCGGTTGAGTTGCAGGGCTGACAGGTTTGGGCACGCCCGACGCGGCCTGTGCGATCAAATCCATGGTTTTCTTTGCTTCCTGGTCAGCGGCTTCGTTCGAGGGGTCGATTAATTGCGCTTTTTGGAACTCACCGAGGGCGAGCTGAAGATCGCCATTCTTTAGGGCCGTGCGGCCCAGTTTCACGTGGTTTATGCCGGAGTCATAGCGCATGCGCTCGGCGCGCAACTTGTACTCGGCGTTCGTGGGATCGTCGCGAAGCGCTCGTTGGTAGTGGACGAGCGCGGTATCGTAATCCTGAATATTCTCAGCCTTGCGGCCGGCGTTATATTCCGTGCTCGAATTCGACTTCGGGCAGCCGGCCAGGAAAGAAGCCGTGACCGCCAAAAGCATCAGGTAACCTAATCGACGCAAAAAGATCCCCCCGCGCGGATTGCGATAGACACTCAGAATTTTAGCATCCGCTATAGGATGCGGCAAGGAAACCTCCGCGTTGTGCTGCGTAACCCTACATTAGACGGGTTAAATGCGGAATTCGGGTTACCGCCATGTGAATATAGTGGCTCGTCTGTGAAATTGACTGAAATCTGCGACTTGCGGCGCGTTGTGTGCGGCGGCTATCATGGTTGACGTGAAATCGAACGCCAATAAATCTCAACACGAAGGGGTTAAAATTGTTGCGCAGAACCGAGCCGCTTCCTATAACTATCATCTGCTCGACAGCCTGGAAGCGGGATTGGTCCTCGTTGGCACGGAAGTAAAGACTCTTCGGGAGGGCAAGGGAGCCTTACGGGATGCCTACGCGGAAATTCGCGGCGGCGAGGCTTGGCTGGTAAACTGTCACATTCCCGAATACCTTCCGGGAGGCACTCGTAACCACGACCCTCTTCGAAAACGGAAGTTGCTGATCAAGCGGCGCGAAATCGAAAAGCTGTTGGTTCAAACACAACAAAAGGGCATGACCGTGGTGCCGACAAAGATCTATTTCCGCGACGGCATCGCGAAATGCGAATTGGCGGTGGCTAAGGGCAAGAAGTTTCACGATCGCCGCGAGTCCGAACGACAGAAAGAAGCGAAACGAGAAGCCAGCGAAGCGATTTTCCGCTCGCGACGGCGATAAATTCGAAAGGGGAACATGCAGATCCAACTGGAGACTCATCCTTTTTCTTCTATCTCTACCGATGCACTCGTTACATACATTTTTGACCAGGACAACAAGCTCGAAGGTGTAGGCGGCGAAATTAACCATGCCATGAATGGCCAGCTTGCCTCGCTCATTGAAAGCGGCGAACTGACCGGCAAGGCGCTCGAAACTGTCTTCGTTCATTTTCCTACCGGACTCGGCGCGCAGCGTCTGCTTCTGATTGGTGCGGGAAGGCGGGGGAAATTTGCGACCGCCGATTTGCGAAAAATTGCCGGGACGGCGTTGCGCTATTTGAAATCGCGCGGCGTGAAGAAATTCGTGTTTGTCACGCAGGAAGGCGAGCGCGGGCCGAATGCGGCGCAGGCGGTGGTGGAGGGATTAATCACCGCTGACTTCGAATCGAATAAATACCATACGGAGAAAAAACCGAACCGAGAGATCCAGTCCGTTTCGCTTGCCAATTTCGATGCGGGCCTAGGCGCCAATTTGGCGGACGCAATCGAGCATGGCCGGGTGATCGCCGAATCTCAGAATTTTGCCCGGGATTTGATTAACGAGCCTTCTAACCGGCTTACTCCCCGCATACTTGCCACAAAGGCCGAAGCCATGGCCAAAGAAGCCGGACTCCAGGTGGAGATTCTGGACGAGCGCAAAATTTCCGAACTGAAAATGGGAGCGCTGATCGGCGTGGCGCAGGGCAGCGTGGAGCCTCCGCGTGTGATTGTGTTGCGTTACACGCCGGAAAATGCGCGGCCTGGCGGCCCGGTGCTGGGGCTGGTTGGCAAAGCGGTGACGTTCGATACGGGTGGCATCTCGATCAAGCCGGCCGACAACATGGAGAAGATGAAGTACGACATGGGGGGCGGAGCGACCATGCTCGGCGCGATGCGCGCGATTGCAGCGTTGAAGCCAGCGATACCGGTGATCGCGGTGATTCCCGCAACGGAAAATATGCCCGGCGGCCGGGCGCAGAAACCGGGCGACGTGCAAGTGGCCATGTCGGGAAAAACAATTGAGGTCATCAACACGGACGCGGAAGGGCGGCTGATTCTCGCGGACGGCGTGTTTTATGCGCGGAAGCTGGGCGCCACTCATTTGATTGATGCCGCCACGCTGACTGGCGCCATACAAGTAGCTCTCGCAAACGTGCACGTTGGGGCATTTGGCACGCCGCGCGAATATCTCGACCAGTTCTTGGACAGCGCGAAGGCCGTGGGCGAAAAAATGTGGCCCATGCCAATCGACGATGAATACCAGGAGATGATCAAGAGCAATATCGCTGACATCCGCAACACCGGCACCGGCAAAGGCGGCGGCGCGATCACGGCGGCGTGGTTTATCAAAGAATTTGCCGAGGATACTCCGTGGGTGCACCTCGACATTGCGGCGACGTGTTGGGTTGACGAGGGGCGTCCATGGCTAGCGAAGGGGCCGACCGGCGTGGCGATTCGGTCGATTGTGGATTTCGCGCTGAAGCTGTGATCGCGATGTTTGCGATTCGTGGTAGCGGCTGAAAAATACAAGAGCAGATCCCTCGTCCGCCGGACTCGGGATGACAACCATTTGAACTAGGGCGCGTCGGGAATTCCAGCGGCGGCAAGCTTGAGAGAGTCTCCGTTACATTTTCTCTGGGGCGGTTATGCCCATGATCCCCAGCGTGGTGACCAACTGCTCGCGAACCAGCGCTGAGATGAGCAGGAGGAAGGCGCGCTTCTCCGGGTCCCTTTCCGAGAGAATGTGGTGCTTGTGGTAGAAAACATTGAAGGCTTGCGCGAGCTCGAAGGCAAAACGCGCGAGAATTGCGGGCTCTTGCGATGAGATGGCAATGTCCGCGCGCAAGTCAAGCGAGCCCGCCAGCAGGATCAGTTCCCAAAGGTCGTCACCTTCTGGCGGAGTGAGAAAGCGCGCGGAATCGAGCGCGCCGCTTCTCAGACGCTCCATATTTTCTGAATTTTCCACGCCAACAGCAGGATCCTGCTCCGCGCCCTTACGCAAAATTCCATTCACTCGAACGACGGCGTACTGAACATAAGGCCCGGTCTCGCCTTCGAAGCTGAGCGCATCCTCGAAATCAAACGCGATGATCGTGGAGCGCGTGAAGCGCAACAGGAAATATCGCAGAGCGCCGGTGGCGATAGCATGTCCGATGGCGGCGCGCTCGGCTTCAGGCGCTTCGGGATGGCGCGAATCCACTTCCGCGCGCGCGCTGATTTCGAGGCGGTCGAGCAAGTCGTCGGCTTTAACACCCTGGCCTTTGCGGCCGCTCACATCAACGTATTGCTTTTTGGCGTCCTCGGCGGGAATTTCGTAGCCCATTTCCTGGGCGCAGCGGGGCGTAAGGGCGACTACGTTGTAAGCAAAATGCTTCAGGCGGTCCGCTTCTTCGTTGTATCCGAGCGCACGCAAGCCCGCGACGACAACTTGCTGCGGATAGGCCTGCCGCGAATCAATCACGTTGAACACATCGTGCGCGTGGCCGAATGACGGCGCGCCGGGATCGTCGCGATCGCTCGAGGTGACCCAAGCTTCGTGGCCGTCGGGATGCTTGTGAAAGCGCCGGTAATGAAAATCGCGGTCAAGCAGGCCGAATTTCCAGAGGTGGTGCGCGATGTCCTTGCCAACGTAGGTGACGGTCCCGGTGGAACGCACGATGATTTTCGCTTCGGCTTCTTCCGGTGGCTGGTCGGCCGCGGCGTCGGGATTTTCCGCGGCTTTTGATTCTTCGGCTGCGTCGCGTTGGGAGGGAAGCTGCATCACCCAGCAGCCTGCATTTTTCCCTGACGTGGCGAGCTGAATTGCGTTGCGCGACTTCAACATTTCGAATGCGGCGTCCCAGAACCTCAAGTGCAGGATTTCGCTTTCCTGCGAAAGCAGATCGTAATCGATGCCGAGGCGGTCGAGCGTGCGCAGATGGCAGTAGACAATCGCGGTGGCCACCACTTCGCCCATTTTTGCGGCGTCGCCGTAGGCCTCTTCGATTTCTTTCAAGGTTTGATTACGGAGCTCGAGACGGGATTTATCCTCAGCCAGATACTGGGTGACGCGGGTGTAGAGGTCCCAGCAGAGATAGTCGAATTTCGGCGCGGCTGCCAGAGCCTTCACTTCGTCGAGCGACTTCCTTTCAAGATGGAGGAAGCCGAGAACCACGTCAGCAACCTGCACGCCTGTGTTGTCGATGTAATTCTGCACTTCGACGAGGCGGCCGGTGTGGCGCAGCAATCGCGCGAATGTGTCGCCCAGGACCGCGTTACGCACATGGCCGATGTGCGCCGCTTTGTTCGGATTGATGCTGGTGTGCTCGACGACCGTTTTTGTGGACCTCGCGCTAGGGGCGGAGGGCTCGTGCCCTGCTTCTTCTAGTGCGGCGCGAAAAAATTGGGCGCGGTCGAAAAAGAAATTCAGGTAACCTCCGCCAGCCACTTCGACGCGCGCGACTCCTTCGATCGGCTTCAGCGAATTCGTAATCTCCTGCGCCAGCGCCCGCGGCGGTTTCTTCATTTGCTTGGCGAGTTCGAAGCACAGTGGAGAGGCGGCTTCGCCCATGGCCAGCTTCGGCGGACGCTCGAGCACGACGGGGACATCGATCTTGTAGCGCTCGTGGATGTGGTGCTTCAGCGCTTTGCGGATTCGATTTTCGAGGACCTTATACACGGGCGGCCCTTCGGCAATCGAGTGCGCTGATGACGGAGGACGAACGGAAAAAACGCGCACGATAGAATTGAATTTCTTGGCGATCTGAGCAAGTGGCCGTCGTTTGTTTTCTGTAAGTTACGACCTGTTCTGATTCCGGGATTTGGCGACTCAATCTGCCCATTTGCGAGCGCAGAAAGTGCCGACCGAGGGCAGTAAGTTTGCGGGAAGGTTTGGGCAACTTTCCGGCGGTGCCGGATTCGATCGTCGATACTCTAATTTTTATCACGCCGGACGGTAGCACGATGCCGAACGAAATTCAAGGAGTCGGGTGCTGTGGGATTTACTTGCAGACCCGCCCCGGGCAGCTAGAAGCATTGAGGCGGTCCGGGTTTATCGTTCGGAAACTCGGCCATGTGGCAGTCGCAACGATTATCGACTGGCTCAAACACAGCCAGCTTACCTCCGTCTTCGGGAACGCTCGATGGCGTACATGAGCACCGACATCGATGCCAAAACTAAAAGCGCGCCGATCCGGCCATAGCTAGGAACCCACACGATGAAACAGCCCGGGAGACCGAGGGCTACAGCGACCCACCAAAGCGGGGTCAACCTAATGTCGTCGGCGGAACGTTCGAGGAAGTCGAATATGGCGCGATGATACCCCTCAGGTGGACTTACCACAATGTATATGCCGGTGCGGTCTAACGTGAAAATTTGACAGGGTGCGGAGGCCAGACTAGTATCGTTTTTTCAAGCATTTGCGAGATTAACCTCTCACTGATATGAAGAGCGCACGGATCGCGTATTTCGATTGTTTTTCGGGGATTAGCGGCGACATGGTGCTCGGAGCACTGGTCGATGCCGGGGCAGACTTGCGCGCGATGGAGGCGGAGTTGCGCAAGCTGGGTTTGGAAGGCTGGGCGATCTCGGCAGAGAAAGTGAAGCGCGGGGCGATTTCTGCGACGCATATGAAAGTGGAATCATCTGAGGGGCATCACCATCGCGGGCTTTCGATCATCCTGGGAAGAATTGATAAGGCTGGGCTTGCGCCACGGGCTGCGGAGCGGGCGCGCAGAATTTTCACGCGGCTGGCGGAAGCGGAAGCGAAAGTTCACAACATGCTGGTGGAAGAAGTTCATTTCCACGAAGTGGGCGCGGTGGATTCGATTGTGGACATCGTGGGCGCGGCGGTGGGATTCGAGCTGCTCGGGATCGACGAATTTGCATGTTCGGCTTTGGATGTGGGTGCGGGGCAGGTGAAGACGGCGCACGGACTGCTTCCGGTGCCGGCTCCTGCCACGGCGGAATTGCTGCGGGGCGCGCCGGTGTATACGAGCGGGATCGCTCGGGAACTGGTGACGCCAACGGGCGCGGCGATTGCGACCACTCTTTCGACGCGTTACGCGCAAATTCCGGAAATGACTCTGAAGGCGGTCGGTTACGGAGCGGGGACCGCAGATTTTGCCGAGAAGGCGAATGTGCTGCGCATTTTGATCGGCGAAAATGCAACGAGCGAGGCGGGGGAGCATTGGGACGCGCCGGTGAGCGTGATTGAAACGAATCTCGATGACATGAGTCCGCAGATTTATGGGTACTTTGTGGAGCGGGCGCTGGCAGCAGGGGCGCTCGATGTGTTTTCCACTGCAGTGCAGATGAAGAAAAACCGGCCGGGCGTGCTGTTGACGATTCTTTGCGACGCGTCGCATACGGCGCGACTGATTGATTTGGTTTTTCGCGAGACAACCACGATTGGAGTGCGGACCTATGATGTGCGCCGGAAGGTGTTGGACCGCGAGATCGTGGCTGTGGATACGCAGTTTGGCGAAGTGCGCGTGAAAATTTCGCGGATGAATGGGTCGGTGCTGAACGTCACGCCGGAATATGAAGACTGCCAACGGCTCGCGGCGGAGAAGGGAATTCCGCTGAAGCAAGTGATTGCGGCGGCGTCGTTCGAGTTTCAGAAACAGAATCCAGCGCACAAATAATTCATGGATCAGCCTAAAAAGTTCTATCTCACCACTCCCATTTATTATGCGAATTCGCGGCCGCACGTGGGGTCGGCGTACACCACGATTGTGTGCGATGTGATCGCGCGCTACAAGCGGATGTGCGGCTACGACGTGGCGTATCTGACGGGGACCGATGAGCATGGCGTGAATATCGAGCGCGCCGCGGAAAAACAAGGGATTACGCCGCAGCAGCTTGTAGGCAAGAATGAAAAGATTTTTCGCGAGTTGTGGAAGCTGCTGGGGATCACGAATACAGAATTCATTCGCACTACCGAGCCTCGTCACGCGCGGGCGGTGCAGAATTTGGTGCGGCGGACTTGGGAGCGCGACAAGGCGCTGGAGCCGTCGAAGAGAGCGATTTACAAAGCGAAATATGAAGGGCGCTACTGCATCTACGACAATCTTTATGTGAGCGACACGCCGGAACCGGCGGATTGCCAGATTTGCGGGCGGCCGGGGGAACTTGTCTCGGAGGAAAATTATTTTTTCCGGCTTTCGGCCTTCCAGCAGAAATTGCTGGACCTCTACGCGAAAAATCCGCGGTACGTTCATCCGGACTTCAGATTTAACGAGGTGAAAAGTTTCGTCGAGAACGGGCTGAGGGATATTTCGATCAGCCGGAAATCGATCAAGTGGGGAATCCCGTGGCCGGACGATCCCGAGCACGTTTTCTATGTGTGGTACGACGCGCTGACGAGCTACATGTCTGGCATTGGTTTTGGGAGCGATGATCCGAAAGATCGTGCAGAATTCGAGCGCTTTTGGCCTGCGGACATCCATGCGATGGGCAAGGAGATTATCCGGTTCCACGCGGTTTACTGGCCGGCGTTTTTGATGGCGGCAGGAATTGAGCTGCCGAAACAGATCATCGCGCACGGGTGGCTGCTGTTCGAGCAGGAGAAGATGAGCAAGTCGAAGGGCAACGTGGCGTATCCCGAGCCGATCGTCAAAACGCTTGGGAATGATGCGCTGCGTTATTACTTGCTGCGGGATGTTGTGTTTGGGCAGGACGGGAATTTTTCGCGCGAGGCGCTGATTACGCGTTACAACGCGGATTTGGCTAACGGGCTGGGGAATCTGGCGAACCGCACACTGACCATGATCGAACGAAATTTGGGCGGCACGATGCCGAGCATTGGCTCGAGCACGAGCCTAGCGGAAGCTTTCAAGGGCGAAGATTTGGGCGAGATTGCGAAACTCTACGACCGCTTCGAGTTTTCGCAAGCTGTCGAAAAAATATGGGGACTTATTGCGGCGTGCGATAAGTTTCTCGCGACGGAAAAACCTTGGACCTATGCGGATGATCCTGGCAAGCGTGAAGCGCTTGGGCGCACGCTTTTCAGGGCGGCAGATGTTTTGCGGATTGCCTGCGTTTTAGCGCATCCAGTGATTCCGGATGCTACACGGAAAATCTGGGAGCAGCTTGGGCAGGCCGGGAAAATTGAGGATGCGAGAATCGATCAGTTGAAGTGGGGAGAGCTGAAATCGGAAGCCAAGATTGGAAAGCCCGAAGGGGTTTTTCCGCGCATTGACAAAAAAGAGGCATTGGAGAGGATTGAAACCATGGAAAACGAGATACGGAATCCGGGCAGCGCACAGCCAGACGCATCAACGACTACCACGAAAAAGCCGGCGGAAGGAGTCAGCATCGGGAGTTCTACGGCTGGACCTGCGGCAATACCGGCCGGCGCGCCGGGTGCTGGAACACCGGTTGGAGGAGCGGCACCTGCTATGTCCGGAGCGGGAGCAGCGGCTGCGGCAACTGTGGCGGGAACGGCGCCTGCTGTGCCGGCGAAAATCGGGATTGAGGATTTTGCGAAAGTTGAGCTGCGTGTGGGCGTGGTCAAGTCGGCGGAGAAAGTTGCCGGAGCCGATAAACTTTTGAAGGTGTTAGTGGACATTGGCGACGAGGTGCGGCAGGTGTTGGCGGGGATAGCGCCGTCATATGCGCCTGAAGAGTTGGTGGGGCGCAAGGTCGTTGTGGTGACGAATTTGATTCCTCGAAAGATGCGCGGCGTGGAGTCGAATGGAATGCTGCTGGCGGCGTCGGCGGGCCCGGACGGGAAGGCGGTGCTGTGTACATTTGCGGAGGAGATTCCTGCGGGCGCGAAAGTGAAGTGACGCCGTACCCAGCGAGGCTGCTTGCGCGTGCTACCGCGGGCGCAGCATGTTGCGCCCCTACGAATAATCGGCTGATGAACGGTCTGCGTCGAACGGGGCGATGTAAGTAGAGTCACCACTGCGCGACAAAGGAAAAGCAGCTCCCTCCTCGGCCACAAAACGGCCTCTGTCGGGATGACAACGCTTTTATTTGCTGAGCTTCTAGATAGGACATCACTTGGAAATTATTGACTCACATGCGCATTTGGAGTTTCCGCAATTTGACGAAGATCGCGCGACGATGCTGGAGCGAGCGCGGGCGGCGGGCGTAATAACGCTGCTGGCCATCGGAAGCGGGACGGGGCCGGAGCGGCTGAATGCGGCGATTCCGTTTGCTGAAGAATATGACTGGATCTACGCGACGATTGGAATTCATCCGCACGAGGCGCAGCTCGCTAGGGAAGAACACTTCGCGCGGCTGGACGAACTGGCGAAGCATCCGCGGGTGATTGCGTGGGGCGAGATGGGGCTCGATTATTACTACGATCACTCGCCGCGCGATGTGCAGCAGGAGGTTTTTCGCCGCCAGCTTGGCCAAGCGCGCGAGGCGAAGCTGCCCATCGTGATTCATTGCCGCGATGCTTGGGACGATTGCCTCGCTTTGATGGAGCAAGACTGGAAGCCAACTGGGCTGGGCGGAATTCTCCACTGCTTTACAGGGACTCTCGCGGAAGCTCAGCGCGGACTTGAAATGGGGTTCATGATTTCGTTCGCGGGGAACGTGACCTATCCGAAGATGCAGCATTTGCGCGACATGGCGAAGGAATTGCCGTTGCAGCGGTTGCTCACGGAAACCGATTCGCCGTTCCTTCCGCCGCAGGGAAAGCGAGGAAAACGAAACGAGCCGGCATACGTCGTAGAGGTAGCGCAAGCCTTGGCGAATGTGAGAAACTCAACGGCAGAAGAAATCGCGGCCACGACTGCTGCGAATTTCAGACGATTTTTCAGGCTCGGCGCTTCGGCCTCTCCGGCGCCGCCAAGGTAATTACCAGGGATGGCATTTGCTGTCCAGATGGCTAAAGGGATTTTCGACTTAGTGCGCGACGATCTGGCGCTGGTCGAGCGGGAAATTGCGGCGCAGAATGGGGCGGCGATCGAGCCGGTAAGCGAAATTTCCAGTTATTTGTGCGCGGGCGGAGGGAAGCGGCTGCGCCCTGCGCTGCTTTTGCTGGCTGCGGGTGCGTCCGGATATCGCGGAGAGAGCGCGATTCGGCTCGGCGCGGTAGTCGAGATGATTCACAGCGCCACGTTGATTCACGATGACGTGATCGACGGGGCGAATACCCGGCGCGGGCGTCCTAGCGCGAATGCGCGTTGGGGAAATCACATGAGCGTGCTGGCGGGAGATTGGCTGTACATGCAGTCGTTTGAGATGGCGCTGCGCGAGCGCAATTTTGCAATCCTCGATATCCTGATCGATCTCACCCAAAATATGGTGGAAGGCGAGTTGCTCCAGCTTACGCGGCTGGGACGAATCGATCTGAACGAAATCGAGGCCACCGAGCTGGCTTATCGCAAGACGGCGTGTCTTTTCAGCGGATGTTCGCGGTTGGGAGCGGTTTTGGGCAAGCAGCCGAAAGCCGCGGAAGTAGCGCTCGCGGAATATGGGCGCAACGCGGGGCTGGCGTTTCAGTTGGTGGACGATTTGCTGGATTTTACGGCGTCGCCGGAAAAATTGGGCAAGCCGGTGCTGAGCGATTTGAAGGAAGGGAAAGTTACGCTGCCGCTGATTTTCGCGTTGGAGGCTGCCGGGCCGATTACAGGAGAAGGTAACGGCGATGTCGTTGGTCACACGCAGGTGCATTCAAATGGAGACGGGCGGCGGCTGGTGGCGAAAGTTCTGGAAGAGCGGGATTTTCAGAGCGTGCGACCGGAACAAATTACTAAGCTGGTGAAAGAAACGGGCGCGCTCGAGCGCGCTCGAACACTAGCGCGCGAATATGTGTGCCGTGCGAAAGAAAGTCTGAGCGAATTGCCGGATACGGAATACCGGCGCGCGCTGCTGGCTGTTCCGGATTTCATCCTCGATCGTGAAAATTAGCTCCCATGCTCCAGGATTCCATCCAGAGTTGGCAACTTTATATCTAATCAAAAGAGCCGCCAGGATGTCTTGGATCTCTCAGGACCAGCCGGCGCTACACACGAACATTTGCGCAGACGGTCCCCTTGTATTCTGATTCTTCTGTCCCTAAGATGCTTTGGATGATTCACACACTTAAAGCTTGCGCGCGGCGCGGGCGCGCATGATGTTGGATTGGGCGGCCTGGGGAATTGAGACTGCAAAACTTCGCGGCGCGACTTACGCTGACGCGCGCGTGATGGACTCTCGCCATCGGGAAATCACTACAAAAAATGGTGAAGTCGGCACACTGCTCGAATCCGAGTCGCTCGGAATCGGCATTCGCGTGATCGCGAGTGGCGCCTGGGGGTTCGCTTCCACCGACCGGTTGACGCGCGAAGGCGTGCAAGCCTGCGCGGCGCAAGCCGTAATCATCGCAAAAGCTTCCGCAATTGCGAAACGCGAGAATGTGTCGCTCGCGCCAGAAGAAGCTCACGTAGATACCTGGCAAAATCCTTTTGTAAAGGATCCGTTCCGCATTCCCGTTGCACGCCAACTCGATTTACTGCTGCGCGCGAACAAGGAAATGCTGGCGGTGAAAGGCGTCACGCTCGCCGAAGGCTCCATGTCGTTCCGCAAGATCGATCAGCTTTTCGTTTCGAGCACGGGCTCGGTGATTCATCAGGTGAAAATGCAGTCGGGCGCGGGAGTGGTGGCCACTTCGTTCGCCAACAGCGAAATTCAGAAGCGTTCATATCCGAATAGTTTTGGCGGCCAGCACGCGTTGCAAGGTTACGAGCTGATCGAGTCGTTCGATCTGGCCGGAAACGCGCGGCGCGTCGGAGAAGAGGCGGTGGAGTTGCATTCCGCGGCGCAGTGCCCGGAGAGAACCAGCACGATTATTCTGGGCGGCTCGCAGCTTGGCTTGCAGATTCACGAATCGATCGGGCATCCCATAGAGCTCGACCGCGTCTTGGGACAAGAAGCGAATTTCGCAGGAATGAGTTTCCTCACGGTGGACAAGCTGCGCAAGCTGAAATACGGGTCCGAGATTGTCAACGTGGTTGCCGACGCGCGCCTCGAACATGGTTGTGGGCTTGGGACGTTCGCTTACGACGATGAAGGCGTTCCGGCGCAATGCACGCCCATTATTACCAACGGTCTTTTCACCGGTTACTTGAGCAATCGCGAAACTGCCGCGGCCATCGGCGAAACGCGTTCGAGCGGCACCATGCGCACTGAAAACTGGAACCGCTTGCCGATTATTCGTATGACGAACATCAGCTTGAATCCCGGCGCCTGGAAATATGACGACCTGATCGCTGATACCGACGACGCGATCTTGATGGAGACAAATCGTTCCTGGTCCATTGACGACCGGCGCTATCATTTTCAATTTTCCACCGAAATTGGATGGGAGATTAAGGGCGGTAAGAAAGGCCGCATGATTAAAAATCCGAGTTACAGCGGCATCACCACGGAATTCTGGAATAGCTGCGACGCCATCTGCGCTCGAGACCATTGGACACTTTGGGGCACGCCCAATTGCGGCAAAGGCCAGCCCATGCAAACGATGGGCACGGGGCACGGAGCGTCGCCATCACGCTTTCGCAACATAAAAGTGGGGGTCGCGTTCGCCAAGTAAAACTAAAGACACAAAAATGAAGCGTACAAAGAAGAAATCGCGTCCGTCACTCGCCCGCCGCTCGAGCGGCGCGACCGCGGAGGCTCGATGGATGCTAGGCAGCGCAGGGCGAGCCGAAAATGGCGCGCGATTTACGCTCGCCGAACTTCAGCGTATCGCCGAGCGCGTAATTGCATTCAGCGAAGCTGACGAAACCGAAGTAGAGGTTGATTCGGTCACCGATGCGCTAACGCGCTTTGCCAACAATACGATCCATCAGAATGTGGCAGAGCATATGCTGGCAATCTCGGTCCGCGCCGTGGTTGACGGCCGCACGGCCCGCGCTACGACGAATAAAACCGACGATGAATCTCTGCGCAGGGTTGTCGCTGCCGCGACCACACTCGCGCGTCACCAGCCAGAAAATCCCGACCTTCTGCCCATGCTCGGGCCGCAAAAATATCAGAAGGTTGCGCGCTACTTTGACGCGACGGCGAACGAAAACCCCATGGACCGGGCTCGCGCGGTGACTCGCGTGTGCAAGATGGCGGAAAAGAAAAAGCAGACTGCCGCGGGGATTTTTTCGAGCGGCGTGCGCCAGTCCGTTCTCGCGAATTCGAACGGGCTGTTTGCAAGCCATCAATACACGGAGGCGGAGTTCTCCGTTACTGTTCTCGAAGAAAACTCTTCCGGTTGGGCGAAGTCGAGTGCGCCCGACATTCGTGATATTCGTCCGGACGACCTTGCCGAGAGAGCCAGCGAGAAGGCCGTCCATTCGCGCAAGCCGCGCGACCTGGAACCTGGACACTACACGGCAATCCTCGAGCCTTCCGCCGTACTGGATATTGTCGGCGCCCTTTTTTACGATTTTGCCGGCACCGCCGTGCTCGATAAGCGCTCTTGCTTGAACGACCGCATGGGGAAAAAGATTTTCGGCGAAAACGTCACGCTGTGGGACGACGTCTATCACCCGCTGCAGCTCGGCGCTCCCTACGACGGCGAAGGCTTGCCGAGGCAAAAGATCCTGCTAGTCGACCGTGGCGCTCCCAAGAATTTGCTCTATGCGCGTGCGACCGCTAAGAAAATGAAGACGAAACCCACGGGCCATGGCCTGCCGCTGCCAAACGAGTATGGCGAAGCGCCCATGAATCTGGTTTTCACAGGCGGAGACAAATCCGTGGACGACATGATTCGCTCTACCGAGCGCGGCATACTGGTCACACGGCTTTGGTATATCCGCGAGGTGGACCCGTACGAAAAGATTCTGACGGGGATGACGCGCGACGGCACGTTTCTGGTGGAAAATGGCCGCATTGCCGCGGGCATTCGAAATTTCCGGTTCAATCAAAGCGTCATCGAGATGCTTTCCAACGTCGAGATGCTCGGCCCTGCCGTGCGCGCCGCCGGAGAGGAATCGTTCGAGATGGTTGTGCCGGCGATGAAGGTCCGCAACTTCCACTTCAGTGAAGTTACGAAATTCTAAGCTGCGTCGCTCTACGGTTTTTCAGACGGCGCGTCCGGCCGGATAAAATAGTGCCATTTATCCAGGTCGGCGCGGGCGGCGACGTCGAAGACGCCGACCATCATTTCATCGTAGGTTTGATCTCCCCATCGCATTCTCGCGGGCTGGTTGCCGGGTCTAATGGCGCTAAATCTTATTTTGTAAACTGAAGGCTGGAGATAGCGCGCGCGATTACATTTTCTTGGATCTGGACCAGGTCGGTGTCTGCGAGGGTCATTCCGAAAATGGTGTACAGGCGCGAGTCACGAGGGACGCACACGACCACGCCAGACCAATCGCGCTGGTCGACGCTGCCGCGGAAGTGCCGCTCGATGGCCGGCACATTGGAAATCGTGATGTGTTTTTCATCCAGCGGGCGAAAGTTTCCCATAATTTCCTGGAGACGCCGCTGCGTGGCGTCCATATCGCTCGCGACGGATTTTCCGTTGGGCTGCTGGCCGATTAAGAGATAAGTGGTCTGATCGTCAGTGCCCATGGCGGTGATGGAGCCGGGAAGAAGCGTGCGCGCGCCCTCGATTACTTTCCAGGCGGGCGGCTTGTACATGCGAAAGCCGTACGTTTCGTTCACGTAGCTAGTGCCGTTTACTTCCTCGCGCATGGGTTCGGGCGTGGGAGGTTTTGGAGCGGGAGGCGGAATCGCAGCAGGAGATTTTGCGCTCGCGGAATTTGAGCTGGGCGGTGCGGTCGAACTCGGTGCTGCGGCGGAATTGTTTGGAGCAACGGGCGCCGGCGGCACGGTCGGGGGAATTGCTGGGGTTGGCGATTTTGATGGTTTGGGCGCGGCGTTTTCCTTTGAAGCGGTTGCCGCTGGCGCCGGTGCAGGCTTTTTCTCTGACTCTTTCTTCGTCGGGCCGGCGGAAATCACGATCGATACAACTTGGTCTTTTTGCACCTCGGCAAAGCCGTAGCTCGTTTTTACTTTGAATGAGTTTTCTTCGAATCCGACGATGGTGCCGACGATGGTGGTGCCGTCTTTGAGCTTTAATTCGTCAGCGCGCGCTGCAGAAGAAACGGTGAAAAATACAGCAGTTAGCGCGATGCACGCTCGGAGGGGTAAGGCGAGCCTCATGACTGAAAGTATGGCGCTCGGCGGCGCGACGGGCAAGTTTGCCTGTGAGGAACATACCGCGTTAGTCAGCAGGCAGACTGCGAGGACACGCTGCGTTAACGCACGCGGCGAGACTTCGACTTGGGTTTTCGCTTTGGCTTAGGTTTAGCACCCGGCACTTCGCAAAGGGCAAAAAGTTCGGTTTTTAGGCGAGCAAATTCCGAGTCGAGCGCGCTAACTCTCGAATCGGCTTCGAGCAAATCGCCGGAGCGGCCCATGGTTTCAAGTTCACGAGCGATGGCAACCGCATTTGCCGCGCCGAAGATTGCTATCGATCCTTTTAAGGCGTGCGCTGAACTGGCGAGCTTCTTTCCATCTTTTTGGGCGACAGCACGCCGGATGAGCGAAAGCGTTTTTGGCGCGTCTTCGAGAAAAGTCGTAATGAGCGTGCGCAGAAGTTTTTTGTTTCCTCCCGTAGCTCGATGGAGATGGCCGGCGGCTGCTTCGTCTTTGGTGGACGCCGGAGTCGTGCTCGCAGAGATGGATAGCTCACCCGCTGGCTCGGCACTCTGGATCGGTTTCGCTCCCGCGGCCGCGGACTCAACAACCTGATACAGCTTCTCCATGCGAACGGGTTTGGCGATGAATGCGTCCATGCCGGCGTCGAGGCAACGGCGCTCGTCTTCGTCGCTCGCGTTTCCGGTGAGACCGATAATGTGAACGTGACGGCCAGTGGACGTTTCCATCTTGCGAATCGCGCGCGTGGCTTCCAGACCGTTCATGCGCGGCATTTGTTCGTCCATGAGGACGACATCGAATCGACCGCGCTTGAGTGCGGCGAGCGCTTCCAAGCCGTCGGCGGCGCTTGCAACGGAGTGCCCGCGTTTTTTCAGCAGCTCGAGAACAAGTTCGCGATTTAATTCCGTGTCTTCGGTCACCAGAATGCGCAAGCGTTTCGCCGGCCGAGTCGTGCGAGAGTCTGGCGTGGAAACGGCGCTGGTCACAGGATCGGGTGGCTGTATCGCGGCGGGAGGCTCATGCGTAGCAACATCCTCTGACGCACCCCCCCATGGCTTTGCAGTTGCGCGCGGAAGCCGGAACCAGAAACGCGAACCACCCTGCGGGCGAGTTTCCGCGCCGATTGCTCCACCCCAGCGCTCGACCGTAATTTTGCAGAAATAAAGACCCAGGCCGGCTTTGCCGGAATGGCTTTTGCCCTTGGAGAAAAGCGCGAAGAGCTGGTTGGGCGGAAGATCTGGCGGAAGGCCTGGGCCTTCGTCGTCCACGAAGGCGAACACGCTGGAACCGTCATCTTTTACGCCAACGGTTACAGTGGACGCGGGCGGACTGTAGCGAAGAGTGTTTTCGACCAGGTTGCCGAAAATTCGATCCAGGCGAGGCGCGTCGCCCCGAACGTGCCAGTTTGCAGCAGCGTTCGATTGCGGATCGAATCGAAGGCGCACGTTCTTGTCTTTGAATGCGGAGGAAAATTCCTCAATGGCTTGGCGAGCGCAGGCGGCCAGGTCCGGAGGGCCCGCCTCTTTTTCCGAACCAGATTGCTGCGCTGCCAGATCTCCGGAGAACGCGGAGAGAATTCCGCGGATCATCGCGTCCTGGCGTTGCGATTCACGCTGGCCAGCCTCCACATACTTGCTTAGTTTAGCCGGGAGATTTTCGAGCCGCAGCAGATTGAAACAGCCGCTTATGGCGCTGAGAGGCTGGGAAAGGTCGTGAATGATGCAATGAAGCAGGATTTCTTTTTTCTGGATTTCGCTCAGAAGCTGCTCGTGCGCGAGAAGGGAATTGCGAGCAGTTTGGAACCATTGCTGCTGCTCGACGAAGTTGGTAGAGAGGTTTCGCAGAATCAGAATTCTCTTGTTGTCGAGAGAGAGCGCGAAGGCCTCCAGCGGAACTTCGCGGTCATTTTTATCGCGTTCAATCCAATTGCCGGAGCTTGCGGACCCTTCAGACTTGGAGTTCCAGGATTCTTCGGCGTCGGCTAGGAAGTTTTCGAGGAACGGCGAGCTTTCAGCCAGACGAACTCGCGCTCCTCCACCAGATCCAACCTCAAAAATGTTGCGGCACCAAGCCGGGGCATTTCCAACAACGGAATATTCACCTTCGCCGAGCGATTCGAACAGCGCGTACCCTTGGCTGGCAAGGAACGATTCGAAAAGTGAATTCGAAGCCATTTATTCAGTTAGAGTGGCGGCGGCCAGTTTTGAAAAGACGTCTTCGACAGAATCGCCAGTTTTGGCGCTGGTGCGAAATATACTCCACCCGCTCGCAATCAATTCTTTCTCGCGCGCCGAATCGATTTCCCATTGGTCGGCCAGATCGGCTTTGTTGAGAACGAGGATGGAAGGAACTTTGCCGGCTTCCTGAATCACGCGCTCATTCAAAGATAGAGCGTCTTCGAGCGTTTGGCGGCGGGTGCCGTCCACAACGAGCAGATAGCCGGACATCCCGCGAAGGTAGGACATGCGAATTTTTTGGTACACATCTTCACCGTGAATGTCCCACAAAACCAGGGCGACGTCTTCGTCGTTGACAGGCACCACTTTTTTATCGACTTTGACGCCGATCGACGTGTGATAAGCCTCGGAAAAAATGCTCTCGACGAAGCGGCGCACCAGGCTCGTTTTCCCCACAGAGAAGGAACCGAGCATGCAGATTTTCTTTTGGAGCATTCGAGGGCTCGGTCAGCTTCCGGGAGATACCGAAAGGAAGGTGATTCTGAAAGTGACGCTCCGGTTCAAGCGGCGATTCTCTTCAGTGTCTTCCGGGCGCAAAGGTTGGGTGCTGCCGGCGCCACGCGTGCGCAAAGCTGTCGCTGGAACGCCACTACGTAGTAAGACGCCGCGGATATTATCGGCGCGCTCTTGGCTGAGCAACAGATTCGTCCCCTCGATGCCGATGGTGTCGCTATGGCCGGTGAGTTCGATAGTAGTTTGTTCGCCGAGACGGCTGGCCTGAGCGACGATGTCGCGGATTCGTTCTTGAGTTTGAGCGAGTGTGTCTTCCTGTCCGGGATCAAGCTCGGCTCGGCCGATGGGGAAGACGAGAATCACGGACTCGATCTCGGCTTTCGGAGCATTGAGCTCCAGCAAGTGAGAATTCTGAAGATGGGAAGTATCAACCGAAGTGACGCCGGCAATCCAAGGCGCACGCTCCTGGACGCGGGCGATCCACTGTGGTGCAGCAGCGCCCTCCACAACCAATTCTCCATGGTTCTCCGAAAGCTTCACGCCTTCGGGAGGATGCAAAAGCCGGCGGGCGCGCTCGGCCACGATGGCGTCGTCCAAAGAGTAGTAGGGCGCCAAATCAAAATCGACGTCTTGTGGATCAAGGCCTGCCTGTTTCAGTAGCGTATCGGGATTCGACGCGATCGGATCTTTGAATCCTTGAATGTGGTAGCGGCCGTTTTGCTTGGAATAGGAAATCACCACGATTCCGGGCTGTCCGCGAACGGCGTGAAGGAACCGCGACCACTCCCACAGAAGGTATGTGGAGTAGCCAGCCCAGGCAAGAATGAGCAGAGCCAATATTGCTATTGTCGCTATTGCGGCACGCGGTGGCTTCGCGCCGGCAGGTTCACGATGCTGCACAGCGAGAAGCCGGGATAAGACATCCTCGGCGGAACGAAATGGAGCGGCATCGCCCTTGAAATCTTCGAGGGCGGAGCTGTAGCGCTGCTGGATCTCCTCCAGAGCTTCTTTCATCGCGAGCCGGTAATCCGACGGAGCGTGCCCTCGAATCACCGCGGCGATTACGGCGTCGGGGCTCTCTTCAATCCAGACTTCCAGTTCGCCCACATTCAGGCTACCGAGTGTCTCTTCGTTTTTCGAGTCAAAGGAATCGCGCACGAACTGCTGAATCGCGGAGAGCATGCCGGCAACCATCGAGGGATCCTGCGCGGCAATAGATTGAGGGAAGACGTGGCAAAGAACGAGTCCGGTCTGGCGATGAATCAGAAACACCTGTTCTACGCGATACAGAAGGCTGTGCATCAAAACGATTTCGGCGAAAGGTTTTCCCGTGCGAAGAGCTTCGATGCGCCATTTGATTCCGCGAGCCGAAAGGCTGTATTCCAGAGCCTGATTGAACGATTCGAGCATGCCGCGAAGAGCTTCGCTGATGGATTTTCGGATGGCAGGCCCCATCACCGGAAACAGAGCATCGGCCAGAGGGTGAGGATCCTTGCGCACTGACTCGCGAAGAGTTTCCTGGACGGTTGGAGCCAGAGCCTGAGCCAGGGCGCGATCGCCGTGTTGATCGCGGCGCATTATGATGGCCTCGGCGACAACGGAGCTGACGTCCTCAGTGCGCTTCGTGCGATCGTCGAGGCGTTCCTGAATATCGGCAATGTCTTCTTGTTCGGGCGCGATGATTAAATGGCGGAGCTCTTCGTAGGCGTGATTATTGCTGGGGGGATTTTCCTGCGTTTGCTCAGTGGGAGCGCGGCGATGTGCTTGTTCGGCCATATTAGAGCATCGAGGTTGTCCCTGCGGGACCTGGCATGCGTCCAGCCGAGGATGTGTGTGCGTTGCGCTCGCTTCCTACTCTTCGGGCAATTCGAACTTGTTCTTTAGCCGCAGGGAAAATTCGTTGAACAAGTCCGCGAGAGAAGCGCGATCGGTTTTCTCGTCGCGAAGGGTGTCCACCTCGCGATTCAGCGAGGCTGTAGTATCACGGCGCAGCTTGTCGATCTCGGCGGAAACGGCCTTCGAGTGTTCAAGAAGCTTTGCGCGTAGCTCGCTCTGCCCGTCGGACATCTGCTCTTCGAGCTGGGAGAGCTTCTTCTCGATGATTTTCGTGCCATCCTTGATTTCGCGCGAGATATCCTTCAGCCCCTCGGTACGCTCGGCCTTTTCGCTCTTCAGCCGGGTGCTAAGCGAGTCGACTTCCTGCCGCACAAAGTTGCCAAGGGTATCGAGGCGCTTGTTCATATCTTCGCGCAGACCTTCGATGGCTTTGGTCACACTGTCTTCAAGGCGCATGAAACGCTTTTCGTAATCCCGCATCTGCGAGCCGAATAAAATATCGCGGATTTTGTCTACATTTGCGCCTTCGGGAGCTTCTTTACTTGACGGATGGGGGTCTTTCGCCGCGGATGCCATTTTGCGACCTCTCCTTTTCGGACTCTTTACCCCCTGCCTGCGGGACGTTCGGCTGGGCTTTGGGGGCATGCGCGCGAGGCTACTACGAAAGTCGCTCTACCGCAATATGAAGGGGTATGAAGTGTCAGTAGCACATGATATGTCCGGTTGAGATAGCAAGTGATATGTCCGCTTTTCGGGCGGTGGTAGGGGACCATGCAAGGCATGAACTCCTACACACAAGCCGCCATGGAGCGGGCGATGAAAGTACAGGAAGTGATGTTGCAAGCGATGGCCAAGAAGATCAGCTGGTGGCAAGCGGCCGAGATCTTGGGCATCAGTGACCGGCATATGCGGCGCTGGCGGGAGCGTTATGAGGAGTTCGGATTCCGCGGGTTGTTCGACCGCAGGCGAGGAAAGCCTTCGCCTAAGCGCGTGCCGCTAGCGACCGTGGAGCGGGTGCTGGAGCTGTACCGGGAGCATTATTTCGATCTGAATGTGCAGCACTTTCACGAGAAGCTGGGGGCCGAGCATCGGATTCGGCTCAGCTACAGCTGGGTGAAAGGGATTCTGCAAGGAGCGGGGATGGTGGCCCGGGGGCGCAAGCGCGGAGCGCACCGCAAACGACGACCGCGACGACCCTTGCCGGGGATGCTGCTGCACATCGACGGCAGCCGGCACCGTTGGTTGGGAGACGAGCGCTGGCACGATCTGATCGTGATTCTGGATGATGCCACCAGTGAGATTTACTACGCGCAACTGGTGCAGGAGGAATCGACGCAGACGGTGATGGCCGCTTTGCGCGAGGTGATCGAGCAGCAGGGATTGTTCTGCGCCTTGTATAGCGACCGGGGCAGCCATTTTTGGCTGACGCCCAAGGCGGGCCAGAAGGTAGATCACGCGCGTGTGACGCAGGTAGGACGGGCGCTGCGGGAGTTGGGAGTGCGGATGATTCCGGCCTACTCGCCCCAGGCACGAGGACGCAGCGAGCGCAATTTTGGCACTTGGCAGGGACGACTGCCGCAAGAGTTGCGCTTGCGGGCGATCACGACGGTGGAGGCGGCGAACGCTTTTCTGCAGGAAGAGTACATCGCTGCGTTCAACGTGCGGTTCCGGGTGCCCGCGACGCAGGGGGGCAGTGCCTTTACGGCGTGCCGGCAGCGAGATTTGGAAGGGGTCTTTTCGCTGCAGTTTGAACGCACGGTGAACCGCGACAACACGGTGAGCTTTCAAAATCTGTCTTTGCAGATCCAGCCGGTACGCTGGCGAGCCACGTTGGCGGGCTGTACGGTGACCTTGCATCAGCACCTGGATGGAACGCTGAGCCTCCGCTATGGGCCGCATTGCGTGGGGCGCTACAACGCCGAGGGGCTGCCTTGGATCAGTAGCGATCGGCAAGAGGCTGTGCAGAAGCCGCGCCGTGGAAAAGTCGCAAAGCAGACTTTCCCACCGCGCTTGGAAATCCCGCCCAAAGCGCGGGATTCCCACTTCCCCACAGCCTCGACGGCGGCGGGTGATTAACTGTCAACCGGACAACTCACTTACTACAAAAACCGGACCTTTTAACTTGCTACGAACATATGAAGGGGTATGAAGTGTCAGTAGCACATGATATGTCCGGTTGAGATAGCAAGTGATATGTCCGCTTTTCGGGCGGTGGTAGGGGACCATGCAAGGCATGAACTCCTACACACAAGCCGCCATGGAGCGGGCGATGAAAGTACAGGAAGTGATGTTGCAAGCGATGGCCAAGAAGATCAGCTGGTGGCAAGCGGCCGAGATCTTGGGCATCAGTGACCGGCATATGCGGCGCTGGCGGGAGCGTTATGAGGAGTTCGGATTCCGCGGGTTGTTCGACCGCAGGCGAGGAAAGCCTTCGCCTAAGCGCGTGCCGCTAGCGACCGTGGAGCGGGTGCTGGAGCTGTACCGGGAGCATTATTTCGATCTGAATGTGCAGCACTTTCACGAGAAGCTGGGGGCCGAGCATCGGATTCGGCTCAGCTACAGCTGGGTGAAAGGGATTCTGCAAGGAGCGGGGATGGTGGCCCGGGGGCGCAAGCGCGGAGCGCACCGCAAACGACGACCGCGACGACCCTTGCCGGGGATGCTGCTGCACATCGACGGCAGCCGGCACCGTTGGTTGGGAGACGAGCGCTGGCACGATCTGATCGTGATTCTGGATGATGCCACCAGTGAGATTTACTACGCGCAACTGGTGCAGGAGGAATCGACGCAGACGGTGATGGCCGCTTTGCGCGAGGTGATCGAGCAGCAGGGATTGTTCTGCGCCTTGTATAGCGACCGGGGCAGCCATTTTTGGCTGACGCCCAAGGCGGGCCAGAAGGTAGATCACGCGCGTGTGACGCAGGTAGGACGGGCGCTGCGGGAGTTGGGAGTGCGGATGATTCCGGCCTACTCGCCCCAGGCACGAGGACGCAGCGAGCGCAATTTTGGCACTTGGCAGGGACGACTGCCGCAAGAGTTGCGCTTGCGGGCGATCACGACGGTGGAGGCGGCGAACGCTTTTCTGCAGGAAGAGTACATCGCTGCGTTCAACGTGCGGTTCCGGGTGCCCGCGACGCAGGGGGGCAGTGCCTTTACGGCGTGCCGGCAGCGAGATTTGGAAGGGGTCTTTTCGCTGCAGTTTGAACGCACGGTGAACCGCGACAACACGGTGAGCTTTCAAAATCTGTCTTTGCAGATCCAGCCGGTACGCTGGCGAGCCACGTTGGCGGGCTGTACGGTGACCTTGCATCAGCACCTAGATGGAACGCTGAGCCTCCGCTATGGGCCGCATTGCGTGGGGCGCTACAACGCCGAGGGGCTGCCTTGGATCAGTAGCGATCGGCAAGAGGCTGTGCAGAAGCCGCGCCGTGGAAAAGTCGCAAAGCAGACTTTCCCACCGCGCTTGGAAATCCCGCCCAAAGCGCGGGATTCCCACTTCCCCACAGCCTCGACGGCGGCGGGTGATTAACTGTCAACCGGACAACTCACTTACTACAAAAACCGGACCTTTTAACTTGCTACGAACATATGAAGGGGTTTGCGGATCGAGCCGTGGTTTGCGGCTGGGGTAAGGCTGGATGGGGTCAGGCTTTGGCTCGGCAGTAGGCTGTTTGAGGGCCTTTTGGACTGTTTGCGCAGCCCTAAATGTTAGCGGCTGGGCTTGGCGAGCGGAACTTCAAAAAACATCAGCGGCTTGTTGCCTGGAATCACGGCGGCGTCAGGAATGTAGAGGATGGACGTGTCGGCGAGAGACATATCGCGGTCGAGATCGAAATAGAGAAAGCCGTGAACGGTAGCCATGGGGGCGATAATGTCGCCATCGAGCGCGAGCGGGGAGAGAATGGATTCCATCTGAGCCGACTTTTTATCTCCGCCGGGAAGATTTATGCCCGGCAGGCGCGAGGTCTTAGGTCCAGAGGGCCCCTGAGGATGCGCGATCAGGTAGGCGGCGTCGGCGGGAGAAAGGGAACCGATGTCCTGGCGCCCGCCATTCTGGAAGTGGACTTCGAGTTGGATCGTGCTGAGATTGACGCGAATCGGACGGTCCGAGTCGTTGCGCAGGAAAACCTCAACCGGCAAAATTCCGACGTCCACAGGATTCGCTTTGCCGAATTTCTCTTTCGCGCGGGCTCGATCAGTGTATGGATCGGCCATGGCCGTCATGCCTTCGTGAGTGTCGTGGGCAAGTGATGGGGCCGGCGCTGACGCGGCGTTTGGAGCTGGCTTCGTCGCGGGCGACTGCGCGGAAACCGCGGCGCACATCAGGATCCCCGCCAAAGCTAGGCAGCTTGATCGAGTCATAGTGAAAACTTCCCGGCTGGGAAGTTCGATGCCCGGTTTCAGCGGGAAGTTGTGCACGTTCCGGCTCGCTACCACTATAATACCCAATTTGTGTGCGAAGTCGCTGACGGAAGCGCATGATGACCAGCGCGCGAGTCGCCACGACGCCTTCCCAATGTATTTCTTATATCGAATTGTTACCGCAGTGGGCATGTTCGTCCTGGCGCCATACTTCGCGTTGCGTGGCTGGCGGCCCGGCGAACGGCGGGGCGCGTTTCGCGAGCGTCTGGGAATCCTGCCGTCGTACATACTTGCTTCTGCACAGAGCGGGGCGGCACAAGAAACTGGCGCTTCAAGGCGTGGCGGCCCAATCTGGATACATGCGGTTTCGGTGGGCGAAGTTCTCGCCGCCCAGCCGCTTGTAGAAGGCCTCAAGCGCGAATTTCCGGGCCGCGCGATTCTTGTTTCCACCACGACTGAAACCGGGCAACGGCTGGCACGCGAGCGATTGGAATCCGCGGACGGCATATTTTATTTTCCGCTCGACTGGATAGTGCCGGTGCGAAAGGCACTGCGAACGATTCGCCCGGCGCTGGTAATCGTGATGGAGACGGAAATTTGGCCAAACTTTTTGCGGGAAGCGCGTCGCGGCGGAATTCCCGTGATTTTCGCTAATGCGCGTATCTCCGAAAAGTCATTCTCACGTTTCGAGCGCTGGCGATTTCTTGTTGGCGATTTTTTTGCGCGGACGCTGCAGGACGCGGATCTTTTCCTGGCGCAAAGCGACGAAGATGCGAAGCGCTTGGTCAGCATGGGCGCAGCGGCCGACCGCGTGGAAATTACCGGCAACATGAAATATGACGTGTCGCCTCCCGCGATTGGCCGGTTTGGCACATATCTTGAAACGCAAATTCGGCAGCAGGAGCGCTGGCCGGTTGTGGTGGCCGGCAGTGTGGTGGAAGGAGAAGAAGAAGCCGTACTGGCGGGATACGACGCGGTGCAGCGGCAGTGGCGCCGAACGCTGCTGGTCTTGGCGCCTCGCAAGCCCGATCGTTTTATCGCTGCTGAAAAGATCATCGCGGATGCGGATGGAACACCGTGCGTCGCAGCCAACTAAATCTGAATGAGTCGCTGGCCGAGAATATCGACGTGCTGGTTCTCGACTCGATCGGCGAACTTGCGGGACTGTATTCGCTGGCGGATGCCGTATTCGTAGGCGGCTCGCTGGTTCGCGCCGGCGGGCACAACATCCTGGAGCCTGCGTGTTTTTCGCGCCCGCCAATATTTGGAAATTCGATGGAAAACTTCCGTGAGATGGCGGGCCAGTTTCTCGATGCGCACGCTGGCGTGCAAGCGTCGAACGGGCAGCAGCTTGGAAAAGTCTGGGTGCAATTGATCGGAGACAATGCCATGCGCGAGCGCATGGGCAAAGCGGCGCGCGAAATATCCGAGCGGAATCGGGGGGCCACGGCGCGCGCGTTGGGACGTATTGCAGCAGTGATTGCCCGTGATGATAGCCCGGACGTCGGGTCCGGTGCGCGCGCCCTAAGTTCTTCTGAGCGCGGAAAAACGGGAAGCGCGGCGTGACGCTTAAGGAATCACTTTTGTGGCCGCTGTCTGTGATATATGGCAACCTAGCGCGTCTTCGGGCTGGAGCGTATCGGAAGGGAATTTTTCGCCAGCGTCACTTGGATGGCGTGGTCATCAGCGTGGGGAACCTGACGGTTGGCGGGACGGGCAAAACGCCGATGGTTCTGATGGTCGCCGAGCGGCTGCTTGCGGAAGGCAAGAGCGTTGGGGTTCTTACGCGCGGGTATCGCGGCAAGATTGTCGCCGCGCCTGAAGTTAAGCCTCCGACGACCGCTGGATCGGAAGGCCATCACACCAGCGATGAAGTGCGGCTTCTTCGATCTCGCTTTGGGGAGCGAGTTCTGTTCGGTGTTGGCGCGAATCGGTACAAGAGCGGTTCAGCGCTCGCAAGTCGCGGCGTGAAATGGTTCATCCTCGACGACGGATTCCAGCATTTGCAGCTCGCTCGCGATGTCGATGTCGTCTTGATCGATGCCAGCAATCCTTTCGGAGGCGGGCATGTATTGCCCGCGGGACATTTGCGCGAGCCACGCTCGGCGCTCTGGCGCGCGGACATGATCGTCATCACTCGCAGCAATCATGCACCGGCCATCGAATCGGTGGTACGCCGGCATTCGGAGGCACCGATTTTTTATGCGCGAACCAAGCTGGCTTCTGCCTATTCTCGTTCGCGGCCGCAGCTAACTGAAAAAGAAGCGCGCGGTGAAAGGCTTTTTGCCTTCTGCGGGATAGGCAATCCCGCGGCGTTTATTGCGGACTTGCGCGATTGGGGTTTTCAAATTATCGGACACAAGTGTTTTCGCGATCATTACCGATACTCGCCATCCGATATTGCGCAAATCGAGAAAGAAGCTGCCGAGGCAGGAGCTGCCGGGCTCATTTGCACCGAGAAAGATAGTTTCAATTTGCCAGGAGTTTCGCCGGCCATGGATTTGTGGATCTGTAGCATTTCCCTGCAAGTCGATCGAGAAGAGGACTTCTGGCAGGCGGTGATGAGGAAGTCGCAATCCCGCGTTCGTGAAGCAAAGTGAAGACAAAGATTCACGGGCACCACGAGATGACAGTTAGATTGCTGCATACTTGACGCTGTGATACTTTGCGACCCATCCCTGACATGCATCATATTAATTTCTAAGGATGAGGAGATTGTTTGAGCGCAAAGCGCGGCAAAGCTGGGTCGAAGTCGAAGGCGACAGCGCGTGCGAGTGCGCGAGCTACGGACGCAACAGTTGACCTAACGCGCCTGCTCGACATCGTCGCCGCATTTCCACGGCAGTCCATTTGTGTATGGGGAGATTTCGTACTGGATCTGTTTGTCTCCGGCGAAATATCGCGTGTCTCGCGCGAGGCTCCGGTACTGATTCTGCGCCATCGCCGTACCGAAGCGTATCCGGGCGGCGCTGCCAATGCCGTAAACAATCTCGTCGATCTCGGTGCCAAGGTGTTGCCTGTTGGCGTGGTGGGGGATGACGAAGGCGGCAAAATCTTGCTCGATTATTTGCGCAGGAAGGGGATCAATACTTCGGGAATCCTTCGCACGCGCGATCGAGCGACTACCACCAAGACGCGCTATCTGGCGGGATGGACGCATACGACCGAGCAGCAAGTTCTGCGCGTGGATTGCGAACCTCGCGCGGATTTGCCGGCGAGTGTTCAGGAGTCGCTCCAGCGCAAGGCTCGTAAAGCGGCGAAAAGTGCGGACGCAGTTCTAATTTCCGACTACGGACTGGGAGCGGCCTCGCCGGCCGTTGTGCGCAAGCTGAGCGGGAAACGCATCACTCTTGATTCGCGCTATCGATTGCTTGAATACCGCGATGGGGAAGTCACTGCCGCGACGCCAAACGAGCCTGAACTCGAAGCGGCGTATCAGGTCAGCGTGGGTGGCGATATGCAAAGGCTCGAGGAATTAGGCCGGCGAACTCTGCGCGACCTAAGCCTTGAAGCCCTGGTAGTGACGCGCGGCAAGGACGGGATGGTCGTTTTCGAAAACGGCGCTGGCAAGCAAGGGCCTCCGCATAACATTGCGATTTATGGCTCCGAAACTCCCGTGGACGTCACCGGCGCCGGGGACACGGTGATTGCGGTATTTACGCTGGCGCTGGCAGCAGGCGCGTCCTATCTGGAAGCGGCGTATCTCGCGAATTACGCGGGAGGAATCGTGGTGATGAAGCGGCGAACCGCAACCGTCACACGTGCGGAACTTGAAACCGCGTTGCGCCGCGAGGCGACAACCCAGCGCTGAGTCTTCATGGACACCCGCGAAAAAATATTGTCGCGCGAAGGATTGCACGACGTGCTCGACGAGTACCGCCGCGCCGGGCGCAAAGCGGTATTCGCGAACGGCGTATTCGACCTGCTTCACGTGGGACATATACGCTATTTGCAGGCGGCGCGCGCCGAGGGCGACTTGCTCGTGGTGGGTGTAAACTCCGACTCGAGCACTCGAGCTTTGAAAGGCGCAGGCCGCCCCATTCTGACGGAACGCGCGCGGGCCTCGCTCGTAGCGGCGTTGGCGGCAGTGGATTACGTTGTGATTTTCGACGAACTTGACGTGAACGCGCTGCTTCGCGAATTTCAACCCGAGGTGCACGCCAAAGGCACCGACTACACGCCGGAGAATGTTCCGGAACGCGATCTCGATGCGCTCCTGGGAATCCGCATCGCAATCGTTGGCGACCCCAAAAACCATTCCACGCGCGACCTCATCGCCCGCTTGCGCCACGAGACAGATGGCTGAACAGCGATTTCATTGGCATGTCGATTCGAGGTGGATCTCGCGCATTTCGCGATTCAGCGAAACGACTTACCGTCGCGCCACGTCTTACTCGCCTGCCATGCTTTCGATTACCGTGCAGCAAGGTTTGGATGCTCTCGAGCGCCGGCTGGGGCGGGCTTCGTGAGCAAGCCCAGAAAATTCTGGATGCGCTGGCGCGTGCGCATCGGCTATCCCGTTGCGATTGTTTATTGGCTGCTGGCTGCACCCACTCCGCGTTTGATAGTGCTAGGCGCAGGCGTCGCTTTTCTTGGATTGATCGTTCGAGCGGCCGCTTCGGGACAACTGCGCAAGAATCAGGAACTCGCTACTGCCGGCATTTACTCGCGAACTCGAAATCCGCTTTATCTGGGCAGCGCGATTATGGCCGCAGGATTTATTATCGCCGGGCATTCTCTATGGGCCGGTTTGTTGGTGGTCGTTTATTTTGCCGTGTTTTATTACGCGGTGATCCGCAACGAAGAGGAAGAGCTACGCGACTGCTTCGGCGCCGCGTTTGAAGACTACGCTGCCAGAGTTCCGCTTTTCTTTCCCAACATTTTTCACGCCGGGAAACGGCTTCCGGATGGGCACACGGAGAAAGCTTTTTCGTGGGCGCAATACCGCCGCAACCGCGAATACAAGGCCCTGATCGGAACGTTGGGCGCTCTTGCGTTTGTGTGGCTAAGGATGTGGCTGCGAACGCGCTACCGATATTGAACGTTTCTCTTACTGCAAGCGGTAGATGGCGTGCATCACGCGTTGAAACTTGGGACGGTACAGAAGGTCGAAGGCGCGTTCTTTGCCCGGAAACATTTCCAGCGCCACCCGGCGCGTGGCAGCAATCATTCCCGAGGCTTCTTCGGGAGTTAGATCGCCAGCAGCGATCGATTCCAGGGTGAGCTGAACCAAAATGCGCAGCCGGCGAATGCGCCTGCTTTCGTCATCAATCTGTTCCTGCGTAGGCCGAAACGACGTGCTGTTTTCAATCGGTTCCATAACGGGTCCGGAAGAGCTGCTAGCACTATTATGGACTTTGCCCCAAGGGCGCGCAATAGTACTGTGGAGCAGTGTTCGAAGATATTTTCCGGGGAATTCAAATGACAGAGAACGCATCGCAAAAACAAGCCCACGATCCATCGCAGGAGCGCGTAGTTGTGGCTTATACGGCCGGCACCGCGGCGGAGGCGATGGTTATACGCGGGCTCCTCGAAAGCGCTGGAATCAGCTCGCCCGGTTCCGGTTCAAACGACCCTTTTCCGCTTCGCGAAACACCTGAAGGAACACATGGCGTTGAAGTCTACGTCCTCGAGCCGCGGGCCCAGGAGGCGCGTCAGCTCATCGAGGAATACCAGAAAGGCAATCAATCTTCGGCCGAGTCGGACGAAGATTAGCGCGGCTGATTTTCCGTTTCCAAAGATGCGCGCTGAGAACTACGCCTGCGATCATTGCCCACCGTGGCGGCGACGGAGCAAAACCTCGGCGATGCGTGCCATCGGCTCGCGGCCGCGATGCCCACGGCAAAAGCTGCGGCGATCCACAACGCTGGTAATTTCATTCGCGACGGCGCAACCGAACAACCGCCTCCATGTGGAATGTCTGCGGAAAAAGATCAAACATGTGAATTTCGCTGCAGTCGTAGCCGGCTTCCTTGAGAACGGCGAGATCGCGCGCGAGCGTGGGAGGCTCGCAAGAAACGTAGGTGATGCGCGCAGGTTGCAGACGTCCCAGCCGTCTCACAGCATCCGGAGTCAAACCGTCGCGCGGAGGATCCAGAACAACAAGCTCGGGGCGCTCCTTGTTTCGCTCCAGGAAGCGCTCGACATCCGCCGTGCGCGCCTCAATCGTGCCTTGTCCCCGCATGTTGACCTCCAGGTCACGACTGGCCGCCGGATTTGACTCGACCGAGATGACGCGTTCGAAGCGCTTGGCGAGCGGGATGGAAAATAGTCCCACACCGGCAAATAAATCGAGAGCGAGGCGGCCGCTTTCGTCGCCGCACACGGTTTGCACCAGATCGTCCACGAGAAAGCGGTTAACCTGAAAAAACGAGAAATGGCCTACGCGATATTTTGTGCCGACGGCCTGCGTTTCCAGGAAGCCTGGGCCGAACAGTTCCATTCGGTCATGGCTCGGATCGTGAAACAGAATGCTCGCAGCCTCCGGGACAATACGGCGAATCGTTTCGGCGTGTTCCGCGATGCGAGAGGGGAATCCGGCAAAGTTAGCAGAGAGCAATAGCGAGGAATCACCCGAAAGTGATTGTTCGTTAGCACCTTCATTGCTGAATGCTTCGATCTCGCGAAGTTCTCGCGGAAGCATCCCCGCAGCCAACGGCTCTCGGACGGCGAGCAATGTTTTCAAAAGCAATGGCGACAGAATCGCGCAGTCCTCGACGGCGCATAATGCGGCGGAATTCGCGCGAAAGTACCCGATATCAAGTTTCGCGCTACTTTTATTGGCTGCGCGCGAACTCGCCTGCGTTGGCTTGCCAGCGGATGCTGGCTCTGACGGCGGCCGAACTTTCCACTGCGCGCGATTGCGATAGCCCCACGGCGGCGACGCATGAGCTTGAATTTCTCCGGTCCATCCGATTCGCCCGACGCGCCGCAGCGTCTCGCGCAGAATTTCAGTTTTGTATTTCCACTGCGCTTCGTAGGGAATGTGCTGGTAATTGCAGCCGCCGCAAAGGCCGAAATGCGGGCAGGGCGGCAGCGTGCGTTGGGGTGACGGCTCGAGCAATTGTTCCACGCGCGCGCGAACGAATTTCTTTTTCTGTTCAACGGGCAGCGCTGCCACGCGCTCAGCGGGCAACACAAAGGGTATGAAGACGGTGGAACCTTCGTGATGCGCCAGGCCGTCGCCGCCGTAAATCAGTTTTTCGATTGTTACGTCCATTAGTGGCATGACAACTTCGTGTGCGTTATTCGATCAGCCCGCTGAAATATTGTTCTGCGTTAGGTCAGATAAAACAAACTCAAGCGGGGCACGTTGAAATGTTCGAAAAGCCGCTTCTGAATGTATTGCCGCTCGAGCTGCGCAAGTTGCTCTGCGGACATCTTACGCCGGTAGGGCGCCAGAGAGCGATCCATTTCACGCCGGACGGAAAGCAGCGCTTCTTCATCCGCGTCCGCCGAAAGCGCAGCCGATAATTTTTCTTCCAGCACGGTCAGGCGGCGTTCCAGATCCTCGAGGTCGAGCGCGACGGGTGAATCCAGGAGCGGCATAGTTTCTTCCAGGCGCCTGGCCGTCTCTTCGAAACGAGCGGAGAGCGATGAAGTTCCGGCGCCGCTGTTCTTAGCCGATTCGCGCAATTTTGCCGAGGCAGCACGCAGACGCGTGACATTGCGTACGAGATACTTCCGCAATTCGTCGTGCGAAAAAGGCTCCGCAGCAGCGCGCGAAGGTTTTACTTCCGGCCCGGTGCCTACCGCTGCTTCCGCCGATTCCGCGGCCGCGTCCAGCACAGCATCAATGCAATACGCCAGGCTTTTCAGTTGGCGTCCGCCCCCGGCGCGACGCGATCGTGTCCAACTCTCGAACGCGCGGTCGATTCCTTTCAGCACCGCTCCGAGGGGGATGCCAGCTTTTTGCCAAGTCTCCACGATGGCCCAATCGAGGGGCGATACCAGCAGGTGCGCTCCGCGCTTGCGCCAGAAATAATCTTCGATTTCGGTGAAATAATTGAAGTAGTTGAAGGATTCCATTTCGTCGGGCTTCTGCGGACCTTCTTGTTCCTGTCGAAAAACACCGTAAAACATTGCGAAAAAAGTTTAGCTGTTTGTGCGCGGCGGGACGGATGCCAGCTTGTGCGCTTTGGCCGGCACCTGGCCGACCTCTTGGTTCCGCGCCCAGATAATTCGCAGCCCTTCGAGTGTCAAAAATTCGTCGATGGTTTCGATGTGCTTCGACGCCGTGCCGATCAGCGCGGCCTGCCCACCTGTGGCGATAACTCTTGTCTTCGCGCCCATCGCTTTCTTCATACGCTCCAGAATGCCGTCAACAAGGTCCGTGTAGCCGTAGAAAAGCCCGGCCTGCATGGATGCCGCCGTATTCGTTCCAATAATTTTCTCCGGGTCTTTGATCTCCACGCGGAAGAGACGGGCTGCGCGAGCGAAAAGTGCTTCGGCGGAAATTCCGATTCCAGGGGCGAGAACTCCGCCCATGTATTCACCGCGCGCTGAAACCGCGTCGAAATTAATCGCGGTGCCAAAATCCACGATGATGCACGGGCCTCCATATTTTTCGAAGGCCGCAACGCTGTTAACGATGCGATCCGCGCCAACTTCTTGAGGATTGTCGTAGTGCACCGGCATGCCTGTCTTAATTCCGGGTTCGACGAACAGCGCTTTCTTGTTGAAATAACGCTCCGCCATTCCCGCCAGCGTGGAGTTCAGCGGCGGGACGACCGAGCTGATAATCACTCCTCCGATTTCGCGTGGGTCGAGCCCAGCGAGCGTAAAAAGTTCGCGGCTTAAGATGCCGTATTCGTCGATAGTTTGATCTCGCGCGGTCGTCAATCGCCAGTGCGCAACGAGCTCTGCGGCGCGGAAGACGCCCAGAACCGTATTCGTGTTGCCGACGTCGAGCGCGAGCAGCATCAGGAAGCCTCCGCAACGTCGCCGGAAAGCACGGGTTCGATTCCGCCGCCGTCATCGCGCATCACGCGCAATACGCCACTGGGTTCCAGGCCCGCCGTGGTGCCGGTGAACACTTCGATCGGCGTCGTGATGCGCACGCGTTTCCCCTGAAAATAAGTGGAGACTTCGGCGAAACGGCGAAGAATCGGCTCGGCGCCTCCCGCCATAAATTCATTGTAGTAGCGGTCGAGGTGGCGCAGCAACCGGATCAGGAGTTCCAGCCGCGAATGGACCTCGCCGGTTTCCATGCGCAGCGATGTGGCAAAGTCGGCGAGCTCGGCTGGCATTTTCGTTTGGTTGACATTGATGCCGATTCCGACGACGGCGTAGTGCATGCGGTCCGGCTCGGCGTGCATCTCCGTCAGAATGCCGCAGAATTTCCGTCCTTCCACCAGCAGATCGTTGGGCCAGCGAATGTCGGGGAGCACGTCGAGTTCTTCGGCAGCGGCATCGCGCGCGGCGAGGCCTGCCACCAACGTGAGAAGTGGTGCGTGAGCTGGCGGAATCTGTGGCCGCAACAAAATGCTGCAATGGATTCCCGCGGACTTTTCGGAGATCCATTTGCGTCCGGCGCGACCGCGTCCTGCGGTTTGTTCTTCGGCCAGCACAATGGCGCCGTGCGGCTCACCCTGCTCGCCGAGCTGCATCGCCATTGTGTTGGTGGAGTCAACTTTGAAGTAGTGATAGATGCGGCGGGCGAACGGCGTGCCGAATAAGCGATGGCTCAGAAGCTGCGGCGCAAGAATGTCCGGGACGTGCTCGATGTGATAGCCGGTGCGCGCATGGCCTTTTACGCGCACGCCCAGTTCGCGCATTTTCTCGACCCATCGCCAGACCTGCTGCCGCGTGACGCCAATTTCCTTGGCAATTTTTTCGCCGCTGATGACGATGGTCGAATTCTCGGAGAGCAGCGTGAGCAGCGCGTCGATGCGCCGGTCGGTCGTCCCCGGCAGATTGGGCATTCGTTTCGCAGGCATAGGGATTGGAAAGCATACTTGACGCGTGCGCTGCGAACAAGCTGTGGCTGGCGCCGAATGATCGTTTGGATTGCCCGGCAATTTCGCTGAACTCTGACTCCAAAATCGGGAGGAAATTACATGGCAGTGCTCGCGATTTTCACTTATAACGTCAAGCCCGGCCGGAGGGGGGATTTTATGGCCAAGCTGCGCGCCGCCGCGGACGCGAAATTTAATAGCAAAGTAATGCCCAAGGGCATCGCCTGTTTCGCCGTGCCCAAAGTCCCTGCACCTGCCCGTCTGTACTCTCGTGATTAAGTTTGATACGCTCTCGCGCTGCCAACGAAACGAATGTCTGGATGATCGAGGTCTCCATGAAGCGCTTTCTGTTTACCCTAGCTCTGGTGTCTTGTATCGGCGCCATTCCAATGCAGTCTCAGGATCCTAAAAGTAAAGCGCCCGATGATTATCTGTTTGTGTGGGTTGGCGACGCGGAGCACAAGGGCAACGACTTTCTCGCGGTGATCGATGCCGACCCTTCGTCGGCCTCGTATGGAAATTTGTTGACGACGCTCGCCACCGATCAGCAGACCAAACAAGTGCACCACACCGAATACACGATGCCCGCCAGCGGAATGCTTTTTGCCAACGATCATGGTGCAGGCCGCACTTTCATCTTTGACGTGCGCGACCCGCTACATCCCAAGACGGTCACGTCGTTTACCGATATGGCCGGTTATATGCATCCACACTCGTATCTGCGGCTGCCCAACGGTCACGTGCTTGCCACTTTTCAGCACGCACATCACGGCGACGCTGCCGAAGCAAGCGGCGTGTCCGGCGGTCTCGTTGAAATCGACGACCAGGGCAAGGTGGTTCGTTCCGCTAGCAATGCGGACCCGGCGTTTCCAGACGCGCTGTTAATGCCGTACAGCCTGGTCGTGCTTCCCAACCTAGATCGCATCGTCTCCACAAATTCTTCCATGCACGACGCCGATATTTTTAGCGGCGTGACTTATCAGGTTTGGCGTCTTTCCGATCTAAAGCTGCTGAAGACGGCCTACCTCGACGTGGGAGAAAATCGCTACACACAGATCAGTCCTGAAGAGGCGCGGCTTGGTCCGGACGGCTCGGTCTTTATTCAGACGCTCGGCTGTGGAATTGAACGCATCACCGGAGTGGACACAAACGAGCCCACGTCGAAAGCCGTGTACACCTTTCCCGGTAACTGGTGCGGAGTTCCGACGATCGCGGGACATTATCTGGTTCAGAGCGTGCCGGCGATACACGGTTTGATTGTGCTGGATATTGCGAATGCCGCGAAGCCCGTGGAAGTCTCGCGACTGAAAATCAGCGACACGTACAGCCCGCATTGGACCGGCTGGGGAGCGAAGACGCAGCGCATCGTGATGACGTCTGGGACACCTCCGGACCGCCTTTACTTGCTGAAGCTGGATCAAGCGACCGGCGCTATCACCTTTGACGACGCCTTTCGCGGCACGGACGGAAAAACCGGCTTCAGTTTTGCCGATCGCCAATGGCCGCAGGGTTGGAAGGGAACGGGCGCGCCACATGGAGCAGTCTTCTCTCGCTGAAGCAATTCCTCGGTTTCAATGTTGGGAAGCAATCGCCTAGAGCGGGCGCAGCTCGCCGCGGCGAGCTCCCCTACAAATGCAAACCGGTTATTGGGGGGCGGCCATCAGGAAGACAAATCCATTAACGCTATAGGTGACTTTGCCGTTGCCTGCGGCGAAGGGCTGTACTGTTTCGCCGTGAACCTTTTCAATCGCGATTAGCAGCTTGGGCAATTGCGAAGGATCGGCTACAGGAACGTTGTGGGAGGGCAGGAGCAGATGAAGTTGAGGCACCAGCGCTGCAATTCGCTCAACGGACTGCACGTAGGCGTCGAGATCGGTTTCGGGACGGTAAAGCCAAATTGGCCCCGGGTAGAAGCTATCTCCGGTAAATAGCAGTCCATTCTTGCGGTCCAGCAGGCAAATCGCATCCGGTGTATGTCCCGGCGTCGATATTATTTGCAGTACGCGGCCGCCGAGATCCACTGTGTCGCTGTCGTGAATCCAGTGAGTGATTTGAAACGGGCGCGTGGCATACGACTTCGCGTCAAATCCAGCGGGGAGGTGGCCGCAAACCAATCCAGGAGCAAGCTCGGCTTGCGCGTCGACAGCGGACCCCTTTGCGTTGTTACGCATGAAGTCAGTATCCATGCCATAGATTTCCTCAAACTCCCAGTTGTCGCCGACGTGATCGTTGTGCGTATGCGAATTCAGCACGACGATTGGCAAAGACGTGAGCGACGTAACTACGCGCTTGATGTCGCCGATGCCGAGGCCGGTGTCGAATAAGATGGCGCGTTTGTCTCCCAGGATCAGGAACGAGATCACTTCTTCAAATTGATGCGGCTCGTAAATCCCAAAAACTCCCGGCGCGACTTTGTAGACCTCGAACCACGGATCGGCTGACGGCTGGCGTTCGAGGGTTTTGTATTGCGGGCGAGGGAGTTGCCGGCACCAGTCAGGTGTCACGTTGCTAGTCGACTGAGCGCGAACAGACGGCGCAATGACGGCAAGCGCAAGTAGCGCGATTGCGGCGGGGACAAAATTGTTTGCTCTAAGCATTGGTGTCGATGCGAGATTATAGCGCGGATTCCTGATCTGACTTCTTGTCGTACTGAGAGAAAAGCTCAAGACAACGATTCGAGAGCGTAACTATAAAAATCAAGCAGGCAGCGCGCTACAAACTGCAACCAACAGGTTGCGTTTTAGCTTAGGACTGGGCTAATATGCAACCTGGAGGTTGCTTGACATGAATGACCGCATCGAGAAGCGCATGGAGCTCAAGGCGCCGATTTCGCGGGTCTGGCGCGCACTAACGGATTACCGGGAATTTGGTGAATGGTTTCAGGTGAAACTGGATGGCCCCTTTGTCGCAGGTCAAGTTTCGTGCGGCCAGATTACTTATCCCGGCTGCGAACACATCAAATGGGAAGCGGTCGTGCAGAAAATGGAGCCTGAGCGCTCTTTTCCTTCACATGGCCCCATCCGAAGTCCCTTGAAAAAGAGAGCTACCCACCGGACTACTCAAAGGAACCGCGCACGCTGGTCGAATTCAGGCTAGAAAAGACGGCCAGCGGCACGTTACTGGTGGTCACCGAATCCGGCTTCGACAAGCTTCCCGGTGACCGCTGCCTCGAAGCGTTCCGACGAAACGATGGCGGTTGGACAGAACAAATGAAGAACATCGAGAACTATGTCGCGCGGAAGGCTTAGCACTGTGTCTGCCAAACGGCGGACCCACGCACTCGCCTTTGCGGCTCTGGGTGACCCGACTCGGCTATCGCTAGTTGCAAAACTTTGCACTGGTCAGCCGCGCTCGATCTCTCAGTTAACGAGACGTTCCAAGGTGACTCGGCAGGCGATCACCAAACATCTTCGAGTGTTGGAGAGTGCCGGAATCGTGCACAGCACCCGCGCGGGTCGCGAGAGCCGATTCGAATTCGACCGGGAGCCCATTGCAGAATTGAGGGAATACCTCGGTTTCGTCTCGGAGCAATGGGATCAGGTTTTGAGCAGGCTAAAGTCATTCGTCGAAGATTAGTGGCCTGCAGCGAGCCCAGGGTGTTGACTATGCGAGTTGCTTAAGGCGGTCTAGGAGTTTTTGGTGTTCGATTTGGCGGGACGCCAGCGTGGCGCGCAGGTCCTCGACGATCTTGGCCGGGGCTTTGCTGGTGAATGTTTCGTCGGCCAAGCGAGACTGTTTGGACGAGATGTCTTTCGCCAGGCGCTCGATTTCTTTTCGCAAGCGAGCAAGCTCAACGTCTTTGTCCACGGCCTCGCCGTAAGCGATGCGCAAGTCGAACTGCGATGTGGAGCGGACGGCGGCCCCGGCGCTATCTAGCCGGTCGGAAGAAACCTTTAGCGCCGAAAGCGTCGCCAGCCTCGTAAGCGGCTCGGCATTCTGTTCCGCGAGCTTGCGTATAGAAGAATCGCCGCTAGAAAAATCCGCGGGAACCTTTCGCTTTTGATCGATTTTCATTTCCGCGCGGATGTTGCGTGCCGCGGCGATGATTTCCTGCAAGGTTGCGATTTCTTTTTCGGCTTCCGCGTTGGTCCAATTCGCGCGCGGGTCGGGGAACTTGTCGAGTGCGATCGAGCGCGCGCCCGCGGGCTGCGGCAAACGGTGCCACAGCTCTTCGGTGAGGAAGGGCATCACTGGATGCAGCAGGCGCAAAGCTGCTTCCAGCGCAGCGAAGATATTGCGCCATGCGGCGACGGCGACTTCGCGGTCGGTGGCGGCGAGCTGCGGCTTAACCCACTCGATGTACCAATCGCAGAAGTCGCCCCAAAAGAATTGGTAGATTGCCTGAGACGCTTCGTGGAAACGAAACTCCTGCAACGCGCGGCTGGCTTGTTCCGAAACGACGGATAGGCGCGAGAAAATCCAGCGATGGATGAGGCCGTCTTCTCCGGGAATCGCGTACGGCGCCTTCTCGCGAATTTCTGGCGCGGCTAATTCCTGCAGTGTGATGCCTGCGGAAACTTCGGCCTTCTCAAGATTCAGAAACAGGAAGCGCGCGGCGTTCCAGATTTTGTTGGCGAAGGCTCGCGCGCCCAGGATGCGGTCTTCGCTGAGAATAATGTCGGTGCCAGGAGCGGCCATGCTGGCGAGCATGTAACGCAAAGCGTCAGTCCCGAATTTTTCGGTGAGCTCGAGTGGATCGACTCCGGTGCCCTTGGTTTTGGACATCTTGGCGCCTTCGGCCGTGCGCACAAGCGAATGCAGGTAGAGACGGCCAAAGGGAATCGTCAACTCTAGTTTGCCTCCGCGGCTGTTGTCCTGTGCACCTTCGGCGTTCACGAAGCGGGTGCCGCTTAGTTGAAGACCCATTATGATCATGCGCGCGTCCCAGAAAAATAAAATGTCGTAGCCGCTAATTAGCAGGCTGGTGGGATAGAACGTGCGCAGATCCTCGGTATCGTCGGGCCAGCCGAGCGTGGAAAAAGGCCACAGTGCGGAACTGAACCAGGTGTCCAGCACGTCCGTGTCCTGAGTGAGGTTCGTGCCGCCGCACTTGAGGCATTTTGTAGGCGCGCTCGCGGTGCGGGCGTGGCCCTCGACGATTTCAACGCGCGAATCGAGTGCGGGAACCATTTCTTTGCAACTGGCGCAATGCCATATGGGGATGCGATGCCCCCACCAGAGCTGCCGCGAGATACACCAGTCGTGAATATTTTCAAACCATTGCAGTAAAATCGTGCGCTGATTGTCCGGCACAACTTCGATCAAGCCTTCGAGGACAACTTTCGCAGCCGGTTCCGCGAGCGGCTTCATTTTCATGAACCATTGCGTGGAGATACGCGGCTCGACAATCGCTTTGCAGCGGTCGCATGTGCCGATGGAATGAGTGTGCTCAACGGCTTTTTCCAGTAGGCTCAATTTTTCGAGTTCGGCAATAATTCGCGCGCGCGCGACGAAGCGGTCAAGTCCGGCATATGCTCCGGCGGCTTCCTTCATATGCGCATCGTCGGTCATCACATCAATTTCGGCAAGATTGTGGCGCTTGCCCATCTCGAAATCGTTGGGATCGTGCGCGGGAGTGATTTTCACCGCTCCGGTGCCGAATTCACGGTCCACGGCAGGATCGGTGATGATCGGAATCTCGCGATTCGTCAGCGGCAGCAGAATTCTTTTGTGGATTAGATGTTGGTAGCGCTCGTCGTCGGGGTGCACGGCGACGGCGGTGTCACCAAGCATCGTTTCCGGACGCGTGGTTGCGACGACGATGTGCTCTTTCGTTCCCGCGACCGGATAGCGGATATACCAAAGATTTCCCACGCGCTCGTTGTGAACAACTTCCAGATCGCTGATGGCGGTCAGGCAGCGCGGGCACCAGTTGACCATGTAACGTCCGCGATAAATCAGGCCATCGCGATACAGACGCAAGAAAGCTTCGAGCACGGCGCGATACAGCGTAGGCTCGAGAGTAAAACGCTCGCGCGTCCAATCGCACGAAGCGCCCAGGCGAATCATTTGATCCTGGATGACGCCGCCGCTCTCCGCTTTCCATTTCCAAACGCGGCGCTCGAACTCTTCGCGGCCCAGATCCTGGCGCTTGATTCCTTCCTTGGCGAGCATGCGCTCGACGACGAATTGCGTGGCAATTCCAGCGTGGTCCATGCCCGGCAGCCAGAGCGTTCGCTCGCCGCGCATGCGATGCCAGCGAACCAGCATGTCGATCTGAGTGTGTTCGAGCATGTGGCCGATGTGAATCGAGCCAGTCACGTTCGGCGGGGGAAGCGTGATGGAGAAAGTGCGGCCGCTGCCGTCGCCGGAGTTCTCCGCGCGAAACAATTTCTCCTTAAACCAGCTTTTGGCCCAGCGCTCTTCGATTTCCCTCGGCTCGTAAGCCTTTGGTATTTCTCGTGGCATCATTTCCCCGGAAATAGTTTCACATCGCCTAAATCGGCGTGCACAGAATCCTTCAATAGTATGGGCGGACGATTCGGGCGTCAAATGCCGCAAAGAACTGCAATGACGAAATTCGCGCGAGACCAGTGAGGGTGTTAATATCCCTGTTCCGCAAAACGAGGCCAGATGGACAAGAAAAACTTCCTGTTCGTATCTTTGACCGGCCTGATCGGCGACATCGCCTGGCAAATCTCGAAAGAGGGCCACGAGGTTCGCTATTTCATCGGCGATAGAAAAGAGCGCGACATCGCCGACGGCTTCGTGGCTAAGTCGAAGGACTGGGAAAAAGACAAAGACTGGGCGGACATCATTATTTTCGACGACACGCTAGGCCAGGGTGAAAAAGCGCAGGGGTTGCGCAAAGAGGGCCGGCTCGTAATCGGCGGCACGGCCTACAGCGATAAGCTCGAAGACGACCGCTCGTTTGGCCAGGAAGAATTAAAAAAAGCCGGAGTGAATATTATCCCGTACGGCGAATTCGAATCTTTCGATGACGCCATCGAGCACGTCACCCAGAATCCCGGCCGCTACGTTATCAAGCCCAGCGGCGAAGCGCAGAACATCAAACGCCGCCTGTTCGTTGGCGAAGAAGACGACGGCCAGGACGTTATACGCATGCTGGAAGCCTACAAGAAGGCCTTTACCGATGAAATCAAGGTCTTTCAACTACAGCGCCGCATGATCGGCGTCGAGGTTGCCGTAGGCGCTTTTTTCAACGGCAAAAATTTCATTTATCCCATCAACATTAATTTCGAGCACAAGAAACTCTTTCCCGGCGATATCGGGCCTCCCACCGGCGAAATGGGAACTTCGATGTTTTGGAGCGGCCCCAACCAGCTCTTTAACCAGACGCTGTTGAAAATGGAGACTAAGCTGGCTGAAGAAGGTTACGTCGGCTACATCGATGTGAATTGCATCGTGAATAACAACGGCATTTATCCGCTCGAGTTCACCGCGCGCTTCGGATATCCGACGATCAGCATCCAGCAAGCTGGAATGGTCACTCCGATCGGCCAGTTCTTTTGGGATCTTGCGAGTGGCGTCGATCCGAAACTCAAGGTTCGCAGCGGCTTTCAGATTGGCGTACGCATCGTCGTCCCTCCGTTCCCATTCGATGACGACGAAACTTTTGATGCGTTCTCGAAGAACTCTGCGATTGTTTTCAAAAAGCCGCCCGCCGACGAAACACACATAGAAGACGTGAAACAGCTCAACGGCCAGTGGCTCATCGCCGGGACTTCGGGCGTGATTCTCATCATCGTCGGCACCGGCCAGACGATGAAGCAGGCCAAGGCTCAAGTGTACTCACGAATCAAGAACGTTCTGATCCCCAATATGTACTACCGCACAGACATTGGCGACCGTTGGGAAGAAGACAGCGACCGCCTCCACAACTGGGGCTATCTCCGATAGTTGGGAACAGACCCCGAAGTGCGCCGGGAACTTCAGGACGCGGCGCCACGCGGATAGATTGTTCCGCTATGAGGCTACGTTCCACACGTACAAGTAATTGCCGTCGCTGGCGGTGGCGACCTTTCGGCCAGCCTTGCGCGTCGCGCGATTCAGCGCGGAGCGAACTTTCTCTTTCGATTCCGACAACTCCACCAGCGGAACCTTAATTGCGGCGCCATCCTTCAGGCGCTCAAGGTCCTTCAAAATTGTAGTGACGATCAGTTTGTGCTTCCCGTTTCGGCCTTGCGGCACATCCGACTGCACCATGGTCTTGAAATGTGCCGGCATGGCCTTGCCTTGAGCGTGCGCCATATAGCCCTCCCCAGAGCGAATGATGCGTTAAAGAAACATAGCCTTAACGTATCATATCGTAGCAAGACGTGCAAGTAAAAAAAATATGCGAGGCGTAAACGTTGTAGCCAGCTGGGCTGCCCCACGAGACCGACGACGGCGTCAGCTAATCGAGCGACTAAGCCTGTGACTAGTTTCTTTAAAGATCTGACCCGTAGGACCTCGCGCCTGTTAGCGTTTAGATGTTCTCAAGGAGTTTGTGATGCTCGAACCAAAAACGCATTTTGAACAGGTTCCGCTAGAAATCGTCCAGGAAATAGTCGCGAAGCAAACCGAGCCGGAAACCGCGATCGAACTCGGTCGAGCAACAAAGAAGCAGACATCGCAAGAGCGCCCTTTGAACGCCGAAGGCCGTCGATGGAGGGCCCAGCGATGACCCATCCAATAGATATCTTCCAGGTCGAAGCAACGGGGGTGTGCTGGGTGGAAACGGCACCGAACATCGAGCATGCCAAGGCGCGTGTAAAGGAATTGGCGGCAAAATTACCAGGCGAGTATGTCGTGCTGGATCAGAAAACAGGACACAAAATTGTCATCAAATCCGACGACGTGGACGACCCCTCAGGGCCGCTCCGTTCACGAAACGACGACCCAAACCGCTCCGACCAAGCATGACCCCTCACTGAACGCTATAGCCCAAAAGCCGGGCAGCAAGTCTACCTCAAGTTGCAAGGAATCCATTTCCGTCACATAATTATCGCGCCCTACCGTATCGCGCATTCATTTTGCATGCGTGCTGCGGGCAACTGTTGCCAACGTCGCGGCCTTCAGACAACAACCCTTCACATCGCATACTGATTGGAAAAAGGAAGGAGGCACCGCTTGATTTCATTCACCGTAAACGGCAAGCCAGTCAGCGTGACCGATCCGCCTTCCACGCCGCTGCTCTGGGTGATTCGCGATTCCCTAAGACTTACCGGAACGAAATACGGCTGCGGTATGGCGCAATGCGGCGCTTGCACCGTGCACATTGATGGGCAAGCGGTGCGCTCTTGCGTTGCTCCGGTTTCTCGCGCCGAGGGGAAGAAAATCACCACGATCGAGGGAATTTCTCCCGACTTGACGCATCCGTTGCAATTGGCTTGGATCGAAATTGACGTGCCGCAATGCGGCTATTGCCAGTCGGGGCAGATTATGAGCGCCGCGGTTCTGCTGGCGGTAAACCCGAATCCTACCGACACCGATATTGACGAAGCCATGTCCGGAAACATTTGCCGGTGCGGCACCTACCCGCGCATTCGCCACGCCATTCACCGCGCTGCGGAAATCAAGGCGCGGCGAGGTGCGAAATGAGCGTCGCCACACAGATAAAGCGCCGTGATTTTTTGAAAACGGGCGCGGCCATCAGCGGCGGCCTGCTTTTGAATCTTTATGTTCCAGATTGGGCGCCCGCGCGCGCCGCACAGTCATCAAGCCCGGTTGTATTGAATGCGTTCGTTCATATTGGCAGCGATGATTGGGTCACGGTGATCTCGAACCATTCGGAAATGGGGCAGGGAATTTATACTTCGCTGCCGATGATGATCGCCGAAGAGCTGGAAGCCGATTGGAGCAAGATTCGGGTGCAATCCTCTCCCGTCGCGGCGGTGTATAACCACACAGTGTTCGGCATCATGATGACCGGTGGCAGCACCACGACCAATTCCGAGTACGATCGCTTCCGCAAGATGGGCGCAATGGCTCGCGTGATGTTAATCGACGCGGCGGCCCAAAGCTGGGGCGTCGACCCGGGAACTTGCCACGCCGAAAAAGGCTACGTGGTTCACTCCGCGAGCAAACGACGCGCTTCGTTCGGCAGCCTTGCCGCAGCCGCTTCAAAGCTCGCGCCTCCCAAAGATGTCGCGCTGAAGGACCCCAAGGATTTCATCATTATCGGCAAGCCTATCCATCGGCTCGACACTCCTTCAAAAACAAACGGCACCGCACAATTTGGGTTGGACGTTTACATTCCCGGAATGCTCACAGCCGTTGTGGCACGGCCGCCGGTGTTTGGCGGCAAAGTTTCAAGCTTCAACGCTGACAAAGCGAAAGAAATCCCCGGCGTCCTGAATGTTTTGGAAGTTCCCTCCGGCGTCGCGGTGATCGCCAACGGCTTTTGGCCGGCAAAACTCGGCCGCGAGAAACTCGACATCATCTGGGAGGAAGGCCCGGGCGCGAAAATTTCTACCGCGAACATGCGTGAACAATACGCGGCGCTTTCGAAAACCTCTGGCACGCTGGCGAAAAAAGTCGGCGATCCCGCCGGAGCTCTTGCCGGAGCGGCAAAAACGATCACCGCCGAGTACGAAGTGCCTTATCTCTCGCACTCGATGATGGAACCGCTCAACGTGGTTGTGGATTTGCGCGACGATCATTGCGAAATTTGGACCGGCACACAATTTCAAACCGGCGATCGCGCCGCTGCCGCCGGGGTGGCGGGGCTGAAGCCCGAGCAAGTGGAGATTCACACCACACTTCTGGGTGGCGGATTTGGGAGACGCGCGAATCCCGCTAGCGATTTCGTGACCGAAGCAGTGCACGTGGCAGCGGTTGCGAAAGTTCCGGTGAAAGTAGTGTGGACGCGCGAAGACGACATTCGCGGCGGCTGGTATCGCCCGATGTGGTACGACCATTTTGCAGCGGGGCTGGATGCCAGCGGCAATCCAGTGGCGTGGACGCACACCATTGTGGGCCAATCGATTTTCGACGGCACCATGTTCGCAAGTTTCGGAATCAAAGACGGTGTCGATACGGCTTCGGTGGAGGGCGCCGCGGACATCATTTACTCCATACCGAATATTCAAGTGGACTTGCACAGTCCTAAGAATGAAGTGCCGGTACAGTGGTGGCGCTCTGTGGGCCACTCGCACACCGGATTTTCAGTGGAAGCGTTCTTGGACGAAGTGGCTCACGCGGGCGGCAAGGATCCCTACCAGTTTCGCCGCGCCCTTTTGGCCCATCAGCCGCGCATGCTCGCTGTTCTCGATCTCGCCGTTGAAAAAGCGCACTGGAATGGGCCGCTTCCCGCGGGGCATGGGCGGGGAATCGCGACGCATTTTTCTTTCGACAGCTACGTCGCGCAGGTAGCCGAAGTATCGGTCGAAAAAGACGGCACTGTGCGGGTGCATCGCATCGTCGCTGCGGTGGATTGCGGGCGCACCGTCAATCCGGACACGGTGAAAGGACAACTCGAGGGCGGTATTATTTTTGGCCTGACCGCCGCGCTAAAAACTGAAATTACTTTGGATAAAGGGCGCGTGCAGCAACGAAATTTCCACGACTACCCCATGGTGCGCATGTTTGAGTCACCGGCAATTGAAGTCTATATTGTGCCCAGCACAGAGCATCCCACGGGCGTAGGCGAGCCGGGAGTGCCGCCGGTTGCGTCGGCGGTTGCGAATGCGATTTTTGCCGCTACGGGCAAACGCGTGCGGCGACTGCCGATCAAGACTGAAGACTTGCGGTCTACATGACGATTCGTCCCCAGGGATCAAAGATGCCGGAAAAAACAAAATGGTTCGTTTTCGCAGCGCTTCTTCTGATGGGATTGGCTGGTGTTTTTCTTTTCTCCCGGTCTGAAGAACCTGCACTGGCGAGCGCGCCTCGGCTTCGGCTCAGGGTTGTTGGAAATGCGGCCTCACCTCCAGCCAATACTGCGCCGTCCGATGATGCCGCTGCGCGTGCGGCATTTGAACGCGCCTACCCCGTTTTCGTTTCGCCACGCTGCCAGAATTGCCACCCGTCAGGCGACGCCCCATTGCAAGGCGACGACAGCCATGTGCATGCGCAGAACGTAAAACGCGGGCCTGACGGCCAGGGGGTCTATGGGATGACCTGCCACACGTGCCACCAGGACGCGAATCTCCCGGGCGCCAACATGCCGCCGGGAAATCCGAAATGGGGCTTGCCTCCCCCGCAGATGAAGATGGTTTTCGTCGGGCGAACGGCCGGAGAGCTTTGCCGCCAGTTGAAAGATCCCAAGCAAAACGGCGCCCGGACTCTTGCACAAATTCTGACGCACGTTTCGTCCGACGATCTGGTGGGCTGGGGCTGGAATCCCGGCGACGACCGCACGCTACCTCCACTCAGCCGCCCGGAGTTTGCGGCAGCAATGGAAGAATGGGTGAAAGACGGTGCGGCCTGTCCTCCGTAGGTTCGGGCCGAGGCAGCGGCTGCACAGTCTTGAACGAAAAGTCCGATCCACGGGGCTCTTGAGTGCCCGTCCGCACTTCTTCGATTCTTCTTCGCTTGACACTGCGCAAGGGAAGAGTCAGTATTTCAGCGTTCATTAAATTTCAATAAAATTCGCTCAATGACAGCGGGGAACCTGATGCTTTCCGGCCGCCTTTCATCACGCGCGCGAATTATTTTCGCGGCTGTCGTGTTGGCTTCGGTCCTGACCATCCCTTCGGCCCTGCTGGCGCAGTCTGCTTTCGTGCGCGTCAATCAAATTGGCTACGAGTCCGGCAACGCTCCCTTTCGTGCGTATCTGATGTCCACAGCTCCGGAGACCGGGGCAAAGTTCAGCGTTATCGACTCGAAAGGCCGCACGGTTTACTCGCACAGTATCGGTGCGTTGCTCGGAACTTGGTCGCACAGCGCCAAAATAAGTTATCAAGTGTATGCGCTTGATTTCGCGGTTCCCGGACACGATATCTACGCGATTTCGGTCTCGGGCCCGGTGCCGGCCAGTTCGCCACAGTTCGCTGTTGATGAGCCGGACGTTCTGTATCCCGGCCTGCTCTTGAACACTCTGTTTTTTTATCAAACGGGACGCGACGGACCGGATTACGTGCCCAATGCGCTGCGTACCGCGCCTGCTCACCTCAAAGATGAGAATGCGCGGGTCTACAAAACTCCGCCCCTCGACACCAACGACTTCGTCGACAACGTGCCTCCGGCACAGCCGCTCGTGCCGGCCAAGCTGCCGAACATTAGCGCCGATGGCGGCTGGTGGGACGCGGGCGATTATTTGAAATATGTCGAAACGACCAGCTATACCGTCGCCCTCATGGAAATAGGGATTCGCGATTTTCCCAACCAGATGGGCCCGAACGCGCCGGTGCATCCTCGCGTTCCGCCGGGGTCGATTTCTTACGCGGGAAACAGCGGCGCCGGAGCGCCGGGGTCATCTGATTTCACGGACGAAGCCAGGTTCGGAATCAACTGGCTGGCGAAAATGTGGGACAGCAAGACGCACACGCTCTACTACCAGGTGGATAACAGCCAGGACTGGGACTATTACGGACAAGGTGATCCAACTTCCGCGATGCCCAATTGTGGAGGAACCTACGCGACACCCTACTGCCTGATCACGGAGTATGACATTTGGATTTTGCCGCAGGCAGCGGACAATTACGAAGAGTCCGGAGATCCGAAGCCGTGCGATCTCTATACGACGCACTTTATCTGCGATCGACCGGTATTTCCCGCAGGTCCCGCTGGATCTCCGATCAGCCCGAATCTGGCCGGACGTCTGGCTGCGGACTTTGCATTGTGCTATCAGCTTAATCGCGCGACGGACACCGCTCTCGCGAATCAGTGCCTAAAGAACGCAGAAGATATTTTTGCGCTGGCTCATACTTCCTATCCGGATCCGGCGCCTTCCGTGGGCTCCGGCACGTGCAGCAACTGCCTGCTCACGATCCTGCCGTTTGACGGCTATCCCGAGGATGTATGGGACGACGATATGGAGCTTGGCGCAACGGAGTTGTACTTCGCGCTGAAATCTGCGGGAGACGCCGCGAATCTGTCGCCTGAGCTGAGCCACACCGATCCCGGGGACTACCTGAAGCAGGCCGCGCACTTTGCGAAAAATTACATCACAAAAATTTATAATGCCGGATTTACGGACACGCTTAACCTGTACGACGTGAGCGGTCTCGCCCACTTCGAACTATATCGCGCCCTCGAAATGGCGGGCGATCCACAGGATTTGGCGGTTTCAAAGAAAAGCATTCGTGCACAATTTCTCAAGCAAGTGGGCGACGCGATTTCTCAGGCCCACACAGATGCGTGGGGATACGGTAACCAGTGGAACTCGGGAGATACGACTTCGCATGGAGCAGGACTCTCTGTGATGGCGAGCGAAGCCTACTATCTCACTCAATCCGGCACCTACGATACGTTCGCGCAGAGATGGCTGGCCAATATTCTCGGCGCGAATGCCTGGGGATCGTCCTTCATCGTGGGAGATGGCAGCACGTTTCCGAACTGCATCCAGCACCAAGTCGCGAACCTTGCCGGGGCGTTGAATGGAACTTCGGGCGGAACTCCCATTCTGTGGGGCGCCGCTTCGGAAGGGCCGGCTGGTTTTGCCAGTTCAGGCTTGTTGCAAGGGATGAACAGGTGTCCTGCGGATGGCGTGGACACCTTTAAGATTTTCAATGGCAACGACGGGGGATATGATGCGTCGCAAGTAGCACAGTACAAGGACAACGTGCAGTCCTTCAGCACGACCGAGCCTGCGATCGATCTCGCCGCGACCTCATTTCTGATGTGGTCGTGGAGGCTCGCCCGCCATCCGAGCTTTTGAAAGCCACTCTGAAAATCATTTTGCTGATGAGAACCGCAGGGCGGTTAAATGGCGGCGCTATCTGTCTTTTTTCGTGAGTTCGCTGTGGACGAGATTCTCGACCAGCGGCTTCACGCCCTGCGAGAACAGGTCCTGAAGTTGAGGCTGGAGCTTCTCCAAGACCTTCCGCACGAGCGCATCAATGGTTTCCGCATCCGGCTCATTCGATTTGGCGACCTCTTCGGCGGGAACAGGCGGCGGCATCAGGAACGGGATTCCGGCCAGGGCTTCGCGATTCGCCGGAGGCAAAGTGGGAATGCGCTCGCTGAACTCTTCGAGCGCCGCAGCTTCCGGTGCCGGTTCGAATACCGCAGGCTCCAGGTGCTGCTCCATCAGCGCGTCGGGCTGTTCGTTTCCTGCTTCTACTGACGCTGGAAGAATATGCTGCGCCGGCTCGTGCTGTTCTGGAATTGGCGAATAATCCGACGGTTCGCTATGTTCCTCGTCCACCAGCAGCGGTTCGGGCGCTGGACGGTCCGACACGCTGTCATCTCGGTGCTCGGCGTCCGCGGGAGCGACAACCAGGTCGTTCGCCAGATCCGGAGCATTGCTGGGCTCAGGGTCCGGCATTGGTTCCTCGACGCTATGAGCTATTTCGTGCGATTCGTCGGATGGAAAGTGATAAGACGATTTCCGCGGTTGGAGCGCGTTGGCAAAAAAGCGTTCGCCTGCGTCGGCGGGACGAAAGAAGTTGGACTCGCTTTCGCTCTCTGATTCCTTGTGCGATGTTTCCTCTGCCTGTGCAGTCTTCACTGGCTCGCTGGCCCCACCGTGATTGTCAGACGAGGCTTCAGCGTGTTCTGCAGGCAGCTCCGTCTCGGGTTCGGCATGGGTTGCGGCCGGTTGTGTCGCCGCGGTGCTGAGGTTCGACATCCACCCGCCATCGGGGTATTCCGAGGGCGGCGGCGCCATCATATCCATCCATTCAGTCGCGCGCGAAACAGGGGCGGGGGCGAGGACAGGTTCTGTCTTGGGCTGCCATTGGTCGCGAGTTTCTTGGCGCACTGTTTCTTTCCCGTCGAGCACTGGCGCAGCGGCCGCAGGCGTGGGCGCAGTCTCAAGTTCCGGGTCGGACAGCCACATTGCGTGGGAAGTTTGCGGTACTTGCTCGAAAGGCGATATTTTGTCAAACGGCGCCGTCGGGGAAGGGGCTCCTTCCGCGGGCTGAACCGGCGTTTCGATGGAATCGTTTACTGAAACGGAAGCTTCCGTAGTGACGTTTTGAGCAGCCGCTTCTTCATCCGCAATCTCTACCGAGCGTATGTGTCGCGGAGGGACATCTTTCTCCGACGGGAAAGTACTCGAAACGCTCTCACTATCGAAAGGTTCGATCGCAACTTGCGCGACGTTTTCCGGCACTTCGAAATCTGCGGCGTTGCGACGCCAATCGTTCGCAGTAGCCGCATTCTCGAAATCGTCATCCTCTTGCGTGTTCGCGACCGGAGACTTCGGCGCTTTAGAGGATTTCGATTTTTTCAATTTTGTTGAATACTCTTCTTCGTGCTCTTCCGTGTCACCTCCAGCCAGCGCGCGCACGCCCTTTCCGAAACCATAGATCGCTGCGGCCTCTTCCGGGGTGGGTTCGGGAAATTCCGGCAGCGGTTTGGGTTCGGCGCGCAGGGGAACTTCCAGCGCTTCGGGCGGCGGTGGCGGTTCGGCGATCACTTCTTTCTTTCTGGCTATTTCCGCTGCAATCCGGGGATTCTTTTCCAGTACTTGCATCACCATGGCGATCAGCGGATCGGGGGGAACGAAGGGCTTCTTCAAAACTCCATCGGCGCCCACGCGACGCGCCTCTTTTTCGTCGAGCGGATCGAACGCACCGACCAACAAAATCACCGGAACGTGCGCGAATCTCGTATCTTTCTTGACGTACTCGCAAACTTCGTACCCGTTGCGCACGGGCATGAAAACGTCAGCCAGAACCAGGTCGGGGTTCACCTCCGCAAGACGTCGAACGGCTGCTTCGCCATTGCCGACAGCAACCACATCCACGCCGCGCTCTTCCAGCGCTAGCGTGACCATTTTCTGGATATTGGAATTGTCGTCTGCAACCAGGACTCTGGGCACCGTATTCCCCTGGAGGCGGCCCGTACGGCGACACGCCCACCCCTTCCACTATGTATTGCAACACCCCAAAACGCGGGCGTCAATCAACTCGAAGGACAGGGGTGCTACAGTTGTTAGCAGGGTGTTAACAGGTAGTTACCAGGGGATCAGCTTCTTCACGCCCTTCTTTTTCTTGCTGCTGGACTCTTGCTTGGGGTCCACTTTGTCTGCCGTGGCGGCCTGATCCTTCTTCGGCGGGGCGGCATTCGGTTGAGCCGCTGAACCTGTCGGAGTAGTAGCGGTCGTCGGTGGAGTCGAGGAGCTGGATGTGGCCTTGGTGGGCGCTCCCGTTGCGGCGTCGCTAGTAGCGGTGTGTGGCGTTGCATCGGGAGCTGTTGCCGGCCCCGAGCTACTCGGGACGGGCTGCGTAGGGGTCAAAACCGGCACAGTGCTGGACGGGGTTAGAGTTGTTCCGCCAGACCCGGGTGCTTCCGCCGCTGGAGCGGGTGCCGCCGCGTTAGAATCCTCCGGCGTGATGAGCTGGAACCCAATGCTATTGCCCGAAGCAGCCGCAGCGGCTGCTCCGGCTGGCTGGGTCGTAGCGTCAACCGGCGCTGCTTCGCTGCCGGGATCTGTGGCGGCCGCATCTGGGGTTGCTCCGGTCATAGTGAAGGCCGGACCCTTGGCGCCAGGTTTCAGAATGTCCGTTGCTGAAATTGCATCGTTCGGCGGATTCATCTGCGGCTGCCCGGTGTGAGCTGCTACCGAAACGTCGGGACTTCCTTTAATCATCCCCATCGGTGCTTTTATCAGCATGCTCTGATGGTGCTGCTCTTGATAGAGCTGTTCCTTCTTCATCCTCATGTAAGCTTCGGGATCAGCGGAAGGCGCGGGCAATCCCATGGAAAGAAGGCGCGCGCGCGCGTCCACGCCCCGTTTCGACAAAGGATAGTCCTGAAGAATGCGGTCGTAGCATTTCGCCGCCAGATCGCCCCAGTGATTCTTGTCGTCTTCGTTTTTCGACGCTAGTTTCGCCTTGTAATAGACATTGGCCAGCATCCACAAAGCCTCGTCCGTCTGGCTGAACAGCGGATAACGGTCGGTCACTTCCACCAGCCGCGCAGCGGCGGCGCGATAATCCGTTTTCAAATAATAATAACGAGCGATTTTGAATTCGCCCTGGCCCAGAACTTCTTGTACTTCGCGCAGGTATTGCTCCGCCTTCGGAAGCAACGCGCTCTGCGGGTATTTCAGGATGAATGCCTGGAACTCGTCTTCCGCCGCTTGCGCTTGCGTCGTATCGCGGTCCGCTTTTTCCATCATGCGGTAATGTGCCATGCCGACCTGCATCTGCGCGTAGGCCGCTTCGTCCAGAAACGGGAAAAACGTGATGAAATCCTTGTACTCAGAAATCGCCTGGGTTGTGCTCGACGTGCCGCCTTCTTTGTAGTACGAATCCGCAACGGCAAGCTTCGCCTTGGCCAGGTACTCGCTGTCCGGGTAAGTGTTAATCAGGGTCTGCAGCGCAAGGCGGCCTTCCGTGTAGCGGCCCGCTTTTAGGTCATTTTGCGCCCGATCATACAGCACTTTATCGGGCTCTTCAGAAGCATCCGGAACCGCTTTCGCCACCTGTTTTTTCTTGGATTTTTTTGATGTAGATTGGGCGGTCTTGTTCGGCGCGCCTTTGGCTTTGGGTGGCTGCGCGCTTTGAGGCGCGCTCTGAGGAGTTGGCGCGGTCACCGGTGCGCCTTGATCTTGTGGCGCGGTTTGTGGCGAGGCGTCGGCGGGCTGTTGCGCTCTCGCACGGGGACATAATTCCAGAAGGAAGAAAATGCCCAGCGCTGGGATTACGAGATAGAGTCTTCGCCTGAAGTTTCCTGCCATCGCACCCTTGAGAAAAGCGATATCAGCCCCCACCCTATTTTTACGTACCGTCAAACCTTTTGGCTCAGAGCTTCGCTGGCAAGCTTGCGCAACTGCCGTGTTGCACCAGCCGGATCGCTTGCATGAAAAATCGAAGTCCCTGCCACAAACGTATTCGCCCCAGCCTGGGCAAGCTCGGCGATGTTTCCCAGATCGACGCCCCCATCCACTTCGATCCGGAAGGTGCCATTATACCGCGAGCGCCACTGATTCAATTGTCGAATTTTCTCCAGCGCGCCGGGGATAAACTTCTGTCCGCCGAATCCCGGGTTCACGGACATGACCAGCACCGTATCCAACTTGTCGAGAACTTCACTGAGCATCGCTACCGGAGTGGCGGGATTGATCGCTGCGCCGGCCTCCGCTCCATGTTCGCGAATCATAGCCAGCGCGCGGTCCAGATGCACGGTAGCTTCCTCATGCACCAGAACGCGGCTCGCACCTGCGCGAAGGAACTCCTCAATGTACTCCTCGGGCTGTTCGATCATCAGATGCACATCCAGGGGCAAGCGGGTTGCCTTACGAAGTGACTCGACCACCGGAATTCCGATGGAAATGTTAGGGACGAAATGGCCGTCCATCACGTCCACGTGAATCACTTCCGCGCCAGCTTGCTCTACGGTGCGGATTTCCTCGCCCAGCCGCGCGAAGTTTGCCGCTAGAATGGAAGGAGCGATCTCGATGCGTGCATAGCTCATGCGATCACGCGGATTCTAGCACAGCCGGTCATTGGCTACTCGGCGAGCTGGATCTCAATGGTCGTGTTGGAGTCCACCCGAGCGCCGCGTGCTGGGGTTTGCGCCGCTACAGTGCCGTGCAGGATTCCCGGAAATGGCGAAAATGTGAGTTTCGAAAGTTTTAGCCCCGAGCCCACCAGCTTTGATGCAGCCTCCGCAAGGGAAAGACCGACCATCTCCGGCATTACGTAGGCGGGCGGCTTTGATCCAAGTGAAACCAGCAAATCGATGTGCGGGCTTGTGATGTCGGAAGTGCCAGGCGCAGGCTGTTGCTGGATCACCGTGTCCTCTGGACCCCAGGGGAGGTAGGCGCTTGAAATTTCGCCCAATTGCATGCCGCTGCGGAGAAGTTCGATACGCGCCGCACGCAGGCTGTGATCCACGAGCGCGGGAATCGTGGCTTTTTGCGGACCCAAGCTCAGCATGACGTGCGCGTACTGTCCTGTCTTCACACGCGACCCCGGGGCGGGACTTTGCTTTACGACTACGTCCACGGGCAATGGGTTAAATATGCGGTCTTCTACCTTGATGCCCACACCGCGGCTTCGCAAGGTTTGTTGCGCTTCGACCGCTTTCATCCCGACCACATCAGGCATTGCAACTTCGCGGCCCTGGATCGCAAAGCGCACGGCCGTAAGCGCGCTCAAAAACGCCACGGACGCGAGAATGAACGCCATCAGCGACATTCTCAAAATCCATTGCAGACGGTCCCGCAATATCATCGCTGCGCTCCCCCGCTCACAAAGCCTAACACGCCGGATAGGCCGCGCCGACCACTCTTTGCGCGGCCAGTTTTTAACGGTTTACTTTGCTATTTCCTTTCGAGTATTGCCGCGAAGAAGCCGTCAGTTTGGTACGCGCCGGGCACCGTGTGAAATTGCCCTGCCTCATCGAATAGATCGCGTACATTTATTCCGGACGCGAGATGCGGGGAGATCGAACGCGAGGCTTCGCTCGCCGCCACTCGGCGCACCTCTGTAAATTTAAGAAGCGCTTCGGCTATCGCGTCCTCGTTTTCTTCTCGTTCGAGCGAGCAAGTGGAATACACCAGATGTCCACCAGGAGCGAGTTGGCTCAGCGCCGCTTCAAGCAGCCGCACTTGCAAGTCATGAAGCTCGCGCAATTGCTCGGGCTTCAGCCGCCAGCGGATTTCTGGATGACGCGCGAGCGTTCCGGTGCCCGAGCACGGCGCGTCCACCAGGATGCGGTCGAATGGAATGCCGAAGGGAAGGGGTCTGGACGCATCCAGTTCTACCAACCGCGCTTCGCCTAGATCGACACGCTTGAACTGTTCGCGCATGGCGCGAATGCGGTGCGCGTGACGATCCGCGGCGACGAGTAGTCCATTCTTTCCTGCGTTGCGCGCGAGCGGAGTCGTTTTTCCGCCCGGGGCAGCGCACAAATCGAGGACTCGATCGCCCGGTTGCACGTCAACAAGCAACGGAATCGCTTGCGATGCTTCGTCCTGAATGGAAATATGTCCGCGGCGGAATGCTTCAGTGCGCGTTGGGCTGCCGCCATTCACAGCGAACGCGGCCTTCAGTAAGTGTCCCGGTTCCACGCGCAGGCCGGACTTCCGCAGAGCATTGAGAATTTCGTCCCGACGCTTTGCGTCATGCAACCCGCAACTCAGCCGCGGCGTTTGATTGTTAGCTTCGAGCAGCGAACTCGTCTGCGCCTCACCGAAGCGTGCTAGCCAACGTTCGACCAGCCACTCGGGATGCGAATGAACGATTCCCAGCCGTGCGGCGCTCGACATGCCGGCAGGCAGAAACTTTTCCGGCGGCTGTTCCGCTTCTGCCGAGGCGCGCCGCAGGACCGCATTGACAAGCGAAGTCGCAGAAACCTTCCGCGCGCGCTTTACCAGCTCCACCGATTCGTTCACAGCGGCTCGCGCGGGTATGCGTTTGAGGAATCGAATCTGGTAGAGGCCCAGCCGCAATGCAATTGCCACGGGAAGATCCAGCCGCGCGACGGGCTTCTTCAGCGCACGCTCCAGCAAGAAATCCAGCATCCTGCGCCAGCGCAGAACTCCGAGCGTGAGTTCGGTGGCGAGCGCCGCGTCGTCCGCTCTCACTCCTGGGCCAAGCTCGACGTGCAACGCATCGCTCGCGTACGCGCCTTCGGCCTCCACGCGACGCAGCACATCGTAGGCAATCTTCCTCGCAACGCTTATGGGCATTGAGTTAGCGGTGGGCCCTAATCGAGCGAATGCACACCGTCCATAGAATAATAAGGGCTGGGAATTATTCGCCGAAGCGCTCGCCGCGTTTCAGGCGCGCACCGTTTGCGAATTCGAGCGCAGTGATGCGCTTGCGTCCCTCAAGCTGCACGAATTCCATTAGCAGGGCATTGCCATCGCCGCAAGAGACCATCACGTTGCCGCCGCTCGTTTGAATTTCGCCGCTCGATAATTTAGCGCCAGTGAGCGAAATCTTAGACAGCGCTTCTTCGTTTGGTCTTGAAATTGGCCGGCCCCATAGGGCGCAATTCTTTCCCCGAAATGCAGTAAACGAGCCAGGCCACGGCTGCAATCCGCGAATCCGGTTGTAGATTTGTTGAGCTGGCAGCGCCCAATCAATCTGTCCTTCTTCTTTTTTCAGCGGCGGCGCGAGACTCGCCTTCGAATTATCCTGGGGAATCGGGGTGATGGATCCGCGCTCGAGGCCACGTAAAGTTTCAACCAACAGGGGCGCCCCCGCATCCGCCAAGCGAGCGTACAATTCCGGAGCAGTTTCGTCCGGGCGAATGTCAGTTTCGAACTTCAGCAGCATAGGACCGGTATCGAATCCGGCGTCGATACGCATCGTCGTCAACCCCGTATGAGTGTCGCCGTTCAGAATCGCGCGATGGATCGGCGCGGCCCCGCGATATTTCGGAAGAAGTGACCCGTGCAGATTGATCCAGCCAAGGCGGGGAATTTCAATCAGCCGCTGCGGAATAATTTGGCCGTAGGCAATTATCACCACTGCGTCCGGCGCAATTCGCTTGAAGTAGTCGAATGCCTCGTCCGATTTAATTTTTTCGGGTTGATACACGGGAACTCCGGCGGAACCCGCTACTTCTTTTACCGGCGATGCGGAAGTGGCATGTCCCCGGCCGCGCGGCCGGTCGGGCTGGGTTACCGCACCCTCGATTTTAAAATCCGATTCGGAAAGCAGGTGGCGCAGAGATGGCAGCGCAAACTCAGGAGTGCCGCAAAAGATAATTCTAAGCGGCACGCGCGTCCTACCACTCGCCGGCTTTTTTCATTTTGCGAATTTTGCGCTTGATCATGTCGCGCTTGAGCATGCTCAGGTGGGTGATGAACAGAACTCCATTAAGGTGATCGATTTCATGGCAGAACGCGCGAGCGAGTAATCCCTCACCGCGCATTTCGAACTCTTTGCCCGTGGCGTCTTGCGCACGTATGGTCACGTATTGCGGCCGCGCCACATGCGCGCGGAAACCGGGAACCGAGAGGCATCCTTCTTCTTCGCGCTGTTCGCCTTCGGCGTGGATTATTTCCGGATTCGCGCAGACGAGTTTGGCCTCCGGGTTCTTCCCGTTGCTTACGTCGATCACCGTGACACGCAAGCTTAGCCCGATCTGCGGCGCGGCAAGGCCCACGCCCGAAGCCGCGTACATGGATTCGAACATGTCGTCCACAAGCTTCTGAAGATCCGCGTCGAACTTTTCCACCTGTTTCGTCGGCGTTTCCAGCACCGGGTCGCCGTATTTCACAATTGGATGAATCATCTTCGCTGCGTTTTTCCTCTATTTTTACTTTTCAGCCGGTCAAAGTCGACGGAGCCGCTAAAAGTCGTCTAGCTGTTTCTGATACCCCTCAAAGTTGCGCCGCGTCTCTGCAATTGAATCCCCGCCAAACTTTTCCAGAAACGCCCCTGCCAATTCCAGCGCGACCATAGCTTCGCCGATCACCCCAGCGGCTGGGACCACACACACATCTGAACGCTCGTAAGCAGCTTTCACCGCCTTTTTCGTTTTCAAATCAGCTGTGAGCAATGGCCGGCGCAGCGTTGAAATCGGCTTCAGGTATCCGCGGACGATGATATCGCTGCCGTTGGAAATTCCGCCCTCTATTCCGCCCGCGCGATTCGAAGAACGCGCGAATCTTTTGCTACCTGTATCGTAACGGATTTCGTCCTGAACCTCCGAGCCGTAGCTTCCTGCGTTTTCAATCCCCGTGCCGATTTCGACCGCCTTGACCGCTTGAATCGACATCACCCCGCGCGCCAGCTTTGCGTCAAGCTTCTCGTCCCATTGCGCGTGGCTTCCCAGTCCCTGCGAAATGTCATGCGCAACAACCTCAAAAACTCCGCCCACCGAATCGCCTTCTTTCAGCGCGCGCTCCACTTCTGCCTTCATTCGCGATTCCGTTGCGGCGTCCACGCAGCGCAAAGGCGAATCCAGATTCTCGCATGCCTCGACGATATCTTGCCAGGCGACGTCGCGTTCCAGGCGAACGTGGCCCACTGCGATTGTGTGGCTCAAGACTGTCGCGCCAAACTCGCGCAGAAGCAATTTGGCAAACGCCCCAGCCGCAACGCGCGCGGCCGTCTCGCGCGCGGATGCACGCTCAAGAATATATCGCGCATCGTGGAAATCGAATTTCAGAGCGCCGGCCAGATCCGCGTGGCCCGGACGCGGCGCTGTAAGGTGCCGCTGCGCGTCCTCGGCTCCCTGCGTATCTTCCACCGGAAGGGTCTTTTCCCAATTTTTCCAGTCGCGGTTCTCCATGCGCAACGCGATTGGCGCGCCAATCGTTTTTCCGTGTCGCACCCCCGCGAAGATTTCCGCTTGGTCTTTCTCGATGCGCTGGCGCGCGCCTCGCCCGTAACCCAGCTGCCGACGATGGAGTTCACGCTGGATAAAATCCTGATCCACCGGCAGTCCGGCAGGAAGTCCGGAGATCCAGGCGACCAAAGCTTGACCGTGCGACTCTCCAGCGGTTACGAAACGCAGCATCTTCCCCCGGCGCGCGGCGAGCCAAAGGCTGCTGGCGCGACGAGAGATTCTACCGGACACACTGACGCGCGTAAAGCGAGGGTGTTACTCCGCGTTGAACGTGCGGTAGGATTAAATTACTCGGCGAATGGCCCGGCGGCCTTCGTCACCTATCTACTCGCCTAACGGCCGGTCCATTTCGGCGGGCGTTTTTCCAAAAATGATGCGAGGCCCTCGCGAAAATCTTCTGTGGCGCGAATCTTCGCGTTTTCTTGCGTGGCCGCCTCTACTTCGTGGCTCAACTGATCTTCGTCGTAACGCAGGAGCAATCGCTTGGTCATCGTCAGGCTTGTTGGACTGGCCTCCAGAAACATGTGGGCAACCTCGCGCACTCGCCTCATAAGATTTTCGGGAGGGACGATCTCGGTGACCAATCCCATGCGGAACGCTTCCGCGGCATCAATAATCCGGCCCGTGAGCAAAAGGTCGCGCGCGTGTTTTTCGCCCACTTGCCGGCGAAGCATCACCGAAACCAACGCGGGGATAAATCCGATGCGCACTTCCGTGTAGCCAAATTTTGCAGCCGGGACTGCTAAAGTGAAATCCGAGAGGGTTGCCAGCCCACAGCCTCCGGCAATCGCTGCGCCATTCACAGCAGTGATCAGCGGTTTTGGAAAACTGTAAACGAGGCGAAACATTCTCGCCATCCGGCGTGAGTCGCCAAGATTCTCCGCAGGAGTCTGCTTGGCGACTTCCTGCAATGTCTCGAGATCCATCCCAGAGCAAAAAGCTTTTCCCGCACCGGTCAGAATTACAACGCGAATGGATCTTTCGCTCGCCGCAGTGTCAAGTGCGGCGAAAAGATCTTCGATCATGGGCGTGGAAATCGCATTGCGTTTTTCCGGACGATTCAGCGTGATGGTAGCGACCCCGCCGTCGCGCTCGAATTTTAATGTGCTGTATTCCACGCCGGCCCCGATTTCAATTTACTGTTGTCGAGGTTATGGGATCGATCGTCTTCGGCACGTGCCCGTATTTCTCGCGAATCTCCCCGGTCATTGCGCAAGCCACGGCGAGAGACTTGGTATCAATTCCAGTGGAAACGCCGCGCGCGGCCAACGTGGTCAAAACCGCTTCGGTGGGAATATTACCGACGAGATCGTCTCCCGCGAATGGACATCCGCCCAAGCCCGTTAATGCGCCGTCAAATCGCCGGCATCCCGCTTCGTAAGCGGCCAACACTTTTTCCGGCGCGCGTTCCGGACGGCTGTGCAAATGCACGCCAATTTCAACTCCCGCCACGGAATTTTTCGCCGCGGTATACAGACGCGCCACATCTTCCGGTGACGCGGTGCCCACGGTGTCTGCCAGTGAAACCGTTCGCACGCCGACGTCCTTCAGCCACACGAGAGTTTCTTCGACTATTTCTGGACCCCACGGCTCGTCGTAAGGATTTCCAAACGCCATGGAAATATAGACAACGAGATTTTTGCCGGCTGATTTTGTATCGCGTTGCAGTCTTTGCACCAGCTCGTGGGTTTGCTCACGCGACATATTCGCGTTCGCGCGCCGAAAGTATGCGGAGATGGAATATGGATAGCCGATCGTGGTTACGCCCGGCGTCGCGAGGGCGCGTTCGAGTCCTTGTGCGTTGACGACGATTCCGATAATTTCCGGCGCCGTCCCTCGAGGCGCTTTCAATTTCCTTAACTCACGCATCACCTCTTCGCTATCGGCCATCTGCGGGACGTGCTTCGGCGAAACAAAACTCACTGCGTCGATGTGCCGAAAGCCAAGCGTAAGCAAGCGGCCCAGATAATGAACTTTTTCTTTTGTCGGGATAATCTGCCTCAGGCCCTGCCATGCATCTCGCGGACATTCAACGATCGTGACGTTTTCTGCCATATTCAGTACCAGGGGCTCCTATAGATATGTACCGCGTACCAGAGCGCTGCAATTCCGCTCACAATTGAGAGTGTCATCAAAAAAACAATGATTCGAGATATCGCGTCTTGCTTCGCGTTAATAATTGTAAGAACCGCAGCTACGATCAGACCAAGATATGCAATGTATTGCGAAACCTGATACATGAACCAGATGCCGGATTGAGAATTTGGCCCCCCCTGCGAAATCACGTAGGAGCTGGCCCACGCAAAAAAGCACGGCGAAACGAGGAGCAGAGTTAAAAGCAGCGTCGTAACTCCGCCGCGTCTCGCACTTGCATTCTCTTCCTCCATTTACGTCTGCAACACGCCTGTCTTGAACTCGGCCACATGAGGATTCAATGCGGCCGATTCTAATGCCTCAATCAAAGCTTCGCGCGTGCGGGCGGGATCGATGATTGCGTCCACCCACAGGCGCGCGGCCGCGTAGCGAGGGTCGGTCTGGTGCTCGTAGGTCGCGCGTGTGGATTCGTAAAGCTCTTTTTTCTCGGCATCACTGAGCCTTTTGCCTTCGCGCTCGAGCTGCTTGATTTTGATTTCGACCAGCGTTCCTGCCGCTGCATCGCCGCCCATTACAGCGTAGCGCGCGGTGGGCCAGGCAAAAATAAATCTGGGGTCGTAGGCTTTGCCGCACATGGCGTAGTGCCCCGCGCCGAAGCTGCCTCCACAGATCACCGCAATCTTCGGCACCACGCTGTTCGCCACCGCATTCACCATCTTTGCGCCGGCGCGAATGATCCCGCTCCATTCTGCTTCCTTGCCCACCATAAATCCATTCACGTCGTGGAGGAAGACCAGAGGTATTAGATTCTGATTGCAATCCAAAATAAAGCGCGCGGCCTTGTCCGCCGACTCGGTATAAATCACGCCGCCAAATTCGATGCGCTTCTCACCCGTGCCGGGCGCCGCCACCGTGACGGATTTTTTCTGATTCGCTACAATTCCAACGGACCAACCGCCGACGCGGGCATAGCCGCATATCAGCGTTTGCCCATATTCCGCCCGGTATTCTTCGAACTCGCTCTTGTCCACGATCCGCGCAATGATTTCGCGCATGTCATATTGCTTGCCCGGATCTGCGGAGAAAATTCCATAAATTTCTTCGCTTAAATGGGAAGGCGGTGTGGCCGTTTTGTGATCGAATGGGGCGCCGGCGGGCTGGCCGATTTTGTCCATCAGCGCGCGAATGCGTTTGATGCACGCGGCATCGTCGGGCTCGCGGAAATCGATCGTGCCGCTGATTTGCGCGTGCATTTGAGCGCCGCCGAGTTCTTCCGCGGAAGTCTTCTGGCCGATCGCAGCCTGGACCAAAGCGGGGCCAGCGAGAAAAAGGCCGCTGCCTTCCGTCATCAGAATCTTGTCGCACATTACGGGCAAGTAGGCGCCGCCCGCCACACACATTCCCATGATCGCGGTAATTTGTGGGATGCCCATCGCGCTCATCACGGCATTGTTGCGGAAGACGCGGCCGAAATCGTCCGTGTCCGGGAACACGTCTTCCTGGAGCGGGAGGAAAACGCCGGCGGAATCGACTAGGTAAATCGTAGGAATGTGATTTTCGATGGCGATGTTTTGCGCGCGAATTACCTTTTTTGCCGTCATCGGGAAAAACGCGCCCGCTTTTACGGTTGCGTCATTCGCGATGATCATCACGCGGCGCCCAGAAACGCTCGCCAGCCCGGTGATGGTGCCGGCCGCCGGAGCGCCGCCCCATTCCTCATACATTTCGTACGCTGCGTAGAGGCCCAGCTCGAAAAACTCCGTTTTGGGGTCGATCAACTTCGCGATGCGTTCGCGTGCGGTGAGCCGGCCTTTCTTATGTTGCGCCTCGATGGCTTTTGAGCCGCCGCATTGGCGAATGCGCTCTTCCTCATTTTTTATCTCAGTCAGCCGATCGACCATCTGCCGGCTGCGCTTCTGGAAGTCGGCGGATTCCGTATCGACGCGCGTATCGTTTTTCGTGCTGCTCAAAGGGTCCTTTCTTTCACGGCCCTAACGTTTTCGTCGATGGCCGAACGTAGCCACGAATTGTACCACCCGAGATTGCTTTTGACTTCGTGTGCGAATGCGCTAGAATCGCGTCAGTTTGAGACATGGTCTTAAACGAAATTTCTGCCGGGAGGCGCCTATGCCCTGCGATACCTACGCGAGGGGTAGGTCAGCCTCCGGACTCCTGCTGTAACCTGCCCGCGCAGCTCCCGACCCTTAGCACCAGTATTTCGCAACCTCTTGCGCGTTTTTGCACTGCGCATCCTTCTTTCTAACCGGAACGATCGCCGGCTGGCAGAAAAAGGAGAGGATCAAAATGGAGTTTGTGGACTTAAATCTCGCTCGTCGTTTTGAGATGGCGGAGGCGACCGCCTGCCGGAATTGCGCCGAAGCGTTTCACCGCCAGCATCCGGATTTTCCGGTTGCGGTGGAAGAAATCGCCGGTGGCTATGCGGTATTTGCCGGCGTGGATTCACCAGTAACGCAAGCTATCGGTGTGGGTCTCCATGGCGAAGTGGCGGATTCTGAACTCGACCATCTGCGGGGATTTTTCCATAGTCGTGGCGCTGCGGCGGCCGTTGAGCTCTGTCCCTTGGTCGAGATGTCTCTCTACGAAAGATTCGCAAAGCGCGGCTTTCATTTGCTCGAAGTTTCGGACGTGCTCTTTCGAAAACTCGCGACGCAGGATGGTAAAACCGACGCAGAGCGGGCCAATGTAACCGTACGCAGCGCATTACCCGATGAAGCGAAGTTGTGGACAACGACTGTAGCGCAAGGATTCGCCGAACATTTCCCGGTTACACAGCCCATGCTCGACGTGATGGAAGGTTTCTTCACCGCCGCTTGTTGTTTCATTGCGCTGATAAATGGAACCGTGGCCGGTGGCGGCGCAGTTTCGGCAAATGGAGGAGTGTGCGGCCTTTTCGGCGCGAGCACGCTGCCCAAATTTCGCCGGCGAGGCGTTCAGGCTGTGTTGCTATCTGCTCGTCTCGCATGGGCTGCCGCGCAGGGATGCGACGTCGCGGTAAGCATCGCGCAACCGGGAAGCGCTTCGCACCGCAATCTTAAGCGCCAAGGATTCCGGATTGCTTATACGCGCACAAAACTTATCCGCGCAGTATCCATAGAGTTTCAAAATCGGAAAGATTGAGAAAGCCGATGCCGATGTGTCGCACCTCCGGCGCTCCACCGTCTTTAGACACAACTACCCGGCGCTTACGCACTGGGCTAGCTTCTAGCGCGCCTCCGGCGCTCATGCACGAGGGGAGACGCTTGTCAAAATAATTATGCGCCGCGAGTGGTTGTCGAAATTCGCTGGCGAATAAAATCGACGATTGCTTGCGTGGGTGTTCCGGGAAGAAAAACCTCGGCGATTCCGCCTTTTTTCAAAGCGGGGATATCCGCCTCGGGAATGATTCCGCCGATCAGCACGGTCACATCGCCCATGCGTTTTTCGCGCAGCAAATCCATCAATCGAGGGCAGAGCGTGTTGTGCGCGCCGGAGAGAATCGAGAGGCCGATAACGTCCACATCTTCTTGCGCCGCGGCGGACGCGATCATCTCAGGAGTTTGGCGCAGCCCCGTATAAATTACTTCCATCCCGGCATCACGCAGGGCGCGCGCAATGATTTTTGCGCCGCGGTCGTGCCCGTCGAGGCCGGGCTTGGCAATCAGCACACGAATTTTCTTTTCGGTCATCAGAAGGCAAGAATACTTCAAATCTCACTTGAAGCGATAGCTGCGAACCGCTGCGATTTCCTGGCTGGCTAACGCAAATCCAGCAAAAACTCTTCCAGCATGGAATTGAACTGATCGGCCTCGTCGACGAACAGTGCATGGCCGGCACCGTCAAAGACCTCTAGCTGCGAGCCGTGAAGTTGTTTCTGCATCTCTACGATCGTGCTCATGTAAGGACTCTTCGCAGCGCAAACGATGCTTGGCTTATCAATTTTCGGCAGAACGGAGCGGTTGTCCGCGACGAAGTAACCAACCAACAGCGCAACGGCGGTATTAGTCGGCGTGCGCAACGAAGCCTGAACTACCCGGTGGAGATATTCTTCCGCCTGAGGTTTCTTGAAATTGAGATTGCGGACGAATCCATTCGTCGCCTTGTCTCTGTCCTCTAAAAGACCCTTGAGAAGCCCGAAATCCTGCTCGTCGTCGCTAGGAGCGCGGCCTCCGGCGTCATTGTCAACCAACACGAACCCGGCGAAATCTCCCGTCCCAAACTGATCTATGTAGGACATCGTTTCAACCACAGCCATGGACCAAGCCACAATCACCACTGGCGCGAGATGTAATTGATCGACCACTGCTTTAATGTCGCGCGCTCGCGCAGCGGGATACAGCCCATCTGAAGTTTGCGAAGACTCGCCCTGCGATCGCGGGTCCATTGCTATCACGCGATAGTCTCTCGAGAAATACGAAATCTGGTTTTCCCAGATCCAAGCGGGCATGGTCCATCCGGGCACAAATAACAGAGACGGAAAGTTGTGCGCGCCAGTCACCGCGATGTTGCCCTTGGTAGGCTTCACATCCGCCGGCAGGGGATTGCCCACCTGTGCGCTCTCGACGTTCGCGGAGCGTCCCGCCTCGAGATAATGAATCTTTATTCCATCACGCGTGGTTATAAATCCACTCTTAACGCTGGGAGGTTTCTTGTCTTTTGCCGCCGCCGCGCGCGCTTGCTGGGCAATCGTGCAGGAGAAAAAAACACCGCACAAAATCGTGAGCAGGGAATTTCTAGCTGATTTCAGGCGTTGCAATGTCAGATTGCCTCACAGTTGAATAAGTTCAAGGCTGGATCGCTAAGTGATGGCCACTTCTTCGTACACGCCAAACACATCACGAAGCGTGTCGCAAATTTCGCCCAGCGTGGCATACGCCTTTACCGCCTCGTAAATATAGGGCATGGTGTTTTCGGTACCTGCGGCCGCTTTACGCAGAGCAGCCAGGCGGCGGGCAACTTCGTCGTTCGAGCGTTCCGCGCGAAGCTTCCGCAGGCGTTGCGTCTGGCCGACGGCGACGGTTTCATCGATTTGCAGTATGTCCAGGGGTCTCTCTTCGGCGACGTAATCATTCACGCCGACGATGATTTTCTGTTTGCGGTCCACGGCAACCTGATAGCGGTAAGCAGCCTCGGCAATTTCGCGTTGCGGGTAAGCACGTTCGATGGCCGGAACCATCCCGCCCAGCGCGTCGATTTTCTCAATATAATCCCAAGTGCCGCGCTCGATCTCATTCGTCAGCGTTTCCATGAAGTAAGAACCACCCAGCGGATCCGCTGTATTTGTAACGCCGCTCTCATGCGCGATGATCTGCTGCGTGCGCAAAGCGACGGTCGCGGCAAACTCGGTCGGCAGCGCCCACGCTTCATCCAGCGAATTCGTGTGCAACGATTGAGTACCGCCCAGCACCGCAGCAAGAGCCTGCAATGCCGTTCGCACCACGTTGTTGTATGGCTGCTGCGCGGTCAACGAGCATCCAGCGGTTTGCGTGTGGAAGCGCAGGGCCCACGAGCGCGGGCTCTTGGCGCCAAAACGCTCGCGCATGGTCTTGTACCAGATGCGGCGTGCTGCGCGATATTTGGCAATTTCTTCGAAGAAGTCATTGTGCGCGTTGAAGAAGAACGAGAGCCGCGGAACGAATTCGTCCAGGTCCAGGCCGCGTCGCAAGCCCCGCTCCACATATTCGATGCCGTCGCGCAGAGTGAAAGCGAGCTCCTGAATCGCCGTCGAGCCAGCCTCGCGAATGTGGTAGCCGCTCACGGAGATGGGATTGAAGCGCGGCGTGTGCTTCGTTCCAAACTCGAAGGTATCAATCACCAGTCGCATCGAAGGTTCGGGCGGATAGATGTATTCCTTCTGCGCGATGTATTCCTTCAAAATATCGTTTTGTAGCGTCCCCGAAATTTTCTTCCAGTCGGCGCCTTGCTTTTCTGCGACGGCGAGGTACATGGCCCATATCGCGGCTGCGGGAGAATTGATCGTCATCGACGTGGTGACGTCCGCGATCGGAATCTTGTCGAACAGGACTTCCATGTCTGCGAGCGAACTGATAGCGACGCCGCATTTTCCCACTTCGCCTTCTGAAAGAGCGTGATCCGAGTCGTATCCCATCAAAGTGGGCAGATCGAACGCAACAGAAAGTCCGGTTTGTCCTTGCGAGAGCAAATAACGAAATCTGCGGTTGGTATCTTCAGCAGCCCCGAAGCCCGCGAACTGGCGCATGGTCCACAGGCGTCCGCGATACATGGTGGAATGGATTCCGCGCGTATAAGGAGGCTCACCCGGATAGCCAAGATCGCGCTCGGCATCCCATTCGGGCAAATCTGCCGGAGTGTAGAGCCGCCGGATGGGGTAGCTTGAGACGGTCGTGAAATCAGCAGGGCGTTCCGGAGACTTTTCGAGAGTAGGCCTCAGAATTTTTTCTTCCCACTCGCGCTCCGCTTTAGAGGGCGTGCGCTTCGCATCCAAAGCCGTTCCGGAGTGAGACTTCAGTGGGTCAGCGATTTTTTCGCCAGTTTTATCGGCCATGAGCAGAGCTCCTTGGATGGCGGGAAATTCTCAATTCATGTGCTCTCTAGTGTTCATTGTAGGGCAACGCCAGTGTGCCAGCAAGCCGGGGAAATCGGCGTGGTTCATCCGCAAGTCGCGCTTATTCGCTCAACCCGATCGGCTTACTTCGCTCCGATCGCATCGTCCGGCGTTCCAGGAATATTTTTCTCGCGATAGATCGTACCTCGCAGCGCATCAGCCATCGTAATCCGGTTTACTTCCAGAGTGCGCCCCATGGCCTGATTGAAATTCACCAGCGCCTCTTCCAGATTGACCTTGGCTCGCAGCTCGGTGCCTTCCGCGGCCGTCAAGTCGCGCGATCGAAGCACGACGTTGTAACTGGTGGATGACCCAAGCTGATATTTCTTCTGTTCGGCGTCGAGAGTTCGTTGGGCCAGGTTTCGCGCTTTTTGCGCGGCTGCGACCTGGGCGCGGTCTTGTTGGAGGGCGATGATAGTATTGCGGACGTTCAGCACGATCGTATTTTGGGTTTGGCGATACTGCGTCTGTTGCAGCCGTTCGTCGAGCAGAGCGCGAGCGTTGTCGGCCTGCGCCGAGCGGTTTCGCAGCGGAATGGAAAAATTCACCCCGGCCGCATACGTCGGATAAGTATTCGTAATCAAGCTATCGAACGCAGCGCCCACGCCGTTGGTTTTAAGCACCGTCGGAAAAACTGGGAACCCTACGACTTCGTTACCGATTTGCAGTCCCGTAGTCGAGTCCACGATGGGTTCGCTCGGGAGCGGGGTAATTGAGGTGGGCGTGGTGGACGTCGACGCCACCGAATTTCCCGACAGGCCTTGCTGGCTGAATTGAGCGTAAACGTTGAGCGTGGGTAACAAAGCATTTTTCGTGGCTTTAGCTTCGATGCCCGCATTCTTAAGATTTAGATCCGCCTGATAAATTTCCGGCCGCTTTTTCCAGGCCTCCTGCACCGCATCTGGCAGCGGAATATTTTCAACCACCTCGGGAGTCGAAATGGTCGTCGTTGGCACGATTTCGATGCCCACCAATTCCGGCGCCAGCAGATTCTTGGTCATATCATTCAGCAGAACCGTCTGTTGTTGTAAGCGAGTGGTTTGCGCCACGATCAAGTTCTGCTGGTCCGTGGCGACCTGCGATTCTGCGGTGAGAACGTCGAGCGGCGCCATGGTCCCGATCTGAAGCTGCTTCTTGTTGTCTTCGTACAACTTTGTCGAAACGCCGAGCGCGGCTTCCTGGACTTTTACGTTTTCACGGTCGTACACCAGTTCCCAATAGTCATTCGAGACTTGCGTGACGGTGGCGATAACCTGCTGCGCCAATTGCGAGTCCGCCGCTTTGATGGAGTTCTTCGCCTCCAGAATGTAGCGAGTGTTCACCAGAATTCCAAAGCCATTCAACAACGGCTGCGTGAGCGTGGCGGTGAGCACCGGTTGAACATAAGGATTGAACAGGTTTAACGTCGTGTTGGATGACGCCCGAATCGTATTGAGTGTTACCGAAAAGTTCGTACCGGTGTGGAATCCCTCGGTATAGCCGAAATTGTAAGTCCACTGATTTGTGGTCAGAGCTGCCGCTGCGCCGGTCGACGTTCCGGTGCCAGAAGTCAAAGGATTGTTAATCGGTATCGTCGCCTGTGCCCAACCTACAGTTCCAGAAACAATGGGATCGAAAGAAACGGACGGCGAAGTTCCCAACACGATTTGCTGCGAATTGCTCAATTCAGGAATTCCGCCCGCCTTCGCTTTCAGGAGTTGGGTTTCCGCAATCCACGGAGCGAATTTCTGTACGGTGATATTCAGATTGTTTTCGAGCGCCAGCGATATGGCGTCCTCCAGGCTGAGCATTAGCTTGTCGCCTTGGATCAATTGGTCGATTCGAGGGGAATTTGTCAGCATGGGCTGAGGAATTCTTGCTGTCCTGTAGGGCGCGATGATGTTTGGAAAAAACGGCTTGCCCTTCGAATAGTCTGGTCCCAGTCCCGTCTTCATGCTGCGCGCTTCGTCAGCCGCCGGCGTATTCGGCTGTGATTTGAGCTGGCTACCCGACGGCTCTTGTATCTGGCCCGGCTGAGCCTGCCCCGGAGTCTGCTGCGATTGCGCTCCCTGCGCTTGGCCCGACTGCCCCTGGTCCTGCTGGGCGGGCGTTGGCGGGTTCTGTCCTTCCTGTGTTTGAGCAAAGACCGGCGACACGACAAGAGAAGCAGCGGTCAGAAACACCAGCGCAACATGAGTGAATCTTCGAATCATCGTCGTTTTTCCTCTCAGCAAAAGTGGAACGTTGAGGTGTTCACGAGCCTCAGTCTATCTAAACGCGCGCACAGGCCTGTTTGTTTCAAGTGGCCTATATCGATGCAACGGGGCGGCCACGTGTATCCGATTGAAATTAGACGGTTAATCAGGGATTTCGGCTCACAGTTCGTTCATTAGCGAACATTACTGTGCGCATTCGAACAAACGGACACCGGAGTGTAGCATCGCCGCTTGCCGGCTGACAATCTTGCGCGTGACCGCGAAATCTCGCTTCGGTGCGGCGTCCGAGTATATCCGGCCTATCTTAAGCCGCCGCACGTTGACACTTTGCTTCGCGTAGTTCTAACATGCCCGTGACCCACCATGCCGTCTGTCCGCAAGCAGGGAATTCTTGGGAATCGTCTGAAGGCCAGCATCCTTTTGCTGGCCTGGTTCGGAGCGTCTTTCTTTGAATCTGGCGCGTACGCACAGCAAGGCATTCCCCAAACCAAGCCTGCGGGATACGTAGACGATTTCGTCGGCGTCCTTAGCCAATCAGCCCGCGACCAGCTCACTGCGCTGTGCGCCGAAGTGGACCAGAAAGCGCACGCGCAAATCGCGGTCGTGACCGTTCAATCCCTGGAAGGAAAGCCCATCGAAGATTATTCGATTGCTCTGGCGACAAAATGGGGAATCGGACCTAAACAATCATCGAGTGGCGTCCTGATCCTGCTCGCAGTCCAAGATCGACAAGACCGCATCGAGGTGGGCTACGGGCTTGAGCCAATCCTACCCGACGGCAAGGTTGGCAGCTTCCTGCGCGAAGCAGTGCCGTACTTAAAGGAAGGGAATTACGATGCGGCCCTGCTTCTGATCACTCGCCGCGTCGCGGAAGTGATCGCTCAGGACCGCGGTGTTTCCCTGACGAACTCGCCCCCGATTCCTCAGCGCCGTATTTCTACCCGAACTCAACGAAATGGGCCCGGCCCAGTCGCCATTATCATATTTTTGATCTTTATATTCATCGTGATTTCAAATCTATTCAGGCGCGGAGGCCCTAGACGCGGCGGTGGCGGCTGGTGGGTTGGTCCGATGATGGGCGGAATGATGGGAGGCGGAGGCGGTTTCGGTGGCGGAGGATTTGGAGGGGGGGGAGGCGGAGGTGGATTCGGCGGCTTCGGCGGCGGATCATTTGGCGGTGGCGGCGCCAGCGGCAGTTGGTAACTTTGGAGCTTCGTAGGCGTAATTCGTGAAGGATGTGGAATGGAAGGCAAACTTACTGAGCTGGTGAATCGACTGAGAGCCGCGATCCACGACGATCTAAAAACCGTCGTACTCTACGGCTCCGCAGTCACGGGCGAATTTCGCGCCGGGCATTCGGACCTGAACGTGTTGTGCGTAGTTGAGCGAGCCGATTCCGCAGCGCTGGAACACTTGCACAGTGTCGCGGAGTGGTGGATGCGTCAAGGCAATCTCGCTCCGCTCGTTTTCACCATGGATGAACTGCGCAACTCGGCTGATGTATTTGCGATCGAGCTTCTCGACATGAAGCTGCGCCACCGCATTCTTTATGGCGCGGATTTTCTCACCGATTTCGAAGTTCCGCTGCAGCTACATCGCCTTCAAGTCGAGCGCGAGCTTCGCACCGCCTGGTTGCGTCTGCGCCAGGCTGTGCTCGCTGCGCCGCTCAGCAACAAAGTTCGTACCGACATTATGCTCAAATCCGTTTCGCCGTTTTGCGCCCTGTTCCGCCATGCGCTGCTGGCGCTCGGTCACGCCATGCCGGCCACAAAACGTGAGACCGTCGACGCGATCGCGTCGCTCACCGGCGCAAATCCCGCGGCGTTTCTGGCCATTCTCGATCTGCGGGAAGGAAAGAAGAAGCAAAAGGAAATCGATGTTGAAGCGTCTCTGAACGCATATCTGGAACTTGTTGAGGTCGTTACGAATGAAGTGGATCGCCGCCTCGGCACGGTCTAGCTCTCGAGAAGTCCGTTGGCAGGCGGGAAGATTTCGATAGGAGGATTTCATGAAGGCAGTTGTAGCAGTGATCGTCGTTTTCGTTGTTTTGGCGTTGATTATTGGTGGATCGTACGTGTCAGCCCGCAACCAGATGGTCACGCTGAATGAAACGGTAAAGTCTAATTGGGCGCAAGTTGATGTTGTCCTCCAGCGCCGCGCTGACTTGATACCGAACCTGGTCGAGACGGTGAAGGGTTTCGCCGCGCACGAAGAGACGGTTTTCGGCGATATCGCCAAAGCTCGTTCGGCTTTGATGAACGCGAAGACGCCCCAAGACAAAATCGCCGCGAATGGCCAACTGGACAGCGCTCTAAGCCGGCTGCTTGTGATCGTTGAGAACTATCCGCAACTGAAATCCAACGAAAATTTCCTGCGCTTGCAGGATGAACTTGCCGGCACGGAAAACCGCATCGCCGTGGAGCGCAAGCGCTACAACGATTCCGTTCAGGCCTACAACACCTACATCGGCCAGTTCCCGAATAATATTTTCGCGCGCTGGGCCCGCTTCCAACGCAACGATGCATACTTCCAGGCTTCCGCAGCTTCGCGCGAAGCCCCTAAAGTTCAATTTCCGGCTGCAAAGCCGTAAGGTGGAATCAGCGCACCAGATAAATTGCGCCCGTCTTAGGGCTTGAAAAAATCTTCGGGCATCAGCGTTCGATAGCGGTATGTAAATTAGCGGGTCGTGCGAGGAGCCAAAGTCGGCGGCGCGCTGGCGCGCTTGCGCTCGGATGGGTTCCAATCGTCGGGAGGGAATGCGATTCGCCAGAATTTAGGCGCTGGATGCAAAAATTCGAACGCTACCTCTGATTTGCCTTCGTTCGAATCGCCCAGAAAACACACAGTGCAGGCCAGCGGTTCCTGAGTCTGCGGATTGATGATTGTAAGGCTCTGGCCAATCTTGACTTTCGCTGCCAGCAGCACCAGACAGCCATTCGCGTTCACCGTGATCGTCTTTGTTTTTTGGTCAAAGGGTTGATCGCCAACCGTTCCGCGAATTAGCACGGACATGCCAATCCGCACACGCTGCGTTCGCCGCGGCTCCGCGTAGACTTTGCCTTCCGCATTACGGGATGTTTCTTTCAGCTTTGCCATTCAATTCTCCGAAGCTCAGCTAACCACAATTGCCAGTAACAGTTCCCATTCGATACGCATCATGGCTACTATTCCCATTTAGGAACATTACTCGATGTCGGCGCTTCAGTTGCCTTCCTTGTTGCAGAAATCTCCCGTAAAAGAATCGCATAACATTCTGCCGGTATCGTTGCTTGTCCCCCCAAGGTGAAATAAAAGTTACTCCAGCTTCCGGCGCCTCGGCCATTTAGTGCCAGCGATTTCTTGAAACGCATTGCCGCGGGCACCTTGCCGGTAAACGACTTATCATCCTGCCGACAATCGGGAAACCTCACATCTTGACCCTCTTCGGTCCCCGCGCTACGCTAGCGTCTATGCAAACTCTTCTTGGGGCCAGGCGCCGGCGACTCTGAATGAAACAGACCGTCCGACTTGCCGGCGGCATCAACGAACTTTTTGGCACCCTCGACGAAAACATCAAGCTCTTCGAGTCAACCCTGCACGTTACCACCCATTTGCAGGATCATGATCTTGAAATCGAAGGCGCTCCTGCTCAAGTCGAGCGCGCCGCCCAAATTCTCGCCGAATATAACAACCGCATTCGGGAAGGCCGCGTCCCGGGCAGCCAGGAAGTAAAATCTCTCCTGCGCATCGCCACTGCGGAACCATCGTCCGAACTGCGCGGGACTTTCTCGCCCACTCGCACACGCTCTTTTGGGAAGAAAAGCATCGCGCCGAAGAGTCCGAACCAGCGCCGCTACATTGAAGCGCTGGAAGCCTTCGACATGGTGTTTGCTATCGGCCCAGGAGGAACCGGGAAAACTTACCTGGCCGTGGCCATGGCCGTTTCGGCGTTGCTCTCAAAACAAGTGAACCGCATCATTCTTGCGCGCCCCGCGGTGGAAGCTGGAGAGCGACTCGGCTTTCTCCCCGGCACGCTTCAGGAGAAGGTCGATCCTTATATGCGCCCTCTCTATGATGCGCTTCATGACCTCCTTGAAGCGGACAAACTTGAAAGCTATCTCGAAAAGGGCATCATTGAAGTCGCGCCACTGGCCTTCATGCGCGGCCGCACACTGAATGACTCCTTCGTCATCCTCGACGAGGCGCAGAACACCACGAGCGAGCAAATGAAAATGTTCCTCACGCGCCTGGGCTTTAATTCCAAGGCCGTAATTACTGGAGACGTCACGCAGATCGATCTGCCCGACTCGCGCCGTTCGGGACTCGTCGAAGCCATTGAGATCGTCGGAAAGATTGAAGGAATCGCCATGGTCTATTTCGACGAGCGCGACGTCGTGCGCCACAGCCTAGTTCAGCGCATCATTAAAGCGTATGACGAACACGGCGCGCTGAACCCGCGAGACAGGAATCATCGGTCCTAGCGCTCGTGGCAATGATTCTCAATCGCCAGCGGCAGGTCAAAGTTTCGGTTGACCATCTCGAGAAATTCTCATCCAGGGTACGAAGACTCTTACGCGTTCCTCCCAACGCAGTTACGATCTGCCTGGTCACCAGCGTCGAAATCGCGAAATGGAATAAGACGTACCGTGGTAAAAATCGTCCCACCGATGTATTGTCGTTCCTAACCGATGAGCCACGTCCTAAACAACGCGTTCGCCGGTTGCGACCGAAACATTCTTCTCTCACGTCGTCGGTTAGTTCTTCGCCTCCTTATTGGGGAGATATCGCCATTGCTCCCGCAATTGCGCGGCAGAATGCGCGGCGTTTCGGGCGTGAGTTCGAAGACGAAATGTGCATCCTGATTCTTCACGGAATTCTTCACCTCATGGGCTACGATCACGAAACCGACACAGGGCAAATGGACCGGCGAGAAATGCGCCTTCGCCGCGATCTCGGCTTGGCTTAATCATGGGTCGGCCAACCATTTCTCCGCGTTTTCACATACCGTTGTGCGACTGCAAAATGATGCGTCGCGCTGCGTATGCATCGGTGACTCTGGAGCATCTCTAACGTGCCGATCCTTATCTATACGTTAGGTATTCTGGCGCTCACAGCGATCCTGCTGCTCTTCTCTTATCTCGACCGCGTATATCGAGAGCTTGGCCGCGTATCTACCGGACGCATCCACGCCCATCTGGAGCTCTTCGAATCTGACGTCGAACCTCGTTTTCACATGGAGCGTCGCCGTGCCGCGCTCGCGTTCAGTCTTCTGGCGCGCTTGTGGCTCGTTCTGGTGGCCGCGATCACCGCTCGGGCGGTAATCTTCTTTGCGTTGGGCACATGGGAAGCAGCGCTGGAAATGATTTTTTTCCTCGGCGCGGAAGTGGTGGTGGCCATGCAATTCTTGCCCTCGCTTTTCCTGGCTCGCGCGCCGGGCAACTGGATTGCTCCATTTGTCCCCATCGTGCGCGCATTTGTATTTTTCACCTGGCCGGTACTGGCCGTCCTCGAATTCCTCGTGTCTGTGCTGCACCTCTCCGAGGAAGAACAAAGCGCGCCTGCGGCGGAGCAGCAAGCCATCGAAAATTTCGTCGACGCCGCCACCGAAGAGGGAATCATCGAGCAGGACGAAGCGCGTTTGATCGAACAGGTCGTTGAGTTTGGCGATAAGCGCGTCCGCGAAGTGATGACGCCTCGACCCGACGTGATTGCCATCCGCGCTACCGCCTCGCTCGAAGAATTGCGCGAACTCGTGGTCGAAACGAAATTCTCGCGATTACCAGTGTTCGAAAAATCGCTGGACGATATTGTGGGCATCGTCATGGCGCGCGATATGCTCGAAGTGCCCGACCGCGAAGCCGCTCATCGTACCGTGCGTGAGCTTATGCGCCCCGCGCTATTCGTACCGGAAACAAAGTTCGGCTCCGAATTGTTAAAGGAAATGCAGCGCAAAAATCAGCAGATGGCCATCGTAATTGACGAGTACGGATTGATGGCCGGCGTCGTCACCATCGAAGACCTGGTGGAGGAAATCGTAGGAGAAATCGGCGAAGAAGATCGCCGGCCGGCGCCCGATGTGATTCGCGAATCCGGCGGCGCTTTGGTAGTTCGCGGCAGCGTCCCCGTGGACAAGGTCGGCGAGCTATTTGGCGTCAGGCTCGACGCCGCCATGCAACACTCCAGCGCCAGCACCATCGCAGGATTGCTGAACAGCGTAGCTGGCCACGTTCCTCGCACCGGCGAAGTGATCGATGCAGATGGTGTTCGCTTCGAAGTTCTCGAAGCCAACCAGCGCAAAGTCCTGCGCGTCCGCGCTCGCTTAAACTAGGACTTCCCGCCCGTATGCGAACACTCATCGCCATCGCTTTCGTAGTTACAGGGGCAATCTTCGCGCTCGGGCTTTACGTGAAATCCCATGCTCCGGAAGGAACTGTCGCGGGCGTTCGTGCGGTGCAGCGAGGACTTCGACTGGGAACGGTATCTTCAACAGCGGTTCTATTGCTTTACATAATTATGTACTACTTTCCCCCGGTCTCTCCTTCACGATACGGGGGGCTCGTCTTGTGCGCCTTTGCCGGCAACATTCCGAACCTAGGGTCCGTCGTTGATTGTTTGCGTGAACTCGGCGGCGAAAGCCTCTTCGCTGCTTCTGTTGTCCTGCGAAACCAACTGCTTGGATCTTGTACGCGCTTGCAGTCATGGCGGTGGACATTTGAAACAAAAGGATGGCGGATCGGCACACCCACGCGATATAGGTTCAGACAGCCCAAAGGCGTACAATTGTCGTACTCATGGCGTTCAAATCCGGTATCGTCGCGATTGTTGGCCGCCCAAACGCGGGTAAATCCACTCTCGTAAACACGCTGGTCGGTCAAAAAGTCGCCATCGTCTCTCCCAAGCCGCAGACCACTCGCAATCGTATCCAGGGAATCCTGAATCGCGACGACGCGCAAATCGTTCTTGTGGATACGCCGGGAATTCACCAGCCCGAAAATGTTCTCAGCCGCATGATGATGGACGAATTGCAATATGCGCTCGAGGGAATCGACGTCCTTTCTCTGATGGTGGACGCCACGGCCGACTTTGGCGCCGGCGATCGCTTTTCGATTGAGTGGGTGCGCCGTTTTCGCGGGCCTGTATTTCTTTTGCTGAACAAGGTTGACCGCATCCGCAAGCCACTTCTGCTGCCGCTCATCGAGCGCTATAACAAGATGTTCGAGTTCGCGGAAAGTTTCCCCATTTCAGCGCTCACGGGAGCGGGCTGCCTCGACCTGGTGAATTCCTGGCTCGCACTGCTTCCGGAAGCGCCGCCGCATTTTCCACCCGACCAATTTACCGACCAGCCCGAGCGTTTTTTAGCCGCCGAACTCGTTCGCGAAAAAGCAATTCTCATCACGCGCGAGGAGGTTCCGCACGCCATAGCCGTTTTGGTTGATAGTTTTGAAGAAGGAGAGAAGCTCACGCGCATCCGCGCCACAATTTACGTCGAGCGCGAAGGGCAGAAGGGAATCCTGATCGGGAAAGGCGGCGCCACCGTCAAGAAAATCGGCACGCAGGCTCGCCAGGAACTCGAAAATATTCTCGGTACGAAGATTTTCCTCGAACTAATGGTGAAGGTCCAGCCGCACTGGCGTCAGAATGCCTCCATCGTTCGCCAACTAGATTGGCACCGCCAGCTCGAACAGCTCGCCGACTATCAAGAATAATCTGTGCGGGGCGTCGCTGTAGCCACGACATAGAGCCTGCAAGAACCAGTCGGCGAGCCGCGGAAGTTCCGCTTTTCAGTTCCACACACACTCCGGCGTTCTCCAGACTATTCCCGCGCCGGAGCAATTCCGAGTGATCGCATTTTCCTGTACAAGTGGCTTCGTTCGAGCCCCAGCACCTGCGCCGCCTTGGTCATGTTCCAGCGGTTCTCTTCCAGCTTGCGCAGCACAAATTCCCGCTCGTATGCCGAACGCGCCTCTTGCAAACTCTCGTACGGTTTCTGGGGGCTCTTCGACGCGCCGCGATACAGCTCCGGCGGCAAATGGTGCGGCTCGATCCGCGGCGAAGGACAAATGATGACCAGCCGCTCGACAAGATTCTTCAACTCACGCACGTTCCCCGGCCAAGGATAACTCAGAAGCACGTCCATTGCCGGCGCACTGAACTCCTTTTGCTTTTTTCCGTACTCCTCACAAAACGCTTTCAAAAAGTGCGCGGCGATGATTGGAATGTCCTCGATTCGATGGCGCAAAGCCGGAACGTAGAAAGGGATCACGTTCAGCCGGTAAAAAAGGTCTTCGCGAAATGCATTGCGCCCGATTTCTTCTTCGAGTTTTTTATTTGTGGCGGCAATCACACGAACATCCACGGTGACGGGCGTGTTCGAGCCCAGCGGTTCCACGCGCTGCTCTTCCAGCACGCGCAGGACCTTCGACTGGGTCTTCAGACTCATGTCGCCCACTTCGTCGAGGAACAACGTCCCGCCATTGGCCTTCAGAAATTTCCCAACTTTATCTTCGCTGGCACCGGTAAAGCTTCCCTTGCGGTGCCCGAACATTTCCGATTCGATCAATTCTTCCGGAATCGCCGCGCAATTCACTTCCACGAACGGCATTGACTCGCGCGAGCTACTGGCATGCAACGCGCGCGCCACGAGTTCTTTTCCCGTTCCGCTCTCGCCGTAAATCAAAACGCGGCCGTTCGTCGGCGCCGTCAGCGCAATCTGTTGCCTCAACGCTTTCATCGGCACGCTGCTGCCCAGAATCTGGTGCTTTTCCTCCAGCTCGGCGCGCAGACGCCGGTTTTCTGACTCCAGCCGGAGATATTCCAGGGAGTTGCGAACCGCCAAAACCACTTTTTCCAGCGAGAGCGGTTTTTCTATGAAATTGAAGGCGCCCAGTTTCGTGGCACGCACCGCCGTCTCAATATTTCCGTGCCCCGAGATCATCACGACCATGGGCGCGTCGTCGCGGGTCTGAATCTTCTCCAGCGTTTCGAGCCCGTCCATTTGTTTCAGCCACACATCCAGCAAAATCAGATCGAAGTTTCGCCGCCCGATCCGTTCGAGGCATTCTTCGCCGGATGCGACCGCCTCAATCTCGTATCCCTCGTCGCGCAACAATGCGCCAAGCGATTCCCGGATTCCGCTTTCGTCATCAACAATGAGGATCGTTGCCGGCATTTATTTTCTCGAGTCCGGTACCCCCTGAATCACACTGATCAGGCCGCGGGAATTCCTGCCTGCGCTTGTGTCGCCACGATTTCTGTTGCCGGAAAGCGAATCAGAAAGCGCGCGCCGCCCGGCAGGTTGTCTTCCACGCGAATGGTTCCGTAGTGCTCGGCAATAATCCGGCTGGCGATCGCAAGTCCTAGCCCGGTGCCGCGCTCCCGAGTCGAAAAGTGCGGCAAAAACAGCCGTTCTTTATCTGCCGGCGAAATACCGTGGCCGCTGTCGGATATTTCGACCTCGACCGCGTCGCCGTCGCCCTGCACGCGCGTCGCCACGCGCAAACGGCGAATCGTGCACCCCTCCATCGCTTCCGCCGCGTTGTCGATCAAATTCGCAACCACACGCCTCAGTAGTTCGGGATCCGCTTTCACCAGCGGCAGTGCGGTGGCGAGTTCGGTCTGTAGCGAAATTCCTTCCAGCCGCCCGTGAAACAAATCCAGTGCGCTCATGACAATGGAATTCAAATCCGCTGAGGTAAGCCGCGCGGAAGGGAAGCGCGCGAATTGTGAGAATTCGTTGACCAGCGATTCCAGCGTCTGGACTTCGCGCTCGATCAATCCCGCGCATTCCGCCACCAGCCCGTCGAACTCATTCCGTCTGGCGTCCGTTTTCAATGACGCATTGCGCTCCAGATGACGTAGCAGGCGCTGCGCCGAAAGCTGGATCGGCGTCAGCGGGTTTTTTATTTCATGTGCGATGCGCTGCGCAACTTCCTGCCAGGCCGCGGCTTTCTGCGCCCGAAGCAGGTCCGTCAGGTCATCGATGACAACAACAAATCCGGGGTTCGAGCGCCGCGGTCCCAGCGAACTCACCGTGACGGCGGCGCGGACTAGCCGTCCCGCGGTAGCAATCTCAATTTCGCGTGAAGCTGCGCCCATGCGCAACGACCGCCGCATCAGATGCAAAACCGCGCGGCCTGCTTCGTCGCCGAGCAATTCCGGCAGTGAGTGCGCATTGCGCGCGTGCTCACCCAGGATCATCGCCACGGCGGAATTTATGCGCGCCACTTCGCCCGACGAGTTCAGCGAAATAACGCCGGTGGGAATGTTTTCCAGAATTGCTTCCATCAGCTTGCGGCGGCCTTCGCGCTCTTCGATGGCTTGTTCCAGGTTCTGAGTGAATTCGTTGATCTGGCGGCGCCCTTCGCCAAGCTGCTCTGTCATCCGATTGAAAGACCGCACCAGCGTGCCCAGTTCGTCTTGCGCCTGCACCTCGATCTTATGATCGAAATTGCCGCGCGAGATTTCCCTGGTGGCCTCGGCGAGCGCCTGGATCGGGACGGTTACCTGTTTGGCAAGAAACAGCGCTACCCATGTGGTCGTAAAAAGAAGCAGCAAGGTAATCAGCGCTAACGTCAGTAAAATCTCACGCTTGTAAGCGCGCAAACTTTGCTTCTGCTGCGCATAGGCTGCCATTTGCGCCTCAATATTTTCGTAACGTTGGAGAAAATCGTCAGGGAGGTGGCGCGCCGCATATAAAGTCAGGCCTTGCATCGGTGAGCTTCCGGCTATGTAAAGTTGACTCCCCGTCTGCCATACCTGAGCTCCACTGGCGAGCGTTCGAACCAGTTTCGGCGGACCCGGACTATGATTATCTGCGCGAGCATCTTTGTCCTGCTCCGAGCCATGCAGACCTATATTCCATTCCTTCTCGAAATCCATTCCCGCGCCCACTTTGCCTTGGGCGTTGGCAATCCATGCGGCATCCGCGGTTCGGCTCAGCACTAAAAGGCTTTGATCCGATGTTTCGCGCATGGCCGCTTCGAAAGCCAGCGCGTTCAGCCGTTTCAGCTCGGACGCCCCAAAGTCGTTCAGTAATACTTGACTCTCTTCATTCGCTATTTCGAGTGGCCGGGGAAACCACAGATTGAGCGTTCGATTCACCAGCGCGTAGCTGAAAAAAAACAAAAACATTACCGGCAACAGTGAAACGCCCATCGCGCCTAAAACCATTTTCGCTTTGAATCTCGAACCGATCTGCCGGATGCGCCGCTCATTCCAGAGACGCACCAAACTCCTGATCATTATCAGAGTGAAAACCAGCAGCGCCGCGAAGATAAACACAGACAGCGCGAACCAGATCAACAGGCCGTTTCCTTCTTCCGGATGCACCGGGATCTTCAGCGAACCCAGCGTGAATACCGCCGCCGCCAGCAGCACAATCGCTACAAGACCCAACGTCAGCCACAACTGTCGCTTCCGTTTTGACCGCTCGGTTTTCACCGGCCTTCCTCCAGGTACCGTCCCATCGGACATTCTTCGCACTTCGCGGCGCTTTTCTGGCACCACTTCTTTCCCACCATGACGATTAGCCCATGAAACTCCTTGAACCGTTCCACATCTCCCGGAAATTGCCTCTCGAACATCCAGCGAACATTCTCGTACTTGGCCTTCTCGCTGATCCACCCGTGCCGCGCCATGATGCGTTTCGCGTATGCGTCCACCACGAATACCGGATGCTCGCCCGCGTACAGGAGAATCGCGTCGGCCGTCTCTGGCCCGATGCCGTAGACGTCTAATAACTTCTCCCGAAGTGCAATCGTGGGCGTCGCAAACATTCTCTTTAGCGAGCCGCGATACCCGCTGCGCAGGAATTGCACGAATGCTCTTAGCGCTCGCGCCTTCTGGCGGAAATATCCCGCTGGTCGAATTAAGGCATGCAGACGACGCAGATCTACCTTCTCTACTTTGGCTGGGGTAAATACGTCAGCAGTCCGAAGGTTCCCTAGAGCTAGCTCAACATTTCTCCAAGAGGTGTTTTGGGTAAGAATCGCGCCTAGGATTACCTCAAAAGGGGTCTTGCCCGGCCACCAATGTTGCGGTCCCGACGCAGTAAAGAGCGAGTTAAAGTACTCATCCAGAGGAGGTTGCGCTTCGGCTTTTCTTTCCTGGGCTATCGTGTCGACTAGGGACGCATCTGGTGGCCATTTTTGGTTGGCGGAGGGAGCCAGAACTGGCAGAAAATCGCCTCGATTGACAAGATTTGACATCGAAATTCAAGAATAAAGTGCTAATTCGCGCAAGTCAAGGATGTGTTGCGCGAATACCACACTATTGTGGCTGTCTTGCATTCACAGCTCTTGTCCTTGACCCCAGCATTGCGGAAGCCGGGCGATTTCGACCTAGCCGCCCATCCGCTGAAAGTCCCGCATAAAACTCACCAGGGCCTCAACCGCGCCGGCCGTGACAGCGTTGTACAGCGAGACGCGCATCCCGCCCACGGCTCGATGGCCAGTCACACCGACGATGTCGGCCGCCGTAGCTGCCCTAGCGAACTTTTTCTCGATGGCCTCGTCGCCTCCTGCTACGCGGAACACCACATTCATTTTTGAGCGCGAGTTCTTTGCTATCGGACAAGAATAGAAGGCGCTGGCATCAATCGCGTCGTAGAGCATTCGGGCTTTCTCTTCATTTCTTTTTTCAAGGATGGCGACACCGCCTTCCGCGGCGACCCATTCCAGCACAAGACCCACAATGTACACCGCAAACGTCGGCGGCGTATGAAACAGCGAGCGCTCTTTGATCTCTGTTCTGTATTGCAAAAGCGTTGGCAGGTTTGCGTCGGCGCGCTCCGCCAAGTCGCGCCGGACGATGATGACGGTAACTCCGGAAGGCCCCAGATTTTTCTGCGCTCCTGCAAAAATCAATCCGAAGCGTCCCACGTCCATTCGCCTGGAAAGAATATCCGAAGACATGTCGGCAACCAGCGGGACACTTCCAGTTTGGGGAAACTCGTCCCATTGCGTCCCTTCGATCGTGTTGTTCGACGCCATGTACACGTAAGAAGCGTCTGGCACGAGTGTGATTTCGTCTTTCCGCGGCACCCGCGTGAATTTCTCGGCCTCAGTCGAGGCCGCCAGCCGGAAAGGAATGCCTTTTTCAAGCTCGGTGATCGCTTTCGCAGTCCACATTCCCGTATGCAGCACGTCCACCGGTCTTCCCGGTATGCACAAATTCATCGGCACCATCGTAAATTGCAGGCTTCCGCCGCCCTGCAGGAATATCACCGCATATTCTTCCGGTATCTGCATTAGCTGGCGGAGATTCTGCTCCGCGCGAAACATTATCTCCTCGAACTCGGGCGAGCGATGCGTCATCTCCATCACAGACATTCCAGTGCCGCGGTAGTCCAACAGTTCTTCACGAATGCGTTCAAGCACCGGAAGAGGCAGGGTCGCGGGACCCGCGTTGAAATTGAATGCGCGCTTTATGCCGCGTGATGAAGCAGTAGGTGGTGTCACTTTCGCTAATTCCTTTCGAATAGTTTGAGCGCGCTATTGATCGTCCAAGCTGCCCGGGATGAACTCCCGGTATTAGATTATCAGAACCACGCTACGCACAAGCACCTTAAGTCACTTACGACCTTCCGCCACAACCCGCCATTGAATGAATAGACATCGTAAGCTCTCTTCGCGCATCGCAGACGCAAACTTCAGGGCATCATCCGAAACATGATCAAGGGGGTGTGATGTGGAGAAAGCGAAGCGCGTAATTCCGGCAATATATGGCACCGCGGGCCTTGTAGCCGGATGCGTCGCGGCTTATTTCGCATTGGCGTTTCTCTGGACTCGAGTGATCGTCAGCCCAGCGGACGTAACTCCGCATGATACCGATATAGTTTTCGCCCTTTCCATAATCGCAGGCATCGTTACAGGTTCGCTGGCGCTGCTCTATACCGCGCCAAGCTATTGGAATTCGCAGCACGGCAGTTTCCTCGCCACGTTCGCTGAAATGCTCGGAAAGACCTCGCCTTGACACTTTGAATATCCTGCCAGTAGACTGAAATGCTCGCCATAAGTTGTGGAGTCACACAGAATGCTTCTGTCGCGGGATTATGTCGGCTATATGGCCAAAGAGGTGGTAAAGCGCCTTGCGGCCCAAAAGATGATTGAAATAAAGAACGTAGAAAACCTCACCCAGCAGGTGCGCCAGGTGATGGCGGATGAAGTAACCGTCGAAGACCGCGTGAATGAAGAAGTCCGCGAGATTCTGGCCAAGTATTCGGATGAAATGAAGCGCACAGGCGTTTCGTATCAGGAAATGTTCAAGAAAGTGAAAGGCCAGCTCGCCCGTGAAAGGAAATTAATCCTCCGCTGATATGCGCCTGACTCGCGAGAAAACCGTTCGCATCTCTCATCGAATCATCGATCTTCTTGTGTCCAGTCCCGATGTCGATTTTGTCGAAGACCGCGATACTATCCGCCAGGAAATCGTGACCATCTTGTCGTCGTTGCTGAAGGTCGAAGAGCAGGTGGATACCGAAGTCCGCGCAAAAATCGCTTCGCAGAAAAAGGAAATCCTCGAAGGCAGTGAAGAGTGGGATATCCTTTACCGCAAATACTACGCTGAAGGACTCAAACGCCTGGGCGTCGCCGAAATTCACGCCCGCTGATTTTGTAGCAACTCGTTCCGCGGCACCCTCCATAATACCCGCGAATTTTGTTAGGATGCTCCTGTTTTACGGCTGGGCGTTGGGATCCGGCCGCCTCTGCAGCGTCGGACGGTCGGGATCGGAAGTAGGATCGCTGCTCGTTGATTGCGGATCGCCTCCTCCCGTGGAACCCTTGTTCGGCTGCTGATCCGTCTTCTTGCGCAGCGAAGGCTTGTTCGGGTTCTTCTTGTCATCGACCTTCATATTCATCTCGATCATCTGCAGCCGACGCTTCACCGTATCGAATTCCGACGTGGTGACGATGTATTCTTCGCGCGCGGGCAGAATCGTCGCGATTTCATTTTGCGCCTTCACGATGCGGTCCGGCGTCGGCGGATGCGTCGAGAAAACCTTGGGGATCGTCCCAGGCTGCTTCTTTTCGTCCGCCTGCACTTTTTCAAAGAACGACACAAACGAATTCGGATCGTACCCGGCCTTATACATATATTGCAGACCGAGATAATCGGCCTCTGCTTCATCAATGCGCGTGAACCTCAGGAACGTCATCGGGATCGCAAAATTCATTCCCTGATAGATCGCGTATCCAGCCCAAGTGTAGGGAATAAAGATGGTCGCAACCATCGCGCCGATCTGAATGATGTCGCTCTTGGTCGCTTGTTTCGTGCCGTGCCGCGCGCAAACGTGCGCGATTTCGTGCGCCATCACGCCCGCCAGTTCCGACTCTTCATCCGCGTGCAGAATCAGCCCGCTATTGACGTAAAAAAATCCGCCCGGCAGCGCAAACGCATTCACCACGTCGGAATCGATCACCTTGATCGTAAACGGCACTTGCGCATCCGAATTGCGCACCAGATTCTGCCCCACCCGGTTCACATACTCATTCACCACCGGATCGTTGATGAACTTCGCCTGTTTCTCCACTTCTTGCGACAGCTGCTTTCCCAACGCGATTTCGTGTTCCAGCGAATAAAAATTTAATCCATGCCCGACGCTGCGATTGCCAATCGCGTTCACATCCTGTTTTGAGCCTGCCTTGACGCTCGGATCCGTCGGCATCGGCTGGATCGGCATCGTATCTGGACTCTTGCTGCCCGTTCCTGGCGCGCTTTGGTCTTGCGCGGTACTCGAATCACCATGCTCCGCTTGAGGTGGAGCCTGCGCCGAAGGACTCTGCTGCCCAGGTTGCTGAGGAGTCTGCGCTGGCGGCGTGGTTTGCTGGCCGGACTGCGGAGTCTGCGTCGATGGAGAAGTTTGGCCTTGCTGTTGCGACTGGCCGCTCTGTTGCTGGCTCGGAGGCTGTTGCGTTGACCCTTGTTGCGGCCCTGCAATTGTTGCGGGACTTAGTAGCGAGGCGGCAACGATCAGCGTCCCCAGTTGTCCTGCTAGGCTCTTTTTCATTGGGTGCCTCCCGAGGTGCTTTGCCAGGATTATACACCCCGCCCCAGCATCGTCACGATAATTGGTTGGATGGCGGTCTTCGCCAATAAGTTTCCCGCGTATAAAGAAATTACATCCCTGTGACCTTTGGATCCCGCGAAGACTTTCCGCCGTCATGGCAAACGTCGTGAACCGCGTAGACAGGTTCGCCCTGCGAATCATCCTGTCGCAGCCGTATTGACGCCTTCGTTGAATCTGTCTACATTCATATTATGTCTGTCGGGAAAATCCAAGTAGGCCAAGTCTGGCGCAAGGACGATTCGGGCGAATCCTATTTGATTACTAAGGTTTACAACGAAGCCATCGCAACCTACGTCCTCCTGCGCAAGACCGGCGCCGAAGCCGAAGGCACCGTAAAAGTCAAAGTGGACCGTCGCGGCACCGCTCAAGCCCTCCCCGGATTCACCCACACCCAAGAATCCGACCAATTCTAGCCCCGCTCTCATGCTGCTTGTGCCTACATCTGACTTTGTAGCGGCCGCCATCAGGTGCGCGTCTTCGCTGCCGGGTGCGGGGGCGCGAGGGGGTACAGAAAGATAAGCGCAGATTCTTCGTCCGCCGCGGCGGACTCAGAATGACAAGTTGGGGGCTTGGAGGCGATGCGCGGCCCTGGTTGTCAAATGGACCGTACCGGGATCCGCACCACATCGTCCACGCGCATCACTTCCTTCACGATGAACCCCTCCGCGTATTTCACTCCGATCATCCGGCCATACGCTGTAGCCGTGAGATTCATCCGCGCCTCAAGTTCGTCGAGTGGCAGGTACACTTTCGACTTGCGATCTTTTTCGGGCGGCTCGAACTGCGACTTGTACGCCAGAATCGCCCGCCTGCGCCGTTCGAACTCCTTCGAAATATCGACGCAAAACGTCGGCCGCGCATTTTCGTATGCCGCCGCATACAAAATCTTAAGGGGACGAAACGCGCGCCCGCTCAGCGGATAATTCTTCAGCCCCGCCACGAAGCACGCCTCATATCCAAGGTTCGCTGCGTTGTAATGGTCCGGGTGACGCCCCTCCCAGTAGGGAAGTATCACCGTCTTTGGCTGCAGCTCGCGAATCACTTCCGCGATCGCCATTTTGTATTCTTCGCGCATTTCCAGCCGCGCGTCAGGCAGCCCCAAATTTCGCCGCACGCTCGCCTTTAAAATTTTTGCCGCGCGCGCCGCTTCGCGCAAACGCGTCTCCGGCGTCCCGCGCGTGCCCGTCTCGCCTTTCGTTAGATCGAGGATCCCCGTACGGTAACCTGCTTGTGCCGTTTTCAAGACCGTTCCTCCGCAGGTCAGCTCGACATCATCCGGATGCGCCGCAATCGCCAGTAAATCAATCTTCATGCCCCCTCCATTCGCCCCCGATTCTAGCAGGGAACAATCGGGGCCGCGCCGGTCGTTCGCCGCGGCGAACGAGCCTGGGGAACAGGCATGAAGTGGCCGGAAGAATTGCCGCGCCGGTTTGCTGTCGCCTCAACGTTGTCATCCCGAAATCGGCGTAGTCTGCGGATCGCCCTAAGGGATCTGCTCTTGTCTTCGATTTGCTCATATTTTGGCGTCACGTCTTGGCGAATCGCAAAGCGGCGCGCGAGGCCTCCAGTCGGCGCTCTTCGACTTTGGCGCGTTGGGATTCGGCGCGCGCGGCGAGTTGTTCGAAATTCGTGCCATGCAACCGAGAATCGCCGGCAGCGACAGTGGCCAGCGCACGCCACAACGCCCACTTTCTGTGGATTCCCAGCTCCAGAAATTCCAGCGCTTCGAGTGTTCCCAGCCCATCTTTCGAGCCTTGCTTTAGCTTCAGCCGGCTTAACTTGTTACCGAGCCAAGCGCCGGCTTCCTTCACTCCGTCGGAGCCCACATCGGCGCGCTCGGTAATTCCGCGCAACACGTTGCGGTCCACCTCAATTTCGGCGAGAAGCTGCGCGGCAAAGGGCCCGAGCGGATCGTTAGCGTGCTGGTCGCGTATAAATTCCAGGAGTTCGATCGCGTGCACCGACCCGGCCAGATGATCTTGTAGATAAACTCCCAATGGATCGCTCATGATCGAATGCCTGCGCTCCGAATTTTCACATTCACTACGCCGACGCCCCGCGCACCTCGATCGCGTCGGCCACTTCATACAAATGAAAATCCGGCTTGGAGATCTCATAAAAAGGCTTCATATGCTCCTGCGCCTCCGAACTGTTCCTCATGGCATCGAAGTCCTGTTTGCTCCGCCACTGGGCGTAGTTGACGACGCGCACTCCATCCAGACTCTTGTGGATGCTCGCTGAAACGAATCCGGGAATGTGTTTCATGGTCTTCTCCGTCGTCTCCACTAGCATATCGACCAGCTTCTGTTGATAGGTCGGCTCGACCGTAAATACATTAATTAAAGTGACCACTTTGTGTTCTTTCGAGATTTTCGGCATAAGTCCTCCCTTTAAGTCACCTGACACTAATTGAGATTCAAGCCCGGGGGTGAAAGTTTCTGCGACACGAGATAAGACTCCCTTTTGCGCCGGTTCGAATGCGTGAGAAGCGAAGGACGAAGTGTCGCTAACAAGGGGCGCGTTCTTCTGTTTTGGAAGGGTCGTTAATTCTGCGCTATTCTCCTTCACCGGCAGGTCGCTGAGACCCTGGGGCGGAGTCCAGTCTTGCCAGGAGGCTATATGAAATTCCTTGGCGTAATTGCTCTTGCGATTCTTGCTGCGTTCTTGCCCTCGGCTGCCGGCGCGGCCCCAGCCTCGCCAAGTTCTGCGCCCGAATACTCCAAACATTTTGCGGCACTCGCCAAGTTGTCCGTCGCTGTTGCCCAAGCCATGCCGGCAGACGAGTACGCCTTCCGGCCGGACCCGCCATCCATGACCTTTGCTGAACTGATGTCGCACATCGCCCAAACCAACTACGCGTTTTGTTACGGGCTGAAGGATTCTCAATCTCCCGCGATGCCTGTCCCCACCGACAAGGAATCGATTGTTAAGGATCTGGCCGCTTCTTTCAGCTATTGCTCCGGGGTAATCGCCAATCTCACCGACGAGCAGCTCAACACTCCGCATTCTTCTCCCGACGGTCGCCTCCCGGGCCGCGAAGTCCTCCTCGCGCTCTACGTTCATGTGGCTCACCACCGTGGACAGGCAGAAATCTATCTCCGCGACAAAGGTATTGCGCCGCCACCTTACATGATCTGAAGCGCGTCGCAGGCAGCGGTCGATCCAGGCTCGACAAGCTAGCGAACCGAGCCGAAGGAGCAAGTCTTTTGTGAGATGTCGGCCATCCGGCGGATAAAATATCAATGTAGAACGTGTCAATGTAGGACGTTGACTATCGAACTCAATGGCTATAGTTTCGGAACACCATGACCCGGCCGGTATTTCGGTATGCCCTAGCAATGCTCATGGCTGTTGTCGCTCTCGTTCTGCGGGCCTGGCTCACTCCTCTGTTCGGAAATCAATATCCGTATCACACTGTTTGGCCGGCAGTTGTGTTCTCTGCATGGTACTGCGGACTGGGCCCATCCATTGTCACAACCATTTTAGCGGGACTGGGCGTCGACTTCTGGTTTCTGCCGCCAATTCATACGTTTACGATTCAGGATCGGAGCCAGCTGTTTGGTCTGCTTGGGTTCTTCCTCTTCTCAAGCGCGATTATCGCCTTGGGCGAGACGAATCGACGCAGCTCATTTGCTCGCTCCCGGCTCGCTGCCATCGTTGAATCATCCGAAGACGCCATAATTAGCAAGAACCTCGAGGGAGTTATCACCAGTTGGAATAAGGGTGCCGAGCGCATATTTGGCTACACTGCCGAGGAGGCAGTCGGCCAACCCATTACATTAATAATTCCGCCCGACCACCGAGATGAAGAAACAATGATTCTCGGGCGGATTCGGAGAGGTGAACGGGTCGAGCATTTTGAAACTGTTCGCACACGCAAAGACGGTACGACGCTCGATGTTTCCTTGAGAATTTCGCCTGTCATAGACGCCACAAGGGGCGTTGTTGGCGCATCGAAAGTGGCGCGCGACATCTCCACACAGAAGCAGGTTGTGCGAGCAATGCGTGAGAGCGAAGAGCGCTTCCGCGCTATTGTTGAGACCACACCCGAATGCGTGATGCTGGTGTCCCCGGACGGCACCTTGCTTCAAATGAATTCATCCGGGCTAAAGATGGTTGGCGCCGATAGCCCTGAAATGGTCGTTGGCAAGAATATTTATGACCTGATCGACTCTAAAGATCGAGACCGGTTTCGAGCATTCAATGGAAAGATTTGTTGTGGCGAAAAAAGTGCGTTGGAGTTCGATCTTGTTGGACTACGCGGTGAGCGCCGCCACATGGAGACCCATGCCGCGCCGCTTACCAACCCAGACGGGACCGTCGCGCAACTTGCGGTCTCGCGGGACGTCACCGAGCGCAAGCTAGCCGAAAATGCTATCAAGGAAAAGGAGCTCTCCGCGCGCCTCCTGAAACTTCAAGATGAAGAAAGAAGACGTATAGCCCGTGAATTACATGACGGAGTAGGGCAACTGCTCGCTGCGATGGCTATGAACGCTGCCAGAATAGGCCGGGAGAAGTTAAATCTTAGCCCAGATGCGGCACGATGCGTAGAGGAGAATTCCAAGCTAATTGAACAGGTTTCGCGGGACATTCGCACAATATCCTATTTATTTCATCCACCTTTGCTCGACGAAATGGGACTGCATTCCGCGCTGGAGTGGTACACCGACGGATTCGCTGAGCGCAGCAAGATCGCCGCGAAGCTGGAACTCCTGACAGATGGGAAACGCCTGCCACAGGACTATGAGTTATGTCTGTTTCGAGTTGCGCGAGAGTGCCTGACGAATATCTATCGCCATTCAGGAAGTTCGACTGCGGTTGTAAAGCTGCGGCGTTCTCCCGGGGAAATAAAATTGGAAGTGAGCGATGAAGGTCGCGGGGTCAACCAGGACATCCAGTCAAAGATTGCCTCTGGCGAGACTGCGGGGCGTCGGTTTGCGCGGAATACGTGAGCGACTGAGGCAGTTGGGAGGCACGATGGAAGTCCGATCGGATGGAAAGGGAACCACCGTGATCGCGACCTTGCCCCTCGCAGAATCACCCGGCCAGCTTCCTCCGCCGGCATCAATACATAAGCATCTGCAAGGCTGATTATAGCGTGGCCTTCGGCGGTGGCCCTTGGATCGATGCTCTTCGGTCCGTTTCCCTCGAACACCGAGCCGATGAGGTCGCCTGCGATCGCGCCGAGCTTTGGCGTGGTCCTTCGTGGCTGTGGCGCCATTACCACCCTTTGCGCTGGAAACGCCCCACCTCGACGGAGTCGGTGTCGCAACTGATCGAGAATAGGAGTTGCAAGGTCGGAGAGAGATGAGGCAAAAAGGGCGCAGGAGGGAGCGCATGCCCGTTCAAGACTATAGTCCGGAGCAGGCGGCATTGCTGCCAGTGCATGTACGAGATGTGCTGAGCGAGAAGTGCATTTAGTGTTTCTGGTCAGTGCGGTGGTGGAGAAGCAGGATTTGAGCGCCTGGGAGTCGGCCTACGGCGAAGAAGGACAGCGGCCGTATCATTCGGCGCTGATGCTGAAAGTACTGCTCTATGGATTTGCGTTGGGAGTCCGCTCGTCGCGCAAGCGAGCGAGGTGCTTCGCATCTCGTCGTTTCGTCCAGTCCTGCAAAATGTTAACGTGTCATCGTCTCGACAAGCGGCAGCAAGTAGGAGGACGGAGGCGATGGCGGGTAAGGCGTTGGAAGGGCAGGTGGCGCTGATTACTGGCGGGGCGAAGCGGATTGGGCGGAGCATTGCGCTGCGGCTTGCGTCGGTGGGCGCGGACGTGGTGGTGAACTACCTGGAGTCGAAGGCGGAGGCGGAGCAGCTTGTAAGGGAGATTCGCGCCACGAATAATCACGAGGGGCTGCGCGCCATTGCGGTTGAAGGAGATGTCAGCCAGCGCGCGGACGTTCAAAGATTATTTCTCGCGGCGGAAAACGAATTCGGGCGCCTGGACATTCTGGTGAACAACGCGGGCATCTTTTTTCCTGCGAAGTTTGAAGACCTGACCGAAGAGCAGTGGGACCGCATCATGAACGCCAACCTGAAATCGCAATTCCTGTGCGCGCAGGCGGCCGTGCCGATCATGAAACGCCAGGGACGCGGGCGCATCATTAATTTGTCGTCGCTGGGCGGGTTGCTGGCGTGGCCGCTTTACACGCACTACTGCGTGTCGAAGGCGGGGTCGATCATGTTGACGCGGTGCCTGGCGCGCGCGCTGGGGCCGGAAATTCTGGTGAACAGTGTAGCGCCCGGCACAATTCAGTTTCCCGGCGAAGCGCCGGATGAAGAATATATTCGGCGCGTCCCGCTGCATCGCACCGGGACGGGTGACGACATTGCCGGCGCCGTCGCGTACCTAGCGAGCGCGGATTTTGTTACCGGGCAGACGATTGTTGTCGATGGAGGAAGGTCGCTGGTGTAACCGATATGCGAAACTTTTATAACGCCGATCAGCCCTCGGTTAATATAGCTCACTTATTTAGAGGAGTAGCTTCTGCCGTCTTAATCCTGGAGGAGACGCATGCTGTTCATGGTGATAGAAAAGTTCAATGAGCGGGACGCAGCGCCGATTTACGAGCGCTTTCGGAACAAGGGACGCATGATGCCCGAAGGGTTGAAGTATGTGGACAGCTGGGTCGAACGAAACTTCGACCGCTGCTTCCAGCTCATGGAGTGCGAGAGTCCGGAATTGTTTCAACAGTGGACCGCGCAATGGAAAGACCTGATGGAATTTGAAATTGTTCCGGTGGTTCCGTCGAAAGAGGTGGCGGAAGCGTTCACGCCGAAAAGGGGCTGAGTTTAGGAGCGCCGACATTTTCAGAGAAGATGCCGAGCGAAAGCCCAGCGCTACAAAAGAACCGGCGTAGGGTAAAAGAGCCGGCAAGATGTTGGCGGTACGAAGGCGATGGCGCAGAGCAAACAGCGCCGGCAGGATGCCAGCGCTACAAAAGGCAAAAGCCTCACCCTCTAAAGCCGTATCAAATGCGGGAGCGGCGGGCGGCTACGACGTCACCGGGTTGTGCTTTTCGGTGTTGATGCCGAGGTCGGCGATGGCTTTCTTCATGACTTTTTCTTCGATTTTTCCGTCGAGGAAAAGCTCATTGAGCGCGGCAAGCGTGATAAAGCGCGCGTCCACTTCGAAGAAATCGCGCAACGCGCCGCGGCCGTCGCTGCGGCCGAAGCCGTCAGTGCCGAGCGACGCGATGCGGCGCGGAATCCAGGAATGGATCATGTGCGGCAACGTTTTCAAGTAGTCGCTGGCCGCGACAATCACGCCGGGTGAATCTTTCAAAATTTCGGTGACGTAAGGGACGCGCGGTTTTTCCGCGGGATGCAGGCGGTTCCAGCGGTCGGTCTCGATTCCGTCACCGTAGAGAGCTTTGTAGCTGGTGACGCTCCAGACGTCGGCGGCCACACCGTATTTTTGTTCCAGGATTTCCTGGGCGCGGAGCGCTTCGTTGAGGATGGCGCCGCTGCCGAAGAGTTGCGCGCGCAATTTCGATTTTTTGTTTTGCGAGGCACGGAATTTGTACATGCCCTTGAGAATGCCTTCGGTGACGTCGCCGGGCATTTCGGGCATGGCGTAAGGCTCGTTCATCACCGTGATGTAATAAAAAATACTCTCGCCGTCCTTGTACATGCGGCGGATTCCGTCCTGAATGATCACGGCGAGTTCGTAGGCGTAGGCCGGATCGTAAGCGCGCAGGTTTGGCACGGTGAGCGCGAGGACGTGGCTGTTGCCGTCCTGGTGCTGGAGGCCTTCGCCGGCGAGCGTGGTGCGGCCGGACGTGCCGCCTAGCATGAAGCCGCGGACGCGCATGTCGGCGGCAGCCCAAATAAAATCGGCGATGCGCTGGAAGCCGAACATCGAGTAAAAAATAAAAAACGGAATCGTGTTGATACCGTGAGTGGCGTAAGCGGTGCCAGCCGCGATAAACGACGACATCGAGCCCGCTTCGGTGATGCCTTCTTCCAAAATTTGGCCGTCTTTTGCTTCTTTGTAATAGAGCAGCGTGTTCACGTCCACAGGCTCGTAACGCTGCCCAACGCTGGAATAAATTCCCACGGTACGGAAGAGAGATTCCATGCCGAAGGTGCGAGCTTCGTCCGGGACGATGGGGACCACTAACTTTCCGATTTCTGGATCGCGCAGCAATTTCCGCAGAATCGCGACGAAGGCCATGGTGGTGGAAATCTCGCGGCCATCGCTCCCCGCGGAAAATTCCTTGAAGGACTCGTCGAGATTCGCGGCGATTGGTTTGGCGCGGACACGTCGCTGCGGCGCGTAGCCGCCAAGTTCTTCGCGGCGCGCACGAAGATAGCGAATCTCTTCGCTGTCGTCGGCGGGACGGTAGAAGGGAACTTCCGTGCATTGCTCGTCGGTGACGGGAATATCAAAGCGCGTGCGAAATTCGCGAAGCTCGTCTTCGTTGAGTTTCTTCTGCTGGTGCGTGACGTTCTTGCCTTCGCCGGCCTCGCCGAGGCCATATCCTTTGATGGTGCGCGCGAGGATTACGGTGGGCGCGCCGCGATGCTCCACGGCAGCTTTGTACGCAGCATAAACTTTTCGCGGATCGTGGCCGCCGAGACGAAGGCGACGGAGCTGCTCGTCGGAAAGCGGCTCGACGAGCTTCAGCAACTGCGGGCTGGAACCGAAGAAATGTTCGCGAACGTAAGCGCCGGAAGAGACGACGAGCTTTTGATATTCGCCGTCAACGAGTTCACCCATGCGCTTGACGAGCAGGCCTTCGGTGTCGCGCTCGAGAATCGGATCCCACTCCGAACCCCAAAGAACTTTGATAACGTTCCATCCGGCGCCGCGGAACTCGGCTTCGAGTTCCTGAATGATCTGGCCGTTGCCGCGTACGGGACCGTCCAAGCGCTGGAGATTGCAGTTCACAACGAAGATAAGGTTGTCGAGTTTTTCTCGCGCGGCCAAGCCGATGGCGCCGAGCGATTCAGGCTCGTCAGTCTCGCCGTCGCCGAGGAAGGCCCAGACTTTTGAATCGGTGACGGGCTTGCGGCCGCGATCTTCGAGGTATCGGTTGAAGCGCGCTTGATAGATGGCCATTAGCGGGCTGAGGCCCATCGACACGGTGGGAAATTCCCAAAAATCGGGCATGAGCCAGGGATGGGGATAAGAAGTGAGTCCGCCACCGGACTTCAGTTCGCGGCGGAAATTTTCAAGCTGCTCCTTGGAGAGGCGGCCTTCGAGAAAAGCGCGCGAGTAAATTCCGGGAGATGCGTGGCCTTGGAAATAAATGATGTCGCCTTCGAACTCAGGCGTGTGCGCGCGGAAAAAATGGTTGAACCCGATTTCATATAGGGTGGCGGCGGAGGCGTAAGTAGAAATGTGTCCGCCGATGTTGTGCTCTTCGCGGTTTGCACGCACGACCATGGCAATCGCGTTCCAGCGGACCAGGCTCTTGATGCGGCGCTCGAGTTTCTGATCGCCGGGGAAGTCGGGCTGCATGCGGTGGGGAATGGTGTTGACGTAGGGAGTCTTCGCAGTAAAGGGAATGTCAATTCCCACGACCTTGGCATGGGCGCGAAGGCGCTCGAGAATGTAGGAGGCAACGTCAGGGCCGCTCGATTGCAGAACAGAGTCGAGCGACTCGAGCCACTCCTGAAGCTCGTTATCGTCCAATCCTTGTATCGGTAAACTTAGGTCGTTCTCCATCGCTTCGATTGCCTTTCACGCCGCAAAATACCAAATCGCCCACAACAGTTCTGCGCCGATTGTTTTGAGCTTTTAGAATACACCAAAGTCAACGCGGCGGACATTCGGAACGCAGGCCTTTTTCGGTCAGAGAAAACAATAACAGCGGTTTCGGTCGCTCCAACGTTTGATGATGGATTTTGCATCGATGATTTCTTTAGAAAAGAGCCGGCAGGATGCCGGCGCTTCAAAAGGCCGGCATGAAGCGCCGAACGCCCCCGATCAAAGGCAACGGGAATGGATGAGTGCTCGCGAATAGCAGGACTAGATTTTTCGGATGAGCTGGGCTACGAAATCGCGGTCGGCGGGCAAGAAATTCAAAGCGTGGAGGGTTTCCCGCGGGCGCCACTCCATGGTCTCGAAGGCCTGGTTTCGAACCTCGGCGGGGTTTACCGCAGCCGTGAAGAAAATCAGATCTATCGGCTCGGCCAGTTCCGAATATTGATGCCGCGTACGATAAATTTCCGGGCCGATCTGAGCCGTAACTCCGAGTTCCTCGTGTAACTCGCGCGCGAGGGCTTCAACCGGGGTCTCGCCGGGTTCCAATTTTCCGCCGGGGAATTCCCACATCAAGCCGAAGGAATCGGTGCGGCGGCGCTGTCCCACGAGCAGTTTGCCGTCGGATTCGATGAGTGCGGCTACGACCGTTCGCATTAAACGTCTTCCTCGCGCGCTTCGTGAATCACACGCAGCAATTCCCACGCGCCTTCGACCAATGGAGGGCCGGGAGTGTTTAACAATTCGTCGCGGATCACGAAAACGTGGCGGTTCTTTATCGCGGAAACGTTTTGCCATACTGGATTGCGAAGCGCAGTCGCGGGCTTTGCTCTATCTCCGGTCGCGGCCCAGGCCAAAACAATTATGTCCGGATTTTGACGGGCGATTTCTTCATCGGAAAGGCGAGCGCCTGCCGTGCCTACCATTGTGCCGCCTGCAATTTCGACTAACTCCGCAACCCAGGGAGGGGAACTGATGCGCGGCTTGGGCCAAGCTTCACAATAAACAAGCGGACGACGCGTTACGGGCTTTTGACTAGGACCCGAGGTCTTACCATCCGCTGCGCGAACCTCAGGGGTTGAAACCCCCGAGGTTGACCCGCTTTTCGGCACGGCTGAAGCCGTGCCCTGACGGGACGCATTGATGAGACGGGTTCGAGCGGCGCGGGCTACGGCTTTGAATTCGTGCCGCATCTTCAGAATCAATTTCTCAGCGTTCGCCGCGCGATTCCCGATTCCGCCCAAGGTGAAGATGTCTCGTTCGATGTCCGCCAGCGAGCGTGGATTGATGGCGACGAAGGTCACCGACTCCGCGAGGATTTTTGCTACGGTTTCAGGAGCGAAGGGGACCGAGCCGATCAGCACGGTAGGCTTGAGGCGCATTACTTCGGCGATATTCATTTTCCAACAGTCGCCAACTTGCGGACGACGGCCCACCTCGGCAACGTCTTTGCACCATTTGCTGACGCCAACGAGTTCGCGGCCGGCGCCCAATGCCAGCAGAACGGATGTGACATTCGGTGCAAGTGAAACAATCCGAACTTTTCCGTGCAATCTGCTGGCGGCCATCGCCAGAATTTTACTTACTCTGCTCCGAATCCGCTAGATTACAAACGAGCCGTGGTCGTCGATGCCAACATCGTTAGAGATGTCCGGTTGTCCGACGCGATATGAAGGGCGCCCCTTTTGGAGTAGGGTTTTGAGTGTTCGACTCGAACCACTGCAGAAAGGAGCGTGAGTGCAGCCGGACAGTTCGGTTCTCTTGGGGAAATATCGTCGGATCAACTGATTAGATGGTGTTGCATCGACCTGTTGAACTGGCAGCGCTTACCGGACATGTTGGGCACTAGCGGTTATCTGAGCACATCCGAGCTGTCTGTGGGTGACTCTTATTTTTTTCTTCGCACTGAGGTATGGTTCTGTATGATATTGCAGCTTGAGGAGGTCTCGATGATGGCTCGACGACTCTCACTCCGCATCCTCGCCGTGCTCGTGTTCGCCATAACCTGTCTGGCGCAGCAGTTACCCGCGCAGCGTATCGTAGACCTAACCGCTGCGGACGGTACCAAACTGAAAGCGAGCTATTTTGCCGCTGGCAAGCCGGGTCCCGGAGTACTACTGCTGCATCAATGCAACCGCCAGCGCAAGGTTTGGGACGGCCTGGCCCAGCAGCTCGCGGCAGCGGGAATCAACGTGCTCACGCTGGATTACCGCGGCCTTGGGGAGAGCGGTGGTGACCCGTTCGATAAGCTGCCGCCGGAGCAAATGGCGCAGATTCAAGTTGAGAAGTGGCCCAGTGACTTCGACACCGCCTTTCAATATCTGGTGTCCCAGCCGGGAGTTTCGCATAACGTGATCGGCGTGGGTGGCGCGAGTTGCGGGGTCAATAATTCCGTTCAGTTAGCGCGTCGCCATCCAGAGGTGCGATCTTTGGTGTTGCTCTCGGGGAATACAGACCTAAATGGCCGCCAATTCCTGCGCAACTCGGCAAAAGTGCCTGTGTTTTTCTCCGTCGCCGATGACGATGAATTCCCACCAACAGTGCTGGCGATTGAGTGGCTATACAGCCTCACCTCAAACCCAGGAAAAACCTTCGCTCATTACGCCACAGGCGGCCACGGGGCAGATATGTTTGCAGTGCATCCGGAGTTGCCGGGAATTATCGTGGACTGGTACGTGACTACGCTGATTAAGACTCCAGGTCAAGCACCCGCTACTAAGGACGCTCCCGCGATCCCCTCGGAGGTACATATCCTGGATCGGATTGATCAGCCCGGCGGTGCGGCCAAAGTTGGGCAGCTTCTTGAAGAAACTCGCCAACACGATCCCAAAGCCGTTCTGTTTTCCGAGGTTAATGTGAACTTCGTGGGATACGAGCACATTCAATTCGGCGATATCAAGGGCGCAGTTGAAATCATGAAACTCAACCTTGCTGCCTATCCGAATTCGCCAAATGTTTACGACAGTCTTTCCGATGCTTATCTTGCGGATGGCCAGAAGGATCTAGCACGCCAGAACGCCAAGAAAGCGCTGGAACTTTTGCCCTCCGACACGACTGACAACGAGCAGCGCCGTAATGGAATTAGGGCCAGCGCCGAACAGAAACTAAAACAGCTCGCGGATACGCCGCAATAGGTCGAATCTACGAAGGCATTACTACTCACCAAAGCAATTTCTCTATCCCGCATTCAGTTTCTGGCGGCTTTTAGAGTACGAAGCATACCGCTCAGTCCGCACTACTTCGCGACCCGGGCCGGATAACGGAGCGCACTCGGGCGGTGAAATAATTTCGCCGGGGTATTAATTCTCATAATCTGATTTCATTTAATTCCCCAGAGAAAAAAATCTCGTCTAGTGGTCGCGTGCACGCCGCCAATCTCCATTGCCCACAATTGTGCAAAAAGGGCAGTTTCGCCCTCTCCTATCACCTATCCCGTCAACGAATGCAGACTATTCAGAAGTCAATTTCGGAACACATCTGAGTGAGAGTTCGAACTCTACCGGAATTCAAGGACTACAATTTCTGGATTCGATCCCAGGCGCAGGGGCGGGCCCCAGGTTCCTGCTCCGCTCGAAGTGAAAACCTGCATCTTGCCGATCCGGCTTAAGCCATACACAAATTGGCGGTAAATCCGCCGCGCCATCCAACTCCAAGGTATGAACTGCCCGAGGTGCGTATGCCCGGATAGCTGTAGGGAAACGCCGGCAGCCTCTGCGACCTCCGGATGGTCGGGCGCATGCGTCAAGAGAATGCTCGCGCGATCGGGATCCAATCGGATAGCGCGTAGCACCGACGCAAAGTGGCCATCATGAGTCGCGTGCCGGTAAGGCACGCCCACAATCTGCAAACCGTCCACGTCCACCTTTTCGTTGCTGAGCACGCGGACTCCGGCCGCTGCAATGGCGTGCAGATATTTGCTGTCGTCCCCAAATTGCTCGTGATTTCCCGCGACGAAGTACACGCCGTGCGGCGCCACCAGCTTGCTTAACGGCTCTGCTGCTCGATGCGCGTCGATGGCTGTGCCGTCATACAGATCTCCAGCGATAAAAATGGCGTCCGGAGCTTCCTTCAAAATCTTCGCTACCATGCGCCGCAAAAAACTGCCGTTTCGCACATGCCCAAGGTGCACGTCGCTGATCAGCGCCGCCCTTCGCCCACGCCACGCCGCCGGTAGGTTCGTGAGTCTTACCGTCGTTCGCGTGATGCGCGTCCAGCTTGCGTTGAAAACCGCGTAGAGTCCGGCCACTGCTGCAACAGCGAAAAGTACTTCCACGGTTCGATGGAAGTTGATATTCAGCCCTGCGAGCCGCGCAACTCCAAAAATAATCCATGAGAGTATTGCAGCAAAAAATAAGAAGGTCAGCATGCCCACCCAAACCGCGGCTGCCCTGTAAAACGCGCGCAGAGGAGCGTTGGTATAGCGATATGCAAGTAGGGAAGCGGCGACAAAGCTCACCGACAAAAAGCCAATCACCAGCTTGATCCAGAGCGCCCCGGGCGCGTCGCTCCCTGCGGGCGAAAATGTCCACGTCTCGTAGAGGAAAAGATGGATCAAACAAAGAACGGACTGAATGATTGCAATGAAACCGGTTAAACGCTTTCGTGTCATGTAGGTATAATTGAATTCCTCCACATTGGATGCGCATTGTTGACGTAATGACGCAGGAGATTCGCTTGCCGATTTTCGTTGTTAGCTTCTAATGAGTGCTGTCGCGTTTATTGCGGCTTGGAGTATTCGGCCTTGGCTTGCTTCAGATCGGGATGTCGGGGGTCGGCGTCTTTCCACAGCGCGAGGAAATCTTTGTAGGGGGCGAGCGAGCGGACGCGGGCGGCGTCCACACCCTGCGGGGTGGTTACTTGCCTCCGTCGCCTTGGCCGGCGGCGACGAGTTGGCGAACTTTGTCGAGCCAGGCTCGCCGCGGATCACTGCTGCTAAAGTATCGGTAACGGTTTCACCTTCGAAGGTGCGCTTGCCCGTCAACATTTCATAAAGCACGCAACCGAAAGCCCAAATGTCCGTGCGGCGATCCACGGTCTTGCCTTTTGCCTGCTCAGGCGACATGTACGCAGCGGTGCCCAAAATAAGTCCGGCTTGGGTGGCCACGCGGGTAAGCGTCGGAGAATTCTGAACGTCAGTGGAAGAAATGTCGCCTTCCACTGCTTTCGCCAGTCTGAAATCCAAAACTTTTACGTTGCCGTCCAGAGTGATTTTGACGTTTGCAGGTTTCAGATCGCGGTGAACGATGCCACGGTCGTGAGCAGCTTCGAGCGCTTCTGCGATTTCTCGCGCAATAGGCAGGGCTTCATCAACCGGAATAGCGCCGCGAGCGATACGATCGGCCAGCGTGGGACCTTCGATCAGTTCCATCACCAGCGCGCGAACGCCGCTGGAGTCTTCGAAACCATAAATCGCGCCGACGCGCGGATGGTTGAGCGATGCGAGGACCTGCGCTTCGCGCTGAAAACGCGCCAGGCGCTCGGGATCAGAGGCGAATGCGGCGGGCAAGACTTTGAGAGCGACGTCGCGGCCGAGTCGCGTGTCGCGCGCGCGATAGACTTCGCCCATACCGCCCGCACCGAGGGGCGAGAGGATTTCGTATGAACCTAACTTTGTATCGCGGGAAAGAGCCATGGTGCGATGGGCATTATACAGAGCCGGCGGCAAAATGGCGCACGAAGTTGGTCGTAGAAAAGAAAACGCGCCGAAGGTTGCTCTCCGACGCGTTTCGTTCGGCTCGATTCTAAATTACTACTGAGCTGCTTCAACCTTCTTGAGCGGCGGCTTTGGAATCTGCCACATGATTCCAGAGTCGTCGGCGTTATGCGGGTAGAATTGCGCCGACTTTTTGCCCGACGGCAATAGCACGATGTCCGCGCGCCGGTTGTAGGCGAGCCAGTCGCCCTGCTTGTTTCGTTCACGAGCCTTGGGCGGCTTGTTCGGGTTGGTATCTTCCAGAGTTTTTACCTCGGACTTTTCCAACTGGCGTTCTTTTCCGTACGCGGCCGTTTGAATTTTGTCGGCTGCGATACCCTGATCGACCAAATATTGCTTGATCCGTTCGACGCGGCGCTCGCTCAGATCCTGGTTATGAGGTTTTGAGCCGCGCACGTCGGCGTGAGATTCGATGGAGAGCTTCGAATCGGGATCGTATTCGAGATACTTCTTAAACCCATCGGCCAGCGTGGCGAGTTCCAGCTGCTGGCTCTTTACGAGCCCAACTTGTGGATGCTTCTTGTCTGGGTAATCGGTGGGGTAGAAGATACTCTGCAAAACAACGCTGGGGATTGGCTCGACAGATCCAGTCACGTGAACCGATGCTGTTTGCGTAGTGGAGCCGCCGCAAACGTTGGTCGCCGTCAAAGTGTAATTCCTCGAATCGTTCACCGTGCGAGCGGGCTGACCTTCCGGAACTTCGCTGGTGTCTGCGGGATCCGCCTTGATCGCTTGGCTGCCGTTGAGATCTACTTTGCCGATCGGATCGATATTAGCGGAGTCTGCGTTCGACGTGGTCCAAGTCAGCGTTCCATTGTCATCGGTGATGACCTTGTCGCCAATCTTTCGATAGTGCAGTTCGGTCGGGCTCGCCGACAGAGTGGCCTGTACGGTGGTGTTGACGTTCACCGTTTCGGTGCTGGTTACTTTTCCACCCGGACCGGTAGCCGTCAGCGTGTAGGTTGTCGTGGCGCGCGGCGAAACAGACTTGCTGCCGTTAGCGTCCACGGCGCCCACGCCGTTGTCGATGCTCACATCCACAGCATCCGTGGTCTGCCACGCGAGGTCCGTATTCTGGCTGCAGTTAATATTTGCAGTTGAATTCGTTACGGCGGCCTTCACCGGCGCGATGACTACGGTTGCGCTAGCGATGCCAGCATGGAAGCGGGGAAGCGGCGATTTCTTGTGCAAATCGGCGTCTCGTTTGCTCCAGTCCGTGGTGACCTGCTTATTCTTGCCGACGTCGATCGAGACTTTCTTTCCGGCTTCGACATTCACGTCGCCCGACCAAAGTTCCTTGCCGCCGCGCGTGATGGTCAGGTGATGCGTTCCGGGCGGGAGCAACAACTCTTGCTTCCAGAGCCAGAAGTCGTTATTAAACTCGTCCACGTGCCCGACGAAGTATCCGGGAGTCTTTCCGTTCGATAGAACAGCGGCGCGCACGTCTGTTCCGGAAATGTAGACCCGGCCCCAGGGTCCCGCGACTTTGTCGCCGTAGGGTTCGAGCGTCACAGCGAGATCGGTCGTTTTTGCCAGCCTCGATGTTGACTTCCTGGGTGGACATCTTGTAGCCGTAGTTCACCACCACAACGGTGTGTTTCCCGGCGCTGAGCTTGACCGGGTGGCTTCCTTCGCGAATGGCATTTCCATCCACGAATACATACGCTTGGGGCGGAGTGACCTTAATCTTCAACTTGCCCTCTTGTGCGAAACCGGCACTCGCGCAAAGCGCGATTGCCACCGCAAGGGTCAAGATGTGTCCAATTCGTCGCATCTCAATGTCTCCTAACGATTCTTTTAGGCGAGATTATTTAGTGCGCTTCCGCGCCCTTTCGGAAAAGCGCTGGCTGGGACCGCACCAAGAAGGTATATTCCTATGCCCCGTCTGTCAATGAATTTGAAAGAAAAAGCGAACGTTGGTGGTAGCAGTGTTGCATACCCGTGTATCAGCTATTCAACACCCGTAATTTCGCCGTATGCTGTTTCACATAGAGCCTGTGCGAATTTTGGCCGCGAAAGTTCGGTGAGAAAACATCTGAGAGATGTTGCGTCGTGGAACGTATTTGCGTGAGATTTCGCGGATAGTAACTGATGACGTAAGAACGAAATGGAGCGGCGTGGCGTGCGACGACGAGGTTTATGTTCAACGAAACGATACTCGAGTATTTTCGGAACCCGCAGAATGTTGGAGAGGTGGCCGCCGCGACAGCCGTGGTGGAAGTCATGAATCCAGTTTGCGGCGACGTATTGCGGTTATCTGTGCGAATGGAAGAAGGGCGAATCGCGGAGGCGCGGTTCAAGACCCAGGGATGCGTTGCCGCTATCGCTGCGAGTTCGATGTTGACCCAGCTGCTAGCGGGCAAAACGTGCGGTGAACTTCGCTCAATTACCGCGCAACAAATTTCCGAAGCGTTGGGAACGCTTCCCCCCGCTAGTTTTCATGCCGCACAGCTTTGCGCAGACGCGGTTGGGGCTCTCCGTACTCAACTAGCTTGAGGCGGCAGCACCACTCCAAGCTCGAAATCTTCTCAAAGGCAGGATGCCGGGCTGACGCCCGGCGCTAGGAAAGCAACGGGAACACTATTCGTTGAGCGCTTTCTTCAGGGTTTCCGGGTCGTTCAAATTCAGGACTACGCCTTCTTCGTCTGTCTCAACTTCCCCTACGTCTGCTGCGTGCGCCCATACCACTTCGCGAGCGCCAACATCCGGTGAAGCGGCTAACAGCTCCTGATAGAGCGAGGCGCGAAAAATCACGGGATGACCGCGCTTTCGTTTATGGACCGGCAGCACAATCTGTTTTCCACCCGAATCGAATTCGTGAATGAGCTGGGCGACGAGAAAACCGGATATCAGCGGATGATCGACGGGGCAGAGAAGAACTCCTTCTGTTGCGCCGTGCGGGAGACTTCGGATCGCAGCCTGAATGGAAGACAGCTGTCCCTGCCGCCAATTCGGATTCGTAAGAATCCATGAGGCGTCGAATGGAAGCTGGCCGCAAATTTCTTCGGCTTGGGCACCGAGAACGATCCGCGTGACGTTGACGCGTTCGTGCCGCGTAGCGGAGACGAGATGGTCGACGAATGTTTTTCCTCGATACCGCAGCAACGCTTTCGGCTGGCCCATGCGCCGGGATTCACCGGCAGCCAGAATGGCGACGGCGAGCATGCTTTAGTCGCGCGGCAGACTTGCAATCTCGGAAAGCTTTACGGACTTGTGAGGAAGGTTATCGGCGTTACGTCGGACGCTGATTAATTCCGCGGTAATACTGACGGCAATTTCTTCGGGCGTGAGCGCTCCAATGTCCAGACCGATGGGCGCATGAACGCGCTCGAATTTGTCGAGCGGGACTCGCTGCTTCTCCAGCGCTCTGTAAACGGAAACGACTTTGCGGCGGCTGCCGATCATTCCAATGTAACGAGGTGAGAAGCCGCGCGATTCTGTTTCGACCGCCCAGGACAAAACGCGCATGTCATCTTTATGGCCCCGGGTGACGATGACAATGTAAGTCGCCGAATTAGGGCGGATTTTCTCGAAGGCATCCTCATAACACGTATGAATCTCCGAGGCCATGGGAAAACGCTCGGCGTTTGCAAACGTGCCGCGGTCGTCCACAATCCCAACGGAAAATCCAGCCTGATGCGCGACGCGTGCCAGAGCGACGGAGATGTGTCCACCGCCGAAAATATAAAGCATGGGCTGAGGCAAAATAGGTTCCACGAAAATTTCGAGTGTGCCGCCACAGATGAGGCCAGAGTCGAAGCCCGCTTCGTGGTTTAGATTGAAAGTCATTTTGCGAGGCTGCTCGGTTTGAATTACTTCTTTGGCCGCGGCCCAGACATCGGCCTCCACGCAGCCGCCGCCTACCGTACCGGCGATGGAGCCGTCATCGCGAATTAGCATGCGCGACGCTTCGTAGCTCGGGATCGAGCCGTTGCTGTGCACGATGGTGGCGAGCGCGGCGCGCTGCCCAGCTTTTCGGAGCCGTACGATCTCTTCGAAGACGTCCATGGATTTGCCTGCGGACTGCCCACAGGCCACATAGAAAAATTAGCATATCGCGGAGCGAATGTCGCGGTGTCGCTTCAGTGAAGCTCGCCAGCAAGCTGCATGGCTGCGTTAGGTTTTCGTCGCATGGCTTCTCTGACGCTCACACCGTTATGGACACGGTTATTGACTGGGTGCTAATTTCGTTTCGCGTTCCGAAGTCGGAAACCGAAGCGGTGGACGCAGCATCCTCAATCTTGGACTTCATTCAAAGTTCACAGCGGATGCTGTGGGGGGGTGGAAAAGCGCGTATGTTGACTGGTCATGAGCAGGAAACCAAGCCGATGTCGGCGAACCGCAAGCTTTGGCTTGGGTTTTGCGCTGCGCTGCTGATCGTGCTGATTTATGTGGGTTGGGTTTTTTATTCGCGATGGCACGAGAATAGCGAGATCAGTCAAGAAGTGAAAACGGAGCAAGCGCAGAAAGAAAGACAGCAGGCGGCCGCCACGGTGGAAACGTTGGGCGGCAGCGCGTTCAAGATCATCAGCTTTTACGCTTCCCCGGGCGAGATTCATCGCGGCGACGACGTGACCATGTGCTACGGAACGTCGAATGCAGAGTCCGTGAGCGTCGATCCTCCCGTGGGGGAAGTATGGCCCTCGGTGAACCGATGCTTCCCGATCACGCCGAAGAAAACGACGAAATATACATTTACGGCCGATGACGGGAAGGGAAACAAGAAGACGGAAGAGTTGACAATTGTGGTGAAGTGACGCGCTACGAATTGTCAGAGGGAGCATTGCATGGCGGAAATTGCGGCGCGGTTCCTCGGCGTGGAACTTTACTTTGCGGATTTGGAGAAAGCGAAGGCGTTTTACTCCGAAACGCTTGGCTTGAAAATGTCGGATCACCAGCCAGGCCGGTTCGCCAAGTTTGACAGTGGCAGCGGCTTTGTTGCTCTCGAAGGTAAAGGGTCCGAATCGTATCCATCGCAGGACAAGGCCGTCCTGTTCTTCGCAGTTCCTGATCTCGAAGCAGCGATAACGGCGATTGGCAAAGAACGCATCGTTCAGTCGGAAGCGACATGGGCGGTCCTTCATGACTCCGAAGGGCACAATATTTTGCTTTTGCAACGCGATTCAAGCCAAGGGCTATAGGTTTTGTGTTATTGAGGCGAGATCAAAAAATCAAATTTTCGAGCATAACTACCGCAAGGCCCAGCACTGTTGCGCTCAGGATAGCAAGTACCAGCCAGGTCCCGAGGCGGGGATGCGACTTCGGAAAGCCTAGCATGTGTACGGAAGGATCCGCCTGACCGAAGAAATCGGCATGCTGTCGGTGGCCGGGCCGATGCGCCATGGAAAAATACTAACACTCTTGTAGAGATAACGATTTAAGTTGTAGAACAAAGGTAAACATGCAAGCAGCCTCCGGACCAACTTACGCGGAGGCTGCTTGGCTCATAGTCAGAATGCGCCCGCAAACTTAGGGTTTGGATTGCTCAGTTAGAGTCCCCGTCCGGGCACTGATCTTCGTAGGCTTCGCGTTCCAGAGTGCGCTGATCGTTCGAAGCGTCCACGAATACCATACCGCCCGGATTCTTTAGACCGCTGACAATCGGAGTGACGAATCCGGTGTTCTGATCGATAGTGCCGACGAGCGAAGCGCCGTCTGCAGCGGTGAAGGCTGTTTCCGGCGGGAAGGCTACCTTATCCAGCCGGTAAACGGTGTTCAGGGCCTTGTCCGCGAAAAGAATGAATCCCTGGCTCGAGCTCGTGAACGCAGTGTCGTCCACCTCCACGGGAGATATCGTGGTGGTGTTGGGCGGCAGATAGGTCAGTGGCAAGTGCAGCACTCGCTGTTTCGGAGTGTCCAGATTACTTACAAAGATCAATTCGTCATCCTGCTGGCTATCCAGCACGATATTCCCGAGTGGATCGAGAGTCATGGAGTCCGGATCCGACAAGTTGAGTTGCACCGTTGTATCGGTTGGGATATCGACGGCGCTTGCGTTGCCTGCGAGCACTGGATCGATTTCCACGGTGGTGCCATCCAGATGTGCTCGCACGATCGCGGGACCGGTATTCGAGTTGCCAGACGGATGGGAGGCGCTGATGTAGACTTTGCAGCCTCGAAAAACGATATCGTCGTAACCTCCGCCATGGAGAGTGGGACCGAAGGTGTATTTCGTTTGCTGCTTGGTTTGGGGATTGATGATCTCCAGATGGGCGTTAGCGTCTTCGTTTTGCTGCGCCCAGACCAGACGCGTAGCAGGATTGATTTTGATTCCATCGGAGTGGCCAGGCACGTTATAGATATGAACAACGTGTCCTTTCATATTGTATTGGACGACTTGGCTGCTCAAGCCGTCGGTACCATCCGGCTTGTGGCCGTCTCCGTATCCAACGAAAACCTGGTCGCCTAACACGGCGATGGAATCAGGCGCACTCAACCCTGTCGGAGCGGTCGCAAATACGCTCAACTGGTACGGCGGGATCGCCACAGGGGTGGAGCTTTGCGCGAATACGGGAACAGAGATGACGCTAGAACTCATTTCAAAACCCGGCGTAAGGTGATCATCAAACAGGCGATATGAAAGAACGCTTCATAGATTGTGGTCGAGCGATCGTAGCGAACGACCAGACGGCGAAAGTTTCCGAGCCAGGCAAAGGTGCGCTCCACTTTCCAACGGCGCCGATAGCGGCGCAGCGCTCGACCGTCTTGGGTGCGCGGCTTGCTGCGATTCCACCGATGCGGCGCGACCAATTCGATCCCGCGTGCCGCCAATCGCTCGCGCAATGGATCGCTATCGTAGGCGCGATCAGCAATCACACGCTGGGGTTTCTGACGTGGCCGCCCACCGCGATGTCGCCGGCTCACACGAATCGACGCGAGCGTTTCTTCCGCGAGCCGGACTTCGTTGGGCGATGCAGAGTAAAGTTGCTTTCCCAGAGGAACACCCTGGCCGTCGACCACCACCATCCACTTCGTGCCCTTGCCCCGCTTGGTTTTTCCAACTCTCGAGCCCCTTTTTTGGCCGGAGCGAAACTGCCGTCCAGAAACGATTCGCTCCAGTCGAGTTGCTCGCGTTGGTTCAGTTCCGCCAGAAATGCGCGCCAAATGGTGAGCCAGACCTCTTGCTCTTCCCAATCCCGCAGTCGCCGCCAGCAGGTCGCCGGTGAAGGAAACTCGTCGGGCAAATCCTGCCAGCGAGCGCCGCTGCGCAGAATCCACAGAATCCCTTCGAGCACTTTGCGGTCGTTGGCTGGCGGTCTGCCACCACGCGGGCGCTTGGGCCGCTTCGGGAGCAAGGGACCGATCTTTTCCCATTGGGCGTCGGTCAGCAGTCGACCGTATCGCGCCATCGGTCCTCCCTTGGCGCTGCTGCCCGAATTTATCTCGCGTTTTCGCCAAACTAACCATCAACCTTTCAGCACGTTGTATCTAGTTTTGAAACAGGTTGTAGTGATACTGAAGATAAACGCGATTCCGAGCAAAGTCTTTGCACTTAGTTTCTTCATGGTTGTCCTCCCGAGGCCGATCAATGCAGAACGAGTGAGCAGTCTACCCCGCGACTGAAACGGCTTTGTGAACGCACCATGAACGTTTGACAAACGATTTAAAAAACCAAAGCGGGACATTCATGTGATTGAATCGCGCGAATGGCGGCAAGGCCGCAGAATTCGTACATTCTGCGAGTCACGTCCGCGTCGATCGAATATAAATTCCTGAAAAATGCATCCGATTGCAATGCGCGGCGCTAAGGTGCAAAATGTTGGTGCATTGCAGCGAAGAAAGTTAGTGCATGTTGCACCGACGGCTGCAGCCTGAGGATCGATCGAGACGATGGCAATCGAACTTGCGAAAGGCGTGACACTGGAAGCGCCTGGACAGGACGCAAACTTCCTGAAGGATGAAGGAATTCTGCTCGCGTCTCTGGACAAAGTGGTGAACTGGGCGCGCCGAAGCTCGATCTGGCCCATGTCGTTCGGTTTAGCCTGCTGCGCGATCGAGATGATGTCCATGGCGTCTTCGCGTTACGACATTGCGCGGTTTGGTGCGGAAGTTTTTCGTGGTTCGCCGCGGCAGTCAGACCTGATGATCATCGCGGGCCGCGTCTCGGTGAAAATGGCGCCGGTGATCAAGCAGCTTTACGAGCAAATGCCCGAGCCCAAGTGGGTAATTTCCATGGGCGCGTGCGCTACATCCGGCGGGGTCTTCAATAATTATGCGATCGTGCAGGGCGTGAACCAGGTGATCCCAGTGGACATTTACGTGCCGGGTTGCCCGCCGCGTCCCGAGGCGTTGCTTTACGCCATTATGCAGCTTCAGAAGAAGATTGATACCACGCGCGGCAGCTTTATGAAGTCGATGAATTTCGGATCAGAGGTTGCCAAGTAGGTCAGGCCCCGCAACACTTTCTCCGTCACTCTCTCAACATCGATCCATTTCTGTCTCGCATCCGAGGAGCAGCGGCATAATCTTCGGTTTCATCTGGGGAGCCACTCAAATGAAAACAGGCGAAGGAATCATCAGCAAGGCTAGCAAGTATTCTGTGCCGGATACTCTTGACAGAGTGGACGCGTTGCTTCAGTCCAAGGGGGTTAAGATTTTCGTTCGCGTGGACCACAGCGGGGAGGCAGAAAAGGTTGGATTAAAGATGCCTCCCACGCAGCTTCTAATTTTTGGCAATCCAAAAGGCGGCACGCCGGTGATGTTAGCTGCGCCGACCGCCGCGATTGACCTTCCGCTAAAGGCGCTCGCATGGCAGGACGCCGAGGGCAAAGTGTGGTTGAGCTACAACGACCCCGAATACCTTAAGAAGCGGTTTGGACTGACCGACGACCAGATTAAAACGATTGTCGGGATCGGACCTTTGATCGAGCAAGCTTTGGTTTAAGAAGTTGCAGGTTAGCGTTCCACGCGTCGCATTTCACTTCTTTAACTCACCACCGTCGCTGTTCCACCGTCAAATTCCAGGATACTGCCGGAGGAGTTGTGTTCGCGGCGAACGTAGCCCATACCAATAGCTTTGCCGGAGGCTCGAGAGAAAGCTGCGCTAGTGATGTAGCCTACCTCCGCGCCAGCGACTCGGAGTTTTGTTCCGGGCGCGGGAGCAGTCGCATCGGAGAAGGTGAGTAGCACGCGGCGCCGATTTACTTGGCCGCGCGAGCGTACACGTTCCACAATTTCCTGTCCGGTGTAACAGCCCTTGGTGAAACTGACGTGTGTGGCTTCAAGCGTGGCTTCGTGCGGGATTACAGTATCGTTGAAATCGTCAGGGAACCACGGGATGCCCGCCTCGAGGCGAAGCGTGTTGAGCGTCGTCATGCCGATGGACTCGCCGTGCGCGGCATGAACTCTGGCGTGCATGCTTTGCCAAAGCAGACCGAGATGTTCACGCGGCGCGATCATTTCTGCGCCGTGGCCGCCAAAATGAGAGCGGCGGATTAAATGCGAGGGAACTCCGTCGATGGGAAGCTCCGCGTTGGCAAATTCCGAAAAGCCTTCGAGCGCGAGCCCGGACGCTTGGGCGACGATGGTTCCGGCCTGCGGTCCTTCCACGGCGAAACTGCCGAGCTGGTCGGTGAGATCTTCGAGCGTAACGTCGTCCATGATGATGTATTTATCGAGCGTGGCGAAAGTGCGTTCGCGTACAGATGCGTGCGTGCGGACCAGCAATTTCTGTTCCAGCGCATACACCTCGAGTTCCGCGAGGATGTGCCCTTGCGGATTCAGCAGCAGCGCGCGTGTGCCGTAAGATTCGCCGACGGATTTAATGTCGTTGCTGACGACTGCGTTCAGATAGCGCACGCGGTCGGGGCCGGAGAGGGAAAAGATAGCGTGCCAGTTAGTGTCGAATAGGGCGGCAGTTTCTTTTGCGGCGCGATATTCGGTGGCGAGATCTGAAAACCTTTTCGGCAGCAGGCAGCCGTGATACTCCGCGAGATGTGCGTTTGCGGCGCGATGTTCGTGGAGAAGGGGAGTGTCCATGATTTCGAGTCTGATGGGCACAACAAGTATACTAGAGCTGCGATGCCTGAAAAACTGATCCACGAAATCATTCCGGTGGGGCTGCTGCAGTGCAACTGCTCGATACTGGGCGATGCTGCGACGCGAGAAGCGATTGTGGTGGATCCCGGCGACGACGTGGAGCGCATCCTGGAGATCTTGCGGCGGCATGATTTGAAGGTTCGATCGATCGTCAGCACGCATACGCATATCGATCACGTCGGAGGTCTGGCGCAACTGCATGCCGCGACCAAAGCGCCAGTGCTAATTCACGAAGGCGACCTGGAACTCTACAACCATCTCGAAATGCAAGCGCAGTGGCTTGGCGTCGCGACTCCCGAAATGATGCGCATTCAGGATTTCGTAAAGGAAGGCGACGCGGTGCGCTGGGGCGGTTTTGCCGCGCGCGTGTTGCACACACCGGGCCACACGCCCGGAAGCATCAGCCTGGTGGTGGAACGCGGCAGCGACGGCGACGTGAAATTGTCGAGTACTCCGCGCGGCACACACGAGCACGCGCATCCGCGTCCAGTCGGGACGAAACGAGCGCATTCTCGGGAGAGCGAGCCGGCGCGTCTGATTGCAGGCGATACGCTTTTTCAGGGAAGCGTTGGGCGAACGGACCTGTGGGGCGGGTCGTTCAAGGACATTTTGAAATCAATCCACGAAAAGCTGCTCACGCTGCCGGACGAAACTCTTGTCACGCCAGGCCACGGCGCCAATACCACGATCGGCGCCGAGCGCGCGAGCAACCCGTTTCTCCACTAAGCGCCGTCCGCGAAGCGATTAGTGCGATCCCTAAAACTGCACGTCCTTGATATGCGTGGAAGGGAACCACCAGTTCCCGAACGCATCTTGCAACACCGCGGCACGGTCGCCATAAGGTTCGTCGCGGAGCGGACGCAACACCTTGATACCTTCGCGCACGGCCTTTGCATAAACACTGTCCACATCATTTACGTACATGTGCAACGCTCCGGGCATTGGCGCACGCTCGTCGGAAGCTTCGCCGAGAGCCAGAATCGAATCGCCGATGCGGAGACGCGCATGGACGACCTTGCCGTCGGGCGACTTGAGCATAAATGTTTCCTCGGCACCAAACGCGCGCTTGGTGAACTCCACAAAGTTGGCCGCGCCGACAAGATTCAAGTAAGGAAGGATCGCTCGCGTGTCCGCGGTCCGGTGGCCGGTTTTGCGAATCGCAGTGACATTCCAGTGATTCCCGGCCGGATCCTTCACTCCTGCTTCGCGGTCGCCCCAGGGCTGTTCGGCAGGGGCAAAGAGCGAAGCCGCGCCAGCCTTCAACGCGCGCTGATAGACCGCGTCGGCGTCATCGACATGAAGAATATTGCCCAGCAGCCGGGCGCCGAATTCGTCGCTAGCGTCGGCCAACTCAAGGACTGAATCACCGATGCGCATCTCCGCGTGCATGATCAATTCCGCGCCCGGCCTGTTCACGCGGAATTTCTCCACTGCGCCAAAACCTTCCTTCAGGAAGTCGATCAATTTGGCTGCACCGTTTACGGCCAGATACGGCGTCAGAGTGTGGAAGCCTTCGGGGATCGGTCTGATTGCTCGCGGAGCCTGCTTTTCCTCAGGCCTTTCTTGCGTCTGCGTGAATGCGCCTTCTTTCATCACTGCATTGAACCGCTGTTGCATTTCCGTGGCAGACATTTCTTCCTTGGTTGTGGAAATAATCCAAACGTATCCAAAAGGATCCGCAAATTGTCCAGAGCGCTCCCCGTAAAACTGGTCTTGAGCCGGCCGTAGTTCCTTCGCACCCGCCGCGACCGCGCGTGCCGCCACGGCGTCCACATCGCCGACCGACAGTTTTATTTTTACAGGCGAGCCCCCGAGGGACTGAGGACTGAGCGCGCCGTAATCTGGGAACTCATCGGACAGGAAAATTGAGGAATTGCCGATACGAATCTCGGCATGGCCAATTCTCGTTCCCGGGCCGGTCAATCGCATAATTTCCGTGGCGCCAAAGACTTTCTTATAGAAGTCAATCGCAGCGGCCGCGTCTTTCACAGTCAGATAAGCAGTCGCCGTCTGCCGGGTTTCCGTGGCAACTACTGGTTTGCTTCCCATGGATGCTCTCCTTTCAAGATCAGCTTTCAGACGTGCTTTAAAACCTTCGCTGGGCAAATCGCGCAATTCAGCGGCAATCTTCGCAAGCGCTTGCAGTTGCGCATTGGTCTTCGGCTCGCGCTGACGTCGCGCGGTTTCCGTGGGAGTTTTGAGCGCCTCTACGATTCTGTCGAGTTGTTCGCTCGGCGTTTGTTTAGCCATTTAATCCACCAGACTTGCTGGCTGATCGACTTGTTTGTTTCTTTTGCGGCGGCGAAATACTTATCTGCGCCCGCAAACTCTCGAGACCGCGGAACTGCAACTGCTTTATGGCGCCCTCGGTCCGGCTGAGGTCTTTCGCGATTTCGCGGATGCTTTTCTCCTGGGCGAAGCGCATTTCGATCACTCGCTGCTGGTCGGCGGGAAGTGTGGCCACCAGCCGGAAGAGTTTGGCGCGATGCTCGATTTCTTCAGGAGAAATGTCGCGGGAAGCGAGTTCCTGAGTCGCCGGGTTCCCGCGTTCGCGCACAGTGCGCTTCCAGCGATCCGCAATCGCGTTAGACGCGATCCGAATCAGCCATGCCGCGAAGGGAAGTCCACGCCATTCGAATCTGCCAATATTGGCAAGCGCCTGATGAAACACTTCGGCGGTCAGGTCCTGCGCTTCATCGCGGTTCCCGACGCGACGCGCGACGTACGCGTACACCCGCTCAAGATTATTCTCGTAGAGCTCCGCAAAACGACTCGGGTCTTTTTGCGCAGCTTCCACTAGCCTGGATTATTCACGATTTTTCTGGTGAAAAAAGAAAGGATGCTCTAAAAGGTTGATGAACACTGGGTTTTCGCGAACCCAACATTCCCTTTCGGAGCATCCGTGAAAGTGACATCTTGTATACCACAGCTTCATTTCTCGTTCTACCGTTCCAAACGCATCCAGGTGGATTTCTGCGGCGGGCAGATCAGCAGCGACGCTGGCCTTTTGCCCCTGCGTGCTTTCGATCAAGGTCATGGACTCACTCTCCGCCTGGCGGAGCTCGTGAGTGACCCTCGTGAAGATGAACGGGTGCATCACTCGGTTCTGTCTCTGTTCCGCCAACGCATCTACCAGATCATTGCGGGTTACGAAGACGCCAATGACGCCGATCGCCTGCGCTACGATCCTGCTTTCCAGATTCTGGCCGATCAACCGTTGGGCCAAGCTCTGGGCTCACAACCTACACTCAGCCGCTGGGAGAACGCCCCCTCCGCTCGCGAGATTATCCGTTTGCAGGATGCCCTGCTCGATTGGTTTATCCGCGTCTGTGGCCCACAGGTACGAAAACGCGGCGAGATCCTGCTCGATATTGACTCCACTGACGATCCGACCCACGGGCAGCAACAGCTGAGCTTCTTTAACGGTGGCTACGGTCAACACATGTATCATCCACTGCTCATCTTCGAACGCCACACCGGTTGCCTGCTGGCTGCTCGACTGCGACGAGGGACCGCTCAGAGTCATGCTCGCATCGTGCCGTTGTTATTGCGTCTCGTTCCGCGACTCCAGAAAGAGTTTCCCAAAGTCCGGATCAAACTGCGAGCCGATGCGGGCTTTGCTCTTCCGTTGCTCTATGAGTTCTGCGAGTTTTTCGGCATCCAGTACGCCATTGGCATGCCCACGAACCCGCTCTTCCAGCGCCGCGCCGATCGTCTCCAGCGTCGACTGGCTCGACGGTATCGTCGAACCCATAGACCCCAACGCTCGTTTTCCAGCTTTCTTCATCGTGCCCAGCGCTGGTCCCATCAGCGGCGGATCTGCTACAAGGCTGAACATGCCGAAGCCGGAACCAACCTGCGATTTCTCGTAACCAACTTGAAAGGCCGCAGCCGTTCGGTGTTTTCCTTCTATAACGATCGCGGGGAATGTGAGAACCGCATCGAAGAGTTCAAGAATGGCTTCGCTGCCGACCGACTGAGCTGTCATCGCTTCCGGGCCAATGCCTTCCGGCTATTGCTCCACGGTTTCGCCTACAACCTCGTCAACCTGTTTCGCTTGCAGCTGCCTTCGTCCCTGCGATCGGCACAGATCGAAACTCTGCGCACGCAACTGTTCAAAATCGGCGCACGCATCCGTCAAACCGCTCGTTGCGTGCACATTCACCTGGCCAGCGGCTGGCCCTTTCAAAATCTCTTCCAATCTGTCGCGCTCACTTACAATTCTTCTTAGTTCGTCTCGGCTCTTCAGTAGAGCAACTTTTCGGAAGTGCAGGGCGAAGCCGTGCCAGAAAAGCATTCGCGTAGTTAGAGGGCGGCACCGCGAACCCGTGTAGGGCTCGAAACTCGGGCACCATGCGTTTCCTGCTTCTCTGCTGCCCGTCCTACGCTACGATTCTGAAGTCTGATGAATTAACCAGGCTAGGCGCCGCTCGCCGGCATCGTGTGCAGGTGCCTTCAACCGCTTCTCCGATTTTCGCCTTCCACTAACATAAACTGCCGAGCGAAAGAAAGGTTACGCTGAAATATCCGTCTCCACCATTCCGCGCGGAAGCAAACCGTGCCCTTTCGGATGCAACTTTCTATACCTCGAGACCGTACTATAAATGGCGGCGACGAACTTCGCTTTCCGCCCCCCCAAAGAGGCTTCAATGATGGATGAAGGGAACGTACCTCCAGCGATCGATGCAGCACCGCCTTTAACGCCACCGCCTTCAACGGAACCACAGCGCAATCCAATATGGTACGGACCGAATGGCCTGCGTGCAGGCTGGCGAGCTCTCATTTTTCTGCTCATCGTGGCCGGTATTATTGTTCTTATCAACTTCGTTGGCCATTATGTGACTCGCAAATTGGGACATAGCCCGGCCAACCCTGGCGAGGTAACAACACTTACGCCCGGATTGGTGGCTCTAAGCGCGCTTCCTTTCTTCGCGGTCATTTTAACGGCGAGCTTGATTATGGGGCGAATCGAGCGGCGGAAACTCGCGCATTATGGATTGCCTTGGCAAATGGCTCTTCCCAAAACTTTCTGGGTCGCATTGCTCTGGGGATTTCTGGCCATTAGCGGTGTGCTGTTCGTCATGTTTCTGTTTCACGGTTTTAAAATCACGGGTGTCGATACGCACGGCTCCGCTCTGGCTCTCTCGACGGTCGAATGGACCCTTGCTTTTCTGGCCGTTGGTCTCTCCGAGGAATTTACGTTTCGTGGTTACATGCAATTCACCTTGACTACCGGGATTGGATTCTGGCCCGCGGCTGTTCTCTTGTCGGCTCTTTTCGCGCTGGCCCACACCACCAACAACGGCGAAACGCTCTTCGGGCTTATCCAGGTAGCTGAGTTTGGCCTCATGGCCTGCCTCGCGTTGCAACGCACGGGAAACTTATGGTGGCCCATCGGATTTCATGCCGCGTGGGATTGGGGGCAGACTTTTTTCTACGGCGTGCCGGACAGCGGTCTAAATGCCAGCCACAATTTTCTGCACTCTGAATTTCACGGTCCGAAGTGGCTGACTGGTGGCAGCACCGGTCCGGAAGCCAGCATCCTCACACTGATTGCGCTGATAATTGTTTCGCTGCTCCTGATTCGCAGGTATCCGGAGGTTCGCTATCCGGATCCGGAAGCGCTAAGACCGAGATTGCGCTAAAGATTTCTTCAGCATGTGAACTTCCGTGCCACCGCGGTCGTAATGGACCTCGTCCATGTAAGCTCTCATCATTAAAATCCCGCGGCCGTGCTCGGCATCGATATTTTCAGGCGCCAGGGGGTCAGGGACCTTCTCTGGATCGAATCCCGCGCCTTCGTCCCTGACGATAAAGAAAAGGTCACCGTCGGGCTTGCAACGAAAAGTCAGATGGACATGCTTATTGGGGTCTTCGTGATTGCCATGCAGGACTGCGTTGGCGATCGCCTCGCGTAGCGCCACTTCGATATCGCTGCCGTCGCCATGAAAACAGGTGTAATGTTTCATCCGCTCGATAAATTCGTCAACGAAAGGCGAGATGGCGGAGATTTCGCTCGGCATGGATAATTCAAATTCAGGATGAGGCGGTCCGACTTTCCATCCCTTGTGCAAATCCATTTCTGTAGCCTCTCCACGCTGCGGCCGCGCCCGAGCATTGCTGATGAAGCAGAAGGGGATTGTACGCTACGACGGATATTCCTTGACCGAAATCTATCGCCGGTGCTGGAGCGCGGTAGCTGACGTAACTTCCCGCTTACCGTAACTCTTTTACTTTGTGCGAAGGCCTTCCATCACGCTTTGAATCAACTGTTTTGCTTTGCCGATCTCGGCGGTGATGATGCGGATGTCCATTACAGGGATGTTCGCTTCGCGATTGCTGTGGCAATAGACGCCGTGCTGGCCAACCAGGACGAGCGCGTTCGTTAACAGGTCGAGCGTGACGGCCAGCCGGCCGCGGTGCCGGCCCATCATTGTTTCGTAGTGTTCCAGTTCTTCGCGATGCTCGTCGAAAGCGGTCATGAATTTCTGTCCTCGGGTAAAAACGTAAAATTGGATCTGAGAATTATGCGACGAATCGATATCCCACGCCGCGCACCGTAAGCAAGTGGTGCGGCTTTGCCGGATTGTCTTCGAGATAGCGTCGAAGGCGGACGATGAAATTGTCGATCGCGCGGGTGTCGGTGTCTTCGCGCACGCCCCAAACATCTTCCAGAATCGATTTGCGCGATACTGTGCGGCCCTTCTGGCGTATCAGATGGCGCAGAAGTTTCGCTTCCATCAACGTAAGCTGGATGGTGCTGGTCTTGGTGTGAAGCTGCAGCGTGTCGAAATCGAGAGTTTTCCCGTTGAAGGTGAACACTTCTTGATTGACGGCGCTGGCGAAGTTCTTCTGAGATACTGATTTTCCCTTCGCCTCATTCTTGGCTCCACTCATCCATCCAGTGCGCCGCAGAAGTCCCTGAAGACGCGCCAAGAATATCGGCAATTGGAAAGGTTTGGGCAGATAGTCATCCGCTCCGGCGGCAAAACCTTCGAGAACATCTTCGGGGCGTCCGCGCGCAGTTAGCATCAGAACCGGAATATAATTTTTCGCTTTGCGCAACGCAGTGGCCACGCCGAAACCGTCAATTCCCGGCAGCATCACGTCGAGGACGACGGCATCGAATTTTTCCTTGGCCTTTAGTAACCGATCGATTGCAGATTCACCGTCGCCCACGACCTGAACGAGATATCCTTCGGCCTCGAGATTGAATTTCAGGCCGTCGGCCAGGTGCGTTTCGTCCTCGACGACCAGCACCCGGCTCATGCGGCGCTCCGCGGGAGTTCCAAGGTAACCGTGGTGCCTTTGTTGTCGCCTTCGCTTTCGGCAAAAACTTTGCCGCCGTGCGCTCGCGCAATCGAGCGGACGATAAATAGACCGAGGCCGGTACCTTTTACTTTCGACGTGCTACGGCGGCGCACACGATGAAAGCGCTTGAAGACGCGCTTTAACTGGTCGGTCGGAATTCCGACGCCGCGATCGCGCACGCGCAGCACCACGCGCTTTTCGTCCGGAGCCTCGAGGCTGACCGCAACGTCAATATTTCCGCCGGAATATTTGATTGCGTTATCGAGGACATTCGAAATGGCGGTGCGAAGCTCTTCGGGGTCGCCCAACACCGGAAATTCGACGAGGGGCTTTGCTCGTGGCGCGTCACTTGCGTTCGTAGCGACCGGTGGCTGGCCATGGGCGGAAGCAAAACGCAAAGCGTCGGGATTCAGATGATGCCGCGTGCGCGCGAGTTCCATGCATTCAGCGGCGAGATTGCCCAGGTCAATCTGGGCGCGGTATGGTTCGCCGCGTTTATATCCCACCTGGCCGGCCTTCAGAACCTGTTCGACTGTTCCCAGCAGGCGGTCGGTGTCATCCAGCATGAGCTGGTAAAATTTTTGCCGCTGCTCTTCCTCCACTTCGCGGCGCTGCAGCGTTTCGAGGTACAGCCGAATAGAGGTAATCGGCGTTTTCAGCTCGTGAGTGACCGCGTTGATGAAACTGCCGTGCTGCTCGTTCAAGCGGATTTCGCGAACAAGAAACGTCGTATTCAAGATCATGCCGAGAATGATCGTGGCGAAGACAATTACGCCGAGGAACAGCATGACGCTCTGGCGCCAGTTAAGGATGATCCAGCCGACATCAAGCGCGACCGCTAGGGCAACCAGAGATATGCCCAATACAAGGAAAAATGCGATTGTCTTTCGGCGGCTGGCGATACGCATGAGTTGTAGAAGGTCTCCTCTGGATTGTACCGCGAGGAGCGTGTTCCTGGGCAGCAGATGCGCAATGGAAGACTGTGTCGTTACCGCTTAGGCGGGATGAACTGCAGACATCTAAGTGCGCGGCACTGAAGTTGAGAAATGGCGGATGAGTAGTACGCGCGGCCGGCGCGGTCCTGTGCCCCTACGGGGCAAAGTAGCTTGGGGCGCTTATAATTGAGCGGAAACCAGGTCGGGCCGCGGCTCCCGAGCGGCGAATGGGGCCGCTTCTTCGGCGGCTGGTTCGTTCCGCCTCAGTAACGCGAGCTTGGTGGTGTGGACCTGTTTCGCGAGGCCGAGTTTCTTGAGCAGCCAGATGCCGTACCAGTTTGTATCGATCTCGTACCACTGCAAGCCGTGGCGAGCCGAAACTGGATGGGCGTGATGATTGTTGTGCCAGCCTTCGCCCCAGCTTAGCAGCGCGACCCACCAGCTATTGGTAGAGAGGTCGCGAGTCTCAAAGCGACGGGTTCCCCATGAATGAGTTGCGGAGTTGACGAGCCAAGTGAAGTGCAGGCCCATCACGGTGCGAAGGAAAATTCCCCAGAGCACGAACTTCCATCCGCCTACTGCGAGCAGAATGAGACCGAGTGCGATCATCGGTATGTAATGATATTTCGTGATCCAGACGTGGAACTTGTTCTTGGCGAGGTCGGGAACGTAACGAGCGAGTGTGGATGTGTCGTGGTGCATGGACTTGCCCATCAGGATCCAGCCCATGTGCGCCCACCATTTGCCGTCAATTGGCGAGTGCGGGTCGCCTTCGTGATCGGAATATTTGTGATGAATTCGGTGCGTCGCGACCCAGAAAATTGGACCGCCTTCCAGAGCGAGCGTGGCGAAAACGGTGAGCGTATATTCAAGCCACCTGGGGATTTTATAGCCGCGATGGGTTAGCAGGCGGTGATAGCACATGCCGATACCCAGGCTAGTGGCCATCCACCACAAAACCACCGCCACAAAGAAAGCCTTCCAGGTGAAGAAAAATAGCGCAGCAACAGCGCCCACATGAAACAACATCATGAACGAAGCGGTCACCCAGTTTATTTCGTCACGCTCCGCTGGCTTTCTTTCGAGATCGGTCAGTTCAATTCCCATTTTCTTGGCCCTTTCTTCGCTTACCTGATTTTCGATATACGTTCGCTTTGCTCGATACCGTACAATGGAGCTTAGACTACCAGTAGTCGCGCCAGGTCTTTGTAATAGTTCTGTAATACCAGCACTTAGCCGACCGAAAAAGTACCTGTACTTTTTCTGTCCGGGCGTTTCAGATGCGCACCATGCTCTCAAGTAGGCCCATCCTAGGTCCGGCGGAACAGCGGTGGCATTATTTGCGCGCCTCGCATTTGGCGGGCGTACTGCTGGCGGCGCGATGTAGCGGTATTGGACTGAACAGAGCGGCGGGTGATTCAGAAGGTTCTAGAACCAACTATTGCGCGCTACGGAACAGTACGCCCTAGTTTCCTTTACTCTTTTGCGCGAACGCCGGATAATCTGGCGCGTTAGCCATTTGAGTGGAGCGTCAGTGCGAATTCTAAGGAATGGGCCCGCGAACGGCAGATTTCAGTTTTTATGGAGCTTACCTCCAGGCAAATGCATGCGGCCCACGAACTCTGCGGGGTGATCGAACGATGAGACGTTCAGACTTGGTACGAAATTCGACGAAGGGAAAAACCGTGCGGACTTCGCAGATTGTATTCGGCGAACGGCAGCACCTTTTGCGCGTCCTCGATTCCGTGGAGCGCAGCGCGCTGCCCGCGCCTCGGTTGGAGCAGGAGCGCCGCGTCATCGAACAATTGATCCACGCGCGCACGCAAGAGCTCAATCGTATTAATGCCGGCTGGGACGAGAAAATTGGCCTGGTCCTGAGCGCGGAAGTGAAACCGGACACGTTAGACAGCCTGTCACGGCAGGCGCCCAAGGAAGATTACTATTTGTTGCGGCTGATCAGCGAACATCCAAAAGTTTCCGCCAAGACGCTCGGACATCTCTCGCACCATCCGTACTCGGCAATACGCGAGAACATCGCGCGCCATCCGAATAGCGATGCCGCCACGCTTACGCGCCTAAGCCGCGATCGCACGCAACCGCTATGGTATCTGGTTGCATTTAATCCCAACGCGCCATCGACGCTGCGCAAAAAGCTGCAAGAGCGCATGCGGCGGCTCGGCGAAAAATCCGCCACGCAATAAACCGAAACTCTTGTTTCTGCGAGTTTTAGTAGAGCTCCCGCCTGCAACCGACCGCCAATTCAAATGCAAGAACGGAAATTACTTGTGATGTAGAATCGCGGCCATGGCGCGATCTTCTCCCTCTCCTTCAGGCGTCCTTAATATCGCTGACGAATTCATCTCGCGACCGGCGCGTGAGCATCCGGACAGAACCGCCATTCTTGGAATCGGACGCGCGGCAACTTATGCCGAGCTTGAATCCGAAGTAAATCGCGTCGCGCAAGCGCTAATCGATTCGGGCTGCGAACCTGGAGATCGCGTGCTGATCGTGTTGCCGGATTCGATCGAGTTTATCGCGTCCTTCTTTGGAGCCGCAAAAGTTGGCGCGATTGCGGTGCCGGTGAATTCGATGACGCGGGCAGCGGACTATCGCCTCTACATGACCAATTCTGGAGCCCGCTTCGCTGTGGTGCATCACTCCATTGTTTATGAATTCGTTACCGACAAGGTGGCGAGTTCGCTTGAATTAGTTGTGGTAGCCGGGCGTAAGGTTTCGCGGCTGAAAAATATGGGATGCAAGGCCATTTATTGGGGAGATTGGCTGCCGGTCAACCGCGAGGCTCCGCCAACGCATCCGACGGCTCCCGACGATCCCGCATTTTTTCTGTACACCTCCGGCAGCGGTGGACCGCCCAAAGCCGCCGTGCACGCGCATCGCGACATGTTGGTCACCTCACGCAATTACGCGGAGGGCGTCCTCGGGTTGCGTCCGGACGACCGCATGTTCTCGGTTTCGAAGCTTTATTTCGCCTATGGCTTGGGGAACGGAATGTACTTTCCCGCTATTTTTCGGCGCCAGCACGGTGCTGTATCCCGAGCGCCCGCGTCCCGACCGAGTCACGCGGATCATGGAGAAATATCGTCCAACGGTTTTTTACGCGGTGCCCACGTTCTATGCCGCTCTTCTGCGAGAAGCGGAGCAAGGTTTGCAGCTGGATTTTTCTTCCGTGCGCGTGGCGGTTTCCGCCGGCGAATCGTTGCCCGCCGAAGTTTTCGAACAATGTCGCCAGCGATTCGGAATCGAAATTCTGGACGGCATCGGCTCGACGGAAATGCTGCACGTGTTTCTGTCCACGCGTCCTGGGGAAGCGCGTCCCGGGACCTGTGGCCGGGAAGTCCCCGGATACGAAGCGCGAATCGTCAACGAAGCAAATGAGCCGGTCGCTGATGGCGAGATCGGCAATTTGTGGGTGAAAGGCGAAAGCGCCTTCGCCGAATATTGGCAAATTCCGGAGCTTACCTCGCGCGTGAAGAAAGATGGCTGGGTGTTTACCGGCGACAAATTCTCGCGTGACGCCGAAGGTTTCTATCACTACGCGGGCCGCGCGGACGACATGATGAAGGTGTCAGGCATGTGGGTCTCGCCCGGGGAAGTGGAGAATGTTCTGCTTTCGCATCCCGCCGTCGCTGAATGCGCGGTGGTGGGGCGCGTTGATGCGTTGGGATTGGTACGGCCCGTGGCGTACATCGTTTTGCGCCCGGGCTTGGCTGCTCCCGCAGGTGGTCTCGACAGCGAGATAAACGGCTGGTTACACACCCGTTTGGTCGGCTTCAAATGCCCGCACGAATTTCGCTTCGTTACCGAATTGCCGAGAACCGCCACCGGCAAGATCCAGCGCTTTCTGTTGCGCTCTTCTTGACCAGTAGTAGCAGAGTGTGTCAGCTAGCAGACGGAGAAGTGTCTATCACGCACGCGGGCTTCTTTCCTTCGCGCCCATAAGAGGGTAAGAAAACAAGAACGGCCAACGAGTCGTTGAGTCGCCGCCTGTCGAATTTGGGGCATCCCATCGACAAGAACGCTGGGTTGCTGCCAAGCATAACCGGAAGCTCTTTCGCAGGAACCGCGCGCGGCAAACCTTCGCGGTCGAGTTCACCCATCACACGCATACTTTGCTTATACCGCTGCTCTTCGCTGCCATTCCGGAACCAATAACTGAAAGGTTGCTGTCAGCCAATCGCCGGGAGACAAATTGGCTCTTTACAGCTATAATTGGTTCTTTATATTGGCCTACAGGAACGAGCCAATGCTTCCACTACATTTGCAGCCCGAAAGCCACATACCACTGTACGTTCAACTGCGCGACCAGCTCCGTGCTTTGGTGTATTCCGGAGAGCTTCAGATCGGGTGACAGAATCCCCGCGAGCCGCGAACTAGCTAACCAACTTGGCGTCCATCGCACCACCGTGGCGAACGCGTATGCCGAACTGGAAGCCGAAGGAATGATTGAGGGGCATGTGGGCCGCGGCACTTACATTTGCGGTGTTCCGGCCAAACAGTTCACTCCGCCTCCGCGCACGAACGGCCATGGCGGAGGCATGCGTTGGGAATCGATCTTTGCCGACGAGCGCGGCGATGAAAATCTAACTCGTCTCATGCCAGAAGTTCCGCCCGATTCGATTGCGTTTATAACCGCGCGGCCTTCGGAGGAATTTTTCCCGGTGGAGGAATTCCGACGCTGTTGCAATGCCGTACTGCGCAATGACGGCAGGCGCGTCCTGCAGCTTGGCTCCTCCGACGGATACGAGCCGCTAAAGCGCGTCCTGATTGAGTTTCTCCGCGCGGACGGCCTGCAAGTTCGCGGCGAGCAGCTACTGATAACTGACGGTTGCCAGCAAGCCATTGACTTGGTCTGCAAAGCGTTTTTGCGGCCCGGTGATTCAGTGGCGCTCGAAAATCCTGCATATCCCGGCGCAGTGGCGATATTTGCCGGCGCGCGAGTGCGCATGCTAGCCGTTGGCGTGGAAACCGACGCGCGGCGCACCGGCCACGTAGGGTTGGATCTGGACGCCCTCGAATCAGTGTTGTTGCAGAACCGGGTAAAATTTATTTTCGCCACGCCCGATTTTCATAATCCAACGGGTACAATGCTGCCCCTGGCGGAACGCCGCCGGCTGCTCGAGATCGCTTCGCATTACCAAGTCCCGATTATCGAGGATGCAATTTATGCGCGCCTGCGGCTGCGCGGCACTGCGCTGCCGTCTCTGAAAGCGCTCGACCGCGCCGGCAACGTAATTCAAATTGACAGTTTTTCAAAAATTGCGTTTCCCGGATTGCGCGTCGGCTGGTGCATCGGGCCGGAAGATGCCATCGAGCGATTAAGGTTAGTGAAACAATCAACCGATCTACATACGGATCAACTCGCGCAGGCCACGTTCGCGGAGTTTGTTCGTCGCGGATATCTCGCGCGCCATTTATCAAAGATGAAGAGAATCTATCGCGGTCGGCTGGAAGCGATCGAAGCGGCGCTTCAAAAACATATGCCGGAAGACACTACTTGGACTCGACCGGAAGGCGGGATGTCGGTTTGGGTGACCTTGCCGCCTGGATTTGATTCGGGTGAACTTCTGATTCACCTGCGAGAGCGCGGCGTTGTTTTCATCCCGGGCAGATATTTCTATTTGCAGAATCCGCAGCCCAATACTTTGAGGCTTGGTTTTGCAGGGCTGGATGAAAAACGTATCGCCAAAGGCGTGCAACTGCTGGGCGAACTCCTGAAAGTGGAAATACACAAGCGGCAACGCGGAGCGCGAAACGAACTGACGTCTCGCGTAGCTTTAATTTAGCGATATGCTGCTCGAGCCCAATCCGACGAATATCTGTTTCGGCTGCGGTGGCGCGAACACTCGCGGAATGCAACTCGCGTTTGAGCAGGACGACAGCGCCCAGCGTATTCGGGGCGAGTTCAGGCTTGGCGCGGACTATCAAGGCGGCCCCGGATTCATCCACGGCGGAATTATCGCCACGGTCCTCGATGAAGTGATGGGCAAGGTCAACCGCTTTCGCGGCGTGCGCGCGGTTACTGCGGAGCTTATTGTGGAATACTTGAAGCCGGTATCGGTTGACGAGGACTTGATGATCGAAGCGTACGAAGTCGAAAAGTCCGGGAGAAATTTGCATCACATCGGCGAGATTCGCAATCAGTCAGGAGAAGTTCTGGCACGCGGGCGTGGGCGCTTCGTCATAATCGAAGCCAGGGAACCGCGCGAGAAAAACACGGCAGACATCGCCGATGACAACAAACGATCTTAATTTTGAAATTAGAATAGGAGAAACACTATGGATCTGATGAACAATAATTTGTGGCGCGTGAAAGTCGGCTTGGCCGAAATGCTGAAAGGCGGCGTGATCATGGACGTTACGAACGCCGAACAAGCGCGCATCGCCGAGCAAGCCGGAGCGTGCGCTGTGATGGCGCTCGAGCGCGTGCCATCCGACATTCGCAAAGACGGAGGCGTGGCGCGCATGGCCGCCCCGCGCATCATCCGCGAAATCATGAACACGGTTTCGATTCCGGTGATGGCCAAAGTGCGCATCGGCCATTTCGCCGAAGCGCAGGTGCTTGAATCGCTCGAGGTCGATTACATCGATGAGAGCGAAGTGCTCACGCCGGCTGATGACGAGCACCACGTCTGGAAGCACGGATTCAAGGTGCCGTTCGTTTGCGGTGCGCGCAATCTTGGCGAAGCGCTGCGCCGCATCAGCGAAGGCGCGGCCATGATTCGCACGAAGGGCGAAGCCGGCTCGGGCAACATCGTGGAGGCAGTGCGCCACATCCGCACCATCGTCGGCCAAATGAAGCGCCTCACGTTGCTGGGCGAAGAAGAGTTGGTGCACGAATCGAAGGAGCTCGGCGCGCCATTTGAGCTAGTCCAGTGGGTGGCGAAAAACGGGAAGCTACCGGTGCCGAATTTCTCGGCAGGCGGCATAGCCACTCCTGCCGATGCGTCGTTAGTGATGCAGTTCGGCGCCGAAGCAGTCTTCGTCGGTTCCGGCATCTTCAAGTCGAGCGATCCCGCACAACGCGCTCGCGCAATCGTGAAGGCCACCACGCATTACAAGGACCCGAAAGTTGTGCTGGAAGCTTCCGAAGAGCTAGGCGACGCGATGAAGGGCCTCGACATCCGCCAGCTCGAAGAAAAAGATCTGATGCAAACCCGCGGCTGGTAAGGGCGCTCGAAAACAGTTTCGATCGAGCTCGATGAAACAGAAATGACGATAGGCATACTCGCAATCCAGGGTGATTACGAAGCGCACGCCAAAATGCTCGACCGCATCGGCGCATCGTATACTTTTGTCCGTCGTCCCGAAGAGCTAAGAGACGTTTCCGGCGTAATCTTGCCAGGCGGAGAAAGCACCACGCATCTAAAAGTGATGACCGAAGAAGGTCTTTTCGCCGCGCTGAAACAGTTTGCGACAAACAGCGGCGCGTTTTTCGGCACCTGCGCCGGAACGATTCTGCTCGCCCGGGAAGTTCACGGCCCGGCGCAGGAGTCGCTGGCGCTCCTCGATGTATCGGTCCTGCGCAATGGCTACGGACGCCAACTGGCCAGCGACGTTCACCTGGGCCAGACGAAGCTCCGCTCCGAGCCCTTGGAGATGGTTTTCATTCGCGCGCCGATTATCGAATCGGTCGGCAAAGGCGTGCAGGTTCTTGCCGAAGACGCCGGCCATCCGGTTCTCGTGCGCCAAGGAAAGATTCTGGCGTCGACTTTTCATCCCGAGCTGAGCGGTGATCCTTCCATCCACGAATATTTTCTGAGCATTGCAGATAACGGTTCTTAGCCGATGCCCGAACCCGTAAAAGTTCTTTTCGTATGCATGGGAAATTGTGTGCGCAGCCAGATGGCCGAAGCGATCGCGCGTCGCGACGCGGCTGACATCATCGCACCCGAAAGCGCCGGCGTTCATCCGCTCGGTTTCATCGATAACACCACGCAGCGCGTCTTCCGCGAACGCGGCATCCCGTTCGACGGCCAATTCTCAAAGAGCACGCGGGACCACTCGCTGAAGAAGCCCGACCTCATCGTAAATATGTCGGGCGTTCACGGCGCCTCTCTCTTTTCCGACCTTCCATTTGAAGATTGGCGAATCGGAGATCCCTTCGGCGAGGCTATAGAAGTCCATCGCCGCATTTGCGATGATATCGAGCGCAAGGTGAAGGAATTGGCAGCTCGCCTGCGCCAGTCTCGAAAGGGGCATCACGCTGATCCTGGCCGACTGGCGGATAGCGAGACTTTGTAGCGCCAGCTTGCCCTGACCAGGGAAGGCGTCCCGACGGCAGGTTTAGATATAGCACTCTAGGAATCCAGAACGAGCCGGCGGGATGCCGGCGCTACTTTGCGAGGCATTTTGCGCCGCGAAAAAACCAGCGTCTCCCAGGAAGATTATCTTAAGGCTATCTGGGAAATCGTGCAGGAAGAGCAGGTGCCGATCAGCGCGCGGCTGGCCGAAGACCTCGACGTAACGCCGCCCGCCGTCACCGCCGCTCTGAAACGCATGACGCGCACCGGATACTTGCGCGTGATGCGCGATGGCCGCATCGCGCTCTCTGAAAAAGGGAAGGGAATCGCGCAGCATCTCGTGCTGCGTCACCGGCTCGCTGAGAAACTTCTCACCGAAGTCATCGGCATCGATTGGTCCCGCGCGCACGAAGAAGCCGAGCGTCTGGAACACGGCATTTCGCCGGAAGTCGTCGAGCTCCTGCTGAAACGTTTTGGCCGCGACGTCCGCTGCCCGCATGGCGTCCCACTCTTCGGGGGCATGTCCAAGCTGCGCCGGAAATTTGGAGCTGTCCGGTTGTCCGATGCTGAAGTCAGCTGTTCGTACGAAGTTCTGCGCGTCTTCGAGAAAGATCCGAAGTTTCTCGAATTCATGGAAGGCCTGCAGCTTCGACCCGGCACTCATCTCCGGGTTCATAAGCGCGAGTACGACGAGACCATGGCCGTGTCAATCGGCCGTCGCCCCGGCCGCGTGCACCTTGGCAAGCCAGCCACGGAGCGCATCTGGGTCCGCCGCCTCTCCTCTTAGCGCTGCGTTTTTCAGTGCCGCCTGCCCTAGCTGCCCTAGCGCCGCGGCTTGAATTTTGCCTTACGCCGGAGTAAGTTTGAGCAGGCCGTTCAGCCCTTTTGCGAAGCAAGGAACACAGATTACGTAGGGTGTTCGCAGGAGCCAGAGGTACGCCAAGACAGGTCTTCGTTTGTAGCGAGAAGTTCAAGAGTAAGATTTCTAATTCAAATAGGTGGAGGAAAATCACATGGCAACTGCAGTCGTTCAACCCGATAGCAGCGTTACTGGTTTTGTATCCAAGACGGGCAAGCTACTCATCAACGGCAAGTGGGTGGACGCAGCCTCTGGCAAGACTTTCGCAACCTACAATCCCGCCACCGGCGAAGTCCTCGCCCATGTTGCCGCGGGCGACAAAGAGGACATCGACCGTGCAGTGAAAGCCGCGCGCGCAGCCTTCGAAACCGGCCCGTGGGCGAAGATTTCCCCTTCCGAGCGCGGCAAACTGCTCTGGAAACTCGCCGATTTGCTCGAAAAGCATGCCGAGGAATTTGCGCAGCTCGAATCGCTCGACAACGGCAAGCCGCTCAAGATCGCGCGTGTTGCCGACCTTCCGCTAGCGATCGATCACTTTCGCTACTACGCCGGATGGGCGACGAAGATCGAAGGCAACACGATCTCGCTGGGCCTCGCGAAGCAGGGAAAATTCCATGCTTACACCGTGCGCGAGCCGGTGGGTGTGGTAGGGCAGATCATTCCGTGGAATTTTCCGCTGCTGATGGCGGCGTGGAAACTCGCACCGGCGCTCACCACGGGCTGCACCGTCGTACTGAAGCCGGCGGAGCAGACTCCTCTCACGGCTCTTCGTCTTGGCGAGCTGATTTTGGAAGCAGGCTTCCCCGATGGCGTCGTGAATATCGTCCCAGGTTTCGGTGAAACCGCGGGCGCAGCTCTGGCGGCTCATTCGGACGTCGACAAAATCGCTTTCACAGGCTCCACCGAAGTCGGCAAGCTGATCGTGCACGCTGCGACAGGCAACTTGAAAAAAGTCTCGCTCGAACTGGGCGGCAAGTCTCCCAACATCGTGCTGGACGATGCCGACATCGAGGCCACCATCCCCGGCGCGGCAAGCGCAATCTTCTTCAACCAGGGCCAGTGCTGCTGCGCGGGGTCGCGCCTTTTCGTCGACAAGAAAATTTTCGACAAAGTTGTGGACGGCGTCGCCCAGGCCGCAAGTAAAATCCGCGTCCGAGAAGGATTTGATCCTGACAGCGACATGGGCCCACTGGTTTCCGAAGAGCAATTCAATAAGGTGTGTGGTTATCTGGAATCCGGCAAGCAGGAAGGCGCCAAAGCCATCACCGGCGGTAAACGCGAAGGCAACAGAGGCTACTTCGTGCAGCCGACGGTGCTGGTTGATACGACCGAAAACATGAAGGTAGTGCGGGAGGAGATTTTCGGGCCGGTGGTTACCGCCACCCCCTTCACGGACATCAATGAAATTGCGGCAAAGGCCAACGACACGATTTACGGTCTCGCCGCCGGTATCTGGACACGAGATATCAAGAAAGCGCACGCGCTCGCGTCAAAGCTCCGCGCCGGAACCGTGTGGATCAATTGCTACAACGTGTTCGACGCGGCGCTCCCATTCGGCGGATACAAACAGTCCGGCTGGGGTCGCGAAATGGGCCATGAAGTCCTTAAGAATTACACCGAGGTCAAGTCCGTCTGCGCCGCGCTCTAACTTCGCGTCGCAACTATCGTAGCGCTGAAAACGAAAAGGGCCGCGTCACAACGTGACTCGGCCCTTTTCGTCTTGAGTGAGGTATCGCTAGTGCGCTTAGGTCTTTTGATCCCGCAACTGTTGCTTCCAACCTAGAACGCGCGCTTTGTTCCCGGCTTCCTCGGCCTCCGGAATCATGCCGAGCCGCTGATAAGCGCGTGAAATCGTGGTCCACGCGAGAATGTCATCCGGTTCCAATGCTAAGATCCGTCGCGCTGCCTCAATCGTGCAGCGAAAATCTTCCTTAGCGTGATACGCTTGCGCCAGGCCATGAAGCGCGTCGATCAACTTTGGATCGAGCTCCAGCGCCCGGTTGTATTCTTCAATGGCGGCTTCGAGCTTTCCCTCGCCAAAAAAATCAATGCCGGCATAGTAGTGATCTTCCGCGGTCATCAGAATCCTTTTGCCAACGTTCCAATTCTATCATCGCATAGCGAATGGCCTTCCACGGTGACACTCGCGCGATGCTGAACGCCCTCCGCTATTACTGGATTATCTCGAAGGGTTATCGATTGCGACCGTGGGCGTCCCCCTACATTCGCTGGCGAATGGAGACATTTTTCGGCAAAGAAGCCGCCGAACTCGATGCGCGAAGATTCTTCGCCCTGGTGTGGCGAGAGCGCGGCCGCATGGAACGTTTCCTGGAATGGGTAGCCATCCGCCGCGCCGCTCAGAAGTTCTAACGCGGTCCGTTTACGCCAACCTTCCACACAATACAAAAGTTCCCAAGGTCTTTATGCAGCGCCGGAGCTTTAACCCGTCATCCCGCCTTTGCCGCAACTTAAAGTTTCCCCGACATCCGCGACAGCAGCTTCCCCTGCGGCGACATGACAGAAATGATCAGGTGGTCGGTCAACGGGACACTGTGGTCGCGAATTTTCAGCAGGAACATCAGCCGGTTGTTGCCATCCTCGGAGGCAAACATCACGCGCTGTACCGCAACCTGCGAAACTGCACGCATCGCTAGTCCCCGCTTCCATTGCAGTTTGAACTGAAGCCCGTTGAAAAAAGATGGGACCGGCGCGGCGGTATAGATGTCGGCATCACAAACGTTAATGGCAGTCTGAACCTGCACGGTAATCTGGTCGGGGAAATTTTTTACTACTTGCGAATTCTTGCGGAATTCATCGCCAGTCGCCGTTTCATGCCGCTGCAAGCCATCGAAGAAATCTCCCGCTGTCATTACCGGGTTAAAATTGATGCACACTTTTCCGTCGCGAATCTGGCCCGATGTGATCGGTATCACTTCCTTGTATTCCACAATCGGTGGAGGAGTTTGGGCGAAGGCGCCCGGCAAAATCAGCAGGAACGCGCCGATCGCCAAACCTATCGTCGTTCTCCAACGCGTTGTGCGGTGCGGCCAAATAAGCATGCCCTATTATCTCTATTTCGCGGCGATTTACCCTCCATTCGCGGTCGACGCAGGTGGCGTATAATGGACAGTAGCGTCGCTTCAGCCGACGCGATGCCATGGAAGACCTGAAAATTCTTCAAAAAACCGAGGCGCTTCACGAAGCCCGCTGGTGGGAGCCCGAACCCGGCGGCAAAGCGCATTGCTATCTTTGTCCCCGTCACTGCCATATCGGCGACGGCCAAGCCGGCTTCTGTTTCATCCGCGTGAATGAAGGCGGCAAGCTTTACAGCCTCGGTTACGCTTCGCCGGCTGCCATCCAGATCGATCCCATCGAGAAAAAGCCGCTCAATCATTTCCTTCCCGGAACGCGTGTCTTTTCTATGGGAACCGCGGGCTGCAACATGGGGTGCTTCTTCTGCCAGAATTGGGACATCTCGAAATCGCGGTCAGACCAGGTGCATTCGTCGCATGTTCCGCCGGACGACGTCCCGATGCTTGCGATCCGCAATCGTTGTCCGTCCATCGCGTTCACCTACAACGAGCCGACGATCTGGGGGGAGTACGTCATCGATATTTGTCAGTCCGCCAAACAGCACGGGTTGAACACGGTAATGGTGACGAACGGCTACATCACCTACGACGCATTTCACGATATCTACGATCAGGTGGACGCTGCGAACGTGGACTTGAAAGCGTTCACCGAGAATTTCTATGGCCGCATCACGCTCACACATTTGCAGCCGGTCCTGGATACATTGAAATGGCTAAAGAATGAGACCAACGTGTGGTTCGAAATTACAAATTTGATTATTCCAACGCTTAACGACGATGCTGAAGAATTTCGCAAATTGGCCGACTGGATTTTTGAGAATCTGGGTCCCGACGTTCCGCTGCACTTTACCGCGTTCCATCCGGATTTCAAGTTACAAGATAAGCCGCGAACTCCGCCCGAAACACTGCACCGTGCCCGCGCCATCGCGCTGGAAGCAGGGCTGCGTTATGTCTATGAGGGCAACATTCACTCGGATGCGGCGAACACGTCTTGCTCATCATGCAAAACGCTTCTTATCCGCCGCTCCTGGCACGACGTGCAGCAAAACCATCTGAAAGACGGCCACTGCCCGAATTGCGGCCTTAAAATTCCAGGACGATGGAGTAACCCGCGCGGCGCGACGCCCGTAAAGGTACTGCAGAAAGCCGAATCTGTTTCCGCAGATCGATATGACCATCTAAATCTCTAGCTCTCTTTGAATCCTGTAAGAATCACAATTCCAGTAACTAATCGGCGCTGCCATCCGTAATAATAATGTTGTGGGGAAAATGACGGACACAAGCAATGAAGTTGCAATCCGAACCGACCGGGTCTGTCGAAGCTATCAAATGGGCGATGCGTTGGTTCACGCCGTTGACGACGTTAGCGTTTCGGTTCGCTCGAAGGAATTCGTAGCCCTCCTCGGAAGTTCTGGTTCAGGAAAATCCACGCTGCTGAATTTAATGGCGGGACTCGACCGCCCAACGTCTGGCGCGATTTTTGCGCACGGCCGCAATCTCGCTGAAATGAGTTCCGAGGACCTCGCGCAGCACCGCAGCCACACCGTCGGGATGGTTTTTCAGGCGTTCAACCTTCTTCCACGAATGACGCTGGAAGAAAACGTGGAGCTACCGCTGCGTCTTGCTGAAGTGGACCGTAACGATCGCGCCGGCCGGGTGCAAGAAGCCGTTGAGCGCGTGCGCCTATCCGCTCGGTTGACCCATCGCCCGAGCGAATTGTCCGGCGGGGAACAACAACGTGCGGCACTGGCGCGAGCTTTGGTGAACCGCCCCACGATTCTGCTGGCGGATGAACCAACTGGAAACCTCGACAGTGCTACCGGAGAAGCGATTCTGCATCTGCTACAAGAAATTAACGAATCGCTCGGCATGACTATTGTGATGGTGACGCACGATCGCGACCGGGCGGCGCGCTTCGCGCATCGCATCGTCACCATGGGAGACGGCAAACTGCTTAGCGACGGAAACAAAAGATGAAAGCGCGCGATCTCACCGAACTCGCCGGACGCAATCTACGAGAGGCGCTGCTCCGAAACTCGCTCACGACTCTGGGTATTGCTGTCGGGGTTGCATCGCTCGTGGCCATGCTGTCGCTGGGAGTTGGACTGCAGGAGCTGGCGAACAAAAAACTTTCGCGGTCGGGCCTATTTGATGCCGTCTTTGTCAGTTCGCGAACGAATCAACGAGGCTTCGGACGTCCGGCGCAGTCCGAATCCGCGACCAGAGAACCGGCCAAAATCCTCGACGGCGAAGCGCGCCAGAAAATCGCCGCTCTGCCAAATGTGGTCGAAGTCTATCCTGAGATTCGTTTCCCTACAGAAATTCAGTTTGAAGGCAAACCATACTCCACCACCGTAGCCGGAATTCCGCCCTCCGCTAAAACAGAGGGCGCCTTCGATGGCATGAAGGGAAATTTCTTTTCCGGCCCGGATGCTGACGAGGCCATCCTTCAAATCGAATTCGCGAAAGACCTTTCCAACCAGCCTGATTCGTTGATTGGAAAGAATCTCGTGCTTCGTTACGCCGAGCGTCAGCCTCTTCCCCCCGAGCCAAACCCGAGCAAAAGCAGCAATACGTCCCAGGGCGGAGAATCTGCCGGCGAAATCACCGGCCAATCGCCGGGGTTTTCGATCGTGCCGCGCGAAAAACCCTTCCGGATTATCGGCATTGTCGAAACCGAGCCCGCTACGAGCGTGGGGTCATTTGGTCGCGGCCGCCTCTTGATTCCCATGCAAGTTGCCGAGATCCTGCGCGTCGCTCAAGCCAACGACCTGCGAGGCCTTTTGCGGCGCTCCAGTTCGAAACAAACTTACGACAGTCTTACCGTGCGCGTGAAAGGCCCGTCACAAGTAAAAAGCGTTGAAGATACGATTCAGCAAATGGGCTACGGCACTTTTTCGCTGCTGGATGCGACGAAGAGTTTGCGCCTGGTGTTTGCCGTATTCGATTTGTTCTTGGGGATTTTTGGAAGTCTGGCTCTTGCAGTAGCGTCGCTTGGGATTGTGAATACGCTTGTAATGGCAATTCTTGAACGTCGGCGGGAAATCGGCATCCTCAAAGCGTTGGGCGCCGCAGATCGCGATATTCGCAGACTGTTTTTTGCGGAAGCCGGCGTGATGGGTTTGTTAGGCGGAATTTTTGGCGTAACGCTCGGCTGGCTTATCGGGACTGCGCTGACTTTCGGCACGAATGTGTATCTACGCAATCGGGAACTGCCCCCAATCGATTTATCTTCGATTCCCGGGTGGATGGTTGCGAGCGCGATCGGATTTTCAATCGTAGTCAGCCTTGCCGCGGGTATTTATCCAGCATCGCGCGCCGCGAAACTGAATCCGGTTGAGGCCCTTCGGTATGAGTAACGCCGCCTCCGGCGAAGGAAACCGCAAAACAATTCGCGGGATTGGCGCGGCTGTCTGGGCATGTCTACTTTCATTGCTGGGGTGGTTCACGACCGCTTCAACCACCCCAGCCGCGACACTCGGACGCGGCGAATGTCGTTCCCTGCCGAGTAAGATTCTCGGCCACGCGGTTCCTTACTGCGTTGTTCTTCCGCCGCGCTACGATTCCAGTCTGCAAAGTTATCCCGTTCTGTATTTCCTGCATGGGCTTGGCTCGGATTCGGAAGTTCTGATTAATTCCGGCGGAATGGACTTGGTGAACGACCTGTGGGCTCAAAAGCAAATCGGCGAATTCCTGATTGTGACTCCTGATGGTGATCGGAGCTTTTACATCAACTCGCGCGATGGAAAGGTGCACTACGAGGATTTCTTCATCCGCGAATTCATTCCATACATCGAAAGTCACTATCGCATTCGGGGTGACCGCCAGCACCGCGGCATTAGCGGCGTGTCGATGGGAGGCTATGGCGCGTTGCGATTCGCATTTCGATATCCGCAAATGTTTGGTTCAGTAAGCGCGCACAGCGCCGCCCTGGTGGTTAATCTTCCGGCGGGAGGAATGACGGGCTATCAGGGCGCCATGCTTGCGCGGATTCTCGGCAGCGCGTTTGGTTCACCGCCCGATGCGGCCTACTGGAAGCAGAATAATCCGTTCACGCTTGTTCAGAATGACGCGCGTCCAAGCGGATTAAAGATATATTTTGACTGCGGTACGGAGGACGACTACGGCTTCGATGCCGGCGCCAAAGCCTTTCACGATCTACTCGATTCTCGTCACCTCCCCAACGAATTCCATCTATATCCCGGTGGCCACGATTGGAATTACGTCGCGGAACATTTTCCCGCGTCTCTCGAATTTCACTCACGCGCCTTCGGATTCCCCGGCAAGTAATTCAGCGGCGGGAATCAGCTGAGTTATCAGCAACGTCCGTAGGGAGACTGGAAGATTATTTGTCAACGGTGGGCGCAGACAGCAACTCACGAACCAAGCCTTCGAAATCGCCTTCCGCCCTCTCAGCAGGCATGAAGTAGTTTTCCCAGTTTACATCCGGGAATCCCATGCGCGTGGTTTGCGCGGGCAACTGTTCCCGCAAAAGCTGTGGGTCGCTGCTGCTGAGCCGCTGGATTGCCTCAAAGACCACCCGATGTTCCGCATCCTGCCAGATATGGTTTGAGAGCTCACGCATTAAAGATGTTTGCCGCGCGCTTGCACTCCCTCGGACGCAAAGCGCGCATAAGGTGGCGCGCTCTAGCTCGAACACTCGCGTTGCTGGACTTTGTTTTGGCATGGGATTTTGCGCGGGCAACAATACTCATTGTACTGCTGTAGTCGTACTCCGCGGAGGGATAAACGATCGCTTCGGACTTGGCGGTAATGGTCGGCAACAAAAAAATCGGCGCGGCTCAGAAAAAAGCCGTGCCGATTTTTCCAGGAATCAAGTTCGCAAACTCGAGATGTTTGGATCGCTTATGCCGCGCTGGAGACGACCGGCCGAACAAAGTCGATGCGATCGATAGTGGCAGCTACTCCATACAAAGGCGCGCCGTCGCCGGGTAATTCTGAAACCCGCAGGGCCTTAGCGCTGGCCCGGACCAACACCGTTGTGCCGCGCTCTCGTTCAGCAGGCAGCGAGAAAGTGAGCTCCAGAGCGGCACCGTGGTCTATTTGAATGTGCGAACGGAAATAAATGCCCGAGCGTGAAACGTCGCGAAGCTGCCCAGTGTAAAATTCAGCTGGACGCTGGCGGGGAAGGCAGACCTGCACTGGCAGGTAGAGCTCATACCTTCTTGCTTTTCTTCGTTCCCCCATGGGTACCCCCGATGAATTGGCAGCACTCTCGTTGCCATCGGCATGCAGCTCAGCATAAAGAAAACAAATCATTTAGTATGGCGAATGTATGTAAATTTGACGCGAGCTAGGGATTTCTTTCCTGAACCGGGAAGAATCGGCAGAACGTCCCAAGAGGGGATTTAATTGATGAAGTGGGCGCTCTATTTTGATCGCAGGTTCTGCCGGGGTTACTCGACTCGGAAACCGCCGGCGTTCTAAAGTACCGGGTCGTAAAGGACCGAACTACCCTCCGCCTCGGTCAGGATGCCCTTACCGATCATCAGCCGGACCAGCCGGACCAGGGCAACAAAGGCGCGTTCTTGACCGGCGTTCGATGCTTTTGGTGCATGCGCGATCTCGTGGGCCGCTGGACGTTCGCCGGTAATGCCCGCTAGCCAATTGGCCAATTCGAGCCGTTTTTCGGCGTCAAGGTCAGTGAAGGCGATGCCCATGCCGAGACCGTTTTGCGAATAGACCACGGTGCCTGCCGTTGCAAAGGTAGTTTTGCCCTTGTTAAGGGTGATCCGCACAACTGAACCTATCGAGAAGGGAACGGTGGTATCGACGAAGCATCCGCCCGGCCCGAGATCGGTCGTACGCGTCGAAAATCGCGCGCCAGATTTGAGCTCGATTACCTCGGCGCCGGCGGTGAACATGTGTCGCTCTGCGATGCGGCGTTCGGCTTCCTGCACTGCGGGCACGGGAGCCCCTTGAGTGTTCTTTTTGTTGGATGAACTCTGCATCACTTTGTCCTTAGGCGCCTGTCCGCCTGTGACGTGGCGGTGGGACGTTCATCGCGTCAGAGTCTAAGTTGCTGCGTAATATTGTCTCTGGCGTCGAACAGCCAGACAAGCGCTATCCCGCACGCGATGCCTTAAAGCCAAACGGTTCAGGGGTATCGCTAAGGTCAAAGAAGGAACCGTACGGCAATTCCCAGCGTGCCGTTGGGACGGTTCTCCATCCTGACGATGGTGCCCAGAAACTTTTTGTGAGCGGAGATCCTCTCACCAAACGGAAAGGTCACAAGAAGCCGCATCCCCATGAAATAATGGGGCATGCAGGTCGCGAAGTAGAGGCCGTCGCGTGTGAAATCCAGGACTTCGCCCACGTCTGCAATCTCAGCAAAACGCGCATCGAACGGTCGAACTTCAAGCGGAAGCGATATCTTCAGTCGCTCTCGGCGGCGGGCGTCTTTATGACCCGGTTTTGGCTCCGGCGAAACAGCCGGGCTGGGCGCGATGTATGTGACAGTGGCCATGGGTGACCTCCCAAGTTGCCAGCCAGGGTGGTAAACATTTGCGAGTGTAGCCTGCGGATATGGGGATGCCCATAGAACCACGGTACCAGTGGGAACGGGCCTGAAGTTCCCAGGCCCGGGATGGATCGACAATGTACTAGCGGGCTGTTTAGCGTTAGTCGCGGTAGATGAATTCGAGCACGATTCCCGCAACTTCGACTACGTCGCCGGAGGAGAGCTTGGTTGGTTGCGATATCGCGGCGCCATTTACGCTGGGCACCTTCTCGGCCACGCCAATGTAAAACGAATTGTCCTCGCGGCGCGTAATCTGCGCTGCGACTTTTGGCGCAAACCATCCTTTCAGCTTGATGGTCGCCAGCGCGGATTTTCCGATTACGGTGAGCTTGTCGCTCAACGTGTATTCTTTCAAGTCAGTTTTGCCTTTGCGGACCAATAGCGTGGGCAATTTCAACCGGCCTGGCGCCACCTGCGAACTTTCGCCAACCGCCGCGACCTGGCGCAGGAGCTCGCGACGCTCTTTTGTGTCAAGCATTACGGTCTCGTTAATCTTGGGAACGGTGGGCCATGTGTTGCCATTCGAACCACCCGGAGCGGTTCCTCTGATCTCGCTCGAGTCCGTAACAACGATGGTGTGCTTGCCGATGGCGACCGAGTCTCCCGGCTTCAGCGTAACCATCTTTACGCGTTGCCCGTTCACGAACGTACCGTTGAGGCTTCCAAAATCCTCGAGCATCATGCGGCCTTCTTCGCTGAACACGCGCGCGTGATAGTTCGACACCGCGGGATTATCGATCACGATGCCGCACTCCGGCGAACGCCCGATGCTCACTTCCTTGGTCCCCACGGCCACTTCCTTCAATACCGAGCTCTCAAATTTTAGAACTAGCTTTGACATTTCAACACCCTCCTCGATTCAGTCTTTGCGCGGAATGTAACTGGCGGTCGCGCTGTTGGCGGCACTCGGAACCCCTAAGCCATTTCCCAATTCGTGCAAACGCGCCTACTGGCTTTGCCGCGTAGCGCACGACGACGGCGGTGATGTTGTCTCCGCCGCCCGCCTGATTCGCCAACTCAATCAGCGAATCTGCCGCCTCTTGCGGATCTTCCTTGTCGGCAAGCGTGGCCGCGACCTGCGCATTGGACAATTCGCGCGTGAGTCCGTCGGAGCAGAGCAGCAAAGTGTCGCCTTCCAACAGATCTTTTTCGCTGACGTCCACTTGCACTTCCGGTTCGACGCCGAGAGCTCGCAACAGCACGTTTTGCATGTTGCTGTTCTCGGCTTCGCGCTGCGTCATCATGCCGCGGCGAACCTGCTCGGCGACGAACGAGTGATCCTCGGTGAGCTGCACGAAATCGCGCCCGCGAAGGCGGTATATGCGGCTGTCGCCAACGTGTGCGACGCTGACTTGCTGTTCGTCCGTGAGCCACACCGCTACAACCGTCGCGCCCATGTCCAGTTTTTGCTCGTTGCCTTGCGCAGCCGCATAAACCACACGGTTCGCGATGCGAATCGCGCTGGCCAGTCGGTTCGAGGTCTCGGAAAGGCCGGAAAGATGTTCACCAATCAAAGACAGCGAAGGATTTGACGCCGCCTCCCGGCAGTGATTGATTACAGCATTGGTTGCAAGCTTGCTTGCTACTTCACCCGCGGCGAGACCGCCCATCCCGTCCGACAGCACGAAAAGATTCAGCTCCAGAGCCAGCGCAAAACTGTCCTCGTTGTTCTCGCGAACGCGTCCCGTATCGCTACGCGCTCCGAATTCGACGCCCATCGCCTGTGGCTCCTGAACGGATCTTAGCGTCATTGTTTCGAATTCTTATCGGCGAGCGGAATAGGCACCGCACGCACGTTGGAGAAGCCTTTCGCTTCGAGTTGCTGCATCGCGGCGGCAATTCTGTCGTTCAAGTAAGGGCCGCTATAGACTAGGTAGAAATCTCCGTTGTCCCCGTGCTTGGCGAGCACCGCCGCAGGCAGACCCAGTGCTGCGATTTTCTTCTCTGCTTCATGGGCGCGATCTTCGCGCTGAAACCGACCCACCCATAAATAGGAGGCTCCAGCCGTAGCTGGAGTCGAAGCCGCCGCGGCAGGTGGAGTTGAAGCAACATTTGCGGGCCGGACCGGTTTCTTCGGTGGCGGATTCTTTCCACCGTTTCTTGCGGCGGCATCCGCGCGAAGCGTCGCAGCCGCCGCATCGGCCGAAGGTCGAACGTGTTTGTTAACCGGCCCCGTTTCCATGCGGGGAAAGACTTCGGGAGGTTGCCGTTCCGCTTTTGGATACGGAGTCGATTTGTTCTTCGCAATCTCGGGTTTGAAGTTCGTGTAAGGCGCAACTGTGCGTTCGCTGCCCGGGTCGGCAGGGGGTGTCATATCGGACAGCTTTCCCTCTGCTTGTTTCACTGGGGCAACGGCGATCGGTGATTTTTCGGGCGAGCGTAAATAGGCAAAGTCGGGCGGCGCTGGCGCAGGTAGTTCCGCCGGCGGCGGAATCATTTCCGCAGCTGCCTGCTTCTTGGCTATGCCGTTCAACACCCCCAGCGTGCCCAACACCATCACCGCACCCAGCAGCACCCAAACAATCGGCGAAAGACCTCTGCGTTGCGTTGCCATCGGCATCGCTGAAGGCGTCACGATCCTTGCAGCCGCAGGCGCGCCTGCAACTCTTTGCGCGGCCGCCGTTCGAACGGGCGCCCCAGCCGAATTCTGCGACTCCGACGCGTTCAGCGCACTTTCCAGTTGCGCAATTGACGGAAATCGGTTTGCAGGATTTTTCAACAGGCATTTCAAAATCGTGCGCTCGATGTATGCGGGAATTGCCGGATCAATCTCATGCGGAGGAACCGCCTCCACCTGCATCTGCTTCAACGCAACCGCCACTGGATTGTCGGCCTGGAACGCCGGCGAACCCGTAAACATTTCGTACAAAATCAATCCCAGCGAATAAATGTCCGTGCGGTAGTCCACCGGCTTTCCGGCCACTTGCTCGGGAGCCATATACTGGGGTGTTCCCACCATCGAGCCGGTCATGCGCGTGACCGCTTCCATCGAGCGCGCGATGCCAAAATCCATGATCTTCACGTTGCCGTTGGCGTCCACCATGATATTTTCCGGCTTCAGATCCCGGTGAACGATTCCTTGCGCGTGCGCTTCCTTCAGTCCCGAACAGATTTGCAACGCCAGGTTCACGGCTTTCCGCTGCGGCAGGCCTCCAAACCGGTTCAGCACTGATCGCAGGCTCTCGCCTTCCACGAATTCCATCGAGGTGTAAGCAATTCCGTCCACACGATTGAACTCATGCATGCGGCAAACATTCTTGTGCGTGATTTTGCGTGCGAAAAGGAGTTCGTTCTTAAACCGTTCCATCATCGCCTGGTCCGAAGCGATCTCCGGTTTCAATAATTTCAGCGCGACAGTCTCCCCAGTCTCTCGATCACGCGCTTTGTACACGTTCCCCATGCTGCCATGTCCCGCTTCGCCCAAGATGTCGTAGCGTCGGCTAAGTGCGGCAAAAGCCGTGGAGCTAAGGTTTGCAGTTTGGAAGGGCGTTACGGGCGTGACAACGGTCTCCGCGAAGTTATTCTCGGGGGTGTCGCTCAACAGAACGGTATCGTGGTTTGCGGCATGGCGGTGCGAGCCGCCGGCTGCAGGTGAGCTTCCGCCTGGCACACCTCTACCCGGATTGGTTGGCTGGTCCATGGCGCTGCTGCTTGAATCATAAGAGAGCCGTGTCCCGCACATCCATGTCTAGCACGGAGCGTGTAGGGAAAGAGTATCTAGTACTATTTTGGCGACATTGATATGGAGATATGGACGCTGGTCTCGGAAGGTTATCGCTAATGAGGTTTCCGTTCCAGGGATTCGCGATCCCACTTGGCATTTATGGCGGCCGCTTCGTAGGTACTTTGACAAAAATCCAGCAGTGTCGCTCGGGGATCGCTGGCCGCCCGAGCTTCATCATAAGACAGCAGAAATTCGCCGAGTTTTGTGTCGAAATAGCCTTTAGCCGGGCGGATCGTCCTCTCGCGAAAACCGGGCGGCTCAGGCGCGGCGTAGCTGTAAAACATGGGACTTGTCACATCGCCTCCGCCCGGCCACCACCCCACGCTGCTCACTTCGTGCGAGTACGCTTCCTTGGTAATTTTGTCCGCACCGGGACGCTCGGGCGCCCGCCTGCCTGAAAAACGCGAAGCGGCCATGTCAAAGCTTCCCCAGAAAAAATGCACCGGACTGGCTTTGCCGATAAATCGCCCGCGAAATTCCTTGAATATTGAATCGAGCGTGACGAGAATCCGCCAAAAGCGGTTGGCATAAACGGGATCGTAGCGCGCATGAGTCACGTCTTGGTCGAAGCGTATGGGGTTGGGTATCTCTACTGGCATGGGCCAAATTTTTATTTCGAGACCGAGCGAGCGCAGCATGTCCATAAACTCGCGGTAAAATCCAGCGACCGTGCGATGGTAGAGCGCGATCGTTCGCGATTCTGCGCGGCTAGTTTTGATATCAAGGCGGTGATCGATAAAATCGAAACCAATCTCAAAATTTCCGCCGGGGCAGGGAATCGAGGAAGTCGTCAATCCCCGCGCAGAGACGTATAGCGGCACTTCCCACCAGTGATTTATCAGAGGGCTCTGCGCCAGCCGGACTTTTCCCACGATCTGCGTCCACATGTGCAACGTGGCGCACGTGTCTTTCCATTCCGCGAAGGGAAGCGCGGGCCAAGACTGCTCTTTGTCCGATATTTTGTCGTTCATGATGGCCTCGAGTTTGAAATCCTCCATGCGCTATAGAGAACCACATCTGGCTCGAAGTTTTAAGAAAATAATGTGAGCCACGTGTGAGCTGTTCGTATGATAGAACGATCGCATGACGCGCGGTCGCTCAAAAATTCGCATTCGCCGACTCTGCCGCAACGAGCTCCCTATCGAAACCGTCGACCTCGCGCACTTTCTGATTGGAAAGACGCTGGTCCGCGATCTGCCCCACGTGCGATTGAGCGGACGCATCGTCGAAACGGAAGCATACATCGTGGGTGATGCGGCGGCGCACACGTTTCGCGGACTCACGGCTCGCAACCGCTCTCTGTTTCTCGAGCGCGGTCACGCCTACGTGTACTTCATCTATGGCAATCACTACATGCTGAATGTTTCCGGCCAGCGCGAGGGCATCGGCGAAGGAGTGCTCCTGCGCGGCCTCGAGCCACTCGAAGGCATCGACTGGATGCAGCGCCATCGACATGCGAAACAGCTAACCGAGCTTTCGCGCGGGCCGGGACGTTTGGCGGCTGCACTGCGTATCACCAGGAATTTGGACGGAGTGGATATGTGCGCTGACGGTCCGCTCTGGCTGGGGACTGCCGCGAAGCCGGCGGGGAAGACTGGCGTGACTGTTCGCATTGGAATCACGCGGGACGCACATCGTCTTCTGCGTTTCTATGAACGCGGCAACCCGTTTGTAAGCGGGCCAAAAAGTCTGCGCGGTTGAACGGCGACGGTGGCTAGCGAACCAGTATGGAACAGGGGTCGCCCCAGGAAGTGGACATGCGTGGGTTTAAACCTGTTATTCTGATATGCATGACCGAGCCGCTCGTCACCTCTGGGCGCCTTGCCGCATCAAACTAAAATGCCGAGAAGAAGACAAAACTCCACGCTAGTGCGGTTGATGCAATCCTCCACTGCCGCCGGATTCCGTAAGGCTTACCAGACGGTCCAGGTAGATCCGCAAAAATTCATGAAGCAAATAAAACGCGCGCACAAGCTGCCCATTGAATCCTGGCGCGACATGTTTTATCTCGGCGAAGACGTGGTCACGCCGATTGCCAATCGTATTATCAAGTCATCCACGCGGACAGCAACTCTCGAGGGGCTGGGTTTAGGAATGGGAGGAATGCTTACCATCGTCCCGGACGCGGGAATTCTTTCCGCCATCACCATTCGCATGCTGCAGAAATTAAGTTTGATTCATGGATTTGAATACTCCACGGAAGACGAAGTCGGCGAGCTGTGGATGGCCGCAGCCAGCGCCGCAGGACTCGACTTGGGGCGTGATTTCGTTGAGAAGCAGGCGATCGAACGGCTCGTGCCCCGAATCATCGACCGCATCGCCGTAAAGGTCGGCTCGGAAATCGCAGAGAAATGGACAGGCAGGCTTGTTCCAGTTCTCAGCGCCGGGTTTGGTGGTACGCTAAATTATTATTTCGTCCGATCGTGGGGACGTCGCGCCCAGAAGCATCTTCTAGAGCGCCATCGCGCGGTTCGCTCGCGACGGCTTCTCGAGCCTCAGATGCTGCCGAATTCCGGCCGCCCTCAACTGTATCACCACCGCTAGACCCATCAATCGATCCGCGAAATGATGCAATCCCTATCTAGTCTCCAGGGGATGCCGCGCTTTTTCGTAGAATTCGTTCTGCAGTTTCAGACTCTCGCTGTCAGCTTTTACCGCGCGCAGCGCGGTCACAAGTTCGCCGCTCCAGTCCTTCATGTCGAATTCGCCGAGTGCTTTGGTGGCGAGTGCGCCTTCACCCGCATAGTGATTTGGAAAACGAGCGTACCACCAGATGCCGGTGTAAAGAGTGTCGGGCAGGTTCAGGCGCTTCTGGTCCGCGCCGGATTCATCCTTCGCGCGGTCCATGTGCACCACATCGGGGCGCGCGACCATCATGTGCGACGTTTCTGTTTCGCCGGCGTGCATGTCCGCGGGGTTTTTGACTGACGGGCGACCCGGTTTGTTGAGATGTTCCGGCAGCGGGAAGACATAAACGACGTAATCGTGTGGAGTGGCGAGTTGAGTTTGCGCAAAGTAGGGAAGCAAGTCTTCGTTGCCGCCATGGCCGTTGGCGATGACGATTTTCTTGCAGCCATTTCGCGCCATCTCGTCGGTGGTTTCCTGCAAAAGCTCAAGCTGGATTTTCGCGCTGTAGGCGACCGTGCCGGGTTCGTGACGCGCTTCGAAAATTTGTCCAAAATAATATTCGGGGAAAACCATGGCATATTCCTGTTGTGCCGCGGCGACCGAAACGTACCTAATATCTGATTAGGTCGGTGCCGAGAGGAAGGTGCGGGCCATGCTTTTCGAGGATTCCGATGGGCAGAATGCATGTCCCTTGTGATCGTTCTATGGCTTTAACGAAGTCGGCGGCGGTTAGCTCTTCCCATTTGACGATGGATCGGCGTCTGCGCGAAACAGAGGCACTGGCAGCGGACTAGCAAGAGGAACAAAATGCCAGTAGAAGTCTTGCGGACTGCAGTCATTCTTAGTCGAATCATTGCGTCAACCTTTCGCCCCGGTGGGCTACTCCCGAGCTAAGTGCGCCGCGAAAGTATCATAGGAGACAAAGAATTTACATTGGTCTCGCCCCGCGCAAGGTAAGATATCGTGCGCTTTTGCAGCGGGATAGACATGCGGCTTGCCGGGACGACGCCGTCTTCAAAAGGAAGGCAGAAATTATGAAACGTTGGTTCCACTTGTTCGTGTTGTCCGCCGTACTGTTATTTGCTATTCGAGCAAACGCTCAGGAGTGGAAGCCGCCCACATCGATCAAGAAGCTCTCCAACGGCCTGACGGTGGTGGTTTCAGAGGATCATTCGGCGCCGACATTCGGAATATGCATCAGCTACGCAATTGGCTTTCGCCTCGAGCCGGAAGGCCGCACCGGATTCGCGCATCTTTTCGAGCACATGATGTTCGAAGGCACGCCGACTTCACCGAAGGGTGTGTTTGACCGCGTGATTGAGAGGTGGCGGCGGAGCGAACGAATGGCGATACTCGTTACGACTACACCGAATACATCGAAACCGCTCCGGTGTCCGCGCTGGATCCTTTGCTGTGGTTGGAAGCCGACCGCATGAAGACGTTGGATTTTTCGACCCAGAATCTTGAAAACCAGCGCAACGTGGTGGAAGAAGAAGTTCGGGTAAATGTGATGAATCAGCCGTACGGGCTTTTCTTTGCCATTGACCTGCCCGGAAAAGCGTTTGACACCTATCCGAACGCGCATAATTTTTACGGAGAGTTCCAAGGATCTCGATTCCGCGAAAATCGAGGACGTTCAGAAATTCTACGAGGAATATTACTCGCCGAATAACGCGGTCATGGCGATTGTTGGTGACGTCAATCCCAGCGAGGTTTATGAAAAAGTAGAAAAATATTTCGGCGGCACTCCTTCACGCCCTACACCTCCGCGGCCCAAGGTGGAAGAGAAGCCGCAAACGGCTGAACGTCGCCAAACAGAAACCGACAAGCTCGCGAGAGTTCCCGCGCTGGCGATCGGTTATCGCATGCCTCCGCCGCGTTCGTCGGATGCGTTGGCAGCCGCGGCTACTGGAGAGCTTCTTCACAACGGGCAGGCATCCCGTCTCTACCAAGCGCTGGTGAAAGAGAAGCAAGTCGCGCTGTCGGTGGATGGTGGAGTGAACTGGCCGCTTGGCAATCCATTCGAATACAACGGGCCAACGCTCATGACTTCGTTCATCGTTTACCCGCCAAACGTAACGGAAGATCAGGTCCTCGCCGCCTACGATGCCACTATCAACGACGTTGCTACGAAGGGACCCAGTCAGCAGGAACTGGACCGCGTAGTCGCGAAGATGCGCTCGGATTTGTACGGCCAGCTCGAAATTCCGATAACGCGAGCTTCCGCGCTTTCGCATGCGGTTCTGTTTACAGGAAGCTTCGATAGCGTATTCAAGATTCCCGACGAACTGGCGAAGGTTACGCGCGATCAGGTGCGCGCATTCGCCGCGAAATATCTGGTGAGCACGAACAGAACGATTATCAATCGAGTTCCAGCGCCTGCGAGTCCGGAAGCTGGAAAGTCGGGAGGGGCACAGTGAGATTCGTGAACTTAGCTGCGGTCGTTATCTTGTTCACCTCTTGTGCGTTCGCGCAGAAACCCGCTCCTTTGCCAAAAGATCTGCCGCCATACGGAGCCGAAAAGCCGGTCGAACCGCCGTCGGTGAAAATGGCGAAGCTTGATAACGGACTCACTGTGTGGCTGGTATCCAAACCGGGATTTCCAAAATTGTCTTACGCTGTTGCGGTTCGCGGCGGATACGCAGCCGATCCAAGCGATCGGCCCGGCATATCCGAATTGCTCTCCAAGACCATCGACCAGGGGACCAAGTCGCGCAACGCCCGTAAAATTGCGGAAGAATTTCAAGGCGCGGACGGAGACCTGAGCGCTACGGCTGAAAGAGACGACATAGAAGTTTCGACGACGGTTCTCGCATCCAAGGCCGAGCCGGCTTTAGCTGTCCTCGCAGACGTCTTGCAGAACGCATCATTTCCGGACGATGAGGTCGCGCTGGCCAAGGAAAATCTTGCAGACTTGCTGCAGCAGCGGGAGGCCGATCCGTCTTTTCTCGCGTCGCGCGGGGTGGCCAACGTTCTGTTCGGGACGAGCCCATATCACGTCATCTCTCCCACGCAAGAGTCTATCGCTGCTTCGACCGCCGCGGAGTTGCGGAAGATTTACGCGCGGCGTTTTCGTCCGGACCAAGCGGCGTTCGTCGCTGTGGGAGATTTCCAGAACGAGAAAATGCTCGAGCTTGTGAAAGCGAACTTCGGCGGGTGGAAGGCTCCAGCAGAATCGCCGATCACGGAGCCCGCGCGATTTAATCCTGAGCCAACGCATGCTGTTTTTGTAGTCGAGCGCCCCGGTTCAGTGCAAACCACGATTGAGTTTGCCACCGCGGGTCCGCTACGCAGCGATCCGGATTACGAGTCCGCGGTAGTTGCAAACGCTATTTATGGCGGAACGTTCGGCTCGCGCTTAACTTTAAATATTCGCGAGGACAAGGGTTACACCTATTCGCCTCGCACAGTAGTGGATACTTATCGCGCGGCGGGCGACTTGGTAAGTCACGCCGATGTTCGCAACGCGGTGACCGGCGCGACTTACAACGAGATGACTTACGAATTGAACCGCATGGTCACCACAAGTCCTACACCGGAAGAACTCAGCCAGGCCAAGCGATTTCTCGTTGGCATACAGGCGATTCGATTGCAGATTCGCGCTTCCGTAGCCGGCGAGCTGGCGGATCTTTGGGTGAAGGGTTTGCCGCCGGAAGAAATTGGCAATTACGGAAAGAAAGTGGCAGCCACGACCTCTGATGATGTGGACGCCGCCGCGAAGAAATATTTTCCGGCGTCCCGCGCGGCGGTCGTCGCCGTGGGCGAAGCCAGAGTCGTTCGCGAAGCCCTTGCACCATTTGGGATACCGATTCAGCCCGCGCCTTAGCAGCGGAAGAGAGCGGAACCGAATTGTATCGATTCAGCGTAATCAGAACGGGGCTTTGCGCGCGTTCCGCGATCCTCTTCGCTGTTACGATTGCGATGCCTCTTTGCACGCGGAGTCAAGACTCAGCGGCGAGTGAGCGGGAAATTTTCGCAAGAGTTGATGCTTATGCCGCCGCCGAGATGCACGCCGAGAAAATTCCCGGTCTTGCGCTAGCCGTCGTACAAGATGGAAAAATCGTAAAGGCGCAGGGTTACGGACTCGCTAACATTGAGCTTGATGTGCCGGTGAAGCCGGAAACAATTTTCCAAACCGGCTCGGTAGGAAAGCAGTTTACGGCCACGTCGGTAATGATGCTGGTCGAGGACGGCAAGATTCGGCTCGACGACCCTATCTCGAAATATCTTCCCGGCACGCCCGCGGCGTGGGATCGCATTACCGTGCGTAATCTTCTAACTCACACTTCCGGCATCCCCGATTACGAATCCGATTCACTAACGAAAAAAGGCGCGGCCTTCATCGATCTCCGCAGAGACTACACCGAAGCAGAGCTCCTCCGTAGATTCGAGGGGCTGCCTCTCGATTTCCCGCCAGGCTCGAAATGGAGCTACAGCAATACTGGCTACGTTGTTCTCGGGATCCTGATACACAAAGTAACCGGAAAGTTTTACGGTGACGTGTTGCAAGAGCGAATTTTCCGGCCTCTGGAGATGACGTCTACGCGCATCATCAGCGAGGCCGACATCATTCCAAACCGCGCCGCGGGCTATCGCCTGACGAATGGAGACATAAAAAACCAGGAGTGGGTTTCGCCAATGCTCAACACCACCGCGGACGGCGCGCTTTATACCAACGTTCTGGACATGGCGAAATGGGACTCCGCACTTTACACCGAGAAACTTTTGAAGAAGGGAAGTCTGGACCGGATGTGGACGCCGGTGCGTCTGAACGATGGGAAAGCAGCTGAGTACGGTTTCGGATGGGAAGTCACAAAGGTAAATGGCCACAGGCTGATCGAGCATGGCGGAGCTTGGCAAGGTTTCACTACGCAAATTTCGCGCTACGTGGACGACAAGTTTACTGTCATCGTTCTGACCAATCTTGATTCCGAGCATTCGCGGCCGGACAAGATCGCCCATGCCGTGGCTGCCCTCTACATTCCCGCTCTGGCGCCGACACCGGCGAAGGCGCACTGAAAAGGTCTCGCATTTCGGGCAGGATTGGACATGGCTGTTCGCGCCAATATCTCCGCCCTGCAAGGCGTATCGCGCCAAGCGTGTCCGCGATGCCGCACTGGTGAAATCTACCCAACTTCCATCTTTCGCAGCTTGCCAAAAATGAACGATGAATGTTCCGTCTGCCATCTCTGGTTTGAACGCGAAGAAGGCTATTTTCTGGGAGCTATGATCGTTGACTATGCTTTGGCGATGTTAATTACCACGATCATGGGCGCAATCATCTGGAGTTTCACGCATTGGTCTTTCGAAAAAGTCTGTATAGTAGCGATTTTGTTGTTTCTTCCGGCGGTTCCGGTCATTACGAGGCTTGGGCGCGTGATATGGATTTACATCGATCAGCTCATAGATCCTCAGCGATAGTGGGCGATTCGAGTAACGCATGCACGGGACGTCGCGCGCTTGCGCGCTCGCAAATCGCGTGGCATCCTTTTGCGGCGATATAGCGGTATGGTAAACGGATAGGGCAGAGAAGAGTAAAAGATGCCTGTTTGCGAAGGTTGCGGGTCGCGGGTTGACGAGGCGCACATTCTTCGCCGTAAAGAGCGGCTGGAACTTGCCGCCCGTTTCCGCCCTCTTCAGATCAAGGTTCTTATATTGAATGCCGCTCCTCCCGCGCTCGAAGAGAACTATTTTTATCGCGCGGCGAAAGATCGCTCCACTCGTTCCGTGGCCGCCCGCATGTATTTTGACGAACTCGTGAAATGCATGGGCGCCAGGACTTCGGCGATTGACGAAGTCCTGAGTCTTCAGGAATTCCGCAAGCGCGGTTTTTTCCTTATCCACGCGGTCGAATGTCCTATTGAGAATGAAGGTGAATTGCACAACGCCATGCGGAAATTGGCGCCCACCATTGTCAAACGCGTCCAATATTCCTTTCAGCCCACCTACATCGTGCCGATTTCAAGGCCTACTCAGGAACTAATTCGCCTTTTCGGGCTGATCGGTTGGGGAGATCGCCTGGTCCTCGACAAAGGCGGCCCCTTCGTCGATCCCTACCTCGGAGACCCGCAGCGCCAGGCGGTATTCGCAACTTCCTACGGTGACCGCATCTGTAAGGCGCTGGGTGCCCTGCCATGACAAACTCGCGTGGTCAGTTCACGGGACGCTTTTCACGCGATTTTGATGTGCGTCAGCGAACGTTGTTGGAAACGCTCAACGATTTGCTGGACGCATCCTGCAAAAAGTGCTACTAAAATCAAATGAGAAAACCTCCCTGCTTGTTCGCCGCCGCGGTAATCTTGCTTGCTGGAGCACTCATTGCCTTCTCCCAAACCCAAAAGCACAATTCCTCCGAAACTTCTTCGGCCAGTCAAGCGCAGATCAAACGCGGAAAATATCTGGCGGAAGAAGTGGCCAAATGTTCGGAGTGTCACACCCCGCGCGACGCACAGGGGAATCTCGACAACTCGCGCGCTCTGCAAGGCGCTCCGGTCTGGATCGTTCCCGTATATCCGGACCAGAACTGGGCCCAGCAAGCGCCCCCGCTGGCAGGTTTCGCTGCTTACTCAGACGGGGACGGCGGGGCAATCCTGGAAAGGGGTCAGGGGCCAAATGGCGTACTCATTCGTCCGCCGATGCATATCTACCACCTCAATCATCAGGACGCAGTGGATATCATTGCATACCTTAGATCTGTGCCTGCCTCTACGCGATAACCGCTGCTTTTGTCGGCCGCGAACACGCGCTTCCAAAGAATCATATTCCGATAGTACATGGCGTTCGCAGCAGGCTCCAACGCGCCTCCCGCAGGGGAGTATCTTTTAAAGTGGGAACTTTGTCCGCGCATACCTGGCTGCGTCGTTTATTCTGTAGGGCCCATACATGAGTTCCCATTCCGGAATTGGCTAGCTCAAGTCCGAGGTTTGGCCCTGCGTTGAATCACTGGGTGCGTGCGCCGGTTGGAAGGAAGAATTTCTTGCGGTCGAGCGCGTCGATACCGCGCTTACTCGGATACCTTGGCGAGGATTGAAATGGGGAATGAAAACAAGTTCCGATTCTTGAAATCCGTCGGGGTGCTGCTGTTGTTGGCGTTGTGTTGCGCGGGCAAGGCCGGTGCTCAGAGCGACTACACAGCGATTACCGTCGACAACGGAGGAACGATTACAGGCCGGTGAAATGGAGCGGCCCGATCCCTAAGATACCGAAACTTCCCGTTACCAAAAATGCCGATCTATGCGATCCGGATTCCCTGGAGGTTCGCGACCTCGAGCGCCTGGAAATCGATTCAAACGCCGGTGTTGCGAATACAACTAACGATTGAAAACGCCTAGGAACGATCAAGGCCAGAAGAACAGGGTGGCGCCCAGTCTCGTGAGAGATTGGGCGCCAGATGATCGTTGCGCTGGTGCCGAAGGGCTATCGAAGCTCTTCGCTCTGCGCCGAAAAAGCCTGCTTATTTGCTGTCACCGGTACTTGATGCGGCCGCTCCTGCGGGTTTGAAGTTAAATAAATCAAACAAGTCACCGATTGCCGGGCTGTTTGTAGGTACGTACGGATCGCCCGACACTTTGGGATTAGGCAGATTGTCTCGGCTTCGATTGTTTATCGGCATCAGTGACCAGTTTCGTTCGATAAACTTGAGGATCGAAACATGGTCGTTGTACTGGTGTGAAATGTGTCCACCGGCCGAGTAGGGCGAAACCACAATCATCGGTATGCGCGTGCCATCGCCAAAGAAATCGAGACCCTGCACGTAACCGGAATCGTAGTAACCGCCGCCTTCGTCAAAGGTAATGAAGATCGCCGTGTTTTGCGCGAGCGTGGGGTTGGCCTCTACTGCGTCCACGATCTTTTTTGCAAAACCTTCAAAGAGGTCAAGTTTGGAAGATGCCGGGTGGCCGTCAACCCAGCCGCTGGGCTTAACGTAAGAGACCGCTGGAATCGTTCCATTCTTGATGTCTTTGTAGAGGTCAATCGTGTCCTTCAAGTGTTCGGTGCGCACGGTAGCGTTGGTCATGATCGAGGTCGAGTACTGGAAGAAGTTGCAGATGTTGCAGTACTGATCGCTATCCTTGCCGACTACGCCGTAGTTAATTTGGTATTTGTCCTTGAGATAGGCGTTCCACTGGTCGCCGTAGTATTTCCACGAAATGTTGGCTTCCAAGAGTTCGTCGCCAATATTGCGCACGGTGGACGGTGGAACCGTAAATACGGTGTTCGCGGCATTTTCGTCAATGTATGCGTTCGAGCCGTCGCCGAAGTATCCCGGGTTGTAGTTGTTCAAAAGATAGTAATGCCCCGGAACGCAGTTGGGATCGACGCGGTGGGGCAGAGAGCTAAGATACGTCAAGACGGCGGTTACGCCGTGTGCGTCCGAATCGGAGCAGTTGCTATAGCTCCCCCCGCCGTAGGAAGGCGAGCCGAACGATCCTCCTCCATAGCCATCTTCTGTGTACCAGTTATTTGTACCTGGAGCAGCATCGGGGTTTTCGATTTCGTCCACGACGCCGCCATTCGGAGTGTTGGGATCGACCAACTGGTTATGTGGAGGCACTGCTGGATTTCCGTTGGCGTCGCTGAACCAAATGGCGTCCCCGGTTCCCATCATGATGTGGTTCGCTCCGGTGCCTCCCTCGACAGACTGGTGAAAGTTATCGCTCATCGCATAAGTGTCGGCTAGCAGTTTTAAGTAGGGAGCATCTCCGTTGAGTACGTTGTAGAAACCCATGGCTGTCGAGCCTTCACCAGTGGATTGATTGTTGAATCCCTTTGGCTGCGCGAGACCATTCGTACCCGCGCCAACGGTGACTTCTACCCACGGGAATAGGTCCGCTTTGCACCCCGACGGATTGTATTTAGTTGCATATTGGGCATTGCAATCCAACTGTTGCCACATCTGGTAGAACCGATGGACTGGGCTGGCTTCATACGTATCGTAGGAAAGGGTCTCTGAAGTGATTTGGAAAGGACCGGACGGCAGGTTATCCCAGATAAAACCGTCGTAAGTGATGCGAGTGTCCGGAGAATACTTGGGCAAGCCGGTACCACCAGTGGTGAGATATTTGTAATACCCGGGTGCCAGGCCATTCTCGGATTGCTGGGCTTCCGCCACCGTGGAGATGTAGGCGTTCGTCGGAGCACCAGCGGTCATCGCTGGAGGAAGCACCGGATACACTGTCTTCGACCCCGGGCTGACTTGGTACTTGTCCGCGTGTGTATCCACAGCGGAGAACTGCGTCGCAAGCGAATAGTTTGGACCAGGCGTGCCATCTTCGTTCACGATGCCTTCGGAAAGAAGATTCCGAACTTTTTGACCAGGCTGGGGCTTGTAGGTGGCGTAGATGTGATCGAACGTGCGATTCTCTCCGATGATTACGATGACGTGCTTAATCGGCGAGGTGGTATTACCGTCATTGCTTGCCTGCGCCAGAGCTGGACTGTCTTGTTGAGCTTGAAGCGAACTTGCCAACGGACCACCAACGGTAAATTGAAAAAGAGTCAGCAGCGTTAATCCGGTGCGCAGATAATTCATCGATTTTGCAGCGAAATGCTTATAGGACATGCATCCTCCTCTTTCTGTAGCGGTTCTTACCGCGGAAGTAAGTAGTAAACGCTCAGTGTTGCAAAAAGATTTCTCTTGTGTGAATGGAACAACAAAGTGAAGAGCGGGCCAGCCCGCATCAGTCTCAATTGCTGTTGCACACAAAGAGAAAAAAGGAGGTCCGGATGAGGCCGCAAAAGAATGGTGAAAGAGTCTCCGTAATAAAGCGTCTCTCCAATATCTCAGGAAAGGTACTCGACACTCGGCCACAGCTGGGCCAGAAGAAAAAAGAGTCTATAAGGTTCAGTTACACGATACTTTCGCCGGGACGATTTAAGAGCTAAGGATGAAAGCAAAGGAGGAAGCAAGTCCGCGCGGTCACCCTCGTCAACAAACTACGCACCAGCCGCGCGTGACTTCTTCGAGCTTCTATTTCGTGCACGCCGTCAAAGGTTCGGACATCCGCGATGGAATATATGTTTTCGTACTCCTAGAGCCGGGTTCGGAAAAGTGGGGTGACGTCCTCGCGGCCGCGATGGCGGACACACCGTCCGTTGAAATGGGCGGCACGGTGCGCGTTGCTCTCCTGCGCAGGGCGATCCGATGACGGCGGGGGACACATATACTCTGCGCCTTTCGTGCACCGACGGAACCAAGATCGCAACGCACTGGCATCCGACGACGGAGAACGTTACCGTGATAAAGGGAGCGGCCGCCGGGAATGGGATCGAAATGGGAAGACGCGGCGCTCAAAGAGGTGCCCACGGGCGGGTTTTTTTGGGCGGCGCCGCATATGACACAGTTCGCGGAATGCAAGGGCGATACGATTCTGCAGGTGCACGGAGTCGTGCCCTTCGTGATCAATTTTGTCAGCCCCGATGAGTCTCAACCGGCGAAGAAACCAATGTAGCCACAGCACTAAGACTTATCGGAACTTACCCCGCGGATGCTAACTAACACACATCTCCGCCGGGGCGGTGCTGCGGATGTATCGGATGCGCGAGTGGGCAAGATGCGCACACGAGCACGGTGTGGTTGCGCGCGTTCGATACAGCGACTTGAAGGAAGCTGCTCGGTTTGCGGCGGACGCGGGTGCTATGCAAATTCAATGGAGGGAAGTGCAGGTTTGGCGGGTTCCGGGAGAGAAGAAGAGTTGCTGGGAACTCAAATCGCCGTTAGGCCTCACGAAACACAATGCCGTTCTCTTCGCACCATTCGACGGCCATTTGCCGGAGTTCGACTTGCTTGAACCGATTCCACGCGCCCCACAAGTTGTATTCGGTAAGGAGGCGTTTGAACAGGCGGAAGGCGCCTGCACCGCGGATGGCACCACGGAAATCATTCCGCTTCTGCGTGTCTTTCAGTGTCTCGGAGAAGCGGTCCATGATGGCCCACTCATGGACATCGAACTTGTCAGGTAAAGCCACGTATCGCTTGCCCTCCTGCTCCTGGACACTCCGCGCTAGTTTAACCGCCTCACGCTGCCAGTCCGGCAAATCCTCGATGACTGTCTGCGGATCCTCCGCAAGGTCGAACTCCTCTTCGGTGATGGAGCGCACTTCGCTTGTTTCCACGTCCAGATAGGACGAGATCGAGTCGTCGGCCATTTCCAGTGCTTCGATGATTGCGTCGAGCTTCACTTCAGTAGCCACGTCATGCCAATTGTACTGCCGATCCGGCCGAAAGTTACGTCCGAGCCTTGCTTTGCAATCTATGCGGCTTTTCGTCGGCGCGTCAGATGCACATTCTCAAGCTGCCAGGAAGCAGATCCGACAATACTTCGCCTAGAGCACTGATCCGCCGGTCTGAACTCGATCAGAACCCAGCCAGGGTAGTGTTCCGTTTGACTTAACGCTCGGGACCATTTTAGCTTTTGAGACTCCAGCAGGCAGACCTTGAGCTTAGTGTTGCGTTGACCCATTGAAACCGCCAGCTTAAAGAGTGTTCCATCGACCGGTTGAGTTGGCAGCGTTTATCAGATGGGATGAGAAGGACTTAGCAAGAAGGTGCCGACACTGGCGGTTAGAGGCTCTTGTTGGCGCTGAAGCGGAGGCGGACGTAGTCGGCGGTCCACTTGCCCTCGGCATCGCAGAGTTCTGGGCGCAAGGCTTCTCGGACTTCAGCGATATAGGAGGGTCGTTCGGCCGGCGACAAGGTTGAAGTGAAACTCTCGGCGAAGGTTTCCAGCCAGCCGGTGACATCACCAGGGAGGGGAGTTGGGCGGGGTATCAGGGCGATATAGCTCACGACGAATCCGCCGCGCGTCAGTTGCTGTGAGTAGTCTTCGACGGTGGGGAAATACCAAGGGCTTGCGGCTTCGCCGTTGATGCCGCGGCGATTGAGGGCTTCGACTAACGCCTTCCTGATCTTGGCCACGCAACCGTGGCCGCCGAATTCGGCGACGAAACGTCCGTGCGGCTTGAGTGCACGACGCACTCCGGCGATGACCTTGGCGGGATTGCTCATCCAGTGCAGCGCCGCGTTGCTGAACACGGCGTCGAATTCGCTATCGAAATCGAGAGCTTCCCCGTTCGTCACACGGACGTCCAGGTCGAATTTTCGTGCGGCGTCGATTTGCGGTGCGCTGGCATCGACACCGATCACATGGCATCCCATCGAGGCGAGCTTCGCGGTAAGCACGCCGTCGCCGCAGCCAAGGTCCAAGATGCGCTCGCCGGCGCGCGGAGCGAGCAGATCAACCACGGGCGCGCCAAGTTCGGCGACGAAGCGGGCGTTGCGAGCGTAGCGTTCAGGATCCCAGGTTTGCGGGTGTGCCATTTTGGAGTGCCTCGCCATGCCGCAGCAGATTATCAGCCTTTCTTGTTTTCGGCGTTTGGTAATTCGGCCTTCTCGAGCGTAACTCCCGATAAGCCCTGGCCGCGTCGGATAACCGGCTCCCTGGACCCGAGTAGTCGTGCCAGTTCAACAGGTCGATGCAACACCATCTAATCAGTTGATCCGACGATACTTTCCCCAGGAGAACCGATCTGTCCGGCTGTACTCAATCTGAACTAAATAGGGTAGTGTTTGCGTTTGAATCAACACTCGCGAGCGACTCTAGCTTTTGAGACTCCTGCAAGTAGACTTCGAGCTAGTGTTGCGTCGACCCATTGAGACCGGCCGGATTCCGGAAATTGATCTCTAGTTTCCGGTTGCTGAGCGACCTTCTGGGCAGCTTCACTCCTGTTTTGGATTCTCTTTAAATGTCTGGCAGTCAGTGGGAAAATATCGCCTGACTAATATCGTAACGGGCTGCGTCTAAGCTGCCATCGCACGGGCGGCGGACAAGATGAGAGTCGCCATCGTATCGGATATTCACGGCAATCTGCGCGCCTTCCAAGCAGTTCTCGCCGACCTGCGACAGGTCGCACCTGACCTCGTGGTTCATGGCGGCGATTTGGCTTATGGAGGAGCGCACCCGGCTGAGATTATCGATCAAATTCGCACTCTCGCGTGGCCCGGAGTCCGCGGGAATACAGACGAGATGCTTTGGGCCCCGGGAGGTCTGGCTGAATTTGCGGACACAGCCCCGAAGCTCGCGCCACTTCTCGCAATACTGCAAGAGATGATTCCAGCGACGCTCGCAAGCATCGGTGAAGAACGCTTGCGATGGCTTGAAGGACTTCCTCTTCTATACTCCCAGGAAGGCTTTAGCTTGGTTCATGCCAGCCCCAACGACCTGTGGCGAGCTCCCATGCCAAATGCCAGCGACGTCCAATTGCTGAATACTTACACGTCTCTTCGAGCGCAAATCGCGGTTTACGGTCATATTCATCGTCCGTACATGCGCCGACTTCCGGGGATGAAAGTAGCGAATACAGGCAGCGTTAGCCAGTCCTATGACGGAGATCGACGCGCATCGTATATGGTGATTGACGGAGAGAGCATCACCATTCGCCGAGTCGAATACGACGTAGAGAGTGAAGCAGAAGAACTCTTGCGTTCGGGCCTACCGCATGCCGATTGGCTATCCCGGATTCTCCTTGCAGGACAGTACTGTCCTCCATAGGGTGGCCAGTAAAAAGGGCTGCGAACGCTCTGCACTTGTTATTTCCCCTGATGACAGTAGCCAGAGTCCGACCTTGCGCATTTTTGGTCGCTCTGGGCATCCGCCATGGCTTGGTCCTTCTGTGACACGGCGTTCCGCATTCGCTGCAGCTTAGCTTTGCCGGAAGTTCGCGAGGCTGTGGCGTCGTGGACCAAACATTCGAACACGGGCTTGAGGCGTGAAAGCAAGGTGATACGCGTCCAACGGAGCAGGCTCAACGATCGTTCGGGTTTGGCGCGGCTATGGTCCGCCAGGCGAACGATGCACTCGTGATAGCTAGGCCCGCACAAACAAGCATTGCCAAGCGGAATCCGAATACGAAAGCGCGCTCAATGGAGACTCTGATCGCCTCCGCCAAGTTCGAATCCGTACCAGCCGGAACTGCTAGTCCAGCAAGTTTAATCTCGTTCGCCTGAAGATCGTGCATTATCTGTGTCGGGACGGCAAGATCCAGGAGGCTGCGGTTCAGGTGAAAGCTAAACGCAGTTACCATCGCCACGCCCAAGACGGCAACTGAAAGGAGTCCCGCGACTCGGGCTACTGCATTGTTGATTCCAGAGGCCGTCCCGGCGCGATCCTGTTTGACCGCGCTCATGACAACCGTCGTCAAAGGCGCCACGCTCACGGCGAGTCCGAGTCCCAGCACCACAAACGCTGGGAAAAAGTTTCGCCAGTAGCCGCTGTCTGCTGACGGCACAGCGAAGAGAAGAAATCCTGCCGCCACGATGACCGGGCCGATGATTAACGGGCGTCTGGGACCGTAGCGAGCGACTAGTCCGCCAGACCAGCGTGACAGCAGGAACACCAGCAAGATCAGAGGGAGCGCGGCGGCGCCGGTTGCGGTTGCTGAGAAATGTTGCACCTGGATCAGATTCAATGGAAACAGGAAGAAGAAAATGCCGAGAGCAGCATAAAGGAAAAGGGTGAGTAAGTTGGCGCCGCTAAAATCGCGAGAGCGGAAGAGCTCCGGCGGGACAATAGGAGACGCGACACGAGATTCGATGAAGAAAAAAGCAATCAGAGATGCGCAGCCAACTACCAAACTTCCCCAAACGGAAGGATTGCTCCAACCGAGACTCACGGATTCAATGAAGCCATAAACTACGCCGCCTAAACCTGTGGTGACGACCAGCGCGCCTGCCCAATCGATCTTTCCCGGCTCGGTGCTCCTGCTCTCGGGAACCCGCCAAAGCGAGAGCACAATCACTGCCGCCGCAATGGGTACATTGATGAAAAACGCCCAGCGCCAGGAAGCGTGCTCGATCAACCAGCCACCTAGAACTGGCCCGGTAGCTGTGGTAATAGCTGTAAAGCCGGACCATGTCCCGATGGCCCGACCGCGGTCCTTCTCGTCGAAGGAGGTGCTGATGATTGACAAGCTGCCAGGCACGAGAAATGCGGCTCCCAATCCCTGAATGGCCCTCGCCAGCACGAGTTGGTGGATGTTCGGGGCCAGGCCGCAACCGGCAGAAGCAACTGCGAAAACTGTCACGCCCACTAGAAACATCTTTCTGCGACCCAGCAAATCGCCCAGCGAGCCGCCCACCAGAATCAACGCGCCAAGAAGCAATCCGTAAGCCTCAACAACCCACTGGATGTCAGCTACTGTGCCACCTAGACTAGATTGAAGCGCCGGAAGTGCCACATTGACGACAGTGCTGTCAATGAAGGCCATACTGGATCCAAGGATGGTCGCCGCAAGAATCCACGGTGCCGCTTCTTCCGCGCACGGAACGCTGGCATGTGCCGATTCAATAACGGTTTCATCACACGGTGGCTTCATGACTTCGTTTTTCGGTCGGAAGAGAAGCTAGCAGCGCGGGCATGGCAAAGCAACCGTCTCCTAACTTGGCCATGTCGGCGAGTAGAAGTCCACTTTCTAATTTTTCGCGGACTAGACGCCCTATCCAACTGAGCGACCGGGGCACCAAGCAACTTTTTTCTGACCTTATTAGGACCTGTATTTCTCAAGCCACATCGGGTTACGTTGCTGAGGACACAAGAGGTTTGTTAGGCTCTGGCGACGAGTAGCTGGAGTTTGACTGCATGCACGACATTGGGATCAGAATCCTTAATCGTGCTAGAACTAGTGGACGCCAGTACGGAATTTTAAGGGATAAAGAGCATGAAATCTGACATGTCATTAACTGCTAGGGTCATATTGGTGGCCGGTGGCACGGGCGGATTGGGACGCGCTGTAAGTCTGGCGTTCCTGGAGGAAGACGCCCGTGTCGTCGTCACCTACAGAAAGCAGGAAGAACTCGATATCCTGAAGAATCTAGCTGTCGGTAAGGGCTCCCAACTCGATGGCTTGAGTGTTGACGTCACCGATGAAGCGGAAGTGGGTAAACTCGTTGAAGGAATTGTCGCGCGGCACGGACGACTCGACGCCATGATTAACACGGTCGGCGGTTATGCGGGCGGCGTGAAATTATGGGAGCTGGATACGAAAGTCTTCGACCAAATGTTAGCGTTGAACTTGCGTGCAGGCTACGCGTTGTCGCGTGCCGCAGTAAGGATCATGCTCAAGCAAGGAAGTGGGGCGATTGTTAACATCGCTGCCAAAGCGGCGATTGATCACGGTGCTGGCGCCGCTGCCTATGCTGCTTCAAAGGCTGCGGCGGTTGCGATGATGGATTCCCTTGCCGAAGACCTGAAGGGTACTGGAATCCGTGTGAACTCGGTTCTCCCCAGCATCATCGATACGGAAGCAAATCGGAAAGCGATGCCCAAGGTTGACTTCGCGAAGTGGCCAAAGCCGGAAGACATAGCGCGTGTCATCGTGTTCCTGTGCGGCGACGATGCGAAAGTCATTCATGGTGCCGCCGTGCCAGTATTTGGAAACAGCTGAGGCTTGCATTGCTGGAGGATCCTGTGTCCATTCGACCGGTCAAGCGACTCATCACTTCACAGCCGACCATCGAAGGTGCTGGAGTTCACCTGCGTCGCGCGTTCGGCTTCCACAACACATCCGATTTTGACCCATTTCTCCTACTGGACGATTTCCGGAATGATGTGCCGGAGGATTACTTGGCGGGTTTCCCTTGGCATCCCCACCGCGGCATTGAGACGGTCACCTATGTCCTTGCCGGAACGGTTGAGCATGGCGATAGCATTGGGAATCGTGGCGCCATCGCTGCTGGTGACATTCAATGGATGACCGCAGGCAGCGGAATCATCCACCAGGAAATGCCTAAGGGCGATCTGGATGGCCGAATGCACGGCTTCCAATTGTGGGCGAACCTCCCAGCGTCGCTCAAAATGACGGAGCCGCGCTACCAGGAAGTGAAGGCGGTTGAAATTCCAGAGGTCGTGGAGGACGATGGCACTCGTGCTCGCATTATCTGCGGCACTTTCTGGGGAAAGAGGGGTCCGGTTGAGGGCATCGCTGCCGACCCCGTCTACATAGACGTGTCGGTTCCTCCAGGTAGGCGAAAGACGCTGCCGGTCGAGATAACGCGCCATGCGTTTGCGTATGTCTTCGCGGGTTCGGGGAAGTTCTGCAACGCATCCGGTCCCCTTGCCGTGCCAACCGAATCGGTCGGCTGGCTGGACACAGCACCTCCGAAAGAGGCGGGCGACCGCTCGCTCGTGCTCTTCGACCGCGGCGACGAAGTCGTCGTGCAAGCCGGGCCCGACGGAATACGCTTCCTCCTCGTCTCCGGCAAGCCTCTTCAGGAGCCAGTCGCGTGGTACGGGCCGATCGTGATGAACACCCAGGAACAGCTACGCGAGGCATTCAACGAACTTCAGAAAGGAACGTTCCTTAGGTCGGACAAGGGGCGATGAGCGAAAAATACTTGCCTAAAGATACTGCCTCACTCCATCGCAGTACTCTGAATATTGCCGGCCATAATGATTTCTCAAGTATTCTTCTTCACGCGATACCTGACGGCGGAACAGCCATATGGCGGCGACCTGGGTTCCGCACGACACGCGGGACCGGATCGTGGATTTCGTCCGGCCCTGGTCGGAGAAGACCGAGATCGGCGCCGGGCGTTTCATTGTGTGGCTCGACATCACAGCCAGCAAGTTTTACGACTGGCGGGAACGCTTCAGCAAAGTGAACGAGCACAACGGCTGGGTTCCCCGCGATTTCTGGCTGGAGGATTGGGAGAAACAGGCCATCATCGGATTCCACCTGAAGAACTCTGGAAGGCACCGGCGGCTGACGTTCATGATGCTAGATGCCGACATCGTGGCGGTTAGCCCTTCCAGCGTGTGGCGAGTGCTCAGCCAGGCCGGACTCTTGTCGAAGTGGAACCGGAAGCCGTCGAAGAAGGGCACGGGCTTCACGCAGCCGCTGGCAGCACATCAGCACTGGCACATCGATGTTTCCTACCTCAACATCGGCGGTACGTTCTACTACCTGGGCAGCATCCTGGACGCTTCAGTCGGTACGTCGTGAACTGGGACATCCGGGAGTCGATGACCGAGGCAGCCATCGAGATCATCTTGCAGGGGGCGAAGGAGAAGTGCCCAGACGCGCGGCCCCGGATCATCTCGGACAATGGTCCGCAGTTCATCGCCAAGGACTTCAAGGAGTTCATACCCATCTCCGGAATGACGCACGTCCGAACCTCGCCGTTTTACCCACAGTCGAACAGGAAGATCGAGCGCTGGCACCAATCGCTCAAACGGGAGTGCATCCGGCCAGGAACGCCGTTGTCGCTCGATGATGCTCGGCGTCTGGTAAGCGGATGCGTGGATCAGTACAACAACGTCCGCCTGAACAGCGCCACGGGCTATATCACGCCGAAGGACATGTTGGCGGGGCGGCAGCAGGAGATCCACGCGGAGCGCGACCGGAAGTTGGATGCGGCCCGGAAAGAACGGCAGGTTCGTCGCCAGCAAGCCGCTTGACCTACAGATCGCGCTCTGTTGGGCGTGGTTCTGCTGGTGATGGGTCCTTGCAATCCCACATCGCCGCGGGTGCGGAGGCTCAACTTCCGGGTTGCGTTAGTGCTTAATCGGACGCGCGTTTTGGCAGAGCAGTGAAGGTGGGCATGTAGCTCTGCGCGCGTTCGATTAAGGCGGCTAGAAGGAAGCCGCTTGTGGTTGCGGCGGACGCGGGCCCTATGGAGATTGAATGGGAGGAGACAGCGGTGTGGAGTGTCGCGGAGACTGTGCGGTAGAGCACGGCAGAAGACGGCGGGAACAGACTGGGGCAAGAGAGTATCGTGGAGGACGCGCTGAGGAAGTTGAGAATGGAGTTTTGTTCTGCGTTAAGACGCAGAGAGACAGAGCACGCCGAGAGGCGCGCAGGATGCGGGTTGGAGAGAAGCGTTTCATGCGGCAGAAGTGAGCAACGGTGGAGACCGAAGTTGGATCTCGGCAGCGGTGAACCTTTCGACAACTACCAAGTGTCTCGGCGGTGGCGCGGAGCAACAGGCCATAGATGAGCTTTTTGTTTTGTAGCGCCAAGCGTGCCAACGATGCGGGAAGTGTAAAGACTACGTGGACGTAGCGCGTCGGGAGAAGTTCCTTCTGACGCGCGCCGATCCAGCGCTCCCGGGCAGCCGTCTGACACTTGGGGCAATGGCGATTGCGGCAGCTGTTGTACGAAATGGTGGCGCGATGCCCGCAGCGAGTACATTGATCGACATGACCGCCGAGTGCCGCGGTACGACACCGCGCAATGGCCCGCAACACTTTGACCTGCCTCCAGCGGATCCACTGGCGATTTCGTTCGATAAAAGCAGCTCCTGCGCTGCGGATAAGATCGGCCACCTCAAGGGGCGGCCGACTCATTTACCCTTCCTGTGTTGACTCGTCTTTCAGTTGTAGCGAGTCCAGAGGACTCGGTGTGGCATTCAGGTGACGTTTGGAGAGATGGAGGTAGATGGCAGTTTGTTCCAAACTTTGATGGCCTAACAGGATCTGAATGGTGCGCAGATCAGCGCCGGCCTCGAGCAGATGAGTGGCAAAGCAATGGCGTAAGGTGTGGGGATGGATGGCCCGGTTGAGACCCGCGCGCTTCGCGGCTCCTTGGCAGGCTTGGTATAGCGTTTTTGCGTCGATCGGGTGATTCGCAGTATGCCAACGGTTGCCGGGAAAGAGCCAGTCGTTGGTTTTTCTCCGCAACCGATGCCAGTGCTTGCGCAGTTCTTCGAGCAGCTTGGGGCTGAGCAGGACATCGCGGTCTTTGCGGCCCTTTCCTCCGCGGACATGAATCACCATGCGCTTGCTGTCGATATCGCTGACCTTCAAGTGAGTTACCTCAGCACGCCGCAGACCGGTAGCGTAGAGCGTCATGAGCAGAGTGCGATGGAAGGGAGTGCCAGCGGCATCGATGAGTCCTGCGACCTCTTCCTGGCTGAGGATCGCTGGAAGGTGATGATTCTTTTTCGGGTAGGGGGTCTCGGCGACGCTCCAGGCTTTCTTGAGCGTCTGGATGTAGAAAAAGCGCAGAGCCGCCAGGTGGTTCGTAACGGAACCCGAAGATAACTTCCGCTTCTGGAACAAGTGGGCTTGGTATTCGCGAATGTGCCGCAGGCCTAGGCGATCCGGTGGACGGTTGAAGTGTCGAGCAAAATCTTCGACTGTGTGGATGTAACGGCGTATGGTATCTTCAGAAAAGTTACGACGCTGGAGTTCTTCCAGCATCATTTTGCGAAGTCGGGTCATGGGGACGGCCTCCTTATGACCCGACAATTTATCTCAACAGCCAGGCAACCACCGCTCCACTACCTCACGCGCAGCGTCTGCCGCACAAGCGGCTTCGTTCTTGCCGACGATTCGCCAGTCTGAGAGGATCTATCTCTAGGTGATGGCAGGTTTAGCCTTACTCGCCTGTCGGCATAAAACAGTACGGCAAGTTCTGGGATGACCGGTTGTATCCAGGTCGGTCTAAACAAGAATTAGTCCGCAGAGGGGAACCCGATGAAGCGTACGTGGACGATCATAGGGGTAGGCGACGTGCCGGGCAGCCTCAAATGGTACCAGGCGCTGTTCGGTCAGCCGGCTACCCTTCCTGCACATGATTACTTTGGGCAAATCCTCGATTCAGATGGAACTGTTTTGCTCTGCCTCCACGAGTGGGGCGCCCACGAGCATCCCTCATTGATGAGCCCCGATCACGGGACACCCAGCAACGGGCTCCTGTTGTGCTTCCGTGTCGATGATTTCGACCTGGCGCTTCAAAGGGCACGTTCTCTCGTCACTCGGCTCGAAGAGGAGCCACACGTGAATCCGAACACTCAAACCAAGGAGTTCTCGCTCCGAGATCCGGACGGATATTACGTTACGATCAGTGCGCTCTCTGCGGCCTGACAAGGCGCTGCAGCTGCCGAGCGCTGGCCGGGGCTTCAGGGGGCAGCGCCGCCCGACCTCGCTCCCCTCGCGGTCAGTCTTCTGTTTGCGGACGCGTTTGGTCTTAATCTCGGCCGCATCGCCGATCCACAGCTCGATGCCGAGTTCTGCCAGCAACCGCTCGAACCAGCGGGAGTAGCCTGTGGCCTCCATCCCCACTCGTACGCTGACTCCTCGCGTCGCCAGTTCCCGATAAGACTTCTCGGCTTTTCCCTTACGGTGGTTCAATTGCCGTTCCCCGCACTCTCCCGTTTCTGTATCTACAAACGCGATGTATTGATCGCTCGGGTGATAATCCACGCCTATAATGATCATGTTCGGCTCCTTGTGCGCCGGAAAAACCGGCGAGGTGAAGTGAATGCAAGGTCACTCGATGAAGGAATAGCGAGCCACATCGACCCGGAGTCATGCGGAGCCTCCCGCGAGGGTGGCGTCGATAAGTACCCTCGCATAGTACCTTCTGTCTATTGGTTGCGGATCTGTAAAAAAAGTAAACTCCCACAGCTTCACATGGAAAAATTAAGACTCGAAAACGGGGGCCACAGCATGGACCGTGACAAGCGAGGATTCACATCGGAAAAGCCTTCGAAAGGATGTTTCTTTTATATCGTCAGTCCAGATCCCCCAGATAAAAACCGACGCTACGTTCACTCCATCGAGCGACCGGCAGATCAGACTTCTGTTCCCAAGGTCCGTCTCTGCACGCGCCCTCTTGCGAAACCCTTCGCGTCGCTTGGTCTTTGCCGCTCCTACTGCGATTTTCTTAATAGAGTAGAAGGGCTACCGGACTTTGTGGTGGTGATGGAGTAGGGACATCTAGTTCCAACGGCCTCTCGCAACGTTATATTGCGGGTCTACAACTTGAACCCACGATACGATTCTGCCAAACGGTGTGTAGCACGAGCCGCGCGGAGTCCTGCTGCACGGTAAACGTTAAATCAGCGTGCCGGGAGGGGCCGCACCCTCACCCACCACGAAAATTCTTGCCCGCTTGGTCTGTCGAATCACGGACCTAGGGAGCGAGAGCTGAGCTCCAAAAACCTCGGCGTTACCATGACGACATCGTTCACATGAGGAATATTGTCGTCTGCGGTTTTCCATACGATCATCATTCAGGGGCTGTCTGATGAGTGTTCGGCTTCTCAAGCTTCCAATACGACTTCGTGAATCATAGTTCGATGTTATTTACTCGACCGCCATCTCGGATCAAGTTACTGCTTAGCCAAAACCGAGGTCAGCGTCGATGGAGGAATAAATCATGAAGTCTCCTTGGTTGCGCCGCCTGAGCGAAATCAACGGCGAGCTTTGGCTGATCCTCTCTCTGTTTCTGATCGCGATGTTGCTGAATTATATGGTCAGTATGCACCGTGCTGTGCTTGGCTTTTATTTCTTCCCGACAATCTTCTCGGCTTACTTCTATGGCCGCCGACACGCCACGATGACCGCCCTGCTGAGCTTTGCCCTGGTCGTTTCGCTGACCTATTTCAACCCAGGTTTATTCGCCTTTCATGGCGGGCAAACTCTGGCGGACAGCAAATGGTTTGACATCACTCTTTGGGGCGCGACGCTAATGGTAACCGCCTACGCGATGGGCACTCTCTATGACCGCAATCAAGCCAAGCTTCGAGAGTTGCGTCAAACCTATCACGGCGTTCTTCTCATTCTCCGCCAGTTCATCTCCAAGGACAAATACACCCAGAACCATTCCTATCGAGTTTCGATATATGCCGCAAAGATTGCTTCAGCGCTTAGATTCAACGAGGAGCGCATCGAAAACGTCCGCGCCGCGGCACTCCTCCATGACATCGGCAAGCTCGATATCAGCCGCGATCTTCTTTATAAGGCTGCCCGCCTGACCAGCGAAGAGACCGAGCAAGTTAAGACGCACATTGAAAAAGGAGGAGAAATCCTGCACCCCGTCGGCGGCGCGCTCCATCGAATCCTTCCTATCGTCCTTGCGCACCACGACAACTTCGATGGTTCGGGACACCATCCGACTCGAGGAGAGGACATCCCGCTGGAGGCGCGCATCATTTCCGTTGCTGATGCTTATGATGCGCTTACCAGCGACCGTCCGTACCGCAAAGCCACGTCGCCATTCGAAGCCAAAGAAATCATCATGAAAAGTGCCGGGAGCCAGTTCGATCCTGTCGTCGTCCGGGCATTCAACACCGCCTTCACCGCCGGTGAGATGGAGGTGCCCGAACTTGTTGTATAGGTCTACGAGGTATCTTTTCAGGCTGGAGCATAGCCATTTGTGAAGGTTCCTCCGATTCAATCCAAACGCCATCGCGCGCCCCGTCATTCGTTCGTGGCCGGCATCCATCTCACCGACCTGCAGTCTGAGAAGCACCTTGCGGCACATACTGAGAACCTGAACTTGCTGGGATGCTTTGTCGAAACGCTGACGCCGTTCCCGAAGGGCACAAAGGTCAGACTGCAAATCTCGCATGGTGGCGTGAACTTCATTGCGATAGGAAAAGTAGCTTATTCGCGGCCCAACACGGGGATGGGAATCACCTTCATCACGATCGAGCCAAAGAGTCAGGAAGTTCTAGACCAATGGCTCTCGAACCTGAGAAAGTAAGCTTTGCCAGCTTGCCCTCAACTCTGATAAGCCCTGACCGCGTCTTCGACGCGTCACTGGTGCCACAAACCTGCGAGTAGGTCGGATGGGGCCGACAAGCGTTGATGGATCGGGACAATGATCGTCCCTACCGCGACCACTGAGTACGTTGCAACAGTGCCCAACCTCATTGCCTCCTTCATTATTCGCATAAACGCCCGATCTGGGTGACAGTTTTGGATCGAGGATTCCGCTATATTAGGATAAAGGTTCTTCGTACCGTGCGCGTTTCGTGTGCTGCGCGCTAATCGAATGAAGTCGGAGAGGAGGAACTGTGCGAGCAGAACTTCGCGTTATTCCGCAACGTAGTGCCGTGTTGCTCGTGGCAATAGCAATCGTTGCGGTGTGGCCGCCTTCGGCGCGCTCAGCGCCACAGGCACAGGCATTTTCTCACTCAGAATTTTCCGTGGATGAGATCATCACGTCCGGCACGGGTAGCCACCACGACACGACGGTGAACAATAAGTTGTATGTGGCAAAACCAAATTGCGATTTGACATTTCGCAGGAGGGCATGCGCTCGGCGATGATAGTGGGGCTGACAAACCACGAGAGCTGGATGTTGAACTACGACGAGAAAATCGCGATGAACTTGAGCAGCATGGCCCAGATGGGCAAAGCGGCCTCCGGCGCGAAGTCCCCGCTCGATCTAACGAAACCGTTCGACGCGGAACATCCATGCGCGCAGGACCCGAGCATAACCTGCGAAATCGTGGGAAACGAGATAGTGAACGGACGCAGTTGCCAGAAAATAATCGTAACGTCGAGGGAGAATGGCAAAGTCCAAAAGAGCACCGTCTGGCTGGACTTGAAACTCGGCTACCCGGTCAAGATGGTGTACGACGGAGGTAGCCTGGAACTGCGCAACATTCAAGTCGGACACCAACCTGACAGCCTCTTCGAGGTGCCACCTGACTTTCAAAAAATGGACATGAGCCAGATGATGCGTGAAGGGTCAACGCCAAAGGATCACTAGCGCCAAGAAGTCAGAGCTTATAAGAATCGAAATACCCGTTGGTGTCTAAGGGTGATTGGCCCACTCCTATCCTAAGTACCGATTCGTCGGATAACTGGATATGTCCGGTCGAATACCAAACTCCGGCCCAAACAGAGGGGTTGGGAACGAACTCAGGGCTAAAGAAGAATGACACGCCGATTAGCGGAGTGGCGATTCTTACGGGGCAGACACCCGACCTTGTGTTCTTAGCTGTGCGTCTTTCAGCGAATCAAACTGACCTTACGTCGGCTATCATTCGGGGAGTCGAAACTGATGTCGAACATTCCTCTCCTTAGGATTACCGGATATGCCCGGTCAAGAGCATGAGCATTCAAACTATGAAGTGGAACCTAGGCTTTCCGTCGTACCTAATAGGTGATGGAGCATACCCACAATTAAGCCGTGGACAAGATATCGAAAGCTTTGCTCTGGAATTTCACCCGTGCGGGCGCCAAAAGGTGTCTAGAAATAAAATTTCGCGCCGAATTGGATCGTTCGCGGGCGATGCGCGTCAACGGGGTGCAAGAACGAGTTCCCGAGGAGGCAATTCGTTCCCGCGCCGATAAATCCCGCAGAATTATCGGGACCTCCGTAGCAACTCGCGATATTGTTGGCCGTATTCCCCCGTTCGGAATCATAAATTCGAAATTGAGTGTGATTGAAAATGTTGAACGCTTCGGCGCGAAACTCCAGGCTTGTAGATTCACTCGTCTTGAACTGCTTGAGCAACGCCATGTCGAAATTCAAACGGCTGGGATTATTCAGGGAATTCCTGCCCACATTCCCGAATGTCAGCCCTTCCGGTGCGACAAATGCTTGCGGGTCGCTTAGCAATGGCCCGAACGTAAATGGTGCTTGATATCCTCTCAAGTAATACGAAGCGCTCGATGAGGCGGCATCCGGAAATGAGCCCGCGCCGGTCCCGTTCGCTACTCCAGCGTTGTCGAGGACCGAAATCCCGGTAGAGGCGCTGCCGCCGTTGATGACGGTGAAAGGTGTTCCCGTTTGATACGTCGTAACCCCGGAGAGCTCCCACCGCTCCAAAAGAGGAAGCTATGTGTACGTGTTTGAGGGATTCGACATAAACAATTCCAACGCGAACGGCATCAGCACCACGGACATGGGAGGCACTATTACCATCGGTGGCGCCGGCAGTATGACAATCGCGCAGGATATAAACGACCAAGGAACGGGAACGGTGACCAAGTCGTCGGGGGTCTTCACCTATCCCGCTCTCGATACGCTTGGCCGCAGCGTAGCCACCATGAACGGAGTTTCCTACGCCTTCTACGTGGTCAACGCCGGGCACATCAAGTTCCTCGAAAACGACGGCACTAATTTCGTCCAGGCGGGTTCTGCGTTCACGCAGGGGACATCCCTTCCCTCGATGAATGTATTCACCTTGGCCGGAGTCGACGGAAGCGGAGCCGGGGGCCTCGGAAACGGTTTGGTAGTCGCCGGCGGTGCATTCACTGCAAGCGGAAGTGCTCTCAGCCTTGGCATCATAGACTTCAACGATAACGGCGCAGCCCCGGTCTTGGGCACCGCGTTCACTGGTACATTCACCGCCCCGACGAGCGGTCGCGGAACTTTGACTCTAACCGGAGCTCCTACTGGGATCAGCCAGTTTGCCTATTACCCGACGGCAAATAACGGCGTCTTGCTGCTCGAGCTCGATACTGGCCTCGCTACCATCGGCGCTGCCTTGCCTCAGGCCGGGAGCATAACAACCGCGAATCTTAGCGGGAATTATGCGACAAACTTCACGGACGGAACGGCGGGCTTGGGCTACATGGAAGAGGATGCCGTTGGCTTAGTTATGGCGGATGGCCAGTCAATGTTTACTGGGACCATTGATTTGTTCAATACGCGAGGCAACCTGTACTTGGGCGCCCCGTTGACCGGAACGTTTGCGGCATCGGGGAATGCGGGACAAGGGCGCTTCACCGGCTCTTTCTCAATTACGCTGAACGAAACCAACACCCAGACGCAGAATGAAATCTTTTACGTTGCGGGTACCGATATTGTGTTGTTCATCGAAAGCGACAGACAAGCGCAGACGTCAGGCGTCATGCAGATCCAAAATCTGACCCCGTAATACGCAGGGATCAAGAATTTGGCTCTCAGGTTTTCAAGATGGACTCATCAGTTCACCCATGACGTACAGGCTACAGTCGCTCATTGGGTTTACCTGCGATCACCATAACATCGTGATCTCGCAAGAAAACGGCGGCGCGATTACCTCCATCCCGCAACAGATTCGACGCTCCGACCCGGTGATTTTATTCTTGGCTCGTGGAAATCGCGTGCCGCGCGGCAAGAGCATTGATCTTGGAGAAATACCGGCCGATTCCTCCCGCATGGGGAACATTTGCGAGCTCAACCGGTTGTTGCAACACCATCTATGCAGCAGATCCGACAATACTTCCCCTAGAGCACTGACCCGCCGAACTGAACTCGATCAGAAACCAGGGTAGTGTTCCGTTTGACCTAACGCTTGGGAACTATTGTAGCCCTTGAGATTCCTGCAGGTGGACTTGAAGCCGCTGCTCAAGAAAAAGGGCGCGAACCGAACAGCTCGCGCCCTCCGTACTCAACTATCTGGCCTCGTTGTTTAGCACCCGTTGCAGCAGGCACAGCAGTCGGCTGACTCGCAGCATGACGCATTCGCTGCTTTCACCGCTCCCGCAAAGCCGAGCGCGATTACTAGCATCAACACAATTGCATGCATCTTCTTCATGGATTTTTCTCCTTTACAAAATCAAATGGTGGTTTTTGTCGGCTGATAGCGAGGCCATCAGCGGAAACCGAGGCAAAATTCGTGGCACGACTTCTAGATGCGTAGCAGTTGTGTTTCGAGGAGTGTGTCTCTGCCGCTACGCCAGGAGAGCGGAACAAATTCCACCGAATGGAGAAACCGAACGGCCATCAAACTGAAATCGGATTCCAGAACGAAATCGCGCGCGGCATCGATGTGCAGGGTTACCGTGTCCGGCTTCGAAGCGACCGTTACTTCCACAGGACAGCACGACATCCCGCCGCGGAATGGTTTACCGTCGTTTTGTTTCGCCGGAGTATTGCCACCGGAATGATGAGGGCAATTTTCCATGTTTGCCATCAGATCCGGCTGGCTCTGTTCGGCTGAATTCTTGTGGATTGCAGAGGCCCTGATTAAATCGGAGGTCGCGAAGCTCGGAAGAGTGCAACCGATGAGGCACGCCAAGGCGGCCATCCAGAGAGAAATTCCGGTGGCCATTGCTGCTCTGAATGTGTGATACCGAGAAAGCATCCCATACAGCCTATACCCATCCATTCTCCAAGACAATTTGTTTTGGAGATTGCCTGCGACTGGCGACGCTAGAAATCGAAAGCGATTTCGTTGGCTATTCGGTAGACCGGCGACCCAATGCAGGGATCACCGGACATCTTAGGTAACATTACCCACTTTTCCGGTAAGTGCGGCGATCTCGATGGGTCAACGCAACACTCAGCTCAAAGTCCACCTGCACGAGTCTCCGATGCTAAAATGGTTCCCGAGCGATACGTCAAATGGCCCGGAGTTCGTAGCGAAGCACCTGCCGAAGTGGCTGCGAAAGTGGGCAAGTGACGTTGTACATCGAACCAGAGTGTCCTTTGAGGACCGGCGGCGGCGCAAGGCTTCAACGGGAGGTTGCGGGACGATTACCTGAACGAAGAGATTTCTTATTTGTTGAAGGAGCCCCGATCGTGGTTGAGAAGTCGCGCTGGGAGTACAATACAAACAGGCTGCATTCGCCGCTCGGCTCGAGGCTTCATGGCCACCGGCTGTGACGTAGACTCTCTCAAACGCTGGACTAAAACCTCGGCTTGTGCGAGGAGGTTCAAATGCCACTCACGCTTATGAAACATCGGGAGGTCCTCCCGCTCTGGCAATACTACACAGATGACGAGCCCCGCACGGCAACCCACGACAGCATGGGTTTTCCGTTGTTCTACTGCACCCGCCTTCGTCCGCTAGCCGAGCGGGAAGCCACACTCCAAGAGATCAACAAGCGCATGGCTAAGATGGCCTCCCACGGGTGCACGAATCCCGGTGAAAATGTCCCCTGGGAGCGCTGGGAAAAACAGGAATTTGTTTGGAATAGCGAGGACAAATACTCGCTTGAGTCTCAACTTGCTTTTTGCACTGACGAGCCCGTCGTCGGAGCGGACACCACCATTCGCCGGTTCGTTACCTGTGCCGATCTGATGCTCCGATGGACAGACAAAAAATATGCTGACTTCCGCCTATTTGACGAAGTGATGCGTGGTTTGCAACCGCTTCCGGATGTCGGGTCAGATAAGTTTCAAAGACCGAGTGATAGTCGGTCTTACAAATATCCGTATGTTTGGGTCAATCCGACAACTCTCGCAGTCGAGAATGACGAACAAGCACGAGCAGCGCAGCGTGCAATCGAAATGATTCAAGCGGGCAAAGGATGGGAGTGGCAAGCGATGAAGAAAGACAAATGGGGGATGTGAAATGAAAGCAACTGACCGGTAGGAGTTCATGCCGAGTCGCAACAAGGTGGACCAGCTCCAGTACCTAGGAAGCTGGGCTCCACAATTCCAAGGAAGAGCCTGGAAGGATCGTATGTGACTAAATCATCCCGGCATAATAGGAGACGAAACGATGAAACGATCGCGATCATCCCTGGTGCTGTTGCTTGCTTGTTCTTCTTTCGCATCCTCAACCGTCGCGCCGCAGCAGTCCCCCTCGCTAGGATGGCAGCAAACTCAACAGTCTGATACTGTCCCCGGTAAGTACGCACGGTTTTCCGAAGTCGCCGTCGGCACATAGTGAACACTCACGCGGCAATGGCCTCCGCTGAGAGGCTGCTTGCTACAAAGAGCGAAAGGTGATCCTAAATTCGCGGAACTCAGTCGTGGGCAGGAATACAGGCGGCAGATTAGAGAGCGCGGGAGTTGCGTGGAGGTTTGCATTTGTCGCGGCGGGCAAGGCTGGCAAGATTCATCAGCCCGCGAACACTTGTTTGATTCGCAGTGAGGGAACCATGTGGGAAATCAACTTCACTCGCGGGACGGCTCAAGAATAGCGTCGGCGGGAGAAGACCACAAAAGTGGTGAGCGACCTTGGCAAGATCGCGCTAGTCCAAGGTGAAGTCTTCCTTCTTCCCGAGACGACCGAGAAAGCGTTTCCTATGACCATTCCGGGTATCGACCACCAGGCACCAATGACGGTTTATCCGACTCCTACGTTATCCCTGTACGACGACAAGGGACAGAGGAGGGCTTTTATCGATTCCAGCAATGTCACCTTCGAGAACTCCGGAGGCAAGATCGGGGGAAAACTTGGGAATGAAATGGTGACGCTTGGAGGCGAAAACGATTCGTTCGCAATTTTAGCCCGTACAACGATCCAAGTCAGTCGTGCGATTTTGTGGTTATTGTGATTTCGTTCGGCGATACGAGCTCCACATCAATCGCATCAGGAGGCCAGGGAGAATCGATCGTGTACAAATACGTCATACGAAACGAGTCTTCGCGCGACGCTTTCTCCGGTCGACATGTCTTGATATTTTGGAGGACCGCCCTCGTTAACAGTTCGCCCTTTTCGGGCGGATTTGCGCTCGCCTCGGCAATTTCGGCATGCTTTATCCTGCCGTTACGAGAAATTGTACCGGTCACAACGATTGTGCCAGACACCGCATCGTTTACCGCGTTGGGGGGATAATCCATCCGATTCATTGCGAACACGCACCGGTCATTTATTTCAAAACGACAGTGGGGTGTCGTAGCAACTGGCAGGTCGATTCTGGTTTGAAAGGAAGCTCCTGTTCTATACCCCAGCGGCAGGATTTCGAGATACTCTACGTGTTTATCCGCGTCGAAGATATACAGTGCGTGCAAGTGCTTCGCCCATTCTTCCGTTTCCGTATCATCCTTCCATCCTGGCATCTGAAAGTCCCCTGGCACCAGAAAGTACTTAGCCGCGTTTGCAGAATCAAAAATGAGTATCCCCGAACTTCTCCACTTCGGATGGCTTGCTCTCATAGTCCGGACAAGGCAAAGCAGATTGTTGATGGAGAAATCGTCCGGATGGATGCTGATAAATACGGAGCCCTGGCCTGATATCAGATTTGTAAAATCCCTACCGCTCCAGTAATGGGGTGGCGTGCATTGAGCAGAGGTGCGGACACCGTAAACAGAGACCAACAAGCAGGCCAATAGAACAAGCGAACGTCTCAAACTGTAAACGTGTCGAGTTCCTTCCCGCACAGCCAAGCCTCCAGTTACGTAGTCAAGAAAACCACTTCGCACCCAATTGAATCTCCTCATTTTTACAACAATTTCTAGGTCGCGCGTGCATTCACCCGAAGTACAAGCTGCCGGCGTCCGTGCAGTTATGGCGGCGGCCTTTAGGCCGGGCGATGCTGTCGGAGGTTGAGCGAGTGGTGCGCGACTGCGGTTACTCAATTCAGGTGCGGCCTTCTGAACTGACTCGCTACAGGCATTGGCTTCCCATAGATTCTCAAACATCTGATTTTGCCACGCTAGATTTTCGCAAATTCCTCGTTCAATCATCGTGGGTTACGGTGTCGCGTGGACGAGGGTTTTTGCCCACCAGGCAAGCAAAGTACTAGGACTGCATTTGCCCGGTTAGGCGGGCGGTCTCAATGGCTCGACGCAACACCTGCTCACAGCTGAAGACCGAGAATATTTGATCAGGGCCCTTGACAAGGGGTGAGGTCCGTCTTATAACTGGCCTGTTTGTCGGACCAGTTAACGAGTGCCGACTCCCGCCAAATTCGACTTCGAGGTTATCCGCAAAGGTAAGGTCTACGAAGAAGTCGCCAAGCAAATCGAACGCCTGATTCTAAAGAAACTAAAACCCGGTGACAAGCTGCCTTCCGAACGCGATCTGGTCGAGACGCTGCAGGTGAGCCGCACTTCGATTCGAGACGCGATTCGAGGCCTGGAACTGGTGGGCATGGTTGAGCCGCGGCAAGGCGCCGGCACGATCGTTCGCGAATTCGCGACCGATTCATTTACCAATCCATTTGCCGATGCGCTCGAGCGCCGACGGAAATCGGTCGGCGAACTGCTGGATTTTCGCAAGATGCTGGAACCACCGCTGGCGGCGCGTGCCGCTACGCACGCTTCCGTCGACGAAATCGCGGAGATGGAAGAGATTTTGAACCGGCAAGAAGAAAAGCAGAACCAGGGAGACGCCGCGATCGCCGAGGATTCGGAATTCCACTACAACATTGCTTTGGCTTCGGGAAACACCGTGGTGCTGAAGGTGATCGACACTCTGATGGACCTGCTGCGCGACACTCGCGAACGGTCTTTGCAGGTCGAGGGACGCTCGCAAAAATCGCTGGCGGGCCACCGCAGCATTTTGGCTGGAATCAAGCGGCACGACGCAGGAGCGGCCAAGGCTGCGATGCGGCGGCACATTGAAGACATCGAAGAGATCGTACTTAAAAGGTTTTGACCTGGGGAGGGTTTTCACCGTGAGCTGGCCGACGGAAAGCGATCCATCGCCTCTCGCGGCAACTTTCACCCTGCACCTTGCGGAGTCACTTGTCGAGGAGATTGAAGGCATCGTCTTGAATAATATGAATTAGGAAGTAACTTGAGTGGAGGACAACTTATGGGCCGGCTCTTTGCGATCGAAATTATTTATCGGGGAATCTTTCAGAAAACTCTTGCTAAGAACATCAGCCGCGCGATTGTGCTGGCGGCGCACGAGGAAGGCAAGCGAGGCATATCCTTTGGCCGCTACGGCGACAGCCCGGAGCGCAATGGCATTCCAGCCAAGAGCTTCGCCATTGTGGCCACCGATGACGTGACGCTCGAGGAAGGAATGGCGAAGTACGAGCCCAAAGAGGTTGATATAACTATCGCCGTGGACGACACCCTGTGCAAGGGCGTGGAGTCCTGGGCTTGGTACGGGCTACAACCTGTCAACCGGCTATTGAAACCCGGCGGCACCTTAATTGTAACTTCTCGCGAGCAGCCCGACACCATCATCGAGATGGCCCATCGCAAGGAATCCCCGTATGAACTGGCAATAGTTAAGGGCACAGTCAGCTTTTCTGGCCTTTGGGTCTACAAGGACGACCACACGGATGTGCGCATCCTCGGTGCTATTTCTCGGATCCTGCCCGACCTGTTCAGCGTGAAATCGGTCCAAAAGGTCATCCTGGACCAGTGGAAGGATCCCATCAAGGCCTCTTCTGCGGCGCGGGCCTACGAGCGACTCACCAAGGTCACCGTTCGACCCGACCAGGGCAATCCCGAAAAACCCTACTCTTTTGAGTTCCCGAAGTGGCATGAAATGCGCGATGGCGTTACCATCCCCAGCATTCCCGCAGGCCGCGCCTTTGAAGACCCTACCACGCATGCCGTAGGGGGATTTCGGCCTGACCGCAATCCGACCTTCAAAAAGTTCTCTACCCGCACGATGCGGCCGGTCGTGAACTTCGAGACCTGCATTAAGTGCACGCTTTGCTGGCTGCACTGCCCGGACTCTTGCTTCGATGTCACTCCTGACGGCTTGTACGACGCCAATATGCAAGCCTGCTGCGGGTGCGGCGTTTGTGAGGCGGTTTGCCCGGTTAAAGAATGCGTCACCATGGTGAATGAGACGGAGTTCCGCGATAACGACAGCCAGTGGGAGATGTGGAAGCGGGATGAGAAGGATTACGGGAAGTGGCTTCAGGAGAAGATAGCAGCCCACCCGGAACGTACGCACGGTTTTCGCTATCGCGGACAATACGAAGAGCAGATTCCCGAGATGTTAGAAACTGCCCGCGAGGACTAACCGTTCAGGGAGGAGAGTTGTCATGGTTCCAGTGGCCCTAGAAACCGAGAAACATCACAAGATTGACGAAACGGCCCTCATCACGGGCAGCGAAGCGATTGCCGTGGCCTGCAAGCTGGCCGATGTGGATGTGATCACGGCCTATCCCATCCGCCCTTACGACACCGTCATGCAGTATGTGGCCAAGCTGGTGGCCGAAGGTGAATTGGACTGCGAGTTCATCGTGGCGGAAGGCGAACACTCGCAATTTGAAATCGTGAAGCACGCATCCGCTTGTGGCGCGCGCGTGTTCTGCGGCAGCAGCGGTGTCGGCTGGATGTACGCAATGGAAGCGCTGACGGTCACACCGGCGTTGCGCATTCCGATGGTAGCCATGGTGGGCAACCGGGCCCTGGACGACCCAGGCGCGTTCGGTGTGGAGCACAACGACGCACTGGCGGTACGCGATCTCGGCTGGCAACTGGTCTGGGTGGACAACCCACAGGAAGCGCTGGACACGGCCCTGATCGCCTATCGGGTAGCGGAAGACCGGCGTATTTTCTTGCCGTGCGCCATCAGTTGTGACGGTGCCTTCCTGACCCACTCGCAAGCGCTCGTGAAGGTCCCCTCGCGGGAGAAGGTCAACGAATTCCTGCCTCGCTACAACCGCGCAGAACTGTTGCTCCATCCCGACAATCCCATTACCGTGGCCCCGCAGGGCAATGAAGACTGGGTCATGGAGATCCGGAGGCAGAACTATGCCGCCATGGAGCGCACCTTCGGCGTCATCAAGGAAGCCTACGCTGACTTTGAGAGGATCTTCGGGCGCTCCTACGGCAACCCCTTCTTCGAGGAGTACCTGACCGAGGATGCCGAGGTGGTGCTGCTGGGCATGGGCACACTGTCCACACCAGTCAAAGTCGCTATCCGCAAAATGCGCGCGGAAGGGAAGAAGGTAGGTTTCTTGCGCTTGCGCTGGTTCCGGCCCTTCGCCGCCGAGGAACTGGCCAAGTGCCTGGGGCGCTTCTCCGCCGTCGGGGTGATCGACCGCGACTACTCCTTCGGTTCGCCCTATCTCGGCGGCGTGGTGGCCGGCGAGGTCCGCAACGCGCTCTACCCGTCCCCTGGAAAGAAGCCGCCGGTGCTGGATTTCATCGCCGGCCTTGGGGGCCGCGAAGTCACCGTGCCCGACGTGGAGAAAATTACTGCAGCTGTCTATCGAGCTGCACAGGGCAAATCGGAACCTCTTACACAATGGATTGGGCTTCGGGAATAGTTAGTTTGTCTTTGCTGATGTGTTGTTGTCGTTAGAAAGGATGGAATAGCGATGCCTACCTACATACAAATCGATCCGACTCAGCAGTTGGAGGCCTTCAAGGCCGTCAAAAAGCTGCCACTCGAGGAGTTCTTCACCTCGGGTCACAGGACATGCCAAGGTTGCGAATCGGCTCTGCTCATGAAAATGATGGCCAAAGCCGCGGGTCCGAGGACCATTATCTTGGGCAGCACGGGGTGCATGTACGTGGCCAACACCACCTACTACAGCACCTCTTGGGTGGTGCCCTGGATGCATACTCAGCTCGGCAGCAGCGGGGCGGCTGCTCTAGGAACATCGGCCGCTCTGAAGGTGCTCATGCGCAAAGGCAAAATGAAGAACGAGCCTATCAATGTGATTGCCTTCTGCGGTGACGGAGGGGGAGCGGATATGGGAGTCGGTGGAATCTCCGCCACCCTGACCCATCCGGACTACAACTGCTTGATTTTGATGTACGACAACGAGTCTTACGCCAATACCGACATCCAGCTTTCGGGCAGCACACCGTGGGGCGCACACACAACCTTTAGCCCTCCGGGCAGCATGAAGAGAATCATGCACCATCGCTGGAAAAAGAACATGGCCGGCATGATGGCGGCAGGTCATCCCACGTGCCGGTACGTCGCCACCATCTGCATGTCCTACGGTCTGCTAGGGATGAATGCCATGCGCAAAGCTTTGTCCATCGGCGGGCCCACATTCGTTCACTCGCTGGATCCCTGCCCCAAAGGCTGGGACTACGATCCTTTTCTCTCCCACGAAATGGGCGAGTTGGCGGTAACTACAGGAGTTTGGCCGCTTTACGAAGTGGAAAACGGAGTGCTGAGGCTGACCGGCAAAACGCAGCAACTAGCTGACCGCCGCATCAGACGGCTGCCGGTACGGGATTATTTACTCAAGCAGGGACGGTTCGCACATTTTACGAAGGATGACATTGATTACTTCCAGAGCAAGGTCGACGAGATGTGGGACAAGTGGCTTGTGCCGGGTGTGATCCCGTTCCGCACCGAAGTTGAAAAGAGCGCAGCGCCTGAGTGATAATTTTGTGCAACGCTTTCGAGGAGGTGCATTCCAGGCCGTAGCATGTGAAAGCATTGCCCCTGAAGAGCTTCGCGCTGTACGTCATTGGATCGAGCTCATCGCGGGCAGCATCGCGATAAGCGGGATCGGAGAGTTACGACTGTCCGGCGCGGGAGTTTCGCGGCACCTGCTCGAACGACCGCCGGATTCCTTCCGACGTTCTGGAGATGCAACTCCTCGGAAAGTTGCAGCAAGACGTCCTCTCGCGCGTGATCGCCGACGGAATGGACAGCCCCGCACTTCGACAGGCGATCATGGAAACGCGAAGCCGAAATCTCAGCATTGACCGCCAAGACGCTCGGGCGCGAGAAGGGTAGCGTCCACTCGCAGTCTGCGCGCGCCGTTCTCGTCCGAAGAAAACGCTTTAGCGATGCGAATGGAACTCGCGAAGCATATTCAGGAAATCGTCATAGCGCCCGGAAAGACCACGGGCGAGATCAAGTACAAAGGGAAATGGGATTTGTTGGGCGACGGAAACGAACTGCCCAATAGGGAGTGTGCCGAGGGCGCGGCTTGCTCCCAACTGCCGCTGTCGGTTCGTCCTGTAACCCCCCTTGAAGGTGTTTCAAAGGGGTGGGCTCTTAGTTTGCCGAATTTGTTTCCGAAATCCTCACGTCCCGCTCGGTCCAGAAGTACTTGCAATGTCTTGATCCCTGTGTGGCACACGAGGGACACTTTCGAAAATCCGAGTCCACATGTCCTGAGAGTGTGCCGAAAGGCTTCTGAAGGATTTCAGCATAGGGCTGCGCGCCTATTCTAGAACGTTGTTCCCGCTGGCAAAACTGCGAGGTCGAAACGGAACGGTTTCAAATCGGATGAATTGATGAACTGATCCCACCTTTGATGCCCTCATCCTCCGGTACAGGAATAAAGGCCGATATACGTTCCGATGGCTTCGGTGAGTAGCCACAGGTACGCGGTGAGGACAAATGCGGCCCCCCAAGAACCAGGAGCTTGCTGTCCGACATGATCTGGACCTCTAACTGCAAAATGGTTGTAAAGACCGAAGACCAAAGAAGCCGCCATTGAGAGTGTCAAGATGATCAGGCCGAGCCGTTTTTGAGATCCCCACAGAAGAACCATGGCGAACAAGGGACACAGCAGAATTACGCCAGCCACGAAAAGCATGGCAGCAGGGCCGAGCGCGTTCCAATAGTTGTTCGATTATTGGAAGAATGTTTTCCACCCCGGGCACTACTTTCCTTTCCACATCGTCCAGCCAATTCTTTGAAGCTTAAGGAAATGGTCCTTTGCGTCCTTGTCAACAATCGTTTCATCCAACTTCGCAGCCAAAGCTTTCAGCGCGGCTAGCTTGTCTTGGTTCATTCTGTACTCCCGCTGCACCGGATTTTAGTTCTACGAAAACAAAACAATATGGGTTGGTCCGTTGGCAATGTGGTTGAAACCCATTAGAGCATGTAGCCCATCGTCACCCTTAGCTTTCGTCTTTACCATCAGTGGATGAACCTATTCCAGCGTGTATTTTACGATTGCCAAGCGACCATAAACCTCAGTATCTTCCGCTAGAGGCAAGTGCTCGCCACCTCTCTGAATAATTTTTGCCATAGCCTCACATGCCTTCTTGTGTTCTTGCCGAACCGCCTTTGGACTTCGCATGTTAACACCTCCAATCTGCAAAGGCACTTAACTCGCCTCCGTTATCCAAGGCACAAGATGCAGCCTGATTTTGTGGGTTAGGCAATCGATTGCTGGTTGTAAAGCGATTTATCAACAGTTAGCCTGGATTATTCACGATTTTTCTGGTGAAAAAAGAAAGGATGCTCTAAAAGGTTGATGAACACTGGGTTTTCGCGAACCCAACATTCCCTTTCGGAGCATCCGTGAAAGTGACATCTTGTATACCACAGCTTCATTTCTCGTTCTACCGTTCCAAACGCATCCAGGTGGATTTCTGCGGCGGGCAGATCAGCAGCGACGCTGGCCTTTTGCCCCTGCGTGCTTTCGATCAAGGTCATGGACTCACTCTCCGCCTGGCGGAGCTCGTGAGTGACCCTCGTGAAGATGAACGGGTGCATCACTCGGTTCTGTCTCTGTTCCGCCAACGCATCTACCAGATCATTGCGGGTTACGAAGACGCCAATGACGCCGATCGCCTGCGCTACGATCCTGCTTTCCAGATTCTGGCCGATCAACCGTTGGGCCAAGCTCTGGGCTCACAACCTACACTCAGCCGCTGGGAGAACGCCCCCTCCGCTCGCGAGATTATCCGTTTGCAGGATGCCCTGCTCGATTGGTTTATCCGCGTCTGTGGCCCACAGGTACGAAAACGCGGCGAGATCCTGCTCGATATTGACTCCACTGACGATCCGACCCACGGGCAGCAACAGCTGAGCTTCTTTAACGGTGGCTACGGTCAACACATGTATCATCCACTGCTCATCTTCGAACGCCACACCGGTTGCCTGCTGGCTGCTCGACTGCGACGAGGGACCGCTCAGAGTCATGCTCGCATCGTGCCGTTGTTATTGCGTCTCGTTCTGCGACTCCAGAAAGAGTTTCCCAAAGTCCGGATCAAACTGCGAGCCGATGCGGGCTTTGCTCTTCCGTTGCTCTATGAGTTCTGCGAGTTTTTCGGCATCCAGTACGCCATTGGCATGCCCACGAACCCGCTCTTCCAGCGCCGCGCCGATCGTCTCCAGCGTCGACTGGCTCGACGGTATCGTCGAACCCATAGACCCCAACGCTCGTTTTCCAGCTTTCTTCATCGTGCCCAGCGCTGGTCCCATCAGCGGCGGATCTGCTACAAGGCTGAACATGCCGAAGCCGGAACCAACCTGCGATTTCTCGTAACCAACTTGAAAGGCCGCAGCCGTTCGGTGTTTTCCTTCTATAACGATCGCGGGGAATGTGAGAACCGCATCGAAGAGTTCAAGAATGGCTTCGCTGCCGACCGACTGAGCTGTCATCGCTTCCGGGCCAATGCCTTCCGGCTATTGCTCCACGGTTTCGCCTACAACCTCGTCAACCTGTTTCGCTTGCAGCTGCCTTCGTCCCTGCGATCGGCACAGATCGAAACTCTGCGCACGCAACTGTTCAAAATCGGCGCACGCATCCGTCAAACCGCTCGTTGCGTGCACATTCACCTGGCCAGCGGCTGGCCCTTTCAAAATCTCTTCCAATCTGTCGCGCTCACTTACAATTCTTCTTAGTTCGTCTCGGCTCTTCAGTAGAGCAACTTTTCGGAAGTGCAGGGCGAAGCCGTGCCAGAAAAGCATTCGCGTAGTTAGAGGGCGGCACCGCGAACCCGTGTAGGGCTCGAAACTCGGGCACCATGCGTTTCCTGCTTCTCTGCTGCCCGTCCTACGCTACGATTCTGAAGTCTGATGAATTAACCAGGTTAGGTGCCGGCCTCTAGATGAGTCTAAAGTTTGGCAGCAGCTAACACTTTTCCGGCCAGATCACGAGCGAGGTACTTTTGCAAGACAATCCGCGTCTCGGGATTGGCGGCCAGGTAGCGGTCGAGTGGCTCAACCTCCCATCGCATGCACCGGACACGCTCTACTACCACGGCATTTGCATCGGAGGTGACGCCACTCAAAAGAAGCGCTGAGCCCACGATGTGGCCCGCGACGAGTTCCCCGAAGACACGATCATCTCTCGTGACCCGCACTTTCCCGCGAACAATGACCGAGATTGCCTCAACACGTTTGCCACGCTCCAGCATTCGCTCACCAATTTCCACATTTGTCCACGTTCCGATACTCAGAATCTGCAGGACTTTCCGAGACGGCAAATCCGGGAAGGCGAGCCGGCGAATTTCCTCCTCTTCAGGCGTCAATTTAACTGGGCGTCGCTCGACAAAAAGACGCCAAGACTGGAATGAATTGATCGCAGCAAAGACGCTACTCCAAATGATCGGCTCCCAAAGCGGTTCCGGCTGAAGGATGAAATACGGTAGCGCTATCAGCGAGGCCGCCACCGCAAACAACCTCAGCCAGAGAATGTCGCGAACGCTGTACGCTACCAACAGCAGGATGTTTGCGGCGTGCAGGAAATAGCTCGGTTGAAATAGACCCATGTTTGTAATCTCCCTGGTGGCATGTCGGAACTTGCTCTGCTGGGGCTGGTGGAGAGGGCTGAGGCCGTACTATACGCTCAAGCTGAACGCTTGTCAGAGACTAATAGTTGGCTGGAATCTAGAATACGTTCAATATAGACAGGGGCAGGGCCCGGGGAAGCATTGTCGAATCAACGCATTGGATGGTGTTGCGTCGACCGGTTGAGCTAGCACCAGCTTTCAGGAGTTAGTCATAAGTTGTGGCAAAACTAGTCCAGTCGCGCTGGAATTCCCGCGCCGAGGACACGTACCAAAAGGGTTTTATGAGCAAAAACCGAAAAAACACCTGACCCGGAAAAGTTGTTTTGTGACTACGCCGGTGAGCAGACCCGGTACAATCCCCAGGGCTATGACGTAGGGTTCCCGGTCTTCCGTTTAGGGTCGGCTTCCTCAAGCTAAAAAGGAGAAAGACATGAAACTCAATACCATGATCCTTTCCCTAGTGTGTCTCGCAGCATTTGCGTTGTTGTTTGCTGTATCAACCCCGGCTCAGAAATTCCAGCTTCCCACCCAGGCTCACCCGGCAAAGGCAGTCATCGGCGATGCATCAGCCACCGGCACGACGCAGGAAAGACCAAAACACGACGCGGCCAGTTCCGCTTCAACCCAAACTTGCACCTACAAATTCACCTCGGGTAGCGGCACAACCTACCTTCAGTTCTGTGTGACCGTGGATGGCAACATCGTTGAGTTTCAAAGCCCTGCCGGCGTCGAACAACCTAACCCCCAGGGCATCGGCCCGCGTGAAGGCTACGGCATCTGTGACGAATTCACAGATCTCGCGTATTACGACTATGCATATACGGATAGCGGGAACTGGGGTGCGCCGACCACGGTTTCGCACACCCCGACGTCGGTCAAGATCGAGCGGACCACCAGCGACGGACTTTGGACTCTAACCCAGACGATAAGCTCGGTCTCCGCGACGAACCCGTACGCAAAGGTTGTGATGGCGCTCAAGAACAATTCTGGCACGACCAAAGAGGTCGTCCTCCTTCGCTTCGCCAACGCCGTTCCCGATTCTGCTGGTTCCACCGGTAAATTCTTCCAAGACTACGACGGAACCCTCGATAGCGCATGGGGTAACACTCCGTACAGTTCCACCAACGGTAGTGGTCAATATGGTTTGATGATCCAGAATGTTGGGAATCCAGCGCCAGTTTCTATACCGTACTTTCGCCAGGGGTTTGCTACCACCGGTACTGCCGCCCCGGAACCTTGCAACGCCCGTATGAATCTTGCATCACCGATAGTCGAGGCCGACCTCAACGGTGTATTATTATGTATTACAATTAACGAAAGATGAAACTGGCACCATCACTGAAAGGTACATGTCGTTCTGAAGTCTCAGGCGCCGGGCCTGCTCGAAGCGGAGCATAGCCGGGTCGTGGCGTAGCGAAGCACGTCCCGAGCGTGGGTTCAACGTTTGATGCCTTTTTGACCCTGTCACAGAATGACACAAATGGATCGCTGACTGGCGCTATCGCGTGAACTGGCTCATGCTTCGTAAGCAATCTAACGATCACGAACAACCCATCGCAAGATTATTGGTCCGACGTTGCAAGTCTACGCTACTGATACAAATAGAAATGCCCTGCTGTTGGTTGGTGATGCAATAAACTCGGGGAGCAATTCAGCGTATAACGTCTACTGCTCCATTCTCGGAGGTCCATGTAACGGACAGGGCGGAACCGATTCACCAATGAAGCCAGTCGAAAAGCCTCGTCTACCCATTTTCAGGCCTGGACCGCTTCGGCGAATCAACAGATGGAACCCTGCGCTCCAGTTCGGAAACGAGGGACGCGATTCCATCATTTTGAGGGACCCCAGACTCACCAGTTTTTCGCTGACAATGTATTGGTAAATTACCAGATATCAGACCGTGGCTGAAGGACCCGTTTCGTGAATCGGAAAATCCTCTTCGTCGACGATGACCCGGCTGCGTTGAAGCTCTATAAGTACATGCTGCGAGGCGACTCCGACATTATGACCGCCGGGGGCGGGGAAGATGGCCTGGTATTGCTCCGCAAGCACGGCCCGTTTGCGAGCGTTATTTCCGACATGCAGATGGCCGGGATGGATGGAGTGGAATTCCTTAGGCGGGTGCGCCAAGCCGCCCCGAGGACCGTCAGACTCTTATTAACGGGTCACATCGATATTAAAGGTGCAGTAGATGCGGTCAACGAAGGCCATGTATTCCGCTTGCTTATGAAGCCTTGCGCGCAAGCAGTCCTAACAGAGGCGATCAACACGGCACTCGATTGTTACAACCTGGGAAGCGAGGAGCGAGTGCGGATAAAGTTGCCAGTACGTTTATACCGCTCCGCCGGAGATCTGAAACTTCAGTCGGCCCACACTGTGGATATCTCCAGCTCGGGAGTGCGACTTGATGGCCTTAAAACGCCACTCGATCCTGGTGAAGTGCTCGAGATCGAATGCTCCAACAGGAGCGCACCCTACCGGGTAGTCTGGACCGGCGTGCAAGGTACTGCCACTGAGGGTCAGGCTGGCCTTGCGTGTCTGGCAGTGGATGCAGAAATCTGGAAATTGGACCTAAGTCAACTGTCGGATGGTGAGGCATTGGAGCGTGCACGCGTAGTACAGCGGAGACTCCTACCTCAGGAAAACCCTTCTTTAACGACACTCGATTACGCTGGACACTGCATCCAGGCACGCATGATTGGAGGTGATTACTACGATTTTCTCGATATGGGTCCGGGAGTGGTCGGGTTTGTGCTGGCGGATGTTGCAGGAAAAGGCATCCCGGCTGCCCTGCTTATGGCAAGTTTGCAGGGAGACCTCCACAGTTTCTACGGCGCAGCCTGGAACAATATTCCTCAATTACTCGCCTCGGTGAATTTCCACTTCTACAAGCACACCGCGCAAGACCGTTATGCCACTTTTTTTTTCGGGCACTATAGCGATGCCACACGAACGCTTCATTACGTCAATTGCGGGCACAATGCTCCTATGCTGCTTCGCAGGGGAGGCGCGGTTGAAAGGTTGGATGCGACCGCTACGGTCATAGGAATGTTCCCCGATTGGACGTGTGCCACCGCCGAAGTTGAGTTAGAAACCGGAGATGTTTTGGGTATCTATACCGATGGAATCACGGAGACAGTGGGCCGTGACGGAGAACAATTTGGCGAAGCGCGTCTCTTGGAAACGCTGCAAAACAACCGAGATCTTGAGGCCGCGAACATAGCGCGGAACGTCGAGAACGCGGTGGAACAATTCAAGTTTGGCGAGCCATTAGACGATCGGACATTGGTAATCGCACGCGCCCGATAGCATAGGTCATTCCAAACAACAAAAAGCATTTCACGCTCCCACAGGTGGGGCTCAACAGTTTCCGTTTCGATCCAGATGCGTTCAATTCCTTGTAACTCCCGGTTGATCGGACAATGCTTCCCTGTAGAGAACCGCAATGTCCGGCTGTAACCAATCACACCTAGCCAGGATGGTGTTCCGCTTGGATCAGCGCTCGCGAACGATCCGTAGCTGCTTAAAGCCCTGCGCGTGGGCTTCGAGCAGGTGTTGCGTCGACCCATTGAGACCGCCGCGTTAATCAGATGGGATGAGAAAGCCGGTCTCCAGCGGGATGCGTTACGCTCCCAATGATCGACGCGCTCAAAGCGCACGAGAAAAGGAGACCGGCGATGAAGAAGATTAGCACTGTGGCAATAGAGACGATGAAGATTTTCAAAGAGCACCAGCTCACCATCGGATTGGATCTGGGAGACCGCTGGTCGTTCTACTGTGTTTTGGATGAAGCAGGCAAAATCATTCTGGAACAGAAAGTATCGACGACACCAGAAGCGATGAAGCAGACACTTGGAAAGATACCGCGAAGTCTCATGGCCCTGGAGACAGGCACACATTCGCCATGGGTAAGCCGGCTGTTAACGGAGCTGGGACACGAAGTGATCGTGGCGCACGCACAAAAAGTGGAATTGATCACCAAGAGCAATCGAAAAGATGATCGACACGACGCGCGGACCCTGGCACGACTGGCGCGAATCGATCCTGAGCTATTGGGGCCGGTGCGGCATCGCAGTGCAAAGGCGCAAATTCATCTGACGGTGATCCGGGCGCGGGCCGAACTGGTGAGTGCGTGAACGGCTTTGGTGAACGCCGCACACCGCCGCGCTGGGTCGCAATGTTTCCATGCTTCCGCATCGCGGTATCGAACTGACGTTATGGATAGTGCTCTCCGTTACCGCCGGTATTTGCGAGGAGACGATCTTTCGAGGTTACCTACAACGACAGTTTATAGCCCTGACTAAGAGTGCTCCCGCCGGCATTCTTCTTTCTGCCGCAGCATTCGGCGCGGCTCACGCGTACCAGGGCTTGCGGATGGTGATTCTAATCGGTCTGTACGGAGCAATGTTCGGGGTTCTGGCCTATTGGCGCGGAAGCGTTCGTCCTGGAATGATCGCCCATGCGTGGCAGGATTCATTGAACGGAGTGCTCGCCGCTCTAACGACGCATTAGGGTCTCTACTTGCGTTCAGGATCTGTTGCGCAAGTCGGCAGCTAAGTGAAAGAGTGGGAAGGGGCGAATTTCCGCCCCTTCCGAACGATTAGGGTTTTGGCGCTTGTGGCGGAAGAAGCGTCTCCGACGGGGCCTGACGGCAGTAGCCGAATGGTGCCAGGAGCACCGCCATGAGCCTGTGGACAAGCAGCTGAAGACCCTCAACGCCAAGCTCCGAGGCCACTACCAGTATTACGGACGTCCGACGAACTCCAGGAGCATCTGGCAGTTCTATAGGGCCGTCTGCAAAGTCTGGCGGAAGTGGCTTAGTCGCCGAACTCGCGGGAAGGAACTGACGTGGGAGAAATATACTGAATTCCTCCGTCACCACCCCTTGTTGCTTCCTTGGATCACACGATCCTGGAACTGTGCGGGGAGTAGCGCCTGAGGAACCCGCTGCGTGGAAATCTGCACGGTGGGGTCTGTGAGGGGGGAGAGCGTCGGTGCGGCCATGGTCGACCTACACGGGCACGAAGCTGGAAACGGCGGATACAGCCAAGGACGACCTACCGCACGCTGGGTTCTCCTCTACTCGGAGAGATGGTCGAGTAGCCGGGCGCCATTGCTGGCGCCCAGCCCTCTAAGAACCGGACTTGAAGGTTTCCCATTCATCCGGCTCGAGCACCCAAAAACGCCCCCATGAAAAACGAGGACGCGGCCTGATTCAAAACGAATCAGACCTACTCGATACTGACTGGCTGCCGATTCGCACGGCGGTGGAATCACCGGTCGTGTGTGAAGCTGCACCAATGGCTTACGCCATCGTCATTTGCTTTGCTTCATGCATCGGTTCCTCAAGAGTTCTCGAGTTGAGCACCAACGGGAAGTCAGCTCCGTTTCCGGCGAGGTGATCTTGTCCCACGAGGCGACGCAACCTCTATCTGCCCGATTACAGGGCAGCCTTCGCTTTCTCCCATTTCCGTTACCCGCATCGCCATGGGTGCCATCTTGCGATGGACTTTCCCCTTGCGAGGAGCGATACGGGCTTACCCTGTTCCGCTGAAATGACGCGATCGGTTAGATCTGCTCTCTACGCCGGCAGTGTTGATTACCCATGACAGAGAAACCGGAAGCCTCTGTGCTCACTGCCAGAAGAGCCGCGCAGCATTTTAGGCTCTCTTCGGATGACGACGCTTGCGAGCATTTGTATATTCTGATCGTACGATCAAGCCTAGGCCCGTCTCCACCTAATGCTGGCAGGTACACCGTTGCCTCACGGTTTCGGCGCCGCTCTTGCGAGCGTGGATACATTGTCCAAGGGCTCCAGAACAGTTCGTTACCTCCCCGCTCTGCCTTGTAGGCTACGTGCGATGGGACGCACGGTCTGATCGAGTTCCTCCTCTCCAGACAATCATTTTCAGCAGCTTTCCAGGTCGCACTCCGGTTATCCGACGCAATCAGGACTCGGTTCGTTGGCTTACGGAAAAATTAGTCGCGCCGGGAAATCATTCCGAGCGAAGCGCTTGTATGACGTCAACGCGTGCAGCGCGGGCGGCCGGCAGCATCGAAGCCACTACCGCCGCGCCTAACAGCACAGCCGCAGAAACGATCACGGGCAATACGCCAGGCATTTTTAAGTCGCCGAAATAACTGCCTGCCACGCGCGCCACAACGAACCCGAATGCCGCGCCCGCCAGAACGCCAACGCCAGCCATCACGACGCCTTGCGTGACAACACCTCTGAGTAGATTTCCCGGCTGCGACCCAAGCGCCAAGCGGATGCCAAATTCGCGTGTCCGCGCGCTGACAGAAAACGCCAGTACGCCCGCGACGCCAACGACGGCAATCAGCAACGCGACCCCTGCGAACACGCCAAAGACCAGCGAGTTCAAACGGTCTGGAGCAAGCACTTTTGCACGGATGTCTTCGAGAGTGGCAGCGTTCTCCACGGGTTCATCGGCGGACATCTGCCGGATAATTTTCGTCACCGGCGTTACCAGCGCGTAAGGGTTTCCGGTGGTGTGGATGAACAGATGACCGCCGAACATTCCGCCGTCGGCATAGGAGCCGTAAACGGTGGAGGTGGGCACCGGAACGATATGTTCGTCGTCCATATCAGCGGCGACACCGATAATGCGGTGCGGGGAAGTGACCCGCGCCTTTTCGTCCGCAGTGCCGGGAACGTACTCGAGCACCGGATCGGTCCAGTAGACATGGCGATTGATCGGATCCTGGCCGGGAAACATCTGCTTTGCGAGAGTCGCGCTGACGATCACGACCGGCTCGTGAGTCTGGTCATCGAGCGCGTTGAAATCGCGTCCGGCAATAATGGGCACGCCCAGCGCGCTGAAAAAGCTGGGAGAGATGGTACGCCACAGCGCGCGAGGGTCGTCTTTACCATGGACGTGACCATCACCAGAGAATTGCAAACCTATACCGAAGCCGCCGCCGGCATCACGCCAGGGAGCGATCATCCCGACAGCCGTCTCGGTGACGCCGGGTAGCGCATCGATTTGACGCACCGATTCCCTATAAAAATCGATAACTTGCTGCGGCGTTCTTCCGTTGGACGGCGCCGGAACATCAATGGCCAGGACGTGACGCGTATCCATGCCGCTCTGGGTCCTTTGCAACGCGAGCAGCGTAGTGATCAACATGCATGCGCCCGCGAGCAGCACGAAAGACGCTGCGATTTGGGTGATGGCAAACGCACGCTGGCGACGGCCGGTGCTGCTGGTGATGCGGACGCTGCCGCTGGCGAGGTTCATGCCATTCGAGGCATTGGGCGACGGCAGGCGCGGCACAAACGCCAAAATCACCGCGGCGATTACGGCCAGCGCCACTCCCACCCAGAGCATGCTCCAATCAACCGTTAAATCCAGCGCGCGGACCGAGAAGCGTGAGGCGTATCGAGCCAGGATGGTGACCAATGGCTGCGCGATCAATACGCCGATCGCCGCGCCCGCGCCGCAGAGCAGCAGGCTTTCAGCTAACAACATGCGCCGCAGCGCGCCGGTGCTTGCGCCAAGCGCCGCGCGGATGGAGAGTTCGCCCTCGCGGCGAACCGTCCGCGCGAGAATCAGGTTGGCAACGTTGGAGCAGGCGATGATGAAGACCAGGCCGGAGGCTACGAGCAGGACGAGCAGAACGGTGCGCGCGCCGGAAGTGATCTCATCGCGAAGCATCTTCGCGTCGATGCGGTAGCCGCCGTTATCGGGATACGCATCGGGATGGTCTTTCTCTATGGAAGCGTAGACGGTGCGCAACTCGTTGCGCGCCTGATCGAGAGTGGCGCCGGGAGCGAGCTTACCGAAAAGTTCGGTCATGCGATGGATGCGGCCGGTGACCATGGTGGCCGAAAGATGATGCGGGCTGATGACCAGGTTGCCGATGATCTCTGTCTCCGCGGGATAGGGCACTGAGGGTTCAAGGACGCCGATGACTGTGGCGGAACGATCGCCAAGGCTGCTGAGCCGGACGGTCTTGCCGATTACGTTGGGGTCTTTTTTGTAAACGGTGGACCAGAAACGATGGGTCAGCACGATGACGCCCGGGGCGTCGGCACCGCCGTCTTGAGGTCCGACCAGACGGCCGAGAACAGGACGCAGACCCATTACGTCAAAGTAGTTGCCGCTGACGACGCCGCCGTGAACGACGCGAGGCTCGCCGAGTCCGACCATCGTAAAGTCCATCTGCGAGAAATCGCCGAACTCGCTGACGGAGCGGACGCTGCCCTCGATATCCTTGATTTCGGGCACGGAAAACGTGGTGTTGTCCTCGCCGCCGGTTGGGGCGCTCTGGCGGATGTAGACGAGCCGGTTTTCGTCGCGGTTGACGAGCGGCTTCAGCAGGACTCCGCGCACCAGCGTGAAGATGGCCGCGTTGGCACCGATGCCCAGCGCCAGCGTGAGAATCACAATCGCCGCCAGCCCTTTGCTGCGCATCAGCGAGTGGAACGCATTTCTTAGATCGCGGAAAAATGACATGTTTCTCGCCCCTCGGCGTTTTTCAGCACCACACGTGCCAATAGAAAGACCAACATTGTAAATCACTTACAATGGATTGCGTCGTTAGGATATGGTCGTTTTCGGCAGCCAACGTCCAAATTCGGACACCAACCCGGTAAAGTGCCGATCACTGGCCAAGAAAAGGCATGTGAGATAGCAACCAAATACTGCGTCATGATTTCTCCTTTTCCTGTAACGGTCTTCGGGCCGGGCGGTTGCCCTGCCTTCACCATATAGACGAACGGCCGGACCGGAATTCGACAAATCGTCCTAGAAATCTTGCTTCTTCCGCGCTTTAGAACTATGCTTTGCGCCTGCTTTCATCTTCCATAGACCCCGATTGAGAGAAGCGCAGTGATTGCATTTGCTGGGCCCAAAGTTCAAGTAGTGATTTATTTGATTGCATAACGACGCCGGCTCCTTAGACCCGAGTAGACTGTGGTTTGTCGAAGACCATTGGCTCGGGAGAAAGGAGCCGACATGATCATTATAGGCGTACGAGACCTGAAGCAGCGAGGAGTCCGCGTGCGGGTGGGGATGGAGGCCACAGGCTACTCATCGCTGGTCAGCGCGACCAGTACGGGCGCCCCTTGATTGCTGGCGCTCGCCTTCAAGTTGATGAGATTCAGGCGAAAGCAATTCGCAAGATTTTCTCGCTCTACGCATCCGGCCTGTCCGTCAAAGCCACGACTAAGAAAATGAACAAAGACGGAATAGCCTCTCCCACGCCACGAGCGGGACGGCAGCACTCGTGGGCGCCATCGAGTGTTCGCGGCATTCTCGAAAACGAAAGGTATCGGGGCGTGGTCGTGTGGGCGAAGACCAAAAAGATTCGCAATCCGAAGACTGAAAAAAAGATTCAGCGCTCCACCTTAAAGTCAAAATGGATTCGCGTCGAGATGCCGGAACAACGAATTGTTTCCGAGAAGCTATGGCTCGCTGTGCAAGAACGTCTTGCGTTCGTAAATCGCAAGTGGGGAAGCCAAGGGCGCAAGGGTGGGCTGATGGCGGGGGCTGCATCGAGTCCTTATATTTTCTCAGGCCTTCTAAAGTGCGGTCTGTGCGGAAATAACTTCACCTTGGTTAGTGGCACGGGAAAAGGACGCCACACTGACCGCTACGGCTGCCCATTTCACGCAACGCGCGGAACTTGCAAAAACTCGCGGCTGGTGGCGCGGGACACTCTGGAAAAGGAACTGCTCGCCAAGCTGCAACGCGATGTTCTCTCGGACGCGGCTATCGACTACGTGCTGGATAAAGTTGGAGAGGAAATTGGAAAGCGATTTGCCGCGCTAGATGGCGAGATGACTGCGGTCAAAAAGCGTAAAGCGGTGCTCGAATCCGAGTTGCAGAATCTTGGCCAAGCCTTTGCTACCGGATTCGATTCGCCAACAATCCGCGCGGAGATTGCAAAGCGCGAGGCAGAGCTTTCGAGCATCACAGAAAAAACTCTAAGTCAGAAGAAAGGCTCCGTTCACGAGCAAGTGTCCGGGTTGCGCAAATTCGTCGAGCACAACCTCCGCCACATTCGCAGACTAATCTCGGGAAAATATGGCAATCCGGCAGCCGTTCGTCAGGAGCTGGCAAAGCACATTGAGTCGATTACGCTCTTACCTGAAGGCAACGGTGGAGCGATTAAGTACAAAGGCCAGTGGAAACTACTGGGCGATATGGAGTGTGCCGAGGGCGGGAATCGCTCCCAACTGCAATATTCCGTCCGGTAATTCCCTTTGAAGGACTTTTCACACGCGCGGCGTAGCAGTCTGCCTTAGCAAGCAAGCCGGCGGAACTGGAGTCACGAGAGTGGGGCAGTACCTCGGCCCGCAAGCACTGGTTTGAGGATATCGACGCGGAGGCAGTCCAGTACTGGACTGCTATCCGGAAGGAAGCGCAGTGCCATGGCGTCGCATTACGCACTCTAAGGTCTAGAGTAGAAAGTTGACAAGCCAAAGGGAAGTGCAATGAAGACTCCGCAAGAGGGCTCGCGTCCAGGGAGGGGCCGGAAACCCAGACAGGAATCTCGCGCCATAGAGTTCCGTCGGAAACTCATCGAATGGAAGCAGACTCCTGAGTCGTCGCGGCCACCGCTGCGGGCGCTAGCTCGTGAGCTTGGCACTTCGCACCAATTGCTGACGTTCTATCTCAAAGGATTGGACAAATGGCAAGGCGAGGAATATCGGCGTCAGGCGAGGGAGATTCGCGCCCGCGCCAGCGACGAGGGCCGGCCGCTGACTCAATGGGAAGCGCAGCAAGCTCGTCATTACGACAGGGCAGGCTTGAGCGCTATGGTAACCCCCATATTGCTCGATGACCTCAGGCGCATTAAAGAGGAATCCGAGCGCGGTCTATTATCCCGGCACGAGATAAAGGTGCTGAAGCTCTATGCCGGCCACTTTCCCGAGGCGCAGGAGCTCTTGGAGAAGTGTTTGCGGAATGGCATAAAGAAAAGAAAACGTTTCGCAGTAATAGTTAGGGAAACCCCTCGTCAAGAAGGCGAAGCGTACATCGCTTGGGTACACCGCATCCGGGATCAGTGTGCCAAGTACGACACCACCAAACGCCCTACAATTATTACGGAAGAGCTTCTCGAAAGGTATTCGCGAGGTGGCGTGAAAAAGCGGAAGAATAATTTGCCACCAATTGCCTCTGGCGCTGCTAAGTCCTTTAGACGGGCGTAGAGGAGCTTGGCAACTCCGCTATGAGTAGGGAGAGGGGAGGAGGGCAGATGCCATCGCGTGAATCTTCGCTGCGGAATCTCGAAAAAGCGCGGGCGAAGTGGCGTCCGCCGCGGCCGTGGCGGAGCGGTCAGGAATCGCAGATGATCCGGAGATTCGTATTTCAGTGGTTCACGTGTCGCGATCGGAGCCGGCCGTCCGGTCGTGCTTGGGCCCGGCGACTTGGCATCAGCCATACCTGGCTTCAGAAGTTAGTTCGGGAATTTAAAGCAGACCCAACCAAAATGTGGCGGCTACAAAGAGCGAAAGGTGATCCCAAATTCGCGGAGTTCAGCCGTGGGCAGGAATACAGCCGGCAGATGAGAGAGCGAGGAGAGTTGCGTGGCGGGCGTTTGTCGCGCCGTGCAAGACTGGCGAATCTTCTTTAGCCAGCGAACACTGGTTTGAGGGTGAATCAGCGCGGGGACAGTCCAGTACTGGACTACGGGCTAACCGACCGCCGTCTCTTTTGACCATGACCGTCGGTTGAACAAAAGGTGCACGAGGAATCCGCCCACCAAAAGAGCGACTGCCGGAATCAAGACCCAGCCAATTCCATCCCGCAGAATAGCGGTTGCCACAATGCCAAAATCGACTGGTCTTCCTATGACCTGTTCGATGACGAAGCCTATCGGAAACATCAAGAGAAACGCCGCAGTAAGCGCGAGCACGGGAAAAACGCTGGCAAGAAGCACGGTTCCCAGCAAACCGCCGCCCCGAGCCGAGAAATAAGCTCCCAGAGCCCCAAAGAATGGAAGTGACGCCAGCCACGGGGCATAAAAAAGAATCATGTTCGGGCCGCTCCCGACGATGCGAGGCTGGAATCCAAGTTTCTGGAGCGTTATCAAGAAAATCATCGAGAGCGTAAATGTAAGGAACCCGGGAATCCAGAGCTGGTGCACGCGTTTCTGCATGGGTTGTTCCCTCCTCCTTGCGATAAGAATCTTGCGTTGCAAATCCTGCCAGTCTGCAACCTGCACGAGTGTTCGTTGAACTGCTTCCCGCTGCGGCAAACCTTCCTTGCAAAATACTTCATACGATTCCTCCAAGTGCGCGGCGAGCTCGGCGTGGATTTCGTCGTTCTCTGCGGCATCCAGAGCAAGGCCGGAGAGGCGCTGGCGGACGAGTTCTTGCCAATCAGGCATGAGCCACCTTCGTGAGCCGTTGCAATGCGCGGAAAAGTTCCGCCCATTCGCGCCGGAGCGGCGACAGCTTCTTCCTCCCTGCCGGGGTCAGCCGGTAGCAGCGCCTGCGCCGCCCATTGCTGCTCGTTTCCCACGCCCCGCGAATCCACCCGTGCTGCTCCATGCGATAGAGCATGGGATAGAGCGCCGCAAGCGTAAACCGCAGCGCTCCTTTGGTTTGTTGCTCGATGCGCCGCGCCATCTCATAACCATGCATTGCCCCGCCTTTGAGAACGCTCAGAACCGCAAGTTCCGCCGTGCCGCGCTTGATTCCCGTCCCGATCATAGGTCTTCCCCCTACATGTAGAAGTCTTATATATACAGCCGGAACCTGTCAATAGCCCCGTAGTACAGCTGTGCGGAGATTGGAAGGCACTATCAGGCAGATTGCCAATAAGTAGAAGCAACAATAGGCATTTGCGCGGTCAGTTCTTTTCATAATCAAATCATCCACCAACCATTGACTCTCTAAGTCGTCTCTGACTAGAATACGCCCACTCGACCCACCGTTCGCCGTGGAGGCATAACATGAAACTCAGGAGCATCCCTGTTGCGTTACTTATCGCGTGTCTATTTTTTGTGCCAGCCGTGCGCGCGCAGGCTCAATCTTCCGGGAACCAGAATGTGTCAGCTGCTTCAGTGACTGTTGTTCCACAGCTAATTAAGTTCAGCGGTACGCTGCTGGATGCGCAGAGCAAGCCCATAGCTACGGGGCCGGTGGGCGTGATCTTCGCGCTATACGCCGAGCAAACCGGCGGCGCTTCTTTGTGGCTCGAAACACAAAATGTGCGCCCGGACGAAAACGGCTATTACACGGTTCTGCTCGGCTCCGAAACTTCCACCGGAGTGCCCATGGAGCTGTTCGCCAGCGGCGAAGCGCGCTGGCTGGGAATTCAGATTGAACGGCAGCCCGAACAAGCGCGTGTTCTGCTCGTTAGCGTCCCGTATGCGCTGAAGGCCGGTGATGCGGAAACCATCGGCGGCTTGCCGCCGTCAGCGTTCGTACTTGCGAACCAAGCCCAGTCAGCGGCCGGCGCGACTAAGACTGGTAAATCGGACTCGGCCTCTGCGGCGGGTGTGTCCTCAACCTCAACGTCTAAGAATTCGGCTCCGCCGGCGAACCCGAATGTAACTGGAAAGGGGGTGGTGGACTACATTCCCATGTGGGATACCACGAGCGACATTATCGATTCCGTGATTTTCCAGAAGAGTTCCGAAATCGGCATTGGCACGGTGACTCCTGCCGCGACACTCGACGTTAACGGCAAGGGAGATATCCGCGACACCCTGACACTGTTTCCGAAGGGCACTGATTCCAGTCTGGCCGTGAGCGGTACCGCGTTTAAAGTAGACCAAACGGGCAAAGTTACATTCATCTCCGGACAGACTTTCCCGGGCGCGGGCACCATCACCGGCATTACTACTGCCAGCGGAAGCGGATTGTCGGGCGGCGGCACCTCCGGTACGCTGAGTTTGAAAGTGCCCGCATCCGGCATCACCAACACGATGCTGCAAAAGTCCAGTGTCACTTTGAATTCTACTAGCGCTGGCGGCTTGGTCACTCCTGGGGCGATGACGCTCGGTGACACCTACACGATCGGGCTAAAGACTTGCGCTGCGAATCAGATCCTGGAATACAGCGGCACGGCATGGGCCTGCGCGACGGCCTCCGGCACCGGCACCATCACCGGCGTGACCGCCGGAACGGATCTCAAGGGAGGCGGCACCAGCGGGACGGTCACCCTGAATCTCGATACCACCAAAGTCCCCCAGCTCGCCACCGCCAACACATTCACCGCCAAGCAGAGTATTACCGGCAACCTGAGCGTTACGGGGGTGGGCGCGAGCGACGCAGCCAGCTTCAGCGGGAACGACGACACCATCGTAGCGATCACTCAGACGGGCCCCGGCGATGCCCTGGATATCTCCAGCACAGGCGCAGCGATCGTAGTGGCGAGCGGCCACGTGGTAGCCAATGGCGGCATCTTAGCGAGCCTCTCTACTCCAAACGGGATCGCACTCCAAGCTACTGAGAATGACTCTAACAATAACGACACTACCTTCGGAGTTAACGCAAGCACGGCCTCTTCCCTCGGAATCGGAGTCCTAGGCACTTCTGGACCCAGCAGTGAATGGAAAAGTCTGGTTGGCGGCGCTGGTGTTGGCATTTGGGGCGATGCGGGGAGCAGCCAGTGCTGCGTCGGGGTACGGGGCAGCGCAAATGACGGCATAGGAGTAAGTGCGGTGTCCGACAGCGGGATAGATACGTTTTACGCCACCCTACATGCTTACAATGCCTCATCGACGGCCGGAGCGTTGGTTTTCGAGACGAATTCAGGCAATTCCAAAGGGTGCTCGATCGATGTGGATGCCAATCTCGCGTGCAACGGGTCGAAGTCGGCAGTCGTTCCGGTCGAGAACGGCCAAAAGATGGTCGCGCTTTATGCAGTCGAGGCCCCGGGAAACTGGTTCGAGGATTATGGTTCGGAACACCTTGAAAATGGCGCTGCAACGGTAACGCTCGATCCAACGTACGCGCAAACCGTAAACACCGGCATGGAATACCACGTGTTCCTGACGCCCGGTGGGGACTGCAATGGCCTCTACGTGACTAATAAAACTGCAAATTCTTTCGAAGTCCGTGAGTTGAAAGGCGGCCATTCCAATATCGCGTTCGATTACCGCATCATCGCCAAGCGTAACGGGTACGAGCAGATTCGTTTGGCGGATAAGACCGCGATGATGAAAGCAGTCCCGGCGCAGGCTGCCCGGCTCGGCAGAAAACCGGCAGCCAAAGCGCCAACCGATGGCTCCGCGCCCGAGCAGAAACCATGATGGATGGGACAATACGAAATTGTTGACTGCCCCGCGATGCTGACTTAATCGTTGAGGCCAGCGGCCGGGGCTAACTCCTTCTATGAGAAGGCCGATCGATGTCAAGGCACACTTTTGGGGTTTGCTGTTCGTGCCATGATTTTCTTTCTATTCAGCCAAGCCGGGGTCCAGGTGGTGATGCTTTCAGAACGGCAACCAGCGCCGCGCTTGCTCGTCGCAGCCGAAGATATGAAAGGCAGGCCGGCACCGAACGGCCGTTCGAGAGGAGCTTTTCTCGAATTCGCACCCACTGAAATTTCCTCGGGTGTTGCGCCAGTTGATCCCGAGAGGAAAAAGTAAAGAGCGCAAATGAAGCTCGAATCACACGAATTCAATGTGACTTTTGAATACGCGTGTTCATGCGGACATCTTAGTACCATTACCCACTTTTCCGGTAAGGGCCTACCCAAGATTCGATTGATGGCAACGTTGATAGAGCTGTTAGGTCCCGTGGTAGAGAATCAATCCTGAAAGTTCGGACAGCCTTGATATATGTTGAACCGCAAATCAAATTAGTCCGCGACCAGGCGAACTGACTGCCTAGCGCGCACGCCGCGGAAGCGAGTGTGAGAATCCGGCGGCCCTGAGAGCGTGTGGAGAACTTGTTAGTCGATGTCATCTCCTGTCGCAGAGGTTTCGCTCGTGGGAATCGTCGTGACAGGTTCGGACGGCTGAAGTTCTAGATTAGGATGCAACGACTCCGGGTTGGGACGCGCAGGTGCTCTGAACTTCTCCGCCAAAGTACCGCCGGTTTGGTCGAATGCATATAAGTTGCCGTTGGTCGACCCAACGTAAACCACGCCGTTGACCACTGCTGGAGAAGACTCGATGGAACTCCCGGTGGTGTATTGCCACAGCAGAGCACCTGTGCGGGCGTCCAAGGCGTAGAGGTTTTCGTCCTGTGAGCCGATGTAAACCACGCCGTTAGCGACTGCCGGCGAAGAATCAATTGGGAAACCGGTCGGAAATTTCCACAGGAGGAGGCCGTTGTGAGCGTTTATGGCGTAGAGGTTGTTATCGTTGAATTCTGAGCCGATGTAGACTACGCCATTGGCTACTGCCGGCGAAGACTCGACGATACCGCCAGTAAGGAATTTCCAAAGCAGCGCGCCCGTACTGGCGTTTATGGCGTAGACGTTTTTGTCGTCTGACCCAACGTAGACCACGCCATTAGCTACTGCCGGGGAGGAATCAATGATACTCCCAGTGGGGAATTTCCACACCAAGGCGCCCGTGCTGGCTTTTATGGCGTAGAGGTTATCATCACCTGATCCGATGTAGACCACGCCATTCGCTACTGCCGGCGAAGAATTGATCTCAGACCCAGTGGGGAATTTCCAAAGCAAGATTCCCGTGCTGGCGTTTATGGCGTAGAGGTTTAAGTCGAATGAGCCGATGTACAACACGCCGTTGGTGACTGCCGGGGAAGAAGTAATGAAACTCCCAGTGGCGGATTTCCATAGCAGGGCGCCCGTGCTGGCATTCAGGGCGTAGACGTTGTTGTCGTTTGACCCAAAGTAAACCAGGCCATTGGCGACTGCTGGCGAAGTCGTGGCCCCCCCAGTGGGGAATTTCCACACCAAGGCGCCCGTGCTGGCTTTTATGGCGTAGAGGTTGTTGTCTTCTGATCCGATGTAGACTACGCCATTGTCCACTGCGGGCGAAGATAGTTGAATACCCATGCCGGCCGTGAAGTTCCAATCCAAATCGATACTGCCGACTGTCGTTGTGCTCAGCACGTTCTCAAATGGGTTCACACCCTTATGCAGGTTGGAGTAGCGGAACTGAGCCCAATTCACTCCAACTGAGAACGATGCCTGCGCAGCCTTTCCGGTAGTACCGCGCGCCACAGCCGTGATCCAGTGTGGTCCTGGCACAGCCGAAGCAGGCACTAGGATGGCGATTCCGGAGAAAGTTCCCGTGCCACTCGTAACGGCGAGTGCCTCATCGGTCAGGTCGAAATAGATGTCCACGGCGGTGCTGGCTGGAAAACCGCTGGCGGAAACCAGAATCTTCGTCGAAGGCGGGCCGGACGGGGGAGAAAGCGTGACCGTTGGGCCCGCCGCGCTGGCTATACCGGCGAAGGACAAACCTAAAACGAGCAATGCGCAGACAAAAAGCCAAAACTTGGGAGCGCTTTTAGTCGCAGGGGTTAAAGACGCCCCGGTTAACCTTAATTGGGCGAGGCTGCTTAGGTTTTCCATGTGCATTCTCCTTCGTCCGCTTGTTACAAATAATCCAAGGTAGTAAGTGCTCCGCTGGATTGCTAGTTCGTTAGTTTATGAGGGGTTGTCCGATGGGTGTCCTATATAACGGTAGGGAGCCTGCGTCAAGAGCCAGTACCAAGGTATAGCCGCGAATTGAATCGAACTAATCCTCCTGTGCCCGATTAGTTCTATAAAGGGAGTCAAGAAAAAAACACTTCTCCCGTGGCCGGATTTTTTCTTGACGTCCAGCCCACCCGTGAACATCCATCCCAATATACTTGGTGTCATTCATGAGGGTGCTCCTTGTTGTAGACGTTGATACAAGCAATCAAAATCTACTTCAAGCGGGCGCCCTTTTATAATGCGTTAATCAGGACTTACCGCTACTAGCCGTGATACTGGCCGTACCAAGGATGCTCGGACGTTGGCAGGTAGGGCCAGTCCTCTTTACGCGGAAGCGCCTTTCGTGCCGTTTCGCACTCAGGCTGCGTTAGAAACATTCCGCCCAAATCGTTGCCGCCGCCTATCGCGTAAAGCCGGTATTCCGATTTCGCCAGTTGGTCATTGATTATTTTGAAAAACGCATGGGCCAACGAAACTTTCCGGCAAAACTTTGCGTAGTATGAACGGCGGCGGATGCAGCCAGTTTGTGCGGTCAAAACGCTCAAGAAGTAGACGATTATGGACGGCAACACTATCGGTCTAGCAGCGGTGATTATTGGACCCAAGGGATTGCGCGCCGGATGGCGGCTGCTGATTTTCCTGCTGATGTTAGTCGCGATGGGCGCGGTAGCGCGTGCGATTATCATCCGATTTCTGATCCCGGCGGGATTTGCGCCCGAGAAGTTCACGCCATCGAGTGTCGCCGTGCCGGATGCTTTTTTCGTATTCATCATTGCGGTGGCTGCATGGATCATGAGCAAAATCGAAGGACGCAAGATCGGTCAGTATGGCCTCCCCTTGAAACAAGGACTGATGAAGCACCTGTGGTTGGGTCTATGGATCGGCTTTCTCGCCAGCAGCGCAACCGTGCTAATCATTTACCTGTTGCATGGCATTCAGATTGCGAGTCCTACGATTCATGGCACGACGATTCTGATGTCGGCGGCTGCCTGGGGCGGGGCATTCCTGTTATCAGCCATAGCGGAGGAGTTTCTGTTTCGCGGGTATGCGCAGTTCACGCTGACGACTGGCATAGGTTTTTGGCCCGCAGCAGCGGTGCTCTCAGCTCTCTTCGGATTGAGTCACCTGAGCAATAAAGGAGAGACCATATTCGGTGCGCTCTCGGTCGTGTCCTTTGGACTGTTGTTGTGTTTGTTTCTGCGGCGAACCGGAACTCTATGGTGCGCGGTGGGCTTTCACCTCGGCTATGACTGGAGCCAGACGTTCTTTTATGGGGTGCCCAACAGCGGATTTACCCCGTCGCACAACCTCTTCAATGTGACTTTGAACGGGTCACAGTGGCTGACGGGAGGAACGGTGGGTCCCGAAGCGAGCGTGATCTGTCCGCTCGTCTTGGCCGTTGTGGCGATATTGTTCAGCCTGAGACATCGGGAAGCGCAATTGACGGTCTGACAGCTTAAGATTGTCCTTACCAGTCGTTGCAATCGCTGCGCGGCGTCATCTGAGTTGGAGCGATTCTTCCACGAGTCTCTTTCGCTTTGCTTTCGCGGCCTCTTGGAATGATTTCAATTCGGATCGTTGTGCAGTGATGCGTTCGTAGATCGGAAAAAACTTCTCGCGCTCTCCCGACACCCGCTGACAAGCATTCTCCTATGCTTCTGCGGATTCCGTCGTTGCGCCGCTCTTCTGCAGTTCCGTCGCATCGGCGCAAGAACTTCTCAGACGAGCTAAGATCCGTTCGGCCTTCACTGGGAAATTGGCCACGAGCTTACTAAATAATTCTCAGTAGCGAGCGGTTCTTCCACTTCGGAGCGCGCTTTTCGACGGTTGCGCGTAGACCTTGCCGCTAATCTTCCAGATCGGCACACTCACTGAGGAAAACTTTCATCGAATTGCGCACGCCTCCGCTCCATCGCGCCGAATTGCAGGTTGATGTCGCTGCATTCTCGACAGGCGTTCCAGTACTGCCCGTACGCGATTAGGAATAACATTTATCTTGACTTGATTTATGTGCGGGCACAGACTGCGCGCAGCCAAGAAACCCATTTCCAATAGCGTCGTCCAATAAACGAGAACGCTTTAGGAGAAGCTGGAAATGCGAAAATATTTGTGGATTGTCACCTTGCTGTTTGTGGCTATCGCTGCGCCGCTCGCACGCGCGGGCGACATCACTTATAACGTTAATTTCACCGTTGGTATCGGGAGTGTGCACGGCTCCATTCAAACCAACGGTGCCGTCGGCACACTGTCGGTGGGTGATATTGTGAGCTGGAATCTTCTACTAAACGACGGTGTCTCGACATTCGACCTAATGGGCACTTCGAACTCCGCAGTTGATATAAATGGTACGAGCTTGTCAGCGACAGCGACGGACCTTTTTTTCAATTTCAGCAACACGACAGAGGATTTCGTACTTTTTCAAAACCCGGTTCTTGGGTCGGGGGAAAACTTTTTATGCTTTGAAGGTGCAGTCGCCGGCTGCAGCGCCCCGTCGAGCATTAACCTGAGAGTCAATATAGACGATACTAGCCAAGTCCTCCCCGAGACGGGCGTTCAAATCGTAGGAATTGCGGGGACTTCGGCGACTCCGGAGCCCTCGTCCCTCCTGCTCTTTGGAACGAGCCTCTTGGGCTTGGCACCCGTCCGGCGCAAGCTGTTCGGGAGATAGGTCGAGATTTACATAACAAGATTTGCAGGGACGGGCGAGTCAGGCAACTGGCTCGCCTTTTTCATTTCTGCCAGCAGCCGTAGGGTTCCCGCTGTTGCGCATTTTCATTTTCCCCAACGAATTTAACTTGGACGGCCGAGTAGGCCCGGGGAATTTCACCCCGAGCCCCTCACAGAACCGTGCTTGACTGTCTCCAGTCACACGGCTCGTGCCACTCAGTGAAGGTTTGACCTTCCGTTCTAACCACTCGGTTCCTCCTGTTTCCAGTTGACCGTAATTGGTTAGGACGCGAGTGACCTGCCCCCTTCGCTCCACGGGAATTACCCCGCTTCTTCACTACTGTGGGGCAGTCCGACCCTGAAACTTCGCTTCCGTACTCTCGCCCTCGTGGTTCTTCCACTTGTGGCTTCTCCGTTTGCATCGAAGTCTCAGGTTCCCACGTTCCGCTTAACCGCCTCTTTGGCAAGCTCAGGGCCGAGTAGGCCCGGGGAGTTTCACCCCGAGCCGCTCACAGATCCGGACGTGAACCTCTCGATTCATCCGGCTCGTGCCACCCATTGAAGGCTGCCGCCTTCCATCAAAGAAGGAGTTCCTCCGGTTGCCCGTTGACTCCTGTGATGTGGGTGACCTGCTTCCTTTGCTCCACGGGCATTACCCGCTTCCTCGCTACTACGAAGCAGTGCGCCCCTGATCAGTGCATCGGTACTTTCGGCCTCGTGGGTCGCCCACTTGTGCCTTTTCCCTTTTCATCACCGACCCGGTTCTCAAGTTCCGTACGAAAGCCCGAATAAGAGTCATGCCTCCTCTACACCGGACCCCGCATGGCCAGTAAGCAGGTACCTTCCATGCTCTTCCCGGAACAAGGTGGAGATTCCGGTTTTGGTGTCGTCTAACATGTTTCGATGCTTAGTCAGAGGTTCGTTTGCACTCATCTCTCTTATCCACACATGACGTGGTCTAATGCCACGCCTTTTAACCATAACGTTCACTACCGCGGCCTTTAGAACCGAAGCAGCTTATGGCAGTTTGAAGCCTCCTCCTACAAGGCGGCTCCGAAGGGCCCTCCTTCATCTCTCGTACAGCATGACGTTTTCACATCTTCTTGACACAACCACCTCTCATGCCGGATGCCGCTCCGCCCGTAAGCAGGTTTCGTCGGAGCTATTCCCGCAGTAACTAACCCCCCGCGGTTTTGACATCGTCTCTTATCTTTCGACACTTCAGCGGTGGTTCCCTTGCGGTCCTCTTCTTGCCGGTCACCTGACCTGGTCGTTGCCAGGCCTTTTCCTTCCGCGTTCACGACCATAGCTTTTGACTACAGCCGCCGAAGGTGGTTTGGAACCTGTTCCTGTAAACCGGTTCCGAGGGGCCTACCCTCATCAGTCAAGCAGTTGCGCACTACTCAGCGTTTCCTCCTTTCGTGCTCGTGGCACACATTAGTCGGATAACCGGAGTGCGACCTGGAAAGCTGCTGAAAATGATTGTCTGGAGAGGAGGAACTCGATCAGACCGTGCGTCCCATCGCACGTAGCCTACAAGGCAGAGCGGGGAGGTAACGAACTGTTCTGGAGCCCTTGGACAATGTATCCACGCTCGCAAGAGCGGCGCCGAAACCGTGAGGCAACGGTGTACCTGCCAGCATTAGGTGGAGACGGGCCTAGGCTTGATCGTACGATCAGAATATACAAATGCTCGCAAGCGTCGTCATCCGAAGAGAGCCTAAAATGCTGCGCGGCTCTTCTGGCAGTGAGCACAGAGGCTTCCGGTTTCTCTGTCATGGGTAATCAACACTGCCGGCGTAGAGAGCAGATCTAACCGATCGCGTCATTTCAGCGGAACAGGGTAAGCCCGTATCGCTCCTCGCAAGGGGAAAGTCCATCGCAAGATGGCACCCATGGCGATGCGGGTAACGGAAATGGGAGAAAGCGAAGGCTGCCCTGTAATCGGGCAGATAGAGGTTGCGTCGCCTCGTGGGACAAGATCACCTCGCCGGAAACGGAGCTGACTTCCCGTTGGTGCTCAACTCGAGAACTCTTGAGGAACCGATGCATGAAGCAAAGCAAATGACGATGGCGTAAGCCATTGGTGCAGCTTCACACACGACCGGTGATTCCACCGCCGTGCGAATCGGCAGCCAGTCAGTATCGAGTAGGTCTGATTCGTTTTGAATCAGGCCGCGTCCTCGTTTTTCATGGGGGCGTTTTTGGGTGCTCGAGCCGGATGAATGGGAAACCTTCAAGTCCGGTTCTTAGAGGGCTGGGCGCCAGCAATGGCGCCCGGCTACTCGACCACGCTGGAACCACCTATACGGAGCTGGTCACTTGCCTTCGGGTTAAGTTGGTTCATGGTAAAAGTGAGAACGTGGATTATACTCGGCTCTCAAGAGGCGTTTACCAGCGTTATTCTGCGAACGACACAAAATGGCCCAAGAAAAGCTCCGTGTCCACTTCAGCAACTATCTCGGCATTGCCGAAGTCGTAATCTATACGATTCTCGCCGTGCTGCTCTTCATCACCGCGCTCGCGACCATTGGAAGCGCCGGCAAAACGCTTTGGGAGGGCTTCGCTCATCGGAGCATCGCCAGTCAGACCCTGCTCGTGCTCGACCAACTCCTTGTTGTCCTGATGCTAGTCGAAATTCTCCACACCGTACGTATCTCCATCCACTCTCATTACTTGGTTACCGAACCATTCCTCGTCGTCGGCCTGATCGCCTCTATTCGGCGCATTCTCGTAATCACTTTGGAAGCCGCCACACTCACACAGGGTGGAACTTGGTCCACCGAGGGCGCTAGCATCTTCCGAGCAAACATGCTCGAACTTGGTTTATTGGGCGTCCTCATCCTCATCTTGGTCTTTTCCATCACACTTCTGCGCCGTTACGCTCCCTCCGCGGAAAGGCTCGAGAGCTAAACACTCGCAACTCGTACCGTCTCTTCGTTGCGAAGTCTAACGTTCACCGGTGTTTCGTCCAGCCTGTAGGTTCAATTCGGAGCCACAAGGCTTCGATTCTATCGCGGCGCAACAGTTTCGATGGCGAGTTAAGCATTCGGTTGTGTCCAATGCCTGATAAGTCGTTAACCAGGCATGTGGATTACTTACGGGTGCGCCATCATACTACCGATACCGCTCACCCTCTCCACTCGCTTGCGCAGAACTCGCCACCCCGGCCCCAATCAGACCAGCTCCTTCTCCAAAATGTCCCCTTTTCCAACCGCCTACCTATCTATTTCCCTGATTCCGCAACTTGTAGAAAACAACAGCAACAGCATTGCTTATCACCACCGTCCCAGCAATCTTCGCAGCATATCCCAGCGGATTCACCACATCCACAAACGGATACACCGAGACGAGCAAACTGAAGAGCGACGCGCAGAACCCCGCAAGCGAAACCCACTTCAGCCATCCCGGCAGCGATTTGCGCAACGCCGACGTCCCCACCATAGGAATCGCAAACATCGCCATATACATCAGCTCGTAATGCGTCAAACTCGCATTCGACAGCACCTGAAAAGCTTCTTGCGCGTGAACGCCGACGCTCCCTAACACTACCAGCAGCAGCATCAGCGCGGACGTGCACAGAATCGAATTCATCGGCGTCTTCCATCGCGGATGCAATCGCGTAAACCACTTCGGCAAGAGATCGTCCCAACCCACCGCCATCGGCAAACGCGTAACTCCCGTAAACAAATAACTCGCCGCGCCCAAGAGCCTTAGTTGCACCAGCAGGATCGCAGCGATTGCAACCACATTCCCAACTCCCGAGTTGCCCAGCGCAATTCGTAGCGTCTGCGGAATTGGAGCAATCAGGTCAAGCCAGACTTGAAGTTGACCCGAAGCAAGCGACGATCGTTCAAAGAATTTTCGAGCTTTACGCTTCCGGGCTGTCGATAAAAGCTACGACGAAAAAACTGAATGCCGAGCACACCGAATCGCCGAGACCGCGCGCGGGTCGCGAACAAAGTTGGGCACCGTCCACTGTGAGAGATATTCTGGCGAACGCGCGGTACGTCGGCGTCGTGACCTATGGCCGCACGAAGAAAGTTCGCAACCTGCAAACCGGGGAAAAAATTTATAGGCACAAGCCAAAAATTGAATGGACGCAAGAGCCAACCCCGGAGCAGCGCATCATTAGCGATGAACTGTGGAACGCAGTTCAGGCTCGGCTCGCATTCGTGAATCGCGAGTACAGCGACAGCGGCGCAAGGGCTGGACTGCTGCGGAGTCGCGCTGTCAGTTCCAAATATATTTTCAGCGGGCTTCTAAAGTGCGGAGTGTGCGGCGGAGCCATCACGATCGTGTCGGGTAAAGGACGCACTCACCGGGCGGCGTTCTACGCTTGCCCGGCGCACGAGTTCCGAGCCACTTGCCCGAACGACCGGCGCATTCGTTCCGACCGGCTTGAGACGCAATTGCTCGGGACGTTGCAAGAGGCCGTCCTTTCTCCCGAAGCGATTGACTACTGCTTCCATCGGCTCGAAGTCGAACTCTCGAAACACCTCGGGCGCATCGACACCGACCTTGAAACCATGCGGCAGAGGAAAACAAAGCTCGAAGCGGAGCTTGGAAACCTGATGCGCATGGCTGCGGACGGAATGGACAGTCCTTCGCTCCGACAGGCCATCACGGAACGCGAGGCGGAAATCTCCGCTTTGACCGCGAAGACGCTCGGGCGCGGGAAGGGCAGCGTCCACACGCAGATTCGCGATCTCCGTAAATTCGTTGAGGTCAATCTCCGTGGCCTGCGTAAGCTGCTTTCGTCCGGCGACAATGCTCTAGCGATGCGAATGGAACTCGCGAAGCATGTTCAGGAGATCGTGATCTCGCAAGAAGACGGGGGCGCGATTAAGTACAAAGGGAAATGGGACTTGCTAGGAGACGCTGCGCAGTTGGGAGTGTGCCGAGGGCACGAATCGCTCCCTATCGACGCCAATGAAATATTGGTTAAATTTGAGGGTGTTCTCGGGAAAGCGGCGTGAAAGCCCTTTAGCCGATTATGCGGAGATTGGGGCCATACTTATAAACCGCTTCCTGAGCGCGCTCCAATAGCTGTTCGACCATCGGAAGAATATGTTCCACACTCGGCACTACTTTCTTTTCCACATCGTCCAGCCAATGCTTTGGAAGTTTAAGAAAGTGGTCCTTTGCGTCCTTGTCAACAATCGTTTCTTCCAGCTTCGAAGCCCACGCTTTCAGCGAGGCTAGTTTGCTTTGGTTCATTCTGTACTCCCTTTACCGAACCATATGGCCCAACATAGCCTTGATATTTGCGAGAACATCTTTGTAGGCATCAGTGGACGGGAAATATTGATGCCACTGTTGGCGATACTGCTGCGCTTCCGTTTGGAAATACTCATAGAGTTTGTCTGCCTGCGGCTGCGTCAGTTTGACATTTTGGGTCCTAATGCGCTGCATGATGCCTAGTAAACGTAGTGGGTCGTCTGCGTGTTGTGGTCCGGGATTCCCAGTCCAACGTCGTTCTTTCTGAACCTCCGAGATAGCGAAATGGGTAAGTTCCTGAATCTCCGTGGGTGTTGCCATGTCTCCTCCTATTTAGGACTGATTATCACGGCGGGGATTCTACCACGGGGCGGAATTCGGACGCGAATCGCGGTGTATGTTATAACGAAAACATGCCCACACCCGAACAGCAACGAGAGTATACGAGGCTCTCAGGACTGCTCCAAAACATCGGTGTACGCTACCGGAAAGAGTTGCCGACAGGGTCTACGTCGTTGGCGGTCATAGTAAACGAAGGTAAGGTGCTAGTCGAAGTCTACGACAGCGACGGAAAAATAATTGGTAAGTTGCCGAACGAGAGTACATCGTTTGCACTCCGCAATGATTTGGAACGCGCTTTCGCCCAAGCTACGTTGCCAGACGAAAACGTCATTGCGCTAATCTGAGACTCGGGTACGGCTAAGGTAGAACTTCGGAGCGAGCGCGGCGGCTCCCAGTGACTTCTCAACGCCGACGAGAAGCAGGTCGCCGGCTTGACCGTCTTAATTATTTGGGGGGTTGTGCGAGGGCAGCCTTTTAGCGCCTGCTATCAGGCGCTAATGCCGTATATTTGAACCCACGACCTCCGGGTTATGAGCCTTAGCGTTGAAAATTCTATAATCCGTTGACGGCGCGCGCTTTAACAGGGGAAAACAGCCGAAATCAGTGTATTAAATGGAGCGTTTTTCGGGCGCTAATCGGGCGTTAAGTTCCGAGCGGAAAAATTGTTAATTTCGCTACGCGGTGACTCGAAGAATTAGCAAGGCCGAACAAAAAGCACAGCAGCGAACTAAACCCCAACGTCAAGCTTATTGCGTAGTGTAACCGAGTGTGTGGATTGCCGTGCTGGTATTCCTCATAGTCGTAGATCAGCCAAGCGATGAAGGCGATGCCGTAGACGACACAAAGCGCGAGAAGAAGGAGTGGCGAAGCGTAGAACCAAGGCAAGCGCCCACCTTGACCATGGAAGGCAGAAGACCCAACCAGTAAAACAATGGAACCTGTGGCCAGCCCAATAACAAACTCTCCTAGCCTGATGTACTTTGCCAGAAAAGGTTCAAAAGCCCCGGGCTTCCCTAATGGGTCTAAGTTAAACGGGCCGGGTCCCAGGCTGAAATACGAGTAAGCCCCTGTAGCGAGGAATATTGCAAATCCGACTATGAGTCCACCGATTCCGGGACGCATTTGAATGGAAGTGTACCACCGGTCAGCAGAAGTCGGACTCCACGTCGCTGCGTGCGCTACGCGTCTCGGAGCTGATTTAGAATGTACTGGTCAACCGCCCATGCAAAGGTGTTTGCCAGCTCGGCATCCACGTTAGCCGTTTCGTTGCCAAGACCTAGCCCGACCCGCGCGATGAACTTTTCCCTGAGGTATTCCTTCACCTGAGACACCGCCTCGTCGTCTGGATAATTCTCTTTGCGGCTGTTTTCCCTGTTTCTAACGGCCTTGACGGCTTCCGCGAATTCCTTCTGATAATCTCTGGGCATGCTAATCCCTCTCTGATTAGGATTTCGGCCAAAATATCGTCAGAGACTTTGATGCCGCGAATCGACACTCAGACGCGTTTGATAGAATTCGGGAGGTTTCCGATGCGAATTGCCGGTGTCGGGACTACTTCATCCAGTCGTGTTCGCCGCCAACATCCCCGCCAGCCTGCCCCCTCCGAGCCGGGTCTGCCGGCAGGGAATGCAAAACGATTTGCATGACCGACAGAACCTGAACCCAAGTGGGCGACCCATCCAACGTAGCAGCGGCCAAAATTTCGTCATCGGGCAAATCGGCCTTGGCCTTTTTCAGAATGGCCATCGCGACGGCATGGGTGCTCGGGTCCATGTAGACATTCTCTTTTTTAGAGGCTATCGCGGTCTCACACGTCTTTATTATTCCTTGAATCTGCTGGCGTAATCCGGCCATTGTTTCCTCCTATGCTTCGCGGAAGTATACCACCAAGTACTTGCCTTGGTTGCTCACTGCACGGGGATTTCACGGGTACAGAGGGATGTTCCGCAGGCCTTATCGGCAAGCGTTTCCAAATCTTGTTGACTTGCATAAACAGTAATTTACGAATATCTTTCGGTCTCCGGAGGAAATAAATGACAACAAGCCCCGATGACTTAGAAGCTGTACGTAAGGTGATTGAAGCTCTCACTCCTTTCAACAAAGATGACCAGGAGAGAATCGTTCGGTGGGCGCGGGAAAAACTGGGCCTCTCACCCTCATTCGAAAGCGCGTCAGCTCATGCGCAATCGAGTGGGTCACGTCAAATTGGTTCCTCTGCCGCGGATGGTGGGAGTTCCATAACGCTAAGAGACTTCGTAGAACAGAAGCAACCTAAGGCGGCCGTTCACTTCGTAGCGGTTGTAGCGTATTACTACCAGTTCGAGGCCGCTGAACCAAACAGAAAAAATTCAATCACGGCGGCAGACCTTCAAGAAGCCTGCCGGCTTGCCAGACGAAGCCGCTTTCAAAACCCAATCATACCTCTGCTCAATGCATTTAAAGTCGGATACTTGGATAAAGTCGAGCGAGGGAGCTACAGACTGAATTCCGTTGGTGAAAATCTGGTCGCGATGGCTTTGCCCGGTGGCGTTGCTGTCGAGAAGAAATCCGGGAGCCATAAGAAGCCCGTCAGCAAAGGCCGGAGTTCGAAGCGACGTTGAGTCCGTTATTTGAAGGGCCTATGAAATGAACGTCGCTCAGTCAGCCGTCGACAACGCCATCAAAGAGGCGAAAAGCCTTCGCCGGATACTTCATAAGAGTTCGTCACTACAGGTTCAATCCAATATCGAAACGAAACTCATAGCCTCCACCGCGCTCGCATGGTTTAACAATCATCGGTCTGGCATGAAGCTAGCAATCGGCGAGTCAGACCTTGCCCCTGTGGATGCCGATTACAAGGCTATGTTGGCCGCGTGTGAAGTGGCCGCCACGAGAAAAGGATACTTAACCAGACTCAAAGCGGTCACCAGTTGTCTGATAAAGTTGAAGTCAGAACGCGCGCTGGATTTTGCAGCGCTGAGTGCACAGCCACCAACCTCGGACCGCCCTCCGGCGTTCTCAACCTTGATTTTGGACGTTCGTATGGAAGAGATTTTAGTTCGACGTTGGGCCGAGTGCATAGCTTGCGTGCAAACAGAAGCACCCTTGGCAGCTACGGTCATGATGGGGGGGCTGCTTGAGGCTTTGCTGCTCGCGAGGGTAAATCGAGAAAGCGACAAATCGAAAGTGTTCAAAACTGTCGCGGCGCCAAAAGATAAGAAGACAGGGAAAGTGCTTCCTTTGAGCGCATGGACTTTACAGCACTACATTAACGTGGCACATGAGTTGACTTGGATATCGCGGTCTGCAATGGATGTCTCGAAGGTGCTAAGAGATTATCGGAATTATATTCATCCGCAAAAGCAGTTATCACACGACGTCTTGCTTGAACGAGAAGATGCTGAGTTGTTTTGGGACGTGTGCAAGAGTCTTTCCCGACAAGTGATTTCCAGTGTTCCTCTCGCTGTGACAAAAGTACGGAAGCAAGCTTTAATTCGATGGGATCAGCCGCAAACGGATTACAGCTTTTCTACGCGCAGTTGAGTTGATAAGTCCAGGAAGTGCGCCGAAAACCCTTAGAGGGGTTTCGGCATGGCCTAGTCGACCATTCGAGAAAAGGTTCCGGACTTGCAATGCCGAAGTTCGAAAAGAAACCCTTCCTTCACAGCTTTTGTGATCTGTAACTTCTAAAGAGCTATCCGTTTTTCTTTACCGGAGCCAAATCGGTTTTCTTGTTATCCCCGCCCCGATCCAGTCCGAACGCCGGATGGTCTTTCGTCCCGGTAATCTTTATTGGGAGTTCTGTTCCACCGTTCCTTCCTCTGAAAAACGGATCCACTGCCTTCAGGAAAAATGACTTTGCGCCCGTCGTCGTCTGCGAGAGCTTCGCCTGCATCATCATTTTCCCGTGGAAATCCATTTCGGTGCTGTCGAGGCTGTATGTCCCGTGCAACTTCAGCGACGCGCCGGCTATGGCGAACCTTAGATCAGAAAATGTCACCACACCGTCGCTGACCCGGAATGTTCCTTTCAGCTCGGAGGCCACATTGCTGATGTCCGTGTCTTTCGGCTGCCCCTGGCTTTTTCTGCTGAGTGTATCGATCTTCCCCTGAACGGCAGGACTGGTGAACTGTGCGTCGCCCACTCCGAATTGTCCGTTTAACTTCAAGCGTTCGAGCAGATCTGCATCCCCCTCCGGAATGTTGATCTTCGTCTTGAGTTTCGCAGAGCCGGTCATCACGGCCTCATCGGAATTAACGGCCAAGCGGAGCAGATCTTCCACACGAGCGTCATTCGAGACAGCATTCAGCAGGATTGTGCGGCCTTTTATATCTTTGCTGACATCAACGATTTCACCGCTTACTGCAAGCACGGTATGCAGGAATTTCGCTGTCACGCTGTTCAAGATTACGTCGCCGTTCGTGCCGTCCACGAGGGCGGAAAAATCCGTGTGCAGCGCCACCGGATGGCCCATCGTGCGCAGGCCGAAGTCGGGTGCGTCTGTCTCTCCTTCCACCGTCAAATAGTCGAGCGGGCCGTCGAATTGCCCTTTCGACGAGAGAGTCCCTCTGAGCCCCTTCAATGTCCCAAGGTCCGCATTTTGGAATGTGTACTGCCCATTGGCCGGCGTCTCGCTCGGTATTTCCGGCAGCCAGGGCCCAAATTCACCCGAGGCATCAATCTCGACTTTCGGCACTGCGTTCGTCAGCATCGCGTGGAATTTACCAGGGCGATCGAAGTTGACATCGTGGAGCACCAGATGATGAATCGAAAATTCGCGCGGAGGCTTTTCTGGCTGTGCGCGCAGCACCACGATGATCGCATCGTCGGCGTGGACCTCCTCAATGAGTACCGGGTATTTCTTCGCGAGATCCTGATCGGTTTTTTGGATCAACGGCTGGTCCCCCGGCTCCCGAGGCGGCGTATGGATTTGCAGCCCTTGGAGCTGTACGAACGAAATATGCGGTTTGCTCCGCAACAAACTCGGCAAATTCGCATACATCGAAACCTCGCGGACTTGGATCAGGGGCGGGATGTCAGTCCGTCCCTTGTGGCGCAGCACGAGTCCGGTAATCGTCACGTGGACGCTCGGAAACAAACTGATATTGAAATCCGAGAATTCGACTTTGCTGGCAAAATGGATCCCCAGGACCGTCGCCGCCCGTTCCCGAGCTACCGCCTTAATCGTCGGTCGCAGCGCGAAGAGGGCGATGAGGATGAGTAATAAAACGACTGCACTTACAATGAACCACTTGCGCATAAGAGTCAGGCTGCGGCTTTTCCTCTCCGAAATGATTGGAAACTCTCTTCCCAGGTTTATCTTAAGGGAGTGTGGCCCAATTTCCCATACCGCAAGCCCCTGATGGCACTCCATTCTCTCGCCTCGCTCCGGGCAAGTTACGGCGAGTTTCCGAGTGTGGAACGGAGAAAGCGAAGCGTTCAGAAAGGAATCGGCCGCACTGCACCACTGGTTCTCGCCTGATTTGCGATTGTTCTCCCTCGCGACCTCTGGCTGTGTAAGAATCCTTGTTAGAGCCTTACTTAGACCCTCGGCGCGCCAAACAAACTAGCAGGTGTTATTGATCAGCCTCTATGAAACTTTAAACCTGGTCCTACAACACGATTGGGGACGAGTTTAGATCGGCACAGGTCTGATCTCGCACCGCTCCGTTAGGTTTCTGTCTCGGGAGGATTCCAGATCGCTATCAGCGTCAGAACTGTGGCGAAAGCCACGAGCAAACCAATTGCTCTCCGTTGAGTATTTGGATTCTCCATATTCTTCTCCCTAGAACGGGCATTGACGCACCGGAAAATGCTTTCTCGATGTTCGTGCGCCCGATAGCTTTGTCGTTAGTTGGTTACGCGCTCGACTACGAGTCCTCTTTCTTCCGAGTAAATCAGGTACTCACCAGGCGCAATGCCCTCCAGCCGATTTACTCGCGCGCGCGCTTCTTCAATTTCCGACACGCAAGTGATCCAAACAGGCTTGCCGTTTCGAAGCCGTTTAAAAATATCGAAATTCATTTCCATGGAAACCTCCGAAAAGTTAAGTGTATTTCTTCGACGCACACGTGCAATGAGGGCACAAGAGTGGCCACGCTGCGCGCTGAATTAATGGCTTAGAAACAATTCTTTAGAAGGGGCCTACACTGTTCTATTGAGGAAATTTCTTCGCCTCGCAGGCGTATCCGGAGTACTAGGTTAGGGGCGAGGGCAGCCGAGTTTGTGAACCTTGATAACTAACAGAGCCGCGCAAGCCACATGTATCTCGTTCCGTTCTTCATTATCGTCCGCAGAGTCTGCCAACTCCTGCCAACGAAGGAACATTGCTTCCTCTGCGGCATCGGCCCGTTCGGCTATTTTCACTTTGTCTGATTCTCTAAGTGCTTCAAGGTATGATTCTTTCCTGCTCACTGTGACCGTGACGCTATGACTATTGTTGTAGGAAGTCAATGAATCTAAGGTCGGAATCTCAAATGTCCTACATTGAATAGTGTATTCCATAACAAGTTATCCGAGAGTAGCGTCCTGTAGTGAACGCACACCCGCCCAAACAGGTGCTCGTAGCCGACGATGGCGGTGTCGTTCTACGCATCCGTTTCCTTGTGGCCGCACAGACGTAGCAGTTTTGTCGCGAAGCCGTCAGCGGCCCGGAGGCTCCATATGATGTCCAAGCGGATTCTAGTCGCGGACGACAGTGACACCGTTCGCAGAGTCATTTGTACATGTCTCACCGAACAAAATTTTCACATTTGCGGCGATGCCGTCGATGGCGAAGATACTATCGAAAAAGCGTGGAAACTGAAGCCTGATTTAGTCCTCCTAGATTTGGCGATGCCTCGGACGAATGGCATCGTTGTGGCATCTGTCCTGAAAGACATGATGCCAAACGTGCGGATAGTCCTATTTACCATGTACAGCGAGGCAGTCCGCAGGACATTCAGCCCCAATCGAATTGCCGTTGACGCGGTGATTTCTAAAGCGGACGGTCTGGGCGGATTGGCAGAGTGCATTCAGAGCTTGTTGCCTTCATAGAGGCCCCCTCGCCTATCGCAGAAAAACGAGATGGCCAAGACAATTCTAGTGGCAGATGACAAGCCGACGCTCCGCAAGGCGCTTTGTAAAATCTTCGAAGTTGAAAAAGGATTACGATCTTTGCGCTGAGGCGGTCTCCGAATAAGGCTTAGCGGCGCGTTCCATGCTACATTTTCCGCGACAGTGGGTTGGCGTTAGAGCGAAAGAAGCGTGGCCACCGCATGCAAAATGAAAGGCTACGTATTTTGGTTGCAGATGACCACGATCTGATGCGGCGTGGTGTGAAGACGTTGCTGCAATTGCATGCGGGTTGGGAAGTCTGCGGCGAAGCCAACACGGGCCGCGAAGCAGTGGCAAAGGCGAAAGAGCTGAAACCCGACATCATAATCCTAGATATCAGCATGCCGGACCTGAACGGCTTGGATGCCGCAAAGAAGATTCGGGAAGTGTCACCGGATACGGAAGTCCTCATTCTCTCGTTGCATTATTCAGATCAACTCATCCGGGAGATTCTTGAGGCTGGTGTTCGCGGATATGTCGTAAAGTCTGACTCGGATCGCGATCTGGTTATTGCAGTCGAAAGACTCGCAAATCACCAGCCCTTTTTTACGCCACGCGCGACCGAAGTTATCCTCACAAGCTTTGAAGAAGGAAAAACTCGGCGCGGGGAACTTCCCGCAGCAATGGGCGTTCGGCTCACGTCCCGAGAACGAGAAATCGTACAATTGCTGGCGCAAGGCAAGAGCAGCAAAGGAGTCGCATCTTCTCTGAACATCAGCGTAAAGACCGCCGAAACGCACCGCGCCAACATAATGCGCAAACTGCACCTGCATACCGTGAGTGAATTGGTGCGGTATGCCGTGCGTAACGGAATCATCGACCCGTAGATAGGGCGCGGATTTGAATGGCGCAGGCGAAGGATGTTTTAGGGGCAATCACCGATACCCTGTGCGCAACTCGGGTAGATCGCCGGGGTGCTCTCATCGAAGAGAATTAAAACGGTGCGGGTATTACGTCGTTCTCAAAGAAAGGAAGTGCATTCTTGGATTGTTGCGTTTTATTCGCTGTACGAACGTCCCCAGATCGCCGGGGTGTCCTCATCGAAGAGCATTAAAAACGGTGCGGGTATTACGTGGTTGCTTAGAGAAAAGCGATGCACTCTGCACAGGTTGCATTTTATTCTCTGTACGAACGTCCCCAACCCGACGAAAAACGTCCACGCATGCAAGTTTCTGCGCATTTATGTCTAGTTTTCTGGCACCTCTGAAGCCACCCACGCCAATGTCGAGAATCCCTGGAATTGTGCTGTACTGTGTGAGTTTTCAGTCCTCTTTTTTGACGATTGCTGCGGTATTAGTAGAACCGCCTGCAAAATTGGGCTATCTGATCTGGGAGAATCCACCAGAATCCTCTAATCGGCAGAAGCGCCAGATTTTAAAGCGTAAGTGCCCCGCCCTTAAGGCCAACTACGTTTAACTGCGACGCATGCGACGCCTGTGACGCTGTTTAAAGCCTTGTGTCTTCGGAGCTCGCGTCGCCCGCGTCGGAGGCGCCGGACTTTAACCGGGGATACCTAATTGGGTATCCGCAACCAAGGAGTCGCGGAAAGCGCCTGATAACATTGAGGCCTTTTTCAGAACAGTCAAACTCCCCAAAAATCGTGGAATGTTTTATCGTGATTATTCGCTTCGACCTTGATCCACCGGTTTTTTCGTCAAATTGAACATCAATACCCGAGGCACGAAGATTCGGCGCGATGCGACGCAGTTGACCAGATAGGACTTGTGGGTTCGGTGGCCAATTGCGCTGGTTCACTTCGTCACCAGCCCGGCGAGCTAGCTTCCCAAGCAATTCGGCAGCTGTTCCTCTCCAGACACTATATTGGGCTGCTAGCGTTCTCAACGGTGAAACGATCAGCGATGCATCGAGAGCGACGAGTGGAAAGTCCAAAATGGCTGCGAAGCCTAAGACAAAATTAGCGCCTGATATCAAGCCTAAAAAGCGGGCGCGCGGTCGTCCGTTCGAGAAGGGCAGTACGGTTTCGGCGGCAACTCAATTCTCAAAGGCGTGAACGATAACAGGGCAGATGCGATCCAGGATTTGATTGACTGTATACCCGAGGAACCCGGTCGCATCGGCCTACCCGAGGGCACGGCAAAGGTGGAGTGCCTGTTCAGGAAGAGGGCGGTTAAAAACTAGTAGATTTTTTACCTAACGGAGGAAACATCGGCTACCTTCGTCATCGCGGAGCTATCGTGTCCAAGTGTAAAGGCTTCGTGCCGCGGAGTCACCGTTAAAGGGGGTATGGTTACAGAGCGGGGAAAAGTGATACACCCGTCGGCATCGGCGTAGTTAGGGCACTAGGAAGTGTTTTGGGAAGATTGTCACACTGCACCTGTATCACTGCTATTGCGGAAGAGCGTCTGCTCCGTCCACTCGTTTTATTGCCGGGGGATTCCAACGACCGTCTAATGCTTGTGGCTTCGGAGCATAGAGGCGCATGGTGACACCCAGAGTGCCCGTGGGTGGAGAAGGAAGCCAATTGGGCTCCTTATCTGGTCCGGGGTCGTCGTGTTGAAGGTACAAGTCGAGCGACCCATCCGCGTTATATCTCAGGGCGTCGCGGTCGCCGATGGCGAAGCGGTTGAGAGGATTAGCCACCTGAAACCCCGCTTCGTCGTACATCGTCACTGACCAGAATGCATTGACGGGTGGAATCTCTTCCTTGCTAAAGTGCAGAACGTACTTGTGCTGCCCCAGCAGAGGTTTTCCATCACCATCAGCAAAGTTAAGGGGATAGATAGCGTCCTCCGGCTGATTTGCACCGAAGCCGACCAAGGCAATGATGGCACGTTTCAAATAGTAGTCGCCGTAAACGCCCATTGTGTCGGTATTCATCGCCCAACCGTTAACGACACGGGCAAGCGTCGGGTACTTCGCATACATCCCTTTCAGTCCATCCGTGGCGGCTTTGTCCAAAGCCTGCTGAACGCTCGGGTCTAGCTTTTCAAACTCAAAACTCTGTCCCGGTTCGATGCCGATTCGCTTTAGCCGGGCAACGATGGACCAATCGGTGACATGGGGCGGGTTCACTTTCATGAGTTCCACAGCGTACTTGAAGTATGCCGCAGCAGGCATTTTATTCACTTGGTCGAGCGGCGGGGTCTTCATGTCCACGGATGGGTCAATAACCGCGTGCACTGGTTGCGGTGCGTTGCCCCACTGCGAGAGCGGAGTGATGGTATAGCCGTCCTGCACCTTATGCACTGCGGCGTAGTCCTTGGGGCCATTGGTTTGAGTCCGACCGCCAATCATGGCATAGGCAGTGGGCGACTGAATCTTCTCTACCCCCGATGGTAGTTTTCCCTCCCATCCCGGCGGCACAACGGCAAAGTTTCCTGCCTTCGTGCCCGATGTGCGCTTTCCCGGCACCGCGAAGACATCCGTCCACATGTCAATCATCGGCAGCAAATAGTACCGACCATCGGTGTCAGGAGCGGAAACGACCATCGGTTCCTTGGTCAGGTCAAGAAAACTAATGGAGTACAGCGTGTCGAAGTTAGGTCGCACCACTGCTTTGAAGTCCGCACTAGGGTAAGCACGGAAGTGGCTGAACGTGTTCATCGGACCACGGCCCACCATCTTGCCTGCTTCGATGTTGGTTAACTGTCGCCGGGTCACGTCCGCAATTACAAGAGGATACAAGTAGACGTATGCCTCGACGCCGATTTCGTAGGCTTCTTGTGCCGTGACGGAAGCACCGGAAGCGGATTGCTGGGCACATGCCGGAATGGCGGCGCACAAAGCCAGCATGCACAGGAACCCCGAAACAGCGAGAAATCGCAGCCCAGTCTTTAGAGTCGCATGTAGGATTACTCCCTTTGTTGGTTGAATGTTAAGCGGAGTAATGTTCTCACAAGGAAGCCAACGCGCAATTGTTAGAACTGACAGTGCAGGCGGTTACTCCCGATAAGCCCGGACTGCGTCTTTGACGCGTCGCTAGAGCCCAGAAACTTATCCAGAATTATTTGTCGATTTCAGAGAACTTATCAGACAAGTTTCTGGAAAATCATCTTGCTGAGTGGAATCACCTGTTACTTTTGACACTTCCAAGCCCGTACTGCAAGACACAGAATTTCGCAGCCTTCGGACCTTTCGCACTTCTGTCTGGAGGTCGGGCGGCACTGCTTTCCCGGCGATAGAGAAGAAGGATTGAGGAAGGCGCAGAGGAAGCACCTCGGAAGGATTGCTCGAATTATTGAAGCGTCTTTCCTGGTACGCCGCCAAGGGATTGGAAATGTTGAATCTACTTGAAATCGGAGGAGACCGATGATTCATCAAAATCACGGATGGAGCCAGAGTGTAATTCTGTTTCTGGGGATTTTCTTCGCTTGCCTCGGAGCTTCGGCACAAGATGCCAGCGATCGACCGGCCCTCGGAATTCCATCGCCGCTATCTGTTGCAGCGCTGCCGACCGCGCCGTACAAATTCGATTTGAGCTTCAAAACGGATTCGCTCGAAAAGGTGAAGTTCGGCGATCGAGGAATCGTGCTCGCCACGTCGGCCTTGACGTCGGGCCCTGATGGAGTGTGCCGACTCACGCTGGAAGAAGCACAGCAGGCAGCAGGAGGAGCGAGCAATCCACTCGTGCGGCTTGCCCAGCTAAGCGTGGAAGTCGCAAAGCAGCACCGCCAAGTGGTGCTGCGTTAAACCAACCAGCTTCCGTTTCTTGCCAATGGTTCGGCCTTCACCATGTTGCTTGTTCTCCTGCATGCCGTACCCCCCAAATAAATAAGTTTGTTTGCTCCATACCTATAGTTACTCGGCAGCCTGAAAAGTTCACTGGGACAGCGGGGAATGGCGTACCGGAATCGAACGATTATTCTGGATGTAAACGAACAAATACCCCGCTAACCGGTAAGGACTTAGCGGGGTATTTTCTGGATCGAATTTGGTACTCGTTTTATGGTACGGCTGATAATCGCTGCACGGAGCCGAGGCTGATACCTAACTTCACGGCTGTAGCTCGGAAGGAATGGCCCGATGCACGCAAGCGCCGAACATCATGCGGAGTGGCTGTCATGGTCTTCGGCCTACCCAATTTCTTTCCCTTGGCTCGCGCAATCGCCAGTCCTGCTTTGGTTCGTTCACTGCGTTTGATTCGTTCCATGCGTGCCAACGTTGCCATGATGCTGATTACCGCATCGCGGAATGGGCCGCACGAATCGAAGAACTGTTCCGTGAAACTTCTCCACGCCACACCGTAGGATGTCAGCATTTCGAGATACCTCAGTGTCGGCAAGACTCCCTCACGAGAAAGTCTATCGAGAGCCCAAAACAGGAGCAGGTCGAACTTGTGGCGGCTCGCGTCCGCGAACATTTGCTTTAGAGCCGCTCGGTCACTCTTGGCCCCAGATTCGCCAGAGTCCGTGTACTCGTGAACGATTGTCCAACCCTGTGTCCTAGCAAATTCCCGAAGTTGTGTTGCCTGATTCTGGCAATCCTGCTTATCGGTGCTGACTCTGGTGTAAATTGCAACCTTCATTCTGGCCCTCCCTTTCGGCTTGCCGGGAATTCTTCCCGTGCAGCCCGGAGTATGGTAACTCTTCCGCCATCGTTAACCAAATGGTATATAGTGAGTCCTAGACAAGAAAATGAGGCTTCCACGAGTACGATTCCCAGCGTTGGCGGTCGATTTGGGGCACTTTTCAGCTTGGAACGCGGAATTAGGCTTAGGCGGGATTTAGCGTCTTTTTAGTAGCTGGTCTTTATGTTCATGACGCAGCGGACGGTAAATGTCTTTCGCTGTCTTTACGTCGTCCTTGGCTTGCTCCAGCTTTTCAGCTAGAGACGGAAGACCTGATTCTAATTGGCCAGTTCTACGCGCAGCGATTCGATGCGGCCGAGTCGCTTGTGGTGCTTTTTGTCTAGTGCCTCAAAATGCTTCTGCGCGTTGTGCAACTTCACTTTCGCTTTGCCATACTCATCCATGTCGTTTGTCCTCCGGTAGCGTTTTGCCGGGCACGAACGTCCACGCTCCATTTTTGAAAACGACGATGGCTGCCCGGAACATCGCCTTGCTCTTTCGCTCCATGCGCTTGAAATCAGGACGGCGATCACGGAGCCTCTCTGCGATGACTAGTAATCCCTTACCTCTGTAATTCTTGTTGCGATGTCGCTCGTAATCGACAACGGCAAAATCTAGATAGGGCTTTCCATCAAGAAGCCACGTCTGCCCGTTGAATTTGTTTTTCTTAAAGGTGCAGCCGTGTCTGGGCGCAGCGTTGCTTAGAGCAACTCGGATTTTCGGCTCCATCGACGTGAAACATTTGTCTTCTCTTGGAATCTTGTTGGTCTGGAAATAAATAGCGTTCTTCATTTCATGGAACAGAGGCATCGGTTGAAAACTAATTGGACCGATCTTCCAATGAGTCTTGGCCCACCCGATGCTTCCGTCTTTCTTCTGACGTCCGTATTTAACAACCCAATGTTTTTTGCCCTTCTTGTCTTTCTCGCGGCGCAGTTTCAGTGCAACTTTCTGTTTACCTGCCTCAGTCATTTTGTGTTTCTCCTTTGGGGCGGTTTATTGCGAGGCGAAGTGGCTCACCGCAGAGGGCAGCAAGGAGTAGGCTGCCAATGGACTTTGCGGCGAGCCACTGTGCACTCGCAAAAACCAAAGCTACCTCAAATTACTTTTCATCCCGACAAATCAGGGGTAAGTCACCTGAGCGGCAGCTTTGCTACTGTAATTAAACCCTAAAGCCTGATTTCACTGCCAAGTTCCATGAAAAGTAATTGTGGCGGAACAAAATACTGCCATCAAGAGAAATTGAACATCAGGAATGGACGGTCTCTAATAGAGACCAATTTCTGTCTCTAGTACTCTAGTAATTAATTAGAGATTAATTAAGATAATCTAGTATAGAGACTAGATTCTCTTGCTTAATAGAGACAGAAGCTGTAATTTTTTTAAAAAACCCTGCAAGTCTCTATTAGAGACATTCATCCCAATGGCGGTTTTAAGAATTGTTCTCGGAAAGTAAAATGTCTGCCCGCGCTGTGTCTCTATAGAGACTAATCGCTTAAATCCATAAAATTTCATCAACATTGCGTATTTCCTCGTTCCGATTCACAGCGTTCGTCTGCGGCTTCCCAACCGCAAGGAATCGCTATTGGGACAGAGTTCCGAACCTCTCGGAGCTTATAAGCCTCTGTTTCTGTGTTTTCGTATCCCAATCGTCTAACCGAAAATCACCGTAAAGCCATTCTCTTGCAGCGTCCCTTTTTCGCGTCTGCCACGTATTTTTAACGAGCGGATTTGGTACTCGTGGAAGCCTCTGGAAATCGTGAGCCATCGCCCAATGAGGGTTTTATCTCTGTGAGGGCCCTCATATGGCTAGTAAAAATAGCAAGAAATCAGTTAGGATGCCGCCGCGCGGGTCGAAACTGCCTGACGCGCTGCGCGAATTTCTCGACCGCTGCATCATTCCAAGTTTGGTCGAGAAATATTGCGCCAAAAAGGAGTCCAAGCGATGACCAAACTGCGATGTGCAGTCTATTCGCGATATAGCTCTGATAAACAATCCGCATCGTCCATTCACGACCAAGTGCGGAAGTGCCGCGAGCACGCTCACACACAGGGATGGGAAATTCTGGCCGACCACATCTACAGCGACGAGGCAATTTCAGGCGCTACGGCAGAACGGGCTGGCTTAAAGAGATTGCTCGCAGCTGCCGAGAGCAAGGCGCATCCGTTCGATGTAATCTTGGTTGATGACTCCTCGCGCCTTTCCCGCAATCAAGCGGATTCGTTCAATCTCAAAGACCGAATGGTTTTCGCTGGTGTGCGAATCGTATACGTGTCGCAGGGATACGATTCCGATTCCAAGCAAAGTTCCGTTCTGATGGCCGTCCACGGAATTACTGACGCTTTGTACATTTCGGAACTGTCGGAGAAGACCCGCCGTGGCCTGGAAGGAAAAGTGCTGAATCATCTACATCATGGCGGCAGATGTTTTGGCTATCGCTCTGTGCCAATCGAAGACCCGAAGCGCAGAGACCAGTATGGGCGACCTGCTATCGCTGGCGCCCGACTACAGGTTGACCGTGAGCAGACAAAAGCGATTCGCAGGATTTTCTCGCTGTACGCAGGCGAATTATCCATCAAAGCCACAACGATAAAAATGAATGACGACGGCATCGCATCCCCTACACCACGAGCGGGACGACAGCACTCGTGGGCGCCGTCGAGTATTCGTGGCATCCTCGAAAACGAACGTTATCGAGGTATGCTCAACTGGGCGACGACTAAAAAGATTCGCAACCCATCTACCGGACGACGCATTCAGCGTGCTCGTCCGAAGTCCGAATGGGTTCGCGTAGAGATGCCCGAACAGCGAATTGTTTCCGAAAAGTTATGGAACGCAGTGCAAGAACGTCTTGCGTTCGTAAATCGCAAGTGGGGAGCGCAAGGCCGCAACGGTGGAATGATGAATTCGCGTGCCGCGTCCAGCCCATACATCTTCAGCGGCCTGTTGAAATGTGGAGTGTGCGGCGGCAATTTTGTTCTGATTAGCGGCGTGAGTCGGGGACATCGTAGCGCGACGTATGGCTGTCCGTTTCATTGCACTCGTGGTACCTGTACGAATACGCGCACGGTGGCGCGAGACGTTTTAGAAAGGGAATTGCTGGCGAAGCTGCAACGCGACGTGCTGTCAGATGCAGCTATCGACTATGTGCTGGACAGAGTAGGGCAGGAAATCGAGAAGCGATTCGCCACGCTGGATGGCGAGATGGACAACATGAAGCGTCGTAAGGCGAAACTCGAATCCGAGTTAAAGAACCTATCGCGCACGATTGCGGATGGATTGGACTCAGTTTCGATTCGAGCGGCGATTACGGAACGCGAGGCAGAGCTTTCGAGCATCACAGAAAAAACTCTAAGTCAGAAGAAAGGCTCCGTTCACGAGCAAGTGTCCGGGTTGCGCAAATTCGTCGAGCACAACCTCCGCCACATTCGCAGACTAATCTCGGGAAAATACGGCAACCCTGTAGTCGTGCGGCAAGAGCTAGCGAAGCACATTGAGTCGATTAGGCTTTTCCCTGAAGGCAAAGGACGAGAGATTCGTTACAAAGGAAGTTGGAAAATTCTAGGGGTGCGTCTACAGGGAGTGTGCCGAGGGCCAGAATCGGACTGGCTACGCCGGCCTTTTCAGGGCCGCGCTCTACCAATGAGCTACCTCGGCACGGGAGCAGCTTAAGATTCTACGGAAAAGTCGCGGCGCTGAAAAGAGAAAACGGTCTTTTCCCGGCACGGAGTTGCATGGAAGTGCGCGCGTAAGGGAGCAGGGAAGCGCGAACCATTACCCACTTCTGATGTAAGCCTACTTCATCGACTCGTCGAATTCCTTCATCCAGTCCTTCTTCTTCAGTACTTCTCGGGCTTTTGCGCCATCCGGCGGACCGACGATTCCGTCCTTCTCCATTAAATCGATCAGACGGGCGGCGCGTCCGTACCCAACGCGCAAGCGCCGCTGCAACGTCGAAGTGGATGCGCGTCCCATCTCGCAGACAACGCGCACGGCTTCCTGATAGAGGTCGTCGTCCACCTCTTCGCCACCTTCGGCTCCTGCACTGCCTCCTCCGAATGCGTCATCTTTCGGTGGCTTGAGCAACTCCTCGTTGTAAATGGCTTTGGCCTGTTCGCGCCAGAAATCGCATACAGCGCTGACTTCTGATTCGTGGACGTACGGCCCGTGAATGCGGTGAAGTCGCGATGAACCCGCGGGCAGGTACAACATGTCACCTTTGCCCAGCAGCGATTCGGAGCCGTTGGTGTCCAGAATCGTGCGGGAATCTACTTTGCTGGCGACGCGGAAAGAAATACGTGCGGGGAAATTCGCTTTAATCAGACCGGTGATTACGTCCACCGACGGGCGCTGGGTGGCGAGAATTAAATGAATTCCAACCGCGCGTGCCATCTGCGCCAGGCGAGTGATGGATTCTTCTACGCCGTTCGTATCGACCATCATAAGGTCGGCCAACTCGTCAATCACGATCACTAGGTACGGGAGCGGCTTGTGATCTTCCTCTTCCACGTTGTCGAAAAGCGAAAGCGACTGGCCCTTCTCGAATGTGCGGTTGTACTGCTCGATGTTGCGCACGCCGCGTTGTGCCAGAAGTTTCAGGCGGCGTTCCATCTCGCGCGTGGCGTTGCGCATAACGTTGGCCGCCACTTTTGGATCGGTGACCACGGGAGTGAACAAGTGCGGAATATCAGCATACAGGCCCAGTTCGAGCTGCTTTGGATCGATCAGCACCAGCTTGAGTTCGTCCGGCGTGGCCTTATAGAGCATTCCCATCAGCAGAGAGTTTATGAAAACACTCTTGCCGGTCCCGGTCGAGCCTGCGATTAGCAAATGCGGCATCTGCGTCAGATCGCCCGCACGGATTCGTCCGATCAGGTCTTTTCCAAAAGGCAGCGTAAGTTTGGAAGAGGAGTGGCTGAACTCCGGAGATTCCACCACGTCGCGCAGCGCGATGGTTTCGCGATAGACGTTGGGTACTTCGATTCCGACGGTGGATTTCCCCGGAATGCGTTCGATCAAAATCGATTCAGCCTTCAGAGCCAGGCACAGGTCATCGCCCAATCCCGTAATCCGGCTGTACTTGATTCCGGCCTCGGGTTTCAATTCGAAAGTGGTAACGACCGGACCTGGATTGATCTGCGTAATGTGACCGGCGACGTCGAATTCGGCGCATTTCTGCTCGATCGCTCGCGCGCATTCTTTCAACTGGGTTTCGTCCATCTTTTGGCCACGTTCGGCCATTTGCAGCAAGGAGCTAGAGGGGAGTTTATAGATTGTTTTCCCGCGAGAAATTCTTGGCTCGCTCCCACTCTGCTTTCGGGGAGCAGCTTTTTCGAGCTCGTGAAATTTGATTACTGCGGGCACGCGGCGGGACTCTTTGTCCTCGGCGCCTTCGTTTTGGTCATGCACATCTTCGAGCAGAGGCAGTTCTTTTGCCGACACGCGCTGTGGGGCAACGGGCGGACGCCCTGCAATCTTGATTTCCTCGACACGCTTTCGCAAACGGGACGACTCGCGCTGTTCGCGCCACTCGGCTAGCCGCGCCATCCATTTTCCAAAAATGCCGTCGGTCGTCATTGGCTTCTTCATCCAATGCGCCGCCGCATGTAGAGAAAAACTTGTGGTCAGGAATAGAGAAGTGAGGATCAACACGATGGAAACGAAATGAGCTCCGATTGGATTTAGCGCTGCTTGCAGACCCTGCGCGAGAACGCCTCCGAGCAATCCTCCGGGTGGCAAAACGCCGCGAACCGCGGGCATATGAATCAGCGTCAACTCAGCCGAGAGCGAGAGCAGCAGCAGCGTAGCGCCTACGAGCTTTGCGACCGGCGCATCAATCAACTGGCTGCGGAACCATCGCATGGCCACAATGAACATACCGGCCGGGAACAAAAACGCGCTAAAGCCGCAAAATTGGAAGAATAGATCGGCCATGTACGCGCCTACGGGACCGATCCAGTTTCGCGCCGGACCTGACCCGGGCGGAGGAGCCGACACATTGAACGACACATCGTGCGGAGAATAAGAGAGCAGGCTCAGCGCGATTAGAAACGCAAAGCTCAGTCCGACAAATCCCACAAGCTCGTTGACGTGTTTATTTTCGGTTGGCGACAGGATACGCACAAGCTCCCCTTTGCGATATGAACCCGCACCGCACACAGTCCGAAATATACAACTTTCGGCTTCACCGGCACAGAGCGGCTCAGCTCGAACCTTGATGCGGTCGAAGCTGCTAACAATGGGGAAGGCTGACGCGTAACAACCGAGCGGCGCGGGCGCTATCGCGCGAAGCCCAGCGGGAGAAACGCGAGCAACAAAATGACTATACCAAACAAGATCCGGTAGTAAATAAAGATCTTCAATGTGCGTGTTTGCAAGTACTGCAAAAAGAACGCGATGACCAGATAGCCCACGATGGCCGAGACTGCGACGCTCACCGCCAACGTGGACATTGGCAAGTCCAGCCCTCCGGCGCGATGAGCCGTTATGAGCTGGGGGAGTTCCTTTGCGGCGGCGCCTGCGATTAAAGGCGTCGCCAGCAGAAATGAGAAGCGCGCGGCGGCTTCTCGCGTCATGCCGCGAAATAGTCCTACGGAAATCGTGATTCCGGATCGTGACACGCCGGGAAAAAGGGCCAGCGCCTGGCCGGTTCCGATCGCGAGGGAGTCGCCCAACGAAGTCTGTTCGATGTGACGATCGAGCCGCCCCGCGTACTCCGCGTACCACATCAGCAGCGCGATTGCGATCATGGCGCACGCAATGGGAACTGGATCGCGAAGGCTTTCTTCGATGCGATGCTCGAAGAAAAATCCCACCAGGGCGCCCGGGATCGTTCCGGCAACCAAGTACCAGAAGAGCCGCCGATTGTGCATCACTTGATGTTCCGGTGCCCGATGAGGATAGTGGAAGCCCAGCCCGCACAGGGTTAACTGCACCCATTCACGAAAGAAATACAAAACCACTGCGATCAGAGTCCCCAAATGAAGCGCCACGTCGAAGGCGAGTCCGGGGTCAGGTATGTGTCCGCGCGACAACCAGGGAATCAGGATCAGATGTGCGCTGCTGCTGACCGGCAAAAACTCAGTCAAGCCCTGCACGACAGCTAAAATGATGGCTTGCCAAAGTAGCATTTTCTACTTGCTCTCTTTCGAAGTACCCGCGAGCGGCGCGATCGACTTCGTCATGGCAATAGCGTCGCGGCCGCCGGGGTAATATCCTTTTCTAACGCCGGAGTTACGATATCCGTGCTTCCGCCAGAAGGCAATTGCGGATTCGTTGTCGGTTGCTGTTTCGAGACCTATTTCGCGCACGCCGTTAGCGGCCAGCCTTCGTTCCACCTCGCGCAGAATGGCGGAACCGATTCCGGATTTTCGATACTGCTCCAAGACATCGATGGTCACGATGTAGCCTCGAGAGCGTTGGCGCGCGCTGATGCAGAAGCCGGCCATTTCGTCGGCAGCTTGCGCCACGAGGCATTCAGCGCCGGGAAATTGAAGGTAGGCGCGCATATCCCGTTTGGAATATGCGACGCCGGGTTCGTAGCAGGCCTGATCGATCTCGTACAAGGTGTCGAAATCTTCGGGCTTGTAATCGCGCAACATGAATTTCACGGCGGGACTAAACTTCCAAAATCACCGGCAAAATCAACGGGCGCTTCGAAGTTTGCTTATTGAGGAACCGCTTCAAATCAGCGCGAATTTTTTCCTTGATGACGCTCCAGTCCGTTTTCTCTTCTTGGCTGGACTGCTCGACGGTCCGCAAGATCACATCGCGCGCTTGAGACAAAATTTCTGCGCCGTCTTCCGATGGCAGGAATCCGCGAGTGACGATTTCCGGGGCAATTTCCATTTTCCCCGTGTGTTTATTGATGGCGATGATGGGCACCACGACGCCATCCTCTGAGAGGTGACGGCGGTCGCGGATCACTACATCCTCGATCTCTTCGAGCGAGCCGGAATCCACGCACACGCGGCCGGCCGTCACCGGCTCGCGCTTTCGCGCGTTGCCATCGGCGGTGAACTCGATCGGTTGTCCGCTCTCGATCAGGAAAATCTCGGACCCGACGGCACCCAGTTGCTCCGCCAACGCTGCATGACGGAAAAGCTGCCGGTACTCGCCGTGCACAGGAATGAAATACTTCGGCTTCACTAGCTGCAGCAGGATCTTCATCTCTTCCTGGCTCGCATGGCCAGACACGTGAATGGGAGCCGACCTTCCGCCTTCGTAATACACAAGCACGCGGCGGCGGAAGAGGTGATCGATCATGCGGAAGATATTTTTCTCGTTGCCGGGTATAATTCGCGCGGACAAAATCACGGTGTCGTTTTCATTGATGCTCATTAGGCGGTGATTGTCCACCGCGATGCGCGAGAGCGCGGAAAGCGGTTCTGCCTGTGTGCCACTGGCTAGAACTACAAGCCTGTGCGGATCGTAGGTCTTGATGTCCTGTGGACGAACGACGCTACCGTCGGGTATGCGGAGTTTCCCGAGTCCGTGCGCGATCTCGACGTTGTCAACCATGCTGCGCCCGACAAACCCAACTTTGCGCCCAACCATTCGTGCAATATCGATCACTTGCTGAATGCGATGAACGGAGCTAGAGAAGCAGGACACCACTACTTTTTTTGGCGCCGCACGAAATAATTCTTCCAAGCGCACAATCACGGCACGCTCGGAGGGCGTGAACCCGGGACGCTCCACATTCGTGCTGTCACTGAACAGCGCCAGGACGCCTTCTTGGCCGTAGCGCGCAAAGGCATGCAAGTCGAAAGGCTTTCCATCGACCGGAGTGGGATCAATCTTGAAATCGCCAGTGTGGACGATCACGCCGACCGGTGTTCGCACGGCTAGCGCGACGCAGTCGACGGTGCTGTGCGTGACGTGCAGATATTCAATCGAGAACGGGCCGATTGTGGTGGTGTCGCCGGCTTCAACTTCGTTCAACCTCGCGGCTTCAAGCAAGCCATGCTCTTCCAGTTTTTTCTTGACGATGGCGAGGGTGAATTGCGTTCCATAGATCGGAACGTTCAAATCGGCGAGGATGTATGGAATCGAGCCGATGTGGTCCTCGTGAGCGTGAGTCAGCACGATGGCTTTCACCATGCGCTTGTTTTGTTTCAGGTAGGTGATGTCGGGGATTACGATGTCCACGCCAAGCAATTCCTGCTCGGGGAACATCAGTCCCGCATCGATCACAATCATTTCGTCGCCGAAGCGAAGGGCGAGCATGTTCATGCCGAACTCGCCCAGTCCGCCCAGCGGAATGGCCCACAATGATGTTTGGCTCAAATCTTCCGGCTTTCTCGCTCAGTTCGCGCGGCAGGATAGCTGTTCTTCTCTTATGGGACTTGTAATCGTATCACACGCGATCGTCAGAGAGTTGGTACGATTGTTCGGGTGAGAAAACCGATAGCGCAATCGCGTAAAGCGCAACCATACAGGGAATTCCAAGGAAGCATACTTTGGCGGACAGTTGAAAAGGCGATTGTGGCTCTCGCGAAAAATGGCGACATACCAGAGCTGACCGATCGTAAACACATCGTGGGTTCGATTTGTCGGGCTATTGCCGGTGGTCGAAATGTAGACTAATCCTCGGCTTTGCGTTAGTCCGACCGGCCACCGGCAAATAATCTCGCAATCGCGACAAGAACAATCGCCCCCACAGTGGCTGCCGCCAAGCTGCCCCAGAATCCAAACGCGGCGATGCCGAGACGCTCAAAAATCCAGCCGCCGATCACGGCGCCAATCAGTCCGAGTATCATGTCCACCACGCATCCGAAGCCGCGCCCGCGGGCCACGGTTCCGGCCAGCCACCCGGCGATCAAACCGATGAGGAGCCACCATAAAATCGAATGCGTCTCGACGTACACGACCACGTCGCGCTGCGTCACCGGATGCTGCATCCCCGCAATCCACGCCGCCATAGCCGTCATATCAAATCTCCTTTGATCAAGACTGGCAGAATATGTAGCCCAGGGATTTGTAAACGAGTTTCGCCGCCAGGAAATCCGCCGCGTGATATCCCGGCCTGGGAGCGAGTTCCGCCACGTCCATCGCTACGATTTTCTTGTGGTCCGCCACCGCGCGCACAAGTGAAGTCACTTCGTGCCAATCCAAGCCGCCGGGCTCGGGCGCCACAGTGGAGGGGACCACGGAAGAGTCGAAGCCATCTAGATTGATGGTGAGGTACACACGCGGCCCCAAATCCTCCAGTACTTTCGCAATCCAAGTTTTCACCGGCGCACGCACAATATCTTTGGCCCAATACACTTTGGTACGCAAATGGGGGATTACTTTCGCTTCCGCTTCCGACAAGGCGCGGATTCCCACTTGAACGGCCGGGCAGACTTCCACCACGCGCCGCATCGCGCACGCATGGCTGGCAGGATTACCTTGATATTCGTCGCGCATCTCCGCGTGCGCTCCGATATGCAGCACGCAGAGATCTTTAAATTTCTTCGCCGTGGCGGAAACCAGCGGAGGCGTCAGCCCGTGTTCTCCGCCCAGAGCGACGGGAAACTTGTTATCTTCGAGCAACGCGAGCTGCGCGGTGAAAAGCTCGCTCATCACTTCGCTCAAAGTCCCGTCCTGCGTATCGATGGGTGGCTGCGTCGCGATGCCGATTTCTTTGTACGGTTCCAGTTGCAATTCTTCGTCGTAAAGTTCCATGTGACGACTTGCTGCGATGATCGCCGCGGGCCCGTTGCGAGTTCCGCGTTCGTATGTCGTTGTGCGTTCCAGTGGGACTGGAAAAATTACGGCGCGCGATGTTTCGTAACTCGAATGTTCTTCCGGCAGACCGCCGAAATTGTCCGGCGGCATCGGAGTGTATCGTGACATAATGCGGGCGCCCTTGGATTAATTGCAGATTTTTCTTTTGCACCGGACTCATTGGTAATATCAATGAGGCCGCGACGAACAATTTTCTGTCCCGAAGTCTCTCGGGAAAGATACATTACCTGTGAGGGCGATGAATGGCAAAGAAAAAGGGCGTTCCGGGACGCATATTACACGACCCGATCGAAGACCGCCTCACTCCCATCTACCCACTGGACCTTTCGCGCATCCGTACGATCGACGACATGGTTCGCGCAATGGGCCAGACCGCTTACACCGCGCGACAGATCGGCGACGCAGCGGATGTCCTCGAAGCCATGGCCCGCGATACGGACTGCTTCATTGTATTGACGCTGTCCGGTGCGCTTACTGTTGGCAAAATGGGCTTGGTCTTTTGCGACCTGGTCGAATCCGGCATGGTGAAAGCGATCGTGTCCACCGGCGCGCTGATGGCCCACGGATTGGTGGAGGCGACCGGCCGCTCCCATTTTCGTTACGACCCGAGAATGGACGACAACGAGCTTTTCCTCGCGGGCTACAACCGCGTTTACGATTCGCTCGAGCCGGAAGTAAATCTGGACGCCGTCGAAGTGGTTGTCGATCACGTCCTGAAGCGTTGGGATCCTGAAGAAACGGTCTGCAGTTGGAAGTTGAATCGCCGCATTGGTGAATACTTGCAACAACACGCAAAAGGCCGCGGCATCTTGAAGTCCTGCGTCGAACACAACGTCCCGGTTTTCGTTCCGGCTTTCACCGACTCCGAGCTTGGCATCGACTTCGCGTTATACCAACGGCAGCGCAAGAAAGAAGGGAAGCCTCCGCTTCGTTTCGATCCCTACCTGGATTTCGAGCACTACGCTTCCACCATGCTGGCGACCAAGCGCATGGGAATTTTCACTATCGGTGGTGGCGTTCCTAGGAACTGGGCGCAGCAGTTCGGAGTGTATGCCGAACTTCTCGCACGCCGCGGCTACGAAAAAATTCCGCTGAAGCGTTACAACTATGGTCTGCGCATTTGTCCTGAGCCGGTGAATTGGGGCGGTCTGTCCGGTAGCACGTATACCGAGGCTGTTTCCTGGGGGAAGTTTGTTCCGATTGAGGAGGGCGGCAGGTTCGCCGAAGTTCTGGACGATGCCACGGTGGCGCTGCCGCTTGTCGTCGGCGCCGTTCTCGAACGCATTGGCTATCTCAAGCCGGAGCGGAACTCGACAGGAACCGAATCACCGGCTCCCCTGTCAAAGGAGACAGCTCGCAGGAAAAAGTAGCAGCTTTGTGGCGTCGTCACGATACTATCTGCCAAGCGAAAGCTTAGAAGGAGAGTCCGATGAATCGAAGGCACTTCGTCGCCAACGCCATTCTTTGGGCCGCAGCGATTATTGCATCAGCAATCGTCGGCGCACCTCATTACTTTTCAGGCGTTCTATTGCCGCTATTGGCGGGATCTGCGATGCTAGTAACCTGGCCTAAGTCTGAAGCTGCCTCGCGCTGCGTGTAAGCTCGGATTGCCGCCAGCGCGCTCGGGAAATGAGGGAATTCTATAAAATCATCGTTCCGTGCTCGCAGTTGGACCCGGGGCCGAGATACTTCATGAAGAAGTCGATGGTCCTCTGATGGAAGTATTCCACCGAAGGTGAAATAGGCTCAGCCTGTTTGTTGCAAGTCGTGACCTGCATTCTTCACATCAATGAATTCTATAGGCAGCCCGGCACGGCGATATGCCGCGGCCATACGCACGGACTGGTCAAACGGAACTAGATCGTCTTCCTCACCGTAGGCCAGCTAGAGCGGCGGAGTATTTTTCGACACGTAAAAAATAGGGCTCGCTTTCCGATACAGCTCCGGTTTCTCCTTTTCGGTTCCGCGAAACAGTTTCACCATTACCTGGCCAGTGTGATGCTGGAATTGCAGGGCGCCGACTGTGAAGTCCGAAGCGCCGTTATACGCGGCGGCTGCTTGCACTTCGCTGGAGATATTTCCCCAGCCGCCAGTTCCTTCGACTCTCGCAGAGAGCGGCGCGGTGGCTACCAGTTCCCCAAGTGACCTCCCGCGGAGGATCCGGCGGTGCCCGTTCGAATAGGGTCGATGCCGTACTTCGTCGCGTTCCCGCGCAAGAAACGAATGGCGCACTTGCAATCCTCGCTACCGGCAGGAAAGGGCGATTCACCGCTTAGACGGTAGAAGAGGCTGGCGGTCACAAACCCTTGATCGGCGAGGAATAGCGCGCCGGAGCTGCCGCTCTTGTCGCCGCGTTCCCAGCCCCCGCCGTGAATCCACAGTATCGCCGGCGTCGGAGTTCGGATCCGATTCTTGGGAATGAAAACATCCATCAGCAGCGGCTTTCCGGCGCCGGTGCAGAACGAAACGTCTGAAACGAGTGTAAACTTCGTATCCACTGTCTTGGTTTGTGGCCGCGAGATAAGTCACAAGAAAGAATAAGCTGACGATGCGGAAATTCGTGGGAGAAATTCCAACTGCTTGGCGAACTGTAGTTAATCGTCTTCGCCGATCAGAATGGCAGCGGCTAACACTGTGGTCCACAGGCCCCGCTTATCGCCAACAGCGGATTGCGTGATGTTCATCGTGCGGACAATTTTGTTGGATATTCGATAGACTTCTTTTTTTTCGTCCCAGGAAAGATCCGGATCAAATTCTACGTTTAGCGTAGTAGCCAGCATTTCTGCGGCGAGCTCTTCCGTATATTCTCCGGCGATTTCTTCGCTTTCGCCGAACGAGTGATGTTCGGACAAATATCCGAACATGGATTTGTCCGCCGGCAAAGCGAGCCCGACGCCCGCGGCAATTAGCCTATGCGGCTCGCGAGTTTGATTCTCGCTGATTACAGTAAAGGCAACCTGCCCCGGCTTGAGATGCTTGAGGCCTTCGCTGCGGGAAATAAGCTTGCAGTAGGGAGGGAAAATCGAAGAGACGCGAACGATATTGCACGCGGCGATTCCGGCGTTGCGCAGTGCGAGCTCGAAGCTCGAAAGGCGCTCGCGGTGTTTTCCAACCCCTTTTGTCAGGAAAATTTTCTTCGCGACGAACGCCATAAGCGCTGAGTTGTGCTGCCTCCACTCGATTGAGTCGGAAAAATCTAACGCGCTCGGAAATTAACAAGCGCACGCAGCGAAGTCAATCACTAATTGATGTTTTGCGGAATGGTAAACTCACGTACGCGAAATATTTCAGCCAGGTTACAGTTTATCTGCTCACCGTGCGCTTGCTTTCTTCGTCGGCCGCCTTCTTGATGGCCGCGAGCGCTTCCGGCGGTTCAATTCTCCACTTGCCATCCGCGACAGTGGGGACAGTTTTCATGCGTTTGAGGTAGTCCACCAGCAGCTCGGAAATCTCTTCTCGCGACCGGTACACGATTGGCAATCCCTGGTAAACGGAATATCCTCCTCCGCCGGTATAGCGATAATTGTTTATCGCCACTCGCAGTTTCTGACTCGGTGAGAGTGCCGCGCCGTGAAATGCAAGACCGCGAATGCGCTGGCCAACAGGCTGAGTAAGGTCTATCACGTACGAAACACCCTCGGCGGAGTCCGCGTTGTATCCCGGCAAGCGAAGTTCTTGCCCCGCGGGCACGGGCCATGCTGGGAAAAAGCTCGCCGCGTGCTCCAGCGCATCCTTGAGCTGCGCGCCCGTCATTTCCACGGTGTACAGCATGTTTTCGTAAATGTAAGTTGCCATGGCCTCGCGAACAGTCACCGGGCCTGCCGGGATCTGCACGCTGGGCAAAAAAATAGTAGCCATCGACACATCCGCATGTCCGGCCGCGAGCTGGACTTTGTGGATCAGATCAAGCAGAGGCTCATCCTGGTAGCGGGCATACTGGCCGCTCAACGTTTTTTCTGAATTCGCTATCGGTGTGTCCAAATATTTCTGTACTTCGCCTTGATACGGCGCGATCAGCTTCGTGATGTCCGGGTCGGGTGCTACTTCGGCAGTCACAGGTATGGTTCGTGAGTGCTTGGATTCCACATGCCAGGCGCCCGAGGTGTCCCGCGACATCGTCACGTCCGCCCGAGCCAGAGAAATGCCCCAATTCTTTGGCTGCGACAGCAGAACACCGTTCACGATTTTCTCCGGCAGCTCGCGATGCGTGTGCCCAAAGAAAATCACGTCGATCCCAGGTTCTTGTTCCGCTAATTCCCATACCGCATTTTCGATATCAGGACGGCTCGGCGGAGTGTCGGTATCCGGGTTCCGATCGATTCCCGAATGCATGACGACGACGAGCAGATCGACTTGCTTGCGAACTTCCGGAATCACGGTTTTTGCGGACTCCGTGATCGGTTCGAATTCGTAGCCCTGGTAGTGCTCCGGGATTTCCCATCGAGGGATGCCGGGCGTCACGAATCCGACTATTCCAATCCGGATGCCCGCAACGTTCTTAATGACATACGGCCGCATATATGGCACGCCGCTGGTATAGGTCTGCTTGATGTTCGCTGCTAGCCAGGGAAAGCTCGACTCGCGCTTCGCTTTCCACATTTCATCCAGGCCAAAATTGAATTCGTGATTGCCCACGGCCATTGCGTCATAGTGCATGGCGTTGAACGCGGCGATTTCAGGATTTGGTTTGGCTGTATCTTTCCGAGCGAAATAGTAGGCAAATGGCGTGCCCTCCGTGCTGTCACCGCAATCGAGCAACAACGCGTCTGGCGCTTCCGTTCTCGCCTCCTTTACCAGGGTTGCGATCTTCGCCAGACCGAGGTTGGCGGGTCTGTTCGTGTAGTAATCCCAGGGCAGCAGGTGTCCGTGCGAATCGGTGGTGTCAAGCAGCGTAATGGTCTTTGTCTGTGTGGCTTGTTCGTTTTTTGCAGCGAACGATGCGTTGGCGAACCAGGTGAACCATCTACGGTCGCTGTTTTTTGGATTGAGTGAAAACCAAACAAGCGGCCAAACTAGGGATAAGACTGTAAGTGAAATTACGCGGTTGGCTTTCATTGTTTGAATCCTCGAGTTCCGAACTGCGGAACAATATGCCGTGCTAACGCCCTTCGCAACTCAGGGCAAGCCGGCGTTATGAAGACAAGTCTGACTGATCGCTACGAGATAATAAAGCGCAAGCGAGTTTTTTGTCATGTGGGATTCAAAAAAAAGGGACTCGGTTTTAGCCGAATCCCTTGCGACTCATTTCAGGTACGTGCTGTCTTTCAGTAGATCACGGATAGTATCCGTCGGGATATGGATACCCATACGGGTAGTAACCGTACGGTGGCGGCGGCCGATATGCATACGGATAAGGCCGAACGCCCGCCCTGGGGCGCGGCCTCCCGCTCGGCGCGTACTCTCGCGAACTGACTGGCCTAAACGCCGTCTGTCCGTGCACAGTGGACGCCGTAATTGGTGCTTCGAGTCGGAAAGTCATTAAGGATTCAGGAGGGATGATTGTCGGTCTACCTGGCGTCGCGAGTACTCCTATGCTGCCCGCAATAAGTCCCACGCCTGCGCCGATCGCGGCCCCAGGGCCCCCTCCCACTGCGGCGCCGATTCCAGCACCCACTCCTGTCGTGGTTACGACACCCAGCGCGTATTGGCCGGTTGGTGTTTTGTTGGTCACGCTGATTAGGGAAGTCTGAAGGTCGAAGAGCTGACCATCGACCAATGTCAACTGGTTTAACGAAACTGCCAGTTTCGAAGGTGTTTTTTTAGCGCGCCCTGCCTTTTCGGCTGCAGCGACATGTCCGATCAGGGTCTGGCCGCGTCTGGCGACGACGAAGCCATCTACTACCAGCGGTTGGGCCAGCGTCATAATGACGGTGTCACCAGGCTTGTTTCCGTCACTCGATAGCCATCCGGTGGTGCGCGCCTGCAGCACGGCTCCGGCGGACACCGTAAACGTGTCGGGCACCACGTAATTGTTGTCGGGCGGTGCAGGCTGCTGAGCATCTCGTCGCTGGTCTGCCGGAGGTATGGGCCCACCGCGATCATCCGGAGGAGGCGGAGCCTGGTCCGGTCGTGGCGCGCCCTGGTCCTGCGGCGGATTCATTTGACCTTGCTGCTGTTGCTGATCCTGAGGCTGTTGCTGATCTTGCTGTGCCGACGCCGGCATCGCGGCTAGGCAACTCCCGAGCGCCAAGGCGCCAATCGCCAGCCCTGTCGTTAGAGCGCGACCTATCCGGTTCGCAAAGTTGATTACCATGATTAGTTCTCCCGGTCCTTCTGCCTCGTTCGCCAGCAATTCATAAATCCTCCATCTTATTCGATCTCAGCGCGCTGCTAATAATGATGGTAAAGCGCCAGTCCGAGTTGCTTCCAGAGTATAGAACCCGATTGTTTGCAGAAAGTTTCGCTGTTGGAAGCGACCTTCACCGAGGCTACGTTACGATCCCTGAAGTTGGATTTCCTTGGCGCAAAGAGGGATGCAGGGAGCGATGGTATCAGCGATGGCCTTGAGCTCTCGAAGCTGTTGCGGTACGAAGTCTGGCCCCGCTTCTGACGGCGAGGCGCCTTTGCGCGACACTTGAATTACGCCTATAACCTTCTTTTCCAATAAGATCGGCGCGCTTATAATCTTTTGAATTGCGACCCCGCGCTTGTCGTCTGATATTGGCACGGCCTCAAAAACTGATGAATGAGGGACTCGCGGGAAATGATTCGTCATTTCAGGGCGTTTCTCCCGAGCCGTTCGCACCGCCAGCGAATTGGAACTGGTCATCGGTATCTGGCCCATGCCCTGCAGGTTCTCCGGCATCACGAATCGCAGGAATCGCTCATCCGGCATTGCTACCAGGATGGCCACTTCGTGTGGCTGCACGACAAAGTGTTTGGCAATGAGCTCGACGGCGCGGTGCATTCCGATAAAATTGCCGGATGCGCTGCTGCGCACAATCTCGTTCGACCATTTCTTCAGTTCGTTGATGAATTCGTTAGACATTCCGCGCTATTTGGCGAGTCTAGCACGATCGTTTCGTGTGCAAACGCCGCGTCAGGGCCGTGTGTTGCATTCATAACGATAGCCGGAGAACGATTAGTTCCTGAATCACATTTGAATTCTCCCGCAAAGAACCATTTTGCCGTCGCGCGTGATTGCAAACTTCTTCACGGCTGCATATACTTTGATTGTCTGCAAAACAATTTCGGAGTGTGCATGTCGGCCGCAACGGCTGAATCTAAAACAAGTTATATCCTGGACAAACTGCAGTCCCTCAGCGGCGTAATTCCCATTGGAGCTTATCTGCTCGATCATCTTTGGTCGAACAGCTACGCGCTGGTCAGCGTCCAGAAATACAATGAAGTTTCAGGTGATCTACAAACTGTTCCTTGGCGCATCGCCGTCGAAGCAGCGGTGCTTTGGATACCCATTCTGTTTCACAGCCTTTACGGCTTTTATATTTGGTCGAGAGGGAAGTCGAACGCGTTGAGCCACCCCTGGATGTCTAACTGGATGTACGTCCTCCAGCGCTGGAGTGGGTTGATTGCCTTCGTATTTATCGGCTGGCACCTTTACACCGAACGTTTCGGCGGACATGGCATCACGCGCTATGCGGGCGTCGCGGAGGACATGGCGAATCCCTGGTACGTCGCTGCTTACATTATCGGAGTAACCGCCTGTTCGTTTCACCTCGGAAACGGCCTCTGGAATTTTGCCTGCAAGTGGGGAATCGCCATCACTCCTAAGGCGCAGCGTGCCGCTGGATGGTTGGGCGCCGTGGTGGGCGTCACTTGCACGCTCGCGGGTATCGTAATCGTTCTCGGATTTCACTACGCTTGGTTTCCCCTCGGCGGTTACGTGCAATGAGCCAACCTAAAATTATTGTAGTGGGCGGCGGGTTAGCCGGCCTGATGGCTACAATCCGCGTCGCGGAATCCGGCGTCCCTGTTGATTTATTTTCCATCGTTCCGGTAAAACGCTCGCATTCGGTCTGCGCGCAAGGCGGCATCAACGCTGCCAAAAACCTAAAGGGCGAAGGCGACTCCACTTGGAAGCATTTTGACGACACGATTTACGGCGGAGATTTCCTCGCCAATCAGCCGCTGGTAAAGGGAATGTGCGAAGCCGCTCCCGCGATCATCGACTTGCTCGATCGCATGGGCGTTATGTTCAACCGCACGCCGGAAGGCTTGCTCGATTTCCGCCGCTTCGGAGGCACGCTGTTCCATCGCACAGCCTTTGCCGGCGCTACTACCGGCCAGCAACTACTCTACGCTCTGGACGAACAGGTGCGCCGCTTCGAATCCGAGGGTAAAGTTAAAAAATTTGAGGGCTGGACTTTTCTGTCCGTAGTTCTTGATGACGGCGGTGTTTGCCGCGGCATCTGCGTCATGAATTTAAAGACGATGGAAATCCGCACGTTCCCTTGCGATGCGGCCATCTTCTGCACCGGAGGCATCGGCGCAGTTTTTGGTCGCTCCACAAACTCTGTCGTCTGCACCGGCTCCGCGCAGTCCGCGCTTTTTCAGCAGGGCGTGTATTACGCGAATGGTGAATTCATCCAGGTTCATCCGACGGCGATCCCCGGTGAAGACAAGTGCCGTCTGATGAGCGAGTCGGCTCGCGGTGAAGGCGGCCGCGTTTGGGTTCCCAAAAAGGCCGGCGATACGCGCCCCGGAAAAGATATCCCGGAAAGCGAGCGTTTTTACTTTCTAGAAGAGTGGTATCCGAAGTATGGGAATCTCGTTCCGCGTGACGTGGCCACCCGTGCTATTCACAAAGTTGTCTTCGAGCTGAAAATGGGTCTGCCCGGTGAGCCCGCGGTGTATCTCGACGTCACGCACATCCCGCGCGAGGTTCTCGACCGCAAGCTCGAAGGCATCCTCGAAATTTACGAAAAATTCGTCGGAGTCGATCCGCACGTAGAGCCCATGAAAGTTTTCCCGGCCATGCACTACACCATGGGCGGTTTGTGGGTTGACAACCACAATCAAGCCACCAATGTTCCCGGAATTTATGCCGCGGGCGAATGCGATTACCAGTATCACGGCGCCAACCGGCTGGGCGCGAACTCGCTGGTCTCCTGCATCTACGGTGGAATGCTCGCCGGTCCTGCGGCTGTGAAATATTCGCGTGGCCTCGAACAAGGATGCGAGAGCGTTCCTGCGGCTATCTTCGAGCGCGAACGCGTGCGCCAGCAGGACATCACCGACGCCTTGCTGAATCAGCACAAAGGAGCCGAAAATCCGATGACTATTTGGCGCGAAATGGGCGACATCATGACCGAAAACGTCACGGTGATTCGCTACAACGCCCACTTGGAAAAAACTCTTGTGAAGCTCGATGAGTTGAGCGAGCGATTCACGCGCATCAATTTGCAAGATCGCACGCAGTGGGCCAATCAGACGCTGAATTTCGTGCGCGAGCTCGGAAACATGTTGATCCTTGCAAAGGTGATCACTCTGGGCGCGCTCGCGCGCAACGAGACTCGCGGCGCGCATTACAAGCCTGAATTCCCGGAGCGCGATGACACCAATTGGCTGAAAACCACGAAGGCGAGGTACAACGACGGCAAGATCATTCTCGACTACGAGCCGGTGGACACCTCGCTGTTGCCGTTGCGCGAGCGCAAGTACACGGCCAAGACGTAGCTAAATGCGATTGAACATTTCGTGATTGACCGGTAGGGGCGCCCGCCGCGGTGAGCTGCGCCCGCTGCAGCAAAGGCTGGTTATCGGATGGCGTCGCATCGCTTAGATTTTGGTACCGCCCTTTAAAGCGGCATTCGGCGGTTGTGTTCGCGGTGAGGTTAAGAGGCATCATGGCAGACAAAACTTTTATCGTCCGCATTAAGCGCCAGCAGCGTCCCGATGAAGCCGTGCGCTGGGAAGAATACGAGCTACGTTATCGTCCGCACATGAACGTCATCACGTGCCTGCGTGACATTGCCGAAAGGCCGTTCACTCGCGGCGGAGTGGAATCCACTCCCGTCAGCTACGACGCGAATTGCCTGGAAGAGGTCTGCGGCGCCTGCGCCATGCTGATCAATGGAACCGCTCGTCAAGCCTGTTCTGCATTGGTGGACAATCTGGAAAAACCAATTCGCTTGGAGCCGCTCACAAAATTTCCGTTGATTCGCGATCTTGTCGTCGACCGTTCGAAAATGTTCGAAGATCTAAAGCGCACTCATTGCTGGATTCCAATTGATGGTACCTACAACATCGGCGAAGGCCCGCGCATGGCGCCATCGATACAAGAAGAGGGCTATCCGCTGTCGCGCTGCATCACCTGCGGGAATTGTCTGGAAGTTTGTCCCAAGGTCAATCAGCGCGATCCTTTCGTCGGCGCCGCTATCGTTAGCCAAGTGCGCCTCTTCAACTTGCATCCCACCGGCGCGATGCACGCTAAGGAACGCCTCGAAGCGCTGATGGGCCCCGGCGGCATCGCCGATTGCGACAACGCGCAGAATTGCGTGAAGGCTTGTCCCAAGGGGATTCCTCTCACCGAATCGCTCGCGGCGGTCAACGGCCAAGTGTTCGTTCACGCCGTAAAATCGTGGCTACGCGGAGAAAATTAAACTGGGTCTGGCCGTGACTGGAAAACAAATCGTCTTTCTGTGCGGCGCCGCAATTTTCTTGGTGGGAGCTATTTATCCCAAGCCCGATAGTGATCAGACGAGCAGGACCACACCCATATCAAGGACTTGCCAGGGTATGCTTAGGGGCGATTGGCCTGTTGCTGCTATGGGGCTGGTACTGAGAGAGAGTTTCGAAGTAGTCCATTACCTAAAACAAATTCTCAATTTCGTTTGTGTGAAACGTATCGTAGAATTTCCAACGCAACTGAGGAGGCTGATGTCCCGGCTTTGTCTGTTTCCAATCTGCTGCTTACTTGGAGGCATCCTGCCACTGCTCGCTTTGACGTCGCAATCGCAGCTCGTTTTACAGAAAGCCCACGATCTTCATTTCCATTCGATCGTTGTGGATACTCACGACGACACCACGCAGCGTTTGCTCGATCCCAAATTCGATCTCGGCACGCGTCACACCGACGGCAGTATCGACATTCCGCGCATGCGCGAAGGCGGCCTCGACGCCATATTTTTCTCCATGTATATCCCTGGAAGCGTCACCGGGCCGACGGCCGTTCAACGCGCACTCGAACAGATTGAAGCCGTGCGACGCCAAGTCGCTCTGCACCCCAACGATCTCGTTCTCGCTACTACGGCAGCCGAGATCCGCAGCGCGTTTGCCGCGCACAAAATCGCCGTGCTCATGGGCGTCGAGGGCGGCCACATGATCAACGACGACCTGAAAAATGTGGATAAATTTGCGTCGCTCGGCGTCCGCTACATGACCCTCACGCACATGGTCAACACGAACTGGGCCGACTCTTCAACGGACAAACCCACGCACAACGGGCTCACCGATTTCGGCAAGCAAGTTGTGCTGGAGATGAATCGCGTGGGAATGATGGTTGACGTTTCGCACATCGCGGACAAGACGTTTTATGATGTGCTGGCTACTAGCCGAGCGCCGGTGATTGCTTCTCACTCGTCGTGTCGCGCGCTGGACGATGCTCCGCGCAACATGACCGACGCCATGATCAAAGCTCTTGCAGCGAAGGGCGGCGTGATTCAGATTAATTACCATGTGGGATTCCTGAGCCAGGAATTTCGCGACGCTGAAAAAGCCGCCCCCGGCATCGGCAAAGCCATCGAAGCCGAGTCGAAGAAGCGCTGCGGCGACCAGGAAGCCTGCCAGTTGATCGAAGCGGATAAAATTGTTCGTGAGTATGTAGAACAGGGAAAGTTGCCGCGCGTTTATTGGACGAAAATAATCGACCACATCGATCATGCTGTTAAACTCGTGGGAGCCGATCACGTCGGTCTTGGGTCCGACTTTGGCATGGAAGACGCGACACATCTGCCGCAAGTTACCGGCGCCTTGCTGGAAAAAGGTTATTCCGAAAGTGACATTATAAAAATCCTGGGTGGCAACACTCTTCGCCTGATGCAGGAAGTGGAAGCCACTTCGAAAAAATAGGAGAAAAGCCGTGAGACATTTCGTATCCCGCTTTAGTTTTTATCTGGTCCTTTGTGCCATTATTTCTGTTCTTCCCGGCGCGCTTCGAGCGCAAAACCAACCTGCCGCGCAAAAACCCGCTGCTGCCGCGCATCCGCAAACGGCGACGCATTCAGCTTCTGACCCTGCATTGCTTCATCCTGCCACGCTCAAGGCCAAAGCGCCGGACGTATACGAATCCACATTCACAACCAGCAAGGGAGATTTTGTGGTGCAGGTCACGCGCGCGTGGGCTCCGAACGAAGCGGACCGTTTTTATAATCTCGTCAAGCACGGCTATTTCAACGGCGTCGAGTTCTTCCGCGTCGTTCCCGGTTTCGTGGTCCAGTTCGGTCTTACCGGCAGTCCCGCTGTCAACAAGGCGTGGGAGAACGCCAATATGAAGGACGATCCAGTCACCCAGACGAACGCGATAGGCACCATCACGTTCGCCCAAACCGGGAATCCGAATTCTCGTTCAACTCAGGTTTTTATCAACCTCGGCGACAATGCTGGACTCGATCATAGCGGGCAGGGCTTCGCTCCATTTGGGAAGGTAACTTCCGGCATGGACGTGGTCCAGAGTCTTTACAGCGGTTACGCGGATCAGCCCACCAGTCATCAGGACGAAATCACGAACCAGGGCAACGCGTATCTCCAGAAGAATTTTCCAAAGCTTGACAGCATCAAGACGGCGAAAATCACTTCACCTGCTACTGCACCTGCTGCCAGCGCAGCTCACAAGGCGGCGGCTCCGGCAGCCAAACCGTAGCCTTGCCGGCTCGCTGCCGCGCTCACGTCAGGGCACGGCTTTAGCCGTGCCGACCTCACGCAGCGCCCAGGGGTTTTAGCCCCTGAGGGACTTCGTTGATTCGCTCACGTCAGGGTGCGGCTGCCCGGCGACGTTATAGGGTTGTTGCCGAATATAGTCTATAGTCTTGGTGGGTCCTGACTTTTTCCCTGGCCCTCGACCTTGGCAACACCATAATGATGGAAGTCATTTTCAACACCTAGGACAACACCGATGACCACGAATCCAGGCCTATTACATCCCGAAACTCTGAGCGAAAAAGCTCCGGACATCTTTGATGTAACGTTCTCCACAACAAAAGGAGACTTCGTCGTGCGCGTGAATCGCGCGTGGGCTCCCATCGGGGCGGACCGCTTCTATAATCTCGTGAAAGCCGGTTTTTACAACGACGCAAGTTTCTTCCGCGTGATCCCCGGTTTCGTAGCCCAATTCGGCCTCGGCGCCGACCCCACGGTCAACAAGGCTTGGCGAGATGCGAAGATCAAGGACGATCCGGTCACGCAGAGCAATCGGCCCGGGTACCTGACGTTCGCGACTGCCGGTAAGAACACGCGCACCACCCAACTCTTTATCAATCTCGGCAACAATGCGCAGCTCGATTCCATGGGTTTCTCTCCATTTGGCCAGGTAACCAGCGGTATGGATGTGGTGCAGAAAATCCATAGCGGGTACGGCGAATCCCCGGACCAGGGACAGATCACCAATCAAGGGAAAGCCTATCTGGACAAAAATTTCCCGAAGCTCGATAGCATTAAGTCCGCGACGATTTCAACCCCGTCTTGAGAGTTATTTCTAAAATCACTCACCGCGCGAGCTGATGACTTCACTGCAAGGCAACCGCTCTTTGAATGATTGGGCGATGCCGCGCGAGTCTGCGCGCACGAGCGTCGCTCTTCTTTCATTCCTATCGTTGGTCAGGCTGCTGATTCAATTCGCGGGGCTCAACCACTACGGTTTTTTTCGCGATGAACTCTATTACATGGCTTGTGGCGAGCATCTCGCCTGGGGTTACATTGACCAACCTCCGCTCGTTGCAGTGGCGGCGTGGTTCGCGCGCCACGCTTTCGGAAACTCGATATTTGCGGTGCGGCTACTACCTGCTCTGGTCGGTGCCGTCATTGTGTTCCTGGCAGGTTGGATCGCTCGGGAACTCGGTGGAGGAATCTTCGCGCAATTCCTCGCGGCATTGGCCATGTTATTTGCGCCGGCATACCTGGCATTCGACAGCTTTCTGTCGATGAATGCGTTCGAGCCTCTTTTCTGGGTCTTATTTGCGTGGATTGTGATTCGCATCATTAAGGGCGCAAACACGGCTCTGTGGCTTACCTTTGGCGCGGTCGCGGGAATCGGCTTGGAAAACAAGTACACCATGCTGGTTTTCGGATTCGCAGTTGTGGCCGCACTCCTGATTTCCGGACAAGCGAGTTTGTTCACATCGAGGTGGGTTTGGATTGGCGGTGTCATTGCGCTTGCGCTGTTCCTGCCGAATTTACTCTGGCAAGCGCGGCATGACTGGCCGCAAATCGCAGTAGTGCGCGCGGGCCAGGAATTCAAAAACTATCCCGTCGGCCCGCTGCGATTCTTTTTTGAACAAATCCTCTACCTCCAGCCGATTGAGCTTCCCGTCTGGCTGGCCGGTCTCGTTTGGTTCTTCGCTGCGCCGGAAGGAAAGCGCTTTCGCTTTCTCGGCTGGGCATATTTCATTGTGATGTTTGTTTTTATCGGTCTGCATGGAAAGACGTATTACGCGCTGCCGGTTTATCCGCTCTTGATGGCTGCCGGAGGTGTCGCGCTGGAGAAATTCTTCTTCGGAGCGCAGCGGCGGCGGGGCCTGGCCTGGGCTTATTGTGCGGTGATCGTAATCGCTGGTGTGGTCTCTCTGCCCTTCGGTGTCCCTTTGCTGCCTGTGGACGCTTTTATCCGCTACTCGCAAATACTTCCGTACTCGCGCACGGTGAAGATGGAGCGCGACGCTACCGTGGAGCTGCCGCAGCTTTATGCGGACATGTTCGGTTGGGAGAACATGGCTTCTACCGTTGCGCGTGTCTACCACGACCTGCCGCAACAGGAACAACAAAGCTGCGCCATCCTGGCGGGGAATTATGGGGAGGCGGGCGCGATTGATTACTACGGCCCGGCGCTCGGGCTTCCCAGAGCGCTCAGCGGGCATAATAATTATTTCTTGTGGGGCCCCCGCAACTATACCGGAGAGTGTGTGGTTCTCTTCGGTGAGAGAGCCGACGATTACGCGCGACTGTTTGGCGAAGCGCAGCTCGTCGCGACCATCATTGAGCGCTACGCGATGCCTTCCGAGCAAGACGTTCGCGTCTATGTCTGCCGGAAACCCAGTGCACCATTGCCAGTGCTGTGGCCGAATTTTAAAATGATCATCTAGTCGTCCACCGCGCTGGCCTAATTTGAAATTGCTATCGGATGTTTTTTCGTAGGAGGCGGTCAGTGCTTCGGGGCGTGCTTCGGGTTTCGCGCGGACTGTTCGAGGGTGTTGACGTTGAGGCCGGTGGCTACCAGGCGATGACCGATTTCTGAATCTGTTTTCTTGGCAATGGCGAGCAGGACGCATTCACAAGTCAGAATAGGAATCGCTCGCCCGTCAAGTAAGTCTCGCGCCGGCGAAAGCTCTTCGGCATTCTTCAAGACAGATTGAAGTTCCGCCGATCTCACGAGCGGCTTTCCGTCGGGCTCGCCGCCCGCGTTTTTTCCGGACTTCAGCCCCTTCGGCAATTGCCATATTCTTGGCGGCTCTGCTTCGTGGCGCTGCTGGTCGTAAAACTGCATCCAGTGATGCCAGCGTTGCGGGCTGATGCTGCAAATCTGTTGAAGGAACGTTTCGATTTCGTCCTGCTGCTCCCAGAATTTCGAAAAGTGCTCCCAGTTGTAGATGTACATCCCCGCGAGTAGGTCGGCCACTTCCACGGTGCGTGCGGCGCGGCTGTGGGCCAACATCGCCGCCAGCGTTTCCGCGCGGTCCAGGTCTTTGGTGACTCGATGAGTGAGTGGTGCATCACCGTTTCCGGCGCCAGCTGCTTTCGCGCCATCAGCCGCCGGTACCTTGCGACGCTTTCGGTCTTTGTTAAACAGAGCCATCGTATTTTTGTCTTTTACAGGCCCAAGACGGTGATGAGTTCGCGCACGGAGGCTGAAGATTTATCGAGCGCCACTTTTTCGTCTGGCTCTAGCTTGATCTCAATGATCTGCTCGATGCCTTTTGCGCCGAGCTTGACTGGCACGCCAACAAACAGGCCTTTAATTCCGTATTCGCCTTCGAGGTAAGCGGCGCAGGGCAGGATTTTCTTCTTGTCGTTTAAAATCGCCGCGACCATTTCGAATACCGCGGCGGACGGCGCGTAGTAGGCCGATCCAGTTTTCAGCAGGTTTACGATTTCCGCGCCGCCTTTTCGGGTTCTGGTTACGATTGCGTCGATTTTTTCTTTGGACAAGAGAGCGGGGAGGGGAATTCCGGCCACGGTGGAGTAGCGCGGGAGCGGAACCATGTCGTCACCGTGCCCGCCGAGAACGAACGACGTCACGTTTTCGACCGAAACATCTAGCTCGGCTGCCACGAAAGCGCTCATGCGCGCGGAGTCCAGGACGCCGGCCATTCCCATGACACGCGCCTTTGGAAATTTGCTGAGCTTTAGCGCGACGTGGGCCATGGCATCAAGCGGGTTGGTCACCATGATTAAGATTGAACTCGGAGAAAGTCTAACGACGGCCTCGACCACGCCTTTAATCACTTCGTAATTTGCTTTCAGCAGGTCGTCGCGGCTCATGCCGGGCTTGCGAGGGAATCCGGCGGTAATCACGATGATGTCGCTGTTCGCAGTTTCCTTGTAATCTCCGCCCGCGGTGGAGATACCGGTCGCATGCGCATCGGTGCCGAAGATGGGAGCGGACTCCGCCATGTCGAGAGCTTTCCCGGCGGGAACGCCTTCTAAAATGTCTGTGAGAACGACGTCGGCGAGACCGGCGTCATGAATCCGCTGCGCCGTCGTGGACCCGACAAATCCTCCGCCGACAACGGTGACCTTCTTCCGCATTCCCTAGTCTCCTAGCTCTTTGGTTCGATTTTTTAGCGCGCGGCCACGGACGAGGCTTGCATGTTGTCAACGATAGCGGCGGCGTATTCGGACGTTTTCAGTCTCGTTGCTCCGGGCATCAGGCGCTCGAGGTCATAGGTGACACGCTTTTGTTGAATCGTCCGGGCTATTCCTTCCTCGATCAGCTTGGCGGGCTCGCGCCAGCCCATGAAATTCAGCATCATGACGCCCGAAAGCATCACGGAACTCGGATTGATCACGTCCTTATCAGCATATTTCGGTGCAGTTCCGTGGGTAGCCTCGAACACACCGCAGCCGTCGCCGATATTCGCGCCCGGCGCCATGCCCAGGCCGCCCACTTGTGCGGCGCATGCGTCAGACAAGTAGTCGCCGTTCAAGTTGGGCGTGGCGAAGACTTGGTATTCGTCGGCGCGCGTGAGCACTTGCTGAAAAACCGAATCCGCGATGCGGTCGTTGATCAATATTTTCTGCTTCCACTGGCCTTTTCCGTGGGAAACAGAAAGAGCGGTAAGCGTCTCCTCAACTTCGGTCGTGGCACGCTTTTTGAATTCTTCGGTTGCGTTGCTGAATCCCGGCTCGATCATTTCCGCGATCTGCTCGGACGTGAGGTTCGCGTTGCTGTCCTTGTTTCCGAGAATCCAGCTTTCCCGCTCGGTGACCACGTGGGCGCGAAATTCCTGAGTGGCGAGCTGGTAGCCCCAATCGCGGAACGCGCCTTCGGTGAACTTCATTATATTGCCCTTATGAACGAGCGTGACCACGCGGCACTTTTCTTCCAGCGCATGCTGGATGGCGCTGCGCACCAGACGCTTGGTCGCAGTGGGCGAAATGGGTTTGATGCCAATGCCGGAATCCGCGCGAACCTGCTTGGTTGTGTCTTTCAACATTTCCAGATTCAGGAAATCGATCAGTCGCTTTGCGGCCGGCGTTCCGGATTGCCATTCGATTCCCGCGTAAACGTCTTCCGTGTTTTCGCGAAAGATCACGACGTCCATCCGCTCGGGATTCCTAACCGGGGAGGGTACGCCTTCGAAATATTTCACGGGGCGCACGCACGCGTAGAGGTCGAGGACCTGGCGCAGGGTCACGTTTAGAGAGCGTATGCCGCCGCCCACTGGAGTCGTGAGCGGGCCTTTAATGGCGACGCGGAAATCGCGGATGGCATCGACCGTGTCAGAGGGCAGCCAGTCGTTAAATTTCTTAAACGCCTTCTCTCCGGCGAAAACTTCGAGCCATTCGATTTTCCGTTTTGTGCCGTAGGATTTTGCCACGGCGGCGTTGAAGACCTGTCGGGAGGCTTTCCAGATGTCGCGGCCCGTGCCGTCACCTTCGATGAAGGGGATTATGGGGCGATCGGGGACGCGGAAGGCGCGGTCGGAGGTGTACTCGATGGGTTTTCCGTCAGACGGAACAGCGATGCCATTGTAGGTAGCTTTCAATTCTTCATTCACTCCGTTTGGGTGATCCAGCACCCGCGCGAGGATTGCCCGATCGATGATATTGGGACTCTCCACATTAACACAACCTCGCGCCGTCTTGAAGGTTGCTGAAGGTCGGAAGGCGGGTAATAATGGTAAACATAAACGAAGAGAAATCATTTTGTGATTGCGAACTACCGATTACTTATACGGTTACGCTTTGCAAGCCTAGCCCGCGCATTTTCGAAGAGCCCACGTATGATCGCCTATATCGAGCTGGAATGACGCCTAGCAGGCCGAATTAGCCCTACCACGCTGGTAATCTCCGATCGTATGACCGGCACAAGGCATCCGTATCAGTGCTCCGAACCGTGCGTTGTCGATACTCGCACCTTGTTATCTGAGTGCGTCCGCTAGAAAGAAATCTGGCAAATCCGAAACGCGGAGGAGATTTGTCGGGATACGAGCGGCTTACAGATTCTGTTTGCCTGCGCGTTTCAATGCGCGGTGGCGCCACTTGCCGAGATGTTTATTCAGGGGATTCTCGCGGTCGAGGAAGGACAGAACCGGTGAACGGCGTTTTTCCACGCGACTTCTAGCGCGTTTCAGCCGTTCATCACTGCTGAATAGCTCGAGTGCCGCGTCCAGCGTGTCGATTGCTTTAGAGCGCCGGCCAGCAAGTTGGTACACTTCCGCCAAGTTGAGATGGAACTGGGATTCCTGTCGTTTTACCTGCACCGCGATTTCGCAGAGCTCACAGGCTTGATCCCACTTACGTTCGGCGCGGGCAATGGATAATCCAAGAAACGAGAGATAGTACGGGTTGCGTTGCTCGCATTCGAAAGCGGTCCGCAGGCGAAGGAGTGCACGTTGCGGGTAGCCGTTCTTCAGCAGGGCGACGCCTTCCTTGAATTCACCCAGTGGATCTGGTTTGGACGGACTTAATATTTTTTCGTTCATTCGAATTTACCGGCGTACCTGAAGAATTTGGTTATCTCAGGGACAACTCTAAATAAACTCTTTCCTGGAAGTCTACTGGCCTCACGGGCAGGGTGGCCCAAGTAGCAATTAAAACGGACCGTTCGTGAAGGAAGCAGAGTGCAAGATTCGGGTACGAGAAGGGTGTGCGGCACCTGGACATGTAATTGGTTCAGCGAACAGATCCTCGTTCGCTAGACACCTTACTAGCCAGGTGGCCAGCTTTCTGATCAGCCAAAAACCATCACGACAAAAGTTTTACCGGCACTGCGCCACGGAATTCTCATCCGATTCCGATATGCCATAGGCAACCTTCGGCTGCTCCCAACCAACACCCCATGGTCGTATTTCGATACAGCCCTTCCCAAGTTAAAGCCTGGAAAAAACCGAAGGAGTGTCCTTTAGAATGCCAACCGCTTGTGGGTAACTCACAAAATTGGAATAACTTACGCTTTCAGCGGTAAATCTCTGGGCGGAGGATTTCCATATTGGAATCTGGCCTGCTGAGTTCGCGGAAACCAAATTTGCGGTAAAGGCCGTGAGCGTCGCGAGTCGCCAAACTGAATCTTCGCAAGCCTTGCAATGCGGGGTGCGCCATTACGCATTCCATTAACCACTTCGCGAGGCCTTTTCCGCGACGCTCTTCCTGGACATAGACGTCACAAAGGTAAGCGTACGTGGCGGAATCGGTTACCACTCGTGCGAAACCGACCTGAGTTTTGCCATGGAGCACGGCGAAGCACAAGGAATTCGAGATGGCGCGTTCCAATGTTTCGCGCGGGATGCCTTCGCACCAGTAGGCGCGAACGAGGCAGGAATGAATCGCACCCAGGTCAAATTTTGCAGGATCGGTGGAGATTGAATATCCCTCGCGCTCGAAGAATTCAAACATGGACTCCGCCTTCTGAAATCATTTACGATCGAAGGATTATTGTAACGTTTTTCTCCAAAATGATTAGAAGGCAAGCGCGAGGATTTCGATTCGGGTATATCGAAATTCGAAAGGGGTGCGACTTGAATACATTTTCCCGTCATCATTTGTTGAGTCATGTATTGGGCTGTGTTGCTGCGGGCTTGTTTTGCTCGATGGTCAATTTTGCGGTGGCTGCACAGGATTCGCAGAAGAACCGAGCGGGTCCAGTTCTGAAATTGACTAGCGCGTCAGTTGAAGCGGACGCGGAAATTCCGTCGAAATATACTTGCGACGGGGCGAATGTTTCACCTGCGCTGGCTTGGAGTGACCCGCCGGCCGCGACGAAAGGTTTTGCGCTGATTATGGATGATCCGGATGAGCCACGGGGGACGCTTACGCACTGGATGATCTACGACATTCCCGCGGGAACACATTCGTTGCCTGAGGGCGTTCCTACCAGCAAGAAGTTGGCTGACGGCTCGATGCAGGGGAAAAATGCTCGGGGGAAGTCAGGGTATATGGGCCCTTGTCCCCCAAAAGCCGGACCAGCACATCATTATTTTTTCAAACTGTATGCGCTGGATGCGAGCACGGGATTGAAACCTCAGGCGGCGAAAGAGCAACTCGAGGCGGCAATGAAGGGGCACATTTTGGCGCAGGCGGAGATCATAGGGAAGTTCCAGCATTAAAAAGTGGCTCTAACTTCAGAGCGAATTTCGGATCGGCCTAGACGGCAACGTCAAGACCGGGCAAGGGTGCGGCGGTTGACAAGATTTTATTTATTAGGCCGATAAAAAATTCTTTTCAACCAGCGACCGTTTTTGGATTTGCGCTTGGAATCGAGCCGCGATACCCTACGTGACTTAATGTGGCACCCGCAAACATTCCAGTTATATAGCAGAGGTACATTCCACCTCGAGGAGAGTCATGGCTAGCGAGCTGCGCAATTTTTTAGCAATTCCATACGATGAATTGGAAGGAATGAATTTGCAGGCGAAAGAGGCGCGCATGAAGCGCGCTCCAGCGCACAAAATTCAGGAAGAAAGGCTGAAGTATCTGACGGATGAGAAGCGTATCAAGGCGGTTACCGTCCTATTCAGCGATTTGGAAGGCCGCTTGCATATGCTGGACTACGACAAGAAATTCTTGATCAAGAGCTGGGACAACTTGACGTTCGATGGGTCGTCGATTCGGGGATTTACTGCGCAGAGAGAGAGCGATTTGCGCCTGATGATGGATTGGAGCGCGTTCTACTGGGCGCCCTCGGACGTATTCGGTTCCGGCAAAGTTTTGGTGTTCGGCCAGGTGATCGACAAGGATGGCACTCCCTACAGCGCCGATACGCGCGGCCTGCTGAAGGGATTCGCCGACGGCCTGCACAAGGAACAAGGCTACACACTGAACGCGGCGAACGAAATTGAAGGGTTTTTGTTCAACCATCCGGAGGCTGAGCGGCGTTATAACGAGACTGGGAAATTCGAATACGTGAATACGGGCGGCTACTATCACTCGCTGCCCGGCGACCCGCTGCGCACGTTCATCGACACGACGGCGGAAGTGCAGCGCGCGATGGGATTTCAAAACGAGAAAGACCACCCCGAAGTGGCGCCCTCGCAGTTTGAAATCAATTACGGCTACGGAGAAGTGGTTGCGGCGGCGGACCAAATCCAACTGTACAAACTGATTTGCCGCCAAGTAGCAAACAAGATGGGTTTCACGGCTAGCTTCCTGCCCAAGCCGGTGGTGGGAGTGAATGGCAGCGGCATGCATACAAACGTGTCGATTAGTAAGGGCGGCAAAAATTTATTCTGGGACCCGAAGGGCGAAGAAAAGCTCAGCAAGCTCGGGTGGACGTTTGTGGACCGTGTGCTGACGTACGGCAACGACATCTGCTTGATCATGAACTCGAGCGTGAACGCGTACCGGCGGCTGGATCCGCATTTTGAGGCGCCGAATCAACTCAAGGCTTCGGCGGTGGACCGCGGGTCGATGATACGAATTCCGATCGGGAACGAAAGAAGCATGCGCGTGGAGTTTCGGTCGGTGGCGCCGGATGCAAATCCTTACATGGTGATGTATGCGCTGTTCCGCACTGGGCTCGAAGGCGAAGCGGCCAAGATCAAGAATCTTAGACAGGCGGAGCGTTATCTGCCCGATAACATTTATACCGCTATGGATAATTTCAAGAAGTCCGAGTGGATCACAAGCCTTCTTGGCGAAGATGTGAAGAAACGTTATCTGGAGCTAAAACAAGCTTCCGCCGACCGCTGCGCGCGGCAGTTGGGAACGTTTGTCAAAGCGCCGGAAGTGCAATTCCACCATGAAGTGTACAACCAGTTCCTTTGGAATCTGTTTTAGACCGGACGCTCGGGTCTACGAGGTCGGCAGTTTCGGCTGATCCCTGCTGGATACTGAGCGGCGCTTCTCGTTCGTTTCATGAACCGCACGACCGGTGGTATGGGAGGACGGCGGAGCAATCCCGCCTCCTACCCGATCGGAACTTGACGTCACGGGCGCGACTGTAACATGCTCCGCGCAGCGTAAGATTGATGGCTTTTCAGACCACGCTGCCCGAAACTGAAGTCGAGAGCCGAGGTGCAGCCACCATTCGCCTCGGTTTCCGCAAGCTTTGGATTCTTATTGTTCTCACCTGCACCCTGGCCCTAGTTGCCTGGAGCGTGCGCGGTGACCTTCGCGCTTATACTATCCTGACGCATTTTGTAACCCCGCAAATTTCAGGTCCACTCCTCCGCTTTGCAACTAACGCGATTGATGTCGAAGACGTCACGATGGCCACTGCGGACGGCCCTGTTCGCGGGAAATTGTATATACCCGTGGGGATTAGCCATCCGCAAGGCATGGTTGTTGTTCATGGAATGCACCGCCTGGGCATCGACGAACCACGGCTGATGAGTTTTGCGCGCGCGACCTCCCAATCTGGATTGGCAGTGTTCACCCCGGAGCTTAGCGCTCTGTCTGACTACCATGTTGACAGCGCGTCGGAGACCACGGTCTGCGAAGCGCCCGGATGGTTGCAGCAGCGCATCGGTGGTGGGCCGGTGATCGTGACAACGCTCAGCTTCAGCGGAGGGCTCGCTCTGCTCGCGGCTCGCAATGCGCACTGCGCAACACACATTCGTTCTTTAGTGCTATTCGGGACCTACGATGATCTCGCGCGCGTCTCCCGATATTTGGTGACGGGCCAGGCGGAATATCCGGACGGGCGCGTGCTCGAGCTGCCTGCGCACCCCTACGGACCGCAGGTTTTCGTATATGACCATCTTGCAGACTTTTTCCCGCAGGATGATTTGCCGGCTGCGCACGAAGCGTTGCGCTATTGGCTGTGGGAGGAGCCTCAGAGTGCAAAACCGTGGTTGGGAAAACTGAGTCCCGTTGGGCGCGCCACGATGGAGGATTTGTTGGCCGATCGAATCGAGAAGTTACGCCCGAAAATGTGGGAGGTTATCGGCGCACAAGAGGCTCAGCTGGCGGCGCTTTCACCGCGCGGACAGATGGCGGACTTGCGAGTGCCAGTTTTTATTTTGCATGGCTCAACCGATAACGTGATTCCGGCGGTCGAGAGTCTTTGGCTCGCCAGGGAAGTGCCGTCGAAAGAACTTCGGGCGGTACTGATCACGCCTACTTTTTCGCACGTCGATCCACAACAAGAAGTCACCTGGCTTGACGAAATGCGCCTCGTGCACTTCGTCGGTGGCATTTTCCGCAGTGAGTGATCTAACTAGCGCGGGCGGAGTTCGCCGCGGCGCACGCCCTTACAAAACTATCACCCCAAAACTCGCGAGCGATTACTGCTAGTCGTAGTATTCGGCGCCGAGGTGAGTGATCAGGTCTTCGCCCATCATCCAGCGCAGGGTATTTTTCAGCTTCATGGACTGAATGAAGAGATCGTGCTCCGGATACAACTCTTTGGCGCACATCGGCGACTTGAAATAAAAGCTGAGCCATTCCTGGATGCCGCGCATGCCCGCGCGTTTCGCGAGATCGAAGAACAGCGCAAGGTCGAGAACGATCGGTGCAGCAAGAATCGAATCGCGGCAGAGGAAATCGACTTTGATCTGCATGGGATAGCCCAGCCAGCCGAAGATGTCGATATTGTCCCAGCCTTCTTTGTTGTCGCCGCGCGGCGGATAGTAATTGATGCGGACCTTGTGATGGATCTTGCCATACAGTTCGGGATAAAGATTCGGCTGCAAAATATATTCCAGAGCCCCGAGCTTGGACTCTTCTTTGGTCTTGAACGAGCCAGGATCGTCCAGGACTTCGCCGTCGCGGTTGCCGAGAATGTTGGTTGAAAACCAGCCGTTCAAGCCAAGCATCCTGGCTTTAAACCCAGGGGCGAGGATCGTCTTCAACAAAGTTTGGCCAGTCTTGAAATCTTTGCCGCCTATCGGGACTTCCTTGGTCTTCGCATACTCCTCCAGAGCCGGGATATCGACGGTGAGGTTCGGTGCGCCGTTGGCGAAAGGGACGCCTTCGCTGATGGCGGCGTAGGCGTACAGCATGGACGGAGCAATCGCCGGATCGTTTGTCCTCATTCCTTTCTCAAACGATTTCAGGTCTTTGTGCACCGCTTCCGGTTTCAAGAATATTTCAGTGGAACCGCACCAGACCATCACCAGGCGGTCGGCCTTACTTTTTTTCTTAAAGGCACGAATGTCTTCACGAAGCTGTTCGGCAAGGTCGAACTTATTCTTCCCCCTTTTGACGTTGGGGCCGTGAAGATTTTTCACATAGTGCTGATCGAACGCAGCCTTCATGGGCTGGATGGTCTTCAGAAACTTTTGGACCTTGGAGAGGTCTTTGGCATCGAGCACACCGGCGTTCAACGCGGCCTTGTATGCATCGTCCTGGAAAACATCCCAGCCGCCGAAGACGATGTCGTCGAGATTGGCGAGCGGAACGAAATCGTTGATTTTCGGCGCGCGGCCTTCGGTGCGTTTACCGAGCCGAATCGTTCCCAGCTGCGTGAGCGAGCCTACGGGCTCGGATTCCTCTCGACGCACCAATTCGACGCCAGCCATAAATGTGGTGCTCACGGCGCCCATTCCCGGCGTTAGGACGCCCAGTCTTCCCTTGGACGAAGCGATATTTACGGGCCTGCGCATTCAATTTCCCCCAGTCCATGCGAATTTTCCAGCGGCGTTAGAGTCACGCGACGCGAAGCCGAGCGTTTTCAGAGATGGATGCCTTATCGGCGCGGTAAACGCGGAAAACAAAACATCTTATGATGCGGCAACGCTGCAGTTTTTGCAAACCGAATCAGCGCGAGGGGGAAATCAACGGAAGAATCATTTTAGGGAACGCGAGGTTCGGGATTGTCGGCGGACGCACCGGAACGCCCGTCAGGCTTACGCCGCGTCAGCGCAGGAATGAGGTGCGAAACGCATAAGAAACCCAGGACAGCTAGTACAGCCATCATTATGAACGGGAGCATGTCATCCTCAACGCATACGATGACTTAAGGCACGGAGAGTTCCAATCGGGGTATGACGGTATCCGCTTGATTTAAATGCATTAAGCAAAATTCGCGCCGACGCTTTGTGTCAACCTCGACGCATTCTTTTCCCTCTGTGGGACACAGGGGAAATTTCTTCCCATTGCTGGAGTGTCCCGGAACCCGCCACTCTCTTATAACTTTTCAAGATGGATGGAGCCATCACCGGAGCTGATGGAAAGCGTTCCCCCGCCAGCGTTCAATTTTCCGTGCACGGACGAGTGGCTTAAAGAGCCCGCGACCATGATGGGAACGTCGAGGGTGATGGAGCCGTCGCCGGTGTGAGCGTCGAGGTTTGCGTTCAGATCCCCGGGGATGCGCATGTTGATGTGGCCGTCACCGGAACGGACGGTCCAGCTATTGGCGACCTTCGAGCCGTTTCCAGCTTGAGCTTCAATGTTGCCGTCGCCCGTTTTCAACGACAGGGAATCGAAGCGGCCGCTGATGTGAAGATTGCCGTCCCCGGTGTTTGCGTCGAGCGTGCCATCGAGATTCGATCCTTCGATGTGGCCGTCACCGGTGTGCAGGCGGATGTCCCCGTGTACGCCAGTAGCCGTGACGTTGCCATCGCCGGTGGTGAAATGAACGCGGCCTGCAACGTTTTGGGCAACTACGTTTCCGTCGCTCGTTTGCACGTCAAGATCGAGTTCGCGTGGGACGTGCAATTCAAGCCTTATCCATTTGTGCTTGCCGCCCCACCCCCAATTGAAGTGGGGCATTTTGACGCTGATCACGACGTGATCGCCGTTCTGGCTCTCTTCGACCCGGAGATCGCTGGGACCAATCTTGTAGCCCTCGGTGGTGACGTGGGCGTCGATCCGTTTTTGATCGGAGCCGATGATGGTGACATCGCCATCGTCGGTGGAAACGCGGAGATCGGGGCGACCGCTGACTTGGTAGCTCTTGGACCAGTCATCGGCGCGCGCGGGAGTCGCGGTAGCTGCGGCCGCTGCCATCATTATGAGGAAAGTCCCTGCGAGAATTGTTCGGTTCATGAGCGTCTCCGTTTCGTGTTTACTGTACAGTCCGTGGTTCTGTATGAGATACGCCAGTACTTTCCGAAATGTTCCGTGAACGGTGCGCATATTCTGCGATGACTACACTACGAACGGGCGGACTTGCTCTTTTCTGTCTTTTGCGCAGCGGCGCTAGGTTTCGGCCTTAAAGCGGCCAGGAATTGGTCAAGTGATAGAGTATTGATTACGTGCTTTTTTTCGAGCCAACCGCGGCGCGCGGTGATCACGCCGTATTTCATGGCGCGAAAGTGAGTGGTGCTATGGGCGTCGGTTGAGATAACGACTTTCACGCCGCGCTCTCTGGCCATGCGCAGGCAAACGTCGTTGAAATCGAGGCGATCCGGGTAGGCATTGCACTCAACCGCGACGCTGTTTTTCTTCGCGGCCGCGAGAACTTTTTCCACGTCGTACTCGAAGGGTTCGCGGCGCAAAAGTAGGCGACCGGTGGGGTGCGCCAGGATTTGGGTATAAGGATTTTCGAGCGCGGTGAGTATGCGATCGGTCATGGCCTCGCGGTCGAGATTCATGATAGGAATGGATGGACGCGACGACGACGTCGAGTTGCGCCAGGACGTCGTTGCGGAGGTCGAGCGAGCCATTCTTCAAAATATCGACTTCGATCCCCGCGAGCAGACGAATTCCAGGGACGCGTTCTTGAGCGGCGCGGATTTTTTTGATCTGAGCGAGCGTGCGCTTTTCGTCCATGCCATTCGCGACGGTGACGGCTTTGGAATGGTCGGTGAGCGCGATGTATTCGTAGCCCAGCTCTTTGGCGGCCTCGCCCATTTCCTCGATGGAATTGCGTCCGTCAGAGGCGGTAGTGTGCATCTGGAGGTCGCCTCGAATGTCAGCGAGCTTTATAAGCTGCGGGAGTTTGTGCGCCTCTGCGGCTTCGATTTCGCCGGTCATTTCGCGTAGTTCCGGCTCGATGTAGTCGAGGCCGACCTTGGCGTAAATTTCTTCTTCGGTCTTACCGGCAACAACTTTGCCGCCTTTCAGCGTGGTGAGGGCGTATTCATTCAGCGTCCAGCCCATGTCGAGGGCGCGGCCGCGAAGGCCGACGTTGTGCGCTTTCGAGCCGGTGAAATAAAGCAAAGCGGCGCCGAAATTTTCTTTGGCGAGCATGCGAACGTCCACCTGAAGGCCATTTCCGAGCAGGACGCTCACTTTATTTTCGCCGTGCGCGAGCGTTTGATCGATCCCAGGATATTTCAGAATGTGCTCAGCGACGGCGTCGACGTCTTTTTGTTTTTCGCGGCCGGGACGCATGGTCACCAGCAGATCGACGTCACCGATGGTGTCGCGACCGCGTCGCAGAGACCCGGCTGCCGTGACGGACTCGACCGCCGCGGCAGCCTTGGACAATTCCGTGTTTGTGATGTACGCGGAAAACTTTTGCGCTTCGTCTTCCGCCGTGCTGATTTTGAAGCGGCCAGACGAGCGCTTGGCCGATTCGGTGGCTTTCAAAATATTTTGTTCGCTCTTTTCGCCGAAACCCGGCAGGTCCTGGAGCTTACCTTCGCGCGCCAGCTTTTCGACGCCTTCGATCGTGCATACCTGGAAGGTCTCCCACAGGAACAGGACTTTCTTGGGGCCCAGTGATTGCAGACGCAAAAGGTCAAGTAGAGTGGGAGGATATTTCTTGAGAAGTTTTTGGCGCAGAGTGTAATCGCCAGTTTTCAAGATTTCGCAAATGTGCTCGGCCATGTTCTCGCCGACGCCGGGCAGTTCGCGAAGTTCCTTGGGATCCTTGCAGATATCTTCGATGCGTTCGTGCAGGCTGTAGAGGAGCTCGGCGACTTTTTCGTAGCTGCGATAGCGGCCGATGATGGCACCGTCGATTTCGAGCAGTTGCGCCGTCTCGCGTAAAATTCTGGCGACTTCTTTATTTTCCATTTCTGTTCCTGTTGTGCGGATCAGCCAAGCTTTGACCCGAGGGTCAGGAGTTGGCTGTTACCACGCTTTTTGCCCGGTCAATATCTTTCAGCACCTGTTCACGCAAGGCTTCCGGACCGGAAAACTTCCGTTCGTCGCGCAGGCGCTTGAGGAATATTACTTCCATTTTGCCGGACGTCAATTGCTCCGAGAAATCGAACAGATGCGATTCAATCGCCAATTGGTGGCCGTCAAACGTAGGACGGACGCCGACGTTCGTCACAGACCAATAGATTCTTGGGCCAAGCACGGTTGCAGTGGCGTACACGCCATTTTGCGGCAGCGTTTCTTGCTCGGTGACGAGATTCAGTGTTGGCACGACGAGCTTGCGTCCCTGTCCGGTGCCCGGGCGAATCTCGCCTTTGAGCGAGAATGGCCTGCCCAGCAGGGGTTCGGCATCTTCGACGCGCCCATCGCGCAACGCCTGGCGAACGGCCGTGCTCGACACGATCACGCCGTCTTCAACGACCGGAGATACGATGTCGACTTCAAAATCCGAGCGCTCGCCGATTTCCTGGAGCAACTTTACGTCGCCGCCCTGGCGATTTCCGAAGCGAAAGTTGTCGCCGACTAAGACGGCTTTGGCGCGCAAAGCATCGACCAGAAATGTTTTGGCGAAATCTTCGGCGCTGACTTTTGGCAAGGCCAGCGTCGAATTGCAGCACCAGCGCGGCATTGATTCCCATGGCGTCGAACGCGGCGAGCCGCTGCTCGAGTGTCATGAGCAAAGTCGGCGCCGCTTCTGGCCTGAGGACTTGCGCTGGATGCGGGTAGAAGGTGAGCACGGCGCTTTCCAAATCGTTTGCGAGTGCACGCTCGGTGACGCCGCGGAGTATTTTCTGATGGCCCAGGTGCACGCCGTCGAAATTGCCGATGGTTACGACGGTGCGCTTGCGTTTGTCGCCAAATCTTTCGATCCAGCCTTCAGCCGAGTAGGCAATATCCAGGCGCAGAGTTGGCGCAAGACGCATGCGCTGCTTCGGCGTTTCGGCGAGCGTCAAATCTGCACCTCAAATTTCAGGCCGTCGTAGGACAACTGCACTCCCGGAGGCAATTTCGCGTTGGCCGTTTCGTGCCCGAGATCGTGGCAAATGTGCGTGAACCATGCGCGCTTCGGCTTCAGCTCGGCTCACCAAAGCGAGGGATTGCTGCACGTTGGAATGCATCGGGTGCGGAGTGTAGCGCAAAGCGTCCAAAATGAAATCATCTAGTCCGCGCAGAAGCTCTCTTGACTTTTCAGGGCACGGAGCTGAAGTCGGTGAGATAAGCCGCGTGGCCGAAGCGGAATCCGAGGACGGACGTGGGGCCGTGATTCGCTGGGATCGGGATAATTTTCAGACCGAAAAGCTCGAAGGGACCATCGATCGTGCGCATGTTCGACGCCGGGCAGGGAACTGACGGTGGGAGCTTGCGTCGAAAATATATGCGAACTGACGGCGCACCGTGGCCTGCGTTTCGCTTCAGAGGCATAGATCGGAATCACGCCACCCTGCTTCAAATTGTAAGGGCGTATGTCGTCGAGACCCAGAATGTGGTCGGCGTGGCCGTGAGTGTAAGAGAACTGCGTCGAGCCTATCCAGCTTTTCGCGCATGGCTTGAAAGCGGAAGTCGGGCGTGGTGTCGATCACGACATGGTGACCGTTGAAGGCGAGCAAGATGGAGGGCCGGGTGCGCTTGTCGCGCGGGTCAGGCGATTCGCAAACGGCGCAGTGGCAGGCGAGTGTGGGCACGCCCATGGAGGTGCCCGATCCTAAGTACGGTTAGTTGAAGTGCGGGCATTTCGAAACGGCGCGCAGAAATAGATTTCGGTTCATCGCTGGGAGGTCTTACTTTGCCAACCGGCTCTTGTGCTGAGCAACCGCAATCCTGAATACTACTTGCCTTTGGCTTTTTTGGCCATGGCTTCGGCAGCGGCTTTCGAAATTTCCATGAACGTCAGCTTCAGACTGCCCAGAACTTCGAGGAGAAGCTGGTCGTCTTCCTTAGACAAATTGCCGCGGGTTTTTTCGCGAAGGGCGTCGAGCATGTCGATCACTTCGCGTGCGCCCTCGAGATCGACGAAGGGCTGGCCGGTTCGCGGGTCGGCCATTCCGCCCAGCATGGCGGCTGCGTTGCGCGTGAGGAAGTCCACTAGCATCTGAAAACTGCGTGACGAATGACTCTGCTCGCTGGGCGCGCCTTCCCCAGATTCCGGCGATATCAAGGTCGAGCCGGATTTTTCGCCTGCGTGCCATAGGCGGCTTCCGCGTCGACGATAGCCGACTTGGTGGCAGCCGCAGCGGCGCTTCCCGCGCCTGGGTTCGCGCCACTCTTGGTCGTGGGATTGGGTTGCGCGTTCGCCGTAGGCTTTGCTGGATTGGCCGCACTCGCAGCCTTCTTCGCGGCCGCTTCTTTGGCGGCAGCTTCCTCTTCGCGGCGCTCCATTTCGACGACTTCGGGGCGCAGATTCGCCATCTTCGGTGAAGTGGCGTCGGTCTATTACTTTAAAGGTTTCTTCGTGTTTGCTGTCTGCCACGCGGTATCCTTAGGCTTGCTTGAATGAGTCTAGGGCAGTTTAACACCCGCGTGCTACTGGCGACAAGCGAGTGGGACTAGGCAACGACTTTGGAGCGAAGAAATAAGCAACTAAGGCGGGCGCCTCGCATCCAAAGCGTATTTCATATGTGGAACGTCTATCCGCTGAGAAGTTTGAGCGTGGGTTTGAGCCGCAGCGTGGGCTGCCGGTTTCCGGGGAGGTTACAGTGGCTTCGGCAAGTGAATCCGATTGGAATTTATTACGAGCATCCGCGATGGTTCGGGCCGGTGTTTGCGGAGCTGGACCGGCGCGCCGTGCCGTACGTCCGCCTGGACGCGGCGCGGCATCAGTTCGATCTTCTGCCAAACGGGAACCAGCGCTATGGGCTGATTTTTAACCGGATGAGCCCGTCCGCGTGGACGCGCGGAAATGCGCACGCGATTTTTTACACCATCAATTATCTAGCGCACCTGGAACGAATGGGGACGCGAGTGGTGAATGGCAGCCAGGCATTCCGCAACGAGACTTCCAAGGCACTGCAGCTTTCCCTGTTACAATCGCTGGGACTGCCGTATCCGCGCTCGGTGGTGATCAACCATCCGAGCGAGGCTCCGGCTGCAGCGCGCGGGATGCAGTTTCCTGTGATCATCAAGCCCAACATTGGCGGAAGTGGTGTGGGGATCGTTCGGTTCGATTCTCCTGAACATTTAGAAGCGGCCGCGAAGAATGGCATCGCGCTGGGGCTAGATTCGACAGGCATCGTTCAGGAATTTATTCCTGCTCGCGGCGGGCACATCACGCGCGTGGAGACCATTGGCTACAAATATTTGTACGGCATCAAGGTATTCACTTCCGGCGAGACTTTCGATCTTTGCCCCATGGACATTTGCAAGACCAGCGACGGCACGGACATAAAAACCACGTGCGTTGTCGAAGGCCCGAAAACTGGCTTGCGGCTGGAGGCGTACACTCCTCCTCCGCAGGTGATTGCCGATGTGGAACGGATTTTCCGCGAAACGAAGATCGAAGTCGGCGGCGTCGAGTACGTGATCGACGACCGCGACGGCCAGCTTTATTACTACGATATCAACGCGCTTTCGAATTTTGTTTCGGACGGGCCTCGCGTCGTGGGATTCGATCCGTTTGAGCGACTGGTGGATTACCTGGTTCAGGAGAGGCGCTGATGCGCTACGGATACTGGCTTCCGATTTTCGGCGGATGGCTGCGCAATGTAGAAGACGAACAGATGCAGCCCACGTGGGATTACGTGTCGCGGCTGGCCCGGCGTAGCGAAAAGATCGGATTCGACCTTACGCTCGATTGCTGAACTGAATCTGAACGATATTAAAGGAGTGGACGCTCCTTCGCTGGATGCTTGGTCCACGGCTGCGGCACTGGCTGCGGTCACTGACACGCTCGAGTTGATGATCGCTGTGCGGCCCACGTTTCATCTTCCGGCGTTGCTGGCCAAGCAGGCTGCGAATATCGATCGACATCAGCGGCGGGCGAGTTTCGCTAAACGTGGTTTCGTCGTGGTGGTCGGAAGAGGCGAAGAAATACGGAGTGCATTTCGATCAGCACGACGATCGGTACGCGCGGACTTCGGAATGGCTCGATGTGGTTGACGCGGCCTGGAAGCAGGACCACTTTTCGTATGCAGGGAAATATTATTCGGTGCAGGATTTGGTGTTGCAGCCGAAACCCGTTTCCAAGCCGCGTCCAACGATCTATGCCGGCGGGGAATCGGAGGCGGCCAAGGAATTGATTTCGCAGAAGTGCGATGCGTACGTGATGCACGGAGATTCGCCCGAGCGTGTGGCCGACGAAAATACGGGATTTGTCGGAGCGGCGCGAACGCACAGGGCTGCCACGCATGCAATTTGGAGTGGCGGGCTATGCGATCGTGCGTGAGAACGAGCAGGAAGCGCAGCGCGAGGTCGCTCGCATCACCGATGTGAAGCAAAACGCTGCTGGCTATCAGAATTATCAGGATTGGCTGGCGAACACACAGCTCGAGCAGCGCGTATCGCTGGAAGACTACTCGGTGTCGAATCGCGGGTTACGGTCGGGATTGGTCGGCACTGCGCAACAGGTTGCGGACCGGATTGGCGAATTCGAGAAAGTCGGAGTTGGATCTTTTGCTGTTGCAATTCAGTCCTCAGATGGAAGAGATGGAGCGGTTTGCCGACAAGGTCATTCGACATCGTAGTGCCGCGTCTGCCTCGTAATGACACGTTCTTAGGCTAAACTCCCAATTCTCCTTTCTACAATCTTTAATCTGCGATCGTGCTAACTTTTTTGTTGACAGAGGGTCTGTATGTACGTTACAAGGTGTAACGCTACAATGAAGAACACACAGAATCTGCGTCCCAAGAACATCGGAGAAGTCGAACAGATGGTGATGGATTACGTTTGGTCGCATGGTCAGGTAACGGCCGAAGCGTGCCGCGAAGCTTTGGCGCCTCGGCGGCCGATGAAAGAGTCCACTATTCGCACGGTTCTTCGCCGCCTCGAACAAAAAGGCTACGTTACGCACGAGGTCGACGGCCGTACTTTTATCTACCGGGCCGCGGAGCTGCGACAAAATGTTGCGGTGCGCGCGGTGAAGAGCATCATTGATCGCTTTTGCGGAGGGTCGGCAGAAGAGTTGGTTATCGGCATGGTTGATAACGCGGTCCTGGACCGCAAGCAACTCGAGCGATTGGCCCAGAAAATCGGCCAACGAAAGGCGGCGCAGCCATGATCCATTCTTCGCTCCCGCACGCTGCGGCAAATTTTCTCGCTCACCTGGCTGATGCGGCTGGGCGTTCGTCAATCCTCGGTTGCGTTGCGGGTATTGCGCTGCATGTTTCGCGTGTGAAGAGTGTTTCGCTGCGGCTCAACGTGTGGAGAGCTGTGCTGGGCGTTGCGCTGATCATGCCGTTGTTGGGACTTTTTGTGCCTGCGCTGTCATTTAGATTGCCGGCGCAAGCAGTGCAGCGCATTGAGGAACTTCGCGGCGCTTCGCGCGTGGCAAGCGCAGTTGCGGAGGCAGGGAAGGACTCGGCGCAATATCAGAAGCTTGCGGCAAATTCCCAGGAGCGTCACCCGGTTCACTCGCATGCAAATGCGATTCCAACCAACGCCGGGAGGACGGGTTCGGTGGCCGTTGCCACAGAAACCGGACTGGATCCGAGCCCCAACAAGAGCACTTCGCTGGCGCGTGGCGTGACATGGGTCAAATTGCAAGTGCGCGCTGCACCTTGGATGGCTATTGTTACCGCGACTTATTTCGCAGTCACACTAGGTTTTCTGTTTCGTTATGCGCTTGGGCTAATTCTGAGCCTACGGCTCGAACGGGCAGCCTATGGCATCACCGACTGGCAAGTTCTGGCGCTCATCTCGACGCGAACATGCCTAGCCGGGATCAAACGGGCGCCGCGGCTTGCTGAGTCCGAGCTGCTTTCTGTTCCAGTAACTTTAGGTGTGTTCCGGCCTGCGATTCTGCTTCCGTCGGGATGGCGCGATTGGGACGAGGGCAAGCTGGACGCCGTCATCACGCATGAGATTTCACACGTGGCGAGACGGGACGCGTTGGTGGACCGCTTGTCGCTGCTGCACCGCGCGCTATCTTGGTTCAGTCCGCTGAGCTGGTATCTCACCAATCGTCTGACGGAACTGGCCGAAGAAGCCAGCGATGAAGCCGCGCTGGCCGCGGGAGCGGACCGCACACGTTACGCCGAAACCCTGCTGGGATTTTTTGCCGAACTTGAAAGCAATTGCGGACGGGTTTGGTGGCAGGGAGTGGCTATGGCTACGTCAGGCCAGGCTGAAAAGAGATTGGACCGAATTCTCGAATGGAAAGGGAGTGTCACCATGCAATTGAAGAAATCCGTCGTTGTACTTCTTGTAATGACTGCTGTTCCGGTGGTGTATGTCGCTGCGGCCTTGCGGCCCGGCGCCTACAATTTCTATTCAACGGAGTATGGCCAGGTCCAAGAGCAAACGCCCGCTCCTCCACCCGTGCCAGCATCTCCGGCTGAGCCGCCAGCTGTATTTTCTGTGGCGCCGGTGGTGACGGTGGCTCCAGTCGTGTCCGTGGCGCGTATCCCGACCGTAGCGCCCCTGGCGATTGTGACTCCTGTCCACGTGTTGGCCCTCGCGCCTCTCCCACGTCTGGCTCAATCTTCACATTCAAATTCCACAGTGATCGTGCGCAACGGAGATGGTGACGGCCAACAATTTTTGATTTCCTCCGGAAACACTTACGTAAGCGTTTCTGGCGATAACGAAAACTATGGCACGGACCATCCATCCGAATTCGTTGAGTTTTTGCAGGAGAAAATACAGGGCGACTTCATCTGGTTCCGGCGAGACGGCAAGTCCTACGTGATTCGCGATCAAGCCGCGATCAAGCGCGCGAAGGATTTCTTCGCCGGCATCGACGCTCTCGACAAGAAGCAGGAAGAGCTCGGAAAGCAACAGGAAGCTTTGGGTGCGCAACAGGAAGCCTTAGGTAAACAGCAGGAAGCAGTGCGTGTCCACATTCCCGATATGACTGAAGACCTGCGGAAGCTCGAAGCTGAGCTGAAGGCGATCGGCGCAACGGGGTCTGAAGAAGATCTGGGACGCATCCAGGAGAAGATCGGCGACCTTCAGAGCAAGCTTGGCGATTTGCAATCCAAGGCCGGCGAGGAGCAGGGAAGGCTGGGCGAGCAACAGGGAAAACTTGGTGAACAGCAAGGCAAGCTCGGAGAACAGCAGGGCGAGCTTGGCCGCCAGGAAGAGCAAATATTCAAACAAGCTTCGCGTCAGATGAAGACGCTGATCGATGACGCTGTCGCCCATGGGCTAGCCAAGCCGGAATAATGATTCCCGCGGTGCGCGGCGGGAATATGAGAATTGACTTTGTAGCGGCCGTCTTTAGGCGGGCATATTTTTGCTGGTCCTAGGTTTGATTCGCGAGTTCCCGCAAGATTCGGAAGGAACAAGGCTTGTCACTCCACGCTGTTCCTTGTAGATTATTCCCTCAGCAGCGAAGAACGGAATCCTCTTGCCCCGCAAAAGAAATGTCCACAAGCCGCGCCTCAAAGCCGGCGCGAAGTCCACGTCGCCACGCACATCCAAGAACGAGGCCAAAGATCGCGCCTTCAGCAGAGCTCAAATCCATCCAAGCGAACGAGATCAGCTAGCGGGAAAATGGTTTGAGAGGCTGGTTGCGCTCCAGGCGCGGTTACGCGGGCCAAACGGCTGCCCCTGGGACCGCGAGCAGACGCACGAATCGCTGCGCAAATTTTTGATTGAAGAGACGTACGAAGTTCTCGACGCGATGGAAACCGGCGATGCGCGAGAGTTTTCTTCCGAGCTTGGCGACCTGCTGCTGCAGGTTATTTTCCACTCGATTCTCGCCGAAGAAGCAGGGAAGTTCACGATTTCGGACGTGATCGAGTCGGTGCATGCGAAGATGGTGCGACGGCACCCGCACGTTTTTGGCGACACGAAGGCGAAGAACTCTTCCGAGGTGCTGAAGAATTGGGAACAGATCAAGGCGTCTGAGCGCGCGGAGTCTTACGGCGATAAGAAAACGGCTCCGGATTTGACGGAACGTGAGGATTCACTCCTCACTGGCGTGCCGCGATCGCTGCCTGCCGTTCTCGAGGCATATCAGCTTACGCGGCGCGCCTCGCGTGTTGGCTTCGACTGGGAGAAACTCTCGGATATTTTGGACAAGCTGGACGAAGAGAAACGCGAGTTGCAATCTCTGATAGGCAACGCACCCAGTTCTGAAGTGTCGAAGCTCGAAGCGGCTGGGCCTCGAATCGAGGAAGAAGTTGGCGACCTTCTGTTTGTGGGCGTTAACATTGCGCGGTTTCTCGCAATCGATCCTGAGATCGCGCTGAAGAAAGCAAATCGCAAGTTCAAACAACGATTTAACCATATGGAAACTGCTGCCGTGGCGGAAGGGCGTGGTTTCGCGGATCTACCTCGTGAGCGCAAGGAAGAGCTCTGGGACTCTGCGAAGTCGGCTGAGAGCTCGAAGAAATCAAAGCCCGCGATAATTACAAAAGTGGTGAACACCCGATGAATGCATCGGCAAAACATCCAGCGGCTGCGCCTGACGAGGTGGAAATCCGCCATTGCGAATCGCTTGCCGAGTATGAGGAGTGCGTGAAGCTGGAGCTTCTTATCTGGGGCGAGCATATTGCGGTGCCGTCGGCAGTATTCGTGGTGGCGCACCACACGGGCGGACAGATTCTTGGCGCATTCGACAGCGGGAGAATGGTTGGATTTACCATGGCGCTTGCCGGCATGCGCGGGAGCAAGGGATTCCTGCATTCGCACATGACTGCTGTCCTGCCGGAATATCAGAACCGCGGAGTAGGAAGGCGTCTAAAGCTTTTTCAGCGCGTGGATGCGTTAAAGAACGGAGTGCCGCTAGTGGAGTGGACCTTCGATCCGCTGGAACTGAAAAACGCGCACTTCAATCTTAACCGGCTGGGTGCGGTGGTTCGCCGCTTCATCCCGAATTGTTACGGCATCACGGAGAGTCCGCTGCACGCGGGTCTCCCGACCGACCGTTTGGTCGCTGAATGGTGGCTGGATTCCGACCGGGTGCGCGGAATTCTCGCGGACAATCCCTGTCCGCTCGGGGAGTCGACCGTACGCATAACGATTCCCAGCAACATCGGCGCCCTAAAATCCAAGGATCATACAGAAGGAGCGAAAATCCAGAGGCAAACCCGCGAAGCATTCCAAAAATATCTTCATGAAGGGTATGTTGCTACAGGCGTGGATGTACGCGATGGCGTCACCGATTATATTCTCGAGCCGACCGCTTCAATTGGCGGCTTGCATCTGCCAGAATACCGCCCGGAAGATTTCGAGGACTAGAGAACCCTAAAATGCGGCTCAAAAAAGTCACTTTGAGGGAGATTCATCTCCCGCTTATCGCGCCGTTTGAGACCAGCTTCGACCGAACCACGACTCGGCGGATTCTCTTGGTTGAGGCCGACGTGGATGGAGTCGCTGGATGGGGCGAATGCACGGTAGATGCGAATCCTTCTTATTCCTATGAAACGGTAGAAACCGCGTGGCACATCCTGCGCGATCACATTTGGCCTACGCTGAAAGACAAGGACATTGCAGCAGCAGAAGTCTGGGATCTCCTGGGCTGGATCCGCGGGCACAATATGGCGAAGGGCGGGCTCGAGACGGCGATTTGGGATGCCGAAGCAAAACAAAAAAATCTTCCGCTGGCAAAACTTCTTGGCGGCGTGCGCGAGGAAATTTCCTGCGGCGTGTCGATCGGCATTCAGCCCACGATCGAAGCGTTAATCGCGAAAGTTGAGAAGGAACTTGGTGCCGGGTATCAGCGTATCAAAATTAAAATCAAGCCAGGACTGGATGTGGAACCGGCGCGCGCGCTTCGCGAACGTTTCCCGCGCATCCGCCTGATGGTGGACGCCAACTCGGCGTACCGCTTGGAGGACGCGCCGCTGCTGAAGCAGCTCGATGTACTTTACCTGATCATGATCGAACAACCGCTCGGCTGGGACGATATTTACTCGCACGCGCAGCTTCAGCGCCAACTCGACACGCCCATTTGTCTGGACGAATGCATCCACGACATCGAACACGCTAGCGCGGCAATCGAAATTGGGGCGTGCCGCATCATTAATATCAAGCTGGGACGCGTGGGCGGGCATACCGCGGCGCGGAAGATCCACGATCTTTGCCAGGCGAAATCGATTCCGGTGTGGTGCGGAGGCATGCTGGAGTCGGGCATCGGCCGCGCGCATAACATTGCCATGTCAACGCTTGCAAATTTCACGCTGCCGGGCGATGTATCCGCGAGCAAGCGTTATTGGAACGAAGATATCATCGAGCCGGAAGTCGAGGTCACTCGGCAGGGAACGATTAAGGTTCCGTCCTTGCCGGGTGTTGGATACACGCCCCGTCTCGACCGCATCGAATCACTGACCCGCCGCATGGAAGTCCTCGAGTGAAAATCTTGAACTCAACTTCCACTGAGCCGGCTTCCAGTTCGATACCCGCAGAGAGTTCAACTTCGAGGCGTCCAAGCTCCCGCTTGATCGCGTTCATGCTCGGGCTGATGCTTTTGATGTGGTCCCTCAACTATGTCGCCGGGAAAATCGCGTTGCGCCATCTGGACCCGATTTCCCTGGCATGTTTCCGGATCGAGCTGGCTGCAATCATCATGCTCGCGCTTTATTACGCGCGGCCACGCAGACCGCTTCGTCTTCGCGAACTTTGGCCGTTCGCGTACCTGGGATTTTTTGGAGTGGTGGTCAACCAAGGGCTGTTCACCGTAGGCCTGAATTACACCACGTCCAACCATTCCGCTGTGATTATCGCGATCGGCCCCGTCCTCATTCTCTTGCTGGCGCGCGCGATGAAGTTGGAGGCGCTGACGGCCGCGAAAATGGTTGGCATGGCGGTTGCGTTCGCTGGAGTTTTTCTGCTGGAAGCGGAGAACGGCTCGCCGGCGCATTCGCCTTTTCTGCTGGGCGATTTGATCACGCTCGGCGGGACAATCGGTTTCTCGATTTACGCAGTATTAGGAAAAAGAGTGGCGTCGGAATATGACGCGATCACCATGAATACGTTTAATTGCGTCGCCGCAGCAATCATGCTGCTGCCGCTGAGCATTCGGCAGGGGATCCATCTTGATTGGCATGCAGTAGGCTGGCCGGGATGGCTCGGCATGATTTATATGGCCGCGGGAAGTTCGGTTGCGGCCTACACCATTTTTTACTGGATCCTTCGTTACATGAGCGCTTCGCGCGTCGGGGCCATCAGTTATTTCCAGCCGATAGCGGTGATTGTCCTTTCGGCGGCGTTCCTGGGCGAAAGCCCCACGCGCAATTTGCTACTGGGGACAGCGCTCGTGCTTCTTGGCGTATATCTGGCGGAGCGGGGGACTGCTTAGCGCATTATTTCGACGCGACACTGCGCCGGTTAACGAACGGCGCGTGAGTCTTCTGGCGTTAATTTCTCAGGCTTACGTTTAATGCTAGACTCTTTACGCGAAAAGCGTGTCTCGTGCGGGATCGATGGCGGTTGTGAGTTTTGTACTGGCCACGCTTGGAGCTGCGCGGCGGCCAAGCCAAGTTCAGCAGCCGCCCGCTGAGCCCACGCAGGTTTATGCACTCTCGAACAACATTTCCATCGAGCTGCCCACAAGCTGGCATGCGCTGAAATCCGATGACCTTTCGCTTACAGGGACGCTCGCGCCCTACGCCCCACCTTTCCATTTCTCACAAATCGTGATGTTCACAAATGAAAAGCAACGTTCTATCCTGCTCTTAGGCCTTTCCGATAATCCTCTGCTGGGACACGACTCTTACTGGCTGGATGCGCAAATGCACGCGCCAAGCGGCTCGGGCATGAGCATGCTCGATCTGATTTATTATTTCTTTTTTCCTCCTTCGCAGACCTGCCTGGACAACGCTCTCCGGAACTATACCGATGCAACGATGACGCCACCATCGGCGGATGCGCCGCCACGGTTGCAGGTGACTTATACCTGTCGACATCCGCCGACGCTTCCGGACTTTTATTCCGCACAAGTAAGTTCGCGGATCACGTTTGAACAGACCAACAGCGGCCCGCGCGCCTACGGGCTAGTCCGGGATTTTTATCTGAGCCCTATGGAACAGGCCGATCTCTCGGGAATGACCTTCTACAGTTTTGAGGCGCAGCGGCAAGGCCAGATCAGTCGCGTCGCGGTGGGCCACTACAATTTGCCGGAAACTATTCAGGGAAGCCACTCGGATATTTTCTGGGCGATTGGTGCACCAAGCCCGTTTCCGTTCGTGGCGGACGGACGCATCACTCCGCTTTTCCATGTGGGATACGCGACGCCTTCGACCGGGCCGAGCGACAGGCAGGACTTCAATCGACTGCTGCATGCTGTTCGATTAAAGTAAGGCTTAACCCGTACCAGTACTTCTCATCAAGCTTCAGACCCTCGCTCAAGAAAGGAGAAGTTACCGAAACTAAATTTACCCAGGAGTGTTGTGTTGTATGTGGCGTGTTGTGAACCATGCCGATCAATGGAGCAAATGCAAGATTTAGCTGGCTGCAACCAGGCGTACACTTCGGGAATCAAATGTGTTATGACGGTCAGTAGCGATGTTGCCCTGGCTGCTCCGCTTAAGGTTGTAAGGGGGCCCCAAATGAAAACTTCCACTGTTTTGAAGCTAATCCTGATTCTGACGGCGGCGGCGGCGGCGGCGGCGTTAGCCTGCTTCCCTGGCGCGACCTTTGCCCAACACGGCGGTGGTGGGCACGGCGGCGGTGGCGGTGGCGGCGGCTTTCATGGCGGAGGCGGAGGAGGGCTCCACGGCGGAGGTGGTTTCGGCGGGGGCGGTGGACACTACGGTGGCGGCGGAGGAGCGGCTCGGCCCAGTTACGGCGGAGGTGCACCACGGTCCTACGGTGCTCCTGGGGGATATCGCGGTGGAGCTGCGCCGCGGTCTTATGGGGCATACGGTCCAGCGCGGTCGGGAGCTCACGGAAACCGTTCGTACGGCAGCGCCGGGTACGGCTCACGCCCGTATAACTCGATCGGAGGTCGATCGGCAACCGGGGGAAATCGCCCGAACTCGTCTATGACGGCGCGCAATTCGACGAATGGTGGAGCTACAGCGAATCGCGGGACCGTCGCTGGAAACAATCGTGGCCCAACAACCAACAGCGCGACGACCGGCCGCGGTAATGTCCCTGGATCGAACAACATGATGGCATCGGCTTCGCATTCGCCCAGCGCGGCGGGTATGTCGAACAGATCAGGGTCGGTGGTATCGCCAACGCATGCTCTTTCAAACATAGAAAGCTCGCGAGCGAGCAGTTTCGGATCAACAAGTTCTAGTTTTTCTGGAAGCCGGGTTACAAATAACTCGAGCTTTGCCAAGTCTCAGTTCAGTAGTCGAGCGATCGGCAATGCGGGAGTGACCAGTGCCCGATTCGGGACGAACGCTTCGGTCGTATCGGGTGCAAGGCTCGGGGGGCCGCTCAACGCACATATCGGGTCCACATCATTTGGCGGTCGCAGCACAGTCGGTGCGCGTTCCACGTTTGGGTCATCGTCATTTAGAGGCACAAACGCGAGTTGGTCGAGCGGTCACGGATTCGGCTACCGCGGTGGTTTTGGGAACCGTGGTTGGGGTAACCACGGCTGGGGTAACCACGGCTGGGGCTGGCGTGGGGGATTCGGCTGCTGGGGCTGCGGTTTTGGTTGGGGCTGGGGCTTCGGCTGGGGACCATGGTGGGCTTGGGGCCCATCTTGGGGCTGGGGTTGGGGCTACCCTTACTATCTCTACTGGGGCATAGGATATACCTGGCCGGGATATTACGATTCGTACTCGTCGTACGGCTCGGATATGGGTTATAGCGACGCTCCGGCGTATAACTCGACTCCGGCGTACAACTCCTACAACAATCCGAACAACAGCGCCGACGTGGACCGAGACGCACCGGCATACGACAGTTATCAGGGAAACGAAAACACGAATCCGGTGACTGGCAACGTCGCGGCGACCACGCCGACCGTGCTGATCTATCTCACGGACGGAACCACGTATGCGGCAACCGACTACTGGCTAGCGGACGGCAAGTTGCATTACTACGTTAACTACAGCGGCGAAAACAGCGTGGACATGGGTCAAGTGGACTTGCAGCGCACGGTAAATGAAAACGCGAAGCGCGGCGTGCGATTCTCTTTGAAACCGAGCCCGGAGAGTGGGAATGCGGCGCCGTCTTCCCGCGACAACGTGGGCAGAAACCCGAATAGCACCACGTCGAAGCAAAACAACAATCAGAACGCTCCTGCGCCGGCTACGAATCCTGCTCCCGCTCCGCAGCCGGCACCACGAATGGAGACGACGTCGGAACCGGTACTGTCTCATTCGTGATTTGAAAGTTGCAATTGAGTCAAAAGAGGGCCTTACATCGAGCAGATGTGAGGCCCTTTATTTTTATGGATTTCGCGCTTATAGACCGGATTCGCGGAGCGCCAAGTCACTGTATTGCCCGACAGTCGGCGCTAATCAGTATGTGTATTTCCTGACCGATTCATCGGCAATGCTGACGTGCTTCAAGCCCACCAAGGTGCCGTACACATGCCAAAAGTCACCCTCACATCGGGTAAATTCCACACCAACTCTGTTCTTACTCCAAAGATTCCCCCCGACAAATACCACCCGGCATTCACGCTCTTCTTCGGTGACGGCGTTTACGAGCAGCAGAGTTTGCCCCGACTTTACGTTTGCTCGCAATTTCAGCAGGCCGCCATGCACGCTCACCGCCTCGGTCTGAGCATCGAGACGAAAAGGCCGATTATCGGCCGTGCGCCCATACACTCGTACCGGGATCGATAATGGAAATCGCTTGCTGCGGCGGTGCCTCCCAAGTGACGGCGCCATTCGCAACCTCCTTTAGTAACGAGGATTGCCCGGTGAAGAAAATAATGCTGCGTTTCGCGTTGGGCAATAGTACTTTTCCCGGGGCGAACGTAACGAGAATCAGGTAATTGAAGTCTTATAATTTGCCCGTCCGTCTGGAACTGCAGAGGCTACCGCAAATACATGGAAAATCAGTCGGTGATGCTGTTCTTGACCATCCAGGCCACGAAGAAGGTCTCCCATTGGATACTTCACCTCGGTGCGTTCGGGCTGATTCCGCTGGGTGTGCTGGATGCTTCGGTGGTTCCGCTTCCCGGCAGCATGGACGTGCTGACGATCGTGCTGGCGGCCAAACAGCCGGAATGGTGGATTTATTACGCGCTGATGGCCACCGCGGGTTCCTTGCTCGGAAATTTTTTGACCTACCGGATCGCGCGCAAGGGAGGGAAGGCAACGCTGGAGCGCAAATTGTCGCGCAAGAACATGGACAAAGTAACCAAGACTTTCGAGCGCTGGGGGTTTGGTGCCGTTGCGATTCCGGCAATGTTACCGCCGCCCATGCCCATGATCCCTTTTGTCCTGGCGGCTGGCGCGACCAAGTATTCACTTAAGAAATTCCTCGCAGCTCTGGCTTTAGGACGCATCGTGAGGTACAGCGTCCTGGCTCTGTTGGCGGCTCATTACGGCCACCAGATCATTTCGTTCATCCGGAACCACGGGCACCCGGTCGGGTTGGTGGTTCTCGGAGTGGTGGCTGTCGTCGCCGTTGTGTTCTTGCTCTTGCGGTATGGCAAGAAAGGCAAATCTCGCAGTTCGGCGCGACTAAGAAACGCTCAGCCTCAGAATCATGACGATGGGAATGGTTAGACGGATATCTGTAACGAGATTCAAGTTTCACTTTAAGTTGGTAATGCGCCGAGGTCTAGCGCGGGCTTTGGATCTATCAAAAGATGAGCCTGCACTTTCTGCAGTCTACCTGCGTGTCTACCTGCGTTGACACTATCCAAGTCGCGTGTTAGGTTCGCGAACCATGACCGAAATGAATTCCTTCGCGTCTGCAAAAAAGAGAATCGCGATAATTCCCGGCGATGGCATCGGCAAAGAAGTGATCCCGGCGGCGGTTCAAGTCTTGAAGTCTGCAGCGACTGCAGGTGGTCGCGAAATCTCGCTTACGGAATTTGACTGGGGCGCGGACCGCTACCTTCGCGACGGCACAACGTTGCCATCCGATGCAGTCGAAATGTTCCACCGTGATTTCGATGCCATTCTTCTGGGCGCTATGGGCGATCCGCGCGTTCCGACCAACATTCACGCCGCCGATATTCTTCTCGGCTTGCGTTTCAAGCTGGATCTTTACGTCAACGCGCGGCCCTGCGTGCTATTCGACAAGCGCTTCACGCCATTGAAAGACCGTACCGAGCAGGATATCAATTTCATGGTCTTTCGCGAGAACACCGAAGGCCTCTACGTTGGAATGGGAGGGAACTTCAAGAAGGGAACTGCCGACGAAGTTGCGGTGCAGGAAGACCTGAACACGCGCAAAGGCGTGGAGCGCATCATTCGCTATGCGTTCGATTATGCAAAGGCCCGCAAACTCAAACGAATTTGCATGAGCGATAAATCAAACGCGCTCACGTTCGGACACGATCTTTGGCAGCGGGTATTTAAGGAAGTCCGCCGGGAATATCCCGAAATCGAATCCAGCCACCAGTACATCGATAATCTGTTAATGCAAATGGTTCGCGACCCTTCGCAGTTCGATGTGATCGTGACGAGTAACTTGTTCGGAGACATCGCCAGCGATCTTGGCGCGCAGCTCGCGGGCGGCTTGGGACTGGCGCCGTCGGGGAACATTCACCCTGGACAGGTATCACTGTTTGAACCGGTACACGGTTCGGCTCCGGCGATTGCCGGGAAGAATATTGCGAATCCGATGGGCGCAATCCTGACGGTCGGGATGATGTTCGAGTATCTGGGCTGGAAGCGAGAAGCTGGAGCGATTGAATCTGCGGTTCGCGCAGCGCTTCAGGAGGGGAGGACGCCGGCGGAACTCGGCGGGTCAATGGGCACGCGAGAGATCGGCGAATGGGTATCGAACACTGTCGCAAGGTCCGGCGTCCGATAGAACTTTCAACCTTCACTTTAAGTCGAATCTCAAAGGTACGGTCTTCTAGTTCGTGGCAACACTTGAGCATCAGTTTTTACTTCACTTGTCGGCAGGTCGGCCGGACGACTGGAATCTAGTTCTGTTTAATTGCGGGCGGCGCTTGCGTGATGCTGCCCGCCACCAGGTCGGTCTTGATGGTAATTTTCTGTTTGGGTTGAAGCTTGACGTCGGTATTAAATTCCTGATAGCCCGCCAAGGCGATCTTGATGTGATGTTCTCCGGGGCTTACGAGCATACCTCGTCCCATTCCGTTGAACTGTTTCACATACCCGGCGAATGCTCCATCCACGAATACAGCGGCCCGTTCCGGAGTAACTTTGAGTTTAATTTCGGACGTCACGGTGGCGAACTGCGCTTTGGGATCCTTGTCTAGTTTTACGGTGATGATCAGCTTCTTGCCAGGCTCCGCGACGTAGGACTGCGTAGCATCTAGATAGCCGGTCTGGCGAAAAGAGATCTCATGCTGCCCGGGAAGCAGCATCACTTTCTTATCGTCTCGTAGTTCGGAAACATAGCCCACGTATTGGCCGTCGATCCAAACGCCCGCGGTTTTCTCGGCTTTGTCTGCACCAACAAATTGCACTTCACCTAAGACTTGATTCGGCGGCTGCGGTTTCTGATTCTGTACGCTCGCCCGTAGCGTGGGAATCAGCGCGAGAAGAATGCCCAGTGGGATGGCGAATTCGAGTCTCTCCACAGTTTTCATCGCAACTCCTTTTTGCAAAAATTATTACCGAGCAATTCTAGCGAAGTCTTGCCTGAACGTGAACGATAACTTCCGATGTGAAAGTATGATCTTAGATTTCTGAGACACGCACTACGTTTCATCCATTAGACGAGTTGTCGGCCGTACGACCACTAAAATCTCGAAAGCACTTGACGTCACATCCACTGAAATGTAGCTTCTGCATGTTCGATCGAAAACGATTCGGAGGCCAGGTTGATTCTTCGCAGAGCGCCATATTTCATCTCCGTTTTGATCCTTTTATTAGCACCGCGCGTTTGGACGCGCCCTCCTGCGGACACCGCGCCGGAATTTAATGTAAAAGAGCACTACACAAAGTACGAGTTCCGAATTCCAATGCGCGACGGGAAACTGCTCTTTACTGCTGTTTACGTCCCGAAGGATTCTTCGCGCAGCTATCCGTTCATGATCGATCGAACCCCCTACAGCGTGTCGCCCTATGGTGTCGACCAATATAGAAAGATGCTCGGGCCGTCCGACGAGTTTCAGCGTGCCGGCTACATCTTCGTGTACCAGGACGTGCGCGGGCGCTACATGTCAGAAGGAAGATTTGTCGAAATGCGTCCGCACATTGACAACAAGAAATCGAATAGCGATGTAGACGATAGCAGCGATATGTATGACACGGTTGAATGGCTGCTGAAAAATGTTCCCAACAATAATGGAAAGGTCGGCATCTGGGGGATCTCCTATCCTGGGTTCTACACCTCCGCCAGCATCATCGATTCGCACCCGGCGATTAAGGCGGCCTCGCCGGAGGCGCCCATGACGGACCTATTTATGGGAGACGACGCCTATCATGGTGGGGCTTTCATGCTTGCCGCGAATTTTGATTTTTATATTTCTTTCTTCAAACCCCAACAGGTACCTAGTTTTCCGCCAAAAAATAGGCAACGATTCGACTTCGGGACAGTGGATGGCTATGATTTTTTCCTGAGGATAGGGCCGCTATCGGATGTGAACACTTTGTATTTTAAGGATCCCAACTGGCTGTGGGATGACCAAGTGGCGCACAACACTTATGACGATTACTGGAAGGCGCGAAATCTCGCGCCGCACATGAAGAATATTCATTGCGCCGTGCTCACGGTGGGAGGGTGGTTCGACGCGGAAGATCTGCAAGGTCCGTTCTCGACTTACAACGCGATCGGTCGTAATAATCCGGAGATTTACAATGGAATTGTGGTTGGCCCGTGGGCTCACGGAGGTTGGGCGCGCTATGACGGAAATCATCTTGGCAGCGTAAGCTTTGCTTCAAATACAGGGCAATTTTTCCGCAGCCAGATTCTGTTTCCATTCTTCGAGCAACACTTGAAGGGGCGCAACGATGCGAAATTGCCAAATGCCTACGTCTTCGAAACAGGAACCAACACTTGGCGCGAATATACAAGCTGGCCGCCGAAAAAGACTGAATCGAAGACTCTGTATTTTCGCGAAAATGGCGGGCTCTCGTTCGAGCCTCCTACCGATGCAACGGGTGTCTCGGATGACTACGTCAGCGACCCAAATAAGCCGGTTCCATTCGTAAGCTATCCGTCGATTTCTGTTCCGCAGGAATATATGGTCGCGGATCAGCGATTCGCTTCGAGCAGGCCGGACGTCGTAGTTTATCAAACCGAGCCGCTGGAGCAGGACGTCACGATAGTTGGCCCCCTATCTCCGAGGCTTTTTGTTTCGACTACCGGCACAGATTCGGACTGGATCGTAAAGCTGATCGATGTGTACCCCGAGGATTATCCGGATGACGCGCCCGCAGCCGCCAACGCCCCGCGGCCGAGCGATGTGCCTCCTCCGTCAATCGAACTGGCTGGCTTTGAGCAATTGGTCCGTGGCGAGCCGATGCGTGGAAAATTTCGGAAGAGCTTCGAACATCCGGAGGCGTTTACTCCTGGCAAGGTAGAAGAAGTAAGCTTCACTATGCCGGATGTGAATCACACATTTCGTCGCGGTCACCGAATTATGGTGCAGGTGCAGAGTTCGTGGTTCCCGCTCATTGACCGGAATCCGCAAGTTTTCGAAAACATTCCGGACGCGAAGCCCGGCGACTTTCGGAAGGCCACGGAGCGAATATATCGGAGCAAGGTTCAACCCTCTGGAGTTGCAGTTCAGGTCCTACCTTAACTTGTTCGAAACGATCTCTCGTGATTAATCTGTCGCTTCACTTGTCGGCACGGCGACATTCACGGACTTTACTTTAAGTAGCGTTTTGATCTTCGAGTAATTATTTAATTCTTAATTTCGTTCTTTTCAATTATGAGGGATGCGGATGGAGACGAAAGTAACACGTAATGTTTCCCGAGATGCTGAACCAACGCTATAACTGTCGGCGTGACGACGCGTTAGTAATAAACCGGGCGACGTTGAACCTGCTTGATAATCCGGGCGAGCAACATGCCAGTGAGGAATCCACCGATGTGCGCCCACCATGCTACTCCTCCGAGGCTGGCGGCGCGCGGATCGCTTAACGAACCAACCCCGCTCAAGAACTGCATCACAAACCACAGGCCGATAAACACCAGCGCTGGAATCTGCCAGGTGAACCAAATGATGAATAAGGGGATCAGCGTCAGGATTCGAGAAGATGGAAAGAAGACAATGTAAGCACCTAGTATCCCGGAAATCGCGCCGCTTGCCCCTATTGAGGGCAAATACGAGCCCCAGGAAAAGATGACCTGCATCATTCCGGAAGCGATGCCGCAAACGAGATAGAAAAAGAGGTATCCGATGGCGCCGAGCCGGTCCTCGACATTTGCGCCAAATATCCATAGAAACCACATGTTCCCGATGATGTGAAGCCAGCCTCCGTGAAGGAACATGCAGGTGAACATAGGGATTAGCGCGTCAGCTAAGCTGTAATGCTGGCCGGCCAACGCGAGCTGGATCTTGGCAGGGACCAGGCCGTAAATACGTACGAAGGCTTCGGCCTGATCTGGAGGCAAAGAAATCTGATAGAAAAATACGATTAGATTGACGACGATCAGCAGCAGGGTCGCCACCGGCACCGAGCGGCGCGGCGTCATGTCTTTGAGCGGTATCATGTTCTCTTGCTAAGTCGCGGCGCAGGATCTTGAATTAAACCCGGTTCGAGATGAAACCTGTAGCGTTTGCAAGAGCGGCAGCGCGCCGGACGACACTCAGCACTCTAGCTGAGGCGCTGCAATTTTCAAATCAAGAAGTGGCGTAGCGGGATCGTTTTACAATTGCGTGGCGTGCGTCGCTGTGATAAACATTTTTGTTTCACCTGCGTGCGGTTACCAGCAGTGAGCGCGTTGCATCGAGCCAGTCAGCGCATACTGGAGTTGCCGTCGCGCCGACACTGATGCCACTACGCGAATCTGAAGCAATTGTTTTACAAAGTTATCCGCTAGGCGAGGCAGATCGTCTGGTGAGTTTCCTTTCGCGTAGCATCGGGCGCATACGCGGGGTGGCCCCAGGCGCCCGTCGAACGAAGAGCCGGTTCGGTTCGACGCTGGAAAAACTCTCACACGTCCGCATCTGGTTTTTCGAGAAGGAGACACGCGAATTGGTTCGCATCAGCCAGTGCGAGCTGATCGAATCGTTTCTCGATGCCTTCCGCGATTATTCTTCCGGCGTGGGGCTTGCGATTATAAGTGAGGTTACCGAAGCGGTCCTGCCGGACCGCGAGGCGTCGGATGCAAACTTTCGCTTGCTGCTGCTGACGGCTCAGGCGGTGAAGCGGACAGGGAAGTGGGAAGTACCCTTGGCATATTTTGCGCTGTGGACGGTGAAACTTGGCGGCTGGCTTGCTCCGCTGGATACTTGTCTAAGGTGTGGAAGGGCGCTGACTGCTACGGAGCCGGCGTATTTCACGCGGAGGTCTTCGGCGATGGTTTGCGGTAAATGCCGCCAGCCCGGAGTGCGGATTATTTCGCCGTCCGCTCTGGTGGCTGCGCGCAAGATGCTTGCCCAGCGCCTCGATCGGATAAATGACGGAGATATTTCGGATTCAGCGGCGCGAGAATTGAGGGATGTTGCGCTGGATGTGATTGAACGCCAGATAGACCGAAAGCTGAAAGCTCGAGAACTACTGGAGCCCACGGCGTGAAAAGTCAGAGGCGCAAGTTGGAGAAGGTGGCTAGTCCGTCGATAAAGAAAATTGAAGGGAAAGGTTTATCGTTTCAGGACCTTCTACTAACACTTGAACAGTATTGGACGGGGCAGGATTGCATTCTGCAACAGCCCTACGATGTGGAAGTGGGCGCAGGCACCATGCATCCGGAAACTTTTTTGCGCGTGCTCGGGCCGGAACCGTACAGAGTGGTGTACGCGCAGCCGAGCCGGCGTCCTGCTGACGGACGCTACGGCGAAAATCCGAATCGTTTGTACAAGCACACGCAACTTCAAGTGATACTTAAGCCATCGCCTGCGAATGTGCAGGACCTTTATCTTGAAAGCCTCGCTGCGGTGGGCATAAATCTCAAGGAACATGACATTCGATTTGAAGAGGACAATTGGGAGTCTCCCACGCTGGGTGCATGGGGAATCGGGTGGCAAGTACTTCTCGACGGTCTTGAGATTACCCAGTTCACATATTTCCAGCAGAGTGGTGGAATCAATCTCGATCCCATATCTGTCGAGCTTACATACGGACTGGACCGCATCGCTGCTTACCTCCAGGGCGTGGATAATGTTTTCGATGTGCGTTGGTCGAGGACGAAGACATACCGCGAGATTCGGCTCGCCGAAGAGCGGCAGTTCTCCGCCTACAGCTTCGACTACGCCGATGCGGTATCGACGCGCAAGCAGTTTGAGCTAAATGAGGCCGAAGCCAAGCGCATACTCGATGCGTGGCCAAAGTCTGAGAGCAAAACCCTCGAACGGTTTCCGTTGCTCGCGGCGTACGACCTCACGCTGAAATGCTCTCACCTCTTTAACCTGCTGGATGCACGCGGCGCGATCTCCGTGACGGAGCGGGCGGCGATGATTGGACGAGTCCGCAAACTCGCCGTTCGAGTTGCTGACCTTTGGTTGCGGCAGCAGTCGGCAAGTCACCTTGCACCTGAACTGAGCGGGAGGCGCGCGTGAGTTCGAGTCGGAAAGCTTCTAAGGCAGCCGGCGACCTTCTTTTTGAGATTGGATGCGAAGAAATTCCCGCAGGAATGAGTGAGAAGGCCGCTAAGGAACTTAAAGCGATTCTTGTGAAAAATCTGTTGGCGGCGAACTTGGTCGACGAGCCGACAGTTGAAGAAAGAATTGAGGCTTTCGGCGCCCCGCGCCGCCTCGCGCTTGTTGCTCGTAGGATTCGATTGCGGCAAGAAGACTTGGAGCGCGAAATTGTGGGACCTCCAAGATCTGTTGCGTTCGACAATCTAGGTGAGCCCACGCGCGCAGCCATGAGCTTTGCGGAAAAGCAGGGAATCCCTGTTTCAAAACTTTCGATTGTGAATACGCCGAAAGGCGAATACATCGCGGCAAAGCAAGTTGTAATCGGCAAACCCGCAGCGGAGATTCTTGCGACGATTTTGCCGCAAGCGATTCAGGAGATTTCGTGGCCGCGCTCGATGTACTGGACCACAGCGAATAGCCCGCGATTCATTCGCCCGATTCGCTGGATCGTTGCGCTATTCGATGGCAAGGTGGTGCCTTTTTCGTTCGCGGGTATACGCGCGGGGAACCATACCGAGGGCCATCGCTTTCTGGGAAAGAAGAGTATCCCGTTGCGTGGCCCTGATGACTACGAACAAAAGTTAAAGAAAAACTTTGTATTGTGCCGGCCGGAAGCGCGGCGCAAGAAAATCGAAGCAGAGATTCACTCGCTGACGGGACGGAAGCAATTGCGTGCACACGCGGACCCCGAGCTTCTTAACCTGGTGACCTACCTCAACGAATATCCCAGCGTGATCATGGGCCATTTTGATTCGTCTTTTCTGGCACTGCCGGAAGAGATACTTATAACCGTGATGCGCGACCACCAGAAGTATTTCGGCCTGGAGAGGCGCAATGGGGAACTTGCGCCGCATTTTCTGGCTGTAATTAATTTGCCCGGCGATAAGAAGGGCATCGTTCGCGCGGGGCATGAGCGAGTGTTGCGCGCGCGTTTTGCGGACGCACAATTTTTCTGGGAGACGGACCTGAAACATCCCCTCGGCGACTACTTGCCGAAACTTGCCGCGGTCACATACGAATCGCGTTTGGGAAGTTACGGCGACAAAGTAGAGCGCATGCGCGTGCTGGCCCGCTGGCTCGCGCAACAGTGGTTCAGCGGAGGCGTTTCGCGCGCCGATGTCGCGGGATCGGACCGCGCGGCTGAACTAGCCAAGTGCGATTTAGTCACGGAGATGGTGCGCGAGTTCACAGAATTGCAGGGAATCGTGGGTGGTTTGTACGCGCGAGCGCAGGGCGAGCCGGAGGAAATCTGGCAGGCTATTTACGACCATTATAAACCGCTCGGGATCGATGATGCATTGCCGCGCAACTTAACTGGTTGCGCCGTTTCGCTTGCGGACAAGCTGGATTCTCTGGTCGCTTGCTTTGCCGTCGGCGCTGTCCCTACCGGGTCGAGCGATCCATTTGCGCTGCGGCGCGCGGCGCTAGGAGTGGCGAAAATTATTCTGGAAAAGAAGCTGCCGCTTTCTGTTTCAGCGGCGATCTCGGCGGCGGCAAAATCGTTGAAGGAGCACGCGCCCCGGATTGAATTGACAGAGGTAGTCCAGAAGCAGGTTTTGGATTTCCTGCTGGAACGCGCGCGCTTTATGCTCAAAGAAAAACGCGGATTCGCATATGACGAGATCAATGCGGCGTTCGCGGCGGGCGCCGATGATTTAGTGGATGCAGCCGAACGTGTAGCAGCGGTGAAAGCGATCCGGCACACGAAGGATTTCCCTCCATTGGCGGCATCGTTCAAGCGAATTCGTAACATACTTGAGAAGTCGGCCGGCACACTAGATAAGGGCCAGATTGAAGTGCAACATGAACTTCTGTGGGAGCCTGCTGAGCGCGAGCTTCATGCAGCGGCGCAGAGAATTGGAGCCGAGGCCGTGCGCCGGAAAAAGGCTGGCAAGTATCGAGAAGCGCTTGAAGTAATTTCGGAGCTGCGTCCGTCGGTGGACCAGTTTTTTGACAAGGTTCTAGTGATGGTTGAAGACACAAATGTCCGGAAGAACCGAGTGGCATTGTTAGGGAATTTGTTGAAGGAGTTTTCGACGATTGCGGATTTCTCCGAACTTGTCTGAGAGGACTCCAAAGAATCACTTTAACAAACCAGAGCCAGCGCGTAAGCCGAAGGCGCGAATGTTAAGGTGGGAGTTCAGCTGTTGGCGCGCCGACAATGGTCGCGCGATAACTTTGACGATTCACTTGTAGCTTTCAAATTTTGATCGGACCGCAAATTCGAGGTGAACATGAAATACGTTTATTTCTTCGGGGCTGGTAAAGCCGACGGCAACGGCGAGATGAAAGGCCTGCTTGGCGGGAAAGGCGCGGGCTTGGCCGAGATGACTCGCATCGGTCTTCCGGTTCCCCCGGGATTCACGATTACTACCGAGACGTGCGACTACTACTTCAAGCATGGCCGCCAGTCTCCGAAGGAACTGCGAAAGGAAGTCGAGAAAAACCTCGAGCGCCTGGAAAAGCTTACCCGAAAGAAATTGGGCGACCCGAGGGATCCGCTGCTCGTGAGTGTGCGGTCCGGCTCGGCGCGCTCCATGCCGGGAATGATGGAGACGATTTTAAATCTTGGGTTGAACGATACCTCGGTTGCGGGCCTCGCCCGTGCGACACAAAATGAGCGTTTTGCTTACGATGCCTACCGGCGCTTCGTGCAGATGTATTCCAGCGTCGTAACTGGCTTGCCGAAGGATGATTTTGAATCGCGTTTGCGAACTTTGAAGAAAAAGCTGGGCGTAAAAGATGATACGCAGGTATCAGCCGAAGGCTGGCGGGAGCTCATCGGTGAGTACAAGAAATATTTCCGTGAGAAGACGGGCAAGGCGTTTCCCGAGAATCCACGAGAACAGCTTTGGGGAGCTATCGGAGCTGTGTTCGAATCCTGGATGGGAGAAAAGGCGCGGACTTACCGGCATGTCGAGAAAATTACCGGCCTGCTGGGCACGGCGGTTAACGTAGTTCAAATGGTATACGGGAACACGGGCGACGATTCGGGAACCGGAGTATGTTTCACGCGCGATCCTTCCACCGGCGAGAAGATATTCTTCGGCGATTTCCTGCTGAACGCGCAAGGGGAAGACGTGGTGGCGGGAATTCGGACACCGCTGCATCTGAGCGAGCTTTCAAAGCGGATGCCGAAAGTTTACAAACAACTTGAACGTGTCCGGCAGACGCTGGAAAAACATTATCGCGATATGCAGGACCTGGAATTCACCGTGGAAAACGGGAAACTCTACATGTTGCAGACGCGCACCGGAAAGCGCACTCCCACGGCGGCATTTCAGATCGCAGTGGATATGGTGGACGAGCGGCTGATTAAAGTTGAAGAAGCACTTGAAAGAATTCAGCCGGACGATGTAGAGCGGCTTTTCTATCCGGTTATTGATCCGCAGATGAACCGCGTGGAGTTATCCTCCCGCAAGATTGTTAAAGGAATTAATGCGGTGCCTGGCGCGGCTGTAGGCCGAGCGGTTTTCACAGCGGAAGACGCGGAGGCCTGGGCAGCGCGCGGAGAAAAGGTCGTGCTGGTGCGGCATGAGACCAGTCCGGAAGACGTTGGTGGCATGAACGTTGCGCAAGGGATCTTAACCGCGACCGGAGGGAAGACAAGTCATGCGGCGGTGGTGGCGCGTGGTTGGGGGAAATGTTGCATTGTTGGGGCGGAACGACTCGACATCGACCTCAAGAAAAAAGTAATGAGTTCGAATGGCCACGCAGTTCGCGAAGGCGAGTGGCTTACGCTGGATGGCAGCGACGGAATCGTGTACTCCGGCCAAATCGCGCTGATTCGACCGGAACCGCCCAAGGCTTTCGATACTCTCCTCAAATGGGCGGATAAGGTGCGCAAACTGGGAGTGCGGACGAACGCTGATACCCCACAGGATGCGCGAGTCGCTCGCGAGATGGGCGCGGAGGGAATTGGCCTTGTCCGCACGGAACATATGTTTTTCAAGGACTTCGAGCATCCGGAAAAAAGCGGTGAGCGGCAACAAGCCATCCAGGAAATGATTTTGGCCGATACGTCCGAGGCGCGCCGAGCTGCTCTCGATAAACTGTTGCCATTTCAACGACGAGACTTCATCGGGATATTTAAGGCGATGGACGGGCTTCCAGTGACCATCCGACTGATCGATCCTCCGCTTCATGAGTTTGTGCCGCACGATCCGGAAAAGCAGGCGGAGCTAGCCAAGAAGATGGGCATCTCGCCGGAAGTGATTGCTCGGCGTGTAGAACAATTGCACGAAGCCAATCCAATGCTCGGCCATCGCGGTTGCAGGCTATGCATTACATATCCCGAGATTCTCGAGATGCAGGTTCGCGCAATCATTGAGGCAGCGGTTGAATGTCAAAAAAGTAAAATTAAAGTGATACCTGAGATCATGCATCCGCTGACGATGGACAAGAAGGAGATGCAAATTCTCGATCAGGCGACTCGTCGAGTAGCAGACGAGATCATCTTGAGGTCTAAAGTAAAACTTGAATATTCCGTCGGGACCATGATTGAGCTTCCGCGTGCGGCATTGCTGGCGGATCAGATTGCGGAGGTCGCGGAGTTCTTTTCGTTTGGTACGAACGACCTGACGCAGACCACCATGGGCTTGTCCCGCGACGACGCTGGCCGGTTCCTTCCGGAGTACGTGGATGAACGAAAGGCTGGGATTTTCAAGTCCGATCCGTTTCAGACGATCGATGAAGCAGGCGTGGGCATGCTGGTTGAATGGGGCATCGCTCGCGGCAGGAAAACACGCCCGGACCTGAAGATAGGTATCTGTGGCGAGCACGGCGGCGACGCGGACAGCGTGAAATTCTGCCACCGCGTGGGGATGGATTATGTAAGCGCCTCTCCGTTTCGGGTTCCGACCGCGCGTCTGGCGGCGGCACAAGCGGTGCTGGAAGAAAGAAAAAAGGGCGGAGTCCGGAAAGCGAAGAATTAGGCATCCGGCAAGCTACCTCTCCCCAAGAAAACACAGGAGTAGCTATTCCACAATTCGCAGACAGACCGCTGATCATTGGCATTTGCGGAGGGACCGGATCAGGAAAGACGACGATCACTCGTCGAATCATCGAAGCGCTGTCGTCCGAGAACGTCATCGTTCTGCAACAAGATAATTACTACAAAGATTTCCCCGGCCTGCCCCTTGAAGAGCGCGTAAAGCTAAATTTCGATCATCCAGATTCGATGGACACGGCGCTGATGGCCGAACATGTGCGGCGGTTGCGCGCGGACGAGGGCATTCGGCGGCCAACGTACGATTTCGCGAACTTCCGGAGGCTGGGCGAAACAGTGGAGATTCCGGCGCGATCGAGCATTATCGTGGAAGGAATTTTGATTTTCGAGAATAAGGAGTTGCGAGACTTGATGGACATCAAGATTTTCGTGGATACGGATTCTGATTTAAGGTTCATCAGGCGCCTGGTGCGGGATATCCGCGAGCGCGGACGCACGATGGAAATGGTGGTCGAGCAATATATGGCGACGGTGCGACCTATGCACATGGAATTTGTCGAGCCATCAAAACGATACGCTGACGTGATCATTCCGGAGGGCGGGCATAACGAAGTGGGGATTGATCTGGTGATCCAGAAGATCAAGTCGCTGATTCCCAGAGTGAGGGATTGAAGCTGCGGACGCTGCATAGGGAACGAAATCCTCGCACGGTGCGTATCATCGGTAGGGACATCTTGGATGCGGAGAGGTGCAATGGTGGGATTCCTACTTTGGTGCATCTTGCTGGTGCTTTGCTGGCCGCTGGCGCTGCTCGCGCTGGTGATATATCCGATCGTGTGGTTGATCCTGTTGCCATTCCGACTTGTGGGGATTGCAGTGGAAGGAGTGCTTAAATTAGTGCGCGCGATTATCATGCTGCCAGTTCGAGTTCTTCGCGGGCCGCGGACAGCCTGACGGCCACGCGGAATAGAACGGAAAGTTTAGTTGTAGGACAGCCGACAATTACGGTGGCGCTTTAAGGAGATACCTCTACCTCACATATAGCAGTACCTTAAAATAAAATTCAAGATGCCGGGCGGAAGCCCCGTCACGGCGCTACGAAAGCAAAACAGACAATACAACTAACACTTTAGGAAAAATCACGTAGGCATTTTCAGGAAGAAGTAGACTGCCAGGAAACCGAAGATTGCGTCGGGAGCCCATCCAGCCAGTAGCGGCGGCAATTGCCCGACGGAGCCCATGGCTTCAAAGAGGGCGGCTGTCGCCCAGTAAACGATTCCGATGCATACAGCCACGGCGAGCCCTCCCACGGCTCCGCGAGTTCCTACCAGAAAGGCGAATGGCGCGCCGAGGAAAACGATAATCGCCGCGATCAGCGGGAACGCGAACTTCTTTTGCCATTGGACGGAAAGCCGCGAAGTGTCGAATCCCGCCTGACGGAGACTTGCAATGTACTGGCCTAATTGCCGCCAATTCATCTGAGCGGATTGGCGAACTTCCCGGCGGAAGTAGCTGGGTGTCTCGGTGAATTCGGGCAGCGAATATACCTTGAACGGAAAGTAACGGGTTACTTTACTACCGTCGAAATCGCGTATCCAGCCGCCGGTAAGCACCCAGGCGTTCTCGCTGGACTCCCACGAGGCGCGGGTGGCAAAAACGCGGCGGCGCAGTTGGAAAGTATTCGGATCTAGCTCGAAGATACTTAATCCGCCGAAGAGCTGGCGATCCCAGTCGAAAAGCTCGTAATTAAGAACTTTGTCATTTTCCCCGAAAATCCACTGGTGAGCCGGCTGAAAATAAGTTTGTGCCGGGCGGCCCTTGATTTGGTTGCGAAGCGCGTCCTGGCGCTGATTGGCGTAGGGCAGAAAAGTATCGTCCAGCAGGAACATGGCGCCGGCAATGATGCAGCCGGCCAGCGTAAGCGGAAGAACAATACGGTAGAGACTGACGCCGCTGGCCTTAAAAGCAATCACTTCATTGTTTTTCGCGAGGACAGCAAGAGTTACAAGAGTGCCGACAAGACACGCGAGCGGCGAAAGTTGGTACACCATGAGCGGCACCAGATACCGAAAATAATTGAGGACCATCAAGACCGGTATGTGATTTTTCGAAATATCACCGAGCAGATCGAAAAGCGTAAAGGCGTCAAATATCAGTACGAAACCCGCGAGCAGCACGAGGAAGTAATAGAAAAACTGATGCAGGAGGTACATATCCATAAGCATCGGAAATCCAACGGAGCTGCCCGCGCCGGTTTCGTGGAGAATGCCAATAGCAGGGCGAGGAAGTGTGGCGGAGCCAGCGGTGACGGGTCCGTTTGAGGTGGGGACTGGCGCGGCGTCGGATTCCAGGCGCTGAGATTTTCGTTGACGCGAAAAAATAGATTCGAAGGCTGCTGTGACGCGGCTCGGCCTACGAATATTTTCGATGCGCCGTAGAAAGAAAAGTCCGATAACCGCGGCAACAATGTTCGCTCCCCAGATTCCGGCCCAGGGGGCGATGGAGCCTTGTTGCGCCATATGCGCGCCGGTGACGAATAGAAAATAGTAGCCACCGATCAGGACCAGCGTGAGGACGAGACCGGCGGCCCGCCCGCCGCGGCGTGGGCGAACTCCGACGGGAACGCCTAGCAGCGCAAAGATGAGACAGGCTGCGGGAAAAGCAATACGCCGATGGAACTCGACGCGGGCGTCGCGCCAGTTAGGTCCGTGATATGCGAGAAGTCCGGAGATGGATTTCTCCGCGTCAGTGAACGCCGCGCTCCTGGTGCTGGTTGCAGAGGGCGAAATATCGATGGGAATGTCGCTCTGGCCAAACGTCGTTACACTATAGTGGTCCGCTTCATGCGGATCGTACTCATGGGTGCTGCCGGGGCCCAGATGAAGCTCAATCTGGTGCTGCTCCGATCCGGCGACGACTTGCGCATCTTGGGCCAGCGTTAGATTCGATGTAGCTGCGGACTGCGCGGACGACGCTAGGAAAACGCCGCGCCAGCGCGTCGCTGCGGCTTCCACATCTTGCACGTATAATACGAAGTGCGGAAAGCGCTCGTCAAACACGCGCGGCTGCACGGCGAAAGGTACTTGAGACGAAAGAATTTTCTGTTCCAGCTTGGCAAGCGTGCGCCAGGACATGGGAATGAGCCAAAACGTGAGCAGAAGCGTGAGGATCCCGCTGAACGCGGCGACGAATCCAATCGGCACAAGCAACCGGCGCATGCTAATTCCGGAAGCGTGTATGGCAACGATTTCGCTGTCAGCGGACAGGCGGCCAAGTCCGATGAGCACTCCCACGAGAACGGCCATCGGGATGGTGAAGGCCAGTACCGGCGCGAGCGAACACAGAAACAGGAGAGCGACGGTCTGAATGCCACCCGAGTGGCGGACGACTAAATCCATCAAACGCACGAGTTGCGGCACGAAGAAAACGAAAGTGAAGACAGCGAGGCCAAGTACCGAATGCGAGGCTACTTCGCGGCCAATATATTTATCGAGCAGGCGCATGTTTGCGCGAGGCCATTCTAACATGTTAAGAGAAAGGGGCGCAGACGCGTTCCACGCTGGTTCGAGGCAAAATCCAGCTGTAGAGGTGTTCGTGCAAACAAAAGGTTCTCTCCGTTGAGCCGCGTGAACCTCGCATTGCTATGGCACATGCACCAACCGCAGTACCGCGAACCGTTCACCGGACGTTACATGCTGCCGTGGACGCGATTGCACGCCCTGAAAGATTACTGGGGCATGGTGAAAATCCTGGGAGAATTCCCGGGCGTGCATGTAACTTTCAATTTTGTGCCGCTGCTTGCGGCGCAAATCGAGGAATACGCGAGCGGAAATTTTAAAGAGCCCTGGTTCGAGCTGGCGTTGGCGCCGGCGGATTCGCTCGACGCTCAGCAGAAGCGCGGCATACTCGAACGCGCGTTTCAAGCGAACGAAAATTTCGTACGGCGCTGGCCTCGATTTGCCGAGCTGCAAGCGCAAGTAAAGTCCGCGGGGTTGGAAGCTTGTGTCGCTCGATTCGACTTGCGGGACTGGCGCGACCTGCAATTGTTATCACAGCTCGCGTGGATGGACGAAGAGTACATCGCAAAAGATCCCATAGTAAATGCGTTGTCGAGCAAAGGCTCGAACTACTCGGAAGAGGACAAGACCGACCTGCGCGACAAGCAACTTGAATTGCTCGGAGCCGTTCTGCCGGAGTACAGGCTGGCGGCTGAGCGCGGGCAAATCGAAATCTCGACGACGCCTTACTATCATCCGATTCTTCCATTGCTGTGCGACACGGATATTGCGCGCGTGTCGAATCCGCACTCGCCATTGCCGCATCCAGCTTTTCGTCATCCGGAGGACGCGCGAGAACAGTTACAGCGCTCGCGACAATATCACGAACGTATTTTCGGAAAACCGCCGGTGGGATTATGGCCGTCGGAGGGATCGGTTTCGGATCAAGCGCTCGAGATTGCCATGGAGCTTGGATTCAAGTGGTTCGCGACAGATGAAGGAGTACTGGGCCGCACGCGGAACATCGGGTTCTGGCGCGACGCTTCAGGCTACCCGCAAAATGGGCCCGATCTTTATTCTCCATGGAGGCTGCAACGCTGCGGAAAGGAAATGACCGGATTCTTCCGAGACCACTACATATCTGACTTGGTTGGGTTCGTTTATAGTCGTATGGGCGCATTGGCCGCGGCTGAAGACCTGCACCGCCGAATACGCGCGATTGGCGATCGCCAGCCCGCGGGCAGTACAGCCACGGTGAGCATCATTTTAGACGGAGAAAATGCCTGGGAGTTTTATGCGGAGAATGGCCGCGATTTTTTGAGGCAATTTTACAAGCGCGTGCAGGATGATCCTGAGATTCACACTTTGACTATGAGCGAAGCAGCGGACGCTCGTCTGGATGCTCCGAAACTGGAGGGAATTTTTCCTGCTTCCTGGATCAATGCGAATTTCGATGTGTGGATCGGGCACGCAGAAGACGTCCGCGCATGGGACTTGTTGCGAGACGCTCGTGAAACCTATGCGAAGGTCTCGCAGCGCATTCCATCAGATGGCGCCAGCCCAGCCGCAGGGAACAAGTCGTCAGTTCCTTCGCCGAAACGCGCCTACGAGGCGTTGCTAGCGGCCGAAGGAAGCGATTGGTGCTGGTGGTACGGGCCAGAACACGGATCCGCAAACGACGCGGAATTCGACGAGTTGTATCGCCAGCATTTGACGGAAGTTTACACCTCACTCGGTGAGCGTGTGCCGGACGCGCTACTGCATCCGATCAAGCGCGCACCCGAACGCGCGCGCCGCGAAGCGCCCGAAGCGTATTTGGATGTGAAAGTGGATGGCCGCGAGAGCAATTACTTCGAATGGCTTGGGGCCGGCCTCTATATCACGGACCAGCGCAGCGGAAGCATGCACGGCCGCAGTTGCGTGCTCGAAGAACTGCGCTACGGATTCGGCCCGGAACATTTCTATCTGCGGGTTGACCCCACCGAAGCGATTGCGGATATTCCGGATTTCCAATTCCGGGTCACGTTGTGGGATTCGCGGGAAACGCGCATTACCGTGAGAGTAGCCAAGGGAAAACTTGCCGGGTGCATTCTGGAACAGGGCGGAGCTTGTTTGCTGCACCCGGAGTCCTTGGTGTCGGCAGCATATGACAAGATTATCGAAGTGAGTCTGGCGCGGGAATTGTTTGACCTGAAGAATCGCAAGTCGCTGCTTTTGAGTGTGGCGTTGTGGGAGGGCGGATTGCCGATTGACGTGCTGCCAATTGACGGAATGCTGGATTTAAAATTGGGAGAAGAGAATTTTGCCTGGAATCCAGCTTAAGAATCTTTGAGCGCGATCCCCGAGCCCATTGCTACGGCGTTTCTCCTTTAGTACCGAATCAACCGTCCAAATTTGCCGGTCAAGGCGTTTTGCCCGACATTCGGGCGGCTACGCATCCACAGCTGCAAATGTCGCGGCCATCGGGCCGCGTGCTCGGGCGGTATGCGCCGACGCTTTCCCTTCCAATGATAGTTGAAGCAAGCGAAGGTCAGGCTGATTCGTGAGTGAAGTTCATTGGGCGGAGGAACGGCGCCACAATTCTGTTAATACAAGAGGGGATTGAAGTTGTCGTCTCTTTGCGGCGGAAACGCGCGGAAAAGGTCAGGGATCAGATTCTATTCGCCGCGTATTTTCACTGCGAAGGGCGGAAATTGTTCAGCCCTTTGTACTGCTTCTGATATTCGTCTTAGGGGTGTCGGCTCGCGGAGGCGGCGGATCGTCGGGCACTTCGACGCGGACCGTTGCGCTGACTTTGATCGTCCAGTAGTGACCGCAGCGTTTTTTCCCGATCGAGGTGTATCGCCAGGTTTAGAAAACTTTAACGGCGACATCATGCGGGCGTCCGCCGACCGGAATCAGCGTGATCAGCGCGGACGTCTTCGCGCGGATCACCGCCAGGTCGCTGGATGCAGCATCAACGACCAAGAGGATGTCGCCCCCGGGTGTGAGCATACACGTACGAGGATTTTGGCCGACAGGAATGGGGCGTCCCGCCTGACGGACATCGATTGCTATGGGAATCACGCGCCCTGCTGCTGAATCGGATACGTAAAGTCTCTGGTCCGGGTTGGAAAAGGTTCCGGAGGTGGGCGACATCCCGAGCAGGAGGAAATCGCCGACCTCGTTCGTTAGAGTGTTGACGATTAGAAGACCGTGCGCGTCTGCTGACGGGATATAAAGCTCGCCGCCATCAGGCTTTAGAACCAGGTCACCCGGCGCGCCGCCAAGCAAGAGATTCGCAAGTAAGACTTTCTGTTTCAGATCCACGACCGAAATCTGATTGGTCGCGCCGGAGGTGACGAACACCTTGGAACTGTCCGGCAAGATGGCCAGCTGCTCCGGCTGCGCGGCTACCGACACAACGCCCAGCGAAGCCAGCGTTGTCGCGTCGAGAATGGAAATGGACGAATCGTCGCGATTTGAAACCACCACGATTTTCCCCGACGGCGCAACGCGGGCAATCCACGGCCGGCGGCCAGCGGTTCCTCGCGCCATTATTTGGCGTGTGGCACAGTCGATCGCGAGAACGGTGTTCGAACCTGAGGCGGCGATGAAGGCGCGGCGGCCGTCGCGTGAAAAATCTAGCGCGTAGGGTTCAGAACCTACTGGGATGCGTGCCACGACGCGATTTAACTTTGTGTCGAGCACCCAGACGTAGCCGCCCGCCGAACTCAAGCCCCAAATCTCGTTTCGAGTGGGATGTGCGCGCAGGCCGCTCGGCCCGGCCCCGACTGCGATGGTCGAGAGAGGCGACAACTTGACCAAATCGATCGAGGTAAGAGTGCCATCTCCTGTGTTTCCCACGTATGCGAAAAGATGAAGCCCTGGCCGCAGAAACGACGGCCGAAGTTCCAGCGCAACTTCGCGGAAAGCAAGACCACCCAGAAGAAGCAGAACAAAAATGAAGCGAGCATTGACGCGGAGTTTCATTTCAACGGCCGAAGTATATGTAGAAGTGTGGAGAGAAGACAACAAAATCACATGATTTCAAGACTCGAAATCATGAAGGAGAGCAAATGCGAGCTCAATTAATGGTTCGGCCCAGAACGCCCGCAATCTGGCGGACTTCGTGGATGAGCTGATGGAGTTCTGCCGGCAGAATGGATTGAGGGCCATCGGAGAGCGCGTGATCGGGATCGTGGTGTACCTCGACCAGCAGGCCGTTCGCTCCCGCTGCGACAGCAGCGCGCGAAAGGGGTAAAACTTTGTTGCGGCGGCCGGTCCCATGTGAGGGGTCCACGACAATAGGTAAATGGCTGCGGCGCTGCACTGCGGGCACAATGCTGAGGTCCAGTGTGTTTCGAGTGTAATCGGAGAAAGTGCGGACGCCGCGCTCGCACAGAATCACATTGTAGTTTCCCTCCGACAGTAAGTATTCGGCAGCCATCAAGAATTCGTCGAGCGTCGCGGACATGCCGCGCTTCAGCAGCACAGGCTTTTGCGAGCGCCCGGCGCGTTTGAGCAGAGAGAAATTTTGCATGTTACGCGCGCCAATTTGAATCACGTCCGCGTATTTTTCCACCAGGTCGAGCGATTCGTTATCGATCGCCTCGGTGATAATGCCGAGACCGAATTCTTCTCTCACTTGCGCGAGAATTCTCAGCGCAGGCTCGCCAAGTCCTTGGAAGCTGTAGGGAGATGTACGAGGCTTGTAAGCCCCTCCTCGGAACAATCTGGCACCGGAAGCGCTAACGTGGCCTGCGATTGTAAGAGTCTGTTCGCGGGTTTCAATGGCGCAGGGCCCGGCGACCATCGCCACTTCCATTCCACCGAAAACAACTTCGCCTAGATGAGTCGGAATTCGCACGACGGTGTCTTCTTGTTTGACGTCACGGCTGACCAGCTTGTAAGGTTTGCTTACGGGGATGCATTCGACTACGCCCGGCATCGATTCGACCGATGCGATGTCCACGGTGCCGGTATTTCCCGTGATGCCAATCGCCGTGCGCCCTGAACCGGGGATGGGATGCGCCTTATATCCCAGCGACTCGATTCGATCGCAAACGGCGCGGATCTGTTCTTCGGTCGCCTGAGATTGCATCACCACCAGCATGAAAGCCCCCGGTGCGGAAACGAGTCGAGAAGTTTACTGTATAGAGGAAGCAGGCTGCAAATATTCGGGCAGGTGGAGACCCTCTCAAAATAGGCCAGATTCATGAGGCATAAAACGATGACGACGAAACCGAACAAGAATGATGGCTCGTTCACTCGCATACTGTACCTCCAGACCGCGAGAAGAACAGAACTGCAAGACGTAACCAAAGAGGTGCAAGGCGTCGTTCGCGAGTCAGCATGCAACAGCGGCGTGTGCCACATGTACGTGCCGCACACGACTGCCGGGGTCTTGATCAATGAAGGTTACGATCCCGCCGTCGCGAGAGAAATCGAGGACGCCTTCGACCGCATCGTTCCGAAGGTCGTCCATTCCAAACATGACGAGGGAAATTCCGATTCGCACATCAAGACGGCCTTAGTGGGGTCATCGCAAACAATAGGGATTGAAACCGGAAAGCTTGCCCTGGGGCGTTGGCAGGCCATTTTCTTCGCGGAGTTCGATGGGCCTCGAACTCGAGAACTCCGGGTCAAGATTGTTTCGGACACGGCTGATTGACGGCCCGTGGGTCAATTTTGGCATCCCACTTTTTCTTCGGTATAGAGCCTCCTGCGGTACAATCGTTCGACCAAAATGAAATTGGGCGTTTACATTCAGGTGCCCTTCTGCCAAACGAAGTGCACATACTGCAATTTTCATACGGGCGTGGTATCGCGCGACCGGTACGAGCCATATGCCGCGGCGGTTTGCCGCGACATAGAACAGACGGCCGCTTCGCTGAGCTCCGAAATTGGCGAGATTACCGTGGACACTGTTTATTTCGGCGGCGGAACTCCCAGCCTCCTAGAGCCAGTCGCGATAGGAAAAATTCTGACCACCTTTGGTCATACTTTCCACTTTACAAATCCGACAAATCGAGGGGACGTAATCGCGGAGTGGCCTGAGGTCACGCTGGAAGCCGACCCTGAAACGATTACGCGCGAGAAAGCCGAAGCATGGCTTGTCGCGGGATTCAATCGGATAAGCTTGGGAGCACAATCGTTCAGCGACAAGGAGCTACAAGCCGCGGGACGGATGCATCGCCGCGCCGATATTTTTTCTGCCGATGCCAGCCTTCGTGAGGCAGGATTTCGCAATATCAGCTGGGACCTTATTGCTGGTCTTCCGCACCAGACTCGCGAATCGTGGGAGGACTCAGTTACGCGACTTCTGCAAATTCGCCCTGAACACGTGTCCATCTACATGCTGGAAATTGACGAAGGCAGCAGATTAGGCAAGGAATCTCTGGCCGGAGGGAATAAGTACGGCGCGGCGGAAATTCCGCCGGATGACTCGATAGCCGAATTTTACGATTCAGCTTGCGTGCGACTGGCGGCCAAAGGTTACGAACATTACGAAATCTCAAACTGGGCGCTACCGGGCATGCGTTCTCGGCACAATTTGAAATACTGGCAGCGGCAGCCGTATCTGGGCTTCGGCGCGGGCGCGCACTCGTTTGACGGCGCAAAGCGCTGGGCGAATGTTCACGATTCAGCGCAGTACGTGGCCTGCATGGAGCAGGGAACTTCGCCGCGCGAGCAAATCGAAACGGTTACTGTAGCGCAAGCGCTCGAAGAGGAATTATTTTTGGGCTTGCGGCAACTGGAAGGGATCGACCTCGATCGCGTCGAGCGTGACTATCATGTGAATTTGCGCAAGCGCATTGCACCACTGGCGCAACAGGGTCTCGTCGAGTTGAACGGAGCCAACCTGCGCCTTGCACCAGATCGGTTGTCGGTTTCCAATGAGGTGTTTGTCGAATTGCTGGGATAAGGAGCTGGCATGTGCACATCGTCGGGAGAAGAGAAGAACGCGTTGGACATCGTAGATCTGCGAAGCGACACAGTCACAAGACCATCCGTGGCGATGCGTCGCGCGATGGCCGAAGCCGAAGTCGGCGACGACGTATACGGCGAAGACCCCACGGTCAATCGCTTGCAAGAACGCGCCGCAGAAATTTTTGGCCGCGAAGCCGCGCTATTCGTCCCCAGCGGCTCAATGGGGAACCTGATTTCCATCAAAACATGGACGCAACCGGGGATGGAGGTAATCTGCGAGCAGCGCGCGCACGTCAACCAATATGAGCTCGCCTCGATGTCCGCCATTGCCGGGTGCATGCCGCGCACGACGCCTGCTCCCGATGGAGTCCTCACATGGGATCTGATCGAGCCGCTGATCCGGCCCAAGACTTACTACTACTCGCAGACTGGGCTGATCGCTCTGGAAAACACCCATAACATGCACGGTGGCACCGTGTACCCAGTCGCCGTGACAGAAAATATCTGCAAGCAGGCGCATGCAGCGGGGCTTCGAGTCCATCTCGATGGCGCTCGAATATTCAACGCGGCGGTAGCGCTCGGAAAAACCGTTGCGGATCTCACGCGACATTGTGATTCTGTGATGTTTTGCTTGTCGAAAGGATTGGGCGCGCCGGTAGGGTCGATGTTGGTTGGATCCAAAGAGTTCATTCAGCAAGCGCACATCGCGCGCAAAATGCTCGGCGGCGGCATGCGCCAAGCGGGCGTGCTCGCTGCTGCCGGTCTGGTAGCGCTCGAGGAGTCGCCGAAAAATCTCCATCGCGACCACGAAAACGCGAAGGTCTTAGCCCAAGGGTTGGCCAAGATAAAAGGAATCTCATTCGATGCCGCGAAAGTTGTCACGAACATCGTGATTTTTGATGTTCGCGGAACGGGCCGAACGGCAGCAGAAATTTGCGCGGATCTCGGCAAACGAAAAATTCTATGCGGTCCAACGGACAAATATTCGATTCGTATGGTCACACACTGCGATGTACAAGGTAACGGCATCGATAACGCCCTAATTGCGATGGGTGAAGTCCTGAGAGTACCTGCTCCAGCAGCCGCGCATTCTTAATCGGGGAGACTATGCACGTCGCAAGAAATGGGCAGAGCGTTGCGGTGACCGCAGGGTTATTCACACTATGCATCGCGTCAGGAATTCTGGCAGCGAATGGAGATAACCAAGCAATGACGACCGATAGGCGAATTTCCCCAGCTGGGAAAGCCGCGGCGCCGACCCAGATGAAGTCATCGGAGCCGACCGCCGAAAACGCGCGCCAATTCGTTGAAGGCGCGGAAAACCGTCTGCTGACGCTGTGGGTCGCGGCCCAACGCGCCTCCTGGGTGCAAGAGACATTTATTACACCGGACACCGAAGAGATCGCTGCCGAAGCAGATCAAGCCGTAAAAGCAGCCACCGCGGAACTCGCTGCCCAAGCACGCCCTTACGAAGGCTTGAGACTCCCCGACGATGTAGCGCGCAAGCTCAAGCTGATAAAGCTTTCCGTAGACATTCCCGCGCCGCGCGACAACGCAGAGAGCACGGAACTTTCTCAGATCAATGCTTCGCTGCAAAGCGATTACGGGAAAGGGAAGTGGTGTCCGAATGGTCCGCAGGGGAAATGTCTTTCGTTGAACGATATCGAACACATTATGGCCACGAGCCGCGATCCTAAGGAGCTGCAGCACGCGTGGGAAGGCTGGCACGCAATTGCTCCTCCCATGCGCCAGCGATACACGCGCATGGTGGTGTTGGCCAATAAAGGTGCGCGCGAAACTGGGTTTGCGGATGTCGGAGCGATGTGGCGCTCGAACTACGACATGGCGCCCGACGCTTTTAGTGTGGAGGTCGACCGGCTTTGGCAGCAGGTCCGGCCGCTGTATGTGTCGCTGCACGCCTACGTTCGCTGGAATCTGGAGAAAAAATATGGTCCCGGGGTGGTCAGCGAAGACCGGCCGATTCTGGCGCACCTGCTTGGCAATATATGGTCGCAAGATTGGACGAATATTTATCCGCTAATAGCGCCCGCGAATGCCGATCCTGGCTACGACCTTACAGAAATTTTGAAAGCCAAGCAGATTGATCCGGTCGGAATGGTTCACTACGGCGAGCGTTTCTTCATGTCCCTGGGCTTTGCCGCCCTGCCGCAAACATTTTGGGAGCGCTCCATGTTCACCAAGCCGCGCGATCGCGACGTGGTCTGCCATGCGAGCGCCTGGGACATTGATTACGTCGAGGACCTGCGCATCAAAATGTGCATCGAGCAAAAGTCCGAAGACTTTACGACCATCCATCACGAACTGGGCCACAATTTTTATCAGCGCGCTTATGACACGCAGCCGCCGCTTTTTCGCAACAGCGCGAACGACGGCTTCCACGAGGCCATCGGCGACACGATTGCGCTCTCCGTCACGCCGGAATATCTGAAGCAGATTGGTTTACTCGAAAATGTGCCGCCCGCGTCGTCCGACATCGGCCTGTTGATGAAGCGCGCTCTGGACAAGGTGGCGTTCCTTCCATTTGGCCTGCTGATTGACAAATGGCGATGGGAAGTTTTTTCCGGCCAAGTAACGCCGGAAAATTACAACAAAGCTTGGTGGGAACTACGGAAGAAATATCAGGGGATCGCTCCTCCGTCGCCACGCAGCGAAGAAGATTTCGATCCGGGTGCAAAGTACCACGTCTCGGCGAACGTCCCTTATGCGCGCTATTTCCTTGCTGCAATCCTGCAATATCAATTTCACCGCGCTCTTTGCCGGGAGTCCGGCTACAAAGGACCGCTGCATCGCTGCTCGATTTATACCAACAAGGAAGCGGGCGCGCGCTTGAACAAAGTGCTCGCCATGGGCGAAAGCCGTCCGTGGCCGGAAGCGCTGGAGGTGTTGACCGGCGAAAAGCAAATGGACGCCACGGCGATCCTCGAATACTACGCGCCGCTAAAGCAGTGGCTGGACGAGCAAAACAAAGGCCACAAAGTCGACTGGTAAGCCTACCCCCAGAGGGATCGGCGCCGAGTCCTGCGTTCTCGGCGCGCCCATCCGTATGGTATAAAAGGAACCTTGGCCGTGCCGAGATTTGCGCCATTGTGTGAGGTGATGTGGAATTTTCGCTAACCGATGAACAGCAACAGCTCCGGCGAACGGTTCGCGCGTTCGCCGAGGGTGAAATACTTCCTCATGTAATGGAGTGGGACGAAGCCTCTCATTTTCCCGCCGAAATAATTCCGAAGCTCGCGGAGATGGGCTTTCTTGGCGTGATTTTCCCCGAGAAGTATGGCGGCGCGGGGATGGGTTACATCGAGTACGCCATCATCATTGAAGAACTGTCGCGCGTGGACGGCTCGGTCGGCATTATCGTGGCCGCGCACAATTCCCTCTGTACCAATCACATCTACAAATTTGGAACGGAAGAGCAAAAGAAAAAATATGTTGTGCCGCTGGCGCAAGGCAAGAAGCTCGGCTGCTGGTCGCTGACCGAACCGGAAGCGGGCTCCGACGCGGGCGGAACGCGAACGTCGGCGGTAAAGAGAGATGGCGGCTGGCTGATCAACGGCTCGAAGACGTTTACCACGAACGGTCATTACGCGGATGTGTGCGTCGGCATGGCTGTGACGGACGCCGCAAAGAAAAGCCACGGAATTTCGGCATTCATCATCGAGAAGGGCACGCCAGGATTTCGCCCGGGAAAAAAAGAAAACAAGCTGGGCCTGCGCGCGAGCGACACGAGCGAAGTTGTTTTCAGCGATTGCAAAGTTCCCGCAGAAAATCTGCTGGGCAAAGAAGGAGAGGGCTTCGTAAATAGCCTGCAAATTCTCGATGGCGGCCGCATCTCAATCGCGTCGCTCGGACTTGGCATGGCACAGGGGGCTTACGAGGCGTCCTTGCGTTACGCAAAGCAGCGAAAACAGTTCGGAAAGGCCATCGCGGAATTTCAGGCTATTCAGTTCAAACTCGCGGACATGGCCATGGAGATCGAAGCGGCGCGGCTGCTCACTTACCAGGCTGCGTGGCTGGCCGATCAAGCAATTGCTGCGGGAAATTACGATGCGCGGTTTACTCGCGAGTCGAGCATGGCGAAACTCTATGCCGGCGAAGTGGCTGTGCGCGTGGCCAATGAAGCTGTGCAGATTCACGGCGGCTACGGTTTCATTAAGGATTATCCGGCGGAAAAATTTTATCGCGATGTGAAGTTGTGCACCATCGGCGAGGGTACCAGCGAAATCCAAAGGCTGGTAATCGCGCGGCAGATTCTGGGAAAAGGATGATTTTGAAGACTGCAAACAGTCCGCTGATTCCACGTTCATCGCTTCGCGCTATGAATTCTTGAAGTGATCGCCTACTTCTAATGACCAGTATCCGTCGACAATTGGGCCGAGCAAGTTCGCGCGGGAGATGTACGCGCGATATCGCGGGCGGTTTCTGCGATTGAAAATCGGGCGCGCGAGGCGGAGGAAATACTTCGCCAGCTGTTTCCTTATACCGGCCACGCTTACCGCGTGGGAATCACCGGCGCACCGGGTACTGGCAAGAGCACGTTGGTGGATCGTCTGGCGAGCCAGTATCGCGGCGAGAAGAAAGACCGTGGGGATTATCGCCGTCGATCCTTCCAGTCCGTTCACGGGCGGCGCGATCTTGGGCGACCGCGTGCGCATGCAAGGACACGCGACGGACTCGGGAATATTTATTCGCTCGATGGCCACTCCGAGGTTTCTCGGCGGATTGGCGCAGGCCACTAGAGACACAGCGCTGCTGATGGACGCTGCCGGCAAGCAAATGATTTTGATCGAGACGGTGGGCGTCGGCCAGGGCGAAATCGAAATCGTTCGCCTCGCCGACTGCACCATCGTCGTGCTGATGCCGGGTATGGGCGATGACGTACAGAGTCTCAAAGCCGGATTGATGGAAATTGGCGACATTTTCGTGCTGAACAAATGCGATCGCGAAGGCGCGGATCGTTACGAACAGCAGTTGCGAGCCATTTTGCAACTGGTACCGGAGCGAGATAGGCTGGAAACCGCCGGTCGTGCGCACGGTGGCCACGGAAAATAAAGGTGTGGACGAACTGGCACGCCAGATTGGACTTTTCCGCGCGCATTTTGAGCAGACGCACGATCGAAAAGCGCGTGAAGTTTCACACTGGAAAGAATGGATTCTTCAGCTTCTTGAGGCGCGTTCATGGAGCGCGTCGTCGGCGAACAACTCGGTGAACGGGAACTGGATAGAATTGCTTCGCAGGTAGCGGAACGAAAAATGGATCCTTACGGCGCTGTGAATCAGATTCTGGCACGCGCGGGACTCGGAGATAAATCTTGAAACTTGGGCAACTGGAATTTCACGTTCTGGTGGACGGTCATTTAGGGCTGGATGGTGGCGCGATGTTTGGCGTCATTCCGAAGCCCATGTGGGAAAAGAAAATTCCGGCCGACGCCAGGAACCGAATCAAGCTGGCGATGAATTGTCTGCTGGTGCGTGCCGGCGGCAAAACCATTCTTGGTGGAGACCGGCGCTGGCGAAAAATGGGACGAAAAGCGTCGCGATATTTATGCGCTGGATGGCCCGCATTTGACGGAGAGGCTGCGCGATTACGGCGTGCATCCGCACGAGATCGATATCGTGATCAACACGCATCTGCATTTCGATCATTGCGGCGGAAACACGCGCGTGGAGAAAGATAAAGTCGTTACGGCATTTCCGCATGCGCGGTATGTGGTTCAGCGCGGTGAATACGAGCACGCGAAGAATCCGAACGGAGCGAGATCGCGCAAGCTACATCGACTCGAAAATTATGTTCCGCTCGAGGCGGCGGGAAAATGGTCCCTTCTGGTCGACGACCGTGCGATCGCGCCTGGAGTGGAATTGATTCGCGTCCCGGGACACACCGCAAATATGCAGTGCGTGAAACTCAGCGGAGGCGGTCAGACAGCGTTTTTCTTCGCCGATCTTGGTGCCCACTACGGCTCATCTGGCGCTGCCGTGGATCATGGGATTTGACTTGTATCCGGTGACGACGCTCGAAAACAAAAAGAAATGGATTCCGGAAGCGATTCAAGAGGGATGGATCGCTCTCTTTGCCCACGATGCCCAAAGTGCCGGCGGCGTATTTGCGCGAGCGCGACGGAAAATGGGAAGCAGAACCGGTGACGATTGATTAGAAGTTGATGCCAAAGGGAAATCGTCGATAGAGAAGGTAGAAAATGGCGAAAGCAGCCAAAGCCAAGAAAAGGAAGACGAAGAAGGAAGCGATTCGTATCGGAATTATCGGGGGAAGCGGGCTCTACTCACATGCCCGGACTCACCGATACCCGCGAAGTTCGCGGGTGCAGACGCCGTTCGGCGATCCCTCTGACGCGATCGTGATCGGCACACTCGAGGGACGCCGCGTGGCCTTCCTGGCCCGACATGGGCGCGGTCACCGGTTTACGCCGAGCGAGATCAATTATCGCGCGAATATTTGCGCGCTGAAGATGCTGGGAGTGGAACAAGATTCTCTCGGTCAGCGCGGTCGGTTCTCTTCGAGATGATTTGCCGCCGCTCGATTTTCGTGATTCCGGATCAATTCTTCGATCGCACACGCCTGCGTGTCGCAACGTTTTTCGGCGGCGGAATCGTCGCGCACGTCGGGTTCGACAAGCCAACCTGCACGCATTTTGGCGGCGCACATCGCTGATGCGTGTGAGCGAGCCGGCGTGAAAGCACATCGCTCCGGAACGTACGTTTGCATGGAAGGGCCGCAATTTTCCACCTTGGCCGAATCGCATACGTATCGCCAGCTTCGCTTCGACGTGATCGGGATGACAAATTTGACCGAGGCGAAGCTCGCGCGCGAAGCGGAGATTTGCTACGCCACGATTGCCATGGTTACGGATTACGATTGCTGGCATCCCTAACCATGACGCCGTTACATTGGACGAAATTATTCAGAAATTTAAATCGCAATACTTCGAACGTGCAGCGCGTGTTGCGCGAAGTGGTGCGCGAACTGCCGGAGGCGCGAAGTTGCAAGTGCGGTTCGGCGCTTGCGCATGCGATTCTCACAGACCGCACAGCGATTTCAGCCGCCGCGAAAAAAAGGCTCGCACCCATCATCGGCAAATATATTTCCTAAACGGAGAGTGAATGTCACTACTGGTTGTTGGTTCGGTCGCTTTCGACGCGCTTGAGACGCCGCATGGCAAAGTGGAACGCACGTTGGGAGGAGCCGCGAGTTATTTCGCGCTGGCCGCCAGCTATTTCACGCCTGTTCGCGTGGTAGCTATTGTGGGAGACGACTTCACGCGAAAGACAAAGCTGTTTTTCATGGCCGCAACATTGACCTGGAAGGTCTGGAACACGCAACCGGGAAGACATTTTTTTGGTCCGGGCGCTACAGCAAGAATCATGAACGAGCGCACGACGCTGGCGACCGATTTAAATGTGTTTGCAAATTTCAGGCCCACTTTGCCGGGAACCTATTGCGATTCGTCGTTTATTTTTCTGGGCAACATCGATCCAACGCTGCAGCGTTCGGTTCTGAAGCAAATGAAATGCAAGCCAAAAGTGGTCGGGCTCGACACCATGAATTACTGGATCGAGCGCACGCCAGCCGAATTACGCGAAACACTTAAACACACGCAGATTTTGATGATTAACGATGATGAAACGCGCCAGCTAACCGGCGAGCACAATTTGATGCGCGCAGCCAAACACGTTTTCAAAATGGGCCCGCGGACTCTGGTGATTAAACGCGGTGAACACGGCGCTTTGATGGTGCACAATAACTTTCTGTTTTCGGTGCCGGGGTTTCCGCTGGAAGAGGTGCACGATCCTACAGGCGCCGGGGACAGTTTTGCGGGTGGCTTCATGGGCTACTTGGCGGGCGAAGGGCCGAATTAATGACCAAACGCTTCGCCGCGCGATGGTGTACGGTTCGGTGCTGGGAAGCTTTGCCGTCGAACGCTTCGGCGTTGAGCGCCTGACGAATCTGACGCGCCGCGAAATAACCGCACGGGCGCGTCGCTTTCTGAAACTTACGACATTTAAGCTGTAGCCGAGCAAATTTATGCTGCACGATTTGAATTCTTACATCGTCGGCGCGGTTGTTGCTCGCCGGTTTCCTTGGGGGATTAGTCGGACTCGAGCGTGAGTTACGTCACAAGCCGGCGGGTCTGCGCACCAACATGCTGATTTGTTTCGGCGCCGCATTGTTCACGATCATTTCCTACGAAATGGCTGGAAACGTGGGCGGCGATCACACGCGCATTGCTGCGCAGATTATTCCGGGAATCGGATTTATCGGCGCCGGAGTGGTGATTCGCGGCCGCGGCGGCGTGGTGGGAATCACCAGCGCGGCGACAATTTTCGTAATCGCCAGCGTGGGCATGGCGGTTGGCGCCGGCATGTTGATGACTGCCATTTTCGCGACTCTAATTCTTTTGGTCGCGCTAGTATTTCTGGGCGTCGCAGAAGAACGCTTTGGACTTCACATGCGCATGGTGACTTTCCGATTGATCGCGGAGGATGCCAGCGTGCTCCCGCGCGCGCATCAAATCGTTGAGGAGTCCGGGATTCAAGCCCACCGATGGCACAGTCATCGCAGCGAAGACGGGATCGTTGTAGAGTTCGACGCGGACGTAACCTATCCGCAGGAACGCGATTTGATGAAAAGCTAAGCGCGATGAAAGTGCGCTGCGATATCCGGCCTGTTTAGTTACGAATAGATTTTCTGGCGTTTGCAGCAGAAGAAAAGGGCGAAAGTCCGCGGCGGCCAACCAAAGGCCGTACAATTGAATCCGAGTTGACGGGCTGTGCATGGGGTGCTATCAATTCTTGGTCATAATTTATTGGCAGGCGTTTTGGTTTTCCCGTTCCGCTCGACAAATTCTTGTCACGATGGCGGCCTCAGGGTTCCGTGAAAATTATAGGAGGATGGAACTGATGCATTTGCGGTGGACTGCTTTGCTGGCGCTCCTGATAGGCGCGGTGCTGCTCGGGAGCTGCTCGAGCACGAACACCAAAGCGCAACCTCTCCCACGCCGGTTATCACGGGACTGTTTCCCTCCAGCATCACCGCGGGCAGCCAGATGTTCACACTATTTATTTCTGGTACCGGTTTTGTCAGCAAGCCGCAATCGCAAGTATTCTGGAACGGCTCGATGCGCACGAGCGTTCTGAATACCACTACGCAACAGCTTGTCGTCACAATTCTGGCTTCCGACGTTGCCAGCGCGGGCCTTGCCGCGGTCACTGTGTCGAATCCGGAACCCGGCGGCCCTTCGCTTGCAGCCACTTTTGTAATTAACCCGTGCAGAATGGCACGCCGTTGATATCGAGTCTGAATCCTGCCGAGCGGCACGCCGGGTAGCGGCACCTTCACTCTTACTGTGAACGGGTCGAATTTTGTACCACCGGTTGATAGTGAACGGCGTGACACAAATTGCTGGTTCGACCGTCGCGTGGAACGGCGCACCGCTTTCGACTACATTCGTGAGCTCCACTCAGATTAACTGCAAGCGTTCCGGCAATCTAATATCGCTTCTCCGGGTTTCGCCAGCGTGAGCGTTTACAATACGACCCCGGGCGATACGCAGTTGTATTCACCTGCCGTGGATTTCGACTACACGACGAACGGTTCCGCGTTTCCCAAGGTGGCATCGGTGAGCGCCTCGAGCGGTCGCCGCGGACGGAGCGAGTGCAGCGCCTGCGATCAGCGCGGATGGCCGTTACGTTGCATTTTTTTCAAAAGCGAAGAATTTAGTGGCAGCAGGCGAAAGCGGAAATGTTTTTGTGCGCGACACCTGCTTAGGCGCGGTTTCGTGTGCGGAGAAGACGATCGCCGTGGATTTGGCCGCAGATGGCAGCGCGCCTAATGCAGAGGCGGTCAACCGGGTCGCGCTCAGCGCGGACGGACGGTTTGTAGTATTTGAATCCAAGGCGACGAATCTCGTTTCCAGCCAGCCAAGCGTCTCCGAGCGCAAAACGCGCGCGCTGAATCTTTTTGTCCGCGATCTTTGCACCGGAGTGAATGCGCCTGCGGGTTGTACGCCACATACGGAATCCATATCGCTGGATGTTTTCGGCGAATTGGTCGCCGCGGGTCAGAGTGCGTCCGCTTCGATTAGTGCTGATGGAAGGTACATCGCGTTCGCGTCCTCGGCTCCGAATTCGGTTGCGGGGCAAACAAGCACAGGATTTCAAATATTCGTACGCGACACCTGCGCCGGCCCAACCGCGGGGAAATCTTGCGCTGCTAGAACGGAAGAGATTCCGATCGATCCTGAATACCTTGCCAGTGGATCTCCAGGCGAGAGTCCCGCTATTTCGGCTGACGGGCGGTATGTTGCCTTTGTGATTCAGGCGCCGCTATCCGCAACGGAACCTCGCCGTACATCACAAGTTCTACTGCGGGATACGTGTTCAGGATTGAACGTCCCCGCAGCCTGCGTCCCTTCCACTATCGAAATCTCGGTTTCCTCCGATGGCCAAGCTGGCAACGCTCAAAGCCAATCTCCGGCCGTGAGCGGTGATGGACGCTTGGTTGTGTTTCAGTCCAACGCTTCCAACCTTGCAGCGGAGGCGTCACAATCGAAGGTAAACATTTTTTTGCGCGACACGTGTCTTGGTGCTACAGCCTCTGATGGATGCTCTCCTGCCACAACGTTAGTCGGTACTGAAGCTGCCGGCGTCGCTACGAATTCAGATGCGTTCGCGCCGTGGATCAGCGCGTCGGGACGCTATATCAGTTTTATCTCCGGGATTTCGACCGGAACGAAACGCCGATATTCCGAGGATACATTTCTATTCGTGCGTGATACGTGTTTCGGTGTAACGAGCGCTTGTACCGTTCGCACAATCGGCGTAGCGACTGCGGCGAATTCATCGCAAGGTACCAAATTGCACGTGGATCAATTTTTGCCCGTGCCGATTATCTCAAACGGTCGCGTGGCCGCTTTTTCCTCTACCTCTCCCATACCAACTGCGCCGACAGGCGGGAATGGAGATGTTTTGCTCACGCTGACATCTTTTTAGGATTCGCGCAACGCGCTGCTGGGATGTAAACCGAACCTTGATGTTGTCTGGACTCCCTGCTAGAAATTCCTTATTCTCGTTTGCGCCCATGCCACAGACTCTCAAGCCTCAAGCGCTTGAACCAGACAATCTGATCCGGATCATTTCTCTTTCGAGTCCCGTAGATGGCAGCCGGCTTGAAAAAGGCGTTCGCGAAATTGGCCGACTAGGCTACAGAACGAAATTTGATGAAGCTGGTACGCTGGGACGCGACGGCTTTTTTGCAGGAACCGCCGCGGAACGTTTGACGGCGCTAAAGGAAGCGCTTACGGAAGCCGATACCCGAGCTATTTTTTGCACGCGAGGCGGGTATGGCTCGAATTATTTGCTGGACGGCTTGAGTGTGGCTCTGGCTACGCCGAAGCCATTGATGGGTTACAGCGACCTCACATCGCTTCAGATCTTTCTTTGGCAGAAATTTCGCTGGGTCACGTTTTACGGGCCCATGGTCGCTTCCGGGTTTGACAAGGGAGAAGGCGTGGCCGAGGGTTACGACCGGGAAAGTTTCCTGCATGCGGTTGCGGAAATGCGAAACGGATGGAAGATCGAGATGACGGGTACTGAATCGTTAGTGCCGGGCAAGGCCGATGGGACGCTGCTCGGCGGATGTCTAACTCTGGTTGAAACGACGTTGGGCACAGCCTGGGAACTCGACACCCACGGCGCAATCCTCGTGCTCGAAGACCGAGGAATGAAGCCCTGGCAAGTGGATCGTGCGCTAATGCACTTGAAGCAGGCAGGAAAATTTCGCGGAGTTTCAGGAGTCGTGCTCGGAGAATTCCCCGAATGCGAAGAGCCTGCTGGAACGGAGACCGTGAAGGATGTCGCGAAGCGGATATTGAAACCGCTGGGATTCCCGGTCGTGTGGGGCGCGGCGATTGGGCACACTCCGCGACCCATGTTGACACTGCCACTCGGAGTTCGAGCGCGAATTTTTGCGAACGAGACCAATGGCGCAAGCGCGACGCTAGAAATTTTGGAGCCGGCATGCACGGGGTAACACACGAACCGCCGGCGAGGCGTAAATGATAGGACCAAAGCCCGAACACATGCATGTACTTGGCATTGCGGGCGCCGCGATGGCGCCGGTAGCAGGCATGCTGAAGGAGCGAGGCTTTCAGGTGACGGGCTCGGACCTGAATGTGTATCCGCCCGCTTCGACGTTGCTGGATTCGCTGGGCATTCGCTGGAACGAAGGATTTCGCGAGGAGAATTTGCAGCCTGCGCCGGATCTGGCGGTGGTGGGGAATATCGTCGCCCGAGGAAACCCGGAGATCGAGTATATTCTCGACGAAAAAATTCCGTATTGCTCGATGCCACAGCTTTTAGAGCGATACTTCATTCCCGGGCACACTTCTATCGTAGTGGCTGGAACACACGGCAAGACCACGACGACGGCAATGCTCGCCTGGATTTTTCATGTGGCGGGACGCCGGCCAGATTTTCTCGTTGGGGGCGTGGTTCCGAATTTCAAAGACCGAAGCTATGGTTTGGGTGGCGGAGAAGAGTTTATAATTGAAGGAGATGAGTACGAGACTGCGTTCTTTGATCGCGGGCCGAAATTCCTGCACTATCATCCCGACGAGTTAATCCTTACCTCGCTCGAGTACGATCACGCGGATATTTTTCCCGATCTTGCCGCAATTGCTGTGCAATTTCGCCGCCTAGTGAATCTCGTGCCTCGACGAGGTCGCATTTTAATTTGGGGAGAGAGTCCTGATCTTCGGGAGACGGTCGCCAAGGGGTTTTGCCCGGTGGAAACATTCGGGCTGGTCTCCGGGTGCGATTGGTACGCAGGCGATATTTTGTGGCAGGACTCGGCGACAGAATTCCGTGTGGTATTTCACGGCAGCGAGGTGACCCGGATTCGCATGCCCGTGGCCGGCAGACACAACGTGCTCGATGCGCTCGCAGCGATTGCGCTGGCGTACGGACGCGGAGTGGAATGCGAAGCCATCGAGCACGCTCTGGCCACATTTCAAGGCGTTCGCAAACGGATGGAAATTAAAGGCGAAGCGAACGGTGTACTGGTGGTCGAAGATTTCGCTCACCATCCGACGGCCATCCGTCTAACTCTGGAAGCCGCTCGCACGCGCTGGCCCGGGCAAAAAATTTGGGCTGCGATCGAGCCGCGCTCCAACACCATGCGCCGGAAGATATTTCAACACGTGCTTCCGGATGCGTTGGCGATTGCCGATGCGGTGCTGATCGGGCCAGTGAATCGAGCGCAGCTATTGGGCGAAGAAGAGCGGCTATCACCGGAACAGATCGTGGATTCATTGCTTGAACGCGGACGACCGGCCAAGGCCTTCAAGTCCGCGGATGAAATCGCCGAATACTTGGGGGAAAATGCAATATCGGGGGACGTTGTAATGGTGATGTCGAACGGAAGTTTCGATAGCCTGTCCAGTAAACTGGTGGAGAAATTCAAATCACTGACGGAAGCGCGCGGATGAGGAATCGGACTCCTCATCGGCTGACACTTTTTTGCGCTTTCGTTTTTCTCCTTACCGCACGTCCTGCTGCAGGAACCATCCGCTACAAAATTTCGCTTAAGAATCCGGAGCAGCACTCCTTTCAGGTGACCATGACGGTTCCCCAGCCCTCCCGCCGGACGACTGTGGCAATTCCTGTGTGGAATGCTTTGTACCAAGTGCGCGATTTTTCATATCGAGTGCGCGACGTGGAAGCCAGGGTTTCCGCCGAGTCTGGGGCGCCCAGCGAAAAGTTGGCGGTCCGCAAACTGGATAAGCAGTCCTGGGAGATTGGCGGTGCAGACGGAGCAAGCCAAGGCGGCGTTTCAACCTGGACGATCCATTATTCGACCGTGTGGGATGATGCGGGACCTTTCAATTCGCAGTTAAATGCGAAGCATGCATTTGTCAATTTTGCAGAAATCCTAATGTACATTCCGGAGCGGCGCAATGAAGACACGGCAGTCGAATTCGAGAATGTCCCGGCGGGATGGCGAGCTCCGTTGCAGAATTGCCGTCAGGCAGCGCGCCGAATTCGTTTGTGGCCACGAGCTACGATACGCTTGTTGACGCGCCAGCTGAACTCGGAAAGTTCGAGCAATTTGGGTTCAACGTGAGCGGTGTGCACTTTCGCGTGGTCGTGGACACCAAAGAGGGGAGGCGCGACCGGCTGGAAAACTACCTGCGCCAGATCACTTCGTACGAACTGCAATTGATGGGTGGCGCGCCTTTTCGCGAGTACACGTTCTTTTTTCATATTGGCCCGTCTCCAGAATCCGGCGGTGGAGGAATGGAGCACGCGAATTGCACGGCGATAGGAGCTAGTTCAGTGGAGAGCGCAATCACGATAGCGGCGCATGAATTCTTTCATGCCTGGAACGTGAAACGGATACGTCCGCAGACGCTTGAGCCCGTCGATTTCACGAAAGAGCAGTACACACGCGCGCTCTGGTTCGCCGAAGGCGTTACAAATACCTACGCCGCTTACACTCTCGAACGCAGCGGGATTTGGACCAAGGAGAAATTCTACGCAGACCTTGCGGCCCAGATCGGCGAACTCGAGTCGCGTCCCGCGCGACTGTGGCAGAGCGTGGAAGAATCCAGCCTGGACGCGTGGCTCGAAAAATACGACGAATATCGGCAGCCCGATCGCAGCATCTCCTATTACAACAAAGGTGAGATTGTGGGAGAAATGCTCGATCTGGCGATCCGCGAGCAAACGGAGGGGCACAAGTCTCTCGACCATGTGATGACGCGTATGAACGAGACGTTTGCGAAGCAGGGGAAGTATTATGACGACAGCGACGGTGTGCGCGCCGTAGCTGAAGAAGCGGCGGGAGAAAGCCTCGAGGAGTTCTTTCGACGTTACGTCGCCGGCACCGATGAGATACCCTACGACAGATTCTTGCAACCTGCCGGGCTGGAACTAAAAGTCGAGATGCACGACACGGCAGACCTGGGCTTCTGGACCGTCGGAGGACGCGCAGCTTCTACCCAGTGGTGTCTCAGGTCGAACCTGGCGGCACTGCCGAAGCAGCGGGGTTACTCGCGGTGACGCCTTGCTCGAATTGAACGGCGAAACCGTGCCAGCATTCCTCCCGGCATGGGTGCGGCAACATTCGCCGGGGGAGATGGTCAAGCTGCACGTACACAGGGATGGAAAGGAGATGGATATTTCCTATTCGTTGGGGTCGAATGAGACAAGGAAATATTCGATTTCTGAGATCGCGCATGCTACGGACAGACAGAAACGGATCGGGAAGGTTGGCTGCGCGGCACCGTAAATTAGAGCACGATTCATGATTCGCACAATCCTCGCTGTCGTTTACCTCACGCTGGGAATTCGTTTTGGTTATGCCGTGGCTAATCCTGTGGAGCTCGTTGACCGGCAGCGCGGACTTCATGTACGCGTGACCATGAAGGTCCTGCGCGCGAGCGTGCGGACTTGCGGGCGTACGCGTGCGTGTAGAGGGCGTCGGAGAATATTCCTCCAGGTGTTTGTATCTTTGCCGCAAACCATGTTTCGAACATGGATCCGCTCGCTTTCGTTCCGGTGATACCGCGACGCGTAGGCCTGTTGGTCAAGAAAGAATTGTTTAGGGTGCCGATTCTTATCCAAGGCCATGCGCATGGCGAAATTTGTCCCCGTAGAGCGTGAGAACAGGGAAGCAGCGGCGGGAAGCGTCGAAACGGCGTTGGAATATCTGAAAGACGGTTTATCCTTTGCGGTCTATCCTGAAGGAACGCGAAGCCGTGACGGACGCCTGCTGCCCTTTAAGAAAGGGGCATTTTTGATGGCGATTCGCGCAAAGGTTCCGGTGGTCCCTGTGTCTATAGTCGGCGCTCAGGACCTGATGCGGAAGGGCCGATGGAGCCGTGCGTCCGGGAGAAGTGACCATACGGTTCGGCCCGCCTGTTGATTCTTTGGCTTACACTGTAGAGCAGCGCGGAAATTTACTGGCACGAGTAGAGGAACTTGTTGCGGCGGGTTTGCCTGACGATCAAAAACCGCCAAGAGTAACAAAGCATCCTGATGGATGATCGACTCCATCCTATGTCGCGAGACAATTGGGGTTAGGATGCCGATTCGTGCCGTGACGATAGCTTGGAGACCACCTCTCGTAGTTCGCGCACTTCCTTCTGGAGCTCAGGCAAGCGGCTGAATAGCGCCACCGATTTTCGCCAAGCCAGATCGTCCATCGCGGGGTATCCGGAATAGACAACGCCGGCGGGGACATCATGTGGCACGCCGGTCTGGGCTGTCAGCGTTGTGTCGTCGCCAATCGTGAGGTGACCGGCGACGCCGACTTGGCCCGCTAGAATGCAACGGTTCCCAACTCGCGTGGTACCGGCCAGCCCCACCTGTCCGCAGAGCAAAGTATCTTCGCCGACTTTGCACGCATGGCCTACTTGGACGAGGTTGTCAATCTTGGTGCCGCGACCGATTCGAGTTTCGCCAATCGTAGCGCGATCGATCACGCTGTGAGCCTGGATCTCGACGTCGTCTTCGATCACCGTTTCACCAGACGGGCGGATTTTGTACCAGTGTCCGTTCGCCTGGCGCGCAAATCCGTAGCCGTCGCTTCCGATTACGACACCATTTTGTAACCGAACGCGGTTGCCGATGCGTGAGCCTTCACGCACGGAAACATGCGCGTGTGCGAAGAAATCATCCCCGATTTTAGCGCCGCGATAAATGGTGACGAAGCTGTGCAGCACTGCGTTCGACGCCGATCTCGACTTCTTCGTCTACAAAGCAGTATGGACCGATGTGGGCTCCATCAGCCAATTTTGCGGATTTGGCGATGACGGCCGTGGGATGAACTCCCGGCGCATATGCAGGGGCCGGGTGAAAAAGTTCGATGGCTCTGAGCGAAATCCAGGTGCGGATTTGCCGAAAGCAACTTGCGGCGTGACCACCGCTCCAGAATCTTTCGCCACGATGATCGCCGAAGCGCGCAGTAGTTGCCAACAATGGGTGATACTTGCGGTTGGCGAGAAATGTTAACTCACCTGCTTTCGCCTCTTCGATCCCCGCGACGCCGGTGATTTCGAGATTAGCGTCACCGTGAAGTTCGCAGCCTAGCGTTTGGGCGATATCGGCAAGTTTCATGATTGGATTCTCCTGATGCGCGCTCATTGCCTCATAGCCAATGTATAACAAGACCAATGTTCGACACTACGCGGCGAATGACTGCGGCTTGAACGAATTACTCGCTGAAGAGTTTGGATTGAGACGCTGCGGCAGACCGGGAATCGGCGGGCGTTCGGCGCGCGACACCCACTACGCCCAAAACCTTTACCTCTGCGAGAGCGGAGCGTGGAATGAAAAGACGCAGAGCGTTGCCGTGCAGGTCCGGCGGTGTGAGCTGGACGCCCTTGTCCAGAAGATCAAGAAGGTCGTTTGCGACGATGCCTTCCATTACGTCACCGTCGCGGAAGCGCAGGCGCACCCACAGTCCGTCGAGTTTCGGGCGGCTTAGGAAAGTCTTTCGTTCTGGAGCCAAAGTATCTACGAACTCTCGGACAAAGTGGATTGACTTAACTTGCTGCAAATCAATTGCGCGATGCTCACCGTCCGCGGTCAGCAGGTCAATCGTTTCGCTTTGCCCTAGGCTAGCCGGATTCAGATAACCCTTTGCGGACGTGTGGTCGAGGAGTCGCACGATTACTTTCTTGAGGGTGGAAGCCGAAACTAGGCTCTTTGCTCGTGGCATGCTTTTGCGTAAGTGTACAGTCTGGAGTTCAATAACGGGGGAACGATCGCGCCTAATCCCAGCCAAACTGCTCGCCGACTTCGGTTCTTTGGGCATTTTATTGGCATCCTCACGCAGGTTATGTTATCCTTACGCGATTTATTGTCAAGTTATTGGTGTTTAAAGGGTTAGCGTCGGAGCAACCGCCGATTGACCGTTAAAGGACAGATCCTAAAATCTGCCTCCCTGATAGCCGTCGTGACCGTTATCAGCCGCATTTGCGGCTACTTACGGGACCAAAGGGTAGCGTTGCTCCTGGGGACGTCGCCCGCTGCTGACGCGTTCATCTTGGCTTTCCGAATTCCCAATATGATACGACGAATGTCTGGAGAGGGAGCGCTTGGAGCATCGTTCATCCCGGTTTTTACCGGCTATCTCCGCAGAAAGCCCCGAAATGAGGCTTGGGGCTTCGCTCAAAAAATGTTCTGGGATATGGCGGTTATTCTGGCGGTAATCGCCATTCTTGGCAGCGTATTCTCGAAACAGTTGATAGGAATTTTCACTTTGTTGGGAATGAGCAGTTTGCATTGGGATCTCGCGATTTTTCTGAATCGGATCATTTTCCCCTGCGTGTTTTTTTTGGGGCTGGCGGCCCTGGCGGCAGCCATCCTGAACAGTTTCCACGTATTCGGACTGCCGGCATCCACTTCGGTGGTGTTCAATCTCGTCTTTATCGTGTTTTCTCTTGGGATGGTGTACCGACCGATTCTTCGCGTGGCTCCGCAGGCTTATCGCACGCCGGCGCTGGCCCTTGCGATCGGAATACTAGTGGGTTCAGCGCTGCAACTTGCGATGCAGATTCCGGCACTGTGGAAACGCGGTATGCGCTTTCGGCCGGATGTATCGTTTAAGGATCCGGGAGTCCGGAAAGTTGGCAGGTTGATGGCGCCCGTTTTCTTCGGCATGGGCGTGTTTCAGGTGAATTTTTTTGTGGACACCATATTCGCCACCTCGCGTCGCATGCCTACGGGAAGCCTTACGTCGTTGTACATTGCGGACCGCGTGATGGAGTTGGTGCTCGGAGCATACGCAATCGCATTGTCCACCGCGATCTTGCCGACTATGTCGCATCAAGTAGCCGATGGAAAATTCGACGAGATGAAGCGCACGTTCGAATTCGCCGTACGAGTGGTTTCGTTCATCACGATTCCGGCGGCCGTCGGATTGATCCTATTACGCGTGCCGATTACGAAAGTGCTCTTCCAGCACGGCAATTTTATGTCCGAGTCAACCGCGCTGACCGCGCACGCTCTGCTGTATTATTCGCTCGGTCTGCCGGCCTTCGCGGCCATCAAACTAATCACGCCAATGTATTATTCAACGCACGACACGCTGACGCCCACGCGCGTTGGAGTTTACTCTCTGGGTTTGCACGTTGCGCTTAATGCAGTGTTGCTCTTCGCTTTCTCGCGCTACTTGTGGAACGCGAGTCCCGCGCTGGCCAGCTCACTCGCTGCGTATTTCAATTTCGCGCTGCTGTTTTTTATCTTTCGTGGCCGGTACGGAGCGTTAGGAGCGCGCGCGATCGTTAGTTCCATCGCAAAGATGGCGATTTGCGCAGCGGTGATGGCCGGAGCGTGTTTCGCGGCGCTTCGATATTCCGGCTTCGCAAATATAGAGCACGTTTTCTCACAAGCTGGATTGCTGGCTGCAATGATCCTGGGTTGCGTGGCCATTTACTTCGGCCTGGCTTGGATTCTGAAATGCGAGGAGCTGCCGGAGCTTTTTCTGATGCTGCGCCGTGCAGAACCGGGGGCTGTTTCGACCGGCGGCATAGAAGTGTGAAATCGTTTCACGCGCAGTGATAAGGGAAGCGGAGGAGTAGTAGTGGAAGCAGAAATTCGATCATTCTTAAATTACTTGCGCGTCGAAAAAGCGCTCTCTCAGAACACCATCGACGCCTATCGCCGGGACTTGATGAAGTTCGCGGAATATGCCTCGAGAAAAGGATTGCAGAAGCCCGCACAGGTGAAGCGCGCTGAGGTGGTGGATTTTCTCGGAACGCTCTACGCGCGAAAGCTGGATGCCCGGTCAGTCGCACGCCATCTTGTCTCGCTTAGGCAATTCTTCCGCTATCTCTTGACGGACGAATTGATCGAGGAAGACCCGGCCATCGGCGTGGAATCGCCAAGATTCCGCCAAAGCCTGCCGGAGTTTCTGAGCGTGGAAGAAGTTGAGCGGCTCCTTGCACAGCCCGACGTGTCTACGGCGATCGGCTTGCGCAATAAAGCGATGATCGAACTACTTTATTCGGCTGGACTGCGCGTTTCAGAGCTTTGCAGTCTCGGAGTGGACGACTTGCATCCAGAGGCCGGCTCATTGCGTTGTATGGGAAAGGGAAATAAAGAGCGGCTGGTGCCTGTAGGGCGCAGAGCGCTGGCTATCGTTCAGGCATACTTGAAAAAAGCCCGGCCCGAGATTCTGGGCGAGCTAACTTCCAAATATCTTTTTGTGAATCGCAATGGGAACAAATTGGACCGTATCAATTTCTGGAAGCTCTTGGGCGTGTACGGACGCAAAGCCGGACTGCGCAAGGCTCTGAAGCCTCATATGTTGCGGCACAGCTTCGCCACGCATTTGCTCGACCGCGGAGGCGATCTTCGGTCCGTGCAATTGATGCTGGGCCATTCCGACATATCCACCACTCAGATTTACACGCACGTGATCGAAGAGCGGCTAAAAAAGGTCTATAGAGCGCATCATCCTCGCGCTTGAGCAGCAGGCGCGGCAACTTAGGAGGCATAGAAACTCATGCCCGATTACATGTACTTGCTGGAAAGCCGGCTATCGCCGGAGCAGCGCGCAGTCCTGGAGCGCGTACAGGAACTCTCGCGGTCGCAGGACGTGAATATCTATCTCACCGGCGGTGCCGTACGCGACTTGATTTCCGGCATGCCCATCCGTGATTTGGATTTTACCGTTGAAGGCAACCCTCTTCGGATGGTGAAGGAATTGGAGAAAGGCGGAGCTCGCGTAGTATCAGAAACCGAAAAGTTAAGGCACTACGAATTGATTTTTGCCGGGGATGTAGATGGCTCGATCTCGGGCGCACGCGAGGATGTATATGAACGCCCGGGCGCCAAGCCGGAATATCGTTTTTCGAGCGTAATGGAGGACCTTCGCCGGCGGGATTTCGGAGTGAATGCGATCGCCATTTCGTTGAACACGCAATCACGGGGACTGTTGTTGGATCCCATGAATGGTCTTGCCGACCTTGAAAAACAGGAAATCCGGTCTTTATCGATCCACGGTTTTACGAATCAGCCTATCCGGCTGATGCGCATTTTGCGCTATTGCGCGCGAATGGGATTCAAAATGGAGCCGCGCACTCAGGAATGGTTCGATCTCGCAATGCAACGAGATATGCAAAAGAATATGGAAGCGCAAGATGTTGGGCACGAATTGCGCGCGCTGGCTCGCGAAGACAATCCGGTTGCGACACTCAAGCAATGGGAGGCGCACGCCCTGCTTGTGCTCATTCATCCAAGGTTGCAAAAGCGCAAACCGGACTACGATAGCCTGAACAAATTGGCAAAGGTCCGCGCGAATCTTTACTCCGCAGGGCTGCGGCCCCGCCTGCAGTATCCCGTGACGTTTTACACGCTGGGGCGTCTGAAGTCGCGCGAAGCATCGGCGACGATGCGAAATATGGGTTTTCGGTCAAGCGAGATCGAGGCGGTAGCGAATCTGGTGCCCGAAGCGCAAAAAGTTGTCAAGATCTTGAAGGGGAGAAAAACAAATGCGCCGAAGGACGCCTACTTCTACATCGCGTCGCTCCCTGCGGAAATGATGGCCTTCATTGAAGTAGAAATGCCGAACCCGCGCGCGGTATCGAAGTTCCGCAACTATATTCAGAAATGGCGTCCGTTGCGGCAATCCCTGCCTATGGCGGAGCTCGATGCCCTCGGCGTTGCGCGAGGGCCGAAATTTGACAAGGTGATCGAGCAGCTGTTTGAAATGCAGTTGCGTGGCAAGGGGAAGTTGCCCGAAGAGCGGACAAAGATTCTTCGCAACCTTGCAGGGATTAAGGACGAGCCAAAGAAAGTCGAGAAATCAGAAAAAAAGCGCAAGGGAGAAAAGGGCGAGAAAGCCGCCCCCGCGGAAACGAAAGAGCATGATAAGGCCAAGCAGGCTGCGCCACCAGGCGCCACCGGGGCGGCTCCCAGCGGAGCGAAGGGAACGCAGGCTGCTCCGAAGCAATCACAGTCAGCGTCAGCAGCGATAGGCGCCAAAGCACGGGCCAAGCACGCCGAGGCGGAGACTAAATCGAAAAAATCAGCGACCAAGAAACGCGCGGCGGGCGGCGCTGGCAAGTCGAAATCGCGCTCCGCGAAAAAATCGAGCCGGCGCTAAGAGCGCCGAAGGTTGCGCTCGATCCGAGAAGGACTTTGTTGACAGCGCAATTGGCGGTACTCGAATCTGTGAGTTGGTTTAGAATAGTTCACGCATGATTTCTTCAAACTTTGTACATCTTCATTTACACACGGATTACTCTCTTCTCGACGGGGCCTGCGAAATCGGTGAACTGACCGCGGAAGCCGCGCGCCGCGGGATGCCGGCGGTCGCGGTGACCGACCATGGCAACTTGTTCGCCGCTGCGAATTTCTATCATGAAGCCACCACGCACGGAGTGAAGCCGATCATCGGTTGCGAAATGTATGTCGCGCCGGACAATCACAAGAGCCGAGGCACGGACGCGGAGCGCTCCAATCATCTCGTTCTGCTTTGTGAAAATGACGAAGGCTATCGGAACCTGATGCAGCTCGTTTCGACCGGATATCTCGACGGTTTCTATTACAAGCCGCGAGTTGATCACGAGCTTCTGGCAAAACATAGCAGAGGGCTCATCGCGCTTTCCGCCTGTCTCCGCGGCGAAGTAGCCGACGCGCTTCTAGCAGACAAATACGAGCAGGCGAAGACCAGCGCTTATCGGTTGCGCGACATCTTCGGCAAGGGGAATTTTTTCCTCGAAGTGCAAGACCAGGGCCTCGAAGCTGACGTACGAGTAAATCGAGACTTGGTCAGACTCTCAAAGGAAAGCGGCATCCCGCTAGTCGCTACGAATGATTGCCATTATTTGACCCAGTCAGACTCGCACGCGCAGGAAGTACTGATGTGCATTCAGACTGGGAAGACCATGAGCGACGGCCAGCGCATGAAATTCGCGACCGACCAATTCTATTTCAAGACCGCCGAAGAAATGGAGCAGGTGTTCCGCGAGTTGCCGGACGCAGTATCGCGCACGGTGACGATTGCGGAACGCTGCAACGTCAAGATTCAACGCGTAAGCAATCCGTTCCCCGAATTTAAGGTGCCGGAAGGCCATACCGCGGATTCGTACTTCGAGAGAACCGTGCGCGAGGGTTTTCAGTCGCGCGCGCCGCAAATCGATCGGCTGGTCAAAGAAAACCGGCTACGCCATTCCTTAGCAGAATACGAAAAGCGGCTCACTGACGAAATCGAGATGATCAAAAAGATGCGTTTTGCGAGCTACTTCCTGATCGTCTGGGATTTCATTCATTACGCGCGAGCGCAGGGCGTGCCGGTTGGGCCGGGGCGCGGATCAGCAGCCGGAAGTTTGGTCAGCTACTCGCTGCACATCACAGACGTTGACCCGCTGCAGTATGATCTGCTGTTCGAGCGCTTTCTGAATCCTGAGCGCATTTCAATGCCCGACATCGATATTGATTTTTGCATGCGGCGACGGAGCGAAGTAATCGATTATGTTCGGCAAAAATATGGAGAAAAAAACGTAGCTCAAATCATCACGTTCGGAACAATGGCGGCCAAAGCAGTGCTGAAGGATGCTGGCCGCGCTCTCGATATGGCTTACGGCGATGTGGACCGCCTAGCAAAGCTTGTTCCATTGACGCTGAATATTTCTCTGCAAGAAGCGCTGAAGCAGTCGCCGCAGCTCGAAGCAGCTCGAAAAGATGAAAAGGTGAAAGAACTAGTGGAAGTGGCGCTGCGTCTGGAGGGTTTGGCGCGTCATGCGTCCACGCACGCGGCTGGAGTGGTGATTTCGCCGCAACCGCTCACGGAAATCGTCCCGTTATACAAGTCCAGCAAGGATGAAATCACGACGCAGTACGACATGAATGCGCTCGGCCGCATCGGCCTCTTGAAAATGGATTTCTTGGGGCTGACCACCTTAACCATCCTCGATGATGCGGTCGGCATGATCAAACAAAACCGCGGAATCGATTTTGATCTGACGCTTCTTCCTCTCGACGATACGGAAACTTATGCGCTGTTTGCGCGTGGCGATACGAGCGGGATTTTCCAGTTTGAATCGCACGGGATGCGCGACATTCTGAAGCGCTATCAGCCCGCACGGATGGAAGATCTTACGGCGCTCAACGCCCTGTACCGCCCTGGCCCGATTCAAGGCGGTATGATCGATGAATTCATCGCGCGCAAACAGGGCAAGAAAAAAGTCTCGTATGACCTGCCTGAGCTAGAAGAAATCCTCTCGGAGACCTGGGGCGTCATCGTTTTTCAAGAACAGGTGATGAAAATTGCTAACCGTATCGCTGGCTTTACCCTGGGAGAAGCCGACATCCTGCGCAGCGCCATGGGCAAGAAGAAAAAGGAAGTGATGGCCGCCCAGCGCGACAAATTCCTGGCTGGCTGCGCCGGGCGCAAGGTCGCGCCAAAGAAGGCAGAGAAGCTCTTCGACCTGATGGAAGAATTCGCGCTCTATGGTTTCCCCAAAGCCCATGCGTGCGCCTACGCTTTGCTCGCTTACCAAACGGCGTATCTAAAAGTTCATTTCCCGGTGGAATTCATGGCTGCGATGCTCAGCTCGGAAGCCGGGAACACCGAAAAAGTAGTGAAGTACATCAACGAAGCTCGAGGGCTGGGTATACGAGTGTTGCCGCCCTGCGTTCAAGAAAGCGGACTGTATTTCACGCCGGTGGGAGACGACATTCGATTTGGCCTGGCGGCGATTAAAAACGTCGGCGAGAATACGGCCAAAGCCATATGCGACGTGCGAGCAAACGGAATTCAGTTCCAAAGTCTGTTCAGTTTTTGCGAGGCTATCGAGCCAAGATGTTTGAACAAGCGCGTGCTTGAGAGTCTTGTAAAAGCGGGAGCGTTGGATTGCATGGGAGCTTCGCGCGGCCGTCTGTTCGCGGCGATCGATCAAGCGATTGCGCGTGGCCAGAAGAGCGTGCAAGCAAAAGCCGTAGGGCAGGGCGGACTTTTCTTGTCCACGGTAAGTTCTTCTCACCATAGTACCGAATCGTGGAATGAGAATTCACTTCCAGAGGTCCCTGAGTGGACCGAGGAACAACTGCTGGCTGGAGAATATGCCACGCTAGGCTTCTACATTTCCGGCCATCCCATGGATCGATACGCCGGGCGGCTGAAAGATTTGAACGCCATCGAACTGTCCACCATGGAAGCGCGCCGAAATGGAGAAGACATCGTCGTCGCTGGAATTATCGTGCAAGCGCGGCCCATGCGTTCAAGGCGCGGAGCTCGCTGGACTATTTTGACCCTGCAAGATCGCACGGGCGTAATCGAGGCGCTTGTTTTTCCCGAGGCCTATCAGAAACTCGAAATGATTTTGAAGACGAATATGCCCTTGCTCGCAAAGGGGCGCGTCGCGGTGGAAGATGTGGGCACTCGCTTGATTGTCTCAGACGCGCGGTTGCTCGATCAGGTGACGGATCGAGCTCCAAGTTTGTTGCGGGTGCGAGTCGACCTCGGGTCGGTGGATGCTGGCGCGCTCGAACTACTGCAGGAGCTCTTCTCCAGCAGGCCGGGGCGCTGCCGCGTTGCATTTGAACTGGTAAATTCGGACGGCACGGAGGCCACACTGGAAGCAGGGAGTGCGGTGCAAGCCGACCGGGAACTTCTGGAACGAGTCCGGGAAATTTGCGGTACCGACTCCGTTGCGGTGGTGCAATGAGCAAACGCCGGGAGGCCCGCGCGCGGCTGCGTCGAAGGCGCGAGCTTGCCAAAGCACGCCAGCAGCAAGCCAAGGTCGAACAGTTAGGGCTCCCCAAACAAATCGATACCCGGGAACGGCCTAAATCGGTCGCCGCCGTCGACAAGAATGAAATCGATCGGCAGCGGCAGCGTGAGATCGACGCGCTCGAACGTGACGTTGCAGAATTGAGTAGGCTCTCGGTACCAACGGGAGAGACGACAGTGGAAATCGAGCGCATCCGCCGCGAAGTGGATGAACTCAAACGCGATTTTTACACCCATTTGGGACCCTGGCAGCGCTTGCAGCTTGCGCGGCATCCTCAGCGCCCGTACACCGACGATTACATCCGGATACTTTTTGAGAATTTTAGCGAAATACATGGCGATAGGAATTTTTCAGATGACCCCGCGCTGATTACCGGAATGGCCACCTTCCACGGCAAACCTGTGATGATCATTGGGAACCAGAAGGGACGCGACACAAAGCAGCGGCTCGCGCGCAACTTCGGTCAAGCCAAGCCCGAAGGATATCGCAAAGCGCTTCGCGCGATGAAGATTGCGGCGAAATTCCGCAGGCCAATTTTGATTTTTGTCGATACCCAGGGCGCCTATCCCGGAGTAGACGCCGAAGAGCGCGGGCAGGCAGAGGCCATTGCATTTAATTTGCGGGAGATGTCGCGCTTGCCGGTCCCCATCGTCGTTACAATTACTGGTGAAGGCGGCTCGGGCGGTGCCCTCGCGATTGCGGTGGGCGACCGCGTGTACATGCTCGAAAATTCTGTTTATTCGGTGATTTCTCCGGAGGGTTGCGCGTCCATCATGTGGCGGGATCCGAGCAAGGCGGAGGTGGCAGCCGAAGCTCTTAAAATCACGGCGCCCGATTTGCTGGAAATGAAATTAATCGACGAGATCATTCCCGAGCCGGATGGCGGCGCCCATAACGACCATCAAGCAACTGCCAAGATGCTGGAGCCGGTGCTGGCGCGTTCGCTAGATGAACTTTCTCAACTCGGTCCGGAGCGTCTCCTCGAGCAGCGTTACCAGAAGTTCCGGCACATGGGTCAGTTTTTCGCCTAGGATCGGCCCCCGCGAGCTGCGCGGAAGGCCGCCGAACCCGACGCACCTGGGACACCGTAACCTCGAGAGGGAATCAATACTCTAACGGTTGGGAGTATAACTGTGAACGATTCTGGCAGGACCTATCGAACCCTGGGTGTCCTGTGGTTGTTTTACGCGATTCTCCGGTTTGCGGGCGCTGCGTTTATTGTTGTCTACAGCGGTACTCTCACGGTGATGTGGGGAGCGCTGCTGACACGTGTACCGAATGCTCTTGCGCTGATGTCGTTTTTTCACCTCTTCCTAATATTCGCGGTGGTGCTGAGCATCATCGCCGGAATATTGTCGCTTCTTGCCGCAATCGCTTTGCTTGGGCGCGCAGGTTCTAGCCGGACGCTGGCCCTTGTAGCAAGCTTCTTCGCTCTGATTAACGGCCCGCTCGGCATCGCGCTGGGCGCCTTCACACTGGTTATTTTCCTACCTCGCTCTTCGGTTACCTCCTAAGAAAACGGCGTAATATCGCATCAGCTTTTCTACAGGGAAGGTTGCATTGTAAACTTGCCATTGGAGCATTGAACACGTCCCACTCTGTTTTGATTGCTCCGCCCGTTCCGGTGATTTAGCTTGGTTAAACCAGCGAAAATTAGGCAGCCGGGAGTGCGCACAGTGGCAGACGCGGGGAGCACCTCTCTTGTCGGACGTCTTTCGACCGTACGAAAAATTGGTAGAAATCACCATCCTGGGCAAAACCTTTCTGGTGCCCGAACGGAACTCGCTCCTGCGTGCTTTCCAATTCATCAGCCCGGAGACCATTCCGTACGGCCGGTTCTGTTGGAATCAGGACTGCCAATATTGCAGAGTGGATTGCCAGCTGTCTGATGACGATCAGGCGCGTCCCATCCTGAGCTGTAAGTTCCTGGTTTCTGAAGGCATGAACATTTCGAATTTGGCGCCCGAGCTGATAGGATGCCTGCGAATGAAACTAGGGAAAGCCGCGCCTAGTTCAGAAGCCTTGTCCGAAATTCCCGCGATTCCAACCGCCCCTCGAGACGAGGAAAGTCATTAGAGCCAGCACAGTTCTCAAGCCGAATGGCTCTCTGTTTCCACCGACTCTTGTCTTCAATCGATCTAACGTAGACTGAAGTTTCGGAGCAACATCTGATCGCTCCCGACCTGCGGGTTTGCACAAAATTTCTCCGCGTGCCATTCTTCCGAGCAGGAATTTGACAGGGAGAGAATTGCATGGCTTTTTGTGACGGCTGCGGGTGTCAGGTAGACGAAGCGCATATTCGCCGGCGCATCGAGCGTCTCGAACTGGCGACTCGATTCCGTCCCATTCATATTCAGGTGCTTTTAATCGACGCAACCGTACCGGCGCGAGCGGAGGATTATTTTTATCGTGCCGCCGGCAATGGAGACGAACGCTCGACGAGTTCGCGAAATTATGTCGACGAGATCGTGAAATGTTCCGGCTTCGTGCCTGACCGCCAAGCGAGCGAAGAAACGGTTCTCGCTGAATTCCAGCACCGCGGATTTTATCTCGCGCACGCAGTGGAATGCCCGATTGAGCCCGCCGAAGAATTGGCAACTGCGTTGGAACGTGCGGGCCCGACGTTGATCAAGCGCGTTGAAAGATCATATAAGCCGAAATACGTCGCACTAATTTCGCCGTGGTTGGCGAAGTTCGTTCCGCTGTTCGAACGAAGTGAAATGCGCGACCGGCTGCTGTTGAATCACGGCAAGCCGTTCATGTCGCCGATCGAACCGGGTGGCACAGACCCGGCCGGTCTGAGTGTTTCCTTAAGCGATCAGATCACCGCTACGCTTCCTCGGTGGACCTAATTCACTAACTAAGCTGAGGGTCTACGCAGTTACCATCGGCAGGCCTCCTGTGACTTACGCTGCTATAATTGCGCGTTTGTTTCAGCAATCTGACCGATTCGAGCAGTCCGCGGAGGCCTCTTGCAAAAAAGTCCTCATATGACCTCGCACCAATTTCGGACCGCGGGAAAGCAACTGATTGATTGGCTCGCGGATTATTACGAGCGGACCGAGGATTACCCGGTGCTGGCGCAGGTCGCTCCGGGCGAGATTCGTGCATCGCTGCCCAGCACCCCCCCTTCGTTGGGCGTGGACTTTTCGCAGATGATTCAGCAGCTGAATTCAAAGATTATGCCGGGTATCACCCACTGGCAGTCGCCGAACTTCTTTGCATATTTTCCCGCAAATGTTTCGGAGCCATCCGTGTTGGGTGACTTGCTTTCATCAGGTCTAGGCGTGCAGGGAATGTTGTGGGCGACGAGTCCGGCATGCACCGAGATGGAGACGCTGGTCCTGGATTGGCTGGCGAAAATGTTGGGGCTGCCTGAGAGGTTTCTGTCGAGCGGAAAGGGCGGCGGCGTGATTCAAGATTCGGCGTCGAGTTCGTCGCTGTGCGCCGTCATTGCCGCGAGGGAACGCGCGACTGGATTTCGCAGCAACGAAGACGGCTGCCGCGAGCAATTAGTCGCGTACACGTCCACCCAGGCACACTCCTCAATCGAGAAGGACATCAAGGTAGCTGGAATCGGCAGGCGCAACCTACGTTTGATTGGCGTGGACGCGGACTTCGCCATGCAGCCCGAGCTACTCGAGAGAGCCATTGAGGAAGACAGACAGGCAAGCAAGCTGCCTTTCTTCGTTTGCGCAACGGTAGGAACCACCTCGTCCCTTGCGTTTGATCCTTTGGAAGCGATCGGTCGGACTTGCAAGAAATATAATCTCTGGCTGCACGTGGACGCTGCGATGGCCGGGACCGCGGCATTGTGTCCGGAATTCCGCCACATTCAGCGGGGACTGGAACTGGCAGACAGTTATTGTTTTGACGCGCACAAATGGATGTTCACGAATTTCGACTGCAGCTGTTTTTATGTAGCAGACCGCGAAACACTAACGCGAAGCCTTGATGTTCTGCCTGAATACCTACGGAACCAAGCGGCTGGATCAGATGCGGTGTTCGAATATCGCAATTGGCACGTTCCTCTGGGTCGAAGGTTCCGTGCGCTCAAATTGTGGTTCGTCATACAGCATTACGGGGTGGAGGGGTTGCAGTTTCTAGTCCGGCGTCATGTGGATCTAGCGCAGACTTTCTTGAGTTGGGTGCAGGATGACTCGCGCTTTGAACTAATGGCTCCGGCGCCGTTAAATTTGATGTGTTTTCGGCTGAAGGCGCCCGATGAATTAAACGAGGAACTTTTGCGCCGCCTGAATCGAAGCGGCCGACTTTATTTGTCACATACCCGGCTGAACGGAAAGTACACGATTCGGTTCTGTGTGGGCCAAACACGTACGGAGTTGCACCACATAGAACGCGCCTGGGACGCGATCCGCGAAGAAGCTGATGCTTTGCTTGGGAATCCTGAGGCCTAAGAGCAGCATATTCAAACGCTTCAAGACCTCTCGAGCGCGCCGCAGCATTGTGCTAGAATCCCGGTGTTGTCCTGTTTTATTGCGTGATCGCCGGCCAGGGGAAGAAAAATGAAAGTCCGCTCCAAGTTCGTAGTGGGCTCTGCAATCATTGTGTTAACGCTTATATCTCTAGCCTACGTCGGCTTCACACAGAGCAAAACTTATTACCACACGATCTCTGAGCTTTCGACGCTCCAGGGATCGACGCTACATCAGCGGATGCGCGTCTCCGGCAATGTGCGAAACGGAAGTATTTTCCATGTTCCAGGCAGCGTGGATTTCATCCTCACCGAGCAGGGCAAGGATTTGGCAGTGAGCTACGTGGGGCGCGATCCTCTTCCGGACACATTCAAAGACGGGGCACAGGCGCTAGTCGAGGGCAAGTTGCGTCCGGATAATCGCTTCGTCGCCGAGCAGGTGCAGGCGAAATGCGCGTCGAAGTACGAAGCTTCGCCCGGCCAAGCGTCTGATATGCAGCAGCCGGGGCAGACGACGAATGCTGCAGCGGGGCGGCCTTCAACATATTAGTTCTGGTTTAACAGGGAATCGGTCGGCGAGGGGTTTCATTGGACATCTTGGGATCGTTTGCACTGTTGCTCGCCCTGCTGGCAGCTGTGTATGCGCTGGGCGCCGGCATCGCTGGTATCGTAACCCGCAAGACGTTGCTCAACAAGAGCGCGCGAAACGCTGGATTAGCAGTTTTTATTCTCGTAACCATCGCGGTCGGTTGCCTGGAATACTATTTCTTCACCGATAATTTTTCAATGGCCTACGTTGCAGCCCACAGCAATCGCGCGCTGCCGTTTTATTATAAGTTTGCCGCGCTCTGGGCTGGGCAAGAAGGCTCCCTGCTGTTGTGGACCTGGTTGCTTTCGACCTACGCGTTTTTTGCACTCCTCGCTAATCGCAACAAGCATCCAGAGCTAATGCCGTATGCCGGAGTAGTGCTTGCAGGTGTCCAAATATTTTTTCTCACCCTCAACAACTTCGTGGCCAGCCCGTTCTCTGTGTTAGCAGGTTCAGACCCTTCCGGGGTGATGAGGCTTTCCGCGCTCTCCGATGGCCACGGGCTGAACCCGCTTCTCCAATATCCGGAGATGGTCATTCATCCGCCAATGCTCTACCTCGGCTACACCGGATTCACTGTTCCATTCGCCTTTGCGCTGGCCGCACTGCTGGGACGATATCCCGGCGAGAAATGGATTCACATCACGCGGCGTTGGACCATGATCGCTTGGTGTTTCCAAAGTGTGGGAATCCTGCTCGGTGCCCATTGGGCCTACGCCGTGCTGGGCTGGGGCGGCTACTGGGCCTGGGATCCTGTCGAAAATGCTTCGCTACTTCCCTGGATCACCGGCACCGCGTTTTTGCATTCCGTGATGATGCAGGAAAAGCGCGGCATGATGAAAGTGTGGAACATCTGGCTGGTTTTTACCACCTTCATGCTCTGTATTCTTGGAACGCTGCTTACGCGCTCGGGTGTGGTTAGTTCCGTCCACGCATTTGCGCAGTCGTCGATAGGGAACTGGTTCGTCGGCTTTCTAATTCTGGTCTTCGTCGTGTGTTTCGCGTCCTACTGGAAGAATCGTGATTATTTGCGTAGCGACAATCAGCTCGACTCCCTGGCATCGCGCGAATCCAGCTTCCTGTTTAATAATTTGATTTTGCTCGCAGCGTGTTTTGCCGTGCTGTGGGGAACACTCTTTCCGGTTCTTTCGGAATGGGTCACTGGAAGTAAAATCAGCGTCGGACCTCCGTTTTTCAATAAGGTAAATATCCCCATTGCGCTGGGTCTTCTCTTGTTGACTGGCGTCGGCCCACTGCTGGCGTGGCGCAAAACGTCTTTCGACGCTCTAAAACGAAACTTTGCATGGCCTTTGCTCGGGGGAGTGGTAGCGGGAGCCGTTGCCCTCGTCTTTGGTTTTCGCGACATTTACTCGCTAATTTGTTTGATCCTCGGCGTATTCGTGACGCTGACAATTTTGTCGGAATTTTTCCGCGGCGCGCGAGTGATCGCGGCGCGCGATGGTTCAAACCTGATATCCGCGGTCGGCGAACTCACCATGCGCAACACCCGCCGCTATGGCGGCTACGTTGTGCATTTCGGAATGGTGCTGATCTTTATCGGCATCGCAGGCGTCCCCTTCAATAAAGATGTCCAGGAGGAAATGGCCATCGGCCAGACGTTGAACATCGGGCCGTACTCGATCCTCTGCCAGAATTTCGATCGTGTTGCCACCGCCAATTACGATTCCGAGCGCGCCACGCTGGAAGTTTTCCGCGATGGCAAGTCGGAAATGATGCTGTATCCCGAGCGCAGGTTCTTTCTGTCGAGCCAAGTGACAGAAACTATGGTCGCGGTTCAGAGCTCTCCGTTACGCGACCTCTACATCGTGTATGCGGGCCGCAGTCCGGAAAATGGCCAGCCAGTCATTCACGCGTATCTGAATCCTCTGGTGAAATGGATCTGGTTTGGAGGAATTGTGGTTGTACTTGGAACGGGGCTGGCGATGCTGCCGAACCGTCGCACGGCGCTCCTGCTCCGGCCCGTGACCGAACAGGCTTGGGGCGATCGCGTACCGGCAAGCGCCTCGCCGATAGGTGCCATAGCGCAAAGAGGTGACGCTAGTGATTAGGCCTCAGGCCTCGGAAGTTCGACGCTCGCGCGCGCGTGTAAGATGGCGACTTCTCGCGCTGTCTGCGCTCGCATTTCTCATGCAAATTTCTTTCTTAATTGTCCCTACTTTGCACGCCCAGCAAACCGAACGAGGAAGAGAACTCGGCAAACGGGTTAAATGCATGTGTGGAGGCTGCCAAGATTCCGCTACAGGATGCAATCACACGGGAGGCTCATTCTCCGGTCCGTGCGACACTGCGAAGGGCATGCAGAAAGAAATTAATGAACGTGTGAATCGAAACGAATCCGACGACTTGACGCTACAGGCATTCGTCCAGGAATACGGCCCTACCGTCCTGATTGTCCCGCCTGCCCAAGGATTCAACCTTGCCGCATGGGTTACGCCCGTCGTTGCGCCGCTCCTAGCGCTGGTTCTCGTGTGGTTTGTGGTGCGACGCTGGCGTCAAAAGGGCACGCTCGCAACCGCTTCAGGGCCGGAGGTACCCGCTGAGTTTCTATCGCGCGCGCAGCGCGAAGCTGGAAAAGAGTACGATGAGTAACATCGATATCGCAGTCGCGTGCGCGTTGCTTGCCGCTGCTACTGTTGTTTTCATATTCATGGTTCAGCCGGAAGCTTCCGATTCCGCGCCACATCGCACGAAACTCGATCAGTTAATGGAGCGCCGCGACGCGATCTACGAAAATCTGCGTGACTTGCGCTTCGAATATCGCGCCGGCAAATTTTCGGAAGTTGATTACGAGGAAACCAAGCAATTGCTGGAAGCGGAAGCCGCTCGCGTACTCGCGGATATGGACAAATTGACGGGAGGAACTCCCACACCAGCGACCCGCCAGGCAGCAACATCGAAGGTGCGGCATTCATGAATCATTTTCGTTTTGGGTTTCGAATCATACGCAAGGCTACGATTTCTCTACTCGCACTCCTCGCTATCTGTGTGGGGTGGGCACGGCCGGCACTAGCGGGCACCGTATCCGGCATCGTCACAAACGGGACGACCGGAAAGCCTGCGGTGGGCGCGGAAGTGATTCTGATTCAGCTTCAAGGCGGAATGCAGCCGGTAGCGAACACCAAAACGGATTCGAACGGACATTATTCCTTCGAGAATGCGGGTCTCGACGCCGGCGCACCGATGCTGATACGCGTTGTGTATCGCGGCGTGAATTACCACGAACCCGTCCCGCCTGGGAAGGAGACAGCTGACCTCCAAGTTTTCGAACCCACGGACAGGCCGACCGCATTCACGGTGACCAATCACGCCGTCATTGTGCAACCCAATGGCGCTGAATTGATGGTTGGCGAAGAATATGCCATCGAAAATAAAACTCAGCCGCCGGTGGCGTTCTACCGTCCAGACGGCTCGTTTAATTTCACGGTACCTGATGGCGCGGATTTCAATCAAGCTTCTGCATGGGGTTCCGCCGGAATGCCGGTCGTACAAGGCACCATCGATAAAGGCAAGAATAAGATGGCCATCGCTTTCCCGTTCCGTCCAGGTGAGAGTGGCGTGCGGATTTCTTACAAAGTGCCGTATCCCGGCAATCAAATAACGCTGAAAAATATTTCGCCTTATACGACAGATCGTTTAATTATCGCGGCTCCGCCGTCAGTCCAGATCTCCGGCGACGGTATTACTCCCGCCGGCCAGGACCAGGGCTTTAATGTTTACACGCGAACCGCGGTTGCTGCCGACGCCCCGATTGCCATTCAAGTTTCCGGCACTGCGCCACTTTCAACTGCCGCTCAACGGCCAGGCGAAGGCGGTACCTCCGGCGTGCCCGATAGCTCCGCTAATGCTTCCGTAAACTCTCGGCTGGAGGCTTCCGGCGCGGAAGCTACTTCCGTAGCAACGACTACTGTTCCCGCCCGACTCGATAGTTTGAAGTGGATCCTGGTGGGAGGCTTTGCGTCGATTTTCGCGCTCGGTTTTGTTTATCTGTGGCGCCGCCCGCAGGTGAGCACACCCACAAATGGCGATGCTTCGGCTGTCGGCGTCATCGCAGCGAACATCGCGTCGCCAAGGCGCTGGGATCCCGCGCCAGTTGTGGCGGAGACGGTGGCCGAAGTTAACCGCGAGGTTCGCGGAAGCCTGGATGAGTTAAAAGACAGCCTGTTCCGCTTGGAGTTGCGCCGCCAAGCCGGAACCATGACCGAGTCCGACTACCAGCGCGAGCGGCAACAGATGGAGAAAGTGCTGCGCGATTTAGTGAGAGGCTGAACGGAACGCCTTGCCCAGAACGCGCTCCACTTCTGCTTCTGGCTCACCTTGTATCGGAATTTCCTTCGCCGGCATTGAAAAGCGATTTGGATCGTTCGTAGCACTGCGCGGCATCTCGCTTGAAATCCTCTCTGGAGAGTTCGTAGCTCTGCTAGGCCCGAACGGAGCAGGGAAGACTACCTTGTTGCGGATCGCTGCGCTGCTGGCGTCTCCCACACGCGGCCACGTGCAATTTACGAATGGTGGAGGCGCCGGCCCGGCAATGGGGGATCTGAGCACGAAGAGTCTGTTGGGTATGGTCGGCCACAGCACGCTGCTTTACGACGAGCTTACCGCTGCAGAAAATCTCACACTTTTCGCGCAACTGTACAGCCTCGACGATCTTCCCGGACGTGTAGCGACTGCTTTGGAAACCTGCGGGCTGGGCTCACGTGCTCGAAGTCTAGTGCGAACATTTTCGAGGGGCATGCGCCAGCGGTTGTCGATAGCTCGCGCGCTTCTGCACGGCCCTCGCCTTTTGTTGCTCGATGAACCCGCAGCCGGACTTGACCGCCAAGGTCTCGACTGGTTTAGTGGCACCCTCGAACAGCTCCGCCGAGACGGCTGCACCGCGCTGATGAGCACCCACGCGCGAAACGAATCGCTCGAATTGGCCACGCGCGCCGTGGTGCTGTCTGTCGGCACAGTACAGGACGACAGCGGCCCCGGCGGCGATCCACGCCCGTTGCTCTCGGCGCTGCGAGCGGGCGCCTGAATGGGCACGGCGCGCGCTGCTGGGATCTTGTTAGCCAAAGAGCTGCGACTCGAGCTCCGCACGCGCGAATTGTTGAGCGCGACAATCGTTTTTGCCCTGGTTGTCGTTGTGCTATTCAGCTTTGCATTCGATCCCACTGCCGCGGAATCAAGACGATACGGCCCAGGCCTCTTGTGGATATCGTTCTTGTTCGCCGGCTCGTTAATGTTGAACCCTTCTTTCGCCCGCGAGCGCACGAATGGCACGATCGACGCTCTGCGCATGGCGCCGATATCGCCGTTCGCAATCCTCTCGGCAAAGATGCTCGCAAATTTTATTTTCATGTCGCTCGTGGAAGTCGTGCTCGTTCCTGTCTTCTCGGTGCTCTATAACGTATCGCTCTCCGGCATCGTTGGCCGGCTGGGCTTGGTATTGGTGCTCGGCACCGTCGGACTAACCGTAACCGGAACTGTTTTCTCGGCAATTTCTTCGCACGCGCGACTGCGGGAGTTGCTCCTGCCCCTTCTCTTGCTGCCGATCCTGACGCCGTTGTTGATTGGAGCCGTCCAGGCCACCGCCTCATTGTTCGTGGACCCACCGGAACTCGATCGCACCTGGCTAACATTGCTCGCCGGGTTTGATATCGTATTCCTGACGGCGTCCTGGCTTCTGTGCGATTATTTAGTCGAGGAATAACGAGACGCAATCGATGAAAGGTCGGTTCGCATCCACGATCGTCGTCGCGGTCCTGATTTTCTTCGCGGGATACGCGGCGCTTTTCATAGCTCCCGACGAAAAAACGATGCACGCCATCCAGCGCATCTTCTATTTCCACTTGCCGAGTTGGATCGCAATGTTCACTGCGCTCTCCGTTGTATTCGTCGCGAACATCGCATATCTGGCCACGCGCAAGACCAAGTGGGACTCTTTAGGCGTCTCCGCCGCGGAAGTTGCGGTGGTCTGCTGCACGATTGGACTGGCCACCGGTCCTCTGTGGGCCAAGCCAGTTTGGGGCATCTGGTGGACCTGGGATGCGCGCCTAACCACCACCTTCATCCTCTGGCTTCTTTATATTTCTTACTTGCTGTTGCGCGGCCTGCTGGATGATCCTGAAAAGAAGGCGGTATTCTCCGCCGTTTTCGGGATTTTTGCTTTTCTGGATGCGCCGCTCGTTTACGTTTCCAACCGCTTGTGGCGAACGCAGCATCCGCAGCCGGTTATTCTTGGCGGTAACAACACCGGTCTCGACCCCATGATCGGCAAAGTTCTTCTTCTTTGCGTGATTGCTGTCATGGGCGTGATGATTCTTGTTCTGCTCGACCGCTACCGGCTTGAGCAATTGCGGCAAGAATTCGAACAACTGCGATTGGAGTATGAAACTCTAAATCTTGAACTGTCATCTATTGGTAAGGAGAAGTCATGAAGAATTTCGAAAATCTTTTTGCTGCATGGATGGTGGTATGGGCCGTCTTTTTTGTGTACGAAGTTTCTATAGCCCGGCGTTTGTCTCGCTTGCGGGAAGATATCGAAAGTCTGAAGCACCAAATGCGTGAGAGGTAATTCGCAAGGAGCGCGTTATGGATGCGCCGAAGAAAATTGCCATCATACTGTTTCAGTTGGGCGGGCCCGACAGTCAAGCTGCCGTCGAGCCGTTTCTCTATAGATTATTCTGCGATCCCGACATCATAAATTTCCCCGGTGCATTCCTGGCCCGCAAGGCTCTCGCGAAACTGATTTCCACCACCCGCGCGAAAATCGTGCGGCAACATTATGCGGAAATTGGCGGAGGCTCCCCGATTCGCCGCTTGACCGAGCAACAGGCCATAGCACTGCAACGGGAACTGCGCCCGCACATTTCGGCGCGAACGATTGTAGCCATGCGTTATTGGCACCCAGACACGCAAGAAGCAATCGCCACGCTTCAGAATGTGCCGTACGACGAACTTGTGCTCCTGCCGCTTTATCCGCATTTTTCTTTCGCCACCACCGGCAGCAGCCTGAAGGAATGGAATCGCTTGTATAAGACACCGGCTCCGGTTCATCTCATCGATCATTTTTTCGACCATCCTGACTACGTTGCGGCGATCGTCGATCGCGTGAATAGCGTGTTGCAGGAGCTGCCGCATCCCGACGAAGTTCATCTTCTCTTCAGCGCCCACGGCCTGCCGATGACGCTGGTGGAAAAGGGCGATCCCTATCCGAAACAGATACAAGAAACTGTCCAGCTCGTCATGGAACTTGGCGCCTGGCTGAATCCGCACGCGTTATGCTTCCAAAGCAAGGTCGGGCCGCAGAAATGGCTCCAGCCTTCCCTCACCGACACGATCGAGAAGCTGGCGCGCAGCGGCATTAAGCGGGTGCTGGTAATCCCGATCTCGTTCTTAACCGAGCACATTGAGACCCTTCACGAAATTAATATCGAGGCAAGACAAGAAGCGGAAGCCGTGGGTATCAGCGAATTTCACATGATGCCTGCGCTAAACGATTCCCCTCTTTTGATTCGCGCTATGGCGGACTTGGTTCTGCGCGCCGTAGGAAAACGCAATGGCGTATCTTCGATCGCCTCCTAAACCGGCGTGATCTGTTGAGAAGAAAAGCACACACCTGGATTTGTAACGCCCAGCCACGGTAACCACTTGACACGGAGATTCCCACAGCATATAAACCAATGTTCTTGCTTCGACTTCGTCAAAGCCTTTATATATTTTTAGGATTTGAACACGGTAATTAACGGGCCGATGCCAGATATGCCGGAAGGGAAGTCCGGGGAAACACCCAGCGCGACGTCGAAGGCGCCCGCGGCAACTGCATCTGCGGCGCTGGACGCCAAATCGACGGAAAAAGCGGTGAATACAACCCGCCGCCGCGTCATTTGGGCCTGTATTTGGGGCTATCTCGGCGTCAACTTCCTGATGTTTCTGCGGTTTTTCTTTCCTCGTGCGTTATATGAACCCAACACCGTTTTCGACATCGGCTTTCCTTCTGACTTCGCCCTCGGGATCGATCAGCGCTTCTTGATGACCAATCGCGTTTGGGTAGTGCGCGAACCTGATCGTCTCTTCGTTATTTTTGCGCGCTGCACGCACCTTGGTTGCACTCCGGAATGGAAGCCCGCCGAAAACAAATTTAAGTGTCCTTGCCATGGAAGCGGGTACGACAGCGAGGGCGTGAACTTCGAAGGCCCAGCGCCGCGTCCCATGGATCGGTCGTTCGTGCAACTCGATCCAACAGGGAAAATTACCGTGGATACAAGCCGTCTGTTCGTTGATGACCCGCGCGCGGGCGTGAATCATTTCAACGATCCCGGAGCATTTTTGAACGTATAGGCTTGAGTGTTTTAGGTTCGCATGCGGCCGTAGAGCCAGTCGGACAAGGGGTCAGGCGGATGCCCGAAGAAAACGGCGACGGTAAAAAGAACGGCGTCCTCGATAAAGCAAAGGATTCTGCTGCTGCGCTCCGCGAAACGCTGGAGGAAAAAGCCAAGCAGCAGGTTGCCGAACTCAAAGAGCCGGAAAAGACTCAGCTTTACCGCTCGATCTTCCGTGTAAAGCACGACGACGAACCGCGCAACCGTGCGCTCAGCGTTCTTTCCAACGTTTTCTTCCATCTGCACCCAGCCAAGGTTAATCGCGACGCCACGAAATATAATTTTACCTGGGGCATGGGCGGAATCACTTTTTACCTGTTCATCGTGCTCACCTTCACCGGCGTTCTCTTGATGTTTTATTACCACCCGACGAAAATACAGGCCTTCCGCGACATTCTGTACCTCGAGAACGACGTCCCGTTTGGCAAACTGCTGCGCAACATGCACCGCTGGGCCGCGCACTTGATGATCATCGCGGTATGGCTGCATATGTTCCGCGTGTTTATGACCGGCTCGTATAAGCGGCCGCGCGAATTTAACTGGTGCGTTGGTGTGCTGCTAATGGTGCTGACGCTGTTGCTCAGCTTTACCGGATATTTGCTGCCGGACGATCAGCTTGGTTTCTGGGCCGTCACTGTCGGTACAAACATGGCGCGAGCCACGCCGCTTTTAGGAAATGAAGGACCCTTCGGCGCGCAAATGGGCATGACTCCGTACAACGACGTTCGCTTCGCCTTGCTCGGCGGGTCTATTGTCGACGCGAATGCATTGCTGCGCGCCTACATTTGGCATTGCATCGCGATACCGTTGATCGTCGCGATATTTCTAGGCGTCCATTTCTGGCGCGTGCGAAAAGATGGGGGCATATCAGGTCCCGCGCCAGTAATGCTTGAATCAGAGATCAAGGAAGAGAGAAGTCCGCGGCCGGTAATTTTGCGGCCGAGCGGTATGGGTTAGCTAAGATTTTGTCTTTCTAGCGGCAAAGTTTCCAAAGGACAGAACGATCGATGCCTTTTGACTTCCGCCAAATTTGGGAAATCGCCTCCGCACCCGACAACGTGCCGATTGTCGCGCTGTTGTTTTTGGCTCCGTTTTACATGTGGTACGCGTTAAGACAAGCAGTTGCAAACGACAAGCTGATCGCCATCCTGGAATCCGACGCGCAAGCCGCCAAATCCAAATACCGCAAGACCCAGGAGTGGGACCCCAAGTGGGAAAAGGAAGTCCACACCTGGCCCTACCTGATGCGTATGGAATTCTTGGTAGCCATCCTGGTTACCGTTTTGTTGATGGCGTGGTCGCTGACGCTGAACGCGCCGCTCGAAGAGCCTGCCAACCCAAACGTCACCATGAACCCGGCGAAAGCGCCGTGGTATTTCCTGGGCCTCCAGGAAATGCTGGTCTACTTCGATCCCTGGATTGCGGGCGTGGTAATGCCGACGTTAATTATCGTCGGCCTTATGGTCATTCCGTACATAGACGCAAACCCTCTCGGCAACGGCTACTACACCTACAAGCAGCGGAAATTTTCTATCTGGACGTTTCTCGTCGGCTTCATCGGCCTGTGGGTGCTGATGATCGTGATTGGAACGTTCATCCGCGGTCCTGGGTGGATGTGGTTTTGGCCCGGCCAAACCTGGGACGCTGAACGTGTGGATTACGCCGTCAATCGAAACCTCGATCAGGTTTTCGGGATCGACGGCTCATGGTTTGCGCCCATTTTCCATACGTCCAAGGATCAAGCAGCAATCTGGGCGCGCGCAATTTTCGGAATCTTTCCGCTCGCGTTATTTTTCATCGGTGCCGCGTTCCTGGTTCACTGGCTGTGCATGCGGACGGACTTCAGCAAAAAGATCTACAAGCGCATGAGCTTGCTGCAGCTCATTACCATGTACACGTTTTTGATTTTTATGATTGCGCTGCCAATCAAAATTCTATTGCGATTGGTTTTCACCATTAAATATGTCTGGGTGACGCCATGGTTCAGCATTTAGGATCCGCGCGCATGGCAGGCTTTGCCGCGGAAGTGTACACGGAGGACGAGGGTGCCTGATCGTTCACCTGACATGCCGCCGGATGATCCGATCAAGAACCGATCGTTTACGTTTCCGCTCTTGATCGCTTCGGTCCTGCTGATCCTGACGGTTGCCTGGTCCTTCTATGTTGAGTTCTATGGACTGCAGCCCTGGCGCAGGTACCAATCGCGCTTTGCGAAGGCTTACTCCGAATACCTCGGCAAAGACATCAAGCAAAAGAAGAAAGAGGAAGCGGACGTTTATTCTTCCCCGGAATATAAGCAACTAGCCGCAAGGCTCGCCAGTGCGCAACAAACCGCAAAAGCCCAAGACGAGGAAATCGCCAAACAAATTGACCTTCTGGACGAACAGCGCGCGGCTATGGCTGACGCTTTCAAGGACGAACGCGGAAAAATCGGCCACCTCGTGTACGAGTACGAAATTATTCCTGCCAGCGACAAGAATGAAAAGGCCAAGCGCCTGAAAGAGTTGCAGGAAGGGCGGAACTCCACCTGGAAAGTGGATTGGCCCATCGGAAATGGCAAGGTAGAGAAGAACAAAGTCTTCACCGCTGATCAGCTGAACGACACGTTCACCAGCATCATGGCGCAGCGCGCCGCGTTAGTGGCGAAACGCGGCGATATCGACACGCCCGCGAAAGATGCGCAGACCGAATTGACGAAGTACGTGTCGGATCATCTGCCGGGGCTGAGTTCGGCTTCACTCGAAGGCTTGCGGCGCTCCCTGGAAGATTTCGACGAGCGCATCATTCAAGTCAACGTGAACCCGTCCGGTGCTTCGATCAATAATTTGGGCGGCGCCGGGCTCGTCGATCGTTGTGAATCGTGCCACGTCGGAACCGATCCCAAATTCGTTCCGCCCCAGGTCGCTCTCACAAAAGCAGACCTGGAGATGGCGAAAAGTAAAGACGCTCCTTTCTCAAGTCATCCCGACCAGGAACTGCTTGCGCTGCACCCGCTTGAAAAATTCGGTTGCTCGCCTTGCCATGGCGGGAACGGTCGCGCGATTGATTCCGTAAGGCGCGGGCACGGCCGCTACGAGCATTGGCTCTGGCCGTTGTACTACCCCGAAAATTACAACGCGGGATGCCAGCAGTGTCACTCTGCAGACATGGTTACCGAGCATGCGCCGGTGCTCAACGAAGGGAAGCAGCTCTATCGCCAGCGCGGTTGCATCGGATGCCACCGATTCCAAGGTTTCGATAATCAGGACGAGCAATTGGTCAATGCGCGTCAGAAGATTTTGCAGCTCGCGAAGACTAAATCTGACGACTTGCTGACGATCCCTCGCCTGCAGAAAGAGGCGGACGCGGCTCCTGACAATGCCACTGCCGACAGGCTGAACAGCCAGGGAACAAATCTCACCGTTGAAATTAGCCGTATGGACGCGCAGACCGAGTCTCTGGAGCAGCAGAGCCATAATCTCTTGCAGGAAATTAAAAAAGTTGGCCCGGATTTGAAGGAAGCGCGCCAAAAGCTGCGCAAGGAATGGATTCCGTACTGGATCGGCCACACAACCGAATTTCGTCCGACCACCAAGATGCCGCAGTTCCGCCTCTCGCAAGACGAAGTTCAAGCCATCGCAGCTTTTGTCTGGCAAGCCGGGCTCACCGGCCCTCCACTCGATCACCAAGCGCAGGGCAACGCCGCTCACGGTAAAGAGCTCTTCGAAGAGCGCGGCTGCCTTGCGTGCCATTCCATGGGCCAAGGCTCATCGGCAGTTGGCGGAACTTTCGCCGCGAACCTAAGCCGCGTCGGCGAAAAAGAGAATTACGATTACGTCGTCCGCTGGGTTCACGACCCACGCCAGCGCACCCGGCCTTATTGTCCTTACGAAAAGCGCGATCTGGGTCCCGAAGATTACGCCAAGCACAATCTCCCGTACGTTTTCGACCTGGATCATTCGCGGTGCCCGAATGACGGCCACGAACTCGTCGTACAGCAGCCCACCGTGATGCCGAGCCTGCGTCTTTCGATTGACGACGCCCGCGACATCGCCACGTACTTGATGACACAGAAGCATCCGGATGCGTCATACGCCTCCGCCGATTATATGGATGATCCGCAGCTAGCAGCCAAGGGCAAAGATCTTGCCCGCCATTACGGCTGCGCGGGCTGCCACGAGCTAAGCGGACTTGAAGAGGAAGGCCGCATCGGCACCGAGCTCAGCAACGAAGGCAGCAAGCCCATCGAGCGCCTGGATTTCGCGCTTTGGACCGAAGACGCCAAGCGCGGCATTTTGCCGGATGGAAAATCTTCTCCGCGCGGCCCGTGGTACGACGCCAAGGGCTTCTTCGAGCAGAAACTTCAAAATCCTGGAATTTACGATCAGGGCAAGTATCACGCCAACCCGATGGACGCATTGCGCATGCCCAAGCCGAATCTTTATGGCGATGGCGACGTCCAGGCTCTCGTCAGCATGCTGCTGGGAAGCACCGATGCCACGCTGCCGCCGGAGTATATGTACAGGCCAGCCGACCGCAGACGTTACATTCAAGAAGGCTGGTGGATCGTCACGAAATATAACTGCATCGGCTGCCATCAGATTGACGTGGGTCAGAAATCCGTGATGCAGACGCTGCCGTTCTATCAAGGTGAGAACAAAGCAAATTTGCCTCCGGTCCTTACCACCGAAGGCGCGCGAGTCAATCCGGAATGGCTCCGGCAGTTCCTAGCCAATCCTGCGTTGAGCACTACCGATACAAACCGCAATGGCGTGCGCCAGTACCTACAGGTACGCATGCCGACGTTCTATCTTTCGAACGACGAAATTCGCAAGCTTGTACTTTTCTTCCAAGCCATGTCGTCCCAGCCGGACCCGTTCATTCCGCCAAAGGTGAAGCCTCTGGACGACAGTGAACGCGCCATGGCTCGCGCCTTGTTCACCAGCCCCGCCGCGCCATGTTTGAAGTGCCATATGACCGGCAATGAAGCGCACGATAAAAATGCTATCGCTCCGAATTTCTTGATGGCTCGCGATCGTTTGCAACCAGCCTGGACCGAGCGTTGGATCATCGATCCCGCGAAAATTATCCCAGGCACCGCTATGCCTTCCGGATTGTTCCGCCTGGAAGGCGATCACTGGGTCTTTTCAGGCCCGGTCCCGGAATCCGTGCAGCATTACACCGGCGATCAGGCAGACTTGCTGGTACGTTACATGTTCACACTAACGCCGCAAGAGCAAGCCGCCTTGGTTGGAAAATCGCCCTCCGCCTCGAGTGGGGGCACCAAGTCCTCGTCCGTCGCAGGTGGCAAACCCGCGGCTGGAGGCAAGTAGCGCAATATTGCGCCGCCTCCACGCCAAAAGAATTTGCGCGTTATCAAGTCGTGGAATTGTTAGAATGGCCTGTTCTACTAAGGAGGAATTGTTCCAAATGAATACCAAGTTTTTTAATCTCGCACTGGCAGCCGTCATTGCGGTAGCGATTGCAGGCTGCGGCGGCAAAGAGAAGACCGAGACGAACGAGCAGCCGGTGAAAAGTTCGAACGCGACGAAAGTCGTGGACTCCTCGACCGCCGGGTCCGTCACTGGCACCATTACCTTGGACGGCAAGCCCGCTCCGGCCAAGCCAATCAACATGAGCGCCGAGCCTTATTGCCAGAAAGCTCATCCGAGCCCGGTCGTGCCGCCCGAAGTCATCGTAAACGACAAAGGCGATCTCGCTAACGTAGTGGTCTATGTGAAAGACGGTCTCGGCGAATACACCTTTGACGCGCCAAAATCGTCGGTCGTACTCGACCAGCAGGGCTGCATGTACGATCCTCACATCGTCGCGTTAATGACCGGACAGACCTTTGAGGTTAAGAACGACGACCAAACCACTCACAACATCCACCCGATGCCGAAAGACAATCGCGAGTGGAACAAGTCGCAGCCGCCAGGCGCTACCCCCATTGACGAAACGTTTGGCCGCGCTGAAGTGGCCATTCCGGTGAAATGCAACGTGCATCCGTGGATGAAGAGCTACATTTTCGTGTTCAAGAATCCCTACTACGCGATCACTTCGAAGGACGGAAAGTTCGAATTGAAGAACTTGCCGCCGGGGACTTACACGATCGAAGCGTGGCACGAAAAGTACGGCGTCTCGGATCAGACGGTGACGATCGGCGCGAAGGAATCGAAGCCGCTCAACTTCACCTTCAAGACCGCCGCGGCATCCGGAGACTAGCGCGGGCCGTTTTGCTCGGTGTAATCGCTATGGTGGCGAAGGAAGTGAAGCTAGCCCTCACTTCCTTTGCCACATTCTCTAGTCGAAAAATTCTTGAAGTATCAGCTCTATCTGCCGGTTCTAAGCAAAAGGAATTGTGCTCCTAATGGCGGAAACCGAGAAGCTTCAAGGCCCCCACAAGTTCGCCGTCGCCACGGCTTCGGTTACGGTGTTGCTGCTGATGGCAGGCGCGCTGGTAACAAGCAATGACGCCGCCGACTCCGTGCCTGACTGGCCGCTCGCGTACGGGCGTATAATTCCTCCACTCGTAGGAGGCATTCGCTACGAATTCGCTCACCGCGTGTTCGCCGCATCAGTCACAATTCTGACGGTGGTTCTAGCAGTTTGGCTAGCCCGTAGCGGTACCCGCCTCGCTCGCAAACTCGGCTGGACCGCGCTGGCTCTGGTCATCGCACAAGCTCTTCTCGGCGCTCTGCGTGTGCTTCGTGGCCATCCGGCCCTCACTGCCACGATGCACGCTACCTTGGCGCAAATCTTTTTCGTTACGGTGGTCAGCCTCGCGCTTATTACTGGTTCCTGGTGGCAAACTGCCGTCGCGTCCCTCGACGATCGTGGCTCGCCTCGCCTGCGTCCTTTAGCCGCCATCACGACTGCTGCAATCTTCGTGCAGTTGATCCTCGGTGCCGGATTCCGCCACGGTGCTTTCGGAATTTTGCCGCATCTCATCGGATTCGTTGTCGTCACTTTCCTTATCGTTTGGACTTGCCGGTCGATCCGCAAACGTTTCAGCGAAGTTCGCGATCTCCGCCGCTGGGGAATTCTTCTGCAAGCATTTCTCGGCATTCAAATCCTGTTAGGGTTGGCAGCGTACTGGGCAGTAGTGCAGGCGATGCACGCGACGCAGCCGTCCATGAGCTACGTGTTCATCACGGTCGCACATGTGCTGGTCGGTGCACTAACGCTTGCTTCCAGCGTGGTTCTAACGTTATCTTGCTACCGGATTATTCGTCCGAAAGCAACGATTGCATTGAGGTCGGCGATGGAAACTTCACGTGCCGGCGGTACGCGAGCCGAAAGCTCGAGGGCCTGATCATGGAGAACGTCTGATGAGCAACGCGCGCGCAGTCGCCATCAACGCTTTCGAAAAGCCTTGCGCTTACGTCGTCCTGACGAAGCCAGATGTCACCTTTCTTGTCGTGATAACTACCGTCGCGGGTTTCTATCTCGGCTCCATCGGCCCCATGGACTGGGCCAAGCTGGCGCACACGCTTTTCGGCACATTGCTGGTCGCCGGCGGCACGGCCGCGCTGAATCAGTACGTAGAGCGCGACATGGACGCCGTGATGCGTAGGACTGCGGGGCGCCCGCTGCCATCTGGCAACTTGAAGCCCAGCGAAGTCCTGCTTTTTGGGATTGTAACAATTGTTCTCGGCACGGCGTGGCTGGGCCTCACGGTAAACATCCTAGCGTCTGCGGTCGCCCTCACGACGAGCTTGTCCTATCTTGGCCTTTACACGCCGCTGAAGACGCGCACAACGCTTGCTACCGCTGTCGGGGCCATTCCTGGTGCTTTGCCCCCGCTAATCGGCTGGGCCGCTGCCCGGGGATCGCTTTCCGCAGGCGGCTGGATTCTTTTCGCGATTTTGTTCGTCTGGCAGTTCCCTCACTTCATGGCCATCGCCTGGATGTACCGCGAAGATTACGCGCGCGCGGGAATTCAAATGCTGCCCGTCGTGGATCCCAAAGGCGACGCTACGTTTCGCGTGATTGTCAGCTTGTCCGCGGTTCTGGTGCCGGTGAGTCTTTTCCCCGCCGTGCTGGGAATGGCTGGCATTCGTTATTTCTTCGGCGCGCTCGTGCTCGGGATGATTCTGCTGCAAGTTTCGCTGTGGGCGAATCGCACGCGCACAAACGTCCGCGCGAAATGGCTGATGCATGCCACCGTTATTCACATTCCACTCCTGCTTGGCTGGATGATTTTCGATAAATTGGGCCGATGACCACCTCCACAATGGGAATGGAACCTACAAAACCCAAAGCCAATTGGATCGAGCTCAGCGTCATTTGCGGATTGTTTGTCGTCCTGGCGCTTATCGGCATCATCTGGGACATCACCAGCGGCCTGCTTACCAGCGGAATCGACGGCATCATGATGCTGTTCATCTGCCTCATGATGGGCGGAATATTTAGCCTGATGATTCTGATGATGGTGCATCAAGCCGGATTGCTTCCATTCTTCCGCCGCGGGGTGAAAGCCGAGGCTCCAGCGGCGCAAAAGCCCGCGACATCCACTGCTGCCACCGCAGCGCCACCCGCCCCAAAGGCCGTTACGCAAGCTCCCGCCACTTCACCAGCGACCGCTCCGCCATTACAGCCATCTCATCCCCCGGCTGTGTTGCAACCGCCGCCACCCGCGCCGCCTCCAGCACCTAAGCCAGCCGCGAAACCCGCACCCATTCCGTCTGAGAAGCCGGCGGATAGCTAGACGGCTCCTCTGTCAAAATTGCGCTCCTATGACAATCATTCCGCTCTCATCTCTTCCGGCAGTGAACGCGACGCTCAACGGAGTTTGCACCGTCTTTCTACTTGCCGGTTTGGCTTTCATTCGCAATGGAAAAATCCGTTGGCACCGCGCGTGCATGCTATCCGCGTTCCTTTGCTCAATCCTGTTCCTTGGGTTTTATATTTATTTTCATGTACACGCGGGCATTATTCGCTTCGGAGGGCAAGGCTGGATTCGTCCCGTGTATTTTGTCCTGCTAACCTCGCACACCATACTTGCCATATCCACGCTGCCTCTTGCCATCATTACGCTCGCTTACGCGTTAAGCGAGCGATTCAGTAGTCATCGCAAGATCGCCCACTGGACTTATCCGATTTGGCTCTACGTCTCGGTTACCGGCGTCATCATTTATTGGCTGCTGTACATTGCTTACACGCCCATCTACTCGCCCACTGCATCCGTAATCGGCCCCGCACTCCTGCGCGCGCTACTGTAAACTGATTGGCGAATGGCAGAAGCTGCGAAAGCACAATCTTCCATCGGTGGCCGCTGGGCTCTCGGCGTCGTCGTGCTCGCACTGCTTTTTGTGCTGATGCCGTTTTTGTTCTGGAACGCCACGTGGTTCGGGCGCCCGCTCAATGACGGTCAAATATCGAAGGCACTGGCAGACCACAAGCACCCCCGGGACATCCAGCACGCATTGACTCAAATCGAATCGCGCATCGAAACAGGCGATCCGTCTGCGCGCAAGTGGTATCCCCAAATCATCCAGCTCGCCGGCGATCCGGTGGACGAAATCCGTGTTACCGATGCCTGGGTGATGGGCCAGGACAATTCGTCCGGGGATTTTCATCACGCGCTTTTGCAGCTTCTCGCGGACTCCAACCCCATGGTGCAGCGCAACGCGGCCCTTTCGCTTGTGCGCTTCCAGGACGATTCCGGCCACGCGCAAATCGTCGCCATGCTTCGGCCGTCGGAACTCAAGTCTCCGTCTGACGGAAACCTTGTTACTCGGCTGAAGCCGAGTGACGTGATCAATCCAGGAACCATGGTCGCCCACATCGAATCACCGGCTGGGAAAAGGGAAGTGCGGTCGAACGTGCCTGGCACGCTCGACCATTGGCTAGCCTTCGACGGGTCAAACGTAACAACGGGCCAGCCGATTCTTTCGCTATTGCCGAGCGAAAGTATGGTGTGGGAAGCTCTGCGCGCCCTCTATTTGATTGGCAACTCGGATGATTTGGCTGACGTCGCGCGTTATGCGCGCGGTGTGGATGGAATGTCGCCTCAGATTGCTCGGCAGGCTCAGGCCACTATGACGGCGATCCGTGACCGGAATCAGTCCAGATAACCCCCGTATGGAACGCCCGTTATTTGTATTTTACTACCGCTTGGCCGTTCTGAATCTGGATATTGCTGATGTCTGCGGGTAATTTTAGTTTCTCTCGATTTTCGGGAGACGCCATCATTTTGTCCACCGCCGCTTGAAGGGTCGATTGCGGCAGAGGCAGCGAGCCAAGCTTTCCGGAGACCGGGTCGAATTTCATGTAACCGTTATCCGCGCTCAAATGTCCATCGAGCTCGAGCGACAAATCCTTTCCGTGATAGTCAAAAATCACATAGGCCTTAACTAGGTCCCCGTCCATGTCAACCTTGACATCTTTCACCGTTGATTGCACTTGCTCCAGAGACGTTTGGTCACCGCCGGGAAAAGTTGACGCTGGATCGTCGGGAGGGACCGCGCTGCCCACCGTCGGGAAGTTGCCATTGCTCGTGGGGTGCAGTGCCGCCGTGGTGTCAGCCGCAGGCTGATTGCCTAGCTGCAGATTCTGCGCCAAGTAAGAATTCAGTTCACTGCGATCCAGTTGGACTTGACCCGGATGCCCGGCAGCCTCTGCCCGGTCCGCGGCTTGAAACTTTTGTTCCGCGGCCGCTGCAGCATTGGCGCTGTAAGGAATATTCGGCGCCGGTGATTTGTGCAAAACCAAAACCAGTGTTAGCAAAAGTGCCGCGACGCTCGACCATTTCAAAATCTCATAAAGCTTTTTGTAAATCGCCGGTTCAGGCATACCGTGTCTCCACCTAACAAGCTTAGCAGGTGGGGACGAGCTGCTCGGGCTCGGCGCGATGGAGGTGCCTGATATGAACTGGCCGGAAGGACAGGTCGATCCTAGTGAAGTGGACTAAGCGGAGCGACTACTTCCCTTACAGCTCGGCTTTCGCGCATACAGTGCGCGTAGTAGAGAATCCCAGCAACGGATTTCGCATCGCGAATTTTCCCTGCGCGCATCCATTCTTTAATTTCGCGCAGGCTAAAAATTCGCAGCTCGATTTTCTCGTCGGATTCAGGCTGCGCTTCCCCCCATTTCAACCCCTCGGCCAGGAAAATCACCATGTTTTCGCTGACGAATCCTGGAGTAGGGAATAGGTCGAGCAATTTTCGAATCCGCCGAGCTGTGTACCCGGTTTCCTCCAGCAATTCCCGGTGTGCTCCTGTCTCAAAACTTTCATCCGGATCCTTGCTCCCCGCAACCAGTTCCCAAAGGTATTGGCGGACGGAATGCCGATACTGCCGAATCATCAGAATGCGGCCGTCCGGAAACACCGGCAGAACCACCACCGAACCGGGATGCGTCACGATTTCGCGAGTGGCTTTTACCCCTCCGGGCTCGATCACGACGTCGCGGCGAACACCGAACACCCGCCCTTTGAACAACACTTCGCTGCTCAAAATCTTGGCCAAAGCCCTTTTCCTAGCCATGAAATCTCCCGCCGTAAATACACCGACTAGCCATTCTACAGGGACAGCCTTTTCCAGTCTCGAGGACAGTTGTTCTCTGCGATTTCTTGCTGCGCTTCTGCCGGTTGCATATACTGGCTCAGCGAATCCATGCCCATGAATACAGTTATCGTTGACGATGAGCGCCCCGCGCGCGACGAACTTGCCTACCTCCTGAAGGGATTTCCCGAAATAAACATTATTGCCCAGGGAAAAAACGGTTTGGAAGCCGTGGCGCTGATCAAAGAACACGATCCCGATCTCGTCTTCCTCGATGTACAGATGCCGGGCCTTGATGGTTTTGGCGTAATCAAGAAGCTCGTCGAGCGCAAACTACGCATTCCGCAAATCGTTTTCGCCACCGCGTACGACAACTATGCCATTCAGGCGTTCGAAGTGAATGCCGTCGATTACGTCCTTAAGCCGTTCGACAAGGCACGCATCGCCAAGGCTATCCAACGCGCGAAAAGGATGGTGGAGGCCCAGACCTCGCCGGTAGAAAGACTGGAAAACCTGGTTGGCCAACTGTCCGCCCCGCCTCCCAAGGCTTCGCAACCCACCAAGCTGCTAGTGAAGTCGCAAGCGCGCATGTTTTTGATCGATGCAGAAGACATGATTTACGCCGCGATTCAGGATGGGACCATTACCATTTTCGCCCGCGATTTCGAAGGCATATCAAACTACCGCACTATTGAAGAACTGAATGCTTCGCTTGATTCTGACCGCTTTTGGCGTCCGCACCGCTCCTACCTGGTGAATATCAACCACATCAAAGAAGTCGTGCCGTGGTTCAAGTCGAGTTACATGCTCAAAATGAACGATAAGCGCGCCAGTGAAATCCCGGTATCGCGCGCGCAAACAAAGCGGCTTCGGGAACTGTTGAAGCTCTAGGAGATTTTAAGACATGGGACTTTTGCGGCCATCGTTGTTTCTTCCCACATATCGCTGCCCGGCATTGGTTTCGAGATTGCTCTTGCTGTTTCTATTGTTTGGGTGCGCCAGTGTGTTTTCCCCATTCGCGCAAACGCCCGGCGGCTCGATTGTCGGAAAAGTTTCAGAACAGCACGGTGGTCCGCTGGCAGGGGCGCGCGTAACCGTGACGAACACGCAGAGCGGCGCGACATCCAGCGTGGCAACCGACGTCAACGGTCAATTCACGGTGGAGAGCCTGCCCGCAGGCGCTTACCGCGTCAAGATCGCCGCGAATGGCTTTGTCTCCCAGGAGGAGCAGGTGAAGGTCAAGCCCTCGCACAAATCAAAACTGTCCGCTACCTTGAAGCCTTCGGCAAAGTGATTATCAGCGCCCCGTTTTGCTTGGATGGAACACCAACACTATGTGTGCGGTCAGTATTTCGGTGTGCCGCGCGATTGTGCTAGCATCGCTGCGTTCACTTTCTCGATGGATTTCTCACTCAACAGCGATCAAATCTTGATTCGCGACACTGTCCGTCAGTTTATGGAGACGGAAATGCGCCCCATTCTGCGCGAGTACGAGCGCGAAGGGAAATTTCCGGCCGAACAGATTCGCAAACTCGGCGAACTCGGCTGCTGCGGCATGCTCGTCCCCGAGGAGTGGGGCGGTGCCGGAACGGACACGATAAGCTATGCCCTGATGCTTGAAGAAGTCGCTCGAGTCTGCGCATCAACGGCCGTCGCACTTAGCGTTACAAATTCCGTGGTCGGTGTGCCGGTCTGGAAATTTGGCAGCGAAGCGCAAAAGAAGAAATATCTTAAGCCTCTTTCGCGCGGCGAGATTCTTGGGGCATTTTGTCTTACCGAACCGCAGGCGGGTTCCGATGCCGCAGGGATCCAGACCCGCGCAGTGCGAGACGGCGACGATTACGTGTTGAACGGCACGAAAGCCTGGGTTACCAACGGCGGCGTGTCCGGAGTGTATATTGTCTTCGCCAAGTCCGATCCAGACGCAGGCGCCCGCGGTGTGACCGCCTTTCTAGTCGAACCGTCGTTTCCCGGCTTTCGCATCAGCCGTTACGAAGAAAAAATGGGTCTGCACCTGTCGCGCTCCGCCGAACTCGTTCTCGATAATTGCCGCGTGTCGGCCGAAAACCGCCTGGGTGATGAAAGTCAGGGCCTGAAAATTGCGCTCGAATCGCTCGATGGCGGCCGAGTGGGCATCGCCGCTCAAGCGCTCGGTTTGGCGCAAGGCGCTATGGAAGCCGCCGCGCGATACGCGAAACAGCGCCGCACATTTGGAAAGCCCATCGCGGAATATCAGGCCATCCAGTGGATGCTTGCTGACATGCAAACGGAAATCGAAGCCGCGCGCGCCCTCACGCACTATGCCGCGTTCATGCGCGATAAGGAATCGCGCGCGCCCGGCTCACGCCGCTCGGGTTCGTATGCCTCACGCGCAAAATTGTACGCCAGCGAAATGGCTAATCGCGTGGCCTACCGCGCAGTTCAAGTCCATGGCAGTGTTGGCTATTCGCGTGAGACGGACGTGGAGCGCTATTACCGCGACGCGCGCGTCCTCACTATTTACGAAGGCACCAGCGAAATGCAACGCGTCGTGATCGCGCGCGATTTATTGCGCAACGCGCCCGCCGGCGCCCATTCGCGCGCCGCAGGAGTTCGCCAGGTTGGCTAAGCTCAAAAGAGTTCTCAGCGGCATGCGCCCCACCGGCCGCCTTCATCTCGGCCATTTCTTCGGCGCGCTCTCGAACTGGCTGAACCTTCAGGAAGAATACGAATGTTTTTTTTTCGTCGCTGATTGGCACGCCCTCACTACGCATTACGAAGACACATCCTCGATAGCCGAAAATACTCTGCAGGTCGCAATGGATTGGCTCGCCGTCGGCCTTGATCCCGCGAAGTCCACCCTGTTCATCCAATCCCAAGTCCTCGAACACGCCGAGCTGCACGTTCTGCTTTCCATGATCACCCCGCTAAGCTGGCTCGAGCGTGTCCCTACCTACAAAGAGCAAATTGAAAACCTAAAGGACCGCGACCTTGGCACCTACGGTTTCCTCGGCTACCCGCTCCTGCAGTCCGCCGACATCGTTATGTATGGCGAGCCAAACCAGGCGTTACTCGTCCCGGTCGGCGAAGACCAAGTCCCGCATGTCGAACTAACGCGCGAAATCGTTCGCCGGTTCAATAGTCATTTTGGTCTGACGATTTCCTCCGATCTTTTTACTATCCGAAATTGGGAAGAACGTAAGTCTATTTGGAAACAACTGCAGATTGTAGGGCTCGAAACCACGCCCGCTCCTTCGGGAGACTTGCTAGCCTATGAGCAAGCAAGCCTGAAGAGGAAGATTCTGGAGATCGGATTTGACAATGCATTAGGATTGACCAAGTCCTTAAGCAAATACGTCCAGATGAAGCAAGTCCTCATCGAACCCGGCCATTTCCTTACCGAAACCCCGCGCCTCCCCGGCCTTGACGGCCGCCGCATGGCAAAAAGTTACGGCAACGCCATCTGGCTAAGCGATCCGCCCGCCGAAATTCGCACTAAAATTCTGAAACACATGATGACGGACCCGCAGCGCGTGCGTCGCACAGATCCAGGACGTCCGGAAGTCTGTCCCGTGTTTGCTTACCACAAATTATTCTCGCCGCCTGAGGTGATTGCCTGGTCCAACCAAGGCTGCCGCACCGCAGGCATCGGCTGCGTGGAATGCAAGAACGCCCTGGCCGATAATCTCGTCAAATGGATCGAGCCGGTTCAGACACGCCGCAAAGAATTTGAAGCGCATCCGCAGCAAGTTTGGGATATCCTCGATGCCGGTTCGGACCAGGCGCGTAAGGCCGCCAAGCGAACGATGAAGCGTGTACGCAACGCAATCTTTAAGTGGGACGATGCGCGTAAAGCCGCGAAAATGTAGCTCACCCCGGCAAGCCGGGGTGAGGCGCTTGATGCAATATTTTACAATTTGAGGCCAGAGCAGCAGTTGGTACAAAGGACTGAGCAAACGAATGGCGTCACCCTATCGCATTAATTTGCCGGTGTACGAAGGCCCGCTCGATCTTCTGCTCGATTTAATTCGCAAGCAGGAGATGGACATCCACAACATCCCCATCGCAAAAGTTACCGAGCAATATCTCGATTATCTCCATCGGCTCGAAAAACTCGATATCGACGTGTCTGCCGATTTTATTTACATGGCCGCGTCGCTGATTCACATCAAGTCGAAGATGTTGCTGCCTCCCGACCCGCTCGCTGGTCCCGAAGAGCAAGATCCGCGCGACGAACTCGTCCACCGCCTGCTCGAGCACGAAAAATTCAAAAACGCCGCCCAGCTTCTCTACCAGAAGCAGCAGGTCGAGGACCACGTCTGGTCGCATCCTGACAAAACGCTTTACGCCGGCGATGAAGTTCAGGGAGAGCTGGTCGTCTCGCTCGTCGACCTGGTGAAAACGTTCCAGCAAATCCTCGAGCGCCGCAAGGAAGTCACCAAATTTGAGTTGCGTCACGAGGTCGTGACCATCGCGCAAATGATGGAGCGCTTGCGCCAGCGCCTGGCCGGAAACGACGAGCCCGTTTCGCTGATCGATTTTTTCGACACTTGCGAAACACGTAACGCGATGATCGTCGCCTTGCTCGCCGTCCTCGAAATGGTGCGCATGCAGGCCGTCATGCTGGTGCAATCGGAGCTTTTTTCCGACGTTCGTTTGCGCAAACACAAAATGTTCGACGCTGTATTCGCCGGACCCGATGCCATGTCACAAATTGAGGAGCAATATCTCTGACCATGACACCACAAGAGACCCAAGCTTCGCTGGAAGCAATCATTTACGCAGCGGACGAGCCCGCCACGCTCGATCAAATTGCGAAAGCATTGGGAGTCGAAAAACCGGAAGCCCGCGCCGCGCTCGATCTACTGGTTGCCGCATATCAAACAGAAGACCACGGTATCGAAGTGCGCAAGGTTGCCGGAGGCTGGAAATTTTACACCAAGCCACAGCATCACGATGTCGTTCGGAAATTCATCAAGAGCCTGCAGCCCCCGCTGCGCCTCACCATGCCCGCGCTCGAAACTCTTGCAGTGATCGCTTATAAGCAGCCCGCCACAATTCCTGAAATCAACGAAATCCGCGGCGTGAATGTAGGTGGCGTGATTAAAACGCTTCTTGAAAAACGCTTGATCACCACCGCAGGACGAAAAGAAGTGATTGGCAGGCCGATTCTTTATCGCACTTCGAAACAATTCTTGATGCGCTTCGGCCTCTCTGATTTAGAAGAGCTGCCGAGCCTGAAGGAATTCGAGGCTCTGGCCCAAGCCGCCCTCGGCGACGACACCGGCATTGCGCCAACCGAGCCGGAAGATTCGTCGGTCGCCCCCGAAACATCCGCGGGCAGCATCCCGGATGATCCGATCGAAGCTGATATAGCAGCAGCCTCCGCGCAGCCGCCAGTCGAAAAAGCCGATAACGCCGAAAATTCCGCAAGCGAGACCGATAATGTTCGGGCCGCAGTCGCATCCGGCGGCAAAGGTCCAGCAGATCACGGAGTCTAGCCTCAGAATTATTCCAATTTGCGGCCCTCAGCTTCACCGCTGAATTTCCTGTTCCATGCTAATCTGTACTGTCGCTTTCACGTCGAATTCCATGCTCGAAAGACTGCAAAAAATTATTGCGCGCGCAGGAATTGCCTCCCGCAGGCACGCGGAGGAGCTCATTTCCTCTGGAATGGTCACCGTCAACGGGCGCACCGTAACCGAAATGGGCACGAAGGCCGACGAGTCGCGCGATCACATTAAGGTCAACGGAAAGCTGCTCCGCCCGGAAAAAGAGCGGATTTATCTTCTATTGAACAAGCCGCCGGAAATTGTGTCGACCATGAGTGACCCGGAAGGTCGCCGTGCGCTCAGCGATCTCCTTCACGGCGTCACTCAGCGCGTGTTTCCCGTCGGACGTCTCGAATACCACGCCATGGGGCTGGTTTTCTTGACCAACGACGGCGATCTCGCGAACCTGATGCTGAAAACGAACTTGTCGCAGACCTATAGCCTCAAACTGAAAACGCTTCTCACCTTCGAAGAAATCGAAAAGCTTTCAGCCGCAACTGGCGCGCACATCGTGCGTCTGAAGGGAAAAGAGGCTCCATGGTATGAAGTCACGCTTTCCGAAGCGCGCAGCGATGCTTTGCGCAGCAGGCTTTTCCAGACCGGCCACCAAGTGGAAAAAATCAAGCGTGTAGCAATTGGGAATCTGGCGCTCGAATCGCTGGCTCCCGGCCACCATCGCGCACTCTCGGATGCCGAAGTGGCCACGCTATCGCGTTCGGTGCAGCCGATAGAAGGCGCAAGCAAATCACGGCGGCGCATGCGCGCAAAACGCCGCAGGTTCGTTCCAAAACCAAAGCCGAGCGGCAAAGCGCGGAAGTCTGCAGTCGGCGCCCAGAATGTCGAGAATTCTCCGCGCCGGAGGGCGCCTGCTGTAGCGGGTGTAAAGAACTTTCGTAGCGGGAATGATTCGCCATCAAGAAGTGTGGGTGCACCAGCGCCTCCATTCGGAAGTCGTGTGACCCATGTCCGGCGCGGCGCGCATTCCAGACCGGGACCGCCTTCGCGGCCGAAGGAAAACCGTTGAGGCGCCTCCACGAATGAGCAATTTTGTTAACGACCTTGTTCCGCCGTACATTTGCGAGCTTGCACCCTACGTGCCGGGAAGACCCATCGAGGAGGTTGAGCGTGAATTGAACATGCACGCTATCAAGCTCGCGTCCAACGAAAATCCGCTCGGCCCGTCACCACGCGCGATCGAAGCCGCGCAAAAAGCGCTTTCGTCTTCGAATCGCTATCCCGACGGCAGCGGCTTTTACCTTCGCGAAGCCCTGTCGAAAAAACACGCAATTCCGGCCGAAAATATAATTCTCGGAGGCGGTTCCACCGAATTAATCGACCTTTCCGGACGCATCGCATTAGTTCCCGGCGACTGCGGCGTAACCTCCTACGGCTCTTTTCCCCTTTACCACATCGCGATTCGCGCCACCGGAGCGCGCTATTTCGATGTCGCCATGCACGCATACCATTTCGACCTGGAAACAATCGCGCGCGAAATGCCCGAAGAAACGAAATTGGTTTTCCTCGCGAACCCCAACAACCCCACCGGCACGATGTTCAACGCCGATCAGCTCGATGCTTTCCTCGCGCGTATTCCCGAAAATATACTCGTCGTCCTAGACGAGGCCTACTGCGACTATGTTGACGACTCAAACTATTCTCGCTCTGTCGAGATAGTTCGTGGAGGCCGCAATCTTGTCGTGTTGCGTACTTTCTCTAAAGTTTACGGCTTGGCAGGACTGCGCATTGGCTACGGCATCGGACCGGCAGCGCTTCTCGCGGAAATGAACAAGATTCGAGGCCCGTTCAATACTTCAGGCATCGCGCAGGCGGCGGCCTTGGCTGCTTTGGACGACACGGAACATGTCCGCCGCTCCGTAGAATCGAATCGCGCAGGGCTTGCTGAATTAACATCCGGTCTCCAGAAGCTTGGAATCAAGGTCGTTCCTTCGGTCGCAAATTTCCTTCTCGTGATATTCGGAACGGACACCGAGCCACTGGTTGAAGAATTACTGAGGCACGCTGTGATCGTAAGGCCCATGCGTTGGATGGGCTTTCCGACGGCATTCCGAGTGACCGTAGGCACTCCCGAGGAGAATCAGAAATTTCTGCAGGTCCTTGCAGAGATACAGAAAGTCGGCCTGCGAACGACGTCCGCGGCGCACGCGCCATCACTCATCGACTCAAATACTTCGGGAATCTAAGGGGCTGATTGTGGGGACAAAGCATCATCGGCCTTTAATCCAAGCAAGAATCTCGACCGCGCGATCATGTCCGACTCGGATTTGATCGCGCAGATATTCAATTCCAGCAAGGCGATTGCCGTCGTGGGATTGTCGAGTGACCGCATGCGCCCGAGTTACCATGTGGCTGAATATCTGAAGTCCGTCGGTTACCGAATCATTCCGGTGAACCCGCACGTAACGGAAGTACTCGGCGAAAAAAGCTATTCGCGATTGCAGGATGTTCCGGTACCGGTCGACATCGTCGATATATTCCGTCGCTCGGAATTCGTGCCGGAGATCGTCGGAGCCGCTATCCAGATCGGAGTTCGCTGCGTCTGGATGCAGGAAGGTGTGATGCATGCCGAAGCCGCGGAACGCGCTCGTGCGGCTGGGATACTTGTGGTCATGAATTTATGTATTTTCAAGGAGCACTCCAGGCGGGCGCGCGAGCTTCAGCAGCGAACTAAATCCGTCTAGTGCAAACTGTAAACCAATAAGCTACGTTTCCCCGGCTCGGTAACCGCCACCGATTCGCCGTTCGGCGAGAGAGCGAAATCGTGAAACGCAAGATCGTGCAGCAACGGCTCGAACTGTCCGTCGTAAACCCCGACCCACGTCAAGCTGCCGGATTTTAGAGGGTCGCCACGCTTTAGCAAAACTCTTTTGTCGTCATGTCCCCATTGGAATATGCCAATCGCTACTTTTACCTGGACAGGTTTTGCTCCGGGATTGGCGAGATCCCGAACTTCCAACGTGTCGCCATCACGAAAATATCCGGCTTTCTGCCCTGACGGCGAAACCGCAAAATCGCCCACATATTCGTCAACTGGCATGATCGCTGTCCGTGTTTCTTTCACCAGATCGAGCCGGACAAGCATTGGCGAGGTCAAGACCCTGGTGCTTTCCTCGATTGCAAACGCCTGGTTGTTTTTCGTGTCCCAGGCGAGCGCCGCGAAAGTATGTCCCTGGAAAAGCGGTTTGCTCTTTCCCTGCGACGGGATCAGAGAATTTAGCTCGCTGAAATCGCCACCGGTCTTTGTGACGTACACCAGTGTTTTTCCATCCGCAAGCCACGCGGCGTTGTACCCGTCGTCGAGCATTCCGTCCTTCATACCTGGAATGGGGATTTGATGGCCTTCCTCATCCATCAGATAAACGGCGACGAGTCCGCGCACAGTCTGCTGCTCGTCCAACTGCTGGTCTATCGTTCCTTTCGGCTGCGCCATTTCCGCGGTTTGCATCATCACCGCAATGCGATGGCCGTCGGGCGACCACGCAAGCGACTGCACCTGATAATTCAGCATCAGGTCCGCGAACATCTTCTCCCCATCGATGATCTTTTTTTGCTTACCGTCCGGCGAAGAGATCCAAAAATCATCGCGTTCCAGGCGAACCTTCTTTACTCTGCGCATGTGCTGCACGGCATAAACGATGCGATTATCGAGCCCGATGGCGAACGCCTGTACGTCTTCGTCAACCCTGACAAGCGATTTTCCTTGGCCGCGAGACAGCAGCGGAAGACACAGAGCAAGCGCCAGCACCAATGGGAGATACGCGTTTTTCCATCGTTGAATCACCTCCCGACACCCTCGCTTGCTCATCCCTTATCCTTGTCGTCCGAACGCTTTGTTTTGATGCGGCGGATTTCTTCCAGCCTCTGCTGGATTCGCGCTTCGAACCCCTGATCGGTGGGATGATAGTACACGCGATCGGCCAGACTTTCTGGCAGACAAGTCATATCCGTAACTTTTTCCTCGGCGTTATGCGCGTATTGGTAGCCTTTGCCGTATCCGATGTGTTTCATCAGGCCCGTGACCGCGTTGCGCAGGTGCAGCGGCACAGGTTCGGCAATCGTTTTCTGCAGATCTTCTTGAACCTCTCCATACGCCGCGTACACGGAATTCGATTTCGGCGCGAGCGCCAAATACACAGCCGCTTGCGCGAGCGCGAGGTTGCCTTCCGGCGGCCCCAGAAACTCAAACGCCTGCATGGCGGCCAGCGTCACCTGTACCGCATGGGGTTCAGCGAGACCGATGTCTTCACTTGCCATACGCACGAGCCGTCGCGCGACATACAGCGGATCCTCGCCCGCTTCCAACATCCGCGCCAGCCAATACAGCGAAGCATCAGCGTCCGAATTTCGCACCGACTTGTGAAGCGCAGAGATTAGATTGAAATGTTCTTCGCCCGATTTGTCGTACAGAAGAAACTTCTTCTGCAATACATCTTCCAGCCGCGCTTGCGATAGAACGCGTCTGGAATCAGCATCTGGAGTCGTACCCATCACCAGCGCTTCGAGCGTGTTGTATGCAGAGCGCGCATCGCCGTTGGCCAGAGTCGCAATTCGTTCCAGGATGTCGTCCGGCGCTTCTACCTGTTCCTTGCCCAAGCCGCGAACGAGATCCGCAAGCGCGCGTCGCAATAGGTCCAGGATTTGGTCCTTTGTGAGCGCCCTCAGCACGTACACGCGCATTCGTGAAAGCAGTGGAGCGATTACCTCAAACGATGGATTCTGTGTGGTAGCGCCAATCAACAGAATATTTCCGGCTTCTACGCGCGGCAGAAAAGCGTCCTGCTGTGCGCGATTGAACCGATGGATTTCATCCACGAAAACAATCGTGCGCAAGCCGTATCGCCGAGCGCTCTCAGCTTTCGCCATTACTTCCTTGATTTCTTTAATCCCAGCCAGCACCGCGCTAAAAGGAATGAAGTCCGACCGCGTGCTCTTGGCAATAATTCGCGCCAGCGTGGTTTTGCCGCAGCCGGGAGGCCCCCACAGTAGCATCGAGCTTAGATCGTCGCGCTCTATCTGCGTGCGTAGTGGCTTTCCCGGACCCAGAAGTTCTTCTTGTCCGATAAATTCATCCAGAGTCCGCGGGCGCATCCGGTCCGCAAGCGGACGCCCCGCCTGCGACTCCGCCTCCGGCTCAGGTTCGATTGTTTTAAACAGTCCCATGCTGATTTACAGGCCCCGCCTGCGGTTCTGCTTCCCGCCCGGCTTCGATTACCTTAAACAGTCGCATGCTGATTCACATGTCCCGCCGTTGCCGCGCAGCCTCGAACAAAATCACCGATGCAGCCACACCCGCGTTCAACGATTCCACGTCTTCGCTCATCGAAATGGAAATCCATTCGTCGGCGGCATGCTCCACATCACTCGCCAAGCCGCCGCCTTCATTGCCGATAAAAATCGCGCACGCACTCCTCATATCCGCCATGGCCGCATCCGCATTTGCACCTTTCGCGCCAGGCGTATCAACCGGCGGCGTCCCGGCCGCCAGAATCTTCACCCCCGTCATGCGCAGTTGCGCAAGCAAGACGGGAATCGCAATGCCGCGCAACAAGGGCAAACGTAGCGCCGAGCCTGCGGACGCCCGCAATGCCTTCGGCGACCACGGATCCGCAGTGCCGCGCCCCGCGATGACTCCGGATGCGCCAAACGCCTCAGCCGAGCGCACAATCGTCCCCACGTTGCCCGGATCTTGAACCGCAGCCATCACGACCAAAAGAGGCCCCTCGCTGCGATACGCCCCGCCCTCGCTGGCCCTCCCTCGCATCACATCATCAAAGCTCCATTCGCGTTGCCGAAAAAACGCCGCCACACCCTGTGGCGATTCGGTTCCCGCGACGCCCTCGAAAAGTTTGTCGGTCGTCCTGAAAATCCTCGATCGCGGGATTCCCGACTCGCTCGCACTAGCCGCCCGCAGTATTCGCTCCAAGTGGCGCTCCCCGGCTTCACTCACCAACAAAGCTTCCGCCGCAAGCCCAGAGCGAACTCCTTCTTCAACCAATTTTGGCCCTTCCGCGGCGATCGGCTCGCCTGGTAAAGGACCGCTGCCTCGCAAAGCAGCTCGAAATTTCTTCAGCCACTTATTATCGCGGCTTGCAATTTTGTCCGCGTCAGTGAGCCCAACACCGGTTGACGCCTGCTTCTGTTGAGCGCGTACCCGAACGGTCTCCGACTCCGTCTGCATCCGCTTTTCCGAAGGTAACTCTCGCGTCATGCAACAAGCGTAACAAACGTCCGACCGCGCGTAAACCCGCCGGAAATCTGCGCGCGAGACTCGAGTCAAGCTACTCCGACGGTCTTGAAATCCAATCTACAGATCTCCCGCATGTGAATCGTTATTCAATCAGAACGCAGAGTGGCTTGCCTGTACAGCTATCCCTGTGATAGTTTCCCAAAGAATCTTGGCGTAACACGCCGCGAGCGAACAATTGCCGGTCGAAGTTCTTAAAATATCCTCCAAAGCCCCCGAGAAACGCGTGGTGGACTACGCCGCCGGATTCATCAAACGCGGCGAAGTAGTCGGCATACCTACCGACACTTTCTACGGCCTTTCCGCCGATCCGTTTAACCTGGCGGCCATCGAAGCCGTGTTCCAGGCCAAAGGCCGGCCGGAGACGAAAGCGCTTCCCATCCTCGTGAGTTCGATCGAACAAGCCGTCACCCTGATTCGTGACGTGCCCGACGTGTTTCTGATTCTCGCGCACAAATTCTGGCCGGGCGCGCTGACGCTTGTTGTGGAGGCCACCCACCGCTTGCCGCTCAAAGTTACAGGGAACAGCGGCCGCGTCGCTTTGCGCTGGGCGAACTCGCCGATCTCCACCGCAATCATTGAAGCTGTTGGCGGCCCGATCACCGGCACCAGCGCGAATCTTTCCGGCTTTCCTTCCTGCACCAACGCGGCACAAATCGTGAAGCAACTCGGCAATCGCCTGCCGTTAATCTTGGACGCGGGCGACACCGGCGCGACCCTAGCTTCTACGATCGTACGCATCGATGGCGATGATTGGACGCTCGCTCGCGAAGGTGCTCTGCCGGAAGACGAAATTGTGAAGGCATTGTCAGGCGGTTCCCTGGGGATGTCTCAGAGTTAGAACCTACGTTCGACTCGTGCGGATGGCCAGGCTCCGCAAATAAAGCGCTTCCAGATTTCCTATTGCAACCTCGCTGTATCAAGAAATTCGTAGTCGCCGCCCGGCGGGATGGAAATATCGGTAAGCCTCGTCCGATGCACGCAAACGTTATCCGGATACCACAAGTTGATGTACGGCTCGTCTTCCGCGACGATTTTCTGAATCTGCCACAGGATCGCCTTCCGCTTGTCCTGATCCATCTCCACGCGCGCCCTGTCGAACAAGGCATCCAGCGCCGGATTTCGATAGCGGCCTCGGTTAGCGCCGTCCGGCGGGATTTTTTTCGAACTAAAAACGTACTCAAAAATATCGGGGTCGTTATTGGCTCCCACCCAACGCAACGAGTACAGCTGAAAGCTTCCGCGCGAAATATCTGAATAAAACGTGGCGAACTCGAGCGGCCGTAAATCCAGCGCAATGCCCACGCGCTTCCATTGATCGGCGATTGCCGCGCTCGTCAATCGCGTGGATTCATCCGTAGAGGTCTTCAAGGCGAGGTGGAACCGGACGCCGTCCGCCCCGCGGTGAAATCCGGCAGCTTCCAGAAGCTGCTCGGCACGCGCGGGATCGTATCCGTATTGCGTTACGCCCGGATCGAATGCCCAGTGATTCGGTGGCAGTAAACTGGTCGCCGCTCGAGCTTGCCCGCGCAACAGGTACTTAATCAGCGTGGCGCGATCGGTGGCATACGCAAGAGCCTGTCGCACTTCGCGGTGCGATAGAATAGGGTCTTCAAAATTAAATGCGATGTATCCCACCGGCGTGCCCGGCTGTTCGTCCACCACCAGCCCCTTTTCTTTCGCGAGCGTGGCGGACATGTCCGGCGTCAGGGAATTGATTTCGACGTCCGCCGAGCCTTTGCGCAGCTCCAGCGCGCGAACGATTGCGTCGGGAGCGATTCGAAATCGAATACGCTCGATTTTCGGCGCACCGCCGAAATAAGAAGGATTGCGCTCAAGAATAATTTCTTCATCCCGGATTGCACTCACGAATCGAAACGGCCCCGTTCCGATCGGATGTTGCGACATTCCCGAAGTCGAGTCGCGCGGAACAATGCCGATGCTCGGCCTCGTAAGCCCAAAAAGAAATGAAGCATAGGGTTCGCGCAGATGAAACACGAACGTATGCGCATCAGAAGCTTCAGTAGAAGCCACCATGCGAAAAGCGCCGCGCTTCGGAGTCTTCACCGCTCCGGCGATAATTGAATCGAAGGTGAACTTCACGTCGGCTGAAGTAAGTTCGCGGCCATCATGGAACCTCACGCTCTGACGAAGATGAAACACGTACGTCCGCGGGTCGGGCGTCTCCCAGCGCTCGGCCAAATCTGGAATGATATTCATTTGGGCATCGTGCGCCACCAAGCTGGAAAAAATTAGCCCGTCGAGATGTGCCGAGTAAGCATCCGCGCCGATGCGCGGATCAAGATTGGTGGGCGTGGACTCCATTAGAAAAATTACGGTCGCGCGATCACCGGCCGGACGGAAATAGGAGCATCCCGCCGGACGAAGAAGAATAAAGAGCGCGAGGCCGACCGTCCACCGGCACAAGTTATCGCGCGCGCCCATGCACAAGTTTCCCAAGAGTGGCAGGGTGCTTCGCGCCTGTCGCGGAAGGCAGATTGTTGGCGCGCCCGTGAAAACTTTCGTATCCCAGAACTGCAAAAGCGAGCGCTTCCTTCGCTTCCGGCGCTAATCCGAAATGATCGGACGAAACAATTGAAAATCCGGGCAACACAGCCGCCAGATAAACCATCATCAGCGGATTGCGGGCTCCTCCGCCGGAAACGATCAATTCATCCACCTGCGTTCGCGGCAAAATGAATTCCTGAAACGCATTTGCGATCGAGAGGGAAGTGAATATCGTCGCAGTGCGCACCAGGTCTGCGGGCTTTGCACGATGTTTTTTCCCCCAGGCGAGTATTTTCTCTGCGTACGCGGACCCAAACTGCTCCCGGCCGGCCGTTTTAGGAGGCTCTTTCCGGAAATAAGGATCATCCAACAGTTCGTTCAGCAGTTTCGGAAGCATCCATCCGCGCAAACCCATTTCCGAGTCTTTGTCGTAATGCGAGCGCCCATGCGTGAATTCCTCCACCAACGCGTCCACCACCATGTTGCCCGGCCCGGTATCAAACGCGAAGACATCCTTCGGCTTGGCTCCCGCCGGAATTACGGTGACGTTCGCGATCCCTCCGATGTTCAAAGCCACACGATTCCGACTCGCGTGCCGGTACAACAGATAATCAACGAACGGTACCAGCGGCGCGCCCTGTCCTCCGGCCGCCATATCACCTGGCCGGAAGTCTCCGATGGTGGTCACCCCGGTTCGCTCTGCAATCACGCTCGGCTCGCCGATTTGCAAAGTGGAGGAAATTCGTGAATGACCGAGGAAGGGAGAAGGAGCGCCCTGGTGATAAATTGTCTGCCCGTGCGAGCCAATCAACGAAATCTTTCGCATCGGCACTCGCCAAGCCTTGCACGCGGACGTCGCGGCGGCTGCAAATTCCTCGCCCAGAGCAAAATTTAATTGGCTGATGTCCGCTGGTCTAGTCGGCTTGCCGGCTCCTGCGCGCAAAATTGCCTTGCGTACGGCGGAAGAGAAGGGAACGTGATGATGCCCTTCCAGCTTTATCGAAAGTCTTGGCGGGCGCCCGGAAATGCGCGCAAGAGCCACGTCGATCCCATCAGCCGACGTCCCTGACATCATTCCTAATACCAGCATCGATTTTCCGCGCGTCGTCATGAAAGCTGTTTCTGCAGCGCCGCTAATAGGACCAACGCTTCCAGCGGAGTAAGTTTGTTCAAATCCGCGCCACGCAAGGCCTCGAGCACCGATTCATCCATCGCCGTGAAGCTTGTTTGATGCGCGGCACCAGCCGTCTGGTCACCCGCAGCGCCGGGCGAAAGTTCTTCAGTCAATTTCTCTTCTTTTTGCTCGTGACGCTTCAGAATTTCCCTGGCTCTTGCAATCACGTCCCTCGGCAATCCCGCCAGCCTCGCTACCTCAATTCCATAGCTCTTGTTGGCGCTGCCCGGCTCCACACGCCTGAGGAAAACAATCTCACTGCCGGATTCTTGCACCGAGACGTGCACGTTTTGCACGCCCGGCAGCAACTGCTCCAGCTCCGTCAATTCATGATAATGCGTGGCGAAAAGTGTGCGAGGCCGCGCCCCCGAATGGAGAGCTTCGACCACGGCCCACGCAATCGAAAGCCCGTCAAACGTGGACGTCCCGCGCCCCACCTCATCCAGTAGGACCAGGCTCGCAGACGTCGCCGTACTCAGAATTGCCGCCACCTCGCTCATTTCCACCAGAAACGTCGAGCGGCCCCGCGACAAATTGTCGGACGCCCCGATGCGCGTGAAAATTCGATCCACAATTGGTAGCTTCGCCTGCGCCGCGGGTACAAACGATCCCATCTGTGCAAGGATCGAAATCAGCGCCACCTGTCGAAGGTATGTCGACTTACCGCCCATATTAGGACCGGTAATCAATAGAAGAAATTGTTTCGCATCGTCTAGATACAAATCGTTGGGTACAAATCTTTCGCCTCGCTCTTCGAGCAACTTCTCGATCACTGGATGCCGGCCTCCGGCAATTATTAGAACGCCTCGTGGAGTTTCGGCAGTTTGTTTTGGACCGGTCCGGCTGCCGATATCCTGCACGTCTTTTAGAGGAAGCCCGGTTTCAGTGAATTCAGGACGCGTATAATTCCGCCTAGCCGCTATGCGCGCCAGATTCACCAACACGTCGAGCTGCGCAATCGCCTGGGCCGTGCCCCTAAGCCTGGTCGCCTCGCGCGCAATGCTTTCGCGAATCTCGCTGTACAGCCGCCTCTCAATTTCGAGCATACGGTCTTCGGCCGAAAGCACTTTTTGCTCGTGTTCCATCAGCTCCGTAGAAGTAAAACGCTCGGCGTTCACCAGCGTTTGCTTCCGGTCGTAATCCGCCGGCGTTAAATGCAGGTTCGCTTTGGAAATTTCAATGTAGAAACCGAACACCTGGTTATAGCGTATTTTTAACGACGGGATTCCCGTCCGCTTGCGTTCGCGTTCTTCCATGGACGCGATAATTTGGCGCCCTCTGGTGGTGACGTCGCGTAATTCGTCAAGTTCAGCGTCGAATCCTCGGCGGATGACGCCCGGATCGCTGGCCGTCGCGGGAGGATCATCGGCAATTCCGTGCGCGATTAAGTCACGCACGTCCACCATCTCGTCCAGTTCTTCGGAAAGCGTGGACAAACGGCGGCTTTGCGAGGATTGTTTCCCGCCGTTGGGCTCGCCGGTTTTCTGAAGTCCAATCAGAGCGCGCAACGCCGGAATTTTATCCACCGATTGCCGCAGGGCTTGCAGATCTCTCGGCGTTGCCACGCCCAGCGTTATCCGGCTTGTCAGGCGCTCGATGTCGAGAATTCCGTCAAGCTCATTGCGCAGTTCCTCTCGTAGGACCGTTTGCGATCTTAATTCCCCGACCGCATCAAGACGCGCATCGATCTCCGAAAGCGTGATTTCCGGGCGAAGAATCCATCGTCGCAGAAGGCGTGCACCCATGCCGGTGCAAGTCTGGTCGATAGCGTTCAGGAGAGTCGCGGAAGGATCGTCGTCCGCCGCGGGCTCTGTCAACTCAAGGTTCCGTATGGTAACGGAATCCAGAATCATCGCGTCTTGTTGTTCGTAATAAGCGAGGCGATCGAGATGCTCGAGCCCTGTGCCCGCCGGACGCAGCGAGGGAATCGCGACCGTATCCTCAGGCTTGCGCGCACCGATCGCTGACATTTCTCGCAAATAGTGCACGATCGCGCCAGCCGCCGCGGTTGCCTGTGGATGACCGTGCAGCCCAAACCCTTCCAGCCCGACCACGCGAAAATGCTCTTCGAGCACGCGCTCGGCATAATCCGTTTTGAACACCCAGTCATCCAGCCGCGTTTCGACCGCGCCGAGGCCGTCCATTTCAGTGGGAATTGCGACAGGGAAGAGCGTGACCGGGCGCGGCAGCAAAATTTCGCGTGGGCGCAGCACGCCGAGCTCATCGCGCAGACGAGCTTCCGCTTTGTCGCCCGAAAACTCAGTGGTGCGGAATTCTCCGGTGGAGAGATCCACAAATGCGAGGCCAATCAACGGTTGTGACGCCCCTCGGTTTTGCGCGCTCCGTTGTGCGGAACCGGAAACCGTGGCTCCCAGCGCCCAATTCGATGCGTTGGCGCCAGTGCTCCGCGCCACCGCCGCAAGATAATTATTTTCTTTTGGCTCGACCAGTCCCGCTCCACTGGCCGTTCCCGGCGTCAGTACTCGCACCACTTCCCGCCGCACCAGATTCTTGCCAGGTCCCGGCTCTTCCATCTGCTCGCAGATGGCCACTTTGTGCCCAGCTCGAATCAAGCGCGAGATGTAGTTTTCCGCCGCATGGTAAGGCACGCCACACATAGGAATGGCGTCGCCCTTTTCTTTATTTCGCGCCGTCAGTGTAATTTGCAGAATTCGCGACGCCAGCACCGCATCCTCGAAGAAAAGTTCGTAAAAGTCTCCCAAGCGGAACATCAGTAGGGCAGCCGGATGCTGCTTCTTGAGCGCATGGTACTGCCGCATCAATGGGGTGGTCGGTTCGGTCATGAATGAAGGCCGTGCCCCGGACGGAGCGTGGCAGGCCCGAGTCGGTAACCGATTATCTGGCTGAGTGGCGTGTTTGGCAACACGTTCCTCGCAATGAACTCGAACGCGGTGCCTTATACTAGTCGCGTGCCCGGGAAAATGAGCTCGAAGCGCGAAATAGAGATCAAGCTGCGCGTAACCGACATCGCCGACATGCTGCGTCGCCTGCGTGAGATCGGTGCAGTCACGCATGGCCGCGTCCACGAACAGAACACTCTTTTCGATACGCCCGACTCCGCCTTTCGCCGCGACGGCCGGCTATTGCGCCTTCGCCAACAGACCTCCGCACCCGGCCACGGTCTGCGCGGCCAGCCTCACTCGGCGATCTTAACCTCGAAAGCGCCCCCTACCCCCGAAAAGGGGAAGGGAAGAAGCCAAATCTACAAAGAGGTGCAAGAACGGGAAGAACCGGTAAAAGACGCCGCCCGCTTGACTCAGGCCCTAAAATCCCTGGGCTTTCACCAAGGTTTCCGTTACGAGAAATATCGCAGCAGTTTTCGCCTCAAGGGCCTTCATCTCGACCTGGACGAGACCCCCGTCGGGGTATTTCTCGAGCTCGAAGGCTCTCCGGCAGCCATCGACCGTACCGCCCGCGCCCTCGGCTACGGCCCGAAGGACTACATCCGCGCCACGTACGGCTCTCTCTATGTCACCGAATGCCGCCGTCGCAAGGTCAAACCAAGAAATATGGTATTCACTTCGCAAAAATCTCGCTAAATCCTCACTCTTCGCTTGACAAAGTTATCATCTGCATTTACTAGTCGAAACGAGCATGTGCATCGGAATGGAAGCTCATCAGTCCAATTCGGAGCCTTGGAGTAGGGGCCTAGCCGGCAAGCCAGTTGGCACTCGGCTAGATTGCAGCCTCCTCCAGTTCGTGGTGAGACGGACTCGTAGCGGGTCTTTCAATGCGTTTTCGCAGTCTGCTGCTCGCAACAACAGGAAGGCGAAGCCAGGCCTAAACTAGCTTAGGCGATTTCTTGTCGCCCGAAGCCGGTTTTCATGCTGGCTTCGGGCATTTTTTTTTGCTGAATCGAATCCCGGGCCCGGAATCCCGGCAATCGGGATTTGTCTTGAAAGGAGTTTTTATGCTTCACGCCACAGAACTACTCGGCGCCGACACCTACGACTCCCACGGCAACTTCGTCGGGCGAGTCAAAGAGATGTTCGTCGAACCCGGCGACCAGCCCAACCGCGTCTCCAAGATCCTTCTCAGCCGTGGCCAGTACCGCCCTCTCATCGCGCGCTACGACCAGATTGGCATCATCAGCCCGGGCCGCGTCGCCCTCACCACCGATGAATCAGCTTTGGAACTCTATCACCCCAACGAAAGCTATCTCGCGATTGGCAAAGATTTGCTCGACCAGCAAATCATCGACACCAACGGCCGCAAAGTCGTCCGCGTGAACGACATCGACCTCGCCGACAACCGCACCAACGGAAACACCGAGCTGCGAATCACTCAGGTGGACATAGGACTTGCCGGCGCCGTCCGCAGGCTGCTGCAAGGCGTCGTTCCGCCCATGGCCATTCGCAGAATCCAAGCCAAATTGCCGCCTCGAAAAATTCAGTGGGAATTCGTCAACCTTGTCGAGCCGGATCCGCTCCGCCGCGTAAAGCTGCGCCTATCGAGCGAAAAACTCGCTGCGCTGCATCCGGCCGATCTCGCCGACATCATGGAGCAACTCTCCCCCGACGAGCGCCAGGGCATCATCGCTTCACTCGACGAACAAACCGCCGCCGAAACGATCGCCGAGCTCGACAAGCGCCTGCAAACACAAGTCGTCGAAAAACTCGAGCCGGGACGCGCCGCCGACATCATGGAGGAAATGAATCCGGACGAAGCCGCCGACCTGATCGCCAGCCTCGAGCCCGGCAAATCAAAAGAAGTCTTGCAAGAAATGGAGCATCGCGAAGCCAGCGAAGTGGAAGAGCTCATGCGCTTCCAGGAAAACACCGCAGGCGGCATGATGACCACCGAAATGGTCGTCGTCGGTGAAGACGCCACACGAGGAGAAGTGGTCGATTACATTCGCTTCCACGAAATTGGCGTGGACCAGCTTGACAACGTCGTGCTCATCAATCGCGACGCCGCGCTCTCGGGTACCGTCCCGGTCGCCAAACTGCTCCTCGCCGACACCGAAGATCGCATGTCCGACCTTACTTCCGAGCCTCTCCTTTCTGTCGCGCCCGACACAAAGGACAAAGATGTATTCGAGCTATTCGACAAATACAATCTGCGCAGTCTCATCGTCGTCAACGATCTCAAACATCCTGTCGGCGCAATTACGGTGGACGACGTGGTGAGCAGAATGCGCGCAAAGCTCTAAAAAGCGAGCATGGAAAAGATTTATTTATGAACACCTGGGCCACATTAACGGACACTCTCGCAGCGTGGAAGAAGCGCGGCACAATCCTCAACCGCCGCTCGGCTTTCTGGCGCAAGCGCATCGCCCTGTTTCTTGCAGTCGTCGGCCCAGGACTCATCACCTCAAACGTGGACAACGACGCCGGCGGCATCAGCACCTATTCCCAAGCCGGTGCGCAATTCGGCTACACCCTCCTCTGGTCGCTGATTCCCATGACCGTCGCGCTGTACGTCAGCGAAGAAATGTGCGCGCGCATGGGCGTAGTCACCGGAAAAGGCCTATCCGATCTGATCCGCGAAGAATTCGGCTTCCGCTCCACTTTTTTCGTAATGGTCGCCGCCCTGTTTGTCGACCTCTTCAACACCGTCGCCGAATTTTCCGGCGTCGCCGAAGCGTCCGAAGTCATGCACGTTAGCCGCTATGTTTCGGTCCCGCTGGCGGCCATGGCTGTCTGGCTGCTGGTCGTTTACGGCAGCTATCGCATCGTTGAAAAAATTTTCCTGGTGGCCTGCGGCTTTTATCTTTCTTACGTGCTTTCCGCATTTTTGGCCAAGCCCGATTGGCTGTACGCGGCGCACGAACTTGTGGTTCCCTCGCTTCATTTCAACGCGCCGTATCTCCTTATGCTCACCGGCCTCGTGGGAACCACCATCGCGCCCTGGCAGTTTTTTTATCTTCAGGCCGGCTTCGTGGAAAAACGAGTTGGCCCGCGCCAGTACAAACACGCGCGCATGGACGTTCTCGTAGGTAGCATCTCCTGTATGGTAATCGTCTTTTTCATCATCGTTTGCTGCGCGGCCACCTTGTACGTGCACGGCCTCACCAATATTTCCAGCGCCAAGGACGCCGCGCAAGCTCTCGTCCCCCTGGCAGGGAAGTGGGCCGGAGGTCTTTTCGCCTTCGGCCTTTTGAACGCTTCATTGTTCGCCGCTTCGATTCTTCCGCTATCAACGGCGCACGTCATCTGCGAAGGCCTTGGCTTCGAAGCCGGTCTCGACCGCAAATTCAAAGAGGCTCCCGCATTTTATTCTCTTTACACCGCGCTCATCGTGGTCGGCGCGGGCATCGTGCTCATTCCCAAGGCGCCACTCTGGAAAATTCTGATTTATTCGCAGGTAGGCAACGGCATCTGGTTGCCGGTCGTCCTCATCTTCATTTTGATCCTGATCAATCGCCGCGATTTGATGGGCGAGCACACCAACACCTGGGGCTTCAACGTCGTCGCCTGGACCGCGAGCATCATCATGATCATCCTCACGCTGGTCCTCCTGTACACTTCCCTCATTCCGCAACCAGGTTCCACACCTACGGGCAGTTTGCTTCACCACCACTTCTTCTAATCGGCTCGACGCGTTGTCATCCCGAACCGCGATTTTTGCGGACGCTTGAGGGATCTGCTCTTCGCCCTTGGTGTTCGCGAACGCTTATTTAGCACGAGCGAATCATAGTCGCCATCTTCATCAAGAATGTTTGTGGAGTACACTATGGGTATGAGAGGAACGCCATCCACTCATATTTCTTCGCGAACGCTGTGGCTGTCTCTTGCGGCGCTCTTGTGCGCAAACCTCTTTGTTCAACCCGCCGCCTCTACGCCCGAAAACGCACTCGCAATTCCAAGCGGAACAATATTGCCCGTTCGCCTGAACTCGACCCTTTCTTCTGCCAATCCAGGACAGGCCAAGTAATCACCGGCAGAGTCATGCAGAGTGTTCCGTTGCCTCAAGGTGCCACGATAAAAGAAGGCAGTCTGGTGATAGGTCACGTCGTCGCTGTAACGCAGGCAAATACTGCCGCGCCAGCTCAAATCACAATCCAGTTCGACAACCTGATCTCCTCGCATCAGGCCATCCCCATTACCACCAATCTGCGAGTTATCGCCGGTTTCGTGCGTTTAGACGAAGCTCAAATACCGACGCTGGGCGCGGGAGAGAGCGACGTCTTCCGCTGGTTGACTACGGTGGAAATCGGTGGTGACGTTGTCTACGGTGACGGTGGGCCTGTCGTTGCTGGCGATGGATCACATCAAGTCGTGGGGAAGAAAGTGGATGGCTGCGTCCTCGGTCTGCCGAGAGCCAAGGAAGGTACAAATTGCCGGGGCGCCGTAGAGGGCAATCTCAAGCCACAGGCACTTTGGCTATTCTCCAGCGATGCTTGCGGAGTTTACGGCCTTGAACACATTAACATTGCACATGCCGGCAGAACCGATCCGGTTGGTCTCATAACTTTAGCTTCTGACAATGGCAAACTCAAAATTCCGGGCGGCGCAGGAATGCTTTTGAGAACTATCTCAAACAGCCACAACTAGGTCGGTGTCCGGTTATCGCTGATCGGAACTTGGCCTTCATCCGCAACCACCTCGCCTTGCGTGTCCCTCCAGCGTGTGCTAGTTTTTCTGGCGGTCTTTCTTCGACCGAACCCTAGTGAAAGCCACCGAGCTCTTGAAGCCTGCGAATGCCGAAGAAGCGGCCTCGCTCGATAAAATTGATTTAAAGCGTCTTCCGCAGCACGTCGCCGTCATCATGGACGGCAACGGCCGCTGGGCCCAGCGCAGACACTTGCCGCGCATAGCGGGCCATCGCGCCGGGGTGAAAGCCGCGCGAGAAATCATCGAGACTTGCGCCCGCCTGAAGCTTTCCTACCTAACGCTTTATGCTTTCTCTTTAGAAAACTGGCGCCGCCCCCAAGCCGAAGTGGATTTCTTGATGCGCCTTCTCCGCGAGTACCTGAAGCGCGAGCTTCCCACCATCCACAAAAATAATATTCGCCTCCTCGTCATCGGACGCTCCGAGCAGCTCCCCGAAGCCGTACGCAAAGACATCGAGCACGGCATGCGCATGACCGCGCGTAACACCGGAATGAAGCTCGTCGTCGCCCTAAATTACGGCGGCCGCGCCGAACTCGTCGACGCATTCAACGCCATCCTCGAACAAGTTCGCTCGAATGGCATGTCCGCGTTCCAAGCAGACGAGCAGACCGTCTCCGAGCATCTCTACACCGCCGGTCTGCCCGATCCCGACCTGCTCATTCGCACCAGCGGAGAAATGCGCGTCAGCAATTTTCTGCTCTGGCAAATCGCCTACGCCGAAATCTACGTCACCGAAACGCTCTGGCCTGATTTTTCACGCGCGCGCCTTCTCGAAGCTCTCGTTGATTTTCAAAAGCGCGAACGCCGCTACGGCGGACTGGCCGTTTCCCCTGAACCCGCCGCCTCAACCAAATCTGCTAAACGCTCCCGCTGGCCGGGGCGAGGTTGACGCCGAATGGTCCTGCGTATTTTGACGGCACTCGTCTTGATCCCAATCGTTGTTGCCTTGGTATGGTGGGGTCCACCGGCTCTTCTTGCCGCACTCGCCGGCATTGTCGCAATCCTCGCGCTCGTTGAATTCTTCGAGCTCGGAAATCGCGTAGGACTTCGCGCATATCAAAAATGGACCATCGCCTGCGTCGCCGGCCTGTTCTACGCGCAATATTCGCAGGGCTTTGTCGAAACCCACGCGATCGGTGAAGGAGTTTCGCTCGTGCGTAAGGCCGTGGGCGGCGTGCTCTCGGTGGAAGCCATCTTATTAATTTTCATATTTGGCTGCGTTTCCATCGGACTCGCCACCCGGCGCCCTCTGCACGAAGTGCTGCCTTCCATCTCCGCTAGCGCCGCAGGCCTTCTGTTCGTTGCCTTTCCGTTTAGCTACCTTGTACGCCTCAACGACCTTGCGCCAGCGGGGCGTCAGCTCGTCCTTTTCACGTTAAGTCTCGTCTGGGCCGGTGACATGCTCGCCTATTTCGTGGGTCGCGGTCTAGGACGCGTCCCCATGGCCCCCGCGCTTAGCCCAAAAAAAACCTGGGAAGGTGCCTTGGGCAACATGTTGGGCTCATTACTGGTCGCGGTTTTCTTTGCGCGCTGGATGCAGGTTGACGTGGTCACGCTAATGGTTATTGCGGGCGTCGCCAACGTCGCTGGCCAAGCCGGCGACCTGATCGAATCGGCGTACAAACGTGCCGCCTCCGTAAAAGATTCCGGGCGCTTGCTGCCTGGCCACGGCGGCGTGTTCGACCGCATCGACAGTCTAATCCTCGCGACGCCGGTCGTCTGGGTTTTATATCAATGGCTAGCCAAGCCCGGCCCTTAAGACGGCATTCTGGTTTCCTAGCGCCGGCCTGCCCGCCGTGGCGGGGCCCGGCATCTTGGATTTGTTTTTTGTTGTCATCCCGAACCGCGGTTTTTGCGGACGTTTTGAGGGACCCGCCGTTCGCATTGTTGGTTCGATCTCGTTAGTACGGACAGAGACGACTGACGCGTGGCAACGTCCAAGCTACCAGTATTTTGCTCTTAAGAACCACTTACAAACTCGCGGAGGGACCATGTCAAAATCTCGCAGGGAATTCTTCACCGAAGCCGCTCTAGCCGTCTTGGCCGTGACTGTCCCCTGTCCAGCCCAGGAACAGAAGCCCGATGCGCCTCCCGGAGCCCCTCCCGCCTTCGGCACCGCGAAACCCGTCGGCCCCGTGGTTTCGTCCACGACGTTCGCCGAAGCCGAAAAACTTGTCCAAGTAGAATTCACCGAGCCAGAGCGCGCCCAAGCCGCATTCAGTTGGCGCGTCAGCATGGCCCCACTCTACGAACGCCGCGCCGGTCCGCGCAAAGTGGAGCTGGAGCCAGGACTTGCTCCCTATTCGCAGTGGAACCCAATTCTGCCCGGTCAAAAAGCCGGTCCAGCGCGCAACCAATTCATCCGCAGCAAAACTGACCCAGGACCGCTGCCAACAAACGACGAAGACATCGCCTTCGCTACCGTCACTCAACTCTCACGTTGGATCGAGCAGCGAAAGCTAACTTCCGAGCGCCTCACCAATCTCTATCTGGCGCGGCTGGAGAAATACAATCCCGAGCTCCGTTGCGCCATCACCATCACGCGAGAATTAGCTTGGGCACAGGCGAAACGCGCCGACCAGGAAATCGCCGCCGGAAAGTATCGTGGCCCTCTGCACGGCATACCCTGGGGCGGAAAAGATCTTCTCGACACCGCCGGCATTCCCACCACATACGGTGCCGAGCCTTTCAAAGACCGCATCCCCTCGAAGGATGCCGCCGTAGTCGCGCGCCTACACGAGGCGGGCGCAGTGCTAGTCGCTAAGTTGAGCCTGGGCGCGCTAGCCTTGAATGACATCTGGTTCGGCGGCCAAACCATGAATCCCTGGCTTCTGGAGGAAGGCTCGTCCGGTTCAAGCGCGGGCCCGGGAGCCGCCACCGCGGCGGGGCTGGTCGGTTTTTCCATCGGCAGCGAAACCGGTGGCAGCATCGTGTCTCCCTCGATGCGCTGCGGCATCATGGGACTGCGCCCCACCTACGGCCGCGTCGCCCGAACTGGCGCGATGACCCTCTGCTGGTCGCTCGATAAACTTGGCCCCATGACCCGCAGCGTCGAAGACGCTATGCTGGTCCTTCAAGCCATCTCCGGCCCCGACGCGGGCGACGTAAACAGCGTGCCAAGCAAGCTCGATTTCGACGCAGCTGCCTCCGTCCAAGGGTTGCGTGTCGGCTTCTTTCCCGCCTGGATGAAGCAGAATCCCGCCACCGACGTTGACCGCGCAGCCTTGGAAACCGTAAAGAAAGTCGGCATGGTTCCAGTCGAAGTATCCCTCCCCAATTGGTCTTACGACTCACTCGACCTGATCCTTTTCGCCGAAGGCGCCGCCGCCTTTGAGGAGCTTACATTGAGCCACGGCATCGATCAGCTAAAGGTCCAGACATTCGACGCCTGGCCTAATCTCTTCCGCCAAGCTCGCTTTCTCTCGGCCGTCGACTTCGTCCAAGCCGACCGCATGCGTCGCAAAGTGGCCGAAGAAATGGAAAAATTGGTCAACCAAGTCGACCTACTTATCGTGCCCTCTCTCCGCGACGAAATGCTCACCATCACGAATTTCACCGGCCACCCGTCGCTCACGTTGCGTGCCGGTTTCGTGGAAGTATCCCAAGCCCGCAGCGACTGGGCCCCGGACCCAAGCCGCCCGCTGCCAAAGTTTTCGCCTCCGCGCCGCGTCCCACACGGCGTCACGTTAATTGGCCGCCTCTTCGACGAAGGCACCCTAGCCAGTGCAGGTTTGGCTCTCGAGCGCGCCTTCAACGTAGCCAGCGAGCGTCCACCCGGTTTCTGACGGTGGCAGAGTTGAACAGTTCCGGTGAAGACGCTGGCGGGCCGCAACAATGGATGCCTTTCAGATTCGCATATTCCGGCAAACGCCGATAAAATAGAGCCTCATGAAAAGGATCGCAATCCTGGGTTCCACCGGCTCAATCGGCCGCCAATGCTTCAACGTGATCGACTCACTTCCAGCAGAATTTCAAGTCGTCGCTCTCGCCGCCGGCTCCAATATCCCTCTTGTCGCCGCACAGATCCTGAAGTATCGGCCGCAAATAGTTTCAGTTGGCACCGAATCCGGAGCACGCGAACTTTGCGCCGCCCTGAAGAAGAATCGCGGGCGCATAGGCGACGTGTCCTTTGGCCCAGGCGTCCAGCCGCGTCGCGGCCACGGCGACGTGCGAGATGCGGACATCGAGAAACGGGGCAATCCGCAGGGCGGCTACTCCGATCCTGAAATACTTTTTGGCGCGGAGGGGATCGAGCGCGTCGCTACTCATCCTGATGCGGAAATGGTTGTTTCGGCTGCGGTTGGCGTGGTCGGACTCCCTGCTACTTACAAAGCTATCGAGCTGGGAAAATCGATCGCGTTGGCCAACAAAGAAGTTCTCGTTGCGGCCGGCGAAATCGTGATGGCTGCGGTGAAGCGGCACAATGTCGCGCTGCTTCCCGTTGACAGCGAACACAACGCTATACACCAGTGCTTGCGTGCAGGCCAGCGCAGCGAGGTCAAGCGCCTGGTCCTAACCGCTTCGGGCGGTCCGTTCCGAAATACTCCTGCGGCAAAGATGAACACGGCGACGCCAACAGAGGCTTTGGCGCATCCAAATTGGAAGATGGGGAATCGTATTACGATTGATTCCGCCACGCTAATGAACAAGGGCTTCGAGGTGATCGAAGCGCGTTGGCTTTTTGATGTGGGGCTCGATCAAGTTCAGGTTGTGATCCATCCACAGTCCACAATTCATTCCATGGTTGAATTTGTGGATGGTTCAATTCTGGCACAGCTTGGCGCAACGGACATGCGCATGCCCATTCGTTATGCGCTAACCTATCCGGAGCGGGTACCGTCGAATGATTGTGCCCTCGACTGGTCCACTTTGCGCAAGCTAGAGTTTGAGGAAGTCCCAGCGCGAAAATTCCCGTGCCTTGCTCTGGCTAAAGAAGCATTGAAACAGGGTGGCCCGCTGCCGTGCGCATTGAATGCAGCTGACGAAATCGCGGTCGCGGCGTTTCTTGACGGCACGCTTTCGTTTCTAGGCATTGCCGCTGTAATCGAGAGAGTCCTGGAACGCATGCCGCGATGCGCGTTCAATGAAATTGACGATGTGCTGGCCGCCGACGCCGAGGCGCGACGGCTCGCTCGAGAAGAAGTCGGGCGCAGAAAAAATTAAAATAGAGGCAATAATGGCAAATTTTCACAACGCACTGGTTGCAATCGTTTCGGTGACCATCGTTTTGGGCATCGTGATATTCGTCCACGAGTGGGGACATTTCATAGCCGCAAAACTTGCAGGTATTCGTGTGGACGTGTTTTCTTTCGGCTTCGGGCCGCGTCTTTTCGGAGTAAAACGCGGCGATACCGACTACCGCCTGAGCGCTCTGCCGTTTGGTGGCTACGTTCGCATGGCCGGCGACAACCCTGTCGAAGAGCGCTCCGGCGCCGATTACGAATTTCTCTCCAAGCCGCGTTGGGTGCGCGTGATTATCGCGGTGGCCGGTCCCGCGATGAATATCCTTCTGGCCTTCGTTCTTTTCTGGGCCATCTTCTGGCTTGTCGGGTTGCAGTCGGATTCATACCTGCGACAGCCGGCCGAAGTTGCGGCTGTCCCGCAGAAGAGTGTCGATACTTCCGTTGTCCGGGCCGGCGACAGGATCGTGGCGGTGAACGGGTCACCGACGGCAAGTTGGGAGAACGTGTTTGCGCAACTAGAAAATGTAAAGCCGAATGATTCGATCACTCTGACGATTGATCGAGGAGGAGCGCAGGAAACGGTCGCCGCGAAGATGCCGCCCACCGCCAGCGATCTTGACTCGGTGATCGGTTATCCGCTAATGCCGGCGATAGCGGACGAAATCGGGATCGGCACCCCCGCGGAAAAGGCCGGCATAAAATCGGGCGACAAGATCATTGCGATGAACGGCAAGCCTATCGCCACCTGGCAACAATTGGTCGAAGCCGTGCGCGGTTCCGACGGCCGACCGATTCGGTTCGAGGTTCATCGCGACGGGAAAGATTTGAGCTTCGATATTACTCCCGTGCAGGGAATGGATGCCGACGGAAGCATGGTTTGGCAAGTCGGCGTCGCCCGGAAAGTTCAAGCGGAATATCAAAGACAAAGCTTCGTTGCTGCGGGTAAGGAAGCTGGAATTCAGACCGCATTGGGTCTGCGTCAAATTGCGCAGGTTCTGGGTGGGCTTTTTACCGGACACGTCAAGCTTCGCCAACTTTCCTCCGTCGTGGGCATCGCGAGGGAATCCGGGAGGGCGGCCAAGCGAGGCGCGGTAGACCTGATTGCATTGACTGCGATCATCAGCCTGAATCTCGGCCTGCTTAATTTGCTTCCGATTCCGATCCTGGATGGCGGCCACGTTCTTATGCTGGTGATTGAAGGAGCGCTTCGCCGGGATTTAAGCATTGCCGTGAAAGAACGATTCGTACAGGTTGGCTTGGTCTTTCTGTTGGGTATCTTCGCATTCGTGATGTACAGCGACATCTTCAAGCTGATCCAAAGCCACTGAAATAACTAACGGCTATCTGAACCAAGAGCCGGCAAGATGCCGGCGCTACGAAAAGCTAGCGGTGAGCCTTCGCAGACATCTGCATCACCCGTTTCCTCCGATGGGATTTTGGTATAATGTCAATGAAACCAATGTCCGCTACACCCGCACACCGTGTATCCACCGGCGAACGTATCAATCATGAAGCACCCGGCCGTCTGCAGAGCGAACTCGGAGCACGCGGTATTCGGCTTACGCGCCAGCGACGTGTCCTGTTGCAAGTGGTGGAGACCGCGCGCCGTCATTTGGACGCGGGCGAAATTCTGGAGCGAGCGCAGAAAATCGATGCGGGAATCACACGCGTCACCGTCTATCGCACGATTGACCTGCTGAAACGCCACGGATTGATTGACGAGCTTGACCTTCTTCACCTGCGTGGTGACCGCCACTTTTATGAGAGCCACGGCCCTCGAGACCATATCCATGTGGCGTGCGTGGGATGCGGAAAGGTTCGCGAGTTTGAAAGCGAGCTGTACGAGGAATTGAAGCGGCAAATCTCCCACGACTGCGGAATTGAAATCACGGTCTCGCGCACGGAAGTAGGCGGCCTCTGTGTGGACTGCCGCAAGCGCCGCGCCGGTGGCTAAATAGAGTTGTGCATTTTTTGCGGAACTTCTATTCAAAACTCCTCGCGCAAGCCTACCATCCTGGTAAGTTCTGGTTATCTGTCCCGTCGGATCCAAGTGACTGCGTGCCTATGAAAATTCACTTCGTGCGATTCCTGACCTTGCTGGTGATATCCGCACTGATCGTTTCCAGTCTCGACGCCCGCCAGCCAGTGTACGGTCGCAAGGCCATGGTGGTAGCGCAAGAAGATCTCGCCACGGAAGTGGGTGTTTCTATTTTGCGCGCGGGAGGTAACGCCGTCGATGCCGCCGTGGCAGTCGGCTTCGCGCTTGCAGTAACCCATCCCTACGCGGGGAATATCGGTGGCGGCGGATTCATGCTTATCCGCATGGCTGATGGACGTACGTCGTTTATCGATTTCCGTGAAAAAGCGCCCCAGGCCGCCAGTCACAACATGTACCTCGACGCAAAGGGCGAACCGACGAGCGACAGCGTGGTGGGCTGGCGGTCGGCCGGCGTTCCCGGCACGGTTCGCGGCCTGGAACTCGCGAACAAGAGATACGGCCAGAAACCCTGGGCGGAACTCGTGAAACCAGCTCTGGCTCTAGCGGCCAACGGTTTTCCAGTCTCGAAATGGCAGGTGGATTCCTTTCGGCGATCCTCAGACCTGCTTTCTCAATTTCCTGAGTCGAAGCGCATCTTTCTAAAAGGTGGCGCCTATTACGATTGGCAGGAAACCTTTAAACAACCGGAACTGGCGCGCACGCTGGAACGCATTGCGCGTCTGGGTGCCGCTGATTTCTACGAAGGCGAAACAGCGCACATTCTCGCGACTGAAATGGCAAAAAACGGCCTCATTACTCTGGCGGACTTGCAACATTATCAGGCCGTCGAGCGGACGCCGCTGGAAGGGGACTACAAGGGCTACCACATCATCACCTCGCCGCCTCCGAGTTCGGGTGGCGTAGGTCTGCTGCAAATGCTCGCCATGTTGAACGGCACCGGCTATGAAAAATTTGGGGCGGGTTCCGCCGAAGGCTATCACTACATGGCGGAGGTGATGAGGCGCTATTTCGCTGACCGCAGCAAATATTTGGGCGATCCGGATTTCGTGAACAATCCCATTTCCGCATTGCTGGCTCCGGCATACATCGAGTCACGAAGAGCAACAATCCGTCCAGATCGCGCCATGCCTAGCGATCACATTTTCCCGGGCCTGACCGCAGCGAACGAAGAAACCGACACCACGCACTACAGCATCGTGGACGAGCAGGGAAACGCAGTCGCTGTTACCAATACGCTGAATAACGGCTATGGGAGCGGGGTGACCGTCCCCGGCGCAGGATTTCTTCTCAACGATGAAATGGATGATTTCGCGGCCAAGCCCGGCGAGCCAAATATGTTCGGACTCGTTCAAGGAGAGCGGAACTCCATCGCGCCCGGCAAGCGCCCGCTTTCTTCCATGATGCCGACGATTATCTTGAAAGACGGCAAGCCATTCATGGTGCTGGGCGCCCCGGGCGGTCCGGTGATTATCACAGCGATTTTGCAAGTGATCCTCAACGTGATCGATTTTGGAATGAACGTACAGGACGCAGTCGATTTCCCCCGCATTCACCACCAATGGAAACCCGACCGCCTCGAGAGTGAGGCGGGGGTATCTCCCGATACGATTGCGCAGCTCCAGCGCATGGGCTATGCAACAGACATAGCGCACCCGCGCGTGCTGGCGAGAGTGGAAGCCATTCTAATCGGCGATGGATGGCTCCAAGGCGCGCACGACGGCCGCGGCAGCGGAAAAGCGGACGGCTATTAATCGCGTTCTTGCTATTCGGTCGTCAGAGATTGACAAATTTGCGCAGCTAGAACGGCATCGAGCCGTATTTCGCTTCAAACTCCGCCAGCGGCACCATATCGATCGCGTCCCACGGGCATCCTTCCAAAAATGCGCCGTCAGGACCTTTACTGGTGCAAAGTTTGCAGCCGATACAAAGCAGGGGATCAACGAGGATTTTGCCAAAAGGCTCATGATCCGGGTCCGAGACCCAGAACATGCATTCCGCGACGGGACAATATTCCACGCAGGCGGGAGAGCCAGCGCAGCCGGTACACATCTCATTGATGACAGCTACGATGTGCGGTTTGCGCTTCCGACGAGTGTTGGTTCCTTCCGAGATCGGTTCGTACTTCGCGACTTCGCCCTTCACAAACGGCGCGACTTCCGGAGTAATGTCAGCCACTCGGCCTCCCGGGACTTTATTGCTACCCTCATTTTCGTCAGACAGGACAGGGAAGTCAATCGCCTACGAAACTTGTGTGCGCGCTGTCACGGGAGAAGCGCCTGTGCTTCTTCCCAAATTCGCTGGAACACCGTTGCTGCCGGCTCGGCCTTGGCGAGCGCAGCGGATTGACCAGCCCAGGCTTGCATTCGCTGCACGTCGCCTTCCTTCTGGGCGAGAGCGCGCATTGCAGCGGTAAGCCCTCGCTGTACCGGGTAAGGCGCGCTTGCGGGCGCGTCTTTAGCCATAGCGGCTCGAACAAAGTTTGTTGCAAGGCTCCGTCCCGCGCGGCCACTGAAGGCCCGGGTAACAACAGTTTCTTCGGGCGCGGTTTGGGCGAGCGCGTTGGCCCAAGCTGGATGGATTTTGGCCTCCGGGCAACGCAGAAAGCCTGTCCCGATTTGCGCGGCGCTCGCGCCTAGGGTGAGCGCTGCAGCTACTCCACGCGCGTCGGCGATGCCGCCTGTAGCGACGACTGGCACTTTGACCGCGTCCACTACCGCAGGCAACAAAGCGAACAATCCAACCAACTTTCTTTCGGCATCTGCCGAGTGGAAGCAGCCGCGATGTCCGCCAGCTTCCGCTCCTTGAGCGGCAATGACGTCGGCGCCTGCCGCTTCAGCCGCTCGCGCTTCCGCCACGGTAGTGATATTTGCGATCCACGCAATGCCGCGCTTTTTCAGCTTCGCTACAAATTCGGGCGGGTAAAGACCCATCACGGAGGAAACGGCCGGCGGGGCGACCACTAGTAGAGCCTCGCACTGTGCCTCAAAATCAGGGAGTGTCGTGTTCCCGGCTTCCAGCGGAACGGGAGGGCCCCAGTTGGATAGAAACTCAAGCACGCGCGCTTCGTGCTCCGGGTCGCGTTGGGGCGCCGGTTCCGGAATCCACAGGTTGATTTGAAATGCGCCGTTGCTGCCGGAACGCACCTCGTTCGCCCAGGCGATTATTTCCGCGGGCTGCATCAGGAGCGCGCCGCAAGCTCCCAAACCTCCGGCGTTCACGATCGCAATGGAAAAAGAGGGCGCGCTTGCCCCGGACATCGGCGCGAGCAGCAAAGGCGCACGCAGAGAAAATCGCGCGCAGAAAGCATCGATACGATCTTTAGCGCGCAGTACAGCGGCGTTCATCTTATTTCTCTAAAGTTTGAATCAGGTTGTCGGTGAATTCGGAGGTGCTTGCGGTACCGCCCACGTCGCGCGTAAGCGATTTCCCTTCGCGATAGACTTTGTGCAGCGCGTCTTCGATGCGCTTCGCTGCTTGCATTTCATCGATATGCCGCAGCATCATAATCGAACTCATCAGCAGCGCCGTGGGATTCGCGATGTTCTTGCCTGCAATGTCAGGCGCGGTTCCGTGCACGGCTTCGAAAACCGCTACCGTCTCGCCTATGTTTCCGCTGGGCACCACGCCTAAGCCGCCGACAAGTCCCGCGGCAAGATCGCTCATTATGTCGCCGTAGAGATTCGTGAGCAAAAGCATGTCGAACTGATTCGGATTCAAAACCATTTGCATACAAGCGTTGTCGACAATGATCTCTTTGTATTCGATATCCGGATATTCCGCTGCTACTTTGCGGACAGAAGTGAGAAAAAGGCCGTCGGATAGCTTCATGATATTTGCTTTGTGCACCGCGTGAATTTTCTTTCGGCCAAGCTTTCGCGCGTATTCAAAGGCGAAGCGCGCGACCCGCGTGGATGCGCGTTGGGTAATGATTTTCAGGCTTTCGACCACGCCGGGAACAACCGTATGTTCCAAGCCGGCGTATAAGTCCTCGGTGTTTTCGCGGACTATGACGAGGTCCACATTTTGAAAGCGGGACTGCACGCCTTCGAGATTCTTAACCGGTCGCAGATTGGCATAGAGATCGAGCGCCTTCCGGAGTCCAACATTGATGCTCGGAGCGCCGGTGCCAACCGCGGTCTCCATCGGCCCTTTTAGAGCCACTCGGTTCTTGCGGATGGATTCCAGCACTCCGGCGTGCATGAAATCGACACCCCGGCGCTCGACTTCGGCGCGCGACGCGATTTCTTCCCATTCTATTTCGACGCCCGTAGCCGCCAGTATGCGCTGAACGGCCTTGGAAACTTCCGGGCCGATCCCGTCTCCGGGAATCAAGGTGATGGTATGTTTCATGTAGGGTACTCATTTTAGGGAGGATGAGAGCGGGCATCAACCATGAATTATGGGTCGGAGCTTTCGGAGCGTGCAACGAACTATCGCAGAATCCGCTAGTTACATAACCGCAACGCTCGCGGAATCCAATCGCCCGGAGCCGGAATCTGATATAATGACTTTGGAATTGTGACGCATGATTTATTCATGCGAAATCTGTGGAGGCTTGGCGAATGGTTCAACTAACACCAGTGGCAGTGACAAAGGTTAAAGAGATTCTGCAACAGCAGACTCCTGCACCGGCGGGTTTGCGCGTGGCCGTGGTTGGCGGAGGCTGCTCTGGCTTCAGCTATCACATGGCTTTTGAGAATCAGGTGAACGAGACCAGCGACAACGTGTATGAGTTTGAAGGGTTGAAGGTTCTCGTTGACCAGATGAGCGAAATGTATCTGGAAGGCGTGCAGATCGATTACATCGAAACGATTGAAGGCTCGGGCTTCAAGTTCAATAACCCGAATGTGAAGAGCACCTGCGGTTGTGGCAGTTCCTTCAGCGTCTAGCACCTTGGCAGACGTCTCTTGGCGTTGAGACGTCCGCAGTTCCTCGCCGTCATTGAAAAGCTTGCCTTCGCCTCGTATGCTTAGTCCCCAACTATGAATATTGCATTGTGCCAATTCAATCCCATGGTCGGGGATTTTGAAGGTAACTCTGCGCGAATTCTCGAAATGGCGCACGCAGCGTTATCGCGCGGCGCGGAATTGGCTGTCTTTTCCGAGCTGTGTCTGTGCGGCTATCCTCCTCAAGACCTTACCGAGCGCCCTGCATTCGACGAACTCAATCAGAAGGAGCTCGCTCGACTGGCGAAGAAAATTCCGCTTCCATCGCTCGTCGGTTACGTTGGCAGTGCACAGGACAACACTGGGAAGCCGGTCGCAAATTGCGCCGCCCTGATCGCTGCCGGAAAAATTCTCTTCGAACAACGTAAAATGCTGCTACCCACATACGACGTGTTTGACGAGTCTCGCTACTTTCAGCCTGCCCATACCCAATTCGTTTTTCCTTTTAATGCACAGAAGCTCGGCATCACCATCTGCGAAGATTCCTGGAACGATGAGCGCTTCTGGAATCAGCGGCTCTATGACCGGGACCCAGTTGCGGAAATCGTCGGGAAGGGAAGTACCCTGCTTTTGAATCTTTCCTCTTCACCCTACACCATTGATAAGCGTTCCCTTCGCCACGATATGTTGCAAGCCATCGCCAAGGAACACCGCGTACCAGTGGTGTATGTAAATCAAGTTGGTGGCAACGATAGTCTGATTTTCGATGGTTCCAGCGTTGCATTCATGCCCGATGGTCGCGTTGCCGCACGGGCGAAGTCTTTCGAGGAAGACCTGGTCCTCTTCAATAGCGTTACCGGCGAAGGAGATATCCGCCCGCTAGTGGAAGATGAGCTCGAAACCGCTTATCGAGCACTCGTGCTTGGCACACGCGATTACGTTCGCAAGTGCGGATTCAAGAAAGTCGTAGTCGGATTGAGTGGTGGCGTGGACTCTGCCCTGGTCGCCGCAATTGCCACGGACGCGCTGGGCCATGAAAACGTTGAAGGCGTGGCCATGCCCAGTCCATATTCATCCAAAGAGAGCATGCGCGATGCGCGCCAGCTCGCCGAAAATCTGGACATTAAGTTCACAATGCTGCCGATCCATGAGACTTTCGACAGCTATCGCAAGATTCTGGCTGGCGTGTTCGCTGGCACACAAGAGGACGTAACCGAAGAAAACTTGCAGGCGCGCATCCGCGGGAATTTGTTGATGGCTCTCTCCAATAAGTTTTGTTCGATGGTGCTCAGCACCGGAAACAAATCGGAGATGGCAGTTGGTTATTGCACCCTTTACGGTGATATGGCCGGCGGGTTGGCGGTAATTTCCGACGTGCCGAAGACCATGGTCTATGAGCTCTCAAAATTCGTAAATCGCGAAAGGGAACTGATACCTATGGAAACCCTCACTAAACCGCCTTCCGCTGAGCTTAGGCCAAATCAAAAAGACTCGGACACGCTGCCCGATTATGATGTCTTGGACAGGATCCTCAAAGCATACGTAGAAGATATGCGTAGTCCCGAGGAAATCGCAGATCATTATGGATTTCCTCTTGAGCTTGTCCGCTCGGTCGCTCTTCGTGTAGATCAGAACGAATACAAGCGCAAACAAGCCCCGCCTGGATTGAAAATCACCTCCAAGGCCTTCAGCGTAGGACGCCGTTTCCCCCTCGCGCAAAAATTCTCCGTCTAACCTCAGGTCGCATCGTAATTCTTCAACGTCCCGGATCTCATCGGGATCAACGCTTTGGGCATCACGCGAATCCTGCTCTCGTTGGGAGACCACCCTAAGCCTGATAGGCAGGATATTGACCTCGGAATTTTCTTTGGACTCCGACCACGACAAATTACAATGCGTTGTCCTCATGCAAGTGAATTGATGCGTGGCGGGATGTGAATTGTCTGCTTATGAGACTATGGGGAGGTCATGAAGATACTCAGTCGTTTTTATTATCGTTCCTGGTACGCAGTCTTCCTTGCATATTTGAGCTGCACTCTTCCTGCGCTTGCTCAAACACCTGCGGCGGCGCCATCGGCATCTGACCAAACCCAAATCTTGAAGAACACCGAACTGTTCGTGCGCAACCTATTCGCATGGGGCCCGGAGTTCAAAGTGCGATTCGGTCCGATGTCGCAGTCTGTTTCTCCGGGTTTCTATCTTGTCCCCATTCACGTCACCATCAACGATCGGACCGATAGTGGCACGGTGTACGTCAGCAAGGACGGCAAGACGTTCCTTCGTGGCGACATGTACGACATGTCCGCGAATCCCTTCGCCGATAACCTCGCGCACCTGAACATCGACGGCAATCCTTCGTTAGGACCCGACGACGCCCGCGTAACCATCGTCGAGTTTAGCGATTTCGAGTGTCCGCACTGTCGCGAAGTATTCCGCGCACTGAAGAGCATAGAGCCTCTATATCCACAAGTGCGCGTGGTCTTCAAGGATTTCCCGCTTACGCAGATACATCCGTGGGCTGAAACTGCCTCGATCGCAGCGCGCTGCGCCTATATTCAATCACCCGGTGCCTTTTGGAAGCTCCACGACTCGATTTTCGAGAATCAAGACGTGATATCGGCCGAAAATGTTTGGGAAAAGGTGCTCGGGTTTGCGTCCAAAGCGGGCCTCGACACCGACGCGTTCAAAGCATGCATGTCATCACCAGAGGCAAAGAAGGCCGTAGATGCAAATCAAGCCGATGGAGTATCCCTGAATGTCACCAGCACACCCACTGTTTTCGTCAACGGGCGGACGATGCTAGGTGGCGACAAAGCGGCGTTGGAACAATACCTAAAGTATGAGCTTGCCCAGCCTGCGCGTAAGTAGCTGGATACTCCCGCGCTTCAACCGGCGCGTTCCGATCGACACCCGTACCTGCCGAACCCTTCACGTCGGTTCGAGGTAGAGCCGATCCTGAGCTTCCCGGCGCTCAACTTTAGTTCCGATACAACATAATATCCATTCCCGAACCTTATGTCTTCCCGCCACACGACGCCATTGCCCCGAATCAGTCACAAAGGGTACAGGCCGGTTTAGCTGGTGGACACCAATCTCGATGCCCTTCGTGCCGTCATCGAAGTCTGCCCTGCGCACTGAGTTGCGGAAATGCAGGATTGCGAAACTTCGATGGAGAGGAAGATTACGGCCGAAATGCTCTTGCCTCGGCGCCGACGCGGCGGCTTAACTCAGGCGGTTGCTCCCGAATGGGAGGACGTAGCGAAAGATTTTATCGCGGCGGCTTCGTCTTTTTGCACGTCGAAGATTTTGTGCAGCATGCTTCTTTGCAGCATCTCTTCAATTTTAGCGCTTGGGTTCAAGAGCTTCAGTTGGCCGCCCAATTTACCCACGGCGGAGTGGCTTCTCACCAGCTCGCCGATTCCCGCGCTGTCGATGTGATCCACTTCGCTCAAGCTGAGCAGTATTTTGATTTTGCCTCGGTTCACCAAATCCTGAACCGCGTCGCGAAGGATGATGTTGCCTTCGCCCAGCATAATTCTTCCGTGCACTTCCAGCACGGTGATGCCCTCGCCAGCCGGACGCGACGTCGCACGCATTTTCTGCGGAATCGGCTCGGCCGCCGCCGCCGCGCCGGTGATTCCCATGCGATCGAGTATGCTGCAGGCAACTTCCGCATGTCTGCGCGATTCCGTGCGGACCACGATCAGCGAACGGCCTTTCTTCAAAATGTTCAGGAAAACTTCCGCGTCTTCAGCAGACTGCTCGTCGCGAAGCACGTCGGCATCTACGTTTTTCGCCATTTTCGCGCCAGCCGCTGCCCCCGCTCTATTTCCAAGAAGGCCGAGTAGCGCTGCAGCGCCCGCGCCCAGCGCGAAGACCTCTCCCATGCCGGGAATCAGCGCGAGTGACGCGGCCACCATTCCGGCGCCGAAGCCCACTGCCCCGCCCGCGATGCCCCCTGCAAACCCGCCGATCTCTTTGCCGAGGATCACCGCCTCGGACTCAGAGCGCGTCAAATATACGATCGCGTCTTCCGGCACGCCTTTTTCCAGCAGCTCTTTCAGCGCCGCTTCCGCACGGTCCCGCGAAGTGAACACTCCAACCGCAGTCTCCAAATCAGCTCCCTGTGAAACCCAAGTTCCCGGCGCGCGCGACGCATCAATGATGTGCAACCGCGCGCGCAAGCCCAACCAACTAAAATTGTACACCCGGTTGGCTGCGGTACGTCTCAGGAGAAATTATGTGCTGAGCTGAATTTTGGGCGCGCCCGTCCTCGGGGGTGCGGGCGCATCCTCCCGTTTTGCCTCTGTGGCGCGTGCTCACCCGGCATCCTGTGGTGACCCAAGCGGCGGCGAGTCCCGCCGGCCGCGCGGAGGTGCCGCACTCAAAAAGGGCTCGGCGAGCTTTTTACATGTCCACCAATAGGGGTTGTCGAAAATGCGCATAATTTTGGCCAACGTGCTGCTTGCAAGTTCAGGAAGGTGCATCATCACGTGCGAGGTTCCAATGATGTTTTTGTATTTGTAGCGGCGGCCTGATTCACCGGTAAGTGGGCCTTCAGGCGGGCCGAATCCGTGTTTAGGTTTTTTCCGCTGTGGCGCGTTTCTTAACGAGGTACACCGCGAGAAAGTAAGCCGTAAAGCTCGTGGCAAATACAATACCCGCCAGCTTCAGACTCAGCGTAATCGCGAAGCACAGCACAGCCACGCCCATCAGCCAGATGAAAATTTCTCCGGCGAGTGCTTGTCCCCAACGCGCCTCGCCACCACCTGACGGAATGCGCGGTGAGAGCGCCGGCCAAAATCGCGGCACGGCTTTCAAGTAAGCGCGATACGAGTCGCCTTGCGTCTGAAGCAGGCCGTCTTCCTCGCGAAAAATCAGGCGATACATAAAAAACCACATCGCCAGGACCATAAAAATCCAGCCCGCGCGGCTGGCCATCATCCCGATGCCCGCGGCGAGAGGCATATTTGCAAGATACAGCGGATTGCGAACGTAGCGATACGGCCCGTCGGCCACCAGGGCTTCGGAATGCTGGCTCATGTCATGCACGATTTCAGTTTTCAGATATGCGGTGGCCCAGGTGCGAATCATGGCCGAAAGAAAAACGAGCAGCGCGCCGGCGCCAAAGATCAGCCGACCCAAATTTGTGCTGCGGGCGCTTTCCGGATCAATCGATGGCGCGACGAGGTGCATCAATCCAACAACAAGATTCACGTGATCGACGTTGTATAGGAAGAAGCCCAGCCCGAAGATCAAGCCGATGAACCAGAAGCGCTGCTCGAATTCAAATTTCGTCGCGCGCATGTCGACAAGGACCCTTTATCCGCGAAGTGAGTGCAGCCGGCCCTGCGGATTCGTGCCGCCTATGTATCACACTCCATTGAACGCAGTCGACATCGAGACGGCAACCTGACCGCCCAAGACACGGTGGGTCTGGCTAGTAAAAGTAAAATACGCGCGACAACGTTTGCTTCTGACCTTGGACGTTAAATTGGATCAGTATTTTCTTGTCCTTGCCCTCAGCATTGAAATAGATCTGATCGCTGCCGGAATATTTTCCGCCCGTGAAATCCCATTGGTCGGCGCGCTGAAGGACTTCCCCGACGTCCAAGTCGTCCGCCCGTGAGGTGACCACTGCGTACCCGATGATTCTCCGCTCCGGACTAAACACGAACTCGGCGCGCTTACAAAAAGCCGGAGCGTCGACAGAAGTTAACATCAAATGCTCGGGCGTGCCGGAGACTTGCGCTGTTCCAGTATCGGATTTCGCGCGAGCCTCTTCGGCTGAGAGGTGCGCAAACCCGGTGTAAACAGGAGTCACACTGCAAATGAGGACGTCGTTCAGACTCCATCTCTTCACCTGCTCTTCCATCTGCTGGCGAAGCTCCTCGATCAAATCTTTGGTAGCGCTGCGGACGCGCAGGCTGCCCCATCGTCTCGAATCAGTCCAAAGAGTCTGACCTGTGTAGGGATCGATGACGGTCATGATCGTGAAGTCAACTTTGACCGGCCGATTATCGGGGCCATCGCGAGTAACGTAGTCGCCCATATAAGGGTTCCCCGAAAAAAGAATGACCAGATCGGTGAACCGCCGTTGTTCGGAGATCTGAAAACGTCCCCAGCTTTGGATCTGCTGCAAAGCCGTGTCGCGCGCGACGGCCAGCCCCCGCGGACATACGCAGTCCACGTAAACGGAATTTGCCCGCATGATTTTCGCCGGCAGAGGAGCGCGCTCGGTTTTCTTGCTAAGCGCCGAGGAAACGCAAACCGCCGCGCATAAGAGAACTCCGAAAAGTTGGGCCGCTTTTCTCAAGGGGGCGCGGCTCAATTGTACCGCAGCGGTCTAACCGAAGAGCGAAGCGATGCTCGATCCCAGGCCCGCGATCGCGCCGACGTTTCCCAGGGACGATCCGGACGAGGCGCGCTGGCGCACGTTGAAGATTCGTGTCGATGCCATAGGTTTAGCTGAGCGCGTTGAGCCCGGCCTGATGTTCTTTGTAAGCCTGATTAGCGAACGCGATTTGATTTTGTTGCGCGGTGCTTGCGTCGGTGTGCGCCTGCTCGCGGCCGAGGTGCGCGGTGAAGTCGCCGTAGCCCGCGGTGTCGTTCGTGGCCGCCGCACGATGGGCGGCGCTTTCGCGAAGCGCGTCATACGCAGTGTTGGCCGCGCCCATACTTGCTGCGTGATTTCGGACGGCTGCTGCGGCGTGTAGCCCGTGCTGTTCAGCAAGCTCTGGATCGTCGGCAGCAGCAGCGAACGGTCCTGACTTCCCTGCTGGCCGGACTGCGAGATGAGTTGATCTTGCTGCGCAAGCTGCTGGTCGGATAAGTGACGCGTGGTGCGTTCTGCTGCGCTTCCATTCACATTTGAATCCGCCCGTACTGTACAATTGGCAGTACAAGGACTCCGACTCTGCTTTGGCTAGGGGCCCGTTGCAGTTCTTAGAAGAAAGTGGTCTTGAAGGCGTTGTGGCGCTGCTCCGCCGTTTTCAAAAGCTCGGCCAAACCTGATTCGTTGCGAACATGCGCCAAGAGCGGGTCGCGGATGTCGCATGAAGTTCGGTTGGCTCGGTTGGCTCTCTCTGTTCGTAGCAAGTTAAAAGGTCCGGTTTTTGTAGTAAGTGAGTTGTCCGGTTGACAGTTAATCACCCGCCGCCGTCGCGGCTTCTGCACAGCCTCTTGCCGATCGCTACTGATCCAAGGCAGCCCCTCGGCGTTGTAGCGCCCCACGCAATGCGGCCCATAGCGGAGGCTCAGCGTTCCATCCAGGTGCTGATGCAAGGTCACCGTACAGCCCCGCCAACGTGGCTCGCCAGCGTACCGGCTGGATCTGCAAAGACAGATTTTGAAAGCTCACCGTGTTGTCGCGGTTCACCGTGCGTTCAAACTGCAGCGAAAAGACCCCTTCCAAATCTCGCTGCCGGCACGCCGTAAAGGCACTGCCCCCCTGCGTCGCGGGCACCCGGAACCGCACGTTGAACGCAGCGATGTACTCTTCCTGCAGAAAAGCGTTCGCCGCCTCCACCGTCGTGATCGCCCGCAAGCGCAACTCTTGCGGCAGTCGTCCCTGCCAAGTGCCAAAATTGCGCTCGCTGCGTCCTCGTGCCTGGGGCGAGTAGGCCGGAATCATCCGCACTCCCAACTCCCGCAGCGCCCGTCCTACCTGCGTCACACGCGCGTGATCTACCTTCTGGCCCGCCTTGGGCGTCAGCCAAAAATGGCTGCCCCGGTCGCTATACAAGGCGCAGAACAATCCCTGCTGCTCGATCACCTCGCGCAAAGCGGCCATCACCGTCTGCGTCGATTCCTCCTGCACCAGTTGCGCGTAGTAAATCTCACTGGTGGCATCATCCAGAATCACGATCAGATCGTGCCAGCGCTCGTCTCCCAACCAACGGTGCCGGCTGCCGTCGATGTGCAGCAGCATCCCCGGCAAGGGTCGTCGCGGTCGTCGTTTGCGGTGCGCTCCGCGCTTGCGCCCCCGGGCCACCATCCCCGCTCCTTGCAGAATCCCTTTCACCCAGCTGTAGCTGAGCCGAATCCGATGCTCGGCCCCCAGCTTCTCGTGAAAGTGCTGCACATTCAGATCGAAATAATGCTCCCGGTACAGCTCCAGCACCCGCTCCACGGTCGCTAGCGGCACGCGCTTAGGCGAAGGCTTTCCTCGCCTGCGGTCGAACAACCCGCGGAATCCGAACTCCTCATAACGCTCCCGCCAGCGCCGCATATGCCGGTCACTGATGCCCAAGATCTCGGCCGCTTGCCACCAGCTGATCTTCTTGGCCATCGCTTGCAACATCACTTCCTGTACTTTCATCGCCCGCTCCATGGCGGCTTGTGTGTAGGAGTTCATGCCTTGCATGGTCCCCTACCACCGCCCGAAAAGCGGACATATCATGTGCTACTGACAGCTCGGTTGGCTCTCTCTTGACTTGAACTTCCGTCTTCGTTACTCTCCGCCCAACAAACGCGCAGCGGTGCTTTCTCGTCCTGGTCGCTCGCACGTCGGCCCGATTACCTGAACAATTTCGAATTTCAATCACGTTACTGCCGAGGAGGTCGGCATCGATGAAAAAACTGTGTTGTTTTCTGCTGGGAATGTCTCTTGTGCTTGCAACAGCGTCAGTCGCCATAGCGCAGGAAAAATCCGGAGAAATGCACGCGCCGCCACCGGTTCTTTACATCAACCGCGAATTCATCAAGCCCGGAAAGGCCGGAGCGGTGCACGAACGTAGCGAAAGCGCTTTCGTGAAGGCCATGGCCAGTGCGAAATCGAGCCAGCATTACCTTGCTCTTAATTCGCTCAGTGGCAAATCGCGAGCGCTGTTTCTTTCCGGTTACGCCTCGTTCGGTGACTGGGAAAAACAGGTCATGACGGATGAAAAGAATTCCACATTATCCGCGGCACTCGATCACGCGACGATGGCGGACGGTGAACTGCTGGACGCCTACGACCAGAGCGTCTGGGCTTACCGCGAGGACCAAAGCCTCAACCAAACCGGAAACCTCGTCGGCGTGCGTTACATGGAGATTGAAGTCTTCCAGATCAAGCCAGGTCACGAAGAGGATTGGAATGCCGCCGTTAAATTGGTGAAAGACGCTTACGCCAAAGGCATACCGGGTGCTCACTGGGCCATGTACCAAAATGTTTTCGGCAGAGAGCAGCCCTCCTTCCTGGTCATCACTCCGCGCAAGTCCACATCGGAAATTGACCAGGACTTCGCGCGCAGCAAACAATTCACGGATGCCATGGGGGCCGACGGAATGAAAAAGCTGAGCGACCTTTCCGCCGCAGCCATCGCGTCAACCGAGACAAATCTCTTCGCCATCAGCCCGAAGATGAGCTACATGGGCGAAGATCTCGCCGAGGCCGACCCGGACTTCTGGCGTTCGAAGCCAGAGCCCGCCGCCGAGCCCAAGAAAGAAAAATCCGAAGCAAAACCAAAAAAACCGTAGCACCATAGCGCGCTAAATGTAGTGTCATACTCCGTAGGGGCGCAGCATGCTGCGCCCGCTTCGGCTTGGGTAAGTTGTAACCGCTGAAAAGTAGAACGTCACACTCCTGCGCATTGTAAGGAACAACGCCTACCAAGCCGCAATGGACGCAACGGTCGACTTGCTTGTCGCCCGCCAAATTGGCAGCGGCTCGCCGAATTTGCACGCGAGAATCGGATGGCATCGCTGCGGCCGCCGGCAGTAAAGTTTCCTCATGGCCGCGCACCCGCTGGACAATCCCATCTGGACCGCGCTCACGACAACTCAATTGCACTGGGCGCAAACATCGAAGCTCGCGCGAAAGTTCCCTGCTGAAATCGGCCCGCTCGCGGCATTCGAATCACCCACTCGCGCGGCCTACGAATCAATGGCCGAATTATTTCCGGCCGGAGGAGTTGCCGCGATCTGTCTCGACGCCCCGGCCGACCTGCCTTCGGTATGGACGCCGTACGAGCTCGCGCCGATGCTGCAAATGATTTATACGGACTGCGAGTTGCCGCCGTCTTCGCCCGACTTCATCGAGCTCACTGCCGCGGATGCGCCTGAAATGTTGGCGCTCGCTACCCTTACCAAACCCGGTCCGTTCGCCGTGCGTACTCACGAACTCGGCGACTTTATCGGCATCCGTCGCGATGGAAAGCTTGCAGCCATGGCCGGCGAACGCTTGCGCACGCCCGGCTACACCGAAGTCAGCGCCGTTTGCACGCACCCGGACTACCTCGGCCACGGCTACGCGACGGGGCTCATGGTCGAGATCATGCGGCGAATCCTCGCTCGCGGCGAAACTCCTTTCCTGCATGCGCGTTCTGCGAATCTCCGCGCAATCGAACTGTATCGCCGCCTGGGCTACGTTGACCGCCACCTCTTTCAGCTCACCATTTTGCGTAAGACCGCGCAATAGCGCGCAACACCCGCAGGGGCGTCGCCGCGACACTACAAAACAGAAGCGGTGACGCGCATTGGTCTTCGTAGCGCCGGGCTTTCAGCCCGGCATCCTGTAGCGACAAAGGACGGCGATAAAGTTGTGAGGATGGAACAAGTCCGCCTCGCAGCTTGCCGCGTTGTGATTTAATGCGAACATGTTTCGCACAAATCCAGAACCCCAAGATCTCAAACCCGAGTTGAACGCTCTCGCTGCAGTCGCAACCTCCGCTCAAGAATTAATGGAGTGCATCGTCGCACTGCTTCACAAAAATCTGCCGAAGTACAACTGGGTGGGCTTTTACATGATCGAAAAAGAAGCGCCCGACGAGGACGTGCTCGGTCCTTTCAAAGGCTCGATGACGCCGCACACGCGCATCCAACTGAATCAAGGGATTTGCGGTGCCGCGGCATCCGGCGGAAAGACCGTTATCGTTGACGACGTGAACGCCGATTCGCGTTATCTATCCTGCTCGCTCGAGACCAAGTCCGAAATTGTCGTTCCGGTTTTCATGGCAGGTAAAGTGGTCGGCGAGCTGGACATCGACAGCCATTTTTTCGCAGCTTTCGCCGCCGAAGACCGCGAACTTTGTGAGCACTCCGCAAAACTCCTCGGCAAATGGATGGAAACCCACCCCGGCAACAGCTGATGAGCGACTCGACGGGCACTATCGCTTTGATCGCTACTGTCGCATTCATCGTCAGGGCGACACGATGGGTTCTCACCCCGAACGACAATGAAACTGCTAAGAAATGTGAGAATTGTGCTTGATGTCCGCTTGGTTGGTTTGGAACGGTTACTGGATGAGATTGTTCGTCACACCAACGTTGAAGTCGAAGGAAAATGAAACGGGCAGGCAAGCGGTCCATGGTTTAAAGTGCCGTCGCCGAGATGGCGATACACACTCAGGCGGCGGCAATACGGCGTCCATGCATCGTCGCGTACCCGGCCCAGAACTTCGAGCCGGCGGCCGAATTTTCTCGCGACGGGCGGAGGCAGCCAGGCATGTGCGTCGTGCAAAAGCGCCAGCACGGTGGCATTCACGCGGCCGGCGAAAAATTGGTGCTCGGATTCGCAACTCACCGTCACCTTTTGCCCTTCCTCGACGATGGCTTCGATTTTCTTTATGGTGAGGCGGCTGAAGCGGCCCACTAAAACGTCGCTCAGGCACAAACGCCCAGCGCGCATGGGCGAACCGTTACCTAGCGTGAAAATGTGGTGCGGCGTGACGTCGAGCGACTCGTCGTTTGAAAATAATTCGGCGATGCGTGAGAACTGCGAATGCAATTGCTGAGATCAAACTAAGACCTTAGATAACCGCAAGCTTCCGGGCCTAAGCAGCTCGGCCGTCACAGGTTCCTATCCTCATGGCACATTGAAACTTCCTACACGATTATGGATAATGCGCCATCGTCCCCAAACCGGTGTGACTAAGGCCCGGTGTGACTCACGTTCTCGCCCTCGGCTGTTGGATGGAATCCGTGTCCATTTCGAATTGCAACGGATTCACGGACGGAAAAAATGACCAACTTATTAAAAGTTACTTCGCTGGTGCTACTCGCGATCTGTTTATTCGGTGCTTATCGCTTCGGGGCGGCCGCGCAGGAAGCAAAGGCGAGCCGGGACCAAATCTCGTCGGCTCATTTTCCTGCACTCGACGCGCAGATCTCGCCGGACACTCCGCTCGCAACCAAGCGCGTGCTCCTGGGGACCTACATCAGTACAGGTAATTTTGATTCCGCGGAAGTCAGCGGTATGGCTCCGGGAACCCACTCAGTTCAATCTTGGTTCGGGACTGAAAACGGGCTTATGTCGGCAATTACAATTCAAACTACAGAGTCTTTAAACCAAAGCGCGATCTCGATCACTTCGCTCTTCGCTGCTGGCAACGGGACGCACATCACTGTTATGATTTAAGTCTGCCGGAGCGCGTTCGCTTACAGGCGCACAACCCGACGGCCTTCAGTTGAATCCTAAGCGTCGAATATAAGGAGAGCTTAGTGCGACGATTGCGAACCGTTTTTGCGGTAACCGCGGTGGCATTGGTTGGATTTGCAGTCGTGCTGAAATTTTCGGCAGCAACCTCGGCTCACGCGCGACAACAGGCAGCCGCGCCAGATTCTTCGTCACATGCTTCGGCGATATTACGCAGCCTGCCCCTGCAACTTCCCTCCACGGCGGCAAGCGGAAGCGCCACGCAAGTAATCTCCAGCACAATGCTGGAGCCTGCGGCGCAACTGGGTGTGGCGCAAGTCAGCGCCACACAAGCAACTGCGTCGCAAACGCCATACGCGAATGCTCCGGTCATGATTGCGAAGAATGTCTCTGTCCGCGCGCTGGCTGTTGAACCGCAATCAGGAAGCGCCACGAGTGCGTCGAGCGCCGAAAATTTGAGCGCACCCGCGCTGGTTTATTTAACCAATGCGGACAAAGGGAACAGGATTTTCACGTTGGCGACCGCGCTGAGCGCATCCGGTGCGCTTTCTGCCAACAACAAGGTGGCGCTTTTCGCTGGTCAAGCCGCGGCAGGATCACTCGGCGATGGCGGAGCGGCGTCCGGCGCGGAATTCGACCTGAAACTCGACTCGCTCGCAATGCGCAGCGGCGTAGCTGTCGCGTCTGACGGGACGATTGTCGTAGCCGACACTTTGAATGGCACAATTCGCAGCGTCGCGGGAGCAGACAGCAGCGAGCCCGGAATCGTCCGCAGCGTAGTGGGGCGATTCGGCTCGCGCCAGAATTTCGAGCTTGTCGAACCGCTGGGCCTTGCGCTCGATCGCGCAGGAAATCTCTACATCGCGGACCGCGGCGCGAATGCCGTACTGATGCTGCATTCAGCGAGCTCCGATTCACCCGGCGTGCTGGAAATTCTGGGACACGTCGTCTCTCCCGCGAGCGTCGCTGTTACGCTCGACGGGAACAAAGTCTTCGCTGCTTCACCGGACACTGGCACAATCGTGCAAATCAACACGAAGACGCGCTCGATTTCGTCGGCGGGTATTTCTCCAGCGAGATTCTTCGCCGACAGCCAGCAGCGCGCAGGCAGCGCAAACATCATTCCCGCAGGCCTGGCCGTGGACGGCGCGGGAAATTTGTTTGTCTCTTTTTCCGGAGCTGGCGCAGCCCTGGACCAAATTGTGCGGCTCGATGCTGCTACGGGAATCGCGAAGTCCATCGCGCACGGATTGAGTTCGCCGGGTGAAATCGCGTTCGACTCGAACGGCAATCTCTTCATCGCCGATCAGGGCAGCCGCAGGCTTCTCGATCTGCGTGGCGCAGGCGTGCCGGCCAACGGCGTTTCGCTCAATCCGCCCGCGAATCAAGCTCCTTACGGGCCCGAGCCGATAGCTGGCACTTCACCCTCACAGACTTTCACGCTCACAAATAATTCCACCGGAACAATCACGCAAGTCAGCTCCGCATTTCAAGGCGCGAATCCGGGCGATTTCACCGTGTTGAACACTTCTTGCACCGGAACACTGGTCGCGGGCATGAGCTGCTTGCTTAACGTCGCATTCACACCACAAGCTACCGGAGCACGCTCCGCTTCCCTTGCGGTCACCTACACTGCCGCTGGCGTGCAAAATACTTTGACCGCGCCCGTCACCGGCACGGGCGACGATTATCAAATCACGCTGGCCAGCGGCGCGATGCAGCAAATGACAATCGCGCAAGGTTTGGCCACCACGTTTCTGCTGCAAGTTGTTCCCGATGACACGTTCAGCGGCCCGATGACATTGCTCTGTCCGGGTCTACTGCCGGCAGCGACGACGTGCGGCGTCTCCGCAGGGACGACCGTGACCACGCCTCTCGCGCCGACGCTAACCATAAATGTGACGGCCGGCACGCCGGTACCGTTTAACGTTGCGTTTCAAACCACTTCCCCCACACCCATTACGCCTGCCGCAGCTGGACCTGCTCCCATCATTTACGGGCCAGGCGGAGAATCGAATGGGCCGACAGCTTCAACGCGGAACCTCTCGCGAGCGCCGCTCATCGCGTTCGGCGTGATTGCGATCCTGCTCGCATTGCGTTGGAAATTTGTAGCGGCCGGCTTTAGGCGGGCGCATTTCTCATTTGACTTTGTTCTCGACTCACGCTTAAGACGATCGCTCTCTATTCTTGCGGTTTTCGTAATATTTGCTGCCGTTTTGGGCGGGTGCCATCACAGCACCACCACCGGGATCGTGGTCACGCCGAAAGGCACGTACAACCTCAACGTTCAGGGCACCGCGCAAAACGCCACGCGCGGCTTCGTCGTCACCATGGTCGTCGATTAGCACAGCAATCCGGGGATGACTCTCCGCAACTGCTTAATTGTCGCCAAGTATTTGTGCGGTTGCAGCTCGCCGCGGTGTCCTGGCGGCATTCCCAAAGCCGCAAATAAGCGCTCGGCTGCAGGTTCAGCATCCCGCCGCCGCTGGTGGATTTCCCCATGGGCACGAAAACGTCCGTGGTGTTCGCGGTGGCGCGCTCCCACAACATGTGCGGCATCAGGAAATCGGCGGGAAGTTGCGGGCAGGAAACGTCGCTGATCTCAAGTAGCCCGGTGCTACCGACGTCAAAACCGCGGCGTTCCAAGATCGAACCGCGCCATTATGGTCTTCGCGACGTCTGACCGCCTAACGTTCGCCGTTATCGGCCGGCCCGGTGTTCAGGATATGATCGCCGAGCCGTTACATAGAAATTTGCGAGGGGGAAAATGGCTTCAACTCAGAAGCGTTTGCATGTTCCGCCACCCGGCGGTCTTGGTTCATTGCCGTTTAGCAGCGGCGTGCTCGTGGGCAATGCGTTTTATCTCTGCGGGCACATCGGCCTGGATCCGGCAACGCGAAAAGTCCCGGACGATGTGGAACGCGAGATTCGTTTGATGATGGATAGCATGCGCGACACTTTGGCGAAAGTAGAAATGACCATGCAGGATCTAGTCTCGGTGCAAATTTTTTGCCCGGACACTTTGCTGTTCGCGCAGTTCAACTCGATCTATCGCACGTATTTCACCGAGCCCTTGCCCGCACGAGCATTCATCGGATCCGGCCCGCTGCTCTTCGGCGCTCGCTTCGAAATCCAAGGCATCGCGGTAAGAGATTAGACCGCGTGGCCAACAATCGTTTGCCGGCTCAGGTCCGTAGGGGCGCAGCATGCTGCGCCCGTTGCAGCACGGCGAGATGTGTACTACGGGCGAGGCCCGTCGAAGGCGACAACGCAATCTGCAGACTGGGGCGCGACTGAACGACGCTTGTGTCATTGCCAAACATTTATCCCGGGCGCAGCTCCCGCGGCGGGCGCACGAACTGCGCATTACACGGTAACGAAAAGTTGGCTGTGGAACGCCCGCACTCCGTCTGCGTCGCGATACCGGAACGGATTAGCTGTCTTTGTCTCGCTCGTTCTTCGGGTCTTGCCCTGAGCGGCTCCTCCAGAGGATTTGTTGGATAATGCCGAGCCAGATCACGGCGTCGCGCGCGGGCAAGTTAAGCCGGCGAACCAGGCGGCGTATCCTTTCCTCGGCATCGGCAACACGTCGCATCTCCAAAAAACCGCTGGCGTGAAGAACGTCGAGCAGTTTTCCAGTTATGCGTTCGACTTCAGCCGCCGACGCGCGCGGCAACTTCTCCGGTAATCGCGCGGCTTTGCCATCGCGGACGATTTCGTACAGGCACACCGCAACAGCCTGCCCCAAATTCATCGAAATGTTTTCTTCGCAGGTCGGAACGCGCATCAACCAATGACAGTGGCTCAGGTCCTTGTTCGACAGGCCAAATTTCTCCGAGCCAAACAGTAGCGCTACGCGGCTCGCTCCCATCCTTCGGCGGATCAGCCGGGCGCCGTCTTCGAGCCGTCGCAGCGGATGATGCAACTGCCGATGGCGCACCGCCGTCGTTCCCACCACTAAAGTGCAATCAGCCACGGAATCCGCCACGGTCTTGTACTGTTCGGCATCCACGAGGACGGACGAAGCACCCACAGCGGAACGCGCTTCGCGAAACGCCGCTTCGTACGGGTTCACCACGCGCAAATGTCGAAAACCGAAATTGCTCATGGCTCGCGCCGCTGCGCCAATATTCAGCGGGTTGCGCACGGACACCAGCACGATCTGCAATCGGTCGAGTTGCGCCGCGGTAGCCAAGCCCGTTCATTCTAAATCAGGCGCAGTTAGGTTTCTTCGCGAAAACTGACGCTTCTATCCAAGGGTCTCGTAAACCCTTGTCCTGGATATAAGCTGAAGCCGGACGCTCTCGCGACTTCGTTGATGCTGTTTGAGGCAAGCTAGCGCGTCACCGCTGCTCATCGAATTCATAATCGGGTGACAATGAATCTGATCCTGCCGGAGACCGAGTCATGTCAGTCAACTGCAACATTCGTTCAAAGTGTGAAGACGCTTCGTACAAGCTATTTCCCGCGGTCGTGATGCACTTGCTGACGCTAGCCCCAGCGGTGGGGTCGCAAGAATACGGTTACAGCTATCTGCGCATGGAAGTGGCGGGGAAGACCATCAGGAACTTCGTACCAAATGGTCTGTGGGCGATGCGCGGAGATACTGGCCGGCTGCGCTGTTCGCGCGCTGGCCCTAAGGCCAGTTGAACGGTTTGCGGCCAACAGAGATGATGGCCGTGTCAGGAAGAAGGCGAGCCTTCTGCAGCTCGTCTCGGCCCCCCCTTCCACAAGACCGCAGTAAAATCTAAGTTGAGGTGTCTTTCATATTATGGACCTGAAAAAGATTGGCTTACTGGGAGTCTGTCTGGGAGCTGCGGCGTGCGCGGCACCTTCGGTGTACGCGCAGAATTGCACTGCCTCGCAAGCCGCGGCGGTCCAATGTTTCGTGGGCAACGCGGTCGCCACGAAATTGACCTCCCCGCGGTATGGCATGTCGCTGTCGCAATTTGAATCCTACGGTGTGGCCGTCTCGCAAATTCTGCAAACGCACCACACCTACCTTGTGCTCGTCGGAGTTTCCAGCGCGATCGCGGACGCCATGCCTCCTACCAACGCAAACGGCTCGGCGAATCAGTCCGCGCAGGATCTGGCCGTGTCGCAAATTGTGGACGCCCTCATGAGCGTCGGATTTGCCTTGCCTCCGCAAGGCACTACCTCGCAGGATTTACGGTGGTTCACTCTCGACGTTGTGTCGGCCATGAGTGACAACAACGACATGTTGGAAATGCTCACTCCCGGCGTCGGTCTCCGCATCATCGATTCCTACGTGGTAACCGGCACATCAAACGGAAAGGTAAACTGGACTCAAGTGGACGCCGCCCTCAGCAGCGCCGTTGATAGTTTCATCGGCGCCGGCCTGATGAAGATTCCGCCGGGACGCACGATCGCCGAAGTGAAAACCTTTGTCAACTCCCTGGCGCAATCCATCTACGCCTACAAAGTTTCCACCAACCGTGCCACTCTGTAGTCGTTCATGTAGCCAACCGCGCTATCTTGACTTGTAGGGATGCTCGTCGCGGCGAGCTGCGCTCGCTACAGCACGAACGTAACAACCCTAATGATCTGTCGACATTTTCTACAAATTCAAAATGTCGGCGTCGGACATGCGGGCGTAATTTATTTCGCGTGGCCCCATGCAGTGGCGGCCTTCGTTTCCTGCGCCGCCGGCTCCGCCAATCTCCACGCGGCGTTCGGCGGTGCGCTGGCGCTCGCGCCGTTGCTGGTTAGCCACTCGCGCGGCCTTCACTTCCGTAAGTGCCGCAGGCGAGTGTTCCCGAGTAGCGTCTGTGCCGATTTGGGATTTACCGGCAGTTGCAGGGCTGGCAGCCACAGGGTTTCTCCCATGTTATCTATAGGATTCTCAGGCTTGACATCCTTGAGAAGGCAACGCTAAACTTTTTGCGTCGAAGGGAGTCGAATTCCGCTTTGGTACGGTGGGACGGATTGGCCAGCAAATCAGTAACCTACGAACTATTTCGCCGCGAACGCCCAGTTCCGCGCAGGAGAATGGGTCAGACTCAATTTTGTCGCACGGAGAGCCATGAGCAATAAGATTCTAATTATTCAGCCGTCGCACTACGTTTCGAAGAACGATCGAACAGTGTTCAAATCGCGCATGCGTGCGCTGGTCCCGCTCACCCTTCCTTACCTGGCGGCGCTCACTCCGAAGGAGTGGGACGTTACGCTGGTGGACGAACAGCTCCAGGACATCGATTTTAATGGTAAGCCCGACCTGGTCGCCATCACGTCCTGGACCGTCCACTCCATCCGCGGATATGACGTTGCCCGCAAGTTTCGCGACCAGGGCATCCCCGTAATCATGGGCGGCCCGCACGTCTGGTTTCACTCTGAAGAAGCCGCCAAACATTGTGACGCCATCGGCATCGGCGAAGGTGAACCGATCTGGGCGAAAATGCTGGAAGACGCCGCGGCCGGTAATTTACAGAAAGTGTATCAAGCGCCGCAAATGAAGAGCATTGCCGACCTTCCGCTGCCCCGCTGGGACATGCTCGACCTGCGAAAATACGGCCCCTTCAAAACTTTCTCCTTGATGTCTTCGCGCGGCTGCCCCATGCAGTGTGAGTTCTGCTCCGAACGGCTGTACCTCGGCGGAGGGTTCCGCGTCCGTCCCGTGGAAGATGTGATTGCGGACATCAAGCACACCGGCTCGAAAAACGTTTTCTTCGGCGACAGCGATTTCGGCGGCAAGCGCGCTCATGCGATGAAGTTGATGGAGGCCATGATTCCGCTAAAACTTCGCTGGTCGGCGCTTTGGACTTCCTTTTTGTGCTACGACGATGAATATATGGACTTGGCTCAGCGCAGCGGTCTTCTGCACGTCAATATGGGTTTGGAAAGCATCGACCGCGACACGCTCAAGGGCATGAACAAGAATTTCAACAAAGTGGACCGCTATAGCGAGATGCTTGGCAACTTGCGCCGGCGCGGGATCAGCTACTCGTTGAACTTTATTTTCGGTTGGGACACGGAACAGCAAGGCGTGTTCGAACACACGCTGGAATTCCTGCACAAGGAAAAAGTTCCGGTGGCTTACTTCAACATTCTGTGCCCCGAAAAAGGCACTATGTTCTTCGAGAAAATGAAGGCGGACGACCGCATCCTTCGCCTCGAAGATATCGGCCGCTTCCCCGGTGAGTTCTGCCACATCAAGCCCAAGAATTTCACCGCGGAAGAGATCGAGAAGAACGTCCAGGATATGTACCTGAAGTTTTACAGTTGGAAGTCCATGCTGAAGCGCCTGCCGCCGCCGGTGACGCAATCAAACATCGCGTCCTGGGTCGTCAACATTTCGCAGCGCAAACTAGCCCAGCGCTCGCAAGGCGAAAATAACAACAACTTCGACGCGTTCTGATCGCCGGATGGCATCATCACAGCGCTCTGATGCCGTGAATTGCTTTTGTAGCGGCGGCCTTCAGGCCGGCATTTTCGTTGCCTGGACCGCTGATGCTCGGCTAGTTTTCCGCAGCATTCCCAGATGGTTACCTGTCCTTTAGTCGCAATGCCGCTTCTAAGCGGCGCTCTGCCATTTAGTTACGCGCAATGGCCAGTATTCGCCTTGTCTTCTGTCTCAAAATAAAACGAAGGTACTATTCCCTGCTCCCTCAAGCGCCTGTACATCTATATATACCAGCGGGGAAATCCAGCCGCCGTGATTGGTACGCGTGCCAATTTCACGCACGCCGCGCTCGCGAAATTTTGAGGTGCGTAATGAGCTCGATTTCAACTACTACCGCAGACGCCAAAGCAAAAGTAGCCGCCGACAACGCCGCACGAGTGGAACGCCGCCGCCGCAAGCGCGCGAAAATTTCCGCGCAGGTTCTGGTCCGCGCTGTGGATTCTCCCGAGCCATTTGAAGAAGTCTGCAAGAGCATCGACGTTTCTCGGGACGGCTTGCTTTTCACCGCTGCGCGCGGAGGCTACTGGAAAGGTCAGGTTCTCGACGTAACGTTTCCCTACTCCAGCGCGGCCGCCGCATTCAATTCAGCGCAACGCGCGGAAGTTGTGCGTGTCTCCGAACAGGGCGCAGGCCAGTACGGAGTAGCGGTGCAATTCGCCCTTTCAAAGTCCACCGGAAAAGGCGCGCAGAATTCCGCGGGCGATCCAAGTGCCACCGGCAACGCAGCACAAAAGAAACAGCCGTCCGTCGTGCTGGCAGTCGAATCCGATAAGCGCGCTGCCGACATCATGCGAAATATTCTAGGCCAAGACGGTTACACCGTAATCGTTGTTGCCACCGCTCAGGAAGCGCTCGAAGTTCTGCGCACCACCGTTCCCGTCTGTTTCCTCGCGGAAGTGGAAGGCACGGACATGAGCGGCCACGATCTCTGCTTGATCATCAAACGCAACGACCGTTTGGCGAAGGTTCCCGTAATTTTGCTAACACGTGCGGCGCAACCCGCCGACTACGCCGCCAGCCATCAATTGGGCGCGGTGGTTTGCATGGCCAAGCCCTTTAAGCCCGAACGCCTGCTGCACGTCGTCCGCCTGGTCGCTCCGCCGCCACAGATCAAGAGCGCCTACGGCTCCCGCGTCTCCGGCAGCTCGATCGAACGCACCCTGTAATCAATTCTCCCACGCTCATTCGGAAATGCCGAGGTTCTGTAGGGGCGCTCGCCGCGCCGAGCTGCGCCGCTGCCGCACCCGCTGACACGAGCTGTGACCACAATCCTTGGTCCTGCAAATGTATCGTCTGGTACCGTAATCGGGAGCGGTAATCTGCCCACGCCCAGCCATCGGGCGCAGCATGCTGCGCCCCTACAAAATCTGAATCCGACACCGTGATCGGCGGAACGCCCGCGATCCCCAGGATCGAATTCAGCAGCGCCCGATTCTCTGCGCGCAGCCCCGCAACTTCCGCTTCGAGCGCCCGCCTATATCGCGTCGCGGATATTTGTCGCCATATTTCATGTAATTTAGTCGTCAGCTTGCTTGACGGCATCCGTTCTCCGCTCTACGATTCGCTCTCCATGATCCCAGCAGCATCGCAGCTGGTTTTTCTTGCCGCTGGCAATCCACATTCATTCGGTCGCACATGCACATGACCCCGGCTTTGATCGTGCAGCATGTAGTGGTGTTATCCCTCATGGTCCTAGCGCCCATCTTGGACCACTACGACATGAAGAAGTTGAAAGCGAGCACGGACCCCAAACTCAAATTGCATTTCTACCGCAAAACTATCGTCGCGCTCTGGATCTTGACGGCGGTCGCCTGCGCCGCCGTAGGGTTCCGTCCCCTGTTCACGATTAACGCCAGCGCCGCAGGCATCTCGTGGCTGTCCGCAGGCTCATGGGTGCGAATCGTGGTGGCGCTAGTAATCGCCGTGCTGCTCGTCCTGGTGCTGCTGCCGGCGATTCAGGCCATCTGGAACGAAAAAATCCGTGCGCGGTTCACGAAGGCCATCCAATTCTTGAATTTTATTATGCCGGTGACGCCAGACGAGCGCCGCTGGTTCGTTCCCCTCTGCATCAGCGCCGGAGTTTGCGAAGAAATCCTCTGCCGCGGCTTTCTCCTGCACTACTTCCACGCCCTCCCTTTTCACCTGGAACTGATGTTCGCGCTCGTGCTTTCGTCTGCTATTTTCGGCATGGGCCACCTGTATCAAGGCGTTGCGGGAGTAATCCAAACCGCGGTGATGGGCTTCATCTTCGGCCTAATTTTCTTCCTAACCGGCACCCTGCTAGTTCCCATCGTCTTGCACGCAGTGATCGACTTGCGCGTCCTGCTCCTGCTCCAGCCCGGCCCGTCGCAAGCAGAAGCCTCCAGCGTGAATCCCCTTCCTCCATCAGGGCAGGCCTGCCGACGAATTGGCCTAAGCCCCGAGACGCCTCAAGACCCGCATAGCGTGGACAGGTGAGGCAATCAGAAACCTAGTGTCGAAATGAAAGGTAGAAACGCATCTCGCCCCGGAAGTTCGGCGTACGGAAGAAAGTGATCGCGATTACGGGACCGTAGAAGGACCATGACGCAAGACACCCAACGAGCCCGATGACCGACCGCTCTTCGTTCTCATCGAGCGCCTCCTGCAGCGCTTTTCTGAAGTTCGCGGATGCGGGATCGGTCAACACCAGTCGGCTTCCGGTGTTCGACGGATACAACGGGTCGATGGCGCGGTCGCCGATTTCGTCGCGCTCGAACAAGCGCGTGCTGATGCCATCCACGAATGGCGCGCCTTCGGGAAACAGATCGGAGAGACGTGTTTCAATGCGGTGCGAAAACAAAAAATAGAATATGCGGTTCCACAGATCGTTCGAACCGCTGGCATAAATCGGTTCCGGCGCGCTGGCGAATCGCGCCGCCTTTGGAGGACTCTGCGCCAATTCCTGCGTGGCCGAGTACGAATACGAGGCGGCGAGCGCGGTCAACAAAATCAACATCGCAGCGCGCACAATTCTGACCGATCTGCAGCGCACATCGACATCGCGCCATGCGTTCATAAGCCCGGCCTCAAACTTTCGCCTGATATTCTGCAACCAGCCAGAATTGAAATTTCGATTCGATGTCACAATAGTAATCGTCTCCTTTGTTGCCATCCGCCAAGTGTGCTATAGACTGCCTCAAGGAGCAGCAAAGGAGCTGCAGATGAGATATCTCGGGATCTTATTAGCTGCAATTTTGCTTATCAGCGGCACGGTAAAGGCTGACGGCAACTCGTCCATCGACGCGATAACCGTCACCGCCGCGTTCGTAGCCAATTCGTATTCCGCTCCTCCCTGCACGGAAATTCTTCAAGCCAGGTTCGATTGGAATACGCCCTTCCCCGACGACGGAGTGATTCCGGGCATGTTCACGATGTCCGGCACCAGACTTTTGGGCAATATCACTGGCGCCGGCCTTGTCTATTTCATAGGGCCAGGACCGAATAACACGCTTTCATTTCTCTACAGGCCATTCAACGACGTGTATGGCGATGAAATCGATCTCTACGGCAACGATCCGGTATTCGGAAATAACTACGGAACCCTACACCGGCTTGATCGATATCTTTTCGTGCCTAAGCTCGCAGTGCCAGAACGCATATCCCGGATATCCCACCGAGGATGCGTTTATTCCCTCGCGGTCTTCCACGTTGACGATCGCGCCGGTAGCCGAACCGAATATTCTTCCGATGCTGGCGATGGGACTAGAGTTCATTTTCGTTGGCAACAAAGTTGGCCGGGCGCTTAGCCGTTCGACTTCGCGCTGAATCGAGCCGGTGCTCCAAACTGCGGTGAGCGCTGACGATTTCTTTTTGAGGTGCGCGCGCTCAATCAAACCGAGGCAAAAAATACCGCAGCTTTCGAATCATCTTCCGGCATCCTAATTCATGACGCAAGCGCGGAGTCACAAGTTCAATGCCAGACACGGCCCCTGTTCAAAAAATTAACGTGCGCTGCTGCATTGCGGGCGGCGGTCCGGCCGGCATGGTGCTGGCATTTCTCCTGGCGCGCGCGGGCGTGGAAGTTCTCGTGCTTGAGAAGCACGCGGATTTCCTGCGCGATTTTCGCGGCGACACGATTCATCCCTCCACACTCGAGCTGATGAACGAACTTGGCCTGCTAGACGAATTCCTAAAAGTTCCTCACGACGAGCTTCGCGAGCTAGCCGCCGAAATTGGCGGCCTGAAGCTGACGATCGCTGACTTCACTCATGTCCCGGGGCACTGCAAATTCATCGCGTTGATGCCGCAATGGGATTTCTTGAACTTCATGGCCGACCACGCCAAGCGGTACCCCGAATTTAACCTGCGCATGCAAGCTGAAGTCATCGATTTGATTCGCGAAGGCGAGCGCGTCACCGGAGTGCGCGCTAAAACTCAACTTGGCCCGGTTGAAATACGAGCCGAGTGTGTGATTGGCGCCGACGGCCGCCACTCGGTGGTCCGCGAGAAAGCCGGTCTCGAAGTGAAAACCTTCGGCTCGCCCATTGACGTCCTGTGGATGCGCATCTCTCGCAAGCCGGACGATCCGCCACAAACTTTCGGCCACATCGATTCGGGGAGAATTCTCGTCATGATTCAACGTGGAGAATATTGGCAGTGTGCCTTGGTCATCCCCAAAGGCGCATTCGACGCCATCCGTGAAAAAGGTCTGCCTGCCTTTCGTGAAAATATCGTCCGTCTGCAGCCATTTTTGCGCGGCCGCGAGCAGGAACTAAGAAGCTGGGACGACATCAAATTGCTCACGGTGGTCGTCGATCGTTTGAGGAAATGGCATCGCCCCGGCTTGCTTTGTATTGGTGATTCGGCGCACGCCATGTCTCCGATTGGCGGCGTGGGCATCAATCTCGCGATTCAAGACGCGGTGGCCGCTGCAAATATTTTGGCGCCCGCTTTCCAGCGCGGCACGGTTCCGGGAACGATTCCGGTAATTGACGTGATTTCGCCCGCAGAAGGCGCGCTTCCAGCCGCAATCGCGATGGGAATGGAAGGCGCATCAGGCGGGCTTGTCAATTCGCCTTTTAATGCGATATTTGTGCGCAGCAATCTTGACGACAGTAATGCGCGAGCTGGTGGCAATGTCGCCAGCGCTGCGGCCCCGGCAAAAGCTTTAAACGCCCCGGCGCAAGAGCCTGCCTACAGTTCCGTCACCGAGGACGATCTCGCCGCCGTGCAGCGCCGTCGCGAATTCCCGACGCGCGCGATGCAGCGCATCCAAGTGGTGATTCAGAACCGCGTCATCGGCCGCGTCCTCGCCAGCAAAAAACAAATCGGAGTTCCCTGGATTGTAAAGCTCTTGCAGCGCTATCCGATCCTGCGCAGGATTCCCGCGTACGTCGTCGGCATCGGCTTCCGCCCCGAGCACTTAGCGACGCCAGACGCCACCGCCCAACCAAAAGAATGAGGGATTTATTTCACCGCATACCGCAGCGAGACTATTCCGGTCTTGTAAACGTGGTGCCCAGTCAACGTCAGATTGGCCTGCTTGGAGGGAGCCGGAAGTAACGGAATTCCTCCGCCGAGAATTACCGGACTCACCCCGACCTCAACGGTGTCCACCAGCCCGGCATCCAAAAAGCTGCGAAAGAGTAAGCCGCCGCCAAATAGCCAAATATCTTTTCCCGGCTTCGCCCGAAGCGACGCGACCGTTTTCTCAAACTCCCCAGCCACGATTTCGACGTCCGGATAGTCGCTTTGCTGCAGCGTCCGCGAAAAAACGATGCTCTTCATGCCCGGCATCGACGTATTTCCGTAGCGAACCATGGTCTCAAAGGTTCCGCGTCCAATCAGCAACGTGTCAAACTGCTTGAATATCGCCGCAAAATCAATTTCCGGGTCCTTCACAATCCAGTCAAACTCGCCGTTTGGCCCGGCAATGTAACCGTCCAGACTCATGGCCACTTGATAGCGAATTCGCCGCATGGCCACCTCCTGCGCTCGCCTGTCATCAGACAGCCCGGAAATTATCGCGCACGCCGCTCAACCCTGGCGAGCAACATTTTCCGCCCAACCGGGTTTCGTGTCTTGTTAGGTTCATACGTGTGCGTTAGGATGTGCCGGACCTTGACTTCCCTGGACGCGCGTCGATCGATGACAAACGCATGGCGATGGAAGGCTGGAAGGTGCGTTGCAGTCACCTGTATTGCTGCGCTTGTTTTCCCCGCGCTTCCTGCCCAGCAGGCCGACCAACAAAAACCTCGCCCGAGTTCATCAAAAAGTAGTGCGCAGTCCACCGCGCAAAATAAAAAGCCGCCTGCCGAAACTCCCGCTCAACTCGAACGCCGCCGCGCTCTTCATGCGCTCAACCGGCTCACATTCGGCCCGCGTCCCGGCGAAGTGGATAAAGTTCTCGCGAAAGGCGTGGACTCTTGGGTCGAAGACCAGCTCCATCCCGAAAGCATTGATGACGGAGCGCTCGGTGCGCACTTGTCCGCGTACCGCGCCCTCACTCTTCGGCCGCAAGAGCTGGCGCAAACCTTCCCCACCGACGGCATGATTCGCCAGGTCATGGCCGGAAAGCGCCCCATGCCCACCGATCCATCGCAGAAACTCATGTACCAAGTCTACGTCGCGAAACTCAAACAGCAAATGGCGCAACAGGAAGCAGCGAAGGCCGCCCCTCCTGCCTCGAACGCCGCCGCGAAACCGCCGGCTCAGAGCAACGCAGCGGGGAAAGTCGCAGAAAAGCCGGTCGAACCCACGCCGCAAGAAAAAGCGCGCGCGTTCGCTGATTCTCTGCTCGAACTTCCCAACAATAAGCGCATGGAAGCTCTGATGAAGGCGCCGCCCGAAGAACTCATGAATTTCCCCGATCAACTCACTGGTGATCAGCGCACCCGCCTGAACGCAGGCTTTTCTCCGCGCGAACGCGAAACCTTGCGGGCGCTCACTAATCCCGTCGGCGTGGTCTCCTACGAATTGCAGCAGGCCAAAGTCGTGCGTGCCACATTTTCCGAACGCCAGCTCCAGGAAGTGATGACCGATTTTTGGATCAATCACTTCAACGTGTATCTCTACAAGAGTAATCCGGCACCGATCTACACCGTGAGTTACGAACGCGACGTGATTCGCCCGCGCGCGCTGGGGAAATTCCGCGATTTACTCGTAGCCACCGCGCAAAGTCCGGCCATGCTGAATTATCTCGACAACTGGCTCAGTATCGGCCCGCATTCCGTCGCCGCGGAAAAAAGTAAAAACTCGAGTGGGTTGAACGAAAATTACGGCCGCGAACTGATGGAGCTGCACACTCTCGGAGTTGACGGCGGCTACACGCAGAATGACGTGACCGAACTCGCGCGCGTCCTCACCGGCTGGACCATCGCGCAGCCCGACGACGGCGGCCAATTTCAATTCGATCCAAAGCGCCACGAGCCCGGCAACAAAACAGTTTTGAAGCAAACGATCTACGACAGCGGCCAGCAGGAAGGCATGCACGTCCTCGACATGCTCGCGCACTCGCCTTCCACCGCGCACTTCGTTTCGAAAAAGCTCGCTGAGCGCTTTGTCGCCGACAACCCTCCCGAATCGCTGGTAAAGAAAATGGCGGCCACATTTCAAGATACCGACGGCGACATTCGCGAAGTGCTGCGAACGCTTTTCAAGTCTCCCGAATTCTGGTCGCCCCAATCCGAAAACAACAAACTGAAAACGCCCCTGGAATTCTTAGTCTCCGTCCTGCGCACCAGCGGCACGGAAATGGACGCGCCTGACGTCGTCACGCAAAATCTCGCGCAGATGGGCATGCAGCCCTACGGCCAAGCGGTCCCCACCGGATATTCCATGATGGCCGAAACTTGGGAGACCGAAGGCGCGCTGCTCGCCCGCATCAATTTCGTCACCGCATTGACGCAGGGAAAACTCAACGGCTTGAAATTCGATCCCGGAAACTTGCTCACTCTGGCGATTTTCGACGACCCGGACATGCCGCGAACAAAAGCTGTTCTGCTAGGCAAGCATACCTCCATGGACTTGGCCATCGCGCTCTCGCAAGACGCGCTTCTGTCCGGCGGCATCTCGGCAAAAGATCAAGCCATCATAGAAAAGCAACTCGCCGACCCCGAAGTCCAGCGCCAAATCGCCGCCTCTCCCGACGTGGGCCTTCGCCTCATCGCCGGCTTCCTCCTAGCCTCTCCCGAATTCCAAAACCGCTAAGCTCTGTGCCCGCCGCGCATTTCTCCGTAGGGGCGTCCGCCGCGGCGGACTGTGCCCGCCACAATTGCTTGGCATCTTGTGTCAATCCAAAAGCGGTTTCGCAGCGGCGGCCTTCAGGCCGGCGTCGTTTCCTGACTTAACGCTGACAAACCGTCAGCGCGCAGGCCCTTCGTCCTAGCGAAAATTACTACATTGCCGCCCGCTTTCGCATTCATCTAGAATGCGTCCACGCGCCGATGACCGACCCGTCTCCAATCAAAGAAATCGGCAAAGCCAGCGAGCACCTCGCCAACGAGCGCACCTTCCTCGCCTGGATTCGCACTAGCATCAGCATTATCGTATTTGGTTTTGTGGTTGCGAAATTCGGAATCACGCTGCGCGAATTCCTGCGCATTCAAGGAAATACAACTCACGAAAGCGGAGTCTCGCTGATGATCGGAGTGGGATTCATGACCATGGGCATTTTTATGGCGCTCGCGGCTTGGTTCCGATATCGCAACACCATGCGCCGCCTGGAAATCGGAGACTTCAGGCCCGCCGGCGCCATCGTCACGGTCCTGGCAATCCTTGCCGCCCTGTTCGGAACCATCCTCGCAGTCTATTTGATTTATACCGCGAGTACGCTCTAGCCATCATTCCCGGGATAGCCGCGCGAATGGTTTCGTAGGGCCGGGCTTCAGCCCGGCATCCTCTGTTTTGTATCTCTCGCACTTGTCATGACGAGAGAAGAGCGACGCCGTCTTCGCAGCCTAAGAATGTTTTTCAATTCGGACTTCATGCCTGGCACGAAGTATAATCGCCACCAGGTTTAATCACTCAGGCGAGGCGAAAAATGAGGCCTTTCTCGATCGCATTCTCCATTGGTCTGCTTGCCATTGGAATTTCATACGCCCAGCAAGAGAAGCCCGCCGCGGTTCCGGGCGAGCACGCCACGCCGGAAGAGCTCAAGCAATTCAACAGCGAGCAGGTTGCTGCCGTCTCAAAACAAATTGCCGGCAAAGAAGACCAACCGGCGGAAGCGGTGTTCAAAAACATCAAGATCCTGACAGGCATTCCGGCGGGAAATGTCCCGAAGCTCATGCAGGTGGGATTCAGCCGCTCACTCGGCGTAAGCTGTGCCCACTGTCACGTCGTCGGGGAATGGGAAAAGGAAGACAAGCCCACCAAGCAAATTGCTCGTGAGATGTGGAACATGGACCACGCCGTCATCAGCGATTACCTGAAAAAAATGGACGGCCTCAAGGACCGCAATCCCATCGTGAATTGCACCACATGCCACCGAAGCCAGCTGAAGCCAGCCCTGAACCTCGACCCCGACGCAACAAAGAAGTAAGGCCCGGCGCGTCGGGTGTCGCGGCACTACTTCCCTTCATCCGCCACATGAATATCGCGAATTTCGATGGCTTTCAGGTTAGCCCGTTCGAACCCTTGCCCGCTCACCTCCACATACTTCCCAACGAACGGCATCAGTTTCGCCTGTTGCGATGTATCCGGCAGCTCGCTTGAAATCGGGAGGTAGAAAGTACCGTCCTTGGTGACAATGAATATCGGCGAACCCGCCCTTGCGCACTCCAACGCGCATTCGTTTACGGGCTTAAGCGCGTCTGGATGCCTCATCAGGCAGGCCACATCGCGCACCCATCCGTGAATCGTCATCTTCTCGCCTTTGTTTTCTTTTTTGGGGTCGACATCCTGGCCCCGTACATTGCTTACGCGCGTCACCAGCAATCCGAAAAGTAGAAATATTCCGATGGCGCCGCCGATGCTCTTTTTCATCATTCGAGTTCTCCTGTAACGTGAACTGGATTGCAGGCCCGAATCATAGCAAATTGCATCCAACCATGTTTCACTTCCGGATGAACAATGCAAGTCCTGCGCGGCTCTCACCCAAAGCTCCGTACCGCGTCGCCCATCCCTTTTTCATAAGCGGAGATCAGCTTATCCATTGTGGCGTTTACCTGCTGGTCGATCTCTTTGCGCGAAGGATCCGCATTGAACCACGCCAGAGTTTTCCGCATGCCTTCGGCAAACGTGGTCGTTGCGCGGTAGTCCGGAACAAGACGCTTTATCTGGGAGTTGTCGAAGACCACGCTGACCGATTTGTCTCCCAGCAACGTCCCCTTTTTCTCCGGGATGCAGGCGGCAATAAAGTCTGACGGAATGTGCAGCAGCTTCGGCTCGACGCCAGCCGCGTTGCCCACAATGCGAAATAGCTGGTCCCACGTAAGCACCTCGTCCGACGTAATATGAAAAACCTCTCCCACGGCTTGCTTTTGACCCAACAAACCGATTAGCCCCTTAGCGAAATCGGAGTTGTGCGTCATCACCCACAACGAAGTTCCGTCACCCGGCACCACCATCTTCTTCCCGCGGATCATTCTGTCCACCGCGGTATAGGATTTCTGCCAACTATTCAGCACCAGCGGAATCAGCGTCTCGCCGTAAGTGAGAGACGGCCGCACGATCGTCACCGGAAAGCCCTCGTCGCGATACGCCTGCATCAAACGCTCTTCGCAAGCAATTTTCTGCTGCGCATATTCCCAATGCGGATTAGCCAGCGGCGTGGATTCAGTCATCAGATAGTGCTTCTGCGGTTTTTGATATGCGCTGGTCGAGCTGATAAACACGAACTGCCCCGTGCGTCCGCGAAAAAGTGCGAGGTCGCGTTCGATGTCGGTAGGCGTGAACCCGATCCAGTCCACGACCGCGTCAAAAGCTTCGCGCGCGAGCTTCTGCACTAGCGTCGGATCGTTCACATTCGCGATCAGAGTTTTCACGCCGGCCGGAAGCTGCGTCTTACGCTGGCCGCGGGTGAGCAGCGTGATCTCCATGCCGCGCGCCGCAGCGAGCACGGTGCACGCCGTGCTGATAATTCCGGTTCCACCGATGAAGAGAATTTTCATTCGAGAATTGTCTTACGAATTGGCGTTGCGCATCGGCTCGTCCGTCTCCACCCGTTCCCACTCGTCGCCTTTACCTAAGGCCCATCGCTTGCCGTGCATGTCGAGCCATTCGCCTATGGGCTGGTCGCCCTTCGAATCCGAGCCGATACGCAACACATTCTCGTCCAAATCTTCCACCTGCATTTCGTAAGCCCACGGATAGTTTGTCGGTGGATGGCGCAGTTTCGCTCCCTTGGTCTGGTATTCGTTGAACACAGCTTCCGCGTCCTCAACGCCAATCCATACCCACGACCCCGGATTCCCTTGATCGCCTTGGCTCAGGAAAATATGGCACTGCCCTCGCGACAGCGAAGCAAAATACGGCCCTCGCCAATCCAATTGGAAACCGAGCTTCTGAATGTAGTACGCGATACTCGCATCCAGGCTCTGCACCCGCAGAATCGGAGTCACCCCCTCGAAATTAACGGCATTCGGCGCTCCGCTATCAGCCATAGAAGGCCTCCGCTCAAGACGAGGATTATTACGCAGGTTATTGGAAACAGGCGAGCAAGATTTCAATCACGTACGAGCTGCGGTTTTGTAGGGGCACAGCATGCTGCGCCCGCCACCGATGTTTGGCAAGACTGCGAGCACGGGGCACTTGATTTTCACCCCCACGAGCTCTCACTGTTCTACAGGAAGCGTGTAGTCAAAATCGTAGGAATGTTTTCCGCTTTGAATGATAACGGTTAGTTTGCCCGTCAGTCCAACAAGCTGTCCCGTCCCCGAATCCGGCACCACGGTAATATTCTGTTCCGGCGCACCGCGGGTCAACGTCCCGCTATGCTGCAAAACAAAACTCCCGCTACGCCCGTTCAACGTCCCGGTCACGCGCTCGATCGCGACGTATCCCGCGGAACCTTTCACGTCGGTTCCCGCGGTCAACATCGTGCCCTTGGCGGTAGCTTCCAGTTCGCCGTGGTATTTCTTGTCGAGCGACATCGTCGCAAGCGTCGAGCCTTCGGCTTTGTCCGCCTCGCCCACCGGCGCCAGCTTCACTTCAAACGGTCCACTCGCATGCTTCGTCACGGTCGCTCCATTCTGTACCGCTGCCAGCATCGGCGTCCGCGCCCACGTGTAAGCAATGGAGCCGACGCCAATCGCCAACGCGCCGCAGAGGGCAGCGCTGGCAACACTCCAGCGCGAATCGATTTTTTTTCTATTGTGGGTGATCTGCATTTCGCCAGTTAGCTTAACCCGAATCATTTGCACGGAGAAGTTCTTTCCGCGCGCCAGATTTCCGTTATTCGACTTGGGATTTTATTACGGGAAACTCCACGCATTTCGGGTACAATTCCGCCGCCGCAAAATTTCCGTGGTAGGCGCCGTCGTCCAGCGCTTGCACGCACTGTACGAATCGCCGCGGCCCACTTCCGCGCTGAACGGAGGCATCCCATGAAGATTTCGAAGCCGAGCCTGACTCGTCTCGCGATTTGCATCTCGTTTCTGCTCGTTGGCGGATTCACCCTGGCAAGTCCGCCAAGCGGTTACCACTTGCTAAAGAAAATTCCCTTGGAAGCGAAAGCTGGCCATGGAGAATATTTCGACTACCTCACGTTCGACGCCAATTCGCGCCGCGTTTACATCTCGCACGGCAGCGAAGTAATAGTATTCGACGCGAACACAGACGCTGTTGTAGGCGCCGTCACCGGCTTGAAACGCTGCCACGGAATCGCCATCGTCGGCGATCAGGGATTCATCACCGACGGCGAAGTGGGCCAGGTCGCCGTGTTCGACACGAAAACGCTGAAGATCGCCGGCCAGATCAAGACCGCCCCGGATTCGGACGCTATTATTTACGACCCGGCATCCAAGCTCGTATTTTCGTTTAACGGCGATTCCCAGAACGCGTCGGCGATCGATCCAGCTAAGCAAGCGCTGGTGAGGAACATTCCGCTTGGCGGCGGCCCGGAATTTGCCGTGGCCGATGAGAAGGGCATGATTTACAACAACCTCGAAGACAAAAACGAAGTGATCGCCATCGATTCGCGCGCCCTCGCGGTGAAATCGCGCTGGCCCATCGCCCCGGGCGGAGTCCCCACGGCCATCGCCATGGATCGAGAACACCGCCGCCTATTCTCCGCCGGCCGCAAACCGCAAATGCTCGTAATGATGGACGCGGACACCGGAAAGGTTTTGCAGTCGCTGCCCATCAGCGCCGGCGCGGACGCTGCGGTTTTCGACTCCGGCGAAGTGTTCGTCTCAACGCGCGAAGGCAAAGTCCACATCTTCCGCGAAGATTCACCGGACAAACTGAGCGAAGTCGAAGCGCTCCAGACGGAGTACGGCGCCAAAACCATGGCGCTCGACCCAAAAACTCACAATATCTATCTAAGCACAGCGGATTTCACTCCGCCGTCGGGCGCAAAACAGAGCCGCGAAGCCGTTCCCGGAACATTCCGTCTGCTAATTTACGGCCGATAATCGCATACTGGGAATCTAGCGGCGCGGCCTCTGCTTGGCTGTAATCGATCTGACGATCGTACGGCTACGGCCCGTCTTCGCCCGCGGCGCGTTCGACTGCTCCACTGCCGCGCGAATGAGCGCCTCCATTTCCGGCCGAGCCACTATCGCCGCGCTCGCCACGCGAATAAACCGGTTCTGATTCCCGCTTCCCACCAGAATCTCATGAGGATCGGGCAGTGTCGCTCCCCGATAAAACGAAAGTCCAACTCCCTTTCGCATTCGCGGCCAGCGAAACTATGGAGTCTGAGGGCCTCTCGATTGTAGTTGTCGTTGTCGTAAACAATTTCATTGGCGGTTGGTAGCCGCTTCCCCGCAGCGCCGCGCGCACCGAACGTATCAGCTTCGCTATTCTCGGCGAGAACTTCCCAATAAATCCCACAACCTGCTTGGTCGCCGATTCCTCAGTCACAACTTTTGCTCTGCGCTTCACGCGTCTCTCCTGCGTCCGCCGCGGCGGACTGCGCCCGTTGCAACACGAGCATCGACCTTCCGTATGTGAAATAATACGTCAACAACGCACCGAGGGTTCTCGTAGCGCCGGGCTTCAGCCCAGCATCTTGCTGCAACAAACGCATCGGCTTCCGTATGTCAACAACATGTCAACAACGCAGCGCAGAGGTCTCGCCCAGGAAACCAATTGATGCAGCCCCGCGTCCAATGAGTTAGAATAGCAATAATGTCCGTCAGTGTTGGCGCGGCGGAGGGCCCCCAAATGACGCAACCAGCCCAGCAACCTTCAACATTCCGTTCGGTCCTTTCGAAGACTTTCCTAGGCATCTCATTCGCGGCCTTCTTGGCGCTCGCGCCGGCCCCGGCCTTTGCTCAACATGGTGGAGGTGGCGGAGGCGGCGGCGGCTCGCACGGTGGTGGAGGCGGCGGTGGCAGTTCGCACAGTGGCGGCAGCAGCGGTGGCGGCCACGCGACCAGCAGCTCCCACGGCGGGACGGGCTCGCATCCAACAACTGCCACAAGCGGCAATCCAGCAAATCCAAATGGCGGCGGACATTGGTGGAATCCATTCCACAGCAGCAGCACGAATAGCAGCAACGCTGCAGCAAAAGGTGGCAGGACCACCAGCACGGGCAAAGACGCCAACGCAGCAAACACCAACGCCACGACGCGTTTCGCTGCCGGAAATAATGTCTGGCAGGATCCGCCGGCTTCCGCTCAAACGCACGCCGCCGCACCATCGAAATACTACGCGCACTCGAATAACGCGGTGAAAACTACAGGGACGATGACGCCCGTGCACAAACCCACGGCGCCGAACGCCTTCCGCTCGTCCACATTTTCTTCGTCGCAAAACCATTTCCATCGCTACCCGATTTATTACTACCCGTACTATCCGTACTACGGATTTGGGTTTGGATACGGGTTTGGTTTTGGATGCGACCCGTGGTGGGGATGCCCTCCAGGCTTCGGGTTCGGGTTTGGCTACGGCGGAGGCTATGGCTACGGCGGCGGCGCGTTCGGATACAGTGGAGGCTACGGATCCTCTGGCGACCTTGGCTATTACAGCGGCAACTCGGACTCGTCGCTCCAGTTCAACGCGACCACACCCGCGTTGGCAGACCGAGACGACATGTCTTCGGCTGAAGGCAATCCCGGCGAGTGGGTGGATGCCCCGAACAGTGGCGCGCAGACCAACAGCGTGAATCCGCAACCTTACGTTGTGATTTATTTGAAGGACGGCTCAAGCTACGCGGTCAGCGACTACTGGCTGAGTGGCGGGAAGCTGCACTACATCACATCGTACGGCGGCGAAAATTCCGTGGACTCGAATCAGCTCAACTTGCAGCGCACCGTGGACGAAAACGCGTCTCACGGAATTGATTTCACGCTGCGCCCGGCGCCTGGGTCGGATGCCCCAGCGGTGAAGCAGGACTTGCAACCGCCGCCAGCCAATGACAACCCAACACCCGCGGCCAATCCGCAGTAGGCCGAGCTGCGCGGCGCCGCGTCTGCGTTAGTTGCAGTTTCGCTGCGGCCGCTTGGAATTACTTGTGAGAGGAAAAGAGGCCGGTCTTGAGGACGGTCAGCGACTTGTTCTCTTCCAGCTTCTTTGCTTTCTTCAGGGGCTTATTAACACATCACGCGATAGATTTTCTAGCAGTTTCCGCGGCGTGCTGATCTCATTCCCATCTCAAGCTGATCTCTTCCCCATGTATTCACTCAGTGTCTGTTTGCTGTAACTTCGTGCAGAGCGTACGCGTCGCCGAAAACCCTCGTGGAACCGGTCGAATGTTGGCAGGCGGGCCGGTCGCGTGGATTACATCAGAACTTCTGCGAATCAAGCTGAAGCACCGATCGAAGGAGCACATTCGCGCCGTTGACGACATCCTGCGGGTTCGTAAACTCCTCCGGGGCATGGCTGATTCCCCCGACGCTTGGCACAAAGATCATTCCGATTGGAGCCAGGCGTCCGATACCTTGGGCATCGTGAGTGGCCCCACTCTGGACCAATTTCGTGGTCAAGCCCAACTGCTCTGCTGAATCTGCAATAATCTTCCGCAAGCGCGGATCGGTCAATGCTGGCCGATCGGCAACAATCTCCTGGAAGCTGAATTTTGTGCCGCTGGCTTGCGCGATCTGATCGGAGTCGTCATGGATACGATCAAACACCATCTTGATGCGTGCCTCGTCTAAGTCTCGTACGTCCAGACCGAGAATCACCTTTCCCGGCACTACGTTGTAAGCGCCAGGTATTGCTTGAATCCGGCCCACGGTGCCCACTTGCCGGCCGGGGATACCGGTTACCTCACGGTTCACCGCTTCAATGAATCTCGCCGCCGCGAGCAAGGCGTCGTGCCGCTGGGCCATAGGAGTCGTGCCTGCATGATTCGCTGTGCCCTCGATCGTTACATCCCAGCGATGATTCCCGACGATTCCCTCCACGAGCCCGATATTTATCTTTTCCGCGCTGAGGCTGCCGCCCTGCTGGATATGCAACTCGAGGTAAGCAAATATATCCGCGGACTTGCGGCGGACATCGGCCAAATGAGCAGGGTCACCACTAATAAACGCAATGCCTTCACGGAGGGTCTTACCGCTACGGGCGGTCTGATTGAGTTCTTCTTCGCGTAATTCGCCCGAGATTGCACGGCTCCCCTTCAACCCGCCTTCCTCATTCTGGAAAATCAAGACTTCCAGAGGATGCTGAAGTGTGATGTGTCCCTCATTCAAGGTCTGTGCAACCTCGATCGCGCCAAGAGAACCAACTATTCCATCGTAGTTGCCACCTTGGGGTACCGAGTCGATATGCGAGCCGATTATCAGCACCGGCAATTCGTGGCCCGTACCTGCCCGGCGGCCGGATATGTTGCCTGCCGAGTCAATGCTCGTCGTAAGGCCCGCGGCGCGCATCAAGCCAATCACGTACTGTCTGCCCCGGAGATCGGCTTCGCTGTAGGCAACACGACTGACACCGCCCGCGGGATCCTTTCCGATGGCGCCCATCGCGTTCAAGTGCTCCATCATGCGATCGCCATTTACGAGAGGACCAGACTGTGATCGGAGTACTGGCGATGCAATCGTCGACGCCGCGAGAAATAGCAATACATTGAGACGGCACGCACGGTAGTTCATGGGTGAGCAACCTATCATCTCGTTTTGGGCTTGTACAGGGGGACCAGGAAAACCGGCCTAGAGAAACCGATGCGCCTCTATTTGCACATGCAAAGCCATGCGCTCTCGTCGAAACTACGCGAGCGCGCGCACTATGAAATTCGCTTTATTGATTGCATACTAAAAGCAGGCGTCTGCGAACATTTATAACGCACGGAGAAAATATGCGGGCATCTACGAATCTCTGCATCTCAACACTCTTGGTTTGCGTTCTAGCCGCTGCGATTTCGGGACAGACGGCGCAGGCAGCCGGCCCGGCGCCGCAGCAGGCGGAAGCTGCGGGTTCGGCCGTCAAGACGGTTGATCAAGCGATCGATCGCATCATCGCGCGCGAGCGCGAGGAAGTAACAACAATAGAGCGCTTTCGGCCGCTGGTAGAAACCTACATTCAGGACATGAAGCCTGACCCGAACATGGGGAATATTCCCTCCGGCGATCATTATTTGCTGGGACAGGCGGATCTGACGAATGGCGTGGTGGACCACTCCTTGCTCGGCTCCAAAAAAGGAGTTCTCGATTCCCTGAATCCGTTTGCGCACCTGGGCGGTGCTTTCACTTCGCCCCACTCGCCTGAGGTTTTTCTGCGCATGATTTTTGTCGATACCAAGGGATTTGACCGGCAGAGCTATCAATTTGAGTACGTTCGACGCGAATTCGTCGGCGATGTTCGTTGCGTTGTCTTCGACGTTACGCCGCTGCCGGGAACGGGAAAGGGCCGATTCACTGGGCGCATTTGGGCAGAAGACCAGACCTTTGCCATCGTTCGCTTCAATGGCATGGATACACCCATTGCGGAAAAAAACGGTTTCAATCTTCATTTCGATAGCTGGCGATTAAACGTTCAGCCCAATCTTTGGGTGCCTGCTTACATTTTCAGTCAAGACTCTGGACACGAGCGTTCTCTGGCCGGCGTCATTCGATTCAAAGCCCAGACGCGGCTATGGGGTTACAACTTGAAAAATTCCGGAGGCCACGAAGAATTCACGGCGGTGGCGGTCACGCCCGCGCCCCACTCGGGCGCCGCGCTTTTGGATCCGGAAGCGCGGGCGAAGGAAAGCACGCCGGTTGATGCAGAGCGCGAATGGCAGCGTCAAGCGGAAAACAACGTGCTGAACAGCCTGGAGCGGGCCGGCTTCCTCGCTCCGCATGGCGCCGCCGACAAGACACTGGAGATCGTCGTCAACAACCTGGAAGTAACGAATAACCTCGACATCCAGCCCGACGTTCAATGTCGCGTGCTTCTCACCGGCACCCTGGAGATGTTTTCCATCGGCCACACGATTGTCTTAAGCCGCGGTTTGATCGACGTGCTGCCTGACGAAGCCAGCTTGGCAACCATGTTGGCGCAAGAACTGGCCGACATTATTCTTGCCAAGCCTTCCACGGACCAATGGGGCTTCAATGACACTACAAAGGTTAGCGCGGCCGATGCTTTGTCTCACTTCACGTTCAAGGACAGTCCTGCCCAAATTCAGCAGGCTAACCAGAAAGCGCTGGAGCTCCTGAAGAACTCGCCGTATAAGGACAAGCTCGCGAGCCCAGGTCTTTTCCTGAAGCAGCTGAACGCGGATTCAAAAGCGCTCCCCGCATTGATTAACCCGCATCTGGGCAATAGCATCTTCCTGGCAACTCAATTGATTAGCTTGGCTCCCAATCTCGATCAAAAAAAACTCGAACAGGTTTCAGCCCTCCCGATCGGTGCGCGGCTCAAGGTCGATCCCTGGACCGACCAGGTTGAACTGATCAATGCCAAACCCGTGCGCATTCAGTCGTTGCGCGAAAAGATGCCGTTCGAGATCACGCCGTTCGAGCCTCACCTAACCCGGTTCCATAACCACAACTGACGTTGCGCGCGTTTGCGTAAGCGAAACTAGGCGAGCAGAAGTAGCAATCAAAGAGCCGGAAAGATGCCGACGTTACGAAAGCAATTGTTGTGGGGCCAGCCGTGCCGCACGTAAAGGTCGACGACCCGATTTGCGGTGAATTGTACGGGCTAATTGTCGGTGGCGCGGAGGACCATTTGGGTTCCCTTCGCCGAATGATATCCAGTTCGACCGCTTGCTCGATCGCGCGAGTGAGCGCGCGCGACCGAGCCGGACCGCGTACTGGCCAACTTTACATGGTTAGAACGACGCGGAACTGGGCCTTGCCGCTCATCATGCGCGCGTACGCCTCGCCCGCTTTTTCGAGCGGGTATATTTCAATCATGGGACGCACGCCGCTTAATTCGCAGAAGCGCAGTGTGTCCTCCTCTTCAGCGGGTGTTCCGGAAGCCCAGCCTTGAATAGTCTTGCTTCCATTAACGAGCTGTACCGGTGTGACTTCAATGGGCTCAAATGCCACGCCGACCACTATCAGCTTGCCGTTCGGCCCCAGGCCGTTGATGAGTTCGGACATCGCTTTCGAGTTTGGTGCTGTCGCTAAAATTACCTGCGCGCCACCCATTTTTTGCAATTCCTCTGCAGCGTTCGTCGATTGGCTATCGATGTAAACGCTCGCTCCGAGTTTCTTTGCGAGCGCCGCGTTTTCCGGGCCGCGTCCGATAGCCGCGACCCTATACCCAAACTTGTTCGCGAATTGAACTCCCAGGTGGCCCAGACCGCCAATGCCCTGCACTGCAACAAGTTCGCCGGGCATTGCGCCGCTGTGCCGCAACGCGTTGTAGGTGGTAATTCCGGCGCAGAGCAACGGCGCTGCTTCGACGTCAGTCAGACCTTCGGGCATCGCCACCACCGCCTCCGCGGGAGCTACCATGTATTGCTGGTATCCTCCGTCATAACTGATGCCCGCAATTTTCATATTCTGGCAATTGCGAAAATCTCCGCGCCGGCACGGGAGACACGTACCGTCATGGCCGCCGTGCCAGCCGACGCCGACGCGCTGCCCCTTCTTCCACTCGGTGACACCGGCGCCCAGTTCATCAACGATGCCCGCGACTTCGTGTCCCGGGACGCGGGGATATTGAATCCCGGGCCAATACCCTTCTTTCGTGAGCACGTCACTGCGGCAAACACCACAGGCCTGCACCTTGACGCGCACGTGTCCCGCATCGGGCTTGGGAATCTCGCGCTCGACGATCTCGAAATCGGCTCCCGCTTTAGGAACCTGGGCCGCCTTCATTGGTGCTATTCCCACTTTTGTTGTTGCCATAACCGCCTCCTTTGAATTGTGTGCTGTCTACCATTTCTTACCGCGCCTCGAAAATAATTTCCAGCTCCACCGGGGTGCCGAACGGAACTTTTGCGACGCCAATACCAAGCGACAAGGGCGTTCGTTAGTCTCCTTTCGGCACCTTACGAATGGATAGTTTCTTGCGTATGAAGAACGACGGCAGGACATGAAGGGGGAGCCTGCCTGAGCTATGGCGTCAAGGGAATAGATGGCCATTATGGTCACCTCCATTTCGTGGCGCGACAGACCCTTCGCTGAAGTGAAGTTGATAGTTTATCGAATTAAAACTCCAGAGGAAATTCAATTCACAATCGGGTCAAAAACACCGCCCGCGACCCAGGCGGAAGGCTCGGCGAAAGTTCCGCCGAAAGGTAAACGGCTCTCTTACCTCTTCGTTCCCAGAGCTTACGCGCTGGGCTAACTTCTGCCGCGCCGCCGGCGCAAAGAGAATCCCGGGTGTGCAAAAGTTGCGCCGTCAGCTCGACGCGACGAAAAGCATTGGTGGAAAAGTTTCTGGATGACGTCCGCGAACATTTTGCCGTTTCCGACGATAGTCCGGATGTTGTCGGGCGTGTTGATCGAAATTACGAACAGCCCAACCTCGTCCACCGTGCCGGTGACTCCGCCGGCCGTCACGAAGTCTCCCACCTTGAAGGGCTGCAGAATAATCAGCAACACCCCGACGGCGAAATTGCCGAGCAATCCGCTCCAGGACATGCCGATGGCTACGCGGCAGCGGCGAGCAGGGCCGCGAAGCTTGTGGTCTCGACTCCGAAGAAGCTCAGGATGGCAACCACCACCACGATATTCAGAATGGCTGCGACGGTGTCGTTGATGTAACGGATCAGGGTCGGATCGATTTTCTCGATTGCGGCAGGACATTTACGCTGGTCCCGCGCGGAAAGATCATCCGCCCGGCAATTCAGTGTGCTTTACTGACGATCAGCGGCAAGAGATTCACGATCGAAAGCAGAACTAAGAATATGCCGAAACGCGAAACATAACTGTCATAATCTTGGTATTGCGTGCGCGCCATTCCGGAGTTGGCGGCGGGTTGATATTGGGGTGACGTTCCCGCAGACCAGTGGTCCAAGCGTTGTAACGGATGGACAAGGGCCTCGCCCAGAGAATTAGAACGAGGCCGATGACGGCGTATCCCGCACCGAGCATCAAATTCACGCTGCCGCTCCCTGCGTCTTATATCTGTCACAGATAAGGTGAAGCGCCCGATTCTGCGGCGGGTGGCGTTTTGTTGTGCTACTTCTTCGGGCGCGATTCGGGCGGCACCATGCCTGCCACGCGGTAATAGACGGTGAGCTGGCCGTAGATTTCTCCGGAATGCTCGACGAATCCGTAGGCGAAATCGAGGATGCGTGTTTGCTCATTCTCGAACGGGTCGACGACGATGTCAGACATGCCCTTGTCGCCTTTCGCTTTGATCGCGGCAGCGCCGTCGGAGAATGATTTTTTCACGTACGCGACGACGTCCGCTTTGGTTTTGAACTGCTCAGGTTTGGGGTCGGCCATTGCGGGCATCTTCTGATCCTGTACCGCAGCAATCAAAAACTCGTTCGCGTGAGCCGCGTGGATCAGCCGCTGGGCGAAGGTCCCCACTGTGGGAGCCGGCTTGAAAGAGTACTTGTCTTCAGGAAAATCTTCGGCCATCGCGATCAGTTTGCGTCCAATGTCGTTCCACTGTTCGAGCACGGCTTCCGACGCGCTCGGCGCGGGCTTTGGCGCAACGTCTTTTTTCGGCATGTCCTGCGAGTGCGCCGGCGCGATCAAAATACCGGCGGCAAAGATCACCAGAGCAAGTACGCGTACGCTATTCATCTTCATCGAGTTCATCGGCGGTTCCTCCCGTCAATTTCACTGGCGCATGTTACAGGAATTTGCCCAACACGAAAACCATTGCTTCCAGTCACGGGGTGGATATTCGCTGCGCCCAGAATCAGCTCGCCAAATACAGGGGGCCTACCCTGGGCGGAACTGCATGTTTCGCACCCCGGCGCTGGATGTTTGACGCACCAGCTGCCAGCGCGTGAGCAGCGGACATTCGCGCATTAGCGGAGTCAATCTGTGATTTACAAAGCGATTCAAGTATATTGAGGCGGCTGGGAGGCTCATCACCTTGACAGCGTCTTCTCGCAAGTGGCTTGTAATTGCTATTGGGGTTGTCGCGGTTCTCTGCGTGGTTTACTTCTTTGTGTACAAAAACAATCACGACGAGCGATCCGGGCCTTCGCTGAATCTGAGCAGCGCCTCCTTCCAGGCCGACGGCGATATCCCGCCAAAGTTTACGTGTGATGCAGGGGACGTTTCCCCCGCGCTCGCGTGGGCCGAGCCTCCGCGGGAGAGCCGCAGCTTCGCCCTGATCGTCGACGATCCCGACGCGCCGTCGAAAACTTGGGTTCACTGGGTGCTGTACAATCTCCCCGCGGGCACGCGGACGCTCCCGGAAGGTATGGTGAAGGACGCCACCCTTCCGAATGGTTCGCGCCAAGGGCGGAACGACCACGGAACGATTGGCTACAGTGGGCCTTGCCCGCCGCACGGGCCCACGCATCACTATTTTTTCAAGCTTTACGCTTTGGATTCGATGATCGACTTGAAGTCGGATGCCGGGAAGGATGATCTCGAACGCGCGATGGAAGGACACATCCTGGCGCAGTCGCAACTGATCGGCCGTTTCGCGCACTGATCGGGGCCGGCCTGGCTGGCAAGCTTTGGAAGTGTGGCTCTCCTCGAGGGTAATTCCTTCGCGTATGACAGCAGATGAGGCCGCCAAAGTGGTATAACGACTGGTATAACGATGAACATGGAATCGGTAGGCAAGTTCACGGATTTGAACAACGCGCGAGAAAAGACTCGCTCAAACGCGTTTTGGCCTGCCATGAGTCTTCGAGCCCTACCCGAGCTCGTAGTGCGGTGCTTTGCGGTGCTCGTGGCTTTGGCCAGCGTGGCTGTGGTGTTGCTCCTGGCCGTGCTTTCTTTCGCATGCTATGGCGCGGCCAAGCTCCTGGAAAACATTCGTCCCTTACGCGACGCGTATCAATTTCTCTCCCGCGCGTACGATCGATTCCTCGAGCGGCTCGGCCAAGAAATTCTACGGGACCCGCGAGATACTCCCGCGTTGCGAATCATGGTTTCCCTCAGCCTCACTGCCCTGCCAATTTTCCTGGTCCAGCTCGTTTTAGGAAAACCTCGGCTCTTGCTCGCGCTCGCTTTCTATCTTTCCTTGTACGGCCTCAAGTTTCAGCGCTTCGTCAGGATGTTCAGCGCCAAACATTTGGAAGCGCACCGGCCGCAAGGCTACTTCTCCGATAAATATGACCAGGTTTTCGGCCGCTACGTGGAATTCTTCCTCGGATATTTATATGGAAACGTCCCAGAACTGGATCACACGGTTCACGTGCGTCTGCATCATAAAGAAAACGGCGGACCCGACGATACTGTCACCTCCACTGCCTACGATCGAACGAGCCCGCTGGATTTCCTTTGGTATCTGTCGGACAACATTTGGACCGCCCTGGGCTTTGCGCCGTACGCTTACTTCAAATCGAAAGGCGACGAAAAGTTCCGAAGGCGAATGTTATGGGGCATGGCGCGGTACTACGCGTTCTTCGCCGCCATCTTCATTTACGATTGGAGAATTGGGATTCTGTACGTGTTGGTCCCCCTCCTGTGCATGAACTTCATCATGGCCATCACCGCATGGGTGCAGCACGCCTTCTGCGACCCGGAACGTCCCGAGGATTATTTTGCAAATACCGTGACCGTCTGCGATGAGCTGAACTTTATGAACGAAGGCTACCACCTCTGCCATCACCACCGCGCTGGCCTGCACTGGACCGAGATGCCGGCGCACATGGAGCGGATTAGCGACAAGATGAGAGAGGCCGGCTCATTGGTCTTTCGCGACCTGGATTTCATGGAGCTTTTCATCGAGTTGACTGTCCTGCGCAGAATGGATGTGCTGGCCGAAAGACTTGTCCCCTGGCAGCCCATGACCCACGAAGAAAGGTTAGCTTTGCTGGCGAAGAGGACGAAGCCTGCGAGACCCGTCGCGGCTTGAGGCGCTTCACTTTTTATCGTGCGAGTTGAGGTCGCGCGACAGGATCAGCTTCAAAGTTACCTTGTCCGACGAGCTGGTGAGACCAAAGCCAACGCCCGCTTCGACATTTACGATTTTCGAGTAGCGATCGAAGACCACGAACAATTCATGCGACTGCTGGCTGAACGAATAGATATTTCGAAGAGGGCCGTAGTCGGCATATTCCTCGAGGGCCAGCGCCCAATGGGACGGAAAATTGTACGCCACACGTTCCGCTGGGGCTAGATTGAGACTCTTGAAACCGCCGACAAAAGAATTATCGAGAATGGGATTCACGATAATGTCCACCGGGTGCAAGTGCCAGCCGATAATCGGACGAATCTCCGAGGTGAAGTGGTATGGCTGCCAGTGCAGCGAGTTGTAGCTGAACTCAAAGTTTACGCCGTAGAAAAACTTGCGATCGGCCGCATGGGGCCGGACGAAGAGTAAGCGGATCTTGCCGCCGTTGATCGTCGCGCCGCGGTTTTGGGAAATGCTGTATAGCGGAAGGTAAAGGCCGGCCTCGAACCAAGGCGTAACACCGTAGGCCCACTCGGTGACACCGTTGAAGGACTTGTCTGGAATGAGTCCGCCGGGGAAGGCAGGGTTCTCGTGCCCATCCGCGATGAAATTATTGTGCCAGGTGAGATTGAAGATTCCGGGTTCGGCGATTACCGCATCATAGACCTGGATCTCATCGGTCTGCGCAGACACAACCGCTGGCGAGGCAAATATGGCGCCCGCTATCAAAACGAACGCTCTCGTGAAGCGTTGAAGGATTCGCATGGCTGACTTCAAGACAATTTCCAGCATAGAGCCTACCAACGCAAAATTCCAAATTGCGGCGACTTTCGATTCTGCGCAGTACGTCTTGCAGCGGCAGCCACCAACAGCAAACTTATTCCTCTGCTACCCGAACTTGGTGTACGTCGCGAATCCCTGAGTAACCCCATCCGCGTTATCGACGGCCGTACGAATGCGGTAACGTCTGTCGCTGTATCGAGCCTACCCTTCCGAATGGTAATAAACCCGGTAACGAACAAAATTTATTTCACGCGACAGGTGGGTGGCCCCATCACCGTGATGGATGGAGCCACCCTAGTGACGGTGCATTCGAGAATCGCCATTCGCTTCGGGGGAGGACGTGCGGGACGCCGCTCCTTGTGGGAGTAGGCTTTTAGGACGACTTATCGGAGAACATCAGTTCTTTCGCGCGCTGAGATGCTTTGACGACGGCTTTGATCAACGTTACGCGCAACTTCCCTTCTTCAAGCTCGAGGATGCCGTCGATGGTGCATCCGGCCGGAGTGGTCACGGTATCTTTGAGCAAGGCGGGGTGATGTCCTGTTTCGAGGACGACCTTTGCCGCTCCCAGCATGGTTTGCGCGGCGAGCAGGGTGGCGAGCTCTCGCGATAATCCCATTTTCACGCCGCCTTCTGCGAGCGCTTCCAAAATAATATAGAGAAACGCAGGGCCGCTGCCGGAGAGCCCGGTAATGGCGTCCATGTGTTTTTCGTCCACGACGACTGTTTTCCCCACCGCGTTGAACAGTTTGCCAGCAATTTCGAGATGCTCGGGCGTCGCGTGTTTGCCTTTGCAGATTGCGGTGATGCCTTCGCCGACCATTGAAGGAGTGTTGGGCATGGCACGAATTACCGGCACATTCGCGCCCAGGTGCGACTCGAAATAGCTAGTGGGGACGGAAGCGGCAATCGAGATCACAAGTTTGCGAGAATTCAGGGCGTCGCGAATTTCGTCGAGAACGGGGCCGACCGAGAGCGGCTTCAGGCAAACCAGGATGACGTCCGCCTTTTCGGCGGCAGCGCGATTGTCGTTGCCAGGAGTGATCTGGGCGCTCGAGATTGTTCGGCGCTCGGAGCTGCTCTGTTGCACCGTCGCGAAAATCTGCTGGGGCGAGAGCAGCCGGTGCTTTAGAAACGCTTCGATCAAAATGCCGCCCATTTTGCCGGCGCCCAAGACGACTAAGCCACTGCTCGAGAAATGTTCCGCCACGATACCCCCAGAAATTCGAAGATGGCTTTACGAATTTACTGGAGACATTCTGCCATCGAACGGCAAGAGTTCAGAAGACAAAGTCCGTTCTTCGCGGAGGCCCCTTCCGCAATTTGCGGGGGGAGACGAGAAGGGCGACAATCAGTCCGGGAGGAACTGAGGTAAAACGGGCGATAAATCCTGCGCGAAAGCTGCCATGGCGGAGAACGGCTGATCGTTTTCGGAGGCACGAACTGCGTTGAGTCGAAGTAAACGATTAAAAGATCTGCTTGGGCGCCCGTGACATGGTTGGAGTAACGTCGCACGAGATAATTGTCAGCGCGGAGAACGCCCTTCGTTTTCTCAGATAGATCGGGCAGATTTATTCCTGACCAGTTCCCGACCTGAGCCGGACACGTATCGAAATCGGGGAGTGAGTACCTCAGTGCGCCATCCGCCTTCCAACTTGCTTCTGTAGCGCCTCGGCGTCCTGCTGCTAAGCGAAGTGTCGCGACCCTACGGCTTAAATTCGCGACGTCACAAGAAAGCTGGCGTAATGTGGAGACGTAGGCGAGCCAGCCGCCTTTACTCCGCACGCAAAGCCACGATCGGGTCCACTTTTGCCGCGTGCCTGGCCGGTCCCCAACACGCCACCAGAGAGGAAAGCGCCAACATTCCAGCCACCATTGCAAAAGTAGATGGATCGGTCGGCGTTACTCCGAACAGCAGTCCTTGCAAGATGCGTGTCAGCGCGATAGCGCCGAGCAGGCCCGCCACGGTTCCGATCGCCACCAGCACGAAGCTCTGCCCGAGCACCATTTTCAAGATATCCGCCGGCCGCGCTCCGAGCGCCATGCGCACCCCAATTTCATGTGAACGCAACGCCACCAGATAACTTGTCACTCCAAACACACCGAGCACGGCGATACCTAAGGCAGCGAGACTAAATGCGCCCAAGATGCTAGCGCTGAAGCGCTGGCGCCATAAAGACTCGCGCAGGCGTTCATCCATTGACGACACATCGGTGATAGCGAGCTCCGCGTCAACGCTGTGAATTTCTTGCCGCACAGCCGTCACCGCGCTGTTCGGGCCCGTTCCCGTGTTCGCGACGAGGAAAAGGTTGCGCCAAATATCCTCGCTTCCCTCTTGTTGAGCTATCGGCACCCATGCTGCGGGGTCCGGCTCGCGATCGAGCGCGTACATGTGCGTGTCTGCCACAACGCCGATGATGGTTCGCGGAGGCGAATTGGGAAGCGCTTCCGCATGACCAATCCAAATTTGTTTCCCCACGGGATCTTCACCGGCGAACTGTTGGCGTGCGAGCTTTTCGTTGATCTCCACCACCGGCAACGCATCGTGGGTGTCCGCATCTGTGACCGCGCGGCCGGCTCTTAGCGGAATGCCCACAGCTTCGAGGTAACCGGGCGTTACCACCGTGTAGCGCACCAGAGGTAACTGCGAGAAATTGTGAATGCCTTTCGGATCCGCGCGAGTGAGCGCTTGCAGCCAGCGCGGGCCGTCAGTGAAAGGAATCGCCTGCGCTAATCCCGCTTGATACATGCCAGGAACTTGCAAAGTCGCTTCGCGAAGACGTTTTGCGAGGGCGGTTATTTCCGCCGGCCCGGCATAATGCCCTCTCGGAGCGAACAGCGAAAGCGTGAGGCGATGTTCGGGAGTAAAACCCGGAGCCACTTCCTGCAAACGTACAAAGCTGCGGATGAGCAGACCTGCTCCACAAAGCGGCACAAGCGCCAGGGCAATTTGGAATGCGATAATCGCTCCTCGTAACCGTCCAGACCGGCAGCGCCGGTTACCGCTCGGCCCCATCCCAAATTTCTGGCGAGGTCAGAGCGCGACACTCCCAACACTGGCACCAGTCCAGTGAGAACAGCAGCCAGCAACGTCAATGCAATCGAACCGAGCAACACAAAAGTGTCGATTCGAGCGTGTAACCAAGGAATCTCTTGGGCCGGAACAAAAGAAAGCAGCAGACGCACGCCGAGAGGCGAAAGCAAGACCCCAATTCCTCCGCCGATAACGAAGAGCAGAAAGGTTTCCATGAACAACTGGCGGATCAACACCGCGGGACTGGCGCCTAACGCCACGCGCAAGGCGATCTCTTTCCTGCGGGCCTCCAAATGCACACGGCGCAGGTAGCTGATGTTGATGCAAAGGAGAAGCAACGCAAATCCCAAGGCTCCCGACAACGCGATGACGGGTGCGCGGAAGTCGCCGGCCACCGCTTCGCGCATGGGAATCAGCAGCGCTCCGTAGTCCTTGTCTTCGGGATAAAGGCCGGCGAGCCGTTGAGCGATCACATCCATGGCGGATTGCGCTGATTTCGACGTGACGCCCGGGCGCAGCTTGGCGGCGACGCGATAGCCGCGTTGTGAACGTTCGGCGGCGGATGAGAGCGCGGCTTGAGGGAACACGGTCCAGACGTCAACTTGTTCCTCGGGTGGAAAAGAAAATCCTGGCGGAGCGATGCCCACGACGGTATGAGTAGTGGCATTTAACGTAATCTTTTCGCCGACGAGAGATGGATCCGCGCCATAGGCACGTTTCCAGAACTCGTAGCTGAGAACTACTCGGCGGTCGCCGCTCGCGCTGTCATCGGGGGTGAGCAATCGGCCAGCAGCCGGCATCACGCCGGTCGCGGAGAATATTTCAGGAGAAATCACGGCGGCACGTATGCGCTCCGGATTGCTGACGTCCGCGCCAGAAGCGGTGTAGCTCCATGGGAGCCACACGACAACATCAGAGAAGGCAGAAGCGCCGTCTCGCTTCCAATCGCGAAAATTTGGAATGGAAACGCTGATCTGATTCAGTGACTCGGAATTCGTGCGATGTTCCCAGAGATAGACCCATTGGTCTGCGTTGACCGGGCCGTACGGTTTCAGAAGCAGAGCATTGACGACCGAAAAGACAGAGGTCACGGCGCCGATGCCCAGCGCGAGCGTCAGGATAACCACGATGCTGTAGCCGCGTTTCTTCCACAACAGTCTCGCACTGTAACGCAGATCCTGAAGCAGAGTGTCCATGGTTCCCTCCGTACGGGAGTCTAACATTGATCACATAGACGTTCGTCAGGGCGAGCGGATAGCCATTCACTTCGGGAGTAATAGACAGGCTTAAGTTTTCGTGGGGCGCGGTTGTCTCCTACAGGAACAGGGGCGTGGATCTACCCGATGCACCCGATGCCCAGCCGCCCGCAAAACGGATCACAATCGGCTCGCTTTTAAGGGGCAACGTAATGAAACGTCCTACAGGCGTAACGCTCATCGGTATTCTTATCGTCGCCGTAGCGGCGGTCCTGACTCTGGGCTGCCTTGCTTCCTTTTTCATTGCCATCATGGCGATTACGGGAGGAAGTTCAGACCCGGTCTCCGCTGCGATCACCGGCATGGCAATCGGAGGCGGATTTTCGCTGACAATTTTGGCAGCTGCTGCCGGAGCGGTAGCGATCGCTGTGTTTAGATTACAGGAATGGGCTTGGAGCGCGTCCATCGCGTCGATTGGATTGGGCGCGGCGTCCGTAGTGATTGGCCTCTTGGCTTTCCGTAGATTCTTTTTGATGCCGGTTGGGCTATCGCTTCTTTGCCATTTACTTGTAATGGCGACAGCCGTCTGGATGCTCTCTTACCTCTTGAAGCCGGGAGTAAGGCAGGCGTTTATCGCGTCGAGTGCTCACACATAGGAGGCTACAAATATTTGGTTACGGGATAGTTGGCACACTATTGATTGTCCGTTTGATCGTCTGGCTACTGCGAAGAGCCTGAGATCACCCCCCCCCAACCCAATGTTTTATGGCGGAACCCGACATAGACGGTGAATTTTCATGACAGTCATTAAGCTAAACGGGGCGCCGACCTGTCCCGCTGTAAAAGCCGTGACGTTTCCAGGTCGAATAATCAAACAGTACGTTTTACGCGTGCTTGAAATACATCCGTATCGTTGCATGGAGTGCCATAACCGGTTCTTAATCTCCGTGCTCAGGAAATCGTCCTAAAGAGTTGCCTGAGCTGAAGCAATGCTTGGGCGGCGAATCGCGCGGGTAGAACATACTCGTCGCTCGGTTGCGTCTTCCGTTCGGCGCGTGCCCGCAATCGCAAACACCAAAATACCCTTCGACTACGCTCAGGACAAGCCGGGCTGAAAGCCCCGCGACGGCGGGCAGGCCGCGCTACGACGGCAAAGGTCCCACCTCGTCTCACTCTCGGGCTGTGATAATCTTTATATTGCCCATGCCGAACTTGCGCGTACTGATTGTTGACGACCACGAAGCGGTAAGAAAAGGAGTGGCCGGGATTCTCCAATCGCGCGGCGATATCGAGGTGTGCGGCGAGGCCAACAATGGCGAAGAAGCCGTGCGCCAGGCCAAGGAGTTAAAACCCGATATTGTGATAATGGATTTCACCATGCCGGTGATGGACGGCCTGGAAGCGTCGAAACAAATCCTCAAGTCGTTTCCCAAAATGCCCATCCTGATGTTCTCCATGCACAAAATGGAAGCGCTCACAGAAGCGGCAAAAAATGCGGGCGTGCGCGGCTTCATCACTAAAGGTGAGTCGGCGGAAAACCTGCTGCGAGCGGTGGAAAACGTGGTGCGCAACGAGCCTTTCTTCATGCTCGACTCCTAGCGTCCTTCCCCGCTGCACGAAACGCCGCGCGACCCTTTTACATTTACAAAACACAGCAATAGGATACTATTTCGCCCGAGCCCTCAAAAGACGGAGGCGCACATGAATCGCCGGGAATTTGAAGCGTCCATTGCGCGAGGGCAGCCGCCGGACGATTTGTCCGCGCCGCTCGGCGCGCTTTGGTGGGATGCAAAAGGCGACTGGACGCGTTCCCACGCGCTCGTGGACGAACTCGAGACCAACGAGGGCATGGCAGTCCACGCCTACCTGCATCGCAAAGGTGGAGAGATCTCAAACGCCGACTACTGGTACGCACGCGCTGGCCGCACGTTTCACCGTCCCACACTCGCTGCCGAATGGCAGGCGCTGGTCGAAGGTCTGCTTCCCTGAACCAAGAAGGAGCGAGAAGATGCGTAATTTGTTCCAGATTGTGCGAGCAGCACGACGAATATTGCAGTCCCTCTGCGTCGCCACGTTGCTGTTGACCTGCGCTGCGTTGCCAGCGCAGAACGAACGGTCTCGCGTTCGCAACATTGTCTTGGTTCACGGCGCCTGGGTTCCGGGTGGAAAGGCGTTTACGACATTCTTGTGAAGGATGGCTACAACGTCAGCGGCGTTCAAGGGCCGGAGACGTCCTTCCCAGTAAGATGTGGCCGCTACAAAACGCATCCTTTCTCTGCAAGATGGACCGTGCATTCTTGTTGCGCACAGCTATGGGGGAGCGGTAATTACCGAAGTCGGGACCGATCCTTCTGTTGTGGGCTTGGTGTACATCGCGGCGCACATGCCGGATGCGGGAGAGAGCGAGTCTGACGACGGAAAGCGCTTCCCCAGCGACATCAGCAAGTCCACTGCGATCAAGCGGACGCCAGATGCTTCCACTGATGTTGACCCCGCGCAGTTTCGCGAATACTTCGCGGCGGTAAACTAGCCAATCGGAACCGGAGAAATAATCGAGGAGGAATTTGTTTATTATTCGGTTACACTTAAGGCCGCAAATTCCCTGCCCCGGCCAAATCCAGTTACTATTTTCAATAGAGGCCTGAAATGCAAACGGCGCTTGCTTCCCTGTTGTTGCTGGCAATTTCCGGTGTTTTGCAAACGCAAAGCGCCGATGTCCAGCCGATAGGAATCGGCGGCCATCGCATCGGCGAATCCGTAAAGCTCTTCCTACGCCTGGAGCCTGACGCGCGCTCCGAACTGGAAGTCTGCCATCAGCATCCCGATAAAGCAATGTGCGTTCAATTTTTTGGCGCCGTGGAAAAAGGCCAGCGCGCCGAAATTTCCACCACCACGGCCTCCGACCCGGACGAGCGCTCTGCCTTCAGCGACACCTACAATTTCGTCCTCGATGGCGGAAAGCTGGTCAAGATCACTGTGTCGGTCAATAACGTCGCTGAAGTGATGAAAACATATGACAGGCCTTCCAGCGAAACGGTGACGCCGCATCACAACGATTCCGGCGCCCAATGGGAAGATCGCCTGACCGCCTGGGAGCTGCCGAACGGTTACGTAACGCTCGTGGTGGACAACAATCCCGTGATCCAGGATCGCCGCCCCTTGCTCGTGATCGAATCCCGGGAAGAGCACGCCCGCGAAGTCGCATCTCAGGCCAAGCCCGATTTGCCTCCGCCTTCCACCGATAGCGCCCCGCACTAAGCTAGGTCGACGCGTAGCGCTAGACTGACGGACCTTGATACATCTAGATGTGTCTTGACGCAGAGAAACCGAGCCGATATAATTCAATGATTGTAAGGAGGCTCACTTATGCCAACGAGGGCTAAAAAACAGGTGGGACTCAACATGCGAGCCTCTCTCTATAACGCCCTGGCGAAACTGGCGAAAGATAACGGCCAGACGACGACGTATGTTTTGGAGCAGGCCGTTGAACACTACATTCAATTCATTGCGCCCGTGCAAAGCGTAGTGCGCCCCGAAATTATGGCGCACGTGCGCAGGTCCGTGGATAAGAACCGGAAGTTGCTCAAACTTTTGGCCCAGTAGATGCCGTCTCGCATTTACCCCACAGTAGCTGAAACCATTCAAACTCACCGCTTGTTGATAGAGGAATTCGGCGGGCTCCAGGGCATCCGCGATATGGGATTGCTGCAGTCCGCCGTTTTTCGTCCCCAGAGCGGCTATTACAGCGGGCTCGTTGAACAAGCCTCTGCTTTAATGGAGTCGCTGGCAAATAATCACGCCTTTATCGATGGGAACAAGAGAATAGCTTTTGTCATGACCGACGTGATGCTCCGCGCGAATGAATATTTCCTCGATGTGGAGCCTCTGGAAGCGTACAAATTAATTACCGAAGCACTGAGCGAAAACGAGTTTCGCTTTCCGATGATTTTGGCTTGGATAGCTTCCGTCACCAAACAATTCTGAGCAGGAGTTCGCAGAACCGCGCCGTTGGTTGACGCGTACTTCGGACCGCGCAATTATTATGGTGGAAGCGGCAGGATTTGCCGCTATCCGGCCGGTTACTTACTGTAGTAATGTACACGTCCATAACTAACATTTCGCATCGGACATGCGGGGAGGACCAACATGAATCGGACCCCTGGACCGTTTCGCGTCGGAACTCTGCATCAACAAAGAATCGCGTGTCTGGTGGCAATACCGTGCGCTGTTGCGTTCGCATGCGTGGGATGCGGCGGCAGCGGCCACGCGAGCGGCGGTTCTCCAATTTTGAGCGTCTCGACAATGGCTGTCTCGTTCTCCTCGGTTCAGGGCAGTCAAGCGAATCCTGCGCCGCTTCCCGTTGACATCACCAATACCGGGACCGGGACACTCACATTTAGCGCTGCTTCCGATTCGGCCTGGCTCACCGTCGCTCCGACTAGCGGGACCGCGCCGCAATCCATCCAAGTATCCGCTGCCGTGGGAACGTTGACTCCGAACACCTACACCGGCCAAGTAACGGTGACCGCAACCGGCGCTCAAAACTCGCCGGCAACCATCACCGTGATTTTTGCTGTCGGACCGCAGGCTGCATCCAACATGCCTTTCTGGCCGCAATGGGGATCGAATCCGCAGCACACCGGAATGGTCGCTGCTACAGGGCAACCCCCCAGCAACATTCTCGCTAACATTGTGTACGACCCGTTCGTCACCCAGGAAAAGAACGAACACGCTCCGTTTTTCGGTGATGCGGTCTTAACCGTTCACGAGCAGGCACCCATCGTGGACGGAAACGACGCTTACATGGTGATGAAGATGGGCACATACAATTCCTGCAATCCGGTTGGCTCCTGGGCAACCGGCGCCGCTTGCGGACCCAACACCTGGAACACCATGAAATGGTGCGAACTGAGATTCAGTTGGGTGAACGGCCAACTGGTCGAGGCCTGGGATTTTGACAGCGACTGGGTGCCGGAGCCGAACGCCTCCGATTCAAATGACGGCGGCTTGGGGGGTTGGGAACCTGTTTTCCATCCCGCCGAAGCAAATAATTTCATTTACGTTCCGGGTGCGGGTGGCACCGTGTGGAAGGTCGATAAGACTACCGGCATGGCTGCGTCGCACATCAATCCCTTTCAAGGAAATGCCAACGTCGTTGTGGCGAACACGTACGTTTCCGGCTCGCTTACCGCCGACGCCAATGGCAACATCTATTACAACGTGATCCAGCTAAACACGAATGGTAATCCTTGGGGACAAAACGATGTGGTCAACGGCTGGCTGGTGAAGATTACTCCGGACGACACCGCTACTGTCGCCACGTTTGCAGCACTCGTCCCCGGCGCGCCGGCGGGTACCTCGCTAAATTGTCCGGGAACTTTTCACAACAAATCTCCCCGGCCCCCATTTCCGTGGCCGCCCAGCGTCAATGCAGTCGCTCCACCGTTTCCCGGTCCGTGCGGTTCGCAGCGGCCCGGAATCAATGCTGCGCCGGCAGTCTCGGCTGATGGAAACACGGTGTACGCGGTGAGTCGCGCGCATTTTGACGACGGTGTGAGTTATCTCGTGGCTGTAAACACTGGGGACTTGTCGCCCAAGTGGCAAGCATCGCTGCAGGGCCGGCTCATGGATGGCTGCGGCGTGCTTCTGCCGATCGCAGCGTCGGGTGTAACCAACGAGCCGAACTCCTGCCTCTTCGGCACGAACCCCGGCGTCGATCCCACAACAAACATGCCCGGCTCTGGCCATGTCGTGGATCAAGCGTCGTCCTCCCCCACTGTTTTGCCCGACGGCTCCATCGTTTTCGGCGCCGTAGATAATTACAATTTCTCGCGCGGGCATCTTTTCCATTTCGACGCGCTTGGGAATTACGTCAACGCGTATGGGTTCGGATGGGATTCCACTCCGGGAGTTTGGGTGCACGACGGCACGTTCTCCGTGGTCATCAAAGATAATCATTACCCGTCGACATCCTATTGCGGTGATCCCACTAGCGCGGTCTGTACTTCCACTTCCGCCGGACCCTACTACATCACGCAGCTCAACTCGAGCCTGAACATGGAATGGTCGTTCCAAAGCACCTCCACCGACGCAAACCACCCCAACGGTTACGAGTGGTGCATCAATATGCCGGCCATCGATATGTCCGGCAACGTGTACGTCAACAGCGAAGATGGCAACATTTACGAATTGCCGCAAGACCATACCGGAGTGTTTACCAATCCTGCTGGTAGGATGTTTTTGAACTCCGCCGTCGGCGCGGCCTACACTCCGCTCTCCATCGGCCCGGACGGAAAGGCCTATACCCAAAACAACGGCCAGTTCTTCGTCGTTGGAAACTAAAAACAAGGCATCGCAGCCGATCTTTCTGTTGTGGGGGCGCTCGCCGCAGCAAAACAAACATCGTTCCATGCCGCCACTTCGTAGTTCATAGAGTTTCAATTGCCGGCCCGGTGTTACTCTAGGGTTCGTTTTGCCTAATGAAAACAAAACGGCCGACAGCGTTTGCTGCCAGCCGTTCTTTTGTAGAGGCCGCTTGTAGGCGAGCGGTCGTTCAATCAATTTACAACTTACCTGTGGCCTCCACCGCCATGGCCGCCACCACCGTGGGTTCCACCGCCACCTCCACCATGGAATCCACCACCACTTCCACCGTGAACTGCTCCACCGTGGAAGCCGCCACCTGACCCGCCGTGGAGCCCCCCACCTACTGAGCCACCGCGGTACCCACCGCCGACTGCACCGCGTCCGCCGTTAGAATAGCCGTTACCGCCGTATCCGCGTCCGCCGTACCCGTAACCGCGGCCTTCGATCCCACGCCCGCGGTCAAAGTCACGTCCGCCCCAGCGTCCACCCCAGTACCCACGTCCGCCCCAACCGTACCACGGTCCGGCACCGATGAAGACGCCGCCGTTGAAGTAGCTAGGACCGTAATACCCGTAAGGCGCGCACGCGTATGGATAATATGGGTAGTAGCCGTACTCGCAGACTGGCGGACCGGCAACGTACCCTGGGCCAACTCCTATTCCAACTGCTACCTGAGCATGTGAAGCTGGTGCCGCAAAAGCTAAACAAGAACCGAGCAACGCTATCATTATAAAGTACTTGGTATATTTCATGTCTGGGCCCCTTCTGAGCCCCTAATGCCTTTCTTTGCATTACCTCCAACGCTTCCTAACTACGCGTCTATCTAGTTAAACACCGAAGCCGCCACGAAGTTGCATTTCACATTTTCTTCGCTAGCCTCACAATCCCTTACATGCTCCTCGAAGCCTCTGGGCACAGATCGGTCGAATGGGGCGAAGCTTCAAACGTAGCTCCGGGCTTCAGCCCGGCATCTCGCCTTGCACCATTTCACTTGAAGACGCGCTAATTCGTGGAATCACCGGCGGGGATCATCTTAAGCTGCACACTCTTCCGTTCGTTTGCGGCGACGTCAACCGATTCGGCCATGTTTTCGTACGGGTTAAAGAACTCTGCATCACAGGCAGAACCTGTATCAACTTTTTCCCATGCATAAACCTTGTAACGTCCCAATGGCACTCCGCGAATTTCGAAGCGACCGTATTGATCGGTTGTTGTATTTTTGTACTGGTCGAGACTCTGATACAGCCTTCCCTCGGGAACCAGAACCACGAGAGCACCTACCGCCGGAAGATCATCTTTACCCGTGACGGTGCCGTTCACCGCGCCGGTATTACTGCTGAACACGATGGCAATCTGCGATGGCGCCATGCCTGAACTGACCTGAACACCTTGATCGAGCAAGTCCGCGCCATTGGCCGTGGCGGCCTTCACATAACATTCACCGCATTGCGAGGATACCGCGAGTGAATACGACCCATCGTTGACTCCCTGCATCACAAACGAACCATTGGGTTGAACTGCTGCCGCCCCACCGCCGCCGAAGTAGAAACCCTTCCTCCCCCGATCTGGCAGAAGCAGTACTATGAGGTTTGATGCGGAAGCGGCAGACTTTCCTTCAAATGTCACTTGACCGGCAATCTCAATTCCCTGTGTTAAGACGAGAGAGATCCCGTCGACATCGCCGCCGACTACGTTGACGTCCTGCCTCGCGAAAGAACGCTTGGCGCCAGCGATCCCGGCGGCCTCCACAACATATTCACCAGGAATAATTCCTTCGATTTCAAAGTTCCCTGTCTTCGGGTCAACGGTGGCTTGACTTTGCGATTCGCTAGAAATGGCCATCGCGATTATATTTGCGTCCTGATGCCCGGCGACGGAATTTATAACGCGTCCCCGGACCTTGTAGCTCCGAACCGGGACCTTCGGCGCAACCACAAAATCGATTCCAGAGATTTCATCACCCGACTTCACCTCGACCGTCGCAGCCCTCGCGCTTTCGGAAGTGCCCGGATAGTATGTGGGAAGATAAACCTCAGTCGGCCGCGGCGGTTCTCGCATGGAGTCGTCATCCTGGGGTTTCATACAAATTAGGTAGCGCCCAGGCGCCAGGTCAATAAGTCTGTACTCCCCGAGGTCGTTCGTACTGTCAGCCGAAATAATTTCAGTTTTCTGCTTTCCACGTACTGTGGTGCGAACCAATAACGAGACGCTCGCTACGCGAACTGGATCACCGTCTTCGTCGAGCACCCTTCCGGTTATTATTCCGGTTTTATGCATACGGAACAGAAGATCTGTAATTTTGTCCCCGGCTGCCAGGGTGAAGGTTGCGCCGGGTTTATCAAGCCGGTTCTGGCCGTAGTGCGACGGCAAGTAATTGTCGCGGCTGACCACAAGATCGTAGCTCCCCGCAGGAATCCGATCGATTGAGAAGTGCCCCGCCGCGTCGCCGGTCGCATTGAATTCTTTCTTATCAGGGTCAGGCCGCTGTAGCGAGAGAACCACGTGTGCCTTCCGAATCGGCTCGCCGGTGTTCGCGCTTACAACGGTGCCGGCTATCGTGCAGAGTTGGCTGTTCGGGTCGACGGCGCTCTGTGACACAGCAGGCTGCTGCGCAAAACAAAATGCCGGCATAAGCAGCATAAACATTGCGAGAAAGGATGTGGGAAGTGCGTACACTCGCATATCTCCACCAAACTAAAAGGCGGGTACGGAATCCACCCAGAGTAGCGCAAGGGCTACTTCTTCTGCCAGTAATGGCGTCGGATGCGAAAGTCGTTCAAACTGTTGTACTGATCGCGTCGTCGCATTTCGTGCGTCGCGACGATCAAACGCACGTCGCAAGCCCGCGCACACCATCGAGAATCTGCTCTATGTTCGTCCCGCCATAGCCCAGAATCAGGCCCCCGCGTTTCGGCGGCTTCCTGTAGCACCAAGACAATGGCACGGCCGAGATGCCGCGCTTGGCCGCTTTGACCGAAACGGCAACATCGCTTACGCCCGGAGGCAGCAGGGCCACCAGATGCATCCCCGCTTCTTCGCCGATCACTTCGAGTTTGTCGCCCAACTGCTTGCGGATCGCTTCTACCAGCGCCGTCCGCCGCTCCGAGTAGAGCACTCGCATCCTGCGGATATGTCGCCCGAAATGTCCTTCGCGGATAAAGTCGGTCATCACCGCTTGATACAGAGTGGATGAAAAAATGTCGGTGGCTTCCCGCGCCGCTGTGAAGGCGCGCGTTAAGTCCTTCGACACAACCAGGTATCCCAAGCGCAGAGCGGGAAACATAACCTTGCTGAATGTCCCGACGTAAATCACGCGTGCGTCGGCGTCCAATCCCTGCAGCGAAGCAATCGGACGGCTTCCGAACCGATATTCGCTGTCGTAATCATCTTCGATGATCCATGCGCCATTGCGCTCGGCCCAACTCAGCAACAGCATTCGCCGCGCCGCGCTCATGGTCACGCCCAGCGGATATTGGTGCGACGGCGTGATGTATACCGCCCGCGCGGCGCATCCGCGGCGAATTCCCGCTTCTACGTTCAGGCCCTCGCCATCGACCGGCACTGGGACTATCTCCGTTCCAGCCATCATGAAAGCCTGGCGCGCTCCGAGATACCCCGGCTCTTCCATCCACGCCCGGTCTTTCGCGTCGAGCAAAACGTGCGCGGAAAGCTGCAAGCCCTGCTGCGATCCCGTGGTCACCAAAATTTGGGACGGGTCACAGCGCACCGCGCGAACTGCTCCCAGATACTCCGCGATTGCTTCGCGAAACGGCGCGTATCCCATCGCGTCGCCGTAAGCCAGCACTTCTCGCGTCGGCTTTCGGGCATGACGAATCACAAGTTTGGACCACACTGCGCTGGGAAAATGATCCAGTGCCGGCAGGCTTACTCGAAATGCGACCAGGTCATTCAGCCATAGTTGCTCTTGCAGGCCCATCAATTCCACACGATGTGAGATTTTTCGCGGCGCCTTGCGCGTGACTTTTTGCGGCGAGGACTTCCTTGCCTTCACGTTTGCTGGTTTTAAGGCTTCGTCCGGAATGGATCTAGCAACGCACGTCCCGGCCCCCACAAAAGTCTCGAGGTAGCCTTCCGCGTGTAACTGTTCGTACGCGCCCAGCACCGGAATGCGCGATACCTTCAGCTCCGCCGCGAGATTCCGCGTTGACGGCACTCGTTGCCCCGGCCGCAATTGCCCGTCAAGAATCGCCCGCCGAAACCACGCATACAACTGGCGGTACATCGGAGTCTTTGTTGCGGAATCGAGCGCGATCGGCGGCAGGAAGCTGGCGGAAGTTCGTTTCATTCCCTGTGGTCCTTTAAGTGGTCATATCGTAGCACGCGGAAGTGGATATTATGGCGAACCACTCGCCACGCTAGCCTTGTTGCATGATCGAGGCGATTTCGCACCTCCGGAGGACACGAACATAATGACGCTCAAGACCATTTGGATTTGCTGCGCATTCTGTGCCGCGACTCTTGCCTTGCAGCCGGGACAAGCCTTCGCGCAGGAAACAAATACGTCAGCCCGGCGAGCCGCGAGCAGCAAGGACCGTGACGGCCAGCACGATTTCGACTTCGAGCTGGGGACTTGGCACATTCACCTGAAGAAGCTTCAGCACCCTTTATCTGGCTCGACGACTTGGGTCGAGTTTGACGGCACTTCCGTTACGCGAAAAGTTTGGGACGGCAAGTCTCAGATCGAAGAATTCGAAACCGATGGCGCCGCAGGCGCGGGCCATATCGAGGGCCTAACGCTGCGTTTGTACAATCCGCAATCCCACCAGTGGTCGCTCTATTGGGCTAACGCTAAAGACGGCATCCTTGTCGTACCCCAGATCGGAGAATTCAAGGATGGTGTCGGCGAGTTTTACGCCCAGGACACCTTCAATGGCAAATCGATCTTTGTGCGATTTATTTGGACGAATTCCACCACCAGCACGCCCCACTTCGAACAGTCCTTCTCGGAAGATGGGGGCAAAACCTGGGAAGTGAACTGGATTACGGATCAGACGCGAGTGAAAGATCCGTCTGACAAAGCGCAAACCCAGCAGAACTCCGAGCCATCAAAGACAGGATCACAACAAGTTGTCCAGGATGGCCAACACGATTTTGACTTTTATTTCGGCAACTGGAAACAGCACCTAAAGCGCCTGGAGCATCCCTTGACCGGCTCGGCTAACTGGGTTGAAGCGGACGGCTCGGTTTTCGTCCGAAAAATTTGGAACGGGCGCGCTAATCTAAGTGAATTCGAGGCCGCTGGCCCAGCCGGCCCCGTCGAAGGTCTGACTCTGCGCCTCTTCAGCCCCTCAACTCATCAGTGGAGGCTGTTTTGGGCCAATCGCAAGGGCGGCGCCATTGGCGGACCACCCAACGTCGGCGAATTTAAGAATGGCCAGGGCGAGTTTTTCTCCCAGGACACAGTGAATGGCCGGAGTATTTTGACTCGATACATTTGGTCGGACATCACCCCGAATTCGGCCAAATTTGAGCAGCCATTCTCGGACGATGGCGGCAAGACCTGGGAAGTATATTGGATCTCCACAGTAACGCGTATCTAACTGGGATGCGGCGATCAGCGGCGCTGCTTAGGTAATCCCAGCGCGGAAATGACAACCACGTTTCATTCATGAATGAAACATAGGCCTGGCAACCACGGCTAGCCTGAGAGCTTAGGATGTGCGGCGGAATTAAGAGAGAAAACGATGAACGCGCTAAATCAATTTCAGACTTATATGCTGGCGTGCAGTCTGGCGCTAATCTTGCATCCTTTGCAAGGAGTCGCGCAGCAAAATTCAGAAACGTCGAAAGCAAACGCGCAACGCGACGGCCAGCACGATTTTGACTTTGAGATCGGCACTTGGAAAACGCACCTGAAGCGCCTTCAACATCCGCTGACGGGTTCGACTACCTGGATCGAATACGACGGCATTTCCGTGGTTCGACAAATCTGGGATGGCCGCGCAAATATGGTCGAGCTTGAAGTCGATGGTCCCACGGGCCACGTCGAAGGCTTGAACCTTCGTCTTTACAATCCGCAATCCCACCAGTGGAGCCTCAATTTTGCCAGCAGCAAGGGAGGCACTCTGAGTGTGCCTACCGTCGGCGAATTTAAAAATGGGCGCGGCGAGTTTTACGATCAAGAAGATTTCAACGGCAGGATGATTCTGGTCAGAAATGTTTGGTCCGACATCACTCCGAACTCCTGCCATTTCGAACAGGCCTTCTCGGACGACGGCGGCAAAACCTGGGAAGTAAATTGGATCGCGCAAGACACGCGCTTCCAGAAATTAGAGCGCAAGGCTCAGTGACGCCAGGGCCTTGCGATGATTATCGAGATGCGGACTTATACGACGAAGCTCGGGTGCCGGGATGGATTCCTGGAAATATTTCGAACTAAATCGATTCCGGCGCATGCGGAAATTGGAATGAAAGTGCTGGGACCATTTCTTTCCGTCGAAAATCCCGACACTTTCTTTTTTATGCGCGGATTTCCGGACCTGGCGTCGCGCGGGCCAATGAAGGCCAAGTTTTATGAAGGCGAACTGTGCAAAAACGAGTTGGAAAAAGTTTGGATGCCGATGCTGGAGAAATACGAGGTCGTCGTGGTGGAAGACGCCGATGGCCGGGTTCGTTGGTAGCGGAGCGAGAAATTTGCGTGCGGGAAGCGGATGGCGTCAGGGGCGCGCGAGGCAGTAATACTCCGCCATGAAGAGAGCGCACGCATGAAGTGCTGGAGGGCCATTCAAAAAACATTGGCACTACTTGCAATGGCCGGCGAGCTTGCGTGCGCACAGGATATTTCGCCACCGTCCGGCGACAATTTCCTATCGTTAAGCAATACACCAAACGTTGCTCTGAACAACGCGTCGCAGACCTCTCCCGATCGCCAATCTCTAAACGATGCTTGGTGGACTGGCCCCATGCTCGCGCCCAACGCTTCCACCCTGCCACGCGGGCATTTCCTGATCGAGCCGTATGTTTACGACGTAATCGGCGCGCATTCGAACGGTTTCGGCTCGCTGACTTACCTTAACTACGGGCTGGCGAACACATTGACTGTCGGAGTGATCCCGACCTTTGGTTACAACAAATTGACCGATGGGCCGAGCAGCGCGGGCGTCGGGCTAGGCGACGTCACCGTACAAGGACAATTCCGGCTCAGGCAGTTCCGCGAAGGCAGTTGGATTCCGACGATTTCTGCGACCCTGCAGGAAACCTTTCCAAGCGGGAAATACGATCAACTGGGAAATCGGCCGAGTGACGGCTTGGGCAGCGGCGCTTTCACCACAACGGTCGCGATTTACACGCAAACATATTTCTGGATGCCGAATCGCCGCATCCTGCGCATGCGCTTCAATGTGTCGCAATCATTTTCCAGGGATGTGAGCGTGAATGGCGTCAGCGTGTACGGTACCGGAGCCAATTTCCACGGCCACGCCGACCCGGGCCGCTCGTCCTTGGTGGATGCGTCGTGGGAATATAGTTTGACGCGGCGCTGGGTGCTCGCGTTGGATGCGACGTATCGCTACACCGCAAACACGCGCGTGATTGGAAACAACGTTACCGGTCCGGACCGCGCGCAGACTCCAAACAGCATTTTGCTGAACCTGGGTTCCAGCGAGACGTCCGGCTTCGCCCCGGCAATTGAATACAGTTGGAAGTCCACCGTCGGTGTTCTGCTCGGCACACGCGTGATTCCTGGTGGCCACAACACGCCCATGACCATCACGCCGGCAATCGCCCTCAACATCGTTCGCTGATAAGTGAGCGAGGAGCCGTTGGACATAAAACAAATTCATACAGGTAAACGATGAATCCCACAAAGCGCACCGAACTTCGCCGCATACCCAGCAGAGGTTCATGCGACTGGAACACCATCAACCCAATCCTGGACGCAAGCTTCCTCGCTCACGTGGGATTTTGCGCCGCCTCTCAACCTTTCGTCATTCCCACGGTGTATGGCCGCGACGGACAAAAACTCTATTTGCACGGCTCCGCCGCAAGCCGCATGCTCGCCGAACTTGAGACCGGCATCCCAGCGTGCGTAACAGTCACTCTCGTGGACGCTTTGGTCCTGGCGCGCTCTGCCTTCGATCATTCCATGAACTACCGCTCCGTCGTTGCATTTGGAACCGCGCGCAAAATCACGGATCCAGCCGGAAAGATCGATTCCCTGCGCGTCATCTCCGAGCATGTCATTCCCGGTCGCTGGGCGGACGTCCGCGCACCCAGCGAGCAAGAGTTGAAAGCCACAACTGTCCTGGAATTCTCGATGGAGGAGGCTTCCTCAAAGGTAAGAACCGGGCCGCCGGTCGACGACGAAAAGGACTACGCCTTGCCGATATGGGCTGGCGTTTTGCCCCTCGAAATGCGCTCTCGCCCGCCTATTGGCGACGAAAAATTAATCGCAGGCGTCTCTCTTCCCGATTGCGTCCGTCGCTACAACGTCCGCCTAAGCCGCGTCAACGGAAACGGGTCCAATGATTAGCTTCAGCCGTTACACAACAATGGAGAATAACTCTCATGCGATTCTTAATTGGCCTTCTGGCCGTCATTTCCGTTTGTAATCTGACGCCTGCCAACAGGCCTTCGACGAATGAACCCGCTGACCACTCCTTTGGGAAAGCGCCACTGCATCACGACGCGCACTTGACCGATTTTCAAGCTATCGAGTTCCGCCGCTACATAACAACAGATGGGAAACGCGCGCCCTTTGCCAAATATTTCGACGCCTCCTTCCCCGAAGCTTTCCGGCAGCTCGGGGCCATTGCCACCGGCTCCTTCTTCGAACGCAAAAATCCGAACGGCTTTACATGGATTCGCGGTTTTCACACCATCGACAATCGCGCGATCGCGAATGCGGCGTTTGATTACGGGCCGGTATGGGCTGAGTTTAAAGACGTTGTGAACAATCTCTTGGTTGACAATGACAATGTGAGGCTGCTTCGCCCTCTGACCTATGGACGCGGAATTACGATTTTGCCCGCAGTCGATCCCGTCACTGAACTAAATGGCGCACAAGGTGTGATCGTCACTCAAATATTCGCGGTGAAACCCGGAAGCCCGAAAGGCTTCGCGAGAGAGACAGAGCCGGTGTTCGCAACCTATCGAGCGGCCGGCGCGTGAGAAGCCGGCGTTCTGGTTACGCTGGATGTGAAAAACAATTTTCCGCAGCTTGTGGTCCGAACAGACGGCCCTTTTCTGCTCTGGTTGGGAATCCTTAAAGATAACCAGATGCTCGACTCCGCCTTCACTCCTCTCGCTGAGCATTCCCTAACCTCGCTCACTGCAAAGGGGTTGCTCAGAGCAGCCCCCGAATCGGTGGTGCTTGACCCTACTGCTCGCCTCGCGCTTGCGCTGCCTGCTCTGAAGACGAAAACGAAAGGTCCACAAATCGACTTTGTGATTTCAACCGGCTATATGACTTCCGACGGAAATTCTCCCAGCTCATCTCCAACCTTGAAATTCATGAAGCGAAAGCATGAACCTTCCCACGATGCCCGAACGTTGGACTCGAGTGAAAACGCTTCAGACCTATTTGTAGGCGTGTTAACTTCATCTCAGGAGGTTTCCAATGGCTTACGAGACGATCAACGGAACGTTCCGGCAAACAAATCTTCCCAACGAACCCGGCGACTACTTGAAGAAACGCGAAGAGCTCCGCCTGGCGGAACTGGAATTGATGCAGCAGCGTGAACGAGTCGCGCAACTCCGCCGCGCACTTCCCCAAGGAGCAGCCATTCAGGACTACACATTTGAGGAAGGCCCAGTGGACCTCGCTGGTGGTGATACGCCGATTCGCAGCGTACGCCTGAGTGAGCTCTTCACCGCGCCGGGTCGCTCGCTGATCATCTATCACTTGATGTACGGAAAGCGCCAGACCAAGCCCTGCCCCATGTGCACCGGGCTGATTGATGGTTTCAACGGCCACGCAACCCATCTGGCGCAACGCGTCGACTTCGCCATTGTCGCCGCGGCCGATCCGGTTGCTTTGCGCGCGCATGCCCGCACGCGAGGCTGGGACATGCTGCGTCTTCTGAGCGCGGGAGCGAGCACGTTCAAATACGATCTTGGAAGTGAAAGCCGTGAAGGCGGCCAAGATTCCGAGATATCTGTTTTCACTCGCGACGCGGACGGCACTCTTCGCCATTTTTACAGCGCGCATCCACGCTTGTCTGAAGAAGTGAAAGAACGCGGCCTGGATGGCGTGTGGTCTCTCTGGAATTTGCTTGATCTAACTCCTGAGGGCCGTGGGAACTGGTACGCCCAGCTCGAATATCCCACGAAGTCGCAAGCCTCGCGCGCCTGAACCGTGTGATGGTTCGGCGAAAAGCCCCAGCCTTTGCAGCCAATTCCAAAGGATGGGGCTCCAGGAAATTCAGGTACCGCGCATAGCCTGAATCTTTCGCCGCCCGCCGTCCGCACCGGTCTGATGAGTGCGGTCAACGTAGTCCCAGCCTTACGACGAGATCAGTCTCCCGAGGAACCGTGATTTACCTTGAGCGCCCTGGGCCGCGGCGCTTCTAGAGGCGGGCGCGCCGCTAGTTGCAGCGACCACAGCAACTCGACGAGCGTGTCTGCCTCTTGCGGACTCCCCGCTTCACAAATCAAATCCTGCAGATACTCTTGCAAGAGGCTCTCGTTCCGGACGCATCGAATGAAGTTTCATAGGTCAACTGCTCCTTTTCTGCAAAGCGTGGTCAAAATGACAAATTCCGCTATTCGCAAGGAATCGGCGGATGTTCGCGTTTGAATTCTGTGGAGATGGAATATGTGCTGCTCAGAAAAGAAACAGAGGTTTACGTCCGGTGAACGCAAAGCAAATGCAGATAATCAATCGGGGAGCGCAACATTGGACCGGGAGTCGCAGGCGCAAGCAGACCGGAAATCGCCCGGAAGGTTTTGCTTTCTCCCACAAGAATTGCGGCAGGCGCCGGCCCGAACTTTGCCGCGTTGCTGGTCGAGGAGGAGCCCTGCCTCGAGGTCAGCAGCGTGAAGTCGTTCGAAGTGTCGTCCTGGAGTTGCAGTAATTCAGGAAATTCGCTTAATGCCAGGCCGCCCAACAAAAGCGTCGCCACCACCGCAAAGCGGAGCCTGCGCATTGGAGGCCCGGAGAACATCATGTCAGGGTTATACCCCGGACGCCCGGCTAACTCAACTGTTTTAGCTTCAGGCTCGCCTCGGCGTTGCATTCCCTGGCTGGGAAAGTTCCTTAGGAATCTTCGCTTTTTTTACGCAACTATTTCGCCGGCATGCGGCTAGCTTGCCCGGAGACACTGGCGGCCTCAATGGGTCGACGCAACACCTGCGCGAAGCCCACGCGCAGGGCTTTACGCAGCTAAATCTAGTGCCAGCTCAACCGGTCGATGCAACACTCTTTAAGCTGTTGATCGTGGTGCGTGGTCGCCTGGAGGTTCGATGGGGTTAGCCCGGTGACGACATTTTTTCAGCATTCGAGAGGCCCACTGGAACTAAGCGCCGCCTGCAAGCATCTTCTTGCGCCCTCACACCCTGCGCGCCAAGCAAAATCGAAACAATCGCGACCGAAATAGGGCGAAGGTGACGGGGCCATTTTTATGAACTGGCCGCTGCGGCGCTGGCAGTGAGCTGTTGCATCAGCGCCAGCTGATCCCAATTGTCCCAGCCGCGAACGATTTTGCCCTTTTCAATCTGCGCAATCGTGATGCCGCTGATGCGAACGCGCTTATTCGTCGCCAGCACGCCCAGGTGGTCGCCGGTATGAGTCATCACCGCGGACCAACGCACCACGACTTTGTCGTCCGCGCCGAAAGCGTCTTCTAGCGTGATTTTTATGTCCGGGAACGCGCCGTGGATGCGATTGAAAAGCGCCGCGAAATCGTCAGGTCCGTGAATTTCGACGCCCGGTTGGTCCTGTCCTACCCCAATGCAGTTTTCAGCCATCAAGTCGTAAATGGTTTGAGCGCGCCCTTCGTTCCACACTTCCTTGAACCACCGCCTCATCAGAACGATATTCTCTTCCACGGACATAAATGCTCCTTGTGAGCTAGGGTTGGCCCAATTTGAACAATCGGCGATACGTTCTCTCGCGTTGGTATACCATGAAGCTACGTCGCAAGCTAGGTTTACCGCAACTGCGCCTTCATCACGCCTAATCCCACGTTGCGAAGTCCGTCCTCGGGCGGACGCTCTCCGGAGTGTGCAAAACTGAACAGACGCAGAAAATTGCCTGCCTTATAACTGTTCATGACGTAGATAGCGGCGCCGACCTTTCCGGCTGCTTCCGCGGGCGTCTCTTGGGGGGCGCAATGGCATTTCAATGGATTATCCGGCGAAGACGTAATCCCGACCCTGCTCTTCACCGTCACGGCTTATTTCCTTGGATTTAGCGTGCTAATGGCTTTAGTCGCTTTGATCGACTACAGCCTCCACCGCTAATTAACTTCGTAACGCGATCGAAACGCAACTGGCTAAGAGGTCCCAATGAACTGGTACATTACATTCAACACCAGCTTCCAAGTCTTGGCGGCTTTCTTGATTTTTGTTGTCGGATACCTGGCGCTCTTTCTCGCAATTATGGCCTGTGTCCTGGTAGCGCATTTCACCCTCGAAGGCTTCCGGGTGGTCCGCACGTATCTGGCTGCTCAGCCTCTGCAGACGGCCGAGGCTTCTTCCATGGCGAGAAAATAATATGTACGACGCAAATTTTCAAAAGGAGGCAACCATGCGCAAGTCCCCCACGGGTTTTTTCACGTGTGGTCACTGCGACGCCGCGTACGATTCGGATGCGGCGCTGCAAGAGCACAAGAATACGGCTCATCGCGGGCGCGGTTCAGTCCAACGTCCATCCGACCTTGGCGTTGCACCTCGAGCAAATTCCGAAACTCAATCCGGCAAGCAGCAGAAACCTGCCGCTCCCGAAGGCCCCACGCCCAGTCGCTCCAGAGCGGCGCGTGCATAACACTGAGAACAGAAATTTGAGGAATCTAGCAATCAGCTCTTCACTGTCCGCGGCGAAGGAGTCAGCATGGCTATGCTACCGGAACAAGAATGGCAGCGGCTTTACACCGAGGCATTGCTGGAGACCGATCCGCACAATCTCGTCGGGCTGGTAGCGCTCACGGAAAAAGCGATGCTGTTGCGCGTCGCGGAATTATGCACGACCTCAAACCAGCTGGAAGAGTGGCGGGCGATAGAAGACGCGATAATCGGTTTGGCCGTGCTCAAGAAAGAGCTGCTTAAATCTCAGGTTCGAGTTAAGACCGCACGAGTACCCGTGGCCGTCTCGATTCGCTTTGTCGTCAGCTAGTTCGCGATTCGCACGGCGGCGATGAGGGTCTTCACGTGCTGCTCTAAATCCGTGTTTCGCTCCACTACCATTTGAGAACGGGAAACATAAACCACGACGGCTGAAAATCTTCGCGATTTTCCATTTTTCGCTCAAACTCGCGCATATATTTCGTCAAGTACCAAGGATGGCGGTGCCGCCGGCGTCGCGGTCGCGGCCTCCGCTCTAGTATTTTTTTGGAAAACGTCACATCTTTGATTGTTTTAGTAACTCTTACAGTAAGTCATGTTGATGCACGAAATGCGCGGGGTTTCGAGTTAGAACAACGAAGCTGGGAGGATTCGGGAAAGATCGCTGCCCGTCAAAGGATGATTGCTTGGTATGCTCAGCCGCAACAGAACTACCGGACACACACTCGACTGGCGGGATGCCAGGTCCAACGATTCTAGTTGACCACAGCCGAAGTAATTCCCGTCTGCCAGCAAGCGGCCAAATTGCGCGGTTCCGGCCAGAAGCAGTTATATCCACCAATGAGTTAACGTTTAAATTAAAAGTGTGCCGTTCTGAACATATCCGGTTGCTCGTCGTGAACTACGGTTGACGTGTTTAGAATTGCCCAATTCCGGGAGCCTTGCGCGCTGGGCCTCGGCTCCCGTGAATTTGGGTGGCCCTATTCACCCGCAACGGGTCGAGGACAAATGAAACTCCAGCCCAAGGTTTTGGTTTTCAACGCAAACGGCGCTGCAGTTTCGCGAGCGGACCCGACGTTCACCAGCGAGGAAGCAATCGTATTGCGTGCTTTGATTGCCGGCAAAACAGACAAACAAGTCTGTTCGGATCTCCGTATGACCCTTAATTCATACGTCCGGCTGGTCCGCGAACTGCGCGAAAAGACCGGCACCACCAGTAATTTGTCTCTAGTCGTATGGGCGCAGCGGCGGATGAAAAACTGTGACAAGCGATTGAACACACGCGACAGATATGAACGCCCATTATCGTTGCAAGGAATTGCCCTGGCAAGGCCCTGACGGCGGCCAGAGACGCGTGTCAACCTCCGTCCCTCGGTTCGAGTTCCTTACCTAGGTGGTACACATCCTGTGCAAAAGTGTACAGACAGCTTCTAATCACAATTCTACAATCCCCTCAAATACAGATGGAGTAGAGGCATGATCCTCGAATGGAACATTGAGTGGCAGCGGCTTTACGTGGAAGCATTGCTCGAGACGAATCCACTGACTCTGGTTGGGCGTGTCACGGCCGCGGAGATAGCGATCTTGTCGCGTGTCGAAGACCTCTGCACCACTTCGGACGGGCAAGAAGAATGGCAGGCGATGGAAGACGCAATCACTGGCCTGGCCGCGCTCAAGCGGGAAATACTCCGATCTCAAATGGCCACCACGCCAGAAAGACCCGAACTTCGCAACGCGCGCGCATCGGCAAGACAAGGCTGAAGAGCGCAATGAAGATTTGCAATGAACAGCGATGATGCCGTTCATCTGTTCGTTTCTGCGATGAAGCGTCCCATGAATGGGAACGATCCCTGTAGCTCCGATACCTCCGAGCCCCTAAGCCCCTAGTTCTACGCAGTTTAAATAGCTAAAGCTTGGCAGCAAACTTGCCATCGGTTACCTTACAAGAACCGAGAGGAGGTCCATGTCCACTCTTTGGCAGGATATCCGCTTCGGACTTCGCATGCTCCTGAAGAGCCCGGGCTTCACCGCCCCGGCCGTGCTCGCCCTGGCTCTCGGCATCGGCGCCAACACCGCCATCTTCAGCGTCGCCGTCGCTATCTTGCAAAAGCCAGTCTCCTTCCCTCAGCTCGATCGTCTAGTAGCGCTTGTCAACGTCCAACCGCAAAATGTGGAAGACGCGAACCCGGTTTCTCCCGCCGATTATCTAGACTGGAAGCGGCAGACCGAATCCTTCGCGTCGATGACGACGATGCACGGCGCCGAACTCAACCTTACCGGTAAAGGTGACCCGGAAAAAGTTCACGGTGAAATGATCGCTTCGAATTTCTTCGACGTGCTGGGAACCGGACCCGTGATAGGCCGGGCCTTCCTGCCCGAAGAAGAACAAGTCGGCCACGACCAGGAAGTGATTCTGGGTTACGGATTGTGGCAACGCCGTTTCGCTTCCGACCCAAATGTTCTCGGCCAAACGGTCAGCTTGAACGGAAGCAGCTACACCATCGTGGGCGTCCTGAGCTCCGAATTCAATTTCCCAGCGCAATCCGCGTTGTATCTTCCGCTGGCCATGGATGACGCCACAAAAGCCGTCCGCAACGACCATTTTTTGCATCCTGTGGCGCGTTTGAAGCCGGGTGTTTCCCTGCACGATGCACAAGCGGAGATGTTTACGATCGAAGGCCGCCTCCAGCAGCAATTCCCCGACACCGAAAAAGCGTGGAGCGTTCACGTGCTGCCGCTTAAAACCTATGTGTCGGGCGAACTCGCCGACGAATACTGCCGAATGCTGATCGGCGCCGCGATTCTAGTTTTGTTAATTGCCTGCGCTAACGTGGCGAATTTGCTTTTCGCGCGCTCCGCCAGCCGCATTCGAGAAATGGCCGTGCGCCAAGCCTTGGGCGCCAGCCGCGCGCGCATCATCCGCCAACTCCTTACCGAAAGTGTTTTGCTCGCAACCGCGGGCGCCTTTATCGGCTTGCTTCTCGGCGTGTGGGGTATCGACGCCATCCGTTATTACATGCCACCCGAAGTTGAACGATTTCTTCCCTACTGGCGCCACGTGCGTCTCGAAACCGACGTTTTCTGGTACACCGTCGCAGTCGCGCTTTTGGCGGGAATTGTTTCCGGTCTCGCGCCTGCTTTCCAATCGTCGCGCTTTGATGTTTATGAAGATCTGAAAGAGGGCGGCCGATCGAGCACTGCGGGCCAGTCGCGTCAGCGCCTGCGCAGCATTTTTGTGGTAGCCGAAGTTTCGCTCTCGCTGATCCTGCTGGTGGGCGCGGGCCTGATGACCAAGGGTCTGCGCGCTCTGCTCACGGTAAATCCAAATCTTAATCCAGAAAACGCACTCACCATGCGCGTCAGCCTGCCCGCATCAAAATATAAAACGCCGCAACAACGCGCCGCCTTCTACGATCGCGCTCTCGAAGGCCTGAAGTCTCTTCCCGGCGTGCAAACCTCCATCGTTGCCGCCGCATTGCCTTCCAGCGGCGAGCAAGATGGCGAACCCATCGCAATTCAGGGTCGCCAGAAGCAGCCCGGTGAAGACGACACCATAAACATCAACTCGGTCAGCACGAATTATTTTCGCGGCATGAACATCCCCCTTCGCCAGGGACGTTTTCTTCTGGATTCCGACGGCCCCGGTCAGCCTCGCGTGGCCGTGATTGACAAGAATTTCGCCCAGCGATTTTTCCCAGGCCAAGACCCGCTCGGCAAGCTCATAAAAGTAGGTGCGGATGATTCCAAGACGCTCTGGGCCCAGGTCGTAGGCGTCGTCGGCGACGTCCATTACGAACCCTACGACCGCCAGGAGATGCCCACGGTATACATGCCCTATCAGCAATCTCCCACTGACCTGGTTTTTCTCACCATCCGCGCCGACGGCGATCCCTCTTCCCACGCCGCCGCGGCACGCAGCCAGATCACGCGCATCGATCCCGACCAGCCCGTTTTCGACATCACGCCTTTTCAAAAAGTGATCGAAAACCATTTGCTCGGCCTCTCCTACGTTGCCAACATGATGACTCTCATGGGAGTTATCGCGCTTCTGCTCGCGTCCATCGGCGTCTACGGCGTGATGGCCTACGCCGTCACGGAGCGCACGCACGAAATCGGCGTCCGCCTGGCGCTAGGAGCGCAGCCCCGCGACGTTCTTCCACTCGTTCTTCGCCGCGGTCTGATCCTCACGTTTGTGGGATTGTTAATCGGTCTTCCGATAGCCTTCGGCGTAGCGCAGCTCCTGTCCAACATCATCTACGGTGTCAGCGCCGCCGACCTCATCACTTTCGGCAGCATCGGCGCCCTGATGTGCATCATCACTTTCCTGGCCTGCTACATTCCCGCGCGCCGCGCGATGCACGTCGATCCCATGATCGCCCTCCGCTATGAATAGGCCTGTTGGAACCTGCCGCGATGGTGCGGCACCATCCTTCGCCGAATACTAGGATTGATGTATGGTCCGTCTCGCGCAAATATGTTTCGCTAGCTACACGCCGGTCTGCGATTTGCCGGCATCCGCCGCGCTCCATCCGCGCAGCCCGCTGCAGCCAAGCATCACCGGGTAAGCGCAGGAAGGCCGGCCAGGAGGAAGCACAATGGATGTGAAGTTTGTCGCTCGTTCGGTATTGCTCGCAATCCTATTGCTGACCGTCTCAGGAGCCGTTCACGCACAAATTGCAGTCGGCGTCGTAGTGGGCTTTGCGCCGCCAGAGTTGCCGGTATACGACCAGCCAGTCTGCCCCGGCGAGGATTACATCTGGACCCCTGGTTACTGGGACTATGATTCCGACGATGCCGATTACTTTTGGGTGCCAGGCACTTGGGTATTAGCTCCCGAAGTCGGTTTCCTGTGGACTCCCCCATACTGGGGCTGGGGCGGCTCCGGGTTCGTTCTAACCGCCGGCTACTGGGGACCTGTGATAGGTTTTTATGGCGGCATCAACTATGGGTTCGGTTACTTCGGTGACGGCTATTACGGTGGACGCTGGGATCGCGGGCATTTCTTCTATAACACCGAGATCAATCATGTGGACGTCACCGTAATCCACAATGTGTACAACGAGCGCGTCGACGTACGAAGTAACACGCGTGTAAGTTTCAACGGCCCAGGCGGTGTGGAGGCGCGACGTACGCCTCAGCAGGAAGCCGCTGCGCACCAGCGGCACATCCCCCCGGTCCCTCAGCAGACTCAACACTTTCAAGCTGCTCGCACAAACCGCGAGTTGCATGCATCGGTTAACCACGGCGCGCCACCAGTGGCCGCCACTCCGAAGCCCGGAGCATTCAACGACCGTGGCGTGGTGCGAGCTTCAAACAACGGCAGTTACAAACCACCTGCCGGCGGCAATCGGGCCGCCAATACGGGCAGCAATCATGCCGCGGAAACGGGCAACAACGCCAACTCCCGGAGCTATACCCATCCCAAGGACCTGCCTCCCGCAGAGCGTCCGGCCCCGCCAAGCACCGGTAACGCAAAGCAGGATCAGAAATATCAACAGCAACAGGAGAAACTCTATCAACAGCAACAAAAAGAACGCGACAAACTTCAGTCGCAGCAGGAAAAGGAACATCAGCAGGTCCAGAAGCAGCAGGCCGACTCAGCGAAACAGCAACAAATGGAAGAGCGGCACGCTCAGCAAACTCAGCAGTTGCAGCAGAAACACACGCAGCAGCAGCAGCAGCAGCAAATGCAACAACGGCAGTCGCCACCACCCGCTTCTCACCCGAGCGGAGGCGGCAAACCGAAGTAGTTTCGCGCAAACGAAGTAGTCGCGCGCGTTGATCCCGTTGCGAGCGAGGCATCCGTCCGTGGCGGATGCCCCGGTCGCCTAATTCCGCGTTTTGGAGCGGACGTGGCATTGCCGTTGCCTTCCGAGCGCCGCCCGGCATCTTTCTTTTGGGTTTTGGCGTTTCGGGTTTCGCCGTCGAATTTAATGTAGCGCCCGGGCCTTTAGCCCGGCATCTATTCCGCTGTAGCGCAAAAGTGGCGGCAAGCAGCCGCACTCCATCCTGTAGAGTGCGGGACCTATTCGCGGCAGGGGGCTTGCTCCCGCTTTGCCGTTAGCGCATCAAGACGCGGGCATCAGTCCCATGAAATCACGGCAGAGATCGCTTTCGCCGATCACCATCCAGCCACCACCTCCAAGTTTCCGCGACACACGAAAACAGCGCGCGGGACCGCCGAATCTGGGAAGTCAACGCCATGGTCACTCGGATAGTATGCGCGCTAGTTCGCCAGAAACGAAAAAACGGGACAGTTCCCTACCCCGTCCTTCCCAGTAAGTTAGTTCAGCGCAGCTTGCAGACTATCGTCCGAACAATGTCCTCGGAGTTGGCACCGGTCTATAAGTCAACGTTGCGTTCGGGCGCTTGCGTTCGTCGAGGGCTTTTCTCCTCGGCCCTCTTTAAAACGCGCAACACGGAAAGCGCATCGGCCCTTGCCATTCGTTCTTCGCGCGAAACTTCTCCGGTGAGCGAACAGATTCGCGCGTTGATCGCTTGTTCCGTCATCTTCGCGCGTTCTTCCACGTTACTTACCTCCGGTTCAAGAGCCGCAGCTGCTTCGTACAGAGCCCGCCAGGAATTGTAGGCCATCGTTCTCCGAGTCCGATGACAGCAAGCCGCTAGCTGGGCCGCTCCCTCGAAAATTACGGGGTGCGCAGCAGCGTCCTTTGCAGAGCATGCAGACTGGAAAGCGCGTCCGCAATTTTTTCTCGCTCAGGGTCTGATTCCGGATCTTGAGCAAGATTTTCGATTCGCGAGAAGATGGCGGTTTCTGCGTCGGTAATTCGCCCGCGAATTTTTGAACGATCCAGTTCAAGAAGAGCAGCAGTGTAGACTGTGTACCATTCGCCCTGGTTCATATCGCACCTGCCGATATTGGGCTGGGGTTAAAACTCTAGTCCGGCTGACATGTATTGTCTGTCCGCCAGCGTACCAACGTAGATTCGGCTTTCGTCGCTCAGCATTGCTCATCTTGACATCGACTTTGAGACGCAATAAGTTTTCCTTTCTTGGTACCGGTGCAATCATCGGTCCTTCGACTGAACGTTGGAGAGGGATTTATGGCACAGGTAATCAATCCAAAACACGGTTCGTGGAGAGATCTACATCAGGCCGCGCTCAAAGAGGCTGACCCCAAGAAGTTACACGGACTGATCCTCGCGCTAGAAGAAGCCATGTACCTTCGCGCGCAGCAACTCGGCGACAGCGAAGCACACCAGAAAGAACGGGATGCCATCAACGAAGCCGCCGAAAAACTCCTCGCTATCAAAACCGAGAAGATGGGCTGTCCCGGCATAGCCAAGAAGAACTCAGACGGGGATTAGCGACCGGACGTGATCGATGATCTTGGCAGACTCGGTCTTCGACACTACCAGGTCGACAGCTGAGTCCGGACTCATAACGCATCTCTTCACCACATCCGCATACATCGTAAATAAAATGATCCGGATGCCGGGCAGCGCGCGTTTTATTTCCAGCGCGGCGTCGTATCCGTTCATGATCGGCATGGATAGATCAAGAATCACCAGGTCGGGGCGCCGCTGTTTGGCCAGCGCGATGGCTTCCACGCCGTTGGTGGCTTCGGCGCAAAGATCGTAGTCCTCTTCGATTTCGAACATCTCGCAGAGGGCTTTGCGTATTGCCGGATTGTCATCGGCGACCAGGATCGTTTTGGCCATCACACCACGTAGTGGTGAGTCGGGTCTCACTCCGCTCATACCTAAGATGACCAGACTCGGCATCACATAGCGATACAGAAAATAATGTATTTAGTGTCGAAGGGCATCGCGAACTGGCGAGCCAACGGCTGAGAGTTGCGGAAAAATTCGACAAATTCTCTTCAGTGATGTATTTCGATCCCCGATCCCGAGGCGACGCTTGGTTTATGAGGGTTTTCGGTTGAGCACAGCATCAACAGCTTTGGCCAGCTCGGTGACGCCGTCGGGTTTGGAGAGCACGGCGTCCACGCCGATCGCAGATGTTAGATACTTTCCGATATTTTCGTCATACATGGTGAAGAGAACGATGGGAACTTCCGGCATCGTCTTTTTCAGCACGGAAGCTACTTCTGCACCGTTCATACCGGGCATGGCAAGGTCCAGCAGCATCAAGTCTGGTTTCAGCGCCTTGGCTTTCTGTATTGCTTCCAGCCCGTTGGACGCTTCTCCACAAATCTCCACGTCCGGCGTCGCCTCCAGAAAGGCTTTCATGATTCGCCGAACCATCCCGCTGTCGTCCGCGATGAGTACTTGTTTCGCCATGTGAGCCCCGGCACTCACTGTACGCCCGCGCCTATTAGCTTCGGAATACACTGTTCAATGTAGGACACTCCCTGCTTGAACAGCTCGGCTTTCGACCTTCTGTCTTTGTCTCCTAGCCAAGGTTTACCGCGAAGGGGCTTCAGCCCTGCATCTTTCTTTCGGGTTTGTTGTTGGGTTGGAAACGTGAACGAGTACGGATTTTCGCTCCACGTGCCCAAACCAAACAATGAGCGCTCTTGGCCTCCTCATTCAGCGTCGCACGAACTTATCGCATGCCACCCGACGCCAGCAGGATCTCTCCCGTCATCCATGCTGACTCCGGAGACGCTAGGAACACCGCAACGGGCGCGATGTCTTTCGGTTGCCCCATGCGCCCGAGCGGCGTCTGTGCCACCATCTGTTTCTCGAACTCGCTTCCCATAACGCCAGCCGTATGCGTCCCTTCCGTCTCAACGCCTCCGGGGTTGACCGAATTCACCCGAATTTTCTTCGGCGCGAGTTCTTTGCCAAGAACGTGCGTGATCGAGTCCACTGCCGCCTTGGTTGCTGTGTACACCGCCGAGTTCGGTGGTGTTAATCGGCTGATGCCCGATCCCACGTTGATCACGCTGCCGCCTTCCGGACCAAAATATTTCACCGCCTCCTGCGTGGTCAGCAAAAGCCCCAGAACATTGGTGTTGAATATGCGATGAAACTCCTGCTCCGTAACCGCTTCCAGCGGAGCAAACGCATAAACCCCGGCATTGTTCACCAGCACGTGAATCGTTCCGAACGCCTTCTTCACTTCCGCGAAGAGCCGCTTCACGTCCGCCGACTTCGATACGTCGCCCTGAATCGCGATCGCTTTGCCACCCTTTTCCGTAATTTCAGCGACCACTTTCTCCGCACCTTCTTTGCTCGACGCGTAATTCACCACCACCGACGCGCCCTCGGCCGCCAGGCTCCTCGCAATCTCCGCGCCGATTCCCTTCGACGCGCCTGTCACCACCGCTACTTTTCCGCTCAGCTTTCCCATTTTGAAGTTTCTCCTGTCTCCCTGAAGTTGCACCTGCCGCTGCTCGCATTTCGACGTCAAATACTTCGCTACTACATATTCAGACGACACGTACTCGACGCTTTAGCTCATTTCGGGATTAGATGACGCGCCCACACCATCGATTCGAGCGCACCACGAACACAAGTCCAATGATGTGGGGAGCTTGCAAGCTTTCATAGCGCCGAGCTTCAGCCCGGCATCTTTCTTCTAGGATGTTTGAGATTGCCACACTCTGCGAATCGAGGATTCGCCGTGGTCGAAAGGGCGTGGCAGGAAAAAATGCGCCTCCGTCAGCCAGGAGCTGACGGAGGCGCTAAACATGTAGCTGAACCCCGATTGCCGGGATTAGGCATTTCGCCGAGCCGGGGGACAAGGCAAAAGCGCAGGTTCGAAAGGTCAGGGTGAACCTGAGCTACATTATCCGCCTGAGCTATGGCAATGGGAACTGCCAATTCAGCAGAATGCTGACGTTGTCGTCCACGGCGGCAAAGTGGGCAGTGTTGCCCTGGGTCTCGATTGCTAATCCAAACGATCCGCCAAAGTTCGAGTCCACCGAAATTTCCTTCACGAATCTCCCGGTGGTAGTGAACTCGACCAGCTCGCTCGGTTGCGTTGGATCCGGATTGATCACATCATTGTTGCTGACGATCAGGTCCCCGTTCGGCGCCATGGCCATGCCGAGCGGGCCGTGCAAACGCTTGGTGCTGCTGTAAATAACTTTGCCGCGCCCTTCGTCCGTCGTCGCGCTGCCTGCGTGGGACACGGCGAAGATCGCGTTGTCCACGGTGGAGGCCACGTACAAAACATCCAGCGTCGGGTCATAAACCAAGCCGGTTGGAGCGTCTACAAACGTGACCAGATCGCACTGGTGCAAATACCCGGAAGCTATCTGCGTTGCACCGTCCAACGTCACGCCGGTCGAGCTAACGATCAAGTCGAGTCGCACGATTGTCCCAGTCAAGCCGTTGGCGATAAAGAACTTCGCTTTGTCGCCCTTGTCGTATAGCGTGGAGTCCCACGGCCCGTTGATAAACAACGGATCCGCTATGGCCGAAACTAGCTGGCCGCTGCTGTTGATTACCAGGATCGAGCCGTTGCGCGCGTTGCCGCAAGTCCCGTCGTGCGAAGGGAAATTCCCCACCAGCACGAATCCCTTGCGCAGAACGTTCAAAGCGGTGGAAAGCCCGAGCAATCCCTTACCCTGAAAGAACACGGTAACCGGCGTTCCAAGCGCTGCAGGCACGTCCACAATGGTGGTTCCTGTGCCTTGAAGATTGTGCCTGTTGTTGAAATTCGAAACCAGAATGTCGCCTGGATTCGCGGTACCGGTTGGAAAGCCTGGCGGAACGAATGCAACGCCGTACGGATTCACGTCACCATTCGGTGGCACGGTGTTCACCGGATGAACCTGCGCCGGAAGGAATGGCGTAGGCAGATCGCTTTCCTGCGCGTGCGTGACCATCGGCGCTGCCGCCATCAGAAAAAATGCCGCGCCGAACAAGACCGACTTGCGTACCAAACTGCGGAAGTCGGTGCGACGGCGCCGAAACTCGCGCGTTGGCTGGGTGGAGCGTCTAATACTGCTCATAAGGATCTCCTTGTGGCGGGAGCCGTTTGCTGCCTCCCTAGTGGGGCGAAAATATATATCGCCACAATGTCTCCAATGTCCTCGCCATGTCTCGCAAATGTCACCATTTTGTAAAATCCGCGAGGGTAACGGTACTTGCCACGATTCGCAGGGGCACGGGACACTAGCGTCTGCCGGCCCGGTACCGGGTCGGGGAATGCTGTAAAAGCATCAAGAACCCTGCACGAAAATAGCTTCCAAAATGGCCAAATTGCTCTGAAGTACGCACTTCAAGTGGCGGGGGTGCTTATCGATTTGCTGCGAGGCGTTTCGTCGTGACCAGCTGATAGCTAGTCTTCACCAGATCTGTTACTTCCTTCCAATCAATCGTTCCGCGATCCAGACGCAGGGCGACCCAGCCCTTCGGTCCGATATATGCAGGCATGTAGAATCGCGCAGGCTGTGCGGAAGTCAGCGCAGTGTTGTCGCCGGGGAGCACTTTGGCGCAGACGGAAACAATCCCGTCGCCATGATGGTCGTTCAAGAAGTACGCAAAAGTTTTCTTGCGGACGCGAAACCCAGCATGGTCGCCCATCACCTCGCGCATGGCGTCCGGCAGCGCCAGGCAAATCTTCGTCAATCGCGCCAGCCGCGCATCCTCAGTCGCTTTCCTCATCGACGCAAAACCAAGTTAAGCGGTAGATAAATCATCCACAATCCAACCAGTATGAAAAGCAATCCGACGATTCGAGGCGGCACCATCATTCGGTCCATGGACGACCAGTCGGCGTCGGGCGTTTGCATACGAATCCGGCTGGTCCACATCTGAGCGCACTTTGTCGCTTTCTCGCGCCAAAAGAGAGATAGAAAACCAAATACCACTATCCCGCCACAAACCACGAACCAGCCCGTTAAAAGGATGATTCCACGGACGTCGTGTCCAAAGAATCGCAGGAAGAACAGCAGAAGAGCCCCGGGGTCCGATCAATCCGAGACGGCGCCACATCTTGATCCAGAAATCCTGGACGCGCTGCGGCGCGCAGGCGATACAGAGCGGTCCACTTGCGAGCGCACTCTTTGCGAGCCCACTCTGTCGCTTTATCGCGCCAAAACAAAGGCAAAAACCCAAATACAACTAGTGCGCAAGCAGTCGACAAGCTCAATAGGATCTAACGATATTCAGCAGTCGCCAACCAAACTGCCACAGGCACCTTACCGTTTACAAACGCCGTTTGCGGGCCGTGCGACCTACGATGGGGCGCAACGAATCTGCGAACTCATCAGGCGCCGGCGGACGCGGCTTGCGCCCTCTCTTCCTGCTTCACGTAAACTTTGCTCGCCAGTTCCACCACTTGCTTCAGGTGCCACCACTCGCGCTCGCTCATCTGCGTTCCGTCGTTGCTCGAATAATAAATGGACGCAAAACTATTCGCGGACAGCGGTACGCGAATCACCAAACTGCTCTTCTGCTCCGATTGGTTTTCAGCCACGGCGATCCTCCCCCCCAAGTCTCAAATCGAGTAAGTAGAAATAGCTACAGCGGCGCTCATTCTCTCTCGTTTGCCATCCCGCAGCAAGCCTTACGAAGCAGATCCCTCAAGGCGATCCGCGAGGCGCGGATTTCGGAATGGCACCGTTACAAGAACGGAAAATCACAGGAAAATGCCTCACCTCTGGAGAGGTGAGCTACATATATGGACAACGGGCGAAAAAGAAAAACGGATACGTCTAAGCCTTTAAGAGGATGGCGGGGTTCTTCTTTGCGATGGCGAGCAGGCGGAGTGCTGTGCTTTCAGGACGACGGAGGCCTTGTTCCAACTTCGCGCCCGGTTCCAGCGAGTCCGAGCAGGTGCTCGACGGTAGCACCTGAAAGTCAACCGCGTTCGGGCCGCCGACTCCCACGGTCATGCCGGCGATTTTCGACGCGAAGTGATTCGTCAGCGGAATCGTTTTCTGCGGACTCGTTGCGCCATTGACTTCGGTGTCAAGCTTAGTGGTGCTGGGCGCGAGCGACGCGGGTGGACTGCCAGGTGTCCGAAAGCGTGACGAATTGCGGAGTCGATTTATCCGAGTCGATAATTTTGAGCAGCGTTTTTCGCTCGCCGATGGCCCTGCGGCTTGAATTTAAATTCGATGGCGCACGTTCCGCCGGCCGCGATTGGGCTGGCGCAGGGAGCGCTCGGTACGGGAAACTCTCCGCTATTGGTGGCCACCGCGCCCATGTTCAGCGGCGTGGTCCAGTATTCGTCAGCGTTACCGTTTTCGCGTCGCTGGTGTTGCCCACCATCGTCGGCGCAAAAGTCTCAAAAATAGGAGTCACGTGCACACCCACGCCGGGAGAGTTCGTTTTGTCCACATCTGGTTTTCGTATGTTTTGCGTCGATCGTTCGAGGTGGCTTCGGCGCCCTGGGTGTTTGTTTTCATTCGGGCGCGCGCCAGTAGCACGCGGGCTTTGTTGACTCTGCTGCGCCATCGCGCTGCACGCGAAAGCCAACATCACGGCAAAGCTTAGAAGAGCCATGCGAAGTGGACACGAGGGTGTCATCGTAGGAGGAGATTTTGTGCAGTGCGAGTAATGGAAGAGAGCGCAACGCTGACGTTCCGCTCGCACAACGCCAGCGTTGCGCAGTACCGTGCGACTATTGTTCGAAGACTTTCTCTATCTGCCCGACTTTCTTCTGGACCTTGCCGCCGACCTTTTCAGCCGTGCCTTCGTCTTCCAGGTTCGGATCATTGGTGGCACGTCCAACCTTCTCCTTCACCTTACCCTTCACTTCGTGAAACTTCCCTTCTGCTTGGTCCTTGCTGCTCTGCTTCATAATTGCCTCCTCGGCCGATTTATGTTGTGAAACAAGATTAGTTTCTGTCGCGGAGCGTGGGCGAACTGCGCCTGGCTGCACGCCGTGGCGTGTTCTGTCTAGCTCAAAACCGAACGGCGCCGAGCAGGTACAAAACCAGCACGATCAGCAGCACCGTGCCCAGGATCCCGAGGCCGCCGCCTGCACCCCAGCGCGAGTAGCCGTAATAGCCACCGCCTCCGCCCAACAACAAAACCAGAATGATGATTAGCAGTAGCATCGTAAGTCTCCTTTCACTCCGTTACGCAGTCTCGCGAGCCACTTGTGCGGCCCGTTTCTAAGGCGCACTACCTGTGATTTGCTCGTTATTCAAGTTTTTCCACGCGCCTGCGATGCTTGCTGCTTGGCGTCGTCGCGCGAGGACCGGTAGCAGCACTGCTGATGCGCAAGCCACGCAGCGTGAACATCAGTTGCCGGAAAAAACCGGCAGCATACGCCCTCGCCTTGTCACCCGGCGCATCCATGCCGCCTCCGTCTGCTACTTGAGAGTGCCGCGCCCGCGGAAAGTTACAAGGCGGTGCGTCTCTGTGGCATATATACAGTTCCTCGCCCGAGGCCTCTGCAGCATTCCCCCGATAAAGGCTCGGCGCTGATTTAACACCATGTATATTTTTGTTCGCCCTGTTCTGTGATATGTAGAGCGTTCTCGCAAATTACGGAGGACCAAAATGCCAAACCCTTTCGTGCACGTGGAGCTGCACACCACCGACATCGATAAGGCCCAAAAGTTCTACGGCGAGCTTTTTAACTGGCAGCTCGAAGACGTCCCCATGCCCGGCGGAACGTACACGCTGATTAAACCCGGCGAAGGAACAGGCGGCGGAATGATGGCGCAGCGCGTACCAGGCGCGCCGTCGTCGTGGCTCGCCTACGTTTTGGTGGACGACATCGTCGCCTCCACGCAAAAAGCAAAATCCCTGGGCGCGAGTATCGTGATGGACGTCATGGAACTCCCGGGCATCGGCTGGATGAGCATATTCACCGACCCCACCGGTGCCACGCTCGCTCTGTGGAAGCCAAACACAGCCGGAAAATAGATCTCTATATCAACCGTACCCCACTCGTTACGTCAGTCCGCCCCGGCGGACGTTCAGTTCCCTGCTAGCATTTTCGAGTACATTTCCAAAGCCCCGGCTCACATAACGCATGGACGGACTGCAAGTCATTTTTTACAAAAATCCCGCCGCGTTTGTCTCTTACCTATGATATAAGCCGCGTATTGATTTGGGGCCGTGTTCGATCCGCGAAAGCCCGGTTTCGCGGTTTGGAGCCCTCGCAAGCGGGCTATCCGCTGTAGGGCATGCACTATACATTCTAGAAAATCGAGTTCGGGGGTGGTGCATATGCGAAATACTCTGCGTGTTTCGTTTCTGGCTTTGCTGATTTCCATGTTTTTTCCGGCGCTCACACGCGCGCAATCAGGGGTTCTTACTGGCACGGTAACGGATTCCTCCGGCGCGGCGGTTCCAGACGTTTCGGTAACAGCCACTGGCGCGGAGACCGGAGTTTCGCGCACGACGCAAACTACTAACACCGGCGCTTACACGATTCCGAATCTGGTCCCGGCTGACTACAACGTCACCATGGAAAAGGAAGGATTCAAGACCGTCCGGTTCGCTAAAGTAACTCTGACAATCGATCAGACCCTTACGATCGACGTGAAGCTCGAAGTTTCCGCCGTGCGGCAGATCATTGAGGTTTCCGGCGAGATCATCGCTCCCATCGATACAGAGGACGCCCAAATCAGCAATGTGGTAAACAGCACGGAAGTAAAGGCCCTGCCCCTGATTCTTCGTGATCCGTATCAGCTCGTATTGCTTAGCCCCGGCGTCATCCAGTCCAATACCCGGCTTAGCGGCTTCTCCGCCAACGGTCAACGAGAGATCAACAACAACTTCATGGTCGACGGGCTCGACAACAATGACACCGACGTTCCGGGAGGCGGGTTCGGACTGAATGCTCTCAATCCGGACTCGACGCAGGAATTCCGCGTCATCACTAACAACTATAACGCCGAGTATGGCAGGGATAATGGCGCGATCATTGACGTAAAATCGCCCTCGGGCACGAATGCCTACCACGGAGACGTTTTGTGGTTTGGCCGATATAGCGCGCTGGGAGCCCGCGATTATTTCAACCACAATCCCGGTACGCAGAAGGACCCTTACGAGCGCAACCTCTATGGCGGTTCAATCGGCGGTCCCGTCATTCATAACAAGACTTTTTTCTTTGCCAACTATGAAGGCCACCGCTGGACCACTACGCTCACCAACAGTGCCATTGTGCCCACCCAGGCCTTTAAGTCCGGTATTTTCACTTACACCTTCACGGATCCAAACGGCGTCGTTCAAAACGTTCCGATCGACGTGTCGCAGGCGATGAATGCTACCAACAATAACGCCCTCCCTTACGGGCCGGATCCGACTATCGCGCAGATTTTCTCGCATTATCACAATCCCAACGGCGGGGCGGTTACCAGCTATAGCGGGTTGTACTTTTTCCCCAGCCCGGATCGCGAGGACGATAATAACTTCACTGTTCGCGTCGATCACCAGCTCTCAAAGAACAACTCTCTGTTTGTTCGTTACTTGTTCGATCAGGGTACCGCTTCCAATTCTGGCCACACGGACATCTTGCCAGGCCTTGGGGCGACCATCGTTTACAACAGGACGCAGAACGCCGGCGTCGGCCTCACGACGGTCATCAGTCCCACACTGGTCAATGAAGTTCGCTTCGGGGGGAATCGCAACGACGCTTCGTTCACTTGCGCGGGAGTCCACACTTTCGACAGCCTTGGCGCTCAATTCATAGATCAATTTGGCCGCGGCTCGGATTTTGGATTTGCCGACCCCTCCGGCGGAGGATTTCAGAGTTTTGGATGTGGCAGCCTGGGCGATTCCAATGGCCAAGCGCGATTTACCGGGACATACCAAGTGGTAGATAACATGACTTGGACGCGCGGGAGCCACTCTCTAAAATGGGGCTTTGAGTTCCGCGATGCTTATTCGAACGGGTTCGCCAATTTTTCCTCTCGCCAGGCTTTCTCGTTCGATCCATTCGGAAGCGCTATCCAAGTTTTTCAAAATATCCCCCCTGGTCCAGGGGGTGAAATCCAGGCTCAGGTTTTCGGCGACCGCTCGCTGAACGACGCAGTGGGCGTCCTTCTCGGCGCAACAACCTCTCAAAGTCAGAACCAATTCTTCAATGCTGCTAAACAGCGCGTCAGCAGCGATGAACGCGGATTCCGTCAACATGAGATTGGTCTATTCATTCAGGACACTTGGAAGATCAAATCCAACCTGACGTTAACCTATGGCCTTCGCTGGGAATATTTCGGAGTGCCCTACGAGGTTAAAGGAAACCTCTCCACATTATTCGACGACCCGACTCGGCTCGTCACCGCCAGTACTCCCTTCACTTTTACAACTCTCAACCAGGGCGGTAAGCAGATTTACAGTGATTATTACAAGGGCTTCGACCCCCGCATTGGAATCGCCTGGGATCCATTCAAAACAGGGCGCACCTCCATCCGCGCCGGATATGGAATTTTCCGCGACCGTGTGTACGGCAACCTCTTCGAAAACACGAATGCCAATCCGCCTTTCCTGCAATCCGCAATCGGAACCCTCCCTGCGAATAATAGCCTTCAGGGTGTGGCCCCACCAATGACAGTACAGACTAACGCCCAGGTACTGGACTTCACAACTCTGGGTCCCGTGCTGTTCTCTCATAACTTCAAGACTCCCAGCAGCCAGAATTGGAACGTTGGCATTCAACACCAATTCGGGAACAACTTGACGGTGGAAGTGAATTATGTGGGCGTGCACGGCATCCATGAGTTCCGGGCCGTGGACCTAAACCCGCCGCAGCCAGCTCTAGTCAATCGGCTCCTGGCATTCTGCGTTCCGGGAAACCCGGCGAATCACGGCTTCATCAACCCGTTTGACCCTACCAGTGACCAATGCACCGTGGCCTCTGTGACTAGTTCTAATCTCTGGGTCGGCGACTGCTTCGGCACGCTTCCAGTTCTGGACTCAAGCGGGGCTCAGTTGCCTCCTTGCACACCCGGTGTACCAGGTCCAGCCGTTCTTAACAGAGCCTTCGACAATGCCGCGAATAATTTCATTAGCGGCGGGTCGCTAACGGAATCCATTGCGCACTCGAACTACAATGGTCTGCAGCTAAACGTAACCAAGCGCTACTCGCACGGTTTGCAGGCTCAACTGGCTTACACTTACTCTCATGCTCTCGACAACGGTTCCGACCCCATCAACGTGGCCTCCGGCAACCGTTCGTTTCCAAGAAACTCCCTCAACCTCCGACCGGAATATGGCAACTCCGACTTCGACGTTCGGCACCGTGCGGTGATCAACTTTGTTTACTCGCCCAATGTCGGTCGCAGAAAAGACCACTTTAACAACGGCCTGATGGGGCGTGCGCTGGAAGGTTGGCAGATTGCCGGTATCGTCCAGTTTCAGACCGGATTGCCATACGATATCTTTGGCATCCGCGACACAGAGCACACCGGATTCTCCGATCGTGCAACTTTGGTCGACCCCAAACAGCTTCACGTAAATCCGGGCGGCAACGTTCCTAGCAGCCAAATCTTCACTGGCGTCAATGTCGCGGCATTTAATCCTGACACCGTCACGAATGGCGGCCTCGGTGGCACAACCCCATGGGGTGTCGTCTCTAACGTTCACCGCAACCAGTTTTTTGGGCCGGGCATCGATACTTGGGACGCGGTCGTATCGAAAGATACCGCGGTTACCGAACGCTTGAAATTCCAACTCCGTTTTGAATTTTTCAATATATTCAACCACCCCCAGTTTGGACAGCCGGGTAACACGCTCGCCACTCCTCAGGTGTTCGGTTTTTCAACTAGCCAGGTCGGACGTAACGACGGCACCACAGGAGCGCGTCAAGTCCAGTTAGCAGCAAAGCTTCTCTTCTAGGTCGCAAATTTACAGGCGTGGCGGAAGTCGCTCCGACAAGCCGGGGTTAGCATTTGAAGCAGTGTGTGCTCTTCGATTTAATCGGTCATCCCGAAAGTGGTTTTTTGGCCGACCTGGGACCTGCTTGTTCCGTGTTTCAATGTAACCCGCACCTTGCAATAATCCATCCGGAGGCTTCATGCAAAACGTATCCAGACCGTTGCTCGTCCTGGCGGCGCTTGGCTTTTTCTTTCTCACTGCAGCAAATCTCGCGAGGAGCAAATGCGGCGCCTCCGCAAGTTGTAAAATCCGGCTCGTGATTTCTCCATGTGCTGCACTCACATACCGCTCGTACTGCCGGTGGCAAGTCCCGGTACAGCCCGACTAGTTCCGCTGCGTAGCCAAATCATTGAACTGCGTCACAAATACGCCTTCATTCGGCCCTGGATTATTCCGAAACATCATCACACGCTCCACCAGCAATTCCTCCGCATCCGTTCCAAGAACCTTCATCGTTTCCTCGATGAATTGCGCGAGCGGCATCGCACGAGGCTCGTCCTTGCTGTTCAACAGATCCGTCTGCACCCACGGCGGAGCCAGTTCCAGCACCGCTACCGAACTTCCCTTCAGCTTGTAGCGCATCGACAGCGTATAGGAATGCAGCGCCGCCTTCGTGGCGGAGTACACCGCGGTATTCGCCAGCGGCACAAATGCCAGTCCTGACGACACATTGATCACCGCGGCCGCATCCTGTTTCTTCAAGTGCTCGATCAGCGCCGAAGTCATCCGAACAGGCCCCAGCAGATTCGTCGCAACGGTTGACATCAGCAAGCCTTCATCAATCGCGCTCGCGGCATTGTCGATCTGCATGATTCCCGCGTTGTTGATCAGCACATTCATCTTCGGATGTTCCGTTATCAGTTTCTTCGCCACCGCCGCGATACTCGCCGGGTCCTGAACGTTCAGCTCCACCGACTGCATTCCGGGATTCATCTTGGTGGTCTCCGCCAGATTGCTTTTGCGCCGCCCCGATATGATCACCTGGTTCCCGCGTTTGTGCAGTGCCTCGGCCAACGCGCGCCCAATCCCCGACCCTCCGCCCGTAATAAACACCGTGTTCCCACTCAGCTTCATCGCTTCTCCCTTTGTTCTGGACTACTGTCGTTGCGTCAGCCAGATCCCAACTGAATAGATGATCTCCTTACAGTGAGGATGCATTCACATCCCATGGGCAATGCAGCTCACGTTTACAGTGACGAGGGAAGGGTTCTTTAGAGGCGAGGTTAGATGGTGTGGCCGTACGGGTTTCCGGTAACGGGAGCGTTCGCTCCGTCCGTCTTGGCGGTGAACCATCCCCTGATGGGCTTCCCGCCACGTCCGTGCCTTCGGCCGAATAGGTTTCGGTGCCGTTCTCAATTTTGATGGTCACGGTTTGGCTCCTAGGACCTGGCTCGGGGACGAACTTCGACTTCTCAACGTTGAGCTCCCCTGTCCCGTTGTCGGATCGTCTGCAGCGCGCAACGACGACGTCACCGCGATCCCGACCAGCAACAGCAGAACACCGAAAGACGCAACGACTCGCATTCGCATGTGTTTCCTCCAATAAGTTGAACGTGAAGTGGTGAATCTCGAAATGGATTTTGCTCGGTCCGGAAAATTGATTCACATTGCGCCAAAACACTTTTTTGCCGCCGTCGGTGTCTTCCCAAGAATAAACCCACCGCTCGGCCTCAATAGTAAGTTTGTTCCAGTCCGCTGGAGGATTTGCGTCCGCTGAGAGTCCCGTAATTCCATACTCCTCGCCCCCGCTCGCCATCCTTGCCACCGGAAGGAAAACAATCAGTGCCGCCGTTTTGCCGTTCACCATTTGCTCGCAGGCAAAAAAGAGCCCCGTCTTGGTGCAATGATTCTCAAGGTGAATGCTCTCTTTTTCGCCGATGGTTGTGGTGTAGTCCCACTTACCGTCATAAAGGCCCAAAGGCGCGTACCGATCATCCGCAACGCCAGTCTTCTGCTGGATCTTCCCGAAGACTGGTAACACGCCGACGATAATAAAGAGCACCGCTACTTTTCCGCTCAATCGCATTTCGCCCCCAATGGCAGCTATTTTGTTCTCGATGCGCCGGCGTAAGCCTTTCTTTGTAGCCGCCGGCTTGCCCGCCGTGGCGGGGCCTTAACGCGGCACCTTTCCTGTTGCCCCACTTGCCTCCGCTGCTTTTTGAGCAATGAGCGCGTAGCCTTTCGCGTTCGCGTCTTTCGCCAGACTGTCCAGACTTTTTCGGCCGTCCGCAGCGGTGCCTGATTTCATTTCGATTTCTCCCGAGGCCAGGCGCGCCTCCAACTCGTACCGAACAAGCCCCATCTTCTTTGCATCCGCGATTACGCCTGCAAGAATTTTGTTAGCTTCGGCAGCTTTGCCCGAAGCCGCGAGAACCTGCGCCTCCGCGATCGCAAAGTCCATTCCAACCAGCTTGTTTTGAGTTTTTGTCGCGAGCGCGCGCGCAGATTCGATTTCTTTTTGTGCGTCCCGAGGCTTTCCCTCTGCAAGCAGAATACGGGTCATCAACGCGTGCGCTGCGATTTCGTCGCCACTCAGCTTCGCCGCTCGGAATACCTTGATCGCTGGCTGGAGCGCAGTCTTGGCATCGTCCAGACCCCTCTCTTCCACGTCCAGTTCCGCGCGCGCCATGCTCACTTCGCTATACTCCTGCTGATAGCTGATCTCTTTGTCGATTGCCAACGCCTGATCGAATACTTTGCGCGCCTCGCCCGGTTTGCCCTGATGCATCAAAACAGCCCCCATTCCGCCCAGCGCCGCAGGCAGCAGCGGTTTCTCGTCCGTCTCTTTTGACACCACTTGAGTTTGCTCGAAATGTTTCAGCGCTCCCGGAAGGTCGCCGCTGTCCATCAGAAGTTTCCCCAGGCCATCATGTTGATATGCGGTGGCATCTTTCAGGCCTGTCTCCTGATGCAGGGCGAGCGACTCATTAAACGCGGCCTTCGCCCCTGCCACATCGCCTTGTTGCGCCAGCAGCTCGCCAATATTGCTCAACGCGTTTGCTTGCCCGCCCTTATCCCCGATCTCCTGCATCGCTTTCAACGATTCGCGGAAGAGTCTCGTGGCGCCCGCCAGATCCCCTTCCAAAGTAAGGTAAGTCGCCAAATTATTTGTCACGTTCGCAATGTCGGCTTTGTCTCCGGTTTCGCGAAGCAAATCAAGCGCCTGTATGGACAGCTTCTTCCCGCCTTCCAGGTCTCCCGCGTCCGAAATTACGATCCCGATGTTATCCAGCGCCTTGCCGGCTCCCACCGTATTGCCAATCTCGTGGTAGATCGCATAAGCACTTTCATACATTTTCTTCGCGCCTTGCACATCCCCCTGGTTGCCGAGCGTGTTGGCGGCGCTATTCAGCGCTGTGGCAACGCCATTTCGATCACCCGCCGCTTCATAAATCTTCTTTGCATCTTCCACCGCCGCCAAAGCTTCTTTCTGTTTTCCAGTCTTTCGCAACGCGATACCCTGTAACAACCGCGCCCGCGCAACCAAAAGCCGCGCTCCTGCTGTTTGCCCTTTGTCTGCCGCACGAGTAGCGGCGCTTAGTTCATGTGCGAAGTCGGACACCGATTGCGCCGCGCTTGCTTCGGCCAAGTCAATTCTGGGATCGTCGCTTTGCGGAGCAGGAATCTTTCGGAGCGTCGCAATGGTATCCAGCGCTCCTTTTCCGTTCCCGCCTCGCATCTGCGACCGCGCCAGTAATAGCCCGTAGTCCAGGTTGTCCGGAAAGAAGGCAAAGAGTGTTTTGTAAATCTCCACCGCCTTATCCCACTCGCGCGTGCTGTCGCGATAGAGCCCTTCCACCGAGAGGCGGTCTTGCCGCGAGAGGTTCGCGGATAAATCAAACGCCCGCTTTGCCTCCGCAGCCGCTTTCTCGTCATAACCCAGACCTGACCAGGCGGCGGACAGATATGCGTGCGCCAATGCGTGGTTAGGATCGGCCTGCACCGCTTTCTGCAATAGATCGCGGGCGGCAAGGTTGTCGAATACCCGCAGCTTCCCCAGCCCTTCGGCGTAGACTTTTGCCGCCCCAGGATTCGAAGGCAGCGACGCCTTCACCGCCGCAGCTTCCGCGTCCGACACTCCTCCCGCTCCCAGCTTCGCGCGCACCACTAAGCCCGCGCGCTGCACCAGATCGTCGAGTTGCGCCTCCGTTCCCTTTTCCGATACGACCGCCAGAGTTTCTCCTTCCGCCGTGTTTTGCAAACGCAGATCCAGCCGGAGCTGGCCTTTCTCGAGCGGAACGTAGGCTCCTAGCACTACTTCATCCGTTCCCAGGTTTTTCCGGATCTTCCCCAGGGTCTCTCTTCCATACGTGTCAGCGTCGGGCAAAGACAAATCCAATTTCATTCGCGCAACGTTCTCGCCCGGCACCGTTCGCAACTGTTCGCCTGCCGCAAGTTCTGTCGTCAACATTTCTGAAAGTGCGGTGGAAAGCCAGGCCTCCTCCGGACGCCCGGATACATTCTTGAAACCCAGCACTGCTACCGAGGGCCGTACCTTCATCGAACTTGGAGCGTTGGAAACCGTCTCATTTTCCCGCGCCGCAGAATTGAATATTCGCTCGCGCAAGTTTTTTACATTCAGTCCGATTAACAATCCCACCGCCAAAATTGCCGCGATTGCGCTCGCGCCGAGAATTCTAATACCCAGTCTGAGTCCAGCGGTCGTTACCGCGCCGGGGGCGCCGGGCGGCGCGCTCTCTTGCATCGTGACGCTCGAACCCAGAATCGGTCCCGAACTCACCATCAAGCTTTCCAATACCGCTTCGAATTCCTTAGCCAATTGGTGGCGTTGCGACGGCAGCTTTTCCAACGCTTTCATGATGGCGCGTTCAAAACCCGGCGAGATCTGCGGATTCAGCGCGCGCGGAGGCGTGACCGCTTCGTGGAGGATTGCGCCGATCAATTGCGCGCCTTGGGTTTGAGGAAATGGCCGGCTTCCCGTCGCCATTTCGTAAAGGACTGCGCCGGCCGCGTAAATATCGCTGCGAGCATCGGCGGGCGCCCCGCTCAATTGCTCGGGCGCCATGTACGGAACCGTGCCCGAGATTACTCCCGTGTTCGCCGTTATACTGCGGGTTATATCAACTGGGTCCTCCGGGTGAACCAATTTAGCTATGCCAAAATCCAGGATTTTTACCCGGCCGTCCGGCGTGACGAAAATATTGGGCGGCTTCAAATCCCTGTGGATCACCCCTCGTTCGTGCGCCGCGGAGAGGCCCTCCAGAAATTGCGCGCCCAAGCGCAAAACTTCTTTCTCCTCGAGCGGGCGTTCCTTCAGAAGTACGCTGAGCGGCTTTCCCGGAATCAACTCCATCACTAAAAAGTCGATTCCGTCCTGTTGGCCAAATTCGTGGATTGTCTCGATGTAGGGATGATTCAACTTCGCCAGGACCAACGCTTCTTTGCGGAACTGCTTGCGGACGATCTCATCCGCCAAGACTTCCGCCGGAAGAATCTTTATCGCAACATCACGGTCGAGCTGCTCGTCGTGGGCGCGGTAAACTTCTCCCATGCCGCCCGCTCCGATCTTCTCAATAATCCGGTAATGTCGAAGCGTTTTGCCCAGCATTCGGTAAGAGCCGCGTCTCCGTTGGGAATCTTAGGTGCCGCCAAATCACAAGTCAACGCTGCAAGTCGCTGCAAGTCGCGGCGTCGCTCGGCCGTTTCAATCTCGGCGTCCTGAAGTTCTTTCGACTACAATCGAGAGCGCCAGGAATGGGGAAATAAATGCGGCTTCTTCGAGACGATTGCTGCCATGCCTAAGTTGCGCAGGAAAAATCCTGAAGCTGACGCTGCAAAGAAAGCAGCAGCCGAGGCTGCCGATGACGAGCGACGCCGCAAAAACATTTGTTGCTGCGACGAATCATTTTGCGGAGGAGTTCGTTGCAGCAATCGGCATCCGTGGAAACAACTTGAGTCGCCCAAACCATTTATAGCGTCACCATTACAAAAAGAAACGTGGCAAGCGCAGTCCGAGAAGTTTGCAAGGCAGCGCTGTGAGATTGTCGAGCCTAAGCCTGCGCCCGTCGTTGAGTCGAAGCGGCGGGATATAGCCTATCAGCTATCACTCGATGGTTTTACGTTCTTCGAGGATGGCGAGCCTTGCCCAATTCCACTGCCGCCAGGAATTCCAATCACGGGTGCCAGTATGCCATCTGGGTATCGAAGCGGGTCTTGCCAGATTCCCAGCGGCCTACGATGGGACGCGATTCAGTTCGTATGGATTCAGAAGTAAAACTAACAGAGGAGGAGCCTGCTGCGAGAACGAGAGCTTCAGGCGAACGCGAATCTTGTGGCATTGCAGTACGGAAACAGCAGATGCGGCAATACCTAACCATCTCCTGGTGGGGAATCTTTCCTGAATCACTTATCAGACAAATGAAGTGTTACTTTACATGTCAGGTTATCCGGCGAACCAGGACCTAGTCGCTACCAACGGAACTGATAGCTGCTGAAAAGCCGGTATCGCGACAGTTTCGAGACTTCCTTAGCCCGATAGAACGACGCTATGATCCTAGAGCCGTGAGGAAATGTGGCCAATGAAGATAACGCCGTTGCAAAGGGTGCGGTGGGCGCAGTCCCGTGCGAACTTTTCTCCAGTCCCAAATTCCCGGCTAACAGGGAAAAATACAGGGAATTTCGCGTGTTCCGTGGAACCCATTCGGCGATAACTCTTCACTTCAGACTGTTTTAGCGAGAAGAATCGAGTTTCCGAGCCCAATCGGAACAGGGAACGATCAGGGAAGGAACAGGGAATGGAATTCCCTGTAACCAAATCCTGTGGGAGAAATATCTTGCGAGTCTTGAGTTGAAGGAATCAGATTTAAGCCAGGTTTTAACCGATGGGCTACAATGCATTTTGAAGGTCAGCTGTTCGATCATATATATGCTCGATACCCACTGAGACTCGAATGAGTTGTTTTAGTGATTCCGAGGAGTTTACGCTAGTTGGGAGAGAGCAACCCATGGGAGGTCAATGCCGGAATGGGACTAGGGATCAAATCAGTAGATCACAACGGTGGAACGCACGGCGCAGTCTTCTAAAAAGACCAGCCGATTCCGGTGCTTAGCCCCAGCTCATTACGTTTCGCAGTGGTGGGTGGTCTGCTGTCGAAGTTATCCCAAAACGTGAAGGCCAAATGGAAATTGTTTCTTAGTTTGATCGTGAGGGAATTATTCGTCGTCACGCGGACGCGGCCAGCGTCCGTCAGTCCTGGAAAAGTCAGAACTTGGGAATCGAACTCACCGAAGTTGAAGCGGACTAGATTGTATTGTAAGCCGACCACAGCTTCCATGTTTTGATTGGTTGGTTGACCGGCGATCGTATCGAAGGATTCGTGAATGTACACAATGCCGCCGAGCCAAGAGAAGTTGCTGTTCGTAGTCCGTTTCAAGTAGCGTCCATAAGCCCCGCCAAGAGTAGTGCGCAACGTCAAATCTTGCTGACTGCTATGAAGGAAATCAGATAAAGCCAACACGTATGAATTTCTGTTCAGAAACTTGGCGAACGTTGACTGTAAGTCTTCGCGATTTGTTTTGGATCCTCCCGACTGACCGCCGAACGTCGAATCGAACGAGGTCGCAGCCTCCCATGCCGCTGTCCGGTACGCCGCACTTGTGTCCGCATTGAATGTGGACTGACTATTGCCACTGGTGAAGCTATAACCAAAATCGATGGCACCTTGTAATTGACGCCAGAAGGTCGGCTTTTGCGAGTCTATCTTCGCTATCGAAGCTGACGGGACTTGAACTTCCTCGGTGGCTTCATGAATAAGGAAGTCTTGCTCTTTTGTTTTCTCAGTAGAAACCTTTTCGAACTTCCCGATTATTCTTTTGCCGTTATTCAACACGATTTGGAACGTCGCGGTGCTCTGAACCGATTCCACTTGATTCCAGTCCAGGGCAATGGGTCCCGTCACGTAGTCTGTCTCGACCATCAATAGGCCGTTCTGCAGACGCTTTACCTCTCCGGTGAAATGGTCGCCGTTATTCATGACCACCACGTCTTTTCGTCTTGCCCGAGCTAGACAACAGATGGATAACAAAAGAAAGTTTAAGAATAAAAATCGGCTCACGCTAGGGAAGGCGAGAGTTCGAATGATCATTTTCAACTCCTATGCAGGAGATTGCCGTAAAACCCAGTGCCAATTATCAACACGGAGAGGTGAGGGCGGACAAATACTTCCGGATGGACGCCATGAATGACAATACGCTGCTGGTTCTCGAAGGCTCGCTTAGGCGGCAGAGCTCTAGAAATGAAACTCCGGTGCCGCGTAGCACACTGCTTTGTCAAAACGCCTCGCCGACACCCATGCCGAACGTGTGGCCCCGTGTGCCCTGGGCTAAATCAGCGCGCAGATTCACGTGATACTTTTTGCTCAGCTGAAACCGCAGACCGCCTCCGCCGCTGGGCAGAAAGTGGCCGTCCTGCACCCTCTGTAGTGGTTGGCTTCCACCTGGAATCGTCCCACCAAGGCCACCGAACACGACCAATCCAAACCTCTTCGGCAATTCCAGGCGATACTCCGCTTGCGTAGCGAGAGTGTACTTAGTGAAGTAGCGTCCCGCCACATATCCTCGCAATTCGTTGTTAGTGCCGTAGATGCAATTGCCATAGAAGGGGGGCTTACCGGAGGTTCCACAGAAATTGGCGTCGTAAGCGAGGACTTGTTTCTTGCTCAGACTCCAATATTTGTCGAAAGCGGATCTGTAGGACTGAAAGGAGTATTTGCTGCCCAAATCTTGAGAGAAGAAATCTGATGTGATTGTGAAAAAAGCTCCCGCGACGGGATAGAAATGGTTAGGCCGGGTATCCCGGGTCAGCCTAGCGCCGACGGAAGTAAGATTGGTGTGCAGCCCGACTTCGGGAGGGATTGGAAAATTGGTGTCATTATTCGGCTTGACTGTGACGAAGGAACGCCCGGTGATAAATCGCGGGCCTATAAAAATTTTCCAACCAATGCGGCGCAGGAACTCGCCCAGAAACGCCTCACCGGTTTGTACGAGCGGCAGTTTAACATTCGCCAAAACGCCGTTGCCGTAGATGTTGTAATCAACGTTGCCATGAATGAATCCAGAAGTGATTTCGTAGGTATTCTCTTTGAAAAAGAGCTGTCCCCCTATAGCGAAGCCCCGGCTGCCATTGTTCGTAATAAGGCCCGCCGCGCCGATGGTGGAGGGAGGAGAAACCTTGTCCTTCGAACTGATTGGAAAGATGTATCCCAGAACCGGCACAATTCCCGAACCGATTGCGGGACTCGAAATTGGAAGAGGCGCGACAACAAGAGCGCCGGGACCGAGCTTCTTCTTTTTCTTTTTCGCCTCAGGCTTAGTCTTCTGGTCAAGCGCCGTTGACTGCTGATCTTCGGCTGGCGGTTTCAGTGGATTCTCCTGGGAAGACGGGCTGGCCGGTGGCTCATCCCGGGGTTGATTTTCCTGACCAAGGGAGGCTTTGGTTGCGCAAAGGCAGCCTACGCATACAAGCAAAACGCAGAGAAAACGTCGCGTCAAAGTTTTAGATCTGCGGCGATCGTCGGATTTTTGAGGAGCTCGATTTCAATTCCCATGTGAGCAACTTTTATCGTCTTTCGGTGCGTCCGTTCTCGTTGAGCTCGGCTCCCGGCGGGATTACAGAAACCAGCACGGGATGACCGTAAGCAAGCTGCCAAGTCGGATTGCTACCTAAGAGATAGTAGAGAGGAAAGGTGGTGCCGAGCATTGTCAAAACTACCAGTGCTATTTGCGACCCTGAGCTCGATTCCGACTTCGCGATTCAGGAGACTAGGCTGCTTGTGGGGACCTGTAACTTTTACCAATGTTCGTAGCAAGTTAAAAGGTCCGGTTTTTGTAGTAAGTGAGTTGTCCGGTTGACAGTTAATCACCCGCCGCCGTCGAGGCTGTGGGGAAGTGGGAATCCCGCGCTTTGGGCGGGATTCCCAAGCGCGGTGGGAAAGTCTGCTTTGCGACTTTTCCACCGCGCGGCTTCTGCACAGCCTCTTGCCGATCGCTACTGATCCAAGGCAGCCCCTCGGCGTTGTAGCGCCCCACGCAATGCGGCCCATAGCGGAGGCTCAGCGTTCCATCTAGGTGCTGATGCAAGGTCACCGTACAGCCCGCCAACGTGGCTCGCCAGCGTACCGGCTGGATCTGCAAAGACAGATTTTGAAAGCTCACCGTGTTGTCGCGGTTCACCGTGCGTTCAAACTGCAGCGAAAAGACCCCTTCCAAATCTCGCTGCCGGCACGCCGTAAAGGCACTGCCCCCCTGCGTCGCGGGCACCCGGAACCGCACGTTGAACGCAGCGATGTACTCTTCCTGCAGAAAAGCGTTCGCCGCCTCCACCGTCGTGATCGCCCGCAAGCGCAACTCTTGCGGCAGTCGTCCCTGCCAAGTGCCAAAATTGCGCTCGCTGCGTCCTCGTGCCTGGGGCGAGTAGGCCGGAATCATCCGCACTCCCAACTCCCGCAGCGCCCGTCCTACCTGCGTCACACGCGCGTGATCTACCTTCTGGCCCGCCTTGGGCGTCAGCCAAAAATGGCTGCCCCGGTCGCTATACAAGGCGCAGAACAATCCCTGCTGCTCGATCACCTCGCGCAAAGCGGCCATCACCGTCTGCGTCGATTCCTCCTGCACCAGTTGCGCGTAGTAAATCTCACTGGTGGCATCATCCAGAATCACGATCAGATCGTGCCAGCGCTCGTCTCCCAACCAACGGTGCCGGCTGCCGTCGATGTGCAGCAGCATCCCCGGCAAGGGTCGTCGCGGTCGTCGTTTGCGGTGCGCTCCGCGCTTGCGCCCCCGGGCCACCATCCCCGCTCCTTGCAGAATCCCTTTCACCCAGCTGTAGCTGAGCCGAATCCGATGCTCGGCCCCCAGCTTCTCGTGAAAGTGCTGCACATTCAGATCGAAATAATGCTCCCGGTACAGCTCCAGCACCCGCTCCACGGTCGCTAGCGGCACGCGCTTAGGCGAAGGCTTTCCTCGCCTGCGGTCGAACAACCCGCGGAATCCGAACTCCTCATAACGCTCCCGCCAGCGCCGCATATGCCGGTCACTGATGCCCAAGATCTCGGCCGCTTGCCACCAGCTGATCTTCTTGGCCATCGCTTGCAACATCACTTCCTGTACTTTCATCGCCCGCTCCATGGCGGCTTGTGTGTAGGAGTTCATGCCTTGCATGGTCCCCTACCACCGCCCGAAAAGCGGACATATCACTTGCTATCTCAACCGGACATATCATGTGCTACTGACACCTGTAACTTTTACCAATTGAGCCATTGGGCCAACCGACGTATCGTGGGCGGGGTTCAAAAGGTATTCGGTCACTGACTGCTGGCGGACGTACGAGCGTCCGTCGCCTTTGGAAGTCGTAAAGATATTGTGATCTGAAAACGGGGGAAACCGGGTAATGGAGAGAACAATGAAGCGAATCGTCGCAATTCTGTGCTTGGCATTGTTCGCGTTTTCGTTGAATGCGGGGGCTCAAGAGCAAGTCGCGCCGCAGCAGCCGAACTCTTCAATATATCACATCACGATGGTGGCGAAGACGGTCACCGCGATTAACTATCAACACCGAAGCGGTTCGACGATGATCGATTTCCGCGGCACGCCACTTCTTCCTCTGGCGAAGGGCCAGGCGAAAATCGACAGCAAAAAAGGGTCCATCACCATTGACGCGAAATTCAGCAATTTACGGTCGGCACAAACGTTCGGCCGCGAATATCTGACCTATGTGCTGTGGGCGATTACGCCCGAGGGCAAACCCACCAATCTGGGTGAAGTAATGTTGAATAAAGGAAGCGATAGCAAGCTGTTTGTGACCACTCTATTGCAGTCGTTTGGTCTGATCGCCACGGCGGAGCCCTACTTTGCCGTCAGCATGCCAAGTGACGTGGTGGTGCTTGAAAACATTGCCCGCGCTGACACCAAGGGAACCACGCAGGATGTGACCGCCAACTACGAGTTGCTCCGTCGCGGCCAGTACACCTATACGATGTCCAACGTAACGCAACCGATCACGAATTTTTCCCCGAATGTGCCGCTGGAGGTTTACGAGGCGCGCAACGCGATCCAGATTGCGGTAACAGCGGGTGCTGACAAATATGCCGCCGATGCTCTGAACAAGGCAGTAGGTTCCTTGAATCAAGCGGAAGGATTGCTGAAAAGCAAAGGGGACAAAAAACAAGTAATCGCGGCCTCGCGCGACGCGGTACAGACCGCGGCCGATGCGCGGCAGATTTCCCTAAGGCGTGCGGAAGCCGAGCGCGTTGCCACGCAAGAGGCGGAACAGCAAAAGGCCGCAGCGGCAGCGGCGGCAGCCACGGCAGCCGCCGAGGCTAAACAGAAGCAGGACGAGGCGGCACGCCAGCAAATGGAAATTCAGAAGCTTCAAGCGGAGCGCGATGCGGCTCAACAGGCTGCCGCTGCTGCTCAGGCGGATGCGGCTCGTCAAGCAGCTCTTCAGAGTGAAAAAGAAGCGCAAGCAGCCGCTGCTAAGGCGGAACTGGAGAAGCAGCAACTGCGAGCTGCTTTGCTCGATCAATTCAACCGCGTGCTACCGACCACAGATACACCCCGCGGTTTGAAAGTGAACATGGCCGATGTATTGTTCGCTACGGCTAAGTACGATCTGCAGCCCCCAGCTCGCGAGGCGCTCGCCAAGCTTTCGGGTATCGTACTGGCTCATCCGGGATTGCGACTTGCCATCGAGGGATACACAGACAGCACCGGAACAGAGACGTTCAACCAAACTCTTTCCGAGCAGCGCGCCAATTCAGTAAGAGACTATTTGGTGCAACAGGGACTTGATCCGACATCGGTGTCGGCGACAGGATTCGGCCAGTCGAATCCTACTGCCAGCAACGACACGTCCGCAGGACGCCAATTGAATCGGCGTGTAGAGATCATAATTTCGGGAGAAGTCATTGGAACGAAGATCGGTGGCGCGACTTCGATGTAGTGAAGGAAAAGTTTGGCGAAAATAGTCTGGCTGTCGTATGAATATAACCGGTGTGAGTTCAACTCAGGCCAAATAGCGTTTCACTCTTCTTATTTCAAGTGAGGTCGCGATGAGAAGTCTTTGGCAGAACCCGTCGAGTCCGCTCTGCTGCGCCAACGCCAGCGTGGAAACTGGTACAACCGATAAGGATGGGTCACGGCGAGATTTCCTGCGGACAGCCACAGGAGGGGCATTGGCCGGCTTGATTACAGCAGCGGGCATAGAGTTCGCTGCCCCGCGTCCAGTTCTGGCGCAGAGCACGCTCAGTCCGGACGCTGCACTCCAACAACTAATGGATGGGAATCGGCGATTTACGTCGGGGCGCCTGACGGCGTTCGATGAAGACCTCGGGATCCTCAAACAAAAGACGATAGAAAAACAGGAGCCATTCGCGGCGGTGCTGTCTTGCGCGGATTCCCGCGTACCCGTCGAGTTGATTTTCGACCAGAGTATCGGTCATGTCTTCGTTGCTCGAGTGGCCGGCAATATTGCCACGCCGGAGATTATCGCGACTCTTGAATACGGAGCGGCTGCGCTAGGCACGAAGGTGATTCTTGTAATGGGGCACGGCAACTGCGGAGCAGTTAAGGCCACGATACAAGCGAAGGAAGTTCCCGGGCAGATCAGCGCCCTGTATTCGCATATTCAACCTGCCGTAAACCAAGCTGGCCCTGATCTCGAAGCGACAACTAAAGCTAATGCAAAGATCCAGGCAGCTCTATTGCGAGAAGCCTCCACGGTGATCGCGGGGCTGTTGAAAGAGCACAAGCTGAAGGTTGTCGCCGGGTATTACGACATCGCGAGTGGCAGCGCGACCCTACTGGATTAGTTGACCGCGTATCCATCCAATGAAATCGCCATTCTTTGTTCTTTTGATTTCTTTCGTCGTGCTGTGGCTCTCGGCGCGGATCGGTGCCGAGTTTCGCAAACAACAGCACCTGGAAGACGATTTACGGCATGACCTGGATCTTATCGTGGGCGCTACCCTGACGCTGCTCGGCCTCATCATCGGATTCACCTTTTCGATGGCGGTCAGCCGGTACGATCAGCGCAAGAACTACGAGGAGGCAGAGGCTAACGCGATTGGAACGGAGTACGTACGAGCAGACCTATTGCCCGACGCCGACGCGGCGAAAGTGCGTGCACTACTAAGGGACTATCTGAATCAACGTGTTTTGTTCTATCAAAACAACGATGGGGAGAGGCTTCAACAGATCAATCGTGCTACCGCCCAGCTGCAGACTGATCTGTGGTCAACTGTCATTGCTCCCGCTGAGGCGCGGGCGACACCGCTACTCGCTCTGGCCGTTTCAGGCATGAACGACGTGTTGAACTCGCAGGGATACACGCAGGCTGCCTGGTGGAATCGAATCCCGGTTGCGGCATGGGTCCTAATGATAACGATCGCTGTTTTCGCCAATACGATGTTCGGCTACGGTGCGCGCCGCCGTAAAGCGGGAGCGATCCATATGCTGGTTCTACCGCTGGTTCTGTCCATTGCATTTTTTCTGATAGCCGACATTGACAGCCCGCGTAGAGGCGTTATCCGCGTGATTCCGCAAAATCTAATAAGCCTCGCTAACTCCCTGCATGCTCAGTAGTTCGAGCTACCCTTGCAGTCAGCATTTGAAAAGCTTTTGCTTTATGATGCGCTGTTTTTGTCTGCCACGAGACGCCCAGAACCACAGTCGCGAATAGAACTCCATACGATTTACACTCAAGAGGAGACCGGCAGTGGCGCCGGTTGTTGCAACCGAAATTCCAGAAGAGACTCGCTTGGTATCGTCAGCTGCTGGCCTTTCTTGGACGCCGCGACTGCGGTCCCGGCTCCGGCACCCGCGAGCGCACCGATGCCAGCACCCTTTCCGCCTCCTGCAATTCCTCCGATAAGTGCTCCGAGGCCTGCGCCACCGACAACTTTCTTTGCCGTATTCCCACCTTCTCCTTTTCCCTTCACCTCGTAGCTGCTGGTGAGGAGCGGATAGGCCGTGCCGTTAACCATGATGTCGGTCAATTCGAGGGTGAGTTCGGAACTGCCTGACATACGCCCGGCTGATTTGGCTGTCGCCAGGCGGCCATACACTTTGGTGCCCCTTGGCGCCACGACTACATTGTCAACTTGCAGGTTTGCTTCCAGCGTCGCAGTGAATCGAAAGCCCGCTTTTTGCTTGCTCGAGTCGATGGAATCAATTGTGCGGATCAAGATGCGGGTTCCCGCCGGCACAGTGACCTTGCGACTACTTTGCGCCGTGGCAGACGCGGTCGTTACTGAGATCGCATCCAGGTTGGTTGAGGAGACTTTGGCGAAAGAATTTCCTTGAAGACATGTGATTCCCAGTACCAGAGCTGCTGCAAAAACGATTGAATTTCGCATGTTTTCTCTCGTCTTCTTTAGGTTCATGAGGGTTCTCCCACAACCGGCAGAGACGAAGCGATCTGAAGATCAATGATTAGAAGCAGTTGGTGTTCGACCTGAATGAAGCGCGCGGCAGTGATAGCGCCCAGCGACTGTTTCATGCGGAGATAGTATTTTGCGAGAAGCTCAGAACGCTGTTTTTGATAGTCGAGGGCTTTCTGGATCAACTCGTCCGCCTTGTCGTCCGTCATTTGCGTGTAATTCTGCGCATAGTCTTGAATGTTCTGGACTCTCAGGTCGTTCACCTTGGTCAATTCGGCATCGTATTCGCTGTAGATTGGCCAGAATTTCGCCGCTTCATCGGTGGTCAATTGCATGACGGCGCCCATGATCTCCGCTTTCTGATCGCGCACATTACTGCGCATGAGTTCGATGTATTCTTGAAGATTTTTTTTCTGCGCGTCGGTTCCCGGCGATTGCGCGGTTTTAGTTTTCGTCTTTTGACGACTGCGGGCTAGCTTGTGCACGTACCGCGGGACAAAAGGCGACCAATACCAAAAGCGGAAACCAGAGCACAGTTCGTTTCTTCATGATGAATCCTCCCGATTCATTACCGTTCCATGATATTCACGAGCTTCCAAGGTCCTGAACCATAGCTTTCGAAAACTATCTGATTGTCTTTATCCACCTTCACGCGCAACCCGACGATCAGGCTGCCGGAACTTTTCGACTTATCGTTGCTGATATTCAGTTCGATGGCGGACAAGTCATAGTCCTTCGAGCGCGTCATATTGCGCGCCTCCGCCATCTTAATAGGGCGATCCGTAATCAAGCGAATTTTTCGTCCATTTTCATTGGGAAAAGTCCGGATGTACCCAATGTCATAACCCAGAGTGCCGGTAACGGCTACTCGTCCTCTGGGTTTCATTTTGGACAAGGTTTTTGAGAGTGCAGCTTGGCCGCCTTGGGTGAACGCGTCAATCAAGACTTTTTGGTCGTCCGGAGTGGAGTAAGAATCGATTGAGATAGTCACATTAAAAGTCTTGCCCACCGCTGTGTTCAGCCCCATCGCCTGCGCTTGAATTGTTTCTCTTTTAGGTTGGTCCTGCGCGCCGGTCTGGAAAGCTGACAATGTGAGGACGAGCATCATTAGAGAGCTGGCAATCAGGGCAAGGCTGGAACGAGGAATCTTCATAGTTAGAGCGCCACCCAGCGCGACGGCACGATAACAGAAGTCATCGTGGCTGTTAATTGTCAAAAGTAACAGGTGAGGATTTGGGGTTCAGTTTCTGGATAACCGCGGCAAGATCGCATACATCAAGTTATTTTTCAAAGGAGTAAACGTGCTTCCAGTCGTTCTTCATGCTGATGACGATCCAGCCGTTCTTAATTGCTTTGGTCATTAAGGCTTCGGAGAAAGCGCCGACGTGAGTGTCTGGAAGCCCGCCGGCTGGTCCATAAGCGTATTCGCGCGTCGCATCGAACGAGCATCATCAGCCGCGTGCCCTCGCCTCCTTGGGTCCATCCCAACATTGGGGCGTCGCCTTCAGTGTTCCCAAAGGACGCGTATGGCCGCTTGCCGATGAACATATTGATACCGATTGCCTTGCCGGGGCCATCGTCGAGGAAGAACACTTTCGGCTCGCGCATCATCACCGGCTTCCCCCTCGAATCATCGAAGCGAGTTTGCGCGATCGATCCAATCACTTGCTCCGGCGGAACGCCATAAATCTGCTCGCGGTAAACGCGCACGAACGCTTGTCCACCCCTAGTAACAATGTAAGTACGATAGCCCTTCTCTCGCAGGTACTTCATAACCTCTAACATCGGTTGGTAAACAAGATCGGTGTATGGGCGGCCGAAGCGGGGAGCTTTGGCGGTGGCGAGCCAGTCTTTTACAAGCGCCTGAAACTCTTCCATACCCGTCCCCGCGTGCGTCACGCTGATAATTTCTATCCAGTCCTTTTCGGTGAACTTAGCCATCGCTTCGCGGTCGCTGCTGAGTACCGACTTGAATGGTTCGGTCTCTTTCCATTCGGGGTGCTGAGGAGCGAGCTTCGTCAGGCGGTCGAGCGCAAACATGGTTGCGTGTATAGAGAATGCTCCGTCCAAAGCGTGCCGTCCTGGTCGAATGTGGCGATGCGGTCTTTAGGCTCGACGTACTCGGGACTGGATTTCTCGGTGGTGTCCTTCACGAACGCGATGATCGCTTTTCTAGCGGCTCCGTCATTTCACGATGGCAAAGGATCTCTCTGGGCTCGCACACCTGTTGTTCCGAGCAGCACCAGGGTTAATGCGAGCGCGGTTCTTAGGGTCCAATGAAGGCGAACTCCAACATGCCCCATTCGATTTCAGCTCCATTTAGCTTCAGCTACATGACATCGGCGTTGCGTCGCATTAGTCGGTTTGTGCCTTCATCTGGTCCAGGACTTGTTGAATGTTAATGGACGCAGATTTCTGCCGTTGCGGGAATTCTTTGAAGCTCATAAGGAACTGTCCCACGATGGCCTGGGCGGGGACCATCACCCAGAGCTTGTCTCCATACCATCGAGCATACAATTGGGAATCCATCGTCACTTCGAAAGGGTCCTGCCGAAGGTTAATCACTAGTGGCACGGTACGGGGTTTCGCAACATCAGCCCACCAGGAGTCCTTAGTAGCAAACGTAACTTTCCAGTCGCCATATCGGAACGCATTGAGACTGCCGGAATCGTCGAAGTAGAAAATCTCCTTGCGCTGGCCGGGTCCCTTGCCGGAGAGCACGTCGGTCATGTCATAAGCGTCGAGGTGAACCCTGAACGTGTTCTCACCGGACTGATAGCCCTTGATGAGTTGTTGCTTCACGTCGGGGACACCAGCCGCGGCGAGGAAAGTAGGCGTCCAGTCTTCATGCGAAGCGATGTCATTGACGATGGTGTTCGGCTTAATGACGCCGGGCCAGCGAGCCACGCATGGGACACGAAAACCTCCCTCCCAAGTTGTGCCCTTTTCTCCGCGGAAAGGCTCGGTACCGCCGTCCGGCCAGGTGAACTTTTCAGCGCCATTGTCCGAGGTCAGCACAACAATAGTCTTGTCGGCAATGCCCAGGTCATCAAGCTTCTTCAGAAGTTGACCGACAACCCAATCGAGTTCCATCATTCCATCCGCGTACAAACCATACCCGCTCTTGTTTTCCCACTGCGGGCTGAGCCGGGTCCAGACGTGCATGCGCGTTGTGTTGTGCCAGAGAAAGAACGGCTTTCCACTTTTCGCGGATTTGTCCATGAAATTGAGCGAGACCTGGAGCAGGTCCTCTTCGACCGCTTCCATGCGCTCACGAGTGAGCGGGCCGGTGTCCTCGCACTTCTGTTTGCCCCAAGCGCCGAAACGAGGGTCGGTAGGTGCTGGATTGTCAGAAGTCAACGCGACGCATCGGAGCACCCCGCGCGGACCGAACTTTTCGTGAAAGGCGGGTAATTTGGGGTAGTCAGGGTCTTCCGGCTCTTCCTCAGCATTCAGGTGATAGAGGTTTCCGTAAAATTCATCGAAGCCGTGCACGGTGGGCAGGAATTCGTTTCGGTCGCCGAGGTGATTCTTGCCAATTTGGGCGCTCACGTATCCGAGGGGCTTGAGCAGATCGGCGATTGTGGGGTCTTCCTTCTGCAAGCCAATAGGCGAACCGGGCATGCCGACGGTCAAAAGACCGGTACGGAAGGGATGCTGCCCAGTGATAAACGCAGCGCGTCCTGCCGTGCAGCTCTGCTGGGCGTAGTAATCGGTGAAGAGCGCTCCTTCATTGGCTATGCGGTCGATGTTGGGCGTCCGACCGCCCATCATACCGCGATGGTAGGCGCTGATATTCCAAACGCCGACGTCATCAGTCATGATGACGAGAATGTTAGGTTTTTTCTGCTGAGCATTCGTTCCAAATGCTGTAAGCAATACCGAGCAGATAATCCAGACTATGCTCACTCTTCGCGTCATGTTAACCTCTCTCGATTTCTTGGATACCTCACTGCGACCTCACAAGTTTTGTGTTTGACGAACGCGATTGTTTCGCGCGGTGCGAAGTGTGATCCACCCCGACGAAGTCACAAGCTTCGTGATGCTCGCCCAAATGGTTCTCGGATGTAATTGTCAAAAGTGACAGAGTCAAATGTGAAGGTTAATTCATGCGACTGACCTTAACAGAGGAACTTCCGCCAACAGCTTTGAGAATCAGAAAATTTCGCCAAATCCGCCTTGCAAATCAGTCTTGAGCCGCATTCCAGGAGCTATCTGGATTGTAGACGATGATTTGTGATGCAAGCTCAGCTGTCTTCTCACCGAGATCCTGCTGATATATGACGCCGTCTTGGTTGACGATAAAAGTCATGATGCCGCTTGAACCATAATGGGCCGGATACGCAACCAGAGCAAAACCTCCGGTCAATTTTCCGTTTACGATGTAGCTTTTCGAGCCTCCATCGGTCTCTGGCCCCTGCTCGGTGAGAATCTTATAAAGGTAACCGTAATAGGGCGCCGTACTTGTTGCTGATTGCTGCGGCTCTGCTGCAGCGTTCGCGACCAATAGGCCCATGGGGCTGGCTGGCTTACCTTCCGAAGTAACCCAGTAAAGACCGTCCTGCTCGCCTGCATCACTGTGAAATCTCGATGCGTAAATACCGCTCGGATTGCCGTCATGTCCTTTCGAGGCATATTCGATCTGGCTTTGCACATAGCCTTCGCACACGGCGATTGCACCAAGTTCGTTACGGCCAACTCGACGATAGGCGATTTCTTCACTGCCACGATCGACGTCGAAATACCACATCTTGCCGTCGCGGGCGATCGGAAACGGGAATGGCCAGTTACCGGGCCCCACTTGCAGGTATTCAATACCTTGTGCTTCAACCGAGATCGAATGTTTCTGACCGTATGCCTTAACGAAGTCTGCGAGAACTTGTTTTTCCTGTCCCAAATCGCCGGATGCTATAAGCTCCTTCGCTTGCGACCCGAGTAGTGGCTCGAGTTCGGCTGGATCGCCCGAGCGAGCTGCCGTCACCAAAGCCTGGACCGCTTCCGAAGATGAAGCGAAAGTTTTCTGTCCACTGACAGCTTGCGCCATCAGCGGTACCGTTGTCGCCAGCCCCAACAGAGCTATCAACGAAAGCATTGCCAGTTTGCGTGCGTTAAGGCGAACCGCGTGTTGAAATCTCATTGTTTCCCCCTTCTTCCCTGCGTGCTTGCTGCGCCACGCTGGCTGGCGCTTCTCTCTGATTTGCCGTTGTTTCCAGCTCCTTCAAATGCGCCTGCTGGCCGGGTTTGAGCTTGAGCGGCTGGTTTCTGAGTTGATGCCGCATGGGATGAATTGGACGAGCTAGGCGAATAGCCCCGGTCTGGCTTCACGGCTTGAGTATTAGCCTGTCCCGAAGAATTCGGTCTGGCGTTGGCTGTCGATGGGTTTCTCGACGCGTTGTTGGCCGAGTTTCCAGTATTCTTGTTGCCGCCGTTGTAGGTCGATTGCCCTTTCCAACTTTGATTCGTCTGCGTGTTGCCGCTGTTCACAGCAGTGTTTCGCGTTTTGCTGCCCTGATTGTTGACTTGATTGCCGGTATTGATCGTGACGTTGTTCCCGCTAACGTTCCGATTAATCGTGTTGTTGCTCTTGTTTTGATTGTTCGTGTTGCCGCGGTAGTTGTTGTAGTAGTTGCTCGAATTGTAGTGGGTATTCCCAGGATATGGCCGGTTATAAGCGTACGGATAATTCGGCGGCCGGTAATACAACGTCGCCCGATGGTAATTGGGGCCATAGACGGGACGGTAGACGTAGTGGTGGGAAACCCACGGGCCACCGCGGTAATAGACGCCGCCGCCGTAGCCCCAGCGCGGATAATAATAATAATTGTTACTGCTGAACATGGCGCCGACAGCAATGCCAACTCCGAATGCGACGATCAGACCCGTTGCCGGCTGTGCCGGCGGGGGCGCGACATATACTTGCACCGGATTGTATTGCGGCACGTAAATTATTTGAGGATTTGTCGGCTGAATCACAATCACCTGCTGGCCGCTCGCCTGTTGTGTAACCACTGTTTGCTGCGGGGTGGTTTGCAAATTACCGGCCTGTTTCGCCTGGAGTCGAAGCCGCTGGACCGCATCAAGAACCGCACTCTGGCTCGCATTGAACGCCGCGCCAAGCTGCTTGGTCCATTCAATTTCCGAGCACATCATGTCAACGACTTGAGGGAAGTGAAACAATGCAATCATGGCAGGACCAAATCCCGCGCTTTTCGCGGCGCTGTCGAGTGCAGTGCCTTCCAGACTCTTGTTTTGCAGCAGCCAGTTCCCTCCATCCAAAACTTCCTGGGAGTCCACCGAAGCCGCTAAAACTTGCATGAGCAAGGCATCGGGATACAACGCGACCGGGGCAAGGAGCTTGTCGAGTTCATCCGGCGACATCGCAGGCGAGGTCCCGGACTGGGGGACCGAGAGGTTTCCGCTCGCAAAACTCATATTCATGCAAACGGCAAGGATCACAATAATTGCTTGCTGAACAAATTTGTTGGGTCTTTCCATAGTGGTCTCCCAATCCTGAAAGCGAGGAAAATTCCTTATCTCACTACCGGCTCGTTTATGCTGCTCCTTGCACACGCCGAATGTCAGTGTCAAAACTGACAGTGGGCTATGACCTGTCAAATGCCTTATGCGGCTGAGTGCATGCCCAGGTGGGGATGCACCGGAATCGTGATTACGTTGTTAGATGAAAGAATGATAGGGCACCTCTGGAGCTGGTCACTTGACTTCAGTTGCACGAACCGTCGTCAACAAACTGGCCACTGCCCGCCATAGCCCCCAACGAGTGACCGCAAGCCACGAATCGCTGGTTCAAAGAATCGTTCTGGAGAGCATCCGGAGAGATATAAGTCATATTGGCGCGTGCAGCGACATACTTGTCGCTCAATTTCGCCATGTTCTGAAATTCATTGCTCAATAGCCGGTAGGCATTGCGATCCGAATCGGTGACCATCGCGGTCGAAGCCAAACGCAGGTTCGTAGTCGCCTGAAGGCGATATGACATTAGCATGTCAGACGTCACCGGGTATCCGTTTTGGATGGCGCTGGCAAGAGCGGTGTGCCATTCCCTGAGGGTTGCGGCTTCTTCTATTCCCGCATTCATGAAGCCTTTCGAAAACCCCGGAGGCGACGCCGCAGTGGGCGCGGGCGCAACCGCGGCAGCTGCCGATGCGGTTGCGGCGTCATTGGGCAGCGTTAACACAATCTGGCTTCCAGCAAAGCTGAGCGAGCCGTTTGAGACTCGCGCGAGGGCCTCAATTTCTACGTATGCGCGGCCGTTCATCTGGATCACCGGCACGCTTCCGGGACGTCCCTTTATGACGAAAGTTGGATTCTGGTTGGAGTCTTGTGCCAGTGCCATGGCACACACGCCCAGGAATACTACTGCCAGAATCCAACTAATTGTTTGCCTTCCTCCCATACTCTGTCCTACGGCTTCTGGTAATTCGAATTGGTGGTTGTAACGACCAACTCCTTGGCGGTGGCGTTAAGAATGGTCTGCTGCGAATAGTTGGTACCATCCGGCAGACTTGCCATTCGAACCTGCAGCGTGACTGCGTCTTTTTCCTGACCCATGTAGGTATTCACGCTCACGGCAGTTATCTTTTTTGAAGCGGGATCGAAAGTGAGGGTCATTCGATCGCCGGGCTGGGCGTAATCCGTGAAGACTAAGTTCACCACGCCGCCGGCGGGATTGAATGAGAGTTTGCCGGCCTGAAAATTCTGTTCCATTTTCTGAGGGTCGGGCGGCACGTACATGCCGAGCAGATCTTTCACGTCTCCCAAGTAATCTTTCATTTCTGCTTTTTTCTTCGCAACCACTCGTTGCTTCACTCTGCCACCGCTGGGCGGCTCCGGCGGAGGACCGATGGGCGTCTTCTGAACCTGCCCGTCCGGACCATACTGGCATAGATTTTGAGTGGGGGGCTTCGCGTCTCCTTTCAGCGTGAGCTGTATCGTTTCCGTCCACTGATACTGGCGCAGTCTTTGCTTATTCTCCGCGGCGGATTGCTTCACGGCCGCGAGCTTCTGCTGCAGCTCACCACCTTGAGCAAACGCCGAGGAGGCAGTAACAAGCAGCAATGCGCCAATAAATACGAGCTGTACGCCTGTAAGAAGAGACTCGGCTGGTAACAGCTTGATTCCTGTTCGTGGTTGCAAGGACGCGATTCATTAAAATTCTCCTTTGGCTGATTCGATATCTCTGTCGTGCCACGATTGGGTCACGTTACTTGAGGATGATTGTTGCGCCAAAGAATGGACCGGACATGGCGGGAGCAAAGATCCTCGTTCCATTGGTATATCTCAGGTCCAGATAGCGGTAACCGGCTTGTAGCGCCAGCGCTGGCTTTATCCGATAACCCAGCGTACCAAATACCTGATACTCCAGTTGTGAACCGACACCCCAGCCACCCACGTCGCCACCTATCGTAACTTCAAATTTGGGAGTTAGAATTCCTGTTATGCGCCCACCGACCACCGGATCCACCCAATTCTGAGAGCCGGAGAAATTGAATGAGTTGGTGGTGAACGACACGTTTTGCCCGAGATGCCAATAGCGGAAACCCGCAAGAGCGTCGATCTTGATCATTTCTGTGTCGATTACCCGGTAACCGACCTTGGGAGTGAGGACGAATACATCGGCTTTCACGTTCACCACCGTCCCGTTCGGGGTGTTCGGCAGTGCTTTATCATCGCCCAGCCTCATCCAAATAATATCGAGCGGGAACAGAAATCGCTTGTAGCTCGGTTGCACCACACCCAGTAGGCCGAAGCGGAAATGCGAGAGCAGATCACCCGGGCTCGCATAAAACCTGGCGTCGTGGCCGTTCGCTCCGATTGTCCCATACACCCAGGGAAGCCAAAGATACGGAGCCACCATGAGGTGCCAGTCGCTGTCACTGCGGGCGGCACTGGCCGGAGCAGGTACGGGCGCTGCGGCCACCAGCTCGGCATTGGGTGCCGGTGGCGGGTCAGTACTAGAGACAGCCAACGCAACGGCCGGGATCGAACCGCTGTCCTCGATTGCATCTATGTTGCGTTGGGGAGCGGCTGCTTGAGCGCGGCACGGCAACGCATACGCGAACAGCAACAGCCCCAAGAATATTGCTGATGCCGTCAATTTCTGGTTCGATTTCAAGAGAAACTCCTTAAAAGCTGAATGGCCGACATCTTCCGACTCGGTAGGCTCGCGCGCGCTTCTTCCATAATTCGCTTGATACCGCGCGCAACCCTTCGGACTTGGTAATGCTGCTCCGCGCGCCGGCGGAATGTTATTGTCAAAACTGACAGTCTGTTGTGGCTCGATCAGTCATCGCCGAAGCTGCTTCTGCAGCCCTTAATCCTTTCCCGGAAGCGCTTTGCTGAGTGAATGTTTTCTCAGTTTTTGCTTGAAGGGCGCCAAAAGTGAGATTCAGTACCAACCCAGCGGCGTTTATTACTTGATTGGGACTCTTGCCTGTATTGTTCTCGTGCTCGTAGTACGGATCCAGCTCGACGTGTTTGCCGATCGGAAATAGACAGCCCGCGTAAAGCGCCGTTGTGCTCCATTTACCATACTTGCTTTCGTAGAAAGCCTCGGCGCTAGCGTAAGGCGCCGGATGGTAGGAGTGAATGGTGAAACGGCGTTCGAGCGTCAAGCGATTGCGGTAGCGCCATGTGAAATTTCCACTGGACCAATCGAGATCCGCGCGGTTCCGGTCGGAAAGTAGTATCTGAGCTACGAGAGGAACATGAAATGTTAGGACGGGCTCCATTCGGTTTACCGTCGGTTTGCCGGGTGAAGGAACATAGCGATATCCGACTGCTAACACCAGCGGCCTGGATTTTGCGTCGTCCAGATCGAATACGGTCACCTTTTTCAACCGGAGGAGCGGTTTCAAATAGAATTCGACGCTGGGCCCGATCTCCGCTTGCGTCGGATCGCCACCTTCTCTGGTTTCTTTGGCCTGAAAGACGAAACGAATATTTGAATTCAGCTTGAAGTATGTATCGATCTCTGGAAAAAACTCCGTAACTGATGATTGGGCGCACGCAGGCGAGCTATGCAACAACAGGAGAAGCGGTGCCATGAGCCAACTGCGACGAAGGCAATTCATTTCTTGGTCGTTTAAGCCGGGTGGGCGATTTGCAACCGGCCAGGCCTCTATGAACTCAGGGCGGGCACCCCGTGAGGTGCTCGCCCTGGTTCAGGTTCCGCTAGTGCTCGCCTTTCGACATCTGCGCGGCCTTCGCTGCTAGTTCCGCTTTGAGGGCCTCGAGGTTGAAACTCGCACCCTTTTGCATCGGCGGAAATTCTATAAAGGTCTGCGCCGCTTTGCCGACCACCTGCTGCACGTAGACGAAGCGCCAGAATTCGTACACAAACCATCCCGTGAAGGCAAAGGCTGATTGGTTTATTCCGGAGCGCTCGAGCGGGTCGAGTCGAAGGTTGACGAGGATTGGAACGTCGGGGTGGACCGTTCCGCCCAGCCAGCCGCCCGGTTGATCGATGAATCGGTATTTGTAGTCGTCGATGCGCACGGCTCCGAGCGTGCCCTCTGCAAAATAGAAAAGCTCGTGGCGACTCGACGGGCCTTTCCCGGTGACCATGTCCATCTGGTTGTAGCCATCGAGGTGGACTTTGTAGGTTCTGTCGCCGACTTGCTTGCCCTTCGTTAGCTCCTCAGCGATGTTTGGATCCCCTGCGGCCGCCACGAACGTCGGGAACCAGTCGAGCCCGGATATGATTCCGTTCTCGACCTTTCCAGCAGGAACGTGTCCGGGCCACCGGATGATGGCGGGGACACGGAAGCCACCTTCCAATACCGTGCCTTTGCCCCCGGCAAACGGCGTCTGGCCGCCATCCGGCCATGTCCAGTTCTCTGTGCCGTTGTCGGTCGAGAACACGATGATGGTGTTGTCATCGAGACCTAAATCTTTGACCTTCTGCATCACCGAGCCGACGATGTCGTCGAGCTGGGCCATCGCGGCTTCCTCGATGGACCAACCGTTCTCCGGTGTGCGCATAGCCTCGTACTTCGGAGACAAGTGAGTCAAGACATGTACCCGGGTGGGATTGAGCCAGAGAAAGAACGGCTTGCCGTCGCGATGGGCTTTATCAACCCACGTAAGCGCGTCGCTCAGAATCTCATCATCTACTGTTTCCATCCGTTTAGGGCAAAGCTCTCCAGCGTCCTCAATCTTCTGCTTGCCGATCGCACCCCAGCGTGGCTGCACCGTAGGATCATCTACGTTCGTCGCCCAGCTATGCACCATGTGGCGAGGCCCAACCGTGTCTTTCAGGGCCGTGGGATAATTCGGATGGCAAGGATCTTCCATCGCATCCAAGTGATAGAGGTAACCGAAGAATTCGTCGAATCCGTGCACAGTGGGCAGAAACTCGTTCTTGTCGCCTAGGTGGTTTTTGCCGAACTGACCGGTTGCGTACCCCATGGACTTGAGCACGGTGGCAATCGTCGGTGCTTCTGCCGGCAGCCCGATTGAAGCGCCGGCCTGTCCCACGGTTGTCATTCCTGTGCGAATGGGAATCTCGCCGGTGATGAAGTTCGCGCGGCCCGCAGTGCAACTTGCCTCAGCATAATAGTCCGTGAAACGCATGCCCTCGGCGGCGAGCCGATCGAGATTTGGAGTCCTGCCTGCCATCAGGCCCTGGTGATAGGCGCCGATGTTGAGCCAGCCGACGTCGTCGCCCATGATGAAGATGATATTGGGTTTTTTATCTTGTGCTGAAGCGCCCGGCGCACTTGCTAGTCCCATGACACCGATAAATGTCGCCAAAATGAGGCCCACTCTTTTCATCCACGCCGGATTCATCAACGCTCTCCTTTTTATTTCTTTGTTGGCAAGCAACACTCTGAAAGACTCGGGCCGCTCGCGTTCGGCCAGCTCAATTTCACGTGCCATCTTCTCGGTCTAGCTAGGCGGGAAGCTCTTCAGCAATTTCTGCATGGCCTTATCCAGGTTCTTCTGTTTCTTCGCCTGGTTAGCACTGGGATCGATGGTCTTGGAAACGCGGCCGGTCCAGACCAGTTGTTTCGTCGTGGGGTCATACATGTCGAGGACCAGCGTTCCAATACTGATGGTCGAGCTTTGGGCTGTGGCCATTCCGCCGCCCCAGCGCACTCCGCCGCCCATGCCGTATGCGTTCCAGTGTTTTTCTTGATTGACGGAGACTTGATACGCAACGTAGAGATCGGCCTTGTCATCAGCTCCCTTGGTTAATCCTTTGGCCGCTAACTGAGAATCTACGGAATCTTTGATCTGCGTATCCACAATCTGGTTCGGGTACGACGCGCCTTCGACCGTCACCCACTTGTAGGTGTGGTATTTTGCGAAGCTGACACCCGGCATCGCGTTCGTCGTAACGTCCTGCGCCATGGCCACGCTGCACGCCAGTAACGCCAACACCAATCCCGCGCCGACCCTCGCCATCCTGATTGACTTCTTTTGCATCATCTTTTTCCTCCCGTTAAATTCCGATTCTGCACCCCTGGTTCTCGCGGGTTTGAAATGGCGATTATGAGAACCAGTATGATCGAGACTGCCCATCCGCCGGGATGGCTATTACTTTACGTTCACCGGAGGCCCGCTGACTCGCTTGGCCTTGAGATCCACCGTGACTTCCACGCGATCGGCAATCTTGATGAATGGAATGCTGCCGTTCAACCCGTAGTCCTTACGGTCGAAGGCCATGGTCCCTTTGATCGTGCCATTGCCGGTGCCCTTGCCGGTAACCGTCAGCTCCAGTTTTTCGGGCTTGGTGACTCCGCGAATGGTGAAGTCGCCATCTACCTCAAAGGTGTCAGGCCCGGTCTGGACAATCTTCGTCGATTTGAACGTGATCAGCGGGTCGTGCTCAACGTTGAAGAAGTCTTTGCCCTTGAGCTTACCGTCTTTCATACCGCTGCCGGTGTCCACAGTGGCGGCCTGAATTTGGACGTCCAAAACGCCAGTGGAAAGTTCGGGCGATGTAAATGTCAGAGTGGCGCCCCACTTGTTGAAATTGCCTTCCAGGGCCACGTTAGATTTCACGAAGAACGTAATCTTGCTATCGGCTGGCGTAATCTCGAAAACCGGGGCTGCTTGTGCTCGACTAACGGATGGGAATACTACGGCTGCTAAAAAGCAGAGGAAAGCTATTCGCAAGCGAAACTTCGGATTAGATTGGTTCTGGCTCATCATTGGTCTCCTTTTTCCCTTCATTCTGTTTTCCATTTTTTGCCGTCTCAAAAACGATCATCGTTGAAGCGATCGAAATGGTTCATCCCTATGCTTCTCTTGATCTTGATTCAATTGTCAAAAGTAACAGCGTCATCGTTGTCATTCGCATGCTCCCGGTCAAACCATGTCTTGCTTGGACGGAAATTCAGATGTAAATACATGGCCAGCTAGCGCCTCATTCATTGCACGGACCAAGTCGGTATCCATTAGCAACTTAACTACGTAACCCAGCCCTCCCGCGGCATGGCAAGTGTTCAGAATGTCGGTGTCTTCATGGACCGTGAGAAACACGATCTTGGCCTTGTTTCCCAGTTTCTTAAGTTCTTGCGCCACCTCAATCCCACTCATGAGCGGCATCGAGATGTCCAGTACTACCAAGTCGGGTTCGAGCTTGAGCGTTGCTTCCAGAGCTGCTCGTCCGTTGTTGACGGTGCCAACAACGTCGAATGATTCGCGCAGCAGTGCGACTACTGTGGTCAATACGGGAGAGAGGTCCTCCGCCACTACCACCCGTGTTCGAGTCATGAGAGTTCGACCTGCGGAATTATTATCTCCCCCTGGCATCTTTCACTCGCAACGGAGCATTTCTCAGGAGCCAACATGAGCGCAATTGCGGGCTATTACTATTGGTAGAACTTACAGTCGGGAGAGAAAAATGGTTGAGGCTATACGGAGATAATCCGGTGCTTGATTGCGTAATGTATTAACTCGGCGTTAGTCTTTACCTGTAACAGTTCCATTGCGGTATATTTGTGAGCCGCGACAGTTCGGGGAGTGATATAGAGTAGTTTAGCTACTTCTTTCATGGTGCGGCCTTCTGCCAATAATTGAATGACTTCCCGTTGCCGCGCGGTAGGCTCAGGGGCCAGCTCACGATCCTTTGGATCCCGCAAGGAAATATCGTCAAGGCCTTTCGAAGCACTCGGCGTTACAAAACAACCTCCCTTCAGTACTCGTTCAATCGCTTCGTTCAGTTCTAGCCCTGCTGCCTGCTTAAGCAGGTATGCCGAAGCACCTGCTCGAAAAGCCTCTCCCACCAGGTAAGGGTCTTCGTTCATTGTCATGAAAATGAGTTTTGCGCTAGGTATGGATTGTTTGAGTTGTCGGGCGGCATCCAGTCCGTTCAACTGCGGCATGGCAATATCGAGTACGATGATGTCCGGACGCAACTTTTCCGCAGCTTTCAGAAGCGCACGTCCATCGCTCACTAAGCCAACGATTTCGTATCTGGGTTCCAGGAGTTTCTTGAGCGCATCTAGCAACATCAGATGGTCATCTGCTAATAGTACACGAGGACGTTTCATGATTTTCTTCCTCCCATAGTCATTGCTCTTACCTTTTCCCCACGATTGAAGACGGACGATGGGACTTCGGCGACAATCTCTGTCCCCTGCGCGAGCGCCGATTGCACTGACAGCCTTCCGCCAACCAGTCGCAATCGTTCGCGCATGCTGATCAGTCCCAATCCCAGGTCTCCGTTTCGGAGTGCCGGATTAAAACCCAAACCGCCGTCCACGATGCGCAGCCTAATTTCATTCGTTGCACCATAGAGCTCAACTTGGGCTTGCTTTGCTTGACTATGTTTCGCCACATTGCCCAGCGACTCTTGTGCGACTCTGAAAAGGCACAGCGCAACATCCTTCGGAATTTCGGAAAAACCTGCGAAATCGGTAAATTCGATTTGGATCTTATATTTCGAGCTCAATTCTTCACAAAGTCCCTTCAAAGCCGGGGCCAGACCGACATGCTCGAGCTTGCTGGAATGAAGTTGATGGGAGAGCGAATGCATATCAGAAGATATTTCCTGGGTTCTTTTCATCAACTCCTGAACTTTGGCCCGCTCCTCCACTTCTGTTTCAGGTAGCTTCTTCCACAACTGTGCAAGGCCGATACCCTGAAGGGCCAGGCGCTGGCTGAAATCATCGTGAAGTTCCCGCGCGATGCGTGTCCGCTCTTGCTCCTGCGCGGTGATTAAGCGCCCGCTTAACTCTTCGAGCGAAGCTTCCGATAACTTGCGGTCCGTTATATCAATGCAAGAACCGATATAGCCACAGAACGACCCATCGGATTCAAATCGGGGCACACCGTAGTCAACAATCCATCGATACTTTCCGTCGAAGCGTCTTAGACGGTATTCCATCTCGAAGTCGACGCGGGCGTCAAACGCTGCCGAGTAAGTCCCAAGACAATAAGTTAAGTCTTCTGGATGCACACCTGACGCCCAGCCCTCTCCCATCTCGTGTTCTATCGACTGACCGGTGAAGTCCAGCCAGCACTGATTGAAAAAAGTGCAGAGTTTGTCTATGCCGGACATCCACATCAACACCGGAGCGCTGTTAGCGACTAGGCGAAATCGTTCTTCGCTTTCGCGAAGAGTTCGCCCCGCTTGCTTGCGCTCCGTGATATCGAGCACCTCGGCCACGAAGTACTGGGGCTTGCCGTGGGTGTCACGAATTAAGGAAGCACTGCATTCCCCCCACAGCACTTGTCCATTCTTGTGTAGATAGCGCTTCTCTACTCCTTGGAAGCAGACTCCATCTATGAGGGCTTGTCTTAACCTTTGCGAAAACATCGGCCAGTCATCCGGATGCGTGACTGATTGAACCGTACGGCTCAGAAGTTCCGCTTCGGTGTATCCAATGAATTTAGAAAATGCCTCATTGCCGGCAAAAAAAAGGCCTTCCGGTGAAACGATCGCCATTCCTATGCCAGCATCCTGGAATACGCTGCGGAATCGTTCCTCGCTTTCCCGCAGCTCCTCTTCTGTTCGCTTGCGCTCGGTGATGTCTTGCACCGTGCCATGGAGCTGCACAATCCGTCCCGAGCGATTGCGCAGCGCTTCGCCTCGAGCAGCGAGCCATCTTGTGGTTCCATCCGATCGGACCATCTCCAGGTCGAGTTCGTAGGGAGTTCCCTCGCGCAATGCTTCTTCTACGGCGCGCTGCAGCCGTTCCCAGCTTTCAGCTCTATAGAGCTTCCCGTGTTCGTTGTAGCTCGCCGCCGGCAAATTGGGATCGCGGCCGGCGATCCGATAAAGTTCTTCTGACCAGGTGACCGTATCCGTTTCAGGATCCCATTTCCAATTACCTATCTTGGCTAGGCGCTGGGCCTCTCTCAGTTCCGCCTCTCTCTGCCGCACCGCCTCGAGCGCAAGCTTGCGCACGGTGATATTCCTCAAGACACCGATCATGCGTTCGGGCTTGCCGTCGGCCGCGTAGAAAAATCTGCCTGCGGACCGTAGCCAGTGCACCGTCTTATCTGGCCAAACCACGCGGAATTCTTGGTCAAACTCGAGGTGGTCCCGTTTTGCAGTCTCAAGGGCCTTCGAAAGTTGGCTATAGTCCTCCGGATGCACACGATCCCAAAAATCCTGTATAGATCCTGAGCTATCGGCGGATGTCATTCCCATCACTGTGCACGTCTCACCGAACCAAGGATTGCGCCCGCTCTTGATGTCCCATTCCCATCCCATCATCTTGCCGGCCACCATCCCTAAACGTATTCGTTCTTCGTCTTCTCGCAGCTCCGCGACTGCTCTTTGGCGTTCCTCCACAAGCGCAGCGAAGACCATGAAAGGCACTGTTGCAAACAATAAGAACAGTTGTAGTGACAAAACGTTCTCGAGCGTTCCTTGGCCGGTGAAGGGACCATGTCCGTGGATGGCGCCCCAGATCGACAGAAATGCGATAACAATCATCGAAGTGCTCACCCCTGTCGATCCGAAGCGTAAAGCCGCCCAGAGCAGAAAGGGCACGAAACAATAAAGCAATATAGGCGGGCTGCTGGTCCCGAGCGCTACGAAAGTCAGCCATCCAAAAAGGACCAACGCTAGTATTAGCGCGCCTGCTTCGAGGTAGTAAGCGCGTGATTTCCGTGCCCACGCCGGGCCCCGGCTAGTCCATCCCAAAATCGCAGGCGGAATAGTCAAGAATGCTATTGCCTCCGAAAAAAAACTGATCTTCCAATTAATCCAATATCCGCGTCGCCAGGCAAGTGCCCCGAGAAACGACGCAACGAAGGACGCTAGGATTACCGCCGAGAAAGAGTACTTGGCCAGAGCCTTTACACTGTCCAGCCTGGGCACTCCGCCGAAGGAATAGCTAACAAGCAAAGCTACGGAAATGACTTCGATTGCGTCAGCGAAAATCAGGCGGACCATCATCCCCACAGGCACACCTGCCTGCAGATCATAGAGGGCGAATGCCGCAAAGCCGGCCACGATAAGTATTGGCCAACTCTTACGCGGTGCCAGCAATAGAACCGAGACTAGAAGTGCGCAACCTGGCCAAAACGGCCAAATGTTTTGGGGATATACGACGAGTGCGCCTCCGATTCTTGCGCCGAGGTAAGACAGAGTTGCCACAGAACAGACTATGGCGACCATGCGGAAAATGGACTTCAAATCCGGGATGTTCCACGACGGACGACTCGAGGAGCTATCCATCACTTACCTCCGATGCAGATGGCAGCGGAAACAGAATCTTGAACCGCAGGCAATGAATGCGCGGCCAGCCACTCGAAGTTCACAGATCGAGTGTCAATTCCCGCTGACCCAAGTCGTGCTGCGTTCATTTTGGCCTAGACGTAATCGTCAGTGCGTCCCGGAGAAACTTATAGCCGACAATGTATCCCTACGGGAAATTATTTCTATGACATATATCACATTTCGCCTTGACGATTGTTACGGCGGAATGACTAGGCCGTCAGTATCGCTGCCTTGCCGGACGCCTTAGTATTGCGGCAAATTGTCTGCCCTGATCGCGACAAGCCTTCGCCGACTCGAATCGCCGATTCGATTGGAAATATAATCTCTGATAGGTATTAGGCCCAGACACCAACAACTGCAAAGTGTAAGCAGAACTCGAAAAACCTGGATGTTCAATATTGAACACCCCCTGGCATATCCATTAGCGGCACAGCCTCGCGAAATAGAGGAGGACCCGGGCGAGACTCTAGGGAAAGGTGTAGGCACCTTTTCCCTCGGGGTCGGGTCTGCATCCGGGCCCTGTGTCGCCGACATGCCGCGAACATAAGAAAAGTCACGGCCAACTTGAACTATCAAAAATGACAGATTCTAGAGCAAACGATATTCCCGGTTACTAGTCCTGCCACGCAGCCGCACTGAGAAAAAGCGAGCCTGTGGCATGGTCCCGAAATCTTGGAAGCGTAATCATTCCTCGACCGCGATTGGGGCCTAACACTGTCATTACTGACAATTCCATCAGGTCCGTCATTTCGCTCAATCTGCTCGCACGGCGAGGAGTCAGAATAAGGAATGGCAGCTGGAACTTCGCCCTCGCTCTTCTTATTGATATTGTTAGTCCACGTTACCGAAACCGAAGCCGGCTGTGGCTTCAGAGAGTCTGAATGGAGAAAAATTGCGATCGAAAAGGGGTGGCCATATGAATGCCGAAAAGTCCAACAAAGTGGGCCTCAAGCAGAAGGCCATTCACGAGGGTGAGCAATTTGCGTGGATCTTCTTGTATCTGGCATTTTTCTTTTGCGCGGTTGTGACCTACAGTATGCTTCTGCTGAACCAATATCACGTCTCGTTTTACAACTACGGCGCGGCCTTAATTAATGCTCTCGTGATTGCCAAAGTGATTCTCATAGGAGAATACGCGCACCTTGGGAAGCGACAAGAATCCAAACCCTTGTTGAAGTCGACACTTTATAAGGCATTTCTATTTAGCTTGCTCGTTCTCGGGTTTCACATCGTCGAGGAAGGGATCAAGCTCCTTGTGCATGGAGAGAATATAAGAGCAGCCCTGCACGACATTCGGATCGATACCCTGATTAGTCGTAATGTGGTCGTATTTTGTACTTTCATTCCGTTGTTTGCCTTCAGGGAATTGCAGCGCGTGCTGGGTGAGGAGAACTTCCGAGCCCTGTTTTTCCGGACGGGAGCGATGGCGAAGTCAAATTCTGAGTGATGACAGCGGATTCATTTAGAGACGGTCGACGACGGGTCTTTCACGCAGCGGAAGCCCAGATGATTCGTGCCAGTGCTAACCTCGCCCTTCCCTCGTGTGCCCACCATGTAGCGCGAGCAGTACTGATCGGTGCATAGAAACGATCCTCCGCGATGAGTTTTCTTTCGCTCGTTTGGTTCGGAGGGATCATACGGTGTATCCGGACCTTTCGGATTCCGCGCTACGCCGCCCGCGGTCGCCAGTTGCTCGTAATAATCGGGCCGATACCAGTCGCTGGTCCATTGCCATACGTTTCCGGCCATATCGTAAAGCCCATATCCGTTCGCCGGAAACCGTGCAGCTCCGCTGATTCCTACGTAGTGGTCTTCTCCGGTATCTTTAACCGGAAACTGACCCTGGAACGTGTTCGCCATCCACTTACCGCCCGGACGAAACTCATCTCCCCAGACATAGGGTTTTCCACTCAGCCCACCTCGTGCCGCGAATTCCCACTCCGCCTCAGTCGGTAATCGTTTTCCGGCCCATTTTGCGTAGGACGCGGCATCTTCGTACGCAACCTGTACAACCGGGTAGCCCCCTTTTCCTTGGATGGTGCTCTTTGGCCCCAGCGGATGACGCCAATTCGCGCCGTGAACATAGGACCACCACTGGTAATGGTTCTCCAACGAAACTGCATGATCTGGCGGTGAAAAAACTACGGAGCCAGCCACCAAGTTTTCCGGCGGAGCCCCCGGGAAATCTTCGGCCTTCGGCTTCCGTTCCGCAACGGTGACGTACCCAGTTGCCTTCACAAATTTCGCAAACTCCCGATTCGCAACATCATTCTTGTCCATCCAGAAGCCGTCAACGTACACGCGGTGAATCGGTCGCGAATCCAGGGTGGCTTGCATGCCCACTGCGTTGTTCCCTGGTGGATCCTGAGCACCCATGGAGAATTCACCACCGGGAATCCAGGCCATCCCTTGAGGCCCGGATCCCGTGGGAAGGTTCTTGTTTTCGACCGTCGGAGAAAAGCCGCTCGTGCCAGCGGGCTGCACTTCGGTTGGCGCCACTGACATCTCGGGAAGCCCAGTCGCATGGACAGAACGGCCCGCAACTTTCCAGAAGCCGAATCCAGCCAGCAACACCGCAAGGCATATAACAACTTTCAACCGACTCGAGTGCGTGGCGACCCTGGGAGCTTTCTCCTTCCGACATATTTTCGTCATAAGGACTTAATTCCCCGGAAACCTATGTGCGTCGTAAGGCAAAGCGGAAATTATCACAGGGGGCTAATATCGGAGTACTGTCACTTTTTACAATAAGGCGACCGCCACTCAAGGTGCGAGATGCCCATGGCCACTTCGCCGTCAGCATGTCTTATGCAAACGGGAAAGCGCCGGCCAGGGTAAGCAGAAACCCGGCGAGATGAGCGATGGCAACCGAGATATGAGTTCGCGACGCAGGTGTGACTTCCAAACGCACTAGCTGTAGGGTCAGCCCGTAAGCATACGCCAGAGTCTAGACTTGGAAACAGCCTTATTCTTCTGCCACCTAGATCAGTTCGTTCAGTTTCTCTCTATCAGATCAATATTCACGACAATGCTGGCAAGTATAAAGGATGCCAACAAATTGGCCAACTGCTGATAAGTTCCGAACGCGTCCATTCTTCGGTTCTGAGCTTAGTCGGACAGCGCTTTCTTTAGAGCGGCCTCACTGCGGGCTTTGTCCGTCATATCCGCAGCGGATCGTGTTGTTTCTTGCAGCTCGATTGTCACCCTGTCGATCTTGCCTGTGAATTTGAACGGCACCTGGTAGGCCTCGGTGACTGGCGTGCCCTCATCTGCTCCTACGTCAGCGCCTTCGTCCGCCGAGAACGCGCAGCATTGGGTTTGGTCGATGCGGCCGGTGGCGACATTTTTGCCGCTGACGTAGAGCGTGCCTGTACCGCCCTTGCCGACACCACCACCGTCATATACGAACTCGTAACGGATGGTTGCCTTCCCAGAAGGCAAAGCCTGCTCGGCGGCCATTGTGTAGCGATGCAGGCCCAGCCAGTTGTAGGTGTACGTCGGCTTGCCATCCTTCAAGTAGAGACTCCAGCCGCCGAAGCGGCCCGCCTGTGCGAGGATCACGCCATTGGCGCCGCCCGGCGGTATTTCCACTTCAGCAGTGATCGTGTGCGACCGGTTCTTTGTGTTGATGAAGACATTCTCGGACATCCCAGTCATTCCCTGATAGACCGTTAGGGATGTACGGCCGGCCATCAGATCGGGACGCCCGACCAGGGCAGGGTTGAGTCTCTCAATCGTCCTGTCATCGAGGGGCAGACACGGAGTACTTGACTGCTTCCTTCAAGAATAGGTCCTGCATCTCTTTGAGCTTCGGCTGGATTTTTCGCAGCGAGGTCGTTCGCCAGACTGAAATCTGTCCGGGCGTCGTACAGTTCCCAGACGTCGTCTTCGAGCGCCCTCCGGGGTTTGAACTCCCATGCCGCTCGGTGGACGGTACCCGCCAGCCAGCCGTCCTGGTAGATAGCGCGGTTGCCGAAGATCTCGAAGTACTGCGTCGTGTGCCGGCTCGGCGCCTTGGCGTCTGCAAAGGTGTAGACCATGCTCACGCCTTCGATGGGAGTCTTGTGGGATCCCATCCACGGTCTTCGGCTCGGGAAGTCCCGCTGCTTCCAGGATCGTCGGCGCGATGTCGATGACATGGTGCCACTGCGATCGCACCTCGCCCCTTGCCGTGATACCCTTGGGCCAGTGGATTACCATCCCGTTGCGTGTCCCGCCGTAGCTTGAGGCGACCTGCTTCGTCCAGGCGAACGGCGAATCACCCGCGACCGCCCACCCCGCGGCGTAGTGCGGATAGGTGGACGGGCCGCCGAGCTCGTCGTAATGCTTCAGAATGTCTTGGACGTTTTCTGGTACGCCGTTGAAGTAGGTCATCTCGTTGAACAGGCCGTTCATGCCGCCCTCGGCGCTCGCTCCGTTGTCGCCGACGATGTAGAAGATGAGCGTATTGTCGAACTGGCCCCGTCTCCTCGATGGCGTGAATCAGCCGGCCGATTTCGTCGTCGGCATATTCGCCGAACCCGGCGAAGACTTCCATCTGGCGGGCAAAGAGCTTTCTGTTCGTCCGCGGTGAGCTTGTCCCAATCCTTGATGGCCTCCGGCTTGGGCGCAAGCTTTGTGCCCGCTGGCACGACGCCTAGCTTGATCTGGCGGGCGAGCGTTTCTTCGCGCACTTTGTCCCAGCCCTGGTCGAACTGGCCCTTGTACTTGGCGATCCACTCTTTCGGCACGTGGTGCGGCGCGTGTGTGGCCCCGGGCGCGAAGTAGATGAAGAACGGTTTGTCCGGCGTCAGCGATTTCTGGTAGCCCATCCAAGCGATCGCCTGGTTGGTCATGTCGGTCATGAAGTGGTAGTTCGGGTCGTTCGGTGGTTCGACCTGGGTCATCCCATCGTAGATTCGTCGGCGCCCACTGATTGGTCTCGCCGCCGATGAAGCCGTAGAACTTGTCGAAGCCGGAGCGGGTCGGCCAGCGGTCGGTCGGGCCGGAGGGGCTGACCTCCCAGGCCGCGGTTTCGTGCGACTTGCCGAAGGCGGCGGTGCTGTAGCCGTTGAGCCGCAACATCTCGGCAAGCGGCGCCACGCTGTTCGGGCGCTGGCCGGTTTGGCCCGGGAAGGCCGTGGCGGTCTCCGTGATCGAACCCATATTGTTCATGTGGTGATTGCGGCCGGTCAGCAGCGCCGAACGGGTCGGCGAGCAGAGCGCCGTGGTGTGGAACTCGTTGTAGCGGAGGCCGCTCATTGCCAGGCTCTCCACCGTCGGCATGTGGATCGGCCCGCCGAAGGCGCTCGATTGGCCGAAGCCCATGTCGTCGATCAGTACGATGAGGACGTTGGGCGCGTTGGGCGGTGCCTTGACCTCAAACCGTGGCGGAGGCGTGGCGTTCCGGACATCGAATACGGTGCTATGCGGGTATTGAGGTTCTGGGATCGGCAGTACGGTGCGGTCAGTCGGCAGCACCACCTGGGCCTTCGCGGCTTCTTGGGCACCTGCCGGAGTCGAAAGAGTCCCGCTTAGCGCTAGGCAACTCCAGAAGGTCAGAGAGATACCGATCTGGCGGAGACGTTTTTGTGCGATTCTCATGATTCCCCCTCCATTTTCCTGCGGTATTTGGTCCCTGGTTTCGTGCGACCCTTTATCCGCTCTGTTCACTTTCTAAAGAAGACTCGGCCTTCCGGCGGAATATGCGACCGACATCCCAGAGACACTGGCATCCACGGCGAGACCCTATAGGCGTAGTGGTGACCGGGCAATTGTTAGAAATGACAGTTGCGCACAGAAAAGTGTCTAACCAGATCGGAGTTGCTCTGGAGTCACGGGCTCTTCGGAAGGTAATCCACACGCCTAATTGAGTTCAACGAGTTCTGTCGTGGTGGACAGATGCGGGTGTCCAACAGCTCCGATTTGGACAACTATAACGTCCTCCAAGATTGTGTCGGTTGAGCTGAGGAGGTGAAATTGTCAGAAGTGACAGTGTCTATTGCAGCGGGATCGCCGTATCGTTCTTGCAAATGAGATTTCTTGACAGGCTATGCGACTTCGCTTCGTCCTGGCGTTACTAGTTTCGTTTGTGGCGGTGGATGCGCAGCTCGCCGCGCAGGACTTGGCCCCTCGGGCGTATGTAATCACTCCCGCGCATTGGAATGCGATCACTCTTAGTTATTCCTTCTTCGACGGAGGTGTGAACTTCAACGGCACCATACCGATCACCAACGCAACCGGTACCTACCACGTATCGATCATCAGTTATTACCACTCGCTGAGGTTCTTCGGACGCTCGGCAAACATCACTGCCGCGCTGCCCTACGGAGTGGGAACCTTTCAGGGCAACGTGGCGGGGCAAACCATGCAGATATACCGTTCGGGCCTGCTGGATTCCACGTATCGTTTCTCTGTGAACCTGATTGGCGGCCCGGCGATGCAGCCGAGGGAATGGGCCAAGTGGAACCAGAAAAGGCTGCTCGGAGTAAGTGTGAAGGTGCTTGCGCCCAGCGGACAATACAGCAGCGCGAAACTGGTCAACTGGGGCGCCAATCGGTGGGCTTTCAAGCCGGAAGTTGGCTATTCCCAACGCTGGGGGCATTGGGTGGTCGATGGCTATGCTGGAGTGTGGTTCTACACCTCCAACTCAGCATTCTACGCCGGGGGCGGGGCCACCAAACCACAGGGTGAAGCTCCGATCGCCTCTCTCGAGGGGCATCTGAGCTACGACGTGAGGCCCCGCCTGTGGGTATCGTTCGACGCGAACTTCTGGTATGGCGGCATTGTGAGCTTAAGCGGGATACGGAACCTGGCAACCGAACAGACTGGTTCACGCATTGGAGGCACGGCTTCATTCCCGATCAGCAAACACCAGTCGCTGAAATTCAGCTATAGCAATGGCGCTTATATCAGGTACGGCGGAAATTATCAGAACGTGTCGGCGGCTTGGCAGTATTCCTGGTTGGGAAGGCCCGATTAGCGCTCCCAACCATTTGGCGGTTTTCCAGCTGGGAAGAGCTGGCTTCACATTCACGATGTAGGATAGGGGCTATTCGCGCGACGGTCTAGCTTGTTAAAACTGACAGTATGCGCGGACCGCGTTAAACGTGTAACCTCTGCGTGCGGTGCGGTGGCGGCCTCGTAAAGGCTCCTGGCAGCTGTGTGCGAATCTAGAAGAACTTCATGAACTACGCTTAATCGTTCACGATACTCAGTGATTCGTCTCGGCGTTCGACGAGCACATCCACAATGGGCTTATTCCAAAATCTAAAAATCCGCCGAAAGCTGCTGGCCGCCATGCTGCCGCTGGTGGTCATGGTAATCGTCGCGGGGGTGTATTCGTCGATCGCGATCAAGAAGATCGACACGCGCTACACCGAGCTAATCGACCAGGACGTCAACGCGTTGCAGCACTTGACCCAGGCGCGAACAGAAGCGGCTTTGTTTGGCCAGTTTTTGTACGAAGATATCGCCGAACTCAACGCCGACAAAATGCGTGTGCTCGAGAGCCAGTTGGATAAGTCCGATGCCGAATATCAATCTCACATAGCTGAAGCGATGCGTGAGAGTCCCAATCATGCCAAGGAAATCCAGGCAGCTGCGGCTTTGTTCGACCAGGCGGTGAACGACTCCCGGGCTGTTCGCGCCGCTACGTTTGCCAACGACAATTCGAAGTCGATGAACCTGATGCGCGGTAGCGTGGACGCCGAATTGCGGGGAGCGCAGGAGGCCATCGCCGAAATAGTGAATGAGATACACCAGTCGGTGATCCAGCAGTCCGACCAGCTGACCGCCAAAACCCATCACGCGATTTTTCTTACCTGGTTGGTGATTGTCGTGGGCCTGCTGCTGTCGTGGGGCACCGCGTTCTTTATCGTTCAAACCAAAGTTGTTGACGAACTTGGGGTTTTGCAGGGCAGCATTCAGGACATCGCCGCCAATAAGCTGGACCAAACGATTCCTTATCTCCAGCGCACTAATGAAATCGGCGAGATCGGCCGCGCTCTGCGCACTCTGCAACTCGGCGCCCGCGAGCGCGAGACGCAAGCTTGGGTGAAGTCCCAGGTGGCGACGACGTTGCAGCCTCTGCAGTCGGCGCAGGATTTTGCCGGGTTCGCCACTGCGCTGCTGTCGCGCATCTCGGAAGCGATTCCGTTGGTTTACGGGGCGTTCTACATTGCGAGCGAAGATCAAAAGCGATTCTTCCGCGCCGGCGCCTTTGCAATCAACGATGCGGGAGCTCCGCGCGAGTTCGCGCTCGGCGAGGGACTGGCGGGGCAAACGGCGGTTGAGCGGCGCATGCTCGAAGTAGCCGCCGGTGACGACGTTCGAATCACCGCCGGGATGGGAACGGTGAAACCCGGCAAAATCGTATTCGTCCCGGTGGTGAATCAGGATGTCACCGTTGCAGTGATCGAGCTCGCGCCGGTTTCATCGTTAAGTGAGCGGCAGCGCGCGCTGCTCGATGCCCTGGTGCCTTCCGTAGCCCTGAGCGCGGAAATTTTGTCCGCGAACCTCGAAACCAGGAAACTTCTCGACCAGACCCGCGCTCAAGCTGAGTCTCTGGCCGCCTCCGAACGTCAGATCACCGCGCGCAAGGAAGAGCTGGAGAAGATCAATCAGGCGCTCGAAGAATCGGAAGTGGAACTGCGGCGCGCGAAGGAAGTGGCGGAAGAAGCCACCAAAATTAAAGCGGATTTCCTGGCCAATATGAGCCACGAGATTCGCACACCGATGAACGCGATCATCGGCATGTCGCACTTGACGCTGCGCACCGAACTGAATCCGCGGCAACGAGATTATCTGCGAAAGATTCAACTCTCCGGTCAGCACTTACTTGGAATTATCAACGACATTCTGGATTTCTCGAAGATCGAGGCGGGCAAGCTGTCCGTTGAAAATATCGACTTCGATCTGGAAAAGGTGCTGGAGAACGCAAGCAATCTGATTTCTGAGAAAGCCACGGCCAAAGGACTGGAACTGATATTCGACATCGACCCCGCGGTCCCCACGCAACTCAAGGGCGACCCGCTGCGACTGGGACAAATCCTGATTAATTTTTGCAATAATGCCGTAAAATTCACGGAGAGTGGAGAAGTTGTCGTCAAGGCGCGCGTGCAGGAAAAAGATGAAGATGGCCAACTGGTTTGCTTCTCCGTCAGCGATACCGGCATGGGTCTTACGAAGGAACAAATGGGACGCCTGTTCCAGGCGTTCGAGCAGGCGGACACTTCCACCACGCGCCAGCACGGTGGCACTGGGTTGGGGCTCGCGATTTCCAGACGGCTGGCGCAATTGATGGGTGGAGATGTTGGCGTCGAGAGCGAACCCAACAAAGGCAGCACGTTTTGGTTTACCGCTCGGCTGGGCAACGGGGTATCAAAATCACAACGCGCTCCCAAGCCTGATCTTCGCGGCCGGCGCGTCCTGATCATCGATGATAATCCGCAGGCGCGCGCCGTGCTGGCGAGCATGTTGACGAGCATGACTTTCGTGGCGCACGAAGCTCCCTCTGGTTTGGAAGGTCTTGAAATGGTGCGCCAAGCAGCTGAGCGCAATGAGCCCTACGAGATTGTCTTCGTTGACTGGCAAATGCCCGGAATCGATGGCATCGAAACTGGCAAACGGATTCGCGCGCTGCCTAATCTTGTGGTGCAACCGCAATTGGTGATGGTGACTGCCTACGGCCGCGAAGAGGTGCTGAAGCAAGCGGAAGAGAACGCATTTGCAAGTGTGCTGATCAAGCCGGTGACTCCATCCATGCTCTTCGATTCGGCGGTGGAAGTGCTCGGCGGAGGCCGGGAAAGTGGAGGGGACGGCCAAGCGGGTTCCGCTATCGATCTCGCTCCGCTGCGAGACGGGCATGTGTTGCTGGTGGAAGACAACGAATTCAACCAGGAAGTCGCGCTGGGACTGTTGAGAGACGCGGATATGTTGATCGATGTGGCGCAGAACGGCGAGGTTGCGGTGCGCATGGTCGGAGCGAAGCAATATGACGTGGTGCTGATGGATATGCAGATGCCGGTGATGGACGGAATCCAAGCGACGAAGTTGATTCGTGCAAATCCGCTGTTTCGAAGGCTACCCATCATCGCAATGACAGCTAACGTGATGGCCAGCGACCGGGAAAAATGCGACGAAGCGGGCATGAACGATCACGTTGACAAGCCAATCGATCCGGACGAACTCTTCCGCGTTCTATTGCGTTGGATTAAGCGCGACATCAACGCGACAACAGCGAAAGCGGTGGCACCTAGCGAAATCCCCCAGAGCGCGCCCACAAACTCCGATGACGATGCGCTTCAGGTTTCGGGGATTGATACTAAAGCGGCGCTCAGGAGAACGGGCGGGAATCGGAAACGTTACGAATCGTTGCTGAGTAGATTTGCCGACTCGCAGGCGGAAGCGGTACAGGAAATTCGCAATGCCCTGGCGGCCGGAGATATTCCAACGGCCGAGCGGACGGCGCATTCGTTGAAAGGAGCGGCTGGAAATCTGGGGGCTACCGCGCTGGCAGAAGAGGCCGCGAAAGCTGAAACTGCCGTTAGGTCAGGACAGAGTATCGATCCGGCATTGGATTCGTTGGAAGCTTCGCTTCGCGACACAGTGAAAGCTATTCGCCAGGCTTTGCCGGTGGAGCAGCCGACGGACGAAAGTGAAGTGTCGTCGGATCCCTCAATTGTGGCGGAACCGCTGGGCCGGCTGAAGAAATTGCTGAAGAGCGACGATGGCGCGGCCGCCGATTTCATTTTGGATGCCCGGCCGAAGCTGTCGAAAGTGCTCACTCGTACGGAAATCGGCGATCTTAGCGGACACGTCGGCAATTTTGATTTTGAGGCCGCGCTGAAGTGTCTTTCGGGGATCGCGGCGCGCTTGTCTCTAAACCTGGAGTGAAAATATGGCTGGGATATCGGAACAAAAGTCGATATTGATCGTGGATGATACGCCCATCAATCTCGGAGTTATTTCCGGAGCATTGAAAGACTCGTTTAACACCAAGGTGGCCACCAATGGGGAGAAGGCGCTGGCGATCGCTTCAGCCGAGGAAAAGCCGGATTTGATCCTGCTGGACGTGATGATGCCGGGGATGGACGGCTATGAAGTTTGCCGGCGTTTGAAGGCGAATCCAGCCACTCAAGATATTCCGGTAATTTTCCTTACAGGCCAGACGGGAACCGAAGACGAGACCAAAGGATTCGAAGTCGGCGCCGTGGACTATATTCACAAGCCGTTCTCCGCCGCAATCGTGAAGGTGCGCGTGCGCCTTCACCTGATGCTTCGGGAAGCGCACGAGCAGATCGCACAACAGTTGGTGGCTATCAATAACGAGCTGGAAATGGCGCAACAAATCCAGCTCTCCATTCTGCCGAGCGGTACGCCAAAGCTGGGCGGTTTGGAAATCGTTGCGCGGTACATCCCGATGACGTCGGTAGCCGGCGATTTCTACGACTTTATCGTGGTGGACGAAAAACGCGTTGGCGTTTTGATTGCGGATGTCTCGGGACACGGTCTGCCTGCGGCGCTGATCGCATCGATGCTTCAGGTTGCGTTGACCGCGCAGTTTGCACACGCGTCAGATCCTGGGAAGGTCTTGTCCGGGTTGAATCAGTCGCTGTGCGGCAAGTTCCAGCGAAATTTTGTGACGGCGGCGTACGTCTTCGTGGATCTGGAAAAAAATTCCATGACATACGCAGGTGCGGGACATCCGCCGTTGCTGCACTGGCGCAGTTCTTCCGGAAAAGCGTCCGAGGTATCCGAAAACGGACTGGTGCTCGGCCAATTTCCCGAAGAAACGTACTCCGCTGTGAGCTTGCCGCTAGAGCCCGGCGACCGCTGCGTTCTATACACCGATGGCGTCCTTGAAACCTCGAGCCCATCTGACGAAGAATTTGGGGCCGACAGGTTCATGCGGCTGATGGAAAGCAAGCACAGCCTCAGCGCAGCACAATTCATCGATGCGTTGTTGGATGAGTTGTCGCGATGGTCGGGATATCCGCGCGGCGAAGGGCAGCAGGATGACATCACCGTATTAGTGATCGACTTCAAGAATCACCACGCGGCGGTCAACCCTTTAAAGAACGACCGGGTTCGCGACTAGAGAAGGTCAACTGATCCGACACCATCGTTTTTTTGAACACCCATCTTCGGAATCTATATAATCGTCAGCCTGCGGAAGGCCTCTTTCCGACATCTCCAAATTGAGGGTCGAGTGAATAGAGTCAAATTGCGGGTGGCCCATCCTATTAGCATTAAGTTTTCGTACCTGCCCGTGCGTCAGCAAACGTGCGCCCCCGAGGGACTCCGCTACCATCATAACCCGGGCGAAATGTTCTACTGTTTCTATGTGCTGGTACGCCGTAATTAGGTCCTCTCCGCAGGTCACCACGCCATGATTTTCGAGCAGGATTGCGTCGTAGCTTGGAACTAGGGATTCGAGTTCCACGCAGAGTTCCCTCGTGCCTGGCGTCCCGTATGGAGCGAGAGGAATTTTGCCGAGAACGCTTACGACTTCTGGAAGGATTGCTTCTTCGAGTGCGCGTCCCGCGGCGGCAAACCCAGTTGCTGTTGGCGGATGGGCGTGACAGACGGCGCGCACATCTGGTCTTAAGAGATAGTATAAAAGGTGCATTTGGAGTTCTGAAGAAGGCTGTCCGGTTCCAGCTACAGCGGTTCCTTGAAGATCGGTAACAATCAACTGGTGTGGCAAGAGTCGTCCCTTACAAGCTCCGGCAGGAGTCACCAGAATGCGATCGGCACCGAGTCTCACCGACAGATTACCCTCCGATGCGACCACGAAACCTTGCCTATACATCCAGCGCCCCACCTTGCAAATCTCTCTCCGATACTTCGTGTCGGCTTCGATGGGTTTGCCACGACCCATCATTACTGCCAGTTGACGAATCATGGAATCAACTCCTTGAAGGCGATGTCATCGTTCTCTTTAGCGGCTTATCGCAGGACGGAATCTCCTGTTTGCGAACAAAGATATTGAACTTTGTCGAAGTTGAGAATTGTAAGTTCTTACAGTCCGAAACCTTCAGCAAATCTAATAACGGCACACGATCGCGGACTCTCGGGAGGTTTCTCGGGCCCTATGGCGTGCGGCCTAGGTGAGGACAGAACAATTGGCTCTATTGTTAGTATTGACAATTCACGTCAGATACGCGGCACCGTATTGTCGGACAGGCTGGACGTAAGGGACCCGGAGGGTTATTCTCCTCTACACCCTGGCCTTTCCGGGTTCCTCAAATTTTCGCTTGCCCTTGCCAAGCGCGCGCGACCAGCAAGGTCAAGCATTCGTCGCCAGCAGCTTCTAGGGGAGTTACGTTCAAGCAGAGTGCCATCAGGATGGGAGATAGTTTTAGAAGACGGATCTTGATTTTGGTGGTGCTGGTTAGCTTCATATTTTTGAACGGTAAATCAACAAAGTTCGTATTTACATGGAGGAACCCCAGCTATTCTGGCGCAGTCTTCCACAACATCCTTGTGCTAGGCATAAACGGTAAGGTAGAAAACCGAGCCGAATTTGAAGATCAAGTGTCGGCGGCGATCACGAGGCCAGGAATTCAAGCAATTCCCTGCTATTCGCTTCTTGCGAGGCCGAACTCGACGCCAATCGATATGAATCAATTGAGGGACGTCATTCGCAGGCAAAATATTGATGCGGTTGTGGCCTCTAGATTAGTAAAGTGAACAAGACCGTCACATACATCCCGGGCCAAACGTAGCGGATGCCCCGCATTTAGTTGAAACTTGGAGAACAAGAAGCAGCGGCTCTCGCCCGAACTCGGATAGAGTTCGGGTTGAGAATCCCTTTTTAAAGGAGAGAGCCGCCGTGAGAAACAAATACCAGAGGAAAGACCGGAAGTCCAATCACAAGTTCGAAGTCGTCCGCGGGCAAGAATTACTAGTGCGGGTGCCGTTGCCGATGGCCGAGGTGTGGGCCGAGATGCAAGCGCAGGTAGAAGAGCTGACCGGGCAAGCCGGGCTGCAGATTCTGCGAGCCATCCTGGAAAACGAAGTAACTCACCGGGTGGGACCTCCGCATCGGCCCCATCCCACTGCCGGCTGTGTGCGGTGGGGAAAACAGCCGGGTTATGTGGTTTTTGCTGGACAGAAGATCCCGCTGGAACGACCGCGGGTGCGAACCCGCGAGGGCCAGGAAGTGGAACTGGAGAGCTATGGTCAGCTGCAGCAAGACGGAAAGCTGCAACGAGCGGTGCGGGAACGCATGGTGGCCGGACTGTCCACGCGGAACTATCGGCGAGCGGTAGAGAGTGTTGTGGAAGGCTACGGGATCGAGAAGAGTAGTGTGAGCCGGCAGTTCGTCGCCGCCAGTAGCAATCAGCTGCGGGTGCTGTGCGAACAGCGCCTGGAAGATCTGAATCTGGTGGTGCTGATGATCGATGGCATTCATTTTGGGGGCCAGGTGCTAGTGGTGGCGCTGGGGATCGCAGAAAGCGGAGAAAAGCACGTTTTGGGAGTGTGGCAAGGAGCCACGGAGAACACCACGGTGGTCAAAGGGCTGTTGGAAGATTTAGTGGACCGCGGACTGAATCGCCAGCGGCGGTATCTGGTGGTGATTGACGGATCGAAAGCGTTGCGAGCCGGTGTGGAAGTGTGTTCGGGGAACAAGCGGAAGTGCAGCGTTGCCAGATTCACAAGCGGCGGAATGTACGGGAGTATCTGCCCGAGAACTGCCAGAAAGACTACGATCGGCGGATGCGCAATGCGTACGCGATGAACAGCTACGCGGAAGCCAAAGAGGCGTTGCAGAAAATCTTCCGGCAACTGGAACGGATCAATCCGAGCGCGGCCCGGAGCCTGGAGGAAGGACTGGAAGAAACGCTGACGGTACATCGGTTGGGTGTGGGAGCGGTGTTGCGGCGGAAACTGGCCACTACCAACCCGATCGAATCCTGCTTGTCCACGGTGCAGCGGGTGGCGCGAAACGTGCACCTTAGGTGTAAGGAAGGAATAAATCATGGCATCGAAAACTAAGATCATGGCAGCAATCGAACTGGGCGCAGAAGGCGTCCTCCAGATCGTGATCGCCGGAGTGGACCTACGAGAACTGGCCGCGGCGAAAGATCGTTTGATAAGCGCACGATCAGCCGATGCCTTGAATACCTGATCGCAAAAGACGTCATCACCAAGGCAGCTCCCCGCGTTCGTTTCGGGAATATGCAGACAGGTGTGATCGTCGCGGAGAACTCTGCGCTGTTCGAGATCATCGGCAACTACTGCATCTATTGCGGGCAGATGTCCCAGCCGATGTCCCAACTTTTCGAGAATTTTGTCCCACTTGATGTCCCAGTTGATGTCCCATCAAACTCGCCGCAGCAGCACGATGGGTCTGGAAATAGCGGAACACATGCCTCGGATTTTGCTTCGGATTTTTCCACGCTCGCGCAGCGGCTATGAAACGCTCTGCCGGATCAAGGCTCACATCAATGCGGTTTGCACTGAGGCTTGGCTGCCGAAGAAACGCCCGAGCAAAGATCGCAAGCGATCCGCGAAAGATAAGGCGGCGCCCGATGCATGGTTCGCGCAGAATCGTCGCGAGGTTCGTGATGAATTGAAGCGCCGAACCAGGGGCGTGCTCAGAGCAATCCGAGGCGAAGTGGCTAACCAGTGCCCCCCACCGTGCCCCCCCGCGCCGCAGGCGCGGCACAATTTAGCCCAGTGCGTAAGCGCTGGGTGCGCGTGATGCAAAGAGATGATAAAGCGCCGTAGGCGCGACACACCCCCGCACCCACGCAAACAAATATGATCTATGTTAATTAGGATTTGCGGACTGGCTAGCCACCTGAAAGCTGGCCAGCGCTTCGCCTTCGTCCTCAAATGTGGGAATACAATTCAGTAACCGCATCACAACAAGCACTTCCCGCACGCGATTGCTCGGACGCAGCAGCTTCAAGCTCCCGCCCTGCCGCACCAGCGTGACGTAAGATCCCGCGATCGTGGCGATCCCCGAACTATCCATCATCGTGAGCCCCGCCAGATTTACCAACACCTTCTGCACTCCGCTGGCGACCAACTTCCGCAGCTCGCGGTTCAATATGTCGGTGTTGGCGCCAATCGTCGCTCGCCCCTGAAGATCCACAACAGTGACGTCGCCAGCTTGCCGGATTGAAATTTCAAGAGGCATTTGGACTCTTATGCTTTCGATGCAGACTAATCACGCCGAGCTTCGCCTTTCGCTGGCGAATAGACCGGGGAGGGTAACGCACCTTGCGCTTCGACACCAGATGCATTCGAGATGTGGATCAAATGTTAGGGTGTCGCGCGGTTGCTAGAGTGCTTCCGCATACTTCGCCGCAATTATGACGCTAGCGGCCAACGGCAGTAGAAACGCGCAAAGGTGCAGACCAACCAGCCGGATAAGCGCCCCATTTCCACAATGGTGTGGGTGATCTTCAAATTCACGTTGACACTTGAACGGGCTACTTGGATTTTCTCGGAGGGAATACCCTTTTATCAAGCAGCCAAAAGACTAGCCAAGCCATGACGCCGCCCACAGCGATACCGCCAATAACAGTGCTCCTAATCAAGGTGGGCAGCGTCCCGAGCGCTGGCTTTGGCTGCGGGACGAATCCCGTGCATATGAGGAAAAATAAGAGCGCAAAATACCCGATCACCGAGCGTACGACTCCAGCACCGGGCGCACGAACTGCAGCCCCAACCGTATGCTCGAACCGCGGCCCACTCGCCAGATTCTTACCATCTTCGTTGCCGGGTGCCGCAGTCTCAAGCTTGCCCCTATTTTCTATGGGCGCGGACATAGTTCGAATCAGAATTTGCCTGATTGACAGCTCTCCGCGACGTTCCTATACTCCACCACATCGCGAAATTTCCTGTCCTGGAGGATTCCAATGTTTAAATTTTCCCTGGCCGTTGTCTTGATTCTAGCTTCTGCAACCTTCGCCTATGCGCAAGGTCCCGACAAAGTTCATCAGCCGACACTCACTCCTCAAACCAGCGGCACCACGCAACTGCTGATCGCTGTAAGCCCGGTGGACGACCAAGTAGTTTGGGCCGCAGGAACCGGCGGCACCTATGTCGTCACGACCGATGGAGGGAACACCTGGAAAGCTGGCGTCGTGCCGGGAACCGAGAGCCTGCAATTTCGCGACGTACAAGGCGTCAGCGACAAAATCGCCTATTTACTGTCCATCGGCAATAACACCACCGATTTCCGCATCTACAAAACCGAAGACAGCGGCGCCACCTGGAAGCGACAATTCACAAATCACAAGACGAATGCATTCTACGATTGCTTCGCATTCTGGACTCCCGACCGCGGCGTTACACACAGCGATTCCGTGAACGGAGTCTTCCCCGACATCCGCACAACCGACGGAACCACTTGGCACTCCATCTCCGCCAACATGCCGCCTGCGTTGTCCGGCGAAGCCTCTTTTTCCGCAAGCGGAACCTGCATCGCCGCAGAGGGAAAACAAAATGCGTGGACTGCCACCGGCGGCTCAACTATCGCGCGGATCCTGGCTACTACAGATGGCGGCGATACCTGGAACGCTTACGACACTCCGCTATTCAGCTCGCCGAACGCGGGCGGAATCTCGGTAGCCTTTCGCGACGACCGGCACGGCATCCTCGGTGGCGGCGATTTGTCCAACAACAGCTCCGCTCAGGTGGCCACGTCCGATGACGGCGGCCAAACCTGGAATCTTACGAGCACGCCTCCGGTGCAAGGAGCCATTTTCTGCCTGGCCCTGGTCTCAGGCAGCGGCCATGACGGCTATGCTGTCGGCTACGATGAAGACGACAACCAAGACCGGGACCATCACCACGACCACGACTTCGATCGCGCCGTCGTAGTCACTTCCGAAACGCAGCCGAATTACAGTTCCGGAGATGCAGCCTGGACTCCCAACTTTGGCGAAACCTGGTACTCGATTCCCGGAGCCAGCGGCTACTGGGCCGTCGCGTTCGCCAGCCCGCACGCCGGCTGGTTCGTAGGCAACAACGGCCAAATCCTAAAAATCAGCTTCTAAGATCGTCTATCGCGCACAGTGCAATGCTCGGGGTGCCGGCCTCCCATTTTCGGGGCGCCGCGCTTTAGCGCGACAACCGCGGACTGACGGACAGGGGGATGTCATTGGGACTGGTCATGCGCATTTTTATGGAGGGCCAAGAGGAGTGGCTAGAGCCGGGCGGCCAAGCAATGATGATTATTGCCAAATTATTTTTGGCCGGTGCCGCTATCGCGATTGTTTGGGGAACCGTCGTCCGATTTGCCGGGGTATCCAGCTACGGGCCCGCCAACTTGGCTGCAAGGGCCAGTAATCTTAACGATAGTCTTAATAGGTCTATCTCTGGCGTTTCGGCTGGGTGGCAGACTGTCCATACTTCTCGGGCGAGAAATGCGTGAACGAGGCATGAAGCTACCCTGATTTCCCCCACCCCTAACGTAGGAACGGAGCGGAGTCTCGTGCGTATTTTCTTGCCCTCTTGTTCGCCCCTCGCGAGCTTTCCTTCGGCTCCAAACGGAGTTAGACTTGCCCCACATTGTTCCCCTAGGCCAGGATTGCCGGAGGCCGCCATGCATGCACGCGTCACGCAGTTCAGTATCCCTCCCGAAAAGTTGAACGAATTTATCGGCGCGCTCAATTCCGCGATTCCCCTGATGCGTCAACGCAAAGGATTCCAAGCCCTGCTGGTGTTGCGCGTCGAAGAGACGAACCCGCCGGATGTGCGTGTGATGACCCTTTGGGATACCCAGGAAGCCTTGCACGAAAGCGAAAACAGCGTGCTGTTCTACCAGGCGCTCGCCCGTGCCCTGGCTTTTGCGAAAGGATTCCCGGTCATGCGCGAAGAAGAAGTGGTGCTCTACGATTTCGGAAAGGTCGCCGCCGCAGCTTCGGCCGCGTCCTCCTGAATCACTCGGAAGGCCGCACAATCGCCTGCCGCGCATCGAAGTCCCCTCACGCCTCGAAGTCAGAAGTTCGCGCAGCGCCCGAGCGCTCGTTAACTTCAAAGAGCGAAGTGCCGCGAAGCCTTATTTTGGCTGTTCTTGTCTTAACTCTTCGAACCAATGGAGCACGACGTTGATCTGGTTGCCGGTTCCCGCGTCAACCGCAGCCACAAAGCGCCCATCCGCTGTTACGTCGTAAGCAGCCCAAAATCTCTTGTCGTGGAACAATTTCACCGGCTTGCCCGGATTGAGCGCGCTTGCCGGAGCGAACTTCACCGCCATGATTCCGTCCTTAGCGAGAAAGAACAGCTCGTCACCGGAACGCGCCCATCGCGGGGACCTGGCCCCCTCCGACGAAATCTGTGCGCGGGTGTTGGGATCGTTCATGACCTGCGTCTCGCCCTCGATATAGTCCATCACCAGATACTCGATTCCGTCTTGGTTCCAACGTCGTAGAGTGCGCAGATGTGCGGACGATTGAGGCTGGAAACAGCGCGCGCTTCTCGTTCAAATCGCTGGCGAACTTCCGGCGTGCCCGCTAATCCTTGCGGAAGAACCTTGATGGCGACGGTGCGGTCCAGCCGCGTATCGCGCGCACGGTACACTTCGCCCCTCCCGCCGGCGCCCAGCAGCGGTTGAATTTCGTAAGGACCGAGTTTCGTTCCAGCGGCGAGAGCCATCGGTGCGCGCGATTATAGTCTAGGGAGCAGCGTCGCTGCATGCGCTTATTGGGAATGTCCCGCTTGGGACCGCGCGTCAGACTGTGTATCCTGATCTCCGAGCGCGCGTAATTATGCCTGGCACACCCGAAGAGACGCTGCTTTCCGTCTGGCGGCAGGCGATGGTCGAAGATGCCGCCACCGTTGCATTGGACGGACGCGCCTGGCCGGTCAAACGCACTGCGCGTCGGCGGCTTCGCCAAGTCGATTTTCAATTTGATGGAAAAGACATTCGCGGCCTGGAACAAAACCCCGACACGAAGTCGCGATGGGCGCAGATGGCGCGCGGAGGCGCAAAAGTCATGCAGTTCATGGCGGACACCGGGTACATCGCAGTAGTTGCAGATGGCAAAGTGCACCTATACGGCAAGCCCAGCCCGCCCAAGCTTTAGTTGTACAGCGGGTTCTCAGAAACCACGAAGTGGCCGGAAAAAACGGGGGCAGCCTAAAAAAGGAAAAGGGGCGATTGCTCGCCCCTTCCCCTCAGTCAGAAAGGAAACAGCTGCCAAGCGTTCTCCCGTTTTACCGGGACAAGCTGGCCACAACAAATTCCGCTGGGTCAGTCCGTGATTTGCCTCGCGGTGTCCCGTCAAGCGTCAACTTAACGGGATCACGCGTAGCCCACCGCTGACCAGACCTGGGCTTCGCCGTGATGCCGTACCATTCCGAACTTTGTCCAAGCCGTTCTATCGTCCGTGCCCTGCATAGCCCGTCAAACTTTCGCTTGCCGTGTTACCAAGACTCAGATGATTCGAAAGCGTTGGCAAAACCGTTGTAACTCTGCGCGCAAAAACAGTCAACCACACCACGAATATTTTTAGTTGTGGAAATTGAGGAAATGTGGAAATCGCCTCTGTAACTTTCTCACCGAATCGGAACGTGTCGGATCACTGCGTGAATCAGGCACAACCGAAATTGTTGAAGAAAACCGATGTTTTAGGATATCTACTTGAGCAGATCATCCGGAAAGGAGCGAGACGATGCGCACCGTAACCTACGGCGGAGCCGTCAGTTTGGACGGATTTCTGGCGGGCGTGGACGGCTCACTCGACTGGTTGCACTTCAGCAAGGACGCGCAGCAGGTAATGGCGGACTACTGGAAGGACGTCGACACCATACTGATGGGACGAAAAACCTACGCAGTCTCGGTCGCGAACAATCCAAAGAAATCCAAGCGCGCTAAGCGCACTGAGCCGACCATGCGAACCTACGTATTCTCGCGCACCCTCAAGGAGATCGACGATCCCAGCGTTCAACTGGTGGCGAGCGACGCAGTCGAGTTCGTCCGAGATCTCAAACAAGAAACAGGGAAAGACATCAGCCTCATGGGCGGTGGCGAGTTGGCGCAGTCGCTTCTAGCTGCGGGGCTGGTGGATAAAATCGGGCTGAACATCCATCCGACTCTTCTCGGCTCATGCATACCCACGTTCCGCGATCCCGGAGACCGAATAAAAATGACACTTACGGAATGCCGTAGGCTCGAAGGTGGCTGCATCCTCGCAAACTATCAGGTTTTGCGAGCATCTTGACGCAAAGCGGAGGTGTATCCAGCTAGGCCCCCCTCCGTAATCAGACGGTGAATCTCGCCTAGAATCGGTATGCTCCGTGCAATCGGCAAACGCACAAACCGAAACGATACGACCTTTAAAGGCCGCCCGGCAGCCACAAAGGGTCACATATAGGGGTACGAACCGGGGTTCTACGAAGAACTGGTTGATTGGTCGCTGAAGGTCCTCGTACGTCTGTGATAACACACGCCACGGTTAACTGAATGATTGTGGTATACGGTGTGCCATATTGGCACTCCGCGTGCCCCTATCGTGGTGTACCCGCCAGCAGTACTACAGACCTTGCAGCGGTTTACCGAGGAGATCGAAGTCATGAACAGAAAACAGAAGGGTTTTTCACTGATTGAGTTGTTGATCGTCGTCGCGATTATTTTGATTATCGCGGCTATCGCTATCCCGAACTTGCTGCGCGCCCGCATGGCGGCCAATGAGGCCTCCGCGGTCGGCTCGGTTCGTACCATCAATACTTCGGCAGTCACCTACGCGTCCACCTGGGGCGTTCAGTTCCCAGCGTCTATGGCCGCGATGGGCGGCGCGCCGGGCGGCGTTGCAGTTTGCGGCGCGGCTCTATTGATTGACCCCCTGCTAGCCGGTGCAACTGCGGCAGCGACGGCCAAGAGCGGTTATTTCTTCACCTATGTTGGCGCCACGGCAACTCCGGCAGTTGGCGGATGCACGGGCTTCCAGACCTACACGATTGTGGGACAACCTGCCAACGTGGGACAGAGCGGTCAGCGCGGGTTCTTCAGCGATCAGAGCGGCGTCATCCGTTACACCACCGACGGCAGCGCTCCGACAATCGCCAACAATCCGCTTCAGTAATAGTTTTCTGCTGTCGCAGGGAGGGGCTGAGTCCCTCCCTGCGTTCAGTTTTTAAGCAACAAGTTCATACAAAGACTGCACTCAACCAAAGAATTCCTAAGCGGGATTCACGGGTTCCAATCTAGCTGAATTCCCTTTTCTTTGCACCGGGCTCAAACAGAGAAGACATGAATAGTCGATGGGTGGCGTGCCGGGCGGCGTTGCAGTTTGCGGCGCGGCTCTATTGATTGACCCCCTGCTAGCCGGTGCAACTGCGGCAGCGACGGCCAAGAGCGGTTATTTCTTCACCTTCGTTGGCGCCACGGCTGCTCCGGCAGTCGCGCCAGTAGTTATCGGCACTATTTTGATGACCAAAGGGGAGAGCAATCTCCCCCTTTCCCATTTCCGTTAAGCGCAAGACCCGCTTTTCACCTTCCGCACGTTTCCAATCCCGGCGCGAAATGTTATCTTCTGCCCATGCGAAAAGTCATACTGACGATGCTCTTGATTTTGTTTTGCGCCGTTGGTTTCGGCGCCGCGCAGAGCGCGCAAGAAAAGACCGCCGCGCCAGCTTCTGCGATTCCCGACCTCGCCCAACTAAAAACCATGTCCGCCCGTTTCGCCCCCACTCCGCTTCGCGTGGACACTTCTTCCCTCTCCGCCGGCGACCAAAAAGCTCTGGTCAAACTTCTCGGCGCCGCGCGCATCGTGAATCTTCTTCTCATGGATCAATTCTGGAAGGACGATCTCGTCACTTACCAAAAGCTGCGCCGCGACGGCACACCGATCGGTCAGGAGCGCTTCAAATATTTCGGCATCAACAAAGGTCCCTGGTCAGAAATTGATGAGTGGACCGCGTTCATGCCCGATGTCCCTCCGAGAAAATTGCCCGGCGCGAATTATTATCCTGAGGACATGACCAAGGACGAATTCGAAGTCTGGGTGAAAACTCTTTCGCCCGAACAAAAAGAGCAAGCCGAAGGATTTTTCACCGTCATTCGCCGCACTCCGGACCACAAGTTGAAAATCGTCCCCTACAACCAGGAGTACAAAGGCCAGTTGGACCTCGCCGGAAAACTTCTGCGCGACGCTGCTGCGCTCACCGACAACGAAAGCTTGAAGAACTTTCTCACCACGCGCGCCGACGCGTTCTCCTCCAACAATTATTACGAAAGCGACATTGCTTGGATGGATCTTGACGCGCCTGTGGACGTCACCTTCGGCCCCTACGAAACGTATCTCGACGAACTTTTCGGTTACAAAGCCGCGTTCGAGGCCTACATAAATGTTCGCGACGACAAAGAATCCGCGCGGCTCGCTTTCCTGGGCAAGCATCTTCAGGACATCGAAAACAATCTCCCCGAAGAATCGCAGTATCGCAATCCTAAGCTGGGAGCGCTCGCGCCCATTCGCGTGGTGAACGAGGTCTTTGCCGCGGGTGATGGTGCGCACGGCGTCATGTCCGCCGCGTACAACTTGCCCAACGACGACAAAGTGGTACAGCAAAAAGGCAGCAAGCGCGTGATGCTGAAAAACGTGCAGGAAGCAAAATTCCACTCCACGCTAATTCCCATTTCGCGCGTCGTGCTCTCCCCTGCCGACCAAAAAGAATTGAGCTTCGATCTTTTCTTCACCCACATCGTGGCGCACGAGCTATGCCACGGCCTCGGCCCGCACCAGATTAAAATTGAGGGCCGCGACACCAATCCGCGCATGGAACTAAAAGAGCAATACGCCGCCTGGGAGGAAGCCAAAGCCGACGTCACCGGCCTTTTCGCTCTGCAATATTTGATGACCCAGGCCGACCACGGAAAACTAACCATGCCGCTTCCCCACGGCTCCGAAGCCGAGCGCAAACTTTACATCACCTATCTCGCCTCATCCTTCCGCACCATGCGCTTCGGCTTGCAGGACGCGCACGCCCGCGGCCAAGCCGTGCAGTTCAATTATTTTCTTTTGAAGGGCGCCTACGTCGCGAACCCCGACGGCACCTTCCGCGTTGACTTCACCAAAATGAAAGAAGCGGTCGCGTCGCTCGACCACGACCTGCTTACTCTGGAAGCCACTGGCGATCACGACGGCGCAAAATTAATGATGGAGCGCCTCGGCGCACTAAGCCCCGAAGTGCAAGCCGCCCTAATAAAATTAAAATCCGTCCCGGTCGACATCGACCCCATCTTCGAAACCGCCAACGCAATAAACAAGCAGTGACGCCGACCATGACGATTGCACCGCCCCATGGCTGAGAAAATTTCTAGGGTGTGCCGAGCGGGCTGCGGCGAGCAGGCTGCCGCGGGCTAACGGTGTCGCGAGTGTTGATGCTTCCGCGCCACCGCGACTGTTTGTCGGTCCCGCGCTGACTGGCGTTGCTATTCTTTTAATCTGAGAGCCAAGTCCATGCTCCCGAGGCTCAACACATCCTTCCTTACGAATGCCCGCACTGCGCTGCGTCGTCGCTACGTTGCGAGCATCTCCCGCGGAGGTGCCCGTTGAGCGACCCATCCAAGCGCACGAAGGAACTTAACTCCAACAAAGTTGATTTGCGGCCGGACTCTCCTGCTCCGCCAGTCTTCGATGCGGACGCGACGTTAGACTCTCCCGGCAGTACCGCGGTTGGTGTTCCGCAAGTAAACGGTTCAGCGGCAGCGCCGAAATCGATTGGTGACTACCGATTGGTGAAGAAGCTCGGCGAGGGCGGGATGGGACAAGTCTGGCTGGCAGAACAGACTGCGCCAGTGCGCCGGCAAGTGGCGCTCAAGCTTATACGAGCGGGCATGTTCGATGATGCCCTGCTGCAGCGTTTTCAGTCCGAGCGGCAGTCGTTGGCCATCATGGACCACCCGACAATTGCGAAGATTTTTGACGCCGGCACGACGCCCGATGGCCAGCCTTACTTCGTGATGGAATATGTGCCGGGAGTTCCCATCACGGAGTACTGCGATGAGAAGCGGCTGAGGGTCGCGGAACGGCTGGAACTCTTCATCAAAGTATGCGAAGGAGTGCAGCACGCGCACCAGAAAGCAATCATTCATCGCGACCTAAAGCCGGCCAACATTCTGGTCGTGGACGTGGACGGCAAGCCCATGCCCCGAATTATCGATTTCGGGCTGGCTAAAGCAACTACTCCGCAGCTTGCCGGCGAAACGATGTTCACGCAGGTCGGTGCATTCGTGGGCACGCCGGGTTACATGAGTCCGGAGCAAACGGATTCCGGCGTGCAGGACGTGGATACGAGAACGGATGTGTACTCGCTGGGCGCGGTCCTTTACGTCCTGCTCACGGGCTCATTGCCGTTTGATACTAAGCAATGGAAAAAACAGCCGCTTCACGAAGTGCTGCGTCACCTGCGCGAAGACGATCCGCCGCGTCCCAGCGCGAAGATCGGAATAGAGAAAGAGTCGTCAGGCGCAAATGCAGAGTCGCGGGGAGTGCAGCCCAAGCAGTTGGCAAGCTTACTTCACGGCGATCTGGACTGGATCACCATGAAGGCGCTGGAAAAAGATCGTGCACGGCGCTATGGGACGCCGTCAGAACTGGCCGGAGACATCACGAGATATTTGCGCCACGAACCAGTAACGGCCCGTCCCGCCAGTAAAAGCTACCGTTTGCAGAAATATGTGCGCAGGCATCGTGCGGGCGTGGCGGTGGCGGCGGGATTGCTGCTTCTGCTTGCTGGATTTGCGGTGGCACAGGAAGTTCAGTTGCGCCGAATCATTGAGGAACGAGACCGCACGGCCCGTGAACGCGACCGCGCCAACCGCATCACCGAATTCATGACGAAGATGTTCAAGGTTTCCGACCCAAGCGAAGGACGCGGCAACAGTGTAACCGCCCGCGAAATCCTGGACAAAGCCTCGAAGGACATCGATACGGGGCTGACGAAGGACCCCGAGCTGCAGGCCGAAATGATGAACGTGATGGGGAAGGTATATGACAACCTTGGCTTGTATCCACGGGCGGAACCGCTGCTGCAGCGTTCCCTGAAAATCCGGCACAGCATGCTCGGCCCGAAGCATCCGGACACGTTGAAATCCATGGAAAACGTGGCCTGGGTACTAAAGGAAGAAGGTCATTTAGCCGACGCGGAAAAGATGGAGCGAGAAACTCTGGAGACGCGGAACCTTGTGCTTGGCCGGGACAACGACGACACGCTGGGTTCGATGAACGATCTCGCGGACACTTTATACGAGGAGGGGCGCTATGACGAGGCCGGGAAACTCTATCAACAGACGATCGAGATTCAGCGGCGGGTTCTCGGTCCTGAGGATTTACACACCGTGACGACAATGGGCAACCTTGCCACCACTTTGCACCAACAAGGCCGCTATAGCGAAGCGGAAAGCTGGGAGCGAAAGACACTCGGCATTCAAATCCGGATTCTCGGGCCGGAACATCCGAACACACTGTGGTCGAGTTCGAGTTTAGCTTCGACCCTTCGCTCTGAAGGACACTTCGGCGAGTCTGAGAAGCTATATCGGGAGGCAGTTGAGATTCAGCGCCGAATTCTCGGGCCGGAACACGCAGATACGCTGGAATCGATGGGCGGTCTTGCCGAAACCCTATCTGCCGAAGGCCGCTACAGCAACGCAGAGAAACTTGAGCGCGAGGTTTTCGAGGTTCAGCGCCGCGTGTTCGGAGCGGAGCACCCGGACACACTGAATTCGATGTCGAACCTCGCCTCCTCTCTTTACGACGAAGGCCATTATGTAGCAGCGGAAAAAATGCAGCGCGAAGCGCTCAAAACGGCTCGCCGCGTTATGAACCCGGAACACCCGCAAGTTCTATGGCTGATGGACCACTTGGGTTTGACCCTGCAGAAAGAAGGTCATTATGCCGAAGCGGAGAAGCTGCATCGGGAGGCGCTGGAAAGTGAGCGGCACGTGCTTGGTCCGGAGTACCCGCAGACGCTGCAGTCGATGAGTTATCTGGCCTTGACGCGTCAGCTGGAAGGTCATTACGCCGAGGCGGAGAGGTTGCAGCGCGAGACGCTCGACATTCAGCGTCGAGTCCTAGGCTCGGAGGACTCGGACACGCTGGAATCGATGAGCAACTTGGCAGCGACCCTGGCCGCAGAAGGCCGCTACGCCGAATCGGAGAAGTTGTTCAGGGAGACGCTCGAAATCCGCCGCCGCGCTCTCGGACCAGAGCATCCGACGACCGCGGAGACAACTTACAATCTCGCTTGCGTCGCAGCGATGAACGGTGACCGCGATGAGGCGTTATCGCTTCTACGCGAAGCAGTCGACCATGGGCTCTCGTCGGGATACGATCTCGAATTGAATGGAGATAGCGACCTAAAATCGCTTGATGGCGATCCCCGCTTTGTGGCACTCGTAACCTATGCCAAACAGCACGCAGTAGCGCAAAGGGCCAACTAAGGCACCGGTTTCAGGCATGGTGTGGCAGCTTCGTCTTATTCTCTCGGCGAGTGCTGAAGTCTAAATGATGGCCGCAGGACGCAAATGCGGTGAAGATATACGTTCTGCGCCAAGAATTGGCTGACTTCAATTCCTCTAGCGCTGTTCGTGCGGCTGCAATGGGCTGGGTACCTGCTGGCCTCCTTCCGCAACATACAGCGTCAATTCGCGAACGAGGACGCATCCAGTTTTTGTCGGCCGAACTGCCAAGGCATCCAGATACGGGTCGCGCCCAGGCGAACACTTAGGGTTTTCCTTCCCGCTCGCGCTTGGGCGATTGATTACCGGCGAGGCTGGGTTGGGACCGGGTTGATGTGATGAAAGGCGATGTTCAATATGGACCGCCAGATCAGGAAAACAGCCGGCTGCGGCGAGTATGCGTTCTCGACTTCCACGTTCGCTCTTGTGCCGAAATGCTCCTCTCTCCCCGACGAATCGCGAGACTTGCTCGGACTTGCTCGTTCGTCTTGACATTTGGCATTTGCGAGGATATACGAACGCGCAGAGTGCCTGCGGCGCGGGCATCGGTACCTGAAGGAGCGCGTGATGAACTGGACGCAGGTATACGACCCGCTGGGACACTGGTGGCTTTCGACGCTGGTTTCGGCGCTGCCGATCATTGTGCTGTTTACGCTGCTCGCTGGGCTGAGAGTGAAGCCGCACTGGTGCGCGATCGCGGGCGCGGCCACCGCGATACTCGTCGGCATCCTGATATTCCACATGCCGCTGATCCTCGCCGCGTCGGCATTCGGATACGGCGTGGCCTACGGTGTTCTGAAAATAGCGTGGATCGTTCTTGCCGCCGTCTATCTGTACGACATTTCCGTTGAAACCGGCCAGTTTGAAATCATGAAGGAATCGATTGCCGGGATTACGGCTGACCGGCGGCTGCAAGTGCTGCTGGTGGCATTTTGTTTTGGCGCGTTCATCGAGGGCGCGGCGGGCTTCGGAGCGCCCGTCGCAATTGCCGGCGCGTTCATGATCGGGCTCGGGTTCCGTCCGTTTCACGCTGCAGCGCTCAATTTGATTGCGAATACGGCGCCGGTTGCGTGGGGCGCGATCGGAACGCCGGTTCACGCGTTGGCCGCCGTTACCGGACTGCCTGAATCCGACCTTAGCGCCATGGTTGGGCGCATCTTGCCGTTCACTGCGGTGATCGTGCCGCTGTGGCTGGTGCGCACCATGGTGAATTGGGCAGAGACGTTTGAAGTGCTGCCAGCCATTATCGTGGTTGGCGTTTCGTTCTCCATCACGCAATACACCTGGTCGAACCACGTGGACAGCAACCTAGTGGATATCGCCAGCGCGGTTGTCTCCATCATTGTGACGATTATTTTCCTGCGCTTCTGGAAGCCGAAAACAATCTGGCGCTTCGATTATGACAAGGCCGCGGGGGCATCCGAGTTTGTGCAGCCGTCCGCTGAAGTGGCCGACGACATGGGTGGCAAATGGCCCGCCAAGGAATACGACGGCTACGTTGCGCCGAGAAAATATCCCTCGGGCGTGACGCTGAAAGCGTGGATGCCGTTTGCGATTCTCTCGATATTCGTTCTGCTCTGGGGACTGCCAAAAGTGAAGCTCGCCATCAACGAGGCAACCACTCCTGCGTTCCACGTGGTGCAGGCTGACGGAAAAGTCCGCCCCGGACCACCAGGATGGAACTGGCCGTATCTGCACAACGCGATTTCGCGTTCCACTCCTGTGGTTGCCAAGCCGACTCCTGAAGGCGCGCGCTACGATTTCAACTGGCTCTCGGCTACGGGCAGTGGATGTTTCCTCGCCGCAATCGTTTCCGGGCTGTTTCTGGGGATGAGCCCCGTGGCGCTGATGAAAAGATTCTGGCGCACGTTGGTGCGCATGCGGCTGGCAATGATAGCAATCTCGTTCATGCTCGGGTTGGGATTTGTGACGCGATATTCGGGCCTCGACGCGGTGCTAGGACTTGCGTTCACGCGCACCGGCTGGTTGTATCCGTTCTTCGGAACATTTCTCGGCTGGCTCGGCGTGGCGCTCACTGGCAGCGACACATCGTCAAACGCGCTCTTCGGCAGCTTGCAGCGGATCACCTCGCAGCAGCTTGGGATCGATCCTGTGCTGATGTGCGCGGCAAACAGCGCGGGCGGCGTGATGGGCAAGATGGTTGACGCGCAGTCGATCACCATCGCTACCTCCGCAACCGAACAGGTGGGCAACGAAGGAATGATTTTCCGCTTCGTTTTCTGGCATTCGATAGCTCTCGGCGCGATCGTTGGCGTCATCGTTATGCTCTACGCGTATGTTTTCCCGCATCTTGTTCCGCACGGCTTAACATTTGTGAAGTGATCGCGCCCGAGTCCAGAGCATGAAAGCCATTCAAGTTCAGAAGACCGGCGGGGCTGAAGTGCTCACGCTCGTCGATGTGGAAGTTCCGCGACCGAAGCCGAACGAAGCGCTCGTTCAAATCAAAGCCATCGGCGTGAACTTCATCGATGTGTATTTCCGGCTCGGCCGTTATCCTGCGAGCCTGCCATTCATCGACGGGCAGGAAGCCGCCGGGATTGTCACTGAAAATGCCTCGGAGGTCACGGAAGTGAAACCGGGCGACCGGGTCGCGTATGCGGGCGTCCTGGGCAGTTACGCCGAATATGCAGCAGTCCCGGCGGCTCGCTTGGCCAAGATCCCGCGCAAAGTGGAGTACAAGCAAGCGGCTGCTTGCATGTTGCAAGGAATGACGGCGCATTACCTTTGCCACAGCACTTATGCAATCAAGCGCGGAGAAATTGCGCTGATACACGCAGCGGCAGGAGGAGTTGGGCTGCTACTGACCCAGATGGTGAAAAAACTCGGCGCTCGCGTGATTGGCACGGCAGGCACGGAAGAGAAGGCTGAACTCGCGCGCGGCGCAGGCGCCGATGACGTGATCTTGTATACGCAGCGGGATTTCGCAACCGAAACGAAAAGACTCACGGACGGGAAAGGCGTGCACGTTGTTTACGACGGTGTGGGCAACGACACGTTCGACAAAGATCTAAATGTACTTCGACCGCGTGGCTACCTCGTCCTGTTCGGCGCCTCGAGCGGACCGGTTCCTCCGTTCGACCTCATCACGCTGGCGCACAAAGGATCGCTGTTCGTTACCAGGCCGACTTTGGTCAATTACATCGCGTCGCGCGAAGAATTGGTGCAGCGATCCAGCGACGTGCTGACGATGGTCAGTAGCGGCGAACTTAAACTCCGCATCGAACACGTATATCCGCTTGGCGACGCCCAACAGGCCCATCGAGACCTCGAGAGCCGCAAAACGACGGGAAAGATTCTGCTGATTCCCTAGCTTCACGCGCCCGGCAAACCTAACGCGGCGAAACTGTGTGCGGGTCAAGAGGAAGATGCGATTAATTTTGACGCAAAGCCCGCCGAGCGAGCAGTGATTGCCTGGTATACCACGTATACCTTGCGTGCGACCGGATCATACTGCGGCATGCCCGTCTCGCTATCAAAATGGAGAGCTTTCACAATCTCTTCTTCTGTGACGCCAACGATTGCTTCGGCTTTTCCTCGCTCATCCGAGACCTAAAGCTTGTGATATGGTGCGGCATAAGCGCTGCCGTCCGGTTTGGCTTTAGTGGGGATTTTCTTAATTACTTTCCGATGGTCTCTTCGGAACAATTCCTCGCCTATCCTTTAAAAAGCACCAAACCGGCAACTCCCGCTGCAAGAATTAGAACTGGTTCTGGGATTTTGATTTTTTGGAAGCTGAGCAGCGCAAAAGTGAGAACGGCAATTGAAACTGTGGGCAAGTCAACCAAGGAGCGGCGGCCGAGAATGAAGGCGGCTCCGGCGATGGCTCCAACCGCGGCGGCGGTTACACCCTGGACGAAGGATCTTACTTGGAGGTTTTTTGCGAAGCGCCGGTAATAGGGAGCACTGAGGATCACGATGAGATACGGAGGGACGAAAACAGCGAGCGCTGCGAGTATGGCTCCCGCTGGACCGGCGACCAAATATCCAACGAAGCCGGCTGTAATGACGACCGGCCCGGGAGTAATCATCGCTACCGCAACCGCATCGACGAACTGCTTTTCTGTGAGCCAGTGGAACTGGCCCACGACTCCGCCATAGAGAAAAGGCACAATCGCCAAACCGCTTCCGAACACGAATGCGCCAGCCTTCAGAAAGTATAGAGATAGTGTGCCGACGGTAGCTGCAGTGGCTGGTCCGTGCGCTCCGGTGACGAAGTTTCCAAGACCGGCGAAAGCTTGCACCGCGACAGAGGACGCGCGCAATTTCGGTGGCGCCTTGACGAACATGGAAATCAATCCACAAAGAAGGAAGAGCCAAATGATTTCGGATTCTTTCCACGCGGTGGTGATAGCCAGTGCGGCGAACAGGACCCAGAGCAGCAGGTCGTTTTTCAAGGTGGAACGAATCAGTTTGTAAGCGCTGCGCGCGATTATGGCGATGACGGCGGCTCCTATGCCGTAGAACACTCCTTGTATCCAGGGGAGCTGGCCGTAGTGTACGTAGAGCGTAGCGAGCACCAGGACCATTAGGAAAGAAGGCAGCACTAATGCAAGGCCAGCGAGCGTGGCGCCAAGCGTCCCGGCGCGGACCCAACCGAGATACATGGCGAGTTGAGCGGCGAGCGGGCCGGGTGAAAGCTGAGAGAAAGCCAATCCTTCCAGATAATCCTGACTTGCTACCCACTTACGCTCGTCAACCAAATCCTTTTGCATGTAACCCGCGAGGGCAATCGGGCCGCCGAAACCGAGAGTGCCGAGGCGGAGGAAATAGAGCAGGAATTCGCGCAGTGTGGGCTGCTTTTCCACCGTCTCAACTGACGTCGCGGTTGTGTTCATCTTTTCAAGACTCGGCACAAAGCTTGAGTTCACTTGGTATGAATTATTTCCAACGCGGCCATCATTCCTTCTGCCACCGATTGTGCGGGTCCATCTGCCCAGAAATGCATGAAGAAGAGGCGTGGTTCCTCTGTAAGCACGTAGCTATGCAAAGCGGTAACAGAAATGTGGTGCGCCTCTAAAGCAGAAATTACGGGATTTACTTCATCGGCTGTCAATACGAAATCGCCCGTACTGGCTAAGTTCCCCGAGTCCGCAGCTTGGAAATTTATGGCCTCGGCCACGCCTGCGGCGGGCGCGATGGTGATTCCGCCAAGGGTGACGGAGCCTGGGCGTGGGAGTCCGTACGAGAGCACTCCACCGTAGAATGTCCCCTTTCTTCCGATGCTATCCTCTACCGTTTTCACCCAGGCGGGCGGCGTGGGTTCTTCGGCGGCAATCGCGGGTCTTTCGAGCGGCGTTTTGGAGACTGCGAGAGCCGCACGCAATGCAGTTGCGAGCTGCGATGCCGTAGCGTGTCCCATGTAATGCGCGTACACGATGCGTGGCGTTTCATCGATGAGATGGTTGTGCACCGCCGAAATCTCAACATTTGCCGAACGAAGTTTTTCCATTACGGGGTTCAGCTTATCTTGAAGAAGGACCAAATCGCCCATGACCATCGCATTGTCGTCCATGCCGGTAAAAGCTGCGCAGGATCCGAGAGCCAGCCCGGGCCTGATGGCTAATCCGTGAACGGAGACATGTAAGTCGGTTCTGGCGAATCCGACCTTGTACACACCACCGATCTTTGGTCCGGACCTGCCAAGGGCTTGGTCGATCTTCGATGTGTCCAGCCCCGGCGCCCGAAGTAGAAGCGGAGACCATAGCAGCGAAATTAAAATCACCGAACTTCGAACAGAATTCATAGCCACCCTTCGGAAAAGAATTCATCGTCCGAGAATCACTTCCCTGAAATCGAGTGATACAGCCCCTCGATAAGTTGAATCCCGCGTCTGAGGAGTTCGCTATCAGGGATTCCCTGCTTCGCCCATCCGTTCAGTACTCGGTCGATTCCAAAACCTTCTTTTCGGCCGAACTTTTCATCGAGAAGATCCGCGTCGTGAATAATTTCTCCGATCACGGCCACCTTATTGTCGCGAATTCGAAATATTTTTTGCAAGGTTTCGAATGTGCAGTCCTCGCCACGGTGACCGAAGCCGTCGTGAAACATGTCATAGCGAACCGTTTCCCGGGGGACATGGTCTTCCGGCGCAAACATAAAGCGCGCCTTCTTGTCGATAAAACGACGAATTAACCACGCCGAGGCGGACCGATCGATGCCGGGGCGTGGCCGTGTTACCCACAGTCTGCCCAGGTATTCACGCGGATTCACCTTGAGGTCTCCCCTAGTTGACGAGGGAGGCTCATCAATTCGCAACAGCAATTCCTCCACTCTTTTTTGGAGAGGGCTGTGGAAGAAATCGATCTCTGCAATTTCTCTGAACTGGAGCTTGAGACGTCTCATTCGGCCAGACACGCGCTTGTCAGTTGCGACCGAGTACAGTTTCTGCAATTCCCGAATTAATTGCTGGTAATCGCGAACGCGCGCATCAGCAAAACGCCCGATCAGTTGAGGAGTCGAAAGATTGTCAATCGACTGAACCATGACAACCGAAGCCTCGCCTGCATACTTGCGGATCGCCGTCGCTAGCCATTCAAACCGTTCCCGGTTCGCAGGAGTGTTGGGAAGCAGGTAGCCAGAATTTCCGAGAGCCACCGCTCCATACCGTTGCAGCTTTCGCCAGATTTCAACCCGTTGACTCGCTCGCTTTGTAGGCAGGGTGAAAGTCAACAACAGCCAAGGCGGGCCGCCCTTGTTGTCTGATATTCTCATTTCACGCTAACGTTATGCATATAACACTAGCATATCGAAACCGTTCCAGACAAAGAACAGAAAGCTGATTGCAAGCCGGTCACGGCTAATCAGAATATTGCCGGGGCTTGTAGATTGATGTAGTGTAGCCGCACAACGGGTACGCCCAGGTCCCGGAGCGATTCACAACCCGTAAGGAGTTGGCCATGAGGAAAATCTCTTTCGCAATTCCCGTCTTTTGCGCCCTGCTATTCGGCCCTCCAACTCTTGCCCAAGAACAGGGCGCCTGGACTGTCGCCAGTAACATGATATCGGCCCGCGAGTACGCGGCCGCAGTGCCGCTGGGAAACGACGTTCTCGCAATTGGAGGCACGAACGGCGTTGCGCCCGTCGCCACCGCGGAAATTTATAATCCTGTCACAGGCAAATGGAAGTTGACGGGCCATATGGCGTCCGCTCGGATGCTCTTCCCGGCCGTCGTTTTGCAAAACGGAAAAGTACTGGTGGAAGGCGGAAGCACGAAAACGGCGGTCGTGGACACCGCGGAACTTTACGATCCAGTGGCGGGAACCTGGTCTTCGGCGAGCAAGCTGGCCATCGCGCGGACCAACCATACAGCGACTCTGCTCCAAGACGGAAAAGTGCTGGTTGCAGGCGGATGCGCAACCATTACGTGCAGCATGCAACCGGGCGCGAGTGAATTGTACGATCCGGCTACGAACAAATGGACAACCGTGGGCAGCCTAAACACACCGCGGTACGGCCACACGGCCACGTTGTTGAACAACGGAAAAGTGCTGGTGGCGGGAGGATACGTCCTCGCGGTCGAGACCACAAGCGAACTCTACGATCCCACGACTGCCACATGGAGCGTTGGGCCCAGCATTGGCACGCGTTACAAGCATGCTGCGACGCTGCTGCCGGATGGCACGGTGTTAATCACCGGCGGAACCTAGAGCAACACTGCGTTTTACGAGACGGCGATATACGATCCGGTCGCGAACGCATGGAAGAGCACGGGGTTCATGAGCTCGCCACACTTTTCACACACCGCAACGCTGCTCACCGATGGCACGGTGCTTGTGGCCGGCGGCGCTAATACGTATCTCGCTTGCGGCCGCCGCTGTCTCGAACCGGAACCGACCGTCATCGCCGAGATTTACGACTCCACCACGAGCAAGTTCACGAGGACTGGAAACCTACGCCAGGCGCGCCTGAGTCAAACCGCCGCATTGCTGAGCAACGGACAACTCTTGACGGAGGGCGGCATCGCCTTGAATAACACTGCGGCCGTTTTTCTGAAATCCGTAGAGTTCTACGTTCCACTTACTCTTTCTATTTCCAGCTACAGCCTGAATTTCGGTTTTCAGCAGCTGGGCGTGACCAGCCCATCCCAGACGGTGACAATAGCGAACGTGAGCAATCGCACAGTAACTTTCACCAGCATTGCCGCCAGCGGAGACTATGGCGAAACCAATACCTGTCCAAATGTGCTGACTCCCGGAGAGAATTGCGCGATCACGGTGACGTTCACACCGACGGCTGCCGATACTCGCAATGGAGCCGTGACGCTGGTGGACGATAGTTTGGCCAGTCCGAAACAGACCATTACGTTGACCGGTGTAGGCGAAGCGAATGCCATTTCTTTTTCGCCAAGCAGCTTGACGTTTCCCAGCCGACTGGCAGGCAGCAGCAGCCCGCCAATGAGCGTGACCATGGTGAATGACGGCGGCGCGCCGGTAAATATTTCGACGATTGCCATCGCACCAGCGGACGGGACGTTCACCGAGACCCACAACTGCCCCGCCATGCTGCCTGCAAACCAGAGCTGTACGCTACAAATAGTGTTCACTCCGCCCGACGTGGGTACGTTCAACGAGACTCTGCTCGTTACCGACAACGCCGCGGGCAGTCCGCAATCTTTGCCGCTCACCGGCATGGGGCTGGACAACTAAAGCGGCTGGACGTGGGTGGCGCTCATGCCCGCGCGACGGACAGCCAGCCACTAGCGCTAACCCGCTAACTCCACGGTGAGATAGCGTTCCGGTCCTACAAAATCTAAAATAGGGTAGTCTGCGTAGTGACCTAAAGTCGATTGAGCTTACTCTATAGCTGGATACGTGGCCCTCCGAGCGTTGCGATTACAGTCTGGTCGGGGGCTAGTCGGAGTAGGAATCATGTTTGCACACAACCCCCTCCACGGATCCGGACGAGCGGGATTCCCGCATCCGGCTCTTGCCTTAGGTGATGACGCCCGTGCGTCGCAGGGGATCAGGATGATAGGGGCGCACCAAAGGCAGCCAGCGAGCCACCAGACGCCGCAGACGGTCCAGGGGAATTCGGCCTTTCTGGCTGCGCCGCGAAAGCGTGCGATACCAGTGCCGAACCACTTGAAACCGAAAGACCTCCAACGCCGGGTTATTCATGGGCACCCCGTAGTATCGGAAGTGCCCATCCACAACCGAGCGAAGCCACTGGCCTACTTTCGGGATGGGATCATGCATGCGCCGCTGAAGTTCCGCTCGGAACTGCTCGGCATCCGCTTTGCTATGGAATCCAACCACGATGTCATCCGCGAATCGCACCACGATCACATCGCCGTGCGCTTGCTTCCGACGCCATGCTTGAACCCACAGGTCGAATACGTAGTGGAGATAGACGTTCGCCAGCAGCGGCGAAGCGCTTCCGCCCTGCGGCGTCCCTTCCTCCACGCGCATTCGTTTCCCATCTTCCAGCACGCCGGCCCTCAGCCATTTCTGGATGAGCCGCACAACGCGCCGGTCTGCGATCCGGTGCTCGATGAATTTCACAAGCCATTCGTGCGAGATGCCATCGAAAAAGCCTTGGATATCCAAATCAAGCACCCAGTTCACCTTTCTCGTCAGCAGTCCCGTGTAGAGCGCATCCAGCGCGTTGTGCTGGCTTCGCCCGGGCCGGAACCCATACGAAAAACCAAGGAAATCCGTTTCATAGATGGCGTTCAGCACCTCGACCGCCGCGCGCTGGACGAGTTTGTCTTCCAGCGTGGTCACTCCGAGCGGTCTTTGCCGCCCGTCGGCCTTGGGGATGTACACTCTACGCACCGGCTTCGCTCGGTACGCTCCTCGCTTCAACCGTTCAGAGAGATCCTGGAGATTTTCTTCCAACTTCTCCCCATAGTGCCGCCAGGTCTCCCCGTCCACGCCCGGCGCAGCTTCCTTCTTCAGTCGGAGGTAAGCCGTGCGGAGTGTTTCGAGGTTGTAGATGTGGTGCAAGAGCGCCGTGAACCGCAACTTCTTATCCTTTCCTGCTGCTTGACGTACCCGCTCCAGCGCACTGGGCGCGTCACCCCGGCTCGGTGTCCGGGACGCGTTTTGCTGGAGCAGGTTCCCTTTGGCCAACCCTCTTCCCTCCCTCCCCTCCGCCGCCGGTTGTCCGGTGTTGTTCGGGGACTTCTCAGGTACTACAGGGCTGTCCGATTTCCCAGGGCCGTTCATCATCGGCGTTCGTCCTTAGACTTCCCGATGCGTCCCAGGGCGACTGTTGCCCTGGGCGGACCTGGGACCTCCCGGTTCCCGCGCGAGGTGTTTCCGTACGTGCTCGGGGTCTCTGACCACGCGGGACTCTGGCACACCTCGCGATATCGGTGCACCCGATGGGGCCTTCCGCTTCTCCTTACAGCGTCGGCGTCCCGGAGTTGTTTTACGCGGCTGAATACCCGGCCCGTGCGTTCCCCTGTCAACGCTTCGTCACCGCCCTCGCGGGCGGCTCCGCATGACTCGGGGCCGATGTGGGTCGCTATTCCACTTTCGTATGACTTTTTCATTCACTACACCTCGCCGGTTTTGACCGGCGCACAAGGAGATGAAACTATGAAGCCAGCCCTAATGTTCTTGCTCGTACCACTTGTTTGTGCGTCTTTCGCGTTCTCAGCGGTTGCGCCGGCACAACAGTCCTCTTCGGCGTCAGCATGGCGGCAGACTGAAAGGACTGATCCTGTCCGTGGCGATTACACTCGATATAGCCTGACGGGTAAATTCGTCAAAGCGCCGGCGGGAGACGAATCCAGTCGTCCCTCTTTGGTTGTGGACTGCAGCTCCTATAACCGGTCGCACCGGCCCAAGTTCTTTCGCGGGACTCTCCTTGTTGGCGACCCTCTGAAGGTCGATTGGGTTGAGCCGGAAGAGATCCACGGAATCTCTTATTTTCCCAAAGTTGCAGTGGAGTATCGCTTGAACGACTCAAAAGAGGAGAAAGAAGAGTGGACGCCCTCCGCGGACAAAACTTCTGCATCCTTCTCCAAGAGCTCGCTCGAGAAAATGCTCCGCGCGCAAACCGTTCAAATAACTGCGGAGGATAAGAGTGGGGCGCCGATCGTCATGCAGTTTGACATGCCTGACCCAACCGCACTTGAACAAGGGTGCGATGTGGATGAGCATAAGAAGTAAGCCGTTCTTGCATAACGTTTAAAGAAGCACCTTGCGCCGAGGTTAGCGCGTTCGTTTGCTTAGGCTTGATTGTTAGTGGCGACTTCGTATTCAGTTTTGACCAGGCCGCTCGGATAGTGCTGCGTCGAAATGTGCCGGAGCTGCACATCGTGCGGCAGAGCGCCGAACAGAGGGATTCCCCCTCCAATGAGCACGGGCACGCGGGTGATGATGAGGCGTTGAACGAGTCCGGCGCGAAGAAACCTTTGAATCGTGATCCCGCCGTCGACGTAAAGGTGGTGTGCGCCGGTAGCGGCGAGCTTCGAAACAATTTCGGCCGGAGTCCCGGGCATATATTCCACGATGCCTCCCCGCACCGTGGATAAATCGACGGGCTTGCTGCTGAGAACCACTACCCGCTTGTCGCCATACGGCCACGACGGAAGTGCCAGAACCGTCTCAAATGTGTTGCGGCCAATTACGAGTGCATCGACGCTGGCCATAAACTCGGGGTAGCCGTGCGGCTCACCACCGCCCTCTGGCAGAAAGTCGAAAGCGCCGTTCGGCCGCGCAATGAAGCCGTCAACGCTGGTCCCGACAAAGACAGATACCGTCATCATAGACTCCTTAGGTGTGACCGCCCAAAATCCATGCGGCCCTTCCCCATCACCTTAGATTAACCGGAAAGGGCGAACTGAGGGCATAGGAACTATCGCGCGGCCGTGAAGGATTTTCCCGCGGATTCTGCTCCGTCCAAACAGAAAACTACGGGTTCTTTACGATTTCTTAATGTGCTGCATGCTACTGTCTCGGCCAGAGCGTTCCGACTGCGCTCTCGAACGCCAAGCCGACCTTCAACGGATGCACCGCTTAACTCATCAACGGCGCGAATGGCGCATTTTGCAATAACACGACGGAGTTGACCTGCTTCGCTCCCGAAACCGCGATGGTCAACTATATCGAGAACCAATTTTCAACGAAAAACTACCTCACACTTCGAAACAACTTTTTCGACGATATGAAAGGCCAGCGCACCGGACTCTTTCTGACCGGGTTGGCTAACGCCGCCGTCTCCCCAAGGTATTTACCAATGCAAATCTTGCTTGCGGGCGAGGGAGTTGTTATGCTGCGCCTACAGCAACTGCGGGTTTTGCCTAGACCTACGCACGCGCGGAATTTACCCACACTCTCACGATCGTCCTGGCGATCACCCCGCTGGCAGTTGCCTTGAAGTACGAAATGGAGAGCTTGCCGGAACGCCGTACCGGTCTCTCTACATGACGCTCCGAGGTGTGAATGGCCGATAGCCTTCGCGAAGTCACCGTGCTTCTTCATGCCTGGGAAAACGGCGATGAGGACGCGCTAAAACGCCTGACTGCATTGGTTTACGAGGAGCTGCATCGCCTGGCGAAGCGCTTTATGGCGCGCGAGGCGCAGGGCCACACACTTCAAACTACCGCTCTCCTTAACGAAACATATGTCCGCCTGGTGGACTTAAAAAAACGTTAACTGGCAAAACCGCGCGCATTTCTTTGCCATCTGTGCACGGATGATGCGCCGGATCCTCACCGACTTTGCGCGCTCTAGCAATTCGCTGAAACGCGGAGGCGATGCGAACCACATTACTTTCGACGAAGCGCTTTTCATTTCGCCAAACTTGCCCACGTAGCTGGTCTCGCTCGACGACGCCTTGAATCGCCTGGCTGAGAAAGACGCCAGAAAATGCCAAGTGGTGGAGCTGCGTTTTTTCGGCGGCTTGAGCGTGGACGAGACGGCTGAAGTGTTGAAAGTATCGCACGAAACCGTGCATCGCGACTGGAGTTTCGCGAAAGTTTGGCTGCTGCGCGAAATGATCCAGGAACATCGTCCGGAACAGTGTTAGGAGTATCGCGATGGAGCCGGATCGCTGGAAACTCGTCGAGGATTTGTACCACCCCGCGCTGAACTGCACCGAGAGCGGACGCGCCGACTTTCTGCAACAGAAATGCAACGGCGACGAATCGCTGCGCACCGAAGTCGAATCCCTTCTCTACTATCACTCTCGCGCCGATAAATTCATCGAGACGCCTGCGCTCGAGCTGGCCGCAGGAAGCTTCGCCACTCAGGACGCCGATGGCCGGGGCATCCTCGGCAAAAAAATCGGCCAGTACAAGGTGGTGGAAAAACTTGGCAGCGGCGGAATGGGCGAAGTGTATCGCGCCGTTCGCGACGATGACCAGTTCCAAAAACAAGTCGCCATCAAGCTGATCCGCCGGGGATACGACACCGCGCAGATCGTTCGGCGCTTTCGAAACGAACGCCAAATTCTCGCCAGCCTGGAACACCCCAACATCGCTCTACTGCTCGACGGCGGCACCACGGATGACGGGCTTCCCTTCTTCGTGATGGAGTTGGTGGAGGGCCAGCCGATCGATCAGTACTGCGAAGTGCATAAACTGGACGTGGCCGAGCGCCTGAAGCTTTTTCGCAGCGTTTGCGACGCGGTGCAGTACGCGCATCAGAACTTGATCGTCCATCGCGATTTGAAGCCGCAAAATATTCTGGTGACGGCGCAAGGCGTTCCCAAACTGCTGGATTTCGGCATCGGCAAAATTCTGACTGCCTCGCAGCAACAACCCGGCGGGGAACACACCGCCACGCTGCTGCCGATCATGACGCCGGACTACGCCAGCCCGGAGCAGGTGCGCAACGAGACCATCACCACGGCCACGGATGTTTATTCGCTGGGGGCCATTCTTTACGTCCTGCTGACGGGACGCCTTCCCTATCACGTGAAAACCAGTTCTTTGAACGAAATCGTGAACGCCATCTGCTCGACCGAGCCGGAAAGACCCAGCACGGCGGTCACACATCCGAAAAACGGCAAAAACGGCGCATCGGACGGTTCGCACGCGGAGGAATCACAGGCGGAACGCGCGCTAAAGAGCAAACGGAAAAGCTTCGGCGAACGCTGTGTGGTGATTTGGACAACATCGTCCTTAAGACACTGCGCAAAGAACCCGCCCGCCGCTACGCTTCGGTCGAGCAGTTGTCCGAGGACATATGCCGCTACCTCGAAGGCCGGCCGGTCAGAGCCGCAAGCGGCACGCTGCAATATCGCGCGGGCAAATTCGTCAAAAGGCATCAAGCCGCCGTGGCCCTAGCCATCGTCTTCGTCGCTGGCTTGATTGTGGGAGCTACCGCAATCATTCGCGCCGAGCGGACTGCACGTTTTCAACAGCAGCGCGCCGACCGTCGCTTTCAGGACGTACGAGCTCTCGCAAATTCATTGATGTTCGACGTGCACGACGCCATCAAAGACCTCCCCGGTGCCACCACAGCGCGCAAACTTCTGGTCGATCGCGCGCTGCATTACCTCGACGGGCTGGCCAGCGATGAAGGCAACGACGTCTCTCTCCAAAAAGAGTTGGCCACCGCGTATGAAAAAGTTGGAGACGTGCAGGGAGACCCGCACTCGGCAAATCTAGGCGACACCACCGGCGCCATGGCCAGTTACAAAAAAGCGCTGGCGATTCGCGAGTCCGTGGAACGCAATGGTGACCATTCAGAGGATGCCGAGCAATTTCTGGCCGCTGATTATCATCGCCTGGGTCTCACCTACTATGCACGGGGTGACTGTGCCAACGCCCTGGGTTATTTGCAAAAGGCGTTCACGATAAAGGAGCGCGTTTTGAATGCCAGCCCGGAATCCCAGGAATCGCTCGCGGGCGAGTATTTCTCGATGGGTCAGTGCCAGGATCAGACCGGCAATTCGCAAGGAGCGCTGGACAATTATCGCAAATCGGCACAAATGCGCGAAGGGATTACCTTCTCATCGCCCGCGCAACAGTCGCACGTGCAAACCAGGCTCGCCGGAACCTACGGTTATATATCCGGAATCCTGTTCAACCTTGGAGACCTTGAGCAGGCCATTGCCATGCAGACCAAGAGCATGCTGATCATGAGGGGTCTATCGGAGGGCAATCCTGGGAATGCTACGTACAGCGAGTTCCTTTACGAGGGCTATTATTGGATTGGATTTTATCAGCAAAAGAAAAACGATCGCGTCGAAGCGCTAGCGAATTATCAACGCGCTCTTATCGGCTTCCAAGCTCTCGCGGCGGCGGATTCTGCCGAAGTTCGCGCCAATCGGTACGTAGGTTTGTGTGACAAGAGTATCGGAGAAGCTCAAAGCGCTCTGGGGCAGTCGGTAGAAGGAATGGCGAATCTTCGTCGAGGTTTGCACATCTTCGAGGAAATGCATCGCGCGGACAATTCCGGCACTTACATCACGCTTCCAGATGTCGCCGACGCTTATAACGCCATTGGCATGGCATATGCACGAGACGCCGAACAGAACAACATGTCTCGAGCGGAGAGACGGGCTCGGTGGAATCTGTCGTGTTCCGCATACCAGAACAGTCTGAACACCTGGATTGAAGCCGGACGGCTCGGAGCTCCGTCTGCTCGCATCACCGATGAGGAAAAAGGCATCAACGCGGAAATCGTGAAGTGCGACGCCAAGCTCGCAGAATTGAATAGTTCAGCAAGACAGCCAGCCCCCGCGCATGAATAACGGCAGGCGTACCTTTCCAATTGCAATCCCGAAAATGACGTCCTTGGCGTCAGGGTTTGGGACGGGACTGCAGAGCCATGGCAACCAACGCGCCCATCAGGATTGCAGGGAAGAGTTGCCCAACGACGGCTTCAGCCATAGTGAGCGAGCGCACAACCGGACTCAGCGGCGCGATGTCGCTGCCCACAGTGGTAAGCGTGCAAAAACTATAATAGGTGAGCTTCGCGGTGAGCTGGTCCATATCAGTTGGGGCGGAGACGAAGTGAAAGGAGCCGGGATGAAGTTGTTCAAAAAACTGATAGGTGGAAGCCCAGGCCATGCCGAGTAGCAGATAAGCGCATACGCCTCCCTGAATTCGGCTCCAGGTCACTGGCCCCTCGCGCAACATCACAAGTAAAACAATGCGGGCATAAAGAAGCAGCGTGATCGTGGCCAGAATACTGCCGAACCGATGGAGAAACGGCGACGGATAGAAGCGCCCAAAGTTGAGCACCGCGGCCGTGCCCAGGACCACGGCAATCACTAGAAGTTTCGCCACGCGCCCCTGCTTTACAACCAGGGCACCGTAAACCATCAGCGTGACGATTATGAGATCGAAGAACAAGCGCCCCTGAACGCCGGCTTCGCGAAGGGGTGTTATCACGAATATGAGCACGACGAGCGAGATGGTTATGAGCGTAAGACCCAGGTCGCCGGACCAGAACTCGCTCATGTTCAGGCCCAGGATAGAGCTTCGGCGTTGTTGTGGATTGTCTGTCACGGAAAGCGTCCTCCGGCGGTTCCTGAGCTTCGGACGAGCGAATTATAGCAATCGGGATGAATGAGCCTAGGAGAATTTGCCCGGTCCCTTTGCTGCTACTATTTAAGGGCGGCCTGTTAAACCTTGAGAAAAATTCTTTTGCGCCAGAGAAGCCATAGCAGCGCCCAGCAGAACAAAAGCGCGGCGATGGAATATAGCAGCGAAGCGTTGGAGGGATTCGCGCCAAGTGACACCAAGCGAGCTTGCGCCGCGTCGTGCCACATTACCGGCGTTCCGTCCGCTCCTTTTACCGTGAAGCTGTAGCCCGGCCCGTACACGAGTGAATCCGCGACGAATCCCGCAATCGCGTTCATTCCGAAAACCAGAATCGGCATGGTCCACGCACCGCGCCACCGTTTGATTTCCAGCACCCAGTACAACAAAGCGAGGAATACCAACGCGAAGCCGCCAGTGAAGAGCACGAAAGAACTGGTCCAAAGATTTTTATTGATGGGAAACCACACGTTCGACACTTCCCCGGCAATCAAACCGAGAATGCCGAAAAGCAGCATGCGAATGACGATGGTGCCGCGAGCTCGATTCGAGCGCAGCCAATGGCCGGTCAGCACACCGATCAGAGTTGTCGCAATCGCGGGGATGGTGCTGATGATTCCCTCAGGATCGCGAGTTCCCTCGAAGAGATGTCCCATAAACAGTTTGCGGTCGAGCCACGCGACGATATTTTTATTCTGGTCCATGAATGGAATATCGTGTCCGGGCGCGCCAAAACCGGGGACCGGAACGAAACGCAGCAACGCCCAATACCCCAACAATAGAAAAGCGATGGCGACGAGTTGTCCACGATAATCCGACCACAGCACGAGTATGGCCGCGACGAAGTAGCAAAGCGCAATTCGCTGCGTCACGCCTTCGAAGCGCCAGCTATGCACGTCCCGCCCAATAATCGGCGATGCGTTTACGAAGAGTCCCACCGCGATAAGTATCAGGCTTCGTTTGAAAGCATGCAGCAGAACCTGCGGACGTGATTCACCTCGACCGAGCCGCGCAGCAAATGAATACACCATGGACACGCCGACGAGGAACAAGAATGAAGGAAAGATGAAGTCGGCGGTGGTCCAGCCATTCCATTCCGCGTGCTTGATGGCCCAGTGAGCTTTTTCGTCGCTGCCTGGATTGTCGACCAGAATCATGCCGGCAACCATCAGCCCGCGAAAAATATCGAGAGACACTAACCTTTCGGATACCACTTTTTTTTCATTACCGCTTGCGGAGAGCTCTAGTGCCCGCTTCGTTTCGCCTGGGCCAACATACAAGGTCGCCATTGAGTTAATTGCGAGGTTCAACGGACGTGCTGTCGAACTTGCGATCCATCATCAGGAACCACAGGCATTCGCTCTTTCGGCTGCATGTGAATCTATGTTTTGCCTTGCTCGGCAGCAGGGCGAAGCCGCCCGGTCCGAGAGTTGCTGTCTGCAGGTCGCCCGTCTCAATTTTCAGCTCGCCCTTGATTACCATCAACTGTTCCTCTGCGGAGTGAAAATGCCACGAGGTCGCGCAGTTTTTATCCGCTTTCAGAAGCACTGAAGATGGACCGCTCCCAGGGTCTCCGACCTCGACCGCTGTGCCCAAACACGCTAGGTCGCTGACGGACTTGAAATTTGCGTTTGCCAAAGGATGAATGATCGCTTCTCTCGGCGCATCGGATGTTGCTGCCGTGGCGACTCCGGCCAGCAGCATTGCAAACGCCACCGCACGCAGCACGGTTCCTCGGCTATTGCTGCGACCAGTAATTTTTGCCTTCATGGTACAACTCCCAGGACGGCCACTGCTCGCGCTCTGGACCGACGGCCAGAGGATAACACCACGCGCGGCTGGGACGCATCCATGTCATGACTTAGAAAGTGAAGGCCGACGTTCTCGGCAACTTACGAAACCACCCAGCGCTCTCGCGTGAATGCGGTGGTTTTGCGGCCGCAAGATTGTAAACTGTTAGCGGAAAGAATTTTGCCGCGTGATTCCCTTCATACATCTCGGGCCACTGGCCATCCCAACGTTTGGGTTAATGGTGGCGTGCGCCATGCTCACGGCATTTTTCGTGCTGCGCGCGGATTTGATACGGCGCGGGCTCGTTGCGTCGAGCGACAAGCTTCCCGTAAAAAACAACAGCAAGACCGTAGCAAAGCACAGCGCCAACGCCGAAACGGAAATGCTGATCGCGATTCCGTGCCTGGCGGGAATTATTGGCGCGAAGCTCTACCACGTGCTGGAATCTCCCGCGGATTTTTTCGTACATCCACTCGATGAGCTTATAAGCCCTTATGGATTCGCTTGGTTTGGAGGTTTGCTCGCGGGATTCGCGGCGTTCGTGTGGGTGGGACGTCGACAGAAAATTCCTCTGCTCACGCTGCTCGATGCAGGCTCACCTGCCGCTGCTCTGGGTTACGGCATTGGACGCATCGGCTGCCTGCTCTCCGGCGACGGGGACTACGGCATCCCGACTTCACTGCCCTGGGGCATGAGTTTTCCAAACGGACTGGTGCCGACGACCGACCACGTGCATCCCACACCGATGTACGAGTTCATTGTGGCGTGCTTAATCGCGTGGTGGCTCTGGCAGTTGGGCGCGCGACAGGTGGAGGCATCGCGCCACAAATATTCAGTGCGGGTGACGAGGGGAATTGCCACTCCAGTGGAGATTGCTTCGGCGAAAATGAATCCGGGGCGGCACATATCGAGATTCGAAGTTTTCATGCGGAGGCAACGCGCCAATTTCATACGTGCTTGGCGGCGCCCACCGGAAGGCAGCGTGTTCGCGACGTATCTTGTGTTCACAGGAATCGCACGATTTCTGGTCGAATTTATCCGCATCAACCCGCGCTCGTTCTTGGGAATGTCCAATGCCCAGTCCGCCGCTGTCGGGTCGATCATAGCTGGAGTACTCCTGACTTTGTGGCTCGCAAAGAAGGACGTTCCGAGCGCTCCGGTATCCTAATTGATGCGTCGTTACGCTGTTGGGCAACGAGCGCCTGACAACAAGAACGCGAGCAGCAGTGATCGATATAGAGTCCCGCTCTGAACACTGTGTGGTTGCAATGGCTGCCGATTCGCTTTGCCATCCGCAACAACCTGATCCAGCCGTAGCCACGGCAGGCGGCAGCCGCTGTTTGTACGATTTCCTACAATTCCGTCATATTGCACGATATCGTCCCAAATCTGGTTTTGGGGACATGTAAGTCCCAGTGAAATCGAGCGCGGTCAAGTTGCGCTATGGATACTTTGCAATAATTCAGCGATTGCGAAGGCGGTGGTACTACAGATTAGGTTCGAAAGCGGCGGCAAACCGCCGCACTCCAAACGGCGCGTAGCACGAACCTGTGGAGTGCGAACTTGCTCCCGCTTTTACCCCGCCCCTACGAAGACGAAAGAATGGTTGCGTCGTGAGTGGGCTTAAGCGCCGTGGTGGGAACGGCCGGAGCAAGGAACTCGCGAAGTTTTTGGCGCTCAAGTAACGCGAAGCCGATCGCCTCCGCCACCAATCCAGCAAGGATTCCGATCAACCGCCCTTGACTCTCGGGCCACAACAACATGATTCGCGGCAGCAATTCCGACGGGGCGAGCAACGCGCCGAACGCGACCGCACGTTCGCTCATCAGCTTCTCGGTTGCGGCGAACATAATTCCGGTGCAGACGTAAAAAATCAACAGGTATAGAATCGCGGAGACCAGTGGCCGGCGCATGCGACGAAGATTCATCCATTGCAGATACAAGACATCACGGGTAATCCATACGGCGCAGAACGCAACTTCGAATAGCGCGGCGCCGATGTTCCACTCGTCACCGGGCCGGCGTAAGACGCGAATGAGTTCAACCGTCGCGAGGCCGCTGAGAATAATCCCCCCCAGCACATATGGCGCTGGCCACAAAGCGGCCCACCAGCCCGCCGCAGCATCACCCAACGCGCGCACCCTACGCCGCACGCGCTCACGATTCCGCAGCAGCACCATGCCGAGGAAAAGAAATATCCAAAGACAGGTGATCAGTCGCGACATCTCGATGTCGGCGGCCGGCATGACGGAAAACCCTTGGAAACTATTCCCGACGATTATGGGTGCGCCGGCGGGAGACTTCCAATTGAAGAATCCGAGTATCAGCGCGTCCAAGTACAGCGCGAAACAAAGCGCTTGAAGCGGGGAATAAATTTCGTACACCGCAGGATCGCGCTTCACGTTGCGCTTCACTCCCAACAGGAACCATGCAGTGAAAATAACGTAAAGCACGAGGAGCACCGCGAAATGCGGCAGCGATTGGCCGAAAAACGAATCGCGCCAATTCAAGTACGACATGTCTATAGAAAACGCGGCGAACGGGCTGACCTGCCGGAGTTGCCAGTTGGATTGATAACCGTTTGCACCGCCGCCCGCTCCGGCAGAGGTTACCCCAACCAATATCAAATACAGGAGGATGATGCTGGCTGCGGTGCCGCGGCCAAGCATCAGCGAAGCCAGCAATGCGACGGAATGATACGCGACGCAGCCCAGCAAGAGGACGAAATACACCTGCAAAAACGGCAAGAAGCCAATGTGCCCAAGGATCGCAGCAACAATTGCTAAAGGAATGAAACAAACCACGATGAAGTACGCCATAATTGGCGCACCGAACAGTTTTCCCAGCGCGAGTTCGAGTGAAGTCAGCCGCGTGACCCTTTGATAGTCGAACGTATTCAATTCTTTTTCGCGATGAATGGATTGCAAGCACGAAATGCCACCGCCGATCAGCAGAACGATTACTTGCAGCCCGATCGTCAACCGGAACAGCATGCGTCCCAAACTTCCAGGTGGCTCGGCCGTGAAGTTCTTCGCAGAATACGACCAGACCGTCAGTGAAATGGCCGCGCAAATCACTGCTGCGGCGATGACGCGTCCTGGGCGCAATTGGATGCGCGCGTTGCGCAGTAGCTCGGGATTGAGGGTTAGCGCGCTCACATCACTTCTCCACTGGAAATGCGGGAGTAGAAGCGCTCCAGGCTCTCCACTACTTCTTGAACCTCGCACACCGGCGCGCGCGCCGCGACCAAGTCCTTCACCAACTCGGCGAGCGCCGCGTCGCCGCCATCAAGCGCGAAATTTGCGCTAGCGGGTCCAGAAACAACTCCGGTGACGCCAACCCGTCCCGCCAGCCACATGGTCAGACCAAAGCCCGGCTCCGCCAGGCGCACGCGATAGCGGCGAACGCTCTTCCCTTCGCGCATCACTTCTTCCAGCGTGCCGATGCGCAGCAAGCGCCCCTTCTCCATAATGGCGATGTGCGTGCAGATCTCTTCCAGGTCGGAAAGAATGTGCGAAGTGATAAAAATGGTCTTGCCCGCGGCGTGAAGGTCTTTCAGCAAAACTTTCAGCTCCACGCGCGCTTTGGGGTCCAGCCCGGCGGCCGGCTCGTCGAGCACCAGCAACGGAGGATTGTGAAGGATGGCGCGGCCGATGCCGAGGCGCTGTTCCATGCCGCGCGAAAGCCCATAGATAAAGGCATCGCGCTTCGTTTCCAGATTCATCAAACGCAGCACTTCGTCGACGCGCGGAGCGATGGTGTGCGGCTCCATTTTGTAAGCGCGGGCAAAGTAGTCTAGATACTCCCCGACCTTCAGGTCCTCGTAGAGCGAGAAAAAATCCGCGAGGTAGCCGATGTTGCGTTGCGCTTCTTCGGGCTCCAGCTGAACGTCAATCCCCTTTACCGTGATACGTCCGGCGGTTGGCACTTGCAAACCGCAAACCATTTTTAGAGTGGTGGTCTTGCCTGCCCCGTTCGGTCCGACCAGCCCAAAGAGTTCTCCGTCGGCAATGTCGAGGTCCAGGCGGTCCGCGGCCACAAGATCTCCGCCCTTTTGCGAAGGCAGGTCATACTGCTTGGTCACCTGTTCAAGCTTGATCATGAATTGCGCGTCATGTTGCGCCATGAGGCAGCGAGTGTCAATGACACAAGACCAACGTGCTGACGGTTTTGTCGGAACCTTCAGCAGCGCTGCGAACATCAGGTTACTCGTGTATTGCCGCACTCATCTAAGAAACTAGGACTCTGAAACCGAGAGGCTATGTTGGTTATGCAAAACAGGAATTGGCGGACCAGGGATGTTCTGACTCTTTCGGCGGTCTTCTTGATCTTGCCCGCGATTACTTCATCGCAACGCGCAGACCGCGCGCAATTTTCCGCCGCTGGACTGCGAGCCGCAGCGGCCGACATCATCGACGCCGAGCCTCAAACGGGACCGCAGCCGCCGTGCGGAACGGATCCCATTCCGCCATATCCCCGTCTGGACGAACCGGCCAATGTGAAAGCGGGGAGCCCGTCTGCACTCGGCAGCGACTGGAAACCGCCCGAATGCACTGGCTGGACTGCGACAGGATTCACAAGCCTGGTGACCACAGCCGCGAGGTTTCGATACACATCGGGCGCGGAGGGCTTGCTCCGCCACATCGGGGCAATTTCGGAGCTCGCAGGAATGCGCTACTGGTCCACTACTCACCAGCGGTGGCAAACCTTAATTAAGGAGGCTCATGCGCTGACCGATGTGCAAAACGGGCAGCGCCGCGGCGACTTCACGCCCGACGAGATGCAGCAAGGCAACGTGCTCTACTTCGAACAGGTGGATAATCTCTCCGGGAAAGCCATCTATCAACTGCGCATTTTGGAATCTTCGCGCGACCGCATAGTCGCAGAGATCGAGAACGTTACCACCATGCATTATCTTTTCATGCCCGTATTCCACCCGGACGAAATGCAGTCAATCTATTTCTTCGATCGCGAATCGGATAGCGTTTGGCGGTTTTACAGCATCGTGCGCACCGGAAAAAACGCCAACCACCTGATCGCTGGAAACGAGAAGTCCTCCATCAACCGGGCTGTTGCGTTCTATCGCCGTATGGTCGGAATCCCGACCGACCAGGAGCCGCCCGCCGCGCGATGAGTCTGAACTCCGTAACTTTGCCTGGCGCTCGAACATCTCTATTAATGAGGTTAAGCACGCACACTCATACAAGGAGACCACGCACATATGCATCGACCATCTCGATTCATAAGCTCGCTTTTTCTGGCAGCCGCACTGGTTGCACCGCCGGCCATTATGGCCGCAGGCAGGCCGCAGCCCACGCAAGAAGAGCATCATGACAAAGACCATCGCTACTACGACGAGGATCACAAGGACTATCACGATTGGGACTCGAAAGAAGATCACGCGTATCGGGCGTATCTGAAGGCGCAGCGCAAGACCTACCGCGCTTTCGATAAGATGGAGCGCAGCGAACAACAAGCTTACTGGAACTGGCGCCACGAACACCCCGATCACGACTAGCACGGCTTAGTTCTTGATCTATCGAGTTGACGCATTTCGGCCAGAGGGCACGGGCCGCTCGGCTCGTGCCCCTGTGGGTTGCTGTTTTGTGACGCAGTGAAATTGTCGGAGCTTAGGGACCCGCCCGCCTTATCCAACCCAACAAGGAGAAACAATGAGCAGACCGGATCAGGTAACGAATCATCGCGTTCAGCAGCGAAGAATCTACGGCGTGCTTGCAATTCTTGCGAGCATATTGACTCTGGCAGCGATCTGGAACATGCCAGCCGACCGCGAAACAAGCACGTCACCTGCTGTCTAGCCGCGCGCCTGTGCCCGCAGCCTCCGTTCAGAAACATATGAAGCCAAGTCGCCAACAGGGTGTGCACTATTGCACATTTTCCGACGCGATGAGGGTGAAGAGTAGAGCTAGCAGGATTCACATCGCCATCCAGCCCAAGGAGAACTCATGCACAGTGGATACCGATACTTTAGCTCGCTCTTTCTCGCCGCCGCCCTCATTGCACCACCGATCTTGGCCGCAGCCGAACAGGAAGGACAACAGGAGCATCACGGGCAACAGGAACAGGAAAGGCGCTACTACGATCACAATCACAGGGACTATCACAATTGGGATAACAATGAAAATCGCGCGTACCACCAATATTTGGAGGAGCGCCACCGGGAGTATCGCGATTTCGACAGGATGAATCGCAGTCAACAGCAAGCTTACTGGAACTGGCGCCATAGCCATCCAGAGGAGCGATAGTCGAATCGGTCTTCTCCATCAGTCCGCGTCGTAGCCGTGCGCTCATCAAGGAACAGGTGAGTGGGAATAACGGAAGCGGCGCTTCTGAGGCGCGTGTGTCCCGCGCACGCGCCTCAGAGTTTTTCAATCCTCTGACCAGCCCGCACATTTTGCTTTGACGCCTGGCGCTATCGCCGAGGCGGACCCCGCTCGGCCAGCTTTTGTACCTGCCATCTGAATTCGAAATGAAGTGTTGGATTATTTCGGAGCGCGGAAGGTAATCGCAACAATCTGATGCACGGCGATCGGATTTCCGTCGGCGTCGCGCGCAGGCTCCCACTGCCAGGTGCGCATGGCTTTCATCGCCTGCTCGTCCAGTCCCGCGCCCATGGATCCGAGAACCTTGATAGCGGACGCCTCTCCCTCAGTGGAAATAATCACGTCCATGGTCACGGTGCCTTGAACCTTATGAATCAGGGCGGCGTAGAAATATTGGGCGGGTGGACACCGCAGACATTTCGGATACGTAATTCCCCGTTCGCCTCCGCGCGCGACGCCGTCCGCAGGCGGCGGCGCACCTGTAGGCGGAGCCGCGGGTTCAGAAACTTCTGCCGGCAGCGCACTCTTGTCGGTTACGGAGTTACTCCTGGAATGAAATGCGGAATCATTCTGAGGCGGAGGAGTTTTCGGGCCGCGAGCTTGGGCGAACGCCTGCGGCATGCTCGTCGTCGCGAGCGCCGCGCAGAAAGATAGACGCAAAAGCAATGCCCTGCGTAGACCGGTACGCCCCATAACGGTCTCCGGGATCGCCGAACGTCAAACGCCAATCGCGTCTCGAAAAGCGTGCAACTCGATTCGCGACTCCGCGCTTGAAACTTGCGTGGACACTACCACACGTGTTCGCGCGTTTCAATCAACATCGTGACAGTCCACCTTATTGGCGGCCACCTGAGTCGCACCGTTATTTCTACGGCGTCATCGTAGTTCGGGAGTGAGCACGCCAGTCGCGGGATCGATCAGGAAGCGCGAAGATTTCGAATCTTGAAAATGTTCCACGGCGAGGCTCGCGCCATTGGCGTCTACTTCAACACTCCAGGGTTTCGCGCCGGCAAAAAACGGCGAGCCGACCACCGGATCGAGCGTACCGGTTTTCCAATCAATGGCGAATGCGGAAACACTTTCAGAAGTGTGATTTACCGCATAGAGATATCTGCCGGAAGGATCGATCGCGAGCCACGCCGGTCCGCGTTCCGGAAGAACAGAATTCTCAACACCCTCCGCGCCCGCGCTGCCGCTCCAAACCGTTACCGAATCGGCCAGGCCATTCGCAGCGAAAGTCATCTCCTGCTTCGTGCGCAGATTCGTTACATATAAGGTGTGCGAATCGCCTCGCACGGCGATAGCGACGCTGGGAGCGACCGTCACCGTCAAGAGCGTCTCCGCATTGTTCCCTTTGTAGCTACCGCTGATAAACGCGGTTCCGGCAGTAAGCCCGGTAGCCACACCCTCTTTGTTTATCATAGCCACCACCGTATTGTCCGAAGACCAGGTCGTTCTGGTGGGCGATATTTGTTCGGTGGTCAGGTCCGCGTACGTCGCGCTCAGAATAAATGGCTGCGTCTCGCCAATCACAATCGTCGGTTTCGCGGGTGTCAGTTTCACCGAGGTAATAAGCAGATTCTTTAAAATCGAGGCAAAACAACCGGAAAGTAAAAGAAGAGAAAGTACGGGAAAAATCTGAAAGATCCGTTTCAACTTGGGCAATGTATTGAGCTCCGTTTTTGCTTCGAAAAAGGCTTGGATCGAAATTTACTTTCGACTCACTTCTTGGCCACAACTTTCAGCGCGGTCCACGGCACATTGGGAAGCACGTGCCCGCTTCCATCCACCAATCGGATATTCGCCGTCTGCATGAGCGCGTTGACAAAAACAATTTCGAAAACGCCCTCGTGCTGCACGCTGGTGACATGTTCGCCGTTCTTGGGGCTTATGAGCTTTGCCTGGGTTGACATGCTTTCCTCCAGTCAGACAGTCCGCGACGCCGATGAGTCTGACAGCCTGCTTGCCGCCTTTCAATTGCAATAGACGAGCTACAGACCTATCTGACACCCTCAGCCGATTGAAATTCATCAGTCGCTAGATGAATCGGCGAGAGGCTCGGCGCGGTGTACTCGCCCGGGCAGCGTAGTCTGGTGAATCTGGTAAACGAGCCCGAGCTGCTTGAAAATCCAAATGGTGTAAAAGTTGCAGTCAATTTCATACCACTTCAGTCCATGCCGGGCCGAAGCCGGGTAGGCGTGATGGTTGTTATGCCACCCATCTCCGAAACTTAATAGTGCCACCCACCAATTGTTGGTTGACGCGTCGCGGGTTTCAAAGCGTCGCGCCCCCCAAATATGCGAGACTGAGTTGACGATCCACGTCGCATGAAGTCCCACCACGGTGCGCAAAAAAGTGCCCCACAGTACCAAGCGGAATCCGCCGATAGCGAACAAAATGACTCCGAGGATAACTGTTGGCGCCAGATGGTACTTCGTGAGCCAGACATGAAACTTATCCTCGGCCAGATCCGGGACGTAGCGTTTGAGTGTTGAAACGTCTTGACGCAATGAATTGCCGACCAGGATCCAGCCCGCGTGCGCCCACCACTTGCCGTCGCGCGGCGAGTGCGGATCGCCTTCCTTGTCCGCGAATTGGTGATGCTTACGATGTATGGCCACCCACAGCAGAGGGCCCCCTTCCAAACCCGTCGCGCCGCAAATCGTCAGAAAGTACTCAAACCACTTCGGTGTGGTGAACGAGCGATGGGTGAGCAGCCGGTGATAACATATGCCGAGTCCCAGTCCCCCCGTCACCCAGTATAAAAAGAGCGCGACGAACAGCCCACCCCAAGAGAAGAAGAAGAGCGCCGCCACTGCGCCAACGTGAAACAAAATCAGGACAGGCGCGATTTCCCAGTTAAACCGCTTGGAGCTGGAACCATTTCTCGGTGAAGCCTTAAATCGCAGGACAGGGATCGACATTGAGTGTGCAGGATCATTGTACGTATCGCCCCGGAAGAAAACTGTTCAAAACGGCACACATTGAGATTTTGGAGACAATCGTGCTGTGAATCCCGCGATTCACGCGCCACTCTCCGAAATGCGAGACACCGGATTCAGAAAGAAGTTTCCAAATAACTTGGGGTTCGTCATCATATCGGGTGTCGGCTTCCAGACCTCGCACACCCAGGCTCTTTTTACATCGATCATTTTTGGCAGGCTGTGCGGCGGCGGGCGATATGTTTTAATGGAAAAGGTAAACGGGCTATGGCACCTTACAGCAGAACATTACACGTGGATTTCGTAAAGGGAAACGCTGCGCGACAATTCCGTCGCTTCAATTTCAACAAACCTCACGCGTTTTAGCGCTGCGCCTTCGGAACCCAAGCGGATGCAAATTGGTCGGCAGTAAAACCGCCGTGCTCTTTTCCTGTGAGCGCGTAGCGATAAAGAGCAAGATTGAAGATCGAAGAGACCGCGGAAGCAGCGGCTACCACGAGCTGTACGTAGAGCGCCAGCACAACTAAGGAAGGAATGGCGGCGCTCCGTGGAAGAGATCCAATGGCAAGAATCCAGATCATGAAGCCGCCGATCAGGGGAACGGAAAACAGAATGCCAAAACTGACTCCGGCGACCACATTCTCACCCCAGGTTTTGCGAAAGAGCGTGGCAGAGCGTTTCAGCGCATCGACGGGTGATAGATCTTCGAAAGCGAGAACGGGAACCACGAAGTAACAAGCCAGCGCCCAGGCTAGGCCGATCAGGCGGATGGCGATGCGCCCGAAGAAACCGGCGCGCTCTTGAAGAAAGTTGAGGATTACTCCGACAGTGGCGGCAAAAGCGGACCACTTCAGAATCGTCCAGCGCCGCGCCCAGGCGAGTGAGATTCCGTCACGCATCGTCCACGTACCGCCACACATGCGGCTGTTGGCCACACCAATCAGCGCCACGTTGCAGAAAATCACCACGAAGAAATTGGCCACGTAATAGAGAAACAGCGCGAAGTACAACTGCGCCGGGTGCGAGCTGGTGATGATGGCGCGACGCCCGAAGTGCACGATGTGAATGTCCCACCCATAGGCGGAAACGTAACCGCCGAGGAAAGCGGCTAAGGCCAGCGCGGAGCAAAACGTCGAGATCACAGGAAGAATCACCAACTCCGCGTCGGAGCGCAGGAGCGCCAGGCTGGTTTTGAACAGGTCCCAGGTAACGGAGATGCGCGATGAAATGTCCATGGGCCACCTTTAACCCCGAAATTAACGCCGGACCTGAACTGCGGCCGTGCCTCGCCGCGCGCCGTCTGCGGGCGCCCACAACTAAGGACGTCGGTACAACCTAATCGAGAAAGTGTCGCGAATCGGAACGTCTAAGTGGATAGTACGAAAGGACAGGCGCACCTGATAAGTTAACTAGCCCTGCGCCGGGCGCAGCATGCTGCGCCCCTACGGAATTGTGCAGGAACTTGGCGCCGTGCCTGCAAGGGTTAACATAGCGCCGGGGCTTCAGCCCGGCATCTTGCTTAGATCTTCGACTTAATTCTTCCTATTCCGCAATCTTTCCGCGCAGCACGATCATCGACGCTTTCGGCAGCGTGTACATCGTGTTCGCCCCACCATTCAGTGTCGTTCTCGTCGCCGGACCATCCGGCTCCGCGTGTGTGCCGCTCAATCCTCCGACCCACTGATACTCCGCGGGACCCAACGTGATGCGGTCTACTGGCCCGACGAAGTGGCGAACCCGTTTGACCGGTTCATTTTTCCTATCTTCGTCCGCAAAGGCCACATTCACCGCATGGTCATTGTCGCGGTCCTTGTTAATCAACATCACCGACCACTGGCCGTCAGGCCGTTCCACCGCATAAGCCGTGACCAGCACGTTTCCCGTTTCATCCATCACATCGCCCGCCACTTTGAATAACCGGTGCGGAGCATCGATCGGTTGCACCCACTCTGTCGTGATCACCTGCGCCGCCAGATATTGCGGCGGATAATTGATCACGCGGTAGTCCTTGTCGAGGCCGAGGAATTGCCCGCGTCCGGCAGGTGTCGGCATGTAATGGAAATAATATGTTCCGCTCGCGCCCTCAGACATCATCGCGCCCACGTAGTCCGCGAGCCATAACGCGCTCTTCACGTCGCGCGGGCTGCCTCCTCCGCCCATATTTCCCTCGGTCATGAAGAACGGCACATTTGCGGGCAAGCCGTTGTCCTTCCACGCCTGCACCACGTGACTCACGAATCCCGGCTCCAGGAAAAGGTCGTTCCACGACGCGGTATCCGTCTTCTCCATGAACGGATAGTGCTCAAAGGAAAAGAATGTGAAGTCGTCCAATCGCTCGTGCGCTTTCAGATAATCGAGAAATCGGTGCAGCCAGGAAACCCTTCCTATTCCGTCCGGCCATACCTCGACATCGCCAAACGTTCCTTCAAACGCCGGGCCGCCCAGCTTGGCCTCCGGAACCAGTTTGTGAATCGCGGTGGCAAACTGAATGTAGAGCGTGCCATAGTCTTCGGGCAACATGTGCTGGCCGTCGGCTTCTTCCCCCATCTCGATCCGCGAAATCGGATAGTGCCGTCTGCACAAATACGCGATTTCCGCTGCTGCGTTTTCCGGCGTTTCGTAGAGCATCGCGATCGGCACCATCGTGGGCAGTCCGCGCGTAATTCCACTGGTAAAAAACAGGTCAAACCCAATCTGGTCGCCGCGCCCGTAGTCCAGATCCGTTCCCGCGTGCCAGGGGTCCACCGACGACGGCCACGTTACGGTCTGCCGCCGCGTCGGTAAGTGTTGCACCACATCGTTGAAGCTTCCATTCGCCGACAGCGTTCCCACATACAGTTCGTTGATCGCATACCCGACGCAATTCCGTTTGTCCGCCGATCCATGCGTATCGCACGTGTTCGACGATTCCGTCATCCATATCCGCAGGTATCGCGCGGAAATTGTTCCGGTCACCAGTTTCAGCGTCTCCACGCCGCCCTTTCCCGCGGTGATGTATCCGGTCGGAAACGTCACCCATGTCCCCGCCTGCGTTCCGTCGTAGAACGGCTCCAGCACGCCCGTCCAGTATTGCACGGCGTAACGCCGGGCGTAGGGGTTCGTCCACGCAATTCGAATCGCGTTCACGTCTACCTTTGCGCCCAAATCGATTATCACCCACTGCGGATGCAGCGAATCATCTTCTCCGGTGAAATCTTTTGTCAGGTAAGGATTGCTCTTCCAATAGGAATTCACATCGCCGTCCGTCAGCCGCGACCAACCGTTGCCATCTCCGCGGCTGAATCCTCGGTGTGGCAGCGGGTAGGCATACGAATGCCGGATCATTTCCTTCGGCTCGGCGCTGCCCGTGAAATATCCTTCGTGCTTTTCCGCGTTGCTCCACGTCCCCGCCGCATTCCAATGCCACGCCTCGACCATCAGCTCCGTATTTTGGCGGTACGTCACTGTCCCCCATCCCGCGCCCAGGATTTCTTTCAGCAGCGGATCGCTAAACAGTGTGTCGGTATTCTTATCCACCTGGGCTTTCGTAAGGTGCGTCTCCTCGGATCCAGGAGCGCCCTCGCCCGCTCGTAACCGATCAATCGCTCCGCCCAGAGCATGCGGTGGACTAAATGTGTTCACCACATGGGACGGTGACGCATCCACCATAATGTTCTGCGCTGCGACGCCGCTAGACGCGAGCAGTAGCGCGGCTGTCGCTCCCCATCCCCGCATCCATCCTCTAATTCTCTTCATTGTCCTGCTTCGCATTTCCGAAAAGCCAAAGCCCCTCCTTTCTTGCTTTTCCGGTTAACCAATTTAGGTTCAGCCAATCGAATGCACGCGAGGAAATTTTTCCGCACGCCGAACGCTGCACCGGCGGTCGCGACGCGTCACAAGTTAAAGGCGTAAAGCAGGAGCCGGGTGATGAACAAGTCTGTAACAAGCACGGCCAAGGACGCCACCACAAACGCGGTGATCGTGGCGCGGCCCACCGCCGCCGTGCCGCCTTTCACGCGCAGCCCCTGATAACAGCCCACTGTCGCGATGATGAACCCGAAAACCAACGGTTTGAAGAAGCCTATAAACAGGTCACCGAAAGCCAGAGCCTTAATGGCGCGCGTCCAGAACTGCTCCGCGTCCAGGTGCAGCGTCAACCTTGCGACCGCGAATCCGCCCAGCAGTCCGGCACAATCGCCAATCGCCACGAGCAACGGCAGAATCAAAATCATCGCCAGCACGCGCGGCGTCATCAGCTTGCGAATCGGATCAACGCCGATTCCCCGCATCGCGTCCACCTGTTCGGTAACCACCATCGATCCCAACTCCGAAGCCATGCCCGTCGCGTTCCGGCCCGCCACCAAAAGGGCCGTGAATACTGGACCCAGTTCGCGAAGCAGTGCGAGCGAAAGAGCGTCACCCGTTAAAGCTGTCTCTCCAAAACGGGTAAATTGCGACGCGGCATTCAATACAATCACGCCGCCGACGCAAATCAGCGCAACGGACACAATCAGGACCGAACCCACTCCAATCAGGTCCATCTGTGCCACCAAGTCGGGAGCGTAACGCGTCGTGGTGAAAATGTTCTGGATCGATTCGATGGAGAGCAGCGAGTAGTCCTGGATATCGAAAGTCCACAACTTCAACGCGTCCCCGATGCCTGACAACGAAACTGACTTCACGATTACACCCCCATCACGATGGCTCGCGCCACAGTGTGTGAACCCCGATGAATCTGAGAATGTACACCAGGATGGGCCAACCGTCCTCCGGGAAACTGCTCGGCGCGACCTGCGGGGAGTACCGATTGCACACCTGATCAATGTTGCGAACGGGATTTTCCACAATGTTAAAGAAGTCTAATCCTGCGAAACGCCCTCACGGGAATCCTGCGTTACGTTAGAAGAAAGCAGTTAGCCGATGAAGACTGCGAGCTTAACCGATCGTTGCAACACCATCTAATCAGTTGATCCGACAATACTTTCCCCAGGAGAACCGATCTGTCCGGCTGTACTCAATCTGAACTAAACAGGGTCGTGTTTCCGTTTGAATCAACACTCGCGAGCGACTCTAGCTTTTGAGACTCCTGCAAGTAGACTTCGAGCTAGTGTTGCGTCGACCGATTGAAACCGCCACGGTAATCGGAGAAGCAGAATCTCGTCCCACCCTCCACGAGGCGAAGGGTGGGTTCCTTCCTGAGATTCCAGCGCAACTACTTCGGCATGACCTCGCGCGCTAAATGGCTTGCGACAACCTCACGGATCTCACTTCGTTTGCGAGCCGCTTCGAACGCCGCTTCACGCGACCCGTAGTGCTTCACCATGATGGGTGCCGCTTTGGAGTCGAGTTGGTCCAGCGCCGCCCAATTCGCGTAGAGCGTGGCAATTGCGACATCCCAGTCGTTGGGACTGTCGGTAACCGGATTGGTGAACGCCTTGAAGTCTAAAATCAACCCCTGCTTTTTCTGTTCTTCCAGGATCGGCTTCCCGTGCGCCCGAAAGTCGCTCCAGAAAGCGTCGCCTTGTCCGGGTTTGAGGTGGAAGTAAGTGACCCGCCAGATCGGGCCGCTATCGAAGTTTGGATTCTGCGCAAATACGGGTGCCGCAAACATCAAAGCAACAAACAAAACGAGTGTCGACGCAGCCTTTCTCATGGTGCCTCCTGAAAAGTGAAATTTGTCCTTGGGTAGGTTCGGGTACAAATGGATCGGCGTTGAATGTATCACTGCTCGGTCTAAATTGCACGCCAGCGCGGGCCGCGGCGGCAGTCTGCCTGAAAGATTCTCGCCGTGAATAAACCGCGTCGAATGCGCGGACAATGGTTCTACTCGAAAGTAGTGTTCCCCATCCAAGAGCCCGCCGAGCAGTAACTTACCCTTCCAGCGAATCTCCGGAAAACTCGAGTTCAGCACCACAGGTTTAACTGTGAACGTTCCACCACCCGGCTGTTGCAACGTGACCTTGATCGTTTCCACTCGCTCGAACGATCCTTCAATTGAGCGCACAAACGGATTCCACTCCGCATACGCATTGATCGCGCACAAGGTCTCCCACACTTTTTGCGGCGAAGCGTTTATCTCAATCGCCATACGTGGGATTCACGCGTAAACAAAAATAGGTTGCGAGCTGAAATCAACTCGCAACCTATGGCAATACGTGTAGTTCGTCTTCAATTTAAGACCATCCCGCTCTGAAGAGAATTGTGCCGGAGCGGTGGCTTACGCTTTCTTTGTGGCTTTGCGGCGGCCGCGGCGCCGCGTGGGAGGCTGCGCAGGAGCTTCGCCGACTAGTTCAGCGGACCAAATCGAGGTAACGAATCTCTTCACGCCGTGATCGTCGAAATCAATGGTAGTGCGTTCGGTATTCGACTCCGTGACCGTGCCCATTCCGTACTGCTCGTGACGAACCGACTGCCCTTCGGATAAAATCTGCACCGCGCCCTCCTTGAATGATTACTGAAGATATTTGTTTCTCGAAGCGCTAGAATTTCCACCGATTTGATGTTTTCCACATCTGTACGACAGCGCACATATCCTGTTTCGCCGGGCCAAGCTTCGCGCACTGCCTTCAAAAGGGGCTAGGACTTAGCTCCGCCCCTCGAATCGAATCCCTGAATTTTAAAACGAATCTAGAAAGGGTTAGAGCCCGACTACGTTCTCGGCCTGCAGGCCCTTGGGGCCCTGCTTGACCTCGAACTCGACCGCTTGCCCTTCGTTGAGGCTCTTGTAACCCTCGGACTGGATCGCCGAGAAGTGCACGAAGACGTCCTCGCCGGACTGGCGCTGGATAAAACCGTATCCCTTCGCCGCGTTAAACCACTTCACTGTACCTTGCTCTTTTGCCACTGATGGTGCTCCTAAAGTATTGATAGTGTGACTGTTAGCCACCGCGTCGGCAACTCCGAGGACGAACCCTGAAGCAACAAACGCACCTTATATTACCACACTGGGCGAAACTCGCGCAACAGCTTCAAGGATGAAACCGCAGTGGTCGGCCTGCTCGCAATTGCGAAGCGGCGGCGACTGCGAGAGCTTGTTATCGCTTTCGCGGCCGTTCGATTTCTTAGGTTTTGCGGCAATCTGCAGCCCAGAATTTCGGAACCAACGAGTGACTCGGCGTCCGCCGATACCATCATTGTCAGTGGAGTGTGTTCGAACCGGGAGAGCCCCACCGGCTCCCGGTACCGTTCTGGATACAATCATACACGGAGGCGCGGTTCGGCCCCGCGAGACTCAAGGAGACTGAGATGAAAAGGTCTGTACTTATCAGCGGTTTCTTGATCGCGCTAATGATTTCCGGCTGCTCGCAAACGGTCGCTCCCGCTCCTCAGGCGCAGTCTGACGATGCCGCGCGCCGGGACCGTGAACGCGACAAAGATCGCGAACGCGAGAGAGACCAGAACCGGCCTCCAGATGAGCACCGCGACGCAGATCGAGACCACCGGCAAGTATCTTGCCCAGACGGCCAACATCTCTACACCGATCCCGACGGCAGAGTTCGGTGTGTCAACAACTGAGGGACGTCTAACGCGAAACCCGCGTAACAACTTCGAACGCAGCGAAGCCGTCCGGTTTCGCGGCGGTTTCGGTCAGTTAGACCCAACGCTAAGGACAAGCAGGGCGAAGGCCACAACCAGCGCACATCGGCACCGGCCCAGGCAGCGAAAACACGACAGTGGACACTTGGATAGCTAAAGCGATAGCCGCCAAACGCCACGCAGGTGCGCGCTTAAATGCGCGAACGGGAAAAGAAGCAACAGGTTTAGTAGCGTGGAACCGCCCATCCCAAAATCTAGCGAAAGATGATCGCCTGAGGACCCGCACGTCCGGCTGTTGCCAATTAAGAGTCGGGTGAGCGAACGCCGCCACATTTAGCTCGCTTCCGCACATCAGCCCCAGCGCTAAAACGGGAAAGCGGTAGAGAATCATGACAGCACCTCCTATCTCTTATTAGACGTTCCTTGGCGGTCCGGGGAATCGTGTTCGCCGTCCCACGATTGCCTGTGTGCATCCGCTAGCGTACAATGCACTGCCTGTGCCGGATACATCCCCTAGTGCAATTGCGGGCCGCACCATCTCCCACTACGCTGTCCTCGAAAAACTCGGCGGCGGAGGCATGGGCGTTGTTTACAAAGCCACAGACTCGCGCCTCGGCCGAAATGTCGCGTTGAAATTTCTCCCCGACGACATCTCAAACGATCCGCAAGCCATCGAACGATTCCGTCGCGAAGCGCGTGCCGCCTCCGCGCTAAATCATCCTAACATCTGCACCATTTACGACATTGGAGAATTTGAAGGCCGTCCGTTCATCGCCATGGAGCTGCTCGAAGGCAAAACTCTTAAGCACCGCATTTCCGGTAAGCCCATCGAAATATCCGAGCTTCTGGAGATCGGCATTCAGATCGCCAACGGGCTGGACGCCGCCCATGCCAAAGGAATCGTCCATCGCGACATCAAGCCCGCAAACATTTTTCTGGTCGAGCGCGGCCCGGCAAAAATTCTCGATTTTGGTTTGGCCAAGCTGGCGCCGAAAGCCGGACACGCCGCTGGATCGCTCGAATCCTCGTCGATGCAGACGCAGGCAGATGACGCCAACGAACGGCATCTCACCAGCCCGGGCAGTTCCATGGGCACCGTCGCGTATATGTCGCCGGAGCAGGCCCGGGGCGAAGAGCTGGACGCGCGCTCGGACCTGTTTTCGCTCGGCGTCGTACTCTACGAAATGGCAACCGGAACAATTCCCTTTTCCGGCGCGACTACTGCCGTAATTTTTGACGGCATCCTTCATTCCACACCTGTTTCCGCGAAGGAACTAAACCCGCGCCTGCCGTTGGCGATGGAAAACATTCTGGCCAAGACGCTCGAGAAGGACCCTGACCTGCGCTGCCAGACCGCCGCGGAACTTCGCGCAGACATGAAGCGCCTCAGCCGCGACTTAGAATCCGGCCGCCGCCCCTCTGCGGAGAAAACCGCCTCGGGTTCCGGACCGCAAGCGGTTGCCGCCGCGGCGCGGCAGAAATCGGTCGCGGTACTCTACTTTGAAAACCAGAGCGGCGCGAAAGAAGACGAATACTTCCGCGACGGAATAACCGAAGACATCGTCACGGAAATCTCAAAGATCGCGCAGCTCCAAATCTTCCCCCGCTCGGAGATGCTCGCCTTCCGCGATAAGCCGGTTACCGCGCAACAGGTCGGCCAGCAACTCAACGCCTCATACGTGCTCGAAGGTTCCATTCGCCGCTCGGGCAGCCGGGTGCGCATCACCGCGCAATTGGTGGAGGCTTCCACCCGCCATTCCGTTTGGGCCGAACGTTTCGATCGCCAGTTGGAAGACGTTTTCGCCATCCAGGAAGAAATCGCGCGCAGCATCGCCCAGGCGCTGCGTATCACGCTTACGCCCCAGGAAGAAAAAATCATCGCGCGCAAACCGACTGAAAATCCACTGGCGTATGATTTCTTCCTTCGCGGACGAAGCTACTCGCGGCGCCAGGATTTCGAATACGCGCTGCAGATGTTTGAACAGGCCATGCAACTTGACCCGAATTTCGCTCTGGCCCACGCCGGGATTGCACACCTGTGCGGCATCATCTTCGAGGTTCGCGACCAGAACCCCAATTGGATGGAGCGAGGATTGGCTGCCTGCGACCGCGCCACGGCGCTTGCGCCCGATCTGCCGGAAGTGCTGGTAGCCCGGGCTCGCATCGTTTTTGCCCAAAAGAAATACGACGAAGCCGCCCTGCTAGCCTTGCGCGCCATCGAGCGTAAGCCTGACTGTGAAGGTGCCTGGAGCATTCTCGGCCGGGCATATTTTACCTCTGGACGTTTCGAAGACGCCGCTGCGCTCACCGAGAAGGCAATCGAATTTAACGGCGACGATTACAACACCTATATCCCCTATCACCAGGCGCAAAGACGCCTGGGAAGACAAAGAGAGTCCGCTCACATCGAAGAGCGGATGATCAAGGTCCTGCGCCAACAGCTCGAACTGGTGCCGGAAGATGTCCGGGCCCGCATCTTGCTGGCTGCCAATCTAGCCTACTCCGAAGCGGATTCGGCCGAGAGTACCAGGCACCTGCAGACCGCCGTGGCCCTTCGGCCCAACGACCCCAACACCCTCTACAACGCCGCGTGTACGTATGGCGTGCTGAAAAAAAAGACAGAGGCGCTCGAAACTTTGAGAAAGGCGTTTGCTGCAGGATATGGCAACCGCAATTGGGCGGCGAAAGATTCCGATCTAGTTTGCCTTCACGACGACCCCGAATTCAGAAAATTAGTTGGCACCGAGCCAGCCAAGCCGTAGAGTCGAAAATCCCCGATCACCTACGTCATCCCCCGTCGACCAGACGCTTCGGCGACACCGGCGTTTGTTTGCGGCGCCGCGCTCTTCGTTTCTCAGAAGGATGCGGGTTTTGATGTTCCAGTGCTTGCATCTACGCGCGAAGGATTCCCGCCTCACCAATTAGGCCGATCTTTATGAAATCGCATCCTGATTGGACGCAATTCTTCCTGCTGCCACCCGTGCTCCGGACACTCCAGCCTCTGCGGAAACTGCTTCGCGCCGGGCACAGGCTTGGCTACAAGTTCCACACCGCACTTCGGACATTTCGGATTCGCCATTGCACCAGAGTATAGCTTCCCACCGCGGCGGCGCATCGCCTACAAAAACGTCAGGGCGTTGGAAATGTAGCTACATAGTACTTCTTGCTGACTATCCGAGGTACTCCATTGCCGTCGTACAGACTCTGCTTGCCTTGATCGGGACGCAAGAGTTCTACGGTTACCCAGGGATAAGATCGCGGATGTTTTGCATGATTCCTGACGGAGATTACGGAGCCGTCGGTGAGACGAGCCTGAAAGTGTTCCCCCGCCTCGGGAAAGTAATGCAACTGCCATCCGCTGATGACTTGATTGATACGCTTCGTTTCCCTTCCAGTAGAGGGTACCTTCGATGTCGTTACCCACGTAGTAGACGGTAAGAAATAAGAGGGCGGTAAGGCAAGTAATCGCGACCGCAACTCCTATCGCTTTGATTTTCAGTTTCATGTCCCCTCGGTCGCAGGTACCGACACATGCACGTTTCACAAAACATAATAGTGTTTGGTTCCGCCAATTCCTAGGCCGAAACTTCACGCATGTGTCGTCATCGCGAAGCGCGCCCTTTCGGGCGTATTATAGCGGGTCGGAGTGACGCCGATGACATTCCCCCAACTGTCTCAGTTCACCGATGCCGCGCTGCTGCTCTTGCGCTTCATGGTGGGCCTCGTGTTCGTCACGAGCGGCTATAGCCATCTCAAAGACCCGGCAACGCGAAGCAAGGACATTGGAATGAGCAAGGGTTTCACAATTTTTCTGGGTGGCGCTGAGGTGGCCGGTGGACTCGGAGTGATTTCTGGCGTCTTCGCGCAACTCGCCGCCATCGGTTTAATTCTGGTTATGCTCGGCTCCATCGGGAAGAAGATGTTCGTTTGGCACACCGGCTTCTGGGGCAAATCAGGAACAGATGGCTGGAGCTACGACACCATGATGATCGTAATGAATCTGGTCATTATCACAACGGGCGGTGGCAAGCTCTCCCTCACCAACCTATTCAAGTAATACCGGCTGAACTGTTCCTAGTTCCGTCTTCGTCCCAAATTTCTTACCTACCGCCGTTTACTTTGCTTCAGCAGCTGTAGCCGTGGCCGGCCCTTCCCCGACGATCTCCAGCACCGCCTCCGAATCCTTCGAGCCGTCGTAATGAATTTGCTTACCGAAGTGCGTCACGAAGGTCCCGGCCGGCATGGGAACCGTCTTGTCAGGATCGAATTTCGCTCCCGTGCCCACCCACCACGTCCCCGAGATCACTGTGATGAACCGGTCGTTTGGGTGCCAGTGCGGATGGCTCATGTGATGTGGAGTCCATTTCACCAGCACGACGTACAGGCCCGGCTTCGAAGGATCGCCTTGCAGGACCGCCATCTTCGCTCCGATCGGATCGTCCTGCCACGCAATCTGGTCCGGAAGTTTATAAGCCAGCACCTTCGGATCGAGATCGTTGGCTCCGGGTATTGGTGTTTGCGTCGACCCGTGCGACACCATCAACGCCACAAACATTGCAAAGACCACCGCTGCCGCCCCGCACTGGCGCACGCGACTAATCGACATGAACCCTCCGTGGAACTCCAAGTTTTCTTGCCTGCGGACGAACGGTCCCACAACTAGCCTCAATGGTTACCTGGCAGGGACAAAGTTCAGCGGTCCGGTGACAGGGCTGGGAAAACTGGGCTCCCATGTCTTCACATCGAAGAGGCCAGCGGTTTCCGCTTGTTACTCCACGTCATAAGTCTCTCCGACGGTGATCCCAATCAGCTGTTGAGGTTTTCAACTGCGCCGTTGGCAGATCCGCTCCGTCTTTCGCAATCACTTTCCACTGCACCGGCGAGTCTTTGCTCATCAACCGCACCCGCAAATCGACGGCGTTGTCGGTGATGTTTATGAAAGCAAACGATACCTGGTTCCGCTATTCAGGTCGATCGGGTCCGGCTGTGGATGACCGTTTATCAGCAGCAGAAAACCGAACGGCGCATATTTGCCCATGCTGAACACAAAAGTCCGGTCATGCTCCGGATCATATTTCTGGCCGGGCTCCAGAACGATTGGCGGCCCGTATAAACCGTTCAACAGTTGCTTCTCGTCATGCCCGTGCGTGTGATAGATAAACGTTCCCGTTCGCAGCGGTGTCATGCGCGCGACAAAAGACGCTCCCGGGGCGACCGCTGGACTCGTCTGCTGAGCCGAACCGGTCCTTCCCGCAACACCATCGTAGTAACTCTCGATCTCTATGCCGTGCCAGTGAATCACCGTTGGCTTGCTGGTCATGTTCATCACTTCGATTTCCGCGATCTCGCCGCGCGTAAGAATGATGGGCGGTCCGAGCAAGCTCGGCCCTTTTTCTTATCAGGCGCGGCCTGTGCTCTTGGATCGTTCACCTGCAAATCGTATAGCGGGATCTTTTCCAGATTCTCCGAGATCACCAGTCGCAATTTGTGGGGCGCAGTCGTGGAGACAGAACTGGAGATATAAAGTGCAGGGATCGCCGGCAAGAAATTGCAGTTGCCGCGGTTCGCCCGGCGCCAGCGTCACCACATCTTTTCCGTCTCCGGGATGGCTATGTAGCCCATGGATCTTTGCCGCCAGCGGCAGCGTGTTACGAACGCTGACGTGAATTTTCGTTCCCGGCGGCACGCGGATCAGTGACCCGGAGCTTTGCGGCGCGTGCCCGCCCTGGGCGAACGCGTAAACATCTCGATGTCCGCCGCTCTCTTCCTCCGGGTACCAGCAAGCCTCATTTAGGGTCAGCCGCAATTCCAGCACGCCATTTGTAGGCTATCCGGCAGGCGTCCGGTTGTCGTTCGCCACTACTCTCGGTAACGACGAATTCTCAGCACCTTGCGCAAACGCTGCAGAAAAAGCTAAAACGAAAAACAAAATCCCGAGAAACCACCCATGCCGCACCCGGCCCCCGTCGTTACCAGCCGTTCTTCCGCCCGTCATGCGATTGGGTGAGAAGCTACTCGTTATGCGCAGCGCGGTCAACTATCACATCGTCTGATACTTCGGTGAACATTGAGCGAAAGCGGGCGAGTGGCACGCCGCCATACAATGGACAGCTGGCTTGACTGCGACCGATTCGCCCACGCATAATCTCGACATTGGGGCGTCCCATGCGCCGCGCATGCAGATCCCGTAGAGCTGTTAGGGCATCTCGAAGAGTCTTCTTTACAATCCTGTTTGTCTCGCTCGGTCTGGCCGGCTGTGGCAACGGGTGTCTTGTGATTGTCTCCAACCCTGGCGGCAGCGGCGGAGTAGTAGTGGGTGGCGTTAATTCTTGCCCGCTCATTCCGGTGACCGGCAATGTCCGCCTGCGAATGAGCTCGTCACTCACGTTGGCCGCAGGTAACGAGCCAGCGCGCATCCAGCATCTTTTCGTGACGCTTCGCGGCATTGATGCCAATCCCAGCGCGACCGCTGATGAGGAATCGCCCGACTGGCAAGAGTTGGCGCCGAAGCTCGCGAAGCACCCGATGCAACTGGACCTGCTCGCGCCCGCTGGCGAGTCCTGCGAGCCGAGTACTTTCGAGGACGTCGCCGTCCCTGCGGATGCCTACCATCAAATCCGTCTGCGATTCGCGCCGAATCAGCCGGACTTGTCGAGCGGCTCCATCCTGGAGGAAAACTCGTGCGGGACTGCTGGCTTCAACTGTCTGGTGACGTCCGACGGCGGCGTGCGGCCGCTCGTCTTGGACAGCAAGGCGGCGCACGTCCAAATTTTGCCGGAGCACATTGCCAACGGTTTCTTTCGAATACTTCCCGACATCTCCGTAGATCTGAAAATCGAATTCAACCCTCAGTCGACGATCTTCATTCCCGCGGAGGAAGGTGTGCGGATGGTTCTCTCTTTCACCGCTGCCCCGCAGCCTCCATGCGAATCCGCCGTCACTACGGATCGCTAGCGCGTCGCAATTCCTGCTCGCTCGCGTGCCTTGCTGAGGCTATAACTGGAGGTGTTCCGGCGCACCACGAATCATGGGAGCCCGAGCGCTTGCGGCATAAGCCGCCTGAGCAAGATGGCGGTAAGCACGGAGGCCACCGCGGTGATGACCTTGATCGCACCAGCCAGCCAGTATTGCGCGTGCCACAGATTCCACACTTCCATCACATGGGTTGTGCCGCAGGCAATGAGCAAGATTCCGAAGAGCGCGAACATCCAGCTAAAAGGAAGATCGCGGCGTTTGGGGATGAACCACAGCAGTCAGCCGAATAGTGAAATACGCGAGCGCAATCAGAGCGTCCGATACCACATTCAGCCACACCAGGCCGGAATTCCATTGGTAGCATAGCCGTGAGGCTGAAAATTACCGGAGGTGAACAGTTGTCTTAAAAAGCCCACAATCTACTCCAGAGCGGGACGCAGTATTGCCGAGCTATTGCGTAAAATACGCGTCAAAGGGGAGGTGAGAGGGGCCCTCGTCCAACTAAGAAATCCTGGCAAATTCGACCACGGCATCATTGTGTGAAATGGATGGAAATTCCGGAAGGGACTCCCCATGTGACAGAAAGCGCGGCGAAGTCAAGCTGCGCAAGGATAAACCCGGCGTGGAGGTAACCTCAGGTTGCTACATCGACGACACGGGACGCCACTATGCGCTAGAAATAGCCCCGGTGTTCAGGGTAGTGTTTACAGAATGAAACGGCCCAAGTTTCTGGTTTCTCTTCCTACTCGCGACAATGATTTCCAGGTGGAACAAGCTCTTTCCGCGGAGCAAGCTGCGGCGAAACTCGGAATGGATGCGGAGGTGGTTTTTGCGGATAACGATGCTGTAAATCAAAGCACACATATATTGAAGGCGATCCAGTCTCGGCCGGATTCACGGCCGGTGGCGATTGTGCTGGAGCCGGTTCGCGGAAGCGCGCTTCTTCAAGTGGCCAAAGCGGCTTGCGATGCGGGCATGTCGTGGGCCGTTTTGAACCGGGCTCCGGATTACATTAAGGATCTTCGTCGCAGCGCGAAAGTATTCGTGTTTGCGCTCAGCTCCAGTCACGCGGACATTGGACGTATTCAAGGACGGCAATTTGCCGCGCTGCTGCCGCAAGGCGGCTCGGTTCTTTATATTGAGGGGCCTTCCTACAGCGCTGCGGCGCAGGAACGGACTTCGGGCATGCTGGAAACGAAGCCGCGGAATATTCAGTTGACGACGCTTAAAGGACAGTGGACCGCGGAAAGCGCCGAGCGCGCGGTGAGTTCCTGGTTGAAGCTGGTTACGTCGCAAAAAACGCCATTCGATCTGGTTGGCGCGCAAGATGATTCGATGGCTATGGGCGCTCGCAATGCATTTGAGAAAATAACGAACGAAGCGGAGCGCGCTCGGTGGTTCAACTTGCCATTCACCGGCTGCGATGGCGTCCCGAAGACGGGCCAGAAGTGGCTGCGCGATGGATTGCTCACCGCGACGATTTACATCCCGCCTCTTGCGGGCCAGGCCATAGAAATGTTGGCAAAAGCCATAAAAACCAGAGTGCAACCGCCGGAGCATACGTTGACCCAGTCGACGTCCATTCCTCCATTGGATAAGCTCGCTCCGCGAAAGTTTTAGAGCCTTGATGCTGGCCTCGTTGCAGGAAAATGTTCCGCGGGTGCGGCGGGCGACGCGGTAGAATCCCTTCGCCGATCCAACTCGGAGCCCTTTCTCCATGCCCTACCACTTCGATTTTGACTTGAGTAACAAGATCATCCGATGCCGTTTTGATGGGCTCATCACCGACGACACTTTGAAGGAATTTTACGCGACTGCATCCAAGCACGGCGCGCTGAACCCTACGTTCAACGGGATTTTGGATACGTCGGGCGTGACCGTCGTTAACCTTACTTCTAAAACTATTCGCGAGTTGGCGATGCAGCCGCCGGCTTTCCCGGATCCCGATATTCCGCGAATCATCATTGCGGGTTCGACTGAATTGTTCGGGCTGGCGCGAATGTTTGACCTTCACGGATCGGCGACCCGTCCCAATCTGCATGTGGTTCGCACGGAGAGAGAGGCGTTTGCTATATTGCGTATCAAAGATGCGCGATTCGTTGGCGCCCCGCCGGGCGTGGATGATTCATCGCCGAAGAAGGTGGGAAATTAAGCAGGACCGCCTTCGAGCGCAGTTTACACGTCTGCATCGGCCAGTCAGGCGCTTGCGGTTTTTCATTTGACACCTACCGAAGGCGGGATCGACTCAAAGTGGCTTCGTTACAACCGAGAAGCCATGCACACAACACAACCGGGAGTAGCAATTGAAACACATTACCCAGTCTCCTCAGCGAACTGCGTGCTTCTGGTACGAAAGTTTTCTTCGCGCGCGGATGGCCCAGGCGCGGGCGGGGAGTTCGATGGCGCCGTGGGCATTCGCCGGCAGGGCTGCGCGAAGGCACTCGCGGATTGCTGATTGGATTTGGGGATTGCGTGTGGCGAGATAGTTTGGCGCTGATCCCTGGCCGGTCAGGAGCGGCTGCCAATAGTCGTCGAAGCTGGCGAAGCGCGTGACGATGTCGAGAGCATGCGTGGCCACGTCTTCCAGCCTTGCTTGCTCGAAGAGGTTGCGCAGGCCTTCTTGCGTGCACATTGGGAAGCGCTGCGCCTGGTCGAAGGCGGCGGCTTCGGTGTCGACGGCCGTGGCCGCATCCCAAAATTCTCGCAGGAAGATCGCTCCGCCTGCATAGTCCCAAACGTAAACTGCGATGGTGCCGCCGGGACGCGTGATGCGGCGGAACTCCTCCAGCGCGCGCGCCGGACTCGGTAGGTAGTTCAACCCAAGGCCGCACACGGCCACATCGAAGCTGGGGTCAGGAAAACGCAGCGCCATCGCGTCACCGGTTTCGAAGGTGACGTTTGGATAAGCGCGATGCTCGCGAGCGAAACTGATTTGCTCGCCGGAAGCGTCCACTCCCACGACGCTTTTCGGCGCGGCGCGTTCGACGATGGCTTCGGTGACTATGCCGCTGCCGCAGCACACATCAATCCATCGCAGGCCCGCGGGAACGGCGAGCCACTTCAGAAATTCCTGGGCCACGAGGTGGCTCCAGCGCCCCATCCATTGATCGTAATGCGCCCCCGAAGTCCATTGATCCTTTTTCATTCATCGATATTATTCACGGAATATCTTCGAGTGAAAAGGCAAACGTTCCCTCGTCCGTTGCGCTGCCAAATTCCCCGCTACTTTGACTGGCTCGGTGCTGTTAACGCGTCAATTAGGAGTCGGCACGGATGGAATGCTGACAATGGCCATCTTCCGAAGTCCGTCGATGAAAGGGCATGGTTCGTTTTTTTCCGCTTCCGGAGTGAGTAAGAGCGGGTGAAGATTCGGGACAGTGCCTTGAGCCAAGTCAATAATCCTCATAACCTCTTGGCGGCGGGAGTATCGAGGTAGTGTAATGTCGAAGTGAATTGGAGGACTCCTCTTTTCTTACGGGGCGTGCTGGGGATTCTCGCTTTGTCGCTTCATGGTTTTTCTCCGACAAGCCGCATTGGTTTGATTTGTGTCCTGCTATGCTGCATTGGGGTCAACGTATTTTCTGGGCAAGGATTTCGGTCTCTGTGCCTAAGAAACGAGGTCCGCGCGGGATTGCCAGATAGCCGGTTTGCTGGTGTTTACCCTGGAATGTTATTGTTCTCTCTGGTCGTCCTTTTATCTCAACTTTCAACGTACTCATACAAGAATCCTTCTGGATGGGGCAATTGTGTATCAAGTCCGTCTATCCCAACTTCATTTCACTTGGACCTTTCGAACGCGAAACTCCTAAGTAGCAGATCGCGATAAACGGATAGCCGGAGATCTCGTTTACACCCCGCTAACCTTTTCCGATACCGTTGCGAGCCAACTCTACTTCGACGATAATCACCGCTGCGTTGCGCTCGCGTTTCCTTTATAGTTAATGGCACCATTGTTAATGTTGCGGCCAGCCGGGGTTCTGTAACATGATTGGTCCGCGATGTTCGATGGAGAAATTGTTGCGATGAAACGTTATGCAATTCCCGCCTTTGTAGCGCTGACTGTGGTCTTTCTCGCTCCCGCTCAAATCACATTCAGCGCTCTCCCGAACGCACGCGCGCAAGCGAGCGATTTGGAGAAAGCTTCCGGGAACGCGCTCAATTTATCGAGCGGCACCGCGATCGTTGGGAGGCTCTCGGAGGGGCTTTATGCCGAGAAGTGCAAGATCGGCGACGTCGTGGAAGCACAAATTACACGAGACGTAACCGAAGGCCACCAGACTCTGCTCAAGAAAGGCGCGCACGTGACCGGCCGGATAGCTAAATTGAACACGGCATCCAACTCGGCAGAACCATACGGAGTTGGGATCGTGTTCGACAATCTCGCGTTGAAAAATGGCGACCCCATCTCGCTGCATGTAGAAATTCGGGCAATCGCCCCGCCACAAAATGCCGGACTGAACCCCATTACTGACCTTCCGTTCTCGCCGGGAAACAGCAGGGTGAACGCAAACCAGGGCGTTGTCGAAGCGCTCAGCCGAAAAGCCAGGGACCCATCGGTCTTCCCGGTGTGACTCTGGGGGTTGAAACCGTCAATCGAACGCACATCTCAATTTTGACTCCCAAGGACGGGAAAATCCATTTGGAAAAATGGTCGCAAGTAGTTTTTCGCGTGGTCAATCGCTAAGCTGGCATTTTCGGATCAGGATTTAACCAAACTTAAGGCCCATTCGAAGACTCCTATATACTTTTCCAGGATGCGCCGCGATTTGATTCCTAATCGGTTAGCACCAAAACGCAGAAGGGGCTTACTGGCAGGCTTCCTATTGGTAGCGACTATTTTCCTATTTGCCATCGAAAAAATTCTTGACTATGCGTCTCCGCCCGCCAAGCCGAAAGGCTGTGATTTCGTCTTTCCCGCAGTCGCGGACCAGACCAAGCCGACATCCATCATCGTGCGGTCTGCCGTGCAGCCGCCCGCGTTTGCACAGTTGGGGGGGTTCATAAATGACGCAAGTTGCTTGAATAAGACCGCAATTTATGGAATTGTCGAAATCTCCGGAGTCGAAGACATTCAGAATGCCTTGCGGTTTGTCCGCGAAAATAACTTGAAGGTGACCATGGCGGGGCAGCGCCACAGCATGGGGGGGCAATCCTTCACCAAAGATGGTCCGGTGCTCGACATGCGCGGTTTCAAACAGCTCAAGCTCGATAAAGCGCATAAAGTCCTGAATGTTCAAAGCGGGGCCACGTGGGCACAGATTCAGCGCCTGCTCGATCAACAAGGCCTCGCCGTCAAGGCAATGTAGTCCATAAATATTTTTACAGTCGGTGGAGCATTAAGTGTCAACGCCCACGGAATCGCGCACGACCCCGGTCAGTTAGCTCCCACCGTTCGCGCGATTCGCATCATGCTTAGCAACGGCGAGATCAAAACAGCAAGCCCGACCGAAAATCCCGAACTCTCCGGCTCGCACTCGGCGGTTACGGATTGTTCGGCGTAATTCTGGATGCCGATCTCGATGTTGTGGACAACGAAGTCTACAAATGGAATACCAAGTACCTGGACTACAAGGATTTGCCGGATTATTACGCGCAAAATGTCAAGGGAAACCCTCGATTCGGCTTAGCTTACGCACGACTTTCGATTTCACCGGGTTCCTATTTCAAAGAAGCCGCCCTGCATACTTTCGAAAAAAGCGATTTCGAAGGTCCCATCGAGCCCATACGCCAGCCCGGCTATGATTGGCTCGACCGTTTCATCATTAATTTCTCAAAGACAGGTGGCTTTGGCCGGTGGACTCGTTGGCAACTTGAGAAATATATCGGGCCGCGCGTGCATCCCTGTCTTTCTCGGAATGAAAGGATGAGCCAGGAAGAGGGATGTCTTGTTTCGCGGAATGAAGAAATGTACGACTCGATGGACTACCTAAAGAACCGCTTAAAAGACGCGGACATCCTGCAGGAGTATTTCATCCCGCCCGACAAAATGGCTGAGTTTGTCGATGGTTTACGTGATGTGGTTATTAAAAACCGCGCCAATCTTCTCAATGTAACGATTCGAATCGTTCACCGGGACACCGTCACCGCCTTGCCGTATGCCAGGCAGGACATGTTTGCATTCGTGCTGTACTTCAATCAAAAACTGAACGAGGCGGAAAGCCGGAGACTGCAAATCACCACGACGGAACTGATCGACCTCGCGCTTAAAGTCGATGGCACTTACTACCTTCTATATCAGCTTTTTTATACGCAGCAGCAGCTGCATCAGGCCTATCCCGAAATCGACGCTTTCTTTCTGGCGAAAAAAACTTATGATCCGATTGGTCTCTTCTCTAATAAATTCTACGAAAAGTTCGGTCAATAAGCCGGCAAGCCTAGCTTTTTTCTGCGACGTTGCGAACTTTTCACGCCTCTTGGTAAGCCTTTCACTGAAGTTCCACTTTTGTGCCCAAGCCTGCATATAAGTAGTTTTCGCCGTACGCTTTCTTCAGGCGCGCGAAGGCCGGTTCGCCGGTGCAATGTCCCGGAGCGACTTTCTCGACCTTCCACTTTGTCTTTAGATTCTCCACCACCGCGTCGATCTCCTCGACCGGCGTGGTCACCAGGTGCAAGCCGCCAAAGAAAACTTCTGTCCTGGGATCTATCGCGCTGGCCGCTTGCAGGATCACTTCAATGCCCGAGTGAGAACAACCATCCACGAGCATCAATCCATTTGGCCGTTCGATCGCGAGCGTTAATTCCGGCAGCTCCAGTGTCCCTTGCTTCTGCGAAACCGTGCGCACCAGGAAAACTCCCGGCGAAACTTCTGTCAATTGACTCACCAGGACGAAGTTTCCGGTGTCGTACAGCTTGCCCGAACTAAAATGCTCCGGCTCCGCTCCGCCGAAATAGCGCATGCTTGCGGGAAGGCTGTCATCTGGCCGCAAATATGCCTTTGGAAAGGGCGCTCCGCCAAATCCATTGGACGCATCCGAGGGTACATACACGGTAACGTTTGGATTCACGCTCAACACATATCGCAATCCTGTTGCGTGGTCCGCGTGGCGATGGGAGATGACCACGAAATCCAGTTTCGTCAGGTCGATGCCCAGCGCCTTTACGTTGTGCTCAAAATTCGGGGCGTTGTTCCCGGTGTCGAACAAAATGCGCTTACCGTTGTGCTCCACGAAGGCGGAGAAGCCCCAGTCTTTCGTCAGGTCCTTCGATTGCCCAAACGCGTCGTAGAGTATCGTCACGCGATCCTGCGCGCCGCAAGGAAGCGCCGCCAAACACATCAGCAGAAGCACCGCAATCTTCAGAACAAAGATTCCCACCGAACACCTCCTGCCGGGTTTGCCGAGTTTAATCTTTAACTCGTGCATCCTACGCTACTCCGGCTTCGCCGCAAAATGGTTCTCACTGGATGACCCTCGAACGCGCGGTAAGCGTTTCTAGTACCGTTTTGGTAAGCTCTCTGCGCCTACGCAAGACCTGTGGAGGAGGTTCGCGATGCATCTCCGAATAATGGCAGCGTGTGGCGTGTTCGCTGTGGTCGCTGGCGGCGACGGCGCAGACGGGAGGGAGCGGCACGACGTCCGGTTCCGCCGTTACTGCGCCTGCGATCACACCGAATAAAACCCAACCTCGCGCTCGTGACCTCGGAGTGCCCTTCGACGGCACACCCGGACCATCAAACGCCGTCACGGACGCTGCGGGGGTCGAGGTGGGCTACAGAATGGATGCGATGTTTACCGCCCTGGTGCAGGCGACCGAGGAGTCCGTCAATAACACCATCGTCGCCGCAAAGACAATGGTCGGCGCAGACTATTGGACCGTCCCGGCGTTGCCGCACGATCAGCTGCAACAAGTCTTGCGCAAGCATGGGCTGCTGACACCCTGATCGGGTTGCGCCCCTCACGTTTCGACTGCCGTGCAGTGTGCCCGCGAGTAATTTTCTTACGCGAAACACGCGCTACAATGTCGGGTGCAGAGCGGCAAGACTAGCGTTCGTTAGCGACGTTGCAAACTTTCTGTGTCGCGGAATGTCGCTGCCGAACGGAGTGGATCGAGTATGCACGCGCAACCAGAAAAGTCTGCGACGCCTCACGAACAACCCCTCGTTCGCTTCGGCCTGCGTCTCGCCAACTGGAGTGAGCGTTGGTTTCCGGATCCGCTGGTTTTTGCGCTGCTGGGAATCGTGGTGGTCTTTGTTGTGGGCCTGTTGCTTCATCAGCGCCCGGCGCAATTGGCGATTCAGGGTGGCAAGAGCTTCTGGTCCCTGGTCCCTTTCACCATGCAAATGGTGATGATCATCATTGGCGGGTATGTGGTCGCGTCGACGCCGATCGTATATCGCGCCATCCGCGCTTTGGCCGGAATTCCAAAAACGCCACGCGCTGCGGTTGCGTTGATAGCGCTTTTTTCCATGCTAACCTCGCTGATCTCCTGGGGCTTGAGCCTGATTTTCAGCGGGCTCTTCGTACGGGAGCTGGCTCATCGCGTGAAAGGAATGGACTATCGCGCTGCCGGCGCTGCTGCGTATCTCGGGTTGGGAGCGGTCTGGGCCATGGGTCTGTCCTCTTCCGCCGCCATGCTAATGGCGACAAAATCCGCGATGCCGCCGTCATTGTTCAACATCAGCGGCCTGATCCCGCTCACCCAAACTCTCTTCTTGTGGCAAAGCGTCGCCACAACTGCGATCCTGATCGCGCTCTCAGTCTTGATCGCTTACTCGTCCACGCCATCGCCGGAGAACGCTAGAACCGCCGAATCCTACGGCATCCAGTACGAGCCGATTCGCTCGAGCCTCGAGGTCCGCAGCAAACCCGGCGAATGGCTGGAGTACAGTCCGCTGCTGACGATTTTGGTTGCGCTGCTGTTGTGCTGGTATCTCATCGACGTATTCCGCACATCTCCGCAAGGCGCATTGGCCGCTCTTGACCTGAATACTGACAACCTCATGTTCATCACCGTGGGACTTTTATTTCATTGGCGCCCGAAGCGCTTCATGCGCGCCGTGGCGGACTGTGTTCCAGCCACTGGCGGCGTACTGATCCAGTTTCCGTTTTACGCGGTGATCTTCGGAATGATCGTAGGAACGGGGATCGCAGATGCGCTCGCCAAACTCTTCGCCGGGATCAGCACACACAACACATATCCGCTGCTCGTAGCGATGTATTCGGCGGTGCTCGGCGTTTTCATTCCCTCCGGCGGCAGCAAGTGGGTGATCGAAGCGTCGTACGTCCTGCAAGCCGCGAATCTGCACCAGGTGCATCTGGGTTGGGTGGTGCAGATTTACAACGCGTCGGAAGCGCTGCCCAACCTGGTCAACCCATTCTGGATGCTCCCTCTGCTAGGGATATTGAAGTTGAAGGCCAGGGACATCGTCGGATACGGAGTGCTCCAGTTGGCCGTACACATCCCCGTCGTGTTCTTTCTGTGCTGGCTGTTCGCCCGCTACATTCCGTACGTCCCGCCCGTAAAATAGCACTCGCACACAATAGTTTATGGTGAAGTGCAGCGTAATGTAATGAGGTAGTGGCGGAACTCTTTGCATATCGATAAGATACAAATATCGGCAATGATGCCTGGCCAATCGTAGGATTCAAGAGCCTCACGTTCCTCGAGCCGTATTCGTTCTGATCCGGACAGATTTACCCCGACCTTCAGCATCTCGGAACGAAGTTCATCCTCACGACTCGAGCAAGAGAGATGGATACCGAATAGGTGCTCCATGCTTTTCTGCCCGGTATCAGAAGCTTCGAGCGCGGACACCGAAAATGGTACATGACCGGAGAATGGAATGTTCTGCTTCTTTGCTTCTTCCGCGATCGCTAGGAAGGAATCGCGCGAAAGCGACGAATACACTTTGATGAAATCCGCCCGGCCGCTTTTGAGCCGGCGCACGGTGTCATGACCCTCGTCAGGGTGGTGATCGCAAGAAAATTAGGGCGCAAGGGTTGCGGGCGTCCATCGAGGATCGGCCCCGCGAAACGATGCGTGGATCCAAGCCGGGAACCGTTTGCGGTCTGTTGGCGCAGTCGATCGATGTCCGCCAAAGGCATGGACGATCCCATGTCGCGGATCCCCAGGACGCCGTTGGCGACGAAGATAGGAAACATGCTATCCATCCTCTCCGCGAACACAGAATGGACGTGCATATCCCACAGTCCCGGAATCAAATACTTGCCATGGCCGTCCACTACCTTCGCGCCCGGAGGTGGATTTATTCCTTTGCTCTCGCTTACTTCCGAAATCCGGTCGCCGGAAATAATGACCGTGCAGTCTTGAATCTTTTTGCCATTTTCCGTGTCGATCACCGTCACATGGGTAATATACGTTGCACTGCTTGCGCTGCTTGGTGAAATGACGGTCGCTGATTTCTCTTGCGCCATCGGAAATGCGCACAGTTGAATGAGCGCGACAAGCGATAAAGAAAGCTTGGTTCTCATCAGACCCTCCGGAACGTACGAATTTTACTCGTACCAGCGAGACCGTACCACTCGGAGACAGACGCGCCATCTGCGGAGGTGGGCGGGTGGCGCACCCTTCCGCGCGGCACCAGCGTTCACCCTCGGCAAGATTGAAACTCGCGGGTGCCGCACACTCTTTGCGTTTTTCTTTTCTGCAAGGGGGGGTGGGTTTAGACCTAATACTCTCAAAACTCTTGCTGTCAGGACCGAACGCCGGAGGCGTGACACAAGTTAGCCCAGCCCGAGTAAGGGCTGGGAACCAAGAGTCCCTAAGATGGCAGATTTCCTTTCGGCGGAACCCTCGCCGAGCTTTCGTCTGTATCCAGCCAGGACTCCCGAGTCGAAGATAGGCTCCCGGGTCGACGGTTAGTCGCGCCCGGGAGATCAAGCAGTCGATAGGATCAAGCAATCGAGCCCGGGGGAAGTCTCCGCCGTGTTCCACTCAACGCGGACGCGTGGTAAGGCCGGCTTGTTTCCAGAGCTTCTCCCAATGCCAGATGCCGGGAGTCTTGTAGAGGACGCGGCAGCCGAGCTGGTGGGCCAGCATCAAAATCTGGCCGCGATGGTGCGCCTCGTGCGAAAAAATGTAAGCGAACATGGTTCCGCCGGCGGGCCACGTTTGCGTCCAACTGCCGCGAGAGAACTTTGTAACGCGGCGATTCGGAGCGGTCGAGAGAGCATCCGACAACATGCGCAAGCACTGCGCGGCGCTCTTCCTGTGCGCGGCAGCAGCTTGCTTCATGGTGCAGCGCTCGGGATTGAGTGGCGCCGGACACTTCAGATGCGGCGCGGAATTCTTCAGCCACACAAGACGGTTGTTGTGCAGATGCACGAAGATGGCCGCGATTGTCCGGCCACTGCCTTTTTCGCCCGGCGGTTGGGCGCGCCACGCACGTTTTTCCAGAGATGAGAGGATGAGCTGGTTCATTGCGTCGTTGATTGCGTAGGTTTCGAGCAGGCTGTCACGAATCTCGGCAAGCGCCGCGTAGGATTGCAGTGCCATGGAAGCTCCGCAAATTCATTGATAGCGTTTTTCGTATAATAGCAGAGCGAACCTTGAGTGAAGCCTGAATGAACGTTCCTGAAACCTACGATTAACTTCAAGCTTTGCTCACGCAGGCAACGATTGCTGGCGGAACAGCGCGCGGCCTTTCTTTGTGAACCGAACGCGAATCAGCCAGAAAACCATCAAAATTAGTGGCATGAAACTCAGGAGGTAAAGGACGCCCGAATTGCGTGCTGCCTCGGGGAATAATCGTTGCCGTCCCAGGAAAAAGGATGCAGCGGCGATGAAAAACCCAAAGCACATACGCGTGAGATGCCGCGCAATCCGATGTACGCCGGTAAGACTGCCGCGCACCAGCATGCGAACGTCGCCTGCGGCAAACAGCAGCGCCACGGAACCAAACACGAAGTAGGCCGCTGTGGGATATTCCTCCAGCATGCCCGTCTCAGTTTTCGCCGCCTGTAACCCGTAGGCGAGGAGGCCAGCTCCGAGCGACAATACCAGCACCAGAGCGGCCAGATCGAAAATGCCCGTTTTCCCGTCACTGCGCCTGGCTGCCCGCCATGCCGTTGCCATTAGATAGCACGTCAGAATGCCCATTACGCCATTCAGCGTTTGGTGTTTCGTGAATCCTATGTATGCCCCGGTCGTACCTAGGATGAGCATTGATACGACAAAAACGTTCCCAGCCTTGGCGTGGCGGTCGGAGCCTTTGCGGAACGATATTGCGGCCGTGCCAGACAACACCGATAAGGCCCCAGCGCAAATATGTAAAATTAATATCGGAGAAAATGACATCCTTTCCTCCTCTAATCGCCCGGCCGCGACATATGCGCTTCGGGATCCTGATGTGGGTGAGGCTCGTTAGCGTTTGCTCTCACGGCTTTACTCTACCTCGACTTCGCTTATCCAATGCAACGAATGAACTCGCTGTCTTTCACGAAGAAGATCGTCACTATTCAGCGTGTCGGTGATTTCAGAAACTAGGGAAGCCTAGCCTAGGAGATCGTATCCCCCACGGTCGTTGAGGTAATAATCCAGGAAGACTGGTGGAAGCAAGCAAAGTGCGAGCGGCGAGCGAGGAGCGAGCCGCTCGATGATTTGCCAGGGGCTCTGGTTTTCTTTGTGTGAGTCGGTGCGCACGAGGTTGAAATAGAGCTGGTAGGTGTGCGTTTTGGCGAGGAAGTCGCCGCGGCTGGCGAAGGATTCTAGATCAAAGAATTCGTCTTCTTCGAGGCGATGCACGGTTTCGACGTCGCTCTGGTAGGTGTGAGCAGCGGGCGGGATGCGCAGGTGTTGGCTGTCGATGAGGGCGGAAGGAAAGTCTCCTTTAAACTCGCCGCCGTTGTCGGTTTGCCAGACCAGATCGCGCAGCGAGACGCCCTAGCGAGCCAGGTGCTGCTGGATGCGCGAAGCAAAAACGGCGCTAGCGGACGCACTGCGCTGCTGAGCGAAAGACCAGAACAGCAGCCCGCTGCGAATCTCGCGGGCGGTGTACTGGATGAGGGGTAATCCCAGCCGCTGCGCCTGCGGCCAGTAGTGAGGGATATCGTCCAGATCCTTGGTATCCGCGGAGATTTGCTGGGACAAGCTCCCGCGAGCTTTGATAGCGGTCGAGATTCTGCTTGCGCTGATATTTTCTGCGGCGCTTTTTCAGCAGGCCGTGCTGGCGCCAGTTGCGTTCCAAGGCGCCATGGCTGAGGGGCAGATCGAACTCACGGATCAGGCGGCGGGCGCCGAAGATGGGCAAGATCTGACGGAGTGCGACAACCTGGCGTTCGATGTAAGCCGGGGTGCGGCGGGGCTGGTGGTGGGGCGCGCGGGATTGCTCGAGCAACCCGGAAGGGCCGTGCTGGTAGCGACGGAGCCACTTGCGAACGGTGGGCACGGTGGTGGCGAAGAGCCGCGCAGTCGGTTTGATACGGCGATCCCGAGCGGACTGGACTAAGCGAAGACGGTGGTTGTAAACGCTTTTCACCTCACGAACCAGATCGAAATAGCGAACGGTGGCCATAGCGGCCGGATTTTACGCGCGCCTCGCCGCTTCGGACTGAGGCATTTCAGTTTCACGAGGGGGATACGATATGAGTAGGCTCTCAGGTGATTCGGTGATTCGGTGATTCAGAAACTTGACAGCCGCTACACCGGCGACGATACTTGCGCTTCTCGGTTGAAACGAACTGATGAAGAAGCCAACACAAAGGAAAGCCGCCGCAAAGAAGACTCCCTCTGCGCGATCCGCGAAGCGCCCGGGGGCGAAACGCGCCAAGCCACAACCGAACAAGGCTTCTGCCGCGCTAGACACTGAAGGAAAACTCACTTTCAATCACGCCATGATCTACGTGAAAGACGTGCAGCGCGGGCTTGCCTTCTACCGCGATTTGCTGGGATTTAAGCTCATCGAAGACTTCCAGTATGAAAAACGGACCGTCTATGCGCGCCTCCGCGCACCCGGTGGCGACGGCACGATCGCTCTGCATCAGGCGGGCCCGGAAAATTCTGTTTCGAGCGACGGCGTACGCCTGTATTTCGAAGTCCGTGCGCTTGATGACTTCTGCCGCAATCTCCAGAAAAAAGGTTTCCACATGACCCAGTTGCCACGCATGATGCCCTGGGGTTGGCGCCACGCGTATCTAAATGATCCGGATGGTCACGAGATCAGTTTGTATTGGGCCGGCGAAAACCGTATGAAGAAAACGATGATGAAGGCCGCGCAAAAAGCCGCCCGAGTCTGAAGCCATTCAACTTTTGTCGGAAGAATCGCGGACAATGAAAAGGAGAGAGAAACTCAGGGGACGCGTTCGCGCACACAGCGGAACCCAACCACCCTGTTCCGAACGTTGGGCTTTAAGATGTAACGAGCAGAGACACGTGCCTGGCCCCTGACGACTCCGCGCCAGGAGCCGCCGCGCGAAGCGCGATACTCTCCGCTCTCTGGCCCTTCGGGTCGGATTCAGGTCTGTGGCTGTAATAAGTTATCCCGTACCAGTCCTGCACCCATTCCCAAACGTTCCCCAGCGTGTCATGCAATCCGAATGCGTTCGGATGCTTCTCGCCTGGCGGGTGGGTCGTGCCGCCAGAATTGTCGCGGAACCATGCAACGTGAAGCAACGGTCCATATCGACAGGAAGTATCTCCGGCGCGCTGCATATTCCCATTCCGCCTCTGTCGGCAGGCGATAATGGTAGCCGTCGCTCTTGGTGTTGAGCGCTTCGCAAAATCTCTGCGCGTCTTCCCAACTCAATTGGGAGTGGCGCGCTCCTTGTTCCTTCCACAGATCGGTTATGGAACCAACAGTTCAGGACAACGAGCGCCTGCGATTCCCAATCACACCTAATACGGCTATACGTGGTTCCCGCAGGACTCCTTCCACTTTGTTGGAGGGTCGTCCTGACTTACGGAGAGCGGAACAACAGCTACTCACTGCGAACGCGGCGGTGGGCGTTGCGAAAGGGAACTTTTTCCCGGTGATTAGCCTGACTTGCCTTCTGGGTGGCCTCATCCCGCAACTCTCGGGACTCGTAAGTTCAGGAACGCAATGGAGTGTCATCGGCGGACTTACCGGCCCGTTGTTTACGGGCGGTCAATTGACCAGCCAATACCACGCGTTACAAGCGCAGTGGGAACAGGTGCGACTGGCCTACCTGAGCGTTGCCACGCAGGAATTTGGAGAGGTATCAACAGCGCTGTCGGCCCACGAGCAGTTGGCACATTCGCTCAAGGAGGAGGCGCATTCGGTCAGAGCCTACTAGGGGTGGGTGCGTCTGGCGAACATCCGGTACGACAGCGGGTTGGCCAACTACTTCGAAGTGATCGACACCAAGCCGAATCCGTATCCGGCGCAGCAGTCCGAGGTGCAGTACGACTTGGGGCGTAAGTTCGCGCAGAATCAATCTCTATATGGCATTGGGGGGTGGGTGGAAACTCAGCGATACGGATTGTATGAAGAACCCTGGGAGTGCGTCTCCGAACTCGACTAATCGATAGCATTTGGTGTGCTTCAATCGTTGCTCCGCGCGCCAGCCGAATATAAACACCAACGCCCCGCCGGCGGGCGCCGGCGGGGCGTCATTCACATTGCCGGCTACGAGATCGGCAGCCGGTCCATCGCAACATGGCTCGCATTCAAGCTGCTGTCGAGGTACAGCGTTGTGTTGAGGCCCTTCACGTACACTGCTTCCACACTGCGGCCGTCGCCAGCCTTCCGCACCAGCAACACGCTCTGGCTCGCCGCTCGATTCGCCGGCACTTCGTGGGCCTGGACATTGACGTTCTCACCGCTGCCGCGAAGAGTAATCACTCGGTTCGTTCCTTCCGACTTGACCGTAACGAAATACTTTCCCGCCTTCAAATTCTTGCCTTCGCACTTGACGTCGTAAGGCAGCGAAACTTTGCCTTCAAAATCGGCCTTCACTATTTTCGCGTCGGCATGCTGCACCGCCTGCGCGGCGGCCGTTTCCTCAGCCGTAAACGGGAAAGAATCAGGCATCACTTCGGACTGCGCGCGCGCCGTCGCCGGCAGCAAGCTCGCAAATCCCAGCAACGCTGCAAACACCGAAATTTTTGCCAATGTCTTGATCTCCATGGTCGTCTCCTTTTCCTTTCTCTTCAATATTTGGATTCGAATTTTTGGTTTCGTTCCTCATGACACGCACATTTTCATCCCAAACCTCAAATCGTTCAATGCATGGGAAGTCCCTTGTTGGTAAAAGGAAGGTAAAGCCGTAACGATTTGGTTCGACGACACTTACGCCGTCTTACGTCCGTCAACTTGAGTTCCGGCCGACCCCGGGGTACACTCCATTTCCCAGTTTCTTCTATGAGCGACGAGCTTCCGTCCGCAGGTGGGCTTCGCTTCGACGCCTACCACGTTGATCTTCGCACCGGTGAACTCCGCAAACACGGTCGCAAGATTCGTCTCGCTGGCCGGCCCTTCCAGGTTCTCGCCCTGCTCCTTGAACAACCCGGCGAACTCCTCACTCGAAAAGAATTGCAGGAGCGCCTTTGGCCTGCCGACACCTTCGTTGATTTCGAACACGGCGTGAACGCGGCGATCCAAACGCTCCGCCGCGCCCTTTGTGATTCGCACAAGAATCCGCGTTTCATCGAGACGCTTCCGCGCCGCGGCTACCGTTTCATCGCCGTCGTCGAAAAAGTTCAAGCAAACGCCGAGACGCCACTCGCTTCTCCCGCGCACCTCAAGCGGCCAGATGCCGCTCCGCCTCGCTCCGAATGGGTCGGACAGATCGCAACCATCCACGACGAAGCCGGTTGCAACTTTGTGCTACTCCCCGTTTCCGAGGAAATTCTCGATGAAATGTACGGTCTCGAAACAGCCAAGGACGATCTCGGGATTTCTCTCCTGGTGGCTGCCGAAAAGCTTCTTCTGGTCAACTGCGGAACTCGTGTGCAAATCCTCGACGCGACTGACCCGGACCTCGGCTGTAGGGTCCGCATCCTGGGAGGTCAGTTCGTCGGTGAAAAAGCCTTCGCCCCCCGCGCCTGTCTTTCAGGACTTCCGTAGCGCCCCGCCGTCATCTACACCCAGCCTCACCGCTGGTTACCAACCTGTAAGAGCCGACTCTCCACCTATGCCAAAACGTTACAATTGCTAGAGCGAGTTTACGCCACGCTCAAGCGGACCTTGGGCCAGTGATACGCAGGAGGACCGGAGATGGCGGTCAGAAACAGACTCTCAGAGATAAAAACTGAGTAGGCAAAAATGTCGGAGAGCTGGAAAGCGGAAGGCCGCCTCAGTGAAGCTTGGGTTATTGCAGATCCGGAAATCGTCGAGATTTTCTCCGCCGGCGTCGCCTTCGGTGTGGAAGCAGGCCGACGCGGCCGCAGCGATCCTGCCTACTCGCCGAACGAATGCCGCAGAGCGCTGCGCCAGGCGATGGAAGACGCCGCCGCCCTTGAAGACAAACTTGAAGGAGCCGAAAGAGAGGATCGAACGCAAACGAAGGCCTAACCTACGATTCATTCGCTTTGCGCTACTGTCTTTTTCCCTCGGGCCACACCCTGCTCTGGTCGCAAAAGTGGCAGGAGAATTTTGGCCATCAGGAAACGTGGACATCCGCTTCGCTCGGAATCTCGACGGACGGTTCTGCCAAGGCTTCACGGATTTGCTGAACGAGAGAAGAAACCGAAAACGGCTTTTGCAAAATCGCAATCTGGGTAGAAGGCTGGTTCGATCCGCTCGCATATTCGGAATAGCCCGACATGAACAAGACCTTAATGTGCGCGCGCACCGTTTTCAACCGTTCCGCCAATTCCGGGCCACTCATCTTTGGCATTACCATATCGCTCAACAGCAAATGAATCTTGCCTTTGTGTCGCGCGGCGATTTCCAGGGCATCGACACCATCCTTCGCTTCTAATACGGAGTACCCGCTGACCTTTAAGAATTCGCACGCGAGGTGGCGGACGCCAGATTCATCCTCCACGACGAGAATCGTCTCACTCCCGCGCGGCATGGCCGACGGTTTGGTCTCCGTCTCGGCACGCGTTATTCCCTCTGTCGTCTCGGGCAAGTAGATTTCAAATGTGGTGCCCTTGTGGATCGCGCTTTCAACCCAGACGAATCCACCGGTCTGCTTGACGATGCCATATACCGTTGCAAGGCCTAGTCCAGTGCCCTTTCCAACCTCTTTGGTGGTGAAGAACGGCTCGAAGATGTGAGTCTTCGTTTCCTCATCCATGCCCTGGCCCGTGTCGGAAACAGAAAGCAGCACGTAACGGCCGGGAAGCATGGGAGAGCGTTTTGCGGCTTCCGCGTCATTCAACTCAACGTTGAGGGTGCGCACGGTGATGCCGCCGCCGTTTGGCATGGCGTCGCGCGAATTCACAACGAGGTTCAAAATGACCTGTTCGATTTGGCCGGGGTCAGCCTTCACAGGTGACAGGTTGGCCCCAGAAAGAAACTCGTAGTCGATATTTTCGCCGATGAGCCGCGGAAGCATTTTGCCCATCTCCGCTACCACCCCATTAAGATCCAGCACGCGCGTCTGCAACACCTGCATCCGGCTGAAGGCCAGCAACTGCCGTGTCATAGAAACAGCACGACCAGCGGCCTTCTGGATTTGTTCGACACTGTGGCGCTGGGAATCGACCGGACCGATTCGATCGATTAAGAGATCGCTGTGCCCGCGGATGATGGTGAGCAAATTGTTAAAGTCGTGCGCGACTCCACCCGCAAGCCTTCCAACGGCCTCCATCTTGTGAGCCTGACGAAGCCTCCCTTCTAGCGCCCTCTGTTCACCTTGTGTTCTCTGAAGGCTGGCGCGCATCCGATCGAATGTGCCCGTCACTTCCGCCACCTCGTCGCCACCATGACAGTCGAGCGGATAGCTGAAGTCTCCTTGTTCAAGTGCGCGTACGCCAGCGACCAACTTTGCGAGCGGGCGCGTAAACGTATGACAAATTACGAACACCAGAGCGCTTCCAGCCAGTACACTCAACAGACCAAGCCCTAACAGAACACGGTTGAGTTCGGTCAGGAATAGTGTCGCCTTGTCGAGCGATTTCAAAACGTTCAAAGACACCGAAGGGTCGCCCTCAGACAGGGCAACGGTGGTCTCCAAGTACCGTTCGGAGCCGATCTTTATCTCTCGCGGACCACTCTCCGAACTCGGCGCGTTACCATGAAGCCACTGCGTCAGTTCGGATCGCTGAGAAGCTGGAAGGGTCGTGGCAACCAGCGTATCGCCTGCGCAAAATGCTACCTCGTTCGCCGCGATATTGCTGAAATCTACTGCCGCCCGCTCGTCGATTTCGTGTCCCACGACTAAAAATCCGAGTGTGTTACGCTCAGAGGCGGCCCCGAAGTAAATCGGCTGAATCCAGACCTCATAAAGGTAGCCGCCTCCGTACCACCAGTCCTTTGCTTCCTGCTTGGCAAGAGAGTGGCGCAAGAAGTCCTGGGCCATTTCGCGTCTAAATCCGGGAGCACTGGTCTGTAGCGTCCACATATCACCCGAGCGGGAGGCGAGCACCAGCAAATCGCTCCCGCTCTCATGCCACACTTCCGCAGAGGCGTCCTGGATGGTAGCCGCGTCCTGGGTAGTCATCAGAGCGCGGACGTTAGGCAGATTGGCGATCAGTTCCGCAGAACGCGTCAGTGTATCTTCTCGCTGGTGCTCAAAGCTGCGGTAGGTTTTAACCGAATTACTTAGATCTACCTGAATGCCCGCGCGAATCTGCTTTTGCACCCTATCGCGAACGATAAGAAGCGTCCCGGTAGTTAACCCAGCCGAGATCGCCACAAGTGAAAGCAGAAACTTTGTTCGCAACCGAATCGGTCCCATGCGGGATCTATGCCTTTAAAAAGATTCGCCCAAGCGGGCAAATCTTGTTGTTCGGATGGGGACGGATAATCTAGCTGATTTGAATTTAACACCGTCTTTGGTCGTCCCGAGAAATGCGAAGGTCTCGATTGTCGAAAGGTGTATGGACCAAACTCGGAGCACCCTGTAACCGGCAGCTTGCCCCGCGCTCGGTTGACTGACCTTTCTCACGTGTTCAATCGCCCGATGAAGTGTTATCTTCCGCGCATGAAAATGCGCGCAGTGATCTCGCTCCTCCTGTATTTTCCTGTGGCGTGTCCACCAGCATCGGCACAATTCAAGGGCTGGGGTGATTGGCCAAACTCCCCGACACGCCCGAGGGCCTGGCGTTGGACGTGAATGGCAACATCTACAGCACGTTGCTGCACATCGGCGAGATCGTCATGCTCAAGGATGACGGCACTTACGATCACATCGCCTGGGTGCCGTCCAAGGAAGAGAGCCGAAAAGGAGACTTGATCGGCCTCGACTTCGACAAGGCCGGCAACATCTACGCCGCGTACAAGGGCGCATTCGAAATACGACGCCGAAGATTTCATTAATCCGCTGCACCCCGCTTGCCGCGTCGCGTCGGCAAGAGCGCGTGTGTGACTCTGCTCCCGCAGGCGGCGGACGCTATCGCATACAAGTCAACACCGCCTTGCGCAAGGCCGCGCACGTGGATGCGGGAGACGCCGTCGAGGTCGAGTTGCAGCTCGACCGTGAATCGCGCGACCTGCCCGTCCCCGCCGACCTTCGCGCCGCGCTGAAAGAACATCCAGAAGCGCGAAAGGTTTTTGAATCGCTGACGCCGAGCCATCGCCGCCACATCATCCGTTGATCGTTCCTCCTATCTTTGGACTCCGATGCAAACTCCGAGAAGAATTTCCGCGGAGCAACTCTGCCGCTTGCGTGGTGGCAACGAATTCGTGCCTTACGACTGGCAATTTGCGGTACACGCGCGAGTCAACCGCGGCGTTAATTTTGTTTTTTCATTCGAGGATCGTTTGCAGGATCGAAATAGCGCGTGTCGGTAGGGCCGTAGCCGGAAATTTCCACGATGACCGGCTCAGCGCCGGTTTGCGCGAAATGATTCGCGCCGCTCGGTTCCGAGTAAACGCTGCCCGGTAGAAGCGTTTTCAGTGCCGTGGCATCGAATCGATCTCCGTAGCCGAAGTGCCACTCACCTGACACGACAGTGGCCATGCGATCGTCACGGTGGGAATGCGCCTGGATCGTGGTGTGGGCTGGCACATATAGCAGAATCGAGTAGAATCCAGTCGCGGCCGGACTGCCGAAAAGCAATTTGCTGTGACTTCCCGGAACTCCGGCGCTTCCCGCCTGATTATCCTCGTTGACGATGCTCTGAATTTCCGCCGGCGTCATCCGCATTTGCCGAAGGTCGGGTAGACACATGCTCTTACATGGCGCTTTAATCTGAGGATTCGTCGGGCAAACGGCTTGCTCGTGATAGCCCTTCGGGCAGGTGTGGTCAGCCAAAAGCTCGCATCCCTCGATGTCCCAACGTTTCTCCGGCTTGCACTCCGTGGACGGCGCTTGTTGCCCCCAGCCCAGTAAGATGCAACCTAGTAAGACGAGTGAAAGTCTGGCCACGGCGATCCTCCGTATTCAAGCAACACTATAGCGGACCGTAGGCTACTTGACGACACGGCAACGAATGCCCTGCACCGTGAAGTGATATAGCAGTTTCCCCAGTAGGCCGTTATACTTCGCACGATCTCGACTTGGAAATGGCGAATACCAGCATAGGCATATTGAAGGCTCTGCACACTCCAATTCGGCTTGCACTTTCTGATCGACTGTAACGTTAACCAGCGAACGATAGGAGACTACAGAATATGACCCCAATAAGTGAATACCGGGAGCCGTTCTCATCCTCTCCTTCATTGTGATGGCGCTCGCCGCGCGGGTGGGACTCTACTATCGCAGTAGGCAGTTTCATATAGACCCGAACGCGCTCCAGGACCTCGATCTTATCGTGGGCGCTACGCTGACTTGCTCGGCCTGATCATCGGATTCACGTTTTCGATGGCCATCAGCCGGTACGATGCGCGCAAGAACTATGAAGAAGACGAAGCCAACGCGATTGGCACCGAATACGCCCGAGTGGGATCTTTTGCCGCCCGCCGATACGGCGAAAGTGCGCGGGCTGCTGAGAAGCTACGCGACTCAGCGAATTTTGTTTCATGAAACCCGCAAAAGTGAATCGCTTGTGCAGATCAATGCCGATACAGCTCAACTTCAGGACCAGATATGGTCCGCAGTCCGTAGCGCTGGTGGTCCGCAGCCGCCACCCGTTCTCGGGCTGGTCTTTACCGGCATGAACGACGTATTGAACCCGCAGGGATATACGCAGGCCGCCTGGTGGAACCGAATCCCGCAGCCTGGTTTCTAATGGCAACGGTGACCGTCTGCTGCAACTTCTTGACGGCTATGATTCGCGCTACGCCCAAGCCAGCATCGTTCGATTGCTGGTGCTGCTCTTGGTTCTATCCATCGCGTTTTTCGCCATTGCGGACATTGACAGCCCGCACCGGGGAATCATTCGCGTGCACCGCGCAAAACTTACAAAGCCTCGCGCAGTCCCTGCACTAATCGGGGCTCTTGGTTACGCTTAACGCTTCAATTTGGTTAGCGTCAACGACCTAGTATTAGTGGCTGGCCGAAGGTTGTGCGTAGTAGCCCTGGCGCGTGCGCGCGGTCAGGCCGGGCTTCGACACCTGAATTTCCAGCTCGCGGTAATCGTCTCGCTTGTCTGTCGGAGCAGGATTAAACGAGATCTCGTAGTAAGGCGCCGCATCCGCAACGGCTTCCTGCAGCAGCGCGGCGATATCGTTGTTGAAGTTGAGGGCCAGGCCGCCACTCTGGACCGAAAGCACCGGAAGCGCTAAGTCCCCGGCTATAACCTGGCTCGGTTTGCTCACCCCTTTGATGAACTGCTTATAGTAAGCCGCGCGGCCGACATACTCGGTGTTGCCGAGAGGATCCACACTGTAGATGGTTACGCGGGCGTCGCGAAGCTGAGTGGAGAGAGTCACTATGTTCGCGAAGATATGCTGCTGTTCTTTCGCGTCGAGGTCGGTCTTCACGCTAGACAGCAAGGGCCAGCCCGGAGAAAGCCACACGATGATTTTGCGCCCCGGACGCTGGCCTACGCCCGCGACCAGCTTCCCCAGCGTGTTGAGCGAAAGCGTGAAGCGATCCAGCGCGCCGTAGTAGCCTTGGGAGCGGGTGATGGACCGCAACCCGATTTCGGCCTGGGCCAGGTGCGCAGCGAGCGCTCTGCCGTCCTTCGAAAATCCGCCTCCCACGATCTGCATGCCTTTGTCCGTAAAGATTCCGACGGCCAGCGGGTAAGCAACCTGGCCCGCTTCTGCGCTGATGAATTTGTCGATACCCAAGCGTTCCAAGCTGACGGTAGTAGCGACGGAGTTGACCGCATCGATCACCATGATCACCTCGATGGGTGCCTCGCGTCCGGTGACAACCTTGAAAGACGTAATCGTCTGCGGCGTTTTGTTATCGAGCACGGTGAAATCTTGCTGCTGAAGAGCGCCCACAGGCGGCCCGTTCTTTGCGGTCACTACGACGTCAAGCAACATCCCGCCTTTCGGCGCTCCAGCCGCAGGTTGCGCTTGCGGACTGCTCGGCTGCGCAGGAAGCGCCGCCGTGCCACTTTGTTGCGCTGAAGTCGCGCCGGTAAACAGCAGAATCACCAGAAGAAAACAGCCCAGCAGCGCGTTGATGCGCATGTGTCCCTCCGTCCGTGCCGGCCTTACAAATAACTATTGCCTCAATTCACAGACTTGCACCGTTATGAGCCTACGTGCCGCAGCTTATAACACAGACGCATTCCGTGGTCGAGGCCGTTTCGCCTTGTTTCGATAACCGGTTGGTGATTCGAGTCGGGACTGAAGCATGGACTTGAACTAGAGCTTCTTGTAGCATCGCCCGCAGAAAAAAATGAAATCTGCCAAGCGCAGTTCTGCCGCGAAGGGTACCGGCGCTCCAAAAAGCGTTGAGGAATACCTGGCTCGCGTCCCGGAACCTGGCCGCAGCACTCTAAATAAGATTCGTGCGGCTATTCGCTCCTCTACGCCAACGGAAGCTACCGAGGCGATCAGCTACGGTATACCGGCGTTCAAGTACAAAGGAATGCTGGTGTGGTATGCCGCGTTTTCGAACCATTGCAGTTTGTTCCCTACTGCATCCGTGATCGAGAAGTTCAAGAATGAACTGAAGGGCTTCACCACATCCAAAGGAACCATCCACTTTCCTATCGACAAGCCGCTGCCGACCGCACTGATTAAGAAACTGGTTAAGGCGCGCGTGGCGCAGGTGCAAAGCAAGAAGTAGACTTCCGCAGAATCCGCCTCAGCTCCGCCGAATCAACGGATCATCACCGGCCCGAGGGGCGCACCGGCTGAAAATCCACGATGCGCCTTTGCGGCAATGTGGAGGCTACGAGCGCTACTTTCCCGCGGCGCTTGCCGAGTCCGAGGGAAAAGTGGGCCAGTATGGTCTGGCCGGGTCGGCCAAGAAGCCATCCGTGTAGCGATCATGATGGCGAAGCCACGACATCGTAAAAGGCAGCCCGTTTTCGTCGCGACCCTTGGGCACCAGGTCGAGGTAGCTGTATGTTCCGACGCCCACCTCAGTCCCGCGCGCATATGACGAATAGGTGTGGAAGACGACGCCGTTCTTGTCCTTATAGAACACGCTAATTCCGGGTGCTTCCTCACCTGGAAATTCGGTCATGGAGAAGTTGTAATCCACTTTGCCTTTGGCCAATTCTTGCTTGGTGAAGGAGACGTGGAAGTCGCGATTGAAATCGTTCGCGAACGACGAGACCCAATTGAAGCGCCAGCCCACGCGCTTCTTGAACTCTTCGATCTTGGGCATTGGTGCGCGTGATACTGCAAGAAACGAAACGTCTCGTTGCCCCAGGTGCACTAGTGCGCCGTCGGTATGATCCATGAGGAACGAACAGCTCGGGCAGCCTTCCTTCCATTCCGGACCAAACATGAAGTGGTAAACGATTAGCTGGCTTCTGCCGTCGAATAGCTCGGACAGGCTTTTCTTTCCAGCGGAAGCGTCGAAGACGTATTCCTTATCCACTTTGACCAAGGGCAGTTCGCGGCGTTCCCGGGCCACTGCGTCGCGCGATTTGGTGAGTTCCTTTTCCTTCTTCAGAAGCTCCTTACGGGCTGCGACCCACTCGGCTTGTGACACGACTTTCGGATGTTCTATTTGACTCTGCGTCATGATGCGTTCTCCTTTGGCTTGAGTTCTGAATTATTCCTTTTCGTTCTATTCGGCGCGCGAAAAAGTCTGTTCATGGCCAATGCGGTTAGGCCGCCTGTCGATGCTGTGCCAACGGCCACCAGTGCCGCGCTTGCGAGACAAAATGGACACATGTGCGCCTCCCTCTTCTACTGCGTTGACCGCTTACTGCCCTGCCCCTCGTCCGGAGCGCAACGCTTCGGACTGCTTGCGGACGCGATCTAAGATATGGGCCCAGCCCTGAGTCATTCCGGCTTTGTGTTCATCGGCAACGAATCCCAGCCCGGTGTGCCGGAAAGTAATCAAGGTTCCGTCTTTTTCGGCACTGAGCCGATATTGCAAATTGTTGAGCACGGGAGAAGACATGAAGAGTGGTCCGGTAAGTTCGAGCAACGTGGGCCGCTTGATGGCTTGTACAGTTGCCCAGTAATGGCCGTTGCCGTCGCCCAAGTCGCGATACCACCGGCCGCCCGGCCACGGCTCGATCTTCATGGCCAGCGGTTTGCCGTCGTGCGTTTCATTTTGCGGCCCGATCTGTTCGAGCAGAGCGGCGAAGGTCACATCCAGCGTGGCTCGAACGTGGATTTCCTGATTTAAGGTCAGCGTCAAGTTCTCGATTGATGGTGCTCTCGACGTCATTGTGTCCTCCTTTTATTTAGATCCGATAAAACTTGTTTTTGCTTCTTCATTTCGCCCTCGGCGCGTTCTTTGACCCGTTCCAACTGATGGCGCCACAAACGCTCGAAGGTACCGGCCCACTCGTGAAGCGGCCGGATCGCTTCGGCGTTAGTTCGGTAAAGCATCCGGCGGCCATCGCGGCGCACATTGACGAGTCCCACGTCTTTTAGGACGCGGAGATGCTTCGATACCGAGGGCTGCTCCAAACCCAAAGACAGAACGATATCGCCCACGGGCCGCTCCTGCAGCGCGAGATAGTTCAATATTTCTCGCCGGCGGGATTCGGCGACGGCGTTGAAGGCGTCGGAAGTTGTGGTTGCGCGAGGCATGAAGGAATAATGCATTCCCATATGGGAATATGTCAAACTGTTTTTTACTGTGACGAGGCGAGCCTTCGCATTACTCGCTTCGCAGTCATAGTGGTACGTGAGGAGCAGCGAGAATCGCATGCGGCGAGAAATTATTTGAAAAAAACAGCAGAGGCGGCCCGCCAGGAACGGACCGCCTCTCGTGGTTAGCAGTTGCGGGAACTACTTGCGAGCGGGTGAAGCCTTGGCGAGGGCCTCATCCAACGGCGCGGCTGCTGCGGTCTTTGCTTGGCCGCCCTCAACGATATCCTTCGCGCCGATCGATTTGCCATAGAGCGCTTTGTTGGCTTCGTCGTCGCTTTCCATCGAAGCGCCTTCAAGCGACACGCCGGCAAAAAGACCGCTGCTACGCGAGTAGGTCAGAACGTCCACGTGCATTGCGGCGGCGTTGTAACCGGTAGCCTGAGCGCCGGTGGGACCTGCGGCGGCGGCAGCGTTTGCGCCGAGCTTGGTCTTGCCGTTCAGGATTTGCTCCGCGCCGGTCTTATTCATCACTACCAGCACGAAGTCAGTCGCTGTGGAGCCGAGCTGTATGCCGATGCTCGCTTGATCGAGCTTGTACATCGCTGGCGTGCCCCACGAACCATTCATGTCGGCGCCAGTGCGGCAAACCAATACACCGCGTCCATAGCTGCCGCCGATGCCGATGGCTACTTTCTTGACGCTGGGAAACACGACGACGCAATCTGCCTGGTCCAGAATGCTGGTGGGCAGGCCGTTAGCGATAATCGCCCGCAATACCGTGGCGGAGTTCGAGATCCGTTCCTCTTCCTTCTTCTGAGCGAACAGGGGGGAGGCCGCCGCTAAACACAATGCAAACACGATCAATCTTTTCACTTTTGTGTCCTTTTCCTGCAAAGATGTGGTCATAGTGCCCGTAACGCTGACCGGTCGTAATTGTCAAACTTGACAGTCCGACGGGTGTTGAGCATACATCCAACCATATGCATGCGGCCATCCTTATTTGCGGAGGGCCGCGCTGGGCGGCCCTTGCGAGCCACCCGGCGTGAAGTTCGCTCCGGTTAATTGCTGGGGCCTTGGCCGCCGCTTCCGCTTCGGCCATCCTTTGCGACCGGTTCTCTTACAGGGTTAGGAAACTTTCTCGTGACGCAGATGGTCCGCTTGATTGCCCAACGGGTCCGCGAATTTGCTCACCAGCACTTCCTGTTGGTGCATGGGAGAAAAACTCTCGCAGTAGCTGAGCAAAGTAGCGACGGTCTTGTAATAGAACGCATCATTGTCGCTGTCCTTCAAGTCCTGGGCTGACTCCCAAACCGAAATGGCCATGGCGTCCCGGCTGGTTTTCTCTTCGCCGCGCAGAACGAGCAGAACGCAAAACCCCTTCAGCTTATCCATCGCGGCGGTCACCGACTTCACCGTAGCGCAGAATTCTTCCATTTTCCCGGGACGAATGCGGTAGTGCGTTACGCGAGCGACCATGCCAGCCTCCCGCCGTACAAAGAAGTTTACAGGTGCTCCAATTCTACTCCGCAAACGTCAGGACGTAAACCGCTGCGGCTTCATCTTAGCTGCGCGAGCTCTGGCCGAGCGTATACTAACCAAATGCCGCACACCGATCTTGTCGTCATGCAGGCATTTCGGCACTCGGCCTGACGCGGAGATCGCCAAGGGCGCGCTGGCGGCCGCAGGAATTGATGCCACGATCCAATCTGACACGGCTGGCGGCATGCGGGAACACCTTGCATAGTCCGGCGCCGGGTTTAAGTTGCTCGTGCGCGAGGAGGACGCGGCAGCGGCGCGCGATGTGCTTAATCCACAGCAGGAGAGCGAGCTTGAATTAGAATGACGCGAATGCGGAGCGCATTGGCGCTCGCGCGCGGATTCGTCTCACGCCTTCTGTCCGCTGCGGCTGCTTGCTGCTGCTTCAACTGTCGTAATACCGACCGTGCGCAATCTGCGCGGCATATTCCACAGCGCGCCGCGTGGGCAGCGCGCCATTGTTCATTTCGACACGAAGTGAATGCCCTTCGAGAAATTCGGAGACGAGGTAAGGCGCCGTTATATTCGCCGATGTCGTGAATCGCGAGAATGTTGGGATGATTCAGCGCGGCAACCGCGCGCGCTTCTAACTCAAAACCGCCGGAGGCGGTCGGAATCTTTCGCAAAGGTTTCCGGCAGAACTTTGATCGCTACATCGCGCCCCAGCCGCGTGTCCTTCGCGCGAAACACTTCGCCCATCCCGCCCGCACCAATCGGCGCGACAATTTCGTATGGACCTAACTTCATGCCGCTGGCAAGCGTCATCGTGTGCGTTCACCAGAAGGTGGTTTCGATGCGGAAGGCAGGTTTTCTTCCCAACCTCGACGGGTAGCTATCTCTCGCGCCTGGTCTTTTGTTTTTTCTCCCATATATTTCCAGGCTTCGGCGATGAGTTTTCCCTCGTATACGAGGGGCTCCAGCATGGATTTCCAGAGGAGGTTCGCAACTTCTTGGTCCTGGCTACGAGCCATCTCTTCGTAGAAAGTGAAAATGCGTTTTAGCAAGTCGTCGCCTGTGCCAGATTCCAGCAATTCGATGACCCGCGGTTTAAGGATTCCCTCGAAGAGCGGGTAAGAGCCGGGGATTTGGGTCTTCAGGTTGTAATGCGGCGCGTACCTCGCCTGAATTCGTTCCCACAGCTCGGGGAATCTTTCCAGGAAAACATTTCGAATATTCCGGTAGGCTAGCGCGTCCTCGTCTCCAGCGCCGTTTGTTCCAGGCGAAGTCTCGGATCGATCAATGTCCATTCATTCCGCCCGCGCCGATGCGCGCTAGGATTTCGCAGGGTCCTAGCTTGGTGCCGCTGGGAAGCGTCATGGTGTCACGGCATTATACAGATTCAAGCGACAAAAGCAGCGATAACCGCCGCTGCCGGCTTCATCGAGCCCGTCACGTTGATTTTCGGTTACATTCCCTGCATTCGATTGACCGTCGCGTCCGCGAGCATTACCCTCCTGCGATTATGAGCAAACCAGATCTCGATCAATTGCGCCTCGCCTACAAGGCCGCGGTAGATGCGTGGGTTGACGTCATTCGCGCCGAGAAGCCTTGGCCACTCCGGACCACTCCGTGGTCGCCATGGAAAAATGGGATCACGCACATTTTCAGGAACACGACGCGCACGGCAAACTCATTAAAGCGCGCAACGTCCACGAGGGCGGAAAACGGCTGGCAAACTACGTCATCTAGCCGAGTCCTTTACCTCTAGCTAAAATGTTTTGGAACTTGCTTCGATCGATCTGTAGGGACGCAGCAAGCTGCGCCCGCTGAAACGCAGGCGAAAAATCGTCATCGAATCGGACGCGCGGCAACCGCCGAGGAAAACCCGACTATGACCGCGTCACTCTTGCCAAGTATTTGTGCCGGGCGCAGCATGTTGGCCCGTCGACGCACGCGCTAGACCGAACAAGGGCGCGGAGGCGCTAATTCGAGCTAGCCCGCGAATGTGCGTGGGACTTCTTTTTGGCGTGATGCGGGTGTGTCGCCTTCTTCACCGCAACTGGAGCGGGCGCAGGCGTCTGTGCCGGCAGGTCGCTGTTGAAAATGTCGGCGACCACCTTCCACTTGCCGTCCGCTTGCTTCTTCCAAACCTCCACGAACTTTCCTGTGTCCGACACCGGCTTGCCGTGCACGTCCCTCGTCGTCATCTGATATACGCCGACCAGATAGGCCAGATCGCCCGAACGCGCGACTTCCACTTTGTTAGCCTGCCAGGTCAAAGAAGTGTCGGGGGTCAGAAGCGAAGCCCACGAGGCGCGAATCGACTGCTTGTCGCTCGCGATCGGGGCGTTGGGAGCGAGCAGAGACGCGTCATCGGTGTAATACGAAACCGTGCCGTCCACGTCCCCCGCCGCAGCCGTCTTTGCCCACTGCGCGTCCGCCGCGCGAATCGCCGCTCCATCCGCGGCCCGCGTGTCCTTCGGCGTTTCTCCGCATCCCGCTGCAAACAGCATCGACGCAAAGCACGCCAGCGCAAGACCGCCGCCAAACGCGGTCTGAACAAAACGCGGCGCATAGCTTTTTCTTTCGCGCGTTCGCAATCTTCCGTCACGACTTACCATTGATAGTTCCTCCGAGTGCAAAACGATTTTGTGTAGTCTATCTTAGGTTGCGCCGCGAGGGTGAGTCAACGAAGAGACAGCCAGAGAGGAGAAACTTCAACGTCAAGAGTCTGGGTTTTGACAGGACCGCTTGCACCAGAATCGTAGCCGAGTCCGTGGCGGCATGATACACCATCACAATTTCAACCAGCTTTGCGCCGGCCGCATATTTGCAGACGAAGCTTGGTTTAGCGCTCCCGTTTTGCGTTTTCGTCCGCAATTCTTCGAACGTCCCATGAAAACTCTTGACGGAAGTGCAGGGCGCAACCCGCTCGAAAGAAATTCTTGCCTATAACCGACTCCGGCGAGAGCCCGGACAGCATGGATTCCCCCTGGCTATAGGCCGTGATAATGCCGTCGCCGGACAGTTGGATGACTCCGTACGGGAGCGCATCAAGCAATTCCGGCTGAACGTGGGAGAGGTCTTCGATCGGGTTCCCGGCAACAACGGCTACGCACGCGAGGCAAATGCCGTGCGACATGGGTGTTTTCAGTCCGCCTCGCACCATGCGCAGGTTTACTGACCCGCCATTTTGGGGACGGAGCATCGCGCTAATAATACCACCGCGCGCACCGTGCGGCCGTGCCATCCGCGCAGCATCACCGATCGTGCCGTCGTCGTAGCGCCGGGGTTTCCGACATCCTGATTGTTGCCGTGCGTTTTGAATCGCGGGAGTTTGTAAGAGAATTCCAAAGAAAATGCCGCCTTAAAAGGCGGCGCTACGAATGCAACACTGGAAATCGTAGCTAGCGCAGCTCCATCACCTCTATCGCGTGACTACTCTTTTTGTGGCTTTTCCGGATGATGGCGTTCTATCTCACTAGATGTCAGGCGATACCCTTGCTCGCAACTGGGACACTTAAGTACTGCTGCACCCACGGTTCTTTCCCTAGCGGCTGTGCCGTCTGCAATTTTGGTAAGTAGTGCCATTCGAGGATAACCCCTGGGTTATATTTAAAAGCGAAGGCATTATGAGGCACGAATATTATCATTCTGAGACAGCAATAATAAATTGCGGTTACAGGCACCGTAATTCTAACGGGACAAAATCCGAGCGGATCACTAGATCGGAAAAGCTGAGACTTGATTATACACGGCCGGGAGGCGACGTCGATTCTCGAATACCGCTCGGAACAATCAAGGCAAATGGGTGCCGCAGCGGCCAAACGATTCGAACACGGAGAGCACATTCGTCAAACTGAGCAGCGCCCGGATCCGCGGGCTCAAGTTCACCAATTGCAATTGGCAGTTCGCGCCTTTTGCCGAAATGTAAAGCGCCACCAGAGCGCCAAGGCCCGAGCTATCCATGTGCGTCAGATCGGTAAGGTCGAGAATCACGCGCCCTTTGGTCACGAGCAGCGGTTTCACTTGCGTTTTCAGATGCGGCGAGGTTTCGATGATCAGGTGCCCGGTGCAGCCCACCACCGTCGCATCTTCCCAAGCGTAAGTGCGCAAATGCAGCGTGCGAGGCGCAGGCGCTGAATCGCTCGATGCTTCAATCGATGGATTGCTGGACATGGCTGCGTTGTTTACCCTGTGCCCGCGCCTAACGCAAGGACTTTCTCTGCCGCTGCTACGTCACTTTCTCCCACACACTGCTCATCGTCCTTCGTGCCCTCAAGGACAAACCCCGTAGGCGTGGCAGACGCTAGCTGGACGACCCATCGCGCCAGATCACGGCATCTTTTCAATCGGATGGTCAATTTCCGCGTCCACCAATAAAATCAAGCTGCCGACTTAAATCCACAGCATCAAAACGATAAACCCCACCAGCGCCCCGTAAATTCTCACCAAGGAAAATACCTAACGTATAGATTCATTCCCAAGGACGAAGCGATCAGCGCAAGCACAGCGAACGCTGTCCCCTGCGTCATCCAGCGCCACCGGCGCCTCCCATCCGGCAGCACAAAATTGATCAGACTCACGGCCCACAGACAATATCGCCACGGTCACAATCCAGCTTCCGACCTGCCAAACCGGGTGCGCCAAGTTCAACGCCTTTATCGCCGGGATGTTCTCGTAGCCGAGGTGACTGAGCGCCATAACTCCGAACCACGCCAATATGAATATTGCGGCCAGCACCGTAACGGCAGACGCGATAGCGTGCTTCCGCCAAAACGATCGCGTATCACGCGCTCCGTACGCAAAGCTCAGCGATTCCATCAGGCTGACGAATCCAAAGGACGCGCTCCACAACGTCGTGACCAGCCCGAAAGAAAGCAGCCGGTTGCGCGTTTATCAGGGGTAGGTTGTATCTTTTAGTGGCGCCGCAACTTCATGCGTCACTTCTTCACACTGCGACCCGATTCTGCATCTTCAGTTTTCTTCGGAGTTTTCCAAAATCCCGGCGTCGGCACGATAAATTCGATCCCAACCTGCGTCTTCCCCATGAACGACGAGCCTATGGTGGTGACGCGGCACAGTAACTCCTCTCGCAAGTGTGGGTTCTCCACGCGGATAATCTGATTCACCTCCACCGCCGCCGTCAGAAGTATCAGCGCTCCGTGGTCGTTCACAATGATCGCTTCCGTCTTTTCGGCCAGCGAATGCTTCTCCGCATCTCTAAAGCGAACGATTACCGCCACCCGGGAAAGCACACGTTTACTGCGCCTGCGGTTCTGCGGCCGCAGGTCGGTTGGGTTTACGATGGTCACGCGAGCAACTTAACAATTCTTCACACGATTCTCAAGCGTTCCAACCCATCTTGTGCCTTCGAAGGCACGACAAGCACTGCAATTCCGTCCGGGTTAGACCGGCCTACACGCGCTGTTCGCATGGTGTTTCGTGCTTGTGGCGTTTCGCTGACATCCGAAGCAAGGCCTCCCGTGAAGCCGAGGGTTAAACGCGTTGCGAGCCGAGCACATCCGCCTTCAACTGTTCAATGTGAGACAGCGTTATTTCCTGATTCCATGTATCAATGGTGGAAGGAATGGACGAAAAAAGAAATGGGACTTCTTTATTTCTCACACTCTTGAGGACAAGCGCGAACTTGCCAGACCGTTGGCCGACGCCCTGAACGCCAAGGGACTGATATCCTGGCATGCCGATTACGGCTTGAAGCTCGGCGACAATTTGCGCGAATCAATTGACTGCGGCTTGGCCCGCTCCAGATTCGGCATCGTGATTCTTAGCAAGCACTTTTTGGACAAGCGCTGGACCCGGGACGATCTCAACGATCTGGCCATCCGCGAAGTGGACGGCAAGTACGCGATTCTGCCCGTCTGGCACAAAATCGGATTCCACGACGTAAGCGAGCATTCGCCCGTGCTGGCCGACAGGGTGGCGATCAGCACGGACAAGGGCCTGGAATATGTAATCCAAAGGATATCTGAGGCCGCCAAATAGCTCGTCTTTCAACGTATAATGGTTCGTAGAAGTAGGGAGAAAGCTCATGGCCGAATCATTCGAAGACCGCTGCGGAAAATGCGGCGCTGAAATTGACCCCACCCGCCGGGTTGACTTCACCTTGAAGGACGGCACCCGCGTTTGCGATTCTTGCTTTGTAAAAGGAACCTCCAGCCCAACGCACCAGACCCGAAAATCAATCTGACAATAGAACCAAAAACTGGAATGCCCCAAGCTCGCTGCGAAATAGTTCCACAAAGTCCTAACTTTTTTTTGGGTTTCAATCTGTTAGCGGCCTGCCTGTACTGAGGAGCTTCACGGCGTTAGACGGAGGGGTTTTTCACGTACAAACTGGCCCCAATTTTTCGTTCCAGGCAGGCTACCGTGGCTTGGTTTACAAAGCCCCCGACTTCACACTCGTGAGCCAGTTCACCAATGCGACCACCCAAATGGCCGAGCCTTACGTCGGCCTGACGTTTCGCTTCTAAATCACCAGGCTCCATCGAGGCATTCGATGCAATCCTATCTGACGAAAAAACCCGTACAAGAGTTGATGCATCCATGTGGAAGACAATTTCGATGTGTGCCGGACTCAGGATCGGAAGATTGGCCGGGTTTGCGAAAATCGCGGTTACGATCGCAGTGGTCGCCTTGGTCCCAGGCCTCTGGGCGCAACAAGGGCCCAAGATTTCCTCAAGATCGAATGTAGTTACGCTTTTCGCGACGGTCCACGCCGCAAACGGGAGAGTGGTGAAGGACCTGAAAGCAGACGATTTTGTCCTGCTGGAAGACGGTTCGCCGCAAAAGATCACCTACTTCTCGCAAGAGTCGGACCTTCCTCTTACCGTTGGACTTCTGGTTGACACTAGCCGGAGCCAGACGGGCGTCCTTGAGGAAGAGCGGCGCGCCAGCTATACATTTCTGGATCAGGTCCTGCGCCAGGGCGATCAGGCATTCGTTGTGCATTTCGATACGCAGGTCGAGACCTTGTAGCGTCCAACGTCTTCACGCAGCGATCTCGAGTCGGCGCTCGGCCGGCTGCACATTCCCGAGCGCGATTCGACCTTCATTTACAGTGCGGTAAAGGACGCCTCGGAAGATCCGATGTATCAGCTGATGGGCCGGAAGGCTTTCATTCTGCTAACCGATGGCGTGCCGTTCCATGAACCGACATCGATCACAACGGCGATTGAATTCGCGCAACGATCGGACGTCATCACCTACGCCATCCGCTTTTCCGACCCTATTCCACTTTCCCGCCCCATCATAGGTGCGATTCTCAGCATGGCGAGTGAGCACGGCAAGCAGGGGCTGCACAGGATGGTCAAAGAAACCGGCGGGTCTTATTACGAAGTCACAGGCGGCCAAACAATCGAGGAGATCTATTCGCAGATCGAAGACGCTCTTCGCAATCAATATGGCATAGGGTACATGCCGCCGCGAGCACAGCCCGATCGGAAATATCACAAGATAAAATTAACCACCAAGGATCGCCATCTGGTCGTCAACTCAAGGGCTGGATACTATGCCACATGACGAATCACGCGACAGTTCCCCGCCATTTTTCTCCTTCCACCCTGCTAACTTGATTCTCGCGTACTTTGTTTCCATTTAGTCGTATCACCGAACCCCACAGGTATCCATTGCCCCCTATTGCAAATAAGACATAACTCTTCAGGTACCAAGCCCATGTTCAAACGCTACACAGAAAAATCTCGCCGTGCCATCTTCTTTGCTCGCTACGACGCCCGCAATTATGGAAGCCCTTACATCGAGACGGAGCACTTGCTTCTAGGACTCTTGAGGGAAGATCGCACGCTGGAAAAGTGGTTCCCTCAAGTGAGTCATATCCAGACCTCAATTCGTTCTGAAATCGAGAAGCACATCACGCCAAGTGGACGCATTTCGACTTCCGTGGAGGGCCCGTTCATCACCGAATGTAAGAAAATCCTGAATCTCGCCGCCGAGACGGCTGACAGTCTCGCCCAGCGCCAAATCGAGCCGCAGCACCTCTTAATAGCTATTCTTGGTCTGGAAAAGTCGCTCGTTGCTCAAATCCTAATTGTGATGGGCCTCAAGCCGGAGCCGATTCTAGAGTGCCTCGCAAATGCGCGGGGAAATCAAAATGTGGAGCAGCGGGCGCATTACTAACACTCGAAGCTTCCTTTCCGGACTCAAATCCCTAAACTCAGAAGAACTGCTTTCTTTTTTCGCAAAGAACGCACAATTCATCGATGTTTGCGGCAAATAGTGGAATCGCGATGAAACGTCGAAGGAATTCGATACACTCTTCGCTTCGTACGCAAAGAAAAACACAACGTCCGTTACCGAGGGAACGCTAGCCGTTTCCAGCGGACTCTTCGTCGCAACTGTTCGATGGAAAATGCTCTTCTCGCCAGCGAGCAGCGCGCGCTGGGAAATACTCTTGGCGTAGGTAACCGTCGTAGATTTTTTCGCGTTCCACCAACTAAGCAACCGGAGATCCGCCCCACCGTAACTCCACTCCCCCGCTACGAGTGTTCATCACCCAAGCACGTCAGCCAAATGCGCCGCTACGGCGCCATCCCTTCGTCCATCCATTTCTTGAATAGGGCTAGCCGTTCCGCTGGCCAAGCTCCGTCACAGGGCATCGTCCCTTTTAGAAGCGCCGCGAGAATTCCGTGCGCCTTGACTTTCACATCGGAGTAGGAGGAAAGGTCCAGGCCGAAATTCTGCATCGTGGAAACGTCGGGATTGTCACGGAACAGCGGTCGAATGTCTTTCGCAAAGCTCAAAGCCATCGCAAACCTCCCAAATGAAAGTTGGGTGTCCTCAAACTACATGACTTCAATTCGCGAGCCAATTATCCGATCTGCTTCCGTATCTCATCTTCTACAGTAATTTTGCCTTAATCTTTTGAGAATGGCCTGCTTAATCTATGCGGTATGGTCTCGTTGGGCGAATCTTTTTGGCTTTAAAATGGATCGGAAAAATGGCTAGACTTTCATCCGGCCCTTGCGGTGCTACTGGCCTTCACGACTGTACTCGTGTTCGTAGTCTGGTTCGTTCGGTCACACCACGTTTCGATACCGGAGCAAGTTGTGCTCACCCTGATCTGCTTCTCGTTCGCTCGGATGTATCTGGCCATAAGGCGGCTAGATCATGGATGTCGGAAGCTGGGCTGGAAGCGCTCTCATTGCACACAATTCATCTCGCGTCCGCGTTCAAGCGATCCGGATGAGTTGGTCGTCTGGCGGTGGACATTCCAACTATGTTGCGCACTTTTGGCCGTTGTGCTTTGCGTGCTTGCCATCGTGTTGGCGACCTAGCCGGGAACAAATCGAACGTCTGGTTAGTTTGAATAGAGCATGTCCGATATCTGCCCAGAACGCGTTAACTCACGGCCAGATCACCGAGCGGTCGATTCCCGCGATATTCGTCCGGCCTGTCAGCGCCATCGCCATCTGAAATTCACGTTGTAGGATTCTAATCACTTGCCTCACGCCAGCCTCGCCCGCTGCGGCTAGTCCGTAAACATACGGCCGTCCGATGAACACAGCGCTCGCGCCCAACGCCAACGCCTTGAGCACGTCGGTGCCGCGTCGAATCCCGCCATCCACAAACACCGGCATGCGCCCGGCAACCTTCTCCGCCACCTGAGGCAGCGCATCGATCGTCGCAGGCAAGGTATCTAGGTTTCGCCCTCCGTGATTGGAAACGATGATCCCCGCCACGCCGGACTTCACCGCGCGCTCGGCGTCATCGGGATCCAGCACGCCCTTCAGCACCAGAGGGATTTTTACGATAGAGCGCAGCCACTCCACTTCTTGCCAGCTCATCGACGCATCCAGCACGCTCTTATAAACATCTTGCGAACCGGTATGCAGGCTGACGTCTCTGCCCGCTCCCTTGAAGCTCTCAAAGTTGGGAATCGGCAGAAGTTTTACCTTTGCCCGCGCCTCGCGATTGCGCGCACCAGTAGTGGCAGTGTCCACAGTGAGGCAAAGCGCGCGATACCCCGTGCTCTCCGCGCGTTGCACCAGCTCGCGAGTGAAACCTTGATCCGTTTGTGCGTAGAGCTGAAACCACAACGGACTTGTTGCCACCGCTGCCACATCTTCCAGTCTCGTATTCGCAAACGAACTGACCACCATGGTCGCGCCGGCCGCGCTTGCGCCTCGCGCCGACGCCAACTCGCCCTCCGGATGCATCAACTTCTGCGCTGCCACCGGCGCCAGCAGAATAGGGAAAGCGTGCTCCTGCTCAAACACAGTCACGCGTGTATCCAGTTTGGAGACGTCCACCAAAATCCGCGGCTTCAGACGAATCCTCCGGTAAGCCTCCTCATTCCATCGCACGGTGATCTCGTCGCCCGCGCCCGCGCACACATATTCCCAGCTCCTGGCCGGCATCTTCGCTTTCGCCAGCAGCTCAAAGTCAGCGAGGCAAATCGGTTCCAAGCCAACTGAGGAGATCGCCGCCAAGTTCGCCTTCGAATCCGGATTAGAAGCATGCGCCATGGTTCCTCAAATTCGGATTACAGGGCTTTAGTGGGCCCAGAACACGAAAAGGGTTTCGTACTCGATTGGTTTGCCGCCACATGAGTGGATGCGAAACCATTCCGGACCCAGATCCCTCCTGCCAACTTCCTTCGACGTTCCATCTGAATAAATCGCTGCCATTTTTTTAACGCGCCCATTCGAGGCCACTTGCAAGTAGTAACCACGAAATTCCTTCGATTGTTGGGAAAGCAAGCCCACTATCATAGGGGAAACGGAACTTTGGCCCGGTTGCTTTCCAACCTCGGGTTTTGCGCACCAATCCGGCGAAAAAGCACCATCAGGCGGAGCAAAAACCTCGTCCGCGAAACGCGTCACCGGTTCGAGTTTCTCGATGTTAACTTCGAGGCTCTCGTCTCCTACCGTTGAAAGCATGTGCCTTGGATAATTCACGGCACCGAGGCTTATGAATCGATCCTCGACAAGGCCGATCGTAGTGTTCCCGTGCTTCGTTTTGTGGTCCACAGAAACAAGCAGGTCGGTCACTGAGTCAAGGCATTCCGTGCGACCTTTCGAGGGTTCAGCGAACTCGAAACAGACTAAGTTCTCCCCAGCAACGGCGCTCCGATAAATTTTACCAACTTGAATTTGCGTGGGTACAACCTCGACCATATCGGGCAGGCCGGTAAGCATCCGAACCCTGATGGGATCAAGCCTGAATCCTTCGCGAAAGCGTCCGGGCGCCTCCCAAAGAACTTCATAGGCTCCGTCCGAAGAGTTTGCGCTTGATGTCCAGCGCAGGTTAGCCAGCAAGCGGAATGGCGCACGTCCCGGCGCTGTGAGCCGCGTCTGTACCTCCACTTTCTTTAGAAGGTCAACGGCGTCTTTCTTTGATGGCAGGGAATGCGCAGCAGGTGGCTGCTGGGCAAATGCCAGAATCGTGAGTGAAAGCGGAACGATAAAGACAAACAATCGTCGCATATGATCGCGCTCGGAGTATACACCGCTCAAGAACTCTGCGACCTGTGGCCAGTGCCCGATAACTCCGATTGCCGAACGTTTGCCCTCACTCCACCTCTCCGCTAGGCGTGTTTCTCCGAACCTCCATTTGACGTCTGGCCGGAACGGCATTAAGCTGCGGCGAGTGACTTCAACATGCCGAAGCAACTTCCTGCTCGCCACTCCGAAATTGGCTGCCGGATTCCCAAGGAATATTTCTGGGTGATTGGCTGGGGAGAGAGCGACGTCGGGATCGAGACCGGCTCCTTCGACGCAGCTCTGGACATGGCTGGCATCGAGAATTACAACGTGCTGCTTTACACCTCTGTGCTGCCGCCTGAAGCAGTTGAGCTTTCACACTTGCCTGACATTCATCACGGGTCCGTGCTCGAAGGAATCATCGCCATTCAGCATACCGATAGGCCGAGAACGCGTATCACGACTGGTGTTCTTTTGGCCAGAGTCTTTCGGAATTCAGACGGCGGGTACTTGGGCGGTTTTGCGTGCGAGTATGCCGGCAACGGATCGGTGGGTGAAGCGCAAACCAATCTACAGCAGGCAATGGAGCAGCTTTTCGCGCGTCGCTATAAGCCGCGCTCCTACAAACTCGAATTTGGCAAATCGGTGATCCGTACATTCACGCCGGAAAAATCTTTCGGCACGATCCTTGTCGGCATTGGCTTCTCAAGTTACCTCGTGCCAATATTAAATGCCGAAGTAGAAGTAACCCCGTCCCACAAGGACAAGTCCCACGTGAAATATACAACCAGATAACCCAGCTCACATCGCACCTGCGACTACCGGCCAGGTTCCTATTTCGATAAGCCCGATAAAACCCGCCATTCGCGACGATTCCACTTACCGTAAACTGAAAATAGAACCGCTCGCTGAAGCTTCCGAGGACCTCTCATGTCGACTGGAACTCTTTCTGCGTTTTACTCATCAGGCTCCGGCGAATTCTGGTTTGTGGTTGTGTGTTTGGCGGGGACAGTGGCTGGCCCGCTACTTTTCTTCAGCGGTTTCCGCATGTTTCGTTACAAACGGATGATCTTGAACACTCCGCTTTCGAGGATCCACAGCGCCTCGATCGGCCTGGTCGAAGTGATGGGAGCTCCGACCGGGCCGCACACTCTTAACGCTCCGGTGACCGGCGATCCTTGCTATTACTATCAAGTGCAAGCGTGGCAGTGGGTAGAATCGGGGAATAGTCACCATTGGAAGCAGGTTGTGAACGAAAGCGCCTACCTGCCGTTCTTTCTGAAAGACAACACGGGACGCGTGCTGATTGACCCGCAGGGCGCGGAGATGGATGTGCACAGAAGCTTCTCCGATGAAATCGGCGCCAGCTGTTTCAACAGCCGCGAATTACCGCCGGAAAACATTCGCAATTTCCTGGTGATGCGCGGCCTGGTGCCCTACGACAAAATAAAAGTGGAAGAGCGCATCATCCAGCCGGGATATCCGCTGTTTGTGTTTGGAACGCGAGGAGACAATTCCGCGCCGGGCACCTGGGCGCCGCGACCACATGTGGCGGGTGGCGGTGCCGTCTCGGTGAATGTGCTCGGTGACAAACCTGGAATCGGCATCACATTGCAAAAGACTCTAACGGTAAACCGACTTGGTGTACTCAATAGTGTGGCGACTGTTCTGAGCCATGTCCCCGGTGTGGAGGTGACCCGCTTTGAGACGCAGCTTCCTGCCGCGGGTGGGCAACCGATGACTCCTGCGGCTGCGGTCGCAGCGTTAAATCGCTCGGGCCTCACTATCCCTGCGGGTGTGCTTACGGCGTTGGCTGCCAATGTGGCTGCGCCGGAAGAAAACGCGTCGGTAAATTCCGGCGAGCAGACGTTCGACCTGCATCCCAAAGGCGCCATCACCAAAGGCGAGCGCGGAGATCCCTTCACAATTTCCCGTCGCAGCCCGAAGGAAGTAGTGCAATCGTTGGCCTGGAAACCTACGCTCTATATCTGGGGCGGTCCCGTTCTTTGCATCGTGTGTCTGTATCTGCTACTGCTCTACTGGGGATTTATTTCTTCGAAATAAGGAGCGCATAGCTTGATCGCTGCTCTCATCGCCGCCTTTGCAATCGCCGGGGTCGTGATTTATGTCGTGGCCATCTACAACGGACTCGTCGGCCTGCGCAACGATATTGACAAGGCCTGGGCCAACGTTGACGTGCTGTTGAAGCAGCGGCACGATGAAGTGCCTCGTTTGGTGGAAGTCTGCAAAGGCTACATGCAATACGAGGCCGAAACCCTGCGAGCGCTTGCTGAAGCGAGGGCGAAATATGCTCTGGCCACCAGCGTGGCCCAGAAAGCCGTGGCGAGCGGCAGGCTCAGCGATTCAGTCCAGAATTTGTTTGCAGTCGCGGAGAACTATCCCGATTTGAAGGCCAACGTTGTTTTTTTGGAGCTCCAGAAGCAAATCACGGAACTCGAGAGTCAGATCGCCGACCGCCGCGAGTACTTCAACGATGCCATCAATTTGTTCAACACCAGGATTCAGCAGATGCCGGACAAACTGCTGGCCGGTCCCATGGGCCTAAAGCCGCGAGCGATCTTTCAGGTAAGCGTCGCGGAAAAAGCGCCAGTCAACCTCGCGTTGACTCCCACTCAAGTCTGATTGCAAAGCCGCAATAGTTGCACAAAGCCGGCGATCGTGAGATCGAGTGTCGGGCCACTGCTACGCGCGCATCGCCACAGCCGGGGCTCTTGCGGCGGGCTTGCGTGGTGTAGGATGGACACGCGTATTTTGCGACTGAATCTTGAGAGGGTCACGCGTTCCGCCGATGATCGTTCAAGGCTACTTCCGAATCCTTAGCTTCTTTGACATTGCTGAAGCGATCGAAATGGAAGGTTTGCGTGGCGCTCTGGGCCCGGAAGCGGCTCCGCGCCCGCAGAGCTTCAGTCACCGCAGTCCAGAATACGCTCAGGCGCAGAGCGCTCCGATTGTTGAATCGGCGGGTCCCGTTGCACTCCCCCCCGGCGAAAAACTGGACGCTCGAATCAAGTATTACTGGTTCGGCGTGGTAAGTGTGGAGCTCACAACTGCGTTCGATTGCGATTTTGAAGCTCTCTCCCCGCAATCCTATCGCTGGATGAACGCGCCGGAAGTGGAGGAAGCCGCGGAAGTATTGCTGCGCGACTGTTTGGCTCGTTGCCGCCCGGCCCTGATCAAGCCTTCACCAAAATGGCTGGATGAAGATTATTTCGTCATCGACATTGAGTCGGCGCGACACCCCGACGGCCGCTCGGCCACCGCCGCCGAAATGCTCCAATGTCACGCCGATCTGATCACGCAACTCGTGCGCGGCGAACTCGTTCCGCTGTCGGCTTCCGAGCGTGAAGAGATCGTGCGCTCGGCGTTGTCCTACTATCCCAACGATCTGGTTGTTGTGGGCTGGGCCGCAGCGCTTGTGTATGACAAGCCCGAGGCCACGCCCGCCGTGATCGATCTCCTGGAATACGCGAACACCCAATTGCTGGAGTTTCGTTACTACGACGAGCTGCTCACTAACTTGCTCTCCAATGTCTATAGCTCGCTCGAAGGGCACGAAAGTTTTTGGTCCCGCTGGCGACTTGCCCGACGCGCCGGCCGGCTGAATCGGATTCGTCTCGACATCATGGATCTCGCCGAGAGAGCCGAATACGCGGTGAAATTCATCAGTGACTCTTACTACGCCCGGGTCTACGGCGTCAGCTCAGCCAAAATCGGAGTCAACGATTACAAAACCCTGGTGTCCGAAAAACTGAAGACGGCCCGCGAGCTTTACGAATTTATGGTCGCCCAATTCAACGAGCGCCGCATGTTCGCGCTGGAAGTGGTTGTAGCGGTCCTCGTCCTGCTCGACGTAATCCTCTTGCTCCGCGGCAGATGATCAACAACTTTTCCATATTCAATGGATAGGAACTAGCAATAAAAGATGCCGCAGATTTCTCCATCCGAGTTTTACGCGTGCATACGTTCTCGCCGACGTCCCGCTGCACGACGTCTGGGCAGTTGACCTGCCTACATGCCGCGACGGCGTAACCCTTTCTGAATTTCTTCACCGGGCGCGTCGGAACGGATCCGGCGCAGCCGATTCTGAGATCAACAGATTTCCGCCAGTGGCCCGCACGTTTTTTCGTCCTCGGTTTTTTCTCGGGCGCATTTTTCGACTTGACGCCGAACTGAAGAATACTTTGGCAGCCTCGTTTGGAAATCGCCTCACGGCGAGGATCGTGCTCGTTCTTGTGTCGTGTCGGGAACTCCAGAAGGACTGTTTCGCGTTGTATATCGTTTCGAAAATGAACAGCTACTCGAAATACACAATCGCACCGTCCGCGGTGCGGCTCTCACCGCCCTCGCTGAACGGGGCGACAGCTATCGATTCTGCTTTGCGATTAACGTGCGCCAGACAACCTGGATTACGCCGTTCTACATGCGCTTAATCGATCCGTTTCGAAGATGGATTATCTATCCGGCCATGTTGAAGAAAATTCGTGTATCCCGGGATCAGAATGTCTGATCAAGCGACTCACCCTTGTCACTTTTTCAGACTGACACCTGATCTCGACGTCTTAGTTGCTACCGTGTCCCAAAATCCAGGCATCGGCAGGATGAATTCGACCGCGACCTGCGTTTTGCCCATAAAGCTTGGCCCTAAAATCACAACTCTGCAAAGCACTTCCTGCCCAATGCTTAAGTTCTCCATTCGTATAATCTGCTGGGGCTTCACCGCAGCCGCGAGAAGTATCAACGCTCCGTGGTCATTCACAATCACGGTATGAGTCTTTTCCGAGACGGAACTCTTGTTCGCCTGCTGGAATCGAACCACGACCGGGATCCGGCCCTTGACGCGTTTGCTGCGCCGGCGATTCCACGGTAACGGCTCGGCAGAAGGCACGATGGTCATTAGGACCAACCTAACAAACTCTCTACGCTATTCCCAACATTCAACCTCCAGTTGTGCCCTCGAAGCCATCGCTGCGGACACCTCGGCGCCTCGGGCCGTTCCATGCATCCGGGTAGCTGACCATTCCGTGCGACACCAGTGTTCAGTCTCGTCACGATTGAAACTCGCGGGGTACCGCTCTTTTCCTGCGCTTCATGCAGAAAAGGTGCGGGTTTAGAACACACCATGGCAAAACCTCCGCTTTAAACTTCCAACATCCCCGCCTGTTCGAAAGGCCAGCGTGACCGATTGGAGTAGTACCGTCCCCCTTCGTTTCTTGGCGGCATCTGCATTGTGGCCTAATGGGTGTGGGGCCACGCCCGCCAGCCTCCTTTTCACCAAGTTTCTTCAGCAAAGGAGCACGTATGAAAAGAACACTCTTTATTGCCGCAATCGTATTTTCGGTTGTTCCGATTACTTTGACGGTGGGTGTGCAACGCGCCGCGGCGCAGGGGCCTGCGGGCACAGGGGCGGCCCCTGCCGCGCAGGACAGCTCGCATTCCCTGAATCCGATCAAGTGGGTCAAGAAAGATTCGAAGAATTCCACCGACACGCCCGGAGCCAGAAGCGACGCAGAGAAAAAGCTCACTCCCACCCTGCAAGCCCAGGGGCTGTTGGCCGCTAACACTACCGCCACCGACGCGTGTGAGCCATTCCTGGAATTGGTTGAATGCCTCGCTGCGCTTCACGCCAGCCACAATCTCGAATTGAATTTCAATTGTCTCCGAGCCGACGCGACCGGCGTGCACACCAGCGCGGATATATCCGGCTGCAAAGTCGCTGACGGAGAGAAACCTCAAGGCCTGAACAAAGCCATCCGTCAGCTAAAGCCGGATGCCAATGTCAAACAAGCCACCAAGGAAGCAGGGCAGCAAGCCAAAGACGATCTAAAAGCAATAGGCGGTTAGGAACAATTCATACGGTTGCGAGTTTCCCCATCTCAGAAGCATCCATCTGTGGTCTATCGCCCAAATGATCTCTTCGATTGTAATGGGAGATGGTCCGACCAGTTATCGAGGAGGTATCCGCCACAGGCCGTGCATTGTACGCTAGCCCATCGATGCAGGCAATCGCCCGCGGTTTTGCCGTTCGTAGCGCCGCGCTGTAGCGCGGCATCTTGCCTTTGTATTTGTCGTAGGTTGACATGTAGCGCCGGGGTCTTCAGCCCGGCATCTTGAGGTTTGGTTTTCGGCAGAAGTTCGCAAATCCGGAAGATGCCGGGCTAAAGCGGTTTCGGCCCTCATGGCAAGCCGGCGCCACGAAGGCAAATCCCGCCAGACCCTTTTGGAGTGCGGGAGCTTGCTCCCGCTTTGCCGTCGCATTGCGAAGAGTTTACTTCTTGCGGTACTGCTGTATGAACTGTTTGTAGCGCGGATCATCCCGCAACGAGGCGAAATACGGGCTGGCATCCAGCGCCGCAAAATCGCCGTATCCCAGCTTGAGTGATTCCTGCAACGACGCCAGCGCTTTCTCTTTGTCGCCCTTACTTGCGTACGCCGCGCTCATCCAGTAATAACTCAACGCAGTCCTGTGTTCGGCGGCCAACTTTGAGCCATAGCTAACCGCCTGCTCCCCGTTCCCCTGTGCGAGCGCCAGCTGAGTCATTCCCATGTCTTCGTAAGTCTTGTCGCCAATCTCTCCCGCGCGACGGAAGGCCACCTCCGCTTCCCGATAGCGTCGCTGAAAAAGAAGCGCGCGACCCAAATGGTATTGCGCCGCCGCCGAAGATGGCTGAAGCCGCATTGCTTCTCGCGCTGTTTTCTCCGCCTCCGCCGCGTCGGGAGGTTGCTCGTATCCCAGCGCCCACGACAGCAAGTCCCAAGCCAGGTAGTTGTCCGGCTCCAACCGGATGGCTTCGCGAAGTTCGGGCACCGCCGCAGCGTAGTCGTATCGCAATCCGTGTGTCTGGCCCAGCGCGACATGCGCTTCCGCCAGATTCGGATCGATCGCAACCGCCCGCCGCGCGTAATCCTCCGAGCGCTGCAGGTGAACCGGATTGCTGTCAAGATCGCGATAGTACAGGGCCTCCACGTGAGAAAGTCCCGCCAGCGCGAGAGCGTAGTTCGGGTCCAGCTTCAGAGCTTCTTCAAAGTTTTGGCGTGCGGCCTCGAATCTTTCCGCCGTTTCCACTTCCAGTAGCCCACGGCCCACCAGAAAAGCCTGGTACGCTTCCGGATTTTGCGTGTAGCGTTGCTGGATGGCCTTCGTTTCTTGCGGACTCAGGTTCAGATTCAGCGCCTGCGCAATTTTCAACGCCGTTTGCTCCTGTAGCGTGAACACATCCTTCATTTCGCCAACAAAGTCGTCCGCCCACACTTGAAATCCGGTCGTCGAATCGATCAAATGCACGTTGATGCGCACTTGACTCCCGGATTTTCGCACCGTGCCTTCCAGCAAATAGCGCACGCCCAGTTGGCGGCCCAATTCCCCCGCGCTTTGATCCGCGCTTTTCACCGCCGCAGCCGACGAGCGCGGCGCCACATCAATCCCCTGAATCTTCGAAAGCTTCGTGGTGATTTCGTCCGTCATTCCGTCGCTGAAATAAACGCTGTCCGCGTCCGTGCTCAAATTTTTCAACGGAAGCACCGCGACCGACGGCTTCGTCGCAACTGCCGCCGCATGTGGTGCGGAATGCTTCTGATACCAGAACGCTCCTATTGCCAGCAGCAAAACCAGCGCCGCCCCGCCCGCATAAATTCCCAACCGATTCGATTTCGCAACTGTTGCTTGCTCCGACGAGATGGATTGCGATACCACTCTCCTCGACCCTGGCGACGTCAAGCGTGACGAAACTCGTCCAGAAGACTGCGCGTTCTCCACGCCGAAAGATTGTTCTGAAGCCCCAACTTCCCGCTGCGCCACCACTCTCGAAGAATCCGTTTCCCGCTTCAGCCTCCGCAAATCCGCGCCCAAATCCGCGGCCGACTGGTAACGCATCCTCCGGTCTTTCTCCAACGCTTTATTCACCACGTGCTCGAATCCGCCGGGCAGTCCGGGATTCAACCGCAGCGGCGAAATCGGGGCGCGATTCAGGATTGCATCAAAAATCACTCCAGTAGTCGCTCCGGTAAACGCCATCGCGCCCGTGCCCATTTCGTACAGCACCGCGCCCAGCGAAAAAAGATCCGTTCGCTTGTCGAGGTCAATTCCGCGTACTTGCTCCGGCGACATATACGTCACCGTGCCCAGCGACGTCCCCGGACTCGTCAACAGCGCATCCGCTGGCGCCGTTTGCGCGGTGACTGTAACTCCCTCGGCAACTTTCTCTCCCACGGGAGAGAGCTTCGCCAGCCCAAAATCTAGAATCTTCGCGTGCCCGCGCGCGGTGATAAAAAGATTGGCCGGCTTGATGTCGCGATGAATGATCCCCGCAGCGTGCGCCACGTCCAGCCCCTCTGCAATCTGAATGCTCCACTCCAGCAGCGTTTCCAGTTCCAGCGGACGCCCGTCGATACGATGCTTCAGCGTCTGTCCGTCCAAAAACTCCATGGCAATAAATCGCCGCCCTTCGTACTCATCGATCTCGTAAATCGTGCAAATGTTGGGATGGTTCAAAGCCGACGCAGCCTGCGCCTCGCGCTGAAATCGTTCCAGCGCCAGCTCGTCTTTAGCCAGGTCTTCCGGCAGAAATTTCAGCGCGACAAACCGCCGCAGCTTGATATCCTCAGCTTTGTAAACCACACCCATCCCGCCGCCGCCCAGCTTTTCCACGATGCGGTAATGCGAAATGGTCTGCGCAATAAACGAAGAGGAGTCCGCCATGTGCCGCACATTTTAAGTTGCAACCAAACGCAAGTCAACGCACCGTCCGCACCGTCCGCACCGTCCGCACCGTCCGCACCGTCCCGGGCGCCCGGGCGCGCGGAAGCGTTACGTTTGAGCTGCATGTTGCGACACTCTCGCTGGCCAACTGCGGCCCTCTCTCGATCACCGTCACTCGCGGACCGAACCGCCGCATGGCTTGCGACAGTTCGAGCCCAACGTAACCGCCGCCAACCACGACGAGATGTTCTGGCAGACGGTCGAGATCCAGGGCTTCGACGTGCGTCATCGGTCGCGATGCAGAGAGTCCCGCCACATCGGGTATCGCCGCGTGCGTGCCCAAATTGAGGAATACGCGATCGCCCGCGATCACTCTGGTGCCACCGCCATTCAGCGAGACCTCCACGGTTTTGGGAGCCACGAAGCGACCTGCGCCCATAATCAGTTCCGCGCCGCTTGCCTTGTAGCGGTCAAGATGCACCTGCACCAGATCCTCCACCATCTTTCGCTTGCGTCGCTGGACGCCCGCCATATTCGTTGCAAACGATCCGGGCTCCAGTCCGAACTCGGCTGCGCGGCCTGCAAAAGATTTCACTTTTGCGCTGTGAATGATGTTCTTGCTAGGCAGGCACGCGATGTTAGGACACGAGCCGCCAATGAGCTTCCGTTCAATGACGGCAGTCCGATGCCCCGCCTTTGCCATGGTCCATGCCATGTACTTCCCCGCTTCTCCGCTCCCAATAATGAGAATCTCGCAACGCTCGGCGTTAGACACGTTTTGTCTCCTTTCCTTTCGACGGACGCTCCTTGGCCCGCTAAGAGTTTTTTATGTAACAGGCGGCGCACCCTTACGCGCCACCGAAATTAGCATGCGCTCCGCGTGTTTCGGCCTTACTTCGGTCGCGACCGAGCGCGTGTTAAGCCCGCTTTGCAAGGACGATAGTCTGCACGAACGAATGCGTTGCTGTCGGCCTGCTCACCAGACGCCGCTTGAGCCCAGCCTCCAAGCGGTCTCCGAACTTGCGCAGTGCCTCGGCGTCGCCATCGCGCACGCGCGTCAGCGCGGACGCAAGCGAAGGCATGAAGACCGCGCGGAAGAACAGCGCGTGCTTGGTCGCCAACGCCTCCTTGTTCCCGTCCCGTTCGTACTCGACCCATGCATCATCTGGGAGCGTAGCCATTTCAAAGGCTTCCACAGTCAAATTGTGAAACTGCCCGTCGTGCGCGGATGGAGCAAGCAGGCTGCTTTTCATCCGCGGATAAGCTCTGAGTGCCATTTGCACTCGCTCTTCGGCCGTAATCGAGCCGTCAACAACCATCTCTGCGAGCACCTCATTCGCCTCGTTCATAATAGTTTCAAAGCCAGACACTCCATCATCAGGCAGCCCTGGGAGGACCACGACCAAGCGACCTCCCGATCGTAATTCTTTCGCGCGCAACGACAGAAACGCTTCCCAGTCTTGCGCACCTTGACGAGCGAACTCGGCGCGCACCGCCTCTGTACCGCTCAGAGAAATGAAGTGCCCGGGAATTAATGTCGGTATTCGACCGAGCCACACGGCGGCATACGAACTCCACCCGAGATGGACTAAGCCGGGCGGCAGCACATTTTCGTAGAACGATCTTCCGATCGCACCCGGAAACACGTTCGGCTCTTCCAAAACATATCTATCCGGGTCAGCATCCAGAACTTCGAACAACGAATTGAAGTCGTTCGATGCTTGGTCGATGTGAAATACGGAGATTGGCCGGTTTGGGCCCACCCGCTGCCGCAGGCCTCTGATTGCGACCTGCACCGGTACGAGCGAGTTTTTCCCTTGCGACGATCCATAATCCGCGATGACGATCGGCGGATCGTTTTGGTCGAGTTCTATTTTCGAAACTGCTTTTTCCAATAGCGGGATTGCCAACGCGGCTCCCCCCGGCAGCTTTGCATATCTATTGTAGGCACCCTTGCCTTCCATTACACCGCGGGATGTCGCTGCTTTATTCGACATCGCGACCTCCGTTAGCTTCTCTTCACGAGGAATGCAATTGAGAGTTGTGGCGTTGCGGCGTTTGGGGATTAAAATCCAATTCTCCTACCGTCCGCCGCGGAAGTTCAAGCGCCATATGGAAATCCGAGAACGTGCCCACTGTTCGCACGGGTATTTACGCCCAAGCTGGTTATGCCTCCGTTCCGCAGTGCTTGGCGTTGACAGTGCTTCGCCGCTGATGTAGCTTTTTGCGCCATCCGTGAAACTGCTGTAGGTTGGCCGACCAACTCGTGAAACCAGAAACTCGAGATCGCATCACGCGACGCAGATTCTTGGAATCTACAGCTTTTGCTACCGCAGGACTCTTCGCCAACGTTAATCCCGCCGACGCCGCACTTCACGCCGGGGCGGCGCCAGCGAAAATCGCACTCGAAGAACACTTCGCGCTTCCCGAAACTGTTGGCACCAGCAGCGCCGCCACACATTCGCCCGAATTCAAGGCTCAGATCCTCGACGTCGGCAGCACACGTATCGCCGAAATGGACCGCGGCGGCATCGAACTCTGCATCCTTTCCCTCGTCAATGCCGGAGTTCAAGCCGTTCCCGATGTTTCGCAAGCCGTCGCTTTAGCTAGGCGCTCGAACGACTATCTCGCCGAGCGCATCTCAAAGTATCCCAAGCGGTTTAAGGGTTTCGCGGCATTGCCGCTGCAGGATCCTCACGCTGCTGCTGAGGAGTTAACGCGTTGCGTGAAAGAACTGGGCTTCTGCGGTGCGCTGGTTCACGGATTCTCGCAAACCGGCGACGCCGATTCGGCCGTCTATTACGATCTTCCGCAATACAGGCCGTTCTGGGCCACGGTCCAGCAGCTCGACGTGCCGTTTTATCTTCATCCGCGGGAGCCCCTCGCGTCACGCCGCCAGGCATATGAAGGACAGCAGTGGATGAGCGGTGCGCCCTGGGGATTCGCAGTGGAAACTTCCATTCACGCCCTGCGTCTGATGGGCAGCGGCTTGTTCGACGAATATCCCAGACTAAAAGTGATTCTCGGCCACCTCGGCGAATTGTTACCCTTCGGCATCTGGCGCGTCGATCACCGCATATCCAAGGCAGCGCTCGTCACCAAAGCGAAGCTGACCATGACCCAATACCTGCGTGAAAATTTCTACATCACCACCAGCGGCAACTTTCACACGCCAGCGCTCAATGAAGTCTTGCAAGAGGTCAGCGTTGACCGCGTTCTCTATTCAGTGGACTACCCTTTCGAAGATACTTTCGAGGCAGCCACTTGGTTCGACCAACTCGCTCTCACCGACTCCGACCGCGCCAAAATCGCCAGTGACAACGCCAAGAAGCTGTTCCATCTGTAGCTCACCAAGACTCATCTGCTAATCCGGCCAGACCGGATCAACGCTTCGCCACCACTCGCACCGCTTGACTGAGGAGGAGAAGCGTTAGCCTCCCCAGTCATAAAATGGTATCGCGAAATTATTGAAGCGGAGGGCTGGCGACCGTCGGAGCGCTGCCGTCGGTGGTGTAACGGATGACGCCGCTTTCATCGCTGAAGAAGCCGCGCTGTCCAGTCTGTCCTACCGTTACAGGCTGTCCCACAATTGTGTAGGTCTGGAAACCGGTGCATCCGCCAACGGCAGGCGTTGCCGTAGCGCCGACGTAGGTGAAGAAATAACCGCTCTTGGCTGTCGGTGCTGCTGTTGCATTGGCCAGGACTGGGTCCATCAAGAGATCCGCGCCGCAAACTGCAACGCCGCCTGGCGCGCCGCCCATGGCCGCCAAAGTGGCTGGGAATTGAACTCCCCAGGCGGAAGCATAGGTGACGGCCGCGGAATTGATGGTGCGAATCGAGCCGACGGCCGAAGCTTCATTAGCCGCCATGTTGGCGGCAAGCAAGTTCGGAATTGCGATAGCCGCGATAATCAAAATAATCGCCACGACGATTAGAAGTTCGATCAGTGAAAAGCCGCGTTCTCGGTTGTTCATTTTTTCTCCTTGCTTGTCTCTGACCCATCTCGGGTCGTTGACAAGTTTCAGATCGGCACACGTTGACGCCAATGGCATAGAGGACCTAAATGCTCGGTCCAATTTTCATAGTACGCTCAGTACTTTTGGCCTAGGGTAAATGAACTGGGCAGTACCAAATGGCTAATCGCGGTGGGTAAATACCGGATTTTGCGATGCAGGGCACTCGAAACACTAACAAGCGCGTTGGAGTCGGTGCGTAACAGGATTTCGGTGTGGGTGCCACTCGCCTGAATTTACGGACAGGTCCTTTTCTAAAGGACGTATTGTTGCGCGATCAGGTGCGCGGCGCTGTGACGCATTGCCGCACTCCTCCGCGCCACCAAACCCCCTGTTATCTCGGCCGCAGGTTTGCATCTAACGCCGGGGCCTTAGCCCGGCATCTTTCTTTTCATCTTCTCCTTTCGCCGTCATCCCCACAAAGGCTTCGTTCCGATAGCTTCGTGATGCGGAGGCGCTTTCCCGCAAGGAAGGCGCCTCCACGATAGAGACTGGCAAGCAATAAAACCTCTCTACGACTAACCGCGGAGTGCTTTGTCAGCATCCTCAGCAAGATCGTTCAGTAGATCGAAGAACCGTTGGTCTGTTTGTCCGATGAATAGCCCGTCATTCGTAAGTGCATTCACCGCCCCCATCGCAACCCCTTTTGTCTCGGTCGGTCGAATAATCGAGCAGATCGGGAACTTTCGGTCTAAGAAAGGAGTTGGCTCAGGCATGATCAAATTAGACTTCAACGACTGCGACGGGCTGTTTGTGAGGTCATTGAACGTTACCTTTGCTCCGGTTTCCGGGTCCACATCGGTCAGCGGAGTTGCGTTGCCTGCCTTGTCTTGCCAAGTCTGAAAATGCATCGTCTCGGTTGGCCCGATGCTCAGCAAGATTCGCAAAACCTCAGGACTCGTCACCCGCTGGGCCAGGGACGGGTACAGGCTGGTGCCACCTTGTTCGATGAACCCGAAATGAAAGCCTGCCGTGAAGGCGATCGCCTTGATGTGATTTACCTTGACGGGATCTCCCACTAAATTGCCGTTGCTGTCCACCGTCACGCCAGCCGTGTCTAGATCCGATCTGGGTATCGCCGTCCGATTCTTAATTTCGACCGCCTGCGGAAACACAAAGTTGGGATCGAGATCCGGATTGTGTGAATCAATGCGGTACCGGGCCCAGTAGCTAGTGTCCACGGAAAGGTTCATTAGATTCGTCAGCCGCTTTTTCCCCGTCGATCCTTGCGCTACGCTGCCGGGGATTGTGGCGAATTGCTTTAGGTCAACTGTGTCGGCGCCCTTGGAAGCCAGGTACGCGTTGATGAAGTGCTGATGGCTGATCTCGTCATCAGTGTTGTCAACGATGTATTGAGGCATGTCCCCATCCAGAACGCGCAGTGCGGCGATGTAAACCGCATTCCCGCCCGTCGCTCCTGGGACTTCTGAGTCCTTCATCCCTCCGAGTTCTGAGTATTGCTCCCACAAATCCGTCTCGATGATTTCGGCGGCCGCAAGAAACCGCAGAATTGCAGCGTCGCCTGGTGACAGCTGTCCGTTTTTTTCTTCCACGTCTAAGGCCGGAAGAGCTTTGCCAAACAAGCCGGCGCCCACGGTCACGGCACCAGCGGCAAAAGCTCCCTTCTTCAGGAATGACCGCCGATTTGTCTTGTTCTTGGTGACATTCGCGATTTGCTTCATTGCTGTTCTCCTTTTCGTTTAATTCGCCTTAGAGTTCTCTCGTATTGAGGGTCAAATCTCTTCGACCCCGCATTGCCCGCGCTCAGAAAAGTACCGGACGGCGAAACCCCTCATGTCATCGCGATGTCATGAGGAAGCAAACAACAGGTAAAAGATTTGTCGCGGCCCTGCGTGAGGCTGTTCAGTGTTTCAATGCCCTGCTGCTCGCGCAGACGCTGAGTCAACAAGATACTGGCGTGGTGAACACGTCCCCAAGCTACCTCGCAGCAGCGACCGCAATTGATGTGATTGGAGGCGCGAGAACGTGGACTGCCCGTGAGCATACACGGGCCTCGCGCTCCCATTTCGAATTGCGTGCGCTTGTGTCTTGGTACGCCGGACTTCAGCCCGGCATCTTTCCTTGCCTTCACGGGCCACTAAGATATCGTACAGTTCGCGCCGAACATGTACGGACGCAACGTTCAACACGTCGAACCGGTCCTCGTTCTTCGTCTGATTATCGTCGTGCTGCTGGCGATTCTCGCCAAGCGCCGCGCTTCTCCACCTGCGCAACGAAGAAAAGAACAATGATGAGGTCTTGCGCCGGCTCGAACGCGACCTCGATCTGTATGAAGTGCAGTCCACCACGTTAGAACATTCCTGAAAGGTACTTGCCCATAAATCCGGTGGGTTGCACACGCCTTCGAAATCTCGTTGCCCCGCTCAATAATCAGACAACTGAACGGAAATAAATCAGGCGTGTAGTTGTTTCGCCGGGAACAGAAGATGTATAGCCAGAGCCCAAATTAGCAAAACCAGAAGCGCGACCGCGCTGCCTTCGGGCCCCACCGAACCGCCAGTCAGCCACGTGGGTCCATGAAAAGAAACGTTAAGCAGATGCCCCTGCGAGGGTAGTCCGCTATCGGGAACGGAATACAGATACGTCTCGCCCCAATCCCAGGAAGCGTGCATTCCAATTGCAAACCAGATATTTCCAGTACGAAGTAGCGAGAAAGCCGCCACCAGACCAAAAGCGCCGGCCATCACTGCTCCCAATATTGCTTCGCCAGAATTTGCGAGGTGAGTCGCGCCAAATACAATCGAAAGTACAATCGCGGCCGGCCAGAAACCCATTCCTGACGCGAGCGTCGATTGCATGTATCCCCGGAAAGAAAACTCCTCGAAGAATGCAACCAGAACGAATCCGATGCCGTAAAGGGCTCCGAATTTCAGCGCTTCCAGGCCCCCCAGCGCGAGCCCGCCAATCGAAAATCCGTGCAGCGCGGCAATCAGCGCCAGCAGCAGCGACAACATCACGAGCCCCACCGGCACACCCTGCCAAAAACGTTTCCCGAATGCTTCGCTGAGCGGGAGAGCGTAATCCGCAAATGTTTTCTTCTCGATCTTCGTCATAATCAACGCAGAAACGAGCAAGATCAGTCCGCTAAACCCTTCTCCCAGCAACAGCATACTCGGAGTGAATGAGTCTTTAGGCTGGGATTTCTGCCAGGTTTGTATGGCCGGAATGTGGTGAAGCGTGAAATTGAGCGCACCTGCCAGCGCCGCGAAAATCGCCACAAAAATCAGCAATCGCCACCCGGCGCGTATGCCATCCGGGCCCACAAAAATATTAGAGCCCGCTGACCGCGGCGGCCGCGCCGCGTTCGGTTCCGTAGCAACCAAAAAAGAATCCGCTGGCACTGAGTCGGTAGTCAAGGTCACCTCCCGCTCTCTGCCTACTAATACGTCAACGCATCGCAATAAGTTTCACCGTGATCATGCAGTTTCCTCTTACGTCTTACGTCGCCATCCGGCCTGACCGAAGTTCCATGAGAGATGGCGCACCCTTTCGCCCCACACCGACTCGGAGTGATTTCACGCAAAATGAGGGCAGCGGGTGGCGCACACGTCCGTCGCTACGATTCCAACGCCGGAGGCGTGACCCAACTTAGCCCAGCCCGTAAAGGCTGGGAACCAAAAACCGAGAGCCCCTTTTTTGTCCGTTCTTGTGGGTCGCGGCTTTAGCCTCGACATAAAGCGCCTGAAAGACGCACTTCCTTTTGGTGGTACTTTCGCCGAGCCTTCCGCCTGTTTCCCGGTAGTCAGATCCCGTTGCCAGGTACAAGAAGCAGCATCACCTCACTTGTTCTCCGACTCATTGCGGATCTATTTTCCAGAGCGTTCCTCCTACTCCGGGAACATAGCGCTGGTTGCCGGGGTTGTCCGCGCCCGAGGACGCGAGTTTAGATCACACATTTGCACAATTTCCGAATAAAATCGCGTCCCCATCCCCACGCCCTGTCATCCCGACAGAGGCCGCCTTCCGGCCGACGAGGGATCTGCTTTGCCGTCCTATTCCGATCGCCACTACGAAATCCGACGAACGAAGCAGAGCAAAGACCTAGCGCCCAGTTTATCCCCAGCGTTAAAATTGCAGGCTAAATGATTCCCTGCCTCAGTCGGCCGTTGCTTTTTCCAATTTCCGGCCCCCGCACTCTTCGTTTTTGTAGCGCCGCGCTTCAGCGCGCGATCTTGTGGGATAGGAGCGCACTTCCCGCTTTTGCGACGTACGTGGTTCTTGCCTTCGTGTTACTCAGCCTCTCCGCCCGCACCACCTCCGCCGACGACTCCAAAGCTCACGGCCATCGCATCCTCTTCGCTGCCTCCGGTACGCTTTTCGTAACCGATCCCGACGGCGCGAACCGCCGCAAGATCGCCGACCACGTTTACACCGCCGCGCTTTCACCCGACGCCAATTTAATCGCCTACGCCGACAGCAAAGTCGTCTACGTTTTCTCGCTGCTCGATGACCGCGCCACCACGATCGCACCCATCACCGAAGGCCACGTCAATAATATGGCGTGGTCGCCGGACCAAAGGCTCCTCGCCTACGACGTAGAAGTCCCCAAACAGAAGTGGGAACTGTTCCTGGTAACGGTTCCGCCAAGCGAAGCTTCACTGAGCGCTCCGCTCAAACTCGGCCCCTGGAACGGACCCATCAATTTTTCTCCGGACGGTAAATTCATCCTCCATCCGTCCGTCAATCCCGCCGAAAAACCCACCGAGCAAAACATCTTGGAAACGGTCAGCCTGGATACCGGGCAGCGTGCAACGATCTACAAATCCTCCGCCACGATCCGGGACGCCAAATATTCGCCGGACGGCTCAAGCATCGCCTTCACGATCACCGGCCTCGACAGCATCGAAGATTTGCGCGAGTGCGGCGGCGCCGTGCGCGACCTCTGGCTTCTCCCGCTGCACGCGAAGAGGCTGGTCAGGGTCGCGAATGGCGTTTTTGATTTTGACTGGTCGCCCGATGGACGCTCGCTCGCCGTCAGCACCGGCACCGAGGATTGCGGCTACCCTCCCGGCGACGGCGCCGTTCTGATCAGCTCGCTCGATGGCAAGACGCAGTTCCGCCTCTCGAAGAACGCCCCGTCCCTGGCCGCAAAATTCTCCCCCGACTCTAAAAAAGTAATCTTCGTGGACTACAAAGCCAACCAATCGGTGGTCGCCGACATCGCAACGCGCACCCTAACTCCCCTCCCCGGCCCCAGCTCCCTAGGCTCCCAATACGTAATCTACGATTGGAAATAGCATGCCCAAGTGCAAAAAACTAAATCGCCCTCAGCCGCCGGACGCCTCGCGCAACTCGTTCACAATCACCCGGGCGAAAAGTGTCGAACTTCGGTTTACCGTAGGGGCGCAGCATGCTGCGCCCGCCATAAATGCTTGGCTACACTCTTCCCACGAGCTGACGTTAAATCCCCCGGCGTACATACCCATATGAGCTCCCGGCGCAAACAACAAACCCGGCCGAAACTAAAGTCCGCCGCACGGAAATCCTTCGCAATAGTCCGCGCGAAAAAGTCTGACGTGAAACTCGCTCGCGAGGCCATGCTCGAAGTTCATCTCCGCAAAACTTTCGACCAGCGCGCCATGGAGAAATTTCTCTCCGACCCGACGAATTATCTTTTCCTCGCGCTCGAAGGCGGCCGCGTCGCAGGCAGCCTGATCGGCTACTCGTTGATCCATCCCCCGCGCCCCGAGCCCCAATTCTTGTTGTACGAAATCGACGTACGCCCGGAATTTCGCAAGCGCGGCTTCGGCAAAGCGTTAGTAGAAGCATTCATCGCCGCAGCGCGAACCGCCGGAGCCTTCGAAGTCTGGGTAATCACTAACCAATCCAACGCCGCCGGTATGGCGCTCTACGCAAGCTGCGGCCTCCGCCGTGAAAACACCGACGACGTAATGATGGCGTCCCGCTTATTGGCCCCACGGAGGAGCGGTAAAAAACGTTGTCATCCCGCGCGAGGCCGGTTTCGCTGACGAGGAACCTGCTGTTCTTACGCCGGTGCTGTCGAGCCGCGCTTTCACTGTAGGGCGTCCGCCGCGGCGGACTGCGCCCGGCATAGATGCTTGGCTGAACTGTTCCCGCCAGCGAACAGCCGATTCTTTCGACTCACAACGCCGCGCAGCGAGTGTCTGTCCCGGCACAACGCCCGCCATCACGCGTGCCCCTGCGCCAACTGAATGCTAATGTCAAACGAACCACGCTGTCTTGGGGGACTAACTCGTGATACCAGCCGCGGCGCTAAATCTTTTCCTGCTCCTGACCTTCGCGACCACCATGAGCGCACAAGACAACCAGTCGCTATCCCTCGGCGACGTGGCGCGGCAAGCCCGCGCAGCCAAAACTTCGGCTCCGAGATCCACGACCGTCGTCACCGACGACAATCTTCCCAAATCAAAGAATCAAGCAGCCACCGGAAAGCTTTCTCCAGAGAAGCAGGCCTTCTGCGACGAATTGCGCCAACGCAAGGATCCCATGGCCGAGCAAGGCTGTGCCGTTCTGGCCATCGATATGGGGCCGGAATACGAAGACCTAATCGCTCGCTACGTCGAGCTCGCAAAAAGTGTATGTGCCGCAAACCACGGCCAGATGCCTTCGACCCCGCCCGCAGATCCCGCGATCGCGGCGCAATGGCGCGAACTCACCAATGTCGCTGGGAGGTTCGCGGAAATGATGAAGACGGAAATGAAAGCGTTCAGCGGCTCCGAAGCAGTCGTTAACGCCATCCGCCAGGAAGAATTCACCGAACTCGCAGCGAACGTGCCTGATTGGAATAACGCCGCCGCCATGTCCGCCAATCCGCAAAAAAAACAACGCTTTCTCGACATTCAAAACAAATACAGGTCTCGCATCCAGGAAAAAGAAGACGCCTCGAACCAGGAAAAGGCTCGCGGCCAAAGATTCCTCTACGACATCGCCCGCCTGCAACAGGCCTGCGGCCAACACTAACTGCGAACGGGCCAGGCCGGTTCAGTGTGTAGCGCTTATTGCTTTTGAAATAAAGCCAGAAAGTCGGGACGCCCTTTCAAGCGTGCGAACGCGGGATCGGACTGGATAGAGTCCCGCAGAAATTGCGGAGGGATGGTCTTCAGCCACTCGATCGCCGCTTTCGGATCATTGTCGAGCGCGCAAGCACGCGCCGCCGGTATAGCAAGGTCGCGCGCGCCAGCGTTGCCAATCGCTTTCACTCGATCGAACTGGACACGCGCTTCGCGGTAACGCTTCGCGCCAACCAGCGCATTGCCGTACGCCAGCAGCACGCGGTAATCCTGCGGACGACTCTGCGCCAGAGCGCCATAAAGACTCACCGCCCTCGCGTAGTCCCCCGTGGCCAAGGCGCTGGCGGCGCTGGCCTCCGGCATACCGGCGTGAATCCCAGTCTGATAGGAGTTGGAGAGTGCAAGCTGCAAGAACTGAAACGTCTGCTCAATTGCGTCACGCGATAAATCGTTGTCGTCAACAATATCAAAGGCATGGTGACCCGCTGGATAATTCAGGAGCGTCCACGGCGCGTTGGCTGCGAGCGCAGCGGCGAGAAACTGGTCCACAAGCCGATTGGTCATGGGTTGATCGAGCCCGGCGCGAACGAAAAGGACTGGAGTGTCCAGACGGAATTGCTTCACATCCGCGGAGCCGTAATAAAAGACGGCTGCCTTGATTGACCTCCGCTCCGGATTCTCGACCACGGGAAGACCTGCATACACGTTCCCGGACCACGCAATCACCGAAATCCTGTCCGGATCGACGTGAAGTTCCTTGGCGTGCTGCGTGAGGTATGTCACTAGTGCGTCAAAATCCTCTGCAAGATGTTCCAAGGTGGTTTCTTCGGTGACGGCGGCGAAACTGTGAGCCGTAGCTGCTTTAGCCCAATCCTGCGCTTGTGCGGAAGTGCGCATGAACGAACCGCCGAAGCCGTTGAAGATAATCAACACCGGAAAACTCTGCCCGCCAGCGACAGCCACCGGTCGGTACAGGTCCAGCCCCAACGAGACGTCTCCCGCCTTTCTGTAGATCGCCTCGGTTTTCGTAAATGTATCGGCGGCAGGAACGGGATAGACGAAGCGCGGTTCCTGTGCCCAGTAGGTCGAACAAAACATCATCAGCAAAATAGTGATCTTCATGGTTCGGTTCGAAATCACTGTACTATTTTTTTGTGCCACTCGTCGTCAACCGACGACGGCAGCGAGTTGAGATGAGTGATGAACGTTATCGCGGTCCAGATTTTCTCGTCGGAGGGATCGTGCCCGGCAGCGTCCGGCGCGAACTGCCCGCCCCAGGCGAACATCCCCGCATATCGCACGCCGCCGCGCGCGATCCAGAAGAGCTGGTAATCCGGCTTGCTGGGTGGATGTAGCGCAAACTGCGGTGGAGGCGGATACAAGACTACGGTTGTCTCGTTTTCGGCGGCGGAGTTGGGAGTGCCATGGCAACCCGCGCAATCGCCCTTGAAAAGTTTCACGCCTGCCATCAGATTTTCTTCGGTCGGCGCGATGGGATTGGGGATCTTGGGCGCGTGCGGCGCGGCGGAAGCGTCGCGAGTCATGTGTGCGAATGCTCCGTCCCATCGAGAGGGCGATGTGTTGGAATTGACCGGCAGCAACCCAACCCACGCGACAATCAGAATTTCGAGCGGCAACGCCACAATTCCAACCAAGAACCCCAGCAGAAATTTGCCCATCATCGCTCCCTCCCCGCGTTTGCGAAAAGGATCTAATCCGCTAGTTGATGATGTCGATGTTGACGGTCACTTCGTCGCCCACAAAAGTTGCCAGGGCCTGGTGCTCCCAGATGATGCCGTAATCGCGGCGGTTGAGTTTCATGGAGGCATGGAAGCCGATGATTTTCTTGTCGGAGTTGGGCATCGGAAACTCGCCGGCAAGCATGATCGGTAGGTCAATCTCTTTTGCGACGCCTTTCATGGTCAGCGTGCCGTGCGCGATGATGTGGCCATCTTTTTTCTCGACTGTATGGCTGACGAAAGTAATGGTGGGAAATTTGTCCACATCGAAAAAGTTGTCGCTGCGAAGGTCTTTGTCGCGGTCGGCGATTCCGGTGTCCACGCTGGCCACGCGAATCGTTGCGTTCACCGATGACTTGGTGATTTCGGCTTCATCGTAAACGACTGACACGTCGAAATCGGTGAACTTTCCAGGCACTTTCGATAGACCGCCCATGATCGGAACTTCGAAGCCGATGGTCGAGTGGTTGTGATCGACTTTGAACGCGGGCGGCCCGGCAGGTTTGTCCTGCCCATAGGCGGCTGCAGTTCCGAGCGAAGCGGTCAGAAATGTGGCAGCCACGATGGCGGCGAATTTAGTTTTCATGTTGGGTAGCCTTTCGCTACAAATGCAGGATTTCCCTGCCAGGTTAGACGCACTAACGGCACGAATGTATGCCGTGTCAGCAATAGTTTTCAATTGCCCAACTAATCGCTCCAGCGGACCTATCGCGTAGCTCCGCAGGCAAGTTCGTTGCTGCGGGCGTTGCGATACCATTTCGCCAAGCCTCGGAAGTGACTCGTGAAACGCCCGACCCTTGCTCTGCTCGCGTTTTTGCTTTTTGCGCCCTTCGGCTTTGCGCAGTAATCTAACGCCGACGCCCCCGCCTCAAAAGCCGAGATCGAACGTTACTCGGACGCCATGCACACGCGCGAGATGATGAAGAACGTGATAAGCATCATGGCGACTCAGATGCATAAGATCCTTCACGAGCAGGTACAGAAGCAGCCCAATGGATCGCCCGATTTCGAATCGCAAGTGGACAAAAAGGCAGATGAGATGCTTAAGAATTTGCCGACCGACGAGCTAATCGACGCCATGATTCCCGTGTACCAAAAGCATTTTATGAAGGACGCCAACGCGCTCGTAGCGTTCTCCTCGGGCTCCACCGGCCAGAAAGTAGTGAAGGAAATGCCCGCTATCGCGGCGGAATCCATGCAACCAGCTTCAGGAGTCATTCAAAAGACGATGGCGAAAACGGCACAGGTTGCTCAGGACGAAGTCGCGCAGGCGCAGAAGGCGGACGAAGCGAAATCGAACGACGGGGAGTCCAACAAGCCATCGCCTTCCACGCCGAACTAGCGGCTTGGGTCTCAAACCAATCGAGGCGATCCGGACGGCGAAGAAATTGCGATTGTCGGTTTCGGCTACTTTTCCGGGTCCAGGTCGGGAATGCTGGGGATATTTGGGAAGTTTGCAACAATTTCAGTCTTCACGTGGGCCATCGGCTTAATCTGAAGTTTTTTCTTCTTCACCGGTTTCTTCATTGGCATCTTCCCTTCCATATCGAAGTCTCCTGGATGGCCGTTCGCCGGGCCGTTTCGTTCAAGATATATCTTAACCGCATCGGTCACCGCGGCACAATGACGAAGGTGAATGCCCGGAGAACCACTCCCTACTCGTAACGCAGGGCGACCATGGGGTCGACGCGCATCGCGCGGCGCGCGGGAATGTAACACGCGGCTAGCCCGACGCCGGTCAGCACGATGGCCACGGCGACAAACGTCAACGGATCGGTTGCGCTTACCCCATAGAGCACACTTGTCATAAAACGCGTCAGCCCGAGCGCGGCGGCTAGACCAATCGCCACGCCGATCAGCGCGGTCTTCGTGCCTTCGCCGAGGATGAGCATCAGGACATTTTTCTGCTGTGCGCCGAGCGCGATGCGAATGCCGATCTCGTGCGTGCGCTGCCCGACCAAGTACGAAAGCACGCCGTAGATTCCGATGCTCGAAAGCACCAACGCCAGGACCGCGAATATTCCCAGCAAAATCATCGAGAAGCGCTTGTCAGCCAGCGAATGCGAAATCAGATCGTCGTAACTATGCGTCTCGTACGCCACTTCCTGGCTATTCATCTCCGACACTTTGGCGCGGATAGGCTGCACAGCCGAAAGCGGAGAAGCCCCGGCCGAGAGGATCAGCACGCCGGTGCTATTTCCCGCGCGCGACATAAATCTGTCGGGGATTTGCATGAAAGGAATGTAAAACTGTGCGTGCACATTGATCTTGTCGTCCAGGCCCCAATGCTTTACGTGTCCGACGATGCCCACGATCTCCGCAGGCTTGTCGATGAATGTGTCGACTATGCTCCTCCCGATGGGGTCTTCGTTCGGAAAATATTTCTCCGCCATGTCCTCATCGATCACGGTGACTAGCGGAGACCGCTCGTTGTCCTGCTGGGTGAAAAAACGGCCGCGCTTCAGCGGAATTCCCATTACCTTCAGATAGTCCGGCTCCACTTCGTACCAGAGACCATAGGGCATGTCGCTTTCGCGCGCGGGTTTGGGCTTCCCTTCGATCCAGAACGGATCTTCGGAGTCTCCCCACATGGGTAGCCCTCCACGCTGCATGGACACAGCCGCAATTCCCGGAACCTGCGCGAGCTCGTCGTGCAATCGGCGAAGGTCGGCGCGTATCGCAGCAGGACTCTTACTAGCAGTTCCCGGCGGCATCGCCACTTGGAAAAATAAAACGTTCTTGGGATTGAAGCCGGGATTGACGCTCCACAACTGTCCCAGGCTGCGCAGCATCAGCCCCGCGCCAACCAGGAGCACAAGCGCCATGGCCATTTCAGTTATCACCAGAACGCTTTGCGCACGGCTTCGCGCGCCGCTCATGCTGCGACCGCCTTCCTTCAACGTTTCCTGCAGGCACGGCTTCATCAGGCGCAGCGCGGGGGCGAGTCCAAAGAAAATGCCGGAGAGCACTGAAATCGCCAAAGTGAAAATCATTACGCGGCTGTCCAAACGAATCTCCTCCGCGCGCGGCAAACTTTCGGGCAACAATGCAATGGCGCCTTGCGTCCCCCAGCTCGCGATGAGCAACCCAAGTCCGCCACCGCATAGCGCGAGCAGCACGCTTTCGGTGAGAAGCTGCCTGATCACGCGCAACTTTCCCGCCCCCAGCGCCGCACGAATCGCAAACTCACGCGCGCGCTGCATCGACCGTGCCAGCGAAAGATTCGCCACGTTCACGCAAGCAATCAGCAGCACGAAAAACACCGCCGCAAGCAGCACCAGCAGATACGGCCGCACATCGCCAACGATCTTTTCCTTCAACGAAACTACCGTGGCGCTAGTGTTCGCGTCCGCATCGGGATAAGCCGCCGCGAGACTTTGCGTCACACGCTGCATATCCGCGCGCGCCTGTTCGAGCGTGACGCCGGGTTTCAGCCGCGCGACTGCGTCCATGCCCATGCCAACGTCGCGTGCGTGGAATATCACGTCATTCCACTGCCCAATTGGAACGTAGATGTCGCTGGTTCGAAAATTCTGCATGAGGAGATGGAAGCTCGACGGAACCACTCCAACGATGGTGTATTCGGTGCCGTTCAGCGTCAAAGTTTTGCCCACCACGTCGGGTGCGGAGCCGAACTTTGTCTTCCACATTCCCGCGCTGATCATCACTTCAGCTTTACCGCCGAGGACGTCCTGCTTCGCATCAAAATTTCCGCCCAGCACCGGACTTACGCCGAGCGTCGGAAAGAAATTCGCGGAGACCATTACGCCGTCAATTCGCTGCGCCTCGCCGAGTCCGGTGAGGCTGAAATCATCTGGGCGGAAAGCAGCGAGCGATTGAAATGTTTGGTTGTCGCGCTGCCAATCGAGAAAGTTCGGATACGAAATTGAGCTGTACTCGAATTGCGGCTTGTGTTGGTACAGCGTGACCAGGCGCTCGGCCTGCGGAAATCGCAGCGGTTCCAGCAAAATTCCGTTCACCAGGGAAAAAAGCGCGGTGTTTGCGCCGATGCCCAGCGCCAGCGTCGCAATTGCAACCAGCGTGAATCCGGGACTTCGCAGCAGCACCCGCACGCCGTACCGAATATCAGTCCACAGCGCTTCCATTCGCCCTCCAGCCCGCTTTCGTATCCTTATATCTAGTAATGACGACGGAGCTACCGCCGCGGTCTTATGGCATTTTTGCTGCCGACTTCGCGAGCGCGGCAGTTGCACAAAATGCACTAAAATCACAACTTAGCCCGTCGGGTCACGAACGCTAGCCACCCCCGTGCTCGATTTTGGGATTCCCTACTCGCTTCCGGTCACTCGCGTACGTCAATTCCGTACGGGAATGGCTGTATGTCACACTAAAGAATTGAAATCCAAAGAAAGGTGGGTCACACCGAATCCAAAATCATTCCTCGCTTGGTGCGATGTATAATCCGGCCCCTACCGTCGCAGCGGCGCGTGCGTGACCTAACGCCGCGATTCTAATTGGAGTTAATGTGAGCGAAGTCGACAAGACGGGCAACAACGAGTCGGACGAAAAACTTTACTTTTGCCATTCCACCGCTCTTTGTATCTTTGGAGCGATTTCAAACCTCGACGAGATTGCGCGGCGCCTCGGCGTTCCCCCGACGAGTTCGCATCGACGCGGCGAGCGCAGAGGCCCAAGTCAAAACCATATCCGCACGATATGTGGTCTTATACGGCTCCGGTGGACGAAAATGAACGCTTTCAAGTCCACATCGAGTCGCTCTGGAATACTTTCCGGGAGCGAAAACACTATCTTCTGGAACTCAAACAGAATCTCACGGTCGACTTCCTAGGTTGCCGTTCAGGAGTCCAAGTGCCCTATTAGAGCTTGGAGATTTTTCGGGAATTGCAGAGTCCGTTTGGTCTTTCGATAGTCATTAGTAGAGCCCGACAATTGCGAAGTGATTATTTGCGACTGAACTCACGCAACTCTACATCGTGGCGGAGGCCGCTGCGCCTTCTCGAATCAACTTCACCAGCGCCGTCTCGTCCAGATCGCTCAGCTTTTTGAAGCGCACGCAGCTTTTGCCGATCTTGGCCTTGGGCAGCGCTTTCTTGAACTTCTCCGCGACATACGTCTTGCCGTCCGTCGCGCAAACGTACAGCGAAATATAATTCTTGTTGCTGGCCACGCCGATGCGGAACCAATCGCCTTCGCGACCACTGGCATATTTGTAATGCCACGGCCCATAGGCCAGGATGCCGATATGAATGAACGGACGAAGCTTCGGAGCCAGCTTGCGAATCATTTTATCGAGCGCCGCAATTTCGCCTTTGCGCGGCTCTTCGAGCTTCGCAATATATTCCGACGGAGTGGATACCTTGAGCTGACCTTTCATGCCCGACAGCCTAACATTGCTTTTTGCATTTTGTGGGATGAAAATCGCCATATCCCACCAAATGGCAGCTTGCCAAGGAGGAAACCATGCCAGGCCCCCAAGAGGCACGCCAGACCGAAACCTCCATAATTCGCCCCTCATTTCACACGATCGAAGCCGACGGCGTTTGCGTTTTCTATCGCGAAGCGGGGCCGCAAGATGCGCCGGTCGTTCTGCTTCTGCACGGATACCCTACTTCGTCGCACATGTTTCGCGAATTGATTCCGCGCCTCGCCACGCGCTATCGCGTGATTGCGCCGGACATACCGGCCTTCGGATTCACCACCGTGCCGAAGGAACGCAACTACCACTATTCGTTCGAGAATCTGGCGAAGACGATGAACGCTTTCGTCGAGGCGCTTGGCCTGACGCGTTACGCGCTCTATGTTTTTGATTATGGCGCGCCCGTTGGCTTCCGGCTCGCGGTTGCGCATCCCGAATACGTGACCGCGATCATCTCGCAAAACGGAAACGCCTACGAAGAAGGTCTGGGCGACGCGTGGGCGCCCATCCGCCACTACTGGGAGGAGCCAAGCACCGAAAACCGCGAAGTAATCCGCAACGCAGTGCTCACACTCGAAGGCACGCGCTCGCAATACACCGTGGGCGTTCCGAATCCTGAGTCGATTGCGCCCGAATCCTACACGCTGGACCAGGCCCTGCTTGAACGCAAGGGCAACATCGGGATCCAGCTCGACCTGTTTCTCGACTACGCCACCAACGTCGCACTCTATCCAACTTTCCAGAAGTATTTTCGCGAGCACAAGCCTCCGCTGCTGGCCATCTGGGGAAAGAATGACGCCTTCTTCATCCCGCCCGGCGCGGAAGCCTATCGCCGCGACATTCCGAACGCTACCGTCGAGTTCCTCGACACCGGCCATTTCGCGCTGGAAACGCATCCCGACGAAATCGCCGGCGCCATGCACAAATTTCTCGCGCAAACCGTAACCTAGCGCCGGCGTGACCGCCGTGGCGGGACATTAGCGCGGCGGCCTCTAAAAATCGTTTTGATCATTCCTAACTTCATTTTCGAGCACATGGTGCAAGCCCGCCGAAGAAGTCCCTGTGAATTACCAATCACACCCGCAAGGATTATCGCCAAAGGAGTTTGGCGAAATTCTCCCGGAAAATATCAACTGGATGCCGTTTCCCGCATTCCCGCCGTAAGCGCGTCTGGCTATCTTGGTGGGTGATCCTTCTAAACCAGGCACTACGCAATAAGAGTAAACGTTTCGGCAGGAGAAAAGTTAATGCCGCACGTCCATACCGAAGATCGCATCTACACCGTAATCTCCGGAGTGTTCTACACAGGCAACACTCCCCACTTCCACTGGGCGAAATCGGGCGAGTACGTAACCCAAGTCACCGCCTACGGACCGCTGGGCATATCATATGTTGAGCCCAAAGACGACCCGCGCAACCAGCAACCCTAGCGCGCATCTGAATGACCGGGAGGATTCAATGCCCCTCACTCGCATTGATCTGCTGCAAGGTAAGCCCGCCGAGTACCGGAAAGCCATCGGCGACGTCGTCGATGAGGCGATGCGCAATCATTTCAACGTGCCAAAGAATGATCGCTTCCAGGTAATCACCGAGCACTCCGCCGAAGCGTTTATCTACGATCCCACCTATCTCGATATTCAGAGGACTCCCGACTGCGTCTTCGTTCAGATAACGCTGAACGAAGGACGCACCGTGGAAATGAAACGCGGGTTTTACAAAGCGGTCGCCGACGGACTCCACGAACGCCTCAAGCTCCGCCGTGAAGACGTAGTCATCAACCTGGTTGAAGTGAAAAGAGAAAACTGGTCGTTCGGCAAAGGCGAAGCGCCGTACGCGTAGGCGTAAGAGCAACCCGCAAGTACTCGTGGACTCGGTCCAAACACGTTGCCGGATTCCAACGCCGCTGCACTATAAAGCTTCGGTCACAAAAGCTCTGAGTCAATCATCCAGCGCCGCACATCTAAATTAGGAAACCTCAAACGGACCGGGTCGCGCCTCCATCGGTCGCGCAAGGGAGGATAAAAATATGAGCACCGCAACTGGAAAACAGCCTCAGGCGGACCTTCCCGCGGCAAAATCGGGAGAATTTCTGATGGAAGGCGACCTGCGCGTCCATCGGCTCGGTTTTGGCTCGATGCGGCTTACCGGCAGAGGCATTTGGGGCGAGCCGCAGGATCGCGCCGAAGCTATCCGCGTCCTTCGCCGCGCAGTCGAACTCGGAATTAATTTCATCGATACCGCCGATTCCTACGGGCCCGGCGTCGCCGAAGAAGTTATTGCCGAGGCGCTCTGTCCGTACCCGAAGGGCTTGGTGATCGCCACGAAAGCGGGCTTCGACCGCAGCGGCCCGGATCAGTGGGTAACGAATGGCCGTCCTGAACATTTGCGTGCGGCGTGTGAAGGAAGTCTCCGCCGATTGCGTCTCGAGCGCGTAGATTTGTTCCAGCTCCATCGCATCGACAACAAAGTTCCAGCGGAAGCCCAGATCGGAACACTGAAGGATCTTCAAACCCAGGGCAAAATAAAACACATTGGCTTGTCCGAAGTTAGCGTCTCGCAGATCAAACACGCGCGGACGATCGTAAACATCGTCACCGTGCAGAATCGCTATAGTGTGCTGGATCGCTCGGCTGAAGATGTTCTCGACTATTGCGACGCCGAGAAAATTGGTTTCATCCCGTGGTTTCCGCTGGATGCCGGCAAAGTGTCCGCGGCGAACGAACTCGCACGCATCGCCACGCGATTGAGGGCCACGCCTTCGCAACTCGCTCTCGCCTGGCTGCTGTGGCGCTCGCCGGTAATTCTGCCAATTCCGGGGACGTCGCGCGTCGCTCACCTCGAGGAAAACGTAGCCGCAGCCGCGCTGAAAATTGACGAAAAAACGATGCAGGAAATTGACAAGCTAGGCCGCAAAGCTTAGCGCGACACAGTCTGCTGGCGCGGCAAAAATAAAGTTTTCGCGGTGGCTGTTTCCTTCGAAGCGCCGGCCTGCCCGCCGTGGCCGGGCGTGTGATCTTATTCGTAGTCCACACTTCGGAGAATGAAGGCAATGAAGAAATCATTCGCATCATTTCAGCGCGAAAGGCGACGCAACGGGAAAGGAAAGTCTTTGAAGGCCAACACAAAAAATCTTAATCGAGAACGAAAGGCGCTCGCGCGATTGGGGGACGGCCAAATCGATACCTCTGATTTTCCGGAAGTGACCGACCGGAACAAAGCAGTAGTGGGCAAGTTCTACCGCCCCATCTCTTAGCCGAGCCACGATATCAGCGTCCAGCCGAATCGTGACTGGTTTTTTGAGCCGAAGGCCCAGGCTATCAAACCAGAACCAACGCGCTTTTGCGGCGAACCATGACTCCCAGTCTGAAAGCTATGTGCAAGGCCGGCCCGTAAATCATGCTCGCCGTCAGTCGGGCTCCACGAAATCTAGGTAATCGTTGCCGACCGATTCTCCTCCACAAGCCCCTCCGGGGCGCAGCATCCTGCGCCCGCTGCAACATCCGCAATCCCTCATCCTCTAGAAGTGACCCTTTCCGCCATGCGACTCAAGTAGCCCGAAATGAATCCTCCGACCCTTTACTTGCAATTCAGTTATTCCCCAGGAATCAGCACGGCCTTTCCTCGGCGCGTGCCTTGTGTTTTTCGTTGACAACCTGGTGACGGCCTTTAGACCAGAACTTTACATTCCCCCCCAGCTTTCGATCGTCTCATTCGTGACGGTACGAGTTCAGGCCGTAACGAACAATTAATGAGACTCACACACTATTCGCTTTTGAAAAGGGGGAACGAAGTGAAATCAACGCGACTTTGTAAGATGTTTTTAATGCTCATCGCTGTCATCCTGGGATTGTTCACCATTGGGAAGACTGCGAAGGCTCAGGTTTCTACAAATAATTACAAGCAAACTAATTTGGTGGCGGACACCGCAACCGTTACACCTGCTCCCACGCACGTGGACGCGAATCTGATTAACCCGTGGGGAATTGCATTTTCCCCGGGCAATCCATTCTGGATTTCTGACAATAACAGCGGATTCTCCACTCTCTATGACCAAAACGGAGTGCTCAAGGGAACTTTCACGGTCCCTCCGCCCGCGGGCAGTACGCTAGCAGCTACTCCGACTGGAATCGTAGCCAACCTGTCTCAAACCGGATTCATCGTTGGCGGTCTTCCCAGTCTCTTCATTTTCGACACGGAGGATGGAACGATCTCCGGCTGGAACGGCGGCGCAAACGTAATCCTGGTCGTCGACAATTCGATGGGCGGCACTGGTGCCGTCTACAAAGATCTCGCGATGGTCGAGAACAACGGCGCAAATTTCCTTCTCGCAACCAATTTCCGCAGCGGAAATGTCGAAGTTTATGATTCCAACTTCCACCCCGCCCATCTCTCCGGAACTTTTACGGACCCGAACCTTCCCGCAGGATATGCCGCGTTCGGCATCCACAATCTGGGCAACAACAAAATCTACGTGACCTACGCTCTTCAAGATGCCGCGAAACACGATCCGGTCCACGCAGCGGGCGACGGCATTGTCGATATCTTCGACGACAACGGCAACCTCGTCCAACGATTCATCTCGAACGGAGATTTGCACACGAATGCTCCCTGGGGAGTAGTCGTACCTCCGGCCGGATTTGGCGCGTTCGGTGGTGACGTCCTAGTCGGCAATTTCGGCGACGGTGTGCTTAGCGCTTACAGCCCGGCCGGAATATTCAAGGACAGCGTGAAAGATGCAGGCGGTAATGTGATCACCAACCTCTCGCTTTGGGACCTTGTTTTCGGCGGCGGTGGTCCGGCAGGTGATCCGAATACCCTTTACTTGACTGCGGGCGGTGTGAACGAGGGCCACGGAATATTCGCGTCGCTAGTGCCAACTCAGGCCAGTGGCGGGAACACGCCCGATTTCTCCATAACTGCTCTGCCCAACACCGCGACCTTAACCGCTGGGAATTCTTCAAACTTCACAATCAACGTTTCCGCGATGAACGGGTTCAATTCTGCCGTTAGCTTTTCGTGTGCAGGATTGCCTGCGGGCGCGAAGTGTTCGTTCTCCACTCAAAGCTACAACCCGGGTGGCGCCACGTCGCCAATGCTCACCATCAAAACAACCGCACGCAGCATGATGAAAGCATTAGCATCCGTGTCTGGACCAGCCTCGAGTTCCGGACTTACGTCGCAGATCCAGATATCGCTGGCACTCGGGTTCCTGGCGCTCCTTCTCCTCGGGCTGTATCTCAAGAACCTGGAGTCGCGCCTCGGCTTCCCAACTCTCCTGCGTGCAGGCAGCCTCGCCGTGATTTTGTTGTTACTGCTTGCGGCGGCTGGTTGTGGCAGCGGCAACTCGAACGCGGTCGGAACTCCGGCGGGGACGAGCACGATTACCATCACGGGAACTTCAGGAACGCTCTCGCACTCGACAACGATCACGCTAACCGTCAGCTAACAACCCGATTCCCAGCAACTTTCTCCCACTCCGTGTTGCAAAGCGGAGCGGGAGAGAGAATCGCAGCCGCGGTGACAGCGCGAATCCCAACTCGCCCCATCGCGCAGATGAATCTCCGCTAGCGACTACGTTGAGATCGCCGGACCAGCCATCGTGGCAGCAAAGTCCGACTCGGGCCAAGCCTCGCTCAGCCTTTACGAATCGATAGCGGCGAACTGCCGATTACTGAACCCGAAGCGGATCTTGTTTTTTCCGGCGGAGATACTTTTTCCGCCTTTTCGGCGTGCGTGGCGCGAGGCGCGAGCTTCTTGGCTTCCCAGGCTTTGGAGAGTTCCTCGCGGCGCGCAAGCACGTAGGACTTGGCCTCATCGAAACTGCGGTAAACGCGTCGGCCTTTGATCATGTTGCACGAGCGACAGCAGGCCACAAGGTTGCGCGGATCCTTTTTGCCCTTGCGCGCCCGTGGAACGACGAAATCAACCGACATGGCCAGCGCGTTCTCAAAACTGGCCATTCCATCCAACCCACAATACTGGCAGCGATACTGATCGCGCTCCAGGATATCCAATCCTTCTTCCAGAGTTACGGGCTTGGCTACCAAGGTGAGCGTTGTAAGGTCTAAAGGCATCGGGCACCTCCAATCGCAATCCGCGTTGATCCGGTTGGTCAGGCAGGATTCGCGATTTCGACTCGGTCTTTGTGCAAACCATAAGGCAGCCGCGCGGTGGTGTCAAGTTCATACCACGCCGCGCTACAGGCCGGCAAATCGCGGCGAGCCGAATGTCACACCGGAGTTTATCTTGCGGAACGCGTTATTCTATCGGCTTGGTTGGAAATAAAGTAACGACCAATGCATCCGGAAATTTCTGGCTCTTCGGCGGACTCGGCCACGACTCAGCCGGGAATTAAGGAACACTCAATGACCTGTGGAAATATAGCGCGGGCGAATGTACTCGGGTGTCTGGTTCCTCTGGAACTTACCAGGCTGGTGTGTATGGGACACAGGGCACGCCCGCTCCGGGAAACGTTCCCGGTGCACGGCAGAATTCCGTAGGTTGGACCGATGCGTCCGCCAATTTATGGCTGTTCGGCGGCAACGCAGTGGATTTATCCTCGGGCCTCGGATTGGTAAAGGACCTATGGCGGTTCACTAACGCGGAGTGGACTTGGATGTTCGGAGCGAACGTGATCAATCAAAACGGCGTCTACGGGCACGCTAGAAGTGACGCAGCGGCGACTTTGTGCTCGCCCGTTGCGAACCCCTAAGCGACGCCAATTCCCTCGATGGCTGGGAACAGATCTTCGCTGAGGCGGCTTTTGTCTACGCAGGCATGGGCGCCGGCCGCGACTGCGCGGGGCAGCATGCGCGTCGCGTCGTGCTGGCTCATGATCACAATCTTGGCGTTGCTTACTTCCTGGCGAAGACGCCGCGCCACTTCCAAGCCATCCAGGCCCGGCATACTGATGTCCAGAAGGATCAGGTCGGGGAGAAGTTCGCGGGCTTTTTCGATAGCTTCGGCGCCGTCTTTCGCTTCGCCGCAGATTTCCCAATTCGCCCGGGGCGCGAGCAAACTGATTACGCCGCGGCGGACAAATTCGTTATCGTCGGCAATAAAAATTCGCATGGACAATGAAACGTAAAGTGAACGCTATCGAGCAATCCAACTGCCCCGCGGCGCTGGTCCGCAGCTCATGTCGTACTGTAACATTCATGGGCAGCGGAAGCATAAATGAGATTTTTGTGGCGGTCCCCTTGGACTGAATATCCATCTGGCCGCCAAAGTGGCGGACGCGTTCGCGCATTCCGCTGATTCCTACGCCCGCGCCTTGCAATTGAATTCCGGTCAACTTTTCTTTCGATATTTCCTTCCCTTCGCCCTGTACTTGCAAAGAAACACGGTCGGCTTTGCGCGCGATACGAATTGCCGCGCGCTTCGTTCCACTGTGCCGATGAATGTTGGTCAAGCATTCCTGCACCAGGCGAAGTATCACCAGCTCCATCTCATGAGAAAGCCTGCCAAAATCTTTCGGAACGCTCAGCTCAATCTTCATTCCGTTGCGTTCGGTAAGGCCTTGTATGGACTTGAAAAAACGCGGCGGCAAGCCGCCGCACTTCAAAAAGATCGCGAGTTTTGTAGAGCGCGGGAGCTTGCCCCCGCTTTGCCCCACTATAGAGGATGCGTGGACCTTCTCTCGTCCGCACGGACTTAATGCTTCAGTGGAGGGACGCCGATATACTTCACCAGCAGACCTTCGTTGCCTTTTTCGCTATATAAAAGGTCGTCCACGAGTTTTTTCGCCAGCAAGACGCCATAGCCGCCCGGGCGCATGCCTCTGGCCTCTCGTCGTCTTCTTTGGCGGGAGTTCTTTTCGCTGGTGAGAATCAGATCGTAATGTGTCTCGGCGGCAAGGGCGAGCGCCGTCTTGTTGTCCGGGGCGTGGCGCACGCTCCAGACCATTGGATCGAGCAGACTCCAAAGCATCTCGCGGACTTCCGGGTCCGCGTCGATGAACAAGGCCCTTTTTCGTTCCGCCGGCTGCGTTCCGAGCTGTGCAGAGGAGCTCATGTTTCCGCCGGAATCGCCGAATCACGTGAAGGCGTGCTCGCGCATGGACGCGATCACATCCGCCGGCGTGCTTTCTTCCGCAAGAATAATGAGCCGCGATTGAGTCGCAAACACTCAGGTGGTGTCTAGGAGGCCGAAAACGCGTCCGCCGTTCAACAATCTTCAAAGTATCCCAGGTCTTTTGATGGCGCTCACCTCTTTCGGTGCTTGAATGCAACCGACAGCCGCACATCGAGCGGCGTGTGTTACTCCCAGCGAAATACTTTTGCGGAAAGGCCGGAGCAAGCGAAAAAAAACACGGCCAGTGCTGCGACGTCGCCTATGTGCGCCGGCCACGCGTCGCCTCTCCAAATGCCTTCGAGCAGCGACACCGCGTAGGTCATCGGCAGAACCTGGGCCACCGCGTGGAGCACCGGCGGCATGGAGCTGAGCGGCATGAAGATACCCGAGAAAGCGACCATCGGATACAAAATAGCCGCGCCAATCGGTTGCGCAAAGCGAGCGGTGGGAACGATGCTGGCGATCAGAAATCCGATCGACAGGATGCTCACCGTGCTGATCAGCAGCGCAATCGTAAAACCGAACAACGGAGCGTGCACGTTCACCGGGTAGTAGCGTTTGCCTGCAAGCACCATCAAGAACAGTGTGGCCGCGGTGAGTATCAGCTTGACGATCACTTGCGCGGTAAGAATCGTCTGCGGGCGCAGCGGAGTGGCGCGCAGGCGCTTCAGGATGCCCCCCTCGCGATAAATCGAAATGATGGTGACGAGCGACAGCACAGAGCTGACCGCGATCAGCAACGATGCGAGAACCGGCAAGTTCACGCGCAGAAAGCCGCTGGTAGCGAGCGAAGGTGCGGGGAGACTCCGTTCGACTGCTCGTCCTAGCACGAGGAACACCAGGACGGGGAAACCGATGGTCCCGAACGCGCCAAGCGGCTCGCGCATGAAGACCTTGATCTCGATCCAAGTCAGTTTCCATAATCCGCGCAGCATCATTTTAAAATCCTAATCACGAATCGAGTGGCCGGTCAGTTTCAGAAACACGTCCTCAAGGTTGGGGACGATCATGCGGAAGTCGGTGACGCGAATCCGATTCTCGGACAAACAATGGATCACTTCGGTCACCAGGTCGTCGCCACGGCCGCGAATCGAGAATTGCGAGTCGCTGCGGTCAACCGACTCGACTCGCGGGATCGCTCGAAAGCGCGCCTCGGCGGCAGGGTCATCGGTGATCAGCGCGACGACTCGTTCAGGACAGTGCCGATCGACGAGACGCTGCGGCGTGTCGATATCAATGATGCGGCCGTGCTCGATGATTGCCACGCGGTCGCACAACCGTTCAGCCTCCTCCATCAGATGAGTCGTCAAAAAGACAGTCTTGCCGCGCTCGCGAATGCCGCGCACCAATTCCCAAATCGCCCGGCGCGCCTGCGGGTCCAGGCCGGTCGTCAGCTCGTCGAGAAATACCACTTCCGGATCGTTGATCAGCGCAAGAGCGATGAACAGGCGCTGCTTCTGGCCGCCCGAGAGATTCATAAACCAGGCGTCGCGCTTGTCCACAAGGCCGAGCTGCTCGAGCAAGTGCTCGCCGTCGATCGATTTCCTTTTGTAGAGCGAGGCCCAGAGGTCCACCGCCTCCCAAACTTTTATTCGCTTCTGAAGCTGCGCCTGCTGAAGCTGCACACCGATGCGTTCCTGCAATTTGTAAACCTGGCGGAAAGGATCGAGACCTAGAACCGAGATGGTGCCGCGGTCGGGCTTGCGGAGTCCTTCAATGCACTCCATCGTGGTGGTTTTTCCCGCGCCGTTGGGACCGATCAAGCCGAAGATTTCGCCGTCGTTGACCTCGAACGACACTTCGTCAACCGCCACGGTTGAGCCGTACGTTTTTCGGATTCCGGAAACTTGAATGACGGGGACAGCGGTCCTGTGGGTGCTCATGCAACTCTCGCGGGATGCGGAGTCGGATGGCGGTTCGGCAATTTAGCTAGCTCCAGCCGAAGCGTCATCTGTTGGGGCGGCCAGCAGTGCGGGTTGTGAGTCTCACTACGGCAATTCTATCAGCTTCGAGCTTGGACGCATCATGAGAGCGAGGAAGCGAGAGCAAATTGACAGTGCTCCGCTTGCCACAAGGACGCCGCAATGCGCGCGCAGAAACTACAGCGCGCTAGCGAGAGGCGTTCGAAGCCGCAGAGCTGTCCGGATCGGTGGCTGCTTGAGCATTGCGATCGCTCTTTGATTTTCGATTTTGGCTCGACTTCGGCTGGCTACTCTTCGCCGACTCAAATCCCCGGCAACCGTAGCCCGCGCACGGGGGACCGGGATCGAGCAAGCACGCGTTCGATACAGAAGAACACAAGGCCAAAAGAGACAAAGTGAGACCGATTCCCACGATTTTCTTTTTCATAAGAACCTCTTGATGGCTCCGGTGTGTGACAACCCACTTATTGGCACTGGGAGAAGCGTCCAAGCGGGCTTGGCCTGAGCCAAATGTAGCTAAATATCTGATGGCACTTTCGAGGCCAAATCTACCCCAGAGCGCCGGAGCGTTTAATCGCGGAGCACGCATGCGGTTAGCCTGCAGTTCAGTTCGATTCAAGACGGATAATTTCGATGGTTTCGGTAATCTCACCGCACAAATATGAAAGTCATTACCCACATTACGCACCTGTTTACCTTGCCGCCGGACAGATCACTGCCGTCGCATGATCGAGTAACTGCCGTACCATTACCCGCTTCGCTGGCAAACGCGTTCTCATCGGGAACGTCGCCTTGAGGGCTCGAGTCATTGCTAAAACTACTGCTCGATCACAACGGAATCGCGTGGAACTGCTGGACGGGAGCGCTTGCGCATCTGGGAGTCGCTCGCGCGAGCGCTCTGCCAGCGACCTCGCAGGTGTGGACGCCGCCCGCGTCCGTGCTCTCGCCGCCTACAAAGATTTCCTCACGCTGTGGAAGACGCCGACCCCGACATCCCCATCCTGAAGCAAGCCAAAGCAGAATATGCCAAGCTGCTATAGCCGGTGACGCTGGCTAATTTCCGCCGCAGGCTCCGGTTTTTACTCCGGAGATCGCGACGCCGTACTGGTTCTCGCCGGATACGCGCGTACCTCCCGCCTGAAGCGTGACACTATCCATCGGTTTCGGCCAGGTCAGCTCATAGATTCTCCGCGACGAATCAGTTGCCCGCCAGGTTCCGCGGAACGCCCCGCCTGAAAATGCGCCATTTGGAGACACGATTACCGACTCTCCGTTTGACCAGCGCCAGGTTCCTACCAGGCCAGCGGTTCCAGCGATCCGCGTGCCGGAAGTAGGAAATCCATACTGATTACCTCCGCTGAGCGAGCGCTGGTCCGGCGAGATTGTCACCGTGTCCGTGGCTTCCGGCCAGGTGAAGGCGTATGCGTGGCGCGCAGCGTTCACCACTCGCCAGTGCCCGGTGAATGGGCCGCCCGCCATCGTGCCGTCCGCACGAATGACAACCGGGGCGTTGTTGAACCATTGATAGCAGCCCACGATCGGATCGACGCCGGCTTTAACGGCAGGCGCTGAGGGCGATGGTGCTGGCGCTGTTTTTGGACTCGGTGCGACCGGCTTGCTTGCAGGATTCGCGTCGGCGATGACATTTTTATCAGCGGGAGGATTCGTAGCGTTCGGGACGTCGGCTCCGCCCGGCGAACTTTTTCCGCTGCGCAGAAGCATCACTCCGAGTACCACCACCGCGAATGCAACTACCGCCGCCACGGCGATCCAAATCGCCTTCGAAGATGATCCCGGAGCGGTACCAGCAGTAGGTGCATTCCGAACCGCCGCCGGTTTCGTGGCCGACGGCTCTGGTTGCCACGTCCCGGATTCTTGTGCCGCGGGCACGCCTCGTTCGCCGGTATTGGCGGGGATCAGCTTGTGAACGGTTGCCGCCAGATCGTCGAGATGATGTTCCATCGGCGGCGTCATCGCGTCGAGCCAATGCACCGAGCCGATGAAATAGTCGAGCGATTTTCCCGGTGCGACGTCTTCAATTCGAAAAGGAAGGATCGGCACGCCATTGCTTACCGCGCGTTCCACTTCTTTCGGAATGTGTCCGGAAGCATTTGCATTCGAGGAAAAGACCAGCACCATCACTTTCGCCCCGTGGATCGCGTCGATGATGGCTTCCCCATACGACGTGCCCGCCAGGATGTCGCGCGGCGCGATCCAGCAGCGAATGCCGGCGGCTTCTAAACGCGCGCACACGGCGTCGGCGACAATTTTATCTTTTGACGCATAGCTGATGAATACGTCGTACGCCACGAACAGAACCTCCACCGCCTGTCAGCGTTCTACAATTTCGCCGTGTGCCCGCCTAGCATGAGAATCTTGCAATTCGTGTACTCTAGTCCGCGCATGGTACGCTTCACCGCCTCCGGACACAACGAATTCATCACTCGAGTGTTCGTAGCAAGTTAAAAGGTCCGGTTTTTGTAGTAAGTGAGTTGTCCGGTTGACAGTTAATCACCCGCCGCCGTCGAGGCTGTGGGGAAGTGGGAATCCCGCGCTTTGGGCGGGATTTCCAAGCGCGGTGGGAAAGTCTGCTTTGCGACTTTTCCACGGCGCGGCTTCTGCACAGCCTCTTGCCGATCGCTACTGATCCAAGGCAGCCCCTCGGCGTTGTAGCGCCCCACGCAATGCGGCCCATAGCGGAGGCTCAGCGTTCCATCCAGGTGCTGATGCAAGGTCACCGTACAGCCCGCCAACGTGGCTCGCCAGCGTACCGGCTGGATCTGCAAAGACAGATTTTGAAAGCTCACCGTGTTGTCGCGGTTCACCGTGCGTTCAAACTGCAGCGAAAAGACCCCTTCCAAATCTCGCTGCCGGCACGCCGTAAAGGCACTGCCCCCCTGCGTCGCGGGCACCCGGAACCGCACGTTGAACGCAGCGATGTACTCTTCCTGCAGAAAAGCGTTCGCCGCCTCCACCGTCGTGATCGCCCGCAAGCGCAACTCTTGCGGCAGTCGTCCCTGCCAAGTGCCAAAATTGCGCTCGCTGCGTCCTCGTGCCTGGGGCGAGTAGGCCGGAATCATCCGCACTCCCAACTCCCGCAGCGCCCGTCCTACCTGCGTCACACGCGCGTGATCTACCTTCTGGCCCGCCTTGGGCGTCAGCCAAAAATGGCTGCCCCGGTCGCTATACAAGGCGCAGAACAATCCCTGCTGCTCGATCACCTCGCGCAAAGCGGCCATCACCGTCTGCGTCGATTCCTCCTGCACCAGTTGCGCGTAGTAAATCTCACTGGTGGCATCATCCAGAATCACGATCAGATCGTGCCAGCGCTCGTCTCCCAACCAACGGTGCCGGCTGCCGTCGATGTGCAGCAGCATCCCCGGCAAGGGTCGTCGCGGTCGTCGTTTGCGGTGCGCTCCGCGCTTGCGCCCCCGGGCCACCATCCCCGCTCCTTGCAGAATCCCTTTCACCCAGCTGTAGCTGAGCCGAATCCGATGCTCGGCCCCCAGCTTCTCGTGAAAGTGCTGCACATTCAGATCGAAATAATGCTCCCGGTACAGCTCCAGCACCCGCTCCACGGTCGCTAGCGGCACGCGCTTAGGCGAAGGCTTTCCTCGCCTGCGGTCGAACAACCCGCGGAATCCGAACTCCTCATAACGCTCCCGCCAGCGCCGCATATGCCGGTCACTGATGCCCAAGATCTCGGCCGCTTGCCACCAGCTGATCTTCTTGGCCATCGCTTGCAACATCACTTCCTGTACTTTCATCGCCCGCTCCATGGCGGCTTGTGTGTAGGAGTTCATGCCTTGCATGGTCCCCTACCACCGCCCGAAAAGCGGACATATCACTTGCTATCTCAACCGGACATATCATGTGCTACTGACACGAATTCATCACTCGAGCTGTGAGCTCGATTTCCGATTTGAGAATGGACCAGAACGGTAGAAAATAGGCGCCGCCAAATGAATAGCGCGGCAGGAGCGACTCCACAAAATTTCGCGAGCAGCTTTGATTGCCGAGTCTCGCACCCGACAAAGGAACCCAGCCAATGCATTCAAATCGCAGATTGTTTTGTTGTGCAGCAATATTTAACGTGTTGTTAACTGCGCCCGCTTGGGCGCAGAGCCCGAAGGCTCCGATTCAGATTACTGCTGACCTTTCAGACGCGCCGCGCAAACTCTTTCACGCCGAAGTGGATCTACCGGTGACCGCCGGCCCGCTCACCCTGATCACCCCCAAATGGATCCCCGGCGATCACCGCCCCACCGGTCCCGTGGACAGCATCACGGGCGCGGTTTTCACCGCCAACGGCCAGACGCTCCCGTGGCGCCGTGACGATGTGGACCTCTACGAGTTTCACGTGACGATTCCCGAGGGAGTGACCACGCTTCATGCCCATCTCGACTGCATCGTGCTCACAAATGTCTCGCAGAAGTTGGCGTTCCTCGAATGGGACAAGCTTATGCTCTATCCGGCCAACACGCCGGTCCGCGACATTCCCATACAGCCTTCGGTGATTGTCCCGGCCGGTTGGGGTATTGGCACCGCGCTTACTCCGATCGGAGGCGGCACCTATCCCGTGCCCGCTTCCGGTAGCACCACGCAGTTTGCCGTCACGAGCGTTGAGCAGCTCGAAGACTCTCCAATTCTCACAGGACAATACTTCCACGAATTTGCGCTGGCTCCGGAAATTTCTCCCAAGCACTACATCGACGTCGTGTCCGACCTTCACGAGGACTCCAATCTTCGCCCAGCGGCGCTGGCTGAGATTGCGAATCTCGTTCGCGAAGCGAATGCGTTGTATCGTTCGCACCATTACAACCATTACCATCTCCTGTTGAGTCTTTCCGACACCGCCGGCGGGCTAGGCCTCGAGCATGGGCAGTCCGCGGAAAACGGCATTGGCGAGAAAGCCTTTTCGGATGAAGACCATCAGTTGGGTGACGCCGATCTGCTTCCGCACGAGTTCACCCACTCATGGAACGGCAAGTATCGCCGCCCCGTCGGGCTGTACCAGACTGATTTCGCCACGACACAGCAAGGCGCCCTGCTCTGGGTTTACGAAGGCATGACGCAATATCTTGGCGACGTGCTTGCCGCGCGCTCCGGACTCAGGTCTCAGGCGCAATACCGCGACGTTCTTGCTATATTCGCGGCGAATCTTGACTACACGCCCGGCCGTGAGTGGCGCTCGACTGAAGATACGGCAGTTGCTGCCAGCATTCTCCGCGATGGCAATCCCGTGTGGTCCAACTGGAAGCGTGGGCAGGACTATTACAATGAGGGCGAACTCGTCTGGCTCGATGCCGACACCCTGATTCGCAAGATGACCAACAATCAGAAATCCCTCGATGACTTTGTGCGAATTTTCCTAGGCAAAGGGGGAAACACGGGGCCGCTCATCGTCACTTACACTTTTGACGAACTGGTTCGCGATTTGAATCAGGTGGCGCCCTACGATTGGGCGGCCTTTCTCCACGAACGCGTTGATAAAATTAATCCACGCGCCGATCTTGCCGGCATCGAGCGGGGCGGCTACAAATTAGTTTACGCAGACAATCCGAATGCTTCTGAGACGGTCATATCTGCCAATGCCGCTCCAACCGCTAACGTTGGCGTCGACGCCTGGTACTCCATTGGCATTCAAGTTGGTGCCGACGGCAATATCAAAGATGTTCGCTGGAAAGGTCCGGCCGACAAGGCAAAAATTGATCCCGGCGCGAAGATTATCGCGGTAAACGGACAAGCCTACTCCGGCGATTTGCTGCGAGACGCGATTCGCGAGGCGAAAGGCAAGACCGAACCGATCCACTTGATCGTTCAAGTGGATAATTTTATTTTCACTGTGGACATTGATTACCACGACGGAGAACGCTATCCCGTCCTCGAGCGCGTGGAAGGAACGCCCGCGTATCTGGATGACATCACGAAGCCCCTAGTGCCTTCTCCACCCCGGCCAAAGACGTGAACAAAGTGTAAAATGCTGAGAGGCAATCCTCGGAGCATGTTCCCGGGCCTTGCCGCGATGAGAAGAGACCGTTTTCTGCGGTCGCCAATCGGGAGAGCTGACATCTTGAGGTGATAGCTAATGTGCAGAAACATCAAGATTCTTTTCAATTTCGAGCCGCCGGTTACTGAGCAGGAGATTCGGAACGCTTCGCTTCAGTTCGTGAGGAAGATCAGCGGTTTTAGCAAACCGTCGAAGGCGAACGAAGTTCCGTTTGAGGCGGCCATCGATGAAATCGCCGAAATCTCGAGCCGGCTTCTCCGCTCGCTGCAAACGAATTCATCACCTAGGAATCGAGAAGAAGAAGCCGCAAAGGCGAAAGCTCGGTCCACCGAAAGATTCACTCATGCGGCGCGCCCTTGAACCTTCGCTACTTTCCATCGGCTCGCACGCGAAGTCAGCCCGCGCATCGGTCGCCAACTCCTCGTAAGTCGCGTTGCTTTCCTCTTCAAACCACCCTGTTCATGGCTCTCGATGGCCCGGCGTGTTCGTATTCAAGCGCTAGAATTCACGGAGTATGTTTCCGGCCTCGTCGAGCAAGGCCGATGGCGGCATTGATGAAGACCAGATTCGCTCCCCGATTCGCTCGCCGATAGTACAGATTGGACAGCGCTGCTGAGTTCAAGTCGCCCAGCAAATAAGAATCGTTGGGCCCAGTACGGCCTCTGTCGCTTCTTGTGATAAATGGTGAGCTGACCGCATGCGCGATGCGGCGGGAGTTACGGCAGGGGCGAGGGCCAGCCGAGTTTGATCGTTAATAAAGCAGCGCAGGCTACGTGTATCTCGCTCCGTTCTCCATAACCGTCTGTAGATCCTGCCAATTCCTGCAAGCGCAGGAACGTTGCGTCCTCCGCGGGGATCAACCAGTTCGGCCAATTTCTGCTTGTCCGATTCTCTAAGTGCTTCCAGATAAAGCTCTTTCCAGCTCAGGATAACTGTGACCTATGACGGGAACGACAGGAAGTCAACGAATCTGAGTCTGGAATCTCAAATGTCCTACATTGAACAGTGTATTCCGTAACGAGTTAACTGGGAGTAGCGTGGTGCGTCGAATTTGTACCTCCGCCCAGACACTAACTCGTAGCCGACGACACGGAATCGGCGGCACATGACCAGGACCTGTTCGTGGAACGAACGGTTGCACAATTTGCGGCGAAGCCGCTGCGGTTCAGAGGGCTACGATGTCCAAGCGAATTCTAGTGGCGGACGACAGTGACACCGTCCGAAAGGTTATCTGTGCGTGTCTCAGCGAACAAAATTTTCACGTTTGCGGCGATGCCGTCGATGGCGAGGATGCTATCGAAAAAGCGCGCAAACTGAAGCCCGATTTAGTTCTCCTGGATTTGGCGATGCCCCGGACAAATGGCATCGTTGTGGCGTCCGTCCTGAAAGAGATGATGCCACGCACGCGGATAATCCTCTTCACAATGTATAGCGAGGCAGTCCGTAGGACCTTCAGCCCTACAGGAATTGCTGTTGATGCGGTGATCGCCAAAGCGGACGGCATGCTCGGGCTGCTCGCGTGTATTCAAAGCTTGCTGCCTTCCTAGTGGTGCCAGCAAGGCATTCATTCAGGTTGGTACTACAGCGAACACCTTATCGTACAATTTTGGAAATCCTGTTAGAAAGAATTCGGGCGCTACTCGACTTTACTCTCGCCCACCGCAGAGACCTAAATGGCCAAGACAATCCTAATAGCAGACGACAACCCGACGGTCCGCAAGGGGCTTTGTAAAATCTTCGAAGTCGAAAAGGATTTTGATCTGTGCGCCGAGGCGGTCGACGGAGCGCAAGCAATTGCCCTTGCAAGACAATGCAAGCCAGATCTGATCATTCTCGATCTGAATATGCCGGTAATAAATGGACGGGATGCCGCTCGTGAGTTAAAACAAATAATGCCTCACGTTCCGATCATCGTGCTTACCATCCACGCTGAGACTGTAAAGAATTACCTTATGGATACGAATTCACCTTTCGACTTGGTTGTGTCAAAAATGGAAGCGCAGAACATCGTAAACCATGTTCGATCTCTGATTCCCCTCGATTGATTAGATTTCGAGAACGCGACCCATCGCTTCGACGGGTTCTCGTTTTCGCTAGGAGTGGCGGAAAGGCTAGTTTAATAGCTCCTTGATTCGGTCGCCAAATACCTCACGCGCGACCTGCTCCGGAAGGATTTGATTTAGCAAGCCCAGGTCAGCTTCGACAATAATGTTGTGCTCAGTGACCTCCGCGGTCCCTCTTATCGTTGTACTCAATAAACCCATTTTTGCGCTAAACATGAAAGTGAGTGTTGATCCTTTCCAGATCTTCTCTTTTACAGCCAATCGTAATGGCAGGCCCGCTTCTCCTCGTACGAATTCGTCGAATGAGCGATCTACGGACGCGATCATCCCAGCTTTGGAACGGTTGTGTGAAATTGTGATCCGCATGAATCTCTAACGAGTAATACGTCGTCCTCGAGGATCGAGCCATCGGGTCAAATCATTAGAAGAGGAGACAGTTTCCCCGTAGTTCGGCGGCGAGAATCCCTGCTTTCAACAGTTAACTGGAAAGGATGCTAGTTTACGAAGTGCGTTCCTAGGGAGCTAAATCCAGGCCTATCATTCGTGGCGCAGCGCGACTATCGGGTCGACGCCCATCGCTCGGCGTGTGGGTATGAAGCAGGCGAAGAGCGATACAGCGCAGAGCAGGAGCGCGACACTGGAAAACGTCAACGCATCGGTGCTTGTTACGCCGAGAAGCAGGCCGCTCAGATAGCGCGTCAGAGCGAACGATGCTGTGAGGCCTAAACCCACGCCGATAAGCGTTAAGCGAAGACCATGGCCGAGCACAAGGCGGACGATGTCCTCTTTGCTCGCGCCTAGCGCCATGCGGATGCCGATTTCGTGCGTGCGCTGCCGAGTGGTGTAAGCCGTGACGCCATAAATTCCTACGGCAGCGAGAATCAAAGCGAGGAGGCCGAACGCGCCGACAAAAGTTCCAGCGACGCGCTGGCCGAAGCTGGCAAACAGCTCCTGCGATTCGAGCGTGTTCACATCGAACATCACGAGGTCGGCATTCAGTTCATGGACGGTGTTCTGAATCGTTTTGCCAACAGTCAGCGGATCTCCGGCCACCCGCGCATTGATGATCATGTTGGCTTTGTAAACCTGGTACAACGGCAAGTACACGAAAGGCGTTGGCGTTTCATTCAAGCCTCTCACTTTGGTGTCTCGCGCCACACCGACCACGGTAAACCATTCGTTCGTAAAGTCGGAATTGAGTTGCCTGCCGAGAGCCTCCTGATGCGGCCAGTAGCGCTCTACGAACGCTTCGCTGACGATCGCCGCGCGTTGCGAACTCTTGGCGTCCTGCAACCTGAAGTCGCGCCCCTTCACAATCGGGATCTGCATGGTTTTGAAATAATTCGGTGTGATCATCGCGGCCTGTGTTTCCATCACTTCATTCGGTTGCGATACGTACCCTTCAGGTTTCACACTGGTGGAGCCTCCGCCAAACCCCAGCGGGACGCGGTCCGACAAAGACACGGACTGGACGCCCGGAAGCGCTTCCAGCTTCGCGACGAGCTGGCGATCGAATTCCGCGCCAGTCGTTTCCGAATATCCTGCGGTAAACAAGTCGTAGGAAGCGATCCACACGTTATGTGAGTTAAAACCTGGATAGATTTGTTGCGCGCTCCTGACGCTGCGAATGAACAATCCTGCGCAGATCAGCAGCAGTAGTGACAACGAAATTTGAGCTACTACCAACCCGCTGGCCAGTCGCGCCTTGCGCAGCGTACCCGAGGCGCTCCCGGTGTCTTCTTTCAGTACCGTAATCGGCGCCGCACCCGAGGACCGCAGGGCAGGCAAAATTCCGAAGATCACGCCTGTGAGCACTGCAATCACCAGCGTCGCGAGCATGACCGTGCGGTCCGTCGCGACGATGAGTGACAATGGAGCGTCCGTATCTGGCATGAATTTCATCAAACTTCCCGCGGTCCAGGAGGTGATTAGCAGCGCGCCCCCACCTCCTGCCAGCGCCAGCATCAAACTTTCCACCAGCAGTTGCCGAACCAGCCGCCATCGGCTCGCACCCAGCGACATTCGAATGGCAATTTCTCGCCGCCGCCCAACCGCCCGCACCAGCATCAAATTCGCGACGTTCGCACATGCCAGCAATAGCACCAGACCTGCGATCGTCATCAGCATTGGCAGCAGCGTGGAGAGAAACGAATTCAAACCCCATGGGCTACGCCAGAGCGGGTAGGCCATTACATTGTCTTTCCCTTTGTGCTCTTCGGGATAATTCTTTGCCTCCGGCTTAAGTCGAAGCGTCATTTCCGCCTGCGCCTGGGCCAGCGAAACGCCCGGCTTCAACCGTCCCAAGACCAATAACCAGAAATTGTGATGGTCGTGAATCAGGTCGCCCCTTGCGTCTAATTGCGCTTCCATCATGATGGGAACCCAAATTTCCGTTCGCACCCCAGTCTGGCTTCCTTGAAACACTGCCGGTGTTACGCCCACGATGGTGTAGGGGTGTTTGTCGATTTCGATGTTTTGGCCCACTACATCCGGATTTGCACCGAACTGTGTTTGCCACAGCCGGTAGCTGATCACTGCCACGGGCGCGCCTCCAGGCTTCTCGTCCTCTGAAGGTAGAAAAGTGCGTCCAAGGATTGGTCGCACGCCCAGTACATCGAAATAATTCGCGGTCGCTACCATGCCCCAGACGCGCTCCGGCTTAGATTTGCCCGTCAGGCTGATTTGAGCGAACCAGCACGCAGCGATGCCTGCAAAACTCTGTTGCCCGTCGCGTACAGCTTCGAGATCAGGATAGGTAAACCCGAAATTCTGGCCGGGCTTGCCTAACGTCAACGACACGACCTCACTCGGATTGGAGATTCCGGGAACCGGGTTCAGCAATGCTGAATTGATCCAACTGAAAATTGTGGTGTTCGCACCGATTCCCAGGGCAAGCGTCAGGATGGCAATTGCCGCATATCCTGGGGCCTTGGCGATCATTCGCAGGCTGTACCGTATGTCTTGCCAGAACGAGGTCATCGCGTACCTCCAAGGACGAGTTACCATAATTCAAGCATGTCCCGGCCCATCCAAGGTCCCCTCTAAGCGAATGCTGGCGCACAGCTTAGCACGTCTGCCGTTGACCGAATCGCCCGCAACTGTCCGCCTATGGGACGCACCCACAGCGGGACCGAACGTCTAACTGAACGTGTTTGCGCTACGATTCGAGCGACCATCGAGTAGGACGATCGCGATTCGCCATCGAGCAGAATGTTATCTAGCAGCTGCGAAGCCGCGATCAGTGGTCAAAGGTCAAAACGCTGGTAAAATATTCGCATGAGAGCCGGGGCATTCTGGGGACAAGCTGTGTTGGCTTTGCTTTTTGCCAGCGCTGGGGCCCTGGCGTCTCCACAAACAACAGTCCTCGAGGGGAATTCACATCAGATTCTCCTGCAAAAATTAGTCGCTGCGGCGATCGAGAGAACCCACCATGCTGTCCGCTACGATCCTTCATATGTGCGAATCCCGTATCCTGGTGGCGACGTTCCCGAGCATACCGGTGTGTGCACGGATGAGGTCATACGCGTCTACAGGGCCTTAGGCGTTGATCTCCAGAAGCAAGTTCACGAGGATATGGTTCAGAACTTCTCCGCCTACCCGCATAATTGGAATTCGCCTTCGCCACGCCCGGACTCAAATATTGATCACCGAAGAGTCCCGAATCTGATGGTCTTCTTCCGGCGCAAGGGCCAGTCTCTGCCGGTTAGTTACCAAATTAATGATTATTCTCCCGGAGATCTCGTCACTTGGGATTTGGGAGGAAATGTCCCGCACATCGGAATTGTTGTGGACAGGAGAGGGCCGCAAACAGGACGATACATGCTGGTTCATAACATCGGTCAGGGCCCAAAGATGGAAGATGTTTTGTTCAATTGGAAGATTACTGGCCACTACCGATACTTTGGGCCGAGTTCCTAAAAACCCGGCGCCCTGCTGCAAGGCTACTTCGAGCAAAAGAGGCCAACATTATTACGTTAATCAGCGCTGGCCGCTTCTAACTGTGATACTGCCCATACCAAGGAGGTTCGAATGTTGGCAGGTAAGGCCAATCCTCTTTACGCGGCAGCGACTTATGCGCCACTTCGCACTCAGGCTGCGTCAGAGACATTCCGCCCAAATCGTTGCCGCCACCTATCGCATAGAGGCGGTATTCAGACTTCGCCATCTGATCGTTGATTATCCTGAAAAACGCATGGGCCGCTCTTCCCCAACTCTGACCTTCGCCGTCGGGTAAAGCGGGTGAATAGATCACGTATCCTGGGCCGCCACATTTTACGATATATCTCGGCGCGTCGTTATCGACGACTTCCTGAACTGCGGCAGGCTCCGACACGTACTGACCAAGAACCTCCCACATGGACTGATACGCCTCCTGATTCCTACCTCGGCAAGATCCTCGGCGTCGAGCAAAAGCATCTTGTTGTAATCGAGCGTGAACTTCATACCAACGCGAGAATAGCATGACGATCAATACGACTAAGTCCGGTTAGTCGCTAACCGAACATTTGAAAATCCCTTTCGGGTCCGCTCGTTCATCAGGTAACAGTTGCCGTCAACTCGGCATCCAACTTTCTTGGGAAAAGGGGCCTCTTGTATGAACCACTGGGATCTCACGCGCAGAGAAATATTGAAAATTAGCGCGACGACGGCCGCGTCAGGGATTGGCACGGCGCTTCTAGCTGGTTGCGGGATTGGCAGTCTTGGTGGTGGCGGCGGAAATCCTCCTCCATCGACATGCGCGAAGTTAACGGACATTGAGCACGTAGTGATCCTGATTCAAGAGAACCGCTCGTTCAATCATTATTTCGGCAGCTACCGCGGCGTGCGTGGATTCTCCGATAAAAGTCCCGCCTTCGAGGAACCTGACCCCGCGAACACCGGAAATCCACCCGTGGGAATTTTGCAGCCGTTTCATTTGGACACGAGCAATACAAATGCGGCATGTACTCACGACATTACACATGCTTGGGTGCCACAGCACCAGAGTTGGAACAACGGAGCGATGGACGGATTTGTCACGTCGCGGCTGGCCGCCGCGCCAAATGACGCCGTATTGACGATGGGTTATTACAATCGTCTGGATATCCCTTATTACTATGCGATAGCCGATGGGTTCACGATCTGCGACAACTATTTCTGCTCCGTGATGGGGCCCACCGATCCAAACCGCCTTTACACCGTGGCAGCTTCGATTGACCCGGATGGAAAGAATGGCGGACCGTTGCTTCAAACGATAGGGCTGAACCGGTCGAGTTTTTTCGGAAAGCTAACCTATCCGACTATGCCCGAGCAACTGCAGGCCCGCGGAATTTCGTGGAAGGTCTATACTTCACCGGACCAGAATATTCTGAGCACCATTTTCTCTGACAATGTATTGTCCTACTTCAAGAATTTTCAAGATCCCACATCGCCGCTGTATCAAAACGCTTTCGTGCCAAACTTTCCGTTGGATTTTCTGAACGATGCGGTAAATGGGAACCTACCGCAGGTATCGTGGGTTATCGCTTCGATAGTGGATTCGGACCACCCACCCGCGCCAAGTCTTTTTGGTGAGATCACATTGTCAGCAATCGTTACGGCTCTGAGCGCGAATCAGTCGCAGTGGGCAAAGACGGTGTTATTCGCAACGTATGACGAGAGCGGCGGATTTTTCGATCACGTTCCGCCAGTGACAGCGCCTCCCGGAACGCCGGGGGAATACATCACCGCACCGCCGGTACCAGACCCGACAGTAATAGGAAATCCGCCGATAACTGGGCCAATCGGATTGGGATTTCGGGTCCCTATGTTGATTATTTCTCCATTCAGCCGTGGCGGGTTCGTGTCGTCGGATTTGTTCGATCATACTTCGGTGCTGCGATTCATTGAGACGCGGTTCGGCGCGGAAGTGCCAAACTTGAGCGCCTGGCGGCGGGCGGCGGTTGGCGACATGACGAGCGCGTTCAATTTCGCGAAGACGGATACTTCCCTGCCGAACAATTTGCCGCCACCGGCGCTGCCACTTCCGCAAGTCCTGGCAGAATGCGTCGCGACGCTGGCCGGGACGACGCCCTACACTGTGCCCAATCCGCAGACTTTGCCTACACAAGAATCTGGAACCGCAGTGCGGCCGAGCGGGGCGTGTTCATAGCTCATAGTAACGATCGCCTAACGGGCTAAAGTGACCTTCGACGCGTTAAAAGGTCACCTGCGCCGTCCCGCGCAGCCCATGGATAAACCGCAGAATCATGGCTGCTTTCGTTTCCAGGATGGACTCATCACCACCTTGCCGGTGGAATCCAATACCACAGCCGAGATCGTTGCATGGTGCACGTCCAGCCCAATATACTTAGCGTCATTCATGTGGGGGTGCTCCTTTCTGTAGGCGTTGATGCGAACGATCAAAACCTACTTCAAAGAGGCGCCCTTTTATAATGCGTTAATTTTAGGCGCTTGCCATCTATATGAGGTAGAACGCGCTTTATCCCAAATAATTACAGCAATTTATACATCCCTTTTAACCTATCGCAGCATCCCTTACGGGTAGGCTACAATTCCTTTCACAACTATTTTTTCGGTACCTGAAAAGTGCACAACGAGGACCTGAGGCTGTACTCCGACATTCTCCGCTGGGGGGAGTGAGAACTTGTGTGGAATCGCCGGATTTACTAATAAGACTTGGGCTCCAGATCCCGATCGCATTCGAAATGCGAATGCAACCCTGATTCACCGCGGACCAGACCAACAGGGTATCTTCCGATCGAGACTCTGTTCGATGGGCGCAACTCGGCTAAAAGTCATCGACCTCGATTCTGGCGACCAACCGATTCAGGCCGAAGACACGACCATCGTATTCAACGGTGAAATTTACAATCACCAAGAACTGCGGAGCGAACTGGAGAGCCTTGGTCATCGGTTTCACTCCCACTGCGACACCGAAACCGTGCTTCGCGCATTTCTCGAATGGGACACGGGTTGTTTTTCCCGTCTGAGGGGAATGTTCGCGGTTGCATTCTGGACCGAATCGACCAGACGAATGATCTTGGCACGAGATCGGATGGGCATAAAGCCACTCTACATCGCACGTTACGGAGAAGATCTGTTTTTTGGTTCAGAGTTAAAAGCCATTCTCGTTCACCCGGAGATTGAGCGTAGATTGAATCTGGTTGGCCTTGATTGTTATCTGTCTCTGAACTACGTGCCTGGCCCGTCGACGCTTGTCGAAGGGATTGAAAAGCTTCCGCCGGGACGATGGCTAGAGTGGCGAGACGGCAGAATCTACTCCGACTCGTATTGGTGTTTGCCCTCGGGCGGTTCCCATCAGTGGACTTTGGATTCCGCTCAAGAGGAGCTCGATTTTCTTCTCCGACAATCGGCGCGCGAGCATCGTATTTCCGACGTCCCTTTGGGCATATGGCTCAGTGGAGGCATCGATTCATCGACGATTCTGCATTACGCCGCGACCGAATCCAGTTCACGCCTGAAGACATTCTCGATTTCCTTCCGAGGCCGTAGTTTCGACGAATCTCCATACATTCGGCAAGTCGTGGACGAGTACGGAACCGACCACGAGGAGTTGGATCTCAGCCCCCATGCCGATCTACAGGGCGCAATTGAGGATATTGGCTACTACTCCGACGAGCCGAATGCAGATGCAGGAGCGCTGCCTGTTTGGTTTCTTTCGAAAATGTGCAAGCGGAAGACAACCGTCGCCCTCAGCGGAGAAGGTGCCGACGAATTGTTCGGCGGCTACTTAACTTACCGGGCGAATCAGCTTGCTTGCCAGATACGACGATTGCCATCGTCTGCTGTACGGTTCGCGTTGGATGCGGTCCTTCGGTGGCCGGTGTCCGACGATAAGATCGGTTTTGAATATAAGCTGAAACGTTTCCTGCAAGGGAGTCTTTTGCTACCTGAGCGGGCACATGTTTATTGGAACGGAACGTTTTCCGAAGAAGAGAAACAATCGCTGCTTCAAAGTCCTCTTCCGCATTCGCTCGATCAAATTCTCGGAGATCTGGGCGAAATATTACCGTCTCAGGATGAACTAGAGCCTTATCTCCGGTTCGATCAGAAGTACTATCTTCCAGACGATATCTTGGCCAAGGTGGACCGCATGAGCATGGCGCATGCGGTCGAAGTGCGGCCTCCGTTTCTGGATCACCGGATTGTTGAATTCGCCGCCTCCCTCCCCGCTTCCCTCAAGATTCGCGGTTCCTGTCAGAAATTTATTCTTAAAGAACTAATGCGAGACAAATTGCCGCCTGCAATCCGCCGCCGAAAGAAGATCGGATTCGATATTCCAGTTCATGATTGGCTTCGAGGACCGCTTCGTTCCTTGCTGGTTGATACGCTACGTGCAGGCGTTTCGGCATATCCCGACCTTTTCCGGCACAACATTATTGAGTTTTACCTGAGCTCTCATCTCAAAAGGCGTGCGAATGTCGGATACCACCTTTGGGGCTTGTTAGTTCTGTTCCTTTGGATGAGAAAATGGAGAGTTCAGACAACTTCTTCCCCGTCGGCGGATCATTGCATCCTGGAAAGAGCAGCTACCTTCATTTAGTTGTTCTGCTTTTTGCAGGGGCAATCTACTTGGGCTGCATTATTTCTCCGCCGTCCCTGATGGATGATGTGGATGCCGTACAGGCTCAAATCAGCCGGAATATGCTCACTTCCGGCGATTGGGTGACCGCACGTCTCGACGGCGTCGTTTATCTCGAAAAAGCCCCTTTGGTCTATTGGTTGATCGCCGGTTCCTACAAAATCTTTGGTGTTCACGACTGGTCCGCGCGCATCCCCATTGCTCTCTCCGCCATCGGGCTGGCTTGGCTGACGGCTGCGTTTGGCACCTGGGCATTTGGAAAGCGGGCGGGCTTCTACGCAGGCTTATGCATGGCCACAGGTGGGGGACTTTTTCTGTTTACACGAGTCCTGATTCCCGATGTCATGCTGACGTTGACAACAGCTTTGGCGATGTGGGCGTTCTTGCGAGCCCTGGACCAGGACGAAGCTCATTGGCGCGTTTGGGCTTTCGTTTTGGCTGCTAGCCTTGGAACCGGCCTCTTATTGAAGAGTTTGATCGCCGTTGTTTTCCCCGTCGCCGCCGCGATCATTTATCTTTTTCTCACCCACCAGCTCTTTTCCGGCGAAACCTGGAAACGGCTTCATGTTTTTAGCGGGAGCTTGATGGTTCTCTTGATTGCGGTTCCCTGGCACGTTCTGGCTACTTTGCGGAACCCTCCCTACTTTGCCTTCACGTTGCACAGCGGCCCTGGCCAGTATCACGGATTTCTCTGGTTCTATTTCATCAATGAGCAACTCCTTCGCTTCCTGAATTTGCGCTATCCACGGGATTACAACACTGTCCCGCGTCTTTACTTTTGGCTGCTGCACTTTGTCTGGCTGTTTCCCTGGAGCGTTTACTTTCCCGCAATCGCTAAGCTTTCGTTCCAGCCTATCGATCGCGCGGGCCGCACCAGATTGCTCGCACTGTGCTGGGTCGGGTTCGTGCTTGTCTTTTTCACATTTTCCACGACGCAAGAGTATTACTCCATGCCTTGCTACCCGGCGCTCGCTCTGCTACTGGGATCCGCGATGGCGATGGATGGGCCTTGGGTGCGCCGAGGAACGCGCGTTGTTTCTGTGATCAGCGCTTTCGCAGCTCTGGTAGTATTCGGTATTCTTTTCTACGTGCGCAACATTCCGGTGTCCGGAGATATCTCAAAAGCGCTGACCTCGCATCCAGCGGTTTATTCACTCGCTCTAGGCCATATGGAAGATCTCACGCTCTATTCCTTCGCATATCTTCGCCTTCCATTGCTCGTCGCGGGGATTGCCTTTATTGTCGGCGCCGTGGGAACGTTTCGAGCCATCGGGCAACGCGCGTTTCTGGCTTCCGCTCTGATGATGATTATTTTCTTTCACGCCGCTCGCCTGGCGCTGGTAGTTTTTGATCCCTACTTTTCTTCCAGACCGCTGGCAGAGGCGCTGCTGAAATCCCCGGAAGGTACGCTGATCGTGAACCATCACTACTACACTTTCTCTTCCGTCTTTTTCTACACCAACAGAAGAGCCCTGCTTTTAAACGCTCGCTTCCAAAATCTCGAATACGGTTCGTACGCTCCGGGGGTGCCAGATGTATTTATTCAAGATACAGATTTCAAAAGGTTGTGGTCCGAGCCCGAACGTTTCTATCTGCTTGCAACCGGACCGGCAGTGGAACGTTTGGAAGGCTTGGTCGGCCCGTCGCAACTTGCGTTAGTGGCGGAAAGCGGGGGCAAATTCCTTTTTACAAACCACGCAGTGGTGAGTCCTGGGGCACGTTAGTGTACCGTCGTTACGCTTTAATTAGCTTGCCGTGTGGATAAAGCGCGCAGCGCTTATCAGGGCTCTCTCACGCTTTGGAAGACGCCGACGCCGACATCCCCATCCTCATCGCCACCAAAGCCGGGTACGCGAAACTTCATTGATACAGAATCAATCAAGTAAAGCGTCTCGGGCCAGCACTTGTGACTGTCAGTGCCCGATTAGTTCAATTCTCAACAAGCTGTATGAGATTGCCGCAGGTGTCGTCGAATACCGCGACTTTTACCGCACCGGACGGGGTCGGTTTGATGTTGAACAGCACGCCCAGCTCAACCATCCTTCTATGTTCCTCATCAGGAGACGCCATAGGTGCGGTCCGCCAACATAGGAGGCTGGCGCTCCCCAAGGTTGCGGTCTTCAGATATCATGGCCTTCCCGTGACCTTGACGAAGGAATCCGCTGCGAGTTCGCGACGCCGCGCGGTGCGCGACATTCTGCTCTACGGCCTGTGCGGCGGCGTGCTTATTGTGATCCTCAAATTGACGGAGTACCGCTTCCTGGTCGTCGAGCATTCGGTGGAGATCTACGGCGCGCTGATCGCCGCCCTGTTTGCCGCGCTCGGCATCTGGCTCGGGCAGACACTTACTAGGAAAAAGCGGGCGTTGATCATCAAGGAAGTTCCGGTGCCATCCGCGGATCCGTTCGCCGTTGACGAGACGCGGGTGAGCCAGCTCGGCATCACCGCGCGCGAGCTGGAAATTCTAGGGCTTATCGCCAGCGGGTTGAGCAATCGGGAGATTGCCGGGCGGCTGTTCGTGAGCGAAAACACGGTGAAAACCCATTCCAGCCGGCTGTTTGATAAGCTCGGCGCCAAGCGGCGCACCCAAGCCGTGCAGATCGGCAAGACCGCCCGGCTGATTCCGTGACGTCTTCCTCACCCAAAAGCGTGATTTTTCGCTTCCGAATGCAAAATCACCCGAAAGTGTGACGACATCGCGCGCGTGCGCCGCTACGCTTCGGCCACGTGAAAGCAAAATTCACGCAAGGAGACTGACATTTTATGAAAAAGACCGCTCTCATCTTTGGACTTATCTCCGGCGCAATCTCCGCCGCGATGATGCTGGTTACTATTCCGTTCGTCGACAAGGTCGGCTGGGAAAAAGGGGAGATCCTCGGCTACACCTCGATCGTGCTCTCGGCGCTCCTGGTGTTCTTCGGTGTGCGTTCGTACCGGGAGAATTTCGGAGGCGGGCGGCTCACGTTCGGCCGCGGGTTCGCCGTTGGCATTCTGATTACGCTGATCTCCAGCGCCTGCTACGTGGGGACATGGGAACTCGTCTATTACCAATTCACGCCCGACTTTGCCGAGAAATATGCCGCCCATATGGTGGAGCACGCCAAGGCGTCCGGCGCGAGCCAGCAGAAGTTGGATAAGACGCAGCAGCAGGCCGAGCAGTTCAAGAAGATGTACCACAACCCGGTGGTCAATGTGGCCATGACGTTCATGGAGGTTTTTCCGATCGGCCTGGTCGTCACGCTAGCGTCGGCCGGGATTCTCCGGAAGAAGGAGAGAGAGCCCGAGCCCGCGTGATAAGGTCGTTGATTAACGTGCGGGCTACTCGATTCTGTCGGCGGCATCTCTGGCTCCGCCATATTGGATGCTGTTTTTGCGATGCGAGTGTGTCCATTGCCGTACCGACTAGCCTCGGTTGGATCCGGCCATACAAAGTAAGCGATCTAGTCAATCGAGTGGATTTAGATATTTAATTTTTCGCACCCAGCCCGCGCAGATCAACCACACGCCGCGTTTTCACTGGTGGAGGGATCGCCCTGCTTTCTCGCCGGCTGCAGTGGTATTGTGGGATTCTGAGTGACCCTGGCGATGCTGCTAGCTTCGCGAATCGCGCTGATTCCTACCGGCACGGAACTGACTGCCGTGCTCGTAGTGGTGTGCTTCTCGGCAGGCTTGAATGTTTATGCTACAGTAACGATGCTCGGCTTGCTTTCGCGCGCCAATCTTCTGGCGCTGCCGGGGTCGCTGCACGAAGTTGAAAACTGGTACGTGATCGGCGTGTGCTGTTTGCTTTTCCTGGTCGAGCTGGTTGGCGACAAAATTCCAATCTTCGATTTGCTCTGGAACGCGGCGCACACCTTCGTGCGCATTCCGGTGGCAGCTTTGCTCGCCTACGGAGCTACTTCCGAGCTTCCGGCGCACAAGCAATTGCTTGCAACGCTTTTCGGAGCGATCATCGCTTTACTCGCGCACGGCGGGAAAATGGCGGCGCGCGTTTCCGTTACTCATTCTCCGGAACCGTTCTCGAATATGGCGCTGAGCCTGGGCGAAGATGCCACCGTCATCTTCTTGACTTGGTTTGCGACGCAGCATCCTTACGCTGCCGCCAGCATCGTTGTCGTCGCGCTCGCCATCATCGTGGTGGCAATTCGAGCGGTCGTTCGTGCGCTGCGAAAACTGTTCACCGATGCCAACCGCGTCCTCACATGACGCAGACTTCAGACGACGCGTAGGTCCATTCCGTGCTTTTACTACTTATGATATTAACACTCTAAGATAACTAGCCCATGATACTTACTACACCGAAAAGCCGGTTAATCCATTAGTGTTTTTCTGCCTATCGTCCCGATAGCTAGAGATGGAAGCCGTTCGTAGGGCCAACGAAACAATTTCGGAGCCTGTCGACTTTTTGCATTGCGGTTTTAGTTTCATTCTCGATTTTGAACTCCGGTTGTGGCAGTTCAGGTCATACAATTATCGCGCCTTCGTGCACACCAGCATCTCAGCCGGCGTTTGCTTACGTTCTCGATGGGTTTACTACAATACTGTCTCCATGTTCACCGTCAACTCCTTCACCGGAGCCCCGACAGCCACAGCACCCGCAACGGTCGCAACTGGAATCCTGCCGGAAAGCATGGTCGTCGATGCTAGCGGCAAGTTCGCATATGTCGCGATCATTGTGTCTAGCGCAGCCGATGACGCCACAATCTCGATGTACACTATCAATCCAATCACAACGCAACGACCGGCGTTTTGACCGCGACGACGCCCGCCACCGTGCCGGCAGGAATGAGTCCCCTCTCCGTGACCGTGCACCCCTCCGGCAAGTTCGCCTACGTGGCAAATCAAGATGACGATACCGTGCCCATGTACGCTATCAATTCCACCACAGGAATTTTAACCCTGATGACGCCTGCGACGGTGTCCACAGGAGGATCTTCGTTTGACGTCACCGTGGATCCTTCCGGTAAGTTCGCCTACGTTCCCCATGCATACGGCAATAACACGGTGTCGCAATACACGGTCGATCCCGTCACGGGAGCTTTGAGTCCGAGTACGATAAGCGAGGCTATGACAGGAATGCAACCCACGTCAGTCGCCGTGGATCCTTCGGGCAAGTTCGCATACGTGGTGAATCGATTGGACAACACTGTTTCGATGTACACCATCGACTCCACCACCGGAAACTTAACGCTGAATGAACCGGGGACTATCTTCACGGGAATGCAAGCATTCCGCATCGTCATCGATCCTTCAGGAAAGTTCGCTCACGTCGTGAATGAAAATAACGCCTCGGCTTCGATTGATACGCTGAATAGCGATGGAACCTTGTCCGCAGCAGGGCCGCCTGCAACAGGAATCAGTCCCGTCTCGGTAACCGTGACCGGTATCGCCAAGTAATTATTTTTACGCCCGGCTCTTACATACTCGAATTTACAAATTTTACCTGACGCACGCGCACTTCACGGCTTCGCAGCCGGAGTCTGAAACAGGATCGCAACCTCGACGCCGGGTTCCGAGCGCGCGAGCTCCTTTTCTTGCAACGTCGGGTATACGTCGCGCGCGTGTCCGCCGCCGGTCCGAATCTGTGCGAGGAAATAGTGATTTCCGTATCGGTGGAAGACCAATGACGGCACCGGTATTCCGCTATCCGTCGCGGCCGGCATCGTTGAAATCGTCGGTCGCGCTTCTCCGCTGTTGGCGCGGAGTACCTGGATAGACCCGTTCCCGGTTGGCATCGACTCAACTCGGTAGTTCCCTGCCGGCATCGTTTTGTTTCCGACCTGGAATGCGAACGGGACGTTTGCTTCCACTGTCCGCGACTGCGCCCGGCAAACACCCGCCCCGATAATTGAGAGCAATACCGCGCCTGCCGTTGCCAGAATTCTCGTTTTCATGGGATCCTCCCTGTTCATTTCCTCTTCGGTTCCTGGCTGCCCGGCCGAACCGGGTGTCATGAACTGGGTACAATTTCCTCCCTTGCCGGAAATCCTTCAATGCACCGCGGATAAACTCTGGGTGAACTGGGAATGAACCAAGAAACCCCGGAGACGAAAGGGTTTAGCTCGCTGGAAACCGTTGATGGTATATTGCCTGCCCGAGGCGAGTCGTATGGCGGCGCCCCCCGAGGACCTCTCAACGCTGCGTTTTGACGTCTTTACGCTAGACCTGCGCGCGGGCGAGCTTTACAAGAACGGCCACAAGATCAAGCTTCAGGAGCAGCCTTTCCGGATACTGGCCATGTTGTTGGCGCAGCCCGGGCAGGTGGTCACGCGGGAAGAGCTTCGCGAAAGGCTTTGGCCCGAGGACACCTTCGTCGACTTCGACCACAGCCTTAACACGGCGGTGAAGAAGCTTCGACTGGCCTTGAATGACGAGGCGGACAAGCCGCGCTTCATCGAAACTCTTCCCAAGCGCGGCTACCGTTTCGTTGGTCCCGCGCTGGAAGCGGTGAAAGTCCCGGAATCGCCCTCTGGCAAGGAAACCGGCTCAGTTGCACATGAAGACGCGGCCGCAGCCGAATCCGAATCCAAAGCAACCGGGACGGCACGGCCCGCGCCCCTGGCGGGCGCTCGATGGAAAATCGCGGCGGCCATAGCGGTTCTCATTGCGGCAATCGCGGCCGGAGCATACTTCTTCGCTCGCAGAATTCCCGCGCTCACGGAAAAAGACACCATCGTCATCTCCGACTTCTCGAATTCCACGGGCGATCCCGTGTTTGACGACGCCTTGAAGCAAGGCTTGGCGGTGCAACTGGCGCAGTCGCCATTTCTGGCCATCCTGTCGGACGAAAAAGTTCACGACACCTTGAAGCTGATGGGGCGCTCCTCGGATGCGCGGCTTACACCCGATATCGCGCGCGACCTTTGCCAGCGGGTGGGAAGCGCCGCCGTGATCGACGGCTCGATTGCGAAGCTCGAGAGCGAATACGTCGTCGGTTTGAATGCCGTGGATTGCCGCACGGGAGAAAACCTGGCGCGCGAACAAGTGACCTCCGAAGACAAGACGCATGTTCTGGCCGCACTCGGCAAAGCCGCGCGGGAATTGCGCGGGAAGCTGGGTGAATCTTTAATTTCGATACAGAAGTACGACACACCAATCGAGCAGGCTACCACGCCTTCACTAGAGGCCCTGAAAGCTCTCAGCTTGGCACTCAGAACATCGCACGAAAAGAACCAAGCCGAATCCATCCCGTTCTTCAAGCGGGCCATTGAACTCGACCCGAATTTCGCGCTGGCTTACGCGAGCCTCGGTGGCAACTATATAGCCCTCGGCGAGCCCGGTCAGGCTGCTGAAAATATTCGGAAGGCGTACGAATCCCGGGAACACGTCAGCGAGCGTGAAAAATTCTACATCACCGCGCTGTACTATACCGGCGTCACCGGCGAACTGGAAAAAGCCAACCAAACTTGTGAACTTTGGGCCCATGCCTATCCACGAGACCAGATGCCCCATCAACTGATGGGCTTGAACGCCGAATATCTGGGACGCTATGAAAAAGCAGTTTCAGAGGACCTTGATGCCATTCGCTTCAGTCCCGATGTCGCGGTGACCTACTCAAACCTGATGGAAGTCTACATTCCGCTGAATCGCCTCGCGGAAGCCAAGGCAACTTACCGCGAAGCGGTGGACCGCGGCCTCGATGACGCCTTCCTGCACGCGGATTTGTATGTGGTTGCCTTTCTCGAAAACGATCCGGCGGAGATGCAGCGCCAGATTGGCGTCGCCACCAGCATGCCCGGAGCCGAGGACTGGCTCCTTAGCCAGCAGTCCGACACCTGGGCCTATTCCGGGCAACTCGCAAAGGCGCGAGATTTTTCCCGGCGCGCGGTGGAGTCGGCTAAAAGGAACGAGCTCCAAGAGGTCGCGGCAATCTGGCAGATGAACGCGGCCGTGAGAGACGTTGAATTCGGAAATGCCGGTCAAGCCAAGGAAGCGGCCAAAGAAGGCCTCCGGCTGGCTGACACGCGGGACACGCAAGTGCTCGCAGCTTTGGTTCTGGCGCGCGCTGGAGATACTGCGCAGGCGCAAGCCCTCGCCGAAAATCTCGAAAAAAGCTTCCCGCAGAACACGGAGCTGAATAGCTACTGGCTGCGGTCCATTCGTGCCGCTATCCAACTAGATCGAGGTAAACCTGCCGAAGCCATCAAAACCCTCGAGCCCGCAGCGCCATATGAGCTAGCTTATCCGCGCCCTCAATTGGAAGGCGGCTCTCTCATCTACCCCGCGTACTTGCGCGGTCAAGCTTACCTGCTCTTGCATCAGGGGAACGAAGCTGCGGGGGAGTTCCAGAAATTCATCGATCAGCGCGCCGTGGTCGTGAATTGTCCGTTTGGAGCCCTCGCCCATCTATGGCTGGGACGCGCTCGTGCTGTTCAGGGCGACACGCCCGCGGCGCGCAAGGCTTATCAGGAATTCTTAAGTTTGTGGAAAGATGCCGACGCGGACATCCCGATCCTGATCGCCGCCAAATCCGAATACGCAAAGCTTCATTAATTTATGGCTTCACAACCAGCATTTCATTGGGGCCGACGGTAACGGTGATCACATTGCCGCTCTGCCTGAAGTTGTGAGTGACGCCGTTACTGTCGATATTGAGCTGGCCTGATTTTTGTCCAATTCGCCGCGAGATCTCTCGGGCCGTTACCGTATCCGACGGCGACGACTTGGTCAAAGGCGATGTGAAGCAAAACGAACATTGAGCAAATTGCGAAGTCAGGACATTCGGGCCGAGGTCCGCTTTGATTTGCGCAAAAACATTGTCCACGGGGGACTCCGAGTATCTCAGGTAGTTGCAGGACGGGCTCCCTGTTACCCAGGCGAACGGGACAGTAATCTATGACTGAACTGGCGGATCAAACTGCACGTCGGTCAGGTCCTTGTTGCGTCTGGGAACATCGGGTGCGCCGTTTGACGGTCGCGCTCAAACGCCGCACCCTCCCACGCCACACAATCAGTCGAGCCTAAGGAGGAGGCAACGAAGTGGCCGCAATATAGTCAGCACTCTCCTATTTCACCGTTATCAGTGTGCTCGTGGTAGCTACACACTGCCAAACGCCATTGACCTTAATCCAGGTATCGACGAATCGTTCGCGGTGCACATAGGGTTTCCCCTTCTCCGTGCCCTTTATTCGAAACACCCCAACGACCACAGCAGCGTCTCCGTAAACTTGCACATGACTTTCCTCGTTCACCGCTTGCGATGCCTGATAGTCAGGCGACTTGATACTCGCTAGAAATTCGTCCTTTGAGGAAACGCTTCCGTCGATTTCCACTGACACAAACGTCTTTGCCAACAGCATGTTCAGCCCAGTGATGTCTTTTGCTTCCAAAGCGTGGTTCCACACATTTTCAAGCGCCAACACGTGTCCGCCCTCATCGCTCATGCTCTTCTGTTGCGCTCCTGTCAACATGACACCGAACAGCAATATCGCTACAGGCAGAGCGGTCTTTCTCATGTTTTACCTCCGGCCCGAACAGTCGCCATTCCCATGCGGACATGTCATTCTCGCGCGCATGCAGGCCGAACTGAACAGTCCGAAGCACAGCCGCGAAACGTTGCTAGAGTTCAAGCAGGATTGGACGCGTCTGCAGGACAGCCGCGGCAGAGCAACGGCGTCGGCTACAAGCAAACAAGATCTGCCGCTCGCGTCAGCGCTCGCATCTAGCATCCCGTCGTTGGCACCGACCCCGGCGTTTCCGACTACTTTAGCGAACACGAACTTCCTCACCTCTGAAGAGGTGACTGACGGTGCCGGCGGCGACTAGTCGGAACGATCAGGCAGTTTGAAACGAGAAGGCGGCCGATTTATTGCTGCTCGATGGCAATGAGTCCGCCGCTTTTCCATGCGTGCCGAAACTTAACTCCGGTGCCGCGCGAGAGAATCGGCCACCTGTCCCCATTCTCATCTACGGGAGTTTCCACAGGTCTTGATTTCGAACATGACGACATTCGAATTGATCGCGCCTGTGAACCGCGCGCCTCTTGCCATACGTTCGTAGGCACCATATCTCTGACCTACTTGTTAGATTCCGGCATCAGCAAAAAAGGGGTCGCCAATTGATTCCTTGAAAGCACGATCACTGTCTGCTGCGGCTTGAGTTGTGTCCCAGTCGTCAGGCTCGATGTCGCGGACTACGTGGCGTTCATCTTGTCTACCGAATTTATCTGTCTTTTTTAGCTCAACGCCATATCTCATCCCGTCCGGGTTATTTCAGCGGCGACTCCGCTTTTGTTGGTATCAAAACCTCCAGATCGACGGTACTCGAGCCCAGGCATACAATCAATTCGTCTATTGGATTTGCGTTAACAGACTGAAAAACCGGGGGCGGGGTTCGTCTGATTTTGCATTGTGAGATGCGAGGCCAGCCGCGGCACGCAGTGGGGACTCGGATTATTTCTGGGGATCTTTGAAGTCTAGTTCGACAAAGTCAACGGTTTCCTTTGGGCCTGGCTCGTACCTCCACATCCTGATCGCATCCAAAGCTGCGTTGACCAGGACCGGGCTGCCTCCGAGTGTGCGGGTGGATTTGACGCGGCCGTCCGGAGAGATCATCACTGCGATCTTCACTTTTCCGGAAAGATTCAACTGGCGCGCCAGTGCCGGATACCTGGGCTCAACCCTGGCTTTGAGTTTCCGCGCGGGCTCTGCCTGACTGGTTGCTTGAGAAAACGCCGAAGGCTGTAAAGACACCAGTCCCAACATTGCGAACAATAAAACCGGAGTTGCGATGGTGGTCCTCAAGTAGCGCCTACTTTCGTTGCAGTGCGTGCAGAGCTCCCTTCCACATCACAACATATTTCTTTCACCACACGGCCGCCGGTAGCTGGAAGCGGGTGGGAATAGTTACCTGTACTTTAGTACAGGAGCAAAACTCGGCGCGAGGCGCGGGAGAAAAGTTTCTCCGATGGCTGTTATCTCTGGGAAGACGCGAGTGGAAAGAGGCAGCAACTAAGGGATGGAGGTGGTGTTAAATCGAGAATAGGGGCGCGCCGCAGCGTGTGTCCTTTGGAACACAAATCGATTTGCGAGGGTAATATCGAATGAAAACACTGGTGAAAATTTCACTGATCGCAATGGCACTGGCCCTTTTTCTGCCGGTAGCTTCGCATCAATTGCTGGCTGAGGGGCACCATCCGCATTATATGCACGCACTTTCTGACTTGCGGTTCGCGCGGGCGCTCTTGCAACGTCCAAACGGCGGAGAGCTCGGCGTGCAGGAGAGAGAAGCGTTCCCGAAATCGATGAAGCGATTGCCGCGTTGAAGGTCGCTGCTATCGACGACGGAAAAGGTTTGGAAGATCATGCGGCCGTGGATCCGCACTGGCCGTGGGCAGGACGTTTACACAAGGCGCGCGAAGTTCTTAACCGGGCGATCGCCGATTGCAGCAAGGAAGAAGACAATCCGGCCACGCGAGGACTGCAGGCGCGGATTCTGGAGCATCTCCAAAAGGCGCATCATCACGTGGATGAGGCCATCGCAATCGCCCACCACTAGGACGGCCGCTGTAGCGATATTCTAAAACTTCAACGAGAAGCCACATCCTGGAGCAGCGAGCCGCCTCACGCGCTGCTTCAGGATATTTTTTTTTGCGGCGTCCTGGCTTCCCTTCACTAAAGTTTTTACGCCGGAATTATTGAGGGAGCGTTGAGGCTCCGAAGAGAACTTTCATCAGAACGACTCCGCCCACGAACGCTGTGCAGATGCTCAGGAGCTTGCCGATCAGAAAATACTCGGCAAATTGTTCGCGATGGAATTGCGGATACCGTGCGATAGATTTCGCGGCAATAATCAGGCGCCCAGTCGCGGAGGGAATGCAATAATAGAACGGTCAGCGCCAGAAGCCTTTCCAGCCAGCCGATGCACAGCCCGCGTTGCTCAACCTGCGCCAAAACCAACTCCAATTCGGAGCTGCAGCGGCTGCAGCCTGATGCGCAATTCCAAGATCGTTTCCGGAACATTCTCCAGCGCAACGCCAATTGTCTGAAACTCATCGTCGGCGGTAACGGAATATAGCAAGCGGATCCACTTGCGCTTCAGATGGCCATGCGACACTTTGGCGAGAGTTTGGCCCTGCAGCGAACGCAATTCGGCCTGCGAACTGGACTTCACCACGTCGGCAATCAGCACCGCGACTGTATTTTTGCGCATTGTAGGAAATCGTCCCAATTCTACGATTTGCGAGGGGCAGCCGAACTCGAGCGGATTTTTCTGGTACCTGGTGCATTCTCAAATGAGTATCCCCCTGCTGCGCCGTGACTTACGGGCGCTTACCTTCGTACTACAGCAAGAGCCACCCCAGTACTGGGAGAATGTGACTTCTACGCTAGTGCGCGTGCTCCCTCTGATTGCTACATTGGTGGTCGGACGAGCACTGCCCCATACGGGCCGGCAGATCACAGGGGTTAGACACGGATGAGCGACGCAACCAAACCCAATATGCAAGATGCAAACGCCCCGGAAAAGACTTCCGCGGCGCTGGCGGCTGAAATAGAACGCGGCCTCGCTGAAGCGAGTTCTGCCGCCACGAAGAAATCAGTCGATAGCCAAGGGCGGTTGCTGGACGCAATCTGCGACGCGGTGATCGCCGAAACTCCCCGCCAAATCGCCGAGTGCGCCGCGAGCGGCAGCAACGAGCCTCTTGCAAGCCTGCTGCACACCATTCAAGCCGACTCGCACGCAAATGAGAAGCCCGACGCGAACAAGGAAGACACGAAATTGCTCCAGGAAATTGAGAAGGTCGCGGAAGCCTGTGTGACAGAATATTCGCTCAGCGATATCGCGCAAACCTCGGAAGAGTGCAGCGAGATCGTGGTGGAAGACGCCGGGCCGTCGCCTGTCGAATGCAAGACAGAGTCTCAGCTCGCAGCGGAAGCGAAAGAAAAAACCGCAGCAGCCTCATTTCCCGGCGCCGAAAACACGACATCTGCTCACCAGCCGGCTGCTGACCGACGCCGACGCCGCCGCGCGCTGATTTCAGCCCCTGTGCGCGTGCGAGGCGTGAACATCACGAATGGCGGTCCAGACGAAATTTCGACTACGATGGACGTTTCGCGCTTCGGGCTCTTGTTTGCAACCTCCCTTACGGACTACTCGCGCGGCATGGATGTGATGGTTACATTTCCTTATAGCAATGCGAAGAACGCGATTCAGGCCGAGCAGCCGGGGCGCGTCGTGCGCATTCACGAGGATTCCGATGGACGCCGCCGCGTGGCGATTGCGCTGGGAGTCGGCGTAGGTGAGGATCTGGTTGACTCCTGCGGCCGCAAACTGGAAAACACGCCGACAAGCATTTCCAGTGATCCTACACCGCGATCCAAGAGACCGCTCATTCTCGCCGTGGATTCCGAGCTGGCGCTGCGCGATTCGATGAAAACATATCTGCAGAACGAAGGGTACGAAGTGATTGCGGTTAGCTCGAATATGGAGGCGCGCGAAGTTCTCGACTTGTTCACGCCCGCACTCGTGATCGCCGAAGTGGAAGGCGAAGGCTTGCCGGGATTTGATGTTTGTGCGCATGTGAAAACGAGCCCGCGGTTGCGGAGTATCCCGGTGGTGCTGGTTACGAGCTCCGCGTACCCCAGTGATTATTCGAACGCGCATTCCATCGGCGCGGTCGTTTGCATGGCGAAACCTTTCAAGCAGGAGCGGCTGGGCCACGTTGTGCGGCTGCTGGCTCCGTTGCCGGAGCATTTGCAACCGAAATTTGTTCCGCGTCCGGGTGATCCGACGCGGCGTCCCGGCTGCGACGCGAATGCGATTGCGCGAAAAAAAGTGATCGGCGCCCCCGCCCCCAACGGGAACGGAAACGGAAAGCGTTTCAAGTTCCCTTCCTTCCGCTAACGCGAGATTGATCCCCCTCAGATCGGCGACGCCGCGAAGGCTTTGCTAGACGCAACTTCTAGCACAATGCTGTAGGGGCGCAGCATGCTGCGCCCGGTGAAGCGCTGGCGATAATCCTCATCAAAGCATTAGAGCGCCTACCTGCCGAACAAAATCGATCTGTAATCCCATGGGTATTGCCAAGCATCTTTGCCGGGCGCAGCATGCTGCGCCCCGGCGGGAGCAGTTGTTTTCTTGACCTGTCCAGAGGGACAGTTAACGGGAAGCCGCATTTTCGTTCACCGCAGCATTCCGCCTGCCCTCTTGCGGATAAACTATGAGTATGAGTGGAAGTTTCACGCGCGGTAAACCTGGAGAGCAGCCCTCTAATGGGGGAGGCCTATCGTCGCCAAAGCGTTCTCCCGCGAATGAGCCGAGCGCCGCGACCGGTGGGCCAACGAGCGCTGCAACTAGCCGGGCCGGGTCGTCGTTTAGTGCGGCGCCGATCCCCCAGCGGATGATCCAATGTCCCAAATGCGGTGGCGACGCGCGCGAGGTGGCGCGATTTTGTCCTCGCTGTCATGCCACACTGCGTTTTGAATGCCCTGCGTGCAAACACGAACAGCGCCAGGGCGGCGTTTGCGAAAAGTGTGGCGTCAATTTTGCGAAGTATGTCACTGCGGTTGTCGCGGCGAAGAAAGTCGAGGCGGACCAGGTCCACGATCGCATCGAACGACGTACCGGGATTATCAAACAGGTTTTCCTGCTGCCCGTTACCGGCGGGCTTTCGCTGATCAAGTATTTTTTCCGCCAGTCGAAGAAGTAATCCCGCAATACAATGCCGCGGCGATTCACCTCCGCCAGTCAAACAGTTTGTAGTGGTGCGGCAGATGGCAAAGCGGAGGCAAGCCCTGCCTGCCGGCAGGTCTCGCATTCCACAGGATCGTGCCGGCAGCGTTTGGAGCGCGACGGCTTGCCGCCACTTTTCGTTTTCCTAGCCCCGGCCTGCCCGCCGTGGCGGGGCTTTTAGCCCGGCATCTTACATTTGTGTTATTCGGACGTAAGACAGAAGCAAGATGCCGCCCTAAAGGACAGCGTTACGACGGCAAAACACTCCGCGAGCTTAAAACGCGGTAGAATGAATGTGCATTTCATGGCGTTTGCATGCGAGCCGCCAATTCGCATGCGTTCGACCCAACACTAGCTGCGAAAATTAATCCCAAGATTACGAATTGGCGAAGGAGCGGTAGCAATGGCGATGTACCCGGAAGATTTGCTTCGACCGATGAGAGAGGAATTGCGAGGTATCGGCTTTCGCGAATTGCGAACGTCGGAGGAAGTGGACGCTGCGCTGAAAGAGGAAAAACGGACGGCGCTGGTGGTAGTGAACTCCGTTTGCGGATGCGCGGCGGGCAGAGCGCGTCCGGCGATTGCGCGGGCCATCTCGCGCACACCGCGGCCCGAAGTTTTGCTCACGGTGTTTGCCGGGCAGGACGCCGAAGCGACCGAGCGTGCGCGGAGTTATTTCACCCCTTATGGACCGTCTTCGCCTTCGATCACGCTGATGCGCGACGGCAAAGTGGTCTTCATGCTGGAGCGGAAGAGCATCGAAGGGCGCGATCCGTCGGCGATTGCCGCGGATCTTACGCAGGCGTTCGATCAGTTCTGCGCGCCCACCGCTGCCAGCGCAAGCAAGTAGCAATCGTTGCTCGGCGCCTCGACTCCGTCGTCGCCCGTGGCGCGGCGAACCCAGTGCAAGGGTCGGTAGGGGCGCTCGCCGCGGCGAGCGCCCCTACCAAAGACAGTTGGCGGCAGAGAGGAACGATGTGTTTCTGATTTTGACGATTGTGCTGATCATCGCGCTGGTTGGCAGCTTGCCAAGATGGTCACATAGCAAGACTTGGGGCTACTACCCTGCCGGCGGCATCGGACTGATTTTGTTAATCCTGCTGATCCTTTTTCTTCTCGGCAAATTGTAACGCTCGCCCGTTTCCACGGAGTGTGTCGCGATAAGAAGTCACCGTCGAAAATAGGCTGATTCCCGCGCTCGCTCTTCTCGCACAACATCGTTCCGAATTAGATATTGTTTGCGGTTGATGAGGCGGGCGATGGTGCCTTTCGCGCCGACCGCCCATCCATTGTGAATATCCAAAACGAAAGCCGCGTTCAGGTCCAGCGACCCGATGTGTTTCCAGTGAGCGCCGAAGTCGTCGGACATGTCTTCGCCGTTTGGGCCGACGGCGAGCGCCGAGCCGTATAAGGCGGCCACCGCGGAACGATATCCGCCCGGCTGTTGCGCCGCGAGTTGCCAGGTTTTTCCTTCGTCCAGCGAATAGGCGGCGACGCGATACGGGCGGTTCGGGTCTTTGTAATCGCCGCCAACAATGATTACAGCCCAAGTCATGGACAGAATTGAAAATATTCCGGACGACGCATTGCCGCTGGCGATCGGCGTCTCCGTGACAGTCCACGTCTTGCCGAAGTCGGGCGAATGGAAAACGCGCGCTGCTTTTGCTCCGCCGGTGCCGAAATACATTGCTCCGTCGGTGCCCAGCGCGAGTGAAGTTCCGCTCGCGGCAAACGCGCCTTCACCCGGAAGCGCGGCGGGCATGCCGTCGCCGGGCAGTTCGCTCCAGGTTCCGTTGTTGTGGTCGGAGATCAACACGAACTTGCCGTCGACTGGATCGCTCAACGCGTAGCACTGCGAGTCGCAGACCAGCGCGTCGAGAAAAAAACTGGGCTGCTTGCCGGTAAATTCGAGCTTCCAGGTTTCGCCGCCGTCTTTCGTTTCGTAGATGCGGGATTTTTCGCCTTCGCCGCTGGACATTACGTATGCATGCTTTGCGTCGAAGGCCACGATGCCGCGAAAATCGAGTGAGTCGCCTGCTGCTACGTGGAGGCGCTTCCAGGTTTTGCCGAGGTCGATTGAAGAAAGGATTACGCCGTTGGAACCGCTGGCCCACACGGTGATATGTTCGGTGCCATTTGCGTCCACGGAATGCGTGGCGGTGAGGCCGCGTAGGTTCGTGTCGATGCCGCTGGTCTGCACGGACCATTCGACGTCTTGAGCCCCATCCAAAGGGCACGTTTCGACCGGCAGTTTCCTGCTTGGTGTGGAACTTGGAGTTTTGGCTGACGCGGCGCAGAAAATCGCCAGGAGGGTCGCCAGCGTTACAGGAAGGATGCGCATGACGCGAATTCTAGCATTTCGTGGAGCCGAGACGCGTCATGGCAAAGGGAAAGATAAAACAAACAGCAGGTCCCTCGTCGGCCACAAAGCGGCCTCGCTCGGGATGGCAATGAAAGACAAAAGCGGCAAGTGCTATCGCGAAGCCCGAGGGACCGCCCTGCAAGTTAGTTATGCTTTCGCGGCGTCGGCGGTCTCGGCTTCGTCCGTGATTTTTGCGGAGACGTTGATTCCGTGCTTGGCTGCGTCGAAGCGCTGCTTGCGGTCCATCTTCTTCATGATGTCGCGCACGCCGCGGCCGATTCCGGCGGCCAGGCTTCCTGCGGTAACGACGGACTTTCCGGCGGACGTGCCGGGACCGGCGGTGCGGTCGGTGAAGGTGATTTCCACTTCTACGGTCTTTGCCATGATTGCCTCCGAGTTAATTTATCCGACGAATATTCTAGCAAGGTTCGCGCACCGTTGCGCGTATTTGCAAGATTGGAGAGAGCGCGGACGTATAGGCCTCCGCTTATAGCTGGCCTTGTGCTGAACACACTGGCACGACGTAGGGCTAGGGTTTAGCTGCTGTAGCGCCGGCATCTTGCCGGCGGTTTTCGCTCGATCGAGAAACCAAAAGAGCCGGCAGGACGCCGGCGATACGAAAGGCGAATGCTCCGGCGGACGTGCCGGAGTCGGTCCGAAGAACCCTTCGCAGCGCCCGAGACACGCCGCACGTTCAACATCGTTTTGCTGAGGCATTTTCGTGCGGTAAAGTTAGACCTTCTTGACGACACTCCCTGTGGTACATTCCACCCACTTACTTCCGGGCTTGCGAAATGGCAAGCGTTGTGCGGATTGCGGTGACGACGCTTGCAAGAAGGAGTTCAACTCATGAGAAGGGCATTTCTGCGCGGGATGGCTTGCGCAATTCTTCTGGCAGGTTTGGCGCTCGCGGGACCCAAAACGTATCGCGCTGCGCCTGGCGATACCAAATCGCTGACGGCAGGGCGCGCTGCTGCGGTTGAGACCGAGGTGCGAGATTTTATGCGCCACGTGACGCACGACGTCACGCAAGACGGCCCGGCAGCGTGGCACAAGTATTTTGCCGACACACCGGCATTCTTCATGGCCGTCAATGGCAAGATTGCTTTTGCAAGTGGCGCAGAGGCTGCCGCGGGGCTTCAGCAGGTTGCGACCGCGATCAAACAAATTGAGTTGAAATGGGGCGATGATTTGCGCGTCGATCCGCTCGCGCCGGATCTCGCTGTGGCGGCTGCGCCGTATCACGAGTTCCAAGTATGGGCCGACGGCCACCGCGTTGAGGATAGTGGATACTTTACGGGTGTCGCGCAATATCGAGATGGCCGCTGGCAATTCCGCGACTGCCACTGGTCCGAGCCAGTCCCTCCGCCGGCTACGCGGTGAAGTCCTTCGCAGCTTCTACTGGATCTGGAATGCGGCTTGGACCGTGGCGCTGACTGTGATTTTCTGCGGGCGCACGGGCGGCGGAGGCGGGGGCGGGACCGGTTCGCGATTCACAGTTGTAGCTCCGCTTACCACGACTGTTTCTGTAAGGCTTGCCACCTGATTACCGTAGAACTGCGCGACGCCGACTAACTGGCGCACGTCGAGGCTGGCGTAGCGAATGGCGCCGACTTTTTGGTTGTTCTGGGCCAGGGCGGCGGTCGCGCGGCCTACCGCATTCTTCATTGCGTTTGCGACGGCATTTTCTTTGGCGTGCTCTTCGTTCTGCAGCGAGTAGGTGAGCGAGCGGAAATCGACAATGCCGTCTTGCACCGCACCGTCGAGGACCGGGCCAATCTGCGCGAAGTCGTGGAGCTTGAGGGTTATTTCACCCTGCACGAAATAACTTTTCGGCTTTTTATTGCGGTCTTTGTCATAGGACGGCGTGAGCGTCAGAGCGCCGGTGTAGATATCTTCCCTTTTCAGGCCGCCTTTTTCCGCAACCGCCACGATGCGCTGCACGGATTGCGTTGCGGTTTCGTAAGCTTTTTTTAGATCCTTGTCCTGGGCGGAAATGTTGAAGGTGAGCGTGGCGAGGTCGGGATCGGTTTCGTACGTGCCGTCGGCTTCGACCACTAATGTGTCGGCGATGAATTTTACTTCGGGCTTTTGCTGAGCGCTTGCGGGCCGCACGGCCGCAATCCACAGGGCGGCCAAGAGTAGTGTTGGAACGATTCGCTTCATGCGCTCTCCGATTCTTGCTGCTCCTATCGGGCTATGCCAGGGACTAGTTCTGTTTCGCTAGTCTTAGCGTGCCACAGCAAACCTGAAGGGCTTAGGTTTTTTAGGCGTTCTTGCGCGAAATCGTTATTGCCTGAATCTGCGCACTCATTGCTCACGGCACAAAGGATGCGGCATCCGGCACTACGAAAACCTACAGCCGGATAAAAGAAAAAGGGCCGGGAGCAAACCAGCCCTCTTCTCGCAGGTTAAAAACAGCTCGACGGACTACGGTTGGCCGAACAGGTCGGTCATCGCCGCAGTCGTAGCATCGCAGGCATGATTCAAGCAGGGCAGTCTGAATCCGCCTTCGATCGTCTTCAGTAGAGAGAAGTGAGTGTAGAAAACGCTGCTCTGCAATTCGTGGAAGCCATAGTTAGTGTCCACGATGGCCGCAACTTTGTTAACGGTCGGAGAGACGCTGTAGTCATCTTCGTCCCAAATCACGACAATAGCGCCGTGGTCCTGCTTCCAGGCTGGAGAGGCGTGAATCGCGTTCACGATCCTCCCGAGTGCCTGGTCGCCGAGCGCCATCAACGCCGGATTCAAACCCTTTTGTGTGCCGTTGTCATTGGGATCGGGTGCACAGAACGCGGTGCCGTTGCTGCGCCCATGCTCGTCGTTGCACTGGTTCGGAGCGATGAAAGAAAAGTTCGGCACTTTGCCCGAGCCCAAATCAGCATAGAGGCCGCCGGCTCCGTCAAATGGAGCAACTTGCGCCAGGCTGTTTTCCGGGTTGCTACCTGTTTGCGTCGACAGGAAATATGCGAACGGGTTGTGCTTCACGGCGTATAGCTGAACGATGTTGCTCGAGCTGAAGCTGGCGGTAGGATCCAGTGTATTGAACAGCGTGAAGTCCGTCAGGTTGGTAAAGTTGCCGTCGCTGTAGTTGATCAGGTCAGCGCCGCCGAGCGGGAGGCTTTCCTTGTAGCTCTTCCAGGTCTTTCCGACAGCGACCAACTGATCGGCGATGCTCATTCCCAGAATACTGGAATCCGCTCGGTACGATTTTACGCCATCAATATTGTTGACGCCTGGAGGCCCGGTGGTCTCGTTGCTGTAGTCGATGGCCGGGGTGGCCGCGTCCGTTCCATTGCCCGAGATTGGGCAAATCGGGGTCCCAACGGACTCGGAATTGGTAATGACGCTAACTATGTTCGGTGAGCAACCGGTGTTGTGCCAGTCCGGCGGATTGTCGTCCAGGACTCCGAAGTTCGATCCTCCGGTGACTTCCAAATAGTTGGTCAAGCTCGGATGCGCCACCGCGAAATAATGGGTGGCCAGATTCGCGGAATTCGCGTACTGAGTGGTGAACGGCGCAGCCGGATTGTTGAGAACCTGCTTGTAACCGTGATTTTCCATCATGATTACCCATACGTGGTTCAGCGACGGGACCTCTTTCGGAACAGGGCCCTCTTGCGCAAACGCAGACGTGGCTAAAGCGGCCAGAAGAGCGGTCAGGACGAGCTTCTTCATTTGATTCTCCTTAATTTCTGTGAATTGTGGCTTGTGATTGTCGAAAGAGCCTAAGCGAGATAAGCCTCACCCGCGAAATTTAGCAGCGGATTGTGAGCGAACGGTCAACTCGGAATGAAGAGATAAATAAAGGAAAGCCGTTATTGTGACAAAGCAGAAATTATTGCCGCACGAATTGTTACTGCTTGAAGACGCGCAAAATAAACTGTGAACGGGCGGTTACGAAGAAATGAAGAGATAAATAGATGAGCGTTCGTTAGTGAGAAGGAAATAATTCTTTTGCGTGCGCATTGTTACAGTTTGAAGTCACACAAAAAAGATTGTGAGCAAATGGTTAAGGAGAAATGAAGAGTCGGATAACGCGGAGATGTTGTCGCGACAATAATCCTTCTTTGCACGATTGTTACAGTTCGGTTGCGCAAACGCCACGATATCTTATCCCCCGCATCATTCACGCAGCTGTGGTCCCCATCTCTTGCCAATCGTTCAGCCTTTTCTCATGCCCACTCGTCCCGTATCCGCTCGGCCGAGCATGGCTGGGATTTCGAAAATGGGCTTGGAGCGCGGAGGTTTTGATTCAATGCATTCGAAACTCACAAGCACTGTATACCACACTTCGCGCTCTTTCGGTCCCATCATGATTCGTTCCCGGGTCCGTTAAATTCCTTGCAGGAGAATCGGAGCGGTGAATTAGAGAGACCGGCATCCGATTCTTTCCTCGCCGGCCTACACTCCAAGGGGCATCTCGATCTTTGATTTCGTCCTTCGCAGCGGGTTCTTTCGAAACCACGATCGTTCCCATTACGGACTGAAAGCCGTCGAGGGTAGTCTTAAATTTATAAGTTCTCCATGGGCACGCGACTTATTTTGAATCGACCATGATCGTCAGTTGTCGCTCGTCTTATTTTTCTGTCACCGGCGGGGCCTTGGATTTCAAACAGGACATCCGCGAGCGGTTCTTGGGAATTCTGGTTTCGAATAATAATGCCCTTCACTGACCGCACGATGAAAGGCTGCTCTATTCGGATAATAATGTTCTCGGTTGGAGATTTCGAAAAGTCTCCGGTTAGGCTTTTCTCTTGGACCTTGCTAGCTGCGTGGTGGAGATTGCCAAGGCCAGAAACCATACCCACTTCATTCGATTCCCCTACCGCAGATTATTCGCTTCACCGAATTATTTTGGTGGCTTGATATCCAGGAGCATCCCGGGGATGTTGCCGCCGGCTTGGACTGAGGGCATTTGGCCGTTCCACTTTGCGATCCAGCGGTCGGTGACGGCTAGCTGCTGCCACTTGATAATGTTTTCGCTGATGGACGCGGCGCGTAGGCGGTTTGATTCCGCTTCACCGTTGGCAATGGCGATTTGCGCTTTGGCCTGGCCTTCGGCGGCGGCCACGAGTTTGGCGGCGTCGGCTTGCGACTGCACCAGCTCATTTTGTTTTTGCACCGCGATCTGCTGTGCCTGAACTTTCGCGTTGATGGCGGCAATCACGGACTCGGGCGGGCGCGGCGAGCCGATGAAGCCGAATTGGTCAATCACCACGCCGATGTCGCTGACCTGCTGCTGCAAATCTTTGCGCGAATCGATCTCGAGCTCGGATTTCTTTTCGCCCATGATTTCCTGCACGGTGTACTGCGAGCCCGTGCGGTTGATGGCGTCGCGCGCGACGTTGCGCAGAAAGCCGTGTGTGAACTGCTCGATGTTGTCATTGCGGAATTTCACGTAGAACGCGGGAACCTTGGACGCTTCCAGATGGTAGGAAACGGAAAGGTCGCCGTACACGGTGAGGCCGTCCTTGGTGTTGAAGGACATTTCCTCATTGGTGGGAGAGCCTTCGTTCAGGTTCTTGGTCCATTTGGCGGTCTGAATCGAGGTGGGATATTCGACGATGGTGGACGAAAGAAAATTGTAGAAGACCCAGCCGGTGCGGATGGGCAAGTCTTCGACTCCGCGCTGCGTTCCAGCCAGGTCCACTTTAATTCCCACGCGACCGGGGCCGATTCGGGTGGCGCATCCGGCAAAGAACAACGCGACGATCATGATCGGTACGAGCAGCACAATCACTTTACGAACGTGAATCATTTGAATTTGCATCTTTTTCCTCTTTTCTTTGGGTGTACGACGGCGATGCCGCGTGCGGCGTCACGTGATGATGCCAGATCCAGTGCAACGCGGAAGGAACCAGAGCAATCAGCGCGGCGATGATTACAATTCCGCCGAAAACGGCGATGTCGCTGGGCTTGTTGAGCAGGTCAAAAGACTTGGTCAACAGATACAGCGTGCCGAAGAAAATCAGGATCACCGCGGAATAAACAAATCCAGCGCGAAGTTTCATGCTCGGTACGACAACATCCAGTCAAACAAAAGTCAATCCAATTCTGACACCGCACGCATGTTTCAATGCAACTGAAATACGACTTGGATTGTTGTGTCTACCTCGACAACTCAAGCAACGTTGGCTTGTACCGCCATATTTTCACCGCATCTAACGCAGGTTCTGCGAGCAGGCAGCACCCTTGAATTATCTGGGCGTCTCTTCCACCCCCGTCCTTACCTATAACTGCATGAATTGAAACTGTTCCTTCGAGGCGCGCTCTTTTCGCTTCGTCTGGATAAACTGGGACAACCTTATGAATGAGTTGCGCTGCCGCAACGTTGCCGCCAAGCGTAATCCGAGCCGGTTCCTTATCGCCGGATTGTGAGCTGTGTGGTAGAGGAGTCGTTTTCAAGTGAAACGGTTGATCGGCTTTAAAGTACGGCGCGATAGAAACTGTGTCGGTAGAGTCGGTGCGAAATCGCACGTCGTAAAGCGGCTCGGGGCGGGCCCTTTTCAACAAGAGCGGATATTCCTTGTCGCTCGCACTGTGATTGTAGGAATCATCGAATCGATATGCTTCAATAATCTTTCTGTTCTCCCCTCAGCATGCCCGCAATCATAAGTCCCACAATACTTACGATGGTCACGCGACCGTTTTCTGACGGCCCAGCGTACGCCGACCGAATACGGAACTGAACCAGTCATCGGGGCTGGAAGCACTAGTAATCCCGCATAAGCTACGAGAGTTTGTTGATCGCCGCTGTTCGCAGCCGTCCTCATAGCGTGCATTAAATCTTCTAAGCCTCGCGTGGTGTCGGGATACGACGGGATGTTAATCTGTGGCACAGCAACCGGCGACGATGGAGCAGTTTGCTGCGCGATACAAGTACACGGGCCAAATGGCACACACGAACGTATAAAGATGCGCAACGCGAATCGAGCGTTCGCGACTAAGTCTTGCACATCTTTCGCGATCCGGAATAACAACCAGCCAGACAATTAAAGTGGACAGCCCACGCTGGCGCAAGCGACTGAAGACAATCACCGCACGACATGGACGAAATGCAAGATAACGCCGGAACCGAGAAGATTGAATTCAGGAAGGTTGTGGTGCCGGAGGAGCTTGATCTGCTCCGCGAAATTGACCAGAGAGTCTTTAGCGCGTTTCCTGCGGACCTATTCTCCGAAGAGGAATGGGCTGAATTCGAATCGTACTGGATGATTGTGGATGGAAAGATCATCGGATGCTCGGCGTTTCTGCGCGATATGGACTTCAACAACGAACCGCGGTCGGGCTGCTTGCACATCATGACTACCGGCATTCTGCCCGAGTTTCGCCGACGCGGCTTTGGCGCCAAGCTCAAGCAGTGGCAGATTGAATTTGCGAAGCAGCAGGGCTTTCGAATGATCGTTACCAACACGCGTGAGAGCAACCACGCGATGATACAGCTAAATCTGAAGTTGGGCTTTGTGATTCGCGGAAGCGCGCCTGATTTTTACATCGAACCCGATGAACCCACCGTCGTGATGGAACTCCAACTCGACGCCTTACCCTCCGCGTCTCTTTCGTAGCGCCAGCCTGCCCGCCGTGACGGGGCTTCACCCCGGCATTTTGCTTTCAAATTATATTCGACGAAAGCAAGGTGCCGCCCTAAAGGGCGGCTACGAAACACGAAAGGCATTTTATGGAGCTCACCTCTTTAGTAAGGCTGTTACTCCGGCATGGTAGGAGTAACGCGCAGGAGCATTTCGTCCAGGAGTATGTTAGAAGATTCCCACGTTTCCGCGGCGGCCGCAGTCCGCCGCCGCGGAAACCCCTACGGGACGATCTTGGTTTGATTTTTATGCGAGATTTCAAGCGGGCGATTTAAATGACAACGCAGCTAGCGAAACCAAAAATGATGGCGGGCAAGAAGGAAGCGCATCGCACCGGGCGCATCGGCTGGCTGCGCGCGGCTGTGCTGGGCGCAAACGACGGCATCCTCTCCATATCGAGCATCGTGCTCGGAGTGGCGGCCGCGCATGCGAGTCATGGCAACATCTTGCTTGCGGGCGTGGCGGGACTGGCGGCGGGAGCGATGTCGATGGCCGCGGGCGAATATGTTTCGGTCCACTCGCAGAAGGACACGGAAGAAGCAGAGCTTGCGGTCGAGCGCGCGGAGCTCAAATCGGACGACAAGGGCGAGCACAAGGAGCTGGCCGCAATCTACGTCGAGCGCGGGCTGGATCCGTCGCTAGCGAAACAGGTGGCCGACCAATTGATGGCTCACGACGCTTTGGGGGCGCATGCTCGCGAGGAGCTCGGAATATCGGCGACGGTGCGCGCTCGTCCGATTCAAGCGGCGTTGGCATCGGCGGCAAGTTTCGCGGTTGGAGCGGGCATGCCGCTGCTGGTTGCCGCGATCGCTCCGACGACGTTGGTAATTCCTGTCGTTGCCGGAACTTCGCTGGCGTTTCTCGCGATCTTGGGAGCGTGGGCTGCACACGTGGGCGACGCTCCAGTGCTTACCGGCGCATTTCGCGTGATGTTCTGGGGCGCACTGGCTATGGCGGTGACGGCCGGAGTTGGCTCGCTATTTGGGGCCGCTCCATGAGCGAGGACGACGTGATCGTCCATATTGCGGCATGACTCGCACGCTACAAGACGATCGCAATGCACGCGCGTTGGCGGCGCTGCGCATTGGCGTGGGAGTGTTCCTTCTGACCTTCGGCGAGTACAAGGTTTTTGGAACGCGGTTCACGCTGGGCGGCGGATTCCAGTTCTGGATTAACAAGTTCTTGGAGGGCGGCGTGTATCCCTTCATGGCGCCGGTGTTGCGCAATTTTGTTTTGCCGCATGCCACGCCGATCGCTTTCTCAGTGGCGTACGGAGAATTCTGCATCGGGCTGGGACTCGTGCTGGGAATTTTCGTGCGGCCTGCGAGTGTGGGCGGGCTGGCGTTGATGCTTGTGATGCTTTTCTCGTCGGACTATCCCGGAGCGGGCACGCCGTTCTGGCAGTACTTCGGAGCTTCGCTGAGCCATTCCGTTTTTGCGTTGTGCTTTATTGCATTTCTGATCGGGCGCGCCGACGAAGTCTGGTCCGTGCGAGCTTGGCGCGCATCCGCGAAGAAGCCAAAACATGTAGGCTTTTAAGGCATCCACAGAGAGATGGTGAGAAAGCAGGAGACGAGCTTTGCATCCGTAGGGGCGCCGTATGCGACGCCCGCTGTGCCACAGGCAAGCCGCATCAGCGGGAGAAAAAACTCTTCCGTCAGGCCGCGTCGCGAAACCTTCGTGGCGAGATTACCGCCAAGCATGAGTACCGGGCGCAGCTTGCTGCGCCCCTACGGAAACCGATCCGAAGGTCAGTTCCCCACAGCTTCGCGCAAGGGGCGGGAGCGACGTGTGGGTACAGATTCGCGTGTGCAGCAGGCGCCAGCTACGCGCATGCGAGGTTTTTTTGCGGGCGGTGAAGGGCTCGCGGGAAATGCGAACGCAAATGCGCGCCGGTCGATTCAGAACCTGATCACGAAGATGGATGCGCGGTCCGTCACAATTATTTGTGCGACGGCTTGCCTTTCGCTACTGGTAGTGCAATTTGTGGGCGGCGACGCGACCTACGCGCAACTCTTCCCGCCAAATGCTCACACGCCGGACCCCTACTGGGTGTTGCGGTTGAAAGCTTGGTGGGTGCTTTGGGTTGTGATCAGCTTTGCGGTGATTCCGGCCATCGCCATGGCTTCCCGGCCGGGCAAGCGGCTGCGCGACTGCAATCTTTCGTTTCGCGGATTCGCGGAACATTTTTGGATTTACCTGGGACTCTACGTGGCAGTGCTGCCGATGATCTGGATCGTTTCACTCACGCCGGAGTTTTACAACTACTATCCGATGTATCCGTCGGCGGGGCGTTCGTGGAACGACTTCCTGATGTGGGAGGGCCTGTACATCGGCCAATTCGTCGCGCTGGAATTTTTCTTTCGAGGATTTCTGGTGGGAGGGCTTTCGCGGCACATCGGAGTCCTCGCCGCGCCAGTCTCGGTGATGCCGTACATGATGCTGCATTTCTCGAAGCCGTGGCCAGAGGCGGCTGCGTCGGTGGTGGCGGGATTCGTCCTGGGCTGGCTGGCGTGGAGGCTGAAATCAATTTGGGGAGGCGTGTGCGTTCACTGCGCCGTCGCCGTGTCGATGGATTTGCTGGCGCTGTCGCACAAAGGCCAGCTCCCCTGGCTACACCGATAGCTTTCTGTGATGCTAATCGGTCGGGAGCAGGTCGGCGATGTCTTCGCCTTCTATGAGCAGAAATTCGTTTTTCGCCGCGGCAATCCGATGCTTGAGGTAAGGCTTGTACTCTTCGCTGTGATAAAACTCTTCCGCGACCTGCTTCGATGGCCATTCGATAATGATAAACAGCGGCAGAAGTTTTCGCTCACCTTCCAGGCGTTTGACTTTTGACGTGCGCGCCAAGTAGCGGCCGCCGCGACGTTCAACCATCGGTGTGACATTCGTGAGATAGTCGACGACCCAGCTCTGATCCGTGACTTCGCTCTCGACTACGAAGTAGCACTTCATTCGACCCTCCGGTGCGGAAAGACGAAACGAAAATGAGGATCACGTATATCTCAAGCGTTAACGCAAAGCATTGGCGCGGCAAAAACGCCGAGATTGATAGCGAAGCTATTTGGACATTTTGGCGAGCGGCGCGGGTTGGGTACGCCGCTCACGGCTGAAATGTTCTCACTGGGTTTTTTGTTCGGACGCGGTTTCTTCTTGCGGCTCCTCGGCCTTTTTCCAACTGGAATCGGGATCGTAGAATTTCATGTCTTTAGCCAAAGTTCCGGTGCGCGTGCCGAGGTCTTTCTCGTACACCACTCTGTCTTTGCTGACGATGAAGGTCATTACGCCGGAATTGCGATACTCAGCAGGATAGGCCACGAACGCGAAGCCCGCGGTCATTTTTCCACCAACTACGTAATCAGCGGCACCGCCGGAAGCGTGTTTGCCCTGGCGCGTGAGGATGCGGAAGTAGTAGCCGTGAAACGGCACCGGGCCTGTTTGCAGATTCTTTGCCAGGTCGCCGGGGCTACCAGCGTTCGCGACGAGCGGGCCGATCGGGCTCTCGAACTCATTACTGGTGCCGAGCCAGTACAATCCGTCGTGCTTCCCTTCGTTGCTTACAAATCGCTGGGCGTATTCGCTGTTCTGCTTGGAGAAGTACTCATTCTGCGCGGCCACCAATTCCTGACAAACCTTTATCGCTGACATTTCGTTCTGGCCAACGCGGCGGTAGAGAATTTCTTCCTTGGCCGCGCCCGTGTCGAAGTACCACGCATTGCCTTTTTTCACGAGCGGAATAGGAGTGGGCCAATTTTCGGCGCCGATGTAGAGTGTGGTGGTGCCGTCGGGTTCCTCCACCAGCCGGTGCATTTCTTCAAATTTCTTTACAAAATTCGCGCGGTTGGTTTCGTCTTCAGTTAGATCGCCAGACGAAACAATTTCCTTTTCTTCCGGGCCGAGTATCTGTAATAACGCCTTCTCGTCGTTATGATGCAACGCCTTCGCGAGGGCGTGACAGGCTTCGTCCGCCGACGCAAATGTTTCCTGTCCCTGTTGCTGAGCCTTCGCAGTGGATGAAAAGCACGCGAGCAGAAGGAAAGCTGCCGTCGCTACAGTGAAACACCTGGATGACTGAACATTTCGCAGATTCAAATTCGCATGACGCATACGTTCTTTCTCCATTTATGAATTTCGAACGTGTATATAAGTAGTTGCGATAGCGCTCAGCGCGTTATCGCAACCGTGGAATTGGGACTAACGATGATGTCCGCCACCACCACCGCCGCCATGAAAGCCACCGCCGCCGCCGTGCGATCCGCCGAAGCTGGATTGCCCGCGTGACGAATAGCTGCGTGCTTGTCCGCCGTGGTTGTAGCCGCTGAACGCATTGGAGTGCGTGCCGGTTTGACCATGCGCCTGGCCGTAGCCTCGTGCCGCTTGCGAGTTTCCATTGAACGGGTGGTTCGTCGCGCCCGGATGGTTGTAAACTCCGCCGCCTCCGCCAACGTTCCCGGCATGACCGGCATTCGCTCCACCGCGCGCATAGCCTCCGCCGTGGACGTTGTTAGCTACGCCGCGCTCGCCGCCGCCGCGGTAATAATTGTTCCGATTGTAAAAAGTGTTTGAATGCGAGTAGTAGTGGTTGTGGTTGTACACGACGTAGTGGTTGCGCCAGTCAAATCCCCAGTGGCCCCAGCCCCATCCGAAACCGCCGAACCATCCAATGCCGAAGCCGAGTCCGAAGGAAATGTACGGGCCTCCAAACCAGATGCCGGGATAGTTGTACCAATATGGCCACGGCGCTATCGGGTATCCGTAAACGACCCACGGATTGTAGGCCGGCACATAAACGACGTCAGGTTGCGCAGGCTGAATAACGATCGTCGAGCCCTGCGTCTGCACCGTCTGCTGCGCCGTGTCTTTCAAATTGCCCGATTGTTGCGCCTTCAGGCGCATTCTCTGGATCGCGTCCATCACATCCTGCTGCTGGTTGTAGTAGGCGTCGCCCAGCGACGAAGTCCAGGAAACGTTTTTGTCCATGTTCCCCAGCACCGTGGGGAATGCGCAGAGCGCCTTGACGCTGGGATCCCAATTCTGCTGGTCAACTGCTCTGGCCAAATCATCGCCCTTCAAATTCGGATTCGCCTGAACCCAGCGGTCCGCTTCGACGATTTGAGCTGGGAAAGTGGACGCAGCCAAAATCTGCGCCACGAGCGAGTCCGGATAGAGCGCGATGGGCGCTACCAACCGGTCCAACTGATCCGGAGTCTGCGGCGTGTATGACGGCGCCGCGTCACCCGGCGGGGGAACCTGATCTTGCGCGTTTTGATCCTGCGTGTTTTGGTCCTGCGCTGTTTGTTCCTGGTTTTCCTGGGCAGCAAATACCTCTTGCGGCAGAGTGGCAAACAATAGTCCTATCGCCAAAAGAGATGCGAGAAATTGCCGCACAAACCGAGGCCTGGAATTTGCGCTAAGTCCTGAATCTCTGTGGGACTCGAAATGTGAGCGCGTATAAAGTGTTGCAACCCCCATGACCTTGAGCCTCCTATCTATAAGATTCGCCAAAACGTTCTTTGGTTTCAGCTTATGGAACCCGGAAAACTCGGCGAAGTTGCAGAAGGGCGTTCTCCGGACACGCTGCAGCGGCCTCCTTCGGAATCCACGAATTGCGCGAGGACGCCGCCGAACTCCTGCTTCTTCGGTGGCATTCTGAACTGAATCCCTTTTGCGCTCATGTCTTGATGGAACTTTTGGACGTCCGGAACACTGAATCCTAATTCCACGGAGCCGGCGGGATTTTCGTCCGAAGCGGGATGCAAAGCGAGTGTGGTGTCGCCGGTGGCAAACTCGCTCCAACCGGGGGATTCGAACATTATGAGAAAGCCAAGCTCCTCACGGTAGAATTTCACAGCGCGATTCATGTCCCCCACAAATTTAATTACGTAGGTGAGCTTCATTGGAAGAGCCTCCTTGTCCGAGAAAATACCTCATCGCGCTAAAAGTTCAAGATGTTTCGGATCGGCCGCAGCTTGGCGTTCGAAATCGGCAAAAGTTGCCGGGTCAAAACCCAGCGCTACGAAAGCAAAATTGTGGCATGCTGTATGGCATGGGAAACAAAGACGCACGCCGACGCGAAGTGAAAAAACCGAAGAAGAAGACGCCAAAGCCCGAGCCCAGCCGCCCGGCGACAACCTTCTTCAACAAAACGAGCGGCCCTTCGTAGCGAAGCAGGCGGCGCACGGCCAAAGGAACGGTCTGGCTCTGATCGTGCGCACGGCCCGAGCGCTTGTCGCTGAAATGCCTTCGTAGCTCCGGCCTGCCCGTCATGGCGGGGCTAGCCCGGCGGCCTTTTTTTATTTTGGCTAAATGCCACAGCAAGATGCCGCACTCAAGTGCGGCGCTACGGGAGCCCAAAGCGGAGGTGGAGAAGTGCGGAAGGGGACGCGGCAGGACTGATTCACGTGGCAGAACGGGATACTGCGCGTAGCGGGGTGTGACGTTTCATCAGCAATTCTTCGCAGAGCGGAACGGTACTGAGCACTTCGACAATTGTTTGCGAGCCAACGCCTTCGCCGTACGGGTTGGTCATTCCTTGAAGCGAGCGGCGGAAATCGGGACTTTTTGCTTTCGCAATTGCGGCAAGTATCGCGTCTGCTTCCGGCGCGGCGTCGATCACGTTGCGCGCGCGTTCCCTGCCCTGCTGCCGCAAGCCGACGTTCACCGTCGGCAGCGCGAACGAAGCCGACTCCATAATTCCGCTGCTCGAATTTCCGACCAGGACGCCAACCTGCTTGAGCAAACTCCAATAGGTGAGCGCGTCGAGATTCACGAAAACGTGCGCAGTTCCGCGCGATGCCGCAAATAATTTTGAACACTCGATAAGAACGCGGCTGCCCGCGTCGGCGTTCGGATAGCAAAACAGAATCTGGTCCGGCAGCGTTTGCAAGGCGGTGAAGAGCGCGTCCGCTTCGCGCACCGTGTCGCGCGCGAGGGTCACCGGATGATACGCGACTAGAATCGTTGGATGTTTCAGTTCGATTCGCAGCTGAGATTCGAGTTGCTCGCGCGTGATTAATGTTTGTCGCCGCAAATGGTCCAGAGAAGGCGCGCCGGCGCGATGAACGCGCCACGGCTCTTCTCCCATAGCAATCACTCGCTCGAGCGCGGCGTGCGTGGACGTGAAATGAATGTGGCTCATCATCGTGAGCGCGTTTCTGACCGCGTCGTCAATCGCGCCTTCGCTGATTTCGCCGCCTTCGATGTGCGCGATGGGAATTCGCAGCGCCAAAGCCACCGACGCGGGGGCCAGCAGTTCGTAACGGTCCGCGATTAGCAAAAGCAAGTCCGGCCGCATTTGCCCAAGAATGTCAGCGAGGTTCAGCGTCGCGACGCCAATCGTTTTGGCCATGCCCACGTCGGTGTCGGAGCTGAGCAGGCACTCAACTCGCGCGTCAATCGTGAACCCATCCTTCTCGATTTCCCGAATTGTGCCGCCGAATTCAGGCGAAAGATGCGCGCCCATCGCGACGATTTTCAAGTCCACGCCGGGATGCCCGGATAGCTCGCGCAACGGCCAGTACAGATGACTGTAGTCCGCGCGGGAAGTGGTGACCACCGCGATTTTTCGTTTCATCATATTTCGCTTTGCACGTTATCCCGCCGCGCACGAGGAGCTAACGTTTCGACGAATGCCTCAGTGTTGGCGGTCTTTGTCATTACGCTCGCACACGCACGGCTTCGCGTTCCGAGAACCCATTCGGTGGGGTCAATGCTGCCGCCAAGTCTCATCGGCCCGCTCTGACGCAGATAACAAACCCGCCGTGCTTGCGTGCCGACGCCGATTATAAAGACCATCCGCGCAGATGTCTTTGCCCTTTTATGGCAACGCCTGGTGCACACATGTTGCGTTGGGTCTGTCAAGAACTTCGTCGCGTCAATCGATAAATTATATGAGAGCGAAATGATTTACGCGTGGATACTCGCCGAGGGGATTACGGTGACGGCTCTCAAGCTAGGTACTGAGGGGTACCGTAGGTTGTGACCGCTGAAAATCGCGCGAGAAAAATAGCATCACTCGCGAGCAGCGGCATCGTTTCCCAAACCGTCCGAGGGAACACAAATCCGCAACCACACAGAGGACCCGTAAGTCAGGGCTCAGACCTTTGGGGGCGGCCAGGGTTCGAGGAGTTGCTCTTTGCGGTAGATCAGAGCGTTGATGTCGGATGGGGCTAGTTCGATGTTGTGGCCGTGCGTGATTGCATCAGTCGGACACGCTTCCACGCAATAGCCGCAAAAGATACATCGCGAATAATCGATGTTGTAAACCTTTGCGTAGCGGTCGCCAGCTGAAATGCGCTTGGCTTCAGTGTTTTCAGCGGCTTCAATATAGATACAATTTGCCGGACAGGCAGCCGAGCACAAAAAGCATCCCACGCATTTTTCAAGGCCGTCTTCGTCGCGCTGCAAAACGTGAATTCCGCGATAACGCGGCTGAACGCTCGCGGGAACATCCGGGTAGGACTCCGTGGTGGGCTTCCGAAACATGGTGCGCAACGTCACGCTGAAGCCCTTGTAGAGGGTCAAAAACGTCTCGCCGACTTCTTTCACGATCGATGGCATCGCATTGACTTTAGCAGAGTGCCGGATGACAGGCAATTCGGTGGAACGCGATCTCCATTCGAATCTATTGACCACGGTTTATTCGGACTTCAATCGCTCAGCAGAAGTCAGGCCAAACCGTTGGAACGAAGCAGAATCTATGGATCAAAACCTGCCTTCATTCACCGGGCGGAGAGACTGGCGGGGCCTCGGCAAGCTTTCCTTTACCGGTTATCGCGGCAATGATCTGGCGGCCGTGAAAACGTCCATTCTCAATGAATATTTCAGCGGTGTGTTTTCCACCTACGATCACGCCAGCCAGATAAATACCCGGGACATTACTTTCCAATGTTTCAGGATTGATTTCAGGCCTCATCGATTCACGATGTAGCTTCACTCCCTGCTTTTTCAGGAAATCGAAATCCGGGTGATAGCCAGTCAGGGCAAATACCTTCACGGCCGGAATGCTCTGTTCGCCATTTCCGTTCTTCATCCACACTTTTTCCGGCTCGAAGTGCGTCACTTCAGTATTAAACATCGCCCGAATTTCTCCGGCACGTATGCGATTCTCGATGTCCGGCTTCACCCAGTATTTCAAGCTCTTCCCCATTTCTGCTCCGCGATGGACTAGAGTGACCCGCGCGCCCGAGCGAAATAAATCCAACGCCGCTTCCGCAGCAGAGTTTCTCCCGCCGATGACAACAACGTCCTGATTCCAGTAAGGATGAGCTTCGCTAAAGTAATGGCTGACGTGCGGCAGATCTTCGCCGGGAACGCCGATGAGGTTCGGAAGATCGTAGTATCCGGTGGCCAAAATGATTTTGCGCGCGTGATGTTCGAGGGCGACGCGGCCTTTGTCCAGCGTATGCACGACGAATGCGCCATCGTGTCCGATGATCTGCTGCACACGCTCGTATTGACGGACATCGATCCCGTAATGCTCCACCGCGCGACGATAATATTTCAGCGCTTCGCCGCGAGTCGGCTTGCCGTCGGAAATAGTCATCGGCAAGTCTCCAATTTCCATTCGTTCCGGCGTGGTGAAGAACAGCAAATTAATGGGATAGTGAAAGAGCGAATTGCAGAGGCATCCCTTGTCGATTACAAGCGGGCGCAAACCCGCGCGCTTCGCTTCAATAGCGCTCGCCAGTCCAGTGGGACCGGCGCCGATACATATAACGTCGTAAGAATCTGTCATATGGATAGTGTGGATTAGCAGCGTTCAACTTTCAACTGCGCCCCAGGTTTTTACGGCGGTTTCGTTCGACCGCCCGAGATCTTCCCCTGGCGCTTTTTGCCTTTGCAGGTCGCGTTGCCTCGCGTTTTTTGCCACGCCTGCGCGGATTCCGCCTTGTTTCGCCCCGAGTTTGGGTAGCTTGGGTTATATTGGTGGCCGAAAGACGGACCTGCGTTCTCTTCGGCAGCTTGGCAAAAACCAACGAGTAGGCCTGGCTCAACAAGCACTCCACTTCCGCGCGTGGGAGCGCGTCGTGTGTCTCGAGCGACACCCAATGCGCCCGCGCAAGATATGGCGCGGGAATAATGCCGGGTCGCTCGACCAGAGCAGCAAAATCCTCGGGTGTGCATTTGAATCCAAGCCATTGATCGCCAGGTTCGAGTGCCACGACCGCGTACATCTTTTCGCCAATCTTGAAGACGAGATCATCGCCCCATTGAATTTTTTCCGTGGTGTGCCGGAGCGCGAGGCAGTATTCGCGAATCCAGTCAATGTCCATGCAGCAAGGCTAGCGCCAGAGAGTTTGAAAGTCGAGCCCGGCGCAGCTTAAAATGGTGACGAGAACTTTTCAATCGTGGGGTCGCAGCAAGTCTGCAAGTTCCGTCGAGAACTGATTCAGTTCACCGAGGCGGGCTTCGCTGACTTCAAGCTTTTCTTTCTTCCATACGAACCAGTCGCGGCCGTCTTTCTTGACCCGCACGCTGAAGTTTCCGCTTAAAAGATATGCCGGCTGACCATGAAGTGTGAAGTGACCCCCGACGATCGGAGCCAGGAGCGCAGCGCATCTCCCTTTCCGCACACCAACGTAATTTGCGTACATCGGAAACGCTACAATCTGAAAATCGCTCTTATGCAATCGCTCGAGGATCGAAAGTTGTTGCGGAGTGAGGTCCATCGACAGAAAGAATAACAGTTAACACTTCGCACTTCACAATCAACCTGCAATCGAAGACGATCCCGCTGAGGCGATCCCGCCACGTAAGCCGGTGTCGACCGCTCAACTTCCTACGGCTTTGGGCAAGCTCCAGTGCTGCCATACGCTGATCACGCGAATCGAAAAGCAAACGAGCCCCCCGAACATTGCGGCTAAAGTTGCAGGAAGCCGCAGCTTCGTTGCCGCGATCATAACGATGGCTCCAGCAAGCGCCGCGCTGGCATAAATGTCCGCGCGAAGGACGGCCGGAACCTGGGCCAGCATGAGATCGCGCACGGTTCCACCTCCGACGCCGGTGATGGTGCCGAGCAAAGCTGCGACAAGCGGATGCATCTTGTAAACTAGAGCCTTCTCGGTTCCCGCGACGGCGAACAGCGCTAAGGCTGCGGCATCGAGCGTGATGATGACGGAAGCCGGGACTTGTCGAATGAGGGGATGTAGGAAGAAAACGATCGCGCCCCCTGCAAACGCCGCGGCCGGGTAGCGCCAATCGCGAAGCGAAGCAGGCGGAACAGCGCCTATTAACACGTCGCGAATAATTCCGCCAACCAGAGCTGTAGCGAACGCCAACACCATCACGCCGAAGAGGTCGAGGTTTGCGGCGACAGCGGCAAGGGCGCCTTCGATCGCAAATAGAAGCGTCCCGGCCAAATCAACCGTGAGCAACAGTTTGCTGGGAGCGAAGACCATAGCGAGCGAAGGAAGAATATGATGCGGCGCGCCTCAAAGACAAGCCGGAAGCCGAGTAGCAGAGATAGACGAAGTAACAAGAAAAGAGGCGTTGAATCTTACAGTGTTACAGCGAAACATTACGATGCCGCCTATGCGGCGAAAGAAGATCTAGTAGATCTGCCCTTCTATCTCGATTTAGCCAAACAATCGGGCGGTCCAGTGTTGGAGATTGCTTGCGGAACTGGCCGCGTGTTGCTACCCATCGCGCGCGAGGGTATCGCGATTGAAGGCGTGGATAATTCCCGTCCCATGCTTCGCGTCTTGAAGTCGCACATTGAAAAAGAGCCGGCGCAAGTTCGCCGAAACATTACTCTCCACCAAGGAGACATGCGCGACTCCCGCTTGCGCAAGAAATTCCCCTTGGTCATCATTCCTTTTCGGCCGCTGCAGCATATGTACACGCTGCAAGACCAGATGAAAGCTCTGACGACAGCCGCGTTTCATTTGCAGACGGAAGGAATCTTGGCGTTCGACGTCTTTTATCCGAAATTTGAATTGATTGCTGCAGGCATAGGACAGGAAATCGTGGAACTGGAATGGCGGACCGATTCCCACTCAGTTGTTCGCCGCTATTTTAGAAAAGAATTCGTGGACAAGATCAACCAGATTTTCAGCTTCACATTTATTTTCAGAACGTATAAGGGCGACACACTTGTCCGCGAGGAAATGGAAGCGTTCAAATTGTCCTACTACACCTATCCTCATCTCAAAGCGCTCTTTCTCCTTGCCGGCCTAGAAACGGTCGCAGAATACGGCTCGTTTTCCAAGACGCCGCTGGACGATACCGCCGACCAAATGATCTTTATGCTCAAAAAGATGTAGGTGGCGCGAGGCGCCCCCGAATACGGCCGATCTGTGGCTGGAAGGCCGGCGCAAGAACTCGCGGAACCGACGACGGGTAATCTGGAAGGCGAGCTAGGTCGGCTCGTTTGCCAAGGCGTTACTCTCTTCGCTCACAACGAACAGGCATGACATCGGCTGGAATCTCTTCGCGCCTTACCGAGTCCCAGTTCACCTGGAACGAGCCGCGGTAACCGAACAGCGGACCCCAAAGCCGATTCCGGACATTTACTTCAATGTGAAACCGCTGATCCTGCTCTTCGTACCATTCGCACACTTCTGCGACGCCAGAGAAGAGCATCGGAAAACCGAACCCAATCGAGCCTTCATAAAAACGCTGAGCTCCCGAGCGTATGCGCAGTCCGCCGCGCTCATCAACCGATAAATCAATATCCACAGCCAAGTGCTGATGAGTGCCAAGGTAGTCCACGATACGGCTGCGCGTCTCGCTATACACCATATATGCGTCAAAACGCCGCGTCTGTTTTGTCTTGAAGGTTCGGATCCAGGTTATAGTTTCCCGACCGTATTCGTCCACATATGCGTAATTCCTAATCGTAAAAGGTACGGTCCTCCCCTGCTCCGGGAACATGATCTTCCGCCAGCTACCGATATACAAGAATGGCATCGTATAAAGAGCGCCGTGCCAAACCTCGTCCATGGTCCCGGTGCCGATACAAGCCACGTTGTCCGCACTGCTGAACCCAAAGCGTTCTTGAATGCGTGGGTGCAGAAGGTTGAATTTTTCTCCCAGCGTGCGTTCGTAAATGGATTTCATCGTTCGTTTTCCACGGGCTTGCGAAGACAGTTGCTCGCCGTCGGAATGTACCTTCCATTAAGCAGTCCAATCACCGCCAGGGCCGCTACCGCAATATTCAGGGTTAGCGGATTAAATGCGCCGGTTAGATAGCTCGGCGAGGTTACGGTGACGCCGAAGGTCGCCATAAACATTGCGGCAACTGTAAGCCAGAGTGGCCACCGGGATCTCCAGAAAATCACTACGATCAGCGAGAAAAATATTTCCGCGAATCCCAGGACTGCCAACATTCTATACAAATCAGGATCCGCGATCCCGGCATCGCGCAGCATTCGAAGTTCATCGGGATTCCGCGTGATTAGCTTCGGAATCAGCCCGTGGTAAAACCAGATAGACGCAATTGTCAGGCGCGCAAGCGCATAAGTGAAAGTCTTTTCACCGGACATTTCTGGAAGAATACCTTTTTCCATCCAAAGCCGAAGGCGATCGAAACTCCACGCAGTCGCCCATCCCAGAAGCGGCTGAAAAAACAATTTGTCGGCTAATCGTCCGAGCGCGCCAAAGCGCGTGCGATAGTCATACCAAGTGATAAACCGAATACCATCGCTGGTGGGAATGTACTTCCAGTAGCCCGAGCCCATCTCAATCAAAGATTTTCGATCGCCTGACCAAAACTTGAGAGCCGAGGTTCGGCGCCCCTCCGAATCGTCGCGCTGACCGGTAGTCTCTCCAGCGCCTTCTATGCGCAAACCCGCCCCTATGCGCGTACTGTATAGGAACTTCTGAGCTTCTCCCGGCTTGCTTGGAAGGTAGTCGATTTGTGAAAAGCGGAGGTCCCATCGCTGATGTAGTTTCGGATCTTGGGTCTTTTCCCAGAGCTCGTCCATTCCAGCTCGGATCAAAATCTCGACGAATATGCTCATATCACGGTTGTTGCGATTAGAAGGTATCGCAACATTCAAACAGAGGCCAGTCCGAACTACTGAGGCCTGTTCCAGATTGCTCTTCTTGTGAGGGAAAATGTTATGCGGCGGAAGAGGAAATAGAGCCAGATTCGATTTCGCGCAAAATGGAGCGCAACGCAGCTGCCAACTCTTCGCGGCTCACGTGGCTCTTGCGAAATTGCACGCGCACGTGGAAGGAATCGTCCTGCGCGCGATAATCGAAGAGGAACGGCTGCGGCCTGGAATCGGACCCGGATTCTTGCTTACGCGCTTTGCGCGCCTCGTCGCGGGTCAAACCGCCCTGTGCGATGCGGTGAACCATCTCATGCATCTTTTTCTCGTTCGGCTGGCGCGATACTTGCAGTAGCAGCGACTTCGAAAATATCCCGCGCTCGATGCATTCCTTGCGAACAGCTTCAGGGATGACGGTAAGCGACATGGTCTCGGTAACCGAAGAGCGCGCCCGCCCGATTTTCTTGGCGATGTCGTCGTGTGTGTAGTCGAAGTGGGTCGCCAGACGCTGCAGGCCGTCTGCTTCTTCGAACGGAGTCAAATCCTTGCGCTGAAGATTTTCTATGAGTCCGAGCTCAAGCGTTTCAGCGTCATCTGCGATTTTTTCGATGCAAGGGAGCTCGTGCAATCCAGCGGCCTTCGAAGCGTGATAACGCCGTTCACCAGAAATAATGTAGTAGGTATCTTCGCGCGGGATGAAGCGTACCAGCAGCGGTTCGAGCACACCCTTTTCCCGTATCGAATCGGTCAGTTCGCGCAGGTCGCCTAACGCCTTTCGCGGCTGGTCCGGATTTGGACGCACCTTATCCAGCGGAATCATGCGGCCAATGGACGCCCCGCTGAAACTGGTCAGCGTTTCTACGTAATGGGCGTCATGCCGCATCTTGAGAGTGACGGGTAACCCGATCCTCTTGGACACGTTGCAATACCTCCTGAGCAAGCTTTTTGTATTCTTCCGCGCCCGATGATTTCGGCGCAAATGAAAAAACAGTCTCTTTGTAAGCCGGGCTCTCTTCCAGTCGAACGTTCTTGCTGATCCGCGTTTTGAAAAGCGCATCGCCAAATACCGCGCGAATCTGTTCGTGCGTGTCCCGCGAAATATTTGTGCGCTTGTCAAATAGCGTGATTACCACGCCCAGGACTTTCAAATCCGGATTAGGTCGCGCGCGGATTCGCGCATAGGTTTCCAGCAGGTCGTCGGTGCCTTCAATCGCGAAATACGCGGCTTGAATCGGGACGAGCAAATGCGTGGACGCTACCAGCGCATTCACAGTCAGGATGCCAAGCGCCGGCGGCGTATCCAGAACGATAAACTCGTAATCTTTCAGGACCGGCGTTAATGCGTCCTTGAGCTTGAATGGCGCGTCGAATTGCCCCGCGAGCTGCTGCTCCAGCCTGGCCAGCGCCAACTTTCCAGGCGCCACAAAAAGATAAGGGTCCTTCGTTGGTTTAACGATTTTGGCCATTTCCGCCGGATGCTCGGCGAAGAGGTCGTACATCGAAGTTTGAATGTCAGACGATTCGAAAAATGCGATTGTCGCGTTCGATTGCGGGTCCAGATCGATGAGAAGGGTTTTCTTTTTCTTCAACGCGATGGCGGCGGCTAGATTAATCGACGTCGTGGTCTTCCCGACGCCGCCTTTTTGATTGGCGACCGCGATGACGTAGGTCAATCGTTCCCTCAGCCTGTCGCGCAACCGTGGGCCCATATATGGACGCCCCCGGCCCTACCTACACCACCGGTTACACCACAAGTAGGCTAACTCTACTCATTTGTCCACTCCATGTGCAAGCAAAAAATGCCCCTACCCTTGGAAAATCGCCTTTTCGCCCGAGATTTCCCTGTCACCGTCTGGGATACTTTTCTGCTCGCCATACGCAAGCTAAGAAGACTTGATGTCCACCCTCCAGCCCACTCGCCCCACTCACCCAGAGCCGCAAGCTTCTTGCGCCCGTTTGGCACACGGTCGTTCTGGTCCTCTTTGTGCTGGCGACTTCTTATTTCCAATCGAGTCGGGTGGGCCAACCTCAAAACTACAATATTAAAAATCGCTCGCCATCTATTCGTTCACAATCTGCTTTGAACTGGTCCTGTTGGCCTACGTGTGGTTCCTCGGCATTCGCCACACCGGAACCAGGTTCAAAGATGTTATCGGAGGAAGATGGGAGAATGCAAAAGACGTTTATCTTTCTGGTGTTAGTGAGCCACCTGGGCAAAATTTTCCCAAATGACCAAAGTGGCTCAAGTAATTATGCCAAGAGGTCCTCTGGAGTGGACAATATGGATCTTGCTATCGAGCAGCGCAGGCTTTGTGAAGAATTTGTCTTTCGCGGTTACTTGCAAAAGCCGTTTTTCGCTCTCACGGGAAGCATTCCCACAGCCATCGCCGGGCAGGTACTCATCTTTGGCGCGCGCATGCTTATCAGGGTTTGAAGGGCATACTCACGATTACCTTATATGGCGCGCAGTTCGGAATTCATGCCCAAGTGCGCAAGAGGCCTAAGGCCCGGCATGATTCAGCACGTGATGCAGGATTCCTCCGTGGGAATTTTCTTGAGCCTATCGAAATATCTTCCTAAGCCGCCATCGTGATTCTGGTAGTTGCATGCGTGCGGGGACTTGGTCACGCGGAGTAAAGCAACCTACATCTTGTAACGCCCGAGGTCCTCGTCGTTCAGATTCTCGAGCCATTTACGCAATTCCTCACTGGAGCTTTTCTCCGAGACTGCGCCGGCCTTCTTGGAATGTTTCAGCACTTCGTCCTCTACAAAAATCGGGCAATCCAGCCGTAGCGCAAGTGCCAGCGCGTCGCTGGGCCGCGAGTCCATCGACATGGTCTGCCCGTCGCGTTCCATCCATATCAGCGCGTAGAAAGTGTCGTCCTTCAAATCGCACACCACCACTCGCTGCACGTGAACGTTCAATCCCGTGAGAACATTTTTCAGCAGGTCGTGAGTCATGGGACGCGGCGTTTGCACTTTCTCGATTTCGAGCGCAATCGCGTTTGCTTCGTAAATCCCCACCCATATCGGAAGCACGCCGTTACCGGCAGTTTCCTTCAACACCACTACAGGCATGTTGGTCACAGGATCCATCATCAGACCTCGTATCTTTACTTCGAGTTCCATGGTGGCCTCCCCAACTGCCTAGAGTACGTGCTCGCCGACTAAACTATTCGGCCCGCCGCGCGTTACTCTCACCGAAATGTATTCTCCCAGAAGATTCTCGCGCGTTGAAGTGAAATTTATAAGCCGGTTGCTGGTCGAACGGCCGGTCCACTGCCCGCGCGCTGCGTGGTGAGCATCTACCAGCACTTCAAAAGCTTCGCCGACCAGTTTTTCGTTGTTGGCAATCTGAATCTGGCGCTGCCGCTCGTTCAAAACCGCCAGCCTCCGACTCTTTTCTTCTTCCGGGATGGCATCGGGCAGGTCGTTTGCGGAAGTATTCGGCCGCGGCGAATACGTGAACGAGAAAATCGCGTCGTATTGCGCCGCGTCCAGCAGCGTTAGCGTGTCGTCGAAGTCCGCTGTGGTCTCGCCAGGAAATCCCACGATAATATCGCTAGTGATGCTGATCGGGCGCTTCGCCGCGCGTATCCATTCAATCTTGCTCAGGTATTCTTCGCGCGTGTACGTTCTTCGCATCGCGCGCAACACCCGGTCAGAACCGGATTGCACCGGCAAGTGAACGTGGTCGCAAAGCGCCGGCGTCTCATCAATCGCTTGGACGATCTCGCGGTGAAAATCATTCGGATGCGAAGTTGTAAATCTCACGCGACGAATTCCCGGCACCGCGGCCACCGCGCGCAACAGATCCACAAAAGTCCATTTGCGCGCCGAGGGATCGCGGTAGGAATTAACGGTTTGTCCTAACAGCTGAATCTCACTGTAACCAGCGTCCGCGAGCCGCTTCGCCTCAGCCAGGACCGCCTCGCTCGCTCGGCTGCGCTCCGGTCCACGCGTGTGCGGCACCACGCAATAAGAGCAGGAATAATCGCACCCTTCTATAATCGTGATGTAGGCGCGAATTAAGTTGTCGCGTCGCGTGATTTCAGTCTCAAATGTTTCGTCTGTGTCTAGGTCTAACCCAGTCACGCGCCGTCCGCCCGCTTCGAGCTGCGCCAGCAGCTCAGGCAGCTTCCGATAGCTCGCTGAGCCGCATACCAAACTAACCCACGGCGCGCGCTCAAATATTTCTTCGCCTTCTTGTTGCGCCACGCATCCCAGCACGCCAATTATTTTTCCGTTGGCAACCGTCTTCCAATCTCCTAGCCGCGCGAAAACTTTCTGCGCCGCCTTCTCGCGTATGCTGCAAGTGTTGTAAAGAACCAAATCCGCCTGCGCTGGATTTTCCACCGCACGATAGCCGCGGCCAAGCAGTACGCCCGACACTTTCTCCGAATCGTGCGCGTTCATCTGGCAGCCGAATGTTTCCAGGTAGAAGCATTTTCTGGTACCGGAGGAGGTTGCCGGGACTGTGGGGTCGGCGTCCGAATCGGTTGCGGCGAACGATCCCAAGTGTCCATGTCTCGCTCTTGGCGGCGCACCAACGCCGGTTGCGAGCGATTCGATCCCGACATCGAAGGTTCTGCTCATGGACGAATTCAATTCTAGCACGTTTGAACTCGTCGCCCTTGCAGCCTGGTGTTCGGCATGGGTCCGTTTCCGATTATCCGACTTCACGAGTTGACGCCGAGAATGGGTTCACAACTGAAAGATGCTGGCCAAATATGGGACCGCCATATTGAAGGGTTTGGAGATGACGATCAACAAGCGTAGGACTGTCCCCCTAAACTCTCTTCGTGAAGCCAGGACGGACATCTCCCCAACATGGAGCACCGAGAAGGGATTCTTCGACACAGCACGACCCATTGAGCTAGCCCTAAATCGGCTTTACCAAGACCTGCAATCCACTCGGGACCATCGCGGTGCACGATTGCGACGGACATGCCCGGCGTATGAGTGTCCTTGAGGATTTTCTCCAATTGTTGCTGGAGTTCCGCAATAGACTGCGCGGGCTGTGGCGCCTCCTCTTTCTTATTTTTGGTGCAACCGGCAATCACGAGCACGCAGAGAAGAAGGAGGCAAGTGATGGTTTTCACGATTTGCATTTTGCTCTCGAAAGGACTAGCTACGCAAATAGGAAAACCTCGATGGGGATTCCGGCAAAGGGCTCAGGATTCGCGCGGTAAACCGCCAGTCCTTCTTGGAATCCAAAAAGGGCCGCATACTTTGCCTATTGGGGCGTTATTGGGCTGCGCACCTGGGCATAACACAAGAACCAACGGCGTCTATAACGCGCTTACCGGAAACTGACTCCACGCAGTTAAACGCAGGGAATGTTCAGTGTGCTCCGGCACCTTTGCTCATTGGTCTTCCCTGTCTTTGATCGATGATCTCAAGGATTCGCTCGGCGGCTCCGATTGCGCTGATCACGATGCTCTCGCACGCCGGGGCGCCTGCGCGGCCGTCCCAATTCCAGTCCTTCAAACGCGGCGCCGCCAGCACGGCGGCCATAATTGCTACAACGCGCTTTCGTCCTTCGTCCATGGGCATGGCGCCAGCATATCATATTCGCTTTTTGTTCGCCTATAGAAAGTTCGTAAAAACGGCGGAGCATCGCTGACCGGAATGGCCGAAACGTGAAACGCGTTTTTCTCACCTTCGCCCATCATTCGATACCTTCCTACCCACTTGAATAACACCTCCATCCGTAACCCTCCAACGGCTGTGACATCCTAATATCATGCGAGTGCTGATCGCCGACGATCACGAATCCGTACGCAAAGGCCTGTGCAAAATACTCGAAACGCGCGGCGATATCGAGTTTTGCGCGGAAGCTTCCGACGGCGAAGAGGCCGTCGCCAAGATGCGCGAAGCAATGCCCGATCTGGTAATCCTCGACCTCTGCATGCCGCACTCGACAGGGTTTGAAGCCGCCAGAAAAATACGAGAGCTAAGCCCGGATACTCCCGTTCTCTTTTTCTCCATGCACGAAACGCCACAACTGATCGCGGAAGCCGAGAAGGTCGGCGCACTTGGCTTCGTTCGCAAAACGGATCCAGCGGCAACCGTATTGAAAGCCGTGGACGCCGTTCTTCGAAAGATCAGCTTCTACCCTACCGACAAATAGACAGAGATGTTCCCTCGCGGTAAACTTTGATCCGTCGGCGCAAAGAAACAGGGAGATGTTTCCGCTCGCGAGGTCCTCGCTATGGCAAGAATCACGCAGATAAAAGTAAATGGCAGCGTCCGTAAAATTGACGCGGACTCAGAGTGGAGTTTGCTCAGCGTGCTGCGAGATCAGCTCGACCTGACTGGAACGAAGTACGGATGCGGGGAAGGACAATGCGGCGCGTGCACCGTGCTGATCGACGGAGTCGCCAAACGTTCCTGCCGCACCCAAGTAGGGCTAGTCGGCGATAACGAGGTCACCACCATCGAAGGCCTCGCTTTCGGCGAGCATCTCCATCCCCTGCAGCAAGCATTCCTCGACGAGGCCGCGATGCAATGCGCCTACTGCACCTCAGGAATGATCATGTCCGCTGCGGCGCTTTTGAATTCAAACCACTCGCCCTCCACAGACGACATCCTCCGAGCGATGGAAGGCAACCTCTGCCGCTGCGGGACCTATCCACGCATTGTGGCCGCGATCCAGAAAGCTGCTAAATCCATGCCGGCTCCGGAGCCGCGCTCATGAGCGCCACGAAAAATTCGCAATTTCAAATTCAAATCGAGCCGGAACGATACGAGCTTACTGCCAGCCCCGCCTACCAATTCGAGACCGATCGTCGCGACTTCTTCAAACTTCTCGGAGCAGGTTTGTTGGTTGTAATGGCAATTAAGTCCAGTCATGGCGCGCAAGAATCCGGCGCGAAAGGTCACCCGACCGAACAGAACTTGCCAAAAGATATTGCCGCCTGGCTTCACATCGGCGAAAACGGCAAAGTCACCGTATACACCGGCAAAGTAGAAGTCGGCCAAAATATACGCACGTCGCTGAGCCAGGGCGTCGCCGAAGAGCTGCGCTATCCGATTGACGAAATTCAGCTGGTGATGGGTGATACGCAGCTCACTCCATTCGACATGGGAACTTTTGGCAGCCGCACGACTCCCGTCATGAATTTGCAATTGCGCAAAGTAGCCGCGGCAGCCTGCGATTCGCTGATTGGATTGGCCGCGGCGCAGTGGCAAGTCGATCGCGCCCGTTTGGTGGCACAAGACGGAAGAATAACCGACCCGCAAACAAAGCGTTCTGCGGAATATGCGGAGCTGGTCAGAGGCAAGCAGCTCACTGAGAATCTTCCCGCGCAGGATCCGCTGATTCCCGCCGCGCAGTGGCGAATCGCCGGGCAATCTGCGCCGAAGGTCGATGGGCAAGCATTCGTCACCGGCAAGCATCGGTACCCGATCGATCAAAAACTCCCGGACCTGCTGTACGGAAAAATTGTGCGGCCAGACACTTTCCACGCCACTTTGATCTCGGTTGACACCAGTGAAGCGGAGAACATTCCCGGCATCGCCGTGGTTCACGATGGCAATTTCATCGGTGTTGCAGCCCCGGACCAAACACGGGCCACGCAGGCCGCTGCCGCCATCCACGCGCAATGGAAATCGGAGCCGCAGATTTCCAACGCTGAATTATTCGAGCACTTGAAGAAAAATCTCACTGACGATCCTGGCCGAGGCGGCGAAGATTTTTCGCCTTACACAAAAGGTTCCGTGGAAAAAGCGCTCGCTTCTTCCCGCCATCGATTGCAGCAGACTTACACGGTCGCTTACATAGCGCACGCTCCCCTCGAACCCCGCGTTGCGTTGGCGCAATGGTCCGGCGATCAGCTGACAGTCTGGACTGGAACCCAGCGACCTTTCGGGGTGCGCGAAGAGCTCGCCGGCGCCTTCAAGATTCCCCAGGAAAATGTTCGCGTGATCATGATGGATACCGGCTCGGCCTACGGGGGAAAGCACACTGGCGAAACAGCAATCGAAGCCGCGCGCCTGGCTCGCGCCGCAAAGCGCCCGGTAAAAGTTCAATGGTCGCGCGAAGAGGAGTTCACCTGGGCGTATTTCCGCCCCGCCGGCGTGATCGATATCACTGCCGGTTTGGCGAAAGATGGCACCATTACCGCTTGGGAATTTTACAATTACAATTCAGGAGGCTCGGGCATCAGCACTTTTTACGACATCGCAAATCAGCGTATTGCGTTCCGCCCATCGGATTCGCCTCTGCGCCAGGGTTCCTATCGCGGCTTGGCCGCCACCGCCAATCATTTTGCCCGCGAGTCGTTCATGGACGAGCTCGCGGGCACCGCCAAGATGGAACCACTCGCATTCCGTTTGAAAAATCTAAAGGACGAGCGGTTGCGCGCAGTTTTTCAAGCCGCAGCCGACAAATTTGGCTGGGGAGCACGCAAGACCGCCGCGGGCCAAGGCTTCGGCATCGCGGGCGGATTCGAAAAAGGTGGAAACGTATGCACGTGTGTCGAGGTCCGCGTGGATAAAGCTTCTCGGGAAGTCCGCGTGGTTCGCGTCGTCACGGCCTTTGAATGCGGCGCGATCGTTAATCCAGACGGCCTGCGCAATCAAATTGAAGGCGCCAACATCATGGGTCTCGGCGGCGCGCTCTTCGAATCCGTGGAATTTGAAAACGGAAAAATTCTGAATGCGCGCTTCTCGAAATACCGCGTTCCGCGCTTCAGCGACGTCCCGACAATTGAAGTCGTGCTTCTCAACCGCAAAGACCTTCCTTCAGCCGGCGCAGGCGAAACGCCAATCGTCGGCATCGCTCCCGCTATCGGCAACGCTGTCTTCGACGCCACGGGCGTGCGCCTGCGCTCCTTGCCCATGGTCTCCGACGGCCTGAAGACAACATGAAATAAGAATCGGATTAAGAGTCATATTTGAAAATCAAGACATCCAATTCTTCCGCGGGTAATCTCCTAGCCCGCGGTGATATCAACCGTTTCCACCGCGCATAACGAAAGGTGCGATGAGCGCTGCCGTCGTAGCTCTCCCTCAGGAAATTTGGCGCCCGAAGGCCAATCCGTGGCTGATAGCGATCGTGGTGTCGCTGGCAGCTTTTATGGAGGTGCTGGATACGTCGATTGCAAACGTCGCTCTACCGCATATCGCTGGCAACCTAGGCGCGAGCAACGATCAAAGCACCTGGGTGCTTACTTCTTACCTTGTCGCAAACGCGATCGTCCTGCCAATCAGCGGATGGCTGGTAACCATCTTTGGCCGCAAGCGATTTTTCATGACCTGCCTGTCGATCTTTACCGTGAGTTCCCTGCTCTGCGGAATCGCGCCGAGCCTGGGTCTCCTTCTTTTCTTTCGCATATTGCAAGGAGCGGGAGGTGGCGGCCTCCAGCCCATGGTACAAGCGATTCTTTCCGACACCTTTCCGCCTGAAAAACGCGGCCTGGCTTTTTCGCTTTACGGTGTCACCGCTATATGCGCGCCGGCGATCGGGCCAACCTTGGGCGGCTGGATGACTGACAGTTACTCATGGCGTTGGATTTTCTTCATCAACTTGCCCGTGGGCATCATCACTTTGTTTTTGGTTTATAAGCTGGTGGAAGATCCCCCGTATTTGAAGCGCGTCCTGAAGAGCGGCATTAAACTCGACTACACCGGATTCGCGTTGCTCGCGCTGGGAGTGGGCGCGTTGCAAATCATGCTGGACAAAGGGCAGGAGGACGACTGGTTCGGCTCGCATTTTATTGTCACACTCGCGGTCATCACGGTCGTGTGCCTGACCGCGCTTATTTTCTACGAGTGGTTGCAGAAAGATCCAATCGTGGATGTGCGGCTTTTCAAGAATAGAAATTTTGCGACGGCGAACACCATGATGTTCATGGTTGGCGCAATGGCATTCGCGACGACTGTTCTAATGCCGCAGTTCCTTCAAACAATTCTGGGCTACACTGCGCAATCAGCAGGCATGGTGTTATCCGCTGCGGCGATATTATTGCTCGTAGAATTGCCGATAGTTGGCCGACTCACCTCGAAATTTCAACTGCGCTACCTGATCGCTTCGGGATGGTTCATGCTTGCGATCGGTATGTATATTTCTGTCCGGGGATTCGATCAGCAAATGAGTTTTGGTCACGCTACAGTGCTGCGCATCTTCCAGTACTTGCCCCTGGGTTTTGTATTTGTGCCGGCCACGACAGCAGCCTACATCGGGGTGCAACGGGAGAAGAGCAATGCAGTCGCGGGGCTGGTGAACTTCACTCGCAACATCGGCTCGAGCGTGGGAACTTCGGCGGTGACGACCATCATCGCGCGGCGCTCGCAATTTCACCAGGTAGCGCTGGCGGACCATATCAACCCGGCAAATCCACAATTCCAAGCTGCCCTCAACGGCCTTACCGAACGCCTCGTCCACGCGGGGCTAAGCATGCACGAAGCGCAGAGGCAAGCGCTGGCCAGGCTGTATGCCGGACTGCAAGCTCAGGCCGCCACCTTGTCGTATATCGACACCTACTGCATTCTGGCGATATGCTGCGCTTGCATGTTTTTCTTTTCGTTCCTTTTGGTCAAGAACGACCCGCGCCCGGGCAGCACCGTTTCACTGCATTAGTGCCATTTCGGTTGTGCCCTGGTGTACATCATCGAAAACCATCTCCCGGGTGAATTGTTTGACCCTCCTGTATGCGTGTGCTACGGTTGGAGGGTAAGGATTTGTAGTTTTTTTTCTGGGGGATATCATTTCTGGTCTGGCGCTGATCATTTTGGCCAGCCCGTTCGCTTTACTCGAACAAACGGGCTGGGTAGCACGCGTCGTACTCGGCATCCTGCTTGTCCTGTCTTTGTTCTCCTGGGCAATCATCTTTCAAAAATCGCGGCTTTTCGGTCAAATCGAGCCGCAAACCAAAAAATTCCTTCAAATGTTCCGATCCGGGCGCGGCCTTCCCGACCCGAACACGTTACGCGCTGGAGCAGCCGGAACCCCGCTTGTGGTTGTATATCAAGCAGGATACCGCGAGCTTGAAGCGCAGTTAGGGAGTCCCAGCAATCGGCCTGGCGCCAGTGCGACACCCACGAAAGTTCGCAATGCCCACGCTGTAGGCGTGGAGATGCAGGTAGCCGCGGGCGAGGAAGTTCGGCGCCTCGAAAAATGGATGCCCTGGCTTGCAACAACGGGTTCTGTTTCGCCCTTCATCGGATTGTTCGGCACGGTGTGGGGCGTGATGGACGCTTTTTCAGGACTGGGTGACGCAGGTTCCGCAAGCTTGCGAGCGGTTGCGCCCGGAATCGCCGAAGCTTTGATCACAACTGCCGCGGGACTCTTCGCCGCCATCCCCGCAGTCATTGCCTACAACTACTACGTCGGGGGCATTCGCGCCCTCGCCGCCCGTATGGATAGTTTTGCTTCCGAGTTCGTCGCGAAAATCGAGACTCTGTACAGCGCGTAGAAAACCGCCATGCCTCAGATTCAGCGCGAAACCGGAACCAACCTTTCAGAAATCAATATGGTGCCGTTCATCGACGTCGTATTGGTTCTGTTGATTATTTTCATGATCACTGCGCCCATCCTGCAATCGGGCATTGAAGTGGACGTCCCAAAAACTAAGACGGTAAAAGAGTTGACGGAAGTGCGCATGGTGGTCACCATCGACAAGGCCCAGCGCGTATATTTGAACGACAAAGCCATTAACATTCACGATCTCGGGCAGCAAGTGGTGTCGCAATCGCATGACCTGAAGCATCAAGCGGTGTACGTCCGGTGCGATGAGACGGTTCCCTTCGGCAGCTGGGCTACAGTCGTTGATTCTTTGCGGCAAGCCGGAGTCCAAAACATCAGCGTGGTGACACAGCCTTTAAGCGAACGCTCTCAGATTCAGTAAATGTATTTCATCGCGGAAAATTCGGTCCCTGACAATCTAACGCGGCCGCTTGGCTCATTTTTTGCGGCGTCGCTGATATTTCACTGCACCCTGGGAACTTTGCTGTTTATTTCCGCGCACTATTCTCCGCATGAAGATTCCTGGGGCGGTCCGGGCGGCGCCATTTCAGTGGGCGTGGTCGGAAGCGTCCCGGGGATACCGATGCCACGTCCCGAAATTGAGACGAACAGTCGTGTCGTGGACGAGTCGAAGGGCCTATATAAATCCGAGCCGCCTCCTAAAATCCCCGAAAAGGAACCCGACGCCACCCCCATTCCAAAATTCGACCGCGTTAAACCTCCGAAATACGCAACACGACCATCCAAAATACTTGAGAACAAGGCTCCGCCTCCGCCGAACGCAGTTCCTTACGGCGGAGGCGGCACGCCCACGGTGCCTTACACCTCGTTTGCTATGGGGTCGGGCACGGCCACGCAAGGCGGAATTGGATTCACCGGTGGTATGGGAGGCGGCAATTTTGGCTCGCGATTTTCGTGGTATGTTGAAGCGGTGCAGCGGCGCGTGAGCGGAAACTGGCTGCAATCCACCGTGGATCCGCGGATTCAATACGCGCCCCGGGTGGTTGCTACCTTCGATATTTTACGTGATGGCACAGTTACCAACGTGCAGGTCACGAAATCTAGCGGCAACAGTTCAGTCGATATGTCCGCGGTTCGCGCGATTCGAGAGTCGAGCCCGCTCGACCGTTTGCCACCGGAATATTCCGGTTCCAAGGTGAGCGTGGAGTTTTGGTTTGATTTCAAACGATGATTTTGTGGTAGCAGCAGAAGCACACTAAAATTGGAAGTCCGGATAGCGAAAAAAGACAAATCACATATGACACGAAAACTTGTAGTTTTCTTAGCGGTCGCGATCATATTCCTCCTGTATGCCGGGTCAGCTTCTGCTCAGGATTGGTTTAAAACGGGTACCGGCTTGGGAGTTTCAAAAGCGCGCCTCGCCGTTCCTGAATTTGCGCTGCGAGCGCCCGCGCCGCAACCGCTCGAAAAAACATTTCACGACGTCCTATGGAGCGACCTGGAATACTGCGGCATCCTAGATCTCGTCAGCCCGAGCTTTTATCCACCCCAGACGCCAAGCCAGCCTAGTGAACTGAAATTTGCGGACTGGGCCAACGCTCCCTCCAATGCCTACATGGTTGCGTACGGCAATCTCTCTGTCGAAGGATCGAATCTCGCCGCCGCGGGGTATTTGTCGGACGTTCACAATCCGAGCGCTCCGATCGCGTTGCAGAAAATTTATCGCGGCGCGGCTACGGACGCCGATGCGCGTCGCCTCGCGCATCAGTTCGCCGACGACATTGTGTCGCGCTTGAGCGGCGGACTGCCGGGCATCGCACAAACGCAGATCACCTACGTGAGCACGAAAGCCGGAAACAAGGAAATCTGGGCGATGGATTATGACGGCTCAAACCAGCATCAATTAACCCATCTAAAATCCATTTCGCTCACGCCGCGTTGGTCGCCCGATGCCACCAAGATTGCTTTTACCTGCTACGTTCCTTACCGCGGCATTACTTCACCGCAGATTTGCATTTATTCCGCGGCGTCCGATCGCCTAATCTCCTTCCCTCGATATCGAGGGTCGAACAGCTCGCCGGCATGGTCGCCCGATGGGTCGCAGATCGCGTTCATGTCCAGCCAGAACGGCGGCGAAGAAATTTATGTGACCGACTCTGGCGGAGGAAATCTTCATCGCATTACGTTCTCCAACGGGGTGAGTACGTCACCCGCTTGGAATCCGAAGACTGGAAAGCAGCTCGCTTTCGTAAGCGATCGAGGCGGCGACCCGGTGTTGTTTCTGGCGAATTCGGATGGGTCGAGTGTCCAAAGACTCGACCTGCCGGACATGGGATACAGCGTGGATCCGGCGTGGTCACCGAATGGACAACTTCTGGCCTTCTGCTGGAGACGCCCGAGCGGCAATTTCGACATCTACGTTATGGACGTTGTCAGCCATCAACTAGTTGAGCTCACGCGCGACGCTGGACGGAACGAACGCCCCAGCTGGGCGCCGGACGGAAGGCATATTGTTTTCGAGTCCACACGGAACGGCGAACGCCAAATCTGGTCAATGCTGGCGGACGGAAGCGAACCCCGCCAGTTAACATATTCGGGACAGAACGAATCACCGAACTGGTCGCCGCGCTGAATCACAGGGATAATGCGTTCGCGGTTGCCAACGTTTTTCAAAGGAAGAATTTCGGTTAGACGCCAGTTAACGCGCTGAGCTGCACAAATCATAAAACGACGCCGCCTGTTAATCCCACGCAGGGACGCCGAAGGAGGCAATCGATGCAGGACAGTAGTTTTAGAAAGCTGGGATTGTTGTTGGGAGTTGTCGCATTCGTCGCCTTTGCGGGTGGCTGCAAAAAGCAGGTGGCAAGCAAAGCGCCGGCACAATCTGCGCCAACACGATCTTACGGGCAGCCCACCGTCACGCTGAATGCTTCGCCCACTTCGGTGAAGAGCGGCGATACTGTGACTCTGAGCTGGACGTCAACGGACGCGACCGATCTCGATATCGAGCCGGGCGTAGGCAAAGTGACTGCGCAAGGCTCCACGCCGGTGAATCCGACGGTATCGACGACGTATACGATCACAGCGACGGGGGCGGGTGGCACGGCCACCTCGGACGCACGCGTCACCGTGGGCGCTCCGCCGGTGGAAAATGCGCCTGCCGAAAACAGAAGCTTGAGTGAATTGTTCGAGCAGAACGTGAAGGACGCCTTCTTTGACTTTAATAAGTCCGATATTCGCGCCGACGCGCGCGATAATTTGGCCAAGACCGCGGAATTCTTGCGTTCGTATCCGCAGATTCGCGTGACCATCGAAGGCCATTGCGATGAGCGCGGTTCCACGGAATACAACATCGGGCTGGGTGAGCGCCGAGCTCAAGCGGCTAAGAATTATCTGATCTCGCTAGGGATCCCCGCCGCCCGGATGGACACGGTGAGTTGGGGCAAGGAACGGCCCTTCTGCACCGAGCACGATGAATCATGCTGGCAGCAGAACCGGCGTGCGCACTTCGTAGCCGCGCACTAGAGAATCGAACAGACTAAACTACGAATCCGGGACGGCTCGGGAGTCGCGCGAGTCGTTCCGGATAATTCGTTCAAGAGAGAACACACGAAGGAGGCATGCCTTGCGCACACGATGGGTTGTGCTCGCACTCGCGGCAGTATTACTAGGCGCTCTCGGCGGAGCCATGCTCACGCCCAGGCCCACCGGCGCTGTTTCGAAGGACATGATTCAACTGCAGGAACAGGTCTCGCAGCTCCTGCAGGGTCAGCGGGATCTTCGCAGCGCTATCGACTCAAACAATGCGACGCTGCGAACGTTGGTCCAGCAATCGCTGGACGCCACGAACCAATTGAATTCGCAAATGGGCGTTCTGCAAAAGAGTGTGCAGGAGGCCACGGCGAACAGCGGCTCGCGAATCGATACCATGAGCACGCAGACGCAAGGGCTCTCGGACAATATGCAGGACATGCAGGCGCGCGTGGCCAAATTAGGTCAGCAGATGAACGACATTCAGGGTCTATTGCAAAGCATTGACGCGAAGGTATCGGGTGGAGCATCGGCCGCGCCGACCGCTTCTTCCGCAGCTCCCGCTTACTCGCAACCGAATCCGGCATCTTCCCAGCCAGAGAATTCAGCTCCTCCGATGCCTTCTGTCTCCTCCGAAACGCTCTATCAAAACGCTCTGCGTGATTTCAGCACAGGCAAATACGAAATTTCGCGTCAGGAGTTCAGCGATTACGTCACGAATTTCCCTTCGAACGAGCTGGCTTCGAACGCGCAGTTCTATTTGGGCGAAATCTCGTATGCGCAGGGAGATTTTAGGGGCGCGCTCTCGCAATATGAAATCGTGATGACAAATTATCCCAAGAGTTTCAAGTTGGCCGCGGCCCAGCTAAAAAAGGCCTTTGCCGAACTTGAATTGGGCATGAAGTCCAGCGGCATCCGCGACCTTCGCGAAGTTGTCCGCCGCTTTCCAGGGTCCGATGAGGCGCGCAGGGCGCAAGCCAAACTGAAGGAGCTGGGCGTGTCCACAACGCCGCGCGCTCCGGCTCCGCACTAATCGCGTTTACGCGCGGAGCATGTCGGGTTGCCAGTTGCGAACGAGTTTTTTAATGGCCTTGCGCTCCGTCAAGTGCTCGTCGAGAATTTTCTGCGCAAGTTCCGGCAATTCCGCATCGCTTGCAAAACGCAGCGCCACCAACTGGCTTACGGTGAACTCCGGAATACGCAAGCGCAGGTCCGGCGGCAACAAGCGCTGCAAACGCAGTTGCATTTCCAGGCGGATCACGCGGTCCTGAACCGTAAGCGTGAACATTCGCCCGTAGAGCGCAAGCAAGATCAGAGCAACGGCCACCAGCAGGGAGATTAACGCGTCGGCCGAGAAAAAATGGGACACGCGATAGATAGCCCGGCCCAGATTTATCGTCAGGACTGGTAAAACAAAATAGTGAAAAGCGGGAACGATCTTAGCGTGGTTCTCGAAGCTTTGTGCCACGGCACCCTCCCAAAGTGTTTCGATTCACAACTGGCGTAACGCTTATCAGATTCCGTACAGTGGTTTTGGATTCCGTTGAACCGCCTTCTTTACGCCGGTTGGCAGTCCCATCGGTACTTTTTCATTCCGAGCCAGCCTACTTCAGATATACTCTCGACGTCTACGAAACCAGCTGAACAGGTGAAAAAATCATGTCCGTAAACAAAGTAATCCTCGTGGGACGGTTGGGACGCGATCCGGAAACCCGTTATACCGGCGGCGGCCAAGCCGTGGCTAATTTTTCCGTGGCCACTGACGAAACTTATAAAGATAAGAGCGGCGAGCGCCAGAAGCGCACCGAATGGCACAAAATTGTCGTTTGGGGCAAGCAAGCCGAGATCGCGCAGCAGTATCTGAAAAAGGGATCGCTGATCTTCATCGAAGGCCGCATCCAATCGCGCGAATGGCAGGACAAGGAAGGGCAGAAGCGCACAAGCTTCGAAATAGTCGCCACGAATTTCCGTATGCTTGGCGGCCGAGCCGACGGCGCGGCGGCGGGAGCAGGTGCGAGCTTCGGTCACCCTGGCGGGCAAGGCCGGCCACCGGATCCAGACCCGGAAGGCGGCCCGATGCTCGAAGAGCCGGGCGCTCCGGGGCCGGAAATTTCAGACGAAGACATTCCCTTCTAGGCTGCAGGTGTCCGTGCGCTGCGCTAGCGAGTCGGCGGCGGCTCGTCTTTTCGACGCTGTTCGTCAAGATGTCGCATGAATTCTTCGAACTTCGGTTTTTGATCCGGAGTAAGAATCGCTCGAATGCGTTCGCGGCCTTGCTGTCGAATCTGTTCGTGCTGCGGTTCGATCGTACTGTAGAGCTTTCGCCATTGCGCTTTCGTGTCGTCCACGATGGCAGCCAGCTGCTTCTGCTGATCGGGCGTAAGCTGAAGCTCTCTTGTTAAATCATTAACGATCTGGCCCTTCGAAAGCGGCGCGTTCGTGATCTGCTTGCCCCAAACCTTCTCGCCCCAGAGGTGGTTTCCCAAACCGCCGAGTAGCGCGCCCAGCAGGAATACCACGACGACGAGAAATGCAGCCTCGTTCCGTTTCTCATTATTGTCCATGGTTTGTGTCCGCTACCATCATTAAGACCTCGTCACGATTCGACGGAACGCGCCCCGGATCCGGGAAGAGTTCTCGACGTTCGGTTGCGCGAGCGTCTGCCACGCTTGGTTGATTCTCGAGCTGATTGTGCCGGACGGTGTCAACGGTAACCAGCAGTGCAAGCGCCAATGTCGCCGTAGCCGCAAAACGCCAGCCCATCGAAACGAAAATCTGCCAGACGGATTTCTGTTCGCTTCGCCTGGATAATTCCTGACGGATGCGAGCCATGATCACGCGCGAAAAACCCGGGCCTGGGTCTGCCGCCGGCGGGATGTTGCGCAACAATGGCACGCTCGGAGCGGCGATCTCGAGGGCCGCGGTGCAAGCCACACAGTTTTCCAGATGCTCCGCCAGTTTGGCGGCGTCGGCATTGCTCAAGTCGCCGGTTAGATGATCTTCAAGCAGCGATTCGAATTCCAGACATGCTGGGTTATTAATTTCCGGTTCCATCAATTTTAATCCTTCCTTTTGCGGCTCGATGATTCGGATCAGCAGCCATCCGGTGTCGGTAAACATCCATCAGGCGCGCGCGCGTGCGGAACAGCCGCACTTTAACAGTATTTACATTGATATCGAGAATTTCTGCCAACTCTTGCACCGAAAATCCTTCCACTTCTTTCAACATGAGCAGTTCACGGTCGCGCTCGGGCAATTCGTCGAGTAGCTGGTCGAGAATATCCTGCACCTCGGCTCGGCGCGCGGGACTCTCGGGCGGATGTTCTGCAGAAGCTGCTCCATCTAGCCGCGATACCTGGTCCTCGGACAAATCCGTCTCGTACACCAGAGGCCGCACTTTCTTCTTCCTCAAATAGTCCCAGCATTCATTCACCGTGATCTTGTACAGCCAGGTCGAAAACGCCGAGCGCAAATCAAAGCGTTTTAGTGAAACAAAAACCTTTAGGAAAACCTGCTGCACCACGTCTTCAACGTCTTCGCGGCGGCGCAAGATTCCGTTCACCAGCCCGAAAACTCGCTGCTGGTGCCGCCGGATCAGTTCTTCAAAGGCAGCCTCTTCGCCGCTCTGGGCCAGGCGCACTAGTTCCGCCTCTTCTTCCCGTTTTCTAGCTCGGGCCGGAAGCGAGATAGCCGAGACGCTGGCTGCCATATTCTTTGGGACGTCTGCCATACAATTCTGGTTACGCCACGAAATATATTCGATTCCAGGGGCGACCATGCCGCAAGAGCGGCTTTGCCGTGCGACTTAAGGCTGACCTGTAGTCAGTCCTAGCCTGCGTTCTTAAGCGCCTTATTATTGGTCCTTGCGGGAGTCAGTAGTCCATGTAACAATACCCGCCATGATAATTGGAGAACGCATCCGTTTACTGCGTGAAACGAAAAAACTTTCCCAAGGCGACATTGAGAAGCGCACTGGGCTACTCCGCTGCTACATCTCGCGCGTTGAAAACGGCCATACCGTTCCGGCGATCGAGACTCTGGAAAAGCTGGCCCGAGCGATGGAAGTTCCGCTCTACCAGCTATTCTACGACGGCGAGGAACCACCCGTGTTGCCAAATCTTCCGAAACGGAGGAGTGCAGACGATATCGCGTGGGGAAGCAAGGGGAAAGAAGCGCGGCTCCTGGGCCGCTTCCGACGGTTGCTCAGCCGAGTTGACGAAGGCGACCGCCGGCTTTTGCTCTACATGGCCCAGAAAATGGCCCACCGCTAGGTCTTCTCGGTCACGAGAGAGAATCGCACGGCGGTGTGTCAGCCTTACTCCCATTCAATGGTGCTTGGCGGTTTTGAGCTGATGTCGTAGACCACTCGATTTACGCCGGGGACTTCGTTTACGACGCGCACAGAAATGCGCTCGAGCACTTCACGCGGTAACCGCGACCAGTCGGCAGTCATTGCGTCTTGCGAATCCACTACGCGGACTGCGATTGTGCAGCCGTATGTGCGGCCATCCCCCATTACGCCCACACTTTGTACCGGCAAGAGCACGGCAAATGCCTGCCAAACTTTTTCGTATAGGCCCGCTTGACGAATTTCTTCCACCACGATTGCATCCGCAGCTCGAAGCGTATCCAGTCTTTCGCGCGAGACCTCGCCCAGAAGCCGCACAGCAAGCCCGGGGCCCGGAAACGGATGCTTGGTCAGAATTTCCTCCGGCAAACCCAACTCACGGCCGATCAGCCGAACTTCGTCTTTAAATAAATCGCGCAGCGGTTCGATCAGTTTGAAAGGCATGTCTGGGGGAAGCCCCCCGACATTGTGGTGCGTCTTGATCACCGCCGAGGGCCCTTTCACCGATACTGATTCAATCACATCCGGGTAAAGGGTTCCTTGCACCAGAAATGTAACAGGAAGACCCTGCGTCGTGGCGGACAGCTTTCGAGCCTCTTCCACGAACACGTTGATAAATTCGCCGCCAATGCGCTTGCGCTTTTCTTCCGGGTCGGTAATTCCCTTCAGCCGGCCAAGAAAACGGTCGGAAGCGTCCACGCCGATCACGTTCAATCTCAGGCGCACGCGCAAAAGCTCCAGCGTATCTCGAAATTCATCGCGGCGCAGAAGGCCTGTATCGACGAAAACGTTTGTGAGGCGAGCGCCGATCGCGCGATGCACCAACGCCGCGGCGACAGCGGAATCCACACCGCCGCTCAGGGCGCAGATTGCCCGAGCCCCTTCAGCTTGCTTGCGAATTGCCTCCACCATCGAGGCAATAAATCCAGCGTGATTCCAATTCTGCTTTGCGCTACACACCTGAAAAACGAAATTGCTCAGAATTTCGGTGCCACGCTCGGTGTGGTTTACTTCGGGATGAAATTCCAAACCGTAGAATCTCTTCGAGGTGTTTTCCACCGCTGCGATTGCGTTGTCGGTGCGCCCGGTGACGCTAAAACCCTCGGGAAGACCGACCACATGATCGCCATGGCTGTTCCAGATTTTGAACCGAACGGGAAAGCCAGAGAAAAGCTGCGATTGGCTCTCGATATCGAGTTGAGCGGGACCGTATTCGCGGCGTTCGGCGCGTTCTACTTTTCCGCCCAGCGAATGTGTGAGCCAATGCATGCCGTAGCAGATCCCCAAAACGGGAACATCCAGTTGGAGAACTCTTGGATCGCAGATCGGCGCGGTTGCGTCGTAAACAGAACTCGGCCCACCCGACAGAACAATACCGGCGGGTTCGAGCGCGCGAATCTCCTCAATCGATGCGGTACAAGGCAGGATCGCGGAAAAGACCTGCTGCTCGCGGATACGGCGCGCAATCAGCTGCGTATATTGCCCGCCGAAATCGAGGACCACAATTCCTTGGCGTGCGCTCACGATGCCTCCCGCTGTTTGACCCTCTCCGCCAGACTTGACTGGAACCGCGCCGCTGCTCGACCTCATTTTATGCCCTCGCGTTCACCTCAAGACGATGTTCACAAGCTTCCTCGGCACGACTACTATTTTTCCAATTTCTTTGCCAGCGATCAGAACGGAAATGCGCGGATCCTTCAGTGCCTTAGCGGACGTTTCTTCGTCGCTAAAACCGTCCTCGACCAGCATCTTCCCGCGCAAACGCCCGTTAATTTGAATAATCACCTCGAACTGCTCTTCGTGCGTCAGGTCTTCGCGGTACGCCGGCCATTTCACGTTCAAAAGTCCCGTGGGATGGCCAAGCTTCTCCCAAAGTTCCTCAGCAATGTGCGGCGTAATGGGCGAAAGCATCAGCACCAGAATCTCGAGTACGCGTTTGAGAATCACGGGCGAAACTTCCAGGTCCAGCGGCTCTTGCCCTTGGAGCTCGTTGAGAAGTTCCATAATCAGCGCCACCGAAGAATTGAAGTGCCAGCGAACTTCGAAGTCGTTGGTGACGCGCTTTAGCGTCTTATGCGCCTTGCGAACCAACAATTTTTCTTTCACCGTAGCAGTTGCGAAATCCGTATGCGCGGCTTGATCGGTTTGGATATCGCGCAACCGATCTGCGTGTTTTGCAATCAGACGATACACTTTGTTCAGAAATCGCGAGCAGCCTTCGATTCCCTGCTCACTCCATTCCAGATCGCGCTCCGGCGGCGCAGCAAATAGCGTGTACATGCGCGCTGTGTCGCAACCATACTTGTCGGCCATGTCGAGCGCGCCGACCACATTGCCTTTCGATTTCGACATCACCGCGCCGTCTTTATGCACCATTCCTTGTGAAAATAGGCGCTTTACCGGCTCGGTCTCATTGACCATTCCCAGGTCGTGCATCACTTTGCAGAAAAATCGCGAATAGATTAAATGCAGGATGGCATGTTCGATGCCGCCAATGTACTGATCGATTTGAAACCAGTACTCCGCCTTTTCTTTCTCAAACGGGGCGCGATCGTCGTGCGGATCTGTAAAACGATAAAAATACCAGGACGAATCGACGAAGGTGTCCATCGTATCGGTCTCGCGCTTCGCCGGCCCGCCGCACTTCGGGCAGGTCGTATTTACAAATTCCGGCACCGCAGCGAGCGGAGACTGCCCTGCTCCGGTCAGTTTTACGTTCTCCGGGAGGCGCACTGGAAGCTGATCATCTGGCACTGCAACGATGCCGTCCTTCTCGCAATAAACCACCGGAATCGGCGTGCCCCAATAGCGTTGGCGCGAAATTCCCCAATCTTTCAGCCGGTACGTCGTCTCGGAGTCACCGAAGTTTTTCGCTTTCGCCTCCGCTGACATTTTCTGGATGGCTTCATCAGACGTCAATCCGGTGTACGCGTCGGAATCCACCAGCTTCCCGTACTCTGTAGAAGCTTCACTCATCCGATCTAGACGCAGCGGCGGGCCATTCACCGGCTGCACTACGATTTTTACCGGCAAGTGGTATTTTTCCGCGAACTCGTAGTCACGCTCGTCATGAGCCGGCACGCACATCACCGCGCCTGTTCCGTAATCCGCTAGAACAAAGTTCGCAACCCATATCGGAATGCTTCCGCCGGAAAATGGATTGACGGCGAAACGTCCGGTGAAAAAGCCTTCTTTTTCGGCAGTCGCAATATCGGCGGCGCGCATGCTCTTATGGCGCATAGCCTTAAGCTGCGATTCTATTGCGGAACGTCCGGGCACGCCTTCGAGCAGACTATCCAGCAACGGATGGTTCGCCGAAAGCACAATCGCAGAAGCCCCGAAGATGGTGTCAACTCGCGTGGTGAAAACCTCGAGCGAACTTCCCGGCATCTGCGAGACGTCAAATTTCACGCGAGTTCCAGGAGATTTCCCAATCCAGTTGCGCTGCTGCACCAGCACGCGTTCCGGCCAGCCGCCCGCTAATTCGATCGTTCCATCGAGCAGCGAATCAGAATAGTGCGTGATACGCAGAAACCACTGCTCGACGTCTTTAGGCTCCACAACCGTGCTTTCGTGGCGCCAACAACAACCATTCACTACTTGCTCGTTCGCGAGAACCGTTGCGCATTGCGGGCACCAATTCACCCGACTGCGTTTGCGATAGGCGAGACCTTTTTCCAGCATGCGCAGGAAGAACCACTGGTTCCAACGGTAGTATTCCGGCTCGCAGGACGAGATCTCGCGCTGCCAATCGTATCCAAAGCCGAATCGCACACACACAGCCTTCATCTGCGCGATGTTTGAATTCGTCCATTCGCGCGGAGGCGTTCCACTTTTGATCGCAGCGTTTTCCGCAGGCAGGCCGAACGAATCCCAACCCATGGGATGCAGCACGTTGAGTCCGCACATGCGCTTGTAACGCGCAACCGCGTCGCCAATCGTGTAGTTGCGCATATGTCCCATGTGCAAAGTTCCGGAAGGATATGGCCACATCTCGAGGACGTAATACTTCGGCCGCGCAGGATCTTCCACCGCATGGAACGCATTCTTCTCGGCCCAAACCTTTTGCCACTTCGTTTCAACCTGACTTGGATCGTATTCGAACAAGCTTACTTCCCCCGGGCCTTTCTCCGTGCCATCTTCAGACGACGTTTCGTCGCTAGTGCTTTGCTTGTACTTACATTCCCGTGAGCGCTTGCCCTGCTTTTCTTCGTGCGCCGAGGCTTCATGCCATCGCGTCCGCCTGTAACAGGAATGATCACTCCGGTCAGCTTCCACAACGCTGCCACATTTCTACGGTCGTCGCCAGGCTGGTCGATCGGCGTCTCGAGAATGAAAGCGCGGCCAGCAAGCAACGGGTGATTCAGGATCCTGTCGAATGCCTCCAAACCGATTTTTCCCTTGCCGATATGTTCGTGCCGATCCACTCTCGAGCCGAGTTGCGTCTTCGAGTCGTTGACGTGCACGACGGGAACGCGATCGAGGCCAACCGTGCGATCGATCGCCTGCAAAGTTATCTCAAGACCGGCGGCGGTCCGAATGTCCCAGCCGGCTGCAAAAGTGTGAGCGGTATCAAGACAAACTCCCAGCGGCAGATCGCGAGACGCATCCAGGACAGCGCGCAGTTCTTCAAATCGCGAGCCCATCGCAGTTCCCTGCCCGGCCGTATTTTCAAGCAGGATTTGCAGGTCATCGAGCTTCAAACCGCGCGTGGCTTGCTTCAGACCATTCGCGATCGTGGAAACGGCCGCCTCCGCTCCGCTTTCCATGCAGCAGCCGGGATGCGCCACCAAAAAGTCCGCGCCCAGCGCGAGGGCGCGCACAATTTCCTGATGAAACGCCTGGACCGAACGCGTGCGCAGCACCGGGTTAGGCGACGCGAGATTGATCAAATAATTGTCGTGGATAACGAGAGGGCCGAGTCCGAGCACCTTGCGGCGCTCGCGAAAACGAGTTGCGTCCGCTTCGGAAATTCTGGAGGGACCGCGCACCCACATCCGCGGGCTGGAAGAAAATATCTGAAGCGCGTTTGCACCCAATCTATGCGCAATTTCGAGCGCTCCGGAAATGTCTCCCGCAATTGAAGTATGGATTCCGATCCGTGTGCTGCCGTTTTTCCAAGCGGGAATTTCAGGAGGTGGCGGTGCTTCGGGGCGATATTCGTCGGCTGCGTCAAACGTTAGATTGATACCGTGATTTTCTTCCGTCATTACCTCTGAGTGTCCGGGAGCCAGGGAGGCCGCAGATTCGCGTTTCGCAGGCACAGCCGCATCAGATGCATCTGCTTAAACAATGATTCTAACGGAAAGCGGCGCATTCCGCAAACCTCTCATGACACCGTTATGACGCCATTTTCGGTGCTCCTGCTCTACTCCCGGTCCCGCGAGCCGCATCCAGCTTCTTCCGGATTAAAAACGGGCTGCCACAAACGCTGATATTCTCCTATTGACTTTCGATAATTCATCAGTAATCAAAGCTGCTGTTTCTATTTACGACAATGCAGCTAGGGAACTCGCACCGTAAAAGCTAAACCACGGTTTCGCCGCGGTAAGCTTCGAGTTTACGTTGTTGATGTTTTTCACCCCTTCGTTTTGCAGCCAATCTTCCAGCGCTTTCGCGCCCTGTTTCGCGTAAACCGGAATACCTTCTTTCCAAGTAGCGCGGCCGCACAGCACACCCGAAAAATTCACACCAGACTCGGCGGCAAGCTCGAGCGTTTCGGCAAAAACATCATTATTCACACCGGCAGAAAGATAAATGAACGGTTTTTTCGCTGCCGCGGCAGCCTTGCGGAAATGGTCCTTCGCTTGGTCGCGCGTATAGACCGATTCGCCCTTGCAAGCTTTGGAGCCGGCAACGAAAGCCATATTCACCGGGACCTCGACCTTCAGCACGTCAACGCCATATTGCGGCTTTGAGAATTCCTCCATGCTGCGCGTAACGATTTCCGGCTTCTTGCGCGCGAAGGCCGCCCCTTTTTCGTCGCCATTCTCTTCGTAGCCGACGAATTCGAGGAAGAACGGCACATCCGCGGCTGTGCATTCTCCTCCGATACGTTCAACCCATGCATGCTTAATGTCATTGACCTCGAACGGGTCGAAAGGAGTGTAATACAGCAAAATTTTGATGCAGTCGGCGCCTGCCGCAACCAGACGGCGCACGGACCAAATGTCGAGAAGATCAGGGAGTCTGCCCGGACGCGTGTTGTCGTACCCGCTATTTTCGTACGCCAGAAGCAGCCCCGCATTCGGAGCGCGAACTTTCGCCGCCGGTAGGCCGTATTCCGGATCAAGCAGGATCGCGCTAGCATGGGGCGTTAAAACGCGCACAACGGTGGTCTTGAATTCCTCCAGCATCTGCGCGCTGACGTCTTTCTTGTCGATTCCTTTTTCTTTGGCAATAGCGCTCTTCAGCGACCCGCGCTGGTCCATCGCCGCCGCAGCGATTACGCCGCGTGCATCCGAAACCGCTTTCATGCCCTTTTGCTTCCCCGGCGTGATTTTCATTGTGTGTGCCCTCCGATAATATTGCTGTTTGAGATGAGCGCGCATTTTAGCACGGGATTTGGCAGGCGTGGGAATCGGCGAAAACAATAGCGTGATCTGCGGGACTAAAGATATACAACGTGATGCTGAGGTGCGTCCAGTGAAGAAAGTTTCGCTAGATCATCGAGAAGAGTTGTGCCATAGGTGGCAAGCCAGGGCAGAGGCGAAAGAGAGCGCTCCTGCAACGCACGATGAGGATAAAGCGAGTCAAGCAGGATGCGTTCATATCGATCCAGAACGCCTATACGCAAGTTTTCGGCCCGCCCTGCCTTGCCTTTCAGCTTCGCAAACTGGTGCAGCATTTTGACTTCAGCGGAATCGAGCGCGCCAGCCAACGTGCGATCGAGCTTCATGAGCGGCGCACGATATCCCTTCAAAAGCTTGCGCAGCGCTTTTTCGCCCGCATCGAAACGGCTCGCAAGAGCGCGCGGCAAAGCTTTTTGCTCCATACGCGTCCGCAAAGATTGATGCCCGCGAAAAACGTCTCCGACGTCGAGCCCAAATTTTGTCAGCAATCGAGCGACCGTCGCTTCAACGATAGTAAAACTTGCGCGGGGCAGGATCGCCGGCATGCGTCCAAGCAGCTTGTCGTAAACCACCTGAGCCTGCGCCATGTAGGCAATTTCGGCAGGCCCGCCAATATACGCGGCCGTAGGCAGTAGCGTGTCTTGAACGATAGGCCGCAAAAGCACATTGGGCGTGAAGGCTTCGGGAGTTTTCTCGATTGCCTCTTGCAGTTCCACGAGCGTAAACGAAGCACGCCCCGCGGCAAATTTACCGTTGCGACTCCGAAGAGGTTGGCGGCGCCCGTCCACGTTATAAAAAAGAAGCGTGGACTCGTTCGTAACTTTCACCTGTGCGTGGTACCCAGCGCTATCCAATTGCTCCGAGCGCGTCTGCAGCGCACTGCGGAGCACCTCGGCTTGGTCCAGAGCACGGCGATAGACTCCCGCGGCGAATCGGTGCAGACGCGGATCAAGCGGATCCAGAAAAATAATCCCCCGACCCGCGCGAAGACGTGCCATTAATTTTCCGAACGCCGAACCATAAGTTTCTTCCGGCGCGTAGGATTCGCGCAAAGCTTGCGCAACTTCTTTCCCGAAAGATCCTTCGAAACTTTCAACCGCCTTGGCCACGAGTGCAGTCACATTCGCCCCGAGCTTTATTTCACCTACACTGCGGCCCGCTTCAGCTTCAGGCTCAGGCAAAGAGAACTCAGCAAGACTATCGCGCGTATTCCACGCTACGTGATTGATTTCAGCCAGGTCATGATCTTCGGTCGCTAGCCAGAAAATTGGCACGCATTCGGTGCCCGCTTTGGAGACTTCCTCCGCGTAACGAACCGCGGATATCGCCTTATAGAGGCTATAGGCTGGCCCGGTGAGGAGTCCCACCTGCTGGCCGGTAACGACAGCGGCGGCTCCCTTCGCGAGGCGATCGAGGTTCCGCTCTGTGTCCGCTCCCGTTTCGAACGCCCGATTCTGCTCGCGCAGAACTTCCACTACTCCCCGGCGTACTCCTGGATTCAGATCGATTTTGCGGGCAGCCGCAACGACACCCGCTATTGTCGGCGGCTGTTCGTAATAGCGAGCCACACGCCGGAAATCCTCCACGAACGTCGAAAACAATTTAGTTGTATGCGGGATCTTGCGGAACGGAAGACAGTGGCACTCCATGGAGGAATTCATGATACACGCGCACAATGTGCGCAGCAATGGAAGTGGGACGCACGGGAAACCGCAAGGTTAGCAACACACCGACAAACTCCGACAGTATTATTCCGCCTACTGGCGGCGACAAACAAGCGCACGGAAAGATGCCCGATTTTTATCATTTGAGAAGAAGTACACTACAACTGATGCGCGGTTTGGGTCGTGAGATTCGAAAGCATTGCGTCTATTTCGGCTTTCGCGGAGTTATCTACAGGCAGGAGCGGGCCCCGCGGCGCCCCGCCATGGTAGCCCAGGCGGTCGAGCGCGTATTTTAGCCCCGCAATTCCATATTGAGGGCCGAACATTTTTGCCGGTACAATCAGCTTTTGGGCCAGCGAGTGCGCCTTAGCTGCTTCGCCGGCGCGAGATACTTCGTAAATCTCCACGCACAAATCCGGAAAAGCGCAGGCCAAAGCGAGAATAGCTCCCACCGCACCGTTTTCCAGCGATTCGTATAGCGTGGACGCCGAACCAGCCAAAGTCTGAAAATCCTTTGGCGCCGCGGCGATAATATCGGCGATGCCCTGCACGCTACCGGAACTGTCTTTCATCCCAATAATGTTTGGATGTTTTGAGACACGCGCAACCAGCGCCGCTTCGACAGTGATGTGGGTAAAGATCGGAACCGAGTAGACCAGGATAGGGATCTTCGCAGCGTCCGCCACGCGAAGGTAATGCTCGGCCAGCGCGCCCTCAGACATCACCGGCTTATAGAAACTGGGGGTGCGCACCAGCGCCACCGCGTACCCGAGCGAAACTGCACGATTGGTGTGTTCGATCGTTTCGCTTGTGGATTCAGCGCCCGTCCCCGCAATCAGGATTTTGTTCGGCGCGGCGGCATCGCGCACAGTTTCCCAGTTGCGGTAAACCTCATCCCAGCGCAGCAGAACAGATTCGCCGGTTGACCCGTTGACGGCGTATCCCGCAACGCCGGTCTTGTTATAACGGGCGATATTCTCTCGCAGATGCGAAAGCGAAACGCTCCCGTCGGAAGCGAAGGGCGTCGTCAGAGGAGGAAATATACCGTGAAGTTTCACGCGATAATTTTATATCAAACTGTGAGTTTAGACCTCAGAGTTCACAGAGCGGGCGGGGGGCACAGCTTAATTACGAGTGTTCAGCTGCCGCCGCACTCTTGTAGCGATGTAAGTCTTGCAACGCCCCGACCTCCGCCGCATGCCCAGTCATGGCGCGAATTCCTCGCGCTGCAGCGCTGGCGGCCGAAAGAGTGGTGATGCAAGCAATGTTGTATCGAATTGCCGCGCGGCGAATGGACTTCTCATCCCAAAAAGATTCTCGCCCAAGTGGAGTATTGATAACCAAATCCACCTTGCCCGTCTTGATCAGGTCCACAATGTTCGGCCGGCCTTCATTCACTTTGAACACCGTCTCCACTTCAATCCCCGCGCTGGCCAAGGCCGCTGCTGTGCCGCGTGTGGCAACCACCTTCAACCCTGCTGCCAGAAGATCCTGAACCACGAAAGCTAGATGGCGCTTGTCGTGATCGTTTACGCTGATAAACACCGCGCCGTCCAGCGGCAGACGCTGCCCGGCAGCAAGCTGCGCTTTCGCGAATGCCAAGCCGAAGGTCGAAGCGATGCCCATCACTTCGCCGGTTGAACGCATTTCCGGCCCCAATATCGTATCTACGCCGCGAAATTTGTTGAACGGAAATACAGGCGACTTCACGGCATAGAAATTACCGGCGGCGAGCTCTTTAATTCCTTTGCTCTCAATGCACGGGAGCTTCAAATCGCGCAGCTTGCGCCCGGTCATCAACCGCGCCGCCACTTTCGCCAGCGCCACCCCCGTCGCCTTGCTCACGTACGGCACTGTTCGCGACGCGCGTGGGTTCACTTCCAGCACATAAACTTTGTCGCGCTGAATCGCGTATTGCACATTCATCAGACCCACGACCTTCAACGCCCGCGCGAGGCGTGCAGTGTAATCGCGAATGCGCTCGAGAATCGCGGGCTTCAGCGTGACCGCAGGAAGCACGCACGACGAATCGCCCGAGTGAATTCCTGCTTCTTCGATGTGCTCCATGATCGCTGCGATAACCACGTCTTCGCCATCTGCCAACGCGTCCACGTCCACTTCGGTTGCGTCTTCTAAAAATTGGTCGATGAGGATCGGTCGCTTTGCATCCAACGCGCCTCCGATCAGCGCAGCCTGAGCGACATATTCCTCCACAGCTTTCAAATCGTATGCAATCACCATCGCGCGGCCGCCCAGCACATAGCTCGGACGCACCAGCACCGGCAGCCCAATCTCACTCGCGACCTTCACCGCTTCTTGGGGCGCAAGCGCCGTGCCCCCGAGCGGCTGAGGAATTTTCAGTTCGTTGAGCAGTGCTCCAAAACGCCGCCGGTCTTCGGCCAAATCGATCGACTCGGGATCGGTTCCGATAATCTTCGCTCCGTTGCGCTTCAACTCCAGCGCCAAGTTTAGCGGAGTTTGCCCACCGAATTGCACGATCACGCCTTCCGGCTTTTCGCTGTCCAGGATTGCGAGCACATCTTCCAGAGTGAGTGGCTCGAAGTAAAGCCGGTCGGATGTGTCATAATCCGTTGATACCGTTTCCGGATTGCAATTCACCATCACCGTTTCGTAGCCGTCCTCTTTCAGCGCGAATGCCGCGTGGCAGCAGCAATAATCAAACTCGATTCCCTGCCCGATCCGGTTGGGTCCGCTCCCAAGAATCACAACTTTGGGCCGTTCGACCGCCCCAGTTTCGTCTTCTTCCTCGTATGTCGAATAAAGATACGGCGTGAACGACTCGAATTCCGCCGCGCACGTATCCACGCGCTTAAAAACAGGACGCACGCCCAATTCATTTCGTCGCGCGCGAACATCAGCCAGCGTGGTGTTCCAAATTTTTGCAAGTTCAACGTCGCTGGTTCCCGAGCGCTTCGCTTCCAAAAGCAATTCTGCCGAGACGTTCTTTATGCCAGCAGCAGCCACGCGGCGATCGATTTCGATCATCTCGATCATTCGGCGGATGAACCAGGGATCGATTTTCGTCAGCGAGCAAACGTCTTCGCACGTCATCCCGCGCTCGAGCGCCGCAAAAAGCCAGTGGATGCGATCGGGCCCCGGCACGGTAAGCTTTTCGCGCAGCAGTGGGGTGGAAACCTCCGCCGGAGCGCGCCATGGCGTGTGCGGTTCAAGCGAGCGAATGCCTTTCCCCAGCGCCTCTTGAAACGTCCTCCCCATCGCCATCACTTCACCCACCGACTTCATTTGCGTGGAAAGTGTGGGGTCGCTGCCGGGGAATTTCTCGAACTGCCATTTAGGGATCTTCACCACCACGTAATCAATCGTCGGCTCGAACGAGCTCGGCGTCTTCTTGGTGATGTCGTTCGGAATTTCATCCAGCGTCATGCCCAACGCAAGTTTCGCTGCAATCTTTGCAATCGGAAAGCCAGTCGCTTTGCTCGCCAGCGCGGAGCTTCGCGACACGCGCGGATTCATCTCGATCACAACCATCCGCCCGGTTTCCGGCTCGATCGCAAACTGAATGTTTGACCCGCCCGTCTCGACTCCCACCTCGCGAATGATCGCCGCCGCCGCATCCCGCATGCGCTGGTATTCCTTGTCGGTCAGAGTCTGCGCCGGAGCGACCGTGATCGAATCGCCGGTATGAATGCCCATGGGATCGAAATTCTCAATGGAGCAGATCACAACGAAATTGTCGCGAACGTCGCGCATCACTTCCAGTTCGTACTCTTTCCAGCCCAGTGCGGATTCCTCAATCAAGGCTTGGTGCACCGGACTGGCGTCCAGAGCGCGCGCAATCAAGTCAGCGAATTCTTCGCGGTTGTAAGCAATCGAGCCGCCCGTCCCGCCGAGTGTGAAGGAAGGCCGTATCACCACGGGATAGCCAAGCTCGTCTGCTAAACGCACAGCATCAGGAATCGTCGTCACGGCTTCAGACGCAGGAACTTCCAACCCAATTTTGCGACAAACATTCTTAAACAGCAGCCGGTCTTCGGCAATTTTGATCGCGTGCAGCGACGCGCCAATCAGCTTCACATCATATTTGTCGAGAATCCCTGCTTCGGCCAGCTCCACTGCGAGATTCAGGCCCGTCTGGCCTCCCACCGTCGGCAGCAAAGCGTCTGGCCGTTCCGCCGCAATAATCGCTTCGAGATATTCTTTCGTCAGCGGCTCGATGTAGGTGCGGTCCGCGGTCTCCGGGTCCGTCATGATCGTCGCCGGATTCGAATTAACCAGCACCACTTCGTAGCCTTCCGAGCGCAGCGCTTTGCAAGCCTGCGTCCCCGAGTAGTCAAACTCGCACGCCTGCCCAATGACAATCGGCCCCGAGCCGATGATCAGTATTTTCTTGATATCAGTCCGTTTCGGCATTGTGGGAACGCTTTTTCAATGGATCAGTGAAGTTAAACTTATCGGCCCTAAGCGCAGTTTTTCCACCGAACAGCCGCGCTCATCGCATTTCACTTCCGGCGGCAACCAGACCTTCGCTGGAGTTCCGATCTTACCGGGCTCCAGAATTCCGAAGTCATAATCCCCGGCGGAGTCTGTGACCCGTGCCGCCGTTGAACCGTCGCAGTTCGGCACCAACCTCAGATTCGCGACGGCGGCGCCTTGCGGATCGAGAAGCTGACCGGAAAGCTTCGCAGGACGATCCACCGTGAATTGAGAATACTGCTTAGGACCGCGCTCGAACAGAACCGTGGCTTCAAGAATCATTATGACAACGACTCTCACTGCGCCACGCCATCCTTCATCAGCGAGATGAAATCATCGAACAAATAGCGCGCATCGTGCGGGCCTGGCGAAGCCTCGGGATGATATTGAACGCTGAAGAGCGGCAACGAACGATGTCTCATCCCCTCGTTCGTGTGATCGTTCAGGTTCACATGAGTGATTTCAACATCGCTAGCCGGCAACGAATCGGGGTCCACGCAAAACCCGTGATTCTGCGAAGTGATTTCCACTTTCTGCGTCCGCAAATTCTTCACCGGATGATTCGACCCGTGATGTCCAAATTTCAGCTTGAACGTCCGGCCGCCTAGTGCAAGTCCACAGAGCTGATGCCCAAGGCAAATGCCAAAAATCGGGACACGCCCCAGCATCTTGCGAATATTCGCTACCGCGTAGCTGATCGGCTCAGGATCTCCGGGGCCGTTGGAAAGAAAAATGCCGTGCGGCTTGAGCGCGAGGACGTCTTCTGCCGAAGTCTGTGCGGGAACCACCGTGACATCGCACCTGTGGTCGACAAGAAGGCGCAGAATGTTTTGCTTGATGCCAAAATCGTACGCGACCACTTTGTAGCGCGACTTGGTTTCAGAAGTTGAGACCGCTTCCGATTTCTCCTGAACCGATCCGCCGGAAGCACCCAGCTCGATCGAGCCTCGGCTCCATTCATATTGCTTTGCTGACGTAACACGGCTGGCCAGCTCAAGCCCGGCCATCGTCGGCAAAGCCTTCGCCTCCGCGATCAGCTTTTCGACAGAAGTCCCGTCGGTCGCCACCACCCCGCGCATCGCTCCGACATCGCGCAAATGCCGCACCAGCGCGCGCGTATCAACATCCCAAATCACCGGCACGCGATGACGTTCGAGATACTCCTGCGCCGATTCGCGCGAGCGCCAGTTCGACGCCAGCGCAGAAAATTCGCGCACCACAAGCCCTTCGATATATGGTTTGGCGGATTCTTCGTCGTCGAGATTCGTGCCTACGTTGCCGATGTGCGGGTAAGTAAGGCAGACAATTTGGCCGGAATAGCTTGGATCGGTGAAAACTTCCTGATAGCCGGTGATGCTTGTATTGAAAACGACTTCTCCGCCGCGGCGCGCTCGAGCGCCGGCCGCGCGGCCTTTAAATACTCGCTCGTCTTCGAGCGCTAGAATAGCGCGTGCTTCGGGGTCTTGCGTCAGTGGCTCCTCCAAAGTTCATCGCGACGCCGCATTCACCGTTGATGACATCGTTAGCGATCCAAAATGATCCACCGGCCAATACGCGAACACCGCCTTGCCGTAAATGCATGGCCGGCCGACCGGGCCAAACACACGCGAATCGTTCGAGCTATCGCGGTGGTCGCCCATCACAAAATAATTCCCTTCCGGAATCGTTATCGGGCCGTAGCTCGATCCGTCCAGATAGCTTGGCGGAACATAAATTTCCTTCTGTTCTTTTCCGTTCACATACAAATGTCCGCCGCGCAACTCGATCGTTTCTCCGGGTAACCCAATCACGCGTTTGATGAACGACTTCGACCTGTCCAGCGGATACCAAAATACCACCACGTCGCCGCGCTCTACGGGTTCGAATCGATAGACAAACTTGTTGATGAAGATGCGCTCCTGGTCGCTCAGCAGAGGCGCCATGCTGGTGCCTTCCACCTTCACCGGCTGGTACAGGAAAATTATGATCACCAGAGCAAGGCCCAGAGCTACAGCCAGGTCGCGCGTCCAACTTCGCAGTTCCCTGCGCAATTGCGGAATGCGCGAGTTGTCACTGGAAGTCAACGGGCCAGGGTTGGATGTATCAAACATTCTTCGCCTAATTATTTATAGCACGCCGGGGTCACACGCTCCAAATTGCAGTTGGCCCTTTGCGCGGAAAAACAGACGACGAAATATGGAACGTTTGGATTTGCCGCGTAGTTTGCAAGCTATTCGCCAAGCGTGAATCCCAGAATCGCCAGTGCGGCCAATACCGCCGTCTCCGTACGTAAGATATTTCGACCCAGCGAGACCTCCGCGAAGCCAGCAGCCTGCGCAGCGGCCAGCTCATCGTCAGTCCAACCGCCTTCCGGCCCGATCGCCAGGCTCGCGGAAGGCTCGGCATAAACGCTCAGCGCATCGCGCATTAATTTCGCCTCGCGCCGCTCCGATAGCACCAGTTTGCAAGCTGCATTCGACTGCGCAAACGCTTCCTTTGGGTGAACGGGGCGATGAGCTCCGCCGCTTCGCGATCCATCTGCCGCGGTTCGCAGGGTCGGGGGCCGCAGGCGGCGCGATTGCTGTGCCGATTCCAGCAGGATTTTTTCCCACCGCGCGCGGCGTTTGGCTGCGGCGGCGAGGAGCTTTTTGTCAGTGCGGTCGGCCGCCAGCGTAACGATTTCCGTCACGCCAAGTTCCGTTGCCTTCTCCAAACACCATTCGAATCTGTCGAATTTCACCAAAGAGAGTAACAACTGAATCCGCAGTGCAGCTTCGCGCGCTTCAATTTCTTCGATCAACGTGAATTCGATTTGATGACCGCCCCGTTTCGAAAGCGCAACCTTTTCGACGCGTGCCAGCCAGACGCGCTCGCCGTCGCTCAATTCGTAAAGTTGTCCCGGCTCGGCGCGCAAAACGCGTCCCAGATGCTCGGCAGTATCGCCGCGCAAGATCGCGGAGTTCGATTCGAATCGCTCTGTAAAGAAGCGTCGCCGCACGGCGCTATTCTAGCCTGAAGTCAGTTCACTTGAAGGATGTAAAAGTAGTAAGGTTAGTCGCACGACTGGCATCAGATCGCTAGCCGAAGATATCTTTTACTTTCTCGAAGAAGCTTGACGAGCGCTCAGCGGGCTTGTTTTCCACCTTCATCGACATGCCCAGTTGCTCGAGCAGGCGCCGCTGCTCGCGCGAAACCTTGGACGGAATCACAACCCTGATGCTGACGTAGAGGTCGCCTCTCCCGCCATGCGGATTTGGCATCCCCTTCGACTTCTTGCGAAATACTTGCCCGGATTGCGTGCCTTCCGGAATCTCGAGGTCTTCTTCTCCCGTCAGTGTGGGCACTTTTATTGTCGCCCCGAGCGCGGCCTGCGAGACGCTCACGGGAATCGTGCAATAAAGATCCGCGCCACGCCGCTCGAAAAACGCATGGTCCTTCACCTCGAGAAAAATGTAAAGGTCGCCGGCCGGCTCTCCATTCGTGCCGGGCTCGCCTTGCCCGGTCATCCGCAGACGCGTACCGGAATCCACACCCGCCGGAATGCCAACGTCCAAATCTCGCTCGCGAACCATGCGGCCCTGTCCGCGGCATGTAACGCAAACGTCCCGAATCACCTGTCCCGCGCCCTGGCAAGCCGGGCAAGTCCGCGTAATCGAGAAGAATCCCTGCTGATAGGCAAGTTGTCCATGCCCCTTGCAAGTGGTGCACGTTGACATCCCGCTGCCTGACTTCGCTCCGGTACCCTTACAAGCCTGGCAATTCTCGTGCCGGGAAACGCGAATCTTCGTGCTAACGCCGGTAGAGGCTTCTTCGAAAGTCAGCGACATGTCGTAACGCAAATCCGCACCGCGCTGCCCTCTTTGTGCTCGGCTTCCCCGCCGTCGTCCTCCTCCCAGCACGTCTTCGAAACCGAAAAGGTCGCCGAGAATGTCCTGAAACTCTTCGAAGATACTCGAGTTGAATCCCGAATCGAGACCTCGACTTCCCAATCCGGCCGCACCATAGCGGTCATAAATCGCGCGCTTCTGCGGATCGGAAAGGACGGCGTAGGCTTCACTGGCCGCGCGGAAATTTGCCTCCGCTTCCGGCTTTTTTTCAGGGTTACGGTCCGGATGGTGTTGCAACGCAGCTTTGCGATACGCCGATTTAATCTGTTCCGGCGTAGCTTCGCGCGCTACACCGAGAACTTCGTAAAAATCTTTTGAATTCGTTGCGGCCATCATTCCCTTTTCTTTTGGCTTTCAAAGTTAACAGCTCACACGCACAGAAAAATCGTTCCACATTGGCAATAATTCGATGCCGCGCCGGCCTTTACGATTCTTTTGCAGACGCCACGCTAACCATCGCGGGCCGCAGCACACGATCATGAAACATGTACCCCGGCTGCATTTCGCTGATTACGGTGCCTTCCTCGCGCTCTGTGGTTTGCACGCTTTCGACGGCGTGATGCAAATGCGGATTAAATTGCTGGCCCGCAGCTTCAATGCGCTTGACGCCCTGCTTCGCCAGCAAGTCCCAAAGCTGCCGCCGGATCAACTCGAAACCCTTCTTATACTCCGCATATGCCGGATCATCATGCGCGGCCAAAGCGCGATCAAACGCGTCCAACACAGGCAACAGGCCCTCGACGACCAATTCCACGCCGCGATGGCGCTCATGGTGCCGTTCTTTCTCCATGCGCTTACGGTAATTGTCAAAGTCCGCCTGGCGCCGGACCAGCGTGTTCTTTAACTCTTCTTTTTCTTTTGCCAGCTTCTGAATTTCTTCGGACTGCGGGTTTTCGCCCGGCTCGAACGCGCGCGCCGCAGCCGCTGCCGCTTCGTTCGCAGCCTGTTCCGCGTCCACACGCTGGCCGCCACTCGTCGCTACAAACGGCTTCGGGTTTTCCATTTCGTCCTGATCCTTTTGCGATGCCAAGACTCTACCCTCCCTCTTGGCCTTCCGAAAAAAACTGCGCCATGAAAGCTACGGCCGTTATCACTCGCTCGTAATGCATGCGCATGGGCGCGAGAATGCCAAGTGTTCCCTGCACCTGGTCGTTAGATGAATAAGAGGCCGAAACGAGCGCAAGATGTTTTCCGCCATTGGAGATTTTATCAAGCCCGAGCTCCACGTGCACCGGCTCGGGCGCTTCAATGCAGCCGCTTAATAGCGCGATTAGCCGGTCCTTTTCTTCGATGGCCTCCAGAAGCTCCCGCAAGTGCTCCTGATTCGTGAAGTCTGGCGAGGCCGCAAGCAGCGCCGCGCCTTCCACGTAAATCTTGCGGTCGGTTCCATCCCCCAGAATGCTCGGATCGCACAACATCAACGCGTCGTCCGCCATCCGGCCGTATTGTTCGCGGTCGCGGTCGAGCTGCTTGCGCAGGTCGGCGCGCATCGCTTCCAGCGTCCAACCCGTGTAATGCTGGTTCAAGTAGTCGGCTATACGGTCCAGGTCTTCCTGCCGGAACGCACGCTCGGGCCGGATCAATTTGTCCCGCGCCAAACCCCCTCCCGAAATCAGTACCACTAGCACGCGGCTGTCCGGCAAAAGCAAAAATCGCAAATGCTCCACCACGCTGCGTGCCAGCGGCGGCGAAATGAAAATCCCCAGGCCCCGCGAAACCGCTGCCAGCACGTGGCTCGCGCGCTCCATCACCGCTTCAGGCGTTTGCGCCGCTTCCAGTTCGCGGCGAATCCACTGGCGGTCTTCCGGACTTGCTGTCGCCTGCGCCGCCACTTGCTCGACGAAAAACCGATAAGCCGCCGCCGTCGGAACACGTCCCGCCGAAGTGTGCGGCTGGTAAAGCAAACCCTCATCTTCCAGATCGGCCATCACGCTCCGAACTGTCGCCGAGCTCAGCGGCTCGATATGGCGCCGCGAAATACTGCGCGAAGACACCGGCTCGCCGGTCTCAATGTAGGCGCGCACCACGTCTGTCAGAATTTGCTGATAGCGTTTTTGCTGCAGGATCGTTGAACTCATGGTGTAAAGCGGGTTGACTCCCGGGCCGACGCCGCAGTTTCGCAGCGACCCATCCTTGTATTTTAGTCTAGTCGCTGAGACCAAAGGCGTCAACCAGAGGCAACAGGGCGATGCGCGGGGTAGACACGTCACAATATGTTGCCGAGGATTCGTCGCTTGCTTGCCCTCTGTGTGTAGCTTATTGTGTATTCGGATTTTCTGCCTTTCTCTGCCGACTCGAGCTCAGTTCTGGGGGTAGCGAATGCTGCGAAGTTCGTCCTTGCTCTTTTTAGTTGCCACGCTACTATTTTCCGCGCGCGCAGTCTCCAAACCGCGGCCGCAAGTTGCGAATAGCCGACCAAGCTCTGCCGTCGTCACCTTACCCAACCAGCCACTCTCCACACGCGTAGTCGCCTATAAGATCGACGCGAAACTCAACACCGCCGACCATTCGATTGACGCCACGGAGACGCTGCTTTATCACAATCTTTCCGGACAGCCCCAGCAAACTTTTCCGTTCCATCTGTACTTGAATGCTTTCCAGCCTCAATCGACCTTCATGACCGAGGTCCGCATCTCCGGAACCCGTGGCACAGGGCCCGACTCCGGCTGGAGCGATAAATATCGCGGTGCGATTACCGTAAGCAAACTGGAAGTCGAGGGCGTCGGCGATCTCACCGGCAAAATGGAATTCATCCATCCCGACGACAACAACGCAAACGACCGCACCGCCTTTCAAGTCACCTTGCCCAAACCGATTGCGCCCGAAGCGTCTGTGGAATTTCGTATGACTTTCCACGACGAGCTTCCCGAAGTGCTTCATCGCACCGGTTACAAACGCGACTTCTACATGGTCGGCCAGTGGTTTCCCAAAGTCGGAGTGTGGTGGAAAAATGCCTGGAATTGCCATCAGTTCCACGCCGACTCTGAATTCTTCGCTGATTTCGGGACTTTTGAAGTGAATCTCACTGTGCCGCAGAACGAAATAGTCGGCGCGGCCGGCGACTTAGTCTCGACTTCCAACAATCCCGACGGCACCAAGTCCGTAAAATTCCATTCCGAAGACGTGCACGATTTTTCGTGGACCGCGAGTCCTCATTACACCGTCGTCGAAGATTCCTGGACCGGAAGCGCCGGCACCATCAAAATTCACGCGCTCATGTCTCCCGGACACATGGCGTCAGCACCGCGTTACGTTCAAGCTCTGAAAGGCACTCTCGCTTGGTATGATAAATGGATTGGACCTTACCCTTACGACCGCATAACCGTGGTCGATCCCCCGCACGGTGCCTTCGATGCCGGCGGGATGGAGTACCCCACCCTCATCACCGCCGGGACCGCTTGGTTCATGCCAAAAGGTGTTCTCGCGCCGGAAGATGTCGTCAATCACGAATTCGGTCATCAGTACTGGTATGGCATGGTGGCGACGAACGAATTCGAAGATGCCTGGCTCGACGAGGGCATTAACAGCTACGTGGAAGCCAAGTCTATGGCCGCGATCTACGGGGAAAATACCTCGATACTCAATTTGCCTTTCGCCGCTACGAGCGAATCGCAACTGTTTCGGATCGAATACATATCTTTCCCGGATACCGATCCAATCAATCGTTTCTCCTGGAAGTTCATCAATGACGATGCCTACGGCTCGGTGACCTACGGCAAGACCGCGACTGTCCTTCTCACACTCGAGAAAATCATCGGCGAAGACACCATGCGCGCGGCGCTTCACGAATATTTCCTGCGCTACCGCTTTAAGCATCCCACCGGCGAAGATTTTCTAAAGACAATGGAAGAGGTCTCACACCAGGACTTGAATTGGTATTTCGACCAAGCCATCTACGGCACCAATATCCTCGACTACGACATTTGGGACGCGCACTCCGACCGTTTGAACTGGTGGGAGAAAGAAATTTCCGGAAGGAATGCCCGTGACGAACTACATCGGACTTACATCACCGTCCATCGCAAAGGCGACTTCATCTTTCCTGTCGACGTCCTCGTCAAATTCGATGACGGTTCTTCGGCCACGGAACACTGGGACGGCCGCGACCGCTGGATTCGCTATATCTACGATCGCAAGGCCCAGCTTGCCTCCGCGCAAATCGATCCCAGTAACCAGGTTTGGCTAGATCGCAATTCCTTTAACAACAGTTACGTCGTGGAAGGAGATCGGCGCGCCGTGAAAAAGCTCCAAAATATGTGGGTTTCTGGCAGCGAGTGGCTCTCCTTGATCCTGTCTTGGGTCTCCTAGCTTGTGTTCGAAGGAGCAGAACGCATGGAGTCAGTAGTCAGGCCGAAAACGTTTGCAGCAGGCGCCAGACTTGTGTGGCGCTGGCAACGAATTTTGTGGTGGCTCTTCATCGTCAATCTGGTCTTGGCGCATTTTGCTACCCGAGGAATGGTCGAGCGCGCAGGTTCGGTACTTAACCACAGCATGGCTTCCCAGCGTCTTGTGAATGGCTTCGATGTTTTGGCCCTCGCGGAACTTGCGGCCCAGCCTGGTTCTCCTCTCGAACAGCCCGGCCCTGCCCAATTTCATTATTCGGTGATTTTCGCGATTTTCATGATTTTTTCGACGGGTGGCATTCTCGCAACCTATGTGTTCGACGCGAAACCCACCACCACCGCATTCTTCGAAGCCTGCGGACATCATTTCTGGCGATTCGTCCGCCTCCTCGTTTACCTGCTCCTGGCTTTTATTCCCATCGGCATTCTTTTTGTAACCTGCGGGGCGATCTATAACCGTATTAATGCCAAATCGGACTCCCCTTACCCGGCCGCTTACTTTTTTGCGTCTGCATTGTTAATTATTTTGGTTCTTCTTATGGTTCTGCGATCGTGGTTTGACCTGGCGCAAGTCATCGCCGTCGCCGACGACGAAACCAGAATGCACCGAACCTTGCGGCGCGCGGCTTCGCTTCTGTCGCACAACTTCGGCTCGTTATTTTGGCTTTACTTGCGGATGAGTCTGCTGGCATGGATTTTCTGCGGCCTCGGGCTTTATCTCTGGATGTATCACCTCGGCCCGCAATCGATCACCGTGGCATTTCTGCTCGCCCAAGCAATGGTTCTTTTCTGGACGGGAACGCGCCTGTGGCAACGCGCCTCCGAAGCTTTGTGGTACCGCGAATATCAAGCCACCAGCGTGACCGAGCCGACGTTTTCTCCTCCGCCATCTATCGAACCAGCGCCCGTGCCCTACTCAACGGCGATGAACTGAAACATGAATTCGGCGCCGGCGTCACCAAATGCGGCACTGCAATTCTTCTCTGCGTACCATCGGCGAATCCGCCTTGCATCCCCAAGCTTTCGCAAACACCGGCATATTCGAAAGCGGCCCTTTCACGCGATAAGGCCCCAGCGGATGCGGATTCGTCGCCACGATCATCCGCCCAAACTCCGGACGGAAACTCCCTGCCCATATCTGCGCGAAGGCTATAAAAAATCGTTGTTCTGGTGTAAATCCGTCTAACTTTGGCGCCGGATGCCCGGCCATGGACTTCTCCATCGCGGCATACGCAATCGTCAGCCCGCCCAGGTCCGCGATGCTTTCGCCTTCCACAAGCTTGCCGTTTTCGTGCAGTCCCGGCTCGACTTCGAATTCGTCAAACTGTTTCGCGATGCAATCTCCGCGTTCCTTGAAATTCTTTAAGTCTTCCCCCGTCCACCAATTCTTCAAATTGCCTTGCGCGTCGAATTTTGCTCCTTGGTCGTCAAAGCCATGCGTCATCTCGTGGCCGATCACCGCTCCGATCCCTCCGTAATTCATCGCATCATCGCGGTTTGGATCGTAAAAAGGCGGTTGCAGAATCCCTGCGGGAAACACGATCTGGTTCATCGAAGAAGTGTAATAGGCGTTCACTGTCGGCGGCGACATATCCCATTCGGTGCGGTCCACGGGTTTGCCGATTTTGGCCACGTCTCTCGCCATCTCGAATTGCGCGCCGCGAAACACGTTCTCCACATATGGTCCTCGATCCACTTTATAGGCCGAGTAGTCCCGCCATTTATCGGGATACCCGATTTTGATCATGATGGCATCCAGTTTCACCGCTGCTTGCTTTCGTGTTTCAGGACTCATCCAATCCAGCGTCGTAAGATCGTCGCGCAACGCGTCCATCAAATTCTTCACCATCGCAACAGCTTTAGCTTTGGCATCCGCCGGAAAATTCGCTTTCACGTAATACTGTCCCAACGCTTCTCCCAGGTTTGCATCCGTCGCTTGCACGCAACGGCGCCACCTCGGCAGGAGTTCCTGCGTCCCCAGCAGCGTGCGCCCGTAGAAATCAAAATTTTCATCCACAAACTTCGCCGAAAGAGACGAGGCTGCGCGGTGTAGCAACTGCCAGCGCAGATAAATCTTCCACTCCGTAAGAGGAACCGACGTCAGCGACGCATCCACAGCTTTGAAAAACTCGGGCTGTTCGATATTCACGTCCGAAACCGGTGGAGTGCCAACTTCCGCGAAGTATCTGTTCCACGCAAAATGCGGAGTGAGCTCGCCCAGTTGTGCCACCGGCGTCTTATGGTAGGTGTTGTCCGGATCGCGCCGCTCCACCCGCGTCATCGAAACCTTAGCGAACGAAGTTTCCAGCGTCATCACCGTCTTTGCTTCGGCCGCCGCGGTTGCGTCGTCATCCCCAGCCAACTTGAAAATATTGGTCACGTGCTGCGCGTATGCCGCGCGGAGTTTCACGGATTTATCGTCTTCTTTCGTGTAGTAATCCCGGTCCGGCATTCCCAGTCCACCCTGGCGTGCCGTTGCAATCACCAGTGTGCTGTTCTTATAGTCCTGCTCGGAGCCAAACACGAAAACCGCTCCGACACCGTCCCGTTGCAGATGCGCGATTTCCGCCTGCAGCGACGCCGCATCTTTTATATCCGCTATTCGCTGAAGTTCAGGCCCCACCGGCTTCATACCCGCCGTCTCGATGCCAGATTCATCCATGCAGCTCGCGTAGAAATCACCGATCTTCTGCCAATCGGAACCAGTTGTCGCCTTCTTGTCCGCGACCGCTTCGTCCAATATCTTGCGGAGCGCCGTTTCGTTGTCCTGGCGAAGTTTGTTGAACGTTCCCCAACTCGGATAAGCCGCCGGAATCGGATGGCTCTTCACCCAGCCGCCGTCCGCGAATTGAAAGAAGTCGTCGCAGGGTGACGCGCCGCGGTCCAGGTCAGCTAAATCAAGCCCGTGCCCGGATTGCTCGTCGGCCTCGCCTACCGTTGCGCAACCCCCGCCTGCCAAAACTTCGCCGGCAATGATCTCAAGTGTCTGGTGCGAGTCAGCTCTCCGCGCGGCAAGACTCAGCGGGGAAAGCATCATTAGAATTCCGAGCAGTACGAATGGAGCGCGTCGAATCATTGAATGACCTCTTTCGGTCGAAATTTGAATTCCGCACGCCAGTAAATGAGGTGAACTGAACGACAGTTTGACGGCAAGGCCGGCGCGTCGCCTTACGAAACCGATTGTGAGGGCACGCTCTCGCCGTGTCAACTTGCCCTCACCCCCTGGCCCGTACGGAACTTCGGCCCGCCAGACTTCGTATTGACACTCTATAGGAACTAACCTATTGTCCTACAGATCGTCTATAGGAGAAATATGGCCCAAGACCAAACCAATCTCCTCCAGGGCACTCTCGACATGATGATTCTAAAGTCGCTTGCTCTGGACGAAATGCACGGCCTTGGCATCTCGCGCCGCATCGAACAAATCACCAAGGGCACTTTTCAAGTCAAGCCCGGCTCGCTCTTCCCCGCTCTCCACCGCATGGAAGAAGAAGGCTGGCTCGTTTCGTCCTGGGCTGAGTCCGAAAACAATCGCCGCGCAAAATATTACCGGCTCACTAAAGCTGGCCGCCGCCAGCTCGATTCGGAAACCGAGCGCTGGGGCCGCATTTCGCTAGCCATCGCCCGCGCCCTGGAAGCTTCCTAGCGATGCGCCGGTAAGTAAGGAGCAGCAATCATGCCCATGCTTTCGCGGATGATCAGCTTCTTGCGAAGTATTTTCGCCAGGCAACAGAACGACCGCGACCTCGACGACGAAGTTCGCTCTTACGCCGAACTTCTCGCGCGCGAGAAAATTCGCGAGGGCCTGAGACCCGAAGAAGCACATCGCTCCGCGCGAATCGAACTAGGCGGCGTCGAGCAAATCAAAGAACAAGTCCGCGATGGCCGTCCGGGCGCTTGGCTGGAAGCGCTGCTGCAGGATCTCCGCTACGGCGCGCGCATGCTGCGTAAGAATCCCGGCTTCACATCGATCGCCGTCCTCACGCTTGCGCTGGGAATCGGCGCCAGCACCGCCGTTTTCAGCCTCTTCAACACCATCCTTCTCAAGCCGCTGCCTTACAGCGATGCCGAAAAAATCGTAATGCCGGTAAGGTTAGCTCCGCCCAGTCTGAATCTTGGATATGAAGAGATCAACTGGGGCCTCCCGGAGTCGCAAATTCTTATCCAGCAGTCGAAAGCGTTTCAATCCGTCGGCGTTTTCAAAAACGATTCTTTCAACCTCACCGGCGCGGGCGAACCTGCTCTCCTCGACGGCATTCGAGTCTCGGCCGGTTTTTTCCCCACTATGGGCGTAGCCCCGGTTCTTGGACGCACGTTCAACGCCGAGGAGGATCAGCCGGGCCACGAGCATGAAACCATACTCAGCTATCGCTTGTGGCTCGACAGATTTGGCGGCAGCCCCGCCATTTTGGGCCGCAGCGTGCAACTCAATTACAGCGCCTACACCGTCGTTGGCGTCATGCCTCCCAGCTTCGTATTCCCGCGCGCCGAAGATATGCCCGCAGCTTTCAACTTTCCGCGCGAATCCCAGCTTTGGGTTCCCTTAGCTCTGCCCGCGGCGAAAGCCCATGGCGACGACCCGGATGAACTTTCCGTTATCGCTCGCCTAAAACCCGGTGTTTCGCTCGTTCAAGCGCAAGCGGAAATGAATGTCTTCGCTAAAACCCAGGAGCAGCAAAATCCTGGCGGCCAGGGATGGTTCAATTCCCGCGTCACTCCACTGGCGCGCGTCGTGGCCAGAGATACCCGGCGCCCCCTCATTCTTATTCTCTGGGCTGTTTGTGTGGTTCTTCTGATCGCGTGTGCCAACATCGCCAGCTTGCTTCTTACCCGTTCTCTCACCCGCAGAAAAGAATTCAGCCTGCGTGCTGCCCTCGGTGCAGGCAGCAGACGCATCCTTCGCCAGCTTCTTACCGAAAGCCTGTTGCTCGCCGCCACCGCCGGTCTTCTTGGAATTCTGGTGGCGCAAGTAGGTATTTACTTCGTGAAGATTCTCGACCCCAGTAATATTCCGCGTCTCGCCGAAGTCGGCCTCGACCTCCGCGTGCTCGCATTCGCGATTGGCATCACCCTGGCAACTGGAATTCTTTTCGGTTTGGCTCCCGCTATGGGATCCAGCCGCGGCGACCTTGTCGAGTCGCTAAAAGAAGGTGGCCTCCGATCCGCCGGCAGCGGCGCGGGTCAACGCCTGCGCAAAACTTTGCTTGTCTCCGAGGTCGCCCTAGCTCTCGTACTGGTAGTCGCCGCAGGTCTTTTGTTGCACACGTTTTTTCACCTCCTAAGCGTAGATCCTGGATTCAACCCCTCGCGCGTTCTCACCTTTGAACTGTCGCTGCCCGATTCGAAGTATCAGGACACCGCGCACATCGTGGCCCTGTATCGAACACTTCTCGATCGCTTGCAATCGGTCTCTGGCGTGCAATCGGTCGGCATCGTCAAAACCGTCCCCATGGGCGGCGCCACGGACGGCAGCGGAATCCGGTTCACTGAAGATCCACCCCGCGATAGCCGCCAACTCTCCTACGCAAACTTCGTCGTCGGATCTCCCGGTTTTTTCTCCGCAGTCGGCACGCCAGTGCTGCGGGGCCGAGAATTCCTTGAAACGGACGTGCTCGCATCTGCCCCCGTGGCCGTCATCAATAGCGCCATGGCCAAGAAATTCTGGCCCGGTCAGGATCCCGTCGGCCAGCACGTAGGCTTGGGAAGCAAACGCTACCCGCTGATGACCATCGTTGGAGTCGTCGCAGACATCAAACATCTCTCTTTCCGTGAAGAACCCGGGCCCGAAATGTACGTTCCTTTCACCCAGAAGTCGTATCCCTCCTTGCTGACTATGCAAGTTGTGTTGCGCACAAAATCCGACCCCACTGCGATGACCGCCAGCGCACGCGACGCAATTCATTCCGTCGATCCGGACCTGCCTCTCGCCGGCGTTACCACTCTTGACGCTCTCGTCAACAACTCCATGGCGCAGCCCCGATTTTCCGTGCTTTTGCTCAACGCATTCGCGGCACTTGCGCTCTTGCTCGCTTCGATCGGGTTGTACGGAGTGATTTCTTACTCTGTCGCCCAACGCACCCAGGAAATTGGCATCCGCATGGCGCTCGGAGCGCAGCGCAGCGCCGTTTTCGCCATGGTTCTCCGTGAAGGGATAGGCTTTGCTCTGTTTGGGATGGCCATTGGCGTGGCCGTGGCGCTAGGTGTCACGCAGACGATGGCGCTTTCCTCTACGGAGTGCGCCCCGCGGACCCGCTCACATTCGTCACCGTATCAATGGTATTGCTCGGCGTCGCGTTCGCAGCCAGCTATATCCCCGCGCGCCGAGCCACGCGAGTAGATCCCATGGTTGCCCTTCGCCATGACTGAGGAGTGAACTAATGCCGTTCATCGCGCGATTACGTTCCGGCTCTCAAAATCTCTTTCGCAGAACGCGCAACGATGAAGACCTCGATGCCGAAGTGCGCGGCTACTTGGAATTGCTGACATCGGAAAAAATCCGTCAAGGCATGAATCCGGACGAAGCACGTCGCGCCGCCCGCATCGAACTAGGCGGCATCGAGCAAGTAAAAGAAGACGTACGTGAAGTCCGCGCTGGCGCTTGGCTCGATTCCCTGCTGCAAGATTTGCGCTACGGCGCCCGCATGCTGCGCAAAAATCCAGGCTTTACCGCCATCGCCGTGCTTACACTTGCCCTCGGCATCGGTGCAAACACTGCCATCTTCTCAGTCGTAAATGCAGTTTTGCTTCGCCCGTTACCGTACTCGAATCCGCAACAGCTGATTGTGATCAAGGAGATGTCGCACAGGGTCGGCACCCACTCCCCCTCTTACCCCGATTTTCTCGATTGGCGGACGCAGAGCAAAACAATCGCGCAAATGGCCCTGCTGAACAATAGGGCCTTCAACGCCGTCGGCAAACCCATCACACTCGACGGACGCAGTTTCACAATAATTGGTGTTCTCCCTCCCAACTTCCGGCTTGACGATAAGACTGACGCCATGGCCCCCATCGGCGTCTGAGGTCGGCTCCTAAATGAGATTGCCACAACGCGTAACTCAACATGACTATGGGAGCGGAGCCGGGCGCCTCCTCCGATGGCAAGAAATCGCGACCGAGGAACGGGCGCACGCCGAGAAGTGAAAGACAATTCGAAGAGACGGCGTAGCCGCTGATATTTTCAGGCTGAGCGACGCCGGACAAGTTGGGCCGCGGACATGACGGACCGCGGTAACCGCGGAGACATGGAAGTCCTCGGACGTCTCGCGCCCGGCTCAACTCTTCTGCAGGCTCGCGCGGAGTTAGACACGATCGCCGTCAATCTGCAGAAGGCCTATCCAGTCTTGAATGCCGGGGTGGGAATCGACGTCACAACGCTTCGCGATGAATTGGTAGGCGACACCCGTCCAGCCATCCTTGTTCTTTTCGGCGCCGTCGTGTTCGTCCTGCTGATTGCCTGCGTCAACGTAGCCAATTTATTTCTGGTGCGTGGAGCAGCCAGGTCCAGAGAAATTGCCGTTCGCCAAGCCTGTGGCGCCAGTCGCAGTCGCGTTGTGCGCCAAATGCTCACCGAAAGTTTTCTCCTCGCCGCAATCGGAGGCGCCTTGGGAATGCTGGTTGGAACGCTCGGCGTTTTCGGTCTGAAACATTTGATTTCAACCGACATGCTTCAGGGCGTAAACATCGCAATCGACCGCGATGTGATGCTGTTCAGCGCTGCGATGGTACTACTCGTCGCGATTGCTTTCGGACTGGTTCCGGCCTGGCAAGCCGCGCAGCCAGGCGTCCAGGAAATTTTGAAAGAAGGAGGACGAAGCGCGACGTCGAGCGCTGCGCAACATCGCCTGCGCGGCGTCCTGGCCATGGCCGAGACCGCACTCGCTCTAATTCTTCTCGTTGGCGCGGGACTTATGATGAAGAGCATGTACCGGCTACTCCAGGTAGACCCCGGCTTCCAGTCCGACCGCGTTCTGACTATGGAAATCGATCTGCGTACCGCGCAGTATTCCAAATCCCCAGCCAAATTAAATTTTTGGCAGCAATCGCTGGAAACAGTTCGCGCGATCGCTGGAGTGGAAACCGCCGCGATCGGAATCGTCGCCGGCATCGCCGCAGCGCTCGGCCTGATGCGCCTGATGACCAGCCTGCTCTTCGGCGTCAGCGCGAACGATCCCGTTACACTCGCCGCTGCCGCCGTGATCCTGCTACTCGTCGCAATCGCCGCGTGCTACATCCCAGCTCGTCGAGCCATCGCCGTAGACCCCGTGGTCGCTTTGCACTACGAATAAATTTCGGCGGTCGGCGCCAACGTGCCCTCGCAACGCGGCAAAGTCTGTTGACTTCGGCGCCGCACGTTCCGAGCCTTCCTACAAGATTTACTGAACCTACGCAGCCAATCTCGTACTAAGAAGTGTGGCCGTACCGGTACACCAAAAATCACGCCACGCGCCACGTTATCAATTTACAGTCGCTACTAGCCGTGTAATACTTTGCCCTAGTTTGGGAGGTCATCCATGGGCACTCTCTCGCACTACCCCCGCGCTAGCCGCGTTCTATTTTCCGCCAGCTTCCTATGCGCCCTGGCAGTTCCAGCATTTGCTGGTGACGGCACGGGCAAGGACGCCGGCGCCAGCCCGCCGAGCACTGCGAACAGCAACGCAGCAAACGCTAAGTCCGCGACGGCGCCTAGGCCTGACCGCGAGAAAAAAATCTATACAAATGACGACGTCGAAGCCCTCGCCCGGAATGTCGGAGCCTCCACCGTCGGCAACGCCACGCCGCCCACCGCACCAGCGCCCGCCGATCAGCAGCAGGCTCCGCGCCGAATTCTCGTCACGCGATTCTCGCCAGCGCCACCGCCGCTCTCGCTGGACAAAGATCCTGTGTGGTACGCGCAGCAATACGCGTCACTCGCCGCTCGGCTCTCGGATATCGACGGCCAGATCGTGCGCCTGCGCAATTTCCGCGCGTCGAACGCGGCGCCGGAACCGGCTCCGGGGCTCGATGTAGGCCTGAATATTTACGCACCATGCGACCAGATCAGCACCGGTGACCAGATTCGCCAGCTCGAGCTTCAGCGCGCCGAGCTCGCCGCGCAAATTTCCGACATCGAAGATCGCGCGCGAATGAACGACATTCCTCCGGCGGTGTTGCGCAACGCTCCGGAAGTCGTGGCTCAGAATATGTCGCCGCGCGCACGCATGCTCGCGACGCGCGAAGAGCTCAACCGTCTGCAGGGTGATCTCGCGGACGTGAACGACACACAGCTCGCCATGCAACAACTAGCGGCCGCGCAGCGCTCTACGTTACTTACTGAAACGAAGTTCGGCGGAGGTTTTACCGCGGACTACATGAAGCAGCTCGACGTCGCAAAATCCAGTATCCAACAGCAAATCACCACCGTCGAGGACACCGGGCAGCGCGAAGGCATCCCGCCCCACACCCTGCCGTAACCTCCCTCGGCGACAACTTTCTCAATCCTTCACTGCTTCCTCCAGAAGTTTACTCGGCGTTGTCGATTTGGGCGCGCTGTAGGCGGTCGCTGTAGTCGATGTAGATAGTCTTCCACTCGGAGTAAAAATCCAGCGCGGCTTCGCCGGACTCGCGGTGGCCGTTGCCCGTGTTTTTAATTCCGCCGAAGGGGAGATGCGTTTCGGCGCCAATCGTGGGTGCGTTGACGTACACGATCCCGGTTTGCAGGTCGCGTTGTGCGCGAAACGCGTTGTTCACGTTGCGCGTGTAAATCGCGGCTGACAAGCCATACTGCACGCCATTCGCAATCTCCAACGCATCGTCAAACGTCTCGAACGGAATCACGCTGACGACCGGCCCGAAAATTTCTTCCTGGCAAATCCGCATCTTGGGGTCGCAATCGGTAAACACCGTCGGCTGGTGGAACCATCCGCGCGCCAAATCGCCATCCTCAATGCGCTTCCCGCCCGTGGCCAGCTTCGCCCGTTCATTCTTCCCAATCTCCACGTAGCTCATCACCGTCTTCAGTTGCTGCTCGTTGATACATGGCCCCATGTCCGTCGCCGGATCCAGCCCGTCGCCGACGCGCAGCGATTTCGCGCGCTCCGTAAATTTCGCCACAAACTCGCCGTAAACTTTCTTGTGCACCGCGACGCGGCTGGCCGCTGTACAACGCTGCCCGGTCGTCCCAAACCCGCCCCATATTGCGCCGTCCACCGCCAAGTCCAGATTCGCGTCGTCCATCACGATAATGATATTTTTCCCGCCCATTTCCAGATGGCATTTCTTGAACGTGGGCGCGCACGCCTCGCTGATAATCCGCCCCACTTCCGTGGACCCGGTAAAGCTGATCAGTTGCGTCCCGGCGCTTGCCAGAATCGCTTTGCCCACCACCGTGCCTTTCCCCGCTACGATGTTTAACACGCCCGGCGGCAGCCCCGCTTCCGCCATCGCGTGAATCAAGTTGTACGTGGATAGCGGAGTGTCTTCCGCCGGCTTGATCACCACTGTGTTCCCGCAAATGAGCGCGGGCATAATTTTCCACGACGGAATGGCCATGGGAAAATTCCACGGCGTAATAAATCCGTTCACGCCCACCGGCGTGCGCACCGACATCGCAAATTTGTTCGGCAGCTCCGAGGGAGTGGTCTGCCCAAACTGCCGCCGCCCTTCTCCCGCCATCAAATAGGTCATGTCGATGGCTTCCTGGACGTCGCCGCGCGTTTCCTCCAACACTTTGCCCATTTCGCGCGTCATGTCGCGCGCAAAATCTTCTTTGCGCTCGGTCAGGATTTCCGCCGCGCGGTAAAGAATCTCGCCGCGTTTGGGCGCCGGCGTCAGCCGCCATTCTTCAAACGCGCCGATGGCCGCGTCAATCGCCGCCGCCACATCTTCTTCCGTGGACGCGGGAAACATCCCCACCAGATCGTTCGTGTTCGCCGGGTTGCGATTCTCGATCGCTTTCCCCCCGCGCGTCTCCACCCACTCCCCATTGATGTAATTCTTGAAAACCTTAGGCGCTACTGCCGTAGCCATGCGCGTCCCTCCGATAATTTCGTGTGCGAATTCGATGATTTGGCGTGATTCGAAGATGCAATTCTAGTTTCGGTTAGAAAGTTCCCGGTCCTTTGCCTTGAGCGAGTTACGACGATTTCTGTTTGTGGTGCAGAACTGGCTAGAACTGGTATGACCACTTTGCAAAAGTTGGGCGAAATTGGTGAACTTTTTGGGTTGAAACCGGCTTCCAGACTCGGGAAGTCGAGCACGGAGATTGAGCGGCTTTCCCTCGGACTGCGCTCGCTCGCTCGTCCTTTGTGCTCCATCGTCATAGCGTCAGAATTACGCTAGCACGAAGAGGTGTGGTTTGGAAGGACCTGTGTAAGACCAAGAGTTCCGCATAAGTATATGACTGTTAACGCGCTGCGACTTACTCTTCGCCGACCAGGCTGCCCTGATCGAGGGCATTACCAAGCGATCGGTGCTCCCTAAGATGGCCGAAAAAGTGGATGCCGACGAGTTCACGACCTTGCGGCTCGCGCGCTTGAGGATTACAATTCCGCACTGCTTTACCGGGCCCCAGTCTGCGCACGATCTGCGAAGGAGAAGCCGATGCGAAAAGCATTTCTTCTGATGATTTTCTGCTGTGCCTTGGCGAGTGCCACTCTCGCGCAATACGACAAACCCGCGCAACCTGCTGATGCATCGCAGGCCGCCAAACCCGACTTCTCGATGACTGCATCTTACATAGAAGCCTGCAGCTGCGACATGTTCTGCCCCTGCTACTTCAACAATCACTCCACCATGCACGGCGACAAGCAATTCTGCCGGGCCAATCTGGTGCTGAAGGTGGACACCGGCTATTACAAGTCCACCAAGCTCGATGGCGCAAAGGTGTGGGTGTCAACCGATCTCGGCAGCGATTGGAGCACCGGCAAGGATTCCTGGGTGGTCATGACGTTTGATCCCAGCGACACGCCCGAACAGAAGGCGGCCCTCACCGATATTCTTGGACAGTTATATCCCTTCAAGTGGGAAAAGGCCGCGACCGACACGGCAGCCTTTTCCTGGAACGTCGACCAGACAACGGGTGTAGCGCACGCCAAAATGAACAATGGAAACGGAGATGTCGAACTGGAACGCGTCGCGGGGACGAACCCGAACCAGGAGGTCGTGATTCCCAACTTGCAGTATTGGAAGGCGCAATCCAACAACGGTTTTCGCATGTGGAAAACGAAAGAGGAAAGCTATTCCGGACAGGGTCATCAGTTCGAGTACAAAGGAACAAATGGTTTCCTGATCACCATTACGTTCTCCGGGAAAGCGGCCCCCAGCCCCGCCGATTAATCGCACAGCACGTCAATCCGAGGCACAGTCTGCCTTCGCGGGTGCCGCACCCTTCGCAGTTCGAAGGGTGCGGTTTCTCCTAGCCATACTAAGAAGCGATGGGCGAGGCTTGTTCGAAGGCGATTTGCCAGGTGGCGTTTCGGCGAAGGCAGACGCGGGCGCAGCGGTTATCGTCGGTAAAGATGTTGCCGTTGAAGGTCCCGGTGCCTTGCCAGCGGTCGATGATGACCGCGGCGTCGTTGCCGAGCAGGTTGATTTGAAGCTCGTTCCAGGCGCCGTGGTGGATTTTGTAAGTGGGCGAGCGGATTACTCCCAGAATGGCGGGGCGGTCAAGGATTTGGCCGTTTGCTGCGACGTAAACGTATTCGGGGGCCATGAGACGGTCCACGGTGGCACTGTCGTTTTCCAGCCACGCCGCGTTCCAGGCTTTGCTGAGTTGTTGAATTTGTTGATGCAGCGCCGCGGTGTCCATAAGGCCTCCTGCCAGCCTAAATATAGAAGCGAATTCACATCGACTCAAGAGGCCAAGAGCAGATCCCTCAAGGCGATCCGCAAACTGCGCGGATTTCGAGATGACAAGGTACGAAACAGGAGCAGATTCAAAATTAAAAGCCTCAGCTCTACAGACCCATTCTTCGTTATAGTAGGCGCTGCGGAGGAAAAAATGCCTGGCGCTTGGGTGGTGGCGGCGATTTTTGTTTCCGGGACTTTTCTTTCTGGGACTTTGTCGTATGCGCAGGACAAGCCGCTGGGAGACGTGGCGCGCGAGGCGCGAGCGCAGAAGGCAGAATCGCCGCAGGCGCAAAAAGTTGTGACGGATGATGATTTTAAGCCTGCGCCGCCTGCTCCCGTTGCAGCTACGGACAGTCCGGTGGCGGTGGTGAAAAAAGCGGCCAATCTCCTTCTGCTTGACAGCACGCATGTCTGCCGCCGGCAAACTGTGAACAACAGCGGGCCGGGTTGGGCTGACGATCGTGTGACGGAAGCGGCCGCGCCGAATCGCTTTCACATCGTTACGACGCAGTTGAAAACGGATCCGGGGCGCTACGAAACGATTATCATCGGCGAAGATGTGTACGGCAGGAAAGGAAATGAGCCGTGGCAAAAGGTGGAACCGTACCAGGCTCAACTTCAGAGGTCAGCGGGCGCGCTGCTTCCCGATGTGCTGATGTTTGGCTACCAGAGCGGGGACTTGAAGCTGGCCGGGAGTGAGAGCGTCGATGGAGCGCCAACGTTGCGCTACGAGTTCAAAACTCACGTCGGCGACATGGACAGGACCATCGATATTTGGGTGGGAGCGAACGACAACCTGCCTCGGAAAACGCACATGCTGACGGTTAGGACGGGATATGGCACCGTGCCAATCAGGTGGACAGAGGATGCGACCTGCAGTTATGGCGAGAGATTTACAATCGAACCGCCCATGTGACTTTGTTCCGGCCACAGCTCCGCCACGGGTGGAAAGGCCGGTGCTACGAAAACAACCCGATTGAGGCGAAAAAAAAGGAAGGGCGAAGGCCCTTCCCTTTGCATCAATCAAAAATTTGCAGCCCGACTTGCGGGTTAGCGATTGGGAAGAAAAACGGTCAAAGGCTTGGTGGCTTCGAGCTTCTTGGCCTTCTTGAGTTCTTTCTTTGCCATGGTCTGTTTCCTCCAGTTTTTTGGGTCGGCCCCAGTGCTTGGCGACGCAGGATACTATGCAGCTTGCGTGCCAAGCTCGGCGGCAGACTGACGATTTCCTATGTCCTTCAAATTCTGAGGGATGCGCGTGTGCGCCGGCGGCGCGGGAGGTGGAACCGGCGGCGGCGCGTTGATTTAATCAACGCGGAGATGAAATAGTCAACAAGGCAAGACAAAAGCAGGCCCCTCAAACGTCCGCACACTCCGCGGTTCGGGATGACAATGGAAAAGAAAATTCACGGCAAGAAGCCGGGCTGAAAGCCCGGCGCTAGGAAGGCGCAACCTCGAAGGCAGGACGGAGACAATTTGGCCGCTGGGGCGCCTCCAGTGCAAGCTGGAATGCTTGGGGGCGGCGCAGTAGAATGGCGGCTATGGCGCTGGAATTTACGACCTTTTATCTGGCTGACTCGGTTTCCTTGTTTCGCTACTACAAAAAATTGGGCGAGCGCGCGATGGCGCAAGTGGCGGATGAGGATTTGTCGTATGCGCCGGACGAAGAAAATAATTCGATCGCAACGATCGTGAAACATTTGGCCGGGAACATGCGGTCGCGATGGACGGATTTTTTGACGTCGGACGGAGAAAAGCCGAATCGGAATCGCGATACTGAGTTCGAAGCTGCGCCCAAGAGCCGCGAAGAACTGATGCGCATGTGGGAGGAAGGTTGGTCGTGCTTGCTTGACGCACTGGCGGGGCTCGATGAGTCGCAGATGAGCCAGCGAGTGCTGATACGCGGCGAGGCGCACTCGGTGATGCAGGCGATTAATCGTCAGCTATGCCATTACTCGTATCACGTGGGGCAGATCGTGATGCTCGCGAAGCAGCGACACAAGGGCGAGTGGAGTTCGCTGACCATTCCGCGCGGGAAGTCCGGCGAGTACAACCAGAAAGTCCTGAGCAAGGAAAAAAGCCAGCGGTAAAGGAACAACTCAAACCAGAGCCAACCGCAGGTCCCTCAAGGCAATCCCAAACAGCGCGGATTTCGGGATGACCACTAAAAACAAAACACATCCGCCGGCCAGAAGGCCACCGCCACAAACCAAAAAAAGCCGATCCCTCAAGACAATCGCAGACAAAGCGACTTCGGGATGACAACTAAAAGCAAAACACTTTCCCCGGTCTGACCTTCGTCAATTCCCTCAGGTTAAAAAGGCTGTTGCTACAAAGGTGATGTCAAAACCATCGCTGGCGCAGCGAAGGGTTTTCGCTCGGATGCGAAGGCCGACCCTCTTAGCCGGCCTTCGCGTAGCTAGACCAACCTCCCACTAACCGCATTCTACAGCCACTTATCCTGCATTCACCGTCTCTGCCTGACGCCCGATAACGTCCGAAAAGGGACCCTTTTCCTTCCCGGTCAGAGTTTTCGGAAGCTCAAAACCAACGCCCATCGCCCGTGCCACGTCCCTCCGGTATTGCACGTCCGAACGTGACAAATCGTAATGGTCGGTCATGTCACCCTCGGCATGCCCCGACCAAAATTTCAAAAGGCCATCGGGACAATGCTGCTGGCGTAAGTGTGTAACTCGGAATCGCCGGAAGGCATGGAAGCCCCGCATGGAGATGCCGAGCGTCTCGAGCAGTGGATGGAATTCCCGACAGAGCAGATTGACTTGGCTCACCGGTCTCCCGCTGCTCACCTGGAAGATAAAACCAGATGAACGGTTGCCGATGAAGGTCTTGAGCAATGCGGCTACATCAGGATGCAGGTCCACGATACGATTGGCATTCTGTGTCTTTGGTGCCTGCACTCTGGCATGCCACACCGCTTGGTTGACCGTTATGGATGCTCCATCGAAGTGGCGGCATTCCAGTCCGAGAAGTTCCCCAGCCCTCAATCCGGTAGCAGCGAACAAGATTGCAATCATCTGCATTCTTCCTGTCGCTGCTTTCACGATGGTTTCGACTTCCGCACTGGTGAAAGTGGGCTTTCTCTGTTTTGTACCATCCACAGGTGGTGCATCGATGAACTTGCCGTTCCACTTCATTGGAAACAATTGGTTGCCGTCATCGTCGACGGCCGAAGCTACGACCAATTTTACGACGAGCGTGATGTTCCGAATCGTAGCTGGTGCCAGTCCCTTGTTGGCCAAGCGTTCAACGACAGAGCGCATGGTCTTGTTTCCTACAGAAGCCAACGGCAGGTCTCCGATGGCATCCAGTAGGTGGTTTTTGAGAATGCGACGCCAGCCGGATGCGACGCTTGGTTTGATTGGTTTCTGTTTCCGCTGTATGCATTCTGTGAGCCAGCGTTCTGCGTACGTGCGGAAGGTTTCGGTTGATTGTTGTGGAAGAGCTTTGACATGTCTATTTACAGCGGCGAGTGTTTCTTGCATCGCAGTCTTCGCTTGCGGCTTCGTCATCTCATCGAAGCTGCCGAGGAACTTCTGGATGCGATGACGCTTGCCCTCACCTTGTTCGTAAAAGCGCACGGCCCATCCGTGTTTTGTTTCTATCAACTGTCCATCCTGATGCCGTCGTCGAGTCAAGGTTTTCTCCCCAAACCCATCGACAGCGCGCGCCGGTAGCGTACTATTTTTTTCTGGTCGTCCGGTAGCCATTTTCCGAGTAGGCATCTAATAGTTCCTCCCTTACCCGGATAAAAGCCGCTTTTGAACAAAACCAGATTTGCAGGGCGCCAGACGGACGTTTGCAAACGAATCATGAGGATATTTCTGGGGATTCTGGCTGAAGAACGCGGGCCTGGTAGGCCGAATTTCCCTTAATAAGGGTTGAGCCATCCCTTATTAAGGGCTTGATTGCGACGGAGACCCCTTAATAAGGGCGGCCCTTAATAAGGGGAAAGTGTTTTCACCCCTTAATACATATTAAGTAATAAGTAATAAGATCTATAAGATCTAACCATCTTTAATAGAAAAGATGGAAGAAAACACACCCCTTAATAAGGGGGTGGTTTTCTTTCAGAACTTTTGAAAATCGTCTGTGGAGAAAAATGAGGGAGAAAAGCTAAACAGTTCTGCTGACCCCGAAAAGATGCTGACTGAAATTGTGTATCGCCAAATTCATTTTGCCACAGACCCAATTGGAGGTTTGATTTGGGTAGCAGGAACAAAACTTCCATTTTGAAGGGTAACTTACTATAGCAGCCAAGTTCTCGATTGGTTTGGGGTGAGTCTTCCCGTCACGTTCCTGTGACCAGGCTCACCCCGGCCAACCACAAAGGAAAAAAATAAAATGGAAACTGTTGACGTTAGAAAGTTCCGATTTGAATTGCGCAAAGGTGTTTTGTATTACCGCAGAACCAAGCACGGCTCCGAAGAGAAGTGGAAACCAAAGACCAGCGGACTGCCTCCGTTTCTTTTTAGCAATGTGCACTCCCAAGTTAGTAAGCGTCTTGCTGCCCTCGAGAGAAAAACTTACAAGACCGTACGCGCAGCTATCTTGGATGGTTTGGTGGAGGTAGGTGAGATTTGCGATTTCAAAGTGAAGCGAGACAGTAGCTGCGGCGACTTGGTTTGGCTGTGCAACGGGCACCGCTTCGTTGTCTTTCTAATCTGTGACCGCACCGCGCATCTTGGCTACCGCAAGGATGTGGAACTTCTGGAAGGACTCAGACAAGACGACACGGACGTTGGCCACCGATTCCGTAAGATGCAGCGTGAGAGTCCCGCTCTGTTACGCATTGTCTGGAATGTAGGCAAGGGTGGCTATTGCAGGATGCTGCCAGGCAAACTCCGGGGGAGCACCAGTGGATAAAGCAACCTACCAAAAACTCTGCGAGAACGAAACACCAGAAGAACGAGTCTACCGGGAAGCCAAACAGGAGTACCACGCGGTTCACGGGCACCACGAAGCGCTGCGGATGAAGATTGCCAAGCAAAAAAGGCTGGTGAACAAACTGACCGCTGAACTCAATAATCAATCGGCCAAATTGCAGCGCATGAATGAAGACATGGCACGCACCACCGAACGGCTGCGGTTGGCAAAGGAAGTTTACGGCCCACTGCGGCAAGAGCGGAAGCGTGCAAAATCAGAGCCCGGGACGCCAAATACAGGGGCAATTCTTGGCCCTTCACAGCCCGATTCAGGCGTTCTACGCCCGCTACCTCCGTATACCCGCCTCGTGCCATAGAATTACGCATTTTCAATGGTTAACAGCCGCTACATGGACGTCACGCACGGGAAGCAGTTTTATTTGCTGCGAATAATATCGGCCTCCGTAGCCGCGCGTCGCTTTTTGCCTCGGTAGAGAAATTCATCCCATCAGCCCGGTAACTTCCTGTATGAGGGTAAAAAACTTTTATGCCTGAACGCAGACTTGAGAATCGTTCCATTGCCAAAGCCCGTAGGAATACAGGACTCACGCAGCACCAGCTCAGCGCTGAATCGGGCATTGGATTGAATCGCATTGTGTTCTTTGAAACTGGACGCTGCGATTTGGAACCCGCCGAGATTGACAAGGTGCGCAGCGTGCTGAAGAAGCATCACCGTAAAAACTCCCAAGCTATGGATGCCATATGAAGCGTCGTCCTCGCTGCCCGGCACACGTAGGAATCCGCATGGCGAGACAGCCTGCTCGTGTTCAGCGAATGTGGGCACGAGCCAAACCGGAAAATGTCTTGCGATACCGCTGCACGGTGGTGAAGTGTCCGAAAGTGGTTGTTCTAGAAAAAGGAGAAAGCGCGTGAGCAAGCAGATCTTTACGCCAGTACTGCGCGTTAAGAAAAAGCCAAGGGGACGCAGCTTCGAAAAAGGAAACGGGTTCGGCAGCGAGCACCGATTCAAGAAAGGACAGCCCAGCGCCAACCCCGGAGGCAGACCACGCTGCAAGGAAATTTCCAAAGCATTGCGTGAGCGGCTGGCGGCAGAAAAAGCCATTCCGGCAAAGACTGGTGCGGAGAAATTGGCCAAAGAATGGTACGAGCAGAGCTTGGGCGGAAATATCATGGCCCTGGTTTCACTAGCAGACCGTGTGGAAGGCCGACCCGCGCAATCCATCCAGTTCGACGACAGGGAAGACCCACTGAATTCCATCATCGCGGGGTTCGAACGAATGTCCCTTGAAATTGGACCACCCGACGGCAGCCATCCTCGATTGTTGGGAGCCGGCGACGAAGAGGACGAAGATGACCAAGAGTGAGCGGAAAGCACTGATGAAAAACATGCAGAAGTCGCTGGCAATTATGGAGAACATGACTGAAGGCGACAAGACTGGAATCCAGGGTCGCCTGGTGCGAATGATAGCCGCCATTCTCATGTATCTGGAAGCAGACCAATGAGCAGCAGGAGTACGCACAGAGCTACACCTGGCTTGGGCAAGGCACTCCGTGAGTTACAGCGCAAAATGAGTGCCAAAGGCAGAAGAAAGTCAGAACGCACTGCACGCATTCATAGGCGAGAGCGGAATTTAAGAACGCATCTGTTGAGCTGTTTAGATTAGCAAGCAAAGGAGAACCAAAGATGGCATACCCAAATAAGCCACTTCAGGATTGGATTCCGAAGTCGCAGCGGAATTCAGGACAGGATTTGGATGGCGAGTGTGGAGAAATAGAAACAGCTGCGGCCACAGCAGCGATGGGGATGGACAAAATCTTCACTCCAATTAGCACTGACAAGGAGAAAAAGTAAATGCCGCCGATCAAGCAAGGCACCAACTTCAAGAACGCAGCGCAAACGACGCACGTGAATGCGCCGGGCAAGCTCAGCATTCAGGAACTGAGTTCCATTGAACAAATCTCACCTGCTGGCAAGGAGATGGCTGACCGCACTGCGCCGAGAAGTGCCTTCCAAGTGCCACGAGGCACAGACGCGCCTGCGGCTCCGGGTGCGTCTGCAAATGGCGCCTCTGTAGCGACAGAATTCACGTCCGCAAGCACCCAGCATGGCCTCGGCACAGGGTCGGAGGAAACAGTGCCACCGCTGATGAGTGACCGCGGGAAGAAGCTCGCCGCAAAATCTGCACCCACATCTGTCTAGGAGAATGCAATGAGAGCATCAGACTTTGCCGCACCAGTAGCAGCTGTGGCATTCCCCGTCGATCAGACGAAGATGCTGGAAAATGCCTCTCTGTCGGGATCCAGCGTCGATTGGCAGCGCACCAGCATTATTGAACTGCCCCGGAACAATCGTCTAGTCGTGGGCATGGACCATCTTGCGGATGCGCGTGCTGCATATCGCAAGAGAATGCACGACGCCCTTGACGCTCTGTTGGATGGTGACGCCGACAGGCTTCTGCGAGATGCCGCCGAGGAGAATCCCGATCCAGAAGAAAAAGCGCACATTCCCTTGGCCGACGATGACGAGGAGCCGGAGGAAGAATCGGAGGACGAGGAAGAAGAGGACCAGGACGCAGTGGTGATCACGGCGAAGGACCGCAGCACCGCAATGGATTGTGCACCAGGGAAGACTTGTTGCTTTGATTGCGGAAACCTGGATGGTGTGGCAGCCGTCAACCGGCAGCGCAGGAATCATCATAGGGTCGTCTAACAAACAAAAAGGAGGCTGTATGTTGAAGGCATTCACTCAGAGAATTTCCGACCACTTGGAAGGGCAGAACGGGCTTGACCCAGAAACAGTTGCTCGCGCATTCGGAGCAGTGATTCCTATCACAACGCCCAGAGCAGCAATCCATTCTTCCAGTGTGCCCGCTGTAGAAACCGCACCTTCCGGTGTCGTGCCGAGCAAAGAGGGCGTCACCGCTATGACATTGCTCGGCCAGTTGATCGCCACGAAACCAGACACCGAAGCACTGATTGACCGCAAGCAGTGGTTGATTGCAAATCTGACGCCGCTGCTGCAAGAGGTCGACGAGTTCGTGAGTTGCGTAACCGAGAAGCGCCGTCAGCATCTGAGCGATGCGCTTATCGAGATTCGAGCCAAGTGCCGTACAGCGGAACGGTTCGCCGGACTCAAATTGCGGGATTTGAAAGATGCGGAACTGCGGTTGCATCAGGTCGCCGCACGCCAAGAGGAAGCGCTCACTGTTGTGAGGAATATGAAAAATGAAGAGGCCCAGGGCAGGGCGTTCTCTCGGTGGGCATCGCCCGCGGAGATTGCAAAGTGGCATGCGTCAGTGGAGGCAGCGCAAGAGCAGGTCACTCGAATGAACCGGGAAGCCGTGGCTGCGCTCAATGAGCGCAATGAAATGGCGTCACTTGTAGACCCTGCTCAGAGACAGCTCGAGGTGTTAGCGAACGAGGAAATTCGACTGCGCCATGAGTTGGATGGTAAGGAATTCTTTGATAACGAGACGGGTCTCTCCAGCAAAATCGCTGGACACGTCACAGCATAACGATGTTGTAGGAATGACAGCGTGGCCCAGTCGAGCGGCTCAAAAGAAGCAAACCCTCGATTCTTGCTTGACAGGCCACGCTGCTTCTCCTTGATTGGGAGGCTGCGTTGGGAGTCAGAGGAGTCAACAGAATTAAGGTCAGTGGCATTTTGAAGTCGATCGAGCGGCCAAGAACAACTTCGGGATGGACATCAGTGAGGGCCATTCTGGAACCAACACATAAGCCGTTCACCATTCAAATCTTCGCGCCAAATGATGTGGTTTCCGAGTTGATACGCTTTCATGCAGGAGAATTCATCCTGGTCATAGGCCATCTGGCCAGAAGTCCTCAGGGAGAATTACAAATCGTTGCAGAGAAGGTGGTGCCTGCCTACCAAGAGCCTGAGCCCACCGAGTGTACACACAGAATGTCCATTCCACAGGTGATGGGATACCTATGAGCAATGAGCGACAGAACATGTTAGGCGACCCAGAGCATCGGCACGGTGCACAAGCCATCCACGTGCAAGGAGTGAGGGTTGCAAAAGGTGACAAAGTGAAAATTGACCGAGATGGCTGGCGTGACAAAGTGGGACGGTATGTTGGCAAAGACAAATCCAATCGCGTGCGCGTCAGATTCGAGGAACACGGTGGCGCAGTTTTGCTCTGTCAAGCACGCGAGCTTCGACTGGTCCAGGAACAGATTGTTTCAGATTGAAACGAGTTTGTTGCCGCTGGGGATCGTTGCCTTGGTGGCGCAATGCGCAGACGGTTTAGATTCCTCCTTTGCCGCTCTGCGTGGGGCTTGTAGCGCAGAGGAACTCTGGTGGAGGGTCCTCTGCGCTCGCTCCGACTTGATAGGGGCCTTGTCTTTGCACTTCGCTTGGTATAACTTGTGCTACCCACAATTCGAGCTTGCGGGAACCCCTGGGAATCTAAACGTATGCCTGAAACCATTGGCGAATTGCTAGTGTATTATCTAAATCTGCACTCTTAATGAGATGTGCTACACTCCGGGTACCATTGTCAACAACGGCGATGGCGGCTGACAATCACGATGGGAACCTGGCGGATAATCAAGCTTACGCTGGAACATTGCAGCGGAGCGCTCCTGGTAGGCGCTCTTTTCTCGGGAACCGCTTACCTTTATGGATTGATGTTTCCGGAGAGTGCGGTACTGTGGTGGATCGGCAAAATCGAATTTCTTTTAGCCATCCTCACGCCTACGGCACTCGCTATAATGTTTCTTAGTTCGCTGGGGCGCATCGTATACGATGCCGTGGTTGCAGTTTGGAAGGGAGGTTCCGATGTCAACGCGCAAAGTATTTTGGCCTGAAATCGTGCGCATTTGGGCGCAATGGGTAGGTATCGGCTTGGCCGCAATCCCGGCCGGATTGACGTTCGGGGTTCTGCTTCGGTACGGAATTAACGAGAGAGCTGCACTTGCGGTTTCACTTGCAGTTGGTTTTGGTCTAGCCCTTACATTTTGGATTTTGATTGCGCGCCACATTGCCGTTAAACCAGAAGAATACACGACAGGCGTATCTCCCAATCCCATTTCGTTAGAGCCTATGGCAGCGTTTGCCGCCACCGCAGTATTGTGCCTCACGCTGGCCGGGCAGCCTCCCATGGGAACAATAGGTAGGCCAGCAAACGCGGGCGTCGGGCACCATGCCATTTCCCAACTTTAACTACTGTCTGGTCTGCGAAGGTCTCCGCCCAGAACTCGGTGGAAAACTGACGTTACTTGGCTTCTACGGACTTGCTCCCAATGTCGAGATTGTCATTATCAATCACAATTTGCCAGTGAACTTGACTTTCCTAGCAGGCTTTCCGGCAGTTCAAGAAATTAGACCTTATGTGGGTAGCCTTGTAGTGACCAAGCCAAACGGTAACATAGCTTTTCAAGCTCCCCCCATCCCTCTGAACATAGTTGAGGGGCGCGGGGGAGTTTTTGGAGCCGCTTGCATCATTGCACCGCCGCATGTAGTTGGTCGCCATTCAGTCCAAATTTTGGTGAACAACGAAGAAAAGCTCCGGACAGATTTCAACCTCCGCTTTCCTCAACCTGGCGAGTTGTCTGCTATGGGAGTTCCAGTGCCTCCTAGCCCCGGTAGGGCAAATTAAACTCTTGTGTTCCGAATTGCACCAATACCTGACATCGTGCGAAGAAATCTAGCGCCTGTACGGCGACCATACTTTTGTGGTACGTCTGATTTTAGCCATTTGCACCTCCTAGTGCACGTGGTTAGGGGCGCGTTCGGTGTTTTCGCCAGAACCGGGCGCGTCCCCGTTCTTGTTTAGGCTGCTGCGCTAGCAGAAGCAGATGCAGATGCTGAAGCCACTGCATTCTTGATCTTGCCCATTCGCCTCTTCATTGACTTCGCCGTGGCTGCGGACTCCATGCCAGCCACAATCTTCATGGCTTCCCTGGGATACTGCTTGACCAAGAATCCCGCCACCGCTGCTGCCGATGATGCAGGGATTTCCTTCTCCACTTTCTTGTCCTCTTTCTTGCTGTCCTGCTTCTTTTTGCTGCTCATTGGGTCATTCTCCTTTTAGGCTTGCCCCTAGGGGTGCAGCCACGGGGGTTACTATTGTATACATAGGTACTGTATTCAAAGAGGTATCTGGTAGAAAGTTTCGCCGCTAGCCCGAAATGACTCAATTTAAACGATCGCAGTGGGTGTTGCAGGGCTGTTTCAGGGGTTCTTAGGCGGTAAGGAGGCTATACGGCTAGGGGAGGGCTATAGCGGCCTGCTAGGGGCTAAATTTGATGGGGAAGACGGGGGGCAATGCGCGGCGCGCAGTAGAAGGCTGCGCTCAATCGTTCGCCCGCGAATGGTAGGTTTCCGTGTAGCTGCCCCTCATCAAACAAAAGCAAATCGCCTGGTCGGTATGCAAACGCAAGCCTCCAACGGGGCATCACCAACGCACCACCCGTGAAGTTCCCGCAGCAGAGAATGGCCGTCAGCGCACCCGGCAAATTAGAGTCCGCGTGGTAAGCCGTCTGTGTTTGCTTGATGATGTAGACCGTTGAAAATGCCGTGTGCCAAATTCGGCAGCGGCCTTTTTTCACCTCCAAGAGCTGCTTTGCATGATGCCTTGGACTATAGTGGGCGTACAGCGCATTGACCCGTTCGATCAGCTCCCGGTTCGCCTCCAGAAGTTCTGGGCGCTTAACAGTCAACCGGGTCTTGCGGCCATTGACAAAGCCGAGTCTGTCGCTCCGTGAGCCTTGCGGTTTGATGACGTCCAGCACGAACTTATGAACACCATGGTACTCCGATAGGGTCCCATCCTTTCTTGGGCTGGGCAGCGAGGAGGTGCCGACGGCTGTGGGCCGGGCGCTTGGCAGTTTTTTCACGGCGGTGCTCCACATTGCGTAGGCCAAATGCCAAAGGTCAGAAGCGATACACTTGGTTAGGAGCATGGCAATCGTGCTCTGGTCCGGACCTTCGACCAGAACATCCCGGTCAATGACCTGGTCAACATCCGAGGGGACAGGGTGCTTCGCCTCCAGTTTCTCAGCCTTCCGGTAGTCGTGTTTAAGCCGCAGGATTCTCATGGGGTTTTGCCCCCTCCGTATTTTCGCTTTCGAGCACGTCTGTGTTGGCGATGCTGAACTTCGTGTACAGCGCTTTCACGGCGGTGAATATTTCCCGCTGCGCATTCGACCAGCCCGGTGAATTCACCAATTGACGGGTCAACTTCTTGAACATGGCGTCGAGCTGTAGCTTTCCCTTCTCTCTGTCGTAATCCTCTTTTGCTTTGGCCTCGGCTTTTTTATTAGCATCGCTGATTGCTTTAGCGTTTGGGGGTGTTGGCGAAACGGCTGAATCGGCCGTTTTGGAAATGGCGCTTGGTTCGCGGCGGGCAATCTTCATCCACGTCCGCGCAGTCCTCTCGGCAATGCCAGACGAACCAAAGTTTTCGGTGTAGAAGTCTTCCCAGTGACCATGCCCAACTCTACTTTTGAGTTCGTTCAGCGCGCGCCCTATCTCAATGTTTGCTTTGCGACCGCGTTCGGCCAAGTCTTTGCCAACTCTGATACGCTCCCACACCTTCGCCTTCAGAGTTGCCAACTGCTCGGCCTTGCGCAATTTGTCTTTGTAACTTTCCGTGTCCCGTGGAAAGCGCAGCACTCCCGGGAATTTAACCTGGTACGCGGTACTCATGGTTCCATCCTCCTTCGTTTCAAAAAATTCTGGGCACACTCCGACCCCCTTATCAAACGAGGCCACAAAAAATTCCTCAATTACAGCGCGGCCTTAAACCATTTTCCTTTTTTGGATTGCCCGCTTTTGCGGTGCATCCGGAGGGTTAAAGCACGACTTGCTACGAAAAACTTTTTACACCCGTTGGGCTAAGCGTGTCAACTGTTGACATTAAGGTATATTACCATAACGTAACACAGAGGATTCTAGCGCCCGATTAGCGTCCGAAGTTAGGGCCATTTCTGGCCCTAATCTCGGGTGTTTTTCCGTTGTAACTCGCGCGCTGTCAACAGGTTATAGATTTTTAGATTGAAAGCCCTCTTAGCCGGCCTTCGCATCACGAGCGCTCGCGTTTTCAACGGAGACCGCGTTATTCCTTGAAGTTGATTACGCCGAACAGACCGGCTTTATTGTTGTCGGGACCAGCGGTAAAGAAGAGCTGGTTGGCCGCGCCATTCGCTCCGGTTCCATCGCCGAATTTAATTCCCCAGAGCTGATCGATCTGGATCGCCTTGTTCTCGGCGTCCTTCACCGTGCCGACAAACTGGCCGGTGACGGCGTTGAAGGCGTTGATGGTGCCGCTGTTTGTGTTATTTGTGACCAGCAGCGTGTTGCTGAGTGGTCCGAAATTCCTTGGCGCGACGGCAAAACCCCAGGGCTGGTTCAAAGGAGCGCCCTTCGCGAGCTGCTTGAGGAGCGTGCCGTTTTCGCTATAGATGTCGATGAAACCACCGGGAGCGCCCGAGGTAGCGGCGAAGGCAACGTAAACCAAGCCCCCGAAATCCTGAATACCGAAGGGAGCGAAGCCCTCGGGAAGAGATGTGTCGGTGAATGATTTTACGAGATGGAAGTTGCCGTCGTAGATTTCTACTTTGTTGTTCGCTTGGTCGGCGGCGAACAGGAAATTCCCGGTAGCCTTGCTGGTGATGGCCAAGCCGGTGTACATCGCGCCGGGCTTGCTAACGGCGATAATGGCCGCGTTGGGATTAGACTGCGGGGCCCAGCCGCTGATGGTTCCGTCAAGCGTGGCGAACATGAAGACGGACGCCCAACCTTGAACCTGAAACTCGTTTTGATTTTGCGAGCCGTTAAAGACGACGCCCGTGGGGGATCCGGGGCCATCGCCTACGGACGGAATTAGAACGTTCAAGGGAATCTTTGCTCCTGTGCCGCTGTAGAGCGTGGCCCACCCCGAGTTTTCGTCACTGATCCAGTAAGGGCCGCCGGGGCCGTAAGTGAGTCCCCAGGCATTGACGAGAAGGGGATCTGTGGTTCGTGCGGTGTTTGCCTGATTGGAAACCAAATCGGTGACTTGATATTGCGCGTGGACGATGCTCGGAACGAACAGCATGACAAGGCCGAGACAAGCGGTTAGTGCGATAGTGCGGCGTTGCATCAAAATTCTCCTTTTAGCGGGTCAGGCTTGATTTTGCGTGCGGGGCCCAAACGTTCTTGCTGACCGGCTGGAGGGAGATGCTAGAGCGTAGGCGAGGCTGGGCTTGTCATCGAGATGTCGAGAACTTGTAAAATTCTCGTCGCCCGGCTTGTGCCACCCGTTTACGAAGCTACGGCGATTACGGGGACGGTTGACGAGAAGTTTGGCCCTGAATCAAGCTTACAAATTGCTGCAATTCTTGCTGATTCAAATCGGAGACGGCGCAGTACTCCATGCCGGCGCTGGACCAGTGAATCATGTTGTAGCCGTTGCGCATTTCCGTCTTTGGCGACGATTCGCGCGCTTCGGGCCACATGAATAGATTGATGACGTGCTGGCGCCGGCGATACACCACTGCGGCGACGGGGCGACCCTCGACGTAATCCAATCTGCCGCCGGCGAGCACGAATCCCTGGCTGTCCAGGTTTGGAACCGGCGGCGAAAAATCGAGCTTGCCGTCAAACCAAGGCTTCACGGTGTGCTGGTCGGAAGATGGAACGTCGAAGAGGTGGTCGGCCATCATCGAACGGACGTGGCTATCGAGGACTTCCTGAGCCAGAAGAGTCTCCTGAGAATTTTCGCCGAGACGCGGCATCCATATCGATGAGGTAAGAACCAGAAAGAGGACGCCGCAGGCAAATGCGGCGAATGCCCACGCCAGAGTTGGTTGCTGCCACCAGCTCGGTTTTGCCAACTTTTCAACCGGCCACGTGCGTTCTTCTGCGGAAGATTCGCCGAGCGCCTGGTGAATTCGCACGCGAAGCTCCGGGGAGGCTTGATGATACAGCAAAGAGTTACGAATCTTGCCGCGGAGAGTCTTGTAATCTTCGAGCTCGAGCGAGCACGAAGGACATTCTGCGACGTGGCGCTCAAAGGTGATGGTGCCGTCGAGGCCGAGTTCGTCATCGAGATAGCCGTGAATCATCGACCGCGTATTTTCGCAGCTCATGCTCTTCCCTCCTTGCGTAATGGCGGCGCCAACCGCTCTCGAAGCTGCTGGCGAGCGCGCGACAAACGCGACATCACCGTTCCGACCGGGACTTCCGTGAGGTCAGCGATTTCGCGGTACGAGAGACCTTCCATTTCCCGCAGGACCATGGCCTCGCGAAACTCAACAGGGAGCTCCTCCAGCGCCTGCTTCAAGGACTCTCGATCGGCATCTTCGATCAAGCTGGACTCTTGAGTCGCCACGGCTGATTCGGGCGAATGCTTCTGCTCGTCGAATTCCACTTTTTCTTCCGGCTTCCTTCGGCGTCCGAGAAACGTATAACAACTGTTTCGCACGATAGCGAGCAGCCAGGCACGGCTATCGCCGCCGCGAAACGCGTCAAAGGAGCGGAAGGCCTTCATGCTGGCTTCCTGGACCAAATCTTCCGCGTCTTGCGGATTACGGACGAGCCAGCGCGCAAGGTTGTAAGCCGCGGACAGATGCGGCAACACCAAGCCCTCAAAACGCGCGCGCTGTTCCGGTGAATCCATCCGGCGAAATCGACCTACCAGATAAGACTCCGTTGGGGGTCGGTTTATTCCCGAAGAAATTTAGCACGTTCCGGGAATATCCGGGGGCGGCCCGTGGTCTGGATGATCGGAAGCCAATATGCCGCACCAAAGCGGCGAATCAGGAGCGTGAAAAACAATGGCTGAAGACTCAAAAAAGATCATCAATATCAACCGAAATGACGACGGTGTTGACCGCCGTGGATTTCTGCAATGCATGGCGTGGGCCGGAACTGGCGCGCTCTGCGTGATGCAGGGCGGCATACTGAAAACCTACAGCCTTAGTGAAATCGTGAAGGGCGCGAGCCGTCCCGCGGCTGGGGAGCTGAGCTTCGTTCAAATCAGCGACAGCCACATGGGATTCAACAAGGCGGCAAATACGGACGTCGCAGCCACGCTGCAAGCGGCCATCGACAAAATCAACGCGCTGCCCCAAGCGCCTTCGTTTTTACTGCATACCGGCGATATCACGCACCTATCGAAGCCAGAGCAGTTCGACACGGTAGAGAAAATGCTGACGGGCGCCAAGGCCAAGGACGTCTTCTACGTCCCTGGAGAGCATGACGTGATTGGCGACAACGGCAAACAGTTCCTGGAGCGCTATGGGAAAGGAACGAGCGGAGACGGTTGGCACAGCTTTGATAAAGGCGGAGTTCACTTCGTAGGACTCGTGAACGTGGCGAACCTGAAAGCAGGCGGGCTGGGCTCGCTCGGCCACGACCAGCTCGAATGGCTGGAGGCCGACGTGAAACATCTTTCCGCCAGCACGCCGATGGTCGTGTTCGCGCACATCCCGCTCTGGGCGGTATATCCGGAGTGGGGCTGGGGTACGGAAGACAGCGCGCAGGCGCTTTCGTATCTGAAACGCTTCGGGTCTGTTTCGGTTTTGAACGGTCACATCCATCAGATCATGAAGAAAGTAGAAGGAAACGTCACGTTTCACACGGCTGATTCGACTGCGTTTCCACAACCCGCGCCCGGCACAGCGCCCAGCCCAGGACCAATGGTGGTTCCCGCCGAGCAACTGCGCAGCATGCTTGGTTTGACCAGCGTGCAATTCGTGCGAGGAAATCAGCCACTAGCGATCACGGATTCCACGTTGGCTTGATTTGTTTTCGAACTCGAACCACGAAATATGAATTTCTTTATACGGAGAAGAAAAAATGCAGAAGAAGCCTTTGTTTTACGAACTAACGGGAATTCTGGCCATTGCCGTTCTAACGGTGGCCATGTGCGCCTGGGCGAAGGAGACTCCAACAAGTTCTCCGAGTCCCGCCGCGGCGGCCACTGAGGTGAAGATCGACAATTTCACTTACGGGCCAGCCGAATTGACGATTCCAGTGGGAACAACCGTGAAGTGGACAAACCATGACGACATGCCCCACACGGTGACGAGCGAGGACAAATCTTTCGCCTCGAAAGCGCTCGATACCGACGACACGTTTACTTTCACTTTCACAAAACCCGGAGCCTACAACTACTTCTGCACGATTCACCCGAAGATGACAGCGAAGATCGTGGTGAAGTAGCGGAGAGACGAAATGCACTCCTTCGATCTGAAAACGATTTTGCTCGAAAAGCACGCGCAGCACGTGGTGCTGATTCATTTTCCGATCGCGCTGCTGATGATGGGCGTGGCGTTCGATTTGCTGGCACGGTGGAAAGGCGCGAAATCGCTGGCGGACGCGGCGTACTACAATTTTACGGCAGCGGCGCTGTTCACCGTGCCTACCATCGCCACAGGGCTGATCGCCTGGCAATGGCAATTCGAAGGGGCGCGGCTGCGCGGAAATCTCCGGCTTCACCTGCTTCTTGCTCTAACCTCGACCATTCTGATCTGGATCGTTTGGATGCTGCATTTTCTGCGGCGTCGAAGCGGCGGAGACAATTCTTCCGCCACGCTGGTGGGCGTTGAACTCCTCGCCGTAATTCTGATTGCGATGGCAGCGCACATTGGAGGGATATTGTCCGGGATCAATACTTCTATAGTTGCCAGCGCACAAAATCGCTGAGGACGAACAGATTTCCGCAGAAGCCGTGAGTGACCGTCCGAAAAGCTTTCGCCGGAAAGGAAGCAAGCCCAGTGGTTCCAAATGAGGTCACTAATCGATTGGCGTCGGCGTAGCATCCCTGGAGTTGCCCGTTCTTGATGCAATAGGCGCGGCTCGTCGCAGAACCGGTGTCGTCAGATTGATGGTAGCCGTTGCCGGTGAACTGGGACGCTGTCTTGGTTTGAACCGAGAATTTCGAGCCAGAGATCGCCTTGCGCGGGATGGTAATTGAACGGAAGAAAGCTGAAAGTGAAATTCGTGCCATGGAATAGGCCGCTCGACGGGACTGTGAAGGACCCGATCATCTGAGGCGAGCCAAGATAATTGCCGGCCAGCAAGGTGCTTAAATTATTTAGCGCGTTTAAGGACGCATAACCCCACTCGAGTTCATAGGCGCCACCGAGCCGCGTGGCGTTTGCTCCCAGTGGGCCGTAGTAGGAAAAAGTAAGAGAATTGATCGTGGTTGAGCCAGGGAACGCGGTGGAGGCAAAAGACCTGCTGATAATCGATGGAGAGACCTGAGCTTGTCCCAGCACCGTTGCACATAAACGGACAGCAGTTGCCGTTGTCGCGGTGACCGACGGTAATGCCGCCGGCCAGGGCAACGTACGACATGGCTAATATGGCAAGCGCTGCGAGCAGAGTTTTGATGAATCTAACAATTGTATGGGATTTCGGGAATTGTAAGTTCCGCATCGTAAACCCGGAATCTCGAAATTCGCGGGATTTCGGCTGCCAAGCTGGCTTCATTGCGACTGTGACTGCAAGCAAAGGGGTTCAACCTTGCAACAACTGCAACGGGCGAAGTTTTGATGAAAAAGATGGCACATTAAACCCTTGGGTTTCGCGGGTTCGCGACCGAGCGAAGGAACCGGAAGGTGGTATTATCGCCCTACGAGAGACGGATAACCTCAAGCGGAGAAACCAACCATGGCTGAACCAACCAAAGAAGAATTGATGGCGCGGATCGCGGAGCTGGAGAAACAGGCGGGGTCGAAACGCAGCGGGACGCTGGAATTTCGCGTGGGAGAAAAAGGCGGCGTCAGCGTTTATGGCCTGGGGCGGTTTCCGGTAACGTTGTATTACGAGCAGTGGACGCGGTTGCTCGATGCGACAGACAGGCTGCGCGAGTTTCTAGAAGAGAATAAGCACCGGTTGAAGTTGAAGACGAAAGAGTAGGCCGAGTTTTCTGCCCTTCACGGTGAAAGGCTGGAAACTGCACTCCCGCAAAATCCGTACGTCAGCGGCCAAAAGCTTCCCTTCGCGGGTTTTATGTCGCGGCTGAAAGCCGCGACCCACAAAGATATTCCCACCAAAGCGGTCGAGCGCGGCGCGATACGAAAGCAACGGCGCGGTCAAAGTTTGAACGGAGGATCAACTCGACTTCGAATTTTGCGCTAGCGAGGTTTTGCGATAGTAGCGGGTGATGCTGAGCTGGAGGCGAGCGGCGAACTGGCACCGGTGTTCGAGGACTGCGCGGACGCTGGCGCAGGAGCGGCGCCGGAAGACGGAGACAACGCTGCGGGCTTGCTGGGCGCTGGTTGAACAGGTTTTGGCGCGGACACGCCAGCGATGCTTGATCCAAGCCCCAGCTTCTGCAGGCTGAGCGCGTTTATTTTGCCGGACGACTCTAAACCGTTTTCCGATTGAAATTTCTGCATGGCCGCGACGCTGTTGGAGTCCCACTTCCCGTTTGGCGTACCTGGATAATAGCCGCCACGCGAGAGAGCCGTCTGAATTTCGGAAATGCGCGCGGGCGTGGGAGCTTTCTGCGTCGGCTCGCGCTTGGAGTGATGCTTCTTCGAAGAAGTCTTCTTCGCTGTAGTGGTCGAATGGGTGGAAGACGAACCGGAGCTGGATGAATGCGATGTGCTGGGAGACGTCGATTGCGGCTGAGACGACTGACCGAACACAGGAACGCAGGCGGCGAGCAGGATCGCGGGAATCGCAAGGCTTCTTAACGTTCTCGTCATCGAGGTGCTCCCTGCCCTATTATCGCTCAATCAAATGCCCGGACAAGCCTCGGGAAAACGTGTGAGCGCGTACTAGACAACGAATGGAAATCGGCGTAGACGCCCGGCTCAGAACTTCAAAAATGGCTTCCGGGGCAAAGTCCCAACTCCTGGCTTGAATCTACGGCGGGGTTAAATCCCGCCCTTCCTTTTCTCACCACGACAAGGTTCGAAACTCGCCCTTTCGATTCTCCTACTGCCCTGCTGGAATGGCTCCCGCCAGGAAGAGCGTCAGCACGCGGTCGTTGGCACCGCGCTGCGCGACTTTGAACAAAACGTCCTGGCCCGGCTTGAGCTGTGCCATCTCGCGACGGTAGTCCGCCAGATTGTTGATCGCGACGTGATTGATTTCGGTGATCACGTCGCCGCGGGTGAAGTCGATATCTTCGGCGAAGCTCGCAGGGTCCACTTCGGTGACGAGCACGCCGGTCAGCCTGCCCATGCCGAGTTTGCGCGCCAAGTCGGGAGTAAGTTCTTCGACGTGCAGGCCGAACTCGCCGGGAGTTTCTTCCTGCTCAGGCTGGTCTCCCGCAGCTTGCGCGGATTGCGGGAAGATCTTCGAGCGGTCGGCGACCACGAGAGAAACGGTCTTGGCTTGTTTCGCGCGAACGTAACTAACTTCCACGGACTGGCCGATGGTGGTTTGAGCGATTGGGTTGACCAGGTCGGACCCGGCGTGGACAGGCTGCCCGTTGATGTTGGTGATCACGTCGCCGGGCTGTAATCCAGCTTTGTCCGCTGGGCTGCCGGGCTCAACCGCTTCCACCACGATTCCGTAGGGCGCGCCGAGTTGCTTCAAAAGGACGGGATTGTTGCTGCGGTCTTCCTGGAAGGTGATACCGATGGAGCCGCGCGTGACTTTGCCGTTGGTGATCAGCTGGTTGTAAACGTTGATGACTGCATTCGATGGCATGGCAAAGCCCACGCCTTCGAATGAGCGGCTCTCAGTGTAAATTGCGGTGTTGATGCCGATCACTTCGCCGGCCATGTTGACTAGCGGGCCGCCGGAATTTCCGGGATTGATAGCGGCGTCGGTCTGAATGAAGCGTTGGAACTGGTGGCCGACGTTCGAACGATCTTTCGCGCTGATGATTCCGGCTGTAACGGTAGAGTTCAATCCAAATGGACTGCCGAAAGCGAGGACCCAATCGCCGACCTGGACGCCGTCGGAATTACCCAGGCGGGCGACCTGAAATTCATGATTGCCTTCAATTTTAATCACGGCGACGTCGGTGTCCTTGTCGATGCCGATCACGTGAGCGTTGTAATGCGTCGGATCGCCGTCGATAGTGACCTGAATTTTAGTGGCCTGGTCGACGACGTGATCGTTGGTGAGGATGAAGCCCTTCTTGTCAACGATTACGCCGGAGCCGAGGCTACGCTCGGCATTTTCGCCACGGTCGGGCGAATCAAAAAAACGATCGAAGAAGTCCTGGAAAGGATCCCCTTGCGCGTGCGGTCTCTTGGCCCCCTTGGGCTTATCAATCACCTGCGTGGTGGAGATATTGACAACCGCAGGGCCGACTTTTTTGGAAATGGTGGCGAAACCGTTGGAGAGCGTGACCGGGTCAGGGATAACGAGGAGCGAAGCGCCGCTTGACGGGGTTTGGTCGTGCGTGGCCATGGCGCGGCCTGAAATTACCGTGCCGATCACGATGCCAATGCCCAGAGTGGCGATTACGAGGAGGGTGGCAAAAATCTTCCGGCGCATGGCCCAGCTATATAATTCCTGAAATTGGATGCCCATCCTCGAACTCCTTTGGATTGCGTCGAAGTTTGAATCGCGTCAATAACAAGACGCGCAGGCGGTGAATCACAAGTATAACACTCATTCTAACCCGGCAAGGCCTGGACGGTTGCGGTTTGCCGAAGTTAGCAAGTTGGAGGCTGGCGGAACGCTTTGCGTCCGCCCAGCTCCACGTGGCGGCGGATTAAAGATTCGAGCGAATCGGGCTACATTCCGGACGAAGATGGAGCGTCCCGTTATTACTCCCGGTCCGCTGGGATCGAGGAGTCTTCAAGCGCCAGGGGTTGCAAGTCCTCGATGCGAGTATCAAAGACGTCCACGGATGAGCCGTCCTCGCGAGGCTCCAGCTTCTTCTGAGCGCGCCGTTCGGCTTTCATGCGCGCTTTGTCCATGCGCTTCATTTCTTTCTGGCGCTTTTTGAATGTCGTTGTCATGGCGTCTCCTTGGGATGGGCATTCCGGCGGGCAACGTCACCGCCAATGCAAAAAATTAAGTTAAAGCAATTACCAGCGAGGTTCGCGAGGCTGGCGCGCCGTCTCGCGATAATCCTCGTTCGAAAACCTCTCGCGTCCTCCGCCGCCCCCGCCTCGGTTTCCGCTGCCTCCGCGATTGCCACCGCCGCTGTTTCCGGGTCCACTTCGGGGTCCACGGGGGGCGCCCGATTCAGACTTCGGGCGCGCTTCGTTCACTTTCAGATTGCGCCCTCCGAGGTCTTTTCCGTCCAGTGCTGCTATGGCTTTTGCCGCGTCCGCATCATTTACCATCTCGACAAAGCCAAAGCCGCGCGCTTTGCCCGTCTCGCGGTCGGTAGCCACATGAACTCGAGCAAGCTGGCCAAATGGTTCAAACAAAGCCCGCAAATCCGCCGCAGTCGTCTGAAAGCTCATATTGCCCACAAAAAGATTCTTCATGCTCTTCTCTCCTAATGCTCTTCCTTTGTGAAACGCTTCGTTCGACGGCTGCAAAGATTTGCGTCACTCGGCCGGATCGACGACCTACAAAACCGCTCGAAACTGCGGCGAAGCACCAGACCGTACCAAAACGGGTGAGGCAGGATAAGACAGGGCCACAAACCGCTCCACGAGATTATCGTCCCCCGAAATCTCAAGGAGCACACTCCCATTCTACCATGTTTCGGCGGAAAAGCCTTGCCATCTGAAGAGTGCGAAGAGTGCGTAGTTGCTGGGTTTCCGGTTATCCCGCCGATTCGGAAGCACCGTGTGGATGGCGAGCCCTCCGAATTAGAAGACCGCCAACGAATTCGTTGAAAACACTGAAAAGGGATGCCCCACACCGCCTAATCGCGCTCGGGCCACTGCATTCGCTTCGACGGCCCGCCGCTGGAACCGGATTCGCCGTTCTTTTTGTCCCACTCTTCGCGCGTGAGCGAGTGAATGACCTGAACCTTTTTCTTCGCCAAAGCGGCGTTCACTTCGTTGATGTCCTTTGCAACGAAGGCATCGAACTCTTTCACCACATCATCGAGTTCGCGCTTTAGCGAATCGATGCGAGCCACTTGATAGTTAGCGGGACGCCCTTCATAAATTGTCAACGTGCCATAGAGCTGCGTTGTTTTTTCACGGATGCGCTCTTCGCCCGTTACCGCGCCGCCTTCCTTGGTGGCCACAATTTTCTTTCGGATTTCTTCCGCGCGAGCCTCCAGGTCCTGAAGCCGCTTGCGCAAAGGATCGTTCGCACCTAGCTTGGCCGCACGTTCTGCAAGGGCTTCGCGCACAGCGTTGATGCGCTCCACGTCGAAGGTCATATCGCCAAGCAGGTCATACACGCGCATGGTGGCGTCGAAGTTCAGCTTGCGATCTTCTGCTGTGTATTTCGCGCGTGGATCCAAAGTTAATACCAGGGACGTGGTATACGTGTCCTTGCCGCGAGTCATTTTCACGGTGTAGGTGCCTGGCACCACTCGCGGACCCTGGGCAGCCTCAAATGCAGCCGTGGCCGCGGGCGGGATGCGCGGCGCTTTCAACCGCATTGGCCACTCGATCCGGCTTAGACCGCGACGGCTGTTCGCCGGCACCGTATCAACCAACTTATTCTGATCGTCAAAAATCTCAATCTTCATTTTGCCGAAAATGTGGCGCTTCTTCTGGAAGTACGTAATCAAGGCGGCGTCAGGTGGATTGGGCCCGGAGAACGTCGCATTTCCTTCCGGCCAACCGCCATTCGCGATCAGCCGCTGTTGCGCGGGCTTTCCTGGAACGAAAGCGGCCTCCTGCGCCAGCACTTCAGGCGTGAGTTTGCGGAGCGCCGTGATGTCGTCGACGATCCATATGCCGCGTCCGTGTGTCGCGAGCACCAAATCCGGTTCACGCGGATGAGTCACGATGTCGCGCACCGGAACATTCGGAAAATCGTGGCCTTTATACTGCGCCCACTGCTTGCCGCCATCGAGCGAAATCCACAGGCCAAACTCTGTGCCAAGAAATAAAAGATTGGGCGAAACAGTGTCTTCCTTGATCACATGCGCAAATCCGCGCACGCCACTGTCTCTCGCCACCACCAGCGTCCACGTCTTGCCGTAGTCCGTGGTTTTATAGACGTGCGGGTCCATATCGCCGAATGTGTGCCTATCGAATGCGGCGTAGGCCGTGGCAGGATCGAACCGGCTAGCTTCCACCCAGGAAACCCATGAAGCCTTCGGCAGATTTGGCACGTTTCCGACGACGTTCGTCCAGTTTTTTCCTCCGTCGCGCGTAATCTGCAAGTTACCGTCATCCGTGCCGACCCAAACCGTTTGTCCATCGCGCGGCGATTCGCTGATGGAATAGATCGTCGTATGCGTCTCCGCGTCGGAGTTATCCACGGTCACGCCGCCCGATTCCTCTTGTTTCTGTTTCTCCGGGTCATTGGTCGTCAAGTCGGGAGAAATGCGGTCCCAGGTTTGTCCGTGATCGCGCGAACGAAACAAGAATTGCGCTCCGATATAAATCGTTCCTTTTTCATTGGGACTCATGTGTATCGGCGTGTTCCAGTTGAACCGAAGCTTTTTCTCACCGTAATTCGGCTGCGGCTTGATCGAACGCCCTTCCATCGTCCGGCAATTCACGCGCGCGATTTCTCCACCTTGGGATTCGCCATAAACATAATTGGGATCTGCGGGGTCTGGAAACGACCAAAACCCGTCTCCACCCAAAAGATTTTCCCAGCGGCTATTGGAAATTCCACCCGGGTAGGCCGAATCGCCCATCCACACGCTGTTGTCCTGCAGGCCGCCAAAAACGTGATAGGGATCGTCCGCGTCAACGCTCACGTGATAAAACTGTGAAATCGGCAGGTTGTAAGCCTTCCACCAGGTGTTTCCGCTGTCATACGAATACCAAACGCCGCCGTCATCTCCGGCGATCAAACGCTGCGTGTTGTCCGGGTCCACCCAGACATCGTGAAAGTCCCCATGAGCTCCACCGGAAATTCCACTGAAGCTCTTTCCACCGTCGTTACTCGTGATCAAGATGAGGTCTGGCTTGTAAATCTTGTTCTCGTCTTTCGGATCCACAATCAGGTTCGCGAAATAGAATGGGCGCCAGACCATCCAATTGCTGCGGTCGCGCTCTTGCCAGGTCTTTCCGCCGTCATCGCTGCGATATAGCGCGCTGTGATTGGACTCGATCAAGGCGTACGCGACATCCGGATTCGAAGGCGCGACTGTAACTGCGATGCGGCCCCATGGTTTTGCCGGAAGCCCTTTCGCGCTCTTTTCGTCCAATTCAGTCCATGTGGCGCCGCCATCCGACGTTCGAAAAAATGCGCTGCCACTCGGAGCGGTGGAATTCTCGCCCCCGGAGCGGAACGTCCAGCCTTTGCGCCGAAAATCCCACATACCGACATAAATAGATTTCGGGTCACGCGGGTTCATCGACATCATCGAGCAGCCGGTGGACAAATTTGCGCCCCGCAGAATTTTCGTCCAGGACTGCCCGCCGTCGGTGGTCTTGTAAACGCCGCGGTCATCGCTATCGCTCCATAGTTTTCCCGGAACGCAGACGTACACAGTTTTGCTGTCCGTGGGATCGATCAGGATCTTCGAAATTCTCTCGGAATCCTTCAAGCCGAGATTCGTCCAATTTTCGCCGCCGTCGACGGACTTGTAAACGCCGTCGCCGACCGAGACGCTGTTGCGCGTCCACGATTCCCCCGACCCAACCCAAATTGTTTTCGGGGCCTGCGGATCGATCGCGATTGCGCCGATCGATTGTGCGCTCTGCTTGTCAAAGACTGGCTTGAATGTGGTGCCACCATTCACCGACTTCCATACTCCGCCGCTCGCCGCGCCGATGTACACCGTCAACCTGCCGTCCTCTTTCACGGCGGTGAGCGCCGACACGCGCCCGCTCATTGCCGCCGAACCAATGTTCCGCGCGCCCAAACCTGAAATTGTGTCGGAATCAACCTTCAGTTCTTGCGCTTCGATATGACTTGGAAACAGAAACACCGCGATCGAAATCAAGATTCCAGCGGCTGTGGCGATCGACTTATAAAATGAAAAAGAAGCCGCGTTGGTAGTATTCAAAACGCAGCGATCTAGAATCAGCGATGTCGGCGAGATCACTGTGCACCTCCTGCCGGCTTCGCTCCGGGTTTGGCGGCGGTGGTCATTGCGAAAACAGAATCCTCAATCGGCACATTGATCTCCACTTTATCCACTGAATACTTCACGCGATTAGTATCTCCTTTTGCGCCGCCTTCGAACGCGAACGGGTAGTACCGTCCTTTCACTTCTTCATAATCGCCGAAATATGTCTCGGAATATTGAACCGTGCCGCGGATATTGCTCTGCGTTTCGATTTTTAGTTCGAGAAAAGAATCTGTGTCCAGGAAATAGTAGCGAACGTCGCCGTTTTTCAGCGCGAGCTTGATCTTGAAGCAATCCGTCCCTTCCACCGAATCGTGACCCACCAGCTCGGCCTTGTGCCCTTTTTGTTGGTAGTCCACCAGCGGCCCGTCGATGTCCGCATCGATCACCAGACCCTTCAGGTCGTCCTGCGACAGCAGCTCCGCATCCCGCCGGCCGCCAAATGGATTCACTTGCCAGCCCACTTTGCCGTCGTAGGCCTGCACCGCCGCCAAACCTTGAATAATTTGTTCCTCGCGAACTTTGTCAGGGCGCTTATTTTCCTGCATAAATCCCGCGCGAAAAGATCCGGCGTCGAACTTTCCAGTCATACGAAGGGTTTGCACGATCTTCATCTTCTCCATCCCGCCATGCGCCTGAATGTTCTTGGCGATAATGTCATCCACGGTTTGGCCGTGCGCCACCATAGCCGATAAGAGAATCACGCACGCAACGCCCAGTGCTGTACGAAACATTCCCTATGCTCCTTGGAGAAACTCGACAGGCAATCCTGTCAAAGGTGCCGTCACAGATTTCGCTATCCAAACTTCAACTAGGGCAAGACTTCAAACGGCCGCAATAAACACCCAAGACGAAATTTGCTATGGGGAACTTTAGCCCGCACATCGTATGCCTCTCCTGCGCTGTGCACAACGAATTTGCTTCAGAAGCTGTAGAACGGTCTTCAGGATTTCCCTCGAGAGATGCTCGTCCGATACCGCGCGGGCCACGGCTATAGGCGCCGATGAGTGCGCAATAAGTAAGGACGGCTTCCGACCTTGCGGTGCGTTTGTGTTTCTTACTGGCGCGACGAATCAGAGTTACGATCAGCTCGATGCTGTCTCGGACTTGTCGGGTAACCAGAACGCGAGTTCGCTTGTCGCTACGTGCGATATCTGCTGCAAGAGCTCCGATCGGGTCCGTGCCTGGGTGATCGCGGTGTCTTTCGCTCAAATATTCATCGACTAGCGAGTTGTAGGTGAACGGGGGTCCGCCTGCGGCAGCGGCCTCCGCTTGACGCCTCCACGCCCCTAGCGCAGAGCCGAGCGCTTCGGCCACCAAGGCATCACGCGACGTAAAGTGCTTATAGAAGCCGCTTACGGTAAGGTCGGCTTTTTTCATTCGTTCTGCGATTCGGACGCCGCCAAGCCCATTTTCGCGGAACCTCTTTGAGGCAATCGCAACGATACGCTGGTGGGCTTGGGCATCTGGGTATTCAGTTTGCGCGGCACATGGGATTTCCTATGGTGGCAATCGGGCACGGCGCCGACAAGGAAAACCTGGCGAAAGATTTGGGGGCGCACGTGTATATCGATACTGCCACGAGGATGCTGGCAGCGGTACTGCCGCGTATGGGCGGTGCCAGAACAATCCTTGCAACAGCTCCGATCGGCGATGCCATGGGGCCCGCTCGTTAACGGTCTTGCGACACGCGGGAAACTCATCGTGATCGGTGTACCGCAGGACTCCATCCAATTGAATGCGTTTCCGCTGGTCTTTGGAGGTCGCTCGATTTACGGCAGCTTGACCGGCACACCGATCGATAGCGAGGACACGCTCGCTTCAGCGAACTGCAAAATATTCGTCCAATGATCGAGACAGTTCCTCTGGAACAGGCTGCGGATGGATACGCTCGCATGTGATGGCAGGCAAAGCGCGGTTCCGCCTGGTGCTGGTTGCAAAGGACGGAGTCGCGCCCAAGTCCTAATTGAGTCTAGGTCGGCGGAGCAAAGACGCTGCGACTCATTTCACAGGTCCAAGGTAGTGGTCTAGCCAGTCGAGCGTCTCCTTCATCCAAGGGATGAGCGGCGGAGTATGCCCAGAATCGAACAGGACATGCTGTTTGTCTTGCGTCGGCGTTCCGAGTGCGCGAAAAAGGGGTTCTTGACAGGTATCAAGCGGAATCATGAGGTCATACCGGCCGTTGAGCATGAGCACCGGGATTGTTACATGTGGCGCGTAATTGAACGGATCTGCTTCGGGTAGTTCTTTACTGTGATCGCAGCCGCCTGCCGCGAAAACCGCTACCTTGAATCGGTTTTCGATGGCGAGATTGATCGGCCCCAGCACGGCTCCGAAACTGATTCCGTAGTAGGCGAGGCGATCGTGATCGATATCACTCCGCGTCTCAAGGTAATCCACCGATCGCCGCAGATCCTTCACTTGCGCAACGGTGTCATCTCGTTCGGCGCTGGTGCCAGAATCCGGCACGTTGGTAAGCCGTTCGTAGGTGTTTTTGTACTCGGGGAACATCAGCGCCCGGCCACTCTTAATTACAAAATCCACGTCCCAGAGCTGCGAGTCTTCCAGTGTATGAAATAACTGGGAACCCGAGTGCGGGAAATAAACGATAGTCTGGTACGGCGGCGGAACACTCTTAGGGAGATATAGGTAAGCAATAACTCGCTCATTTCCGTAGGCTGCGTTGAAACTGATTCGTTCGCGGCGCCAATCCGGCGAGCTGTCATCCTGCGATTCGATTTTTGCGTCCAGCGGCGTCCGGTCGTATGAATAAAGACTCTCGTAAATTTTAAAAACAGCATCTGGTACCGGCTTCACATTCCGATAATCCACGGCGGCAATGTTTACCGGCGCCATGAGCGTCTCGGTTACAGTTTCCGGGTGCAGGTATTTCACCAAGCGGATGCCGTTAGTCGCGGAGCGGTCGAAAGGCAATCGCGCGTCCGCCTCCTGATACATATAAACCGGGTCGGTTGATGCTCCGCCGAGGATATAGCGTCGGTCGCCGACCGCATTGAAGCACCACTCTTTCACATTGCCGGCCATGTCATAGGTGCCAAATGGTCCAAGCCCGGTATAGCTGCCGACCGGAGCAGGACCTTTCGCCGAAAAATTGCTTGATTGTAGGATGTCAGAATATATTCCGACCGGGGCAGCGCCATACCATTGATACACAGTCGGAAGATTCATGCCGGCAAATTCGGCATAGGCCGCGGCTTCATACCAGCTCACCCCGTTGACCGGATAGTCGTCCTGGCCCGAAGGGTAACCGCTGAGCTCCCATGCGGAAGGTCCAGCACGATCGGTCTTGTCGCGAAACAGATTCATTGCCTGTTCAAAGCTGAGCGTGTGCCCGTCTTTGACAAAACGAAATTGCCAGAATTTCGAGTTGCGGTACCCGCCGGCGTCAACGAATTTCTTGAAATCGCGGTTGGTCACTTCGTATTTGCCGATGAGGAAATCACCGAGTTCAACGGTTGGATTTCCGGCAAGGTCAACGCTTCCCGCAGGGACGTGCACCATGCCGGTCGGCAGACCTCCGATTAGATCAAGGAGCCGGTGAGTTTCGCCGAATTCGTTCGTGGCTTCCACCGGCTCGTATCCGTCTTTGGTGAATTTGAATCTGTAATGGCCGTGGGGCAGCCGCACTCCCTCTAGCGGAGTTTTGCCAAGGTATTCCCAGTTCTCTTGAATGCCGCCATAATCCCGGAAATAAGTATCGACGCCGGGCGGCGTCGTGCGAACGTTTAACGGCCAAAGTGCTTCCGCTTCCACTCTCTTGAGCGCGGGATCATTCGGGGCGTATTGTTCCGCCTGACGGATGAGTAGATAGGCGGCTAGGTTTTTTCGCTCCCTGACCAGCTGCTGGATTTGAGGCGTCGCTTGTTCCCGCACCCAGCGGATGCGTGCGTAGTGCCGATACAACAGACCGACAACGATGGCTAAAATGGCGACAGCGGCGACCGCACCCAGGATAACGGAAGGTTTGCGGACTGTTCGCGCGATCGGCACAGCCCCACTTGACTCTACGACGCGCTGCTGACGCACTCGATTCAAATCGGCCAGCATCTCTTTTGCAGAACCGTAGCGCTTGCTGCAGTCCTTCTCGAGCGCTTTAAGGATCAGGCGATCGAGTTCAATGGGCAGTTGCGGTTTCAGACGCGAAGGCAGCGGGGGTGTCGCATGTAATATTCGGTCGAAGATAGTCGCGGAAGTCTCCCCCTCGAACGGCCGCCTCCCGGTGGCCATCTCATACAAGACCACGCCGAAGCTGAACAGGTCCGTGCGCGCGTCGAGCTGCTCGCCGCGCGCCTGCTCGGGCGACATGTACGCGATCGTTCCCACTGCCGAGCCGGGGCTCGTCAAATGTTCTTCAGACGCGGCCAAGGTAGGCATGGCTGAAGCGCCAACGGCCTCAGCGACCTGATAGAACTCAAACGTCATTTTGGCGAGCCCGAAGTCCAGGATTTTCACGTGGCCGCGCCGGGTGATGAAGATGTTTCCGGGTTTGATGTCGCGGTGGATAATGCCTTCGCTGTGCGCGGCATCGAGCGCCTCGGCTATGGGCACGGCGAGAGCAAGAAATTCATCCACATCGAGCGCCTTACCCGCGATGCGCTCTTTCAGCGTCTGGCCCTCCAACAGTTCCATGGCGAGGAAGTAATGTCCGTCAATCTCGCCAATTTCATGAATGGTGCAAATATTCGGGTGATTCAGTGCGGAGGCAGCGCGGGCCTCGCGCCGAAAGCGCTCAATGGCCTGATGGTCGCGCGCGAACGCATCCGGAAGGAATTTAAGCGCGATTGACCGCCCTAGCTGGAGGTCTTCAGCCTTGTAAACCACACCCATTCCGCCGCCACCAAGTTTTTCAGTAACGCGATAGTGGGAGATGGTCCGGCCGCTTAGCGAATCAGTGCCTGACATTGCCGCACATCTTAGGTTGGGCTAGGAGGCAAGTCAACGAAGAGAGAACGAAGAGAGAATGATTTCATCAGCGTTGTCCGCAATCGACAAAGCAAGCGGCGAAGCTCGCGTGCTCGAAGAGCACGTGAATGACCGGCGTTATGCAGCGTCGTCCTTTGGTAGTGGATCAGTTTCCGGTGATCCAACGAATCGAGACTTGTGAGCATATGCTTGCGCATTTCGCCGCTCTCAGCGAACATGAGCATCAGCTTTAACTTCACAAATTCCGGATGAATGATGGCTTGAGCTAGCTTGATACAGATATGACTAAACCTTATTTGTACGCCCTCTTCGCACTGCTGCTCTTACCCTTGGTGTCTGTGGCAGAAACCGTCACATTTCCTAGCGGAGAGATCACTTTGCACGGAGTTCTCTATAAACCCGAAGGAGCTGGCCCCTTTCCCGCAGTTATTTATAATCACGGGAGCGCGCCCGGCATGATGAGCGAGCAGGCATTTGCCGCGCTGGGCCCCGTGTACGCAAACCATGGGTGGGTGTTCTTTGGACCTTATCGGCGAGGACAAGGATTGAGTGCCTCGGCAGGTTCGTATATCGGCGATCAGATCGCGGCGGCCGAGAAAACCGGAGGCATGTCCGCGGCTGCCGCAACCATGGTGCGATTATTGGAGACGGATCATCTGGACGATCAGTTAGCAGCACTAGCGTGGTTGCGAAAGCAGATTTTCGTTCAACCGAATCGTATCGCAGTGGCGGGAAACTCGTTTGGCGGCATTGAAACTGTGTTGGGTGTAGAACGAGGAGGATATTGTGCGGGGATCGATTCAGCGGGGGGAGCCCAGAGTTGGGCACAGGCGCCTGAATTACAGTCGCTCATGACTCGCGCAGTGCGGAATGCAAAAGCGCCAATGTTTTTTTTTCAGGCCGCTAACGACTTTGACCTGTCGCCGAGCAAGGCACTCTCAGCGGAGATGAACGGGGTGGGCAAGACATACAAACTGAAGATTTATCCTTCCTACGGCGACTCTCCTGGGGACGGCCACAGTTTTGGCTACTTTGGATCCGACGTCTGGGCCGAAGACGTTTTTGGATTTCTGAACCAGTATTGCAGCAAGTAGTGACGCCATCATTTCAAAGCGTTGCGAAAGGCCGCACTTTTGGTTTATTCTTCGTGGTTCGGCGTGATCGCGGGGGGAGTTTCCGGGCGGCCTGTCGCGTTTTCCTGGAACGCGAGGCCCGGAGAAAACGCGGAAGTTGAACTCACGCCCGCTCTGTGCGGCTTGGTTCGACGTCGAGTCTAAAATCCGAGCGTCGGATTGCACGAACTCCACAAGCAAGACTGATTAAACGGTTTCGACGAAAAACGCATCAAAGATATTCAGTGTGTGTAGTCTGCGTCTTTGCGTCTGGCCGCGACTCTTTATCGTGAAAGACTAAAAATGTTTAGCGATGCACTGAAGCGGAATCTTTACTGTTTTCGCCGGGAGCGCAAGCTCCGCACCACAAGTCGAGTTACCGTGCTGTGCGGCATACTGCTCACCGCGAGCGCTGCTATGGGGTTGTTCTACTTCCCTGCTCGCGCACAGAAGGCCGATTCCGCGGCGACGCCGGTGATCGTGCAGCCGGGTGCGCCGGGCCAGCCGAGCAAGACGCTGCCACCTTCAACGAAGGGCGTGCCGCCGCAATGGTCGCAGGCCGACGTGAAGTTCATGCAAGGCATGATCATGCATCATGCGCAAGCGGTGGAGATGACGGCGCTGATTCCGTCACACACGGAAAACAAGGAATTGCGCTCGTTGGGGGAGCGGATCAGTCGCTCGCAGTCGGATGAGATCAAGTTTATGCGGCGGTGGCTGGCGGCTCGTGGAGAACCGACTTCCATAGCGATGCCGGGAATGCCGGACATGGATAAGTCAGGTCAGCCGATGGCGCTTATGCCCGGGATGCTGACGCCGGAGCAGATGGAGGCGCTGCGGAATGCCAAGGGCGCGGAGTTCGACAAATTATTTTTGACCGGGATGATTCAGCACCACAATGGCGCGCTGATTATGGTGAAGGAATTATTCGATACGGCCGGCGCGGGGCAGGATGCCGACGTGTTCAACTTCGCGACGGATGTGGACAGCGGGCAACGCGCCGAGATCAGGATTATGCAGGCTATGTTGGAGAAAAAACCGTTAGAGGAGAAACGATGAACCGAGTGTCCAGGCTTGCTTTTCGTGTGGCGGTAGCCGCGATTTTTTTGTGTTTCAGTGTGAGTGGGGTAAAGGCGCAGACCAAAACTCCTGCGGGCCAAGCCCCTGCGGCGGACGCCGCGAAGGCGCCGGAGGCGGACGAGAATCCGTTTGCCGCGACGCCGGCTCCGCCGCTGCCGCCGGGGATGACCGGGTCGGATGTAAGCGATCCACGCTTCAAGCTGACGCCGGGAATGTATGACGCCGGCGAAGCGTCGATGGGCTTGAAGCACTTGCTTCTAGTCAAAAAGCCTGACGCGTTTCAACTCGGGACCGCGGATCCTGACGATCCAAAGGTGGAAAAGACAGTTCGACAACTCGGCATTGGTAACAGGGTGTCGAAGATGCCGAAATCGCTGCAGCTCGAGATTGCCCAACTCGCTTTCGCTAACTCGGACTTGGCGTTCCAGGGCAAGCACCTTTTCCAAGGAAACTTTTACGGCGTCAATATCTACGACATCTCCAACCCAGCGCAGGCAGCGTTGGTAACTTCGATGGTGTGCCCGGGCGGGCAGGGCGATGTGTCGGTGTACAAAAACCTGCTGTTTATGTCCGTAGAGATGCCGAACGGCCGCCTGGACTGCGGCACGCAGGGGTTTCCGCCGGAACCTCCCCCAACTGCAGGGCACGAGAAGGAACGTCGCCCGCCGGCGGCGCAAAAGGACCGCTTCCGCGGCGTGAGGATCTTCGACATTTCAGACATCAAGAACCCGAAGCAGGTGGCAGCAGTGCAGACGTGCCGCGGTTCGCATACGCATACGCTGGTGGTGGATCCGAACGATAAGGACAACGTTTATATCTACGTCTCGGGGACATCATTTGTGCGTCAAGCCGAAGAACTGGCTGGGTGTTCAGGCGAAGCTCCGGACAAGGACCCGAATACGGCGCTGTTTCGCATCGACGTGATCAAGGTTCCGGTGGCGGTGCCACAGGAAGCAAAAGTCGTCTCGAGCCCTCGCTTGTTTATGGATCCGCGCACGGGCGCGCTGAACGGCCTGAGCAACGGCGGCAGCCATGGCAAGGACGAGGAGAAGAAGCCGGCGGACTCGGACCAATGCCACGACATCACGGTGTACTCGGCGATTGGACTCGCGGCGGGCGCATGCTCGGGCAATGGCATTCTGCTGGACATCAAGGACCCCGTGCATCCGAAGCGTGTGGATGCGGTGAACGATCCGAACTATTCATACTGGCACTCAGCTTCCTTCTCGAACGATGGCAAGAAAGTAGTGTTTACCGACGAGTGGGGCGGCGGGCTGGGGGCGCGCTGCCGTCCGAGTGACCCGAACAAGTGGGGCGCGGATGCAATTTTCCATCTGCAGGACGACAAGTTGAGCTTCGCGAGTTATTACAAGCTGCCGGCCGCGCAGAGCGACACGGAAAACTGTGTGGCGCACAACGGCTCGCTGATCCCGGTTCCCGGGCGCGATATCGAAGTGCAGGCGTGGTATCAAGGCGGCGTTTCCGTGATGGACTTCACCGACGCGGCCCACCCTTTTGAAATTGCATACTTCGACCGCGGGCCGATCGATCCGAAGATGTTGGTGCTGGGCGGCGACTGGTCAGCATATTGGTACAACGGCAACATCTACGGTTCGGAAATTGCGCGGGGACTGGATATCTTTGAACTGACGCCGACGAAGTTCCTGACGCAAAACGAAATCGACGCGGCTAAAACGGTTCGAGTGACTGAACTGAATGTACAGAACCAACAGAAGATCGACTGGCCCGCGCAGTTGGTGGTGGCGAAGGCGTACGTGGATCAGTTGGAGCGGTCGCAGGCTTTGCCGGCGGAGCGAATCACAGCTCTGCGAGCGGCGATCAGTGCCGCAGAGAGTTCCCACATGAGCCAAAGCAAGGTAGCCAAGTTGAAGAGCATGGCGCCGTCATTAGAAAAGAACGCGGCGATGGCGAATAATCCGGCTGACTCGGCACGGTTGCATATTTTGGCGGATATTTTGAAGCATCCGTCAGCGTAAACGCCTCGCGAACTGGAAGTAAGGACGAACAGGCATGTCCCTGGGGAGGACAGCGGCGGTTCTCATCCTTGGCGTTGCTGCAGTCGGAGCTGGTCGGGCTGCTGCGGGAACGTGCCAGAGTTTGGCCTCCCTCAAGCTACCAGACACCACGATCACGACGGCAGAGTCGATACCGGCCGGCACCTATGCCGCACCGAATGGTGAGATCTTCAAAAACATGCCGGCATTTTGCCGCGTGGCAGCCACGCTGACGCCGATTAGCGATTCGGACATCGGAATGGAAGTGTGGATGCCGGCATCGGGCTGGAACGGCAAGTTCGAGGGTGTCGGAAATGGGGGCTTTGCCGGGGCGATCGCGTACGCCTCGCTGGCGCCGGGCGTCTCACTCGGGTATGCCACCGCCAGCACCGACACCGGTCACGTTGGGTCCTCTTCTACTGACGGATCTTTTGCGCTCGGGCATCCCGAAAAAATTATCGATTTTGGATATCGCGCGATCCATTTGATGACGATCATCGGCAAGCAGATTACATCCGCGTTTTATGGCGAGTATCCGCGGCGTGCGTACTTCGCCGGGTGCTCGACCGGTGGGCGACAGGCGCTGATGGAAGCGCTTCGTTTTTCCAGCGATTACGACGGGATCGTTGCAGGAGATCCGGTTGCGTTCTACACGCACCATCATGTCGGAGGCAATCTGTGGGTGGTGCGGCAGATGTTCAACAATCCCGCGAGCACCGTTTTTACTACCCGGGACACGCTTCTGGGCAACGCCGTGAACGCAGCGTGCGACGCGCTTGACGGCGTGGCGGATGGCGTTCTGAATGATCCGCGCCGCTGCCACTTTAATCCCAAAGCGCTGCTGTGCGCGGGGTCGCAAACGCCTCCGGCCTGCCTTACGAGCGAGCAGGTTAACACGGTCAGAAATATCTGGACCGGCCCCGATCAGTTGGTGCACCAGCCTGGATATTACCCGCCTTTTGAGCGGGGCGGAGAAGCCGATGGCTGGCCATCAAGCATTTCTCCGGAGCCGCCGCCTGCACCGCAGACAGATAATCATGCGGCGATTGGCCTTCCATTCTTCAAGTACTTCGTCTTCGACAATCCGAATTGGGACTTTCGATCTTTCAATTGGAACTCCGATCCAGCATATGTGGACAACAAAGTGGTGGTTCCGGGTGAGACCTTGGCGTCGGTTCTGAACTCGATCGACCCGGATCTGAGGCGGTTCCGGGCGCACGGCGGCAAGCTGATCCAGTATCACGGCTTTAGTGATCCGGAAGTGCCGCCCAAGACAAGCATCAAATACTTCGAGAGCGTCGTGGATTTTTCGGAGCGGTCCTCGGTAGCGAGCTCGGAGCCGGAGTCACAGAAGCGGACTCAGGAATCTTACCGGCTCTTCATGGTTCCCGGGATGAATCACTGCAGCGGCGGTCCCGGCGCTAACGTGTTCGACATGCTTACGCCGCTCGTGCAGTGGGTTGAGGAGGACGTTGCGCCAGAGAGCGTCATTGCAACCCATTACGTGAACAACACGCCCGCTCAAGGCGTCGCGTTCACGCGTCCGCTGTGCCCTTATCCACAGCAAGCGGTGTATAAGGGCGCGGGCGACACCAACGATGCAGCCAGCTTCGTCTGTAAGTAATCCTGCGGTGCCTGCCAGCGACACTAAGCTTTCGCACGCCGGGCGCCCGCCCCATCGCAATCCGTAACGCGATTACCGAACACCTTGCCTAGGCTGTGTCCGTCGCTTACTCGTAGCGCAGGGCTTGGGTTGGGGCGATGTGAGTGGCGCGGCGCGCGGGGACGTAGGCCGCCAGCATGGTGACCAGAAACATCGTCGGCACGACGACGGCGTACGCCAGGATGTCCACGCCGCCGGAATCGAATAGCATGGAATTCATGAGCTGCTCGAGGGCGAAACCCATCACCAGACCGATGGCTGTTCCAATGCCGACGAGCACGAGCCCTTTGCCGAACACCAGACGCAGCACGTCCGAGCTTGCCGCGCCAAGGGCTATGCGGATGCCGATCTCGCGTGTTCCGCGGCTCACGTTGTATGCGACAAGCCCGTACAGACCGGCGATGGCGAGCAGGAGGCCCACCAAACCCATGCTACCGACCAGGTCGATCGCAATTCGCGGCCCTCTCACGGCCTGGTTCAAAAAGTGGTCTTCGTAAGACCTGGTCTGCAACATCGGCAGGTTCGTGTCGAGGCTACGGACAACGTCCTTTACGGGCTGAACCAATTGCAAAGGATCGCCGCTCGAGCGCAACATCAAGACCATTCGCGCGACAGGATGCTGAGCCAGCGGCACGTACACGAAGTCCATCGGCTTTTCCATATTTTGATACTTGATGGTCTGCGCGACGCCTACTATCTCCACCGGCGTCCCAACGCTGCTATCGAGGCGAACGTGTTTGCCCACGGCATCGCCCGCCGGCCAGTAGTGCTTCGCGAAGTGCTCATTTACGATGGCGACGCGCGGTGCATCCGCCGTGTCGGAGGGCAGGAAGGCGCGGCCACGCAAGATCGGAATCCCCATGGTCTGGAAGTATCCTTCATCAATCGTATCCATCGTCGAATTACAATTCTCGCGATCCGGTGGCATCTGGAAACCGTCCGGCACGAACGTCATACCGTCAAAATCGTCCACTCCAAGTGGAATGTTCTGGGTGAGAGCCACGCTCTGAACTCCGGGCATCTCCCGCATACGTTCGGCGAGCAGCTTGTAGAACTGCTGCGTCTGAGCTGAGTTGTACTGAATGAGACGCGGGTCGAATTTGGTCATCAGCAGATGGTCTTTCGTGAAACCGGTACCCACCATCAAGCTGTGTTGGAAACCCCGGGCCATCAGGAAAGACGCGGTGAGCAGCATCAGGGACATGGAAACCTGCGCCACCACCAGCATGTTGCGGCCCCACAGGCGCTTGCGTCCAGGCACATCCACGTCGGCGGACTTGAGTGCGTTCACCAGGTCGACGCGCGTGCTTTGCAGCGCCGGCGCCAAGCCGCAAAGGAGCGCGCTCAAAACGGACAACCCCACGCACGCAAGCAGCACGCGCGTGTCCATATGGAACGGCACCGCCATCGGCAACTCGGTCGCAAAAACTATACTGTCTTTCGAGTGGAACCACTCTATGACGCCGTAGCCGATGGCGATCCCGGCCAATCCACCCAGGGTGGCCAGAATCATACTTTCGGTTAACAGCAGCCGGATGAGCCGGATACGCCCAGCGCCCAGCGCCAAGCGTACGGCGATTTCGCGCGCTCGGGCGCGGGCACGGCTAAGAAGAAGTCCCGCGACATTGGTGCACGCAACCAGCAGAACCGCCAACGCAAGGATTACAAAGATCACGCCGAACTTCCAATTGTCGTCTTCTGTAGTCCGCGCTTGGAATTGGGTGTAAACCGCTGCCCCGCGGCCGCGAGTAACCTGCGGATATTCGCGCTCGAAATTTTTTGCGAGTACGGCGAGCTCATTGCGCGCCTGCTCGAGCGTCGCGCCCGGTTTCAAGCGCGCCTTTACGCTCAGCTCGCGATCGTCGCGGTCCTCGAAAAAATTCTTTTGGATGTTGGTGGAAAAGACTCGCGCCATTGATAGAGGCATGTAGAAGTCGGGATGGCCGAACGTCAACATGCCCGGGAAGCTGTCCGGAGCTACGCCAACCACAGTGAACTTGGTGCCGTTCAGCAGAATAGTCCTGCCGAGGACAGACGGATCGCTCGCGAATTCGTGCCTCCAGAAATCCGGTCCGAGAACGACCACCGGATTACGGCCGGGCACCCTATCTTCGTCCTCGCGAAACCCGCGCCCCAGCCGCGGCTCGACTCCGAGCATGTGAAAATAGTTACCGGAAACCATCATACCGCCCTTGATGCGCGGCGTGGCTCCGGGTTCAGCGCTGAAGCCGACCGCTTCCATATCTGCGTTGGCGACGACGCCGTCGTAGCTCTTTGTTTTGTCGCGGATGTCCAGGTACTCGCGATAGGAGAAATCGTCGAAGGGACTTTCGTGTGTAGTGCTCACAAGAGTGACCACGCTGCTCGGATGCGGCACGGGGTACGGCCTGAAGATCAGCGCATCCACCATGCTGAATGTCGACGAGGTCATCCCGATGCCCAGCGCGAGCGTGATCACCACGAAGGCGGTAAGCCCGGGCGTGCGTCGCAAACTGCGGAGAGCGAAGCGCACATCTTGCAACAGATTTTCAACGAACGGCAGTCCGCGCCTAGCTCGATAGTCTTGCTTGATCGCCTCCACGCCGCCGAACTTTAGGAGGGCTTCGCGTCGGGCCTCAACGGGTGATAAGCCGGCGCGAAGATTCTCGGCGGTCTGCAGCGCGATATGTTCTTCGATCTCTTCGCGCAATCGTTCGTCTTGTGCGCGCCTGGTCGCGAAGCTGGACAGCCGTGCGAAAAACCGCCTAAGGGATTTCATGATCAATCCTCCGCTTTGGCTTCGAAGAACCGGCCGATGATCGCCGCCGTCTGTTGCCAATCCTGGGTCTCGACCTGCAACTGCTTGCGCCCTTCCTTGGTGAGGCGATAGAAGCGTGCGCGGCGATTATTTTCCGAGGCACCCCACTCGGACTCGATGGCGCCCTCCTGCTCCAGCTTCAACAGCACGGGGTAGAGAGTGCCCTGATTCACGGAAAGAAGATCTCCGCTGATGTGCTCAATGCGTCGCGCGATGCCATAGCCGTGCAGCGTTCCCAGGACATCGAGAGTCTTGAGGACCATCAACGCCAGCGTGCCTTGTAGGACGTCCGTTTTCTGTTTGGCCGCCATTTGGGTTTCCAACAGGAAGGATGCCACACTTCCTTTGGGAAAGCAACAGGTCAGTTGCCTAGTCGGGTCTAGTCCGTATCCGGCGGGTCTACCTCTGTGGTGATCGTGTTCGTGAAGAATGCTGCACCCAGCGGAGCTGGGATGGTTTTGTACGTAGATGGCGGCCGATGGAAATTGAAGAACTCGTGGAGATCGTTGGTGGCACGCGCGTCGGCAAAGCCTAGACTGCCGAGACCAAAAATGCCCTCGATACCTTTCAGGATGCTGCCGAAATCGCATTTCTGATTGCTGATGTATCCAACTTTCGGTGAGTAGGCTGAAACTACTAGCAGCGGGACACGAAAACCGAGTTGATAGTCGCGCTGGTTCGCGCCGGTCTGGAACACCGGCGGGACGTGGTCGTACCAACCGCCCCAATCGTCCCAGGTAATAAATATGGCGGTGTCTTTCCAATAGCCAGTAGCGTCGTCGCAGTTTGTGTTGCTTCCGATCGCATTCACAATGGCCGCAACCCACGACGGGCCCTGGCCGCTGTTGATCGGGTGGTCCGAATACTGGCCAGCCGGCGTAATCCAACTAACTTGCGGAAGCGCGCAGTTGGCGATGTCGTTCAGCACGTCGGGCGGTTTCGTATCAACGTAACCATTCGATTCACCTTTGACCCAATCGGGTCCGGTGCATACACCGTTCACCGGCATGCAGATATTCGCGAGCGAGTTTGGCGCTACCCACAGGCTGCTCTGACCCGCCGCGTAGTATGTCCAAGTGATTTGAGGGGTATGCTGGGCAAACAGATAATCCATGGCATTGCGGTCAAAGCATTCCACCGTTTTGTCGCCCGGGGTTTCGGTGCCAAAAGGAAACTCCGCGCTATTGTTGGGCCTGATCAGTTGTACAGATTCTCCCGCGCCGCACCCGTAGGTGGTACCCGAATTTTCCGCGACAAAGATACCCAGCATATCGTCTGTGGCGGTGGGTGCTGAAGTCGCTCCAAAAATATACTGATGGGCGGGATAGCTCGGGCCCTGATTGGTCTGAAACATCAGGTTGGCCCACCCGTAAGTGGTGGCTAAGGTGATGTAGGGATCGAGAAGTCCTCCTCGGATGCCATTCGTATTCGTTACGGTAGTGTTGTACACATACATAAACTGAGAGTAGTTAAAGGCGGGAACCACGCAGCCATAGATGTTGGCGCCGCAGCCTTGCGGAACGATCGCTCCCGGTTTGCCGGCAATCCCCTGGTTCTTGTACTCGAAATTAAATCCGCTGAGCGTTCCGTCAAGATCTGGTCCGGCATGGCTGTGATCCAAATCAAAGTTGGTGGCTAGCCCGACGGGTGTTAATGGCACGGTCTGGCCATCGACGTTCACAAAGGTGGACGCAATATCGTACTTTCCCGCCGTCACCGTCGCGCTGCATCCCGGCACCCCGCCGTTTGCAGTGCACAATCCTTGAAATAAATTGTCGGGCGTGCGGTTTTCTTGAAAGATCACTATGACGTGCCTGATGGGAGTTTTACCGTACTGGGCCCGGGCGGAAGTCGTCCCGAAAAGTCCGGCGATGAGAAGAAAGACAACCATAAGACTGGATTTCATAGCGATTCTCCTTCTGGCGGAAGTGTCAGTGACGAGGCGAACGCTGTAGCGCTGGAGCGAGCACCTACTATCGTCCAGTTTGTAATTCCCGTCAACCGCATCGAATTTGATTCCGGGCAAATATTGGCCTAGTAGCGATACTCGCGTGAACCAAAATACCCGCGAGGGTTGTGCGCATCGCGGAGGCATGCAGAATCTCCTTGGAACGCAGCCGCAGCTTAGATTTGTGATGCATTGGCCTGTAACACAGTGGGACCCGAAAAGTTGCTCCTTCCCAAGGCCACACGGACGCATCCGACCTGGCTTCAGCATCGCTGGCGCGCCGCTGGAGAGTGGCAGTGGGGCGGAGCGAAAATGTTGGCGCCGCGCGTTGGATCGGTACTAGAATGCCGGCCATGGAAATCGAGCCATTTCGAGTGGTCACACAGCCGGGCACGCGCGAGGGGTTACACGTCCTCGCGCTTAGGGGCGCGCTAACCTCCACGTCCTCGCCGGCCTTTACCGAAGCTGTGATCGGGGTGGCTGCGCCTCGTTTGATTCTGGACCTTTCCGGGGTACCGATGATCGATTCAGTGGCGATCGGAGCCCTGGTTCGGGCGTTCGTCTCATGCCACAAGTCCGGCCGCAAACTCGCGCTGGTGGGCATGAATCACCGGGTGCAGAACGTGCTGCACATCACGGGAATCGCCCCGTTGTTTGACTCGTATGAAACCGTGGCACAAGCGGAAGAAGCCTTCGGCTAGGAAGCCGCGCACATACGCGGTGATTGTGTCGAGATGTGCAAGCTTGCCGGGGAGCGTTATGCACAAGGCGGAAAAAGGGAGAGCGATAAGAAGAGTGGCGGCTTTGTCGCTCCTGATTGCGATTCCGTCGTTATTACTTTCCGCGAGGGTATCAGGGCAGAGCAGTTCATCAAAGGATCGACCTGTCCACCGCGCGGGTGTGGTTCAGGCCACGATTGTCACCATCAACTATCAGCATTGTGCCGGCACCACGGCCATCGGATTTCAAGGATCTTCATTGTTTCCCCTGGCGAAAGCGAGGGCCAAGGTCTCTGGAACTGCGGGCCGGGTTCAGATCGACGCGGAATTCCGCAAGTTAGAACCTGCACAGAAATTCGGCGAGGAATATCTGACGTACGTGCTGTGGGCCATTACTCCCGAGGGCAAATCAGAAAATCTGGGCGAGATTTTGGTGAACGGGGACAAAAGCAAGATCGAGGCGACCACTTCGCTGCAAGCCTTTGGCCTAATTGTAACGGCGGAGCCTTATTTCGCCGTTTCGGAAGCCAGCAACGTGGTTGTGTTTCAGAACGAAGTGCTCGGAAAGACGAGCGCAAGGATCGAGCAGGCGTCTGCGAACTATCCGGCCCTCCAACGCAAGGCCTACGGCTACGAACCATCGGGAAAAGTCGTCGAACGCCAAAAATCCGCAGCGAAGGTTCCTCTCGAGATTCTCGAAGCGCGGAACGCGGTACAAATCGCCATGAACGCCGGCGCTGAAAAATATGCGCCCGACGTTCTGAGCAAAGCGCAGGATTCTTTATCGCAGGCACAAAACCTGCTCGCAACTAGCAGTAGCTATGGCATGATTGCGCAGGCTTCGCGCGATGCGATTAAGACCGCGGACAATGCCTGGCACGTCGCTTTGCAGCGCCAAGACGAAGAGCGGCGCAAGCCCGAACTGACACAGATCGGCGAGACCTCTTTGCCCGCACAGCCGCAGCCGTAAGAGCCCTTATAGCCAGTCGATGTTGCCCGCTAGCTCCGCCCACAGTCGATGACCAGAGATTCTAAACAGAGTTGTGCCCTTCGAGTGCCCTAACTCCTTGTTGTGCAATGGGTTGGAAGTTCATCTCCAGCACACAATCATTTCACCTTGCGTGCATTGCCATTCCGACTCAAGCGAGCGAAAGTGGGCTCGTTCGAGGGTTAGCCCAGCTCCTCGAACAGCTCGGTGACTAAGTACAGCCACCGGGACGCACCGAAAGGAGAAAACCGATGCAAGGCCTAGCTGGTTTCAAACTATTGGCTCCGTGGGCAGACAAGGCTCGCCGGACGACTAACGCGGCGGCTGGCGTGGGATTTGCGATCGACGTGCCGTTCGAATTCGTTATTGGAACCTATAGTCTCTCTGCCGGCAATTACCGCTTCGAAGCATTGCGCAGCCCAACCCCGGGAGTCTGCGTGCTAGCAGTGCGCGGCGACGATGGGCGGGTTCATAAGCTGGCCGTGAGCACTTCTTCGGTCCGCTCACACGAAAGTTCCAGATCGAAATTGATTTTCCACCGGCGCGAGACCCGGCATTTCTTGACCGAAGCGTGGATCGAAGGAAGATGCTTAAATCTCGAGCTCTATCGCTCCCTGCAGGACTTCGATTCGGTGCAGGAAAGCTCCGAAACCGAAGTCATCCTGTTGGTCGAGCCGGACCATTTCGGCCGTGCAGTTTATGTGATCGAGGATTTCGGCTGCACCGCGTGAACCGATGTTTCTGGCAGACACATTGGGCTTGATGCCCTTTCCCGGACGGCCACTCGCCTGGACCTGGTTCAGTCAGTGGCCGGGTGTCTGGCTTCCCAAATCCGCCGATGTTAGAATCGCGGTTTCGCACAGTCTGCCTGGGGACATGGCGAAGCCCTCACAAGTCTACCGTTTTGCCGATTTTGAAGCAGACGTGCGCGCGCAGCAGCTTCGCAAGCACGGAACAAAACTCAAACTGCACGGCCAGCCATTCCAGATGCTGGTGATGCTGCTCGAGTCGCCCGGCGAAGTGGTCACACGCGAGCAGATGCAAGAAAAACTCTGGCCGGCGGACACATTCGTTGACTTCGAACACAGCCTTAATACATCCATCAAGAAACTTCGGCAGGCGCTGAACGACTCCGCGACGGAACCGCGTTTTATTGAGACGCTGCCGCGCGTGGGCTACCGATTTATAGGGCCGGTCGCGGCGACAGAACAATCCGCGGGCGAATTGCCTGTGCACACTCTCCAGGATCCCTCCCCAGTAAGCGGCATCCCAGGAACCACGGCCGAAGCGTCGTCCCCCCGACACTCGTTTGTCTGGTTCCTGGGCCTTGCCCTTGCAGCGATAGGGATAGCGGGAGTAGCACTAGCCTTCCACGTGGCGAAAACGCGAGATCGCGTTATGGGACTTCTGCGGCCGTCAGAGAACGGCGCCAGCGTGGCCAGCGCTGTAAAAAAATCGCGTCGGTCTGTTGCGGTTTTACCGCTGCAGAATCTTTCCGCGGATCCCAACCAAAACTACTTCGCTGATGGAATGACGGATGAGCTCACGACCGATCTGGCGCAATTTGCGGATTTGCGCGTAATTTCGCGCACGTCGGCGATGCACTACAGAGACGCCAACAAAACCGCGCCGCAAATCGGCAAAGAGCTGGGCGTGGACGCACTCGTCGAAGGATCCGTCGAACGCGTAGGAGACCGCGTGCGGATTCGGGCGCAACTGATCGACTGCTCCACGGACCGTCATCTGTGGGCCCGAAGTTACGACCGTGACATGAAAGACGTTCTCTCGATGCAGACCGAAGCGGCACGAGAAATCGCCGAGCAGGTTCGCGGATCGGTGGAGGAGCCGCAACCTGGCTCGCATTCGGCGAATCCCTCTCCCGTTAATCCAGATGGGTATGAGGCTTATCTCAAAGGGCGATATTTCTGGAACAAGCGCACTCCGGATGGGCTGAATAAGAGCATTGAGTTTTTCGAACAGGCGATTGCCAAGGATCCGTCGTTTGCGGCCGCTTACGCCGGGTTGGCTGATGCCTATTCGATCCTGGGATCGGACGTGCTCCCGGCGGACGTCGCTAATTCGAAAGCTCGCGCCGCGGCTTCCAAGGCCATCGAGTTGGATCCCTCGATTGCAGAGGGTCACGCGGCGCTGGCACTCGTTAAGTTTTACTACGATTGGAACTGGGAGCAATCGGAGGAAGAGTTCCGACGCGCGATCGAGTTGAATCCGAATTATGCGACGGCGCACCAGTGGTACAGCCACTTCCTGACCGCGATGCTGCGTTTTCCCGAAGCAGTGGAACAGGCCGAAGCGGCGCAGCAGATTGATCCCCTTTCGCTAGCGATTAGTACAACGCTGGCGTCACGGTACCGGCATGCGGGCAGGATCGATGACGCGATGCGGCTCGATCAGCGCACGCTCGAGATGGATCCCAACTTCATTCCCGCGCATTTTTCGTTGGCGGCGGTGTATGAGAGTCAACAGGCTTGGCCGCAAGCGCTCGACGAATACAAAAAAGTGGTTGCTCTTTCGCCGGGCGATCCCGCGGCGCTGGTGGGGGTGGGTTACGTATCGGCGCGCATGGGACTAAAAGAAGATGCTCGCAGGATAATCAGCCAATTGACGGTACTATCGAAAAAGCATTATGTCTCCTCGCTTGAAATGGCTTCTATTTTTGCCGGGTTGGACGACGCAACTAGCGCGATGCTGTGGCTTGAAAAGGCGCATCAGCAGCGCGAGAGCCAGATACCGTTCCTAAGTTCCGATGACCGCTTCGATTCGCTGCATCAAGACCCTAGATTTCGAAATCTCTTGAGGCAGCTCAACCTGCCTTCTCCTTCAAGCTAGTTATAGACAAGTTTGTTTCAAGCGGGAAATTGACGGGCCTCGCGTTCTGATAAGGCGGTTGGCGGAATTGTGACGGGCTTGTTACAATAGGGCTTGCCGGAACGAAACCGTTTTGGCCGATCGATTCGGGGCATTACCCCGCAGGCGGAAAAACCAACCGTATGGCAGCCTGTACTCTCTACGAAAAGATCTGGGAAGCACACATCGTCCGCGAAGAACCCGGCCAACCCACACTGATTTATATCGACCGACATTTGATCCATGAAGGCACTTCCCCGCAGGCTTTCGCCGGACTGAAAGCGGCAGGGCGGAAGGTTCGCCAGCCGCAGCTTACGTTCGCGGTAATGGACCATTCCGTCTCGACCAAGAACCGTTTGCTCCCGGTACTTGATGCCGACGCGCTGGGCCAGTTCGAAGCGCTCGCGCGCAATTGCGAGGAGCACGGCGTGCATCTCTTTGACATGCACAGCAAGAACCAAGGGATCGTCCACATCATCGGGCCGGAGCTTGGCATCACTCAGCCGGGGCAGACCATCGTTTGCGGGGATAGCCACACGTCCACGCACGGCGCTTTTGGCGCGCTGGCGTTTGGTATCGGGACGAGCGAAATCGAACACGTGCTCGCCACACAGTGCCTGACCCAATTCAAGTCCAAGACAATGAGGATTGAAATTGACGGGAAGCGCCCGCGTGGCGTTACGGCGAAGGATTTTATTCTCACTATCATTGGCAAGATCGGAATTGCGGGCGGCACAGGGTACGTATTCGAATATACTGGCGAGGCGGTTCGCGGATTGTCGATGGAAGGGCGCATGACCATGTGCAATATGTCCATCGAAGGTGGCGCGCGAGCAGGGATGGTTTCGCCGGACGAAACGACATTTGCGTATCTCGAAGGGCGGCCTTTCGTTCCGCGCGGAAGAGATTTTCAGGTTGCGGTGGACCATTGGCGCTCTCTGGCTACCGATCCCGGCGCAAAGTTTGATGAGACGCTCACGCTGCACGCGAATGAACTCGCGCCCATGGTCACCTGGGGGACCAATCCGGGGATGGTTACGCAGGTGACCGATCGCGTTCCGGATCCGTCCTCGTTCAACGATCCGGTTGACCGCGAAGCTGCTTCACGCGCGCTCGTTTACATGGGCCTAAAGCCGGGTACACCGATTGAAGATATTTCGCTCGACCGCGTTTTCATCGGCTCGTGCACGAATTCGCGCATCGAAGATTTGCGTGCCGCGGCGAAAGTTGTCGCCGGCAAGCATGTGTCGAAGGACTTGAAGCAGGCGCTGGTGGTGCCCGGTTCGCGGCGCGTAAAAGCGGAAGCGGAAACCGAAGGCCTGGATAAAATATTTCGCGATGCGGGCTTCGAATGGCGCGATGCCGGGTGCAGCATGTGCATCGGGATGAATGATGACGTGCTGCTCAGCGGCGAACGCTCCGCGAGCACATCCAACCGCAATTTTGAAGGACGCCAGGGCAAAGGCGGGAGAACTCATCTGGTGAGCCCGATGATGGCTGCGGCGGCGGCGATCGAAGGACACTTTGTGGATATTCGTGACTGGAAAAGCGCCGACGGAGCCGAGTAAATGGAACCTTTCATCAAGCACACAGGCTTGGTCGCGCCGCTCGACCGCGTGAACGTTGATACGGACCAGATGGTCCCCAAGCAATTTTTGAAATTTCTCACGCGTGAGGGCTATGGCCGCGTGTTGTTTTACGATTGGCGCTACCTGCCGGGCGAGAAGCCGAATCCGGACTTCGTTCTGAATCAGCGGCGCTATAAAGGAGCTTCCGTCATTCTTGCGCGCGCTAATTTCGGGTGCGGGTCGAGCCGCGAACACGCGCCATGGGCCATTCTGGATTATGGCTTCCGCACGATCTTGGCTCCGAGTTACGCCGATATTTTTTACAACAATTGTTTCAAGAACGGGATCCTTCCCGTCACGCTTTCCAACGAACAGATGGACGAACTTTTCAAGCGCGCGGAGAAAAAAGAAGGCTATCGGCTGACGGTTGATCTGGAACAGCAGATCGTTACCGATGATAGCGGACTGCGCTATTCGTTTGAGGTCGACCCGTTCCGCCGCGATTGTCTGCTGCGCGGACTCGACGACATTGGCCTCACCCTAGTTCACGATCCTTGCATTACGAAGTTCGAGAACAAAAACCTGAAGCTCCCCACAATGTACGACGTCGTGGACGTGAAATTCCACAAGCCGCCTCATCCGCAGCGCAACTAACCTCGACTCACCGAACAAATTCGATAAGTCTCCCAACTTTTTCGGCTGTTGAAATATACTTGACTGAGTCAAGTATTTGTGCGAGCGTGTGCCCCTGCCATTAATGAGCGACAGCGGCCTCCAGGAGCGGATCGAAGCGGTTCGGCAGTTCAATCGCTTCTATACCCGGCGGATCGGTTTGCTCCAGGAGAGCCGGCTCAGCGGCCCGTACTCGCTCACCGAAGCACGCGTCCTTTATGAGCTCGCCCATCGCCAGAAACCAATAGCCAGCGACCTTTGCCGCGATCTCGGCTTGGACCCGGGCTATCTGAGCCGGATTTTGCGAAGCTTTCAGATGCGCGGGTTGATTGAGAAAACTGTCTCCCAGAGCGACGGCCGACAAAGCATGCTGTCCTTACGTCAAAAAGGAAAGACGGCTTTCGCGCCACTCGACAAACGCTGGCACGATGCGATGGCCGACATGCTGCGAAATATTTCTGCGGCGGAGCAAAGGCGCGTAGTTGACGCGATGCAAACGGTGGAGGTGATGCTGGGCGCGTCACGCGCACAAGAGTCGAACGGCAAAACTCCTTACTTCCTCCGGTCGCACCAGCCGGGAGACATGGGCTGGGTCGTTCACCGGCAGGGCCTGCTTTACTGGCAAGAGTACGGGTATGACGAGCGCTTCGAAGCGCTTGCGGCTGCCATCGTGGCCGAATTTATAGAGCATTACAACCCGAAGCGCGAGCGTTGCTGGATTGCGGAAACAGACGCAGGGATCGTCGGTTCGGTCTTTCTCGTCGAACAATCCAAGACAGTCGCCAAGTTGCGCTTGCTGTTGGTTGAGCCTTCCGCGCGAGGGATGGGAATCGGCGCGCGACTAATAGACGAATGTTCCAAGTTCGCGCGTAAGGCCGGCTATCGGAAGATTACACTTTGGACTCAAAGCGAATTGTTGGCCGCAAGGCACCTCTACGAAAAGGCCGGCTACCGTGTGACCCAGCGAAAACCTCATGACAGTTTTGGGAAACGCTTAGTCGCTGAAACCTGGGAACTCAAACTCTAGCGCGAAAATCTGCACGGGCATCCGCCCATAATCAGGGCGATTCGGCGATCGCCGCTAGGAGTCTTCCCGGACGCCTGCGGGTTCGAGTGATTCCGGTGCGATGCGCGGAGCGTCACCTTTCAATTCGGCGAGCAGGATGCCGGTGAAAATCAGCGCGGCGCCAAGCAGGACGCGGCCTCCGAGATGCTCGCGAGCGAGGAGCCACGAAGTGATTGCCGCGAACACAGGCTCGAGGCTGATTAAGATTGCGGTGTGAGTTGGCGAAGTGTACTGCTGTGCCCAGGTCTGAAACGAGAAGCCAATCGCCGTAGAACCGATCGCGGTGACGAGAATCGCGAAAATCAAGTTGCCAGTCCAGACGAAACGCGGCGGCTCCGCACCTGTAACGGCAAGGAATGGCAGCACGATACTGGAGAGAACGGCGGTTGTGACTACCTGCACCACCGCGAGCGTGCCGACGGAGTGATGTTCGACGAAGCGGCTGATCAAAATCATGTGCACGGCGAACATTACCGCGCAGCCAAACACGATGGGATCGCCGCGATTCAGTCCACCGAGACCTTCCGGCGGAACGGTGAGAAAATACAGGCCGATTAGCGCGGCCAGCGCGCCCGCCCAAATCCACACATTCACCCTTCGACGACCGAACAACGCGAGAAGCAGCGGAACGATTACGACGCTCGATCCTGTTATGAACGCAGCTTTCGATGGAGTCGTATATTTCAGTCCAGCGGTCTGAAACACGTAAGCGGTGAACATACAAAAACCGATTTGAGCGCCGGCCCAGATAGCTTTCTGATTTATTCCACGCAGCGATTTTCGGAACCATATCGCCATCACAACCGCGGCGAGCGCGAAGCGCACCGCAAGGTAAACGATTACGGACACGTCCGCGAGCGCGTCCTTCACCGCGACAAAGGTGGCGCCCCAAATCATCGCGCAGAAACCCAGGGCGAGATCGGCGCGCACGCGTTTACTGAACATGGCGCAGAAAGTGTAAGCGCCCTATGCACCACTGACAAGAAGCCAAATTAGCTTGCTTTCGTTCGTGAGGTTGCGCTTGAGTCTCGGCCGATTGGCCTCCTGCCTGTTGACACCTCGCGATACATAGAGGCGATAGTCAGCCATTTATGTTGCGGTCACTATCGATACTGTGGCGACCGTATGTGTCGTCGCGTGTCTTCACGCACAGCACGCTCAAAGCACAATCGGAACAATTCTGCCCGATCACATTACGATGGATGCCGAGGGCGAGGTGAGCGACGTGAACTGTTGCGGAGTTGGAAGGATGCGAAAGATCTCCGCGAGCAACGGTCAATTCAAACTGCGTTCGCGCGACTACACACGTGTCGAGATCTCGGAGGACGTTTCATTTCAGACTGGTGAGTTCAATCCGTGCACGGAGCTGGGCGGAAAAACGGCGAAAATAACGCTCGTAACCGTGTCCGGTAAAAACGACGGCGGCGAAATTCAATCCATGGAAGTGGTAGCGGCGATCAACGCCCCGGTTTCTCATCCTCCTGCAACCCGGTTCGTGCTCCTACTGTTTCGCTTTTTGATAAACCATTTTCCCACCAACGATGGTCATGACCACCGGCATTCTTAGCATTTCGCCTGGCGGAGTTTCGTGGAGGTCCTTGGGATACACGACGATGTCCGCCAACATGCCCGGCGCGATAGTTCCCTTCCGTTGTTCTTCGAACTGAGCGTAGGCAGAGCCCACGGTGTAGGCGCGCAAGCAATCTTTCGTGCTCAAGCGTTCCTGAGGCTCCCAGCCATCCTTGGGAGTGCCATCAGTCAACTGGCGCGTGACGCAGGCGTAAATTCCACGAAGCGGATTAATCGGGATAACGGGATAGTCCGTGCCAAACGCGAGGCGCACGCCATTCTGCTCCATGGTCCGCCAGGCATAGGCGCCGCGCGAGCGCTCCGCGCCGAGACGGTCAGCGGCCCAGCGCGCGTCATCGAGAAGATGCGCGGGCTGCATCGAGGCGATGACGTTCAGTTTTCCAAAGCGCGCGAAATCGCTCGATTCCACGACTTGTGCGTGCTCCACGCGGTCGCGGCGGTCGCGCGGGCCATTGGCTTCCAGCACGGCGGCGAACGTGTCCAAAGCGACGCGATTTGCGCGGTCGCCGATAGCGTGGAAGGCGAGTTGAAATCCCGCACGATCGCGCTCGATGGCCATTTGCTTAAGCTGGTCGGGGTTCTCGCGCAGAATTCCCGAGGTGTTCGGATCGTCCGAATATGGCGCGAGCATCGCCGCAGTGCGAGCACCGAGCGACCCGTCGAGCAAGGACTTCAACTGCCCGGTCGTGAGCCAGGCATCTCCGGGATTTCCGGGCGCGGAGCGGCCGCCCGCACGGCGCATTTCTTCCAGGCGCCGAAGCGGAGCACCAAATGGGAGCCATTCCGTGAGTCGAAACTTCAACTTCCCTTCCCGCTGAAACTCCTGCAGGACAAGGAAATTGTGCCAACCAAAATTGGCGGAGTCATCCGCATCCATCACGGAATTGTCCTGCACGGACGTGACGCCATATCGCACAGCTTCATCCATCACCATTGCAAACGCGCGAGCCCGCTGCTCCAGGGAGTAAGCTGGAACATGCTTGTAAACAAGGTCCATCGCCGGGTCTTCTTCGAGCATCCCGGTGGGCTGGCCGGTTTTCGCGTCGCGTTCAATATGGCCGCCGGGGGGATCCGGAGTGGTTCGCGTGATTCCGGAGATCCGGAGCGCGAGCGAATTCACCACGGCGACGTGGCCGTCAACGCGGCTGAAAAACATAGGATGGTCGGTTAAGAGAGCGTCAAGGTCGTGGCTCGTTGGGAATTTCTTCTCGGGCCAGAGAGTGTGGTCCCAGCCCTGGCCTAGAATCCATTCACCCGGCTTGTAATCTTTCAGACGGTCGAGGATGCGCTGTTGGAATTCAGCGACGGATTTCGCGCCGGTGAAATCTACTTCCAGTTTTGAATAGGCCGCTCCGAAAAGATGGAGATGCGCGTCGTTAAATCCAGGCATGACGAATTGCCCTTGCAGATCGATTACACGAGTCTGGGGGCCGATCAGCGCTTGGACAGCGGCGGCCTGTTCCAACTTGTTGGCGTCGGTTATGTTGTACGTGACGGCGACAATTTGTTCACCGCGAATTGCGATCATGCTGGCGCGCGGGTGGTTTTCGTCCATGGTGCTGATATTTCCGTTCGTCAGGACGAGGTCCGCGGGAATTTTGACGGGTGCCACGACAGATGACTTCTGCCCTAAAGGAGTCTGCCGCGCGGCGTCAATTGCGCGCCAGGAAACAAAACCGACCGAGAGTACGATAGCCAGCGCAGCGGCGTTTCGTATCCGGAGTGGAACAAATCGTCTATGCGAAATTTGCGGCGCCATTTGTGCCGGAGCTCGAATCGTCTGAGTTATCAGGGCTGAGCTCCGGCCAGAGCCACAGTTATTAGAAAGAGGCGCTTGAGCCCCGCTTCACGCCCAGCGGCGTCGTACCATTCCGTGAGTGTGTGCGAGCCGCCGCCTTTGCCGCCGCCGCCAATCGAAACCGCGGGGATGCCGAGCGAAAGCGGGATATTCGCGTCGGTGGAGCTGCTCTCCAGGCGCGAGCGATTCCCCAAGAAGTTGTCAACACTTCGAATGGTATCGAGGAGTGGCGAATTTTCCTGAAGCTTCCCTGAAGGCCGCACGCCGAGCGAATGGAAATTTGCCTTGAGCGATTCACCATGGACGCGCGCCGCAGACATTTCTTCTTTCACCGCCGACTGCACTGCTTCGCGCAAGGCAGCCTCCATAATTTTTACCTGAGTCTCCTGTTCGGAGCGGAGATCGACCTTGACCGCCGCGCTGGCAGGAATGGAATTTACGGAGGTGCCGCCTTCGATTACGCCAAAATTGTAGGAGCTGCGCGGACTTTCCGGCACAGGCGCGGAAGAAAATTTTACGATGGCGCGGGCGAGCGCGGTGATTGGATTGGGCGAACCAAAATCGGACCAGCTATGGCCACCAGGGCCGGTAATCTCTACTTCGACGCGCTGCGAGGCGATGCCCTGCGTGGTGACGTGTTCCATGGAAGCGCCGTCGATTGCGATAACGGCCGCAAGCCGCGAGCCATAGTTCTCAACCAAGGCGCGAATGCCGCGGAGATTTCCTTCGCCTTCTTCGCCGACGTCTCCGGCCAGCACGATTGTCTTCGTGGTGCGGATGCGCGATTCGGAGAGAGCGCGTGCGAGGCCAACAAGCGCAGCGAGACCGGCCCCGTTGTCGGCAATCCCTGGCGCGTTGAGGCGATTGCCTTCGCGTTTCACACGGACGTCGGTGGAAGAGGGAAAAACAGTATCGAGATGCGCAGCGAGAAGAATGACCGAGTTTGCGTCCGAGCCAGGACGCTCGGCAATCACATTGCCGATTTTATCGGTGCGAACTCTCCAGCCCGCGGATTCGAAAAGTTTCTTAAGGAATTCACCTCGGCGAGTTTCCTCGAATTCAGGAGCCGGGATTTCGGTGAGCTGAATCTGCTGCTGGGTGAGCCAATCGGCGCTTTTGCCGATCCAGTCGAGGCCGCGGGCGCAGTCTGGCACAACGGCGAGCTTTTCGATTGAGTCGTCGGTGGCGCGCGCGGAAAGTGTGACCATCAAAAGAAAGATACAGCAGATGTGAGGGAGTTTCACGTGTTTCGTGCACGAATTTTAGCAGCGCGCTAACACCGCAGCAAGGCAGCGATAGCTTGCAGGCCCGCCGAACCTAGAATTGGAGCCGCGCGGCAAACTGAATTACTCGCGGCCCGCCTCCACCGAGACCCGGGTTTCCCTGCGCGACGTCGGGAGTCGAGGTGGAAAAGCAGCCCGAGCAATTAGCCAAAGCCGTTTGAAGGGTCTCACCGGTACCCGCGGCTGGCGTAATCACGCCACCAGGCAGCGCAAATTGCGGATGGTTGAAAATATTGAAGAATTCCGCCCGTAGCTGGAGATTCAGCCGCTCGCTCAGTTTGGTATCTTTGGTTACAGAAAAATCAACATTCCAAAAGCCGGGACCATACACGGCATTGCGGCCAAGATCACCGAAGTTGCCGGCGGGCGTGGCGAAAGCCAGCGGGTTGATGTAGCCGTTTGCGGGATTACCACCGAGAATCTGGTTAATGCCTGGAACGACGTCAGGCCGCTGATGAAAATTGGCGGAATTATCCGCGTTGAAAATACCGTTGGGCGTGATGATCCCAATCGGTTGACCGGACATAACTGTCACGATGGTGTTCCAGCCCCATCCTTCGGCTAGACGTTGCGGCAGCGCGCCCCAAACAGGAACGGAGTAGTTGAGCGCGGTGGTCCAGCGATGCCGCGCGTCGAATGTGGAAGGGCCCTTCTCCGCCTTCAGGTTATCCGAGTTTTGCGGAAACGCCGCTGTCGAGAAATTGAAGTCGATGCCGTCGGAAGCGCCGTCGAGAGATTTTGAAAAGACATACGCGGAGAAACCGGAAAACCGGTGCCAGTTGGAAAAACGCGACTGAACCTGAAGAGCGTTATAGGTCGACGAGGAGTTACTGGCAAACGTGTCGATTTCACCGTACTGGGGATTAATGCCGTCCTGATTCGCGTCGTAAAGCCGGGTGAGTCGCGTTCCTTTGCTTCCTACGTAGCCGATTTCGATCGCAGCGCCCCGGGAGATTTGCCGCTGGATATTGAGATTCCATTCGCCGGCGTAAGGTGTCGCGAGGTTGTGAGTGGTCACGAAGATGGGAAATGTGCCACTGGTCCGGGAGGTGAGGACCGGACCGCTTGTAGTTCCGTTCCAGGCGCCCGTATTAAACCCCAGGGGAAATACCGCCTCGGGACCGACAGGGTTGGTGGCAATGCCGGCCACCGTGGTGAAATTTGCGATCATCAAATCTTGCGGGATGTAGTCGTAATAGATGCCGTAGCCGGCTCGGACGACGGTATTCTGGAATGGGGTCCACGCGAGGGCGAGGCGCGGGCCGAAATTATTAAGATCGCGTTTGTAAGCGTCGCTTAGGCCACCGGAGCCGACCTGTTGAAGCTGAGACGCAGCGGAAAACGGCCCGGGGAAATTAAAGAGGAGATTGTTTTTTTCGCTGATGGGTCCGAAATATTCCCAGCGAAGTCCATATGTGACGGTAAGATTCGAACGCACGCGGAATTCATCCTGCGCGAAGAATGCCAGGCCGTTGTTGTAGGTGGTCCGCTGCGTGTTCCCGATGTTCCCTTCCGCAAAGCCGGGGCAGTTCGTGCCCATATTCATCATGTCGCAAAAATAACCCAGATAAAAGTTGGCCAGAGTGTCTACCACGCGATCAGTTGGATCGAGGCCAGTAGGCCCGAACTGGATCAACCCCCGGCCAAGATTGTCGTTGAATGCGCTGACCCAGGTGCGGCGGTATTCTCCGCCGAATTTAATCGTGTGCGCACCTTTGATCCAGGTGAAGTTATCGAGGATCTGATAATTCTGGCTGACGCGCGCGCGTGGAACGCTGAAGGCTGTGGCGCCGAGATTTTCTATAAGTCCGCCGAAATCGATCTCGGGTATCCCAGCAAGACCGGTGCCGAAATTCGGAAGGCCGGAGATGGGGTTGACCGCGTCTTGGGACGTAAATGAATTGCGAAAGCGCGTGTAACCGAAGCGCAGTTCATTTATGTGCGTGGCGCTCAGAGCCGAAAGGAAGCTGGCTGAAACGACCTGCACGCGCGTTGGAGAAATCTGTTGGAAGCCCGGCAGGCGCGAGCCGCTGCCGAAACCACCAAGCGAGCCGAGCGGAAATTTCTGGTCACTTTGCCCGAAAGCGTAGCGTACGGCGAATGAATGGACTTGGTTGAAACGGTGGTCGAGTTTCAGGATGAAATTGTCCAGGTCATTGAAGTCCTTCACGGAGCCCGGAACGGTATTCGAACTGGTATTGTTCACGGGAAAATAGCTTAGGATAGCGTCGAGCGGAGCAGTATTTATGCCGGGATTTTGGGTGAGCGCGAGAGAACGAGCGGCATTGATTTGAGCCGTCGTGGGTAGCGTGAAATTAAAATCTGAGCCGACGCGTTCGCGCTGGCCTTCATAGGCTCCGAAGAAAAACGTCTTGTCGTGGATAATTGGCCCGCCGATTGAGCCGCCAAATTGATTATTGATGAATCGGGTGTGTGGAGTTCCAACGGGATCGAAATAGTTGCGCGCGTCCCAAAACGAATTGCGCGCGTATTCGAACGCGGAGCCGTGGAACTCGTTCGTGCCGGACTTCGTGATGATGTTGACCACGCCGCCGGTGTTGCGTCCGTACTCCGCCGGAAACTGCGACTGCAAATTGAACTCTTGAATCGCGTCAATGGGGAGCAATGTTGCGGGCGCGCCGGTGATGCCGACCTGATTTAGCGCCGAGTTGTTGAACCACGGATCGTTGTTGTCTGTGCCGTCCAGCGTGTAATTATTTGAGCGATCGCGTTGCCCGTTGATGTTGAACTGACCAAAACCCTTTTCCGTCCCGGCCACGCCCGAGCCTTCCACAATCACACCGGGAACGAGCGCGACGAGTTTGCCAAAGTCGCGTCCGTTTAGCGGAAGCTCGGCTACGAGCTGCTCGTTAACCGTGCCGCCGAGAACGTCTTGCGAAGTTTCAATGATGGGAGTGGCCGCAGTGACTAAGACATCGACATCGGCGTCAGCCGGGTACAAGGTTGCGTCGGATCCCGTTTCGAGACCGACCTCAACGATAGCTTTGTTCGTGAAGGCTCTGAATCCCGTGGACGTCACTGTGACTTGATACTCACCTGCTGGAAGTTCCGAAATGACGAAGCTACCATCCGCAGAAGAAACTACCTCGCGCGTGAGGCCAGTCGCTGAACTCTTTACAGTGATCTTTGCACTGACAATCACCGCACCCGTAGCATCTGTGATCGTGCCGCGAATCGAGCCGCGAAAGCTCTGGGCGCCCAATGGCGATGCCACGCACGCGAGAACCGCCAGAGCGGCCATGGCAATCGAGATGCGCGTCCGGAAATTGCGTTCAAGCCAATTGGTCAATGGATGCACGAAAGCCTCCCTCAATTTATTTGCCTTTCCGTGGAATAAAAACTGAGACTGGCGGTGAAATGTTGTAAGTCTTCGAGAAGTCACGCTCGTTGAGCGCAAAGCCGACGCGGCCTCGCGAATCGATGTACAGCAGCGGCTGGCCAACTGCCACGTCCATGAATGTTCTGGTGTACGGAAATGTGTAGGGCTTTTTGTCAATCTGGACGGTGACTCTGTCGCCCAAAGCGTAGCCGAGCTTTTTGAAGTCGTCTCCTTGGACGTTGGTGATCAGGCTGCCGTAGGGGTCATCGAGGCCGATGACTTCTCCGGTGATTCCTTTTGTGTCGATTGTCGCAACAACTGGATTCAATCGAACGAGCCCCTTTACTTCCCGACCGGCCTGCGTCCAATCCTCGCCAGCAGCGAGGTGCGCGGCCGAGGGCGAGAAAATGTCGCGTCCATGAAATGTGGAGGAAACTTTTTCACCAATCATCCAAGCGGGGTTGGTGATTTCATGGATGCCTTCGACACCATCGCGGTCGGCAACCGGTGTGATAAGTCCGTTGTCAGGCAAATCGAAGTACTGGCCCTTTTTAGTTTTCACGATGATTGCTTTGCGGGACGTACCCACTCCCGGATCTATGACGGCGAGAAAAACCGTGCCGGACGGATAATAGGGCGAGACTCCCGCGAGAAATCTTGAAGCCTCTTCTATCGAGAACGGAGTGACCTGATGCGTGATGTCCATGATCCGAACGTCGGGAACGATTCCCAACATTACCGCTTTGCAAATGGCAACGGCATCGTTGGCCGTACCGAAATCGGTCATGAAAACGACGGTTGGTCGTGGAGCCGCGGATTTCGACGATTCCTGACCGTGATTCGCGCTACGACCGCACCCGTTCAGAGCCGCCGCAACGAGCAACACAAATCCTATCCAAGAGTGCTTTCGAAAAGACTGCATCCCGCCTCCGAGTAAGCGAGTTAGGTTTATCCCGCCAATGCCTGAGATTCCCCGCCCCAGTGCGCGACATTCTATCACTGTCACGCGAAGTGTCGATGCTCCCGGGTCATCTAGGTCATCTAGGTCATCTAGATAGTAAGGTCAACTCCTTGCTGGAATTCGACGCAACTTTCCCTGCATCGATTCAAAGATTTCCCGCGATTTAATCGCTACGAGAGGTGGAAGAACCGAGTAAAGCGAGGATTTCTTCTTCGGTGAGAATGCGTTCGGACTGTTTCGCCGCATTGAAAATCCGATCGACGAGTTCGTCCGTGGCGGGGACGCCGCGTTTTTCAAGCCAGAAGATCACGTTGGAACGGCCGCTGAGCGGGCCTACCTCGATCACCTGCTCCAGGCCGAAGAGGTGCGATGGGACGCCGCTATAAATCGAGTTGGCCAGCTCGTGATCGTTTTTCTTGTAGGCCTTTACGATGGCGGCGGCGTGAACGCCGGTGGCTGTGCGAAATGCGTCTCGCCCCACCACGGGGTAATTGGGAGGGATTTCAGTGTGCGTGGCTTTGGCGACCGCGCGCGAATACTGCTTCAGCGTTGAAAGGTCGCGATCGATCAGGCCGAGCAGCCGCAAATTGACGAGCATCAGCTCCATCGGAGTGTTCCCTACGCGCTCGCCCAACGCGAGGGCGGCGGCATGGACCTGATCCGCGCCGGCTGCGATGGCTGCGAGCGAGTTGGCGATGGCGAGGCCGCGATCGTTGTGGCCGTGCCAATCCACGCGAATCTTTTCTCCAGAAGGCTTTACAACTTCTTGGATGGCGAATTTTACGAGGTTGAACGCGCCGCGCGGCGTAGCGTGGCCAACTGTGTCGCATAGCACGATCGCGCGTGCGCCAGAACGTATGGCGGTGGAATACAAAGTGATCACGGTGGAGGGATCGGTGCGAATCGTATCCTCAGTCACGTACATCACCGGGAGACCAGCGGAGGCGGCGAATTTCACGGCGCCCTCGGTGGTGCGCTGGAGATGATCAACGGTCCAGTCTTCGACCAGGCGGCGGATGGGACTCGAGCCAATGAACGTGGCGGCTTCGATGGGCATGCCCACGCGCTCGGAAATTTCGATGATGGGCTGGATGTCATTCTTATGCGTTCGCGCCGCGCAATTCGGGCGGATTTTCATTTTTGTATTTACGATTTCACGCGCGAGAGCTTCCGTGTCGGCATACGCTCGTGGACCCGCACCCGGGAGGCCGATGTTCACTGTGTCCATCCCAAGCGATTCCATCCAATGCAGGATTTCGATTTTTTCCGCGATGCTTGGATCGCGAACGGATGGGTTTTGCAAGCCGTCGCGGAGTGTTTCGTCATTCAGCATGACGTGACGCTCAACGGGGATTTCGGCGCCGGTGTAGGTGTTCCAGTCGTGGATGAGTTCGTTTTTCATAGTAAGGGGCCAGAGCAGTGACAGGCAGAAAACCACAACGCAACAAATCCTAAGCGCTAACCGCTAGTAGCGCAGGGTGTAGCTGTGGGGCGGCTGCGAACGGTCTGGCGTGTAGAGCGTTTTGCAGAATTCGCAGCGATAGACTTCCGCCTTTGCGCCGACTAGCGCTTCGATTTTCTTCGGGTAATCGTAAAAGCGTTTCAAATGCCCGCAGCAGAGTTTTCCTTTGGCGTCTTTTTCATCGCAAGCACGTTGGGTGGCTTTCTTTGGCTTGACCTTTGGTGCTTCAGGCTCGGCGACTGCAGCGGCGGTTGTCCCTCCGGTCGCAGGAGGAGCGGCTGGCGAAGCTGGAACGCTTGGAGAAGCAGCGGCCGGTGCCGATTGAGCGGAATCCGTTGGTGGCTTTGCCGGAGTTGCCGGCGCCCCGTGATCCGGCGGGGTTTCTGGAGGAGTTGCGTCGGGCATCTGTTCGCTCCCTGGGCCAAAGGCCGATCAATGCAATCAGCCCCCGGCGCTACATTAACACCTTAAACCCTTGCTTAAATTCGATTGCGGCGGAAGATTACGCCGCGGGCGCCGTGTTTCTTCGTCAGCGCTGAAAACCGTTTCGTCCAGCTCGGCGCGAACAGTGACTCAACAAAACTGCCGGCTGCGGCGGCGAGTTCCGCAGTGTAACCGAACCACCACGATTTCGCGATGCGGGGCAGCCGATCCACATCAATATATTTTACTTGAACCATTTCGAGCAGTCCAAGGCGGGAATGCGTGCGTCCCCAGCCGCTCGCACCGGGACCACCGTGCGGAGCTTCGCAGATGCCGTAATAACTGGCGACGTCGTTGACCATCACGGAGCCTGCGCGAACGCGAGATGCGAGTTCGCTGCCGCGCCGCGAATTGCCAGTCCAAACGCTTGCGCTGAGGCCGAAAGGCGAATCGTTCGCAAGCGCTATGGCTTCGTCCGCAGAGGCCACAACTTGAATCGCGATCACCGGACCGAAAGTCTCTTCGCGCATGAGCTGCATCGCGTGGTTCACGCGCGTAACGACCGTGGGTTGGAAAAAATTCGGGCCCAGGTCGGGACGGCGAGTTCCGCCGATCAAAATTTCAGCACCGCGTTCAACGGCGTCACGCAACTGTTGTTCAACGATTTCGAGCTGGCGCAGGCGAATCATGGGGCCAATTTCGACATCAGGATCGGACGGCGGCCCAACGCGAAGCCTTTTTGTTTTTTCGACGCAGAGATGAATGAAATGCTCGGCGACAGGCTGCTCGACGTACATGCGTTCGACGGAGAGGCAGGCCTGGCCGCAATTGGTGAAGCCGCCCCAAACGGCGGCGCTCGACGCAGTTTCAAGATTGGCGTCGGCAAGAACGATCATCGCGTCCTTTCCGCCTAGCTCCAGCGAAGACGGAATTAATTTTCGTCCGCATGCTTCGGCGATGTGACGTCCAGTGGCAACGCTGCCGGTGAAAAATACTTTGTCGGGGCTAGCCTCAATGATGGCGGCGCCCAGATCGCCCGCTCCTTGCAACACCTGCACTAGGCCGGAGGGAAATCTTGCTTGCTCGATCAATTCGCCGATGAGCGCGCCGGTTCCCGGAGTCCGCTCGGAAGGTTTCAGCACAACAGCGTTGCCGGTAACGAGCGCCGGAACGATTTGCGCGATGGGGATCGAAAAAGGGTAATTCCACGGCGAAATTATGGCGACGACTCGGTGCGGATGGAATTCCATCCAGCCGGATTTTGCTTTCAACGCGACATTGTGGTGCGGAACGCGTTCACTACGAAGCCAACTCGGGGCCTGACGTGCTAGAAAATTCGCGGTGTCGAGCGCGAGCAAAACCTCGGCAAAGATCGTCTCAACGCGAGGCTTGCCCGTTTCGCGCGATATGGCACCGGCAATATCGTCACGGCGCGAGTAAATCACATCGCGCAGGCGGAGCAACGCCGCACATCGGTGGGCTAGCGGCCGCGCGGCCCATTCTTTTTGCGCCCGACGAGCGCGTTCGAAAACTTCCGGCACATCGGGAGGGCGAGTCGCTTGGAAACGAGCGACTACTTCATTCGTGGCCGGATCGATCGAATCGACGAAAACCTGCTCCGAGGCGAAAGTTACCGGCAGCGACTGTGGAGTTACGGCCATCTTTTCGCGATTGTACCTGATTTGGGTGTCGCGATGATGCCATTCGCTTTGCGCAGGAAGTTTCAGCTAGCTTTGTAAAGCGCGACGACGCGGAGTAGAAGACGCCAGAGAGTCGGTAGGGTCGGGGTACTCCAGGGCAACGAGATAAAGTCCTTCGGGCGGAACGGTGGGGCCAGAGCGGGAGCGGTCGCGCACCTTGAAGATTTGGGGGATATCGCTAGGGGCGAGGCGGCCTCTGCCGACTTCAAGCAGCGTGCCGACTATTTTTCGCACCATGTAGCGCAAGAATGAGCGGCCGTGCACGACGTACTGAATTTCGTCCACATCGGACTGTCGGATAATTTCAGAAGAATGAATTAAACGTACCATATCGCGCCCGCCATCCACGTCATCGGAGCCGGAAGACGCGGCGAAGGTGGTGAAATCGTGTTCCCCTTCGAAGAGCCGCGCGGCCGCGGACATTGCTGCTTCGTCAAGTGGTCCGGGATAATGGAGCGCGCGGCGGTAGTCAAAAGGTGGAAGAACTCCGCCCCGATAAATGCGATAGCGATAAGTCTTTCCCTGGGCCAGCCAGCGAGCGTGGAAATCGGGTCCAACCTCTTCGCACTCGACGATGCGTATAGTTGGCGGTAATAGCGCGTTCAGCGCGCGTTGAAATTCGGCGACCGCGAGATCGGAGGCCGTCTTGAAATGCGCGCCCTGGCCCAGCGCGTGCACGCCAGCGTCCGTGCGGCTTGCGCCGTGCACAACAATATTATTTTCTTCGGTGATCTTCCTCGCGGCCTCATTGATGGCGCCTTGAATCGTGGACAAGCCGGGCTGGAATTGCCAGCCGTGGAAGTCCGCGCCATCGTACGCAATCGTGAGTTTGATAGTACGCATGTGCAGCAACGATTATCGCACGCCGGCGCAAAACGCATGTAGCAACCGATTCACTTCGCGAGTGAGTTACGAACGGGAGCGCAGGTAGCGTGATCCGGGGCGAGTGGGCAGGCCGCCGGCACGACACAGCGGACAATCGTCCGGTTCATAGCTGGGGACGTCCAGTTCGAGCAGCGCGCGCGCCGGGACGTTCAGTTCGAGGCGGCCGCCGCTGCGGTCAATCAACGCGCCAGTGGCGACGGCTAGGCCGCCTTCCTCTTCCACTACGCCGATGGTTTCGCGGGTCGAACCGCCTGTGGTCCAAACGTCTTCTATTACCAGGACGCGTTCGCCGGGGTTGAGTTCAAAGCCGCGGCGCAGGGCCATTTGTCCGGAACGATCGCGTTCGACGAAAAGCGACCGAACGCCAAGGGCGCGCGCAACTTCATATCCCGCGAGGATGCCTCCCAGCGCCGGCGAAACAACGCAAGCGACGGAATGTTCCCTAAAAAGATCGGCTAGAGCGCGGCCTAGTTGCTCGGCATGCTGAGGATGTTCGAGAACCAGTGCGCACTGGAGGTAGGTGCCGCTGTGGCGCCCACTGGAAAGTTCAAAATGCCCGGTGCGGACGGCGCCTACGTGTTCCAGGAGTTTAAGAATTTCTTCGCGCTTCATGGCGTTTGCTGCCGACGCCACGTGGAGCGCGGGCGTCCCCGGCAGTAGTGGCGCATAGCCTAAAGGCGCAGACGAAAAGTGTCAATGCAAACGTGTGCAACGTGGGATGACGAGCTTGGGGTACCCTCGGCCTAGTCGAATCCGCGTCGCAGCGGATGGTCGACGATGATAGCGCGGCCATCGGTGAGCGCCTTAACAGAGTGGGGCGCGTTACTCGGAACGATCGCGACCACGCCCGGACGCGCAATGTGAGCCGCGCCATCAATCGTTATCTCGAGTTCGCCCTCGATCACCTCGTAAACCTCCTCTTGCGCGTGGAAGTGCTCGTGAATGGACGCACCGCGTTTGAAGTCGTAATGCGCAAACGTCATGCTCGATGAGTGAAAATAGCGCCCATGCCAACCGGGCAGGCGCTCGATGACTTTGAGGGTGCTCGTATCAATGAAAGGCATAGGCTTTCTCTTTTAGAATATCCTATCACTCCCGGTCGCGGTTGGGACGATCATTGCTGATCGCCCCCCCGCAGTCGGGTAGCACAGTGGCGCGTAGCGGGCTTGTTGGGATACCCGATTGAAAGTCAGCTTCGAAGATCGGTTCCAGAATGAGCTTGAGAGCTCCCTGGATCACACGGTCACGAATACCTTCGGTATCTCTTTCTTCCGTAACCCCATGGGTCCATACATGTTTGAGACTAATCCGTCTTTAATCTGCTGGAGAAAACTTTCCACTCCACCCTCTTCGATGGCATCGAACGTGACACCGTCAATTCCCGGTGCTCCATCGCTCCTCTTTGCCGTCTGGTAGTCTTCGTAAAGCGTTCCCATCTTGCAGACATGAACGTATAGTCCCCAGAAGCGCCAAGTTGGTTCAGCCTTCGCCTTGACGTATTGACTCGTTCGCAGGTCTTGCAAACAATGGGTGCCTTTGTCATCTCACCCTTGCCTCCCTTTTTGTTGCAGTCATTGCAAACAGCAGGGTCTCGTCGCTCCACGGGCATTACCCCATTTCACCGCTACTACAGACCCCCTCCGCCACCCTCTCGCCGTTCCACCGACTTCCCGGTGTCTCCGGTTATACGGTTTCGTTTTCTCCACCAATTTCTCAACGGGACGTGAAGAGCTTGCTACGCGGCTCTCTGGCGATTACCGCGACCGGTCTCTCACCGGCTAGCTGACACAGACTTCAAGACACACCACTTTCGTTACGGCCCGATGACTCGCTCACCATCCTAAAGATGGCTTTGTCGATAGGCTTTCAGGATTCGGTTTCCTTCCTCCTTGCTATCCAAGCTACAGGGCTCTGGCTTTTGCCCTGGTGAGACTCTTCCTCAACTCGACACGCCAGCCTTCCTTGCACACACCAACATGCCGGTTTATCCCGGCGCACCCTGATTAACGCGTTATCAAACGAGCGATTGCCTGCGACTCTGGATAAATTGACACGACCGCTGGGGTCGGATATTCTCGATGATTCGAAACTAACTACGAAGGAGTACTGAATGGCACAGGGTGGGGCGGTAAAGCATAAGAAGAAGACGAAGTCAGTACTAAAGAATATCCGGCAAGCGGAGCACCGCCAGGCCGTGAATCGAATGAATCGCACGCGGGTGCGTACGGCGATCCGTCGGATGCGCGCGGCGTTGACGTCAGGTGACGTGGCCGACGCAGAGAAGTTGGCTTCCGCGACGTTTTCCGAAGTGGACAAGGCCATTCGCAAGCGCACGCTGACCGAGAATACCGCGAACCGTTACAAGTCGCGTTTGACGCTGGCGTTGAACGCGCTGAAGAACAAGAAGAAGGCCTAAGCCGCGAAGATTTGTTCGCCAAGGATTGGGCGCTCCGATGTTTTGGGGCGCCTATTTTTTTGGCTACGAAGTACCTCGCTGCGCCAAAAAAAACGGGCACAACCTTTGCAGATTGTGCCCGCACGACAGGAGAGAGAAACTTTAAAAAACCTACTCCGGAATTGGCGCTGTTTCTGGCATTTGCAGCTTAGCTTTGGCGAGTGCGCGGACGATATTTACCTCGACCGCCTGCTCAGAGGTGTTGCGAACGGTGGCAAGTTCGCTGATCAGAAGATACTTTGCGCGTTCCAGCATCTTCTTTTCACGGAAGGAAAGCGGCTTGGTGCGGCTGAGGGCGACGAGGCCTTTCAAAACTGCGGCCACTTCCATCAGCGAACCGGTCCGCATGCGATCCGAATTTTCCTTGAAGCGATGCTTCCAGTCATGGTGCGAAGCCGAGCGGCCCTTTTCGAGGAAGCCAAGGACAGCGGCTGCTTGATTGTTACGGATGATCGGACGCAATCCAACGCAATCAACGTTAGACTGCGGAACCATTACTTTCAAACCACTCGAAGCGATTTTCAGCATGTAGTATCGCTCCGATCTTCCATTTAAGTAACCGTAACTGATTTGTTCGATAATCCCTACACCATGGTTCGGATACACAACTTTTTCACCAAGCTTGAATTCCATAGGTGGACAGCCCCCCCGAAGGGCATGTTGAAATCTTAGGCAGAAGCGGGCTCGGCGTCAAGCGAATCTAGAAATATCGCAAAGGATAAAGAGGCCGGAAAAGGCTTAATTTTCACGGGTTTGGCCCCCCAATTGCCCTATAATGGTGCTGTGCTGATTCTGGCCTTAGACACCTCATCTACCACCGGCAGTTTGGCAGTTCTTCGCGATGAAAAAGTAGTTGGCGTTCTATCCACTTTGACGGATGAAACCTACTCTTCGCGGATGTTTCGCCACCTCGAATTCCTGTTGAAGGAGCTTTCTCTGCAACTCGATCAGTTCGATTTATTCGCGGTCAGCGCAGGTCCAGGATCGTTCACCGGACTGCGCGTTGGGCTGGTTGCAGCAAAAGGATGGGCAGAGGTTTACAAGAAGCCTGTGGTTGGTGTCAGCGTGCTGGAAGCGATTGCCGCACAGTCACATTCCACTGCCTCGGTTTTGGTACCGGTGTTCGACGCGCGACGCGGCGAGGTTTATTTCGGCGTATACCGGCGCGGAAAAGATTCTTTAGCACTCGAAGGCGAGGAGTGCGTTTTGCGCCCGGAGGAATTTTTACGCACGATTGCAGCGCGGCCGGGAAGTTCGCAATTTGCAGTCATTTCCCCGACGCCGGAAGCGCTATCGGGTGCGCTGTCTCGCATTGAGATGGAGCGCTTACCAGTGCCGTACGTTGCAAGAGTGTCGAATGTGCTAGCGCCACTGATCGGACAGCTTGGTTATCAACGCGCACTGCGTGGCGAAGTTTCGGATGCTCTCACACTCGATGCAAATTATGTTCGCCGCACGGACGCTGAAGTTTACGCGAAGAGGCCGTAGCAACCTTGCTTAGCCGCCGGATGGAGGGCCGCGACGTCGAGGCGATTCTTGCGATTCAAGCTGCATGTCCGGAAATCGCGCAGTGGACCGCTTGGGACTACGACCGCGTTGCGCAGGGCGAAATGGCTGGGTGGGTGGGCGAGGAGGCCGACACGGTGACTGGTTTCATCGTCGCTCGGCGCGTAGTGAAAGAAATTGAGATTTTGAATTTTGCTGTCTCGCCGCAGAGGCAAGGGCAAGGCACCGGCACAATTCTGCTGCAAGACGCTCTTGGGTGGGCAAAGACCTTTGAAGCGACATACGCGACACTTGAGGTGCGCGCTTCGAATGAAGCGGCCCTGTGTTTCTATGCGCGTCACAATTTCCAGATCGTGGGACGCCGGCCGCGGTATTACACTTCTCCTAAAGAAGACGCGCTATTACTAACCGCTAAACTTGCTTAAATCCAGGGGTTCCCGAATATCCACAGCTCGCGGTACTCCCACCTTGGGTTCAGTTTCCGATGATCCGGCTAATCGGGAGTTCGCGTTGTCAACAGGCTGCGCTACGTCTCGACAGAGCAAGCGCATATTGGCGTTCGCCCCTGACGCGAGACTATTAGTGGATGTTACTCAACAGAACGACATCGCTGCTGACTTCGCCACGGACGTAAATCTGGTGAATTGCCTCGCTTTTCCTCCCGACAGTGATATCTCCGTTCACCGGCATCACGGCCAGCTTCCACGCGGGTGTGACGCTTCCGCTATATCGGTCGTGGGGATAGGCGAGAAATTTTCCATCCGCGAAATACTCAGCCGGCCGGAGATCACGTCGCCCGGTTGAGCTGGCAAGCTTAAAGAGTGTTGCATCGACCGGTTGAGCTGGCAGCGCTTACCGGAGACTGAAGCAGTACTCCTACTTTTATCCTATTGGTTTGCGGGCCGAATTGTGTTAATTGTTACAGTCATGTGAATGCTCTTTCCAACCTGGAGGGAAAGGATGCCGATTACGACGCACGATATCCGGCAGGCGCTTTTGGAAAATGACCAGGAATTCAGAAGACTTGCCGAAGAGCACTCCCGCTGTGAATCCCAACTCGAACAACTTGTAAAGCAAAGTTACTGGAACGTAGAAGACCTTGCACTGGAAGTATCCCTGAAAAAAATGAAGCTGTACTTGAAAGATCAAATGGAACTGATTGTGGCGCGCCACCGCCAGAGTCAGAGCATGATGCAACAACAATTGCATCGAACCCAGGCGCACTACTGAACTCAGGGCACGGCGTGCGCGCTCGTTAAGCGGCCGGCAGTACGCTCACTTCTGTCGTACAATATCACTGCATCCAAAAATTGCCGTTTCGTTTCTCGTTCATAGGCAAGGGCTTCCTCTCACTGATGGTAAGGGACGCGTATAAATTTGCACTTCCTCCGCTGCTTGCCGGCGCGCTGTGCCTGATTCCCGGCTGGAGAGTTCTCGCAGCGATGCTGATTTTTCTGAGCCTGTTTATCTTTTACTTTTTCCGCGATCCGGAACGAATTATTCCGTCCGCGCCGGACGCTGTGGTTTCTCCGGCCGATGGGCACGTGGTGCAGATTGTCGACGAATTGCTGGACGGCGTGATGGGCCATCGCATCAGCATTTTTCTCGCGATATGGGATGTGCACGTGCAACGCGCGCCGGTGGCTGGACGGATTGCGAGCGTGGTCTACCAGCCCGGAAAATTCTATGCGGCGATGCGCTCGGCAGCTTCAGCGGAAAACGAGCAGAATATGATTACGATGGAGACGCGCGCGGGCCGTTTAGCGTTCAAACAAATCGCCGGAGCGATTGCGCGCCGCGTGATATGCTGGAAGAGCAAAGGTGAAATGGTTTCGCGCGGCGAGCGCGTGGGCTTGATTCGATTCGGGTCGCGCGTGGATGTCTGGCTGCCGATGCAAGCTGAGATCTTGGTGCAGCGCGGCCAAAAAGTAAAAGGCGGCGAAAGCGTACTGGCAAAATGGAATTTAACGGCATAGACCCCATCGGATCCGAAGACGAACCGCGGCGGCCCTTCCGCAATCAGCGCCTGCGCCGCGGCATCTATATCCTTCCCAGCGCGCTTACCGTGGCAAATCTCCTTTGCGGGTATTATGCGGTGCTCGCCACGCTGGATGGCCGGTTCGTCGATTTCGACAATGCGGCAATCGCAATTGGAATTGCATACGCGTTTGATTCGATGGATGGGCGTATCGCGCGTTCAATGGGAACGGAGAGCGCGTTTGGACGCGAATTCGATTCTCTTGCGGACGTGGTCAGCTTCGGAATCGCGCCGGCTTTACTGGCCTACGCCTGGGGAGTTCGGGCGCTGGCCGCGGTGAACGCTGCGGACGCGCTTCATCTGAAGGAGCTTGGCTGGTTAATGGGCTTTTTTTTCGTGGCCTGCTGCGCGTGGCGGCTGGCGCGATTCAACATTCAAGGTATGGCGCCGGGAGGCAATCGATATTTTGTTGGGATGCCCACGCCCGCGGCCGCAGGAATGATTGCCGCGACTGTCCATTTACGCGAAGGGCTTCCGATTTCAGATGTTCGTTGGTCGGTGTTGTGGCTGGCGCTGCTGGTTGGACTAGGCATCCTGATGTCCAGTACGCTGCGCTTTTATAGTTTTAAAGACATTCAATGGACGCGGCGCCGGCCTTCGCTTGCCGTGATCGTGCTGGCGCTTCTTGTGGGTGCACTAGTCAAATTTTCCGGACCTACCTTATTTGCGTTGACGGCTGCGTACACCGCTCATGGACCGATCATGCAGCTAATCCGCTTCGTTCGACACCGCACAGCCTCGCGGACCGCTTAAACCGATGCCAAGCAGCGCTGTAAAACCGACGCGCGTCGCGATCGTTGGCGCTTCCTCTTTGCGGGGCAAAGAACTCAAACGGGTTCTGGAAGACCGCAACTTCCCTGCCAGTGAAATTATCCTGCTCGATGAACCCGTTTTAGCTGGAACTCTGACGGAGGCTGGCGGCGAACCCGCCTTCATCCGCGCGCTGGACGAAGACAGCTTCGAAAAAGCGGCCTTCGCCTTTTTTGCAGGCAGCGCGCAAGACGCTGAACGCAACTGGCAGGCCGCCCAGCGTTCCGGCGCCCAAGTGATCGATCTAAGCGGTGCGCTCGCCGCTACGGCCAACGCAATCGCATGGATACCGGCGCTGGGGGCGGTGCTTCCACCGGGAAATTCTGCTGGACGTGGGTTAGGTAAGTTGACTCCGTATTCTTCTCCCGTGCCGGGTGTGATTATCACCTGCGCGCTTGCGGCGGGGCCTGGCCAGTTTTCGCCTCTACGCGTTGTTGTGATGCTATTCCCTCCGGTGTCCGAACGCGACCAAGCAGGCGTGGATGAACTCGAAAGCCAGACCACGAATCTGCTCTCCTTCAGGTCGATCGGGAAGGCCGTCTTTGACGCGCAGGTGGCGTTTAATTTGCTAGCGGGTTATGGCGAAGAATGTAAGCCGGCGCTGAAAGACTTGCGGGCCGCGATTGCCCGTGATGCGGCAAGTTACCTGGCGGGACGCGCGCCTGTTCCGGCGATTCAACTGGTGCAAGCCCCAGTGTTTTATGGATATGCATTTGCCGCCTATGCGGAATTTGGCTCGCCGCAAAGTCCGGAGCAACTGCAAAACGCATTTGGAAATCTAGGAATCAAGACCGCCGCGCTGGACGATGCTGCGCCCAGCAATGTAAGCGTTGCGGGCGAGAGCGAAATTCAAATTGCGCGAATCGAAGTGGACTCCAGCGTCAAAAATGGTGTGTGGATCTGGGGTGCGGTGGATAATCTGCGCCTTGCTGCGACGAATGCGGTGCAAATTGCGGAGGAGCTGCTTGAAGAACCAGCGGGCCCAAATTAGTAACCTACAACAAGCGCGATCCCTGCTCAGTTTGCTATTGGCGTCACTGTTCGTGTCTGGTTGCGGCTATCACGTTGCAGGCCGTGCCGGGAACTTGCCTTCAGAATGGAGCACCATCGCCGTGCCAGCCTTCCGGAACGATACAACGCGATACCGGATCGAGCAGCGGTTTACCGAGTCGGTTATCCGGCAGTTCACTCAACGCACAAAATACCGCATCGTGCAAAACACGGAGTCAGCAGATGCGGTGCTACACGGCGAAGTGATCTCGATTGAGACTAATCCAATGCTCTTTAACGCGACCACCGGGCAAGTGACCATGATGCTCGTTACCGTGCATGCGAAAGTTCAGCTGGTGGACAACAAGACGCAGAAAATGGTGTACAAAACCGACGACATGGTTTTTCGCGATGAATATCAGATTTCGACCGACGTCCAGGACTTCTTCCAGGAAGAAGATCCGGCACTCGAACGCATGGCGCGAGATTTCGCCGCGCAGCTTGTTTCCAATGTAGTGGAGAGTTTTTAATGCCTGAGATTTCCGCCGAAAAAATGATTGCACGTCTGAGCGCGGGTAAACCCTCCCCAGCCATCGTCCTGCTGGGTACTGACACATACCTCCGCGAAATGTGCCGCAACAAAATCATCGAGGCCTGCGTGCCGGAAGCGGCGCGCGACTGGGCCCTTGCCCGGATCGCCGTACAAGATAGCGGTTGGGACGGAGTCCTTCAACGCGCCCAAACCATGCCAATGCTGGCGCAGCGACAAGTGATCATTGTAGAAGGCGTGGAATCGCTCGAAAAAGCCGGCGAAAAAACGCGCGACGAAATCGTGGAAGCGCTGGGCAAATATTTCGAGTCGCCTGCGCCGTTTACGGTTCTGCTGTTCGAAGCTTCGTCCATGGACAGACGGCAGAAATATTCCAAACTGCTCGCGGAGCACGCGCTGTTCGTGGAACTGACGATCGGCGGAGAATCAGCGGCTTCGCTCGCGATGCAAATGGCAAAAGATTGTGGCGCCGAAATCGAACGAGAAGCGGCGACGCTGCTGGTGGAGATTCTGAATAGCGAGCCGGCTCGGATATGCATCGAAATCGAAAAGCTTTCTACTTACGTCGAGGAAGGCCGGCGCATCACTACGACGGACGTGGAAGAACTCGTTGTGGCGGCGCGAAAAAATACGGTTTGGCAACTCGCGGATATGCTGGCCACTCGCAGACGGGATTCGGCGATGGAGTTCCTCGATAATTTGATGCGCGAGGGCGAAGAGCCGATAGGATTGGTCGGCGGGATCGCCTGGATGTATCGCAAACTGATTGAGGCGCGCGATCTGCCGGCGGGCACGAACGGATATCAAGCTGCGCGGGCGCTACAGATGAATCCCGTTGCCGCTGAAACGGCCGTGCGCCAGGCGCATCGCATACCAAAGAAGGATCTGCTGGCGGGCCTGGTTGCGCTGGCGGAAGCTGACAGCCAGCTGAAATCCTCGAATCCCGATCCGCGAGCGCTGATGGAATTTCTGATCGTGCAGTTGACCTCCGCCGACCCGCTCGCCGCACGTTCCGCCATATAGCAAGAAGCAGGCCGATCCGCCAGAGCACTTCCGCGGTTCCCCGCAGACAGAGACGGACAGCCTATTTTTTAGCTGCGAGTATTCGTTGAATTTGCGCGATGTGATTTAGATCGTGGCCGGCGAACATGCGCACAATGTGCTCGACGGTTTCAATGCCCCGCTCGGAGTGCAATCCGGAGTGTTTCCACTGTTCCGGCGTGAGGGTCTTAAAAAGCGCGAGATTTGTTTCACGGACGACACGGAACTGCTCAAGCGCTTTTCGCGTGTCTCTCTTGTCGTAGTGAAGGGCTCGAACCCAGTCGTCCTGGTCAAATGCCTGGATGGGTGCTCCCGGTGAGCCCAGAACCAGACGGATTCGCCACGAGCCAACAAGTTCCGCGTCGGCCAAGTGCGCGACAATTTCCGCGATCGACCATTTATCCGGCGCGGGACGCTTGCGCAATTTCGAAGGGGTGGCGCGGCTCAGGAGACGCTGAATTTTCTTCGGTGTGGCCGCTTGAATCTTGAGAGGTTCCTGGCCGTCCGTGTGGCTAAGAATGCGCTGAATGTATTGCTCTGCTGTTTCCTTCATTTTCTTCTCCTCCATGTCGAATCGCCCCGCAACGATTGTAAGCCAGCACCCGGAACGCGCAACCCTTGTTAAATCCGCGACAACAGGCTATCCACTCAACCAAATTGGCAGCTTAAAGTTCAGGGCATGAGACCACGCCAAGAGTGCATGAGAACCGTGTGGCAAAAAGCTTATTTCAAGTTATGGAAACCCCGCTTGCGGAAGACGGGCTGGAGTCCGCTTCGCGCCTTAGAATTAGGAGAATGGCTTAATAGCGGCAGCCGAGCGAGAAATGATTCTCGTAATGCACCAATAGCTCGCACTATCCGAGGCAAGCGCTGTGACGTTGAAGACGACACACACCAGACCCGTAAAACCAGAAGAACGGGAGCTCGCGCGCAAGTGCGAAGAACAAGCCGCGCTCGAAACCGAACTGGCCGAACGAGAACTGCGTTCCGCGAATCTCCGCGCGGAATTGGGCGCGTTTGAGCGGCGCTATCTGCATTTCGTCGGACTGCGCTACGCGGAGCTTGATGAGTTGAAAGCCCAGATCGCCGAGCGGCTCGCCAAGGAACATCCCGCGAATGAGCGGCTGCAGCAGAATGCGCGCGCTGCCCGTGCCGCCGCGAGCGAGACGAAATCAACCGCCGGCGAGGATTCCAAAGAAGAGCCGGCTTCGTTCGAGTCCTCCCCGGAAATGAAGCAGCTTTATCGTGAAGTTGCGAAGCGCGTTCATCCGGATCTAACCTCCGACCGCGAAGATCGCGCGAGACGCCAGCAATTGATGGCCGAAGCGAACGAAGCATACGAGCGCGGAGATGAATCGAAGCTTACCCGGATTTTGACCCAGTACGAACACAGCCCCGAGGCCGTACAGGGTGAAGGCGCGGGCGCGGAGTTGATTCGAGTGATCCGAAGGATCAGCCAGGCGCGTGGACGGCTGTCCGAGATCGAAGCGGAGATGCAGGAACTTTTGCGCTCCGATCTGTACCAACTGAAATCGCGGCTCGATGAAGCGCAAAAACACGGCCGCGACGTGCTGAAGGAAATGGTGGAAAAAGTAGAAGAGCAGATCGCGCAAGCCAATCGGCGACTGGAACATTAACCATCCAGCGCAGGATGGATGCTCATCCCAAGAATCGTATGAAAACCAAGAACTCTAAGATCGGATTCTGTTGATGCACCCACGCGAAAAACCCGGCACCGGTGCGCTTGTTCGCGCAGGCCAGCAGGCGCTGGTGTTGCGATCTGCGGCTCTGGTAGCCCGCGGACTCCGCGACCTGACTCGCGATTCCAACTGGGTAGTGAAGAAAATATTTACCGGGTACAGTTCCGCACTGGCGATTTCCGGCCTGGGCCATGTGTGCTTCGTCTCACGCCAATTTCAGAGGGGTGGGCGACACCGGACGGGAGATCTCGGGCAACGCGTGGTTCTCTACGATTTGGAAATGAGCACTCCGATGATCGCGCTTTCCGTGCCGGACGAGGTCGCCGTCGGTGAACAGGATTTGGCGGGCGTGTTCGCATGGTCTCCATCGACACGCTTTCTAGTCGCTGCCTGGAACGGTTGGCAACCTGCGCTGCATTCTTTCGATTTGCACGGAAAAATGCTTCTGGGCACCTTCGGCGAATTCGGAATCGTCCCGCAATGCCTGGCGTGGTCCGGCACCGAAAAATATTTTGTGGAAGCATGCGCGGGAGGCAAGCAGGCGTCGCTGCGGCTTTGGCGCGTTCGCGACGATGGAATGTCACTCCAGCGGTCCGCTCGCGGGACAACCTACAAGCGAGCTGAGCGTCCCCGGCTGGCTCGAACGGCAAACCTACGAAGCGGAGTTTGGCGAAGAGGGGGCGTTTGGCGGCTACGGGCGCTCCGTGTTCAGCCCCAACGAAAAGACGCTCGCCTGCGTGATCGAAATTCACGGCGACTGGGCGGACGACTCGATTGCTCTGCTCGCCGTCCCCACGCTAAAGAAGCAAAACGCCTATCAGGCGCAGGGGCACATCACCGATCTGTGTCTGGACCCATGACGGACGAAACATTATTTACTGCGCGGCAGGGCAAGCATATTGCCTTGCAGTCGAGACCATGAATTGCGAGCCCTTGCCTTTTGGCGCGGAGCTGTGCGTCTGCCATCCCCATCTTCCGCTTTGCATCTGCTACAGCTCATGGTTAAAAAATTCGGCCAAGGGGCGGCTGTTTCTCGTGGACCTGAATCGGATGGAAGTGCTCGACGAGTATGCAGCGGAAGGAGTGGTGAACTTGAGATGGAGTAGCGACGGATCGAAAGCGTACGCTGCGACGCAAAACGGTATGGCGTATATTTACGAACCTACGTTGCTCTAGTTGAAGAAAAGTCGTCGGGCAGCCACGTTGGACAGCAGGGTGTTAAGCCAGCGGAAGATTCGCAGACGGGTCGAGCGTGCAATCTTCGTGCTGGCCCTCCAGAAAGCGCGGATAGCCGGCGGCGGCGATCATGGCGGCGTTGTCGGTGGAAAGCGCGCGGCTGGGAAAGAAAACCTCGAATCCATCACTCTTCGCTCGGGATTCAAACGTCAAACGCAACTCGCGATTGGCGGCCACGCCTCCAGAAACAAAAATCGAGCGCACGCCGTTCTGCTGTGCCGCGGCAATCGTGCGCGCGACGAGATCGTCCACAACCGCGCGCTGGAAACTGGCCAAAAGATCGAGCGTGGCTGGCGTCGAAAGTTGGCGCATGGCATCCGCGGAGCGCTCGCCTCGCGCAAGGGCTTGCTCCCTCGCGGTAATTTCCGATTGAAACTCAGGATGCTTGCGCAGATGGTAAAGCACGGCGGTCTTGATCCCACTGAAACTAAAATCGGAGGCGTTGCCTTTCATCTGCGGCACCCCAAATCGAATCGCTTTTGGATTACCGTGCGCGGCTAGCTGGTCCACGATTGGGCCGCCCGGATATCCCAGCGCCAGCATTCTGGCAACTTTGTCGTAGGCTTCTCCGCCGGCGTCGTCTCGCGTGCCGCCAATTCGGCCATAGGAGAAATGGTAGGTACCATTGTTTAAACTCGCCCCCACGCGATAGAGCACGGTGTGTCCACCGGAAACAATAAGACAAACGGCCGGAAGCGCGGGCTGCCGGCCGGACGCGCCCGCTTCTAGCATCACGGCATGGACGTGGCCTTCGAGATGATTGACTGCAATGAGAGGCTTGGATAGCGCGATGGCGAGAACCTTGCCGTAGGTCACGCCGACGAGGAGCGCGCCAATCAGCCCTGGACCGCGTGTGACGGCGATTGCGTCAAGGTCAGGCAGCGAGACTTCTGCCTGTTTTACGGCCTCGCGAACGACTGGAACGATCTGGCGAAGGTGCTCGCGCGAGGCAAGCTCGGGGACGACTCCGCCGAAATTGCGGTGAATTGCAATTTGCGAGGCCACGATATTCGAGAGCACGCGCGAGCCGTCCGCAACGACCGCTGCGGCAGTTTCGTCGCAGGAAGATTCGATGCCGAGGATGAGATTTTCGTGCACGCTCACACGTTGCTCCGCCAACCGATCGCAATCAATATGTTAGCATGTGTATTGAGTTGATTTTGTAACGTTGCCGATGAACGAGCATTCGTTTGGCGGTTGATGCAGACTTGAACGATCAATAATCTAGCGCGGCTTCCTTCGCACTTCTTCGCGATAGGCAAAGTCAAGAATGGCAATTATGAGCTCCGAAAGAAAACGCGTGCGCAAAGCGGTGCTGCCTGTGGCCGGGCTAGGGACACGTTTCCTTCCCGCCACAAAAGCGCAGCCTAAGGAAATGCTGCCTGTTGTCGATAAACCGCTGATTCAATATGCGGTGGAAGAATGCATCGCCTCGGGAATCGAGAGCGTGATTTTTGTTACCGGGCGGCGCAAGAACGCGATTGAAGATCACTTCGATTCCGCGCCCGAACTGGAAAGTTTTCTCGAGGAGAAGGGCAAGAAGCATCAGGCGGACATGGTGCGGGAGATCAGCGGTGGTTTGCATTTCAGCTACACGCGGCAGAGCGAAGCAAAAGGACTGGGCCACGCGGTATTTTGCGCGCGTGAACTTGTAGGCGACGAACCGTTCGCAGTGCTCCTGGGCGACGTGATTATGGATGGCGCGATTCCCGCGACGCGATCTCTGATGGACGTTTGGGATGCTACAGGCCAGGGCGCAATCGCCGTGGAAGAAGTGGAGAGAGCGCGCGTTCACCTCTACGGCATTATCGCAGCGAGTCCAGGAAATCAGCCGCGCTGGGGCAAGCAACTGTTGCGCGTGAACGACCTGGTGGAAAAACCGCACGTGGATAAAGCTCCGTCGAATCTCGGTGTCACGGGACGTTATGTGCTACCGCCGGAAATTTTTGATTACCTCGAAAAGATCGAAGCAGGAGCGGGCGGCGAGATTCAACTGACGGACGCTTTAAAGGAATTGGCGCGCGGGGAAGGACTCTGGGCCCACATTTACGATGGAAAAACTCACGACGCCGGAGACAAACTGGGATTCTTGAAAGCGACAGTCGAGTTCGCGCTGAAGAATCCGAAGCTCGGTCCGGATTTTCGAGAGTACTTGCGCGAACTTAAACTATAGAAATTCGAACCGCGCTACTTCTTCTTTTTGCTTCCCTTCTCGGACGACGATTTCGAACTGCTGGATTTTGATTCGGACGATTTGGATTCGCTCGAACCGGAGTCGCTCGATTTCGAGTCGCCAGACTTTGAATCATTCGCCTTCGAGTCCGAGGATCTTGAGTCGCCGGACTTATCACCGGACTGCGAAGCGCTGCCATCGCTCGATTTTTCCCCCGACGCTGGGGCGCCGCTTTTCTTGGCGTAATCGGTCACATACCAGCCCGATCCCTTGAACTGAATGGCGGCTGCGGAGAGCATGCGCTGGGCCTTCGCCCCGCATTTCGGGCACTTCTTCGTGGTCGAAGCATTGTGGCCTTCAATTTTTTCAAACTGATGGCCGCACTGCTCGCACTTATACTCGTATAAAGGCAACGAGAAACTCCTCCCGCGCTGGTCGAACACAAAATAGTAGCATGCCTGCCGGTCCAGCGCGGACAGAAGGAAGGCACGAGTGACCGTGTGTTAGACTGCCGTATTCGCGATTCATCGCAGCGTGTGATGCTGGAATGACAAAAATAAAACCCAAAGAAACGGGCGCCGGGTGCCTCTTTGTGGTGGCCACTCCGATTGGCAATCTGGAAGATATTTCCTTGCGCGCGCTCCGCATTCTAAAAGAAGCCGACGTGATCGCGTGCGAAGACACGCGCCAGACCATGAAGCTGCTTTCACATTTCGACATCCAGAAAAAGCTTGTGAGTTATCACGAGCACAATGAAATCACTCGCGCGGCGGAACTTGTGATCGATCTGGAACAGGGCGCGAAAGTCGCACTGGTGAGCGATGCTGGGACTCCCGCGATTTCCGATCCGGGACATCGGCTGGTGAGTCTGTGCTTGCGGCATGGCGTTCGCGTGGTGCCGGTGCCGGGCGCGTCCGCGTTCGTGGCGGCGCTGGCGGCCTCGGGGATGGCCATCGAAGAGTTCACCTTCGTCGGATTTTTGCCAGCGCGACAGACAGAACGTCGGAAACGGCTGCGTGCTCTGTTCAACGAACCCCGCATGATTGTTCTGTACGAAGCTCCGCACCGGCTACTGGAAACGCTGGAAGACGCGTTTGAAATTCTGGGAAATCGGCCCGCGCTCATTGCGCGCGAAGTGACGAAAATCTATGAGGAATTTCTGCGCGGACACCTGAAGGACTTGCTTGCTGGTGCGCGGGGAAAAGAGCCGCGTGGCGAAATCACATTGCTGATTGGTCCGCCTGACCTGAGCGCGCAAACGGAAGTGTCTGCCGAAGACGCTAGCCCGCGCGCTGCCGATCGCGCGGCGTGTTGAGGAGATCGTGAAGGAAAGCGGCGTGGACCGCAAGGCCGCGTTGAAGCAGGCTGCTCGTGAGCGCGGACTTACTCGACGTGAAGCTTACAAGCAACTACTCGTCACCAGAGACGAGTGAGTTGTTCCCGCTTCCTGAAACTCTGGCACGGGCAGGATTAAATTAAGAAAGTAGTCGCCAGAAGCAGCGGTATTAGGGGCAAAGGGTGAATTCCGTTCCAACTTTCTGAAACCGGCACCCGCGAGGTGGAGCGAAAGACTTAGTCTCTCGAAGCGGCGGTAGCGCGGGCGAAGAAGGAATCTACGGCCTCGAGGATTTCTGGAGCGGCATGCGCGTGGTGGACCGCATGGCGAAGTTCGGCGCCATTCCGGACGCCGTGCGTGAACAGGCTCGCGAATTGTTTCATCTTGCCGACCGCGTCGGGCATCTCGGCTGCGATCAAACTGCGGAAATAACCGGAGAGCAAATGATAGCGGTCGAGTTCGGAGGGCTCGTCGTAGCGTCCCGAGGCGATGTAATCCTCAATCTGACGGAAAATCCATGGATTTGAAGACGCCGCGCGTCCGATCATTACGGCATCGCAGGCCGTTTCGTCGATCATGCGGACTGCGTCCTGCGGCGTATGAATATCTCCATTGCCAATCACGGGAATGCGCACAGCCTGTTTCACCGCGCGAATCACTGACCAATCAGCGGAGCCGGCATATCCCTGCATACGCGTGCGAGGATGGATGGCGATCGCTTCGACGCCAATTCGTTCGGCCATGCGCGCCACTTCCACCGCCACGATATTATTTTCGTCCCAGCCGGAACGAATCTTAACCGTCAGCGGGATGGTTACGGCAGCGCGAACCTTGCTCAGAAGTTTTTCAAGGTGAGGCAAATCGCGCAGCAATCCGGAGCCGCCGCACTTTACAACTTTTTTCACCGGACAGCCGAGGTTGATATCCACCTGATCGAAGCCAAGGTCCTGAGTGAGCGCGGCGGCGGAAGCCATCACGTCGGGATCGGAGCCAAAAAGTTGCGCGGCGATGGGATGCTCGTCTTCGCCGAAATATAAATAATGCAACGTGCGCGCGGAATTTCGCGTCAAGCCTTCCGCGCTGGTAAATTCCGTCATGATCAGGCCGCAGCCGCCCAGCGAACGAATCACGCGCCGGAAAACCGTATCGGTTACGCCCGCCATGGGTGCCAAAATGGCTGCCGGGCGAATAGCCCGATCGCGAATTGTGAGTTCCGATGGAAACATAGGGATGCCTACTTTATCGAACCCCCGCCGGTAGGCGGCGCAGCAGTCTGCCCGACGCCGGCCGAAGTGGAAGCTGCCAGCGGAGGTGCAGAGTTCGCCGCGGCACTCGCCGAGGATGCCGCTAGCGCTCGAGGTTTGGCCTCTGTCGCATCCAAATGAGCTAGAAGGGATTCTTTCGAGCCGCCAAAGAAACTGTCGATCACCTGCTCGAGAGCGTGTCCACGCGCGTCTTCAGCGGTTAAATTCGGTTTGTAAATATACGCGCGGCCTGTTTTGTGGCGCTCGACAATTCCCTTCCTAGCCAAGCGGTCCATGATCGTCATGATCGTGGTGTAAGCGCGCGGCCTGCGCGCGGCCAGCGCGTCGCGAATCTCGCGCACCGTGCCTTCGCCCATGGGCCAGAGCATATTCATGCAGTCGAGTTCCAGCGGAGCAAGATCTAGAAGCGCGTGGCGGGGTGATGGGACTTTCGAGTTGCTCATTTAGGCTCGCTCATTATTTTTCTTATCTGATGCGGGAGGCGTAACGAATCCGGTAAAAGTTGTTTGCGGCGATGTAGCGCTTTTGTCCCCGGAACCCGCAGCAGCCGGCGAAGCTTCACTCGGATGAACGGTATTCGAGGGGACATTTGGGTCAGAACACGCATTCGGATCGCCGCCAGTGTAAAACTTATCGGTACGCAAAAGCGAGCGTCGCAGCGACGGATTGCGAGCGGTCCAATCCGCGTTTCCCTCCGCCGAATCCAACGTCGCGCGGACGGCACCCATCTTTGAATCCATGTCGTCAAGAAAATGCAGGGCCACCGCTTCGCGGATCTGCGGCAGTGACGGCGAGCCAAATTCGTAAGAACCATGATGGCTCAGGATCAGGTGCTCGATCAGCGTGGCGAGCTGCGGCGGGAAATTAGGAATTGCGCGAATCTTTTCGCGAACCATCGCAGCGCCGATACTGATGTGGCCAAGTAGACGGCCCTGCGTCGTGTAATCGATGCCTCGCCCGTAGCAAAGCTCATCCATTTTTCCGATGTCATGCAGGACGATTCCAGCCAGAAGCAGGTCCGCGTCCAGCTCACCATAATGCTCCGCCACGGCGCGACCCAGGTCGATAAGACTGACGATATGTTCGAGCAGTCCGCCGATGAACGCATGGTGCATGGTCATAGCAGCGGGCGCGCGCTTGAGTTTCGGCGCAATTTCGGGGTCGTCCACAACGCTCACGAGCAGGCGCTTGAGCCAGGGATTCTTCATGGCGGCGATAGCGGCACGCAAATCCGCATAGAGCTTCTCGACATCGTATTTCGTGTGCGCCAGGAAATCAGACAGGTCGTAGTCGCGCTCGACGGCCGGAATAATCTGTTCGAGCATCAATTCCTTCTGGCCGTTGTAGAGTTTCACGCGCCCTCTCACGTGCACCACATCATCACGCTCGAAGGTGACAGCGATGACCGCAAAGTTGTCCCACATTTTCGCGGAAATTCTTCCGGTGCGGTCCACGAGGTCAAGTTCGAGCCAGGATTTTCCGGAGCGGGACGAAGTACGGACTTCCTTTTCACGGACCAGAAAGAGCGACGCGACGCCCTGGCCGTCCTGCAAATCGCAAATGTAGTGTGTTTTCACTGGCCGTTAATTTTAGGCTTGCCGAGCTTCTTCTTGGCTTTTTTAGCCTCGGCCGCGTCCGGCGTGGGCGCCACTTCCTGAATAACGCTGGCGCCAGCGACCGCGGCGCTGTCGGTATAGCCCGGCTTAACCATCACATAACTCTGTTCCCGCAATTGCGCCAGGTATTGGCGCATGGTTGGTTGCATCTTTTGGCTGTAAATGCGGTTCATAATTTCGTTCTCTACTTTATCGAGCGGCTGCAATCCGGCCTGATAATGCGCCTCAACTCTAAGAACTTCAAACCCAGTTTTCGTCTGAATTACATCGGTCATCTGGCCTTTATCCATTTTGAACACAATATCTTCGAGTTGCTTGGATAACTGGCCGTGTTCGAAGGTTCCCAATTGCCCTCCGTCTTTCGCCGTGCTGCCTTCCGAAAAATGCCTGGCGATTTCGTTGAAGTCTTCGCCTTTGACCACGCGGTTGCGCAAGTCTTCCGCTTTTTTTTCAACGGAGGACATTTCCTCCGGGCTCTTGCCTTCCGTGCTCAGGAAGATTTCGGCAAGCACCATTTGCTCGGGACGATTGAAATCGCTCTGATGGTCCTGATAATATTTTTTTACGTCCTCGGTGGGAATACTGATGTGGGAGCCAACTTCGCGCCGTATCACGTCCTGCGTCAGGAGAGTGTTGCGAAGCTGAGTCTTGAAATCTTCCCAGCCCAGCCCCTGGGATTCCACCGCTTTCTCCAACTCTTCCATACTGCCAAGATTGTTCTGCTTGCGAATTTCATCGAGGCGTTTGATTAGTTCCGTTTCCACGCTGATGCCCATGTCCTTCGCGCGCTCAACCAGTAGGGCCTGATCGATCAAATCCCGCAGCAAGTCTTTTTGCTTGTCTTTGTACATCCCTTCCATCTTGTCGGGAGTGCAGCCTTGGCAATCGTGAGCGATTTCTTCGTGCAGGGACTGGTCGGCCTTCTGGACGTCCGAGAGAGTAATCGCGTCGTTGTTGATGCGCGCGACGATTTCTTCGACGACCACACCTTTCGCCTGCGCTCGCACATCTGGTGATACTGATAGCAAGAGTGCAGTGACACCAATAGCCGCAGCCCAAAGGTACTTCAAAGACGCATTCCAATTTTTCATAGGGTTCACTCGAGGATTTAATTTTATCTCTACGCTTGTAGTTGTAGCAATACGTTTCTGGTGGCTCCCGTCGGGCCGCCCTTTTCACTCTTCCACTCGAACCACAGCACACCCGAAGGATCGAGGCGCATCCCCTTGCGCTTGCGAATCATTTTTACCAACTTGTCCGGGCCCAAAGGCGTATCCTCGTAAAATTTGATCGCAACCTGATCGCCCCGATGATCGACCGACGCAACCAGCAATCTTTCAGCGAGCGCCTTCAACACGGCATAATCGAGAAGATTTTCGACTGACGACGGCGGCGGGCCGAAGCGGTCTTCCAGTTCGCGGCGAACTTCGTCACGCTCCGCATCCGTGGTCACGCTAGCAATTCGCTTATAGATTCGAAGGCGCAAGTTCTCGCTCTCGATGTACTCAGGTGGGATGCGGATTTCCTGACCAAGGTTGAGCGTAGCGCGACGCTCGACAGCCACCGCCTCGCCCTTCCGTTCTGCGACAGCGCGCTCCATCATCTGGCAGTACATGTCAAAACCGACGGCTTCGATGTGGCCGTGCTGCTCGCGGCCGAGCAGGTTTCCAGCGCCTCGCAATTCCAGATCGAGAGCGGCGATACGGAATCCCGCGCCCAAATCGCTGAATTCCTTTAGTGCAGCCAGGCGTTGGCGGGCGATGGACGTTAGCGCGGTATCCGGCGGCACGAGGAGATACGCGTAGGCGCGCTGATTCGATCGGCCCACACGGCCCCGGAGCTGATACAGCTCGGATAGCCCGAAACAATCCGCGCGATCGATCAATATGGTGTTGGCGCGCGGAATATCGAGACCATTCTCAACAATGGTGGTTGAAACGAGGACGTCCGCTTCGTCGCGCACAAATTTCAGCATCACTTTCTCGAGTTCCGTTTCGCGCATCTGGCCGTGGCCGATTACCACACGCGCTTTCGGAACCAGCCGCTTCACCATGGCCGCGAGCGTGTCAATTGACTCCACGCGATTGTGGACGAAGAATACCTGGCCTTCGCGCGCGAGTTCTTCTTCCACCACGCGCTGAATCAATGTCTCGCTGAACGGCGCAACAGTAGTTTGGATCGCGAGGCGGTCTTTGGGAGGCGTCTCGATCACGCTCATATCGCGCAATCCCACCAGAGACATGTGCAGCGTGCGCGGAATCGGCGTTGCCGACATGGTGAGCACGTCCACATTTTTGCGCATCTCTTTCAAGCGCTCTTTGTGCGCGACTCCGAAGCGCTGCTCTTCGTCCACGACCAGCAGGCCGAGATCCTGAAATTTCACGTCGCGCGAGAGCAGCCGGTGGGTTCCGATCAGAATGTCAACTTTTCCAGCTTCCATTTCTTCCAAAACTTTCCTTTGCTCTTTTTCCGTGCGGAAGCGGCTGAGCATTTCCACGCGCACGGGAAATGCGGAGAAACGACGTTTGAACGTCTGATAGTGCTGGAAGGCAAGAACGGTGGTAGGCGCCAGTACGGCAACCTGTTTTGAATCCGCGATGGCTTTGAACGCCGCGCGCATGGCGACCTCGGTCTTGCCGTAGCCAACGTCGCCGCACAGTAAACGATCCATCGGCAGCGGCGATTCCATGTCGCGCTTCACATCCTCGATGGCGCGAAGCTGGTCCGGAGTTTCGTCAAATTCGAACGCGTCCTCAAATTCGCGCGTCCAATTCGTGTCCGCCGGAAACGCGTGACCGGGCGCGGTCTTTCGCTCGGCGTAAAGTTTTAGAAGCTGGTCCGCCATATCGGTGACGGATTTGCGCACGCGGGTTTTCCGCGCTTCCCAAACCGTGGTTCCCAGGCGATCGAGTACAGGCTCGACGCCACCGAGCGACTGGTATTTCTGCACCAGGTCGAGCCGGGCCAGCGGAACGTAAAGTCTTGCATCACCCGCGTAACGCAAGAGCATGAATTCGCCGGTGGCGCCTTCGACCGCTACTTGCCGCAGGCCTTCGAATTGGCCGATACCGTGGTCGATGTGTACGACGTAGTCGCCCGGCTTAAGATCAGAGAAATCGCTGAAGAAGCTTGCTGTCTTCGGACGCGAGCGCGATCGTTGCTTGCAAGCGGGCGCAAGAGTTTCGAAGAGGTCCGCGTTCCCGTACATGGCGAGCTTTGCGTCAACGAACACGACGCCTTCTTCAATGGGCACTCTGATCAGCACCATGGCCGGACCCGCCGCGCCCGATCCTTCTTCCGCGAGCCGGGCGACCGTGGTATTTTCTTCGAGCTCGCCCATGCGATAAGGCACTTCGAACTCGTGACAAATATCAGCGAACCGCTCGAGTTCACCCGTGCTCACCGCTGAAACGAGGACTTGTTCGCCCGCGGCGATACGGCCGCGAACTTCCGTCACGAACGCAGCGACATCGCCGTGATAGCGCGTGGTGGGCTGCGTGCGAAGCGTGTATTCCGTCTTTTCGGCGAGAATGGGATTCGTTTCGCGCGCGATGGCGAGATGTTCGATTGCCAGCCGAGGCGTGCGCTGTAACGCGTGCTGCCATTCTTCATCACTCAAAAGATAGGCGCTGGGCGGCTCGGCGACGGGATGGTCCGACTCATCGAACGATTCTTGAAGCTGCTTGCGATATTTCTCCAGGCAGTTTGCGATGAGCGAGGGCTCGTCCTCAATCACAAGCGGATCAGGACCAAGATCGAAAAGCGTGGATTTACGCTCTTCGCGCAGTACTTCGCGAAATTCCCAACCGGGATAGAAACTCGCAAGCGGAGAATCATCTTCGCGATCCGAATTGGAACGCACACGCAATCGTTCGAGAACTTCGCGATGGCGCGGAAATTCGGTCAGGGGCATGAGCATGGCGCGTTCCACGGGATTCGTCGAGCGCTGCGTGTTGGGATCAAATGCGCGGATGGACTCGATCGTGTCGCCGAGCAGTTCCACGCGAACCGGCTGCGGCGCTTCCGGGGAAAAAATGTCGATGATGCCACCGCGCACGGCGAACTGTCCGGGCATCTCGCAGGTCACTTGTTTGTCGTAGCCCGCGCTGGAAAGAAAATTGAGAAGCGCTTCGTGCTCGATGGATTGATCGCGCGCTATGGTCAACGCAAGCTCTCCGTAGAATTCCGGCTCGCGCAGACGCCAGACAGCGGCCTGAATCGGCACGATCAGCAGGTCTGCTTCGCTCAGCGCAAATCTCCAGAGCGCAACGGCGCGGTCCTCTGAAATTTCAGCGTGCGGCGAACGCGATTCGTAAGGCAGCACGTCGTAGGCAGGCAACTGCGCGACGCGGCGACCGGGTTTGCGTGTCACGGCGCGATAGAACCAGCGCACCGGTTCGAGCAGCATTTCGGCACGCTGATTGGATTCGACGAGCAAAACTGTAGGCCGTCCAAGTTGTGCAGCGACTACCGCCGAGACAAATGCTTTGGCAGGATCGGTGAGGCCCGCAAGATGGACTTCGCCCTTGCTGCGCCGAAGCGTATCCAGCGCTTGGTCGATTTCAGGATTCCGCGCGACGCGGGACAGAATCTCGGAAACCAGGGAAAGAATCATGCGCGAAGTTGTTTGATGCGCTCAATCAGGCGTGAGGTTGAATGGCCGGGCTCCGGAGGAATTTCAGTTAGCTCGATTCCGAGAGCGCTCAGTGGGTCGTGCCACTTCGCAGCGGTTTTTCTGGAGTTTGTTCGGCAGCGCTGGACCAGAACATCGGGCGCAAGGTCCTCTATGAATTTATCGCCGGACGGTTGGTTCTGCAATTCCACCGCGGCATCAACCGCCGCTAGCGCCGCAACAATTTCGGCGCGCTCAGCGGCAGGCATGACGGGCCGCCCGGGCCTTTCTGCTCAAGTGCGCGCGCGTCACTCTCCATCGCAACCACGAGAATGTCGCCCAGAGCTCGGGCTTGTTCGAGCAAGCGAAGATGTCCTGGATGCAAGAGATCAAAAACTCCTAGCGCGCATACGACGCGCTTTCCGTTGCGTTTCCACTCGCGCCGTTGGAGAATCAACTCGCTTTGAGAAACTACCGCCAATCATTTGCTCCTAATTACAATTTCGCCAGAAGCTGCAAACATTTAATTCTACCACGCCCTCCAGAATGGCCGCGGACCTCGCACCGAGCTTCAAAAATGAATATTTCGAAGCCCAAGCGGTGGGAAATCATGCTCGCCGCCACCGGTATCGTTTTGCTGATTCTGGGAACGCGATGGATTCGCAGCGGCGAATTGCCAGAACAACAAATCGTTATAGAGGCGGGCGGCTGCCACACTCCAGCCACGTTGATCAACCCGCGCATCACCAACGAGCCGCCTGGCACCGTCATTTTGCTACACGGGTTATCGGCCAACCGCCGAATCATGAAGTATTTCGTCGTCGGAATTTGCGGGGCATGGCTTGCAGGTCTACTCGCTGGATCTGCCGGGGCACGGCGACGGCCACGATCCTTTTTCGTTCGCGAGAGCGGCGGAGTGCGCGACGGCGACAGTCGAGTCACTGAGCCGAGAAGGCAAGATCAATCCGTCTAGAACAATTCTTGTGGGACATTCGATGGGCGCGGCCATCGCGATTGGAATGGCGGATCGCATCCCGATGGCCGGCACGATCGCAATTTCTCCGGCACCCATGGTTTTGCCGCAGCGCATGCCGTCGAATCTGCTGGTCTTCAGCGGACAATACGAACTGGCGATCTTGCATCGAGCTTCCGCAGCACTCCTGAAAGCGTCCGGGGGAAATCGCGCGTCGCCTGAAGATTTCGCAGCAAAAACGGGCTTTCGCATTTGCGGTACGTGGCGGGCGCGACGCACACCAGCCTAATCATGGACCGCAATGTCGCGCACCAATCGGAACGATGGATTATGCAGTGTTTATTTCCGCAGATCCCGCCCGAGACGCTAGCCTTGAACCTGGACCTGGCCCCCTACGCAGTTGCGAATCGCGGCCGTCATCGTCTGGCAGGATCGATCATGGGCCTGATCGGCATTCTGATTTTATTTCCATTCTGCGCGACGCTGATAGCGTCTGTTTCTGGACAACCGCACGCCGAGCCGACTGGAACTCGGCCTCCCTACTCTCTCTCACTCGCGGCTGCAGCGGTCGCGGCGCTGGCAAGCGTCTTACTCTTGAGTGTTGGAATACCGCTGAAATTCCTGCATATGTATAGCGCGGACTATTTATTGTCACTCCTGCTGATCGTTGGAGCGGCTCTGTTGATTCTCAATCGAAGGTATATCAAAGAAAACTGGCCGCCGAACGTGGGGAGCCTTGCCGTCGCGGCCGTTCTGGGATTTTCGGTTTTCCTTGCCGTCAGCGGATGGTTGAACTGGCAACTGGACGATGCCTGGCTCAACGGGCCGCGCTGGATTCGGTTCGCAGCCATACTGCCGCTCACGTTTATTTTCTGTGGCGCCGAGGAACTTGGGCTCGGGCCTGTGCAACAGTGGCAGGCGCCGTGCGATGCGATTTGGAGTATCCCTACTCCTCCGACTAGAAATCTTTCTCGCGTGTACGCTCGCTTACTACAAGCTGATGAGCGGGCAGGTCCTGATTCCCTTGCTCTTCGTATTTCTAGCGGCATTCTCAATTCTGCAACGGCTCGGTGCAGACGCATTGCGCAAGCGAACGGGCTCCGCTTCAGGGACAATATTGTTTAGTGCTATACTCGCTGCTTGGTTTGTTGCTGCTGTTTTTCCGCTGACGTGATTAGGCCATAATAAAGGTGCGATGAAATACATTTCCATCGTCGGCGGAGGGCCTGCTGGCGCTCTATGCGGAGAGCGGCTGGCGAGCGCCGGCTTTAGAGTTACAATTTTCGATGAGCGGCTGGCGTGGGAAAAGCCCTGTGGCGGCGGGCTAACGCACAAGGCCATCGAAGCTTATCCCTTCCTGCTCGATTCACCTCATCCCAAGAAAATTATCCGCACGTGTGAATTAATTTCGAGCCGCGGACATCGAGCGCGATTCGAAATGAATCATCCTATCGTGATTTATGCGCGCAAAGTGCTGAACGGCTTGCTGCTCGATCGCGCAGTTGCCGCCGGATGCACTGCCGTTGGTTCGCGCGTCACCAATGTAAATACAGGCGGAGAGCAAGTTCGCTTGATCGCTGAAGGCGAACAGCGAATATCAGATTTCGTGGTGTTAGCCGCCGGTGCGCGAAATCAGCTCCTTGCCAGGACACGACGGCACTCGGGGCCCAAGATCTTGAGATGACGCTGGGTTATTTTGTTCCCACAGAAGAAAACATCATCAAAGTAAAATTCCTGAAGGAATTCGAAGGATATCTGTGGTCCTTTCCGCGCGCTGATCATTTGTCGGTAGGAATTTGCGCGCGCTTGGGACAAACCACCAGCCAGCAATTGCGGCGGCACCTCGACACCTTCGTGAGAGAGGAAGGAATTCCGACCGTGGGAGCGCAGTTGTACAGCCACGTTTTGCCTTCGCCTCAAGCCAAAACGATCCGAGGCCGGCGCATCGTAGGAAAAAATTGGGCTATGGCCGGCGACGCGGCCGCCACCGTCGACCCCATTACCGGCGAAGGACTTTATTACGCGCTGCGCTCAGGCGATTTGCTGGCGCAGGCGCTGGCAGCGGGCTGCCCGCAGGAGTATCCAGAACGCCTTCGCGCGGCGTTTTCGGCCGACTTAGAATTTGCGGCTAACATAGCGAAGAAGATTTTTCGCGGAAATTTTGTTGGCGGCGCCATCACCACCCGTATGGTGCAATTGCTGAACTACTCGCCCGCATTCCGCGATCTCGTGCGCGATATTTTCAGCGGTTCACAGAGCTACCGCACGTTGAAGCGCCGCCTCTGGAGCCAACTGGGCATCACGATTGCAGAATTTACACACAGCTTCCTCGATCCGCGCCGCATGGCGACCATATCGTCACCAAGCGAAAACGAAACTTCGCAATAAAATCGAACCAGCGCCGGCGGCAAATGCTTGAGCGCGAGCGCGGCTGCGTGCTAACCTGCTCTTGCCTGTAGTGCTCGAGTGGCGGAACTGGCAGACGCGCCGGACTCAAAATCCGGTGGCCGCAAGGCCGTGTGGGTTCGATTCCCTCCTCGAGCACCATCCATCAATCAACCAATGTGGAATTTCCCTCCGCGAGAAGCCTCCATTTGACCGCGCTCTCCGTAAACACATCGCGGGCCCACCGTTTACTTCGGCGATGTCACCCTTGCGGTTTTTCCCCTGTTTGATTGAATCTAGACAATAGTAGGCGGGGCATTTTCCTGGGCGTGCCTTACGAAAAGGGGGGCAATAACTCAAATGGGGCAACCGGAAAATAGAAGAAGCGAACGTGTCCTCGCGGACGTTCCCATCGCGATTCGAGGTGAATCCGCGGACCACAGGCCCTTTCAGGAAGAAACTTTTACGGTGACTGTGAGCGCGCACGGAGCGCTAGTGATGCTGGGAACAAAGGTTGCCATAGGACAAAAAGTAACGCTGCTCAATCCCAAAAATTGGGATGAACGCGAAGGCAGAGTTTCCTATATGGGGAGAGAGCACGCGGGCCTAGCGCAAGTGGCCATTGAGTTTCTTAGACCAGCGCCAGAATTCTGGCCGATTAGTTCCCCTCCGCCTGGGTGGAAATCCGCGTAGAGGAAATCCCTTTCGTGCTTCGCATGTTGCCGTAAAGGCTCGTCCTAGTTTTGTCCGCGTATTAGGCGGATGGCTTCAGGCAGCGTTGAATCACTCGCGTTAGCCGCTGATTCGACCTCTGAACTTTGTCCGTCCTTCGACTCGGTGCCGCCTTCTCCCGGCGCGAGGAACAAATTGGACTCGACACCGTGTTGCTTGGTGTAGAGGTCGTAGTAGCGGCCTCCCTCGGCGTGCAGCGACGCGTGCGTGCCGCGCTCGATTATCCTGCCAGCCTCGATCACCAGAATTTGATCGCTGCGGCGCACGGTGGACAATCGGTGCGCAATCACAAATGTAGTTCGCCCGCGCATCAAGTAACCGAGCCCTTGCTGGATAAACGCTTCGGATTCCGAATCCAGGCTGGACGTGGCTTCGTCAAGAATCAGAATTCGCGGATCGGCCAGTATCGCGCGGGCAATCGAGACGCGTTGCCGCTGGCCACCGGAGAGTTTTACGCCGCGTTCGCCTACAATCGTGTCGTACTTTTTTTCAAACGTCTCGGCAAACTCATCCACCCGCGCGATGCGGCATGCCGCAAGAATCTCTGCTTCGCTGGAATCAGGCCGCGAGAAAGCTACGTTCTCGCGAATCGTTCCGTCGAACAGAAAAGTCTCCTGCAGAACCACGCCCAATTGCGAGCGGTAGGAATCGAGCCGCACGCGAGATAAATCATGCCCATCGACCAGAACACGTCCGCTAGTGGGTGTGTAGAATGCGGCAATCAGTCCGATAATCGTGGACTTTCCCGCGCCGGATGGCCCGACCAGCGCCGTCACAGTTCCAGGTTCGGAGTCGAAGCTGACGTCGTGTAGCACCGGTTTTCCCGTGTCGTATGCAAAGCCAACATCTTCGAACACGACGCGTCCGGTAATCCGGTCCAGTCGCTCGGTCCGTTCGGGGGATTCGTCCTCAAGATTTTCGTTGAGAACTTCGCGCGTCCGTTCGAGCCCGGCGAGAGCTTCGGTGATCTGCGGTCCAATTCCCACGATTTGAAAAACCGGCGCCACGAGCAATCCCAGGAAGATTGTGTACTCGAGAAAAACGCCCAGCGTCATGGACCCGGCGAGAATATGCCGCGCTCCGAGAAACATAATCGCCGCGCTGACGATGCCCATCAGGCTGGTAGCGGAGAGACTCATCAACGACGTCGCCGTCAGGGTTTTTAATACGTTATCGAGCAGCCTTTGAACTCCCGCCGCGAACACTTTTTCTTCACGCGCTTCCGCGTGATACCCCTTTACCACGCGAACACCGCCGAGAGATTCAGTCAGCCTGCCTGTGACTTCGGCATTGATCTTCGGCCGAGCGCGGAAAATAGGCCGAATGGTCTTAAACGCGCGATTGAGCCCCAGACCAAAAGCCAGTAAAACAGCGGAGGCTACGGCCGTCATGCTCACGCTGATGCGCAGCAGCACGACCAGCGCGAACACAGCGGTCAAAATTCCACCGGCAAACTCAATCAGTCCTGTGCCGATAAGATTTCGCACGCCTTCGACGTCGCTCATGATGCGCGAAACCAAGACGCCGGTTTTGTTCGCGTCGTAAAAGGAAACCGGCAAGCGTCCCACGTGGGCCTGAACTTGGACGCGGAGCTCGGTAATCATCCGCTGCGAAGATTTGGAGAGAAGTTGGGTGAGCGAATAAGACGTAAGGCCCTGGATAATCGTCGCGGCAACGACGGCTATCACTATCGGCAGCAAGAGGTTCGTTTGCCTCTTATTGATAACATCATCGACGAGGTATTTCGTGGACGCGGGCAAAATTAAGCCGGACGAGCGGTTGATGATCATTAGCACGAAGCCCAGAGCGATGATTCCGCGGCGCGGCTTTAGCAGGGCCAGAACATCAGGCAAGAGTTTCCAATCAAACTTCGGCTTCTTGGGCTTAGTGGCTGGGTCAGTCTTATTTTCAATGGCCATAGAAGATACGGATATTCCTTAGATGCCGGGACTCGCCAGAAGACTCCGCGTCGAACGCGCACCGAATTGGTAATTCACCTTATCCTAATTTCATGCCAAGCGCATCGCGGCATTCGAGTGAGCAGTCAAAGGTGACGCGACGTTGTTAGCAGGATTTGGTGGTGATAGACTTTTCCCATGCCAACAAAAAAGAAAGTCCGTAAGAAGGCCGTTTCCAAGAAGCGAGCCGCAAAGAAGCCGGTCTCAAAGAAGAAGTCAGCAGCCAAAAGGATAGTTCGCCGCAAGAAGAATGTTCGACTGGAAACTTCCGTTCGCCGGGACACTACTGCTCCCGCCGGTAGGACCAGCGAAGTGAATTCCGGTATGGTCACCCAAGGGCGCCGTGGCCTTGGACCGATTTCCGGCGGACAGTCGGGCGACATTCAAGGACTGCCCAGGGGTGAAAACGTCGATACCGAGAGTGTAGAAGAATTGGTAGAGGAAGGCCAAGCGCTCGAAGCCGAATTTGTAAGCGGAGTTGAAAACGCGCCGGACGCTGATCAGGGTGAAATTAGGATCAGAGAAGTTCCCGAGGACGATGTTCCAGACGAATACAAAAACCCGCGCGAGCAAGAATAAGATTTCGTTGCCACAGCAATCATTCGGAATTTTCACTTAATTTCTCCCAATCTTAAAACATTACCTGAAAATTTCGGGAGTAAACTGTACTCCTCCAGCCGTATTCCACTCGTTTAGAAATCCGATCGTGGAGGAAAAATCGATGCGAATGCGGAAGATTCTCCTGCTTGTTGCGGCGGCAGTGTTGTTTGTGTGTGCAGGCTATGTTTTCGCAAACCCCAGGGACTTGTGCAGGAATGACTCCTGGCCAACTCACCAGTCTGAACGGCTTCATTCCTTTTCAGGACACTGGCAGCCTATGGGATACCGACATCCCGCGCTCCAGTGGATCCCAACTCAGCCAAAATTATTGGTTTGATCGGCAACTCCACGACACTGCATCCCGACTCGGCTCCGGCGAATATAACGGCCAGAGCATCATGAAAACGATTACAGGATCGGATTTTGAAGTGGTTCAGATGAGAACTATCTACACTCCGAAGAATGTATCTACCGGCCCGGCGCCGACAATTTCGTCCTTTACCGCTTCTGTGACTTCTGTATCGCCCGGTCAGGCAGTGACCTTGAAGTGGACTGTGGATGGGGAACCACCAGCAACAACGACGTACAAACTGTATTCCACAAACGAATTTGGACGGACAACCGCCAAACTCACCATTACCGTTAAATGATCTCGACAGTGAGTTCGGTCGGAGCGGTCCGTTAGGATTCGATCGAAGTAGTAAGCAGCTTGCGGATAAGTCACACCAGCGTTCCGGTTCGCACCGAGTTGCGCACCGGAAGGCCAAAGAACAATCGATTGAACTGAATTAATCTGCCGCGGCGCCCGCCGAAACTGTCTCGGCTTCGCGCTCGGAGATTGACGAGGACCCTTTGCCGCGCTCGATCTCGATGCGGCCTTTGAAAAAGGCTCCGTCTTCGATGCTGATTCGCGCGGTAATCACGTCGCCGGTCACCGAGCCATCTTTCTTGATCTCGACGCGATCGCTGGCGCGCAGATTGCCGTGAACCTTGCCATAAACCACCACTTCACGCGCGGCCACCTCAGAGTTCAATTGGCCGGTGCGTCCAACCGTCAGGCGCTGGCCTTGCAACGAAATCGGTCCTTCTACCTTGCCGTCAACTTGCAAGTCTTCCTCGCCCGAAATCTTGCCTTTGATCTCGATCGTTTCACCGAGGCAGGCCACGTTGCGCGCGGTCGGCGCGTTTGGCCGAGCCGCATAGCTCGCGCTCGAAGATGTCGCTGGCGAAGCTGGGGACGCCGGCGGTACTGGCGATGGAGAATAACTAGGAACTTCGTTTTGCGGCTGCTTTGTCCACATGGATCTCTCCTTGTCCGAACTCGGTGTGGTGCGAAATTAGTCCTCGAGGACCGATGTGAAACACTGTAGGCGCGAGTCCCGGACATGCGCAACCCCGAAAAGGTTCAGGTTTGTTTACTTCGGAAACTGACCGTTAGTACAGGTCGCCCTGATTCCCGCTCAGCGTTCGCCGCCAGCGCAACCGGCCGGAGCAAAATGCGGGGATCGATCGCAGAGATTCTCTTTTGGGGAAGTTCGATTCTCTTAAACCGAGGACCAAAAACTCTTGATTGCGGAGCCCTCATCCGGAAAGTCCGTGAAGATTCGGTGAAGATTCGTCAAACGCAATACTTCCGCGGCGCGCGCGCTTAGATTCACCGCTCGCAACTCCGCGCCGTTATTCCGGGCGGTGTAGAGGCTTCGAACAAGCTGGCCGATCCCCGAACTGTCGAGATAGGAAACATCACGAAAGTTCAGCAATACCTTGGTGCGACCCTCGCGAAAAAGATCTACCAGGAGATCGTGCACCGCTTCCCCTTCTGGATTCGTGAAGCCGCCCCTCACATCTACAACCGTAACGTCTCCCAACTGGCGTGTATTCGCACTAAAGGTCAAACAGCCCTCCTGGGGTCAGGTATAGATATCTTACCGTACGGTGCCGAGAATCTGAATTTTTAAAGGTGGCAAGCCAGATGCCAGACGGGCGGTAGGATACCTACGAGCGGACAGAGGGCTGCTACGCCGATAGCTCGGCCAGCCAGGAGTCGAGGATTTTAAGCTGTTCCGCGGGCGCGTCTACAAAAGCAACGCCCATTCCCATTCCTGGTTGGACGTAAACAATCTTGCCGTTCGATTCGAAAACACCTCGATCTCGAGAAATTTTTACTTCAAGCGACGTGCCCTCCGGCAGCGTAATCAGGGTATCTACGTAACATCCCTTGCGGCTCAGCTCGGAAATGCGGCCTGAAATCTTGGTGTCGCTTTCCGGCTCTCGCACCATGACGGTAGCGATAAGACTGAAACGAGGAACTTCGCGCTTATTCGGATAGGTTCCGCTTCCGCCCGTTGGATTCGATGGGGTGCCTGAGAATGCTACCATAGGCTCGCTCCTGGATGATCCCCGGATTGATTCCAAATTGCTACTGGATTCGTCCCAGATTGGCACATTCATGAACGCCGTGCTAGGACTGCGAAATCCAGTGACACCTAAAATGAAACCTATCGACGTATGCCCGCGGTGTGCATACATCTCGACAAACGGCGGCGTTGCTTGGCTTTGCAAGCAGACCATGACGCGGCTTTAAGATTTCCTCACGGAAAGGAAGTTTATTCGGAGTTATCAAAAAGGTTGATTCACTCGCCGGATAGCTTTAGTCTGATAATGATAGCCCTTTAATGTCCGTCGAATCCCTGTACCCAAAAGCGTAAATAGCTATGACGCTGCTTGTACAGCCTGGGGACCGGCTTAGGGAGCTCCGGCATCGCCTCGGCATTACCACTCGCGAGGTGGAGGAGCTTAGCCGCAGAATCGCGGAGGACCGCGGCAACGAAGAATTTTCCATCTCAAACGCCTGGCTTACTCAGCTCGAGAATAAGGACTCAGTTCCCAGTATCTATAAGCTCTTCAGCTTGAGCGTGATCTATCGCGCGAAATTCGTAGAGCTGCTTAGTATCTTCGGAGTGGAACTGGAAGACACCGTTCGCTACCAGTCGTCTTTGCAGCTTCATAACACACACTTGGCTTCCATCGAGGTCCCGGATCGGGACCGCGCTATTCGCTTCCCCGTGCGCTTCGATCGCGGTTTTCAAGTGGAGACCACCAGCTTGATTTCACGGATGGTTGAAGTATGGGGAGAAGTTCCCATTGCGCTGATTCAAAAACTAGATGTGCGCAACTGCCAATACGGATTCATCGGAATGCAAGACCGCACGATGGATCCTTTGCTGCGTCCGGGGTCGTTCGTCCAAATCGATAGTCAAAGAAGGCGCGTGGCCGTTTGCGGATGGCGTACGGAACTTGATCGGCCCATTTACTTTGTGGAGCTGCGCGAAGGCTACGCGTGCTCGTGGTGTGAAGCACGCGACTCAAATTTAACTCTAATTCCGCACCCACTTTCTGGATGCGCCCTGAGGCAATTTTCCTATCCTACGGAAGCGGAGATTATCGGGCAGGTTACTGCAGTAGCGATGCGCCTGGTTGCTGCCGGGAACGGCCAGACTGATGAGCCTCCCAGATCGCCAGTGCGGTTTTGACGTTGGAGCAAAGAAACTCGGCCGCCAGCGGGTCGGTTTCCGCCGGAACCGCAACGCGATAGGGTTGAAGATTCTTCCACGCAGCTATGAAATCACGCGGCGCGGAATGGGTAGATTTTACGTAAGAGTCCAGCTGTTGAACCAGATCCTGCAGGGACGACTGCAAAACCTGCTGGTACGCTTCGCGGTGACAATTCGCCAAAGCCTCGCACGCGACCGTTTCTGAAAAACGCGACGCCAGGCCGGCGTGATAATAGAGACCAGTATTATAGTCGCGCATGGAACCAAGGTAGATCATCCGCTCGAGCGGGGCCAGCATGTTCGAAAGCGTGCGGCGCCGCAGGTCGTCCGCCGCTAGGCCAACATCGCTATGGTTGGCTGAATAAGGCATAAAATCTCTTTACGCCGATGCGCCATGTTGCGACGGATCGTTCTTCAACGGATTCTGATTCACCTTCAGGAATACGAGAGATTTCTCGGAGGTCGAACACACCCGCCGGGCTGCCGCCGCTACCGTTCGCACCATTCCCGGCGCCGCATACGGGCCACGCACAAAAATAGCCATCTGAAGGAGGCGGCATACCATCAAAAGGCTTGCGAAATTCAGCGCCAAAAGCAGCTCCGTCGAGAGACTTAGGCGCGCATACAGGCGCGCGTACCCTCTGTGAAATCGCATCAGGTCTAAAATAGCGCGGCGCACCCGGCGTACCCAGGCCAGAGCAATATTCTTGCGGTCCACAAGGAACAGCGATTGAACGTCTGGAGGCGCGGCGGACAAAACATACTCCAGATCTTCTCTGGCAAAAATTCTCTGCAACAAATCGTTCGGCAATAATCCGAACTGCAAGGAATCCAGCGTCTGCCTGGCTTCTCTAAGCTGTTGTGCACTACCTTCCGCGGAAAGTTTGCCCCGCCGTGCGAAGACATACAGAGTTACCAGAAGAGCCAGGGCAACCAGCAATGAGATGATTAGTTGAATCATCGCGGGACCGTCCGATCCAATTGCTCGTTGATCGAATCGAGCGCTTCCTGCGTGCGCCCGGCTAACATTTGGTAATCTCCCCGTCCGCCTCCAGGTGGCTGGTCCGGCGGGGAGTCCGGTTCGAAAGACCATAGCGCAACGGCCCAGATCAACAACGCTGCCAGGTACGAGGAACTCTGAAGGATCCTCCAAGTGGGACTGAATTTAGCACCGAAAAATAGTCGAAGCGCCAGGGCGAGCACACTCACGCCGACATAAACTCCAAGACCCAGTATGATTCCCTTGGCGCTTCTGACCATCACGATGCCGTAATAACCCGCCAGCAAAACAATCGTCATCAATGCAACAGCCTGCGCAATTCGCAAATTCCTTTCCAGATCGGCGGTGTTCACCGCTAGATTCCAACCCGTCGAGAGAAGCGAGTGCGTCACAACCAGCAAAGTGATCGCCCCAAACGTCACTACCATGACCCATCGCGCAAGGCGATTCAGACTGACATGCTGGGCGAACGCCTTCCCACTTACCTCGATTATAACTCCGCAGCCTAGAGCCAGCGTGACGAACTGCGTTGCCCAGTATAATGGTACGTTAAGTGACGGTTTCCTATAAAATATAACATACAGAAACGTAGAGTTGGCCAGCACAGCAGCAATGTAGAAATAAAACAGCGGATATTTTGCGAGCGATTTAATCCGAATCGCCCGCGCCAGAATTACAATCTCCACCAATAGCCCGGCCAGCCACACACATCGTGTGAAAATCTCCATCCGACTGGCTAAATCCTAGCACAAAAGCTAGGAGGAGAAGCCGGCTCTTCTCCTCCAGCCAATTCGGGTTCAGGTATTCTTAGATCCTGTGTGGCTGAGGCTCTTGCGGCGGTTGCGTTCCGTCGATACTCCAACCCGCCGTTGTTGCTGTCGAAGCCTGAGAAACTGGAACTGTTAGCAACGCGATCGCGACTAAAAACAGCCAAGCAATTTTCCTTTTCATGAAATCCTCCTCGAGTGGATTGGCCCCGCGCTTTCAGGAGCACGGCCAAATTAGTCGAGGAAAAAAAATTCCGGAGCGCGCGAACGAATTTGCTCAGGATACGAAGCATGGCGGCTCCAGCACGTGCGGCGCGGGGTAGTCATCCGGCGTAGAAAGCAATCATGTTCTGTCCTAGGAACGGCTTGGTGAGTGAAATCGGGCCCCACGTCCTCCTCTGGCAGGGCTTTACTGGATTGCGGAGAATCTACGGCATATCAACGGTTATCCAGATGGAAACGCGGCGGAACATACATATGGATACTTGGGGCTAAAACCTGTAATTACTTAAGCAGGCAGTTATTTTCTAAGTCAGGCGACTGCTTCCAAACTAAATGGCTAGCCCAAACGAGCGGACGCTAGATCCCACGTTCGGTGGTCCCGATCTGCCGCCGGAGCATATCCGCGAAAACCTACGGCATCTGGACCGTCGCCAATGGTGGCTCTGGTCCACCACGTTTGCCTTGATATCACTTTTGACGATCGCCGTCGCGTCCTTTGCGTTCCCCGCCCTCTTGAGCCTCGAACAAACAACTTATTCGTTTTATCTGAACCAGGCGGTGCGCGCATTGGTCGGAATCGTTTTGGTTTCCAGCGTCTATCTGATCTATCAGCAGCACATGATCTCCAAATTGCGCAACCAGCTCGCCGATCAGATCAATTCCCTGGCGAAAGTCGAAAGCCTGGCATCAGAAGTTTACAAACTGGCGGCCCTGGACCAACTGACCGGGCTTTACAATCGCCGCTCGGGCGAGCAGCGCCTGGCGCAGGAAATGAGCCGCGCACAACGCCACGGACGCCCGTTCACCGTTTTGCTGATGGATCTCGACGGCTTAAAACAGGTAAACGACAGGCACGGACACGCCGCCGGCGATACTTTGCTAAAAGGTTTTGCGGACCGCCTGCAGCGCGCGATTCGCGGCTCGGATCTTGCTGTTCGTTTAGGCGGCGATGAATTTATGGCCTTGCTGCCGGAATGCCGCGCCGAAGAAGTTGGCCACGTACTTGCGCGCATCGAAGGCCTGGAGGTCGTTTGCAACGACGAGAAAATCAGCCTGCAATTTTCGCGCGGCTGGACCGATTACAAACCCGGCGAGTCGCCTCAGGAATTGCTGCACCGCGCCGATCAGGAACTCTACGCCAACAAGCGCGCGGGAAAATGCACGGGCGCAGTGCAGCCCGCTCCGGTTCCACAGTCCGTCATTTAAGTTGACATGTTCCTGTCAGGAAACATCATATCGAAAATTCTCTTGCGCCTGCCGGAGAGTAACTCGTAAGATACGCCCCAGTTATAGGAAAGATAACAACCATGCCCAAAGAAAAACCCAAAGTGAACATCGGTGAAGTGATCAAGTCTTATCGCAGCGATCGAGGCTTGTCGCAGGGAGATATCGAGCGCCGCACGGGGCTCCTTCGTTGCTATCTTTCGCGCGTGGAAAATGGGCACACCGTTCCCTCGCTCGAGACGCTGGCAAAAATCGCGGAAGCCATGGAGATTTCCCTGGCCGACTTCTTTCCCGGCAGCGACACTCCCCAGGACCGCGAGACGCGCAAAATGCTGGGAGAACTGTCGGAAGAAGAGATTCGCTTCCTGGCGGATATCAAGAAATATTCCACCACGCTTTCTGAAGACGACAAGAAACTGGTCCTGGCCATGATTCGCAAAATGGCCACGATTATTCCGCCCGTGCGCAGCAACAAGCCGAACGGCGGCGCTCCCGCGCGACGCCCGGAATACTAGTCTCTGGCGTCACAAACGTGCTGAACGCCTTGCCCGTGAGAACAGCACACGCCTGTTCCTGTGCTACCCAACTATTCCCCACTCCGGCTACAATAGATATGAGATGACGCAGAAACGCCACCAAACCGTAGGGGTCAAAGTAGGCAAGATCCAGGTCGGCGGAGGCGCGCCCGTGGTCGTGCAGTCCATGACCAACACGGACACTGTCGACGTTGCTTCCACCACGCGGCAGTGTTTCGAACTCGCGCAGGCGGGCTCCGAGCTGGTCCGCATTACCGTAAACATCCCGGAAGCCGCTGCGGCTGTCCCGGAAATCAAAAAACGTTTGCTCGATGCCGGCTGCGACGTTCCTCTAATCGGCGACTTTCACTACAACGGCCACGTGCTCCTGAAGAAATATCCGGATTGCGCCGCCTCGCTCGATAAATTCCGCATCAACCCTGGAAATGTGGGACATGGGCAGCGCCGCGACGAGCAATTCTCCACCATCTGCAAAGTAGCACGCGAACACAACAAGCCGGTGCGGATCGGCGTGAATGGCGGCTCGCTGAATCAGGAACTCGTAATGCGCAAGATGCAGGAGAACACCGATCGCGACCTCGGTAAATCTTCTGAAGAAATCATCAATGAGTGCATGGTCCTTTCCGCACTCGAATCCACGGAATTGGCTCTGGAGTGCGGCTTGCGCAAGGACCAGATTATTATTTCCTGCAAGGTGTCGCGGCCGCACGACCTGGTAGAAATTTATCGCGACCTCGCGCGAAAGACCGATCAGCCTCTGCACCTGGGCCTCACCGAAGCGGGCATGGGCGCGAAGGGCTTGGTCTGGTCCGCGGCTTCGATGGGAATCCTTCTGGGCGAAGGAATTGGCGACACGATCCGCATCTCGTTAACACCCCGCCCCGGTGGGGATCGCCGCGAGGAAGTTTACGCGGCATGCGAGCTATTGCAGTCGCTCGGCCTGCGAACGTTCGCGCCCAGCGTCACGGCGTGCCCCGGCTGCGGACGCACTACCAGCACCACGTTCCAGGAGCTGGCTGAAAGCATTCAGGGTTACATTCGCGACAAAATGCCCGAGTGGAAGCGTTATTACGAAGGAGTTGAGGAATTAAAACTCGCCGTGATGGGCTGCATCGTGAACGGTCCCGGCGAATCCAAGGCCGCCAACATCGGAATCAGTTTGCCCGGCACGGGAGAAGCGCCGCGATGCCCCGTCTACATCGACGGCCAGCATTTCACCACGCTGGAAGGAAATTACGACGAGCTTTCCACTGCCTTTCAAACCCTGCTCGATGATTACGTCGAAACCAAATATCACAAACGCGAAACGCCTTTGCCAGCCACGACCACGCCGTTTCCGCCCGCGCCAGTCAAGCCTTCACTGCGCGTCCTCGCTTAACAAGAGCCGCCAACGTCAGCTATTGTCGATCGCTTATTCGTGTCGCAGTGCCACGAGCGGGTCTACATTCGTCGCGCGGCGAGCGGGGATGTAGCTGGCCGCCACCGCCACCAGCAACAACAAAGCAGTCACACTCAGAAACGTAAGCGCGTCCGACGGCTTCACTCCAAAAAGCAGGCTCGACATTAATCGTGTCAATGCCATCGCCGCAACCACGCCAACTCCAATGCCTACGAGTACTGCGCCGATTCCCTCCCGCAGCACCAGACCCAGAATATCCCGCGCCTGTGCGCCCAGAGCTACGCGAATTCCGATTTCGCGAGTTCGTTGCGTCACGGTGAACGACAGCAAACCGTACAGCCCCACCATCGCCAGAATTACTGCGAGCGTCGCAAAGCTCCCGATCAAGTACGAGGGGTATCGGCGCAAGAAAACGGCCGGTGTTTGGGAGGTAAACTCCTCCATCGTCAGCGGCGCGATCAAGGGCAATTGCTTGTCCATCCCGCGCAGAGTCGCTTGCACGGTGCCAATAAACGCTCTGGGCTCCCCAGCCGTTCGAATCATATAAGTGAGAAAGGTCGAAGGCCCTTGATCATTGGGGGCATAAATAACCGGGGACGGTGGGCTAGCAAGATCGTCTTGAGCGACATTGCTTACTACTCCCACAATTTGCCGGAACGGTTCCTTGGCATTGAACGTGAAATGGACTCGTTTTCCCAGCGCATCTTCGTTCGGGAAGTATTTGTTAACGAAAGCCTGGTTTACGACCAAAACCGGCGTCGCATGGTGGCTGTCGTTAGCAGAAAATACTCGCCCCGCGACGAGCGGAACTTTGAGTGTCGAAAAATAAGCAGGGCTCGCGGTGATGATGTCGCTCTCGTCTTCCTGTCCCACGGCGACGGGTCGGCCTTCGACAATGAAGCGAATAGTGCCGCCGCTGCCGCCGATCGGTATGGCCGTGGTCATGGCTACGCTTTCCACGCCGGGCAAGTTGCGAAGCCGTTCGCTGAACTGATGCTCGAACTGAATCGCCGCGGGACTGTCAAAAGGATAATCCTTCTCGCTGGGATACGAAGAGTCTGGCAGGTTCACGGAGAAAGTAAGCAAATGTCCGGGGTCGAATCCGGGATTTTGGTGCAGCAGCGCGTGAAGGCTCTGAAGCACCAGGCCTGCACCCACCAGCAGCACGAGAGAGATCGCAATCTCAGCGACCACAAAGGCATTCCGCAGGCGACCGTGGGCCGCGCTGGTGCCGCCGCGGGATTCGTCTTTCAACTCCTCGCTGATGCGAGACTGCGAGATAGATAGCGCTGGCGCCAAGCCGAACAGAATCGCCGTTAGAAGCGTAACTAAACCCAGGAAACCAATGATGGGGAGATTTGCGCCGGCCTGGCGAAGATTCGGCAACGTGTTGAGCACGGCCGCCGGAATTGCGGCAATCAACAAAGTGACGCCCCACTGCGCGGCGATAAATCCCACGCCCGCGCCGAGCGCCGCAAGCAAAATGTTCTCCGTGAGCAATTGTGCGAGTAACTGGCCGCGGCTCGCTCCCAATACTGTGCGCACGGCAAATTCCCTGCGCCGTCGAACCGCACGTGTCATCATCAGATTAGCTACGTTCGCACACGCGATCAGCAGAACGAATCCAACAGCGCCAAACAGAACCAAAAGCAACGGCTGGATCTTGCCGACAATTTTGTCGCGCAAGCTTCCCATCGCCACATACACCGAGCCATCTTGTTGCGGATATTCGCGCGCCAGTTGCGCCGTTATTCCATCCATTTCCGCGTGAGCTTGCTTCAGACTCATGCCGGGAGCGAGCCTGCCGATCGTGTTCAGCCATCGCAAGCTCCGTCGTGTTGCCGCGTCATTCCCCGGGTGCAACGGTATCCAGAGCGGATTACTTCCTGGCGAAAACTGGAAATCGGCGGGAAGCACTCCCACAATCGCCGCCGGCTTTCCATCTAGTTGAATGGTGCGGCCAATTACTGCCCGGTCGCTGCCAAAATCGCTTTGCCAGTAAGCGTAGGTGAGAATCGCCACGTGCGGCCCGTCCGGTACATCCTCTCCCTCGACGAATGTGCGACCTAGAAAAGGCTGCACCCCCAATGTCGAAAAAAAGTTCGCCTTCACCTGCGTCCCGAAGATGTTCTTGGGCTCGCCGTTTCCAGTCATTGTGAAGGCATCGAAACTGTAGGCCGTCAACGATTGAAAACTCTTCGCCCTCTTTTGCCAGTCGAGAAAATCTGGATTCGAGCTGTTTTGGTCGAAGCCATTTCTCTGTTCCAGGCGTCCTTCGCCGATCATAATCAGGCGATCGGACTGGTAATACGGAAGCGGCCGCAGCAGCGCCGAATAAACGACCGAGAAAATCGCGGTGTTAGCTCCGATGCCCAGCGCCAGCGTCAGCACGGTGATCACCGTGAACCCCGGACTCTTGACCAGCAAACGCAGCCCATAATGAAGGTTTTGCCAAACTCTGCTCATGCCACACCTCCGCGTAGGCAGGCTGGATGCAACTTCGTGGCCATACGACAATGCGATAGGTATTGGACTTCTATCGATTTGCGCGTCGGTCGTTGTGAAGTGCTTAATGGAGTGACCGCGAATGGGACTTCGCGTCGCATCATCGCACACTGTCCCATGAAGTCAGATGCCAGGTGAGTTCATCAATACAACGCGCCAGCCATCGGGATCCTCAATCGTTACTCCTGTATCGCTCCAGTAAGGATTCTCGGCTTCAACGGGACCATAGCCGAGATCGGAAAGTCGAGCCGCAATCCGATCGATAGCCGCTTTGTCGCGGATGTAAAATACCAACAAATTGTCGCGGCCTGGCGCCGGGCACGGACTTCCCGCCGCATGTTGCGTAAATTCCAAGTGATAATCCGTTCCCGGTAGCCCGAGCATAAAGCCCGAATATCCGTCGTGTTCCTGAAACGAACCGACAATCTTTAGTCCCAGTCCTACCGAATAAAAACGCAAAACTTCTTCAAGCTTGTCGGTCGGGCGTGCGACTCGCACTTGGCTGACGGGCATGTTGTCCGGCCATTCGTTCGTCATAACCAACTTCTCTAGCACATTTCGGTTCCGTCTTGCCAGCCATCGTCGCACTGGATAGACTGGCCACGGTTTCAGCATTTCACGATCAAGGCTGCCCAAGTCACTCTCACCGCGTTCATGACGACCAAGCCAAAAACCAGAATTGGACGCGGCTGGCGGGCCGGCTTCTGGAGCTTAATCGTTACGCAGTTTCAAACCGCCTTCAACGACAACGCCGTCAAATTCCTGGTGATTTACATCATCGTGGCCATGAATTTCCCGAATCAGTTTCGGGACCGACTGATTCTCGTCGTAGGTGCTCTGTTTGCAATTCCCTTTATTTTATTCTCCATGACCGGCGGGTATCTCGCCGACCGCTACAGCAAACGCAGCGTCACCATCGGCACAAAGCTTCTCGAGCTCGCCGTGATGGCTTTCACAATCCTTGGCTTATACCTCAACAACTTGTCCATGGAGTGCGCTTCCGTGTTCTTGATAAGTACGGAGGCCGCCCTCTTCGGCCCCTCGAAGTACGGTTTGCTGCCCGAGCTGCTTCTCGAAAATCGGCTTTCCTGGGGTAACGGCGTCATCGAGCTTGGGACGTTTGTGGCGAGCATTTCTGCGACGATGGCTGCCGGACTCATGGCTGAGCGGTATCGAGGCCGTGAGGCCGTCGCAGGTTTCCTCCTTCTTGCTTTTACATGCCTTGGATTAGCAACGAGTTTCGGAATCTCGCGCGTACCGGCAGCGGATCCGCACAGAGTATTTCGTTGGGATCCTCTTGGCGAACTTGCCGCACAACTAAAAACGATCTACGCCGACGCCGTGCTGTTCTGGTCCGTGGTGGGCAACACGTATCTATGGTTTCTCGCGGCTCTGTTGCAGTTCACCATCGTCGTGTACGGCCACGACGTTCTGCATATCGACGACACGCGCACCAGCTATCTCCAGGCCGCGGTCGGCATCGGCATCGGACTCGGTAGCTTGGCGGCAGGTTATCTGTCGCGCGGCAAAATCGAAATGGGGCTGATCCCCATCGGCGCGCTCGGAATGACCATCTTCGGAGCCTTGCTTTACTTCAGCCAGCCGGCCGAACTTCTTGCGCACTGGCTCAGCACCGCGGCGTTTCATCAAGGCAGCGCCGCAGCCGTAAAATTCGGCGACCTCCTCGTGTCCGCGGTGCGTCTGCGGATTCCAGACCTGAGCCTGCTCGGCTTTTTCGGCGGCTTCTTCGCCGTGCCGTTGAACGCCCTGATCCAGCACCGCCCGCGCCCTGAACAAAAGGGTGGGGTGATAGCCGCTGCGAACTTGCTTTCATTCGTCGGCGTTTTTCTCGCCGCCGGCGCCTATTATTTTTTCTCGTCCGTACTCCACCAAACTCCCGCCGGAGTATTCCTGGACGGCGCCATCCTCACTCTGGTCACCACCGCGGCCTCCATTTATTTGCTGCGCGATTCCCTGTTCAGTTTCCTACACAAATCGCAAGCGTGAAGGCCGAAATAGCGCCTTTCCGCTTCTGCCAATTCTCTTTCGCTCGCACATTGCCGCCATTCGCTCGCGAATTTGCGCCATTCGAGACTTTCCGGTTGTCGGAAAGACCCTGCTGCGTCAAAATGTAATCCTCGGGAGAGAACCCGGCATGATGAAGCACTACCCCAATTCGGCACAGCAAGCTAGGGGACGTGGAACTATGCTGCGGCCTGGGGTTCGGTTCCATCCCAGCCTCGGCGTAGTTTCCTGAATCCTAAGCTTCTAAATTCGGAGTAACGGCCAAGGCGGCTATTCGTCCGCTCGCGTCGCTTCCATGCTTGAGTTTATGCGCGGAATCTCTCCCGTGCTGGTGATTCTGTTGATTCGTCTGGCGCTGGCTAGCCTATGGGCTTGGCGCGCCGGGAAAGGAGGACCGAAATTGATCAAATTGAGTTTTCCGCGGTCTCGCCGGAACGAATTGTTCGCGTTGAATGTCCCGTCGCTTACAACCGTGCCGCCCGCGCCGCGCAACAGTCTCTGCACGGAGTGCGTTTACGCGCACATCGTGCGGGGTTACGAACCGTGTGAAGTTCTGATCGTTTGCGGCTACGGATTTCCGCCGCGAGAGGTCCTCTTCCCGGTTCGTGCATGCACTGACCACAAGTCGAAGCGCAAACGCAGCGGCGTGGAAATCGCGAGCGAGGGAGCGGTGAGTTTCCCGCGCCTCGATAACTAGGCAGCAGATTTCCACGCCGTCGCTGCCACTCAACTTCGGCAAGGAGTGAATCATTAGACCAAAACCAACAGCCCGGCAGAGGCCGCGCCATTTACCGAAAATGACGTGGCCTCGACCGGTGAATGATCAACTGCTGATCAGCGTATAAATCAGCAGCGTAAGCACGATCAGGGTAATTCCCACGTACATCCAATCCTTTTCCAACGCGAAGCCGATCACCGAAAACGCCACTCGCGCCATGGGCGTGGCAATTAACAGGAGCAATCCCATTTGAATCAATCCCCGTGCATTCAGCTCCATCGCCTCGTGAAATATCTCCCGCGCGTATCGCAGATCCGCAGGCTCTCCGTGAAACACTTTGTAATCCGGCTGCACATCGCGGAACTGAATCAAATACTGGATTCCGCCCGCAAGCACCCATGCGGCCGCCAGGATCACGCCGAATCGCAATAGTCTTCCAATCACTATTTCAAATTGCTTGTCGTCCCACGCTGCGCTCGATGCCATAAACTAAAGGGTTCCTTTCACACCATTGAAAATCATTTCGATCGCCAGGACCGCAATCACGATGCTGAATACCAGGCGCAGCGTGCGCACCTTCGCTCCCGGCAGAATCCGCGCTCCGATCAGCGCTCCAATGAAAACACCGAGCATCACGGGCATCGCGATGCCTGGATCGATATATCCTCGATGCAGATAAATTCCCGCGCTCGCGGCCGCGGTCACACCAATCATGAAGTTGCTGGTGGTCGTGGACACTTTGAAGGGAATGCGCATGGCCTGGTCCATGGCCAGCACTTTCACTGCTCCGGAACCGATTCCCAGCAGCCCGGAGAGCACGCCGGCAATATACATCAGCCCAAAACCCGACGGCACGTGACGAACGTGGTACGACTTTTCTCCTCGTGCGGTCGGATACTTTCCGTCTAACTTCAGCAGCGTGGCCCAACGGTCCGGCGCCTCATCGCTCAGCAAATCTTTCTGTGGTTTATTCGCGGAGTAAGCGGAATACAGCAGCACAATTCCAAAAATTATCGCAATGGCCTTGGTGGGAGTGCTCACGGCCAGGTAGGCGCCGGTCACCGCGCCAATCGTGGTGGCCACCTCTAAAAACATTCCCACGCGAATGTTTGAGTAGCCTTCCTTCAGATACGCTGCCGCCGCTCCCGACGACGTCGCAATCACCGAAACCAGCGACGCTCCAATCGCGTAACGGATGTCCACGCCAAACGCCAGCGTTAGTAGCGGCACAATCACCACTCCGCCGCCCAGCCCCGTCAGTGCGCCGAGTAATCCGGCCACCAGCGACCCCATCGCAATCAAAATTGTAAATTCGAAAGTGGTCACAGTGAGGTGCAGTTTCCCGCAAGCGCGATCGGTGGCATCGTTTTCAGAGCGTCTCTAGAACACCGCCAGCTTCACGTGCAGGAATTTCTTGGGGTCTTTCCGAAAGTCGTTGACCATCAGCCGGAGATCCCCCGTCAGCGCGGTCATGTTGTCGTACAGCTGCGGATCACTAAAGAATTTTCCCGCGGTTCCTTGGTTGGAATTTAACTTCGCCGTGGCGTCGCGAACGTTCGCGGATGCGTCCCGCAAATTATTGTAAAGCGTTTGGTCGTAGAGAGCCTTTCCGATGGTGCCCTTGCCCGAGCGGACGTCATCCAGCAGGCCGTTCCCCTTGTCCATGAAGCTCTTCGCGCTGTCGAACATGCTGGGATCGTATACCAATTTGCCAATCGTGCCCTTTTGCTGCTGCACGGCCGCTATCACATCGTCCACGTGCCCTAGCGTCGCATCAACTTTCTGGTAAAGCTCGTCCGAGGAGGTTAACTTGCCAATCGTTCCCTCACCGTGTTGAATCGACGTCGCCATGGCGTCGAGCTTCGCGGCCGTGGAATTCAGATGGTTATAAAAGGCGGGATCGTTCATGAACATTCCTATCGAGCCTTGCCCGCTATGTACTTTATCGACGATCCCGCGCAGATCTTCCGAGAGAGCGCCCAGGTTTTGCATCAGCTCAGCGCCGCGCTCCACCATCGCCTTCATCGCCGCTTCCTCTTTACCCGGAATGGTGCCGCCGTTGGGGATCGGCGTACCGGTCAACCCGCGAGAGATTGTGACGTAGCGATTCCCCAGCAACCCTTCCGTGATCAGGCTGGCATTCGAATCCGTTCGAATCGAATCCTGAAATTTTCTGTCAATGCGCAGAACAACCTCAATGTTGTGCATGCGGTCTGGTGGGTGAGGCGTTAACCGGATGTTTTGCACGTTGCCGATCTCGACGCCGTCCAGACGCACCGGCGCGCCCGTGGCCACCCCTTCCACTTCCGGCAGATACGTCGTTATGTGGTATTTCGGGCCAAGAATTCCCGCGCCGGTAACGTAAAAGATCGCCACCGCTATGATGAACAGACCAGCGAGCACGAAAAGTCCAACTCGAAGCTCAGCCCACGTCAATTGCTTGCGTTGCGCCATCGCCCTACCTCCTCGAAGACCCGCATGGAAATACTATTTCGCAGAAGCCAGAAATTCTTGCAGATACTCATCTGACGAATCCAGCAATTCATCCGCCGCGCCTTGAAAATAGATTTTGCCGTTGCGCAGCACCAGGACGTTCGTGGGCGAAACCCCGACATTTTCGCTTCGGGACCCTCCCGTCTCTTGCATCCTCTTCGTTACATTGGTGCAAGCAGGTTCGCGCGCCTCATCTTTCTTACCCACCACACCCGCCAATCCGCCGGGAGCTGTGAGCGCGCCCCCATTCACCGTATCTCGCACAATACGTCCCGTGGTTTTGTCGAAGCGGAAATTCGCCAGTCCGAAGGCATCTTGAACGCGTTGCGTGGCGAGAAGCGAGGTCGCCCCTTGCAAATCGCGCCCGCGCAGGATCAGGGACATGATTGTCTGGCATGTCACCGGATCGAGGCCCGCCGTGGGCGAGTCGTAAAAAATGATCGGCGGACGGTCCACCAAAGCACGCGCGATAGAGACTCGCCGCCGCATGCCGCCCGAAAGCTCTCCTGGGTATCTCTCCAAGGACGATTCCATTTCGACGAAGCGCAACGCTTCCCGCACGCGCTTTTCGGTCTCCGCTTCGTCCACCTGTTCCTCGTCCAGGCGAAAAGAAACATTCTCCGCTACGGTCATCGAATCAAACAACGCGCCTTCTTGAAATACGAAACCGATATGCCGGCGGAAATTCAGCAGCTCGTCTTCGGGCATTTCGCCGATATCCTGCCCCATTACGATCACCTTGCCGGAATCCGGCCGCAGAAGCCCCGCCGCCATCTTCATGATTAGGGTCTTTCCGGAGCCGCCTTCGCCAAGCAGCACTTTCGTTTCTCCCGGCGAAGTATCAAACGATATTCCCTGCAGCACTTCACGATCTTCAAAACCGATGCAGACGTCTTTGAACGAGATGACCGGCTCACCCGGAATGGGTTCGCTGAATTGGTCGCGGGTCTCGGCGGGCGGAATAGCGCGCGTCACTCCGCAATTATAGATGCAAAACGCGATTTTGTAGCTTGGCCTTCAAACGGCGAGAGTATTTGTGGAAACGGCAGCCTTGCGCCTATTTCTGAAACACCCATAGCAACAGGCGCGTCATGAATGTATCTACCACCAGCAAAATTACCGAGGAAATCACCACCGCCGAAGTGGTGGCGCGGCCTACGCCCTGTGTGCCGCCTTTTACCCGCAGCCCCAGGAAGCAAGCCATCGTCGAAATAATGAATGCAAAAATGAAGGGCTTCGCAAATCCTTGCACCAGGTCACCAAAGCTCAAAGCCTGTATTGCCCGCGTCCAGAATTGCACCGCGCCCAACCGCAGCGTGAAATAGGCCACTAGGAATCCGCCGACCATACCCATAAAATCCGAAACCACAGTCAGCAACGGCAGTGTGAGCACCATGGCGACTACGCGCGGCGTCATCAGCTTGCGTACCGGGTCGGTGCCCAAAGCCCGCATGGCGTCTATTTGCTCGGTCACAACCATCGAGCCAAGCTCGGAAGCGATGCCCGAGGCGTTGCGACCCGCTACCAGAAGCGCCGTAATCGCCGGCCCCAGCTCGCGCACCAGCGCCAGGGACACTGCATCGCCCGTCAACGCAGTCTCGCCAAACCGCTCAAATTGCGCGGCGGTTTGCAATACCAGCACGCCACCGATGAAAAATCCAGTCAGCATAATGATCGGCAGCGAGCCAACACCTATGAGATCCATCTGCTCTAGCGTGTCTGTCCAATAGACAGGAGGAGTGAAGACGTTCTTGATCGATTCAATCGACAGCATCGCGTAGTCCTGCACCGCCAGGACCTGCCGTTTGATTACCTCCGCGAGGACCGAGGACACCGGCTCCAGTATTTCTTTCTCTTCGGGCATCGTGTGGGACTCCGGCGTGTCTCGATCCCGAAGTCCTTGGAAGCCTAACGTTCGTGAACTGCCCCGTCAAGAAAACATCCGCCCATTCTTATTCGTCGGCATCACGCGATACACGATGCTGACGCCCTCCGCGCCACTCTGTTACACTTTCCCGCCGATGATTGACTACGCCGAAACAACAATTCGCGTGCGCTACGCTGAAACGGACCAAATGGGAGTGGTTTACTACGGAAATTATTTCACCTGGTTCGAAATAGGCCGCGTGGAACTTTGCCGCCAGCTTGGATTCGAATACAAGCGCATGGAAATGGAAGACGATAGCTTCATCGTTGTCGCCGACGCGCATTGCCGGTACAAACGGCCCGCTCGATTCGATGATGTACTGACCATTCGCACCAAGATTGCGCAATCGCAGCGGCGAACTGTTCGATTTGACTACGAGATTTTAAATCAGGCCTCGGGTGAGCTGCTCGCCACTGGAGATACGCTGCACGTGATTTGCGATCGTGTCGGAAAACCGAAATCGCTGCCGGAGAAGTACCGAAAATATTTTCCAGTAAACAGCCCATGAACCGAATTCAAATTGACGGCGACAATCTAACACTCGAGCAGCTTTACAGCATTGCTCTCGAAGGCGCGGAAGCCGAGATTACCCCACACGCCCGCGAACGAATGACAGCTTCGCGCGCGGTGGTAGAACGCCTGGTCGAATCGAACGCGGCCGTGTACGGAGTCAACACCGGCTTCGGGAAAATGGCTTCGGTGCGAATTTCACGCGAGCAGATCCGCCAATTGCAAGTGAACCTCGTGCGCAGCCACGCCTGCGGAGTGGGCGCGCCTTTGAGCGAACATGAAACGCGTGCGATTCTTGCCCTCCGCGCGAATGCCATCGCAAAAGGTTTTTCCGGAGTGCGGCCTTTAGTCGCGGAAACGCTCTGCGCGATGTTGAACAAGCGCGTCCATCCCGTGATTCCTTCTCAAGGCTCTGTGGGTGCGTCAGGAGATTTGGCGCCCCTTGCGCATCTTGCGCAAGTGTCGATTGGCGAGGGCGAGGCAACTTTGCAAGGCCGCAGAATGTCCGGCGCCGAAGCGATGCGCAGCGCCGGAATCGCGCCGCTGGTACTTGAAGCGAAAGAAGGCCTCGCGCTTCTGAATGGAACGCAAGGAATGCTGGCGTTGCTCGCGCTAGGATTGCGCGAAGCCGAAATTCAGGCTGACACCGCGGATGTTGCCGCTGCGCTATCCTTGGACGCACTCCGCGGAAGCCCCGCAGCCTTCGACGAACGAATCGCGCGCGTCCGTCCTTACGCCGGGCAGGAAATTTCGGCGCGGAATTTGCGCCGTTTAAATAGCGGCAGCACGATTCGCGAATCGCATCGTCCTCCCGAAAAAGACCCGCGCGTGCAGGACCCTTACAGCCTTCGTTGCGCGCCGCAGGTTCACGGAGCCGCACGCGACGCGTTGGCGCAAGTGCGTGCCACGATTACGGTGGAACTGAACAGCGCGACCGATAACCCATTGGTTTTTGCCGCGGCGGAAGGAAAATCCGGCTCCGGTGAAATAATCAGCGGAGGAAATTTCCACGGCCAGCCTCTCGCGATGGCCGCCGATCAGCTCGCCGTTGCGTTGGCAACTGTCGCGGGAATTTCCGAGCGCCGCATCGAACAAATGACCAATCCGCAGACCAGCCAACTGCCTGCATTTCTCGTCCGTGACGCAGGATTAAATTCCGGATTCATGATTTTGCAGGTGGCCGCCGCCGCTCTGGCCAGCGAGATGAAAACGCAGGCCGTGCCGCATTCCGTCGACTCCGTTCCCACATCAGCGAATCAGGAGGACTACGTCTCCATGGGAATGGCAGGGGCGCGCCGCATTAATCCCATGCTCGCAAACCTTCGAAATGTCCTGGCCATCGAGCTGCTAAGCGCGTGTCAGGGGATCGACTTGCTGGCGCCGTTACGCACCGGTTCAGAAGCACAAAAAGCATATGAGACGGTTAGATCGGCTTCGTCTTTCGTGGAAGTAGACCGTTCGCTCTCCGCAGACATCGAAGCGGTAGCCAGCCTGGTGGCCAGAGGCACCTTTAGCGCCATCCTGCGATAGAAATCACCGAGTCCAACGCTCGTACGCACCTAACCGTAGGGGCGCAGTATGCTGCGCCCGCTGTAAACATGCGCAACCACAAAATTCACGCCAGGGCTTCAAACAGAAACGCTCCGAACCTGTATCCCGCGGCCCAACTGAACGGCGCCACTCCCAGTGAATAATGTCCGCACGGCAACGACAGGTTTTCCACTTGTAGATTTTCCTGCTTCGCAGCATGAAAAAACGATTCTGTAAACTCCGGCCAAAAAGTCGGATCATACCGCCCCGTAATCGCTAGAATCCTGCGCCCCGAGCGGCTAAGCCTGGAAATATATGGAAAAGGGCTAATCGGCGACCAATATCGCCGAATGTCGTCATGGGAGATTTTCGTGCTCAGCGATTCCCATACGTTCAGGGTCGTCAAACCGCTGGCCACCACGTCGCCGCAGTACGTCGCCACGTGCATAAAAGCTCCCGCGCGCAGCAAAGGCTCGTGGCACATTGTGACGAACGCAATCGAAGAGCCGATGCTGGTGCCGAGTATTCCCAAGCGGTGGTAACCTTGGCTTTCAAGCCAGCGCAACGTACGACGCACGTCGAGCACCGCCTGACGATTCGCCTGCAGCGTAAGCCCAATATTCGGCCCCACAAGATGATCGCCGCGAGGATGATCCGGAATCGCGCGGCGGTCGTGATACGGCAAGCTCATCTTCACCGCTGTAATGCCCAGCCGGTTGAGCCAGCGGCAAACATCCCGCTGCTCTTCCCAGCGCGCATTCCATTGCGCCAGCACCACCACTGCAGGCCCCGTATGTCTAGCGCGAAACAGTTGCGCATGCACACGATTGTTCGATGGCCAGGGCGATTCGATGGCGCTGGAAAACGTCAGAACATCATCGTCCGCCAGCAAATAGTCGTCTGCCGCCGTGACGGCGTACCATTCATCGCTGTGCTCGATCGTGTGGTCAACAAATCGGTCGAGAAACCCGCGCGGATCGGCTTCTTTCGCGTCGCCGCCAATATGTTCCAGCCCCCACGCGAACGGCAGTGTGCGCCGGTTAGGCTCCTGCGCCCAACGCATGTGTTCGTAACGCCTTATCTTCTGTTCGAGTAAATTCATAAGATATAAACCATCGAATATAGCGTAGAGGCGCGGCTCAATCAAATGGCCTTGTCGCGGTTGATTTTCCTCGGAGGCGTTATACAACTTACTCGCACGTGAAAATGTTAGCAGTCGGGCACGATGCAATTGGCGCGGCTTGAGAGCATTGCTCCGATATGGCAGATTCGATAGGTGATTCCTGAACTCGCCATCGGTATTTTGGTCTTCCTCTTCGGCCTAATAATCGGCAGCTTCCTAAACGTCTGCATCCTGCGGATTCCCGGCGGCAAATCGATCGTCATGCCCGCATCTGCTTGCCCGAAATGCGCCGCACCGATCCGCCCTTACGACAACATCCCGGTGGTCAGTTATTTACTGCTGCGCGGAAAATGCCGCTCGTGCAAGACGCCAATCTCGCCCATGTACCCGCTCGTTGAATTAATCACCGGCCTGCTTTTTCTGGCGTGCTATCTGGTGTTCGGCGTGACTTTCGAAGCGCTAAAGTGGGCTGTTTTCTCCGCAATCATGATCGTTCTCGTCTTCACCGACTTGCGAGAGCGCCTTCTCCCCGACGTCGTAAATTTCACCGGCCTGGCCCTGGGACTCGCCCTCAGTTTTTTCACCAAGCCGACCGACGGCACGGCGCTCTGGATCGCAAATCGACTCTTCGACTTCCCTCCCCCCGCTCCCGTTCTCTCTTTCGCCGATGCAATCTTCGGCGCAGCCGTTGGCAGCGGACTTCTCTGGCTCGTCTCCGAAGCCTATTTCCGCCTGCGTGGTCGCGAAGGCATGGGCCTTGGCGACGTGAAGATGATGTTGATGGCCGGCGCATTCCTCGGCACCAAACGTACCCTACTCACGATTCTGGCGGGCTCGTTGCTGGGAAGCATCCTGGGCGTAGCGGTGATTCTCGCGCGGCGCAAGGAAACCGACTACGAGTTGCCTTTTGGAACATTTCTGGGAATGGCGGCTTTACTGGTGGTATTTTTCGGCACGCCAGTCGTAAACTGGTATCAATCGTTGCTGATGGTGCGATAACAATGAATGCCTTCGTCATACTCGCGCTCATCCCCGCACATCCGGCACCCGCTCATCCGGCGTTCAATCTCGAATACGCCATAGCTTTGCTCGCGGTCCTTCTGCTGAGCGTAGCGTTGTTCGCCGTTCTGATTCGCAAAGTCCTGCGCGACGGTTCGCGCTCGGCCAATGTTGATTGGACCAGCCCAAAGGCCGATACCGAAAACGCTTCGGCATTCATGGCCGCTTCCATGCAAGGCGTGATCGAAAAATTGCGAGCGCAGGAAAAAGAACTGGCCCGCTTGCATTTGCTGGCCCAGGAGCGCGCGCAGGAATCCGAGCGGCTCACGGAGGAAGTAACTCGCAACATGCCCACGGGCCTGTTGCTCGTGAACGCCACGGGAGCGATCAGCTCCACCAATCCAGCGGCGGAAGAAGCGCTGGGCATTCGAACTCTGCGCTACCGCTCGTACCAGGAAATTCTCGGCGCCGATTCCGACTTGACGAGAATGCTCACCGCCTGTTTGCGCGACGCGCAGACGATCCAGCGCGGCGAAGTGGAACATCTGACCGCCAGCGGCGAAGTCCGCCACCTCGGCGTCACGATCTCTCCCATTTACCGAACGGTGCGAAATCCGGCGCGCAATAACCCCGGCTTTAGACATGAAAGTCAGCGGCGCTCTCTGCCTGATGAGCGATTTGACCGAACTCACCGCGCTGCAAAAACAGATGCGCTGGAAGGAGAATTTGGCGGCGCTCGGCGAAATGTCCGCAGGCATCGCCCACGAGTTCAAGAATTCTCTGGCTACGATTTCCGGCTACGCGCAGATGATTCGCGGCGAGGCGAAGCCCGGTGAAATATCCGAATCGGCGGAACGCATTCTCGATCAAACGCGCGCGCTAACCCATGTAGTCACCGAATTCCTACGTTTCGCAAAACCGCTCGAAATCTTTTACGAAACAGTGCCCATGCAAACGCTCGTGGAAAAGGTTGCGGAAGAGCTTCACGAAACCATCCCTGAGTGCACGTTGCAATTCGAAGGAACGTTCCAGGACCTGCCCGGCGACGAAGCGCTGCTTCGCCAGGCCCTGCTCAACCTGGCGCGGAACGGCGCGCAGGCCGCAAAAGAAGCGGCGAACTCCTCCGCGCGTGACTATTTCCGGCACCATCGAAGTACCTCGGCGGCCGAAAATGGCAGCGTATCTGCATCGCAGACAACGGCCCTGGAGTACCCGCCACGGATTTGCCTAAGATCTTTCTGCCGTTTTACACCACCAAGTCCGAAGGCACAGGCCTGGGCCTCGCCGTGGTTCAAAAGGTAGCATTGCAACACGCCGGCAGCATTGAGGCTCGCAACCGCCCGGACGGCGGGGCTGAGTTTTTGCTATGGTTACCTTTGCGGCAGGAGCCTATACCATCCCCGATTGCCTCCCGCGTCGCCCGCATCTAAACTTATAACAGGCATATTCAGGCAGAACTGCCTCCCAGGAGGCGAGACCCATGCGGAAACATCTTTATTTTGGCGTTGCAGCCGCGGCGTTATTGCTGTTCCCGGCGCGCGGATTTGCGTTCCCAGCAGTCTCCATCGCAGCAAGGCCAGCAACCAAGCCCGTCACATCGAGCCCGATTCGCAGGCGAAATCCTCGGCGCAAACAACGCAGCCCGCTTCGGAGCAGAAGGACTCACTCGTAGCCGCCGCTCGCCGCGCGCGCGAGGAAAAGAAGGAACAGCCCAAGCCCGCAAAGGTTTTCACGAATGACAATGTACCGACAGCCGGTGGCATTTCTTCCGTAGGCGAAACTCCCCCAGCGGCCGCTGATGGAGACGTTGCGGCAGCCGCCCCCAATGCTGCGCCCAGCAAATCCGCGGCCGACGAAGAAAAAGGTTGGCGCGAAAGATTTGCCAAGCTGCGCCACAAGCTCGAACAGGATCAGCAGGAACTTGACGTGATGCAGCGCGAACTCGGCGTGCTCGACGTGCAGTATTACAACAATCCGGTGAAAGCCATGCAGCAGGAATTAACTCGCTCCGACATTAACAAAAAAACCACCGACATCGACGCCAAGAAAGCGCAAATTGAAGCCGACAAACAAGGCCATCTCCGACGCCGAGGACGACTTGCGCAAAGCCGGCGGCGATCCCGGCTGGGCGCGCTAGAAGTTCCCGCCGATGGAGCCCGTCCTTCTCGTTGAAGATAAACCCGAGCTCCGCGCCATGCTGCGCAAAGCTCCTCGAACGCACCGGCTACACCGTGGAAGAAGCTCCTGACGGAAACACCGCAATCGATAAAATTCGCAGCCGCCGTTATCTTCTGATCCTTTCCGATTTAAAACTTCCCGGAAATTCCGGTTTGGACGTGCTGCGCGAATCGCGCCGCGTCGAACCCACTCTCCCCGTAATTCTAATGACCGCTTACGGCTCGGTCGAAGAAGCCGTCACCGCCATGAAAGACGGCGCCTTCGATTTCATCCAGAAGCCCGTGGACCTGGATCATCTGAAGCTCCTGCTGGAACGCGCCGCGCAGCAGCAGGAATTGTTGCGCGAAAATTTGCTCCTCCGCGAAGAATACGCGCTGCACTACGGCTTCCCGCGGATCGTCGGCGAACATCCTTCCATGAAGGACGCCAGCCAAATGACGCAGCGCGTGGCCGCCACCGATTCCACCGTTCTGCTGCTTGGCGAGAGCGGAACTGGCAAAGAACTTTTCGCCCGCGCCATACATCACCTCAGCCCGCGCGCCAATCATCCCTTCGTGGCGCTGAATTGCGCGGCGATTCCCGAAGGCCTGGTCGAAAACGAATTATTCGGACACGAGCGCGGCGCCTACACCGGCGCGGGCGCGCGAAAGATCGGCAAGCTCGAACTCGCCCATCGCGGCACGCTCTTTCTGGACGAAATCGGCGAACTTCCTCTGGCCATCCAGAGCAAGCTTTTGCGCGTGTTGGAAGAAAAACGTTTCGAGCGCGTCGGCGGCACGCAGGAAATCGAAGTAAACGTCCGCATCCTGACCGCCACAAACAAAAATCTGCACGCAGCCGTGACCGACAAGACTTTTCGCGAGGATCTTTACTTCCGGATCTCCGCCGTGCCCATCACCATTCCGCCTCTGCGCGAACGCGGCGATGACGTCTTCCTGCTGGCCGAGCATTTCCTGGAAAGATTCCGCCGCGAGTTTCGCAAGCCTGCTCTGAAATTCGCCGAAGAAGCCCGCGCCCGTTTGGCGACCTATGCCTGGCCGGGCAATGTGCGCGAGTTGCAAAACGCCATCGAGCGCGCCGCCATTCTGGCGAACGGCCCTGAAATCGACGCCAGCGCGCTTCAACTGCCGGTTGCCAAACCATCCGCCGAGCAGCTTCCCGAAGGAATGCTCGACGAGAGTTTCATCTGGGAAGGTCCGAACTCGAAGAGGTTTCGCAACGCGCCGTGGCCCACGTCGAGCGCTTCAAGATTCAAAACGCCCTGCGCGAATCGAAGTGGAATAAAACGCGCGCAGCGGAAAAACTTGGAAGTTTCCTACAAAACTCTGCTGCACAAAATCCGCGCGCTAGGCCTGGAAAACTAGCCCTTAAATACATCACTCACACCTGCGCCCACTAGCGGTACTCGAGCCGTATGCAAAACAACGCTGCCGAAATTCCAGGAATACATCTGTACATCAACAAATCCCACTTTCCTCATCATTTCTGCCAGCTCGTTGCGGTTCGGAAATCTCGCCACCGACCCTGGTAAATATCTGTACGCGTCCTTGCTTCCTGAAATCGCCCCACCAACATTCGGCAGTATGTACCGGAAATAGAATCGAAAAAGGGCGGCCATGGCTCCGCCGCTAGGCTCGGAAAATTCCAGGATTCCGAGTTGCCCGCCGTCTTTCAAAACACGAGCGATTTCGCATAGGCCATTCTCGTAGTTCGCCAAATTGCGAAATCCAAACGCCGTAGTCACCAGGTCGAAACAAGCATCGGGAAATGGCAGGTTCAGCGCGTCCGACGCAACAAACTCCGCCGCCCGGTGATGCGCCTTACCTTTTTTGCGCGCTCGTTCGAGCATAGGCTCGCGCAAAATCACCGCCCACCATCGGTATGCGATGTGCCCCGGAATCGCGCAACGCCTTCATCCGCACGCGCTCCATGGCGAACGTCAAATCCCCCGTTCCGCAGCACAAATCCAGAATACGAGCGTCCGTGCGACGAATAATTTTCCCGAATTTGACCGCCGTACGGTGACGCCACACTCGATCGATGGACAACGAAAGCAAATGGTTCAGAAAGTCGTAGCGTGGCGCAATTTTCGTAAACATTTGCCGCACCTGCGCCGCGGCTTCACGCTCATCGCGCGCTCCTTTCGGCCGCGATCCTGGCGCTTGCGTCGGAAATATCGGCGTGGTCATGATCGGCATGCAGTTCGTCAATCTCTGGCCTTCATTGCAAGTTCCGGCAATTCCGAAATCGTGCGCGCAATCAGCTTCCAGGGAAGCACTGCGCCTCTTTGCACTTTTCCGATTCCTCGCGGGAGCACCCAACGAACTTCGCCGCCGCGCGCTTTCTTGTCGCCCGCCAAAGTCTGCCGCAATTGCGCGGTGTGAATCTTACCCATGGACGGCAAGCGGCCCCACGCTCGCGACCAGTCGCATGATCCGCGCCGCCTCCGACTCTCCGCTATGCGTCCGTTGCCGATCCCCAGCATGGTTGCCGCGTACATTCCCCACCCGATCGCTTCTCCATGAAGAAATCGTCGATATCCGGTCACGCTTCCAACGCGTGGCCAAACGTATGCCCAAAGTTAAGTATCTCGCGCAGCCCGCTCTCTCGTTCGTCTCGTTCCACGATGTGTGCCTTAATTCGTATGCATCGATAAATCACATAGCTCCAACGCCGCCGGATCGCGACGCAGCAGCGCCAGCATATTGCGTTCGAGATAACGAAAAAGCTCGGCATCCGCAATCACGCCGTATTTGATCACCTCGTACAAGCCAGACCGATATTCTCGGTGCGGCAGCGTTCCCAGCGTATCCATATCGGCGATCACGGCTCCGGAGGATAAAACGCGCCCACCAAATTTTTCCCTTCTGGCAGATTCACGCCGGTCTTGCCGCCCACCGAACTATCCACTTGCGCCACCAGCGTGGTGGGAATCTGCACCAATCGGACTCCGCGCAAATAGCTCGCTGCAGTAAACCCCGCCACATCTCCCACCACGCCGCCGCCCACGCCACGATCAGCACCGCGCGCCGGTCCGCTCCGCCAGGCTCAACGCGCGGCACAACCAGTTCTACGGTTGCAAGGTTCTTCGCGCTGTTCGCTGTCGTCAATGAGCAGAACGCGTGTTGCGCGAAGCCCGCGAATGCGTTTCGAAACCTTCCGTCCCCAATGTTGCCACACGTTTGGCGAAGAAATCACAAACGTGCCGCTGTATCCGCCATCCCCGCAAGCACGTGGATTCCGCCCGCGCGAGTTCGCACTAGGCGAACAATACACGCGATACGCGCCGCGAGAGAGGCTAATGCGGATGGTTGCCATGCGAAACAAAAATGTAGCACACACTGCGGTCGAACAAGATGAATACGGTATAAAGCCTTGCGCTGGCGGTTACGAATTAGTGGAATTTCTTCTGCAGTTCGTTAACAGTCTCCAAAATCACGTGGCCCACGATTGCTACACTGCGAGGGCTTACTTTGTCGAGCGTGTCCTGCGCCGTGTGCCAGTATTTCGGGTTCTGAAAGCCGTCATAATCGATCAGGTCCACCGTTGGCACACCGCGAGCCAGAAACGGCTGGTGATCGTCTGAATAGCCTGCTTCGTGCGTCACGAAAATATTCTGGTAACCCAGCCCCTTCGCCGTCTTCCAAATCAGATCCACGAGCCATTTCGTTGAATTTGATTCGCGCGGAATTTCCAGCCCATATTGACCAATCATGTCGGCCAGCATCGCAGCCTTTACTTTCTTCAAATCTCCCGAAATCGCCATCCTCGCCGCCAGTTCCCGGCTGCCGTAGGTGTGATCGTCGTTCGTATCCCAGTTAACGAATGCTTCTTCGCCATCCAAAAACGCAATCCACACGGAATTCGGCTCTTTTTTTCCGCACAGAAGGCGCGCCATCTCCAACATCACTCCATCCGACGAAGCGCTGTCTTCTGCGCCCACAAAGTCTTTCACGCTGCTCAGCGAATCGTAATGCGTCAGCAGCAAAATAATTCCCTGCCCCGTTCCCTGCGTCTTGGCAATCATATTTTTCATCGCCACATCGCCTACAGGCGCGGACGCGTGGAAATCGTCCTCGTCCACCGTGCATCCGTAGCTTTTCAGTTGTTCGCGAATGTAATCCTGCACATGACGAATGCCTTCCGAACCCGGAGGCCGCGGACCATAGCTCACAATCTTGGCCACATGCTCGTACGCTTTCGCGCCATCGAATCCGCCTGTTTGCGAAGCGGGTGGCGCTGTCTCAGCCGGCTTGTTCGCGTCAGTAGAGGTATCTTGCTTCGCAACAGGCTGGGCTGCCGACGCGGCCCCCGTTGACGTCTCCGAGCTTGCGCCGCCATGGCTGCACGCGGCCACACCCATCGCCACTGCCAGCAGCCCCGCCGCGAACCCAAGCTTGCGTGATGAACTTGCCATCTAATGCGCCTCCCCGGTCGCGACGTCCGCAGCCTGCTTGCGCCTTAGCACAACGTATGAAACCAGCACACCGACAAAATAGAGCAGAATCATCGGCGCCATGAACACCAGCATGGTCGTCGCGTCGGGCGTGGGCGTCACAATCGCCGCGACCACCGTGATGATCAACATCGCATACCTGAAATTCTTCAGCAGAAATTTCGGCGTCACAATTCCAAACAGCGAAAGAATGAAAATCAGCACTGGCAACTCGAACACTACGCCCAGCCCCAGCAGAATGATCAAAGTTAAATCGAAATATTCATTGATGCTGATCAGCGGCTTGATCGGCCCTTCATTCGCAAAGCCAATCAGAAATTTCAACGTGGTCGGCAGCATGACGAAATAGCCGAACGCCACCCCGCACAAAAATAAAAACATCGACGACATAATAAATCCCGACACCGCTCGGCGCTCGTGCTTGAAAAGCCCCGGAGCAACAAAAAGCCAAACCTGGTAGAGAACGTAGGGCATCGCGATTGCGATTCCTAAATACAGGCCCAGATTAATTACCAGGCTGACGTACCCCGCCGGACTCGTGTAGTAGAGGTTGTCTTCCAGATGCGCCGAACGTAACGCCATGTGCATCGGCTGCACGACGAACGTAATGAAGTGCTTCGATAGGAATAGTCCGATTCCCGTGCCGATCACAATTGCAATTGCCGCGTGAATCAGCCGCTTTCGCAGCTCTACAAGGTGCTCGAAAAACGACATGCGCCCGCCTGGATCGTTGTCCGGCGGAGGCGTTGCGTTCGGATCAGGCTGGGCGGCTGCCGCCATCGTCTTCCTCGTCGTGGTCAGTTCTTGCCGACAGTTCGGCGCCTTTCTGCTCGGCGTCAATGCTTGCCGCGGTCACCTCTGCCTGCGTCGCGCCGGGCGTTTCATCCGCGGAAGTCGTCGCGTTCTCTCCTGCTGACGAGTTCGCAGGTGCCATCGTCCGCCCATGCGGCGCATCGGCGGTCACCGTCCCCACTGGATTCGGCTGCCCTATCGTGTTCTGCTCGGTGGGAGCAATCGTGGTCTCCGTTCCAGCCGCCGCAGCCGCGCGCATGCTCGCCTCACGTTCGATATCCCGCATATGCTCATCAAACGTCGAACGCAGCTCGCCTGTAGCGCGCCGGAATTCTCCCATAATCTTGCCCAGGTTGCGCGCCAGGTCCGGCAGCTTTTCCGGCCCAAATACGATCAGGACTACCACGAAGATGATAATCAGGTGTGGAACGCTGAACATTTTGAAGTTAGTTGCGCAGTACGGCGCCGCGGTTGCAGTTTATCTCTAATCCCTGCCACCGAGACGCCGTTTTTGCAAGATTCATACCGCTATCCAGAGTTACTTGGCGGCGGGTTTGGGCGGCTGAATCGAAACCAGTTCAATCTCGAAAACCAAAGTCGCATTCGGTGGGATCACTCCCCCCGCGCCTCGGTCTCCATATGCGAGGTCGGGCGGAATCACAAGTTGCCACTTCGATCCCACGGGCATCAGTTGCAGAGCCTCAGTCCAGCCCTTGATCACTCCGGTGACAGGAAACGTCGAAGGCTTGTCGCCGTGTTTGGCGGTACTGTCAAATTCTGTACCGTCGATCAGCGTCCCCTTGTAATTGCATTCCACCGTGTCCGACGGTGTCGGCTTCGGCCCCGACCCTTCCTTCAATACTTTGTACTGCAGGCCGCTCGGCAACGTCACCACTCCTTCTTTTGAATTGTTGGCCGCCAAAAACGCGTCGCTCTCTTTTTTGCCTTTTGCCATGGCTTGTTGTCTCTCGTCTTCCACTTTCTTGCGAACATCCGCTTGGAGCGCAGCCATTACAGCCTTTTGCTCTTCTTCCGTCATCAAAGGCTTGCTGTCAGTCAATGCGTCTTTTACCCCACGGGCCAAAATGTTGGGATCAACATCCAAAGAATTCTTGCTGATGGTTTTCCCAATATTCATTCCGATCGCGTAGCTCCTCTTTTCCTTTTCAGTCTTCAATACCATAGGAGCAGCAGTCGCATGATGAACTGGTGTTTTCGTCCCAGCGGCGCTAGAGGTCTGCGCTTTATCCGCAGGCGTTTTCGTAGCAGGCGTTTTCGTAGCAGGCGTCTTCGAGTCGGTGGCCTTGGTATCGGACGCCTTCGCCGCAGGAGTTTTCGTCGCAGCCGTATTTGAATCTGGCTTCTTCGCCGGAGGTGTTTTCGCATCGGGCTGCGCCGCAGGCGTTTGCGGGGGTGCCTGTGCCGCAGGCGCTTGGGCCGTTGGCGACTGAGATGGGTTCGAACTGGATGTGTCCTGTGCCTTCGCGCTACTGACAATCAAACCGCTCGACATCAATATGGTTGCCGCTAGAGTTAAGAGTTTTTTCATGCCAGTATTTTCGCATTGGTGGGAAAAATCCGCAAACCGGAGCACGTCCCCGCACGAACTGGCACTCCATTCGAAACTGAAGATTGAGAGTTTGCGCAGCTTACGACTCGGCGGGAAGCATCTTTGCCGAATTGGCCTTCGAGGGTACTGCCACCCCGCAGCGGTGGAGATTCCTAACTTCTCAGCTCTGGCCGGCTATCCTGCCCTCAGCGGAACCATCCGGAATCCGCGCCAGCCTTGCGCCCTTCTTCCGCCAACGATTCCAACTGCTCATGCAGCTTCTCTTTTTGCCCCTCGATCTGTTTGATTTGCATGTTGCGGTCCTCAACGTAAATCACGCCCGCCGCCGCCCCGCTCATCGGGTCCACCGTGACCGCGCCCTTCTTTTTGATCTCTTGCTGAATCCCCGCGATCTGCGCGTCCAACTGAGCCATTTGGCTCCGTATCGCATTCGCTCTGCCGCGCCAATACGCCTCGTTAGTCGCGAGAGAACCTGAACCCGTTGAACCGGAGTTGGTGTACGGATTGCCACCGAACGACCCTCCCCCGCCTTGGCTTCCCGACCCTACCGACGAAACTCCATGGCCTGACAGCCCGGATAACTTGTCCTCGGTATACACTTTGCCAGTTTCGGATTTTGTTTTCTGCGCTCTCGCCTGGCGTGCGGCCTCTCCCAGCGATTGCGGCGCCGGAGCCGACTGGTCTTGCATTTGCGGCTGCGCTTGAAAAGACGCGTTGGTTTGCGCCCCGGCAGTAGGCTGTCCAGGGGCTTGTGCAGCCGCCTGCGCTGGAGTCTGCGCGGCAGGCTGGGTCGCCTGCGTTGAAGAAGACGCCGATTGCGATTGAGAGCGCGCGGCCGGCGCGAGATACAACACTGCCGCCAGCAGGCCAAGCGCAGTCCCATGAACTGCCCCTATTCGAGGAACCCGCCGCCGCCCGGAATTAAGCTTCTCAGCGGATGGGGATTTTGGTGACACAAAATTATCGCGCGCGTCGCTCATCGTTGTCTCCTAGTTCGAAGCACTACGACTCTTGTATTTGAATTTCGTAGCGCCGCACTTCAGTGGCATCTTGGTTTTGCTTTTCCGGAAATAACGCTCTAAGACAACGGTATGTCGCCCTCCGAGCAGCGTCAACGCACTCGTTTGCGTAGACATCGTCCAAATTACCTGTACGAAAGGCCAGTCGGCTGGATCACCAGTAAGAGACTCTGAATTCCAGGCTTGAAACTGAACGCTTTCTTCGAAGCGCTGAATTTTGCGCCGCGATCCCCGCGTACCGACGTTCTCACTTCCCCGTAAACCAACTTATCGTTATACTCGGCCCTCGAGCGGCGTTCATCAGCGCGATTCTGCGTGTAACACAATGGCCCAAGAAAAACTGCGCGTCCATTTTAGCGACTACCTCGGGAGTGCCGAAGTCGTTATCTATACGATCCTCGCCGTGTTGCTCTTCATAACCGCGCTCGCGACTATCGGAAGCGCCGGCAAAACACTTTGGGAGGGCTTCGCTCATCGGAGCATCGCCAGCCAGACTCTGCTCGTGCTCGACCAACTCCTCGTTGTCCTGATGCTGGTCGAAATTCTCCACACCGTGCGAATCTCCATCCACTCTCATTATCTGGTTACCGAGCCATTCCTGGTCGTGGGCCTGATCGCCTCCATTCGGCGCATTCTCGTAATTACTTTGGAAGCCGCCACACTCACAACGGGTGGAACTTGGTCCACCGAGGGCGCCAGCATATTTCGAGCTAACATGCTGGAGCTTGGTTTATTGGGCGTCCTCATCCTCGTCCTGGTTTTTTCCATCACGCTTCTGCGCCGCTACGCCCCCACCGCGGAAAGCCTGCAAAGCTAGACACCGGCCCGGACAGGCGAGATGCAGTCTGCTTCGCGGATATTCAGAAATTATTTTCGTCCAGCGGCGTCGAACAATTTACTGTTCTAATGCGTACATGTTGCAGGGTAATGAAGCCGTCTCGAGAGCGTCGGGAGCAGAATTAATCCAGATTGAAACCAGCGGGGTTTTCCCGTCATCATGCCGTGGTACCCAAAGTAGTCTTTCTCCTTCAAGGCAGACTTCGCCTCATGGCGCTCGTGAAAGCGTCGCGCGAGGCCAAAAATTAGTTTCTGAGTTGGGGATCTTTACAGCAGGCTGCAGAGATTCCCGCTCTCTCGCGGAAGACTGCGGCCTCATTGCAAGTATAGATGTGTGGAGACCTTCTAGGTCTTTCGCAATGCCGCTCCGGATTTTAGTACCTACGAATAAAAGTCCACCGCCTCATACTCCTTGTATTTTCAGAAATGGCTTCCTATCATTGTCGCGATGAAAATTGGATTCAGGATCGGCGCTAACGAAGGGGGCCAGCAACCGTCTGAAATGTCGTACCCTGCTGACCCGAGAACTCCCTACTTGCACACCCAGCCAACCACCGGAACTGGCCAGTTTAGTGGAACGCTAAATCGCCAAATTCACGAATTAGAAACCAGTCTAACCTATAGAAAACAAACATCGACGAGTTGCTCAAATCGCCAGAAATGCAGAAATCCCAATCGTAATTCTCAATCCCTCAGCCGAGTTGTTTCGGTGTTTCCAGAGTGCTTTCAGCGCGAAGCGACCCCGGCAGTGTGCTGCGGCCTTACCAATGATTCAGGAAACATAGGCGCTCCGGCAGCCGTCCAAAGCTAGTGTGGTACAATCAGAATCTGGGCACAGTGAGGTCGCATGGAATCGCAACCATCGTCTAAACGCGGCGTCGTCGTACTGATTGCGGTCTTGGGAATCTCAGCCGTCCTAGGAGGCCTTTTCGGGCCCACACTCAGGGCTCGGGCCTCCAGCACTGCTGACACCCAGCTACAGGATTCCGTAAGGAGTTTCACGCACGTCCTGTCTGTAGTCGAGCGCAATTACGCCGACCCGGTGGACACCGACAAAGTAATCTACGACGGCGCGATTCCCGGCATGCTACACGTCCTAGATCCGCACTCCAACTTTTTTGATCCCAAGCAATACGCTCTCTTCAAGGAAGACCAGAAGGGGAATTATTACGGCGTGGGCATGACCATCTCGCAGCGCGATAACCAAACCGTGGTCCTCGCCCCATTTGTTGGCTACCCGGCATATAAAGCCGGAATCCGCCCGGGCGACGTCGTTTTGAAGGTGGAGGGAAAATCCTGCGAAGGTCTCACCGGCACTGAAGTAGCAGAGATGCTCAAGGGTCCCGAGAACACTGTGGTGCACATTTCTTTGGGACGAGAAGGCTGGGACAAGCCTATTGAAGTCGCTGTCACGCGTGCCAAAATCACTCGCCCCGCCGTTGAGTTTTCCACCATGGTCAAGCCGGGCATCGGTTATGTGCGCCTGCTACAGTTTAGCGAAACCACCGATGGCGACGTCGCCGACGCGCTCAAGCAGCTCGATTTCCCCAAGCTCGATGGCCTCGTACTTGACCTGCGTAACAATGGTGGCGGACTTCTGAACCAGGCTGTCGGCCTCTCCGATATGTTTCTGGACAAGAACGAGATTGTGGTTTCGCATCGCGGGCGCGTCTCTCCGGAGCGTCGCTACTATGCCGTGCGCGGGAATCAAGGCATTGAAGTTCCCATCGTTGTGCTCATCAATGGGCAAAGCGCTTCCGCTTCGGAAATTGTTGCTGGCGCCATACAAGATCACGACCGCGGCTTAGTCGTCGGCGAGAACAGTTTCGGCAAAGGCTTGGTACAAACGCAGCTTCCGCTCAGTGAAGAGACTGCCCTGTTACTTACCACTGCCCGGTATTACACGCCGAGCGGACGCCTGATTCAGCGCGACTACAAAAATGTTTCGCTCTACGATTATCACTACAATCCCCAAAAGCCCAAGCAACCGGAAGTGAGACTCACCGATAGCGGGCGGCAGGTATTCGGGCAGGGTGGTATTACTCCAGACGATTTTGTCGCTGCTCCCAAGCTGAATGATTTCCAGCAGGCACTGTATCGACGCGGCGTGTTCTACGCGGCTCCGCAAGGAGTCGGCACCTTCACTGAGTTCTATCTCAGCGCGAAGCCCAACATTACCAAGGATTTCGTGGTCAACGACGAAGTCATCGCCGAATTCCGGAAATATCTCGACAAACAACACATCAAGTACACCGAACCTGAAATTCAAGACAACTTGACCTGGCTGAAATGGCAAGTCAAGCGCGAGGTCTTCACTAGCGTTTTTAGCCTGAACGAGGGGTTCAAGGTCGCCCTGCAGAATGATCCGCAGCTTGAGAAAGCCATTGACCTGATCCCGCAGGCCAGGGCGCTATACCAAAACGCGCGCAAGATCGTAGCCGAGCGCCAAGCCAGCCAGTCCTCCCATCCATAAACCAGCCACTTGCGGCGTCGAATTAACACCGGCGCCGCAAGAAGCTGCGATGCCATAACTTAGCCTGTCCAAATCTACCCGAGGTGGCCGCAAGAGTATTGCTCCTCAAGTCACGCGGCCCGGAATCCCATTCGACCGAACACCTATACAATCGTATCCTCAGTAGAAGCCGAATCCCCTAAGGATAGGCATGAACGCGCCAGACACAACTCTTAACAGGTTAATGAGCCGCGCCCCGAGAATGTCGGGCATATGCTGGGCGCTCTTCGCAGGTTGGGCCGTCATCGTCGGCGGCTATTGCCTTGTCTCTCTTACAGTTCCGAACGGCCGCGGGCTTACTGCGTTCGGCGATATCTTTCAATCTCTCGCAGCGCTGTTCGCCTGCGTAGGCCTGATGATGAATGCGTCGCTGCCCGAGCGGCGAACTCGACTGTTCTGGCTGCTGCTGGCGCTGGGATGCGCGGCCTGGCTGGTGGGCCAGTCGATATGGACCTACTTCGAAGTGGTATTGCGCAAGCAGACCCCCAATCCATTTATCGGGGACGTAATTCTTTTCTTGCATCCGGTGCCGATGATCGGCGCGCTGGCGCTGAAACCGCATGACCGGCGCGACGACCTGAACGTTCATACCGGGTATCTGGATTTCACGCTTCTGCTGATTTGGTGGGTTTATCTCTACCTCTTCGTGGTGATTCCGTGGCAATACATCGCGCCGAATGTACTGACCTACGGCTGGATGTACGACCATCTGGCGGCCGTGGAGAACCTGATATTAGCCATGGGCTTTGCGATGTTGATGAACCGCTCGAGAGGAAAATGGCGTGAAGTGTACGCCCACCTTTTCAGCGCTTCCCTTTTGTATGCCGCCGGATCGTATATTACGAACCGGGCCATCGATCGGCAGGATTACTTTACGGGGAGCGTTTTCGACCTACCGCTCGTCGCGTCATTCATCTGGTTCGGGACCGCGGGCTTTGTGGCGTACAGCCTGAAGCCTCAGCGCGAGACTGCGCCCGTAGCGCAAGACGACGCGAGGAACTGGGCGTTCTTGTTGTCCAGGGTGGCCGTCTTCTCGATTCCACTGATGGCGCTTTGGGCTCTTTGGTTCAGCACCAATCCTGACTCCATACGAACATTCCGGTTCGGTGTGGCGCAGGTGACATTGCTCGTTGTTGCGCTGCTTACATTTATCCGCCAGCGCTTAGTGGACCATGACCGAAGCCGGCTGCTCGAAGCCGCACGCGAGTCCTTCGATAACTTGAAACACGTTCAGGAGCAGATGATTCAAACGGAAAAGCTTGTCTCGCTCGGGCAATTGGCAGCGGGCGCAGCCCATGAAATAAACAACCCGCTCACCGGAATTTTGGGATATTCGGATCTGTTAGTGGACGACCCCGCGCTGGGAGACCGTCAGCGAATCGTGGCGGACAAAATCCGCACACTGGCGCGCAGAATCAAAACGCTAGTGACCAGCCTGCTGAGTTTTGCGCGGCGCGTTCCCAGCGAGAAGACGCACCTGGACATTAACCAGGTCATTGCGACCGCTCTACATTTGAGCAATCTGGATTTGCGGGGACGGCACATCGAAGTGGAGTCATACCCCGCAATCGATCTGCCTTCCGTGAGAGGCGATGCCAACCAAATCCTGCAAGTTTTCTTCAACTTGATCAGCAACGCGGTCGATGCTCTCGAAGAAGTGGGCGGAGGCAAATTGCTGATACGCACCTCACACAGCGAATCCAGGATCGTGGTGCAATTCTCTGACACGGGCGCGGGAATAAAACATCCGCACCAGGTTTTCGATCCCTTCTTTACAACTAAACCGGTGGGCAAAGGTACTGGACTGGGCCTCAGCATTTGCTACGGGATCATGCAAGAACATGGCGGCAGGATTGAGTGTCTCAACCGTCCCGAAGGCGGCGCAACTTTCCTGGTCGAATTCCCCACCGAGATGGAACCAATCTACGCGATCGACCCACCCGAAGCCGTCGAATCTAATTAGTAATGACCGGCAATGTTGACTCCTCATCTTATGTTAGCGCTAACATTAAACGTGCGAACCTTGCCATGGGTCGCCTTGATAGCTTTAATCTCAGCTGTTCTTTACCAACTTGCTTAAGGGAAGGTGTTGAAGTTCAGCTCCAAGAGCACACTTCCGCGAGAAAACCGCCCCAGATTGTACTGGACCATTGTCAGTATCGAATCAGGGTTGGCGCTAGGGCCTATATCTGGGTTTTCTCACGCCGTGACCCGCTTCTAGAGCTATTCATTTTTAAAATTCCGTAGGTTATTATCGCGTTTTGATTTGGAGGCCATGTTGAAGACGCGGTGGGTGGTGATAGTTGCAATATTGGGGAGCGTAACGCTGCTCACGGTGCTTTTGTCGGCGCGCATAAGCCGGAAGAAGAGTGGAACGCTGTTTGGCGGGATGATAAATTCTGTAGTGCCCGCCGCAGCTAGGCCATCGAGTGCACTGAAGACGCGAGCTGTTGTGCTGATCGTGATGGATGGATTTCGCTGGCAGGAAGTATTCGATGGGCCGGAGCATGACTTGATGGACGAGAAGCATGGCGGGGCGCAGGACGTGAAGCAATTGCGCAAGGATTTCTGGCGCGACACGCCGGCGGAGGGACGCAAAAATCTAATGCCGTTTCTTTGGGGCGAAATCGCTCAGAAGGGCCAGATATATGGCAACCAGCACAAGGGCAGCGTCGCGCAGGTTACCAACGGACTGAAGTTTTCGTACCCCGGATACAACGAAATGTCGACCGGGCACGCGGACAAAAGAATCGATAGCAATGACTATGGGCTAAATCCAAATACAACCGTTTTCGAGTCGCTGAACAACAAACCGGAATTTCGCGATCAGGTGGCTATATTCGGCACGTGGAACACTTACAACGATATCTTCAATGCGAAACGCAGCGGCCTGTTTGTTCGCGCGGGATGGGATTTGCCGTGGGGGCAACTGCTCACTCCGCGCGAGCAATTGCTGAAAAAGCTATATGAGACTACAACGCGTGTGGAAGATGACGACGCATTCGATTCCTTCACCCATCAGGATTTGTTGGATTATCTGGGCACGCATGGCCCGCGCGTTCTCTTTGTAGGCTATGGCGGCACGGACGATTGGGCGCACGAGGGAAAATACGATCTGGTGTTGCAAGCCGCACATCAGGATGACGCATTCATCGCCGAGCTTTGGAACACGATGCAGGGAATGCCGGCATATCGTAACCAGGTCACTTTTATTGTCACAACTGACCATGGGCGCGGGAGTGGCCTCGAACAATGGAAGAATCATGACAAGAATATCGATGGCGCTGAAAATATCTGGATCGCGGTGATCGGGCCGGATACTCCGGCGCTGGGGGAGATGGCTAACGTGCCGCGTGTGACGCAGAGCCAGATTGCCGCGACCATTGCTGCGCTGTTGGGACAAGATTATGGGACGACCGCTCCTGCGGTGGCGCCGGCGCTACCGGTGGTGGCAGGATGGCCGAATCCGGCGGCGACAGTCGTTCCAAACACGAAGTAGACCACTCTAGTGAGCAATATTGAGCCCCGACTGAAAATTATAGCGAATGTTTCCCCGGGCGCAGCATGCTGCGCCCCTACGGGTGTGTTTCCGCGATTCGACATGTAATTTGATGACGCTTTTAGTACTACTAATGCTTTGAGAACAGCCTGTCATGCTGGCTGACTGGAGGTCGGCGTCCTTCCTTCATACTGGAGCTTACCCTAGGCGTCCCGGTGCTATGTCGGACGACTCGATGGAGGAAGTGCAATGGATGTTCCTATAGCCGTTCCGACAGCCCCGGCGGCCTCGACTGCCCCTGCCGCCCCAGCGAGCGCTCCGTTAGCGACCAACGTCATCATTGCGACGATGTTGCGCGCCGCGCCGAAAATCAGCGATTTGATTTTTTCCCCGGGCCGCATGCCACAGGTGGAAGTAAACGGCGAGCTGGTGCAATTGAAGATTGCCGGCGTGGGGATGTTGAAGCCGGACGACACGGCGCGAATCGCAAACGATCTCATGGGCCGCAGCAAGCACGCACTGGAAAAGCTGAAAGAAGAGGGTTCCTGCGACATTTCCTACAGCGTCCCAAAACTTTCGCGTTTTCGCGTGAATATTTTCACCCAACGCGGGAGTTGCGGGATCGTGATGCGCGTGATTCCCACCGATGTGCCGGATTTCAAATCGCTCAATCTGCCGGCCGAACTTCATGAAGCGGCAAGTCTTCGCCCGGGAGTCGTTTTAGTTACAGGACCTACGGGAAGCGGGAAATCGTCAACGCTGGCTGCGTTTGTGGACAAAATAAACCAGACGAAAGCCTGCCATGTGATCACCATCGAAGATCCCATTGAATTCCTGCACCAGCACAAATTGGCCACGATTCATCAGCGCGAGTTGCACACCGACTGCCCGAGCTTTGCGCTGGCCTTGCGCGCAGCGTTGCGGCAAGCGCCGAAACTGATTCTGGTGGGCGAGATGCGCGACAAGGAAACCATCGAAGTAGCGCTGGAAGCGGCCGAAACCGGCCACATGGTTTATTCCACGCTGCACACGATCGATGCTTCGAAAACGGTGGAAAGAATCATTGGCGTGTTTCCGCTCGAAGAACAGAATGCAATTCGCGGGCGCCTGGCCAAATCCTTCCGCTACATTGTTTCGCAACGTCTGATTCCCCGTATCGATGGCTCTGGCCGCGTGGCTGCATTCGAGATTCTAAAAGCTACGATACGAACCCGCGAATACGTGCAGAAAGGCGAATCCGAGGGAAAATCGTTGCTGGATGCCATGCGCGATGCCGAGGGCGGCGAGATGCAGTGTTTCGACGATGAAATTGAGAAGATGATTCGCGCGGGCGTTATCGATATGGACGTGGGGCTTTCTTACTGCACAAACCAAGGAAACCTGCGATTGTGTCTTGCCGACTTCGTTGAGGCCAAACAGAACGGGACGTCCGGCAGCCGCGTTCCCAAGCCGGCGGCTTCCGCGCCTAAAACAGTTCCCGTCTCTTATTCTGGGGCCGAAAAATCAGCTCCGGCAGCCGCTTCTCCAAGCCATTCGATGGAGACCGAACTAGAAATCGAAAGATAAACCGTCAGCTCACTTCAGCAGATACTGCTGCAGGAACATAATGTCCGCGAAGAATGCGTAGTCCTGGTTCGCCTTCTTCTGATAGCCGTGGCCTTCATCTTTCGCCATGATGTACCACACGGGAGTTCCCCGTTTCTTAAGTGCCTCCACAATCTGGTCAGACTCGCTGACCGGCACGCGCGGATCGTTCTTCCCGGCGATAACTTCCATGGGCTTCTTAATCTTGTCCACGTTGTTCATGGGCGCGATGTGTTCCAGGAATTTGCGCATTTTGGGATCGCGCTCGTCACCATATTCCACGCGGCGCAAATCGCGGCGATAAGCCTCGGTGTGTTCGAGGAAGGTCACCAGGTTGGACATTCCCACGATGTCGATCGAGCAACGGATTCGGTCGCTGTAGAAAGTGGAAATGGCGAGCGTCATGTGGCCGCCGTAGCTGCCTCCCATGACGGCAACGCGGCCAGAGTCAAGATCGGGCTGTGCGGCTATCCAATCAAAGAGCGTGTTGATGTCTTCGTACGAATCCTGGCGAAGAAAACCGTTGTCGAGTTTCGTGAACGTTTTGCCGTAGCCTGTAGAGCCGCGCACATTCGGATAAATCAGAGCAATGCCAAGCTCATTCAAGTAATAGTTGTTGCGGGCCAGGAAGCCGGGGCGTGACTGCCCTTCTGGCCCTCCGTGAATGTTGATCAGGACTGGGCGTTTTCCCGTAAATTTCGCGGGCGGCCGGTAGAGAAAACCGGAAATCGTCTTGCCGTCAAAACTTTTCCAGTGGACCAATCCAGCTTCCGGAAAGGACTCGGTGTTCACGGCCGTCTCGCTTGTGGTCCAGCGCTCCACTTTGCCTGTATCTACATCCAGCGAATAACAGTCGCTGGGCGACCGAGCCGTGGTCAGACTGAACGCCAAGTCATGGCTATTGCGATGCCAGTTCAATTCGCCGATCAAGCCCACGGGCAGCTTCGGTACAGCGAGTTCCCTGCCGGCCGCGGTGTCGAGGAGGTGAAGCTTGCTGAGGCCGCCCTCGTCGGTCTCAAATGCGATGCGCTTTCCATCGTGCGAAAGCGAGAACTCATTCACGTCCCAGGGAATATCCGCGGTGAGCACTTTTGTTTGCTTGGTGGTCAGGTCCATATAGATGAGGCGTTGGAATTCGGAGTCTTTGTCCGACGTAAAGTAGACGCTCTTGCCGTCTTTGCTGAATCGCGCGTTGTTATAGGCAACTTGTTCTGACGTTTGGTGAGGAGTCAGCTCAGTCTTTTCCCCGGTGGAGGCGTCTACCAGCCACATATAGGTCTCATTCACCGAAATTTCCTCGAGCAATAGAATTCTCTTGTCGTCCGGTGACCAATCTTCCGGATCCCAGCCCCCGCCGGAAAGCTGCGTCAACAAGTGGTCTGATTTTGGGTCGGCGGGATTCATCACCCAAAGATCGGTGTCCTTGCCGGTCCGACGAGTGGAGGTGTAGGCGATCTGGTCGCCAGCGGAGGACCAAGGGCCGAGGCTGTTTCGCGACTTGCCGTCGGTCAAGAGCGTGCTGTTGCCGGACGCCAAATCGTAACGGAAGAGTTGGTACCACTCGCCGCCTCTGACATCTTTCCTGAACACGATATAGTCGCCGCCCTGGGGATGAAATCGGCCGCCGTAAACCGGTTCCTGGAAAAATGTGAGCTGCTGCCTCTCGCCGCCCGGCATCTTCACCAGATGCATTTGGAACGTATTCGCAAAACGCGTGGCGATGACCATTTCGCGGCTCTGCGGATTCCAATCTGTCGGGAACGCCGAGCGATTCTCGCCGTAGCGGCCCGCATTTTCCGCGAGCGCCGCTGGAACCGCGGGCACGCCGTCCGTCACCAAATTTTCAGGCGGAGCGAGCGTGGCTTCCTGCGCCAGTGCGGGAATCGTGAGCAGCATCAGCAATGCCGGCGCAAAAACAAACAACTTCTTCATAGTGAACTCCTAAGTATTTCGACTCGAGTAGTGCCGCGGTCATGCTACACGATTGGTCGTTATTGACAAGAGTTTGTGAGCAGAGAAATTAGAAGAAAACAGTGAACCGAGAGGATTGGTGGACGTGGGGGGGCTCGAACCCCCGGCCTCATCGTTGCGAACGATGCGCTCTCCCAACTGAGCTACACGCCCATCACTCAATTAAATTGAAGTTGCGTAATGACTTCCACTATACAGCACGCGCATTCGGAAACTCAACAACGGTGCCTGTGTCAGTATTTGTGTCAGTTCGCACGAGAGTTGCAACGGCTTCGTGTAAACGGTCGAGATCAACGTGTGCGTATCGCGCGGTCATTCCCAATCTACCCGCACCGTGACCGAGCAACGCAGCGATATCCTCAAGCGGGACGCGGTTCCGGCGCAGTCGCGTTCCAAAAGTATGCCGCAGATCGTGAAGGCAGAAATCCTCAATGGCAGCCTTTTTCAGACACGCCTCGAACCACTTGCGACACGAATACACTTCACGCCCGCTCGGCTTCCGAATTACAGCACCCGTGCCGTCCGAACGCTCGCGCAGGATCTTGAGCGCAGCCAATGCCACCTAATTCAGTGGCACCGTGTAGCCAGGTCTGGGCTTTGACCGGGGGAGTCTAATTATTTTCCAATCGAGGTTCACTTCCTTCCAGTCCAGCGGCAGCATTGGTCGCCTTTCCGCGCCCCGAATTCCGTAGAGGTTTGACCGGCGTACGCCGGTATGGAGAATCAAATCGAATTCCGGCTCTTTCTCGGGATAAAAGTTCTCGGCTTGCTTTCCGCAGGCGATCTTCTTCCGCGAAGGACAACTCGCGCGTCCGTGCATTGTTCAATGTGTAGCGGTGCGCCTTCTGCGCCGGATTGATCGTCAGTTCGCCCCGGTCGATCGCTAGCTTGAAGATATGGGAGAGCGTTGCGCGATACTCGTTTGATGTCGTCTCGGTCCAACGAAACCCTCGCGTCCCCACATTCTCAAGCAGCTTCGCATCGATCTCCTGCGTCGTAATCGAATCGGCCGGCCGATCTCCCCACCACTTTTTCAAAAGCCTTCCGCGGACTGCGTCGGCATTCCAGCATCGTTTGCAGTTCTTCGCATGTTCGAGTGCTTTGTCTGCGATGTCGGAAAACAAAACCATCGCCACGCGCGGAACTTTCTTCACGTACTTCCCCTCCTCGATTTTTCGTTGCTCGATTTCCCGTTCGCGAACCGCCGTCCCGATCGACACGTTTCCCAGACTTCTTCGCTCGGCACTGCCGTCTGGATGCGTTAGGTAGATCACCAGGGAATCACCGCGGCGCCGGATGCCGCGTGGAAGCCGGTCAGTAGACTTGCCGGATGATCGTTTCGGCCGGTTCGGTGATTCTGCGGCGACGGTCGGCGCTGTGTTTCGTGGTGCAGACCCCCACGACTCACGCGCTTCTTCCATTGGAGCTATCAACGCATCTCGAACTTCCGCGTCTACATTCTTCATTTTCGTCCTCTCTTTTTTCGTTTTTTCGATTTCTTGGCCTGAACACTTACCCGCTGGCGATACCGCTGCCCGCAAGCGACCGTGCAATATTTCTAGACTTTCGTCGCGCTTTGCCATACGGGTCGCACCGCCGCTGATGTTTTCGGCCGTAGAATTTCGCTTGACAGACAACGCAAATTGTTTGGTGCCATGTTCTACTTTCTCGCGGTAGTTTGGCCGAAAAAGTAGCCAAGTATGATTGTAAACGAGAGCTTAACGACTTCTAGGATGGAAGAGTTCGCGTTTGGATTAAAGGCCAGCACGCAGAGAAGCACTGAGAAAATGAGAACGAGCATAAACGCAATTAATCCGCCGATGCCGACCGCTTCTAGAAAGCGGAAAAACCAACTTCCGAAATGTCGAACGCGCGAAGGTGATAATTCTAGACGGCAAAGAGCTATGTTTGAAGAAGTGCGGAAAATGTGGGCGGAAAATGTAGAAGCGAGGTTTACGGTTCTAAAGACGAGACGCGCTGCGAAAGGTGCCGGAAGGGGAAAAAGAAATCGAACCGCAGAAATGAGAAAGGCGAGCCAGTTGCCTGACTCGCCCTTCCCTGCAAATCTCGATATGTAAAGTCTCGAACTATCTCCCGAACAGCTTTCGCCGGAACGGCACCAACCCCAGCAGGCTCGTGCCAAACAGAATGAGGGAGGAAGCCTCCGGGGTGGCGGAGGAGACGAGGGAGAAAGTGATACCTTCCAACCCACTGGCGTTAAATCCGAAAACGCCGGACGCCACGTGTAATTCATTAATGTGGCTCGGGCAAGTAAACCCTCCGACCGTCCCCCCTGAATCGGAGGTGCTGTTCAGGCAGAGAACGTCTGACGGGTCAGCGAGACCAGTAGTAGCAAAGAATTCGTCTGACGTAATGGTGCCGCTGATCACGGTGAAGAGGTTGGTCACTTGGTTCGCCCAACTCGTCGCCGCGTTGCCGCCGACCAGCGACCCGAACCCGGCAGGTATGGAAGTAAAGACCAGCGAACTAGCCGCGCCGGAGCCCGAACCACCCGGGTTCACAAACGACAGGTCCAACGTCCCTGTAAGGGTCCCGGTGACGGTGCCGATTGTCAGGTCGACCTTAAACGTGTATATACTGCCGGCTCTAGCCAAGGGGACAAAAATCAGCCCAACGAACAACACGACCGCGACGCGAAGTGCCCTTTGATTCTTTTTCATCGCGCATTCCTCCAACAGAAATACCTTTAAGTGGGCGCAGTCTGCGCGCGAATAAATGAAGTCAAGTTAAGTCTCATTTTTAGTCGCGTACGGGTAGTACTGGAACGCGCGTGGGGCAATCTTCTTGTGTCATTTCTTCTTTTAAAGAGATGCACCGAAGTAGTGCAAATTGTCTCCGAAATAAAAATGGCGTCCAGTCGGTCGAACCCGGACGCCATTTTTCCAAATGGGATGTATCTTGCCCGGCATCACACCACCGAACTACGAAATACCCGGCTCTGCCCCGCCATCGCTGGACGCCGTGCAACTTCGCTGTCGCAGTGACCTGCTGAGTTCCATCCCTTACTTCGGGTTGGCGCGGGCTCTTACAATCAGTTCGTCGATTCTCGCTTTCGGAAGACCCATTTTGGCGAGTTGCGCTCGAACACCAGACTCGTTAAAGTCTTGCGAGAATTGCATCAACGGATTGCCTTGTGACATCGAGGAGTCCGCGAATACTATCCAAAAAACTTCCGGTTCAGAATCCTTTATTTTCACTACACCGTAGGTGTCGAATCCCATCGTCGTTTCTCCCAACGGCTCGTTATGCCTTCGCAGCGAATCTTAGCGTGCGGTCGGTTTTGATTCTAAGCCTTCGGCGGTGGGCTTCCCCCCATCAATTCCTGCCCGAACGTAACGATGAAAATCTCATCCGGGTCTTCGGGACGCACAAACTTCGCTTTGTTATTGTGTCTGTATCTGTCTGCCGCGGCGGCTGCTTCTTCCTTCGTGTTAAAGCCGCTCTCGCGTCTGACCAAGCAACCATCAGTGCCGTGAATTTCATAGAGCCACGCCATCATTGTGGCACCTCCATGGACAGCGGGAATTGTAGTGCCGAAAAAGATGCTCCCAAGCCCCTCGCTGTTTACGTTTTGCTTTCGCGATTAGTTTAAACACCGCCTTGTAGTCGTCCAAGTACTTTATCTCTCCTATACGCCCACTGTAAAAACGGTCGATCTTGTGCAAGATGTTTTCGGTTTCTTGAAAAACTCTTTGAAGGTCCGCGATCGTAAGCGGCGCCGTCTGCTCCAGGCCGCGGGGATTCATCACGGATTTTTCGTCAAGGTGTGCCAACAACTCGTTCCGACGCGTCTCGATCGATGCAAACGGCGTCAGGCTGTGATGATCGCCCGGCATTCCTTCGCGGCCGCGATTACCTCGCCCGGTTCACCTTCCGTGAAAAGTGCGGGGTGCGTCTCTGCCAAGTCGAGCAGGGCTCTGACCGTGACGGGCGTTTTGTACTTTGTCGGTCGATCATACAGCCTGGCCAAGTGCATCTGCGCGACTTCGAGATTCGCCTGGCGTGAAACACCGGAGAACAGCGGGGCTGCATTCCAAATATCGGGATCCACCGTGTTCAAGGCCGCTGCAATCCGGAGGGCTATCTTGCCGAAACGAACCTCGCGGATCAGGCCGTTCATGATTTGCTCGAGCGTCGGGGCCGGGGTATCTCCCGGTTCTCGTGCATGTTGTTTTTCAGCGTGCGCGGGTTCTAAGACGACGCAGGACCTGGCAATCCACTCGCGTTTAGCGTGGTTGTCGTGTTGCCTTCCTCCACTCGGAATGGAGTCGGCGTCCTGTTGCATCGGCTTTTCGAAGCTCAATAGCCCGGCCCACCGATACCTCTGTCTACGCTTCAAGCGATACCTCGCGTTATCGCCTGCAAGATTCGAGGCCAGGATGGATTCGCCGTCTCCTTTCCTGCAGGGCTCTTTCATCGCCTAGTTGGGTCGAGGACTGGCGCGATACTCCAAAGGTGCAGCCTATCAGTTGCTCCCCGTTTCCTCTGGGAGTGCCTCACTAGCTGAACCGTAAGCTCGTTTCCAGTCCCCGCCTCATCAAACCCATCGTGCCGATTTCCAGCAATGGGCTTACCTGCTCGCTTCTAGTCAAGGGTTATGAGACCGCTCCGGCAGGATGGGCTTTCGGCAGTGGGCCTAGTCGATGGAGCCGGTAACCGTTGTAAAGTCCCAGCCTCTCGTAGAGCCACGTCCTACTCCACCTTTGCCAGCCGAATCCTAGACGTTTCCGGGATCGCATCAGGTGCCGTCGAATCTTCTTTTCTACCCAATCCTTGACGAACGAGAAGCACCGGCTTGAGTGTCCCACTGCAAAGTAGTTCACCCATCCCCGCAAGATCGGGTTGATCAACTCGATCACTCTCTCCACGGGTTGGCTCATAAATCGTCGGAAGATCTCTCGGAGCTTTGCAAATAGCGCCTTACGCTTCTTCAACCTGGGCGTGTATTGCGGTCGCCACATCTGATTACGACTTAAGATGAGGCGATATTCGAAGCCCAGGAAACTGAAGCTTTCTCCCTGCGATAAATTCACCGTTCGACTCTTCTCTTCATTGATCGTCACGTTGAGTTTGGCTAGCTCTTGTCGCAATCGTTTTTCTACCGCCTTTACGAGCCATCTATGCCGCGGATGGGAGTCCATCAATATCACCAGGTCATCCGCAAAACGCGCGTATTGAACGTGGGTGTATTTTCCGCGTCGCGTGGTAGCGATCGCCTTCTCTAGCATCCGATCCACCTCGTTGAGGTAGAGATTACTGAGCAAAGGCGATATCACCCCACCTTGCGGAACTCCCTTCTTCCCCGTCGCCTTCATGATCATCTTGAGAAGATGCATCACCTCTCCATCCTGTATCCTTTGCGCTACCTTCTCGAGCAGCAGCGAATGCTGAACGTTGTCAAAGTAGGCGCTGAGATCGATGTCGATGACTCGGGTCTTCTCCTCGACGATTGCTTTTGCCACGCGGTTCACCGCTTCATGCGCAGTTCGTTTGGGTCGATATCCATACGATCCCGATTGAAAGTCAGCTTCGAAGATCGGTTCCAGAATGAGCTTAAGAGCTCCCTGGACCACACGGTCACGAATCGAAGGAATCGAAAGGATGCGAACTTTGCCTCCATCCTTCGGTATCTCCTTCTTCCGTGCCCGCATGGGTCGATACGTGTTGAGGACTAGTTCGTGATTAATCTGTTGAAGAAAACTTTCCACTCCGCTCTCTTCGATGACGTCGAACGTGACACCGTCGATTCCCGGTGCTCCATCGTTCTTCTTTGCCGTCTGGTAGGCTTCATGAAGCGTTTCCATCTTGCAGACATGCACGTACAGTCCCCAGAAACGCCAAGTTGGTTCAGCCTTCGCCTTGACGTATAGACTCCTTCTCAGGTCCTGCAAACAGATGGGTGCCTTTGTCATCTCACCCTTGCCTCCCTTTTTGTTGGAGTCATTGCAAACAGCAGGGTCTCTTCGCTCCGCGGGCATTACTCCGCTTCGTCGCTACTACAGACCCCTCCGCCACCCTCTCGTCGTTCCACCGATTTCCCGGTGTCTTCGGTTATACGGTTTCCTTTTCTCCGCTAATTTCTCAGCGGGACGAGGAGGGCTTCTCCAGTTGCTTAGCGCATCCTTGTCATCGTGCTGTCGCTATAACCCCGCCAGAGTGGCTCGCCGCTTCAGTCAGTCTGCGACGATCCATGTTGCCTTCGCCTCATGAAGGAAGGCTCGGCCTCTGGGGCTTCCGTTTCGAGGCCATTTCTGCGTTCACTTTCGTTACGGCCCGATGACTCGCTCACCATCCGAAAGATGGCTTTGTCGATAGGCTTTCAGGATTCAGTTTCCTTCCTCCTTGCTATCCAAGCTACAGGGCTCTGGCTTTTGCCCTGGTGAGACTTTTCCTCACTGAATACGCCAGCCTTCCTTGGACACACCAACATGCCGGTTTATCCCGGCGGTCTCCAAGTTGCCCGTAATCCGTCCAAGATCGAGTCCACGCGCGGAGATCACTTCCCACAAGCCGAGTTCTCGGTACTAAAGTTGTGAGTCAGGATCTTGGGTCGAAGTTTAACTGGATATCTGAATTCTTCATCGTGCGGTTTGTCACTTCATCGGCATTGCTTTCGTGACGCGACGGAGTGACCACACTTCCTCCGTTCGTCCCATCGCTAGAACTACAAAGCAGAGCGCAAGGAACGATCAGTCCTGGTAGCAACGGGTACTACGAAGCGGCAAGTACCGTTTGTCATTTGCGATCCCGGAACACCTATTCCGAAATCATCCCAATCGTCCCGAGCCAGGTTTCCACCAACTGAGGCCATCCGGTTATCGGAAACTTCGTGCGCCGCAGCCCGAACGCATGTCCGCCCTGCGCGTACAAATGCATCTCCACGGGAACCCCAGCCTTCTTCAGCGCAATGTAGTACGCCAGCGAGTCGTTTACGTTGTCCACGTGGTCATCCTCGGCCTGCAGCAAAAACGTAGGCGGCGTCTGGCGGGTGACAGGAATATCGGGATTCAATCCAAATTGTTTATCGGCCATCGTCTCATGCTCCGGCTTTCGAATCACAAACTTTCTGGCGCCTTGGTTAGCATCCCATTCCGCCGCGGAAAGCGACAGATGCCCCGGATAAATAGCCACCGCAAAATCCGGGCGGCAACTCTCTTTGTCGGCGGCATCTACAGCCGGGTACAAACGCTTATCAAAGTGCGTGCTCATTGCTGCCGACAGATGCCCGCCGGACGAAAACCCAAGCACACCAATCTTGTGTGGATCGATGTGCCACTCCGCCGCGTGCAAGCGCACCAGCCCCACCGTCCTCTCCGCATCTTCCAACGCCATCGGTGATTCCGGATACGGTCCTGATTTCGGATACGGCCCCACATCGGTCACACGGTATTTCAACAGCACACATGTGATCCCCTTGGACGTCAGCCAATCACAGACCTCGGTGCCTTCAAGATCGATGGCCAGACCCTGATAGCCCCCACCAGGGAAGACGACAACCGCAGCGCCCGTATTTTTTCCATTTGGCGAATAGACCGTCATCGTAGGCCGCGACACGTTGCTCACCCCCACCGCCGGCCTGCCGGCAACCAGGAACTCCTTCCCCGTCGTCTTAGCGATCTCTGGCCCCGCGACAGGTTGCGGATCAGGCACCCTCCCTGGCCATATCGGCACTTGCGTATGTCCCGGCGATGGCTGCCAAGTAGTTTGCTGCGCGCTCACACCGCCAAACGCAAACACAACACAGACAGCAAAGAGCAAAGGCTTCATAACAATCCTCGCAGAAGCAGAATAACAGCAAGACGAACCCTCGTCTTGATGATAGGTCCTGAGAAACGCCCTTGTTTGATTACTCTGGCCAACTTCTCGGTGGTCGGGCAAGAACGAAGCCGCTTGTGCGGCAGACGCTGCGCGTGAGGTAGTGGAGCGGTGGTTGCCTGGCTGTTGAGATAAATTGTCGGGTCATAAGGAGGCCGTCCCCATGACCCGACTTCGCAAAATGATGCTGGAAGAACTCCAGCGTCGTAACTTTTCTGAAGATACCATACGCCGTTACATCCACACAGTCGAAGATTTTGCTCGACACTTCAACCGTCCACCGGATCGCCTAGGCCTGCGGCACATTCGCGAATACCAAGCCCACTTGTTCCAGAAGCGGAAGTTATCTTCGGGTTCCGTTACGAACCACCTGGCGGCTCTGCGCTTTTTCTACATCCAGACGCTCAAGAAAGCCTGGAGCGTCGCCGAGACCCCCTACCCGAAAAAGAATCATCACCTTCCAGCGATCCTCAGCCAGGAAGAGGTCGCAGGACTCATCGATGCCGCTGGCACTCCCTTCCATCGCACTCTGCTCATGACGCTCTACGCTACCGGTCTGCGGCGTGCTGAGGTAACTCACTTGAAGGTCAGCGATATCGACAGCAAGCGCATGGTGATTCATGTCCGCGGAGGAAAGGGCCGCAAAGACCGCGATGTCCTGCTCAGCCCCAAGCTGCTCGAAGAACTGCGCAAGCACTGGCATCGGTTGCGGAGAAAAACCAACGACTGGCTCTTTCCCGGCAACCGTTGGCATACTGCGAATCACCCGATCGACGCAAAAACGCTATACCAAGCCTGCCAAGGAGCCGCGAAGCGCGCGGGTCTCAACCGGGCCATCCATCCCCACACCTTACGCCATTGCTTTGCCACTCATCTGCTCGAGGCCGGCGCTGATCTGCGCACCATTCAGATCCTGTTAGGCCATCAAAGTTTGGAACAAACTGCCATCTACCTCCATCTCTCCAAACGTCACCTGAATGCCACACCGAGTCCTCTGGACTCGCTACAACTGAAAGACGAGTCAACACAGGAAGGGTAAATGAGTCGGCCGCCCCTTGAGGTGGCCGATCTTATCCGCAGCGCAGGAGCTGCTTTTATCGAACGAAATCGCCAGTGGATCCGCTGGAGGCAGGTCAAAGTGTTGCGGGCCATTGCGCGGTGTCGTACCGCGGCACTCGGCGGTCATGTCGATCAATGTACTCGCTGCGGGCATCGCGCCACCATTTCGTACAACAGCTGCCGCAATCGCCATTGCCCCAAGTGTCAGACGGCTGCCCGGGAGCGCTGGATCGGCGCGCGTCAGAAGGAACTTCTCCCGACGCGCTACGTCCACGTAGTCTTTACACTTCCCGCATCGTTGGCACGCTTGGCGCTACAAAACAAAAAGCTCATCTATGGCCTGTTGCTCCGCGCCACCGCCGAGACACTTCTTGAGGTCGCCCGGGATCCCCAACACCTTGGCGCGGAAATTGGGTTCTTCAGCGTGCTTCACACCTGGAATCAGAAACTCAGTTTGCATCCCCACGTGCATTGCGTCATTCCCGCCGGTGGGTTGAGTCTAGATCACACTCACTGGATAAAATCACGCTCGCGATTTTTCCTCTCCATCAAAGTGCTCCGTCGCGTCTTTCGCGGAAAGTTCGTCGCTGGCCTCCAGCAAGCCTTCCAGAGCGGCCGACTGCAGTTCCATGGAAAGTTAGCTCCGCTCTCTCTGCCCAAAACCTTCGCTGCCTGGCTACGGCTACTGTTCCGAAAAGACTGGGTGGTTTACGCGAAACCTCCCTTCGGTGGCCCGGAATACGTGCTCCAGTATCTGGGCCGCTACACCCATCGCGTGGCCATCTCCAACCATCGCCTGGTCTCGTTTGCCGAAGAGAAGGTCACCTTCCGCTGGCGGGACTCCGCTCATAACAACGAACAGAAACTCTTAACCGTATCGCTTGATGAATTCCTACGCCGATTCCTCTTGCACTTGCTCCCCAAAGGTTTCGTGCGCATTCGCAATTTTGGTTTCCTGGCCAATCGGCGACGTGCCGCTTTCCTGCCGCTATGCTTTCACTTGCTTGACGCAGCACAAGAACCGCAGGCAGATCAAAATGCCGCTGATTCGAACGGTCTTTGGCGTTGTCCCAAGTGTGGTGGACCGATGGTAGTTGTCGAAAGGTTCACCGCTGCCGAGATCCAACTTCGGTCTCCACCGTTGCTCACTTCTGCCGCATGAAACGCTTCTCTCCAACCCGCATCCTGCGCGCCTCTCGGCGTGCTCTGTCTCTCTGCGTCTTAACGCAGAACAAAACTCCATTCTCAACTTCCTCAGCGCGTCCTCCACGATACTCTCTTGCCCCAGTCTGTTCCCGCCGTCTTCTGCCGTGCTCTACCGCACAGTCTCCGCGACACTCCACACCGCTGTCTCCTCCCATTCAATCTCCATAGGGCCCGCGTCCGCCGCAACCACAAGCGGCTTCCTTCTAGCCGCCTTAATCGAACGCGCGCAGAGCTACATGCCCACCTTCACTGCTCTGCCAAAACGCGCGTCCGATTAAGCACTAACGCAAGCCGGAAGTAATGGCGCGATCTGGTCTCATGGAATTACTTCCGCATACCCCGTCATTCGCTTGCTTTCAACCGCCGCTGTGTCCGGCAATTCCCTACGGAACGGGCCAGACGACATCTTTGCATGGGGAATCACTCTCCTCACATTCCAGGGCGGGTGGATCATCGGCTGTTGCCTGCCGCGGTTCTCCGCTCGCGTGGAGCGCGCCGTCATAGTCAAGAAAATAGCTTCGCAGGCAATGCTGTCCGTAGCTCCGACACTGCACAGAGAGCGCGAAACGAGACGGACTCAACGCGCAAGGTAAGGCAAGGCGCTCGGCGCGCTTTCGATAAAGCCGTTTGAAGGTGGCCGCTGGCGGTTGCGGTGGATGCGGGCTAATGGCTGGAGCCGGTCTAACACCTGCAGACCTTTTCTCCCAATCACCACGAGTCCGAACACTGGTCCCGATTCCAGGTTGTCGGCCAGATATTTAATCAATTGCTTCCGACCGAAGGTCTGATCGAGGAACGGTGTATTGATCGTGTCCAAAGCAATCACCGTGACAGCAAATGGCTGTCGCTCGATAGTGAAATTACTGAACGTGCCCGGCGGATTCGCGGCTTGTGCGACTTTAAACGCCCAGGATGGAAAGGTTGTGCCGTTTGCGTTCGAGGGAGCCGGCGGCGCTGAAACCCCCGCGTCGGCACGTTTGTTCCGCATATTCCAGTTGTTAGGGGATTTCCTCAACAACCAAATCGCGAAATTCCCCGCGCGTGAAGCCCGTGACAACTAGGCCGGCGTACCCCTCGGCATAGCTGGGGTCCTGAGCATGTCCCACTTTTTCGTCATTGACAAAGACTGTGATTTCACTTCCTACGCACTCCACGGAGATCTTCATGCCGTGCGGATCCGTGTGCGGAACGCGGATGTGCGTCCAACGAATGATTTCGATCGGAGAGTTCGAGCGGTACTGCATTTTCATTATTCTGAAAGATGCGTCGCTTCCCTTCGTGCCACTGCTCAGAAGCAATGCGTAGTAGCCGTCATCATTCAGACGGAACACCAGGCCCGCAGCCGATCTACCGGCCAGTGGCGCGGCTGAATTGAAGGTGTGGGAAAGGGAGTAGCTGTCTTCCGCCCGTGAATCCACCATCACCGATGCGCGGAAGTCCTGCCACCAGGGGCCGTAAGCGGCAATTGCGCTCTGTTGAATTCGGATGGCGCCGACATCGGCTGCCCTTGAAATCCCTGGCGGAGCAGGGTTGGTCAGCTCGTATCTCCCGGCCACGTACTGAGAGTTCGGACGGTTTGGCCATCCGCTTCGAGGATCCGAAAAGTCCTCGCGATAGATCTTCCCTTTCCGCCCTGCCGTGATGATTTTCGATTCGAAGGGATACGGATTGCGCGCCTCGGATATCGTGCAAGTTCCTTCGGTGAAGCATACAGCTTCGCTGCTTTTGTTGCTTACACCCACTCCCTTGCGGCCCGCGACTTTCACTCCGGGACGATTCACCCGCACCTCAATCTTCCGGAAGGACTTCACATCGCCCTCGGGATAATAGGCGATAGTGTACTGTGCGCGGAGTATGTCGGAAACGTCCTTTAACGCGCGTCCGATGTCGTCCTCTTTTTTCAGAAAGCGCGATTCCGCGCCCGACTCTTTCGCCAGCAAGTTAAACACATACACCGGATTATCAATCTCGTGCCCGCTAACCAAGACCATTTTGCTTCCTTGTTTCCCGTCGAAGTTGTATTTCGACTTGCTATTCAAGCCGATCATGAAGAGCTGCACCCGCGATGTCTGCACTAGGTTGACTAATTGTCCGAGTGTGATGCGGCTGTGCTGATCCACACCGTCGGAAATCACCACAATAGCCTGTTGAAGATTTCGCGACGTCCGCAAATGGCAGATTGCCGTAGCAATCGCGTCGTACATGGCGGAACCATGGCTGGACACCGGAGACAACGGAATGGATGGTGAACTGACAATCTGATCCGCAGTGAAGGTCTGGAACAATCCAACCTGATCGGTGAAATCCATGGCCGAAATTTCGTCACCCGGGCGGGCGCTGCGCACGAACCGGGCAGCGAGAGCTTCCGCCGATCCTAGCCGGCCGCCAGGATCCATCGAGCTGCTGGAATCGACCAGAACGGCCAGGCTGGTCGAAACGCTTCCCTCGCCAAAGAAATCAATTTTTTGCGGCTTGCCATTTTCCAGAACGACAAAATCCTCCGCCGAGAGGCCTTGCACATCATTGCCCCGCTCGTCGGTGACGCGAACCGCGAGGGATTGAAGATCCGTGTCAACGTGGATGGTGGGGCTGTTCGACTGCACCGCTGTAACCGCGCCGTGCGCCGGCAAATGGAACAGCGTGTTCGCACTAACGCCGAGGGCGATTGTTATGGTTGCAAGAACAGCGGTGCCTGCCCTCTTTCGCGGCTTCATCAACGAAGTCCCCGCTCGAGTCTCTGTTTCGCGCATCGTACGCCGCTTGCCCCACGAAACACAACGAATTTCACATTGGAGCCAGCCCCGCTACGCACATGACCGCGAGACAAGGAGAAGTCACATTTTCGTGATGAATCCCTGGCCTCCTTCGGTGATACTGAATCGCGAGCCGATGTCGAAGGTTGTGAAGGCCGTAGTGTGCGAAATCGACAGATTGCACGCAGAGGCATCGAACGTTCCGATCAACCAGATGTGTAAGGCGAGCAATTCATCGCACTAACAAATCGTAATCGAAGTCCAATTCCGCCGAAATCACGACCGCAACTGTGCACGCGGAGGCGACGGCAACCTGGATCCAAACCGTTATTGCGCCAAAACCTGGACTGTATGGTTAATTGGGGTGTAGCTAGAGAACCCCCAACATGTACTGACTCTGCGAAGCGAAGTCTTTAGACTCAAACCCAGACTTTTTTGTGACGTAACTGTGGAGAAACACTGATTCCGCTGTAGGGTTTGTGTTTGTGGCGAGTCTTATACCGGTGAGTGCGTGCCAGCAAGTGTCGGATCTCATGTCTTTACGCTCCTATTGCCGTTTCTTGAGATAATTCAGTAGTTGCCGGAGCACGAACATCCAGAAGTTACGAACGTTGGCATTCATGGGTCTTCCTCGGGTCCAGAGAAGGGTTAATCGGGGCTAAATCGGAGGGTTAAGAGAAGTCTGGTCAATGAGTTACTGCTATCCTACACGTCCATTTACTAACTGCTGCTAACTACGCTGGCCTGTCCGATGCAATCGGACCGCTCTCCCAACTGAGCTACACGGGCGTTTTATTCTAACAAACGACGGAAGAGTCGCCAAACGTGTAACACAAAGAGTTTCGATTCGGCCATTGACAGTGTGCGAAATTACTTATGGACAGGGACGCTTTCTGTGCGGCTTTCCATTTGAGCGCGGGCGCTCTTCACGTAGCCCAGGAATCTATGGGCGAGGACGCGAGTGCGTTCCGCCTGACGCAAACGAATCGCTTCCTTCGAAATCAATTCCTTGCCGACTCCGAGCGCGCTGGCACCTGCGAGAATAAAGTTGACGGCGGTCTGTTGATTCACGCCGCCCGCCGCGATCAGCGGCACATCAGGCAGCATAGCTTTCAACGCTCGAATGTAACTGTCGCCGCCCACCTGCGCGCAAGGAACCACTTTGACGAAGTCGGCGCCGGCCTTCCAGGCGGCGATGACTTCTGTAGGCGTAAGTGCGCCGGGCAAGACCACGACGTTTGCTTTCACCGCCAATTCCACAACCTTTACGTCAAGTCCATCGCTGGTCAGGAACTTCGCTCCCGCGGCAAGACATCGCTGCGCGGTTTCCAAATCGATCACGGAACCGGCACCGACAATCATGTCTTTGGCATGCGCAGCCAAATGAGAAATCACATCGATGGCTCCCGGCACCGTCATGCTAATTTCAACGATGGGTATCCCGGCGCGTGAGACGGCTTCCGCGGCGAACCGCGCGTCTTCGGCCGTAGACACGCGAATGGCGGGGATGATGCCAATTTCTTCTATGCGAGCGCGGACCTCTTCCTTCTTCATTAGTAGGAGACCTCCCCGCTCTACTTGCTAAACTTTCGGCCCGATTCTACACCAAGACAGCCGCTCGGCGACCCAATCGATGAAAGCTACACTTCAAAAGACTCCTCCGGCGCGGGCAGTTTGTCTCCGTCGGCGGCGATCCAGACGTACATAGTGGGCAAAAGAAAGATGCTCATCGCCAGGGCACCGATCAGACCGCCCACGATTACGATTGCAAACGGCCGCTGAGAATCGGAGCCAATGGCGTGGGATGTGGCCGCGGGTAACAATCCGAGCGTAGCGACGAGCATCGTCATCATGATGGGACGAAGACGAAGAACCGCGCCTTCGATTGCGGAGTCTTCAATCGAATGGCCGCGCGCGCGGAGTTGGTTGATGTATTCAAGCATAATGACACCGGTCTGCACCGAGACGCCAAAAAGAGCCAGGAATCCTACCCCGGAGGAAACGCTGAAATGCGTTCCAGTAATGAGGAGCGCTAGCAACCCGCCCAACGGCGCAAGGACTACTACGCCAAGGATAAGCGCCGCCCACTTCCAGGAGCCGAACATCACGTACAGAATGATAAAAATCACGAGGATGGTGATCGGAAGAATAATCAGCAGCCGTTTTTCAGAACGTTTTTGGCTCTCGTATTCGCCGGCCCAATCCAGATGATACCCTCGCGGAACTTTTACCTGCTCTTGGACTTTCTTCATGGCTTCTTCAACGGTGCTGCCCAGGTCCCGGCCTCGCACGCTGTACTTGATAGCGACGTAGCGCGAATTACCTTCGCGATAGATTTCAGAGCCGCCATCGACAACCACCACTTTGCAGAGCTGGCCCAGCGAAACGCGTTCGCCGGAGGGCGCGAGCAGGCGAACACTCTGGATCGCTTCTTTCGTCTCTCGATAGAGGGCTTGATATCTGACCACCAAGTCGTAGCGCTGCTCGCCCTGAAGCACCTGGCTGACGGCATTGCCGCCAACCGCCGTTTGGATTGCGTCCTGAACGTCTGTGACGTTGATGCCATGGCGGGCAGCCTGTTGGCGATCGATGATGAAATTCAGATTGGGCTGGCCGAGCACTCGGAAAAGCCCCAGGTCCTGTACTCCTTTCACCTGGCTCATGACATTGACAATTTGATCGCCTTGGTCTTCCAGAATCTTGAGATCGTCGCCGTATAACTTCACGGCAAGTTCGCCCTTCACCCCGGAGACGGCTTCCTCCATGTTGTCTTCAATCGGTTGAGAGAAATTCCAAATCACGCCGGGAATTTTCTCGACTTCCCGATTCATCGCGGCGATCAGTTCGTCCTTATTTTCGTGAAAGACAGTCCGCCACTGATTCTTGGGCCTCAAATCGACGAAATATTCCGTATTGAAAAAACCAGTCGTGTCGGTGCCATCATCGGGGCGGCCAACTTGTGAAACGACCTGCGTAACCTCCGGAAACGAAGCGAAAACAACACGCGCTTGATTCACCACCCGGGTGCCTTCGCTGGGGCCCGTGCTTGGTGCGAGCGTACCGCGAGCCCATATCGCTCCTTCGTCAAGATGGGGAAGAAATTCCGAACCGATGACGCCGCTAAAGGTGAGAAATAGCATGAGGCACAGCGCTCCGACGCCCGCGCCCACGGTCAACCACCGGTGCTCGATCGCCCAACGCACACTCGTGCGATAGTGCTTGATCAAAAACGCCAGCACCGGGTTATGCCACTCACGAATGCCGCTGCGAAAGAAGGCACTGGAGAGCACCGGTGCAATCAACATCGAAAAAATGAGCGCGCCCAGGAGCGCGAACGCGACCGTCCAGGCCATGGGCTTGAACAAGCGTCCTTCTACGCGCTGGAGCGTGAAGATTGGCATGTACGCGGTGATGATGATGGCAATGGCGAAAAACACCGGCCGTTGCACTTCATGTGTGGCGTCGCGGATACACTGCATCGTTGTTTTGGAGCTGCCTTCGCTGCCGCTCATATGCCGCACGATGTTTTCAACCATAACTACCGCGCCATCGACCACCATTCCAAAGTCCAGCGCGCCGAGAGACAAAAGGTTTGCAGGGATGTGCTTTAGGTCAAGGCAAATGGCCGCGAAGAGCAGAGAAAACGGAATCGTGAGAGCGACGATGAAAGCTCCGCGGACGTTTCCGAGAAAAAGGAACAAGATGACGACTACAAGCATGATTCCTTCGGTAAGGTTGTGCAGAACCGTATGAGTGGTGAAATGCACCAGGTCGCTGCGGTCCAAGTGCGGAACGATCTTTACACCCGGCGGAAGCATGCCGTTGTTGAGCTTATTCACCTTTTGGTGAATGGCCTCCAGAGTGGACTCCGATTCCGCTCCCTTACGCAGGAGAACGATGCCTTCAACGACATCGTCATCATCGACTACTTTTCCGTCTTCGCGATGGATCGCTTTTCCAAGCTGGCCGAGCCGGATTTTCGGGGCTTGCACTACCGTGGCGATATCTTTCACGCGAAGTGGAGTGCCATTCTGCGCTTTCAGGACAGTCTGCTCAATGTCCTGGACGTTCGTGTACAATCCGACCGCCCGCACGTTAATCTGCTGCTGCCCTTCCTCGATGAAGCTCCCTCCGGCGTTCAAGTTGTTGTTCGCGAGCTGTTGTTCCACTTGGCTAAGACTCAGGCCATAGGCGATAAGCTTTTCAGGGTTCACTTGCACTTGATATTCGCGGGTGGTGCCACCGAAACTGGAGACGTCAACAACATCCGGCACCGATTTAAACTGCTTCTCCAGGGTCCAATCCTCAATTGATTTCAATTCCATCAAATCGTACTTAGGGTTCGTACTCCTCAGCGTGTAGAAATAGATTTGACCGACTGGGCTCCAATCGGCCCCCATCTGCGGTTGCAGGCTCTGTGGCAAGGTAACCTGCGAAAGCCGCTCGAGTACTTTTTGCCGATTCCAATCGTTCGAAGACTCGTCGTCAAAAATCAGCGTGAGGCTGGATAGTCCGAACAGCGACACGGACCTAAGATGCGTCAAGTGAGGTATACCGTTCATCTGGATTTCAAGCGGGATGGTGACCTGCTGTTCAACTTCTTCAGCTGCTCTGCCCGGCCATTGCGTAATGATCTGAACGTAATTGTCCGCGACGTCCGGATAAGCTTCGACCGGCAAATTGTGAAATGAAATCGCACCCCAGAAAAGGAGAACGATCGCAATCGTGAGCACAATAAAGCGGTTGTCGAGTGCGAAATCTACAAAGCCACGAATCATTTACTGCTCCGAAGTGTTCTGCAATTCGAGCGCATTCGTTACCACTTGCTGCCCGGGCATCAATCCAGATAAAATTTCCTGCATCTTGTTCGGCAGCATGGCGCCCGCCTTCACTTCCACGCGTCGAAAACTGTTGCCGCCGGCCGGGACGTAGACCCAGTCGCGATCATGCAGATGGAGGATTGCGGACGCTGGAACCGCGGCGTGTTTCTCAGTCTTCGAGCCGTGAAAAGTGGCAGTGACGAACATGCCAGGGCGCATCAGACCCGGGTTGGCTAATTCAATTCGAACTTTTGCCGTCCGGATATTTGGATCGAGAATAGCTCCTATATTGCTGATGCGGCCGTTGAACACGCGGCCCGGATAGGCACTGACGGTGATATCCGCAGTTTCGCCAAGCCGGACGCTCGCGAGATCGTTTTCATAGACGTCGCAAAGAATCCATATGTTGGACAAATCAGAAATCGTAAAGGGATTTGCGGAAGAAAGGCTCTGCACACCGGACGCGTTGGTGACTTGCTGGTCGGTGATCACCCCCGAGATCGGCGCTCGCACGTCGACAATCGCGCTGGGGTGGTCCAGCGGGCTGCCCAGGACTCGGAGATGCTCGGCTGCGGTTTCCAGATCCACCTTGCCTTTCTGGGCCGCGGACTGCGCGACTTGTAAGTCATTCAACGCGACAGCGCCGTGTTGGTAAAGCTCCTTCGCGCGCTCGTATTGCGTGTCTGCGAGGGTCGAATCGGCCTGCGCTTTGCGGTAATCGGAATACGCCTGGGCGATGTCTGCGCTTTGCACGCGCATTAGAAGCTGGCCCTTTTGCACCGTATCGCCCAAACGCGCGCGGATCTCGACTACGCGCCCCGAAGCCAGCGAAATAGCCGGGACCGTCCGCGAGATGTCTGGAGCAACCGTGCCCGTAACTACTAAGGAGGACGCGCCTGCGTGTTCAACAGCCGTGGCCAGAGGAAATTGGTCGGGATGATCCACTTTTACAACATTTGCGTCCTGTTCACGCACTACCTGGGCTGGTGGCGGAGCTTCCGCTGCGGCATTTTTCTCCGAGTTTCCCCCACAGCCCAGCATGAGTAGAGCTAGGGCCAAACTAGCGAGCAACTTGACTGATCCCATAGCGACTCCGAATTACCGAATTGCCATGTGTCCCGGAATAGTAGCAACCTCTGTTCTAAGGCACACGCGATTCAATGCGCGTTTATTGATTGTCTGTCGTGACACAAAATCATTCTGGGTGGACAGGCGTCGAGAGCTTGCTACACGGAAATCGTTGGCGGAGCGCGGCCCGGCGCAATGCCGGACCCAAGGAATAAGAGGGTGAACGCGGCCGGAACCACGACGGTCCCGAGCCGTTGAAGCGGGTGGAGGGACGCAACAGCGGGCAAAATTGCGGTTCTCGAGAAGGTCTTGAATGGGCCATTTTGCGGCGGATGGTGCGGACAAACCAGCGCAGCAGAGTGGCGCCGGCTCGCGCTGCACTCGTCAAAAATGACCAACTCGGAATGAAGATCGTCGGTCAATGAGACAGCGAAAAATAGAATAACGAGGACGCAGGCAAATGCGGTCCATTCACGAAGAGGATTACGGTGATGTTTGGGGCGTCCGCGCAGCCACCGCGTTCTCCATAAGCAGAAAACGACTGCGGCGATCGCAACCCACAAGAGGTTGAGAAAAGACTCCATCACTCCCCTTCGCTTAAATGCTCAGTTAGCGCTGGCATTTCCCAGCGACCACACAGAACTTACATTTCAATTTACTATGCATCGGTTTTGAAGTGCAAACAATTGGACATTGGAATGCTTCTATATCTCACGCACTGCGAGCTCGGGCGATTGCCTACCCTTGCATTCTCCTCGCAAAGGAATATCAGGCAGCACCCTAGTTTGGCACAAGCGGATGTCACGATAGAATGCGAGTGTGACAATTCGACTCATTGCAATGGACATCGACGGCACTTTGCTCGATAGCCGCGGGCAGGTCCCGGAGCAGAACGCGCGCGCGGTGGCGGAGGTGGCCTCGCGCGGAATTGAGATTCTGTTGGTTACCGGAAGAAGATTCGATTTCGCGCGGCCCATTGCGGATGCGCTTTCTTGCGATTTGCATTTGATTGTGAACAACGGCGCGCTGATTAAGAGCAAGGACGGACAAACTCATCAGCAACTTCTGCTGCCCACCAACACAGCTCGACAAGTGATCGAATCGACAGCGGAATTTCGCGCGATTACCGGCGTAGTGTTCGACCGGCAGCTGGAACGGCAGGTAATATTCGAGAAAGTGGATTGGGACGATCCCCTTCGCGGGGGATATTTCAGGCGCAATCGCGCGTACATCGCGGAAGTAACACCATTGGTAGATTGCCTGAATGGCGAGGACCCTATTCAAGTGCTGTACACCGGGGCGTGCCAACCGATCCGGAGCGCAATGCGACAACTTGCGGCGTTGCCGCTGGCTGGTGAATTTACGCTTGCGCTAACCGAGTACGAACCGAGGAATTTTTCGATCCTCGATGTTTTGCGGCGTGGAGTGACCAAGGGAGTGGCGTTGAAGGAATGGGCTCGGCGCAGAGGGATTGCGCGTGAAGAGGTGATGGCCATCGGCGATAACTGGAATGACCGTGAGATGCTGGAATTTGCAGGCCTGCCTGTGGTGATGGCCAATGGGGTCGCCGAGCTGAAATCGCTAGGGTGGGCGACAACTTCGTCGAACGATGAAGGCGGCGTAGCCGAAGCCATTGATACCTACGCCCTGCGAAAGATATGACCTCCCACGCGGCTACCCACACGCGGTATAATCGGTGTATTGGTAGCAGCGCAAGCTGCGAACACAAAGCGAAGTGATGAAGAGCCAAGAATGCTCGGTTTAACAACAGTTACCGCGACGTTTTTCGCACTGAGTTTAATGGCCGCGCCGATGGCGCGCGCCGATTACGCGGTGCTGCGCTCGGGCATTCGGCTTCACATAACGGGCTACGAACGATCGGGCGACCGCGTGCGATTGTCCATGGACGGCGGTGCCGTGGAAGTTGGAGCCGATGATCTGGTTTCCGTTGAACCGGAAGATCATTTCGCCGCTCCGCCACCCGCAAATGGACCTTACGGCAATCTGATTCGCGCGGCGGCCTTGAAACACGGACTGGACGAGAAATTAATTACGGACGTGATTGCGGCGGAATCGAACTTCAACCCTCGCGCGGTATCACGCAAGCAAGCGCAAGGCCTGATGCAATTAATTCCGCAAACCGCGGCGCGCTATTCGGTGGCAAATATATTTGATCCCGCGCAGAATATTGACGCCGGGACGCATTATCTGAAAGATCTGCTGGAAAAATATCGCGGCAATCTGTCACTGGCGCTGGCTGCGTACAACGCCGGGCCTGAAATGGTCGAGCGGTACGGCGGCATTCCTCCCTTCCCCGAAACCCAAAAGTACGTGCGCCAGATAACAGCCCGACTAGCAGCAACGGCTTCTCTTTCCGCGAGCAAATAGAACTTCACCACTCGGACTTACCGATTCATCTTTCGCAAACTATTTTCGGGAGCGGTCGACTCGCGCGCACACACTGGAAGCAAACGAGAGATCCGGATTGTTCCGAGACCATGGTCGGAGGGTGTTCTACTGCGGCTGCTGCTGAATTAACGGCTGTTGTGGTCCTCCCAGAGAGCTTGGCGAGGTAGGAGAGGAGCCGAATGGGTTGGAAGAATTATTGTTACTTCCTCCGAAACCGCCGGGAGTTCCTGAGGTTTGACCGGGCAATACTCCTTGCGAACCGCCCTGGCCCTGTTGCGCCGCTAAAGCGTCTTCGAGCGGATTCCAAATAAACTCCCACTGAATGTACTTCTTGCCCCGGCGATAAACCTTCAGGGATTTGACATCTGAGGTGCAGGCGACACCGGTGAGAAATCCGCCAAGCACGGGACCTTCAACCGGTCCAGTTGGCTTAAGCTGCAGAAGCGGATTGATACCGAGCGAAGACTGGCCCGCCGACCCGAAACTCAACTGGCTTCCCTGCGCGGACGATTGCCCGAATCCCAACTGACCGGCCTGCCCTGGCTGCCCGGGAGACGGCCCGAAGCCTGTTTGGCCGGGCTGTCCCGGATTCTGGGGCTTTTCAGTGTTGCCGGGATTCTGCGAGGTCTGCAGGCTTTGAATGTACTGCATGGCTTGGTCCGCAGTAACGCCCGGCGGTAGCTGCCCGCCGTTTTGGATGTACTGGGCGGCTAGATCCGGAGTGATGCCGGGAGGAAGCTGTCCGCTCTGAGCGTACTGAACAATTTGATCCGGCGTGACGCCGGGAGGAAGCTGTCCATTCTGAGCTGCCTGGGAGACCTGATCCGCTGTTACTCCCGGCGGAAGTCCATTCGACTGGCCCGCTGCTCCAGCCTGCGCTGTTCCTGAAGGTTGAGCATCTGACCATGTCGTTCCCGGCGGTGGCTGCTGAGGCGGCAAATTAATTCCCGCGTCCGCGCTCGTATCGCCAGCATTCAGTATTCCTGCCAGCACAGTTTGTAGCTGCTGCGAATTCGAACCGCTACCGCTGCTACTCGCAAGACTAGCAGCCGAGACGCCGAGCTGAGCCGGCTGTGCTCCTGGCATCGGCGCTCCTGGGATCAGGCCGGCATACTGATCGACGAGCACCATTTGTTGCAAATTGGCATAACGGACGCTTCCAATGAGTTGGCCGGAGGCATTCACATAGATGAATCGCCAGGTGCCATCCGTTTTGTTCATTGGATTTTTGTACTCTTGGCGCAGAAAGTGGAGATTGACGCCTCCCTTTTTCAGGTCATCGAGCGTCTGCGGGTAGTGACCCATCTTGTGGTAGTAGAGGCGGACCGCGCGCTTGTACTGTTCACCGCGCCAAATCGTTTCTTCTTCGTGTGCGCGCTTGCCGTCGGTGGCGTAATTCTGGAGTACGACAAGAGACAGCGCGAGGACTACGAGCAGCATGCCCAGCGCCATCAAGAAAGCGAATCCGGACTCTTCCGAACGCCGGACGCGAGCAACTGGGCATGGGGGCATTTGAATGCGGTGTTGTGATCGGCGCCTCATTGATTTGGCTCAGGCTGCTGGCCGCCTGGTGGCTGGACCATTTGAACTCTTGCGTGGCGCCCGCTAGAGACTTCTTCCACGTCAGCGGAATCGGTACCGATTTTATCCAGGCGGAATCGGCCGAGAAAAACCGATCCTTCCTGCACCACGAGCACATCGTCGCCATTCAGGAAAAAGGCCAAGCGCTTTGGGCTGCTGGGCATGGAAGCGTATCCAAAAAATTGCGCCGGCACTTCCACGGGGGGAGGCGGTGGTGGATGGTTCACCGTGGGGTACTGTTTTTCCAGCCTCCTTCTATCTTCCGGTGTGGGCTCAACCGGCAATGGCACGGCGCTGAAAATGTTGCGATGAGCTCCTGCCGGATAATCAAGCTTCTGAAGTTTGGCAAGGAGGTCCAACCGGAGATCAGGCTCTTCCACGTTTAACGGCTGGAACGTGCTGTCAGACGCCATTACCCCCTGAATGCCGCTCATCTGCGCGCGATTAGAAAGGTACACCACGACGAGCACAACGAGCAGCCCTATCAGCACTCCGATTTGAGTTCGCCGCGACATGGTTCAGGTCCTGAAATAGGTGCGTAGCTCCAGACGCAACCGGATGCCCCCTAAATTAGATGTATCGAGCTGAAGATTATTCAAAAGATAGAAATACTTCGAGCGCTCCAGGCCATTGATGAACTGAATGATCGCGGGATAATCACCGTCGACAGATTCCGAGATGGTCACCAACGTGACTCCGCGGTCTTTAACTTCCTTCTGGTTAAACGTCAGCCCCGCAGTCTTCAAACCAGCCTTGCTGGCAATGTTTCCGAGATCTGACTCGATTGCCGAATAACCGGTGCTCGCATCGAGAAAAGCATCATGGTAAAAAACGTCGCAATCCTTGCCGACTCCCGGCAGGGATGCGCGGATTTTTTGGCCGCGCGCCACATCGGCCTTCAGGAGCTTCGCTTCGGTTTCCAGGCGATTCCGCTGGACGCGCATGGTTTGCACGCCCTCGCGCGAAGCCTGCCAGAGAACGAAAACGAGGGCCAGATCCGCGAGAAGCAGGACGCCGAGAGCGGAAAGGATCAGTTTTTTCCAAGTATTCCAGGGACGCGTGGTGTTCATGTCGTCTGGTACCAAGCCGTAAGCTGGAGCACGATTTTGTCAAAGCCCGCTGCGGGCTGCTCCGAATGCCGCTCTTCCTGAACTTGCACGTTCGAAAATGCCGGGGATTTTTCGAGCGTCTCGAGAAACTTGATCTTGCTGTCATCAGTGGCCGCGCCTACGGTGATGGCGACAACGGCTTTCCCGTTTTGCAGCCGGGGTGCGATATTCACCACGCGAACACCGGCTGGCAAAGTCTTCTCCAGGTCCATGAAAATCTTGGTCCACGGAAAACTCCTCTCGCCAATCAGCGAGTTCAGAAATGAAGCCCGGTCGAGGACCTGCTGCGCTTGCGGGGACCGAAAATAGCCCTGCAGCTCAGCCTGCCGCTGTTTATTGGCGGTAATCTGGGTTTCCAAACGCGCGATTTCCAAGCGCAGATCACGGTTTGCTCGCCACGACTTATAAGCTCCGTGAGAGAGCAGAACGAACAGAAAAATGCCGAGCGCGCCTAGAGTCCCCGTGGCTGCCAGGAACGGCCGTTTATTTTCAAGCGGCTGCGTCGCGAGATTGAGTCGAAGCTTCATGAATCACGAACGCTCGGTCAGCGTTTAGGATCCCCCGTTCATCATCCAGCCGACGAGAGAGTCAAGGTTTTGCTTCAACAAATCCCTCGCACCCGAATCGAGATGCTGCGGGCCTTCCGAATCAGCGAGCGAGCCCACCGAACACTTCAATTCCTCCGAGAGAGCACGACGAAAGACTTCCTCGCGCGGGCCCAGGCCGGCAAGGCGCACCCAGTCCACGGTCCCTCCCCAAGTGTCCTGATAATAAGCGACCGCAGGGAAAATTTCGTCGAGCATGGCCTGCGGGTTCAGCAGGGCGGCTTCGCTCGGCATATCCGTGGACCGATAAACGCAAAGGCTGCCGGCGCGCACGATGACAGTGGTGAGCGTCTTGCCTGACATGCGTACGAGCAGGGTGGCTCCGCGCTCTTCCAACAGAGGCAGTGTAGCGAGCGTCGAGCTCAGCACGACGCCGACCTTCGCATCCAAGCCTTCAACGATTTCCTCGTACTCGCGAATGATTCGTTGCCGTCCGACGGCCGTCACAATTTCCAGATTGCCCGCATTGCCAGCTTGGCGCATCCAGGAAACAACGGTCTCGTCCACATCAAACGGCACGCTTTTCTTCAAGCGCCAGCGTAGGAGAGATAGAGCTTCATCCGCGTTGCGTGGCAGATTATCAAACGGCAGAATGAAAACGCGAACTACCAAATCGGGGATCAAAAGTGCGAGGCCGTGCTCTCGCGCAGGCACGCGATCGAACACGCGGCGGAGGGCAGACCGAACCGCGTCGGGCTGCGCTACGTTCATTTCGACCGGAGACGGCAATACGGAGCCCAGGGGCAGCGGTTCGACGGCGAACGAGTCCAATGCCCCATTGATTTTTCCCCAACGAGCGGCGGCGACGTGAGTGGATGCGATGTCCACCACCAAAGTAGGGTGCGGCATCGAGGTGAGCCAACGCTCGATACGTCGCACGGGGCCGAGTTCGTAGAACTGGCTTGTCAGGTTTGCAGCACTAGTCAAGAAAGGTCACCTTATTAATCTCGCGTAAGGTCGTGACGCCTGCGCGAATCTTGCCCAAGCCTGAGTCGCGCAAAAACGTCATGCCTTCTTCCTTTGCGACGCGCTTAATTTCTGACGTGGGCCGGCGATTAATAATCATCTCGCGAATTCGGTCGGAAAGATCGAGAAGTTCCGTAATAGCACTGCGCCCTCGATAACCGCTACCGGAACATTCCAGGCATCCGGGACCTTCGTAAAACGGCACCTGCATCCATTCCGCAGGGTCCAGGCCGGACTCCTTCAGGACTTCGGGTGAATATTGCACTTTCTTCTTGCAGTTCTCGCAAATCACGCGTACCAGTCGTTGGGCCATGATGCAATTCAGCGCCGAAACGAAATTGTACGGTTCGACACCCATATTTATGAACCTACCGATGACGTCGGTAACATTGTTTGCGTGCACCGTGGTAAAGACAAGATGCCCTGTGAGCGCAGAGTTGATGGCGATTTGGGCCGTTTCCTGGTCTCGAATTTCCCCGACCATGATCTTATCCGGGTCGTGGCGCAAGATTGAGCGTAACCCGCGCGCAAACGTGAGCCCTTTTTTCTCGTTTACGGGAATCTGCGTGATGCCGCGCACTTGATATTCCACCGGATCTTCAATCGTGATGATTTTATCTTCGTCATTCTTAATTTCGTTGATGGCAGCGTAGAGGGTGGTGGTCTTGCCAGAGCCAGTAGGACCGGTTACGAGGACCATGCCGTAAGGTTCGTGAATGTAGCGGCGGAATCGCGTCATGTCCTGCTGGTCGAACCCGACCACATCCAAGGTGAGGTTGTGGAATTTTTCGCTTAGCGTCTCTTTGTCGAGGACGCGAAGCACCGCGTCTTCCCCGTGGACCGACGGCATGATGGAAACGCGGAAATCGATAAAGCGGCCTTTGTAGCGCACCCGGAAGCGGCCGTCCTGCGGCACGCGGCGTTCGGCGATGTCCAGTTCGCTCATCACCTTGATCCGCGACAGGATTGTGGCGTGCCATTCCTTAGCCAAGGGCTGCATGGCATATTGCAAGACGCCGTCAATTCGGTATTTCACAACCACTTCAGTGTTGCGCGTTTCGATATGAATATCGCTCGCGCGCCGCTCGAGCGCGGTATAGATGACAGTGTTCACCAATCGCACGACCGGGCTGACGCCGGTATCGCCGCGCGATAGCTTGTCCATCGAGATGTTTTCTTCGCTGTCCTCTTCCTCGCTGACGACTTGCAGCGTAAAACCCTCGGTGGCTTGATCGAGCACGCGCTGCGATTGCTCGGTGCGCTTCAGCAGATCGTCAATCTGCGAAGTGGTTGCTACTTTTATCTGTAAGCGTTTCCCGAGCAGAAGCGAAAGCTCGTCAGTGAGCTGCAGTTGGCTGGGGTCCGCCATCGCCACGGTCAGGGTGCTGTCATGCGATTCCAGCGGCACGAATTTGTATCGAAACATTAATTCGGCAGGAATGCTACGGAAGAGCTCCGGATCGATGCGCTGTTCTTTCAAATCTACAAATGGACAGCGGTAGCGCTCCGCTAGGCGACGAGCCTGGTCCCGCTCATTTTCATTGGGAGCGTTGCCGGCGACCGGATTGTTGTTAAGCGTTGCCATTAATGCTAGCCCCCGGAAGATCCTATTTGGAGGGAGAAGAGCGGGAGATATAGCGAAATCAAAATAAAGCCTATCACAACGGCCATGACCACCAAAATTGCCGGCGTCACCCAGACAAGCGTTCGCTGTAACCGTGTGGCGACTTCTTCTTCGTAAAACTCCGCCACGCTCGTTAACATCGCGGGAAGCGCTCCAGAAGCTTCGCCAACCTCAATCATCTCCAAAGCCAGCGGCGGAATCAGCTGGGTTTCCGCCAAACTCTCGCTAAGTGTTTTCCCTTCGCGGACTCGCTCGGACGCCTGCTCCACGGACGTTGCAATCAGACGGCTGCCGATGGCCGCTGATGAAGTCTGCAACCCGGAAACTAGCGGCGTTCCACCGGCAAGTAGCGTCGCCAAAGTTCGGACAAATTGAGCAATTTCGCCCTTCAGCCAAATGTCGCCAAGCACCGGAACCTTGGGCTTTAGACGATCGATCGCCAACGCACCTTGCAATGTTCTGGTCCACAGGTAAAGAACGGCAATGCATGCTATAAAGACTCCGGCGAATACGAAGAAATAATTGCGGAACGGTACGGACAAGTTTAGCAGAATCCTGGTTGCGTCCGGCAAAGGAACGCCCAAATCCTGATAAAGTTTCGCAAATTGAGGCATCGCATAGGTCACAAGATAGGTGACGATCACAATGACCGCTATCACCAAGATGGCCGGATAAATCAACGCTGTAGCCAATGCACGGCGGAATCCTGTGCTCACGCGCAGATAGGAAATGTACTGGTCAATCACGCCGGTGAGGTTCCCGCTACGCTCGCCCGCTGTAATTGCCGTAACGTACACCGGCGGGAACGAACCTTGTGCCGCCAACGCCTCTGACAGCAAGGCGCCGTCGCGGACGCGCTGCCGGACATCTCGAAGAATAGGCCGCAAACGAGGCGCTGCGGCCCGCTCTGCGAGCAGATCCAGGGCTTTCAAAATCGGAAGACCTGCCTTGATAAGAGTGCTGAACTGCTGGTTAAAGATAAGAAAGTCGGCTGGCCGTATCCTTCGGTCGCTCTTCGATCCGCTGAACCGGGATAGCAGGTCGAACTGCATCCGCACCGAGAAGACGAAGAACCCCCGGTCAGCAAGCTTCTGCCTCGCCTCAGCCTCGGATTGCGCCGTTTCCAATTGCTGGAACGTCCGGCCAGAGGCATCCCCGACTTTGCAGACAAATTCAGTCATATTAGAACTTAGACGCCTCGCCCACCGAGACGTGTGACATCCAGTTTACCATACCCCTTCTAAGGCAAGTCCTAACCTCAGCAACACCGCATTACTAGGATGTTACACGTTCCAAACTGGCTGGCTAGCGTTCCCAGACAAAATGCGAGGGTTGTCGTGAGGGCCTTTCTTGAGAACAGCCCAATAATTCGGCAACACAGTGTTATCGAGGTCGCTGGGCTAGTGCAGGGCGCCTGCGAGAGTTGATTCGTCTACCACAGCGACTCCAGGCGGCGGCACAAAATGAAATTCGGCCTCAGGAATTGAGAGGTTTTCCTCCCAGCCCCCAAATCGAAACTCCGTCTCGAGTTTCCCCGGTTGGCGGATCAGCACGCGAACCAGACGAGCATCGGAATCAGACTCGAGCAATACTTCGCGAATTTGCTCTTCAGGGTCATCCGAATTGACCCGTGGAACACAACGCAGAACAGTGTTGCCGGCGCTGGTGGGATGGTCTTGGCGACTTTCATTTCCTGTGTCAGCGGCGTCTACGATTTCCATGCTGCGACAAAGCCGCGTGAAATCAGTTTTCCCTGTGAGGAAGGCCAACGGGGTTCGCCAGTCCGAACTCGCGCCTATCTTTGCCCGGCTCACGGTCCGGTCCGAAGGAATGTAAAACCAAACGTTCGTGCCATCCACGATGAAGAGCTTTTGCTCGGGCGACTCGTACTCCCAGCGCATTCGTCCAGGCTTCGAGAAATAGACCGTACCGGATTCGGCAGAGACTCCTCCCTTGCCGTCGGAATACCTCTCGAAGAAGTGCGCCTTAAGAGTGGTGGCCCGGTGATAGTGAGCTTCAATTGCGCGGGCGACTTCGCGAGCGTCTTTTGGATTTTTCTCCGGGGAATGGATTGACGCAAAGATCAAAAAAAAGAGAATGCAAATCACCGCTATATCTTAGCAAGAATAAATTGAGGACGGAGATGAAACTCGAAGCGGCAGGATAACTATTGCAGAGTGGGGAGCGCAACGCACGCGCCAGAGCTTGCAATTACGGCTCCATCGGTATTGAAATGGATCACCCCAGGCTCGTCACTGCAAAAACTCTGGTTGCCCGTGAATCCATGAATCATCGGCACCGCCGTTACCAAATAAGCCTGGAATCCGGGAGCACCGCAACCGCCGGCAAGCGGCACAGGGGTTGCTCCGATGTACGCATACGTGTAGCCACTCTTCTGGAACGGCGCAGTAGTCAGGATTGGATCTATTAGATCGGCGTTATCGCAAGTAGCTTGGGCACCGGCTGGCGGCCCCAGCGCACCCATACTGGGAGGATAGCCGTTTTGGTAAGTCGTAGAATAAACAACTGCAGCGGTCGTGATGGTCCTAACGCTGCTCGCGGCCGCTGCTTCGTTCGCCGATATGCGCGCCTGAATCAAATTCGGAATCGCAATCGCAGCGATGATCAGGATAATGGCGATAACGATAAGAAGTTCGATAAGACTGAATCCACGCGGTTCGGAATCACGATTCTTTCGGGTGGGGATTTGGCCCGAATTGTATTTTTCTTCGACTCGCATATACACGTTGCCCAACACAACACATTACTGTAACGGGGGGCTGGCGACTGTAGGAGCGCTGCCGTCGGTGGTGTAACGGATAACGCCGCTCTGATCGCTGAAAAACCCGCGCTGACCGCTCTGTCCCACGTTGGCAGGCTGTCCCACAACCGTGTAGGTCTGGAAGCCCGTGCATCCGCCAACTGCCGGAGTTGCCGTGGCGCCAACATAGGTGAAGAAATAACCGCTCTTGGCCGTCGCTGCCGCAGTTGCACCGGCTAGCAGGGGGTCAATCAATAGAGCCGCGCCGCAAACTGCAACGCCGCCCGGTGCGCCGCCCATCGCGGCCATAGACGCTGGGAACTGAACGCCCCAGGTGGACGCGTAGGTGACCGCCGAAGTATTGATGGTACGAACCGAGCCGACCGCGGAGGCCTCATTGGCCGCCATGCGGGCGCGCAGCAAGTTCGGGATAGCGATAGCCGCGATGATCAAAATGATCGCCACGACGATCAACAACTCGATCAGCGAGAAACCCTTCTGTTTCCTATTCATGTCTTCTCTCAGTGAGCGCGACCAGAAGGATTCCACCGACCGGAAACTGCGCGAATCACGCTTATGAATTTTTGGAGTGGATCCGAAATCTGTGTTGTACTTTCCCTGGGCTCTCATCAACGTACTCCCTGTATGAGCTTGTATTCCTTGAAACTGAACGTAGGGAGGAGCTCGGCTCCTCCCTACGACAGTAGATAGCTATTACTGGAGCGGGGGGCTGGCGACTGTAGGAGCGCTGCCGTCGGTGGTGTAACGGATAACGCCGCTCTGATCGCTGAAAAACCCGCGCTGACCGCTCTGTCCCACGTTGGCAGGCTGTCCCACAACCGTGTAGGTCTGGAAGCCCGTGCATCCGCCGACTGCCGGAGTTGCCGTGGCGCCAACATAGGTGAAGAAATAACCGCTCTTGGCCGTCGCTGCCGCAGTTGCACCGGCTAGCAGGGGGTCAATCAATAGAGCCGCGCCGCAAACTGCAACGCCGCCCGGTGCGCCGCCCATCGCGGCCATAGACGCTGGGAACTGAACGCCCCAGGTGGACGCGTAGGTGACTGCCGAAGTATTCAGGGTTCGAATCGAACCGACTGCCGACGCCTCATTGGCCGCCATGCGGGCGCGCAGCAAGTTCGGGATAGCGATAGCCGCGATGATCAAAATGATCGCCACGACGATCAACAACTCGATCAGCGAGAAACCCTTCTGTTTCCTATTCATGTGTCCTCTCTCCTTGAATAAGCTGCTGAATTCGTTGTACTCCCTGGCGGGGTACACCCTTGCAATGGCAAGTGGTGTGCCAGAATGGCGCACTCTGTGTACCGACACGACACAGCCAGCTATACCGCCTATTATCAGACGGATGGAAGGTGGTTCCCTTGGCCGACCGGAGCCGATCTCTGAGTACTGCTTATTTGGTGGCGATTTCTGACTATTTTTGACTATGCAAAACGCCGTGAAAGGTCGCTTCGAGATCGTTTGGGTCAGGTAGGTGCTTGATATAACGAGCGTTAGACGCGCAGTTGACTGAATTAACTAATCTTAGAAACTCGCAGTAATCTCGGGGAGGTCGTTTCCGACAACGAATGTGGATTAGTTCGTTGACAGGACGTTCGATGATTAAGCGGGCATTCAGTTCAAGGAAAAGAGGGGAGACAACTATCTCCTCTCTTGGTCCTGAGTGTGATGCTTGGCTACTGAATTATTTCGTTTTAAATCGGGAATGAAAAAGTCGAAAAAGGTCGGACACAAAGACATTCAGAGCCCGCACCAAAGTGAAGCGTTCTCAAACTCCGTGCTTTTTTGCGTAGTGGCGGAACGAGCGGTAAGTCATCTTAAGCATTTCCGCGGCGCGGATGCGGACCCCGCCAGAACATTCCAGAGCGGCAAGCAAGTACGCTCTTTCAGTTGAGGAAATCAGTTTTTCGAGGTCCATGCCAGAATCGGGGATGAGGTACGCCTTGTTTTCGGGCTGTCCGTTAGAACGAAACTCTTGATAGAAGCTCGTGATGCGTTCCGGCAGTCCTTCGACGGATATACGTTTGCTGGTTTCCAGCGCGACGGCGCGTTCAATAGTATTTTCTAATTCGCGCACGTTTCCCGGCCATTCATAAACCTCCAGGCGGCGCATCGCTTCCGGTTCGATTCCTTCGATCTTCTTGCTCATGGATTTGGCGTACCGATCTAAGAACGCTCGGACAAGAAGAGGGATGTCTTCGCTGCGCTCCCGAAGCGGCGGAAGATGGATCGGAATTACGTTCAAGCGATAGAAAAGATCCTCACGGAATCGTCCTTCAGCAATCTCCTTCTCGAGATCCTTGTTGGTTGCGGCGATTACGCGAACATCGATGCTGGTTTCTTCATTGCTTCCAAGCGGACGCACTTTTCCTTCCTGCAGGATGCGATAGAGCTTCACCTGCATGGTCAAGCTCATGTTTCCAATTTCATCCATGAAGAGCGTCCCGCCGTCTGCGGCTTGGAACAGTCCCCGGCGGTTTTCGTTCGCGCCCGTAAAGGCGCCGCGCATATATCCGAACAGCTCGGATTCCAGGAGCGTCTCCGGGAACGCTCCGCAATTAATCGTGACAAAAGGAGTTTTCGCGCGGGCGCTGTTTTCGTGAATCGCGCGAGCCACGAGTTCCTTGCCGGTTCCACTCTCGCCGGTAATGAGCACGCGGCTGGACTGCGGTGCAATTGTGGCGATCATGTCGAAAAGGCTGCGCATCTTGGGACTGGTGCCAATGATGTGATCGAAACCTGTGAGGCGCCGAATCTGCCTGCGCAGCTCTCCCGCTTCTTTCTTCAGGCGCTGGTTTTCCGCAATCTGCTGAACGGCAGGCCGCAATTCATCGAGTAGGCGGTCACCTTTGACCACATAGCGATCTGCACCGAAATTTACAGCGTCGATTGCCGTATCGATCGTGGGCACGCCGGTAATGAGTATGAAAATCGTGGAAGGGGAAACTTCCTTGCTATAACGAAGTAATTCAACTCCGTCCATGTCCGGCATGCATATATCGGACACAACGATATCGAATATTTGAGCCGCCAGGCGCGACTTAGCGGCTTCTCCTGAAGAGGCCACCTCAACTTTGTGGCCTTCCTTTCGAAAACTGATCTCCAGCAGTTCGCGAATGGATGGTTCGTCGTCGACCACGAGTAAGTGAGCCATCTTAGGTTAGCCTTTCCCTGCCGGGACTAATTCCGGTGCCTTGCGTTTTGCATTGCGTGCTGCCGGGCGTGGCGCGAGTGAACGTGGAAGTTCCACAACGAACTCCGCGCCCTGGCCCTTTTCAGCTTCCACTCGAATTCGGCCGCGATGGGCTTGCAGAATCTGATACACGATGGCCAAACCCAGCCCTGTTCCGCCCATGAAGCCGGACTGAAAGGGCTCGAAAATTCTGGACAGCTCCCGGGAGTCGATTCCGATGCCGGTGTCACGGATGGAAATGCGCACCCACGTTTCATCGACGTCCAGATCCACGGCCAGAACACCGCCATTGGGCATGGCGCGGAGAGCGTTGTTGCAAAGATTCCAGAAAACTTGCTTCAAGGCATCGCGGTCAGCAAGGGCGCGGACGCTTCGCGCTTTGATCTGGCGGTCGAAACGGTACTTCCCTTTCGCCGTCGCATCGCGCTCGAGGAGCAGTAGCGTTTCCTCAATGATCGGCACAACATCCACATCGGAAAACGTATAGGTCTTCTCCCGCGAGTAATCGAGAAAATCCGTGATGATTTGATTTAGTCGCTGTGACTCGCGGCTTACGATGTTAACGAGTTTCTTGTCGTCGTCCTCGAGAGGCGCGAGACGCGCTAGTTCCTTTAACGCTCCCGTCATGGCCGTCAGTGGCTGGCGGATTTCGTGCGCGATAGCTGCGGAAAGTCGCCCCAGTGCTGCCATACGCTCCTTGGTGAGCACTTCGCGTTCGAGGCGTTTCAATTGGGTGAGGTCTTGAAAATTGTAAACGAATCCCGTGTTCTGATTTTGGCTCGTCCGCAAAGGAGAGATCGATAGGCCGAGGAACCGAACGGTCCCACTCGGCGTTCGAAACTCAATCTCTTTCCTCGCCGCTAATGGGCTGCCCTGGCCGTCTTTCTCCACGGGCCAAAATCCTGGAAATAAATCCTGCACTTTCTGGCCACGGAGCTGTTCGGACTCGCGGCCCGTGATTTCCATGCCTGCATGATTCATGAGCAGTATCCGGCCCTCGAGATCAGCAGTCAGCAGACCGCCTCGCATCGATTCGATGATGTCCTGGTTAAAGGCACGGAGATCCTTCAGTTCCTCGCTCTTGGCTTCCAGCTCGACGCCCTTCTTGCGTAGCGTTTGCGCCAGAAGGCTGCCGAGATACGCAACAGCGATAAACGCGAAGAAGTTGCTGGCGAGCCAGGACTCAAGGACGCGGGGAGTAGGCACGGAATTTGCGGTATGAGGAAAAACTCCATAGTAAGTCAGCTCGATTACGGTTCCCAGGAGCACAAAACTCGCTCCTGCGACCAAAAATACTCCTCGCCGCGAAAACAAGACACTCGCCATCAGGATCGCGAGAAGGTATAGCGAGATGAAGTAGCTGTCCTGTGCGCCAGTGGTGTAAACGACGCCAGTAATGACCAGCAGATCGCAAACAATCTGTACCGGGGCATGCGCGCGCGCATGAGGCACCAACTTCTGAAGAATTACGTAAACGACGGCGAGCATGTACCACAGCGCAACCAGTGGAACAAAAGCCCGGACTGAGATTGAAATCGGCGTGAGCTGACGCGCGGCAACCACAATACCCAGCAGGAAAGTAATGGCGAGGAACCGGACACGACCCAGCCAGGGCAGCCATTCAAATACGCTGGTAGCGGATTTCATTTTATGTTCGTTGCCGGTCCCGCTAACTTCACCGGCTGGATCCTCATCGGAGATTTTTGAGTCGGCGAAAAGCGGCGAGTGAGCGCCTCCCGTTTCACAAGAGGCGCCCGTCGAGCCGGCCGCGCGCCGGGTTTAGTGACCGGCAAGTTTTCCAATCAACGAGAACAGCGGCAGATACATGGAAATAACGATTCCTCCGACGACCACGCCGAGCACGACGATCATGATCGGTTCCATCGCCGTCAGAAGGTCCTTCACTGCCGCGTCGACTTCGTCTTCGTAGAAGTCGGCAATCTTTTGAAGCATGGCGTCCATCGCGCCAGTCTGTTCGCCGACGCCGATCATCTGCGTCACCATGCCCGGGAACACGTCCGTCTCCTTCAATGGATCGACAAGGGAGCGTCCGGCTTCGACTGCTTTTCGAGTGGCGCTGATGGCCCTTTCGACTACAGCGTTCCCGGAAGTACGCGCCGTAATATCGAGGCCTTCAAGTATGGGAACGCCGCTGGAGATCAAAGTACCGAGGGTGCGCGTGAAGCGGGCCACAGCAATCTTACGCAGCAGGATTCCAATCAACGGCAGCTTCAGTAACACACTGTCTATCGCGTAGCGCCCTTGCGGTGTGCCGTACCAGAACTTCAAAGCGAACACGATGCCCGCAAAAAACACCAGGATCAGCAGCCCATAGATACTTCCGATAAAGTTGCTCATCATGATCACGATTCGGGTGGGCAGGGGCAAGTCGACGCCGAGGCCGTTGAACAACGTGATGAAGATCGGAACGACCTTCCACAGTAGAAGGATGATCACGCCTCCCGCGATACCCAACACAGCGATCGGGTAAATCATCGCGGACTTCACCGCGCGTTTCAGTTTGACGTTTTTCTCGATGTAGCTCGAGAGGCGCTGAAGAATGGTGTCGAGAATACCGCCCGTCTCGCCCGCTTCCACCATATTGTAGTAGAGCGCGTCGAAAACCTTGTCATACTGTTTCATCGCGGCAGACAGCGTCGAGCCGCCCTCGACCGACGCGCGCGTGCCGTTCAATATTTTTTGAAATGTCTTGTTTTCCTGCTGCCCCGCCAGAATTTCGAGACACTGAACCAACGGCAATCCGGCGTCGATCATCACCGAGAACTGGCGGGTGAAAATCGCCAGTTCCTTGGAGTCCACGCCGCTTCCGAAACTGGGGATGTTGAACTCTTTCCCTTTTTCGGAGAGCTTGCTCACATTGATTTGCTCGCGGCGCAGCGAGGCCTTCAATTCGTCTTTCGTGTTGGCCGTGCGCTCGCCCGTGACGGTCGTGCCCGACTTGTTGGTTCCTCGATATGTGAATACCGGCATGATCTTTTCCCTCCTCTAGCTGAGCTTCATTTACCGCTTAACCGGCGTTCGGCCAGTCATAGGCGCCGACACTACTCCACGGTTGATCAAGTCTTGTAATTCGTCTGGATTCGATGAACGCGCGAGCGCCACTTCCAGCGTGATTTGTTTCTGTTGAAAAGCGTTTGCCAAACTCTGATTGAACGTCTGCATTCCGGATGCGCCCGTGCCGGTCTGCATGGCTGAATAAATCTGGTGAATCTTATCTTCGCGGATCAGGTTACGAATGGCGGCGGTCGGAATCAGAATCTCCATCACCATCGCGCGGCCTCGGCCATCGGGCCTCGGCAGCAGGGATTGGCAAAGGATTCCTTCGAGCACCATCGATAGCTGCGCACGTACCTGCGGTTGTTGGTGAGCTGGAAACACGTCCACGATACGATTGATGGTGGAAACCGCTGAGTTCGTGTGCAGGGTCGCGAAGGTCAAGTGGCCCGTCTCGGCGATTCGCAGGGCCGACTCAATAGTTTCCAGGTCGCGCATTTCGCCGATCAGCACGACGTCGGGGTCTTCGCGGAGCGCAGCGCGCAATGAATTTGCGAATGAGTGCGTGTCAGAATGCACCTCGCGCTGGTTCACCAGGCATTTCTTGTGATTGTGAAGGAATTCGATCGGGTCCTCGATCGTAATCATGTGCTCTTCATGCTCGTTGTTAATTTTGTCGAGCATGGCGGCAAGCGTGGTCGATTTGCCCGAACCGGTCGGTCCCGTCACAAGTACGAGTCCGCGTGGCTTATCGCAAAGGCCTCGCACCACGTTGGGTAGTCCGAGCGCATCGAAGCTCTTGATTTCCCAGGGAATTGTACGAAACACGGCTGCTACGGCGCCGCGTTGGTGAAAGATGTTGCCGCGGAAGCGCGCCAGGCTCTTCAATCCGAAGGAGAAGTCGAGCTCCAGATTTTCTTCGAGTCGGTGTTTCTGAACGTCGGTTAGCACACTGTAGGCCAGCGCCTTGGTGTCTGCCGCAGTCAGCGGAGGCATATCGAGCGGCCGCAGCTTCCCGTGCACGCGAATGCGAGGCGCGCTGTTGGTCGAAAGGTGCAGGTCGCTGCCTCCCATTTCGATCATCTTCTTTAAGAGTTCGCTTAACGTGATACCAGCCATTTAGTTCCTCCGCTTACAGAACGGTTTCTCGCAAAACTTCTTCCATGGTGGTGTGCCCCAGGGCCACTTTCGTCAGTCCGCTGCGGCGCAACGTAATCATTCCCGTTTCCAGAGCTTTCTTTTTCAATTCCAGCGCGGATGCTCCTACAAGAATCAGCTCGCGCAATTCGTCGTTGATTTCCATCACTTCGTACAGGCCGACGCGGCCTTTGTATCCCGTGTTGTTGCAAGTGGCGCATCCGCGACCGTGTTGGATTACCACTTTCTCGGCTTCTTCCGACGTGTAACCAGCCTCAATCAATGCCTGCGGCAGAATCTGTAGCTGCTCTTTGCACCCCGAACAAATGCGTCTCACAAGGCGTTGGGCGCAGATCAGGTTTACCGACGTAGCCACTAGAAACGGCTCGATACCCATGTTCATTAATCGGCTGATTGTGGAAGGTGCATCATTCGTGTGCAGCGTTGAGAGCACCAAGTGGCCAGTAAGCGCCGCTTTGACGGCAATTTCCGCCGTTTCGAAGTCGCGAATTTCGCCGACGAGAATGATGTTCGGATCTTGCCGCAAAAAGGCACGCAGGGCGGAGGCGAAGTTCAACCCGATCTGTTCCTTCATCTGAACCTGGTTGATGCCGGCGAGCTGGAATTCAACGGGGTCTTCAGCCGTCATAATGTTGGTCTCGACGGTATTCAATCGCGCGACCGATGAATACAGCGTGTTCGTTTTGCCCGACCCGGTAGGACCCGTCACCAGCACCATGCCGTAAGGCTTCAGAATCTGCCGTTCGAACTTGGTCAGCGACTCTTGCTCGAAACCCAGCTTGGTCATATCCAGCCGCAGATTTTCTTTGTCCAACAACCGAAGCACAATTTTTTCGCCGAACAGCGTGGGTACCGTGGAAACACGGAAGTCGAGTTCCTTTTTCTTTCCGTCCTTCAAATATTTGATCATGATGCGGCCATCTTGCGGGAGCCGCTTTTCGCTGATGTCCAGCTTCGACATGATCTTGATGCGGCTGGTAATCGCGTCTTTCAGTTTCATCGGCGGCGCCATCACGTTCTGCAGAATGCCGTCCACCCGGAACCGCACGCGTAGCTCTTTCTCGTACGGCTCGACGTGAATGTCGCTGGCCCCGCGCTTCACCGCGTCAGTGAGAATCAGGTTAACAAGCTTGATAATCGGCGCTTCTTCGGCCGCTTTTTCAAGCGTGGCCAAATCCATCTCTTGCTCTTCGGCTGAAAGCTCGAGTGAAGCTTCCTCACCGGCAAGGTCCTTCATCACCTTGTCGAGTTCTTCCACGCTTTCTACATCGCCATAAAATTTGTGAATTGCCTCGCTGATTGCCGACTCGGAGGCTACCACCGGTTCCACGTTGAAGCCGGTCATGAACTTAATGTCGTCCATGGCGAAGACGTTGGTCGGATCCGTCATCGCGATGGTGAGCGTGGAGCCAACGCGCGATAGCGGCACAATCTGATACCGGATGGCAGTTTCTTGCGGGACCAGCTTGATTACCACCGGATCGACTTCGTAGAACTTAAGATTGATGGAGGGCACGCCATACTGGCGCGAAAGCACGGCGGTGATGTCGTCGTCGCTGACTAGCCCCATTTTTACCAGGCAAGTGCCCAGCCGGCCGCCATTTTTCTTCTGATAGTCGAGCGCCTGCTTCAACTGATCTCCTGAGATCAGGCTGTCTTTAACGAGTATTTCGCCGAGTCGTGAAGACATGAATGTGCGCCGGCGGCAGTAGCCCGCTGGAAGGTTCAGCGTAACATGCAGAGTAGGCGCGTCTTTGGAGCGTCTGGGCCAGTCGTGGTGAATCAGCTAACATCTGTTACGCTGCGCGAGAACCTGTCCGTCAGTGCAGGCTTTTTTTTGCTCCTGTCCTAAGGTACAGGTCGGCGAGAATTGAAGATCGTCGGCGGGAAAAGAGGCGGAATAGTTTCAGATTGAGACCGACAAGCTGCCTAACTGGCTCATGACCTCAGTCGACTCCAAATTTCCCGCGAAGCCTAGCCTGGGACGTGTGCATTCTGCTACGATGGATACGTTCAATGGGCGGTTAGCTCAGCGGTTAGAGCGTCCCGCTTACACCGGGAAGGTCCGCGGTTCAAATCCGTGACCGCCCACCAAATCCCTCTGGTCCGGCCCGGAGACATGGGTGACACAACGTACCTAAGACATAGGTAACACTTTTGGGCCGAAGGGATTTTCGAGCGGTTCGAGCACCCGAGTCTCCAGATCGAAGTATCCCAGATCATAATCCATAAAGCTCACCAGCCAGATATCGTCGTGCACTTCTTTGATGCCGACGGCTTGGCCGGCAAAGACCTGGCTGAAATTGATTTTCTTATTGCCCAGACAGATGCGCCCGCATCGAGTGACCACGATAGTTTTATCGTGGAGGGGATAGTCGATGTCCGGCAAGCCGGTGTAGGGACGCGGGGAAGGTTGGTAGACCTCCGCGGGACACTTCATGTCCAGAGCTTCGTGAGGACGCTCCTGGTTGAAGATCTCGATGAAGTCATCGAACTTGGCCTGCTGCTGAAGAAAGTTTGAACCAGCTGGCTTGGTAGTTTCTTTCTTCAAGGTCAGATGCATGCGCTCATGGCGGCCATTTTGCTGGGGATGGCCCGGCTTGATTCGTTCAATGCCGATACCCAGCCTGAGCCACCAAACCGCCAGCTTGCTCAGGTTGAACAAAGCGTGAGCGGAAGCGAAGGGAACACCGTTATCGCTACGGATGTTGGCCGGCAGGCCGCGCTCCTTAAAAAGCCTTTCAAACACGGTGAAAGCGTAGTCTTCCTTGGTGGAAGAGAGGGCTTCACAAGTGAGCAGAAAACGGCTGGCGTGATCGGTGACCGTCAGCGGAAAGCAGTATTGGTGATTTCCCAGCAAGAACTCGCCTTTGTAATCGGTACACCACAACTCATTGGGTCGCTGGCCTAACGAGAGCGGCGTCCCTTGGGCGCGACGACGCACGCGACCGCAGCGCTCCACCAGACCGTAGCGATCCAGCACCGCATGGATGGTACTTTTGGCCGGGATGGGAATACCGGAGAACCGGCGCAGCAAGCGCTCACGGATTTTACGAGCACCCCAGCTGGGGTGCTCGTGCTTTACGTTCAAGATGAAGTTTTCCACCTGGAACGGAAGTTGGTTGGCGTAGCGATACGGACGACGGCTTCTGTCCGTGAGCCCCTGCATGCCGCATTCCTGATAGCGGTCGAAGATCTTGTAGCCGGTCTTGCGGGAGATACCAAACTCCCTGCAAAGTTCCGCCATCGCCTCGCCGGCTAGCCGGCGAGCCACAAACTGCAGTCTTTCATCCATTACCGAACACTCCTTCCAAGGCATCACTCCCTCCCCTTTACGGGGAAAAGTGTCACCTATGTGTCCGGTACAATGTGTTACCTATGTCTCAGGCCGCTCATCTCGTTTTCAGCACGATGCAGACACACTGAAACAGGCTGAATGGCGTGGAAGTCGGATGTAGTGGGGATTGTAGTAGCAAAAAAGTGTGGGAAAGCGCTCGTGGACCGATTTGGTTTGGTAAAATTGAAAGCTGACTAGATTGAGGTCAGAAGAAAAAGTGGTAGCGTGGAACCGAAGTCTTGAAAGCAGAAGGAGACGCCTTCGGTTCGGTATGATTTGTAGTGCGGTTGCAGCAATTGGGTCATTCGTCGCTGTTGAGGCCGCGAAGACGGAAGGATTCGCTTTCCCTCGTCATTTCCCGTTATTAGTTCTCTTGGCTGACGCCTACTTCATTTGCGTTTTATTGTGGTTGCTTAAGCGTTTTGAAAAAAGGTCAGACTGAACCCGTCGCTCTTTTGTCCTGAATCCAAGTTTCTTCACCAGCTTCCGAATCGATTCTTCGCGATTCGCTATTACCCCCAGTGACCGTATCTCCCCGCCCTGCTCCGCTACAGCTACCGAAATCGTCTCGGCATGGACACCCAACCCAACAAACTTTATTCTCTTCATCGACCGGCTCCTTTCGCTTGTGGCTCTGTACTGCTTGTCATCCGATTCCCAGCATAACCCACGCCTGCGAATCGGAGCCGGTCATTCCATTCTGACTATTGTGAAACCGCGTCTGCGCCATTCGGCTCGGTTAACGCTTCCCCGAAAATAAAAATGGCGCTCAGTCAAAAACCCGAACGCCATTCTACTTGGGATTATCTTGCGAGCATCATATCACCGAACGGCGGAATACGCGGGCTCTGCCCTGCCATCGCTCGGCATTGGACTTGCTGTGTGCGAGCAGAAATGAGAAGGGCGAGCCAGTTGCCTGACTCGCCCGTCCCTGCAAGATATTGCGGTGTAAGTCTTCCAACTACCGGCCGAGCAGCTTCCTCCTCCGGAAAGGCACCAAGCCCAGCAGGCTCGTGCCAAAGAGAATGAGAGACGATGGCTCCGGGGTTGTGGATTGCGTCCCGGTGATAGTTCCCTCGAGGTTTATCCCCTCCAAGAACTGATCATCGAATGTCATAGTCGCGGTGAGCGTGTTCGCGCCTTGATTGAACGTGCACCCGCCCAGCGAAAACATGTGCAGAGACCCCCAGTCACCGCTAGGCAAAGTGCTGAGCGTGCATCCGTTCAGGGATAGACTCCCTGCATCGTCAATCGTCCAAGCGGCTCCATTGAACGCCACAGTGGAGAGGTTATAGCCCGTAAGGTTGAAGTTCAGATTAAAGGTGTAGGTCGCGGGACCATTGTTCGTGACATTCGGGTCAGGGGCCACCCAGCTTGAGCTAGAACTGTTAGCGATCCAGCCACCAAACCAATCTGCGTTGCTGGGCGTAACTATACTGGCGGGTCCGATGGTCGGCAGACTGTAGTTTGTCATGAACGGATCGTTATAGGTCCGGTTAGCAGTTCCGGTTCCCAACTGAATTGAACCAGCCGAAGCAACCTCTGTTGACCTGTACGTCCCGAGCGCCCCGAATCTGTCGGTAGGGCGTCGGAGCGCGTCCAGTCCCGAGGCCGAGCAAGGTCTGAAAGGCAGCCATCGGTTGCTGCCGACGATTGTGCCGAAACACGAACTCGTCCAGGTAGACCTGAAGCTGCGCTTTACTGACGCCGTGGTACGTGCCGATCAGCCACTGCTGCATGTTTCCAATTGCGCGGTCCGCCAGCGGCACGACAGAGGGGACGCCTTTGTGCAGGTCGCTCCTGAGGGGTTGAGTGCGGGCCACGTGCTTGACGCCCGCTGCCTTCAAGTCCTCGAACCCTTTTAGGCCGTCGGTATAGACCGTCGACCCCGGGATGACATGTTTCTTGACGAAGTCGATCATCGTCGTCTGTTTGAAATCGGGTATCACCGCCATCCGGATCCGACCAGAGACCCCGCCGCGTTTTTCAACCGCCGCCACCACAATGGCGGCCTTTCGCCCTTTGAGCTGACGACTGCCCCGCAATCCGGGCTGCGGCCCGCCGACCCAGGTGTCGTCGATCTCCACCTCGCCATGCAACGGCTCACGCACCGCATTCACCATCGCGCGCCGCAGCTTGTGCAACAGCATCCACGCGGTTTCGTACCGGCGCAGCCCAAGCGGCCGTTGAAGTAGGAGAGCCGAGATGCCCCGTTTGTCAGTGACGGTCAAGTAGGCCGCCCAGAACCACAAGATCAGCGGCGTTTTCATATTGTGGAGAATCGTCCCGGCCGTCAGCGAGACCTGGTACCGGCACCCGACGCATTGCGACCGCCGTTGTTTCACCAGAGGATAAGCGCGCCTGTGCCCACACCGGGGGCATGTGAAGCCCTCCGGCCAGCGACATGCCGCCAAGTAGTCTTGACAGACCTCTTCGCTGGCGAACTGCCGCTGGAACTCGCGCATATTCTTCGGAAACGGAGGGCGTGCCACGCCCCTACACTATATATAGTGGCTTGCTGAAACAACCGGATAAGCAAGAGCGCGCTAGTCCGGTAGACACACAGAGCTGGAGTTATCGCAGCATGCAGCTTGCCATGTCAGCGTGCGCTTGATGACGATTGTAAATAAAAGACATCCGTTTCGCAGTAGCGGGGCAAGCGAGCGTACGCGGCAAAAATACCGATGAGTTTGTGTTCACCCGCGAAGATGGGCGCAGGGTTGTCGACCCGCGCGATGACTGGTACACTTTGTGTGTCGCGTCGGGACTCGGTCGTTGGGAACCGGCGAAGCAGAAGGATGGCCAGAAATACAATCGGTACGTCGGCCTCAACCTTCACGACTTCCGGCGTTCGGCAATCCGGAATATGACGCGGCGTGCTATCAGCGAAACGGTAGCTATGAAAATCAGCGGTCACAAAACGGCGCAAGTTTTCGTCGGTATAACATCACGGACGAGCGCGACCTAGCCGAAGCGACGAAGAAGATCGAAGCTGGACGCCAGGTTGCAATTCCGGTCGCAGAAAGTGACACAAAAAGTGACACATCGACTTACGCGCATTAGTGAGTTGATGCTAAGTTATTGAAATCCCTCAGCGGGGACGTAGTTCAGTTGGTTAGAACGCTGCCCTGTCACGGCAGAGGTCGCGAGTTCGAGTCTCGTCGTCCCCGCCATTCTTTTCAAGCAGTTGCGGAAAGTTTGGCTTTCGAGCTTCACAAGTTTGTAACTGCACCCAACCTATTGATTCCACGCAGTTCCCTTCTCTCAGTTTTTGTCAATGAAGTCACCAAAGTCAATGACGGAAGAATTCCTTGCACGTTTTTTGCACACTATCTCGGAGGCTGATGTACATGTCGCGCAACAATTCGACTGATCGATCGGCGGGAATCCATTTGATGCAATGGCCGACCACGCTAACAGGTTTTGTCGAACACTACCGCCTCCGCTCAAAGCGTGACGACTGTGGTGATCCGATCATTCGTAGCAAATTCGGGCACGCCTAACGGGATTCCACGTGGAATCAGTCCATTCGATTTTTGAATGTTCAGCCATTGAGTTTCCCTTCGCTCAATATTACAAAATTGGGTTCGGAGCTAAACCATGCTGGAGATTATACCAGCGCTACTTAACAGCTGGGCCAACCCAGTTCTTATGAGCCGTCGAACGCTCCTCATCACTGAGGGATAACCTCACCCCACGAGCTTATTGGTTGCCAGCACGTCGCCGCACTCCGGTAATGAACCTGATAGCTCGAAACAAGCTAATAGAGCGTGGGGGAACAGGACGTTTTTCGCGGCTCGAACATACGAGGGATATGCGTTCCTCGATTTGGGGTTGTAGAGACCGCTAGGCAGAAGATCACACGAACGGATTTCGAATCGCGAGTTGTCCATCAATTATCTGGCCATCGTGAAGGTCTTCGGAATAGAGAGTTGCGCATCCAGCTTCCAACGCAGCGGCAACGACCAACGCGTCATAAATGCTGTAGCCGTGCTTCTCCGCAATTCTGAGCGCCGCTTCGTGCATTTCGATGGTGATGGGAAGCGGAGAAGGACAGAGAATACGAAAAACATCCAACGCTTCCGTCACATCTTTCCATGACATCAGAATTTTTCGTCGAGCGACAGAGACAAACTCATTCAGGACTTGCACGCTGAGTACGCCTCCCGAGGCGAGTAGGTCCTCAGCCTGCGCTCTGCGGGGATCATCTTCCGCCATAGCATAGATCAGCACATTCGTGTCGACGAAGGCCTTAACGGGCATTGGCCTCTTCCCGGTCAAAGACAAATCCGGGAGGCAGAGGACGCTGGAGTTTGCGTAGGCGAGCGAGTGCGTGAGGTTTGCTTTGATCTCGGCTCACTTCAAACACTCGCTCACGAGCGATTCGAATCTCGATCTGGTCGCCTTCTTTGAGATCGAGCGCGTCAACCACAGCCGTGGGTAACCGCACCGCAAGACTGTTACCCCATTTCGATACTTGCATGGATCTCCTTGATATACATTACAATTGTATATCCTAAGGGAAATCTGCGCAACTCATTTCAGCGCCCCTGCGAGCGAACTCGCTTCGCGAGTCCTAGAAGATTGAAGGAGAGCAGGCTGTTTCAAGCACGGCCGATTTCTTCTTTCTTACCAGCATTGCTACACACCGCATCGCTATATACATGCACCTATAAGCGTGCGCTCACGCGTCCGTCAGGCGCGGGGGTGCAAACGATTCGTCGCGCACACGCGGTCCAACCGATCACAGCAGTGCAGAGCGAATGCTCGCTGTGGTGGAGGAAGCCGGAGCAGGAAGTGATACCCACACTCGAGGAACTCGGGATTGGTTTCGTGCCGTATAGCCCACTTGGGAAGGGCTTCCTGACGGGCAAGATCGACGAGAACGCGAAATTCGACAGCTCCGATTTCCGCAGCACCCTGCCTCGCTTTACGCCGGAGGCTCTCAAGACGAACCAGGCGCTAATCGACCTGCTCGGCGGAATTGCGGAGCGCAAGAACGCAACTCCTGCTCAGATCGCACTCGCCTGGCTGCTCGCGCAAAAGCCGTGGATCGATCCAATTCCCGGTACGACCAAGCGAAGCCGCTTGGAAGAGAACATCGCAGCGGTGTCGATCCAACTGACGGCCGAAGACCTGCGAGAGATCGATGCCGCCGCGTCGAAGATCAAAGTGGAGGGAGCTCGGTATCCTGAACGCTTGGAGAAAATGACCGGCCTATAAGCGGCAAGCATCGTCTACACGAAACCTGGATACGACCCGTTAGAAAAATGAGGAACTCGTTATGAACATCTCTTTTGAAACCAAAGAAGGCGCCGGCATCATTGTCATCGACAAAACCGAATCCAGCGCGGAAGATCTACGGCTGCTACACCACTTCTAACCGAGCGTAGCCTGCCTGGTATTAAACCCAAACATTCAGCTTCTTCCCCAGCAACGCGACGGTTAGACTTTGCGAACGCCGAGGTGCGCTGAACACACATGATGGGAACTCCCCTACACATCTGGGCAATTTTTGGAGCAGCGATCGTGCTGGCGCTTGTCCTCGACCTTGGCGTCTTTCATCGCAAGGCGCACACAATTCAATTGCGGGAAGCGCTGATTGAGAGCGCGGCCTGGATCAGCGTCGCGCTCCTTTTCAATCTTGGGCTGTACTTCGGCCGTGGACCGCAAGCTGGTATTGAATTCCTCACCGGCTACTTGGTGGAAAAGTCGCTGAGCGTGGACAACATATTTGTCTTCTTGCTGATTTTCCAAGCATTTAGAATTCCGCGCCAGCCCCAACATAGAGTCTTGTACTTCGGCATTGCCGGAGCCCTGGTATTAAGGGCCGTCTTCGTGCTTGCAGGTATCACGCTGCTGCAAGCTTTTCATCCTATCCTGTATTTTTTTGGAGCCATTCTGCTTTTCACCGGCTTGCGAATGCTGCTTCCCCGAAAACGCCCTCTACGCCCGGAACACAATTGGCTAGTTCGAGTGGCGCAGCGATTCATTCCTGTAACGGATAGATTCGAAGGGGAAAAGTTCTTTGTCCGCGAAGGTAGAAGACGGATGGCGACTCCACTGTTTCTCGCACTGGTCGCGGTAGAAGCAATGGATATTATTTTTGCGGTAGATTCGGTTCCTGCGGTGTTAGCGATCACGCGCGATACGTTCATCGTTTATTCGTCAAACGTGTTTGCGATTCTGGGACTTCGCGCTCTCTACTTTGCGCTCGCGGACATCCTGCCGCGCTTCCGATTCCTTCATCAGGGGTTGGCAGCAATCGTCATATTCGTGGGTATGAAAATGATCGTCAGTGACCACTTCCCTATTTCTGCCCCTACTTCTCTCCTCATAATCGCTCTAATCCTTGGCTTGACGATTGCAGCGTCACTGGTCTTCTCCCGCGGCGGTCCAAACTCCCAGTCAAGCTGAATGGGATGTCGCGCTGCCATTACTCGAATGAAGTTTTAAATGACGCTAGCTTGGCCTCGATTACATCTAACCGACATGCGAACGAAGACAAGTAGAACGAAGCACCCTACATCTAAAAAGTCGGAGAGCCCATCTTCACAACGTCCGACTAAAGAAATACCCAAAAACGTCAACGACGCCGAGCTAACTGTACAAGGTGGCACCGTAAAATTAACGAATTTGCAGAAGGTCTTCTGGCCTGAACTCGGCCTCACCAAGCGCGATCTTCTTCAATATTATCTTGACGTCTCGCCCTGGCTGCTGCCGCACTTGAGCAATCGCGCCATGGTAATGAAGCGCTATCCGAACGGCATTGCCGGTGAATTTTTCTTCATGAAGCGCGCCCCCTCGCCGCGGCCTCCATCGATTCCCGTCTGCTCGATCGAACATCGTTCCGGCAATGTGATCGACTTCCCCGTCATCAATCATCTCTCTTCACTTCTCTGGGTTGTCAATCTGGGGTGCATCGATTTAAATCCTTGGTACGCGCGATGCGACGACGTAGACCGCCCGGACTACCTCCATTTTGATCTGGACCCAACGGAGGGCGCTCATTTCGACCAGGTTTTGGAAACGGCGCTGATCGTTCGAGACGCACTCGCATCGCTGAAAATAAAGAGCTTCGCAAAAACTACTGGCTCGCGCGGGATCCACGTGTATGTCCCCATCGTGCGTGGCCCATCGCAGAAACAGGTGTGGGCCTTCGCCAAAGAATCCTCGAAAGAGATCGCCGTGCGCAACCCTAAAATCATCACCGCCGAATATCGCGTCGCAAAACGTCCCACCAAACACGTGCTGGCCGACTACAACCAAAATGCCTGGAACCGGACGCTCGCCTTGGTTTACTCCGTGCGGCCCAAACCCGAAGCAACAGTTTCCACTCCGCTGACTTGGGAAGAGGTGGAGCGTGGCGTCCGCATAACGGATTTCACCATGCAAAACGTGCCACAACGCCTGGGCAAAATCGGCGACCTGTGGAAACCTGTTCTCGCCGAACGCGGCAGAGTGAACCTCGGGAAGTTTCTATGACCTTGCCGCTAACCAAAAAGTACTCGCCCATGGAGGCGCTGCCCGCAGCCGAGTTGCCCAGCGGTCCGGAGTGGCAGTACGAGCCCAAATGGGACGGATTCCGTTGTCTCGCCTTCCGCGACGCAGCCCGCATTGACCTGCAATCGAAATCCGGCAAACCACTCACCAGATATTTTCCCGACCTCGTCGCGGCATTGAAAAAGTTAAAAGCAAACAAATTTGTTCTGGACGGAGAAATCGTAATTTCAATCGACGGCAATCTCTCTTTCGACGATTTGTTGCAGCGCATCCACCCCGCTGCCAGTCGCGTTTTAAAACTAAGCCAGGAAACACCCTGCGTCTTCATCGTCTTTGATTTATTGGTTGACGAAAAGGGTCGCTCGCTCGCGAAACTGCCTCTTCGTGACCGCCGCAAAGCTCTTGAAGCTTTCGCGAAAAAATACTGGGACGAAGACGGCACCATCCTCTTGTCACCTATCACCGACGATATCGCCCTCGCGCGCAAATGGTTCCATATGGGAGTCGGTCTAGATGGAATTATGGCCAAACGTGGCGATTTGCCCTACCAAACCGGCGAGCGCACTGGCATGCAGAAGATTAAAATACAGAGAACGGCCGATTGTGTCGTCGGCGGTTTTCGTTATCTCGAAAAGAAACCGCTCGTCGGTTCTTTGTTGTTGGGGCTTTACAACGACGAAGGCAAGCTCGACCACGTAGGATTTTGTTCTTCGATTCATGACGAAGATCGCCCCGCCTTGACCAAAAAGCTTGAAAAAATGATCAAGCCTCCCGGCTTCACCGGAAAAGCCCCTGGCGGCCTCAGCCGCTGGAGTACAAAGCACTCCTTGGAGTGGGAGCCGCTCGACAACAAACTTGTCGCCGAAGTCCAATTCGATCATTTCACCGGCGGACGCTTCCGTCATGGCACAAGATTTCTGCGCTGGCGCCCTGAAAAATCCCCTCGAGACTGCACCATGAAACAAGTTCAGCGAGAGAACCGCTCCGCGCTGGTCTTGCTTTGATCCCGGAGAAACAACTCCACCGCCGCATTGTCACGATTTAGGATTTGATGTCAAGTCTGAACGAAAATGCTAAGTTTCCGAACTATGGGCCTTCGGATGCCTCGGCAAATTTGGTTTGATTCCAAACTGTTTCGATCCCCATTCGCAAAGGCCTTCCAGTAGCGGGATCAGTGTCTGGCCCGAACGGCTAAGCGAATAAGTGACTTTCGGCGGAGAGGAAAGCGTTGCCGCTCTGTCGATCACGCCATCTTTTTCCAGTTCACGAAGTTGCGCGGCCAGAACTTTCTCGCTGACGCCCGGCAGAAGATCGCGCAGCTCGGCAAATCGCCGCGGTCCAAAAGAAAGGCGCCAGACCGCTTGAACTTTCCACTTGCCGCTCAAAGCGTTAATCGTCGCCTGCACGGGACACTTGTGGTGAACTTTCATCGCGAGCTCCGGGCTTACAAATTTGTGCGTACTTCACCGCAACATCTTGCCCGTTATACCATGCTCTTCAGGCCCCGAGCGCGCACCGCTAGCTTGATTCCGCGCGCCGTAACGAGCCGCATGAAAGGGAGCAACACATGATTCTCATAACTGGTGCCAGTGGAAATGTTGGAAAAGCCGTATTGCAGGAGGTGGCGCGGAGAGAGCCCAAGTTTCGCGGAATGTACCGTTCGCCAGATGAGGCCGCGAAGGCCCCTGCGGGATGCGAGCCGGTGCTTGCCGACTTTTCTGACAAGGCAAGTCTCCGGAAAGCTCTGGATGGAGTAACCGCGGTCTATGTGGTGTGTTCTCCGATCCCACAACTCGTCGAATTGGAAAGCAATGTCGTCGATGCGTGCAAGGAGTCGGGAGTGAAGCATGTCGTCGTTAATTCCGCGCTCGGCGCGGGCGATTACGGCAAGTCGTTTCCGAGTTGGCACCGCAAAGTGGAAGACAAACTGAAATCTACCGGCATGAGTTACTCGATTTTACGCCCCAACGGCTTCATGCAAAACATCGTCGCATTTTACGCGCCAAGCATTCGTGCGCAGGGCGTGTTTTATCAAGCTATGGGCGACACGAAAGTCAGTCACCTTGACATTGGCGATGTCGCCGTTGTCGCCGTGAAGTCGCTGTATGGAGGCGAGCACGCAGGGAAAACCTATGAATTGAACGGCCCGGAAGCGGTATCGAATGTAGAACTCGCGAACAGGATTTCCAAGGTTGCCGGGCGCACCGTGAAATTCGTGGATATTCCGGAATCTGCGCAACGCGAAGCGATGCTCGGCATGGGCATGCCGGAATGGCAAGTGACCGCGTTGCTCGACCTTCAGCAATATTACAAACAGGGTGGCGGCGCTAAAACAGATGGCCTTCTAAAATCCTTGCTCGGTCGCGATCCTGCGACACTTGAACGGTATTTGCAGGCCAATGCCAAGGAATTTCGAGATCAGGCTGCATCTGCCTGAAGAAGTGGGACACCATGATCACATCGGCGGAAAAATCGGAAGTCAAGAATCGCAAGACCGGCATGACACACGAGAAGATGAAGCAATTTATGCGCAACCATTTTGAAGATTTCGTAAACCAAAAAATCTACAAATTGGCGAGTGAATCTCGCGCCCAGCTTCGTCGACCACGGCGCGGATGTTCCAAAATATCGAAGACTTGATCGCGGAGGGCGACAAAGTGGTGGTGCGCAACCGCTGGACCGGCACTGATAACACATCAAAGCAGCGGTTTGTTCCGGAATTGTGAGTTGGCGGATGGCCAAAACGGCAGATTGTCGAACGCTGGGCTTACCTCGAAAAGCCTCACGCTGCACCAAGCTAAGCGTGACGTGGCGCAGCTTCGAGCGATTCTGAAACGCTCGTCAACGCGCCTTCCAGCACGTCCAAGCCTTCGTCGAACTGCTCGTCGGTAGTGACTAGCGGCATAAGCAGGCGCACGACGTTGCCGTAAGTTCCTGCTGAAATCAAAATCAATCCGTGCTCGAGGCAGTACCGCAACACCTGTTCCGTCTCTTCTTTCGCCGGCTCTCTCGTCGGGCCGGGACGAACCAGTTCCAAACCGCGCATCGCGCCCATTCCGCGCACATCGCCGATCAGCGGCCAGCGCCTTTTCCAATCGCACGCGCGCGCATCAAATCGTTCCCCAAGTTTTTCCGCACGCGCCGGAAGATTTTCCCGTTCCATCGTTTCAATCACGGCAAGCGCCGCAGCACAAGCGAGCGGGTTACCTGCGTACGTTCCACCCAGACCACCGATTCCCGGCGCGTCCAGGATTTCGGCTCGACCGGTAACCGCCGCCAGCGGCAATCCGTCCGCAAGAGACTTTGCACTCACTAGAATGTCCGGCTCAATTCCATATCGCTCGGAGGCGAACATGGCGCCCGTGCGGCCGAAGCCCGTTTGTACTTCATCAGCAATCAGCAGAATTTTGTGGCGTCGGCAAATGTCCTGAATGATCGTAAAAAATTCAATGGGAGGCGCGACGAATCCGCCTTCTCCAAGAACAGGTTCAACAACCACCGCAGCCACCGCTTCGGCCGCCACCACACGCTTGAAGGTATCTTCCAGATGGTGCGCGCAGAAAACGCCGCACAAAGGATATTGCAGAGAATACGAACAGCGGTAGCAGTATGCGTAAGGGATGCGGTAAATGTCCGCCGCAAAAGGTTCGAACCCAGCTTTGTACGGATGTGTCTTGCTGGTCAGCGACATCGCGAGCATCGTGCGGCCGTGGAAAGCGTCTTCAAAACAAATAATGGCAGCGCGGCGCGTGTAGCTGCGCGCTATTTTCACCGCGTTTTCGACAGCCTCGGCGCCGCTATTCACCAGAATTGTTTTCTTCGCAAACTTTCCGGGAACTAGCGAGTTCAACTTTTCAGCCAACTCGACATACTTCCCGTATGGTGCCACGCTAAAGCACGCGTGCACAAACGCGTCGAGCTGTTTTCGAATAGCATCCACCACACTGGGGGCGCGATGGCCGACGTTCAACACCCCGATGCCGCCTGCGAAATCGAGAAATCTGTTCCCGTCTACGTCTTCCAGCACGCTCCCTTCGGCGCGCGCTGCAAAAATTGTCGTAGCGTGCGCAACTCCTCGCGGGACTGCTGCGCGCCGGCGCTGCATCCATTCCTGCGACTTGGGCCCGGGTATCGCTGTGCGCAATTGTATTGTCGGCATGTCAGTACCACCCGATGGGTTGTTCGTTCAAATTGATGTGAACTTGTTTCGTCTCCAGATATTCTTCAATCCCCCAAGGTCCCAGCTCTCGGCCAAATCCCGACTGCTTGTATCCGCCCCAGGGCGCTTCCACATACGTGGGCTGCATGTGATTCACCCAAACAATTCCCGCACGTAAAGCCTTTACCATGCGAAACGCTTTGAAAATGTCGCGTGACCAAACGGCCGCGGCCAATCCATAAGGCGTGGCGTTTGCGATGCGCAGCGCTTCGGCTTCATCAGCAAATGGGATGACGGCCGCGACAGGGCCAAAAATCTCTTCCTGCGCGATGCGCGCGGAATTATCCACATCGTAAAAAATCGTGGGCTCAACATAGTAGCCCCGCTTGAAAGATGCGGAGCGCCCGCCACCCGCCGCAACCCTTCCTTCTTTTTTGCCAAGCTCTTGGTATGATCGAACGCGGTCGAATTGATCTTTGCTTACCAGCGGTCCCATTTTTGTTTCGCGCTCGAGCGGGGGACCCAAGCGAATTGTTTTTGCTTTCGCGCTCATCGCTTCCACGAATTTCGGGTAAATCTTTTTCTCTACCAATATTCGGCTGCCCGCTGAGCACACTTCTCCTTGATTAACGAACACGCCGAAGAGAGCTCCATCGATGGCCGCCTCGAAATCAGCATCGGCGAAAAATATGTTCGGTGATTTGCCCCCGAGCTCGAGCGTCACGCGCTTTATAGTGTCCGCGGCAGCTTTCATGATGGCTTTGCCTACTTCTGCGCTGCCCGTGAACGCAACCTTGTTTACTTCGGGATGTCTCACCAGCGGAGCGCCACAAGACTCTCCGAATCCGGTAATGATGTTCACCACGCCGGGCGGCAAACCCGCATCAGCAAGATAGCTTGCAAATTCCAATGCGGTGAGCGGCGTCTGTTCGGCAGGTTTCAAGACGCAGGTGCAGCCTGCAGCGATCGCGGGAGCCAACTTCCAGGCGGCCATCAGCAACGGAAAATTCCAGGGAATGATTTGCGCAGCTACGCCAATCGGTTCACGAAGCGAAAGGCTTAGCGCGTTGTCCGGCACCGGATTTACGTGTCCGAGAACCTTGGTAGCCATTCCGCCGTAATATTCGAAGCAGGTCGCGACATCGTTGATGTCGTACTCCGCCTCAACGATCGGCTTGCCGGAGTTGCGAGCTTCGAGTTCGGCCAGATGCGCGGATTCCCTGCGAATGCGTTCGGCGAGGCGGAATAGGATGCGGCCCCGATCTTGTGCTGTTGTCTGCGGCCAAGGTCCGGAGTCGAAGGCAGCTCTCGCTGCGGCGACGGCGCGATTGACGTCAACTTCATTCGCTTCCGGAACTTCGGCCATCACTTCTTCCGTGGACGGATCCACTACTGGAAAATATTTTTTGCTCGCGCTCTCTACAAATTCGCCATGGATATACATCGGATATCTACGAACGCTTGGTTTTGCTTCACTTGCCATGTCTTCTCCCGTGGAAATTGTAATTAGGCCCGGTTAGCTGCTTGCATAGCAGCCTTGCGACGGCCGTAAACAAAGAAAAAGAATACCGCGAGACCAATAAATAGCGCCGTACCGCCGAACATCCAGGCTTCGTACGAAAGGATTGAACTTATCTGCTGCGCCGGCGAGAATGCAAAAATCATTCCAAGAATCGTCATCAACAGCCCGCTCGAGCCTGCGAGCCAGAGCACGTTCTTGCTGTAGTGTCCCTTCTTCCACGACGGATTCGCCGCAATCTTCAGCAGCGCCGCGAACATGTAGAGAAATGGCAGCAACTGCAGCACAACCGCGAGAGATAGCAGCCGCTGAAAGGTCTCCTGCACGCCAGAGCCCAGAAAACTGATTAGTACCAGAATCGTGGAAACCACAAAATGAACGATCAATGCTGCGTACGGCGTTCCATACCGCGGATGAACTTTACCCAGCCAGCTTGGCAAGTATGAATCCAGCCCGGCGACAAACGGAATGCGTGCCGAGCCGGCTAACCAGGCAGATCCGATTCCGGCGATCGAAATGCTCAGCATCAAAGCGAATGGCGCAACGATCCACACCAAGCCGACTTTCTGTGCCATGTGGCTGACGGCCTGTACGATTCCCTGCAAAACATTTATTTCATTCTTGCTTACTGCGATCAGCAAAGTTAGCGTCGTGGCGATATAAAGAATACCCGACAGCACGCCGCCCCACACCACCGCTCCCGGCAAAGTGTGGTCCGGGTCCTTGATTTCATCTCCCATCACCGACGCAAGTTCGAGACCCACCAGTCCAAAACAGATCACACCGAACGAATTCAGCAGAAATCGCGGGTTCGCCGGAATGCGAAAATCTTCCGCGCTGACCGTAGTTCCAAACCGCAGCCACACAATCACTCCCAATCCCACGAGCACGGCCGCGGCTACGACTGTGCCGATGCTGCCCAAATTGTTGATCCACTTCCCTACACCGAGTCCCACAATGTTGAACACCACGAGAATTGCCAGAAGCCCGAGCGAGGCTGTAACAGCAAATGCCTTGTTGTCGGCCAACGATTGGTGGCTGGGAAACACGAATACCGATACGCCAACGAAATAAAGCATTACTGTCGGGACGTACATCATGTTGTTCGTCCAGTAGCACCAACCGGACAAGAATCCGTGGAAGTCGCCGAAAACTTCTTTGGCCCACAGATACACGCCGCCTTCTCCAGGGTAACGGTGTGCCAATTCGATTACTGCGATACCTTGCGGCCAGAAAAACATCAGCAGCGAAATAATCCAGAGCCAAACAGTGACGCCGCCATTCGCTGCAATACTCGGCACTACATTCAGGTTGAATACGGCCACGACAAATAGCGCGACCAAATCCCAGCGCCCCAAGGCACGTTTCAGATGCGCCGTTTCGCTTTGCTGACTGACTGGCTCAGCCAATGTGCTCCTTGAAAGGATAGAACCGAGCCGCCTTGCCGCGCCTCAGCGACAAACCGCGAAGAACGCGCCAACAGAGTTCAGTGCGCGCTGCTGGCTGCCGCATGCGGTTCTTTTTGCGCTTGAGCGAGTGCTGGAGCCACCTCCGCGAACACCGCAAGATGTCGGTCCACATCCGCTTCGGTGTGGGCGACAGACACGGTCCACTGCTCGTCCCACCAGTAGGGCTGCGCCATCACACCGCGATTCACCATCGCAAACCAATAATGCCGCCAAAGCTCGCTATCAACTTTGAGCCAATCGCGATAATTGTGAATCGGCTTCGGCGCGAACATCAGCGAGCCGTTTGATCCAGCGCCCACTACGTAAGCCTTCAAGCCGCTCTTGCTGATTTCTGTGTTGTAGCCGTCGAGCAATTTCTTGTTCAAACGATTTACGTGCTCGTACGCTGCAGTCGTCAGCACTTCCCTGAAGGTGGCCAGCCCCGCTGCCATTGCCACAGGATTCGTGTTGTACGTACCGCCGTGGAAAACTTTATGGTCGGAGATAAGACCCATCATTTCGCGCGTGGACGCGAACGCCGCCAGCGAAAATCCCCCGCCGATCGATTTAGCCAAACAAACAATATCCGGCTTGATTCCAAAATATTCGCAGGCCCCGCCGCGAGCCAACTTTGCTCCGGTCTTCACCTCGTCGAAAATTAGCAGCGCGCCGTTTTTCTTTGTAATTTCGCGCAGCGCCTGGTGGTAGCCTTCATCCGGCATCAGGATGCCGACGTTCATCATGATCGGTTCCACGATGACGGCCGCAATTTCCCCCGGATACTTCGCGAAGAGCCGTTCGACGCCGGCTATATCGTTGAACTGCGCAACCAATGTATTTTGCAGCGTGGCTTTCGGCACGCCCGCACCACCCGGCACTGAAGTTGGGAATTTTTCGTCGCCCACTTCCTCCGCTTTCGGCTTCAGCGAAACGAGCACGGAATCATGCAGTCCGTGATAGCCGCCTTCCATCTTGACAATTTTGTCGCGCCCTGTGGCCGCGCGCGCCAGACGAACCGCATGCATCGTGCATTCCGTTCCGCTATTGCTGAACCGCACCATCTCTACCGGAAATCTTTTGCAGATCTCTTCGGCCAACTCCCATTCCAAGTCGTGCGGCATCCCGAACATCGTTCCGGTGCCGAGCTTTTCCTGGACCGCGCGCATCACAGCCGGGTGGCAGTGCCCCGCCATCAAAGCCCCGAAGCAAAGATTGAAATCAATATATTCATTGCTGTCGATGTCGTGAATGTGTCCGCCTTTTCCGTCGCGGACGAAAATAGGATACGGCTCGTAAGCTCGATAATTGCTCGCGACACCAAGCGGCAATCTTTCTTCGGCGCGTTTATGCGCCTTACGCGAACCCGGCGTGCGCTTTTCGTACGTCGCGATTTCTTTCCGAAGACCTCCGTGCATGACTTTCTCCGTACAACATCGGCCGGCTAACGGCCATGAGATTTGGCGCTAAAAATTAAGGCCGCAATTTCCACTGGCGGAATGTAAATCCGCGCTTCGTGAGTTCGTTGAAAAACGGTGCAGGCGGCACAACATTCTCCGGAGCCTGGACTCCCGTGCCGCGAATTTCGCCGCGCCCCAGCATCACCGCAGCAATCGCTGCCGGAAACCCTGTGTCTCGCGCGACAGCCGAAAGCTGAGGCCGCGTGGAATAATCCGCCCACATTTCCATAGCCGACGCAACGCGGCGGCCCTTGCTTCGGCCAGTTACAACTACCCGCAACGCCTCGACATCGCGCGCCATCTTCTTCGGCGCTCGCTGTTGCATCAAGGATAACAGCACCGAGCGCGGCGCCACTCGCGTTCCATTCACGGCGACCGGCTCTCGGCTCGTCAAGCCGGCCTGGTCTAGATCGCGAACGAGGCTCACTAGCTTTGGATCGTAATTAATCTTAAAACATACCTCTTTCACGCCCTTCTTTCGAAAACTTCCGGGGAGCGTGCCCAACTCCGAATGAATCGAATGGCGCAGAACAATCGAACCTATCGGCGCACGAAATTTTCCCGGTTCGGGTTCAGAGAGCATCGGCTTTTCAACGTAACGCCCGCCTTCGAAAGCCACCGGCGGCATGGTCAGCTCATCGAGTATCGTAGCAATCGAAAACGTGTAAGCGATCGGGCTGTCGTAGCGCTGCTCGTCAGCCCCAGCGTTGTAAACGCGAATCGCATCCACACGGTCAAGTGGGTCCGCCAGGGCGCGGGCCATCACGTTCGTAATCCCCGGAGCGCCCCCCATTCCTGGGATGGCGACCCGTCCGATCCGGCGAAATTCCTTGTGGAGCGCAAACTGCTTGCGCGTCATATGAAAAAGCCCGCCGAGATCCATGTAGTTCATGCGAGCAGCAATCGCGGCACGCATCACGTCCAGATTCCAATTGTACTGCGTGCAATTCAACAACACATCATACTCGCGCGCAATCCGTACTAAATGCCGCGTGTCCCTCACGTCCGCAAGAAATCCGCGAGCCTTGCCACCTCCAAATTTCCGAGCGACTTCGTGAGCGCGACTTCGATCGAAGTCCGCCACCGCAATAATTTCCACCTCGCGCGCGCGACCCAGATCGTAAACCACCGCGCGACCCATCATCCCCCCGCCCAGAACGAATATTTTCACGATATCCCCAAGGGTCCTTTGCCCCCATTTGCTTCAATCCGCCCCTACGCAACAAAGCGAGAGCACCGCTCGCAGCGGCCACTCTCGCTGTGCCAAACCCTGCGGAAACTTCTCAGAACAAAATCTTCAGCCCGAACTGAAGCACGCGGGGTCCTTCGCGAGTCCTCAGAATCGCCCCGAAAGTTCCGTTCGGTGCGGGCCCGTCGGTGAAGTTGCCATCCGGGTTGCTGAATTGAGTGTGGTTAAAGAGGTTGTAGAATTCCGCCCGGAATTCCGTGTTCCATCGGTCATTGATCGGCGTTTTCTTCGCAATGACGAAGTCCGTGTTGCTAATAGCCGGTCCGCAACACAGCGAGTGGGGTGTGTTACCGAAAACGCCAAGGCCCGTCCCGGTGACCGTGGGATCTGTGAAATTGTTGGGATTGAACCAAATGTTGCCGTTTTTTTGCGGTTTCAGGAACTGAACAGGAGCTGTCTCTGTCGGCGTGTTGGCACCCTCGAAGAAAAAGCTGCTCTGGAGTTCACTGTCGTTCAGGTCTTCGATACGGATTGGAAAGCCGCTTTGATACGTGATGATGGCCGAAACTTGCCACCCGTTCACGGCCTTTCCTGCGAGCCCATCATGCTTCGGAATCGGAAGCTCCCACACCGGACTGAACACGAAACGATGTTTTGCGCTGAGCAGCGAAAGACCTCGCGTAGCGTTAAAGTTCAACGGATTCAATTCCTGCTCAAAGGACGCGCCCTGGTCGATGGCCTTGCTAAATGTGTAAGAAACCTGAAACAGGAGCCCATGAGCGTAGTTCTTCTCAACGGACACTTGTAATGCGTTGTAATTCGAATTGGCGATGGTGTCTTCAGCAAATATATTGCTGAATACCGGAACACCGTCCGTTGGACAACCAATCCCGGTAAAAGGCTGGCAATTTGGTGAAGAAAACGGACGAGTGCCGACCAGCGTAATGCCGCTCGGGGCTACCGTGCCCAAAACGGTCCCCCCTGGGATGCAATTGCCTCCCGGCCCGGCATTGTATGGCAGCGGCAGCCCCGTGCACGTCGGAGCGGGCGCTTTGAAGGGTTGCGGAAGGGGAGTGAAAGTCGGAATCACGACTGGCGTGCCATTGCTGTATGTGGTTGGAATGAAATACGGGCTGTCCGCTCCCACTGGCCCGCACCCGCTCAGTTGGCCCGTTGGATCGTTTGCGGCAATTTGAGCGAGTTCAAGACAGGTCTGAGTGTTTCCCGCGTTCAGGTCATGAGACGCCAGCAGACGATGAGCCTGAGTCCCAACGTACGAAACGCGGAGGAGCATGTCCTTCGTCAACTGCCGCTCAATCGTGAGATTGTACTGTTCGGAGTACTGAGATCTGAGATGGGGCTGGAATTCTCCGAAGAGCAGTAGTGGACGGAAGGTGGACCAATCCACGCATCCATTGGGGCCGGTTGTGGACGCTGCGACTGTGCACGGTGTTTGTGGAGTCTGGTTGATAATTCCCATGAACGGATTTGGAGCGGCTCCTCCAGCCTGAAACACAAAAGGCGTGTTGAACAGCGTGTTTGAAAGAAACGTGCTGCCCCCAAATGGTGGTTCAGCGCTGAACTGTTCGAGCACAAGCTGCTCGATTGGATTGTAGAAGAGTCCAAACCCTGCGCGAACACTGGACTTTCCGGGACCCCCAGTCAGTTTTGCAAGCCAGCCGTCCGTCCAACCGGGACTCCATGCAATTCCGATCCGCGGGGCGAACGATTTGTAGTATGTGGACGTCAGGCCTCGTTGCACCCCCTTATCTCCGGGGAACACCAATCCAAGCGGAAAAACGGCATTGTTGCCGTTCGTAGTGTTCTGTCCGCAGTCTCCATCGCTTGCCAGTCCAAGAGCGGTGGCGTTTGCAGTGGAGATCCAACATGGGTATTGTGTCGTCACCTGCCCGGGGCGGAACGTCTGAAGGCGGTTTCCCCGATCGTAGTAGGGCGTATTCAATTCCCAGCGCAAACCATAGTTCAACGTCAAAGTGTTTGTCAGCTTGTAGCTATCCTGCGCGAATAGATACAGGGCTGAATTGCGGACATTTTCGCCCTGCGCGGAGCCTTGCTGATAGGAGTTTGCAGCCCCAAGAAAATAGTTTGGGTAGGCGTCGGGGCCAACAAGCTGATCAGCATTCGCCGTGTTCGTGAATGTGTAGTTACCACTCACTTCGAAATAGAGGAATTGATTGAATTGCTGTCTCCGCACGTCCCCGCCGAATTTGAAAGTGTGCTTGCCCACAATCTTGGTGAAATTGTCAGTCCACTGGAAAGTATTGCCGGTTTGGGGAAGCTCACCTTCGAAGTTATTCCCGATAACGAAGCCGCCCGAAACGGTGATGAATGGAAGCCCTACGCGTCCGGGAAGGTTCGTTGTGATACCTGCAGAAGGCGGAAGCGTGGGGTCAGTGAAGCAGTTTGTGGCAGGAATGGCAACGCACGAATCCTGGACACTGTTAAACGTGTTCACCGGGTGATTCAAAGTTCCCTGCGACTCGCGGAAGTAATTGAACCGAAACTCGTTGACCGCCGTCGAGCCAATCGTCCACGTGTGGCTCAAGTTCCATTGCTGCGAGCGCGTCTTGAAGATTGCTCCAAAACCAGGAATGGAAGCTCCGGCAGCCTGGAAGAAGGAAAACGGGTCCGTCCGGTGATCGTCGTCAAAGTAGTAATAGGCGGTGAATTGCTGGAAGTTTGTGATCTTGTGATCGAATCGCACCGTGAATTGGTTGCCGGTCTGACGCCTGTCCGGGCCTGTTATGAGGTTTTCGTTAGTGGGATTGGCCAGCGATTGAAACGGCGCAACATAATGCTGGTAGACCCCGAGTGCAGTTGGGTCAAAACATTGGGTGGGAATTTGGCCGTTTGGAAAAATGGTCGAATAAGGTTGCGGCGTGTTGCCAGCCGCGGCCAGCGCCAACGCCGCTGCACCTGCCGACGTGAGATTGGCAGAGCAGTTCGCCCGACTCTCAAGAACCTGGGCGAAAGCTTGGTCATTTACGGCGCCTTGGAATTGACCGCCGAAATTCCCAGCGACCTCGGCAGGACTGGGAAGGACAACCGTGCCAGACGATATGCCCTGTATCAGTCGATTACCCTCGTAGGAACCGAAGATGAAAGTCTTGTCCTTCTTAATGGGGCCACCGAGTGTGGCGCCGAATTGATTCTGCTTGTAATCCAGAAGAAACGGATCGAAATAACCGCGCGTGTTCAAAGCCTGATTGCGAAGAAACTCGTAGAAATCACCGTGAATACTGTTCGTCCCGGATTTCGTGACGACGTTAACGACCGAACCGGAGTTGCGGCCATATTCTGCATCAAAAGTGTTCGTGAGAACGCGGAACTCCTCGATGGAATCGGGGGAAGGTTGAATGGCAGGGGAGTTCACAAAGATGTCGTTGCCGTCGCCACCGTTGACCATGTAGTTGTTCGAGCGCCCGCGGCCTCCATTTACGGAAACGGCGCCCGCGTTGTCGCTGCCAAAAAAGAGGTCGTTACCTAATTGCGACTGCACCCCGGGCTGCAATTGGAGCAGTCCATAGGCGTTGCGCGTGTTCATGGGAAGCTCACGAATAGAGACGTCCGTCATCACCGCGCCCAATTGTGTGCTGGTCGTTTCCACCTGCGCGGCATTCGCTTCCACCGTTACAGTTTCGGTCGATCCCCCGAGCTGAAGGTTGACGATGACAAGATTGACGTGGCCAATGGTGACCACCACGTCCTTGGATACAAATTTCTTGAAGCCCGGAGCATCCGCAGTCAGGTTGTAGCTTCCCACCGCGAGTTCGGGAATATCGAAGGCGCCATCCTTGTCCGCCGTCACAGAACGCGTGCTCTCTGTCCCGGTCAACGTTACCGTCACCGTGGCTCCTGGAACGACGGCGCCCGTTTGGTCCTGTACCGTTCCGCGAATCGTTCCGTTTGTTTGCGCCCGCGCCGTTCCGCCGCAGAGGAAAGCCACAAACACAAATAGACACACCCGTGCCCATGTTTTCGAATTCATCGCCGCTCCTCTAGGAAAAGCTGGCGCCACCAACCCCCCGAGACGCCTCACCCAACTTTTTCGGTTGCAGCTTTCGAAAAAACCTTACTATAATCCGGGAACCTTAGAAGAAGGCTCACGGGTTGTCAAGAGGAAATTGATTTGACGCCGCCTCCAAAGCGTTCGCAAAAAAATGCGCGCGCACATGGCTATTTGCGTATCGGTGACGTCGCGCGGATTGTCGGCATTTCTCCCTCCATCCTCCGCTCTTGGGAAAATCTCGGGCTAGTGGCGCCTATTCGCACTCGCAGCCGCTATCGCATTTATACCCATGCGGACGTTCGCATCCTCAAGCGGGCGCAATTTTTTCGTCGCGCGCGCGGCATGAACGCGCCTGCGATTGTCCATCTGCTAAAAGCCCAGAAGATGCTGCCGCATGCGAACCGGCGACCGAAGGCCAGTCCCGTAGGTCCCCGCTTGCGGCGACTGCGTTTGCAGAGAAAAGCCTCGCTCTCGCAAGTGGCTCGTGCTGCCAATGTTTCTGTCGGATTTCTGAGCGCGCTCGAACGCCGCCAGATGACCGCTTCGGTGGCTACACTGCGGCGCCTCGCCCGCTATTACCGCGTGAACATCCTTTCACTTTTTAATCCATCCGATGTGAATCCCGGCCGCGTCAAGCCGGCGGATAGAAAAGTTCTCGAAGCAGGTCCCGGCGTTCGCATGGAACTTCTATCGTGGGGCAATACCGCCATGATGGAGCCGCACTTGTTTCGCATCGCTCCTTCGGCCGGCAGCGGAGAATCTTACGCGCACGATGGGGAAGAGTTTCTCTACATCCTGCGCGGCTCTCTGGAAATCGTTGTCGATGGCGGAGAGAAGCACACGCTGGAAGAGGGCGATAGTTTCTATTTTGAAAGCAGCAACGAGCACCGCTGGAAGAACCCTGGAAAGAAGGAAACGCTGGTTCTGTGGGTCAACACGCCGCCAACATTTTAAATTTGCGGGATGAAGCTGAAGTTTGGAGATTTCTTGAACCGAGAGCGTCGCACAAAGATTATGCCCATGAAAACAAATGTCGCTTTGATTACGTCCGCTGCCATTCTGCTACTCGCCGCGGCAGGATGCTCCAAGAAAACGCCGACCCTCAGCCTCCTAGTTTGGGAAGGTTATGCAGACCCATTGTTTGTCCGCGCCTTCGAGGATTCGCACCACTGCAAAATCACGGCCGCGTACATGGGCACCAGCGACGAATTGGTGGCAAAACTCCGCGGAGGAAGCGCGAGCAATTACGATGTGATCTCTCCATCGAGCGACGTGGTCACTTCCATCGCGACAGCCGGGTTGGCAGCTCCGCTCGATATGTCAAAACTTCCGTCATATTCCCAGCTCTCCTCTGGCCTGCGCGATACACCTTTGGTCCACGTAAGCGGCCAAGTATATGGCGTGCCGTTCGTGTGGGGACCGAATCCATTGCTATACGACACCACGTTTTTCAAGACGCCGCCAGATAGCTGGTCGGTCCTTTGGAATTCAAACCTAAAAGGAAAAATCTCTGTCTGGGACGACCTCTCAACCATCTGTATGGCGGCGCAGGTTCTTGGCTACGACAAGCCGGATCCGAGCCACCTGTACAACCTTACCGATCAAGAACTCGAGACCGTCAAGAAGAAGCTCATCGCCTTGAAGCCCAATATCCGGAAAGTGTGGGCCACCGGAGGCGAACTCACGAACCTGTTCGAGAATCACGAAATCGTCGCTGGTATGGGCTGGCCGTTGATGACCAACAATCTCCGTAAGCTTGGCTTCCCGATTGGCGAAACCATTCCCAACGAAAATACGACCGGCTGGATCGATCATTTGATGATTACTGCTGCGAGCGAAAATAAAGAGCTGGCCACCGAGTTTCTCGAATACATGATCGAAGCGAAAACGCAGAAATTAGTGGCCGACGTCACGGGCTACGACCCAGCCAATCCTCAGTCGGCGCAATTCATGACCGACGATCAAAAAAAATCCCTCCATCTCGATCGTGTGGAGCAGTACATGACGCACATCTATTTCTGGCAGCAATATCCGCGCCGCGACAAGTACAACGAAATCTGGAATGAAGTGAAGGCCGCCCAGTGATTTTCAACTCCGTCAGAGATTCCGTTTCAGGAGACCCTACTTGAGTGCTGCCTTTTCATCCATGCCTGGGCAGCGTCCTCCATCCGACGTGTTGCTTTCTATTCGTAAAGTTGAAAAGCAGTTTGCCAAACGCGCCGTCCTCTGCGGCATATCCCTCGAGGTTGCCTCGGGTGAATTCCTAACCGTCCTGGGCGAGAGCGGCTCGGGCAAAACCACTTTACTTCGCTTGATTGCGGGTTTTGAACAATTGGACGGCGGCGATATCTGGATGGCCGGCGAGCGTCTCGACGACATTCCCGCCTACCGCCGTCAGGTCAATACCGTGTTTCAAAGCTACGCGATTTTTCCGCACCTTTCGGTTTTTGAAAATGTCGCTTACGGGCTTCGCGCGAAAGCCGCGCCGCGCAACGAAATCCCCGATCGCGTTAAGCAAGCACTCGCCATGGTGAAGATGAGCGAATTCACTCAATCCCCCCCTTCGCGGTTGAGTGGCGGCCAGCAGCAACGCGTCGCCCTGGCACGCGCTCTCGTCAATCGCCCGCGCGTTCTTTTGCTCGATGAGCCTCTCTCAGCGCTCGACGCCAATCTGCGGCGCCAGATGCAACTCGAGTTGAAGTCCTTGCAGCGCGAGGTAGGCATCACTTTTATTTTTGTCACCCATGACCAGGAAGAAGCCATGGCGCTTTCCGACCGCATCGCGCTTCTCCGCGCGGGAAGACTTGAGCAGGTTGCCGAGCCGCGCGAAATTTACGGACGTCCAAGAACAGCGTACGCCGCCCAGTTCATCGGTCAGACTAATCTCCTGCGCGCCGAAGTTCACGGCGGAACTGCAACCGCTGGCCCGATCGCTTGGCCGTCCACCGGACCGTCAGGCCCGGCCACTTTTTCTCTGCGGCCTGAATCCATACGTCTCGCAGCGGCTGCTCATCCATCTGCTCCAACCTCTAAAGTAACGGCCCACTTTCGCGGCCAAATTCAAAACCAAACTTTTGGCGGCGCCATGGACTTGCTCGAAATCGATTGCGGCAATTCGCACCGAATACGCGCGCGCATTCCCAGCCCCGGTCCGCTCAGCGGCCAACAGAATTTCGAGTTCGACGCTACCGACGCCGTGCGCGTACTCGAAAGAAGCGACGCATAGTCTATGTACTCTCGCGCATACAAAGCCAGTGTGACGATTCCGCCGCTCCTCTGGGTGACCGCATTTCTCTTGGTGCCCTACGCGATCCTTTTCTGCTACAGCTTCTGGTCCGTTTCATCGCTGCAAGTGATCGTTCACAACTGGAATCTGCAAGATTATGCGCAACTGTTTCGCAATCCTCTCTATCTCACCGTGCTGCTCCGTTCCATCCGAATCGCTGGTGCCGTCACTCTGCTAGCGCTGCTCCTCGGCTATCCGCTCGCCTATTACCTTTCGTTCCACGCCGCAAAACGCAAGGACTTGCTCTACCAGCTCGTGATTATTCCGCTGTGGGCGAGTTATCTGGTGCGCGGTTACGCCTGGAAAACGATTCTCGGCAGCGACGGCGTGCTGAACGGATTCCTGCAGTATCTCCACATCACTCATGGACCAGTCGAATTTTTCCTTTACAGCCCTTTCGCGGTAATTCTCACCCTTACGCACATCTATACGCCTTTCACTTTCTTGCCTATTTATGCGTCGCTGGAACATGTGCCGCGCAATCTGGTCGAAGCTTCTCAGGATCTTGGCGCATCGCCGTTCTCCACTTTTGTACGAGTGATTTTGCCGTTATCGCTGCCGGGAATTCTCGCCGGAGCGACGTTCGCATTCGTCCTCACCCTCGGAGATTTTCTTGCCCCCCTGCTCGTGGGCGGACCGAGTGGCATCATGATTTCCAACATCGTCGTCAGTCTGTTTGGCGCGGCTTACAACTGGCCCCTCGGCGCAGCGATTTCGTTCTGCATGCTGCTCCTCGTGGTTACACTGCTCTTCACCACCGAGCGTCTGGAAAAAAGGTTCACAATTTCATGAGCGGCGCGTTGCAATCCTCGCGTGCACCGCTTCTGACCACTTACGCATTGCTCGTTTACGCTTTTCTGTATTTTCCCATCGTGGTTCTGATCGTGTATTCCTTCAATGGCTCGGGCGTAGGAGGATTTCCACCGTCGGCCTGGACCCTCAACTGGTATCGCCAACTCTTTGTCGACGCCGGTCTTTGGGACGCGGTGTTCAACAGTGCGATCGTGGCAGCCGTGGCGGTCGCCATCTCTCTCGCACTGGGATTGCCAGCGGCGCTCGCTCTTGACCGCGCGCAATTTCCCGGGAAGGCTCTGTTCCGCCGTCTCGTCCTCCTGCCACTAATTCTCCCCGGAATTATCACTGGGCTTTCGTTGCTGATGCTATTCGTCGGCGTGGGAATGAAACTCAGCTTGGTCACCGTAACGCTGGGCCACGGAACCGCGCTGATTTCAGTAGCCACCACGGAAATATTCGCCGGGCTGCAGAAGATGGATCGCGCGCAGGAAGAGGCATCCCTCGACCTGGGCGCGAATCATTGGAAAACTTTCTGGCGCATCACCTTTCCGAACCTGCGGGTCTCGCTGATTGCCGCCGCTCTTCTGATATTCACGCTGTCACTGGATGAAATCGCGGTAACCTTTTTCCTGATCGGACGCGACAACACTTTACCTCTCGAAATTTGGTCGCGCTTGCGCCGCGGAATCACGCCAGAAATAAACGCAATCTCCACGCTAATTCTTTTGTTCTCGATCGGCACGATTCTTGTCTGGTACCGGCTGCGAACCCAAACACAACCAGCAGAGTCGCCCGCGACGGAAGCGCTGTTGTCTTCCCCTCTCGAAGGAGATCGTTCATGACCGATAGCCGTAGGGATTTTCTGAAGTTCATCGTGGTTGGTTCCATGGCCGCTGGATGCCCGGTCGATTTATCGCTGCTTGCCGCGGACGATTTCCCAGCACCGCAAGTTACCGGCGACCATTTCGAAATTTGCCATCAGGTGCGCGACGGCCACACATTCGCCAAGCCCGCGGTTTCAAAACGCTATGATGTTGTAATCGTCGGCGGAGGCGTCAGCGGATTGAGCGCGGCGTACTTCCTGCAGTCCCACGATTTTCTGTTGCTGGAGAAAGAATCTCACTGGGGGGGCAATGCAACCATGGAAGAGTATCAGGGCCAGCCGTTTTGCACCGGTTCTGCTTTCGACTACAGCGGCACTGCCAGCGATCACCTCGCACGTGAAATTGGACTATCTCCTCTTCCAATCAACTGCCCCGACCCAACGATCGTCAATGGCAAATGGGTGGCCGATACTTGGGGCGCGGGTCTTGACGAGCTTCCCTACTCCGCTTCCGTGCGCGAAAGTTTCAAGAAATTCCGAAAAGACATGCTTGCACTGGCGACCGACAAAAATCAGGAACAATTCGACAACACTCCGCTCTCAAAATATCTAAAATCATACGCGCCGGAAGTAAAGCTGTGGTGGGACACCTATGGCCCATCGAATTACGGCGCGGCGTCAGAAGACACATCCACAATGGTTGTTCTCGAAGAGCTGAAAGACATGGCTGGCGCAGCCGAACACGATACGCGCATCTCGCTGCCGGGCGGAAATGCCACCCTGGCGCAAAAACTTTCCCAAATTCTCCAGGCGAAATCCGCCGACAGAATGCTCGCCGGCGCCACCATCGTTTCCGTAGATCCGCAGAAAACCGAAGTTCACGTTACTTATCTCGAAGGAGCCTCTCTGCATACCGTTGCCGCTAAATTCGTAGTCATGGCTACGCCGAAGTTCATCACCTCAAGAATCGTGTCCAGTCTCTCGGACGATCAAACGGACGCGATGAGGTCGTTCCGCTATTGCCCCTATCTCGTAATCAACACGATCTACGACAAGCCTGTGTACAACCGCGCCTACGATTCCTGGTGCCCCGGAACTTCGTTTTGCGACGTGGTCGTAGCGGATTGGGTGATGCAAAAGCAGCCGGGCTACAAACAAAAGAATAATATCCTCACGTTTTACACGCCGGTATCGGAGTTACACCGCGACAAGCTTCTGCAAGTCCCAGGTTGCCAAAAGATCGCGCAGAATGTCTTACACGATTTCCAAAAACTTCTGCCCGAATTCTCTCCCGATCCGATAGAAGTACACGTCTATCGCCGCGGCCATCCCATGTTTTTGTCCGCTCCCGGAGTCTTCACCAAGATAATTCCGGCGGCAAATCAGCCGCTGGAACGCGTCGTTTTCGCGAACACAGATGCCGTAGGACCTGAGTCTCTGGTTTATGCAGCAGTAGAAGCGTCTCGTCGTGCCGCGGATTGGACCGAAAAACGCATGGCCGGCTCTACCCCATCGGCAGCGCGCGCAGCCGCCGGCTTTTCCAAGTAATCCATCAAATAAATAAAAAGGACACCCGGGAGAGAGCAACCGGGTGTCCTTGTACTTATCTTCCCCGCCAGAGAAAGATTTCTTGCAAATCGCTACCGCTGCCGCTTACGGATGGTGCGAATGGGTCAAATTGTGAACTCCCGCAAAAATCGATAGGCCCGTGCTGGCCGTCTGCGGCACCCACCACGTGCGCCGCTCAATCGTGTATTGGCTTCCCTGCATGTGTCGCGCGAGCAAGTCGAACAAAACCGGCCCCACTTGAATTGCTGCGTATATGGCGGGCGAGTGCGCGAACGGCCTCATTAACGGATCCTGTTCCACCGCGCCACGGGAAATTGCTTGCCGCGTCGAGTAGGCGTCAAACGCTGCCGCACTGTGTTCCAACACCGTCAGTGCTAGCCACTCTCGACGCGCCGGCACTGACTCTGCTTCGCGAATCGCATAACGCTTCTCATTTGCGTCCGGTATTCGAATCGTCGAAAACGACTGCGAATTTTGCGCAACCAAAGTATCCGTTGAAGTCGGGCGGCTTACTTTGTCATCCGGATAAATCGAATCCATCTTCACGGGTGCCGCGAAGGGTGTGGAACTCGATTCCCCACGCACCGACTTGAAGGTATCGTCACCGGAATTGTCATTGTTTGCGACCGAGCCCGGTAATTTCGCAGGCGTTCTATCTGCTGGCGTGGAAGCGCTCGTCACTAAAGAATCAGACATCGCTACAGGCACGGCCGCTGGCGCCGCTTGAAACGGTAACAAAAAGATCGCAACAGCCAACACCATGGAAGGGGGTACTCCTACTTAAACTCACCAATAAGAATGCACAGGTAGCACCATCATCAGGCATAGCTATCTTGTTTATTTACATAGGACGGGCACTCTTTTCGGTACGGTCCCAGCCGAACAATGCCCCTTCGTTCGATGCAATCGGAAAAGTGTTTCCCGGCCACTTTCAGGCAAGTACCCATTCGGGTTCGAGCTTCTTTCGCCTGGGACTCTCCACTTTCCCGCAATTTTAGACTGCAGCGAAACCGGGGCCAGACGTACTCGCGCTTCATTGATGTTGGGAATATACCGTGCCTGCTTGCACCAGACGTGTAGCGTCTTTAAGATGACTCGTACAAAACATGAATGAGTCAGTATCGATCGATGGAGAGAGCGCATTTCCATGGCTAGCGGAACAATGAAAAATCCACAAGATTCGAAGGTTCAAAATACGCGCCCACGTTCGACGGAGATTTTTGAACGCGGAAAGAAAACTCTCGTCGGTGGAGTGAACAGCCCGGTCCGGGCATTCCGCGCAGTCGGCGGCACTCCGCTGGTGATCGACCACGCCAAGGGAGCGCGCCTATTTGACGTGGACGGCCGCGAGTACATCGACTTCGTATGTTCCTGGGGCGCCCTGATCCTCGGCCACGCGCATCCGGATATTGTTGCAGCCATTTCCGATCAAGCTTCCCGCGGCACGAGCTTCGGTATGACTTCGCCGCTCGAGGTCGAGCTCGGCGAAAAAATCACAAAGGCAATTCCCACAGTCGAAATGGTTCGCTTCGTGAATTCTGGAACGGAAGCCGCGATGTCCGCCGTTCGTCTCGCCCGCGGATTCACCCAGCGCGATCTGATTGTCAAATTCGAAGGATGCTACCACGGCCACTCCGACGGTTTCCTTTCCGAAGCGGGCTCGGGACTCGCCACACTCGGTATCTCCGCCTCTCCCGGCGTTCCGGACGCTTTCGCCAGCCTGACTCTGAATGCTCCGTACAACGACTTGGAATCCGTTGAAATTTTCTTCAAGCAATATCCCGGAAAGATTGCCGCTGTGATCGTTGAGCCCGTGGCCGCAAATATGGGCGTCGTTCCTCCCGCCCCCGGCTTTCTCGAAGGTTTGCGGACCATCACCAAAAAAGGAAAATCGCTTCTAATCTTCGACGAAGTCATCACAGGTTTCCGCATGGCCTATGGCGGGGCGCAGAGCGTTTACAAAATCGATCCCGACCTGACCGTGATGGGGAAAATTATCGGCGGCGGCCTGCCCGTAGCAGCGTATGGCGGCAAACGCGAAATTATGGAACACGTCGCGCCGCTCGGCCCGGTCTATCAGGCCGGCACGCTGTCCGGAAATCCATTAGCGATGCGCGCAGGACTCGCCACGCTCCCCAAACTTGAAGTCCCCGGCTTCTACGAAGACGTGAATCGCAAAACCGAGCGCCTTGCGGAAGGGCTGCGCGTTGCCTTGAAAGAAGCAAAGGTGCACGGCGAAGTAAGCATCGCGGGTTCGTTGCTCACCATGTTTTTCACCGATGCGCCGGTACGAAACTATGCAGACGCAAAAAAATCCGACTCAGCACGCTTCGCCACGTTCTTCCAGAGTATGCTGGAACGCGGCATCTTCATTGCGCCTTCACAATTCGAGGCGCTGTTTGTCTCCGCCGCGCACACCGACTCAGACCTCGACCGCGCCATCACAGCAACCCACGAAAGCCTCGCGTCCATGCCGGAGCACTAGCAGGTAGGAGATTTCAGCCTAGCAGTTTACTGTCCGCGGTCAGCAGGCCTTCAACCAGCGAGCAACGTCCTTGGCATGATACGTCAAGATTATTTCCGCGCCCGCTCGCTGAATTCCCGTAAGAATTTCGAGCACCACGCGCTTTTCGTCAAGCCACCCGCGTTGCGCCGCTGCTTTCACCATCGCATATTCCCCGCTCACGTTGTAAGCGGCCAGAGGAACGTCGAATTTCTCGCGCACGCGTTGGATGACATCCAGGTATGGCAGCGCCGGCTTCACCATAATCATGTCCGCGCCTTCTTCCAAATCGAGCGCCACTTCGCGCAGTGCTTCTCGCGCATTCGACGGATCCATTTGATAACTTCGCCGGTCGCCGAACTGAGGCGCGGACTGCGCCGCTTCTCGGAACGGTCCATAAAATCCGGAACAATATTTCGCCGCGTAAGAAAGGATGGCTACATTCTCGAATCCGTTCTCGTCCAGCTTTTGGCGGATCGCAGCCACGCGCCCGTCCATCATATCCGACGGCGCGACGATATTCGCCCCCGCTCGCGCGTGCGAAAGCGCAGCATCGGCAAGCAGCACCAGGCTGGGATCGTTCAGGACCTCTTCGCCTTGGATCACACCGCAATGCCCGTGGCTCGTGTATTCGCACAAGCACACGTCCGTAATGATCAGCAAGTCGAGCTTTGCCTTTCGAATCGCTTCAATCGAACGTTGCACTGCGCCATTCGCATCGTAAGCCTCCGAGCCAAGCTCGTCCTTGTGCTCGGGCAAACCAAAAAGGATTACCGCGGGGATTCCCAGGTCCCCGACCTCGCGGCACTCTTCCACAATCTCGTCCGCCGACTGTTGATAGACCCCCGGCATCGAGCTTACTTCCGTCCGCACCTTGCTGCCCGGGCAAGCAAACATCGGGTAAACCAGCCCGCTCGTGGTGAGGCGCGTTTCGCGAACGAATCCTCGAAGCGCCTCAGTGCGGCGCAGGCGGCGTGGCCGGTGCACCGGAAATGTCATGCGCGCCTCGCTGCGGAATGCTGCCGCTGATAGTATTTCGCAATCGAATCCGCCAGCCCCGCTGCAGAAGACTCGGTTGCTTCGATATCCACGCGCGCTCCATCCTCGCGCATAGCGCGCGCCGTCGTCGGACCGATCGCCGCGAATTGCACGCGACTGGAAATCTCAGCAAGCTCCGCCGCTCCAACGCACTCCGATAAACAGCGAAACGCAGAGGGGCTGGCAAACACAATCGCATCAACTTCAGCGTCTCGAATCCTTTTTAGAATTTCGGGGTCAAGCGAATCGGGCGCGGCGGTGCGATATGCAACGATCTCTGTCACGTTAGCGCCGGCTTCGCGCAACGCGTTTGGCAAACGATCATCGGCGCGATCACTTCGTGGCAAAAGAACTTTGCGGTCGCCAATCGCGCCCCATAATTCTTGCGCGAGCGCTTCGCCGCTGTGGGTTTTCGGAATCGTATCCACGCGAAATCCTTCACGGGTCGCCGCCGTCACGGTGGCTGGCCCTACTGCCGCCACCAGGGGCCGCGGCGATTGCGCTGTACGAGCCTTCAGGCCAAGTTCACTCATGCGCTGCGAAAAGAATCGTACCGCATTCTGGCTGGTAAACAGAATCCAGTCGAATTCGCCGAGACGCCGCAGCGCCGCATCGAGCGCACTGGAATCTTCCACGGGAGCAAAGCTCACCGTCGGCAGCAAAACAACTTTCGCTCCCAGCGCCATGAGTGAATGCGCCAGCTCATGAGCCTGGTCCGTCGCGCGCGTGACAACCACGCGCTTGCCCGCCAGCGGCTTTTTAGCTGCTTGCAACGGATCTCCCCGCAAGGCGAAGAAGACGGTCGGCGCCGGCGGCCAAGAGTTCATTCGCCACCCGGCGGCCGAGAGATCGCGGCTCGTCCGGCGCGGTACACGCGCTCGAGCCGTGCCGACGCAAGCACTCTGCCCCATCAGCGGAAAGAACACACGCATCGATAACCAACTCGCGTTCCTGGAATCTTGCCCAAGCGCCCAGCGGTAAACGGCATCCTCCCTGTAGTGCTGCCAACAGAGCGCGCTCAGCCTGTACGGCGCGAATCGTTTCCGGGTCCTCCATCTTGTGCAGAAAAGGAAACTCATCTCCACGAGGATCCAAGTATTCCACCCCGAGCGCGCCCTGACCTACCGCCGATAGCATCACTCCCGGAGACAGAATCTCTGTCACACGTGACGCCAGTCCTAGGCGATCGAGTCCCGCCTTTGCCAGGATCACAGCATCGTATTCACCCGAGTCGAGTTTGCGAAGTCGAGTATCCACGTTGCCCCGAATTTCCGCGATTTCGAAATCGGAACGAAATCGGCGAAGTTGTGACGCACGCCGAAGGCTACCGGTGCCGATGCGCGCGCTGCGGGGTAATTGAGCCAGTTTGACCCCGCCGTGCGAAACGAGCGCGTCACGGGGATCTTCGCGGGTAAATATTACGGTTACCTTGCAGGCATCGCAGATTTCAGTTGGTACATCCTTCATGCTGTGGACGGCCAGGTCGGCGCGGCCATCCAGCAGTGCGTCTTCAAGTTCTTTTGTAAAAACACCCTTGATTCCAAGGTCGTCGAACGCTGCGCCCGCAAAACGATCGCCTGAAGTCTTGATGACGAGAATTTCTGCCGCTACCCCAAAGGAACCCTCCAGAGCCTGGCGCAGATGATTCGCCTGCCACAGAGCGAGCGCACTCCCGCGCGTCGCGATACGCAACGGCTTCACTCTTTGTCCTCGTCCAGGCCAAAAAGGTGGCGCAGCGCTTCCAGGCCGGCAAGCCGTCCGCGCATGCCCCGGCCATGGCGAACCTTCTTCGAAGGTTGTTCCAGCACGCGCTCGATCAATTCTTCGGTGATGTGCGCGATGCGTGCGCGCTCGTTCGGAGAAACGTCTTCCATCTCCGCCAGCTTTTCGCGAATTAATGATTCCCGCTGCTTGTGAAATTGGCCGCGCAGATCGTCAACGACGGATCCTGCCTCCAGCGCGGTCCGCCAAGCTTCGAACTTCGCGATGTGCTCGGAAATGATAGCTTCGGCGCGCGGAATTTCCGCTTCGCGCGCTTTTTTGTTCTGCTCGACGATTTCGCCGAGATCGTCCACGTTGTAAAGATAAAGGTTATAAAGCCCGGCCGCCTCCGGTGCTACGTTGCGCGGCACAGCGAGATCCACGACGAAGACAGGCCGACCGGAGCGAGCAGCGATCGCGCGGTCCAAGAGTTCGCGCGTAAGCACGGGCGTGGCAGAACTCACTGAAGTAACAATAATGTCCGGCAGCCCCAGCACGGTCTCGAGCGATTCCCATGCGATCGCCTCGCCGCCCACTTTTTTTGCCAGCTCCGCCGCGCGATCCAGTGACCGATTCACAACTCGCAAACTCCCGATGCCGCGGTTGCGCAGGGATTCGATCACCAGTTCCGCCACGTTTCCGGCTCCCAAAATCAGCGCGGAATGCCCCTTCAGGTTCCCAAATACTCTCTCCGCGAGCTTCACTCCCGCGAGCGCCACAGACATGGGACGCGCGCCCACTTCGGTTTCGCTGCGGACGCGCTTACCCACTTCCAGTGCGCCCTGGAAAACGCGATTCAGCACGGGTCCGGTGGCTCCATGATCGAGCGCCTGACCATAAGCGGTGCGAAGCTGCCCCAAAATCTCAGCTTCGCCCAGCATCATCGAGTCAATCCCCGCAGCCACTCGAAAAAGATGACGCACGGCGTCCGGTCCAGCCCAACGATAAATGCGGCCCGCCAGGTCCGCGCTCGGTATGCGGTGAAACGATCGGAAGTAATCTTCCATGGCTTCAGCCGGCGTGGGATGCGCATCGCCAGGAACGCCATAAAGCTCGCTGCGATTACAAGTGGAGACCACCACCGCTTCTTCGAGAATCCCAAGCTCCCGCAATTCGTCGGCGGCTTGAAGCGCTTGTTGTGGCGTAAACGAAATGCGTTCGCGCAATTCGACCGGCGCGGTCCGATGGTTGCAACCGATCAGCGCAACCTGAATTCGTATCGCGCCAGACTGCCCCGAACTTGCTCTTGATAGCGAAGGCATCAAAAGAACCGGTGAAACTTTGTGAGATACAAATTTACGAACGTATAGCTGAACAGCACGATCACAAAATTCATCGCACATAACATCGCCGCCCGCGCGCCGCGCCATGTAGCATTGCGCGATAGCAGTAGATAGGCCGCGTACACCGCGACTATAGCGAACGTGACGATTACTTTTGGATCGCCCAGCGAATAGGTACCGCGAAGCCTATGCTCCCAGACAAATCCCATCGCCGCTCCGCACGCCAGCGCCACAAGTCCTACATAAACGCTGCTCCGCGCCATGCGGTCCAGCACATCCAACGCCGGAAAACGCCAAAATGCCGCGCCCATTCGCCGCGAACGCAAAACTTGATCCTGCACTAAATAGACCAAGCTCAGTACAAAAGACAACGCAAATGCCGCGTACGCCCAGGTATTCAGCGTAACGTGAAACGCAAACAAAGGCCCGCGCGCAGGCACACGCACAGTCGGCGCTCCAGCGCTGATAAATCCCAGACTGGCGACCCATGCCACTAGCAGCAGCGTCACAAACGCTCCGACTGATCTTTGGCGATGGAACAGTTCCAGCCCAAGGTAGGTAATTCCCAGAAGCCAAGCGAACAGGGACATCGAGCCATACAGATCATCGTACGGGACCGACTGGATCACGCGCGAACGCTCATAGAGCGAGAAGTATTGCGCCACGATTCCGCTGGCGAGCAGCAGGGTGGCTAAGCGCCCAATCCATACGTTCGGCACGTACAAATTCCGGGCGTAGCATAGAAAACTCGCCAGGTAGAGAGCCAGGATCAGGTAGCCCAGTTGTTGTGCCATTAAGGGTCGATGCTCCCCGCTCTGCCAAACTATTATACCGCCGAATGCTTCTGACGCGGCCCGGCCGAGCGACATGGGCGATAAGCAGAGGCCGGTGCGAGCCTCGAAGCCATCTGCTATCATGGCACAGAACATATGCCCCAGATGACTCGCTCCAGCGTGACCCGAAAAGAGCTTTTTCTCCGTGCTTGCCGATTTGAACCGGTCGAGCACGTCCCTGTTTGGATGATGCGGCAAGCGGGCCGATACTTGCCGGAATATCAAGCCGTGCGAGCGCAGCACTCGTTCCTGGAGGTTTGCAAGACGCCCGAGCTGGCCGCCGAAGTGTCGCTCCAACCATTCCGCGTGCTGGGCGTGGATGCCATTATCGTTTTCTCGGACATTTTAATCGTGGCGGAAGCGATGGGGCTGCCGCTGGATGTCCCGGATTCAGGGCCCGTGCTCTCAAATCCCGTGCGAAACGCAGAAGAGGTTCGCCGCTTGTGTGAATTCGATCCCGAGCGCGACACAAAGTTTGTTGGCGACGCCATTCGTGCGATTTGCCGCGAAGCAGGACCGGACGTGCCGGTAATCGGTTTCGCGGCCGCACCCTGGACGCTCGCGTGCTATATGATCGAAGGCCGCACGCGCGGCGACATTTCGCGCGCAAAAGAAATGCTGCGCACGGAGCCTGCAATCGTACGCGAACTCCTTGAACGCATCGCACGAGCCACAACCGCGTACCTACAAATGCAGATCGCGGCAGGCGCCGCGGTCATCCAACTCTTCGATACTTGGGCGGGGGAACTTACGAAACAGGAATACGAAGAATTTGAACTGCCCGCCGTTCAAATGGTGCTCGAACCCCTCGCGAAAATTAGCGGCAACGACGCCATACCGAAAATTTTGTTCGCCAAATGTTCCGGCCATTTCCTCGAAAGCTTGCCAAAATCTGGAGCGGACGTGATTAGCGTGGATTGGCAGACGGATCTTGCTGATGCGCGGCTCAAGTTTGGCCGTCGAGTGGCGTTGCAAGGAAATGTTGACCCGCACATTTTGCTCGGCAGCGAAACGGATATTCAAGAGGCCGCGCGCGACGCGGTTCAGAAAACGGGAGGCCTGGGCCACATTCTAAATCTCGGCCACGGAATCTTGCCGGGAACGCCAGTTCCCAACGCAAGAGTATTCGTGGAAGCAGGACAGACCGCTCCAATAATGGCCCCGGCGCAAACCGGCAGTGCGGACTGAGGATGGCTAACGACGCAACAAAATCCGCCGAAACAACCCTTCGCCCAGACGAAATCGCGCAGATTTCCGACGCTTTCCTCGAAAAATATAATCGCCCTGGCCCGCGTTATACCAGTTATCCAACCGCACCAGTCTGGAAGGACGACTTTGGCCCTGACGATCTCGAGAAATACTATGCGCGCGCGGAAGAGCTGGCCACTCCGCTTTCGCTCTACATGCACATCCCGTTTTGCGAAAACCTATGCCTGTTCTGCGCCTGTACGGTTTCCATACAAAAGGACAAGAAAGTCGCGATTCCCTACCTCGAGGCGCTGAAACGCGAGATCGATCATGTCGGTAAACGTGTATCCAATAAACGCCCGGTGATTCAGTTCCATTGGGGCGGCGGCACGCCCACATATTTGTCCGTGCAGCAAATGGAAGACCTTTTTCAATACACGCACGACCGCTTTTCTTTTGCGCCGGATGCCGAAATCGGAATCGAAGTGGACCCGCGCGTCACCAGCCGTGCGCAACTTGAATCCTTGCGACGCCTCGGCTTCAACCGGCTAAGCATGGGCATTCAGGACTTCCAGCCGAAAGTTCAGGAAACCATTCATCGCGTCCAGTCATACGAGATGACCCGCGACTTGATCGTAGCTTCTCGCGAGTTTGGATTTCAGAGCATCAACATTGATTTAATTTACGGGCTCCCGTATCAAACAGCGGATAGTTTTCGCGCCACCATCGACCAAGCACTCACGCTTCAGCCCGACCGCGTGGCCATGTTCAGTTACGCGCATGTGCCTTGGCTAAAAAAACAGCAAGGTTCGTTCGAAGCTCATTTGCCGGAAGGAATGGAAAAATTCCGTATTTTCCGCGCCGGCCTCGAGAAATTCCTGAACGCAGGGTACCTATACATCGGCATGGACCATTTCGCGCGCCCCGAGGACGAGCTGGCCGTCGCGCAGCAAAACCGTACCCTGCACAGGAATTTTCAGGGCTATACTACAAAAGCGGGCGCCGATTTGTACGGCATGGGCGTCAGCGCGATCAGCTCGATTGGCGGAGCCTACGCGCAGAATCGACGCGAGGTCCCCGTTTACGAATCTACTGTAGCCATCCGCGGAATTGCAACCATGCGCGGCTACCGGCTCTCCTCCGACGACGTGCTGCGCCGCGCAGTGATCGGCCGGCTCCTGTGCCACACAATAATTCTCAAGCATGAAGTCGAACGCGAGTTTGGTATTTCTTTCGACGAATATTTCGCCCCTGAGCTGCTGCGGCTGGAAAGCGCCAAAGAAGAAGGTCTCGTCGTCCTGTCACCCGGCGAAATCCGCGTCACGCCGCTCGGCCGGATTTTCATCCGCAATGTAGCTATGACTTTCGACCGCTACTTGCACGAACAACAAATGGACCAGCGCCCACTCTTCTCAAAAACGCTTTAATCGACGAAATCATGGCCGGCCTCAAAAATGTCATTGTTATCGGCGCAGGGATGGCGGGCTTGGCTTGCGCGCATCGCCTGAATCAGCTTGGCGCCGACGTAACCCTTCTCGAAGCCTCCGACCAACCGGGCGGGCTCGTGCGCACGGTTGAAAAAAACGGTTTTCTCTTCGAGTCCGGCCCGCAAAGCTTTCAAACCACTGGCCTGCTTCTCAGCTTGATTCGCGATCTGGGCATCGAGAGCGAACTTCAGAAAGCCGATCCTCGCGCCGCGCGCTATATTTTGCTTCACGGCAAGCTGCAGAAAATTCCCACATCTCCACAGGCTTTGCTCACCAGTTCCCTGCTGGGAGTGGGCTCGCGCTGGAAAATTCTCTCTGAGCCGTTTCGCAAGACCCGACCGCCCGCCGGAGAAGAGTCCGTTGCGAAATTCGCGCGTAGGAAATTTGGTGATGAAATCCTGGAGTACCTGGTTGGACCCTTCATTTCCGGAGTTTACGCAGGCGATCCGGAAAAGCTCAGCCTGAGGGCCGCCTTCCCGTCACTCGACGAGTGGGAGCGCGAGTATGGAAGCGTGCTGCGCGGAGCGCGAAAATCGCGCAAAGACGCGAAAGCAGCGCCCAGCGCTCTTTGTTCGTTCCGGCGAGGCGTCGCGACGCTGCCGAGCAAGATGGCAGAAAAGCTAGGCAGCCGTTTGCAAACGGGATCCACCGTCTTATCAATTAATCGATATCCCCCCCAAGGAAATGAAACTCTTGAAGTTCGCTTTCAACGCGCTGGGGATATCACCACGACGCAATTCTCCGCGGTCGTCATTGCAGCACCAGCCTACACCGCCGCACACTTGATTGAATCGATCTCGGACCGACTCAAGCACACTCTTTCCGGAATCGCATACGCTCCGGTAGCCGTTGTCGCCTCAGGCTATTACCGGCAACAGTCTGCCGAACAGCTGAATGGCTTCGGCTTTCTGGTTCCGCGCCGGGAAAAGCTCCACACCCTCGGTACGGTTTGGAATTCGTCGCTCTTCCCCGGACGGGCCCCCGAAGGAGCTGTCACTTTGACCAGCTTCACAGGCGGCGCGACAAATCCCGACGTCGCAGCGGAGCCTGAAGATGAGATCGCGAAGATCATCCAAAGTGAGAACGAACACATATTAAAGATCATGGGGTCGCCTGTAACATCAGCTGTTTGGAAGTATCCGAAGGCTTTGCCGCAATACAATTTGGGCCACGGCCACGTTGTTGAAGCAATTCGCGACGCGGAGCGACAATTACCCGGAATATTCTTCGCCGGCAATTACCTGGAAGGCCCGGCCATGGGTAAGTGCGTGGAAAACGGATTCCACACCGCGGAAGCCGTTCAGAATTACTTACAGACCAAAACCTAAACACATCAAGCATCAGACAGCGGCCTCTTGTGCCGCATATTTAAACGTACTCGCCGACGCTCTCCCGCCTCGCGAAAACGCCGCCGGTCGTCCTCCGTTTCCAGAATGAGCGGCGGCACGTCGCGCGGTTGCCGGTTCAAATCGATGGCCACAAATGTGACGTACGCGCTGCTAGTGTGCTTTCGCTCGCCCGTAAGAATATTTTCCGAAAACACCTTCACGCCGACTTCCATCGAGGTGCGAAACACTCTGTTCACGCTGGATTTCAGCACAATGAATTCACCCACGCTGATCGGAAACCGAAAATCGAGGTAATCCACCGACGCGGTAACCACATGGCTATTCGAATGGCGATGCGCAGCGAGCGCGCCGGCGATGTCGATCAAATGCATCACGCGCCCGCCAAGCATATTCCCCAGAGAATTCGCGTCGTTTGGAAGCACAGCTTCCACCATTTCAGACTTGGAAGCGCTAACCGGCTTGCCCCGAATCTGTGACGCCGGCTCCGCCTTTTCACTCGAAACGGCTTTCGGTTTGCTCACCTTGGACATCTGCGAATTGCTCCCGTGCCATCGTGCAGCTCAATGCTTGGCGCACGTCTGCAAGCCCGTTATAATACGCGCATTTAACCCATGACCCAAACACAGAAGTCTCGTCGGGAAGTTTTGGAAAAATTCGTGGCCGAAAAACCCACGGACGCCTTCGCGCGTTACGGCCTGGCACTCGAGTGCGCCAAGCTGGGTGACGATGCCGCCGCCACTGAAAATTTCCAGAAGCTTCTCGAAACGAACCCGACTTACGTCGCCGGATATTTTCAGTTTGGCCAGTTTTTGGCGCGAATCGGCCGCCTCGACGAAGCGCGCAAGCTGCTCTCCGACGGAGTTGTCGCCGCTCAAAACGCTGGTGATATGCACGCAAGAGATGAAATGCAGGCCGCGCTCTCCGCATTACGCTGAGTGTGCACGGCCCACGGGCCGATAATCATGAGACCCAGTCGCATTCCGCTGTTTCCGCTTGAAGTAGTGCTGTTCCCCGGCATGCCGCTCCCCCTGCATATTTTCGAGCAGCGCTACCGAATCATGATCGCGCGCTGCCTCGACGAGAAATTGGAGATGGGTATCATTTTGGCCGCCGAGGCGGGGCTCGTAACAGTCGGCTGCACCGCCGAAATTGTGGAGAAACTCAAAGTATATCCGGACGGTCGTCTCGACATCCTATGCGAGGGCCGCGTTCTATTCCGCGCAATTGAAATCGTGAATGACAGGGAGTACCAGGAAGTCATCGCCGAATATCTGCCAGAAGACGCTCTCCCCCAGAATTCCGAGAAGGAAGCCTTTCTTATCGAGAGGTTCCAAGTGTGCCACGCTCTGGTCTTCGGCCAGCCCTGGACCGTTTCCGGTCGCGACGAAGAAATCTCTCTCGCGTTTCAAATGGCCGCACGGTTGCCACTGGAGCTGGAGGTGAAGCAAAAGCTTCTTGAGCTCCGGGAAGAGAGCGCGCGGCGCGATTTTCTGCTCCTCAAACTCAATGAGCTCATGCCCCAACTGGCCCAAAGGCAGCACATGCGGCACATCGCCGGCGGCAACGGCCACGGCCTGAATTAGCTCCTCCAAACGAGATTATGTTCGCGCCTTGCGTTCCACTATAATGACCTTGAGCGTTGCTTTTGACGCTGTGTCTCTTAAGAAAAATGGGGCCCTCATGAATTCACTGCCAAGGACTTTGGGCGAGCTTCGCCGAAGCAATTGGTCGGAAGAAAAAATCGCGCACCGCTCCGTGCGGCAAGAGTTGCGCGAAAATCTGCTGCAGAAAATGGAAAAGGGAGAGCCGTTTTTCTCCGGCCTGCACGGCTACGACGACACCGTGATTCCGCAAATCATCAACGCCATCCTCTCGCGCCATCATTTCATCCTGCTCGGCTTGCGTGGCCAGGCTAAATCGCGAATCCTGCGCGGTCTCTCTGGCTTTATGGACGCGCAAGTCCCTGTGATCGAAGGCTGCGAAATTCATGACAATCCCTACGCTCCGCTCTGCCGCGCTTGCCGCGAACGCATTGCGTCCGAACGAGACGCTACGCCCATCGCGTGGCTCGCTCGCGAGCATCGCTACGTCGAAAAATTAGCCACACCCGATGTGACGATTGCCGACATGATCGGCGACGTCGATCCCATCAAAGCCGCTCGCGGCGGCCGCAACCTTTCCGACGAGTTGACCATTCACTACGGCCTGCTTCCGCGCGCCAATCGCGGAATATTTGCCATCAACGAATTGCCCGACCTCTCCGGAAAAATTCAGGTCGGTCTTTTCAACATCATGCAGGAAGGCGATATTCAGATTAAAGGCTATCCGGTGCGTATGACTTTGGATGTTCTTCTCGTCTTCACCGCCAATCCTGAGGATTACACCGCGCGCGGAAAAATTATCACGCCACTGAAAGATCGCATCGGCTCTGAAATCCGCACGCATTATCCGGCCACGCTCGCGGAAGGCATGTCCATCACTTCGCAAGAGTCCTGGACCAAGCGCGATGGCGAACGCAGCGCCGAACTGCCGGATTACATTCGCGAGGTCGTCGAAGAAATTGCATTCCAGGCCCGCGAAGACAAGCGCGTCGATCGCCGCTCGGGCGTAAGCCAGCGCCTCCCGATCAGCACGCTTGAAAATGTATTGAGCAGCGCGGAGCAACGTGCCATACGCAGCCACGATTCCTCAGTGGTCGCACGCGTTTCGGACGTGTACGCCGCGATTCCCGCCATGACCGGCAAGTTCGAACTGGAATACGAAGGTGAACTTCGCGGCGCCGAAAACATCGCTCGCGAGCTAATCCGCGCCGCCGTGGGCAAAACCTTTACGAAATATTTCACCGGCGCAAATTTCCAACCGGTCGTTCAGTGGTTCGAATTGGGCGGCGAGCTAAAAGTTCCAGCGAACGCATCTAGCGCCGAACTGATGGCCCAACTCAAAAAAATCCAGGGACTCTTCGACAATCTCCCCGCCCTGGATGTCGGTGCGAAAGACGATCCCGCAGTTGTCACCAGCGCTGCCGAATTTATTCTCGAAGGGCTTTGGGCGCACAAACGCATCAGCCGCAGCGAAGAGCGCGGATATTTTGCAGAAGCTCGCAAGACTCCTGAGCCGCGCGATCCTCGCGAGCCATCGGGCCGCATGCCGCGCCGCCAGTTCAATTAGTTTCAGAAGAAAATTGCCATGAAATACATCAAGTATTCAAAATACGTACCCGGCGCCGCAGACGACATTGATCTGCAGGAATTGATGAGCCGTCTCTCCGACTACCTGCTTCAAAGCGGCTTTGAATCTCAGTACGCCATCTACGAAATGGACAGCGAGCGTTCTCGCGAGCAGGTCATGGACGATTTGCGCGAAGCGATTTTGCGCGCTCTCCAAGAAGGCGAACTTGTTCCGCCCGAGATGATGGAGCAAATGCTCCAGAATCCCGACCTGTCAAAGAATCAGGAGTTGCGCGACTTGGTCGAGCAAATTATTCAGCGCATGGAAGCGGAAGGCTACATCTCGCAAGCGAAACAAACCGCTCAGGTCACGCCGCCTCCCACGGAAACGCCCGGCGGACAAATCGGCGAACCGCAACCCCACAGTGAAGCGCGATTCGAGATCACCGACAAGGCGCTCGATTTTCTCGGCTTCAAAACGCTGAAAGATTTGCTCGCGTCGCTCGGCAAAAGCAGCTTCGGTCGCCACGATACACGCGACCTCGCTACCGGCGTGGAATCCGGCGGCACTTCGAAACATTACGAATTCGGCGACACGCTGAATATGGACATCAGCGGCACTCTGTTCAACGCGGTCCAGCGCAACGGCGCGACCATTCCGATCGAACTCGATTATCCCGACCTGATGGTCCATCAGTGCGAATATCAAAGTTCCTGCGCCACGGTTCTGCTGCTCGATTGCAGCCACAGCATGATTCTGTACGGCGAGGACCGCTTCACTCCGGCGAAGCGCGTCGCTCTCGCGCTCTCTCATTTGATCCGCACGCAGTATCCCGGCGATTCGCTGCACTGCGTTCTGTTCCACGATGGCGCCGAAGAAATTCCTCTCGGCAAACTAGCGCGCGTTCAAGTCGGCCCATATCACACCAACACTCGCGAAGGTCTGCGTCTAGCCCAAAGAATTCTCTCCCGCCAGAAAAAAGACATGCGCCAGATCATCATGATCACCGACGGCAAGCCGTCCGCGCTAACACTCGAAGACGGCCGCATCTACAAGAATGCCTTCGGTCTCGATCCGCTGGTGGTGACGCAAACTCTGGAAGAAGTCGCCAAGTGCAAACGCGCCGGCATTCTAATCAATACCTTCATGCTCGCGAGCGATTACAGCCTGGTCCACTTCGTGCAGAAAATTACGGAGCTGTGCCGCGGCAAGGCATATTTCACCACGCCGTACACTCTCGGACAGTACCTGTTGATGGATTATGTGGGCAAAAAGACCCGCAACATTCATTAAGCCAAGCTATCCTGCCGATGCCTTCGATTTGGCTATACCTTGAATCCGTCTTCGTTGACGGCTGGGAATTAACGCGCCTAAGATAGCGCGGCAAGGACCGCTGGAGAGGTGCGCATGAAAATGATTCGTTTGGCACTGGTTCTATTTTTTTCTCTGGCCGTGTTCGCGTCCGATTCTCCCGACACGCGCGAAATCACCGACCCGAAATCTCTTGCATCGCTTTCCGAGCCCGGCGCTGCGCCTGTCCCCATTGACGATCTTTTCTACACTCGCTCTGTCGTCGGTGGCGCCTGGTCGCCAAACGGAAAAGAAATTGTCTTCACCACGAATTTGACCGGCAGATTCAACCTATGGAAAGTGAACGCGGAAGGCGGCTGGCCCATTCAGCTTAGCCAGTCCGACGACCGCCAGTATGGTGCAGCCTGGTCCCCCGACGGAAAGTGGATCGTTTTTGAATCCGACAAAGGCGGCGGAGAGATTTACGACCTCTACGCGATTCCAAGTACCGGTGGGGAAATCGTCGACCTGACCAACACGCCGGACATTTCCGAATCGAGCGCCGTTTGGTCGCCTGATCGCTCGCGACTCGCTATCTCGTACAAGCCGAAAACGTCTTCGGCCATCGACGTCGCCATCATGGATTGGAAAACTCGCGAAGTTCGCAACCTGACCCAGGAAAAAACGAAGGATCACGTTTGGGGCGGCCCTTTCTGGAGTCCTGACGGCAAGTTCATCTCCGCCACGCGCTCAAACGCAGGCTTCAACGACTCAGACGTTTATCGCGTGGATGTTGCCACCGGCGCTTCAGAAAATCTCACCCCGCACGAAGGTCAGAGTCGCAACAGCGTCAGCTCAGTTTCGCCGGACGGCCGCACGCTGCTCATTACTTCAGACAAGGCTGGCGGATACCCCAACGTCGCTTTCCTGGACTCCGCCACGAAACAGATGACCTGGGTCACCGATACAAAGTGGGAGGCGCAGTCGGGTGATTTTTCGCCTGACGGAAAACAGTTCACCTATCTCATCAATGAGGACGGTCGTTCGGACGCCTACCTCGGGGATGTCACTTCACGCCATAGCGCAAAAGTCAATTTTCCGGCGGGGCTGAACACTTACGCCGGAAACCCGAGTTCGTTTTCGCCGCGCGGCGGCCGCCTCCTCGTTGATCATCAAAGTTCCACTCAATCGGGCGATCTCTGGATTTACGACACCACAAAGCAAACCGCGCAACAGCTCACAATTTCGGCTATCGCGGGCTTGGCCTCCGCAAAAATTCCCCCGTCGGTGCTGGTGCACTATAAAAGTTTCGATGGCAAGATCATCAGCGCGTTCGCCTGGATTCCGTACAATCTAAAGCGTGACGGCTCGAATCCGGCAATTGTACTCCCCCATGGCGGACCAACCGGTCAGACCACGGATTATTTTAGCCGCACCACAATTGCTCTGGTCTCGCGCGGCTATATCTGCATCGCTCCGAATGTTCGCGGCTCCACCGGTTACGGCATGGATTTTCAGAAGGCCAACACGAAGGATCTGGGCGGCGGCGACTTGCAGGATGAAGTCTATGCCGCCAAATTTCTAGAAGCCACCGGTTACGTCAACTCAAAGAAGGTCGGCATCACCGGTGGATCGTATGGTGGTTTCATGACCCTTATGGCCATCGGCAAAACGCCTGACGTGTGGGCCGCAGGAGTGGAGGAATACGGCATCATCAACTGGCTCACCATGCTGAAAAATGAAGACCCCTTCCTGCAAGAGTACGAGAAATCCATTCTGGGCGACCCGGAAAAAGATCGCGCCATTTACGAAACAGATTCTCCCCTTACTTACATTCGCAACGCCAAGGCTCCGCTTCTCGTTTTGCAGGGCGATAACGATATTCGCGTTCCGAAAGAAGAAGCCGAGCAGGTCGTGGAGATCTTGAAGCAGGCCGGCAAGACAGTGGATGTCCATTACTATGCGGCCGAAGGCCACGGTTTCGTAAAGCGCGAAAATCAGATCGACGCCATCCGGCGCATGGTTCAGTGGTTCGATCGTTATTTGAAAAGCATGCCGTCTAATTAAGGCCGTTCAATCGGCTGGGTTTTTGATGGAGCGCGCATGAGCATGAAGAGCTACATTAGAAAATTACTTGGAGGATCAGAGATGGCAGCTTTGCCCCGCGGAAAAAGTGCTCCGCCGATTTCCCTGGCAGACACCAGCGGAAAAAAGCGATCGCTCGCCGAAGCGTTAAAGGGCGGTCCAGTTTTGGCCGCATTCTTCAAGGTGAGCTGCCCAACCTGCCAGTTCACCACGCCATTCCTGGAACGCTTGCACCGCAGCCACGCCGGCCCGAAATTCACTTTGCTGGGAATTTCACAGGACGATAAGCGCGACACTCTCGAATTTTGTCATGAATACGGCGTGCAATTCCCTGCGTTAATCGACGAGCACGGCTACCCGGTTTCAAATCAGTATGGGCTTACCCACGTGCCGACCATGTTTTGGATTAGTCCCCACGGGCAAATTCAAGAGACCAGCGTAGGGTTTTCAAAGGCTGACCTGGAAAAAATCGCAGCGCAGGCAGCTCAAGCCGCGGGCAAACGTCCCGTTCCTCTATTCAAGCCCGGCGAGGTCATACCTGAGACCAAACACGGTTGAGGTTCGAAAAACTAGGTTCCGGGCGAACCTAACTTTCCGCAACCCGACGAACTTCTTAAGATTAAGCTAAGCTATTCCAATAATAATTTTTTGTGCTTGGGAGGCTTCAGCCGCTTGTCCGGTATCAACCGCTCGGCAGGTGGCATCCCGATTCCCGCCCGAGCTCGGCCGCGAGTTTCTTTGGCAATGTTTATTTTTCTCTTCTTTTTCCGCATGTACGTACCAGTCGATTCGCTTCGGCGCCTTGGACGACACCCTAGTATAGGGCGGTAGGCAAGTATCATCTGAAAAAGAAATAGTGGAGCGCAAGCCGAACTGCACCTAGAATTTGTCGAGCTACGTCCAATTTGAGAGTTGCCGCCGCCATGCACTGCTCATGACAATATGAAAAAGCTCCTCCGCGCGGCAATGGCCTCCCTTTGGCTAATCATTGTGGTTGCCTTGATCCTCCGAATTGGATTCCTCTGGCAATACCAGCATAACCATCCCAGACAGGCGGTCAGCGTCCTGCCATTCTTATTCGAGTCCGGCAACATCGCGCATTCGCTCGCGATCGGAAACGGCTTTTGTTCCCCCTTTCGCGTGGATACCGGCCCCACCGCTTGGCTGCCACCGGTTTACCCATTGCTACTTGCGGGTATCATGCGCATTTTCGGCAGTTACACGTTCCATTCTTATATTGCAGCCGCACTCCTGAATATTTTCTTTTCCACACTTACGTGCGTACCGATTTTTTTTGCCGGCAAACGCATCTCTGGCTTGGGCGTGGCCGCCGGAGCCGCGTGGCTCTGGGCAATTTTCCCCAACGCAATATTAATTCCGGTCGAAAGCATGTGGGACGCCTCCCTCGCAGCATTCTTAACGGCCACGATACTTTGGGCGACCGTAGCGCTGGCGGAATCGCGCCGCATGCGCGACTGGTGTGCCTACGGATTACTGTGGGGTGTGACGCTAATGACCAACGCCGCCCTCCTCGCACTCCTTCCGTTTCTGATCGGATGGTTGGCATATCGCGCGCAGAAAGAGCAGCGTCCCTGGCTCGCCCAGATTGCGTTTTCAATCGCAATCATCATCCTCTGTTGTGCCCCCTGGATCATTCGCAACGACGAAGTCTTCCACAGCTTCATCCCGCTTCGCTCGGGACTAGGTGTGCAGTTGTGGCTCGGCAATAATGACGGTACGCAGGACATTTTCCGCGCTGAACGTCACCCGATTTACGACGCCCGCGAACGCGAAAAGTACACCCAGATGGGCGAGGTCGCCTACATGCACGAAAAGCAGTCGGAAGGCATTCGATATATGCTGTCACATCCAACCCGTGAAGCGCATTTGATTAGCCGCAGGATTATTTCTTTCTGGTCAGGCGGCACTCCATCTCCGCTGAAGGATTTCTTGAACGTGGATTCGACGTGGTTTCGCTTCGTGCTGTTACTGAACGTAATGGCAACGTTTGGCGCGTTGCTCGGAATTATAACTCTGATTCGCCGGCGAAGCCCGTTCTGGTTTCCCGCGGCAATTTTCCCCCTGATTTTTCCCTGGGCTTATTACCTGAGTCTTGTTTTACCGCGTTATCGCCTGCCAATCGATCCGGTAGTAATGCTGTTGGCCGCGGTTGCGTTCGAAGGCCTGTTCCAACTCCGCAAACGTGTCAGTGTTACGCCCGCTTAGGTGCATCGCCGCTCAAGAATTTTCATTCCAGACTTCTTTTCAACTCCGGCCCCATGCGCTCGAGGATCGGCTGGTCAGGATCGTCCCCCACATATTGCTGAAGCACCGTACCGTCTTTGCCGATCAAAACGTAGGTGGGCAAGGCGCTCGCTCCATACTGACGCATGATCTGATGGTTTACATCCAGCTTCTGCGTCCAGTTCATTCCATTTTGTGCGACGAAAGAGTGCCACGCGCCCTCGTCCTCATCCTCACTGATACTTACTACCTCCACCTGGCTGCTGCCGTAGGCTGCCTGCAGTTGCTTCAAACCAGGCAACGCATGACGACAAGGCCCGCACCACGTGGCCCAAAAGTCCAGAATGGTCACCTTCCCGCCCGCCGACGAGCCGACGCCCTTCCCCGAATAGTCGGGAGCCTTTTCGCCCGCGCTGATGGGCGCCCTCGGCATATTCTCGTCGTCAAATATTCTGACGGCTTTGGCCTGGCTTGTTTTCTTTGCACGCGCGAGTCGCGCCACCTCTCCCAGCGACAGCGGCTGCTCCGGCTGCATTGAGTTGAATTGAGACGCCGGTTGCGCACTCGCACCGCTGAACGAGTTCTGTACTGGCTTCGCTGAAGCCGGCGCCACCGCACTCGCAGTCGTCACTGTATCGGACGAGGACGCCACTTGGCCAGCAGCGGAGCCGACGAATATCCACGCACTAGCGAGTAGCATTAAGAAAATTCGACGGAGCTTTTCGCGCATGATTACCTCTCGAACCTCAGGAGCGTCTCGTACTTTCTTCAGTATGAATGCACTCTACGAAGGCGAGCAGCTATCGGCGATTTGCGTAGTCAATCGAGAACTGTACGGAAGAACAGGTACGATTCATGTCGCGGAAGTGAACCGGAATTTCGCCTTCTATTCGGGAGCCCCCGGAATCTCCGCAACGACGGCCGCTTGCTGCCGCCAAGCATTGGGCGATGACAAGTTACGCCGCAACTGCTCCGGATCGAGCTCGTGTTCCCATCGCGCGACCACAAGCGTAGCCACCCCATTGCCCAGCATATTTACTGTCGCGCGAAACATGCTCATGAAGCGATCGATCCCCAGAATCAAAGCCATCCCAGCTACCGGAATCGTTGGGATCACCATCAACGTGCCTACCAGCGCGATGAACGCCGCGCCTTGCACGCCCGACGCACCCTTCGACGTCAATACCGCCACAGCAAACAGCGTGAGCTGCTGTCCCAGCGTTAAATGAACACCCGTGGCCTCCGCCACAAACAGCGCCGCCAGCGTCATGTAAAGGCTGCTGCCATCCGTATTAAATGTGTAGCCAGTCGGCACCACTAGTCCCACGAGTGCCTTCGAACACCCAAGCTGCTCCATCTTTTCCATGAGCCTCGGCAGGGCCGGCTCCGAGGAGCTGATCGCCAGAGTGAGGATGATCTCTTCCTTTATATATAGAAGATATTTGATGATGTTGAACCCCGCCAACCAAGCAATCCCGCCCATTACAATCAGCACAAAAAGTATGCACGTAATCCAGAACGTGACGACAAGCTTGACCAGCGGGCCCAGCGACGAAATCCCATACGCGCCGATCGTGTAAGCCATCGCGCCAAATGCACCAATCGGAGCAAACTTCATCACGATATTGATCACGCCAAACACTGCCCGCATAAGTGATTCGAGGAAGTCCAGCAGCGGTTTGCCGCGGCCACCCATGGCCGACAATGCAAAGCCGAACAAAATCGAAACCAGCACCACCTGCAAAATATCTCCCTTCGCGAACGCGTCCACCACCGTGGTCGGAATAATGTGCATGATGAAGTCGGTCACGCTCTGCGCTTTGGCTGCGCCGGCGTAGTTGGCCACCGCCTTGGCGTCCAGCGTCACGGGATTCACGTTAAAAGCAGCGCCGGTATGCACCACGTTTCCAACCACCATTCCGACCAGCAAAGCCAGCGTCGACACGATCTCAAAGTACAGAAGCGCCTTGCCGCCAACCCGGCCGACCTTCTTCATATCCTCCATTCTGGCGATGCCCGTAACCACCGTGCAAAAAATCACCAGCGTGATAATCATGCTGATCAGCCGGATGAACGCGTCGCCCAGCGGTTTCATGGCCACCGCGGTGTGCGGCCGGAAGTAGCCGAGCACGATCGCTATCGCAATCGCGACCAAAACTTGCCCCCACAAACTTCGATAGAAAGGTTTTTTGATGGCGAGGTGGACAGCCTTCGTGGATGCCGAAGAAGGCGGCGTAGGACTGGAAGTTCCCATAGTGTATTCCCCTTCCGCCGAACAGCGTTCGGAAATTTTAATCCAGCCAACCACCGCCGTTATCCGTCACAGATCCAAACCGCGCGTGCGGGCGGCAGTCGAAGCAGGTTTCCCAAATCACAAATCACGTCGTGGTACGCTTCTGGCTAACTGGCGGCGGAGTCTACCACATTCGTGGCGCCAAAACTCGCGACAACCCTTGCTAGTGGGTCAGTTTCCGCGCGTTAGCTCTCAAGGCTCCCAAACGATTTGGATCGCAGAGGAACTGACGTCCCGGCCTTTTTTTGGATGCGGTCACGAGAGGCTTGTTCATTTCTTCACCAGCCTTGCGGGAATTTTGTCCGCTAAGCTCTCCTCCTCGTGCTTGTTTGGCCACCGAGCGACGGTTTCAGCCATCGTTCCCCACTAGCAACCCTTCTGTCTCGCCAGAGCAGACCAAATATCGGTTCAGGCTTCAGGACCTCTGATTGCCCTATACATACTGGCGGGCTGCTGTATAATCCGGCACCAATCCTTCGGCGCGATGTGGACAGCACGAGACCCGCACAGTCACGAAGGGACACGAGGAGGAAAGACCATGCCCAGCCGGTTCGTTGTGAAACTTCTAGTGACTCTGACGATCCTTCTTTGCGCCGCGGGCGCCAAGGCACAGCAGATGCCGAATCCGTACGGCGCACCAATCTCCCTCGACAATGCAAAAAAGGCTGTCGCTGCCGCCGTTGCGGAAGCGAAGAAAAATAATTGGACGATGGCCTTTGCCGTCGTCGATCCCAACGGCACGCTCGTGTACTACGAGAAGCTCGACAACACTCAGCTCGGTAGCGCGCCAGTAGCGATCAACAAAGCTCGCTCTTCGGCGCTCTTCAAGCGGCCGACGAAAACGTTTGAGGATGCGGTGGCCAAAGGCGGCGATGGATTGCGAACGTTGGGGCTCGAGGGAGCGGTTCCTCTCGAGGGAGGTGTCCCCATCGTGATGGATGCCAAGATAGTCGGCGCCATTGGAGTCTCCGGCGGCACCAGCGCGCAGGACGTCCAGTGCGCACAGATCGGCGCCGACGCGCTGAAATAGCGCGCGATCCCTATGGATAACGCGGGCGACGCGAATGAAATGTTTTCGCGCGCCCGAACGCTTTCGTAAAGCTCTCTGTGAATATTTTCTGCCTCCGCGTGCGCTTCGAACTCTGCCTGATGCATCAGGCGCGCGGGCGGCAGGATCGGCGAAGCAAGAGTATGTTCCGGACGGGCAACCATGAGCATTGATGTATTAGCCCTGCCGTTTGACCGGAAGCCGGGTCAGAACGGAAGAACAGTTGACAGTTTGGTGCGATTGCTAGAGGATTCCCCACCAGCGAGCAATCTGGACCGGGGCTGTCCTCTCGACACAGGTTCGACGCCAATCTCTTGGAGGTGAAAAGCCGTGACAAACTCCTGCGTTCATCATCTGCTGCAACGGTCTGTGGGCCTGCTGAGCGTTCTATTGATCGCTGTTTCCGTGATGGTTCTGCCTTCACCTACATGGGCGCAGGGCGGCGACGAGATTCGAATCGGCGTGGTGATGCCGATCACCGGTCGCGAGGCCAAGCCCGGTCAGTATCAGCGCGAGGGCATCGAACTCGCCATCAAGCAAATTAATGACGGAGGCGGCATTCTCGTGAAGTCGCGCGGTAAGAAGCTGCCCATCAAGGAAATCTTCTATGACGACGGCTCGGACCAATCGAGGTCTGCGGGAATGGTGGAACGCGCAATGAGTTCCGACAGCGTGGTGGCCGTGATCGGCGGATATTCGACGGCGCTGGGCGAGGCCGAATCCGTGATGCCCGACCGCTATCAAACACCCTGGATTACGCCGGGCGCTGGCGCTACAACCGTTTTTAGCCGCGGCTATGAGTTCGTGTTCGGGACCCTGAGTCCAATCGATCTGTTGGGTTACACGACGGCGCAGTATCTTGGAAATCTCGTGGACAAGGGAAAACTCACCAAGGGCCTGAAGATCGCGCTCGCGCTGGAGAATACCGATCACGGTATTGATTACGGCCGGGGCATCGACAATTGGAACAAGGAGCACCCGGGATATTTCAATGTTGTTTTCAGCGAGAAATTCGAGCTCGGCGCCACCGACTTCTCAGGGTTGCTCCAAAAGGTGAAGAATGCCCATGCCGATATTTTTCTCGCGGATGCGCATCTCCAGGATTACATCACCATGCACAGGCAGTACATCCAAAGCAGCATGTATCATCAGATGGTCAGCTATGGTGCGCGCGGGCCAGAAGCGGACGCACGCAAGGCGCTGGGAGCTGCGACCGACTACATTTTTGCCGGCATCTGGTGGTCGTCAAGGCTGGCCTATCCGCAAGTGAAGAAGTTCAACGACGAGTATCAGGCATTCACCGGCCATGCGCCGGATTCCTGGTATCCCGCAACGGCGTATGACGCCATGCGCGTACTGGCCGCAGCCATTGAGCGCGCCGGCAGCCTAGACAAGACCGCCATCCGCGATCAATTGCGGAAGACGGAAATGAAGGACTCAATTCTGCCCGGGCAAGTCGTGCACTTCGGAAAGAACGGCCAGATTCAGGGAAGCTTCGTGATCGTTCAAAATAAGCCGGACGACAAAGTGGACATCGTCTTCCCGCTCGATGCCGCTACGGGGGAGTCGGTTGCGCCCAAACCCAAGGCTCACTGATCGCGCCCAAGGATGAGCGCCGCAGACCTGCTGAATCTGTTCATCGCTGCGGTGCTGCTGGCCGGGGTGTACGCAGCCATGTCCGTGGGTATGACCATCATTTACGGCGTGATGAAGATTGTGAATCTCGCCCACGCCGGATTTCTAATGCTCGGAGCCTATTTCGTATATGAGGCTTACGACCGCTTCAAGATCGATCCGCTCCTCGGCGTGCTCTTGGCGTTTCCGGTCTTTTTCCTGGTGGGGATGGGTGTGCACTGGCTTCTGGTCCGGCGAATCGCCACGTCGGACCAGCCCACGCTAACTTCCTTGCTTCTACTGTTCGGTGTTTGGCTCGTGCTGCAGAACCTCGGCTACCTGATCTGGGGAAACTCCGATCGCGCCATACTCACGCCCCGGACTCTTTCCTCACTCGAGATTGGACCGATTAGCTTTCCCACCGTTCGGCTCACGGTTTTTGTTGTGGCGGTTGCATCTCTTGTGGGGCTGGAATTCGTACTGCACAAGACCTGGTTCGGACGCTCCGTGCGCGCCTTGATGCAAAACAAAGAAGCGGGACAAATTGTCGGAGTAAATGTACAGCGGACAGCTCAAATTGCATTCGGCGTCGGAATCGCCTTTGCCGGGGCAGCGGGAGGACTGCTGGCCATGCTTTACTCCTTCAACCCGGATTTTGGCGCGTCGTTTCAATTGCGCGCCTTCGTAATTATTGTGCTGGGCGGGCTCGAGTCTTTCGGAGGAGTGGCCATCGGTGCCTTGATCCTGGCGCTCGCGGAGACCTTTGTCATTCTGATACTCCCGGCAAGTTATCAGCCGGCCATTGCGTTTTCACTTCTGGTCGTCGCTCTAATCGTCCTTCCGGAAGGAATCGCCGGATTGTGGAACAAGAGGCGCCGGTGGGCGTAAGCGCGGGTGGGGACCCCGCCAGCACTTTCGTGCCTCGATTTGTTTCCACAGTAGTACCCCTGCTTTTGCTCGTGAGCCTCGCTGCTCTTCCGCTAATGGGCCCCGGCCCGAACATCATCCGCCTACTATTCGTGACTCTCACCTTGGTGACGGCCAGTGTGGGATGGAATCTTATCGGTGGATTTGCTGGGCAGATTTCGTTCGGCTTCGCTGTGTTCTACGGCTTGGGCGCTTACACTACCGCGCTGTCAATCAACGGTGGCATCTCTCCTCTCCTCGGCTTCCTCATGGGCGCGTCCGTGGCTGCTGTGGCGTCGCTCCTGGTTGGCCTTCCGACGTTTCGCCTCAAGGGTCCATACTTCGCAATTGCCACGATCGGAGTGAGCGAGGCCGTTCGAGTTGTAATGATGAATCTCCCATGGACGGGAGGAGCCAGCGGCTACCGCATCATCGAGAAGACTCGCTTTGTTCAATCGCATCACTATTACACCGCACTAGTCCTTGCGGCTCTGGCTGTGGGCATCTCGATTCTGGTGAGGCGCTCGAAGCTCGGGCTTGCGCTGATCGCGATTCGAGAGGATCAAGATGCCGCTTCGGATCTGGGTGTGAACCCATTTGTGGCGAAACTGCTGGTCCATACGCTGGCCGCTGCTCTTGCAGGGGCGGCAGGGGGCGTTTACGCGCGCTATGCTCTGTTCATCGATCCCGATGGCGTATTCGCATTTCGCAACGGCATTGCGATACTCTTGATGCCGATCATAGGCGGCGTTGGCACCATCTGGGGACCCGTGATCGGCGCGTTTGTTTACGGCCTGATTCACGAGGAGGTGGTGGCCAACTTTCCGCAGGGCCACCTGCTCATCTTCGGGTCGCTGTTAATCTTGATTATTCTCTTCGAACCGGGAGGGGTGGTGGGCCTGTTTCAAGAATCAATTCGCTTTGTTCGCGCAAGGAGTCCCGTTGGCTCCCATTCTTAAGCTCAAGAACCTGACACGATATTTTGCCGGGCTCGCCGCGGTCAAAGACGTGAGTTTCGAAATCGAGCCGGGCGGGCTGGTCGGACTCATCGGACCGAACGGCGCAGGCAAGACCACGCTCCTTAGCCTTGTCGCCGGCTCGCTTAAGCCCAGCTCCGGGAAAATTGAATTCGAAGGCCGCAATCTCGCGGGTGCGAAATCGTTTCAAGCCGTCCGGGCCGGCGTTGCGCGAACGCACCAGATCCCGAAACCGTTCAAGACAATGACCGTTCACGAGAATGTGGAAGTGGGCCTGCGTTTCGGGCGGCGAGCGGGAGCGGCCAGCCACACAAAAAAAGCAGAGGAATTCCTGGAGATGGTCGGCATCGCGAAGCTTGCCCAGCGCCCTGCATTTTTGCTCTCAGTCGGCGATTTGAAGCGGCTCGAACTGGCGCGCGCACTCGCTGCGCGTCCAACCCTTCTGCTCTGTGACGAAATTTGCAGCGGTCTCACGGAGACCGAAACTGCACTGATCCTGCGCCTGCTTTGCGACATTAGTCGCGCGGGAACAACCATTCTTTATGTCGAGCACAATCTCCGCGCGATTATGTCCGTATGTGATCCGGTGATCGTGATGAATTACGGACAAAAGCTAGCCGAAGGGTCGCCAGGAGCTGTGCAGAATGATCCGTCCGTGATCGAAGCTTATATTGGGAAGAAAGCGAAGCTCTAAATGGCCAACGTCCGCAACCCGGATCAGTTGCTCGAGGTGGAAAACCTTGATGTCGCTTACGGTCCGATCCAGGTCGTGTGGGACATCACTCTGAGTGTGCGTTGCGGCGAAGTGGTCAGCCTGATCGGGCCGAACGGAGCTGGCAAGACGACAACACTCAGGGCCCTGGCGGGCATTCTCCCGGCGCGTAAGGGCAAAATTACCTTCGGTGGTCGCGACATCACTTCTTATCGCCCGTACCAGCGGGTCCGGCATCATCTCTGCCTGGTCCCCGAGGGACGCCTGCTGTGGCCGCGGATGACGGTGGAAGAAAACCTGCTGATGGGCGCTTTTTCCCGTAACTTGCGGCCCAAGGCTCACCAGAATCTCGAACGAATTTACGGCTTATTTCCGCGGCTGAAGGAGCGCCACAAACAATTGTGCGGGACTTTGTCCGGGGGCGAGCAGCAGATGTGCGCCATCGGCCGCGGCCTGATGGCGGAGCCAATACTCTTGATGCTGGACGAGCCTTCGCTCGGGCTCGCTCCGATCATGGTGGACCAAGTCTTCGAGTTGATTGCCAGAATCGCCGGCGAGGGCGTCACGATTCTGCTTGCAGCGCAAAATGCCAGTTATGCGCTTCAGATTTCCAATCACACCTATGTAATGGAATGGGGAAAGCTCCCGCTGGAAGGGCCGAGTGAAACTTTGCGTGAGAGCGACCACGTTCGCCGCGCATACCTTGGCGCCACTGATTGACCCTGTTAGTTCGCATGTTCTTCACCGAGCGCTCACCTGCTGATCGTGAATCTGAAATATCCTCGTAACATCGGGCAGTTACGATTCTGCTTATGCTGTTGAAATCACACGCGGACCACATTTTCCCGAAAGACGGCGGGAAACCTCATTATAATTTGAGGATAATGCCCCGCTTCTTTAGCAACCTGCTGCGAGCGCTCCGCGAACGCCGCGGTACCGATATGTCATTCATGTGTCGCCACCTTCTCTCCGAGCGCGGTGAAGCGTCGCAGACCGCCCTCGCGCAGGAGATCATCAATGCCTACAGGGCCATGAACGACAAGCAGCGGCTGGAGTTTTTCGATATGCTGTCGCATGACTTTGCTCCCGACGAGGCTGCCATCGTGCGTGCCGCAGCGAACTATAAAAACACGCCGGGACCGTCCACCTTGGCGGCGTTGTACGCGGCCGTCGAATCTCCCCGCCAGGAGCTGTTCCGCCGCATCAACACCGCCCCGCGCGGCACCGAAACTCTGGTCGCCCTGCGCGAACACGTATTGAGTGCCAAGAATAACGGAAATTTCGCGGCCCTCGACCTCGACCTGAAGCATTTATTCAGGTCCTGGTTCAACCGCGGCTTCCTGCGCCTCGAGCGCATTAGCTGGCACACCTCGGCTTTGATCTTGGAAAAATTGATCGGCTATGAATCAGTGCATGAAATCAATGGCTGGCCGGACCTCCATCGGCGTCTCGAAGCGGACCGCCGCTGCTTTGCCTTTTTCCATCCGGCTCTGGTGGAAGAACCCATCATCTTTGTGGAAGTCGCGCTGACTAAGGGACTGACCGGTGAACTCGAGCCGCTGCTCGATATCAACGCGCCAGTTCTCCCATCCCAGGCAGCCGACGCGGCCGTCTTTTATTCCATCAACAACTGCCTGCGCGGTTTGCGTGGCGTTCCTTTTGGTAATTTCCTGATCAAACAGGTCGTGACCGAGTTGGCCGCCGAGCTTCCCAACATTCAAAATTACGGCACTCTATCGCCCCTACCCAGCTTCTCGCGATGCTTGCGGGACCAGCAAAATGAAGACGGTTTCACGCACGATCGTTTGTCGCGTTTGCTAGCCGATTATGCGCGTAATCTCTCCGCGGAAGGACGGCGTCGCGACACTGTAGAGGCGCTCTTCCATCTGCTCGAACAGCCTTTAGCGCGCCGCGATGTTCTCGCCAAGCCGCTGGAGCGCCTGGCTCTCGCTTATCTCACCCAAGCGCGCCAGAACGGAAAGCTCTACGACCCTGTCGCAACTTTTCACCTTTCAAACGGAGCACGCCTGGAGAGGATCAACCCCTTCGGAAACCTGCGACCGTACGGCTTGCGTGACTCCTTTGGCGTGACGGTAAATTATCGTTATCTGCCCGACGAACTCGAGGAAAATCACGAGCGCTTTGTCAGAGGGGAAATACAGGTCGCTAACGATCTGCTCTCGGAATACAAATTAGTCGCAAAGGCGTGGCAGAGGTCCGCAGCAGATTCTCGTCTTTCGTACGCCACGCGAACGAAAAAGACTGTAGCGAATCCCCGCTAGCCTCGAGACCCAGCAGCAGGCTTCCGGGCCGCTCCCGGAAGCCTGCTGCGAAATCAACAATCTCCGATACTAAACAGTGATTAGGCACGTACCGTTGACGGCCGCGGTTCCGGCGGGGCGACAACAGGCACGTCCTGAAGGGTCGGTGCCTTCAGCCGGCGCAGGACAAAGAACGCCAGCACGGCCGCGATCGAATCGAACACGATCGCGACCTTGAACACGCCGGCCCAGCCAATCTTCGGCATATTGAACTTAGCCGCGAACGGGGTCCACATCGTCGGCTGCACGGTCAAAATAATGCCGTACGCGATAATCAACCCCGCCACTATAAGCAGGACGTTCTTCGCCATCTTACTGAGCTGGATGTGCATCACTGTCGGCGCAAGGAATACGGAAAAAAGTACCAGCAGGCCGCCGATCAGCAGCATCGCGTCGGCCCGAAAGTCAAAAGCCTTGCCCGCTGCGAGTGCAGATCCGATTGGGACAAACATCGAGGCCGTCCCTTTCGCCGTGTACAGAAAGCCGTAGTTCGTTGTCGCACGTTTGCGGCCGAAGAAGTCTCCGCAGAGCGCCGGAAACAGTGAGTAGATCTCGCCCCATCCGAAGAACGTAAAGGCGCTAAAAATTACGAACAACTTCGGATTGTGCGCGAACTTGATGAGCATGAAGATGGCAATCGCCTCCAAGCCGAAGGCCAAGGTCATGGTCTTCTCGCGTCCGATGTTGTCGGAGATCCAGCCCCAGAATGGCCGGCATAGCCCGTTAACCAGCCGGTCTGCAGATAGCGCAAACGTCAGGGCAGCCATGCTCAGACCAAGGAGCTGGACGGGCATCTTGTCCACGCCGAAATCCTTGGCCATTGGCGCCAATTGAGCAGTAGCCATCAAACCGCCCGTCGCGACCATTGCCATCATCCCGTACATCAGCCAGAAGTGTGGCGTAGCGGCCATCTCGCCCGGCTTGAAGTCCACTGGGCTCTGGCGGAGCTTCACTTCTTCGCTGCCCTTGAGCCTCCACGTCTTCGGCAACCACCCGGCTGGCGGGGCTTTCAGGAACAATGCGGCGATTACCACTACCGCTCCCTGGATGATCCCCCATTTGATGAAGGCTGCTTGATATCCTTGGGAAGCAATCATATTTGCAATCGGCGCCACCGTGAACGCGGATCCGGCCCCGAATCCCGCAGCGGTAAGGCCTGCTGCGAGTCCTCGATGGTCGGGGAACCACTTCAATGCGCTACCGATGGCAGTGCCATACACGACGCCGGCGCCGAGTCCTGCAATTGCGTAGGAGAGGTAAAGGGCAGGCAGAGTATCGGCCTTTCCACTTCCATACCAGCCGATCGCCGCGAGCACTCCTCCAAGCATCACGAGAAGCCTCGGTCCGAATTTGTCAACAAGCCATCCTTCGAAGGGGACCAGCCACGTCTCCAGAAGGACGAAAACCGTGAATGTAACCTGGATGAGCGCCTGTTCCACTCCTAGGTGTTTCTGCAGCGGGCCAACAAATAACGTCCAGCCGTACTGCAAATTCGCTACCGCCACCATGCTCAGGACACTGAAGAAGAGAATGGTCCAACGGTTATCGGCGAATGCTCGGAACCCTGAGTTTTGCTCGGACGGGACTTCGGTCATGGGTGTATCTCCTTACCGAATTTCACTCCATACCAAAAGTACAAGCTGTTGATTCGGATCCATCGATTTGGAATACGCGAGAGGTGAACGAGAGAAGCTGGAGATACTGGGAGAGCTTGGAGACGTAGCCATAGGCATGCCTCTTTAACCGCGCGCTAAACGTTAACCACGCATTGCCAGATCAACTTTTTTCGCGAATTGTAACAGCTCACCCGTGTGGCCATTACTCGGAATTTTTTGGTCGCCGCGGACTCTGATATACTGGTCCGCTAATCGAACCAATTGCGGTCGGGAATCTAACAGGCCGGCCTTAGACTGTCAAGAGGCTTGCGAGGCTTGCGAGGCCTGCTGATGGCGAGCTGTCTGTGCCCGAGTTTCCCTAACGCCGGCGGATAATAATCTAATAATGAACGATAGTTCAAACCCATGCCCATAGACGAAAGCCTGCGAACGCAGATCGAAACTTACGTGACTCACCTCAATGGTCTGATCCGTTGCGGTCGCGAGGTTCGCGAAACGCTGGCGGCTGATCCTTCCAACCCAGCGGCGATGGCGGCAACCCGCGCCTGGCAAGAAGACTGTGGAGTCACGATTAATCAATTATCCGGTGGCAGCAAATCGCATTGGCTGGCACGCTCTTTCAGTGGCGCATTCCTGATGCGCTCGGCGGACGGCCGTGCCGCCGAAGGAGCGCCGCCAACCGAGATCGTGAATCGATTGATCGGCGTCCTCGAGCAAGCCATCGCCACGCTCTCCGGATTGGAAAATGGCCGGGGCGCTTCTGAATTTTCGTCTGCATCAGCATTAGCGCAAGCGCCCGCTCCTCGACGGTTCGAGTTCGTTCACCATCCCGATATCCGTCCCGTACTCGAGCAAGCCTACACCGATAGTCGGCAGGCTCTCGAGCAAGCGCATTATGATCTGGCGCTGCGCACTTCTTGCGGAATCCTGGAAGCCATCGTCACCGACGCACTGGAATTTAAGGGGCCAACGGCGTTGGCTGCTTCGGGAGCGCCCTCTGGGAAAATTACCGATTGGTCGTTCCAGACGCGGCTCGCTGTCGCAGAACAGACCGGGCTAATTCGCGGCGGCTGCGCCCGGCTACCGGCATTCGCGCGCTTCTATCGCGATTCCACCGCTCCCGATGGCGAGAGCAACTCGAAGATAAATGTTTCAGAGCGCGATGCGCGTGTAACCGGCCAGGTCCTTCATGTCATCATGCGAGATCTGGATCCCAGTCGGTAGCGTCTGTTGAATCGTGCCAAGTATGAACAGCTGGGGAACGCCGCGCCGATCGCGGGCTTAATCTTCCAAGTCTTCTCGGAACACCGGTTGCGCTGGATTCAGGCTTCCATCGATGACACCCACTAGCAAATTTCCGTATGCGTTCCTCGCCTCTTCCAACGAGCCGTAGCCGCGTTCCCGCTGTAGCGCTCCACTTTCCGAATAGATCAGCGTGAAATATCGCCCCGAGGAATACTGAACTTCGAGCAATTTGTTCGGCATGTCGGGATCACCTTCCTGTCCCAACACATCCATCAGCCCCACCGTCCACTGCACGCCTTTCGGGTCAGTGAGCACCTCGCGCTCGAGGTATTTCCATTCGTCCATGCTCCACAATGGCATATTTATTCCAACAGTTGAGCAAGCGCTCTCGCTACCTGCGACCCGGTAAATGGTTTGGGGACCAACACGACCCTTTGGGCTTTCCGGGAGCGGAGGCTCGCGTCAGCCTCCTCCGGCGTATCGCTAATGATGACGATGGGAAGCTCGGCGTGATCGGGGTGTTGACGCACGGCGTCAAAGAGCGCTTCGCTCATATCCAAAGAAGAACAGTCGAGCACGAGCGCTTCCGCTCGCTGCTCCTGAACCATTTCGTTGACGGTTACGGTGTATCCGGACGCGACGACTTCGTAGCCCGCGTCACGCAGCGCAAACGACAAGAGCTCGGCAATCTCCGGCGTATCGTCGATCAGCAGTATCCGGCGCGAAGCCACTCTACTTCTTGCCGACGTTTCCGGTGCCGGGCAGCCGCTTCTTCTTGCCTTCGCAGGGCTCGATATCCATCACCCAGATTCGCCCGCCGGCCGTGTAGTAGGCCCGGCGGTCGTTCTCGATCCTTGCACCCCAAGCCTCCAGCGTGCGCATCGCGAACGTGACTCCCTCGAAGTTATTCCGCGCGTGGTTCAGCACTTCATTCGTGTGCCAGTTGTCCGTCAGTATTGCGTCACCACCGTGCACGCGCAGCACGGTGTAGAAGCGGTCGAACGCCGCTTCCGGCCGCACATCGCGTGTCGACCCGCGCTTCTTGCCTTCACTGACGATATAGCTTTCCTGCGCCTCCGGGGCGGGAGGCGGTACGGCTGCTTTAGTGTTCATATAGTCTGCGCCACTGTCTCGGCCTCTGCCGCAGCCGACATATTTACCAAATTCTTCGCGTCCGCGGCCTGAATCAAAGCCTCAGGCAGCTCGACGCCCATCATGCGCCATTGCTCGTTGGCAAACTTCTGCAGCTTGGCGATGTGTTCCGCGTGCAAGTGGCCGAAGCGTCCTTGCAGTTTCAAGTACTCGGACACCGGCCGCATGGTCTGCGGACGGAAGCTGTAATCGTATGCGCGCTTCTCGGGGTTCCATTCCCACATCGGATAGAGCCCGCACTCGACGACGAGCCTGCCCAGGTCGATCGACCGCGGCGTCTCGTACACGAAGCCCTTCTGGCACGGTGTGTAAACCATCAAATACGAGGCGCCCTTGTTGTTCAGTCCCTTCCGAACTTTGTTCATCAAGTCGATCGGATATCCCACGCTCGCTGTCGCCACATAACAGTGCGGATGGCCCGCCGCCATCATGCGCGCGAGGTCCTTGGGAAACAATGTCTTCCCTTCTGGAACCACTGGCCCAGGAGGCGAGAACGTCGTCATGCCGCCATAAGGAGTGCGCGACGACGCCTGAATGCCCGTGTTCGCGTACTGCTCGTTGTCATAGCAGATAATCAGGCAGTCGTGGTTGCGGTAGAGCGCGCCTGAAATCGAAGCTAAGCCGATGTCCGACGCGCTGCCGTCGCCCGCCTCGCAGATGATGTTCGGGAACGCGCCCTTCCACTTGCCCTTTCGGATCATGGCTTCATACGCAGCGGCCACGCCCGCAGTGAAGCTGCCCGCGCTGCCAATCTGCGTGTGCGCCCACGGCACGTTGTAGGGCGTGCACAAATACGAGCTGTTCGCCACGTACATGCAGCCCGTCGGCCCGATCAGGATCGTATTGTCGCCCGCCGCCTTGCTCGTCATGCGGTACTGAATCGACGGCCCGCAACCGGCGCAGGTGCGGTGGCCGGGGACGAAGGGCTCGGACGAGGGCAGTTCAGGATTGAAGAATCGCGCCCCTTGATTTGGGCTGCCGAGTATCGGGAGTACCTGACGCTGAACTTCGATTGTTGGCATCTCATTTCCTCCAATGTCGTTGTGTGGCCCTTCCGTACCGCTATCAATACGTCTTTAGTGTTCGAATCCAACCCAATGGGTGCGCTTCTCGATCTTACCCCGCTTCTGCGCTTCCATCATTTTCTCGGTCATCCAGTAAAATTCCTTCAGCACGATGGCCTCGCCGCCCATTCCCGCCATGAACGACATGACCAGCGGCCTCTTCTCGCTTTCGTACAGAGCCGCGCAGGCCTCGCCGTATAGCACGCCGCCGCTGCTTACGCTGCCCAGTCCCATGTTCGTCTCGATCACGCCGACCACTTTGAACTTGCTCAGCACTTCCTCAACGCGCTCGGTCGGATAGGGCCTAATCGTTCGCAGACGCACCATACCCACCTTCAGGCCCTTGTCGCGCATATGCTGGATCGCGAAGCGAGCCGTCACAGCATGCGCCCCCTGCAGGAAGAACACCACGTCCGCCCCATCGGTCATGAACTCTTCGACCCATGGATCGTACTTCCGTCCAAATATCTTCGCGAATTCCTCGTGGACCTCTTCAATCACCGCCATCGACTCTTCCATCGCGCGCGCGCGCTCGAGCTGCAACGGCGGCCCTTGCTCCGGCATGATCTGCGGCCCGTGTGACACCGGATGCCGCGGATCGAGCGGATAGGGATGCTTGTAAGGCGGCAGGAATTCCTTCACCTGGCCCGAGTCGGGCAATTCAACGTCACCGGTAATGTGCGACACGAAGAATCCATCCTGACAAACCATCTGCGGCAGAAGAACGCGTGGGTCCTCGCCGATGCGGTACGCGATTAAGTGATTGTCGAACGCTTCCTGCGCATCGCACGACCAGCCCATCAGCCAGCCCATGTCGCGCGTCGACAGCGCATCCGTGTGCTCGGAACCGAAATCGCCCGGAGGATCCAGCGTGCGGTCCGCGATCATCATCTGCACCGGCATACGGCTGCCCGAGATCGGCGAGTAAAGCTCGTATGCAAACTGCACGCCCACACCCGAACTGCCGGTGAACACGCGCGCACCACTCGATGACGCTCCGTGCGAGATGCTCAATTGCGAGTGCTCGCTGTCGGCTACGATGTACTCGGCGTCGAGCTCTCCATTCGCTACCATTTGCGCGAGCGCCATCATCGTCGCCGTGTAGGGCCGGATAGGATATGCCGCAATCACGTCCACATCGGCATACTTCGCGGCCTGCGCCGACGCGACGCATCCATTGATCCGCACCATTCTCTTTTTTGCTGCTGTAACGGTTTGCATGGTTCTCTCCGATCCTAAAACTGTCCCTAAATGTTTTTCGCCGCGCGGTCGCCCAGATGTTTCAATTCTTCCGCCTGCCGTCCATGCAGCCCCGGCGAAATGGCGAACGCCGTATCCATTCGCACTACGCCGGTATCGAAGTCCAGCTCCGGCACGCCTTCCAGGCAGCCCGTCGGACATTCCTCGATGCACACGCGGCAACCTTTGCAGTAGTCCACCAAAATCTTATACAGCCCATTCGAACGCTCGTCACGCGCGATGCACGGCTCGGGACAAACCAGATAACAGTTGTCGCAAGCGTTGCAGGTGCCGCAACTGAAGCAGCGGCTGGCCTCTTCGACCGCCTGTTCTTCCGTGTACGCCTGAATCACTTCTTCCTGCGTCTTGCGCCGGCTCGTCGGAGGCAGCAGTGTCTGCTTCACGCGTGGAAAGTGCGGGAAGTACGTCATGTTCATGCGGTTCAAATCGAAAATCACGTCAACCGCGATCGTCTTCGGCTCCAGCGTCTCTCCGCGTATCACCTTGTCCAGATTGAACGCGACGCGCTTCCCATCGCCAACCGCATTCACCACCATCAACGGCTGACCCGAACCCAGTTGCACGATGTCGCCTGCCGCAAAAAAGTTGGTGTCGCCCAGACGCCCGAAGCGGTCGATCTTGATCGTGCCGCGCTCGGTCTTGAACTCATCCGGCAACCACTTGAGCGACGCGCGCTGTCCCACCGCGATGATCACGTTGTCTACGGGGAACCGCTCTGGCTTAGCTTCTTTATCGACCGTAATCGGCGAGGCATTAATAGCGCCCGAAAAGCGCGCGGGATGCAATTGCAAAGCCTCCATCCTTCCGTTGCCGAGCACGGCGGTTACCGCCCGCCCGTGCATCAGTTCAACGCCTTCTTCCAACATATCGTGCAGGTCTTCCGGCACCGCCGGCATCTCTTGAGGATTCGCTTCCACCGTGATCATGGTCACTTCCACGGCGCCTTGCCGCAGAGCTTCGCGAGCGCAGTCGATGGCGGTATTTCCGCCGCCGATCACAGCTACGCGAGCGCCCAGCTTCACCTTCGACGTGCCCATGCCGATGTCGCGAAGGAAAGGAAGCCCGTACAGCACGCCTTCCTTGTTCTCGCCCTCGGCTCGCACGCTGTTGGGATCGATCAGGCCCACGGCCAGCACGCAAGCGTCGTAATCCTTCTTCAATTGCTCCCAGGTAACGTCCTTTCCAACTTCGCAGTTGGTCTTGATCTCGATTCCGAGTTCGACCAGCCGCAGAATCTCACGATCGAGCACATGCTGCGGCAGTACCCAATCCGGAATCCCGCCGCGGTTCAGTCCGCCCGCCTTCGGCGATTTCTCAAGAATCGTAACTTTATAGCCCAAGCGCGCTAACTGATAAGCCGCGCTGTGGCCGGCAGGACCTGACCCGACGACCGCGACTTTCTTGCCGTTAGGCTTCCCCGGCTTCACCACATCTTTCGCCAGTGCCTGTCCCAGGTCTCCGAGGAACCGCTCGACCGCGCGAATCGAAATCGCTTCATCGTATTTTCCACGGTTACAAGCCTGCTCGCACGGGTGATAGCATACGCGCCCCGTCACCGACGGAAACGGCATGTCTTCCTTGATCAGCGCGTAAGCGTCCAGATACTTTCCGCGCTTCACCAGGTCGAGATAGCCCTGAATCTTTTCGTTCGTGCCGCAAGCGTTGTTGCAGGGCGGCAGCTTGTCCCGATACACCGGTCGAATCGAACGCCAATTGCCGGTGGGAAACAGATCCTGACCCTTTTCTTGGGTTGGAGCAGGCGTGATGCCGGCGAATGGAACCTTTAGCCAGTCTGGTATTTGTGTGCCTTTGGTTGACATGGATTCCTTCCCTAGGCCGCTACTGGATTCAGCGGCATGATGTGTAATTCTTCGAGTGCCAACTTAAATGCGTGCTGATTGGCGATCATCGGTTGGATCGTCGCCATCTTGACGATACCGGTGGTCTTGATCACCGCTGCAATCAACGGAGCGGCGATATCCGGCGCGATCGATTTGTTGCGCTCTGCCGCGCCTTCAGTCGAAAGACGATCGAGCCCGAGTTCGCCCAACCTGTAATACAGCCATTTGTGGTCCGCGATCTTCGCGGCGTCCACGCACACAAGCTGCGCCAGCCGTTCGGCGCCCGGCACGAAACGAATCATGTACTCCGGCGTGTAGTGCGTGTTGATCACCAACGTTCCGCCGGGCGGCATCCCGCGCAAGTAGTCCCAACCTTTCACCATCGTCCCTTCGACGAGCACTACGATATTGGGATGCTCGTTTTCGTAGGTGAGCTCGTTCTCGAGAATGTCATCGCTCACGCGGCAATACTTTCGCGTCGGCGCGTTGGTGCGATCGGGATTGTCCACATAGTTTTCCATCGCCTGCGCGTGCTTCCCTTCCTGCCGCGCGGAGGCGGAGATCGAATTGACGATGTCGCGACCTTCTTTGTCCATAATGATTCCGCGCGTCCAAACAGTAAGTTCTGTATAAGCCATGATTAACCTCGCGCTTTGGTTGCGTCAGGAGATGATTCCCGGGCGCTGTTGTTTACTTTGTCGCTCAACTGGTTTTCTGTTTTAAATTGCTCTTGACTACCGCGATCAGACTCGAGAACCTTCAGCAAATCGTTTCGCAAGACAACGAACGGCGCCACGCGCGTGCCATCCTGAAATTCCGCAATTGCTAATAGCGTGGCCTTCTTGCACAGGCTTTCGATATCGGCGCCGGTCAGCCCTTCCGTCCGTCCCGCAAATTCTTCGAAATCGATGTCGGGTGCCAGCGGCACGCGCTTGCAACAGAGCCGCATAATGGCCGCGCGGTCCGCCGCGTCTGGTTTTGCGAACGGGATCTTATAGTCGAAGCGCCCGCTCCGCAAGAGCGCCGGCTCGATCCGCTCCGGGCGATTGGTGGCGGCCAACAAAATCACGCCTTTCACATCGCGCAAGTTGTCGATCTCGCGCAGAAGCTGGCTTAGAATCCTTTGATAAACGTCGGAGCCGAACTGATCCGCGCCGAACTTCGGAGCCAGCGTATCAATCGTGTCGAAAAACAAAATGCAGGGCGCCGCTCGTCTGGCCTTCTTGAAAACTTCGCGCAACGCTCTCTCGGATTCGCCCAACCACTTCGAATACAGTTGCGGACCATCAATGGCGATCAGCGGAATTTGCTTTTCTCCCGACAGCGCTCGCGCCATCGCCGTTTTTCCAGTCCCGGACGGTCCGGCTAGCAGAATTCCGCGCGGCGGCGCTAATCCAACCTGCTCGTAGATCTCGTCGCGCATGTGCGAATGCTCGATCACGGCATCAAGCAGACGTTTCACTTCGTCCAGACCTCCGAGCGACGCAAAGTTCGTCGTGCTTTTCTCGATATAGAATTCGCGAGTCGCGCTCGGCTCCACTTCCTTCAAGCCGGCCAGAAAATCTTCGCGCGTCACCTGCAGCTCGTCCAGTTCAGTCGATACCGCGCCGTCTGTCTCGAACGGAAAAGATGAAAGAAATCCACGCAACGCGATCATGCCCACTTCTTGTCCCAACGCTTCCAGATCCGCTCCCACGAATCCGTGCGAATGCTCGGCGATCTCTTTCAGGTTGACGTCAGATGCCAGCGGCATCGCGCGCGTATGGATCTTGAGGATTTGCAGCCGTGCTTGCGTATTCGGAACGCCGATTTCGATTTCGCGATCAAAACGTCCGGGACGCCGCAGCGCCGGATCAAGAACCTCGGGAATGTTGGTCGCGCCGATGACGATCACTTGGCCGCGGGCGACGAAGCCATCCATCAAGCTCAGAAGCTGCGCCACCACGCGTTTTTCAACTTCGCCGGAAACCTCTGCGCGTTTGGGAGCCACCGCGTCGATTTCATCGATGAAGAGAATTGACGGTGAATGCCGCGCCGCTTCCTCAAAAACTTCGCGGAGCTTCGCTTCGCTCTCGCCGTAAAACTTGCGCATGATTTCGGGGCCGTTGAGGTGAATAAAGTGAACGCGGCTTTCAGCCGCTACTGCGCGCGCAAGCAACGTCTTGCCCGTGCCTGGGGGACCGTATAGCAGGACGCCCTTCGGCGCCGAGAATTCCCAGCCGCTCGAATATGCGCGGGTACTTCAGCGGCAGCTCGACGATTTCGCGCACCCGCTCTACTTCGCGCTCGAGTCCGCCGATATCTTCGTAGGACACCGCCGGCGCGCGAGCCGCCGTCTTCTCGCCTTCCACCACGCGCAGGTCCGTGCGTTTCCCGATCACTACAGGTCCCGGAGGGAATCGTGCGCACGACCTGGAAGTTCACCGCCTTGGCAAACGTCGGCACGCGCACCACGCCGCCCGCCATCACCGGGACACCCACCAAATCTTCCAGCATGCGCTCCGGCGCAATCGTCGCCGGCGCAGCACCCACCCACAATGGCGACAAGCGAACAGCCACCGCTTGCTCATGCTCGACGAGGCGTCACCGTCACCTGTTCTTGCAATCCCGCGCTGCAATTGCTGCGGCAGGTGCCGTCAATCTGGATCATGCCTTCGAATCCATCGTCGGAAAGCTCTGCGCGCCCTACCGCGACTGTGCCGCCGGTGATCTTCAACACGTCGCCCGCTCGCGCGCCCAGCCGCTGCAAGTCGGCTGGCGACAGCCGCGCAATCGCGTGGCCGATGTCTTCCACACGCGCCTCCGCCACGCGCAGTGTCAGCGTCGCCGCAGAAGACGATTTGGAGATTTCCGTCATGGCCTAACGTGCAACCTCTTGCGAGCCTGGCGCTCGAATCGGTCGAAAATCAATGCTAGAAAACTTCCTGTTAGAAAAAATCCTAGGTCGATTATTTCTGTCACAACTACCCTGCCCGCGTGAAACCCCTCACTTAGCTGAAATCGTTGTTTAGTACGATCTCTTCGACGTCTTCAATGTGCCGTCGCATCGCAGCCTTCGCCGCTTCTGCATCGTGCCGCTTGATGGCCGCCAGTATTCGCCGGTGGCCCGCCAGCGATTTTTGCGAGCGTCCTACCACCTGCAAAGAGCGTTCGCGCGTGTCGCGCAGCAGGTCCATCAGTGTGTCGATCACCTTCAGCACCACAGTGTTGCCCGAAGCCAGAGCGATGCTGTAGTGGAATTCCGAATCCTCGGCGATCGCGGCGTCTCCCTGACTTGCTTTTCTTCTTGCCGCTTCAAAATCTCTTCCATCTCGGAAATTTCTTCAACCGAAGCATGAGTGGCGGCGCGTGCAGCCAGCGGCGGTTCGAGCATTTTGCGAAAATCGAGCAGCTCGGTCACCAGTTCGCGCTTGCGCTCCAGCGCGTTGGCAATCGGATGACCCAAGACTCGGCGGATACTTCGCGCACGATGGTCCCAGCGCCCTGGCGCGGGTCCACCAGGCCCACCAGTTCCAGGCTGCGAATCGCATCTCGAATGGAACTGCGGCTTACCTGCAGCATCTCCGCCAGCTCGCGTTCTGAGGGCAGTTTGTCACCGGGCTTCAGTTTTTTCAAAATGAGACGTTCGATCTGTTTGGCGACTTCTTCGTAGACTTTATTCTTTCGTATGACTTCGAAGTCGGATTTGGTGGGTGCGGGCATTTGACAAGTGGTCCGATAAGCGGACCAGCTGACCGAGGCAGTATACCCCCGCTGTCAAGCCCCAGGCAATTATTTTTATCCGCCGGATACAAGAAAATTATGGACCATTCGGGGGGGAGTGGAAGAGCAGATTTTCGCGTGGTCGCCTTACGTCGGCGCCGGCGTTGCACTTTGCGCTAGCAGCTTTGCACAACTGTATACCGTTCGCGTGTGTGGCATCGGTAGCCCGACACGCTCACCCAACTCCACCACCGAGCCCATCAGCGCTTCCAGCTCCATAGGCCGCCCCGCCTCCAGATCCTGCAGCATAGAGGTTTTGTGTTCCCCCACTTTTTCCGCACCCGCCATGCGCTGCTCGATAGAGACAGGCAGCTCCATCCCCAACTTCCGCGACACCGCCTCTACTTCCTCCATGATGTTTCGGATCACCGCTGAAACTCCTGGATCGCGCAACATCTGAACCAGCGTGGCTCGCGTCAGCGCGCTCACCGGGTTCAAAGAAGCATTGCCCAGCACTTTCACCCAAATCTCCTGCCGTATGCGCGTAGTCACCGGGCATCGTAATCCGGACGTGATCAGTGCCTCTGCTATTCGCCGGCATCGCTCGGAGCGTGAGCCATCCGGCTCGCCCAGAGAAATGCGGTTGCCTTCGATGTGTTGAATTACTCCAGGCGAGGTAATCTCGGTCGCCAAGTAAACGATAGACCCAACCACCCGGCGCGCTTCGATCGCCGACGAAATCACTCCGCCGGGATCGACTCGCTCCAAACGCAATCCCTCCCACTCGCCGCCAAAACCTTGGAAGTACCACCACGGAATTCCATTTTGTGTGCTGACAACGATGGTCTCCGGTCCCAGCACCGGCTTCAAATGCGGCGCAAGTTGCGGCAGACTGTGCGCCTTCACTCCAAGAAACACAACGTCCACCGGCCCGACTTCTTCTAGGGAGCCAGCAATCGTGGGCCGCACCACAAAATCGCCCTCGGCGCTTTTCACCTGTACGCCGTTTTCCTGCATGGCGCGAAGATGTGGCCCGCGCGCGAACAGTGTGACGTCCAGTCCGGCGTGCGCCATCCGCGCGCCGATGCACGCTCCGATTGCGCCCGCCCCGGCGATCAGGAATCGCACAGTTATTGGTCCCCGAGCGCGGCGGCGACGGCGCGTCGGCGAATTTTTCCCGTGGAGGTAGTGGGGATGCTCTTTACCAAATGAATCTTCTTAGGACATTTGTAATCTGCCAACAGCTCGCGGCAGTGCTTGAGCAATACCGCCTCAGTGGCGTCATGGGGTTCGTTCAACACCACGGCTGCAGCCACTTCTTCCCCTAATGTTGGATGCACGCAGCCAAAAGTCACCGCTGCCGCAACCGCCGGATGCCGCAGCAAAATCTCATCCACTTCGTGCGGCGCGATGTTCTCGCCTCCGCGAATGATGATGTCTTTGATCCTTCCAGTCAAATGCAAATAACAATCTGAGTCGAGCAGTCCCTCGTCGCCGGTACGAAACCATCCATTCACGAACGCGCGTGCGTTAGCTTCCGCATTGTTTTCATACCCGCGAAACACGTTTGCTCCCTGAATGGCCACTTCGCCCCGCTGGTTCGTTCCGAGGTGGTTGCCTTCCTTGTCCATGATGCTGATACGCAGCCCGGCGCCCACGCCCACAGAACCTGCTTTCCGATGTCGCGGCGGCAGAGGATTTGAAGTCATCTGGTGCGCCGCTTCCGTCATTCCGTAAGCTTCCACGAACGGCACGCCGAACAGCCCCTCGATTTTATGTATCAGCCCAGACGACAACGGCGCGCTGCACGAACGAATAAATCGCAGCGAGGCAGCCTCCGGTGGTTTCTGGTGCGCCCGCGCCAGCAGAATCTGGTGCATCGTGGGCACTCCCGAATACCACGTCACGCGATGTTCCCGAATCGTCCGCCAAAATGAAAGCGCGTTGAATTTTGTGGGAACAACCACCGTCCCGCCGGAAAGTAAAGTCGCCATCACGGAAGCTATCAACCCGTGCACGTGGAATAGCGGCATGATGCACAGCGAAATATCTTCCGGTGAAAGCGAATATGTATTCGAAATATTCGCCGACGATACCGCCAGGTTGAAATGTCTCAATGGCACGCGCTTCGGCCGCCCCGTGCTTCCGCTAGTGTGCAGCACTAGCGCAATGTCGTCAGCCTTGGGCTCCGTAGCCGATACACCATTGGCAGCAACGCCCGCCAGCCGAACGTTGCCCTGTTCGTTCATTTCCACCGAGTACACTGGGATCTTGCGGTCGGCGGCTGCGGTGCGCGCGAATTCCGCGCCCACCGGCGGGCAAAGCAAAATCTTCGCATTGGTGTCCCCCAGAAAAAAATGAAACTCCTCATAGGGGTACGCCAGGTTCAACGGAGCTGCGGCTCCAGCAATTGACGCAGCCAGGAAACTCACAATTGCGGGCAATCCGTTCGGTAATGCGATCGCCACAGCGTCGCCACGCTGAATGCCGACCGACGCCAGCGCGTTCGCCATCGCCAATACCTGCTTCCGCAGCGAATCGTAAGTGACTCGGATTCCAAGCTCGGGAACGACGACCGCCGTGTGACTGTCGGCGAAATGTAAAACGTCAAGAAGAGTGTCGACCGACTTCAGTGTCATTGGGTATCGCCTCGGGCGCGGTCATTGGTTTATTGGCCGACATTGAAATGTAACGCAGTTTTAATAGTGGGCATCCATAACGCAGTTGCCGTCAAACGCATTCTATGAATCGCTCGATAACCTTTTCTTTTCACCAGGCAGTTCATGGTTTGCGGCTTGAATTGCTCCCGCCGGAATGTTTCAGACTAGATCGGTGAGTGGCGTCCCTGCACAATCATTTCTTGTGCGAAGCGCCGTGCTTCGGGAAGTGTCGCCGCCGCTTTGCGGTCGATCTCTGCCGGTAAATCATGTCGAATCTTCGCCAGTTCTTCATCAAAAATACGCGTCATCAGTGCGGCAGTGTGTTCGATGGGCTTTCCATCTTCCCCGGGGACTTTGATCTTGTGCCGCACGCGCTGCGCGATCATCAGCCGGTAGATGCGATCGGTTGCCAAATCTTCCATGTAGCCGTCGAGCAGGCTGGCTCCTTTTCCGTTCAGCACTCCATTGCGATAACGAATCACCGTGCGCACCGCCGCGCGCGTTCCGGCCAGCGTTATTTCGCCCACGCCCTTCGGGATCGGCCGCAAATCGGGACGCGAGTTCGCCAGCTTCGGCCGTTTTGCAATCTGATTGGGATACGGGAACTGCGCCACCGCAATCTCATTCTGATCCGGATGTCCGGTCCATGCCCCATCCATCAGGCAGTTGGCCTCGTTCTGCTTGTCTTGCTTCAGAACCTTCATCGCGCGCTCGTTTAATTCCTTGTCCGTGCGGCTGGGAAAAAGAGCGGTCATTCCGCCGATGGCATGCGCTCCGTGCTTGTGGCAGATTTCCGGCATCAGCGTGCGAAAATTCTGGAAGAATGCCACGTCGTGCGGAATCGTATTGCGGTCCGGCAAAACCCAGTCGCGATCGTCGATCATGAAATCGATCAACGATGCCATATAATCCCAGCGGCCAAGATTCAAACCCAGGCAGTGCTCACGCAAATTAAAAAGAAATTCCTCCATCTGATACGCCAGCGGATGCGCTTCCACCAGCGCCATGCACTTGATGTAATCCTTCGACAAGCCTTTGGATTTGGCCAGAGCCTGGAACAGATCGCGCCACCAGAAAGCCTCCTCCGCAGATTCGCTCTTCGGGATATATACCGAGAAGTTATGCGGCAGCCATGCCGGATCGATCTGGTACCAGATCAGGGCCAGATCGAACAGTGAAGCCGACATGATCTCGTCCTTGATCACTCCACCCTGGCTGATGTGCAGCCCGCGCGGTCGCACCCAGGTCACAGTTTTCGTACGCTGCACCGTTACTCTTTTCCCTCGCTTCTTGTCGTCATAGCCCAATTCAACCTTGTAGGCGGCGATAGTGTTTTTTATCGCCAACATGATGTTTTCCCATTTGTTGGCCGTGGAATCTTCCAGGTCGATCATCACTGCGGGAGATCCGGAGTTCAGCAGCTTTACCGTCAACTCCGCGTCATCGGCGGGCCCGGTCATTTGATTGCGCTGATCCGCGCACCAATCCGGCACCTCGATTCGCCATTCCGAAGTCGTCGCTTCCGAAGCCGGCAAATAGTCGGGCGGATGTCCGCCATGCGACTTATCCAAAACTTCCCCGCGCTTTTCGGCTAGCTTCTGCTGCCGCGGCGTGAACTGCTTGTGCAGCGGCAACAAAAAATCAAAGAAGCCTTTCGGGAGGTCCTTCTCGGGGTTCAAATCACTTGGCGCGTAGTTCATCTGTTGAAGGTGGCGTTTCAAAACCCAATTTGCCCGGCGACCCTAGAGGTTTCAGCCAGGCATCGCGACATAATGGCAGGGCATCAATGCGGAGTCAAACACCTAAAATTACATAAACGAGCTACCCGGCTAGCACTAAAGACCTAGTACGCCCTCACAAGAAATCTTCGGTCTTTCCGATTTCTGCTTGAAATCAGTTGCCTCGTGCAGTGCTCATCAAATTCTCTACTTCTTGCGCTTCGATTCGTGCAACGGTTTTCCCGCGGCGAGCGTTTCAATAATTGTCTTCATGCGTTTTTCCCGGGTCTCCGGCTTCTTCGCAGTTTGCAACCGCCACGCGATCGCATAAGTGTTCGCTTTGTTTAACGTCCAGAAAAACGCCCGCGCCTTTTTGTTCTTGGAGAGTTCCTTCAGGAAGTCTTCCGGCACCGTCATCTTGCTCGGCGAATCATAGGCTTTATCCCACCGGCCGTCCGCTTTCGCCTCTTCAACTTCCTTCCATCCCGCCGCCATCATTTTGCCGGTCTTCGCCAGCCGCTCCACCATTTCTCGATTTCGCTTGGACCGCAGGCTTTTTGGGCGTCGCGGCACAAATTCCATCGTCTCCACTCTTTCGCCGATGCAAACGCGACCATCTGGCAATCATCCTTAGCGCTCATGAATGTAATCTCCAGGTTCTGCGCACCTAGCGCGCCGTGATGAAAAAGTACGCGCTCATCGCAAACCCAACGCCGATCACCAACGCCCGCACCTTCCCCGGATCAGCTTTCTGCGCATAGTGTGCGCCGAACCACCCGCCCACCAGCGCACCAGCCACCATCACTGCAAACTGCAGCCACAAAACAGCCCCGGCCACGATAAAAGTCAGCACCGCCGCTGCATTAATCGCTGCCGCAAGCAGCGTTCTGATCGCACCCATGGCATGAATGTCCCGCATTCCCAGGGCTGCGAACATTCCCAACATCACAAATCCAATCCCCGCGCCGAAATATCCGCCATACACCGCCAAAATCAATTCAATGAACGAGCACACTGTAATCGCGTGCCACGACGCCTTCTGAAGATCATCACTCACAGCGCTCTTGCCTGCGATTGCCCGAATCTTATTGCCGAACGCAAACAGCAACGTGCCACTCAGCAGCAGCCACGGAACAAAGTGCAGAAAAGTGTGTTGCGGAGTTTTCAACAGCAGCAGCGCCCCCACCCAGCCTCCGGCAATGCTGGTCGCGAGCAGCGGGATCAATAGACGCTTCGGTACGTCCAACCGTTTTAAGTAAGCGAGGCTGCTAGCCGCTAATCCCGGCCAAAGCGCAACGGTATTGGTGGCATTGGCCTGCACCGGCGGCACACCCGTGAACAACAGCGCGGGAAACGAGATGAAGCTTCCGCCGCCCGCCAACGCGTTCAGAATCCCTGCAATCCCAGCGACAAAAAACAGAAAGAGAGCCTGGCTGATTTTGAGGTCCATCAAATATCAGATTACCGGGTGATGAAGCGGATGCACACAACGCCAGCATTGTCCCAGCAAAATGTGAAAATTGGCAACGCCGTGAAAAATCCGGCTATTGCACTTCCTTGGCTTTCTTCCTTACGGCTGTGAGCAGTTGCGGGGGCAGCGCCGAGTAGCCGTCCTGTACTGCCGATCGCTGGCCGTCGGTGTATATCCATTCCAGCAGATCGCCCAACGCGGCAGCGCGAGCCTTATCAGTCTGCGAAGTTCGCACGTAAATCCAGGTGAAACTGGTGATGGGAAAAGACTCGCCGCCCGAGGCGTTAGCCAGCGAGGCGGAGAAGTTATTCCACCGCGGCTCTTCTACCGAATTGCACGCCGCGGCAATACTCTCCGTGGTAGCTTTCACAAACTTACCGGCTGAATTCAACACCGCCGCCTGCGAAATACCGTTCTTCACTGCATATTGATATTCCACGTAGCCGATGGAACCCGGAGTGTTTTTCACCTTGTCCGCCATATCGGAACTGCGTTCCGCCGCCTCTCCCACTGGCCACTTAGGTGAAGGACCAACTCCAATCTGAGAGCGAAATTTGGGATTCACCTTCGACAGGAAATCAGTGAAGACATAGTTGGATCCCTTTCCGGCAGGGCGGTTGATCACCTGGATTGGCGCACTTGGCAGAGTAATATCCGGATTCAGCTTCGCAATCTGCGGCGCACTCCAGGTCTTAATGTCGCCGAGGTAGATCCCGGCCAACACGTCGCCTGAAAGTTTCAGCTCCTGATGCGCGTCTGGAAGATTGTAGATCGGAACGATGCCGATCAGCACGACCGGTAATTCGATTAAGCCGCCATCTTTACGTTCCTTCTCGGTAAGCTGAGCTTCGCCAGCGCTAAAATCGCTTGCGCCACGAGTAATCTCCTTGATCCCCTCGCTCGTGCCAATCGGAACGTATCGAAATTGAAGCTTGTCGCTGCGCTTGCCGTACTCTTGTGTCCACCGAGTGTAAAGAGGCGCCGGCACACTCGACCCGGAACCTACCAGTACCACCGCGTTCTGGGCCTGGACTAAAGAGGGGCATAGGGCGATTGTGAGCAGGGGCAACAGCCAGATATGCGAAAGTAATCGGCGACTATAAAACCGTTGCGCAACACTCGATGCGAAGAATCTCACACACAACTTCATCGTGCTCCTCCTGATCTCAGCCGAGCATCTCCATCGTACTCATGTTCTTGGCCACCGGGGCCCTAAGCTAGCAGACACCCTAACTTACCATCCTTGACCAATCGTCAGTGGTAGCGAGAGTGGTTCTGATGTCAGAACAATAAACGCCCCGCAACACCGTCAACGTTTTAATGAAATCCGCGCGTGGCCCGCTGCACCTCCATCAACTGCAGATGCTCGTGGTTAACCTCAGGGATGATCCACGGCACATCTTTCTGCATGCGCAACGCAGAGGAAATGCTGATCACGGGATAACCCGCGCGGGCGCCTCCACGCTTTGCGCCATCTCGGCAGACAATGTGTGTGGGGCGGTTTGAGGACAAAGGTTCGCACTTCGCGCCCACGCCGAATATAACCGGAAACTATCCCAGCCAACGGACTCCCAAGTCTGACTTCCGCCAGCTTACGTAAAATCGCTTATAGCGCTCACAATCCCATCGACGGCAGTGGGCGGCGCGGCCTCGGTCGTATGCTCAATGATTAGCTAGATTCTAATTTAGCGCCTGCCTGCCGGCAGGTAGGCCGCGGCTTTCCCGCCGTAGGCAGGGTCTTCAGAGCGGCAGATTTCCGCGACACAGTCCGATCGGACGCGTGGGTGTCGCTGCGAAGGACAGCCTGGCATCTTCTTTTCGCCGTTGACTCTAGACCCTTGCGCGTCGCACGATACACTTGCGCTCGAACTCCTCGGAGCGATCAGCGAAATCTGAATAAACTTATGTCGAATGAATCTTGGCCATACAGTGAAGTCGAAAATTTAGCGCGTGAATTGCTATCCGCCTCTCAGACGGGCCAGATGGTTGCCGTCCCTCCCTCGGCGCGCCCCGGTTTCGATCTCAACGCCGCGTATGAAGTTGAAACAAAGCTCAAGCAGTACCGCGAAGCCGCCGGACACAGAGCCGTCGGACGAAAAGTTGGGTATGCGAACAAGGCCATGTGGCGGGTCTTCAAACTCGAAACCCTGGTATGGGCCCACATGTACGACGAAACCGTCCACTATGCTGACAACAACTTCGCCACGCTTAAGGTCGCCCATCCGCGTTCGCTGAAGATTGAACCCGAAATTGTTTTTGGTTTGAAACAGCCCGTCGTCGGCGCGGGTTCCGATGCCGCCGCCTCCGCGCTTGCATCCGCAGATTGGCTAGCCCTGGGATTTGAAATCATCGATTGTCCATTCCCAGAATGGAAATTCCAGCCCAGTGACTTCGTAGCCTCCTTCGGCCTTCACGCGGCCCTAGTAGTCGGCGAAAAGATACCGGTCCGCCCCGATAATATGGTCAACTTACTTGACCAACTTAGCGCCTTTAAATTGCGCATTTCAAAAGACGAATCCCTCGTCGAAGAAGGAGCCGGCAAAAATTCCCTGAAGAGTCCCGCTCTATGCTTGGCGGAACTCGGCGCCGCCATCGCGCGGCGCTTCCCTTCCCATCCCTTGAGCGCGGGAGAAATTGTCAGCTCCGGCACCCTAACCTCCGGCCACCTAACCACCGCCGGCTACGTCTGGACCGCCGAGGTCCAGGGCATCCCTCTCCAGCGGCTGACTCTGCGCCTCACGTAAGCAGGGGGAAAAACTCTGGGGCCGATGATTGGTCGTAACGATGGGATTTTTCGCCCGCATGGACGCGCCGCAATTGCCGCGTGGCGGAGCAAGACGGTCCCGATGTTTCGGCAGGCTTGTCTTCGGATTGCACCTTCTTGATGCTCATGGCGCGTCACCATTTGGTGGCGGAATCAGGTTGAGCAGTGATTTTGCGCTCGGAGCGGACACGGCCATCATTTGGAAAACTAATCGACCATAACAATATCCTTGACACGCTCGAATCTCCATGCTAAGAGCGTCCCTGCTTTTTGTTAGAACTGGTTCGATAAGTGAACCAGTTTGCCAAGTTAGATACGAACCAAGACATTTTGAGATTGAGCAACGCAGGTGAGTGGGCACGATCCTGCGGGAAAAAGTGGGTTTGTTGTGTAGTAGTGGTGTGGGTTTAGTGCGCGGTTACGGGGGTATAGCCGATGGTCGCATCTAATGCTCCTCTTGGTTCGCCCCCGCATATTCACAATTACCAGATTCAATTAACTGCTGGCATCGTGCCGATGATAACCATTGCGAAGCTGCAGTATGCTTTGAAAAATCTCCGCGGAGAGGAAAATTATGCGCTCGCCTAAGTGGTGGTGTGTGCTCGTAGCCTTGTTTTGCGTCGCACCGGGTCCGCTCGTATTTGCTCAGAGCGCGAAGCCATCCGACGACACGGCCCAGTCAAAACCAGCGCCCAAAGCTGCAACCGAGGACGAGGTTCAGCAACTGCGCCGTGAGGTCGCCGAACTGAAGGCGCAGATACAGCGGCTCGTCGCTACGAGTGCTTCGGCGCAGGGCGGTCCTGCACATCTCGTGCAGGCTACGGCAGTTGCTGGCTCTGACCTCAACGCCTTAGCTGCCGCTACGCCGGCGTCAGATTCCGCCACTGGCACCAGTGCCGATGCCTCAACGCCCGCAGCAGCCACCCCCGCGGACATTGACGCGCTGCAAAAAGAGATCGACGCTCTTCAAAAGAAGGCAAGCGACGCTCCCGGTCCTACCGCCGGATGGAACGGAGAGCACTTTTTCTTGAAGAGCCCCGATGGCCAGTTCAACCTCATGCCCGTCGGTTATCTGAACACGGAATACAGATTTTACAAGGGCGACGGTGCGCCATCGGATACATTTCAGATCAGGCGTGCCCGCTTTGGAATTCAAGGCAACTATGGAAGCCAACTCGACTACGCATTCCTGTTCGAAACGGCCTCCACTCTTACGATCCGCGACGCCTATATGGATTTCAAGCCCTGGCCTTGGCTCAAGATTATGGGCGGTCAGTACAAACTACCTTTCTCGATGGAAGTCGGAACCGCTGACACCAACGTTCAGTTCGCGGAGCGCTCCATTAACTCCGTGTTGTACCCAGATGCGGGCGGGGCGTTTCGGGCTCCCGGCGTCGATATTCACGGTGATTTGGCCGGTGGTAAGGCGCAATACTGGGTCGGCATTTTCAACGGTCAGGGACTCCTGAACCTTTCCACCACGAACGAAGTCGAAGTTACCGGCAAGGTCCGTTTCTCTCCCTGGAAAAGTTCCAGCAATACCTGGCTGAAGGGACTGTCGTTTGGCGGCGCTGCTGAGCACAGTCGATCCAAGGGCCTTGCGAACGAACTCAGCTTTAGCGGCCTCTTGACCGACGGCACTTACACTTTCTTTCCGCAGTTCCGCATCAATGGCGGAGTCACGCGCTATAACGGACAATTCTCTTTGTTGAGAGGCCCGCTTGGTATTCGCGGCGAGTACACTCAACTCCTGCAAAAGCGCAGCAACATCGGGTCATTTGCCAACGGAGGCGTCGGATTCAACACTCTTCCCGGGATCGTGGGCAAGGGCACGTACCTAGCGGTAAACTACTTGCTGACCGGCGAACGCGAGCCGGAGAATGCCATACCGCGCGTCAAACACCCGGTGATCGGCCCCAATTCTCCCGGTGAATCGGGTGGCCCGGGTTGGGGTGCGTGGCAGTTGAAGGCCCGCTACGCTTGGCTGCAAGGCAGAGCTCGTGGCCTGACTTGCGATGCCAACACCATCCCGGCCTGTCCGATTACTCCGGAAATCGTCCCGACGTTCAGCGACCACACTACGCAATGGACGCTCGGTGTGAACTGGTATCTGAATTATTGGGTTCTGGTCAAAACGGACTTGAACATCAACCAGCTCCATGACCCGAGTGTGCAGGGCATTCTGCCCCGCAATTACTTCGTGTTTATTGAAGGGATCCAGTTCCGGTTCTAATTCAGGTCTAGAACGCGGCTCGGGTGCGCCCACTTGCTGCTGGTTATGACGGGGGCCAGCATAAGCGAACCCGAGAACAGTCTTAAATGGTAGTTCGGCCCCCGGCCAAAATCGTTGGAGGAGATTCGATGAAACCGAAAATGCCGCACCTTCTAGCCCTCGTCGCACTGTTCGCATCGATCTTGATCACGAATAGTTGCGGAAGTGCTCCCAACTGTCCGGTCTGCGGGACCGATAAGCACGCGACGGTCGGGCTGATTAACAGTATGATCGTGCCGGAACATAACACCAACGGAGAGCCTGGCGGACCTTTCAACATCTTCGATATCGGCTGGGTGGACCCCACGAATCGGCTCTACTCTATAACGGACCGCATTGGCATCGACGTTCCGGTATTCAGCACCACTACCAACACCGCATTGTTTGCAATCGGCGGGGACAATTCGGTCGCCGAGGCGGGATTAAATGCCAGTTCATGCTGGGTGGGTGCTGAGACTGGGGAAACCATTCCTCCCATCACGACCGCACAGGGCAACTACACGCGGTTCGGATGCAAGACGGATACGTTCCGCCTGCCCGGCTTCTTTGGCCCCAACGGCCACTTCGGCGGCTTCCCGGGCGGCCAGTGCTGCGCATCCCGCGCAAATAACCTGAATCCTTTAACAGGTCCAAACGGCCTGGAAGTCTCCGCGGATGGGAACTTCATGTTCGTCGGGAATGGCAGCGCGTCATTCGCAATATTCGACTTGCAGCCTATGCTTTCAAGTGGCTTCACTGCACCCCCCTTGGTAACCGCTGTGATACCCACAGGTACATCTCCCGACTATGACGGAATCCCGGACGGGATCACCAATTGCGAGGCGTTGGCAAATGGAAGAGCCTTCGGCGACCCGAGCTGTGGCGACCTGCGCGGTGATGAACTCGCGACAACCGGTACCGCGGTGACTTTTCCGCAAGACGGCTCCAGCCGTTTCCTCGTTGCGATAATCAACGGAGACCCGGGATTCCCCTTCATTAGCATCGTTGACGTCACGGGGGTTGTCTCGAGAACTGGAACCGACGTGCAACAACATTGTCTCGCTTATTCTCAAGTCTCGAACCCTGCCGCTCAGAATCCGTTTAGTCCCGGCGGCCCGGTGAGCACGTTCACGGCAAATTACTCCACATGCATACTCGGCCAGATCTACTATGACGGTGCGCCCCAAAATAACAACATGAATACCGTGATAGACGACATAGGCGAGAACGGCGCGAATGGGTTTGTCTGTCCCGATCCTTCACTACAATTTGCGGGTACTCCCGGCAACCCGGGCCCGGCTGTCCCTTCCGGCGCCTCCGGCCATGCGGCTGGTTTCAACCCGGATATTGCCTGCCATCACGGGCCCATCCTGGACATCCACACGGGGGCATATGACCCGACTTGCGATCCCATTGCAACACCAACCGTTTGCCAGGGGGCGATTGCACCGGCGGGGCTGGGTGGGCTTCTTTATTACCCTCCGACCAACATGTTTCTTGCGACAAATGGAAACTCAACCGCTGACATTACAGTCGGCAGCGTCGACGTAATAGATCCTCTCCATGCGGTAACGGTCGGAGAAAGCACTATATTTGTGCCCGCGATCGTGAATAGTTTCCCGATTTCTATGTGTATGCCCACTGGTTTGAGTCTCGGGCCGGGCACGGATGTACTAGTGGGTTGCGCCGATCATGATGGCCGCGCGTTCTCGCCTTCTACGGTCATCATAAATGGAACGACCGGTCAAGTACTCACCACGATAAACTACGTCGGGGCCGTGGATCAAACTTGGTACAACCCCGGCGACAACAAATACTACCTGGCGGCGAGAGACATGCCCACTGGGCCAGTTCTCGGAGTCATCGATGCCGGGAAAAGACAGTGGCTGCAAAACGTGCCCACCAATGGCAATGCACACAGCGTGGCGGCCGATCCGATTAACAACCACATCTACGTGCCGTTGCCCTCTGGTAGCGCAGCCAATTGTCAATCGGTACAGGCGGACGGTTGCGTCGGAGTGTACGCGTCTCAGTAGTCGAAGTTCAATTCATTCGGAAGCGGGAGCCCGAATTCAAATCACCGATTCGGGCTCTTTCTTGTAGCGGGCGGCGGCGAACCTAACGCACTTGCGTTTCTTGATAACGCATCATCTTCCATTCTCCGTCCCGGTTCGTCCAAAGCTCGCCGATGAAAACTCTCCGGAAGCGCGTGGCCGAGCCTTTGGGAAAGTTCATGGTGCTCTCGTAGGTGACAAACGCGTAGTGTGGCCCGAGCGGCTGTACCTGGAAAAGCTGAAGCAGGTAATCGGTGTACATGCTGTGCTCGACTTCGCGCAGGGTCTGACGCTTGGTGCGCTCGCCCTCTCCGTCAGTTTCCACGGCCTGGAAATCATCGGTCAAAAAAGCGCCGTAGGCATTTTTGTCTTTTTTCTGAAATGCCGCCCAGGCTGCCCTCACCTTCCCTTCGAGCAATTCGGCCAGCTTGGACTGAGCGGCGTCCACGATCTTTGATGGCGCGCTCGCGGCGGGCTTGTCATGCGCCGCAGCTTGTTGTGCCAATGCTGAGCTGGGCGGTACAAGGGCCATACATGCACAAAGAATCCAATTCCGCATCGATTGCCTCCTCAAACGTGGCTCCTCAAGCGAAGCGCCGCGCATCTTACAAGCCTATTGCCGTCCAGTCAAAGCAGAGTTCAGCAGAGTTCGCAGAGTTTGCTGTCCCGGCAGCGCTTTTTCTCAGGACATCATCTGAGTCTGGTTGCCTTTCCGAACCGTCTTGGCTACTATGTGCCGGCGCGACGAATGACTTCTGCGGGGAACTAGCGCGGCCCAAGCTCCGGGTTCCGTAGGTGACTAACAGGGAGATGAAAACGATGAGACCAGCTCCACTTCTTTTGCTCGTGCCGCTTGTCTTAGCTTCACTCGGGTTCTCAGCGATGGCGCCGCAAACGCCCTCATCAGCGCATGTGTGGCGGCAATCTCAAAAGACAGATGCCGCTCGTGGAATTACATATACTCAATTTACTTTGACGGGAAAATTCCCGAAGCCACCACAGCCCGAGGTCACCAATCGTCCCGCATTAGTGGTGGACTGCGCTCCGAATAAGCGGTCTCGCGAGAGCAAGTTCGCGTCCGCGGAGCTTCTCGTCGGCGTGCCGCTGAAGATCGACTACGTTGAGCCTTCAGAGATTCGCGGAACGTCTTATTACCCGAAGGTTGCTGTACGATATCGCGTGGACGACGCTAAAGAGGAGCAAGAAAATTGGGACCCCGGAACAGACAAAGCGTCTACTTCCCTCTCAAAGGATGTCCTGAAGAAAATCCTTCGTGCCCATACACTCCAAATCACTGCATCTGACGACAAAGGATCGCCAATCGTTATGCAGTTTGATATGCCCGACTCGAAGCCCGTTGAAACCTCCTGCCATTTGAATGATTCAAAGAAGAAGTAAGCGTCTTAGGAAAGCCGCCGGGTTTACACCGGGAATTTCTTAGCTATGGCGGGAGCGAGGATCTCCGCCAGCTCTTCATTGGTATGACCGGTCTCCCTCCCAGGTGAATTCTCTCTCACTTACCTGCTAGAAATCCCCGGTCCGGCCAGCCTTCTCGATCTACTTGGGTGTGCCCTCTCGTGATTCCTCGCTTTTCTGGACATGCTGATGATCTTCTTGGTGGCAGGACGCGCAGAGCGTAATCAGATTCTCGCTGGTATCGTCGCCCATTCGGCTGCGAAAGCAAAGATGGTGAACCTGGAGATGCTCCGAAGTGCCGCAATACTGACACCTCCAGCCATCACGCTCGAGTACTTCCGCGCAAAGTCGGCGATAAGCTGCACGGTTGAGCCGCAGTCGCCGTACTTGCAGTAACTTCATTGAGGTGTTTCGATCTGTTGGAGAAATTCTCTCTTTTGTGAATCTGGAAGCAGCGAATAGAGCCGACCGAGTGCCGAGAGCCAGGATGCAGGATTTGCGCTTTCCAGCTGTGCCCCGGCAACGAAGTCGGCAGCGATCATTTCCAGGCAATAGCCGCGGGATCGCGAGGAGCCCAGCATCAGTGCGGCCGTTTCGAGTGCTTGCTCAATCACCGGGATCTGGCTCTTGTAGACCTTGAAGTAGATAATCTCCCACGGCTCCGTTTCCTGTCCGTTCAGGTGCTTCTCCACTTCCCGCTTGAACTCTTCTTTTGGCAATTCAGCAGCCTTGTGCAACCAGGTTGCACTGTCAAACTGTTCGCCGTCGCGACGTGCTACCTTTACTAGCTCGGCCGCTTTCGACCAACCCACCTGCCGCAACTCCGGATGGATGCGGCGAGGAAGCTGCTCATGAATGGCCATGAGGTAGTAGGCTTTGCGCCGAGACTCTGGAAAGCGTTTGGAGAGAAAGTCATCGAAGGAGGCCAGATTCTCAATCTTCCAGTACTGGCCAGCGCGCACCTCACAGAGGTAGCGACCGAGCTCCACGAACCGCGAATCCTTCTCCTGCTCCACGGTGCGCTCCCAGGACAAGATCTCGTCCACCTTGTCCAGGACGAACAAGCCGCGACGCCGATTTAGCTTCGGTTCCTCGAGAACGCGCCCGTTAGTCGTCAAATGCGTCCAGCCAATCAAGATTGGTTGCTCCTGGTCGGCGAATGAGTCGGGAATCCACCATCTGCGGGTCTCCTAAACAGAGCCCTAGATGAGGACAGCCAACGCAGCCGTTGTTAGGGAAATGAATGCCACCGTGCGGAGGAAACTCGCCTGATTCGATCTGGCGAACCGTTCCTTCGACCAGGCGACCGTAGTCACGCCACTGCTCTTCGGTGATGGATGTCTTCAGGTACTGAATCTGAGGAAGGCTTTTTCGAATGAAGACGACGAGCGCAACATTCCGAATTCCGCTGATCCAGGAATAGCAGATCATCTGCGGGTCGAGCGACAACAACCCCTCCGGCCCATCCGGGTAGCGGCTGGTGGTGGTTTTCCAGTCAATCAGACACTGCGTGCCATCGAGTTCTCCAATGGCATCGATGTAAGCGACGAATTCGTTTCCGCCCAGGAGACTACGGATCATTTTTACCTGCAAATTCTGCTCCGGGCGGAGGACCTGGACACGATCGTCCTGCGAGAATCTCTCGAGCAGATGGACTCCCTGATGAACGAGACGATCCCAGGACTCTCCCTTCTTGTATCCAAACGGGGTGTCCCGGAACGCTGCCATTCCTTGAATAGCACAGAGGTGCAGTCTTCCCGGGAGAAGTAAGCCGCCAGAGCCCGTTCAAAGCAACGGCCAAAGGCCATGGCCGCGCGCGTTTCCTTTTCTTGCCACCCATCCAGATAGCGATAGCGGTAGCTCCTGGGGCAGCGAAGGTACTGGCTGATCTGCGTGTGGCTAAAGATCATCGCCGTTCCCTGACACTTGTTTTCTACTGACGGTCTCGCAGGACAGCTGTTCCCACTCTGCTGCAGGCGCGAAGGCTTCGAGGTTCTGAAACGACCGGCCGTTCAGAGTGATATGCGATGTCCGAACAAGTCCGCGAAGCTTGAGCAGGGCTTTTTCATCCACTTGATCTTGGTTGAGCAGGTCAGAGTCATATCCGAAATCACGCAGGAACCAATTCAGCTTCCAGAGGGCACGTTCGGTGCAATACAGTCGACCGGAGAGTGATCGCCCGGCAAAGGGTTCGGGCTCAAGAACGATAAAGCGTAGTGAAAGGAATGGTTTCTGCGGATGCCAGCGATAGGAAGACGACTCGACTCGAACTAGGAAGAGCCCCTCAAGAAGACTTTCACGATCCTGCTGTCGTGCATGCAGACCGGGAATGTGTCGTTTCATGGTTTCGCCTCCACAGATTGAGCGTAGGAGTTTAGTTTGCACACGAGGGCGTCTCGATCTTTCTCCGCCGAGGCTGCGAGCTGAGTGACGAAGGATTCGACCAGATCGCGGCTGGCTTCTTTGAGGGATTCCGTACCGCAGAAATCGGCGGCGTAAGCCTTCACCAGGGAAGGATCGAGGTTGTATTGGCGGATGAGCAGGCAGAGTTGATCACGCAATCGCGGCTGGCCGTTGTTCGATCCGCGATGACCATTTGAATGCGGCGGAGCCGCGAACGATTGTGATGGCCCGGAGAATGAACCCAACTCTTCAACCGAACAGAGTCCGATTCCGTAAGCCTTGCGCAGAGCTCGGTTCACCGCTCTAGTCTCTGCCACGCGCATCTCAGCGCCACGGACCAGGGGAGATGTGGTGGAAGGATTTGCGTCACCGTGACCAATGAAACCTTTCGAGCGCGGAGATTTGAAAACTGTAGCTCGAAAGACCCAACGGCCAGTTAATGGATCGCAGAACTTAGGCAGGAGGCTCGTTCGAATTCCTGAACATCTACGACGCTGGGCGATTTGAAGAAGGCCAGAATGTGTAATGTACCATCGCCCATCGATGTACTGAAGATGGCCGAGTAATACTGAAATCCCGAATCGCTTGATCAAACCTCTCAAGGAATCTATTGCTGCTCGCGGAAGGTCCCCCCAGACCTTCTGCGCAGCCTCGACCTCAGACTCTAGAACATGAGATTTCCGGTTCATTGGCTCTCCTCTATACTTAGGCGCTCAAGAAAGAATTAATATCATACATAGGCGTCTAAGTATAAGTCAACAGGTAATTTGTATTGATTTGCCTGCGGCACGCGGAATACCTTCTAAGGAGATATGACAAAGAAAAAGAACCCTCACGCTGTTGCTTTGGGAAAGTTGGGCGGTTCAAAAGGAGGAAAAATTCGAGCTGCGAAGCTTACATCTGAGCAGCGGAGCAAAATTGCGCGTAACGCGGTGCTTGCTCGGTGGGAAAAAGCTAGAAAGTCGAAAGAAAACAAGAATGAGGAGACTGCCGGATAAAGAGATCTCGCGACTTTCTGGATGTTCTAATGGGCCAACTCAAATCACACAGTTATCCCCCGTCGATCTTGAAAGCCCAAGATATATCTAGAAAGTTTTAGGAAATAAACTTCCTTCCCCAAAATTCCAATTTTGGCGGTGTGGCAGAACCATGAGAATTGACTCGCCCTAAATTGCTCCACGAAAATTCATTCTTGCACATTCTTCGGCGGAGGGGGATTTTTGCAACATTTTCGTCCGTTTGGCCATACTTGCCCCGGAGCAGCTTGTTCCTGTCGAATACAACATGAATTTGAACTTCCCTTGGCTGAAGGGATTGTTTTTCCATCTCTCGCGGCTTACCTTCAGTCCTATTTGCTGCTTCCACGGCCGCCGGAATATTGCCTTCTACGGCCTTGCGCGCTATAGCCTTCGCTGTTGCGATTGCGACTGTATCGTCCGGGGAACGGTGGAATGTAGCAACCGGTAGCCCGGCGACAATTCGATCTGCATCTGCATACGGTGTTCTCCTTGGTCTTCCGCCCGGATTCCCGCTTTGACCAGGTTGGAAACGGGTCGCAACGCCGGCGTCAACAATTGTTGGATTGCCACATGGGTTTTTGCCAGTGTTGTTTATTTTCATAGCTCGCTCCTAGCTGAATAGCCTGTTCTCAGGCTATTCAGCTGCCCGCGGTGGCTGGGCTGACACGATTCTTTTGATAGCACGGAAGTCTTCCACATAACAACGAAGATTGCCTCGGTGCCGTGATGTATACCGTTTACGGGGCAAGAACGAAAACAGGCGTGCGAGTGAACATGGTGAACTTCGTGCACTTCTAACCCGATGGGCGAGCTTATCGCGTCTTATAAGAGATTTGGCGGAAGCGAGTGGGAGTCGAACCCACCTTCGAGGCCCGCGAAGGGCTCGAACGGCAGCTTTGAAGGCTGCGAGGACCACCGGGCCCCATGCGCCTCCGACGTTGGATTATAGACGTGGAATTATAAGGGCGCGGCGGTAAGGGTTCAACTTTTCGGGGAGCCGGCGGCAAACTTCTTGCGAGCGAGATCCAGCAACTTCGGGTCGGTGCACACTTCATAGTACGCGCGATTTCCCTGCGCTCCGATCTTCGCGCCCGGCAACAACTGGCGAACGAATCCTTTTCGGATCACCACGGGCTCGAGCGAGTCGCCCAGCGGCACTTCACCGAAATATAGCTGAACGCGTTCCTTGCCCCAGGGCATGGGGAAATTGCCTCCCATGGGAGCAAGTGAAATTTCCGCGCTGAGCTTGTTGAAGCCCTCTTCGTTTATTTCAATGCCATTAAGATTGTAGCGAACCAGCAGTTCTTCCTCCTCGCCCACTTCGGCATCTTCCATCAGCGTTTGCAGCAGGTACACGTTAAAGGGCGAGGGATTCTTGTGAAACAGGCGCTTGGCGATTTTCGAAGAACTGGAAAGGCGGTCGGAAAGATTTAGCGCGCGAGAGATCATGATTTTTGAATCGCCGTCGGTCCACAGAGACGGCGCGGAATCTTGAAAGGCCACTCCCACGCCAAGCTCCAGCGCGGGAAGACTACTGGTTTTCGCGCGCTGGTTGTAGGCCAGCGTCACCGCCAGAATTTCCCGCGCCAAGACGCAAGCGCGGGCCACTCCGCGTGTGGTCGCTCGCGTGGACTCCGTTTCGTAAATCGCCAGGATGATGGCGTCGCCTTCGATGAACACGGTGGCCGCGCCGTAACGTTCCAGTATGCGCTTCACCGGCTCGTGCAGGTTCATGCTGATGTGCGAGGCGGGATTCATTCCGCGCGCGAGCAGGTCCTTGGTGATGCCAGTCGAGCCGCGGACGTCGGCTTTGATCACCGTGTGATTGATGACTGGATCGTCGGCGGGGCGGCCTTCTCCGGGGTGCAGAAATTCATAGAGGCTCTTGTTGGCGCGGGAAAGTTCGCGCGCGTGCTCGGAACGGACTAGGTTGATGCGGTCCATCCACGCGGCTACGTGCTGATAATTTCGGCGGTCGCGGCGGAGGCGCATCAAGTCTTCTGCAAATTGCAGCGTCGCGGCGGACTGCTCTTCCGGAGTGCTGCGGCGGATGGCGCGAGTGGCGTCTTCCAGGCGCTTCATGGAAATCTTGCGCGCGGGAAATTGTTCCAGGATGGCTTCGACGCGTTTGGCCTCTTCACGGTTCACCAAGGCTTTTTTTAGCGCTTGCAAATGGATCGGCGGACAATACTCCGAATGGATTCTCCGCATCTCGTAGCTGGCCATCACGTGAAACAGGAGATCGCGTTCTTCGAGCCGGTGCACCCATTCTTGCAGAAGCTGCGCGCGCGTTGCGGCCGACGCCTCACCTTTGCCGGCGGGCGCCTTGGCATCGAAAAGCCTGCGCGCATTTTCGGGCTGGTTCAGATACTCGCCCAGGCGATTGCGGTACTCTTCGGTCAGGAAGTTCACGCGCTGCTTGGCGGCGTCAATTTGCGAACCTAGATCCGCCAATTTCGTTTCTAGAGAGGACGACTTCTCGCGCAAGTTTGCGAGTTCGGGGTGCGATTCTGCGGATCCGCCCTTTCGCTTGAAAAGCCACGGGAAAACATCATTGCCTTCGCCGGACTTGGCTGCCGCTTCATTCTGCTCTTCCTCAACAGCGGCCATCTCTGAACGCAGCAAGCGGGCTTGCTCCCGCAAGCGCTCGTGGTTCTTGCGGGCTTTGTTGAAGTCTTCCGGGCTGTCCCCGGTAAGAATCAGGTCGCGGACGAAATCGAGGAGCAAACTATCGAAGATTTCGAAGCGGTCAGGGTCATTTACGAAGTTTCCGAGTAGCACGTAATGTTCGAGGAAGAGGTGATCGTCGTTGCCGCCATCCACGAAGAGAAAGCGATTTTGCAGCAACTCGTAGGTTTCGCGATGGTCTTCGCCGAAAAGAGCGCGGCGCGATTTCGAGAGCGTGCCTTCTTCCACGTCACGCCAGATGCGGCAGAGCGTTTCGCCAACTAGCCGGTAGATGTTTTTCTTGTCCGCCTGAATTTCGGCGATTTTTGAGCGCATCACATGCGCCTGCTCGCTGTGCTCGAACAGTTCGCCGCGGCCGCGGATCCATTCCTTGCATTCCACCAGGATGCTGGAAAACTGGCTGCCCAGTTCGGCGGTGATATGTTTCAGCAGCGCCAGCTGATGCAACACATCCGTTTCGATCGACTGCTGGAATTTTGCCCGCGTGACCGATTCCTGCAGGACCTCGATCAGCATCTTTCGAAATGCGGCGTGCTCGGGCGTGCCGCTCTGCTTGCGGTCGCCGCCGTACACCAGGCTGATATTTACGGTTTGGCGCACCAGGTCGAGCAGGTATTTCCGGATGAATTCGACGAAGCGCGGACTCAGAAAAACGTCATAATGTATGTTGTCAACGCCAACGGTAAGGTTATCGAGCCGGATTTCGGCGGCGTACGGCTCGAGCTTCATCCGGGCCGGATGGGCGGAAGACGGCGCAGTATGTGTTTCGGGCATACGTGTGCGGCATACCCTGGGCCTTAACAGGGCGCAGGAAATTGGTTCAACATTCACTGTATCTGAGGAAAAATGCGGGATGCAATGGAACGAGGCGTAACCGTTAATGCTAGGTCGGACAGCACCAACTTACCCGGTGAGTTCGGAATTGATTCGATCGCTCGGCCTAACGATTACGGCCGAGATTTTGGTAGCGCAACTGTCCCGGGCGCCGGCAGTGGCTCGAAAAGTGCGGATCAAGGCCCTTGCCTGTATCTCGGCCCTCGCGGCCAACGCTGCGACCGGCGAGCGACAGCTGCCGGATTCTGCGCCTTCCATCAGCCCGGCGGTGCGGCTGGCGGAACCTCAAGGCCTTCGAAGAAATTCGTCGCCTCACTCCTGGCAATCGTGGCAGTAGCGTGGCCGTATCTGGCGGATATTGTGAGAGAAATAATTCGATGGATTCACGCGCATTGAGCAGGGTGGTCGTCGCACTGGCGCCGATGCAGAAGATAGCTCTGAAACACGCTTTTCCGGGTAGAATGGCGAGCCATGCCAAAACTTCTTGAAGGAAAAACAGCACTCGTCCTGGGCGTCTGGAATAAATGGAGTATCGCTCACGCGATTTCTCAGGCATTCGTTCGCGAAGGAGCGAAGCTTCTGCTCACTCACCAGAATGAGCGCGCAAAGCCTACTGTCGAAGAACTCGGAAATGAGCTCGGGGTTGGCGGTTACTATCCGTGCGATGTGCAGCTGCAGTCAGACATCGATGGGCTTGCGACGTCGCTAAAAGCCGAAGGCCGGAAGATCGATATTGTTGTGCATTGCCTGGCCTTTGCAAATCACGAAGATTTGAACCAACCCTTCGTGAATACTTCGCGCGACGGATTTAAGCTGGCTCTCGACGTAAGCGCGTACTCGCTCGTGGCGGTCGCCAAAGCGCTGGCTCCGCTGATGACCGACGGCGGCGCCATCATGACGCTTACATACCTCGGTTCAACACGCGTAGTCACCAACTACAATGTGATGGGGGTGGCGAAAGCGGCGCTCGAAGCTTCGATGAAATATTTGGCGAGCGAGTTAGGCGCCAATAGAATCCGTGTCAACGCAATTTCTGCTGGCCCCATCAAAACGATTTCCGCGCGCGGGATTAAGGATTTTTCGAAGGTTCTAGATTTCGTTCAGCAGCACGCGCCGTTACGGCGAAACACCGATCCGGCGGAGGTTGCCGACACAGCTGTGTTCCTCGGAAGCGATCTAGGCCGCGGCGTTACCGGCAACGTGATCTATGTCGATGCCGGATTCCAAATTATGGGATTGTGAGCTGGACAGCTCTGACTAAAACAAGACGTTCTGTTCGTCTACAATCGAAATTCTGCGAGTGTCCTCTGCGACGTGCTCGAGCTGGATCCGAACGACAGGCCAATCCACGCGCAGAGTGAGCTTGTCCGGCCATTCCACGATCACGACGGCGTCTTCAGCGAACACGTCTTCCAGACCAAGCGTTTCCAAGTCATGGAGTCCGGAGACGCGATACAGATCCACGTGATATACGCGCGCGGAGCGATCGTAGCGGTGGACGAGCGTAAAAGTAGGGCTGGTTACTTCATCTTCCGTGGCGGCGCCGATGCCGCCGACAATGCCCTTCGTGAGTGTGGTCTTCCCCGCACCCAAATCGCCTGACAGGAGCACCAACACACGCGGCTTCAGCTTCGCCCCAATCTCGCGGCCATGCGCGATGGTTTCGTCTGAAGAATGTGTGATTCGTTCGCTGCTAGGCACGGCCGCACGCCGCATAAAACTGCTGGTAAGCCCGCGGAACTGCGCGGATCAAGTCGCTGGCCATGAGCGGAGCTTCGCCGTAATCCGCGTAGGCGATGTCGCCGGCCAAACCATGCAGATAAACACCGAACGCCAGCACACGCTCCCAATCTCCGGTTCCAAACTGCGCGGTCAGCGCCGCAACCATCCCGGTCAAAACGTCGCCTGTTCCGCCCGTTCCCATCCCCGGATTGCCCGTTGAATTGACGAAAGCCGTTCCGCTCGGCGCGGCGGTAATCGTGTTGTGGCCTTTCAGAACCACATATGCATTCCACGCCGCCGCCGACTCCAGAGCCAACTGCATGCGGCGCGCCTGCACTTCAGCGGTCTTCAAGCCCGTGAGCCGAGCCATTTCTCCCGGATGCGGCGTGAGGGCGATCAGTCCCTCCGGCCCCTTTAGTTCCCCGGCGCGTCCCGCGAACGCATTCAATCCATCTGCATCGAGAATAATCGGTATGGAACTTCGCTTCCCGACGACGGTGCGAATAAATTGCTGCGTTTCGTCCTGCGTGCTAAGTCCGGGGCCGATGGCCAACGCACGCTTCCCTTTTAATATCGCGTGGAAGTGGCCATATTCCAGGCAGTGCAGTGAGACGCTTCCGGACTCGGTAGCCGTGAGCGGCTCCGTCATAATTTCCGGGGTGTGCGCGGCTACGATTGGCAATACCGGCTCGGGAGTTGCCACAGTCACAAGTCCAGTGCCAGTTCGCAAAGCCGCCCACGACGCCAGCACCGCCGCTCCGCTTTTGCCCACGGAGCCCGCAACGATCAGGGCATGGCCATAGTCGCCCTTGTTGCCATCCGCTTTGCGCCGCATCGCAAACTCAGAGAACTCGCCAGGCTCGGACCAGTGAAGATCGCTGCGGCCAACCTCTGAGACTAAATCCAGCGGCGAACCAATATCGCGGACAAGCAATTCGCCTATGTGGCGCGGACCCTCGGCGCGAAACATGCCGAGCTTCGGCGCCGTGAACGTGACCGTATACTCCGCCACAATTGCGGCGCCCTGAACTTCGCCGGTGTCCGCGTGAAGCCCTGACGGAATGTCCACGGCGACAATGGCAGGTCGTGAAAGTTGGTTCGCGCTTTCAGTCACATCGCGGAGCAATCCCTCCACCGGGCCACTCACGCCAGTTCCCAGCAATGCGTCCACTAGAATGTCGCACGATTGAATTTTCGACTTCCATCTGGCCCATTCGTCGGAGTTTCGCACGACATGCAATTCTCCCGACGCGTTCTCCCAGCGACGAAGATTATTCGCTGCGTCACCTTTCAACGCGGTGGGATCTGCGAACAGAATTACTTCGGGCCTAGCGCCCATTTCGAGCAGTTGCCGCGCGACAACAACGCCATCGCCGCCGTTATTTCCCTTGCCGCACAGAATAAATATCAACCGTCGTTCAAAATCGGAAAAGCGCTGCTGAATGAACCGCGCCACGCTCCGACCGGCATGCTCCATCAGGACGGCGCTGCGCATACCGGCGCGCTCGATGGTCAATCGGTCCACTTGCCTCATTTCCGCGGCGGATAGGATTTTCATTGCTGGGGGCTCATGAAGATAAACTCCGTCAAACATCAGAAGCCCAGACGCCCAGGTCGGCTAAAGCATCCAGCCGCCGCTTACATTCAGCGTCTGCCCGGTGATGAAATCCGCCGCATCGGACGCAAAGAATTTCACGGCAGTGGAAACATCTTCAGCGGAAGGCGGACGTCCCATGGGCGAGCGGGAATCGTGCATGCGCCGCGCTTCATCCGCGGTCAGTTCCCTCTCGTCAATATTCGAGGGATTGATTACGTTAACCGTAATTCCGTGCTTGGCTTCCTCGATGGCGAGCGATCTCGAAAACGAAACCACGGCGGCTTTCGCGGCCGCATATGCGGAAATCGTTCCCTGGCCAAAACTTCGTTCCGCTCCCAAAGCGCCGAGGTTGATAATGCGTCCCCAGTGATGGCGACGCATCACGGGAAGGACTGCCTTACTGGCGTAAAAAACGCTGAAAAGATTTGAGGTAATGATGTCTTTCCATTCTTCCACTGAACTTTCCGCCACCGGTTTCCAGTTGAACTCACCGACGTTGTTCACCAGGATGTCGAGCTTTCCAAATCGCTCCACAACTTTTTCAATCAGAAATTGGACCTTCGCCGGGTCCGCGGAATCGGCTTCGATCGCAAAACATTCCGCGCCGCGTTCCTGCAACTGGCGCAAGGCGTTTTGCGCCGCAGTCTTACTTGAGCGATAGGAGATGGCGATGCGCGCGCCTTCCCGCGCAAGTCCTAGCGCGATTCCCTTGCCAATACCGCGGCTGCCGCCGGTGATTAAAGCCACCCGCTCGTTGAGAGGCAAACTGCGCCCTCCTTATGAACTCGCAAGTATAATCAAAATCGCGTCCGGCTATGCGCTTGTTATTTGTGGTTGTAGCTATCCCATCCGCGCGACGACGACGGTGATGTCATCGGCCTGTTCTGGGCTTCCGGCCCACTGCTCGGCGGAGGCGATTAAATTTTCCGCCAGACGTTGCGGCGCCAGATTCATTTGCCGTAGGATCTCGGCTCGCACGCGTTGCCGGCCAAATTCTTCTCCGTAAACATTCTCCGGCTCCGTCAAGCCATCGCTGAAAAGCACGAACAAGCTGCCGGGCTCGACTTTAATCACACCCTGGGTGAAAGGAAATTCCTCGAAAAGTCCAACGACGGTGCCGCCTTCTTCCAGTTCTTGAACCTTGTCCTCATGTATGAAAAATGGCGCAAGATGCCCCGCGTTTGTATACGTCAGCGTTCGCGCCTGCTGGTCATACACGGCATAGAAGAAAGTCGCGTAGCGGTCGTCCGATGTGTTTCTGAAAACGTGTCGGTTCAGTTTTGAAACTAGGTCGGCCGTCCCGCACTGTCCGTCGAGCATTGCCGTGCTTCGGAGCGCCGCCTGCAAACTGGCCATCAACAACGCAGCAAAAATTCCTTTGCCGCTGATATCCGCCAGCGCGATGCCCAGCCGGTCCGGACCCACTTTGATGAAATCGTAATAATCGCCGCTCACCACGCGAGCAGGGCGGCAGATTGCGCCCAATTGGAGTCCCGGAAGCGAAGGGAGCGATTGCGGGAAAAGTTGCGACTGCACTTCGCGCGCGATGGATATTTCATTTTCCAAACGCTGGCGCTGGCGCTGCTCTTCGATCAGCTCGGAGATCGAGCTGGTCATTTCATTGAACGATTCGCCGAGCGCGCCCAACTGATCTCGCTGGCGCACGCGGACGCGCTTACTGAAATCCCCGCGGCGCACGTTGAGCGTGGCGTCGTAAAGTTCGCCGACCGAGGTCGTAATCGTCCGAGTGAGCACTACTCCGGTGATCAGCGCGGTGATTTCCAACACTAAAAAGATGATCGCCGCGCCTACCAGCACAGCGGCCAGCAAGGGTCCCACGTCTCCCACCGAGGTCAAGAGCTCATGGTTCACAGCCGATGGCCGCAGTGAAAATGAAGCGAGCACTGCGGCCGGCTCTTGATCTTTGTCCGCCTCCATGTGCGCCAATTCGATTGTCGACGCGCCCGCCACGCGAATATCCATAAAATTTGACGGTGCAGGAAGAACGCGGCGGCGGCTGGATACTTGCTCGCCCGGAACATATTCGTGGCCGTTGAAACTGAAGTTGAAGTTGGCTTTCCCTGTCGCGGGCCGGAGAAAGATCAATTGGATCGGGCCCAGCTTCGAAGCAAGCTTGTCGAGGAAATTAGAGTTCACCGGTTCCGCTACCAGAATCGTTAACGGGCCTGCTGGAGCCTCTTGCTTCACGGCACAGGCAATCAACGGTTTTTCATTCCACTCCACCAGCCCGGCGAAGCGATGGCCGTCGCCTTTCTCAATCAAATGCGTGCCGCGATTTAGATAAACGTGAAGGTCGGGACTCTCCGCTCGTTCCGCAGCGACCAGGCGCGCGACGTCCGGCTTCGAGAGTATGGATTCGTCCTGCGTCGGGGCTCCTTTGGCAACTTCCTGCTGGATCGCTGCAGAGAAGGCGTCCGCGTCGGCGGCAACCGTGTTGATGCGATCCTGTAAATCGTCGTGAAGGAGATGCGCGCCAAGCTGCAGATATAGCCCGTACATGGCGACGGCCGCCATCGAAAGCAGCAGAATTACCGGAACGACCGCGATGAAGACATAGGCCACGATCAAGCGGTTGCGCAGCGGCCACATCACCTGCATGCGGAACCACGGAATCAGACGAATCACTAGATAGATGATGGACAGAAAACTTAAAAATCCGAGCAAGCCCGCGTACGGCAGTGGCTTACCGAGCGCTGCAATCAGCCGCGCCATAAGCGTCACCACAAGAATCGCCAGCGCGATCCGATCGAGCGGTGAAGCCCTGCGCAATAGCACGAGAAAGCGGCGTGGAGAAAGTTGAGGCAAGTTTGTAGTTCCCAACGCTCAGTATATCTTGGCGGGCGGAAGATCCAGACCGCAAACTGCGGGCGTAGCGTTGGCTGGCGTCCCGCGGTCTTTTTATTTGTTGAGAGGCACCGAGTCGAAAGCTATAGCGCCGCCCGGTCGTTCTGCTGAACGCGGCTGTGGTGCCGGCTATAGCCGAAGTAAACCACCAGTCCAATGATGAGCCAGATGATTAGCCGCGCCCAGTTGACCCAGCCGAGCTTGTACATCATATAGCCGTTGAAAAGGATTCCCAGTGCTGGAACAAACGGAACCCATGGCGTGCGGAAAGGACGCGCCTGGCCGGGATTTGTTTTGCGCAGCACCATGATCGATATGCAGACAATGATGAAGGCGAAGATCGTGCCGATGTTGACCATCTCTCCGATGATGTTAATCGGAGTGATGCTGCCGACGACCGCGGCGATGAGTCCGACCAGAATCGTATTCTTGTAGGGCGTGCGATATTTGGGGTGAATCGCGGCGAAGAATTTGCGGGGCAACAGGCCATCGTTAGCCATGGAATACAGCACGCGGGTCTGGCCCAGTAACATGACCAGCATCACGCTGGTCAGTCCGGCCAGCGCGCCGGCCGTGATCAGGTAGGACGCTTTGACCAAGCCGCGATCGAGGAATGCGACCGACAGCGGGGCTTCGATGTTGATTTCCTTCCACGGCACCATGCCGGTAAGCACAGCGGCGACCAATATGTAAAGGACGGTGCACAAGACCAGCGAGGCGATTATGCCGATGGGCAAATCGCGCTGCGGGTTCTTGGCTTCCTGGGCGGTGGTGGACACCGCGTCGAAACCGATATACGCAAAAAATATGTAAGCGGCACCTCTTCCGATTCCGCTGAATCCCATGGGGGCGAAAGTGGGCCAATCATGTCCCCAGTTGGCGAGACTTACGTAATGCATGCCGAGAAGGATGACGAAGAGCACGACGCCGACCTTGATGATGACAATGGTGGCGTTGAAGGTGGCGCTCTCCTTGATGCCGATTACCAGGACGGCGGTGATGATCAGAGCGATCAAAAATGCAGGAAGATTGAAACCGATCTCGACGCCGAACAGAGTGGGCGCCGACACCAGATCGTGGGCGCGCTGGAGCAATTCTGGAGGCTGCGCGGTGATGATGTCGCCCACTTTCGCCAGGTAGGATTGACTTCCGACTACCAGCGACGGATCCGTTACGTGGGCCATTTGCCGAGCAATGATGTTTTCCGCGGTGACCATGGCGGTCCAGTGGTCGTAGGCCAGCCACAGCGGCATCTTCACGTGAAAAATCTGGAGAAACTCGATGAAATGGTTCGACCAGCCGGAGGAGACCGTGCTGGCGCCCATGGCATATTCCAATGTCAGGTCCCAGCCGATGATCCAGGCAACTAATTCCCCGAGTGCAGCATAGGCATATGTGTACGCGCTGCCTGCCAGAGGAATCAGCGCGGCAAATTCTGCGTAACACAGCCCCGCGAATGCGCAACCCAGCCCCGAAATTACGAATGAGAGCATCAGGCCAGGCCCGGCATAGTGCGCTCCCAATCCTGAGAGCACAAAGATTCCTGCCCCGATTACCGCGCCCACGCCCAAGGCAGTGAGCGAGACCGGACCAAGCGTCCGTTTCAGCGTATGCTCGCCGGTGGCTTTGGCTTCGTTTAGCAGCCAGTCCATCGGCTTCTTCTTGAACAGCGGATTGCTCATTCGCATCTCCTCTCAGAGAATCCGACTCGTCAATTCGACGCAATAAGCCAAATCTACGCCTCCGCGGACGCCGCTCCAGCTCGCTTCCACAACCAGTAGACCGGCACTCCCAGCAAGACAATGATTAGTCCGGGCCAAGTGTACTGCGGCTTGCAGCGCAATAATTGAATTTCGATAAATATCGCCATCACCAGATATAGCGCAGGCAGAACTGGGTACCCGAATGCCTTATAGGGGCGCTCCATGTCCGGGCGCTTCCAGCGCAAAATGAACAACCCGCCCAATGTAAGTATGTAGAAAATTAAAACCGCAAAAATCAGAAAATCCAGCAACTGACTGTACGTCCCAGAGAGACAGAGAAACGCCGCCCATATGCATTGAACGATCAGCGCCGCAGCCGGCGCATGATGGCTGTTCACCTTTCCCGCCGATTTGAAGAAAAGCCGGTCCTTCGACATTGCGTAGTAAATCCGCGCGCCGGAGAGGATCAACCCGTTGTTGCAGCCAAACCCGGAAATCAAAATCGCGACGGCCATTACAATCGCTCCGGCCGGGCCGAATATTACTTCAGCTACAGCCGTACCCACGCGCCCATCGGCGGCAAACTCAATTCCGCGCGCAATGGCGGTTGGGCCGTTGGGATCTCCCGATATCGGCAACACTCTCAAGTAAGCCGCGTTCGCCAGCGTATAAAGCGTGATGACCATTCCCGCACCCAGCGCCAGCGACAATGGCAAATTGCGGCTCGGATTTTTTACCTCGGCCGCAGTAAACGTAATGTTGTTCCACGCGTCGGCAGAAAAAAGCGAACCCACCATCGCCACGCCAATCAGCGTCAAGGTACTGATTGTCCATATCGGATGGTCCGGTGGATATGGATGCATCACCCAAAGCCCAGCGTTACGCCAGAAATCCGTGAAATTTACAGTGCGCGCGGCTTCGGTCGAAAACCAGAATCCAAGCAGCACGAGCGCCGCGAGCGACCCTACCTTCGCCACGGTAAACACGTTTTGAACTATTTTCCCGACGCGCAATCCGCGCGTATTAATCCAGGTGAGAAAAACGATGGACGCGATCGCCAAAAGATTTTGCCTGTTGATTCCGACATTGTAGGGACCCAGCGATCCAAACCACATTTGCCACGGCCCAAACGTCCCGATCTTCCATATCCAGTCGGACGCGGAAAACCACGGCAGCAGCACCGCGGTAAACTTCGCGAACGCAATCGCCACCGCAGCAATCGTCGCCGTCTGAATCACCAGTAGCATGGTCCAGCCGTAGAGAAATCCCCAGAGCGGCCCGAGCGACTCGCGCAAATAAACGTACTGCCCTCCCGCATGAGGCATCGCGGCGGCAAGCTCGCCGTAGCTAAGCGCGCCGATCAGGGTCATCACGCCAGTAACGAGCCAGACAGTAATCAAAAGTCCGGGACTCTTCACTTGATGCGCAATGTCCGCCGAAACAATAAAAATCCCCGACCCGATCATGGACCCAGCCACAATCATCGTGGAATCAAACAGCCCGAGCCCTTTTACAAGTTCCGGCTGTTTGACTGCCGTCACGGTTCCAATCGTTTGAGCTTGTTCAGCCATTTGTCTAGTTTTTCAGTCGCCTGCGGTCCGCGCGGATCGCACCTGCTGCGCAATAGCAAGATACTCGCGCGCTCGCGCCGGCGGATCCTTCGCCGCCATTAAGTCGCGTATCACCGCAACCGAATCCGCCCCTGCCCGGTAAACGTCACTGGCGGACTCTACTGTGATGCCGCCTATGGCCACAAGAGGTTTCCGCGTGATTTGCCGCGCTCCTCGCAAAAACTCAAGCCCGACCACTGGATCCGGATTCTCTTTTGTGCCCGTCGAGAAGATGGGGCCCACAGCAATATAATCCGCCGAAGTAGCATCCGCCGCGCGCAATTGCTCTAAATTATGTGTCGAAACCCCCACCCACAGCGCACTGCCGCAAGATTTCCGCGCCGCATCCACGGGCAGATCCTTCTGTCCCACGTGAACGCCCCCTGCGCCTACAATTGCCGCAATGTCTGCGCGGTCGTTTACAATGAATCGCGCGCCCTTCCTCCCAAACCGCCCCACATACTCCGTCGAAGTTTCCTGAATCTTCCGCGCCGAACCTTTTTTGTTGCGGTATTGAAACAGTTGCACGCCCGCTCCCGCTAATCGCTCAGCAATTTCAAGAATTGACAATTCAGAAGGGCCTGCAAACTCGAGGCTAGCATCCAGGATGGCGTAAAGGGCCGGGAACAAACCGCCTCCGCGTTAAATTAGAACTTCTTCGCTTCCACCGCCGGCATGTGTTCCAAAAAGTGCGTGTCGAATTTCCCCGCCACAAAATCCTTGTCGGCCAGAATCCGTTTGTGCAACGGAATGGTGGTCTTCACTCCTTCGACCACAAATCCATCGAGCGCCCGCTGCATCCGCGCAATTGCTTCAGCGCGATCGTGCCCGTGAGAAATGATCTTCGCGATCAGCGAATCGTAATAGGGAGGAATCACGGCGTCAGCATAACAAGCCGTATCCACGCGAATTCCCGGCCCGCCCGGCACGCGAAATGCGGTGACACGCCCCGCGGAAGGCGTAAAAGTATCGGGGTCTTCCGCGTTGATGCGGCATTCAATGGCGTGGCCTCGAAATTCGACCTCGGGCAGAACTTTACCCAGTTTTTCGCCGGCCGCCACACGAATCTGCGATTTCACCAAGTCGATTCCGGTCACCATCTCGGTCACCGGATGCTCCACCTGAATGCGCGCATTCATCTCAATAAAATAAAGGTTTCCAGAGTCTTCGCGCAAAAACTCCATGGTTCCCGCGCTGGAATAACCGATTTCCTTAAGCGCCTCAACGACCTGCTTGCCGATGCGCTGCCGCGTATTCGCATCCACGGCTACCGAGGGCGATTCCTCCAGCACCTTCTGGTGCCGCCGTTGCAACGAGCATTCGCGCTCGCCGAGGTGGACCACGTTCCCGTGGCGGTCGCCAAGAACTTGAAACTCAATGTGCCGCGGCCGCTCGATCAATTTCTCCATGTATACGTTGGGGCTGCCAAACGCTTGCTCCGCTTCCGTGCGCGCCGTCCGAAACGCCGGTATCAGCTCCTTGGCTGAACGCACGATCCTCATCCCGCGTCCGCCGCCACCTTCGGCCGCTTTGATCATCACCGGATAGCCAATCTCGCGTGCGATCGTCTTCGCCGAATCCTCATCCGGAACCACACCCGCGCTTCCGGGAATCACCGGAATCCCGGCCGCGGCCATCGCTTCTTTCGCTTTGTCTTTTTCTCCCATCAGCCGAATCGCATCCGGCGCAGGCCCGATAAAAGTGATGTGCGATGCTTCGCATACCTCGGCGAAGTTGGCGTTCTCCGAGAGAAATCCATAGCCGGGATGAATGGCGTCCACGTTGGCAATTTCGGCGGCGCTGATTACCTGCGGAATGTTGAGGTAGCTTTCGCTGCTGCGCGGCGGCCCAATGCAAATCGCTTCATCCGCAAAACGCACATGCAATGCGTTGCGGTCCGCCTCGGAATACACCGCCACCGTTCGAACTCCAAGTTCCCTGCAAGCGGAGAGGATGCGCAGCGCAATTTCGCCGCGGTTTGCGATCAGAATTTTTCGGAACATTTCGCCTGGAGCGAGCTATTTCTTCCGGTGCGCGCGGATGCCGAAAAGCGCTTCACCATATTCCACTGGATGGCCATTTTCGACAAAGATCCGTACGACTTCTCCCGCCACGTCGGACTCAATTTCGTTCATCAATTTCATCGCTTCGATGATGCAAAGCGCCTGGCCCACGTCCACACGAGAGCCCACCTTTACGAAAGGCTCGCCCCCGACGGTTGGCGCGGCATAAAAAGTCCCCACGATCGGCGACTTCACAACGTGGACGTCAGCCGGTTCTTCGCGACTGGCCGGTGTGCCGGCGCTCGGCGATGGGGCATGGCTGGAAGCGGTCGAAGCGGGAGCCGCAGCCACCACAATCTCTGGCGCCGAAACCGCGCGGCTGAACCCAGTCGGCTGCGAGAAGGGCTTTCGTAGCCGGATACGGAAGCCCGCGCGTTCGTATTCGAACTCCTCCAGCCCGTGCTTGGCCATGAACTCGAGCAGCCGCTCTACTTCGTGAAGGTCCACGCCGTCTGTACGCGAGCTGGACGCGGAGACTGGTGTCGATTTTTTCGCCATTTAGAGTTCTAACAGTTCTCTGGATGCGCTTGTCAATTCGACCGCGCCATTTGAAGTAACAACCACGTCATCTTCAATCCTGATGCCGCCCAGCCCTTCGGTGTAAACGCCTGGCTCGATGGTAATCACCATGCCCTCTTCGAGCAGCGTTTGTTCGCCCCGGGCCAGCCGGGGCATTTCGTGAACCTCAATGCCCAATCCATGTCCGGTACTATGGGTGAAGTATTTGGCCAGCCGGTGCCGCTTCAGCGTCTTCCGCGCCGCGGCGTCCACGTCTCCGGCCCTAGCCCCCGGCCGGACGGCGCCTTTGGCGGCTTGCTGGGCCTCCAGCACGGCCGAATATAGCGCCCTTACTCTGGCTGGAGCCCGCCCCACGAACACCGTGCGGGTCAGGTCGCTGCAATAGCCGCCGAGTATAGCACCGTGGTCCAGGACGACCAATTCGTTTTTCCTTAGCGGCTTACAAGTGGGCCGCGCGTGGGCCCAGGCAGAGCGCGCCCCTGAAGCGACAATGGTTTCGAATGACGGGCCGGTGCCACCCCCTAGCTTGATAGCAAATTCGATTTCCGCTGCCAGCTGCAGCTCAGTTAGGCCCGGCTTAATCTGAAGAACCACGCCAGCAAAGACCTCGCTGATGAGCGTCGCGGCCTGCCGCATGGTGGCCAGCTCAGACGCGTCCTTCACCGCCCGAAGCCGCTCGATGGCATTGCCGCCGTCCACCCAGCGCACCCGCGTGCCCGTTAACGCCTGCAGCGTGGCTTTCTGCGCCACCGTCACCTGCGCAGGCCAGTAAGCCACTCGTAAACGCCCTCGGTGCCTTCCGAGCGCTTCAGCAGCGGCACGGAGAAGCCCTCGCTTGGCGATGTTCACCTTCGCGCCGCGAACTTCCTCCCTGGACTGGAAAGCGTACCGGCTGTCCGTTACCAATGTGCAGGCGGACGGGTCAACCACCAAGATGCCGGCGCTGCCGGTAAATCCGCATAAATATTGTATGTTTGGCAGGTGCGTGACCAGGAAAGCGTCTGCTCCCAGGCTGGAAAAGGAAAGCCGGAGCCGATCGATTCGGCTCCGGCTGGAATTCATTTGAAGCGGTTTGGAGGTCACCTTGGCCGCAGATTCTCCGTGTGTCCGGTTTCTTAGCTCGGCAGAATCCGTGGCGTCAGGAAGAACAGGAGTTCTTGGGACGTCGAGGAAACTGTCGTGTGCTTAAACAGATTGCCGACGACCGGAATGCTGCCGAAGAGCGGCACCTGGTCGACCGTGGTCCTCTGCGTCGAGACGATAATGCCACCAATGACGACCGTGCCGCCGTCGGAGACCAACACCTTTGTGGTGGCCATCTGCGTGTCGATTGCGGGAATGCCCTGAACGCGCGGGATGGATTGGTCGATTTGGTCGTTGGTGACGGTCACGTCCATGTAAACCGTACCTTCCGCGGTGATTTGCGGTGTGACGTCAAGTTCGAGCACGGCGTCCACGAATTGGACCGAAACCGTGTTGTTCACAATCGTCTGAACCGGGATTTTGGTACCTTGCTTCACGGTCGCTTTCTGGTTGTTCTGGGTGATGACCTTCGGTTTCGATATCAGCTTGCCGACGCCCCGTTCCTCTGCCGCAGTGATAATGAAGTCCAGGGCAAAATTCGAGGACGTGAAAAGGTAGCTCAATCCGCTTGTTGGACTTGTAGCGCCCAAGTTTGTGAGTAACGGCATGGAGCCGCTCGTTGTGTTAGGCCCGCCATTTCCCACGATTAGTGGAGGCAGTGGACCGGGCGAGTTACGAACTATAGGGCTGGTGCCGACGGCGCTTGAGCCGCCCAGTATGCTCTGACCGCCACCCAGCGAGACGGCAGCCGCGAGCTGCGTGCCGATGTCGCGCGTGAACGACCGCGTTGCTTCAACAACGCGCGCTTCGATTTCCACTTGCTGCGACTTCCGGTCGAGTTGGCGCAGCAGGTTATCCATTACCGGCAGAACGCTGGGAATGTCGCGGATGATGAGTGTATTCGACCGCACATCAGCCAGAACGTCGCCGCGCGAGGAGAGGAATTTCTTGAGCGTGCCGACCATGTCCTCAGCCTTCGCGTAGCTTAGGACGCGCGTGGTGGTTACCACGTCCGCGGCTTCCGCCTGGGCTTTGGCCAATTCACGGTTCTGGTCGGCTTCCTTCTTGATGGTGTCCTTGGTGGCGATGCGCAGCACATTACCTTCCAGCTGTTTATCCAGATCGTTGTTCTTCAGGACGATGTCGAGCGCCTGATCCCACGGTACATCGTCGAGAACGATGGTCAGGCTGCCCTTCACACTGGGATCCACAACGATGTTCAGGCCGCTGATCTCGTGGATCAGGCGGAAGAAGTCGCGCAAATCAACGTCCTTCAAGTTGACCGATATGGGCTCACCCGAATATTTTCCAGGAGGCGCCGATTGGACCGGTTCGGCAACCGCGGTTGACGTGGGTGCAGACGGTCGCGTTGATACCACAGCAACGGACGCGGTGGCCGCAGGCGCTTCCGCAGGCGTGTTCGAATTGGATACGCCGGCCACGCCCTGTGCTGCAACTTGCTTGGCCGCCAATGCGGCCTGTTGATCCTGAGGAGGCTGCGGGTTTGAAGGCCCTGGAGTCGCAAGCGCGGCCGTCGTCTGCGTCAAAGCCGCCGGCAAAATCATGACCGGAGCCGGAACCGGCGTCGGCCGGGACTGAGCGGCGATCACCGGAGCAGCCGGCGGAGCCGCCAACTTCGTCGTAGTCACGTCGGCAGGCTGCGGTTCCGGAGTGGATTTCACTGCGCCACCGGCCGCACCCTTCGAACCCTTATTCGTGAATTCCACCATGATGCCGGAATCTGAACTGGTGATGTTGTACGGCGCGGATTGCCGCAAATCGATGACGATGCGCGAAACTTCCGGTGAAAATTGGGCCAGCCGGATTTCGCGGACGGGATCGAGGTTGCTCGCAATCTGCTTTTGGGAAGTCTTCAGGTGCGCGCCCGCAAAATCCAAAACCAGCCTGTCAGGATTCTGCAATCGCATCACGTGATAATTCAATTTGCCGGTTCCCACCACGTTCACTTCCGTCTGATCGCCATTCTGCGCGAGTTTGACCTGACGGATGGATTCGATGGTGTTGCCAGGCGCTTTGTTTTCCGAATTCTTGGCGGCAATGGGCGTCAATACCGGAGCAGGACCGGTTACCGTGGCCTTGGCTGCGCTCCCGTCTGAACGAGCGACCAGCAAGGTGAGTTCTTGAGAATCCTTCCGCTCGAGCCGCGGCTCAACGCCCTGGCTCAACAGAATCTCCAGCCGCACTACTGGCTTTGATCCGGCGGTATATGTCAGCATCCGATAGCTCTTCACCAGGTCGGACGCCACCACGCGCGCTCCGGCTGGATCCGCGGACGAAACCCCGCTCAGGTCGAGCACGAACAGGCTTTCGCTCGGGCGATAGGTGGTGTATTCGAACGGCCCGTTCGCCTGAGCTTCCAGCGTCACGTTGCCGTTCTTTACAACCACCTTCACATGCACCACCGGCCCGTCACTGGCCAGCAGCGCTCCGCTCATCAGTATCAAGGCTGCTGCAAACAGCGCAGTCGCCCCTAAAGCCCTCCGCATAATCCTCATTGCTGCTCTCCTGCGCTCGGGTAGATTCGCTTGGTAACTAATCTCTCGACCGGCTTCCCGAATGCATCTTTGGAATTTTCCTTGAATGTCACCCCATCTAGTCCAATCTTCTGCACATCGCCGTCGTACAGACGGTCCCCTTCTCGCAGGAAGTACGTCCGTTGATCCGGGTTGGTCACCACTGCGAGCATTCCGTTCCCTGACTTTACGGTTCCATCCACGCGCACCGTTGCGATTACCAGACCCGCTTTTCCGGGAGGCAATGGCGGACCGCTGGGTTTATTTTGGTTGACCAGCGGTGCAAACGGATCCCGTTTGCCGGCTACGGGTGCGTCGGGCTTCGCCGCCTGCGATGGCGCAGGCGCGCTCGCTTTCGCTGCCGAAGCCGCCTTTTTCTTGTGTGCGGTCTTGGTCTTCTGTCCCGGCGCTGTACTCTGCTCTGGGTTCGGCTTCGAGCTTTGCCCCCAGGCCACCGGCAGCAGACAACATGACATCGCCAGGGTTGCTATCAGGTTCGCGGTTGTCTTCACTCGTGTCATCGTCTTTGCCTACCGCCTTGCCGGTGCGGCAGCTGGCGTTGTAGTAGCTGGCGCCGGCGCATCTGCCGCTTTCGTAAAGAAGGTGGTGATCGTGAATGTCCCCGTCACCGAAGCTCCCGGGTTCAGCCGGAAGTTGGCGTTGGAGGATTTTCCGATTCCTTCTAATTTCAGGTCGCCCACATTGATGATTCGCGAAAGCCGCCCCAACCGAGAAAAAAAGTCCAGCACCGAGAAGTACGGCCCGTCCGCTTGCACCTCGAATGGCAGCTCAAAATAATAGGGTTTGGTTCCAACCGGGTTAGCCTTGAGTCTGCGCAGTGAAACGCCCGAGCTCGTCGCCGCGCTTTGAATCATCAGGATGAACTGATCAACTTGCTTCTCTTCCGGCACGATCGTTTGCAGCGTTGCGAGCTGTTTCTGCAACGCGTCCATCTGCGATTGCAGTTCAGCCCTTCGTTGCTTGTAAACTCGCAGGTTTGCTACTTCTTGTTCCAGCGGCTTTTCCTGTTTCTGGGCGTCCTGCAGTTGCGCGCGCACGGAGGCCAGCGGCAGACCGGGAATGTAGAAGCCGGCCGCGATAATCACCACTGTCAATCCCAAATAAAACAGAGCTTGCAGCGGCCAGGGCCAATCTTTGAAAGCGGTCGCCATTTCTAGCTCCTCCCCTTGGCCGCAGGTTGCGGAGGAGGCGTGCCTGCCGCGGGCTTGGCTTCCGGCTGCCCTTCGGGATTGGAGGATTGCGCTATTGCGGCCGTCATCGTGAAGTTGAAGGTTTGCACCGATTTCACGACGTCGTCCTCTTTCGCCTCTTGAATCTCAATCTTGTCGAAGTAACCCGAACGTTTCAGTTGCGTAATAAAGTTCGCTACCGCGTTGATCGAACCCGCTTCGCCGGTCAGTTTCAGGCTGTCACCCGTGCGCTCCATAGACGTCAGCCAGAGCGAGTCAACCCTCACCACCGTGTTCGCCACCATTTGCAGTAGTTCCTGGCCGCCGGTGCGGTTCTTCTGCAGCGTCTCAATCACGCTAATACGCTGCTCCAGCACTGACTTCTGGCTCTCGAAACGGTCCACGTCCTGCTTCACTTGCTGCAGACTCTGTTTCTCGGCCCGCAGAGCGGCGATACGAGCGTTGGTGCTGTCCAAGTCCCGCTTCTGCTGGAAATACACAACCGAGAGCACCACGAACGCAAGTCCCAGCGCCACCAGCAGGAAGATGATCTGCATGGTCGCTTCAAGTGGTACGGCCTGTTTCGTAGCCTTCGGACGGGCCTGGCCAAGTAAATTGATGCGGATCATGGCGTGTCAAAGCTCCTCAGCGCCAACCCCACAGCGATCGCCAGGCGCGGCGCCAACTCGCGAATCTGGCTTTCATCATGACGCCCTGAATTGATTGCAATCTTGCGGAACGGATCCAGCTCCTCGACCGGCATCGCAAACTCTTCCTTCAGCAAGTCGAGCAAGCCCGGAACGCGTGAACTGCCTCCTGCAACGTAAATCCGGCGAATATTTTCTCCGCTGGCAGTCGCGCGGAAGAAGTCAAACGTCTTCTGAATTTCCAGGATTAAGATGTCGGACACCGAGCGCAAAATCGCGGTGCGCTGCTCTTCGCTCACGCCCGCCAGCGTTCCGCCCATCTTCAACTTCTCGGCATCTTCGAAGCTCAAGTCGAGTTCCTTCTGCAAAGCGTCGGTGTACTGGTTGCCGCCCACCGAAACGTCGCGCGTGAACAACGGCGTCCACCCGCGCACGATGTTGATGTTCATCACGCTCGCGCCGATATTCAGCAGCGCCACCACCTGCGAAGGATCCGGCTCGTAATTCACCTCGAAGCAGTTCTGCAGCGCGAACGCATCGATGTCCACCACCACCGGAGTCTTGCCTGCCTGCGCCAGCACGTTCGTGTGATTCAGAATCTTGTCTTTCTTCACCGCCACCAGCAGCACGTCCATCTGGTTCTCAGTGGCTTCCAGGAGTTGATGGCTCAGGTTCACGTCCGCGATGTCGAACGGTATGTGCTGGCTCGCTTCGGCCTGCACCCGGTCAAACAACTCTTCTTCGGTCATCAGCGGCATGCTTACCCGCTTGACGATCACCGAATGCCCGGAAACCGACGTAGCCACATCCTTCGCTTTAATCTTTTGGTTGTCGAATATGGAGATGATCTTCTCGGCGACCGAGGGGGCATCCATGATGGCGCCGTCCACCACCGTGTCCTGCGCTAACGTTTCTATCCCGTAACTCACCAGCTCGTAGCCTGTCTTCGATTTCTTGAGCTCGACCGCCTTCACGGAACTCGAGCCGATATCCAGGCCGATTAATGATCTTGTTTTCCCCAGATTGAACATCGCGCGGCCCCTCGCTCCTCGCTCCGCCCCGCTTCGCAGGCCGGACCCGCCTTCTGCTTTCGAATTTCTTTCGGAATTTCTTTGCTCGATGCTTTTCGCCTCGCACCCCGGAGGCGATGAAATCGTCGCTTGAATCTTTTAGCACCGGTAGTACTGCTACGCCCGGTACCTCCGCTTTCATCGTTTATTACACCCAGGGCAGTGAGTGTCAAGCTACGTTCTAGTCGCGTGTGCTATTGGTAAAAACCTGTTCCAGAGAACAGGTAGCGAAGACGGACAGGTAAAAAGGGCAGGTAAGTCGAGGAAATCCTTACGCAGATAGGCGAATATCGAGGCGAAAGCGAAGCGGGTGCCTGCCTGAGACGCTCTACCATCCTTAGTTCTTCTTAGGACCCATCCCCAGTTTTAGTTGCTGCCAAATTTTGTCAATCCGGTGTCTTGTGGCGCCGTCCATCTTTATCTCGTCGGGCCAACGTCCAGCGTATCCTTCTTCTGGCCATTTGCGCGTGGCATCGACACCCATCTTCGAGCCGTAGTCCTGGCGACGCGCGGCGTGATCCAGCGTGTCCACCGGACCCATCACAAATTGAATGTCGCGCTCCGGATCGATGGCGCAAAGCGCCTTCCACACCACCTCGCTGAAGTTTTGCACGTTCACATCGTGGTCCACCACCACTACTACCTTCGTAAACATGGCTTGCCCCAGCGACCAGATTGCGTTCATGATCTTGCGCGCCTGCCCCGGATAGCTTTTGCGAATTGCCACAATCATCAAGTTCTGAAAAATTCCTTCGGCAGGCATAGCCACGTCCACAATTTCCGGATACTGCATCTTCATCACCGGCATAAAAATCCGTTCGATTGCGTGCCCCATGAAATAGTCTTCCTGCCGAGGCGGCCCCACAATCGTGGTCAGATACAGAGGCTCTTTGCGATGCGTGATGCAATCAATGTGGAAGACGGGGAATTCTCCTTCCAGCGAATAAAATCCCGTGTGGTCGCCAAACGGCCCTTCCATTCGCATTTCACCTAGATTCACGTGGCCTTCCAAAACTATTTCCGTGTTGGCCGGGACTTCCAGGTCCACCGTCTTGCATTGCACCAGCTCCACCGGATCTTTGCGCATGAATCCTGAAAACAAAAATTCGTCCATATCCGGAGGTACGGGCAGGATTCCAGCCAGCGCCGTGGCCGGGTCGGCTCCAATCGCCACAGCCACCTCAATCTTCCCTTGCGGATTTTTCGCGCGCGCGTTGCGGAAATGTTCCGCGCCATGCTTCTGCGTTTGCCAGTGCATCCCGGTGGTACGCTCGTCATACACCTGCATGCGATAGCAGCCCACGTTGCGCTTGCCCGTTTCAGGATTTTTGGTGATCACCATCGGCCAGGTGATGTAACGCCCGCCATCCTGCGGCCAGCATTTCAAAATCGGAAAATAATCGAGCGAAAAGTTTCCCGTGCGAACCACTTCCTGGCACGCGCCGTTGCGCACCGACTTCGGGAAAAACGACCCAATCTCCGCCAGCTTCGGCAGCATCTTCACTTTTTCCAAAATTCCCTGCGGCGATTTCACGTCCAGAAAGGAATGCACTCGCTCGGCCACTTCGTCCAAAGAATCCACTTCCAGCGCGAGACACATGCGCCGCTCGCTACCCAAAAGATTCGTCACCGCCGGAATCTTCGACCCTTTGGCCCGCTCGAACAGCAGCGCCGGCCCGCCCGCCTTCACCACCCGGTCGGTAATCTCGGTGATCTCCAGGACGGGATCGACTTCAGCCGAGATGCGCTGCAACTCGTCCTTCCTATCCAGCGTCCTGACAAACTCCCTCAAATCCCTGTAGGCCACTTCCCCTCCATCGTTTTGTTGCGAGCGCTAACTCTAGCATGGAGGCTCGCGTCGCACGAACTACTAGAATGTAGCGGTTCGCGTTCCGATTCGCGCGCCGACATGCTACGAAACGTTGGTGCCGGATAAAAGGATCGGCCACGCACCCGCGTCTACGTAGTAACGCTGCGGTACGGTAATGTTGATTGATCTCTTGCGATCTTCGCAGTACTTTCTGTCCGTCGAGCCATGCGCAAAACCGAGGTGAGTGCTTGCCAATCTCCGCCGCCGACGCCTTAGAACCCGCTTTTCGGCACACAAAGGAGCAGCTCTTGCGACCGTTCCGCCTGGGCCAATGGGCGCGGCTAGCCCTGGTGGGACTTCTGGCGGGTGAGATGGGTTCCGCTGGAGGCTGCAAGTTCAATTACCCATTGAATATGAATCGTCACCATCCGGAATCGCAGCAAGCCTTGTTGGCCGGAAACTGGCCTGCGCAACTGACGAATCACCCAATTTTATTTGCTGGAATGGTTGTGGCGCTGGTGGTGATCGGGTTTGGATTGCTGGTGCTCTTCACTTACATCAACAGCGTGATGCGATTCATTCTGTTCGATAGCATAGTAGCCAGGGAATGCCACATCCGCGCGGGCTGGGCTCGGCGCAGGCATCCCGGGTTCCGCCTTTGTTGCTGGCAGCTTTTATTCATGCTGGCAAGCTATGCGGCTCTCCTGATCGTAATTGGAATTCCGGTGGTGTGCGCCTGGACGCTTGGCTGGTTCGCGGATGCTCGCAACCACCTGCTGGGGCTTGTGCTGAGCGGGATTGCATTGTTGTTTGTATTGTTCGTCCTCGTGGCCTTCATGGCTGTGATCCATGTGATGACGAGAGACTTTGTCGTCCCGCAAATGGCGTTGGAAGATATCAGCGCGATGAAAGGTTGGCGGAAGTTATGGGTGTGGCTAAAAGCGGATAAAGGCGGCTACGCCGCCTACGTAGGGATGAAAATTGTGTTGGCCATTGGGGCCGTGTTTGCGCTGGTTATCGTCGATTTAACCGCGCTGCTCGTGCTCCTCATTCCCGTCGGCGGAGCTGGAATCTTAGCCGTACTCGGAGGGAAAGCGGCTGGATGGTCGTGGAACTTATACACCATTACGCTGGCGGTGGTTTTAGGGTGTATTGCGCTGGCGATTCTTATTTTTGTGCTTTCGTTGATCTCTGTGCCGGTTATGGTGTTTTTTCCGGCTTATTCCATTTATTTCTTCGCGCAGCGATATCCACCCTTGGCACTGCTACTCTGGCCTCAACCGCCGGCGCCGGTCGCATCTGGTTAGCTGTCGCTTAAACTGTCATCTCGTTGCAAACGACATTATTGTTCGGTGCGCGCTCCGTTATGGAGACAAGATAACGTAGAAGTTCGCGACGAGAGATTCACGTTAAAATATGCGCGTGATGAAACATTGATGACTGACGTAGTCGAAGCGCTGGTTTTCGATCTTTTGGAATGGGTGGCAAAGGGCGACAGGAGCGACGAAGATGTGATGGATGCGTGGCGCACGTCATGCCCGAAGCTTCCGGTTTGGGAGGATGCGAACGACCGCGGATTGTGACGCAAGAGCAAGTGAACGGGCGCGGGGTTGTTAGGATTGCAAACGCGGGGCTGGCTTTTATCGAACAGCGCAAGCTCCGCTCTACGAAGTAAACGCAAACCAACAGCAGGTCCCTCGTCGGCAAAAGCGCCTCGCTCCGGATGAAAACGTAACTGAGAAAGCGTTCGCCGACTGTCTGGGCGATGAATGCCCGTTTGACGGACGGACTATGCGTAGTTAAACTCCGCTTCAACGCAGGGGAGTAAGCATGTTTGTCGCTTTCCGAGCGATTACATACTCCACGCTTTTTATCGGGCTCTTGCTGATCTATTTGCCGACGCGCGTCCTGTCTTGGTCGGGGATTGCCCGTCCGACGGCGATTGAGGCGCCGCAGGTCTTGGGAATGATTATTGGGAGCGCCGGCGCGCTGATTGCGTTGTGGTGCATATTCACATTCGCAAGGGTCGGAAGAGGGACTCCGGCGCCGTTCGACCCACCGCGCCGGCTGGTGATTCGAGGACCTTATCGATTTGTCCGGAATCCGATGTACATCGGCGCGGGACTAGCCCTTGTCGGAGCCGCGCTATTCTACGAGTCGCTGCCACTGCTGGTTTACGGCGGTGTGTTCCTGCTCGCTTGTCATCTGTTCGTGGTGTCATACGAGGAGCCTACGCTCAAGCGAACGTTCGCAGCAGAGTATGAAGCGTACTGCGCTCGCGTCAGGCGATGGTGGCCAGGCGTGCGCGCCGTTTCATAAGATCGCGAAAGAGTTATTGGGATGGAGTTAGTGTGAGGCGTTGGCGATACAGGACCCGGTCGTACACATTATTGTTATTCAGGCGGACGCAGTAGAGGTAGGGATGGTCGCCGATGACGGAGAAGCTTGGGTCGGGGGCGTCCGGGTCGATCAAGGAGAAATAGGCGTAGAGCCAGCTTCCCTTGGGATCGTGGGCAGTTATCTCGGCCAGGGTCACGACGAGCTTGGGCGTGGTCCAGTTGATCAGATCGACGGAGGTGGTGAAGTACATTCCCGGAGGACCGAGTTCATGGTCCCAGTAATCCCACAGAGTGGCGACGACAACGTTCGAAGGTTGATAAACATTCAGGCCGGTTACGAATTGCATCCACTTCACGGGAGTCAAGATGTGCTCCTGCGGGTGGGAGACCGGGCCGACGTAAGGGTCCACGAAGGACACGGAGAAATCGGTGCCGTTCCAGCCGCGCCACGAGCTGGGAGCGAAAACGTCGGTGGTGCGAATGGGGGCGCCGCCGAGTGGTACCACGCAATGGCGGGGGCCCGTTTGGCCGGAACAGTTGCGAGGCCAAGGCCAGTCGGTGACGATGGCGTAATACCAGCCGCCGTAGGAAACGATGTTGGAGTCCACGCTGTAACCCATGGGGCCGCGGTCGATCTGATACTTCTCGGGAACTCCAGCCACCAGATTTCGGGGCGCTTTGAAACCATCGAAATGATAGCCGCCGTCGCTGGATTGGTGATAGGTGTCGGAGTCGTATTCGCAATAAAAGTAGTTGTTAGGGTTCGTGATGGTGCACTCGCCGGGATGCGCCCAGCCGTGGTATTCCGTGTGCGAGAGAGCGGCGATATTTTTGCCGTTGATGGTATAGAAAGAATCGAGCCAGACTTGATCGTTGTAGGCCGCGGGATCTGCGTCGTTCGCGGAAACGAAGGCGGCTTCGCAACTGTGGACCAAGGTATCCAGGGTTGGACCGAGGCTTTGGTAGGTGATGGAGCTGGCGGTGATGAGGTGGATTGTGCCCATGTCATCACGAAAGGCGCGCGCCATGGCGTCGGGAATGTCGTTCGATGAGCACGAATCCTGTGGCGTGCTGAAGACTGCGGTGCGGCCACCATCGAGCATGGCTTTGATGGTAGGCGTGTTTGAGGCATGCTGAGCTGGCACTGAGGGGGCGGTTTGTGCCGCCGAGAGTGTTAGGAGGGCCAACCCAGTTAGCACAGGAAGCATGCGTCTCATCGTAATCTCCGTCGCTGTTAGCTTCCTCAGTTAACACCGGGGGCGGCAAATCCACTCGGTCCGCGGAGTTTTATTATCCCACGAGAAGGCTGAGCGGCAAAGATTGACGAAACCGGCGAAACCGGCAAAGGCAAACCGAATAGCAGGTCGTCAGAGAGCCCGTCCTCAATCACGATTGGCCGACACAAACGGTGCAGACGACGCGGTTCCCTTCGCCACTGGTCTCCGGGCAAGCGGGACGAACTCAGCGGGGCGAAGTGGCTGCGGTGCGGGCCGCATGGGCCGGGCCAGCGGATAGCGAGGACGGCGCATGTGCTTCGTTGGCGTCGGGGCTTGCGGGCTGGTTGACGACAGTGAGTCCCGAGGACGCCCATTGGAGCTTGCCGTTGCTGTTTGCGACTTCCTGGACGATTTTTGTGAACAGCTCGTCTCGCTTGGCGGTGCGTTTGATGTAGTCGACGACGTAGCTGAGGCCGAATTCCAGCGCACCGCCGGTCACGGTGAGCGTGACGATGGGTTCCAGCGGTGGGTTTACGATCTTAAAATTGTCGCTGATAACTCTCCAGGAAATTTGCGCTTCGATCAAGTATTCGCCGATCGACTCTTTGGCCACGCGCAAAAGCATTTCGCGGGCGAACTGACAATCGCTGGTGGTGGTGAAGAGGACTTTAATTTCGTCCCAGATGAATTGAAAGCCCTGCGAATAGTTAAAAACGGTCCCTTTCAGAACGGTGCTATTGGGGATGCGCACGAGGCGGCCGTTGTACAAATCGTTGCTCACCCAGTTCCCTGTTTCCATCAAAGTGGTGCGCAAGAGGCCGATGTCGATGACGTCGCCGCGAGTGCCCCCGATTTGAACTCTGTCTCCCACGGTGTACAGCTTAGAAAAGCCGATGGAGAAAGCGCCGGCGATACTGGCGAGCACGTCTTGAAGAGCGACCGCGACGCCTGCGCCGACGACACCGATGGCAAAGCTGAGGCGGGCCAAGCGATCCTCAAACAGGATACCGAGGAAAAGAACAATCGAGAGGTAGCCGCAAAAGACCACGAACTTGCGAACTTTATAGCGTGCGTCGGCGCGTCCAAAATGCCGGGGCAGCGTTCGTTCGAGGACGCGAAACGTGCCATAGATAACGATGATTCCGACAACCGCGGCAACACACTTTCCCAAGAGCGAAAATGCCATTACCTGTTTTGAGAAAGCATCCATGCAGCCACCATCGCAGCCAGCTTGCGTACTCGGATGACTGGAACTTTATCAGACTTCGCTTGCAGCCGGAATGGCTGCATCGGCGGGGACGACCCGTAAGAAACTGTGCCAACAATCATCCGCGCGTAGCCGGCCTTGGCGGGGCGACGCTGAACCCAGCCGACGTGTCTTAGGTTATAAAGCGAAAGGCGCCCACCTGAAGACGGCCGCTTCAAAGGCAAAGCGCAAAGAAAGAGCAATGCAGGTCCGTTCCTTCCTCAGGGTTAACAGGGCAAGCGTGATGAGAATATGGAGGCCACAGCGATTGTCGCACAAAAGAGCCGGCAGGATACCGGCGCTACGAAACCCGGTCCTGCACGAAAAGCAATGCGCTCCCTTTCTTCGCCCCTTCCTCGGTCCAGGGCAAGCAGCGGGAAAAACCCGAAAGGCGGTTTTCTCAAAAGGTGAAGGGCTCGGCGGTGACTAGCTCGGGGATTTCTATGTGGATTTGGGTGCCCTGGCCTTCCTGGCTGCGGATGTCCATCTTAAATTGATCGCCGTAGAGGAGGCGGAGTCGTTCGTGCACGTTACTGATGCCGATGCCACCGCCGTAAACCTCGGCGAGGCGCTGAGTGGAGATGCCCATGCCGTTGTCGGAAATTTCGATGAGCAGTCGGCCGTCGACGCGCCGAGTGCGGAGATGGATTTCGCCTCCTTCCAGGCGCGGAGAGAGGCCGTGCTTGATGGAATTTTCCACCATAGGTTGAAGCAGCATGCTGGGGACGAAGGTTTCCAAGCTGTCCTCTTCAATGTCCTTGAAAATTTGCAGCTTGTCGCGGCCGAAGCGGATGACTTCGATGTCGAGATAATCGTCGATGAATTCGAGCTCTTCGCGGAGAGGGACGAAGGTTTCGTGCTTGCGCAGCAGACGGCGGAGAATGTTAGAGAGCTTGAGGACCACGCCGCGGGCCATGTCCGGATCGAAACGGATGAGCGAAGAGACGGTATTAAGCGTATTGAAAAGAAAATGCGGATTGATTTGGCTGGTGAGCGCGTCCATGCGCGCTTTCAGCAGGAGCTGCTGATTGGCTTCGAGGTTCATCTCGATGCGCGTGTTGTTCCAGATTTTGATGGCCATGGCCACGCACATTACCGAGGAAAGCACGACCAGCAGTTCGTAACCCCAATTTTGGGGGCGGAAATCGAAGAGCCAGCGCGGTGGAACGGCTTCGGCCAGTTCCATTTTTCCTACAGCTAATCCAGCACAGGTAAAAAGAGGAAGCATGGCCCAGTTTGCTTTGGCGTGACGCACGAGACGCCAGATCCATTCCGGAATGCTGAGGAAAAGAAATGGGCCGAAATGCCAGATGTCTTCTTTTTCGGGCATCAGGTCACGAACCATTCCGGCGACAAGTCCCACAAGAGCGGCGGTGGGACTGGCGAGCCATTCGTGATTTCCAAACGCCGGAAGACTGATTAGCGAGCCGCCGAGCAGGCCGACGATGCGTCCCCCGATTAGGCCCATCAGGAACGAGCCTTCGAAGGTGAGGTCGAAAAAGCGATAGCCGGCGAGAAGGCGCAGCACGACTCCGATGGCGAGCGGCGGCGTGAGAAAAAGGAGCAGCATTACTTTTTGGTCGGAGTCGCGAACCTCTGTAAATAACATGCTGCGGAACGAGCGGAAGCGAACGAGTAGCGCCGCTAGCGATGCTGCGAAGCCGACCTTCAGCACCAGCGTGAATAGCAGGTCTTGTACCCCCAAAAGTGTGCCCATTTCGCTCGCAGTTCCGTGTGTGAGAATGCTTTGAGTTACGTTAGCCAAAGAGGGGAGGGATGTAAAGAGATGGTGAGGGCGCCGTTCTCTTCGTGTGGACGCTAAACATGAATCGAATACTCGCGGAAAATTCGCCACGAGAGGTAGGCGCTACGCGCGGCTGTTTTTGTCGGAGCGGGAGCTCCGGCCGGCTGATCAGCGGCAAGAAGCAGAGCTTCGATTCATGTCTTATAAGACCGAAGATGGCGGGCGGAAGTCCCCGGCGCTGCATTTACACCTAAAGCGAGCGCGCTGGATCACCGCGTTGAGCGGGGCGCATAAACGTCTATTTTGCGAGGGCTGCTATAATGTTTGATTCCTGTGAAACAGCGCAAACAATCTAGGAAGGGAGCGCCGGCTCGAGTGGGAGCTCGTGCTGATGGTCCTGGCGTCGTAGCGCAGGCGCGACTCGTCGCGCGGGCGAAGCTGCCTACTAGTTTTGGCAATTTTAGAGTTGTGGGCATCGAGGGGAGGCCGGGCGAAGAGGCTGTCGCGATTCAGCGTGGTACGTTGCGAGGGAAATCGCGCGGGAAGGCGCCTTTGGTGCGCGTGCATTCGCAATGCTTAACGGGGGATGTGTTCACGTCAGAGCGATGCGATTGCAGGGCGCAGCTGGAATTTTCGTTGAGGCAAATCGCGAAAGAGCCTGCGGGTGTGTTGCTTTATTTGCCACAGGAAGGGCGCGGCATCGGATTGATCAATAAATTGAAGGCATATGAGTTGCAGGACGCTGGGCTCGATACGGTGCAGGCGAACAGCAAACTCGGGTTCGCCGCGGATTCTCGCGATTACGAATTTGCGGCCGAGGCCTTGAAAGCGTTGGGCGTTCGCAAGTTGCGATTGCTTTCGAATAATCCGAACAAGGTGCAGCAATTAGAGAGCGCCGGGCTTCGCGTGATGGAGCGAGTTCCCTGCCGGCCGCGAACGAGTCATCACTCCAAATTTTATCTGCGTACGAAGAAAGATAAGCTGGGGCATCTGCTGGCCTAGCTGCAGGGGCTGAAAAAGCCCCTTTCATTATAGATAGGGTTATGCCGCCCCGACAGGGACGAGTCACAAAGGTACGGAATGGGCGCGCCCATCCCGTCACGCAAACCTAGCAAGCATCCCGCGCGACCGTCTTTACCCCACTTCCCTTCCATCGAAACTTTCGCTTGACAAATTTTCTGATGTGAAGATACTAAACCATATGGTTAACCATTCAGAAGGAGTGCTGGACATGACTTTTGCCGCGCTTTCAGACGGCACGCGTCGGGGGATTCTTGCGCGATTGGCGCTGGGAGAGAGTTCGGTCAGCGAGCTTGCGGCGCCGTACGAAATGTCGTTGCCGGCCGTGTCAAAACATTTGCGTGTGCTGGAAAGTGCGGGGTTGGTGAAACGGCACAAGGATGGGCGGGTACATAGATGCCGGCTGGTCGCTGAGCCGATGAAGGATGCGGCTGCATGGATCGAGCATTACCGTCAGTTCTGGGAAAGTCAGTTTGATTCACTTGCGCGATATCTTGAAGAATCACAAAAAGAGGAGGATGCACAATGGCAAGCTCCACCACCGGCCCCGAAACCAAGGTCGAAATCCGACGGATGTTCGCGGCCACACGGGAAAAAGTCTTCGAAGCCTGGACGCAACGGGAGAAGCTAGAGAAATGGATGTGCCGCGACAATCTGAGAAATACAACGCGCTATACCGCGTTTGACACGCGGCCGGGCGGCACGAACATGATGGAAATCAAAACCGCGGATGGCGCGGTGTACAAGCAGCGCGTCACGTTCCGGGAGATTCGGCCGCCGGAAAAGCTGGTGTTCACCTGGGCCTGGGAGAAGTTTTCCACGTCGGGAGAAAAGATCAGCGATCAGGATGAGACGCTGGTGACAGTGGAATTTCAGCCGCGCGGGACATTTACGGAAGTTTTCTGAAGCACGAGGGTTTCCGCGACGCCGAACAGCGAGCGAACCACAACCGTGGTTGGATCGGATGCTTCGACATGCTGGAGAAGGAATTGGAAGCGTAGCGCGGAGCGTTGGAAGACGAAGGACGACGATGCCAAGTGCAGGCAGGAGCTCACGCTCGAGGTCCAGTAAACGTCAAAAAGCTGGCGGAATATTTAGAGAAATAACGGCGGACGGTTAATTAGAGACGGTGAGCACCGGCGGACTCTAAGCATGGGAGCGCATTCGTGACGGCAGTGATTGCAGCCCCGGATCTTTCGTCCAGGCCATTTCGGCTGACCGTGGAACGCGCGATGAATGCGGAGCCGGGCGCGCTGTTTCGAGCGTGGACCGAGCAGTTCGATCAGTGGTTCGCAGCGCCGGGAACGGTGCTGATGAAGGGCGAGGTGAATGCGCCCTTCTATTTCGAGACGCAGTTTGAGGGGCAGCCATATCCGCACTACGGGCGATTTCTACGGCTGGAAGAAGATCGGCTTGTGGAATTGACGTGGGTCACTGGCGCAACCAAGGGAGCCGAGACAGTGGTGACAGTCGAACTGCTGCCGAGGGACCGTGGAACAAGACTGAGACTCACGCATGCGGGTTTTCCTAACGAAGAGTCGAGGAAACGGCATGAAGATGCTTGGCCGAAGGTGCTCGCTCATCTCGATCAGCAAATAGCGTAAGGGGATTGAGCAAGAAATAGTTTACGACTTTTTCGATGAGCAAACTTAAAGAGGAATTTGATGGCTAGTCCAGTCGCCAGTCCGGCAACGACACTGTATATCCGGCGAGCACTTCATGCACCTCGCGAAAGACTTTTTCGGGCTGGACCGATCCCAAGAAAATGACCGAATGGTTCTGTCACGCGAAGCCGGACCTGATCGGGCATTTGGTGGTTATGGATGTGCGGCCTGGCGGGAGATATGGTTTTGACCTGTCGGATGCGAACGAAAAAGTTTTCAAGGTGCGCGGCGAATATCTGGAGATCAAGGTGCCAGAGAAGCTGGTGTTCACGTGGCATTGGGAAACGGAGCCGGAGTATGCCGACACACTTGTGACGCTGGAATTCGTGGACCTGGGCGACAAGAGCGAATTGATTGTACGCACGAACGCTTCGCGAAGGCGAATGATTTTGCCTTTGCATTTACCGGAGCGACGAATCTGGCCAGCAGTGACGACATGCACATGCACCGGATGACGCTGAAGATCGAAGATGCCGATCATTTTTCCGAAACATGGACAATGCATACAAGCCGGAAAGAACAGAACATGACGTTTCATTTCACGCGAAAGAAGGCTTAGTGGGACAAGGGACCAAGCCGTAATTCTTAACAGAAGCCTGGCCTCCGATATTCTTTCAAGCAATTCGATAGAATAGCTGGCGCATGCTCCCGCCAGCGAGGCCAGGGAGGCGAGACGATGAATGAAGGAACCGCAGTGGATGTGGCGATGGCGTTCGTGACCAAGATTAACGAGCACGATGTGGACGGATTGGTGGCGCTCCTGACACCCGATCATGTATTCATCGACGGGCTGGAAAACACATTTCGCGGCGCAGACCAAATGCGCCAGGGATGGAAAGGCTACTTCGCAATGTTTCCGGACTATGCCATCGAGGTGAGGGACGAGTTAGACCGGGGCGACGTTGTCGCCATGTTTGGAACGGCGCGGGGAACTTTTGCCGTGAATGGCGTGTTGCCGAGAGAGAATTCCTGGGAGATTCCAGCTGCGTGGAAGGCTGTGATAAAGGATGGTCGTGTGGCGGAATGGCGCGTCTATTGCGATAACGATCCGGCCCGCAAAATCATGGCTGCCAACCCGGCGAAGCCCAAGAGCTAGCCGCCGCCGACGAAGTGGACGATTTCAAAGGCGTCGTTGGGCTGGACTAGAGTTTCGTTCCACATAGCGCGAGGAAGAATATTCAGGTTGCGCTCAATGGCGACGCGGTCATTTCGCATTTCGAGAAAATCCAGCAGGGTGCTTACAGTTAAGTCGTCAGGAACCTCGCGCGAATCTCCATTAATCTTGACCATCATAGCCCGGTGCTCGCCGGTGATTCTTTTGGGCGCGATCTCATGGTGAAGCGAATTTCGTCATTCCAGGTGTCGGCCTTGGCTTGGATGACGAGTGCCAAATCGCCTTTGCCCAGCGGCGGCAACGGAAACTGAATGCGCACGCGGCCTTGCTCGTCGGTTATCGCCGAGTGGCGAGTGCCGTCCAGCGATCCTTCGATCAGCGCTTCGACGTTCGCACCGACTTGCGGCTGGCGGTCGGCACGGCGCGAGACTTCGACTTCTAAAGATACCTTTCCTGCTGATAGCCAAGAACCCGGATTCAGAAGTTGCAATTGAATCCCGCCCGGGCGCGTAGCCTGCGTGGTGGCGGACGCCGACGCAATTTCGGAATCGAGAGCGCCGGAGCGAATGTCTTCAATCACAGCGCGATGCTGTTCTTCCACCCGGAAGCTAAGATCCTCGGCGGTAAAAGAATCTGAACGGGACAATTCGGTGTAATTGAAGGCGCGGCGATGCAAAATTCGTCCATTCTGATAGACGGCGGTGTCGATGATGGGATGAGCAGGGCCGCGGTCTTCCGTCTGCACGTGAAAAACCTGCTCGCCAACCTTCACGTCGGTGTTGAAGCCGGAGCTCATCGAGCGGAATGCTCCTGGGCGATGCACGCCAGCGAAGGTTGCGAGAATCCGATTAATCGAGAGTTCATTTGACCGGGTGCACTCGGGTCGTTATTATAACAGCGCACCGAAAATGAACAGCAATTACCTGGATTCGTATGGCTCGTTGTTACTAATGTTTGTACTGGCCATGGGCCTGGCCGGGGCGCTGGTGGTGGTGTCCACTTTGGTGGGACGCCACAAAAGATCGCGAGAAAAAGATGAGCCGTATGAATGCGGAATTCATCCGACCGGCGACGCGCGCGATCCGATTTCCGTTCAATACTACATGGTGGCGCTGCTATTTATTCTGTTCGATATTGAGGCGATATTTTTGTATCCGTGGGCGCTGGTTTACCGCAATGGCTTGGGAGTGTTCGGCTTTGTAGAGATGCTGCTGTACATTATAATTTTGCTGGCCGGTTACATATTCCTCTGGAAGAAGGGCGCGCTCGACTGGAATCGTTGAACGACGGCCCCCGGGAACGAACTCATAATGGAATCGCAGGAAGCTCATAAGAATCCAGTAGTGCAAAGACTGCGAGCGTGGGACGCCGAAGCAGTCTCGGAAGTGATTGAGTTTCGCGGCGAAACGACGGTGGTCGTCCCGCGGGAGCAATTGCTGCGTGTTTCAGGAGTTCTCGCCACCGAGCCGTTTTTGTACTTTGCATTTCTGTCTGATATCACCACGGTTGACCGCTTCCCTCTCGAACCGCGCTTTGAAGTGAATTACCACCTGCTTTCGATTGCGCGCAGCGACCGCCTGCGGCTGAAAGTTCGTTTGGCAGGAAACGATCCGGTATTGTCGTCCGTCACTTCCGTGTGGCCTACCGCGAACTGGCACGAGCGCGAAAATTATGACTTGTTTGGCATTCGTTTCGAGGGGCATCCGGATTTGCGCCGCATTTTGATGCCGGATGATTGGGAAGGTCATCCGCTGCGGAAGGATTATCCGACCGAGGGGTACCGTTAAGTTTTGAGAGATGCGAAACAATGACGCCCACAACGATTGAAACGCCGACCGGCACCGCTCAAACGATGGTCCTGAATATGGGGCCGCAGCACCCCTCCACGCACGGAGTGTTGCGCGTGATTCTGGAGCTGAACGGCGAGATTGTGGTGAAGGCAGAGCCGATCATCGGTTATCTGCATACGGGCATCGAGAAATCCTGCGAGGCGAAGACTTATTCGCAAGCTATTACGCTGACCGATCGCATCGATTATCTGGCGCCGCTCTCGAATAATTTGGGTTACTGCCTCGCCGTGGAGAAATTGCTTGGTCTGGAGGTTCCGAAGCGAGCGCAATACATTCGCGTGCTGCTGACCGAACTGACGCGCATCACTTCGCATCTGGTGTGGCTGGGAACCCATGCGATCGATCTGGGCGCGATGTCGGTGTTCCTCTACACCTTCCGCGAGCGCGAAGAAATAATGAAGATTTTCGAGTATGTTTCCGGCCAGCGGATGATGACGAGCTATTTCCGCGTGGGCGGGCTGGCGCTCGAACCGCCTCCGGGATTTTTGGATAAAGTGCGCCGCGTAGTTGAGGCCCTGCCGGGGCACGTTGATGAATATGAAGATTTACTGACGAACAACCGCATCTGGCTTGGGCGCACGCAGGGCGTGGGAATCATCAGCGCAGACGATGCAATCGCTATGGGATGTTCGGGGCCGATGCTGCGCGGAAGCGGTGTGGCGTACGACGTGCGCAAGGCATTTCCTTATTCGAGCTACGAGGATTTCAATTTTGATGTACAGACGCAAGCTGCGGGCGATTGCTTTGCGCGGTATCAGGTGCGCGTAGCGGAGATTCGCCAAAGCATTCAGATTGTGCGGCAGGCGATGGAACGTGTTGCCAAAGCTGACGGGCCAATTCGAACTGAGGCGCCGGGGATTATTCCGCCTTCGCGCGAGGAAATGAAGACTTCGATCGAGGGACTTATCTATCACTTCAAAATTTATACCGAAGGGTTTGCGCCGCCGCCGGGTGAAGTGTATCAAGTGATCGAGTCGCCGCGCGGCGAGCTGGGATTTTTTGTGGCCAGCGATGGTTCGGCAAAACCATATCGCGTGAAAGTGCGAGCGCCTTCGTTTGTGAACCTACAATCGCTGCCGAAACTTGCTGTGGGCCGCTTGATTGCGGACGTAGTGGCATGCATTGGGACGACCGACATCGTCCTGGGAGAAGTGGACCGCTAATGCAACTTCCCGCCACGCTGGAAGAAAAATTCACACAACTGCTGGGACGCTATCCGGTGAAACGGTCCGCGCTGATTCCCATGATGATGTACGCGCAGGATCAGTTTGGCTTCCTGAGCGATGAAGTTTTGGAAGAAATTGCGAAGCGAGTTGACCTGAACGTTCTGCAGGTGACCGAGACGCTCGCGTACTACTCGATGCTGCGGCGCAAGCCGGGCGGGCGCTATCATATTCAAGTTTGCACCAACATTTCTTGCATGCTGCGCGGCGGCAATGAGCTTTTCAAGCACGTGCAGAAACGGCTGGGGATAGGCAATAAGGAAGTGTCTCCATCCGGAACGTTTTCGCTGGAAGAAGTGGAGTGCATTGGAGCGTGCACGGGTGCTCCGGCGATGCAGGTGAATTACGATTACTTCGAAAATCTCGACCCGGACAAAGTGGATGCGATTTTCGAGCAACTTCAGGATGGGAAGAAACCGAAGCCGGTCTCGGTGATTTCCGGGGCCTTGCATCCGCGCAATCCTGCGGAAATTCCGGTGGTCAGCAAACGATTTGGAATACCGAACTCGACGAAGATCGACGTCTATCTGCAGAACGAGGGGTATCAGGCGCTTGAAAAAGCGTTGAAGCAGATGACTCCCGACCAGATTATCGACGAAATGAAGAAATCGAATCTGCGCGGGCGGGGAGGCGCAGGCTTTCCTGCCGGGATGAAATGGAGCTTCGTTCCCAAAGCCATCAATAAGCCGAAATATATTCTGGCGAACGGCGATGAGAGCGAGCCGGGGACTTCGAAGGACCGCCCGTTGATGGAGCTGGACCCGCACCAATTGATTGAAGGAATGATTATTGCGGGGCGCGCGATCGGGTCGCAGCAAGGATACGTTTACATTCGCGGGGAATATCGCTACGTGCTGGATATTGTCGAGGGCGCGATTAAGGAGGCGTACGAACGCGGCTACCTGGGCAAGAATATTTTAGGCAGCGGATTTAATTTTGATCTTGCAGCGCACACGGGTGCGGGCGCGTATGAATGCGGCGAAGAATCTGCGCTGATGGAATCTCTCGAAGGCAAGCGCGGGTATCCGCGAATTAAGCCGCCCTTCCCTGCTGTCGTGGGACTCTACGGCTGTCCGACCGTGATTAATAACGTTGAGACGCTGAGCACGGTGCCGGCGGTGATTCGGCAAGGCGGTGATTGGTACGCTGCGCTGGGAACGCCGAAAAATGGCGGGACGCGGTTGTACTCGATTTCAGGGCACGTCCATAAGCCGGGGATTTACGAGCTGCCGATGGGATTTAATTTGAAGCGGCTGATTGAAGATGTGGCCGGCGGGATGAAGGACGGCAAGAAGTTGAAGGCGGTGATACCCGGCGGAAGTTCGTGTCCGCTGCTTTCGGCGGATGAAATTGATGTGGCGCTGGATTATGACTCGGTGGCGAAAATCGGCTCGATGCTGGGCTCGGGCGGCACGGTGATTATCGACGAAGAGACGTGCATGGTGGATCTCGCGCGGCGGATTATGCATTTTTATGCGCACGAATCATGCGGGTGGTGCATACCGTGCAGAGAAGGAACGACCTGGCTCCGGAAATTGCTCGACCGTTTTCATGATGGCGGAGGGTGCGCGGACGATATTCCTCTGATTGATGAGCTATCGAAAAATATGTTGGGACGAACATTTTGTCCGCTCGGAGATGCGGCGGCGTTGCCCACGATTAGTATCGTTAAAAAGTGGCGGCACGAATTTGAAGACCATCTTCGCGGGAAATGCGCTTTCAAACCGGCGGAGATGATCGTGGGAGCTGCCTAGGACTCGCATGCCTGAAGTAAAACAAATTACGTTTACGATTAACGACGAGAAACTGACCACGCCTGCAGGTACGCTGGTGATCGAGGCGGCCAAACGCAAGGGCATCGAGGTTCCGTCGTTCTGCTATTACCCGGGGCTTTCGCTGCAAGCGGCTTGCCGCATGTGTTTGGTGGAAGTGGAGAAGACACCGAAGCTGCAGACGGCGTGCACGCTTGTTGCTGTGGAAGGCATGGTCGTGAAGACCGATACGCCGCAGGTGCATAAAGCGCGCAAGGACATGATCGAGTTTCTGCTTTCAAACCATCCGCTGGATTGTCCCGTGTGCGACAAGGGCGGCGAGTGCGAACTGCAGGACATGACTTTTCGCTACGGGCTGGACCACAGCCGTTTCAATGAGGAAAAGCTGCATTATCCGGAAGAGCAATGGTCGCCTCTGGTTTATTACGATGCGCCGCGATGTATTTTGTGTTTTCGGTGTGTACGCGTTTGCGATGAAGGCATGGACGTGAAGGCGCTCGGCGTGGGCGCGCGCGGCGTGAATTCCGTGATACTGCCGAATAAGCCGGGCGAGCTGGCTTGCGAAGAGTGCGGCATGTGCATCGATATATGCCCGGTGGGCGCGCTGACGAGCGGGACTTATCGTTATCAAACGCGGCCGTGGGAAATGAAATATGTTCCGGACCCGTGCACGCACTGCTCGAACGGATGCAAGACGACGCTGGGCGTGCGCAACAATGAAATTCTTCGCGCGAATAATCGGGACCAGTCGGGCATCAACGGCGAATTCTTGTGCGCGAAGGGACGATTTGGATTTGATTTCACGCACCATGCCGAGCGCGTGCGGCAACCTCTAATTCGGCGCAATGGAAACCTGGCGCCGGCGAGTTGGGAAGATGCGTTAGAAGAGATCGCGCGACGGCTGAAGCAAGTGCACGACAAGCATGGGGCGAACGCGATTGGCGTGATTGGTTCGAATCACACTACGAATGAAGAAAATTATCTGCTGAACCGGTTTGCGCGCGGAACTTTGGGGACGAACAACATCGACCATCATCGGACTGCTGATTACGCGGGCCTGGCGGCTGCTTTGGGACCGAAAGCTAGAGACACGCAAGCTACGATGGCGGATGTGTACAAAGCGAATGCGGTTTTGCTGATTGGCAACGATGTGACGAACCAGAATCCGCTGGTCGCATGGCAAATCCGGACTGGGGTGCGCCATCATCAGGCGCGGCTGTATGTGATCAACGGCGAACCGAGCAAAATTCATCGGCAAGCCGCGCGCGGCGTGGAAACTTCCAAAGGCGGAGAAGCTGCGGCGGTGCGGTGGCTGGCGACGGGCGAGGGGGAGTTTGAGCAGAGCGTTTCGGAATCGCTCGGGCAAATGAAAGCGGCGCTCGAAAAAGAATCGGACATTGTGATCCTTTTTGGCGCGGATATTCAGGGCCGCGCGATTCGCGATCTCGTTGCATTCGGGACGCGTCTCGCCGGGCAGACGCGTTACATGGCGTTGGGCGATTATTCGAATTCTCGCGGCGCTGCGGACATGGGAATTCTTCCGGACCGGCTGCCAGGTTATGCGCCTCTCTCGGACGCATCCGAGCGAACGCGATTTGGGAAGATTTGGGGATGCGAGATCGCGGCGGCGCCCGGAATGCCCGCTCACGCGATGATGGAAGCCGCGGTTTCTGGAAAACTGAAAGCGATGTATGTGGTCGGCGCGAATCCAGTGAAGACTTTTGAAGTTGCGCAGCACGACCGCTTGGGCGGCCTGGAACTTCTTGTGGTGCACGACATGTTTTTGACCGAGACAGCGCAGCGCGCCGATGTGGTGCTGCCCGCGGCTTCGACCTATGAAAAAGACGGGACGCTGACGAATACGTCCGCGGAAGTGCAGATGACGCATCGCTCGATCGACCCGCAAGGGCCGCGTAGCGATTTCGATTTGCTGCGGATTTTGTCGCACCAGCTCGGGATGCTCGGCCTGGGCGCGCCGATTCGTTTGCGAACGCCGGAAGCAGCGTTCGATGAAATCCGGCAGAACGTGGCCGGTTACGATGTCTCAGTCGCCAGCCTGCTCGCGGGGGGCGCGCAACTCGCGACGGCTGCTCGCAAGTCGGTTGAACCAAACCACGACCTGCCGGCGGGCGCGGTTTTCTCTTCACACGATTATTTATTTTCGAGCGGAACCCTGGGGCGTTATTGTTCCAGACTCGCGTCCACAAAAGAGGCTAAAGATACGCCGTGGAGTTCGTCACCCAGCATGCAGTCCTGGTGGTATCGCTAGTCAAGATCGTCATTTTGCTTTTTTTGACTCTGACGACGCTGGCGTACCTTACCTGGTTTGAACGCAAAGTCGTGGCGCACATTCAATCGCGCTGGGGCCCGTACTACGTCGGCGCGCACGGATTGCTGCAGCCGCTTGCCGATGGGCTAAAATTTTTGTTTAAAGAGGATGTGACGCCGCCGGGCGCGGATAAATTTTTGTATATCCTGGCTCCGTTTCTGGCTTTGTCGCTGGCGCTCACCACCATCGCGCTGATTCCCTTTGGTCCTGCGACCATTACGATTCTTGGGCAGCCTACCCACCTTATTGTTGCTGACGTAAATATTGGATTGATGTTTCTTTTCGCCATCACTTCTATCGGCGTGTACGGCGTGGCGTTGGCGGGATGGTCGTCCAATAGCAAATACCCGCTGCTAGGCGGCTTGCGCAGCTCAGCGCAGATGATCAGCTACGAAGTTGCACTCACGCTTTCGGTGGTCGGAGTGGTTCTGCTCGCTGGGACGCTGAATTTTAATGAGATGGTTTCGGACCAGGCTGGATATTTTCATTATTTGCCGTTTATTCCCCGCTGGCACGTATTTCCACAGATTATCGGCTTTCTGTGCTATTTCACGTCGGCGATTGCGGAGACGAACCGCGTTCCTTTTGATTTGCCGGAAGCTGAAACGGAACTGGTCGCGGGCTTTCACACGGAATATTCGAGCTTTAAGTTCGCGATGTTTTTCATGGCTGAATACGCGAACATGCTTACAGTTTCCTTTCTCGCGACGATTTTGTTTCTGGGCGGATGGCTTTCTCCTTTTCCGGAGAGCTGGACTTTTCTGCAATATTTGCCGGCGGTCGCGCTACTGGGACTCGGGCTGTATCTGGGGTATGACGCGGCCGTGAACGCGCGCGGAATCGCTCGCCTTCAACTCATGGTAATTACTTTTGGCGCGCTTTTTCTCGGTGTTCTGTGCCTGCTTCCCGCGGTCATTCCTGTGGTGCAAGGGCCGTTCTGGTTTCTGCTGAAAGTGGGTGCCTTGCTTTTCTTCTACGTGTGGACTCGCGGGACGCTGCCGCGTTTTCGCTATGACCAGTTGATGTCGTTCGGTTGGAAGCTGCTGCTGCCGGTCTCGCTTGCGAACTTAATTGGAACTGCGCTCTGGATTATTTTCCCAGAGCTGGTGAAGCACTGATGACCCTGCCTTTTATTCTGTTCTTTGTTTTCGCGCTGATCTCGGTTGCCGGGGCCGTGCTGTTGATTGTGGCCCGCGAGCCGATTCACAGCGCGCTATCGCTGATCCTGGTCATGATGGCACTTGCGATGCTGTACCTGATGCTGGGCGCTGAATTCATCGCCGCGGTGCAGATTATCGTTTACGCCGGAGCGATTATGGTGCTGTTCGTTTTCGTGATCATGCTGCTGAATGCCGGAGTCGAAGAGCGCACCGACTGGAGCAAGATGGCGAAGTACGCGGGAATGCCGCTGGCCGTCCTCCTGCTCCTCGAGCTGGCGCATTGGATGGCGCATTCGCTGATTGGCACAACGCCAGCCAACGGCGCGGGGTCCGCAAACGTGATGGTTTCGACGCGGGATTTGTCGATGCAGCTATTTCAAAAATATTTGTTCCCGTTTGAAGCAACTTCCATTTTGATTTTGATCGCGATTCTGGGCGCACTGGTTCTGGCGAAGAGGGACGAATGAGCGTCGTTCCGGTTTCCTATTATCTCGTGCTGAGCGCGATTCTGTTCGGGCTCGGCGTGGTGGCGTTCGTGTTCAAGCGGAACATCATCACGATATTTATGGCTATTGAGCTGATGCTGAATGCCGTGAACCTCGCGTTCGTGGCGTTCGCGCGCGCGTGGGGGCAACTGGACGGATTGGTCTTCGTCTTCTTCGTAATTGTTGTGGCCGCGGCGGAAGCGGCTGTGGGGCTGGCGATCGTGATCACGATTTATCACAACCGACAGACACTGAACATCGAGCGCGTGAACCTGCTGAAATTCTGATGCCGATACTCAATCACCTCTGGATTATTCTCGCGCTGCCTCTGGCCGGCGCCGCCGTCAACGGCTTGTTGGGCAAGAATTGGTTGAAGAGCGTAGTAAATTCCGTTGGAATCGGATCGGTTTCGCTGTCGTTTCTTTCCGTACTGGAGGCCATTCGGGAATTTTCACTGCTGCCCGAGGGCCAACTCACGTTTTTCAAAAATTATTTCAACTGGATTTCGGCCGGCTCGTTCAAGGTGGATTTTGCGCTGCAGATGGACCACCTGACGATTGTGATGTTGCTGGTGGTCACTTTTGTGAGCTTGCTTGTGCATATTTATTCCACGGGCTACATGGCGCAGGAGGAAGGTTATTACCGATTCTTTGCGTACTTGAATCTGTTCGTCTTCTTCATGCTCACGCTGGTGCTGGCCGCGAACATCGTTCTAATGTTTGTGGGCTGGGAGGGCGTGGGCCTTTGCAGCTACTTGCTGATTGGTTTCTGGTTCCTGAAGCAATCCGCAATCAGTGCCGGAAAGAAAGCGTTCATCGCTACGCGGATTGGGGACTTCGGGTTCACGATCGGTGTCTTGCTTCTCTTTTGGACTTTCAGCGCCGTAGATTTCGGCACGATTTTTGCGAAGGCTGGAAACATGCCGGCCGAGAGCGCCACGCAAGCGGGCGTCCTCACCTGGATTTGCTTGCTGCTCTTTGCCGGCGCGATTGGAAAGTCGGCGCAATTGCCGCTGTACGTTTGGTTGCCGGACGCGATGGAAGGCCCTACACCTGTGAGCGCGTTGATCCATGCCGCTACCATGGTGACCGCGGGCGTTTACATGGTCGCGCGGATGCATCCGCTGTTTTCACGCTCGCCGATTGCGATGTTTATTGTTGCTGCGGTGGGCGCGCTGACTGCGTTCTATGCCGCCACGATCGGCTTGGTGCAAACGGACATCAAGAAAGTTCTGGCATATTCAACCGTTTCGCAACTCGGCTATATGTTCCTCGGCTGTGGCGTTGGCGCTTACGCCGCTGGAATTTTCCATCTGATGACGCATGCGTTTTTCAAAGGCTTGCTTTTTCTAGCCGCGGGCAGCGTGATCCACGCGATGGGCGGCGAGCAGGACATGCGCAACATGGGCGGACTACGAAAACAAATTCCGGTTACGTATTGGACCATGTTCATCGCCACGCTCGCGATTGCCGGCATTCCGGGGTTCGCGGGTTTTTTCAGCAAGGATGAAATTCTGGATGCTGCGGGCTCCGGACCGAACGCGCATATCACGCTTTGGCTACTCGGCTTGGTTAGCGCGGGGCTTACTTCGTTTTACATGTTCCGGCTGATATTTCTCACGTTTTTCGGCAAGCCGCGATTTGACGAGCATAAAGTGCACCTTCACGAATCGCCGCGCAACATGACTGTGCCGCTGATGATTCTTGCTCTGCTCTCCGTCGTTGGCGGATGGTTTGCGGCGCCGCATTTCATTGGCAAGACGGATTACTTCGAGGCATTTCTGCATCCGGTGTTCGCGGCTTACGGAGTGCAGGCCGGAATTGAACAGGGAGCTTCGCTGGCAGGCGCGGCGGGCGAAGCTGGCGGAATCTCGCCGAGTCCCGCGATGGAATTGTTCCACGCTTTGACCGGGCCGCCGGTGGTGCTCGCAATGATCGGATTACTGGTCGCATGGTGGTTCTATATTCGCAAGCCGGACGCGCCGAAAAAACTTGCCGAGAGTCTGCGCGGAGCCTATACGCTCCTGCGCAACAAATATTATGTGGATGAAATTTACGCGATGTTGATTATCCACCCGTTCCTTTGGATTTCCGAGAACGTGCTCTGGCACGTGGTAGACGAGCGAGTGATCGATGGCACGGTGAACGGCGTGGCGCGTGTGGCGCGTGAAGCGGGCAGTCAGGCTCGCGAACTGCAATCCGGAAACGCGCGAAGCTACGCTACGTGGGTGGTGATCGGCGCGGTGGGTTTTACGGCGCTGATGCTGGGAGTCTGGGGAATGGTGCGATAGCGTGGACATGCCCTCTCATCTGTTGACGGTTATTGCGTTCCTGCCGCTTCTGGGCGTTCCGGCACTTCTGCTGCTCCGCGCGGACGATCACACATGGATTCGGCGCATCGCTCTGGCTATTTCGCTCGCTGAATTTGCGATTTCTCTTTTTCTGCTGCGCGGGTTCGACCTGGTCAACGCGCAATACCAGTTCGAGGAATATTACGACTGGATTGCGCGCGCGAATATTCATTATCACCTGGGCGTGGATGGCATCAGCTTGTTTCTCGTTTTGTTGACCACATTCCTGACGCCGCTCGCGATTCTGTGTTCGTGGCAGGCCATTCATGAAAATGTGAAGGGCTTTTTTATTGCATTGCTGGTCATTGAGACGGCGATGATCGGTGTTTTTGTTTCGCTCGATCTACTGCTCTTTTTCTTTTTCTGGGAACTCACGCTAATTCCCATGTATTTCCTGATCGGAATTTGGGGCCACGACCGGCGGATTTACGCCGCAGTGAAATTTATTTTGTACACCATGTTCGGCTCGATCCTGATGCTTGTTGCAATCTTGTGGCTTTACAACCTGGCCGGGACATTTGATCTGCCGGATATTCAAGCGAAGCTGCAAACTGGACTCGTTTCGCTGCCATCGCGCACCGAGCTTCTACTTTTTGGCGCTTTCTTTCTCGCTTTTGCGATCAAGGTGCCGCTGTTCCCACTGCACACCTGGCTGCCCGACGCCCATACGGAAGCGCCCACGGCTGGCTCGGTGATTCTTGCGGGAGTGATGTTGAAGCTTGGAACGTACGGAATGTTGCGGTTCTGCTTGCCGCTGTTTCCGGACGCGGCGCATCGCATGGCGCCGTTGATCGCCGTGCTCGCAATAATTGGGATTGTGTATGGCGCGATGGTGGCAACTGTGCAGCACGATTTAAAGCGGCTGGTGGCGTACACGTCGGTCGGCCACCTTGGCTTTGTCGTGCTTGGAATTTTTGCGTTCAGCACCATTTCGATTCAGGGCGCAATTTTCCAAATGCTGAGCCACGGAATCTCGACTGGCGCGCTGTTCCTTGGCGTAGGAATGCTGTACGACCGGCGGCATACATTTGAAATCAAGGAATACGGCGGGCTGACAAATCCGATGCCGGTGTTGATGTCGTTTTTTCTTTTCATCGCGCTGTCGTCGCTGGCGTTGCCACCACTGAATGGCTTTATCGGCGAGTTTCTGATCCTGATTGGGACTTTTCAAAGCCACCATGCGTGGGCTGCTTGGGCCGCGAGCGGGGCGGTGCTTTCAGCCATCTATTTATTGTGGGCTTACCAGCGCGTTGGGTTCGGAGAAATAACGGTCGAAAAAAACCGCAGCTTGCCTGACGCTTCGGGCCGCGAGCGGCTAATACTTGCGACCATGGCCGTCGCGATCATTTTCATGGGCGTGGCTTCCCCGCTCTTTACACGGCGCATGGAAGTTTCCACGAATAATTTGCTGCATCAGATGGAGCGCGTGCAAACGGCACAGCGCCCCGTAGCGCCTGCGCTCGCTGCAAGACATGCTGCCATTCCGCTCAATTCGCGCAAGACCGAGTCTCTTGCGAAAATTTCATTAAGGCGCGTTGAGCCGTGATTCTCTTCCCCCTCGAACAAATCGCAAACTTCCATCGGCTCGCGCCGGAAATAATTCTTTGCGCGTTCGGCATCGTGATTATGGTGACGGACCCGTTTGTTCAGGCGGGTCACAAACGCGCGCTGGGCTGGCTGGCTTTCATCGGGACGCTCGGCGGCTTGGCCGGGGTGCACCTCATGACCCAGGAGCCCCCCGGCAACGCCTACAGTGACTTGATGCGCGCGGACGCATTTAGCATTTTTGTGCACGTGATCGTGATGGGCGCCGCGGCGCTGGCGATTCTGGGTTCGTTCCAGTATCTCGACGAAGAAAACCTCCAGCGCGGCGAATATTACGCGCTGGTTTTATTCGCGACTGCCGGGATGGGAATTCTTGCGGGGGCGAACGAACTCGTCACTGCATTTATCGGGCTGGAGATGAGCTCGATTTCCACTTACATCCTGGCCGGCTTCCGGCGGCGCGCTGTCAAATCGAGCGAAGCTTCGTTGAAATATTTTACTCTGGGCTCCTTCGCCACTGCATTTTTCCTGTACGGCATTGCCATGGTGTACGGCGCTACGGGAACTACGCGGATGGATTTGATTTCGGCCGCGCTGCGACAAATGATTGGCGAGCACGGGCAAGTTGCGCCACTTGCGATCCTGGGGCTTGCGCTCATGTTCGTAGGTCTCGGATTCAAGGTGGTTGCGGCTCCCTTCCAGATTTATGCGCCGGATGTGTATGAGGGCGCGCCCACTCCTGTAACGGCTCTGCTGGCTTCCGGGCCAAAGGCTGCGACCTTCGCTGTGATGCTGCGGATTTTCTACGTCTCATTCGGCTCAGCTGGCAATTTCTGGTTTTGGGCGGTGTGGGTTTCCGCGGCGCTGACCATGCTGGTCGGGAATTTCGCGGCGCTGGTGCAAACGAATGTAAAACGCATGCTCGCGTACTCTTCTATTGCGCACGCGGGCTACATTCTTGTGGCGTTTGCGGCGGGGACGGACATTGGAATTGCGGCCGTCCTTTTTTATCTCGCAGCCTATGCGCTGATGAAGATCGGGGCATTTTTGGTGATCGCGCATCTGGGCCAGCAAGGTGAAAGGCGGCTGGAAATCACGGACTATGCCGGGCTGGGGAGCAGGCAGCCGGTCCTTGCTGTTTGTTTTTCGCTTTTCCTGCTTTCGCTGGTGGGATTGCCGGCGACCGGCGGGTTCCTCGGGAAACTTTTTGCATTTCAGGCTGCGCTGGATTCGAAGATTGTCTGGCTAGTGGTGATCGCGGCGATCAATAGCGTGATGGGCGCTTACTATTATCTGCGCGTGATTGTGGCGATGTATTTCTGGGAGCCGTCGAAAGAATACGTGCCGACTAGGGTGGCGCCTACGCTCGCTTTCGCTCTCGCCATAGCCGCAGTGGGTACCCTGTACCTGGGTATATTTCCCGCGCGAGTCCTCAGTCTGGCGAAAGTGGCGGCTGACTCCATTTACCTGCGCTGACCTCTGGCACCCTGAAATGGCTGCATCCCGTCGGCGAATTTTGCCGCGATCCTGAGCCGACACGCAAAGAGCCGGCAGCATGCCGGCGCTACAAAAAAAGGCCCGGGCCCGCGTGCAGGAACCTCCGGGCCTTCCAACTTTCTGGTTCTTATTTAACTTTGATGAAGACGATAGCAAAGGTGTACAGCGCCATCGACTCGATCAGCACGAGCGCCAAGATCAGCGCGAATCGAATCGCGGCTGCTGCACCGGGATTGCGCGCCAGACCTTCGCAAGCAGCGGCGGTGGCCACCGCTTGCGCATATCCGCCTGCCGCTGAAGCAATGGCCATAGCGAAGCCGGACGTGAAAGCCACCCAGTTCGTCGGAGCCATCGCACCGGGAGTCTCCTGCGCAAATGCGACCGGCGCGAACAAACAGATCGCGACCGCGGACATCAAAAACCATGCGTACCTTTTCATTTGTTTCTCCTGTTATGAAATTGCCGCCAGGCGGTGGCTCCCGTCATCCTCAAGCAGCCGGGATCACATTGGACGGCGATAATGCCGCTATGAATTAGTGTTCTTCCGCGACAGCTCCCGCGACGTAAATTACGGGCAAGATTGTAAAGACGAAAGCCTGCAAAACTGCGACGAAGATGTGCAGCACGATGAATGCAATGGGCCCGAGTATGGGAACGAGGACCAAGACGTAGAGCGCCTTGTTCACACTCGCCCCATACATGTACAGAGACATCATCAGGCCAAGGAAGAGTACGTAGAGAGTTTCGCTGACCAGCATGTTGACCCAAAGCCGGACGGTGAGCGAAAGCAGGCGCGCGAGATTGCTGACAATTTCAATCGGAAGCATGATGGGCGACATCGCCAGCACCGGTCCGAGGAAATGTTTCGCGTGGCCGACTGGACCGTGCTTCACAATTCCGACCCAGTTGTAATAAATGAAAACTACAATAGCGCATCCCAAAGGAACGGAAATGGCCGCCGTGGGAGAGCCAAGCGTGGGAAGCAATCCCAATAAGTTGCAGCAGAGAACGAAAATTCCGATGCTGCCGAGCATGGCGACGTACTTCTGCCCTTCCTGACCTACGTTGTCCTCAAGAAGGTCGCGGATGCCCACGCCCATCGAATTGGTGAGGATTGCTTCCATGCACTGCTGCGTGGCGCCGGGGCGGTCAACGAAAATTCTGCCCTTCAGCCACAGGAAGAAAATGGCCGCAAGAAAAAACACTACGATTTCGAGAGCTACTTGATTGGGGATGGGATACTCAGGATTTGAGGGCTTGATATGCAAAGCGGCGAGCAATGCCAAGGCCGCCTTGCCGAATACCTGGTTCAATAGAGCTGTAATCCACAGAATTCTTTCTTCCATCTTACCTCTTCAAGGTTGCGCGCGCGGGAGCGGGCCGCCGCGAAAAAGCTGGTTAATTAGCTCCACAATTACCGCTGCTACCACGGCGAAGAAACCAGCCAGCACGCTGGCAGCCGGCAAACTAAAGCCCCGAAGAATAACATACGCAACGACGATCAGCAACGCGTAGCGGCCGACGAATTTGAAGTAAACACTCGCCGGAACTCGGGCTTTTTCTGCGCCTGCTTGAACCGTGGAGAGTTTAGCGAGCGTATTTACGCCCTGCTTCATCCAGCGATAGTTGATCCAAGAGAGCGCGGCGCCTGCCGCTACGCCTAGACCAGGTCTGCGGCCCCAATGAATTGCGACAGCGACGGCCGCAACGACACCTATTCCAGCGGTGAGATACTCAATGCGCCGTTCCGCAGCCGCATAGAATGCCTCGCTGTCTTTCATGGCCTCGCCTAATTCGGATCCGAACGAGAGACGCGCCTTATGATGTTCCCGATGCCCGCGCCAAAACCAAGAAACCCCAAAATCAGAGTGAAGGCCGGAGAAGTGTGCAGCCAGCGGTCGAGCAAATAACCTGCACCGCCGGCGATCACGATGCACGCGATCATGATGAAGGGCAGCTCTAGCACCATAGCCAATTGATTCATCGAGCGGCTAGGGTTTTTGCGCGGTGAAGGATCTTGGGAAGCCATGGGCGTTCCGCGCTCAGCGGCCGAATGGGATCAGGATGGAGTATGCCGCCAAGCGCAAAAACTGGTCCGGGAAAATTCCCGCGGCGAGGGTGACGAGCACCATCGCCGCAAGGGCGAATTTCTGGGCGGGCGATATCACTGGGCGAACGGGATCGGTTGATTCGCGCACCCACATCGCTGCGACCAATCGAAAGTAGTAATACACCGCGGGTAGAATATACAGAACTGAGAGAACCGCTAGATACGTATGGCCCGTCTCAATCAGCGCCCAGAAAACCAGAAGCTTGGCGAAAAAGCCCGCAGTCGGCGGAATTCCTGCGAGAGACAGCAGGAAGATCAACATGAGGACTGCGGCGCCGGGATTGCGCTGGATCAGGCCGTTCAAATCGTCGATGTCGTCGCCGATCACGCCTTTGTGCCGCAGCAGAATCACGATGGCGAAGGCGCCGGTATTGAAAAACGCGTAAACGAAAAGATAGAAAGCCATAGCTTGCAGGCCGCGCTCGTGGAGCGTGCCGTCGGGATTCACCGCGGCAACCAGGCCGAGGAGAATGTAGCCGACCTGCGTGATCGAGGAATACGCGAGAAGGCGTTTAATATTTGATTGCGTGATCGCGGCCAGTGTGCCGACTGTGAGCGAGAGCGCGGCGACCGCTTCCATGACCACGACCCAGTCCAGATTTACGGGCCAGAAAACAGTGAGGAAGAGGCGCAACAGCAGTGCGAAACTTGCAGCTTTGGAAGCGACGCTGACGTAAGCGCTGATCGGCGTCGGAGCGCCTTCGTAAACGTCCGGCGCCCATTGATGGAACGGCACCGCGGCAATTTTAAAGAACACTCCGGCGGCTACCGTGCCGAGAGTCAAAATCGTAAGCACATCGCCGTGGCCGTAGCGCGCGCTGCGTTCGGTGACGGCGTTGGCGATTACTTGCAGATTCGTCGAGCCCGATATCCCGTACAAAATCGAGAAGCCGTAGGCCAGGATTCCGGAGCTGAAAGCTCCCATCAGGACGTACTTCATTGCGGCTTCGTTGGATTTGCGGTCGCGCCGCAAAAATCCGGTGAGCACGTAAAAACTGAGGGCCATCGTTTCCAGAGCGACGAACAGGACGATCAGGTCGTTGCCACAGGCCAAAAACATCATTCCCACGGTGGCAAAAAGCATCAAAGCGTAATACTCGCCGTGCTGCTCGTGCTCGATTTCCATGTATTTAACGGAAATCAGAATTACGAGCGCGGTGGAAGCCAGGAAAATAAATCCAAAGAAAATGAAAAACGGATCGATGATGATGGAATTGCCAAACGCTGCGAAGGATTGCCCCTTCATCTCTCGTAGCATCACCAGGAGTGCTCCGGCGCTAAATGCCACTCCTATCATAGCGGTCAACGAGTTCCAGAATTTCTCGTTTTTCGTTAGCAAGAAGTCGAGCAGGAGAGTGGCAAGACCGAAGAATGCGAGCATCGCCTCCGGAAATATGAAAAAGGAATCGCGGCGAGTTTGGTCGAAAACATCTTGCCAAGGAACTTGGACCATTTATCTGGCCTTAACCTGGGACGAAGCTGCTAAAGGCAATACTGCTACTTTCACAAGAGACGTCTTTAACGGAACCGCCATGGAAGATGGTCGTTCCGATGCCGGCGCGGGAGGCGGAATCAACTCGGGCGCCGAGTAGTAGCCCGGATGCACGCGCTCGACTAAATCGTGCACGGGCTTGTCGAGAACGTCGAAAAGTGGCTTGGGATAAATTCCGATCCAGAATGCGAGAGCAACTAACGGAAGCAACGTCGCATACTCGCGCGTGTTCAGATCAGGCAGATGCTCGTTGGCAGGATTCGTTATATTCCCGAACATCACGCGTTGATAGAGCCAGAGCAAATATGCCGCGCCGAGTATGACGCCCAGCACTCCCCAAGCGGCCCATTGCCAGCTCACTTCAAACACGCCGCGCAGAATCGTGAATTCACCGATGAACCCGTTCAACAAAGGCATGCCCAGCGAACTCAACGTCACGATCAGATAAACCATCGCGAAATTCGGCATGGGCGTCGAGAGCCCGCCAAATTCAGAAATCAAGCGCGTGTGCCGCCGCTCGTAAAGCACGCCGACGATCAGAAACAGCGCGCCCGTGGAAATTCCGTGGTTGATCTGCTGGATGATGCTGCCGGAAAGTCCGAGCGGAGTGAGTGCGAAAATTCCCAAGGTGCAGAAGCCCATGTGGCTCACCGAAGAATAGGCGATGAGCTTTTTCATATCTTTCTGCATCATGCAGACGAGCGCGCCATAAATAATTCCGATTAGCGAGATGATGATGATGATCCATCGGTATTTCACCGTGGCCTCGGGGAACATGGGCACGGAGAAACGCAGGAACCCGTATGTCCCCATTTTCAACAGGACGCCGGCGAGGATAACCGACCCTGCCGTGGGGGCTTCGGTGTGCGCGTCCGGCAACCAAGTGTGAAACGGGAACATGGGCACCTTGATCGCGAAGGCGAAGAAGAATCCCCAGAACAGCCATTTCTGCAGCCAGCCGTATTGCGCGGTGAACGGATGGATCAAAATTTCTCGAATATCAAATGTGCCGCGATAGTAGTAAATGGCCAAAATCGCCAGCAGCATCAGCACCGAGCCGGCCAATGTGTAGAGGAAAAACTTTATGGCGGCGTACAGGCGGCGCTCGCTGCCCCAAACGGCGATCAGGAAATACATGGGGACGAGCATCACTTCCCAAAAAACGTAGAAGAGAACGAAATCGAGCGACATAAAAACGCCCAGCATGCCGGTCTGAAGGAGCAGGAGCAGGATGTAATACTCTTTTTCTCTTTTCTTGATAGCGGACCACGACGAAAGAATGGCGAGTGGACCGAGCACGGTAGTCAGCATCACTAAAAGGTAGCTCAGGCCGTCGATCCCTAGCGTGAACTGTGGACCGGGACCGTGTAGTCCGCCAAGGGACGGAATCCAACTGTGGTTGGTAACGAATTGGAAGCGAGGCGTGTCCATCGAGGAATGAAAGCGCCACAAAAGCGGGAGGGAGACACCCAGTCCTAGAAATCCGAAGATGTTTCCCATCCAACGATGCAGGTCGGGCCGCTCGCGCGGGATGAAAAGCATCAAAATCGCGCCCACCAGCGGCGTGAATAAGATCGTGCTTAAAATGTGGCTATCGGAGAAAAGCATCCATTCCCTCGCGTTCTTCCTTAACGGATCGCATGATGTGCCGTATAAAAAAAGTAACTGAAAAATCCAATCAATCCGATCACGATCAGCAGCATGTAGGTTTGCACTAATCCGCTCTGAATCAGGCGCACCGGGAAGAAACTCGAAAACCAAACGATGCGCGCGCCGAGACGCACGGAGCCGTCCACGATCCAGGTGTCCCACCACATGGAAAGTTTTGAGACGAAGCGCGTGAGCCAGCCTGCGCCGTCCACGCCCAAGCCGTCGATTACGTTTCTGTCAAACGCGCCCAAGGCCAGGCCCAGATCTTTTGCGCGATTCACAAACAACGCATCGTAGAGCTGGTCCACATAATACTTGTTGTAAACGAGTCGGTAGAAACCGCCAAAAGCCCGCGCAATCTTCTCGGGCAGGTCCGTGCGCTTCACGTAGAGATACCACGCAGACAAAATTCCGAGAATAACCAGGCCTTCCGACAGCATCATCAGAAAAAGCTCACCGTGCTGGGAACTGGGGCCTTTCACCGGCTCCATACGCGCTTCGTGAGGCACAGCGACGACCGTCGAAAGAAAATGGATGAAATGGCTGTTCCCGCCAAAAATTTCCGGCCAACTCAGCCATCCGCCGACGATGGAAAGCACGGCCAAAATCACGAGCGGGACGAGCATCGATTTCGGCGATTCGTGAATGTGATGCTCGACTTCATGATCCACGCGCGAGGTACCGTGGAAGGTCATGAAGATCAGGCGGAACATATAAAACGCGGTCATGCCCGCAGTAAAATATCCGATGGCCCAGAGCAGCGCGTCTTTCTCGTAGGCTTTGCCGAGAATCAAATCCTTGCTGATGAAGCCGGCGAAGGGAAAAATTCCCGCGATGGCGAGAGCGGCGATTAGCATGGTCCAATACGTGACAGGGATTTTTTTAGATAACGCGCCCATTTTGCGCATGTCCTGCTCGCCGGAAATCGCGTGAATCACACTGCCGGCCGCGAGGAAGAGCAAGCCTTTGAAGAACGCGTGCGTCATCAAATGGAAAATTCCAGCGGTGAATGCGCCGACGCCGCAGGCCAGAAACATGTAACCAAGTTGTGACACGGTGGAATAGGCCAGAACTTTTTTGATGTCGTTTTGCACCACGCCCATGGAGGCGGCGAACAGCGCGGTGATCGCACCGACCAGCGCGACTACGCCCATGGCCTTTGGCGAAAGCTGATAAATCGCGTTGGTGCGCGTGACCATGTAAACGCCCGCGGTGACCATGGTCGCGGCGTGAATCAACGCGCTCACTGGTGTGGGGCCTTCCATCGCGTCAGGCAGCCAAACGTACAGGGGAATCTGCGCTGATTTTCCTGTGGCGCCGACAAAGAATAGCAACGCAATTGCGGTGATTCTGGGATCGCCGATGGCGAAACCCCCGGCCGCGAGAGCGGGTCCAATCTCAACGAAGCGAATGGTACCGAGAAGTGCGGAGGTAAGGAAAATTCCCAGGAGGAAGCCGGCGTCGCCCACGCGGTTGACGAGGAAGGCTTTCTTGCCCGCGTCCGATGCGGATTTCCTGTGGAAATAAAATCCAATCAAGAGGTAGCTGCAGGTGCCCACACCTTCCCATCCAACGAAAAGCAGCAGAAGATTATTCGCGAGCACCAGCATCAACATCGAGAACATAAAGAGATTTAAGTAGCCGAAGAAACGGTAATAGCCGCCTTCATGCGCCATGTAACCGGTGGAGTACACGTGAATCAGAAATCCCACGCCGGTGACGATTAGGATCATCACGCACGAAAGCGGATCGATCTGAAAACCCCAGTCAGCGATGAATTTCGCGATTCTGCCATCGAGCATGTGATAGGTGCCGGCGGGGATCCACTCGAAGAGAATTTTCGTCGCGATGCGCTCGGATGAAGGCTTCGCGATTAGTTGGAAGAAAGTGCCAACGGAAAAAATAAATGAAAGGAAGACGCTGCCGGAACAGAGCCAGCTTACCATTTGATTGCTTAGCCGCCGGCCGTAGAAAAGCATGACTGCCGCTGTGATCAGCGGAAAAATCGGGATCAGCCAAATGCGGTCGAGAAAAAATGGCTGCGCGTTCATGCCGGGTTTTTCACCATTTCAGCATGTCCATTTCGTCGGCGAGGAGCGTCTCACGATTACGGAAGAACGCCAGGATGATGCCAAGCCCCACGGCGGCTTCGGCGGCCGCGTCCGTGATTATGAATATGGCGAACACTTGACCATCCACGCTGCCAAACATGTGAGAGAAAGCAACCAGGTTGATATTCACCGCGTTCAGAATCAGTTCGATGGACATTAAGATAATGATGACGTTGCGACGCGTTAGCACGCCGATTACGCCGATGGTGAATAGCGCGAGACTGAGCCAAAGATAATGATCTACTGGAACCATTAGACCCTCCGCTTCGCCATCACTACGGCCCCGATCATGGCGACCAGAAGTAAAATCGATGCAATTTCGAATGGCAGCATAAAGCGGCCGAAAAGTGCATCGGCAACTGCTTCTGTGTTTTTCGGCAAGACTTCCGGAATGCGCGCCTGCGGGAAAAGCGATTTTTGCCCCATCTTGATCGCGACAAATACCTGCGCACCGAGCGCGAGCGCGAGCACGCCGGCCACAAATCGCTGGCGGTTGAACTGATACTGCAGTAGTGAGACGTCCAGATTGACCAGCATGATCACGAATACGAAAAGAACCATGATTCCGCCGACATAAAGGATCACTTGGGTAACGAACAGAAATTCTGCTTGGAGTAGCAGAAAAACGCCGGCCGTGGCAAGCAGCGTCGTGATCAAGAAAACCGCGCCGTGCACGACGTTTCGACGCGTGACCATCAGAATCGCGGAAGCGACCGCGAGCGTGGCGAAGAAATAGAACAAAATTGAGTTCAGGCCCATTTATTCACCATCCACGACCGGCATAGCAGCATCGACTTCGTCATTCTTCGCCAGCCACATGGCCACCGACAGCGTTGCAGCATCTGCCACAATTGTATTTACCAGCAAGCTGCCGCCCCATTCGCGAGTGACTAGCAACGCCGTCGCGGTTGCAATCAAATTCACAAGCGCCAGCGGGATCAGGAATCTCCATCCCAGGCGCATCAACTGATCGAAGCGATACCGTGGAAATGTAAAACGGAACCACAGAAAGAAATAAATGTAGGCGAAGACTTTGGCCATGAACCAGAAGGCGCCGTGAACACCTTGCAAAAAGCCCGGGAAAGCAAAAAGAGCACCAGCCAAAACTCCGGCGACAATCAGACATAAGCCGCCAACGGTCGCCATCACGAGCTTTTGGATTTTTACCGGCTGCTTCGGCGCGAGGAAAAAGCAGTACAACGCAACGCCGAGGACCAGCAGCGATGGCAGCGCGTCCAGCAATTCGACGGAAGTCCCTGGCAGAGAAGTGTGGGAACTTGCGAAGGGCCGCAGCCAGCCGCCGAGAAATAGCGTTGTGGCAATTCCCGCGACGATAATCATGTTCGCGTATTCCGCCAGGAAATAGAGTGACCAGCGAAAGCCGCTGTATTCCGTCATATAACCGGCGACCAGTTCGGATTCAGCCTCGGGCAGATCGAAGGGAGCGCGATTCGTTTCCGCGATCGAGCCGACCATATAAATAAAAAATCCGATGGGCACGTAAAAAACAAACCATATGCCCTGGTCGTACTGCGCCATCACGATGTCTTTCATCGACAGCGAGCCGGCCATCAACAGGGCAGAAATCAGTCCCAGTCCCGCGGCCGTTTCGTAACTGACGAGCTGCGCGGCACTGCGCAGAGCACCGAGCAGCGAGTAGTGGCTGTTGGACGCCCATCCGCCGAGGACGATGCCGTAAATCCCGAGCGAGCTAACCGCGAGAATGAAAAGCAGGCCGATGTTTAAATCTGCGATCTGAAATGTAGGACCGATAGGAAGCGCGGCGTAAGCGAGCAGAGCCATGGTGACGCTCACGAGTGGCGCGAGCCAGAACAGCAGGCGGTCGGCTTTGTCCGGGATGATGTCTTCTTTGAGAAGCAGTTTCACGGCGTCGGCGATGGGTTGCAGCAATCCATGCGGGCCAACACGCATCGGGCCCAGTCGCGCCTGCATGTCCGCCATTACTTTACGTTCCATCAGAACGATGTAACCGGCGAGCAACGGAAGCACGGCGACGATCACGACGGCGTATAGTACCGGCAAAAGGATGCGCAGTATCGCCGGTGAAAGCAGATAGCTCATTAGCGGTCCACTTCCCCAAGAACGATATCAATCGTGCCGATAATGGCCACTACGTCGGCAACCAGCGAGCCGCGAGCCATTTTGTCGAACGCCTGCAAATTAATGAATGAGGGAGGGCGGACGCGCACGCGATACGGCTGAGTGGTTCCGTCGCTCACAATGTAGTAACCCAGCTCGCCTTTCGGAGCTTCGATAGAGTGATACACCTCGCCTGGCGGCGGCTTTAGGACTTTTCCAATGCGCGCCATGATCGGGCCGGCCGGAATATTCTCGATGGCTTGCAGGCAGATGAGCCGCGATTGGCGCATCTCTTCCATGCGCACGACGTACCGGTCGTAGGTGTCGCCGGTCTCGCGAGTGGGAATTTCGAAGTTGTATTGGTCGTACGCGGCATAGGGCATGGCCTTGCGCAAGTCCCACTTGACGCCGCTGGCGCGCAGCACCGGACCTGTGACTCCCAATGCGATGGCGTCCGCAGCCGAAAGAATTCCGACGCCCTTGGTGCGGCCGACCCAGATGCGGTTTTCGGTAAGCAGCGTTTCGTACTCGTCAATTTTGTGCGCGAAGTCGTCGCAGAAACGCTTCACGTCCTGCTCGAACCCGTCGTACGTTTCGTATTGCAAACCGCCGATGCGGAATGCGTGTGTCGTAAGACGCGCGCCACAGTATTTCTCGAAGATTTTCAGAATTTCTTCTCGCTCGCGGAAGCAATAGAAGACCGGCGTGAGCGCGCCGATATCCAAAGCGTGCGTTCCAAGCCAGAGCAAATGGCTGGCGATTCTCTGCAACTCTGTGAGAATAGTGCGAACGACCCGGGCGCGCAGCGGGGCTTCCGCCCCCAGTAATTTTTCCACGGCTTCGCAATATCCCAGGCCATTGGATACCGCCGCGACGTAGTCCATGCGGTCCACGTAGGGCGCGAACTGCTGATAGCTGCGATGCTCGGCGATTTTTTCCACGCCACGATGGAGGTAGCCGATGATGCATTCAGAATCCACCACGCGCTCGCCATCGAGCTTCAGCTTCACGCGCAGAACGCCGTGCGTCGAGGGATGCTGCGGGCCCATGTTCAAAATTATTTCGTCGGCGCCCAGCACGGTGGTGCTGACGTTGGAAAGTTCGGCGGCGCGCGGGTCACTCATCTATTGTCCGCTCTCAATGCCCAGGTTTTCGCGAACCCAGTCGGTATCCTGCTTCAATATGTCGTAGTCCTTGCGCAGCGGATGGCCCTGCCATTCATCCGGCATCAAAATGCGTTTCAGGTCCGGGTGGCCTTCGAAGACGATTCCAAACATGTCGTAGCATTCGCGCTCGAGCCAGTTTGCGGCCGGCCAGATTTCGCAAACGCTGGGCACCGGCTCGTTTTCACCGGCATGCGCCTTCAGGCGCACCCGCTCATTCTTCGCGAACGAATACAAAATCAAGATTACGTCGAATCTTTTTTCGCGCTTGGGCCAGTCCACAGCGGTTAAATCCACGAGCATGTCGAACTTTTCTTGGTCCCGGCAATAGCGCGAGATTTCTCGAACCTGTTCTGCTGCAACGGTCACGATGGCTTGCTTGCGATCGAGCGTGGCCTCGCGAATAGCATCGCCAAAACGCGCCTGGAGCCTTTGGACCAGTTCGTTATCGAGCGGTAAAGGCTTTGGCGGCGCTTCTTTTGCAGGAGGGGCAGCCGCCTTTGGCGCAGCGGCAGCGGGCGCGGCAGGTCTTGCTGCAGGCGTTCCCGGAGCAGCCGGTGGTGTTGGAGATACCGCGGACGGCGCAGGAGGCTTCAACGCGGGTGCGTCCGGCGATCGAGGCGGATCAGCAGGCGAAGCGGTTGGGGAAGGCTCCGCCGGCTTCTGAGCAACGGGCTTTTCTTCCGCCCCGGACGCCGGCGGTTTCGAGACTGGATCTTTTTCCGAAGGGTCGTTGGCCATCGATTCGGTTTTCAACCAGCTGCCGGTTCCCAAGAGTCGCCAGCAGCGCGCCTTTTTAACACACCCCAAAAAACAGCGTCAATCCAGTTGAGACTTAAAAGCGTTGCGGTCGCACGTGCACCGAGGCACGCGAAGTTCGCCGGCTAGACCCAATCAAGCGCGCCCTTGCGATACAGCCAAACGTAGCCGACCAGCAGGATGCCCAGGAAGACAAGCATGGTTACGAGGCCGTATGCGCCCATCTGGCTGTACTTTATCGCCCAAGGAAATAAAAATATCGTTTCCACATCAAATATAACGAACAAGATCGCCACGATATAAAATCGCACCGAATAACGCCCTCGCGAACTACCCTCGGGCGGCACGCCACACTCATAGGGCTCGAGCTTTGCGCCGGTAGCGCGCATTTCAGGCCGAATGTATTTGAAAATAATCAGTGTGACGGCGGGAAAGGCCGCGGCGAGGAGTGCGTAAATCAGAATCGGGATGTATTGGCTCGGCATCTCCGAATCAAGAGCGCCATCCTAGCACACCAGTCGAGCGCCAGCCAGCCCCAACGCGAGTATTTTAACGACGTGGCGCCGTTATTGGTTAAGCCCCGCCGGCCAATTGATGACCAGCGACGCCGGGGTAACTGTTTGCGTTCCAACGGGAGTGAGAATCAGCAGTCTTCCATCCGGCGCTGCAGCTATTTCGCTGACTCCAGCGCTGGCTGAATAAATCTTCCTGGACGGGCCCACCTTAAACGGATTCAAGCTTTCGATCGGTACAGCCATTACGGTCCCGTTTCCATCGATGTAATACAGCGTCTTGCCGTCATGATTCCAGGCCGAGAACCGCATGGGTTCTCCGCCGCTCACGCCTTGGCTGGAGACTTGCCATTTCAGCTTGGCTTCGGGAAATTGTGTGACGTAAAGCTCCAGACGCCCCGACTCGTTAGAAGCGTATGTCAAGAAATGCCCATCCGGAGAAAGATTCCCGGCGTATTCGGCATAGGTCGTCTGGATGAGCGGCACGAGATTATGTTCACCCGTCACCGCCACCATCTCCACATCCTGACTCGTCTTAGGGTTTTGAACCGTCAGGATGAGCGTTTGGCCGTCGGCAGTCCAATCAGTCGGAAACTGCGAGACCTGTTTGGGGGGCAACAACTGCTCGGTCGCGCTTCCTGGTAGCCCAGTTCTACGGATCTCGAAGCCGTTAGCGACTGAAACCGCAAAATCTTTCCCGTCGGGAGACCATACGCCCAGGACCATTCCCGCAGGATCAAACGTGGCTCGAGAGAGCGTTCCTCGCTGCGAGTCCATGATCCACAAATCGCGTTTCGTCGACGGCTGCCCACGAGTCAACAGGATTTGACGACCGTCCGGTGAAAGCGCGGCTGCAAAGAAATAGTCAGGCTCCCCGGCCTTGGCCACTTCGACACCGTTGCGATCGATCCAGATGATTTGTTTCTTGGGCGTAAAATCGCGCTGATAAATCAGCGTGCCGCCCTGCGACACTGAAAAGTTGCCTAGCGACTTCCCGGTAGCGAATTCCACGTGCGCCACCACGGGAACCGGAACTCCACGGACGGATAGATGACCCGGATCAAACGGTTGCGCCACCAGGTTCCCATCCGTCACATATAGAACGTATCCACTGGAATATGCTGCGTTAGACTTCGTCTGCAAGATTACGTGACTTTCGGTCGAATCCAAGGATCCAACGGCGACACCATCGTCGGTCGTAAACAAGAAGTGCTTTCCGTCTGGTAGAAAAGAAGGCCAGCGATGGCTTTGCAATGCGGCGGTTTGCTTGGTCATGGTTGCCGGCACGGGAGTCCCGCCGCTTTCCGGAACTTTGAACAGCGCCTCTTTAAGCCCCGGTGTGAATACGATCACCCCGTTTTGATTCCATGTGCCGCCGCGACCCGTCGTGGCATCGCAAAGAATCTGTACGACTCCGCCCGCCGCCGGAACGCGCTTCAGCTTTGCATCGGCGAAAAAGCCGAGATTTCGGCCGTCGCCTGACCAAAAAGGATAAGAAGCTCCATCGGTACCTTGCAACGGTTGAGCCGTCGCGGAATTCAGCATGCGGACGAAAATAATCTGTTTGCCCTGGCCGTCCGCGACGAATGCGATGGCAGAACCGTCGGCCGAAATCGCAAACTGATTGTCCTTGCCGACAGTTCCATATGCGTACCCATCGGGCGGAGTCATCTCGGCATATATTACGGGCTGGGGTTGGGACGCCTTGCGGGCGTAATAGACTGCAGCGGCCATCGCACACGCAGCAAGTATTCCCAATAAAATTAGCGAAATCTGGGACCATCGCGCGAGGCTCTTGCGCTGGGCCACCACCGGCGCAGGAATTCCAGCAGCCGAGCCTGCGTTGGAAATCCATTGCAACTCGCGCTTCAAGTCGCCGGCGCTTTGCCAGCGGTCGTCCGGATCTTTGGAGAGGCACGTTGTGGCGATACGCTGCAGCGCGGGCTGCGACAATGGCTGCAGATCGCTGATTGGCCGCGGCTCTTCTCGTAGAATTGCAGCGATCAGGCTGGCCTGCGTCTTGGCTTCAAATGCCTTCTTGCCTGTGGCCATTTCGTACAGCGTGGCGCCGAACGAAAAAATATCGCTGCGAGCGTCCGCTTCGCCGCCATCGAGCTGCTCGGGCGACATGTATTGGAGTGTGCCGACAATCGTCCCTTGCGTCGTGAGCGCAGCGTTCTGCGTACTGCCCAGCAATGGCTGGCTCATGGTGGGTGACAACATCGGATCGGTCGCGACCGGCGCAGTCGCTTTGGCCAAACCGAAATCAAGGAGCTTCGCGCCCGACTTCGTGAGCATCACGTTGCCAGGCTTCAGGTCGCGGTGAATCACTCCCTGGCGATGGGCTTTTTCCAACGCTTCGCAAATTTGGATTGCTATGCGCGAAAGTTCCGCGGGCGCGAGCGGGCCGCGCTCGAGACGCTTGGCAAGCGTCTCACCTTCGATGTACTCCATGACCAGATAGTCCGTGCCGTCCTGGCGGCCGATGTCATAGAGAGCGCAAATGTTTGGATGGTTCAGGCTGGATACGGCACGCGCTTCGCGTTCGAAACGCTGGCGCACTTCCGGCGCATCCGCCAAATGTGGAGGCAGAATTTTCAGCGCTACGGTGCGATCGAGACGCGTGTCCCGGGCGCTATAAACTTCGCCCATGCCGCCCGCGCCGATAGGAGCAATGATTTCGTAGGGGCCCAAGCGGGTTCCGGCAGCGAGCGGCATTACGCGCGGGATTATACGTGAGGCGGGGGGGAAGGGCCAACGCCGTTCTCAAATGTGTGTTAATCAGTTCTTAACCGTGACGCGCGCCGTGGAGAATAGAAATCGAGTGTGGTAGAAACTCAGCGATAACATCCAGCGATTCGACGGCGCCGCGAGGGCTGCCGGGAAGATTAATGATGATCGTGGTGCCGCGAATACCGGCAACCGCGCGCGACAAAATTGCGCGCGGCGTTTTCTTAGCTCCCTCTAAACGCATACGTTCCGAGAACCCTGGGATGAGTCGCTCAGCGATAGCGATCGTGGCTTCGGGAGTTACGTCGCGCGGCCCGACGCCCGTTCCACCCGTTGTGAAAATCACGTCGACACCTTTCGCGTCGGCTGTTTTCTTCAGGAACGACTCGATCGCGGCGCGATCGTCCGCTAAAACGGCCGAGGACACAACTTGCCAGCCAAGTTCCTGGCAGCGGGTTATGACCGCGGGGCCGGAGAGGTCTTCAGATTTTCCACTGCATACGGAATCGCTGATTGTGACGACGGCAACGCGCATGGCGGGGTTTGCGGCGAACTAACCTTCGGTTACCTTCTGATCTTCCGTTGCCGACTGGTTCTGCTCTTCATCGATAAGACGCAGCGCTTCCATCAGCAGTCCTGTCGTGGTGCGAGAAATCGTCGAGCGCGTGGGCCCAACGTTAAAATCAATTTCAAATTGGCCGTCCGTCCAACGCACAGCCTGAAACACCGCCGCTTCACCTTCAGAAGAGCCAAACCGCGCATCTTTGCATTGCCCGCAGGAAAAAAATAGTTCGCAAGTTTCCCCACCTCGATGGATGCATAGCTGGCATGTTTTTTGGCCCATTTCTAGCGACTGCATCAGATCCATGATGCTCATTTCTTCGAGCCGACCCTGAATCACACCGGGACGCACCTGGCGCTTTTGCAATTTTTCGAGCTGCAGACGATCGACGACCTTTTTCGTACGCCGCACCAGATCCTTAATGAAAAACGGCTTGGAAATGAACTCCTCGACGCCTTCGACGAGCGGCCTCAGCTTTTCTTCAATGTCGCCGCGGCTGGCTAGAAAAATAAACGGAATCAGCTTGGTCTGCTGGCGACCGCGAAGCTTCTCATAAAGCTGGCGGCCGTCGAGTCCGGGCATGCGGTAATCACAGACGACCAGGTCCGGCGGGTCGTCCACGATCTTCAATAGCGCGTCGGCGCCATCGGCGGCAGCTCGCGCGTCGCAGTGCGGCATTAAGCCCTTCATCAAAAGGTCGAGGATCAGCGCGTTATCGTCAACGACCAGGACTTTTACATCTTTCCCCGGCGTCATCGCTTCACACGTGTCCCTTTGCGATGGTATTCGCCGCTGCGTCCGCCCGACTTCTTGACGAGATAGAGTTCCGTGATTTCCATGCCGCGTTCCAAAACCTTGCACATATCGTAAATCGTAAGGGCAGCAACCGCCGCAGCGACCAGCGCTTCCATCTCGACTCCGGTGGGCCCCGTGGCCGATGCCGCCGAGGTCACCTCAATTCCATTCTGGCATAGCTTGGCGGTCACATCCACGTGCGTTAACGAGAGGGGATGACAAAGTGGAATCAGCTCGGAAGTTCGCTTGGCGGCCGTGATTCCGGCGATTCGCGCAATCTCAAGCGGATTTCCTTTCGGCGATTTTAGCCGCCGAATACTCGCAATGGTTGCGCGCTGCATGCGAATAAACGCATGGGCTACAGCTGCGCGCGAAGTTGTGGGCTTGGTGGTGACGTCAACCATCTTCACTCGACCTGCTTTGTCATAATGCGAAAGTTTTTTCATGGCAAAGATCAAAAAAGTCCGCGGCGCGGCAGGACGTCAACCATTTCACCGGCTTCGAGCTTCAGCTTCGATTCATGGACCACTAGAAAGCAGTTACCGCGAACCACCGATCCGATATCTCCCGAGCCTTCCCAGTGCAGCACTTCTACCGTCGGTTCTCCGCCCGGCCATTTCACACGCGCTGGAAGAAAATGGGCGAGAGGCGGTTTTTCATCGACCGGGTGCGCAAGCTTGGCCTTGAACAGATGGAGCGAATCCGGCTGATGGCCGCTTAGCAATTCTATCGCCGGCACCACCAGGAGCTCGAATGTAACCATGGTTGAAACTGGATTGCCCGGCAGCCCGAATACCGGCGTTTCATTGCACGCGCCGAATACAGCGGGGCGGCCCGGGCGAATCGCTAGAGCATCAAAGAAAAATTCAACGCCAATTTTTTTCAGTACTTGCTCGACGAGATCGTATTTCCCGACGGAAACGCCTCCGGTCAAAACCACGATGTCGGCTTTCAGCGCCTTTTTAATTCTGGCGCGAAGTTGAACCACATTATCGGGCGCGTTTCCCAGCACTAGCGGCTTGCCGCCCGCGAGGGCGACTTGCGCTGCTAGCGACACACTATTGCTATTGCGAATCTGAAATCGCTGCGGCGCGCTGCCGGCGGAAATCACTTCATCTCCGGTCGAGAGAATCGCCACGCGCGGCTTCTTTGCCACTACAATCTTCGATCGGCCCACTTGCGTCGCCATTGCAAGTTCAGCGTAGCCGAGCCGCTTTCCACGCTTAACAACAGTTTCTCCCGCCCGCGTTTCCTGCCCTTCCAAAACGTAGTGCTGCCCGACGCGAACGCCACGCTCAATCACCACCGAATCGCCTTCAATGTGCGCATCTTCTTGCATAACTACCGTGTTTGTTCCCCGCGGCAGCGGCGCGCCGGTCATAATTTGCACGCATGAGCCTGCCTCTAGCTGTCCCGCGAAAGCGTGGCCCGCGCGGCTTTCTCCGATTAGTCGCAATCGTGCGCCTGGATTCACGGCGTCCGCCGCGCGCAGTGCGAAGCCATCCCGGGTGGAGCGGTCGAACGGAGGATAATTTCGGTCGGCGATTACGTTTTCGGCCAGAATCCGGCCGAGCGCTCGCGATGGATCTTTCACAAATTCGATTGTTTCTGTGACAGGAGGATGAGCGCTCGAACGCGCATGAACCACTTCAATTACTTTTGCGCGGGCCGCTTCGTTGGAAACCATGGGAGTTGGTTACAACCAGGATGCCAGCTTGGTTCCTCGCGGGACAATTGTAGCATCGCGCTCCGGGCCGGTGGATATCATCCCGATCTCAACTTGCAGTTGGTCGGAAATAAAATTCAAGTAATCACGGGCCGCGAGCGGCAAATCTTTCACGTCACGGATTCCGGGAGTCGGCGTCTCCCAGCCCGGCAAAGTGTGATATTCAGGGTCGATCTCCGCCAGCGTCTCGGCGTCGGGCGGCATTTCGGTGAGCTGCTTTCCCTTATAGCGATATCCGGTGCAGATTTTAATTTCTTTCTGAGCGTCGAACACGTCCAGCTTCGTCACCACAAGAGAATCGATGCCGTTCAGCATTTTCGCGAAGCGCAAAACTTCTAAGTCCAACCAGCCACAGCGGCGAGGACGCCCAGTCACAGCGCCAAATTCCTTGCCGCGCTCGCGGACTGCCTGAGCATCCAAGTCAGGCATCTCGGTGGGAAACGGGCCGCTACCCACGCGCGTCGTGTAAGCCTTGGTCACACCGACTACACCCGTCAGACGAGTCGGCGCTACTCCCAGACCAGTGGCCACGCCGCCGGAGGTGGCGTTTGAGGAAGTGACAAACGGATATGTCCCGTGATCGATGTCCAGCATGGTCCCTTGCGCGCCTTCAAACAGCACGGACTCGCCATTATCGAGCGCGCGATTCAGCAGAACTCCGGTGTCGGCAACCAACCCGCGAATATGCGCAGCCAATTCCAGATATTGATCCAGCAGACCTGCTGTTTCAAGCGGATGCCCATATGTCGCCTGGCTGATTGCATTTTTCTCGGCGATCACGCGCTCGAGTTTTTCCGCGAAACGCTCGGGCTCGAGCAGGTCGCAAACGCGAATGCCGCGCCGCGCCATTTTGTCTTCGTATGCTGGGCCGATGCCGCGAGAAGTGGTGCCGATCTTTGCTTCGCCGCGCGCTGATTCTGCAGCCTTGTCCATCTCGCGGTGGTACGGAAAAATTACGTGCGCCCGATTGCTCAAAAAAAGCCGCCCGCGCACTTCAATTCCGGATTTTTTTAGATTTTCAAGCTCGGTGACCAACGCGGCAGGATCCACAACGGTTCCCGCACCGATCACTGCTTTCTTATCTGGGCGAAGAATTCCGCTGGGAATTAACTGAAGAACGTATTTATGTTCGTCGAAGATGACGGTGTGGCCCGCGTTGTGTCCGCCAGCGTAGCGCGCGGTGTATTCGAACGAGGAAGCCAGATAATCTACTACTTTGCCTTTTCCCTCATCGCCCCACTGGGCTCCCACGACCACGATCGCTTTCGTTCGGGCTTTCTCCGCCACTCTCGCTACCATCCCTTCGCCAGACCGCACTTTGCCCGCTCAATTTCAAAAACTTAAGCGCTACAGGAGGGTCTACGTGACAAACAACGAAATACAATCCTACGCCCCGCTGAAGTCTAAACGCAAGCCCGGCGCTCGACGGAGCAATCTTCTGTGACACTGCTATCAGCGACGTGCGAAGCGAAAGCAGTCGCGTGCGTGGTCATCGACCATGCCAGTAGCTTGCATGAATGCGTAACAGATCGTGGTTCCTACGAATCGAAAGCCGCGGCGTTTGAGGTCTTTGCTCATCCCGTCCGATTCTCGTGTACGTGCGGGCACGCGTCGCGATGTGGCCCGATTGTTTTTCTTCGGCTTCCCGCCTACAAATTTCCAGATGTAGCGGTCAAATGTGCCGAACTCTTTCTGTACAGCGAGAAACGCTTGCGCGTTCGAGATTGTTGAGGCGATTTTCAAGCGATTCCGCACGATGCCGGGGTCAGCAAGTAACACTCGGACTTTGCGCTTGTCATAACGAGCAATTTTCGCGGGGTCGAACCGATCAAACGTGCGCCGGTAATTCTCGCGCTTGTTGAGAATCGTGTCCCAGCGCAATCCTGCTTGCGCGCCTTCCAGAATCAAAAATTCAAACAGAACACGATCGTCGTGCACCGGCCGCCCCCACTCATTGTCGTGATACTCGATCATGAGCGGCTGGGTGGCCCAATGGCAGCGCCGAGCTTCTTTTTGTGATTTTTGTGTCACCATGATCTTCCGAGCGAGAATCGGCCGGCTTCACGAGGACTTGTCGAGCGAATGGTTGACTTGCGCAGCCGAGAGACAACCGGGACAGAGACAATCGCTATAGCGCGCGCGAAGCTCGTTCACAGTCTTCTGTTCCAGCTTCGCGCTCTCGCACCAGCAATTTCCGCCCGATGAGCTGCAAGAAAAGGTCTCCCCGCACGCTTCGCAGGTCTTCTGCGTCGGCGGGTTCCCGACAGCTTGTGGGCCAGTAAAACTTGCGCTCATGCCATCTCTTCTTGTTGCCGAGTCTGTGTTAGGAAATATGGCGCTGGACAACTTTCTCGATCTGCTCTTTCGGCACTGCTCCGACGAGCTGGTCCGCCACTTGTCCGCCCTTAAAAATGAGCAACGTCGGGATACCGCGGATGTTGAACTTTCCAGCAGCGTTTACGTTCTCATCGACGTTCAACTTAACCACCTTCAGTTTGCCCGCATGGTCCTTGGCGATTTCTTCCACCGTGGGAGAAAGCATGTGGCACGGGCGGCACCAGTCGGCCCAAAAGTCGACGAGCACGGGCTGCGTCTTGCTCGCTTCAATCACATCTTTGTCAAAACTTGCGTCACTGACTGCTTGAATGTTTTCTGCCATTTTCTTTTTTTCCTCGTTGCGCAGTTCCGGTCAGCCCAGGAGCCGTACCGCGTCTGTGCCTAGTTTTTAGATGTTCCAACCGCTCGTGGGATTCTAGACCTCTTAGCCGCTTCATATAGCGTGACATAGGACGTCGCCGAAGTCTTCCACGAAAAATCTTTGGCCATGCCATTCTTTTGTAAGTTCAGCCACGACTTCTGGTCGCGATACGCTCTTAAGGCCGCCCTCAGAGCCTCGAGCAGCGCGCTCCCATCGTACGCATCGAATTTGAAACCGGTACCCTGGTGCGTTTTGGCGTCGTAATTCTGTACGGTATCGTCCAAACCGCCCGTAGCGCGCACCACCGGAATCGTACCGTAGCGCAAACTATATATCTGGTTCAACCCACAAGGCTCATAACGCGAGGGCATCAGGAATATGTCCGCCCCGGCTTCGATCTTGTGCGCGAGGGCATTGTCGTAACCAATCTTGACTCCCGCCGATTCCGGGAACCTCTCCGCAAGCAGCCGGAAGAAATTTTCATACTCGGGCTGGCCCGTGCCGAGCACCACGAGCGAGAGATTCTCGTTCGTCATCTCACCGGCCACTTGAGCAATCAGATCGAATCCTTTCTGGTCGGCGAAGCGCGAAACAATTCCCACAATTGGGCGTTCCAAATCTTCAGGCTTGTCCGCAGGTAGCCGGAAAATCTTCAACAAATCCTTCTTACAGGCTTTCTTGCCTTCGAGGTTGTGCGCGGAATAATTCTGCGCGATGAAAGTATCCGATTCAGGGCTCCATATCGAATAGTCCACGGCATTCAGAATGCCCACAAGGCGGTCGGCGCGCTGGACGACCACGCCCTCCAGTCCCACGCCGTATTCTGGCGTCTGAATTTCCTTGGCATAGCGGCGGCTTACGGTCGAAAGATAATCGGCGAAGAGCAATCCGCCCTTTAGAAAATTCACCCGGCCATAGAATTCGAGCGCGTCGAATGAGAAAAGGCTGGCAGGCAGACCGGCTTTGCGAAGAGCAGCCTGCGGGAAAATTCCCTGGTACGCCAGATTGTGGATCGAAAGAACCACAGGCAGCGAGCGTACGGCTGGATCGTTGGCATGCTGCGTGCGCAACAGAACCGGCACGAGCGACGTTTGCCAGTCGTGACAATGAATTACATCGGGCAGCAACACGCGTTTCGCAAACTCAATTGCGACGCGCGAGAACTCCGTAAACCTTTCCGCGTTGTCGGGATAATCGCCTGATGCATCGCCATAAGGCTGATCGCGATCGAAGTAGCCGGGATCGTCAACAAAGAAGTATCGTACTCCAGCGACTGACACTCCCTCCGCAATCGACGGAAACCTTAGTTGCTCGCCCAGCGAAACCGTTACGCTGGAAACCAGTGTGGACGTAATTTTATTTCCGCGGTAACGCGGCACAAGAACGGCCACTTGGTGGCCCATTTCCACTAGCGCTTTCGGCAAAGCCTCCACTACATCGGCCAAGCCGCCGGTTTTTGAGTAAGGCAGTCCTTCCGACGCGACGAATAAAATTTTCATCAGTCCTCGAGCGAAAGAAAAACGGTAGCGGAACGGTTCGGCTTCGTCAAGCCAGTCCCTGATTCACGGTTCGATCCCGCTACGAATAATTTTAACGACGATTTCTTCGCCTCAACCTCCGCTGCATTGTTACACTCTCGCTGACATGGCTCGACAGCGTATGGGGCAACATTTTCTGGGTGACGCCGGGTGGCGCCAGCGCATTCTGAAAATTCTTGCTCCCGGCGCAAACGAATCGTGGATCGAAATTGGCGCAGGCCATGGAGAAATGACGCAACTGCTAGCGGGCTCCGGCCGCCGGGTGCTAGCTATCGAAGCGGACACCCGCTTATACGAAGACTTGCAGCAAAAAGTCAGCTCGCATCCGCGCGAATGGCTCGACGTACGGATTATCTCTGGCGACGTCCTTACAATTAATTTCCACGAACTGCTCAGCGGGGACTTCCGCGTGTACGGGAACCTGCCCTATTACATCACTTCGCCAATCCTGCACCATTTGTTCCAGTATGCCGGCCAGATTCGCTCGATTCATATCTTGATCCAGGTCGAAGTCGCCGAACGGATCGTCGCGCAGCCTGGCCGTCGCGAGCATGGTTATCTTTCAGCGCTCTGCCAGTTCTACACCAATCCTGAGATCGTGTTGAGAATTCCGCCTGGCGCATTTCGTCCGCCGCCTCGCGTGCATTCGGCGCTGGTGCGCATGACCCTTCCGGGCGAGCGTGCATGGTTAAAGGTCACCGACGAAAAACGATTTCTTGAATTCGTCCAGGGATGCTTTGAACAGAAGCGTAAAACTCTGCGGAACAATTTGCGGGCTCTTGCTAGCGATGAGCAAATCCACCGGACGATCCAAGACTGCGGCCTGCGGCACGATACCCGCGCCGAGCAATTAACACTCGGCCAGTTCGCAAGTCTTTTCAGCAGAATTGGCTAACTGCTGGCTTCCGTGGCTTGCATGTCCTCAATCACGGCCTGCAGCCGGTCGGGAAAGTTGGTCATAATGCCGTCCACACCCGCCGCAATGACCCTCCGTATCTCTTTTGGATCGTCGACGGTCCAGGTCGCCACTTGCAAGTCCGCGCCATGCGCTTGTTGAATCAATTCCGGCGTAACCATGGAAGCTTTTGGACACAATTGTCGCGCACCCAGTTCGAGAGCTTCTTTCACGGAATCTGCTCCAGCGTCTTCGACCAGAAATCCCATCATGGCGGTAGCATCGACGCGCCGGAGCGCCGCCAGGGTGGCTTGATCGAATGAGATCACGATCGTCCGGCCCGCGTACTCCGCCTTTTGCAGCGCCGCAATCAGCGAATGATGCATGCCCAAGGATGCGTCATATTTCACTTCGAGGTAGAAAATCACATCGTGCTTGCGCGCGAATTCAAGGATTTCCTCGAGCGTGGGGATCTGTTGTCCCATGTGCTCGCGGTCGTACCACATGCCGGCATCCAGGCGGCGCAGTTCCGCGAGCGTGAAGTCGCGAACTTCGCCGCGGCCGTTGGAGGTCCGTTCGAGAGTAGTGTCGTGAATCGCGACGAAACGCGCATCGCGCGTGAGATGCAGGTCGGTCTCAATGAAGCCGGCGCCCAATTGGACCGCGCGTTCAAATGCCACCAGCGTATTTTCGGGCGTATGGCCCGAAGCTCCCCGGTGCGCAATGACCCATGGCTTTCGCATCGAACTCGGGCTATCGTAGCAGATAACGCTATCCTGCCTATTCGCTGACAAAGACCCCGTTGTGGAAGTTGCAACCTATCCGTTTGAGCCACTCGATTGGCCGGTGATGGCAGTCGGGCGCCAGCTCCCGTACATGCAAATCGTTTCCCATATAGGACAATGGCCTTGCTCAGCGTGGAAATAGCGTCAATCCGTTGACACCGATCTTCGGTTTTCGTTTCCTTTGCTGGCAGCAGGATGCCGTATCTTGCCTGTCTGCAATGAGATAGCATTTTCCCCGGTGCCGGCAACCATTTGAACATTTGGTAAGCCGATTGCCCGCATTATTTTGCCAGGCACCTTCGCGGTGAACGCTTTAGGATGTGTCTCTCGCGGAGCAAGCAAGGATAGTCGGAAAAAAGCAACAGGGTCTGTCGAAGCAATAAATGCCGCGTGGGAACGCGCGGCTTGGTACTGAGGAATTCGACGGCAGCGGGCCCTCGACCGTATCGGCACTTGTAAGGACTTTTCGCGCTCCGCCCAGCAGGGTGAGACGGCGCGGTAAGTCCGATGCCGAATCGGTTCGCGGTAGGGAGGGGTAACGTGGCGCTGTTCGTTTTGCTTATTGTCGGGGTTGTTGTCGTACAAACGTGGCTTGACTGGCGCGACGCGCGAAAGAACTGGGTTCTGCCGGATTGGGCCAAAGGCGTGGCGTTGGCTGGAGCTCTCGGCGCCCTGCTTACAGCCGCAACTTCGTCCGCTTCGTTTTTGATGCAGGACGCATCCAGAGAATGGGGTGGCGGAGGAGCTGGTTCCGGCTTGTTCTGGCCGGAGCTAGGGTTTCTGCTCTGTGCCATGGCCATCGTCATCTTCGCTGTACGCAAGAAGCGAATGCGCGTGCTTCTCGCGCTGTCTGCCTTGCTGATCGCTGCTTTCTGGCTCGGTATGTTGTTCTCGTCATGAACCCTTAAGCGTAGCTCGATTCATACCTCGTTCCCGATACCTCGTCGGCGGCATGTTCCCCCGTCGCCACCGCCATTGGCCGGTAACCAGCCGCCATTCGCCGAAAATGTGGAGACCTGCTCCAGCGTTGCCTCTAATCTCGCACCATGATCGGCGACAAAATTCAGGCGGGAGACGAGAGCATGACAAACGCGAACCAGCAGATGACGTCTTCGGTTTCCGGTTCTGCAGTCATTACGGCTGCAGCGGCTGTGCTGATTTTGGTGGGGCTCGTGTTTCAAGGAGCCGAGCTCGGCTACACCCATATCCGACCGGACAACGTCTGGCTGTTTTCCGTGCTCGCGTCGAACATTTGGAATATCCTCTCGCTGCGGGTGAATGTGTCCGCCGTACAAGCATTGCTCCGGTTTTGGCCGTTGCTGCTGGTGACGTTTGGTTTGGCGATCATGCTGGCAGCTCGCGAAAACAGGTCTCATCGTCTTGTTGGCAGCCGGAAGGGAGGAACCCGTGGGCTGTAACTCCAAGCGCCTTAGCTGGAGTCTTACTTTCGGCTTATTGATAGCTGCCGCCGGCGTCATGTTGCTGCTGGACCAGCAAGGTATTATTGACGCCAACAAGGTCTTCCAATACTTCTGGCCTATTCTTTGCATTTCATTCGGATTGGTGAACCTTTTTCAGACCGGTGGCCGCCGGATATGGGGCATTATTCTCGTCGTAATTGGCGTTCTTCTAGTGTTCGATAACCTCGGCTTCGCTCACATCGGATTCCAAACCATCTGGCCAGTAATCATCATCGGCATCGGCGGCTTGATGATCTGGCAGGCAATCTCGCCCAATACCAACCCGCTAACGGGACAGGCGACTTCGTGGCGCGAACAGATGGGCCGATGGGGCCGCGGTGATTCATCGGACTCTGACTTTAATCACATTGCCGTTTTTGGCGGCTTCAAACGCCGCGTCACCGCCAAGAATTTCCGCGGTGGCAACGTCATGGCGGTCTGCGGCGGTTACGAAATTGATTTGCGGCGGGCGGACATTGAAGGCGAGTCCGCTACCATCGACGCTACCTCCATCATGGGGGGCGGAGAAATCAAGGTCCCGGAGACCTGGCGCATTTCGTTGGACGGCATGGGAGTTCTTGGAGCGTACGTGGACGAAACCCATCAAATTCCGCCCACTGGGGGCACGCCGCAGAAACATTTGATTGTCAAAGGTGTCGCATTCATGGGTGGCGTGGTGGTCAAGAACTGAAGCGATCGAATGCATCCAATATTCTCCCAAATCCGTCGCCTTGGCGTTTACCTGCTTGCCTGGATTCCGATCGCGGGGATGCTGGCTTATCTCCTAACCATTCCTGGCCAAATCAGCATGCGCGAAGCGGTGATTCTTGCTATTCCGCTTTCGCTCATAGAAGCATTCGTGTGTCTTTCTTCCTGGTATTCCTGCAGGGGTAACTCGCTCGAAAAGTATGGATTCGGACGGCTGGTAACAACGCATGTTACTGCCGCGCTAATCGCCAGCATCGTTTGGGCGTTCGCCGCCGCCGGGCTGGCCAGCAGCCTGTCGAGAATGCCCGCCTTCACGGGACTGAGCCGTCGCTTTCGGCCTGAAATTCCGATAATTTTCGGCTCCGGTCTTTTGCTTTACTTACTTTCCGTCACGTTCTACTACATCATTATTGCCTTTGATCTTTCGCGCGACGCCGAAGCTCGCGTAATGCAAGCCAGCGTTCTGGCGCGAGATGCCGAGTTAAAAGCGCTGAAAGCGCAGGTCAATCCCCATTTTCTTTTCAACAGCCTAAACTCGATTAGCGCGCTAACCACTTCCGACTCCGCCAAAGCGCGCGAGATGTGCATTCTGTTGGGGGACTTCCTCCGGCGCACACTCGGATTGGGCGAGAAAACTGCCATTCCGCTGGAGGAAGAACTTTCGTTGATCCACGCGTTCCTCGCGGTGGAAAAAGTTCGCTTCGGTGCCCGCATCCAGATGGAAGAAAACATAGACAAGAGCACGCTGGACGTTCCCGTGCCGCCGCTGCTTCTGCAGCCCCTGGTGGAAAACGCTGTGGTGCACGGGATTGCGACTCTGGTCGAGGGCGGATGGATTCGGCTCAGCGTGCAGTGCCAGAACGGCGGGGATGTATCCATTGTTGTCGAAAACCGCTTCGATCCGGAGGCGCCGGCCCGCCGCAGGAATGGCGTGGGGCTCGCCAATGTCCGCCAGCGCCTGCAAGCGCGCTACGGAAATCGCGCCAGTTTTGCCGTAAAGACAGAAGCTGATTCCTACCGCGTGGCCCTCACCTTTCCGGCGGAAAGGACATTACAAAACGCATGAATCGCGAAGGAGGAAACAAAATTCGCGCGATCATTGTTGATGACGAGGAGCTTGCGCGCCAGGTTCTCCGGGAATTTCTCGGCGCGCATCCGGAGATTGAACTCGTTGCCGAATGCGCGAACGGATTTGAGGCCGTCAAGTCCGTGACTGAACTGAAGCCCGACCTGCTCTTTCTTGACATTCAGATGCCCAAACTCGATGGTTTCGAAGTCCTGGAACTAATTGGCAGCGATTTGCGCGTGATCTTCGTCACCGCATTCGACAGCTACGCCATCAAAGCCTTCGAAGTTCACGCCGTGGATTACCTTCTAAAGCCTTTCGGAGCGGACCGCTTCGAAGCCGCGCTAAACCGCGCCAAGGGACGCCTCAGTGGCAAATCGACACATGTTGAGATGGCTCCCGCAGATCTAGCCGTGGCAGCGCGACCGCCTTCGCAATACCTCGATCGAATCGCCGTACGCGATGGCACACGCGTTTTCATCATTCCGGTCGCGAAGCTCGACTATGTGGAAGCGCAAGACGACTATGTGGCGCTTTCAACCGAAGGGAAAAAACACCTGAAGCAGCAAACCATTTCAAGCCTTGAATCTGCGCTCGATCCATCGCGGTTTCTGCGCATTCACCGCTCCTACATTGTGAACTTGGAGCGCGTCGTCAAGGTCGAGCCCTATGCAAAAGATACTCACGTTGCGGTCCTCACGAACGGCACGCACCTTCCCGTCAGCCGCTCCGGCTACGCTCGCCTTCGCGCTTTCCTAGACCGTTAGCAGCAACGTTGTTTAAGGCAGCCGACTGCGAGTCATAAAATTGCGGTGAGGGCTATGCTGTCTCCATTACTGCTTTGGTGGGGGCAAACGTGCCGAAAAATGTCAATGCTTCGTTGCTGATTCCTCGTTTGCGATCACTAGCTGAAATGCGACCAAACGCCCTATTTTCTTGACGACACGTGGGAAAGCTGCTACAAAAGTCGATTCTGTCTAGTGGTTTCTCGCAATAGGCAGGCTCCCGCCAAGGAGTCTTTATTCGGAGGAAGATCGAATGTGCTTCTGTCTTGCCAAACGTGTGACCGCCTGCGTACGGGGGGCCTTTTAATGCGTACTTTGCTCTCATTTCGACGGCGGAATTTCTGCCGCACCGCATTGAAATCGGCTTCTGGATTTTTCGTAATGCTTTTGGGCGCTGCCGCAGCATACGCGCAATCGCCCGGTGAGGCGCCTGGCGGCGAAGCGAATCTGAAGCTGCCGGATTTGTCTTCAGTAAGCTTTCTGGGCATCGACGGACACACACTCCTGCTCTTCGGCATCTTGTTCTGCATCTTTGGTCTGGTTTTCGGCCTGGTGATTTACACGCGCCTGAAGAATCTGCCGGTCCATCGCGCCATGCGCGAAATCTCCGAGCTAATCTACGAAACCTGCAAAACCTACCTGATTACGCAGGGCAAGTTTCTGTTGCTGCTCGAACTCTTCATTGCCGTGGTCATCGTGCTGTATTTCGGCGTGCTGCTGCATTACGAGGCCCTCCGCGTAATCATCATTTTCTTGTTCAGCGTGCTGGGAATTGCGGGGAGCTACGGCGTAGCCTGGTTTGGTATTCGCGTCAATACGTTTGCAAACTCCCGCACCGCTTTCGCCGGCCTTCGCGGGAAACCGTTCCCGCTTTACCACATTCCACTCGAGGCGGGCATGAGCATCGGCATGATGCTGATCAGCGTCGAACTGCTGATGATGCTTTTGATTTTGCTCTTCGTTCCCGGCGACTATGCCGGCCCTTGCTTCATCGGTTTTGCCATTGGTGAATCGCTTGGCGCGGCGGCGTTGCGAATTGCAGGCGGCATTTTCACCAAGATTGCCGACATCGGATCCGACCTGATGAAAATAGTCTTCAAGATTAAGGAAGACGACGCGCGTAACCCGGGCGTGATTGCCGACTGCACAGGCGACAATGCGGGCGATTCCGTGGGACCCACCGCCGACGGATTTGAAACGTACGGCGTCACCGGAGTCGCGCTGATCACGTTCATCCTGCTGGGAGTGAAGAGCCCAACCGTGCAGGTTCAATTGCTCGTCTGGATCTTCGTAATGCGCATCGCCATGCTGGTGGCCAGCGCGCTGGCGTATTTTATTAACGACCTGATCGCCAAAGCGCGTTTCGGAAAAGTTGACGAGATGAATTTCGAGTCTCCGCTTACTTCACTCGTCTGGATCACTTCCGTCGTTTCCATCGTGATCACCTACGCCATTTCGTCTCTGATCATTCCCGACCTGGGCGGCGACACAACGCAGTGGTGGAAGCTGGCCACCATCATCTCTTGCGGCACTTTGGCCGGCGCGGTGATTCCCGAGCTGGTAAAAGTCTTCACTTCCACCGAATCGCGCCACGTTCGCGAAGTGGTCACTTCGGCGCGCGAGGGTGGCGCTTCGCTGGGTATTTTGTCCGGCTTCGTGGCGGGGAATTTTTCCGGCTACTATCTCGGACTCGCCATGGTCGGCCTGATGTCGCTTGGCTACCTCGTCAGCCTGCAAGGGCTCGCGGCCGCGGCGCAGATGATTGCTGCTCCGGTATTCGCGTTCGGTCTTGTGGCTTTTGGCTTTCTGGGCATGGGCCCGGTGACTATCGCGGTTGACTCCTACGGTCCGGTTACCGACAACGCGCAATCGGTGTACGAGCTTTCGCTGATTGAAACCATCCCCAATATCAAGCAAGAATTGAAAAAAGACTACAACATGGACGTGAACTTCGAGCTCGCCAAGGATTTGCTCGAAGCTAACGACGGCGCGGGCAACACCTTCAAAGCCACTGCAAAGCCCGTGCTGATCGGCACTGCTGTCGTCGGCGCCACCACCATGATTTTTTCGATCATCATGGCACTGACAAACGGCATTACCGCAAATGTGGACAAGCTTTCGCTTCTCCACGCGCCCTTCTTCCTGGGACTCGTAACCGGCGGTGCGATGATCTATTGGTTCACCGGTGCGTCTACGCAGGCCGTGACCACTGGGGCATATCGCGCCGTCGAGTTCATCAAAGCCAACATCAATCTGGCGAGCGCAGAGAAGGCATCGGTGGCCGACAGCAAAAAAGTCGTCGAAATCTGTACCAAGTACGCGCAGAAAGGCATGCTAAATATATTCATCGCCGTGTTCTTCGCCACGCTGGCGTTTGCGTTCGTGGAACCGTTCTTCTTCATCGGCTACCTGATCTCGATCGCCATCTTCGGTCTGTATCAGGCTATCTTCATGGCCGACGCGGGCGCCGCTTGGGACAACGCCAAAAAGATCGTCGAAGTGGAACTCAAGCAAAAAGGCACGCCGCTGCATGACGCAACAGTCGTGGGCGACACGGTTGGCGATCCATTCAAAGACACTTCGTCCGTCGCGCTCAATCCGGTGATCAAGTTCACCACGCTCTTCGGGTTGCTGGCCGTGGAATTGGCGGTTCAGTTGACCGCCGAAACCGGCGGCACGTTAACGCACATTCTGGCCGCTGCGTTTTTCGTAGTGTCCTTCTGTTTCGTCTACCGGTCATTCTACGGAATGCGGATTAAGTCGGCGGAATAACTTCGTGGTATGAGGAAATGATGCCTAGGCTGAGCGCGAAGTATGCGGTGGTTCTCGCGGCGGTGCTGCTGCTTGTTACTGCCGCGCAAGGTGCCGCGCAGAATCAAAAGGACGACAAATCCTCAGCTCAGTTGGAAGCGGAAAAGAACGAAGTCAAGAATTTCGTCCTGACCGCGGACAAACTTGACAAATATGACGCCGCGGTAAAAGCCATACGCAACACGCAAAAAGATAATCCCGGCCTTCAGAAGCAGATGGACGATGATGACTCGCGAAATCCGAGCAACACGATCGCGGGCAGCGTCGCAATTATCGACAAATACCCTCCGATTGTGAGCGCGCTAAAGGGCGCCGGGCTGTCGCCGCGGGAGTTCGTGGTGATGACCTACACGCTGATCAACTCCGCAGCGGCCACGCAGATGAAGAAGGCGGGAACCATCAAGGAATATCCGGACTCGGTGTTGCCTGAAAATATTTCGTTCGTGGACAAGAACTACGAACGCATCAAGAAGATTTTCAACAGCGAGCCCGACGCGTCCGACAAATCACCGCGAGAGTAGCCGGCTTCAGGATCAAGCCTTTACCAAACCAAGAAATTGCTTCGGATCGTTGGCAAAGCCGGGAAACACGGCCTTCAGGTCGCGGTCTCCCATGTGCTTCGAAATAATCTCGCCCAGCACGCTGCGATAGTCAGTGGTCACCTTAAGGTCGCGGCCCTGATTCAGCTGCTCTTCGTTCAGTCCCGGCCAGCGCGAATAAACTTTTCCGCCCTTGATTCCTCCGCCCATCACGAACATGCAATTCGCATGGCCATGGTCTGTGCCGCGATTGCCATTCTCGTGCGCGGTGCGCCCGAATTCCGACATGCTGACGAATACCACGTCGCCCATGCGGTCGCCCATGTCCTGATGGAAGGCCGCAATTCCCTGCCCCAGATCGCGCAACAGATTCGATAGCTGGCCTTGCACGCCGCCTTCATTCACGTGGTGGTCCCAGCCGCCGCTATCGAGAAAAGCTACTTCCAGTCCCACGTTCGCCTTGAACAGCTCGGCGATTTCTTCAAGGCTCTGTCCGAAGCGGCTCTTCGGATATTGCGCGCCATTTTCCGGCTGATATGTATCAGGATTGATTTTCTTTAGTTGATCGACCGCTTCGAACGTCTCATTTCCAACGCCGCGCATGGCGTGGTCCACCGTCTGCGCGTACATCGCTTCGAATCCGCCCTCAACGGTCTGTTGCGGCCCATACATTTTGAATTGCTTCAAGTCCGGGATCGCCACCGCCGGCGAAATGCCCTGCAGCGTTCGCGGCAAATAAGGTCCGAAAGCAACGGCACGGAATGCCGAGGGTTTATCTTCCGGAATCGTTCGCATTGTGCGATTTAGCCAGCCGTCTTCGGTGGCTTTCACTCCGGGCGTGCCGGACTCCATGAAATCCTGCGCGTCGAAGTGCGAACGGGAAGGATCCGGCGAGCCCACTGCTTGCACGATGGCGAGCTGGTTGCTCCTGAACAACGGCATCAAAGGCTGAAGGCTGGGATGCAAACCAAAGAATCCGTCCAGATCGAGCGCGGCATCCACCCCGCCGTGCTGCGGCTTCGGAATCGCGATGGTTGGCCGCATGTGGTAATAGTTTGGTTCGCCGAACGGCACGACAACGTTCAAGCCGTCCATGGCGCCGCGTTGAAACAGCACGACCATTTTCTTTTTGTTCGGTCCGGTCGTGGTAGCCACTGCGCGCTGCAAAAACGAAGGCAGAGAGGCCAAGCCGATCATCGCGACGCCGCCGCTCTTCAGAAAATATCGCCTGGAAATATCCATCGGAATTCTCCCTATCCTCAAAAAAATCGAGAAGACTTCACTCGGGTGGTACTGAGCACTGCCAAGCATCTGCGCCGGGCGCAGCTCGCCGCGGCGAACGCCCCTACGGAGAGCTCTTAGGATGGCTATCGCCGCTGAAATTCGGGCGCGCCGAGAACCAGCCCCGCAATCAGCCCTTCATTTACCTGTTGAACCGGATCATCCAAGCTCGCCTGCAAAATTTGCGGATCGTTCAGACGCGCCACGAGCGTTTGCCGCGTTTGCTGCGCAATCTGGTCGCCCAGAAAATCATTGATGGCCTTCGCCAGCGTCGCATGCGGATCTTTCGCCGCTTCGTCGCCGAGCGTGGACTTCAAATCCACAGTCGCGCCCGCTACTTTGTCAGTGGCAAACGAAAGCGCAAAATTCAGGCGATTCAGCAGCGCGCCGGTATTCACCCACGTCTCAGCCTTATCTGAGTACCCATTGGGCGTTTGGCACAGGAAGAGCGGCTCGCCCATCCTTGCCACCCACTGCGCCGTCGGCAAAGTGATGGTAACTTCCGCGTTGAGCGCTCGTGCGGTGCTGGCCACCAGCTCGTACGGCGTTTTCACTTTCGCGCGATACGTTTCCTTGGACCAAAACTCCGGCGAATAAATCATGGTCTTCAGCACGCTGCGAATATCTCCCTGCGTCGCGGAGAATTCCGCGGCCGTGCGCTCGACCAGTGCCGGCGGCGGATTGTCGGAGACAAAATGCCGCGCCAGCTCCATGGATATAAATTTCGCGGTGTGGGGATGATTCGCCAGCATCTTCAGCGCTTCTTCTCCGTCTTTTTCTCCGCCATAGCTGAACGTGCGTCCCATCACGACTTTCTTGCCTTGCGCGTGAATGCGGTCATCGAAGAAAAATTCAGGATCTTTCCGCGGCGTACGCACAGTCCACCCCGTCAGGCACTCCGCCATTTGAACCACGTCTTGTTGCGTGTATCCGCCATCCACGCCGATGGTGTGGAGCTCCATCACTTCGCGGCCATAGTTTTCATTCAGCCCGCGCTCCTGCTTCTTCACAGCGGTCGCCGCGCCAGCGCCTGGCGCAGACGTGGAGGTCACCGGCCCGGGAAAAGTTCCCGGCGTCGGCGCCGCCCCGCCGGCAAAAGCTCTCCCATACCGGGCGCGCCTCATCGCTCTTTCAGCATCCAAACGGCGGACAGCATCGGGATCGGCGCTCTGGAAATTATCCAGATAGATCAGCATCGCCGGACTCTTCGCCGTCGCCAGCAGCAAATCCTCAAACTTTCCCATCGTTCGCGGACGTATGGTGTCGCGCACGTACGACGGCAACAGCCACTTGTCCTCTGCCTTCTGCGCGAACACATTGAAGTGGTTGAACCAGAAGTCTTCCATCACCGCCTGCAGCTGCCGGTTGCTGTAAATCGCGCGGTCTACCTTGGCCATGGAAAGTTCAGCGACGATCCGGCCCGGCCCTTGCAGCTTTGCAAGCTGCCGCTGCGCTTTATCCAAATTTTCGTTTCCTGTAACGATCACCTGCGACTCCGCGTCGCGTTGCTTATCCTTGATCCGCTGCTCGTACTCCTCTTTCGTGATGCCTTCCTTCTTAATTACCTGCCCCGGCTGCGGATATTCTTCGATCAATTTTCTCGCGGACAAATTCAACGTTGAATATCGTTGCAGCCTCTGATCTAGCGCCGAGTCGTCAATCGACTCCGGGTGAAGTTGCTGATCCACCCACTTCTCCAAACCCGTCTTTCGGATGTGCTCCACATCTCCAGGACGCGGACCAAATCCGAGGCGGTTCATGGCATGCATGATGGCCTCATCCTCGGTCAGTTCGCTGATGGGCAGCTTTCCCTTGAATTTCTTATCGAGAGCTGTGGATTTGGAATGCTCGTCGGCCAGCGCGGCAGGTGGCTCGCTGGAAATATTTTTCGAGGTCATCTCGTCGTTACCTGCGCGCGCATACGGAACGCCGACCGCAAAGAATGCGACGGCGGCCAAAGCAATCGTCAATGTTGAAGCGAGAAACCACGCTCCATATGTATCGAGCCGCTTCCACATTTGAAATTTCTTTTTCTTCATTGAAAGAACTTCCCGAAAACCCTCAGCCTATAGGCTGGCAACGAAATCGCGTTTGCTGCTTTCCCTTAATTTTAACCCTCGGTCTTCGTAAAAGTTGCAACAGAGGTACGGCATCAGCCTAGTAGTCAATACAAGGAATGAAGACAAGCTCGAGGTCACCAAAAGCGAAAGCGCAGGGCCAGCAGGGGCGGAGTTCATACGCCCAGCGTCAGCGCGGAGGATCTTAGCGGCCGGCGCGTGGCGCGCGGAACCCGTCCAGGGTCCAAAGGTCTTCCACTTCATCATGCCGCAAAACGTAATAATTTCCGTCTTCGGCACGAACCCGGAAGTAACTGGCTTCCGGCGAATACCATCGCCCGTCGAGTTCGCTGATTTCGAACGGCCGGCCGCCCAGCACAAAGCGGGTTGGCCGCTCGTCCGCGCGATGTCCCGCATAGCATTCGACGCGAATCTCTCTCATCGAATCACGCTCGTGGACCGGGCCTACCTGAGTAGCATACTACTTTCGGCAGGAAAGTTGTCGGCACCGGCCGACTCCCGCCACTCCGCATTATACGCCGCGCCCCACAACACAACAATTGCCGTCAGGTACATCCATAGAAGCAAACCGATCGCTGCTGCGAGACCGCCATATACCACGTTGTATGGCATTTTCCGAACGTACAATCCGAACACGATATCGACGACCCACCACAGCACCGTCGCGATCACCGCCCCCGGCAGCACATCCATAAAACCCTTGTGCCCGGGACGACCGATTCTGTACAGCAGCACCAGAACGATCATCGAGAGCCCAAACACCAGTCCCGCCTGAAAAATGAATGCCAGGGCTCGGATCAAGGCGGCGAGTCCAAATTGATGAATCAGCCACGCTCGAGCTTGTTTACCGAAAACGGTCAGAATGATGACCACTAGGGAAGGCACAACGGTTAGAACCAGTAGAAGCAGCGAACGCAGTTGGATTCGCCAGTAGCTCAGCTTGATTTCGTCGCGCTCGATCATACGGAATCCTTCGATCAGGCCCGCCATCATCTGCGACCCGGCCAGCAGCGTTCCGCCAAGCCCAAGCAAGAACCATTTCCAGGGATGCTGCCCCTTCCGCGTGAAATACTCGACGACTACGTCTTCGGTTCCCGGCGGAAGAATCAGACGCAGACGCTCCGGCAATTCCCTCAACGCGCCGTGAAAAGATGCTTTGCTGCTGAGGATTCCCAACACCAGAAGAAGCATGGGAAAAAACGCCAGGAACATATTAAACGCAACCGCCTGGCTCAGTGTCATGCAGGTCGGGAACATGCGGCCCAGTCCCCGAAATAAGCTTTTTATTATGCGATCCATCGTGGCGTCCGCCGGATTATACGGGCAGTAACGTCAAAACGGCGCTTATATTTCAGCGAGCCGTATGCGGGGTCGATGCAGCTTTTATCCGGCAAATCTCGACCGTCGCAATGCATGCGCTTGCTTGCCGCGGTGCGCGTCGCGGGGTAAACTGCTTGTCAACCAAAACAGGAATGTAGGCTACGCTGAAAGGATTGTAATGACTACCACGCCGAAACTTACTACTTCGCGCAGCGAAGAAGCCGTCCGCAAGCACAAGGAATTCATCTGGCCCTCGGTGGCGAATTATTACGAGCATCCGCTCGTCGCCGACCACGCTTTGATGCAGTATCTCTGGGACGTTGAAGGAAACAAGTATCTCGATTTCTTCGGCGGCATTGTCACTATCGGCGTGGGGCACTGCAATCCTAAGGTCACTTCAAAAATCAAAGCACAGGTGGACAAACTTCAGCACACCTCCACGCTTTTTCCCAACGAAGCAGTCGTAGCGCTCGCCGAAAAGCTTGCCGAGATTACCCCGGGCAAATTGCAGAAGAGTTTTTTTACCAGCTCCGGTACCGAAGCGAACGAGGCCGCGATCCTTCTCGCTCGCAGCGCCAGCCCCAGTTACGACATCGTTGCACTCCGCCATGCGTATTCAGGCGGCTCCGCGCTGGCGAAATCCGTTACCGCGCAATCTGCGTGGCGCAAAGCGGGAGTCATCAGCGTGGGCGTCTCGCATGCCGTGAATCCCTATTGCTACCGCTGCCCGCTCCATTTGAAATATCCCGAATGCGGCGTCGCATGCGCGAACGACGTCGAGGGCGTAATCCAAACCACCACCAGCGGATCAATTGCCGCGTTTATCGCCGAACCCATTCAGGGCGTCGGTGGATTTATCACTCCACCGCCGGAATATTTCAAGATTGTCCATCGCATCGTAAAAAATTACGGCGGTCTTTTTATCTCCGACGAAGTGCAGACTGGCTGGGGCCGCACCGGCAAAAAATGGTGGGGCATAGAGCAGTGGGAAGTTACGCCGGACGTCATCACCTCGGCGAAAAGCATGGCTAATGGTGTTCCCGCGGGAGTTACGATCACCACTGCCGAGCTTGCCGGCAAATTTCAAGGCCTGAACATCGCTACGTTTGGCGGCAACCCAGTCACGTCTGTCGCCGCGCGCGCCGTGATCGAAGTGATCGAGGAAGAAGATCTCCTCGAAAATACTCATGTGGTCGGCGGCTACTTCAGAAAGAAACTCGAAGAGCTACAACAGAAATATCCACTCATCGGCGACGTTCGCGGCATGGGCATGATGCAAGCACTCGAACTCGTAAGAGACCGCCAGACCAAGGAGCCCGCCGCGCAGGAAGCAAATCAAATCATGGAGCGCACTCGCGCCAACGGCCTCCTTGTCGGCAAAGGCGGCCTCTACAGCAACACCATCCGCATGGCCCCGCCCATGAACATTTCCAAAGCCGATGTGGACGAAGGCATCCGCCTCCTCGATAAGTCGTTCAGTGAGGTCCGCGCATAGAATATAAATGAATGACACAAACATAATCGAGGCAAAGAGATTGGGCGCGCCTTGGCGAGCCGTCCGTATATTCGTCATCGCCACCTTAGAAAATTGGCTCGTCTGGCGAACAGAAACACATGTTCTTTCTGAACATGACTCCTGGCTTCTACTCATGTTTGTGCTCATCACCGCGACGTTGATGGCCTCAGGGTACGCCATTGCGAGAGACGGAAGGCTCACCCACTTTGCATTTTGCTTTTGGCTGCCTCCCTTCATTTGTGGGTTCGCACGCGACATCGGTCACGTTTGGAATCAGTATCCGGGAGTGCATCCCAGGTCGACAATCTTCTTTAGCGCGGGAAATGTACCACTTGTTGGATTTTGGGTAGTGACAGACCCTTTCGGACCTAAGACGTGCAGCCCGGCAACAATAAAACGTAATTTTACATAGGATAAAAATGGCGACGGCAACTAGCGCGGCGACGCTTTGCAGGAATTATATCAACGGAAAGTGGGTGGAATCGCGTTCGACGAAGATTGTTGAGCGGCGCAACCCGGCGAATACGGATGAAGTCGTTGCCCGCATCCCGCTTTCGACGCGCGAGGAAATGAAGGAAGCCATCGCTGCCGCCAAAGCTGCCTTCCCTGCCTGGCGCGAAACACCGGCCCCCAACCGCGGGAAAATCCTTTTCAACGCGACGCGACTGATGCAGGCGCAAAAAGAAGATTTGGCTCGCTTGTTGACCCGCGAAGAAGGCAAAGCGCTGAAAGATTCTCTTGGCGAAGTTCAGCGTGCCATCAACATCACGGAATTTATGGCCGGCGAAGCCCGCCGCCTAAACGGCGAGACTCTTACCAGCGAGCTTCCGAAGAATTTTTCTTACACGATTCGCCAGCCCCTTGGAGTCGTGGGCGCGATCACGCCATGGAATTTTCCCGTCGCTATTCCCGTATGGAAGATTGCTCCCGCTCTGGTCTGCGGCAACACCGTCGTTTTCAAACCCGCAACTCTGACGCCGCTTACAGCCATGAAAATTGCGCAGATTTTCGAGCAGGCTGGCCTTCCGGGGGGCGCGCTGAATCTCGTCATGGGCTCGGGCCGCGATACGGGCGATGAGTTGGTGCAAAACCCGCTGGTCCACGGACTGTCCTTCACCGGGTCGAACGAAGTGGGCTGCGCTCTTTACGCTTCCGGCGCGCAACGCTTGAAGAAAATCCAGTGCGAGATGGGCGGCAAGAATCCCGTTGTAGTTCTCGCCGACGCTGATCTGCAGCTCGCCATGGAATCTACACTCGCCGGAGCGTTCGCTTCTACCGGCCAGCGCTGCACTGCCACCAGCCGCGTGGTGATCGAGGAGAAAGTCGCGGACCAGTTCGTGTCATCTCTCGTCGAGCGCGCGAAAAAATATGTCGTTGGTGATGGCCTCGAGCCCGGCGTGGAAATGGGCCCGTCGGTGGACGAAAATCAGATGAACACGGTCCTGAAGTACATCGAAATCGGCAAGCGGGAAGGAAAACTGCTTTGTGGGGGCGAGCGTCTCACCGGCCCAAAATATGAAAAGGGCTGGTTCGTTTCGCCTACCGTGTTTGACCACGTGAGCCCAGATAGTTCCATAGCACAAGAAGAAATTTTTGGACCCGTGCTGAGCGTGATCCGCGTAAAGAATTTCGACGAAGCTCTGGAGGCCGCAAATTCGGTGCGTTACGGCTTATCCAGTTCGATCTATTCGACCGACTCGAACAAGATTTTCGAGTTCGTGGACAAAATCGAAACGGGCATGACGCACGTGAACTCGCCCACCGTTGGCGGCGAAGCGCATGTCCCCTTCGGGGGCGCAAAAGATTCCAGCGTGGGTCCGCGCGAAGTGGGCCACGCCGCGATCGATTTCTACACCGATACCAAGATCGTTTACGTGGACTACACCGGCCGCAAGCGCGAATCCAGCATCTATTAATTTTGCCAAATCGCCGACATGATGTTTTTTCAATCGCCTCTGACCACAACAACCAGGATAACGGTCCTCTTCGCACTACTAGTTAGCACGGGCCCTGGCAGCGCCCAAAGCGAACGCTTCCACTGGAAGCCCGTGACCCTCGCGCAGGTAAAGCTGGACGATAAAACTCCGCTGGCCTTCAACGTTTACCAGCCGGACAAAAAAAAAGATTCCCGCTTCGTACTCGTGTTGCTCGGCCGTCGCTACATCGAGCTCGACATCAAAGCAAAGCTCACTTACAAAGTGCTTCTCACCGACATTCAGAAAAAAGGCAGCGACATCGCAAGCGACAATTTTGCAGTCCCCGGTCGCTTGCTCGCCACCTCCGGTTGGAGTGTGCGCGACGTCGGCCCGGCAGAATTAATCAAGCTGACGTTAGGAGATTACGGGCGCGTCCTCGAGGTCGAACTTCCGCATCCGCCCGACATGCGCGCATTCTATTAAGGGGAGAGAGCTCACCCTGTGATTTTACTGGCCTGCAACATGAGGTTTTGACTGGGCGACATCATTCAGGCCGCGCCAAACCAACCAAGTCACGACTGCGATCATTCCAAGCCATCCCAGGGCTCTTACCGCACTCGCGATCTGCGTATCTTGTTCCAATAAACCGAGTTTGCCAAAAAGATACGCCCAATCGTGGATTACGTATTCCGCATCTCCCACCGTGAGCAGCGGCAACTCCTGCGCCCGGGCATCTGCCATGTAAGTGGCGATCGGAAGGAATTGCGCGAACATGAAAAACAGACAGAACGCCACGCCCTGCGGCTGGCGCCGAAAGAAGAAATAAAGCGCCAGCCAGAACGGCACCAGCAGCTGCATCGCGGTTCCGCCGGCGACCATGATAAATTCGCCAAAAATCCGGAAGATCAAGTGGCCGCCTTCGTGGATCGGGACAAACACGCCATCGATTAGCAACAAAATTCCCTGGCCTCGCGCACTTTGGTACAAAAACAACAAATAGAAAATAACCCAGGCGATGAGCGCCGCACGCGGAATGGGCTCCCAATCCTGCTCTAGCGCCTCGAGGAAGGGAAAGCGGTTGGACCACGATTCTGGAACGCGCACGAGCGAGTGTCCCAATGAAACTTAACTATGTCGAGTGGATTCCTTGCGAACGATACCTTCGCAGTAATGCGCGGATTATTTGAAGGCTACTGCCGCGACACCCCCGCAACCCACGGGATTCCGATCAACCCTTCCCGCACCTGAACATCGACGAGGTCGCCTCGGCTCACGCGGTCGAAGTCCCCGCGATCCACCGGAATCCGCTCCACACGTCGTCCTTCGCGCCATGACGTGACAACCAGACGGCGATTAGCCATCGGCCCGGGCATGGAAAATTTGCTGATCACTCGCGCTTGCTCGATGTGCAGGGGATAGCGATCCAGCGATCCATTCGAAAGCAAAAGAATCGCCAGAAGCCACGGCAGCGGAATCAAGCCGTAATAAACGCGCTTCAAGGCTTCCACTTCCTCGTGACGGAGCGCGCGGCGTTCCACCCATATCGCCAATCCAAGAGTCAGGAAAAATAGAACGCCGGTAAAAATCAAAATGCCGTCGAGCTCGAGGGCCGGGTAACGTTCACTGGCTGCCACCAGTGCCAGCCCCCCCACAAGAAAGAGCGCAGTGCGGTTCAACAGCTTTTGCCGCAACGACAATTCCGCGGCGATGGAACTTAGCCCGCAGGCCTCGCACCTATCAGCGTCGCGATCGGCTCCACAATTCAGGCAGCGAGTCATTGATCGGTTGTTTGCTCCCGCCTTCGATGCTAAGCAGCGAAAAGCTACGTGTCAATTCGACACACCACCGCGTTCGATATTTAGACACCGAAAGATGCCGCCATCGCTTTTTATTTTACCTGGCGGGTACTCGCGGGCGGGGTGTCCAGGCAAACCATATTCTCATCGCGGCCGTTGGTCAGCATCGCGCAATCGATTCCTTGCGCGCTACGTATGGCTTCCATCGCGTTCGCCGCCGCGGCCGTGGAACAGTGCGATGCTCCTTTAAATGTCACGCACACTTCGTACTCACTTTGGTTCTGCTGTCGCGACAGATAAACAAGCAAGATGATGAAAGCGATCCCCGCGACAATCATGACGAAGCGCGTTCGATATCTGCGATTTGCCATTTTCTCCTTGTACGCGTTCCAACCGTTTCTTTCTACGCCTCTATTCTGGATGATCAGCGCGCCGCGCCAATTCTTGCTGAATATATTTTCGTGAATGTGGAGCGAGCCCTTCGAGTGCCGCAACGTCCTTCAAATCGAGCAGCGCAAGATTCGGCAGAAATTCCAGCAGCGCTGGAACTGGCGTATGCGGGTGCCGAACCAAGGCTACGCGAACATTATATTGAATAGACCATTTCGGGTGCTGAGAGATGGCTGCGACGACGCGGGCGGGCACGTCCGCCTTAGCGAGAACCTTGAGCACCTGGCTTTCCGTCAAAAACGAATTCGCCAGGGCAAGCTTAAGCGCCTGAGGGTGCCCTTCCGCCAAGATGGCGCCGGCAACACGCGGCGGCCCACGCCTTGCGAGTGTCAGCTTTTCACCGATGGGAAGATGCGGCACTCGTGTGGTAATAAGTTCCTCAGCCGCGCGGCGAATATCGGCCGGAGCCGCAGGGAGCAAACTGACCCGCACGAGATCGAACAAATAAAGTTGGCGCAGAAAGGAAAGCGCAACGCGTCGCGGCGTCTGCGGATGGCGCGCGAGTCTGAGCCGCACGGTCTCGCTGGAAGTCCATTTCTCTTCCTTGACGACAGCATCAAGAAGCTCGGCAGAAAGATCGGAGCGTTCGAGCAAGCGGCTGATGTGCGCCTCTTGCAGGTTGGGATTTTCGAGCAGCGCGAGCAGGGTTTCCGGGTCCGCGTCGTGGATCAGGACATCCAAATCGTCACCAGAAGCGGACCGCGCGCGCTGAAGACGGGCGGCAGCCTCATGACCCGGCATGTGCCTTGAGTTTCCCCAAGCGAATCGCCATTTTCGCCGCAGCCTCGGCAGGCTTGACGTGCAGCGGCACCAACGAGGCGCGCGGCGCGACTCTGGCCAGAGCGGATTCGATCGCGGCGTCGAAGAATTTGCTGCGGCCAATCGTGCCGCCGGATCTTGCAACAGGCACGTCGCGATCTGGCATTCCAAGTTTTTGAAGCACGCTCAAAGTTAGTTCAGCCAGCGATTCCGCCGCCCTCGAAAGTATGTCGCAAGCAACCGCGTCGCCACGATCGCCTAAGTCGGCCACCAGAGGAAAGACGCGAGGAAAAACGTCGTCAGGATCTTTCACTACCCAGTCGAGAACGCGGGTCCAGTCTTTACATCCCAGCCACTGCAACATTTTTTGGGAAAGCGCGGTCGCCGGCCCGCGTTTTTCGTCTGCACGAACCACAGAGGCCATCGCGCGGCGGCCAATGTCGAAACCGCTTCCTTCATCGCTGAACCACGGGCCGCGTCCGCCGGCGCGCGCGACACGGCCTTCCGCATCGCGTCCATAAGCAGCCGACCCGGTGCCTACGACAAGGATTACGCCTTCGCCATCTCCGACGGCGGCTTGCAAAGTGATCTCCAGGTCGGTCGTGACCATCACCGTGGCCTGCGGAAAGCCGTGCTCGAGGAATGTTGCTATGCGCCGCGCGACAGCATCGCGTCCCGCGCCACCGATGCCCGCGCAAATCCCGAGAATGTCGCTCGATTTGAGATGGCAGCGTTCGAGCACCAGGTCCGCGGCGTCGCTCAGCGTGAACCACGCCTTCGCATACCCGGCACGAATTGGATTCGAAGGGCCGGCCGTCGCGTGGGCCATCACTTTATTTTCGGCGTCAACAAGAAAGCAATCCGTCTTCGTGCCTCCGCCATCGAAACCCAGATAAAAAGCCGCAGGACGAGGCGGAACCGGTTCTGGCATATTTTCACCTTGCTTGACACTGCTCGAAGCGCGCGGTTAGCATCGCGCGACTCGTTTTGCGCACCATGCAAATCAGCCCAATCGACCTGGCCATCATCGTTCTCTATCTTGTGGCCGTTACGCTGCTCGGCGCCCACTTCCGCCGAGGCCAGCAAAGCTTGCGCGATTATTTCTTGGGCGGACGCACCGCGCCGTGGTGGGCCATCGCGTGCTCAATCGTCGCCACCGAAACTTCGACGCTCACGATCATCGGCACACCTGGAATCGCATACGGCGGAAACCTCGGATTTCTTCAACTCGTGCTTGGCTATCTGGTCGCCCGTGTAATTCTATGCGTGGTACTCATCCCCCAGTATTTTCAGGGGGAATTCTACACGGCTTACCAGCTTTTGGAAAAGCGTTTTGGGGCGCGCATGAAGTCGGCGGCCGCCGTAGTCTTTTTATGCACGCGTGCGCTGGCGGAGGGTGTGCGGATATCCGCTATTGGCAAAGTTGTGAGCGTCGCGTTCGGCACCGGCGAGCGCAGTTCCATATTCATCATCGCCGCTCTCACTCTTTTTTACACTTTTGAAGGCGGCATGCGCGCGGTGATCTGGACGGACGTAATGCAGTTCGCGCTATACATAACGGGTTCACTCGCTGCGTTTCTTCTGCTCCTGCACAAAATTCCCGGCGGCTGGCCTACGGTGACTCATGCAGCCGCAGCCGCCGGGGGCAAGCTGACTATTTTCGATTTCGCCTTCAGCTTGACGAAAAGCTATACATTTTGGTCCGGCCTTCTGGGCGGAACATTCCTGACTATGGCGAGCCACGGAACCGACCAGACCATGGTGCAAAGGCTTCTTGCCTCGCGCAACGAACGTGACAGTAAAAAGGCGCTACTCACAAGCGGCGTAATTATTTTTACGCAATTTGCGCTATTTCTTGTCCTGGGCGTGATGCTTTTTGTATATGCACAGCATTTCGCATTCAACATACCGGGCGGCGATCCCGACAAAACTTATCCTGAGTTCATCGTTCACGGCATGCCCATTGGTCTCGCGGGCATCGTGCTGGCTTCCGTCTTTGCGATTGCGATGTCGAACGCGAGTGGCTCGTTGAACTCACTGGCATCCTCGAGCATCATAGACCTGGGCGCGCGACGCGCTGAGGCAGGAGCGCAGTCTCTCGCTCGTTCGCGCAGGTTGACGCTGATTTGGGGCATCGTGCTCGGAGTTCTCGGTTTGGTTCGCTGGGGTCCAGTGCTCGTGGCCGGGCTTACGATTGCATCAATCACTTACGGCGCGACCCTGGGTGTGTTTTTGCTCGGCACTTGGAATCGCCGAGCGAATGAAACCGGAGCGCTCATTGGTTTTGTAACAGGGCTTGCGGCCATGATCGCGATTCGATTTCTCACGCCGCTCGCATGGACTTGGTACGTGCTGGTCGGCACCTTGATCACGTTCGCCGTCGGTTCTTTGGCAAGTATGTTCACGGGCAGTGCGAGCGTAAAAGTCGTCACACCGCAGCCGTTATAGAATCTCAGTTCTTCAAATTGGAGAAATCTATCGCAACCCGGACGCGTTCGAAGGAAAGGCTCGAGCTGATACGCGGCCTGGGACCGTGGGCTGCGTCGGCCATCGTAGTCGGCACGATGGTTGGCACGGGAATATTTCTGAAGCCGAGCGAAATGGCGGCGGTTGGCGGCTCGGTCAGCCTGGTTTACGCCGCATGGATCGCCGGCGGGCTTCTCTCGCTATTTGGCGCGCTGTCGTTTGCCGAGCTGGGCGCGGCAATGCCCGAGGCCGGCGGACAATATGCATACCTTCGCAGGGGTCTCGGGCCTATTTGGGGCTTTATGTTTGGATGGATGCACTCCACCGTGGGCGAATCGAGTTCCGCGGCTTCGATCGCGGCAGGGTTGGCGAGATTTTCAAGTTTTCTCATCCCCGGCCTCGCGGTTCCTGTCTTTTCGTGGCATTTCACACCTCCATTCGGGGGCGCACCTTACGACTTTGTGTTCACCTGGTCGCAGCCCATGGCCGCTGGCGCGATCATCCTTTTCACATTCATCAACTATCTCGGCGTGCGTCTCGGCGGACGCGTACAGGTCGCGCTCACTCTACTAAAAGTCGGGGCCGTGCTCGCAATTGTGGCGGCGGGATTCTGGTTCGGCCACCGAAGCATGTCGCATTTCCATCCGTTCTGGCCCGTGCAAACCGGCAGCGGCGCACTCGTAGCCTTTCTTGCCGCGCTTGCTGCAGCGCTCTGGGCTTATGACGGATGGGAAGATCTTAATCGTGTCGGCTCCGAGATACAAAATCCGGAGCGGAATTTTCCGCTGGCGCTCGCCGGCGGAACGATCCTCGTGGCCGCAATATATCTCTTGTTTAACGCGGTTTGCTTTTACGCGCTTCCGTTCAGCGCCGTCGCCAGTTCATCGCACGTTGCTTCGGACGTGGTGGAAGGTTTCGCGGGCCGGGGCGCTGCATTCTGGATCACGCTGGCAATGATTGTCGCTGCGCTGGGCACTCTCAATTCGTCAATTATGAGCGGCGCGCGGGTGCCCTATGCCATGGCCCGCGACGGATTGTTCTTCCGCGTTACCGGCACCGTGCACCCGCGCTTTCGAACTCCCGGCGGCGCCTTAATTTTCCAGGGAGTTTTGGCGGCGCTGATGGCACTCACCGGCACGTTCGAAGAATTGACTTCCCTATTCGTCTTCGCCGCATGGATTTTTTATGCGCTCTCGGTCGTTGCGATGTTCCGGTTGCGCAAAATTGCCCCGGACATGAACCGGCCTTACCGCACTTGGGGATACCCGGTTGTGCCCGGACTATTCGTTGCGGGAGCTTTGGCGCTGACGATCAATATCTGGATTCAGCGCCCGGTGCGCTCTTCGATTGGACTGGCGATGATTCTTTCAGGATTGTTTTTTTATCGTCTGTGGGGCCGACAAACCGAAAGCGACGTCGCTTAATTTTCCTTACGGATCATAATTTCTTAAACGAACCTGTTGAAGGCGGCGTTGAAAACAAATCCGGATGGAAGAGATGCGCGAGAAGTGCCACTCCATCGGCAAGCCGCGGCCCGGGACGCGAAAAATAACTATTTGCATTAGCGGCGAAGACGCGTTGCTCCCGTACCGCCGGCAAGTCTATGTGTCCATCGGGCAAACCCGCCGAGCCGTATTCTGAGACAATTCGATCGACGTTGAAGCCGCACGGCATCACGACGATAAGTTCCGCGCCACTCGCTGCAATTTCTTCCGCGCTGACCCGGAATGAAGGTTCGCCGGCGCGCCCCAAGACATCTTGCCCTCCAGCCTTCGCCACCATTTCCGGGACCCAGTGCCCACCAACATAGTAGGGATTGAGCCATTCGAGGCACAGTACTCGCGGACGAGTCTTCGCTTGCGTAGCCTTGGCTTCTATCGCAGCAACCTTCTGTTCGAGTGTAATCGCGAGCGCCTGCGCTTCCCGGCGGCGTTGCGTGGCGTCGCCAACCTCCCGAATGTCGTCCCAAACATCGCGCAGCGAGTGCGGCGTGAGTGCTAACACGCTTGGTTTCTTCGGCAGACGCGTTAAAGCCGTGGCCAGATCATCCGGCGAAGCCGCGCATACATGGCAAAGGTCCTGCGTCACTATCAGATCCGGTTCCAGCGTTCGCAATAATTCCGCATCCACGGCGTAAATGCTTTCACCGCGGGCAACAAGCTCGCTGACTTGGCGATCGATCTCGCCCGCCTCCGCGTGCGGATCTACGCGAGGCCGAATCAAGGCAGGCTTCTTGGCCGCTTCCAGCGGGAAGTCACATTCGTGTGTCACGCCTACGACGGAATCCCCGAGGCCCAGCGCGTAAAGAATCTCCGTAGCCGAAGGCAGCAAAGAACAAATCCGCATCAATAAACTTTCCTATGCAAAGCGCACCTCGGATTGTGAACGAAATCGCGATCGAAACGAAACTCGATTCTATACTTTGCTCGTCGCCGAGACTTGCGGAAGAAAATCGGCAAACACGAATCCCTCGCGTTCAACAATTTCTCCAGCCGTTACCGAAATGGTTCGATTGAACATCGGTCCGCCATTCACAAAACTGTGAAACTCCCCATTCTCACCGCACGGATCCACTCCAGCCGGAAGCGCAGTCAAAAGTTCGGCGTCGAATCTGCGTCCGGCAAATGAACGGTCGAGTTTTCGAGGATCCACGCAAGTTAGGTAAGCCGACATGCCGTGCGCGATCATTTCTTGAGCGAGCTGACGCGTATTGCGCCGCCACAGTGGAAAGACCGGCATCATGCCACAACCGGCGAGATGCTTTTCCCGGTATGCGCGTACATCCTCGAGAAATAGGTCGCCGAAAATCACGTCACGCCTTCGGCCCTCGCCTGGGCCATCGCTTCGTCCATGGCCTGCTCGTAAATCTCATTCGTGCACAGCGACGGAATCGGCACCTTAATCAATGGCAGCCCCGCCGCGGTCGCCTGCATTTCCAATAAACTTTCTCGCACCGCGTGCATCGCGACGCGCGAGTACGTCTGATTCACAGTCGTGAGCAGCGCCACAACTTCCAACTCGGTGCTTTGGCGAACTACGTGGAGCGCCCAAGCGCTGTCCTTTCCGCTGCTCCACGCTAGCCACGCTCTCGGCCGCACGCGCACTTCCTTCGAAGGTTCGGTTTGCAACGACGCATTTTCCGTCCTAACGATAAATGAGATATTTCGCACGCATCGCACTAAATTTTGCCAGGTCCGCGGCCCAGCCGACTTCAATCTGTTTGGGATCGTCAGCTCGCTCAAGGCGTTCAACCGTGGCTTTCGATCCCAGCAGTTGAATCATTTTCGCAATCTGAAATTGTTGCGGGTAAAGCTTATGTAGCGCTTGTGCAATTTGCAGGCCCATCTCTATCGAACGAAAATTATCGCGATCTGTGACCGTCAGCCCAACGCCTTCGCATTTCTCTCCCGCATATGGCCCCGTCTTTGGAGTAAATGATCGCGCGTTAAAACTCACTCCAGAAATCGAACGCCGTTTCAATTCCGCGAGTAGATCCTGCGACTGGATCCAAGGTGCGCCAAACTCTAGAAACGCATCCTCAGTGCCGCGCCCCACCGATACGCCACCGGCTTGTAAACTTTCAATCCCGGGGTACGGAACCAGATTCGTGATAGCCGGCAAATTTGGCGATGGCGGAATCCACGGCAGACCAGTCATCCAGTACATTTCGCTTCGTCGCCAATTCCGCATTTCAACAACATGTAAATCCGCTCCAATTTTGTTTTCGGTGTTGAACATCTTCGCGAGTTCGCCGATCGTCATTGCATAACGCACGGGCATCGGGAAAATAACCGACGAATGAAACCCTGTCAGGATCGAGCATGGGTCCCTCGATGATCTCGCCGCCCAGCGGATTGGGCCGATCCAGCACGAAGAAGGCAATTTTGTGTTTCGCCGCCTCCTCCATGCAATAGCCCATCGTCGTTACATATGTGTAAAAGCGCGCGCCCGCGTCTTGAATGTCGAACACCAGCGCGTCAACCCCGTTCAGCATCGCGTCGGTCGGGCGTCGAGTCTCGCCGTAAAGGCTATAAATCGGCAAGCCAGTAGCAGAGTCAGTTGCATTTGCCACAGATGCGTCACCTTTGGCCGCTATGCCATGCTCTGGGCTGAAAATTGCAACCAACTTGACTCCGTCGGCGCGCGCCAACAGATCGATGGTCCGCCGGTCCCGCGCATCAACGCCGGTTTCGTTCGTGATCAAGCCGACGCGCTTGCCGCGCAAAGGCGCAAAATTCTGCGCCTCCAGCACGCCAATTCCGGTTTCCGTGCGAGCGGCCATTGCTTGGCCGGATTTTTCCTGTGCGGACGTACTCAAAACGCAGCAAAACCCGGCCAAAACTGCGCTCCGCAGCCAAATGTGGAGAGAACGGATACGAAACACGCGCGAGGACGTTTCGTTGTGCGTCATGGAGCCGTGTGCTATATACAGCCGCGGGATGCAGGCGTCAACATGGAAGGCCTTTGGCGAATGCGATGCGTAAACTCGGCCTTTCCGCACTGTCTGTGCTTCTTCTCATGACAATTTCCCTTCGCGCGCAAAAAACGTCCTCCCAAAATCCGCGGCAGCCCGTCACCAAACCGGCGTGGGTGGAAGTAACGCTCAAGAAAATGACACTGCGCGGAAAAGCTCGGCCAGATGTTGATGCCGTACTATTTCGGCGTTTTCACTTCCACCGAAAGCGCGGACTACAAAGAGTTGCTCCACCAGGTCGAAGATAATCACGTGGGCGGATTGATTCTCGGCACGCAACGCGGCCCGCTCGGCATCGAACGCAGCCAGGTTTATCCGACCGCCGCATTGACCAACGAGTTGCAAAAACACGCGAAGACTCCACTGCTTATCGGCGCGGATTTTGAAACCGGAACGAGCATGCGCATCGACGAAGGGTACTTCGTTTCCTTCTCCCATGGCCGTCGCCGCGGCCAACGATCCTCGCTCCGCTTACGTCATCGGAAAGATAACGACGCTCGAGGCGCGCGCCGCCGGAGTCCGCTGGATTTTCGCGCCTGACGCAGACGTGAATAACAATCCCGAACAATCCGATCATCAATATTCGTTCATTTGGAGAGGACCCGAAGCGAGTGGCCGAGTACGTCACCCAATTTATACGCGGCGTCGAAGAAAATGGAGGCTTGGCCGCGCGCGAAGCATTTTCCGGGGCATGGAAACGTCAGCGTGGATTCGCATCTTTCGCTTGCCACGGTTCCGGGCGACCGAGCCGAGCTCGAAAACACGGAACTGGTTCCCTTCCGCGCGGCGATTGCCGCAGACGTCGGTTCGGTGATGCCGGGACATCTGAACGTGCCGGCCTTCGAATCCGACCCGACTGTCCCCGCAACTATTTCGCGAAATATTTTGACCGGCCTCCTGCGGAACGAATTGAAATTCAAAGGACTCATCGTCACCGATGCGATGGACATGGGTGGCGTCACTTCGCAGTACGCGCCGGGCGATGCTGCGGTTCGAGCGGTGGAGGCGGGCGCGGACGTGATTCTGCAGCCTCCGGTTCCGGACGCAGCCATGGCCTCGCTCGAGGAAGCCGTGAAGTCCGGCCGCATCTCCGTAGCACGCATTGACGAATCCGTCCGCCGAATTCTGCAGGCCAAATCGCGTCTCGGACTCGACAAAGATCGCCTCGTCGATATCGAGCGCCTGAACGAAAAGTTCGCCAAGCCCGAATATGCGGCGGAAGCGCAGGCCATCGCCGACCGCGGCGTAACGCTTCTGCGCGACACCGCAAAGCTTCTGCCGTTCGATGCGACACGCCCCCTGCGCGTCCTGCTCGTTTCGCTCTCCGCCGACTCCGATCCTTATCCTGGTGAAAACATCGAACCCGAAATTCGCTGGCGCGTGGATTCGCTGACCGCTTTGCGCGCCGACACACAGTTCGCCAGCGCGAACTTCTTGAAGCTCCCTCCGCCCGAAAGCTACGACGTGGCGATCGCTGCGCTGTTCGTGCGCGTCGCCGACCGCAAAGGAAACGTGGGCCTCCCTGACAATCAGCGAAAGGTGGTGAATCAAATGCTCGCCTCCGGGAAACCCGTCGTCGTGATGTCATTCGGCAGCCCGTACCTGATCGAGAATTTTCCGGACGCGAAGACCTGGCTCGCTGAATTTTCTACCAACGACGTGTCGCAACGCGCCGCCGTACGCGCGCTCTTTGGCCAAGTGCGCCACCCAGGGACAAATTCCCGTCACCGTTCCCGGCACCGTGAAACGCGGAGATGGCGTTCGCGTCGCAGCCAATCCCATGACACTTGCAGCCTGCGCCGTCGGATATGACCGCCCGCCTGAAACCGGCTTTCGATGTGATGGATCGGGCGATTGCCGACGACTCGATCCCCGGAGGCGTGCTCGCCGTCGGCCTGCACGACAAATGGATAATTCACCCGTTCGGCAAATTAACGCGCGACGCAAAATCCCCTGCGGTCACCGCGAACACGCTGTACGACATGGCTTCGCTCACCAAGGTCATCGTCACAACCACCTCCGTGATGATTCTGATGCAGCAAAAGCGGCTCGATCTCGATACGCCCGTGGCGCGCTACTTGCCCGAATGGGCAGCAGCCGCAAAGTCCGACCCCGATCCCACCTGGCGCGCGCGAGTTACCATTCGCAATTTGCTTCTTCACGATTCCGGCCTCCCGGCGCATCGCGATTTTTACAAGCAAGCAAAAGGTCACGATGCCGTTCTCGCACGCGTATTCGCGGAGCCGCTCGTCCACGAACCCGGGACGAAAGTGGAGTATTCCGATCTAGGATTTCATCTTGCTCGGCGAAATCGTTCAACGCCTCACGGGAGTTCCGCTCGACGAGTTCGCCAAGCAGCACATTTTCGCGCCGCTCGGAATGAACTCGTCGCAGTTCAATCCGCCCGGCAAGCTGTGGACCAACGATTGCGCCTACCGAAAACGACGTCGATTTCCGCAAGCGCCTGATGCAAGGCGAAGTCCACGACGAAAACGCCTGGGCCATGGGCGGCGTCTCCGGACACGCGGGACTTTTTTCAACCGCCGGTGACACCGCCATTTTCGCGCAAATGATTTTGAACGGCGGCATCTACGCCCACCACCGCGTCGTCACGCGCGCCACCATTCAGGAATTCACCGTTCGCCAGGCAATCGGAGATTCCGCTCGCACCCTCGGATGGGATGCTGTCACGCAGCCTTCTTCGTCCGGCCATTTCTTCTCCCAGGCCAGTTTCGGCCATACCGGATTCACCGGCACATCCCTATGGATCGATCCTGAGCGCGATCTTTTCGTCATTCTGTTGACGAATCGCGTGAATCCCACACGGGCCAGCGAGCAAATCCGCCAATTGCGTCCCACCGTACATGACGCCATCATGCAGGCCCTGGGACTGGCAAATCCGCCTGCCCCGGTTCGATAACTCCAATAACTCCAACGTCACAATCCTCGCTTAGATTTCGTCGCGGTTCGTGAACGCGACGCTGACCTCGGTATAATCGATTCAGGCTGTGAGGGGCGCGCGTTTGAAGCTGTCAAAAACCGAGCAGCGAAATCCGCGAAGCCGCGGACTCGATCAGAAGTCCACGCTCGAAATTTTGCGTGTTCTTAATGCGCGAAGATGCGCGAGTGGCAACCGCGGTCCATCGCGAGCTTCCGAAAATTGCGCGCGCAGTGGATGCCATCGTGAAGAGTTTCCGCAGGCGGCGGACGGCTTTTTTATGTCGGCGCGGGAACGAGTGGGCGGCTTGCGGTTCTCGATGCCGCGGAGTGTCCACCCACGTTCGGCACCTCGCCGAAAAAGGTGCAGGCAATTGTCGCCGGCGGCGCGAAAGCGGTACGCGGCGCAGTCGAAGGGGCCGAAGATTCAGGGAAGAACGGTGCACGCGACTTGGCCAAATCCGGTGTGAAACGCGGCGATGTAGTCGTTGGCTTGGCGGCGAGCGGAACTACGCCTTACGTCATCGGCGCGATGCAGATTGCGCAAGAAACGCGGCGCGGTAACAGTCGGCGTCACATCCAATCCGATGTCTCCGCTCGCGCGCATCGCGAATGTCGCAATCGCGCCGGACACGGGCCCTGAAGCGATCAGCTGGCTCAACGCGCTTGAAAGCTGGCACAGCGCAAAAAATGGTTCTCAACTTGCTTTCTACCGCATCGATGGTACGGCTGGGCAGAGTATACGAAAACTGGATGGTTTACGTGGCGCTAACAAATCAGAAGTTACGGCAGCGGGGAGCACGGATCCTTCAGGAAGCTACCGGTGCGAGCGTGTCAGCAGCGGAACAAGTGCTGCGTCAATCGCAACACGATCTGCCGGTGGCGCTTCGTGATGCTCAAAACGGGCTCGAGTGCGCGCGAAGCGCGGCGCCGGCTGCAACAGTCCGGCGGCAATGTCCGCCAAGCGCTGGAATCGCGCGCCGTCAAACAACCCAGCGCGCCAGGGAAGAGGAGCTAGCATGGACCGATTCAAAATCCAGGGCGGACGCAGACTGGAAGGCACAGTCCGAATCAGCGGTGCGAAAAATGCCGCGTTGCCTGCGATGGCTGCAGCTCTGCTGACCAGCGAACCCGTCACCTTACAAAATATTCCGCACGTGCGCGACATCATCACCATGGCCAAGCTGCTGGCGCACATGCGCTGTCGCGTCGAAAGCCCTGATTTGCCGCCCAGCGAGTTCACCATTCAAGCGGAAACGGTTTCGTTGCAGGAAGCTCCGTACGAGCTGGTGAAAACGATGCGCGCCTCGGTCCTCACGCTCGGCCCGCTTGTGGCTCGCTTCGGTTACGCCCGCGTTTCGCTCCCGGGCGGATGCGCTATCGGTGCGCGTCCAATCGACATCCATATACAAGCTCTCGAACAACTTGGCGCGCAAATTAAGATGGAACACGGTTACGTGGAAGCGCGAGCGAAGCGCCTGCGCGGCGCCACTTTCCGTTTCCCGAAAATCACTGTGACCGGCACTGAAAACATTTTGACCGCTGCGGTCCTGGCCGAGGGCGAGACAGTCCTCGAAAATTCCGCGCTCGAGCCGGAAGTCACCGATCTCGCCGAGCTTCTAATTAAAATGGGCGCCAAGATCGAAGGTGTGGGCACCTCAACATTGCGTGTGCAAGGTGTCCAGCGATTGCATGGCGCGTCGCACAGCATCATTCCCGACCGCATCGAATGCGGCACATTTCTCGTGGCCGGCGCAATCACTGGAGGAGATTTACTGCTCACCAACTGCGAGCCGCATCATCTGGTCGCAGTTATAAACAAGCTAAAAGAGTGCGGCGTGGAAATCAAGTGCGAAGGCAACGGCTCGCTGCGAGTGCGCGGGGCGAAAAAGCTGGTGGCCGCTGACATCACCACCGAGGAATATCCCGGCTTCGCCACGGACATGCAAGCCCAGTTCATGGCGCTGGCCACGCAAGCCACCGGCGTCTCGCACGTTCGCGAAACCATTTTTGAAAATCGTTATTTGCACGCCAGCGAGATCATGCGCATGGGGGCAAACATTGCCGTGGACGGCAACCTCGCCGTCGTTACCGGTCCCACACCCCTGAGCGGCGCGCCAGTCACGGCGTCTGACTTACGTGCGAGCGCTTCGCTCGTGCTTGCGGGGCTGGTAGCCGACAACACAACCTGGGTCGACCGCGTCTACCACATCGACCGCGGCTACGAGCGCATCGAAGATAAGCTCCGCGCCATCGCCGCCAGCATCGAACGCGTCTCCTCACCGGAAAATAAATAAAAAAAGGCGATTTCTCGCCCCTTTTTTTCGATCTTAACTAATTGCGAAAACGATCTACGAGTGTCCTTCGGCGGCCGCTGCCTCTGTCTTTGGCAGCTTGTCACGCTGATCGCGCAACACGGCTTTGCGGCTCAACCGAATTTTGTTCCCCTCGATCGCGAGAACCTTCACCAGGATCTGGTCGCCTTCCTTCAACTCGTCGCGAACCGCGCGAATCCGCGCTTCCGCAATTTCGCTGATGTGCAGCAATCCATCCGTCCCGGGGAAAATTTCGACGAATGCGCCGAACTCCGCGATTCGTACGACCGTGCCGAGATAAGTCTTGCCGATTTCAGCGGTCGCCGTGACGTCGCGAATCATCTTCAGCGCTTCTTCCGCGCCTTTTCCGCTCGACGCGAAAACGTGAACCTTGCCGTCGTCCATCACGTCAATCTTCACGCCGGTCGCTTCGATGATGCCGCGGATTTTCTTTCCGCCCGGTCCGATCAGGTCGCGGATCTTGTCCGTGGGAATGCTGAGCATGAAAAGATGCGGAGCATACGTGGAAATTTCCGCGATCGGCCCGTCGAAATCGTGCCGTCCATGTTGTCGAGGATTTGCAGCCGCGCCCTCTTCGCCTGCGCCAACGCTTCACGCATCATCGCGATGCTGACGCCGCTCACCTTGATGTCCATCTGCAGCGCGGTAATTCCCTGCCGCGTACCGGCCACCTTGAAGTCCATGTCGCCGTAGTGATCTTCAGCGCCGGCGATGTCGGTCAAGATGGCGTACTTGTCGCCTTCCACCACCAAGCCCATCGCAATTCCCGCGCAGGCGGACTTCAGCGGAACGCCCGCATCCATCAACGCCAGAGAAGCACCGCAAACCGTAGCCATTGACGACGACCCGTTCGATTCCAAAATGTCGGAGACGACGCGCACTGCGTACGGAAAGTCTTCTTCCGGCGGAAGCAGATTAGCAATGGACCGCTCGGCCAAAGCTCCGTGACCAATTTCACGGCGTCCCGGACCGCGAAGGAATTTCACTTCGCCCACTGAGAACGGCGGAAAATTGTAGTGCAGCATGAACCGCTTGAACGTTTCTTCTTCGAACAGCAAGTCCAGCCGCTGCCTGTCTTCCTTGGTCCCGAGCGTAGCCGTTGCCAGAGCCTGCGTCTCCCCGCGAGTGAAGAGCGCCGATCCGTGCGCGCGCGGCAGAACGCCGACTTCGCACGTGATCTGGCGGATCTCATCAAACGCCCGCGCATCGGGACGACGGTGGCGGACGAGCATATCGTCGCGGAAAATTCGTTCGCGAAGCCGCTCGAAAGCGCGGGCCGCCAACTTGCGCTTTTCCGCATCCTCTTCCGGAATCGCCTTCATGATTTCCGCTTTGATGGCATCCACTAGCGCGTAGCTTTCCGACTTCGGATGCTTCTGCGTATCGACCGCATCGCGCAGCCTCTCGCCGTATTCTTTCTGCATCTGCTTGAACATGGCTTCGTCAAATGCAGGCGGCGTAACCGTGACCTTCTGAGGGCTTCACGCGTGCCTTGCAGCTCGCGAATCGCAGCAACGATCTTGCGAATCTCCGCGTGCGCGAATTCCAGCGCATCTGCGACAACGTCTTCGGAAACTTCCAGCGCGCCGGATTCCACCATCACGATCGCTTCGTCCGACCCTGCCACAATCAAATTCATCAAGCTGGTCTTCTGCTCCGCTACTGTTGGATTCACCACCAGCTTGCCGTCGATCAATCCCACTCGAACGGCCGCAATCGGCTTCTCAAACGGAATCTTCGAAATAAACAGCGCCGCGGAAGCCGCCGTAACCGCAATCACGTCCGGATCATTCTCGCTGTCCGCCGAAAGCACCATCGCAACGATCTGCGTTTCGGTAGACCATCCTTCGGGAAACAGTGGCCGCAGAGGCCGGTCGGTGAGCCGCGAAGTCAAAATCTCGCGCTCCGAAGGCCGTCCTTCGCGCTTAAAAAATCCTCCGGGAATTTTCCCCGCCGAATAGGTGTACTCGCGGTAATCCACGGTGAGAGGCAAAAAATCTTTATCGGTAGCTTTGTTGTCCATGCAGGCTGTAGCCAGCACGACCGTGTCTCCATAACGCGCCACCACGGCGCCGTGCGCTTGCCGAGCAATCTTGCCCGTCTCAAACGTCAATGTGCGCCCGCCTACTTCCAAACTTACTTTTTCAAACATCAAACACGTCCTTTTTTCTCCGATTCGTCGGAGCTCTGATTCAGATACGACAGACAACTCTCGGGAACTCACATCGAGGAAGGACAATTGCGAAGAAAGGAGCGGGATACTATCGATCCAAGATTCTCGCGCCGCACAGCCTGCCGGCCCGCATGTCGCCTGAAAACTTCGTTTGTGCGGATGAAACAACGCAGCTCGAAAGGCCGCCCAGGACACGCGCTACTTACGCAAGCTGAGTCGTTCCACAATCTCGCGATACCGATTTGGGTCGCGCCGGTTCAGGTAGTCCAGCAGTCGTCGGCGTTTGTTGACCATCATGATCAACCCGCGCCGTGAGGCGTGATCCTTTGCGTGGGACTTTAGGTGAGTGGTCAGGTAGCTAATGCGCTCGCTCAACAATGCGATTTGCACTTCCGGTGAGCCTGTATCTTTCGGGTGCGTCCGGAACTGCTCGATCAACTCCGCTTTAGCTTCCATCAACTTGCCCCTCCCCCTGAATCGTCGTGCGCCCTGCTCTACGCTCTCGTCTCTTCTTCGATCACTAAAAATGCTAGCACACAGGCCCTCTAGAGCAAAGCGAATTCCCTGCGCTTACGGTCTCTTACCAGGACGAACTCAAGGCTTCTGGGAATTGACAAGCGACAAAAATTCGTCGCGCGTTTGCTTGTTTTCGCGGAACGCACCCAACATCGCGCTGGTTGTCGCCATGGAATTCTGTTTTTCCACGCCGCGCATCACCATGCACAGATGCCGCGCTTCAATGATCACCCCCACTCCCTGCGGACTCAAGTGCTCCTCGATTGATTTCGCGATCTGGCTCGTCAGTCGCTCCTGAATTTGCAACCTCCGCGCGAACATATTCACCAGCCGCGCAATCTTGCTTAGTCCTACGACCTTCTTCGACGGAATGTAGGCCACATGGCAGCGTCCGAAAAACGGAAGCAGGTGGTGTTCGCACAAGCTGTAAACCTCGATGTCTTTCACCACAACCATTTCGTCGTAACACACGCTGAACATCGCTCCGTTCAGCAATTTGTCGGGGTCCTGGCGGTACCCGCTGGTCAAAAAACGCAGCGCCTTTTCAAACCGCTCGGGCGTTCGCCGCAAGCCTTCACGGTCTGGATTCTCTCCCAACAGCACGATCATCTTGCGCACAAGGTCGGCAATGCTTTCTGTCCCCGCAGTCGGTGGAATTATGATTTCGCTGGTTTCACTCATTGTGTCATGGCTCCTCTTGATCGTCTTCCATCCCATAGCCTGCCCATCTCTGTCAGACCCTCGGCCTTCTGCAATCTTCGTAACCCTTGCTTATCCAGACTTGCTGGCCCTCGCGTCAGAAATCTTTGTGGGTCGTGGCTTCAGCGACGACATAAGGTTCCGAAACCAAGGCGGCTTTCGTTGCTCAAGTTCCGCTCTTGAGTTCGCGACAAAGTCTCCTCACACCCTAGCCTCGATCGTTTCGTCTTCAATCTCAAAACTGTTCTTGCTGGTTTCCTCGATGCGAACCCGCTCCAGCCGCGCGAACGGAAAGCTCTTCAGCCTGCGAAAAATAGCTCGAGAGACATTCTCGGTCGTCGCCACCTGCTCTCGAAACTCGCCCACTTCCTCGTTCAAAAACTTTTGATCGAACGGCTCGATCACTTCCCGCTGCACGAACTGATCCAGTTCGCCGAGGTTCGCTATCATCCCCGTCTCTGGGTCCACAGGCCCCGCTACCGTAACCTCGAGCACGTAGTTATGTCCGTGTCCGAACGGATTGCTGCACTTGCCGTAAATTCGCCGGTTTTCTTCCTCGCTCAACCTCGTCGTGTGCAGCCGGTGCGAAGCCGCAAAACGGTAGCGCCGCGTCAATGAGATTTTCACGCGCGCGCTCCGTTCCTATTCCCCGCACCCGCCGTGCAATCGACGAAAAGATCTGGAGACTCATACAGCCGCACGCGGTCCAGCTTGCCGGTCTTGATTTTCGGTTCGAGCAACTTCCAAATCACCGCCGCGATGTTTTCGCACGTCGGAATCTGCCCGGACAAGCTCCGGCACTTCATAATTCAAATGCCGATGGTCCATGCGCTCCATCACTTCCGTCTGCAGAATATCTTTCAGCTCTTTCAGATCCAGCACCATCCCGTCGTCGGATCCGGCTCTCCCGCTATAGTCACTTCCAAGACGTAATTGTGCCCATGCCCGTGCGGATTATTGCATTTCCCGAAAACGCGCCGGTTCTCCTCCGCGGAAAAATTGGGATTGTGATAAAAATGCGCCGCCGAAAATTCGATTTTGCGTGTAATACGAATCATGCCGTCCTTGCGGGATACGCCCGCCCCTTCCAGTGAACAACTCCATGCGCGTTATTCCACCACGAAGCAACCAGCGCCGCGCAGTAAAGAACCAAACCCGGGATGTAATATTTGATGTAGGCCACCGGATACAGATTCCGGTAAAGCTCCACTCCGTAGCGAAACATTCTTCCAACGATCAGTGCGACTAGCAAGACCGGCAAGAACCATGCCGGCGCCACATGTCGGTGCGCCGATTCCACCCACACCAATCCGACGAGCAAACATTCCACCCACGGAAACACGTCCGCCAATCTCAACCAGAACGCTCGTCGGTTTACCGCCCATCAACGGGTACAAGTTTTTTGTCCATCCCTGCCACATCGCGCGAAAACTTCTGTACATCCTCGTGCGCACAGTTCCAATCGGCGCGGTAAAGTAAATCCCATACCCCGCGCCTTTCACGCGACGCGCGAGCGCCACGTCCTCCAAGATCTGCCCAGCAATCGCCGCATGCCCGCCCAGCTTTTCGTAAACTTCTCGCAGCAACAAAAGAAATTGCCCGTTGGCCGCCGCATGCGGCTGTCTGGGATCGTTGACACGCGCGAAAGAAAATTTGTTTGCCAGTCTGCAATAGACGAACGGTATCAGGGCGCGTTCCCAGAACCCGCCCATTTCCTGTTCTGGCGAGTAGGAAACCAGCACTGCATCGTGCTCCACCGCGTCGCAAAGCGCTCGCCGCGTGGAGCCGTGCAAATGATACGTGTCGGCGTCGGTCAAGAGGAGCCAGTCCCCGGTCGCCACTGCTGCGCCAATTGAGACGGCGTAATTCTTGCCGGCCCATCCAGGCGGCAGCGTGTCGCCCGTATTCAGAATTTTCAGCTTTGGTATGCGCGAAGCGAGTTCAGCCAGAATCGCGCCAGTGCCGTCGGTGGACTGGTCGTCCACCACGATGACCTCGCCAATCTCCGGTTGCGCCGCGACAGACTCCACCGCGCGCGCGATGGACGCTTCTTCGTTTCGAGCCGGAATAATCGCGGAGACCATTTGGTGTGTGCGAATCTAGCGATTCTTCGGCCAACCCCTTTTATGCTGGCCCGTCGCAAAATGCTCGCTTTCGATTCGCTGATACTCGTATTATAGGTCGCTTGGACAAAGGACTGAAACGGAAACTGAACACTGGTCTCGTTCTCGCCTTCATTGCGGGACTTCTCTTCCTGTTTGCGCGCCCCGACTATCGACAGGGTGAGGCCAGCCTGCGCGGAAAGCCTGCCAAAGACTTCGCTCTCACGCTCGACGGCAAGCCCGCGCATCTTTCCGACCTTCGCGGCAAGGTCGTGCTGCTGAATTTCTGGGCCACCTGGTGCCCTCCCTGCGTTGACGAAACGCAATCGCTCAACCAGTTGCAACGTCGCATCGCGCCGCTCGGCGGCACCGTCCTCGGCGTCAGCGTGGACGAAGACTCGCAAGCCTACAAAAATTTCCTGAAGACTTACAACATCACCTTCCCTACCTTCCGTGACACCACAAAACAAATCCCCCTCTCCTACGGCACCACTATGTACCCCGACACCTACGTCATCACCCGCAGCGGCCGCCTTGATCGCAAAATCGTCGGCGCCCAGGATTGGAACAGCCCGGACATGACCGCCTACATCAACTCCCTTTTGAACGAAAAATAGCCTGGTCAGTTACGTCTTGCTCTTGTAAGCGCGCTCGCCGCGGCGAGCTGCGCCCGGCATTTTCCGCGCGCGAATTTACGGTGATAACGCGGCCTATGAGAAAAGCGGTTTATCTATCGACGGCATTCATTCTCATAGCGCTGTCGACAGTACCCATCCACGTTGGATGGGGAAAGCGCGGACAGCAGAAGCGTGAAGCTGTTTATCAGTCAATTCTCTAGTCATATAACGAAGCCCGAAGCCTGGAATAACTCGCAAGGATGTGGAAGATTACCTACGAGCGAACAGTGCCTCTTACCATCCAATGTGTTGCGTCGAAGAACGATTTGCGTTCGCAGACCTGGTAAAAATTGGAAAAGAGAAACATCCGTGGAACTGCAGCGAGAACAATGTCTACATCGCGCTTCAGCCTGCAGCGGTTCAACCGCGCACCGGGATTTTCCACGTAGACGATTCCGATGTGCTTACTAAGATTACCATCTTCCATCAACTAGAAGGCCGTATGTAGAACACGAATTTGGTGTGTTCAGTAAACCAGCGAGAAACTACCGCGGCCTTACTTTCCCACCGCCTAGATGTCTTTCGCCTCGATAACGTGAACTCCCGCTCGCGCCGCTTCCCCCTCGGCCAACATCCGCTCCGCTAGAGTTTCGGCCGGCGTAATGAATCTCTTCCGAACTCCCGCCGGGAAGGCCCGTGAAAGCGGAACCAGCGTCTTACTTGCGATGTTTTCCGCCAAACGGAATTCGCGGCGCGGTCCAACCAGGAGCGCTGGTCTAAAAATCATTAGTGAGCGAAGTCCCAGCGCCTTTGCATCGTCTTCAGTGCGGCCCTTGACCCGATTGTAAAAAAACATCGAGTTCGCATTCGCGCCCATAGCAGAAATAAATGGGAACGATCTTGCGTCGTGCGCTTTCGCGATTTTCGCAAAGGCAACAACGGCGTCGTGGTCGACTTTTTCAAAGTTCTCCTTGCTTCCGGCGGCCTTGATCGTCGTGCCGAGACAACAAAAGTAAATTTCGCCGCGAATCTTCGACGCGATCGACGGTACCTCCGCCAGGTCGTGGACCAACACCTCAGTCAGTTTCGCATTCGGAATCTCCAGCGGCCTTCGCGAAATGGAGATCACATTTGTAATCGCTGAATCATCCAAGAGCTTCCGAACCAGAAACGACCCTGTCAGGCCGGTGCTGCCGATGATTGTCGCAATCATAGCTAAAACCTCTCACGTTCAGCTCAAGGGCACTCTGAATCGTCACGCACCCACGTTTCGTATCCCTGTAGGGATTAGAGTAGATAACGGCCGGCGAAGCTCCATGGTTGGTCAACAACATTCCACGCCCCCGCCCAACCAAGAAGTCCACCGCCTCGCACCCTTGTATTCGCGCTCCTAACTTCCTATCATCGTCCGGATGAAAATTTGGTTTAAAATCGGCGCTTGGCAGGCCGGGCAGCCAATGGCCGACCGCTCCCGGCCTGCCGACACAACAGTGCGCCTGGTACGAGCGCAGCTCACTGGCTCCAAGACATCTTTCCCCACAAAAAAACAGCGCCAGAGTGGCCAACTGTATGGTATTTCTAACCGGTACTGGCTTAAAAATAGAAGTTACACAAAACAAAGGATTAAACCCCGTCTAAGCGGGGCCAGAACTGCACACTGCGATCCATCAATCCTGGCACTGCACGAATCGTCAGAGAGAGCCAGAACTCGCGAATTAGCCCTCGCAACCGTCCAATCTCGAAGCCCCGAATCTAATCCTTCTACATACCTAACTCTATGGACCAGCACATAAAAACGGCGGAAAAAGACCCTGTCTGCGGGATGACGGTTGACCCAGGCCGTGCCGCGGCGCAAGCCGCCCACGATGGAAAGACTTTCTATTTCTGCTGCCAAAATTGCGCCACAAAATTTGCCGCCTCACCCGAAACATATCTCGGCGCCAAAGACTCCACGTCAACGATTAGCGCCCCTCTCCAACTAGTCGGAGTTAAATCAGGGCAACCTAGTCCCGCGCCAGCCGCTCAACGCGCCACTCCAAAACAAGGCGCGGCTGCCGATTATATCTGTCCCATGGATCCGGAAGTCCACCAGGATCACTCAGGCGCATGCCCAAAATGCGGCATGGCACTCGAACCTGCCATCCCCGCTCAGCCGACAACTCGCGTCGAATACACCTGCCCGATGCATCCGGAAATCGTCAGAAAAACTCCCGGCTCCTGTCCGATTTGCGGCATGGCGCTGGAACCTCGTGACGCCATCACCGACCAAGAAGAAAATCCCGAACTCGCCGATATGACGCGGCGCTTCTGGATCAGCGTTGCGCTCACCATTCCAATCCTTGCGTTGGCGATGTCCGACCTGATTCCCGGCCAGACCTTGCAAAATATCTTATCGCCACGCGCGATTGGCTGGATCGAGTTGCTACTGGACACGCCGGTCGTGCTCTGGGCCGGATGGTTTTTCTTCCAACGGGGCTGGGCCTCGATTGTTAACCACAGCCTCAACATGTTCACGCTGATCGCGCTGGGCACCGGCACCGCATACGTTTACAGCGTGATCGCCGTCCTGTTCCCGCAAATATTTCCGGATTCTTTCCGCGTGATGGGAGGTGGCGTCCCGATTTACTTCGAAGGCGCCGCGGCAATAACCACTCTCGTTTTGCTTGGCCAAGTTTTGGAATTGCGCGCGCGCAGCCGGACGTCCACTGCCATTCGCTCGCTCTTGGAGCTTTCCCCGAAGTCAGCGCGTCTCGTTCGTGCTGACGGAACTGAAATCGACGTCCCAGTCGAACACATCGCAGTAGGCGATTTGTTGCGTGTGCGCCCTGGAGAAAAAGTCCCGGTGGATGGAGTCATCACCGAGGGTGAAAGCTCCGTAGACGAATCGCTGATGACTGGCGAACCCATCCCCGTCGAGAAATCAACCGGCGCGCGAGTAATCGGCGGCACTGTGAACGGCACCGGAACCTTCATCATGCGCGCCGAGCGTGTGGGAAGCGAAACGCTGCTCTCACAAATCGTGCGCATGGTCAGCGAAGCGCAACGCAGTCGAGCACCGGTGCAAAAACTCGCCGACCGCGTTTCGGGCTATTTCGTGCCCGCAGTGATCCTCGTGGCGATCATCACCTTCATCGTCTGGGCTATCTACGGTCCCGAGCCAAAGATGGCGCACGCGTTGCTCAACGCCGTCGCCGTCCTCATTATCGCTTGTCCCTGTGCTCTAGGACTCGCCACACCCATGGCCATCATGGTGGGCACCGGTCGCGGCGCTCTCGTGGGTATACTTGTGAAAAATGCGGAGGCGCTGGAGATTTTTGAAAAAGTGGACACGCTCGTGGTGGACAAAACTGGCACGCTGACCGAAGGGCGGCCGCGAGTTGTATCGGTGATCCCAGCAGCGGGCTGGGACGAAAAGCAAGTTCTGCGGCTCGCCGCCACTCTCGAACGTGGAAGCGAACATCCGCTCGCGGGAGCGATCCTTGCGGGAGCCCAAGAGCGTGGCATCGACCTCGGCAGTCTTACCGACTTTCAATCACGCACTGGAAAAGGTGTCCAAGGAAAAGTTGACGGACGTAGCGCCGCGCTCGGGAATCGCGCACTCTTCCCTGCAAGCAATCTCTCGGCTGGAAAGCTGGAAGAAACCGCTAAATCGCTGGAAGCCGACGCCCAGACCGTGATGTTCGTCGCCGAAGATGGCGCAATCATCGGAATCATCGGCGTAGCCGATCCGCTGAAGTCAACAACCTCAGAGGCTCTAGTGAAGTTACATCGCGACGGAATCCGCATCATCATGCTCACCGGTGACAGCCGCGAAACCGCTGAATCCGTCGCACGAAAACTCGGAATCGATCAGGTTCACGCGGAAATTTTATCCGGCCAAAAAAGTGAGATCGTGAAGCAGCTTCAGACCGAAGGACACATCGTCGCCATGGCTGGCGATGGAGTGAACGACGCGCCTGCGCTTTCGCAAGCCAACGTCGGAATCGCCATGGGCACCGGAACCGACGTTGCCATGGAAAGCGCTGGCATAACGCTCCTGCGCGGCGACTTGCTTGGCCTCGCCCGCGCCCGCACACTCAGCCGGGCAACCATGCGCAACATCCGCCAAAATCTTTTCTTCGCCTTCGTATACAACTCTGTCGGCGTCCCCCTCGCCGCCGGAGTGCTTTATCCATTTTTCGGCTTGCTGCTTAGCCCGATCTTCGCGAGCGCCGCCATGACCTTCAGCTCCGTTTCGGTCATCACAAACGCGCTCCGCCTCCGCAAGGTCCAGCTATGATTCGGATGGGCTCGATCACCTCTCCGTTCTGTTTCAGGCTTTGCAGATGTTGTGCGTCTGCGGTGGGCCGGTTATGGCAAGAACGTCCGGCGGGATAGAGGACGTGTCGACTGAGGGTTACTGGGGCGCAGGTTCCAATCTTCTCAGCACGGGAATTCTTGCCTGGCGCAAAACGCTCTCGACCACGTTGTCCGTCAGACGCGAGGCGTCGTAGTCAAAATGGAGCAGATTTTTCTTCTCGTCGTAACGGAATTTCTGCAAGCCGTAGGTGTTGGAGAATTCGCCCAGAGCGCGAAAATGTTCCGGCTTCAGGCGTTCCTGCAATTCGTAGGTAGCTGTCATTAACGTCATGCGTGGGATTATAACAGGAGCCATCTCGAAGTGAGCGAAGCGTCCGGTGAAGTGGGATCTGCACTGTAGAACCGATGGATGCATTCCCTAATAGACGTTTCTGAAGATCCCTGAGGGGAGGGGCCCACCGATGACAGGTTCTACGCGGGGGAACGGCTCAGTCTGAGTCGAACCAGCCAAGTAGCCGCGCCGTTTCTTGGAATGTTCGGCGGATCTCCTCTGGCACATCAAGTTTTCAAAGGCTTCAATGCATTTCCCGATGTACTCGTCGGGATACTCGATGATGCAATCATTCCAAACGATTGAGATTACCGGGTAGCCAGCGAGTTCGTGACCTTTCCAAGTAACTTGGCCATCGACACCGCGGGGGCGGTTGGCCGCACTCCTGCTTGAAGTATTTACATTCTTCCGCAATGAATTTTCCTTGCCTAGCCGAGTAGGCCCGGGGAATTTCACCCCGAGCCCCTCACAGAACCGTGCTTGACTGTCTCCAGTCACACGGCTCGTGCCACTCAGTGAAGGTTTGACCTTCCGTTCTAACCACTCGGTTCCTCCTGTTTCCAGTTGACCGTAATTGGTTAGGACGCGAGTGACCTGCCCCCTTCGCTCCACGGGAATTACCCCGCTTCTTCACTACTGTGGGGCAGTCCGACCCTGAAACTTCGCTTCCGTACTCTCGCCCTCGTGGTTCTTCCACTTGTAGCTTCTCCGTTTGCATCGAAGTCTCAGGTTCCCACGTTCCGCTTAACCGCCTCTTTGGCAAGCTCAGGGCCGAGTAGGCCCGGGGAGTTTCACCCCGAGCCGCTCACAGATCCGGACGTGAACCTCTCGATTCATCCGGCTCGTGCCACCCATTGAAGGCTGCCGCCTTCCATCAAAGAAGGAGTTCCTCCGGTTGCCCGTTGACTCCTGTGATGTGGGTGACCTGCTTCCTTTGCTCCACGGGCATTACCCGCTTCCTCGCTACTACGAAGCAGTGCGCCCCTGATCAGTGCATCGGTACTTTCGGCCTCGTGGGTCGCCCACTTGTGCCTTTTCCCTTTTCATCACCGACCCGGTTCTCAAGTTCCGTACGAAAGCCCGAATAAGAGTCATGCCTCCTCTACACCGGACCCCGCATGGCCAGTAAGCAGGTACCTTCCATGCTCTTCCCGGAACAAGGTGGAGATTCCGGTTTTGGTGTCGTCTAACATGTTTCGATGCTTAGTCAGAGGTTCGTTTGCACTCATCTCTCTTATCCACACATGACGTGGTCTAATGCCACGCCTTTTAACCATAACGTTCACTACCGCGGCCTTTAGAACCGAAGCAGCTTATGGCAGTTTGAAGCCTCCTCCTACAAGGCGGCTCCGAAGGGCCCTCCTTCATCTCTCGTACAGCATGACGTTTTCACATCTTCTTGACACAACCACCTCTCATGCCGGATGCCGCTCCGCCCGTAAGCAGGTTTCGTCGGAGCTATTCCCGCAGTAACTAACCCCCCGCGGTTTTGACATCGTCTCTTATCTTTCGACACTTCAGCAGTGGTTCCCTTGCGGTCCTCTTCTTGCCGGTCACCTGACCTGGTCATCGCCAGGCCTTTTCCTTCCGCGTTCACGACCATAGCTTTTGGCTACAGCCGCCGAAGGTGGTTTGGAACCTGTTCCTGTAAACCGGTTCCGAGGGGCCTACCCTCATCAGTCAAGCAGTTGCGCACTACTCAGCATTTCTCCTTTCGTGCTCGTGGCACACATTAGTCGGATAACCGGAGTGCGACCTGGAAAGCTGCTGAAAATGATTGTCTGGAGAGGAGGAACTCGATCAGACCGTGCGTCCCATCGCACGTAGCCTACAAGGCAGAGCGGGGAGGTAACGAACTGTTCTGGAGCCCTTGGACAATGTATCCACGCTCGCAAGAGCGGCGCCGAAACCGTGAGGCAACGGTGTACCTGCCAGCATTAGGTGGAGACGGGCCTAGGCTTGATCGTACGATCAGAATATACAAATGCTCGCAAGCGTCGTCATCCGAAGAGAGCCTAAAATGCTGCGCGGCTCTTCTGGCAGTGAGCACAGAGGCTTCCGGTTTCTCTGTCATGGGTAATCAACACTGCCGGCGTAGAGAGCAGATCTAACCGATCGCGTCATTTCAGCGGAACAGGGTAAGCCCGTATCGCTCCTCGCAAGGGGAAAGTCCATCGCAAGATGGCACCCATGGCGATGCGGGTAACGGAAATGGGAGAAAGCGAAGGCTGCCCTGTAATCGGGCAGATAGAGGTTGCGTCGCCTCGTGGGACAAGATCACCTCGCCGGAAACGGAGCTGACTTCCCGTTGGTGCTCAACTCGAGAACTCTTGAGGAACCGATGCATGAAGCAAAGCAAATGACGATGGCGTAAGCCATTGGTGCAGCTTCACACACGACCGGTGATTCCACCGCCGTGCGAATCGGCAGCCAGTCAGTATCGAGTAGGTCTGATTCGTTTTGAATCAGGCCGCGTCCTCGTTTTTCATGGGGGCGTTTTTGGGTGCTCGAGCCGGATGAATGGGAAACCTTCAAGTCCGGTTCTTAGAGGGCTGGGCGCCAGCAATGGCGCCCGGCTACTCGACGTGCGACCTGGAAAGCTGCTGAAAATGATTGTCTGGAGAGGAGGAACTCGATCAGACCGTGCGTCCCATCGCACGTAGCCTACAAGGCAGAGCGGGGAGGTAACGAACTGTTCTGGAGCCCTTGGACAATGTATCCACGCTCGCAAGAGCGGCGCCGAAACCGTGAGGCAACGGTGTACCTGCCAGCATTAGGTGGAGACGGGCCTAGGCTTGATCGTACGATCAGAATATACAAATGCTCGCAAGCGTCGTCATCCGAAGAGAGCCTAAAATGCTGCGCGGCTCTTCTGGCAGTGAGCACAGAGGCTTCCGGTTTCTCTGTCATGGGTAATCAACACTGCCGGCGTAGAGAGCATGTCTAACCGATCGCGTCATTTCAGCGGAACAGGGTAAGCCCGTATCGCTCCTCGCAAGGGGAAAGTCCATCGCAAGATGGCACCCATGGCGATGCGGGTAACGGAAATGGGAGAAAGCGAAGGCTGCCCTGTAATCGGGCAGATAGAGGTTGCGTCGCCTCGTGGGACAAGATCACCTCGCCGGAAACGGAGCTGACTTCCCGTTGGTGCTCAACTCGAGAACTCTTGAGGAACCGATGCATGAAGCAAAGCAAATGACGATGGCGTAAGCCATTGGTGCAGCTTCACACACGACCGGTGATTCCACCGCCGTGCGAATCGGCAGCCAGTCAGTATCGAGTAGGTCTGATTCGTTTTGAATCAGGCCGCGTCCTCGTTTTTCATGGGGGCGTTTTTGGGTGCTCGAGCCGGATGAATGGGAAACCTTCAAGTCCGGTTCTTAGAGGGCTGGGCGCCAGCAATGGCGCCCGGCTACTCGACCACGTACCGATTCCAAGCGTCTTAGGTAGAATTCCACTCTCACCACTCACACGCACTTAGCAAAATCAAAGGTCGCCGATATTGAGTGAGCGAGCGGGAGGTCGACGTTTCGGTGATGGGTTGCCTGTGAAAATGTCCCCCTGGATGTCGGTGGCGTACCGACGGTCGGTGTCAGTTTTAGGGTCAGTTATTTTTGCATCGATATGCGTTTCGTTTCGTATTCGTGCGGACTCTTAATTCTCCATCGTATCGTGTTTGCTCCATCTTGCGGTTCCCGGGTTGGCGCACGGTGCGCGGAGCTTACACGCATTATCCATCCGAGCCCCCTCTCAGAGGCAGGTGGGAACGACACGGAGCTGTTAGCAGGTGGGCCCCTTCCTCCCCGCTTGCTAGTCACTTTCGGATCGTGTCGGAACGGGACCCACGCATCGCCATATGCAAGTCAAATGCCCAAACGCATTCGCTATGTCGGCGGATGAGGCGCTCATTTTCAACGACTTAAGGGGCCGGAGGTGATGCGTGATGTTACCTCAAAACCAGATCGGAACTGGAGTACGGGATTATCCCGTATGGGCGCAGGTGACGTATTCACTCTTACAAATTCCCGCGAGCTACATATTGTTCGGCGCCGACGCATGCTGCATAATGGAATGGGCAGTCGAGGGCGCGTGAGGAAATCTTTTATCTTTGTTTTGGCGGCTGTAGCGGGCCTGGCCGGAATTGCGATCGGACTGGCGGCGGGACGATCGAATCTGATACGCACGCCGAAAGCGTCCAGCGTGAGTGCACACATTTTGCCTGCTCACGTAACCGCAGCCGTAAAAAACGTCGCCGCTCAACAGTCGGCCCAGATGCAGGTCATTCGCTTCGCCAGCAATCCCCAGCCTATTCCTCCTTTTCTTGCGCGCGACATCGATGGAAATGTGGTTTCTACAGCAGAGTGGCAAGGCAAAGTTGTGCTGCTGAATTTCTGGGCTACGTGGTGCCCGCCTTGCCGCGAAGAGATTCCCGAACTGATCGATCTGGAAACCCGCTATAAAGACCGTTTGCAGGTGATCGGAATTTCCATGGACGATCCGGACGACGTCGCGTCCGTGAAGAAGTTCACTCAGCGGGCGGGCGTCAACTATCCGATAGTGATGGTGACCCGTGAAATGCTAGCGGAATACGGCGGGGTACCGGCGCTCCCGACTTCTTTTGTGGTGAACTTGGAAAGCAAAGTTGTTCAGAAACACGTTGGGTTGTATCCGACCTACGTTTATGAAACCGAAGTGCGAGCCCTGCTGGGATTGCCCGTAGAAGCCAGCATCGAAATGTTCAAGGATGAAGGGCAAATCTTTCTGAAAAACGCCGCGCTGGCTACTGAGCTTCCCGATGTGGACTTTAAAGGCTTGTCGCCGGAACTGAAAAAAGTCGCGCTGCGCCGTATGAATTCCGAAAGTTGCGATTGCGGATGCCGTCTAACACTGGCGCAATGCCGCATAAACGATTCGGCGTGTCCGATTAGCAAGAAGCTTGCGGCAAAAGTCGTGACGGAAGTTGCTTCAAGCTCTCCTCCACCTTCAAGCGCGCCCGCTTCATCCGCTCCTGTTTCCAACCAGCAATAGTTTTCGCGCGTAACGACCGGATGCTCGATCTTTACCCAGCCAATTTTGGGGAGAAATTATTCAACTCTGTCGTGGCACGGAGTAGATGCTTTCGACCAGGATGTGACTGGAAAGTTGCGTTACCCGCTGTACCGGAGTGTCGGTGAAGGCGCTTAAATACATGCGCGCGAAGGTGAATCATGACGCTCGAATGAATTTGTGATACGCGCGATTCCCCAATCCCATTGCTGTGGCTACTTCTTTCATGGTGAGCTCGTCGAAATCGTAAAGAGCGAGCACTTCCTGCTCGCGAACCGGCAGCTCATCAACGGCACCCGTGTCATGAGACTGCCTCGGCCGTCACTCCTGTCGAATTGTGCGCGCGTTGCGGGCGGAGACTGGCGGAAGAATACAGTTGGTATCCGACGCCCCGAATAGCTTGGATTAGCTTGCAATCTCCTTGGCATCTATCTTCCGCCGCAAATAATTGATGCAGACGTCGGCGACATTGGTTAGCGTGTCGCTGGAAGCTTCCAGACGTGCTCGATGATTTCTGCGCGCGTGGTGCGGCGCCCCTGGTGTTGCATTTCAATATTCAAGTAACGAGAATTCACGTGGCGTTAGGGCAATTTCTCTTCCGGCGCGCGTTACGGTGTACTCCACGCGATTCAATTCCAAGTCTTGGAAGCGCAAGACCGCTTGCGAAGAACAGGTCCCGCGGCGCATCACTGCGCGCATTCGCGCTGACAGTTCAGAAAAAGCACCCGGCTTTTGTATGAAGTCGTCCGCGCTGCTATCGAGCACGCGAACGCGCTCCGCGACGCTCACGCAACCTGCCAGAACCAAGACCGGCAGCACCTGGTATCCATCGCGAACGAGCCGCAAAATCGAAGAGCCTTCATTGGTCGGCAAGTCGAGATCGATGATCGCAGCGTCATATTCGCGGTTTTGAAGCAGCGGTATTGCTTGCCGCAAATCACGTGCGGGATCTACCGTGTAGTGTTCGGCCTCAAACCTAGGCTTAAGGCATCAACGTTGAAACTGTGGTTGGAGCCCGATCAAGTTAGCGAGGCGAATTGAAAGCCTTTGGCAGAAATATATTGAGGATTACGGATGCGTCATATTTTCGGGGCGAACGAGATCGTCGAATTCCTGCGCCGTGAGGTAGCCCAATTTAAGCGCGGCTTCACGCAGACTCAGATGCTCGTGATGCGCTTTGTGCGCGATTTCGGCGGCTTTATCGTAGCCAACTTTTGGGCTGAGAGCCGTAACGAGCATCAGCGAATTTTGGACATTCTGTTCGATGCGCTGCCGATCGATTTCCATGCCGACGATGCAGTGGTGGGTGAAAGACCGGCAAGCGTCGGCTAGCAGGCGCACAGAATTCAAGAAGTTGTGGATGATTACCGGCTTGAAAACGTTCAATTGGAAATTTCCTTGCGAGCCAGCAAAGCCGATCGCAGCGTCGTTTCCAAATACTTGCACGGCGACCATGGTGACAGCCTCGGGCTGCGTTGGATTGACTTTGCCCGGCATGATGGAAGAGCCGGGCTCGTTTTCCGGAAGCAATAATTCGCCAAAGCCGGCGCGTGGGCCGGATGCGAGCCAACGAATGTCGTTCGCAATTTTCATCAGCGATGCAGCAAGAGTTTTCAGGGCGCCACTGGCAAAAAGAATTTCGTCGTGCGCGGAGAGGGCGGCAAATTTGTTGGGATGGGACCGAAACGGTAACCCGGTGAGTTCGGCGATTTTTGTTGCGGCGCGCTCCGCGAATTCAGGGTGGGTATTCAGTCCCGTGCCCACGGCGGTGCCGCCAATAGCAAGGTCGTAGAGTCCGGGTAACACGTCTTTCAAACGCTTGATATCACGATCGAGCAGGTTCACCCAGCCCGACATCTCCTGGCCAACGGTGAGAGGAGTAGCGTCCATGAGGTGGGTGCGGCCGATTTTCACCACACTTTCGAAAGAGCGCGCTTTCTCGGCGATGGCGTCGCGCAGTTCCGTGACGGCTGGAATCAGAGCTTCCGCCACGCGCGAAGCAGCGGCGATATGCATGGCCGTAGGAAATGTGTCGTTCGATGATTGCGACATATTTACGTCATCGTTAGGATGAATAGGCTTCTTACTTCCCATCACGCCACCCGCTATTTCGATAGCGCGATTCGAGATCACTTCATTGGCATTCATGTTGGTTTGCGTGCCGCTGCCGGTCTGCCAGACGTGAAGAGGAAAATGTTCGTCAAGCTTTCCGGCAATCACTTCATCGGCGGCTTGGACAATCAGGCGAGCTTTTTCTGATGAAAGCTTTCCGACGTCTCGATTTACGAAGGCTACGGCTTTTTTTAGGATGCCGAATGCACGGATCAGCTCGGGCGGCATGGTGTCTCGGCCGATGTCGAAATGAATCAAGGAGCGAGCGGTTTGCGCGCCGTAGTATCGGTCGTTCGGAACTTCGATTTTCCCCATGCTGTCAGATTCGATTCGCGTTTGCGTTTTGGGCGCAGGCGATGCTTTGGCATCCAAGGTGGTTCCTCCACACGGCAACAGCACCCGGGAATGGCGCGGGTACGACTAAAGAATACTGCGAAAAGCGCCATCCGCGCAGCCCCGTTTCTTACGGTCGTGACAATCTGGAGTCAGAGCGATCCATCGGGTGATGGTGTGGCTTGCACCTGTCTCGCAATGACAAGAAAGGACGCCGGGGCAGCTGTCCAGCAGTTGCACCAACGTACAGGATAGATTTGGGAAACGCCGGCGATAGGATTCTCGGAGCTGCGTGCTGATTCAGACTAAGATTGATTGAGTGCAAGCACGCACACGGAAACCGTGCGCTAGAACTTATTCTCGGGGGCAACAGGCTCAGCAAATGGCTTCTCTATTTAAGCGTCTCTTCTCGTCTGGTGGAACTCAAACAGCGACCGTGCAGGTCGAAGAACAAAGCACGGAATCGTCCGCTGAGGGAAAAGCCGTCGATCAGGACGGCGTAAGGAGAGGCGCGGACGAACGGGCGCCCTCGGAAGAAGAGCTGAAGGAATTTCTTTACAAGAACTTCCTGGATGGCGCAAAACCGGTTGAGATTCCCCAGACGCAAGAATTAGCGGCTTCCACCTCTTCGGCGGTATTTGCGGAGCCTGCGCCAGTAGCCCCGCCCGAGACGCCCGACGTGGCTTCAACCAACGCCGAAGCCGAGGAAAATTCCCTCGGCGAAGCAGCACAAGCCGCCGAGAACGACACGCAGACCGCTCTAGAAGGCGAAGCTTGCTTCACAGAAGAGTCGGGTTCCATGCAGAGCGATGTTCCATCAGCGGCGCAAGCCGAAATCGCGCCAGATACCGCGCAAAGGTTCTCGCCAGAGAGTGACCAGGTGCCTTCAGTATCGTCCGCGCATGAATTGATGGCCGAGATCGAAGTGGACTGCATGGCGCTCGATTCGCCTGAAGATGGCGTGGCCATTCTTGACGAACACATCGCAAGAACGCTGCCCCCAACTCTGACGGAGATCCCGGAAGCGTTGCGGCCTACTCTCACGGGTGTCCTCGAAGAATCCGAAGTGGAAGCTACCGCGGATGATCACGTGGTTATCCCGTCGCTGGTTTCCGCTGAGAGTGCTGCCGGTCACGCGAGGATAGATTCGACTGAGTGGGCGATCGAAGAAGCGCTGGGCAATCATAAGGAGTGGCTCGATTCGAGAGGCGTTCTGGGAAAGAAGGCCAATCTTCGCGCCAGCAAACTGGAAGGCACGGAATTAATCAGTGCCAATCTGCGATACGCGGATTTGCAAGACGCCAATCTGAAGGCGGCCGATCTGCTGCTGGCGGATTTACGCGATGCTTGCCTGGTCCGCGCAAGTCTGCAGGATTCCTGCCTGGTGGGAGCGAACCTGGAAGGCGCGAATTTGGAAGGCGCTTCGCTTGAGAGCGCAATGGGTCTTGTGCCGCGGCAATTGGCGGGCGCGAATTTGCGTGAAGCGTCATTGCCAGAGCAGATCGCGAAATTTGGTGCCCTGGCGGAATTCTCGCGGGCCTCGAAGAGTTCGGCACATATTTTCATGGCGGTGATGTCGGCATGCTTCGTTGCGTGTCTGATCATCTGGAAAACGAAGGACGTGCAGCTCGTGTCCGACTCGGCTGTTCTTCCGTTCCTGCATTCTTCTGCTGCGGCCGCTGCACTTCCGACGGCGGAGATTTACCTGATAGCGCCGGTACTGCTGCTTTGTGTCTATTTGCTTTTTCAATACCACTTGCAACGTTTGTGGGATGCGGTGCTCGAGCTACCAGCGATATTTCCCGACGGACGCGTTCTTGGTGAAAAGCAATCGCGCATTGTTACTGGGCTCCTGCGTTTGCATTTCCACTGGATGAATCCCGACCCTCCGTCCACGCGGCTGATCGAGAAAGGCATTTCGGCCATACTGGCATATTGGATTGTTCCGATTGTGCTGGTTCTATTCTGGGGACGCTATCTCACGTTGCAAGAAATTCACGGCACAATACTGCACCAGCTTCTGGTTGGGGCCGCCGTGGGGATATCGATCTACGCGACAACTAAGATCGGTCGCCCGCAGGAACGGTGGGTCGTGTCGGGAGCCTCCAAGAAAAACATCGTCGAGAAACTTAGAGGGGTGAATCCCGCGACACTGGTAATTATTGTATTCGCGGTTATGTCATTTCTCTCGATAGGGACCATTACGGGAGTTCCACATGGCAAAGATCGCGCGCCGCAATTCTCGGACACTAGTATTCGGCGGTGGGCGCCTGCTGTTTTATCGATGCTGGGATATGACCCTTACCCGGATTTGACCGAGGCCGCGCTCTCTGCGAAACCCTCAAATTGGCGTGGCGACGGAACGGATAGCAGCGATGAACTTTCCGGAGTCAGAGGCGCCCGGTTGAACGAATCTCATTTCCGCTATGCGCAGGCCTATGGAATATTTTTGGCGAACGCGCATCTGTGGCGCTCGGACTTTTATGGCGCGTTCCTGTCCGGAGCGGATCTGCGCAATGCTGATCTGAGCCAAGCGGACCTGCGATTGGCCGTTCTCGACCGGGCGCAAATGAACCGTACAAATTTCGATCGAGCGAAACTTGATGGAGCAAATCTTTCACGCGCGGATCTGCGAGGGGCCAACCTTTCGTATTCTTCACTGGGGGGCGCGAACCTGGTTGACGTACGACTGGATGGCGCAAGTCTTTATGGCGCGCATCTATCGTCGGTGAACCTGGTGAGGGCCAACATGGAGAAGGCCGACCTTCGCGATGCGCAGCTGGACGGAGCCGATCTGGAACACGCAGACTTGCAGCAAGCATATCTATGGTCGGCGAAACTTCCCAATGCTCGGATGGTCAATGCGCAACTTGCGACCGCTATTTTTATCGACGCAGATTTGAGCGGCGCGGATCTGCGGGGCGCTCAATTCAACGGAACGGTACTGAACGGCGCCAACTTACACGATGCGAATCTGGACGGCGCGGATCTGCGCGGAGCATTACAATTGGAAGCCACACAGGTTTGCGCGGCGAAATCCCGGCAAGGCGCACTTCTGGATGATCCGTTGCAAAAGTTAGTAGATGCGCAGTGCGGCGGACATCCGGCAACACAAAACGGCGTTAGTGCTTCGGGGCCGGCTCGTCCTTAGGCTTTTCCGCAGGCCTGTCGAAACGGCTGTCGTCTACCTGGACATCGGCCTGAATCTGCTTCCACTTGTAAATCATTTCGGTGTCCGGCCGAACGACTCGAATCAAGAACGGGACTTTGATTCCGCTTACCTCGCGGTAATCTTCATAATCAGCGTTCTGTGGAATCGCGCCGAGCGGGCTTTCAATTTGAGTTGAAATGCGAAGAAGCAGACCGGTGCGAGCTTCGAAGTAATAACGATCTGGTGAGCCGGTGGCCCGCGGGGCGGCCACGACATAGGCATTGTGTTCCTGAAGCCTTTCGATGCCCTTCACTTCGAGGCGCTCATAGTGCTTTTTGAGGTTCATGCTGGGATTAAATGCGGCTGCGTCCTTCGCGCGCATCAAATCGTCTCCGAACAATTCCTGCACTTCTCCGCCGCGCTCTTGCCATCCGATCTGACCGTTATAACCCTGCGAAGAGTCGCCGCGCGGGCCGTGAACGAACGTGACCATTTTGTCGGGCGCCTTGCGATAGGTTTCGACGGTGGAATGCATGTGGCGTGCTTGGACGTCCAGCGTGCCCCTGTCCACACGTGTCTTTATTTTACTGATGGCGGCTTCGCCTCCCAACGCCTGAGCGTATTTTTCCATTATTTCTTCAGCGGATGGCAGAGGATTGGCTGTTGCGGATGTGACGTTCGCAGAAGTCGCGGAACTAGGAGCGTTGTCGGCGGCAGGAGGTTCCGCATCGTTACCGACCGACGAGCCGGCTGCAGGAGCAACATCCGCAAGCGTCGGCATATTAGCCGCCTGCGCAGCGCCACGGTGACACGTGTAGCAGGCCACCGCACGGTGTCCGCTAAAATATTGATTGTCGATCGTGAACATCATTTTCATCATGTCTCGAGCGCGCTTCTTGGTTGGCTTCTCGTCGCTTTCGAAATGATCCTTGTTGTGGCAGTAATCGCAGCGAACGCCGAGAGCGAACGTAATGTAACGCATCGAAGGAATCAGTTGATCCGCGGGGATATCGCCCAGGACTTCTACGTTCAGATAGGCCTGACCTGCGGTTTTAACTCTTGGCGGCGCCGCTTGCGGCAGCGAAGAAGATTGCTCAGATCCCGATTGCTGAGGCGTAGCGGCGTTCTGCTGCAGCGATTCGACGCGCGCGATCAAATTCGCCGGAATCCAGATTAGTGCAGCTAGACCGAGAAAGAGCGAGAGAAACATTCCCGACACTTTTCGCACGGAGCATTGGCCTCTCATAAGTTGCGAGCCATCCTTTCAGATTTTAAGGGGGAAATGATACAAGCGAATTGGCGCGCCCCAGTCGGAAAGTTTTGGGCACATCAGTTAGAATGATGGCCTGATTCATACAATGGAAATGTTCCTGTGAATTCGATATCGCCTGAGTCTTCCCCTGTCACATTTCTATCGAAGGCTTCCGCGCTCGGCATCGTGTTCGTTACTTGGGCGCTGATCTATTTGCCAGCGCTCTCACAACCCGGACTTCTGGACGACGCCGATTCGATCCACGCAGAAGCCGCGCGCGAAATGCTTCTGGACCACAATTGGGTGACGCTGTACGTGAATGGCATTCGTTACCTTGAGAAATCGCCGCTGATGTATTGGTGCGTTGCGGTGAGCTACAAACATTTTGGAGTGGGCGAGTGGCAAACGCGTTTACCGCTGGCAGTGAGCGTTTTGGGACTGGCCCTCTGCGCGTTCATATTTGGCCGGCGCTTCCTGGGCGCGGAAGGTGGATTCTACGCGGCGCTGATTCTTACCACCTCGCCGGGGATTTTTGTGTACACGCGATTCTTGATCCCAGACGCGATCGTGGCGATGTGGCTGACACTGAGTCTTTATTTTTTTCTCATCGCGTACGAGCAGGAAAAGCCGTCGATATGGGCCTGCTGGGGATTCGCAGTTACTGTAGCACTGAATGTCCTGACCAAAAGTCTGATTGGCTTGGCTTTCCCGGGGATGATCATTTTTGCTTTCCTCCTGCTGGTTGGAAACTTTAAAAAGCTTCTCGCGATGCGGCCGTGGTCCAGCACGGTGGTGTTTTTAATCGTGGCGACGCCGTGGCATATCCTGGCAGCCCTTCGGAGTCCCGCGCAACCGAGCGGACCGGAAAGAGGTTTTCTTTGGTTTTATTTTGTGAACGAACAGGTGTTGCGCTACCTGAATAAACGAATTCCGCGAGATTACGACAAAGTCCCGCTGCTGATCTTTTGGGCCTTGGTTATGGCCTGGCTTATTCCGTGGTTTGTGTTCTTGTTCCCGGCGCTGAAGGAGATTCCGAAACGCGTGCGCGAGTGGCGACAGGGATTGAGTTCCCGCGCTCGAGCGAATCTGTTCTTTGCAGTGTGGGCCGGCGTAATCATGTTGTTCTTCAGCTTTTCGACGCGCCAGGAATATTATTCGCTTCCAGTGCTGCCGGCCTTGGCCTTGCTGGTAGGTGGTTGGCTGCAGAAAGAGAATGAATCCTTAAGAGGAAGTCCGGAGCGAACAGCCGGGAGAACTGCGTCGCTTGTGCTGTTGATCATTGGTCTCATTGGGTTCGCCACTGCGATGAGCGTTTTGGCGATCACTCACCCGTTCCCTGCCGGCACCGACATTGGTGATGTTCTGGTTCCCCACCCCGGCCAATATGCTTTGTCCCTCGGGCACATGGAAGATTTGACCATCGAAGCGTTCGGATTGTTTCGTCCGCCACTTTGGCTAGTGGGATTTGCGCTTTTGATCGGTACCGGGCTGAACTGGATTTTCCGCCGCCGTGGAGCGCCACTGAAAGGCAATCTTGCGCTAACGGGAATGATGATTGTGGGGCTCTTCTGCGTGCACCAAGGTTTTGTCATATTCTCGCCGGAAGTTACTTCCAAGAATATTGCGCTGAAGATTCAGAAGGAATACAAACCGGGCGATGCCATCGTGATCAATGGGAAATATGAATTCGGCTCAACTCTGAATTACTACACTGGAATCGAACTTCACGTGCTTAACGGCCGTGACGGCAATTTATGGTATGGCTCTTTTTTTCCGGACGCCCCCAATATATTTGAAGACAATCAGTCGTTCGCTCGCCTCTGGCGGGGCGAGGGACGCGTATTTCTTTTCACCGAAAATTATTTGAAGGACCGCGCGCTTCAGGAGTTCGATACCAAAACCGTTTTTGTGTTTGCGCGGCAGGGCGGCAAGGTCGTGCTGACGAACCACCCCATGTAACCTACAATTAATACGAAAGTGGAGGAATTTCATGCATCCCTGGCACGACCTGAGCCCCGGCGAAAACGTTCCACGAGAATTTCATAACGGTGATTGAGATCCCTTTGGGATCGAGCGTGAAATACGAACTCGACAAAGGCAGCGGCATCATCAAAATGGACCGCGTACTCTATTCGGCGGTCTATTATCCGGCGAATTATGGATTCATTCCCCAGTCGCTGGCAGAGGACCATGACCCGCTGGATGTTCTGGTGCTGTGTCAGGTTCCCGTGGTGCCGCTCACGGTTATGGATGCGCGAACGATTGGATTGATTGTCCATGATCGATTCAGAAACGAAGGACCACAAGGTTATCGCCGTCGCTACCGCCGACCCGGAATACAGCGAATACCACGAGGCAAGCGAACTGCCGCCGCGCAAGCTGGCCATGATTCGGAGATTTTTTCAGGATTATAAGAATCTGGAAGGAAAGGTCGTGGAGGTGGACGAAATCTTGTCGGCGAAAATGGCATATCCGGTGATCGAGGATGCGCTTGCCAGATACGGTAAAAAGAGAAGAGCTGGCCACCACAAGAAATGACCGGCGGGACGCGCTGCTCTTCCTTCGCGCGGTTCATCGGCGGCAGAGTTAGAATTCAGGACAGTATCCTTGCGGAGGTAAGTTGATGAGGCCGAGTCGCGGACTATTGATGCTGGCAGGAGCGTTTTCTCTGTGGTTTCTCTTTAGCGTGGGGCAGATTGGACAGGCGCGCTTGGCCACTGTCCGCACCGCGACACTTCATTCGGTACAACTTGGCAAAGTGGAGTTCCCGACTTCCTGCTCACCACAAGAAAAACTCACGATGGTAAAGGCGGTAGCTCTGCTGCATTCGTTTCAGTACCAGCAATCCGAGCAGACCTTTACGAGCGCCGCGCAAGAAGATCCGCGTTGCGCGATGGCTTATTGGGGAAAGGCCATGGCGCTTTACCATCAACTCTGGGATTTTCCGGATGCTCATGTGTTGCGTGAGGGTCGCGAAGATTTGGAGCAAGCCAAAAAGATTGGCGGCGCAACCGAGCGAGAGAGCGAATATATTTCCGCAGCCGCTATTTTCTTTCAAGATGACTCGAAGCTTAGTCACACGGCACGCGCGCAAGCCTACTCATCGGCCATGAAAAAATTGTACCGTGACAATCGGAAAGATGTTGACGCGGCGGCATTTTACGCCTTGTCGCTGGTTGCTCTGGCCGAATACGGAGAAATTGAGCCAGCCAACCGCAAGAAAGCGCTCGCGATTCTCGATCCACTTCTTCTTAGCGAACCCGATCATCCCGGCGTCGCCCATTACATCATCCACGCCACAGATACTCCGGAGCTCGCCGCAGAAGGTCTGGACGCCGCACGCATGTATGCAAAGATTGCTCCCGATTCATCACACGCGCTGCACATGCCGTCGCATATTTTCACGCGCCTAGGCTTGTGGCAGGAGTCGATCGACTCGAACCTTGCTGCGATATCTTCGGCGGCGAAAGCGACGGAGATGCACATGGCGGACGCGCATTACCAAACACATGCGATGGATTTTCTGGACTATGCATACCTTCAGAGCGGGCAGGAGACCAAAGCACAAGAGCTCGTGAATGCTTTGAAGGATGTTCCTGGCGCTCACACAGGGACGATTGAGAATATGCAGGCCACATTTGAGGCACGCAACGCGATCGAGTTGCATCAGTGGAAAGCCGCCGCATCTCTCATCGTGCATAACATTCCGCTGCGCGACCAGAATATGACTTACTGGGCGAAGGCCATTGGTGCTGCTCGCAGCGGCGATGTGGATGGCGCAAAGCAAGACATCCAAAAATTAATCGAAGCGGATGACGCGTTTGATAAACACCAGAGGGACATGGGCGACAAAGTGTTTGCGGGTGAAGGTGTTCAAAGGCGGGAAGCGGAAGCGTGGCTCGCGTATGCAGAGCGCAAATCCAGTGAGGCCGTGAAAATTATGCGCCAAGCCGCAGAACGTGAAGAGTCCGAACACGTAGATTCTCTTACGATGCCGGCGCGGGAGATGCTGGCTGATTTGTTTCTGGAACTTAAACAGCCTTTGGAAGCGCTTACCGAATACCAAGCTGCGCTCAAGGACTCGCCGAAGAGATTTGATTCGCTGTACGGAGCCGCGCGGGCCGCCCACTCCGCGGGAAAAGCGCAAGAAGCGCGCGACTACTATGCGCAACTGGCTGAAATTGCCGCGCCGGGCGCCGATCGCCCGGAGCTTCAAGAAGTTAGAGTGAATCTCGCGAAAAAATAAATCGCAGCCTTCTAGAACACAAAGCGAAACGTTCAGCCTGCCCTTGTCCTGTCCCTTCGTCCAGTTGTAGAGGCCTTTTCTGCCCGCGCATAATCACTGTATACATTCAACCGGTTACACACGCACATGGAATCTATATGCATTCTCACTTCCTTCGGGGAAAGCTCTCGCACAATGCAACAAATAGTTTCCGGATCTCAAGACGAGACACCCGGGGGTTGTCGCCGTCCACAGCGATCGCGTGGGGTTTGACAGTTGTTCAAAAGGGGAAGCAATAATGCGAAGTAAAGTCGCGCGGATTCTGATCATTCTTGGTATTTGTTACACCGTTCCCGTCCAGGCAGCAGAGACTACTCCTGTAAAGTGCGGGGTGAATGAAGAACGCGTGTGGGTGTACGACTCATTGAACAGTTTTGACGTGGCGCTGAAGCTAAAGTGCGGCGAGCCGGTAGAAATTATCGGCCGCGAAAAGGGCTACGTAAAGATTCGCACCTCAAGCGGTAGAGAAGGCTACGTTCCAGAGAAATCGCTCCCGAAGCCTCCGGAAGCGGCTGAAAGCAGTCAGAATTCGAGTGGTGTGCAAGCAGGTAGGGAACCGATGCGACAACCGGTTGCTGGAGCGGCACCCGCAAAGATTGCGGCCAGCAGCGCTACAAGCGTCAGCGCGAGGCCAGCCGAAAGTGCCTCGTTGAAAGCGAGCCCACCGAGTTCGGCTAGCGTGACTCCTGTATCTGCGGCAGATTCCAAAAACAGCGCCAGCCTCCCAGCGAAAACCAACTCCGGTTCAACCAAACGAGGCAGCCCGGCGACGGCGTCCACGCCTGCAAGCAATCCAGAAAAGGCCAATCCTCAACCGACTCCAACGCACTCGCAACCCAAGCCGACGACGTATGTGGCCGCTCATTCGACGACGAAAGATCCCGATCGAGCGAGCGCCTCCCCGAAAACTGCGCCAGCAGCTCAGAGCAAATCGAAAACTGCCTCCTCGAGTGCCGCAGCTCCTACGAACACGAAACACACGGTTACAAAAACGAGTTCGAGCAAAACCGTGACGGTTTCCAATACGTCGGCAGTTCCGGAAGCAGCACATACGCCGAGCAACATGGAACTGGCAGACAACGGTTCCGTCGAGAGTCCAGCGGCGAGCGGCAATGTCCATCTCGCAGCGAGCGCGCGCGATCCTGACGAGGAAGAAGATCCCTACGTGCAAACGATAGAAAGTAAGGAGAGTTGCAGAACTTATTTTTCAGCATACGGCCTTTCGCCGAATCAGTACAAATGGATGACTCGGAACCGCGGCAAGAGTTTTTCGGGGATTTGTCCCGCCCCGTCACCAACGATGGTGGATTTCGTCGTCATCTTTACCCACGACGCGGATTTTTATAACGGCACAATGCCTACTCCGGCACACACGGACAAGAACGGATTTTCAGACTTCACTCCTCTGTCGACGATAGACACCGCCGTGGTTTCTGCATCCGACGCCGATAAGAGCCGACGCGAGTATGTATGGGTGTTTCACACGAAAAGAGGAACCTTCGATCCGGCTAGATTTTCACCTAAGCGTCGGCCATTGTATTCGACCACGGAAGCGAATAAACTCGGTTCGGCGGCAGCAAGCCGCTCCGCGGAAGACGCGTTGCGCTTTATCGAGCGGCACGGCGCGGATCACTGATACTAAGACGTTACGCAAAACCTGCAATTTCACTCGCCGTCGGGAATAAAACAAACTATTATCCCAACTGTTGAGATACCAGCACCCCTTACACTAAAACAAGTATCTACCGTGATATGGCTTCTACAGCTGTTAATCCGAGTATTACACCACGCGAAATTCTGACGTCCTGGGGACGAATCCTGTCTGGAAGAGTTCCACTTCTCTCGATTGAGATTACGCGTGAATGTCCCTTGAGCTGCCCGGGTTGCTACGCGTACGGCGACACACATCTGGCGGGCGGAGTTACGCTGCGCGAGCTCAACGATAAGCGTGGAGACGAACTGGTGGAGGGTGTGATTGGCCTGGTGCGCAAGCACAAGCCTATGCACGTCTCTTTGGTGGGCGGCGAGCCGTTGGTTCGCCATCGGGAACTGAGCCGGATTCTGCCGGCGCTTAGCGAGATGTCCGTATTTACACTGGTGGTGACGAGCGCGGTAATCCCGATTCCTGCAGAGTGGATGAAAATTCCGCGACTTCGTGTCGCGGTATCGGTCGATGGGCTGCCGGAGGATCATGACATTCGGCGAAAGCCCGCCACGTACGAGCGCATCCTCAAAAATATCGAAGGACGAGAAGTAAACATTCACTGGGTGATTACGCGGCCTATGCTCGCGCGTCCAGGCTACTTAGCGGAATACGTCGCATTTTGGAATGCGCGGCCGGAAGTAAATCGAATCTGGGTCAGTCTCTACACGCCGCAAATTGGGGAACAGAGCGTCGAAATGCTTACTGGCGAAGACCGCGGGACTTTGGCACGAGACCTTCCCGCGCTAACAACGAAGTATCCGAAGTTCTTGATCAACGAAGGCATCGCCAAAGCATTTGTCGACCCACCGAAAAATCCAGACGATTGCCTCTTCTCGAAAATGTCCGTAAATTATTCCGCGGATTTCAAAACGCGCGTCGAGCCCTGCGTCTTTGGAGGCGATCCAGACTGTTCACAATGCGGATGTGCTATTAGCAGCGGCCTTCATTGGATTCGCGAGGTAAAAGTGGCGGGCCCGCTTAAAGTGAAACACTTCGTTGGTAGCTCCATCGGCGTTGGCCTGGCGGTGAACCGTATGAGGTCCGGCGGATTGCATCCAGCGCGATGGAGGGCCGGCAAGCCCAAACCGACCCGAAATACAGACTTAGTACAACTTCAGCCCTAGCTTAACTCTCGTAAGTAATTGTTAAATAGTCACTTCCAGATGTCTACTGCGTGTCCCTCGTCTTTTTTACAGGCCTCAGGGTATGGCAAGAGCCCACCGGCTACGTTAACCTGCGCGTCGCAATGGAGAATCTCTTCAAGCTGCACATCTCCTTCGGCCCATCGAAAATTCGGTACTAACCGCGTGGTGTTAGTCGCACCAAAACTTAAGGAGTGACAAGGATGAAAAAATATCGTTTAGGCTGTTTAGCGTTAGCGGCATTTCTGGTTCTTCCTTTGGTCACGTCTGCGTCAGACAAGGAAGATGACATCAACCGCGTGCAGAAAGCGGCTCAAGTTTTCCAAGAAATTATGAACGCCCCAGACGCCATATCGCCGGGCGTTCTCAACAAGGCCCGGTGCATTGCTATCATTCCGGGTGAGAAAAACTTTGCGTTTATTTTTGGCGCCGAATACAGGCGTGGGGTTGCAGTTTGCCGCACTGGGAATGGATGGAGTGCACCAACCTTCCTGGCCGTTGAAGGCGGAAGTTTTGGCTACCAGGCCGGTGGCGCGTCAACCGATCTGATTCTTCTGTTCATGAACGACCGCGCATTGAGCCGCTTGCTGGCGGATAAATTTAAGCTGGGCGGCGATGCTTCTGTCGCGGCGGGCCCTGTGGGGCGTAACGCTACCGCAGGCACCGACGTTTCGCTAACCGCAGAAATTTTGTCATATTCGCGCAGCAAGGGAATCTTTGCGGGAGTGAGTTTGGATGGAACCGTTGTTCATACGGACAAAAGCGGAGATGAATCGATGTACGGCCCGGGCGTATCACGCCACGACGTATTGGGTGGCAATGTGCCCGTACCAGAGGCGGCACGACCTCTGATACAGGAACTAGATAGGTATTCTCGGTAGGCAAAACGACAATGATACCGACGAGGAGGCCTGGTAAAAGGGCCTCCTCATCTTGCTTTAGAAGTGTTGCAGTAGCGCCGAATTAAGGAGTTTTCCTGTTTCTGTCCACGATTCTGCCGCATGACGAATCTCCGTCGCGTCCCCCGCCCAAGCCTTGGTTGAGCGCAGGGCTAAGCCACCGAATGCCACCGCAGCACCGATGATCGCTTGTCGCCGAGTGGACCTATTGCTCAGCACCGCAAAAATCGCTGTATCGTTCATCCTCACCTCCCCAGATTCTTACTTGCGTTCGTGGTGCTCGATGCTTCGGCCGTCGTCGAGCTTATATTCCAGCCCGCGTCCCAGCCCCTGGTATCCCTGCGTTTTTTCCTCTCCGGCTAACGCGGCGGCTGAACTCTTCTACGCTGGCGGCATGTCGTGGGCGTCGAACTCAGCGATCTCTTCTTCCCAAACGTAGCCGGGAGTTCGCAGCAAACGAACGCAGCGGTTCCAGCGCAGGATGGCATCGTCATTGCCTGCGGGACAGATTTTCTCGGCCTCGCCGAAACATTCGAGCGCGCGTTCGAAAAGCGGCAGCACTGTGTGGGGCGGCTGGCCGGTGCGAAGCTGCGCCTTGGCGCGGCGCTCGTAAAGGATTCCGGCGTAGTAGAGCCGTTCGTAGCGTCCGCTGAGCTTCTGGAAGGTTTCTTCCACTTCGCGGAAGCGGTCAGACGAGCCGCCGACGAACTGATCCGTGATGGTGAGGCCGAGCAAGCGCAGGGCGAGCTGGTGTTGCGGGTCGATCGCCAAGATATCGCGGCAAATCGACTCGGCCTCTTCCGGCTCGTTGAGGTAGCGGTACAGCTCCACTTTGGCGATGGCCTCGGCGATCCCCGCTTTCGAAATCGACTTCAGGTTGTAATCCATCGCGCCTCCCTTAAAGCTCCTTACGCGCCCTTTCCGGCGGCTCAAGCCGTCTTTGCGCTGCGAATCTTGCGGACCAGCATCAACAGCGGATCATAGAACTCATCCACGACCCGTTCCTTCAGCGGGATGATGGCATTGTCGGTGATATGGATGTCTTCCGGACAGACTTCAGTGCAACACTTGGTGATGTTACACAGGCCGATGCCCAACTCGTCTTTCAGCAGTCGCGCGCGGGAGACGCCGTCGAGCGGATGCATTTCGAGACCGGCAACGCGAACGAAGAAACGGGGTCCGCCGAACTGTTCCTGCTTGGCGTGGTCGCGGAGGACGTGGCAGACGTTCTGGCAGAGGAAGCACTCGATGCACTTGCGGAATTCCTGCACACGGTCCACGTCACGCTGGTCCATCTTCCACTCGACGCCGGGCCGGGGCTGGAACGGCGGGATTTTCCGGTTCACTTCGTAATTCCAGGAGACGTCGGTGACGAGATCCTTGATCAGCGGAAAGGCCTTCATAGGGAATATTGTGATGGGCTGATCGAGGGGGAGCGAATCCATACGCGTCTTGCAAGTGAGCCGGGGCCGGCCATTCACCTCAGCGGAACACGACCCGCATTTTCCTGCCTTGCAATTCCAGCGCACAGCGAGGTCGGGAGCCTGGTGGGATTGAATCGAGTGCAGGGCATCAAGTACAACCATGCCGGGAACGAGTGGGAGGCGATAGTCGGCGGGCTTGCCGCCTTCGCGGCCGCCCCGGAACACCCGCAAGGTTGCTTCCGCCATTTTGAGCCTCCGGCAATCGCTACTTATCTTCCGCCAAGATCTGCTTCAAATCGTCCGGAATCTCTGGTACCGGCTTTTGAAAGAGCTCCATCGCATCGCCCTTCTGGACGATAACATTATTCTTCCGTCCCCACGCTTCGTCCAGCTTAGGGTAGTCCAGGCGGCTGTGAGCTCCGCGGCTTTCGTGGCGGACGAGAGCGGCGCGCGTGCAGGCTTCGGAAACCGTGAGCATGCACTGGATGTCGCGCGACAGGTGCCAGCCCGGATTGAAGAGACGCGAGCCTTCGACACACATGCGTGCGGCCCGAGCCTTCAGTTTTTCGATTTCCGTCAAAGCGCGGCGAAGGTCCTGTTCGGTGCGAAAGATGCCGGCGAGAGTTTGCATCACGTCCCGCAGATCATGGTGAATTTGGTAAGGGCTCTCGCCGCCGGCACGGTCAAACGGCGCAAGCAACTCCCGCTCGGCCTGCTCGATCTGTGCGCCATCGATCGTAGGGGTTCCCGTTTTCTTCGCATGCTGCGCGGCCGCCAATCCCGCGCGGCGCCCGAAGACCAGCAAATCCGAAAGCGAATTGCCGCCCAGGCGATTTGCGCCGTGCAGGCCCGCCGCTGCCTCGCCCGCGGCAAAAAGCCCGGAAACAGATGCCTGCGCCGTCTCTGCAACCACGCGAATGCCGCCCATGATGTAGTGGCAGGTGGGACCGACTTCCATCGGTCCCTTGGTGATGTCCACATCCGCGAGCTCGAGAAACTGGTGATACATGCTGGGCAGCTTCCGCTTAACATACTCGGCGGGCTTGTGCGAGATGTCCAAGAACGCGCCACCGTGCTCCGTACCACGGCCTTCACGCACCTCGGTGTAGATCGCGCGTGCAACGACGTCGCGCGTAGAAAGCTCCATTTTCTTGGGGTCGTACCTTCCCATGAAGCGCTCACCGTTCTTGTTGCGCAGAGTTCCGCCTTCACCGCGCACCGCTTCGGTGACGAGAATCCCCTGCACGCCTGGCGGCCACACCATGCCAGTCGGATGGAACTGCACAAATTCCATGTCCATCAACTCGGCGCCCGCATCGTACGCGAGCGCCATGCCGTCGCCGGTGTATTCCCAGGAGTTCGACGTGATCTTCCAGGCCCTGCCGATGCCGCCTGTGGCGATGACGATCGAATTCGCCTTGAAAACGACGAAGCGGCCTTGTTCGCGCCAGTAGGCGAAAGCGCCGGCGACGCGGTCGCCGTCTTTGAGCAGCCGCGTGACCGTACACTCCATGTACACGTCGATTCCTTGATGCACGCCACGGTCTTGCAAGGTGCGGATCATCTCGAGGCCGGTGCGGTCACCGACATGGCAGAGCCGTTTGAATGTGTGGCCGCCGAAGGCGCGTTGCAGGATTTCGCCGGTCTCGGTGCGATCAAACAGCGCGCCCCACTGCTCAAGCTCGCGCACGCGGTCTGGCGCTTCCAGCGCGTGGAGTTGGGCCATGCGCCAGTTGTTGAGGAATTTGCCGCCGCGCATGGTGTCGCGGAAGTGCGTGCGCCAGTCGTCCGCTTTGTCCACGTTGGACATCGCCGCGGCAATGCCGCCTTCGGCCATCACGGTGTGCGCCTTGCCGAGGAGCGACTTGCAGACCACGCCCACGCGTGCGCCCTGCGCTAGAGCCTCGATCGCAGCGCGCAGCCCGGTGCCGCCCGCGCCGATGATCAGGACGTCGTGCTCGTGGGTTTCGTAATTGGTGTTCACAGCAGCCGGATGTCCTTGAGGAATCCGAGCGATAGCAGGCGGATATAGAGGTCGGTGAGGCCGACCGAAAACAGGCTCAGCCACGCCCATAACATGTGGCGCTCATTCAAGACGCTCACCCAGCGCCATGCCGCGTGGCGGGGCGGGCCCAACGTTGCACACGAGAAGCAATCAAGCTTTCCTCCCGCAAGATGACGCAGCGAGTGGCAGGAGAATGTGTACGTCGTAAGCAGAACGATGTTCACTAGCATAACGAGCGAGCCGACGCCGATTCCGAATCCTTCCGGGAAAAAGAAGGAGCGTACGGCGTCGTACCACAGGAAACAGAGAAACAGGAGCGCGAGGTAGAAAAAGTAGCGGTGGACGTTTTGAAGGATGAATGGAAACGCGGTTTCGCCGCGGTACGGGCGCCCGCTTCGTTCGCTCACCGCACAAGCCGGCGGATCGAGGAAAAATGCACGGTAATACGCTTTGCGGTAGTAGTAGCAGGTAGCGCGAAACCCCAGTGGCCCGCCGAGGATCAAGATTGCTGGAGAAAACGGCCACCAGTGGTGGTGAGGATCAATCAGAGGAGAATAGAACGGGGAGAGATACGGCCCCCATTCGTAGAATTTCCCTTCGAAAGCGCGGAGCGTCGCGTAAACGCCAAACGCACCTAGCACCGCCATCACCGGCAGGATCTCGAACCACCAAGTATCCCGCCGCTGCGTACTGCCAAAACGGTTTACACCGCCGACTGCAGATGACTCCGCCATGGGTTCACGTCCTATGCGGCATAGAGTAGTCAGGAAATCAGCTTTTGCAAACCAGAATTTTGCGAAGGGCCACGAAAAGCCGGTGCCTACCCTGGGCAAGGGTTCAACTCCGACCGCTTGAGCCGTGTGGGTATATGTGGGTGTAAAATGCTGGGTAGAGGGCGACTCTTTCTCTCCGGAAGTTGGATATGCACGCCAAGGAATTGCAGAGATACAAGCGACTTTTGATCGAGAAGCGCCAGGAGTTAGTGACTGCGAGCACGAGCGCGGGTGCGGTGATTCCGCCAGCGGGGCGGGTCGAGGGAGATCCGGTGGATCAAGCAAATGCGGAGGCAGAAGCGAAGCTCGAGATTCAGTTGCACTTTACCGACGCGCGGCTCTTGCGAGCTATCGAAAACGCATTGAGCCGGATCACCCATCATGGCTACGGCGTGTGCGAATCTTGCAACAGGCCAATCGCAAAGGTGCGGCTTGAGGCTGTGCCCTGGACACGCCACTGCCGTCATTGCAAGGAGCAGGAGCACTCGGCGGGTAGGGCCTTTCCTTGACAGAATTGCACTTAGAATGGCGGGTTCTGTTATTGTTCAACACCTCCACGAGCCTGGTGAAAAACATGACGGGATGAAAGAATTTGCTGCCCGGAAGTTTTTGGGGCCCGGGTTTGTTCGATCTCTCGGTTTTCGTTCCAGCCTAACCTTCCGTCGCTCGACTTACCCTAGTTGAGTGAAGCGCCCTCCGGTCTGATGGCGACGATCGATCACCGGAATATGCGGTTGCACACCTCGAGCCAACAACCACGCGAGAAACTCTCCACTCCCGTAGGCCTTATCGGCTCCCAAGCTCTCTGGGCGGAGACCGAACTTTTCGATTCGTTCGATCATCCTCCGCGCGGCCACCGTCTCTTGATGGAAAAGCGCCGGCGTAGCTTCCACCTCCACGATGATCCGACTCACAGTGTCCATCAGGTAGTTATCGTAGTAAGCCATCCTGGCCGTTCCGCTACCCTTGGTCGTCCAGATCGCATCGGGGTCGCTGGTGGAAACCATCTCTGCCTCGGACACCGGATTCACCTGCTCCAGTTCTGCCAAATACTCCCGCACCGTCCGGGATAGCTGCGCCACTTCCCTCAACTGCTCTCGTGGAACTCGGCTCTGCCGGCTGGCATTGGCTCCTACGATCGTTCCGTCCACGGCCAGATTCTGTCCTTCCACCAGACCGGCTGCCAAACACCGCCGCACGATCTGTTCAAACACTTCTCGAAACACACCCGACTGGCGAAATCGCCCGTGCCGGTTCTTGGAGAACGTCGAGTGATCGGGAATCTCTTGCTCAAAACCCAGCCGTGTGAACCACCGATACGCCAGATGCATGCGCACTTCTTCGAGCGGGCGGCGCTCGCTGGTGATCCCATAGAGATAACCCACCAACAACAGACGTAGCAGCACTTCGGGATCAATCGAAGGACGACCGGTCGAACTGTAGAAGTCTTTCAGACGTTCCCGTACGAAGCTGAGTTCCACATAACGATCAATCAGCCGTAGCAGATGCTCTTCGGGAATCTGGTCTTCCAACCGGAAGTAGTAAAACAGTGATTCCATCCGTGGCAGTTGACCCATCATCGGCGGCATTCCTCCTGCACCGCTCATTAGCACAAGAGGGGATAGTCACCGCAAATAAAATCGGAGCGGACTTTTTCAACAGTCTCACGCGGTTTTGGAGAACGCGTGGTCCTCGGGAATCGCCCAACGCAACGCTTCAGCTGGATCGCGGAACACCTGGATTCCGCATTCGCCCTCAGCTTCACGAAGCATTTTGAACAAGCGGGCAAAGCCGAATTGCTCGTCGGTCGAAACGACGACTGAGCGGCGGGAATGAGTCGAGAAGATCGTCGTAGCTGCCACCGCGCGCACGTCCTCTGCGCTGAGATTGATTCCGGTAACGGCGGTGCAATTCACGATCTGAGAACAGGTGGGGTCAAAGTCGGTATCGGCCAGGAGCTTCCTCTGATGAGCCAATATGTCTGCCGCCGTTAGGAAGCCCGATGCAGTGCTGATGACCAATCGCCGCGCTTTGTCGATCTGATATGAGACTGGCATGACTCGTCCTCCTCTTCGGGTGTGTCCTGCGGGAGGCAGGAGGGGAACGTCTCCACCAGAGTTTTCGATTTGAACCTCTGTTACGGGCATCCTACTCTTCTGCGGTCCTCGATACAACGAATTTGCCGCGATTTGCCGCGATTCCACATGTGGATTCATTGCTAATGCCAAACCACTCGCACTGCTTGAAACGTGACGCGAACGCGTCACTCTGTTTTTTTCCTGGTGGTAACTCCAAGTTATGGTCCAGCACCATGCTTCGACCAAGAAGTAATCGTGCCTGCTCGATTGCTTCCGTTGCGCCAATCTTGTCTCGTGTGGCCTGTGGCAAAAGAAGAAGTATGCCAACAAGCGACCAAATAGAATTTTCCAACTCTACCATTCGACTTACCGATCTGGGGTCCAGATGTCTGAGCCTTGACGATCCGGTCTAATTCGATTTCTCCAGTGTGGCTGTTAGCTTCACTTCCGAACCAGCCGCTATCGCGATTTGCTGCGACCAATTCTTATAATCCTTCATGAAAAGACGAATGAAATGTTGCCCAGGAGATAGGTTCAAACTCGTCGGCGTCTTTCCCACAAAGGAATTATCCGCATAAACCTCCGCTCCCGTAGGGTCGGACGTAAGAACAACCGCGCCAGGAGGCCGACGCCATTCCGAGACCGCTGGGGCCTGTGTAATCTCCGCCTTTACTTGGGCTGATCTATTCACCGAAAAGTCGTACACATACGGCGACATTCCCTCTCCCCGAATTATGTAAAGAGCATACTCCCCCTCTTGCAAAGTCAGTCCGGCAGTGAGTTTGTAAGCTCCGGTATTTTCCTCAGAGCGAAACAGTTGAATTTGGTGCGTAATTGAAATCCCAGAGCTTGAGCGCCAGGCTCCTTCTGCGGCCACTTCGAACTGGCGGCGATCCTTCTTTTGTTCAAGCCGGAGGAGAATTAGATCACCAGCATTCACTCCAATGTCCGCTTCCTGTTTGGCTGGGATGAAATAGAAAGTGGGCTCGCCGCCAACAACAGTTTGAGCGCGTGCGCCGAGCAGTTGCACATTTACTTTCCTCGATTTGATTCCAGCAGTGACCCCGGATACTAAACGGCTGCCACTCCGCTGGAACGTAACAGCCTGCCCGATAATCTTGGTGAGTCCGTTGGCAGTTTGAACGTACATTCCAGGCTCACTGGGAATATTTGTCTGGCGTCCCTGCGCAAGAACTGCCGTCGCTATCAGGAGATAGAACACGACTCCCTTCGTTGGCGCGTGCATGGTTGCTCCGTTTTTCGAGAGTTCCTAAATCTGGAACAGGGGGCCGAATATTTCTCGATTAGCTTTGAGGTTAATTTAACCAGGAGTGAATAGAACGGTAGGGACGCAGCAGCCGCACGCAAAGACGCCGAAGAATTCCGGCTACAAATCGCAGAGACTAACGAACGCGCGGCGCACTCAGAGCTTGAAACCGCTCGACTCAAAAAAATAGCTGAGGAAGAGCGAAATGCGCGATTAGTCATTGAAAAGAAAATCGGCCCTCGATCGTTCGATGCGGCACAGACTGAAAAACTTAAATCGGCTCTCTCAAAATATGCTGGGCAGTCGGTCGATCTATTTGGATTTTCTTGGGCAACGCAGGAAAGCACGGACTTCATCAAAACCCTGTGTGAGATTTTTAATCAATCCGGGTGGCATGCGACTATTTTTTGGCTGCCATATGATGACCCTTTCTCAGACGTGCGTGTCGAAATTAAGTTGGGTGGCCCGGGTCGGGAGGTAGGGGCCGGCTTGGGACTGGGAATGACTTTATCGGATGTCGGCATTAGAACGATTACGATCCCGATAATTCGCGGCCTCGATCCTGAGCTACCAATCAGCGGGGCCTATGATCCCATTGGGAAAACCACTACTCCTAAATCTGCTATCCGGGTGTTCGTTGGCAACTCCGCCCCGGCGCGGGGAACAAAATGAAAGCGGAAATTGTAGCCTGCTTTCAAAGAATTGCGGGCACCGGTGCCCGCCGCCTTCAGCTTCTTATAATCCTTCTCGCCTGCAGGAGACCGAAGTACCCGGCTCTGCCCTGCCATCGCTCTCGAAGTTCAAGGAGTTGGCAAGTCGCGACGGTCGATGTCACTTGCAGCCTGCTTTGGCAAACTTCGCCTGAACTTTTTCCTTCGATTCTTCGTTCCGCTGCCTCAACGGTGCCAGCGGGATGGTCACGCCGGAAGTCGAGAGGAGGGCCTCTCCCTGAAGTGAAGGCTCCTCGTCCGCGAAAGCCTTTAATGCCCGCCCATAGTACAAACAACTGTCTGCGGTAGAAAGGTCTCCCGCCAACTCGAGCTCGAGTCCAGCATCATCAAAGTCAATGTGGGCTCCCTTGTACTGATAAATCCAAAGGTCTTTGTCAATATATGCAACAGCCTGCCGTATCCATTCGTCCCTGTGCGTCGCGTCTCCCGATGCCTTTCCGAGGTAAACCTTCGCAATTTGCGTGTACACAATCGAGTCATCTTCAGGATGTGACTTCAGCCATTCCTGCCCCACTCGTATAGCATCGTCCGCCTTTCCTTGGGCGTCGTACTTAATCATCAGGTCAATCATTGCGTCTCTAGTTTTCGGCGGACGCGTCAAGAACGCGATGAGGACAAGCACCGCGACCGCAATTAAGCACAGTACGACTCTTAGCCAACGCGGCACGTATGCCCATCCATTTCCCAGGTTGCCTTTCAAGTGCGGTTCGGGCGGGACGATTTCGTGAGTCGTCGTGATCCACCTCCGACTCTAGCGGCAAATGTAGCACGCATGCACGGCAAATTGGAATTGGACCGGCGAAAGGTAAACCGCAGGTAAACCTAGAACGCACTGCTCGCCTGCCAGTTTCAAAAACATGCGTTTTTATTGGGAAAGTGGTGCGCCCTAGCCTGGATTATTCACGATTTTTCTGGTGAAAAAAGAAAGGATGCTCTAAAAGGTTGATGAACACTGGGTTTTCGCGAACCCAACATTCCCTTTCGGAGCATCCGTGAAAGTGACATCTTGTATACCACAGCTTCATTTCTCGTTCTACCGTTCCAAACGCATCCAGGTGGATTTCTGCGGCGGGCAGATCAGCAGCGACGCTGGCCTTTTGCCCCTGCGTGCTTTCGATCAAGGTCATGGACTCACTCTCCGCCTGGCGGAGCTCGTGAGTGACCCTCGTGAAGATGAACGGGTGCATCACTCGGTTCTGTCTCTGTTCCGCCAACGCATCTACCAGATCATTGCGGGTTACGAAGACGCCAATGACGCCGATCGCCTGCGCTACGATCCTGCTTTCCAGATTCTGGCCGATCAACCGTTGGGCCAAGCTCTGGGCTCACAACCTACACTCAGCCGCTGGGAGAACGCCCCCTCCGCTCGCGAGATTATCCGTTTGCAGGATGCCCTGCTCGATTGGTTTATCCGCGTCTGTGGCCCACAGGTACGAAAACGCGGCGAGATCCTGCTCGATATTGACTCCACTGACGATCCGACCCACGGGCAGCAACAGCTGAGCTTCTTTAACGGTGGCTACGGTCAACACATGTATCATCCACTGCTCATCTTCGAACGCCACACCGGTTGCCTGCTGGCTGCTCGACTGCGACGAGGGACCGCTCAGAGTCATGCTCGCATCGTGCCGTTGTTATTGCGTCTCGTTCCGCGACTCCAGAAAGAGTTTCCCAAAGTCCGGATCAAACTGCGAGCCGATGCGGGCTTTGCTCTTCCGTTGCTCTATGAGTTCTGCGAGTTTTTCGGCATCCAGTACGCCATTGGCATGCCCACGAACCCGCTCTTCCAGCGCCGCGCCGATCGTCTCCAGCGTCGACTGGCTCGACGGTATCGTCGAACCCATAGACCCCAACGCTCGTTTTCCAGCTTTCTTCATCGTGCCCAGCGCTGGTCCCATCAGCGGCGGATCTGCTACAAGGCTGAACATGCCGAAGCCGGAACCAACCTGCGATTTCTCGTAACCAACTTGAAAGGCCGCAGCCGTTCGGTGTTTTCCTTCTATAACGATCGCGGGGAATGTGAGAACCGCATCGAAGAGTTCAAGAATGGCTTCGCTGCCGACCGACTGAGCTGTCATCGCTTCCGGGCCAATGCCTTCCGGCTATTGCTCCACGGTTTCGCCTACAACCTCGTCAACCTGTTTCGCTTGCAGCTGCCTTCGTCCCTGCGATCGGCACAGATCGAAACTCTGCGCACGCAACTGTTCAAAATCGGCGCACGCATCCGTCAAACCGCTCGTTGCGTGCACATTCACCTGGCCAGCGGCTGGCCCTTTCAAAATCTCTTCCAATCTGTCGCGCTCACTTACAATTCTTCTTAGTTCGTCTCGGCTCTTCAGTAGAGCAACTTTTCGGAAGTGCAGGGCGAAGCCGTGCCAGAAAAGCATTCGCGTAGTTAGAGGGCGGCACCGCGAACCCGTGTAGGGCTCGAAACTCGGGCACCATGCGTTTCCTGCTTCTCTGCTGCCCGTCCTACGCTACGATTCTGAAGTCTGATGAATTAACCAGGCTAGGAGACGATCTTAGAACTTTTTTAAACCGCTTTAGTGTGGCAGAGCTTACACAGTTCAATCTATCTTTAGTGCCCTAGGTTACAACTCCGGGAATCGTGCCAAAAAGCCTCTGCGGGGTTTCAGCAAGGGCTAGTGGCCATACAGGGGAACGGCTCCTGGTCTCGGAATTACCAAGTTGGAAAGCAAACCGTTGCGCGCGTGGTTCCAGAATCCGCACCAAGGTCAGACTGAAGAGTTACGGTCTGACATTAATCAAGGATTTCTAGCACGAAGCGCCTTCGCTGCTTCATTCCGATCGCACCCAGGAGAGTACGGATTGATTTGGCTGTGCGTCCCTGCCGCCCAATTACTTTTCCTAGATCGTCAGGATGGACGCGCAACTCGAACAGGGTAACTTGTTCGCCTTCGATGACACGGACCTCAACTTGGTCCGACTCGTCCACTAAAGCCTTTGCAATCGCCTCTACTAGCTTCTTCAATGGTGCGCCTCGGTGCGCACGCCGGTATCCGCATGAGGTCGAGCGTGTGCGTGTAGCCTGAATCTACGCTGCTCAACTCGAAACTAAAAGCCCCTTCAGAATGGCGGCCAAGCCGTGCGGAACTGAAAAAGGAAATTCATGGTTCGAAACCAAAACTTTTCGGCTCGCCGCGAGCCATTACGGCCCAAGTCGGATCTCACTTCGAGCCTTCGACGAATGAGAGGCCGATCTTCCGATTCGGCCTCTCTCGTTCTTTGCGCTCTTGCAGCGAGCCGACGAACCTTACCCCGGCGGTGGCGGCTAATCGGCGGGGCTGGGGGCCGCTTTCCCGGAGAACGTAATGGTGATCAGGAAACCATTTGTTCCTTTGTACTCGAACTGATGACCCTGTCCGGAATAGCTTTCCTCTTTCGTTTTCCACATGCGAAAACCGTTGTTGGATTGCGCCTTCCAATACTGCAAGTTGGGAATCACGACCTCCTGGTTCGGGTTCGTCCCCGCGACGCGTTCCAGTTCGACATCTCCATTTCCATTGTTCATTTTGGCGTGCGCTACACCCGTTGTCTGGTCGACGTTCCAGGAAAAGGCTGCCGTGTCGGTCGCGGCCTTTTCCCACTTGAAGGGATATAACTGTCCAAGAATATCGGTGAGGGCCGCCTTCTGTTCGGGCGTGTCGCTGGGATCAAACGTCATGACCACCCAGGAATCCTTGCCGGTGCTCCAATCGCTGCCGAGATCGGTTGACACCCACACCTTTGCGCCATCGAGCTTGGTGGACTTGTAATAGCCGGTGTCCACCTTCAGCACCAGATTGGCCCGGCAGAATTGCTTGTCACCGTGCATGGTGGAGTGATTGTTGAAGTAGCAGGGGCAGAACATGTCGCAGCTGCAGGCTTCTATGTAAGATGCAGTCATCGAGAAGTCAGGTTTGGCGGCCTGCGATGTGTCTGCAGGTTGCGCGGGTTTGTCGTATTGCGCGAGAGTGGAACTCGAGAGGGCACAACAGAGAGTCAGCAGAAGAATTACTTTGTGCATCGGTTTCTCCTTCGCAGGTCATGCGTAGACTGGGGCCGGGTAAATCGGTGCCAGAATTCTAATCCACAAGCGGGCGAGCCACAAGTTCATGCGTCTCGAGCATAGACTATTTCCGAAACTAAAACCCCCGGGCTCGATTCGAAAGGGAATGTTTTTGACCCAGTCTCCGGTAAGTCGGGACCAATCGAAAAACTTCTCGCGCGCGCACGCGAGGCCTGTGGAGATCCGCAAGAATCCTCTGGACTTTCTACCAAGATGGGCACATAAAGACTGCACAGCCCTGCACGGCCATATCCCACCAAGGAGGCTAGATCATGCGATTAAAGACGTTGGCCGCTTTCGCAATGACACTGCTGCTCATGGCACTCGCCTTGAACGTGCCCGTCGCGGCAGCCGATCAGCAGTCTGGGACTTGGAAGATGGACCCTGCCAAGTCAACGTATAGCCCTGGGCCAGCAGCGAAGAGTATCACCCTAAAGATTGAGTCTGACGGGGACAACATCAAGTACAGTTCAGACGGAATCGACGCCTCTGGAAATCCAACTCACGTCGAGTACACCGCAAAATATGACGGCAAGGACTATCCCGTTACCGGCGCGCCCAACTCCGATATGGTAGCGTTGGAACGGATCGACTCCAATACCATCCGGTCCACTATGAAGAAAGACGGCCAAGTTGTGATGACCGTGACATCGGTGGTCTCTAAAGACGGAAACACGCGGACCTCGACATTCAAGGGCAAAAACGCGAAGGGGCAGGACGTAAATAACGTCCTCGTGTACAACAAGCAGTAAAGCGATTTCTTCAACTATTGATAATGTGATCGGGGGGTGTCTCGCGGGATCGGTGGCGAGCGTGTCTCGATCTTTGCCTCACAGCGAGAAGAATTACCTGGAAGTTCGCCCCACTCGATGCGGAACTTCAGGGAATTTCTCCATCGGGGGATATGCATCTAAATTGTAGATTTTCGCCACCTAAACAAAGGACTTCGCTTGCTTCCCTGTTTAGATTTCCTCTTTTTTAACCAGCATTTACTTGCTCACGGGTGCACCGTAGGGGCCGGCTCCGGAGCCGACACAGATTTCTGTTTCGGCGCCTCGCACACGTATCTTTTGATTGTTACTTGCGCAATCAAAAAGATAGTTTTTTGATATCGCTTTTCTGGGTTGTCTTTGATGTATTGGAGAACCAAGTCAAGCGTAGTTCTGACTGTTGCACTCTCGGGAACACAAATGCGCTGACCGGTGTCGGACCAATTGAGTGCGAGCGTGCCGGCCACGCCAGCAACATAGGCGAGGCAAACGTCGGGCGGACGATTGTTATCGTATTGGCAAGCTGCCAGAAAGTCGTCGCCGCTGTTTAATACATCCGAAGTTTTCTGGGCCTTCGCTGCGCTTGAGATCGTCAAAGCCAAAACTGCGAGGATTAGAATTTTCATGTATCGAACGTTCATACGGGTGTCTCCAAAAATATATGGACCGGCGCGAGTTCAAGTCCCGTCATCGAACAGGGTTGCTGATTTCTCGACGCGCCACGACGAAGATTCCTCCCCGAGCGCAGCAAGGTACCGGGCTCGGCGTTTGGAAGGAGTTTGGGGCACATTTCCGCGGGGCTCAATGGAACGGAAGTACTAGCTTGATCCACGGACTGATTTCGTTGGTTCTGCACGGAGCATAGCCGCCATCCATTCGTATACTGATAAGACAAGCACACCACGACCGTGAGCATTGTGTGCCCGGAGGGAGCGTATCTTCCAAGAATGGAGCACGTATCGACGGACGCTCCGGCGCTCAACCTCTATGCCTGGATCGTCTTCTTACAACAAAATTTTCCGCGTGTTCGTTCTGACGGGCCCGGCAGAGAGATCGGCTTTGGGATGGGTTTTCCATCTCGCGGCCAGAGAGCAGAAGTGTCCCTTTGAAAGATTCGAATAACCGGTCGTGATCCGGAGCCGCGAAGGTCGCTTCCGCAGATGGAAGAGCAGAGAGGAAAGTATGAGCACGGATACTAAGAAGGGGCAGTGGGCACCAGGTGCGGTTCTTTTCCTTCTTATCATTTCCAGCGCGGGCTCGGCTGTAGCCCAATCCGAGTACGTGCCCATCACAGTGGAAGATGGGGGGACAATCACCGGGACCGTGAAATGGACGGGACAAATTCCGAAAATTCCAAAGTTGCCTATTACGAAAAACGCGGACGTATGCGATCCGGATTCACACAAGATTCGTGACCTCGAGCGATTGCTGATCGATTCGGATGGACGCGTTGCGAATACGGTGGTGTATTTGAAGGACATCAGTAAGGGCAAAGCGATGGATCTTCCCGAATCACGCCAACACATGGACCAAAAGAGCTGCCGATACATCCCGCACATTATGCTGGTGCCACAAGGCGGCGATCTGCAAATCAAGAGCGATGATCCGATTCTGCACACGGTTCACATGTTCGGGGCAGCAGATAATAACATTCCGTTTCCGTTTCAAGGGCAGTATATCCCGGCGAAAATGCGCCGGACCGGCCTGGTGAATTTGAAATGCAACGCGGGGCACGTGTGGATGAACGCCGAGGTCCTGGTGGTGAAGCATCCATACTATGCAGTGACCGACGAGCACGGGTTCTTTAAACTGACCGGTATTCCGCCTGGGGATTACGAGCTTGAGGCCTGGCATGAAGGCTGGAGAATCCTATCGGAAGAAAAAGTTCTGGATGTCGCCTCGCAGGTGGAAGTGAGCCGCCCCATCTACAGCCAGCCGGTGACCTGGGCCAAGAAAGTAAGCGTGAAGCCCGAGCAAACTGCCTCAGTGGATTTTTCGATTTCAGAGAAATAGCGAAAGCGCGTTCGGATGCTTGGCTCAGGCCTTCGATCCGCGAGCCCTTGCTTCTCCGTCCTCGCGAGTGTCGGCGTCAGCGATAGTAGGTCGAAGCGGAAAGTCCCGGGTGCCGTCTGCTTCTTCGCCAACGGTGACCGCCGCACCAAGTCGCTCTCAAAGTGTATATTGAACAAGGACGGCAATTTCAAAATCTGACTTGCGAATGACTTCACAGGAGAATAGTTCAGGTGCAACCCGAACATCCCCGCGCACCCCGCTTGCCCTTCGTCGCACCCATCGAACTGACCGATGTGTCCTCGGAGACTCAGATGAGGGAACGAACGAGCAATCTGAGCCTTTTTGGATGCCGGGTCAACACATTGAAGCCCTGCCGACAGGGACGAAAGTCCGGATAAGGATTGAGCACGAAGGGGCGAACCTTGTGGCTTTGGGTAAGGTGGTATATTCCCTTCCACACTCGGGGATGGGAGTTGTCTTCACAAAGATTGAGCCAAACAGCCAAGTCATTCTGGAAAAGTGGATCACTGAACTAAGAATCCGCAAATAAAATCGTTCGCGTTTTAAGCTCTTCTCGATTGAACAAGGATTTCATTTCCAATAAACGGAACGTCATCTCATCTATTCTAAGTCTTCGGCTGCACCATTCTTAGCCGCTTGGCGACACCCTCGACGGCCCGCAAGAGTTCGACGATTCCAGGCGTGTCGGGAGTCAGTTCGCAGGCGTCGAGGTCTGCTGCGATGTCGTCGTTTAGCTGAGTGCCGCGGCGCACTCGCTCAACCGTGAGCAGCGAAAGCACCGTAGACGCATCCTTGTGCCGGAACTGACGCTCCTGGTATTCGTAAACGGCCCAGGCAGATTTTCGCACGAAGTCCACAGCGTCGCGGAACTCACGCAACACACGCGGATCCGCTCCTCCCTTCTTGATTTCCTGTTCTATGGTGCGCAGATCAGCGGCTGCCTTCTTGAGCCTGAACGTGGTTCCCCAGAACGTCTCACTAGGCAAGCGGAGCTCCACCGCCACCGCGTCAGACTTCGAGCGACGGATGGCGACGACCTGCGCTTGGACCGTTTGGTTCGATAAGCGATTGGTCAACTCTATTTTGGCGCCGACGGGCGGATGGATCTTCATCCGCAGGGTCGCCCCGTAAAGGTTCGCCTCAAGAGCTTGAGCGTCTTCGCTAAAAATCACATTGCCCTGTTCCCATTTTACTTGTAAGGCCACAATGACGGGGAAACGCCAACTCCTGCGCTGTTCAGGTCCTAGTTGATGAAGTTCGGCCCCGGGATTTTCTGGATTCATGGCTACCTCTGTTCTCCCGATGGCATGTGAATCATTCAGTATACTCGGAACTGAATACTGCGTGCAGGCTAGCGTCCCGCCGGAACCGGATCTTCTTGCGGGTGCCCGGGTCGGGCAAGTGACCAATCCACAATCACGGATGCCACCCGAAGGTTGGTGCCCACAAATGCCGCGTCACGCGACTAATTCTTTGGGAGTGGAACGACTAGATGGTGAACACGCCAACGGTCCCGATGTCATGTGGTTCTGAAACGCAATAATTGCAGTTAAACCATATTCAAACCAAACCATTTGGCAGCGTTCGTTCGGTGGGGTTTTCCACACGCCGGGGAGCAAACTCTGGCACGATGACAATTTCATTATAAGGATCGTGCCAACGTAGGGCGCATTCGCTCGGCGCTGGAGAGGGAAATGTAATAGCGCGGAGTTCACTGGATGAATGTTTTTGATGCAACTACCGCGTATGATAATGGGGCGAGGTATAAACGCGATGGCTCTCGATCCGAATGAATTAGCAAAAAAGGCCTTAATCGCTTACAGACAATTGCAAGAGATCGTAAAGGCGGATATCGGAATGGAGTCTGCGAGGGCGCACAGAGATAGCTATAATCGGATTCTAGAGACGTTAAACAAATGTTTTGCGATTGACCCAGCGTTCGCGGAAGCGATAAGGCATATTCATCCGTTTGAGCAACCCCTAGCCTGGTTAATTCATCAGACTTCAGAATCGTAGCGTAGGACGGGCAGCAGAGAAGCAGGAAACGCATGGTGCCCGAGTTTCGAGCCCTACACGGGTTCGCGGTGCCGCCCTCTAACTACGCGAATGCTTTTCTGGCACGGCTTCGCCCTGCACTTCCGAAAAGTTGCTCTACTGAAGAGCCGAGACGAACTAAGAAGAATTGTAAGTGAGCGCGACAGATTGGAAGAGATTTTGAAAGGGCCAGCCGCTGGCCAGGTGAATGTGCACGCAACGAGCGGTTTGACGGATGCGTGCGCCGATTTTGAACAGTTGCGTGCGCAGAGTTTCGATCTGTGCCGATCGCAGGGACGAAGGCAGCTGCAAGCGAAACAGGTTGACGAGGTTGTAGGCGAAACCGTGGAGCAATAGCCGGAAGGCATTGGCCCGGAAGCGATGACAGCTCAGTCGGTCGGCAGCGAAGCCATTCTTGAACTCTTCGATGCGGTTCTCACATTCCCCGCGATCGTTATAGAAGGAAAACACCGAACGGCTGCGGCCTTTCAAGTTGGTTACGAGAAATCGCAGGTTGGTTCCGGCTTCGGCATGTTCAGCCTTGTAGCAGATCCGCCGCTGATGGGACCAGCGCTGGGCACGATGAAGAAAGCTGGAAAACGAGCGTTGGGGTCTATGGGTTCGACGATACCGTCGAGCCAGTCGACGCTGGAGACGATCGGCGCGGCGCTGGAAGAGCGGGTTCGTGGGCATGCCAATGGCGTACTGGATGCCGAAAAACTCGCAGAACTCATAGAGCAACGGAAGAGCAAAGCCCGCATCGGCTCGCAGTTTGATCCGGACTTTGGGAAACTCTTTCTGGAGTCGCGGAACGAGACGCAATAACAACGGCACGATGCGAGCATGACTCTGAGCGGTCCCTCGTCGCAGTCGAGCAGCCAGCAGGCAACCGGTGTGGCGTTCGAAGATGAGCAGTGGATGATACATGTGTTGACCGTAGCCACCGTTAAAGAAGCTCAGCTGTTGCTGCCCGTGGGTCGGATCGTCAGTGGAGTCAATATCGAGCAGGATCTCGCCGCGTTTTCGTACCTGTGGGCCACAGACGCGGATAAACCAATCGAGCAGGGCATCCTGCAAACGGATAATCTCGCGAGCGGAGGGGGCGTTCTCCCAGCGGCTGAGTGTAGGTTGTGAGCCCAGAGCTTGGCCCAACGGTTGATCGGCCAGAATCTGGAAAGCAGGATCGTAGCGCAGGCGATCGGCGTCATTGGCGTCTTCGTAACCCGCAATGATCTGGTAGATGCGTTGGCGGAACAGAGACAGAACCGAGTGATGCACCCGTTCATCTTCACGAGGGTCACTCACGAGCCCCGCCAGGCGGAGAGTGAGTCCATGACCTTGATCGAAAGCACGCAGGGGCAAAAGGCCAGCGTCGCTGCTGATCTGCCCGCCGCAGAAATCCACCTGGATGCGTTTGGAACGGTAGAACGAGAAATGAAGCTGTGGTATACAAGATGTCACTTTCACGGATGCTCCGAAAGGGAATGTTGGGTTCGCGAAAACCCAGTGTTCATCAACCTTTTAGAGCATCCTTTCTTTTTTCACCAGAAAAATCGTGAATAATCCAGGCTAGCGCCTGGCGTAAGGCTTGCTTTTCAGATGGAATCCGATGGGCGCGTTTTACTCGCTACAGCCCACAGCTTCATTGAAATGTATCTTTCCCCCGAAGATAAGAAGAAGGCCATCGGCTTTTAGGCTAGAATTTCAAACTGACTCACTACCCGAATATTGGGTGTGACGAAAGCCCCGCCAAATTTGCGATGTATGCGGTGATATGACTTAGTGGCGCTGGCGTGATCGAGTCGTGCGTAAACCACATGATTTCGACTCAGGAAGTGACCTGTCCGATAAAGCGTTAATCAGGACCTATCCGGCTGAGTTGACAAGAATCGCCGTTACTTATCCCTAACTGAGGGTTTTGCGTCCTCCCCGTGCACATTGGTACGATGATGGGCTTTTACCAAATGCGAGGGCTGTGTCGAATGCGCGTAGTCGCCATTTGTCTAGCAGGGTCATTGTTGTTCAATCCCGCTCCAGTTCAATCGAGCGACTTCGGACAAAGAGCCAATGATGAAGAGAAATATTCAGCTTCCTTAGTTGTTGCCCCGTTAGCCAAGAGTCCAAAATACTTGAAATATCAGGATGGAAGGCAGCAGGTAATTTACTCGACTGAATCTGAATATCCTGCTGAGGACGTGTTGTCCTTCATCAGTTCAGAACTCAAGAAGCGAGGATGGAAACCGCTTCTTCAGGATTTCTTCAATCCCGATATACCTTCGTCCCATCAACGCGGCTGGACTTTTTTTGAAGACCACACTCAAAAACCTTGGACGGGTGTGTATGCATGGAATGCCGATTGGGAAAACGGCTCTCACGACATTGTTATGTACGTTCTCAGATATGAGTCTCCTGACAATTCAACTCGGAACCTGAAAAACTTGCAGGTCATAGCGCTCTTCATTCCAGCGGACATAGCGGCCAAGATGAGGCGTGACGCTGTAAACTCCAAGGATGAAAGAAGGCCCAAGTTGTAGAGTCACACCGTAAGGTGCGGCCAAGTCGTGCAAGATTTGCCCTGCAAGATTATCAATCTATGGGACCTTACATGCAGAAATTTGCCGTCAATGCTTGCCTGACCCTAGGCCAATTACAGCGAAACGCATACGACTGGGAAAGAATGGATGCCACGCCGTTCAGTGAAATGAGTCGCGCCATATTGCTTCGCAATTTGAAGACCGTCGAAAAACTGTGCGCCGATCTGACACTGAATAAATCTCGTGAGCTGGCTTTTGATCTGCAAGAGGAATTTAGATATGACACACACGTAAAAGTCTTAACTTATCCAACGGTCAGCGGTCATTTATCAGCCCTTTTAAAATTGATCGCAAACGAAGCACGCCATAGGACTTATTTGTCCATTCCCGAGGAATTGGAGTGCTACTTCGATAAGGAAAAACTGTTTGGCGAACCGAAGGCCGCTAACGTTAACATCACGTTAGAAGGCTCGGAGGACCATCAAAACAATATAGCTGGGAAGTTTTTCCCATGTCCGGTTTGCGGCACCAGCCTGGGAATACGGATTGCTCGCACGAAAAAACCATACTGCGTCTGTATTGATTGTGGAATTCAAATATTCTTTCGTGGTAAGACCGGAATTTCACGATTAAATAAGATCCTCGAAAATGAATTGCTTATTGCAGGAAAGGATTCCAATGCGAGTATCGCAACCGTTTTATTTAATCGCATTCAACACCTAAAGCGTCAGAAAACCGATCTTGAAGTAAAGCAAGGACTTATAATTCGCGATCCTGATTTAAAAAACGCAATTCGCGCCGTTGACATTGAAATTGAACGGGTGCAACGTGAGCTAGAAAAATTGGGACGTAAAACAGGGAGAAAATAAGATGAGATCCGCCGTTATTTATGCCCGTGTTAGTAGTAAGGACCAGGAACGGGAGGGTTATTCCATTCCTGCACAGAGGTAACACATTGCACCGGACACATAGGTGACACTTTTCCCCGTAAAGGGGAGGGAGTGATGCCTTGGAAGGAGTGTTCGGTAATGGATGAAAGACTGCAGTTTGTGGCTCGCCGGCTAGCCGGCGAGGCGATGGCGGAACTTTGCAGGGAGTTTGGTATCTCCCGCAAGACCGGCTACAAGATCTTCGACCGCTATCAGGAATGCGGCATGCAGGGGCTCACGGACAGAAGCCGTCGTCCGTATCGCTACGCCAACCAACTTCCGTTCCAGGTGGAAAACTTCATCTTGAACGTAAAGCACGAGCACCCCAGCTGGGGTGCTCGTAAAATCCGTGAGCGCTTGCTGCGCCGGTTCTCCGGTATTCCCATCCCGGCCAAAAGTACCATCCATGCGGTGCTGGATCGCTACGGTCTGGTGGAGCGCTGCGGTCGCGTGCGTCGTCGCGCCCAAGGGACGCCGCTCTCGTTAGGCCAGCGACCCAATGAGTTGTGGTGTACCGATTACAAAGGCGAGTTCTTGCTGGGAAATCACCAATACTGCTTTCCGCTGACGGTCACCGATCACGCCAGCCGTTTTCTGCTCACTTGTGAAGCCCTCTCTTCCACCAAGGAAGACTACGCTTTCACCGTGTTTGAAAGGCTTTTTAAGGAGCGCGGCCTGCCGGCCAACATCCGTAGCGATAACGGTGTTCCCTTCGCTTCCGCTCACGCTTTGTTCAACCTGAGCAAGCTGGCGGTTTGGTGGCTCAGGCTGGGTATCGGCATTGAACGAATCAAGCCGGGCCATCCCCAGCAAAATGGCCGCCATGAGCGCATGCATCTGACCTTGAAGAAAGAAACTACCAAGCCAGCTGGTTCAAACTTTCTTCAGCAGCAGGCCAAGTTCGATGACTTCATCGAGATCTTCAACCAGGAGCGTCCTCACGAAGCTCTGGACATGAAGTGTCCCGCGGAGGTCTACCAACCTTCCCCGCGTCCCTACACCGGCTTGCCGGACATCGACTATCCCCTCCACGATAAAACTATCGTGGTCACTCGATGCGGGCGCATCTGTCTGGGCAATAAGAAAATCAATTTCAGCCAGGTCTTTGCCGGCCAAGCCGTCGGCATCAAAGAAGTGCACGACGATATCTGGCTGGTGAGCTTTATGGATTATGATCTGGGATACTTCGATCTGGAGACTCGGGTGCTCGAACCGCTCGAAAATCCCTTCGGTCCAAAAGTGTTACCTATGTCTTAGGTACGTTGTGTAACCCATGTCTCCGGGCCGGACCAAATGAGGAGTGGTGCGCCCGGGGGGATTCGAACTCCCGACCTTTTGGTTCGTAGCCAAACGCTCTATCCAGCTGAGCTACGGGCGCGTCGTGGGATTATCTCCTATCGCTCCAACGAATTAAAGAATTTTCCTCAGTCTCCTCGAAGGCGTATTTTTGCACGGTCTTTGCACGGCGCTCGGGAACCTCCGGTTTTTCCTGCAACAAATCGTTAAGAAATTCTCGCGGGAAAGGCCGCTGACTTGCGCTAGTAGCCTGGGGTGAATCCTGCGAAATGCGCGTGAGCAACGGGCGTAGAGACCCATACTCCCCCTCGGCAAGAGAGAGGCGTTACTCTTGGCGACTCTTCCGCACTAGTAACACGTCTGCTTCTGTTTCCAACTTACATATTGCAGTCCGTACGACTTGACGAGATATCGTTCTTTACTAGAATTTTTGGAGAACGTGGTCTTATTCATTTGTTCGAGGCAGATGCCCTAAGAATGCTCATTTGAGAGCTATGCGATCGGCCAGCTCGGTCAATCGCGCGCGGAGATGGATCTTACAGGCAACAGCAAGCGACTCTCCCTCGGATCCTACTCATTTTCTCCGGTCCGGCTCACTGAACAAGAGAAATTGATCGAACGAAAACCCGATGCGCTAAGCAAACCTATCGCTGACGCCCTTCGCCCCAAGCGTGCCAACCTGGTTTGAAGATTCTCGAAAGGACGTGGGCAAAATTGATGTTCCCACGCTAGTCATGCATGGCGACGCGGACCGAATTCTGCCGATCACTGCCGCGGGGCCTCGGACCGCCAAGTTGATCAAGGGAGCCCGTCTATTGGTGGTGAAGGACGGACCACACTGCATAACCTGGACTCACGCGGAGGAAGTGAACGCTGAGTTAGTGAAGTCTTGGGAAAGCTTCGGCGCAACACGCAGTCTAAGCGCCTCAGAGCGAAGTTGTTGGAGTGAACCTGTGGAGTGAGACAGATTTCGTCGTTCACACTTTGAACGAAGGCGATGGATGTCCCTGCGCTCAGTCCTTAAAAGTAGTCATTGCACCGGGAAGTTGGCCAGACCAGTCAATACAAGTGCGTTCTCGGTACCAACCCTAAGCGTGGGCTACCACGGGCGGCTCTACTATCGATGGGGGCTCGCCCGGAAGCGGACGCTAATCGATCGCGAACGAGTAGGGAAAGCAAGAATGCGCTTAGCGTAGACGCGATGCTTTTGGGCTAGATTCGAGTATGCTGAGTTGGAATCTATCTCTTTTACGCACGAGGAGTCCGAGATTGCGTATAGAGCCCTTCAAGGTAGCGGTCGCTGAGCAGGTCCTCTCAGATCTTAAGACACGCATTCGGAACACGCGTTGGCCTGATAGCGCACCTGGCGCTCCATGGTCGCAGGGGACGGATCTCGAATGGCTGCGGAATTTGACGGACTATTGGGCCGAGGAATTCGACTGGCGCGCTCAGGAGCAAAGACTCGGGGAACTCGCGCAGTTCCGCATCGAGATAGATGGCGTTCGGATCCACTTCGTCCATGCACGAGCGCGAGGCGGTCGTGGGATTCCGCTGATATTAACTCACGGTTGGCCTAGCGCGTTCTTCGAGTACCTTCCGCTCGTGCCACTACTCACGGATCCGGTCCGAAACGGCATCGACGGCCCCGCATTCGACCTTGTCATCCCATCGCTACCGGGCTACGGTTTCTCAGAGCGCCCGAGGCGTGCCGGTGTGAATTATCGATATGTGTCGGCACTTTGGCACCGACTCATGACCGAACTCGAATATGAGCGTTATGGGTCTGGCGGCGGCGACTTTGGCGCCGGTGTTGCCACGCTGATGGCGCTCGACAGGCCAGATTCAATCATCGGAATCCACCTGACCAACCTGGAGCTTGCCCCTTACATTGGTCCCGGATCACGGGCGTTATCGCTCGCGGAAAAAGCGTATATCGGGACTTCCGACCTGTGGTGGCAATCTGAAGGCGGCTACAAAGCGATCCAGTCAACAAGACCGCAGACACTCGGGTATTCACTCAACGACTCTCCAGCCGGACTGGCCGCATGGATTGCTGAGAAATGGAGATCTTGGAGTGACTGTCATGGCGACCTGGAAGGGCGCATTCCACGTGATTCTTTGCTGACGCTTCTGACTCTGTACTGGGTCACTGGAACAATCACGAGTTCCATTCGCGACTATTTCGATAACCGTTGGCACGGGATTACGCTTGGACCGGAAGACTTCGTCCGCTCGCCCACTGCCATCGCCAACTTCACATCTCAATACGCCTTCGAAGGAGATGCACCGCGCGAGTGGGCGGAGCGCCTATATAACATCCAGCGGTGGACACCAATGGAGCGCGGTGGGCATTTCGCACCCACAGAAGAACCAGTGGCTCTCGCCCGCGACATTGCAGCGTTTTTCGCAAGTTTGATTTAGGAGACAAAGGCGAGGTTTAGGATAACTGGCGACTATGGTCGGGTTGCCAATGCAGCCGAGGAGGTCTGTCATTTTGTGAGCAGGAATACCATCCGCCACGATGCGGTTGCGAACGTTGTTCACAAGCTACAGGAAGATCGGCCGACGACTCGCAGGCGTTCTGAAGAAGAACCGAAGTATCGGCCACGTTCCTATAGTTGCGCATGGCTCACTGCACTAGCCGCCAAGTCTATCGGTCGCAGCCACCAAGGCGCGACTGTTCGGCGGATCGAAGGCGCTATGGCCTGCATCGGGAGTGATATGAGATCGGCCTCGGGCCACGAGTGATGAAGCGCCCCCGCGCTCTCCATGGGGCAGAATAAGCAAGGGCGAGAGTTGAACCCCACGACCCGCCAAATACTTGCCAACGCTCAATGCCGCGGTGTTCGCGAACTCTCTCGATGTCGGCGACCAGATCCCAGGTGGTGTTGGCTTCCAGAGAGGCGTAGGGCGTACTCTTGCCCCAGCCGCGTTGGTCGAAGTTCACGATACGGTACTTTTTCGGGGTGAAAAAAGCGGCGCTGTCTAGGCTCGGAGCCGCCACCGGGACCGCCATGCAGGAACACTACCGCTTTGCCCGATGGATTGCCGCTCTCCTCGAAGTAGATCTCGTGGACGGACGAGACTCGGAACCGACTCGCATTCTAGGGCTCGATCGGAGGATAAAGCCATGTGACAGGGTCTTTCATCATAGGCGCTGCCCCAATAGTTGCCCTCGTGAATTATAGTGAACGAAATCACTGCGCCCGAGAATATTTTCCTCTCCGCCCCATGATCGACGCAAGGCGTTTACGTCCAGGCGCACGGTAAGTTTATGGTTGTCCCACCCAATCCATCGGTATTTGATGACGAGAGGGTTGCATCGGGATACGCGATCGGTGTCATTCCAGCGGTTGCAAACAGCGGGCCGCTTGACGGACTTCAGGTGGAACCCAACGCGGGAACGGGACCGTGCGAACTCTGTGCGCCCCCGACGGGGTGTGCTCCTCCCTTAAAGCAGCGAGAGTCTTCTTGTCCAGAGAATTCGCCAAACGAACTATCGCTGGCCAGAGTCGGCGATGCACGTAGGTAATTCTGCCACCCACCAAACGACACACGAGGACCTGATCGCAATCGCGTACGGTGCGAGTTGCCCGGAAGATTGCGCGACCCTTTTTGTGTCCCCACCAACTGCCGCGAATCGGCTCTCCGGCTATGGCTTCGGTTAGGTTTGGCCGCACTCCCCGACCTGCCTCTAGTACGACACCGTGCGTTTCAACGAACCGTATCGGATCCATAAGGCCTGGGGGGAGTAGTCTCACTCAGGCGCCTTCAATTCTTTGGAACAATGAGCTGCACCTCGGTGATTTCCAAGCTGGGATGACCGTTGCGTGCCTCAACGAGCGGTTCAATGCTCTGCCAGACAGCTAGTACGGATGTCGGAGGATGGTCCTGGGTAGAGCGGCTGACCCACGTGAAGATATCGACGAAATGGGTTTTTCCGTCGGCTTCCTTGCCACGCACGACAACGTGGGACTGATCGAAGACCAGCGTGCTCTTCGTGTAGGCTTCCCATATAGCTGTTTTCACGGACGATGTATCTCTGGCCGCCGGTCTCCCATATGACGGACCCGGCGAGAACGGCCTTGATCGAGAGCGCGCCGAGGAGATCGGGGGCGTAGATGCGCCTGCTCGTGCCGGAGACCAGTTCATTGAATACGCCTGAGAAAGCTTCTTGAGGGTTCGGATCAGAGTCGGCTGAGTTGGCGGCTTGTCTTTTTGTGTTCGCCATCGGTCGGGGACCTCCATTTTGACCTTCCAGCCCGGAGATAGTATATGCGGATCTCCCGCCAGCGAAGTCGTTCGAATACGCCCTTTCTCTGGGATTCCGTCCTAGCAGGCTGCGGAAAACGGTTTAGTCCGCATTTGCGGAATGTGACAATACAAGGGACTTGTAAGCTAAGGCCGAAGTGTATCCGCTGGGCCAGCAAGCATCTTCGAGAAAGCCCTTGCCGTTGGACCACGAGCGCTTCATCATCGATAGGCTCGGTGAGGGCCGGCGCGCCGACTGTCTATTTGCGTTTCAGTAACTGTTCGATTTCGACCGTTAACCCGCCCGGCCCCTTAAGGTACGCGGCGCGTGCGCCCCATGGCCGATCTTGCGGTGCCTCGATTGTCTCGGCGCCGCGGCCCGTGACAATACGATAGTCTGCGTCGCAATCCTCACTATCGAAGCCAAGTGTAACCACGCTATCTGTAGGCGCGGCGTCCAGAAGCACGCCAAACTCGTCAAAGCCCAACCAGGCCATGCGCTCGTTGTTAAACACGGGAGTGGCCTGCAGCACCTGTTGGAACCAGCGGGCGGCGGCCGGCAAGTCGCGCACGCGGCAATGCACATGGGATACTTTCATCGAACCGCCTCCGAGTATGGACAGCAATGTGGAGCTTCGCACCGCCGTCGTCACTTGACCTCGCTCGATCTTGAGTGTGCCATTGACAGCACAGTAGTCCGTAGAGTAGGCTTGTTCGCGTAACTTGTAAAGATATTTATGATGGTTACAAATGCTGTGCCCCAAATCAAATTAGTCAATCACCGTTGGATCCGACGCGACATTGTCGGGGGCAATCCCGCCCTGGACCTAGTGAACACCCTTTCGGGTTGGAATCACGAGCCGGAAGACTGGATTCCCGATATAGCCAGTTTCCTTGTTTGGGCTCGAACGTGCCGCGCACTCGATGAACGAGAGAAGAACGAAGCTGCTCGCCTGGCCAAAAGTTCCCCGGCTGCTGCCGAGCGCGTTCTTGCTTCCGCGAAAGAGCTGCGTTTTGCGTTGTGGGGTCTCATAGATTCTCTCGAACACCGTCAGCCAGCCAAGCCCGGCGATCTCTCCGTGATTACCGAATGGATGCGCAAATTAGCCCTTTCTGAGCAAGTCATCGTCAAGCGCAACAAGATCAACTTCGCAATCAGCCCGAATATTTCAGTGCTGGAGCTTCCCAATCTTCGAGTGACCGCCGCGGCTCTGTCGTTGCTAAAGAACTTTCCTCCGGCGCGGATCAAGACGTGCGCAGCCCACGACTGCGGCTGGAAGTTTGTGGACCGATCAAAGAACAGGTCGAGGCGGTGGTGCGACATGGCTGTCTGCGGAAACTTGGCAAAGGTGAGGCAGTACCGTACCCGAAATAGCTAAGAAAGTAGGAAGGTAGATTCATGCGGCGAATGAAGCCTCGGGTAATATGAGGATTGGTGGAGAGTCTGTGCGTAACTGGTTAAAATCCAATATGCCGGTTGCACGATTCCCCGAGAACTTCCTAGCGAGATAATCATGGGCCGAACGATCGCGTATCTCGGAGTTCCCACTAGTCTTGGGTCGTACAGCCCTGGACAAGAGAAGGCGCCGCAAGCGTTCAGAGCCGCAGGCTTTCCGGAAATGCTTCGGAAGAAAGGTCTGACGGTAGTGGATTATGGCGATCTTTCCGTGCGGCGTTGGCGTCCAGATAGAACGAATCTGCTCGCGCAGCATTGGGAGGGAGTCGTTACTTGCGTCCACGAAACTGAAGCGCATCTGTCGGAGTCCGTAGGTCACGGGCTTATTCCTGTTGTGATCGGTGGAAATTGTACTGTCGAACTCGGGGTGGTAACGGCGAACTTGAGAAAATGCGAGAGCTTGGGCCTGATTTACTTGGACTTGCATGCTGACATGAACACTCCCGCTTCCACCACAGAAGGTGCGCTCGATTGGATGGGAATGGCGCATATGCTGGGCTTGAACGGTGTTATTCCGCAACTGGCGAACTGTGGATCTCGTTATCCTTTGTTATCGCCTGCCGACGTTTATCTCGTCGGATTTGACCCAGATAGCGCGACGGAGTGGGAGCGCGATACGATCCGGGATCGTGCGATTGCAATATGGAGTGTTGCCGATGTTGCGCAGTCGCCGGTTAGGTGTGCCGAGAAGATCCTATCCAAGTGGGCTACGAACTTCGAGCGATACCTCGTTCACTTTGATGTCGATGTGGTTGATTTTAACGATCTCCCGTTGGCGGAAAACTATTCGAAAAACAAGGGGCTGTCGTACAGCCATACCCTGGAGTTCTTGGAGATCTTGCTCCGGAGCCCAAAATTTGGCGGATTGACTCTAACGGAAATTAACCCGGACCACGGTGCCGAAGATGGATCCACCATTCAGATGTTCGCTCAGGATCTGTCGCGACTACTCGCGTTGCTCCCCAGTTGATTATGAACGCCCGAGGCGAAATTGCGCAGACGCTGAAAGATCGGAGGCCAACGGAGGGCCCATTTCTTATAGAGGTGTTCGCTGGTACGTTTCGAGCGGGGTTTCTAGCTCACACCCTAAGGAGCCTTGCGCGGACCGCGGTGGAGGCAGGACCTAATACGACAAGGCCCATTGTTGTCGCGGTAGGGACGACCATCGCTGATCGCCCCCAGCTCAGATCCGTACGAGCGCGTCTACGCATACGGCTCTTATGAAGGACCCCTAGTTGGGTCGAGGACTGGCGCGATACTCCAAAGGTGCAGCCTATCAGTTGCTCCCCGTTTCCTCTGGGAGTGCCTCACTAGCTGAACCGTAAGCTCGTTTCCAGTCCCCGCCTCATCAAACCCATCGTGCCGATTTCCAGCAATGGGCTTACCTGCTCGCTTCTAGTCAAGGGTTATGAGACCGCTCCGGCAGGATGGGCTTTCGGCAGTGGGCCTAGTCGATGGAGCCGGTAACCGTTGTAAAGTCCCAGCCTCTCGTAGAGCCACGTCCTACTCCACCTTTGCCAGCCGAATCCTAGACGTTTCCGGGATCGCATCAGGTGCCGTCGAATCTTCTTTTCTACCCAATCCTTGACGAACGAGAAGCACCGGCTTGAGTGTCCCACTGCAAAGTAGTTCACCCATCCCCGCAAGATCGGGTTGATCAACTCGATCACTCTCTCCACGGGTTGGCTCATAAATCGTCGGAAGATCTCTCGGAGCTTTGCAAATAGCGCCTTACGCTTCTTCAACCTGGGCGTGTATTGCGGTCGCCACATCTGATTACGACTTAAGATGAGGCGATATTCGAAGCCCAGGAAACTGAAGCTTTCTCCCTGCGATAAATTCACCGTTCGACTCTTCTCTTCATTGATCGTCACGTTGAGTTTGGCTAGCTCTTGTCGCAATCGTTTTTCTACCGCCTTTACGAGCCATCTATGCCGCGGATGGGAGTCCATCAATATCACCAGGTCATCCGCAAAACGCGCGTATTGAACGTGGGTGTATTTTCCGCGTCGCGTGGTAGCGATCGCCTTCTCTAGCATCCGATCCACCTCGTTGAGGTAGAGATTACTGAGCAAAGGCGATATCACCCCACCTTGCGGAACTCCCTTCTTCCCCGTCGCCTTCATGATCATCTTGAGAAGATGCATCACCTCTCCATCCTGTATCCTTTGCGCTACCTTCTCGAGCAGCAGCGAATGCTGAACGTTGTCAAAGTAGGCGCATGCTGGACACGTTTCGGGGTACCCGCACTCTTCGCTATCTCTGGCATGAACAACGTGGACTCTGCACACTGTGCAATACAAAAATCACCCGGATCACCGGATGGCGCCTTCATTACTGCGTCCCCCGTGTGAAAGGTGGTTCAACAGGTGCCACGAACTGCGTCTTACTTCATCCCGAGTGCCATGACAGGGTTCATCGTCAGCGTCTTCCTGTTTCGAAACCGCGTCTCCTCTCAAGAGGCGTTCGAAGGGCTTGAGCTGGGTGAAGGGAAACTTTCACGCCCAGTTCTGAGAGGGCCGGGCGGCCGCAAGGCCGCCTGGCTACTCGGTACAAGGTAATGTCTAGAACTCATTTCAAAACCCGGCGTAAGGTGATCATCAAACAGGCGATATGAAAGAACGCTTCATAGATTGTGGTCGAGCGATCGTAGCGAACGACCAGACGGCGAAAGTTTCCGAGCCAGGCAAAGGTGCGCTCCACTTTCCAACGGCGCCGATAGCGGCGCAGCGCTCGACCGTCTTGGGTGCGCGGCTTGCTGCGATTCCACCGATGCGGCGCGACCAATTCGATCCCGCGTGCCGCCAATCGCTCGCGCAATGGATCGCTATCGTAGGCGCGATCAGCAATCACACGCTGGGGTTTCTGACGTGGCCGCCCACCGCGATGTCGCCGGCTCACACGAATCGACGCGAGCGTTTCTTCCGCGAGCCGGACTTCGTTGGGCGATGCAGAGTAAAGTTGCTTTCCCAGAGGAACACCCTGGCCGTCGACCACCACCATCCACTTCGTGCCCTTGCCCCGCTTGGTTTTTCCAACTTTCGAGCCCCTTTTTTGGCCGGAGCGAAACTGCCGTCCAGAAACGATTCGCTCCAGTCGAGTTGCTCGCGTTGGTTCAGTTCCGCCAGAAATGCGCGCCAAATGGTGAGCCAGACCTCTTGCTCTTCCCAATCCCGCAGTCGCCGCCAGCAGGTCGCCGGTGAAGGAAACTCGTCGGGCAAATCCTGCCAGCGAGCGCCGCTGCGCAGAATCCACAGAATCCCTTCGAGCACTTTGCGGTCGTTGGCTGGCGGTCTGCCACCACGCGGGCGCTTGGGCCGCTTCGGGAGCAAGGGACCGATCTTTTCCCATTGGGCGTCGGTCAGCAGTCGACCGTATCGCGCCATCGGTCCTCCCTTGGCGCTGCTGCCCGAATTTATCTCGCGTTTTCGCCAAACTAACCATCAACCTTTCAGCACGTTGTATCTAGTTTTGAAACAGGTTGTAAAGACTTTCGCATCCTCATTGGTGCGAAATCGGAGTACGCGAAACTGCAATAACTCAAAAAAAATGTACGGCCTTCTTCAATGTTGAACACTTTTGCATTAGTCGCTCTCCGCTCGGTGAGGCTGTATCTTTCCGTATGGCGCGAAGCCAACTTAGTCGTGCAGGACGACGCTGAGGAGGGAAGAATCTACGTGGAGCCCGCCGTTGTACTTGATGAAGCCCAGTTTCCTGAATTTATTCATGAAAAAATTAACGCGTGAGCGAGTGGTGCCAATCATTTCTGCCAACATCTCTTGCGATACCTTAGGGACCATCCTTTGGGGCTTTTCTTCCTTGCCATAGCGTGCCAGCAGCAACAATGTGCGCGCCAGCCGCTTCTCGCTGGAGTTGAAAAGTTGATCGACTAAATCCTCCTCAACCCGGATGTTCCTCGAAAGCATATAAGAGATGAAGCGGTCGGAAAATGCGTGTTCCGCGTGAAGGACGCGAATCATCTCCTTCTTCTCAATTACGAGAACAGTGGTGGCCGTAATCGCAGTGGCCGACCCTATCCGAATCGGTTGACCGGCGAGGCATCCCTCGCCAAAGAAATCGCCCGGTCCCAAAACCGCCACGACAGCTTCTTTGCCGATTTCATTCACTACCGAAAGCCGTACTGCGCCTTTTTGAATATATAAAACATTCTTAGCGGGATCGCCCTGCGAGAAGACCGTTTCCTTTTTCCTGAACTCCGTAACTTTCCGGGCCACGCCGGCCGAATCCAAAAAAGCTTGGGTATCGAAAGCGGGCTTTTCCTTGGATTTTATCTTGGCTTTGATGCTTGATCTCGCGATTGCTTTCATAAAATCACCACTTATTCTGACTCTAGCAAAATCACGAGTTCCTGGGCTGCTAATTTAGCTTACGGTGGCTATTGGCAATACATACGACTCAAAAACGAGATTGGCGAATGGCGGTCCGTGGTTGCATTCCACACGGAAGGGAGGTTAGAAGATTGGCAGCGTGACAGGGCAGCTAGTGTCGCGGAGCTATCACGTCCGCTGGTTTCCCTTTTGACCTCATCGCGGATCAAGGGCGTTGTCTGAATCATGCGCGAAACAGCTGCGGCGAATGCCGATTTTTCAACGAGCACGCATTTTTTCGTTTTCCCAACATCCTCTGTAAACCGACTGTGAGTTTCTTGATTTTAGCTAACCAACAGTTGTTCTTATTGTGCAGTCAGATCTTTCTGGTAATTTGTCTTCCGACAGATGCGGGTAACCGAGGCTTGGCCATTTCTTTAACGACGCTCGCCAGAGTCGCGTTCCATAAGCGCTTCTTGTCGTTCTTAATGACCATGCCTTAACCGTAGCCCCAAGCTCGAAATAATTCCGTTCAATACCGCACAGTTTCCTAACTGAACATGTATGGCACCGAGCCGAAGCACATCCTTGAGTTTGGAAATAAGTCTCGCGACCTCCAAAGTCACACGTGATTCGGCAGTGAATCGCAATCGAGCATTGCGGCCATTTATCATGAGCGGGCGGAAATCGACAGAGTATGAGTCAGGGAATACGTCAATGGGGCTTCCGAAGAGCACTGCCGTCTAAAGCCGAGACCGTAAGAACTGCGCCGTGGCAAGGTGGTCCTATACTCCGCTGCCGCTGCGTCGTAGGCGTCTTTCAGTTCACGCTCGGGATCAATCGGAGTCTTTGTCGTTTGGCGCGGGTTGTTACCGATGTGCTCCAGACAGGATCGGTGCCTTCTCTCCTGTAAGTTGCGCAGTCGTTGGCATTCTTCACAGCTCATAGGTTAGCCCTCTGAACTCTATGGGGGAAAGGAGCGACCACGAGATTTTTGCTTGTCGCTAAGCGTTGTTTACACTCTTCGCACCAGCCAAACGATCAAACAGATGATCAATAAGGTTCCGAGCAGTCCATACCCAAACATTGAAGCCTCCAGTGGATTGATCCTCGGGTTCAGGATCGATGCATCAGTTTGGGCCGCGGGCCTCGCGGTATCTGTTCAATTTGGCACACAATTCTGATAATTCGGATACCGGGATTTGACGACAACTTCTGACTCTATCAAGAAACGAAAAGTGTCCCCGACTGTGGCTGCCGAGTTAGAGGCCTATTGAATTAACCGTTTAATAGATATCAAATCAGGCTACATTAATTCACTGACATAAGTGCGCTGGCATACTTATTATTCCGGGAGAATCGTTGGTCGCTCTTTGCGGGGCGTAGTGATGAGTAGAGTTTCTGGCGCGACAGTTAGAAAATCCCAAAGAAAAAGCACTTTTGACGCCCAAGCTTTTTCCGATTCCGCAACTGTGTCCAGAACGGTCACGGAGGTTCGGGGAAGCGAAACCATTTTCCGCCAGGTCGATCCTTCTTAGCATATCTTTTACATTCAGAAAGGCGGTGTCAAACTCTCCGTCTTAAATAATGTTGGCAAGGAGGCAGTCGTGGGCGTTCTGGGGCCGGGCGGTTTTTTGGTGAAGGATGTCTGACCGGGCTGCCTTTCCGTATGGCAACCGCGACGGCTATCACTGCATCCACTTAGCCTGCTATAAAAAGGAGGAGATGATTCGCGCGCTCCACGCTGAACATACCGTCTCCGACCGTTTTATCTCTTACATCTTGGCGCGGAACATCCGTCTTGAAGAAGACTTGGTAGATCAACTCTTTAATTCCAGCAAGAAACGGCTGGCTCGAACTCTTCTGCTGCTCGCGCTGTATGGCAAACAAGACGAGCCTCAAAACATGCTTCCCAAGCTAACGCAAGGAATGCTGGCGGAAATGGTGGGCACAACCCGCTGATGCGTTAATTTTTTCATGAATAAATTCAGGAAACTCGGATTCATTCAGTACAGTGGCGGATTGCACATTAATAGCCCTCTGCTGACCGTTGTCCTGCACGAGTAATCACCAACTAACCCTTTCGGACGAGCCGCTGCTACACAGCAATCGGCGCCGATGCCGGGCCCAACTGGGCAGAAGCGGTCGCCAGCCTGAGAAAGCCACGGAACCAATTGGGGTATTTCATGAGCGTAGAGAAAAACAGCTCTCGCTCTGCTCAGGACATGATGGTCTCGCCGCCTTCACGATCGGACTGGTTCTGCTGCTCGCTGGTTTGACTTTCGGAGTTCTCGCCAGATGTACTCACTTGCTTGGAAGAACGTTGACCTGAGCCGCTCCCACGATGGGACGTAATTTTGTGCCCTTCCAGCAAAGCATTCGAATCGTATGCAGCGTCGCAGTGACCACAAGTGAAAAAAGCCGCTGCTGGCGGTCGTCGCATGGCCCTCTCCTTTTGAATCTTTGCGTCTTACATCTTATTTCCTCGCCAGAGAGGAAACCTGAACCGCTTTCAGAGGTAGGATCATCAGATGCGTCCGAGCCATTCGTGAGCCTTCGAGGACGAAGTGTGCTAGCAGCAGACAGATCATAATGCTAAGAAATAGCGCAAGGTATCCAACAATGAAAATCATAAAAGCAGCGATCACTTGGAACGTGGAGTTGTATGCAGTAAGGAAGTTCATTTGTACCTCTTAGACGGCTGCTTTCTTGCCTTCTCAATTCTCAAATCCCGGATGGCCCTTAACTTATTCCTGTCCGTTACAAACCTAGTATTACCCAGTTTATTAACGCTGGAAGCTATAGTCGATTAAAGCGACTACTGCGAATATGACGCTAAAACCAAAGATAGAAGCGGAGATGGTCAGGAGCAGGTCGGGGTTACATCTCCGCTGGGCAATCCATCGAAGGCTCATGTCGCCACCAGGACGCCTGCGGAAATAAGAGGAAAGGTCGGCGCCGCTGTCTACCTTAAGAATACTTTAAGGCAGATGATTTTCTGTGTCTGTTCTGTTTTGCACAGTCTGGAGAAAAGTACTGGCGAATGGATTTTGACTTCCCAACGATACGTCCATAACTAATTGCGCTGAATTCGAATCTTCGACTCGCTGATTCCGAGCCGCGATGCTCACCGCCTAGGTCTCGGCCCGGGAGTGGTGGCGTGATCGTGCTCGTGATGCCCTCAGTTTGAAGACCTCGAATTGCGGAGGCTGTGGTTTCGCGACTGCCAGGCTCCGGCGCGGACATTAATCACATTACTCTATATCGACTTGGAAGGTTAGAGAAGGGTCATCATATGCGACTGCATACCATAGCCCGTCCGGTCCCATAACAAAGTACACGTCCCGCTGGTAAAACCACGGCGGATATGCTCCTGCATAAAACCAATAGCCGCCGTAAGAGTATTCCCGGCGTCCGTCGTAGTCGCGCCCACCCCTTGCCTCAAAGCGGGCATGATGGTTCGGACCAAAATGACTCTCGTTGTATTCGTGTCCGCGGCTATCTTTCTGGCCATTTCGTGCGTACTGGGCTTGTGATTGTTGCGCATGGTCATTGGCTTGCTGCTGGTGCTGCTGACTCTTTCCCTGGTTCTGCTCAGTCTTGGTCTGCTGTTGCTGCTGTTTCTTTTCTTGCTGTTGCTGGCCTTTGGCTTGTTGCTGTGTCTGTTTCTGCTGGTTCTGTTCTTGGCTCTTCGCTTGTTGCTCTTGCTTCTGTGGCTTAGCTTGCTGTTGCTGCTTCTCCGGTTTCGCCTGCTCCTGCTTTGCAGGCTTTGCTTGCTGTTCCTGTTTCTGAGGTTTGGCTTGTTCCTGCTTTGCAGCAGGCTTAGCTTTATCCTCATGCTGTGCTGGCTTAGCACTCTCTTCCTGCGCAAAGGCAGGAATCGTGGCTCCCAGGAGCAAGAACATGGCTGTTGTGCTGATGACTCCGAGTACTTTCATGAGTGTTGCCTCCATTACAGAAAATTCATGCGCCCGTTGTTTTCTGCTTGGCGCAATTTGTTATTTGCGTTCAACGAACAACTGCTCATCCCGTGCCGGTTATTAAGGCTTGCTTAGGCTCGCGCAACCACACGAACCCGGGCTCGGAGCGTCACAAACGTAGGCATTGGCTCGGCCTTGGTTCTAATCGGGGATTTGAGTATTTCTCTTTTGAGCATCGACATACCGGTTATAGCATCTTCTATCGCCTGCCACTCGACTGCTCCATCTGAACTCGTGCATAGTTCTTCGACACGCGATAAGATTGCTTTTTCTGCGGTCGCAACCCGCCTAACAAGTTTCAGTGGATCTGTCTCCAATAAAGCGTCTACGTAGAGACGCTGCCACGTCGGTTCCCATTGTAAGGTCATGGTTATTCCCATTCATGCGTGACGGAGAGAATTCAGTATAGAAAGTGGGCCTGGGAGGTTTCTGTACACTTTTGCACAGTCTCGTAAACTTGACGTTCCGCCTTATTTTCGGAGATGGCTAGTGGATTCCAGCGAAGCTGAGGAAAAACTTCTTGGGCCCCGGCAGACTCCCAATGAAGTAATTTGCCATGCCCAGGCCAAGATAGGCATCGGCGGCGTCCGGCGCGACCACCAACAGCTTCTTGGCGTATGAGCCTGTTTGTCCGCGGCGAAAAATCCTTCGCGCAGCTCAGGATTTGGTTTGAGAGGGATCTTGCCAAGAAAACGCTTGTCGTCCAGGAAAAACTCTGAGGTCAGGACACCCTGCCGATAGCACTCAGGCTGCCGCTTCTGAGGCACTCCCCAGAGGGTCTTCCGGTTGGGATTTTTGCCAGGCCTCGAACTGTTTATGAGCTTCCGCTGGCTTCAGCTCATAGAGAAGGTGAAAGCCGGCGTCAAGTTCCGGCACGTTCAAGGGTTCAGTCGGGGTCTGCTCGGAGGTTGGCAGCGCCGGTTGAACATCAAACACTCCTATCATCAGCGCGCTGCATAGAAGCGAACAAACAAGGGAACGCGCCAGCGACAACCGTTCGGTGCTACTCGCGTATGAACGCGTCGGTTTCATGCGAGGCAGCGGTGGAAGCCAGCATTGTACAACCTCTTGCGACCGGATTCGGACCTTTCAGCGGCAGAACTACTCCTTCTCATCCCATCTGATGAGCCCTGGCTGCGTCTTCGACGCGTCACTGGTGCCACAAACTTGCCCAATCCGATGTATTGATTCCACAGAACTTATCAACAAGTTTCCGGAGAGCCGGGTAACCGGATAAGCGCATTAATCAGGCGTACGGCATATTTTGTCAACTGGTGTGACAGCATTGAATGGGATAGAGAGTCCCAACCAGAATAGACGGCAGTGATGGCACCCAAGACCGCTCCCGAATTGTCAGGATTGTGTAACAAATTGAACAGATACGACCAGGTCCGCGGTCCAAACTTATGCATCGATCCTGAATCCGAGGATCTGCTCACTGGACGCTAAAATGTTTGGGTACGGGATATAGGAACCATATTGATTATCTGTTTGATCGTTTGGCGAGTACGAGGGGCGTAAGAACGGAATCGCGTCGCGCTAAGGAGTCTTCTTGAAACGCTGGACGAAATTTCTGTTGGCCCTAGTCGGTCTCGTCGTCGTGGCAATCGTGTCGATTTCGCTATTTGTGAACGCAAACTCGTTGCGCCCCGCCATCGAAAGGCAGCTCACAACCGCGCTCGGCCGCAGCGTAAAGGTCGGCGATCTGAGGCTCTCGATTTTCCCCGCCAGCCTGATTGCCAAAGACCTCAGCGTGGCCGACGATCTCAGCTTTAGCGCCGCGCCGTTTCTGACGGCGAAGGAATTCCGCATCGGCGTGTCGCTGCGGACATTGATTTTCGCGCGCCGGTTGAACCTGCGCAGCTTTCAGATAGAGTCGCCACAAATCACCGTGATTCGCGCGGCGAATGGCACGTGGAATTTCTCCAGCATCGGATGCCTCCGCGCGTCTAACGCCGTCGCTAGCGGCTCTGCCACTGACGCAACTTCAGGAATTTCAAAAGATCCCGCGTCGGAGCTCACTGACCTATCCGTCGGCCGCATCGTCATCGAAGACGGTCACGTGACCGCAAGTCTGCCCGCGCACGGTCAACCCGCTGTGTACGATCACGTGAATCTTACAGCGCTCGATTTTTCATTCGGCTCGCAGTTTCCGGTCGAGCTGAGCGCGACCCTGCGCGACGGCTCCATTCATGTCACCGGCCGCGTTGGTCCGATTAATCGCGACGACACGGCAACGAGCCCTGTTGACGCGCAGGTCTCCGCGAAGCGCCTGGACCCGGTCGCCGCCGGATTTCTCAATCCAAATGTCGGTCTGTCGCTGCTCGCGGACATCGACATGCACGCCGCATCCGACGGGCAAATACTCACCACTAGCGGCACCGTTCACATCCACAATCTCAAACTTCGCAAAGGCGCGGCCGCTGCAGCGAAGCCGCTTGACCTCACTTACCGCGGCACGTATCGACTGAAAGAAAACACCGGCCAGATTGAGGACGCTACCGTAAAGATCGGCAACGCCGCGATTCATGCGAACGGAACGTATCAAGCCGTCGCGTTCGATGCGGAAGATCCCCTTCTGAATTTGAAAATCTCCGGACAAAATCTGCTGATCGACGAACTCCAGCCGTTGATGACCGCGGCCGCCATTCGCTTGCCCAACGGTTCGGTTCTGGAAGGCGGCACGCTCTCGATGGACCTCGCTATCAAAGGGCAGGCAAGATCGCTCGACATTACCGGACCGATCGCGCTCGACAACACGCGCCTGGTGGGTTTTGACATCGGTTCAAAAATACACGGCATAGCGGCGCTGAGCGGCGTGAAAACGGGAGACACGACCGATTTTGAAAACTTGCGCGTGAAGGTGCGCATCACGGACGCCGGCATCGTGGCCGACAAGATCAACGCCGTGATTACGGGAATGGGCGAGCTCACCGGCAGCGGCACGGTCTCACCCGCCGATCAACTGGATTTCAATCTCACTGTAAAAGGTGCACCGGTTAAAGGAATCAGCAAGGTGGGTGTGGGCTTACTTACGAAACTAAATGGCTTGGGTGGTAGATCGGGCAACGGCTCCGGCGTGCCCATGCACGTCACCGGCACGTCCGAAGAACCCTACATCACCGCCGACGTCGGCGGTATCGTCCGACGCGGGGCGGGGTAATCGGCGGTGTCTGTAATTGATTGATTTTGATGCCTCCGAAGACACCGAAAGACACTAATAGCTCGAAAAATCTGAAATGAATTAAGCATCGATTGACCGATGCGCATAAGCTAACTCCCGATAAGTCGGGCGGTCTCAACAGGTCGATGCAACACCATCTAATATAAATCTTCTCTCCAAAGGTGGTGTCTATGACCCAAGTGAATCGTTGCATGAGATCGGGCGTGCATTCGGCAAGGGGCATTCTTTCTGGTGCTGCAGCACGGTGGGATTGCTCCGGCAGCCCGTCGGCAGTCGCTGCTAGCACTCACACTGACGGAACGAGAGGAGATCTCTCGAGGGATCGCTTCCGGTTCGTCAATTCGTGAGATCGCCACAGGCCTGGAGGCGAGCTGCGTCGACGGTGAGCCGGGAGGTGGTACGTCTTGGTGGCCGTCCGCAGTCTCGCGAGCCCAAGAAGCGGATTGCGAAGCCGGGGAGTCGGCCTTGCGGCCCAAGCCGTGTCTTCTTGCATGCATGTGAGGTCATCTCATCGGCGCTATTGTTTGTTGGCAAATCGACGGTACCGATCGGAAAATCTGAATATACGTACATCGGGGCGCGAGAGCGTGGATTTGCGGTCAAAGAGATTCAAACTTCAAAAAGCGCAGCGTTTCCAGGTGTTAGGAATTCTTCAGCGTCGATCTATGAATCCGAGGTAACGGAGTTGGTGGAAGGGCCGCTTGACCCAGACTTATTCGAAGTGCCTGCCGATTTCAAATACGTCGAGCATATTCCATGAAGAGCGAGTGGCGAACTCGTACGAGCTTGGCGCCAGACTGTTTTTGGCGAGCTATCGCCCACCGTTCCCTTCACCGCAACAATCCTTCTGATCCAGTGTTAAAGATACGGTATGCCCACAGCGTGGGTGCTCAGAGTGTTAGCCTTCTGCTATGGGCATCTTTGCCGAATCAGGGGGTTTGCGGAGCCCTAAATAAGGTGTTTAACGGATAGCAGTGCATAGAAATTTGCTTAAAATCAGAAGGCCGGTAGGGATAGATGCCTCCAAGGCACTTTTGCAGTGGTAAAATGATAGCTCCGAACAGTCACGCCTCCCCGGCGTTGGAGTACCAACTAATCGCTGGCTTGCAGAGATAAAAAAGAATAACGAGGAGAACCCTTGAACAAGCATCGTTCCAACACAATTTCACGATTCGCGCTCATGCTCTTAGGCTTCGCACTTCTGCTTATCCTACCGGGTGTAACACGAGCTCAAGACGCAGATCAACAACAGGCAGATCCTCCCAGCCGGGTCGCTCGACTCAACCTTATCCAAGGATCGGTTTCTTTCCAGCCAGCCGGCACCTCAGACTGGGTGGATGCGAACCCGAATCGACCGCTCACGACTGGCGATCAGCTCTGGGCCGATCAAGACTCCCGAGGTGAACTGCACCTGGGCGGCAGCGTGCTGCGCATCTCAGGACAAACGGCAGTATCCTTTCTGAACTTGACTGACCAAGCGGTTCAGATTCAAATAGCGCAAGGCTCGGCTGATCTTCGCGTACTGCATCTCGAGGATAACGAAAACTACGAGATTGACACTCCGAATCTGGCTTTTTCAATTCTGCGTCCAGGCGAATACCGCGTGGATGTAAACGCGGACGGAACCTCGAGCGTGGTCAGCGTCGACAGTGGCGATGGCGAAGTAACGACAGGTGGCCAAGCCTACAACGTCGCTCGCGGTCAGCAATACACTTTCTCTGGAACAGATCAGGTCAGTTATGACGCCTCGGCCCTTCCGGAGCCGGACGACTTTCAGCGATGGAATCTGCAGCGCGATCAGCGTGAAGACCATTTCGCGTCAGCGCAGTACGTTTCTCGTGATGTTATCGGTTACGAGGATCTCGACGACCACGGAACGTGGCGCGATGATCCGACCTATGGCCACGTCTGGTTTCCAAATGGCGTTGCTGTTGGATGGGCACCTTACCACAATGGACACTGGGCATTCGTGGCTCCATGGGGCTGGACCTGGGTAGAAGATGAACCTTGGGGCTTCGCGCCATTCCACTACGGACGCTGGGCGATGGTAGGAGGCGGTTGGGGATGGGTTCCTGGCCCGCTACCGGGCGCCGGTGCCGTGTATGTGCGACCCGTATATGCGCCGGCGCTGGTAGCTTTCGTTGGAGGAGGCGGCTTCGCTGCATCCATCGAAATCGGCGGCGCAGCCGGAGTGGGCGTAGCTTGGTTTCCGCTAGGACCGCGCGACGTTTGGGTTCCCTCGTATCACGTGAGCGCGGTTTACATGACGAACGTCAACGTCACCAACACGCGAATCGTCAACAGGACGGAAATTACAAATGTTTACAACACCACGGTAATCAATCGAACGACGAATGTGAATGTGAACAGAACTTACATGTACCAAAGCTCGCCTGGTGCGGTCACGGCTGTTTCCAAAACAGCATTCCAAAATGGCGAACCAGTGAGGAAGGCCGCCGTTCAGGTAAACGCCCAGGAAATTCAACACGCCCGAGTGGTGCAAACCGCGGCAATCGCTCCCACTCCAAAGGCCATGGCAGGACCCAGTGCTGCGGCAAAACCATCTTCGCGGCCTCCCGCTACGCTTGCCAGCCGGCCGGTCGTAACGAAAATGCCTCCGTCGGCTCATGCGATTCCAGTCGGCCAAACCAAGCCAGCGCCCGCCACGGCTTATCGCTCGATGGCCAACGCGAAGCCCGCTACGTCGCAGCCGCCAGCTCGAACGGGAGCACAGCCTGCCAATCGACCGGCCGAACCTTCGGCAGCGCGTCCACCGGCAGTTCAGCCGAACAAACCGAATGCTGCCCCAGCAGAGAAACCAGCGCCAGCCAATCGAGGTGAGCCTCCAGTTCGTGCGAACCAGCCACCTCTGCCTGAAAATCACCCGCCGGCAAGGCCAAATGAACCTCCGGCGCACGAAAACCAACCGCCTGCGCGGACAAATGAAGCTCCGGCAAATAAGCCGGCACCGCCGCCCGCGCGCACTCAACCACCCGCGCACGAGAATCAGCCCCCCGCGCGGACAAGTGAACCTCCCGCAAACAAGCCGGCGCCGCCGCCCGCGCGCACTCAACCACCGGCACACGAGAATCAGCCCCCCGCGCGGACAAATGAACCTCCCGCAAACAAGCCGGCGCCGCCGCCCGCGCGCACTCAACCACCGGCACACGAGAATCAGCCCCCCGCGCGGACAAATGAACCTCCCGCAAACAAGCCGGCGCCGCCGCCCGCGGAAAAGCCGGCACCTAACAAGCCGCCGGCGTACGAAAATCCGCCGAGACAAACGCCGCCAGCCGAGGCGAAACCCGCTCCTCACCCACCGGCGACAGAGGCGAAGAAGCCGAGCCCGCCACCAAAGGAAAAGGAGTCAAAACCGATTAAGGAGCCGAAAGACAAAGAGAAACCACCACAAAGTTAGCTAACTCTCTCTGCATGCCTTGCCCACACGGCTTCGAGAAATCGGAGCCGTGCTTTTTTTTGAGGAGCACTCTACTGCGAACCAAGACGGTATCGAACGCAAGCGACGCATCGGGCACAGAATGTCCGTAGGCTAAACTGCGGACTTCGGTCGATTCGATGAAATTCACGGGAGAGTTAGCAAACGCAGCGCACGGCTTTTTTCACTACACGATCAAGCTCGCATTACTTGCCAGCCGAGACCTAGCATTTCTTTAGTCTTCAAAGTTTCTTGCGCGGTTTCGGCCATGTGCGCAGACATCATTTTTGAAAAGAGCGCGGGCTTGTGGGCGAATAGCCGAAGCACTTTGCGTCTTAACCAAGCGCTCTGGTCCATCAGCAATAGCAGGCGCGTCATGCGCCAAGGCGCTCTAGAGATTTCGCGGTGCGCGGCTTCGTAGTACACCAAATGCTCGCGCGCTAAGGCGTCCGCCAAGTGGATTGCTTGCTGAAATGCCAGACTTAATCCGAGCCCGGCAATCCCGTCCACTGTGAACGACGCATCGCCCACAAGCGCGACGCGTCCGCTGGCCGCGCTACGCGCACGTCCTAAGGCTGTCACGCTGCCCAGCTCTGCGGTGAGCGGCGACGCACACGCCAACTGTTTCGCTACTTCTGGAAAGTGAACTAAAGCGCGGTCGATTCTCAATTGCGGATCATGCGAAAGAAGCGCCACGCAAACTTCGTGCGCGCCCGTCGGCGTGACAAACATCTGGCAGCCCGGGCCCCAATAAACTTCAACCATATCGGTCCAGGGTCGAACAGAGTAATGCCGGGAGAACCCATAACGCGAGAACCGCGGACGCCCCGAACTCAGATTCGCCCATTTCGCCACGCTGGAATTTTGCCCGTCGGCGCCGACCAGCCATTTGCATGGGAAGTGCCTGCCGTCTACTAGAGCGCCTCGTTGGTCAAATCCTGAAACGCGCACGCCCCAGCGGAATGACACGCCGATCTCTCTAGCCCGTTCTACCAAGATCGAGTGCAGCATGGTTCGGCGTATTCCGAATGCCGTACCTTTGGCAATTCTCGCGCTAGTGGAATACTTGCCGTCAGAAAAACAAATGCCACGGAATGGGAATCCGTGGCACGAGTTTAAATCAATTCCGAGGCTGCTTAAATTTGCGACGGCGCCAGGAAGTAATCCCTCGCCACATGCTTTTTCAATCGGAGGCTTTCTGCAATCGAGAACTGCGGCCCGCAGTCCGTTCAAACTTGCGGCAATCGCAGTAGCGATACCGGCAGGTCCTGCTCCGATAACCAGGACGTCCGCGCACTTCGACAAATGGAGCCCCTTTCACCATCTCAGAAGGACCAGTTCGGAACAGAACCCGGGTCCCATCGCTGCGAGAATGCTCAGCGATCCAGGCTCTGGCCGCCGGTTCATGTAAACATCTTCGAGCACAAGCAGCACCGACGTGGACGAAATGTTGCCTACCTTGCGCAAACATTCCCACGATGCCGCCAGTTCTTTCTCTGACAAGCCCAGCGCCGTAGCCGTCGCTTCCAGCACCTTCGGGCCGCCGGTGTGCATTACCCAGGTTTTGATGTCGCTGCGTTTGTGGCCTTGCTCCGCCAGAAACGCGTCCACATCTTTGCCCAGATGCTTCACTACCGTATCCGGCACTTCCGGCGATAGTACGATGCGGAAGCCTTTTTCAGAGATGTCCCAGCCCATCACTCTTTCCGTGTGCGGGTAAAAGATGGATTTCGTGGCGAGAATCTCCGGCCCGTCGGACTTTCTCTTCGATCCGACTACGATCGTGGCCGCCGCACCATCGCCGAACAGCAGAGCGGAAATCAAGTGCGCCATGGAAAGATCGTCGCGTTGCAGCGTCAACGAGCACAGCTCGACGGACAACAAAGCAGCGGCTTGATCCGGATAGCCGTGCACGTAGTCCGCTGCGCGCGCAATGCCCGCGGCGCCCGCCACGCAACCCAAACCAAATATCGGGATGCGTTTGATATTCGTCGAAAGGCCAATTCGATTCACCAGCCTTGCGTCAATCGAAGGAGCGGCGATCCCGGTGACGGAGGTAACGAAAATCGCGCTAAGATCCTTTGGTTTCAGGCCAGCGCCATGAAGGGCCTTGCACAACGCTCTTTCTCCTAACTCGAGCGCGTGTTCGATCCAGGCGTTATTGGCCTGTCCCCAGGTCGTTAAGCTCTCGTAAAAATCGATCGGACGAACGAGGTACCGTCCCTCCACTTTCATGCTCTCATCCAGGCGATCCAGGATGTCAGGATTGGGCAGCCGGTGGCGCCAATCGTTCTTGAGGGCTTCGGTCAATACCTGCTGGTCGTAGTAATATTCTGGAAATGCACTCGCAACGCTGGCAATCCTCATCTAGTCTCCCCTCGGTTTTCTGGCGTGACTGCGCATAATACCCCGGCTCACAGCAATCTCCCGCGTGGAATTGCACTTTGGTTGCTTCTTATCAAGGCTATGAATACATGCCGGGCCGGTTCGTTCTCTTTGCCCCCATAAAAGGACCGGCGATTAGTAGGCTCGATTCAAACTCCGAAAGATGAATGCGGCGCAAGAAACAGAAAATGCTATGAACAGAGACCCTTGCCAGAATTCCAGTATGCAAAATTTCCCCACGCCGAAAAGTGCGGCATAAACCATGGTACAGCCGATCACCCAGTCTACCAGATTACGGCCCAAGTCTTTAGTAGGTGATACATCTTTTACAAGTGCGGCGATCGGCTTCCAGCCGGACACGTCCGGCCTGACTCGGCGGTAAAAGTTCACGAGAGTATCACCCGGTTCGGCAGGCGTCAGTAGAGTTACCAGCAGCCACACCGTTGTGGTTATCAGCGTGGTTGCCAGAGTCTGCTTGGCGAAAACAGCGGGCTCGGAGCCCCCGAACGGCGCAATCGCCCGAAACATAACCGACACGATTAGCGCAGTTGTCATCGCAGCGATTTCGCTCCAGGCATTAATCCGCCACCAATACCAACGCAGTAGATAGACGCTTCCTGTTCCTGCTCCTACCTCCAACAGAATCTGCCAACCTGCGCGAATCGAGACTAGCTCCCAAGAAACACATGCTCCCACAATAACAAGCACAGCGGTGGTCCAACGCGAAATCGAGACGTAATGGCTCTCCGCCGCGTCGCGGCGCACGAACCGGCGATAAAAGTCCGAAACGAGATAGGAACTGCCCCAGTTCAGGTGCGTCGCGATTGTGGACATAAAAGCCGCCAGGAACCCGGCCACCAGCAGCCCGCGCGCCGCTCGCGGCAGATGATCGACTGCCAGCCGTATGTAGCCAGATTCTGGACGCGCGAGATTCGGATAGAGCGCAACAACGGCGAGCGCACCGATTACCCAGGGCCAGGACCGCAGCGCATAATTCGCAAAATTGAACCATAAGACTGAAAGCAGCCCCTCCCGCTCGTTGCGTGCGCTCAGAATTCTCTGAGCGACGTAGCCTCCGCCTCCCGGCTCGGCTCCTGGGTACCAGAACGCCCACCATTGCACACCTAGATATACGCAAAAAGTGATCACAGGGATTGTCCACAGAGCCTCGCTGGCAAAGCCGCGCGAGAAATCAGGAAAAAAGGATGTAATATTCGCTGCTTCCGGTCCCGCGGACTTTTGCATCGCGCCGAGCTTCGAAAGCAACTCCTTCATTCCGCCTGCGTCGCGCACTCCGTAACACGCTACGGCGATTACCACGCCCATCTTCAGTACGAATTGAAATAAATCGGTCCACAGCACTCCCCAAAGGCCGCCCAGCGAAACATACAGGCCCGTGAATGGAATTAAAAAGAAAACGCAGAGAGCGAGCGAAGCGCGATCGTCCAATCCCATCACAACGCTGACGATCGTGGTCATCGCTTTGGTGACCCAGCCCAGTATTACGCAATTGATGAGGAGTCCTAGGTACAGCGCACGGAACCCGCGGAGAAAGGCGGCTGGCTTCCCCGCATAGCGCAACTCCGCAAATTCAACATCGGTGAGAAGACCTGCGCGCACCCAAAGCCTGGCAAAAAGAAAAACGGTCATCATTCCGGCCGGAAGCATGCTCCACCAGATCCAGTTCCCGGCAATTCCGAACCTGTAAACCAGTCCGGTAACCACTAAAGGCGTGTCCGCAGCAAACGTGGTTGCCACCATCGACGTGCCAATCAGCCACCAAGCCGCGCTGCGGCCTGAAACAAAATAGTCAACAGTGCTGCCGCTCGAGCGTTTGCGAAAATACAATCCCTGCAGCAGTGTGAATAATAGATAGGCTGCAACGACGGCCCAGTCGGCGGGGGTTAGTTTCATGATGGATTGGTGGAGGTCGGGCTAGTTTTATCGCGGACGCCGCGCGAGTCAAAGAGAATTTTCGTAACTGACTAGCGAATCCGCACGCGACTCTTGGGTTTTGTGGAGACAAAGAAGAACCCCAGGCCTGGGGGCGCAGGCCTGGGGCGGGGGGTGGAGGGGGGCCGGGGGCTGTGTTAAGCAACCTCGCGCTTAATAATTCCAGCGCCGCAAGGTCAAGGTTGCTCGAAAAATCATCTGAACTGCCACTACCAAGATCGTGTTGCGCAGGGTCTCTAACCGGGCGCGCATACTAGTGTCCTCCCAAGAACTCGGGACCGACAGCTCATTTGCGCTTCCATCCCGTTCAGACGGTAAACAGTCGTTCGCCAGTGCACTCATGCCGCCCCTTAATTAACTACGTAAACCGGATTGTCGTGCTCAACTGCGACAACCATCGATTTGAAAACGTCCACGTCCCAACTGTCAGCTATCCGAATACGCACAATTTCGTTTGTTTCAGACATCAACCTTCCGCGCAGAGGTACTCGCAGGTTACCTGCTACTACACGAAGAACTACTGGCTGGCCCATCCAGACTGCGTATCCGCCTTCCATGATGTCCCCCTTCAGGTGCTTCCCTCGTACACCTGTATCTTCGGACAGGGGAACGGCGTGGCCAATGGTACAGGGGGCTATGGCTGATAGGAGAAAAGTACTACCCGACTCTGGCTGGCAACGGCGGGCTTTTCTGTTATCGTGTTTAGAAGACTTGTTGCTGCTTGAATCCTTGGAGAGCAGCAAGTAATGGACTAGATGATCGAGTTTTTGAAACAGATCTTGTCTCGACTTTACGACGTCGGCGGCCTGCTTACCTGGGGCGGGACGCTGATGGTTTGCATTATTGTCTTCGTCGAAACCGGAATGTTCGTCGGTTTCTTTCTGCCTGGCGACTCCCTGCTGGTCACTGCCGGAGTTTTCGCCGGCGCCGGGAAAATGCATCTCGCGTGGTTACTGTCGCTGGTTACGCTATGCGCAATTGCGGGCGATCAACTGGGCTACTTCATTGGCCGGAAAGCGGGGCCAAGTTTATTCCGACGTGAGGATTCCAGATTCTTCAAGAAACGTCATCTGACCCGTGCTCATGAATTCTATGAGCGCTACGGCGGAAAGACGATTATCCTCGCGCGATTCGTTCCCATTATTCGAACTTTTTGCCCGCCCGTGGCCGGTGCTGCGGGAATGAAGTATTCCCGGTATCTCCTGTACGACGTCATCGGAGGATTTTGCTGGGTCTGGGGCATGATCTTTCTCGGATATACGATCGGCAAGTCGGATCCCCGAATCGACCAGCACATCCACTACGTTATCGCCGCTGTAATTGCCCTTTCGCTCCTGCCAGCCGCTTATCATGCATGGAAATCGCGTGGACACGCAGACGCACTTCCGCTAAAACCAGCGAAGTCAGAAAAAGATTAGCACTGGAAAGGTCGGAAATAACTACTTGAGGAAAAGACCCTCGCGGACTTGATCGCGGCCTACGAACGTTTTTGACGAGCGGAACTTTCCAAAAATATCCAGGATTTCGCGGTTCTGAAAAACGCGCGCGTGAACTGACAGCGTCGACGCGGGCAAGAGTTCAATCGTCTGCGGATCTGCTATGCGATAACGACAAAATCGTTCAGGAGTCTTGCTATGAAAGAGCGAGAGGACAGCACCGCCAGGCCGCAACATTGTGTACAGCCGGTCCATTACCTTAGGCAAAAGCTGGGCATCCAGGTAATCGAAAATATCCCAGGCCAGCACGCCGTGGAAGTGCTCCGCGGGATACCGCAAGTCTGATTCGAGAAACTTATCCGCAAACATCGTGGGCGAAACATTTTCGACCTGGTTTCCTACCGGAGCCTTCCTGAAATTTTCCTCTTCCGCGACCAGGAATTCCTTCCACGCACGCAACAAATCTTCGGTTGAAACACGGAATCCCTTCTCGATAAAGAAAGTCAGAGTTGCCTGCGACACTTGACCAAGATCCAGAATTCGTCCTTGTTCCGAATCGCTAAGAAGCCACAGGAATTCCTTCAATCCATTCGAGACGCGAGCATTGGCGGAAGGCGCTGGCGCGGCAGCCGGACCCGGTTTAATGCGTCCGCTCGACACCGGTACCGCATTCATACGAGTTTTGGCTACCCAGCTCATCGTTCTTCTATTCGTCCTTGCCGCTTGCGAACATGGCCTTAGCTTTACCCGAGTCTATAGCAGTCTCCGCGCTCGAACTAGCTTGTGAGCCGCCTGTTCGCAGCATTTCCACTTTACCGCGCAAGCGCGCACCATCCTCGATCGCAAACCGCGGTGTCAGCACGCTGCCTTGCACTTTGCTTGAAGCGCCGAGATGCAAGCGCTCTCCTGCCTTAAGGTTCCCTTGTACTGTTCCCTCGATCATGATTTCGCGGGCTTCAATGTCTGCTTGTACGCGCCCATGGGGCCCGACCGTTACGCGAGCATTCGGAAGACGGATCTTTCCTTGGGTTTCGCCGTCAATATACAAATCAGAGGTTCCGGTAATTTCGCCGCTGATTTTCAGTCCGGCCGCGATCGTGGTCGTACCGTTGGAAGTCGAAGGATTTATGGGAGCGACGTATGCAGTTGACAGCTTTGGCATAGCTTCGGTCACGCTGACGGGCTGTGTTTCCTGCTCGTTCTTGGATGGTGCTGGTATTACTGGGACTGCCGCTCCCGGTGCCTGCGAAGACGGCTTGGCCTCGGCGGATTTATTCCACATTAGATTTCTCCCCCCAATATGGCTAGGTCTGCGCCGGGTGGCCGGGGTCCCAAGCGATGTCGAAACTATAGTACAGAGCCGCCCAGGAGTAAATCCTAGCTTAGCGCTAAAGTGACGATTCGGTACGCGTCTGCCACTAATCTCTCAGGCGGCCAGTCCTGCGGTTCTGAAGCCGCCTGACCGACCATCGGTCAGCCAGGACGTGTGCACGTCGTTATGACGCATTTCCCACACACACACGATGTACCCCGCCGTCTCGTACAGAAATCTCTTCAAACCAGTGCGGTGTTCCCACCAACTGTTGGGATCGTATTCAGAGTCGGGCGCGGAAACCACGCGAAGTTCGGTACCCTTGGGCAGCGTGCGCGCGAAAATGTAATCCGCCCGACGCGTGTGGTAATTCGAAGTCACCAGCAACACTTTCTTCCAGCCATGCGACGCGATTGCCTGCGCGTCGGCGATCGCTTCTTCACGCGTGTTCCCAGCATGGTGCGGGAAAGGGACGATCACATTCGCCGGCACCCCCTGGGCCTCCAAGTCGTGCTCCATTAACTCGGCGATGCCCGCGTAGGGCCGCAGCAGGCGTCCGCTGGCCAGGATGCGCGGCGCCATTCCGGATTTGAAAAGCTGCGCGGCGCGCGTTGCGCGCGCCGCTTCGTAATTATCATCGCTAAGGATCACGATAACGTCCGAAAACTGCGGCGTTTCGTCCATCACCCAGAAATCTCCCGCAAAGCGCAAAATCGGGTAGCGCGTCAGGTACACGACGGCGATCAACACAATTAGAAAAATTAAGAAGAGAAGCTTGGAGAAAATCCCGCCACGTTGCCTGTTCTGTTTTCTCAAAGCACTTGCCCTGGATTCCTCATTTGCTGGGGTCCAGCCTGCGCAAGGTTTCCGCTGCCTCTTCAGGAAGTGTGCCATTGAAATAAATTTCCTTGATGCTATAGGACTTGCTCTTCTGCTGCACGATGGGAAGAATTTCGATATGCCAATGGTAATCGCCCGCAATGCTGCGCCAGTATTCGCTTAATTCTCCTTTGTTTTGCAGCGTGTTGGGGGACGTGTGCAGCACCATGTGATAGTTTTCGGTAAGCTGCAGCAGCCTTCGCAGAGTGCGTCCCAGTAGGTTGGCAAGATTTCGACGGTTCTCACCCCCCCACGGAGATTCGAATTGATGATTGTGGGGCTTCGGCATCAGCCACACTTCATACGGCACGCGCGAAGCATAAGGACAGAACGCATAATAATCACCGGCATTATCCACCACGCGCTTCGCCTGCCGGATTTCCTGCCTCAAGATATCGCAGAAAACGCAGCGCTCGCGGTCGCGATACCATTCGCGCGCGGCGCGTAACTCGTAGAGAATGCGCCGTGGCACAAACGTTGTCGCCGTGATTTGCGAATGCGCGTGCGGCCACTCTTCTCCGGCTTGCCCGCCTTGATTCTTGAACACGGTGACGTATTTGAACCTCGCGTCTCGTTTCAGGTCCGCAATTCGCAGCGCGTACGCTTCCAATACCCGCTCGATCTGCTCGTCGCTCATTTGTGCGAGCGAACGCGTGTGCTCTGTCGTCTCCACGATAATTTCGTGCGCTCCCGTCGCGGCCATGCGATCGTAGATCCCTTCAGCCTCGCGTCCCGGCTCGCCCTCAATTCGATAGAGCGGGCGAAAATGCGGATACACCCTCACCTGCCACGGGCCGTGCGCCGGTAAATCCAGAATCGGGCTGGCCTCCGCCCGATTCGGTGGACACAGTGGGCAGGGGTCCGGCCTGACTTTCTCCCGCTCCGGATGCCCGGCCACAACCCAGCTTCGAGTAATCGGATCTTTACGGAGTTCCATTTTTCAGTGTGACCGCCGCTCGGCAGAAAAATTCAAGGCGCCATCTTATTACAATGTCGCCCGGAAGCGCTCAAAACAAACGCCCCTGTCGCTACTCATACATCATGTTTTGCAAACCGAGCCGATGCAGAGAAGTTCCCGCGACCAAGTGTTCGCAGGAACGTTCGCCGTGGTAAAGCTCGCCCGGACTATCCGCTATTTTTGGAAGGCCTAGCTAGGTCACCAATGGCTGGGCAGTTCGGGGAACGAGCTACTGTTTGGAGAGCTTCTCGATTTTCTTCTGAACTTTCTTCGCGTCCGGCGCATCCGGAAAAACCTGCAAATATTCCTTGTAATAATGCAGCGCTTCGACCTTGTCGCCCTTTTTCTCATAGACTTCGGCAAGCAGTATCCGAGGCTTTGCAAAGTTTGGCCTCAATCGGATGGCATCTTGAAATCGCCCGATGGCTGCATCCATGTCGCCTTTGTGCATATAGAAGGTGCCGACGTCAATGTCCTGCGCCGCGTGAAAGGGGTCCCATGCCGGATTATCTTCCGGCGGCAACACGCCGGGTTTTGCTGCATTAGGGAGCGCGGGCTTTAGAGTTTCAGAGGCGGCACCTTTCTGTGGCTCCGATGCGGATGGATCACCCGTCTGCTCGGGCTTCGCTGAAGAGGATTCGCCGGGTCCCAACGGTGGCGCTTGTGCGGGCTGTTGAGGCTTAGGTTGGTCCGCTTGAGGCTGAGGCTGTGGCTTTTGTTGCCGCTGCGGATCCTGGCCCTGCTGCAAAGACCACGCCGGGAGCCCGCACACCGCAAACATCAACGCGAGATTTAGCATCCAACGTAGCATCGCCCTGCTTGAATTTGTTGCGTTTGCTATCATTAGAGTTGTACAGCGGCCGGTCACCGAGATCCGCTGTCCGTCATTATCCCGGTAATATTGTAACGCATCGATGGAACTCAGCGAAAAAGTTGCCAACTTGCCCGCGCAACCCGGCGTCTACCTGTTTCGCGACGCGGCCGGAAACATCTTGTACGTGGGAAAAGCCCAATCGCTGCGAAGCCGCGTCCGTTCGTACTTCCTGGATAAGACGATTGAGGATGCCAAGACCGGCTCGTTGATGCGTGAAGTTGCCGACCTCGATTACATCCTGGTCGACAACGAAAAAGAAGCGCTAGCCCTCGAGAATAATCTCATCAAGCAGTACAAACCGAAATTCAACGTCCTCCTGCGTGATGACAAAACCTACCCATACATTCGTTACACCGCTTTCGAAGTGCATCCGAGGGTATATGTCACGCGCCGCCTAAAGAAAGACGGTTCGATATATTTCGGCCCATATTTCCCAGCGGGTCTCGCCTATCGTTTGGTCCATTTGATCCACAAACATTTCCTGGTTCCTTCCTGCACCGTGGACCTTACACGCAATCATCCGCGTCCGTGTTTGCAGTATTACATTCATCGCTGCTTGGGTCCCTGCGTGAGGGAACTGGTCACCGATGAGCGATACGCCGAGGCCGCGCGCGACGTTCGTTTATTTCTCGAAGGGCGCCGCAGCGATCTTGCCAGCAGCGTCGAGCAACGCATGCAGAACGCTTCGCAAGAACAGCGTTATGAGGAGGCCGCCGGCTACCGCGATCTTCTCCGCACACTCACCGAAATGGAAGAGCGCCAGAAAATTGCGGCGGCTTCCGGTGACGATACCGACGTTCTGGCTTGGTACGCCGAGCCGCCACAAGTTGCGGTAAACCTTTTCCACCTGCGAGGCGGCCGTGTTGTTGATCGCCGCGATTTTTACTGGGAAGACCTGGAGGAATTCGATCCCGCTGAATTTCTGCCTTCCCTTCTGAAGCAGCTCTACCTGGACGCAGCCTATCTGCCGCGTTACATCAACACGCCCATGGGTTTTGAAGATTGCAAATTGCTGGAGGAAGTTCTCACCGAGCGCGCTGGCCATCGCGTGGAGATCATGAATCCACAACGCGGGCCGAAACACGCTTTCCTTGAACTGGTCGAAAGAAATGCCAAACAATCGTTCATCCAGCGATTCCGCGTGCTCAAGCCTAGCTCCAAAGCGATTGTAGAGGCGCTGGAATCTGCGCTGAGTCTTCCTACCGCGCCGCAGCGAATCGAGTGCTTCGACATTTCGCACATTCAGGGATCCGACACAGTGGCTTCGATGGTTGTGTGGGAATCCGGCCGCATGAAAAAATCCGATTACAGAAAGTTCATTATTCGCGGCGAAGCCATGCAGGACTGTTTCGAGAAATCGGAAGGCATTTTGCGCGACGATTTCGCCAGCATGCAAGAAGCCGTCGAACGCCGCTATCACCGTTTGCAAAATGAAGGCAAGCCGCTGCCCAGCCTAATTTTAGTTGATGGCGGAATCGGCCAGCTTCACGCCGCAGCGAAAGCTCTCGACAAACTCGCCATAATCAACCAGCCGCTCGCCAGCATTGCAAAAAAAGAAGAGATTCTTTACGTCTTGGGAAGAGAAGACGAGCCAATCGTCCTCGAACGCCATTCACCCGTTCTACATTTGATCCAGCAGGTACGCGACGAGACGCATCGCTTCGCGGTTACATTCCACCGACAGCGGTGCTCCACCCGGCGGCTGCGCACTTCGCTCACGGAAATCCCCGGTGTGGGCGAGAAGACGGCGCGGAAACTCCTGCGGCGCTTCGGCAGCGTCGCTCGCTTGAAGCAGCTCACGGTAGGTGAGCTGGCCTCCGAATTGCCCCGCGCTCGCGCGGAACGTATTTACGTCGCGCTGCGCGCAGCCGATTCCCCCGCGCTGAATCCCTCTATCGCAGACCCGCAGCCTTAAACTGGTCTAGTTCCGGAATTTTATTTCAGCGCGATCTTCTCAACTAGCGGTAAATCCTTTGACGATCCGCCCACCATGAATGTGTAGCTCCCCGGCACCAGCTTCCATCCGTCGAGCGATTCAACGTAGATCGACAAGTACTTGTTATCGACATCCACGCTTACCTCCCTGCTCTCTCCGGCATTTAAGTGTATTTTGCTCCAGCTCAGCAGACGCTTGGGAGGCTCGCCCGCGGCCTCCGGCAGCGCTGCATACACCTCGGCAATTTCTGTCCCAACGCGTTGCCCGATATTCTTCACCGTAAACGTCAAGATTGTGTTTTGATTCTGCGCACTTACCTTCAGATCCGAGTACCTATATGTTGTGTACGATAGCCCGTATCCAAACGGGAACAGCACAGCCTTGTTCTCAGCGTCGTACCATTTGTAGCCCACCTTGAGCCCTTCATCGTATTGCACGCTGAATGCGGGCTTGAGCGCGGGCTTCCCCGGAACCGGCTCAGGAACGTCGGACGGCGGCATCCCCATCTTGGGATGAGGTAGATCGGCCTCACTTCGGGGAAATGTTAATGGCAGTTTCGCGCTCGGGTTTACGTCGCCAAATAGAACGCTCGCAACCGCGTCCGCACCTTTGCTGCCTGTGTACCACGCTTCCACAATGCCAGCCACTCGATTAATCCACGGCATAGTCACCGCAGACCCTGTCTCGAGCACAACAATCGTGCGCGGGTTCGCGGCTGCTACCTGCTCAATCAACGCGTCTTGTTGGTCTGGTAGTGACAAATTGGGCAAATCCATGTCCTCGCTCATCCACTGATAAGCGAACACAATCGCCACGTCAGACTTTTTCGCCAGCGCCGCCGCGTTCGCTGGGTCAGCGCCCGAGTCAAATTGCACGGTAACGCCCGAAGCTCTTGCGCTGATCGCCTTCAGCGGAGAAGTCGGAAACCACACATGCTCCAGCCATTCAGGTGCGGCCCGCCCGGGCGGATCCACTTGCGCCGAGCCACCACCGGAAATCATTTCCTTATCTGCGTGCGAACCGAGAATCGCTATTGAGTGCACCACGGCCGGATCGAGCGGCAACACGCCGTCGTTCTTTAGCAGAACGATGCTTTTCTCGGCGAGTCGGCGCGAAGTCTCGAATCCGGCCTCCACATCCACCACGCTTTTCTGCGTCGGAAAATCCACAATCCCACTGGCAAACTCTGAACGCAAAATGCGCCGCACATGCTCATCCAGTTCGGACATCGGGACCTTGCCCGTTCGCACGGCTCTCTTCAGCCTTTCGCCAAAAAAATCATCCAGCGGCTCTTCGTGATCCAATCCGGCTGCTGACGCTTTCACAGTGCTGTGCGTTCCACCCCAATCGGAGAGCACGAACCCCTTGAAATTCCAATCTTTCTTAAGTACTTCCGTCAGCAGGTATTTGTTTTCGCAAGCGAATTCGCCGTTCACCGCGTTATACGAACACATCACCGCGCCGGGTTTACCGATGTCGACGCCGATCTGGAACGCAAGAAGGTCGCTTTCCCGCAGTGCGCGCTTTCCGATAATGACGTTCACTTCCTCCCGGCCACTTTCCTGATCGTTCAACGCGTAATGCTTGATGTCACCAATCACGTGCTGTGCTTGCTCGCATTTAATCCTGTTGCCAACCATCGTTCCAGCCAAAACAGGATCCTCGCCTTGATACTCAAAGGTCCTGCCATTGCGAGGTTCGCGCGCCAAGTTCACTCCTCCTCCCAGGGACATGTTATAGCCTTGTGCCCGAAGCTCGCGTCCAATCAGCGCGCCATATTCGCAGGATGCCTCCGCATCCCAACTGGCCGCCGAAGCAATGTTCGAAGGGAGCGCTGTCGAGTAACGTCCGTTCTGGGCACTGCTCCGCACTCCATACGCCGCGTCGCTCATCTGGATCATCGGTAGGCCGAGCCGTGGTACGCCCAGCACGATTCCAGCTCCGCCATTGCCGAGATGATTATTCGGCATTGGCCGACCCCAGTCCGCCATTCCGTTGCCATGCATCAGAGAGATCTTCTGGTCCAGAGTTAATCGCTTCAGCACCAGTTCCGTGCGCTCGTCGGGGGACAAACTCGTGTTCATCCACGGTGCGGTTTGGACGCGCGATTTGGGAGAAACATCTTGCGGGAAACCAGGGACGCCCGTGATCAGGAATGAAAACGCCGAGAATAGGGCGAGCCGCAAAGAAAAAGACTTCATTCTCATCTTTAGCATCCTAGGCTGCTAATTTAGCTCAATTGGCCTGTCTAACCTACTCATCCGCATTGTTTTGTGCGGCCAAAGCGCATCTTCCACGACGGTTTCCTCGCGCGCCTACAAGGGTTTCCGTGGCCCTCTAGTGGTTTCGCGCCATTGCGTGTACCGGGAGCCTATGCTAAGGTCAAATTTGGGAAAGTGAACCTCGGAGGTGCTCTGTGGGTGACAATAATGCGGGCTCAAAGGTGAGTTTTTTCCTGGCAGGTTTGGGAATTGGTGCGCTTGTAGGCATCCTTTTCGCGCCGAAATCGGGCGAGGAAACACGAGATTATCTCTCGTCAAAGGCCGATGAAGGCCGCGATTATGCCCAGCGCAAGGCGCGGGAACTTCGCGAGCGCGCAGAAGACCTGATCGAGCGCAGCAAAGAGATCATGGACCGCCAGAAGGAAGGCGTTTCGGCGGCAGTAGAAGCGGGAAAAGACGCCTACCGGCGCGAAGCGAAGGCCTAGCAAGCTGTTGCGAGGAACTTCATGAACTTTTGGGTTGAAATATTCATCGTGATTGCCGCGGTCGCCATCGTGATTCAGATGGTCATCCTAATGGCTATGTTTTTCCAGATGAAAGCCGCGATCGAAAAATTCACGGTGATCACGACCGACGTGAAGCTGCGCGTAGATCCCATCCTCCTACGCATCAACCGCATCCTGGAGGATTCCGAGGACCGAATCGCCAGCATCATGGGCGACAGTGCGGAAATCACTCGTTTGGCGCGTGGGCAAGCGCAGAAAATCGATCGCGTTTTTACTGATAGCCTCGAACGGTTGCGCATCCAAGTGATCCGAGCCGATCAAATCCTTACTGGCGCGCTGGAAGTGATTGAAGACACTGGGACGAAGGTGCGCAAGACTCTCTGGGCCCCCGTGCAGCAGGTTTCCGCAGTTCTGAAAGGCGTCAGGGTTGGAATTGACGTGTTGCGCGGCGGGCAAGGTCGCCGGTCAGAATCCGACGGCGCTCCTCAAGACGAAGAACTCTTCATTTGAAGCGTACAGCACATACGGCCTCCGGACTGAAACTACCACTGTGCGCATTTCGGTCCCAGCAACCCTCAGCGAATCCAGCCGCCGCCTAGCACTTGTTCACCGGAATAAAATACTCCGGCTTGGCCTGGCGTGATAGCGCGCTGCGGCTCGGCAAAAGTAATCCGCGCTGTAGTGGCGTCGAGCGGCACAATGTCAGCGTCCGCAGGCTCGTGACGATTTCTTATGCGGACCTTCGCGCGCACCGCGCCGTCAGGAACCTCGTAAGGAATCCAGTTCACATCGCGTACCTCGCACGTCGCACTGCGAAGTTCGCGGTCGTCACCGACCACCAATCGATTCTTCGCGCGATCCAGCGCGACCACATACATCGGGCGCCCCTCCGCAATTCCCAAGCCCTTGCGCTGCCCGACCGTGAAGCGATGTAGCCCATTGTGCTGTCCGAGAACTTCGCCATCTGTAGTGACGATGTCTCCCGGCTCTACCGGTAGCTGCTTCCCCTGTTCATGAAGATAACCTTCGATAAAACGGACGTAATTTCCCGTCGGCACGAAACAAATTTCCTGACTCTCAGGCTTTTCTGCAACGGGAACTTGCAGCCTCCGCGCAATTTCGCGCACTTCGTTCTTGGAAAGCTCACCGAGCGGAAATTCGGTTCGCGCAAGCTGCTCTTGAGTTAGACCGAAGAGAAAATAGCTCTGGTCCTTTGATTCATCCACGGCGCGCAGCAGTTGGTAGCGTCCTGTTTCTGGATTGTGGCGAACGCGAGCGTAGTGCCCCGTGGCGATGCGCTCGGCGCCAATCTGGCGAGCAGTCACGAGCAACCGATCGAACTTCACGTGATTGTTGCAGTGCGTGCACGGAATTGGAGTGCGGCCTTCCAAGTAATCGTCCACAAAGGGACGGATAACGCTCTCCTCGAACTCTCGCTCGAAATTGACCACATAGAACGGGATGCCGAGATGCTCGGCGACTCGGCGCGCATCATAAACATCGTCAATCGAGCAGCAACGATGTTGCGCCGGCGCGGAAGTCTGAAGCTGTGGTAGGCGCCGCTGATTCCACAGCTGCATGGTAAGGCCGACAATGGTCTGACCGTTCGCACTCATCATGGCTGCAACGGTCGAGCTGTCCACGCCCCCACTCATAGCGACCGCAACAGGCGCGACGACGCCAAAGAGAACGGCCCGGTGAGCCGAAACGCTAGGAGTAGTCCTAGCTGTATCGCACGTTGCAGGAGCAACGTCGCGAACGGGCTCGACTTGTATCAGTGGGTTCGACATCTGAATCTACTTGACCTGCACCGCGCTCAACGCACGCGGTGACAGCGCGCGCAATCGTTCGACCGTGGCCGGAATGATAGCAAGCGCACGATCGATCTCGGCATCAGTCGTTGCACGGCCCAAACTGAATCGCAGGCTCGACCGCGCTTCATCCGGCGACAAACCGATGGCGAGCAGTACGTGCGACGGTTCGACGGCTCCCGATGAACACGCTGCGCCCGTGGAGCACGCGATGCCTTGAAGATCGAGTGCGATAACGAGCGCTTCCCCATTAGCTCCTGCAAAAGCCAAATTCGTTGTGTTGGCCACCCGGCGACTGCGGTCTCCATTCACACGAATCGATGGCAATGTACCGGTGAGCATTTCATCTAGGCGGTCGCGAAGGACTTCTATCCTTGCAGCGTCCGACTCAAGATTCATTTTCACCAGCTCTGCCGCTTTGCCGAAGCCAACGATGCCCGGGACATTCTCTGTGCCTGCGCGGCGGTCGCGCTCGTGATGACCGCCATATAGCTGCGGCTCGAGCGGCGTTCCTGCACGAACATACAGCGCGCCAACACCCTTTGGTCCGTAAATCTTGTGCCCGGAGATGGAAAGCAAATCCACGCCCAGGCGCTCCACGTCGAGCGGTAACTTACTCGCCGACTGAACCGCGTCACAATGGAAACGAACATCGGCTTCGGCAGCGATCCGGCCAATTTCTTCAATCGGTTGAATGGTGCCCAGTTCGTTATTCGCATGCATCACGCTGATCAAAATTGTGTCGGGACGCAATGCGCTGCGAATGTCCTGAGGATCGACGACACCCGCGCTGCCAACCGAAACGAAAGTGACTTCGATTCCCTGCCGCTTAAGCGCCTGAGCGGCATTGAGTACCGCATGATGCTCGATAGTCGTGGTGATGATGTGCTTGCGCGATTGAGGCGAAGCTGCCACCGAACCGAGTAGCGCTAGGTTGTCACCTTCCGTCCCCCCACTGGTGAAAACAATTTCCGAGGGCTTCGCGCCGATGAGGGCGGCAACTGAATCGCGAGCAGCATCCAGAGCGGAGCGCCCGCGCTGTCCACATGAATGAATCGAACCGGCGTTGCCAAAACTATCCGCAAAGAACGGCAGCATAGCTTCGAGGACCGCGCGGTCCACGGGAGTCGTCGCGTTGTAATCGAGATAGATATTCATAGCCAGTTTGCAGAGCCATCCAGAATAGCGGCTGGGCGGCCCGGTAGCAAGCGAGACGAGCGCCCGACGCGCTGCACTGTTCGGATTCGCCCGCACCGGAGCGGCTTAGGTCTTGTGCGGTATTGCCAAGAGGGCTGTCTTATTGGCTCACAGGAGTTTCATCCACTACTTTATAGCTTGCGGGGACCTGGAAGATGGTTTCATCGGGTTCGGCGCGAATGACGTTTGTGACGGCCACCTTTTGCTCGCCCGTGCGCGGGTCGTTGTGTATCACGAGCATATTCAAATGCAAGTCTTCCGAGTACCAATATTCATCGGTGACCACGATTGGCTTGCCCGTGCCGCTGAATTGTCCCGGAATAGTCGTACTCTTGCGCGTGCCATGAACCGTCACGTTCTCCATGATTTCGCTACCGAGATCTTCCTCTTGCACCAACGGATTTGTTACGTGAGCAGCGATGCCCAGCGTTGGAGCCGCGGCAGGCTTTGTGAGGAGACTTTGGCGCGCAATATGCGTTGCAGGGTCAAGAAAAGTGCTGAGCCTGTTCTCCGGATTGTAGAGGTGCATCGAAAGAATCCGCGGAGTTCCAGTGAATGACGGAGGCACAAGTGACCGCCGTTCGTTATATATGCGACCCATGGAGTCGCGGGCGATATTGTTAAAAGTTTTCTTCTGCTCCGTAGATCCGTCAGACAAAACTTGGGTGCTTCCCAGTTCGGCAGTAGCCGAGAATGGAATGTTGGGAACGGGAGTGACGAAAACGCCATCCATGTGCTCGTTCACACCATGATAGGGCGGCGGGATTGAAACGTTTGCTTCCTGGCAAAAAGCGACTGGAACCGAAACAGCGGCGAAGGCCAGCAAGGAAACAATCCTGAGAACAGGGTTCCTCCGCATAAGGCACCTCCGCGAACAGATTAATGTTAACGCAATTACCGACCAAACGGAAGACGGTGCACGGATGACAGGTCAGCCAAACTTTGGGTAACGAGCGGTAAAACTGCGAAAAACCGCACTCCGGTACTTCGAAAGGTGCGTTCTCACCTTAGAACAATTCTGATGCTGCAAATACAGGGTCTACCGGATGTCTAGGGTCGCTCTGCGGCGCTAACCTTAGACTGGTACTCGTTGCGCGCTGGGGCAATCCGAGAAGAAGGCTATAGATGCCTACTCGAATTCTGATAGCAGACGACCACGAAGTAGCCCGTGCCTTACTGAAACTCATGATCGCTAGCAACAGAGATTGGCAGCTTGTGGCACAGGCAGCAGATGGAGCGGAAGCGGTCGAGAAGGCCAAAGTTGGGTGCCCGCATCTGGCCAGGATGAATCAATTCAGGGCTCTTCGGCTATTGTCCTTAGGGCGCGCCACTTTGCGACGCATTTTTCGCCGACGTAACTTTAAACCAAGTCCCGCCTTTCAGGATAGTTTCGACCGCCGGCACCAGGTCGCTGCCAAGGCGTCCTTTGGGAACGAACCCGCGCACGCCTGTTTCTTTTAGCGTATCAAGCAATTGCCGGGGCTCGTGAAGGCTGACCGCCAGCACGGCGGTGTGTGGGCATAACGTCAAAATTTGTTTTGCGGCTGCCTGCGGACAACTCAGCTAGCTTATACTTTGTGGATGACTAAGTTGTGCCACGGAGGAATCACAAGGCTGTTCGCGGTGAGCGCTCTTGCCTGCACCTGCTGTTTCCCTTCTTCACGAATTGGCCCACCCGAAACGCACAGCAACCACCTCCCCTTCTACAGTGTGGCCACCACATCGAGTGGCTTCGACGAGAAGGTCGAAATAGGAGCATTTTATATTGTGCGGCAGGCATTCTCTGACAAGGGGCCGGGCTGGTCAGATACCATCCTGGACGTGCGCCAAGAAGTGGGAGGCGCGCGGGTGCGCGAAATTAGAATCGCGCCCATGAGCAGAAACTGCGCCCACGATGTGACGGTAAAAGCGGTCGAGCGCGTGTTCCCGAACGCAACCGTGACTAACGTGGCTGGGAAATTCAAACTCTGTTCTTATCCTGAAGATGATTTTGCCGGCCTGATTCAGGTGGCGAGACGAAGCGACATCGAGGCGGATAGCCTCGAAACCGCAGCGTCCCAAACGATTGTTGCAAAATGCGGCACGCAGGAGAGGCTGTACGAACTCCCTGACCAGGAAATGCTGAAGTTCGACGCGCTGAAACTGGCAGATAGGCGAATTACCGCACTGTGGGACTTGGCCGGCGATGTCGTGGATCGAGCGTTTGGCAAAGACTTTTCGTTTTCCGGCGCGACAGCGGAGCAGAACAAAGAGCGTCAGGAGTTGGGAGCAAAAATTGTACCGGAGATCCTAGCCGGCAATTTCGACTCGGGATTTCCGGACAGGGCGTGCCCATATGCAGAATGCCGCGATCATAACGCGAAATCAGCGCTGCAGGGCTACACTGGGCCGATCGAAGAAAAAGATCCCGCTTTTGTGGAGCTCATAAACCCCGCTTTACTTCATTTGGCGAAATTTGACCTTCCGCCCTATCCACGTGAAGCACAACGCGCCCACACGCAAGGCGAGGTCCGCCTAAAGATATTCTTCGATCCTGCCACCGGCTCGGTGACCGATGTGGAACCCCAGTCCGGAGACGACAAACTACAAGACGCAGCCGTGAACGCGGCTCGGACCTGGCGATTCGAGAATGGCGTTGCGTTAAAGACGCCGGTGGAAGTGACCCTGCGCTTTGGATTCCACTGCCCCGCGAAGTAGATCCCGTTACCGTTTCCGGGTTTGCGTGGGCAAGTCCGCGCGAATCAGAGATTCTACGCGACCCCACACTTGCGGATCACATTCAATTTCCGTGTGCGGCTTAGAGAGATATCGGTCCCACCATGGATACTTGCCATAACAGTGCACCGGGTTCGTTTTGTAATCGAAACGGAAGTTTCCAATGATGTGGGTGCGCGCAGGATCGGCAGCACGGATTTCGGCGCGTCCGTGAAGCCACCCGTACGGCTGATAAAAATTCGCGGCTTGCGCAACGTTGGCGGGGATGGACGTGTCATTCTCGTGAGATTTGGCCACGCTGTCGACCTGGACGGTGAGGACTACGGGGATGTTGTCTGCGGCGAGTTGGCGGGCGAGCTGGATGACTGCTGAGGCACCCCAGCTATGGCCATACAGGATGATGCGTGCATTTTTCTTCTCTTCGTCGGTGAGTTTTCCGGAATGGCCAGCATCCAAGAGTTCTAGAATCTTCTTGTGGGCATTTTCGGTATGACGATTGTCAAAGACCTCCACATCCACGCCCGAAGGGTATTCCTTGCGAAGACGTGCGGCGAGCTCGACTTCGCTATGAACCGGATCGTCGGGGCTCACAAATCCGCCAACGAATCCGATTACGATGGCCGGCGCGGAGACGGAATCGCCAGATGTACGCACAGTCTCTGCTCTAATCGCAAGTATGGCCCACAAGAGGAAAAACGAGACAAGAAATAAACTGTGAATTCGAATCATTACCTACCATAGATTATAACAAACCAAGTGCGTGTCAGGTGAACTGGACGGCGGAAAATTGTCCATAGTTCTGCCCGTTCGCATTGCCCCCTAAGAGTCCCAACGCAATATGAAGTCTCGTCGAATTTCGTATGCGGAAACCACCGAAACGACGCGTCGGGATCAGGCAGGCGTTCGGGCCATAGCGCAGTCATCGCCAATCCCACTGCGATTCCCAACGAGACTTCTATGAAGCGATGAACGGCAATTATCCAGGCGGGCGCCGAATGAGCAATCAGCATGGTGATCGCGAGCGTAATCCCGGCAAACCGATATGCGGCTCTATCGAGACCCGACGCTGCGCAGATTATTCCCAGGATAAATATTCCAAGAGCGAAAATCGCCGTGTTCGATCTGAAGTAGGGAGCGAACAACGCTGCCGCTGCAGCTCCAATCGCAGTACCGGCAAAACGCTGCCACGAGATGGTGAAAGCTGCGCCAAGCGTGGATTGCATCACAACTAGGGTAGTAATGGCCGCCCAGTAATCTTCGGGAAGTTTGAACAGCCGCGCAAAAAATAGAGAGGCAACAGCGGCGACGGTCGTGCGCGCCGTGTGAATCACGTCTTGTCGGGTGAGTCTTAGAAAGATTGAATTGCTCGGGAGCGCCATACAGCCTCCTGGACCGCACTTAGTTTAGCTGGTGGCCCGCTCCAGGCAAGCAAAGCCCGTACAGCCGAGCTCGGCGACCTTGAAGAGACAAGCGGGTTCCAAAACACACTCTTGAAACATTTCACGTGCGGGAGCGTAATAATGAGGGAGAGAGGTGCGCGATGGACGAAACCGCGAGACCAAGGCATCGGGGCTCAATCACCGGAGCGCTTTTCCTGATTTGCCTCGGAATTTTCTTTCTGTTGTTGAATCTGATGCCGAATTTCGATCCCTGGTCCACGCTTTTTCGGTATTGGCCGGTTGTGTTGATACTGCTCGGCCTAGGGAAGGTTTGGGACGCCTATCGCATCCGGCAGAATCCGAATGCCAGGGACGAGGATTCTTCGGGTACCGTGGCAGCGCTGCTGGTTTTCCTCGCCATAATCGGATTAGCGCTGATAGCGGGAAGAGGCGGATCGGCAGCAACCGTCCACGACACTCAGGCTATCGAACTCCAAGGCGCCAAATCGGTGAACGCTGACATCGAGATGCCGGCCGGGAAACTTGTATTAAGCGGGGGGTCCAGCCGTTTGCTCGACGCCGATTTCAATTACCGCACCGTGGAGGGGAAACCCCACGCGGACTATGTGGTGACGGACGGAAAGGGTCAGCTTGGCGTCACTCAAAATGGGAAGCACATTCACTTTGGCGGCAGGCGCAACGATTGGACGCTGCGCTTCGGCAACAACATTCCATTGGACCTGAAACTCGAACTGGGAGCGGGCCAGAGCAATCTGAATTTCAACGGCGTGAATGTGACGCGCCTTGAAATCAATATCGGTGTGGGACAGATGAACCTGGACCTTACCGGCGACAGAAAAGAAGATTTACACGTGGACGTCCAGGGCGGAGTGGGTTCGGCGCGAATCAAGCTGCCGAAAAATGTGGGCGTGCGGGTAAATGCGTCCGGCGGCATCGGGACCGTAAGTCCGAACGGATTGCGGCGCGATGGCGACGCATATGTAAACGAGACTTACGGCAAGACTCATGCAACCATTCAAGTAAACGTCCAGGGCGGCGTGGGCGAAATTAGTCTCGTCGAGGAGTAAGACTCATATCCACTTTCACCAGTGGGAAGCCGTCCTTATTGCCCCGAGGATTTCTCCATAAAACTCGCTTGATCGTTTTTCATTTTCTTCAGGCCTTCCACCGGCAAATAAACCATGTGCCCGGATTCGTAAGTGGCATATGAAATATTCCCGCGATATTTCTGTGACAGGTCCAGGTGATCGATCGTGTAATTCGCGGCGAAATACGGCGTGGCTAAATCGTAATAGCCCTCCATCACCAAAATCTTCAAGTAAGGATTTTTCACCATGGCTTGCCGCAGCGCGGATGCGGTATCGGGAAAGCCACGGATCGCGGAACCCCAGTCCCACTTCTCGAATCCCGCGCTAGGCGCGAAAGTGTAATACGGCATGTCGGTTTTATAGCCTAGCTCGGTGCGCAAATAATTGTTGAAGACTGAAGTAAACGGAGGTTGGGTGGCCGGACCCGTAGGATCGTAGAACGGTGTGTCGAGCAGACCATCTGGATCGGGACCGGTGAAGCGTCCATCGAGACGTCCCACGCGGAGTTTCTGATCGATCAGCAAATAGTGTGTGAACTTGGGCACATCGATGCGCAGGTTGGCCTGGTCGATTATTTCTTTGCTAAGGCCCGTGAAACGTGACATCTGATCGATCACCTTCTGGCGCTCTTCGGCCGTCAGCATATCGCCTTTCGCCAGCGCTTGCGCATATTCACCAAAAGCCCACTTCTCGCATTCCTCGCGCGCCTTACCCAGACCCTGAGCAAGATCGGGCGGAAGTTTGTGATGGTATCCGGCGATTACAGTGAAAGAAGGAACCAAGAAAATGTACGGTTGATCGTTGGTTTTGTTGTCTTCCAGTGTCTCAAAATTCAAAACCATGGAAAGCAGAGTGATCCCGTTGAAGGAGATCCCTCGGTCTGCGAGGTAGCCGGCGACACCCGCTGCCCGCGTCGTTCCGTAGCTTTCACCCAGCAGATACAATGGTGAACTCCAGCGCTCGTTGCGTGTGATGTAAAGGCGAATGAATTCGCTGAAGGCTTCGATGTCCCCCTTGACTCCCCAAAACTTCTTGAATACTTCGGCGTTGGCCGCGCGGCTGAATCCGGTGCCGATGGCGTCAATCAACACCAGATCGGCCTTGTCCAGCAAAGTGTACGCGTTATCCTCGATGCGGTACGGCGCGGGCGGCAAGAAACCTTCGGGCTTCAGCACTACTTTGCGCGGACCCAACGCACCCATGTGCAGCCAAATGGAAGCTGATCCCGGACCACCATTGAAGGCGAACGTCAGAGGGCGCCTCGGCGCATCCTGTCCATCCAGCGTGTAGGCCACAAAAAACATTTCGGCTTCGATCTTGCCGTCTCCGCGTTTGCTCGGAAGGGCGCCCAGCCGTCGCTGTGTATTTAAGCAGCTTGCCATCAACCGTGATTTGATGATGCGTCACCACGGGGGGCACTTCGGTCATGTCGAAGTGTTCGTCGCCATCCTTATCTTTTTCACCGGCGACTTCTTTCGCGGGTTTCTGTTCCGGAGGTGCTGCCGGCTCAGGATTCTTCGCGACAGTATCAGGGGGCTTACTCTCGGGAGTTTTTGTCGTAGATTGCCGCTCGGGTTTTTGGGTGGTCCGCGTCTGATTTTGAGTCGTGTCCGACTGGGCAAAAACAGCGCTTGCAAGGAAAAACCAAAACACAAGTCCGGCAATTAGAGAACGCACTTAGGCCCTCCGATCAACATTCGTTTCTGCATGGAGCGGCGACAGTCTATCTCAACTCGCTTAGGCAACCAAAGCGCGGGTGTGCCGAGAAGACGTTACTGAATGGCGCACCTCGCCTTGACACCAGTGCGGGTGGGCGTTAGCGTCGAGAAGAACGCGCTCCGACATTCACAGCGCTGAAATCACGGGAGCACAACTTGGCGCGGCCCATCATTACTTTGACCACCGATTACGGCACCAACGATCACTTAGTCGGAGTCCTGAAAGGCGTCATCCTCAATATCAATCCGGAAGTAAATATCGTGGACATCACCCACAGCGTTCTGGCCCACGACATTCTCGATGGCGCGCTGACCATCAGCCAAGCCTACAAATATTTTCCTTCGAAGACGATCCATGTGGTCGTGGTGGATCCTGGAGTGGGCACTGCTCGGCGGCCGATTCTTGTGGCCGGCGACACGCACTATTTCGTGGCGCCCGACAACGGGGTGCTCTCCGCAATTTACGATCAGTCGGAGTCGCTCTACGTTTGGAACGTCCTGTCCGAACATTATTTCAGGCAGCCGGTGAGCAATACCTTTCATGGCCGCGACATTTTTGCGCCGGTAGCCGCATGGCTTTCGAAGTCCTGGGCCACGGCGAGTTTTGGCGAAGAAATCACCGACTTCGTTCGCTTTGCTATTCCCAAGCCAAAAACATCTGGGACTACCGTGAAAGGAATCGTCCTGCGCACGGACACCTTTGGGAACTTGATTACAAATTTGACGGCAGAAGATGTGCCCGCGCTGGTTGCGCCGGATGCGAAGTTTACGATTCGCGTTGGAAATGCAGCGGTGACGAAGATTGTGCCGACATTTGCGCAGGGTACCGCCACCGGACCGTTTGCAATTATTGGCTCGAGCGGTTACATCGAGATTTGCGTGAACAAAGGCAATGCGGCTCGGACAATCGGTGCAGGGCGCGGTGCTGAAGTTACGGTCGAACTGGGTTGATTGGCGGGAAAAGCCCGGGCTTCCAACCTCAACCCCGAAACAAATCCTCAGCGGGCCAACGATGTAACGATTAAATACGCGCGCATGCGCGGGTCCATCCAGTCGCGAAGCGCATCACCCAGAAGATTGAATGCTAAGACTGCGGTCATCACCGCTAGCGCCGGAAAGACTACCAGATGCGGTGCGTCGAACAAATGGCCGCGCGCGTCGTTGAGCATCGCGCCCCAGCTTGGCATTGGCGCCAAGACTCCGACACCCAGAAAACTTAAGGTGGACTCGGCGAGAATCGCTCCAGCCATTGCGATCGTCGCTTGGACAAGTATGGGTTGCAAAATATTTGGCAGCAAGTGACGTAGGAGAATACGAGCGTCCGACGCACCAATCGAGCGCGCCGCGAGCACGTACTCCATTTCCTTGGCTTGCAAAATTTGTGCGCGAGCCAGGCGAGCGTACCCTGCCCATCCGGTGATAACCAGTGCGAGAATCACTTTGCCCAATCCCGGCCCCAGAAACGCAGCGAATGCGATAGCGAAAAGAATCCCAGGAAATGAAAGAAAGGCGTTGATTAGGACTATGTTTACGAAACGGTCGAACCAACCACCAAAATAGCCAGCCAGCGAGCCGATTGCGAGCCCCACGATTCCCGCGCCAAGCACCACACTTACGCTGACAATCATCGAAACGCGCGCGCCGTAAATAATGCGCGAAAGAATGTCGCGGCCGAGTTCGTCCGTTCCCATCCAATGCCCCGGGCTTGCGGAGGCAAGGCGCGCAGGGAGATTTTGCGCGGTCGGATCGGCTGGCGCGATCCACGGCGCCGCCAGCGCGATAATGACGAGAAACAGTGTCAGTGCGAGTCCCCACCGGCCGGGACCGCTTTGCCGAAGGAAGGCGCGCAGGCCGTTCATTCGAACCGCACCCGCGGATCCACCAACGCGTAAACCAAATCAGTCAGCAGGTTCACGAAAACGTATGACACCGCGATCACCAGAATACAACCCTGTAACAAAGGGTAATCGCGCGCGCCGATGGCTTGAACGGCAAGGCGCCCAATTCCAGGCCACGAAAAAATTGATTCCGTCACAATGGTGCCTGCGAGCAGCGTACCGAATTGCAATCCGAGAATGGTAACAATGGGAATCAGAGCGTTGCGAAAGGCATGGCGAAATAAGACTGCGGATTCAGAGAGTCCTTTCGCGCGTGCGGTGCGAACGTAATCGCTGGAAAGCTCCTCGATTACCGACGTGCGCACCATGCGCGTGAGAATCGCAGCGAGCGCTGCGCCCAGCGTGAGCGCTGGCAAGATCAAATGCGCGGGGCCGCCGCGCCCTGAAACCGGAAGCCAGCCAAGATGTACGGAAAAAACAAGAATCAGCACGGGCCCGAGCGCGAAATTCGGCACGGAAAGACCGAACAAAGTGAAAACGCCGATGGCATGGTCCGTCGAGGTTCCTCGACGTTGCGCGGCCAGCAGTCCCGCGGGAATACCGATGCCAGCGCAGACGAGCAGCGCAACAAAAGCCAACTCCAGGGTGGCAGGATAATGCGAAGTCACAACTCGAAGCACGGGCTGCTGAAAACGAAATGACTCTCCAAGGTTACCGTGCGCGATGCCCGCGAGATAGCGTCCATATTGCACAGGAAGAGGCAAGTCCAGTCCAAGTGTGTGGCGAAGCTGCTGCAAGTCGTCGGCGCGCGCGCCTTCACCCAGCATTTGGGCGACAGGATCGCCCGGCACGATGTGCGCCAGCATGAAAACCATGGTGACAATCAGCCAGAGCGCAGGAAGGGCCAGCAAAATTCGAAAAGAAAGATAACGGATCATTTTCCGCGCCGCGCCTTCGCTGCCATTTTCTTTTGAGCGGGCGGCTCTGAAGCGGCTTCCTCAGACGCGGCGAACATATTTTTCTGCTCGGCGGTTGGGGCAGAAGGCGTTCCCGCAGTAACGGTGTTCCCAGACGCTGCAGTTGCCGCCGGCGATCGTAGGGGCTTGATTTTAACTCGCGAGACACGACGGTGTTCCATCTCCATCACCGTAAAGCGAAATCCATCCGCTTCGAAACTTTCTCCGCCCCGCGGAATGAAACCCAGCCGGTTCAGCACGAAGCCGCCAATCGTTTCGTAGGACGGATCGTCGGGCAGAACAATGTTGTACTGCGTTTCCAGTTCTCGCACGTTAATTCCAGCGTCAAAAATCATTCCGCCATCGGGCAAAACCAGCGGATGTTCGACTACATCGAACTCGTCGTGAATCTCGCCAACCATTTGTTCGAGGATATCTTCGAGCGTGGCGAGTCCGAGAATACTGCCGAATTCGTCAACCACCATTGCCAAGCCCGTTCGTCGCGACCGAAACTCCACCAACAATTCACTCACCGGCTTTGTCTCGGGAACGATCAGAACGTCGCGTAACATATTTCTGAGTTGAAATTCCACGGGAGGGAGCTGCTCTTCGGCACGACGCGCACGATCGAGCAGGACCCAGATCATGTCCTTGATATGCACGAAGCCGAGAATGTGGTCGAGCGAACCTTCATACACCGGAATGCGCGACCGCTGCGTGGTAGCAAACATCTTCATCGCGTCTTCCAGAGAGGCGTCGGCGGGCAGCGCGTGAACGTCAGGACGCGGCACCATCACTTCGCGGACCTGCACCTGGTGCAACTCCATGGCCGCTTGGATGAATTTCACTTCCGGCGCTGGCAGCAGCCCACGGTCTTGCGCCTGCTGAATCATTACTTGTAACTCTTCGGTGGAACGCACCAGCGTGTGGCTGTGGGGTGCCACAACGCCCAGCGCGCCGACAATCTTTTCAGCAACGCCGTCGAGCAGATCGATGGCCCAGCGAAATGTGTTTAGGAACCAGTGGAACGGACGCGCGATAATCAAAGCAACTCGCTCGGCTCGGGCGAGGCTCAAACTTTTCGGCACCAGCTCGCCCAAAACTACCTGCAACACGGTAAGCAATGCGAATGCGATCGCTAGCGCTACTCCGTGCGCGATCAGCGCCGCCCACGGACGCGGAATCGCTTCGACCAGCGGACTTAAAATTCCCGCCAACGTGACTTCGCCAAGGTACCCGAGCGAAAGGCTGGCCAGCGTGATTCCAACCTGAACGCCTGAAACCACGCGGCTTAGATCGCTGAGAAGTCCCTCGACGATTTTCGCGCGCGCATCGCCTTTTTCGACGAGTTGCCGAACGCGCGAGAGGCGCACTGCAACCAGTGAAAATTCGGCGGCGGCAAAGAACGCATTCACAGCCACGAGCGCAAGAACCGCAAAGAGGTGTAGCGCTACCATGCGCGCGTTTCCTTAGCTTGCCCCGCGGGTCGAACACACAATCGGCATAGCACGACGCCCGGGTATGCGCAACTTAATGGAGGGACCGATGACACAGCCATCATCCGGAATTTTACCAATACCCACGCCTTATGGGGAGAAATCCAGGCGCCGGTGCGCCATCATCGAACCCTTGCGACGCACACAAGCTCACTCCGGGATGCAGCGGAAATGCAGCTCTTAAGAACGGAAGGCGTCACTTCGCAGCGTTCTTCGCCCTCTCCTGCACCAATGTCTTGATCTCGCTCTCGCCGACGGCCTCTTTCATCACACCCTCGTGCGACGCGGCGATGCGGCCTTCGCGGTCAATCAACACCGTTACCGGCATGGCCTCGACGCTATACAACTTGCAGATTTCATCGTCGCCCAGCACCACGGTGTAATTGATCTTCTTCTCGTCGACGAACGGCTTCACCACTTTCCAGCCATCCTTGTCCGTCGACACACCGATAACTACGAGGCCGCTATCCTTATACTTATTCTGGAATTCAATGAATTCCGGAATTTCGACTTTGCAGCCTTCGCACCACGTGGCCCAGAAGTTAAGCAGAACGACCTTGCCCTTGAAGTCCGAGAGCTTCACAGCCTCCCCCGCGGCGTCATTTAGAGTGAAATCCGGCGCGATCTTCCGCGCGCCCTCGGGCTTCACGTCCGCCTGGACCGGACGCGAAGCTGAAAAGCTCTTCAAGATAGCGACGGAGCATTCCAGGCAGCGATGAGCAAATACCCCCGACACAGGAAGCGCCATGAAATACAAGCACGCCGCCATTGCTCCTGCCGCCATCCAGGTTCGTCTGCGACCGCGCCGGATTCCATTGCGTTGCCGTTCATAAAGCTGCGCCAGCCCCTTGCTTGCATCCGGCTGCCATTCTCCGTCAGGACTAAGCGAAGCCAAGCGCGCATCCACCCAATGATTGACGTTTATCTCGTTAGTCATTCCCATGATTTCCGCCATAACGTTTGATGTACTCCTTTCGGAAGGCATTCTGTGCGCGACTGAGAAGAGTCCCAACCGAGGCTGGATTCATCTCGAGAGCGGAAGCCACTTCGTCATAACTGAGGCCCTGGCTCCGCAGCAGCAGCAACTCTGCCTGTCGCCGCCCAATCATGCTGAGTACTAACCGGACTCGCTCTTGTTCCTCGCTTGCGGAGTGGAGTTGTTCAGGGGTCGGCGTCGCACGCACAAATTGAAAAAAACTTTCATAGCGTGCCCGGCGTGTTTGCCTGCGAAGCTCATCCAGTCCCGTTCGTACCGCGGTGCGGTACAGCCAGCCTTCTGCCTTTTCGCCTTGTGCTTGACGATTCCGCCACAACTTTAAGAACACTTCAACCGCGAGTTCTTCCGCCCGCGCAGGATCCCGTACCACTCTCGCAATCACACGAGCTATGCGCTCATATTGAGCGCGAAAGATGGCGTCGAGATCGAACGGCGCCTCGTCAGCCTTCATCTCCGCGACAATTTCGCTCGACGCGTTCACAATATAACAACGCCGCTCGACCAAGTTTTGTGACGGGTTATTCCTCACGACTTCCTCTCCTTGCGTTACAAAGCTTAGCTCACATTCAGCGATCTGCGAGGTCTCGTCGAATACGGGTGCCCACGCCCGCCAAATCGCGTTGCGTGATTCTTGTTCGCTGGGCTAAACTGCGCCGCCAGCTCATTACTCACCAATCGAGATCACTGAATGACGCGTGGTTATCGCATTTTCCGCAGTTTAATGGCAGGGATTTTCCTGCTCGCTGGAATCGCGCTGATCGTAGGATGGTGGATTGTCCATCGGTCTCTGCCCGCGCTTGACGGAAACGTCTCGGTCGCGGGCCTGAAAGACGCCGTCATGATCGATCGTGACCCACTTGGCCGACCGTGGATCCGCGCGAAATCGGTGGAGGACCTGGTAACCGCGCAAGGTTACGTAATCGCGCAAGACCGTCTATGGCAAATGGATTTGCTTCGCCGAGCGGCCGGGGGCGACCTATCTGAGATTTTCGGAGAAGTCGCGCTGAACTTTGACAAAGAGAACCGCACGCTGGGCATGCATCAGGCCGCCGACCGCGCCGCGGCAGCCGGAACTTCAGACATTCGCCAGCTTCTCGACTGTTATGCCCGCGGCGTGAATCAGTATATTACTCAGCATCGCGGCAGGTTGCCCCTGGAATTTACGCTGCTGCGTTACGAACCCCGTCGGTGGACGCCGGCGGATACCTATCTCATCAGCCTGTACATGTACAAAACGCTTACTTCCACATGGAAGGCAAAACTGAACCGCGAGTGGATTGTCCAAAAAGTAGACCCGGAACGCGCGCGGCAAATGTTTGCGGGTAGTTCCCCGCTCGATCACTTCATCGTCAGCAATCCAGCGGGCCTTGCAGAAGCGTCTTTGAAGTTGATGCACCTTGGACCACCAGATTTTTCCCGCGCGGGTCCGAATGAAATTGGCGAATTGGTGCGCGATCAAGAAGACCATGTTCCTCCATTCGTTGCACAAGAATGGGATTCCGCTCGGGCATTTCTCGCTCCATTCGAAGAGGACTCTTCTGAAATTATCGGCAGCAATAATTTTGTGGTCAGTGGTGCGCACACAGCCTCCAGTAAGCCGTTGCTTGCGAACGACACGCATCTGCAACTCGGCACACCCGCGCTGTGGTATGTGATTCATCTGACCGCACCAGGTTGGAACGTTAGCGGCTTTGCTCTACCGGGGGCGCCGCTTGTGGTCATCGGCCACAACGATCGCATCGCCTGGGGGTTCACTAATAGCAACGCAGATGTACAGGACCTTTACGCTGAGACGTTTGATCCTGTGCATTCGCTTAACTATCGCGCCAACGGAAAATGGATCGCAGCCAGCCTTCGGCCAGAAATTATTCACGTGCGCGGTAAACCCCACGTCTTACTCGAAGTTGTCGTCACGCGGCACGGCCCAATCGTCTATCGAGACCCCCAAGACCCAGCGGGCCGCCGGTACGCGTTGCGTTGGACCGCGCTCGAACCTGACGGCCTCGATTTCGGCTTTCCCCTTCTGGGGCAAGCTAAGAATTGGGACGAATTTCTGGCGGCGACGCGGCGCATTGCTGGTCCGGGACAGAATACGATTTACGCGGACGTTGACGGCAACATCGGTTTCACCATTCCCGCGCACATCCCGATTCGCGCAAACGGCGACGGCGCTCTGCCCGTTCCTGGCGATACCGATGAACACGAATGGACTGGTTACATTCCATTCGAAAACATGCCACGCGCATTGAATCCCCCGGACGGAATTATCGCCACAGCGAACGCTTTTACCGTCGGACCCAACTACAAATTCTATTTGACCGATCGGCAAGCTGGCCCTTATCGCACCGAACGAATTTACGAGTTACTCACGGGCCGCGCCGCTTTGCGTCCGGCAGATTGCAATGTCATTCAGAACGACATTCTCAGTCTGCCAAACCACTTTCTCGCCGGCCAACTAGTTGCCGCAGCGAGCAAATCACAGTCAAAGGATTCTCGCGCGCAAGAGCTAATTGCCAGGCTGAACGGCTGGGACGCGCGGGCGACAGCCGAATCGGTCGAAACTTCATTCATCGAATACACGCGACACGCACTGTTCTATAACCTGCTCGCACCATATCTCGATGAACAAATCGCGCAGAAATACGAACTCTGGGAGCCGGTCAGCGTCTACGGCGATGTCTGGTGGCGCGATAAGGTCTTTCTTGAAAATATTCTGCGCGAACGCCCGGTGGCCTGGTTGCCAAGTGGATTTGTCAGTTACGATGATTTGCTCCTGGCCAGCGCGGACCAGGCTGTTCGTGCACTGGAAAAGCACACGGGACAGCGCGATTCCGCCACATGGAATTGGGGCCGCCTGCATCCTCTTGATATGACGCATCCGCTCGGTCGCTCCGGTGCGCTGCATTGGCTCCTGAACATCGGACCATATGAGCAAAGCGGAACGCTCGATACTGTGCGCGCTATGGGCGTGGGGCATGGTCCGGCGATGCGATTCGTAGCCGATCTTTCGAATTTTGATAATTCGCTGATGGAAATCCCGACGGGCGAGAGTGGACAATACGCTAGTCCACATTACCGTGACCAATTCCCTGGGTGGTTTTCCGGACAAGGAATCGCCGCTCCTTTCACCGAATCCGCCAAAGAGGCCATACGCGCGCATCGGCTGATTTTGCTTCCCTCAGGTGGCCCTGAAAACCACTGACGCATGTTTACGAGAACTTGTTGGCATTCTCGAACCTGCGTTAGAATGCTGCCTGTCGAAGAATCACTTACGGTCTTGACTCAACGCAACGAGGAAGAATGAGCCCGGTGCCTAACAAACCAGCAACTACGCCTACAGAGCCGCCGCGCAAAGGCGATTTTGAGAAATCACTCACGCGACTGGAAGAAGTCGTAAAGCGCTTGGAAGGCCCCGACCTTTCTCTCGACGAAGCCATGAAGCTTTTCGAGGAAGGCGTGACGCTTTCGCGCGAGTGCCAGAAGCAACTGGAAGAGGCGGAAGGCCGCGTTGAAATTCTGTTGAAGAAAGCCGACGGCAAGATTGTGGCAGAGCCGTTCAACCCGGACAATGGCCCGTCCCATAAGGCATAACTTGCCTCCGTTTTTCAATCTACCTACCGCCATGGCCTCCTGGGCAGCATGAGTACACCGGACTTCTTTCGCCACGACCATAGCGCGATCGAGTCTGCGCTGGAAAAATTATTGCCGCCGGAATCCGCGCAGCCCGCCTCCATTCATCGCGCCATGCGCTACAGTGTTTTCGCTGGAGGCAAGCGCATTCGCCCGATTCTTTGTTACGAATCCGCAAGGTTATTCATCGCCGACCCTTCCAGCGCTATTCCGGTCGGTTGCGCGCTGGAATTTATTCACACTTACTCACTAATCCATGATGACTTGCCCGCGCTCGACAACGACGACCTCCGCCGCGGAAAAGCGACCAATCATAAAGTGTTCGGCGAAGCCATTGCCATCCTGGCTGGCGACGCGCTGCTCACGCTCGCATTCCAGACTCTGGCCAATTCCGCAATCGAGCCTGCGCGTCGAGTTCGCGTGATTTCTGAAATCGCCGCTGCTGCGGGCACGGTCAATGGAATGGTTGGCGGCCAAGTCGCAGATATCGAAGCGGGGAAAAAATCCGCGGACGCAGCCATGCTGGAGTATATCCACCGGTCGAAGACTGCGGCTTTGATTTGTGGCTCCATTGTGGCCGGCGGGATCGCGGCAGGCGCCGGGGACGAAGACGTCGAACGGTTGCGGCGTTTCGGCGAACAGATCGGCTGGGCTTTTCAAGTGGTGGACGACATTCTGGACGTTTCCGAATCCTCCGCATCACTGGGCAAAACCGCGGGGAAGGATCAGGCTCAGCAGAAGGCCACGTACCCGTCGCTGTATGGACTGGAGAAATCGCGTGCAATCGCGGTGGAACTTGAAACCAAAGCGCTGCGTGAGCTTGATTTCTATGGCGAACGCGCCACGCGGCTTTGTCAGCTCGGGCAATTCCTGGTGGCGCGCCGCAACTAACTTCACGCGTTAAAATCCAAGCTATGAAATTCCACCCATTCCGCCGCGAGGCTCCCACAAGTGTTCCACAGAAAAAATCCCCGCCTGGAAAAGCACGCCTCGACGTCTTGATCGTCGAACGCGGCCTGGCACCGTCGCGCGAGAGAGCCCAGGCATTGCTTCTCGCCGGAAACGTCCTGGTCAACGGGCAAAAAATGGAGAAACCGGGAATACAAGTCGCGACGGATGATCGGATTGAAATCATCGGAGAAACTCTGCGGTACGCAAGCCGCGGCGGTTTAAAACTCGAAGGAGCGCTGGGGGACTTTGGCGTTACGCCGCGGGACAAAATCTGCCTGGATATCGGAAGCTCGACCGGCGGGTTTACAGATTGCCTGTTGCAGTATGGCGCACTTCGCGTTTATGCCGTGGACGTTTCCGCCGATCAACTTGACTGGAAGTTGCGCAAGGATTCGCGCGCAATCTTGATTGAGCGTAATGCGCGATATCTGAAAACCGAAGATATCGCCGAGCGACCCGCGCTCGTCACCATGGACGTATCATTCATCTCGGCCACTAAAGTTTTGCCCTCCGTAGTTCCGGTCGCGGGGTCGGGCGCGGACTTCTTGATCCTAATCAAGCCCCAATTTGAATTGGAGAAGCGCGACGTGGGCAAGGGCGGAATCGTCCGCGACGCTTTGCTGCACCAGAAAGCCATCGACCGCGTAACGGCTGCCGCCCTTGTGCTGTTCCTGGAGATTGTCGGCGTGCGTCCAAGCCGTTTGACCGGCGCTGAAGGCAATCAGGAGTTTTTTCTCCACGCCCGCGCACGCGGGTAGAGTAGAATTTGCGTCCAAACGATGATTCGCGCCGCAGGCATCATCTGCAAACCGGTCAAGGAAATGGTCTCATCGGTTGTTCCGCCATTGGCGGAATGGCTGCGAGCGCGCGATATCGATGTGTTCGTGGACACCGAAACTGACGGTTGTATCCACACGAATTTTCCCGCGTTCTCTCGTGAGGCGCTGGGGCAAAAAGTAGACTTGATTATTGTTCTCGGCGGCGACGGCACGCTGCTTTCGGCGGCCCGCGCCCTTCACGGACAAAACGTCCCGATTCTGGCTGTCAATCTGGGCGGTCTCGGATTCCTCACCAGCGTCACCCTCGACGAGCTCTATCCTCTCCTCGAGCAGGTTTTGAAGGGTGAACATCGCATCGGCGATCGCATGATGCTGGAAGCGGAAATTTTGCGCAGCGGAAAAGCCGCCGAGCGAGATCGCGCGTTGAACGAAGCCGTGGCGAACAAAGCCGCGCTTGCGCGCATGCTGGATTTCGACGTCTTTGTCGATTCGCGCCACGTGGGCCGCTACCGAGCGGATGGAATCATCGTAGCGACGCCGACTGGCTCGACCGCTTACTCACTCGCAGCCGGCGGCCCGATTCTTCAGCCCGACCTCGATGCGTTCGTGATCACGCCGATCTGCCCGCACATGTTGACGAATCGCCCGCTCGTAATTCCGGACACGTCGCGTGTCGAGCTCGACTTCGCCGCGGCCCACGAGCCGGTCTATCTGACTCTGGACGGACAAACTGGATTTCAACTCGAGCCCCAGGATCACGTGGTCATTACCAAGTCTTCGTCCAAGGTCAAGTTCGTTCGCCCGCCGCGAAAAACATATTACGAAGTATTGCGCAACAAGCTGCGTTGGGGAGAACGCTGACCTGCTTTTAGAGCCGGGCTTTCAGCCCGGCATCTTGCGTCTGCCTTTGGTTTTACGCTGTCATCCCGAGCGAGGCCTTTTCAGCCGACGAGGGACTCCGACAGTCGGAGGAGGATTACTTGAGGCGGCAGGTTTAGCAAATCCCTCCAGCGCTTTGCGTTGTCCGGAATGACGATCCTCGCCGAATCGTCACTTAACCTTCAACACTACCAGCGTTCGATCGTCAAACGCGTGCCGTCCGTCCGAAAAAGCGTCCACCGCCTCCAAGATACGATCGGCAATACCATCGGCCGGGAGCGCGTGATTTTCGGAAATGAGAATTCCTAGCCTGTCGTGGCCGTAAAATTCCATGGTGGTCGGATTCTGTGTGTCGCCAATACCATCGGAGTAAAAAACTACGATGTCGCCTGAATTTAGGAGGTAGCTCTTCTGATCGTACACAGCATCCTCGAACATCCCGAGCGGAAACCCAGCGAGCGGAATTCTTTCACAGCGGCGGCCGTGATACAGGAAGGGCTGCTCCTGTCCCGCATTCGCGATGCGCAATTTGTGCCGCCCGCGATGCCATGTCGCAAAACAAAGCGTCATGAAGCGCCCTTCGATGCGCCGTTCACCGAGAAATCCGTTGATCGCGCTCAGCATTTCGGCGGGAGGATGCTTCTGCGGACCCAGACTGCGGAGCGTGCCAATCGCGACCGCCCCATAAAGCGCCGCAGCGCTCCCCTTCCCGCTGACGTCCCCCATCGCGATCGCCAGTTCCTGCGGACCGTAGCGCAGAAAATCGTACAGGTCGCCACTCAGTTCGCGTGACGAAACCACGCGTGCGGCAATATCTAGCCCAAACTCCGGCCCCGGCAATCGAGGCAGCAGCGCGCCCTGAATTCGCCGTGCGGCGCTCAGGTCGCGCTCCATGCGCGCTTCGTCGCGTGCTACTTGTTCGTAGAGCCGCGCGTTTTCAATCGAAACCGCAAGATGCGCAGCGAGAATCGAGAGCGCCTGAACGTGATCCGGCGTGAAGTAATTGAGCTGCGGGCTTTCCAGGTCCATCACGCCAATTACGCGGTCTTTATACAGCATGGGCACAGCCATTTCTGACCGCGTCTCCGGATTCACCATCAGATAACGCGGATCGAGTTTTACGTCCGGAACCACGACGGGACGCCTTGCAGCAGCAGCCGCCCCAACGATGCCCTCGTGCCCGGGCACGGCATATTTCTCTTGAGTGCGCTGGCCGAATTTTACAGTGACCCGGTGCCGGAAAACCTTATCGTTTTCGTCGTATAGCAAAATGGAAAAAATCTGATAATCGATCAGGCGCTTGGTGAGCTCCGCCGCGCGGCGCAGAACTTCTTCGACCGAAAGAGAAGAATTCGCCTCGCGAGCCACCTCATTCAACAGCAGTAGGGTCTCGGCTTGATTTTTCTCGTGCTCGAACAGCCTCGCGTTTTCTATTGCGCCGGCAATGCGGCTGGCGACCAGCGTGAGGATGTTCTGCTGATCGGGCGTGAAATAGTCAGGCTGGCTACTTTCGATATCGAGAACGCCAATCACGCGGCCGCGCACAATCAGCGGCACGGCCAGTTCAGATTGAACGGCGTCCAGTGCATTCAAATAGCGAGGGTCCTTGCGGACGTCACCAACGCGGATCGGCTGGCCCGTAGCTGCTGCCGAGCCAATGATTCCCTCCGCCATGGGAATCCGCCAGTGTTTCACCACTTCCGGCCGGTGCCCGATCGCAAACCGAAAATACAACTGATCGGTGCCTTCTTCAGGTAACAGGACGGCAAAGATTTCGTAATCGATCAGCCGTTTGATTTGAGCGGCGGCACTGGCCAGCACTTCGTCCAAATTGAGCGAGGCATTAATTTCCTCGCTGATCTCCGCGAGGATGGCGAGAGTTTCTGCAGGGATTTCCAGTTTCGAATTGAGTCCAAGCGAATCCATTTCGTGTGAATCGAACGTCCCGGCCCCCGCCGAGTCTTTCAGGCTCGCGCGCAGCGAATACATTCTCAACGCCAAGCGCCAAAATTCAGTCAATTATAACAGGCGGGAGAGGGTTGATTGCGGTAGAAATCCGGGAATACTCGTCGAACTTAATATTTGCTACTGGTGCCCGCGGAACTTGCGGGACGCGCCCCCCGAAATTCTTCGATAATCTTCACGCCCGAGCTTGTGCCGATGCGCGTAGCGCCTGCCTCGACCATTTTTTGTAAGTCTTTCAGCGTGCGAACACCGCCGGCCGCCTTGATTCCAGTGCCGCTGCCGACCGTCTTGCGAATCAGTCGAACGTCTTCGAGTGTGGCGCCGCCCGGACCGAACCCCGTGGACGTCTTGACGAAATCAGCCCCAGCTTTTTTGGCCAGGAGCGACCCGCGGACCTTTTCTTCATGTGTCAAAAGCGCGGTCTCAAGAATCACCTTGCACCGCGCTCCCGCGCCATGGCTCGCTTCCACTACGCCGCGAATATCCGCTTCCGCTAGCGCTTCCTGACCGGATTTCAGCGCACCGATATTTATCACCATGTCAATTTCCTGCGCACCGGCCTTAATGGCTTCGGCCGCTTCTAACGCTTTGACGATAGGAAGCGTGGCACCGAGAGGAAATCCAACTACAGTACACACGCGAACTTCACTGTCGCGAAGCATCTCTGCTGCATGCGAAACGTTCCACGGGTTCACGCAGACCGACGCAAACCCGTAGTCGAGCGCTTGCTGACAGAGTTTCTGAATATCTTCACGCGTGGCTTCCGGCCTCAAAAGCGTGTGATCGATCAAGCGCGCAATTTGAGATTCAGTCAGAGACATAACTATTCCGATGGCAGACTGAGGACGCAGACATCTTTCAAGTTGCGATACCTCTCGGCGTAATCCAAGCCGTACCCAACGACGAACTCGTTCGGAATCTCGAAGCCAACATAATCAGCTTTGACGTCCTTGATCCGTCGCGAGGGCTTGTCCAAGAGTGCCGCCACGCACAACGTCTTCGGCTTTCTTTGCTGCAAAATCCGCAGCAGGTAGCTCAGCGTTAAGCCCGTATCGAGTATATCCTCCACCACCACCACATTAAGTCCCTCGATGCTGCTGTCGAGATCCTTCAGAACACGCACTTGCCCCGAAGATTGTTTTCCCTTGCCGTAGCTGGACACAGCTATGAAGTCAATGGATGTATCCAGTCCCAGTTCGCGGACCAGATCAGACAGAAAAATGCACGCGCCCTTCAAGACTCCCACGAGGTGGACGCGCTCTCCTTTGAAATCTTTGGTAATTTGATGCGCGACCTGGCGAACGCGCTTTTGAATGTCGGAGCGGCGAATCAATACTTTCAGCTTTTCTTGTCCCACTCCGGCTGGCATTCTGGTCGGCCCCACTGAGAAAGGCGGCTACTCTATCGCACAGGAACGGTAATAACAAGTTGGCGTAAGTACAAGAAATCAAAAATTATTGTTAACAATTTGCGGTGGCAACTTTCTGAGGAGCCCAACCCGATGGAAGCGAACAAATTACCAGAGCCATGGTTGCGCGGCACCTTAACAGAAGTACGAGCCGTGCCTCGGGCCGTGCTGCACACGCTGGAACTTGCCAGGGAGGATCTGGAGCAATGGTGCGGGCCCCTCAGCGATGCGGAGTTGAATGCGCGGCCTGCGGGAATCGCGCCCGTGGCGTTTCATCTACGGCATATCGCGCGGAGCATCGACCGGCTGCTCACCTATGCGGAAGGAAAGCAACTGAACGCCACCCAAATAGCAGAGATGAAGAGCGAACTGGATCCTGACGCGAGCCGCAAAGACTTATTCGCTGAACTCGAGTTAGCGTTGGGGAACGGTGCGGAGCGAATCCGCGCTTTGGACCCAGCACGCGTAGAAGATTCGCGCTCGGTCGGAAAAAAAGAGCTGCCGACCACATTAGGAGGCCTGCTGGTTCACGTGGCGGATCATACGCAGCGGCACGTGGGACAAGCTGTGACCACATCAAAGCTCGTAGTAGCGCAACGAAGCTAGTCGGCGGCGGTCGTAGCCGACTTGGCGGCCATTACTGGCACGCGACGCTCTGAAGGTCTTGGCGCATGCACAGGATTCGGTTCGTTTTCGGGCCCGGCCGGCGTCGAATGGTTAAATTGCTCGGCCTCAGTAGATCCTTCGAGCGCGGTCGTTGAAGAAGTGCCGCCGGCGATCACCTGCTGTACCGCGTCGAAGTATCCCGTGCCGACGAAACGCTGATGCTTCACTGCTTCGTAGTCGTGGGCTCGCTCGGACGCAAATTCTTTTTCCTGCAACTCGCAATACGCAGTCATGCCGCTCTGCTTGTAGGTACGTGCGAGATCGAACATGGTCAAATTGAGCGCATGGAAGCCAGCCAAAGTGATGAACTGGAATTTGTATCCTATCGAAGCCAGCTCGTCCTGAAAGCGCGCGATCGTAGCGTCATCGAGATTCTTCTTCCAATTGAACGACGGCGAACAATTGTAAGCCAGCATCTTACCCGGGTACTTTGCATGAATGCCTTCCGCGAATTTCCGCGCTTCCGCCAGATCCGGCTTCGAAGTTTCGCACCAAATCAATTCGACATACGGAGCGTAGGCCAGGCCACGCGCAATGGCTGAGTCGATACCACCGCGAATCTTAAAAAAGCCCTCGGCAGTGCGTTCGCCGGTGACGAACTGGCGGTCGCGTGGATCGATATCGCTTGTGAGAAGCGTGGCGCTGTCTGCGTCGGTGCGCGCCATGATTAAAGTGGGTACGCCCATCACATCCGCTGCCAACCGCGCAGCCACCAATTTGTGAATGGCTTCAACCGTGGGCACCAGAACCTTTCCCGCCAAATGGCCGCATTTCTTGGCCGATGACAATTGATCCTCAAAATGGACGCACGCCGCGCCCGCCTCAATCATGGCCTTCATCAACTCGAACGCGTTCAGGTTGCCGCCAAAGCCAGCTTCGGCGTCCGCAATCATGGGAGCAAACCAGTATGTGTCGTCTTTCGCTTCTGCATGATGGACTTGATCGGCGCGCATCAGCGCTTGATTGATGCGGCGAACGAGATTTGGAACGCTATCGGCCGGATAGAGGCTTTGGTCCGGATACATTTGTCCGGCATTGTTCGCGTCCGCGGCCACTTGCCATCCACTCACGTAGATTGCCTGAAGGCCGGCTTTCACCTGTTGAACCGCTTGATTACCAGTCGTGGCGCCCAGGGCGCGAACCAAGTTTTCTTCGTGTAGCAGCTTCCACAGACGCTCAGCGCCAACCTTCGCAAGCGTGTGCTCGATGTGAAGCGAGCCGCGCAGTTTTTCGACGTCCGCTTGAGAATACGGGCGCGTGATGCCGTTCCAGCGAGGATTCGTGCCCCAGTCCCGATGGTGACTACTCGATGAATTACCGTTGGAAGATGCTTCGTTGCTCGCCATGATGTTGTCGCCTCTCTGAGTCAGTTTTGTGGGTGAATACTCTGGTGAAGCTGGGCCTGAAAAGATTTCGGCGCGAAACTCCGCGCTGCGTGATGCCATAAAGCGGCACTTGCGAGTGTGAAACAGTCCGGCCTATCAGTCAAACTGATTGTCGTTATCATATTGATAGAATTCTGTTATCAGTTCCAGTACACTCGTTCTACACATGCAGGTGCGGGGCGGGTTAATGGAAATCGATCAGGTAGAAACCTTCTTGGCGGTCGCGACTTACGGGGGATTTCACCGTGCGGCCGGTGCACTGCGCGTCAGCCAGCCCGCTGTGAGCGCTCGAATTCGCGCGTTGGAAGAATCCCTCGGCGTGAAACTCTTTATTCGTGTGCACTCAAACGTGTCGCTTTCACCTGCCGGAAAAGCTCTGCGGCCGGTGGCCGAACAGTTGTTGCGCACGGTCGCCCTTGCGCGCCAGACGGTGCAGGAACCGCAGTCCGCTATCGGCGGAGTATTGAACATCGCAGCGGCTCTATCCATCTGCACTTACTTCTTGCCCGATGTGATGAAGCAGTACCATTCGAAGAATCCGAAAGTACTAGTCAACCTTCGCTCCGGCACTTCCCTGCAGGTCTTAAAAATGGTGCTGGACGGCGAAGCCGATATCGGAGTGGCGCGCTCGCTGAATCACCCGGAAGTCGAAACCATGACGTTGCGTGACGATCCTTTAATTCTTGTTGGTCATCCGGCCCATTTAGCGGCACGACAACGCAGAGTCCGTCTCGAGGAGACGGAATCCTGGCCGCTCATATTTTTCGACCGCGGCTCCAGCGATTGGACTCTGAGCCAGGGCCTTTTCCGCCGCGCTGGTTTGCTTCCCAACGTCGTCCTAGAGGTTGAAACGATCGAAGCGGCAAAGAAAATGGTGGAACGTAAGCTAGGCTTAAGCTTCCTGCCACAGATTGCCGTCACCACCGAACTGCGGCGAGGCAAACTCATCGCCATTGAGATCATCAACGCGGAACCGCTGAGCAGAAACCTAGACGTGATTCACCCCCGCCACCGCGCTCTCTCACCCGACGCCCAAGCCTTTCTTCTTCTGTTGCAAAACGCCGCCGCGGCCCCCGTCCCGCTTACACGGAAACCAACGAAGCGCCGCCATACTCGAAAATAACGCTCGTGAGCTCTCGTTGCGTCGTACGCGCGTTTGCGCTAAATCCCGGTTCCCTTCAAATACCAGGGCATGTTGGCGATTACGATGTTGTCATTCCCCCGCAGCAGCATTAGCCCCTTCAAAAGTTCAGCGCGGTTGCTCTGCAGAAAGTAGTGATACCAATGCTGCTCAATGAGCTCGGGGACCAGGAGCACAATCTGGCACGAGGGATGCTCTGCTTCAATTCTGAGCACATAATCCACGATGGGCGCAATCACAAATCGAAATGGCGATTCCAGCTCCACATATTTCGGCACAGGCAATCCGGCCCGCTGAGTCGGCTCCTCGACCAGTCTCTTCCATTCTTCCTTTAGCTGCTCTTTCTGTTCTTCTCTGCACACGTGCACCGCGTGAATATCGTTTGAGATCGTCAATGCAACTTGAAGTGCTCTTTGAGCCAGCTTGCCCCAACTCTGAACCGGTAAGACCACCACCGGAGGTTTACATTTCGTTGTGTCCAGCGGCTCCTTGCTGAACAACTCCAGTTCAACGCGCACGAGATAACGCCTCACCCGCATCATAAGAAAGAGCAGCGCGGGAATAAGCAGCGCTGTAACCCAGGCCCCTTCCACAAATTTTGCTACCATCACGACGATCACCGTTACGCCCGTCGCAAAAGCGCCCAAACCGTTGATGAACATGCTTCGTCCCGACCCGGGTCCTTTGTTCTTCTTCCAATGCGCCACCATTCCCGCTTGCGACAGAGTGAACGCAAGGAACGCGCCGACGGCATACAGTGGAATTAATCGGTCTGTTACGCCACGGAAAAGAATCAAAAGCGATCCCGCCAGTATTGCGAGCACATAAATTCCCCGTGAGTAGACCAACCTGCGTCCGCGCAGGCTGAAAGAGTCGGGCAGATAGCCATTGAGCGCGATGGCGCGGCACAATCGCGGAAAGTCTGCGAACGCCGTATTGGCGGACAAAGCGAGTACCAGCAGAACAGAACCAATCGTTACGTAGTAAAACACTCCGCGTCCCGCCACTGCCGCAACAATCATGGAGAGAACGCTCTGATACCCTGCCTTCCCCGGACTGGTCGCCGCAATGTGGTAAGCGCGGACCAGATAAGCAATGCCCGCGAGCATCACCATCAACAGCGCAATGATGATCGTGAGAACGCGGCGCGCAGTATCCACTACGGGCTCGCGAAACGCGCGCACCCCGTTGCTGACCGCTTCCACTCCAGTCATCGCAGTGCAGCCGCTCGAAAAAGATTTCATCAACAGCCAAACGCTGGCCGCTGCGACCGCGGGCGGGGGCGGTGGCGGCACTTCCACCGGAACTGGTTGTCCGCCGGCCATGATCGATTTAAAAACTCCAAACGCAATCGCTGCCAGCAAGCTTCCGATAAATAAATATGTCGGAAACATGAAAATGATTCCGGCCTGCCGCATACCACGAAGATTAATGAAGGTGATAATAATGAGAATGATTAAACAAATCATCAACGTGTGGGGCAGAAGTTTTGGAACAGCGGAAACCAGCGAGCCCACTCCGGCGGAAATTCCCACGGCGACGGTGAGAATGTAGTCAATCATCAGCGCCGAAGCCGCCAGCAAACCGGCGAAGGTGCCAAGATTTTCTGAAGCGACGGTGTACGAGCCTCCGCCGCCCGGATAGGCCGCAATCGTTTGCCGGTATGAAAAATATACGATCGCGAGCAACACGATAATGCTGGAACTAATTGGAACGATGTAGGCTACCCCCGCCGCACCCAGTGGAATTATAAGTGTGAGTGCGGCTTCAGGCCCGTACGCCGCGGAGCTAAGCGCGTCCAGTCCGAAGATCGGGATTCCGGCCGCGATGCCCAGTTGCTCCGCTCTTTCGTCCGATGCCGCCAGCGGTTTTCCGAACAATAGATCCAGAACGTTCATCTGCCCTCGAAATCGGCCTTTCCTGCGGCTCAAATAGCTTGCCAGATTAGTTTGTTTAGCCCGCGAATGGAATCTTTAAAGATTCCCGCGCACTGCCGCTCATGAATGAGTGAAGTTATCGAGTAAGATTACTGCCGTTCTTGATAAGAGTGCGTTCAATTGTCGGCATTGCAGAATCCACAACAATCCGAAATTTTATCAACGACAAACGTTCCAGCAGGGACTTACTCCGCTGTCTTGATTACTTTTTCCGGCACGAAAACCGCGATCAACCTCGATCCGGGACAGACCTACACGGAAGGAAGCGGCAATTCTTGCGCTTACACGGGGACAACTCCAATCGTCTGCAACAACCTTGCTCCCGCAATACCCGCTTCTGTCAATGTTCCAATCAACGCAACTCTTACGACAGGTCAAGCTACCGACATAGCGATCGACTTCAATGTTGGAAATTCTCTGGTATCTAATGCCGGCGTCTTGTCCATTACCCCAAGCGTCACAGTCACGACAAACTCGACGGCCGCAGCGAGCGGCAATCGAATCGACGCTGCAGGTACCTCTAATTGCGCCACCACTGAAGGAGTATGTGTCGCACAGGTAACGGGCCCGGTGACCAATGTCCGCAGCACCGGCCTAACTATTATCGACAGCGCCACAGGTCAGCAAATCACGGTCAATACCGGAGCGAACACTACGTTCAACGGTTATTCCACGAATTGCGCGGCAAACAATCTGACCTGCGTTGCGAACAATCAAATCGTCACCGTTGGCTACTCAATTAGTGACACAAATCCGCCAACTCTGACGGCCACATCCATCTCGGACAACAACGGCTTCGGTTTTGGAACCACGTTTGAAGGCACGGTCGTGTCCACGAACCCAACTCCACAAGTCGTGGTAACCGCAGTGCCGGCAGGCAACACTCAGGGCATCAACGTGGGTGAGGTTGTGACCCTTGCCCCAACCGCTGGAGCGGTCTTTTCCACTTCAGCAGGCACTGGCGTAACGCTTCCAGGCAGGTTCGCTGGCGTAGGCGATCTGGTCGTCGGACAGAATCTCTTGATCGATTCGACCGGAGTCGTCACTGCGGGGGGAGTTAACACCGTTACCGCAGATGCGATCCAATTGGAGCCGACCCAGTTCTACGGTAATGCTTCCAACATCGGTACCGCGGGCACGGGTGATTTCACGGTGGGTGGTGAAAACAGTGGTTTGAGCGCACTGTACGTGGATAACGGCATCACCAACATCCAGGTGCAAGACGCTAATAACGCGCTCTACGGTGGCACCATAACCGGGTGTAGCAGCTTAACCGCTGGGAGCCCGTACTACTACAACGGCTATTTGATGAATAGTGGCACAACGGGCCCGCCGTACTTCTACGATACATCGGTCTACGGTGGAACGACGACTGCTGCCGCAGGAAAAGCCGTAAAGTAAATCCCAAACCTTAACCACGTGGCGCACTTTGCTGAATGCAAGGTGCGCCGCTTTTTTCTGTCTAAACAATATTCTGATAGGATTCGTGGGTGTGGAAACAGTCGCTTTGGGAAACGTGCGGGGGATATTAAGGCCGCTTTCCCTCCGGATGGTGTTCAGATACCCCTCTGAGTTCCCCCTTCAGTCGAATATCATAGTTTCAATCATCATTGGCTTGGTTTGTTTCGGCAGACAATTTTAATGGCGCAAACGAGATGAGCATTTTCGTCACTAGTGAAAGAGCGTTGTCTGTAACCAAATGACGGCCTGAATCGTCGGAAAGTAATGTGCTCTTCAGTTTCACTTATGTGCACCAGGTGACGGGCATGGTGCGCCCTCGTCATAGCTCTAGATGAAAAGGAAAATCAAACAATACCAAGCTTCAGTTATTATCAAGGATGGCGGAAGATTCGACACGCTCTCGGTAATAGGGCCTGAACGGTTCATGATCCTATCCTGAAAAAAAGAGGAACTACAAATTGCCTGATAATCCGCCGAGCACACCGAATCCTCCAAATGCGCCAGGTTCGGCCAGCGGTTCAAACGCGCCGGGTACAACCCCACAGGATGGCCCGAGCGCGCCCGTTAGGATCAGTACCAAAGATTCTCCCAGCACAACGGCGACGAGTCCGCCGGCTCTTGCCCCGGCGCCGCCAAAATCTCCCGCTCATCCGGAGGAGCGCCCGCGCAAAAGTCATCGGTGGGTTTGGATCGTAGTTGTAATACTGGTGCTTCTCGGCATCCTGTACTTTTACCGCCAGCATCAGAAGGCGGCGCAAGACGCCGCGCAGGCCAAGCAGCCTCGCCCGAGCGCTCCAATTACCACCACGACCGCAAAGCAGGGTGACATCGGTGTCTATATCAACGCGCTCGGGACCGTAACTCCGGTTTACACCGCCACGATCACTAGCCGCGTGGACGGACAAATCATAAACGTTGCCTATCGTGAAGGCCAAATGGTTCGCAAGGGCGATCTGCTGATCGAGATTGACCCGCGGCCATACCAAGCCGCGCTTACCCAGGCACAGGGTACCCTCGCAAAAGACACAGCAGTTTTGAACGAAGCCAGAATCAACTTGAACCGCTATCAGCAAGCCTACGATCGCAACGCAATTGCGAAGCAACAACTCGACGATCAGGCGCAAGTGGTGAAGCAGGATGAAGGCACTGTGAAACAGGACGACGGCACCGTGGCCAGCGCAACGACAAACGTGGATTACACCCGCATCACCGCGCCGATCGACGGTCGCGTCGGTCTTCGTTTGGTGGATCCAGGCAACATTGTTACCTCCGGCAGTACCACCGCACTGGTTGTAATCGCTCAACTTCAGCCCATTACCGTGATTTTCAGCGTCGCCGAAGATTACTTGCCGCAGATCCAGAGACAGTTGCGCAATGGCCAAAAAATGCCGGTGGATGCTTTCACGCGCGACCAAACCACCAAGCTGGCCTCGGGCTCACTTTTGACCTTGGATAATCAGATCGACCAGACAACAGGTACCGTAAAATTGAAGGCGATTTTTCAAAATCAGGACCTAGGTCTGTTCCCGATGCAGTTCGTAAACGCAAGATTGCTGGTGGATACGCAGCACGGTGTCACCTTAGTGCCCACCGCCGCGATTCAGCGCAACGCGCAAGGCGCCTTCGTTTACGCGATCAAATCCGACAATACCGCGTCCATACGAACGGTCACTGTCGGCACAACCGATGGGAATATCGCGGCCGTGCAAGGTGTGAATCCCGGCGAGGTAATTGCATCGAGTGGATTCGATAAATTGCAGGATGGCGGAAAAGTTACAGTCAATACCGGCAATGCCAACGGCGGAAGCGCCGCACCCACCGGAAACGCAAGCGGGAACGGTTCGAACACTAACAATAAGGACAGCCATCGACCCGGTAGCGCGGACACCAGCAGCACGAGCGGAGGAGCTCATCCGTGAGCCCGTCTCGTCCATTTATTCTGCGGCCCGTCGCTACCTCTTTGTTGATGGCTGCAATTTTGCTAGCGGGCATCGTCGCGTTCATGCAGCTTCCGGTGTCTGCTCTCCCGCAAGTTGACTATCCCATTATCCAGGTTGTGACGTTTTATCCCGGAGCAAGTCCGACCGTTATGGCCTCGGCTGTCACCGCGCCTCTGGAGAGGCAGTTTGGTCAGCTACCCGGCCTGAACCAGATGACCTCGACGAGCTCGGACGGAAGCTCGGTCATCGTTTTGCAATTCTCTCTCGACCTGAACATCGACGTCGCCGAACAAGAAGTGCAAGCGGCGATCAACGCGTCCCAAAGCTATTTGCCGGCGGATCTCCCCACTCCGCCCATCTACAGCAAAACCAACCCGGCGGATGCTCCGATTCTCACTCTGGCTTTGACTTCTTCCACCATCCCTCTCTCGCAAGTGGAAGATCTGGCAGACACGCGCCTTGCGGAAAAAATCGCGCAAGTCACCGGCGTTGGCCTGGTGAGCATCAGCGGAGGTCAGAAACCCGCGGTACGAATCCAAGTTAATCCGACGGCGCTTTCTTCTTACGGTATCAACTTGGAAGACGTCAGGGCCGCCGTCCAAAACACCAGTCTCGATCTTGCCAAGGGCAATTTTGACGGCCCGCATCAGGATTATCAGATTGACGCCAACGATCAGCTCCTGACCAGTAAGGATTTCCAGAATGTAGTCGTGGCATATCACAACCGAAGCCCCGTCCTGCTGTCGGACGTGGCGCACGTGATTGACGGCGTCGAGAATACGAAGCAAGCCGCCTGGATGAACTCCACCCCCGCGGTAATTATGAACATCCAGCGGCAGCCCGGCGCCAACATCATTCAAGTCGTGGACCGAGTGAAGAAGCTCCTGCCCCTGTTGCAAAGTAACTTGCCTGCGTCGGTGCAAGTAATCGTTCTTACGGACCGTACAACCACCATTCGCGCCTCAGTGCAGGACGTCGAATTCGAACTCATGCTGACCGTTGGCCTGGTAGTAATGGTCATTTTCCTTTTCTTGCGCAATCTTTCCGCCACCACCATCCCCAGCGTGGCCGTGCCTCTTTCGCTTGTGGGCACGTTTGGCGTTATGTATCTGGCCGGATACAGCTTGAACAATCTCACCTTGATGGCATTAACAATTTCAACGGGGTTTGTGGTGGACGATGCCATCGTGATGATCGAGAACATCGTTCGCTTTATTGAAGAGGGCGATCCTCCTCTTCAGGCCGCGTTAAAAGGTTCGGAGCAAATCGGGTTCACCATCGTTTCGCTGACGATTTCCCTGATCGCCGTATTGATTCCCCTTCTTTTCATGGGCGACATCGTTGGAAGACTTTTTCGCGAGTTCGCGGTTACTCTCAGCGTAACCATTCTCGTGTCCGCGGTCGTTTCACTGACGCTCACGCCGATGATGTGCGCGAAGCTCCTTAAACATCAGCCGGAATCGCAGCGCGGGCGTTTCTACCAGGCATCGGAGCATGCCTTCGAGAGCGTCATCGCGTTTTACGGACGCACGCTGAAGTGGGTGTTGAAGCATCAAACCGCAACCCTTTTTGTGGCCGTCGCCACACTCGTGCTCACAGTTGTGCTGTACATCATCGTGCCCAAGGGGTTTTTTCCCGTTCAAGATACTGGGATTATCCAAGGCATCTCGGAAGCATCGCAGTCCATTTCCTTCTCAGCCATGTCCCAGAAACAGCAGCAGTTAACCGAAGTAATTTTGAAGGATCCTGCAGTCGATAGTCTCTCCTCTTTCATCGGGATCGACGGCACCAATCCAACGCTGAACAGCGGCCGCATTCTGATTAATCTAAAGCCGCTTGCGCAGCGCAACATGAATGCCTCCGACGTGATTCGCCGTTTGCAGCCTAACTTGGAAAAGATTGAAGGAATCACTCTCTACATGCAGCCGGTGCAGGACATCACGGTGGACGATCGCGTGAGCCGCACACAGTATCAATACACTCTCGAAGATCCCGACCCCAATGAATTGAATCTCTGGACTGCCAAGCTGGTGGACAAATTAAAACAAATTCCGGAGCTGGAGGACGTCGCTACCGATCAGCAGACTCAAGGATTGGCGGCGTCCCTCGTAATCGATCGAGTGACTGCTTCGCGCATGGGAATCACGCCGAACATGATCGATCAAACCCTATACGATGGGTTTGGGCAAAGGCAAGTGGACACGCTTTACACTCAGCTAAACCAATACCACGTCGTGATCGAGACCATGCCGGAGTTTCAGAAAAATCCCAATAAGCTCCAGGACATTTACGTTCGATCCGCAATCGCGCCGTCAGCAACCACAACCGGTGGGCCCAGCGCGAGTTCAAATTCGAATGGCGTCGTAACCGCTGCGTCAGGTACCGGAGGAGCCGCCAACTCCTCTCCAAGTCCATCTGCCTCGTCGTCGGCGTTGCCGAGCTCCGGTTCGGCCAATCCAGCGGCCGTGTCCGGCGCGAACGGAGCGGCCGTCCCGCTCAGCGCGTTCACCCACTTTGAATCGAAGACCGCGCCGTTGTCGGTAAACCATCAAGGCCAATTCCCGGTCGTAACGCTGTCATTTAATTTGGCGCCGAACGCGTCGCTTGGCGAAGCGACCAAGGCAATCGAAAAAGCACAGAAGGACATTGGGATGCCGCTCAGCATTCAGGCCGCGTTCCAAGGTAGCGCGGCATCGTTCCAGGCCTCGCTAAGCAACGAACCCATATTGATTCTGGCCGCTCTCATAACCGTCTATATCGTGCTGGGCATTCTTTACGAAAGCTACATTCATCCGCTCACGATTCTTTCTACCCTGCCTTCCGCAGGTGTAGGCGCAATTCTGGCCCTTTTGATTTGTGGATCCGAATTAAGCGTTGTCGCACTGATAGGTATCATCCTGCTCATAGGCATTGTCAAAAAGAACGGCATTATGATGATCGACTTCGCGTTGGAAGCGGAGCGCAAGGAAGGCAAGAGCTCCGAAGAAGCGATTTACGAAGCCTGCTTGCTCCGCTTCCGTCCCATCATGATGACCACCATGGCCGCTCTTCTGGGAGGCTTGCCACTCGCTCTCGGCTCAGGAATCGGCTCCGAACTGCGCCGCCCTCTGGGTATTTCGATGGTAGGAGGCTTGCTGCTCAGCCAGGTCCTCACGCTTTATACCACTCCGGTTATTTACATTTATTTTGACCGCCTGGCAAAGAAAGTCGCTGATTGGCGGACGGGAAGCACTGGATCCCCCGAGTCTGTGCCGGCGGATTAGCCATGAGCCTATCTTCTCCATTTATCCAACGCCCGGTAGCCACCACGCTCTTGACCGTGGCAATCACTCTTGCGGGCGCTGTCGCGTTCAAAGTATTGCCTGTATCGGCGCTTCCGCAAGTTGACTTCCCCACCATCTCCGTCGCCGCCGGTCTGCCGGGTGCAAGTCCTGAGATCATGGCTTCTTCCGTCGCTACTCCGCTCGAACGCCAGTTTGGCCGAATTGCAGGCGTCACCGAAATGACATCTTCCAGCAGCATTGGCACGACCAGCATCACGCTTCAATTCGATTTGAACCGCGACATCAACGGTGCAGCCCGCGATGTTCAGGCCGCCATCAACGCTGCACGCAGCTACCTGCCCGCGAACTTGCCCGCCAATCCGACCTACAGGAAAGTGAATCCCGCAGACGCTCCGATCATGATCCTGGCGCTGACCTCCAGCGTTTACGATCGCGGCCCCATGTACGATGCCGCCTCCACCATCATTCAGCAGCGCCTCTCACAGATTCAGGGCGTTGGCCAAGTCAGCGTCGGCGGCAGCTCTTTGCCTGCCGTGCGCGTGGAGATCAATCCCACTCAATTAAACAGTTACGGCCTTGGCCTTCAGGACGTCGCGACCATGCTCAGCTCGCAGAATGCGAATAAGCCCAAAGGCCAGATATCGGACGAGAACCAAACCGCCGATATAACGGTTAACGACCAGCTCCTCAAAGCCGACTACTACAAACCGCTGGTCGTTGGCTATCATAAAGGAGCTGCGGTCAAACTTTCCGATTTCGCTGATGTGCAGGACTCCGTCGAAAACATCCGCGCGGCCGGCTACGTAAACGGCAAGCCGGGCATTTTACTAATTATTTTCCGGCAGCCGGGTGCGAACATCATCGATACCGTCGATCGTATTCGCGAGGCAATTCCCTCTTTGAAGGCTTCTATCCCCGCCGCTATGGATTTCACGATTATGCTCGATCGCACCACCACCATTCGTGCATCCGTGAGCGATGTGGAGCGCACGCTCGCAATCTCGATCGGCCTCGTAATTCTCGTTGTCTTTCTTTTCCTGCGTAACATCCGCGCCACTCTCATCCCCAGCGTGGCCGTGCCTGCCTCTTTAATCTCGACGTTCGCGGTCATGTATTTATGCAAATACAGCATCGACAACCTGTCTCTTATGGCGCTGACCATTGCCACCGGATTCGTCGTGGACGACGCGATTGTCGTAATCGAAAACGTATCGCGTTACTTGGAGCAGGGTTTTTCTCCCTACGATGCCGCGATGAAAGGAGCCAGCGAAATTGGCTTTACCGTGCTCTCCATTAGTATTTCACTCGTGGCTGTATTCATTCCCATCCTGATGATGAGCGGTATTGTCGGTCGCCTCTTCCGTGAATTTGCCGTCACTTTATCCGTTGCGATTGTCGTCTCACTCGGCATTTCGTTGACCACAACTCCGATGATGTGTTCCAGGCTTCTGAAACATCACGAGGACCAGGAACACGGTAAGCTTTTTCAAGCCAGCGAGAGGGCGTTCAACAAGATGCTGGCGGCCTATGAAAGAAGCCTGGGCTGGGTGCTGCGACATTCAGCTCTAACCCTGGCTGTGTTGCTTCTCACCATCGCGCTTAACGGCTACCTCTTCTACACGGTGCCCAAGGGATTCTTCCCACAGCAGGATAACGGCACGGTGTTCGGAGGCATTCAGGGCGAGCAGGACATTTCGTTTCAGGCCATGCAGGCAATTACCTTGCGTTTCGTTGACTTGATCAAATCTGATCCCGCCGTTCAAAACGTGATGGCTTTCACTGGCGGCGCGGGCGCCGTGAACAGCGGCTTTATTTATCTGGCGCTAAAACCTCTCAATGATCGCAAAGTTTCTTCCAGCGAGGTCATCAATCGATTGCGCCCGAAGCTGATATCCATTCCCGGAGCTACTGTGTTCCTCCAGGCAGGCCAGGATGTGCGCATCGGCGGCAGGCAAAGTAGCGCGCAATATCAATACACCATTCAAAGCGACAATCTGGACGATCTTGTGAAGTGGGGACCTGCTCTTCTGACCGAAATGCGAAAGCAGCACATTTTGACCGACGTGAATACCGACCAACAGAACAGCGGGCTGCAGGCGTGGCTGGTCTACGATCGGGAAACGGCATCGCGGCTCGGCATCACGCCAAAACAGATTGATAACACGCTGTATGAAGCTTTCGGGCAATCCCAGGTATCTACAATGTACACGCCTCTGAACCAGTATCACGTCGTCATGGAGGTAGCGCCGCAATTTTGGCAAAGCCCGGACATGCTAAAGGATGTTTACGTGGAAGCTTCTCCGGGCAAGGAAGTCCCGCTGAACGCAATCACGCATTTTGACACCAGGACCGCGGCGCTTTCGGTGAATCACCAGGGTCAATTCCCTTCCGTCACCGTGTCGTTCAATCTGGCGCCGGGCGTTGCCCTTAGCGATGCGGCCAATGCCGTCATAGGCATGGAGCAGAAAATTGGCATGCCTTCTACCATCCACGGTATGTTTTCCGGCACGCTACAAGCCTTCCAAGCATCGCTTTCGACGCAACCCCTTCTCATTATCACGGCGCTCATGGCCGTTTACATCGTGCTTGGAATTCTTTACGAAAGTTATGTTCATCCCATCACGATCCTTTCTACTCTCCCTTCTGCGGGAGTGGGCGCGGTCCTGGCGCTGTTGATCTTTCACATGGATATGAGCGTCATCGCCATGATTGGGGTCGTTCTGCTCATTGGCATTGTCAAGAAGAACGGCATATTGATGATCGATTTTGCTCTGGCCGCCGAGCGCCTCGAGAAAAAGACCTCAGAAGAAGCCATCTATCAGGCCTGCATCCTGCGCTTTCGCCCCATTTTGATGACGACCATGGCCGCGATATTCGGCGCGTTGCCGCTTGCTCTAGGCACCGGAACAGGCTCGGAACTGAGACGCCCTCTAGGCATCACAATTATCGGAGGCCTCATCGTCAGCCAAATGCTGACGCTATACACGACGCCCGTGGTTTACCTCTATCTCGACCGATTGAGAATTCGTTGGGCGCGTTCGCGCCACAAGGACCCAGACCCGCTTCCTCCAGAAAGTTTGGGTAATCTTGCGGACTAATTCACATGATGGAGCTGAAGTCGTGAAACAGGACATTCGTAAATCATGTATGTGGACTGCACGCCAAATTCTCGCTTGTGCGGTGGTTGCTGCCGTTGTGCTTTCAGGGTGCACTGTAGGTCCCCATTATCACCGTCCCGACGCGACGGTTCCGGAAGCCTATAAAGAACTCACTCCCGCCGACTATCCGAGCACCGATGGTTGGAAAGTTGCACAGCCGAAAGATGCCGCATTGAAAGGCACCTGGTGGGAGATCTTCAACGATGCAGAATTGAATGCGCTCGAAGAGCAGGTAAATGTTTCGAACCAAAGCATCGCTTCGGCTGCCGCGGCGTTCCTGGTCGCGCGCTCGATGGTCAAAGAAGCCCGCTCGCAATATTTTCCAACCGTAACAGTAGGCCCTTCAATCACAACCAGCCGCCAGTCCGCCACTGTAAGCAGCGGCCTCGGAAGCGGCACCGGAACGGGCGGAGCTGTCACGCCGCAAGTGATTACCAGCTATTCCTTACCATTCGACGCCAGTTGGACGCCCGATCTTTTTGGCCGCGTTCGAAATAATGTGCGAGCAAATGCAAACGCGGCGCAAGCTAGTGTTGCTGACTTGGAAAACACGCGGCTGATGATCCAGGCTGAAGTCGCCGTGGATTATTTCGATGTGCGCGGCCAGGATGCGCTCAAACAATTGTTGGACGACACCGTCGTGGCCTTCCAAGAATCCTTGCGTCTTACTCAGGCGCTTTATGAAACAGGCATCGATTCCGACGAGGCTGTTGCCCAAGCCGAAACTCAGCTCGAGTCTGCTCAAGCTCAAGCGACCAACCTCGGAATCCTGCGGGGTCAGTTCGAGCATGCCATCGCAACGCTAGTCGGCCAGCCTGCCCCTACCTTCTCCATTCGAACGCAGCCGCTGAAGACAAGCCCGCCAGCCATTCCCTACGGACTTCCGTCGCAACTGCTCGAACGCCGCCCCGATATCGCTGCGTCAGAAAGGCGGATGGCTCAAGCCAACGCGCAAATTGGTGTGGCCGTGGCCGCATATTATCCAACGGTCACCCTGAGTGCTTCAGCAGGACTTGAGAGCAGTTCGATTACAAAGTGGTTCACCTGGCCAAGCCGTTTCTTCTCTGTAGGCCCGAGCGTTTCCGAAACGCTGTTCGACGGCGGGCTGCGCCACGCGACCGTCCAACAGTTCAAAGCAAATTACCTCGAGACCATAGCCAACTACCGCCAGGCTGTATTGGCTGCCTTTCAGCAAGTTGAAGATAACCTGTCCTCGATTAGAATTTTGTCCATCGAAATTGCGCAACAGGATACCGCTGTCGGCTCGGCGCAACGAAATCTTAAGATCGCAACGGATCGCTACAAGCTCGGCATCGACCCCTATTTGAACGTAATTACGGCGCAAACTACCCTGTTCAGTAACCAACAAACGGATGTGAACCTGCGCATCCAACAAATCACCTCGAGCGTGCAGCTAGTGGAAGCAATTGGAGGAGGTTGGGACGCGTCGCAGCTCCCCTCCGTTCCCGGCCTGGTGAGCGGCCCGCTCATGATCCCCAGCCCACCGCCACCGCCGCCTCTCTTGATCGAGTAGCGTGCTCCACGGGGACCAGAGCCTGTCTCCAACGGCAATTTTGCAAGTTTGCTCGTAACTGCTTGCGGGTGCGCCCGCGTCTAACTAATGACGGAAAAACAACTGAGTTTCAAGATGTGGGGTTTTGTAAGTAAGCATCAAAGCTCTGCTCTTAGAATTTTCGGATCGATGTTGAGGAACTTTTATGCGATCGACAATGAATACAGTTTTGGCATCTACAATGTCCGCCTTATTAACTCTCGCAATTGACAGCTCGGCCTTCGCCCTAGGGCCGTCGCAGGCCAATCAAGCCCGCCAGCAAAACGCAATCGAAAAGCAAGTGGGCGCCATTAAATCAATTGTCGGCAACACCGTCACGATTACCACGGATTCCGGAGGTACCGCCATCGTCGGCGTTCAACCCACAACCAAGATTGTTCGCGTGGCTCCTGGCCAGACGGACCTGAAAACCGCCGTGCCGATAGAGTTGAAAGATTTGCAAGTGGACGATCGCGTTTTCATTCGCTGGAAGTCCTCCGATACGTCCCAACCCGTCGATGCGATTGGAATCATCGTGATGAAACGCGCCGACGTGGATGCCAAACAGCAACATGAGCGCGAAGACTGGCAAGAACGCAGCGTAGGCGGTCTGGTCACCGCCGTGGATCCCGTAGGCAAGGCGATCTCGATTTCAGTTACAGCGCTCGGCGGCAAAAAATCCGTCACCGTCAACGCCACGCCCAAAACAATTTTTCGCCGATATGCGCCTGATTCCGTAAAATTCGATGACGCCAAACCCAGCTCTCTCGATCAGATTCAACCCGGGGATCAGCTTCGCGCCCTGGGCACGCGCAACCCCGATGGAACCTCAATCGAAGCGGAAGAAGTCGTCACTGGCTCGTTCCGCAATATCGCTGGAACCATTAGCTCGATGGACCCCTCCTCAAATTCGATCACGGTAATGGACTTGATAACCAAAAAACCAGTCGTCGTGAAAGTTTCCGACCAGACAAGACTCCGCAAATTGCCACCTGAAGTCGCCCAGCGAATTGCCGTTCGCTTGAAAGCAGGCGCTGCTGGCGCGCCCGAGACTGCGTCTCAGGGTGCGCAGCAGAATGGATCTCAACGCGGAAACGGTGCGCCAGACCGAGCTCCTGGTGGCAACGGTCGCCCAGGCGGCGGCCAAGCGGACCTCCAGCAAATTCTGAGCCGTATGCCCGCTTCGGCGCTCACCGATTTCCAGAAAGGCGACGCCGTGATGATTGTTTCCGCAGAAGGTACGAATTCCGGCGGCGTTACTGCAATCACTTTGGTAGGTGGCGTCGACCCCATCTTGGAAGCCGCCGCCAGCGGAAGTCAGATGATGACGCTTTCTCCGTGGAGCCTCGGTTCGAATGCGATGGATACCGCTGGCGCAAATCCATAAAAGGCTAGCGCAAACTGGCAACGAAGACGTGGGTTCGTGGTTCGAAATACGGAAGGGTGGGGTTTCAACCCCGCCGTGAGCTGCTCGATTTCTTTGGGGTTTTAACCCCTGAAGCTGCGGGTAAGTTTTTCGGGGACTCTTAGGGGACAGAATGAAATTTCGGTGGCTCGCTGCTTTCTTTCGAATCGCAACGGTCGCTTTTCTTGGCTGTATCCCCACGCATGCTTCCGCTCAGACGGCTACGACTGGTTCCCTGCACGGTCAGGTGCTGGATCCTTCGAGCGCGGCTATCACGGGCGCGACGGTTCTTCTCACCGCGCCTGATGGGCATTCCAACGGATCTACCACAAATCAACAGGGCGTTTTCGATGTGAACAATCTTGCGCCCGGCAAATACGCCTTGGAAATTGTTGCCAAGGGATTTGCGCTTTACAAGAACGGGGACGTTGAGATCGCAGCGGGACAAGTCAAGAGTATGAATATTGCTCTCAGCATCGAAGAACAAGAGCAGCAAGTAACAGTGTCGGGCGAAACGCCCGCAGTGGACGTGAATCCTGCAAACAATGCCGGCGCGATTGTTATTTCGGGTGCAGCCCTGGACGCGCTCCCGGATGATCCGGACGAATTGCAGACCGACCTCGAAGCATTGGCAGGTCCATCCGCGGGGCCGAATGGCGGGCAATTCTACATCGATGGTTTTACAGCGGGCCAACTTCCCCCGAAATCGGCGATTCGCGAAATTCGCATCAACCAAAATCCCTTTTCAGCGCAATACGATAAGGTTGGATACGGACGAATCGAAATCTTCACCAAGCCGGGAACCGACAAATGGCACGGAGGCTTTTCCGTCAACGCGAACGATTCCGCGTTCAACTCCAAGAATCCATTCTTCAACTCTCATGATGCCGCCGGCACGCCATATCCCAGCTACTACTCGGTTCAATACAGCGGAAACTTTGGCGGGCCACTCACCAAGAAAGCTTCGTTCTTTTTCACCACCGATATCCGCGACATCAATGACTTGGGAATCGTAAACGCGCAGATCCTGGTTCCAACGACAGTAACTTCCGTTTCCTGCAACGCGGCGGTCGTGAATCCGACTGCGACACCATTGCAGCTCGTTCCTTGCAGTGCGGCGATCGCTAATCCGCGCAAACGCTACAACCTCGGCCCGCGACTCGATTATGCGCTCTCAAAGACCAATACGCTCACTGTGCGGTACCAGTATTATCGCAACGATCAAAACAACGACGGAATCAACGGCTTCACTTTGCCTTCGCAAGGCTACAACTCTCTGAGCACCGAGCAAACGTTACAGATCGGTGATACTCAAATTTACGGCAGCAAAGTTGTCAACGAGACGCGCTTTCAATATCTGCACGAATCCAGCAATCAGAATCCGTTGAGCACGCTGCCGTCGATCAGCGTTCCTTTGTCATTTAACGCCGGTGGCTACGGCGGCGGGAGATCGATGGACGACGCCAATCATTACGAACTGCAGAATTACACTTCCGTGCAGTTCACTAAACATTTTTTGAAATTCGGTGTCCGGCTTCGAGGTGTTACCGACAGCAATTATTCAACTGCAGGTTTTAACAGCGGTTATTCGTTCCCTTCGATGCAGGCATTTCAGCAAACGTTGGCGGGAGCTTCGCTCGCCAGCCAATACAGCATTACCAGTGCACCCACGTTCGGGGGCGTCCCCAACCCGTTCGCCAATGCATCTCAAGTGGACGCGGGACTGTACGTCGAAGATGATTGGCGGGTCCGTCCGAACATTACGCTGAGCTGCGGTCTGCGCTTCGAAACTCAGAACAACATCAGCAATCACGCCGACTGGGCGCCGCGCCTGGGCTTTGCTTGGGGTATCGGTGGAGGGGGCAAGACCGCGCCGAAAACCGTTCTGCGCGCGGGATTCGGCATTTTTTATGACCGGTTCGATGTCGCCAGCGTCCTCGAGACAGACCGCTTCAATCTTATTAACGAAGCCGAATTTACAGTCGCCAGCCCCGGGTTTTATTCCAGCACCACGCCAATGCAGGTCATGCCCAGCCCAACCACATTCCTGACCAAGTATCAGACTGCTCCGAATCTTCGTGCCCCGTACGTGATGCAAACCGCCATTAGCTTGGAACGGCAGCTCACCAAAGTAGCGAACGTTTCGGTTTCCTACCTGAATTCGCGGGGATGGGATCAGTTGTTTACAAATAACCTCAACACACCGTTGCCCGGAACGATTACCTATCCTTATTATCTAAATCCCACAAACCCCGGCACGCGCCCGTTTGGCACGCACAATATCTACGAATATCAGTCGGAAGGAATCTACAGGCAGAATCAATTGTTCATTCAGACCCGGGTCACTGCGGGCGCGAAAGTCACTCTGTTTGCATACTACGTGTTGAATTATGCGAACGGCGATACTTCCGGCGTAAACAGCTTCCCCTCCGATCCGTTCAATATATTGCAGGATTACGGGCGGGCGTCGTATGACATTCGAAACCGTTTTTTCCTTGGAGGCTCGATAGGGCTCCCCTGGGGGCTGCGGCTTAGCCCGTTCATGCTGGCAAGCTCTGGGTCCCCGTACAACATCACGGTGAGCCAGGACCTCATCGGCAGCGCCCAATTCAACCAGCGACCGTCATTTGTTAGCAGCGCGTCCTTGCCTGCCGACGTCGTGACTGTGCCGGGATTCGGGACGTTCGATAGCGTTCCGCAGCCGGGCGAGAAACGTGTCCCCATCAATTCGCTTACAGGACCGAGTCGCTTCACTCTGAATATTCGCTTGGCCAAGACGTTTGGTTTCGGGCCGGAGAATAAGGGACAAGGCGCGAATGCTGGCGGCCCGGGTGGTGGAGGCGGCCGCGGAGGTGGTGGAGGTGGAGGCGGCGCGCGCGGCGGAATGAATCCGTTTGGCGCTGGCGGCCCCGGCGGCCCCAGCGGCGGGGGAACGACCAAGCGCTACAGCATCACCATGAGCGTCCAGGCGCGCAATGTGTTCAACGATGTGAACCTTGCGACTCCGAGCGCGGTGCTGAGCCCGCCGACGCCGGAGTCACCGCAAGCGTCGTTCTCGAGATTCTTTGGCATATCGAACGCGCTCGCCGGCGGGCCATTTAATTCGAGTGCGGCCAATCGCCAGATTTATCTGCAAGCCTCGTTCAATTTTTAAGGCCTATTTTCTGACGATCCGCTTTTGAAGTTCGAAGTGGCCGCGCGAAAATATTACGTGCCGACATAGTACTTGCGCGGAGTGTGGAACTCCTTTCCACGAGCTTCCAAGTCGGAGTCATCCTCGCCGGTTGTTATTCCGGGTGAGCCTAGCCCCGAGGCGGTGGCTCCAACAGCGGGCGCGGGCGTGATTTCCGGTTTGTTCTGCTGCATTTTAACGGTGGGCTCTCCGGAACGAGAAACATTCTCCGCTCCGTGTTGGCGTAGAAGATCGGCGATCCGGTCTACAGCTCTCGCGTCGCTTGAGCGGACTATTGCGACGGTGCGTCCGGGATACGGTTGTTTCGTCAAACCATCGGCGTCATCAGCAAATTTCGGTGAGGCGTCTTTCTTTGGGCTCCGATCAGAATGAGATTCAGGCGAATTTGTTCCCGTGCCGCGCGCGTCATGCTCGGCGTCGGTGAGGACTCCGACTTCTTCACGCGTGATTCCGGCCAATTCGAGTTCGCGCACGACTTCCTGTGCCTTTGAATAAGTGCTGAAGGCTCCCGCTATCTCTATTTTCATATAAAGTCTCGCCTGTTATTTAGATACACGAGGCTTGATGAGATCGTCAAGGTAATTGGGTTTGCTTCCGTCGCGAGCCAGGTGTGGATAGCGCTGACCGCCGTGGTAGTCGACGGTGCAGGTTTTGTAATAATCGTTAACGATTACGAGAAGAACGATCGGTTTCATGCTGCCTTTGCCGGCCTTGATCGCATCCAGCAGCAGATCGTGAGTGTAAACCCGGCCATTCACCGCGACGACTTTCATTCCCGAGGCGATACCGGCCTTGAACGCAGGACCGCCGTAAATTGAATCGGTCACGTCGCCCTCGTCGGTGACTTTAAGTCCGATGGAGTAAGAGTCACCGGAATCGCCGCGGCGTCCAGGTACCTTCGAAGGCTGCTCGGTGTATGTAACTTTCCATCCGCCGTTTTCGATTCCGGCTACAGGCGCGTCGGCAGATTTTGAATCCAGTTTCTGACGGAAATAAGCGGCCCAGTCGTAGGGCGCGATGCTATGCAGCGCCGCAACTACATCTTCAAGAGTGTAGGTTTTCAATTCTGGACCGTTGTTCGCGCCCCCATGAAAAAGATGGGCGAAATCGTCGATGCTTTTCTGGCCGTGAGTCTCGCGATTGATAATTGTGGCCACTTCGAGCCAGATCAAATCGCCTTCGTCGTAGTAATCGGTGCCGCGTCGCCAGTTCAACCAGCCGCGCGCGAATCTGAGGCCGGACTCTCCGACAGCGGTATCGACCAGCGGGCGCCAAGTCCTTCCGGGACGGCCCGGGCCAAGCGCAGCAGAGATCGAGGCGAGGACATCGTGGTATTGCTCTTCAGTCCACATGCCGCTGCGCGCTGCGAGCATGGGACCGAAATAATCGGTAAGGCCTTCGTAAACCCAAAGCAAATCGGTTTTCATCGGCACTTCGTAATCCGGAGTGCTCAAATCAGCGGGGCGGCGATATTTTCCGTTCCAGGAGTGCACGAACTCGTGGGCGAGCAATCCGCCGACCGAAAAACTGCCGGCCGGCGTCAGCAGGACGCGCTCGGGCAAGCGACTGTCGTTTGATTCATAATGCTCAAGGCCAAAATGCGCGACGTGGTCGCTGAGCGTAAGCAGGAAATGATAATCGCGGTAATGTCGCGCGCCGAAAAGTTTGCCGGATTCAGCTACCAGATTGATCATTCCCTGTTGCGTTTCCGGGCTCATGGCCAGCGCGGCCTCGCTGTCAGCGACGATATCAATTTCGTGATGAATGGGCTCGCCGGGCGGAGTGATCTCGATGGCACGATAGTATTCGCCGGCGGCGACGGGCGAATCCACGAGGCGTTCCAATGAAACGGCCTTAAACGAGACGCCGCTGCCTGATTGATGTGCTATGGGAAGCGCGGTTCCGAATTTCCATCCTTCAGGAAGAAGCAGCTTCGCTTCGTAGGTGAGTTGGTCGGCGGGAGTTCCCGCCGGGTACAAAACATTGTCATTCCAACTTATGACCACGAGTTTTTCCGTGGCCGAAGCACCCGCGGTGTAAGCACCGGAGCTGGTCGGTTCGATGTAGTCGAACTGAATGTCGAGGTGATCGGCGCCGCTGGGAACGTCCAGGTGAAAGGCGAAGACGTCGAGGAGATCTCGCTGCCACGGAATCTCTTTGTCGCCCACCGAGAAATGCAAGCCGGTCAAGTTGGCGATGGGGCCGCCGGGGCCATGCTCGCCGGGGATCCATTTTGGGTAGTAGAGAGTCAGAGGACCGGGTTTCACCGGCATCACGATGTGTGAGTGAAGAAGTTTTAGCGGCGCATGCGACGCGTCCACTGTGAGCGAGATGGTTTGGCCGGATTGGGCCAGGACTCGCGGCGCCAGGGCGACGAAGATCGCCGCAAGGACTGCCAACGGCGGCAACAATCGTGAGAATTTCTGATTCATTGCATGCTCCTCAATTTGTTTGCGTATTTCTCGAGCGGACCGCATATAACGGCAACTTCCTCAGCTCTGAAGAGGTGAGCCGCATTGAAAGGCGAATGCGTGTCGCGCACGGACATTGCGCGGCGTATTTCACGGAGCGCGGTCGTCGAGCGTACTACGAGAGGCCTGGCGTTAGTCGTCAAAAAAAATGGCGGATCCATGGTCAGATTCTTGATTTTGCAAGATCGCGTTTCGGGAAATGGGAGAATCTCAAAGCAATGATTCAAACGCAACTTCAAAACCCGCACGCTCCACAAATCGAAGGTATAACGCTTAGGATTAAGCTGACATAAGCTGACAAGCCCAGTTGACGATGGTATTATAAATGTTACCATTCAACACAATGATGGACCTGCTGGAATACCAGGGGCAGGACGGTCGCAAGCCGTTTCGCGACTGGTTCGATAGGCTGAATTCAGAGGCGGCGCGGAAGGGTGACAACGGCTCTATATCGCGTGGGACTGGGAAACTTCTCCCACGCCAAGAGCGTCGGAGCCGGAGTTTTTAAGTGCAGGATTAATTTCGGACCTGGGTACCGCGTGTATTTTGGAAGGGACAGTGAGCGAATTGTGATTCTGCTTGGCGGTGGCACGAAGCAACGGCAAGAGACCGACATCCGGCGGGCCCTCAGCCGATGGCACGATTTCAAGCGGAGAAAGAAGCAGCGGAGAGAAGAGGAATAAAAATGGCATTGACGAGAGATTTCCGGCAAACGGTCCAAGCACGCGCGAAACGCGATCCTGCCTTTCGAGAAGGGCTTCTGAGTGACGCTATGGAAAGCCTTCTTGCCGGCGAAGTGGTGCTCGGGAAAGAGCTGTTGCGCGATTACGTCAATGCCACGGTCGGCTTTCCAAAGCTGGCCGAGCATACCAAGCTCCACGTAAAAACTCTCCACCAGATGTTTGGTCCCAATGGGAATCCGACCGCCAGCAATCTGTTTGAGATCGTTGCCTATTTACAGCGCGCAGAAGGCGTACGCTTCGAAGTCCGATCGAAACGCGCCGCGTTATGGGCGAAGCGGCGGCGGTTCACGCGCACGCGAAAACGGGCTGCATCGCCTGTCCTACGGCATTGATCCAACATGGATAGCCCCCTGAAAGTGGCTGCCACGACAATGCCGGCTGTTGTTTTTTCGAAGTTCCCTCCGCGGATGCTCCTGGGATTCTTCTTCGTTGGGGCAAGTGCGGATTCGAGATTGAAGTACAATTTTGGAGCGGGCGCGATGAGTCGTTGGACGGCGAAAAATACTCTAATCTGTGGTAAGGATGGGGGCTGAAGCAGCGGGATTGCAATCAGGAGGAGCGAGGTGGGCGAAGAGAAGCAAGGGAACGAACCTGTGATCAAAATGATTGGGCGCAGCGATTCTGCGCGGGCTTATGCGATACGCGACTTCCTGACTCGCGGCGATATCCCTTTCGAATGGGTCGAACTAAAAACAGATGAGCAGGCACTGCAATATGGCGTGGACGGGCTGAATGATCCGAGGCTACCGATCAGCATTTGCCCCGATGGGACACGAATGGAAAATCCCACGATACGGCAGATTGCCGAAAGACTGGGGTGGTACCATGATCCGTCAAATACGGAATATGACCTGGCGATTTATGGCGCGGGACCGGCGGGACTGAGCGCAGCGGTGTATGGTTCGTCTGAGGGATTAAAAACTGTGTTGATCGAACGCTCGGTGGTAGGCGGGCAGGCCGGGACGAGTTCGAAGATCGAAAATTATTTGGGATTTCCTGATGGAATCAGCGGCGCGGATTTGGCGAAACGCGCGCGCGAGCAAGCTTGCCGGTTTGGGACGGAAATACTAATGCTGCGCGAGGGGGTGCGCGGCGAATTTGAACCGGGCAAAGGCACTGGGTATCTCGCGGACGGTACGAAAATTGTGGCGCATGCGACCATCTGCGCGACGGGCGTGCGATATCGGAAGCTAGGTTTGCCGAACGAAGATAGTTTTTATGCCGTGGGCGTGTATTATGGCGCGGGAGCGAGCGAAGCTCAGCTCTGCTACAACGAACAAGTCTTCGTGGTAGGAGGCGGCAATTCCGCAGGACAAGCCGCGATGCACTTTTCGAAGTTCGCGCGAAAGGTCACCATTGTGATTCGCGGGGACTGCTTGCGTCGCACACTGTCGCAATATCTCGTGGATCGAATCCATTCGTCTCCGAATATCGAGGTATTGTCGCGCACGGAAGTGGTTGCGCTGCACGGCGACCATGTGTTGCACTCGGTCACATTGCGGAACAAAGAAACGGGCAAGGAAAAAACTTTTGAGACCAGGTGGCTCTTTTTGTGTTTGGGCGGCGAGCCGCAGACCGACTGGGCCAGGGATATTGGGATTTGTCGCGACTCCGACGGATATCTTGTAACGGGCCCGGACTTGTCACTAGACGGCGTGCGCGCGCAGAACTGGCCGCTGGAGCGTTCGCCGTATTATTTGGAAACGAGTATGCCCGGACTGTTTGCAGCAGGCGATGTGCGGCACGGGTCGGTGAAACGGTGCGCGTCGGCAGTGGGTGAGGGCGCGATGGCGATTACGTTTGTGCATCGATATTTGACGAGTACCTAGATTTTTAAAATTGGCTCAACGGTAAGGAGGATTTTATGGCGGCTTGTACGCATCTAAATCAGATTCGCGCGGTGACACCGAAAACTCCCCATGGGTGTGAGGAATGTTTGAAGATGGGCGACACGTGGGTGCACTCGCGGCTGTGTTTGGAGTGCGGGCATGTGGGATGCTGCGATTCGTCGAAAAATAAGCATGCGACGAAGCATTTTCATCACACCAAGCATCCGATCATGAAGTCGTTCGAGCCTGGAGAGACTTGGGGCTGGTGCTATATAGATCAAGTGGAACTCGATTTCGCCGGGCTTCCCTTGGCTGCGCTCAGTCACAGCGCGTGAACTGCGCCGACCGGCGCGCGCGAATCGCGGGTGGAAGTTGCGTGAGTGTGTCGTGATGCAGCAAGAAAATTACACGAATTTAACAAGCGAGTGCTTGACGGGTTTGCGAGGCGTTCGCTATAGTGGGAGCTCGATTGTTGCGAGTGTGGCAATCGAAAGGATACTGGAACGCGCGATGCGATCGTTTTATTACTGTTTCGCCTTTACTTACCGCTTCTCCTTTACGGGAAGCGGGCCGGCGAGACGCGCGCGGATGATTTGAGAAACTAGCAACAAGAACCGCGAAAGTTTTGAGATGCCGGCCGCGACCCTCTCAAAGAGGACGCGGCCTTTTTTGTTTTTGGACGCGATTTGCGACACGCGGATGCGCGGCATTTTATTTCTGGCGGAATTTCGAGGAGGTGGAATGAGAGGGCTAAAGATCGGTGACTGGCGAACGAAAATCGATGCGATTGACACGACGCTACTGCATCTGCTGAACGTGCGCGCGGCCTTTGCGTTAGAGGTGGGAAAACTGAAAGGCGAGGCTGGGCTGCTGCTACGCGTTCCGGAGCGCGAGCGAGAAATTCTTTCGCGCATGAAAAAACTCAATCCGGGGCCGCTGGATGGCGAGGCGGTGGAGAAAATTTACCAGTTGATTCTGGATGAATCGATGCGGATTCAACAGAGCCATGGCTATGGAGCCGCGGCGCGTTCGAACAATACCCTTGCAGACGTGCGTTCGAAGAGCAAACCGTTGCGGGCACGTGGAAAACAGAGGAGGCCGAGCGTCGCATGAAGGTGGCGAAAAATACGCGCGTGGCGTTTCAGGGAGAGCGCGGCGCGTTCAGCGAAGAGGCAGCGGTCAAGCTGCTAGGCAGCGAGGTTACACTGGTCCCGTTTCCCACATTTGACGCGGCCTTTGGCGCGATTGCAGAAGGCAAGGCGGATTACATTTTGGCGCCCATCGAGAATAGTCTGGCCGGACCGGTGCACAGATCGTTTGACCTGCTGGTGGAAAGTCCGCTGACGATTGTGGGCGAAGTTATTATTCCGATCGTGCACAACTTGATCGGGCCGCCCGGGGCGACGTCTGAAGACGTGGCCATTGTGGAATCGCATCCAGTGGCTTTGGCGCAGTGCGAGCGGTTTTTCAGCGCGCGGCCGTTCTTGAAAAGAATAGCCACGGATGATACGGCCGGGAGCGTTCGCGAAATCATGCAAGCCGGAGACCGCAAGCGGGCTGCTATTGCAAGCAAACGCGCGGCGGAGATTTATGGCGGGCACATTCTTCGCCAGCACTTGGAAGACGATCGCGAAAATTACACGCGGTTTCTGCTGCTTGCTCCGATTAGCGAAGCCGTGCCGGTTGGAGCGGACAAACTTTCTTTGGTTTTCCGGCTCGCGCATCTTCCGGGGGCCCTGTTTCAGGCGCTGGAACCTTTCGCGCGGCGAAAAATTAATTTGATGAAGATTGAGAGTCGGCCCGTTCGCGGGTTTCCATGGCAATACCGGTTTTATCTGGACCTGCAAACGTCGGCGCAAGATCCGGAAACTGTGGCGGCGCTTGGTGAGTTGAAGAAGCTCGCGGTGGATATGCGGATTTTGGGTTCTTACGTTTCGGCAAAGAATGAGAACACGGCTACATCGTAATCCGGGAGAGGGACCATGATCGTCAATATGGCGCAGGGCGCAACGGAAGAGCAGATCAATCACGTTGTCGAGCGAATCAGAGAGTGCGGCTGCCACGCGCATTTGAGCCGTGGCGAGGAGAGAACCGTGATTGGGGTGGTGGGAAGAAGCGAGCAGCATCAGAGCGAACTCGAAGCTCTGCTGGCTGCGCCGGGCGTGGAGGAAATCATACGGATCACGCATCCGTTCAAGCTGGCTTCGCGGAATTTTCGGCCGGAGGGCTCGATTATCGAGTTGGGAAAAGGCGTGTCGATTGGCGGAACGGAAGTGATCGTGGCTGCGGGGCCTTGCGCGGTGGAGTCGGCGCAACAAATTGGCGAAATCGCGGAGCGCGTGGCTCGCGCAGGGGCAAAATTATTGCGCGGAGGCGCATTCAAACCGCGAAGCTCACCGTATTCCTTTCAGGGGCTGGGCGAAAAGGGATTGAAACTGATGCGCGAGGCCGCGGATAAGAACGGCCTGCTGGTGGTTAGTGAGGTGATGGACCCGTCGCAGATTGAAGCGATGTTGCCGTACGTGGACGTGATGCAAGTTGGCGCGCGCAACATGCAGAATTATCATTTACTGCGCGCGTTGGGAGAAAACAGCAAACCTGTTCTGCTGAAGCGCGGGATGTCGGCGACGATCGAGGAGCTGTTGCTGAGCGCGGAGTACATCATGTCCGGCGGGAACTACAACGTCATTCTCTGCGAGCGCGGGATTCGCACGTTTGACACCTACATGCGCAACACGATGGATATTGCGGCCATTCCGGTGATCAAACATCTCTCACATTTGCCGGTAATGGCGGACCCCTCGCACGGCACGGGGCGGCGCGATAAGGTTCCGCCGATGGCTCGAGCGGCGGTGGCGGCGGGCGCTGACGGATTACTCATCGAAGTTCATCAGGACCCTGAGCGGGCGTTGTCCGACGGGGCGCAATCGATCTATCCGGATCAGTTTGCGCGATTGATGGACGAAGTGCGCGTGATCGCGCCGGCTGTCGGACGGCGAATCGCGGCGATGTGAATCATGGGTTTCACCAGTCGTTCAACTCGAAAACAGCCGATTGAGATCGGGCGCGAGAGGGCCGTGTAGCGGCGCCCCTTCGATAAACTCCATAACCAGATAATCCGAGCCAACGTCGTAAATCTGGCAAATGTTGGGATGATTTAGCGCGGCGATGGCTTTGGCTTCACGTTCGAAGCGCTCTGAGAACTGTGAGGCGGAGACCTTGATGGCCACGTCGCGATTCAAACACGGGTCATCGTCTGTGGCAAGTGGCATGGGAATGAGTCGCGGCACACGTGTAGATCCAGTTGCACGACTAGTGGAATCCGGATCAATTTGCGCAGTTGCAGTAAAGCGGTCTCAGCTGGACCACCGGCTCCCGCGAAGATCCTTCCAGGGACCGCCGTCTGCGTAGCGCTCGGGATGCAGGGCCTTCGAACGCGGGTCTTCGGTGGTGTCGAGCTGAAGGACCATCCACTTTGGATACGGAACGCCGGGATCCGACGCCGCGTCAAGAAGCCAGACGTCTTCCTCCGAGAGCTGAAGGTCCGCGGCAGCGATGTTGTCTTCCAGTTGCTCCGCTTTTCGCGCCGCGACGATCACGCTGCTGATCACTGGCCGTCCCAACACCCACGCGAGAGCCGCGCGAGCCGGGCTCGCGTTATGCCGGCTGGCCACTTGCTTCAGCACTTCCACGACGCGGTAGCCCATCTCCTTGTCGAAGGGCACGAACGCCCCTGCTTCTGCGAATCGTGTGCCGGCAGGAGCAGGGTTGGCGCGGCTGTACTTGCCGGAGAGGAAGCCGCCGGCTAGCGGGCTCCAAACCAGGATGCCGATGTTGTAGTACTCGGCGAACGACTGAAATTCATATTCGAGGCCGCGGCCGACGAGGCTGTAGTACATCTGTGCAGTCACGAATTTTTCCAGCCTCAGATGCTCCTGCAACATCACTGCGGTTGCGGCCTGCCACGACATATAGTTGGAAAGACCGATATAGCGGACCTTGCCATGACGAACAAGATCGTCGAGCGTTCGGACCGTTTCTTCGAGCGGCGTGTTGCTGTCCCATCCATGTATCTGGTACAGATCGATGTAATCGGTCTGCAGGCGTTTGAGGCTCTCCTCCACTTCGCGCATGATGTTCACGCGGGTCGCGCCGCTATGGTTCAAATTTTGGCTCATGGGTAGCCGGACTTTGGTGGCGAGGACGATTTCTTGTCGCACACCTTTTAAGGCGTTACCGACAAGAGTCTCGCTCTCCCCAAGGCTGTACACGTCCGCTGTATCGATGAAGTTGATTCCCCGATCCAGGGCTACCTTCACCATTCGCGTGGTGTCCTCTTGACCGAGGTTGCCCATGTTCATCTTGCCGCCGAACTGCATGGTGCCGAGCGCCAACTCACTGACGATAAGTCCGGTATTACCCAGTTTTCTAAACTTCATGTGTGATACTCCTTCCGCTGCAGAGAAAAATTGCGCTAGCGAATGACGAATTTGTCCCAATTCAAAAAGAAGTTTCGAAAAAGGGCCAGCGTCATAAGCGAGCGAAATTATAATCCCTGAGAGCCATCTCTCCGAAATGCCGAAGATTTCTGAAAACCGCCGATTTCAAACTGCCCGCGATTAGCGCGGGGTGTCGCGAGGTCCTATGCTTGGAAGGTTGTTGACGTGTGATGAATGCGGGGGCTTAACCAAGATTCCCGGGCCCAGAACCGAGGATAGGTTCTGGCACTCGGACGAGAGTGCTTGCAATGTTACTTTGCGGCTGCGGCGCTTGCCCCCCAACCGAGCCGGCAGCCTCGATGAAGAAATTCGGCGACTTTTTGTGGCTGCGAGGCCTTCGGCAACGGGATAACCTTGGACCTGCTGTAACCATCGGCCCACGCACCATGCACGAGCACTACATTTCTTACACCCGGCATTGTTTCCTTCTAATCTATAGATTGAATTTAAATGTTATCGATTCAAAAAACAGCGAGCTGCCAAAAGCTTTCGCCAAACAGTTCTGTGAGCTAGCAGAGACGACCGAAGGTGGATTTACCCCTCCCCAAAGGGTCGTGGTTCTTTGAAGGCTCGTGGTTTACGAGAAGCAATCTGGGCAACGCCACGTTTCGAGAGTGAGTTTGTCAGGTCAATGCCCCTATTCAGAACAAGCGTATCCGAAGCGTGCAACCTCAACCAACTACACACAGTCAAAGATAGCTGTGCTGGCGAAAAGACGGAAGGGCTATAAACTAAGAGTCGTGAACTCAATTAGAGACCACTCATACAGGACAACGGCGGGTATAAACGCGCCCAATCGGGTTCTTGGCCTTTGGAGCTTAATCTGGCTGGGCCTAAGTGTCTTTCTTTGTGCCTTTCCCGTTTTGGCTCAGGCTCAACAGGCCGCTCCGATCCTGGGAGCGGAGAGCAGTGTGCCCGTGGAACCTGGGACGGGAACGCCAGTTGGGGAGCAGCAACCCGGTCAACGATCCCCTGGGAATGTTACCGGAACGGTTGTGGACCAAACTGGAGCGGTGGTGGCCGGCGCGCATGTGACGATTACGAGTGGAGAGCGCTCTTCAAGCCACGAAATGGTATCAGGCGATGATGGGCAATTCACTTTTGCCGACATAACTCCGGGGCCGTTTCAGATTACCGTTACACTGGCGGGATTTGCCACGCAAAAGTATTCTGGAATCCTGGCGCCGGGGGATTTCTACTTTGTCTCGCCGATCGCGTTAAATGTCGCCACCGAAGTGACCGAGGTGCGCGTCGGTCTTCCAACTGTCGAATTGGCGGAAGAGCAAATCAAGGAGCAAGAGAAGCAACGCGTGTTCGGCGTCATACCGAATTTCTACGTGACTTACATCCCCAATGCGGCACCGCTTACGCCGAAGCAAAAATTCGAGCTAGCCTGGAAGACGACGTTGGATCCGGTCACGTTTGTAGTCATCGGTGCCACAGCCGGAATTGAACAGGCGCAAAATCAATTCAGCGGATATGGGCAGGGCGCGCAAGGCTATGGAAAGCGCTACGGCGCCGCCTATGCTGATACGGTTACAAGCACGCTCTTCGGAGCCGCTCTGCTGCCGGCGCTGCTGAAACAAGATCCACGCTATTTCTACAAGGGAACCGGAAGCACACGGTCGCGGGTACTGTACGCGCTCGCCAACTCGGTGATCTGCAAGGGTGACAACGGACGCTGGCAGTTTAACTATTCGGGCATCATGGGTGGCCTGATGTCCGGCGCAATCTCAAATCTTTATTACCCGCCGATTGACCGCGGAGCCGGATTATTGTTCCAAGGCGAGGCCATCGGGATTGGCGCAACTGCCGCCTCCAATCTCTTTCAGGAATTTCTGGTTCCGAAGTTGACGCCGGGTCTTCCGCACCGCCAACCGGCCCAACCCTAAAGTACCAAGGCCCAGAAGGTCCACGCAGATCTAAGAGTGCGACCGATTATTTCTGCGCGGGGAAATCTTCGGAGGCGGCCAGGGCGTCCGGGAAAACCTGGATTACGCGATTTACTTGCGTCATTTTCAGGACACCTTCGACCATTCCAGACACGGACGCAAGGCGCAGCGTGCCTCCGGACTTGGAAAGCCTGGAGAAGGATTTCACAATTTGGCCGACGAATGCGCTGTCAATGTGATCGACGTCGCGCATGTCAAAAATGATGCGTGTTTCTTGTTTCTCGATGTGGCCTTCCACTTCCTGGTCCACCCGCTTGCAATCCGGGCCCATTTGGACACGCCCGCTCATTTCGAAGACCCAGATTCCCGGCTTGATTTCCTTCTTCTTTAGCATCACGCGATTTGATACCTCGCTTGCACGGATTTTTTGAGCGTGTTGGAAGCGCTACTGACAGGTGAGAGGAAGCCGCCTCAGCAAGCCGCCCGCCCATCCGTCGCTCGGGAGAAAGGTGAAGTATACGTAAAAAACATTCCCGAGGATATGAGGGTCATCGCCAAGCCCGACGGTGGTGGGGTTTTCATGCCCGCGAAACTAATAGCGCGTACCGCAGGAAGGAAAGTTCTGCCCGTCTATAGGGCGAAGAGCAAGTGAACCCGCTAAAGATTGCGCGCGATTTTAGCAGTTGGAGCAGCTAGCCCTCAAACGGAAATTGCCGGATCAGGCGCAGGCAGTCGGCCAGGGCCTTGAGGATTGAATCGCCCCACCCGGAGGGTATAAAGGGAGCGGTGCTTTGATTCACGGGCTTGTCTGCTTCCGCGAAGAAGCGCAAGTGCTGGCCTTTAGGCGGCACTGCAAATTCCGTAACAGTGACGCCGAAGCGGATATCGCGTCCATCCTGATGCTTGATCATGGTGAAGTGATGCAACTGGGCCAGCTCTTCAGCGCGGTCAGCCTGGGCGTACTGCCAATCATCCACGTGCGCCCTCCTGAGATTCCGTGCGCGACAGACTGAGATCGCTCCGGAGACGGAATAGTAGGACGCGAAAACGGGCAAGTCAAATGTGAACCAACCAATGCTCGGATCCAGCCACTAATCGGATGCCGCAAACGCATTGGTACTTTGAGCGGCGGACACGTCGGCCACCATGGTTGCCGCAAATTGAAGCATGGCGCCTACAACCGCATCGGCGTCTTGGCAAACACATTGAAGCAAATTAAAAATTTGTGTTGCTTGCGCACCCAGCAGTTTCAGCAAGCGCAGTTCCGTGCCAGGTTGACCCAGAACGGAAAGAAATTTCCCATGCTAAAGCGGTAGCCTGAAAGCCCTGAGATTGAATGAGCCCGCAGGAAGGTTCGGGAGCAACGAACAAACATTCCTGCCCCCGCGTGCGCATCCGACCTGCCAGCGCTAGCAATTGCTGCACATCACCGCGAGTCCCGATCGGCGCGAAGACGATCCGCATGATGGCTTAGTCCCAGATTTCCTTTTGACGCCAAAAACGGCAAGGATTGTGCATCTGGTTTGCCCTCGTGTACCTAGGTTAAACCATCATGGCCGAGATAATCCCGGACTCCAGCCCTTTCCGCAACACCTCGCCTTACTCGCAAAATCCGAGCAATCAAAATAGGTCAGCAGATAGATTCAAAGCCGAGATTGACGTACTTCAGACCGAGCCACTTGGCCACGAAAGGATTCCTGAGAAATCCACTTTCGTATTTTCTTGCGAGTGTTGTCTGGAAGATTGGCAAACCGGATGCCGGCCTCTGTTTTCGACTTAGTGATCCATGCAATCTCCCCATTTGTTTCGATCCATTCCCGAGATCCGGGCAATTGAAACTGCATTGGCGCCACGTGGTCGGCGGTTAGGATCTCAGCCGATGTCACTGCCAAACCGCCTTCGCTGATGTTCAGGATAATTCCAGCGCTGTGTTCACCAAGTTTTATGAAGGTTTGCGGCGAAACCAGAATGCGCGAGTGACGGCGTCTTTCACCAATTTTGAGATGGTTCTCGACGTAATCAGACATGACTTCCTCTTTACGGATTACGCTATCCGGTTATCGGAGCTAGCCATTGGTACGCCATTTACCTACCAAGTTTGAGCGGCTGGCGGGAGAGCGCATCTAAACCGGCTTGATACTCCGAGGCCGGCGCTTTCACTGCTTCCATTATTTGCTCTTCGTTAAGTCCAACGTCTCTTGCATCAAACGCTGCATGCTGTAAGGCTTCAATTGGTTTGTCTTTTGTCATTTTTGATCCGGTGAATTCAGCTTCTTTTCTTTGGCAATGCGTTCCGCTAGATTCAGCTTTTTAGAGTTCCCGCGAAGCCTCAGGCCCTGTTGCTCCGGGGCAAAGCACGCGTACTCGTTCTGGTAGGGCGTTTACGTTCGGAGGGATCCCAATCTTCAGACGGAAAGGTCATCCGCCAGAATAGCGGTGATGGCTCGATAAATTCCAGGCCCACCTCGGTCTTACCGGATTCCTTCTGCCCAACGAATGTTACGGTGCAAGGCAATTCCTCCACTGTCTTGGGGTTGAGGATTGCGACCTCCTGCCCTCGCACGACTTTTTCCGCAAGTCGCACCATGCAGCCATGAGCGTTCACCGAGGCCGTGTGCGTTTCTTCGCTGAAGGGTAGGTGCCCGTTTTTTTCGCGGATGATGACCGGCATCGTGATGTAAACGCGGTGTGACCGCCGGCGCTCCGCATTGTTCTCCGCGGCAGTGGGATACGCATATACTTTTATCTCTCGCATAACGATTCCATATTCATAAAACAAGTTGAGCGTTGTAGCACAGCGTCTCGTGCCAATTTTTCTTTGGCTGCCTGGCTAGGTTTCTCTAAGGATCTGCCGGTAACCAGACCTAAACTGTCCGTTTTGGCACAGTTTCGTAGTGGATACTAAGGCCACGGACCCTCAGAAAGACCTTGGAAGACTACGCGAGCGCTTGCGAGGCGGCGATTTGAGCGGCGGTTCGCCTTGCGCGCAAAGCTTCTCGCGCCGCTGAACGAATCTTGGCATCCAGCTCGTCGATATCGCCTCCGAAAGTTTCGCGCCCTCGGCAACAGTGGCGGCAGCGCGTTCCGTTGCGAGTTGTACTAAGGCCTTCAGAGGACCCGCGTCCGGCCTAAACATAACGCGTCCATACGAATGCTTGCCCGCTGTCAGGTTGCGCAGAACTCCTGTGCACGGTCTATTCCGATCAATTTTTCTATTATGTTCACTTTTGAACAGTTCGCCATCCTGTGCATTTTTGAACAGATTTTAACTCGGAGTGTATTTCATTCTATAACGACGAGGGGACGACTGTTCTTATGAACGACTTGGCGATAGTCCTTCAACACACAAAGCACCGCGCCAATCCACACAACTTCGCCATAGAGCAGCAAAACAAGCGCGTGACGATTGAGATGATCCAGAAATGCGTTGGAGGGCACTTCGGCGTGTTCCCGCCGGACCTGAAGTTGAGGGGCCGCTCCAAGTCCATCGTCTTCCCCCGTCAAGTCGCGATGTATCTGGTCAAACAGCTCACTTCGGCATCTCTTCCCAAGATCGGCCGGGAGTTCGGCGGCAAACATCACACCACGGTCTTGAGCGCGATCAAAAAGATCGAGGCCCGCCGCCGCGCCGACGTAGATCTCGACCGGACAATTGGCAAGCTGGTTGATTCATTGCGTTAGCGGGTTTTCCGCAAAGCTTCGGCCTCCCTCCGCAAATAATCGTGTCAGCATTTCGACCCATCGAAATGTGCCGTAAGAATTATCACTGTGCAAAATTGAACAAATGCTTTCTCACTCTCGATGCAACCTGACAATTCCGGGGCGCCATGGCGGCCAAAACTCCGAAGATTCTACTGATCGCGGCGAGTCCAATGGGCGTATCGTTCTTGACGGCACGCTTGAAAGAATGGGCGTGCGAGATCCATTTCGCCTCGTCTTGCAAAGAGGCAAAGACGTTCGTCAGCAACCATCGATTCGACCTGGTGCTTGGCGAATTCGGATTGCGAGATGATGGGTCTTCTTCGTTGGCAGCTTCGCTCGTCGGGTCGAGCACGACTTTGGTCTATTCGTATCCTGTGGAAACTGGCTGCTGGTGGTTGCCGGCTGTCAAGAATGGTCAATTATGTTGGGGCTCTCTGGCGATGCGGCCCAGTGAATTCATCGATTTCCTCGACGACATTCTCAAAGAAATCAGATCTCGTCAGCCTGCGACTTCGGGAGAATCTCGAGCGGCTAGCCACTGATTAGTTGATTCGATAACGACAAAACGGAGAAGTACTGGCGACATCAGCGTAGTCCGATAGCAAAATGGAAAGACTCTCTAGATTGCTGCAGGCGGAGGCAAAGTGCCGGAAGACAAAAAGTGTCCCAAATGCAATTCCATTCTAAAGAAGTCTAAAGTGCCGATGGGTCTTATACTCGTGCGTAACGTGGGTACGGAATTGGAACCAGACTATGTAATCGCATCGGACAGGTCTGGTGCAGTTATGCACCCATACCTTTGCGGTTCTTGCGGATTTATTGAACTCTACACGCCCGTGGGGACATTCCCGAGTTCCATATACCTATGGCACGATCAGGACAACTGAGCAGCGTTCTTCACCGCAAATCTTTGAAAAGTTCCTAGCGTCCTTGACTTCGCTTCCTTAGAGGACTCCTTCAACAACTCACGTTCGCCTTGGCCCCGCCACTGGTCGATGGCTGAGTTTATTGGTTGTGTTTTGTATGCTCCCCTCACGGCCGTGTGCTCTCGCTTTCATGGCGTACAGGGCGATGTCCGCTGCGCCCATCAGCGTATCAATCTTTTCGCCGTCTTTAGGATAGATAGCAATACCGATGCTCACTGAAAGCTTCGGTTTTCTGCCATCACGCGCCAGGTTCTCGCATATGCGCCCGGCCACTAAGTTTGCGGGTACTTCACCTGTCTCGGGCAGTATTACCGCGAACTCATCCCCGCCGAACCGCGCTGCGGTGTCCATGTTCCTGCAAGAGTTGCACAAAACATCGGCCAAGCGGCACAGCGCCTGACTGCCAACCACGTGGCCGAAACGATCGTTGATCTTCTTTAGCCCGTCCAGGTCAAGAAACAAGAGCGCGAATTCACGTCCGGTCCGCTCGGATCGTTTAATCTCGCTGTCAAGGATCTCCACTAGATGGCGGTAATTAGCCAGCCCCGTCAGCGGGTCCTGGGCGGCCTGCTGCCGCAGATGATCTTCCAGCTTGCGCTGCTGGGTGATATCTTCAACGATAATCTCGTAACTTTCCTTCTCGCCGTCAGCGCTGACGTGTCGTCCGCTGAGCCGGACCTTTAGGAGTGTACCGTCCTTTCGTTTCCAGTCAAGTTCCAGGCGAACGCCTCCATCCTCGCCGTCCCTTCCGGGAGACAGCCCCAGCAACTGCTCTCGCTTGGAGGCATTACAAAGGATCTCACTTGCGTAGTGAGCTGCCATGAGTTCCTTCCTGGATGCATAACCAAGCATGGTAGCAAGCGCTTGATTCACATCCAGAAACTTGCCTTTCCCGTCGCAGCGACACATTCCGTAGGACAAGTTCCCTACTAGGGCGCGATAACGTGCTTCTGAATGGCGCAGTTTTTTCTCTGATTGATCGCGCTCCTGGCGAAGGTTGTTTTCGCTGAGCGCTCGGCGAATCGCTATCGGAAGATGACCAACGTGATCCCCGTCAATACAATCGGCAGCGCCCTCCATAATAAGCTCCGCGACGGTCTCCGATCTGATGGCGCCGGTCAAAAAAATAGCGGGGACGTGTCTCTCCCGGTCCCGTAGCACTGCGAGCACCCGCGGTCCTGGCCAGTTGCGCACGGGATATTTGGCCAGCACAATGTCGTAGTACTTTGAGTCCAAATGTTTGATGAACCCTTCGGGAGTAGAAACTACATCTGCGCTGACCTTGCAACGCATGCGCTTGAGTTCTCGCAAGCATTGCTCTACTTCGGCGGGGACCCCAGAAACAAATAGTATGCGCAAGGGGCGCCGTCTGCTCGCCGGTCCGTGCGGAAGGGGAGGGAGCACAAGTTGGTTGACATCGCTTCGTGAGGCCAAAGGCATCAAAGCCCGCCGAGATTAGCGGGAACCCCCCGGGAACTGATTAAAGCCATCCCTGAAACCGTAATCTAGCAGGGTGTGGAACGACTGTACAAAACAGCACACTTTTGATTTTCAGGTTAACTGTTAAGGTAACCCACGAATAGTGGGACGACCACTTCCGATGGTTACCGCGGTTTAATCACGGCAGTAATTCCAAGCGGCCAACGATCCTTTAGGTCAGGTTGTAGAAGGAAGTCCACGTGGCTATAGCCTTATGATGTCTTCGGTTTGAAGACCTCGAGTCGCGGAGCCAGTGGTTATGCCCATTACAGAAAATTCATGCGCCCAGTGTTTTCTGCTTGGCGCAATTTGTTATTTGCGTTCAACGAACAACTGCTCATCCCGTGTCGGTTATTAAGGCTTGCTTGGGCTCGCGCAACCACACGAACCCTGGGATTAGTTGACGCAAGCTCGGGGCGTCACAACTGTGGGCATTGGCTCGGCCTTGGTTCTAATCGGGGATTTGAGTATTTCTCTTTTGAGCATCGACATACCGGTTATAGCATCTTCTATCGCCTGCCACTCGACTGCTCCATCTGAACTCGTGCATAGTTCTTCGACACGCGATAAGATTGCTTTTTCTGCGGTCGCAACCCGCCCAACAAGTTTCAGTAGATCTGTCTCCGATAAAGCGTCTACGTAGAGGCGCTGCCACTTCGGTTCCCGTTGTAAGGTCATGGTTATTCCCATTCGTGCGTGACGGAGAGAATTCAGTATAGAAAGTGGGCCTGGGAGGTTTCTGTACACTTTTGCACAGTCTCGTAAACTTGACGTTTCGCCTTAACTTCGGAGATGGTTAATCGTCGGTGCTGATGCATTTCAGGAAGGATGCCGCAGTTGTGAGGTTAAGCAGTTTGTCTCCGTCCATGCGGACGATCCGACTTCATTCGCAGCAATGTTTCGCACCTGCCAGCGATCGTCCGAGTGATCAACGATCGACGGAGGCGAGGACTATGAGTAGCGCGGTGAATGCTCCTATCGCAAGTGCGACGGCTACCCATACCTTGAGAGGAATCTTAAATGGAAGGAGGTGGGAGGTTCGCACATGATAACGATTCATTTCGACTCACTCTTCAGAAGCAACGAAAGCGGCAACTCCTCGGAATCGCTGTCGCTCTCGCTGGTTGGCGCGATTTGAAGGCCGATACAAGCACCGGCCGTCAAATGCGGACATGAAACCGCAGACGTTTTCTTATTCCCATTGCCTCCCGAAGTCTATGCCTAATAACCGCATAGCTAAGCTCAATCAATACGGATTCGCGAATGTTTTTTGACTCTTCGGGCTTTTCATTGCTGCACAGGCCCGAGCTACGAGCGAACCTCGGGGCCTGTAGTTCCCTGCTAAACATCTTAGGGACGGTGTGTTAGCGGCGGTTTTGCGATACAACTCCGGCCGTAGTTCCGATTACGTCGCCTGAGACGATCATCTCCACGCGGCGATTCTGTTGACGTCCTTCCGCCGTGTCATTGGACGCAACGGGTTGCGTCTTACCGAATCCTTGTGACGTCATCGACGCCAAAGGAATGTTTTGCTTTGCCAGGTAATCAAGCACTGCTCCGGCTCGTTGTTCCGAGAGTTCCTGATTCATGGCATCGCCACCGACGCTGTCCGTGTTGCCCTCAATGGCTAGTCTTAGGTCCGGGTAGATAAGAATAATTCCGGATATTTTGGCTAACTTCTCGCGTGCCGCCGGACGAAGAGTGTACTTGCCGGTGTCGAAAAGCACGTCCGACAGATTCACGACCAGACCACGAGCGGTGTCACGAGTGGCGAGAATGGCGTTGAATTGTTGAAGCAATCGGGCGCGAAGTTCTTCACGATCTTGCACCGCTTGCTGGAGTTGTCGATCCGAACTCGCCGCGGCGGCTCGGTTTCGATCGGATTCCGCCTCTGCGTCTCTTTGGCCCTGTTTTGCACCCGCAGCGACTTGATTGGCGTCTGCGGCGACAGCGCGATTCCGATCCGATTCCTCTTGGGCATCCTGTTGTTTCTGCCGCGCAGTAGTGGTAGCCCGATCAGCCTCTGCGCGTCGGCGCTCGGCATCGGCGCTTGCTGCTTCCGCGTTCCGACGGGCCTGCATGTCCTCATTGGATCTGGCGTTGGCGTCTGCGACTTGAGCTGCCGCCGCATCCCTGTCCGCGTCCACACGATTTGCATCGATTCGCTTCACGGCGATTTCTCGGGCGTCATCCGCCGTCTGCACAACTTCGCGCGATTGTGCAATCAGCGATTTCCTGTCGACGTGTCTCATGATTGCCAAATCATCCGCCCGCTTCATCTGACTTACGGCCTTTTCATAGCTGGAGGTTGCGAAGGTCTCTGCTCCGGCCGATTTGGCGATCCGCACTGCATTGCGTGCTTCGAAGAATTCGAGCGGAAGTCTCGCGTTCAAGACGACCGGATCGAAATGATAGCCGGTAGGGATGTAGCCGCCACGATCGATGAGTTCATACTTCGCATCCACGGCCTCAGTGGCCCCGACGGTATCGGAGCGAATCGCGTTCTCGAGGACCACGATGTTGCTGGGACGACGCACAGCATAATAAGGTTCCGCGGTTACGATCAGTGCGAAAGCCTGAAGGTCAGTAGTCACGTCCAGCTTACTGCGATGGTTATCGCCCACCAACACTTCGCCGACGTTAACCGGGCGGCCTTCCGGCGAAATCGCCCACAATACATAAGTTAGATACTCGTTGCCAAAGCTTGTGGGCTTGTTCAGCCCAGAAAATTCGGCTTCGATTGCCAGTGTTCCGCGCTTGCTCTCGACTTTGGCCTCGCCTGCCGCTGCAGGCATCAAATCGGTGCCTTGAAAATTGATCTTTGTGGCCCCACTGCGGTGTTTGTAGCTCACCGCCCGGGTCGTACGACTAACTACACTCACTCTGTAGATGGGTGTCTGATTGTTTTCGGACGAGACTGTGGTTTGGGCCTGGACTGGCGTCGATGAACCCAAACCCACGAGAACTGCAAACAACACTGCAGGAATCTTCACTGGGAACCTCCTTGAGATGCTCGCAAGATCCCAGTATCAAGCTTCGAGAATACCAATACTGTCCGTTATTGCACGTTGTGCGAAACATCATCGAGACGAGGGCGAGTCCTAGGCTACGGCTATTCATCGGCTGCATCAGGCAGAAAGCAAACTTGTCCAAAACAGGACAGATACTCAGATACGCTGCGTGTAGAGTGCAGCTTGCAGTTGAGTTGATAAGGCGTTTTACACGCTGAAGGAGAATTTCGATGCTGCTGCTAATCGTTATTCTGGTGCTGCTGTTCGGAGGAGGCGGGGGCTATTACGGCTATTCAAGATGGGGAACGGGAGGGGGCCTTGGAATCCTCGGAACGGTCCTGCTCATCGTGTTGGTCGTGTACCTGCTCGGCGGGTTAAGGTGACTTCGAGGGGCGCCTGAGAATTAGGCGTTTGCCAAGCGCTCGACCGAGGGCCGGAATTCAAATCGTTTCGAAGGAGGCGTTGAGATGAGACCAAGTACCGAGAATGAGATCGCAGGTACGGTTCACGAAGTGAAGGGCAAGATTAAGGAAAAAGTGGGCCAAGTCACGAAGGACACGAACCTGAAAGCCGAAGGCATCGGCGAATATATAGTCGGGAAGGCCCAGAAGAAAATTGGCCAGGTGGAAAAAGTCATCGAAAAACCCTGATGGCGGTACTGCTTCACACAACCGACCCGCGACAAACTGGAGGCATGATGTGTGGAAACTAAATGAGAGAGCTAAGAAAAAGACCGGCAGCGCGACGAGTGCTAGCGTCAGGAAGGAAATGGCGAAGCCGCGCATAGCCAAGTCCGCAAGAATAGCGGAGCTGAACCTAGATACTGCGCGGATTCCAGAACAGCCGAGTACCACAATGCCCGGGACCGTTGACAAAATTATCCCGTCTTCACGTCCGGGCCAACCCGAAAAAGCACAGATTACTGTAGACGAGACCGACCCACGGTACCGTGATTTCCGAATTGAAAATACGTTAACTGATGAACACGGGGATGGTGTGAAGCTCAAAACAGGTGGTCACGTCGAGGTTACCGTCACAGCCAAGAAGTGAATAGCCGCAATTAACGAAGGGAGCCAACCGACTAACGTGATCACAAAGCGAATAAAAAAACAATCGTCCGCATATTCTGACTGGTTTGGAAAATCGGTGGTTTTGCTTGTTGCAATCCGTCAATGCCACCCCCCCCGTGCCTTGCTGCATCACCGGCCAATCCGTCGCCGCCGTGCGCGTCCAAAGGAATTGATTCTAGCTGTCGAAGAATCCGTGGTCGGCCGGGACAACTGGTATGCTTGCCGCCATATGGCTGTTTCACCGTCAGGTATCGCGTGAAGAAGAATACCTGAGAGACCATTACGGCCAGCAATATTCAGAGTACTGCGATCGAGTGAGACGGTACCTTTAGGTAGGCAAATTGCCGCGCAGAGATGGAACAGTTGCGGCGAATCGGGAAACTCTTTTTCTTTGGCTTCGAACTGGTGAGGCCTTTTTCAAATTGCAGCGATGTTCCCCTTCGCAGGCTCAGCAGCTGGATCATAACCAAAAATCACAAAGTGTTCACCGCATCCTCCATCTTTGCCGTGACAAATCCAGCGGATGCGGAATAGCACTTGATTTCCGAACTGGGTTTCAAGGATTTCAGGAGCCACATCCAAGCGTAGAACGACACGGTTAATGTATTTCAGATGTACACTCTTCAGAACCAAGTCGCACTCGTCGATGATGTTCCCGTAGAGCTGAATAAACTTGGACCATGCGTCAGGCTCCGTGAGGAATCGAGTCGGCAGTTTGTTGGCATTGAGAAACTGTTTCAGTTCATCTCGAAACTTCTCCAGCTTCGTTGTTTGTTCGATTTCCTTCTCAATTTCTCGCGGTATTTCTTCATTCTTAACAAGGAACGGGTGTGCACTGTCGAACCGTTCTAGGATTCGCTTCGCGCCAGCCCTGGTCATCCTTGTATGAAGTGCAAAGGAACAATAGAAATCCAGTGCAAAATAATTCTCCAGTTCACCTGCCTGTTCAATCGCCTTTCGTATTTCAGCGAGAATGTAAACTACCTGTCGCTCGGTCGTCACCTCTAGTTCGAGCTCGGCTTGCAATTTCCTGAGAATGGAGTTGCGACTCATAGGCTCGCTAGGTTTTTTGGTTCGATATCACCTTGAGAGAGGTGCTGTTGCTCGCGGAGCTCACGAAATTTTTGTCTGATTTCCATCCGGCGAGACTACACTAGGACTGTCTGGCCCAGCAAGGATACGATCATGACTGAATCACTAACGGATGACTGAATCACTAACGGATGCCTTAATCAGTGCGGCGCTCTGTACGATTCCGAAAAGGAATGCGAGAGCATCAACAGGCCGTTCATCATTTAGCCGGTCATCCGCGGACAGAGGATCTAGACCAACCTGTTAAGGCAAAAACCAAGAACGCGTAGCAGGACTGGATATCGTTCGTCCAATTCTTCAGAAGCTCGCATCTTGAATAGTTGATAGAATGACCCTCACTGACGTTTTAGGCTTGAGGGTGCTTTAAATGTCTCTTGAGCCGGGTTTTTACCCACCCGCCAAGTGCGTCGTAACCGCGCTGGCTTAACACTCGCGCTTCTTCACGAGTTTCGCCAATTTTCAGCAGTAATTCCCACCTCTGCTTATTGTCGAGGCTATCGTAGTGCTGTTGTGCCTGTGCCGGCATGCCTTCTCCATTACTTCTCGAGTTTCACGTTGCTGGCGACTATATCCGCATTGGCATCCTTACGTGACGGAGTGCAGGTCCTAACGCGCGAGAGGGCGACGTTCAATAACTATAGGGCTGTAACGTTCGCCGCCTGTAAGCCCTTGGGGCCTTTTGTCACCTCAAATTCGACCGCCTGTCCTTCGTTCAGAGATTTGTATCCGTCTCCTTGGATGGCCGAGAAATGACAGAAAACGTCCTCGCCGGACTGGCGTTGGATGAACCCGAATCCTTTGGCGGCATTGAACCACTTTACTGTTCCTTGTTCTCTCATTGATTTACTTCCTTTGTTTGTTTTTAAGCTATTTGTGCTTCTCGACCGCCTCCAGCAGATTAGAGCCGCAAGTTTGAAAACTGCCCCTCTGATCGAATCTAAAGGTCACAAGAGCGACAAACGCACGGCAATTGTAACATTAAGAGGGTCGCACACCACTTGTGTCATTCCTTATACGCTTTGCTCCTGCGTTACCTGACGCGGATCTTTATCAGATTGACTTGAACAGGAAGCAGTGTGGCCGCGCTAGACTTTGGAGCGACGGCGCGCCCTTGGGAGCTAACTCTTGAAACGAGCGGTGACACTACCGAGCTTGTTGTTTCTGATTTTTGCTAACATCGCGTTCGCCCAGGATAACAAACCTCTCGGCGATGTAGCTCGAGAAGCACGGGCAGCGAAATCCCCATCACCCAAATCCGCAACGGTCGTCACCAATGACGATGTTCCCGCCTCAAGAAACCAAATAGGAACCCGCAAACTCCCCCCGGACAAACAGGCCCTCTGCGATGAACTGCACCAGCGAAAAGATCCGACAGCGGAGCAAGCCTGCGCGCTCCTGCGTATTGATATGGGCTCCGAATACGAAAACCTCACGGCTCGCGCCATCGATCTCGGAAAAGGTCTTTGTGGCGCCAGCGGCGGGACGGGACTACCTACATCCCTGCCCAACGACCCTGCGCTCGCGGCGCAAACTCGCGAAATGAATGCTTTGACCGCCAAATTTATGGAAATGATGAAAGCGCAGATGAAAACGTTCAGCGACGCTGAGGGAGCCGTCAATGACGTCCGCGAAGAGGAATACCGCGAAGAGGCCACGGATCTGCCGGATTGGCGTAACCCAGAGGTCCTCGCAGCCAACCCGCAAGAACAGCAGCGCTTCCGAGAGATTGAAGATAAATACAAATCCCGCATACACGAAAAGGAAGACGCCGCGCAGCAGATAAAGCTTCGCGGAGTGCGCTTCCTTCTCGATTTTGGCCGCATGGAACATGTCTGCGACCATCACTAGCTGCCCACAATCGGAATCTGCTCGCCTTTCTCAAGGTGTGTGCGGGCCGTTGTAACCTGCCATCATGGCCCACAGTTCATCGTAAGAGTTCCGTAAGTTGCTATCGCAAAGCTCCCGCCAACGCCATTAACGCTATTCCAAAAAGCCGACCTCAAGCGGCTGATTTCCCAGTTTTGCTCGATAAGTTTGCCGCATGTCGTCGCGTCCAGAGCGACTACATCGCCATTAAAAGGTCTCGCCACAAAACTCCGCGAACAGTTTCTTGCAATTGTCTGGTCGCTATAATGTTTAACGTACTGGCGTCCAAGCTCTATTGGCCACCTCAATCCCAGTCGTCGATCGAACACAATAATATGAGCATGCTCATTTTTATATTGACATGATTTTGGATGTGTGCGATATTTTGTGAGCACGCTCATATTATTGAGAGAGTTTCGGATGAGAGTGAGTTTCCAGACCAAAGTTGACACGCGAAAGCGGATCCTAGAAGTTGCGGCTTGGCTGTTCGCCAAGGACGGCTGGGAGAATGCTACAACGCGCAGCATAGCAGTGGAGGCTGGCATTGCGACCGGCACGCTGTTCAATTATTTCCCTACCAAAGAGGCCATTGCGGCTACCCTTATCTCCCAAGAGCTAGCCGAGGCTAAGGAGGAGTTCAGCGCGCGGCGGCGCGGCGAAGAGTCGCTGGAGGAGGATCTGTTTTCGTTTATCTGGACCGGCTTGAGGCAGCTCAAGCCGTCAAGGAAGTTCCTAGCGTCGGCTGTGGAGGCCGTGTTAAGCCCACTGGCTCGGTTTTCGCCCGAGCATCCCGGGGACTCAATCCGCACGGAACATCTGGAGGCAGTTGAACAGTTGATCGTAGGCCACGGAGTCGCGGGGCCCTTGCCGGCAGTAACGATGCAGCTTTACTGGACATTGTACTTGGGCGTTCTGGCTTATTGGGCCGCGGACGCATCGCCGCACGAGGAGGACACGCTGGCTCTCCTGGACCAATCTTTAAAGCTTTTCGTCGCCTCCCTGCACCGCAAGGCATCGGCTGATGCGGACCCGCTGGGAACAAAGGAGACTACCAATGAACCCGAGGGTGAGTGACCTGTTATCAGCGATTTCGGAAGAGAGCGAGACTTCGAGCTCGAACGATCTGTCCCAGGAAAACCTGAAGGGGCTTTTGGCTGAGCTCTCCCGGAGAAGCGTTCCGGTCGGCTTGCTCCACCGAGTGTGGTCTTTGGGTGAGCTATCGGGGCAAGTTGCGCTGGCATATTTCGCACTCTGGGTGCGGCGGTGGTTTGCGAGCGCCGAGGCGAACGACCGCGCGGAGATCGAAACGAACTTGCGAGTAGCGGCGAAGATATTCCACCGGCTTGCCTACCTTCGGGGCGCAATGATGAAGGTGGGGCAGACTTTTGGGAACTTCCCCGACATCGTGCCCACACAATTCGCTGAAACCTTGGACAAGCTGCACTTCGAAGCTCCGCCGATGCATTTTTCTCTCTTGCGGGAGCTGGTACGCAACGAACTGGGTAAAGACCCGGAGGACGTGTTCGCCAGTTTCGATACCCGAGCCTTCGCTGCGGCGTCGCTAGGACAGGTGCATTTGGCGCGGCTGAAATCGGGCGAAGAAGTGGCGGTAAAGATTCAATACCCGGGAATTGCGCGGACCATCGATGCGGACATGCGAAACTTGGGCGCTCTGCTGTTCCCGTTGCGCCTGAGCAAGGACTGGGAATACGTGCATCGCCAATTCGAAGAAATCCATCGCATGCTTCAACAGGAAATCGACTACGAGCGCGAGGCAAAATCTCTTCGCCGCGCGCTCTCTCTCTTCAAACCGGAAGAGGGCATCGTGGTGCCGCAGGTATATGAGGAGTTCTCCACAAAGCGCGTGCTGACGATGCAATACGTTCCCGGAGCGCACATGGATGGTTTCTTGGCGACGAATCCTTCGCCGGAACTTCGGAACGCGTTCGGAACGAAGATGTACCTTTCAACTTTTCGCCTGTATTACTCGCGCATGAACTACGCGGACCCGCATTCGGGCAACTACCTGTTCATGGGCGACGGCCGGCTGGGATTGATTGATTTTGGCTGCGTTCAAAATTACGGCGAGGAAGAGTGCGAACTCATCCGGTTGTCTGAGGAGAGCACCTGGGGCGGCCCCGAAACGGTTCGTGAGGTGCTGCGGCGCGGCGCCTACATGACCGACGAAGACTTCGCCAACGAAGAGCATTTGGCATTGATGAAGGAATCGCACGACTGGACGTGCGAGCCAATCAGGCACGAGGGTCCCTTCGATTTCGGAAACATCGAGCATTTGCAGCGAGGAATACACTGGTTCGTTGGTCTGACGCGCAAGCGCTACACGCGATCCCATCCGACCTATGTCTATTTCAACCGCAGCGTATTCGGCCTGCGCGCACTGCTTTACCGCCTGCGTGCGCAAGTGGATGTGCGGGCGCTCCACCGCCGGGAGGCACAAGGTTGGCTGGGTAGGTCGCCGAGCCCCTAGGCAGCGCCAGATTCGGTGCGCTGCAAACTTCACCGAAGTAGTGTGGCCGAAAGAGTTCGAATCGGGTCCATGTGTAACGAATGCGATCTTGGGAAGGCATGGGGAGGCGTCATGAAAAAATCTCTGTTGTTCTTCGTTTCAATCCTTAGTGTTAGCATCCTCAATGGATGCGGTAGCGGCTCTGGCATGACTCAAGATGTCGCCACCCACTTTTCCGTCACGTCGGCCACCCCCATGCCAACTGCCGGTATACCCTTCAACATCACTGTTACCGCGCTCAACGCCTCGGGTCACATGGTCGCCACCTACGCCGCAACAGTTCAATTCACGAGCACTGATGGCCAAGCGGTATTGCCGGCCAGCTCACCGCTTGCGAACGGGACCGCGACCGTTCAAGTCACGCTGAATACCGCCGGCCCTCAATTCATCACGGCGACCGACACGGCTTCACTCACCGGCACTTCGAGTTCGATCAACGTCAGCGCCCCACCGAGCCCCGTGCCGCTAGTTAACCAGCCGTTGAGCCCCGCTGCCGTGGCCCCTGGCGGAGCAGCCTTCACAATAACGGTGAATGGCACTGGGTTCGTGTCCGGCTCGACGGTAAAGTGGAACGGCAGCGTCCTCACCACCACGTTCGTCAGCGAGTCGAAACTGACGGCAAACGTACAAGCATCCGATATCGCCAGCCCGAGCACGGCTTCGGTGACCGTCGTCAATCCGGCTCCCGGCGGCGGAACGTCCAATGCCGCGTTCTTGATAGTTGCTAACCCGATTGCTTCGGTTTCTCTGAGCGCTCCAGCAAATTACGCCGCCGGTACCACGCCGTTTTGCGTAAAAACTGCGGACTTCAATGATGACGGCAAGCTGGATCTGGCCGTCGCGAATGAGGGCAACGATAACGTGAGCATCTTCCTGGGCAAGGGTGACGGGACCTTCGAACCGGCCGTGAACTATAGCGTGGAGTCGGTCCCCGATTCGCTCGTCGTGGGAGATTTCAATCACGACGGCAAGTTGGACTTGGCCGTTTCGAACTTCACCAGCGGCACCGTGAGCGTACTCTTAGGCAACGGCGACGGTACCTTCCAGCCCGCCGTGAGCTACGGCGTTGGGTCAAATCCCCAAGGAGCCGCGGTGGGAGATTTCAACGGCGATGGCAAGTTAGATATCGTGGTGACGAACGGCAGCAGTAACAGCAATAGCGTCAGCGTGCTCCTGGGCAATGGCGATGGCACCTTCGAAAAAGCAGTGGACTACGGTGTTGGCACAAGCCCCATCTCGGTCGGTGTGGGTGATTTTAACGGCGATGGCAAGCTGGACTTGGTTGTGGCGAACGAGGCCAGCGGCAACGTCAGCGTGCTCCTGGGCAATGGCGACGGCACGTTTCAAACTGCCGTCAACTATCCCGCGGTTGGCCTAAACTCCGTGGTAGTGGGAGATTTTAACGGCGACGGAAAGTTGGACTTCGCCGTGGGGGAAGGACTGTGCCGCAAAACCTCTTGCCCGAACAATCTGGAAACATTCTTGGGCAACGGCGATGGGACGTTCCAGCCTGGCCAATTGTCGCCCGCTGTCCCGTTTGTTACCGGCCACTTGATCGAACTCGGAGATTTCAACGGCGACGGCAAGCTGGATTTGATCACGGCGAACGAAACCAGCGGCAGCGTCAGCCTGTTCCTGGGTACGGGCACGGGGGAATTCCAACCTGCCGTGACCTACCCCATCGGAACGAATCCTTTCGCGATAGCAGTAGGAGATTTCAACGACGACGGCAGGCTCGACATCGCCGTGGTCTCAGGGGGCCTCACCGTACTGTTACAACACTAATGGGTTACAAAACCGAGCGCAGGCCGCCTACGTGAATGGCGAATGCGTTGTAATCGCGCGCGCCTAGGATTTGATGAATCGAGGCCATCTGCTTGGGCCAGCTCCGGATCAGTATACCCTTGCAAGCCGCCGCGCCAATACCGGAACGAGCGACCGAATATTCAACTCCTGATTAACGCGACTAATCGGGAGTTAGCAACTTTTCGATCCTGCTCGGAGTGCAGGGATCCACTAGGCTCATTTCTTCTTCAACTCCGCACCCCAATTCAGGATCACCGACATCGGCTGAGTCTCTGGATTCTTCATTTGCGAATTAATCAGAAACCGCTGTCCATCCTTGGTCACGTCATACGTCACCAGCTCCGATGTGGCAAGCCGTTCTCGCGGATTCGCCTGAAACAGTATGACCGGCGCTCCAGCATCTAAGTTTGCTCCCGCGGTAACCAGCACCGCCATCAATTTTCCGTCCGGAGCAAGATAGAACATTTCTTTGCCGTCCCCTCGCCAGCGAGGCTGGGTTCCTCCGGCGCTCGATACTTGCCACTTCCCGCGGGGTTCCGGAAACGACGTCACATAAATTTCCCACTTCCCACTCTCGTTCGACGTATATGCCACCCATTTTCCATCCGGAGAAAATTGCCCGTTCTTCACCGTTGCTTGTACATTCATAAACACTCTGCTCTTCAGCTCCGGCAATGTCGTAATCCAAAATGCCTTTGCCCGTTCGTACAATATGTATCTCCCGTCCCGTGACCAGTCGTTCGGATAGTTGTCGGCCTTGTCAGAAACCTCTAGTGCCAACAACTTTTCGTTCTCGGTTCCATCTGCATTTTTCGTATAGAGACCAAAATGATGTTCTCGATTCGACGCAAACACCAGCCTTGTCCCGTCCGGGCTCCACATCGGTGCCGAATCAATCGCCGGATCGAACGTCAGCCGCTTCATGCTGTCTCGTTGCAAATCGTATGTCCAAATGTCCGTGTTTCCGCTTCCCACGTCCGTTTTGTCCAACGCCACCGTTTTCCCGTTTGGAGCTAGCGCAACGTTGGCATAAACATCCGGCTTGCCTATCGCTCCAATCTCATTCCCCTTTCGGTCGTACCACACCAGCCTCGAGAGCGAAACTCCGCTGCCATTCTGCGCCACCAGCACTTCCCCATCCGACGCTGCGTACACCGCACGCAGGATTCGCGGCAAGTACGTTACATCCGTTGCAAGCGGCACCACTTCCCCCGACAATTCCATCTTGTTCGCGTCAAACTGTTGCGCGAACAGCGTGTTCTCACGGTAATAAAGCAGATATCCTGGCGCCGCATACGCCGCGTTCGCCGTCGCCCGCGTCACAAACTTCCTCTCGTTCGAATCCAGAGCGCCCACGTAAATCGCATCCTCATCCGGCTTCCCGGATATGTCGGCCGCCAGGTAGAGAAAATGCTTGCCGTCTGGCAAGAACATCGGCCACCGGTGAGTATTTTCTCCGCGGCTCGCATCCGGCGTGGTGATCTGTGTGGGCGTTCCGCCGCTTGCCGGCACTCGATACAGTCCTTCAATTAACTGCCCGCTCGGCGTGAACACGATCACTCCGTCTTTATTCCAGGATCCGCCGCGTCCAGACGGTGCATCGCACACGGTCTGCACCGGGCCGCCCGCTATGTCCAACTTCTTCAGCTTTCCGTCCGCAAAAAATCCCAAAGACTTTCCGTCCGGCGACCAGAACGGAAAACGCGCCCCCTCCGTATCCGCTAGGTTTCTCCACCCTCGCCCTCCCACCTCGTATAGCCACAGCACATTCGTCCTTGCGGATTCCAGGAACCCCACCACCCCCACAGTGTGTCCGTTCGGCGCCACCGCCACGTCCCGCGCCGGAAACGGAAACGGCGCCGAAAAAAAGCCCGTCTGTCCCACACTCTTGCCGCCGCGCCACCACATCGTTCCCGCCAGCAAGCCCGCGGCTAGTACCGCACAAAGTACCCACGGCAACAACGCCAGCCATGCCCCCATTTCTTTCGTTTCCGCCCGAACAGCCTGCTGGCTCCCGTTTTCGGCGAACCATTTCAATTCCAGAGCAAGGTCCTGCGCACTTTGCCAACGTTCTTCGGGATCCTTTGCAAGGCATCTGCGAATCGCGTGATCCAGCGTAGGCGGCGTCATCGGTTTGACGGTGGCAATCGGTGCGGGTTCCTTCTCGAGGATCGCCGAGACCACGCTGAGTTGGCTGTTTCCAGAGAACGCGCGCCGTCCCGTCAGCATCTCGTAAAGGACCGCGCCAAGCGAGAAGATGTCACTTCTTCTGTCGAGTTCTTTCCCCTCCACCTGCTCGGGCGACATGTATTGAAATGTTCCAACGATCGTGCCTTGCTCGGTGGCGGGCGATTGCTTCGCTGCGGTCGCCGTTAGCGTAGCTAGACCCGCTAGCGGCTCGGTCGTTTTGGCAAGGCCGAAATCCAGAAGTTTCGCTCCGGTTGGCGTGAGCATGATGTTGCCGGGCTTGAGGTCGCGGTGGATGACTCCGCTACGATGCGCTCTTTCGAGTCCATCGGCGATTTGCATTCCGTACTTGAGCACGTGTTCGAACGGCAGCGGGCCCTTTTCGAGACGCCTTGCGAGCGTCTCACCTTCCACATACTCCATGACGAGATAGTCGATGCCGTCCTGACTTCCAACATCATGCAACACGCAAATGTGTGGATGATTCAAACCGGAAATGGTCTTGGCTTCGCGCTCGAAGCGCTGCTTGCGCACGGTATCAGAAGAGGGTTGCGCGCGAAGGATTTTAATGGCCACGGTACGATCCAGCCGTATATCACGCGCGCGGTAAACTTCGCCCATACCCCCGGCACCCAGAAGCGCACCGATTTTATACGGGCCAAGCTGTGCTCCTGGAGCGAGAGGCATGATTGTGCGCGATTATAACCCCTAGAATCCGTCGTGGGGTGCCTACGACCATCAAGTGCCGACAGCACAAACCGGACAAGTTGAGTACTAGCCCGGAACATGTCCGGTAATGCGACTAACCGTCCAAGTGGAATTTGACCATCGAACCTATGATCGCTCCGTTGTAATGGACTCGCGGAAGGGTGTACGTTATTGGCCGGCTTGGAAGTCAAAATGAAGATCCCGGATTAAACCCAAGATCAGCCGAGGCTCAGGCGAAAATGTTAAAAGGAGCGCGGAGAAGCTCGAAGCCAATTGCCGTCGCTTGGCTCTGTGTTTTGCTTTGGGGCTTCGTGAACTCGGCTGCGGCGTCACCTGCACCGGCGAAGGACAAGAATCCGAACGCACAGAGCGGTTTCGTTACATCCTGGGACGGGGCTAAGATTCACTACATCGAGGCCGGCCGCTCGAAGATGCCAGCCGGAAACGCGGAGGCCGGCCATCCGTTTCCTCCTACCGTCGCGGCGACGAAGGGCAATATCTCCGTCACTGGACCACACGAGCTCCCTTCCATTCTATTTGTGCCGGGCTTCACGATGCCGGCATGGATTTGGGAGAACCAGATCGCGCATTTCTCTGCTAACTATCGAGTCGTGGCGATGGATCTGAGGTCGCAGGGCGAATCGTCGAAGACAGGCGAGGGCGATTACCCTGCAGCACACGCCCGCGACATGAAGGCGATCATCGACCAATTGCATCTCGCGCCGGTCGTGCTGGTGGGCTGGTCAATGGGGGTTCCCGAGGTCGCGGCGTACGTGGAGCAGTTCGGCACGAGCGGCTTGGCGGGAATTGCCCTGGTGGACGGCGTCGCCAGCCTAGACCTCACACCTGAGTACATTAAGGGCAGCATCGAGTTCCTCAAAGGATTGCAGACGAATCGCTCGCAGGTGACGGAAGGCTTCGTGCGTTCGATGTTTCGCAAGCCGCAGAGCGAAGAATACCTGCATAAACTAATCAAAGGCTCTCTGGCTACCCCAACCGATTCAGCGATCGCCATAGGGCTCGCTACATTTACAACCGATAACCGGCCGGCAATCGCGAAAATCGACAAGCCGACGCTGATCTTCGGCGCGAACAAGGATTTGGTGCCGCAATTTCAAGAGATGCAGAAGAGTATTCCTGGCGCGAGATTTGAATTTTTTGAGGACGCCGGGCATGCGCTTTTTGTCGATGACGCCGACAAGTTCAACAGTTTGCTCGATGAGTTCCTAACGAGCTTGAAATAACACGACATGACAAATGCACGCCATGGCACCGCTACTGCCAATCCACATGCCTGATTAACGCTGCCAGCTCAACTTACGAGACACAATGGCTTGCATGATAGGAAATTTCCGGGACAACGTGTTCGTTGGGCTTTTCAGTCGCCCAGCGGTCCCACAATCTCGTACGGCCCGAGTTTGCTACCCGCTCTAAGCGTCATTTCTTTAGCCTTCCCGGCCAATTGACCACCAACGAGAAATTTTGTTCCTTCTTTGCCAGCGGGGATGTGTTGGTCAGGAATCGTCCATCCGGTGCCACGTCGTAATACCGGCCATTCAAATTGCCTGAGGCCAGTTCGAACAGTGCCGTCGGGGTGCTGAATTCAACAGGGCTCGCCTTCGTATTTACTTCCACTGCCATTATTCTTAGACCTTCTCGATAGTAGATCTCTTTCCCGTCGTGCCTCCAAACCGGCCTCTCCCCTCCACTCGTTGAAACCTGGTACTGCGCTCCACCGGAGGGAAAAGGCGAAATGTAAGCCTCGTTTCTTCCACTACGATTTGATTCGTATGCCAACCACTTCCCATCGGGCGAGAAGGTCGGCGCGGACTCGTTCGCGACCGAATGAAGGAAGGGTTGTGGCTTGCTGTCACCCCCAAGCGCTAAAGTATAGATGTCCGCACCCGTAACGCGGTCGATGATCTCATACGCGAGAGATTTTCCATCCGGCGACACGGTGAGGAACAATGCTCCGTACTGGTTTTTGTCAAACTTCAGCACCGCCTTCTCTTCCCCGGAACCATCCGCCGCTCTTACATAGATGTCCCGCGGCCCATTGATACTCCAAGTGAAATAGATCTCCCGGCCGTCAGGCGACCACGCAGGAGAGCCTCCGTCGCCGTTGCCGAGTGGCATCAGTGTCCGGGTCCCCCGCGCATCCAGAATTCGGATCTTGCCCTCTTTCATCCCGGTCGTATCCGCGACAACCTGCGACCCATCTCGCGAAATGGCCACGGTCTTGTAATGGTCATTCTCACCCAATGTTCCCAATACTTTTCCGTTCCGGTCGTACCAGACTAACTGCGTGCCCGTAGGCGCATCACCTACCATGTACACCAGCTCGCCCTCGGCGGAGGTCGAGAATTCCGCAATGCTGAAGAGTGGCTCGAAATCTGCATGTTCGACGATGGCTGCAGGGGCTCCGCTTAATACCCCTGTACGTGGGTCAAACCGTTGTGCGACGAGATTTCCATCGCCCCAAAAAAGCAGGTTTCCGTTCGCAAAAGTAGCGCTGCTGCATGTACGCATTAGCGATACGTCTTGTTTTCCGTCGATCGAGGCGAAATGCAACTCATTCAGTTCAGTGCACCCACCGTTCGGTGAGTTTACGTAGAGGAAGTGTTCGCCGTCGGGCAGGAAATGTGGCCAGCGATGGCTAACAACCTCCACAGCCACTGAGGAGGGCTTAACTTCAGCGATTGCCACCGGTGTCCCGCCATCGGCCATCACACGAAGAATCGGGCTTAGTCTTGTCGCTGCAAAGATGATCATTCCGGAACTTCCCCAGCTTCCCCCTCGGGCGTCAGCGGCATCGCAGATGACCTGAACCGGCCCGCCGTCCGCAGCCACCCGCTTCAGCTTGCCATCCCCAAAAAAAGCGATCTCGCGCCCATCCGGCGACCAGAAGGGATAGTAGGCGCCGCTGGTGTCACTCACCTCACGGGCCTCCGCTGAGGCCAGCACTCGCAGCCAAATCGAGCAGGTCTTACCTCCCACCATCGACGAAGCCGCAGATTCAGTTTTGCAGCCGATGAACGCGAGCCTCTTTCCATCAGGAGAAATCTGCGGCGGTCCGATTCTTCCCGAAGTATCCGCAAACACCTCAGGCGGAGGAATCACCGAAACCATTAAGGGCGATTGCGGCGTAGCCCGTGTTGCGTAATAAGTTGCGGCGATTGCCAACGCGATCGCGGCTAGGGTCATCGCTACCCATATCGCTTCCCGAGGGAATTTACCTACTTTCTCGGACACTCCGCCCGCCACACTTTGCACGCCGCTCTCGCCAATCCACCTCAGCTCACTCGCCAGGTCACTCGCGCTTTGCCACCTTTCATCGGGGAGTTTTGCCAGGCATTTTTTAACCGCGTGCTCTAGCGCGGGTGGCGTCATCGGTTTCACGCTGCTGATTGGCGCGGGTTCCTTCTCGAGGATCGCCGAGACCACGCTGAGTTGGCTGTTTCCAGAGAACGCGCGCCGTCCCGTCAGCATCTCGTAAAGGACCGCTCCCAACGAAAAAATATCGCTGCGGCCATCCAACTCTTTGCCCTCGACCTGTTCCGGAGACATGTATTGATACGTGCCGACGATGGTGCCTGGTTCAGTGGCAGGCGATAGCTTCGCGGCTGGCGCCGTCACTGATGCCAAGCTGGCCAGCGAGATTGACGGCTTCGCAAGGCCGAAGTCCAGAAGTTTCGCACCCGTCGGTGCCAGCATGATGTTGCCAGGTTTCAAGTCACGATGAACGACTCCACTGCGATGCGCCTTGTCCAGCGCGTCAGCGAGCTGCGCGCCGAACTTCAGTACTTGGTCGAGCGGCAGGGGGCCTTTTTCGATCCGCTTCGCCAATGTCTCGCCTTCGACGCACTCCATCACCAGATAGTCGATGCCGTCCTGATGGCCGACGTCGTGCAACACGCAGATGTGCGGATGACTTAAGCTCGAGATGGTCTTGGCTTCACGCTCGAATCGTTGTTTGCGAACTGGATCGGAAGAAAGTTGCTCGGAGAGAATCTTAATCGCGACGCTTCTATCAAGCCGAGTGTCGCGGGCGCGATACACTTCACCCATGCCCCCCGCGCCAAGTGCGGATTGGATTTCGTAGGGACCGAGCTTTGTACCCGGAGCAAGCGGCATGATTTGCCGCGATTATACCCCCGAGAGGCCTTTGTCGGGCGCTCCCAGCCTCAAGTGCCTTCCATGAGAAGGCCGGTTAGAGTCAAGACAGTTTTGTTTTTCCTTCTGTGGATTCTTTCCTTCGAGCCGAGCCGCCTCTGTCGCCATCCTTCCATCCGCAGTCTGTTATGAGCGATTCTCGCTCGCTGCAAGGTGGGCGTACTCAATTCAGTAGGTGCTGCTACCTGATTATCGACCTCGCTCCCATCTTTTGGAGGGGAGGTGGGGCCAGGCATTTGTCGCAGTCACCTGATCTCGGCGGATGAGCTCGGCTGTTACATTCACACTCTCCTATGCGACTGCGGTCATCACTTTGTGGTTGTTCCGTAGTGGTTCATAGACTTCTGCACTGACCCACAACTTGTGAAGCAGTACGGCCAGCTTTCGCGCCACCGCAACGACGGCTCGTTTCTTGGCATTCTTCCCACCGCGCTTGGCGAGCTGGAGTCCCCAGCGCCGCAGATCACTGTCCTGTCCGAAGGGCCCGAGTATGTAGTGGGCCCCCTGCACCAGCAGCGTTCTGAGATAACGGTCTCGCTCTTTGCTGATGTGCATCTGCGGCTCGCTCATGCCGGAGTTCCTGCGCCCGGGACGCAACCCCAGAAAACATCCGGCATCCCGGCTGCGGCGAAAGCGGTGCGGATCGTCCAAGGTCAGAACGTAGGTCAACGCAATCAGTGGTCCTACTCCCTTCACTTGTCGGAGCAGAGCAACCTCGGGATACACTTCCTGGCAGACTCTTACGATTCGCCGATCGTATTCCGCGATGCGCTCGTTGAGTGATTCGATTTCTGCCAGCAGCGGGTCCAAAGCGTCCCGCAATTCCTCGCTCAGTCCTTTGGTGATCTCCCGATTCATTTGTTCGCTCCCGCATTTCGGCAGTCGTGCGCCATAGGATTTCGTCAACCCGCGTGCCGCATTCACCAGCGCCGTGCGTGCGCTGACCAATGTCGCTCGAGCCCGGATCACCGTCAGATGGATTTGCGCTTTGGCACTGCGATGCCGCACCGGACTGAGCAACGCGGGATCGATTCGGGCTAGCCGTGCCAACGTCCTAGCATCCAGTCGATCATCTTTCCGGCTGCTCTCGCTGATCAGTCGCACGTTGCGTGCATGGGCCACGATCACTTCGTGTCCCAACTGGGCCAGCTGCCGGCTGACCCAGGGTGAATGCGTCCCGGTCTCCAGCGCGATCCGACTCCGCGGAATCCTACGGAACACTTCCTCGATTCCTCTTGGCGTCGTGGGTAGTTGGCTCTCCCAAATCACTTCGCCCGCTTCATTCAGAATGCAGTAATGGCTATAGCGGTCTCCCAGATCCAATCCAATCGTGAGCTGGTTCTCTTTGAAAATCTGCATCCCCTCGATCACCACAGTGCTAATCTTCTTCATTGCCGGTCTCCTTTTTGCGCCTTGAGCGCGTCGTTCACTGGGAGCGTATCGCATCCCGCGGGAGACCGGCCTTCTCATCCCATCTGATTAACGCACAAATCGGAGAAATAAAGTATCACTTCACTTCTCCGGTAATCCGGCTAATCAGGACTTTGCTCACGATTGTGGTATAACGCCTCCAATCAATGACCTCAGAAGGCATATATAAGTCAGCTTATGCGGAGGGTTCAAGAGTTCGTGTTGCCGACCGGGATTTCTTGGAACGATTCATGACGGAGTGGAACTATCATCACAAATTGCAACTGGAACAACTAGCTTATGCTAATGCGGCGGCAGTAGTCGAGAAGGTCGGGTTTTATCATGGTGGAGACGTCCTCTATAACTTGAAGGATGTTCCAGGAATTTGGCATGAACAGTGTCTCCGTCCTGCATAAACGCTTACCGGAGAAGTTGAATACTGGTGAGCAAGATGTCCGGTTATCCGGGCGGTCTCAATGGGTCGACGCAACACTCAAGTCGAACCCCAGGCAAGTGGAATTACTTCCGGGTATCCCGTCATTCAGGAGCAAACCGTTTCCTGATCGGATAAACTGAATTGCATCACTCATATGCCGGGCCGACTCCCAGACTATAGGACCGCGTGGTGGAAGTTCTGCGAGTCCGGCATTACAGGGAGCTAGTCGGACAGAAGCACTTTGAGGACAGTCGCAGTACGGTGTGAAAGGGACGGTGCTTGGGCATGAATCCGTGGATCGCGAAGGCACTGGTGCTCGCAGGTACCGTGGTGATGATCGCCATTCGTGCGCCGCACGGGCACCGGAGTCGAATTGTCAAGGTCGCCACAAGCTATAAAACTCCGCTAGAGACCGGCCTCTTGGTTCTCGCCTGGGTCGGTTTCTTCGTCCCTCTGATCTGGGTCGCGTCGCCAGCGTTTTCGTTCGCTGAGTACGCGCTGGGCACCGGCCCGCTCGTCGCCGGTGTGATGTGCTTGGTGATCGGCCTCTGGCTCTTCTACCGGTCGCACGCTGACCTTGGTACAAATTGGTCGATCACCCTGGAGGTACGCGAGCAGCATCGACTCATCACGCATGGCGTTTATCGCCGTATCCGCCACCCGATGTACTTGGCGCTAGCGCTGTATTCCATCGGCCAGGCGCTCGTCATCCCGAATTGGGTGGCAGGTCCGTCGAACTTGATCGCGTTCGTGATCCTCTGCGCGCTTCGCGTCCGCGCGGAGGAGAGGATGATGGTTGAGGAGTTTGGCGACGAATACGCTGTGTACTCGGCACGGACGAAGCGTCTCATTCCTGGCGTCTGGTAGACAATACTTACCGGCTAGCAGGTGCAATGCGCCAATTGGCGGGTTCGTCGGCGTCTTGTAGACGCGCCGTCGGGACTCGAAGCGCGTGGGTCAGGCTGCGCGCAAAACCACATAATTTGCGAGAATGCAGCCACCTTCGAGCGTACGGCATTCCGTGAGTGTCATCTTTATTCGGTGTCCGGGATCGCGGAACGTGGGTATGCCTGAGCCGAGAAGAATCGGATGGATGTTCAGCCCGATTTTGTCCACCAGCCCCGCAGCTAAAAGCGACTGCGCCAATTCGCCACCGCCCATGAGGCAGATGTCTTTCCCTGGTTCTTGTTTGAGATGTCGGACGAACTCTACCGCGTCGCTCGCCACCAGTTGAACTCCGGGATTGTCGATCTCCTTGAGCGTGCGCGAGAATACATAGGTTTGGATGGTCGGCTCGGTGCGCTTAGCACGCTCGGACTTCTTTGGATTGTTCGCGACAGAGACCGCGTAAGTTTTGCGTCCCATCAGTATGGTGTCGACGTCCTTCCAGTAGTCCGTCATTACCTGCTGCACGTCCTTGCTGAAGTGCAGCCAGTCGAGGGAGCCATCCACACCGGCCAGAAATCCGTCCAAACTGACAGCTCCGCCATAGGTCACGGTGCGCATCGTCTCGCTCCTTTCCGGTTTATCTGCACAAGTAGATATCTCAAAACATCGGTTTTCTTCAACAATTTTGCTTGTGCCTGGTTAACGCAAACCGGACAAGTTAAGTGCTACTTGAAGTCCGAAGAAAGTTGAGGGCAGCCTATGTACATTCGCATAACACGAAAACCCCTGAACTTTTTTTGAAAGGTAACTTTCCTATAGAGGGAAGTTAATGTCCAAATCGCAGGAATCCCAGAACAGGTCGAATAGTGCCGCTACAGCGTTTACGCTTGAGATCAAGCCTAAAAAGCGCCCGCGAGGAAGGCCATTCGCCAAGGGCAACAAACATGGGCCACGCTTCCAAAAGGGAGTGTCCCCCAATCCAGGTGGCCGTCCTAAATCAGCTACCGCTGCCGAAGCATGCCGTGCATTCCTAGCAGCTCCAGCAAGGAAAGCACCTTTTGGGAAAGATAGAACCAATGCTGAGAACATCGTAGAAGCATTGGGCAGCAAAGCACGCATGGGAGATCGGGGCTGTGCAGAGGCAATATTCAACCGAGCAGAAGGAACGCCCCGGCAGACATTGGACGTTGCCGATAACCGCGCGGACCCGCTGGCCGACCTCATTGCGGAATGGAGAAGCTCAGTGAGCAGATTGGCCCCCCAGAGGGCGCGGTAAATGTGGTGCAGAGCGTTCGCGAAGAGCGGTTAAAAATGCTCCTCCTTTTGTGGCTTCCGTTCCCCCGGTTTTTAGTGGGTTTAGCGAGACAAGAATGACGGTTAAAAACTAGTAGTTTTCTTACCTACCGGACGAAAAGTTTACGACATTCTCAACGACGTCCGACTGCGCCGGGGAGTCCAACGCTGGTATGCGGTATTCGAGCATCTCCACTAAATCGATACCGCGCGGCTAGATAATTCAAGTCTAAAGGCTTCGTGTAGCGGAGTCAGCGTAGTACCGGGTATGGTTACAGAGCGGGGAAAAGTGATACACCCGTCGGCGTCGTCGCCGCGGAGTTGCAATTTCCGTTTCGTTAGAAGTAGGCGTAGAAACATTCCGACGCTCCGCGCGTGCGTTGCCGCTGGCGGTTGGCGGCAGAAGCCTTGAAAATTTCGGCGACGACGACGGCGGGAAATGTGACGCGTTGAATATTCGCATGACGATTTTCACGGCGGGCGTGCTTATTTCACAAGATAAAATTAAATCGGAGATTGTTGCGTGCGAACGGCACCTCTCTCCGTAATGCGTTTCTATCATCTGCATTTCCAATACCTTGCAGCAACGTGGCTTGCACTTAAAGCCTGCGTTGCTTCCCGCGCGATATTTCACGTCGTTTCGATTTCGCATTGCAGCATTTAAAGATCGCCTGCGCAATAACGCTCCGGTGGGTTTTTGCGCAAAATTGACTTGTCCGATTAGGGCATCCGAAGCGACACAAGCAATGTATTCCGTCGGCAGGGCGAGTGTGAAGAATGAAGCGCTAATTCTTTGCGACCGCCGCTGAAGCCGGCGGAGCTGCTGCGGGCGCGAGCTTGCTGTATTCGGCTTTGGCCTGGCGGAGGATGGGGATACTCGGATCCGCGTCTTTCCAGGTAGTGAAGAAATCGTCGTACGCTTTGCGGCTGCTCTCGTGATCTCCCTGCATCGCGTAGGCGCGCGCGATCCCGAGTTGAGCGAGCGGAAAGTAAACCGGCCACCAACCCCATCCGCGGTGGAGCACGATGCGCTTGAACTCCACGATCGCGTTGCCGGAGTCTCCCGCAGCCAGATCGGCTTGCGCTCGCCGGTAATAAACGTCCAGCGAATATTCGTATGGTTCGGCTTGCGCGAGCAATTCCTGGGCCTTGATTGCGTTTCCTCGGCGTCGCTCAACGATTGAACGGATCAGCGGCAGCTTCACGTTTTGCTCAATCGTATCCTCCGGATCCATTCCTCCCATTTTTGCCGCCAAGGTTTCCGCAGCCATGAAATCGCCGGCCTCCCCGAGCGCCTCGGCGCAGCGCCAGAGCTCCGAGGAGCTGAAGTTGCCCGGATCTGAAGCGTGCCGGCAGAGTTTTTGAGCCAGGTCATAATTTCCGAGAAGCGATTCCAGTTGAGCGCGCAGCGCAAGCTCGTTGGCTGCGTTTTCTTTTTCGCCGGCGCGGAGGTCTTCGTTCACCAGGCCCTCACTCAGCGAACGGAACTGGTTCATGTCGCCGCGCAAGAATGCGAACTGCATCTGCAATTGGCGCCAGTGCATATCATCGCGCGGCGTCTGGCTGGCATACCGCGCCATCGCGTCGGTGTCGTTCTGAAAAAAGGCAATTCGGTAGAGCACATCTCTTTCAAACGGATTCAGCGAGCCTACCTTCTGCCAGCGGCCAAGCAAGTCCTTGGCATCATCCAACCGGTCGAGAGTCATCAGCGCCTGGCTGGCGTTGGAGTAGTACTGAGCGGAAGGCACGGGAGAAAGTTCGATCGCGCGATTGAACTGTCGCAAGGCCTCGTCTTTTTTGCCGATCGTCGCGTAAGCGATTCCCAACCGGTTGGCAGCAAAAGCGCTGCGTGGGTAGGCCTGCTGGTACAGAACTAGCACGGTGATCTCTTTTTCCAGATTGCCCGTAATGTAGGAGTGGTAGAGAGCGGTAGTTTGGAAATTTTCTTCCTGCGTGAGCCGAGAGTCCTTTAGCTCGTAGGCTTTCGCAAAATTCTTTCGGGCTGCTTCATCGTTGATCACGCTGAAATAGGCGGTGCCGAGAACGGAATAAGCGGAACAGAACTCGGGATCCAGTTCGATAGCCCGCTCGAAGTACGGAATGGCCTCACTCTGTTTTCCAGAGCGAAAAAGCGTTTGTCCCGTGCGGTAGGCTTGCAAGGCTTCAAGCGAACTCGTAGTCGCCAGATCGAGTGGCGCGTCATATTTTTCGAGTGAACTCAGGCTCTCGCCCAACTGCCTTCGCAGTTGCGATCCCGCTTTTCCCAGTGCGGCGATCACCTTGTCCTTGTTTTCGGCCACCTCCTGCCGGCGCGCGATCACCTTTTGGGTGCGCGCGTCGATCGCTTCCAGGGTGATTAGGTAAGTGTTTCCGAAGGCGGCAATTTCCGGGGCGACGAGGGCTTTCAGTCCCTGCCGTTTGCAGATTTCGATGCCCAGCTCGGGCGTCACTCGCTCGCTTGGATCGCGCCGCATCATCTGCATCGATGTTCGGACGTCTGCCGCGGGGAAGACGCTCAGGAAGGGCGACTCGGCAAGTTTCACTTCGAGCGCTTTGTCGAGCGTGCCGTCGAAGATCGGATCACCTGTCTTGTTGACGAAGTTCGTGACGAGGATCACGTCGGTGTTCGTAAGCACAGGACGCTTGAAATACACTCGCCATGCAACGACAGCGGCAACAAGCATCAGCACGGCAGCGCCAGCCGCCATCCATGCTCGCCACTTGCTCCTGGTTCCTGAAGTTGTCGCTAAAGCGGGAGCCGTCGCGGGTGGTTGCTCGACGGAAACCGGCTCTCCCGAGGCTGTCGAGGCGGGGACCGGCGCAGCAGAGACGGAGGCCGAAGACCCATTTTCGACGTGCGCGACAAACCTGTATCCACGTCGCGGCAGAGTTTCGATGTACCTGGGTTCTTCAGCTGAATCGCCAAGAGCTTCGCGCAACTTCTTGACCGCGCTGTTCAGACCGGTATCGAAGTCGACAAAAGTGTCGCCGGGCCAGAGTTTCTGGCGAAGCTCCTCGCGGGTAACCACATCGCCCGGATGCTCCAGCAACAGCAGGAGTACCTGGAAAGGCTGGACCTGAAGCTTCAGGCGGATACCGTGCTTGCGCACTTCGCCTGCTCGCACATCCACATCGAAGGCATCAAACCGCATACGTCGGGCTCGGTCGCTAACTTCCATTGGGGCTCACCGGTACCAGATTGGCGGGAGTCTACCACTAACGACTTGCCGCCGATGTAATATTTGCACTCGTCTAACCCGCCTGGCCTCATAGCGCTGCGCGGTCAGAAAAAAGTCAGCCACAGACCACGCACTCGCCATTGCTCCAGAACCCGCTTTGCAGCAATGTCGCGCAACGCAGCATGCGGCCATGCCTGGGAACTACTGCGCTATTGCGAGGGCACATGAAATCCTCTATATCCGCCGCGCTCTTAGTCTTTGCGCTAGGCCTCCTCAACGCGTGTGGCAGCCGTTCGACGACTTTACCTCCTCCTGCTCCTCCTCCCCCGCCGCTCGTCATCGTGAGCGTCAGCCCGAGTACCGCCACCGTCTTTCGCGATGCCACGCAAACATTTACGGCCACCGTCACTGGCACGACCAAAAGCGCAGTCACATGGAGCGTGACCGAAAGCTCCGGAGGCACAATCGACAGCGCCGGTGTCTACACGCCACCCCCAAATGGGAGCGGCACGTTTCATGTCGTAGCGACGAGCCAGGCTAGTTCCACCTCGGGAGAGGCCCTAGTTACCGTTCCGACGCCTCAGGTGACGCTCGATCCCGCAGCGGCAACTGTTCATCCCGCTGGAACGAAGACGTTTTCGGCGACTGTCTCAGGCCTGACCATTACGAATGTGAGTTACACCGTTCAGGAAACGGCCGGTGGGACGATCAGCAGCGCCGGGCTCTATACCGCTCCGAGCGCCGGAGGTTTCTACCACGTTGTCGCTGCCAGTAGCGAAGAAACCACGGTCACCGCGAGCGCCACGGTTACCGTAACCACATCTTCTAGCGGATTTACGCCTACCGGAAGTTTGCAGGAGGCGCGCGGCCTCCACACTGCAACCTTACTGCCGAATAACAAGGTGCTCATTGCGTATGGCTCAAACAGCAGCTCGTACACGGAGGCAACCGGATACGTCGGCCTCTCCTCGGTAGAAGTGTACGACCCTGGCACGGGCAAGTTTACTGAGATCGAGGGAGATGATGGTGTAGGGATATTCGGTCACACCGCGACACTTTTGCCAAACGGCACGGTTCTACAAGCCGGCGGCTTTCTAAACTCTGTTTGGGACTACGGCGGTAGTCTCTCGGACAACGGAGCAGGTCTCTACGACTCGAACACTGGTCAATTCAGCAATACGGGCAGCATGACGGCCAACCGCGGGGATGACACGGCGACTTTGCTTGCAAGCGGCAAAGTCCTGATTGCGGGTGGGTCCAGCATGGATCAAACGGGGCCGGGCCTCGCCAGTGCCGATCTCTATGATCCGGCTTCGGGCGCCTTTTCGCCGACGGGAAACATGACGGATGCACGATTTATGCATACGGCCGCGCTGCTGAACAACGGCAAGGTGCTCATCGCCGGTGGCGCGGTATCAAATACAGCAGCTCCGCTCGCCACCGCCGAGCTCTACGACCCATCTACCGGCGCCTTCACCAATACCGGCCCAATGACAATCGGCCGCGAACAACACACGGCAACACTTTTGGCCGACGGACGAGTGCTGATCGCCGGCGGTGAGATCGCCGCGGGTTCAGGCAATTTGCAGGCGACTGCCAGCGCGGAAATTTACGACCCAACCACCGGAACTTTTTCCGCGACGGGCTCAATGGCTACAGCTCGAAGCTTCCACACGGCGACGCTGTTGCCGACGGGGACGGTGTTGGTGGCGGGCGGCGGCGGCGACAACTCCACCGCGGAAGTCTTCGACCCGACCACCGGCACTTTCAGCATTACCGGTGGCATGGAAGTCGGGCGCTCGGGCCACACAGCAACGCTGCTTTCAAACGGCAGCGTATTGGTTGCCGGTGGCGGATTGTATCTGGGACTCGCATCTGCGGAGCTGTATCAGTAAGTGCGGCGATGCTTTCGCGGTGCAAAAACGTCCGCCTATCCGGAAGACGAGGGCAAGAAAAAACGCAGGGAGAGGAGAGCACCATGATTTCCAAACTGTTTTGCGTCGCCGGAATGATTGTTCTTGCCAGCTTTGCGGTCCGTCCCGCTGCCGGGGCTACTTGTTCAAACGCCTCTTTGAGCGGCACGTACGGATTTCTGCACGACAGCACGGATAGCAATGGCACCCCTAACAGCGCGGCCGTCAGCCAGCTCACGTTTGACTCAACCAAAGGCACGTTTACCGGAGAAACCACAACATCTCGTAACGGCGTGATAAGCACGCTTCCCCTCAGCGGAACATACGCAGTCGCCTCGAACTGCACCGGCACCGGTACACCGTCGGGAGGCAGTCCCTTCTCAATCGTGGTTACGCCAAGGGGATTTCTGGCCGTTCACCTACTTTCGGAGGGATTCGCCGTGAAGCAGGGCTCCCCGAACTGCAACAGTGTTGGGGTTAAGGGTAGTTTCGGATTTGAGGCAACCGGCGCCTACCTCGCAGGCGCGCCCGCTATAGGAGCCGTGGATTTCATCGGCGAGTTGAAGTTTAAGATCAACCCTTCTGGAGAAGGAGAGATAAGCGGACACGTAGCAAGTTCCGAGGATGGCACGTATCAAAACGTTCGCGGACGAGCCCGTCACCGGTTCCTACACGGTCGATAAGAACTGCACGGGCACGGCTACGATAACGCCAAAGGGGCTGCCCGAATTGCACTTCAGCTTCTTGGTTGTCGACTGCGGGAGGGAAATGCTGGCCGTTGAGACGGACGCAGACACGATTGTCAGCGGCACTCTGGTAAAGCGCAACGAAGACGAAGATCAGCTCGCAACAGTTTCGAATGATTGAGAGCACCGCGCCGTGAGTGCTGCGAACCAGCTTATCTGTGTCAGCTCTGCGCAGACAAAGATCTAGCGTAATCAAGCGTTTAAGATCACAACCGCGTACCAAGCCGATTCTTGACAAATGACGAGCGAGCCGGACGTGATTCCACTTGCCTGGTAAGTCGTGCCAGCTCAACCGGTCGATGCAACACTATCCAATACGTTGATTCGACGATGCTTCCCCGGGAGAAGCGATCTGTTTGGCTGTACTGGGTCAAAGCCTAGCCAGGGTAGTGTTCCGGCTGATTAACCCTAGCTAGCGAGCGATTTTAGTCTTTGTTTTCAATGCAAGTTGGGTTCGACCTGAGTGTTGCGTCGACCCATTGAGACCACCCGCGTTACCGGACATTTGCGGTATAGGACCCAAATGTCCGATTTGGCGACGCGTCACCGGACAAGC
>CAVOLC010000003.1:0-177753 GCA_963696715.1 uncultured Acidobacteriota bacterium
GAAGTGTCCCGCAAACATCATTCCACGCCAGCTAGAGTCGCGCTCGCGTGGTTGATTGCGCGGCCTAGCGTACTTGCTCCAATCGCCAGCGCCACGAATCTGGAACAGCTAAAAGATCTGATCGAAGCGACAAAACTGCAACTGGACCAAGGTTCCATTGAAATTCTGAACCAAGCCAGCGCCGCATAGAGCATTCACCGGCGCCAACTTATTTATCGATGGAGGCCAGCGATTCTTTCAGGCCCAGCGCATCGACGTAGAAGCGGCTCACGTATTCCTTGACCATGCGCATGGTGCTGAACTGCGGCGCGATGCTCTTAATTGCGGCTTTCATGACGCGAACGTAGTCGTGGGGAATCTCATCATCGGTGCGCCGGTAATAGAGCGGGACAATCTCTTCTTCCAGCAAGCGATATAGAGCGTCTGCATCGGCGTTCGTACGATCACCTTCCACCGGGTCGCCGCCAAACGCCCATCCGTTCTTGCCGTTGTATCCTTCAATCCACCAACCATCGAGCACGGAAAGGCTGGGAACTCCATTGGCGCCTGCTTTCATTCCGCTGGTCCCACTCGCTTCAAGAGGAGGAAGCGGATTATTCAGCCAGACATCCACTCCACGAACCATGCGTTGAGCCAGATGATAATCGTAATTTTCCACGAAGGCGATGCGGCCGGCGAACTCAGGATCTTGTGCCAGCTGAAATATTCGTTGGATTAATTGCTGGCCGCCAATATCGGAGGGATGGGCTTTACCGGCGAAAATAATTTGCACCGGCTGAAGCGGATGCAAAAGAATGCGCTTGAGCCGTTCTAGGTCGTGAAGAATAAGATCCGGCCTTTTGTAACCGGTGAATCTGCGCGCAAAACCGATGGTGAGAATCTGGGGATCGAGCAGAGCTCCAAATGCAACTACGCTCTCCGCACGAACGCGCTTCTTGGCCCACTCCTCGCGAGCCCGTTCGTCAATCTCTGCCAGCAATAAACCCTTCAAACGCTTGCGCAGACGCCACAGCTCTTTGTCTGGAATGTCATCAACGGCTTGCCAGGTTTTGGCGCGGTCTTGCTCGCGCACCCATCCGGAACCTGCATATTTATCGAGCAACGGCTGCAGCCATATGGGGTCCATCCAGGTACGGAGATGCACTCCGTTGGTGACGGCAGTGATCGGTACGTCCGCCTCGTCTTTATCCGGCCACAGGGGAGCCCACATATGGCGCGCGACTTCGCCGTGCTTCTTGCTGACTGCGTTGCAAAACTTCGCCATGCGCAGCGAGAACACGGTCATGTTGAATCCGGCGCTCGGATCGACTGGGTTAGCGCCCAGCGAAAGGAATCGCTCGCGGTCAGTCCCCAGTTTGTCGTATGAATTGGCGAAATATTTGTCCATCAGCGGATATGGGAAAACGTCGGTGCCGGCCGGAACAGGTGTGTGCGTAGTGAAGACGGAAGTGTCGCGAACCTCCGTGATTGCTTCATCGAATTTTTTCCCAGACTCGACAAGCATTCGTGAACGTTCGACCAGCGCGAAAGCTGGATGGCCTTCATTGATATGTACGGCCGCCGGGTGAATGCCCAGGGCTTCCAAAACTCGCATTCCGCCCATGCCTAGCACAATTTCCTGCCGAAGACGCTGCTCGGGATCGTTGGTATAAAGACGATGGGTGATGGTGCGGTCAGCGTCTTGATTGCCGTCCACGTCCGTATCGAGCAAATAGACCGGGACCCGGCCAATATCGGCGCGCCACACCTGCACGCGGAGCGGCGGATCGAACAAAGGCGCCTGCACGGAAAGAGGCTGGTTGTCTTTGTCGAGAATTTGCCGTACAGGATCGTGTGAGCGATCTAATATCTTTTCTTCGTCTTCTTGCCAACCATCATCCCGCAGCTTTTGCGAAAGGTAGCCGCGGGAATAAACCAATCCAACGGCGACGACTGGAATGGCCAGGTCGCTGCATTCTTTGATGTAATCGCCCGCTAGAACGCCCAAGCCGCCGGCATAGAGCTTCAACGAATTGTGGAAAGCGTATTCGGCCGAGAAGTAGGCCATGGTCGCTTGAGGCTTGCCATATTCTGAGGTGAACCATCCTGTTTCCGACTCGATGCTCGCTTCAAACTCATCCATCACGAGGTCGTAAATCTTTAGAAATTCGGTGTCGTTGGCCGCTTCGAGAAGGGTTTCCTGGGGAAGCAGCGCCAGCATGCGCACCGGATTGTGATTGCTCTCACGCCAAGCCTGGTGGTCAAGCGATCGAAACATTTCGCGCGCATGGGGCTGCCAGCTCCACCACAGGTTTAAAGAAAGGCGCTCGAGTCCTCGAAGTCGCGGCGGTAAATTGGGCAGGCGAGTGTGACCGTTTGAGTTTTCGTCCCGGAGGCTAATCCCAAAATTCATTCTTGGCCCTTTCGAATCTATGATTTCAACTGCAACTCCAGCCGTATCTCAAAACAATGTGCAACCGGCGCTAATATATCCTGCCTACAACCATTCAATCTTGCAACGCCGAAGGGAAACGCTGTTGCCGCAACGCATAATTTAGATGTAGCTACAGCCCGAATGATGACATTCACAATTCGAGAATGGACTGGCTGATCGGAAGCTTTGGTGCCGGGCAAAACGAGGTGGACTCGAGCGATTGCTTGGCGGATAAGTCCTTCAATGTTAGATTCGCGCCGCCTGCTGGCACTTTCGACCAGTTACCGCTCGTTTAGCGTCAGCGCTCGCCTCCATGTCAGAAAGCAATCAAGCTCACGATAGCTCTGCTACTCAGTCCGGATCGGCGGCACCGGCTTCGGGTCTGGTTGCTCGCCTGGGAATTTTCGACGCCACCATGGTCGTGATGGGTGGGGTTGTCGGCTCCGGCATATTCATCAACCCCTACGTTGTCGCAAAACTGGTTCACACGCCTGCCCTGATTTTGAGCGCTTGGATCGCCGGCGGTCTTCTCGCGCTCGTGGGCGCTTTTATTTACGCCGAACTGTCCAATCGGATGCCGCGGGTGGGGGGACAGTATGCTTACATTCGCGAGGCCTACGACCCGCTTCTTGGATTCCTTTACGGCTGGGTAAGCATTCTGGTGATTCATGCAGGCGGCACCGCCGCCGTAGCGGTAACCTTTGGAAAATATTTCCGCGAATTCTCTCGCGGCACAGTGCCCGAAAATGTTGCAGCGGTTTCCGTCGTGGTATTGCTTACCGCAATAAATTGCTTGGGCCTGCGCGCGGGAAGTGGTGTGCAAAGCTTCTTCATGGTGCTGCGTATTATCGCCATGGTGATGATCGTTTGCGGCGGCGCGTGGTTTATTCTTCGGTCTCCGGCGGCGCCTCATCCAGCCTGGCATCCGCTGCTTGACCGCCCCGCTTCCTTCGACCTGTTGACCGTTTTCGGCGCTGCCTTGATACCCGTGATTTTTGCCTACGGTGGCTGGCAAACAGCGAATTACATTGCTAGCGAAATTCGCGAGCCGCGCAAGATCCTTCCCAGGGCGCTGGTACTCGGAGTGTTGGGGGTAATTGGGCTGTACGTTTCGGTGAACTTCATCTACGTTCAGGTTCTTACTCCGGCGGGATTGGCTGCGACCACGATACCGGCTTCCGCGGTAATGCACGGGGCGTTCGGAAATTTCGGCGCCAGGCTGGTTGCCGTTACGATTGCTGTCTCGACTCTTGGATTCCTGAGCAGCGCCATGCTCACTTATCCGCGTGTTGCATTTGCCATGGCGGAAGACGGAGTGTTTCCTGCCACTTTCGCGCGCCTGGGCCCGCGCAGCCGAGTGCCTGTCGTCGCAATTATTCTGCAAGGCGTAATCACAAGCGCTGCCGTGCTGCTGGGAACTTTCGAACAGCTCCTGAGCTATGTAGTCGTGATGGACTGGCTATTTTTTGGATTGTCCGCGAGCTGCCTTTTTGTTTTCCGGCGCCGGGAAAAGAGTGGCGAGAAACCAGCCGATGTTGCAGCAGGTTTTCGCGTTCCCGGGCATCCCTGGACCACAGGGCTTTTCGTACTGGTGGCCTGGTTGATAGTTCTCAACACAATTTACAAATATCCTCGCAACGCAGGGGTCGCCGTATGTATCCTGCTGGCGGGGGTCCCCGTCTATTACCTGTTTCGCGGGCGCGCAAAGCGCACCGCCGGTTCTTAGCGAGTTTGTAATGAGTCCGCAGAGGCGAGAGATTCGTTCGGCATATATCGAATGGGCCAAGCTGCGTTCAAGCGCGCGCTACAACCTCGCTACAAGTGACGTCCTCAAATTTCCCTTGAGCGAACTTCCCGTGCGCATCGAAGACCTGAGAATTTCCGGTTCAGACGGTTACGGCTACCGACCATTGCTCGAACGCTTGTCCGCCAAAGCCAATGTTCCGATTGAAAATATCGTTCACTCGCAGGGCACCTCGATGGCGAACCACCTGGCCATGGCCGCTCTGATCGAGCCCGGTGACGAAGTGCTGGTCGAAGAGCCCTCCTATCAAGCGATTGTTTCTACCGCGGAATATCTGGGCGCAAAAGTGCGGCGCTTTCCCCGCAAGTTTGAATCCGGCTTCCAATTGGATCCGCGCGAAGTGGAGCGCTCGGTTAGCCCGCGAACCCGTCTGATCGTTCTCACAAACTTGCACAACCCCAGCGGCGTGCGCGCGCCGGACGCAGTGATTCGGATGGTGGGGGAAATCGCGCGCAGCCTGGGAGCGCACGTGTTGGTCGATGAAGTTTACCTGGAAGCCTGCTTCGATGCGTCCCCGCAGTCGGCTTTTCTTTTAGGCCAAAATTTTCTGGCTACCAGCAGTTTGACGAAAGGTTATGGTCTCTCCGGATTGAGGTGCGGCTGGATTTTTGCCGCCAAGCCCCTGGTGGAGCGCATGTGGCGCTTGAACGATCTATTTGGAGTGATGGGGGCGCATGTTGCGGAAATGCTCAGCGTGATTGCGCTCGATCATTTGCCGCAAATTACTGCCCGCGCGAAGAAGCTGCTTACCACGAATCGCGCCCTTTTGAAGGATTTTCTCGGCTCCAGAAAAGATCTCCTGACCATCCGGCCGGAAGCCGGGACGATTGCGTTTCCGCAGCTTGCCAGCGGTCACGCCGACGCCTTTTGCCAACTCTTGCATGAAAAATACGACACCAGCGTCGTTCCCGGACGCTTTTTCGACGCCCCTGAACATTTCCGCATAGGTATCGGCGGTGAGACCGAAGACGTTCGCCAGGGCCTTTCGCGCGTGGCGGCCGCGCTCGACGAACTCGCGGCCAAGCAATAGCGTCGCTGCCCAAGCGCCGGACGCCAGAATCCACTTGGTTTCAAATCAGCGGAGGAACTAAAATGCAACTCCCCATGATCGAGTGCCACACTTCTTTCTCACGAAACATGTTTCCGGCGATAGCTTGCTTATTGCTCGTCGCTTCGGCTCCGGCGAGTTCGTCGATACACGAGCGAACCGTCGATTTTTCCTACATCGCCAACGTTCACGACATTCCGGCAGAATCGAAAGATGTCCAAATCTGGTTACCGTATCCTCGGAGCGACCGCTACCAAAAAATATTAAAGGCCAAAGTGACTTCCCCCTACCCGGTGAAAATCTTGACCGGGCCCGAATATGGGAATCAATTTGCGTATATCGACGTGAAAAATGCCGCTGAGACCAATATTAACGTCACCATGGAGTTCACCGTCCAGCGCGACGAGCATGTGAGCAAGACTTTCACCGGAGCGTCAAACACAACCGATCTCGCCCGCTGGCTCCAGCCGGACCATTTGGTGCCGCTCGATCAGCGCATCCGGGAACTTTCGGCCGAAGTCACGGCGGGCAAGACCGCCGACCTCGCCAAAGCCCGGGCCATTTACGACTATGTCCTGGCAAACATGAAGTACGACAAAACCGGCACGGGCTGGGGTAATGGAGACATTTATTGGGCCTGTGATGCCAAGCGTGGAAATTGCACAGATTTTCATGCTCTGTTTATCGGATTGGCTCGCTCGGCGGGGATTCCCGCGAAATTTGAAATCGGATTTTCCTTGCCTACCGGGGCGACCAGCGGCGAGATCGGCGGTTATCACTGCTGGGCGGAATTTTACCTGAGTCAGTACGGCTGGGTGCCCATCGACGCTTCGGAGGCTTGGAAAGACCCGTCGAAGAGAGACTATTTCTTCGGCGCGCATGATGCGAACCGCGTTCAATTTAGTGTTGGCCGCGACCTGATCCTGGCACCGCCTCAGGCCGGGCCGCCGCTAAACTATCTGGTATACCCGTACGTGGAGGTGAACGGCAAGCCGTTTTCGTCGGTAAACAAGAAATTTACGTTTCGGGATGTGAATGCAGCGCCGGTGAGTGTGGGCGAGATGCGCTAGAGGTATTTAGCGGCGCGCAGGCGCTGATCGCGACTTCTTCCATGACAGTATGATTTGAACCAGCGCCTGCGCGGCTGCACTCAACGGACGATCTTGACGGTACACTAGATAAAGATGCCGCTGAATCCGCATCTGGCGGATTCGCAACTCGCGCAGGTCGCCGCGCGCCACTTCGCCCTCCACACACATGCGCGGCACGATGGCTATGCCTCGTTTCATTTCCACAAAACGCTTGATGCTCTCAATCGTTGGCAATTCGAGGTCCATTCGCAGCGGAACCCGGTGGCGCGCAAACATCTGTACGACTCGTTGCCGGTAGGGTGACTCGACAATGTGCGCCACAAAGCTTTCTTCACCGAGGGCGGAAATATCCACTTCCCGCCGTTTTGCCAGCTGATGGCCAGGCCAAACCACCAGCGTCAGCGAGTCCTGATAAAATTTCACCGTGGTCAGCTCCCGTTCCTCCGGCAAATACGAAATTACGCCGATATCGAGCTGGTGGTTCAGCAATTCGCGCGGAATCATGCGCGAGAACACACGATGGACCCGCACATGAATTCCCGGAAAGCGCGTGCGAAAACGCTCGAGCGACGGCAGAAGCGCATGAATCGAACTTTCATTCACGCCCAGTGAAACTTGCCCTCGCTTCATCCCGCGCAACTCGGTCAAGCCTTTGCGAGCTTCTTCCCTCAGGTTCAACATGCGCTCGGCATACTCGAGCAGAAGCACGCCCGCGTCCGTAAGCGCTCGCGCCCCGGAGCCGCGCACGAAAAGCGGCTGGCCAACCCAGTCTTCCAGTTTGCGCATGGCAATGCTGATGGCGGGCTGCGTACGGTACAGCTTTTCCGCAGCGCGAGAATAGCTGCGCTCGTTTGCCACGGTCTGAAAAACCTGTAGCACTCCCAGATCCACGCCACGCTCCAATTCACCTTTTTATATATAAGAGGAACTTATGTTACATGCAAGAACTATAAATTGGACATATTTTGTCAACTACGGTTCACTCGATGATGTCTCTAGGAGAGTCCATGGAAACGGTACACATCTTCGACACTACGCTGCGCGATGGCGAACAATCCCCCGGGTTTTCCATGAATTGCCGGGAGAAACTACTTTTTGCGCGCCAGCTGGAACAACTCGGCGTGGATGTGATCGAAGCTGGGTTCCCGATCGCCTCACCAGGCGATTTGGATGCTGTGCGAGCCGTCGCGGTTGAAATCCTGGGCTGCCGCGTCGCCGCCCTGGCTCGGGCGCGTCAGGAGGACGTCAACGCCGCCTTGCGCGCCCTCGAGCCTGCCGCCAAGCCGCGCCTGCACATTTTCCTGGCTACCTCGGACCTGCACCTGGAACACAAGCTGCGCATCACCCGCGCAACAGGCTCTCGATCGAGTCGCAAAAATGGTTTGCTATGGACGCATGCGCTGCGATGAAGTGGAATTTTCGGCCGAGGACGCCAGCCGAAGCGACATGGACTTTCTTCTCGAAGTGATCGAAGCCGCTGCCTCCGCCGGGGCCACCATCATTAATCTGCCCGACACGGTGGGTTATGCAATACCGGAAGAATATGGCGCGATGTTCCACGCGGCGCGCAAGCGGCTGGCCACTTACCCGAACATCGTGTTCAGCGCGCATTGCCACAACGACCTGGGCCTAGCCGTGGCGAATTCGCTTGCAGCCATCGCCGCGGGAGCGCGCCAGGTGGAATGCACCATCAACGGTATCGGCGAACGCGCTGGAAATGCCTCACTGGAAGAAATCGCCGTGGCGCTGCACGTACGACAAGCGTGCTATTCCGCCTCCACGCACATCTCGATGGAAAAGATCTATTCCACCAGCCGGCTGCTGACATCCATTACCGGCATAAGCGTACCGCCAAATAAAGCTGTAGTTGGCGCAAACGCTTTCGCGCATGAAGCTGGCATTCATCAAGACGGCATGCTCAAAAATCCCATGACCTACGAAATCATCGTCCCGGAAAAAGTTGGAGTCCCCACGCGAAAACTCGTTTTCGGCAAGCATTCCGGACGCAATGCGCTGCGGGCGCGGTTCGTTGAGCTGGGTTATCAAACCACGGACGGCGAGCTTTCCGAATGCTACACACTCGCCATCGCGCTGGCGGACTCCGCCAAGCAGGTAACCGACCGCGATTTGCTTTCAATCATCCACAAGATCCGCCGCAGTCCCTCGATTGGCGCGGCAAATGAGAGCGCGAGTATCGCAGCGGCGAACTGAAGATTGCGAATTGCGGAAAATGGAGTGAACCAAGTCCATGAATAGAAGAATGCGAAAAACTATTGCGGTGCTGCCCGGCGACGGCGTCGGCCCGGAAGTCACGCGCGCGGCGGTGCAACTGCTCGTCGATTGCGCCGCCGCGTTCGAGCATCAGTTCGAATTTCGCGAGCTCGCCTTCGGAGGAGCTGCCATCGACGCTTTTGGCGTACCGCTTCCTGAGAAAACTCTTGCGGGGTGCCGCTCCTCGGATGCAATTCTGCTGGGCGCGATCGGCGGACCTAAATGGGATGCGCTTGCGTTAGACAAACGCCCCGAGGCCGGCTTGTTAGCACTACGCAAGCAGCTCGGCTTGTACATCAATTTGCGGCCGATTCAGTTGCGGCCGGCTCTGCGAGGAATTTCCCCTCTACGCCGCGAGCGTCTTGACGGATGCGATTTCGAAATCGTACGCGAACTTGCCGGAGACATTTATTTCGGCGAACACAAGCAGCAAGGCCAAGGAAAAGACGCGAGCGCACACGACGTCGCTTTCTATTCCGCGGCTGAAGTCGAACGTGTGGCCCACTACGCATTTGAACGTGCCGCAGCGCGCAACGGGCATGTAACCAGTGTGGATAAAGCCAACGTTCTGGCTACATCCAGGCTCTGGCGAACTACGGTGACAGAGATCGCGCGCGATTATCCGAAAATCACGCTGGAACATCTGTACGTCGACAGCGCCGCGATGCAAATCCTATTGCGCCCCGCGCAGTTCGACGTGATTCTTACCGGAAATATGTTCGGCGACATTCTCAGCGACGAAGCAGCGGCCCTAGCCGGTTCCATTGGGTTGATCCCTTCCATGAGCCGCGGGGCCGCGCACCAGCCGGCACTTTACGAACCAATTCACGGTTCTGCGCCCTCGCTGGCTGGAAAAGACGTGGCTTGCCCGCTGGGCGCGATATTTTCAGCAACTTTGCTCCTGCGGGAGTCTTTCGGCCTTGAGATGGAAGCGCAATGGATCGAGTCCGCTGTGGACCGCGTTCTGGATCATGGTTACCGCACCATGGACATTGCCGAGTCAGGGTCTCACGTGCTGCGCAGCTCGGAGTTCACCGAACAAATCCGCGCCGAGTCGCATGAATCGCTGGTTCACTCAGAGCGCTACGGATGGGGCGTCTAAGCAGTTTGCATGGACGCGAAGAAATCTGCGAAGTTAGACGAGCCTTACAATTTCCTCAAGACCAGGCAGTTCACGATGATGTCGTGCAGCGCCTGCTTCCGCTCGGTGAATCCCGCCATCATGTATCCGATGCCAAAGGGAATCAGGCCAGTGATGATCTTAGAAAAATAACGGGCACTTGCGCGCGCAAATGTGATTCGCCGCCCTTCGAGATCGGTCACGATCAACCCCAGGGCCATCTTACCGAGCGTGCCCTGGTAGGGGGAGCTTTCCATCCAGGCGTAATAGATCCACATCGTTACGATCGAGATTGCAGCGAGCACCACGGCTATCGCGATGATTTCCGGGGTAAAGAATTCGTCGGGATTGTCGATGCCCTGGACCAGGTTTCTGAGATGTCCGATACCGACCAGTGCAAATCCGAGAAGAAGCAAGATAGAGAATACAATTCCCCCGAGAATGCCGTCGATCAAATGGGCCACGACACGCAGCCAAAATCCCGCATAGGGCAACGTTGGGAACCAAGGAGCGGCTGAAACAGGCGAGTAGGGGCGTGCGATGGGCGCCACCGCCGTTGAAAAAACCTGCTGCCCGCAAGAGGTGCAAAATCCAGCATTTTCCGGGATCGTGCTTCCACACTTTGAGCAATACATCGATTTCCTCGGAGTTCCCGAACTAGAGCTTGCGGATCACCAGCGTGCCGGCGAGCATGTCATGCAGCGCCTGCTTCTTTTCCGTGAAGCCCGCCATGATGAATCCGATCCACAATATTAGGGCCGAGAGAATTTTGCCGAAGAAGCGACCCGAAGCGCGGCCAAAGCCGATCCGCTTGCCCTCGAGATCAGTTACCTCCAGGCCCAGCGCTTTCTTGCCAAGCGTCGCCTGCCACGTTGAACTCTCCATCAGCGCAAAATAGAGCCAGTGCAAGATCGTCCGGATAATAAACATTTTGAACAGCACACCTAGCATGGGAATCAATTCTTCGGGCGGAATTGGACGATAGCCCAAAAAGAGCCCGTGCATTCCCAAGGAGGCCCTGAACGGAGCAGTTATAATCCATCCCGCGCACCCTAGGACGATCGCATCAATGATGAAAGCCACGAAACGGAGCCAGAACCCTGCATAGGCTACCGGCGCCCGTGCTGCCGCGGTTTGCCAGGCCGTTGGCGCGGGAGCTACATAGGCGGGCGGCTGCGGCGGCGTTGCCATTGGCGCCCATGGCGCGGGCGAGCTAGGAGGTACCGGCGGAATCGCAGAAGTCGTTGGCACGGGCTGCCCGCATGCGCTGCAGAATGCGGCTCCTTCCGGTACATTTGCTCCACACTTTGAGCAGTACATAGCGCCTCCTCCGAGCTGCGCGTCAAATCCGCCGCTGCGCATCGTACTGAACCCCAATCGTATGGGTCAACATGCAAATGATTGCGCGTGCGCCGCGCGATTGCTTACACTCGTTCGGGGCGGCAAAGGAGACTTCATGCGAATTCGCATTTCGATGATGCATAGAATTGGTGGCGGCGCTCTGGTGGCGCTCGCGCTGTTCGCAAGCGGTTACGTTGCCGGACAAAACAAGTTTGGCCAGCCGAAAACGATCATTCATATGGTCATCCTCAAATGGAACCCGGGAGTTTCAGATGCTGACAAGCAGGGCGCGCTGGAAGGCGTCAAGCAAATGGCGGCAAAAATTCCGGGCGTTAAGAATATTTGGATTAAAGCTGAGCGCCTGCAGCCTCGCGACTTCAGCGCCGCTTTTGCCATCGAATTTCAGAACCGCGCCGCAGCGGATGCCTACGCCGAAAGTCCCATTCACCAGGCCTGGGAACAGAAATACACATTACTCCGCGAACAGAGTGTGTCGGAGCAGGTCACAAACCCCTAGTCACCAGGAGCACGCCAAGAAGGAATCGCCGAAGGATGAAGGAGACCTTTGCTTCCGTGCCCGAATCGCAACAAAATCCGCTAGGCATGCAGACAGCGCGGTGCTAGTCTCCGCCAAACGGGCCAATTACATCTAGAAATTCACCCAGTTCTCTCAACAGTTTTTCCAGTTTTTCACGGGACCATATCGGAGTGTTAGAGGAGACCACGGCCATGAAAAAACTCGGCATCGCAATCGTTGCAACCTACGTTGTTCTGATGGCCACAAATTATCTGGTGCATAGCATCTGGCTGATGCCTGATTACAACGCCATTCCCGAAACTCATCGGACCACCGAGCAGATCATGCACCACTTCTGGGCCATGGCGCTTGGGCAGTTATTTTTTGCGGCGATGTTCGCCTACATCTACACGCGCGGACGCGAAAGCAAGCCTTGGCTGGAACAGGGAATTCGTTACGGGATCGTAATGACTTTCATGACCGTCATTCCATATTCCTTGAGCGAATATACGGTTTATAACGTCCCGCACATGCTGGCGCTGAAGTGGATGATCGCCGGCGGCATTCAACTCCTGCTTCTCGGCCTGGTTGTTGCGGCAATCTGCAAACAAGACGCTGCGGCGTGAAGCGCGGCGACTCGCCCGGCGCAAAAAAGTCCTAGAGGCGAGTGTCCAGAATCAATTTCAGTCCAAAGCTCGCAAGTATCGGCGCGGTCCCCGGACCGCCGCGGTTCGCAACACCAGCGCGCCATCGAGCCCTGGAGTAATCGTCAAGAGTTCTGCCGCGACGGTAAAAGCTAGTAATGCGTGTCCGACGGTCATGTCGATCTGTCACCCCTGATGATCGAACGCCCTACAGTGATTACAGCATTGATTCAAGAATCAGTTCGTCAAAGAATGAAAACGTTCTCAAAGGGGGCCAATCATGATCAAGAAGGTGAAGGGCGGATACAAAGTTACGTCGGAAAAGGGTAAAAATCTCGGCGGGCCTTATAAAACACGTGAAGAAGCCGCCAAGCGGCTGCGCCAGGTAGAATTCTTCAAGCACAATAAGGGATAGACACGCGCGCGCTCCGGCAGATCAACCCACAGGAAACGTACTTCTGATTTCCACAGTTTTGAGTGAAATTCACAGGATGAGATCCACAAAATACCTGAGAAAATAATTCGGAGGTACTTGACGAAATTTAGAAAGTTGATATACTCTTCGGATGTCGGTGGCCCCTACGTTTGTCGGGGATTCTCCTGACGGACCGGGTCTGCCCAAGGGGTGAAGTTGGTTACGAACACCGGGTAGAACGAATTCGAGCATCGAGCAAGTCTGTCCTGTAGGCGGCTCATCGAGCAGCCTCTGCGAAGGACGGAGTCGCCCGGCGCTCGACGCCGGGTTTTTTATTTCCCGCGGCTTCGGCTCCAAACCGAAGACGCGCTCCGCCGGGAGCGGAGACGTTCCGATCGGAAGTTGATGAACGGGACGATGATCTTTGACAACTGAAGGAAGCTGGCATTACGTTATGCGATTTCAAGGTCGCATGGCGTAATAAACCGCAAATTTTTGCTCGAGAGTAGCGCAATGTGGAAAGGCGAACTTGCCTCGCATTGGTTGAGCGCGTGAATTTCCAAGTTTCAAAAAGAGAGTTGGAAGAGCGCGTCACCCCTGAAGTACATCCCTGGATGGCTTGCAAGACCGTCCGTTGCGATGGTTTTCAGGGTTTCGATTCTGCAAGGGATCGAGACGTGTTGGGTAAGTTTTATGGTTAAGCTACTAAGGGCGTACGGTGGATGCCTTGGCACCAACAGACGAAGAAGGACGTGGCAAGCTGCGATAAGCCTCGGGGAGCCGCAAGCAGGCTTTGATCCGGGGATTTCCGAATAGGGAAACCTATCCTGGTAAAACCAGGTTACGGCCCGCTGAATACATAGGCGGGTGCGAGTCAACCCAGGGAAGTGAACCATCTCAGTACCTGGAGGAAAATAAATCAATTGAGATTCCGAAAGTAGCGGCGAGCGAAATCGGAACAGCCCAAACCGGGGTGTTTACACCCCGGGGTTGTAGGACCGCGTGAGTAGAGTTACCAATCTGGAGGCTAGGTGAACCTGCTGGAAAGCAGGGTCAGAGAGGGTGAAAACCCCGTAACCGAAAGCTTACCGGACTCGAAGCGGCATCCTGAGTACCACGGGGCACGAGAAACCCCGTGGGAATCTGGGGAGACCACTCTCCAAGGCTAAATACTCGTTGGTGACCGATAGTGAACTAGTACCGTGAGGGAAAGGCGAAAAGCACCCCTGCGAGGGGAGTGAAATAGAACCTGAAACCGTATGCTTACAAGCAGTCAAAGGGCTATGCCGTGTCTTCGGATACGGAATGCCTGATGGCGTGCCTCTTGCTTAATGAGCCGGCTAGTTATTCTCACACGCGAGGTTAAGCGCAAGCGAGCCGTAGCGAAAGCGAGTCCGAATAGGGCGTTCAGTGTGTGGGAATAGACGCGAAGCGGGATGATCTACCCTTGGCCAGGTTGAAGGTCGCTTAACCGCGACTGGAGGACCGAACCGGTGTGAGTTGAAAATCGCTCGGATGAGCTGAGGGTAGGGGTGAAAGGCTAATCAAATTCCGTGATAGCTCGTTCTCCCCGAAATGCCTTTAGGGGCAGCCTCGTATGATTTGCCACGGTGGTAGAGCACTGAATGGACTAGGGTCCCATCCAGGATACCGAATCCAATCAAACTCCGAATGCCGTGTACAACAGTACGGGAGTGAGACTACGGGGGATAAGCTCCGTGGTCGAGAGGGAAAGAACCCAGATCGCCAATTAAGGTCCCCAACTGCAGACTAAGTGGGAAAGGACGTGTGAGCGCACAGACAGCCAGGAGGTTGGCTTAGAAGCAGCCATCCTTTAAAGAAAGCGTAACAGCTCACTGGTCAAGTGTTCACGCACCGACAATCCAACGGGGCTAAGTCTGCGACCGAAATTGCGAAATTAACGGTTCCTACGGGAACTCGTTATTTGGTAGGGGAGCATTCTATTGTGTTCGACGGTAGATCGAGAGAACTACTTGACGCAATGGAAGAGACTCTGCCGGCATAAGTAGCGATAAACACGATGAGAACTCGTGTCGCCGAAAGTCTAAGGTTTCCTGAGGAAGGTTAATCCGCTCAGGGTTAGGCGGGTCCTAAGGTGAGGCCGAGAGGCGTAGCTGATGGACAGCAGGTCAACATTCCTGCCCCGCCATACGAACGTTTGACGATGGGGTGACGCAGAAGGATAGGGGAGTCGGGTGATGGACGTCCCGATGTCTTGGTATAAGCCGGATCCCGCAGGAAAATCCACGGGGTCATTCAACGGTCAAACCAGGTCCGAGGCCACACGGCCGCAAAGTCTCTGATTTCACGCTGCCAGGAAAAACCTCTAAGGAGTTCGGATGGTGCCCGTACCTCAAACCGACACAGGTAGACAAGGTGAATATCCACAGGCGCTCGAGAGAACGCTCGCTCAGGAACTAGGCACATTAGCCCCGTAACTTCGGGAGAAGGGGTGCCCCGCTAGGGTTTATAGCCCGAGGGGGCCGCAGTGAAATGCGTTCGGCGACTGTTTAACAAAAACACAGCTCTCTGCTAAGTCGAATACGACGTATAGGGGGTGACGCCTGCCCGGTGCCGGAAGGTTAAAGGGAGGGCTTAGCTGCCGCGAGGCAGCGAAGGCTTGATCTGAAGCCCCGGTGAACGGCGGCCGTAACTATAACGGTCCTAAGGTAGCGAAATTCCTTGTCGGGTAAGTTCCGACCTGCACGAATGGCGTACCGATCGAACGACTGTCTTGGCGAACGGCTCGGCGAATTTGTGGTTCCGGTGAAGACGCCGGATGCCCGCATCTAGACGGAAAGACCCCGTGCACCTTAACTGCACTCTGGTCATGATTAACGGTACTGCCTGCGTAGGATAGGTGGGAGCCTGGGAACCCTCGGTCTCGGCTGAGGGGGAGGCAACGGTGAAATACCACCCTGATAGTTCTGTCGCTCTAACTTACAGCCCTAGACGGGCTGAAGGACACGGCCAGACGGGTAGTTTGACTGGGGCGGTCGCCTCCTAAATGGTAACGGAGGCGCTCAAAGCTCGGCTCAGGCGGATTGGAAACCCGCCGTGGAGTGCAAGAGCATAAGCCGGGTTGACTGCGAGACACACAGGTCGAGCAGGCACGAAAGTGGGATCTAGTGATCCGGTGGTTCTGCGTGGAAGGGCCATCGCTCAACGGATAAAAGGTACGCCGGGGATAACAGGCTGATCTAAGCCAAGAGTTCACATCGACGCTTAGGTTTGGCACCTCGATGTCGGCTCATCGCATCCTGGGGCTGTAGAAGGTCCCAAGGGTTAGGCTGTTCGCCTATTAAAGCGGTACGTGAGCTGGGTTCAGAACGTCGCGAGACAGTTCGGTCCCTATCTGGTGTGGGCGCAGGAAACTTGAGAGGAGCTGTCCCTAGTACGAGAGGACCGGGATGGACGGACCTCTTGTGATCGAGTTGTCACGCCCGTGGCATAGCTCGGTAGCGAAGTCCGGAAGAGATAATCGCTGAAAGCATCTAAGCGAGAAGCTCGCCTCGAGATAAGGTTTCCCAACCCTCCTGCGGGGGGGTAAGAAGGCCAGTCGAAGACTACGACTTTGATAGGCGGGAGGTGGAAGCGCAGTAATGCGTGTAGCTAACCCGTACTAATCGGCCGTTCGGCTTAACCATAAAACTTTCCCAACGCGCAACCCATTCGATAAGGATGGCTCGTTGCTAAGGAAAGTCGCTCTTTCCACATTGCGATATTCTCAATGCGGAATTTAGCGGTTGTTGTTCCAGCTTCCTTCAGTTTCAAATTTTCCCGGAAATTTCTCGCTTGCACGCAATTCGCAAGCCGCACAAGTTTCCTGGTGGTCTTACCGCAAGGGTCACACCCGTTCCCATCCCGAACACGGAAGTTAAGCCTTGCCGGGCCGATGATACTGCGCGGGTAACTGCGCGGGAACGTAGGTCACTGCCAGGATTAAATCTCAAGGGCTAAATTCGCATAGCGAATTTAGCCCTTTTGTATTTGGGGGCTCGGAACATCAGCGAGGAGGAAATGATGGAACAGAGAGGAGTTCTTGCAGGGGATTCTAAACGAATTATCTTGAGGATTTGGTCGTCAGCCTCCCATCGAGGCCGATTACTTAGAGCGAGTTAGGCTTGAGCTTGTGGGCGACAACCCATTGTCGGACGTCGACGGTAAACAGAGGGATGAGTTCGCACGCCAGGTATTTAGCTGTCTTGAGATTCGTGCGGTTCAGAGTGCGGACACTGCCACAAAGACGCATGACGCGGAGGCAATTTGGAACAATCGCAGATACGTTGACGGTAGTTTTTGATGCTATTAATTCAAAGGCCCCAACGTCCAAAGCGTTCGCGGCCTTTTTGTTTGCTGAGCGATACTCGACGTTGTCAGATTTTTTGCAACTCTCACGGTGCACTGAAGTAGCATCGTTGACATGAAACTCATTGCCGCGGTGTTGATCTCCTTCCTTGTTGCCTCACGGGAGTTTTGGGCAAGCGAAAGCCGCCCAGAATCAGCGCGACGACGCGCAGCGCCTGGGCATGACCTGCTCCCAAGTTTTGGCGATGAATTCGACCGATTGGGTGGCCAACTTTACTGCGGTGAAGGATGGCGAGTCCACGGAGTACGGTTCTCGCGATTGAACACTACGGCAAATGCTACGACGCGCGCACTAACCGGCTTGCCGCATCACGGGTGAAGACCGGCAAGGGACCGTTGATGGGTGTGCACGCTAACTTCCACGATTTCGAAGCGGCGCTGAATAATTTTACAGCCCAAGCGTTCGGCATCGCACAGCCTCCCGCCGACGCGGTGAAGACCGCCTACGCCGCGTTGTACGAAAAACAGTTCCGCTACGCGTTTTATCAGAGTTATGGGCAGAAGCCTGTGAAGCAGACGGCGGCGAACGAGGCGAGCGCCGCGCCAGCGGACCCGGCGGCACCCGCGACAAATGTCCAATCGTCATCGGCGGCGCGCATCACTGACCCCATGAGTCTCGCAAAAAACCGCTTTGGCGAACTTCTGGCGGCGCTCCCAGAAGACTCAAGACACGAGATCCACCTCGCGTTCGGAGAAATCTTCGAAAAAAGCTCGATCGGCGAGCAGTGGAAGCTCGAAATTTATCGTTACGCGATTTTCATCCTCGAATCATCAAAGAACGAGCCGTTTTCCTCGCCGCCATTTTGACCCTCGCGCCTTGTGTCTGTTAGTCTCGTTCGTTCTTATCCTGGGAGAACCAATGAAATTTCCGACGTTCCTTCTGCTGGGTGCGCTTGCATGCTCGTTCATCGGAACAATCTCGCGGGCGCAGAGCAACGAAGCCACAAATAAACTAGCGCACGATATTTACAAACAGCTGATCGAAATAAACACAACGGATTCAGTGGGCAGCACGACTGTCGCTGCGGAGGCCATGGCTAAACGGCTGCGCAATGCGGGATACCCCGCGAGCGATGTCCAAGTGCTCGGGCCCAATTCCCGCAAAGGAAATATGGTCGCCCGTCTGCGCGGAACGGGAGCGCGCAAGCCCATGCTGATGATTTGCCACCTGGACGTAGTGGAGGCGCGGCGCGAAGATTGGTCCTTGGATCCTTTCCAATTCATCGAGAAAGACGGCTATTTCTACGGGCGTGGCTCGGGCGACATCAAAGACGGCGACGCGATCCTGATGACCACGATGATTCGCCTCAAGCAGGAAGGATTCCAGCCGGACCGCGACATTATTCTCGCGCTCACGGCCGACGAAGAAGGCGGGGCGTCAAACGGCGTGCAGTGGCTGATCAAAAACCATCGCGACTTGATTGATGCCGAGTTCATCCTGAATCCCGATGCGGGCGATTTCGAGCTGGATAAAGGGAAGAAAATACTCGTCGGCATTCAGGCGGCCGAAAAACTCTATAAGGATTACGATGTGAAGGTGACGAATCCCGGCGGACATAGCTCGCTTCCAGCAAAAGAAAATGCAATCTACGAACTGGCCGAGGCTTTGACGCGCCTGGAGCATTACCAATTTCCTTTTGAGCTAAGCGAAGTCACGCGCGAATATTTCAAGCGCGAGGCTGACATCGTCGGCGCCGCAACGGGCGCGGACATGAAAGCAATTCTTAAAACGCCTCCTGACTCAGCGGCGATCGCGCGGCTCTCGGAGTTCCCTTTTTACAACGCGCGGATGCGTACCACCTGCGTTCCAACTCGACTGGAAGGTGGCCACGCGAACAACGCTCTGCCGGGAATGGCGCACGCGAACGTCAACTGCCGCATCCTGCCCGGGCACACGCCAGGCGAGATTCAGGCGACGCTTGAAAAGGTGATGGCTAATTCGAAAATCTCTGTGTCGCAGCTCGCAGCGCCCGGCTCCGGCCTGAGATCCAATCCCCTCTCCACACTTCAACCGGAAGTGATGCTGGCCGTCGAAAAAGTGGTCAACGAGATGTGGCCCGGGGTTCCGGTTGTCCCGGTTCTCGATGCCGGAGCGAGCGACGGTGCTATTTCCCGCGCCGCCGGATATACGACATACGGAATCCCGGGCGTGTTCATGGATGTGGACGACGATCGATCGCACGGGCGCGATGAACGCATTCGCGTGGAGTCCTTTTACTCCGGCGTGGACTTCTACTATCGCTTGGTCAAAACTCTTTCCACTCCGCAGTAATTTTTCCTGCGAGGGATTCAGACCATGAGTTTGATGAGACGCTCGCTGCTGATGGCTTCGCAAAGCGCCTGGCTACGAGAACGCGCTCCGCGCTACAAATTCATGCAGCGCACAGTGACGCGCTTCATGCCCGGCGAAAGTGTGGACGACGCCCTGGCTGCAGCGCAGGCGCTGGCCGCGAATGGCATCGGCAGCGTGCTGACTCATCTGGGAGAAAACATCACCGACGGTGCGGAAGCGCAAGGAGTCACCAAGCATTATGTGGACGTCCTCGACCGAATCCGCACATCGAGTTTGCCCGCGGAAGTCTCTGTGAAGCTAACACAACTCGGTCTCGACCTCGATCGCGAGTTCTGTTTCGCCAACCTCGCCAAACTCGTCGAGCACACGCCGCCGGAAAAGACTCTCTGGGTTGACATCGAGCAGAGCCCCTACGTGGACGCTACGCTCGAGCTCTACCGTCGCGCGCGCAAGGCCTATCCGAATGTGGGCGTGTGCGTGCAGGCCTATCTCTATCGCACGGAAAAGGATCTCGACGCGCTGATTTCAATCGGCGCTGCGGTGCGGTTGGTGAAAGGCGCCTATAACGAGACAGCAGAAATAGCTTTCCCGCTGAAGAAAGACGTGGACGAGAATTATTTCCATCTCGCGCAACGTTTGTTAAGCCCGGAAGCCCGCAACGCGCGCGTTCGCGCCGCCATCGCCACGCATGATCGGACGTTGATCTCCCGGCTTACAGAATGGGCCGCGTCTCAAGGCATTAAGAAACACCCGCTCGAATTTCAAATGCTTTACGGCATTCAGCGCGCCGAACAATTGCGTCTCGTCGGCGAAGGCTACCGCTGCAACGTGCTGATTTCCTACGGCTCGTTCTGGTTCCCCTGGTTCATGCGTCGTCTGGCCGAACGTCCTGCCAACGTGCTTTTCCTCGCCCGCAATTTCTTCTCCGGCTAGTCCTCTCTAACGAATTAGCCTGCTGGCGGCCGCGGCGATGATGGCTGGTTATTCTCCCGCGCGCCGCGCGATGCGGGTGGGCCCGCTGGCTGCTAATTCGCGGCAATTCTCGATTACGCGCCCGCGGACTTCTCTTTATCCGAAAACGCTTTCATCGCTGCGCGTATTTCTTCGTCTGTTGGCACGCGCTTGCGCGTGGCGATAGCCCACTTATGCCCATACGGATCGACCACCTGCCCATATCGGTCGCCCCAGAACGCATCCATGATCGGCATGGTAACTTTCGCGCCGGCGGCGACTGCTTTTGCAAATGCAGCGTCCGCATCGGCTGTGTAAATGTGCAGCGACACGGCTGTGCCGCCAAGCGAAAGTGGTGAAAGGGAATGGTAAGCGGGAAATTCATCGCTCAACATCACGACGGAATCCCCGATTTTGAGCTCCGCATGCATTACGTTTCCGCGATCGTCCTTGGCGACGTTGCCGATTTCCGCGCCCAGGGCGTTTTTGTAGAACTCGAGCGCCTGCATTGCGTTGCGGCACACGAGTTGAGGCGTAACCGTGTGAAATCCTTCGGGAATGGGGTTCACTGCTTCTGTCATGGCTTCCTCCTTTTGTTAGTTCGCAGTACGGACGCGAAGTTACTCGGCTAGAAGATTTTTGTATTTAGCGCGTGCGTTCGTCTCTTTCGACTTTGCCGTCGCGCAACCGAATCACACGATGCGCGTGGGCGGCAATGTCAAGTTCATGCGTTACTAGGATGATCGTATTGCCTTGTTCGTGCAGACGCGCAAACAGCCCCATAATTTCTTCGCCGGTCTGTGAATCGAGGTTTCCAGTGGGCTCGTCAGCCAGAAGAATCGAGGGAGTGTTTACCAGCGCTCGCGCAATGGCCACGCGCTGCCGCTGTCCGCCGGACAGCTCGTTCGGTTTGTGCATCATGCGATCGGCGAGGTCCACTTGACTCAAGGCCTTTTTTGCGCGGCCCAGGCGCTCTTCAAACGGCGTCCCATTGTAAATCATGGGCAACTCAACATTATGAAGGGCGGTCGCGCGCGGCAAGAGATTGAATGTTTGGAAGACGAACCCAATCTCTTTGTTGCGGATGTAGGCCAGTTCGTCGTCATCCAGTTGACTGACCAGCCGTCCCGCCAGCCAGTAACTGCCCTTGGTGGGCGTATCCAGGCAGCCAATCAAATTCATCAGCGTTGATTTGCCTGAACCCGAAGGCCCCATAATGGCGACGTACTCGCCCTTGTGGATTTTAATGTTCACGCCGCGCAGCGCGTGCAATTGCTCCGCGCCCATTTCGTACGTCTTCCAAAGATCTTCGGTTTGAATGACAATGCCGGCATCGACGAGGTCTTTGCGGTAACTCTGCGGAGCGATTATCTCTTCGACGGCCACGATCAGTGTGCTCCTGGATTCAACTTAGCTAGTCGAAGATTCTTCGCGCTTGGGTTCGGAATTATCTACCTTGATCGTCGCGCCGGGCCGCAAGGTGCGAAGCGCCTTGTAGCTGCCAATTACGATTTGGTCGCCATCTTTCACGCCGTCGGTAATTTCAATGTCGGTGACGCCGGCGATGCCCGTTTGCACCGGTACGAACTCGGCCTTCTTTCCGCGGATCACGAAGACGCCCTGAATGTCGGTCTTCTGGGTATTGGCGCCAGTGCTTGCGCCGGACGTTGGCTTGGAAGCCGCGAGCGTCACGCTGCCGCCGTTCTTTCCCAACGCCGCTTCTTCGATTTCCCGCTGGGTTCGGACAGCGATCGCCTGAATCGGAATGGTCAGCGCATCTTTCTTCTGTGCCGTCTGAATTCTGGCCGTAGCGGAAAGACCGGGGCGAAGTGAGTCGGGCGGATTATCCACGGTGACCACCACCTTGAAGTCCCGCGCCTCCTGAGTATTCGCTGTCGTCTGTGTCGTGGCTGCCTGGCCCGATGAGCGAAGGATTGCCAGCTCACCAACCTGGGTCACATGCCCTTTGAAACTCTTGCCGGGAAGCGCGTCTATCGTAATTTCGGCGGGTTGGCCCTCGCGCACGGTGGTAATGTCAGTCTCATCGACTTTCACTTCCGCAGTCACAATGCTCATGTCGGAAATGGTCATCAGGTTACTGCCTACCGCGTTCTGAATTCCGGGAACCACGTTTTCGCCCACGCGCACCGCGATGTAACTGACAATCCCATCGATCGGCGCCGTGTAGGTTGTTTTGCGGAGAATGTCCTTCGTGTGCTTCAGCACGGCCTGGTTTTGATTCATGTTTTCGCGCGCTTGATCCCGCGCCGCTCGCGCTTGTTCCACCTGCGCTTTCGATGCATTCAGCGCAGCCGTGGCGCTGTCGAACGTGGCTTTGTTTGCGTCAAACTCCTGCTTGGATATTAGCTGATCTTTGTAAAGCTCTTGGGCGCGCTGCCAGTCGAATCTGACCTTTTCGAGGTCGGCCTGCCGCTGGGCGAGCGTCGCGACTGCAGAGTCATAGCTTGCGGCGGCTACTCGCATGCCCGCTTCGGTGGACTGGATGCTCGCTTCCTGGGCCTGAACATCCGCAGACGGCTGGATGTTCTCCAGATGCAGCAGGATGTCACCCTTTTTCACGTGGTCGCCTTCTTTCACCACGATATCGGTAATCTTCCCGATGCCTTCACCCAGCACGTTGGTGTAGGTTTTCGGCCTTACTTCTCCCGAGGCGGTTACGATCGAAATCAAATCCTGCTTGACAACCTTCCCCGTCTGAACGCTCACAACACCTTTATTCGACTGATAGATGCTGTACCACGATATGCCGCCGAGGACGAGAACGGCGCCCACTCCGATTCCGACTTTTTGCCACGTTTTCATTGCTTCTGCCTCTAGGCCCTCGCATCAAGGGGGGAATCGTCCGCACACTGTTCCCTACGTCTGAAGGGGCCAGAATGTTTCCCGGATTAGACGAACCTAAAGAGAGAAAGACAGTCCCGTCTACGAGTTTCGGGAGGTTTCCGGTTCTCTTCGGCTTCGTACGAGGGTCACAATCTCCACTATGAGCAGGCGGTCCCGGGTTCGGCTCGGCTAGTGGTCCTGCTCGTGTGGATGTGCCCTTGCGGCGTTATTTTAGATGCTTTTCGGGCGGAAAGAAACAGAGTAATGGCCTGCACTTCGGTGGGTGTCAAAGACGTGCCAAAGGTGTTGCCGATACTTGGAGCCACAGGCAACCCCGTGCCTCTTAACGTGCTCATAACCTGTACGTGTCCAGGAAACTGACATTGACCTGTACCTTCGGACAGGCTAGAATTTCAAGCCAAACAGGGGAAAAGGGTTAATCATGGGCCGTTGGGTGAGGGTGTTTCTTCTTTTGGCTTTCGCTGCCTCCTTTGGGGTCGCCCACAATACCTACGCCCAGGGTGAATCGCAAGACCGGCAACCTCAGACTGAGAACTCCGTCAAAAAGTCCGCAAAGCAGAGAGCTAAGAGCGACAAAGAACTCAGAAAAGAACTCGATTCCCAATACAGGAAATGGCTCGACGAGGACGTCGTTTACATCATTTCCCCCGAAGAGCGAAGCGCGTTTCTTCACCTTGCAACGAACGAGGAGCGCGAGCAATTTATCGAGCAATTTTGGCAACGCCGCAATCCCGACCCCGATTCCGCCGACAACACTTTTAAAGAAGAGCACTATCGCCGGATAGCTTACGTCAACGAACACTTTTCTTCCGGCATACCTGGCTGGAAAACGGACCGTGGCCGTATTTACATCATGTGGGGTCCTGCGGACGAAATTGAGTCGCATCCTTCCGGCGGAAGTTATAACCGGCCGTCTGAGGAAGGCGGCGGAGAAACTTCCACCTATCCTTTCGAGGACTGGCGTTACCGCTACTTAGAGGGAATTGGAGAAAACGTCATCCTGGAGTTTGTGGATCCGACCATGAGCGGTGAATATAGGCTCACCATGGATCCAAGCGAAAAAGACGCGCTTCTCATGATTCCTGGCGCGGGCCTCACGCAGATGGAGTCCATGGGTTTGGCCAGCAAGACCAGCCGGTTCAACAACACCGACGGTACCCACAATGCCGCGCCGATCGGCGGGTTGACACCGGAAAGCATGAATGAATTTTCCCGGCTCAGTCTTTACGCCAAAATCCAACAGGCTCCTCCGGTCAAATTCAAAGATCTCGAGGCCGTGGTTACTTCCCGGCTCGTGCGCGATCAGGTGAAGTTTGATTACCGCTTTTATTTCCTGCGCATCACTTCCGAGACGGTACTCGTTCCCATCACCGTTCAAATTCCCACGCGCCAGCTGCACTTTCAGGAAAAGCAGGGCGTGGACTCCGCCACCGTGAATCTTTTCGCGCGCATCAGCACCTTGAGCGGCCGCATCGTGCAAACATTCGAAGACACGGTGAAGCGCGACGTTCCGGCCGGATTGTTGCAACAGGCTCTCGCCGTTCCTTCGATTTATCAGAAAGCGGTGCCGCTAAGCCCGGGTCTCTACCGCCTCGATATCGTGCTGAAAGACGTGAATAGCGGAAACGTCGGTGTGGTGAATACGCGCCTGGCGGTTCCACGGTTTGAGGACGACCATCTGTCATCGAGCTCGCTCATCCTCGCGGACCAGATTTTGCCCGTATCATCAAAGGATATCGGGCTCGGTCAATTCGTTCTGGGCGATGTCAAGGTTAGGCCCAAGCTGGACGCATCGTTTGCGGCCTCGGACGGTATGGGTGTTTTCCTCCAAATCTACAATTTGAAAGTGGATGATAAGACGCACAAATCCGACGCAACCGTGCAGTATCGCGTTATGAAAGAGAAAACCACTGACCCGATCCTGAAATTCGACGTCCCCAAGGACAAATTACCGGAGCGTGGCGAGGAGTTGACGCTGGAAAATATTATAACTCTGGCCTCTCTGACTCCCGGCGCTTACAAGCTGGAAGTCGCGGTTACAGATAATTTGACAAAACAAACCATCACTCCGGCAATGGATTTTACCGTGAAGGCAGCAGCCGGAAATGTTCCGCACGCGAGGTGACCTCGTGAGTTCGCGAATGATTCGCCCATCCATTCTCGGGGTGCTACTGTGCCTGCTGGCTCTTCCTACCTTAGCTGCGCCAAATACCGGCAAGATTTCCGGCGTGGTGCTCGATTCCTCCGGAACTCCACAAATGGGCGCCACCATTTTCGTCACTTCGGATCAACTCTTGGAAGTATCCTCGCTTGAGCTGCTTACCAACGATCGCGGTCGGTTTTCTACCGAGCTGCTTCCTTCCGGCACCTATTCGATCAAGGTAACGCTCGCGGGCTTCCTTCCTGTGATTGAGGAGCATATCCGGGTAAACGACGAGCACACCACCCTGCTCGAGATCGTCATGGGATCTGTGTTTTCGTCGCTCGAAAAATTACGCAGGCAGCCCGATCAGCAGATTGGCGCCGATGAGTGGACCTGGGTACTGCGAAGCGCGGCTGCCACACGTCCAGTCCTGCGCTGGCAAGACGATGACGTGCTCTTGGGCGCGCCGCCGGTTCAGTTCGAAACCCCGCAAGCTCAAGCTGCGCGGACACGCCTTGAACTCACATCGGGCTCTGACCATCCCGGTTCGGTCTCAAATCCTGCTGATTCGCCGGGCACGGCTGTTGTCTACGATATGGCACTGGGTGGCAACCAACAGCTTTTGATGGCCAGCCAGTTCAGCTACGAGAGTGGATCGTACTCTGGTGGTTTCGCTACTCAATGGCTACCGTCAGGCGAGCCGGGTGTGGGACCGGTAACAACGCTGCTGATCCGCCAGGCGCAGTTGGGTCCCAATGGGCCCACCTTCCGCGGATTGCGGATGTCGTTTGACAATTCCTTTGCGATCGGCGACCGCATTAGCATCCGCTACGGTTCCGATTTCGTAATGGCGGGTCTCGCCGGCACCACAGCGGCTGTACGGCCCCGCGCCGAAGTAGCGTTCCAGCTTACGCCTACCTGGCAGACCTCCGTTCTCGTTGCTACCAATGGCTGGCAGGATTCTAGCGGCGACCAAAGCGCGCTGCAGTCCGCGCTGAATACCCTCGATCAGTTCCCCATACTCCTCATGCACGACGGGCATTCCATCCTCGAGAACGGCCTGCATGAAGAACTGGCTGTCGAGCACAGCTTCAACAAAGACTCCAGCGTTACCGTGGCTTTCTTCAACGACCGTACCACTCAAACCGCGGTTTTTGGGCACGGATCCGTTACCGGGCCAGACTATTTGCAGGATTTCTTCTCCAACGTTTTTGCCTATGACGCCGGGGAATCAAGCTCGATGGGAGCGCGCGTCGCTTACCATCAGAAGTTTTCAGACAACATAAGCGCCACGGTGATCTACGAATACGCCGGAGCGTTGTCACCGATCGAAGATCCATCCCAGGTGGCCTTGCGAAACCAGCTGGCCACGCGTTATCACCAGAGCGCAGGCGTTCGTGTCACGGCGAAAGCCCCGCGCGTTGGAACCAAGCTCACCGCAGGTTACAAATGGATCAATGGCCCGGTCGTATCGGCCATGGATCCCTACGGCGAGGCTCTATATCACCTGGACCCATATCTGAGCATCGGAATTCATCAGCCGCTGCCAAGCTTTATCCCCGGCCATGCCGAACTTCTGGCCGACTGCGGTAACCTTCTTGCCCAGGGTTACGTTCCATTGACTACCGGCGACGGTCGAGTGGTCCTCATTCCAACCTACCGATACCTTCGCGGCGGCGTGAGCTTTCAGTTCTAACCAAGCAGGGTACCGGAATCGGGAAGATGTCTTCCACAAACAGGATTCATATAATTTCTCCCTGTATAGCATACCGTAACCTATTCATTGCAATACCTATACACTTATGAGAATCGGTAATGCCGTGGAAGTTGACGTGCTAGCATCTGTAGTTGTTTCTGCCTGAGGTATGGGTGTAGCTGGATGAACGATAGTCTCCGAATGCGGCTTGGCGCAGTTCTCCTGGCACTCCTTACTCTGTCCGCCATCGTTTTTGCTTTCCTGAATTTCCAGCAGCGTTCTCGATTTGTTCTCCCCGATGATGGCGTCACCTGGATGGACACGCAACAGGGGGTGGTAGCCTGGCACGTAGTTGCCGACTCGCCCGCCGCCAAAGCCGGCATCAAACAAGGTGACATCGTCGAGTCTGTCCGGGGCTTCCAAATCCATCGTGCTACCGACGTCACGCGCGTCCTCTTCCGCGTGGGCCCCTGGACCGAAGTTCGCTACAAAATGCACCGCGGCGAGGCCGGTTTTGAGACCCCGCTAGTTACCGCCCCGCAGGACACTTCTTCCTCGATCGAAAATTATCTGCGTGTCACCGCGCTTCTCTATATCTTCATCGGTCTGTTTATATTCGTTCGCCGCTGGAACGCTCCGCGCGCGATTCACTTCTATGTTTTTTGCCTGGCGTCGTTCGTCCTTTACAGTTTTCATTACACCGGCAAGCTGAACTCTTTCGACCAGACAATTTACTGGGCCAACGTTGTCGCGCTGCTCCTGCAGCCGGCTTTGCTCGTCCATTTTGCGCTCGTATTCCCAGAGCGTCGTGGAACTCTATGGCCAAAACTGGTTGCCGTCTATTCGTTGCCGGCCGCGCTTCTCACCTTGCATGTCTTCATCGCCACCGGCACTTTGGATTTTTTACCCGCATTTAGCACGCGATACTGGCTCGACAAAGTCGAGCAAGCCAATCTCGGAATCTATTTCCTCATCGCAGCCACTATTTTTCTTTTCAGTTATCGCCGCGCGCCCAGCGGCGTTTTGCGCCAACAGTTAAAGTGGGTCACTGGCGGGACGTTTGCTGGCTCGCTCCCCTTTCTGATGTTTTACATCGTGCCGTACGTCCTGAGTGTTGTTCCTGAGCCCTGGATGAAGCTCTCCGTTTTCTCGCTGGCTCTGATCCCGCTATGTTTTGGGTACGCCATCATCCGCTATCGCCTGATGGACGTGGACATCATTTTCAAGCGCGGCCTTGCTTACACTTTCGCCACCGCCGCCATCGTCGGCATTTATTTCGCGGGCATCGCGCTGATTGGCGAAACGTTCCATACGCGCTGGCCTACTGGTCCGGCCGGCGGAGTGATAGCGATTGTGGTCGCCGCCTTCCTTTTCGAGCCGGTGCGCGGATGGATGCAGACCCGCCTCGACCGCTTTTTCTATCGCGACCGCCTCGATTACCGCCGCACGCTCATCGAATTTGGACGCGCGCTCACGAACGAGGTCCGTCTCGAGCCGCTGGTCGGTTCCGTGCTCGATCGAATTTCGCAAACGCTTCTGGTCGATCGCTTGGCGGTCTTCCTCGAAGATCCCGCGCACGCGGGCCAGTTCATTCTTTCGCGCTCGATGGGACTTCGGCCGGAAGGCCAGCTGGATTTGTCTTTTCTGAACCCCTCGCGCCCCGCGCTCGAGCGTGGCTGCTTGTTCTTTGAGTCCGCGCGCGCGGCCACAGAAGAAACCGAGCCCGTTCGCCGCACTCTGGAAGAGCTCGATCTGAACTATTTCATTGCTTGCCGCTTCCGCGAACGCACGGTGGCGATTCTTGGCCTCGGCAAAACCGTAGATGGCGATTATCTTTCAAGCGACGACCTTGAATTGTTGTCCACCATCGCCGGTTACGTGGCTATCGCCATCGAGAATGCGCGCCTCTATCAATCACTCGAGCAAAAAGCCATGCAAATCGAGCGCCTGAAAGACTTCAGTGAGAACATCGTCGAATCACTGAATATCGGCGTGCTCACGGTCGATCTCGAAGACTGCATCGAGTCCTGGAATCCGCAACTTGAAAACTTGCTGTCCATTCCGCGCCGCGAAGCGCTGCGCCGTCGCCTTCAGGACGTTCTTCCCCAGGATCTCGTGGCCGAAATCGCTGCGCGCGCCACCACCGACCGCGTATCCGGAATCTATAAATTTCAGTTGAACACGCCGAGCGGCCGCCGTCTCGTAATCAACGCTTCGATCGCGCCGCTGGTGGGCAAGAACGGCGCCCGGCTCGGCAGGCTCATCCTGCTCGACGACATCACCCAGCGCGTTCGCCTGGAAGAGCAAATGATACAGACCGAGAAACTGACCTCGCTCGGTTTGCTGGCCGCAGGCGTGGCCCACGAAGTGAACACGCCGCTCGCCGTGATTTCGAATTACATCCAGATGCTCGCGAAGCAGATTCCTGCCGGCGATCCGCGCCAGAAAACAATCGAACGGATCGTCAAGCAAACGTTCCGCGCCAGCGAAATCGTCAACAACCTGCTCAACTTCTCGCGCACCGGCGCGGCGGAGTTCGTTGAAGTGGATTTGAATTCCGTGTTGGAAGAAACCCTTACGCTGGTGCAACACCCTTTCAAGACTGCGCAAGTGAACGTAATCAAAAACTATACGGAAAAGTTGCCGCCCGTGCTTGGCTCCATCACGCGTCTCCAGCAGGTTTTTCTAAACCTGTTCATGAACGCGCGGGACGCCATGCCCAGCGGCGGTATGCTGGAAGTTCGCACCGGAGCGCACAACGGCTCGGTTGCGGTGGAAGTCACCGACACCGGCTCGGGCATTCCGGCTGAACTTCTCCATCGTATTTTCGATCCATTTTTTACAACCAAGGCCACCGGACGGGGCACCGGGCTGGGTCTTTCGGTCAGCTATGGGATCATAAAAGAGCACGCGGGCAAGGTCGACGTGCGCTCAACGCCGGGTAAAGGAACCTCCTTCCGGTTAGAATTTCCCGTAGCGAGGAAAGCGGTTCATGCCTAAAGGATCTATTCTTGTTATCGATGATGAGGTGGAAATTCGCGAAGGCCTCGAAGCCCTCCTTACCTCGGAAAGCTTCCAGGTAACGCTCGCCGAAACGGGCGAAGCCGGCCTGCGGCAGCTCGAAGACCATCCCTTCGATTTGATGCTGCTCGATGTCAGCCTGCCGGACCGCAACGGCCTCGAGTTGCTGCGCGAGATACGCCGCCGCGACCCGCAGCTCGCCATTATCCTGATCACCGCTTACGGCTCAATTGACATGGCCCGCGCGGCCTTCAAGGGCGGAGCCCAGGACTTCATTACCAAGCCCTGGTCCAACGACGAGCTCATCGCTCAAGTCTCCCTCGCCATCGAGGGCCGCCGGCTTCGCGACGAAAATGTTCAGCTAAAGCGCGCTCTCAAGCAGCGCTACAATTTTCCGAACATCGTCGGTAAGAGCGAAAAGATGCAGACTGTGCTCGACCTCGTTACCCAGGTCGCGCCGTCGCGCTCCACCGTCCTGATCTCCGGCGAAAGTGGCACTGGCAAGGAAGTCTTCGCCAAGGCCATCCACTCGGCCTCCACGCGCGCCGACAAGGCCTTCATCCCCATCAACACCGGCTCGATTCCTGGCGACCTTCTCGAATCGCAACTCTTCGGCCACGTGAAGGGCGCCTTCACCAGCGCGATCGCTTCCAAGAAAGGCTTATTCGAAGTCGCCGACCAGGGCACCATCTTTTTCGACGAGATTTCCACTATCAGCCCGGAAACGCAGGCTAAGCTGCTGCGCGTGATCCAAGAGCGCGAATTTATGCGTCTGGGCGGCACCGAGACCATTAAAGTCGACGTCCGCATTCTCGCGGCATCCAACGAAGATTTGATGAAGCTCGTACGCGAAGGCCGCTTCCGCGAAGACCTGTTTCACCGGCTGAACGTTATTTCCCTGCATCTGCCGCCGCTGCGCGAGCGCAAGGAAGATATTCCTTTGCTGATCGACCGATTTCTGGAGCAGTTCTGCCAGGAAAACGGCAAGCCGCCACGCGCCTTCACGCACGGCGCCATGAAGCTGTTGATGGATTACGATTGGCCCGGGAATGTTCGCGAGCTGGAAAATGTCGTCGAGCGCGCCATCGTGCTTTCCACCCAGGAAGCCATGGACGCGGACATTCTCCCGGAGAGCGTGCGCACTCGCGAGATCGTCAAAGGTGTTCGCCTGCAACTCGCCGAATTCTTGCCGCCCATGCCTGGCGAAGCTGGCGGGTTCGGCAGTTCACCCTCCCTTTTCGAAATCCTCGAAGAGGTGGAGCGCCGGATCATTGTGGACATGCTCGAGCGCACGAATTGGAATCAGACTGAAGCCGCCGAGCGTTTTCAGGTTCCGCTTTCCACCCTCAACCAGAAAATCAAACGCTTGGGGATTGAGACTCGCCGCCGCACAACATCAGTGCGAGGTGCTGCTGCGGGGTTCGGTGAAGATCCTGCCGAATTTCTCGCCGGGAAGTAGCAAACTAGCTGGGAATTAGCGCGCGTCTCGCAATATTTCCCAGGATGCGGTACGGCGCGGATTCCGGCGTCACCAGCGCTTTCGGCGGAATCAGAAATGTCTGCTCGATGGCGTATTGCCCGGACATCACCGCGTGCGCCACGCAATCCGTAAATACCAGCCAGGTGGCCTGTGGCGGAAATTCCAGTTGGTTCTTCGCGCAATTTTCCTGAAACTCCGTGTTCTCCTTCAGAAAATCGTGAAAACGAAGCATGAACATGTCGTAGGGGGTTCGCCCGATCACGCCGAAACCAAGCTTGGAGCCAAAGTCCTGCACCGTCCGGCTCAAGAAGGAATTATCTTCGGCAATGTCCTGCAGTCCGGCGTCTCCCGCGTATCGGCGCGCGAGCACCTCGAATTCTTCGGTCGTCCGCCAGACGCGCGGCCTTTTCGGATTTAGATTTGTGAACACGCGCAGAATGCGCCCGCCCCTGGTAGGGCGGCTCGGAAACGCATCCACATGCAGCAGGTCGTTGCGCTTATGCAGCGGCAAATCCCGGCCCTCCTCTTCAAGCGGCCGAAAACTTGCGAAATCCAGGTTCCACTTGCCCGCATACGGGGCTAAAAATTTGCCTACAAACTGCGTCACCTGCTGGCTGTAGCTCCGCATGATCGATTGCAGGCGGCTAATCGTCTCGCGGTTCCCCGAAACTCCGCGCAGCACGTCTTCGCTCGGTCGGTACGAAACGTTCTTGTGCATGCGCAGCTCTGACCATTGCTGCGCCAAAAGAAATTCTTGATCGGTTCTTGGAAGATCGAATGGCGGCTCGCGAAAGAAAAGTATTTGCCCGCGCTCGAGCATTTCACAGTAAACGCGTGACCGCACGGCGCTCTGTTCCGGAGCTACCCAACCGGCGGAACGCTCAAAATCGTCCACCACCACCCACGGCGAGTTTCGAGTTGCGCCCTTCTTCATCTAACTCTTCGCAGGGCTAGGAAGCTTGTAACCGCGAGGAAGCAGCGTTGTGCTTAAGTCCAAGCCGGAAAGGTCCACGCCGTCGAGATCCGTCTCGCGAAGGACCGTGGTTTTGACATCCGCGCCGGTAAAATCAGCGCCGCGAACTTCGGCCAGGCGGAAATTCGATGCCACTAAATTCGCGCCGCGCAGGATAGCTCGCCGCAAGTCCGCACGGAAAAGTTCCGCACCGCCAACTTTGGCCTCGGTCAGATCGGCGTCGCTCAAGTTCGCTTCGGTCAAATCACACTTGCGCATATCCGCGCGGCGCAGCTTTGCTCCGCTCAAGTTCACGGAAGAGAGTCGGGCCTCGTGCAAATTCGCGCCTTCCAGGTTCGCTCCGTGGAAATCGACCAGGTCGAGATTTTCGCGCTCCAAATTGATGCGCGAGAGATCCGCGCCGGACAAATCCGCGCGAGCGCCGGTTTCGTCGCCGCGCACAAAGCGGCGGTGCGACTCAAGAATCTCCGAAACTGGCCGTCCGTTGTGTTTAATGCTTTTGGAGGATCTCATTTTCGCCCTGAATGGTAATCGCTACTGCACCTGTATTAGTTACGAATTATAACACGAGCGGCGCAGCGCCAGATTGTTGGCGATTCGAGAACTTGTGGTACCGTCGAACGATGAGCCATCGTTTCCATTCTCCACTTCGTCGCCGGCCGCGATCTCGGCCCTTGCGCCCTGCAGCAGTGATCTTCAGCACTTTGGCTTCAACGCTTCTTATCCTTATTCCTCAAAAAGCGGTATCGCAGCAGAGAGAGGAAACGCCCGGCGACGAAATCGTCGCAAATCTTGCGGCGGGCCGCGTGATTGTCGCGGTAGTAAAAGACGCCATTCTAATCGCCACCATCGAGAATCCGGTCGAGCCTGAAACCCGCCTGCCGACGCCGGTTCCGATTGGTTCGATGCGGGCGGGAATTTTCCTCGGCGCTGTCGAATGGGCTTCGCCTGCCTCGCAAATCGAGATCGCTCGGCTGGATAGAGAGTTGCCGCATCTTCGCGGACAAGTTGCCTCCCAGGGGCCGCACCTGCAGCAAGCTCAGCCGGACGCCGAGGCCGGCGATATCGATTCGATCGGCCACGGCGTCTCCGAACGCTTGAACGAAATCGCCAGAAATCTCCACGCGAAGATCAACTTGCCCGCGGACGAGCCCATCGCCGAGTTGATTCTAGCGGATTACGTGAACGGCTACGGCCCGGAAGTGTGGCAGCTAAACTTCACCTTGAAGCAGGCGATTCAACGCAAAGAGTATTTCGACACGCACATTCCTTTGCCTCAATACCGCCAATTCTGGCCTCCCGAAAAAGGGCAGCCACACACGCTCATGGAGTTCCACTATCCGCCGGAAGATTCCCTTCCTTCGCTGATCGATCTGATTCGGAAAAACGATCCGGGCATTGAGAAGCTCTGTTCAACGGATGCGAAAATGCGGGACGTCCGAGACCGGTTCCTGCGCGGTGAAAGCAACAAACTTTTTGCCGTGGACACCCTTCAGTTTTTGCGCGCGGTCCTCGGCGTCGTGGCCTCACCCAAAGCGCGCGAAACAATCGCTCAAATCAGCGTCGAATCGGGGTTCACCTGGATCCTAAGGCCCCCTTCCGAACCTCAAAAAGTGCTCCGGGAGAGGGATCGTCCCGCCGACTCCGACGCACCGCCATCTCTACTGCAACCTCATTAGAACTGGGCAGTTAGCATCAATCCGGGGCACGGGCCTTCGACATCCTCCGCCGCGCCATCATAGAAATCCGAGGGAAATAATCATCCAGAAGCGGCAGCCTGCGGACTTCGTGCGCTTGGATCGAAATGAACTGCGGTTACTTCTTCGCGGAGAGCTGCTGCTTCAAACGCGCGTTCTTCTCGATCACCGAGCGTTCGAGGTCTTCTTTGTGCGAAACAAGCTTGCGCGCGATTGCCGGGTCTGAAAGCCCCAGAATTTCCGCCGCAAAAATTGCTGAGTTCACCGCGCCTGCTTTATCAATCGCCATCGTGGCCACGGGAATTCCGCCGGGCATTTGCACCGTTGATAGCAGCGCATCCAGGCCGTTCAGCGTGCTCGTTCCCATCGGAACGCCAATCACCGGCAGCGTGGTGTTTGCCGCGATTACTCCTGCCAGATGCGCTGCGGCTCCCGCAGCCGCAATCAATACCTTCAAACCGCGCTTGGACGCCGTTGTTGCGTATTCGTGCGCGCGCGTCGGCGTGCGATGCGCGGACACGACTTCCAATTCGTACGGAATCCCGAATTTCTCCAGGGTCTTTGCCGCTTCGCTCATCACCGGAAAATCCGTGTCCGAGCCCATCAGGATTCCCACCAACGCCGTAGTTCCCCGCTTAGTTTCCTCGGCCACCTATTCATCTCCTAGTCAGCATTGTTAATTGCGAGCGGCATCCGCGAAGTGGATTCCACTTCAATTCGGTCGCCTCGGCGAATGATTCCTGGTTCCATCACTTTGCAAAGCCAGCCCCGCTGGCCGCGCAACTCCATCTGCAGACCCATACGAATCTCATCCATCCGCGCACACGGATCGCATGGACCCGTGATTTGCAGCAGACTCTCGCCGATGCGCATTGTTCGCCCAGCCGCCAAAGACTGAAAATCAATCCCGCTCGTCGTGATATTCTCTTTCACCGCGCCCGGATCAATCTGGAACCGCTCCAGCGTCTCCCGGTCCATCAGCAGTACTTGACGCTTGCTCCCGGGCCGCCCGTGAATGCAACCTTTAAAACCTTTATCCGCGATCGCTTCTGCTGCGTCCACTTCCTTCATCGGGAACCTGTGGACCAGGCAGGTAAATAGATGGACCACCTCACCCATTGGGCGCCTCCGCGGCAGCTTTGCTCGCAGCCTTTGGTCTTCCAATATCTTTTCGATAATGGGCTCCCTCGATTCTAATTTTGCTTGCCGCTTCGTACGCCGTCTTGCAAGCCGCGGCTAGATTTTCGCCCGTCGCCCCCACGCTGAGAACACGCCCTCCACTCGTGTACAATTTCTCGCCTTCTCGTCGCGTTCCAGCGTGAAAGATTACCGCACCGGGAACCATCGAAGCCGCATCCAAGCCCGCGATTTCCTTGCCGGTTTTCGGCTCGCTGGGATAACCCTCTGATGCAACCACTACGCAAACGCTTGCATTTTTCGAGGATTTCGCCTGTAACGAAGATAGATCCCCGCGAGCGGCGCGAGCGCACGCATCCGCAATATCAAAATCGGCGCGCAGCAAAATTGCTTGCGTCTCCGGATCCCCAAGCCGGCAATTGTATTCCAGAACTTTCGGGCCCTCCGAGGTCAGCATCAACCCAAAATAAAGAAAGCCGCGATACGTCAACCCGTCTTTCTGAAGGCCGGCCAGCGTCGGCTCCACCACGCTCTTTAGAATTTGCGTTTCGAGTTCAGTCGATAAAATATCAGACGTCGAAAAAGCGCCCATCCCGCCCGTGTTCGGACCTTCATCATTATCAAAAGCGCGTTTGTGGTCTCGAGCGGGCGCAAGAGAAACAAATTTATTCCCGTCGCTTAAAATAATGTACGAAAGCTCTGGCCCGGCCAGTCCCTCTTCCAATAAAACTTGCTTCCCGGCGCCTCCGAATTCGTTTTTCTCCATCAGCCGATCGATAAATTCTGACGCTTCGTCCGGCGAAGAAGTCACCAACACGCCTTTTCCCGCGCACAATCCATCCGCTTTCACTACCAGTGGCCAATCCACCGAGCAAAGTGACGTGTACGCATCAATTGGAGAGTCGTAAATTCCGTACGCAGTCGCCGTGGGGATTCCATGGCGTTCCATGAATTTCTTGGCAAAGACTTTGCTTCCTTCCAGCTTCGCTGCTTCTTGTGACGGCCCCAGCAGTGGAAGCCCTCGCTTCGCAAATTCATCCGCGATTCCACGCACCAGAGTTAGCTCCGGTCCGCAAATAGTAAGGTCCGCTCCCAACTTCGTCGCAAGATCCGCGGCGGCTCTTACATCTCCTACATCCAGCGGAACGCACCCCGCGTCCTTCGCAATCCCGCCATTTCCCGGAGCGCACCAGATTTTTTCCACTCCGGCGCTTTGCCGCAACTTCCACACAATTGCGTGCTCCCGCCCGCCGCCGCCGATCACAAGAATTTTCATAATCGCCCTTTAAACGGAATCAAGAACGATACGAGGGCCATCTGCGGCTGTCAACTGTAGTTCGCCGCGCTGTCAGTAGCACATGATATGTCCGGTTGAGATAGCAAGTGATATGTCCGCTTTTCGGGCGGTGGTAGGGGACCATGCAAGGCATGAACTCCTACACACAAGCCGCCATGGAGCGGGCGATGAAAGTACAGGAAGTGATGTTGCAAGCGATGGCCAAGAAGATCAGCTGGTGGCAAGCGGCCGAGATCTTGGGCATCAGTGACCGGCATATGCGGCGCTGGCGGGAGCGTTATGAGGAGTTCGGATTCCGCGGGTTGTTCGACCGCAGGCGAGGAAAGCCTTCGCCTAAGCGCGTGCCGCTAGCGACCGTGGAGCGGGTGCTGGAGCTGTACCGGGAGCATTATTTCGATCTGAATGTGCAGCACTTTCACGAGAAGCTGGGGGCCGAGCATCGGATTCGGCTCAGCTACAGCTGGGTGAAAGGGATTCTGCAAGGAGCGGGGATGGTGGCCCGGGGGCGCAAGCGCGGAGCGCACCGCAAACGACGACCGCGACGACCCTTGCCGGGGATGCTGCTGCACATCGACGGCAGCCGGCACCGTTGGTTGGGAGACGAGCGCTGGCACGATCTGATCGTGATTCTGGATGATGCCACCAGTGAGATTTACTACGCGCAACTGGTGCAGGAGGAATCGACGCAGACGGTGATGGCCGCTTTGCGCGAGGTGATCGAGCAGCAGGGATTGTTCTGCGCCTTGTATAGCGACCGGGGCAGCCATTTTTGGCTGACGCCCAAGGCGGGCCAGAAGGTAGATCACGCGCGTGTGACGCAGGTAGGACGGGCGCTGCGGGAGTTGGGAGTGCGGATGATTCCGGCCTACTCGCCCCAGGCACGAGGACGCAGCGAGCGCAATTTTGGCACTTGGCAGGGACGACTGCCGCAAGAGTTGCGCTTGCGGGCGATCACGACGGTGGAGGCGGCGAACGCTTTTCTGCAGGAAGAGTACATCGCTGCGTTCAACGTGCGGTTCCGGGTGCCCGCGACGCAGGGGGGCAGTGCCTTTACGGCGTGCCGGCAGCGAGATTTGGAAGGGGTCTTTTCGCTGCAGTTTGAACGCACGGTGAACCGCGACAACACGGTGAGCTTTCAAAATCTGTCTTTGCAGATCCAGCCGGTACGCTGGCGAGCCACGTTGGCGGGCTGTACGGTGACCTTGCATCAGCACCTGGATGGAACGCTGAGCCTCCGCTATGGGCCGCATTGCGTGGGGCGCTACAACGCCGAGGGGCTGCCTTGGATCAGTAGCGATCGGCAAGAGGCTGTGCAGAAGCCGCGCCGTGGAAAAGTCGCAAAGCAGACTTTCCCACCGCGCTTGGAAATCCCGCCCAAAGCGCGGGATTCCCACTTCCCCACAGCCTCGACGGCGGCGGGTGATTAACTGTCAACCGGACAACTCACTTACTACAAAAACCGGACCTTTTAACTTGCTACGAACACTGTAGTTCGCCGCGCTCGCACGTTGGTTTGCGCTAGCCGCCTGCAATGGCTCCGATAATAAAAAACGGCTCCGCTCCCGACGCAACCGCGTCCGGCAACGGCGCGTCCGGCGACTCATGACTCAGATCTTCTTCGCAGGCGAAAAATCGCAAGAACGGCCGGCGCTCCAGCGTTAAATGGTCGCGGATCGTCCCGCGCAGCATCGGATAGCGGGTTTCGAGCGCATCGAGAACCGAGCGCTGCGTGGCTTGCCCCTGAACTTCGATCTGCACATCGCCGCTAACTTGCGCGAGCGTCCGCAGATGTGCCGGTAGCGCCACTAGAATCATGGCAATGTCTGGACTTCGACAGACAGCACGGCCGGAAGATCGCGAACGATAGGATTCCAGCTATTTCCGGAGTCGGCCGATGCGTACACCTGCCCGCCCGTTGTTCCGAAATAAACGCCGCAAGAATCGAGCGTATCGACGGCCATCGCGTCGCGCAGCACGTTGACGTAGCAATCGCTTTGCGGCAGCCCCTTCGTCAGCGCTTCCCATTCGTTTCCGCCAGACTTGCTGCGGTACACGCGCAACTTCCCGTCCGGCGGAAAATGCTCCGAATCGCTCTTGATCGGCACAACGTAAATCGTCTCCGGTTCATGCGCGTGAACGTCAATCGCGAACCCGAAGTCCGTCGGCAAGTTCCCGCTCACCTCTTGCCACGAGTCACCCGCGTTGTCGCTGCGCATCACGTCCCAATGCTTCTGCATGAACAGCACTTCCGGACGCGCCCGGTGCATCGCGATGTGGTGAACGCAGTGGCCCACCTCGGCGTCCGGGTCGGGAATGTATTGCGAACGCAATCCGTGGTTGATCGGCTTCCAGGTTTTGCCGCCGTCGTCCGTGCGAAACGCGCCTGCAGCCGAGATGGCTATATACATGCGGTCCGGATGGCTCGGATCCAAAATAATCGTATGCAAACACAATCCACCCGCCCCTGGTTGCCACGAAGGCCCGGTGCCATGCTCGCGCAGCCCGGGAAATTCCTGCCAGCTTTGCCCACCGTCGCTTGAGCGGAACAGCGCAGCGTCTTCCACGCCGGCGTAAATTTTATCCGGATCGGTCAGCGATGGTTCGAGATGCCAGACGCGCTTGAACTCCCACGGGTGCGGCGTGCCGTCGTACCACTTATGAGTGCCGGCAACGCCGTCGTACACAAATTTATTTCCGACTGGCTCCCACGTTTTTCCGCCGTCGTTAGAACGTTGAATCAGTTGCCCGAACCAGCCGGTGGACTGCGACGCATACAGCCGATTCGGGTCGGCAGGCGATCCCTTGAGGTGGTAAATCTCCCAGCCCGCGAAGTGCGGCCCGCTCACCTCCCACCGTTTGCGCTTGCCGTCAGCAGTCAGAACGAACGCGCCCTTGCGCGTGCCCACCAGAACTCGTGCACCGCTCATTGATTTCTCCCTTCCGGAAATTGGGCCTATGTCTGCTTAGATGGATTGGAACCGAATTAGATAGCGGCTTGATATTAGACATTGCGGACTGCACAGGCTACTGAAGCTTTTGCGTGGCGGAATCGTGGCAGATCAAATTTTCAAAAATGGCTAGGACGTGCTGCCGGTAGCGCACAATCGTTTCCAGTATCGGCCGCAGCTGCGGCTCGCGCACTGTCTCCTTGTCCCATTTTGCCAGGACAGCGGCGGGCACCTGGATGTCCTTACGCAGCTCGTCGGCGGAATGTCCGCGCAAAAACAGACCATAGAAAAATGCGGCTTCTCGCTGCGGGAACTGAAAATCCTGCAGCCTTTCCTCCAGCGGATTAGCTAGCGTTGCCATTGTAGAAAACCGCAGTTTACAGATTTCCGTGGGCGCGTCAAGAGTACACGGTGCGTAAGAGAAAATAAGTTTTAAGTCATATACTTGGCTGGCGAGGAGTTTGGTAATAAAATAGCTCACGGGTATAGCCTACATAGGACTCCGTCTGCCCGGCCTCGCAAAAAGCCTTTCTTCTCAACGTTCTTGTGACGTCTTCACCTCTTAGCGCTCGCTTCCTTTCATCAAAATACCGGCGCCCAGCCTCCTCTTTTAATTTCACTTACACGCAAAAGCGCTGTTAAAATCCCGCTCGGCCACATTGAGATGTTTATCACGCGACAAAGGTGGCTTCGACGCACGCGGATCGCGATACTTTTTGCTACCTGAAGTTCGCCGGGCCGGGACCGTGTAACTCCGGGGCCCAGCAGCAATCTGAACTAAAAGATGATCACTCTTCTCTCCATCATCGCGCTGGGATTTTTTCTCGGCATGCGTCACGCCACCGATGCGGACCATGTGATCGCCGTCACCACCATTGTGAGCCGGCAGCGCAGCATACGGAACGCTGCTCTGATCGGCGTGCTGTGGGGCATGGGCCATACCATCACAATTTTTCTGGTGGGCTCGGCAATTATTCTTTTTGGAGTGGTGATTTCGCCCAGGCTCGGCCTCACTATGGAGTTGTCCGTCGGCCTGATGTTGATCCTGCTGGGAATTTTGAATCTCACGGGATTCACGCGCTGGGTCACCGAAACATTCACGCCCGCCGCCGATCCCGCGCACCTGCATACCCGCGTGCATGCGCATCCGCACGTTCATGGCGATTTCATTCACAGCCATCCGCATGGACACGATCCCGAACAACACGGCCACGCTCCCGACGCCACGCCCGTCGGCTGGATGGACCACGTTTTCGGCCAGCTCGGTTTGTATCAAGTGATACGTCCACTGGCGGTGGGATTGGTTCACGGGCTGGCAGGCTCGGCGGCGGTTGCGCTGCTGGTGCTCACTACGATTCGCGACCCGCGTTGGGCCATCGCCTATCTTATTGTATTCGGCGTAGGGACCATCGCCGGCATGATGCTGATCACCGCGGCCATTGCCATGCCGTTCAAGTATTCGCAGCAGCGATTCGCGCGCGTGAACCGCGTTCTCGGCGTCGCCTCCAGCCTGCTTAGTCTGGCCTTCGGCATCTTCATCGTTTACAAAATGGGCTACGTTAACGGTATTTTCACCAGCCATCCCAAATGGACCCCTCAATAAGCACTCAGCATAGGGCGCCTCTTTGCTTTCGTCCGACGGGAAGGAGGGATTTATCCCCTCCGTAAAATGGTTCCCATTCGTTCTATTACCGCTTGTGCTGTCTTATCTGCGCAAGCTTGTGGTTCGCGCTTTCGACTGGTTGGCGACCCACCCGCACAAAAAATTTACCCCGCCTTCTCCACCTGCACCGCCCTCCCGTAAACTAGCACCTCCGTCACCCCTTGCATCAATTCATTCGAGTCGTATCGCACCCCAATCACGGCATTCGCCCGGCGCTCGACCGCATGTTGCATCATCAACTGCAACGCTTGCTCTCGCGTCGTCTCGCACATTTCCTCAAACAGCGTAATGTTCCCGCCCACCAGTGTTTCCAGTGACGCGCCAATCGTCCCGAATATGCTCCGCGACCGCACCGTAATTCCCCGCACCAGCCCCATCGACCGCGCTACCCGGTATCCCGGCAGCTCAAACGCCGTCGTGATCATGTTCTCATTCACGCAAACGTCCATCGTCCCTCCTTTGTCGGTCCTCGCGCCTCACCGCTCGCAGCAGCTTACGCCCAACCCTGGGCCACGCAAGCCTTCGCTTTGCGCTTTCGCTCCGTTGCGTGACCTGACCTTCGACACCCTCTAAGCAAGCGCTTAACAGGACGCGAGCCTGAAGCGTTGGGGCGCTGTAACGGTAAACTTCTAAACACAGGAAGCGCTTGTGCGCGGAACAAGCTTGGGCGTATCGTTTATCTCATGTACGTTCGCAGATTAATTGGGCTGATTCTCGCTGGTGCACTCTTCTGCGCGACCGCGAGCCTTGGCTCGGTTTGCGAGCTATATTGCAACACCGCCCCCCAGAGCCATTCAAATTCTGGCATGTTGGAGCATCGTCACTCTACGCATCACGATATGGCGAACTGCCGCGATTGCATGAATCACGGCGTGCGGTTCTCCATGAGTGATTCGAGCTGTCAACATATGGACCAAGCTCAGGCGCTCGAGAAATCTCCCTACGGGTTGACTCTTTCGAGCTCGCACTGGCAAGCAGTCGGTTCCTTCCCCGTGAGCAGCACCCCTTCTTGCAGCCGAGGCACAGAAGGATTCAGTAATCCGCGTACGCTGCGAAAAAGTAGCAATTCGACGCCGCTAATAGTTTCCCTCCGCATCTAGAAACTTCCACATTTCCATCTGTCGTTCGTTTGCCCATGCACTTAACGCCCACCGTGCTCCGTGATGCGGCGTCTGGGCACGTTTCTAACAACCAATTCGGTGCTTCGAAATTAGGTTTTCAGTTTGAAGGGAGGAAAACATGAGCAGCAGGCGCGGATTTTTGCAGAACTTTCTTGCGGGAGCGGGATTGTTCGCTTCCGCCAAAGTGCTCCCAGCCCAAGAAATCAATATGTCTCAAGCCGTCAGTGGAACGCCGCTGAAAAGAAACAGAAAAAGGGAGACGTCAGAGCACGCCCACGGCCTTCCGGTTCCTGTCCAGACACCCGATGCCCCCAACCTTCCATTCCGCATGGATGGAAACGTCAAAGAGTTCCATCTCATCGCCGAGCCGGTAAAACATGAAATCGTCCCTGGCCGGATTGTCGATCTTTGGGGTTACAACGGCAGCGCTCCCGGCCCCACGATCCAGATCACGCAGGGTGATCGCGTCCGTATCATCGTCGACAACCACCTTCCCGAACCCACAGCGATGCACTGGCACGGTTTCGAGGTGCCCATCGACATGGACGGTTCGCCGGGCTCGAGCCAAGACCCCATCGCGCCAGGTGGCCGCTTCGTTTACGAGTTCACCCTGAACCAGGAAGGAACCTACTTCTATCACTCGCACATGGCCATGCAGGAAATGATGGGGATGATTGGCGCGTTCATCATGCATCCCAAGGAGTCTTACAACCCTCGTGTCGACCAGGATTTCGTCATCGTCATGCAGGAGTACGCCATCCTCCCGAATATCAACGTTCCGAACTCCCTGAACATGGAGTTCAACTGGCTCACCCTCAACGGAAAATCCGGGCCCGCCACCACTCCGCTGCTCGTGCGGCATGGCGAGCGCGTCCGCATCCGCCTTATCAATCTTGGAATGGATCACCATCCGATCCACCTTCACGGCCACCAGTTTGTCGTTACCGGCACGGAAGGAGGCCGCCAGCCCGAATCCACTTGGGGCCCCGGCAATACCGTTCTCGTCGGCGTCGCACAGTCACGCGATGTGGAGTTTGTCGCCAACAATCCCGGCGACTGGATGCTCCATTGCCATCTCCCACACCACATGATGAACCAGATGTCGTCTAACGTCGGCCCCATGTCGCGCCGCGCAGCGATGCCAGCCGGCGAGGGCATGGAGCAAGGCATGGGAATGCCGAGGGGCGGAAGCGCCACGTCGCCGGAAAACGGCCCGAGCCTGGGTCGCGGAATGGGTGTCGGCTCCGCAGCCGAGCGCGCCACCTCAAATTCTCCGCTCAAAACTGACACTCCCATGCAGCACCAGGACACGCCGGGCATGCAGATGCCCGCTCCTGACGTAAGCAACAACGCAAATTCCGTCCCAGGCTTCCCTCAAGACGCCTTCATGGAAGGTCCCATGATGGCCATGGACGAAATGGTCGACAAGCCTGAGAACTTCGGCCTCCGCCCGGGCTGGAGCGGTTTTATGGGTGGGATGATGACTTTCGTCCGTGTCCTTCCTCCCGACAAATACGACCACATCATGGAACTTCGCAAAAAACAAAACGGCGGCAAACTGACTCAGCAGATGCCCGCAATGGAGCAGAACCATGAATAACTTAATGACGCCCGTGAAATTCACTCCGATGACAAGCGCAAGAAGTTTAGTTCGTCGTTCCGCGCTCCAATTCTTTCTCACAGTTTGCAGTTTACTGCTGTGCGCGAATACGTCTGTCCGAGCACAAACGCAAACGCCAACGCTAGACCCAAACGAGAAAACGATCACCCTGGAAGAGCTGCAACAGATGGCGTTGCACGACAATCCCACGTTCGCGCAAGCATCCGCCAACATTCGTGCGGCCGAAGGCCGCAAACAACAATCCGGCCTGTATCCCAATCCGATCGTTGGCTATCAAAGCGAACAAATCCGCGGCGGTTCTTTCCGGGGAGGCGAGCAAGGTTTCTTCGTGCAGCAAAACATCGTGCTGGCCGGAAAACTTGGCATGAATCGAAACATTTTCGAGCAAGAGAAGAAGCAAGCCGAAACCGAAGCCGACGAGCAAAAGTTGCGCGTCGTCACCAACGTTAAAATGTCCTTCATCCAAGCGCTGGCTGCACAGCAGACGCTGGAACTCCGCCAAAATCTCGGCCAGCTGGCAGACGACGCGGTTGAGACCTCCCGCCAGCTAGCCAACGTTGGTCAAGCTGACGCTCCCGATGTTCTGGAAACGGAAGTCGAAGCGCAGCAAGCGGACCTTGCCGTCACCATGGCTGAACAGAATCAGCAGCGCGCGTGGAAGGAACTCGCAACGGTCGTGGGCCATCCCAATCTTCATTTAATGCGTTTGGAGGGAAGCCTCGAAGATACGCCGGCCGTCGACGCCGACGCCCTCGTCGAAAAAATCGTGAACGACAGCCCCGCGGTCAAAATCGCCGAGCTCGGAGTAAAAAAAGCCGAGGCTAGTCTCGCGCGCGCGAAACGCGAAACCATCCCCGACTTGCAATTGCGCGCCGGCATGCAGCAGAACCGCGAATTGCTGGACGCCACTGGCCGCCCCGTCGGTTTGCAAGGCTTCGCCGATGTGGGAGTGCAGATTCCCATCTTCAATCGCAACCAAGGCGGCATCGCTACTTCGAAGGCAGACTTGGAGCGCGCTCAGCGGGAGGTCGAACGCGTGAGACTCGCTCTCCGTGAAAGAGCCGCCACCGTAGTCCAGAACTACGCCTATTCGCAGACTGCCGCCGCGCGCTACAAAAACCAAATGATCCCGCGCGCTCAGAAAGCCTATGAGATGTACACCAAGAAATATCGCGAGATGGCCGCCGCGTATCCCCAGGTGCTCATCGCTCAGCGCACCCTCATGCAACTCCAGATCGCCTATCTGAATTCGCTCGAAAGTTTCGCGGCAAACTCAGTGGCACTCCAGTCCTACCTTTTGACCGACGGCCTCGAAGCTCCCTCCCAGCCTGGAGAAATCGACCGCCCCATCCGCGAAATGAACGTCCCATTCCAACCAAGTCCAGCTTCGAAGGAAAAGTAATGACGCAGAACCCTGCGCGCGCGCGAAGTGTCATGATTTTTGCCGGGCCGCAAATTTGGCAAGAAATTCCGCCTCATGTGGAGGCCGAGGCGGACCTTTTCTGGGGACTTCCCTCGCTGAGTCAAATGCTGTGGCTGATGGGCGAACACCGACTTTGCGGAGTAGTGCTTGCGGATCCGTCCGGCGCGCAGTTCTTTCGCTACTGGATGAGAGAAATCACAGAGGATCACGAGGAACGGTTGCACATCGACACTTCCGAGTGGCGCCGGAGGGATTTGAAGCCGCCGTCGCAGCCCGGCGTGGAGAGAATCCGCGGCTCGCACCGCGATGCGTTCGAACGGCGCGTGGAATCTCAGTACGCACGCTACTACTCGAAAGAAGTCGAGCACATTCGTGCTTGGGCCGATAAGTGGAAGCTGAATCCGGTTTTCCTTTTTGGCCCGCCCAAGCTGGTGGAATTGGTGTGGGACGAATTGCCGGTGGGTCTGAAGAGCCGAACGCACTGGATCCAGGAAGATGTTGAACATTTGCCGCTTGCAGACTTTGAGGCGCGCGTCGAATTTAAAGCGCAGAAATGGGAGCACGACTACCAGAAAAAAACTGATGGACCAACTGTTCGATGATTCAGACGGCGTGCGCACGGTGTTGGGAGTGGATGACACCCTGACGCGTCTCCAAGAGGGGTTGGTGCGCGCGGCGGTGGCGATCAGCGGACTCGAGGGGCGCGTGCGGCAGTGTACGAAGTGCGGATGGACGAATCGCAGGACTGATTCGATGTGCCCGGTTTGCGGCAGCGCACGGATGCTGACGGATCTGCGGGCGGTCTTGCCACTGCTCACCAGGCACTTCAAAGTGCCACTGGAAGTGATTGCCGAAGACGTGGGCGAAAAGCTGAGGAAGGTTGGGGGAATCGGCGCGTAGCAGAAATGAAATCGGGACAAGGATGAACTAAACGGCCGCCTGCGTCGAAAGCGAATGCGCCTCGTTACATTGACACTTGAAGATCCGAAACAATTTCCAGCGAAATCAATTTATTGAAGTAGTGAATGCTTCTGTTGCCCGGCAGAAGCACGCGGATTAGTATGGTAAAGAGATGAAGCGGGCAAGATTTCTTGCGGGCTTGGCAGGGTCGATCATTCTGCTGCTGTGTGCGACTTTTGCGTTTGCGCAGGCGACAGCGCAGACGACGCAAGCGCCTGAGATCGTTGAGGTCGACACGCAAGCGGCCACCCATCCATTTCCTCATTTCTGGGAGCAGATGTTTGGGTCCGGGCGCGCGATTCTCACTTTACGCGAAAGTTATCGCAATGATTTGCGCGAAGTGAAAGCGGCCACCGATTTCAAGTACGTTCGATTCCACGCGATCTTCCACGACGAAGTGGGCGTGTACGACGAAGACAAAGCCGGCAACCCCATCTACAATTTTTCTTACCTGGACCAGATTTACGATGGCTTGTTGCAAAACCACGTGCGGCCGTTCGTGGAGCTGAGCTTCATGCCTAAGAAATTGGCGGCGGCGCAGGAGCTACATGCGTTTTGGTACAAGCAAAATGTTTCACCTCCCGAGGATTACGACCGCTGGGGCGCGTTGATCGCGGCCTTCGCAAAACATTTGGTCGACCGTTACGGCATCGACGAAGTTTCGCAATGGTATTTCGAAGTTTGGAACGAGCCCAACATCGATTTCTGGGCTGGCCATCCGAAAGAAGCCACCTACTTCCATTTATATGACGTCAGTGCGAGGGCGCTGAAAGCAGTGAGCCCGCGGCTGCGCGTGGGTGGCCCGGCCACCGCACAGGCTGCCTGGGTGGACCGTTTCATTCGCCACACCGCGGAAAATAATGTGCCGGTGGATTATGTGTCCACGCACGTCTACGGGAACGACACGGCCAAGGATGTTTTCGGCACCGATGAAACGATTCCGATGACGCAGATGGTTTGCCGCGCGGTGGGAAAAGTCCACGCGCAAATAGCAGCGTCGGCGAAGCCTGGATTGCCGCTGATCTGGTCGGAATTTAATGCGGTGTATGATACGCAGCCGAGTGTTACGGACACCGCGTTCATGGGCCCGTGGATGGCGGACACCATTCGCCAGTGCGACGGTATGACGGAGATGATGAGCTACTGGGCTTTGTCCGACGTGTTCGAAGAACAAGGTGTGATCAAGAAGCCGTTCTATGGCGGATATGGGCTGATCGCCGAAGGCGGCGTGCCGAAGCCTGCGTTCAACGCCTTCAAAATCTTGCACCGGCTCGGTGACCAGAGAATTTCAGTCGCGTCCGATTCGGTGTTGGTCACGCGCAGGGCCGACGATTCGCTGGCGCTCGCAGTCTGGAATTTGTCGCTACCCAACGACGCCGGGACCGCAAAGACCGTTACGGTACAGCTGAAGGGCTGGCAGGGGAAGCATAGCGTTGCGATCAGTGAGGTTGACCCGGAGTGCGGCTCGCCTTTGCCCGCCTACCACGCCATGGGCGATCCCGTTTCGCCGACGCAGGAACAATACCGCGAGCTGAAAAAAGCCGCCGAGCTACCGCCTCCGCGCGTTGAGAAATTAAAAAATGACGCGATCACGCTGACGCTTCCACCCAAGTCCCTCTTCTTAATCGAGGTCCGCTGAACGCGATCAAACGCTCTGGATTTGCGGACCTTCCACTTCACGGCGGGCATGTGCCTCCCTGGCTCGCGGACCGCATGACGAAATTAGGCACGGCCATCAGCGAAAATATTCTGCATCACTATGGCGCTTCCGCGTTGCTCTCGCGGCTGAGCGACCCATTTTGGTTTCAGACGCTGGGTTGCGTGATGGGGATGGACTGGCACTCTTCCGGCATCACTACGTCGGTGATGGGCGCGCTGAAGCGCGGATTGAACCCGTGAGCGCACGAGTTGGGAATTTACGTGTGCGGAGGCCGCGGCAAGCATTCGCGCAAAACTCCGGATGAGTTGCGGGCCTTCGCTGAGTCTGCCAATCTGGGTGGCGACGCGCTGGTTCGCAGCAGCCGGCTGGCAGCCCGCGTGGACAACAATGCCATCGCCGACGGCTTCCAACTTTATCTGCACACGTTTGTCGTCGCGACCTCAGGGGAATGGGCCATCGTTCAGCAGGGGATGAACGGAACGAGCGCGCTGGCGCGGCGCTATCACTGGCATTCGGCGGCGGTACGCGATTTCACGTCCGAGCCGCACCGCGGAATCGTGGGCGAGCATCAAGGCACCATCATGAATCTGGTGGACGCCCAGGCCAAAACCGCTCAGGACGCCATGCTCGAAATTGTGCGCGAGAAATCGGAGACGACCTTGCGCGAAGTTCGCAAACTGGAACTTCTCGCGCGTCACGACGTGCGCACGGGAAATATGGACTTGAAGCGGCTGGGAGCCGTGCTCGCAGTGGCGTTCGAAAAAGATTTGCGGGATTTCGCTGAGTTGCTTTTGCTCGAGAAACTGGGGCCAAGAACCCTGCAATCTCTGGCGCTAATTGCGGAGGTCGTTCACGGCGCGCCTCGCCGATTCTCAGATCCTGCGCGCTTTTCGTTCGCGCTCGGCGGCAAGGACCGGCATCCATTTCCTGTGCCGCGAAAGACCTACGACGAATCGCTCTCGGTGCTGCGCAGGGCCCTGGATTCTGCAAAGTTGGGGAACACCGAAAAGGTTGACGGGTTTAAACGCCTGGACCGTTTTGTGCGCGCCGTGGAAAGAAATTATCAGCCCGTGGCGAAGTTACCGGAGCTCGTCGCGCACGAAAACGCAATTTCGAAATCGTTGGATGGCAGAAGCGTGTTCGACGATCGCCTAAACAGGCCGCCTGTGGCTGTGAAGAAACAGCTCTCCCTATTCTGACCGTCGCTAAGTGATTACGATTTTACGTGATTGCTCAGCGTTTCGTGCATGGCGGCCATCTCCCCCTCCTGGTACGGACGCCGAGGCCAGAAGAAACCGCGCAAACCATCGCTCTTTTTGCGGGGCACGATGTGCACGTGAACATGCGGCACGCTCTGGCTAACTATGTTGTTGATGGCCACGAAGGTGCCTTCCGCCTTCGCCGCCTCCTGCACTTTTCGGGAGAGCATTTGAGCGTTTGTGAAAAATGGACCCATTAACTCGACGGGAAGATCCGCCAACGTAGCGTAATGCGTTTTGGGGATCAACAAAGTGTGGCCGGGGAAGAGCGGACGAACGTCGAGGAAAGCCATGGAGACGTCGTCTTCGAAAATAATTTTAGCTTCCACCTCGCGTGCAACGATCTTGCAGAACTGGCAGGATTCGTCCTTGCCTGTGTCCTGCTCGTGCGATTCCTTGGGGGGATGTGATTTTCTCATCTTTCTAGGTTAATACCGAACAGCCGCCCTGCGAAGCGTGGGCCAAAAAAAAGGGCGGCCCCGAGGAGCCGCCCTTTTGACTGGGTTGTCTTTTAGTTTAGAAGATGAGCTTTCCCGTGATCTGGGCAATCCGTTGGTCGGTCGCAGCAGCCGCGAACGCGCCGTAAGGAGACGTTGGCGGTGTCTGCGTGATAACGGCAAGACCGAAGATGCTGTTGTTTGTATTCGGATAAGGCGCTCCATAATTTGCGTGATTGAGCCAGTTGTAAGCGCTCAATCCCAATTGGAACGTGACCCGCTCATTGACTTGGAAGTTCTTCCGCACGCTCAAATCCCCGCCCAGGAATCCTGGAGCGCGGAATGCGTTGCGGCCGACCACTGCACCGCTGAAGTTCGTGCTAGGTACCGCAAAATCTGCCGCCGTAAAACACGGAGTTCCCAAACAATTACCCACGTTCCCGAAGTTCCGTCGAGTAAAGGTCGGCAGGGGTTGCAGTAGGATAGTTGAGCCGGACAGGTTGTTCCCAGCAAGTGCCGCGGACTGTCCGCCATCGATTATGCTGAACGGGAAGCCGGTACGGTAGAACCATGTACCGGAAACCATCCAGCCACCGATGGCCGCATTTACCAGACGGTTCTCACTCTTGAATGGAAGTTGGTAAATGTAGCTGGCCGACAGTTGATGGCGGGCGTCCTCATCTCCCGAGCCGTACTGTTTGCTCAGGTTGAACGGATCCACTTGTGAAAGGAATATGCTGGTGATCGCGCTGAACGGCTCCAGGCCTCCATTCGAGAGATCATCCAGCGCGTGTGAGTACGTATAGTTCAGGCGACCACTCAATCCGTGCCATGTGTTTTCCTGGATAGAGAAGGTCACACCGTTGTAATTTGAGACCCCGCCGTTGTAGAGAAAATTCACTCTGCCGACACGTGGGTCTGTCGCTGATGCCGGAAGGCTGCCAAAACCGAATCCGTTCAAGTCCGGATTCTGGACCAGCCCGTCGTAACCATGATTGCCGACATAGTTGACCGACACAACAGTGTGTGCTCCGAAGGTGTGTTGAATCTCCAAGTTCCATTCAACATACTTCGGGTTCTTGAGGCTACGGCTGACGTCAGTCAGCGTGGGAACAGATAGCTGGCCCAACCCATTGACGCAGTGTCCTGGTATCCCCAGCGCAGCGCCCTGGTAGCCACCCGGAGTGCCATCAGCATTTGTCGTCAGACTTCCACCGGCAAAGTAGTTCGACGTGAACGCCGTATTGCACTGAGCCACCAAGGTCGGACCGCTGGTCGGAAATGCCGTTGTTGTCGGCGGGAGTCCGTCGAAAGCCACGGTTCCCGTAGGCACATTGAACAAGTTTACCTGTGGAAAGTTTGTGTTAAATTCGCTCAGAATGAAGCCGGGGTACAGGTCACTAAAGAGACCTACGCCCGCGCGAATGACGGTATTTTGGCCGATCGGGCTCCAGGCCACTCCAAACCTGGGCTCGAAGACAATCTTTTCGACGCCAGGGATAATATCCTTGCGTCCGGTTTGGAATGATTGATCGTACGGAATGGTTTCTCCGTGCGGCATATTGTTGAAGGGAGTAAATGGCAAGCTGGAGCAGTTTGAGTTGCACGTTCCACCCGAGTTGCGATCAGCTCTGAGCGTCAGTGTAAATTTCAGCCTGGAATTCACGCGATACTCATCCTGGAAGTATGCACCGACGCTGTAATAGCCCACGGGTTGTCGGTCGTGTGTCGCGAAGTTGTAAAGAACGCTGCCGCAGCCAACTTGTTGGTTACCTTGCGTGGCGCAGTTCGCTGGGGCCACTTGGTCGTTGGCGAAACCAAATAATGTGGCGTTGACCACAGGATATAGCGTTAGGTTGGCCGCGGTGTAGTCTGTAATGTCATCTCGACGGAAGTTGACGCCCATCTTAAAACCATGATTTCCTCTGGCGATGGACAAATCGTCAACCAACCCCCACTGCTCAACCTTGCGACCAGATGGGTACAAGAAACCTTGCGCGAAGCCCCCGGGATTCCCCGAGCCGGTTCCGAGTGCGGTCAGTGATCCGTCAACTGTAAATGCTAGGTTACCAGGAAACAGATTTAGAGCAGGTCCTGGGTTCAGGTTACCGAATATCGCCGAGTAATACAGTGTGGAAAAGATAAAGTTGTTCACTACCGTCGGCGAGAAGATGTGAGTGTAGTTCAACTGGCCCTCATCTTGAGGTTGAACGCTGAAGTCATTAAACGCGGGGTTAATCGAATCAGTGTAGGTCGGCTGAGTTCCCCGGTCGAACTTCACGCGACCAAAGATTTTGTTATTTTCGTTGAGGTTGTAATCCATACGGCCGCTAATCAACCACTCGTTGTTGCCGCTGGAGACCGATTGAGTAAACGATTGCGTACATTCGCCCGGAGTCGCGCCGCCAGGTTGAAAAGCGGCCGGTAGCGTGGGAAGGCTAGTGGTGGCGCCGGTTGCTGGGTCCGTTGTGAACGGGAATCCAACGCAGCTTCCGGGTCCCTGCGGATGGGCTGGAGAAAACGTAGTTGCGAAACCATTGGGCGTGGCATTCGCGATTCCCGGCGCAGCGTTGTATAGATTGAATACATTATTGTAGAAGGCCTGTGTTCCGGCATCCTGAGGAACGTTCCCCAGCACGTAATTCTCGAAAGCTGGTGTTGGCACGGCTGGGGTGTGAACCGCACCAAAGATGTAGCGGATACCTTCATTGTTTACGAAAAAGAAAAGCTTGTCCTTAATGACCGGTCCGCCGATCGCCGCGGCCCATTGGTTGTTGTTTTCAAAGGGTCTGGCACCGCCGAAAAACTTGTTAACAGGATCATTGGCGGTGAGTGCTCTTCCGGTCCAGTTGTACACCGCATCGCCGTGGAAAGCATTGCCTCCCGACTTGGTGCTGTAGTCAATTTGCGCACCCGCCTGTCGGCCGTATTGCCCGGTGTAAGCGTTGCTGACCACCGCAACTTCCTGAAGTTCGTTGCCACCTAGCAGCAAGTTGCTGGAGCCCGAGTTGTTCAGGTTCAAGAAAGCGTCGTTGTAGTCGTTGCCGTTGACGGTGAAGAGGTTTGACGTAGCAGGCATGCCGAATGCACTGAAGTTGCCGTAGCCGCCGCCCGTCGAGTTATTCATCGTCACGCCCGGCGCGGTTTGTGCTACGTAAGTGATATCTCCGCCAGGATTCGGAATATTCTGAATCTGATTCGTATCAAAGTTCGAGGCGATATTGGCGTCTTCCGTTTGCAGCATCGCCCCTTCGCCTGTGACCTCCACGGTGACGGCTCCGCTGCCCAGCTCGAGCTTCAAATTTGCGGCCGTTGTCTGACCGAGAAGGACTTCCACCGGCTCAGTAGTTTGCTTGAATCCTGTTTGTGTAACCGTCACAGTGTAGAGGCCCGGCTTCAGGAGCGTGAATTGATATACTCCGCCGGAGCTGGATGTTGTTGTAAGTGTCTCTCCGGTAGCCCCGTTTTTCAGATTCACTGTGGCGCCGACGATGACAGCACCTGAGGGATCGGTAATGGATCCGCTTACTGCGCCGGTCACCACGCTCTGCGCCGAAATCAGGCTCGGCAGCAAGAGCAGCAGAGCCGCGAAAAGAGCGGCGAGCCAAAAGTATTTGTTCGATCGCATTTTCATCTCCAGTTTTCCTTGAATTTGTGGGGCGCTCTAAGCCAGCAGGCTATCTTCCCCCGTGGACGCATATGGCACGTTCGTCGCCATGTTTTCGGGCAAATAAGCTGTTTACTGACAGCGAGCTACGTAAATTCGGAGAGGTCGAATATATCGGGCGGGATGGATATGGCTCCGCCACGTCCTGATATTCGGAAGGAAGCTACAAATATCTGAAAGGAATTAAGAGCGAGCGGGCTGCTGTTGCGTCAAGCAATGAATGGTGCCGAATCCCCAGACTAAATCTACCGAATGGATTCCAGCTACGGAGCGCTTGGGGAATAAGTCGGAGAGGATTCCCAGAGCTACTCGGTCATTCGGATCGTTGAATGTGGGCACCAAGACTGCGGAATTCGATATATAGAAGTTTGCGTAGCTGGCAGGGAGGCGTACGCCGTCAAAGAATAAGGGCGAGGGCATCGGTAATGCGACAACATCTATTTTGCTTCCGTCTTCCAGCCGCGCTCCGCGCAACCGCTCCCAATTCTCTTCGAGTGCGCGGTAGTTTTTCTCGTGTGAGTTTTTTTCGCGACAAATGACGACGGTGCGACGATTCACAAACCGGCACAAATCATCGACGTGCCCGTGCGTGTCGTCTCCAGCGATTCCTTTGCCCAGCCAAATAACATTTGTTACACCCAAATGCTCGCGTAGCGCCGCTTCCGTCTGGCCGCGGTCGAATCCGGGATTTCGTACTTGGCGTTTCTGGTCGAGAAGGCACTCTTCGGTAGTGAGCAGCGTGCCGAAGCCGTTTACATCAATGCTCCCGCCCTCGAGCACCACATCGCGGCCATCGAGTTGAGTGCGGAACATTTTCATATTGAATCTGCGCGCGGCGCGTTCGGGAATGGCGTCGTCGTTCTTCCAGTCGGGATAGCGAGCCCACGCGTTGAAGCGAAACCGCGCGATGGCAACTTCGGGGCGCGGCTTTGCGCGTTTGACAAAGATCGGACCGAAATCGCGCGTCCATCCTCGATTGGTGGTAAAGCGCAGAAATTGGACCCGGTTCATGTTGACGCCGGCGCTTTTCAACACTTTGCGCGCAAGCGCCTGCTGGGCTGATGAGTTCTCAAGGATGCGAACAACTTCGCCCGGGGCAATTTTGCGGACGATCTCGCCGTACACCCAGTGGATGGGTTCAAGTTTGCCTGGCCAATCGGTGGGATTGTGAGGCCAGCCAATCCATGTAGCTTCGTGAGGCTCCCATTCGGCGGGCATGCGAAAGCCGAGCGCTGCTGGTGTGATTTCTTTGGAACGGTGGCTGGTGGGGCGATGTGGCTTCAAGGCTTTTCGTCAAGGAAACGCTGCTCGATGCCGGCGTAGGCATCAATCCTGCGATCACGCAAGAACGGCCAGTTGCGGCGGACGTTTTCCAGGTGCGCCAGATCCACTTCACCGTACACAATTTCTTCACGGTCGGTGGAACCTTCGGCGATCACCACACCTTGTGGGTCGCACAGGAACGAACTGCCCCAGAATTCAAGACCATCTCCGCCTTCCGCGAGAATTTCATGCCCCACGCGATTCACCGCCGCCACGTAGATTCCGTTGGCGATGGCGTGGCTGCGCTGGATGGTCCGCCATGAATCACGCTGCGCTTCGCCGTTGGATTTCTTTTCACTGGGGTGCCACCCGATCGCGGTGGGGTAGAAAAGGATGCATGCGCCATTCAGCGCCGCGAGACGAGCTCCCTCCGGATACCACTGATCCCAGCAGATTAAAGTGGCGATCTTGCCGGCGCTCGTGGAGAACGCTCGAAAGCCCAAATCTCCCGGCGTGAAGTAGAATTTTTCGTAATAAGCCGGGTCGTCTGGTATGTGCATCTTGCGATAGACACCTGCGATCCGGCCATCTGTATCAATGATTGCCGCAGTGTTGTGGTAGACGCCGGGCGCGCGGCGTTCGAAGACGGGAGCGATTATGACGGTCTTTGTTTTTTGCGCCACGCGGCCCAATGCTTCTGTGGTTGGCCCGGGCACCGGCTCGGCCAACTCAAAATTTGCGGTGTCTTCGCGCTGGCAGAAATATTGCGAGCGAAAGAGCTCGGGCAGGCATACGACTTGAGCTCCGCCGCGGGCGGCTTCTTCGATACGCGAGCTGGCGCGCGACAAGTTGTCAGCAGGATTGGCGCTGACCGCCATCTGCACCAGGCCGACATTGAATTTGAGGGGCGTTGTCACGATACAAAAATCTACACGAAAAGCCGAAACAAGGCCATACGCCGCGGCCGGTTCTTAATTTCCCATTTCGGGAATCTTAAAAGTAACAAACCCGCGATTTCGATGCAGATTCCCGCAAGGTTCTTGATGCTCTTACACCAGAAATTTACCTTCAGGTTGCTTGAAACGAAGTGCCCAGATAAGGAAGGAGTTATTCTTTTTTCTTCGCCGCGTGCAGCAGTTTTTGGTCTTGATATTCCTTCCCGGTAAGAAAGATCAGCAGCAAGTCAAATAGAGTGAGAATTACGAGTGCCACCGAATGCGTGTGAGTGAATCGATAGATTTGGTACACGACAAAGGCGGCAAAAACGAAAATTGTGAGGGGATAGGCCCAGAGCTTGTTAGCCCACAGGCAAATTACCAGCACCGCTTTAACGAGGCCATGCGAAAGAAGGTAGAGCGAAGCGAACATGGGGCTTCCGCTGGCCAATTTCTGCGAGGCGATGCTCAGGTGATGGAAAATGACGTCGTGCTTATCCCGCGCGAGCTCGTGCTGGCAGAGCACTTGCAACCAAGCGTTTAACGTGTTCACCTTAAACCACAACAGCACGCCGCCAACGGCTTCGAGAATACCGTCGATTCCTTTGATGGTAATGCCTACCCGAAAGGAATCATGAAGCAGGATGTCACTGAGCGATTTTTTAGGCACTCCGTTTAGCGTGCCACATCCATTGGCGTTGCGATAGCTCCAAATTAATCTCAGAGGCCGCTGCCATTGCAATTTTGAGGGATGACTGCAAAGCGTTCGTCGTAGTGGCCGGGAACGCCTCAAATTCCATGCCTATCCTGATTCGGTTTTCAGTTCCAAAAATCCGCGAAGATGTAGAGTTGAACTCCGAGGGTGGACTGTCCTTGTCATCGCGGCCGGACATAATGTAAGTATGAGAGAGCAGTCAGGGGATTAACCGATGAGATTGCGCGCGCTTGCCATTCTGTTTGGTAGTTTGTCTTTCGTTTCAGTCGCCCAGGGGCAGGATAAGGCCGCCAGCATTGTGAAATATCACGCGACGCTTGAGACTGTTAAATACGTTTACGGCGTGGCGCCGCCGGTGGCACGGCTTGGGCCGGGAGATGTTCTCGAAACGAATACGCTGGATGCATTTGGCGATGCCATTCAAAAGCCCGGCGATACGCTGGCACTGGTCAAGGGCGACAACCCGCTGACGGGACCGTTCTTCATTGAGGAAGCTGAACCCGGCGATACGATTGCCGTAGATTTTATGAGCTTGGAAGTGAACTCGCCGAAAGGAGTGGGCGCATTCGCTCCAGGTTTTGGCGCGCTTAATTCGACGGATTACACGCCGATGATTCAGCCTGCGCTGCCGGAGCGCATATGGCTCTATCCAATCCATCCCGACGACGGCACCGCGACATTTCAAGCGCATGATTCGAACTTCTCGGTGAAGATTCCGCTGCGTCCGTTCTTGGGATGCATGGGCGTGGCACCTGCAAACGGAGAAGCACGAAGTTCGGTGGTTCCGGCTGAATTCGGAGGGAACATGGACGCTTCGGAATCGAGCGTTGGAAATACACTCTATTTGCCTGTGAACGTGCCCGGCGCGCTTCTTTACATGGGTGACGGACACGCTGCCATGGGTGACGGCGAAATCGCGGGCACGGCCATCGAGGTTCCGCTGCGCGTTCGGTTGCGCGTTCGAGTGATTAAAGGGCAGCGGATCGAGTGGCCGCGCTTCGAAAACCAAAACGAGCTGATGGCGGTTGGAATCTACCGTCCGCTCGACGATTCGCTGCGCATCGCGTTCACGCAACTGATTGGCTGGATTCATCACGATTATGAGATCTCCGAGCTTGACGCGTACGAGCTGCTCTCGAAAGTCGCCACCATTCATCTGGCTGAAATGGTTGACCCGAATTACGTTGTGATCGCGAAAATTGACAAGAAATACCTACCTCCCCGCAGAGTCCCGCACTAGCTCTGGAAGGCTGCGGCGTGCGGCTGACCGGCCTAAGCTCGGCGGCGCAGGCACGTTGACAGCAGTGGCCTCTGGCACCTAGAATCGGCGCGACGCGGGATGCCGTGAGGCGTCAATGTTTGTGCTAGTTTCCCGCCGGAGAACACCATCACGCCCGCAGTGACGAAGCCCAAGGTTGCGATAGTTGACGACGAGGACAGCCTGCGCTCGAAGATTGCCTCCGCGCTGCGGTCGCAATTCGAAGTTTTCGAAGGAGAGGATCTCGAAGCGGCCTACCGGCTACTCCAGGGATCTGATCTGGACGTCCTTCTACTGGGCCTTCCTCTCGGCAGTGCCGGAGTCCGCGAATGCACGGAGCTGCTTGGCAGGCTGGTGGGGAGTGAGTTTGATACGCTCGTAATAGTGCTCAGTTCCGATGAAACGAAAGCCACGGCTTTGAAAGTGATCGACGCCGGGTCTTACGACTACTTCATCAAACCCATCGACACAGACGTACTTCGGCACCTTCTCGAGCGGGCTGTTGAAAAATTACACATTCAGCGCGAGAACCGAATCCTGCGCCAGGAGATAAGCCGGAAGAGTACGCATGGCGATTTGATCGGCTCGACCGACGCAATGAGCCACGTGTTCGATTCCATAAAGCGAATGGCCCGGGCAACCACGAACGTCATCATCCGCGGAGAGAGCGGAGTGGGCAAAGAGCTGGTCGCCCGGGCGCTTCACGACCAAAGCCCCCGGCGCAATCGGGCGTTTGTCAGCGTGAACTGCGCCGCGCTTCCGGAAGGTTTGATGGAGGCCGAGCTCTTTGGATACGAGAAGGGGGCCTTTACCGGGGCGGTAGCTGCCAAGGAGGGCAGGGTTGAAACGGCCCATCAAGGGACACTCTTTCTGGATGAAATTGCAACACTTACGCCCGCGCTCCAGAGCAAGCTTTTGCGCGTGCTTGAGGATCGCTCATTCACTCGGCTGGGTGGCAAGAAGTCCATTAGGGTGGATTTTCGGCTAATCAGCGCCACGAATGAAGATTTGGAGGAAATGGTCCGGGAGGAACGGTTTCGCGAAGACCTCTACTACCGCATTCACGTGGTGCCCATTTTCGTGCCCTCGCTACGCGAAAGAGTGGAAGATATACCGGTGCTTACGGATTACTTCGTCAGCGTCTATTGCGCTGCCAACGGCTTCGCGCTGAAGCGGATTGCCGATGACGCGATGCTGGCGCTTAAGCGCTATCCGTGGCCGGGCAACGTCCGGGAACTTCAGAACGCGATTCAACGGCTTGTTATCATGACGGACGGTGAGGTGATCACGCTGAAAGACCTTCCCAGTGAAATTGTCCAGGCTTCGGGGCGGGATTCGCGGAACCGGTTCCGGTTGCCAGCGGGCGGGATCAACCTGGACAAGGAGATTGAGGGATTTGAGCGCCGCTGGCTCCAAGAAGCCTTGGAGCAGGCCAAACAGGTAAAGGCAGATGCGGCGCGGTTGTTGGGAGTGGATCGCAACCGACTTAATTACTTATGCCGAAAGTACAATTTGTAGTTCTCGGGTTGACTTTTTGAGCGAGCCACCTAGAGCTGGCTGGAGAGAGATTGCCTCACTTACGAACGCACCCTAGTACAACGCACCGATCTCCATCGTACGAGGCGATTGGCGAGTTCTACGATACCCTCTATGGCGGGAGGGCCGGCTGGACTGCGTGGACTGCGACCCGCCGCAGAATGTTGGCGCCAATACTGTCGCAAGCGCGGCAAGTATGCGAGCTCGGATGCGGTACAGGTGTAATAGCGATCGAATTCGCACGTCGCGGCCTACGAGTTTTCGCTTCAGATTTCTCCCGGGAGATGTGCCGGGTTACGCGCGAAAGGGCTCGCGCGGAGAGACTCGAAGTCTGGGTGCGTCGAGCGGACATGCGCACATTTCGCCTGCCCGTCCAGGTTGACCTGGTTACATCTGAATGGGGAGTCATCAATCATTTGCCGCGTAGGGCAGATCTTGCGCAAACATTCCGGGCGGTCTCGCGCGCGTTGCGGCCCGGTGGCCACTTCTATTTCGATCTCCACCAGCGAAAGTTGTACGAAGATATTTGGTCTCGCACGTTTATCTGGGACGGGCTGAGTGCCAAACATGGAAGGAAGCTCTTTGCGGTTCAACGTGGCGGTTTTGACCGTAGGCGCGGTAAAGGCTGGGTAGACGTAACCATATTTGTAGGCGATGCCAGGGGAAGTTGGAAGCGGCGCAGCGAAAGAATCGAAGAAATCCACTGGCCTCATAAAGACATCGTTCGTGAACTCGGACGCGCGGGGTTTGAGCTCCTGCGTGTTTTCGATTTCAGCGACCCTCGTTCGGCACCAAGTCCGAAAAGAGTAGCCGACGGCCTGCGGACGATATATCTGGCTCGGAAAAAAAGCGCCAGCTACTAGATTCTATTAGCATAAGCACGTCGGGTTTCATGCCTTTTCGGCACGGCAACTGAACATTGACGGAGAAGCTAAAGCTCCGCTTTAGGTTGACTTTTTAATTTGAGTCGATGATAATTTCAACATATTCGGCCTGCTAATTAAAAGACAAAGGAGACCGGACCTTCTAAGCCCTTGTGAATGCAACTCTTTAACGATAACGCTTTTCCCGTCGACATTGGACCTAGCTTTGCACAGAAGAAGCTGTGTCCCAATCCGCGTCTAAAGTAGAATAAACATCATGGCAAAGAAACCCTTGAAGAAGGCAACCAAGCTGGAACAAACGAAGCCCCTCACCAGAGTCGGAGTTGGACCCGGATGGGGTAAAACCTAGGCGTTTTCGCGTCGTAGGGTGCGCCCGTAAGGTAGCCTACGCCTGAGACATAGTTATTACGGAACCATCGCTGCCACCGAAAGGCTGGCAGCTTTTTTTTGATAGAAGCACCCCACCAGGATTCGTCGCAGGAGCCCATGCTCAACTTCTTAATAAAGACCCCATCTCACTAGAAGCCTTTGCACTCAAAGAATGGTCCTAAGGGTTGGAGCGGCACGTTGAATTTTTCAACTCGAACGCAAAAATTAAACGAATTGAATGTCAAGCGTATCCTTGCGCTGCTTCTTTGAGCCAATAACTGCTTTCAAATCAAGTCCGGCCGCTCGAGACATCGAGCTGGCAGTTTGGCGCACAGATTGCAATAGTAGCGGCGTAGGCAGTTGGAATACAAAAAGAGTTCCAAGGAGACTTAAGAACATGGCAAAAGCAAAGCCGGTGAATAAGGGAAAGAAGCTCGGATCAGTGAAGCCGCTCAACGTTCCGAAACCTTAATTAAGCAAGGTTTCAATCTTTAACGGCTGGGCTTCGGCCCACCACGGGTTAGCAGCTGCAGTACCAAAGGGCCGCCGTCCCAGGAACGGTGGCCCTTTTTTATTGGGCTGTTGGATTTTGGGATGCCGGAACAAACTGATGTTCTTACCAAAATTGCGAACGCACCCAACGCCAGGTGGCCTGTCCGGCCTGCCACGCCAAAGGACGTTTGGTGCCCAAAATCTTAGCTTTTCCGGTCATACCTTCCAGCAGGGTACCGTCGGGGTTTGGAATTTCCATATCAACTGCAAGATAATTGGTCAAGTCTTGACCCAGCCGCTCGAGCTGTTCGATCTGTGCGACCGGATGGTCTAACGCCGCGGCCGGGAATAACTTTTCGATGTGACCCCTATAGGTGCGGAATGGAAACGGCAGCACCTTCACTTCCGCCGGTGCGCCGGCGTAAACGTCCTGAAGATCGCGATCCTGAACGAGGATGCGCGCTTTCATGGAGCTTCGATCGACAACATGGGCAAACTCGTCTCCGGCCAAGAGATACTGGCCAGTTTCCTGGTCCACATTTGGTGTGGCTACAGTGCCGTCGATGGGCGCCCGAATTTCGAGTTCCTCCTCTTGTTTCTGTCCTATGGACAGCTCTTGCTTGAGGCGTCCTCGGTTGCGGGCCGCTTGCGCGGCTTGGTCAAGCTCCAAGCGATCCTGATTGTTGCGGAGACCGCTGTTCGCGAGCGCCAACTGCTGTTCGAGCGATTGAATACCGGCATGTAATGCGGGATTCTCCAACACGCCCAATAATTGACCCGCTTTCACTTTATCGCCCTCATGCACGAACACTTTTTGAATTCTGCCGTCCACGAGCGCTCGAACACGCGCATCCTTTCCGGGCTCCAGCACCAGATCGGTAGTGACTTTTGACGAGAGCGGCGGCAGCAGAAACAGGAGAATTAATCCGAGCGCCCATGCCTGCTGTGTGCGTGTTATTTTCCAGGTCATATATTTCTCCCTTTTGTCGCGTATCCACGCACGGGCCACCGGTAAGGCCTTTCGTATACTGCTTCTTGCGATGAAATAAACGATGCCAGCGGTTGCGAGATACCCCCAGGCGTCGCCCATTTTGCTCACCAGGACGTTTTTGACAAACAAAAGAATCAGAATCAGAAGCGAGGTGCTATAGACCACGGCTGCGATTCCGAACAAGTAGCAAACACGGCGCTCGCGCTTGCTGGAGGGAGGCAAGTCCATGTCATGGCGAAAGATATACTTTTGGATCCAGGCCCGGAGGAAAGCGAAGGATTCTTCGCGCAGATTGTCGATTTTGAGGAATTGTGACAGGGCATAGTAGCCGTCGGCCTTGATTAACGGATTCAGGTTCACGAGGGCGCCCTGAATGCCGCTCAGCAACATCGTCTTGTAAAAGAAGTCATTCGTCAGCGAGCCTGGCGCCGTGAAATGCCAAACCAGCGCAGCCAGGGCGCAGATCACCAGCTCAATCCAAATGCCCGCGAAGATAACCCACTGCCGAGCAGTCCCCGTTTGGAATAGAAGGATGTCGGTTGTATCGGTGTAAAATGCGGGAGTGAAATAGATGAGCAAAAAGCCCATCTGATGAACCTCACCGCCATAATGCTTGCAAGTAAGCCCGTGGCCAAATTCGTGAATTGAGCTTAAGCCAAATATAAGGATCCAAAAGATCCAGATGTCGTACGCGCTTTTATTCGCAAAATTATATAAGGCCGACGTGTCCTGCTGCACACGCGTCCAATCGCCGGCAAGCAGGTAAAGCGCGACTCCAAATAGGAACAAAGAGAAAATGACAAAACCTTTGGTAAACATCCAGCCGAGATAGCTATCCAATGTGGCGAGGGTCTTGTCAGGATCCCAGGCTTTAAAGCTAATGTAGAGCATGCTGGATTGATCAAGGCGGCCCTTTCGCTCATCACGGATCCGCTCGAGAACGGCGAGGTTTTTTTCCCCGATCGATCGTTCCCACATGTCGGCTTCAACCGAGTCGAGGAATTCGAGCACATCCCCCTCGGTCATTTGCGATTCGGGATCCTTTTCACACATGGCCTGAGCAATCTCAGCGGCCGTGCGCGTTCCATCGCAAAGTAAGAGCAACTGATATTCGGTGCTTCCGTAACGGTTATAAGAATTCGTCTCATGGTTTTTGATTACGTAACTCGTTTCGCCGGCCACGGTTTGTTCGCTGATACGCAGGTCCGTGCGGAGTTTGGGGCGTTTTAGGCCCTTGGCGAGGACGCTGGAAACCTGAAGGCTAGTAGGACCGAAACGCATGGGTGGAGTCCTCTACGGTCTCGATAGCGGCGTCCCGGGCCATTCAACGCGCACAGCCATGCCGGGACGCAGATTCGACAGCCCGGCACCGACGAGCTGGGCGACCACGTCGTAACTATCGCTGGAAGGGTCCACTGTTGGGCTAACTTTCACGACCTTCGCACTGAGCGAGCGGTTCGAGCCATCCAAGAGAACCAAGTTTACCGGCGCTCCGGTTACCGGGCGCGGGCTCGCCAGTTCGGAGATCTGAAATCGGACCTGAAGCGGGTAAAGCTGGCTCACTCGAAAACATTTATCACCTTTTGCGATGGCTTGTCCTTCTCGAATGTAACGGCGCACGACTACACCCGAGAAAGGAGCGCGCAAGACGGTCTGGTCGATTTGGATTTCAAGGCGATGTATCTCGGCTTTGCCGCTTTCCACCAGGGCCTCGTATCCGTGCATATCGAACTCGGCGCCTTTCGCTTCAAATTCCGCTTGTTCGAGATCGGCCTGACTCGATAACCCGGCTTCCCGCAATTGCTGCTGCCGCCGGTAGGCAGCGCCTTTGGCTTTCAATTCGGCTGCTTTAAATTGCAGGTTGTTCTCGGTGACCTTTAGATCATTGCGCGCTTTGATGAGTTCTTGTTGCAACGTTCGGTCATCCAGGTGGCCCAGAATGTCGCCCGCGTTTACGACACTTCCTTCGTCTTTGCTTAGGGATGTAACCACGCCATCGCGTTGCGATGACAAATCCACCTGATGCTCGACCGTGAGGATACTTAGGATATCTCCAGGTTCGGATGTCTTCGCGGATGCCGCAGGTGAGGGTGGAATCTGGGACGGAGTTGAGGGGTTCGGCGGTGTGTCCGGTGCAGCCTTCGGATTGGAGGCCACCGAAGATTTGTCACAACCATTTCCGCCAATAGCAATCGTGGCGAGCAAGATCAGCAGGACGCGTTTCATAGTTGGCTATTCCTCTTTCAAAACGGCAGCCAGGCCCACGCCTTTTGCCACATCCATCTAAACGGCGAGCGCAGAATGACATATCCCACCGGGTACCATCCGCTAATTGGCCATCCACCGCGCGACTGAATTCGCGCTCGTCCGACCATGCCGTCGCGCGCGCTTGCTCCGGTATTTTCGAAGATGGCACGCACCAGAAAATACTGGTCGCCAGAATCCGTTCGCGTCTGTGCGCCGAGGCGGTCCACATTTCCCTCGAACGTTATTGTGGGGAAAGCATTCAACTTCAGCGCTACTTTTTCCCCTGGTCGCACAAGACCAATATCAGTCTCGGGAACGCTCATCTCCGCAGCCATACGCTCCTGAGCCACTATTTCAGCGAAACTATCGCCCGCCTTTAGCATGGTTCCAGTTTTTTCTTCCACTTTCGGCGTAACCACAATGCCGCTAATTGGCGAGGTCAAGCGCGCTCCGTCGATGCGTTGCTGTTCAAGCGAGACCTCAGCGGAATAAAGCTCGTTGCGTATTTGAGCCTGCCCAGCGGCCGCGGGATCGTTCCGAAATTCGGCTTCGGCCAATTCACGGCGTGCCTGAGACAAAGCTGCGTTTGCTTCGGCCAATTTAATGCGGTCCCCGCTGTCATCAAGTTGCGCCAGGACCTGGCCGGGCTTCACCGAATCGCCTTCACGAACGAAGACGCGTTTGACGGTGCCGCCCTCCGTAGCACTCACCACTCGGCGCTCGGCTGGAACCACGGTGGCATCCGTACCCACGCGCAAGGGCCAGGGGATGATGGTCAAAAAGAGAGCGACGATGCCGGCTCGTTGCGCGAATTCCACCACCCGGCTTCTCGGCATGGCCGCGAGGAATTTTTTCTTTCTCAGCGCGAAAGGCTGCAGGATATTTGCCAGCGGCACTTGCTGATAAAGCTGCGCGTTGCGGATGGCCACGGTGGTCTGACTGGCGAGGATAGCAAGGGTCTCCAGATTGCTTTCCGAAAGGAAATCAGGTTCGTTGCTTAGAAGAACCATTGCGCCGAGCGTTCCTTGATCGTCACGCAAAGGCAAACCATAGAAACCCTTATGCTCATGCGCTTCTAGAAACGAGACCACTTGCGCCCGAGTTTCTTCCGGCTCGACTTGCCAGCCGTCTTCATGCAAATTTGCCGAAACATCGTTCTCCTGCTCCGCTACCCACTCCATACGCTCGCGCAGATCCCTCATTTCTCGCGTCTTGGGAACCTCTGCTTCTCCGGAGACGGCGCCTAAAACGAAACGGCCACGATCGTAGAATCCAATCACACAGCTTTCGAAAGGAACCACGGAAGCGGACTGAGCGACCACGGTGGTCAGCACGTGATCGAGATCCAGCGTGGAAGTAATTTCCTGCGAAATCTTCAGTAGGGCATCGAGAGCATGGACTTTGCGCTCGGACTCAAGCAGATTCGCGTTATGCAGAGCCACGGCGGCCTGTTCGCTGATGCTGGAGAGGAAAAAAAGGTCGTCTTCATTAAATGGTGTGCCATCGGATTTGTTGATGATCTCGACGACGCCAAGAACTTCATCATCTTTGCGAAGGGGCGCCCCCATCCAGGACTGAATTTCGAAATCTCCCCCAGCTTGAACGCGCGCAGCAAGAGCGGGTTCCTGACTTGGCTCTTCGAGGAGCTTGGGGTTGGCTTGCTGCGCAATTTCGGCCAGCAGACCTGCGGTCAGAGATGCGGTGGCGCCTTCTTCGATTGTAGGGTCCTCGCCGATTCGTTTTGCGAGTGTGAGCTCCTGTCCGTCCGGGGAAGCCAGCCACAGATTGCAGGCACCGGCTCCCAGGATGTCGCGGATTTTGCCGGCGACGATGGGGAGAAGCTCCTCCAGCTCGAGAGTCGAGGTAAATGTACGGCCCAGGTCGTACAAGGCAGTGAGCCGTTCGAGGGTGGAGAGTTGGGCGTGGCGCTCCGCCTCGATCGCGTCCAAGTTCGTTAAAGCGCCACCGGCTAAGCGGCAGGCTTCTTCAAGAAAGTGGGCGTCTTCGGCGGTAAAGTCTCCGGACCGCTTATTGAGAACCTCGACTACGCCTTCCGGTCGTTGCACACCAGGCAAGGAAGCATAGAGCGCGGACTTGACGCGAGTACGGCTGAATTCGTCAAGATGCTCGAGATCCTCTACTGTGATTTCGCGGGCGGGCACACGTCGTGTGGCAGCCGATCGGTACAATATTGCGAGCGTCCCTTCAGTTACCGGGAGTTCTGTGGGATGAAGGCGTTCGCCCGGTTCGGTCCAGCGCATGCGGCAAACGACCTCTTCACCGGTTCCATCCGCGATCCAGACCAGGACGGCCCGAGCGCCGAGCGTACTACCCACTCGGGCGGCAAAAGTCTTGAGCAAAGTATCTTGATCGCGGCATGCCAACGACACGCTCGCGAGTTCAAAAAGCGCCGAAGATGTTTCCATTACTCTCCCACAGGAAGGAGACGCTTACACCCTGCCATCGCGTTAGAATCCCCGCGCCCGCCGGACAGAGATAGTGAGGCAGCCTAACAAATGCAATGTATATGCGTCAAGGAAGGGTATCGAGTCCAATCGAGTCCTGGTACTGCGGAATGCTCCCTATTAGCCAATCCCCGGAGCTCATACCTGTAGGACGTCTCCTTCTTTGGCGACCATTTCATAAAGGACCGGGTTCACGAAGAAGCCGAGAAAGAGACGCGAAATCAGGCCCGCCACGATCACAATCGCGAAAGGTTTTTGAGTGTCCGAGCCGATGCCCGTGGATAGAGCCGCAGGTAATAAGCCAAGGCACGCGACGAGCGCGGTCATCATGATCGGCCGCAAACGCAAGAGTGACGCATCCAGCGTTGCGGTGCGGATGTCTTTTTCCTCCAAGCGCAGTTTGTTGATGTAGGAGACCAAAATGACAGCCGTTTCCACCGAAACCCCCATCAGCGCGAGCAGGCCGAGCACGGATGACACGCTGAAGGGCGTGTGAGTGAGTTTCAGTCCTATAAGAGCGCCGACAGGCTCTGTCATCAGGACGCCCAGAGCAATCGTTACAGGAAATTTGAAATTTCCATAGAGTGCAAAAAGAATCAGGAAAATCAGCAAGATGGCAAGCGGACCGACGATCACCATTTGGTGTTCAGCTTCAAGGAGTTCACCGTACTCGCCGCCCCAACTCATGCGGTAACCCACTGGCAACGATTTGTTGATGTCGGCGATGGCGCGCTGGCCCTCTTCCACCGCGCTGGCAAGATCGCGGCCCTCGATGCTATATTGCACGCCGATGTAGCGGGAATTATTCTCGCGATAGATGAATGAGGCGCCATTGCCCTCGCGAATATCGGAGAGTTCGCTCAATGGGATTTGCTGGCCAGTCGGAGTGCCGACGAGTAAATTGCCGATCCGCTGGGCGTTTTCGCGGAACTCGGGCCGCATGCGAACAACGAGGTCGAACAATTTTTCACCCTGAATTACCTGCGTAGCGGCCTGTCCGCCGACGGCTCCCTGCACTACTCCTTCAACGTCGGCGACGTTGATGCCATAACGCGAAATTTTGTCGCGATTTACCTGCACTAAAAGGCTTGGCTGGCCGAGTTCGCGCACAACCGTAAGCTCGGTGAAGCCGCGCACCCGCGAAAGTCGCCGCTTTATTTCGAGTGCTCTATCTTGCAGCACATTCAAATCGGAACCGTAGATTTTTACCGCCAGCGCACTCTTCAGGCCGGTAAGGGCTTCGTCCACGGCATCTTCGGCGGGCTGCGTGTAATTGAAAATAATTCCGGGAAAGGCGTCGAGTTGCTTTTGAAGATCGTCGATCAGCTCCGGTTTGCGGTGGATCGAACCGTTCTTCCATGTGGCGTCTTTATAAGGTTTCAAGCCAACGTAAAATTCGCAATTGAAGAACCCGGTGGGATCCGTTCCATCATCCGGCCGCCCAAGTTCCGATCCGACTTCAGTAACCTGGGGGTATTTGGCGAGGATGGCGCGAATCTGGGGCGCAATCTTGGCCGCTTCTTCGTACGAAATCGTGTAAGGCATGGTCGCACGAACCCAGAGCGCGCCCTCGTCGAGATGGGGCATGAATTCCCCGCCTATAATGGGGATCAGCAAGAGTGAAGCGCCGAAAATCAGCCCAGCCACCAGCATCGTTGACTTCGGATGGTTCAGGCACCAGGTTAGCTGACCTGCATATCTCGTGCGTACCCATTCGAATGGTTTGTTCACACGCTCGCGAACGCCCTTCTTGAACCAGTAGGAGCACATCACCGGGACAAAAGTCAGCGTCAAGATGAGCGCGCCGACCAGCGCGATGGACATGGTGTCCGCCATCGGGTGAAACAGTTTTCCCGAAGGACCGCTGAGTGCGTAGATAGGAATGTAACCTGCGATGATGATCGCGACGGAATAGAAAATCGGGCGGTCTACATCCTTGGCTGCCGCCAGAATTACCTCTTGCAGATTGTATTGCTGGCCCTCGCGCAGGCCGAGTTCACGGTAGATATTTTCGACCATCACAAGAGTGCCGTCGATGATAATTCCGAAGTCGATGGCGCCAATCGAAAGCAAGTTCGCGGGCACGCCATTCGCGTGAAGAAAAATGAAGGAAAAAAGCAGCGCGAGAGGAATGGTCAGGGCCACGATGACGGCAGCGCGGAAGCTGACCAAGAAAAAAAGCAGCACAATCAAGACCAGCGTCATGCCCAGCATGAGATTGTCTTCAACGGTCCTGATCGTGAGCTGTACCAGATTGCTGCGATCGTAAAAGGGCCGAACTCTAACGTCCGGCGGAAGGATATGTTCGTTCAGTTCCTTGGTTTTTTCCTCCACGCCCTTTAAAACGTTCTGCGTTTGGTCGCCGCGAAGCATCATGATGACGCCTTCGACGGCGTCGTCATTCTTATTGAAACCGAACTGGCCGAGGCGTGGCGCGTGACCGATAACTACATCCCCGACATCCCGAACGTGAACCGGAACACCGTTCTGCGTGCCGATGATCACGCTGCCGATGTCTGCTTCGTCTCGGATCAGTCCGAGCCCCCGAACGTAGTAAAACTGCTCTCCCTGAGAATAGAATCCGCCTCCGGTGTTCGCATTGTTTAGACTGAGCTGTTGAATCACCGCAGGCACGGTGATGTGATATCCGTAAAGCCTGGCGGGATCGAGCAGGACTTGATACTGCATCACGGTTCCGCCGAACCCGGAATCATCCGCAACGCCGCGCACTTGCTTGTATTCCCGCTCGATCACCCAGTCCTCAAGCGTTTTTAATTCTTGTGGAGAACGATCCGGGCTCTCAATTACGTAGCGATACACCAGCCCGGAGGGGCTGGACAATGGAGCGAGCGTCGGTTGCACGCCGGCCGGAAAAGTCACTTCGCTCAATCGCTGGAACACGATCTGACGCGCGAGGTAATCGTCCGTGTTTTCATCGAAAGTGAGGATGACGTGTGAAAGACCGTAGAGCGAAATCGAGCGCTGGATAGCCATCTTCGGGACGCCGTTCATTTCCACTTCGGTGGGCAGCGTCACCAAACGCTCGATTTCTTCCGCAGCGTGCCCCGGCCATTGCGTAATAATTTCCACCATGGGCGGCGACAAATCAGGGTAGGCGTCCACCGGCATGCGCTGGAATGAAATAGCGCCGGCGACCGTGATGAAGGCCACGAGCATCAGCACAAGGAATCTCTGCTTCAGCGCGAATTGGACGATTCGATTGATCATTTACATTTCAGGGCTAGTGCTGTAGAGAATTGGCGAACTGCAGAAACAGGCTTCCATTGCCAACAACTTTATCGCCGGGTGATAGCCCCTTCAGAATTTGCGCTTTACCATTTTCACTTTGTCCAATTTCCACCTGCCGCCGGCCAAACTGATTCGAACTGGTGGCTACGTAAACGAAGGGCTGATTTTCGTCGTCGCGCAAGATGGAAGAATCGGGCACAGCGATCGCGTTTGAAATGGTGCCGGCGGTAATCGTCGCGACGCAGTACATATCTTTCTTTAATTTTCCGCCTGGATTATCGACGACGATCCGCGCTTGCAAGGTGCGTGTGGTCGGATCAAGAGCGGGTGACAGAAACGAAATCTTCCCGGAAAATTTATCGGGATAGGAATCGGTGGTGATCGTGGCAGGGTCACCATTTTTCACGTAAGCAAGGTCTCCCTGATAGATATTCGCCAGCACCCAGACGGTGCTCATGTCCGAAATTGTGAATGCCTGGGTTGTTCCGGCTTGCAGAACCTGCCCTGGGGAAACGAGGCGTTCCACGATTTCTCCGCCGATAGGCGCTAGCAAAGGAATTTGGGCTGAGATAGGCGATTTCTCCAAATCTTCGGGTTTCGGGATTCCCAGAATCTTCATCCCCTGTTCGGCAGCGCTCAAGTCCGCTTGCGCTTGGATGCGATCGGATTCAGCCTGCAGCAGGTCGCGGTCGGCGATAGCGTGATGTTCGAAAAGATCCTTAGCGCGCTCGTAATTCTTGTCCGCTACGCGAAACGAATCCCGGGCCTTCAAATAGGAAGCTAGCAACAGCGAATAATCCGGGCTGCTCACCTCCAAAAGCGGTTGGCCACGTTTGACTCGTTCGCCGGGCACCACGAGGATTCTGGCAACCGGCCCGCCAACTTGGGTAATCACCGGCGTGGTGTTGAACGCGTTGTAAGCGACAGCTCCGGTGAGCCGCAGCGTGCGCGTAAGCTTCGAGGGTTCCACCGTCACAACCTGCACATGCGACATCTGATCGTGTGGAATTGTGAACAACCCGGGCGTTTCAGTCTTCGATTCACTCGAAGAGAAGGATGTCATTTGATTCGCGCCTCGTTCCGAGCTGCAGCCGGCGAGCAAAATCGCCAGCGTGGCGGCGAATACGATTTGGGTTGAGCGTTTGGCAGCTGGTGAACTGCTCATTGCAAACTCCTCACTCCTACGGCTTCGCGAAGCTGCTCGACGGCCGTCAAGTAGGCCGCGAGAGACTGGCGATAAGCGAGCTCCGTAGCGCGGTAACTGCGCTCGGCATCGAGATAATCCAGCAGGCTTGCGGCGCCGCGTTTGTAGGAGTACTCGCTGATGTCGCGCGATTGCTTCGCTGCATCGAGATAACCGGAGCGATAGAGCGTGACCACCTGGTCGTTGTCGCGAACCGACTCGTAGGCGTTGAGGACGTCGCTCATCACTTGATCGTTCGCTGCAAGTTCCAGCTCCTGGGCCTGATTGATTGCGTAATTCGTACGCGCGATTTCGCCCTGGTTGCGATTGAAGATCGGAATCTGGAAGCTGCCGAAAAGCGAACCGGTGTTCGTGGCGCTCACATGGTCGTAGTTGAACGTGCCAGTGACGTCCACTTTCCCATTGGCCTTTGCCAATTCGTACTGGCTCTTCGCTGCGATCACGCCTTGTTGCGCGGCGCGAAGATCTGCCCGGTTCTGCAGGGCTTTGGCTTGCAGCTCCTCCAGTTTGACCGTAACCGGCAGGTAGTCGAAATCAGCCGAGACGTCGAAGTCCGCTCCGACGGATTGGTATCCGAGAAATTGCCGAAGGCCGACAAGCGCTTGAATTTTGGCGAGCTGAGCCTGCGAAACGTCGCTCTGGAACTGCAACAATTGGAGTTTGATCTTCAGATAGTCGCCTTCGCTGATGTCGCCGGCCTTGTAACGCGCCTGGCTGATGTCCACGGTGTTCTGAAAGCTCTTCATATTCTCAATCGCCAGGTCGAGAGTGGATTCGGCAAGCTGAACATTTAGGAACTGCGAGGCCACGTTGAAGGTGAGGGTGCGCTCGTTATCGGCAACGGTCGATCTCGTCTGCGCAGTTGTGTCTTGGGCTGCTTGCAGGCGGTGCTGACGCTTCCTCCCGCGTTCAAACAGGTACGAAATGCCCAGATCAAACTGCGCGGTGGTGTCGATGTAGTTGAGCGTAAAGTTTTCGGGCTGAAAGATCGGCAGGAATTGCGCGTCTAGCGTAAGCGTAGGATTAGGCCGCAGATTCGCGGTGATTTCTTGCGCCTGGTTTTGCTGGATGGTCGTTTGAGCGGCCTTCAAATTGTGATTGTTTTGAAGGGCCAATTGAATGGCTTCATCCAGAGTTAATCGAACAGCTCCATGGGTTTGTGCCGCGGGCGCTTGTACCTTGGGCGCCGACGGGACTGCAGGCTGCTGCCGTGGCGGTGTCTGGCCAGTACACTTTGGCACCTTTACGGCGGAAGAACACGCCAAGAATAGAAGCACTGCCAATCGGACACGTTGTACACGCATAATTTTCAACCTCGGCTAAAGGCTAGAAAGTGAATCGGAACGCCGCCAACGGCGGAGGTACTGCGGCAACTAAATAGCGGGTGGTGCGCGAGCCGGAAGACGAGGTGCGAAAGGGGTCGGCGTAAAAGCAGGCTCGGCAGGCTCGGGTCGCAATCCCAACTGCGCGAGCGCCGGGGTGCGGTCGCTAGCGAGAGGCTGTTCCACTGGCTGATGATTCAGATGGCAAATGGAGCAATTCGCTTCTGAAGAGTTAGCATGGTGATGCCAAACGCTGCCTAGCGTCATGGAGACGAATAGCAGCACGATAAGTGCTACGGCGACCAGCAAACACCGAATTGTTTTCTGATGACTCACCTTGCAGGTCTTAAGCAGGCCCAAAGCTTAATCATATAGTAGATGGGCGCCGACAAGAACTGGTTGTGCCTGCCAGGAACTGGTTTGCGGCGGAGAATCAGTTCGTGTGTTCGAGGGCCTTTTCCACCATGGCCACGCATTTTTCCACGCGCTTGCGCAACGGGCCATCGATCTCCTGCTGCCGCTGGCGGAGCGTGAACGTCTCGTCGGCGATATTCAGCGCTGCGAGGACAGCCACTTTTAGAGAATCCACCATGCGTGTGCCTTCGGCAATCGAACGCATCTTGTTGTCCACGTAGGCGGCCAACTCTTTCAGGTACTCTTCGTTTCCGTCCGCGTTCACGTTGTAGCTCTGATCGTAAATCTCTATTTTCACGGTTGCGCTCCCGGCTGAGCTTCCGCCATTGTCGGCCAACATTCGGCCGCGCGCAATGGTCTTGATACGATATCGCGAGGTTTCTCGAGTTTAACTTGCGCGCAGGGTGGCGCCGAGTTCTTGCTCTAGTGCAGTGACGATACGGGAACTGAATTCAGCGAGTTGTGCGTCAGTAAGCGTGCCCTGCGCGCTTTGAAATTTAACTCGAATCATCAGCGAATGCTTTCCAGGCGGAATCTGACCACCGCGAAAAAGATCTGCAGCCTGAATGGTCTGAAGTTCGGGGATTTCGAGTGAACGAATGGTCTCTTGCACTTGTGCGAACGTCACACCATCCGGTAGCACCAGCGAAAAATCTCTCTCTACCGCAGGGTAGCGCGGCCAGCGTTTGAAACGCTGGGCGGAACTTGCTGCTTCGATGCCAAGCAGTAAAGGCTCGAGCGTTAGCTCCGCGAGATATACATCCTGTCTGAGTTTCAATTGGTCCGCAATGCGGCGTACGAGCTGGCCTGCAATACCCAATGGCTCGCTCTTGCTCTTTGCGAGAGAAAAGTGAGCTGAACGCGCGGAAGACAACCAGGCCGGCACCCCGGCTTGCCAGTCCAATCCACCGGCGAGTTCTCCGAGCCGGTCGAGGTCGCCTTTCAAATCCGTGAAACTGAATTCGCGCGCCGCTTCATAAATTGTTTTCTCGCGCGCTAGACCGGTGGCTCCCAGAGTAAGGACGGCGGTTTCCACTGGCGCTCCGTCGCGCAATTCGTATCTCTTGCCAATCTCAAATAATCGCAAATCGCGATTGCCGTGGTTTAGGTTCCATTCGATGGCGCGGACCATGCTGACGATACCCGTCGAACGCATTACCGAAGCATCTTCTGCGAGCGGATTACCGATCACCGCGGGCTGGAAATTCTCTTCGCGAAACAGTGCGTCGCGTTGAGCGTCCACGATGGGGATTTCGACGATCTCCTGGTACCCGAGACCGATAGCGCGTTCCACCAGGCGGTCATTCGCCTCGGCACGTGGCAAACGATGTGCCGGCTTTTTCGCGGACGGAAGCCGCGGAGGAAATTTATCGTAACCATAATGGCGAGCTACTTCCTCCATCAGATCAATGCCCCGAGTGACGTCACGACGCCAGGAAACCTGCTTGCATTGCCAAACAGCCGCAAGCGAGCCTTCGCTTCCTCGATTCGCATCCACGCGCGTGGGATGAAATCCAAGCGCGCTTAAAATGTCCTCCACTTCGCGGTCCGGAACATCCGCGCCCATCACACGCAGGATTTCCTTTCGCGCCAATTGAATTTTCTTTTCCGGTTCGCGAGCAGGATAAACATCCACGACTCCCGCGAGAAGCTCCCCTTTTGCTACCAGCTGAATCAATTCCGCAGCCCGCCGCGAAGCCAGCTCCGCCATTTCCGGGTCCGCGCCTCGTTCGAAACGGTAGGAGGCCTCCGTACGCAGACCGAGCGCTTTTGCGGTGCGTCGAACGGAAATGGGATCGAACCACGCGGCCTCGAGCAGAATATTGCGGCTGCTAAAACTGATTTCGGTGGCCGCGCCGCCCATCACGCCACCGATGCCGATGGCGCGCGTTGCGTCTGCAATCACACACATATCTTTGGCGAGAGTTCGCTCCGCGCCATCAAGCGAGCGAATTGTTTCGCCTGGGCGCGCGCGTCGCACGATGATTCGCCGCCCGCTTAATTTATCGAAGTCATATGCGTGCATCGGTTGGCCTAACTCAAACATCACGTAATTCGTGACGTCCACCACGTTATTGATCGACTTCTGGCCCATCGCCTCCAGGCGCTGCCGCAGCCAGTCCGGCGACGGCTTTACTTTCATCCCGCGCAAGACGCGGGCGGTGAAACGTCCGCAAAGTTCCGGTGATTCGATTTCAACGCGAGTCGCGTCCGCGGCTTTCTCAGCAGATTCTTTCACCTTCGGCTCTAACAGCTTGAGCTGCGACCGATAGATCGCGGCAACTTCTCGCGCGATGCCGTAATGTCCGAGACAATCGGGACGGTTCGCCGTGACTTCTGCATCGAGGACGGGTCCGGCCGGTGATTCTTCCACCGAGTCAATTGCAACGCCGGCCAGAGAAAGGCGCGTGCTGAGTTCAGCAGGCGCAGCCTTCACGTCCACAAATTCTTTGAGCGAGTTGTAGAGAACCTTCATCGTTGAGAGGGCGCGAGCTAAGGAAATTGCTGCAAGAAGCGAACGTCATTCTGAAACAGTAGCGGCACTTCGGTGACGCCGTACTTCATCATGGCCAGGCGATCCACGCCCATGCCGAAGGCGAAACCGGAAATCCGCTCGGGATCGTAATTCACGAATCCGTACACAGCGGGATTCACCATGCCCGCGCCGAAAAGTTCGATCCAACCGGAAAACTTGCAGACGCGGCAGCCGGTGCCGCCGCATAGGTGGCAAGTCGCGTCCACTTCCGCGGAAGGCTCGGTAAACGGGAAATAACTTGGGCGCAGGCGAGTTTTCGTTTTTGGTCCCAAAAATTCGCGCGCGAAATATTCCACGGTGCCTTTGAAATCGCAGAAAGTGATGTCGGTATCCACCGCGAGGCCTTCAATCTGGTGGAACATGTAGCCGTGCGTGGCGTCCGGATTATCGCGGCGATACACTTTTCCCGGCACGACGATGCGAACCGGAGGCTTCTCTTTTTCCATGGTACGGATCTGCATGGGCGAAGTGTGGGTGCGCAGCAGATGACTGCTCCGCGCGCCTTCAATATAAAAAGTGTCCATGTTGTCGCGCGCGGGATGGTGCTCGGGAATGTTGAGCGCTTCAAAATTGTAGTAAGGGGTTTCGATTTCAGGGCCTTGGACTACGCTGAAACCGATGGCGGTGAAAATTTGCTGGAGTTCTTCGAATGTTTGCCGGATCAGATGCCGTGTGCCGAAAGGGCGCTCGATGCCGGGAAGTGAAAGATCAATTCTGTCGCCTGCCGCAGCGGTTTGTTCAGAGGCAGCTTCCACGGCGCGCTGACACTCTGCGATAACGGACTCAACGTGCGCCTTGAGCTTGTTCAGTTCTTGGCCTACGACGCGCTTCAACTCTGGCGGTGCAGTCTTCAGCCAGTTACTGGTGATTTGCGTCAGAATTCCAGCCTTGCGGCCGGTCCATCGAAGGACGAACGCTTGCAAAGTTTCTCGGTCGGAAGAACTAGCGGCTTCGCTGTCGAACTGCTGGCGCACCCCAGCAAACTTCTCCGCGACGGCATCGGGAGTCTTTACGCCGAGCTGCTCAAGCGTCTGCGCTGTGGGGTCGTTCGTAGTCATGAGAAAGAGTTCGCGTTGCAGCGCGTTTCCTCCAATCAATATTGGACTCACGCCAACATGCGGCCTGTGCCGTTGGATAAAGAAAATGCGCCGGCCTGAAGGCCGCCGCTACAACACTGTTGCTTTAACTAGCCTTCGTCGCGATTGCGGACGTGCTCGGACTTTGCGGCCTTCGCGTCTATGGGCGCTTTCGCAACATGCTGCTTGGCCGACGCCACCAGCGCCGTGAATCCGTCCGCGTCATGGACGGCCATGTCCGCCAGAATTTTCCGGTCCAGCTCGATGCCGCCGACCTTGAGTCCGTGAATCAACTGGCTGTAAGTAATGCCGTTATTGCGAGCCGCCGCGCCGATGCGTTGAATCCACAACGTGCGGTAATCGCGCTTGCGGACACGACGGTCCCGGTAGGTGTACCGCAGCGAGCGGTTCACCGCTTCTTTTGCCGAGCGGTAGAGCTTTCCCTTTGTCAGGAAAAACCCCTTCGCGTGTTTCAACAGCTTTTTGCGCCGCGCGCGGCGTTTGGTTCCACGTTTAACTCGAGGCATGGCTTGATCTCCTAGTGCACGCCATGAAGGCGCATTCTCTAAAAGTTTGGTCGATTACAACACGGGGAGACAAACGTGGCCCGGTTGCCGCAAACGGACGCGGACAACAAGACGGGTTTGTCTCGTAGGACTGCTTTGACGCTCCGGCTATGTAATTCAAAACGTCGGAGCACCGGCCGGCAGGCACCCGTTACGCTCTACCTGGCACGGCAAAAATCTTTTGTACTTTCGCGCCGCTCATCGCCGGCGCAGTACGAAAAATAAATCGCGCGAATTCCCTTCTGCTACTCGATGCCATACGGCAGCGCGAGACGGATGTTCCGCACATTCGACGGATTCACCACCACGGCGTTTGCGAGCTTGCGCATGCGCCGAGGCTTCTTGGTACCGAGCAAGTGACGCTTGCCGGAATGCCAGCGCATGATTTTGCCGGTGGAAGTAATCTTGAAGCGCTTGGCCGCGCCGCGATGCGTCTTCAGCTTTTTTTTCTTGTTCTTCTTCACAATATCCTCTCAAACTTGAGTTGCGCCGGGCGTCGTCCACAAAAACAAAAATTAAGCTTGCCCGCCCGCCGTGGGACGCGCAGCCGGAGGCGCACTTCCCGTGCCTTTTTTGGGCGCTAGTAACGCGAGTAAAATGTTTGCTTCCATGCGCGGCCCGAATTCCACCTGCGCGTGGTCCACGATATCTTTCATGAGCCGGTCCATCTTCGCGCGGCCCACGTCCTGGTGGGCCATTTCGCGTCCACGATGAAAGATCATAGCCTTCACTTTGTAACCTTCGCCCAGGAACCGGATGATCTGATTCTTGCGAACCTGATAATCGTGCTCGGCAGTGGATGGCCGAAACTTCACTTCCTTAATGTGCGAACTCTTTTGGTGCTTTTTGGCTTCGTGAGCTTTTTTGTTCGCTTCGTAGAGAAACTTTCCGTAATCCACGATCTTGCAGACGGGCGGCACAGCGTTCGGCGATATCTCTACCACATCCAGGCCGGCTTCTCGAGCCGTTTTCATCGCGTCGAACAGGGTCATCACGCCGAGCTGATTCCCGTCTTCGTCCACCACGCGAACTTCACGAGCGCGTATTCGCTCGTTTACTTTGAGACCACTACCTCCACCACGCTCTGCGATAAACTCACCTCCCGGACTTGCGAAATCGTGTTCGCGGCCCGCTTTCCCTCGCTCCCATTGCCAGAAATACCCAACGGGAGGCGCGGGTCAAAAATTATAGCACGGCTAAGAGGCTCCCCGGCAACCCACAAAGTCGAAATTATTGCATTTCCTCCGCCGTGAAAATAGACGATGACCGGCCGTTTCGCGTTCGCATCAAAACGCGTCGTCCAAATATTCAGAAATAGGCAGTCTTCATTCCATGCGGGCGTCTGGAGCCATCCGGCCGGAAGTTGCGGACACGCCGCGCCGAATTCGGTCGCCTTGCGCGTGCCGTTCCAGTTCTCCACAGGCTGTGGCGGCTTCCAGCGCAAGACGCCAAATGGTGGCGCGGCGAATCGCACACCAAGAAACGCTACGTCGTTCTGCGCGGAACTGAAATGTATGCCTTCGAGCAATCCGCCTTCTCAGACGCCCGAGCCTTGCGAGTCGCCGGCGTGCTACTGGCTGATCCCGGTGACCAACGCACGCTCGCGCAGATTTGCAAAGAAATCGGAGCAGGCAAGCGCACTATTGAGCGACGCTTCCAGGAAGAAACCGAGATGACATTCGGCAAATGGCGCCAGCAGCTACGGTTGATGCAGGCGATGCGTCTGCTGGCAGAGGGAGCCAAGGTCACCTTCGCCGCTTTGGAAGCCGGCTACAGTACCCCCAGCGCATTCATTTCTATGTTCAAAAAAGCCTGGGGCACTACACCAGCGCGGTGCTTCGGCTCGGCCGCGAAAGATAAATTATAAAGCCACAGTGGTTTCATGCAGGTCTTCGGGAGTCTTGAAATCGGCGTTAGATGATCTGGCGGGAATCGATTTCTGTGCGCAAGTCGGCGACGAATTGATTGAGCGGGCGTGGGCCCAGATCGCCCTTTGAGCGATGGCGCACGGCGACGCTGCCGGCCTCGGCTTCTTTGCCACCGATGATCAGCATGTAGGGAATTTTCTCGATTTGAGCGTCGCGAATTTTCGCTTGAAGCTTTTCGTTGCGGTCGTCGAGATGAACACGGAAGCCGGCATCCTTCAGTTTCTGAGTCACGGACTGCGCATACTCGATGAATTTGCCGCTCACTGGCAGCACGGTGGCCTGCACCGGCGCAAGCCATGCGGGAAACGCGCCCGCGTAGTGTTCGATCAACACCCCGAAGAAACGCTCGATCGAACCGAACAGCGCGCGATGGACCATCAGCGGTTGATGCCGCGAGCCGTCCTCGCCAACGTATTCGAGCTTGAACCGCCGCGGCAAATTGAAATCAAATTGCACAGTGGTGAGCTGCCAGGGGCGGCCGATGGCATCCACAAGTTTCACGTCAATCTTCGGCCCGTAAAACGCAGCTTCGCCCGCGATGTATTTGTACCGGACGTTCATGCGCTTCAGCGTGTTGACGAGCGCCGCTTCGGCCGTTTGCCAATCTTCGGGTGTGCCGGCGTAATCCTGCGGACGCGACGGGTCCCCGCCGGAGAGTTCCACCTCGTAGCGATCGAAACCGAAAACGCGCAGAGCTTCCCAGGCGAACTCGATGCAGTCCTGCACTTCCTTTTCGATTTGCTCCGGCATGCAAAAAATGTGCGCGTCATCTTGGGTGAATCCACGGACGCGGAGCAAACCATGCAGCACGCCAGAACGCTCGTACCGGTACACGGTGCCCAACTCGGCCAGCCGCACGGGAAGCTGACGGTAGCTGCGCAATTGCGACTTGTAAATGAGGATGTGGCCGGGGCAGTTCATGGGCTTGAGCTGATAGTCGGCCTTTTCCACCTCGATCGGGCCAAACATGCTCTCGCGATAAAAATTCGCGTGTCCGCTGGTCTTCCACAAATCGAGCAGCATGATGTGCGGAGTAAAAACCAAATCGTAGCCGCGCTTGGTCAGTTCGTTGCGAAGCCAGTCTTCCATCTCCCGGCGAATGATGCCGCCTTTCGGATGCCAGAAGATCAAGCCCGGGCCGGCCTCTTCCTGAATGCTGAATAGATCGAGTTCCTGGCCCAGTTTGCGATGGTCGCGCCGCTTCGCTTCCTCGAGCTTGTGTAGATATTCGTCCAGCTCCTTTTGCTCCACGAAGCAAGCGCCATAAATCCGTTGCATCTGCGGGTTGCCTTCCTGGCCTTTCCAGTAAGCGCCGGCTACGTTCATCAGCTTAAACGCCTTGATGCGCCCGGTGGACGGTATGTGCGGCCCGCGGCAGAAATCCAAAAATTTTCCAGTGGTGTAAAAAGAAACCATAGGTTCGGTGGCTTTCTCTTCTACCAGCTCGCATTTAAATTCTTGATTGCTCTTGCGATAGAGCTCGAGCGCTTCCGGCTTGGGAATCATCTTGCGCTCGTTGGGAATGTCCTTTGCTGCAAGCTCGTGCATCTTGGCTTCGATTTTTTCTAGGTCCTCGTTGGTGAAAGGCTCTTCGCGCACAAATTCGTAGAAGAAGCCGTTATCGATGGGCGGACCGATTCCAAGCTTGACGTTGGGGAAAAGCTCCAGCACGGCAGCAGCCAGCAAATGTGCGGCGGAGTGACGGAAAACCTGCACCGCATCGGGATCTTTGGCGGTCAGAATGGAGAGCTTTGCATCGTGCTCGAGCGGACGTGAAAGGTCCACCAGTTCGCCGTCAGCGCGCGCGACCAGGGCTTCCTTGGCCAGTCGAGGCGAGATCTGGCGCGCGATCTCCGACGCAGTGGTGCCGCGCGGCACTTCACGGGTGGCGCCGTCCGGCAAGGTGATCTGAACAATCTCCATGTGGCTATTTGTTCTCCGGTGGAAACTAGTAGCTTACTGGCCCAGGCAGGAGCGGTCAAGAACGAGGTCGATTACGCCTATTCCGGGTTGGATTCGGACGTGACAGCGCCGTTCTTCACAGCCCACGATACGAATCCGTCCGGCGCATTTTTCACACCGGAAATGTTGGCCATTTTGAGGCTGGCAATTTCGCGCCAGCGGATGTTATTGAGGTTCGCATCGTGCAGGTCGGTGTTCGCCAGATTGGCACCGGCAAGGTTCGCTTCCGTATAGTCCGCTCCCACCAAATCAGCATCGTTAAAAACTGCTTCCGCGGAAATTCGCGGAGCTTAGGTCCGCATCGGTAAAAGTCGGCGAAAATGGCTCCAAAAACTTCCAGTTGCTCAAGAAAAACGCTACCCATTCGAAACTCCATTCTATGGCGACAAAGGGGAGCGCCCATCCACGCTTAACGCCAGCTTTCTGTTTAATCCACGGCTTCGGCCGCTCTCTGGGCAGGAATAATCTCATTCGCTTTTTGTCGATGCTTTCAATTCTCGCAAAAGAGCTCGATCTTCCGAGTTCAGCGCAGCGCCGCCGAGCAAGTCCGGGCGGTTGCGTTGAGTTTTTACCAGCGCTTGCGTGCGGCGCCAGCGGCGAATTTCTTCGTGGTTGCCGCCGAGCAAGACCTCTGGAACGTGCCAGCCGCGGAACGACGGTGGGCGGGTGTAATGAGGATAATCGAGGATTCCCCGGCCTGCGATCCTTGGCTCGAATTGGACTTCTTCGTGGTCGGCATCGGTCGCGCTGAAAGATTCGTTTACGGTGGAGTCTTCGTTGCCCAGAGCACCGGGAATCAAGCGGGTGACTGCATCCAGAATCGTTGCGGCGGGGAGTTCGCCGCCGGAGAGAACGAAATCACCGATGGAGATTTCATCGGTGGCGAGATGTTGGGCGACGCGTTCGTCCACTCCCTCATATCGGCCGCAGAGCAGGACGATTCGTTGGAGCTTGACAAATCGTCTGGCCATCTGCTGAGTGAAAAGTTTTCCTGCGGCAGAAGGCAATACGATCGCGGTGCCGGAAGGCGGCGCAGCGGCGCTAACTTCACCCAACAGAGATTCAACCGCTTCAAACAGCGGCTCGGGCTTCATCACCATCCCTTCACCGCCGCCGAATGGACGGTCGTCCACCGTGTGGTGACGGTCGTGGGTGAAATCGCGCAAGTCATGGATGTGCGTGTCGATGAGTTTCGCCTCGCGCGCGCGACGCACGATCCCGTAATCGAGCGGGCCGCCGAAAAACTCCGGAAAGATGGTGATGAGATCAAAACGCATCGCCGCTAATCCTACCGCAAACGCACAACGGTTACTCGATGTTCAAATCGAGGAGGCCTTCGGGGAGAGTGACTTCGATGCGACGTGCTTCGATGTCCACACGGTCACATATTTCCTGCGCTAGTGGAATCAGGAGTTCGCCTTGAGCGGTATCCACGACGAGAATCGGATTTCTGGCGGCGCCTTCGCCCGTGAATTGGACCTCGCGCACGCGGCCGACTGCTCCGCCGTTTTTCTCGACAACTTCGCAGCCGATTAAATCAGTCACATAATAACTTCCGGACGGCAGGGCCACACGCTCGGCCAGAGGAATTTGTACTTGCAGACCTACCAGTTTTTTGGCGTCGGAAACCGAGGCGGAGTTTTCGAAGTGGAAGATTGCCTGGCCTCCGCGGCTATGCGAGAGCCAGCATTTGCGAATGGCGACCGGTCTCGCGGCCCTCGTTTTCTCGTTCCACAGCTCGGCGGATTTCAGGCAGGTGAGACGTTTGGGAAAATCGGTGAGGATTTCAGCGGCTACTTCGCCGCGGACTCCGTGCGGGCGTAGAACACGCGCTACGGTGACGCGATCGGCCCTCGGAGATTGTTCTGCAGCCACTACTCGAGGATTTCCAGCGTAAAACGTTTCTTCAATTTCATTCCCGCAGCACCCAGCAGAGTACGGATGGACTTGGCCGTGCGGCCCTGACGGCCGATCACTTTTCCCAGATCGTCGGGATGGACGCGCAATTCCAGCACGGTGACTTGTTCGCCCTCCACTGATTTCACCACAACGTCTTCCGGATGATCGACAAGGGCCTTGGCAATCTCTTCTACAAGTGCCTTCATTGCGTCCTCCACAGTATCGTGAGCTCAGCAGGGAAATTCGCTAGAGCATGTACGGGCTATAGATTTACTGTGGGGTGAGACGCCTTAGGCAGGTTTCCGGTTTCTTAAAAAACTGCGGACGGTGTCGCTGGGCTGTGCACCCTTACCAAGCCAGTAAGTGACGCGGTCGTGATCCAACTTAATCGCGGCAGGCTTCTGCAGCGGGTCGTAGGTACCCACGATTTCAACAAACCTTCCGTTGCGCGGACGGGTCTTTTCCGTCACGATTACGCGATAGAACGGGCGCTTTTTCTTGCCAATCCGAGATAGCCGAATCATTAACACAGCGAAAATCCTCCTATGCCAAACCGAACCATTATAGCGGAGCAGCCGGCTTTCACCAATCGCTATCTCGGGGGCGGGGCCTTTAGCGCAGCAGCCAGAGGGGCAGAGCGGCCTGGGCGCAGTGCTCGATCATTTGCTGGTCGCGATCTGAAAACGCGTTGACTTGGTCGCTTTCGACGTCCACGGTTCCGATCACGCGTTCGCCTCCGGGAGCGAGGACTGGCACGATGATTTCGGAGAGCGTGTTGCCGAAAGCGCTGAGATAACGCGGGTCGTTCCGGACGTCGCCTACAACGACCGTTTTCTTTTGTAGAATCGCGGAACCTGTGAGCCCTTTGCTGACTGGAAATTCCGGGTATTCAGGAGCGCTGGGACCGCTCCACGAAATGATAGAGACGAGCTCGCTGCCCACGTCATAAATGCCGACCCAACGATATTGGCCGAGCACTTGTATTCGCTCGGCAAGGCGCTTTGCTTTCGCGACGCGATCGTTGCCGCTCGCAGCGATGGAGCGAATTTCGTTGAGCACGTTATCGATGACGATGGGCACGTTTTCCTACTTCAATCCGGCGAATTTGCCTATGCCGCGCATTTTTGTTTTTGCATAAGTGCCGTACTGTTTCATCATTTTGCGCATGTCGGCGTATTGCTTCAAGACCTGGTTTACTTCCTGGACTGAGGTGCCACTGCCAAGCGCTATGCGCTTGCGGCGCTTGCCGTCGATCAAATTGGAATTCGCGCGCTCCTTAGTGGTCATCGAATTGATGATGGCTTCCACGGAGCCGAGGCGCTTCTCGTCGATTTCCGGGTTCTTGGGGAGATTCGCGAATGGGCCGATTTTCGGCAGCATGCCCATAATCGATTCGAGCGAGCCCATTTTGCGAATCTGGCGCAACTGGTCGCGGAAATCTTCCAGTGTGAAATCGTCTTCCCGCAGCTTGCGTTCGAGCTCGCGCGCCTTTTTCTCGTCAACGTGCTTTTCGACTTTTTCGATCAGGCCAAGGACGTCGCCCATGCCGAGGATGCGAGATACAACGCGGTCGGGGAGAAACGGTTCGAGGGCATCGTATTTTTCGCCGACGCCGACAAACTTTACCGGCGCACCAGTAACCTTCCGAATGGAAAGCGCTGCGCCGCCGCGGGCGTCGCCATCCATTTTCGTGAGCACGACTCCCGTGATGCCGAGTCGCTTGTGGAATTCGCCAGCGGAGCGCACAGCGTCCTGGCCGATCATGGCGTCGGCAACGAATAGCACTTCGGATGGATTGAGTTCGCGCTTTAGGTCGGAAAGCTCTTTCATCAACTCGTCGTCAATGTGCAAGCGGCCGGCGGTGTCCACCAGAATCACGTCAAAGGCGGAAAGTTTTGCTTCGCGCAGCGCGCCGCGAATAATTTCCAGCGGCTTGTCACTTCCAGTGCCGGGCCACAGCGGAGTTCCAGTTGCTTTGGCGACTTGGGCGAGCTGTTCGCGCGCGGCGGGACGATAGACGTCAGTAGAAACGACAAGCGGGCGATGGCCATGCTCGGCGAGCCACTTGCCCATTTTTCCCGTGGAGGTCGTTTTACCGGAACCTTGCAGGCCGACGATCAGCCAGACGGACGGAGGCTTCGAACTGTATTGCGGCTTCGCCTCGCGGCCGAGGAGTTCCCCAATTCGTCGCGGACAATTTTTACGACTTGTTGATCGGGCGAGAGTTGCAACAGCACTTCAGAACCCACGGCTTTTTCGCGAACGTGACTGATGAACTCGTCCGCGACGCCGACGTTGACGTCGCCTTCGAGCAACGCTTCGCGAATTTCCGCCAAGCCTGCGTCGAGGTGCTCGTCGGTGAGCTTCCCCTGTCCACGCAGATTCTTGAAAGCGCGCTGGAGCTTGTCTGTGAGGGTTTCAAACATTTTTGTTGATTATAGTCCGCGATTTGGAACCGTGGATCGCACCATGAACAGCTTAAAGACTTGCTCCTGAAAAATATCCCGTTGCGCTTTCATTGTAGGTGATGCGAGAAAACAGGTCAACGCAATCGCCTTCCTGATGGAAAACACGGAAAATATGACGCAGTACAAAGACATGCACCCAAAGTTGCCGACGCTAACCTACAGCAACCGGCTGTCGCTTTATAGACGGCGGACAAGAGATTCGGATCATGCGTCTTGTTGGAACACATAGAGAGACACGGCCCTCTATCTTCCGAAGTCGAGAGTGTTGCTGACTGGAGACTTATTGACTTGGCCCGTGCCGTTTGGAGCCGGCTCGCATCCTAAGCAATGGATTGACACCTTGAAAACGCTGGGGCAGCTTGACGTCCAAGTAATTGTTTCGCGGCATGGCCAGCCGCAAAACGATAAGAATTATCTGCAATTGTAACGGAGTCGCTGCAATACGTTGTCGATCAAGTGCATGAGGCGGTGAAACGCGGAATGACCTTCGAGGAAACAAGGAAATTCGTGAGTCTTGACGTGATGCGCGCGAAGTTCACGCACGACGATCCGGAGGTGAATGCGTACTTCGACGGGAATTTCGCTGGGCCGATCGTGCGGCAAGCCTACGACCGAGCAACCGAAGAACGGGATGTTTATCAGTGAAAAATGTAGACCTTGTTGACCGGCAAGCCTAGGCCCAAGTTCTCATAAACTATTCGATTTCTGTAACTTATTTAGCCGAGCTGTATTTACGGGCTTAGAAAGCCAGGTGCGACTAATTCTCGAAAGCGGGGTTAATTATTAAGGGCCGTGGGCGTGGTGCGCAGGTGTGAGCAAACGGATCGTGGAGATTGAGCCACTACGGTATTCTTCTTGGCGAAATACCGGACCTTGCCACGACACTAAACGTATTGATTGTGTAAAATATCATTCGCGCTAGTGCGTGAGTCCCCAAGAAAATCCCGGACGGGCTTGAGGGGTATCGTTGATGTCGAGCACTCGGGGCCATTTTGAAGGTCTTTCAGAGAGACCTGACCACCGCATGTATCCGCGGAGCAATCCGCCATGGCTGACTTACGTGGAATTGGGCGAGGAGAATGGCGGCATTGCACTAAATATCAGCGAAGGCGGGCTGGCCGTAACGGCCGCCGAAATAGTGCTATCCGATTATTATCCGAGCATACGTTTTCAATTATCCAAGTCGACCGGCTGGATCGAGACCAGTGGTCAAGTCGTGTGGACAAGCGATTCGAAGAAGAGCGCGGGCATTCAATTTGACGGTTTGACGGAAGTCGATCGCGAGAAGATACACAATTGGATTTCAGCAGAACACACGATCACCAATGAATCTGGGGAAGGTAGTGAGGGCGGCCGCGAGGAGAAAAAGCAGTCTCTGCCCATCCGGGGCGCCGGCAAGGGGCAAAAACTGGCGCACAAACTGGAAGTTCTGAGCGCAGAGGACGAAACGAGATTTGCGGCGATGTTTCCCTCGGAAAGTTCTTTACCCGGAGCCAGCGAGCTGGATTGGAGAAAAGCACAAACAGACTGGCGAACAGCAGAGCGAACAGGAGAAGATTCGCGAGAAGGTCAGGAGTTTTCCGAACTTGGCGGATCATTTGGTACTGAGCCACCGATTGAACCAACCATCGAAGGCGTCGATTCCACTTCGCAATATGAAGGTTTGGATGTCGTGCAGAATTCGCGTGATACTGACCTTTCCAGCAACGCGACCCTCCAAACCGGTCCTTTTCCTGAAACGAGTTCACCGGCCGATACTCGATCCAGCGATTCTCCTGCGGCCTCAGGCGACGGCGAAACTGTTGGCAAGCGCGAACGGACGCAATTCGAAGACGGCGATTCGTTGTTTGGGTATAAAATTTATTCCGCAGGAGACGAGAAACCTCGGGACTTATATTTTCGCGAAGAGGATTCGCTGCGGGAAGCGCGCGAGTCGCTCGGGGAGAAAGAAAAGACCCGTACCGAATGGACGCTGCCTACGATTACTTATCCACAACAGGCAGATTGGAGACAGCAATTCGATTGGAATCGAGGACAAGAGACAGCGGCACCTTTGCCACAACAAGCTCTTGCGATTCCACCACGACGCAACAGTGCCCCCCTAATTGCGGGATTGGGAATTTTGGCGGCGGCAATTTGCTTCTTTATTGGAGTGATCGTCGGAAACGGATCGCTAGTCAAACTGTTAAGACACGACGGTGATGTTGCAACCTTGAACTCGCCTGCAGCGGCTCCGCTGGAAACAGCTACCGCCAAATCGGCTGATACGGCGGAGAGTGGATCGCCACAATCAACACAGTCCGCATCAAGCAATCCCTCAAATGGTTCGCCCAGCAATTCGTCTAGCGCTTCGAACGGCGTTGCGGCGACTCGGTCCCGGAACGAAGATACAGCGTCTAACCAACCGTCCGAGGCACCGACTTCGCGGGAATCCGGCGAGAGCGTGACGTCTTACACCGTGCGTCGAGATTCCAGCAGTGCAGCGTTGCCTTCCGGCGACGGCGAATCCAAGAGTCATAGAAACGATTCGAGCGCTAAGTCGGAAACTTCAAAGCCGCAGAGTTCTGCCGTCGTTCCCATACCGCCGGAAATGAAATCAAAACCGCAGACGGAGACAACCCCAAATTCAACGATCCGGCCTGAACCAACGCTGGCCGAGAAGCCGTTCAGCGAGGTGCAAGGCCCGATACTGGTGACGCCACCCGACGAGGAAAGCGGGCCATTTCGATTGATGCTTGCAGAACAGGCCATAAGCGCTTCACAAACGCTGGCCATTAGCGCGCAACGCTCGATTTTGATTCCGGCGCAATCTCGGCCGGCATCAGCTCATCGCCCTGAGCGATTGCAAGCGGGAGTGCTGATATATCACGTTGACCCGGAAGCTCCAGCGGATGGTAACAATACCGGTGGAACAGTGAAAGTGCGGGCGACAATCGGAAAAGGCGGGGATGTGGTGGAGGTGCAGGCGATCAGCGGGCCTACTTCATTGATCCCGAGAGTGGTGCGAGCTGTTCGCGAATGGAGATATACCGTCACGCTCTTGGACGGACAGCCGCTCGGCGCTGAGGAAGAGGTGGTAGTGGAATTCCGGCCGAAGGGTTAAGTAAACTCTCAAAAAACCGTGAATCGATGGGCCCAGCTCGTACATCATCCTTGATAGGGTGCGGCTATGGGAGTATCCTCCATGTCATATACATCATGTTCGACGGGACTTCGGAACCTTTCCGAAGCTCTCTTATGCAACAAAGGTTATTGTTAAGCAGGTGGTATTTTTCAGCTATTCCCATTGGTACGCGAAAGTTTTTGTTCGCAACTGAAAGAAAAATCTAACGAGGTGATGCTCGATGCAAAAGATGCGTTCAATTCGCTCCGTCCGTTGGCTCTTGCTCGCGTTACTGCTGCTATTTATGCCCGCTGCTTCTCACGCCCAATTAGTAGTGTCCGTCACCGTGGCGCCGCCTGCGCTGCCGGTCTACGTGCAGCCAGTTTGTCCGGCCGAAGGATATATATGGACGCCTGGCTATTGGGCTTGGAGCGATGACGATGGCGATTATTTTTGGGTGCCCGGCACGTGGGTTCTGGCGCCAACTCCGGGCTTTCTGTGGACTCCCGGATATTGGGGATGGAACAACGGAGTGTACGCGTGGAACGGCGGATACTGGGGTCCGCACATTGGCTTTTATGGCGGCGTCAATTACGGTTTTGGATATGTTGGCGAGGGCTATGAAGGCGGACGCTGGGAAGGCGATCATTTCTACTACAACCGTTCGGTGAACAACGTGAATGTGACGGTGATTCACAACGTTTATAACAAGACGGTGATCAATAACTACAACTCGACGACTCGCGCCAGCTTTAACGGTCCAGGTGGCGTTAGCCGGAGACCGACGGCGCAGGAACAAACATACGCGCACGAACAGCACACGCCGCCGACGTCGGTGCAAGTGTCGCACCACGAGATGGCCGCTAAGGATCGCAGCCAGTTTGCTTCCGTAAACCATGGAAAGCCGGCGGTAGCTGCGACGGCAAAGCCTGCGGACTTTAAAGCAGGTGTTGTGCCGGCGAAGGCTGCGGCTCCTTACAAAGGCGCAACAGGTAAAGGCGCAGCGAACGCCCGAAGCGAAAAGGCAACCGGCGGAACTGCCGGCAGCAAGTCCAACGCTCCTGCTCATTCGACTTCGACAGGTGCTGCTGGGCATACGAATGCTGGGGCAACTTCCGGGCGCAACGGAACAACCTCTGGAGTGAAACCGGCCGCGCGTGAGAATGCGGCGCACACAGAAAGCACACCGAAGAGTAGTACGTCACATACGGCGACGCCCAAAACGGAGAGTACTCCGCACACAGCGGCGCCAAAATCAGAGAGCGCGCCGCACACCACAACGCACGAGACTGCACCAAAACCGGCACATGAGGCAGCGCCGAAGGCTCAACCTGCGCCAAAACCGCAGCCCACGCACGAGGCCGCACCGAAGGCTCAGCCACAACACGAAGCCGCTCCGAGGCCTCAACCGCAACACGAAAGTGCGTCGAAGCCTCAGCCACAACATGAGGCTGCTCCTAAACCTCAACATGAAGCTGCACCTCGGCCTGCGCCGGCACAACACGAACCAGCGCCGCATGCTGCGAGCAAGCCTGAGGAAAAACCGAAGCGTTAGCAAAGTGCCAAAGACAGATCGCTTCTCGCAGGTCCGGCCTTTGCAGCCGGACCTGCGACTACCTCCAGGTTGTAGCCTCTTTCAGAAGAAAAGCTCCGGGGTTCATTCCCCCGCGGTTACGCGATTTCTTGACCACACAGGGCGGGTCTAATACACTGTTCGTTTCGCCAGGGTGAGGGATTTGCTTCCGATGCGTGGCGCCCGCGTGGGATTGTGCGCGCGCGAAGAAGCGGGGATTGGCGTAACACCGCAGCGCCCAACCGGCTCACAAGGAAATAATACTCAGGCAGAGGAGAACGGTCGTTGCCGAAACGCACGTTTCAACCGCATGTGCGCCGCCGTCACAAAAAGCACGGCTTCCGCAAGCGCATGAAGAGTCAAGGTGGAAGGAAAGTTCTGGCCCAACGTCGCAAGAAGGGGCGCCACAGTCTCACGCGCGTCTGACACACCGCGGCTGAACCTACCGCGGAATTGCCGGCTGGTGCGCCGCTCGGAATACGACGTGGTGTACCGCGAAGGGCGCCGCCGGACGAGCCGCGAGTTCACGATATTTCTACGTCCCAATGGCCTCGAGATCAGCCGGTTTGGCTGGAGCATTAAAAAGGCGCTGGGTAACGCGGCCCGGCGCAACCGAATCCGGCGCCGCCTTCGCGAAATTCTAAGATTGCACCAACAGGAGATTGCCACGGGATGGGATATTGTGATTCATCCACGCAGCACAGCGGCGAAGGCGGAATTTTCTCCGCTGGCCGCCGAGCTGGTGAAATTGATTCCGCGCAAGCCGTAAGAGCAAGCAGTTCTGATTCCATGGAAACGAGACAGCGATCGTGGGGCGTGTGGGTTTCGCTCGCGCTGGTGCAATTTTATCGAATTTTTCTTTCGCATTTCTTTGGAGGCGCTTGCAAGTTTCATCCTTCTTGCTCGAAATATGCCCAGGAAGCGATTACGCGTCATGGGGTGAAACGCGGCATCGTGCTGGCGCTGAAAAGGCTGGGCCGATGCCGTCCGTTTACGCAAGGCGGATTCGATCCGATGCCCGATATATGTGAAAGTAAGAATTCAGTAACGCGAAATTCTGCAAGAGATTTTCCAGCCTGCGATTCCGTAATTATCAAAAACACGCGTTTCACGGAAAACGTTCTGGGTAGGCAAAACGAGGAGCGAGTTCTGTGAACGAGATGGGCGACCAGATACGCGCGGTGGTATTTGTGATCATCGCGCTGATAATTCTTTTTGCGTGGGGACACTTCTATAAACCTGCGATACAGCCGCCCCAGCCTGCGCAGACACCCACGCAGCAAGTGACGCCCCAAACGCCGAGTAGCACGGCAGCGAACGCAGGAAAGCCGACGCAGGCATCAGCTGCCGTCGCAGCCGCCGGCCTTGTGAAGGTGGAAGCGGCAAACGAAGAATTAGTCGCGATAGACAATCCCGTTTATGCGCTCGAGTTTTCGAATCGTGGCGGCGTGGTGCGAAGTTGGAAGGTGAAGAAATATTTGGACGATCAAAAGCCATCGTATCCGCTCGAGCTGGTGAACACCGCTGCGGCGCAACAACTTGGGTGGCCGTTCTCGCTGGTACTTTCGGATTCGCAGCTGGAAGCCAAGGCCAACTCGGCATTGTATGAAGCGACTCCGGATCAGCTCAATCTCGCTGCGCCCATCGAAGTCACGTTCCATTGGAGCGACGGCCGTCTGGATGTCACAAAGAAGTTAATTTTCACTCTGGACTACGAGATGACTGCGGAGGTTTCCGTCCTGCTCGACGGCAAACCAATTCCGGCTGCGCTGGCTTGGCGCGGCGGATTTGGCGATCGGGCGGTGTACAAGGCGGCTTCGCTCGTTACCGTTTATTACAAGGAGAACGACAAGCTGAATTTGCTGCAGTACAAGAAGCTTGGCGTGTCCGGGAATCAAAGCCAGCCGGCACTGCAAACTGGGCCGATGGAATATTTAGGCATTGAAGACCAATTTTTTACCGCGGCATTTTTGCCCGATGGCACGGAACTTTCGCTGTGGCACTGGACCCAAGATCACGGAATTTTGGAAGACGGTAAGCCCGCGAGCGAGCCCATCGCTGAGATGGCGGCGGGAACTACAATCGCGGCGTCATTGCGGACGCGCGTTTACGTAGGTCCGAAAGACCTAAAGATTCTGGAGAAAACCAAGCCGCCGCTTGCCGAGCTGATCAATTTTGGCTGGACCGGGGTGATCGCCAAGCCGCTGCTGTGGATTCTGCAGACCATCCAGACGAAAGTGCCGAATTATGGGTGGTGTATCGTCATTTTGACGCTGATCATCAACTTCGCGATGTTCCCCCTGAAGATGAAGAGCTGGCGGTCCATGCAGAAGATGCAAAAAGTGGGACCGGAAATCCGGCAGATCCAAGATCGCTACAAGAAATACTCGATGACGGATCCGCGCAAGAAAAAAATGAACGAAGAAGTAATGGCCGTCTATAGCCGCGAAGGCATCAACCCCATGGGCAGTTGCCTGCCGATGCTTTTCCAGATGCCGATATGGTGGGCGCTGTGGCGCGTCTTGAATGGTGCGATTGAACTGCGGCATGCGCCATGGATCGGATGGATTCACGATCTTTCGGCGAAGGATCCGTATTACATTCTGCCGATCGGCATGGCCATCATGATGTATCTGATGACGAAGATGACGCCGCAAACAACGACCGATCCCGCGCAACAGAAAATGTTGGCGCTGATGCCGTTGATGTTCGGGTTTTTCTTTTTCAACCTCTCCAGCGGACTGAATCTGTATATGTTCACGAGCAATCTCGTCGGCATCGCACAGCAAGTTTATTTAAACCGTACCGATCCACTCCCTTCCAATAGTAAATTCAAGAAGAAAGTCCTCGATGCCTGACGAACGAACTCCTGCCGCGAAGAGACCTTTCACGAAGGAACACGCTCAAGCCGAAGCGCGGCTGGATTACGAACGTGCGGCGACGGAGCTGAAACGGTTTCTCGATCTGGCGGTTCGCGAGACGGGGCTGGCGATTGAATACGAGATTTCTACGGCCGATTCGCTGGCAGGTAGTCCCGAACAGAAGGATGTCATAGTTGCCTTTCGCGGAGAAGACCAGAATTTCCTGCTCGAACGCAATGCCGAGCTTCTACTGGCGCTCGAGCATGTCGCGCATCGCTGGCTTCGGCTGGACCCTCGCCTTCACGATCGAGTGCGATTCGATTGCGGGGACTATCGCACGGCTCGGTTGGAAGAACTGAAACTTTCGGCGCGCGTGGCTGCGCAGCGCGTGCGCGAAACGGGCCAGCCTTTTCGTTTTAATCCGATGTCACCGCGCGAGCGGCGGCTGATTCATTTAGAACTGAATGGGGCGCAAGGCGTGCGGACGGCAAGTGAAGGAGCCGGGGACCGCCGGCAGCTCGTTGTTTATCCTGTCAACAAGAAATAACCTGCAACGAAGGCGGCCCAATCAAATCTCAAGCGTATAGCCGTCTTTTCCCACGTTGAAGCACTGTGTTTGGCCGACGCGGTCAGAGCGACCCGCGGTTTCGTGAATGTGTCCGCAGAAAAGATACGCAGGTTGATTCCGGGTCACCCATTCACGCAGAGTGGGGCTGCCACCATGTTTTCCAGGTGCAAATTCATCGAGTGTTGTATTGAGTGGTGGAAAATGAACGACAAGGTACAACGGCCTAATCTCGTCAAATTCGTTGAGAGCTTTTTTGATTTCTTCCTCTGAGTATTCTCCCGGCGTGTTGAAAGGCGTAACGTTGCTGTAGCCCAATCCTGCCCATTGAGTCGGGCCGGATGCGGATTCCAGCGGGCGCAGCTGCCGATGAAAATCTATAAAACCGAAATGCTCACAGAACGAATGAATCTCGCTTTGCGTTTCATGATTACCCGGTAGCACCCAGACCTTTTGGCCGAGGGACTTCAGGATTTCGCCGCAGCGATCGAGACCTTGGCCAAAATTCGATAAATCCCCGGCGGCGATGTAAACGTCAACTTGTTGCTTTGCGATTTTTTCCAGTGCGCGCAAATCTCCGTGAATGTCGCTGAAGATGAGAATTTTCATGGTGTTTCTCCGCTACGCTGCGGTGAGAGTTTTTGCATGCGCCGCAGGAACATGCCATCAGCTTGCCAGCCTTCCTCGATCAAATTCACAGAATTGTCGAAAACCAGGCGGTAAGTAAAGGGCTGCGGGCCTTTGTGGCGCGTGTTAACGAAGCGATTTTCCCCAATATCAACAATGTGATAATCCCCATCGACCGAACTCCGGATCACCGGGAAACGCGAAAAGTTCCAGAAAAGAAGAACTTCGGGAAGTTGTAGCGCGCACGCGATAAATCGATCGGGAGGAGAATCGGCGGCGAAATGAAAATCCGGAGGTGAAGAATTTCGCAAATCAAAGCGGGCTTGATAAACGCCATCGGTCGAGCGGATTATTCCTCCCCAATCGAGGAACGAGGGCGGCAATGGCAACGCGCCCATGCGATCGACCGAAACGTTATTCGCGGAAGCGAAAGCTTTCACGCGTTGCATGGCAGCATGGTGCGCTGCACCACAGGCCAGAAGATAAGCGATCATTGCATACGTTCCTGCCTGACACCAGGAGGCACGCGTAACGCGAAATCCCCAGGCGCCTAACGCCGGAAGAAAAAATAATGCTGCAATCAGCGCGCTGGAGAATGCAACGATCCATGAATGAAACGGAAAGCCAGCCGCGCCCGCGGCCATCCACGCTAAGACAGAGCCCAGGGTGAAGAGCACCCACATCCAGACTGCGCGCATCTGTTTTCTTGCGCGATCTTGATATATCCATGCTGCGATCTGGGGCAAAAGAACGATCGAGGTAAAACTGAAATCGATGATGAATAGCAGGTCCCAGGATACGCGCTGCTGGGAGATTGGCGTCCACATCCGCGTGCCGAACGAAGTCATCCCGTCGAGGACGATGTGGCTAGCGATTCCGACGCCGTAGATTAATGTGAGCATGGCCCAGGAAGGCGTTTCGATGCCGCGACGCCGCGCCAGCCAGCGCGTGAGCCAGCCAAGCAAAACGGCAAGAAAAGGCAAACCCACAAAGGAATGGGTGATTCCGCGGTGATACTTCACGATCGCGAGCGGATCGCGAGAAACCATTTCAGCGATGACGTCGATATCTGGAAAAACTGCTCCTAGTGTGGCGGCGAAAATCGCAGTCCAGCCTTTGCGCTCCGCAAAATATCCCTTACCGAGTAGCGCGCCGGTGATTCCGTGAGTTATAGGATCCATGAAGATTTTAAAAAGAGAAAAGTGTACACGATTAAGGCAAGTCAAGCGATTTCGATCAGGGGCGACTGTCGGGGAACGATTTCGCCGATTGCTCGCGCGGAAACATTGAGTCGCTTCAGCGCGGAAATTGCTAAATCAGCAGAATCGGGAGCAATTGAGAATAGCAGACCTCCAGACGTCTGCGGATCGAAGAGCAGCGCGCGAAATTCTTCGCCAACATTTTTAGCAAAAATGACGCAGCCTTCGCAGAAGTCGCGATTGTTTTTCAGACCGCCTGAGAAAAAACCACCGCGTGCCGCCTCGATGGCCCCAGGTAGATATGCAATACGTTGATGGTCGATTTTCATGGATACGGCGCTGCCGATAGCCATCTCGCGGGCGTGCCCAAGCAGGCCAAACCCAGTGACGTCCGTGGCGGCGTGCACAGGTCGTTCATTTTTTGACGCAGATTCCACCTCGCGCACAGCATCTGCAGCGTCCCGATTCAAGCGAGTCATGGAATCTGTTGCAGCAGTCACCCAAGCTTCTTCGGCAGAGCCCTGCTTTAAAGCAGTGGAAATCACGCCGGTACCGAGAGGCTTGGTGAAAATCAGCACATCTCCGGGGCGGGCGCCAACATTCTTCCAGATTTTTTTGGGATCGATCACGCCGGTGACGGCATAGCCGAACTTCAACTCGTCATCTCGAATGGAGTGCCCGCCGACAACGGTGCAATTCGCCTCGGACATTTTTGAAAGGCCACCGCGAAGAATTTCTTCAAGTATCTCCGCCGCGCCCGCGGCGGGAAAAGCAACGATCGTGAGTGCGGAAATCGGACGGCCGCCCATGGCATACACGTCACTAAGCGAATTCGCCGCCGCCACCTGTCCGAATAGAGTTGGGTCGTCCACGATTGGAGTGAAGAAATCGACAGTTTGAACGATAGCTAATTCATCCGTGAGGCGATAGACGGCCGCATCATCACTGGTTTCAAAGCCGACGATGAGATTCGGGTCGATTTGTCGCGGCAGCCGTCTTAGAACCGAATCCAATATCGCCGGGCTCAACTTCGCAGCACACCCGGCTGCCTTTGCAGTTGTGGTCAAACGAATCGTTTCTGACATTCCATGCCCCATGCGGAAATTCAGTTTAAATCATAGCGTCCGAACTGCGTTTAATTTTTGTAGCCGAAAGATTCTTGTCTTGAAGGAGAGATTAGGCGCGGGCGGCTGCGGAACGGATCGGAATTGTCACTGGCTTTGAAGCCTGTGTAGGACCTAACATGTGGCAGCTTCCGTCAAAAACCGCACCGGGTTCAATGAGAACGCATGGCGCATGAATCTCGCCCGTCACGATGGCTTTGGTCTGGATTTCCACTTTGCTCTTGGCCCGAATGATTCCATCGAAGCGGCCGCCGATTATCACGTAGTTGCCATGAATCTCGCCTTCAACGGTCGCATGTTCTCCGAGGATCAACGTTTCTTCGGAAACCAGAGTCCCTTTCATTGATGAATCAATACGGAATGTGCCGGTAGACTCGAGCCTGCCTTCGAGCTTTACGCCGCGCTCGAGAAACCCAGTCCATTCTCCAGAATCATGCCGTTTCTTGTGTTCAAACCAAGCCATGACGAATCGTATCCTTCTCCTCAATCTACAATCATGAAGGCACTTCTATTTAAGCATCAATTGGTCGTAGAGGCGGGTTAAATCACTATCATCATAGTATTCAAAGATTAACTGACCGGGTCTTCCCGAGCGGAGTGGCTGTATCATGACCCGCGTTCCGTACTCACGCTGGAGATCTTCGAGAGCAGCTTTGGTATTTGGATCTACCTGGTGGATCGCACCAGCTGGGCGCGGTCGAGCACCTCGGCTCGCAAGGCGTTCGACCTGACGGACGGTCATTCCTGTACGCGCGATGCGCTGGGCAAGTGATAAGCGCGTACTAGCATCAGCGATCGCAAGAAGCGCGCGACCATGACCTGAAGTCAGCTTTCCTTCTTCGAGTAAACCGAGGATGGGCTCTTCAAGCTTGAGCAGACGGACCGCATTGGAGATGGTCGTACGATCCTTTCCTGTCCGTTCCGCGACTTCTTCTTGCGTGAGGTGGAACTCCTCGGTCAGCCGCTGGAACGCATGCGCCTGTTCGACTGGGTTCAGATCTTCGCGCTGGAGATTCTCAACCAGCGTCATCTCGAGCGCCATCTCATCGGAAACGTTCCGAATTACCACCGGTACGCGACCGAGGCCCGCTCTTTGCGCGGCGCGCCATCGGCGTTCACCTGCGACGAGCTGGTGACGCGCCCCGACTTTGCGTACTACAAGAGGTTGGACGATCCCACTGGCTCGGATAGACCGCGCCAGCTCTTCGAGCGCTTCTTCGCCGAAGCGGGAACGAGGCTGGAACGGGCTCGGGTCGATGAGATCGATATCGATCTGCAGGAGACCGTCAGTCGGAGCTAGTGCTACTGCCGCCGCTGTCGCCGCCATCGTTCCCGCTGTTGCTGGCGTTTGAACCGAAACTGGTGCCGCTTGTGCCGCCGCTGGCACCTGCACCGGCTGCGGCTGCGGATTCTGTTCCGGTTCCCTGATCAGCGCGCTCAGACCCTTGCCCAACGCGTTTCTGGGCATTCGCGATAACCTCCTTGGCCAGTTGGATGTAGCTCTCTGCACCTTTACTATGAATGTCGTAGAACATGACTGGCATGCCGTGACTTGGAGCTTCTGCCAACCTTACGTTCCTGGGGATCACAGTCTCGAAGACCTGGCCGCCGAAGAAGCTTCTTAGGTCCGCAGCCACCTGCTTCGAGAGCGTAGTGCGATCGTCATACATAGTAAGCAAAATTCCCTCGATTGCTAATGCCGGATTTATAGTCCGGCGGAGGCGCATTAGGGTATCGAGGAGCTCAGAGACTCCCTCGAGAGCTAGGTATTCGCACTGAATAGGGACCAGGACAGAATCGCTTGCGGCCAGCGCATTCAAAGTGAGTAGGTCAAGGGCAGGCGGGCAGTCGATTAGAATGTAGGAGTAATTCTCTCTGATTCCAGAAATGGCGGCCCGCAGGCGGTATTCGCGGTTCTCCATATTGACCAATTCCACTGCCGCGCCAACGAGATTCTTGTCCGATGGTATTAGATCCAAGCCATCTACTTGGGCATCTAGAGTGATACGTTCTATTGGCTCATCGAGGATAAGCGTCTGGTAAAGGGTCCTTCGCCCGGGATCTTTTGGAAATCCAAGCGCGCTGGTAGTGTTTCCCTGCGGGTCGCAATCGATAACGAGAGTTTTTTGCTCCGAGGCGGCAAGCGAGGCGCCGAGATTCACTGCGGTGGTTGTTTTTCCGACTCCTCCCTTCTGATTTGCGATCGCAATGGTACGAGCCAATCAGGTCACCCGAGGCCAGAATGTAGCAGAGAGTCTCCGACAGATGCAAGATGTTTCACGTGAAACAACCGAACCATGGAATTGTTCCACGTGGAACAATTAGTGTCTCACTCTATCGAGGCGCTCCAGCCAGGATGGTACGGCGATTCGAACCTGGTACGGAAATAGGCCTGCGCCACTTAAAAGCAGTCTCTCTGGAAATCTCAATCGAATCTCGCTCACCCAGCCAAAGAACTAGTTTTCCCGCGGGCGCAATCGCAGCGCGTGACCATTTGACCAAAGGGGAATAGTCTCCCAAGGCACGCGCAGTAACAAAATCGAAATGTGCGTCGTAAGCGGGGAAGTCCTCGTAGCGGCCACGATAGACCTCTACTCCGCTAAGGTCGAGGTCACGGATACATTCTGACAAGAACGCGGCCTTTTTTACGTTCGACTCGATGAGCATCACTTGCAACGATGGAATTATCAGTTTAAGGGGAATCCCCGGAAATCCAGCTCCGGCACCAACGTCGGCGAGCCGACCGTAAAGAATCGGTACAGCGGAAGCGGCGAACATGCTCTCACCGAAATGGAACCGCAATATCTCTGACGGGTCCGTCACGGTCGTGAGCGAGATTCTTTCGTTCCAGCGCGAGAGCAAGGATATGTAACGCCGGATAGTATCGCAGAGGCTCGGGGCCACTGCCACACCGTACTCGACAAGCGTGGATGCTATGAGGTCGCCACTTGGCAGAATCATAGTAAAGTATCTATACCACAGTAATGAATGGACTTACCATATTTAATAGAATCCAACAATGCACGGTCGAAAGAACTACCCCAGGTAGGCGGAATCGGCGCGCAAAGGAAATTGCTCAGCAGATTTATTAATACTATTAGTGTAGTATTAATTGTTGAAACAAAGCCGCAAAACTCGATAACTGGTTGGTAAATAAGTGTTTCTATGCCCCGATAACTAACCAGGAAGTCAGAAGGCGCAGGGCGAGCCGGATGAAAAACTCGGGAATTCCACCTCATACGACCACGCGTCGAAAAATCATCACAGGTGTCGCAATGGGCGTTTGGAGGTCTGGGGGCGGGCATCGGGGCCTGGCGCAGAATTCAACAGCAGACTATGAAACAAACCCAAGCACTGGGGCAAGCCAGGCGCGCACATTATCCATCGTCAAGGCGATTTTAAGACTAGCCCCGGGCCCATTATGAGGTGTTATTGGATTCAAACCAATCCGGTGCGTGTACCGGGCTGCCGGCCAAGATTCATCCTAAGCCGGGCGGCGCCTTCTCCACGTCCGGCGGACTAATAGTTCGGACGAAATAGCGAAGGGGTACCAAATCAGCGACTTGTGCAGGCGTGGCCTCTAACGCATTGCGATCCGGGCATCTATTCCATGGTCAAATTTGAACTTGAATCGCAGAGTGCCGAGACCTTGCTCACCCCGGACCACACCGGCTTTCCAGAGGGTGGGTTCGACCATCTGGAGTCGGGTTGGCACCAGTCATGATTTGGAGCCCCTGAGGAAATTTCTCGCCTAGAGAACTCGAGGCTTATTCGGTTAGGACATTCGGCAGTCGCAAATGAATTGACAGTCTCTTAGCTAAACGACACGCACCATAACGCTGTGATGCTAAGGCCCTCCTGCATCTAGTCGGAGTGCAGCAATTCGGCGGGACATCGCAACGGTGGCGTCAGTCCCCAAACTAATGTAAATTAAATGCCTGCTTATTCCCCGGTAGCTCAACGGCAGAGCATTCGGCTGTTAACCGAAGGGTTGCTAGTTCGAATCTAGCCCGGGGAGCCATTCTTCCTCTTGAATAAGAATCACTTACGCAACATGTGACAACAACTCTGTGTGGGTGCAATAGGGTGCAACTTCGGGCTTTTCAGTTGGAAGTTCAAACCCGATCCCTACCTGTTCGGCGACCTTTTTGCGAAACGTCTCGTCCTCCTTCAACTTGCTGTATAGGTCTGTGACGCTCTTGTTTGCATGTCCGAGCCAGAAACGAATCAAGTCTTCTGGCGCGTGCTGCTTCCTCAGCCACGTCGCGCGGAACCGCCGAAATGCGTGAGCACCCGACTTCGGTTGCTGCAATCGTTTGAGAAGTGGATGCAAAGAAAGCCTCAAGACATTCGACTGTAGTAGCGGGAGTCCATTCTTCGAGCGAAACAACAAACCCGAAGGCCGGTCCCCGATGAACTTCTTGAGCATCGCAGTGATGGACGGATGGAGATCAATGTCCCGAACCCCGTTATCGGTTTTCAGAAATGGTTGAACGCGTCCGTTCCATACTTTCTGTCGGATGTGCAAGGTAGAGAAGTCGTCCGAGATGTGCTTGTCAATTTCAAGTCCGAACGCTTCTCCGAATCGCAATCCGGAGGTACCGAGAAGGATGTAGAGCATTTGGTCTCGTCCCTCAGAACCAGCTGCGATTGCCTTCATTGTCTCGCTGGAGTGGGCGGGCTGCCGTTGGTCCTTTACCTCGGGCAGATCGATGAATTCGTGGTTCCACGTCCTTGGATGGACTTGTTCTCCATTCTCATTGACGGCCGACGCCACAACCATCTTGATCACCTGAACCACGTTGCTGACCATCTTGGGCGAGACGCCCGCCTTCGTCATGTTTGTCACCAGACCCCTTACGACGAGGTTGTTGACTGACGAAAGAGGCAAATCGCCGAGATTTGGATAGAGCCACTTATTTAGATAGCTTGTGAATCCAAGTGCGGTTGCCGGTTTGATGGGCTTCCGCTTACGAGTCTGCGCGTGATTCAGCCACCACTCCGCTTGCTTGCGGAACGTCACACCGTGGTTGAAGGCTTCCACTTTATTGAAGTGTTCCTCGGTGTCAGTGCCGCTTGCGGCAATGATTTCTTTCCTTAACTTGAGACGCTCCGGCTTCGTTAGAGAACCAGGACCTGAGATAGGGCAAATCGGCCTGCTCAGATACGCTCTTTTCTCTTGTCCCGGCACATCCATCCGAAACCTCACGTGATACCAATCACGCTTCACTTCTTCATAGCCAACTTGACCAGAACGACGAGCCATTGACTTTCTCCTTGGCCGTCTATCTGGTGTCGCTGATGCGAACGATACCATGTCATCCGCTGTCGCGAAACTGCTCACGTCAGTGTTTATCGGGTTCGCGCTGTTTGAACGGAGTTGAACCATTTGAAACCTTCAGTGATCGGGTCCCTTGTCGGCAGCCGGAGGGTCGGAAATCCCGGGCGAGTGTGGTTCTTGGCGTTCCTGTTCAAGTTGTGCTTGGGCTTTCGCGACGGTATGCCGTGCGTAATACTGCGGGTCGGCTTTGTCCTCCGCGCGGTAGTCGGCGATGCGCTGAATCACGACTTCGGGATCGTCGCCGCGGGCGAGGGCGCGCTTGGCGTAGGCCCAATCGTGCTCGGATTGGCTCTTGTGGTCGCTGGGCACCGTCCGTGGGCGTTCTTGGTCGTTGCTTAATTGCCGGGGTGTTTCGGGGGAATCTTCATGAATCGTGAAATCGCGGAGCGTGTAGACCACATCGCTTTCCTGTCGCGCTTGGACGATAAATTTCTCGGGAAGTTTGCGATTGGCGAATCCTGGCAAGCGAAGCACGCGGGTCGAATCCGTTGCCGCCAGATCGCCGCCGAATTGATTTGCGAGGTTGTGAAGGAGAGACTCCGCCTCATCCTGACTGGATCCACTCACTTTCCAAACGACCTGATGCTTGCCGGGCGAGGTGTCGAGAACGAAGTTTGGCGGCGGGACTTCAGTCGAATTTCGAATCGATTCGAGTGCCTCGTCGCCGTTTCTGTCGAGGTCAAGATACACGTGACGTATGTCTCTTATGTTCTCCTTGGTTCGGCTGTACGCGCCCTCCTTAATCGGATTCATGCCCACATAGACATCGGAACCAGCAGCATTGCGGGCAGCGAGCCATGCCTGAAACTCGGGGCTTGCGATCGTTTCGGCCTTGGTGATCCTTTGGACCGTCTTGGCGGTTCCGCGGTTCCTTATAAGGATCGCGGCATTATCGTCGGGCTCGAACAGCTCCCGGACATACTCCGAAGCAGTGAGGGAGCGCGGCGCGAATTTGCTATCGGTGGTCATGGGTGGTCCTGTTTGGCCATGAACACGGCGCCGTAGTCGAACAGGTCTGCATCCGGGTCGTATCCGTTGACTAGGAGAACTTCGGAAATGTATCTGCGCCCCGGCCGGCGCTCGACATGGATGACGACGTTGAGGGAATCGGCGATGTTTGTCTTGATGGCTCTGAAAGGTAACTCAACGCCGCTCTGCAAAACACAACTGGTAAAGCGCGCGAGACCCTGTTGCGCGGAACTTGCATGGATGGTGGATAGCGTTCCCGAATGTCCCGTGTTTAGGAGTTGCAGGAGATCGAACGCCTCGCTTCCGCGAACCTCCCCTAAAACGATACGGTCCGGGCGATGTCGGAGGGCTGCTTTCAGGAGATCGCGGATGGCCACTGCCGGAAGGCCGTTTTGTTCGCGGCGGGCTTCGAACCGAACGAGATTTTGCTGCGGCAATTGAATCTCGGCCGTGTCTTCGATAACGAGCACCCGTTCGTCCTGGGGAATGAATTTTCCGAGGATCGAAAGTAGGGTCGATTTTCCAGTGCCAGTTCCACCGCAAATAAGGATGTTTTTGCGCGCGAGCACGTAGTCTTCGAGGTGGTTCGCGAGGCCGCGGTCGAGAGTGCCGGTCCGAATCAGATCCTCCATTTCGAAGTGGCGGGTGTTGAACTTGCGGATGGTGAGCGTCACGCCGCCCAAACTGCACGGCGGGATGATTGCCGCGACTCGACTGCCATCGGGCAGCCGGGAGTCGAGAATGGGCTTCGATTCGGAAATGTCGTCACCAAGACGCCGGGCGATATTCTTGACGGCGACCATCAGGGATCGCTCGCCGATGGAAACGCCCGGCACGTGTTGCAGGAAACCCTGTTTTTCGATGAACACGCGGTCGGGACCGTTCACCATGACCTCGCTGATCGAATCGTCGAGAATGAGGTGCTCGATGGGCTTCAGAAACGGCAGAATCATTTCGAATCCGTTCATCAGAGTCCCCCTTTGGCGAGTTGGACAAAGTAAGAATCGTTGGGGTCGTTGTAGTAGGGTTTGAGGTAGCAAAACATCGGCGGCGCGGGGTTGATTCCGTCGTAGGCGATGATGACGGACTGTGCGTTACGCAACTCCATGAAGGTCTTCATGTCGAAGCGGTAGTCGCTCTGCGTGTTGTAGCTCTTGGAAGCGATGATGTTGGCTTTATGGGAGAGAGCCTTTCCGGTGAGCCAACTGACCTTGGTGTCGTGGCCGCTTTCCGACAAACTGTAGCTGACTTTGAGCTGGTCTTCGCGGCCACACAGATCGCTGGCCGTTCTTGCGGAGAAATCATCCGACAACGAAAGGAAAATCTTGGTGCGGAAGGTCTGGAGAAGCGTACGCCAGCTTTCAGCGGGAAGCGCGGAGCGGAGCGAGCTAATGCTCTGGGTGGCGACGATCGGGATGCACTTCGGCTGACGCGACAAGCTGAAAAATTTCTCGTCGCCGGTCGGATCGCTCTCACCCACGGTCGCGAAGTGTTGGTACTCATCGCAGAGGAATAAGACCTGCCGGAAATACTGCTCGGGATGCGCTTCGATTTTCGGGACGCGATTGAGCACGGCGCGCTCGAAATCGAGCTTCATCATTACGCCCAAAGCCTTCGCGAGTCCGGCATTCATGCCGATTGGGAAATTGAGCGCACAAACACTGCCATTTTCAATCAGCCAGCTAAACGAAGGCAGTGGTTTTCCGAGCTGGTTGTTCGCATTCTTCTGGGGGTCGTAGCACTCCTTCTTCGGGCAGAAAACTCTTTTCACTTTGGGGCTGTCATCGAAGAGCGACAGGAAGACGGAAACACCCTCGACGATGGAAGTCCGTAATTTCGGCTCGATCCTCCTCCAGTCGTCCTGGAACCATCTCTTCACGGCCTCCAATTGCGCAAGCTTTTCGGGATTGGCTTGAGCGGGGTCGAGAACCGTGCGAGCCTCGGACTGAATCCCTCGTATCCTTAAAATATCTCGCAGCTCGGGCGTAGCGGGTGCAAGAAAACGGTCTTCCTTCTCGTCGTGCACAAAGCCGAGACCTGCGAGGTCGGCGGTACGCTCGCCATAAGTCTTCGGTGTGACGGCCACATAATGACGGCCGAGAATAATCTCCTCGGCCTCCGCGATTCGTTCTTCGAGGAGCGGCGGCGAGATCGCGCACTGGTAGACATCGAAGAGGGTGACGTAGTCATAGGCGACCTTATGAAGAAGGATGATGAACTTGACGAGGTTGGTGTAGGCCTGCTGCCAGAAGGGTTCCTTGCCACGGCCAAAAAGGTTGTTCAGGAGCGAGGCGATGTTGTACGCGAGGGCGTAGGCGTCGAGGTCGTTGTGCAGGGGGTTATAGCAGTACTCAGAATCGAGGCTGATTTCGATGTAATCGTCGGTCCGCTCGTGACGTGTCAGGATGTCTTTTACTTTTCGGCAGAAGTCGCCTTTTACCTCCAAGACAATTCCGCCGATCCTCTTTTCTTTGTCGGTGGCTTTGAAGGCCAGAATCTGCTCCGCGAACGGAAGCATGCAGCAGGAAGTTTTGCCACTGCCAATAGCGCCCAAGATGGCGATTCCCGTAAACAAACCCCGCTCGGGAATCGTGAGCCAAGAGGGAGCCTTCGCGGGCACCGGCTTGCGCGGGTTGTGCACTTCGCCTACGACGAGAAACAAGTCGGATCTCGTACCGGGATCGGGGTATTGGGGAAGGCGTCCTGGCGGGACGATACGGCGCGGTTTGAGAGTAAAGATATAGAGTCCCGAAAGCGCGGTCGAGTAGACCAGGTAGGGCGTGGTGAACAGGAGCGCGTAATAGAGGTATTTGAAGCTCAAGAATGCTTGCGGAGCACGGACGGCAATAACACGCAGAAAGATCTGCTGTTCGGGGAAGGGCTGCGTGCAAAACAGGAACGCCCCGGTAGCCATGGCGAGAATGGCCGCGATGAAAGCGCGCGATTCGAGCAGTCGCTGCATCAGGCTCTCCCGCGCGCGTCTGTAGATTGAACTTTGTCAGTGCCTTGCTGTGCCGTTCGGCGCGCTTCGCGCCACTTGCGGTAGTCCTGGTCCCTCCAAAGCACCTTCTTCAGGACGGCGTTGATGACGTGGTCCGCGTTGCTCTCGATGAACCGAGCGTAGTCTTCGAGGAGATCGTTGACCGGCTCTTCGAGTCTTACCTCGCGAGTCATGATCCCTGGTGCCTTCTTAACGATCGGCATACTGTTCCTCCTCTGGCGATGTGTGCTTCTTCCGAAGCCCCTGACACCGTGGAAAAAACGGCTGGCACGATTTACCGTGCCGCAGGGCGGAAGCGACCCCACGAACTTTTTGGGCGGCTGAAAGCCGAAAAAGCGGGGTCGCTCCCGCCCGATTTGGTGTTTTTTCCACGGTGACTTTCGGTTGCATTGCTTTTCTATCTCCCACGCTTCAGAGATATTGCTCGCGCCACAGGGGGAAGAACTTGGCGAAGACGAAGCTGAAGTGTGTAGTTGTTACCGTCTTCATGGTTTTCTCTCAGTTTCGTGTTCGGAAACCTTAAAGGGGCAAAGCACCTCGGAAGCGAAATGCACAGTGACAGGGCGGTTGCTACTGCCGAAATCGTGGCGGACATCGGAATCCGCCACTCGCCCGACTTTCCATCCGCGATAAAGATGCTCGAAGCGTTGCGCCGCGAATCGCGTCTTGGCCTGATTACGGAAAATCAGGTCGGCCTCGGTTAGAGACGTGTACCTGCCGAGGTCCCAGGCCTTGCGGATTTGGAAATAGCGGAGCACGTCCAAAGAAACGTCCGATCCGAGCGGAATGGTCACCAGAGAACCGAAAAGCTCTTTGGCCTTTTGGAAATGGCAGTCGGCTCTCGCGAGGTAAAGAAATCGGAACGCTGAGAGCTGCCGAAAGAGTGCGAGGTAGTCTTCGAGATGGTGGACAAATTCGGTGAGGCTTGCCTCCCGTCCTTGGAGGTAAGTGAACGTGACCACGGTTGGAGAAGCGTCACTCGCGAGAAACATTGGAGACTTGTCGACGAAGTAGCGAACGGTGGGCCGGGAAGTTTTCTGCCCGTGATAGATCTTCGAAGGAAGGAAGTGAATCGGGACGTTCAGCTGATCGCAGAAAAAACTGACTTTTTCCGGCTCGGTTTCCAGGTACTTCCATTGCGGGTTCGAGAGGACAAAATCAAGCATTCCGATGCGCCGATGGATATATTCGATTTCGTGTTGCCGGCGGTTGCGGATGTTCTCGCGGTCGATCTGGCGGTAGAAACGGCGGGAGAACAAATGATAGAACGTTCCACTCTTTGGAAAGTGCTCGGTCCTCGCGTGTTTCTTGGTGTGAAGCTTGTCCCAGAAGCTGGCCGTGCGGTAGCCCCAATGGGTACGGGTGAAGGCGAGGAATTGCCGTGCAACAAAGTAGCCTGAATGCGTCGCCACAATGTAGAGGAAGCGGGCCTCGGCTTCGGTGTAGCCGAGAGCTTGGAGAGCGTCGAGATGGGCGGGGGAGATATTCATAGCGTGAGAATTCGCGCGGTGATTTCGCGTTCGTCGAGAACCCGGCGCAAGCGTGATGCGTCTTCCGAACGCCCATAGAGCGAGAAGCCCGCGGCGGCCTTCTCGGCCATCGCACGCGGTCTGTAGTCGCGGGTCGCCAGTTCCAGGTCGACGTGACGCAATTCGAGTTCTGATGTTTCGTACTCGACGCGCAGATCGGGCACGGGAATCTTTCCATTCACAACCTGCAGGCCGTGCTTCTCGGCGATTCTTTCCTTTGCGTTCGGGTCCTCTTTTTCCGGTGCCATCTGGGCCAGATCGCGATTCAGACTCCGCTTAAGTTCATAGTCGAGGAGCACGCGAACCGGCCTGCCTCCGCCGCGCTCGATGCGAGCAGCTTCTTGTTGATAGAGCCGGTAGAGATCGCTGTCGTGTTTGACCTCGCGCGGTTTCAGCAAGCCGTGGTAAATGGGCTGATCGTCTGGAAGTTGGTTCGTGTTCTTCAGAAGGCGGTGTCCGGTTTTCGTAAGCGTCGCAAGTCGCAGGGTCTTTTTTTGCGAGATTTCAACGGTCTTGTCGCTAACGAGAGACTGTCGGGCAAGCCGCCGAATGTCGTTGTCCATCCGTTCGCGATTTCCGCCGTAGGCATACTTCGCGAGGTCTGACACCGCAATCACGCGGAACTTGCCGATTTCCTTGATGGAGTGGATCTCGGAATCGCGGAGGAGATAGGCACGATCCCGGACGTAGTAGGCGCGCGGAGAATCACTGCGTTCGTCGCGGCTGGAATGCTGCTCCCGAGGCTCCGTGCTATCGCCGCGGCCAAGCGATTCAGGCACGGGATTTGTACTGTCTCCGATGTCGGGAGGTGTTGATCTGCGTTGGGGGCTGGAACGGCGTGCGGACGTGTCGCGCGTGTCCAGCGCGTCTTGCGGATCGTGGGAAAAGGCATCGCGCGACACTAGTTGAAATCCTCCTCGTTTGCGGGAACGGGCAAGTCCGCATGGCTGACGTTGAACTGCTTGTCGAGGTGCGAGAGTTTGCGCCCGGTATTCTTGAGGAAGAAGCGGCGGCCGACGGCGAGCGCAGCGCCAAACAGGTTGAGGAATAGGACGGTGAGGAAGATCAGGATCGTTGTTCCGTAGGCGTGGTACAGAACCGCTTTGTAGCGGGCCATGAACTTCAACTGGTCGAGAAGCCAGAATCCATAGGCCAGCAAGATGACGATGGTGAACAGCAGGGCGTTCGCGATCATCGTTAGTTTCCCGGCTTCCGTGAGGGTTTTCCTACAAACCTTTTGAGCTTCTTGGAGCGGGCGGAAAGCGGGGCGAAAAGGAGGCCCTCGTGAGGTGCGCCGGTTGTTCGAGTGGCAGAAGCCTGTGAGTTGGGATGTGGCTGCTGTGAGGAGCAGAGCCTCGGCTTCAGGGCGGCGGTGGCGCGCCGAGGTTGGGACGACGTTGCCCTGCGTCTGCCCGCGACCTCTTGGGTTTGCGTGTGGACACGGATTCTCATTTGAATGCCTGGTCTTCGCGGAAGTAGGTGATGGTCATTCCGAGCGGGTTGATTGGAATCAATTCGTTGGGCACCTGGGACTTGAAAACGAAGACAAAAGTCGCGGTGTACAGATCGCGCTTCAATTCGCTATGGTCGGCGGGCGAGTAATAGACCATGTAGAAGTCGACGCGCGCTCGGAAGGGTGGTGTTTGCATCTCTTCGAGCGCGACTTTCTTTACGTCCACATCGATCTCTGGTGCCGCCGTATTCGTGATGAATTTCTTGATGATATCGTCCTTGCGGTAGCCATCGAAAATGCCATCGGCAAGTTTGCCGTCGAGGAAGTACAGGGACTTCGAGAAGTCATCCTGAATCGTGTAGCGGTTGCGGCGGTAGTAGAGGGCGCAAAACTCGGAAAGAAAATATTTTGCCTCGGCGTCCTGCGGCTTGTATTCGAGGTTGTGGTAGTTGATGGCCTCGGCGCGGCCCAGATCATCGATGCGGATGACGAGCGGGCGGAAGTTCTGGAAGGTGCGGATGGTCCGGAGGTCGATGAGCGCGAGAGCCACACAGACGATGGAAAGCAGCGCGAGGGCAATCTTGAGATAGGTATTCGTCACCATGGGATCCCCGTACTGTTCGAGGTAGAGCCGCTTGGCATCGTGGAATGTGGCATCTCGGTCCATCAGATCACCCTGCTCAGGACTGCGGCGGGCGCTTCCAGTAGGCCAGCGGACGAGCCTCCGGCAGTGCCGCTGAAGATGTGATTTGTCAGCGAAGGGATTTTCAGGAGGACGTAGATCGACGCGAGAAACGTAATAAAGAGGACGGGAAACCAAGCTATGAGCTGGACGGTCGAGAGCGTGCCCGCAGGCGGGAGGCGCAATGCTCCAAGTATGAGATTCCCGATTACATAGACGACGGCTGCGGCGATGACTTGGTAGAAGGCATATTGGATGAAGCAACGGAACCAGCCCCAGAAGAGCCACTCCATTTTCGGAACGATAAAAAATGGAATGAAAACCGGTCCGACTAACACGCAAACGGCCGTAGCGATGAACCCGTAGGCGATGACCACAATTGCGATCGCCTGCGCAGCGGCGAGCAGGATCGTCACGATGATGTAGATAGCAGTTCCCAGAAAATCTCCCCAGCTGGGGGAGTCCATGCGTGACTCGAAATCCGCGACCTGGGATACCACTGTTTGCAACTGGGCCTGATCGATCTGGCTCGACAGAAATTGCGCCTCGTTGGTGACGAGGTTGTGAAAACTGATTCCAACGCCGGGGATGGGCGTGCTGTAGTAATTGACCATCGCGAACCCAAAGCTGATGGTCAGAAGCAGGCTCGCAAAGTGGTCGAACTGGAAGGAAGGCCTGCCGCTCGCGGAGGCAAGAGCGGACTTGATTCCGAACCAAGCGATAAGGATTGTGGCGAAGGAGCGGAAGAGATTCTGGCCCATAGTGTCGAAGAAGCCGAGGTTCTGGGTGAGCAAATTGTTGATCGCCTGAAAGATGTACTGCAGGAAATCGGTTTGCACTGCGGTCAGCTCCTTCGACGCCGGGCGTCTCGCTCCGCACGCTTACTGCATGCGGAAGTTTTGTAGTGAACTGGTGATGGTGCCGGTCACCTGGGCCATGTTTCCCGCGACGCTCGCCTGGCGTCCGATATCCGTGTTAATGGCATTCGCCGCGGCGTCGCGCTGTTGCTTGGCGAGGATGGTCTGTTGTTCCAGAAGTGACGCAAGCAGTTTGTTGGAGTCCTGAACGGTGCGGAGAGTCAGGACACCCGCCGCATTGATCTTGTTCAGAACGGAAACTTCGCTGTTGAGACTTGAGTCGCCTGAAAAGGAATCCTGTTCAAGATTGCCGATCTGGGTTTGGACGTTGTCGGCGCTTCCGCGAATCGCGCCGATGGTGGCCATGGCGTTTATGTTTGCGCCATCCGCAAGTTCGATGGACGCGTATTGGGATTGCACGCGCCCGAGTTCGGAGGCGTCCATTCCTGACAGTTCATACGGACTGTATTGAGCGAGTTGCGTGGTGGACTTCAGATAGCCCGTGTTGATGTTGGGAAGAACACCGGTGTTGATACCGTTGATCCAAGAGACTGTGTTCCCGAAGCTGTTCAGCGACGTTACTTTTCGCCACTGCGAAAACAATGCTCGGTAACGCGCGGGCATGTTCTTGACAAACTGGGCCATCTGCAAAGCGAGGTTGAGTTGCCCGGTGATTTTCGCGTAGCTCTTCTGCAGTTCAAGCAAATGCTGCTGAAGCTGGTAGTAGCGAAGCAACGCGTTGTGATAGTTGGTTGGGTCGTAGACAATTCCGCTACCGAATTGAGCGGTGGCAGTGCCGACTCCCAATCCCAATACGAGAACGCAAATCAGAATCTTTCTTTTCATTGGACTGCTCTCCTTTTGGCCTTCACAGATCGGAAGGCATTTTGTGGTTGTTGTAATCGGGTACTGCGAGATCACCCGAGAGATAGACTTTCACCCGGTGTCCTTCGCGAATCGTCACCGTGGGCATGATGTTCAAGAATTTGTCGAGAATCTGCGCCGAAGACTGCGCGGTGCTTTGCGCGAAGCCTTGGCGCATGAGATCGGAACTTGATTCGTTAAGAGAGCCTGCTGTTCCGCCCTCCGCGACCGCGCCGATTGCTCCAATCGCGAGCGAAACTCCGAAGATGCGGAGGTAGTGGTTGTTGACCTGGTCCCGCAACCCGGTGTCGCCGATTTGGTTGAGACCCTTGAACTGATCGAGGCTGACGGAGTATCCGTCGGGCATGAGCACGCGATGGAACACGACGGCCAAACGTGTCTGGCCGAACGTGTCGACTTTCTTGGTTTCACCGAGCAACTTTGATCCTGCGGGGATCAGGAGATGCTGGCGGTCGTTCGAGTACACGTCGGTTGAGAGTAGGCACTCCACGGGACCGGCGAAGCCCCCGTCGAGGCGGTTAATGAGAACGGTTTCAAGAATGGTTCCTTCGAAGAGTACGTAGTCTTTGCCCGCCGCCGTGTTGGCACGACCACCTGACACGGCGGCAGGGCGCTTATCCTCCTTTCGTTCGGTGTTGGCTTCCGCGGAATCGTTTCGCACTGGCGCGGGCGATGGAGCGCCCGGCGCGGGTGAAGCCGGACTCGATTGCATCTCCTTCAAGAGTTGCGCGAGCTGAGGGGAGTCGGGTCGAACAGGGACAAGGTTTTGGGTGGCTGGAGTTGCCTCCAATTCGGGTGCGACCGCAACAAGCGGAGCTTTGCGGTAGGTCAGAGCGACGTTCGAGGAAAACAAGGACACGTAGGCACGCCTCTTTCGTTCCGTCTCGATGGGGTCCTCCACTCGCTGGTCGGGTGGGTTGCCGGGCGCGCTTTCCTGCTGGGCCTGTGGCGAATCTTGCGGGGCGGCACCAAGCAAGCGAGTCTGCTGAGCGAGAGCGCTTTGAGCTACGAGCTGTTGGCGTTGCAATTCCTCAATGCGGTTTTGCAACTCGTTAATTTTGGTTTCGTTGACTTCGAGGGGCACTTGGACGGGCACGCCCGACGACGCTGCTTTTGCTGGCGTCGGCGGCTTCTTGCCTCCCGTGAGCCACATGATGGCGACCATGAGAAACGCCAGTCCTATGAGAAGCCACGACTGTACGTTCTTGGGCAGGAGGCCTTGCGGCTTGGGCGCTTTTTCCTGAATCTCGGCAGGTTGGCTCATCACTTGTCCTCAGTTCGTCGCAACGCGCCGCGCAAACGGCATTTTCTTTTTGCCGATGGCGAGGTAGCCGGTGTCGATGATTTTGGGTGCAATGTAAACGCCGTTCTCAAATTGGAAAGAGATCAAGTTGGGCTTGCCGTCTTTGATTTCATAGAGAGCGGGTTTTTCCCGCGCACCGCACTTGATATAGGTGAACGAGTCGTCGTGGTAGATGACGGAAACCAGGAACGGCTCGCGCGCCGCCTTCGGGTCGAGGGAATAATCGAATTGGAGTTTTGTCGCGTAGCTGGAGCGGAAACGTCCGACCTGCTCGGCGGACTGGGCTTGCGCCGCGTGGATTTGATCCACCGTCTGGGAGCGGAGCGTTTCGAGTTCTTTCTTATATGCTTCCGCCTCGCCGGCGCTCACATAGCCGCGCAGCCCGGTGTTCGTTGCGATACCCGAGCCTTCTTTGGGCTCAACGAAGATTTTGAGATCGGGTTCGACATTCGGTTGATTGCTGATTTCGGTCAGTAGGAACGAATAGACGTGGCCGCTGGCGGTAATCAGATTCAGGTTGCTGCGAATGCCGGCCTGGGCGGGATGAACGTAGCAGAGGTTATGTGCGCCGTTGATGACCCAGAATTCCTTGTCGCCGGTGGTGAAATCGAGGATCTCTTCGTCCTCGGGAAGGACGATGAGGGTCGAAAACCTGAGCTTGGCGCGAACCGGAACAATGTCTTCCTTCGAATACTTCACGACACGCGCTGCCGCTTCCGTCTCGGCGTGCACAGGCGAGAGCGGGAAAACCACAGTACTCAAAACCACAATCGCTACCGCATGAAGAAAACTCAACCGCCACTGACTGGCAATGCGTTGTTTCATGGTTGCTCCTTTTGAAAATCTCCCTGTCTTGGAGAACTCCGGTCGTGATCGACATAGGCTCCGACGATCAATAAAGCGAAGAGCAGAGCTGCAGAGAGGACGCCAGCCAACGCAAACAGCATCGGGTGCGATGGTTCGTAGTTCGTCGTCCATGCGAGGAGACGGAAGAAAAGAATCAAGCCTGTCCTCCCGTGAGGATTTCGAGACCCTTCTCGAAACCGTATTTCTCGAAAGCCTCTTTTCTTTTTTTGTTGTCGTAGGGATCGTTCGTGTACAGCCAATAGCTCTTGGGATCGACGTTTAGGTTCGCGACCTTCGCCAGCTCGGGCGTCTTAATCAGGAATTGCTGCTTGGGGATGAGGCCCGAGATCAGCTCGACTTCGTTGTCGTTCAAATGAAACTGGCGCCGGTAGAGATCGCGGTCCATATCGGGGTTGGCGAGAAAGATTTTCGTCGAGCAACTTTCGATGATTACGTCGAGGATGTCCGAGCGCTTGAGTTCATCGAGCGATTGCGTGGACAAAACCATGGCTGCGTTGTGCTTGCGCCACGTCTTCAGGGCTTCGACGACGTACCGTTGAATAGCGGGATTCTTGAGAAAGACCCAGGCTTCATCGATAAAGAAGGCCTTGAAGACGGAACTAATCTGCCGGTCGGCGATAACGGCATTGGCACGATGCAAAATGTAGAAGAGCAGAGGTTCCAGAAGTTCGGGGTACTGGCTCATGCGTTGGAAATCGAAGCACTGAAAGCGGGAGAACGAGATCGTGTCCTCGGCGTTGTCAAACAGGAATCCGAACTGGCCGCCGCGCGTCCATTTGGAGAGGCGGCTTGCGATGTCATGCCCGAGCGTATTCGCCAGCACGCCCAGCATGCGCAGCGCCGGATCCACCGCATATAGGTTTTCGACTTGGTGAAAGAGATCGCGCTCGGTCGAAGGGTCGAGCTCGCCCGCCCTCTGTCCCTGGATCAGCACTTTCAGGAAGAGAGCAAGGAAATCAAGATTCTCTTTCGTGGGCGGAAGCGAAAACGGGTTGATCTTGAAATCCTCGGACTCCAGGCCGACGCGAATGTACGAGCCTCCGAAAAGCTGCGTGAGGCTTTCAAAGCTTCCACCCAGATCGAAGATGAAGGTGTGCGGATCGTATTTCTGGAGATTGGTGATGAGGAAATTCAAAAGGAAACTTTTGCCGGCGCCCGTTCTCCCGAGAATCATGGTGTGTGCCACGTCGCGGTAATGGAGATTCAAGAAATACGGGGTGTGGTGGTTGGTCTCCAGGACCGCCAGATATTCCTGCCGGAGGTGCTGATTGCGAGGCTCGCCACAGTGAAGGGTGAAGAGAAACGAGAAGTCCGCGTAGTTGGTGTTGAGCAGATACAGGGAGCGCAGGTTAAAGGCGTGGTTGCCCGGAACCGCAGCGAGAAAGGCGTTCAGCAGATTGTATTTTTCCTCGTAGAGCTGAGCGTCATGCACGCTGAACACTTTGTAGAAATCGGCGCACGCCCGGTCCACCTTGGCCATGTCGAGGTCGTAAATCACGACTGTCAGGGAAAACTGACCGAAGTAATTCCCGTGCAGCTCAATCTCCTTAATTCCTTCGCCCAGTTCCCGAACCTGGGACTCCTTGGAATCGTCGAGGAGCACGTCCTGAGTGGGAGCGTCGTTCAGACTGACCTGACTCGCGAACGAGCGCTTGGTGTTGTGAAAATGGCGGCGCTTGGTTTGGATGACCCGGCGCATCTTGCCGGAATCTTCCTTTTTCCATTCCGTCACGACGTAATAATTCGCTTCGACTTCGAGTAACCGTTTGAAGATGAGCGGAAAGCTCTGGGAGGAAGGCTCCTTGAGCGTCAGAACCTTGACGTAGTAATCGTCCACGCGGAGATGTCCACGATGGCACTCGATGGGAGATTCGGGAAGGTAGTAATCGAGAAAGGTGTCGTGCTTGAGTTTGGCGAGTTCGAGTTTGTCGGGATGAAAGTTGAGCGTTCGCTTGAGAACGCGGAAGGCTTCTTGCTTTTCGAGCATGCGAACGGGGAGGAAGTCGCTGACTTGGAGGATGAAGCTCCGGGCTTTCTGAAGCAGGGCCGCCTGGGCCGTGCTAACGTGCAGCCCAAGAGAGACGATCCGTTTCTGAGAGGAGAATTGAGCACGCAGGTTGGCAACTGCTTTTGTCGGATTCTTGGGGAACTCGGCGAGCGCACTGCCCAGCTTGGCTGAAGCCTGAACTCCCTGGCGGAGCACCACGTAATAGACCGACATGGAGAAGAGCGTATCGGCCTTGCTGCCGAGGTAGGCGATGCGATTCTTGATTGCGGTGTCTACAATCGAATTGTCGTAGAGCTTGTACGGGATCGCTTCGTTGTTGCGCTTGAAGAGGTATTGGTAAAGCCGATAGTTTTCGTCGAACAGCTTCAGCGCCGATTCAAGGCGCTTGGTGAAGCCGTCAATCGATGCGTCGTCGAGACACTCGTAGTCCACCCCGCGCACTTCGAGGATGACGCCGACGTCCCCACTCTTGGTAAGAAACATTTGTGGACCGATAAAGCCATAGAGATTGATCTGTTCGCTGAGAGAGCCAGTCTCGTTGTAGTTTTTGAAGATTCGGTTAAGCCTGAGCATGGCCGTCCCTTCGGATTGTTATCGGAGTGAATTTCATCGGGTCGTATTGAGCGCGCACCCTCGCGGCCGCCAAGAGAAACCGCAATATTTGCGGATCCGTTTGAGTGGCCCAACGGGCCATGAAATAGAGCAGCAAGAACATCAGCAGCCCACCGAACAAGCTGTTCAGTAGGTTGAAGGTGGCCGCGCCCAGGCACATGGCGAAGAAAAAGAGCTTTCGCTCGGCCCCGAGGATTGTCAGGGGCCGGGAAAGCGAGCGATGCACTCTGTTGATTCGTCTAGCTTCGGCCATGCGCTTCTCCGTTCGGACGCGGTTGTTTCAATTGCCGGGAAAAAGCCACGCGAGGAAATTGACGGCGGCGATGGCCATGCCAACACCGAAAAGCACGCCGGCAAGCACACGCTTCGAGCCACCTTCACCAAAAGCGAACGTAAGACCAGCCACGACAATGGCTACGAGCGAGAGGCCGCGCGCGATGGTGCTGGTGAAGGCCGTCATCAAGACGTTCACGGCATTTTCCCAGGGGGAATTGCCGCCTTGCGCGAACGCGGGGGCGGCAAGGAGGAGACTGAGCGCAATGCCCGCGAGATTTCGGGCAGCTTGCTTGAACGGAACAGTAGCTTCGCAAAAATTTACTCATTCGAATGTCCTCCTCCGACTCATAGGTGTTTTCGCAAAGAATCACGGAGAGTTCTCGCCGCGTCCGTGAGACCGGACCATCCGGCTCCGAGCGCCAAAAAGAACCACTGGCCTGCGAGAAGTGCCTTAGTCGTTCCCAAGGCACACGTAGAGCACATGCTCCGTGCAGAGGGTTTCTAGCTTGGCGCCCGGCTCGGGACTTGAGTGCGGCACGCAATGCCAGGCGGTTAACCGAGGTGGTGCGGCTCCGGCCGGCTCACGGGGAAGATGCGACGAGAACTCCCCTCATTGTTATGGAGGCAGGCAAGAGGAAAAGCCTCACAAGCCAGGGACGAAATTCGCAGACGGTCGAGGCGACGAGTTTCGCCAAAGAGTGGGAAAGCCATCGTCCGGTGGTCGGAGCGCCGCGGATCGCCAGGTCTTGGGGTACTTGTCTACCGTTGCAAAAGCGATATGTCGCTCTGTTCTGCTTCGTGCATCGGTGGCGATGCCGCGAGGAACGGGATGCAGTTGAGTAGCTCAGAGACGCACGGGAGCACTAGAAGGAACGTCGTGGAGACTTACTGCTCCACATCGCTGGCAAATGAATGAGCCGTTCCATCGCGCGTATTCCCGCGGGAATCTAATGTGATTGTGCCGCCAAAATAAGAAGACGAATACCAGGAACACGACTGGGGCGAGGAAGACGTACGTCTTCATGGGAAAAGTGGACACTGGCGGAGAACTAGACGCGACGAAAATGACGTAAGCGAAAAGAGCGGTGAGTGTAACGACCAGTGAGCCAAGAATGAGCCTTGCGTAAGACCACTTCCTTGGTGGACTGAGAACATTCGAAAGCGGCGTCCAATGAACCCCTTGCGTAACCGATTTGCCGACGATCAGATTCGGCCCGTCGCTCCCGAACAGGAATGCGCGGAGGCGAGTTCGGGTGTCTACGTGATGGACGCTTTCCTGGTAGGCCAGGGAAACCCTCTTCAGGTCCGAACTATTGCATTCCGGGCATCGCAAGTCCATCTGCTGGCCTCGGGGAGGCCAAGGCGAACGAAGGTTAGCCTCCCTTTGTATTGCGTTCCCAAGCGCTCGGTTGTACCGGATCGCAACAGTCGTGTTCATGAATTCTCACCCGCCCTGCCCGCGATCATCTTTCCAATCAGGCTAGCGCCCGTCGCCTTGGCCATGGCACCAGAACCTTTTGCCACACGACCGGCCATTTTCCGAGCAATGAACAACAATAAGCGCTGATCGTCTTCGTGCATCCGGCTCATCTGCTCCCGAAGCTCTCGCAGCATCCGGACCTCGTTCTTTCGACTCCGTCTCCTGTTTCCGTTCGTCGCAATCTTGCTGGAGGCGTTTGCTACCTGAACGGATTCGTCGCCATCGTAGAGCAACCGATAGACGGGAATTTCGAGCGCATCGGAAATCTTCTCCAACGTCTCGATCGTTGGCACCGCCCGGCCATTCTCCAGCCACGAAAGTCGGCAGCGGGCAAGACCCGTCCTCCGCTCTAGGTCCGCTTGGGACAAGTTCCGAGATTTCCGTTCCGCCCGCAAACGGGCACCAACATTGATCCGCATTCCCCTGAACTCCGCGGCTACTACCGAAATCTCCACGCCGTCGGGTGAACTCAAATGCATATTCGGTGATCGACAGAATCTGCGCTTCGATAGCCTATTGGATTATACAACGAGCGCTCGTTGTTTATTTGAGAGGTTTTTAGCGGGATCTCTTGGACTTGGGAGGCCGACCGCCCTTGCGTTTCTTCCGTTTTGCCTGCAACTGCTTGAAGTACTCAGGCCCTCGCTTGGCGATCGCCCTCCCGCCCTTCCGTCCAAGACTGACGGCGGCGGGATCTTTTTTCTTTACCAAAACTCAGGGGTCTGACGTCGGTCGTATTATGCATTACCAGGAACAACTCCACAAAACATGAGAGCACCTTGTGGAGTTGGTTGAATTAGCTACCAACGTTCGCAAGTTACTTAAGGACGACGCTGTCTGCCACATCTGTCAGAAGGAGGCTCTGTTTTGCTACCTCGCGTAGGGGAAGAAAAAAACTCCCGCACAGGCCGCGAGGCAATGGCCAAAGGAGACGCGACGAAACTCGATCTCGACAAGTTTGTGAGGCGGCTCTATGCGCAAGCCCAAAAATCACAGAAGTAGAGACTCTGTTACGCGTCTCCATCCCGGCGTCCGGAGCGATCTCGGTTAGCTAACTGCAGTGGTCGATCTCATATAGAAAGGAGGTGAACACCATGCAATACACGAAGCCACAGCTCATTTCGTTGGGTTCAAGCATCGCCGCGATTCTTACCGGCAACTGCCACAAATCCATGCGTCTGAGCGACAACAGTGAGGGCTGCAATCCAGAAACGCACATAACCAACGGTGCGTACGAAGCGGATGAGTAGCCGAACGCGCCGGGGCTTGCCAGAGAGCTGCCCCGGCGCACTTTTTTCATCCCTCAGGGCAATTGCTAGCGCAGATGACCGTCGAACCACGCAATTACCCGGTTCGCGACGTCAGACTGATGCGCGAAACTCCAGTCGGTCGGAACGTGGCCCTCGTTTTCATAGCGCGCATACTCCACGTTCTTGCCAAGCGTGCGCAAGTCCACAAACACTTCGTCCGCGAGGAACGATGCCACGTCCCGGTCCTTCGATCCATGGATGATCAGCAGCGGTGTTGAAATGCGATCGTAACGAAACACCGGGGACCCTTCCAGATAGGCAATGGGATCGTGCCACGGACCAACATCCCCCACAAATGCTTCGACCGTCATATACATGGAGGCCGAACCGTCCTCACGCATTACGCCGTAGCCGCTTACCAAATCACCAAACCCTGAAGCCTCGATCGCAGCCTTGAACCGGTTGGTCTCGGTAAGGAGCAAAAGCGTGCTGTATCCTCCCGCGCTATGCCCTATGAGTCCCACGCGCTCTGAGTCGGCGATTCCAAGCTCAATCACCTTGTTCACGCCGGGAAGCACCGTCTTCACGAGGCTCAGGGAGGGTTCCTCCTTCTTCCATGGCGCGTCCGCGTACAAGACCGCATATCCCCGGGTCGCCAGCAACTGCGCATTGAGAGGGCCAGGAAATTCCCCAAATCCGAAGCTGTCGAAGTAGTGCGACCTCCAGGATCCAGGATAGGTCCACACAATCAAGGGGTAACGCTGCCCTTCCCGGTAATCGGAAGGCAGTAACAACGCACCATGCAAACGAACGCCATCGTCACTGAGCCAGTCGATAACACGCGCCGCGCCCATCTTGTACTTTTCAAGCTGCGGGTTAAGATGCGTAATCTCCCGTGGATGTTTGAATTCACTGTCACTGACCCAAAGATCGGGCGCGCGTCCCGCGCTTTCCGCGATATATGCGAAACGTCCATTTTCGGACGCCGAAACAATGTACCCATCAACGTCGACACCCCACTTGCAGCTGTAGCACTTGCCCCGCTCGAGCAGGGCTGTCGTTTGGCCCGTATCGAGATCGACCCGGTAGAACCCGTCCTGCTTATGCTCATCGTCGTACGCCACGACAACCGTTGATTTTCCACCGTCTGAACTCCAGATTGTCTGATCCCCCTGCCAAGTTCTAAACCGCATGGTGCGATTCGGAATTCGCGCGATTTCAGCAGTCTTCCCTTCCGCGACGCGCGTCCGCCACAGTGCCCCGTCGTGAAGAAAATAAAACGATTCTCCCGTCGCATCCCATACCGGGTTGCCCTGTTCGCAACACCAGGTGCGAGCACCCGACAGAGACGACACTCTGCGCTCCGTCCCGTCGCCCAAGGCCACCAAAAAATAGTCATACGCCTGCGATTCCCCGTGGTGTGCGCCGTACGCAATAGCCGAACTGTCGGGCGACCAACTAAAGGCGTCGAAACGGGTATCGGATGTAAGAACGCGTTCCTGCATTGTGGCGAGGTCTACCTCGATGAGATCGCACGTTTGTTTTCTGTGAAATCCCTTGAGCGCCGCGTAGGCCATACGTCTCCCGTCCGGAGATGGCTCAAACCATTTGATCAAGTGCCCGCCCGCGATCCTCGCAACTTTCCCGCTGGTAATATCGACGACGGACAAGTCGTGGAGATATACGCCACCCAAGTTGACGGCAGAAGTCTCGGCGCCCTCGACAGTGTCGGCATTCGATTTGTACACCTTGGGCGCGGCTGCTGCCGAAGTGTCCGGGCTCCGGTCGATCCTTAAACCGTCAACGTCCTCAAAGTATTTCTCGGTAGAGAGCCCCTGGGGAATCGTGGTGAAGAATATTTTCTTTGAGTCGGGTGCCCACTTCAACCTGTTGAACACGAGCCAGCCACGAACGTTTGCGTCACTGACCTTCTTCAGTTCGTCCTTTGACGAATTCCATACCCACAGACGCGCTTGGCCGCTCCCGTCTCGATCGGAGACGAACGCCAAATAACGCCCGTCGGGAGACCACGTAGGATCCCAGTTCGAACCGACGTTCCCGGTAAGATTCCGGATCTTGTTCGAGTCGACCTCCGCGATCCAGATGTTTCCGGCACGATAGCGCGTAGCAACCCCTGTCCGGACGAAGGCCTGGTGTTCATCGTTCATCACCGACTGATTCCTTTGGTTCTCTACCGCCATAAACGCGAGCCACTTTCCGTCGCGAGAAAGCGAAAACGGTGAGGTCTCGCCAAAGGAAGTCGTCTTCAATGCGTCGTCAATGGCCAGTGGAGTCACCTCCTGCGCATCGAGATTTGTCGCAGGTTGGCACAATGCCAAAAACGAAATCGCAAGACATATTCTCCACGAGCTGTTCCTTCTCATTTCAATTCTCCGTTCAACTGAATTCGGGCCTTTCGATAACTGGCATCGTCTCGGGCACACTTCAGGCATCATTCGTCGACCATCCTTCTAATTCGTTGCTGACTTTAGAACACAGCTTTAAGGGCCAACTGTATGGAACGTGGACCGCCGATTTGATAGAGCGGGTTGAGCCCACCCGCGCCGGTTGAGTTAGCTCCCGTGAGACTCTGCGCTAATGTCTGGGTCGCCAATCCAAATCCGCCCGTGCCAAATAACGTATCCGGGGGCCCGAAATTGGGATGATTCAGGATGTTGAACATCTCCGCCCGGAATTCAATCCGAAAAGACTCCCGGATGGGAAAGTTTCGATGCACGGCAAAATCCCACTGCGTCGCCCCGAAGCCTCTCAAGAAGTTTCGCGAGAGGTTTCCTTGCCTAGTCGGGTTCAATGTAACCGGGTCCACAGGCGGATTCTGAAACGCTGCCGGGTTCAGCGCTTTGCCGCCCGGATATTCCGAGCCGTAAAGGTAGAAAGGCTGTCCCGGAACTACGTCCGGGCGAATATTGATGTTTACCGAGTTGTTCAACTGAAAGAAATTGATGTCCGCAATGTCAATCGGCGGGGCCGACCGCGCCAGAATCAAAGTCTCGATCGACCACCCTCCAAAAAGGGCTTTTCGGAAAGCGTCGCCGCGGATGAGGGGAATGTCGTAGGTCAGGCCCGCCGTGAAGGCATGCCGGATATCAAAATCCGAACTTCCCCAGTTTCCAGCGGAAGTACCGCCGCCAAGATTCGAACCATTGGCGAACGAGCCAGCAGAAGCGCTATCCAGGGAGTGCGAGAATGTATAGGACGCCAGCCCTTGCAGCCCGTGCGAAAGCCGTCTCTGAAATTGGAGTTGTAAAGCGTTATAGCTCGACTCCGATGTGTTGCCGACGACCGTTCCCGCCACAAAGTTCGGAACAGGCAATGTGGGCTGCGGGCTCAAAAGAACGGTCGATTGCAAAAGCCTTTGCCCTGAAGCGCCGACGTAGGTCACGGAAATCGCCTGTTGACTGCCCAAGGCCTGCTCAAACGCCACGTTCCATTCGAGTGTGTAGGGCAGCTTCAAGTACGGGTCATACACCGCGAAGTTCTCCAGGTTCGCCGGTGGAATGGAAACCGGTGCGCTTTGTTCCGCAGTGAGGGGAAACGGCACGTTTCCGAATTGCGCCTGGTTCCCGTAAGGAGGACTAAAGAAGATCGAGTTCACGAGATTCCCGGCCTCGGAACTGACCAGATCATAAAACACTCCAAAGCCACCACGGAGCACGCTTTGCCACTCTTGGTTCGAATGCAGCTGGTAGGCGACGCCCAGCCGAGGAGCCACGTTCCCGAATGTAGTCTTGAACGGACTCGTTCCTTCGGGCGCAAGCGCCAGTTGCGAAAGGTCGTTGAAGCCGGTAAAGCCCGTCACTGCCGGCAGGGCCGGATTTGACGATGGAGCAAAGTCAACGTCCCACCGCAAACCGTAGGTCAATGTCAGCCGAGGCAACACTCGCCAGCTATCTTGCGCGTAGGCTCCGAGATTATGGAAGACGAAGGTTGACCCGCGCTCGGAAGTGATGGTACTGAAACCGATGCCGGAAACGCTCGATGCGACGTCTGGAAACGTAACCGATTGTGCGTAGTTCAGTGGAGAATATCCGGGAGACAGCCTCCGGTAGTCGACACCCACCTTAAAACTGTGGGAGCCACGCTGCCACGAGAGTCCATCGACGATATTGAACTGCCGTTGGATATCCTGCGCATGCTTGCCTGCCGTGATCGAAGTCCCTATCAAACTGTTGATCCCAAGAAAAAACAGTGCGTTGTTTGTCCCAAAGGAATCGGCAAAGGGGAGACTCGCGGGCGCACTAGCTCCGCCGAAATCGTCGAGGGAAACAGACGACTGCGCATTCACTCGGCTGTAATTCAATCGCAAGTCGTTTCCCAGGAACGGGGAAATGGCCCAGGTTCCGCCAAGCGTCAGGGTCTGTGTCGTGATTTGCGTCGAGGAGACCACGCTGAGCGCGGAACCGCCGCCGCGATTATCAAACCAGGACGGGGAGTAGTTGTATCGCCCAAAGATGCTTAGGTTGCCACCCATTTTCTGATCGACGCGAAGGCTGTACGCATCGAGCGACGCAGGGTTCGAATAACTCGAATTGAATTGAGCGGCTCCCGACGGTTTTTGGCCTCCGGATGGACATGTGGGATCGCTTGCCGGATTGCACGCAACGGTGACTTCCGGTCCATTCGGTAATGGATATGCATTGAGGAATGGCTGCATGGGAGCGACCGCGCTTTGCCGCGCCGCCAAGTCGGGAACGGTTGTGAGCGCCGTCTGCGGAAGCCGCAACCGAAGACCCTCGTAGGAAAAGAAGAAGAACGTATGATCCTTGATGATCGGACCGTTGAACGTGCCCCCAAAGTCGTTCTGATGCTCGCGCGCTTTCGCAAGACCCACGCTGTCGGCGAACCAGTTGTTCGCGTCCAAAACATCGTTTCGCAGATAGTCGAAGGCGGAGCCGTGAAAGCCGTTCGTTCCCGAACGAGTCACAATCGAAATCTGGCCGCCCGGTGTGCGGCCGAACTCTGGAGCAAAGGTTGATGTTTGAATTCGAAATTCCTGGAGCGCATCGAGGGACACAAGACTGTTTGTTCCGCCAAGCGCACTGAAGGAACCGACCGCACCCCCGATGCCGTTTCCTGCGGCGAACGTCGCCCCCACGCCGATGTTTGCGCTTACACCGTCAACCGTCCAGTAGTTGGACGCCGCCCGCTGCCCGTTAACACTAAACTGCCCGTTGTCCTGGGCGGTCGTAGGCGTTACGACCACGCCCGGAGTTAAGTAAATCAGCGTCTGAAAACTTCGGCCATTTAGGGGCAGATTTTCTGCAAATTGCCTATCCACGACCGTGCTCACAGTCGCGTCCTGCGAATTAATCGTCAGTCCTTCGGCTTCGACGGTCACCGTTTCTGACACGGAACCAATCTCGAGCGAGAAGTTCTGCTCTAGCTTGTCCTGAACGTGGAGTTCGAATTCCTTAATCGCAATTTCCTTGAACCCCGGCTTATGGATCATCAAGTGATAGTGTCCCGGCATCAATCCTATGAAGACGTAGATGCCCGCTCCATTGCTCTTGGTCGTGACGGCAGTGCCGGTTTCGATGCGCGTCGCAGTTATCTCAACGTCAGGGACAACGCCACCTTTCGGGTCCGTGATCGCTCCGCTCAGCGTGGCTGTTTCCATTTGGGCAAACACCGGAACGCTCGTCAAAGCACACAGGACTAGGATCAGGGAAAGCGACCTCACGCAAAGGGCATTGAGCATCATTCACCTCTGCCTATATTGCGGACGCCGAATGCAGCTTTGTACCGTTTTGCGTTTGTGAAAAAACTGTTAACAGGAATTCCCGCAAGAATTTGTCGCGCCTGTTCATCAAAGGAATTTGGCGCAGACTGGACCAGTAGAAAGTTACCCTGTGGCCCGGCCCTCCACCACTCCCGAGACTCAGGGATGGTTGGGAGGTGTACCGAAGTAGGCTTCGAGTATTGGCTTTCCGGTTGGCGTCGTGAACGACCGGTCGGCAGGTTCAAGAGTGACGAACACCGTGTCAATCTCTTCGAGAAGCTTGGGATCGTCGAACTTCATCGCCCAGCGATGCTGCGATTGGTCGTCGTTGTAGAAGATGCCGAGACTGTGAGCCGTCTTGTTATTCAGATTGTTGCTGTTGCTTCCCCATGCGGCGTACACGAATTTCCCATCGGCCGTATTCTTCGCAGGCAGATCGAACGCATAGAAGATAAGAGATTTTCCTTGCGTGTAGAACGCCCTCCCAAATGCTTTTCTGGCTCGACCTTTTCCGTCTCTGTCAATGACGTCGATGATGTGCAAATCACGCGCGCCCATGATGTCGCGGACCTCGCGACCCTGAGAAAGCATCTCGCGCTCGCGCTCAACGCTTGCCGATACCTCCATCAGACGAGCGTCTTTGTCGGCGAGCGCGAATTGCAGCGAGTCGATTTTGCCTTGACTCGCGGAAATGGAGTTCTTGGCCTGAGACAACTCGGTCCGCGCCGCGCTCAAATCATTGTGCGCCTGGATCACTTCCTGGGCTTGCGCGTTGGATTGCTCTTCGACTTCGCCCAGCCTGGTTTCGAGTTCAGTCGTATGCTGATCCGACAGCGCCAACTGGTCCCGCAACGCCCGATCCTCTGCTCGCGTTTCGTCGATCCTTTTTTGTAACACAGCAACCACCGTCTGCAGGCGAGCGCGTTCATCCTGGCCAATTATTGAGGATGTCTTTGGTGATTCAGCGTTCACCGAACCTGCGACCTCAACGGGAGTCTTAGCGACGCTTACTGATGGCGCGCGTAACCCAACCGCCGCGCCTACGCCTGCTCCGAGTAGAAACGCTGCCGCAACCGCCGCCGCGATACGATGCTGATAGCGCTCGACAAAAGAAACCGGAACCACCGCAGGAAGGTTTCGGGCAATGGCCTGCCGTAACCGGCGATGACGCTTACCTTCCAGAGCGGCATCCTCCTCTTTTGGCGCACCAGCGAGGAACGCGGCGGCCGCGAGCGAACTGGTTTCCGCGACAACTTGGCGGCATTGTGCGCAAGTTTTCTGATGGCGAAGGAACTCTTCGTGTTCTTCGGGAGAGAGTTCTCCAATCGCCGCTAGCGATGCCAATTCTTCAAATCGATCGTGCTCTAACACCTGACACCTCCGGAGCCACCCGCTTGGTTACCTGACGATGAAATCTCAAGACAACGTTTGGCTCGGGCACTGTGGATTCCTCGCGTTCATCCTTCGGGGCTAGAACCCTACGCATTCTTTCGAGACCGCGGTACAAGTGGTGCCGGGCATTCCCGAACGACTCACCCAGTTCATGCGCAATTTCGTTCACTGAAAGCCCTCGAAAGAAATACGCCGTCACGGCCAAGCGCTGCTTGTCGTCCAGCTGCTCCAACCCCTGCTCAATAAGACGAGTTCCTTCTTCCAGCGAAAGACCGGAAGCGAGCGACACATCTCGCGCGAGAACTTCCGGCTCAAGCTCTTCGATTTGCAGGCTCGTGTAATATCGACGGCTTTCCAGGTGACGTCGCTGGTCGATGGCGCGTGTGTATGCGTACCGGAGAAGCAGTGTCCGGAAGGTGCCTCGTTCTTCGTCATAACGCAGCATCGTGGTGTGCACTTCGAGGAAAAGGCCTTGTACCAAGTCCTCGGCTTCCGCCTTGTTCCGCAGTACTGAATATGCCAACCGAAATACATCCTGCCAGTACCGGTCAAAGAGCACCAGAAACGCGACGTGATTGCCCTTGGTCACTTCCCGGCACAATTCTTCATCGGGGAGGGAGCGAAGCTGGTCCGGAGCCTGAAGCCGTTTCCAGAAGATCATCTCTCCCTCTCACGTACCGGCTCGACAAACGCCCTACTACTGAACGACGGGATCGGTGTCGGCGAGAGGCACTTGCCCGGAGCGAATAATCGATAACCAAGTGAGGGACAACATACATCTGATCTCTATGAGATGAAAGAACAAGACGTGCGCCGAACCAAGTTTATTTTTTCGTTGTACTGGTACAACTCAGCCCTCGCTTACGCAGCGCACGAATCTCCCGGTTAATTTTCTGCGAGCGTTTCACCTCGATTTTATGTCTATAGTTAGTAGGGGGGGATGTATCAGGAATGGACGTTCACCAGAATACATCTTTGTGTGTCACAAGCAGACGAGAGTCTGCCAGTGATGAGCGCCCCATTTTCAGGTCCAGCGCATGGAATCACGAGAGTGCCAAATGAAATCAGCGCGAGGGTCAAGCCGGCCTGCCACCTTTCTCCTGAATTCCGTGGACCGGCTCGGCAGGACAATCAATCCCAAGGTTCTGGCGGTGGCTCACGAAATCGGCCCACGCGCCGTGGCTTACGCCGAGCGGCTTCTCGGCGACGCCGCGCTGACCATGAATCTCTTCGAGGAATCCGCTGCGGCAGTTTCCGAGGCCTTGAAGCGAAAGACCGGTGACGCCCGTCCCGTGCGGGATCTGTCGGCCTACTTTTACCGCACGTTTCTCCGGAAAGTCAGCCTAGCCAGATGGAAGCAAGCACGGTTGGAAACGTCCCTGCGAAACAAAGCGCGGACGCAGTTCCTCGCGCGCCAGCCGGTCCAAGCGGAAATCTCGTTGCTGTTCGATGAAGTCATGGCGACCTATGATAAAGTCACGCAGCAGATCGTCTACCGTCGTCTCGAGGGCCTTTCATGGAAAGAGATCGCGAGCGAGTTCGGCATTGCGACCCACGCGGCGGAATCGCGATATAGCAGAGCGCTGGCCCACGCGCGAAGGCTCCTCCATATACGACGGGCGAGGACTTGAGGAGAGCTTTCGCCTTGCCGGGTGCGAGGAGCAAGCCATCGAAGCGCACCAAGAAGCCTCTCTCGGAAGAGAAGTTTTGGAGCTCGGACGCAAGCATTTTTCCGAAGATTTTCCGAACCCAGATCGTCGCGGTTGCCCTCCTATAGGCCAGCTCAGGTTGCTAGCCGACACTCCGCGCAAAGCGAAGGAATCCGCCCTCAATCATATTGCCTCCTGCTCGCCGTGTTACGGGGACTACAGCCGTTTCCTGCAAGCCCGAAAGTCGAGGCTCCGCTCCAAGTCCGCAAGAGGCAAATGACCGGCCTAAGCCGGGGGGAACGAACGCCACCATTTATGTGCTGACGCCAAGCAAACGGCTCGCTAACTGGGGAAACTCGTCGCCTGGACCGCCGCCGGCGGAATTCGTCGCTTTTCGTCGCCTGGCGGATGGCGAAACTCATCGCTTGTACGTACTCAAAACTCCGCGTCGAGCAGCCCGCATCACTCGGCCGAGTAATTCCTTAGCGCCTCGCGGCGCTGCCGCGAGTGGTGCCCGTTCTAGACGGGTGGCGTGGAGGCTTCCCCCGCGCCAATAGCATTGAGAATTCGAGCAGCAGTTTGCTGGATGTACTCCAAGCTCTGCGACAGCAACTTGGCGTCGCCCTCGTAGAGCTGGATGTAGTCTTGTGCTGCTGAGCCAGTCTCAAGACCGATTGCCTGGCAGACGACGAATGCCACGGCCTCGGCTTCCGTCTCACGGCTGCACTTTGAAGTGCTGGCGCGGCGCTCATCACGGTGCATCAATTCATGTGCGACCTCGTGGGCCAGCGTTGAGAAGTCTTCGGCAGGAGATTGTTTCGGCAACAGCGTGATCTTGCCGCCTGCGGAAGTGCCGCGAGCAGGTGCGATATCCAGCGAGTATTCAAGAAGAATGCCTCGGTCAGTAACGAATTTCCCTAGCCGTTCGCGGTATTCGCGGGGATCACCATTGACATTGCCAATTTCAGGAAGTTCTTGACCGTCCGTCTGGCTGATGTCGAACACGTACGCGGCCCGGAACCCGACAGCGGTTGATGATTCATCAGTTTCGGTTTGTTCCACGATTTGCGTCTTCGGTCGAACGATTGGAGCGAGAATCAAAATGCCTTTCTCGCCTTTCCTCACGAACCGTCCCAGCTTGTGCCAAGTGTGGAATCCAGCGACGTGCGTAGCAGTTGGGTTCTGCGATGCGATGAGCATTACATTCCGCAGACTGTACCGACGAAATCGGCCAATCGCTGCGAGGTAATTTCTCAGCGTTTCGCTGTGGCCTCTTTCGAGAGCTTGACTGAGTTCTTCGATTGCTTTGCTGACGATCTGTTTGGCTTGCTCTACTTTCATGATTCTTCTCCTGTTTCGGGAGCTTCGTGCCCCCTTCACCAAACAGCGAGGGGGCAAGGTCCCGAAACAGAGAACGGAAGCGAAGAGATTGGTGCGTCCAGGTTGGAACGGGTCGCACGCTGGGGTGACACAGACGTTCCGTGGCGCGAAGCGTGCTAGTGGAGACCGAAGGCGAGGGGCTTATTCGCCGGGACGCGGCAATCTCACAGCGGCGAAAGAGGAGAGCGAGACAAGATGTCTGTGAAGTCTGAATCGAGCGAGTCAAGGTCCGAACGTGCGGTATCCGTGAATTGCTCGAACGGTTCGAAGGCTTCGCGGAGCATTGCGGTATATTTCTCTCGGTCGTAGGGTTTTGCTAGGAAGGAACACCTCTGGGCAAGGGAAAGGAATGTCGCAATGAAGCACAGTGAAATGGCAGCCGCCCTTCGAAAAGCGGCTGCCGATATGCAACTCATCGCGATCATGGACGGTGATTGGGAGATGCCTGATGAAATGGTATTGAGCTATATTAGCAATTTCCTGACGGACCCAAGCTTGCGGAAACCTTGGGTTATCAACGGCAAGTGAAATCCGGTCGAAAGGGGTTAGGCGGGGGCGAGAAAAACGAGGGGTCAGAACAGGCGCGTTCGGGCGTTCTGAAGCTCATCGGGTGGTTCGCGGCAGGTTCGTCGTGATGCTCTCTAGTTATATCCAAGTCGCAATGGGAAGTTTCTCAAAGTTAGGTTTGCCCTTTGGGCTTCCGTGCTCGGCGCTGTAAGAGATCCGGTGCAATATTCAAGATTCTCTTCTGTTGGCCTGAGGTGAGCCAGTCAAGGCATGTTGCAAGTTTGTCGGTCCAGCAGTCATTTGGAGTGCGCGATACAGGTTGAAAAATCTCAATGAGGGCGGCGTTCGGATTGCGCGGAATCAGCCAATCGCTGAGGGTAAAGAGGAAACTATTCCAGTCACGAGTGGACGGATGCATGTTGACAGCCAGAACGTCGAACTCGCCGAAACGATACGGCCGCGTGTCTTCATTCGTTTGGAGGTCAATGCCACCGCGCGTCTTCTGCACTTCGACCACGTACATGTCGGTCGGATAGTGACGATTGGCTTCGGACGCTAGCATCGGCTGTTGCTTTTTCATTCGCTGAAGTTTGACCTGAATGCGAACTTCCTTTGCGTTAAGACCAGTCGAACGGAGAAGAAAATCATACGGGCGATCATCGGTGAATCTGACAGCATCCCATCCTTTCAAAGCCGCTAGGGTGTTTCGCTCGAAAATCGCCTCAGCAATGATACCGCGGACACCGCGCCTCGTGAGATCAGAGGAGCGAGAAATGGCACTCAGGATAACCTCGGCGCCTACGCCCCATTCTTTCTCCAAAGGGTGCTGGGGAACTCGCGCCTTCAAGTAGTCGAGAAGAGCCGACTGCTCTTCACCTGAACACTCACCCACAAGTCGCTTCAGATTTTCGAGAGATTCGCTCATTTGCGGGGCCGGCCAGGTTGCTCAGGTTCGTATGCCTTTACTTCTGAGCGCTTCAGAAGGACCTTGCCTCCGATCTTCAGAATATGAAAGCGCCCTTTCTTGATGAGTCGAGAAATCGCCTGTCGGGAAACGCGTCGGATGCGGGCGGCTTCGGCCTGAGAGATCCAGTCCTCCGAAGAGGAGGCCCCACCTAAGAAATGGGTTGACAATGTCAATCTATTTGCGCTATCCTTTTTCATTACGAGGCCTTATTATCATGACATCAACTCTGGCAAATCAGCCAAAGGAACGGCACAATAGCGTCCGAAGAACCATGTCCTCCAGCGCAGCGACCAAAGCCCCGCGAAAAAAACTGCCCGACTCCCACCCCGCAAGACTGCTGGACAGTGCCCCCTATTTTCTTTCCGACCGTGGAGCTGCATATTTGGGCGATTCGTTGGAACTGCTTCGGTCTCTTCCCTCTGGGAAGGTAAATCTCGTCGTAACGTCGCCACCCTACGCTCTTCACTTTAAGAAAGAGTATGGCAACAAGAACAAGGACGAGTACATCAAGTGGTTTTTGCCTTTCGCGCGTGAAATTCACCGCGTTCTAACTGACGACGGCAGCTTTGTTTTGAACATCGGCGGTAGCTACAACCCTGGAACTCCCACCCGGTCAATTTACCATTTCAAACTGCTCATCGCCTTAGTGGAAGAAGCTAATTTTCATTTGGCTCAAGAATGCTTTTGGTACAACCCTGCCAAGATGCCGATGCCTGCCGAATGGGTAACTGTGCGCCGCATCCGCATCCGCGATTCAGTTGAATACGTGTGGTGGCTATCCAAGACCCCTTGGCCAAAAGCATCGAACCTCGCGGTTCTGAAAGAATACAGCGAAGATATGATTCGGCTGAATCGCAACGGCGTACGTGGCACGGTACGGCCATCGGGGCATGTCATTCGGCATTCTTTCGACAAGATCTCTGCCGGCGGCTCCATTCCGGCGAATGTCACAGAGGCCGAGTTCGAGGACGTGCCGGAGTGCATGTTGAAGATGGGAAATAACGCGGCCAACGATACGTACACGAAGCGGTGCAAGGAAAACGGGGTCAAGATTCATCCCGCGCGCTTCCCCGCGGTACTGCCAAAGTTTTTTATCAAGCTGCTCACGGAACCAAATGATTTAGTGGTTGATCCATTCGCCGGCTCGAACACCACGGGCGCCGTGGCGGAGAGTTTAGATCGCCGCTGGATCGCGAGTGAAGCGGTCGAAGAGTATCTTAAGGCTAGCGCTTTTAGATTTGACGATATTGAAAAGCAACCAGATTTCGGACAAGTGCGGCTCTTCGAGTAATGCGCCGCGTCACCTCGGTTCGCGATAGATATCCTCAAGCACCCTTCCGTCTCGGCGATGGTCAACTCGAACGGCACATTTTGAAATGTCAGGAACTGCATATTGAACAGCTAGCTCTGCCACAGCGTTGCCTAACCCACGAGCCCTGCGCCGATCCTCGAATGGATAATCGCCAATTTTCTGAAAAGTGTCGGCACCGCGGGGTCGTGGATTGTAGATCGTGTTTCCGGAATTTATTGGTGAGAGTCTTAGATTTGGTCCATGAAGCTCGAACAGCCGAGCTGTATCAACAGAGATGACCGTGTGAGTGCGCCCACGATATGCCCGTGCGCCCAACAAGTTTTCGAGCCTCTGTGGCGCCACCCAAAAGAAAACATGGCGATTTAGGGTTCGATACCACTGTTCAGGGGTCATTCCGACGAGGCACTCGGCCAAGGCGCTTTCTCGCATCGGCTTCTGATCTCGAATAACGGCCACGCCATATTTGGCGTGTCGTATTTCGACGGATTGGGATCTGTGTTTGCTTTCGAGTGACCGTCTCAATTCACCTCCGACCTGAAAGAGGTCAAGAAGCGCCGTTGTGCTCAACAAGCCATACTTCTTGATAGACGGCCAGGAATTGGCTTCTGCCATGTGATAGAGCAGGGGATAATGCTGAATGAATTCGTCAGCTGTGATTGGCAAAATGTTACCAGGCCCTCCGATCGATGATGCTACGAGATTCGAATCGGGTTGAGATTAAGGACACAGGAGCGGAGGAAACGCGCTCCAACTCTTCGATGAATTGAATCGTTTTCTCAGTTAATTGTTCAAAGCGGCTGGCTTCCCTATTTTTCACGGAGATATAGTCGGCGAACGTAAGAGCAATATCGGTCGGGCCATTGAGCGAGACAGCGCGGCGGAATAAATTCCAGTCAAATTCTCCGACTCGGCGCTTGCGATGCGTAGTCGATGTTCGCTCCGTTCGACGCAGTTCGGCTTCAGAAACCCCCGAGCGCCTCGAGATTTCTCGCCAAGTTAGGTTACGGGACATCGGGCCTGATGTCTTGGTCCGAGACGGGTCTTGCACTCGAATTGGATAGGATCTGCACACTATGATGCCCTTTCGCACCCTGCTGGGAGCGATACCTGCTTCAGCGATGCACCCTCCCACAGTCGTGTCACGGGAGGTGACGTGAGGGTAGTAAGCGTGATGCAGGCTAAGGCCGGTGCCCTGGGTTCCCTCCAAGAAGACTCGCTGCCCTCGACTAAAGGCACGTTCTAATTGTTCGCGGGATTCCCGTAGAAAGGGCTTCAAAGCCTTTATGTCCCTGGCCAGCTTTACAGCAGGAGGTAGGGCCCCTCTCATGACCTTTCGCGCCGTGGCGTACCCGACGCCCTGTCCCGTTGAGCCGATGCTCCTAACGAGTGTCTTGCCCTCACGCTTGCGGTCGGCTTCTTCGATGGTCATCGCCTGCGGATCGATTGACAAGCGGGACGCCGAGACACCACAGTCTGCGATCTCCTTCAACAATCCTGGAACCCAAAGCACAGCGCCCGGGCCGATTAGCAGTTTCGCGGTGCTGCACCGAGTCCCTGATGGTAGTTGATGGTGGGTATAGGGTTCTGGGTCCTCGAATACTTTGTGACCGGCGTTCGGTCCTCCCACTCGAACTAAAATGTCGTACTCGGGAGCCAGATAGGACGAAATGTGGCCTTTACCCTCACTTCCATATTCCCCTCCAACCAAAACATCTACGAGACGCTGACATTCACGGCCATAAAGTCCGACGTGGGCTGCGGCCCTCGCTAGGACGTCGTCGTTTGTGCAAAGATCCGTTTGAATGACGACGTCGGCAACGTCGGCCAATTCACCGATGCGTCTCTCGGTCCGACTAGAAGAGAGCTGAGAATAGGAACCAAATTCCCGGAACCCTTTCAGCTTTTGTTTGCGGGAATACCGTTGGGCAAGGACATGGGGATTGGCCTCCAAGTGGATGTGGAATACGCGAGTTCCGTAGGCGCGTCGGATGGCGTCGATTTGTGCCTTGATGCGAACGGCGTCGACTACGATCAGCGCTTCCGGTTCCAGCTTTTCCACTTGGCGGGAAAGCGCTTCGCAAACCCAAGCCCCCTTAGTGCGTCGGTCGAGGGATTCACCGTAGCGCTGCAATGCCCCTCGTTCCGCCTTGACACCCTTTGCGAGGTTCAAGATGATTTCTTTGGTCTTTAGAGGAATTGCCCCGAAGCGATTCTCCAAGTGACTGCACAGGGTTGTCTTTCCAGCAGAAACGCGACCCGATAACAAGACAATCTGCTTCGCCACTGGTAATACACCTCAAGCCATTAGCGGGCGTAGAGTCGACCAAAAGGCCCTGACCATACCGAGAAGCCAAGCTGGAATAAGAACATTATACAAATGAAGGAACTACTTAATTAACTACTGATCCGGACTGTTGCTCAGAAGAGAACTGGAAGGCACCCTGAGGATGTTGCCTGGGCTCGCTTCCGGGTAAGTCGTACACAAAGACATTTATTCCGTGTCGGCATAGGGCTTCGTCGATCAATTCAGAGACGATATTCCACGACCCTCCAGCTAGGCCGCTGCCGATTCTGGGCATGTGAACCGTCGCGCTCCGCTCGAGAGCAACCTTGCACACGTGTTGTAGGCAGGTTCTTAGAGCAGAATAACGAATTCGCGGGCTGGGTGAAGGTCCGTAACCGTGTTGCGCGATCATGCTGGCTATTGCTATCCGGCTGTCAGCCGGCGCGAGATGGACGTTGCCCAGTGATAAGTTTCGTCTATTGTTGTATACCCACGATCGGAATGCCTGTTGGGCAGGTGGCCACTTCTGTCTCACCACGAGGGAAAAACCACCACCCCATGTAAAAGCGGAATCATTGACAACCTGTGCGACCAGCTGACTGCCACTACCTCGTGGCGCAGTGGCGTCACCCTTCAGATACGTGATTCCCGCCACGTTCGCGTTCGCTTGTCGGACTGGTCTCAACAGACCGATGACTCGGGGGAAGGTTTGGTTCGGATACGGGGAGATACCTAAACAATGTACCTTAACCTTCCCGGCGTTTCGCCATTCCTCGATTCCCTTGGCGGTATATCCAATCGCGGTGCATTCAGTGACCGCACTCCCGAGAGGGAGGTGAGTTCCTGGCGTTAGTCCACCATCCGCCCAAGTTCTGGATGTCAGTGCATAGTCAACGACATACCGAGGTCGGTCCGACGGGCCAGATCCGATCCGAGACGCGCTGTAGGCAACGCACTGTAAGTCTGTAAGTTTTATGAGTCTCAATAACAATGCTTCGGCGGAAACTTCAAATTGCTTGCGAAGACTTATAACGGTATCAATAGAGAGTTGTTCAGCGCTAAGCGCGGGAAAGCTCCCCACCGGCATGGCTAGTTCGGAAGCGGCGATGTTGCAGAGCATCTCCAGCTGCCAGTCATCGCCCTTCATCTTGTCGTGCGTCAATCGGTGCTGAACACGCTGGTGGGCATCCGGGAAAAGTGTGTGCGCTATCTCATGGCAGATGGAGTAGTGAATGCGTACCCGGGGTCGATTGGGATTGAATTCCACCACGAATCCTGTCGCTGAAGGTACGGTTCGTGCGTCGGCAATGTCTTCTCTTGGAATGACTCGAATTTTCAGCAGGTCGGCCAAAGCAAATGGGTCGTACGGCGGGCCGCTCCATCCCTGTTCAATGGCTTTCAGGGCTAGGGACCTGGCTTTTTCTGTTACAGCTTGGATTGGGTCAGCGTCGGAATGTTTAATGAGTGAGAGAACGGACGTGTTCGTCCAATAAGTATGCTTCGGGGCCAAAGCTTCCCTCGTCAGTGCTGGCGAAGCACGTGAAGAAAGTATATATCGCTTTCGCTGTGCGCGCCGAGCGTTTTCTGATGCTTCACCCGGTCTATGCTGAGGATTCCGCCGGTTTGGCGACTGCGGAAGCGCGCTCAAGTTCTCTGATCTTTGATTGGAGCACTTCGATATCGGCCTTCATGAACGCCACGGCACAGGGAACGCAGTAGCGGAGCTTCTCCCTACCATCCTTGGCAGTCAAGCGAGCTTCACCGCTTCGGATTCGATGGGAGTGGTTGAACCGGCAGTTATGTGAATTCACGGCGTGATCAACGACCAACGTGGAGAGAAAGGACTTAGGTCTTCCCACGGAGGACCTCCTTTACGATTGCGTTGACCAACGTTGGCAACGCGGCTCTGGCGAGATCTAATTCCTCTTGCGTAAGATCTCTTCGCTGTCTCTGTCCATGGCCCAGCAACTTGTTGATTTTCCGGTCCAAGGCAGACTTCAATACAACGAAATTCTCTCTGGGCGGTTTCGCTCTATCGAGTGTCTTCCCCTTTGGATTGATACCATTTTGATGCAGGATACGCGTTGCTTCTGTCTTGACCAAGTTATCCAGGGCCGAGCGATCAGCGCGCCGCTTTTTTTGCTTTGTCGTGGGGAGGGGTTGGTGCATTGCCTGGGAAACCTGTTCGGCGGTATACCCTTTTTCTTTCAGAAGCTGAATCGCTCTGAGTGCTTCCGCGTCATTCTTCAGGAGCGGTATTTCTTCGAGCGCAACGCTTGATTGGTCTCTGACCTCAATAGGATTTACGCTGCGGGAGTGTGTAGTGGGATCGATTTCAATTTCCTCACCACTCGTGAAATCGACCTCCTCCAGTGGCAGCAACTCTTGGAAGTACCGCTGGTCGGCAGTGCTGTAGGTCCGGAAGTCCGACCATCGTTCCGCAATATTTGATCCGGCGTGGAACACGACGACGCCCTGATTAAGGGGACTCCTAGGGTCATTGGGTTCGATAGCTCGCATGATGCGGCCGACGAACTGAACAAACGGCGAGAGGTTACTGAAGATGCTGCAAATTGCAGCAACACTCAAATAGGGGTGGTCAAAACCTTCTCCTAATTTACGGACCTGCACGATTGCGTCGAGTTCATCGCGTTGCAGCTGGTCCAGAATCCTTTTGTTGGCGGCGCCGTCCAGCTTGCTGTGTATGTACCCTGCTCGCAAGCCACGGGACTGGTAAGCTGCGGTGATTTGGATGCAGTGCGCGTAATTCAGAGCCGAGGCGATAATCTTGTGCTTATTGTCGTTCGTGCGTTCCCGCAATTTCCTCAACTCTCGAATGGAGCAATCCACAATCGTTGACAAGGAGTGGTCGGAGCTGACGATGCTCCTTCGAAAATCGGAATCCTCCTCCCCGAGGCGTATGACTTCGTCGAGGTTCACCTTTATCTCTCGCCCGTCTTCCTTGCGAACATAAAGCAGCGTAGCGGGCTTCAACACGACTGCCTTCAGTCTCTTGACGAATCCTTCGGCGATGGCTTCGCTGACTGGATAGGAGTAAATGATTTTCCCTGCCATGAGTTGGCCGTCAGCACGACTGGGTGTCGCGCTAAAATTGATGATCTTGGCGCTCGGAAATTTGTTTCGCAGCAAGTCCCAGCTCTCGGCGACGTTGTGATGTCCTTCGTCAACCAAGATCAGATCGAAAAAGTCTTCAGCCAGCTTTGTGAGCCACTTGTTTTCCTTCCCTTGCAGCTGGTGAATGTTGGTGATGACAACGTCGGCTTGATCGAGGTCTGACTGGCTCGTCGCGCTGCTTCGGATTTCGGCTGGCTCCGGGTACTCTGGCCCTGGCAAGACCGCGCACTTCGCATAGAATAATTTTTGCCCTGTAGGGTCGAAGTCCTGGAGCAACTGGTGAGCGATGCCCAAACCGGGAGCGAGAACCAAGACGCGTTTGGCTTTCAGTGCGAACGGTGCGATCGCGATCAGACCGGACTTGCCACAGCCAACGGGCAGGACGAGTCCTATCTCCCGGTCGGAGTTGATATCACTGAAATGTTTCTGAATGGCTGCGAAGCCTTCACGTTGCGGCTTCCGTAACTTGCTGTTGTCGCTGACGCTTGGAGTCTGGGCTTGGAACTGATCCTTCTTCATGGTGGCGAATTCTCGTTTTCGCTTCAAAGTACCCCATTCGCTTTCTAACACTGCGTCTCTTCCATTGCAATCAATAGCTCGGGCTCGTTGGTATCTTCGCTCTGAATCATCCCGGTTCCGCACACGGCGTACAATTGGCCTATTAAGCCCCATAACATGAATAGCTTGGTGGCAGTATGAAGCTTGGGGCCGGTGCAAGGCAGATACTTTCGTTGATCGGATGAAAAGCGGCATCGATGTCTGGCGAGGCTGAAATCCCGCTTGACATGAGAAGTTAAAAGGAGTAGGAAGGAGTAGAAAGGACTCTCTGAATCCTTAAGAGAGCCACCCGAATCCGCGAGAGGTGTGAAAATGGGTCTCCAAACTCAAGAGTGCCCCTGGTGCGGTAGTTTGATATCGAGCGAGAGGTTTGTAGAAATTGAATCGAGGATTAGAGCGGAAGAACGGACGCGTCTAACCGAAACCGAAGCCACTTTGCGGAAGCAGCTGTCAGGCGAAAAAAAAGCGGCCGAAGAGTTAGCCGCCAAGGAAATCGCAGCCGCTACCGCCGATAGAGACGCGGCTCTCCAAAAACTTAAGGATGCCGAGGCACGCGAGATCGCTATTCGGAAGGAAGCGCATGATGAAGCCATGCTCCAGGCTCAAGAGGAAAAACACCGCGAACTGAATGATCAACGGGCGACGCTTGAGGCGCAATTGGAGGCGACACGTAAGAGCCTCGCTGCGGTCGAAGCTCGGGAAGCAACGATTCGAACACAGGCGCGCGACCAGGCACTCAAAGACGTCGAAGCCAGCCTGGAAGCCGAACGGGAAAAGCATCGGCAGTTGGACGAACAAAAAAGGGCCCTCGAAGAAGAGAAAAATGCGACGCTCCTCCGGCTTGCGGACGCTGAAACTCGTGAGTTAACGCTAAGGAGCGAGTCTCAAGATCAGCTAAAAGTCGCTATTGATCTAGCCGAACAGCAGCGACAAAAAGAGCTGAGTGAGCAGCGCGCGGTCCTTGAAGCCGACAGGGATCAGTCTGTCCTAAAAAAGCAGGTAGAGTTCACGCGGGAGCGCGAAAGATGGGAGAAGGAAGTGCTGGAATTGCAGCATAAGCTACAGAAAAAGACCGCAGATGAAATTGGTGAAGGCGCGGAAGTCGATCTTTTCGAGACCCTTAAACAGGCCTTCGAAACCGACAGCATCAGCCGAGTGAAGAAAGGCCAACCGGGGGCTGACATCCGGCACGAGATACGTCACAACGGCGAAATTTGCGGCACCATTATCTATGATTCGAAAAATCGCCAGGGCTGGCAGTTGACGTATGCCACCAAGCTTCGGCAGGACCAATTGGAAGCTCAGGCGGATCACGCGATATTGGCTACAACTGTGTTCCCGAGTGGCAAGAAAGAGCTTTGTATCGAGTCCGACGTCATCGTAGTCAATCCTGGGCGCACCATCCCAATTGTTCACCTTCTGAGACGCGCCTTGATTTCGATGCACGTTCGGGGGCTGAGCCTCAAAGCCCGCACAGAAAAAACCGAGCGGCTGTATGCTTTTATCAACTCTTCGGCGTACGAGCAGAGATTCGAGCAAATCGGTCGATTAACGAACCAGACGCTCGATCTTGATGTAGAGGAGAAGAAGGCCCACGACGCAGTTTGGAAGAGAAGGGGAACGCTCATGAAGCGTCAAAGTGATTTGCTCCGCGAGCTTGACACGGAAATCAGTGCGATCGTCGAAGGTAACGAGCAATCTAGGCAGCCAGCGGCGTAATCGCGCGAATTGCAGGTCGTTCGATTTCGGCACGGTGGGAGCAAGCACATGGCGAAGTCCAACATTGTGGCGATGGAGCCTGCCGAGCACCAGTGGCAGGAAAGACGCTTGGGTCGGACCATCATTAGGACCTACCGAGGCAGCGCTGATCTTTACGATCTTCTGCCGAACGATAAGCAGCCTAGGATCGGCGTCAAGGAAGATGCGGAGCTTCAGAGACAAATCGAAGCCAACGAAGGGATTTTTGAGCCTCTGTTGGTCGAGCCCGATCCCGATCACGAAGGCAAGCTACGGATTATTGATGGCGACCGACGCTGGACAAACTCCAGAATCTTGGTCGAGGTCCAGAAAAAAGAGCATTACCGTTCTCTTCCTGTAGAGATCACGGACCGCACGCTATCGGAAGAGGAGCGTCTGAGAGTCTGGATTTATATCCACAGACAAAGAAAAGAATGGGACGCCAAAGAAAAAGAGATGGTAGCGTACAGTCTCGTCAGTATGGTGGGCCGAGCGAGCGCAGCGAACATCCTTGGCATTACGGTTCGCGAGCTTGATAGATTGGTGGAAATCTACGATCTGTCCGAGAAGCTTACAAACCTTGCCGAACCGGGCGCGTCGATAACTTGGGCGAGAGAGATAAAAAATCTCAATCGAAAACTTCTAACGCCCAGTATCCTCGACACAATTGTCCGTCAAATCAACGACAATCAGATTACGAATTCAAAAGACATCCGCAAGCTCCGTCCGATCCTCAAAGATCCGGTAGCGAAGGACGAATTCGTAGCGAGAGGCGGAACAATTGAGGCGGCGTTTCGAAAAGTGGCGCCGAGTTCGGGTAAGAAAGGGCACGGATTAGTAGGAGATATCGAGCAGTTGAGCGAAGCGATCTCCAGGTATCCATGGACGACGCTAGCTGAAATGAAGGGTGATCCTCACGTGCTAGGGAAGTTAGAAGACGCCGAAAAGCTTCTAAGAGACTTGAAGAAGGCGCTTTCAAAGTAGGATTTTACATCTCCAGCCGTAGAGTTGTTTAAGCTATCGGCAGCCGAATAGATGTCGTTCCAACGACCCTGCGACCCTTCCTGCTCATCGGCATCTAACGCAAAACCTCGTTGATCGTGGATCATCGTGGATCAATGAGTGATTCTGAAATAGTTCTGAGCAAAACGTGAGCAAGATTATGAACCCTAAACTGGCGCAGAATCCGTCTAGCGTACCGCAGAAGTTGAATGATACGAGAATCTTGAACTGCGCAAAGATCGTTTCCGTTAAAAGCTGGACTTGTATCTTCCAGATGTCGCACCGGAAGCCTCACAATCCCGAGAGCTTAGCTCAGAAACCCCAAGCCTGAGAGTCGAAATGTCATCGCTTGCTCGCTGACACCGAAGAGCTCAGCTAACATCGTAATGCCATCTTCAGTCCCAGTCTTTGCCGGGATCTTCTCTATTTCGTCTTTTAGGAGCGACACAGGCATCAAAAGTTCAGCCGCGAATTGGTTCGCTTCGATCTCATCGGAATCGACGGCTTGGCTCGACAGTGGACTGCGGAAGCCGATGGGCGAGTTCTCGTCGACATGAAATTCCTCATCTTTATGCAAGAGAAGATGGCCGAGTTCGTGAGCCACGGTGAATCGCTGGCGGGTTGGAGGGTGAAGCGCGTTGACTCCGATCACAGCTTTGCCGTTCGATTGACGGTGAACCATACCGGACAACTCACCAGAGAATGGTTCGTAATGAACCTCAGCTCCTACAAAATTCGCTAACTGTTCAATCGGGACTGGTGGACTTTTTACTTTTGCCGATGCTAGCAGATCCCTTGCTTTCTTCCTTGCCAGTATCTTTCGGGCTGCCATAACCCTCCTCCTCGGAATACGTCGACATTACACGTTTGACCCAGACTTGTGTCGGGACTGGGAGCTTCGCAATCTTAGTGGTAACGGCTGGTCCTTCGACGTCGCTGCGGTGTGGCACCAGCGCGACTATGCTCGTGTTTAGCACCTCGGCCAATCTCGCCAGGATGTGAGCCTGAACTGGTTGCCGACCTTTTTCGATGTTAGTGATTGATGTTCGAGACAGGCCGACGGCACGCGCCAATCCATCTTGCGTGTAATTCGCTCTTTGCCTTGCCTCTTCGATCTTGATGCCGAGCGCTTTGTAAAACGGTCCTCTGGGGGTTGCCACGCAAACGTTTTACATTACGCGGCTAGTGATTGTCAACTACGGAAACAGTTTCCTATAGAAACATAATTAGACTACAGTACCATTGACAACAACATAGGTTTCCTTTATCTTTTGCAAGCCGAGAACTTACGGTTCCCGAATTAAACATACAAGGAGGAAGAAATGGCAGCGAAGGACTTCGATGCTCACAAGTGGGTCAAACAGCCTACCGAAGTCAGCTTCCAGACAAAGACGGGTGAACGGGTTCGATTTACCGCTGAGAAAGAGAAAAGGATTCCGGTCCACGTGAGATTCAAAACGAACGACCGCTAACTACAACTTCAAAAAGGGAGAAACACGAAATGAAAAACATCGCGATGGTGTTCCTTTTGGTAATGGCCTGTGCTGCAACCGGCTCCGCGCAAGATGCGACCGTCGTCTTCCATCCGGGCGACTCTGTCCACATTCTCGTGGCGTTTAAAACGCCCTCGACTTTCGACGGTGCGGTTTTTTCCTTTGGGCTTATCGGTCAACCCGACAAGAAACAGGAAGGATTGGGTCTGGGCTTCCAGGGAAACCAATTCAAGAAAATATCCGATACCCAAGTGGAGATAACCGGAACGGTTCCCGAGCACAGCGCGAGTGGAACATACCGACTGAACTGGATTAACATCACGATTAAGGCAGTTGGAAAGCAATACAATGAGGGCAGTGATTTCAAGGAACTGACCATCACGGTACTTAACCCCGAGCACCCGGAGTTCCCGGTGATCGATGATGTGAGGCTCGCGCCGCGAAACTAAGCACTCACAGCCGCTCTTCACAACCACAAAATGGACAGGAAATGGGACCAACTATTCTCTTCGACAAGTCGTTTCTGCAATCGCTTTCGGTCGACGAGTCTGTCTTCTTTGACCACTTCTTCATTCCTGCCATCTGTCCTTTGTTTTACGTAGAGACTCTGGCTGACCTAGAGAAGGCAGTACGGCAAGGTCGCACGCCAGAGGATGAGGTAGGAATAATTGCAACAAAGGTGCCGGAAATGAGCAGCCGGCCACTTATGCACCATGCAAGGCTCGCGCTCGGGAATCTGCTTGGACGCAACGTCCCAATGGACGGACGCATAATCACCCCGGGTGGTACCCCGGTGCGATTCGAAGGAAAGAGCGGCGTTCGATTCGAAGAATCGGCGGAAGCCGAAGCCTTCCACCGCTGGCAGAAGCGCGATTTTCTATCATTAGAGCGAGATCAAGCGCAGGTCTGGAGACAAGAACTTGCCGCCATTGACCTCAATGCGGTAGCCGCAGGCATGAAAGCTATGGGAATCGATGCCGAAGTTTGCAAATCGCTAGCCGATGCAAAGAAGATGGCAACGGATTTTTTCCAACGGACAGACATTGTGCCGGACCAGATAAAACTGGCGTTCATAATTCTGGGCGTGCCTGCCCGATTCGAAGGTACTGCGGTTGACTGTTGGCGTAAGGCTGGGGCAAAGCCGCTAATGGAATACGCGCCATACGCTGCCTACGTGATGTCAGTGGAACTCTTCTTTCGCATAGCTCTTGGAGCAAATCTTATCGGTACGGGACTGGCGTCGAACCGGGTCGACATCGCGTACCTCTACTACCTCCCGTTCAGTATGGTTTTTGTGTCGTCGGATAACCTACACCGACGAACCGCGCCGGAGTTCCTACGTACAGACCAAAGTTTTGTGTGGGGTCACGACCTTAAGGCCGATCTTCATCGGCTAATGGAACACTATTCTAAGTTGCCAGATGATGTGAAAGAGCTGGGGCTAATGCGCTTCGCACCAGTGCCACCCCTTGAGATCGAGGGGTCTGTTGTTGTTCACCTGTGGGATCGGCATCTGGATCCTTTGTGGCGATCGCGAACCGGGCCGTCTCCACCGCGCGATGATAAGGAAGATGCCAAGATTCTCGAGCATCTAAACAAATTCTCTGATGCCGAAGCACTTCCAATGAACGAGATAGACTTCGAGCCGGAAGATGCAGAAATGATCCAGCTTAAGCGTAGCGTCTATAAACGAAAAGGTAGCTGGTGGCAGTTGCCGAAAGACCTAAAAGAAAAACAATAAATCATTCCCGTTGGAGGTTTGTTGTTGTTGCGGAGGGAAACGAGAAATGCCCTGTATGTTTTGTCGGTCGGACGACAACCTCACAAGCGAGCACGTTTTTCCTGCATTTATGGGCGGCCAGATGGAAGTACCCGACGGTAGCTGTAGCCGCTGTAACGGAGAGTTCGCGACCTGGGAGGGTGAGATCAAAAAGGAAACCGCTTTACTCCTTCATATTCTCCAGATCGAGAATCGGTATGGTGACGTGCCGAATGCCAAGGTCGACGTCGCAATTCGTGGCATGAAATTCGAGGGGTTAACAGGATTAAGAGAACCCGACGGAACGATCAACCTCCGAGACAAAGTTCGAGACACTGTTGAATCGGATGGGAAAAAACACCGCGAGGGATTCTTCGTCACGCAAGAGAGTGCAGAAAAGTTCATTGCGCGGGCAAGGGCAAGAGGTGAAAAGACAAACGAATTACCAATACCGGAAGAAATCGTATATGACGCCTCATTCAGACTGACTTTGCGGTTTTCTACGTCATTAGAGGCACGCAAAGTCGTTGCGAAGATCGCTCTGGCGTCTCTCGCTTACAAATATGATGTTGCCTACGCTCTTTCTCCTCAGTTCGATCGTCTACGTCAAGTCCGCACTGAAACGAACCCACAAGACTTGCCTCTGCGTGTGTTTTGCAATAAGTCGTTCATGGCAGCGCAAACGCGCGCAGCTCACCAGCACAGCGTAATTTGCTACCTTAGTGCGGGGTTAAAGAAAGGTTGGGTTGTGGTGACGCTCTTCGGCGGCCTCACATATGTGGTGGAGGTAACGGATAACTATGAGGAAACTTCAAGTCGGCAATTCAGCATCTTCTACGACGCAGCAATTAAAAAGGAATTCAATCCGCTGGTCCTCGCAAACGAAATGTCGCTTGTCGGGATGGCCCTCTCTAAGCAGACGGTGTTTGAAAATCGCAAGGAGATCGACGCACAGTGGTCCCCAATAATCGAGTCCTATTGTGCTAATGCCGGGGTCACTCTAGAACAGATGCCCGCATGACCTTGGCCACGACTGCGAGTATGTCGGGGTGAGAACGGGCCGCGCTGTCAGATAATCTTTCCACGGAAGCATACGATGAGAAACGACGGCAAGGCCGAACTTCAACACTACGTTCCCCAGCTCCTGCTGCGCCTTCACGTCAACAATCCCTCGGCGCGACGGGGCACCGAGCAAGTATGGTGCTTCGACAAGCTCACCGACAATGTTTTTTCTCCCAACGTCGCGGGAATTCTTGCGGGTACAAGGTTCTACGAAATCGAAATTGATGGGGAGATCGTGAGTCTGGAAGAGTCGCTGACGAAAATTGAAGATGCGGTAAGCCCGATACTAACTCGCATCGTTGACACTCGGACTCTTCGCGATCTGACCGATGCAGAGCGACAGGCGGTCGCTAGCTTCTGCGCAGTGCAGCTTGTTCGCACTCAGGGCTTTCGGCAGCAAATGCGCGACACGCACGAAGCCGTTGTCGACGCCCTGAAAAAGCGAGGCTTGGACATCAGCCAGCAACCGAGTCTAGTGATGCCGTCAGAGGAGGAAATCAAAATTTCCTCATTCCGAATGCTCATCGACGCGCCCGCAACATACGGGCCGCACTTTCTCATTAAGCACTGGCACCTGATAGAGAGTACGGTCGCAGACCCTTTTCATTTAGGCGATCATCCCGCGGTCGTAGACAGCAATTCCTCAATTACAGGCCATCGAGAATCGGGCTTATCGTCTCCTGGCGTCTCGATTTATTTGCCCCTGTGTCCGACGTTGTGTCTTGCCATGAGCGACCCGCTACTCGTGTCTTCCCTTTTCGAGGGGGCCGATACAGTTGCTCGCAGGTATAAGGAAATCGTAAAAGCAATGTCACGCCGTCAGCTCACGCCAGAGATCGTTGCCGACTTTAAGGCAACGAAAAAGACCCGCGATGATGCCATTAGGGAAGTCAGGCCGATGCACCTTGGCATCCCATCCCCATACAATCGTCAGGTCACGCTGCGAGCCAATTCTCTGCAAATGTTTCATGCCTCAAGGTGGATAGTCTCCTCACAACCAGATTTTTCGACTCCGAAGATGATGATCGCCGACAGTGAAGAGTTTCGCACAAGGCCGAAAGTGCGAGCTGAATGATGCGTGGATTACGCCACGCGACGCAGATCACTAGGTTCAGCCGAACGCATATTCTAAGATTATCCTGGGCTATTGTTCGCCTGAGGAGTTTGAAAACCGGCGAAGGGCGCAATCTGGAGCATCACTGTTGGGAGTGATGACGTTCTTTGGTGGCGTTCGCCAATGTCACCCAGGCCGGATGACGCACTTCCTGAAACGGATCTATGCCGAGGTTTGGCTCATTATGGGTAGTACTTGGAGTGAGACAGTTCCGCAGTTGACACTTTGCACGAAACGAAGCACATTTCCCAACGCCAACTCCCCAAAAAGCAGGCGCGCTGCTGTGTAAGATACCGTGCAAGAATCCAACCTTTTCACGGTATTGGGGATAGCTTTGAGCGGTTGCCGCCCCTTCGGGGTGGTTGTATGAGTCTGAAACTCCCTCAGAGAGTTCGCTGGTTCTCGAGTGGCCCAACTAGAATTTAAGGCACAACGTGGCTTGCGAGCGGGACATTAGCCGCGCTCAGCGTCCACATCCTTTATTCATGGAAGGTACGGCACTATCTCGCTATCTCGGAGCATTGCGACGGATCTTCATTCGGCAAAAATGACGTTTAATCCAGCAAGAACCGCTGAAGCTTTTGCAGGAATTTCGGCCACGTCACCAAGTACTTCTGAAGCGCGCTTATCCGGGAGGCGAGAGCAAAGGCCTGAGGCAAAGGTGAGGGATAACCTCCAGTGGGTGCAGGTGTGGGTGCAACCAAAGAAGGGAAAATGGCTCCCAAGTTCCCGTAAGCGACACCAGATAGGGCAGTTAGATTTTCGATCATTTCGGCTGTTAACCGAAGGGTTGCTAGTTCGAATCTAGCCCGGGGAGCCAACCTTCTGACGGTCTTACCAATCACTTGCGGATAATCTGCGCGAGGCCGAATTGCCCCAGAAAGGTGCAATTGTCCGAGTTCTGTCCGAGTTCTCATTTTGTGGCTACTTCTCTTCGCGTCGGGAATGTAGTGACGCTTTGCTGTCTTGGTGCGGTGCGCAAGTAAGCGTTGGTCTTTTTTACTGCCGTTCGCAGATCGTTTTCGGAGACGATGTTATAGCGGTCAAAAATTGCGCGCGTCCGATGACCGCTGATCGCCATCGCCACCCGCTCCGGAACGCCAGCACGGATCATGTTCCGGACCGCTGTACGTCTTAAGTCGTGGAAAATCTTTCCGGCTGTCTTGGCGCTTTTGCACGCGGCGTTCCAGGATTTGCGGATCTCTCCAATGGGCTCGCCTTTGCGGTGGAACACGTAGCGGGACACGCCGATGGTCTGGTCTGGATTTTTGTATTCGCGTGAAGCCCTTGCTCAGTCATCACGTTCCACAGTTCCCCTTCAAGCGCTAACATGCGGGGTTCGTAAGTCTTGGAATGTTCGGGCCGCAAACGGATCACCTTGGCAGCCAAATCCACGTCCGCCCATTGAAGCGAGCGAACCTCGCCACGACGCCAGCCTGAGTAGTAGGCGAATTTGGCAAAGCCTTTCAGGTAAGCAGGGAGGTGTTTCACCAACTCGTCAAAATCTGCTTTCTCGAAAAAACCCTGACGCGCGTTCCCCTTCTCGGACAACTTGCGGATTCTCGGCGCCGAACCAATAAGCTGGCGCTCGACTCCGAGCCTGAGTGCTTGGGCGAGTAACCCTGTCTCCCGATTGATCGTAGCGTTTGCAGCACCCTCCGACAGCCGACTTTCAACGTAGCGGTCTACATAATCAGCCTTGATGTCGATAGCGCGGCGATCGCCAGGGCTTCGCGAATTTTTTTCAGATGGGATTTCAAGGCCGGCAGACTTCGCGCTTGCCTCAAGGTCAAGTCGATTTCGAGTGCGTTCAATAGTTCACAGACGAGCACACGCTCTTGTCTTGGTCCGATGAAAGCCTTTGCTCCAAGGGAATCAGCGCCGACCTCGCAGCGGCGAAGTTTGAGCAGCCTTTCGGCATGTCTTTCAGTTATCTGTTTGGACTTGTCTCCGCGCTCGCGGAAATACCGGTCTACGCTCTCCCGAATCTCTTTGCCACGATGACAGTATGCGATCCACCATGAGGAGCCTCGTTGAAAAATGCGGCCGTCGCCTCTCATGTGATCCTTCCATCCTACATTCGCTACCGGGAGTGGGACCGCGTGCAAAGTCCTCGGTCCTTTCCAGTCCAATATTGGACTGGACGAGGCGACTTATCGGGTGTTATCCCGTAATGGCCAAGAAATGTGTCTGCCGCGGTCTAGAAAACCGTCGCACATATGAACCTTGCGCTCGGCCAAATCGCCAAAGAGTAGTAAGCAAAGGCAGCCTCTTGACGTAAGCCTTAGTTAGCACGATTTATTGGTCTGCAGCGAGGCTTTTGGCAACGGCAGTGACGACTGACCAAATACATAACGCCATCCTGTCGCGGTGCGCACATAAGTGTCCGAGAACCAAACTGTATAGTCGAATGGCTTTCCGTTTTGCGTACCTTTCTCCCACAACTTAGCGGTGACAACCGCGGTATCGCCCCAAATGCGAACCGTCTGCGCGCTGTCTTCTTGATGCTCATAGACGATCCGGCCACTTCGCGCCTCCTCGAGCAAATCAGCTTTGGTGTAAGTCTTGCCGGAACCTGTCACGAGCGTGAAATCGTCAGCCAAAATACGATCCATCGCCGCGGCATCGTTCTTTTTGACGGCAGTTTGGTACTGAGTGTCCAGCGAAGCGACCAAGTTTCTATCGTCGGCAGCAGACGCTTTTGCGTGGCAACGGAAAGAGACAGAGCTGGGGACCCGATCTTCCATGCCCACAAAGAGGGCAACCATGGTAACAACGCCCACCTTTAGCCAAAGAGCAAGTAGATTCACTTCGATCTCCTTCTCGGGATGGGTTTTCGCGGAGGCACAATATTGCATGCGAGAAACGAGAGTAGGAGATTTTTCCTACCCTCGTTCAGTCGCGCTTCGCGCCGATTGACTTCTCGCGAAGGATAAAACATTCGCGATTGCTATCTTCTTTCGGTCGCTTGTTGCGATATTGCCGGCTCAGGTCCGAAGTGGCCGAAGGCTAGTCTGCGCATCATCTGCTGGCGGATGCCTTCAGACACGGTGATACTGGCGGCTTCGCTGTTGGTGGTTTCGGAGACGGCGTCAGCGTTGGCGTCCCCGTAATCCTGGTAGTGGGGAACGGCCAGGAACGCTGGAATGTTGGCGCCCAGCGGGCAACCTCCGTCGGAGATGATGCACGCTTGGCCAGTGATCTCGCCTTTTTCGTTGATACCGTTTGCAGCGATCAAGAGCAGTGGCGAACTTTTCGAGATTAAGGAGTTAAGGTCGAACATCTTGCCATCTTCGTAGATGAAGGCGTGGAAGGAGGGGAGCGATACGCCTACCACTTGGCCTTGATCGTTGACGTCTAAGGCTTCGCTGAGGCTATCGCCCGGAAGCACGCCGATGTCGGTCATTTTGCCGCTTTGTTTGGTCCAAATAAATGCGTGGAAGTTTGGGGACAGAACTCCGCCAACGACATCGCCGGGCAGATCGGAAAATCCGACGATGGTGTCGCCGCGATGGTTGATGGCCATGGGAGTGTTCCAGCCTTGGCCGCCGAGATTGCCGAGGTTGATCACGCTGCCATTTTCCCACAGCAACGCGTGCATGGCGCTGAACGCTCCGACGGAAGTGTCACAAGTTCCGGAGATGCCGACGATCTGGCCATTGTCATTGATTGCGGTGGCAGCCCCGTCGGGATCCGGGACGCCATTTTGAACGTAAGTGGGGAGCGCGGTGATCTGATCCAAACCGGGGCCGTACAGGACGGGGAGGAACTGCAGTACCTGCGGTAACACACAGGTGGAATCATGAACTGGAGTTTCGGCCCAGCCGACGATCTGACCCAGGTTGTTTTCGCCGGAGGCAAATCCGTTGTTACCGCCCAACGTAGGTAGCGGATTCATCACGCCAAACTGCCAGACGAAACCGGTGCAGACATGTCCCGAGGGGATACCTGTGGGAGTGAATGCAGTGCAGCTCCACGACTCGCCGTAGGGATCCAGAGTAGCCGTTTCGGAAAATCCGGTGATCTGGCCGTGATCGTTTTTGTTGGGCCACTGGACGTCACTGTTGGGACCGCCGAGCGTGCCAAGATCGAACCTTAATCCGTAGATCCACACCGTGGCGTGCTCCGTTATGTTTCCGGCTTGATTTGCGGCGCCGATGGCCCAGCCGATGTTGTTAATGGTATTTCCTTCGCTAGCCGTTCCGCTGAGATTGCCTAGATTAAATACGCGGTAGTGGTCGCGCTTGTCTTGCGCTGACAGCCGAGGCGGAAATACAAGGGCGGCAAATAAAACAATCATTGCAGTGAGGCACGTCGTTACTCTGAATTTCATGTTGTCTCCTTCTTTGGATACGCTTATCCGTTGGTTTTGCGACCGGCCTCCCCAGGCGTTTGCCAAAAGGAGAATTCGATACGACGTGAGGAAATCTAGAATCGTGGCGGGGTCAGCGCAATGGGTTTGCGACCAGCAGAGATTGGAACGCGATAGGAGGCGGGTCTAATGCGTCGAAAATATCCTTGCGACAGTCCCAGCGGAGGCGAAACCTGTTTCATTCATTTGTTCGCTCGCTCAATGAATGTTGCCCGCCCAGCGCGGCTTGCAGACTGGCTCGGTACGTACGGCTCATAGTGAGTTCCGTACCGTCGCGCATCAACACCGAATAATCGCCACCCCACAGGGGGCGAATTTCGCGAACGTGGTCCAGGTTCACGATTCGAGAGCGATGAATGCGCACGAAACGGTTCGGATCGAGTTCTTCCGCCGCTGCCGTGATCGTCTCGCGCAGTATGTGGCTCTCCTTACCGACATGGAACTTTACGTAGTCACCTTGCGCCTCGACCCATTCGATCAATCCCTTGCGTAAAAATATGATTCGAGATCCGGACTTGACCAAGATTCGTTCACTGTCCCGAGATTCCCTCTGAATCTCTTGAAAGGCTGCCTTCAATTCCTGTTTACGGTCCACGCCATCCACACGTGTTCTTCGCTCGTGAAACCGCTTCAACGCTTCCGTGAATCGAGCCTTGTTGAAGGGCTTTAGAAGATAATCCAGGGCCCGCACTTCAAACGCTCGCACCGCATACTTGTCGAACGCCGTGACGAAGATCACCGCTGGCGACGCCTCCTCTGTCATGCAGTCAAGTACCTCGAATCCATTTCGTCCCGGAATTTGCACGTCGAGAAACAGCAAGTCCGGTCTGAGAGTGCTGATAGAAGCAACCGCTTGCTCGCCGTCGGCGCATTCTCCAACGACTTGAAATTCTGCATGCTCCTGCAGAAACGCGCGGATCTTCTTCCGAGCGAGCAATTCGTCATCAACGATTAACGTTCGCAATTTCACGTAAACGACTCCCATCGCCATTCTCGTTGCCGGCAATGTGCACCCGCAGCGGAAGGCGAATCTCCACAATCAATCCACCTTCGTTCCGGTTGGTGTACCGCAAAGACTGCATCTCGCCGTAATGCTTTTCCAGGCGCGCCCGCGTGTTGCCCAATCCTATGCCCTCTTTCCAGGTGGACTGCGTTGATATTCCAGGACCATCATCCAGAATCGATATGGATAGCTCGGTGCCCACGCGTGCTGCTCGAACCTCCACGAAGCCCGGTCGATCGAGCCGAGCGATGCCATGTCGAACGGCGTTTTCTACGATGGGTTGCAGCAAAAGACATGGAACGTTGCAATCCAGAGTTTCGGGGTCGGCGTTTACCACCACTCTCAGCCGGTCTTGGAAACGCGCGCGCTCAATCACCAGGTAGAGCTCCAGCATGTTCAGTTCCCGGCGCAGCGTAACTTCTTCGCTGGCGGAAACGGACAAGGTTGTGCGTAGCAGCTCGCCGAGAGATGTCATCATGTTGTCTGCTGCTTCGACGTCTTCCCGCATCAGCCACGAAATCGAGTTCAGCGTATTGAACAGAAAATGAGGTTGCAGTTGGCCCTTCAACATTTCAAGTTGAGCTTTGACGAGTTCCTGCTCTCGCTGTTGAAATTTGCGAGCAGCCTTTATTGCGAGGTGAATGCCGACGATGGCCCAAAAGAACCATGCAACTATGACGGAATTGTCGATCAGGTATGTCTGGCTCTGCCGCCAGAAGGAGCGAGGAACAAAATCGGGGTACACGAAATGATGCAATTTCACGCGATACGACGAGTACAACAATTCGGTGGCTACATTCAATAGAAGCAGAACTGCCACATTTTTGACCAGCGCCGGACGTTCCAGCGGAAATTTCTCCGCCCACCAGGCAATGACCGGCGTCATGATAAACCAGAACCCCAATTCAACTGCGGTGTAGCGGAGGCTCCCCTCCCATGTCAGTGCATGCCCCAAGTCGATGCGCAGAGCATGGTATTCTGAAACTCGGACGACCAAGAACCACCCTGCTGCGATCCAAATCCATGCATTTTTCCGCATTTTGCTTTCTTCCGAGCGCCACCAGCGAATCCCAATTCTACCTCTCGCTCAGGGCGACTCCGCAGCATTTTGTCGCAATATAATGACGTTTGGCCGCGCCATCGCACGCCTCGGCGCGCGGCTGTACCCGGCAGTCGGAAATCCAGGGAAATCTCAGTGCCTCACTAACGCTGCGGTCTCAATGGGTCGACGCAACACCTGCTCGAAGCCCAAGCGCAGGGCTTTAAGCAGCTACGAATCGTTCGCGAGCGCTGATCCAAGCGGAACACCATCCTGGCTAGGTGTGATTGGTTACAGCCGGACATTGCGGTTCTCTACAGGGAAGCGTTGTCCGATCAACTAACCGGGCATTAGGATAGATTTAATCTCGATTTATTTGCAGCTTCGCGAACTCGGCCTTGGCTTCTTTCAGGATGGGGATGTCGGGGTCGGCGTCTTTCCAGAGCGTGAGAAAATCCTTGTAGGCGGCAAGCGCCCGGACTCGCGCAGCATCGGCATCCGCGCCCTGCGAGGTTCTCGCCTCCAAGGAGTTGGCACGAGCCACGCCCAGATGCGCTAAGGCTCCCGTCCAGCAGTTCCAGACGATGCCGCTGTGATCGAAAATCTTTTGAAACTCGGCGGCGGCGGCGTTGCCTTGTCGGGCCACCAAGTATGCCTCTCCGCGTACATACACATGATAGAGGCAGGAGCCGTTGTTGACGAACGGAATTGAGCCTAACTCAATGGTTGAAGCAGCTTGCAGAGCATTCAGGGCGGGAGCCGGGTTCTTTCTGTCCAGCGCCAATTGCGCCTGAATCGTAGGCAGCCAAAGCGACTGCATCTGGCTGTCCAGCGGGAAGCGTTTTCCTAAGTCTTGGGCCAAGGATTCGGCTCGCGCTGTTTCGCCCGCCATGGCAAACGCAAATGCCGCTTCGGCTGCGGCACCCTGACTCGCGCGAGCAAGCTTTAGAGCCTCTGACGCTATATGCCGGGCTTCCGCAGTATTGCCGTAAACGGCTTCCCGCTGAGCCGCAATCGCCTGCCATATTGCCCCATTTTCATTGCTGTCAGCCTGGATGGCGAAGGCCACAGCCCGCTTGGTCAGTTCCCGGGCCTTTCCCAGATGACCAGCGTAGGCCTCGGTGTCGGACGCGAGCGCAAGTCCAACGTTCTCATATCCGGACTTACGGTCAAACCATTGTTGCTGTTCCGCCATCGCGGCAGAGTCGACCCTAAGAAAGGCAAGAGCATAGAGAGCATTGTGAAAGACCGGGTCATCCAATTTTCGATCCTGCGCCCCGCGAATAATCTGCCGCGTTTCGTCAAAACGTTGCAAGGAAAGGGCATCGTTGGCAAGATTCGTGTACACGCTTACAGCATTCGGTGCAAGACGCCGACCTTGTGTCTGACTCTCCACGGCTTTCTCATACTGTCCTTGTGCAGCGTACACTAGGCTCAAATTGCCGTACGCTGCGCTTTCCCGCGGGTAGCTCGCAATCTCCTCCTGATACGCCTGGGCCGCTTTATCCAGTTCCCCAGTTACATTCGAATAGTAGTCGGCGGTGATCGTCAGCTTTTCCAGTTCGCTGGCATGTTCCCGTAACTGAAATGCCTTGGTGTAATATTCGCCGGCCCGCCCTAGCTGGGCAAGACCGTTGTAGTCGTTGCCGACTGCCTCGTAGCCCATGGCAAAATTCGGATCAAGTTGGATGGAGCGTTGATCGTAAGGCAAGGCTGCGGCGGCGCCTTGCCCGCTATAAGTCTTTGCGCCCAGGCTGTACGCTTTCAGAGCTTCGAGCGAAGACGTGGTGGCCTGTTCGAGTGGAACATCAAACTTCTGCACAGTAGCCAGCGATTCGCCCAGTTCGCCGCGCAACTTGGATGCGGCCTCGCCCAGCGTGTCCAGCACCTTCTCCTTGGACGCCGCCGTGACCTGTTCCTGCCCCAGCGTGTCTCCGCTCCGGCAATTCACCGCCTTCAACCCCAGCACGTATTCGCTGCCCAGACTGCCAATCGACCCGGCAATATAAGCCTTGCTACCCGCGCGCTGGCAAAGTTCGCGGGCTACTCCGGGAGTGAGTTTCGTGTCAGCCGAACGAGTCATCTGTTGCAAGGTCTTAGCCACTTCGCTGTCGGAGAGCACATTCAGGAAAGGCGATTGCCGCAGCGAAACGTTGAGCGCCGTCTTCAGCGTGTCGTCGAAGATTGCGTCGCCCGTGCTGTTGGCGAAGTCGGAAAGGACAATAGTGTCTTTCTCGGTGAGGGCCTGCGCCCGGCGCGCAAAGTAAAGCCAGCTAGCAATGCCTGCCGCGACGACCACGACAGCAGCGGTGATCAGTACGGGCCACTTGACCCGGCGAGTCTTGGCCGGGACTTCTGGTCCGGCTGGAGATTTCGATTTTATTGCACTCACCACGGTCGCGCGTCCCGATTCCGTGTCCCGCTTCAGCCGTTGCAGGTCCGTGTGGACGTCAGCGGCGTGTTGGTATCGGAGTGTCCTGTCCTTCTCCAAAGCCTTGTTGATAATTTGATTCAGTTCCGGCGGCAATTCGGAGTTCACTTGAGTCGCAGAAATCGGAGCTCGATTTAGAATGGCATCAAAAATCTCTGCCGAACTATCTCCCGAAAATGCCCGGTTTCCGGTAGCCATTTCGTAGAGCACTAAACCGAAAGAAAAAATATCCGTGCGGCCATCCAGTTCTTTGCCGCGCGCCTGCTCGGGCGACATATAGGTCAGCGTGCCCATAGCCGCGCCGGGCGTGCTTAATTGCATCGCTTCCTGCGTCAGCGTCGCGTCGGCATCCTTGGCCTTTGCTTGCAACTTGGCCAGGCCGAAATCCAGAACCTTCGCGTGTCCGCGTTTGGTCACAAAGATGTTGGCGGGCTTTATGTCACGGTGGACGATGCCTTCGGCGTGAGCGGCATCAAGCGCGTCCGCAATTTCGATGGCCAGCGATAGAATTGGTTCCGTTTCCATCGGTTGCCCACCAATGCGATGCTTCAGCGTCAGCCCGTCCAGAAATTCCATGGCAATGAACGCTTCGCCGTGCTGGTCGTCAATTTCGTAGATGGTGCAGATGTTCGGATGATTCAGAGCCGAAGCCGCCTTGGCTTCGCGCTCGAAACGGCTGAGGGCTTGTGCATCTTTGGCCACGTCAGGGGGCAGGAACTTGAGGGCTACAAAGCGCCCGAGCTTGAGATCCTCAGCTTTGTAAACGACGCCCATGCCACCGCCGCCGAGTTTCTCGACGATGCGATAGTGCGAGACGGTGCGGCCGATCAACGGCTGAGAATCAGGCATGTGGCACACATATATTAGGTTGCAGTCCTGAGGCAAGTCAACGAAGAGAGACTACATTAACGCGCAACAGAGCGTCGGAAAGCCTTTGTGATAACTGATCGACTTTCACTCCATCGCGATGACGACCTTGCCGTTGTGAGTGCCCGCACCATAACGACGAAAGGCTTCCCGCGCTTCGCTCAGCTTATAAGGGCCGTCGATCACGGGGATCAGCTGTCTGGCTTCAAAACGTTCGTTCAGGTATGGCAGGTCCCGGTTTTGCTTCAGCATAATCAAGCGGAAAGTTTTGCTTGTGGTTTGCCGAATGCACCATCCGAAAATTACAAACTGGATCAGTCGGGATAGGTCGCCACCGACCGTGGCGTAAGTTCCCCCGGGACTGAGCGAGCGCATGTACGCGAATGGGGAACGAGTCGTTTTTGTATCGAGGATCAGGTCGTAGTGCCGCCCGTTCCTGGCAAAGTTCTCCTTTCTGTAATCGATCACGTGGTCAAAGCCGATGGCCCGCATCATCTCGAACTTCACCGCGCTATCGACACCGGTAACTTCCACGTCCTGCGATTTGGCGAGTTGGATGGCAATCGTGCCCACGCCGCCACCCGCCCCATTGATGAGGATCTTCTGGCCGGACCTGAGCGGTCCGACCGCAAAGAGACCTTGCACTGCGAGTTGCCCGGCTTGCGGTAGTGCGGCGGCCTGTTCGAAAGTCATTCGAAGGGGCTTCCGTACCAACGCGCCTTCGGGCGCACACACATACTCTGCAAATCCGCCCCAGCCGCCAGACCCGAAGCGAGACAGATCACCGTAGACCTCGTCTCCGATTGTGAAACGTCGAACCCCGCTGCCGACGGCGGCAACCCGTCCCGCGATGTCGGAACCCAGAATCCGTACACGTGGCGTATTGAAGCCGAGCGGAAGCATCGGCCGCTGGAGCATCTGCCAATCCCAATCGTTGATCGAGGTCGCATGCACCCGCACCAGGACCTCGCGTTCCATTGGTGCGGGCCGTTCGATGTCCCTTACTTCGAGCACGTCGGGCGGACCGTATCGGTCGCGAATCAGTGCTTTCATCATCCGTTCGTCCGTCAGCACGAATGTCGAAAAGGACCTGCTCGTCATCCGACAGAGAGCGTGGTTAAGTCGATCCAGTCTAGCCCATCGAGAAACCGAATGGCGAGCGTGTCACGGGCTACTCTTCCCTTATCGGATTAAGGAAGAGTTGCGTTAGTGCTTAATCGGACGCGCGTTTTGGCAGAGCAGTGAAGGTGGGCATGTAGCTCTGCGCGCGTTCGATTAAGGCGGCTAGAAGGAAGCCGCTTGTGGTTGCGGCGGACGCGGGCCCTATGGAGATTGAATGGGAGGAGACAGCGGTGTGGAGTGTCGCGGAGACTGTGCGGTAGAGCACGGCAGAAGACGGCGGGAACAGACTGGGGCAAGAGAGTATCGTGGAGGACGCGCTGAGGAAGTTGAGAATGGAGTTTTGTTCTGCGTTAAGACGCAGAGAGACAGAGCACGCCGAGAGGCGCGCAGGATGCGGGTTGGAGAGAAGCGTTTCATGCGGCAGAAGTGAGCAACGGTGGAGACCGAAGTTGGATCTCGGCAGCGGTGAACCTTTCGACAACTACCATCGGTCCACCACACTTGGGACAACGCCAAAGACCGTTCGAATCAGCGGCATTTTGATCTGCCTGCGGTTCTTGTGCTGCGTCAAGCAAGTGAAAGCATAGCGGCAGGAAAGCGGCACGTCGCCGATTGGCCAGGAAACCAAAATTGCGAATGCGCACGAAACCTTTGGGGAGCAAGTGCAAGAGGAATCGGCGTAGGAATTCATCAAGCGATACGGTTAAGAGTTTCTGTTCGTTGTTATGAGCGGAGTCCCGCCAGCGGAAGGTGACCTTCTCTTCGGCAAACGAGACCAGGCGATGGTTGGAGATGGCCACGCGATGGGTGTAGCGGCCCAGATACTGGAGCACGTATTCCGGGCCACCGAAGGGAGGTTTCGCGTAAACCACCCAGTCTTTTCGGAACAGTAGCCGTAGCCAGGCAGCGAAGGTTTTGGGCAGAGAGAGCGGAGCTAACTTTCCATGGAACTGCAGTCGGCCGCTCTGGAAGGCTTGCTGGAGGCCAGCGACGAACTTTCCGCGAAAGACGCGACGGAGCACTTTGATGGAGAGGAAAAATCGCGAGCGTGATTTTATCCAGTGAGTGTGATCTAGACTCAACCCACCGGCGGGAATGACGCAATGCACGTGGGGATGCAAACTGAGTTTCTGATTCCAGGTGTGAAGCACGCTGAAGAACCCAATTTCCGCGCCAAGGTGTTGGGGATCCCGGGCGACCTCAAGAAGTGTCTCGGCGGTGGCGCGGAGCAACAGGCCATAGATGAGCTTTTTGTTTTGTAGCGCCAAGCGTGCCAACGATGCGGGAAGTGTAAAGACTACGTGGACGTAGCGCGTCGGGAGAAGTTCCTTCTGACGCGCGCCGATCCAGCGCTCCCGGGCAGCCGTCTGACACTTGGGGCAATGGCGATTGCGGCAGCTGTTGTACGAAATGGTGGCGCGATGCCCGCAGCGAGTACATTGATCGACATGACCGCCGAGTGCCGCGGTACGACACCGCGCAATGGCCCGCAACACTTTGACCTGCCTCCAGCGGATCCACTGGCGATTTCGTTCGATAAAAGCAGCTCCTGCGCTGCGGATAAGATCGGCCACCTCAAGGGGCGGCCGACTCATTTACCCTTCCTGTGTTGACTCGTCTTTCAGTTGTAGCGAGTCCAGAGGACTCGGTGTGGCATTCAGGTGACGTTTGGAGAGATGGAGGTAGATGGCAGTTTGTTCCAAACTTTGATGGCCTAACAGGATCTGAATGGTGCGCAGATCAGCGCCGGCCTCGAGCAGATGAGTGGCAAAGCAATGGCGTAAGGTGTGGGGATGGATGGCCCGGTTGAGACCCGCGCGCTTCGCGGCTCCTTGGCAGGCTTGGTATAGCGTTTTTGCGTCGATCGGGTGATTCGCAGTATGCCAACGGTTGCCGGGAAAGAGCCAGTCGTTGGTTTTTCTCCGCAACCGATGCCAGTGCTTGCGCAGTTCTTCGAGCAGCTTGGGGCTGAGCAGGACATCGCGGTCTTTGCGGCCCTTTCCTCCGCGGACATGAATCACCATGCGCTTGCTGTCGATATCGCTGACCTTCAAGTGAGTTACCTCAGCACGCCGCAGACCGGTAGCGTAGAGCGTCATGAGCAGAGTGCGATGGAAGGGAGTGCCAGCGGCATCGATGAGTCCTGCGACCTCTTCCTGGCTGAGGATCGCTGGAAGGTGATGATTCTTTTTCGGGTAGGGGGTCTCGGCGACGCTCCAGGCTTTCTTGAGCGTCTGGATGTAGAAAAAGCGCAGAGCCGCCAGGTGGTTCGTAACGGAACCCGAAGATAACTTCCGCTTCTGGAACAAGTGGGCTTGGTATTCGCGAATGTGCCGCAGGCCTAGGCGATCCGGTGGACGGTTGAAGTGTCGAGCAAAATCTTCGACTGTGTGGATGTAACGGCGTATGGTATCTTCAGAAAAGTTACGACGCTGGAGTTCTTCCAGCATCATTTTGCGAAGTCGGGTCATGGGGACGGCCTCCTTATGACCCGACAATTTATCTCAACAGCCAGGCAACCACCGCTCCACTACCTCACGCGCAGCGTCTGCCGCACAAGCGGCTTCGTTCTAGCCGACCATCCGGGAGTTGACGAATTCGGTAAATCCTTCTGCGGTTATCGTTACCAATCGGCGTTAGATTTTGTGAATCGGTTTTACGGACCGTACCGCCGGTATCCGGAGTAGAATTCACGAATACGCGACATAGAGGAGGTCTAACGCAAGATGGCCGCCTTCTCCACTTTGGAGACATCTTGGCAGGATGCCCGCTACGGAGCGCGGATGCTGCGCAAGAACCCCGGCTTCACGCTCGTCGCTGTCCTAACGCTGGCACTGGGCATCGGCGCCAACACAGCGATTTTCAGTATCGTGGATGCGGTGCTTTTGCGATCGCTTCCGTATCCTGATCCCAATCAGCTCGTCCTGATGTTCGATGTCCCGCTGCAACAGCCAGACGCTCTGTCGGGTCTTTCCTACAGGGACTTCACCGAGTGCCGCGAGCAGAACCGCGTGTTTAGCGAGATGGCAGGAAATTCGTTTCACGATCTCACATTGACTGGGGCGGGCGAGCCATCCATTGTGAACACCGCGGCCGTGACACCGGAGATATTTTCTCTGCTGAACGCAAAGCCTCTGCTGGGCCGCACATTGCTGCACGAGGACGGCAAGCAAGGCGCGGCGAGTGTCGCTGTTCTGAGCGAAAGTCTCTGGCGCAGCCGCTTCGGTTCCAATCCGGCTCTTATTGGCCAATCCATCACACTGGATATGCGTTCATTCACCGTTGTCGGAATCCTGCCGGCAAGCTTTCGCTATCCTGACGGCGCTCCCCATCAAGACGTGTGGATTCCTGTCGCGCAGGACCCGCTGTTCGGACCTCGGATGTCGCAGCCTGGTGCGCGTGTGCTGGTCGGTATCGGCCGGATTAAGCCAGGCGTTTCTCTGACGCAAGCTCAGGCCGAGATGAACACCCTGGGCGCGCGGCTCGCGAAGCAGTATCCCGCAGAAGATTCAGGATTCACGATCCGGATTGAGCCCTATCGGCAGGTGGTGGTCGGAAACGTGAAATCCGCCCTGCTTATTTTGCTGGGCGCGGTTGGCCTGGTCCTATTGATCGCTTGTGCCAATATTGCGAACCTGCTTCTGTCGCGGGCCACTTCTCGCGGGAGAGAAATTGCATTGCGAATCGCGCTTGGGGCAGGGCGCGCCCGCATTGTCCGGCAATTGCTGACCGAGAGCGCTCTTCTGGGATTGCTCGGTGGATTGGCCGGTGTGCTTCTCGCGGCTTGGGGTGTCTGGAGTCTCCGGTCTTTCTTGCCATCCGACGTGACCCAGATCAGTTCGATTCAAGTTGGAGGCTCGGTCTTGGCGTTCGCGCTGTTCTTGTCTCTTACTGCCGCGCTGGCGTTTGGACTGGCACCCGCGCTCCTCGCAACTCCCTCCAACTTGCAGACAAACCTCAAAGAGGGCGGCGAGCGTACAGGCCAGCGTGGCGGCCAGCACGTGCGGAGTTTCTTGGCGATCGCGGAAATTTCCCTGGCCATGGTGCTTTTGGTTGCGGGCGGCCTCCTCATGCGCAGCTTTGCGCTGGTCACGTCTGTCAATCCGGGCTTCGATCCGAAAAACGTCATAGAAGCCGAGGTTTCGCTTCCTCAGTTTCAATATTCGACGCCGCAGCAATGGACGACTTTTTCCAACGAGTTGCTGGCGCGCCTTCATGCCCAGCCTGGTTTGCAAGATTCCGCTCTGGCGGCTCCGCTGCCGATGGACCGCCAAGGCGAAGCCACCTTCGAGTTCAACATTGTAGGAAATCCTCCGCTCCAGCCGGGCAAATCGACCACCGCCGATTACGCGACGGTGAGTCCCGATTATTTTCGCGTGATGCAAATTCCGCTGCTGCGAGGCCGTTTTTTCTCCGAGCAAGACTCGCCGTCCAATCCGAACGCAGCGATCATCAGCGAAACGCTGGCGCGGCGTTATTTCCCGAACCAGGACCCCATCGGAAGGCAAATGAGATTTGGATTTCCGCCAGCCAGCAATGTGTCACGCGAGATCGTCGGCGTCGTCGGCGACGTGCGGGATGTGACGCTTAGCCGGAAACCCGGCCCGATGATGTATGTGCCCTTCGCTCAGGCGCCTCTTTATGGAGGAGAGGTCGTTGTAAGAAGTTCGTTGAGCGCATCGAGCGTGGCCGCCGGCATTCGCCAGGCGGTTCACTCCATTGACAAGGACCTGCCGGTGACAGATGTCGAATCTTTCCCGGACGCGGTCGGTGCGTCGGTGACGCAGGAACGATTCCGCACTTTGTTGCTGAGCTCATTCAGTGGAATTGCCCTGATCCTCGCTGCTGTTGGAATCTTCGGAGTGATTTCCTACTCGGCGTCGCAGCGCACGCACGAAATCGGCATCCGCATGGCTCTTGGCGCGCAGCAGCGCGACGTGTTGCGGCTGATTTTAGGACAGGGAGCAAAGCTTGCATTGCTTGGCGTAGGCGCCGGAGCCGTGGCCGCGCTTCTGCTTACGCGCTTGATGGCCAGCCTGCTTTATGGAGTTTCGGCGACCGATCCGCTGACCTTTGGCGCCGTGGCCATCGTTCTGCTCGGCGTCGCGGTGATTGCCTGTTACATCCCCGCGCGCCGTGCCATGCGCGTGGATCCCATCGTGGCGCTGCGGCACGAATAGTTGGGCACTCACCTGTCCGCATTGGGCCCTTCATCAAAGTGAAATCTCACATCAACGCTCCGTCGTCTCCTTCTGGGAAGTAAACTGTCGGTGATCGCCAGATCGCGCCCGAGTCACGGGCAACCCGGAAGTTATAAGCTCGCCCGTCGGGTTAGTACCGACAAACGCGCTTGTATTCACTGGGCTCGCCGCCTTCCGGTGCTCGGCTATCCGAGCGGGCTTCGGCTCACTAGTTCCACCTTAGAAGTTTGCGTCGCGCGAAGGCCACGACGGAATGGATTAAGGTTTTATGGCACACACTGAAGTCCAAAGCGCACCTCGATTGCCCCAATCATGGTAGAGCTTCAGCATTTGGTCATATAATTCCAGCGCGGTCGTCGTCTGCACGGCAAGGCGCTCGAAATCGCCGATATATCTCCGCGTTTCGCCGAGGATCTTAGGGCTGTCATCGTTCCCGACGCGCTTGTGCCCGGCGATGACTGCGCGTGGCTTAAGCGACTCCATTTTATCGAGGGCAGCAATCCACTCCTGGCGCTTCTGCTGATCGGGCGACTCTGACAGATGCAGGTGAACGCCGTTGTAGGCGGCATCACCCGCGACAATCAAACCGACTGACGGAACGTGAAGGCAGCTTGTGCTGGCAGTATCGGTGAATCCAAGCGGCACACTGGTTAAATCGTGGCCTTCCAGGTCGATGACATTTCCGGCCAGCTCTTCGGCGATTGCAAGATGGGTGGAAATCTGGTCGGGAAAACGCGGATTCCAAAACCTAGCGAGAGACTCTGGCGACGCTTGCTGGCGCATAATCTTAATCACTTCCGGCCGCGCGACAAAACGGGCATCTGGAAATCGCTCCAGAACAGTGCTGGTGCCAAAGAAATGATCGCCGTGGCCATGGGTGGCGTAAATCGTCGTCAGATTCTTGCCCCTCGCCACAAGCCAATCCGTCAGGACGCGAGCCTGCTCGACGGTAATAGGGGTGTCGACCAGGACAGCGTCGCGCTCCCCAGAAATCAGGGTTGACGAAATCGGCGGCCACGGCCGCTCTTTTTCGCCTGGAGGCAAATCGCTCGTGATGGCAGGTATGCTGGGCGCCAAGTACACGTCCCATGTCAAGGATGTTTTTTGAGTTGTTCGTCCGGTTTTGGACGTACTGGTGTTGGATTGCCCCTGCGTTGAACGGGCTCGGTCAGCTCGGATTGGCCAAGTCGTGGCCGATGCGAGCGCAATTCCGAGGCATCGGATAGGAACTCACGTCTTGAAGTCATTATGGCCTCCTTTCGGTTAGATCTGGGCTCTGCCGCCGTCAACGAACAGTTCGATACCCGTGATGAAACTGGAGTCATCCGAGGCCAGAAACAACGCCACCTTAGCAACTTCCTCGGGTTCCCCCATGCGTCCCATCGGGATGGTGGACACAATCCGCGCAATCACGTCTGCAGACTGCCGATTAGCCAGCGGCGTATTGATCGGGCCCGGGCTAACAACGTTTGAGCGGATACGACGGTCCTTCAGATCTGTAGTCCAGGTTCGCACGAAAGAGCGGATTGCAGCCTTACTGGCGGCGTAGACGCCGAAGGCGGCAGTACCCTTAACGCCCGCGACAGAGCCGTTGAGAATGATAGAGCCACCGTCCTTCAGTAGCGGTAAAGCCTTTTGCACCGTGAAGAGCGTACCCCTCACATTGATGTTGAACAGTTTGTCGAAATGCTCTTCGGTGACGGCGCCAAAGGGAACAAATTCGCCAACGCCGGCGTTGGCGAAAACAATATCGATTCGTCCCTTCAGCTTAGAGACGGTCTCGTAAAGACGATCAAGGTCGGCCAATTGGGACACGTCTCCCTGGACGCCAGAAACGTTGGTGCCGATTGCCTTCACGGCCTCGTCGAGTTCCTTCTGGCGGCCCGTGATGAAGACATAGGCGCCCTGTTTGACGAAAAGCTTATGCGCTTCTCAAAAGACCCCAGCACCGCGGCTTTGTCGGCGCCCTGCAGCGGAACGTAGCTTTCGACAATTCGTTGCGCCACTGAGGCATGCGCCCACAGGGGCACGCCGCTCGCACCGTAGAAGGCGTTGCCCATGGAGTGGTCGTAATGATAATGCGTGTCCAGCGCACCCTTTACGGGGACCTGGCTTACGGAGCGTAGCGCATCCATTTGGAAAGAAGCGCCAGCTACAGTGCTGTATCCCTCTATCAGCAGTGCTGCTTTGCCGACCAGGAAGCCGCCATTGCAGTACGTTGTGGTGCCCTTGGAGGGGTCGGAAATCGTTGCGTACAAACCATCGCCGACTTTACGCACCGATGCGAAGCCCTTATCCACTAGGGGCGATGACGAGACGCGAGAATCTTGGCCGACAGTTTCAGCGAGCGCGGGAAGTGGGATTGTTTTCGCAAGAGTGTAGAACGCGCCGAAACAAGACGCATGCGCGATGAAGCTACGGCGAGAGAACACATTGGGATTGAATGCTTGATCGGTGCCATCGGCTCGGACAGTCATAGATCCTCCGATCGAATTAGTTTTCAAACCTTCGCTTCCATTCTGGTTGCATGAAGCAACCATCCATAGGATGCCAGAACCTGGTATAATAGTGCAACCAGATTTTCTGGCGATTAGATACGAGGAGCTATGCGACGCAAATCCTTCAAAGCCAACCTGTGCCCCGTGGCACGCTCGCTCGATACCATCGGCGAATGGTGGTCTCTGCTCATCGTTCGTGACGCCCTCTTTGGCATACGACGCTTCTCCGATTTTCAGAAGAGCTTGGGATTGGCAAAGAACGTCCTGAGCGCGCGCCTTAAGAAATTGGTTGCGTGCGGAATCATGGAACAGGTGCCGGCTTCGGACGGCAGTGCCTACCAGGAGTATGCCCTAACCCCAAAAGGCCGAGAGTTGCTCCCGATCCTTGTTGCTTTGCGCCAGTGGGGAGAAAGTTATCTCTTTTCCCGCGGCGAGAAACGCCTTCAGGTTCTGGACAAACGCACCCGAAAACCCCCTAAACTGGAAGTGAAAAACGCGAAAGGGGAAATCCTTACAGCGAACGATCTGGAACTGGTTACTGTTACGAATTGAACGGACGTTCACGGCGTCCAACCTCCTCCTAGCACCCGAAAGGAACCGAGTGCCGGGCGAGCAGAGGTGTCCCGGGTCAGAGCAGTGCACTGCAATTGGATTGCTGCCGATGGGACAACCTGTTGGGGAGATCGCTATGGCACTTCTACGCTCATTCAAATCTCTACGACACATATTGCACCTGGAAGCGCGACACCGGAACCTGCTCCTATACTGCTATTCGGAACTGTGATTCTTGGCGCGTTCGTTCTGACAAAAATCCGAAGCTAAAAGAAATAGGGTTCCCCGATTGATCTGCGTTCGTCCCTTGGTGCATTCGACGCTTCGAGGCGGTTCCATGCTACATTTCCGCTACAATGGAGAATCCTCACCAACGTCTGTTCAGCGTTTAGGATGCGGCCGGATAATTGGCGCAGCAAACGTCACCGTCAGCTTCGTTCGCACACTCATTAGTTCCACGAATGGGTTGAAGTAGTGCGTTCATTACAGGCGCTCCAGTACTTCCCGTACGCGATTATGAATGAAATTTAACTTGACTCCATTGCCGTTCAGACGCTAGTTCGAGACCTATACTTCTCTGTTTTGCAAGAACAGGCGAGTCAGGCAACTGGCTCGCGCCTACGAGCGCCTGCGCCGATGGGGCATGAAAGAATATCCGGACAACGAATCGGTGCTCGCCATCGTCGACGAGTTTTTATCTCAGAACAGTGCTTGGGATTCCCGAAAAGAGGAATATAAGGCAACGGCTCGACGACTCGCCGAGTTTCTCAACGTTGACAATGTTCCGCTCATTTATGGAACGTGGGCCGAAGTGAATGGATTCTCAGGCGACAAAGGGCAAGTCGACGCGATTCTCAAGCTAGGACGCAAAGTACGGGAAGGGGTAAGACCGAGGAGACGCAGTAAGTAATGACCCAAACACTTCTTTTGTCGGCAAGAGTTTGAAAAAGAAGTGTGGACGGGCGCTACGGACGCTGGCGGCGGACTCCGATGCGATTCTTGTGGTCACGAATTCCATTTCCACGGTAAGCGGCCAATTCTTCCAGAGGCGTCTGGCTGCGGCTGACCGAGAGCGTAATTCCTTGAAAGCGCCTGTTCAATCTGAAACCCTTTGGAACCGAAGGGAGGAGATTTAGATGCCAGCAATGGTTACAACAGACTTCTTAGGTAATCCGGAAATGGAGCAGACGCTCCGTGCACGTGTGGAGCAATTTTTCAAACGGTACCTGGACAACTGGACCGTCAGTATTTTAGGAGCGCAAGACAACGATGTTTGGAAATTCAAGATTACAGCTCCCGATGGCCGCGAGCTGGCAAACGAATTTCACGCTCATGATGGTGGACACGATATCGAGAAAATTATGGCGGTCGTTGAGCGAATCACCATGTCGCTGCGTTCCGAGCGGGCAGCATCCGGCGCGGCATAAACTGGTTTCTTCGCGCGGGCCGTGGATTCCGTAGGGCAGCAATCACTCACTCGAGAAGAATTACGCTTTCCTAACCGATTGCGCCATCAGTGAATCCCACGCTGCGTACGGTGTTTGGAGCCCGATATTTGACTTGATTGCATAACAATGTCGGATCCTCGACCCGAGTAGACTGTGGTTGCGTAACGACCATAGGCTCAGGGATATGGATTACTTTCAGCGCTCGCTATGACTCGGGATTCTTGAATCAGTGTCCGGTTCTACATCGCCTTGCTTGCAGTTCTGTACAAATGAGCGTATTCGCGGAGCAGTTAATGTGTATCGAACTCGAAGGGGAGGATTACCAAAATCGTTCTCATTTCACGGCGACAACAACCAGCGTGAAGTCATCCTGGAAGCGTCCGTTGCAGAAGCTGACCACCTCTTTCTTAATTGCGGCAAGCAACTCGGAGGCGCTTAACGCAATGTTGCGACTGCCCAGCTCAACCAATCTTCGCTCTCCAAATTCCTGTTCATCAGAATTCATCGCTTCGGTTAGACCATCGGTATAAAGCACCAGGCGGTCCCCAGAGCCCAACTGTAGCCCTACATCTTCGTAATTCCGGTTCGGAAATATTCCCAACGGCGGTCCTCCTTCCTTTAATGGAACTGCCTCACCCGATTTGTGGAACAGAATGGGCGGCCAGTGACCGGCGCTGGCAACTGTCAGCCTGTTATCAGCCGCATCGATCGTGCAGTAGCAGAACGTAATGAATTTATCGGGAGCAATGTTACTGGATATCACCTCATTCAACTTCCCCACGAGTGTACCTGGTGAGACCGCTTCCGAAGCGAACGCTCGAAAGCTGGCCTGCAGGTTGGCCATCAACAACGCAGCGCTAATCCCCTTGCCGGCCACATCTCCGATGCAGACCCCAATCTTTCTCTCGTTGAACTTCAGTACATCAAAATAATCTCCGCCAACTACGCTTGCAGGCTGCCACGTTCCCGCCACTTCCAGTCCTCTCACCTGGGGAATCTTCTTGGGTAAGAGTCCTTCCTGAATCTCTCGCGCTTTGTCCAGCTCCTGCTCTTGCTGTTGTGATCGCGTATTTCCAATCTCGACGGTGCGTTGAAGTTCGAGATTCTTGCGCTCAAGCTGCCCTCGCGTTTCCTCATACAAATGGCGGACACTCCCCATGATCAAAATAACGATGACTACCAGCCTACCGGGGCCCCATAGCTGGGCGAAAAACGAGCCAAAGGGAGCTCGATATACCGCCATCACGATCGCCACAGTCAACAACACGCAGGCAACAGCCGCGAGGAACAAAAATATCAGGTACGTGACCCAGTCAAACGGAAAGCGCAGGCGCGAACTCAATGGAGCGAGACGATTCATAATCGGTGTCGTGAAATTTCCGATGAAGAGAGAGTAGAGGAGTACTGGAACGAAGCCGGTGCCCTGACCGCGCACATTCGTGGCCCAAAGAATCGCAAACACCGCGACTGCAACCAAGAACAACCGCAACTGCCTCGTGAAAAACGTGCGAACTCCAACGGAGCGGGAAAGGAACTTCGTGGTGGGGAACGGCATCAGTCTTTAGCTAGGTCTGGCTGAGCGATCGCCAGCCGTCATAATTATTGCTGGAATTCATTGACGTGATGTTAACACGTAACAAGGATGAGGTTCACTGGACTGCGCGTAAGATTATCCTGCTAGGTTAAAAGGGTCGAGTGAGGTAACCGTGACGAATAATGAAAGGGAACTAGTCGCCGCTCTAGAAGCCGAATGCCGTCCTCACAGCAGAACATTCACGCCAAAAGGCCAAGATTGTCCTACGATATATGCACTTCAGTGAAGAACTGAGGCCAACCGGATGTCGTCACAACCTGGATATGACGCGATTGTTATCGGTTCCGGCATGGGCGGCCTCGCATTTGCGAGCATCATGGCCAAGTTGCGTAAGTGGCGCGTGCTCGTGCTGGAGCGCCACTTCAAGATTGGGGGTTTCACGCATACATTCACTCGGCCAGGCGGCTGGTCCTGGGATGTCGGGCTTCATTACGTGGGCGGGATGGGCGAAGGCATGAAGGGGCGCCGTAATCCGCGCAGCGGGCGGTGAACTACTTCCCAACCACGAGGTCAGCCGGATTCTTCTCGATGACGGCCGCGCTGTCGGCGTGGAAGCCAACATCCGCAAAGGCAAACAAGGGACTCGTGCGGAATTTCGAGCGCCGGTCGTGGTATCCGACGCCGGGGCGTGGAACACGTTTACGCGCATGCTGCCGGCCTCTGCTCTACCGTTCCGTGACCAACTCAAATCGCCGCCGGAAGGTTTCGAGGTCGTTGAACTCTTTCTTGGTTTGCGGCGCGATCCCCGCGAGATGGGTTTCCAGGGGGAGAATTACTGGATTTTTGAGTCCTTCGACCATGATGAGACGTATGCGCGCCGGAACGATCTCCTCGACGGCAGAGCGGCGATGGCCTATCTCTCGTTCCCGTCTCTCAAAGATCCTCGCGCCCAACGGCACACCGCGGAGATTGTTGCCCCACTCTCCTATCGCTCCTTGGAAGCACATTGCGATGAACCCTGGCGCAGACGCAGCGCGGACTACGAATCTGTCAAGAAGCGGATGACGCAGGCATTGCTGGATCTCGTCGAACGGAGCCACCCGGGATTTGGAAATCTCGTGGAGTACTCAGAGCTAGGCACACCCCTGACATTTGAACACTTCACGGCTGCGCCCTCGGGGACGATCTACGGCTATCCGGGCACGCCTGAAAAATACTCTACGGCATGGCTTGGCCCGCGCACGCCGATCGGGAATCTATATCTGACGGGCACCGACGCGGCGTTGCTCGGCATCATGGGAGCATTGATGGGTGGAGTCGTGACCGCGAGCTGTCTTCTGGGGCCGTTCGGCTTTTTTGAAGTGATGCGTGCCGCGCGTTCGCGCTCATAAGAATTGGGTTCCTTACATTGAATTACAGAAGCCTCGTAGGCACGAGGTGGGGCCGCTTCGCCACCTGGCGATTGTGCCCGGATCACGGGCAACCCTGAAGTAAACGGGATTAGGTAAGAGTTGCCGACAATCCCCCGGAACACGAACCAATGGCTCCTCGATGAGCGCATTGGTCTGTATCGCTAACGGGAGCGTGCCGATCACACATCGCACGTCCTCGGACTCCGATGCTTGTCCACCCAGTTGTTATTGGGTTTTTGGCATCGGGGCATCCAGAAAATCATCCACCGTTGGGCCAGCCTCTGGCCATAATACTGATCATTCTTTCCCTCGGGCTTTCCCTCGTGGCCGGCCTCATCGCGAGGTATCCTCTCGCCGTCGCCCCTCGCTCTCCCGTATCATTTCGTTAATATCCGCCGCTGGACGTATCTCGATTGTTCCACACTTCAACTTCACTCCCGGACTTTGGGAAATGAGCTGAATTGCGTGATTCAGGTCTCGCGCTTCAAGCACCTGAATTCACCCAATTGCTCCTTCGTTTCCGCGTACGGACCGTCTGTCACTGCAACCTTTCCGTCCTTCCAACCCACGGTCACCGCCGTGTTGGGGGGCTGAAGAGGTTCCTCAGCGACCAAATGTCCGTTCTTGCGCAGTTCGTCGTTGTAGCTAAAACACTCGTCCAGCACGGTGTTGCGCTCGCTCTGAGACATGTTTTCGAACTTGCCGGGCTCGAGATAGCCCAAACAGATGTATTTCATTGGGTCCTCCGTCAGAGACCGTGTAACACATCGATTGATGCAGTTGCTTGTCGCTAGTAAAATCAGACTTCGCGGGCTAGCCGGTGGCAAATGCTCGCCGAAGGGCAACTATCCACGATTCCGTGAATCGCTTTGAAACTGCGGCGTCGGGGACTAGCACATCGAAGCCGTGATACGCGCCCGGAATTACATGGAGTTCCGTCGGAACTCCGGCATTGATCAGGCGGCGGGCGTATTCGACATCTTCATCCACAAACAGATCGATAGCGCCGACGCCGATGAATGCGGGAGGAAGTCCGGCGAGATTTTCGACGCGCGCAGGAACCGCGCCTGCCGGAACCGTAGGCGAGCCGGCCGGGACGCCGAGGAAGGAAGTCCAGGCGAAACGATTCGAGCCCGCGTTCCAAAGGAACTGTCCGATATACGGCGGAACTTGGCGAGTGCTGCCGGTTCGATCGTCGAGCGCCGGATAAATCAGCAACTGAAATAGGATGGGAATTTCGCGGCGATCGCGCGCGGCAATGGCGAGTTGCGCAGAATGGCCGCCGCCGGCGCTTTCTCCGCCTATGGCGATGCGTTTGCGATCCACGCCGAGCTCGTCAGAATTCTTGTAGAGCCAGCGCAGCGCGGTGTAATTATCTTCGAGCGATCCCGGGAAATGAGTTTCCGGCGCGAGGCGATAGTCGACCGAAACGACCAGGCATCCGCAATTCTGTGCCACTGCTTGCAGAAACGGATTGAATTGTCCGGCGAAGCCGGAGACATACCCGCCGCCATGAATGTGCAGAAACGCAGGACGCCCTTTCGTGCCCGGAGCCGCATCGACAATCACCAGGCGCAAGTCCGGCGCGCCCAATGGACCGGGTATGTGCCGTTCAAATGGCTGCGGCGCCGGCGGAGGCAGCGGAGGCACCGGGGGCCATTTGCGTCCGGCAACGAGAGTTTCGCTGGTGAAGGTCTGAGTGGGGAATGGGAATTTCTTGATTGCGTCAAGCAACTCCGGATCGACCATTGCATAGGGGTCCGCCCCCGCTGCAGGCGCAATCGCCTGCCGGGCGTTGGCGGAGCGCAGCAATTCAGGCGTAACACCGATCCCAATTCCCGCAGTCAAACCGCCGCGAACAAAATCACGCCTCGTGAGCTCATTCATCGTTGATTCTCGTTTCTGAAATTGAAGTGTACTGCCAGGACATTCTTGCCGGGCTCGAGATAACCCAAACAGATGTGTTTCATCAATTCCTCCACGACGCGGCTTTGTCCGTTCTGCACAAAACCCGTTGTGTATGTGTTCGCGGCATCCCCCTTTGCCAAGAACGCGAAAGTCGGGGCACCCCACTGTGTTGCTGACGCCAGCGAGATCAAAAAAACCTGGGTCACCCGCCTTCCGTTGGGTCCTCAGTCCTGACCTAGCGCGGGGATCTGCGGGTTGTCGTCCTGGGTTCGCGCGAGAAACGCGCGCACCTCGACCGGCGCCCGACAGGCGACGACAGCCTTGCGCCCCCACGCCAGTGCCTCATCCAGGTTCGCGCATTTCAGCAGCCAAAAACCGCCTACGTGCTCCTTGGTCTCCAGGTACGGCCCGTCGGTGATGAGCACCTTGCCACCGGGCTGCGCTCGCATCGACCTCGCACTGCTGGCGGGGGAGAGGCCGCCAGCGAAAATCCTGGCACCGGCAGCCTTCATTTCTTCGTTGAGCACGTCGATATCGCGCATCATCGCTTCGCCTTCGAGGGATCCGTCGTAACCGTCGGGGTGGTGAATCGCAACTAGATATTGCGGCATGATTTCTCCTTTTCCCGTATCGGGATTCGGGCCGGGCGGTTGCCCTGCCTTCACTACATAGACGAACGGCCGGACCGGAATTCGACAAAGCGCGGAGAGTTTTTTTATTACTGGCCCATCTCAGCGGCGGCGGCGGCGTCGAACTTCTTTTGGATCTCTTTTTGCGTCTCGGGATCGAAGTCGGTTAGGTCAAACATCCGGCGAACTTCGACCGTTTCGTTGTCCCGGCCGGGGATGCGCGAGGCCCATTCGAGCGCCTCTTCGCGCGACTTCACCTGGATAATCCAGTAGCCGCCGACCACTTCCTTCGTTTCGGGAAACGGTCCGTCGGTCACTTTCGACTTTCCGCCTTTGAAGGTGACGCGCGCGCTCATCGTCGCGGGCGGGGTCAGCCCGTCAAGCGCGAGCAGCACGCCGGCTTTCCCTAGTTTCTCGTTGTACGCGCCCATTTTCTCCATGTCTTTCATATTGGGTACAAAGCCGGCTTTTGCGGTTTCGTATTCTTTCGGAAACATGATCATCATGAAACGCATGGTGTTCTCCTTGAGTGTTGTGCGGACACCGTATCAGGGCCGCTACTATATAGGAGCTTGGACCGCGCTGGGCCTGGAAAGTTGCGAGGCGCCGGGTGCGCGGTGCGGCTCTACTTACTAGTCGAACTGGGTGGCCAGGAATCGACACGCGATTTGCGAATTTTTCGCGTGGCATATCACGCGGGAAACACTTTCTGGCGGGCCGGTTGCCCGGCCTTCACCATATAGTCGAACGGTCCCACCACTCCCTCCGCGATCTGCTCCCGGTTCCGCAGCGAGCGATCCTGGTTCTCCAGCAAAATCAGCTGTCCGGTCGGAGGCGCAAGTGTTGAACGAAACCAATCAACTCGCGGATGGAGTCTCGGCGACGTCGGCCCCGTTGGTGGAGGCATCTCTCGCAGCTGATATGCGTTGATAAATCTATAGTGACCTTGTTATACGCGTTGCACCAGTCCGGGTGATGATCCATCCTGTCAGCTGCGAGCGCGACCCGCTTCATGAACCCTAATGCTTGCCAGCGAATTCACTGCTGGGCTTGAGCGCGATTAGAGAGTTTCGGTGTCAACTTCCGGACGATAAACTCTTGAAAGATCGACGCGACGGCGTTTTCACCAAGCCTGACCAGCACGGTTTCGACCACTAGGCCCGCTCCACGATCGCTCGCTGGGTAGTAGGCATTTGCGATACCGGCTGCGGCGAAGTTCCCGAGAACATAGGAATAATTTGGCTGCCAATTCCCGTTGTCGCCCTTGCAGATAAATGGACTGGCGAGCGCGTACAAAACCCGCGATCGCTTACTACCAGTTCCCTTATAGAAATAACGCGGATCTTGTTTCAGGATCGACGGCAGTATGGCGCTTCCGAGGAACGTACCTATAACAACGTCACCGTAGGATGCACCGTAGCGCTGTGCATACCCTTGCGCTCCTTGCCCGTATCCACTGAGTTCATTTCCTGCCTGCTGAATCCCCGCGATAAACCCAACCGCAACGAAGGTGAACGGATCGACCGATGACCTCCAGGCCAGCTCGAACTTTTGTTTCGGCGAGAGAGGAACCGCATTAGGGACGTAAGTGACATAGAAATTTGGAATGATGCCGAGCACACGCTGCTTCTCTTGATCCTTGATTTGCACTTCGGCCAGTTCGACCGGCGAGAGTGCGACCGTCACCTGTGTCACCTGCGGCGCAACAGCCAACACTACCTGCGGGACAACGAAGGCCTCCCCGGGATGCACGGCTCCGGAGATTTCTTGCGTGGTGAGACCCGTAAACGAAATTGTGAGCTGGAAGGGCCCGGGAGCGACATTGGCAAAGGAGAATTGTCCCAGGCCGTCTGTTAGTGTCTCCGCGCTTGAGGATTGATCTCCATGCGTAAGTTTTACTTGGCCCCCGACGACGATGGCGCCGGTCAGATCAACAACTGTTCCGCTGATGCTTCCTGCTGCTTGCTGATCGGGCAACTGTACGCCAGTGACCTGCTGCGCAGCAGCCGGCACAACAGCCACCACCAGAAAGATGAGGGAAACTACCCCTAGTTGACCCAAACTCCGAACCTGCCACCTCTTCTTCGTAGCCCTCAATGCTTGCGTGTCTCCTTGTCGGACATGCCTTCGGCCTCCAGTATGTTTCGGTATGCCTCGTGGCCGAGTTCAAACCACCCATACTCAAAGTTTTCGCTCGCCCGGCGCGTTCGTATTCAAGCGCCTCGAGAATTCACGGAGAATATTCCCGGCCACTCGTCCGGCGAGGCCAATGGCGGCGTTGGTGAAGACGAGGTTCGCTCCCCGATTCGCTTGGGGATAATACAGATTGGACAGTGCTGCTGAGCTCAAATCGCCCAGTAAATAAGAATAGTTGGGCTCGGTACGCCCACTATCGCTGCGTGTGATAAACGCGGAGGTGACCGCATGCACGAGGCGGGACTTAACGGTGCCGTAGCCCTGGTAGTAGTAGCGCGGATCCTGGTGAAGGAGCGAGGGGAAAACCGCGTGCGTAAGGAAGTCACTGCTGCGTCCGTCCGCAAACTTTGCAGCAAAGCGTTTGGCGTATCCCGAAGCACCTTGCCCGTATCCGGGGTACTGGTTCCTGGCCTGCTCGATGCCAGCACCGATGCCGACGCCGAGCATGGAAACCGGGTCGAATGTGCCGCGTGCCGCGAGCGAGAATTTCTGTTTCACAGTGAGCGGGGCGGCGTCATAAATGTAGCTGGTATAGAAATTTGGTATGACTCCGACCAGACGCTGCTTCTCCTCAGCTTTAATCTGCTCAGCGGCGATAAACCCGTCGGGATGAACCGTCATCTCTGTGTTTGCCGTCGCAACCGATAATGAAACGTTAGGAACCTCGTAGGCCTGCTCCACCGTGACGACGAACTTTGCCGATGTAAAGGGCGCAAAATCCTTGGCGTTGACGACGACGAGGTAGGAACCGGGAGGAATCTTTGTAAAATTAAATTCGCCGTTCGCCCCGGACACCATCGTGTGCAATTCTGTTCCATCCTCATGCATCAAGCTCACCTCTGCGACGGCAACTGAGGCTCCGCTTACGTCGAGCACGGTACCTCCCACGCTGGCTGCCCCCTCCACAGCAGTTGTCTTGTCTAGAGGTCCCTCTGGGAGCGAGCTGCGCCGATCTTCTGCCTCGGCAGTTTCTTGCTGAGCTAGTGCACTCGCAGGAACCAGGCGCAGGAGAAGTAACGCGCAGGCGAGAACAGCATAGGGACGGGGGCGAGGGACCTTTCTTAAGGCGCTCTTCCAACGCAGAGATGAAGCCACAGTGCGAGGCTCGGTCAGGCCCATGAGACCCGTGCCGCTCGCGCGGAGCGAAGTAGACGCACACATTACGAACTCAAGGTAGGTTTGCCTTTGCCGATTCGGCTCTTATCGCGGATTTATCACCTGTCAATTTGCAGCGGCGGGGCTCGTCTGCTCTTCCATTAGCTCATAGAGAAAATCGAGATTCTGTACCCTATTGCACACTCCGCGCGGCTTGAGGAAAATCGTCCGGCGGCCAACTCCCGCTAAATCGGATGGCCGGAGATCATACGAGCTAGTACCCAGTTTTCCGGTAAGCGTGCTAAGCACGAGTTACGATAAATCGTTTTCCTTGTCATGCGCTTACACCGAAGGCGCAAGATTCGCGCGCCCGCTCAATCGCCTCGCGGATCGCCTGAAGCACGATATCCGGATCGTCTTCCATCACCCAATGCCCGCCGCAAGCCGCCGTCAGATGTTTCCCGCGAGAAGATAGCCGCGCCGTGGCGATCTGTTCCGCCCGCCGCTCCGCAGGAGTATTGGCCGCGGAAATGACGGTCAGGTTTATGCCTTCGAGATTTCCTGCTGCAGCGACCTGCGCGGCGCTTGTTGGAAGCTGTTGAAGCTGGCTCGCAATCGTTTTCGCGAATTTCGCTTGAACCCAGAACACAGGCGTCATCGCTCTTTCGGCGGGCGGCAGATTCCAAAAGAGCGGACTCTTGGTTGTCCCATCTTTGTTCGGAGCGCCGCGACTCACCAGCCGAACGAGCGGATCCGCGAAAACTGTGGCGCCTGAGCGCAATAGAAACGCCAGAAATCGCAGTACGCCCAACCGCGATACCGACGCAGCACGCCGCAAAATCCTGGAGCCGACCCGAATCGACTTTTCATTGCGCTCGCCGGGCGGATTCCATTCTCGCGGAACAACCGGGTCGATAAGCACGAGGCCGGAAACTTGCTCGGGATATCGCGCTGCAAACAGCCGGGTGGTCAGCCCGCCAAAGGAATGTCCGACGAGAATATACGGCAAGGGAATTTGAGCCCGTTCGAGGAGTTTCTGCAGCTCGCTGACGATCTGTTCGGCGTCGCGCGTCGCCGGACTCGGATCGCTCCAGCCGAGCCCGGCGCGGTCATAACAGACTGCGCGAGTCACCTTCGCGATTTCCGGTTGTACATCCTGCCAGCTAAGCACGGTGGACATCAAACCCGATTCGAAAATCACTGCAGGACTTCCTTCGCCTTTGCTCAGATAGTGCAACCGATGGCCGCCCACGTTTACGAGTTCGCCCGGCGCAGGGTGGCGCTGTTGGTCGCGGGCCGTACCAAGCTGCTGATACAGCCAGCCTGCCAGCATCAGTGAAATCACACCTGCTATTACGGCCACCAAAATTGAGAAGTGCAACTGCCCTCCTCTTCCTTAGTTCGAACCTCGAGCCATCGCGCTGCTTTCGGAATTGGATGTCACATTTGAAAAATTGGTCGCTATTTCTTCGGCGGTTCGCGAACCGCTTTCGACACAGTCTCCCAGCGAACGGCCGTCGAGATAATTTCCGGCAAGGTATAGGCCAGGCAGCCCCGCCAGAGCTTTGCGAATGGTAGCGACCGTACGCGCGTGCCCGGGATTAAACTGAGGAAGAGTCCTGGGGTGCTTCCACACAAATCGCTCGACGGGTTCTCCGTCAATTCCCAGCACAGCTCCCATTTCCCCCTCGACGATTGCGGCTATGGTCGCGTCATCTTTTTCCACGAAAGCGGGATTGGTGGCACCGCCGGCAAAACTCGTCATCAGAATTTTTCCAGCAGGCGCGCGGCCATCGAGGACGGACGAGTTCCACACATTGAAAATCGTGCTGAGTTTTTCACGCGGGGGGATCATCACTCCGAAACCGCGCAGAGGACTGCGTACTTGCGCGCGGTCGTACCCTGACGAGACAACCGCCATCGGCGCATACGAAATATCCGATAGCATGGTGCTGAGCTCCGGCGCGGCATTTTGCAAGAGCCGCGCTGCTTCGTAGGCCGGCGTAGTCATTACCAGCGCCGCGCCGCTGAGCACTTCCCCGCCGCCTAGCCGGAGCTGCCACATAGAATCCGGATCTTCGCGCATTTCACCGGGCTCAACGCTCTGTACTCTTGTCCGCAAACGTAGCGAATCACCAAGATTGTGGGCAAGTTTTTTGGGAAGCACGCCGAGGCCGGCGCGAAAGGAACCTAAACTCGGCAGAGATTCGGTGACAATGAGTGACTTCTGTCGCGTCCGTGTAGATTGCAGCTGCGATTTGTTGCGTGAATCGGAAGCAGAATTGCCGTTCCTAGATCGCAACGCTCCGCGCAACAGGCTTCCGTGTTCCCGTTCCCATCGCGCCAAGAATGGGAACGCGCTCTCGACGCCGATTTTCTCCGAGTCGCCCGCAAAGATCGCTGCGATAAAAGGGTCTACCAGATAATCGAGAACGTCGCCGTCAAATTTGCGGCGCACAAATTCGGCTAGAGACTCTTCGTCGTGAGGCGGTCGCGAACGTCGAAAAATCTCCGTAAGGAGCCGGCACTTGGAACTGGCGCCGACAAGTTCGGTGAAGGCGAAGCTGAACGGTGAGAACGGCGCAACGTGCAATCGGCCGTTCTTCAAAATGTAGCGCGGGGCGCGCGAATCGCCTCGCACGAACT
>CAVOLC010000004.1:0-1167804 GCA_963696715.1 uncultured Acidobacteriota bacterium
TGGGGCCCAAAGTGGGCGCCCAACTGCGGCGCCAGGCTATCCTAGCTACCCTCTATGCTCTGGCAGGCATGTTGTTATATATTGCCTTCCGGTTCGAGTGGGTGTACGGAGCCGCAGCGGTGATCGCCGTTTTTCACGACGTGCTGATCACTTTGGGTTTCTTCTCGATTTTTCATTTTGAGATTTCGCTAACGGTCATTGCAGCGCTCTTGTGACTCTGGTCGGGTTATTCGATGAACAATACGATTGTCATTTTCGACCGTGTTCGGGAAAACCTCAGGCTGATGCGGCGCGAACCGTTTCCTGAGGTGGTGAATAAAGCCATTAATCAAACGCTGTCACGGACGATTTTGACCAGCGGGCTCACCTTTCTGACCGTCCTGGTTTTGTTCCCGATGGGCGGTGGAGTCCTTCGAGCGTTCTCTTTTGCTATGGTGGTCGGAGTTGTGGTAGGTACATACTCCAGGGTTGGGATTGCAGCGCCCATCGTGGTGCTGTCGAACAGAGTACCGAGGACAAGGAACTGCCGTTCGCGCCGGATCCGCAGCCGACAAGCGCGTGACAGCAGCTGCAAGGAGGTAGCTATGTTTGACGATCTGGTCGTTTTCCAGTGCGAACCCGAAAAAGACGAACAGGCCTCGGACAGTGGCGTTGTCGTTTGCCATCCAGATGCGGGATTGTACTCGTAATGATTTTAATCCCGCTGACTACACGAAGCCCTCCCAAACAGATGCTTACTACATTCCTTGTCGCCCCGCCGCCTCCTCCTCCACCACCTCCTCCAGCGGCAGCAATTCAAAGAGTGGTGAAGCCTGTTCGCGCTTATTCACAACGGCCAGATGACGGCTCCCACTGTAATTCCCAAGAAAGTTGCGATGATTAGGAAAAGGCGCTCCCGCCCGATGTCGGCGCCGTGGGTGTTACCGGCGGCGTGCCGGGAGGAGTCCCGGGTGGACAGGCCGGCGGAGTTCTCGGTGGAATCATTGGCGGTACTGGCGCAGGGGTTGCCCCCTCCGCCGAAGGCGGCTCCAAAGTCTATTCGCGTCGGCGGGAATGTGGCCGCGGCGAACCTGATTCACCAAGTAACACCGCAATATCCTCCGATCGCGAAAACTGCGCACATTTCCGGAACCGTGATGCTTCACGCGATTATCGGAAAGGACGGCACGGTACAGGACCTTCAATACGTTTCTGGGCCTCCCTTGCTGATGAAGAGCGCCATGGACGCAGTCCGGCAGTGGCGCTATAAGCCCAACCCTGCTCAACGGTGAGCCGGTGGATGTGGATACGACAATTTCTGTTGTGTTTACTTTGGGTGGTTAAGAAGGGCACGGTTCGGGCGTCCTCTTGGGGGTCTGGGCTGGATTTGAAGTTAATTCCGACCGGCAGAAATACTGCTGCCGTGATCGTTTCGCACTAACGGAGGAGCAAACTCTATGCTTTCGAATTTACTCTTGGCGAGTGTCAGTGATGTTGCAGCAGCAGGAGGTAGGCTGGGATTTGCTCACGATGTGGCATAACATGGGCTTACCCGGCGAAAACGGTCGTCTTCATTCTTTTCATTATGTCCGCATGGTCGATCGGCGTCATGATCGATCGGGCGCTGATGTACCGCGCCGCGAGAAAGCAGTCTCGGACTTCGTGCAGCAAGTAGCCGGAGCGCTGAAGGACAACAAACTCGACGAAGCGATTTCGATCGCCGAGCGGAATAAGAAGAGCCATATCGCCAAGGTAGTGGCGACGGGGCTTTCTGAATTTCAGTCGGCCTCGGCACAGGTAGGCGACGAAGAAGTGATCGAAGCTGCCAAGCGCGAGCTCGAGCGGTCAGTGGCTATCGTTCACGCCGAAATGAAGCGTGGTTTGAGCGGCCTCGCTACGATCGGCTCGATGACGCCATTCGTCGGGTTGTTCGGAACGGTCATGGGCATCATCAACGCGTTTAAGGGCATCTCGGCCTCCAAGGCGACCGGACTGACGGCTGTGGCCGGCGGTATTTCGGAAGCGCTGGTTGCCACGGCGCTTGGTATTGCTCGTCGCCGTGCCGGCGGTGTGGGCGTACAATTATTTCACAAATAAAGTCGAAGCGTTCGACGTCGAGATGGACAACTCCTCGATGGAGTTCATCAACTACTTATCACTCGGCGGGGCGGCAAGAAGTAAGTCATGGGTTATAAACCCAAGCAGGGGCCGTAATGGCTCGCCTAACGTCATTCCAATGGCGGATGTCATGCTCGTATTGCTGATTATTTTCATGGTGGTGACGCCGATGTTGCAGAAGGATTTCGGTGGATATGGCGTAAGTGATTATCACGCGGACTTGCCGGATGCCGACAAGGATGACGCGATCATCGTGGTGGTAACTAGCGATGGGCACCTTTTCTTGGGAAGTACGCAGGGTGGGGCCTGGAGCGAGATAACATCCATGAACGAGCAAGGATCAGCTCGCTAACCGTATCGATAAGACCGGTTTCAAGTGAGTCCAAGTTGGCGCGGCGAAGAAGTACGGCGATGTAGTTAAAGCGGTAGACGAAGTCCGGGTCCGCGGGCGTGGATAAGATCGGGCTTGCTTACCGAAAAGATCCGCACTAAATCTGGTGCTCCCGCGCCTCCAGGGCCACCTGCAGCCAGGAATGCGGGCCTCCTAGAGACGACGGGACCACAGCATCGTAAAGAATTAAAGGAGTTGTCCCATGGGAATGGCAGTTGGAGGAAATAAAGGGTGCGATCTTCCAGAACCGAACATCGTTCCGCTGATCGATGTGCTGCTCGTGCTTATCATCATTTTCATGGTGATCACGCCGACCGTACCACAAGGGCTAGATACTCTCGTTCCGCAACCGTCGCCGCCGAACGCGCAAGAAAACAAGATATTTTCCTGGCCAAAACAATCGTGGTTCAAGTTTTTTAGGGAATGGAAAAGTGATGATCAATCAGGACGATACCACTTGGGATGATTTGGGACCTCGCTTGGACGATATCTTTAAGTTGCGTGCAGAAAAGGTAGCTTTCGTAAAAGGCGACGACGCTGTCGACTTCGGCCAAGACTCGCCAGGGCGATTGACATCATGCGCGGGGCGGGAATCGAGAGCGTTGGATTGATCACCGCCAAGGTTGAAGCGGGTCAGTAGAGTAAGGTCCTCGAGAAGATGTGTCTAGCCTCGCCGCGTTGCGCCGAAAAGGGAATGGCCAAGCGCAGCCTTCATCAAGGAGAGTACGGGATGCAGCGGAAGCCCCAGACGTTTTTGCTTCTAGCGATTGTAATAGCGTCATTCGGTGCCGGAGCCGGATGCGATAAACTCCGCGCGCGCGACAAACTCAATAAAGGTGTGCAAGCCTATAAGGCGAATCAGACTGATCTTGCGATTGAAGATTTTAAGCAAGCGAAGGAATTCGATCCTTCGCTCACGAATGCACAGCTTTATCTTGCTACGGCCTACGCCAGTCAATACATCCCCGGCACACCCTCCGAGGACAACGTCCGCATGGGCAAACAGGCCATGCAGGAATGGCAAGAGGTTCTCAATAGAGATCCAAATAATTCTGAATGCCATTGATGGGATCGGCTCAATTCTTTACAACATGGCCAGCACGCCCTTCGATCCCCCAAAGATGGAACAATCGAAGGAGTATCATCAAAAACACATCCAGATTAAACTCACGGATCCTGAGCCGTATTATTGGATCGGCGTGATCGATTGGTCCATCGCATTCCGCGGAAACAAAGATATGCGCGAGGAATACAATAGGACTGCTAAAAAGACGATAAAGGACACGGATCCCATGCCGCCGGCCTTAGCTTCTCAGTTCCAGCAGAAATATGGAGCGACAGTGAACGAGGGCATTACAGCTCTTCAGAAGGCCATGGAATTGCGTCCGGATTATGACGACGCAATGGCCTATCTCAATCTGCTTCTGCGTCAAAAGGCCGACATGGAAACCCCTCCCGAAGCGCATGACGCAGACATCAAGCAAGCGGACGACTTGGTGGACAAGGTCAAAGCTATTAAGCAGAGAAAGATGGAGAATCCCGGCCCGAGTTCTTAGTTCCTTCGCAAAGATTTGTTGAAGCTGGCGGCCCCTCAAGACTTGCCGGCTTTTTTTCTGGAAATCTTTCAGCGCATCCCTTGGACGAACGTCCCTTGGACGAACGTCAACACCTCCATGAACAGACAACTCGCGGTCGAATGCCCTACGAGCTAGAATAAGCGCTCATATGGAGCCGGCAGGCAAACCCGCCATTACGCAGGCAGCAAGACGCGCGGTTGACCTACGCTTTGTCGAACTGATGGACAAGGTGCGCCGTAACCGTCCCGGCGACGACCTCGAACTTCTGCGGCGCGCCTACGATTTCGCGGCCGAGCAGCACAAGACCCAGACGCGCCTTTCGGGTGAACCTTTCCTTTCGCATCCGGTCGAAGTTGCGCACATTCTTGCCGGCATGAAACTCGATGTGACTTCCCTCTGCGCCGCTCTTCTTCACGACGTTGTCGAAAACACTAAAATTCCTCTAGATCAAATAAGCAGTCACTTTGGAGCTGACGTCGCGCAGCTTGTCGAGGGCGCAACAAAAATCAGCCGCCTCGATTTGCTCGCGCCCGAGGCGCGCCAGGCCGAGAACGTACGCAAGATGCTTCTGGCCATGGTAAACGACGTGCGAGTGGTCGTAATAAAGCTCGCCGACCGTCTGCATAACATGCGTACGCTTGAATATCTCGATACCGAACGCCAGCAGCGCATCGCGCGGGAAACCCTGGACATTTACGCGCCGGTTGCCAACCGGCTCGGCATGGGCTTGATTCGCGGCGAACTAGAGGACGTTTCGTTTCGGTATTTGGAGCCCGAAGCGTATTTTGAATTGCAGAAGAAACTTGCTTCCAAACAAAAAATCTTCGACAAGTTTCTGCAGGAAGTCCAAGGATCGATTCGCGACAAGCTTGTGGAGAACGGAATCCCCGCCGAAGTCCAGGCGCGCGTAAAACGCTTTTACTCTCTGCATCTCAAAATCCAAAAGCAGCAGCGCACTTTAGATCAGGTTTTCGACCTTTTGGCCGTGCGCGTGATTACCGACACTGTAAAAAACTGTTATGCGGCGCTCGGCGTCATCCATCAGATCTGGCCGCCGGTTCCCGGCCGATTCAAGGATTACATCGCCATGCCGCGCCCAAATCTTTATCAATCGCTGCATACCACGGTGATTCACGGCGGGCAGCCGTTTGAAGTTCAGCTTCGCACACAGGATATGCACCGCATTGCCGAACAAGGCGTGGCCGCTCACTGGAAATATAAAGATGGCCGTGAAGTGTCGCAGGGGGACGACCAGCGCATCGTGTGGATGCGACAGTTGATCGAGTGGGTGCAGGAAATGCAGGAGCCCAGCGAATTTCTCTCAACCCTCCGCGTGGACCTTTACCCGGAGGAAGTTTATACATTCTCCCCCAAAGGTCGTGTAGTCGTGCTTCCGCGCGGAGCTACTCCCATCGATTTCGCCTACGCCATCCACACAGAAGTGGGACACCAGTGCGTGGGCGCTAGGGTCAACGGCGCGATCGTCCCTCTGCGCCACGCGCTGGCCAATGGTGACGTCGTGGAGATCATCACCCAAAAGGGTCATGAGCCATCGCGCGACTGGCTATCGTCCATTCAAACCTCGCGTGCGCGCAGTAAGATTCGCCAGTGGATCAATCTTCACGAGCGCGAACAAGCCACGGATGTCGGGCGGCGCCTCCTTGAAAAGGAAGCTCGCTCGGCTGGAGTGGTCTTAAAGAAAATATCGGACGAGGATTGGGCGCGGGTTGCGTCCGACTATGGCTGCGGTCGCATTGAAGATCTTTATGCCGAGCTCGGCTACGGAAAATGGTCCGCGCGACAAGCGCTCGCCAAAGCGACTGGCCAGCCAGTGGCTGAGCCCGGGGGAGAGAACAAGCAGCCCAAGATCGTTTCCACCGTTAAACGGATGTTGGGAATGGACGACTCCGCGATTCTAGTCCGTGGAAACGACGGCCTGATGGTTTTTCGCTCAAAATGCTGCAATCCCATCCCCGGTGACGACATTGTGGGATACGTCACCCGCGGCCGCGGAATCGCTGTGCATAGCAAGAATTGTCCGAATGTTCAGAATTTGCTCTATGAGGCTGAGCGCCGCATACCGGTGGAATGGGCGGGAGAGACCAAGGCGACCTTCCCCGTTCGTTTGCGAATTTTTTCCGAAAACCGACCCGGCATACTGGCAGGCATCACTGCCGTGATCAGCGACACTGGCGCTAATATCCGCACATTTGAAAGCGGCGGGCAAGATTTGCGCGCGCGCATTGAAGTCGCGCTGGACGTTCACGATCGCAAACAACTCGAGCGAATCCTTAGTGGTGTCAAGCGTATTCCCGGAGTCTTCGACATTGAGCGTGTTTATAACGTCTGATAAGTATTCTTCTCCTAGCCTTGGGCCTCTGAGAAAACCGTAATTAGTCCGCGACAATACTCCTCTATCCGCGTTTGGATTGTTTCTACCGCCTGTAGAATAAGACCAATGCAAAGAGTCCTGACCGAACCGTTTATCGCTATGGTTTCTGCGGGACCAGCTCGCAGACTCTGTCGTCTCTCAGCGATCCTATCCTTGACAATAGCATTTTCTGTCGCCGGCTGTCAGCGCATGATGCCGCTTGATACTAAACCGCTCGACAACGCCGGCATGACTTACGCCGCCATCAAGCAATTGCAAGCCCTGGATATCACGAGCGCGGAAGTTACCGACCTTGCTAAAGCCCGTGCGGCAGGATTCCCCGATGACGGCTGCATCGAGGTGGTGCGGATTTATCACGGCCGCAACCGTCCGTTCAGCGCCGGTGACATGGTCGCCGGGCTCGTTCAAGTTCATCTGCGCGAGGACACGATTCTCGAGTTGGCCAGGCTCGATGAGTTGGGTGTCAACGCCCGTGAACTGCAATTGATACGCCTAGCTGGATTTTCGGATTCAATGGTTCTTGAGGTGGCGCGCCATGAGGCGGCGGGTAAACCCGTTTTGTCCGGAGCTGCGCTTTCGAACATGAGAAACTCCGGGATGCGTGAATCCCTATTGCTTGAACTTGTGCGGCGGAGCGTACCTGATTCTGAGACCGCTGCGATTATTGGATTGCATCGCCACGGGGCCAGTGACGCTGATATTCTTCGCCGCTATCCCAGCGCCTGAAGCGAAGTAGTCCCTCGAGGTCCTCGCTTGATCGTTCTATTTGTGCCTTTCCCCGCTTGAACTTGCTCGGTAGAATCTCTGCACCTTGAAAAGATCAAGCAGCAGCTCATTGAAACATCCGGGCCCACGTTCGTTTCTGAATGCGGCGCTCGCACTTTGTCTAATTCTGTGCACGGGTGGTTGCACCGTTTCATTGGCGCCGGCTTACCGGATCACCAAGGAATCGCGTGAAATACAATTCGTCTCCGCACCGGCACCTGGTCTCAATGTGCGCGCCAGTTACACACTCGAGAACTATGGAACCGGCGACTTAGCGGCCATAGATGTGGAGTTACCGAACAAGGAACGCTATGGCGTTAGAAATCTGATTATCAAAGTAAATGGCAGCGAAATTACTCCACAACTGTCTAGCGAAACCCTAACCGAGGAGTCCAGCCCGTATCGGATTAGGTTTGATCCGGCATGGAATCCGAAACAACGGCGTGATCTCATAATCGAATACGCGTTCAGCGCCAGCGAAAGATCAGACCCTCGCGTTGCTCTGAATCCCACATCCTTCCATCTAGTTTCGCGCGCCTGGTTTCCCTCGTTGCAACCGCCGAATCATGTGCTGTCTTCTTCTCCGGCGAGTCCGCAACGCATCATCTATACCGTGCGAATCCCTTCCGATTTTCTTTTGTTGGCTCCAGGCAAACCGATTGGTCGGAAGAAAAACGTTGGCGAAGTCGAGCATCGATTCGAATTGCGCAAGGACGATCCGCCGCCTTACGTTGTCGCGGGACGTTATGTCGATTCGTCTTCAAAGCGCTCGCAGAACGGCGCTGTCTTCTGGACTGTCGAAGCGATCAAGCAAGATCCCGTTCCAGTCGAGGAGCAGATAACATCTGCTCTGGATATCCTCCAGAAGACTTTCGGATCTCCCGAGAAGAGGAGTCTCGTTCCGCATGTAGTTGCATCTGCAAGATTGCATCCCACGGGCGAGAACGCACCATCAGCCATTCCTTTCCCCGGCGGCGTGCTAGTCGACTCGCAAGCAATGGCACTCGGAATCGATAACGCGAATTTCGCCAGGTTGATTACGCTGGCGCTGGCGCAAAATTGGTTCGGTGGTTACCCTTCGGCAAATTCAGTAATCGGCGTCAGCGAAGGGCTGCCCGAGTACGCCCTCATCGTCATTGATGAGGCACGCCGCGGCCAAGCCGCGCGGCGGGAGCGCGTATCGGATTTTCTACAGGAATATGACAATGCATGCAAAGAAGCGGTCGAAAAACCACTTATCGGGGTCACGACGCGCGACCCGATCGAGCAGCGCCGCATCGTATTAGCTAAAGCTCCATTGTTTTTCATAGCGCTTGAAGATGCTTATGGCGAAGAATCTGTCCGCCGGGGAGTCGCGCAAGTCGTTAGCCTGCTACGACGCCAGGAAATGCAATATAAAGATCTTCGCGCCGCGCTTGAGAACGTAACGAATAAAGACCTCGCGCCGTTATTCCGCGCCTGGCTTTACTCACCGGGCATTCCCGCGGAATTCAGAGAGAAATACCAAGGCGCAACCACCGGCAAGAACTAATGAGGCAAAATTCTTCTTAGGAGTGTATGCCTCCTACTTCTTAGTGAATCCACCCGCGCGCTCCACGGTGGAAGTTTCCCGGCTGCCTCGCGATTTCCTCGTCGAGATTGACTTAATCGCGCTGGCCTAACAAAAATAGGCTTAATGATCACGCAAGACACGCAAATCGGTCGTAGCGGGAAATTTCCCGCTACCCGTTGGTCAGCCGTCCGTGCTGCTTGCGCTGACGATCCAGTCGAGCGAAAGCGGGCTCTGGAGACAATCATCGCAGCCTACTGGAAACCGCTTTATAAATACATCCGCATCCGCTGGGGAAAAAGCGATGAAGACGCGAAGGACGTAACGCAGGAGTTTTTTGCGCGACTGATCGAAAAGAAATATCTCGGTGATTTTGATCCGACCAAGGCACGTCTCAGGACTTTCCTGCGGGTTTGTGTCGACCATCTTGTCGCGAACGAAGCCAAAGCTGCAAAACGCCTGAAACGCGGTGGTACGGCAGAGCACGTTTCGCTCGATTTTGTTGCCGCCGAGGCCGAACTTGCGCGCTCGAAAGTCTCTCTAACCGCTTCGGAGTCACCGGAGCGTATGTTCGTAGCAAGTTAAAAGGTCCGGTTTTTGTAGTAAGTGAGTTGTCCGGTTGACAGTTAATCACCCGCCGCCGTCGAGGCTGTGGGGAAGTGGGAATCCCGCGCTTTGGGCGGGATTTCCAAGCGCGGTGGGAAAGTCTGCTTTGCGACTTTTCCACGGCGCGGCTTCTGCACAGCCTCTTGCCGATCGCTACTGATCCAAGGCAGCCCCTCGGCGTTGTAGCGCCCCACGCAATGCGGCCCATAGCGGAGGCTCAGCGTTCCATCTAGGTGCTGATGCAAGGTCACCGTACAGCCCGCCAACGTGGCTCGCCAGCGTACCGGCTGGATCTGCAAAGACAGATTTTGAAAGCTCACCGTGTTGTCGCGGTTCACCGTGCGTTCAAACTGCAGCGAAAAGACCCCTTCCAAATCTCGCTGCCGGCACGCCGTAAAGGCACTGCCCCCCTGCGTCGCGGGCACCCGGAACCGCACGTTGAACGCAGCGATGTACTCTTCCTGCAGAAAAGCGTTCGCCGCCTCCACCGTCGTGATCGCCCGCAAGCGCAACTCTTGCGGCAGTCGTCCCTGCCAAGTGCCAAAATTGCGCTCGCTGCGTCCTCGTGCCTGGGGCGAGTAGGCCGGAATCATCCGCACTCCCAACTCCCGCAGCGCCCGTCCTACCTGCGTCACACGCGCGTGATCTACCTTCTGGCCCGCCTTGGGCGTCAGCCAAAAATGGCTGCCCCGGTCGCTATACAAGGCGCAGAACAATCCCTGCTGCTCGATCACCTCGCGCAAAGCGGCCATCACCGTCTGCGTCGATTCCTCCTGCACCAGTTGCGCGTAGTAAATCTCACTGGTGGCATCATCCAGAATCACGATCAGATCGTGCCAGCGCTCGTCTCCCAACCAACGGTGCCGGCTGCCGTCGATGTGCAGCAGCATCCCCGGCAAGGGTCGTCGCGGTCGTCGTTTGCGGTGCGCTCCGCGCTTGCGCCCCCGGGCCACCATCCCCGCTCCTTGCAGAATCCCTTTCACCCAGCTGTAGCTGAGCCGAATCCGATGCTCGGCCCCCAGCTTCTCGTGAAAGTGCTGCACATTCAGATCGAAATAATGCTCCCGGTACAGCTCCAGCACCCGCTCCACGGTCGCTAGCGGCACGCGCTTAGGCGAAGGCTTTCCTCGCCTGCGGTCGAACAACCCGCGGAATCCGAACTCCTCATAACGCTCCCGCCAGCGCCGCATATGCCGGTCACTGATGCCCAAGATCTCGGCCGCTTGCCACCAGCTGATCTTCTTGGCCATCGCTTGCAACATCACTTCCTGTACTTTCATCGCCCGCTCCATGGCGGCTTGTGTGTAGGAGTTCATGCCTTGCATGGTCCCCTACCACCGCCCGAAAAGCGGACATATCATGTGCTACTGACAGGAGTCACCGGAGCGTATTGATGAATTCCTCGAAAGGGAATATCTTCGCAGCCTGTTCGGCTTCGCCGTCGAAGAACTCCGCAAGGTTTGCGAGAACCGGAAAAAGCCAACTCACTTTCGCCTATTTGAAATATACGATCTTGAAGATGTTAGTGCACAACGGCCAAGTTATTCGGAGCTGGCGTTGCAATTTGGAATTGCCGTGACCGACGTCACAAATTTTCTTGCCTATGCGCGGCGCGAATTCCGGCGCATCGCGCTGACAAAACTGCAAAAGATGACGACATCGGACGAGGAATACCGTCGCGAAGCTCGCGCGCTGCTGGGAATCAAATCGAAATGAATTGGCTCTCTGACGAAGCAATTTCCCGCCTACAGGCCGCCAGCGCCCTGCCAGACTTGGCAGGAACGCGCTATCGCCTCGTTGAGCGCGTTGGCAGCGGAGGGATGGGTGTTGTCTATTTAGCCGAAGATGAAAGCTTAAGGCGCCGCGTGGCTCTGAAAATTCTCGATTTTCCCGATGCTTCGGGTGAACTCGCGACGCGGCTTCTGCGTGAAGCGCGCATCCTCGCCAGCCTGGAACATCCCGGCATCGTTCCGGTACATGATGCCGGCACACTCGCTGACGGCCGAGTTTTCTATGCCATGAAATTCGTAGAAGGTCGGCGCCTCGATCAGCTGGATGCGCGAAAAGACACACTATTCGACCGGCTGCGCATTTTTCAGCGTATTTGCGAGACGGTTGCTTTCGCCCATGCTCGCGGCGTGCTCCATCGCGACTTAAAGCCGGCCAATGTAATGGTCGGATCGTTCGGCGAGGTATTAGTCATGGATTGGGGTGTGGCAAAGATTCTTCGTTCGACTCCTGTAGCCGCCAACGAAAGCGAATCGGATGGAAATCCCGCACATGCGAGCGAGCTGCCACCCGCAACTGAGTTGGAAACCGCTCATGGCGCAATTCTGGGCACAGTAGGCTACATCTCTCCCGAACAAGCTCGCGGCGAGGTCGCGAGCCTCGACGCCCGCTCGGACATATTTTCTCTCGGTGCCATCCTTAAGTTTCTCCTGACGAATATCCCGACCGACACACCACCCCGGCCGCTTTCTGCGATCGTTCGCAAGGCGATGGCGCCGGAGCCTGCCGACCGCTATGATTCGTCGCTTGCCCTGCGGCGGGACATGGGCAACTATCTGGATGGCCTTCCCGTTTCTGCTTATCCGGAGAATATCTTTCGAAAACTGGCCCGCTGGGGCTCTCGCTACCGCCTGGCCATCGTTCTGGTTCTCACCTATCTTGTCGTGCGGGCGCTATTGTTATTGTGGTTTCGGCATTAAAGGGATTCAGTTCCACGGTTAATAGAATAACGAGGGCGCAAATTCTGCGATCCGGGAGGAACTAATGAATAAAGTCGTATATGGATTGATCCTCGGTGGAATTCTCGGGATTCTTGACGGACTTACCTCCTGGTTTACGCCGGAGGTCAGGCCGCAGCTCCTAGGAATCGTGGTAGGTTCTACGATTAAGGGAATCATCGCTGGTGTGCTGATCGGATTTTTCGCTCCTAAGGTACATTCGCTGCCGTTGGGAATTCTGTTCGGGCTTGGCGTGGGCCTATTGTTGGCGTTCTTCGTTGCCCACATGCAAGGAAAGTATTACTTCGAGATCATGCTCCCCGGCGGACTCGTGGGCGTAATTGTCGGCTATGCCACGCAGAAATATGGCATCTCCAGTTCCTCGGCGCCCGCTCGTTCTTGAGCAGTTCCGTCACAAAACACAACCAGAAGAACATCCTACTGGTAGAGAGCCATTAACCTATTCGCCGTCCTATTCTTGGCAAATGGCGTGCCATCCTTTTTTTCAGTATCCTAGCATCGTTCATATTCCGGCAAAGAGGCTGCGATAGCCTTAAGGCGCTTTGCATTTCTCTTCGCTACAGTAGAAACAGCGACACACGGCTGCACCATGGAATCGAAACCAATTGGGCGGGTACATGACTGATTCACAGTTTGATCTGGTTGTGATTGGCAGCGGTCCAGCGGGCCAAAAGGGCGCTATTTGCGCTGCTAAAATGCGCAAGCGTGTCGCGGTAATTGATCGCACGCTCATGATCGGTGGAGTCTGCGTCCACACCGGCACGATCCCCAGCAAGAGCGTGCGCGAAGCCATCTTTCAACTCACTGGGAACGCGGTGAAGGCGTTCTATGGAGACAGTTATCGCGGAAAAAATGACATCACGGTTCACGACCTGTCCTTCCGCGTTAAATCGATCGTTGCGCGAGAGACAGAAGTCATTCGCGCCCAGCTCAAACGCAACGGCGTCTCCGTGTTTCAGGGCACCGCACAATTTGCGGATCCTCATACGATTGAAGTGCAAGGAGACACTGATAAAATCACGGTTCGTGGAGATCACATTCTAATCGCCTGTGGTACTCGGCCGGCGCGAAACCCCCAGATTCCGTTCGACGACAAGCGCATCCTCGACACGGACAGCATTTCCTCCATGCAAGGACTTCCGCGGGAAATTATCGTCGTCGGAGCGGGCGTGGTCGGCCTCGAATACACATCTTTCCTTGCGGCTTTAGGAACCGAAGTCACGCTGATCGATCAGCGACCCGTGATTCTGGATTTTGTGGACCGCGAAATCATGGAAGCTCTGGCCTATCATTTGCGCCAAATGGGAACGACCTTCCGTCTCGGCGAAAAAGTGACGCGAATTGGAATCGATCCTCAACGTGACCGCGTGTTTGCAGAACTCGAAAGCGGAAAAAAGGTACAAGGCGACGCGCTCATTTATGCCGTTGGCCGTCAAGCGAACGGTGATCGGCTCAACCTCCCGGCGGCCGGTATGGAACCCGACTCTCGAGGCAAAATCAAAGTCAACGAGCATTATCAAACTGATGTGCCGCACATTTACGCGGCTGGTGACATCATCGGTTTTCCCGCGCTTGCCAGCACTTCCATGGAACAAGGCCGGCTGGCAAGTTGCCACATGTTTGGTGCCTCCTCTGAACGCATTCAAGAATTGTTTCCGTACGGTATTTACACCATCCCGGAAATTTCCATGGTGGGCCAGAACGAGGAACAACTTACTGCCGCCAAGGTTCCTTACGAAGTGGGCATCTCGAAGTACGCCGAGCTTGCGAAGAGCATGATGCTCGGCGACGAGACCGGCATGCTAAAAGTTCTCTTCGATCGCAACACGCTAAAACTTCTCGGCGTTCACGTAATCGGCCAGCGCGCCACGGAAATCATTCACATCGGCCAGGCCGTTCTTTATTACGGCGGCACGGTTGACTATTTCCGTGACACCGTCTTCAACTACCCGACACTCGCCGAAGCCTACAAAGTGGCCGCACTCGACGGCCTGAATAAGCTGTAATCGAGTCCATCCAAGACTGCTCCACTACGGGTAGCCGTCGGTTTTGCGCGCACTTCCGCTATACGGCTGCTGGGGCATGCTAGACAATTCCGCCGATGTATGTGCGGTCCTGTGCGAAGCTGAAGAGCCATCGGACAGAGCCACCTGGCATTTGATAACTAAGGATAGGAACGCCCATGCAGCCGCACGCAGCCAGCGATAGCGCTTTAGGCACAACGTTCACAAACGTTCACAAAGTACTATTGGACGTTTCTTGGGAAACCCTCATGTTCGGTGCACCACAGTTGAACACCTTGTTGGCCGGTGCTCTCCTTACTCGTTAATCAGATTGGTATCTGTACCAAAGGCGGAAAAATTGATGAAGAATTTGTCGCTCCTTCTCGCTATTGCGATGGTATTCGTGTTGTCTAGTTGCAGCTCTTCCACTCCAAAGCCCAGTGTCACGCTGTCCCCGAGCGCAGCTCAGGCAATCGACCAGGGGCAACAGAAGAACTTCACCGCCGCGGTAGCCAACGATTCAACCAAGGCAGGAGCGACTTGGACTTGTTCCGGCGCGGCCTGCACCGCGCTGACAAACGTGTCAACGACATCGGCTACGTTCAGCGCTAGTGGGACAACGGGAACGGCGATGATCACCGCGACTTCAGTGACGCAGACGACCGCGTCCTCGAACGTTACGGTGACCGTCACTGCGGTACCGGCCATATCGAGCACTCAAGCGCAAGTGACGGCAGCGCCAGCAACCGCCGGCGTCGCTTACAATTTGGCATTGGCGGCCACAGGTGGCGCGGGAACGCTTACTTGGAGCGCCGTAGGTCTTCCTGCCAACGGGCTTTCTATCAACTCGAGCACCGGTGCCATCTCTGGAACGCCGACAGCCAAAGGGACTATCAACTTCACTGCTACGGTGACGGATTCGAGCTCGGCCGGTCCGAAGTCTGCATCAACAGCTTTTATCCTCACGATTAACAACCCGGCTGCACCCACGATCACTACCACACAAGCGCAATTGACGGCGGGGCCAGCGACAGCGGGCTCTGTGTATGGCTTCACTTTTCATGCCAGCGGAACTGGAGCGCTTACATGGAGCGCGGTAGGCCTGCCGGCTGACGCATTGGCGCTAGCCGCAAGCACGGGCATTGTTTCCGGAACGCCGACATCCAAGGCGACGATCAGCTTCACTTTGACTGTAAGCGATACGTTCGGCCAGTCTTCTGCCGCAACAGCATTCACGCTCACCGTCAACAATCCTCCGGCACCAGCGATCACGACTACGCAGGCACAAGTAACCGCGGCACCTGGCATGGTGGGAAGCGTTTACAGTTTTACATTCCACGCCACCGGGACTGGGACGCTCACGTTTAGCGCGGTGGGCCTGGCGGATGGGCTTTCTCTGAACTCAAGCACCGGAGTGGTTTCGGGTACGCCGACGTCGAAACAGAGCGTGTCCTTCACTTTGAAAGCCAGCGATACTTTCGGCCAGTCCTCGGCTGCGACGGCGTTCACGATCACGGTAAACAATCCTGCGCCGCCAGTAATTTCGACGACAGTGGCCCAAGTACCCTCTGCTACCGTAAACGTTGCGTATAGCTTTACCTTCCAGGGATCCGGCTTCGCGCCGCTCACATGGAGCACTACTCCCTTGCTGAGCGATGGCCTTTCGATAAATGCGAGCACCGGGAAAATAACCGGCACGCCGACGACGGCAACAACGTTGAATTTCAGCGTTTCGCTAACGGATGGAGTGGGGCAAGTGACCACGGTGAACGGCTTCTCGATCGTGGTCAGCACCGAGAGCATCGCGTTCACGCCCTCGGCTCCCACAACGGTAACTGCCGGCGGCACACTGACGGTTAACGCCACAGTTTCAAACGATGCCGGGAATGGAGGCGTGAATTGGTCGGTCACATGCGGCAGCGCTTCTTGCGGATCGTTTGTCACAAGCCACACGGCGAGCGGAACGGCGACAACCTACGACGCGCCGCCGGTGCCACCAACTGGCGGAACGGTGACGATCACGGCGACCGCGGCTGATGCTCCATCGCCGAAGGTTTCCGCAGTGGTTACAGTTAGTGCGCTGCCCCTTACTATCACGACGAGTTCATTGCCCAACGGAACGGTGAACACCGCCTACAGCGCGACGATTACTGCCAGCGGCGGCGTTCCACCGTATACTTTCAGTCTGGACGCGGCCTCCAGTGCGCTTCCTACACCCTTAATATTTAACCCAGGCAGTCCATCAGCAACGATCACCGGCACACCGGCCGCAGCCAGCACAACGAACAACATCATCGTGGACGTGAAGGATTCTGAAGGCACGCCGATGACGGCGCAAAAGACTTACTCGCTCACGATCAATGCGACGACAGCAGCTTGCAACAAAGGTAACGAGTCCTTCCTGAAGGGACAATACGCCCTACAGTTACAGGGGTTCGATAGCAACGGGCCAGTAGGGCTGGTCGGCAGCTTCACCGCCGACGGCACCGGAAAGATTACTGCCGGTGAGGAGGACGTCAACGACAGCACCACGGGCACGACACCACCGCCGCTTTCCATTATCGCGGCAGGCAGCTCCTACTCCGTGGGCTTGGACACTAACGGCGGCTATCGCGGGTGCATGACCATCGCCACTTCGGCGGCAACCTCTACGTACCGCTTCTCCCTCAACCAGATTAGCTCGAATGTGGCGTTCGGCGGTCAGTTGATCGAGTTCGATTCGACCGGCACGAACGCAACGGGTGGAATGTACCAGCAAACCGCTTCGGCGTTTTCAAACACGCAGGTCAGCGGCAACTATGCGTTCGGCGCATCTACGTCGGAGTCAGTGACGACTGCACAACGGTTCGCCATGGCCGGAGTGTTCAGTGTATCGGGCACTACGATCAGTTCCGGCAGTGTGGACACAGATGAGAACGGCAATGTGAACAATCATTGCACCACCCCGTGTACTTTCACGGGCACGCGTGGAAGCCCCGATTCGAATGGGCGAACCACGTTCTCGATAACGCCCACCGGAGCGATTTCCGCCGTTGATATGGTGTACTACACCGTCTTCACGGGCGCATTAGTGATGATGAATACCGATACGCAAATCAACAACGCTCCGTTTGTCGGGGTGATCATGCAGCAATCGGGAGAGCCGTTCTCGGACACTTCGTTGAGCGGCACCACCAGTGTCATCTATGCGACTGGGCTATCGGGAGGGACTCCGCCGACCGCCAATACGCTCGTTGGACTGGTGCAATTTACCAGCCCGAACAATTATGCGTTCGACGCCGACCAAAGCGGCAACGGGACGATCAGCACTCAAAGTGACACAGGCACGTTCAGCGTCGCGGCGAATGGCCGATTGACGTTAACATCCAGCGGGAGCGGGGGCGGCCACAATCCCACAATTTACCTTGTGAAGCCGGGCAAAGGATTCCTGGTAGGCACGGACAACTCGGTTACCGTAGGCTCCTTCGAACCACAATCGGCCGGACCATTCTCGAATGCGTCCGTGAGCGGGGTATTTGGCTTTGGGAGCATCTTGCCCGCGGAGCCAAATGTTGACTATCAGGAAGGCTGGGTCAATTTCAACGCTGCAGGAACTGTCTCGGGGGAGAGCGACAACATTACGCTCGGCAGCGCCCCGAGTGTCGGTGGAACGTTCTCCCAGGATTATTCGGTGGCCTCAAACGGCCGGGGAACGGTCTTCAAATCCGGACTGAGCACCACACCGAATGTAATTTTCTATGTGGTGTCGGCGACGAAAGCCGTCCTCATGAAAGCATACAGCGGCTCGGGCACCCAGGTGAGTTCGAATCCGGAAATCTCGGTGGCCCAGAAGTAGTAGCGCGGCCAACGGAGGATGACCGGCGAAACTGAAAACAGTCCGCGAATCGAAAAGGGCTGGCGCGGTTACCGCGCCGGCCCTTTGTATTTAACAGGAGAGCAGAGAATCTCGCGACGCTCGCTGACCTAAGCGGCGGCCAGGCGGTAGAAGCTGAGCGCGGCATCGCCTTCGAATCAGACTGTCTCCGTCTCATCCTATGGGATTCAGGTCGGCGATATCACGTTAATGGCAATGGGAGATGGTTTTGGAAACGTATTGGCCCTCGTCGCCGATGATCAAGATGCGAACGGATCACTTCTGCCCGCAGGATCGTTCTATACAACCGGTTACGCGGTCAGCGGCGTCTGTGGCGGAACCGCCTTTTACGACAAGCCTTTTTCAAAGCGGGGCACAGCAAATCCGATCCGTAGAACACCCCGCCCTCACCGCCGCTTAGTGAACAACAGATTCGACCGCGAGTTCGAAGATTCGAAGAGGAGATAAAGAATCGCGAACAGTTACCGCCGCGGGTAATGATTCTAAATCTCGAATGGTAGTGGGAGCAAAACGATTTCTAATCGCGTCTCTCGATTGCAAGCATAGAGGCATTTTGACACAATATCGTTTTTGACGTAACCGATTACTCCCCTATTTAACTGACTAAGGGCCGTCCTAAGAGCTTAAAAATCGCTTAGGCCCCTATGTAATTACAGTGCTTTTGGGAGCCGTTTTTATGCGCCCCGTAGGGTAGACACGGACCGGACGCTAAACGGACGTTGAGCTGTTATTTGACGAAAGCAGCGAATGGCGTAAGATATTATGCACCAGTAAGTTGGGCCTGTAGCTCAGGTGGCTAGAGCGCGCCCCTGATAAGGCTGTTAGGACATTTCTCTTACCCCAGACTTTTCAACGTAATAGCCTAACCCTTCATTCAGTTGCCGTGTTTCCACTCTTCGCTGATGTTTAACCTATTTCGCTGATTTTTGATCCATACCGGACGCTAAACGGACACCAACAGTTGAGAGGCTAGAACTCACTCAGGAAATAAAGCGAGCGCATGAGCCTTTCTCGTAAGGCGGTTTCCTCACAAAGCAAATGGTCATCGCACAAGAGGGATGAAAACTCCGCTCAGTACAGCACAATGTCAGCAATTCTCGACATTCCGATGGGCGGTTTCATAGGGCCATGAAAACTAGACATAAACGCGAAAACACCTGAATGGCTGGGCGTTTTTCGTCGAGTTGGGGACGTTCGTACAGAGAATAAAATGCTATACGCAGCAGAGTGCATCGCTTTTCCCCAGGCACCACGTAATACCCGCACCGTTTTTAATTCTCTTCGATGAGGACACCCCGGCGATCTGAAAGCGCGCAATCACACCGTGCTCGTGTCCACGCATTGCCTACTCGCGCTTCCGATACAACACTAAGACTTATCGGGAGTTAGCAAAGTGTTCGAATAGCCCGTTCACTGGTAGTAGGCCGGGTGCATATCTATTGATGCCCCGTCATTTTTCGTTTCACTTCTGCGAACCGGGGATCGCGCATCAGTTGGGGCTGCTCGATAAAGAGCCAGAACAACATTGTGGAGCGGACGTCGGCGGCCTTATTCATCCAGATGAAGGCGCGATCGGTATCGCCGAGCGCAAGGTAGTCGTCAACTATGTCGAAAGCATCGCTATGCCAATGGTCCTTCTCCCAGCTTGCCAACGAGTCCTGCAAATCCTTTTGCGTCACGCCCTTTGAACCGGAAACTGTATATATTTTGCGAATCTGTTCGATCTCTTGGGGGGTTGCACCAGCAGCGATACGCGACTTCACATCTTCCTCGAAAGCTTCTTTCAACATGCCCTTCCTCTGGTAGCATTCGGAGAGACTATCGCGCAGCAAATGCTGGTGTTCTAGATTTGGATTCAGTTCTGCGAGGGTTTTGTTAACTTCCGCGATCGCTTCATCACAGCGGCCCACCTGCCTTAACCGGTCGACGAGCATGTTTCTCACGGGCACGGAAAGAGGGTCCACTTCCATGCCCTTGCGGATCGCAGCGATCGACTCATCGGGGCGGTTCAGGACGCCAAGGAGAATGGAATAAAAATGGTAGGCCGTCGCGTAATTCGGGTTGAGAGCAATCGCGCGCTTAAGCTCCTCTTCCGAGCCTGAAAAGTCCCACTCATACACCATCTTGACGACTCCCAGGGACGCGTGGCCTTCTGCCAGGTTTGGATCCAGTTCGATTGCCTTCAGTGCCGCAGCCTTGGCCATAGGCATCGCTTCGCGAGGCGGCAAATGTCCCCAGACATAACCGAGATAGAAATAAGTGTCAGCCAATCCGGAGTAAGCAGGCGCATAGGTCGGGTCCTCCCGGGTGGCCTGCTCAAAATAGTTCCTCGCTTTGCCCAGATCCTCTTCGGTCCGCAGGTTCCAGAAGAAACGGCCTCTTAAGTAATCTTCATGAGCCTCAGGATTGACGATTGGCGCGTTCGATAGCCGCGCTTGTTCACCCGGCGTAAGCTTTGCTCGCACCTCGTCAGCGATGTCACGAGCCAATTCGTCCTGCAATGTGAGAACATCCTGCAGGTTACGTTCGTAACTCTTCGCCCACATGTGACGGTCGAGCTTTGCTTCAATCAGTTGCGCCGTGATTCGAACCCGGTTCCCCGAGCGTGCGACGGAGCCTTCCACTACTGCATCCACGTTCAACTGCTTGGCGATCTGCGGAAGTGATTCCTTGGTTTCGCGAAACTGCAAGGCCGAAGTCCTGGAAGTGACGCGTAGTGCGCTGATCTGAGCAAGGTTGGTCGTCAACTCATCCGTAATCCCGTCAACAAAGTAGTCCTGCTGGGGATCGCCTGAGAGGTTGGCCAGAGGAAGTACCACCAGTGACTGGATCCGCAGAGCACTCGCGGGATTCGACGAATGTCTCCAATCCCCAGGATTGAATTTGAAAAGCGCGCCTGCCAAGAGCAGAGTACTCAGTAACCCGAGACCAGCGGCATAACCTCGCCAGCGCGAGGAGGATCTTATCTCTGGAGCCTGAGAGGAAGGACTGGATAGCGCTTCAAGGTCACTTCTCAACTCGCGGGCGGTAGCATACCGCTTTCCCGGCTCTTTCTCCAAGCACTTGAGGATTATTTCGTTGAGGCGATTCGGTGTGTCACTGCCGGGTTTTCCCGGCGTTGGAGGCGTCCGATGCAAGATGTCATCGGTCAGATGGGTGGTTAGATCTTCGCGGAACGGCCGTCGACCTGCCGCCATTTCATAAAGAACCATGCCGAGCGAATAAATATCTGTGCGGCCATCCACATCGCGACCCAAAAGCTGTTCTGGAGCCATATAGGGCAGCGTGCCGACAGGCCCGCGCGTTTGGACCAACTCCTCCAGCGTGGTTTCACTATCTGGGCGGATCAGTTTCGCCAAACCGAAGTCGAGCACCTTGGCTTGGCCATGCTCGCTCACAAATACATTCGCCGGCTTAACATCTCGGTGCACAATGCCCTTGGCATGAGCTGCTTCCAGCGCGTCTGCAATCTGCGACCCCAGCTTTGCAATTTCTGCAGTTTCAAGAGTGCGAGCAGCGATGTAGTGCTTCAGGGTTTGTCCTTCGAGCAGCTCCATCACGATGAACTGTCGCGCGTGGAACTCGTCGATGTCGTGGATCGTGCAGATATGCGGATGGTTCAGCGCTGAAGCAGAGCGGGCTTCTCGCCGGAAGCGTTCGATTGCGACTGCGTCGGAATGCACCACTTCGGGCAGGAATTTCAAGGCCACAAACCGGCCGAGCCGCGCGTCTTCGGCCTTGTAGACCACACCCATACCACCACCGCCTAAGTGTTCGAGGATGCGGTAGTGAGATACGGTTTGCCCGGGGAGTAGGGGGAAATCCGCCATCGGCGCACATCTTAGGTTGAGCCAAAGGGCAAGTCAACAAAGACAGACTGCCCGCCAGCTAAGTCCTTCCATGAGAAGGCCGGTGAGTGTCAAGTCTGTTCTTTCATTTTTTTTCTCTTTTTTTCTTCCTTCTTCTTTCTTCTCTGTTCAAATTGTTCCCATGGAGTCAAGCCGCCTCTGTCGCCACCCTTCCATCCGCACTCTTTTTTTGAGCGATTGTCGCTCGGTGCAAGTTGGGTGTACTCGATTCAGTAGGTGCTGCTACCTGATGCCGCGCAGAGATGGAACAGTTGCGGCGAATCGGGAAACTCTTTTTCTTTGGCTTCGAACTGGTGAGGCCTTTTTCAAATTGCAGCGATGTTCCCCTTCGCAGACTCAGCAGCTGGATCATAACCAAAAATCACAAAGTGTTCACCGCATCCTCCATCTTTGCCGTGACAAATCCAGCGGATGCGGAATAGCACTTGATTTCCGAACTGGGTTTCAAGGATTTCAGGAGCCACATCCAAGCGTAGAACGACACGGTTAATGTATTTCAGATGTACACTCTTCAGAACCAACTCGCACTCGTCGATGATGTTCCCATAGAGCTGAATAAACTTGGACCATGCGTCAGGCTCCGTGAGGAATCGAGTCGGCAGTTTGTTGGCATTGAGAAACTGTTTCAGTTCATCTCGAAACTTCTCCAGCTTCGTTGTTTGTTCGATTTCCTTCTCAATTTCTCGCGGTATTTCTTCATTCTTAACAAGGAACGGGTGTGCACTGTCGAACCGTTCTAGGATTCGCTTCGCGCCAGCCCTGGTCATCCTTGTATGAAGTGCAAAGGAACAATAGAAATCCAGTGCAAAATAATTCTCCAGTTCACCTGCCTGTTCAATCGCCTTTCGTATTTCAGCGAGAATGTAAACTACCTGTCGCTCGGTCGTCACCTCTAGTTCGAGCTCGGCTTGCAATTTCCTGAGAATGGAGTTGCGACTCATAGGCTCGCCAGGTTTTTTGGTTCGATATCACCTTGAGAGAGGTGCTGTTGCTCGCGGAGCTCACGAAATTTTTGTCTGATTTCCATCCGGCGAGACTACACTAGGACTGTCTGGCCCAGCAAGGATACGATCATGACTGAATCACTAACGCCATCTCATTGTGGCGGAGAATGTAGCATGGAACGTTCTTTGTGGGAATTCGACCGTAAATCTGAGTTGTTAGATTATGGGGACGTTCGCACAGAGACTAAAATGCAACGTGCTGCAGAACGTACTTCCTTTCCGAGAGAACGACGCAATTAGGGCACCGTTTTTAATGCTCTTCGATGAGGACACCCCGGCGATCTGGGGACGTTCGTACAGCGAATAAAACGCAACAATCCAAGAATGCACTTCCTTTCTTAGAGAACGACGTAATTAGCGCACCGTTTTTAATTCTCTTCGATGAGGACACCCCGGCGATCTAGACAGCAGGCATAAATTCAATAGTTTTTCTGAAATTTTGCCCGAGACCATGTACCGCAACAATCACACGCTGCGGAACAGCTGTGAACGCGAAAACCCGGCCAGGACTTGACCCGAGCCACAAGGGCACAATTTGATTGAGCCGATCGCGATTAATCACACGACAGCTTGCACAGTTAACTAAGTCCGTTTGGTGCTACCTTTTCAAATTGTCAGCATCGAATCGCTAAGGGGGAGACAAATATGCGAGCTGCAGTCGTACCCGCTGTGAACGGTTCCTGGGAAGTGAAAGACGTTCCACAACCTCAACCCGGCCCCAACCAAGTCCTGGTTAAGATGCACGCAAGCGGCATTTGCTATACCGATGTGCATGAAACACTCGGACACATTCCAGGACCATTTCCCCGAATCCTCGGCCACGAGCCGGTCGGCGAGATCGTGGCCGTGGCGCCCGACGTCACCACGCGCAAGGTAGGTGATCGCGTCGGCACCGCCTGGATTCAATCCACGTGCGGACGCTGCGAATGGTGCCAGCGCGGCCGCAGGATGTTCTGTCCTTACATGAAGGGCACAGGACTTGATGCACAAGGAGGCCACGCCGAGTACATGCTGATGAATGCCGACGCGACCTATCTGATTCCGGACAAGATTTCATACGAGCAAGCAGCGCCGATCTTCTGCGCAGGCTACACGGTCTACAGCGGGCTGCGCTGGGCCGATCCCCAGCCGCACGAGCGCGTGGCCGTACTTGGAATCGGCGGCCTTGGACACCTCGCAGTTCAGTACGCGAAGGCTGCGGGCTTCGAGACCATCGCGATTTCGCACTCACCTGACAAAGACAAGTTGATCCGCGAGCTCGGCGCGGATGAAATTGTCCGCGACGGAAAGAGCCTTGCCGCAGCGGGCGGCGCGGACATCATCCTCAGCACTTCCAATTCGACGAAGTCCATGGTGGACAGCATTCAGGGTTTACGGCCAGACGGCCGGTTGATCACAATGGGAGCAGACGCGGAGCCACTTTCCGTCTCGCTGATGGATCTCATCATGAAGCGCATCCGCATCATCGGCAGCCAGCAAAACGGCCCCGAATATCTTTACGAAGCCCTTGATTTCGTAGCCCAAGGAAAAGTTAAAACGATAGTCGAGACTTACCAATTGGCTGAGGCTCCGAAGGCGTATCAGCGTGTCGTCGACGGCAAGGCCCGCTTTCGCGCCGTCCTGACGATGTAATACCGGTTTTGCCTGTCCTTTACACGCCTGATTAACGCTGCCAGCTCAACCGGTCGACGCAACACCATCCAATACATTGATTCGACAATGCTTCCCCGGGAGAAGCGATCCGTTTGGCTGTACTCGGTCAAAACCTAGCCAGGGTAGTGTTCCGGCTGATCTAACCCTAGCGAGCGATTTAAGCCTTGTTTTCAATGCGAGTTGGGTTCGACCTGAGTGTTGTGTCGACCCATTGAGACCACCCGACTAACCGGGAGTCAGCGAAGATGTAACCCGTTAAATCTCTGGTAATTTTGACAATGGAAGCAATCGCGCGCTGTAGTACGTTGTCTCGTACCGGCGGAAACATGAGTCCTTCTGCACACCTCGGTACGCAACCTGGGGTACAAAGAGAGGCGCTGTTCATCGACGCTGACCCGGAAGTTCGCGAGATGCTTTGGAACTTGCTTGATCCATTGGTTTGGAACATTCGGCATGTGCCAGACAACAAGACCGCGCTGGAACAGGCCAGCTCTAGACATTTTGACCTGATCCTCACCAGCGAAAAAACTTCCGGCAAGGAAGACGTTGGACTGCTCCGCAAAATTCGAAATATCCGCCCCCACACGCGGCTTATTATCCTTGTGGAAGAAAGTGTGCCAGCGGATGTGATTGCCTCCATGCGCGAACACGCTTTCAGCTACTTTTCAAAGCCGTTTTCGCTGCCGACGCTTGCCGACATGGTGCTTACCGCAGCAGAGGAACCTTGCTGGGATGACGGCATCGAGATCATCTCGGCAACATCAGACTGGATCCACCTTGCGGCATGTTGCGAGTTAAAGACGGCGGACAGGCTGATTCAGTTTATGCACGAAATTGCCGACTTACCCGAACCAGAAAGTGATGCGGTGGCATTTGCATTTCGCGAAATTCTGATGAATGCAATCGAATACGGCGGGCACTTCCGCAGCGACCAATACGTGGAAATCTCCTATGTGCGAGCCAAGCACATGGTGATGTGTCGCGTGAAAGATCCTGGCGAAGGTTTCACGCTGGATGAAATCGAGCACGCTGCCATCGCCAATCCAGACGAGGACCCCCTTCGCCACATGGAAATACGAGAGGCAAAAGGGATGCGCGCGGGAGGTTATGGCGTCTTGCTAACTCGAAAGCTGGTGGACGAACTTATATACAGCGAAAAAGGTAACGATGTTTTGCTCGTGAAGTATGTTGGGGTATCCCCGTCATCGAACTAGACCGCGCGGCACTTGGTCGAGTAGCCGGGCGCCATTGCTGGCGCCCAGCCCTCTAAGAACCGGACTTGAAGGTTTCCCATTCATCCGGCTCGAGCACCCAAAAACGCCCCCATGAAAAACGAGGACGCGGCCTGATTCAAAACGAATCAGACCTACTCGATACTGACTGGCTGCCGATTCGCACGGCGGTGGAATCACCGGTCGTGTGTGAAGCTGCACCAATGGCTTACGCCATCGTCATTTGCTTTGCTTCATGCATCGGTTCCTCAAGAGTTCTCGAGTTGAGCACCAACGGGAAGTCAGCTCCGTTTCCGGCGAGGTGATCTTGTCCCACGAGGCGACGCAACCTCTATCTGCCCGATTACAGGGCAGCCTTCGCTTTCTCCCATTTCCGTTACCCGCATCGCCATGGGTGCCATCTTGCGATGGACTTTCCCCTTGCGAGGAGCGATACGGGCTTACCCTGTTCCGCTGAAATGACGCGATCGGTTAGATCTGCTCTCTACGCCGGCAGTGTTGATTACCCATGACAGAGAAACCGGAAGCCTCTGTGCTCACTGCCAGAAGAGCCGCGCAGCATTTTAGGCTCTCTTCGGATGACGACGCTTGCGAGCATTTGTATATTCTGATCGTACGATCAAGCCTAGGCCCGTCTCCACCTAATGCTGGCAGGTACACCGTTGCCTCACGGTTTCGGCGCCGCTCTTGCGAGCGTGGATACATTGTCCAAGGGCTCCAGAACAGTTCGTTACCTCCCCGCTCTGCCTTGTAGGCTACGTGCGATGGGACGCACGGTCTGATCGAGTTCCTCCTCTCCAGACAATCATTTTCAGCAGCTTTCCAGGTCGCACCTCGGTTATCCGACTAGAACGAAGCCGCTTGCGCGGCAGACGCTGCGCGTGCTAGTCTCCGAAAGTCGTGCTGTAGCATGACGTCTTGAATCGCCATTTTCATTTTCGGCTGGTTTCGGCAACTGGTGTAAAGTCTGTGAGTTACAGGCAAGAATCGATTCAATTCCCATAGCCCCGCATCTGCCCCAACCACAAGCGGCTTCCTTCAAGTCGCTCTATCGAAAGCGCGCAAGCGCGCCATGTTCGTGTATCCCTCTTGCCGCTTCGCGCTTCCGACACAGCACTAGGACTTACCAGGAGTTAGCCAGTGGCCCGTTCCAAAGCAGATGGCCGTATAACAGTCACTTGGCAAAAACGAATTTTGTCCTCTGCCCAAAGATACCGATGGTATTTGAAAATTGCTGCCTCTCAGTCTTTTCGCGGAATCAGCCATGCTATCGAACTGCCCCAATACTGTCCCTTGGTCCAGATGTTCGTAGCAAGTTAAAAGGTCCGGTTTTTGTAGTAAGTGAGTTGTCCGGTTGACAGTTAATCACCCGCCGCCGTCGAGGCTGTGGGGAAGTGGGAATCCCGCGCTTTGGGCGGGATTCCCAAGCGCGGTGGGAAAGTCTGCTTTGCGACTTTTCCACCGCGCGGCTTCTGCACAGCCTCTTGCCGATCGCTACTGATCCAAGGCAGCCCCTCGGCGTTGTAGCGCCCCACGCAATGCGGCCCATAGCGGAGGCTCAGCGTTCCATCTAGGTGCTGATGCAAGGTCACCGTACAGCCCGCCAACGTGGCTCGCCAGCGTACCGGCTGGATCTGCAAAGACAGATTTTGAAAGCTCACCGTGTTGTCGCGGTTCACCGTGCGTTCAAACTGCAGCGAAAAGACCCCTTCCAAATCTCGCTGCCGGCACGCCGTAAAGGCACTGCCCCCCTGCGTCGCGGGCACCCGGAACCGCACGTTGAACGCAGCGATGTACTCTTCCTGCAGAAAAGCGTTCGCCGCCTCCACCGTCGTGATCGCCCGCAAGCGCAACTCTTGCGGCAGTCGTCCCTGCCAAGTGCCAAAATTGCGCTCGCTGCGTCCTCGTGCCTGGGGCGAGTAGGCCGGAATCATCCGCACTCCCAACTCCCGCAGCGCCCGTCCTACCTGCGTCACACGCGCGTGATCTACCTTCTGGCCCGCCTTGGGCGTCAGCCAAAAATGGCTGCCCCGGTCGCTATACAAGGCGCAGAACAATCCCTGCTGCTCGATCACCTCGCGCAAAGCGGCCATCACCGTCTGCGTCGATTCCTCCTGCACCAGTTGCGCGTAGTAAATCTCACTGGTGGCATCATCCAGAATCACGATCAGATCGTGCCAGCGCTCGTCTCCCAACCAACGGTGCCGGCTGCCGTCGATGTGCAGCAGCATCCCCGGCAAGGGTCGTCGCGGTCGTCGTTTGCGGTGCGCTCCGCGCTTGCGCCCCCGGGCCACCATCCCCGCTCCTTGCAGAATCCCTTTCACCCAGCTGTAGCTGAGCCGAATCCGATGCTCGGCCCCCAGCTTCTCGTGAAAGTGCTGCACATTCAGATCGAAATAATGCTCCCGGTACAGCTCCAGCACCCGCTCCACGGTCGCTAGCGGCACGCGCTTAGGCGAAGGCTTTCCTCGCCTGCGGTCGAACAACCCGCGGAATCCGAACTCCTCATAACGCTCCCGCCAGCGCCGCATATGCCGGTCACTGATGCCCAAGATCTCGGCCGCTTGCCACCAGCTGATCTTCTTGGCCATCGCTTGCAACATCACTTCCTGTACTTTCATCGCCCGCTCCATGGCGGCTTGTGTGTAGGAGTTCATGCCTTGCATGGTCCCCTACCACCGCCCGAAAAGCGGACATATCACTTGCTATCTCAACCGGACATATCATGTGCTACTGACACTGTCCCTTGGTCCAGATTGACCTAATCTCCTCGCTACCGTATGCTCTCGCGCACAGCAACCAGGCTTGATCTACGAATGGCCCCGACTATTATTATGTCCCCGGCGCACGGCTGGAGTGCAAATGTCTAGGTTGATATCAACCAGTGCCTGGATTGAATCGACCTAAGGAGAAACAAGGAGAGTGCCATGGGCGAAAAACACCTCAGTAGTGTCGATAAAAATGCCTCCCTACGAACTAAAGTGGACAATCCAAAGAATTTGCCTGATCGTTCGGGCACCCCGCCTTCAGCCAGCCGTCGGAAGTTCCTCGGAAACGTAAGCGGTGTTGCCGTCGCTGCCGTGACAGCCGGCGCGATCGGCTTGGAACCCCTGCTCGGCGGAAAAGAGTCGGTCGCCGATGCGTCGGTCGTACCCTATCGTCCTGAGGGCCGCGAGGACAGAAGCCTCAACTACCGCGTAAAGACGGCCAACGCCGAGAAGATCGACGTCGGGGAGCAACCAGACAATGGCGACGCGACGAGATTCACAGACTTCAGCGGCAGCTACAGCAAAGCCTCGTTGCACGACGCCCTCGGCGTTCCGAATGCTGCATCCTGGCTTAGCCTAAAACATGCCCTCAAGAGCGGCGAGTTTGAAGACTTCGAAAATATCATTGTTGGGACGCCGGGCGGGGGACCCAACTCGAAACACAATGGACCACAGGCTGCCCTTGCATTGGACTTGGAGGGCCTCGACTCACATGCCACCGTCGTCCCACCCGCGCCGAGCGTCACCAGTAACATTACGGCGGCCGAGGAGGTCGAGCATTACTGGGGTGCTCTGTTAGCCGACGTGCCGTTTACCGAATATCCGACGAATTCGCTGGTTGCTCAGGCTGTTGCCGACATGAATAGGCTGTCCTTCCTCAACACCAGTCAAAATTTTGAGTACCCGTTCCCGGTCACACCGGGGAATCTGTTCCGCGGGCAGTTCGTCCCGGGCGACGGCAACGTCCAGGGGCCGTATATCTCGCAGTTCATGGTTCAGCCGACGTTCTTCGGCGCGCAGCCCCTCAGCCAGCAGTACCAGACGTTCCTCCCCTTGGGGGGCGGCGGAAGCGACTTCATGATCTCGGTCAGCGAGTACCAACAGATCCAAAACGGCGGAGCCTCGGTTGGCCAGTTGGCTTTTGACCCAACGTTTCGGTTCATCCGAAACGGTCGAGACCTCGCCGCGTATACTCACGTGGACGTGCTCTATCAAGGGTACTTTATCGCCTTCCTCGTGCTGGCGGGGATAGGCACGCCGCCGAATCCGGGTAACCCCTATATCGGCTCGAGGACCGAAAAAGCCTTCTGCACCCTTGGCGGGCCAGACGCCGCAGCGACGCTTGCTGAAATGGCCACGCGAGCGCTCAAAGGCGCCTGGTTTCACAAGTGGATCAAGGACCTGCGAATGCGGCCAGAGGAATATGGGGCCCTGGTGCAAGCGAATCTTACCAACTCTACGCCAGCTCCCCAGGCGGCGGGGGCGCTGCACAAAGACGTCCTGAACTCAGCGGTGCTTCCCATCATCAAGCAGACCTATGGCAGCTTCTTGCTGCCACAGGCATTCCCGGAGGGTTCGCCGACCCACCCATGCTATCCGACGGGTCACGGAACGGTCGCAGGTGCGTGCATCACTGTGCTCAAATTCTTCTTTGATGGCAGCCAGAAGATCGAGCCGCTGCTCACACACGCCGGACGGGACGTGGTCATGCCAAGCACGGACGGTCTCTCGCTCAATTCCTACACGGGCGCGGACCGAGACAATCTGGACATCAACGGAGAGCTGAACAAGCTGGCGTACAACATCTCATTTGGTCACGGGATTCACGCTGGCATCCACTTCCGCAGTTCAACCTACTGGTCGATCCTGCTGGGCGAGCAGATTGCGCTCAGCATGCTGCGGGACCGGGCCAAGTCCAACAACGAGCCGTTCACGATCAGCATCACGAAATTCGACGGAACGACCGCAGTCATCACCAATCAATAACGCTTGCTAGTGGGTGGGTCCGGTCACTGCTTGATAAACGCTGCGGTCTCAATGGCTCGACGCAACACCTGCTCGAAGCCCACGCGCAGGGCCTTAAGCAGCTACGGATCGTTCGCGAGCGCTGATTCAATCGGAACACCATCCTGGCTAGGTGTGATTGATTACAGCCGGACATTTCGGTTCTCTACAGGGAAGCACTGTCCGATCAACAGCTTAAAGAGTGTTGCATCGACCGGTTGAGCTCGCACGACTAATCGGGAGTTGCCACCCTCACTGTCAATTCTGACAGTTCCCCGCTTGGCTGGCCTATGAAAGCATCAATCTACTTAGTCCAACAAGAGCTAGCGTGAAGCACCTCTCTGCCAGGTCAAGATGGTTTCTTCGCTTCGCTCTGTTCGCGTCCCTGTCGACGCCTCTGTGTCCTCGGGTGCGCGCTCAACAGACCCAAGCTGAGTTACTCCCGGAGATCGACACCTACGTGCGTCTCACGGACAGATACACCTTGATGTTCATGGCGGCTCGCTCGACCGATGGGAACACAGTGAATTCGGCTCAGATTGGTCCGAATTTCGACATCAATTTTCGTCCGTTACGACGAAGGGTGATCCGTACGAACGACGCGGACAGAGCGAACTTCTTGACCTTGCGGGTCGGATACCAATATCTGAAGAATGTGGGCACATCGAACGAAAATCGTGTTCAGTTGGCTCTGACTTCACGCTTCCATCTGCCCTGGTCGCTGGAACTGGCTGAGCGGAATCGCGTCGACCTGCGTGTTATCAGCGGTCAGTTTTCCTGGCGCTACCGCAATCGTCTGACTCTCGATAGAAGCTTCTCCATTAGGTCTTTGTCGTTCTCGCCGTACGCCCGAGGAGAGATCTACTTCAACAGCCTGTCGGGCACTTGGTACAAGAACACATATTCATTTGGCGCGACGTTCCCTATTCGCAAGCGATTCGAATTGGAGGGCTATTATGAGCGTGAGAACACCACCGGCGGATCGCCGCCACACGTCAATGGAATCGGGACAACTCTATCCATCTATTTACGCAGGAATCCAAGATAAGTGGTTAACGGTGCGATGGGGCGCATCTTGACGCTCGCCACGCCGAACTTAATCGAGCTTTCTACCGGCGTAATTACGAAAACAGGAGTAAGCCGACTCGCCGGGGAGTCGAGCTGAAAGGATTCGTTCGCTGCGTTTATTTCACCGGCTGGATGTCCGGCAGTTTCCAAGTTTTTTCTAAGAACCGTTGCTCGGGACCATACAGTCTGAAGTAAGCGAACCAGTCATTTCCCGCAACGGTAGGAATCCAGTTTGCCTCCATGCCCTCTGGTGCCTTTGGGCCAAAATAAACATCCACCGACCCGTCAGCGTTCCTCTTGGCCTTCTGGTCGTAAGAATCTAGAGAAGGACGCGACACATTGCGAATGAGCGCGCACGTTGCGTGCCCGTAAATCGTCACTGACCAGAATTGTTTGACAGGCACGTCGCCGGGTACGCGCAATCGGTAGGTTTCCTCGCCGTGTAGCCGTCGCCCCGTTGTATCAAAAAACGTGACGAGGTAGCTCTGCCCCGCTCCCAGCTTCTTGGGCGGGCAGAAGAAGCTGTAGAACGCAATCCCCCTCGCATCCACGTCCAAAATGCCTTCAGTCTCCCAAGTAAATCCACTTCTCACGGCGCTGGGCGGCACCGGTACGTCCCACTTGCTGTCAGACCAATAAGGCGAGCCAAACGTTACGAGCCGGTCCATTAGCCAACCGTGGGCTTCCTGTGCCCCAGCCCTCAGGGCCGCCTGCGTTGCTTCATTGGGTTTGAAGTCCTTACCCTTCTCAATTCCTATGGTCGGCAGCATTCCGATCATCGCTGAATCCCGCGGCTGGATGGGTTCTTCATTGAGCATTCGAGCAAGGCTCGCGTAGAAAGTTTCGTCGAATCGAGGAACGGTGTCCCAGATGGTGTCCACCAAGTCGACATACTTGGACTGCGGCGGTGCGTCCGATTTGCTTAACGGATAGATGCGGATGTGTTTCAGATAAGTGATTGCCTTCTGCACTGTCGCTTCATCCTCGCTTTTTACGATGAGGCGCAATCCAACGAATCCGTTGTAGGTTTTCATCGGTACGACAATATAGCCGGAGGGCACGGCACCTTGATGGCCGGGAGGCAATAGCAGATATTTCCCGCCTTTCCCCTGGTCCTCACCCGCAAGGCCAAGGTCCGTAACCGGAACTTGCCAAGCATCAACGACAGTGCCCATCAATGCAGCGTCTCCTGTCGCAGGCAATTCAAGCACCACAGGCCCGGCTTGACTCGTGTTGACGAACGAGAAGACATAACGAACCGAGGTGTTCGGTGTCAGGCACTGAAGTTTCCAGTTCGCTGGCCGGGACCAGAAAATAACGTCGCCATATGTTGCCTTAGCATCGCGGAAGAATGCCTGCCGCATCACGTCAAAATTGACGATGGGCATACCCCAAATCGCCGCGTCGACGGCCCGGCGTTCCATCGTTCGGCGGTTCAACTCTTCAGACGTAAGCGGGGTTGTGTTTTGCGCAATGGTCGATTGCGCCAACAGAAGTAAGCCGATAATGAGTGTCGATACGAGCTTTGCCATAAGCTTTTTCTCCATGACTAGACTGCAGCGTCGAGCTATTCCCCAGGACCCCGCAGGTGTATTCCAAGGCATAGCGATTGTTGTCTTGTCAGCCAAGCAATGCTACTGGCAGAAGTTACAGTACGTCGTCCTCGGGCAAAAAGGACTCAACTCCCGATGGTCCTAGGAGACCACAAAATATTGGGCTCTCCCCGCCGTGTGCGTTTTGTGAATGTGCCAGGGCATCGTACCTCTTGCGTTGCGCTTGCGCGCGTGCCTGTGGCGCTGGTTGCGCATGCCACCTTGTCATTTGCTGAACACAAGCCCGAATTGAGAATGACGCCGACCATTGCGGGTGGATGACGGAACTCGGAATAACCCAATTGGACGATTAACGCTGCCAGCTCAACCGGTCGACGCAACACCATCCAATACATTGATTCGACAATGCTTCCCCGGGAGAAGCGATCCGTTTGGCTGTACTCGGTCAAAACCTAGCCAGGGTAGTGTTCCGGCTGATCTAACCCTAGCGAGCGATTTAGCCTTTGTTTTCGATGCAAGTCGGGTTCGACCTAAGTGTTGCGTCGACCCATTGAGACCACCCGACTTACCAGGCACTACCGGCGAGTTGGAAACTGACGACAACCCGGCAGAAAGGAAGGATACTAGCGTTCGCAAAAGGAGGTCGGCAAGCATGACAGAACGATTCGCCAAAGGCCCGAGCACGTGCGTTTCAAAGATAATCAAGGCACCGCGTACGGCGATCTATCAGGCTTTCCTGGACCCGGACTCCGTGGCCTTATGGCTTTCGCCGGACAATATGAAAGGCCAGGTGCATGCCTTCGACGCACGGGAAGGTGGCATATTCCGAATGTCGCTCACGTACTTAGACCCACAGCATTCATTGGGCGGCAAAACTTCCGAAGACACGGATACTTTCCAAGGGAGATTTGTCGAATTGGTCCCCTACTCGAAGATTGTGGAAGTCGTTGAGTTCGAGTCGCAGGACCCGGCATTTGCAGGCGAGATGAGACTTACCGTTAGCCTCGCCGACGTCGATGGAGGAACCGAAGTTACAATACTCTGTCAGGACATACCAATAGGAATTCGGCCCGAAGATAACGAACTAGGCTGCAGGGAATCTCTGCAGAAGCTAGCTGCTCTCATGTCAGTGCCTTCCATGAGAAGGCCGGTGAGTGTCAAGCGTTTTCTCTCGTTTCTCGTTTCTCTTTTCTCTTTTTTCTTTCTTCTTCTTTATTTCTTCTTTTTCCAAATTGTTCCCATGAGCCAAGCCGCCTCTGTCGCCACCCTTCCATCCGCACTCTTTGTTGAGCGATGGTCGCTCGGTGCAAGTTGGGTGTACTCGATCCAGTAGGTGCTGCTACCTGATTAGCGACCTCTGTTCCCCCTTTCGAAGGAAACTGGTCCAGGCACTGTCGCAGTCACCTGATCTCGGCGGTCGAGCTCGGCTGTTTGGATACCCTCTCTCTTCTTTCCTTCTTCTTTGCTCCTTTTTTTCTTTCTTCCTGACTTTCTCAGTTTTTCACAGAGAAATTTCGCGCCAGGATCGCCTAGGAACGACGATGGCCAACTCCCTCGACCCCTAGCATCCCCGGTTTTGTGGAGAGCTCTTCACTCTAGGCCACGGCACGCATCTCTTTGTGGCTATTGTGCAGTGGTTCGTAGACCTCTCCATTCACCCACAACCGATGCAGCAGTACCGCTAGCTTTCTCGCCACAGCAACCACGGCTCGTTTCTTGGCATTTTTCCCACCGCGCGCCGCCAGTTTTAGACCCCAACGCCGTAGATCACTGTCTGCTCCAAAGGGTCCCAGGATGTAGTGCGCCCCCTGCACCAGCATGGTCCTCAAATAAGGGTCTCCTTCTTTACTGATGTGCTTCTGTGGTTCGCTCTGCCCCGAGTTCCGACGGCCAGGTCGCAACCCCAGAAAACAGCCGACATCCCGACTCTTCCGGAAGCGATGCGGATCTTCCAGGGTCAGCACATAGGTCAGCGCGATCTGTGTTCCTACACCCTTCACCTGTTTGAGCAGCGCGACTTGCGGGTAGCTCTCCTTGGCGATTTTCTCCATCCGTGCGTCGTATTCCTGGATACCCTCGTTCAACGATTCGACTTCTTTGAGCAACGGCTCCAGAACCTCGCGCAACTCGGTGCACCATCCCGCGGCCAGCTCCCGGCTCACCTGCTGCGTGCCACACCGGGGCAGTCGTAGGCCATAAGACTTCACCAACCCGCGGGCGGCGTTCACCAAGGCGGTTCGCGCACGCACTAGTTCGGCCCGCGCCCGGATCACCGTCAGGTGGATTTGCGCCTGGGCACTGCGATGCCGCACCGGCCCCAACAGCTCGGGATCGATTCGTGCCAGCCGTGCCAGGGTTCGCGCATCGTGTCGATCATCTTTTCGAGTGCTCTTGGTAATCAATTGCACCTTTTGCGCGTGCGCCACGAGCACCTGGTGTCCCAGCTTGCTTAGCAGCCGGCTTACCCAAGGAGAATGTGTTCCGGTCTCCATGGCAATAAGACCCCGCGGTATCTTCTCAAATATCTGTTTCATCGCTTCCGGTGTCGTCGCCACTTTCTGTTCCAGAAGGATTTCGCCCGCTTCATCCAAAACGCAGTAGCACGACCAGCGATCTCCCAGATCCAGACCGATCGTGAGCTTGTGTCCTTTGAAAATCATGTTTCCCTTTACCCGAACAGTGCTAGTCTTTTTCATAGCCGGTCTCCTTTTCTCGTGCGCTTCGAGCGCGTCGATCATTGGGAGCGTATCGCATCCCGCTGGAGACCGGCCTTCTCATCCCATCTGATTAACTAATCGGAAAAGTAGAGTACTAGCCCGGAACATGTTCGATTATCCGACTTACGAACGCCCGAACCACAACAGTATTCGCGACCCCAGTTCAGTCCTTATAGAGGCACGGTATGCTAAGGTAATCTCAATGCAGCTTGCCCTTTCCAACTGGATTCGAGTTTTGCTCGGAACGTTGTTCATATTGTTTGTGTTTTCATCTTTAGCTCCACAGGAAACGCAAATCAATGCACTTGCGGAACAGATGGCGGAATCGCTCGCCCACTCCAAGCAGAAGATGGTGGCAGTCTTTGCTTTCGTCGGACCTGATGAAACGGAGGCTCTCGGCCAAAAGCTCGCTGATGAGTTTCGCGAAGCACTCGTCAAATCGGCACACAGTTTTCGAGTGGAAGATAGCTCTCGGTTCCTGGGAATACTGGGGAAGAATGGCGCGTTATCTGCAAGCATCGATGATGCAAACACCGCTTCGTGGTTTCTTCGCGACTCCGATGCGGACACTTCGATCTTAGGCACGGTATCGGACGAAAGCGGCGGTTTGAAGATATCTGTGTAGGCCGTTCGCGTACGGGACTCTCATCAGATTTGCAAGTTCGAGACGTCCATGCCTCTTACCGACGACCTAAAGGCAATTGTATAACTGAGAACATCCATATCATCGGAATGTCGAAAGAAAGGGCTATCTTTACCTCTAGATTAGCGGGGACGAAACTCTACAATCATGGATCAGATCTCCCAGCAGCCGATCAGACGATTTCCACGCCTAGCGACAGGACGTGAAACTGCGGCTTTCAAGAAAGTGCTTTGGAGTAAGACAAATTTAAAGTTGAAAGTGAAAAAGAAGCCTCCTTCTGTGGAATTTTGCTTCGATCTTCCTCTTCCTCAAGACATTGCGCGCTTGTATCCATCGGTGAAAACCTTATTCTTCGGGCCCGGCGCTGATGCTTTCGAGAAAGATTTATCGCGGGCTTACTGGGGCGTCAGTTCGGGGAAGAAAGTCAGCAACTTCATACCGAACTTATTGCATTTGGTTTATCGGAATGCAATCAATCGGTGGTTGGAGAGAGCCTGGAAGGCTGTACCTGGACGAACAAAAAAAGAAATCTCCGATTACGAAGATCAAGCCACGAAAAAGAGGGGGAAACAACCTGACGCTATCGCGGCTCTTTGGGCGGTGCATCGATTTGAGAGCCTGCAGAAACAGCTGAAGTCTCTCAGGAACTCTTATGCACTTAAAAAGTTTGACAGACCGTCAATGTGGCGTCGTGCTGAAAGTATCGTAACACGCGATGTTTTGTCCAAGACCTTGAAGACACTCGTCGGCAACGAAAACATAGACGCTATTTTCGTGGACAGGCGTGTCACAGAGGAGCGAATCGCGCTCGTAATGCTCAGAATAGAATTCGATCAAAAATATCCTGAAGAATCAAATCGTGGAATTACTTTGAAAAAATATCTTTCGCTTGGTGAAGAGTTAAGACTTGCGCTTTCCGCGGTTCCCAAGCCTCACGTGATCCGGTCCTCCTCATAGCTGGTACCAGCTACCCTTACCCTAATTTGCGTTCCCGGGCAATACTCGCTTTGTATCGAGAGATTAGCTGCGGTCTAAGGGAGTCACAGAACATGCCAGCTCACAAACTTGTATTGCTTTGCAAGAACATACGTCGACCCTATTTGGGCACGGTCAAACTTCTCGGTAAGCGGGTCGGAGGATATTCCCGCTACATCGATTTGAGAGAAGGGGAAGAACGGCTGCCGGTGCGTCTTTATCAGGGAGGCATCCACGACGGCATCAATAAACTTCAATTTGATGACGAAATTGCCCAGCTCGGATTGACAAAAACACGAGAGATTGTAAACGCCATCTGCGGTCCCCGCGACGAAGTCAGGATTTCAAGGATCGATTGGTGCCTCGATCTACCTGGCATTTCCGTTGTTGATCTGGCGTTGTACTGTCGCGTTGCACGATCGCAGACGTTTGCCCTTCACCGGTCCCGTAGCGGCATAACATTCTATCTCCGACGCTCAAAGGCCTTTACCCTGCTGTTTTACGATTGGGTGGGCAAGCGCCGCGCGAGCCATCATCCGTTAGCGAGGTTCTATGGGCCGAACGATCACCTCACCAGGATCGAAGTGCAACTAAGAGGTCGCGGACTGCCTTTTCGGGACTTTGACGAAATTGAAGACTATGCGGAGATGCACCTTCTGTTAAATCTCTCGTTCTGGGAATTCGGACTCAAAAAGAAAAGACTGACAGTGATGCAGGATTTAGCAGCTGAAGGATTTCTCAAAAGGATCGAACAATACGGGGTCGCAGGAACATCCAAATTGTATAGCCCTCAAGTGTTTGCCGGCCTCTGCAAAAAGTTTCTGATCCCAGCCAGTAAATCGCCTGTTCCTGACCTAGACGAGCTCATGCAAAAAAGTAAACGTGATTGGCTGGAAGATCGTATTCGATTCCCTCGGCTTCGCGAACCGGACGCACAATGATCGGACTACATGGGGCTAGGAAGATGTCGCTTTGCCTGTATGTACCATATAGTACCCTAAGTGCGTCCAAATGTTTGCAGAGCAGTAATCATTTAAAGGTGGCATTCATAATCTCGTTCCAATGGATGCAGGGACTACGTCATGCCACTTGAGCGCGACGGTCACGATGGCGTTCGCCTCTTGAATGTGCGAGAGGCAGCCCGTTTCCTGGGAACCACGCCGAAAACGCTATACACGATGGTCTGGCGGCGCGGGATTGTGTTTGTGAAGATTGGCCGCAGCCTACGATTTGATGTGAGGGACCTCGAACAAATTATCGAAAAAGCGAAGGTCAGGCCAAGCCAGTAAAGCAAGAAGGAAGGGGAGGTAGGGGAGAAAACATGGGCCTGTACAAGAAAGGAGAGTTATGGGGTATCGACTATTACGATGGGTGTCGGCGTCGAAGGAAACTCGTTGGATCGTCGAAGAGTCAAGCCAAGAGGGAACTCTCGAAAAGGAAAGAAGAGCGTGCTTGTGGCCGGTCCGAAGATTCCCCAAGAGTGGAAGACCTACCATTCGACCAGTTCGCGGAGCGGTACAGGGAGGACGCAAGAGTCACCAAGCGGGGATTCCGCAATGAAAGCTATCGAATCGATCAAATCTGCGAATTTTTCGGAAAGTGTAAGCTATCTGCCCTCACAGGCGGACACGGGCAACAGTTCAAAATGCATACGAGCAGACGTGTCGGTCCGGCGGCCGCAAACCGATTGCTAGGCAACTTGAAGCACATGGGTTCGAGCGCAGTGGCCTGGAACAATCTATCTACCAACCCGTTTAAGGATCTGAAGTTACTAAAGGTTCCCAAGCGCCCCGAACGAATTCTTACGAAAGAAGAGGAGAATCGACTCCTGGCGTCTTGTAGTCAAGTTCGCGCGCCCCTTCTGCTAACGAGCGTCTTGATTGCGTTGAATACCGGAATGCGCAAGGGCGAGATTCATGGACTTAGATGGGAACATGTAGATCTTCCGAATCGATTTATCTCCGTCTGGAACGGCAAGACAAACGAAAGTGACCGACGCATTCCGATGAACGAAGTTGTCTTCGAGCTACTAACCCATCTCTCCCAACAACCTAAGGACGAATTTGTTTTTCCCAGCCCTCGGAAAAAGGGCGAACCATTTCGAGACCCGAAAGTGGGGTTTATGAAGGCCGTGCAACTGGCGAAGATTCCCCATATACGCTTTCATGATCTTCGACACACGTTCGCAACTCGTCTCGTGCGTGCGGGAGTCGATATTGTTACTGTTCAACATCTACTGGGGCACAGCAATATAAAAATGACGTCCCGCTATGCTCATTCGGACGCTGATGCTAAAATGCAAGCAGTTAAGCGTCTGGATTTCACTGGTGTTCGCTGATTTTTGATCCATACCGGACGCTAAACGGACGTTGAGCTGTTATTTGACGAAAGCAGCGAATCGCGTAAGATGTTACCCACCAGTAAGCTGGGCCTGTAGCTCAGGTGGCTAGAGCGCGCCCCTGATAAGGGCGAGGTCGGTGGTTCAAGTCCACCCAGGCCCACCATTCAAATCAGGTCCGGCCCGGAGACATGGGTGACACAACGTACCTAAGACATAGGTAACACTTTTGGGCCGAAGGGATTTTCGAGCGGTTCGAGCACCCGAGTCTCCAGATCGAAGTATCCCAGATCATAATCCATAAAGCTCACCAGCCAGATATCGTCGTGCACTTCTTTGATGCCGACGGCTTGGCCGGCAAAGACCTGGCTGAAATTGATTTTCTTATTGCCCAGACAGATGCGCCCGCATCGAGTGACCACGATAGTTTTATCGTGGAGGGGATAGTCGATGTCCGGCAAGCCGGTGTAGGGACGCGGGGAAGGTTGGTAGACCTCCGCGGGACACTTCATGTCCAGAGCTTCGTGAGGACGCTCCTGGTTGAAGATCTCGATGAAGTCATCGAACTTGGCCTGCTGCTGAAGAAAGTTTGAACCAGCTGGCTTGGTAGTTTCTTTCTTCAAGGTCAGATGCATGCGCTCATGGCGGCCATTTTGCTGGGGATGGCCCGGCTTGATTCGTTCAATGCCGATACCCAGCCTGAGCCACCAAACCGCCAGCTTGCTCAGGTTGAACAAAGCGTGAGCGGAAGCGAAGGGAACACCGTTATCGCTACGGATGTTGGCCGGCAGGCCGCGCTCCTTAAAAAGCCTTTCAAACACGGTGAAAGCGTAGTCTTCCTTGGTGGAAGAGAGGGCTTCACAAGTGAGCAGAAAACGGCTGGCGTGATCGGTGACCGTCAGCGGAAAGCAGTATTGGTGATTTCCCAGCAAGAACTCGCCTTTGTAATCGGTACACCACAACTCATTGGGTCGCTGGCCTAACGAGAGCGGCGTCCCTTGGGCGCGACGACGCACGCGACCGCAGCGCTCCACCAGACCGTAGCGATCCAGCACCGCATGGATGGTACTTTTGGCCGGGATGGGAATACCGGAGAACCGGCGCAGCAAGCGCTCACGGATTTTACGAGCACCCCAGCTGGGGTGCTCGTGCTTTACGTTCAAGATGAAGTTTTCCACCTGGAACGGAAGTTGGTTAGCGTAGCGATACGGACGACGGCTTCTGTCCGTGAGCCCCTGCATGCCGCATTCCTGATAGCGGTCGAAGATCTTGTAGCCGGTCTTGCGGGAGATACCAAACTCCCTGCAAAGTTCCGCCATCGCCTCGCCGGCTAGCCGGCGAGCCACAAACTGCAGTCTTTCATCCATTACCGAACACTCCTTCCAAGGCATCACTCCCTCCCCTTTACGGGGAAAAGTGTCACCTATGTGTCCGGTACAATGTGTTACCTATGTCTCAGGCCGCTCACCAATCCATTGGAGACAACAGCGTTTTCCGTGCTTGTCGACTGTGCCGATCTGTCGCGATTTCGCCAGGCTCGCGTGATTTTATGGCGAGTGACAAGAACGGCGTCACTTGCTCCAGGCAAATAAGACAATCTACAGGTTGTGCTAAAATCATTGAAGATATGAACGCATCCCACATAATCATGCGGTATCTAAGGGTCGCCAGCGCCACGCTGTTTCTTCTTGCGCCGAGCGTTGCGCGTCCTCAATCGCGCGAAATGTCCTCGCGACAGGTATCCTCTCGGGAGGCCCAGGATCATCGCCTGCTGCTTTACAACACGCACACCGGTGAGCGGATCGATATCGTTTACCGCCGTGGCGAACAGTACATTTCGGGCGCGCTCGGGAAACTCGATTATTTCTTGCGCGATCATCGGACCGGCGTCGTCCGCCATTTCGATCCGCGCCTGTACGATATCCTCTCCGATCTCACGTCGTCGGTCGGGCATCCCGGCGGCGAGATTGACATCGTCTGCGGCTACCGCACCCCGTCAACAAACGAATCGCTGCGCGCTCATACTACCGGGGTAGCCAAGAACAGTTTGCACATTCAAGCGGAAGCCATCGATCTGCGTATGCCCGGCATCGACACGATCACCCTGCGCAAGGCGGCTCTTGCACTGCGCCGTGGCGGCGTAGGTTACTATCCTCACTCCGACTTCATCCACGTTGACACCGGCCGTGTCCGCCAGTGGTGTTTCGACTGCCCCGCCAACCTGATCAGCGGAGACTAACCCGGGTACGGATATCCTTTATCGAGGACCTTCTCAAGTGTGGCATCGTGTCCATAGATATCATCGTAAAAGTGAACGACGCCGTCTTCCGAGACGATAACGGTGCCATAGACGATTAAAACCGGAATCGGCTTCGCAAGATTCACCTGGCGGTTTGGATCCCCGTTCATTGCCGCGCGGACGCGGTCCATGTTCCAGCCCCCCGGGTTATCTCTCAGGACCCAAACGGCCAGATCGGCAGGCTTCTCCAGCCGAATGCAGCCGTGGCTGAAATCCCGCCGCGATTTCGCGAAGAATTCCTGCGCGGGGGTGTCGTGCATGTACACGCTGTAGTCATTCGGAAAGATAAATTTCACCAGCCCAAGTGAGTTTTTCGGGCCTGGCATTTGCCGGATGAAGAGCTTGCCGGCCCGGAGTTGGTCGAGCACGTCACCCGTCACATTGCCTGACGCAACAACCTCCTGACGGTTGTTTACAACCTCGAATCCTTTCTTTGCCAGATAGTCGGGGTCGCGGGCAATGCGCAAAAAGAATTCAGATCTTGCGATGGAATACGGAACATTCCAGTAAGGGTGGAATATTACGTACGCCATTTTGTCCTCAAAGACCGGTGTACTGTGGTCGTAGGCTTTGCCGACCACGACGTTCATGGTCAAAGCGATCTTGAAGTTTTCGTCGTAAGCGCGTAGGCGAAATTCAGGGATGTTCGCAACGATGGGCGCCTTTTGATAAGCAAGAGGCAGCCACCGCCAGCGCTCGAGAGTGAGTTGCATTTGGCGGACACGCTGGCTGAGCGGCACATTCAGGTCATCCAATGTTTGCTTGCCGATTTTCCCGTCAGGGTCTCGGCCATGCCGGCGCTGAAAGCTTTTGACCGCGTCTACAACCGGACCTTGATAAACCGTTCCATCGGCCGGAACATTTGCGTCAGGAGGCAGGTCGCCCACCAGCCTGAGGAAACGCGTAAGTTGAGGGACCCCGGCGTAGGAATCGCCCGTCGCGATTGTCTTCCCTGTAGCAGGAAGCAGTTCTCCGTTATATTTCTTCGCAAACTGCATATAGGTGTTCAGGGCTTGAATTGTCCGCCGGTAACCGGGGAATGGAGGCTCTACTTGCGCCAGGACGCCCGCAACGTCGGAAGCATCCACAACATCCTTTTTCAGGAATTCGGGCAAATCGTATTTCTTGGCCTCGACGTCAAAACCAAAGTCAAAATGCTTCGGATTCACCTTGCCGATGTGAAGGTCCGAGATGTATCTCATCACGCAGACGGTCAGCGCTGCATCGAACCGCACCGCGTCTGCTTCTGACGGTTGCCCCGTCGCAGGCTTGAGTTTCGCCAGCCTCCCGGCCCAACGCGGACTGTCATAATCGTCCGCGGACAATCCCTTCTCCTCTGCCTTCGATAGGATCGCGATTATTTGCTGCGCCTGTGCGGTAGGCTCCATTCCCCTTACCCATGGCAGGGAGTACCCATACGACTCGTAGAATTCCTGCACGTGCTTGACGTAATCGCTGAAATCGAGCCAGCGCAGGTCCGGGAGATTTCCCGCCTGTACGATTGCGCGCAGGGAACTTTGGCCCTCCGGGCTGAGCTGTTGGGGTGGCGCCACTTGCGCCGAAGTTTCTGCTGATGCACGTGTTCGCCTCGCCGAGCCGATGCCGTGAGTCCACAACAGTGTAATTGCGACCAGCGCTAGAATTATCAACAGGACCTTGACAATCGATGATCGCTTCACTGGATTCCTCCACACTTCACGGCAATCCGTACAGCCCCACAAGATAGCGCTCCGACAGGTTATCTCAAAGAATTTCCGATTTGGATAATCGTCCGGTAATGGACCAGTTCTTGATCTTGGTCGGCAGCGGCCAGCGATACAACTGGCAGTATTGACAGTTTCAGTGCGTACAATCCTTGCTACTCTCAATCCTCACTTGTTAACGACTATAGGTCTGAGACGAATGCTGCAAACCCGGGACTTAAATCAAATGTCTATTTCGAGCGCCTCTATTGGCAATAAAAAAGCGGGCCCGGTTCCTCATGCAAATACATCACAAACCGTCCACCGGCTCCGAAATTCTCTGCGCGTTCTGCGCTGCAAGACCATCGTTGGCATGGTCGTCCTGGTTTCTCTTCTCATCTATTTCAGCCTCGGAATCCACTATGCTCTCTACAAACCGGTCCGCTCCTCGAACTACATTTGGGCCGTTTACCACGTACACTCGACTTATTCGGACGGCCTCAAGGCGCCAGAGGAAATCGCTCGTCAAGCCCGGCTGGCAGGCGTCTCGCTCGTGCTGCTGACAGATCACGGCAATCCAAACTTTGAATCCTCTGCGCTCCACAAAGAGTTCGACGGCGTAACAGTGATAGGCGGATCGGAAGCCAGATTGCCGGATGGACGTCTCACATTTTTCGGCGCGCGAAATGTCCCCGATATTGCGCTCGCCACATTTCCTCCACAAGCAATGAAACAGGCACGTGAGTGGGGAGCGTTCCCGGTTGTGGCTTACTCCGAAGATCCACTCTATGGCTGGCGCTATTGGGAAACCGATTTGGTCCCCGGTGGAATCGAATTGTCGAACATGTTCACCTGCGTCCGCAGCGTTTCGGTTTACGACAAGCTTGCTCTAATTCTCTTCTATCCTTTCTCTCACTATTACTTCATTAAAAGCGTTTCTTTTCCCGCCAAGTCCTTCGCTCACTGGGACGATCTTCTCCAGCGCGGGAAGATATGGAGTCTGGTGGCCTCCGATGCCCACGGCGGATTCCATGTAGGGAAATCTGTGACGGTGAATGTCCCTTCTTACGCAGACGTTTTCTCCTTCGCTGGTTTGGGCATCGACAAAAAGTACGCGACACAACCCGAGCAGGCCATACGTAATGGCGACTTTTTTAACTGCATTCGCGGTGCCGGTGAGCCGGAGTTATTTGATTTCTACGCCACCGATAACGGAGTGATTTACACAAGCGGTAGTAACCCGCCCGAGAAATCGGATCTGCATGTGATGGTTGAAGTCGCGGGTCTGAGGACACAGCTGATCCTGAGAAGGAATGGCAACATCGAGCGACAAGTCGATAGCCGTCGCCTCGACGTCCCGGGAGCGGTGGCAGGAGTCTATCGGCTGGAAGTATATCTCTTGAACCATCCCTTACTGCCTGCAGACGTCCCATGGATTGTGTCCAACCCGATCTTTGTTGGAGGTCTTGCGACGCCGCACCACCGCGAGTTGAACTCTGAAACCACGAGTCTCCCCGGGTCAGAACGAATCGCGTCCATCCACACTTCTACAGCGGGAGCGGCGAGGTGATTTTTAAAGTCTGCGCACGCGTTCGAGGAAACTCTAAGGTAATGCACGCCATTCGTGCTAATTTACATCATCCCCGGAACCATAGGTCGCCATCAACAATAGAAGGAGCTCACGTGAGAAGACTCGCGGTTCTGATTCTAGCGGTGTTGGCTGGGCTTACGGTCTTGGACGCCAAGTCCACGAAGTTAGTGTTCACCTGGATGAATCCGAACTACTCCGGCGAACATTTCAAAAACATTCTTGTGCTGGGCATAAACGGCAAAGTAGAAAATCGAGCCGAATTTGAAGATCAACTCTCGGCGGGAATAACAAGGCCGGGGATTCAGGCCATTCCCAGCTATTCGCTCATTCCCAGACCCAATTCAAAGCCGATCGACATGGATCAATTGAAGGACGTGATTCGGGGACAAAACATCGACGCCGTCGTAGCTACCCGCTTGATAAAGGTCGACACCAAGGTCACCACTATTCCCGGACAGGCCTATGCCCCGTATGGGTACTACAACACGTTCTATGGCTATTACGGCGCAATCTATCCGGTGGTCTACGCGCCCGACTATCTCCGGGTGGACAAAACCGCGCAGATCGAAACGAATTTCTATTCAACGACCAAGCCGGATGGAGTCCTTATCTGGACCGGAACCAGCGACACAGTGAATCCGAAGTCGCCTTTAAAGGCTATCGATGCAGTTGCCAAACTCATAGTGCAAGAATTGGAAAAGCAAAAAATTATCTGATCGACCGCCGTGTCGGGACGTGGCTCAAGTCTTATGGTTAATGGTTGAAACTGACGTTGAGGCCTGTGGATAGAATCACATCGTTCGGCTTCGTCCCTACGATCGGCGGGTTTGAAACGTAACGATCGCTAAAGCTCAACTGCCAGCCCAGCCACTTATTAATCTTTGTAACCGAGCCTGCATCAGCGGCAAAACGATATTGGCTGATGTCGCTCAGGTCCGGATAGAAATAGAAGTCCTCGGTGACTACAGTTATAGCACCGAACTTATGCATAAATATTTCTCCAGCCGTAATTCCGGGAAGATTTCGATTGACGTTCATGCCCGGGGTGGTAGATCCGCCACTGTATGTTTCACGCGTGTAATTCATCCCGCCAAGCAGATCCAGTGTGGTGTTGGGGTTGTTGATCCAGTGCCAGCCCAGCCCGCCGGTGAAAATCGATCTCAAATTCAAACCCTGCAATTCATCGTGCGTGAAATCACCGCTGACAAATCCGAACAACCTCTTTGTGAAGTTATGACCGTATTTTACTCCTCCCATGATCTCATTGGCTGTGACACCGCTGTTTACACCTCCATTGCTTGAATAGATCGAAGACTCGTACATCGTCAACTCGTCCGTCAGCGTCTTGCGATCTGCCGTGACACCCGTGTTCAGGTTCGTCGTATCGCTATTTCCACGCGCAAGGGCGAATCCGATGTTCACTCCGCCCTTCCACCCTTCCAGAAGACTTGGATGCAGGCTTTTTTCGTAGGCTGCTTGTTGGTCGGCGGAACGGACAATCGTGACTTGAGCGAGGGGCACTTGGACATCGGCCGAGCCCGCGGTACGTACGGTCATGTTTGTGCCATCCGTGGAGATAATTCCATTCACCGTTTTTTTCTCGGAGGTGACAACGTAAAGCGCCTTATCTGAAGCTACTTCTTTCACCGCGGGCCAACTTATTTTTATCTCGCCTGCGTAATCCGTCTTAAAAGTTAGGTTCTTGCCGTCTGAGGTGACGATTGTTCCGCTCAAATGATCGCCGTTGCGGAGCGTCACCGAGTCTGCAGCGGCCGTCAAAGTTGCGGTTAAGAAAATAAACACGGCCACAAGAACATGCGTCATCTTCATGATTTCCCCCGTCTGAGAGAACAACTAAGATTAGCGAACGTCGTAAACAAGCGCTGGGACAGCAATTGTAGTGCTAGCCATTTCGGAAATCCTAACTTCATTTCGTGGAGCCGAGACCCTCAACATTATCGTTATATGATCGGTTCCGCCACCGATGACAATTGCCCCTAGTAAAGATGTTCGGTCCATCCCAAAATCGGGCATGCCCTAAACAGCTCTAGCTACCAGCAAGACGTAAACGCTTTGCTGGTATAAGCTTGGAGTAGGACGCCAAGGCATGACGGTTGCTCTATTTATGCTTTCACACCACGGCTCTGGAGCGTTTTGACGAATGGCGCGATTTTGCCAGGCCTTCTCTCGCAGGCCCAGCAGCCGGTTTCAGTTTAGCTGAAGACTCGAACGTCAAAAGGGGTGGGTATGAAGAAGTTCGGTTTCATTCTCTTGGTATCGTATCTTGCGGCGATTGCACCCGCCACATTTGGGCAGCATATTCCAGACTTCGCCACGCCCGATCACTACCAGCTCATTATTACGCCGGACTTCGCGAACGAAACCTTTGCAGGCGATGAAACCATCCGCATTCGTTTTCTTAAGCCATCCGCGTCCATCACCTTAAATGCACTAGAGATCAAGTTTTCGGAAGTAACGATCGCCTCCAGCGGCAAGACCCAGACCGCCCAAGTGACCCCGGACGAAAAGAAAGAAACGGTCACCTTTACAGTGGCCGAGCCGCTTGCAGCCGGGCCAGCCGAAATCCACGTCCGCTATTCCGGAATCTTAAACGGCCAGCTTCGCGGCCTCTATTTGAGCAAAGCAAACAATCACAAATACGCGATTACGCAGCTGGAGAACACCGACGCGCGACGGATGTATCCGTCATTTGACGAGCCTTCCTACAAAGCAACATTCGACATCACCACAATTATTGATAAAGGCGATACCGCCATTTCAAACGGCAAGATTGTCTCAGACACGCCTGGACCTGGCGACGGCAAACACACGCTGAAGTTCTCCACCACGCCCAAAATGTCGTCTTACCTCGTGGCGCTCGCCATCGGTGACTGGGAATGTTTGGACGGCAGCGCCGACGATATTCCCATTCGCGTTTGCGGAGTTCCCGGTAAGAAGCAGTACGCTGGCTTTGCACTGGAAGCCGCTGAATTCACGATGAAGTTTTACAATCATTATTTCGGAATCAAATACCCATACGGCAAGCTCGATATCCTGGGTGTCGCGGATTTCTCCGCTGGCGCTATGGAAAATACCGCCTGCATCATCTCTCGCGATTTAATCTTTGTGGATCCCAACCACACACCGTATTTTCTGCGGAAGATAGTCGCGCAGGATCTTGTCGCGCACGAGATGGCGCATCAGTGGTTCGGTGACTTGGTCACCATGAAATGGTGGGACGACGTTTGGCTGAATGAGGGCTTCGCCACCTGGATGTCATTCAAGCCCATGGAAGCGTGGAAGCCTGAATGGAACTTGCAGACCGACGCCGTCCGTTCAAGCACGGGTGCCATGGACACCGACTCCCTCAGTTCCACTCGCGCGATTGAGGCTCACGCCGATACGCCTGCACAAATTCAGGAGCTCTTCGACAGTATTACCTACAACAAAGCCGCCGCCGTGCTCTCAATGGTTGAGGGCGATCTCGGCGGCGAGGTCTTCCGCAAAGGAGTGAATTCCTACCTTGCGAAATATTCTTATGCCAACGCTACTTCGGAAGATTTCTGGAACGAAATTACTCAGGTATCGCATCAACCCGTGGACCGCATCATGGAGAGCTTCGTCAAGCAGCCCGGCGTCCCGCTCGTAACCTTGCGCACGGCCTGCGATGGCGGCAAAACAAAGATTACGCTGTCCCAGCAGCGTTATTTTTCCGACCGCACACTGTTCGAGGCGGCCTCGAAGGAACGGTGGCAGATTCCGGTTTGTTTGAAAATAAGCGCCGGTGAGAAATGTGAGCTCCTGGGCCTCCAAGAGCAACAAGTCATAGTGCCGGGATGCGGCTCGGCGGTTTTTGGCAATGCAGGCGCACGCGGCTATTACCGCTCCGGTTATGATCCGGAAAATTTGAAGCTGATTTCTTCTTCGGCCGAGCGCACGCTCTCGGCCGGTGAACGATATCTGCTTCTTAACGACGTGATCGCGCAGGTGAGTCTAAATCGCCTAACCACGGGAGACGTGTTGGCGCTTGCATCGGACATGAAAGACGATACTTCCGCTGCCGTAATGAATTACCTGTTGAATCAACTCACCTTCGCCGACGACTACCTGGTAAACGATGCCGACCGCGCACAATATCAGGCCTGGATTCGTTCCACGTTTGGTCCCGTCGCTGACAAGCTTGGCTGGGTTTCGACTCCCGCTGATTCAGACGAAACGCGTTCACGCCGCGCCACTCTACTCGCCATCCTCGGTTCGGTAGGCCGTGATCCCAAGGTTGTTAAGATGTCGCAGGAATTTTTTGACAAAGCCCTCAATGGTGAGCCGGTCGATCAAAACTTGCTTTTCGCCGCCGTCCGCGTCGCAGTCCGCGACGGTGACGCCACCATGTACAACAGAATTTCGGGTCATTTTGCGCTAATCAAGTCTCAGGATGACTTCATCCTCTTTGGCCAAGCACTATGTTCATTCAGCGATCCTGCCCTGCTTACCCGCACTCTGAACTTTGCGATCTCTCCAGCGATGCGCGCGCAGGATGCGCCGCAAGTGATCGGTGCGGTCATGCAAAATCCCGCGGGGCGCCAGGTTGCTTGGGATTTCAGCCGCCAGCATTGGACCGAGATAGAAGCCAAACTCAGCAATTATTCCGAGGCTTCCTTGGTGCAGTCCGCCAGCGTATTTTGCGATACGGCTAAGCGCGATGAAGTGCAGCGATTCTTCACCGAGCACAAGATTCCCGCCGCCGAGCGCGAGTTGAAATTGACGCTCGAACAAATCAGCGCCTGCATCGATGTTCGCGCGCACCAGCAGCCACTTCTGCAAGCCTGGCTGCTGAAAAACCAACCCAGCACCGCGACCAACAGCTCGGGGATGAACTGATCGTTGCAGTCTTGGACGCCGAATCCCGGATAAGGTCGCTTTGACCCGGGGATGCTTGTGCCTTCCCAATGTCCGTTTCAGCAACATGCCATCCCACAAGCGGTCAAAGCGCTCGTCCTGCTCCGGACCTTCTTAGCATAAGTCTTTTTCCTTCATAAAAATACGCAGCAAAGCCCGAGGCCCGATATTTGCTTCAAATCTGGAGCAAGATCTGGGGTGTCTTCTGGAATCCCACTTTCGCATGTAACTCGTCACTCTTCGTTGTTCTTTTGGGGCGGCAACCGAAAGGAGAAACATGATGGCAAGAACGGAACGCATTCGGGAAGCATTTGATCGGCCCCTCGACTTGAACTATCTCCACGAACGTGAACGCGCGGGCTGGCGCTTGGTCGGCATTGAATGGGAACGAGAGGTGGAAAGTAGCGATGCCCGCGAACCCAGACTGCTCGAAGAAGCTCCCTTCGGTTCGCAGGTCTCTGCGGATTGCGAGCACTTGGAAGAGAACCCTCCTGAAATGCAATTTCTTCTTTCCATGATGGAGCTGATCATCCAGGATATTTCTCTAACCAAAGTTGCGGAAGAACTCAACAAGAAGGGATTTCGTACGCGCAAGGGCGCAGAATGGGGTCCGGTCGCCGTCTTCAACATGCTTCCGCGCCTCATCGAACTCACTCCTCGGATTTTCGCCAGTCAGGAATGGGTCGAGCGTCGCAAGCGGCTTTCTCTGGTCTACTAAAGAGTGAACCGTCGCTGTTCTTGACAGAAAGGCTTTCCCCCCAATACAGTTACGTCTGTAAGCATCTTATACCTTTGGTGTATTTCCCTGCATCAACATGGGCCGTGAAAATTCATTCTTCTGGGAGCTCGAGATGCGCAAAACAATCTATGTTTTATCGGTTTTTTTAACTCTCGCGGCTGTCTTGGTGAGCGTGGTTCGAACGTACGCTCAAGACCAATCGGCGTCCGTCAATGTGACCACGGTTGTCACCGTCCTGGGCCCCAAATACACCGCTCCTCCTGCTCTTGGAAAACAAGATATAAGTGTCACGGAAGGAAAACAGAAACGAGAAGTCACTGACTGGATCCCAGCCCAGGGGGATAAGTCCGCGCTTCAGCTTGCTATCGTTATCGACGATGCCGACAACCAAGAACTCGCTACTCAACTCAACGATTTGAGGGGTTTTATTAACTCCCAGCCGGGAAGCACGGGCATCGGAGTGTTTTACGCCAGCAACGGTACCGTCCAAGCCGCTTCCCAGTTTAGTACGGACCATGAAGCCGTTGCAAAAACTGTCCGCATACCTCTCGGATACACCGGCGCGTATTCCAGCATCTATCTTTCAGTCATGAGTTTGATTAAAGGCTGGCCTGTGACCGGTGGTGCTCGCCGCGAGATTTTGCTGATCGCCGACGGCATCGATCGGTTCCGCGGCGATTACCCAATCAGCCCGGATGTTGACGCGACGATCGACACCGCGCAGAAAGCCGGCGTTATAATTCATTCGCTCTTTGCCACTGGTGTAGGACGCGCCAGCCGAAATTCGTTTCGCCTAAACCTCGGCCAAAGCAATCTTTCCAAGATATCGGACGCCACTGGGGGAGAGGCTTTCTTTCAAGGCTTTTTTACTCCCGTGTCGTTCGGTCCGTTCCTTCAACAGCTGGACATGGTTCTAAAAAATCAGTATTGGTTCAGCTATGCCACCCCGCGATCGAAAAAGACCAAAGGCGAACTCCGCACGTTCCGTGTTCGAACCGAACAAAAAGGCGTAGAAATATCGGCGGCGGATAGAATTTTCGTTCCCGGACCCTAAACAATATTTGGTGCCGAACTCGACGAAATGAAAGTGACGCTGGCGTCGCAACAAAATGAGACCCGCCATTATCTTCTGTCTCGGGGGCTCGTTCTGCTTGGCCCGGAAACCTGCTGAATGTCGACGCAGGATTCCACCCAATCCTTGGCCTTCACCTTCGATAAGCACGGTAGATTCAGCGGTGTAGAATCCGGACCAGCTTTCTCCCGCCCTTCGCCGTAAACGTTCGAATTGATTGGAGACGGATGTCGTGGAGGGTCACAAACTCGGCGTGAAGCCCGAAATAAAATGCGGGAAGCATACGGCTTCCCGTATCCTTACTGCGGTAACGCGTGTGAACGCAACTGAACCCGGAGCTTAATCGCCCCGATGTTCTGGCCTTTCGACTCCGCTGTAACGGACACTTCGCTGGTCTGTTTCGATTTGGTTTCTGACGATTGAAGTTGCGGCACCGCGATCTCAATTGTCGCCGCGTCTTCTTCCCCGGCTCGAACCAAGTAGAGATCCGCTCCATTGTTTACGGTCCAACCGTTCGGTACCGTGGCGCTCAGCTTGATCCCTTGCGTCGCGTTCGTCGGATTATGCAACCATACCGGAATTGACAGTACGCCGGCCGCGGCGACTGCAATCTCTGGAACGTCCAGTTGAGGCAACCGCTCTAAGCCATGAGCGAGACGAAAATCGCGGTAGAAACTCCACGGTCCGCCCAGTTCGATCGAAAGGTTCGTCGGCATAGTTTGTGGGAAGAATGTCCGGGGAGCAGGAATTGCGGAAGAAGCGGAAATGTTTTCGAACATGTCTCCCGTGGCGCTTCCACCTGCCAATGACTTGCCCAGAACAAATGTTTGTTCGGCCCCCCAGCCGCCCTCTGGATCGGTTGCCTGCTTTTCAAGCTCTTGCTCGCTCATCTTACCGAGCGAATCAATATATTTTTTCTCTTGGGTTTCGTGCGCCCGGAAGGATTCCAGAGCAACTCGCCAATAAGGCATATGGCGCGATTTGGAAATCCCCAAGACTGAGTACGACGGGCCCGAATCTTTAAAGTTTCCAGTGTCGGGAGCGTCAAAGTAATAGATCTTTTTGGGCTGCCAGGGGCGCAGATTTTCCAAGTGAGGTTCTAAGCGCCGCGTTGGTCCAGCCACTTGAGATGCGAAGACGGCAGAATCACCGGCCAGATCGAACGCTTCGGTGGCGAGCACGCTGGCGGCCTGATGATCGCCGTGATCTTCGCCGATGAACACGCCAGGGAAAAATGTCAGGATAACTTCAGGCCGGGTTAACCGGACGAGCCGCACCATCTCTTCCAGTGCTGCTCCATGTCCCCAGGTTGCCAGCGACTGAAGCACGTTTTGACTGGCTGTATCCTTGCCACCCAGAAACCACACATTCACAATTCCAAGTGACGCGCACGCTCTGCGCGCTTCAATTTCGCGAATGTCTGCCAGAGCTGCGGCGTGCTCCGCTCCTGCTTGGTTTGATCCGCTTCCTCCGCGCGTGCCATAAACCACCGCCACGCGCTTGCCTTCATCGATGGCCCTCGCTAGATAAGGTGTCACTGCCGCTTCGTCGTCAGGATGGGCAACCACAACAAGAATCTCGGCTTTATATCGTTCATCGGGGCCCAGAAACGTTCGCGGCGTCTGCGAATCTTGCGAAGGAAGTGCCAGAGCAAACATGCTGGCGTGAAAGATTGCACTTCGTGCGAAGGGCGAACCTCCAAGCAAAAGCGAAGCTGCGAGAAAAGGGGTCACCAGCGGTCGAAAATACTTCATCCTGGACCTCACCGAAATGAAACCGAAACTTGCAAACGCATCGTTTCTCGCATTTCAAGCCTTGGATCAGCAGGCATATCAATGTAACTGTCGCAAATCACCTTGCAGGACGACGACTTGATCGAGAAGAGTCCGACTGACCAGGTAACGCCATAATGGTAGAAAGCGAAGTCGCGCACAAGATTTCCTGGTTGTCTTTCACCACAAAAACGTCCGCGGCGCAAACCTTCAAAGTCCTGCCAGAACGCAAAACACGGCCTCGAGCTATTAGCAGTTCTCCTTCAGCCGGCGTCACAAAATTGATCTTGTATTCCACGGCGAGTACGCTGGAATCCGCCGGCATCGTGGTGTAAGCCGCATAACCTGAAGCGCTGTCGGCGATCGAGGCGGTCACTCCCCCATGAAAGTATCCGTGCTGCTGCGTGAGCTCGGCGCGCTGCCGCAAGCGGATTTCACATTCGCCTGCACCGAGTGCGCCCAATTCCGCGCCGAGATGTTTCATTAGTCCCTGGCGAGCGAAACTCTCGCGGACGTGCTGGAAGGTGGGAACAGTTGTCGCGGAATGTATCTTTGTTTTCACTCGATGTTTGGACATGGAACGAACAGAATAAGTAAGCAACGCAGCTTTCAGATGCGGAAAAATTAGTGAAGATGCAAAACAAAAGCCCCGGCTCAATTTTCATTGAACCGGGGCCTGCGTTTGTCTGCAAACTCTTTGACTTCGGATGAGACTTACCAGAACCCGTCCGGCCCATTGAGTGCTTCTCCACTCGACAAGTCGAGAGGAGAAACGGACCGAGCTCCCGAGATCCTAAGATCCGGGATGAAGAGTCGTGCCTGCTACCGAAGCAGGTCGTACTCCCTTTTCTTTTAGAAAGGAGGTGATCCAGCCGCAGGTTCTCCTACGGCTACCTTGTTACGACTTCACCCCAATCATGAGTCATACCTTGAGCGCCTGCCTCCTTGCGGTTGGCTCGGCGATTTCTAGTACAGCCCACTTTCGTGATGTGACGGGCGGTGTGTACAAGGCCCGGGAACGTATTCACGGCGCCGTTCTGATGCGCCATTACTAGCGATTCCGGCTTCATGCAGTCGAGTTGCAGACTGCAATCCGAACTGAGCGCGCTTTTTTGCGATTAGCTCCCCCTCGCGGGTTCGCGACGCTTTGTGGCGCGCATTGTAACACGTGTGTAGCCCTGGACATAAAGGCCATGCTGACTTGACCTCATCCCCACCTTCCTCTCCGTTATCCGGAGCAGTCCTCATAGAGTTCTCCCTTGCGGGTAGCAACTATGAGTAAGGGTTGCGCTCGTTGCGGGACTTAACCCAACACCTCACGGCACGAGCTGACGACAGCCATGCAGCACCTCTACACAGGTCCCTTGCGGGAAGGCCTGATTTCTCAAGCTGGTCCTGTGCGGTTCAAGCCCAGGTAAGGTTCTTCGCGTTGCGTCGAATTGAACCACATGTTCCACCGCTTGTGCGGGCCCCCGTCAATTCCTTTGAGTTTCAGCCTTGCGACCGTACTCCCCAGGCGCAGGACTTAACGCGTTAGCTACGGGACTTGCCCCGTACAGGGCAAACCCCAAGTCCTGATGGTTTAGGGCTAGGACTACCAGGGTATCTAATCCTGTTTGCTCCCCTAGCTTTCGTCCCTCAGCGTCAGTTGTGATCCAGCGAGCCGCTTTCGCCTCGGATGTTCCTACGGATATCTACGCATTTCACCGCTACACCCGTAATTCCACTCGCCTCTCTCACACTCTAGCACGGCAGTTTCGCTAGCAGCCCCTAGGTTAAGCCTAGGGATTTCACTCTCGACTTGCCGCACCGCCTACGGACCCTTTACGCCCAGTAATTCCGAGCAACGCTGGCCCCCTACGTATTACCGCGGCTGCTGGCACGTAGTTAGCCGGGGCTTCTTATACCCGTACCGTCAAACCCTTGCGGGCATTCTTCCGGGTCGAAAGGGGTTTACACTCCGAGAAGCTTCATCCCCCACGCGGCGTTGCTGCATCAGACTTTCGTCCATTGTGCAAGATTCCCCACTGCTGCCTCCCGTAGGAGTCTGGACCGTGTCTCAGTTCCAGTGTGGCCGGCCAACCTCTCAGTCCGGCTACCGATCATTGCCTTGGTGAGCCATTACCTCGCCAACAAGCTAATCGGCCGCGGATCCCTCTTGTGGCGACTTGCGCCTTTGAAGACAACAGCATGTGCCATCGTCATGTTATGCGGTATTAGCCCAATTTTCACTGGGTTATTCCCCACCTCAAGGAAGGTTATCCACGTGTTACGCACCCGTTCGCCACGCGCCCACACCCTGTATTACTACAGAATGCTGCGCGTTCGACTTGCATGTGTTAAGCACGCCGCCAGCGTTCGCTCTGAGCCAGGATCAAACTCTCGTTTGAAATCTGGTGTTCCATCCGTGGCAAGATTCGATTCGCATCGAGTTGCCACGATTGGTAACGAACTTTAAATCGCTCGGTTTATCTCAATTCGCCTTGCTCCGGTACACTTGGAACAAGGCAGTAACCAAACGGGTTCTGGCATGTATCATCCGATTGTCAAAGAGCAGGTACTCCCAGGTCAACTGGAAGAACTACAGACGAACCCCCATCCTACAGAAACACAATTTCAGAGTCAAGCAATTTATCCTAGAAAAAAGGCGCACTACAAAAAAGTTTAATTATGAAGGGCCGGGGATTGGGGCACAGGTAATTTGCGGGAATCGCGGTGTGAAAAGCATCGGAAAACCGGCACATAAATGTTGCGGCAGTTTGAAAAGGGGAGACCGGAACACAGGGCAATGAGTGGGAAGTGAAACGACTAAGTGTTAATTGGGATCCAGTTGAAGACGGTGAGGATGGATGAAGCCGATAGGGATATCCGCAGCTCCCAAGCTGGAGCGGTGCTGACCCGCAGCGCCAGAGGTTGCCATAGGCTTCAAAGCGCCGGACCTGCTACGTCTGTGGTAATTCTACCGTGTTTGTCGATGCTTTCAACGATACTGTTAAACATTCATTTTCACATGTATGTATATGTAAAACCGTATGTAAAACGCATTATGTGTTTTTGAATTCCTGTAACACACTCATTATAAATGCATTATTTTATGTAAAACATGGACTTCAACGTGCGATAGGGTGAGCAGCGCGGACTATATTCGCATGGGGGCATGGGGTGTCAATCAAGTTTTCGCCAATTTCCTCAGTTAAATCTCTAGGAGGCTGTATGAACTGGAAGCGCTTTCTCGTCGCAATGTTTGCGGCGTTGCTACTGCTGCCGAGCGTAAGCATGGCGCAGAGCATAGTAACGGGTGGTGTGGGCGGAGTCGTGACCGATCCGTCAGGGTCAGTGATTGTGGGCGCCACCGTAAATTTGAAGAATAACGATACCGGTGAGTCCCAGACGACGACCACGGGCTCCAGCGGTACTTATCAATTCACGCTGCTAAAGCCGGGTACTTACGTCTTGTCCGGATCGCAGAGCGGTTTCAAGCAGGTAACCGAGTCAGTCAACGTACTGCTCGGTCAAACCGCCACCGCAAACTTGAAGTTAGAGCTAGGGAGCGGCTCGATCACCGTGGAAGTGACCGGACAGGCCGCCTTGCTTCAAACCGAAGACGCGAATATTGCCTCGAACTTTGACACGACTCAGATTCAAAATATTCCCAATCCGGGCGGCGACATCACCTATATCGCGCAGACTGCGCCCGGCGTGACGATGAATAACTCGTCGGGGGGCGGCTACGGCAACTTTAGCGCATTTGGCATGCCGGCTACCTCGAATCTCTTCACCGTCAACGGCAACGATTACAATGACGCTTTCTTGAACCTGAACAACTCGGGCTCGAGCAACCTGTTGCTGGGTGGCAACGAACTTCAGGAAGTCGCCGTTGTCAGCAACGCCTATACTGGACAGTATGGCCGGCAAGCGGGTGCCCAGATCGACTACAGCACGAAATCGGGCGGCAATGCCTTCCACGGCAATGTGGTGTACAACTGGACCGGACGAGAGCTGAGTGCAAACGATCCCATCAACAAAGCATTCGGCGGCCCCAGGCCGTTTGAAAACAACAACCAATGGGCAGCATCTATTGGCGGACCGATCATCAAAGACAAGCTCTTCTTTTTCGTGAATAACGAAGGAATCCGCTACATCTTTGGTTCGATTCACACGCCAACCGCACCGACGCCCGCTTTCCAGAGCTACGTGCTGGGCAATGTGCCGCAGGATCCACTGACGCAGGCGTTCTATACCAACGCTTTCAGCCTGTACAACAATGCTCCGGGGATCGCCACCGCGACTCCGAATGCCGATAGCTGCGCGGGATTTGCAACCCCACCCCCGGGGACCAACGGAATGTGCACGGAGTCTTGGACGCAATCGGTGTCCAGCGGCAACAAAGAGTGGCTGATTAGCGGCCGCGTGGATTACAACCTAAGCGAAAATGACAAGATCTTCGGTCGCGTGAAGTTTGACCGCGGGACTCAGCCGACCTACACAGACTCGATCAACCCCGTGTTCAACGACTTCAGTATTCAGCCTCAAGATGAGGGCCAGTTCAACTACACCCACATCTTCTCGCCGACGGTGGTGAACAACTTTATCTTCGCCACACTGTATTACTCGGCGATCTTCGGAACCTTGAATCCAGGGCCATCGCTGGCTATTTTCCCGGGCAACCTGGCATTTGGAGTTGATGGATCAGGCGTGACCGCGCTCGGGACAGGGTCAGGAAATCCAGGCGGGTTCGCGCAGGGCTTTCTGTACCCACAAGGCCGCAAAGTTGAGCAGTGGGGAGTTGTCGACGACCTTTCCATTACCAGGGGAGTCCACAGTTTCAAGATGGGCGTGAACTTCCGCAAAGATGACATCACGGACTATACGGCCGCACAACAGACGCTGTATCCGGCGATTAATGCCACTTTGTTCGGTTTTGCGAACGACCAAGTTGCGCCTCCGGGCTGCACCGATCCAACCACCGGGCAGCTCGGTTGCGGGAGCGTGTCTTACAACTTCGCGGTTCACGACCGGCAGCCGGTTTCCTATTACAGCTTTGGTGCGTACTTCCAGGATGAGTACCGCGTCAGTTCCAAGCTGAAGTTTACGCTGACGCTCAGGGCTGATCGCAATTCCGGTGGAACTTGCAACAAACATTGTGCCAGCCTGCCGGTTACGCCTTTCAGCGACTTGCCGCACGGAGAAACCATACCGTACAACCAGTCGTTTATAACCGGAAACAAGACCATCATCCCCGGCATCGAAAAGGTTGTGTTCGAGCCGAGGTTTGGGATGGCCTGGAGCCCCATTGGCCAGAATACGGTCATCCGCGCGGGCATAGGTCTTTTTAGCGACCTGTACCCCGGCTTCATTCTCAGCGGATTCAACACGAACTTTCCACAGGTGAATTTGTTTAATGTGCCAACGCAAAATGCAACGGTCGCGTTCGATAACCTTCCTCCGGGGAGCACCGCATTTCCGAACAGCGGCCCGGCTATCGTAGCGGGGTGCAACACTGCCTTCACGGACAACTACCTTAGTGGCGGGAGCTTGACGACCGGCGGTTCCAGCGGCGGCGGTTACCAGGGTGCGGCGATTCCGTTTGGAGGTTGTCTCAACTCACTCGGTGCGCTATCAGTTCCTGGGCTCAACGACGTCAGCCGAACACTCAAGAATCCGAAGTATGTTGAGTGGAACCTTGAGATTCAGCGCACGCTCGGATCACATACCGTGCTTTCGGCGAACTACGTCGGCAACCACGGTTATGATGGGCTGATCTCCAACCCTGACCTGAACGGTTTCGGTTTTGGCACACTTCCAACCGCAGCCCCAGACCCACGCGTCGCCAGAGTGAATTTTCTGTACAACCAGGGAGTGTCGAACTACAACGGAGTGACTTTCTCGATCCAGGAAAACAACTGGCACGGATTGAGCGGCCGCTTCAACTATACCTACTCCCACGCGTTGGATGATCTCTCAAACGGCGGCTTATTGCCGTTCAGCGTGATCACCAGCATCACTTCACAGATCGACCCCAACAACCTGGCCAAACAGTATGGTTCAGCAGATGAGGATGCGCGGCATCAAATTTCGGCCAGCTACCTTTACCAACTGCCGTTCAAGAGCGAGAACCGACTGGTGAATGCTGCGATCGGTGGCTGGGTTGTTTCCGGCACGTGGTTTTATCGAACCGGCTTTCCGTTTACGGTAGTTGACACTGCGACGGCCGGCGCGCTTGCGGGAAACAACTTGTCAGGGGCGCAGATCATTATGCAGCCGGTTCCAGGCTTTACCCGTAGGAACTTCGGGGGGCATTGCATATTCGTCGTAGAGACCCCGTGCTTCACGACGGCTGATTTTGAACCCGCCACAGACTTCACCGGCTCGGTCGTGGGCCGCAACGCATTCCGCGCTCCAGGATTCCTGGGCGGGGACTTGGGTGTGCGGAAGAACTTCAATATCACCGAGCGTGTGACGTTCCAGCTGGGATTGAACGCTTACAACTGGCTCAACCACGCAAATTATGGCTCGCCCTATCCGGGCACCGGTGGCGGCGCAATCTTCGGCACCACGGTCGTCACCCAGACACCGCCGACTTCTCCTTACGGAGCGTTTGCGTCTGCTGCGACGGACCAGAGGATTGCTCAGATCACAGGGAAGCTGATTTTCTAACCTAAACCACATCACAGTCACAGTAAGAAGGGCGGCCCACAAAGGGCCGCCCTTTTTTTGTGTGCCGAGCATGTTCGATAGCTTGGAGGTGAAAGTCCTCTACCCATCTTGATGGAAGAGAAGGGTTAGTGAAGCGCAAGGGCCAAGCCGCGAGGCGAGGTCTGAAAGAAGCGTGAAGCAAACACGCGAGCCGATGGACAAGAACTGGATCTGAGGCCTACGGTGCCGGGCGAGCGAGCGAATGATCGCGAAGCCCACATCCATCAAAGGCACTGGTGGTAAATCCAGCGGTTGTGCGTGGAAGGCGATCGAACTTACCTCGGGAGATCTGCTGCATGTCACGGAATCGTGACTGAGGGTGGAGAGATTCACTCTGACCGTGCGGCAGAAGTCAGCAGCGGGCGTAGTAGTCGCGCAAGCGATGAAGGCCCAAACAGCAGGGAGCGGCAAGTAGGACGCAGGACTCGATGAGCGACAAGCGGCAGAAGAACCAGCTAGTGCTGGCCTTTACTGAGGAGGGGAAGAGTGAAGCTCCGAAGACTTCTCAGGAAGGGACCGAATCGCTCACGGCGAAATGCGAAACCGAACGTCCAGCTAGTCAGGGGCAGTTGATGGAAGAAGTCTGCGAGCGGGCAAACTGCTGGCAGGCTTACAAGCGAGTAAAGGCGAACAAAGGAAGTCCGGGAATCGACGGCATGAAAGTCGGCGAGCTCTCGGGCTACCTGAAGCAGCACTGGCCCTCCATACGGGAACAGCTGTTGCGTGGGACCTACCAACCACAAGCGGTGAGACGGGTGGAAATACCGAAGCCGGACGGCGGGGTGCGAAAGCTTGGCATCCCGACGGTGCTGGATCGACTGATCCAACAAGCGGTCATGCAGGTTCTGCAACGCAGATGGGATCCGACATTCTCCGAACACAGCCACGGGTTCCGCCCGAAACGCTCGGCGCATCAAGCGGTAGCCCAGGCACAGCGGTACATTGCTGAGGGTCATCGCTGGGTGGTGGACCTCGATCTTGAGAAGTTCTTTGATCGGGTTAACCACGACAAACTGATGGCATCGATCTCTCGACGGGTAACCGACAAGAGAGTGCTCCGATTGATCGGGGCGTTCTTGAAAGTGGGTGTGCTGGAGAACGGGCTGGTGAGTCCGGCGGAAGAAGGAACACCGCAAGGTGGACCGCTCTCTCCGCTCCTATCGAACATCGTGCTCGACGAACTCGACCGCGAGCTCGAACGGCGCAAGCATCGCTTCGTACGGTATGCGGATGACTGCAACATCTACGTCCGCAGCCAACGAGCGGGACAGCGAGTGATGACGAATATCACGCGCTTCCTCACGCGACGGCTCAAGCTCAAGGTGAACGAGACCAAGAGTGCGGTGGCCCGACCAGTAGAGCGGAAGTTCTTGGGGTTCAGCTTCAGCAACAACAAGGAACCGAAGCGGCGCATTGCGCCGAAGGCCTTGTTGCGCTGTAGGCAGAAAATTCGGGAACTGACGCGACGGACGCGAGGAATCAGTCTAGAACAAATGCTGAAGGAACTGACGGCCTACTTAAGGGGCTGGAAGAGCTACTTCGGCTTCTGTCAGACACCCTCGCTGCTGAAGGCCCAAGATGAATGGATACGGCGTCGGTTGCGATCCATGATCTGGAAGCAGTGGAAACGCGGAAAGCAGCGGTACGCGAAGTTGCGTCATCTCGGGATCGGTCGGGACCTCGCCGCACAAACGGCGAGCAGCCCACACGGCCCTTGGCATCTGGCGAACAGTCCGGCCCTTGCTATCGCGATTCCTATCGCTTACTTCGATTCACTTGGTCTCCCTCGGCTGTTACACGGCGATGCGTAACCCTCTGAACCGCCGTACGCGGACCCGCATCTACGGTGGTGTGGCAGGGGTAGACGGGTGACCGTCTCCCCTATGCCGATTGTTCAGTCGCTCGTCAGCCCAAAGAGACTCTGTCTTCGTATTTCAGCAAATGCCACTCGGATAATGAGGACTGCCTGTGCAGCAGCTGGCGCAGCCCTCCTTAGGCGGTTGGAGACGAGAAGATAACTTCAGTGTGTGGGACTCGCTGCTGGAGTTAGCGCGCCTTTAGCGATGCTTTCCTGTACCTGTTTGCGGATTTCTTTAGCCCGGACTCCGGCCGGGCTGTCAGGATCCAGCTTGATGTAGGCATCGAGGTCCTGAATCAGCGCGGGATAGTCTTTTTGGCTCAGGTGAATATTGGAGAGCAGGCGATAGATAATTGCGGAACCAGGAGAAAGAGACCGGGCTTGCTCTGCAGATTTTTGCGCATCTGCAATCTTGTTTTCATTAAATAAAATGCGACCGAGCTGGTAGTAACCAAACCACGCGTTGGGACTCAACTCCAGCCCGTGGCGTGTCATTTTTTCGCTTTGAGCCAAGTCTCCGGTGTCGATCAAAAAAGAGGCTAACCCGATAACGGGTTCGCCGAATTTATCATTGCTTACTTCGATGGACTTGCGAAAGTTCTTCTCCGCGTCAGGACGAGTTCCCAGAGTCAAATAGGCCATACCGAGCTGGTAATAGGCTTCGTAAAAACCCGGCGCGATTGAAATCGCTTGTTGGAAGTCCGCCAGTGCCGCCTGCGCATTCTTATCCGAATATAATTTCTTTTCACCGGAGGCCATCAGGTCGCGAGCCTTCTGCGGCATAGACATTTCATGCGCAGAAACCCTTGCAGCCGTAGAAGCATCTGCCGAGGCACCCGGGTTCGGAGTAAGGTAAATGGACATTCCCCGGTCCGACATAAAGCTTAGATCTACCGAGACGGTATAAACCTTATACCCTACGGCGTCGACCGTCAGTTTGTAATTGGTACGGCGGAGCTGCCGAAAATTGAAGTCGCCGGAATCATTGGTGATGGATTGCTGGATTAGATTATCGCCACCGTCCGACAATCGAACGGTGGCGTGTTCCACCGGTCTCTTTCCGTCTTCCGAATAGATCGTGCCGGTCATACTGACTGTGCCTGACGGGGAGCTTCCGCCTTGGGCAGCAGTACCACGCGGCACCAGCAGAAGGATAACGAGAAGGAAAACTGGGACACAAAGCCGGGTCATAGGACACCTCCTCCGGCTGAATTGGGCAGATTATACACCCATCACGCGGAAGGAAAACAGCTTCCATTGCCTGAACTTTGGACCCGGGCGCTTCGTCTTTCAGAGCGCTCTATGAGCTTGCTAATCGGCTGAGGGAGGAGTTGCTAGCTTCTTTAGCGATTCTTCGAATGGAGCGCGGGCTACGCCGCGTTCGGTGATGATGGCGGTGATGAAGCGCGCGGGAGTCACGTCGAAAGCGGGATGCGCGGCGTGGACGTCGGCTGCGATGCGCACGCCGGCGAGGTGGGTGACTTCCTCTTCGGAGCGCTGTTCGATCGGAATGTGTTCGCCGGACGAGAGCGAATAATCGATGGTGGAAATTGGAGCGGCCACGTAGAAGGGCACATCGTTTTCTCGGGCGATTACGGCAATTCCGTAGGTTCCGATTTTGTTCGCCGTGTCGCCATTGCGCGCAATTCGATCCGCGCCCACTACCACGGCTCCGACGCCGCCTGTCTTCAGGAAATGTCCCACCATGTTGTCGGTTATAAGGGTTAGCGGGATGCGATCCTGATGGAGCTCCCAGGCCGTTAGGCGTGAGCCCTGCAGATACGGCCGGGTTTCCGGTACGATGACTTCGATGCGATAGCCCCCTTCGACCGCCATGCGAATGACTCCGAGGGCGGTGCCGATGCCCGCGGTGGCGAGCGCGCCGGCGTTGCATTGCGTCATTACGCGGCCGCTTTTGGGCAGGAGTTCGGCGCCAAATCGTCCAATACTTTTGTCGCCTTCACGGCGCTCTTCGTGGACTTTCAGGGCTTCGTCGACTAACGCTGTGCGGATTCGATCCAGGCCAGGTGCGTTTTCCTTCGAAGCGACTTGGGCGAGTTCTTCGAAGCGAAGTTTGAAACGCTCGATGGCCCAGAATAAATCCACGGCGGTGGGACGCGTTCGCGCGAAGGTGTCACAAATAACTGGAAACTCCGCGCGCAATTCTCCGAGCGATTTTGCTTTTGACCTTTGAACAGCGAGCGCAATACCCATTGCTGCCGCGACACCAATTGCAGGCGCTCCACGGATTACCATGTCCTTGATGGCTTTCGCGAGCTCTCGATAATCGGTATAGGTGTGATGGACTACTTCACCAGGCAGTCTGCGCTGATCGAGCAGAACGACGCCGTCCGATGTCCAACGAATTGGCTCAACCGTGTGCAAGTGTTGTCTCCATGAATCTCACGACTTCTGAATTGCGTTACAGCATTCCCGGCAAATGGCGCAAGCCGTGCGTCACGATAAGAAGTCCGATGACCTGCATAGAATTATAGCTTGTATGAATCACAAAACTTGCGAGAACGGTCCGGGAAGCGGCGCGCGCGAACGTGAGCACGATTCCCACGAAGACCAGCAATGCAATCTGGCTCCATCCTCCCCACAATTGTGAGGCGTGTAACAAGCCGAAAAGCATTCCGGTGGCAACGATTCCCCAGCCTTTTCCGAAGGAGCGCGCCACCACGGGATAAATGTAGCCCCGAAAAACTGTTTCCTCCACTAAGGGAGCAAGCAGCACCGCAATCAGCATGAAAAGGACTGTCGTGTAGCGATCCTGGAAAAGCGTTTCAATGGGAAGATTCTTCTTGGGAGGAAATAATGCGGATCCAACAGAGACGATTACTGAAAGGAAAAAACCGCTGAGAACTAATCCAAAATAGGTGGCGGGCGGAGGTATCCGGCCGGTTTCGAGTTTGCGCCAGCCAATTGTGCGCCAGAACGAGGAATGAAAACGCACGCGCATCTGAATTGCAAGGTAGGCTAGCAAACCTAGGTCCAGCAGCACCTGAATGAAAATGCTCAGCAGGTTGATGTCATTCGGAGACTCTTGAATGCTCTTTACATTGACGCCGGAAATCGCGAGGCCCATGGTGACGACCAGGCTAATCAAAATGAACCCGGCGATGGCCAGGATTAAGAGCAAAACTAAGTCCGTCCAGCTCCACGGGACGCGAAGATCTTCAGGGAGGTAAGTCGCGGGAGGCGGAATATTTCCCAATGCGCCTGAAGTTGAGGCGGTTTGGAGCGGATGAGCAAGTGGCGACTCCGCGGATGATTCGCGGCGCGTTGAATCAGCGGGATCCGGAGAATCAGGAGATGGCCCAGCGTCCGGAGGAAATAAGTTATTTTCGTCTTGGGTCATCGAAAGTTACGGCTCACGGTGAATATCTTGCATTCCTCGGATCGTTTGAGCGATCTAATTCAATTCGCGTGTTTTCCGTTCGTGTGATTTGTGTTGCAGCCATTGCCATTCAATGCGCGGGCGAGTATCTGGCCGGTATAGGATTTCTTCACGCGAGCAACTTGCTCGGGTGTACCTTGCGCGACGATGCGGCCGCCTTGTTCGCCGCCTTCGGGCCCGAGATCGATGATCCAGTCGGCCTGTTTGATCACATCGAGATGATGTTCGATGATCAACACTGTGTTGCCCAGTGTAACGAGGCGGTTTAGCACGCCCATTAGTTTTTTTACGTCGTCGAAATGCAATCCGGTGGTGGGCTCGTCGAGAATGTAAAGCGTGCGGCCGGTCTGCCGCCGAGAAAGTTCGCGAGCGAGTTTTGTGCGTTGCGCTTCACCGCCCGAAAGAGAAGTTGCCGACTGTCCGAGCTGAACATAGCCGAGGCCGACGTCCACGAGCGTCTGCAACTTCTGCTGAATCGCAGGAATGTTTTCCATCACTTTGAGCGCGTCTTCAATGGGCATATCCAGCAAATCGGAGATCGAATGACCTTTGTAACGCACGGCGAGGGTCTCGGCGTTGTAGCGCTTGCCTCGGCAGACTTCGCAGGTGACGTAAACGTCGGGAAGGAAATTCATTTCGATGCGGCGCTGGCCGTCTCCCTGGCACGCTTCACAGCGCCCGCCTTTCACGTTGAAACTGAAACGTCCCGGACGGTATCCACGTTCGCGTGATTCGGGCAGCATGGCAAAAAGATCGCGAATGGGCGAGAAAACGCCGGCGTAAGTGGCTGGATTCGAACGCGGCGTGCGGCCGATGGGAGCTTGGTCGATTTGAACCACTTTATCAATCTGCTCGATTCCTTCGATAGCCCGGTGCGCACTGGGCTTCTCCATTGAGCGATAAAGCTTCGCGGCCAGCGCGCGATAAAGAATGTCGTTCACCAGAGTGGATTTCCCGGAACCCGAAACTCCGGTTACGACGGTGAGCAGGCCCAGCGGAAATGTGACATCGATGTTCTTGAGATTGTTGCCGTGCGCACCGAGAATTATCAGGGATTTCCCATTGGGGCTGCGCCGATGCTCGGGAACGGGGATTGAAACTTTCCCGGAGAGGTATTGACCCGTGAGCGAGTCGGGATTCGCGGCGATTTCGCCGGGTGCTCCGGCGGCCACCAAATGTCCCCCGGCTTTTCCCGCACCGGGCCCGAGATCGACCACATAGTTGGCACGACGGATGGTCTCTTCGTCATGCTCGATAACCAAAACGGTGTTGCCAAGGTCGCGCAAGGTTTCCAGCGTGCTGAGCAGGCGGCCATTGTCGCGCGCATGCAAGCCAATAGATGGTTCATCGAGCACGTACAGCACGCCACGGAGGCGCGAACCAATCTGCGTGGCCAGGCGAATCCGCTGTGCTTCGCCTCCCGAAAGGGTCGCGGCCGAGCGATCCAGAGTAAGGTAGCCGAGGCCAACGTTTAAAAGAAACTCGATTCGCTCGGCGATTTCGCTCAGCGGACGCCCCGCGATTTTTCTTTGACGCAAAGTGAGCTGGCCACGAATCTTGTCCACCGCGGCACGCGCTTGTGACAGCGGCAAGGAGGTGAAATCGGCGATCGACAATCCCGCGATTTTTACAGCCAGGCTCTCCGGCCGCAAGCGACGTTCGTTGCAAGCAACGCAAGGAACCGCGGACATATATTGGGAGACCCACTCGCGATAAGTGTCGGACTTGGATTCTTCCAGGCTGGTCTCAAGATGCCCGAGGACGCCTTGGAAATTAAGGCCCTTGCTGGAGCCACCGTTCGCAGGGTTACCCTGGAGGATCAGATTTTGCACTTTTCGGGGCAGCTTTTCGAAGGGAGCATCGAGATCGAATCCATGCGCAGCGGCGGCGATGCGCAGAGTGCGCTGCAAAAATGTCGAGCCCGAGCCGGGACCGAGGCCGCCCTCGAAGAGCGGCTTGGTCCAATCCACGATCACTTTTGCCGGATCGAAGTCAAATTTCGAGCCCAAGCCGTGGCATTCGGTGCACGCTCCGTAAGGAGAATTAAAGCTAAATGAACGGGGCTCGAGTTGCGGCACCGAAATTCCGCAATCCGGACAAGCGAGTTTTTCGGAATATACGTGCTCTTCGCCACCCACGACAGCAATGGTCACAAGCCCGCCGGTGAGCTTCAAAGCGGTTTCCACGGATTGTTCGAGCCGCTGCGCGATGCCGTTCTTGAGCAGCAGCCGATCGACTACGATCTCGATTGTGTGATTTTTTCGCCGGTCCAGCGGGATGGGCTCGTCCAAATTTACGAGTTCTCCGTCAACACGAGCCCGGACGTAGCCTTCTCTTGCGTACTTCTCGAGTTCTTTTTTGTATTCGCCTTTGCGGCCGCGCACCACGGGTGCCAGCACCATGATGCGCTCTTCGGGTTTCAGCGCTGCGACCGCCTGCACGATTTGTTCCGTGGACTGGCGCGTGATGGGCTTGCCGCAATTGGGACAGTGTGGTGTGCCAATGGCGCAGTAAACCACGCGCAGGTAGTCATATATTTCGGTAATGGTGCCAACAGTCGACCGAGGGGAGCGCGTGGTGGTTTTCTGCTCGATGGCGATAGATGGCGAAAGGCCCTCGATCGAATCCACATCCGGGCGTTCCATCTGGTCAAGAAATTGTCGCGCGTAGGAAGACAACGATTCGACGTAACGCCGCTGGCCTTCGGCGTAAAGTGTGTCAAAGGCGAGCGAGGATTTGCCGGAACCTGAAAGCCCCGTCACCACGGTGAGAGTATTGCGTGGGATTTCCAGGTGGATATTCTTCAGATTGTGCTGCCGGGCGCCCCGGATTACGATTTTCTTCAGGCTCATTTTGAGGATGTGCACCCGCCGCACGGCCGACCTAGTACACAGAGGACACAGCGAGCACAGCGTAACCTCTCAACATAGCAAGGTGCCCTTACTGAGGTCAAGTTAAGAGGCGAGGCAAATCCCCTTGAGCCTCGACCGTGAGGGCTAGACCGGAAATTTTACGGGCTTCTTGGATTTTTTACCGGGCGAAGGATATGAAAGGCTACTGTTTTCAGTAAGATAGCTTTGGTTCATGACGTGCGACTAGTGGTAGCGTCAGAGGGAAGGAAAGCCGAGGATCCCTTCGGGGATTGAGGGCTGGGCCGGCTTCCTTCCCTCGGCTTAACTTCGTCTCACCTTCGATTTTCCTTCAGCTGCGATTCCATTCGATGTTATGTGTAGTACTAATCTGCGCTGCCCTTGACACCCCGTGCGGTGACAGATACGGTTGGCAGTAGGCGCTCACCGACATGGCCAATCAGGTCTTTGATCTCGAAGCTTTTCACGCCACGCCTCTTGAGCGCGCGCCCTACGAGCATGTTGTCCTCCGGAACTTCGTGAAGCCCGAAGCGCTCCGTCGCATTAATTCCGATTATCCCCAGATCTCACAATCGGGCAGCTTCCCGCTCGACTCCGTCAAATTCGGGCCCGGCTTCCAGGCTTTGGTGTCGGCGCTAGAGTCTGAGGAGTTCCGCAAAGTCTTCGAGAAAAAATTTGGGGTTGACCTTAGCAGCCGTCCTACCACTATCACCGTGCGTGGCCGCTGCGGCGCGCACGACGGCAAGATCCACAACGACTCCACTAGCAAAATTATTACCGTCCTGCTTTACCTGAATTCTGCCTGGGACGATTCCGGCGGGCGCCTGCGTCTGCTTCGTTCGCGTGACGACATAAACGATGTAGCTGTTGAAGTCCCGCCTTCCGATGGAACGCTTGTCGCATTCTTGCGTTCCGACCGTTCCTGGCACGGACATTTGCCGTTCGAGGGTGAGCGCCGCGTGATCCAATTCAACTGGGTCAACGATAGCAGTAACCAGCGCCTCGCTCTTTTCCGTCACCGCCTCTCCGCTTCTGTGAAGCACCTCCTTAGCGCCATCCGGCCTGCTAAGGCGCCGCAGCCCGAAGATCCCGCGCAAATGTGACGCACCGCACCTCGCGAGCATACGGCCATAGCCTCCCACTTCGAAATCACTTACTATAATCCGCGCTGCGTCGTGGCTGTTCCTCCGGCCCGTCGCTGTGTCCTTCATGACTCATACATCACAACGTTTTCTAGTCGTGCGCCTCAGCTCGTTGGGTGACATCGTCCACACCATTCCGGCAGTGGCCGCCCTGCGTTCGAGCTTTCCTTCCGCCAGGATCGATTGGGCTGTGGATCAGCGCTGGTCCCCGCTTGTCGAGCTTGTTACGGTCATTAACGAAACGATTTCTCTTGGCCGCTCGGTTCCCGAAGTTCTCTCCGCCGTTCGACGACTCCGGCGTGCTCGCTATACTTGCGCCCTGGATCTTCAGGGTCGCTACCGCTCGGCTGCCCTTTCCTGGCTTTCCGGTGCACCTCGACGCATCGGCCGTGACCGCGAAGCCACCCGCGAACCGGGCGCTACTATTTTTTATACCGACCGAGTGATTCCTACTGGCCGCCATATCGTGGACATGACTGTAGATCTCGCCGTGCGCGCCGGAGCGCAGCCGCAGCTCGAGCCGCAGTTCCCACTTCGAGTTCCGGAAAATGAATTGCTCGCTGTCCGCGAGACACTCTCGTGCCAAGGCGTTTCCGGCGAATACGTCGTCGTCAGTCCCGGCGGGGGCTGGAAATCGAAATGCTGGCCACCGGACCGCTTCGGCGCGCTCTGCCACTTGCTTCTTGAGCGCCATGGTATCCCCATGGTCGTAAATATCGCTCCCGGCGAGGAGAACCTCGCTCGTGAAATTGTGTCCGCCGCAGGTTCGGGGGCACCGCCAGTCGTCTCACTCTCGATTCCCGGGCTCGCCGCGCTTCTGGCTCAGGCGCGCCTCGTTATCGCTGCCGACACCGGCCCGTTGCATCTTGCGGCAGCACTTGGCACACGTGTCGTTGGCCTGTTTGGCGCCACCGATCCGGCGCGCAACGGTCCGCTTCCACGCGGCAACGTGGTTCAAAACGCTTCTTCCGAGCCTTTCGCATATCTTCGCGGCGATTACGTCCGGCTGGATTCCTATTCAGCCGCTATGCTGTCTCTCTCCATCGAGCAAGTTCTTGCCGCCGTCGAACACGAAATCAGCATCACCGCTTAGCGTTGTTCTCGAGCGAAGCTCCGCAATCGCTGAGAGCTACAAGAGCAAAAGAGATTCCAACTGACACCGGAACTAGACCGACGCCATGAGCGAGTTCGAACTGAATCCGCCGTTGTGCAATAATCTCTTCCCACCCGACGAGTGCGCTACTGGGGCGTGGTCCAATCGGTAGGACGCTGCACTGTTAATGCAGACGGTGGTGGTTCGAATCCACCCGCCCCAGCCATTCTCCATTTTGCACACGTTGGAAGGTCAGGTCGAAGGGCTTTCTATATGTGGGATCAACACTTGCGGCGTCAATTTTGCAGTTCGAAAGTACGATTCGGAGCAATTTTGCTTTTTCGGCTGGTTGTTGCTTAACGTAAAGAAAATAAGCCTTATTCGCCAGTTCTAAAATCTTGATTCCGTCCAAGATTCTCTCCGAGTTCTGTTGTGCCGACCTGTCGAGCGCCCTAAGAATCTCTTGTTCCTCCTCGTTCCATTCCGAAGACCTCGCTTCCCAGAACGATTCGGTGATTTTGCCATCCAATTTGTCGAGATAAGCCTGCTCGTTGCGGCGGCGTACCTGCGCCAATCGGTTCCGCAGCCCCTCGCTTTCAGTTAATCAGGCATGAGTCCAATTCAGTGCGTATTTATCCTGGTTATCGATAGGCGGATCTGTAAAAAATGACAAACTATTCGCATTCAATTCGGCAAGGGGCCTGAGTCACGCAGCAGTACAACGTCTGATTCGTCATGAACGCGTAACACGCCCAGGATTTTGCCATCGGGCGAGAATTGGAATGTATGAATCGTATCAGACTGAAAATTCGTAATCTTTCGGCCCGGGGTACCGTCGAGCGGCTGAAGCCAGAGGTTGTACGTACCGTTTTCCCGGATACTATACACCACCGCTTTTCCGTCCGGCGTAAACTGCACGTAAGACTGATCATTCGCAGCGCGTGGATCGGGTTCCAGAAACTGGTTGGGCTTCGGCGCGGCCACATCCATATTCATAAGAACAATCTGTGCTTGTCCAGTTTCAGATCTCGTAATCGAGAAAGCGAGGAGTTTATTATCGGGTGAGAAAGAAAATCCCAAATCGAGAGTAGCCTTGGGAATGATAGCACCGGACAGGGTCTCCGCAGTTCCGCCGCCAATGGGTACCCGCTTGATTTGCAACGACGCCTTATAATCCTGGTAGTACACCCACTTTCCATCCGGAGAACACTTCGCGTTCACGTCGGCTTGACCGTATGTAAGTTGTTTTTGGTTCGAGCCGTCGGCGTCGAATCGCCAGATATGTTGTTGCATGTCGCCATGGCCCCCCCAGGTAACGATGACGTATCGTCCCGCGGCACAAGATGCTATGTAGGGAATAATGGCACTCGGATCATTCACGAGCATCGTCTTTCTGGATCCGTCAGAAGAAATCCGCGTCACGCTAGAGGAGTCATCGACATAAAGATCGGTATTACTAGCCCAGCTAAATTGTATTAAGTTCCTATCCGAGGCGAGGACCGGTTTCGGAGACTCTTCCGCGGAGCCTCCGGCCGGTAAAAGATAAAGGGTTGGCGTTAATTTATCTTGGACGGTCGCGAGTGTCTTCCCGTCCGACGAGAGCGTGAGTGTGTTGTAGCTATTTATGTCTTTGGTAATGGGGCGGAACTGGGCGCTAGCTTTGGAGACAAAGCCGACTTGGTGGCGAGTAAAACCGGTGCTCCTTCCCCTGTAAACGATTAGAAAGCCTTGCCCATCCGGCGACCACACGAGACCGTGGATAAAGAGGTCATTAAAAGCTGCCAGTGTCCTAGTCTTGCCCGATGCCACCTCCACAAGATGGATCGAGGTAATTCCTTCACCCGCCACAATAACAGTGGCAATCTGCTTCCCGTCTGGTGACCAAGACAGACTATATGGTTCGGTCCCAACGATAGGGCCATCGGCGACCAGTGCCTCATGCGTGCCATCCGTGTCTACCGTAAGCAACTGATATTTTCCGAAATCGGGTTTGTTTTCGCGAACATACGCGAACTGTTTGCCATCGGGCGAGAACGCTATCCCAGAATCAATGTCGCGAACTATGATTTGCGGCGTGCCTCCCAGTACAGGGGCTCGATAGAGGCTGAGCTGAGTACCCTCGGCGTTTGCCGCCTTGCGAAAGTACATGTAGTTGCCATCCGGCGAAAACGCGAGGTCTTCGAGATCATCGTCGGTTGGCGGGATGACTGTGGTATTGCTGTTTGTAGGCACGTGACGAAGCGAAAGGCTCTGCTTGCCCTTGTCTTCCAGCCCAATGAGAAGGTACTTGCTGTCGGGCGAAATTGCGCAAAGCGTAGAATGTCCATCATCCGTGATTGCAGACATCGAAAAATTCTCAAATGGCATGACCCGCTTCCTCGTGAAAACGGAATATACACCGTAACTCGCCGTGGCGATCAGCACTAGCAGGGCCATGGCCACGCCGATCAGTCCCAGCTTGTGTTGCTTCGCTGCTTGAATAACCACGGAACTACCCGACGCATGCACGGGGGACGCACCATTCCGGGACGCAGGGGCTGCGAGAGGCAATTCCTCTGTGGCTGAGTCTGATTCTGCACTGGGCCCGCGCCGACTCGACTCTGAATCGCGCCTCAGGCGCTGCAGGTCAGCGCGGATGTCCGCGGCGGACTGATAGCGTAGTTTTGAATCTTTCTCGAGGGCCTTGGAAACTATGCGTTCAAGCTCGGGCGGCAGATCGGGGTTGAGTCTTACCGGAGCCACTGGCGTGCGATTTAGGATTCCGTCCGTTATTACGCCCGAGGTTTCGCCCCGGAAGGGCAAAGTGCCAGTGGCCATTTCGTAGAGTACAACGCCGAAGCTGAACAGATCGGTGCGCGCATCAACTTCTTTGCCGCGCACTTGTTCAGGGGACATATAGGCGACAGTACCAACCGCTGTGCCCGGGCTGGTGAGGTGTTCGGCGCTGATCCCCGCGGGCATTTGGACCGAAAGGGTGGCATCATCCGACGGAGATGGAATTGCGCTCAAGCGCATTTCTTTAACGAGGCCAAAGTCGAGGATCTTTGCGTTGGAGCGGGACGTGACAAAGATGTTGGCAGGCTTGATGTCGCGGTGGACGATGCCTTTGGCGTGTGCAGCTTCAAGCGCGTCGGCAATTTGGATTGCAAGCTCCAGGAGATCATCGAGAGGGAGTGGCTTGCCGGAGATACGATGCTTCAGCGTAGTGCCTTCCATGAATTCCATGACGATGAAGGCGCGGCCGTTTTCTTCGCCAATGTCGTGGATGGTACAGATATTTGGGTGATTTAGGGCGGAAGTGGCCTGGGCTTCGCGCTTGAAGCGTTCGAGAGAGGCGGGGTGGTCGGCCCATTCGTCGGGGAGAAACTTCAGTGCGACCGCGCGGTGCAGGCGTGAGTCTTCAGCTTTGTAGACGACACCCATTCCGCCGCTCCCCAGCTTTTCCAGGATGTGGTAGTGGGAGATGGTGTGGCCAATTATGGAGGAGGAATCGGTCACTGGCGGTGCATGTTACGCCCAACGCCCCAACGCAGGCAAATGCGTAGTACCTTGCTATAGGAATCCGAATCTATGTACAAAATGTCCTCGGCATCTTCGACATTCACAAGCTCGGAGAGACTGTCCGCCTTCGGTTTACCAATTCCGGATAACTGTTGATGAATGCCCTTACTACTTGTAATGGCAGCTGCTAGGCTAACTCCTGGTCATTCGCATAATCGGAGAAGGGAATTTCCAATTGTCCGGTAAACGCGTTCTATAAGAGGGGATGTCAAGAAAAAAGCTTCCCCTGCGACTGGAAGTCGGCCACCGCTCGGCCCTTTACCTTCTGGCTCCCCAAAATTTGACAATCTCAAATCCGAAACCTACGATAGCCGCGAGAGGTGCCAGCGGAGGCTTTTCTGTGCCTACTCGCCAATGCCCCTATTGCGGAAAGCTTGTGTCCGACTATCTGGCCGAGTGTCCGTATTGTCACGAGGCAATTCCGGAGCTCCGCGGGGCTGCTCCTCGCCGCTCTGACGTCGGACGGAGAAAAATTCGCCAGGGGCTGCTGTACATGCTTCTAGCTGCGGTCATTCATTACTTCGCAGGTGGTTACAGCGCGATGGAACTTCCTTTCCCCATTCAGCCTGTGGTGACCGTCTATTTGGCACCCGTACTCTTCTTGGGCGGACTCGGCCTAAGTCTTTATGGCTTCTATTTGCACCGTAAAGCTTGAGTCCATGCGATTCGCTTCTCAAGAAAGCTAAGAAATTGGGGATAAGGCTGGAACCTAGCAAAAAGAAAACTATTCACGAGTAACCCCGGATTAAGGAACAACCACAACTGTTTCGTGGGCGCCTTCACTACACGGCGTCAGATGCAGAAGACCTGAATACGAGTCGGTTACTTTACATAGACCTTTATCGCCCACCTCTGGAGGGTGCCGGGCGTTCTGGCCTGAATGATTGCCACTCGCGTATTTGTTCGGACAGCTCGCTCTTCTCGCGGTCGTCCGTGGCATTTTCCCACCGACGCCGAAGCTCTTCGAGTCGAGCATCCACAAATCCGGCTCGACCTGATTTGTGCCCTATTTTGTCGCGATTGCTGTATTCCATGTTCAGATTGCTCCTCGTTTAATGTGGGAATATCACTATTGACTTTGGATTCATTTTGAAACGGGTTCCAAGCAGTAGGGTTGATTTCACGTTACCGCCCATCGAAAGAATCGATTGCTGCAATCCTCCCATCGAAATGGAACTACGGCCAGGATTTTTAACCAGCGTTCAACGATTCCGTGCCGACGCGACCTGCACAGGAACCCGCCTCCACACTTAGGGCATGATCGTTCGATTTTCCGATCCATTTTTGTTCCTCTTGAAATGAATGCCATCCTCCTACCAGGTTCGGAGTGCGGACTCATTCAATGTCTACAAACCTGCGGTCTCCGAGAAGTTCAGGTTCGGTTTGCCGCTCGATTGGCGAAAGTTTCCGATGAACCTTAATTAGCTGGCTCAGGAAATAGGTAGAACGATGCCCATTTTCGCAACGGGCCGGATAGGTTGTTTTGGGAGCGAAGATTTCTTCCTGCCTGTCCATTCTAATTATCGCAGCGACCGCAATTTCTTCGCACAGGTCGCACCTGAAGCTAAGATAGTACGATGCCATGTTGCTTTCCTCTGTAGCGTGCGAAGGTCTACCGAAGGCCCTCGAAGGGCAGCCGCTTAAGTTCCGCTTTGTCGCTAAATTTTCTCTTCACGTTTGAGTTCGCCGACTGCGCTCTTCTCCCCCTCAAGTTTCAAAACATCCAAGGCCGATAGCGCGCGTTGCATATCCGCGCGCTCATCCCGGGATATATGTTGGTAATCCTCAAAGACGTGCGCATTGATTGCGAGTTCGGCGGCTTTCGCACGAGCACCGAGTTTCTCCCGGTCTAACTCAAAAACAGCAGCCTGGTACAAAGTCCGCCAATGACTTTCAGACATGTGCTGGAGCTCCTTGTTCCTGTCAGTTCGATCTCGTTTGCTACGGTAAAGCCGTCCGCGAAAGTCCTTCTTAATGACAGTGCGGCGATGATTAGCCGCATCCGTGAGAATGTTGATGCAGCGCAAAATCGATTACAACCTGTCTTGCCAGCGGAACACACCTTCCGCGGTACTGCGAGACTTGTGATTTACTCGAAACACTTCAGATTGGAGAACGGGCTTATTGCCGAATGCCGCGCTGGCGATCCCGCTGAGCGTTGCGAGGTGTTCTTCCTCGCGGACGATCAGATACCCCTCGTCGTCAATCTGTATGCCGGACGAAATCCGGTCGCCGAGTTTGGTATCGAGTGGTTCCCCTTCTCTGCCATTTTTACTCCTCTGCCGATTAAGTGTTCGGCGTTGTCAGCGATGAACGAATGTGATCGAGCGGTTTGGTTGCCCGGTCAGAGGTGACGTAGGAGAGGCTTTTGCAATGTGCGCAGACCGAATAGGGCATCTGAAAGCAACTCTCACTCGTGGCACGAATCGGAGTCTTCAGCCAGACCCTGGACTCGGATGAAGATAGCAGTTTCCGCTTCGCGGATTCGCGTGGGAAGATTAGCGAGATTGCATTCACTAAGGGCGGCTGCGTATATAGCGTACCATTCGGTTTGATTCATTTAACACCTCGGCCAAATGCTTTGACACAACACGAGACTTTTGGTAGTGCCATAAGGCTGTGGGTCCTGTACCCAGCGGCGAATGCTGTCTGATTTCGCAGGGAGCCGTAGGTGGAGGGCATGCTTACGGCAGGATGCTAGTGAGACACTTCGACCGTACTCGTTTTGATGCCGGAAAGCTACCACAAACGACTGAAGCTAATAGGCGAAGGGCCGAGATGTGTGAAACCCTAAATCCAATTCGTTAGGGATTTATGCCAGTGCGCCAAATCAGCTGAGCTGTTGTTCTTAGCGTGCTTGTCACGTGGTGACTTTCTGGCAGAAACCATGCCTGAGTGATTCTGGTCAGGCCATTTAAATTTCTTAAGGGAAGTTCGCGGCTACATACGTGTTGGGTGAATCGTCGATGAACCTCAACCTGATGCTGTTCTTGCTGTGTCAGATTTTTCGGATTTGGAAACGTCCACGAACAAGCAGTGCATGCGAAACATTCGCCATCAAATGGCCTCTGGTCCGCACCAAAGCCACGGGTACCGGAATGAGCGTTCCTACTTCTTCGAAAGCTCGCCCTTGAAATGGTTTTCAACATCTTCACGACCAAGCGGGTTTCTTGCTCTGGCCAATAGGACCGAATAAACGACCTCGCTCCCTGCAATCTGCGCGGTGATAAAAGCCCCGTCTTCCGGCAGTTCTTGATAGAAAAATTTCACTTTTCTGCCGTCTTCAAGCGTTTTGATCCAATCTTCGTCTGGCATTTTCGTATCTCTTCAGGCGAGATCAGTAAATGTCACGAATAATACGTGGTTGTTGTTTTCTTTGTTATCACAGCGTAGCGACGCGTGCAAGTAAAACAATATTTGAGGTGTAAAAGTCCGTTGATTCCACCGCTTATCCTTTTCCTTCTGGCTCTCGGAAATTTGACAACCCCACTTCGAAAACCTACGATAATCCCAACACGGTGTCAGCGGAGGCGATTCTGTGCCTACTCGCCAATGTCCCTACTGCGGAAAGCTTGTGTCTGACTTTCGGGCTGAGTGTCCGCATTGTCACGAGACAATCCGAAGATCCGCACGGCTGCTCCTCAACGCTCCGACGTCGGGCGGAGAAAAATTCGCTACGGTCTGCTTTGCATGCTTCTGGCTACGGTCATCCATTACTTCGCAGGTGGCTACAGCGCAATCGAACTTCCTTTCCCTATCCAGCCTGTGGTGACCGCGTATTTAGCACCCTTGCTGTTCTTGGGCGGGCTCGGCCTAAGTCTTTATGGTTTCTATTTGCATCGTAAGGCTTGAGTCCATGCGATTCGCTTCTCATAAACACGACTCGACCTGAGCGAGCGCAAAGGGTCTGGTTTCGCGCAGACGGGTTCCAGGTATCGCCTATGGCTTCAGGAAAGGATGTTAGCTGGTGTCAAAACGGTATGGAGGGTTTTAGGCACTTCAACCGGTCCAACGTCTCATGGAGCCAAGAATTGATTGAACTGGGGGAGTTCTATAACGGCTTGGCTAGTCTCAAGAGTTCTGAAATCGTTCTCCAAGGGCAGCCATCCTTTTATTCATTGTTGAATTCCGGCGCTGAACTGGCGCTCATTTTTCGAGGGACGAACAAACCGCTGGCACAGTCGCAGCTTTTATCTGTGGAGCTGTCTGAGAATAAGCCGCGTTTGATTGTGCGTAGTCAACGCTGATTTCGCAACCCAGCCGCAACTTCTTCTGTGCCTCCGCTTCGTTGTTGAGCCCGCGATACATTGATGCCGCCGAGAAACAACTCGGCGCAATATCGTGCCGGCATGCTTTGTCAAAGTTTTCGAGTGCTTGTGCGCTATCAGCTTGTGTTCCGGACCCAGTGCGATAGCACTCCCCCAATCCGCCGCACCCTCGCCACCAATCAGCGGAGCAAGATTGCTGAAGCAGAGAAAAGCCTCGCGCAGCGTCTCGGGGGACACCACTTCCGGAAAGGTACAGCGATCCCAAAAGGAAGCAACTCTCGCCATCACCCGTGTTGCAGGCAGTCTGAAAAGATTCGCCTCTGGTTTCCTGGACCAGCCTGACAAGGCTGGCGCAGCCGTTCGATACTCCAAGTTCGCAGGTGTGAGCAAAGTCTTTTCCCGCTTCGGCCTGATCACGCGGGATCAGGCTGCCCTCATTCGAGGCGACGCCCAGCGTCATGCACGCGGACCCCGATCCATGATGACACGCGATATTCTCCAATCGAACCCAAGTTTGACAAGCAGCCTCGCGGCCCTCGGCACACGCTTTGCGCCAAAAGTCCAAATTGGCGCCCGGATGGGTGTATCCCAGAAATCCTGTCTCCATCATGACGCCGAAAAGACAGATCCAGATGGCCATATGCGCGTAATTCGCTTGCTTCGGTTTCCATGTTGGCATGTGGAACCGGGCGGCGAGGGCCACGCTCCAGCGATCGAGTGCGCGGACGGTCAAATTGAGCGGCGGGACGCAGAGCAGCTTGTCGTAGAAGGTAGGAACGCCGAAGTAGCCTAAGATCCAATAGAGCCCAAACACTGCGACGCCATAGCCGGCGCCGAAGACGATTTTCCCAAAACTTTTCCGCGGCGAGGTCGCCGGGTCGGTGACCAGCAGGTGCAAGCCAAGGAATACTGCGGCCGGAATATTGGTATCAACAAAATAGTAGAGGCCTGTTGTGTGTGTATATGCCAGGTTCAACGCGTAGAGGGCAGCGGCCGCGGAGAGCGTTACTAGAGTTACTGAGAAGAGAGCCTGAACCACCAATCCCAATATAAAAATTTCCGTATAGATATGCGGCGGACTGTTGAAAGAAACTGCAATTTCTTCTCCCCAAGAGATCTGCGTACTGTGAGTAACAATCAACCCTATCGAAAAAATGAAGAGCGCGATGGCGGAGGGGTTGAAAATGTGCACGCGGCGCCCCTCTCTCATCCAGGTAATGAACTCTTTGCACAAAACGCCCGTGGCTACCATCAAGAACTGCAGGAAGTACAAATCCGGCTTGAACCACAAGAATAGGTTGGTGCTCAGTACGATAGGGAAAGGGCCGAATCCAAGTATCCACTTGTCGCGACGCGACCAGCACACCAGCATGTCGAGCGCATAAACGAAAACGAGCTGAGCGACGATTAGGGGAATCTGATGATATACCTCACGCCAGTACCATCCCCAGTAGCCATAGATGCAGGAGTGCATCGTGAGCTGTACGTAATGCACGGGCCTTGCAAGGAATTCATAACGCAACGCGCGTCCGGTCCTGGCTACCGCGCGCCTGAGGAAGAACCAAGACAGAAGCAGTGCTCCGGCGGCTCCTAGTACAGACCACATAAGCCGGGGATTGGCGTTCACCCTTGGCAGAAACGCAAAGCACGCGAAAAGTACGATGAAGGCAAGCGCCAACCTGAGGGGCGGGAATCGATTTAGTGGAAGTTGAGGGTTCTTGGTACGAGTCGCCATCCATTCCTCTCGCGGATAAATTGGCCCAGCACGAACTTTACACCGCACAAAGACGGGAGTATACACGCGTCCGCCAAATGCGCGTGCCCTCATCACACCTTTTTACAGATGGCACAGCGTGCGATATTTGAAATCGTTCAGGCGAATACTGCTGGATTAGCTATTGCGATCACCGAAAGTCGCAGCGATCCACAAGCCGAAACATCCATGCGAGGAAGTTCGGGAAACCAAGTGCCTCGAAAGGTCGAGTCTCCCTGAATCTTCCAACTAGACGACCAAGAAGCAACCGTTCGATCTGATCTCACCGACAACGCGAACCACTTCCTTATCCAAAACCTCCGCTTCGGCTTTCGTCGCCTTTGGCCGGCGGATGCCCCTAGGAGATGGAGCTAACGCCAATATTGGAGTTCTATTCCCTTCAGCGGCCCGCATGAAACGCCGCTAGTTCGTGGTATGTGGCCGATCCGACCGTCCAACAGCAGTCGTTTCGCTCGCAGACTCGGAGCGAGACCGATAGCTCGATACGTGTCAACGAACGGCAGCCATTCTCCATTCCCATTCGACTGTCTACCACCCCTGGTTCCGGAGACCAGTTCAGAATCTATATGTTGTTGGTTCGCTCGGTACTTAGCCGCACCTGAGCGTACCTAAATGCACCCTATTCGGCAGCTATCTTTCCCAAATCTTTCCCAACTTTTTTCTTCTGATTCGAAAGGGAAGTGTTTCGAATCGTTTGGCTCGCGTTACTGGAACAATTCCGCTGATGCAAGAGAGTTTGCAAGGGCGGAAATGTCGGGATTAATTCCTCCGGTTACGAACACCCTGCCGTCGGGCAACAAGATGGCCGCCTGACTGGCCCGGGCGCTGGCCATATCGCTGGTCGGTGTGAAAGTGCCGCTCGCAGGATCGAACAGCTCCGCCGTGGTCGTGGACTCCGGCAGCAATCCTTCCTGAGTGGTGCCCTCTGCCGCGGAGGTGAGCTCGGCACCTCCGGCCACGAGGACTGTGCCGTCGTTTCGCAGCGTTGCCGTATGGAATTCGCGCGCGGCGTTCATAGTGCCAGTCGGCGTAAATTTTCCGCTGGCTGGATCGAACAACTCGGCCGTGGCGAGGCTTTGCGTCCCGTTATTTCCTCCAGTGATGAGAACCTTTCCGTCGCTGAGCAGCGTGGCCGTGTGCGATTCGCGCGCGGTGCTCATACCGTCGGTCGGCGTGAAGCGATGGCTGGTTGGATCGAAGAGTTCCGCCGTGGAGAGCGTGTTGCCGTCAGCGTCGCGTCCACCAGTCACGAGCACTTTTCCAGTGTTCAGCAAGGTCGCCGTATGGAACTCGCGCGCTGCATGCATGCTGCCAGCCCGCGTAAAATTCGCACTGCTTGGATCGAATAGCTCAGCGGCCGCGAGAGCGACTGTCCCATTATTTCCTCCGGTGATGAGGGCTTTTCCGTTGCTGAGCAATGTGGTGGTGTGCGACTCTCGCGCGGTGGTCATGCTGGCGACGGTCTCCGCAAAACTCGCGCTGGCCGGATCGAACAGTTCCGCTGTGGCCAGAGCGCTGCCGGTGGTATTGCGTCCTCCGGTCACTAACACATAGCCGTTTGCGAGCAAGGTGGCCGTATGCATCGCACGCGCGTCGGCCATGTTGCCGGCCGGGGCGAAACTATGGGTGTCAGGATTGAACAGCTCCGCTGTCGCGAGGCTCACTGTTCTATCGTCTCCGCCGGTGATGAGCACTAATCCGTTGGCGAGTAATGTTGCGGTGTGCGATTCGCGCGCGGCACCCATGATGCAAGTGGCACTGAAGCGCGACTCCCGCTCGGGAGTCCGCGGCGCAAAAGTGTCTCCTTTCTTTGAGAAGGGGGACGCAGCCCCTGATGGTTCGCAAAAAGCACGATCCCCCGCGAAAACGCATACCAGCCCTGGGCAACAAGGGGGCCGCTGCGGGGGACACTGACTCCCCTTCGGCGTACAAGTTGAGAAGACCATGATGGCGTTTGAAGTGCCCGTGATCGACGCGGTCACGGTATCAGTTGCCGTGATGGTTTGGCTGGCAACAGTCTTCAGCGTGGCCGAGAAATTCGCTACACCGTTCGTCAGCGTCGAGTTGGCTGGAAGCACCGCCATGGTATCGGTACTTGTGAGGTGCACTGTTCCGGAGTAACCGCTGGCAACATTGTTCGCGGCGTCGAGAGCAGTGACTGTGAAGTTAAAAGCCGTTCCTTTGACGGCACTCGCGGGGGCCGTGACGGAGAAGTGAGTTGCAGCATTGCTGCCGACGGTGATGGCGTTCGAAGTTCCGGTGATCGAAGCTGTGACTGTGTCGGTGGCCTTGATAGTTTGGTTGCCCAGGGTCTTCAGCGTGGCGGAAAAATTCCCCACCCCGTTCGTCAGAATCGAATTGGCTGGGAGCACCGCTTGGCCGTCGGAGCTTGTGAAGTGTACTGTTCCGGTGTAACTCGTGACGACGTTATTCGAGGCGTCGAGCGCGGTCACGGTGATGCTGAAAGACGTTCCTGCCGTGGCCGCGGACGGAGCGGTGACGGAAAGATGAGTGGCAGTGCCGGTGACGGAGATTGCGTTCGAAGTGCCGGTGATCGCAGCGGTGACCGTGTCGGTGGCCGTGACGGTTTGGCTGCCGCTGGTTTTCAGCGTGGCTGAAAAATTCCCAGTGCCGTTTGTGAGCGTGGCGTTGACGGGGAGCACAGCTTGCGCGTCGGAGCTCGTGAAGTGCACCGTCCCCGAGTAGCTTGTTACTGTGTTATTCGAGGCATCCAGCGCAGTCACAGTGAAGCTGAAAGCTGTCCCAGTGATCGCCGCGCCTGGAACGGTGACAGAGAAATGAGTGGCGGAGGCGGTGACGGAGATGGCGTTCGAAGTTCCGGTGATCGCGGCACTCACCGTATCTGTCGCTGTGATGGTTTGGCTGCCGCTGCTGTTCAGGGTGGCCGAGAAATTTCCGCCGCCATTTGTTAGGGTCGTGTTGCCGGGGAGCACCGCTTGTGCGTCGGTGCTGGTGAAGTGCACCGTTCCGGCGTAATTCGTGACCACCTTGTTCGAGGCGTCGAGCGCAGTCACGGTGAAGCTGATCGAGGTGCCTACGGTTGCGGTGGCCGGGGCACTGACGGAGAAGTGACTGGCTGGGCCGACGTGTGTGCCTGTCGAGCCGCTACCGCCGCATGCCGCGAGGAGACACAACCCGCAGATGGTAAATACAAACTGGAAAGAGTTCTTCATGGGTCTCCTCACGGGCTTAATTGGTTTCTGCTTCCGCAGCGGCCATCTTGCGTGTGGCTGGAATATATCGCAATGCAAGGAGGGTCAAAACGAGGTCATTTCAACATCACGACTGGGTCTGATAGCTGTGCAGGGCTTCCGAAGCCAACCAGGTTCGATCGCGCCGTCTTAATCCAGAAATCCCTAGTTGTTTAGTATGTTTTGGTTACGTGTTTGAATGGTCTTCCGCTATGGTAGAATCCTGCCAAAGTTGAGGTGGTACTTGGGAAGAGTTGAAAGTTCCCACCGAGTGGCCCGTTTCGAAGCTTTTGAGCTTGATCTTCGTTCCGGAGAGTTGCGCCGCCAGGGTGACAAGCCCGTCAGCCTCGCCGAGCAGCCATTCGTAATCCTCAGCATGCTGCTGGAACGTGCCGGAAACCTCGTGACCCGGGAGGAAATTCGAGAGGCCCTCTGGCCCCACGGCACGGTAGTCGAATACGAGCACAGTATCAGCGCGGCCATAAACCGGTTACGTCAGGTGCTGGGCGATTCCGCCGAAGAACCCCATTACATCGAAACGCTTGCTCGCCGCGGGTATCGTTGGCGGTCCAGAGTGGAATGGGCGGAGGGATCGCTGTTGGCTTCGGAGCCAGCAACGGCTGGGGCCGCGGCAGAACCCAATAAGACGCCCGATCGAAGTTTGATCGGGAAGAAGATATCCCATTACCGAGTGCTGGAAGTCCTCGGCGGCGGCGGTATGGGCGTGGTGTACAGAGCGGAAGATTTGAAGCTAGGGCGTCGCGTGGCCCTGAAGTTCCTGCCTGAAGAATTGGGGAATGACGCTGTTGTGTTGGAACGATTCGAGCGCGAGGCGCGCGCAGCTTCGGCGCTGGATCATCCCAACATCTGCGCCGTTCACGAATTCTCGGAACACGAGGGCCAACCTTTTCTCGCAATGCAGTACCTCGAAGGGCAAACGCTGCGAGAACATATCGAAACCGCGAACTACCGAGGCACGCCTCTCGGCACGGAGGAGTTTCTTGATCTCGCCATTCAAATCGCGCAGGGCCTGAACGCGGCCCATCAGAAGGGAATCGTCCACCGCGACATCAAACCCGCGAATATCTTTGTGACCACACAAGGCGAGGCAAAGATTTTGGATTTCGGGCTGGCCAAGCTCGCGCCTGCGGAAACGACAAGTGCAGCGCACACCGTAGATGAACGCCAAGCTGATGACGCAGCGGAAGCGTCGCGAGAGGAGACGCGCGCGGAAAGCTCCGAACCGTTTCTTAGTCAAACCGGAGTCACGATGGGAACCGCTGGATACATGTCGCCGGAGCAAGTGCGTGGCGAGAAGGTAGACGCACGGACCGACCTGTTTTCATTTGGCTTGGTCCTCTACGAAATGTCGACCGGGCAACGGGCATTTACAGGAGACACGGTAACCATACTTCACGACGCCATCGTGAACCGCATCCCCACTCCAGCACGGCAGCTGAATCCGAATCTCACGGTTGCGCAGGAAAAAGTGATCAACAAAGCATTGGAGAAGGATCGCGAGGCGCGCTACCAGACGGCCGGCGAGATGCTCTCCGATCTGAAGCAGCTGCACGCGCCGGTCCACTCAGCGGCGCCTGTATTACGGTCACGGTCAGTGTCTCCTACGCGTGCCGCAGGCGGACGAAAGCCCTGGCTGCTGCCGGCTTTGAGCGTCGTGGTGATTCTCGCAGCCGGATCCTTATTCACCGGCTTGTATTTTCGGCGCGTGCAGGCCAGCCGGCTTACCGGGCAGGACACTGTAGTTCTCGGCGACTTTGCCAACTCCACTGGGGATGCGATCTTCGACGACACGCTCAAGCCGGCGCTTAGAAGGTCTCTCCGACAGTCGCCCTTCATGAATGTTCTTTCCGATCAAAACGTCGCGTTTACGCTCGATCGGATGACTCGGCCCCGCAACACGCCGCTCACGCCCGAAGTCGCGCGCGAGATTTGCCGCCGCCAAAAAAGCAAAGTGTACATCGCCCCGGCCATCGCATTATTGGGTGGCGAGTATGTAATCGGGCTAAAGGCGGTGAATTGCTTGAGCGGGGAGGTAGTCGCCCAGCAGCAGGTAACGGTCGAGAGTAAGGATCAAGTGTTGCACGCACTTGGTAATGCTGCGACCAATTTGCGCGAGCTTTTGGGCGAGTCGCTGGCCACGGTTGGAAAATTCGGTGTCGCACTCGATCAGACCACACCTTCACTGGAAGCTCTGAGGGAATACAATCTCGCGATGAGCGCGGGCGACTCGGACAGCGCCAGCGAGCTTCCCCACTTCTTGCGGGCCATTCAACTCGATCCAAATTTCGCGATGGCATACCTCGGTACCGCGGAAACGTACTCCAACATGAACCAAGGCGAACGCGCCACGGGATATTTCACCAAGGCGTTCCAGCTTCGGGACCACGCGGATGCACGCGAAAAACTCGAGATCGAAAGCAACTACTATGCTTATGTGACCGGCGAACTTGAGAAAGCAGCTCAGACGTATCAGATAACCATCGAGAGCTATCCTAAATCACCCGCTCCATACGGAAATCTGAGCTACGTGTACTCGCAGCAAGGTCAGTACGCAAAGGCATTGGATCTTGCACGCCAGGTGCTAAAGGTTTGGCCGAGCTTCGGCGGCGAGGCGTATCAGGGTATTGCCGAAAATCTCATGCCTTTGCAACGCTTCGAGGAGGCCCACCAAATTCTTCAGACCGCTGTGGACCACAAGCTAGATACGGATGGGGTCCACAAGGACCTCTACGCATTAGGTTTTGTTGAGAACAATTCGCACGCCATGACCGAGCAGTTGGGTTGGCTCGAGAGCAAACCCGAATACGCGAACTTGGGTCTCTCGCTGGAATCCGACGCGGAGGCCTATGCAGGCCACCTAGGCAAAGCCCGGGATTTGACGAGCCGGGCAGCTGAGTCCGCAGTGCGGACCGATAGTAAAGAGGCGGCGGCTTTAGCGTGGGACAACGCAGCACTGCGCGAAGCTCTCTTCGGAAACATGGCGCAAGCGCGTCAATTCGCGGCGAAAGCTCTCGGGATCGCGCCGGCAAGCCAACATGTCCAAATCTATTCCGCGCTCGCGCTTGCTCTGGCAGGGGATAAAGCGCGAGCCGAGTCGCTGAAGCAAGACCTCGGACGGCGTTTCCCTCTGGACTCGCAGGTGCAGACCGTGTGGCTGCCGACGATCGAAGCGCAGTTGGCGCTGACGAAACGGAATTCGGCGGCCGCGATCGAGCGGCTGCAGACCGTCGCTCCGGTGGAGCTGGGAGCGATTCCTTTTTCCACCAGCATCTCGTGTCTGTTTCCAGTGTATGTGCGCGGGCAAGCCTACCTCGCTAAAGGCGAAGGCAGCGCCGCCGCCGGTGAGTTTCAAAAGATTCTCGACCACAATGGGATTGTGTGGAACTGCCCGACCGGCGCGCTGGCGCACGTGGGACTGGCGCGCGCGAATGTGCTGCAAACGCGCTCCAACCAGGGAGTGGCGGCTGATGCATCCCGCACCCGCGCCCGCTCCACATATCAAGATTTCTTGACACTGTGGAAGGACGCTGATCCCTATATACCCATTCTGCGGCAGGCCAAGGCGGAATTCGCTAGCCTCGATTAGTGTAGCAATGCTGCGCGAAATCTTGTAGTTTCGGCCTGTTGGATTCGTATTTATTCGCGGATTGAATCCACACATCTTGTCAACTGTCGCTCTCACAGCTTTTTCGCACGCCTTCGAAAAGCCATATTCAATTAAGAGTCTATTTGGCTGTAAGATCCCTCAGCAAGTTTTCATATTAGAGAACCGATTGACTATGCGAGTCGTCACTCGCTCCAGATCCGGAATGTGCCCGCTGGGTCTGGCTTGTCATTCGAGTCCAGCCTCATCGGTCCCGAAGTCGTGTCTCTGAATTTCTCGTAACCGAGCCCCATGAGCATTAGCTGAGCCGAAGCAAAGTGGCTTCCGATGAACTCAGCCATTACGAAGGAGAGCCTCCCAAGAAGCATATTCTGGTTGGACTCGAGTTGCAGCCGACGCAATCTGAGAAGCTCACGCCTTTCCTTGGATCGGCCGCGAAACGCGTGTGAGTAAACCGACGTCTCAGCCGGGTCAAACATATGTACGCTGCGTGAGGCAATGAAAAGCACCTAAACCAATTCTGACAGATCTTTCCTAACCGTCCGAATTGCGTAGATGGATCTGCATCCAGGGCCGCGCATTCTCAGTCCGCATTCGCCGCCCGGAGCGGTATGACTTTTCACGGCACTTTCGTCAGCCACAAAAGGTCAGATAAAGGGTCGAAAGAGAGTCCGGCACAAGTATAGTTTCGATTCGCCGTCTCCTATTCTCCTGATAACGCACCGCATAATTAGTTGTGCCGTGTCGGTACACAGCGTGCGCCATTGTGGTACACCACCTGCCCTTACCGCAGTGTGCCCGCCAGGGTAGTTCAAGAGATTTCAGCGGTTTACTCAAGGAGAGAGAAGACATGAATAGGAAACAGAAGGGTTTCTCGTTGATCGAGTTGTTGATCGTCGTCGCGATTATTTTGATCATCGCGGCTATCGCTATCCCGAACTTGCTGCGCGCCCGCATGGCGGCCAATGAGGCGTCAGCAGTCGGCTCGGTTCGTACCCTGAATACTTCGGCAGTCACCTACGCGTCCACCTGGGGCGTTCAGTTCCCAGCGTCTATGGCCGCGATGGGCGGCGCGCCGGGCGGCGTTGCAGTTTGCGGCGCGGCTCTATTGATTGACCCCCTGCTAGCCGGTGCAACTGCGGCAGCGACGGCCAAGAGCGGTTATTTCTTCACCTATGTTGGCGCCACGGCAACTCCGGCAGTCGGCGGATGCACGGGCTTCCAGACCTACACGGTTGTGGGACAGCCTGCCAACGTGGGACAGAGCGGTCAGCGCGGGTTTTTCAGCGATCAGAGCGGCGTCATCCGTTACACCACGGACGGCAGCGCTCCGACAGTCGCCAGCCCTCCGCTTCAGTAGTTTCGAGGGAGCATCCTACGGTAAAGACGGGGAGAGTAATCTCCCCGTTTTCTTTTCCTGCAATCGCAGTGTCTGCGAGTTACGCGTAGCCAGCGCTACCGCTCGTATGGGCGTACAACTCCTGGTAAGTCAGTCCCGAAAAGGTGGTTTAGGCGCCAATGGGGGCTGCCGTTGAGGCATTTCGCAGTTAGCCGAACTGACAATACTCGTTAGACACGAAGCGCTGACTTTCAAATTAAAACCGATGTTCCTTCGGCTAGTATCGACTCCACACATTCTCATTTTGCGGCGACACTGAGTTCCGTTTCGTGTCGTTGACTTGCCTACTGTCACAACCTAAGATGAGCGCCAAATGCCTGATTCGCAGCCGTTGATCGGTCGTACCGTCTCCCACTACCGCATCCTCGAAAAGCTCGGCGGCGGCGGCATGGGCGTGGTCTACAAGGCCGAGGACGTCAAACTTAGCCGCTTCGTCGCGCTGAAATTCCTTCCAGATGCCGTCGCTAGAGACTCGCAGGCGCTCAGCCGCTTTGAGCGCGAGGCCAAAGCGGCTTCGGCACTAAATCACGCCAACATTTGCACCATTCACGAAATTGACGAAGAAAATGGACAGGCATTCATCGTCATGGAGTATTTGGACGGCACGACGCTGAAGCATCGCGTCGAAGGCAAGCCGCTTCCGCTTGAACAGGTACTCGACTGGGGCATCGAGATTGCCGACGCGCTCGATGCCGCGCACGCCAAAGGCATCGTTCACCGCGACATCAAGCCTGCTAACATATTTGTGACTTCCCGCGGCCACGCCAAGGTTCTCGACTTCGGCCTCGCAAAGGTCTCCCCTGCCGTCGATGGTGTCGGCATTTCCGCGATGCCTACCGTCACGGCGAAAGAACTGTTGACCAGTCCTGGCGCCGCCGTCGGCACGGTCGCCTTCATGTCACCGGAGCAGGTACGCGGCGAGGAACTCGATGCGCGCACCGATCTGTTCTCTTTTGGCTTGGTCCTCTACGAAATGGTCACCGGGCGACCCGCGTTCATGGGAAATACCTCCGGAGTCATCACCGAGGCGATCTTGAACCGCGCGCCCACTCCGCTCGAACAGCTGAATCCGGAGGTGCCGCTGAAGCTGGAAGAGGTCGTAAACAAGGCAATCGAGAAAGACCGCAAGCTTCGTTATCAGCACGCATCCGACATTCGCACCGATCTGCAGCGTCTGAGGCGCGACACACAATCGGGACGAGTTTCAGCTACCGCGGCATCTACCGCGCCGCACAGGGTTGCGCCTCGAATACGGACGTGGGCCATCTCGGCAGCGGTGCTCGTCATCGCCGCCGCTCTCAGTGTCGGTGTGTACACGCGTCGTTCGCATCTGGCCATTCCGTCGAATGGCCGCGAGTTGCTATTTGTCGCTGAGTTCACGAACGCGACCACCGATCCTGTTTTTGACGATGTCTTACAGGAGGTTGTCAAGACGGAATTGGGTCGCTCTCCCGTCGTTGAGGTCGTGGATAACGGTCGTGTTTCGGAGCTACTGAGATCCATGGGACAAGGGGGCAATGCTCGCTTGACTCCTGATCTTGCCAAGCGAGTTTGCGAGCGAGGTAAGGGCAAATTGCTCGCCGAGGGCGCAATCAAACCACAAGGTGGGGCCTATGCGATCGAATTGACGGCGCTAGATTGCTCCAGTGGGCGCGTTCTATCTCACGAACAGTCTGAATCAAAGAATATCGATGAGGTACTCACGACTGTCAGCAGACTGGCAGCGGCCACTCGCTTACGACTCTCGGGAACCGTTGGAAATGCGACGAACGACCCGGCTCCATTACCCACCTCGTCCGTGCAGGCTTTTAAAGCCTATAGCACCGGCGGAAAGCTCATGGGTAGCCAGCCTATGCAAGCTGTGACCCTGCTGGAGAGGGCGACGCAGCTCGACCCGAATTTCGGAGATGCCTGGGCACTCCTGGCGCTCACCAACGCTAACCTCGGTGAGTCGCAACGTGAGAACGAGGATCTCAAGCACGCCTTCGCGCTTAAGAGCAGGGTCTCCGGAATCCGTATACATCTGATTGAAGCCATGTACTACCTTAATGTAACGGGAGAAATCTACAAAGCTATTGACTCACTCCGCTCGTGGGAAAGTTTGGAGCCGAACAAATTTCCCCCGCACACCTTGCTAGGGGTAGCTTACGGAGAGCTGGGCCTTCACCAGAAGTCGGCCGATGAATTCCGCTTGGCGCTGGCTGTGTCATCTGATTTCTCACTCCCTTACGAGAACCTGGTCGGCGCATTGCAGGCACAGGGCCAGTACGATCAAGCGGAAGCCGTGATGCATCGCGCCCTTGACAAGAAGTTTCAGGACCAGGCCTTCCACAACGCGCTTTATGAATTGGCGTTGCTCCGCTCCGACGCAGCAACCCTTGAACAAGAACAGGCGTGGATGGCGCAGAACACGGATGATCCCTTCGTTGTCTCGACACAGGCCGCGATTGATTTGTTCGCAGGTAATCTAGGCCGAGCGCGTCAGCGCACGCAGCACGCCGTCAACATTGCGCTGCAGACCAACCTAAAAGAGTCCGCCGCAGACATGTTGTTGACCCAAGCGTCTGCGGAGGTTCTGTTCGGCGAATCCGCTCAAGCGGGCAAAACGATCGCGGCGGCAATAAAGCTCGCAGATTCAAAGACCGAAAAGGCCAGGGTAGCGCGCGTGATGGCGCTTAACAGGCAGGGTCCGGAGGCACAGCAAATCATGAATAGCCTTTTGCGAGAGAATTCATCTGACACACTCCTCAACATAGTGGATGCACCCTTGGTTCTTGCTGCGTCTCAGTTGGGGAGCGGAGAGGCGGACCAAGCGTTGCGCAACTTAGAGCCCGTCAAACCATACGAATTCGGAACTCATGCCGATTTATTGCCCAACTATCTTCGCGCGTCGGCATATCTCCAACTGCGAAAAGCAGGAGAGGCTGCCACCGAATTCAGAGGTGTTGGACCATCGAGGCGTCGCGCCGATGGCAACAATGTGGGAGCTCTCGAATCTGGGTCTCGCTCGTGCCTATGCCCTGCAAGGCGATGCAGCCAAAGCCCGCGCTGCCTATCAGGATTTCTTCGCCCTCTGGAAGGACGCCGACCCCGATATCCCCATTCTGAAGGAAGCCAAGGCAGAGTATGCGAAGCTGCAATGACCGATGGTCCCAAAGAGTCTGTCTCTGATTCACTGTGATTGTTCGGACTAACCCGTCTTAGTGCCCGATAAGTCGTGCCAAAAGGATTGCCTTTCAAACCGCCGAATTGGGCCGCACGCAAAGGTCAGCACTTCCCTTAAGATAAACTTGGGAAGAGAGTTTCCGATCATTTTGGAGAGGAAAAGCCGCAGCCTGACTTTTATGCGCAAGTGGTTCATTGTAAGTGCAGTCGTTTTATTACTCATCCTCATCGCACTCTTCGCGCTGCGACAGACGATTAAGGCGGTAGCTCGGGAACGGGCGGCGACGGTCCTGGGGATCCATTTTGCCAGCAAAGTCGAATTCTCGGATTTCAATATCAGTTTGTTTCCGAGCGTCCACGTGACGATTACCGGACTCGTGCTGCGCCACAAGGGACGGACTGACATCCCGCCCCTGATCCAAGTCCGCGAGGTTTCGATGTATGCGAATTTGCCGAGTTTGTTGCGGAGCAAACCGCATATTTCGTTCGTACAGCTCCAAGGGCTGCAAATCCATACGCCGCCTCGGGAGCCGGGGGACCAGCCGTTGATCCAAAAAACCGATCAGGATCTCGCGAAGAAATACCCGGTACTCATTGAGGAGGTCCACGCCGACGATGCGATCATCGTGGTGCTGCGCGCACAGCCAGAAAAGCCTCCGCGCGAATTTTCGATTCATCATCTGGTGCTCCACGATGTCAACTTCGATCGCCCTGGTAAATTCCACGCGACGCTGACGAACGCAGTGCCGAAAGGCGAGATTGATGCCTCGGGTGAATTTGGGCCCTGGCTGCCGGAAATACCGAGCGAGACGCCGGCCAACGGGCAGTACACATTCCAAAATGCGGACCTTGGGACATTGAAGGGGCTCAGAGGGACTCTCTCGTCGAAAGGGCAATTCGCCGGCCCGCTCGATTATTTAATGGTGGAAGGAGAGACAGACGCACCCGACTTCGGCCTGCGCACGATGGGTCATCCGGTGGCGCTGCACACGGATTTTTCCGTCCTCGTGGACGGCACGAACGGCGACGTAATCTTGAAGAGCGTGACAGCGAAATTCCTGCATACCGCGCTTGCAGTAAGCGGTGAAATCGTTGATGTCAGCAAAGATATAAAAGGCCGCACAATCCTGCTGAATGCCGTTTCGAATGACGCTCGTGTGGAAGATCTGCTCCGCTTGGCCGTTAATTCCGATGAGGCCGTGATGACCGGCTCTGCGAAACTCAAGACAAAGATCAATATTCCGGAGGGGGATGCAGATCTGCTCGAACGCCTAAAGTTGAACGGACAATTCGGAGTGGGCGACGCACAGTTCACCAGTCCTGCCGTTCAGGGGAAGATCGATACACTCAGCAGGAAAAGCCAGGGGCAGCCGAAAGACACGGACATCAGCAATGTGGCCTCCGAGCTGAAAGGAACATTCCGGGTCAGCGACGGTGTGGTGACATTTTCTGATCTAAGGTTCGCCATAGCCGGCGCGTCGCTGAAGTTGCACGGGACATACAGCCTCGACAGCACCGAAATGGATTTCCACGGGAAAATGATGATGCAGGCGAAGCTCTCGCAGACGACGACGGGCGCAAAGTCATTTTTCCTGAAGGCAGTGGATCCGTTTTTCAGAGGAAGGAACGGTGGAACAGAACTCCCAATAAAGATTACCGGGACGAAAGACCATCCGGCGTTCGGACTGGATCGGGGCGGGGATAACAAGAAAAGCGATTTGGCTCCGGTAAAGAAAAGCGGATAGCTCTTTAGAAGTTACAGATCACAAAAGCTGTGAAGGAAGGGTTTTCTTTTCGAACCACATGCTGGTTCAAAACACTCCCTTAGCTGCGATTTCTGGCCCTGATGGACATTCCGGTGGCTTCGAAATACAATCCGCGCGTCGCGGGCGAGCCGCCAAGCTCAACTGGAACAACGCGCTTATGAGAGTATTTTCCCCCAGAGACCGGCCCGAATCTTGGGCCGCACGAAAGCAACGCATATCGAGCGCGTGGAAACTACCGTTTTCCAACGTAGAGTGGGCCTTGGAATGGGCGGCTTTTCTTCTGAGCAACTGGAAGTTTCTAGAAGTGCTGGAATACCTGAGCAGCCTCAGCGTTTTGGCTGCGGTACTTTTTTACTTTTCAGAATCGGGTGACAGAACCAAGCAAAAGCACTACCAAGCTTGGCAGGTAGTCAACACCGCTCAGGGCCAAGGGGGAAGCGGAGGAAGGATTGAGGCACTCGAAGAGCTGAACGCCGATCGAGTTCCCCTGGTCGGAGTCGATGTTTCTGGTGCATTTCTCCAAGGGATTCGGCTGGAGGGTGCTCGGCTGTTGCGTTCAAATTTCAGTGCAGCCGACGCACGCAATGGCTCTTTTCGCCTGTCCGATTTTACTGATGCAGACCTTCACTTCGCTAATTTTCGTCAGAGCGACTTCTACAAGGCCCGTTTGGTGCGCTGTGACATGGACGATGCCGACTTCTGGGGAGCTGATCTAACTGGAGCGGATCTCTCTCAGGCGAATTTAGAAAGAACCGATTTACGCAAGACCAACCTTCTTAATCTCAATTGGCGAGACATTAGGAGTGTGAAGATGGCGAATATTTACGGGATCAAGAACGCGCCGGAGGGATTCGTGGCCTGGGCCGTCCGGAAGGGCGCGGTCGAGATCGAATCCGACGATCAGTGGCGACCTGCTCAGTAAGCTTTTCCTTTATGCAAGATCCCGTGCAGATCAACTAAAGTGTAGGATCTTGCGCGGGATAGGCCTGTTCAAAACGGTTTCACAGTCATTTGCAAGCAATAGCCAAGCGCGATGGAGGCTGAGGTCCTCAAGGAGGCAGCGTGGGCTGAACTTTCTAACGTAACGTTACTAAAACCGAATAATTCACTTATTCCTCGCAAATGTAGTCTTCTTGTTGCGGTAATGAAGCACATCCGACGACGTGGGCGAGCGCGCCACCAAAAAGGAGTGCATAAGCTCCCCAGCGAAGCAAATTTGACGAAATATCTGCAATTCCGCCCATTAAATCTTCAAGGGTTTTATAAATACAATTTACCCTGACAAACGCCGCAAATAGGTCTGCGCGCTTTTCCAGCTCGTTTTCCGCTATTACCGGGTGTTGTAGGCCTATGAAATTGCGTTCCATGAGTTCTCGAATTTCGTGAAATAGCGTGTGCGTCATTCCACCGAAGGCGATTTCTTTTTCATTAAGTTCAATTGCATTTTCGTTTTCGTACGAACCGTTATGTCCGGGTAATTCCGGAGGAAGGACGCGAAATGAGACCCTAATACCGAGTTGAAAACAAAGGGCTTCTATCTGTTTTTGTGAGAGTAGGGGCAAAACCTCAAATTGGGATACGAAATCCACCGCGAGATCATCTTTGCTGGGAGGCCAGTTATTCGAGTGGCGAGATATACATTCCGTGCAAAATTCGACGAGGGGGCTAGAAAGAACTTCTGGCGATTGCTCGGACACTTAGCATCACTCCCCAAGTAGCTTGCGTTCTGTGATTTTCTCATACATTTCAACTATGAAGCGCTTCGCCTCCAGGCTGAGCGACGAGCCCTTCAGTCGGGTGCCAGATTTGTACTTCGGATCACTGATTACGTGCTGGAAGGCTTGCTCGATCTCGCGTCGCGAGTTTCCCTTTCCTGCTTCCAGGTAACCCGCCGCAGCAAGAAGCTCATTTATCGGCACTTCGTAGACCTTCGCGAGTTTCTTAAGAATATCCGGATGGGGCGGATTGCGACGGCCGCGCTCCAGTTGTGAGAGATAGGCATTCGATACCCCCGCCATCTTTTCGACCTTCTTCAAGGAAAGTCTTCGTTCTTTGCGGGTGTCGTGTAGGTAGGTCCCCAGAGCATTCATGAGGCTAGGTTACGCCGCTGCGTTACCTATTGCAAGAGGACTCGTGCTGGTGAAATGCGTATCGTTCGTGCTACTATGTTGTAAGAATACGTTAACTATATCACGCACATGGCGATCCCATTCACGATAGGGAGGCGACTGTTTCCGTGCCCCATCTGCGGCGAGGCACTCGGTGTTCGCACAAGCATAAGGGGCAAGCCGTACGTTGTCTGCGACCGTTGCGGAGTGCAGATGTTCGTCAGGACTCAGCCCGGAATCGAAAAACTCGAAAGGCTCATTGCGGAAGCCCGGACCGATGGTATTTGGGAAAAGCTTCAAAAGATGGAGAGCCAATATCGGAAGAAGTGCCTGAAATGCGGAAGATGGTTTTGGATAAACGAAAAGCTCATCGCAAAGAGTTGGTTTGATGGCTCGTTCACCGGGTACAGGTGCCCAGAGCCAGGTTGCGGTGGCATCACCAAGCCTGCGGAGGAGACTTGAGGATTACTTTCTTGGGCGTGCTAGCCCTCAGCGGTTTGCTAGTTCTGATTCTAATTCTGTTGAGGAATTCTGGGAGCGACCCGCAATCTATGGATCAATACCCTCGCCCAGTGGCGGCCACAGAGGCGCGGCATTCCCTATTTGAAAATTGGTCGGTCGGTGCGGTACGCTCTCGCCGACGTTCAAGCCTACTTAGAGGGTTGCAGGGTTTCTGTCTCCGTTCCCAAAGAAAGGAGACAGATATGAGCGTTTACAAACGAGGGAATGTTTATTCGTATGAGTTTTGGTTCCGGGGACAGAGGATCCGCGAGTCCACGGGGCTAACGAATAAAACGGCAGCACAACAAGCTGAATCAATCCGTAAAGCAGGGTTGGCAGAGGCCAGAGCCGGCATTGCTGGACCGAAGCCAAGCGTCAACTTCGGAGATTTTGTGAGAAATGAATTTCTTCCCTGGGCCGAGAAACAATATCAGGCTCATCCAAGAACGTACGAGCGGTATCGTGAAAGTACGAAGCCGCTACTGGCGTCTATGGAGAAATTGAGACTCGAGGCAGTTTCAATGGCCCTGGTGGAGAAATTCAAGATCACTCGATCCACCGATGTCTCGCCCGCTACGGTCAATCGTGACCTGGCGGTCTTGCGGCTGCTCCTGAACTTGGCGATTCGGAAGGAATACATTGCCAAGAACCCCGTCAAGGAAGTGCAATTTCTTGACGAAGGGCCGAGACAAATGCGGGTTGTTTCGCATGAAGAGCAGCAAAAGTATATGGCAGCGGCCAGTCCTTTACTCCGAGATGTGGCCACTTTGATCGTGGAAACGGGAATGCGGCCAGAAGAGGTGTTTACCATTTACAAGGAAAACGTCCACCTCCAACCGCCGTATCTCTTTATTCCCAATGGAAAAACCCGCTTTGCCCGGCGCAATATTCAATTGACCGACGCCTCAAGAGAAATCCTGAGTCGAAGGCTCGCTGCTGCAAAAGGGGCTTTCTTGTTTCCACGTAAGGGTGACCATAACCAGCCTCTCACGACCGTTCGGAAGCTGCACCATGCGGCTTTGAAAAGTGCAAAGATAAATCCGTCGTTTCGGCTTTACGATTTTCGGCACACGTTCGGATCGCGAACGGCAATGGCCGGAGTGGACCTTCCAACTCTGAAAGAGTTGATGGGGCACTCCGACATTTCGACCACGATGCGATACGTGCATCCGACGCCGGAACACAAGCGAGAGGCCGTACGAAAGTTAGAGGACTACAACCGGAATAAGGTATTTGCCCTTTACGAACCACACTTGAGGTCCCCACAAAAGTCCCCACAGTGAGGTTCATGAGCGCAAAAGCGGGCGTGTAAGTAAGTGAAAACATGACGCGCCTGAGAGGAGTTAAAGCTCCAACCTCTGGTTCCGGAGACCAGCGCTCCACCTTACTTCTAACCTTCCTGGACACGTCGATGAACCTTGTGATGACAGTCCGCGCAGAGGGTAATCAGATTCTCGCTGGTATCATCGCCAAGTCGGCTACGGAAGCACAGGTGGTGAACCTCGAGACACTGTGAGATACCACAATATTGGCACCTCCAACCATCGCGCTCGAGTACCTCTGCGCAAAGTTGGCGATAAGCTGCACGATTCAGCCGCAGTCGCCCCACTTGAAAAGCTTTCATTGTGGTCGTTCGATCTGTCGGAGAAATTCTCTCTTTTGCAGATCTGGAAGCAGCGCGTAGAGTCGGCCTAGCGCACAGAGCCAGGATGCGGGATTCGCGGTTTCCAACTGGGCCCCGGCTACGAAATCGGCAGCGATCATTTCCAGGCAATAGCCGCGCGATCGCGACGAGCCAAGCATCAATGCCGCCGTTTCGAGTGCCTGCTCAATGACCGGCAGTTGGCTCTTGTAGACCTTGAAGTAGATAATCTCCCACGGTTCGGTTTCCTGCCCGTTTAAGTGCTTCTCAACTTCCCGCTTGAACTCTTCTTTTGGCAACTCGGAAGCTTTGTGCAACCAGGTTGCACAATCAAACTGTTCGCCGTCTCGGCGTGCTACCTTTACAAGCTCGGCCGCTTTCGACCAACCGACCTGCCGCAACTCCGAATGGATTCGGCGAGGAAGCTGCTCATGAATGGCCATTAGGTAGTACGCTTTGCGCCGAGATTCTGGAAAGCGCTTGGTCAGAAAGTCATCGAACGAGGCCAGATTTTCGATCTTCCAATACTGGCCGGCTCGCACTTCACAGAGGTAACGACCGAGTTCGACGAAGCGCGAGTCCTTTTCCTGCTCCACGCTGCGCTCCCAGGGCAGAATCTCGTCGACTTTGTCCAGGACAAACAAGCCCCGACGCCGATTCAGCTTCGTCTCCTCGAGAACGCGCCCGTTAGTCGTCAAATGCGTCCAGCCAATCAAGATCGGTTGCTCCTGGTCGCCGAATGAGTCGTGAGTCCACCATCTGCGGGTCTCCCAAGCAGAGCCCTAGATGAGGACAGCCGACACAGCCGTTGTTGGGGAAACGAATGCCACCGTGCGGAGGGAACTCGCCTGATTCGATCTGACGGACCGTTCCTTCGACCAGGCGACCGTATTCACGCCACTGCTCTTCGGTGATGGATGTCTTCAGGTACTGAATCTCAGAAAGGCTCTTCCGGATGAAAACGACCAGCGCCACATCCCGAATTCCGCTGATCCAGGAATAGCAGATCATCTGCGGGTCGAGCGACAACAATCCCTGCGGCCCTTCCGGGTAGCGGCTCGTGGTAGTTTTCCAGTCAATCAGACACGGCGTGCCGTCAAGTTCCCCAATCGCATCGATGTAAGCGACGAATTCGTTCCCGTCTGGAAGACTACGGATCATTTTCACCTGCAGATTCTGCTCCGGGCGGTGAACCTCGACACGATCGTCCTGGGCGAATCTTTCGAGCAGATGGACGCCCTGATGAACCAGCCGATCCCAGGACTCTCCCTTCTTGTATTCAAATGGGGTGTCCCGGAACGCTCCCCATTCCTTGAATAGCACCGCAGTGCAGTCTTCGCGGGAGAAGTAAGCCGCCAGAGAACGTTCGAAGCAGCGGCCAAAGGCCAGGGCAGCACGTGTTTCCTTTTCTTGCCACCCATCCAGGTAGCGATAGCGGTAGCTCCTGGGACAGCGCAGATACTGGCTGATCTGCGTATGGCTAAAGATCATCGCCGTTCCCTGACACTGGTTTTCCGCCGACAGTCTGGCAGGAAAGTTCTTCCCACTCCGCTGCGGGCGCAAAGGCTTCGAGGTTCTGGAACGAGCGGCCGTTCAGTGTGACATGCGATGTCCGAACGACTCCGCGAAGCTTCAGGAGGGCTTTTTCATCCACTTGATCTTGGTTGAGCAGGTCAGAGTCGTAGCCGAAATCGCGCAGGAACCAATTGAGTTTCCAGAGCGCTCGTTCAGTGCAGTACAGCCGTCCGGAGAGTGATCGCCCTGCAAACGGTTCGGGCTCGAGAATGACAAATCGTAGTGAAAGGAATGGCTTCTGCGGATGCCAGCGGTAGGAAGAGGAATCGACTCGAACCAGAAACAGCCCCTCAAGAAGATTCTCGTGATCCTGCTGTCGTGAATGCAGACCGGGAATGTGTCGCTTCATGGTTTTACCTCCACGGGTTGGGCATAGGAGTTGAGTTTGCACACCAGTGCGTCCCGATCTTTCTCCGCCGCAGCTGCGAGCTGAGTGACGAAGGATTCGACCAGATCGCGGCTGGCTTCTTTGAGAGTTTCTGTGCCGCAGAAATCGGCGGCGTAAGCCTTCACGAGGGAGGGATCGAGGTTGAATTGGCGAATGAGCAGGCAGAGTTGATCACGCAATCGCGGCTGACCGTTATTCGGCCTATTCGAACTGTGATTTCCGTTGGAATGCGGCGTCGCCGCAAGGGGCTTTTGCGGAGCCGAGAACGAACCAAGCTCTTCGACACTGCAGAGCCCGATTCCATAGGCTTTTCGGAGGGCGCGGTTGACGGCTCGCGTCTCGGCCACCCGCATCTCGGCGCCGCGGACGAGGGGCGAAACATTTGATGGATCGGCGTCCCCATAGCCGACGAATCCTCTCTTTGCATCATCCTTGTGGACAGTCGCCTTGAATACCCAACGGCCGGATGGAACGTCGCAGAATTTAGGAACCGGTTGGACATCGATTCCCGAACAGTTGTTTCGCCGCGAGAGTTTCATCAAGCCCGAATGCGTTACATACCAGCGGCCCTCCAAAAGCAGAAGATCACCGGCCGCCACGGAAAAGTTGTAGTCACTACAAAGTGTCTTTAGGCTTCTGAGTTGAACTCTAGAGAGTTGGCCTGGCCACAGTCTTTTCGCCATAACTAGATCAGACTTGACAATTTTTGTCGTTACTTCTTGAGTCATCCTTGATACCCCCTCCGAGCCCACAGGAGCCCTTCTTCTTGGAATTGTAAAATCGTGCGCACGATTAGTCAAGTAGTATTTACGTGCATATAGGACATACGATCTTCCCTGCGCGATTACAGAGAGATGTTATTCAGACAGGCTGGATGAAACCGCAGGGACAGCGTCGGGTCTTAGGTGAAAATCGATGGGATCCATACAGCGGACATTTGGGGTATTTTCTTGGCCTTCCGCCGGAGCGTGGCACTTGTTTAGCTCTCTCGTCCTTGGGCACCTTCGACCATCGACGACGGGCGAGTTCCGCCGCGTGGACATTTTTCCGTCTTCTTGCCATTCACCCCTGATTGTAAGCAGTTTTCGTTTTTTCGGATACATGCGTTTTTCGCGCTGTTCACTGTCTAGAAGTGTTTCCCCAACATCCATACTTGTGACGGCCGTGGCGGATCTCTTTTATATTTTTTGACTGAGAAGCGAGTAGTGGGCTTCAAATTGGAGGTCACAAAAACAAGCCTTCGGCCCAAGCATGATTCGCTCTTGAGTGGACTCCACGAATGTCTCAAGCCGGAAGGGACCCTTCAGCGCTTCTTGGTGGAGCTTCGACCGTGCGTTTGACCGGACTCTGATGCAGCTTGAGAGACTTCAACGGATGCGTCTAGGTCAACCAGTCGGGCCGCCATCAAGGTTGATATTTCCTCCTCGTGAGGTCGGTTAGGAGTTGAAGGTTCGGCCAAAAAGGTGAAATTACAAAACGAACTATGGTAAACCCTTATTTTGCAGCGGAGTAAGGATTCAGAATTCGCTGAGAAGCTCCCTTAAATAGAAGCAATTCGGCGCACTGGCCCGGGTGCGGTGTCACCAAATGTTGAAAACGCACGATAACAACTATGTAAGCGACCGGGATTTTGGGCAGCATTCCCCAGGGGAACTTGACTAGCCCGCGGGCGGAGCTTTTGAGCTCTGCCACACTCAACCCGGCTGATCATGTGCCCAGGCACTGGGTATTTGGGATGTTTGCGATCGCTCGGGCGGATACCGCAGGAGATAGACCACTTAATCTTTTATAATAGGAAAACCTGACTCGGTCCAACCACGCCAGCCGCCGTCCATCGAAATTACGTTGCGATAGCCCATTTTCTGAAGATTGTCGGCCGCGAGGGCGGAGCGGTATCCGCCGCCACAATACAGGACAATTTCGGCGTCCTTGTCCGGGATAGCTTTTTCAATGTCACGCTCAATCACGCCTTTGCTCAAATGGACGGCGCCGGGAATGTGTCCGCGGGCCCACTCGCTATCTTCGCGGGTATCCACCAGAATCATCGGATGGCCAGAGTCAATTCTCTTTTTTGTTTCGCGATAGTCCTCTTCCTTGATTCTTTTCTTTGCGTCCCTGACGAGATTTAGGAAACCTTGCGGGTGGTCCATTACCTTCTCCTTAGAATCGCAATCTAATCATAGTGAAAATGGGAGATTCAAGGAAGATGTTTGCTCGCGCCGCTAATTTTTACTTCATGTCACGCCAATTGCAACCCACCTTGGTATCCACTATTAGAGGAACGCGCAGGGTGTACACGTTCTCCATCACTTCCTTAACCAGTTTGGTGAGGCGCGGGATTTCCTCCTCCGGGCCTTCGAAGAGCAATTCGTCGTGAACCTGAAGAATCATTTTCGATTTGAAGTCTTTCGGCAACCGGCGATCCAACTCGATCATAGCGAGCTTGATCAAGTCGGCGGCGGAGCCTTGCATAGGAGTGTTCATCGCTGTGCGCTCGGCGAAATTTCGCATGTTCGACTGCGGCGAATTGATTTCGGGAATGGGGCGAACGCGGCCGAAAATTGTTTTCGTAAAGCCAGCTTTTCGCGTCTCCGCGATTTGTTTGTCCAAGTATTTTTTAACGCCGCTGTAGCGCTCAAAATAAGCGGCGATGAATTTTGCGGCTTCTCGCGTGTCGATACTCAAATTCTGCGCCAGACCGAAGGCTGAAAGCCCGTAAATTACGCCGAAGTTGATGACTTTTGCCACGCGCCGGTGGTCGTGCGTTTGCGCAAATGGCGCGACGCCAAAAACTTCCTGCGCCGTCCGAGAGTGGATGTCTTCGCCTCGACGAAACGCTTCGACTAAGACGGGATCTTCGGAAAGATGAGCCAGGATGCGCAGCTCGATCTGTGAGTAGTCCGCGGAAAGAAGTTTGCAGCCTGGAGAGGCAATGAAGGCGGCGCGAATCTCGCGCCCCAATTCAGTCCGGATCGGGATGTTTTGCAGGTTTGGATTTGAGGAACTAAGGCGGCCCGTGGCCGTGCCGGTCTGGGAAAAGCGCGTGTGCAAGCGCCCGGAGACCGGATGAATCAGCTTTGGCAGAACATCCGAATAAGTAGATTTTAGTTTCGCAAGCTCGCGGTATTCGAGAATTTTCTTAGGCAAATCGTGTACCAGCGCGAGTTCGTTCAAGACTTCCGCAGCGGTAGATCGCGTTTTCACGCGGCTCTTTCGCGGGGGCTGCAAATTGAGTTTGTCGAAGAGCACCTCAGCAAGCTGTTGGGGAGAATTGATGGTGAACTCGCACGCTGCCAGGTCGTATATGCTCTTTTCCAGCCGAGTGATTTCCTCCTGAGCCTTCTTGGAAATAATGTCCAATTCCGTTTTATCGACACGGACTCCGGCGGCCTCCATGCTGGCCAGCACGGGCGCCAAGGGTAGATCGATCTTTTCGTAAACGTCCAAAAGATCCAGTTTCTCCACTTCTGCGCGCAGGATTGGGGCCACGCGAAACAAAAAATCCGCACGCTCTCCGGGAGCACCCGACAGCGTTCGATTCAGATGGCGCAGGACTACTTCGGCGAACTCATGATTCGCAGTGGTGGGACGCAGAAGATAAGAATAGAGCATGGTCGCGTGGCGAATTCCGGACCCAGTAGTGACGCCATTCGAATCTTCAGGTACGGCAAGGAGATGAAACAGCTTGGGGTCATGGACTATTTTCGGGCGTTTGGCGTCGGCAGCCCATTCTCGAAGCGCCGCCAAATTCTTATTGTCCGCATCGTTTGGCAGGATTCTAGCAGTTCCGGACGCGGACGAAACTTCCACGCCCAGGACTTTCGTACCGTATCCTTCGTCGTCCGGGTCATTTGAATCCAGTGATAGCCAGGCGGACAGTTCAGTACCTTGCGGGACTTCGCTGAGGAATTTTCGCAGTTCGTCGGGCGAGTTGAGCATCGAATAGTCGCTCTTCTGCTCATCCAGAACCGGAGCCAGCTCGCGTAACATTGAAGTAAAACCAAGCTCGGCGTACAGATCGCGAAGATTAGAAAGATGCGGTTGCTGAATTTGTAGAGCTTCGAGCTCCAGCGCTACCGGCGCATCGGTGGGAATCGTCGCCAACTGCTTGCTGAGTTTTACGAACTCGCCACATTTCTCCAGGGCTTCCCGATAGCTCGAGCGCTTCACCTCGCTGGCGCGCTTCAAGGCCTCCTCGGCGCTGCCGAATTGCTGGATCAATTGGCGGGCGCCGACTTCGCCAATTCCCGCTTTGCGGCGTTCGCCGGGTGCAGGCTTATCGTTCGGATCGCGTGCGCCGGGAATGTTGTCAATCGAATCGCCCATCAGCGCCATCACGTCGGCAACTTTGTTGGGAGGCACGCCCATCAGCTCTTCGACCATTTTTTCGTCGACGATCAAGTCGCCCTTTGTGGGGTTGAGGAGACGCACCGGGCCGCCGACAAGCTGCATCAAGTCTTTGTCGCTGGTGACGATGAAGACTTCGAGGTCTTTTTCCCGCGCTTGGCGCGCGAGTGATCCGATAACGTCATCGGCTTCATAGCCGGGATATTCAAGGATGGGCAGACGCATGGCTTCGCAATAGCGCCGAACGAATGGCATCTGTATGGAGAGATCGTCGGGCATCGGGGGGCGCTGCGCTTTGTAAGCGGCAAAAAGCTTGTCGCGAAATGTGGGGGCGGCGTGGTCGTAAACCACCGCAAGGTAATCGGGTCGGCGGTCCTTACTGTTGAGCAGCCGCCGCATCATGGTGGCGAAAAGGTAGGGGACTTTTGTCGGTATGCCGCCGCTTTGCAGACGCTCCATGGGGGCAAAATAGGCGCGAAAAATGTAGCCCATGGCGTCGACTAAAAAGAGCCGCTTTGTCTGTTTGGAAGGCATTCAACCAGGTGGTTCGTTACGTACAGAGCAAACATTGATTATATCAAACTGGTTTTTTTTCGCATCCTGACCAGCTCGACGGGCATTTGCGCCGGCTGCGAAACCGTTGTTTCAAAGATACCGTTATTCATCAAATTTGAACATGTCGCTTGATTTCCAACCCGCTGAGGCTTATAGGTATTACAGCTTTTTGCACTGCTGCGGAGCGGACGGCTGGGGGAAAACCGTTCGATCAGTGTTCTGCAGGATGTGCGGGCGCAATTTGCCTTCAAAACTCAGGGGAGTACCTATGAAACCTTGCCGGAAGTGGAGTCTTCGTGTTGCGTTTTTGTGCGCGGCGTGTCTGGTGATGTTGCTGGGCGTGCCGACGAGCCAAGCTCAGACGTTTCGCGGGACGGTTCTGGGCACGGTGACGGACAGCAGCGGCGCGGCTTTGGTCGGCGCTACCGTGACCGTGCACAATGTCGATACCGGCGTCGATCGCGTCACAGAAACGACGACGGACGGCGGGTACCTTATGCCCGAGCTACCGGTGGGCACATACAACGTGACCATAGAAATGAAGGGGTTTCAAAAGATCACAACCACTGGCGTGACGGTTACAGTGGCAGGCGAGCGACGCGTGGATGCATCGCTGAAACCGGGACCGACTTCGCAATCCATTACGGTTTCAGGTGAGACGTTGCCAGTGGTAGAGACGGCGAGCAATACGCTGGGCGGCACGTTCGAGAGCCAGCAGGTGGAGCAGCTGCCGATCAACGGTCGCGATTATACCAAGCTGCTTATTATGGTCCCGGGCACGGCGGGGGAGCCAAACGGCGGCGGTGACTCGCCCGGATCCTACGGGCTTTTCAGCGCAGACGGCAGCCGCGGCCGGGCGAATAACTATCTTCTCGACGGCACGGACATGAACGATGGATACCGGAATCTGCCGGCCATCAACCAGGGCGGAGTGTTTGGCGTTCCCGGAACGATTCTTCCCGAGGACTCGATACAAGAGTTGAATGTGCTCACGAACTTTGAAGCGGAGTACGGGAGAAATTCGGGCGCGGTGGTGAGTATCGTAACCAGGAGTGGAACGAACCAGCTTCACGGGAGTGTATTCGAAGATTTTCGCAACGCGGTGTTGAACGCGCGAAATTATTTTAATGCTGTCGGGCAGCCCAAAGATGCTTTCCGCAATAATCAGTTTGGCGGGTCGGTGGGCGGGCCGATCATCAAGGACAAGACATTCTTTTATGCTTCGTATGAGGGGCAGCGCGAAGGGATGGCAATTACTTCGATTAACTCCGTTCCGACGCTAAATGACCCGACGAATGCAAACGGTACCGATTACGCCCAGGCGATCACGGCCTTGGGCGGCAATCCGGCCGCGTGCACGACTACTGTTATCGCCTGCATACAAGGGAACTCGGCCGTTATCAATCCCGTGATCTTGAATCTATACAATTTGTGCAACAGCAATGGCCATTGTTCAGGCGGAACGAATGTCTGGCCGACGACGACATTCGCCGGCGGACCAGCCACGAATAACCTCGATAGCGTACTTATCAAGATCGATCACAGCCTGAACACGAATAACCAACTTTCTGGGCGCTACTTTTTTGGAAACAGCCATCAGAGCTTTCCGCTCGGAGTTGGCGGCGGTAACAACCTACCGAATACAAACACGGTCGCGCCGATCCGAACACAACTCGTTTCTTTGAGCTGGGTTCACACGGTTTCATCGGAGAAAATAAACGAAGCGCGATTCGGCTGGAATCGTTATCGCAACGGATTCTTCCCTCAGGACGCGCCGATATTCGGCGACCCTAATGTTTCCCTCGGCTTGAATACCCTAGATCTCCAAGGGCCAAACACTGCTAATCCACGTGACTTCGGCCTGCCGACGATTAAAGTAAGCGGCCTTGCGTCTCTGGGCTCCTCGGCATTTTCGAACCCGCGCAATCGCGTGGATTCGAACTGGCAGTTTATTGACAATTTTTCGTGGAAATTGAATCGTCATGATCTCAAGTTTGGCTACGAATTCCGCCGGACTACCGTCAACTCGTTCAACGACTTGGTGGAGCGCGGCGAGCTTAGTTTCAGTAGCCTCGCTGAATTTTTGGAAGGCGGGATCGGTAGTGGGAACACCAATGTGGGAAACACGTCGCGAAACGCTCACCAGAACTCCCACGGGCTGTACATCCAAGACGGAATCCACGTGAACAGCCGGCTTGTGGTAAACCTGGGTCTACGTTGGGATTATTACGGAGTGATAGGCGCGGACGGCAATCAGTTAAGCGTTTACAATCCGGCACTTGGTCTCGTCCAAAAGAGCCAGCTATATCCGAAGGACTTGAACAATTTCGCCCCGCGCGTGAGCGCGGCTTATGATTTGTTTGGTAAAGGAAAGACGGTGATTCGCGCGGGAGCGGGCGTGTTTTATGACGGGTTCTCCCAGGACTTTTTTACCGGACAATTAGCGCTCAACACTTTCAATACCGGGCCTGCCTACAATGCTATTGGTCCCAACCCAATTTACATTACGTTCGCTCTGAATCCAGCCCTCCCCGTAGATGCGGGTGGCAACTCCATAATTCAACCCGGCGTGCCGGTCTTCGATCCGAGTTCGGTAGTCGCAGGGCCAACGAATCAGACCACAGACGCGTTCACTGTTTCTCAGAGGCTACGTACGCCCTACGTTTACAATTACAATCTGAATATCCAGCAACAGCTAGCCCGCAACACAGTACTGCAGGTTGGATATGTGGGATCGTTGGGGCGAAAACTATTCTTTTTCCGCGATATCAATCAACCGACACAAGCGGAGATCACAGCGGCGGATCTAGGCTGCGCCTGCATTAACTCGTTTAGCGTTCCTCGGCCATTTGATACAGCTGCTCCGCTAAGCCCGCTGGCGCCCAACCACCCGTTCTATGTGAATGAAGTCGAAACCGACGCGAACTCAAGTTACAATTCGCTTCAGGTATCTCTCACACAGCGCAATTGGCACCGCTTCAATAATCAGGTCTCGTACACATGGGCGCATTCAATTGATACGGCAAGCGACGGCCAGGATTTTGTTCCGAACGCTTCGCAACCGAATGACAGCACTAACCCAAAGAGCAATAAGGGTCCCTCGAACTTTGACGTGCGCAATCGATTCGTTATGTCTTCGGTGTACGATTTCCCAAAAATAGACAGGCTGAAAAAATTTGGTGAAGGCTGGTCTTTCAGCGGAATCCTGACTTTAATGAGCGGCCATCCGTTTAGCTTGAACTATAACTTTGAGGGTGACTACGATGGCAGCGGGGAAGGATTTGGACGGCCCGATGTCGTTGGTCCAATTCATTACAATTATGGCAGCCCGTTTCAATTCCTTGACTTGTCAGCTTTTTCTGTACCTTGCACGCTTTCCGGGGGTAATGCGGACACCAATTGTGTACCGGGAACCCGACACTTCGGCAACGAAGGGCGCAATTCATTGCTGGGCCCGGACTACAGGAACCTGGACTTTGCTATCAGCAAAATGACATCGCTGAGCGAGCGATTCAAGCTTGAGTTTCGAGCGGACTTCTACAACATCGCAAATCATCCGAATTTCGCTAGTCCCTTGCTTCCGGCTTTCTTTGCCGACGCCGGCGTCAATGGAATAAGCACCGGAACCGGGATAGCGCCCAACGTTCTTCCAATCGGCCGAAGCCTGGGATTCTTTCCACTCACCGCAACATCGGACGTTGGCTTGGGTAACCCGGTTCTCGGAGGTGGCGGAGCCCGGAGCATCCAGTTTGCCGTAAAGCTTTTGTTCTAAGGACCTCGAAAACCCGACTGAGATTGAGCGGCTCGGCCTTCCGCGATGAGCGGAAGCCGGGCCGTTTCTGTCTAGCAGAATCACTCCGAAATTCAGCGGGTATTTGCTAGGCTGATTCGAACTGGCTGTCGCCGGGGACGCTCGGCAATTTGTAACCTAAGTGAAATATTCTCAAGGGTCTCTGCGTATCTATATATGGAGCGACGAAAGACCACCGGAGAGATGAGCGCCGCCGAAATCGCAGAAGTGCTTACCCAAGTTCGGGCGGGCGACGCGGATGCCTGGGGCGAGCTCTATCGGATGTACGCTCCCGCAATCTTTCGCTTCTGCCGCCGGGCGCTCCCGACGCGCGAAGACGCCGAGGATGCTACTACGGAAGTTTTTATGAAGGTACGCCAAAAACTCGGGACCTACGACTCGTCGCGGCCCTTTACCGCGTGGCTTTATAAGGTCGCCAGCAATCACTGCTGGGACATGCTGCGCCGACGCCGGATTCGGCAAGATCTGGAGACGGGAGATCTGGAAACATTGCCGCTGGAGCACCCCGATCCGAGCCAGCTCGAGCGTCTGCAAGCAGAGCACGGCAGCAAGGAAGTGCGCAATGGATTGCAAAAGTTGCCGGACCGCGCACGGATGGCGCTGGTTCTGCGCTACTTCGCGGAGATGAGTTATGACGAAATTGCCGACACGCTGGGGGTGCGCCGCGCGTTTGTCGGTGTGTTACTGCTGCGCGCGCGGCACCAGTTGCGCGATGTGCTGGCCGGGAATGAAGCCGCACTGATTCGCGGTGCCGCTGGGGGGAAGGCATGAGTCACTTCGATGAAATGACCGCACTGCTTTACCTGGAATCGCAGCTCGACGCCGAGCACGGACGCGAAATCGTCGCGCACGCGGCTTCCTGTGCCGAATGCCGCGAATTGCTTCATGCGCTGGAGACCGAAGGCGTGTGGCTGCGCGAATCGCTTGCAGGGGAAGATGAAGCCGTTCCTGCACGTCTTACTGCGACGCCGGAACGGAAGGCAGCTCCTTGGGGATGGATTTCCGCGTTGGGTTTGAGCGCGGGCGGTGCTTACACGCTTTGGAGCGGATTTATTGAACCGTGGCGCACGCAGGCCGCGCAAGCGGGCTTCACCCAGGGAAATCTGTTCACCATGCTTTTTTTCAGCGGTGCATTTTGGAAAGGATGGGACGCGATGCGAAGCTTAATGGAATTTTCTGCGGTGGCGGTTCTCGGAGTTCTCGTAATGTGGCTGCTGCGCCGCCGTTGGCGGGGTTCCCCCACTATCGCAGTCATCATGGGAGCGGTGATTTTCTCTTTGGTGATACCTCCCGTTGCGTCGGCCGCGGAACGAAAACACGGCGATCCAAACTACACACTGCCAGCGGGAGAGGAAATCAAGACAGACTTGATCGTGTTTGCCGACCATACGCAAATCAATGGCGACGTGGACGGCGATCTAATCGTGTGGTCCCGCAATGTGACTGTAAATGGCCACGTGAAGGGTGATGTGATTGCGTTCGCTCAAGAGTTGCGGGTGAATGGCCCCGTGGATGGAAATGTTCGTGCATTCGTTCAAACGCTGCAGCTCAACAATACAGTGACGCGGAACGTAATGGGCTGGGCTGGCGATGTGAATCTGGACGAGAAGGCACGAGTGAACGGAACGATGACACTGGGGGCCGGCCAGGCGCAATTGGATGGCGAGGTAGTCGGCGATCTGCTCTCTTACTCGGGAGAGATGAGTGTCAACGGAGTGCTCGGACACAACGCAATGATTCGGGCTGGCCATGTCACGATCGGGCCGAGGGCGGACATCAAAGGACAAACAAAAATCGAAGGGCATGAGCAGCCGGAAGTGTCGCCAAGTGCAAAACTAGGAAGTCCCATCGAGTTCACGCTGGTGAAACACGGGTACGAGAAGAAATATTCGTCAGCGAGGTTCTACTGGCACCAAACACTGCTGGGGGGGGCAAGCTTCGTCTTTGGTCTTTTCCTGCTTCTGCTGGCGCCTGGATTTTTCTTCGATACGGAGCGCGCCTGCCGGAAAGCGGGACAATCCATTGGGTTCGGCTTGCTTTTCCTGTTTGCCACTCCGATCGCCGCAATCATCGTCTGCATCACGATCGTGGGTCTTGGCGTCGGAATCTCGACGTTAATGCTCTGGCTTATAGCGATCTATTCCGCGCAGGTATTTGTGGGAACGTGGTTTGGAGAAAGGATCCTGGGCGAGGGCGTCGGAATTGGTTCCGCGCTGGGAAGGCTGGCGTTGGGACTTGTGATTCTGCGCGCCGTCGGGATGCTGCCATATATTGGAGGCTGGATCTCGTTTCTTGTGGTGGCCTGGGGCATGGGGGCCATGGTGCTGGCGCTGTACAGATACATGCGACCGCAAATCACGCCCGAGATTTGATTTTAGGTTGATCAAGTGCCGGCTGGTGGTTTAACTGTTGCTAAGTTGCGGCGAAGACGACCTGCATTCCCTTTTTTAGTTTGACGTTGCCCGTCATGGAGGTCACAAGCGAAGCTTTGCCTTCCTTTGTAACCTCGTATCCTAGAGTAACGCCCGGCATGCCAAACGTGCCGACGCTCTTGTGATCTAGATATCCAACTGTCCCTTTCACATCTCTGGCGTGAATAGACGGATTTACTTCCGCTTCAGTTCTTGTTCCTTCCGCTGGGGCAATCGCCTGGATACCAATGTAAGTAGGGCGTTGCTCCCCGTTTTTCAAGGTAACTCGATCGAAGAGGATTCCGACAATAGATTTCGGATTCTGCGAAGAGAATAACTGGACTCCAATTACATGACCAATCAAAATGCATCCCTTTTGCACCAAGACCTGGTGACCCGATTTCATGTCCTCTACTATTTCTGCTGAAACCGTATCACTTGGTTTCGCGCTTCCTGCGTCCAGATCGGTAAGTAACTTGGCGAGCACCGGTGTGTCCTTGGGAAAGACGAGCGGCTGAACGGATGCGTCCGCAGGGGCACTAGACCCCGAATTTGCCGATTGTGACAAGGCGGTTAAAGGAGTTCGTCCTGACGTGGTGGAAATCGCGAAAAACAACGCGAAAGTCAGAGTTGTATTTCGCAACATTAGACAACCTCCTCGCGAGTAATTATGCACACGTCAATCGTCCGAAGGCCGGATTCGAGGTGTTTCTTCTCGTCCGAACGTCTGATCAACTGATGGACTGCATAACGATTTGCGCACCCTTTTTCAGGCGAATATTGCTGGATGTCGAGACTACCAACGAAATATGCATTCCGTTTTCTGTTTGGCTCGCAAGAGATACACCCGGCATCCCGTACGCGCCCATGCTCTTGTGACTTAGGCCGTCGATGCTTCCGGTCATCGCGTCCGTATGCCCGGCAACGGCCGCGTTATTGCCCGACTGCGCCATTCCTCGTCCATCCATGAGCGTGTCAGATTTAACGTCCATTTGAGAGGAGAGCGCTTGAATGCCTAGGTTGAGACCAATTTGCTCGCTATTTTTAAGCATAACGCGATCGAAAAGAATTCCAATCACGCATTGCGAGCCTTTGCTCTGGAAAGGCTGAACGGAAGTTACGTGGCCATTTAAAGTGGACCCTTTTTTCACCAGCACATCATGCCCAGACTTAACGTCCTCTAAAAGTTGAACCTCGACCGGGTCACCCACCTTGGCCGTGGCTGAATCTAAACTTGTCTGCAATCTTCCAAGAACGGATGTGTTGCCTGGAACGGTAATGGACCTAGCTGGCGCGGACTGCCCCGTTGCGGTTGCCTGAGCTGCGAGTGCGGCTGGCGCCTCGCCTGAAATTGCAAATGCCAGCAGGACAGCAGGTACTAAAATTCGATAGCGTGTCATCAGTATTCCTCCACAATGTTATTGGACTGCGGTTTCGGATATTTGGCGCGGAGCCGACACCCTGTGCTTAGAAGGCTCAATCGTGATACGTACGGCAGCCTAGAAAGGTTTCAAGCGGCGTGATTGTCAAGACCAGCGACGCAGGATGCAATTGCCCTTCATTCAGCATCTCTTCAGATTCCGGGCAGGCCGCGCTTCTTTGCGCTCCACAGAAAGTGTACCAAGCCCTACAGAATATATCTCAATGTGGTTATGTCTACTAATATAACAGAGCTCGGCGTGATTTTTACGGATTATCCGACAATATCGAGTTTCTTGCCTACGCGTTCGATAATTTCAAGAGCGCGCTCGAGGTCAGCACGTTTGTGCGTGGCGGTGACGATTGTGCGCAAGCGCGCCTTGCCTTCCGGAACTGTGGGGAAACCTAGAGCAACCACGAAGACACCCTCAGCGAAAAGTTCTCGTGAAAACTGAAAGGCCTTTTCGGCATCACCGACCATGATGGGCGTGATGGGCGTCTCGCTCTTGCCCGTGTTGAAGCCAAGTTTCTTGAGTTTGCGCTTGAAGAATTTCGTGTTGGACCAGAGTTTCTTGATCAACCGATCTCCGGCATCGGAATCCAGGAGTTGAAATGCAGCCTGGCATGTGGCAGTGACTGAAGGCGGATGCGAAGTGGAAAAAAGAAAAGGCCTTGCTCGCTGGCGCAGGAACTCAATCAGGTCGCGCGAGCCGCAAACGTAGCCTCCGATCGAACCTATGGCCTTGCTGAGAGTGCCGACCTGAATATCGACCCGGCCGTGGCAGCCGAGATGGTCAATTGTTCCGCGCCCACGGCTTCCCAGCACGCCTGACGAGTGCGCGTCGTCAACCATCATGATGCAGTTATACTTTTCGGCCAAATCGCAGAGCGCCGGCAAACTGGCGATATCGCCTTCCATAGAGAAAACGCCGTCGGTAATCAGGAGTTTCTTACCGGTCCAATTTTCGGTCTCTTTGAGTATGCGTTCGCAGTCAGCGATGTCGTTATGCTTAAATACCTTAATGGTGGCCTTCGACAGGCGTGCCCCATCAATGATCGAAGCGTGATTCAGTTCGTCGGAAATGATCAGGTCTTCTTTGCCGAGGATCGCTGAAACTGTTCCCGCATTTGCGGCAAAGCCGGATTGGAAAACAACGGAAGCCTCGACCTGTTTGAAACGCGCGATCTGTTCTTCGAGGGCGATATGCATCTCCATGGTTCCGGCGATGGTGCGAACGGCTCCCGAGCCCACGCCGAATTTTCGTGTGGCTTCGATAGCAGCGCGTCGCAGCTTGGGGTGCGTGGTCAATCCCAGGTAATTATTCGAACTGAGATTGATTACTTCCTTGCCGTCAAAATTTGCGAGCGGCTTCTGTTCGCCTTTCAGAATCTTCAGGCGAAAGTAGAGATGCTTCGCTTTAAGATCTTCGAGGGCTTCATGCAAATACCGGAGCTGGGGACGCGTGGCTGTAGTGCTCATGATTTCTCCGATAATTTAAGAATGCCCGCCGTGAACGAGGCCTTATTGTATGCATAAAGTTTGGCGTTGCGAGACTGAAAAATGGCACGGGCTGAACAGAGATGCGGAACTACTATTTGTGAGACCCGTTGGGATAAAACAGGACCTTGCCGGCTTGTCCGGACTCCAACAGCGAAAATGCCTCGGTGAACTTGTCGAGAGGCAGGCGCTCGTTAAACAAAGGCTCCAGATTTAACCTGCCATGCTTGAGAAGCTCCGTCATTTGCACCCAGGTCTCGAACATCTTCCGGCCATAAATTCCCTGAACGGTCGCACCCTTGAAGATGACATCGTTCACAAGATCGAGAGTGACGGGGTCTTTCGGAATGCCCAGCAGCGACGCGCGTCCGCCCGGCCGCAGCATTTGGAAGCCTTGATGGATAGCGGTGGGATGACCGCTCATCTCGAGGAACACGTCGACGCCTGCACCGTCCGTGGCCTCCAAGACGCGTGCTACCGCGTCGCCCTGGTTCGGATCGAGCGCTTCATCGGCGCCCATTTTCTTTGCTAGCTCTCGGCGGTGAGGATTTACCTCGGTAGTAAAAATCAGCGCGCTGCCGCAAGCGCGTGCTACGGCGATTGCCATTAGCCCGATCGGTCCGGCGCCGGTGACGACTACATTCCGCGCCGCGATCTCTCCTGCTAACACAGTATGAACTGCGTTTCCCAGCGGATCGAGAATCGCAGCATAGTGTTCCGGAATGGCCCGATCGACTTTCCAGATATTGCGTACGGGGATGCGCACAAATTCAGCGAAGCAACCGTCCGCATCAATTCCGATGATTTTCACATTCTGGCAGACATGGGGCTGACCCATTCTGCACGGACGGCAATGTCCGCAATTCACGTGCATTTCCGCGCTGACGAATTCACCGGGATGGACGGAGGTGACCTCTGAACCGACACTTTCTACCGTGCCGCAGAATTCATGCCCGAAAGTCATCGGGGGATGAATCCGGGAAGCGGACCAGCGGTCCCAGCCATATATATGCAGATCGGTACCACAAATCGAGGCTGCTTTAACGCGGACAAGTACCTCGGTGGGGCCAGGTGTGGGAACGGGAACTGATTCGAGCTGCGCGCCGCGCTCGGGGCGCATCTTACGCAAGGCTTTCATCGTTGCAATAGGCATCGTTTGTTTGAGACCTTGCTTACGACCAAACAACAAATCTTAACATATATCCAATGGGCAAAAATCGAGAGCGGATAGGCAGCCGTTCCGTTACAATCGCGGCCGGCCTCGGTTCAGGTGTTCGCGCCGCTAGCACGGCTTCGGAGGATAGTTGAGCTTCACACAACGCCTGCGCGAAATTCGCTCCGGTTTTGAGCCTGCCTTCTGGGTCGCAAACGTTAGCGAGCTCTTTGAGAGATTGTCGTACTATGCGGCTTTTGCGTCGCTCGCTCGCTACCTCCATGAAACCTTGAATTTCCCAATCGCTCAGGCGAGTAGCCTGACAGGACTCTTTGGCGGCCTGGTTTGGTTTCTTGCGACATTCGGCGGGACGCTGGCGGACCGGTTGGGATTTCGGCGATCGCTGTCACTCGCATACTTGGTTTTGAGTTGTTCCTATTTCCTGCTTGGTTCGCTCGCGGCGCCGTGGCTTGGTCCGGTTCGAGCAGCTGTACCGCTGGTGGTTTTAGTAACTGTTGTTCTGATGCTTCCGGCAATCGGGATTGCGCTAGTGAAGCCGTGCGTCGTGGGCACCACGGCGCGCGCGTCGAAAGAAAATGTACGTTCGATTGGTTACTCGATTTACTACACGCTGGTGAATATAGGCGGTGCAGCCGGCCCATTTGTAGCGTCGTGGGTGCATCAACACCTAAGCGTTGAAGCTGTATTTCGCGTAGCGGCGCTCAGCGTTTTTGTCATGTTCTTTGCAGTACTTCTGTTCTTTAAGGAACCGAAGCGCTCGAACGAAATTAAAGCCGCCACCGCAGGGCAGGCGGCGAGGAACTTCTGGACGGTGCTGAGCAACCCGAAGTTCATGGTCTTTCTTCTGATTTTCTCCGGTTACTGGATCGTTTACTGGCAGGAATTTATAATTCTGCCGCTCTACGTCCACGATTACATAAATCCAAAAACGGACACGGAACTGATGCTGATTACCGGTCCACTCACTGTAATTTGCCTGCAAATGGTAGCGAGTTTTCTCACCCAGAAAATCCCGGCATTTCGCGCTGTTACGCTGGGAACACTGATGTCCGCGCTGGCGTGGATCATCTTAATCATCCACCCGACAGTTCCGATGGTGATCCTCACGCTGGTGGCGGTGTCGTTGGGTGAGATCACGCAGTCGCCGCGTTACTATGAATACATTTCGCGGCTCGCGCCTCCGGGTCAACAGGGAACATACATGGGCTTTGCATTTTTGCCCATCGGAATTGGCTCGTTGATTGGTGGGTGGCTCGGTGGAAAGCTGATTCACCACTTCGGAGAAGTCACACATCAGCCGCAGCGCGTCTGGTGGCTGGTCACAGGCATGGGAGTGCTGACAGCGTTTCTACTGTGGATTTATGATCGAATTGTAAAACCCAGTCAGGAGATCGCTGCAACTTCGTAACAACGGCATTTCCGCCGCGACCTAATTGACCATGCGGCGGATGTTTTCGATCGCTTGGCGCGCGAGGGTGTACCGCGGCTCGATGCGTAGCGCCTCCTGAAAATATTCGCGCGCGCGGGTGATCATGCCTTTGGCGTAGTAAACGCGGCCAAGGTTGAAGTAGGGGTAGTGGCGCGGATCATAACGCGGGGCGGCAATCGCGCGTTCAAGCCACGGGATTGCTTCATCGAAACGACCCAGCGCGATCAAATATGAGCCGATGTCGTTGTACGGATTGCCGAATTCCGGATCCACTTCAATGGCGCGCTCGCACTCCGCGATAGCTTCATCCACTTTTCCCTGGAAGTGATAAGTCCAGCCCAGGAAGGTGTGCGCTTCCGCGGTCGGAAAAATGTGCAAGGATTCTGTATAGAGTTCTACGGCCTGATCGTAGTCGCCTTGCATTTGTGCCCGGTATGCTTGTTGAAGGAGTTCCCAGGCTTGTTGCAATCGATCGCGTGACATTTTCCTGCCCGTGGCGACAACCGCGATTTAACCTTTGGATTTTCCACCAACGACCGCAATTGCTTCGTCAGTGGAAATGAACCCTGCACCAAGAGATTTAAGTTCATCGAGGGTGTTACGCCCATCCGCTGCTTTCAGAGTTTCGATTGCGTCTTTGACGATCGATACCTTGTGGCCGCGCGCTAATAAACCTTTGGCAGCCAGGCGCACGCAGTACTCAGTGACCACACCGAAGACCATATATTCAGTGTCTTTGCCAAGCCGATTGACAATCGCTTCTGTTTGGGGATTATCGAAAACATCGAGAGTTTGCTTCTCGAGAACAATCTGCTGATTATCGAAAACAGAGTCGGGCAGTTTTATGCTCCCGTCGTTTGCGACGCTATAAAAACTTCGTGTGAGTCCCTGGGGAATGATGCGCGCCCCCGTGGTCCCGCAGATGCAATGGGGGGGGAAGGTTTTGAATTCGGGATCATTAGGCTCGTGACTACAGCCGCTGGATATCAGCAAGACGCGCCCCTCACGCGCAACGTCCACTAGGCGATTAATGTTTGGAATGATCTTTTCCGCGCCAGGAACGTATAGCTTTCCGCCCGGCAAGATGAAATCTTCTTGCGCGTCTACTTCCCAAAAAACGGTTCTGCGTTTCGACATGGATTTTGCGCCCGGACGTAACCGAACTATTTTAGCGCAGAGCGGCGAACCCGTCGCCGCACCCGCTCCAGCATTGTCTTTAGGCGCTGGCTATATCGTACAGGGTAGACGGCGGTTCGATTAATTTGCAGAAATAGCTGAGGAAGCTGAGCCAGCCTGTTTATGCATCGGCCGCGCAGGACACTAATCGATTCTTCCGGCGTGACGCGTCTACCGCCGCGCATTACTTCGATCAACATAGGCTCACCGCCGTTAGCGGGCTCGCCTTCCAGAGCGATTTTGTCGCTCGCGTACTGGCCTTTGCTATTTGAATACCGGAAGACTTGTTTGCGTCCCGGGTATGTAACTTTAGCAGCGCTTAATTTTGCCGCTTCGCGAACTTCTCCGGCGCGTTCGACTTCCACCAGCTTATAGATCAGATTCAGGTGTGGAGCGTCGCCAGGTGTAGCCAGGGCTGTGCCCACGCCGAAGGCGTCAATTGCAGCATGTTTAGCTAATAGCTTCGCGATTCTGTATTCGTCGAGGTCGCCGGAGGCGAATATTTTGACGTCCTTCCATCCCGCGCGATCCAATTGTTGCCGTACCCAGCGGCTGTCTTTCGCGAGGTCGCCGCTATCCAGCCGGACACCGGCGGGCTTGCGTCCCATTTTGATTATGGTCCTGAGGGCAGCGCGCACATCGTAGGTATCGAGCAGCAATACGGAATGTGCCGGGAAGGCATCCAGAAAGTGACGAAAGGCTTCTGTTTCATTCTCGTGCGCCATCACCCAGGAATGCGCTTGGGTTCCATATGTATTCATACCAAACTGTTGCCCGGCGAGAACGTTCGAGGTTCCCTCACACCCCCCAATTGCCGCCGCGCGAGCGGCAAAAAGGCTGGCTTGGCTGCCGTGCGCGCGTCTGGCACCGAATTCAACGATTTGGCGGCCCTGCGCCGCCGTAACCAGACGCGCCGCCTTGCTTGCGATCATTGTCTGATAGCTCAGCGTGGCGAGCAGATAGGTTTCCATAATCTGGCCCTGAATGATTGGCGCCACAACTCGCAGGAGAGGCTCGCCGGGAAATACCAAGCTGCCTTCCGGCATGGCCCATACATCACCCGTAAACCGAAAGGCTGCGAGATAGTCAAAGAATTCGTCGCGGATATTGCAGAACACCGGATGCCGGCGAAGGTAAGAAATCTCGTCCTTTGTAAAATGGACATTTTCCAGGAAATCCAAGGCTTGTTCGAGCCCCGCCGCGACCAAATAGTTTCTCTTGGCCGGCAGATGGCGGACAAAGAGTTCGAACGCGGCGGTGGCATCAAAGCGGGTCTGTAAATACCCCGCCGCCATGGTTAATTCATACAGATCGGTTAAAAGGCCTGAGTGTTCAACCATACGCCATCTATTCGCGGCGGGGATATGAGATCAATCCGCCATTCACTGCGACAGCCTTCCGGTATTTCGATGAGTGATTGAGAAGCGCGCTTCGATGAAAAGACAAAACCCCCAAACGTCCGTCGCATGTTGTGGGACGGGGATGCCTGGGGGTTTTGCCGCGAATCTCTGCGCCGAATTTAACTACTTCAGTACGGCGTCTTTAAACGCTTTTGCAGCGCGCAAACGTACGACAGTCTTGGCTTTGATCTTGATAGCCTCGCCCGTTGCCGGGTTGCGGCCCATACGCGCCTTACGATGTGCCTTCACCGAGCGGCCGAGGCCCGGAATTACGAATTTGCCCGCTCCCTTTGTTTCTTTTACGGCCAGCTTGAAAAATTCGTCAAAGAAAGACGCGACCTGCTTCTTGGACACCGGCTTGTCAGGAGTGCTGACCTTTTCGGCCATGTGTGTAATGATCTTGGACTTGCTCAGCGGATTTGCCATCGAGTTACTTTTTCCTCCTCAGTGTAATTTCTTTTTGATCCCGGTTTTCGGGATGCCTTGCGGACTATAGCCGCACTGTTCGAGGAACGCAAGGAAATCCTAGAAAAACGCCCGAAAAATGGCCCTTTCCTCGTTTCGTGTTAGCGTAGACGTTTCGTTAGGAGGCCAGTTCGTTGTAAAAAAGCGCGACGGCCCTTATTCCGCCAAAATAATTTTCCAGCGCGATGTGTTCGTCCGGCGCGTGAGCATTTTCGTCCGGCAAACCAAAACCCAGAAGCACGCAAGGAACCTTGAAGGTATCGTGCATTTGCGTAACAAACGGTATCGAACCGCCCTCGCGGATGAACACAGCCTTTTTGCCGAATCCGGATTCAAGCGCGTGGATCGCTTTCTGGAATATCGGATGGGAATAAGGCGCTACCCATGGCTTGCCAGTACTTAGAAGTTCAAAGCTGCAAGCCACCGTCTTCGGCAGCAGTTTTCGAATGTGTCTTTCGACGAGTTTCGCAATTTTGGCCGGGTCTTGATTGGGAACCAGCCGGGTGGAAAGTTTGGCCCAAACCTTTGAAGGAATCACGGTCTTCGCGCCTTCGCCCATGTATCCGCCCCATATTCCATTTAACTCCAGCGTGGGCCTGGTCCAAAGTTGCTCGACGATGGTGAATCCCTTTTCACCGCATAATCCCGGAGCGCCGACGGTCTTGCGGAAATCTTTTTCCTTCCACGGCAGAGAATTCAGGGCTTTCCGTTCCTTTTGAGATAACGCTGCCACATCGTCATAGAAACCAGGGACGGTAACGCGGAAGTTCTTATCATGAAGTTTCGCAATCATTTCCGCGAGAATCGTAATGGTATTCGGGACAGCGCCGCCGAAAACTCCGGAATGCAAATCTTGTGCCGGACCGGTAAGTTCAATTTGATAGTAATTCAATCCTCGTAAACCGTAAGTAATCGATGGCACACCTTTTGCGAGCATGGAAGTGTCGGATACCACCAGAGCATCGGCTTTCAAACGTTCGCGATTCTTCTGCACGAAATCCCAAAGGCTCACACTTCCAACTTCCTCTTCACCTTCGATCATTACTTTTACGTTCAGAGGAAGCTTTCCAGTTGTATTTTTCAAAGCTTCCAGCGCTTTCAAATGAATGTGAACCTGGCCTTTGTCGTCGGCAGTGCCACGGCCAAAAAGCTTCCCATCTCGGACGGTTGGTTCAAACGCAGGGCTGGTCCACAGATCCAATGGTTCCGCCGGCTGCACATCGTAATGTCCGTAGAAAAGGATGGTAGGCTTGCCGGGCGCCTGTAGGGATTCCCCGTATACCAGCGGATGCATCTTTGTCGGAGCAATCTCAACGTTCTCCAATCCTGCGGCGCGCAATTTTTCCGCTACCCAACGCGCAGCTCGCTCAATGTCAGGTTTGTGTTCGCTTTTCGTACTGACACTGGGTATCTGAAGAAATTCCTTCAGTTCGTTGAGGTTTTCGTCGCGCCGTGATTCGATATAGTCGATTAGCTTCATCCCGGGCTCCTAGCTCCGCCGTGCGCGGCCACTGCGGCTGCTTGCATTCTAGAGTGCGAGCGGGTAATTCTACGGAACGTTGAGCGATTTTAGCAAGGTTTTTAGCCTAACTGTGTTTTTAGGCACTTTGGAGGCGGGGCATGGTTGACTCGTGGTCGTGCGCCATGCACGATAGCAAATAGACATGACTGAGACACAAGTCAACGAAACAAGCAGCCGTCAACGCCGCAGTTCACGCGTTTTTACGCGCATACCCGTGCGCGCGTCGGGAAAGAGCATTCAAGGCCGGAAGTTCCGTGAGAATAGCCAAACCATCGTGATCAACGCACACGGAGGATTGCTTTATCTCCAGGAAGAACTTGCACTGGGTGCGGACCTGGTACTGATCAATCCTGTAACGGAGGAAGAGCAAGAGTGCCGAGTGGTCTATCTTGGCGATACATCGGAGAAAGGTACGCGTGTCGGGGTTGAGTTTCTCTCACCAAGCCCACATTTCTGGGGAGTTGATTTCGCTCCGCAGGATTGGCCGAGTAGGCCAACCTCCCATCCGGTTCACTGATACTTCGGTCGATAGTACAAATCGCAACAAGAGATTTTGAGTGGTAGTTTCGCTAGTTCGAAGCTCCGGGCTTTTCGTATGGCGATAGATCTACTTCTTTCCATTTTCCATCGATAATTTCTTTGCGAATCTGTGCTGCGGTCTTCCCCTTTTTAGATTCTGTGTAGGCGAGTACCGCTTCCTTCTGGCATAACACGCATACCGACGCGTGCCGGTCGGTGTAGCAGCTCAGCAAACTCGTGTGTCCGATATCCTTGTCACAGTGGCAATAGCACGGCTGCTGATAAAGAACGCCTTTTACTTTGGCAGCCAGCGCATATACATTTTGGGTCTGCACGTCGGAGAATCGCGACGGATCTAGCGTCTCTGGCAACGGCTCCTTTGAAGGATTCGCGTGGTACGCGGGCACATCACTCACAGGAGTCTTTTCCTGAGCAGAAGGCTGGCTGGATTGTTGAGAGGAATCCTGCGCATACAGGAATCCAAAACCAAATCCGGCCATTGCGAAAAAAGATATTAGCCCAGCAAGGATTGTCCGTCGCATCGCTCACCTCCCAAGCCCAGAATTCCACGAGGCCAGGCCGCAGCTGCTGAATAATGGTACCACATGAACTTTACACTGATCGCGAGTCGTCTAAGCGACTGCAGTCACTGCCTTGGAGACTTCCGGGACGGTATGAATAGCTAGTGGATGATCCAGCGACGCGGGAGACCATGCGAGTGCGGCCAGAACCAAGATTACCGGATAGCAGACGATAACGTATCGAGGCTCGACCGTCTGCAACTGCGTCAGGAAAACGGTGCGGACCACGAGCAACGCCACCAGGAACGCGATCGTGGGCTGTCGGCGGAAACGCCACGCGCCTATCAATGCCATGCCAAAATACACAAAGTTCAAGATGCCGAATCCTAACGTCACGCCGAAGTCCGTTCGATTGTTTCGCCAATTTTCCGCGGGTGGCCATAAATTTCCTGAGTATGGAAGCAATGCAACCCGCGGAGTAAACCACGTTGTCCACATTCTCGCTAAAGGGATTGCAATGTACGTCCTGATCGGCCTCCGCGCGCTTCGCTCGCGCGCGAGCAGGGAGAATTCGCGATCGAGGATGGGCGTCATCTGCAAATCATTGTTGTAGCGGCCAAGCAGCGTTTCAACGCGGGCGCGTTCAGAGTTCGAATCGAAGGCGCTCGTAGGCACATCCTCAATGCGGATCGGTTCTTTTCCGAGTTTCCAAGTCACAAGGTAGGCTTCTCTAAATCGAACCATCCAAGTTGCGGTCCACGCATAGAAGCCGCGCGGTATGAAATCTCCGTAAGTTTGCGCGTAACGCGGAGCTAGAATTTCCACACGGCCCAGCGTTTTTGCATTGCGCGCTGCCCAAGGGGTCAAAGGAAGAATCAAGCCAACCGACATCCAGGCTACGGCTAAAAACAATCTCGACCAGTCCGCCGGATGACGCCAGCAAACGGCGAGTACGAGCCCCGCCGAGAGTAACAGCAGAGGAGTTTCCGGCCGCACCAAAGTCCCAAGGCCTACGATCAATCCGGTTAAGAGCCACCACGCAGCTTGCAAGAATAAGTCCCTGCTTTCCACCAGGGACCGGGGCAGAGAATCTGGAGACACTCGGCCCAGGGCCGTCACAAAAGCTAATACTGCTAATGTGGTGAAAAACGTGGCGAGAGATTCAGTGAGAATGGCGGCAGTGTAATTTGCTGTGAATGGACAAAGCGCTGCCATCCACAAAGCAATAATCGCTACACGGGTCTTATATTGAACGGGCGCGACCCGTGCCGCAATCATGGTGGTCAAGACGCAAGTCATCAAGTCGACGAACGACTGGACAACCATGACGGCTCGGCTCGAACGTCCGAGAGCGGCATATAAGCCCGCAAGAAAAGTGGGGTATCCGGGCATCCGCATATCTACCGGGATTAGTTGGCCGTGAACAAAAAGTCCGTAGACTCCGTGATCCAGCAAATTCCGTGCGAGTTCGTCATAAAATTTCGTGTCGCCGGCATAAAATGGAAAATGAAAAATGAAAAAGAGCCGCAAAGCGAGACCCAGTGACAAAGCAGCTACAAGATGCCTGTAAGACAAATGACGGAAGATTTCTAGAGCTTTGTGGCTCGCACCAGTGGTCGCACGAGCATCTCGGGATAGGAAAGTAGTTCGAGCAGGCATTGATTTCCAGCGTAGTATCGCATCCTGAAGAATCGGTATTTCGTTTATTTTGGATTCCGCTAGTTGGCACACGGGGTCTTGCCGGTTAAACTCAAAGCTATACGGAGGGGTAGGAAAGCGGTTGACTCCGGCGGTCTTGAAAAATTAAATCGCCGTTTTGCTATCTGACACAAAATCCAACTAAATCCCTTTGCCAGCCGTCAGATAGCTTGGATTCTTGTTTTTTGGACTAACGTCGTTTTTGCTTGTTTTGCGCCATTTTTAGTGACAATTTGGTGACAGTTGCCGATTTTCGGTCCCTCGCACACCTGATTGTCACAGACCCAGGTTTAGATACTCTCGAACTCTTCAACATCCTCGAAAAGGTCCTTGATTGCGGCTTCGCTGAATTCCAAAGACTGCTCGGGTCGAGTTGAGAAGTCCAGAAAGTGTGCCGTAAACCCTCAGAGGGGTTTTAGCATGGCCTAGTCGACCATTCTAGAAGAGGTTCCGGACTTGCTCCGCTGAAGTTCGAAACGTAATCTTTTTCGCCTAGGAGTCCGGTAAGCCTTGCCAGCTCAACCGGTCGATGCAACACTCTTTAAGCTGTTGATCGGACAATGCTTCCCTGTAGAGAACCGAAATGTCCGGCTGTAATCAATCACACCTAGCCAGGATGGTGTTCCGCTTGAATCAGCGCTCGCGAACGATCCTTAGCTGCTTAAAGCCCTGCGCCTGGGCTGTGAGCAGGTGTTGCGTCGACCCATTGAGACCGCCCTGATTTAACGGATTTACCGGAAGAGTGGGCACTAGACCGGTTATCCCACTAATCGGGAGTTACTGGCTGCGGAACCGCACGCCACGGTGTTCGCGGCGGTCTATCACGCGGAAGTCGTAGCGTTCCGGGTCGGCGAACCTTTCGGGACGTTAGTCCTCGCGGTCGCCGTCACCATTATTGAAGTGGCGCTGATCGTATCGGTGATGATCGCTGGAGGACCGGAAAAAGCGGAATTGGCGCGCGACACCGTCTTCGCCGCGGTGATGATTGTGTGCAATGGAATCGTAGGACTCTGCCTGTTGGCAGGTGGGATGCGCCATCGCGAGCAAGCGTTTCAACTCCAGGGAGCAAACGCGGCACTGGTTGTACTGATTGTACTCATTACCTTGACGCTCGTTTTTCCAAATGTCACCACAACCACGGAAGGGCCAACGTTCAGCCCGGCGCAATTGATTTTCGCAGCCACTGTGTCTCTTGTGCTGTACGCGTCGTTCTTGTTTGTGCAAACTGTGCGCCATCGCGACTTTTTCCTCCCGGCGAGCGGAGGCACCGAAGAAGTGCATGCTCCTCCCCCAAGCAATAAAGTGGCTCTCCTAAGCGGCGCGCTTCTGTTGGTGTCGCTGGTAGCCGTGGTAGCGTTGGCGAAGGCGCTCACGCCGATCATGGAATTCGGGATCGAGAAGGCAGGCGCGCCGAAGAGTGTCGTTGGGATCGCTATCGCCGGTCTCGTGCTGCTGCCCGAGGGATTGGCAGCTTTCCGGGCCGCCAGAGCGAATCGCCTACAAACCAGCATGAATCTAGCATTAGGCTCTGTGTTGGCGAGCATTGGACTCACCATTCCTGCGGTCGCTGCCGTCTCTCTTCTGTTACACAAACCGCTCTCTTTAGGAATCAATGCCAAAGAGGGAGTGCTGTTGGCCCTAACGCTTCTAGTCAGCGTAATTACGTTGGGGACAGGGCGCACCACGGTGCTACAGGGAATCGTGCACCTGGTCATTTTCGCCGCATTTATTTTTCTTTCGATCGTGCCATAGCGCATCCCCGAGTTGTACGATTTGCGAACTCTAAGATTTGAGGTTCCTAGAGCCTCTCGTCAATGAGAATGGCTCCCCAACGACCGGCGTATTGATCTCGCTGGTGTGCCAATACATCTCTGATACACCTTCAAACACGATGTGGTAACTCCCAAAAACGCTGATTTGTGAGGACCCCACGTCAGACGTCGCTCTTGACAAAATGATCGGTCAAACAAATACTATGTCTGGAAATGTACTACTATGTCCTCTAGTGACCGATAGGCCGCAAGCGATCTCACCCCATTGTCTCCAGCCTTCTTTCACATCCTGTTGTCGCTCGGCGAGGGTGAACGACATGGCTATGCTCTCAAACGCGAAATATCTCGCCGCACTGATGGCAAGCTGAAACTAGGCCCTGGCGTGCTCTACGGATCCATCAACAAGATGCTTGAGTTAGGGCTTATCGAGGAGTCGGACGATCGGCCCGATCCGCATCTCGACGACGATAGGCGGCGCTATCACCGGATCACCAATTACGGCCGGAGGGTGGCGCAGGCTGAAGCGGCCCGTATGCGAGAACTTGCGCAGTTGGCAACGACGACGTTCGGATTGCCCAAACATGCCTAACCCACCTTTCTCGCTGAAGCTTTACCGGTTTCTGCTGAAGATCTATCCGGCCGGTTTTCGGGACGATTATGTTGGGCCGATGGAACGCGAGTTTCGCGATGAGCTTGCTGAATCGAGCGGTGTCTTCGCACTTGCAAAGCTTTGGGTCCACCTTCTAGCTGATTTGGCCGTAGCAATCCCACTGCAGTTCTTGCGTGAGGTTTTCCAGGATGGCAGGCACTCGCTGCGGCTTTGGGCTCATCGCCCCTGGCAAACGGGGTTTGCGATCCTGGCCTTGGCCATCGGAATTGGAGCAAACACTGGCGTTTTCAGTGTTGTGAACGCACTGCTCCTGCGCTCCTTGCCATTCCCAGACCCAAGCCGCCTGGCCTCGCTAGGAAGATTCTTTCCGCCCCACGGCAGCGCGAAAGAATTTCATGAATGGCGGCAGCAAAGCACGTATCTCGCCGATGCCGCACTCATCGAGCAATTCGATGTGAACATTGGGGAATTAAGAAGTGCGATGAGGGCGCACATTTCCTATACCTCCTGGAATTTCTTCTCGCTGCTCGGCGCGGAACCTGCGATGGGACGATGGTTCAGGGACGGTGAGGATTCACCTGGAAACAACGCTGTCGCGGTAATCAGCTATGGACTCTGGCAGCAACTTTTCACGGGCGCCGCGCGGGCTGTGGGGTCCACGCTTCGCGTCGATGGAGTGCCGCTGACTATAGTCGGAGTGGCCCCGGCCGGATTTAGCTTTCCGAGCAAGACCGATCTTTGGAGAGCCGCGGAATATTCGCCGGGCAACAATGGATGGGAAACGATTGCGCGGCTAAAACCAGGAGTCACATGGCCGCAAGCCCGTGCGGCATTTGCGGTGGAAGCGGACCGTCTCTGGCCGCAGCGAACCAAGATTGGGAAATCCGAGCATTATCCGAGAATAACTTCACTGCAAGAGGAGCTCGCTGGCCCTGTGAAGAACGTCTCGCTGATGCTAATGGCTGGCGTGGTCTTGATCCTGCTCATCGCGTGTTCAAATGTCGCGAATCTCTTAATGGCGCGCACCGCGGACCGCGCCACGGAACTTTCCATACGCTTTGCGCTAGGAGCAAGCCGAGCAAGAATCGCGCAGCAATTGCTGACGGAGTGCCTGCTTCTTTCATTTGTTGCCGCTGTCGCCGGGTTATTCGTCGCGTTATGGACGTCTTCCATCGCGGGGAAAGTTCATCCGGCGCCGTTGTCCACACAAGCTTATTCAATTCTTGACGGACGTGTATTGAGTTTCGCCGTTGCGGCTGCAATCACGAGCAGCGTACTGTTTGGCGTCTTGCCGTCGCTGTATGCGAGCCGCGTCCAGGCGTTCGGAGCGCGGGGATCTACCGGCACGCGTAGTGCGCGACTGATTCGCGAAACGCTCGTCGCCGCGCAGGTGATGCTCACGATCATCCTTTTCGCGGCATCGGTTTCGGTGGGGCGTGCGTTTGTAAACGTGATGAGAACCGACCGCGGCTTCGACATGAAGGGGCTAGTCACAGTAAGCGTGTCGCTGGATGGGACAACTCGAGGTATCACAGGGCATCAACTTGCGTATTTTGAGGAAACGCTTGATCGAATCCGGCGGCTCCCGGGTGTTCGTAGCGCCAGCGAAACCGAGTTCCTTCCGCTCGACGCTAGGGGCTTTGTGGGAGGTCCGTTCGGATTCGACGGGCGTCCCGCCAAACAGAATTCCACGATGGTCCCGGTGTTTTCCGACTATTTCAAGACCATGGGAGGACGCATCTTGTACGGGCGTGAGTTCAATGACGCGGAAGTGCGTTCGGACGCCAACGTTGTGGTTGTCAACGAACGATTTGCCGAGGAATTTGGTTCAGCGGCAGATGCTCTAGACCATGAGGTCACCCTGGGGAGCGATCCTCCGTGCAAGATCATCGGCGTCGTCAAAGTGATGGACTACATGACCGATACCATGGACACCGCGCACTCGAATCAGATTTTCATTCCCGCGCATTCCCCGGGCGGTTTCGTCTCGACGTTTGTGGCGCGGGTTGATGGCCGGGCCGAGGATTGGCTCCCTGCCATTCGTGACACGATTCGGTCCGTGGACACGCAGGTTCCCGTATTCGGCGTGAAAACAATGGAGCAGCGCAAGGCGGACGCCCTCGCGCGTCCGAAATTTTATCGCACGGCAGTCCTGTTCTTCGCGGGATTTGCGTTGTTGCTGGCGGTAATTGGCATTTACAGCGTCGTTTCCTATGCCGTTGCGCTGCGAACACATGAAATGGGCGTGCGACTGGCGCTCGGCGCCACGCCGATACGGCTTCGGGGAACCCTATTGCGGCAGGGCTTACTTACTGTCACGATAGGGGCGATTTCTGGAATCGCCGGCGCGATGCTTACCGGACGCTTTCTGGAAAGCCTCGTTGACGGAGCGAAGTCCATTGATCTTACTACGTTGATTTCTTCGATTCTGTTTATCGCTCTAGTAGCATCGGCAAGTATCTGGGTCGGTTCCCGCCGCATTGCCCGACTCGATATTCTTGAGGTCCTCCGTATCGAATAACCTCTCAAAATCGGCGGGGGAAGTGATTGTGGCGAGCAACCTACCGACGACGCCGAAGGGAATCGAGGAAGTTTTCAGCAGGATTCCGCGCAGCCGGATCGCGCTAGAAACCGGGACGCATTCTCCTTGGGTCAGCCGGCTGTTGACTCAGTTGAGCCATGAAGTGATCGTGGCGCATGCGCGCAACGTACGATTGATTTGGGAGAGTAACCGAAAAGATGATCGGCTGGATGCCCGGACGCTGGCCCGGCTAGCCAGAATCGATCCCGGGTTGCTGGGTCCGGTGCGACATCGCAGTGCCCAAGCACAAATCCATCTGACGGTGATCCGCGCTCGAGCGGCACTGGTCAGCGCGCGCACGGCACTGGTGAATGCGGCACGCGGGTTGACGAAATCCTATGGCGCGCGACTGCCGCAGTGCGGGACCGAGCAAATGAATCGGGAGATGGCCCAAGGACTGAGCCCAGAGTTGCGGGAGGTCTTGGATCCGCTGCTGGGAGAAATCGAATCGCTCAACGAACGAATCGCGGAATACGATGGGCGCATCGAGCAAATCGCCTAGGAAGTGCATCCGCAGGTCGCACTGCTGCGACAAGTGAAGGGAGTAGGACCATTGATTGCGTTGACCTACGTTCTGACTTTGGACGATCCATACCGCTTTCGCCGCAGCCGGGACGTGGGATGTTTTCTGGGGTTGCGTCCCGGGCGCAGGAACTCTGGCATGAGTGAACCACAGCTGCACATCAGCAAAGAAGGAGACCGTTACCTAAGAACGTTGCTGGTGCAGGGGGCGCACTACATTCTGGGTCCCTTCGGAGAAGACAGTGATCTGCGGCGCTGGGGACTCCAGCTCGCCGAGCGCGGAGGAAAGAATGCCAAGAAACGAGCCGTGGTTGCCGTAGCGCGGAAGTTGGCCGTACTGCTTCACAAGTTGTGGGTCAGTGGAGAGGTCTATGAACCACTGCGGAACAACCACAAAGTGGTAGCCGCCGTAGCATAGGAAAGTGTGGATTTTAATAGCCGAGCTCATCCGCCGAGATCAGCTGACTGCGCCTAAGTCCTGGCCCAACTCCGGTCGAAGAGATCGGAGCCGAGGTCGCTAATCAGGTCGCAGCACCTACTGAATTGAGGACGCCCACCTGGCAGCGAGCGAAAATCGCTCAGAAGAGACTGCGGATGGAAGGATGGCGACAGAGGCGGCCCGGCTAAAGCGCAAGGATCCACAGGAAAAAAGAAGAAAAACTGTCTTGACTCACACCGGCCTTCTCATGGAAGGACTTAATCACAGTTGGTTTATTCGTAGCCGCCGTGCTGGCGCAGCAATTCCTCGATGTCCTTGTAGCCTGCCGCTTTCGCCACGTAAAAAGGCGTCCGGCCCGCCTTGTCCCTGGCATTGACATCTGCTTTATAGGCCAGCAGTAGTTCCACGATGTCCTTGCGGTTGTATCCCGTCGCATATTGCAAGGGCGTCGCGCCAGTGATGTCCCCGGCGTTCACATCGGCCTTATTATCCAGCAGCAACTGCACCTCGTCTTTGTATCCCTGAAGTATTGCGAAGTGTAAAGGCGTCATGCCAGCTGAGTCCCTGGCGTTGATGTCGGCCTTATAGTCCAGGAGCACTTGCGATATTTCCTTGCGGTCAAGTATCGCCGCCCACTGCAAAGCCGTCCTGCCGATTTTATCTTTGCTGAGGGCCAGATCAGGATTGTCTTTGAGCAGCGCCTGGACCCTTGCCAGGTCGTCATTGCGCACCGCGTCATGAATCTCGCCGCAGAAGGCGAGGCTACTCCAGGCCAGCGCGATCAGCATGACAGCGGCGCGGAGGGCCATGGGAGAATTGAAGAGTCGCACCTTATGTGCATGGAGCATGGCTGCAGAATATCACTTGTGTCGCGCGCCGAAGGGCTAGACAAGCGAGTGAGGTGCTAAAACATTCTCATTCGCGGATAGCTCCTGAATAGTCGGATAACCGGAGTGCGACCTGGAAAGCTGCTGAAAATGATTGTCTGGAGAGGAGGAACTCGATCAGACCGTGCGTCCCATCGCACGTAGCCTACAAGGCAGAGCGGGGAGGTAACGAACTGTTCTGGAGCCCTTGGACAATGTATCCACGCTCGCAAGAGCGGCGCCGAAACCGTGAGGCAACGGTGTACCTGCCAGCATTAGGTGGAGACGGGCCTAGGCTTGATCGTACGATCAGAATATACAAATGCTCGCAAGCGTCGTCATCCGAAGAGAGCCTAAAATGCTGCGCGGCTCTTCTGGCAGTGAGCACAGAGGCTTCCGGTTTCTCTGTCATGGGTAATCAACACTGCCGGCGTAGAGAGCAGATCTAACCGATCGCGTCATTTCAGCGGAACAGGGTAAGCCCGTATCGCTCCTCGCAAGGGGAAAGTCCATCGCAAGATGGCACCTATGGCGATGCGGGTAACGGAAATGGGAGAAAGCGAAGGCTGCCCTGTAATCGGGCAGATAGAGGTTGCGTCGCCTCGTGGGACAAGATCACCTCGCCGGAAACGGAGCTGACTTCCCGTTGGTGCTCAACTCGAGAACTCTTGAGGAACCGATGCATGAAGCAAAGCAAATGACGATGGCGTAAGCCATTGGTGCAGCTTCACACACGACCGGTGATTCCACCGCCGTGCGAATCGGCAGCCAGTCAGTATCGAGTAGGTCTGATTCGTTTTGAATCAGGCCGCGTCCTCGTTTTTCATGGGGGCGTTTTTGGGTGCTCGAGCCGGATGAATGGGAAACCTTCAAGTCCGGTTCTTAGAGGGCTGGGCGCCAGCAATGGCGCCCGGCTACTCGACCATTTCAAGTAATACCGTACTTGATTGCATAACAACGTCGGCTCCTTAGACCCGAGTACACTGTGGTTAGTCGAAGACCATTGGCTCGGGAGAAAGGAGCCGACATGATCATTATAGGCGTGGATTATCACCCGAGCGATCAGTACATCGCGTTTGTCGACACAGAAACAGGAGAGTATGGGGAACGGCAATTGAACCACAGTGCAGGAGAAGCCGAGAAGTTTTATCGGGAACTGGCGGCGCGGGGAGTGAGCGTACGAGTGGGGATGGAGGCCACGGGGTACTCCCGCTGGTTCGAGCGGTTGCTGGCAGAACTCGGTATGGAGCTGTGGATCGGCGATGCGGCCCAGATTAAGGCCAAACGCGTCCGCAAACAGAAGACCGACCGGGAGGACGCCCGACTGCTGCTGCGACTGCTGCGGGAAAATAATTTTCCTCGGATCTGGGTACCCAGTCCGGAGAATCGGGACCTGCGACAACTGCTGTGGCACCGGCATCGGCTGGTGCAGATGCGCACGCGGATCATGAATCAGCTGCAGGCTCTGGCGATGAACGAAGGCCAACGCAGGAAGAAGAAGCTGTGGAGCGCGCCAGGACGAGCCCAGCTGGAAAAGCTTGCGCTCGTACCTGGGCCTCCCGGCGTCGCAAGGATCTGCTCGAGTTGCTGGACCGCATGAACCCAACGATCGAAGAATTACCACTGACGGCACTGGCCTTCGTGTTGATCATCGGAACTCCGAAGCGGTTTCGTCGGGGCAAGCAGATCGGCAGCTACGTGGGGTTGATTCCGGAGGAGGATTCCAGTGCCGGCCATCAACGGCTGGGACACATCACCAAGCAAGGCAGTTCTTTGTTGCGTTTCTTGCTGGTGGAAGCAGCCCAAGCCGCAGCACGTTGTGATGCGGACTGGAGACGACGCTATGTGCGCCTGGCGGTGCGTCGACAAAGGAACATCGCCAAGGTGGGCATGGCCCGGAGACTCGCAGTGCGCTTGTACTGGATGTGGCGAAACGGTTGGGAGTATGCGCAGTGGGTCAAGTTCAGTTCGCACGCGGGACAGCTCGGAACCGGACAGGGCGCGAAGTAGAACGCCGTCCACTTGAGTGGGCGTCCCGCTCCCTCGCGAGGGGGAGTTTGAACGAGTAATCATGGTCTGAAATTGGATCGAAGAGATGTGTGGGTCGAACTGAAACCGACCGAAAGATTACAGGCGAGCCGTGGTTATCGACACAGGGCCAAAGAAATATGACGAAAGAGAACACTCTTCGGAGTGGCGAGCTGGCACAAAGTGTATCAATCCTGGAGAAATCGGGACTCCATCGCCCAAGCGACGGGAGTCGAGACACAACTCCTATAATAGTACAACTCGTTTTCCAGTTTGGCACGTCAATCACGCGAGTTAGGCCAATTGTCAACCTTCTTGACCTAAGATACACATATCACTGGAGACTGTGAGCGGCAAACTCCCGATTAACGCAAACCGGACATCTCTAACAACGTCGGCTCTGTCAAATCTTTTTTGCACAGACTTCTGCATCCGGAGGACTGGTGGGCGCTCACTCCCCGCATGAACGGAGCTGCGATGGTTAATTTTTTCTTGTACATCACAATGACTGGCATGTTTCTGGCGGCAGGAGCGCAGGAGACTACGCCGGCAGCAACGCCGCCCTCGGTTGCGGATGCAGCGCGCGCAGCACGAGAGCGACGGGAGTCGATGACGCCAACACGCATAATGACGGATGACGATATCGCGGGGAAACGTGGTGCGGCGGACTTGGCGAATATGGGCGCCAGCGAGCAGGAGGTGCGAGCGGAAATGGGGAAGAATTATCCCCCGAGCTTCTTTACGATGGCGAACGTGACGCGGCAAATCACTCAGTTACAATCAGTTGCGGCAACAGGCGACGCGAATTTTCTAAGGTTATCCAAGGAAGCCGCACTGGCTGGGTACGAAAGCGTGGAGTTTCCCGGGAAAAAGGCGTGGGAAGAGAACATTTCAGTTGCAGGAAGCCACATGGTCGATGAAGCAGGCAAGGGAGCCACGCGGCTGCAATCGATTGTTGACGCCAATCAGAATGCGCTTGCGGGGCGCGACCCTTCGGCCTTGGCGCGAATGCGGGAAACGTGGATCGACGCGCTTTTGCCATATGCGATGTGGCGGCACCGCACGCGGGATTTGGAGGAAGACGGAAAAGCGCGCGCGAAGACCTACGCGACGGGGAATCCGATTGGGATAGCCGAATACCACCACGAAGCCGTAAGAAGGAATGAAATTGCAGTGGCAGGGGTGTTGAGTTCGCTGCACATCCCGGAAGATCAATTAAAGAGGGTGTGGGGGCATTACGCGTGCGACGCGACGCAATGGCCGCGCGACCCTCTGTACCCGGAGCTTCCGAATCAGATTTGGGCAAACTACATGGAGACCGTCAGCGGAGCGGGCTATCGGTTGGATATGCAGGGTTGCGATGCGGGTCATTATACTGCCGTTGCCATTCCGCCGGTGATCGACGGGAGCCAAGGGCGTGCTTTCTGCATGGATGAGTCAGGGGTGGTGCGGGTTGCGGCGGATGGCAATCCCGCAACGTGCATTGAAAAACTAAAGAAACCTCCATCGGAAAACTTTCCGTCGCCATGAGAGCGAAACGAGTTCCACGGACTCCACACGCTGAGAATTAGCAGTGCAAGGACGCCGAGAGTCACGCTTAGGATGAGCTTCTCACGTGACATGCCGACATGTTAGGGCACCAACCAACGCAGAGCAATTGAAAGTCCCGGTAAGTCCTAGTGCTGTATCGGAAGCGCGAAGTGGCATCAGAAGTTTGCGGTCTGAACGCCACTGGCCTCGTTGGGGTTGCTCCGGTGGCAAATCCATTGTGTCGAGGTCAGTAGAAGCGTACGATGCGCGAAACAGAGGTCCAAGTCGGATGATCCCGAGTCAAATCGATTTAACGAGGAGGAAGCATGTCCATAGTGCGAGCGGGTTTGTTGATTATCTTCGTATTGCTTCCGGTAGTCGCGGGCGCACAAACCAAGCAGCCTGCAAAAGCGTCTCCTGCGCGAGCTGCAAGCAGCTCGATGATTGTAGAACCGGGTTCGGAAAAGTGGGGTGACGTACCGGCGGCCGCGATGGTCGGCACACCGTCCGTTGAAATGGGCGGCACGGTACGCGTCGCTGTCCTGCAGGGCGATCCGATGACGGCGGGGCACACATATACTCTGCGCCTTTCGTGTACCGACGGAACCAAGATCGCACCGCACTGGCATCCGACAACAGAAAACGTTACAGTCGTCAGCGGCGCGGCTGCCGTAGGAATGGGATCGAAATGGGATGACGCGGCGCTGAAAGACGTGGCCACGGGCGGATTTTTTTGGGCGGGGCCTCGTATGAAACACTTCGCGGAATGCAAGGGCGATACAATTCTACAGGTGCACGGAATCGCGCCCTTTGTAATTAATTTTGTCAGCTCCGACGATTCTCAACCGGCCAAGAAACCAATGTAGCCGTGACTAACTCCTGTTAAGTCTGACTTTTGCTTCCCGTCTCGTAAACAGCGGCGTTGACATCGTGACTGTGAAGGAGCTGCTGGGACACTCCAGCATCAGTGTAACGATGCGCTACGCACATACAAATATCGAGAGCAAGCGTGCGGCAGTCGAAAAACTCGACGGTTTCGGTGACAATTTGGTGACAGACCAATCGGATGTACAGCAACCTAGGGCAGTACTGTCACTAAATCGAACCGCAAGTTACAATGTTTCAAGAGCTTAATTCGGAGGGGTAGGAAAGTGGTTGACTCCGGCGGTCTTGAAAACCGTTAGGCCCGAAAGGGTCTCGTGGGTTCGAATCCCACCCCCTCCGCCAGCCAGTCTTAGCATTCCTCTCTGTTCCTGTCGTTTTGGCAGAAACTTGTATTTTGCGGCCCAATTGGCAGGATTTCACCGGAGCCATTCGCTCTGTCTCCGCTTCCTATTCCGCAAACGGCCTAAATTGGGGGCGATTTTCTCCAAGACGAATCAGGCGGTTCCCTTTCGCGGAACGAAGAGAGTTGCCCAAAAAGCTTATTCTCGGGCTCTTTGCACGCCCTTGATTCTATGTACCACAAACTTAAGGCTTGAAGTGCCCACCAACAACTGTTTCTGGGCGCTCACGTGAACGCCGCGGATCAAATTAGGAACGGTTCCGCGCAACTTCCGAGTAAGTGACAATTCGCCCAAAGCACCATCTTACTTCCCACAACCCCGTTTCTGGCCAGCTAAAGGCACTTCTCCGGTTACGCGACCTACCAAGCACTTAACCCAGATCTTGATAAATTCGGTCTTTGCAAAGACCCGTAGCTTCCGGCGAAACTCAATCTGTGGTTCGTTTCGAGCTGCCCGAACTCGCTAACTGACGAACTCCACCATGCCATTCGCGAGGTTGTACATCGCACCGGTGATCTGAATCGATCCTTTCTTCTCCAGGTCCTCCAATACCGGGCTTCTCCGCCGAGTGTTTTCGATTGCTACTTTGACGTTGGTTAGGGCCACCGCGTCGACGTAAGCCGGATTCTTGCTCGACTTCTCGCCTTCAAACTTGGTTTGCGGGATGGCCGGTTTGACCCTCGCCAACAATCCCGTGAGATTGCCTAATTCCACGTCATCAATTGCGCCCTTTATCGCACCGCAAGCCGTATGTCCCAGGACTAAGACCAGCTTTGCTCCTGAAACGGCACATGCGAACTCCATGCTCCCGAGCATGTCATCGTTGACCACATTCCCGGCCACGCGCCCACTGAACAGGTCACCGATCCCAGCGTCGAAAATGATTTCCGCAGGCACCCGCGAGTCAACGCACCCGAGGATTACGGCCGCGGGATACTGGCCGGATGCACTGGAGCGTTTCTCAGCTAAATAATCCCGAGGAGCCATCTTGCCCGCACGAAATCGCCCATTCCCCTTTTTCAATTCGTCAATAACCTGCGACGGTGTCATGCTGTCACGTTGCTCTTTTGTCAGCGACCCACTCATGCTCGGCGCAAATTGCATAGACAAAGGACCATGTGGGCTGATGGCGCAGGCACCGAGAGCCGCGCCGAGAAATCTGCGACGGTCCACAGCTACGTGATCCATTGATTCGCATGATGCTCTTTTCATAACCTTTCCTCGTCCGCAAAGATGTTCGCCAGCAGGCCTCGATTCGAGCCACGTGAATTAGTCAGACGACGCCACCTCACTGACAGCTGCTCACTTCCTCGAATGTGAAAGGAGTACAGCTCAATCTTCATCCAGAAAAGCTGCATCCTCAGCGTCAGCGACGGCCTTTTGATCGGCCGCGCTCAATCCGGTCGGTGATATGTCAATCGTCACTTTCAGGATCGTTCCGGTGAACGCATTGTCCCCTTGCTTGTAGTCGTCGGACACCGCGGTTTCGGCGTCTGATCCCACGTCCGCTCCCTCGTCCCCTGAGAAGATGAATGGCACGGTCTTCGGAATGTGTCCTTGCGCCACCTGCTGCCCGTCCACGAAAAGAATGCACTTTCCTCCGGTTCCGGGCCTCGGTGCATCGGGAACGAACTCATACTTGATCACGTGTTTGCCCGCGGAAAGTGCTGAGGCATCGGCGATGTTCGTTCTCTCCACGCCAAAGAAGTTGTATTCGTGATGGACCTTTCCGTCTTTCATGTAGAGCGTCCAGCCTCCGAACCTGCCACCTTGCGAGATAATCACGCCATTCGTGGTCCCGTCGTGCAGTTCCACTGGTGCAGTAACGGTGTAATGACGGTTCTTCACGTTGATGAAGGCGTTCTCCATCATGCCCGCCATTCCGGGATACACGGTCAGCGACGTGCGGTTTCCCATGAGGTCCGGCCTCCCCGCGATTGCGGGATTGAACCGCTCCGCGCGGCGGTCGTCGATGGGTAACACGTGATTTTTGATCGCCTCCTTGATAAAGAGGTCCTGCATTTCTTTCAGCTTGGCAGGATCTTTCGCCGCAAGATCGTGCGCTTCGCTGAAATCTTCAGTGATGTGGTAGAGCTGCCACACGTCCTGGGTGAGCGGCGGATTTTGCGCTTGGATCCATGGGATGATGGAGTGGCGCGTTGCGGCGATCCATCCGTCGTGATAAATGCCCCGGGTGCCGAACATCTCGAAGTACTGCGTCGCGTGCGTCTCCTTGGCTTTGGGATTGTCGAAGCTGTAGATCATTGAAGTCCCATCGAACGGCCGCTGCACCGTGCCATTCACGCTCTTCGGAAACGGCAGACCTGCGGCTTCCAAGACTGTTGGCGCTATGTCGTTGACATAGGTGAATTGCGAGCGAAACTCGCCTTTCGCCTTGATGTGTTTTGGCCAGTAAACCACGGCGCCATTTGTGGTACCACCGTAATGCGAAGCGATCTGCTTGGTCCACTGGAAAGGAGTGTCGCCGGCCCATGCCCAGCCAATCGCATAGTGGGGGAACGTACTCGGGCCGCCCCAATCGTCCAAGTGCGGCAGCATGGTGGCCGAATCCTCCAGGATACCGTTGAGAGCCATGATCTCGTTGTAGGCTCCCGACGGACCACCCTCCGCGCTGGCGCCGTTATCGCCGACAATGTAAATGAATAGAGTGTTGTCCATCACGCCTATTTCGTTCAGCGCGTCCACCAGTCGTCCAATCTGCTCATCCGTGTGCTCGCCAAATCCGGCGAAGGTTTCCATCTGCCGCGTCTCGAGCTTTTTTTCATCTGGTGTTTGCGAGTCCCAGGAGGGAATCTCTTTGGGACGCAGGGTCAAATCCGCATTTGCCGGAATGACGCCCATTTGTTTTTGGCGCGCGTAAGTCTCCTGGTTCAGCTTGTCCCATCCTTGATCGAACTTGCCTTTGTAGCGATCGATGTATTCCTTGGATACGTGGTGGGGTGCGTGAACTGCGCCGGGCGCAAAGTAAACGAAGAAAGGCTTGTCCGGAGTCAAAGCGTGCTGCGCCTGCATCCAGTTGATCGCCTGATTGGTCATGTCCACAGTGAAGTGGTAATGGGAATCGTGAGGCGGCTCGACGCGGATTGTGCCATCAAAAATCGCGGGCGCCCACTGATTGGTCTCGCCGCCTATGAATCCATAGAATTTGTCGAAGCCGGAGTGAGTCGGCCACCGGTCGAACGGCCCGGAGACGGAAACCTCCCAGGCCGGCGTCTCGTGATACTTGCCAAACGCCGCCGTACTATATCCATTGAGGCGCAGCATTTCCGCCAGTGGCGCCACATTCAGTGGACGAATGCCGGTGTTGCCGGGGAAGGAGGTGGCGATCTCTGCAACGGCCCCCGCATTAGCGACATGGTGATTGCGGCCAGTCAGTAACGCGTTTCGTGTGGGCGAACACAGCGCTGCCGTATGAAAGTTGTTGTACCGCAGCCCCCCGGCGGCAAGCATATCGAGTGTGGGCATGTGGATGGGTCCGCCAAACGCACTGGACTGCCCAAAACCCATGTCGTCCAGCAGCACGATAACAACATTGGGAGCACCCTGCGGGGCTGTGACTCTGAACGGCGGCGGCGCCTTGACGTTGCGGGCATCGAGTTCAGTGATGACCGGAGGTTGTGGTTCAGGAATAGGCAGCACCGTACGGTCTAAGGTGCCCTGCGCCCAGGCCGGCGAGGCAATTGCGAAAAAGATGAAGAGTTGCAAGGTTAATCGTACAAGCCGCATTGAACCGCTACCCCAATGAAAATGATCACGTATCATCTTTTCCGCCTCCATTCGTCAAGCTCGGACCGCGCAAACCCTTTGATCACACCAATGCAAAATCGTATCGGATACTCTATGCTCCGTGCGTTCCCGTCCATTGGCAAAACTGACAAGGCCTAATCCGTTGAGGGATGGGCTGTCTTACGCAGCTAAGTCCTATCAACAAGAGCCCACTCGAGTCGACAGGGGGGGCCGACATTGTTATGCAATCAAGTGGAATCTCGCTGACTCCCCAGAAGTCCGCTTCGAGGAAGCAAGGGTTCGAGGAAGGTCGCTTGCGTCTAATCTCCTCGAACCCCGTTTCTGGCCAACTTCCGGTTTGCGTTAGTGCTTAATCGGACGCGCGTTTTGGCAGAGCAGTGAAGGTGGGCATGTAGCTCTGCGCGCGTTCGATTAAGGCGGCTAGAAGGAAGCCGCTTGTGGTTGCGGCGGACGCGGGCCCTATGGAGATTGAATGGGAGGAGACAGCGGTGTGGAGTGTCGCGGAGACTGTGCGGTAGAGCACGGCAGAAGACGGCGGGAACAGACTGGGGCAAGAGAGTATCGTGGAGGACGCGCTGAGGAAGTTGAGAATGGAGTTTTGTTCTGCGTTAAGACGCAGAGAGACAGAGCACGCCGAGAGGCGCGCAGGATGCGGGTTGGAGAGAAGCGTTTCATGCGGCAGAAGTGAGCAACGGTGGAGACCGAAGTTGGATCTCGGCAGCGGTGAACCTTTCGACAACTACCATCGGTCCACCACACTTGGGACAACGCCAAAGACCGTTCGAATCAGCGGCATTTTGATCTGCCTGCGGTTCTTGTGCTGCGTCAAGCAAGTGAAAGCATAGCGGCAGGAAAGCGGCACGTCGCCGATTGGCCAGGAAACCAAAATTGCGAATGCGCACGAAACCTTTGGGGAGCAAGTGCAAGAGGAATCGGCGTAGGAATTCATCAAGCGATACGGTTAAGAGTTTCTGTTCGTTGTTATGAGCGGAGTCCCGCCAGCGGAAGGTGACCTTCTCTTCGGCAAACGAGACCAGGCGATGGTTGGAGATGGCCACGCGATGGGTGTAGCGGCCCAGATACTGGAGCACGTATTCCGGGCCACCGAAGGGAGGTTTCGCGTAAACCACCCAGTCTTTTCGGAACAGTAGCCGTAGCCAGGCAGCGAAGGTTTTGGGCAGAGAGAGCGGAGCTAACTTTCCATGGAACTGCAGTCGGCCGCTCTGGAAGGCTTGCTGGAGGCCAGCGACGAACTTTCCGCGAAAGACGCGACGGAGCACTTTGATGGAGAGGAAAAATCGCGAGCGTGATTTTATCCAGTGAGTGTGATCTAGACTCAACCCACCGGCGGGAATGACGCAATGCACGTGGGGATGCAAACTGAGTTTCTGATTCCAGGTGTGAAGCACGCTGAAGAACCCAATTTCCGCGCCAAGGTGTTGGGGATCCCGGGCGACCTCAAGAAGTGTCTCGGCGGTGGCGCGGAGCAACAGGCCATAGATGAGCTTTTTGTTTTGTAGCGCCAAGCGTGCCAACGATGCGGGAAGTGTAAAGACTACGTGGACGTAGCGCGTCGGGAGAAGTTCCTTCTGACGCGCGCCGATCCAGCGCTCCCGGGCAGCCGTCTGACACTTGGGGCAATGGCGATTGCGGCAGCTGTTGTACGAAATGGTGGCGCGATGCCCGCAGCGAGTACATTGATCGACATGACCGCCGAGTGCCGCGGTACGACACCGCGCAATGGCCCGCAACACTTTGACCTGCCTCCAGCGGATCCACTGGCGATTTCGTTCGATAAAAGCAGCTCCTGCGCTGCGGATAAGATCGGCCACCTCAAGGGGCGGCCGACTCATTTACCCTTCCTGTGTTGACTCGTCTTTCAGTTGTAGCGAGTCCAGAGGACTCGGTGTGGCATTCAGGTGACGTTTGGAGAGATGGAGGTAGATGGCAGTTTGTTCCAAACTTTGATGGCCTAACAGGATCTGAATGGTGCGCAGATCAGCGCCGGCCTCGAGCAGATGAGTGGCAAAGCAATGGCGTAAGGTGTGGGGATGGATGGCCCGGTTGAGACCCGCGCGCTTCGCGGCTCCTTGGCAGGCTTGGTATAGCGTTTTTGCGTCGATCGGGTGATTCGCAGTATGCCAACGGTTGCCGGGAAAGAGCCAGTCGTTGGTTTTTCTCCGCAACCGATGCCAGTGCTTGCGCAGTTCTTCGAGCAGCTTGGGGCTGAGCAGGACATCGCGGTCTTTGCGGCCCTTTCCTCCGCGGACATGAATCACCATGCGCTTGCTGTCGATATCGCTGACCTTCAAGTGAGTTACCTCAGCACGCCGCAGACCGGTAGCGTAGAGCGTCATGAGCAGAGTGCGATGGAAGGGAGTGCCAGCGGCATCGATGAGTCCTGCGACCTCTTCCTGGCTGAGGATCGCTGGAAGGTGATGATTCTTTTTCGGGTAGGGGGTCTCGGCGACGCTCCAGGCTTTCTTGAGCGTCTGGATGTAGAAAAAGCGCAGAGCCGCCAGGTGGTTCGTAACGGAACCCGAAGATAACTTCCGCTTCTGGAACAAGTGGGCTTGGTATTCGCGAATGTGCCGCAGGCCTAGGCGATCCGGTGGACGGTTGAAGTGTCGAGCAAAATCTTCGACTGTGTGGATGTAACGGCGTATGGTATCTTCAGAAAAGTTACGACGCTGGAGTTCTTCCAGCATCATTTTGCGAAGTCGGGTCATGGGGACGGCCTCCTTATGACCCGACAATTTATCTCAACAGCCAGGCAACCACCGCTCCACTACCTCACGCGCAGCGTCTGCCGCACAAGCGGCTTCGTTCTAGCCGACAGACCGGGAGTTGGCGGCAACTTCAGGTACTGGTCCAGCTGATCCGCCCATCGGCGGTACACATCCTTAGGTAAATAGTTGGACGAGAAAGTAGCCTAAGACGCACTTCAGGCCGGAACTCTGTTCAGCTTCGCAAGAAAATATGCTCACCTACTTTTCGTTGTACAGTCTGAGGCTGTATTGACCTGGCAAACGTACTCCAGATAGAGCACGCGACGTTACGCTTGGGATCGACATGCACACAACTATTCTCGCCACATTTTTTGCGTTCTCTCGCACGGTCGTTTCGATGTGCGGCGCCGGCATCCTTGTTTCACTTGTTGCGCTGTGGGCTGCGAAGACCGATATCGCGCAGGCCCGCGGCCTGGACAAAATCGTAGCCTTGAGCAATTTGTGTTTCGCCGCCCCCTTGGCGGTCTTCGGCGCCCTGCATCTCTCGAGCGCAGAATCCCTTATGACCATGGTGCCCTCGTACATGCCGTGGCCATTGTTTTGGGCGTATTTTTTCGGCTTTGCGCTGCTGGCCGCATCCTTGAGCATCGCCACAAAAATTCTGGTGCCCTGGTCCGGCATGCTGTGGGGCATCGCGATGTTCAGTTTTGTGGCGATGATGGACATCCCGGCGGCTCTCGCCAGCCCCGGAGACAGGTTCGGATGGACGCTTGCCATCCGCGAATTGATGTTCGGAGGCGGAGGCTGGATTCTTGCGGGAAACGCGATGAGCTGGCCGGGCAAAAGCAAGCTCATAACCGTGGGCCGTGTGTTAGTCGCGATCGCTGCTATATTTTATGGCGTTGAGCATTTTCTGCACCCACTGGCATGCCCCGGAGTCCCGCTCGAGAAACTGATGCCCGCATGGATTCCGGCGCGCCCGCTCATTGGCTATCTGACGGGCGCAATTCTTCTCGTTGCCGGGGTATTCATTCTGCTGGACAGGAAGACGCGCATGGCCGCAACGTATCTCGGCACCTGGATTGTGCTCCTTGTCGTCTTCATCTATGGACCAATCCTGATCGCGCAATTGTCCGACCCGAGCACCGCAGCCCAAATTGAGGGGATCAACTATGTTTTCGACACGCTGCTATTTGGCGGAGTGATTCTCGCGCTTGCCAACGCGACGCCACGCACGGATTAAAATGCCGCCTGCCAACCGGTTACGAAACTAGCATCACGACAGATTGTTCTGAGGCTGCCGGTAGTTGTGCACGTTCGGGCGCTACGCTGGGTTGGCGTTATGCTCGGGGCGGATGACGGGCAAACCGGAAGTTATTCCGGGCCAGAAGTCCGCTTGTGGGAAGTTGCATCTCCAGTGACGCTTGCGATCGATTCTGGTTGGGTGACGGCGTACTCAAAAGTTATGCTGTTCGAAAATCATGTGATTCTGGGCACTGAAAGTCACGAAAGTTGCGTGCGTGTATTCATCCAAAACGCTCGCAATGCTCTGCCCTAAATGCCAATACCACTGATTTTCCGGCAGGCTCAGAATGTCGTCCTGTTTCGGCCTAAGTTCCTCCGGAAGAGCATCCGTATCCTTCACGCTTACTTTCTGGATGCTGTCCGGCACTATTTGAGGGCGATCATCCGGCATTGAGCAACGGCTTGTGCGAGTCATGATTATTAGATTCGGTTTCCCGCCCATTGTCACAATCGAAGATTGTTTTGCATATTCGCTGTAGTTTTGCAGAAGCTGCAGGCAACTCTTTTTGTCATCGCCGTCGATTACGGAAACAGCAAAGTTTGATATGTATGCCGTGTACGGCCCTTTTACGGTCCGCGTCTCAGGTCGACCGAGTAATCCCAGCACGGTCATGACAACGGCCAGTTGCAGAATCGCCTTCCCATGGCTCTCGTCATACCACTTGACTGCGTCCTGCTGCCATGCGTCTGGATTCAGGTTCGGGTATCTGTTCATCCGTGCGTCGAGTCCAACAAACAGAACATCTACGATCCTGCCAAGACTTTCAGGAGAATCCCCTTCCAATTCGTTATACAGATCTTCAAACGATTCTGCGACACGACCGGTCAATGCGGACGAGGAGCACGCCAAACGCGTTTCCGTGCCAGGAAGATTGGTTGAAAACCAATCGAAGAACACTTTGTGAAGAGGATGAATCGGCTTCCCGACGCCCTCGACGCGCCCGTCCGCAGTGGAAATTCGATGGCAAACTGCCAACCCGACGGGATACACGGGCGCGCCCGCACCCGTACCGATGAGCGAGGGAATCAAAAACTCAAGACAATGAACGGATGGGCCATCCTCTCTCAATCGTGCTCGCACCAAACTCCCGTAGTGTGGTTTTGAAAGTTGCTCAAGCGCGAATGTAAATGGAATAGTCGCTAAAGGGCCGCCCTCGCCTCTGGCTGCCCAGCGGCCCCCAGAGTAGTACAACGCGGATCTGCCGAATGTCGTCCGGCTCCTCCCATGGTGCTTTGTTGCGGCGTTCGCGAAGAGCACTGCTCCGTCGCTCACTCTCACTTTCGGATTTCCCTGCAGGACACGCTGAGCAAACCGCAGGAATTCGGGATGCTCAGCGTATTCGTTGTACTGAGGCACCAGCACAAGCCCCAGATTAATACTGCTACCGTGAGAGGCAAGTTCCCCAATGCTCTCGAGAAAACTCTCAGCCGCCATCATGTGCGCAGTTTCTCCAATACAATCGAAACAAATCAGGGCGGCAAATGAAATCAAATCGCCCTGAAAGAGAAACACGAACTCGCCTTGGTACATCCCCTGGCGAGCCTGTTCGAGTGCACTTGGCTTGAGTTTCGGCTGCAGGTATCTGCGAACCGTCCCGTCCGCACATTTTATCCATATGACGCAGAAATTGACGAACGTCGCGGACCCATAGTGCAGCGCGCTGCTTCCAGCAGGATTGGATGACGCGCTTAGCAGTTCCCCGAACTCCTGCGGACTAGCGGGCTCCACTCCCGCCACCACGACCGTATTTCTCGGCCATTCTTGCACCTTTAGCAAACCCTCAACTTCAAGAAACGAATCAAAGGGGATCGCGAATTCTGGGAATACAATGACTTGCGCCTCGCATCCCTTTCCATCGGCACCATTAGTTGCAAGAGAAAGGCAATCCCTGATTGTCTGACGGAGTTTCTTCTTGGAAGACTCTTCAATCGAGAAGGCGGCTTCGTCCGTCCGCATCACAATATGCGGATGCACGATCATCATTCCCAGCTTGGTTCTGCCATTCCAAGAAACGGGAAGCTCTATCGGTACGATTCGGATACGCCCTGGTTGGTCGCCTGATAAAATTGCGTCTGTCTGAGCCAAGCTTTGAGCTCCGACCCACAGAATTACATTCGCAGTATCGTAGCGATACTATAACCAAGCAGACGCCCCTAGCAATGTCCAACGAAGGTGTTCTGATTAGTATCAAGGATCCGTCGCAACTCAGTACGTGAGCAGTTCGATTGGGTATAAATAGTAGTAAGAGAAGGAAAAGCTCAACGCATGCTAGTGGTCACAACGACTTAGTACGAGAGCCTGCCCACAAACCAGGCGGGAATCAAATAACTCAACCGGAATGAGGCGATTCCAGCCAGACGAGCAACCGCCGCAATTTCATAGGTTTTTGGGCAAACCATGTAGAGTTCGCTGCTGAGAAGGGGACTCCAAATGACAAATCCGATCTTTCACCGTCCCCTTGTTACCCCAGGATTTTCTGTTCCTGTTCTGTCCAATTGAGCGGCATGCTGCGCAGGAGTTCTTTGACTGTAAGGCTGACCCGATGTTTGCCCGTTAGCAACGCCTCTGCGATTTGGGGCGATATGTTTGCGCACTGCAAGACTCGTCTTACATATCTTCGGGTGAGTCCTGATTTCTGTGCGAGTTGACCAATCGTGGCGACCTCGCCTGCAACGATCTGCTCATACCAGTCGTGGGCGCGGGCGACCGCCTTAACCAATGAGGGCATCCGCTGTCTTTCAAGACACGAGTCGCCGTGCGGCAAAACTACACGAAGTTCGCATCCGCGGCGAACAACCTGAAAGGTGCCGGATAGCCTCAAAACGTCTTTGTTTTGGCGCGAAAAGGGTGCTTCCGGTTTTCGTCCCAGTAATGTTGCGAGCAGCTTAGTCTTGTCAACTTCGGTCCATACTTCCTTCTGGCCAATCGTTACTCGCCTCAATAAGTTCCCGACGAACTCCTGTTGCTTCGAGTTCCCAAGCGAAGGCCATTCCGTGGCCAACTGCTTGGCGCGTTCTGCTGCTGCATCTTTGCTAGGCCTGTCTTCCATGCCGGTTGTGCATTTGCCCGGATCTTGGAGTAAAAGGTGTATTTGCGACATAACGAACTTCTCAAGTTCTTGGGCCGGAAACCGTGTAATTGCGGGTTTGATGCCAGCCCGCCGGACTACGGTTTGCGAGATGTAGTAACGATACCGTTTTCCGTTCTTAAGGGAATGCGTCGGTGTGAACCGAACACCACTGGTATCGAAAAGTTTGCGGCTGAGCAAACTCGGCGCCGAATGGGACTTACCGTTGCGGTGTGACTGACCATTCTCTCGTAAGCGCGCGGCGACCTTGTTCCACAGATCGTGCGACACGATCGCCTCGTGCTGCCCTATATAGGACTCCTTGCGGTGCACGGTTACCCCGATGTAGATGCGGTTGTTGAGGAGATGATAGAGGGCGCCCCGAGAATACGTCGCGTCCCCGTTGGTATGTCCAGCGTTGCTCGTACGAATCTTGCTCCGGATCTGCTTCTGTTCCAAGAACTGCTTGAGTTTGCTGACACATCCCAGCCGCAAGTATTGACGGAAGATTTCGCGCACGGTGTCAGCTTCGGCCTGGTTGACAACGAGTCGGCGGTCAACGCAACCGTAGCCGAGAGGGACTAAACCTCCCATCCACATGCCTTTTTTCTTCGAGGCTGCGATTTTGTCCCGAATCCTCTCACCCGTGATTTCACGTTCGAACTGTGCGAAGGAGAGCAACACATTCAGCGTAAGCCTCCCCATCGAGGACGTCGTATTGAAATGCTGAGTAACGGAAACAAAGCTGACCTTATGGGAGTCGAAAATCTCAATGATCTTAGCGAAATCGGTTAGCGAACGAGTGAGGCGATCTACCTTGTATACAACGACTGTGTCGAGTTTGCCGGCCTTGATGTCATCAAGTAGCCTCTTGAGGCCTGCTCGCTCCATGTTGCCGCCAGAGAATCCTCCGTCGTCGTAATGGTTATTAAGCCCAGTCCAACCTTCGTGCTTTTGGCTATGTATGTAAGCCATGCAGGCTTCACGTTGGGCTTCGAGAGAATTGAAGGACTGCTCGAGTCCTTCTTCAGATGATTTCCGCGTGTAGATGGCGCATCGCACTCGTTCCTTACTCATCGCTTTGACTCGGAATTACCTTTAACGAGGCCGAAGAAAGCAGGACCAGACCAACGTGTGCCAGTGATCCTGCATGCAATTTTGGACAGGCTAGAGTAGTTTGACCCGCGATACTCGAAACCCGCTTCCGTGATTGCGACTTCATGTGTTTCACCGCGCCACTGTCGAACTAGGCGGGTTCCCGGCTTGATTCTGATCCGAGTTCTGCGTTCGTTTGACTTTGTCGGTTTTTCAAGGTCTCGAGCTATGCGACGAAGTTCCGAGCGGGTGGAAGGCTTTAGACCGCCATAGGCTTGCTCCTGGATTCGGTAGGCGAGGAAGGGAACTAGCAGCTCTCTTCTGATCCCGGTTGGAGCGGCCCTCTGGTAAAGCTTCTGCCACATCTCGAGCAACTGCTGTCTGGACAAAGTGTGTAATTTGCTGATCTCCGCTGGGATGCTTTCAGCCATTTTCTCCTCCTGAACATCAGCACATTCACGCTTGCGGGGGGCAAACAGTCAAGCGGAACTCCGCCCGTGAGGAGAAGAAAACAAAGATTGATGAAGATCGGAGGATTTTGAAGACAAGTGCCGATAACTCGTCCAATTAGGGCAGGTCAGAGATTCGCCCAGGTCAAAAGTGGAGCTCGTGTTCCGTAACATCTATGGCGCTGCCAACGTACTTTTTGAGGCTTTGGCTGTCGACAAAAGGAACACCCACGCAGCGAATGTAGCGGACCTCGCCATCGGGTCGCACGATACGCTTGGCGGCATCGAAGGGCGTAGCTTGCGCCACGAGTCGGTTGATCATATCTGCCATGGACTCGCGATCCTGTGGGTGGACACAATCCAGGTATTCCTGAACACTAGGCGGCTTGCCGGCCGGATCGAGTCCGTGTATTTGAAATAATTCAGGAGACCAGTAGTCGAATCCAGCAGGCTCGAAGGCCCAGCTTTCCCATGTGGCCAAGACGCTGCCCTTCGGCAAGATAAAACTCGCTTCTTTGCAGTGCTTGGGCATTTCGCCGGAGCAGTTCTTCCGCCGTTTTGCGTTCCTCAATATCCAGACTCGATCCATACCAGTTGACGATGTTGCCGCGTTCATCCCGGAGCGGCACCTTGCGATGGAACATCCAGCGGTATTCCCCATCTGCCCGGCGGACGCGAGTCTCGTATTCGAAGATTTCTCCTGTTGCGAGGCAGGCCCGCCACTTGGCCACAATCCCATCAAGGTCTTCAGGGTGAATGAAAGCAGTCCAATTCCAGCCGCTCACTTGTTCCAACGTGGCGCCCAAGTATTCCAGCCAAGGTTTATTGAAGTAATCGAGGTAGCCGTCGGGCCTGGAGGTATGAATCAGCGCGGGGATCGAATCGACGAGAAGCTGAATATTCAACGGCTCGGATTCTGGTCTCGGGGAGGCCATGGCGGACATTATATGCCTTCTGGTCTTTTTCCAAACCTTTCTGAGTTCCTGACTGGGGCTCGTCCTGTCAGCATCTTGGCAAGTGCCGGAATGTTAGCACCAGCCCTCAATGACGATGGGATTCTTTCGGCAGCAAGGTGCTTCTTTCCATGGAGATTGATGCGCCGGCAGCTCGGACCCCGGAATGCTCAATGCGGAACTTGGTAAACGGAAAGGTGGTACGATCATCGTCTTGGCGAGGATGACGACCCTTTGGATGAGCACAATACCCATAATCACGAGAAAAGTGATCTGGCCGAGAAAGGAACCGCTTATGTCGAGAACAGTCGCAGACCTCTTGTGGGAAATGCTGGCGAACGCCGGAGTCAAGCGGTGTTACGGCATTGTTGGGGACGCGTTGAACCCTGTCGTGGACGCGTTGCGGCGGAATGGCAAAATCGAATTTATTCCTGTTCGTCATGAAGAGTATGGAGCTCTCGCCGCGGTTGCTGAGGCCTATTTCACAGGGAACCCCGTGGTCGTATGCGGAACTTGCGGTCCCGGCGTCACGCACTTATTCAATGGGTTGATGGATGCGCGCAAAGAAGGCGCGCCCGTTATCGCAATTGCCGGGGATGTGGAGTCCAGCATTATCGATACTTCGACAATCGAGGAACTTAACCCCTACAAGTTTTTCGAGGCCGCCTCACTATATACCGCGCGGCTGGTTAACCCGGGACAGGCGCGCGCGGTCATTACTACCGCGATTCTCACGGCTGTACTGGAGAAGGGGCCCACGGTTCTCTCAATTCCGGGCGATGTCGCCTCGGCCCCAGTGCCGGACCAGTCAGCGGAGATCAACATTGCGGCTCCGGCCGTCCTTCGGCCTTCCAATACGGATCTGGATAAATTGGTCAGAATGATCGATGAAGCGAAAACCGTCGCGATTTTCGGAGGAGACGGTTGTAGAGAGGCCCGCGACGAGGTGATTGAACTCGCGCGCAAGCTGAAGGCTCCTGTTGGTTATGCATTTCGGGGCAAGCAATGGCTAGAGCACGAAAATCCAAACGCGGTGGGCATGACTGGCCTCCTTGGCTATGGCGGAGCCTACGACGCGATTCATGAGGCCGAACTGCTGCTGATGTTGGGCACCGATTTTCCGTTCTCAGAGTTTCTTCCCGGCTCCAGCGTGAAAAAGGTACAGATCGACAAGAATCCGAAACACATCGGCCGTCGCACTACGGTGGATCTCGGGCTTGTGGGCGACATTAAATCGACGGTCACGGCCTTGCTTCCAGCGGTCCGTGAAAAAACGGACACGACTTTCCTCGATAGGCATGTTGAGCGCACGAAATCCTTTCACCAGCTCCTGCAACACTACGTCCAGAAGGGGCCTGGGATTAAACCGATACGCCCTGAATTTCTGGCCGCGACGCTTAGCCAGCTCGCTTCCGATGACGCGATGTTTTTTGCCGACACGGGTACTGCATGCATCTGGCTGGCGAGGCACATCAATGGCGGAAGAAACCGCAGGCTCTTTGGTTCATTCTCGTGGGCATCGATGGCAAATGCTGCTCCAAACGCGTTCGGCTGCGCTCTCGCCTATCCAGGGAGGCAATGTATCGCGCTGTGCGGTGATGGAGGCTTCACGATGTTGGGAATGGGTGATCTTCTGACGCAGATTGAACGAAAAACTCCTGTAGTTCAGGTCATTCTCAACAACGAGAAGTTTGACTTCGTCCATATCGAACAGCAGGAGGCCGGGATCGTTCCATTCGGCGTCGAGTTCAAAAATCCGAATTTTGCAAAGGTTGCTGAGGCTATGGGTGCGAAAGGGATTCGAATCGAGGAACCCGGGCACGTTCGAGACGGTCTCGCGGAAGCCCTTGCATTCAAGCGCGGTCCGGTAGTTGTCGATGCGGTAGTAGATCCTCTAGCGCTTGCCATGCCCTCGCACGCTCCTTTCCGCACCGCCAAAGGTTTCACTCTCAGCTTCGCAAAGCAGGTGCTGAGCGGCAGGCTTGATTCCGTCATCGAGACGATCGAACGAAACGTAGGAATCGTCTGAACCACACAGCCGCGTTTGAGCCGTTTTCAAGAGTCCGAACTGAAGAAGGTGTCAGAGCGGGCCGCAAAGCAATTGTAAAAGGAGTATCAAGGATGGCCACAGCGGGCACGCCGGCTCCTGCAAGGGCGCCGGAACCAGAGCAAGCTCACGTACAGCCTAAGGCGAAATGGCGGAAATTCGTGGTGCCCGCATTGATCGTGCTGCTCGCCGTTGTGATCTTCGCCACAATCGCATGGGACTGGAACGCCTGGGAGGGTGGGCGGGTTGAACAGGTCACAGATGACGCCTATGTTCGGGGCGATCTGACTCCCCTCAGCACAAAAGTTGCGGGCATCGTGCGGGATGTGAAGGTCACGGATTACCAGCAGGTGCGCAAGGGAGAATTGATTGTCGAGTTGGACAGTGACGATTTCCGGGCACAGGTGGATCAGGCCATCGCTGCGGTTGAGGCCGCGAAAGCCGCAATCGTGAACAATCACCGGCAGCGCGAGCTTCAGGACTCCAAGATCGAGCGGGCGGTCGCCGGCATCGATCAGGCAAAAGCACAGATCGCCGCCGCCCAGGCCGGTATAGAGGCCGTGCAGGCAGACGTCGTGCGCGCACGCGCCGAGCGTGCTCGCCAGGAAGCGCTCTTGCAAACGCGCTCGGCCACGCAGCAGAAAGTCGAGCAAGCCGTCGCCGATGACGAGCGGCTTGCCGCTCAGCTCGCAAGCCGCCAGGCAGATCTGGAACAGGCGAAAACTCTGCTCCGAGGCAACGAAGACTCGGCGGAAGCCGAGAGGCGCACGAAGGCGGTGTTGGAATCTCAGGACCTACAACTCATCGCCGACTTGCATGCGAAGGAAGCGGCGCTCAATGCATCGCAAGTTAACCTCGGTTACACAAAAATCGAGGTGCCGGATGACGGCACTGTCGGGGAGAGGCAAGTGCGGCCGGGACAACTTGTATCGCCCGGAACACAAGTTATTTCTTTCGTGCCCCGCATCAAGTGGGTTCAGGCGAACTATCGCGAGACGCAACTTACCAATGTGAAGGTTGGCGATGCGGCGGAAATACGCATCGACGAATATCCTGGCCGCGTGGTCCACGGCAAAGTACTGGAGATTGCTCCGGCCAGCGGCTCGCAGTTTGCGCTCATACCTCCCGACAACGCGACCGGGAATTTCACCAAGGTCGTGCAAAGGATTCCCGTGAAAATAGCGCTCGAGGATTCGAGTTTTGCGAACAGCTTGCGCCCCGGACTTTCCGTAATCGCCACTGTCCGGACGAGCCGCTGATCGGAGCGTAGGATGTCTGCTTCCTCGATAGCCCTGCCTCAGCCCAGTCCGGCGCAACTCGCACGCGGAATTGCCGGAGCCGTGCCAGCCGCGCTTTCCAAGAGCCCATTGCTTGGAATCCTCGGTGTTGTCACAGGCGCGGGGGTTGTCACTCTCACGAGCCGAATGATCTCACTCGGCATTCCCGACCTCAGGGGCCACCAGGGATTCAGCTATGACGGAAGTGCCTGGATCGGTACGGCCTTCGACGTCGGCCTGATGTTCATCGGTCCGTTCACTGTCTATCTCGGCGGGCTAATAGGGCCGCGGCGAATTCTGTTGACGGCCGCGGCGATGTTTACGCTGATCTGTGTTTTCTTGCCGTTTATTCATAGTTACTCCTTCCTCATCTTAGCCACGGCTTTGGCGGGATTGACGTCCGGAACCTTCTATCCTCTAACGCTCACTTTCGCTCTGCGCAACATTCCTCTCCGCTACCTTCCATTCACGATTGCTCTTTACGCCTCGTTCGTGGATGGTGCCGTGAACATTGCCCCGTCGCTTTACGGCTGGTATAGAAATCATCTCTCTTGGGAATGGATGTTTTGGAATTCGGCGGTGATCACGCCGCTGATGATGTTATGCATCTACCTTGGCATACCGAAATCCCCTCCGGCAAAAGAGCCCGGCGAGGCGCCGAGCTTCGCGGGGTTTCTGTATGCGAGTGCGGGTTTTGCATTGATTTTGGCTGCGTGCGAACAGGGTGAAAGGCTCGACTGGTGGCACTCCGGGGTGTTCACCGCGCTTTTCGCCAGCGGCTCGTTCCTCTTATTGTGCGCTCTCGTGCGTCGCCTACGCGGCCCCAATCCTCTTGTTGACATGCCTTACCTCCGGCACTGGGACACGATTCTGCTGGGCACTGGGCTGTTCTTCTTCCGCTTTTTTCTAGTCACAACAATCATCTTGGTCCCGCAGGCGCTGGCCATTCATGGGTTCGAGCCGGATCAGATCGGGTCGGCGGTGATTTGGACGGCAGCTTCTTTCGTTCCTCTCGCGCTTGTGGCTGGTTTCCTTCTGCTTTCAAATGTGGATCCGCGCTTACTCCTCGCATCAGGATTCGCGGCAATGGCGGTTGCTTCTCTCATGAACGCTGGAATGACCAGCGCTTGGGCGGCATCGAACTTCTACCGAACCGAATTTCTGATGGGCTTTGGCCAATGCTTTGCCTTCATCGGTTTAGTCGCAGCGATCATTTTGGTTGGGCTTTTCTCGGGCGGGTTGGTGAAGCCTCAGCGGATTCTCACATTTTCTGCTTTTTTTCACACCATTCGACTCTTCGGAGGAACGCTCGGAGCGGTCCTTATGGGACGGTTCATTGCTGAGCGGGAAAAGTTCCACTCGAACGTGCTGGGGCTGCATGTACAGCATGGAAGCTGGATTACCGACGAAAACATCCGCCAAATGACGGCAGGTTTCTTTGCCAAGTCGTCGGGCTTGGCTCAAGCGGCGGGCCGCGCCGTGGATGTCACGGGCGGGCGGCTTCGTCTTCAAGCCTACACGCTGAGTTTGATCGACGGATTCTACTTGGTCGCCTGGGCCTCGGTGATCGCTTTGGTCCTCGTAGCTCTCTTGCGAGAGCCGCCGCTGAAATATGGCGACCTCAGCGGGATTCAACAGCAACAGGCTGCGGTGAAGGGAGGGAAGTAATGAGATTCCGCCGTAGCGGTCTGGGCATCGCACTATTTGTAGCTAGTTTCGCTCTTTGCGCTCGAGCGCAGAACGCAGAACCGTCTCCGCGGAAGATTACTCTTCCTGAAGCGGTGCAGTTGGCCCTGAAGCATAACCATGTGGTGCGTATCGCGGTACTCCAAGTGCAAGAGAAACAGCATGCGAAGGAGGCTGCCCGGAGTGGATATTTCCCGAGCATAACGAACGAGAGCCGAGTTTTGTATCTTACTGACACACAGTTCATTCAAATTGCCGCAGGGAGCTTAGGAACTGTAGCTGGCAGCCCAATTCCAGCGGAACCGTCGGTTCTCAATCAGGGTGGGAGGACTCTTATCACGAGTGGAACGGGTCTGGTGCAGCCGCTCACTCAGTTGTTCACAAGAGTCAAACCGTCAAATGACGTTGCGCGCGCTGACTTGGACGCCACCCGAGCCAACGAGAAGGAGACCGAGAACGACATCGCATTACGGGTTCACCAGATTTACTACCAAGTCTTGGTCACGCAGCTGCACAAGAGCGCCACAGAAGCGAAAATTCGGGCTGCCCACGACCTGGAGAGTGAGCGCGTGCAGCAGGTGAAGTATGGCAGCACGCTCGACGAACAGCTCATCGAGAGCCGGGCGCAAACTCTTGAAGCTAAACAGGACTTACTCACCACAGAGTTGCAACTCTCTGACCTGACCATGCAGCTGAACGACGTGCTGGGACTGCCGATAACGACGCAACTCCAACTCGACCCCACCGTCCCCGAAGTCCAGGAGCCTTGCCATGGCGAGGAATGCGTCCGTGCGGCGTTGGCATCGCACCCGGAAATCGTCGCGGCACGGGCCGAAGTGGAGAAAACTTCGGCAGGCGTTCGCCTGGCAAAGGCGGATTACTTTCCCGATGTCTCTGCTATTGCCCGGTACAGTTATTCAGACAACGTCCCTTTCCTCGCCCGCAATTTTGGAACTTTCGGAGCGCAGCTGACCTATGATTTGTTCGATGGGGGCCGCCGAAAGGCCGCCGTCGGCGAAAGCAACGCTCGTCTCGGACAGGCGCGCGAAAACCTCGCTCGAATGACGGACGAAGTTGAGCGCAGAGTTGACACTGCCGCCAACAAACTGGCACGCACGCGAGAAATGGTGGAGGTGTCGCAACAAATTCTTGTGCTGCGGACGGAATCGAGCCGGGTCTCCGCACAACAGCTCGAAAGAGGTGAGGCTCTGCTATCGCAGGCCGATGCCGCTATCGCTCAGGAATTCGACGCCAAGACCCGGCTGCTCCAGTCTCAGCTTGATTACGTCCAGGCGGGAGACGAAATGATTCAGGCAATTGGGCTCACTCCTAAATAGATGGAGCTCTGAGATCCGGAAATCGGAATTCAGCCACCGCTTGTTCGAGCACGCTCTCGACGCGCCTGCCTGATCTAAACCCACCAATCATTCCTGCGGCAAACCAGATCAAAGTCTGTAACTCGAAGAACCGCCACATTGTTGTTTTCTCTCGTAATGACGGGTGCGATCTGGCTCATCAGCAAGGTCAAACGCGGGACCGCATTCGCCGCAGTGTTCGGGTGGTCCGCCGTCGTGGTGTTGGCTAGAGTTGCCTTGCCGCAGCGACTTCCTGACGCATCACAGAAACTCGCCATGCACACTTCGGACGACCGTCCCATCGGCGGAGGGATTGTCGGGCCAGCATTGCCTACTGGCTAAGCGGAAGCTATGCGCCGGGACGGGCTCTGAATGACGCTGGCCAGAAGTCCGCTTGTGGGATGTTGGAAGCCCCATTTGGAGCTTGCCGATTGCAGGCGGGATGGCGAGTGGTGAACGGCGAGAAGAGGAAAACAAAGTAAGAATTTCCCATCTTTCGACCTCCGTCGAAGGAGGGGACATGCAGCTCAGCCTCGAAGAGCCGCCGAAACCGTTTTCAAAATTCATCGACAGTTCCGGCTTGGATTACCGAATGTGGTCTAGTGCATTATTGACCGTGCCAGCCTCTGGCTTGCACTCATGCTTGTCAAAGTCGGATTGGAGTTGCTGTTTAGCTTTGTCGGCGTCAACTAGAAACTCCTGTCGCGTCTTGAAGACTAACTTACAGAGATCGCAATATGCGATGCTCGGGGTGCTCCCGATGAATCGTGCTATCTTGAGATTCCGATCTGGCATTGCAGCATCATTGCAGGGCAGGATTGCTGAGTCAAATGCCGCGACGAGAATGGCTTCGAGCCGTGTGCCTGCGGAGATTGCGACTGCACCGCGCGGCTCGAAGAAAAGCTGAAGAAAACAGGGCAAGTCGTTCCTCGAACTGCTGCGTAGTTCTTTTGACGGCCTCACCGAATAGGGAGAGGGAGAAGGAAACGTGCAGGGAGAATTTCCCACCCTTGGACCCCGTCGACGGACATGGTAACCGGCAACTTCCCGGAACCCCGTTTCTGGCCAGAAAGTTTTCAGGTTAACTTCCGAATTGCGTTAGTGCTTAATCGGACGCGCGTTTTGGCAGAGCAGTGAAGGTGGGCATGTAGCTCTGCGCGCGTTCGATTAAGGCGGCTAGAAGGAAGCCGCTTGTGGTTGCGGCGGACGCGGGCCCTATGGAGATTGAATGGGAGGAGACAGCGGTGTGGAGTGTCGCGGAGACTGTGCGGTAGAGCACGGCAGAAGACGGCGGGAACAGACTGGGGCAAGAGAGTATCGTGGAGGACGCGCTGAGGAAGTTGAGAATGGAGTTTTGTTCTGCGTTAAGACGCAGAGAGACAGAGCACGCCGAGAGGCGCGCAGGATGCGGGTTGGAGAGAAGCGTTTCATGCGGCAGAAGTGAGCAACGGTGGAGACCGAAGTTGGATCTCGGCAGCGGTGAACCTTTCGACAACTACCATCGGTCCACCACACTTGGGACAACGCCAAAGACCGTTCGAATCAGCGGCATTTTGATCTGCCTGCGGTTCTTGTGCTGCGTCAAGCAAGTGAAAGCATAGCGGCAGGAAAGCGGCACGTCGCCGATTGGCCAGGAAACCAAAATTGCGAATGCGCACGAAACCTTTGGGGAGCAAGTGCAAGAGGAATCGGCGTAGGAATTCATCAAGCGATACGGTTAAGAGTTTCTGTTCGTTGTTATGAGCGGAGTCCCGCCAGCGGAAGGTGACCTTCTCTTCGGCAAACGAGACCAGGCGATGGTTGGAGATGGCCACGCGATGGGTGTAGCGGCCCAGATACTGGAGCACGTATTCCGGGCCACCGAAGGGAGGTTTCGCGTAAACCACCCAGTCTTTTCGGAACAGTAGCCGTAGCCAGGCAGCGAAGGTTTTGGGCAGAGAGAGCGGAGCTAACTTTCCATGGAACTGCAGTCGGCCGCTCTGGAAGGCTTGCTGGAGGCCAGCGACGAACTTTCCGCGAAAGACGCGACGGAGCACTTTGATGGAGAGGAAAAATCGCGAGCGTGATTTTATCCAGTGAGTGTGATCTAGACTCAACCCACCGGCGGGAATGACGCAATGCACGTGGGGATGCAAACTGAGTTTCTGATTCCAGGTGTGAAGCACGCTGAAGAACCCAATTTCCGCGCCAAGGTGACTGCTCTTCCGCTATCTCGAATTGCGAGAGTGAAGCCTTCGGCCATTGCGGTGATTTCTCGGTGGCTACGACGTCACGCGAAGATACTGAAAGTAGAGGACAAACGTCAATGGTGCAGCGCACTGCTACTGCCAGTCTGTCTGAATGAGGGAGAGCATACAAAGGACTGCTTGCTGCCTGAGATAGACTGCATACAGTTATTTGCAGTTTTTCAGCCGAGGCGAAAACAGTGATCAGTATTGTCAGAAGCCCTGAGATTCTGTGTTGGTGACTGGGGTCACGTTTGCGCGTGACCGCCGTCACTGCGAGCCTAGCTTCGGGACGCGGATATTTTAAAAGCATAAGGAGACTCCCATGCAGAAGGATGAGCGAGACCTGTTGGATGTCCTGAAGTTTGAACTTAGCTTTCTAGAGAAAGGCGGATATGGCCGGTCAACCAGAGGGCCTTGGCGGCCGGTATTTATCTTCGAAGATTCTCCGACGTGCATGAATTACGATTGCAAGAACGATCCGGCTCCGTGCAGTGATTGCGTGCTGATGCAGTTGGTGCCTCCTGAACTTCGCGCCGGGAAGAAACCGTGCCGGCAAATTCCGCTGAACACCGCTGGAGAGACTCTCGATTCCCTCTATCGATGGGGCGATGAACACGACATTGAAGAGACACTCCGAAACTGGTTGGTGACTACTATTAGTCAATTGGAGGCGCCGCGGAAAGATCCACATACTGCTGACGTCAAACACTTGCCCGCCAATGGCCAAGTTACTAAAGGCGTAGCCTTACATCAAAACCTTCAGCCGAAATGTGCGAACCCGGCCTGCGCTACTGCGTTTCATTGGCTTGAAGGCGGCAAATTCTTCCGCTTCCGGCCCGACGACGCTGCTATAGACTCAAACCCGAGTGTGACCGAGTCGACAGGTAATTTGCACGGGGTGAAGCATTTTTGGCTCTGCGAACGCTGCAGCCACGTCTTCACGTTGGTGTACGACGCGGAGCATGGAGTTGTGCTCACGCTGCGCTGGTTGGAACTGCCACTCATCGAAGATCGAAAGGAACTACCGCCATTGCGCGCGAATTGATTCCAAGAGTCTGTATTCAGAGAATCTTATAACCGCCATCGAATTCGGATTAGAGACTGAGAACCGCAACGACCATTCCGCGGTCGTTGCTGTCGCGGAGTTTGAAACCAAAACGGTCCGCCAGTGCACGCATGGCAAGATTTTCGAGAAGGATATGAGCAACAATTTCCTGAAGTTTTTCGTCGCGCGCCACTTCGATGAGCCGGCGCAAGAGTTCACTACCAAGTCCGCGCCGCTGATAGAGATCGCTCACCAGAACAGCTACTTCCGCTTCCTCGGAGGTTCGGGACTTGCTCAGGCGGCCAACGGCGAGGATTTCGCGCTGGTCTGTGTCCGGTGCTGCATGCTCCGCAACGAGCGCCATCTCCTGGCCGTAGTCGATAAAACATTTTCGTATTAACCGCTCGTGCGCAACACGTGTGTCCAGTTTTTCCATGTGGAAATATCTTAAGTGCACGCTTTCAGCGGAAAGCGTCTCATGAAATTTCACCATCATGGGCTCGTCTTCCGGCCGGATTGGCCGGAAAAGTATTTCCATTCCGTCTTCTATTTTCCAGCGCGAGACGTATTGCGACGGATAGGGAGTGATAGCCGAGCGAGGAAGTCCGTCGTCTGCGACCTCTCGTCCGTAAAGAACGATTCGTGCATCGAGCGCCAGCACACCCTCCGGCGACGCGAGGAGCGGATTGATATCTACTTCCTTGATCCGCCGCTGTTCGACAACCATGCGGCTGAAGCGCACCAAGACTTGCTCGAGGAGAGCTATGTCCACAGCCGCGCGTCCTCGAACCCCTTTCAGCGCTCCAAAGATTCGCGTTTGCTCCATCATGCGCTGTGCCAACGTTGTATTCAGTGGCGGGAGCGCCAGCGCGCGGTCACGATATATCTCGACCAGTTGCCCGCCTGATCCGAACAAAATCACGGGCCCAAACTGTGCGTCCACGGAGCTGCCGAGGATCAGCTCGTAACCGTCGAGCCGCCGCACCATGGGCTGAACGGTAACTCCAAGAAAAGTCCTCACGCCAGCTTTCGCCGTTACGGATGATTGAATACTGTGAAATGCCCGTCGCACGGCCTCTTCGTTTTCGAGGTTCAGCATTACACCGCCCACATCGGTTTTGTGCGTAACACTCTCCGAGTGGAGCTTAAGGACGACGGGAAATCTAATCGCTTGGGCAAAGCCAACGGCTTCTTCCGCGCCGCGAGCCAGGTTTGTCTGTACTGTTGGTATCCCGTAGAGACCGAGCACCTCTTTCGACTCGAGTTCCGTCAGCAGCGGGCGGCCCGACGCGACCGCTCGGCGCAAAATCTCGTCCACCTTTCGACGAGTCGGCTCGCCCGCCTCAGGTTGATCTCCAGCCAGGGGAGTTTCGTATAAGCCTCGGATGTTATAGCTGTAGCGCCACATGTAGTTGAACGCGCGCGCGGCAGTATCGGGATAGGCGAACGTCGGAATTCCGGCATTGTTGAGAATGGTCTCGCCCGCCGCGATAGCCTTCCCGCCCATCCAACTGGCTAACACAGGCTTCCTGCTGCTTTTGGCGTAAGGCTTCAGACTATCAGCCACGTGCGCGGGATCGGTCATTCCTTGGGGAGCCAGGATCACAAGCAGGCCATCACTATCTGGATTTTCTATGGCGACCTTCATCGCTCGCGCATAGCGTTCCGGATCCGCGTCGCCGAGGATATCGATGGGATTGTTATGACTCCAATGTGGCGGTAGAATTGCGTTTAAAGCATCCATGGATTCTTTCGAAAGACGAGCAAGCTCTCCACCCGTGGCCACCAACGCGTCCGTGGCCAGCACGCCCGGACCCCCTGCGTTCGTTAGGATGGTGAGCCGTGGGCCTCGCGGGCGGGGCTGCTTGCCCAGCGCTTCAGCCATGTGGAACAAATCTGAAATGTTCTGAACGCGAAGAACGCCGCAGCGGCGAAATGCCGCGTCCAATACTTCATCGCTGCCTGTGAGGGCGCCGGTATGCGAGCTGGCTGCATGCGATGCTGCTTCCGAGCGCCCCGCCTTGATGACGATGATTGGTTTGCTGAGAGCTACTTCCCGTGCAGCGGAAATGAAAGCGCGCGCGTCGCCGATGGATTCCATATACAAAAGAATGCTCTGTGTGTTTGCATCCTCCCCGAAAAAGGAAATCAAATCTCCCCAACTCACGTCGAGCATCGAGCCGGTTGAGATGATGGCGCTGAATCCAACCTCTTCCTTAAAGCTCCAGTCAAGGATCGCCGTCAGAAGGGCTCCGCTTTGACTGAGAAAGGCTACGTTGCCTTTCCGCGCGATGTCCGCTGCAAAAGTCGCGTTGAGTCCTAAACTTGGATTCATCATGCCGAGGCAGTTAGGGCCGACTAAACGCATTGTTCCCCGGCGTAACTTCGCTTGAATTTGCTGCTCGAGCTGCGCTCCCTCTGGTCCGCGTTCTCTGAATCCGGCCGAGATAACAATCGCAGAACGCGCGCCCGCCTCCACACATTCTTGGATGACGGCCGGCACGGTCGGTGCTGGCGTAACCACCACGGCCAGATCTACTTTTTCTGGAATAGCTCCGATGTTAGCGTAACAAGGAAGGCCTAGAACCTCGGCCCGATGAGAATTGACGGGATACACGTTGCCCGGAAACTTTCCATTTCGGAGGTTGGCCAGGACCGTTCGCCCAACGCTGCCTTCGCGGTCGGTGGCACCGATAACGGCAACCGATTTAGGGGCAAAAAAACAGTCCAGCGGGAGACGGTCAGTCATATTTTGCAACCCCTCGTTTTCCAGGGCTTAATCGTCGCTGAATATTACGAAAGGATGGGGAACCTTGCACGCGCAGAAATTGGTCAAGTCAATTACGAACGGCGGCACCGAAGGCAATTCCGATAGCCGCTGATCCAAGAGAAGCCGTGCTCGCCAAGCATTTCAGCTTAGCGAACGATGCACCGGCTTCTCTCTTTCTCCAACACACGTTTCACGACGCGGCATTTGCAGCTTTCAACCACGCACAGTTAGAACCGGGCACCTTGCATGGGTGACCACCTTGTGCGCCGTGGCGATCGGCAGATGCGTCGCCATACCCGCGAAATCACGGCGATGCACGCCGAGCACGATCAAATCCGCCTTCTTCCGGCTGGCAACTTCCAGGATCTTTTCAGTGGCGGGGCCTTGTTCGAGCGCCAGGCGCGGCTCGCACCACAGTTCAGCTTCCGGCGGAATTAGTTTGCGCAACAGTTGCTCTGAAGATTCGACGCGCACCTCGTAACCAGTAATCTTCTGGTGGTGTTTCTGGCGCAGGATGGTAATCACGTCAAAAGCTGTGCAACCAGCCAAGGCCACGGCCACGAGTTCGATGGGTTTCGCACCTGTCGCTCCTGTGGCATCGTCTAGCAGTATGTGATGGCCGCTGCCTGTTTCCGCTACAAACTGCCGGTTGGTCTTCAATGGATGGGTCAGCGTAACTTTTGCGGAAATCATCTTATGCCTCCTAGGACTCTAACGATCCTTCTTAGCGTGCGCGAACGCAATGTCACTTGTCACAGCCCAATGTGATCGCCATCACGGGATCATTCAATGAAGGTGGGAATCAAACAAATCGCTGAGAACGAATTCCGAGTCGGATTACCGGAAATCTCTAACAAGAGCACAGATGGCCCGGGGCATTGCTTAACTCCGGGCCATCTGTTGCGACCGATAATTTATGCGCCGACTTGCTTCGCGAGCGGCACGGTCTTGATTTCCACTTTGTGTGGTAGGGCCGCGACGCTTACCGGTGCGGTGATTTCGAGCACGCCATTGTGATACTCGGCGACGAGCATCCCGGGTAGGACGCCCTCGGGGAGCTCGAACGTGCGCTCGAACTTGCCATATATGACTTCCTTATTGAAGAAATCGATTTCTTCGTTGCTGCGGGTAAGTTTGCGCTCGCCCTTGATCATCAGCATGTTGCCCTTAGTGTTGATTTCTACATCCTTTGGCTCGATGCCGGGCAGGGACACGCGGCAGATGTACTTCTTTGCATCCTTGTCAACGTACGCCTCAACGGCCGGGAAGAAATCGAACCCCTTCTCCGGGGCGAAATTCGCTTCCCAGATAGGCTTGTCAAGTAGAATGCGATTGAAAATCTGATCAAAATCACGACGGAAATCAAAGAGATCCTGAAAAAAAGGATCACGCGGAACTAGATTGGTCATGGCAAATCTCCTTTGCAAATTTATGTACGGCAACCCATGTTCCCGGGGAAAAGAAGGGAAATCGAAATCCGAGCCAGCGGTCGGTGGCAGAGTGTGTGCGGCTTGATGGAGCCGGTGCGTCGAACTACTGGGCGCTTTATTCAGGCTGTGCGCCTGGCCGCTGGCTCGGCTAGAAGGAGCAGAGTTCCCACCATGAGTGAACCCAGCCAACTCACGTGATCCACCCACCCTCACGGCGTAGTTGCTGACTCGGTGACCTTGGCTACGTTCTCCCATGTGCAGTCTCGCTCTCTCGACAAGCAACTTTTACCTCGGGCTGGAGTAGAAGTCTGTGACGCACATCGCCCTTCAGTGTGACCAGCGTCACAGGTTGGAGGGGTCGGCTTGACATCAGCCCTACCATTGCTCCACTTCTCCCGTTAGCGCGTTGTATCGTGTTGTTCGCTTCGCCACTGGTCCGCTTCGTGCCGATGTCCGTGCTCGCCGGGCATTCTGATGGTCGTCTCCTACAACATGGGCGAGTGGCGCGAAATCCCGCAGTTGCTCAAGCTCACAAAAACCGATGTCAGTGTGTGGCTGGTCACGTTTGAGCGGCAGTTCCAACCAGTGCAGCGTGAGCACAACTCCATGCTCCGCGTCATGCGCCAAAGTGAAGATATGACTACTCCACTTCTCCGATAAGCGCTAATCGAGACTTGGGGTTCGGGCGCTGTAATTTAGTTCTTGTGATCTGTGTCACTACTGAGGGTGATCGCCGTCATGGCTGCCTCCCCTGCACACTGATAGCGTTTCGCGCAAGGAGTGGAGAATGGTCAGAGCAGAGAAGCAAAATCCGCCCACAGCTAGGTCTTGCGAGTTATGCACATCGGGTCGTCAGGCAGAGTTTCCTACTGAGATGATTATCCACTTCTTCGGCTTGAAAAATCTGGACAAGCCAGGCGTCCGGGTATTTTCGAAACTTTTAGTCTGCTTGGATTGCGGCTTTGCCCGCTTTACAACCCCGGAAGCCGCATTGGCGCTACTTGCAGCAGGTACTCCGACAAGTGAAGGGAGCCTAGGTTTTTGCAGCGTGATCAGCGACGTCATTGAACGTGGCCTTGCGCGGCTTCACGGCTCCGTGTGAGGACCATCACCTACAAATGGAACGAATCGGTTGATAGGAGCCCGGCAGCGAAAACAGAAACTTTTCTTAACGATAGGTCACTAACTCCAAGCTCGTGAGACATTTCGCCACAGGATTTGGCTAACAGGGAATTCCATTCCCTGTTCCTTCCCTGATCGTTCCCTGTTCCGATTGGACTCGGAGAGCCGACTTTTTTCGCTAAGAGACTCTACAGCGGGGAGTTATCGCCGAATGGCTTCCACGGAACACGCAAAATTCCCTGTATTTTTCCCTGTTAGCAGGGAATTTCGGTTGGAGAAAAGTTCGCACGGGACTGCGTCCACCGCCAGCCAGTCTTGATATTCCTCTCTATTCCTTTCAGTCTGTTAGAAACCGGTATTTTGCGGCCCAATTGGGCGATCCTCCCGAGGCGATGTTCGTGCTTCTCGAAGGCGAATTTGAGTGGCGCGGCGAGTTCAACGGAGAAACCACCGTGATTCCCGGCAATGTGGGCGACGTGACCGGAGCGTTGCCATTTTCGCGGATGAAACAATTCACAGTCACGGGCAGGGCCGTCAAGGACGGCCGTATCCTGCGATTTCCCGCTGCGCTGTTTCCAGATCTCATTCAGAAAATGCCGGAGTTGGCCAAACGCTTGGTCGGTGTCATGTCCGATCGCATCCGCGAATTAACGCGCCTGGAACAACAGCGCGATCGGCTGGCCGGCCTGGGAAAACTCTCCGCAGGGCTTGCTCACGAGCTCAACAATCCTGCTTCCGCTGCCAAACGCGCGGCGGTCCAGCTGCGAGACACTCTGCAGCGCATTAAAGACGCAAGTCATGAACTTGGCCGGCGGGACCTCACCCCCACCCAGAAAGCGGAGATCGAGAAATTGGAATCTTCGCTTACTCAGCGAGACGAGCCTCCACCGGATGCTCTGACTATCAGCGACCTCGAAGACCAGATTGATTCTTTGCTGCGAAGCCATGGGCAGAATGATTTGTGGCAGATGGCCGCCGAGTTGGCGCAAAGAGGAATCCAGCCGTCGGCGCTCGAGTCACTATTCGAGAACCTCGATGCCGGCACCGCGCGAACAGCCCTGGTACGAATTGCGGCGTCTGTCGAAATTGCAAGCCTGTTGAATGAAATTGAGAGCAGCGCTTCGCGAATCTCCGATCTGGTCCGTGCCATCAAGGAGTACACGTTCATGGACCAGGCGCCCGTGCAAAACGTGGATGTGGTGAAGAGTCTTGAAACAACCTTGACGATTTTAAATCACAAACTCAAACGCGGTGACACGGTGCGCCGCGAATACCAGCCTGTTCCGCTTCTCGTGAATTCGTTCGGAAGCGAGCTCAATCAGGTCTGGACGAACCTCATCGACAACGCGATTGACGCTATGAATGGCCAAGGCGAGCTTCGACTCCGAACGTATCGTGACGACGGCTGCGTTGTCATTGAGATCGGCGATAATGGCGCCGGAATCTCGCCGGAAGCAAGAGCACACATTTTTGAACCCTTCTTTACGACCAAAGGTGTGGGCGAGGGCACGGGACTGGGACTCGATACGGTGCAGCGGATTGTGAGGAAACATCGCGGCAATATCCAGGTCCATTCGAAACCGGGCGATACACGGTTTCAAGTGTGGCTTCCGCTGGCAGATGCGCGGAGCTGACGCACAGGCAGCGGAAGGGCTGTTGAAGCCTGCGCTGTCGGTCGAACTTGGCCATGCCGCCTGACAGTTGATCGGGCGTCAGACCAAGATCCTTTTCGGGGCCCAAGGCGACTTCACGAATCACTTCATCAACTCTGGTGCGAACGGCGGATTCGTCAAGATGCTGGACTTCGCGTAGCGGTAGAGCAACGTTGTAGGCGACTGTCAGCCCGGACAGCAGCGCGTTTCCCTGGAACACGACGGTCCAGTGACGCTTGAGTCTTTCCATTCTCGAAGCATTCAGTGTGCCGAGATCGACCAGGTGCTTGCCGCCGCCCGATCCTCCAACAAGCGCAATCATCTCGCCGCGGTGCGCTTCCAGATTGACTCCATCGAGAACCCGGCGACCGCCGAATGATTTGTAGAGATTCTGAATACGGATTTCCAGCGGAGGACCGAGCCCAGCTGCACGATTCGGATTGGATGTTTGCTGTAGAGGTTGGTCGCTCATTTCGATCCCTCTACTGGCTGGCAGTTTTTTCCGGCCGATCTTCGGCCTTCCGCCAACTGGAATCGGGATTGTATTTCTTCATGGATTTGGCGTTCACATCAGTCTTCTTGCCGAGATCCTTCTGATACACGACTCCATCCTCGCCGACGATGAATGTCATCACGCCGGACGACCTATATTTGGCAGGATAGGCCACGAAAGCAAAACCGCTCATTTTGCCGTTTGCGATGTAACTCTTCGCGCCACCGGGAGCATCTTTCCCCTGGCTCGTTAGGATGTGGTAAAAATAACCGCGATACGGAGTGGGAGCGTCATCTCTCCCGACTGCATAGCCCTCCGCGACGGCGGAGGCCACCAGCGGCCCGATGGGGCTCAGAGGTTCTCCGGCGGCTGCTTTCCAGTAGAGACCGTTGTGCTGACCCGCATCACTAAATATTTTCTGGGCATACTGGTGCTCGGTCGAGGAGTACTCCTTCTGGGCCTTCACCAGCTCCTCGCAAACACGGATGGTTGACATTTCATTCCGGCCGACTCGCCGGTACAAAATTTCTTTCTTGGCGGCATCGGTATCGAAGTACCAATGGTTGTTCTTAACCACCAGTGGAATGGGCATGGGCCAATTCTCCGCGCCGATATATATGGTGGTGGTCCCATCGGGCTCCCTCACCAAGCGGTGCATTTGCTCGTATTTCAACACGATACTAGCGTGGCGTTCCTTGTCTTCGACTTGATCTCCCGATGAAACGATTTCCTTCGCGTCTTGTCCGAGAACAATGAGCATAGCATTTTCGTCGTTACTCTGAATTGCGGCGATCAACGCGCTGCTCGCATCTTCCGCCGACGAGTATGTTCTCTGGCCCTTTTCCTGTGCCACAGAACTGGCCGGAATACACGCGGTCAACATGAACACCGCCGTCGCAAATCTAATAAGGCCGCCGGCGTGAGAATTCCTGAAGCTCAATTTACTTCTCAGCATATTGCTTTTCTCCATTTCTAAATTTCGCAAGCTTGGGGCAACAGCAACTTCGATTAATGATGTCCGCCGCCATGCCCTCCTCCACCGCCGAAACTGCCATGGGATCCTCCGCCGCCGAAACTGGCGCTTCCGCGTGAGGAATAACTCCGGGCTTGTCCGCCATGATCGTAGCCGCTCAACGCATCCGAGCGGACATTGCTCTCAGCGCGAGGTTCACCATAACCACGAGCGGCCTCGGTGTTTCCGCTGAACGGCTTCGGTGTTGCGCCGGGACTGTTGTAGACCCCGCCAGAGTGTCCGGCATATTCACCGTGGTCGCCGCTCACTCCATGTTGCACGCTTGTGGCTACGCCCCGGTTGCCGCCTGCCTGATAGTAATTATTTCGGTTGTAAAACGTGTTGCTCGTGGAGTAGTACCGGTTGTGGTTATAAATAGCGTATCGGTTATGCCAGTCGAATCCCCAGCGATGCCAGCCCCATCCATAACCTCCAAAGTAGCCGATGCCGAAGGCGACTCCGTAGTAGGGGAATGGCCCCTCATACCAAATTCCGGGGTACGGATACCACCCAGGCCACGCCACGATGGGAACTCCGTAAACCAACCACGGATTATATGCGGGGACGTAAACGACATCGGGACTAGCAGGCTCGATTTCGATCGTGGAGCCCTGCGTATCCACGGTTTGCTGTGGCGTTGACTCTAGAGTGCCGGCTTGCTGCGCCCGCTGCCGCATCACTTGTATCGCGTCCAACAAATCTTTTTGCTGGTTGTAGTACGCGTCGCCCAGGGATGACATCCAGGATAGGTTCTTGTCCATATTTCCGAGGACAGTTGGAAATGCAGTGAGCGCCTTGACGCTCGGATCCCAGGGTTCTTGGTCCACGGCTTGAGCCAGAGCATCGTCCTTCAAGTCAGGATGCGCTTGCAGCCATCTGTCGGCCTCGACGACTTGCGCGGGAAACGTGGACGCAGCCAGGATCTGGGCCACAAGCGAGTCCGGATACAGCGCAATCGGCGCGACCAGCTCCTGCAACTTATCGGGAGTCTGTGGCATGTATGCCGGCTGCGCGGGCTGCACCGGGGCTTGGGCGTCTTGATACGCTGACGAGTTCGGAGAACAAACCATAAACAACAGAGCGCACCCCAGCGCGGAAACCAAAATTTGCTCGCCCAATCGAGGCCTTGAGAGCCAAGCCTTAAGTTCCAAAATGTTCATGTTCTTGAACCCCTCCGCAACCTTATTACTTGGTTCGCATATATTAGACCCGATTGTGAAAAAACACTCGAGTTCGTATCTCACTCAGACGCGTCGATTGCCGGGGCCTCGGATAAGTGGACGAGAGCTCCTTCCCTGATGGTTACCTGTTCCGATTGGTCTCGAACACCTAATGTCCTCTCTGCCCTCAGAGACAACGGTGAGCCACTTGAAGTCCCCGGCCGGTACGAGGTGATGATGCTGTTCCTGCGTAGTGGGGACGCCGGGTATGTGTGGCGCTCTCTGCGGCCGCGGCCTAGCTTGGTCGGCGAGGATTGACCCAGTCTTAGGCGCGAGCTGACGATCCCATATTTATGCGCTGTCATACGAAAAGTACTGGTAGGGATTCCGGCGCCTCTTTGCGGAGACTGAATGTGATCAACATCGGCGATCCGCTGGTTCGAGCGATGGCGGGTCTCCAGCAGCTCCGGGGAGGATGTGGCGTAAGCACCACGCCGCGCGCCTCGACACAGCCCTGCGACATCAATCGCCCGAACGAACCCGTCCGCTGCTTATTGCGCGTTTTTCCACGTGTCTGATCCCGTCAGCTTGACGGACACATCCGAAACGAAGACTCGCAGCGGCTTGCCATCTGCCGTCCCGCGATGGTCGGTTGAAATAAGGAGAGGGCCAGCTTTCTCGTAGCCCGCCCAAGTTGCTATGACGACACTCGGCTTCATGGGTCCGCCGCGGTGATAGACAAACTGCTCGACGCGGTTGTCTTTGCCGACGTAGAGTTCCCAGGTGTCGCCGGGCGTGTAACCGCCTTCGTTGGGATACTTCACTGCGACCAGCTCGGCCGAGCCCTTGCCCGCCGGTAGTTTATGCATACCTTGATCGGTCACGGTGGCGCTGGTGTCCCAGTAAGCATGGAAGGGGAACAGAAGCCAATAGTTATCGTTCATGAAACCCGGATCGATTTCGTTCTTCACGTTATCAGGCTGGCTGCTGAGCTGGGAGCGCAGGTACGTAACTTTGACCGGCTTGCCGTCTTTATCCTTCCCCTCATAGGAGACCTTGCCCGTCTTGGGCTCCCAAACCCAAGAACGGGAGACATTCACTCCAGGGAACTGTGCATTCCAGGTGTAGCGGATCGCAACGATTTGTCCAAACGAATCGATACCGTAAGTCTTGGCGATCTGTTCAACAATTGGCGGACGGCTCTGTGCCCAGGAGGTTGCAGCGAGGACCAGAACGCCGAAAGTCAAACGACGGATCATTCTTACATGGCTCGCATTTGTCATGGAGTTCGCTCCTTTGTGAATTGAACGGCTGCTGCGTGTTCGTAGCAAGTTAAAAGGTCCGGTTTTTGTAGTAAGTGAGTTGTCCGGTTGACAGTTAATCACCCGCCGCCGTCGAGGCTGTGGGGAAGTGGGAATCCCGCGCTTTGGGCGGGATTTCCAAGCGCGGTGGGAAAGTCTGCTTTGCGACTTTTCCACGGCGCGGCTTCTGCACAGCCTCTTGCCGATCGCTACTGATCCAAGGCAGCCCCTCGGCGTTGTAGCGCCCCACGCAATGCGGCCCATAGCGGAGGCTCAGCGTTCCATCTAGGTGCTGATGCAAGGTCACCGTACAGCCCGCCAACGTGGCTCGCCAGCGTACCGGCTGGATCTGCAAAGACAGATTTTGAAAGCTCACCGTGTTGTCGCGGTTCACCGTGCGTTCAAACTGCAGCGAAAAGACCCCTTCCAAATCTCGCTGCCGGCACGCCGTAAAGGCACTGCCCCCCTGCGTCGCGGGCACCCGGAACCGCACGTTGAACGCAGCGATGTACTCTTCCTGCAGAAAAGCGTTCGCCGCCTCCACCGTCGTGATCGCCCGCAAGCGCAACTCTTGCGGCAGTCGTCCCTGCCAAGTGCCAAAATTGCGCTCGCTGCGTCCTCGTGCCTGGGGCGAGTAGGCCGGAATCATCCGCACTCCCAACTCCCGCAGCGCCCGTCCTACCTGCGTCACACGCGCGTGATCTACCTTCTGGCCCGCCTTGGGCGTCAGCCAAAAATGGCTGCCCCGGTCGCTATACAAGGCGCAGAACAATCCCTGCTGCTCGATCACCTCGCGCAAAGCGGCCATCACCGTCTGCGTCGATTCCTCCTGCACCAGTTGCGCGTAGTAAATCTCACTGGTGGCATCATCCAGAATCACGATCAGATCGTGCCAGCGCTCGTCTCCCAACCAACGGTGCCGGCTGCCGTCGATGTGCAGCAGCATCCCCGGCAAGGGTCGTCGCGGTCGTCGTTTGCGGTGCGCTCCGCGCTTGCGCCCCCGGGCCACCATCCCCGCTCCTTGCAGAATCCCTTTCACCCAGCTGTAGCTGAGCCGAATCCGATGCTCGGCCCCCAGCTTCTCGTGAAAGTGCTGCACATTCAGATCGAAATAATGCTCCCGGTACAGCTCCAGCACCCGCTCCACGGTCGCTAGCGGCACGCGCTTAGGCGAAGGCTTTCCTCGCCTGCGGTCGAACAACCCGCGGAATCCGAACTCCTCATAACGCTCCCGCCAGCGCCGCATATGCCGGTCACTGATGCCCAAGATCTCGGCCGCTTGCCACCAGCTGATCTTCTTGGCCATCGCTTGCAACATCACTTCCTGTACTTTCATCGCCCGCTCCATGGCGGCTTGTGTGTAGGAGTTCATGCCTTGCATGGTCCCCTACCACCGCCCGAAAAGCGGACATATCATGTGCTACTGACATTGAACGGCTGCTGCGTTGGATGACGGGCAAAAGCTTTCGGGTACACGAGAGTACGTCGGCACAGTAACTTTCGCCCACCGCCATTCGCACCCGTCGCTCGGTAGGCTGCGCATTATACAGCACACTCCGGCTGATCGTCTTCTCGCATACTGATGCGGCCCCGCCCGTTATGTCACAAGTTCGCAATTTGCAGTTTGGAGTCCGCATCCGCAAAGCGCACCTAGTCCGTTGAGTCTCGGGTTACCGCGCCTCGGGTTACCGCAACTCGTGTGAACCTGCGAAACAAGATAATCGCGCCGGCCATTGCCACGGATCCGTATTCAAGCAGCATAATCCACCAAGGAACCAACCACGGACGACCAAGCGTCCGCAAATGCCAAACGTAGTAAGTGGGGATGATGCTAACTGTCCAGATGATGAGCGGCACCGTCGAAGCCGACCGCACGAACGGCAGAAGCCAGAGAAGATACCAGGGATATACGACCGGTGCACATAGAAGCGATGCCGCCATAGGCCATGCAAACGCGTCCGAAGACCGCGCCGAGGTCTTGCTTCTCAACCAAAATGCGATAAGAAAGCCGACGAGCACTGCCAGCCCAACTACAAGCTGCGGAGCCGCCACACGCTCAAGCGTCGCAAACACCGGATCATTGAAGCGGAATCTCTGCACGTACGTGCCGAGCGAGCCGATCGGAATCCGCCCGTGGTTGAAAAAAGGCACGTATAGGACTCCGACCATGCCTGCGGCCAGCGCGGCGTCGCGCACACGAACGCGCCTCCAGTAGAGTGACAGCAGTACAATTGGGAGCAATTTCACTGCAACAGCCAGGCCGAATGCCAACGCTGCAACCGTACGCCAGCGCCGTCCCAGCGCCGCGGCAGACACCACTAGCAGCAGCACGCCGACAATATCGATGTGACCACTGCCTGCCACTTCCGTCGCCAGCAGTGGGTTCCAGGCATACGCCAGAACCCAGTGCGCCCCTTCTCCACTACTACGCAATATATCGAGCAAGAATAGAACGATCGCCAAATCGCAAAGTACAAACGCTACTTTCAGCGCAAAGATAGATTCGTGAATCGCCGTGACGCCGCGGAAAAAAAGCTGACTCCCGCTGGATATGGACTCGGTACATCCGGGTTGTTCAGCGTGCGAGTCTCTGGTGTGTGCAATCCGGCGAACGCAGGGTCGCTGGGAACGACGATGTAAGGGTTATAGCCAAGCCGTTGCACGCGGCCATCCCAGAGATAACGATGAACGTCATCATCTGAACCCGGCGCCATCAATAGATATGGAAGCTGCCACAGAACCGCCAACAGGAGCCCGATGAAGATGACGCGACGTGGGAATCTCGACGTAGAGAACAACTCACGAATGGCGAGAAGGTACGCGACGCCAGCAAATGCCAGCGGAATGATGAAGGACGGTTCACCCACGCTTCCGAGCTTGCGTGAACAGATCGTCAGGGACACGAGCAAGATGACGCCGAACATGTAGAGCCTGTGTGATGACGCGAGCTTCACGGGTCGTCCGTGCCCGTCGGCAACTGTGCCACCGTCATTCCCCACCGCTTCAGCCACACCGCTGTTCGTGGTGCCTTGGCGGGAGTGAGCCGCAGTTCCGCGGCAAGCCGAGTTAGGTCGCGCTCCTCGTCAATGTCGTAGAAAGGATCCGTGAAGGCAACGGAAAGCTGCAGTTCTCGAGCGCGCGCCAGCAGGGCCTCCAGCGCACTTTTAGTGCCCATGCCATCGCCATAAAAAAGCGTTGGATGCGCAGCCCTGGCCCCTACTAGATAATAGCCGCCATCATTTGTCGGCCCAACAACCACGTCGTGATCGGTGAGCGCCTCGAACGCGCTGCCAAGAACCGAAGCCGGCAGATGGGGGCTGTCGCTGTTGAAGGCAATAACACGTTGCGGAGCAGACGCAGCGAAGCGTGCAAACACCGAGGTCAGGCCTGCCGCAAGACCTTCACCTTTTTGCGCGACGACAGTCACGACACCTCGCGCCAACCGCATTAGTTCTTCGACATCCGAAGCAGGGCACATAATGACAACCTCCTCAGTGCCCAACGAGCGCGCTAGCGCCATTGTGTCGTCCAAAAGACAGCAATAGAGCTCGGTGACCGCTTCAACTGGAAGGCTCTGAGCTAAACGGGTCTTGACCATGCCCGGCCTGGGTGCTTTCGCCATGACAACCAGCGTGCGGCTGCTAAGCGAACGTTCTTTGGTTTCGATGAGGGATTCCATAGGAGATCGCTCTGCCAAGACTCACGCCGGCCGGGCCATTCCGGCCATTCGACGCCGAAAAGAATAACGCACTATTAGGAAGAGGATAAACCACGCCGCTCCGACTGTGCCCCTCAGCGTACCGCTAATCTTCGATTTCCCAATGCGGGGATAATAGCTGACCGGCACCTCTACGATGCGGAATCCGCCGAGCGTACCTTTTAGAATTATTTCAACCGCCCAGCCGTAGGTGTTCTCTTGCAGCTCAAGACGGCGAAGAACATCTGCTCGTCCGGCGCGGAACGGTCCGAGGTCACTGATCCTTAGGCCATACAAGAATCTGATCAGGACGGCAGCTACACGATTACCAAACGCGGCGTGCCAAGGCAATGCCCCATGAATGCTCTGCTTCCCCAGTCGCGAACCCAGCGTGATATCGGCGCGGCCGTCAACGATCGGAGCCAACAGAAAGGGCAGTTCATCTGGTCGATCGCTGTAATCGCCGTCGAGGAACACTACGACGTCAGGGCTACTTGCAGCAGCCAGTCCGGTCAAACAGGCGCGACCGTATCCTCGACGAGGTTCGTGGAGCACACGGGCTCCCATCTTTGAGGCGATCTCGGGAGTCCCGTCGGTTGAATTGCTATCTACAACCAAGACATCAGTGACAATATCGGCAGGAAGATCAGCTAACACGCGGCCGATGGACTGCGCTTCGTTGTGCGTAGGAATGACGACCGACACTCGCAAGTGATCTTGGCTCCACTCACCACCATAAGGAGGAGGGCCAGCGCCGCGCTAGCATGGCGTCGACGCCCCACGTTCGACCGGCGCGCCCAACGGCGAGCGCAAGCGAGGCGAGCACCGGAACCAGCAACTCCCAAATCCACGCCGTGCCCCACTCAGACATCCAAAGGCTGGCTAGGTACAGAAAGGCTACAAAGGCGACCGGTCGAGTCAGCAGACCGATGACGAGCACAACCCCGAGAGAGATCTCGGTTATCGCCTGCATAGGAGCCACCATCGCGGCGTGACTCGCCGCTGCCGCCATGACGGCCTTCCATGCGGCCGGAGCGTGACTATGCAGGATGTAGTAGCTGATCAGTCCGGAGTAACCTGCTGGCGTGTAGAGACCCTTCCCCAGATTCTCGAAGAAGACCCAGAAGAACATTGCACCAATGGTCAGACGTACGATGGCCAACCCAATGCGTGCTTCCGGCTGCGGAGGTTCTTGGGAGTTGATGAGTGGTGAATTGGTGTTCGTCGTCATAGTTTGTCTTAGCCTCCGCAGGGCGGAATCTTTTTATTGAGTGCTGTGCAGCAACTCGCCGTTTGGCCTCTTGCAAAACGTAAATCTAATCGCGCGCAATCACGATAGTCGTACAGGCGCTTTCGCCTTTGGGAAGCACACGAGCGGCAGCCATTTGGATCTCAAGTTTTTGTACTTCTCCCCGCACAACGGGACAATAAAAATCCGGCTGATCGAGGGCGTTTTGGATGCAGCGCCGCCCGGCACATCCGCCGTAACAAGACTCGAGATAAACGCAGGAGCGGCAGGCTTCCGGCACGGTGCGCGCCTCGACAAAGGACGAAGTTTCCACAACTCCCGAGTGGAGGGAGACAAGTAGCGAGAGGGGTTCCCCAGCTCCCGGCCAATACACGCAAGGCTGGGTGGTTGCGCGGGGAGTAACCCGCACGGTGCTCACTCCACACCCGCCCGTCCTCGGAGGCAGACCGGCCATGGCACGAACGAGCGGCTCGCCGATGGCGATCACATCGGTCTCCGCAAACAACGCCCGAAAGCCTTGCCAATATTCTTCGTAGCTCAAGGCATACACGTCAGAACGCACCGCTTGGTAAACGTTGACGCGCAGCGGCGCTCCGTAACGCTTGGCCACGAGCGACACGCTTGCCAATCCGAGATAATTAGCCTTCATCATTACCGCAATGAATGTGATCGGAACACCGAGTCGCGCGCACCGTTCCGCCTGCTGGTGAATCAGTGCCCAATTGCCGGAGCCGCGCTGCGCGTCCTGTTTTTCTTCGGTGGAATAATCGAGGGAAAACTCGATATCGTGAAAAGCGCTCAACTCCTCGTCGGTGAGAACGGCGACGCTGTGGCCATTAGATGTGATGGTGAGCTTCACCGGCAGACTGCGGAGGTAGTCCAGAATCTCGCGGAACTGCGGGTGCATTCCATTCTCACCGGTGCCAAGATTGACGGACCGTATCGGCAGGCTTTCCATTACAGATTGCACCTGTTCGAGGCTAAGCCGGTCCATCCGCGCCGGATCGCGGTAGCAGAAGGAACAAGCCAAGTTGCATTCGTTGGTCAGCCCGAGTCCGAGGGCAAATCCTCCAGTGGTAGCGGGCCGGACCGATGCCGACGGCGAAATGGAATGAGTGCTGAACTGCGTCATGGTCCCGTCACCTCGATGGAGGACGCGCAGGAACGGCGGCTGATTACCTGTATGTAGCGAGCAATCGCAGCGAACTCCGGGCGCATTCCAAGCCCCGACTCCAATTCGAATATTTGGGAATATTCTGCACCTGCCGGATTCTCCACATCGAGATAGTCGAAAAACACCCGGACACCATGTTCGGACACAACTTCTAACCTGGCCCGGGTGAGCAAATCGCGTACCTCTGCGAGGGTAAATACGCGCACGGGCTCGTCGTAGAGCGAATCCACCACCGTCTCCGCGTTCAGATTGGCAACTGCGAGTTTCCAGTCGCGCGATTTGATGGCGTCTTTTAGAACCTCTCCAGCACGATTGCGGACTAAAACAGAAAGCACGGCGTCCTTCCGCAGGACATTAGCGATATCCCGAACAATCGCCGAAGGATTTTCGCCATACTCCAGCATGTTGTGGCAAACGATGATGTCAAAGGACTCCGCATCGAAAAGCTCGGGCAATCGTCTTGCGTCGCCGTGGCAAAAAGAAATTCGCGCTGCCACGTTTTCAGCTCCAGCCTGCTCGCGTGCGACCCGGAGCATCTCGTCGGAACTGTCAAGCAGCACTACCTCATAGCCCATCTGCGCGAGTTGCACGCTCGCAAAGCCAGTGCCACCGCCCACGTCCAGAGCACGTTGCTTCCATGTGTTGCGAGGCAGGAGGCGTCGCAGGTTCTCCCAGGCAAGCTCGGAACGCAGCCGGCCCGAAGGCGTCTTCAGGTAAGCCCTGTATCTATCTGCGTCTTGGAACCGCGAAGCATCCAGCACCCGCATCTCAAACTCCACGGCATGGCGGATCAAATTCAGCGGCAGGTTAATCTCTACTTTGTTCCTTGTCAAATTCTAGCGTCGAGATATTCTAGCGTCGAGAATGCGTTGAGTGCGACCGTTCGTTAGCCCTGCTGAGCAATTTTGGGTGGGTTCGCAGCATCTCGCAAGGAATCAGTCACTCGCCGGGCCTGATGCCCCTGAGTTAGAGAAGTACTTGCAAAGAAACGGATCTCGGTGCTATCAGAGTGACTGGTGTTGTCAGCTTCGAACGGCTTCGCTTGAACAGCCCGCTGGACCGCGGAGTCCTGGAGGCAGGTTCCATTTTGAAGTCTGGGTTCCAGGTTTCGAGGAGATTTCGCCCATGAAACCGCACAAGACTATCGTTTTGACCCTTGGTTGTGTCATCGCACTCGCTGCTGTGGCGGCGATTTCTGCTTCTTCAGAGACGGTTGCACCTCTACGTAATTTCGAATTTACCTATCTTGTGCGAATCCCTGCCCTGCCCGCAGACGCCAATACTTCACGGATTTGGATTCCACTGCCGCAATCGGACCGATACCAGACTATCGGCAACCTGAAAATCGAGACTCCTTTCGCCTATACGAAGCTTCGCGATCCAGAATATGGCAATGAGTATGTGTATCTGCAGGTTCCAACAACAAAGGTCACCGAAGCTTCGGAGGTGCGCCTAAGCTTTGAAGTAACCCGCCACGAACACCGCGTAGTGCTCGAAGCACACTCGGTTCCCGCCCAATCAGGATTGACCTCGCCAGATATTCAGCGCTTCCTGCAACCAGACCGTCGCGTGCCCATTCAGGGACTCATAGCGGAACTCTCTGTCAACGAAACGCGTGGATTTCAAGACCCACTCGCGAAAGCAAGGGCCATCTACAACTACGTCATCGCCACTATGCGCTACGACAAGTCCGGCACAGGTTGGGGTAACGGCGATGCGATATGGGCTTGCACGGCTAAGCGTGGCAACTGTACTGATTTCCACTCGCTGTTTATCGGCATGATGCGCGCGGCCGGAGTTCCTGCTCGCTTCGAAATTGGGTTTCCGCTGCCCGCTGATAAGCATGATGGGGCTGTACCGGGATATCACTGCTGGGCGGAGTTCTACGTCGAGCCCTACGGCTGGATCCCAGTGGATGCCTCAGAAGCTTGGAAGCATCCGGACAAGAAGGATTATTTCTTCGGGGCGCTCGATGACAATCGCCTGCAGTTTACTGTCGGGCGAGACATCCGCCTCGACCCACCGCAGCACGGCGAGCCGCTCAACTATTTCATCTACCCCTACGCGGAGTTGGACGGAAAACCGTTCGGGGTGGAGTCCAAGTTCTCGTTCCAAGATCGTGCGATCGGCAATCATTAAGGCTCTTGCTGACTTGTATTCGCGGGCCGATCTAGTCACAGACCACGTACTGACTTCTCAGGCGCTGGTCGTGCTTTGTATTTGCATTCGAGCGACTATACGGTAACTCCCGGATGGCCGCGACTCGAACGTCATCCTCGGACGCGATTTGCCTGGCTGTAAGTTGCCAACTCCTTCCATGAGAAGGCCGGTCGGAGTCAAGACGGTTCTGTCTTCCTATCTGTGGATCCTAACTTTTTAACCGAGCCGCCTCTGTCGCCATCCTTCCATCCGCATTCTTTGATGAGCGATAATCGCTCGCTGCAAGGTGGGCGTCCTCGATACAGTAGGTGCTGCGACCTAATCAGCCTCCGATACAAGCGGAATCCGGCTCTGTGCCAGCGCACGACCGTTTCAGGGTCCACTACGATGAGGGTTCTTTCCATCCAGACCAGAGCTCTCTTCACGATTCACGCGGAGCCTGTGATAGGATCACGATCGACCTCCCAAACCAGCGTGCTTTCTTTGCTTGGAGTCGGCTCCGCTGTTCAGGGTCCGACGATTTCTTATGCATCTTTTAAAGATTCGAAACCTGCTCATACTAGCCGTGCTGTTGGCGCTCAGCCTTCGGGCGATCACGATCGCCGCCAATTTCATCATCGACTACAACTGGTGGAAAGAGGTCGGACAAGTTAGTACTTGGATCAGCATGCTGTGGTACAGCAGTGCCCCCGTCGGGACGGGCACCCTGGTTGCTTTCATTGCGCTTTGGGTTGCTCATGGGCAGGGGCTGGCATTCGCCGGCATCCGCCGACGGGAATTCCGCCTGTACTCCCGCCTGATTACGGTGGGACTGGCGATCGTGGCGATACTGTTCGCCTCGGCCTCAATTGACTATTGGACGGTCATGCGCTTTTTCGGGTCGCGCGGACTCACGCTGCCCCCCGACGCTTGGAGGGATCAGGTTTTTTCGCGCCCCTTGTCGTTTTACATGTTCGATCTGCCTTTCTATTCGGAAGCACTCTGGTTTGAGTTTGCGCTGGTGATCCTTTGTGCCCTGATCTTCTGGGCCACTGCCCGGGGATGGCAGTTGTGGATAAGTGGCGGGGGCCTGAGTACTCTTGATCGGCGGGCCCGCGCGCTAATGCTGCCAGGCGCCAGCCGCACCGGCTTCGTGCGCATCATTGTCGCACTTTTGCTACTGGGTCTCGCTGCCTTGTTTTTCCTTGGCAACTACGATCTTTTGTTCAGCTCGCACGCCTTCATGACCGGAGCGGATTATGTAGATGCAAAGGTTACGCTTCCTTTGCGCTGGCTCCTCATAATCGCCGTTTTAGCGGCGCTCCCGCTCGCATGGACGTCGAGATACAAAAAGGCCGCGGTCCTTGTAGCCACCTTCTTCATCCTGCAACTAGTTTTGCCAATGATCGTTAGCGCGATCCATGTACGACCGAATGAGATTTCGATCGAGACGGCCGTATATCGAGCGCCATATTCAGGCCACTGCCGATGCCTTCGGCCTGAATCGGAATGCCACCGAGCGCCCGTTCGATGCTAGCGGGCAACAGACGGTCGATGCCATGCAAGACGCCACGCTGCTCGACAATATTCGTCTTTGGGACCTGCGCGCCTACGGCGCAACGATCACCCAGATCCAGGCGCTGCGCCCGTATTACATCTTCCCCAGCACCGACGTTGACCGCTACTTCCCCAAAGGCCACATCGAGCAAGTAATGTTGTCTCCCCGCGAAATCGACGTGAACCAGTTGTCCGCCGAGGCCAGTCAGAGCTGGGTCAATCCGCGGTTCATTTATACCCATGGCTTTGGCGTGGTCGTATCGGAGGTCAACAAGATTACGCCCGACGGCCTGCCTGTCCTGCTCATCGAAAACGCCCCGCCGGAAATCAAATCGCCTGGCTTCCAGCTCACCCGGCCGGAGATCTACTACGGCGAGAGCACTCAGGATCCGGTGTTCGTTCACTCCGCCCGCGAGGAGTTTGATTATCCTTCCGGCGACCAGAACAAGTATTCGACCTACCAGGGCACTGGAGGTTTTCCGATTGGCTCTTTCCTACTAAAGACCGCCGCCGCGATTTCCCAGGGCGAGCCCAACATGATTTTCACGGGCTATCTCACCGGACAGAGCCGCATGATGATTTATCGCAAGGTGCGGGGAAGACTGGCGCATCTGGCCCCCTTCTTGAATTGGGACCCCGACCCCTATTTGGTGGTTACCGATGACGGCAGGTTGGTATGGATGGTGGACGGCTACACGACTTCTCTCTCGCATCCGTACTCGGCGACGCTCCCCGTGACCGGGGTGGAGGAAGGTGCCAACTACATTCGCAATGCGGTAAAGGCCGCAGTGGACGCCTACACCGGCAAAGTGTCTTTGTACGTATTCGATCCCAGCGACCCCATCATCCAGGTTTACGAGAATTTGTTCCCGAAACTATTCCGGCCCGCTTCCGAAATGCCCCCGGACCTGCGCCGGCATGCCCGCTACCCGGAGGTTCTTTTTCGTGCACAGGCCGAGGCTTATCGTATTTTCCACATGCGCGATCCGCAAGTCTTCTACAACAAGGAAGACATCTGGGAGGTCGCGCATACCCTATCGGGCCAGTCTGGACAGCCCGAATCCATGCAGCCCACTTACGTGGTGGCCACCCTGCCAGGAGAGAAAGAACCCGAGTTCCTGCTGATCCTGCCTTTCACACCTCGGGGAAAAGACAATTTGATCGGGTGGATGGCTGCGCGCTGCGACGGAGATCGATTAGGGGACTTGGTTTATTTTCAACTCTCGAAACAGCAACTGATGTACGGCCCGATGCAGATTGAATCGCGCATTGACCAGGACCAGAACATTTCCAAGGATCTGACCTTGTGGAACCAGCAGGGCTCGCACGTTCTGCGCGGAAACATCATCGCTCTGCCCGTCAGTGGCGGCTTCCTATACGTCGAGTCCATCTACATTCAGGCCACCGAAGCACGTATGCCACAGCTCAAGAAAGTTGTACTGGCCATGGGTGACCGGCTAATTTATCGGGATACTTTCAACGAGGCCCTTGCCGAGCTCACAGGTGGTACTGGACTTCCGGAACCCGCTCTGCCCGCGGCTGCTCCGGCTTCGGCGGCCACTGGGCAGAACTTGCCCGCACTCACTGAGCGCCTCAGCCGTCTTCGAGAACAGGCCGAACAACTGGCCCGGGAGCTGGGAACGCTGGAAAAAGAGACGCAGAAGAAGAAGAAATAGATTGGAGTTGCGGGAACTACTGCCTGCGCTCAGGCAGCGGTCAACTCTTTGAGCTCGGCTTTCCTCTTTGCAGAGCCACGGACGCTCAATGGCCTGGTCATCGAGAGCAAAGTGCAACTTGTTCAATAGACACCACGCGATCTAGTCCTCTTGCCTATTCTGATTGCATCTCTCTGAACGACAGCGAGTCTAAAACTCCAGGCGCAATTGAAACGCGATCATGCGGGGAGTGCTATCGCCGCCCAAACCGACACCGAGTAAGCCTGTCGGCGGAGAGGTCGTGTAAGTAAGAGCGCCAAATCCGGTCTGCGTAGTAGGCTTCCCCGGGATGCCAGCCAGCGCCATGCTCGGAAGTCCGAAATTCGGATGGTTGAAGACATTGAAGAACTGTATGTCGAAGCGCAGCTTCACGCTCTCGGTCAGGGGAAACGATTTCGTGAGGTAGAAATCACTCCACGCAAAATTGGGACCGCGGAGCGCGTTGCGACCGAGGTTCCCGAATTGGCAATTCTCTGGCCTGTCACCCCCGAAGCACGCGCCAGTACTCGGGTCCACAGTAGAGACAAACGCATTGGGATTGAGCCACTGAACCGTGCCCGGTTGTGTGACGCCTAGAATGGGATTGTGTTCGTAGAGCGGCACGCCGGGAACAACGCTTGCGAATTGAGGTCCACTGCCGTTGACGATGCCATTTCCATTTGCTGAATAGGGAGTGCTCAGCACTGAGAAAGGAATCCCACTATGCCAAAACGCGGTTCCCGACACTTGCCAGCCGTTCAGTGCGTAGCCAAAGAGGCGGTTTTGGACCCTGACCGGCAATTGATAAACGTATTGAGCGTTGAGATTGTGGCGGATGTCGTAGTCGCAGGGACCGTAGTCGCGAGCTAAATCCCCTGGGAGGGGAGACAGGATTCCTCCTGCAGAGAACTGTAGGAATCCGCCATTCGAGACGGTGTCCATGCAACGGCTCCAGGTGTAGTTAATTTGCCCCGTTAGGCCATGACCAATGCGCTTCATGACGGACATTTGCAAGCCGTTGTAATGACTGTTCGCGCCGGTGGAAAATTGTGTCACTGCCCCGAATCTTGGATCAGTGGAGTGGGCATAGGGAAACGGCGCGAAACACCCGTCGCAGACCGTTTGATAGCCGTTCACTTGCGTCAGATACGGCTGGTTCACAGCGCGGGTGCCGACGTATTGTGCGTGGATGCTCCCCGTGGTTCCCAATTCATGTTCCAAACCAAGACTCCACTCCATGAAATACGGTGCATGAAGTTTTCCATCTGGCACCGCCGTGATGGCGACTGGAGGAAGACAGGTTGAGGGGTTCGCTTGCGAAGACACGCAGGAAAGTTGGCCCTGCGGAAATCCCAGGGTGAAGGTCTGATTGGCGACCACGGTTGCGTCAACCGCACTGTTAGGAACTCCCAGCGCAATCGCTGTGCCGCCGACAGTGCCAAGGAGGCCGCCCTGGAAAGTTTTGACGTAGGGTGGGTTGACACCGACTACGTCGGCGATGCTGCCGGGTAAAATGTCACTGAAAATTCCGAAGCCCGCACGGAGCACCGACTTGGATTCGAATTGCCATGCGATCGCTGTTCGCGGTTGCAGGATCGCGAGGGGCGTCGAGGAGAAGACGTTACCGAGACCGGTTTGAATAGCGGCGTTCAAAGGCTGATTCACCTCATGCGAGATGGAATCGAAAGAGCCGCGAAGACGAGCAATTTGGTCGTGAGGATTTAATGGGTTGGAATTGAATGTGTCGCGAATGCCGAAAGTCCACGTCAGCTTTCTGGTTACTTTCCAGGTGTCTTGCGCATACAGATCCAGATTCAAGAAGTTGAATAGCTCGTTCGCGGACGTAGGGAACGTCTTTGTTGCCGTGGATGCGACTCCCTGAATGTATTGCTGCAGGGTGGCGTAGGTCACGGTCGGGACCGAGCCCTCCCCGAAATCATAGTCATTCAAGCGGAGGATTCGCGTATTCGTTCCAAACCGTAATTCATGTGCCCCACGGCTCCAGGCCAGGTTGTCGTTGATGAAAAACCGGGAGGCGCGTCTTCCCTGGACCCAGGTGTTGTCCAATCCTCCGATCGGTGTGAATGCATTCGGGCCGATGCCTTCCAGCACAATGGGAAAGGCGGAGAGCGTCTTCTGAAAATCCGCAGGCCCGAACAAGCTCTCGTACCACGAAAATGCCGGGTTGAAGTAGTTCACAAGATTCTGCGAAAAAACGTGGGTATATCCGGCTGCAAACGAGTAAAGGGGTTGAGGGGAAAAAGCGTTGAACAGAGGATTGATGGGATCTGTATAGGCAGCTTGGAGTCCGGTGTCCGCCTGGAACCGGAACCAGGTTGTATTTTTCTCATTGACGTTGTAATCGATGCGGACCGTCTGGACCTGTTCGTGATCATCGCTTGAGTGCGAAACACTCTGGCTATTTGCGCAACCATCCCCGCCGGTGCCAAGCGGACACCCCAGTATTGCCCGGGGCGATCCGCTCGTATTTCTGTATAGGGAAAACATCTCCCGATAGAACGGCACCGACTGCGAAGGGAGTTGCTGCAAAACGTAATTCTGGAATGCCGTCGTCGGAACGATTGTCGGCGTGACAATGGGCAGTGCAATCCGCACCCACTCGCTATCGAAGAAGAAAAACAACTTGTCGTGAACAATCGGGCCGCCCACACTGCCTCCGAAGTGGTTTACAGTTGAGCGCGGCTTGTGATTTCCCGGAGTGGCATTCGTGAAATAGTTGGCCGCATTGAACTTCGAGCCATTCCACAACTCGTATAGGTTCCCGTGAAACTGGTTCGAACCGGACTTTGTGACGTAGTTGACCTGAGACGCTCCATACCGGCCCTGATCGACGGCATAGGAAAGCGTGTTGACTGTCACTTCCGATATCGAGTTCAATCCGAGAACGAGGTTTGTTGAAAGTCCACTGTTCAGATTCGTCAGCGGATCGTTTGTTTCCAGTCCGTCGACGATGTAACCATTTGAGAGAGCGGGCAGTCCATTGAACTCAACATTGCCGTACCCGTTCGTCCCGCCAACAAAATCATTGCCGCTGCCTGCCGTATTGATGAGCGCTCCTGGCGCGAACTGAAGTGGGTAGGTTAAGTCACCGCCCGGATTTGGAAGGTCTTCCAGCGCGTGTGCATTGAGAGTCGTGGACGAATTCGCATTCTCCGGGTTGAGAATTGGAGCTTCGCTGCTTATCTCAATAGTCTGCTCTGAGTGTGCGATCTTGAGTCTGAAGTCGACGGTTTGTTTTTGACCCAGGGCAGAGGATACAGCGTCATTCTGCTGTGGTTCGAAGCCTTCGGCTTCCACCTTTACCGTGTAATTACCGGGTTTCAGCTGCGGGAAGTTGAATCGGCCCGAATCATCCGTTGTGGCACTTCGCTTCAGTCCAGTCTCGTTATTCGTGACCGTCACTGTAGCGCGCGGTACTCCCGCGCTAGTTGCATCGCTCACTTGGCCGACGATTGCGCTGGTAGTCTCACCCTGCGAGAAGGCTACCTCAGGGAAGAGAAAATGCATCGACCCAATAAGAACAAATATTGAAAGAGTTAAACGCAGCATGGTTGTAGGTCCAACTCTATCCATCTGGACCACTAGTATAGTTAACGTTACTTAATACGAGTAATTAATGCAAGTGAATACGCTACGAGAAACCTAGATCCAACCGACTGAGAAGCTGAGGAGGAATGGATCAGACGCTCTTGTGATCAACTGAAAGCAGACTGTTCTCAAGGGCATAGTGATGACTGACATAGTGATGACTGAGATTGACGGCAGGATTCTGCGGTCTTAAACTCCTAAGACGATTATGAGACGGCGATCGAGCTCTGCATCCCGGACGGGTCTACCCACCAATGCGGAGCTTCTGATATTGCATGCGCTGTGGGAATATGGGGAAGGGACGGTCGAGGACGTCGTCGGCCACCTGTCCTCGAACCCTCCAGCGAATTACAAAACCGTACAAAGCCTGCTCCGCATCATGGAAAACAAGGGTTATGTCCAGCACACGCTGCGCGGCCGGGCGTTTGTTTTCAGATCGCGCGTAACGCGCGATGAAGTCGGAGGGGGCTTGGCGAAGCATCTTCTCGAGCGCACGTTTCGAGGATCGCCTTCTGCGCTGATGATGAACTTGCTTGATCGCCATACCGTGAACGAGCGGGAGTTGAACGAACTCGAAGCGCTGATTCACAATTATCGGCAGCGGAAAACCAAGGACCAGGCGCCTAAGTAAATGAGCTCGAGCCACATTCCGGCGCTGGAGCTTCTCAGCAGCGCAGTGATCCGCATCCTGGCTGCGTATCTGTTGTGCTATGCACTGGGCCGTCTTGCCTCGCGAGCAAACGTGCGGCACACTCTGTGGCTGGTTTTCTTTGCCGCCTCGTGCTTTTATTGGCTTGTGGCCGTGAACCAGATGTTGGACGTGCAGCGCGTCGCGCGTTTGGCATCCTCAACGGCCGTATTGGTTTCGTCGGCCGCCCCTTCTTCTCGAACTGTAACGACGCTAACGATTCCGCGTGCGTGGAATTGGAAAGTTGCACCCGCCATGGCTGTCGTTTTCTGGATCTACGCTGCAGGCGCGGCGGCGATGCTCGCTCGAATTGCGCGGCGCCGTGTGCGGTTGCGCGAAGCCGTTTCGCAGGCGCGCCTCGCGACCCTCGACCTTGAGGCGATCTTTGTCGAACAATGCCGCCGCCTGAAGATTTCACGATGCCGGATTCTGGAGCTGCCCGGGCTGAGTTCGCCTGGAACGGCATACGTGTGGAATCCGGTCGTCATCATGCCAGAAGGACTCGATGCGTATCTCGACCACGAGCAAACCATCGACGTGCTCTATCACGAGCTGATGCATGTGAAGCGCCTCGACTTTTTGTGGAGCACGTTTGCGGAGCTCGCCGCGTGCCTGCTTTTCTTCCATCCCGCGGTGTGGCTCGCGTTGCGTAATCTGGGGCGCGACCGCGAACTCGCCTGCGATATGGCGGTGATGGAATTGCGGCACGGACGTCGGCAGGATTATGCGCTTTGCCTGACGCGGATGGCACGCCGGCAGGTGCTCGGTTTGCAGGTGGAGCCGCCGAATGATCTGGCATTGTTGAATTCGTTCCTGACATTCCGAGTGAAAACGCTGCTGGCCGAAAGACGGTGCCGTGGGCCCGCGATTCGAGCTATGGCAACCCTAGCCGGCATGGGCGCTCTCATTCTGTTTGCTATGGGCTGGTCGTCGCTCACAGTTGCCGTAGAGCTTGCGGATGCCGCGCCCCACGAGATCGGCGCGGTGCCTTCCATCGTTCGACCCGTCGCCCGGCGAACGGTGATGCCGCGGCATAGCGTGCCCCAACAGCCTGAGGCGAATTCGCCGCAGGCGTCAGAACAAACGCCCGAGTTTGATGAAGTGGTGACCCAGCCCGCAGCGCTGCGCTACTCGCCGGTGGATCCTTCGCTCGACGGCGACACAAGCGCTGAATCCAAGTCCGACCCAATGGGCAAGGGCTCCCGCACGGGTGGTAATGATCCCGAGCCAACGCCCGGCCAGAGTGGACCCTCTTGGAAGAAGACCGCCACCGCCGCGGCGATCGGCGCGCTCGGGCACGTGGCCGCCGGCAGAAAAGATGGCGAGGACGGCAACGCGGAGGATCGAACGTCTAAGCCGTAAGAGATTTCGCCGAAGCTTACAACCTTTCCAATGCCACCTGCGTCCATACCTCCTTAGGTCTTAGTCGGTTAAGACTTCACTTGACTCAAAGTCTTAAAGACTTAAGATTTGTGGTGCAGGTATCGGACGCGCCGCGGCAAGTTTTAGTCGCTCGCCCTGGAGGGGAGGTCTCGCGTTGTGCGGAATTGCGGGCTTCACCCACAGAAACGGATGTCCTGATCCGAAACGCATCCGTAAAGCCACCACCACCCTGGTCCATCGCGGACCGGATCAAATGGGCGTATTCATGAATATCGCTTTGAAATACCGGGATCGGATCGATACATCCCTGATTCAGCCGCGCGTCAACTGGCGGCGTACTCGCAATGAACTGCGCAGTAAAGAGCACGTCGGCCAATATTCTGACATTCTCCGCTGAGGAGTGCGAAAACTTGTGTGGAATCACCGGATTTACTAATAAGACTTGGGCTCCAGATCCCGATCGCATTCGAAATGCGAATGCAACCCTGATTCACCGCGGACCTGACCAACAGGGTATCTTCCGATCGAGACTCTGTTCGATGGGCGCAACTCGGTTAAAAGTCATCGACCTCGATTCTGGCGACCAACCGATTCAGGCCGAAGACACGACCATCGTATTCAACGGTGAAATTTACAATCACCAAGAACTGCGGAGCGAACTGGAGAGCCTTGGTCATCGGTTTCACTCCCACTGCGACACCGAAACCGTGCTTCGCGCATTTCTCGAATGGGACACGGGTTGTTTTTCCCGTCTGAGGGGAATGTTCGCGGTTGCATTCTGGACCGAATCGACCAGACGAATGATCTTGGCACGAGATCGGATGGGCATAAAGCCACTCTACATCGCACGTTACGGAGAAGATCTGTTTTTTGGTTCAGAGTTAAAAGCCATTCTCGTTCACCCGGAGATTGAGCGTAGATTGAATCTGGTTGGCCTTGATTGTTATCTGTCTCTGAACTACGTGCCTGGCCCGTCGACGCTTGTCGAAGGGATTGAAAAGCTTCCGCCGGGACGATGGCTAGAGTGGCGAGACGGCAGAATCTACTCCGACTCGTATTGGTGTTTGCCCTCGGGCGGTTCCCATCAGTGGACTTTGGATTCCGCTCAAGAGGAGCTCGATTTTCTTCTCCGACAATCGGCGCGCGAGCATCGTATTTCCGACGTCCCTTTGGGCATATGGCTCAGTGGAGGCATCGATTCATCGACGATTCTGCATTACGCCGCGACCGAATCCAGTTCACGCCTGAAGACATTCTCGATTTCCTTCCGAGGCCGTAGTTTCGACGAATCTCCATACATTCGGCAAGTCGTGGACGAGTACGGAACCGACCACGAGGAGTTGGATCTCAGCCCCCATGCCGATCTACAGGGCGCAATTGAGGATATTGGCTACTACTCCGACGAGCCGAATGCAGATGCAGGAGCGCTGCCTGTTTGGTTTCTTTCGAAAATGTGCAAGCGGAAGACAACCGTCGCCCTCAGCGGAGAAGGTGCCGACGAATTGTTCGGCGGCTACTTAACTTACCGGGCGAATCAGCTTGCTTGCCAGATACGACGATTGCCATCGTCTGCTGTACGGTTCGCGTTGGATGCGGTCCTTCGGTGGCCGGTGTCCGACGATAAGATCGGTTTTGAATATAAGCTGAAACGTTTCCTGCAAGGGAGTCTTTTGCTACCTGAGCGGGCACATGTTTATTGGAACGGAACGTTTTCCGAAGAAGAGAAACAATCGCTGCTTCAAAGTCCTCTTCCGCATTCGCTCGATCAAATTCTCGGAGATCTGGGCGAAATATTACCGTCTCAGGATGAACTAGAGCCTTATCTCCGGTTCGATCAGAAGTACTATCTTCCAGACGATATCTTGGCCAAGGTGGACCGCATGAGCATGGCGCATGCGGTCGAAGTGCGGCCTCCGTTTCTGGATCACCGGATTGTTGAATTCGCCGCCTCCCTCCCCGCTTCCCTCAAGATTCGCGGTTCCTGTCAGAAATTTATTCTTAAAGAACTAATGCGAGACAAGTTGCCGCCTGCAATTCGCCACCGAAAGAAGATCGGATTCGATATCCCAGTTCATGATTGGTTTCGGGGACCGCTTCGTTCGTTGTTAGTGGATACGCTACGCGCAGGTGTCTCTACATATCCTGAGCTTTTCAGGCGCAACGTAATTGAGTTCTATCTGACCTCTCATCTCAAAAGACGTGCGAATGTCGGATACCACCTTTGGGGCTTGTTAGTTCTGTTTCTTTGGATGAGAAAATGGAGAGTTCAGACAACTTCTTCTCTGCCGGCGGATCATCAGATCCTGGAAAGAGCAGCTACCTTCATTTAGTTGTTCTGCTTTTTTCTGGATTCGCCCCCTGAATTTTGGGGCGAACGCTACGACGCGCAAGGTGAAGAAGCGCCTTAGCGCTATCGTTTTACTACTTCCTTGCGTCTTCTTTCTTCTGAGCCAGTTTTTGAGCCATGAATAGCAGGAGATTTGTGTGGTCTTTATCTGTTCGGCTCAGAAGTTTGCTGAATTTGTCGACGGTTTGAGCATCTCGACCCGCACTGCCCAACCGCTCCAGCTCTCTTGTACAAGATTAATGATTGGCCGGGTGGTGCGCAGTTCGAATCGGCGGATCTGTGCATAGTTCCAAAATGAGCGTTCCTACTTCTTTGAAAGTTCGCCCTTGAAATGGCTTTCAACATCTTCACGACCGAGTGGGTTTCTTGCTCTGGCCAATACGACCGAATAGACGACCTCATTCCCGGCAATCTGCGCGGTGATAAACGCCCCGTCTTCCGGCAGTTCCTGGTAGAAGAATTTAACTTTTCTGCCGTCTTCAAGTGTTTTGATCCACTTTTCTTCTGGCATTTTCGTATGTCTTCAGGCGAGATCGGTGTATGTCACGACTATACGTTAGTTGGTGAATCACAGATCGGGAACGAAAAGTCGACTTCCCGGGATCCGGCATTCCAACGGTCATGGGTTGCCGCCTCCCAACGGACGGGCGGCAGATGGCAACTGGGCTAGTGAAGGTCGCAAGGGACATTCTCAATGTAAGGTAATCCGACTACCATCTGCAAATCAGTCCATCGAGTCAAGACGGAGCGGCAGGGGCGGCAGCGCTAGTACTCGCGCGATAATTTAGAAGGAGAACGCTAGAGTGAGTCTCGCGGGCCGAGTTCGAGAAAGGAGCGGAGCCGGTTCGAGCGCCCAGGATGCCTCAGCTTGCGCAGTGCCTTGGCTTCGATCTGGCGGATACGCTCGCGGGTGACGGCGAATGTTTGGCCCACTTGTTCGAGCGTGTGCTCGTTGCCGTCCTCAAAACCGAACCGCATCTTGATGATTTTCTCTTCGCGTGGCGTGAGAGTCTTCAAAACCGCGGATGTCTGCTCTTGGAGGCTCTGGTAGGTGGCCGTATCCGAGGGTGACACTGCAGTCTTGTCCTCAAGAAAGTCTCCTAGGTGCGAGTTTTCCTCCTCGCCGATGGGCGTTTCAAGCGAGATCGGTTGCTGCGCGATTTTTTTGATCTTGCGCACCTTTTCGACACTCATATCCATGCGCTTGGCAATTTCTTCGGAAGAAGGCTCGTGGCCTAATTCCTGCACGAGTTGTCGCTGAGTCCGCACAACCTTGTTGATTGACTCGATCATGTGCACCGGAACGCGGATTGTACGTGCCTGATCAGCAAGGGCACGGGTGACTGCCTGGCGGATCCACCAAGTCGCATATGTCGAGAACTTGTATCCACGCCGCCATTCGAACTTATCCACCCCTTTCATCAGACCGATATTGCCTTCCTGAATCAGATCGAGGAACTGCAGGCCGTGGTTGTTGTACTTTTTCGCGATGGAAATGACGAGGCGGAGGTTCGCTTCGACCAATTCCTTTTTGGCCTGCTCTGCTTCTGCTTCACCCCGCAAGATAATCTGGAGCATCCGTTTCAGCTCCGTCAGGTTAACCTCACTAGCGATTTCAATCTCGTTCAACTCCTGCCGGCGGCCTTTCAGGTCTTTGCGCGCCTCTGCCTGGACATCGGCTTTCGATGCATCGACTCGGCGCTCGAGCTTTTCGATTTCGCGCTCTAGGAATTGAACGTCCCGGATCGTATTGCGAATCTTGTCGATCAGCCGCTTCTTCTCCGACAGTTTGAAATCGAGTTCTCGGACGCGTATCGACATCTCTACGCGGGTCCGGGCGAGAGCATAGCGTGCATGCAGGTAAGAGCGCTTCTTGGAACCCGGAACACGCTGGAACTTCGCAGCTTGCTTCGTCGCCAACAAATAGAGCGCGGCGATCTTATCGATCTGCCTGAGCGTCTCCTTAGTCTTCGCTTCGATCTTTTCCTCGGTCAGCTCCTCGTCGTCAAACTGGACGATTTCCTTAATCGAGCGGGAGTCGTTACGCAAGTCCTCTCCAACCTGCAACAGTTCCTTCAGAACGAGCGGCGCGCGCGTAATGGTTTTCAGAACGAGCAGATGCCCGCGCTCGAATCGCTTCGCAATCACCACTTCACTTTCGCGCGTCAGTAGTGGAACGGTGCTCATTTCGCGAAGGTACAAGCGAACCGGATCGTTCGTCTTCTCCAAGGTTCCCGGTGTCAGATCGAGTTCGGTGCCCTCGGATGTGAATTCCCCTTTTGGCTCTACCGCACAGAAATCGGCAACTTCCGGGGCATCACGAGCGGCCTCGGCACTGGTGACATCTTCGTAGATATTGATGCCGTAGTGCTCGAAGGCGGAAAGCATTTCGTCAATCTCCTCGGAGGAATGCACTTCTGGGGGGAGAATGGCGTTCACCTCGTCATAGAGCAGATAGCCGCGTTCCTTGCCAATACTTAGGAGTTGGCGTACCTGGTCGTACTTTTCCTCGATCACCAGTGCCAAGGCTTCCTCCATTGTCATGCTGCCGTCTGAGCGGCCAGGACTGCCCAAACGCTATTTGCGGTCTAGAGACTCCCGGAGCCTCACGTTGCTGGCGAGTATAGCGGGGAAAACTTCTTACGACTTTGCTTTTTGTTTCTTGCCCTGGCTGCCTTTGTTCCCTGCCCAACGTTGTAATGCCTTCTTTCTGCCGTCAAGCTGAAGTTGTCTATTAATGTCATCAACCTCCCGATATTTGTGCATCGGGGCGACTGACCCTTCGGGCTGGGACTGGCCTCGTATCTTCATTTGGGGGGTCTGGGTCATGAGCGGTCGAAAATGGAGCGGGTCTCTGAGGTCTTGTAATTGCCTGTAATAATAGAGCGGAGTGGGTTGTTTCCCCTTGAACCTCAGCTTTTTCAGAAACTCAATTTCTTCTTCAGTGGCAGTTCCGCTGAGGGAACTATCCTTGAGGAATTCTGTGAACCCTGGCTCTTCCTCAGGTTGGTGAGATTCCCGTTCGACGAACTCAAATTTCTTCGGGTGCCCGGGGGCCAAGGTCCGGTTTAGGACAATTTCCATGCTGAAGGTCGTGAGGTTGATGTCCCAAGATTCAATCAGCGGATCCAAGAAGGAGGCGCAGTTTTCAATCGACACATTGAAGACGTCCGTGTCCAAAAACTCGAGGATGATGACCCGCATCTCTTCGTAGCTCCGGCCGCTGAGTTGAGCCACCGTGTGGAGCCAGTCTTCGCTTCCCAATTCTTCCTTGGCGACTCTTTTAGCCACGTCCAAAAGCTTTTGAGTGACTAGGCGTTCGAGTTCGCCGAAGGGCTGCTTCTCAAAAATCGCCCGTATTTGTTCTTCCGCATTGGGTGCGCACTTGCCAAGGATGAACTCTCGAACTTCTTTAAACAACGGCGTGGGCAGCTCCCCCCAGCTTCTCTTCAATTCTTCCTTGCGCTGGAGGTCCGCCAGCTTCGAGAGCTTACCGCTCGGGAGCCTCAGGAATTTCCCCATCTTTTCATAGATATCTGTCCGATCGGGCGCAGGGGGCAATTTCTTGCGAGTCAGCAGTTGGGAAATATAAGACTCCGTAACTTCAGCGGCAGCTGCCAGCTCCCTCTGCTCCACCCCCATTTGTTCCAGCCGCTGCTTGATCACTAGACAAACGTCCACAGGTGGCCCCCGGTCGGTTTAACTTGGTAGATTAACCCAGCTAAATTATCTCTAAATTATGTTGACAAGACAAGTGAATTGAACTAGCGTAGTTAACTGACTGAGGGAGTCGCAAGGCAATCTAAACTAAGGGCGGTTATCTAGAATCACCCCTTGGCCAAGACAACTAAGGAGGTTGCCATGAACACAATTACACGTTGGGACCAGGCCCGCGGTTTGACATCTCTACAGGACCAAGTTAATCGTTTGTTCGAAGACAATTTTACTCGCGACCGCTCGGGGCCTGCCGACCTGGCAAACTGGGCGCCACTCGTAGACATATACGAAACCGAGAACGAATTGGTCGTAAAGGCCGACCTACCGGATCTCCAAGACAAGGACATTGACGTACGCGTCGAAAACAATACGTTGACCATCCGCGGAGAGCGGAAGTTTGAGAAGGACGTCAACGAGGACAACTACCTCCGAATTGAACGCGCCTATGGTTCGTTCGTGCGGAGCTTTTCCCTGCCGAACACGGTCAGTTCCGAAAACATTCGGGCCGACTATAGCAATGGAGTCTTGACCCTGCACATGGCGAAACTTGAGGAGTCGAAGCCAAAGCAGATAAAGATCAGCATCTCAGCAAATGGCAACGGGGAAAAGTTGTCGAGGACTGGATTAGATCCGAAAAGGAGTTTAGAGACAAACCCGTCGGGGCCCGCGAAAACGAAGGCCGCCCAAGCAGGAAAATAATCCCCTCGGCTTGACCGACAAATATTTGGTTGAGGGGCGGGAAAAGTCCGCCCCCCAATTTTTCCTGGGAAGGGCAAGCTGGACGAGAAATGAGGTTCCCAATGGTCACGGGAAGCGTGGAGTGGGTTTCCATCACGGCGCCGCTCCTGGTTGTGTTATTGCGCTCCTCCGCAAATCACCAGCTATGGATGGACGTTTTGCTTTGTGCAGGCGCCTTTATGGTTGTCCTGACTCTAGGGGAGCAAATCACGTAAGGCTAGGCGATCCTGAACGCCACTGCCGCCGCGAGACGTCAATGGCAGACACAATCAAAACGGCGACCATCCTGATCGAGGAAGGCAAACTCATCCCGAAATCGTTGCAATTCGAAAGCGAGCCCTGGACTCCTTTCTACATGGCTGGTGAAATCATCAGAGAATCGCGGCAGGCATCAGGAAAACAAAACAAGTACACGAGCGAAGGGAGCATGGCTCATTCGGACAAAGTGATTGATCACTATGATAACCCGTGCGACGTAGGCGGCCTACTGAAGGATGACGCGAATAGGGGAACCGGCCTCCTCGGCGCGCCCGAGTGCGGCGACGTAATGAAGCTGCAGATCGAGATCGATTCCGAGACGCAAGTCATCGAGGAAACGGAGGAAAACACCGAGTGGGTCAAGAGCAAGAGGCTCGAGAAAACGCTGGCCATCACGGACACGAATCTCGTCCGCAAGCTCGACCTTCCCCCGTGCAATCCTGGTCGATGCAACAAGATACTTCAGAATAGGGAGGCTACACCTGCTGGGCAGCGCCATTTTTTAATGGAGCATCTGGTGTGAATCCTGCTGCACGAGTTGTTCCTGAACCAAAGCATGGGGCTCGAAGGCAGCAAGGGGATGCTGAAAGTAATAATGATACAAGCCAACGTGGAACCGATCGTGAAACGTTGATTGAAGGAGATATTCAAATGAAAATGATGCGCAATATCTTTATTTTCCTTTCCGTCATCCTGCTTTCAGCTCCCTTGATTTCCGGCCAGGACCTGTCCAAGTATCGAACATTCTCGCTGGGAACGAGTTTGGCAGAACTCTCGAAGCAGGTCGGCCCATACTCGCACTCGACGACTCTAATTCACCAGTGCCCAGCAGTCATTCAAGAATTGACGTTTTGGACGTTGAACTCCTCTTCTTCACACCGAGTGGACCCGTTTTCGCAAATTTTGTTCAGTTTCTACAATGGAGAGCTCTACAGGATTGTGGTGATTTATGAGCAAGACGCCACAGCGGGACTAACTGAGGACGACATGGTCCGAGCCATGTCGGTGCGGTACGGAACGGCAACCAGGGTTGCTACCGAGATCAACTTCTTCCCAACGAATTACCTCGATAGCTCAACGGACAAGGTCATCCCTTTCTTCCCACCAAATGAACCCTATCACTCGGCAGACGGGCTAATTGCTCGATGGGAGGATTCCCAGAACTCGGTAAGTCTTCTTCGTTCCAGCAACCCAAACTCTTTCCGGCTCGCCATATCTTCAAAACGACTGGATGCACGGGCGAATGCTGCCATTATCGAATCTGTGAGGTTGGAGAATGAAGAGGCTTCGCAGAAGGAAATCGCTCGCGTGACGAAAGAGGCCGACGGCCTCGCAACTACGCGGCAGGCCAATTTAAAGGCGTTTCGGCCTTGATGCCGGTTCTTAGTCATCAAGCGACTCTATTGAATCTCAGAACGGATCAAACGGAGGTTAGGAAAATGGCACTGAATGTAACGCCCCTGCACGACCGGGCCCTGGTGAGGAGGTTGGAAGAGAAAGAAACTGCAAAGGGCGGCATCATTATCCCTGACACGGCTAAAGAGAAACCTCAAGAGGGGGAGGTGATGGCCGTCGGAGCCGGCAAGATCGAGAAGGGCAAGCGTATTCCGCTCGACGTGAAGGTGGGCGACCGGATCCTGTTCGGCAAATACACCGGCAATGACATCACGATCGACGACCAGGAGTACATGATCCTCCGCGAGGAGGAAATCCTGGCGAAGATCAGCGGGATGGCCAAAGCGGCATCCAGCAGGAAGTAAATTACTTGATTCGAAGGGTTTGGACGGGGCGAGAAATTCGCAATCACCCAGGAGGGTGAAATCTAATGGCAAAACAAATTGTAACTGGTGAGAATTCACGGCAGGCAATTCTGCGCGGCGTCAATATTCTGGCAGATGCGGTAAAGATCACCCTGGGCCCAAAGGGGCGCAATGCGGTGATCGAAAAGAAATTCGGTGCGCCGATCATTACCAAGGATGGCGTAACCGTCGCGAAGGAAATCGAGTTGCCGGATCCGCTTGAGAATATGGGCGCGCAGATGGTTCGCGAGGTCGCTTCGAAGACGTCCGACGTTGCAGGCGACGGCACGACCACTGCGACCGTGCTGGCACAGGCCATCTTCCGCGAAGGTGTACGGACGGTAGCAGCTGGCGCGAGCCCGATGGCGCTAAAGCGCGGCATCGAGAAGGCCGTCGAAGTAGCCGTCGAGGAGATTAAGAGGCTCCACAAGGACGTGAAGGGCGACATGATCGCGCAGGTCGGCACTATCAGCGCCAATACCGACAAGCAGGTCGGCACCATCATCGCCGAAGCGATGAAGAAGGTCGGCAAGGACGGCGTCATCACTGTTGAAGAATCCAAAACGATGGAGACGACGCTGGAGGTCGTGGAAGGAATGCAGTTCGACCGCGGGTACCTTTCGCCGTACTTCGTCACCGATCCTGAGCGGATGGAGTGCTTGATGGAAGACGTTCGCATCCTGATCCACGAAAAAAAAATCAGCTCGATGAAGGACCTGCTTCCCCTGCTCGAGCAAATGGCCAAGATGGGCAAGCCGCTATTGATCATCGCAGAAGACGTCGAGGGCGAAGCGCTCGCGACGCTCGTTGTGAATAAGCTGCGTGGGACGCTGCAGTGCGCCGCGGTGAAGGCTCCCGGTTTTGGTGACCGCCGCAAGGCCATCCTGGAAGATATTGCAATCCTCACCGGCGGCAAGTCCATCACGGAAGACCTCGGCATCAAGCTCGAGAACGTGAAGGTGGAGGATCTCGGCCGCGCCAAGAAGGTGACCATCGACAAGGACAACACAACGATCATCGAGGGCGCCGGCAAGTCTAGCGAGATCGAGGGACGTATCAAGCAGCTCCGCTCGCAGGTCGAAGAGTCCACTTCGGACTACGACAAGGAAAAGCTGCAGGAGCGGCTCGCGAAGCTGGTGGGCGGCGTAGCGGTGATTAAAGTCGGCGCTGCAACCGAGACCGAGCTGAAGGAGAAGAAGGCTCGTGTTGAGGACGCCATGCACGCAACGCGCGCCGCTGTCGAGGAGGGCATTGTTCCCGGCGGCGGCGTAGCGCTGGTTCGCTGCATCGCGGCGCTCGAAAAGCTCAAGCTCCACGGCGACGAAGCCATCGGGGTGAACATTGTAAAGCGCGCCCTCGAAGAGCCCACGCGCCAAATTGTCCAGAACGCCGGCTGTGAAGGTGCGGTGGTCGTAGGCCGCATCCGCGAATCGAAGGATGAGAGCTTTGGCTTCAACGCAGAGACCGGCGAATTCGGCGACATGATCAAGGCGGGCGTTATTGATCCAGCCAAAGTAACTCGTCTAGCACTGCAGAACGCGGCTTCCATCGCTGCACTGATGCTCACCACTGAAGCCCTGGTGGCCGATATCCGGGAAGAGGGACAGAAGGCGGCCGCCGGCGCAGGCCCTGGCGGGATGGGCGGGATGTACTAAACCTGCCAATCTACTTGCGCCGCGTCTGCGCCACGTGGGCAAATTCGCGCTTCACACGGTGAGGTGTGTTTCGATTTGGGCTTGCCGAAACGACGAAATTACGGGTTGAAACGCATCCGGCTCTCGCCACCACCGGCACAGCTAAGCCGTCCCTGGTGGCAGCAAGTTAAAAAGCGCTACCTTGCGGCATGACCTGAGGAGCAGCGTGGCTGGTTTGACGGTGTGGGGATCAAAGGAACACTTGAACAAATGACAGTCAGGAAAATTCCCAAGTTTATTGCATGGCTGATTATCATCGGGCAGTCTCTCGGAAGTATTGCGCTAATCTTCGGTTTTTTAGGTAGAATCGCTGCTGGTGGACTCTTCATAATCTTTACGGGAGCGCTCATAGTTCACTTGCCTGATGGGTGGTCAATGAATTGGTTTGGAACAAAAAATGGAGAAGGGATTGAGTACCACGTATTGCTTCTGTCAATTCTCTTAATATTCGTCGTTAAGGGAAGTGGTGGGATGTCAATCGATAGCTGGCTGTTGGGCATCCTGTCTGAGAATCGCGCGGCGCAGATGGCCAATGTCGCTCGCGCGATTGTCGGCGTCTATCAATGAAGGTCAACGGGCCACTCGGAAACAATCCACGGCCTGATGCTCGCCCGCTGAAGTTTCTCGGTACCCACCGGACCGTTTTGCCAGCCTTCGTTATCCACGCAACACGGGAGACCACCGTGTGATCCAAGCCCACCGTCCGCGCCACGCGCACGCTGAGAATCTGCTCCAAGCGATGCCCGCAATCCAGTCGCCGGTGAGCGTCACGACTTTGCGCCGCCCGGACCGTAAAGCGCTTTTCCCAGAAGGGCCAGAAGGTGATTTCCAGGAAGCGATTGGCCCTTTCCAGCGTATCGATTCCCGCCAGACGCATTTCTTTCACCAACCGGTCTTGCAGCGTGCCGAACAGCCGCTCGACGCGTCCTTTGGCCTGCGGCGAATGGGCCGCGATCCACTCGATGTCCAGCTCGGCCAAGGCTCGGCCAAATTGCGTTCGTGCCGGAGTGTCCAGCAACTGCTCGTGCCACTGGTGGGGCCGGGTGGTCACAAACAGGCTGTTTTTATCGGTGTACAGCGCCAGCGGCCGCCCGTGACGTTCGAGCCAGCCTCGCAAGGTGCGCAAATTTTCCTCCGTCGAATCGTGTTCCACCAAACGACCCCACACGCGGCTGCTGGCGTCGTCGATCAGGGCGATCAGATGGCACGCTGGACCGCGCTGCTCTAACTCGATCCGCTCCTCTTCCATTGGGCCTCCCGGCCTTTAGAAAAGCGGACATTTCTACTTTGCACAATCCGGACATTCTCATTTTGCGGCGACATATCCACGCAACACGGTGGACAGTTACGTGTTGCTGCGTTACGCTGCTCACTCGCACGGAGGCCCTATGCGAGACAATCCACAATCGGGCCCCTCAAATCCCACCCGCCGAACATTTCTTTTAACCACGGGAAGTACTGCGGCAGCAACAATTGTTGCAGCGTGCGTACCGGCGCACGCGAACAGCACTGCCGGGCTGAGCGACTCGACCGTAGAAGGTGCGGACGGGCCGAACATCGCGGGAGCGGTCCCGATCAAGCTTCGCATTAACGGCAAGGATCACAATTTCGTTCTGTCCGGAGCAACCGGAAGGTACGATGCACAAGCCACGTAAGATTTCCACATGAGCGCCAACTCCCCTCTCCCCCTTTCTATTCTGGATGCAAACAAGCCCAGAGAACTCCTTAAGATTCTGGAAAGCAATTGGCGCGCTGAGATGCAGGGATACCACACGTACCAAACTCTGGCAGATCGCGAAACCGATCCGGCGCAGCTCAGCGCATTCCGTAGTCTTGCGTCCGCCGAAAAGCATCACGCCGATCTCTGGGCTGTGTGCATTCGCGCACACGGAGGTTCCGAGCCGGTCTATGAAGGCTCAAAGACCGGCGAGGCCGACAAAATTTCCAATCGTATAGGCGGTGTAGGCATCACATTGCGGCGGCTGGAAGTGGACGAAAGCCGTGACATCGAAAAGTACGCCAAGCAGCTAACCGAAATCGGCGACGAGCCCAGCGTCAAAGTACTCAACCAGATTCTGGAAGATGAACGCCAGCATTACCAACTGCTCGGTACTCTCATCCGCAATCGGCGCCCTATTCCTCAATCTACGCGGGAGCAGGCCAGACAGGCACTCGATGGACTCATGGCTGCCCGCGAGCAAGGACGTCTAAAAGCATCTGGCTGGGTCGGCGACGCAATCTATGGAGTCAACGATGGTCTCGGAGCGATCTTCGGGATTGTTTCCGGTGTCTCTGGAGCGACGCTCGGCAACAGCAAATTCGTAATCATCGCGGGAACGGTCGGTATGATAGCCAGCGCGCTCTCGATGGGTTCGGGTGCCTTCCTCGCGGCTAAGAGTGAACGTGAAATCTACGAAGCTGAATTTGCGCGCGAGCGCGATGCTGTCGAGTACAACGAAGCCGAAGCGCGTGAAGTTCTTTCCCTCAGCTATCAAATTCGTGGCTTAACCCCAGAAGAGGCTGACCGTTTCGTGGAGGACTTGGCCCGCGACAAAGCCCAGCTCGTTCGCGCACTCGCGCGGGAACGTCTGAACACGACCGAAGAAGGACTCAGAATACCGTTGACCTCAGCTTTGTCGGGAGCTCTCTCCACGGCCGTAGGCGCGGTCATTCCCATTATTCCTTTTTTCTTTCTAAGTGGTTATCCCGCGATCGTCTGCGCCGCTGTGGTCTCCCTCGTCGCGCACTTCGCTGTCGGCGCCGCCAAATCGCTCATCACCATCCGTTCATGGTGGTCAAGCGGTCTTGAAATGACCGTCGTTGGCGCAGTAGAGGGGACGGTCACATACTTAATTGGAATCGCAATCGGAAGACTCGCTGGATCAGGTGTCTAGATCTTAGGAAATTCAGTTGACGCAGCTGCAAAAGCCGCCCATCAAAGGCGGCCTCTATCTGGAATCGCTCGCGAACATCGACACCATCCTTCTTGATAAGACGGGCACTCTGACATATGGCACTCCTGAAGTGGTTGACGTTCATCCCGCCACCGGCATTTCGGTTGCTTGCTTGGGTGCTGGCACAGATGTCGCACGCGAAAGCGCAAACGTCGTCCTTAATCGGCAATGATCTGTCAAAGCTGGTGGAGACCCTCACAATCGCTCGGCGATGCCACCGCACCATCATGCACCACTTTGTCGGAACTCTGGTTGTGGACAGCATCGGGGTTGGTCTGGCGGCTTTCGGAATTCTCAATCCCCCGCTCGCCGCCTTCATTCACGTTTCTTCCGAGATGGCTTTCATCTTGAATTCGGCACGATTGCTCCCAACGGTCTCATCGACTAACCAATTTGCTCGCGGGATTCTTTCACAATCATCTTCCGCAATAGGCTAGGAGATTGCCTGAACGAACATCTCCTACCGCGAACACGCCGGGGAGGCTCGTTTCCAGCATTTGCGGAGAACGGGCAGCCGCTATGCCGAATTTCCGGTGACTGTTTCCAAGTCGCGTCCGGTAAGAATGAATTCCTTATTATCCATGGCGACAGAGCCGCGCAGCCACTCAGTTAGCGGAGATGCTCCGGCCATAACAAATACGTGACGGATGGGTGCACGGAAGTCTCGCCACTTGAATAATCTTGCCAGGTGACGCGCTCCAAATGAATGTCTCCATCGAGTCCAACGATGGCGGTGATCAAAGCCGCTGCTGCTAGACATGCTGGACACATGGATTCCCGCCTTGTCTGCCGCCGAGGGGGGATTAAGCCTTGGCTGCGGACGCGAATTGAGTGCGCATCTGCTGCCCGAACTGCCGCATCGCGGCGACCTGACCAGGATTGCGGCTTTCCGTCCAGGCTTCGAAGCGTTGTGCTGCTTTTTCCAAGTTTTCGAGGAATTGTCTATTGACGAAGCGCTTGCGAGCCTCCGGAATGGTGGGCTTAACGCGTTCCCAAACACCGAAGAATTCGCCGCTGGTTTCGAAGAACAGTTCTTCGTGCAACAGACCGTAATTGAGCAACGCGCAGGCTTGCTCCCAATAGCTGACCACCATCATGAAGGATGCGCCCGCTTCCGTTCCCATCGGGGCGATTTTCATGGCTTCGTCGAGAGTGTCCGCGAAAAAGTTTTTCATGAACCATTGACGTGCCTCGCGCAAACGGGCTTCGCGACGCTCTTCAAAAACCTGCAGGTGAAGCTGTGCTTGTTCGAACGTGGGTTTCGTACTCATGCGTTTTTATCTCCCTTTATGGTTTTTATGAATCAACTGCACTGAGCTCGAAGTTCCATATTGTAGCGCACCCGGCAGCGGGACAGCCGCCACAAAAATATTTCTCGACAGCCATCGAGTTGTTCTTCTGGGTAAGGCGGATAACGGACAAGTTGGAAACGCCCTACATTTCGTTGGCGATCCCGTAACAGGGAATTCCACTCCCTGTTAGTTCCCTGTTCATTGCCTGTTACGATTTGCCCCCCAAAACGCTTTTCGACGCCAAATTACTGTCCGGCACGGGGTTATCTCGAATGGGTGCGACCAAAGGTGTAAAATTCCCTGTATTTTTCCCTGTTAGCAGGGAATTCAGGCCGGAGAAAAGTTCGCACGGGACTGCGTCCACCGCCAGCCAGTCTTTTGTCCGACCCGGACTCATAGGTTAACAGAACGTACCGGCTACATAGGTAACACTTTTGGGCCAAACGGGTTGTCGAGAGGTTGCAGAGTTCTTTCCTCCAGATCGACATAGCCAAGATCGTAATTCATAAAGCTGACCAGGCAAATACCTTCTTCGACTTCTTTGATACCGACGGCTTGACCAGCGAAGACCGTGCTGAGATTGATTTTTTTGCGGTGAAGACAGATACGTCCGCAGCAGGTGGCGATAAACGGGCTTATAGGCCAGATGGTATCAGTGGGTTCACCTTGTCACCATCGGCAGCTTCAACACCTACTCCTCAGCTGCCTGAAAAGTGCGAGATGATCTTTCCCAGGAGATCCATTCTGATGAAACCCTAGATGGAGATGTGTCGTTAATTTCCTTAGGAGTTGGAGTCGATTCTTGCTAACCACAGATTGTTCAATCGCCCAGATTGAAAAACACAAGGCGATCGCAAAGGGACGCATTCGATATGTAAAGGCGGCGGAGATCTAGATCTCCGCCGACCCCTGTGATGCCGCGATTCCCAACTTCTGTTTTAATCGCCGGCAACCACATTCTCCTTCGTATCTCGCGCAAGTTCCTGTCGTTCTGCGCTCGGATACAAAAATTCATGGCCCTCCGTGCGGTTCGGATAGAACCAAGCAACAATGGCCTCGGCCTTCCCCGCGCCCTGGTTCGCGAATACGAACGCGGCGGGCGCAGTCGGCTTTTGTCTCTCGCGGGAAATTGTGAAGAGCGTCGCGATGAGCCCGTGGTCTCCACTGAAGATCTGCACTACATCTGGGTCACCGCTTCGAGCCAGTTGAATCCAGTAGGTGCCAGCCGGCAGAACCTTTCCGGGAATTTGCACCGGCTGACTGAAGCTTACCTTGGTGGCCTGATTTGCTTCGTCCGCGCGCAGCACGGGTAACACGATTGCGATTGCAAAAGCTAAGCACAGAATTGAAAGCATCTTTCTAATATGCATTTGGTATTTCCTCCTCGTACAGAAGACTGCCGCCCATGAATTTTTATTCCGGCGAACCTTACTTTCTTAATCAGTACGTTTCGTGGAACTGCCGAGAAAGTGTGCTGCCTACATATTTGTTTTATTGCCCGTGCGAATACGAGGAGGTGCTGTTTTCGCAATAACGAAAGTCTGATTAAACCATCGAAGCTGCGGCCGATGCCGGGGATGGGCCGCAGCTCTACGCGGGCACTAAAACGTGAGCGATGCTTTGATCTGAATAATTCGCACTGAAGCATCTCCGCCGAGTCCGGAACCGAGAATGCTAGTAGGTTCACTGACTGCTGAGGAGATCGATCCGAGTGCGCCAGTGAGATCGTTATTCGGGAGATTGAAATTCGGGTGGTTGAACAGATTGAAGAATTGGAAGGCCAATCCGAATTCACCTTTTTCCCAGCGAGGAATTTTCGTCAGCTTTTGGGCTGTAAAATCCGTATTCCAGTAGTTTGGACCACGGAAAATATTGCGCTGTCCACCGATGAAATTCTTTTCAGATCCCGACGGAACAAACTGAGCGACCGTAAGGCAGGGAGTTACACCGGATGCTGCACCCTCTCCGCAATTGGAAGTCGGTCCACCGAGAAACTGCGGGAGAACAACACCACCAAAACCCTGCGCAGACAGAAGACCATCAAGGCCCCCATCCACCACGGAGTAAGGAAGGCCGCTGCGCGCAAAAATCGTACCGGAAACCTGCCAGCCGTCGACAACAGGTGCCCAACCATGGCCCAACAAGGCGCGGCGAAGGGGCAATTCCCAAACGTAGCTCGCGCTGAAGTAATGGCGGACATCATAATCTGAGGGTCCGTAATTATCGTGGATGTTGAATGGATTTATAGCAGAGGTAACAGAAGTCCCAGAAAAGAAGACATTCGGATCTCCGCCATTGGATACGTCGTCGAAGGCGTGGCTATAAGTGTAGTTGGCCTGGACAACGCCTTTCCCCCATCCGCCATTGATGTTGTGTTTGAAGGAGAAAGTCACACCTTCGTAGTTCGATATGCCGCTGGTATCAAGAAGGCTGACGGTACCGAACCGGGGGTCAAACGGAGCACCCGGAAGACCGACGAATGCAGGAACGGTGGCGCATGCTCCGACACCCGGAGTGCAAAATGCATTTACGCCATTGCGATCGACCAAGTCGTGAATGCTGTGGTTTCCGTTGTAACTAACATCGAAGGAGCTGTTCTTGCCAAGAGCCTGTTGGATTTCCAAGCTCCATTTCTGGAACTGGGCGATCTGAGTCCGTCTGTTAGCGCTGAATAGACTAGGAGGCGCGAAGTTTGGAACATTCGCTTGGATTTGAGCCAATGTTTCGTTGTTCTTGAAACCGTTAATCAATCCGACGTTGCTGGCCGCCGCCTGTGCGAATAAGTTGCCGCCGTTGAGGGTTTCTCCCGGAGCGATGTTGCTTCCTGCAACTACGAAGGTGTTGACTCCGGGTGCGTTGGAAGCAAAGTTGTCTGTGAACACAGCGGGGAAGGCATCGTTGAAAAGTCCGATTCCTCCACGGATTACTGTGCTGCGCGAGCCGCGAGGCGACCACGCGAAACCGAAGCGAGGCTGCCAGAGAATGGAGCTGAGACCTTGGAGTTCCTGGTGCAATCCCTGCAAAACGTCGGTGCTGTACGCTGTGTTGACGTTATTGTCGGCCAACAGGAATGGGGCGTTCAAACGGTTGAAGCAATTGGTCTGGCAGACGGGGTTGGACTCGTGCTCCACTCGAAGAGCGAAGGTGAGGGTGAGGTTCGACTTTATTTTCCAGTCGTCTTCACCATAGAAAGCCAGAGTATAGAGAGCTATGGGCTGCGAGAGAGCAGTGGGGAAGCTCTGCTGCAGAACCGAACTCGTGCCCGTTGCTGGGTCCACACCACCATTGAAGAACGCTGCAACCGAATTGGGTGTTATGAGGCCGCTCGTGAATACGCCGAAGTCTTTATCGCTCACATCGTGGCGGAGGAATTTGGTGCCGAACTTTAGAGTGTGATTGCCCAATGTTTTCGAAAGGTCATCGCCCACTTGGTACTGCGTGACATTTCGTCCCTGCGGGAAGAAGGCATCCCCGGCACCGCCGGCGGCAGCTCCGCCGATGTTGAACCACGGAATGTTGGCATTGCCGAAAGCTATGGTGGTGGGAAACGCGGCAAGTGTGGCCGCGCGGTTTGAGTTGTCGAAGACCGAGCTGTACCACTGTCCGGACAGAATCAATTGGTTGACCATGGTTGCGCCGAAGGTGTGTGTTTCATTCAACTGGCCCTGCCATTGCGGCTGGGTGCTGGTGATGTTGAATAGTGGACTGATCGGATCGGTGTCGGAGGCCTGCACGCCCTTATCGTAAAGAATGCGCAGGAACAGCCGATCGTTACTTGTAGCGTTGAAATCGACGCGACCCGCAAATTGCTGTTCGTGTGTGAGATTGTTGTCCGCGGCCTGGAAGAAAGATGAGCAAGCGACACCGGGGCCCAAGCCAGTGAAGCCGTTGCATCCCAGGGGATCAGTGGACAAAGGTCCTGCACCCGGCACGGCGTGGGCTGCTCCCTTGGCATTATCGTAGAGATTGAACAAATTCTGGTAGAACTTGACGGTTGTTGAATTGGCGCCGAAACCATCTTTGTCCTCTAAATTAGCAATGGTTGCTGTCTGGAACGCCTGACTCGGAAACGCGACTGCGGTGCTAACCGGCACCACGACCCGCAGACCTTCGGTGTTGAAGAAGAAGAACGCCTTATCCTTCTTGATAGGACCCCCGAAAGAACCAGCCCATTGGTTAGCATTGCTGAAATTTTTCGGATCGCCGGCGTGATTTAGGAACCAATCGTTGGCGTTTAAAGCGCTGCCATTCCAGTAGTAGATGGCATTGCCGTGGAAATCGTTACTACCGGACTTTGTGATGTAGTTAACATTGGCGCCCGCCAGACTGCCGTATTCGGCCGAGTACCCGGTGCTTACAATAGTGCTCTCCTGAACCTCGTTCGCACCAAGTAGCAGGTTCGTGGCGCCGGAGTTATTTAGATTGAGGAAAGGATCGTTGTCATCCATTCCGTTAAGAGTAAATAAGTTCGATGCAGCGCCGACTCCGTGGTCGGAGAAGTTTCCCAATCCACCCGCGGTGTTCATCACCACGCCCGGAGCTGTCTGAACAAAAGCAGTCAGGTCATTGCCGGGGTTCGGCGTTTCGCTGAGCTGCTGCTGGCTAAAGGTGGTTGCTACATTTCCGTTCACTGTTTGAATCTGCGGCTCGGCTCCCGCTGCGACGGTTACGCTTTGTGACGAAGACCCGATCGTAAGCTGGACATCTGCGCTGGTAACCTGTCCAAGGGCGACGTCCACTATCCGTTCAGCTTCCTGGAAACCCAATGAATTCACAGCGATCGTATAGTTGCTGGGGTTCAAGAGTTGGAAGTGGTAGACGCCTTCTTTGTTTGTCTCGGTGCTCTGTGTGGATCCTTTTGAATTATCTTTAAGCACGACCTTCGCTTTCGCCACGACTGCGCCTGATGGATCGCTAACAACACCTGTAATTTCACCGGTGGTCTGAGTTTGCGCGGAAAGTGGCAGTGCGGAAAACGCGATCGCAAAGAGAAGCGCAAAGTTCCGTAAGAACCATCTTTTGAGATTCATTGGTTTTCAATCTCCATGTGAATTTTTGTTTCTTCCGACATGCTCCGCTCCGCTTACAAGACAAGTGATCAGATCACCCGCTGGCCCGTCGTCTTCACCTGCTCTCCCTCATTACTCTTGCTAGTGTCCAAACCGCGGGTTTGACGGAAAAATCCGGACTACACAGAATTCTTGTGGAATCTTTGCCTGCTTGGCCCGGAACGCCGTCTGTCAACGCGTATAGCGTGATAGAAACCACTTCTGTGCTCGGAAGCCACTTGCATCAACTCGGCCGGCGGCGCCCTTATCTCACCGCCGACCAGCCGATTCTCATTCGCACTTGCGGTTAGTCTCCGGCCACGATGGTGACTTGCTTGTCCTTCGCGAGTTCTTGCGAGACCTGTTTCGGGTATAGGAATTCATGGCCGTCCACCCGACCCGGATAGAACCAGGACACGATTGCCTGAGGCTGTGCGGGCCCATGCAACGCGAAGGTGAGTGCAGTGTTATCGGTTGGCAGCGGACGCTTGGCATCAATCGTGAAGACAGTCGCATAAATAATTGTTCGATCAGCGCTGAAGATAGTGACCAAGTGATGTTCGTTGATATCCTCAGGCAGCACGAACCAGTAGGTTCCCGCAGGCAGGATGCGCCCCGGAATCTGAACGGGCTGGCTAAAGGTGACCTTCGTGGCTTGATTCGACTCATCTGCTCGCGCAGCAGGCAGGACGATCAAGAATGCAAGCAAGAATGCAATAGTGGCAAAATGCTTTACGACAGCAACTTCCTTCATAACATCTCCTTTTTGTTGTATGGCGGCCGGCAGTTGTGCTGATCTCTTTCAACTTGGGCCGTCACAAATAAGACGATCGAAAGCGGCAGGAGAATGTAAACGGTTTGTCAAACGCTTGTTAGACAATGTCAAACAATTCACAGGTATTGCGTCTCTAGAACGAAAACAGCTTTCGGTCTCAAGTTATGCGCGGAAGGCAGAAGGATTCAGAGAACTATCGGCTGCTGTAGAAATTCTCAAGTGAAGTCTTGGTGGGGTCTTAGAAACAGAACAAGTCTGCGTGAAAGGCAAACCATCATTTTTCTATAAGCTGCGCAAACTGCTAAGGCTCGCTGGTACTTAGATCAGAAACAGCGCGCAGATACATACCGCCGCGTTCCCACAGAACCATGTTATAGCCCTGACTGGATTCCGACTGAAGCCTGCTGTCGGTCTTTGTGTCCACTGGCCATATGAAGACATTAATAAGATGCTGGTGCCGCTGATACACTAAGGCGGCCACCGATTAGTGGGAACCCTTCTTCTGTTAAGTCGCGGACGGGCGTTCGCCGATTTCATTTGTCATTCGAACCTGCTTCGGCGAAGGCAGCATTGGATTCAGCAAGTTGTTCGCGCACAACCTCCACGGTCAATCGCGAAATCGGAATACCTAGTGTTGTTCTTGTCTGCGGCGAAATAAACAGAACGATCGGTTCCATTGTTCCGGGAATTTCCTTCAAAACGCCAACAAATTTTCCTCCTCCGGCATCAACGACTAAGGACATTTCGGCTTCGTTCAAATTCAGACGCATAGTGTTTCCACCTCTCTTCGTGGTACCACAACACCTGTCGCACTTGTTTCTCCCTTACTATTTCTCTTTGTGCGTTCCATTGGACCGTCATAAATAGGACGGTCGAACCGCGACGGGCGAATGTAAACTGCTTGTCAAATGCTCGTTAGAAAAATTCAAACAATCCAGGAGTAGCGCCCCTCCAGACCGAAACACTGATAAAAACACCTGCGTGTTTTTGGTTTCAGGCTATCCGCGGAAGGTGGAAGCATTCGAAGAACTCTGTCCAACTGGTACCAAATGAGAGTGGGTCTTTTAGCCCCGTGATTAACTACCGGCTCTCCACTACGCAGCGCGGAGGGGAATAGGTTCACCGTAAGATCCTCCAGAGAGGAATTTCAGGATCATCAATCAGATTCGTTGGCTCATCAAATTCGCCGCATAAACTCGTTGCATAGGCGGTTCAATCGCCCGATTCGGCGGATGCACTCTTCGGCCAGCCAAATAAGTACGTAATTCGGACGGGCAACAATCCCCCGGGCTGTTCCCCGATCTCCCATCCGTATCCGCTGGTCGAAAGTCCCTCTGTCATCTCCTGTAGTTCCCTGAGCGAGTACGCTCGCAAACAGGAAATCAAACCGTCGAAGAAAAGAACGAAGGGAATCACCGGAATCAAATATGTCCAAAGGAGCCGCGACCAACGGAAGGGACGCCGGAAGGGGACGGATAGCCACGCAGCGATGGGGATGAATAAGAGCGACAGCAACGTAAGAGCGTGCCGGGCAGGCGCCTCAAAGATACCGATGGCCTGCCGCTTGTTAACACTATCCTGCAAAAGGGATCGCGCCTCATCGGGGTTTAAATGGTGGAAGGAGGAAAAGAGCGTTCTGAAGCCTTTGAGATGTGACGGTATCTGAGTTGCATCGACCGAATCGTGAAGGAAATAAATTCGATTCGCAGTTGTAGACACCAATTCATGAAGTTTTGTCGTGCTAGGAAATTTGTCCGTTAGGAAAACTTCCGGCGGCTTGGCGCCGTTTATCTTGAAATGGCGTACGAGCGATGGCCAGGGCCCACCCGCCCCCGAGCACAAATCTAGCACGCGTTCAGAACCGCACTGCTCTAGCCGTTTTCTCAGAAGTTGCGCGATCGGCTGATAGGTATTCGTGGCTTCCAGGATCATCTGCAGCCCGTCGACAAATTGATCCCGGAGGAATTGCGGAAACCATGACTGTTCGTGAATCTCAAAGAGTCGTAATCGCATAGAAACCTTTCGCCGGATTTGTGTAAACGCAGCCTCGCCCTGCAAATTGCTTCACGCTAGGAGCTTCGCGACAAACGCAAGCACCAGCGCAATCGCGGTGATTAACGCGAGGAAGCTGCCGCTCGAAGGACTCTTAACCGCAATTTCCGGCTGTAGAATCTTTTGGCATGCGCTTCATTCAACTGACTACTCTTAGGCGGGTTTTATTCCGTTTTTAATCCCGGAAATCGTTCTCCCTAGGGACCCACGGAGTGTGACTACTTCAGGCGTCAACATATTCGAAGATAGATTTCAGGTGATACAGCGCGAGGGAGCCCAGCATTGACTTACGGTGACGATGAACGCCGCGTCCAAATGCCCTCTGCAGCAGCTCACGGAGTCGCATCCGAGCCTTATGCACTTGCGACTTTGAATTTCCCACCGAGCATCCAAACATCTCGGCAATCTCGACATGGTTGTATCCTTGAATGTCGTGGAGAATAAACATTGCTTTGGATCCGGGCGGCAACTCGTTGATAGCCGCTCGAAGAGTGATGCGGTCGATGACGCCATTTAGTCGCAGGTCGGGCTGGCCAAATTCCTTGGGGAGTGTGCTGGACTCCTCGCCAGGGTTGATGATCGTGTCCAAGGAAATTTCCGCTATCGGCTTTTTACGAAAACGCATCAGCACGATATTGACGGACATCCGATGCAGCCAGGTGGAAAAGGCCGATTCGCCACGGAACGTCTCGATCTTGCGTAACAACTGCAGAAACGCATCCTGGGTCAAATCTTCAGCTTCTGTTCGATCCCCCGTCATACGAAGACATAGGTTGTAGATCTTTCGGCTGTGTAACTGATAGATTCGTTCAAACGCGCTGGCGTCGCCCTGCTGAGCCAGTCGCACGACATCTGCGTCAGTCAACTCCGTCAACTCAGATTGTCTCTGTGCGCCCATCGCATCGTCCTTCGAATCTAGGCTTCTTGGGCCCGGACCCTGCCTGTCGGGTGCGAACAGACCGGTACACCACGCCAGAGTTCCGAACCCGCTTGTGCCAACCCTCCGGCGGAGCGTTTCACCGCCGATTAGTTGCTCCTACATCTGAACCCGTCGTTAGTCTCCGGTGTCGACGGTCACCTGCTAGTTATTCACGAGTGCTTTCCACATCTTGGCGGGGTACAGAAATTCATGTCCCGTCGTGCCACCCGGATCATTTGTTTCTCCTGGCTATAACTGACGGTCTTTTGGCTCGTTTTATTCCAGCGGTTAAGGTTTTGGGGGTTCGGCCGGGTTGTCCGGCCACATATTCCGCCGGTCGCCGAGGTGGTTTCGGCGATGGAAGCTAGGGATGAACCCTGCGATGAGGTACCGCTTCGGGAATATTTTCGGGTGGTCGTGGGTCTGCATACGTGACTGCAGAGCCGAGAGAGATCGAAAAGCGCTCAAGCAGTCAGGAGGATTGATCGATGAAAATCAACTTGCAGGACAAGATACACAGTAGGGCGATTAAGTCGGTGTCGCGCGCGGCGGCGGTGTTGCTTGCGATCGGAGTTGCTGCAGCGCCTTCGATGTTTGCCAAGCCGAAGGAGAAGAAGGCTGCGGTCTCAAATTTGGGCGTTATCGCGCACATACAACTTGATAGCGGAACGGCAACGCGGATGATTCTGGCGCAGAAGAACGGGAAGCAATATCTGTACCTTGGGCTCGCGTCGTCATCCGGTGTTTGTGTCTTTGACGTTACGACGCCGGCGACCCCGCGCAAGATCGAAAGGTTTGCGGGAGCAGGTGGAGCGCAGACGGCCGACTTCCAGCTTGTTGGCGACACGCTGGCGGTGAGCTCTCGCAGCGGAGAGGCAACGATCAGTTCGCCGGATGCGGCTCCGCGTTCGGTGACGATTCTGAACATGACTGACCCGGCGAATCCGCAACAGATCCAGACGTTTGCCGACGTTACAAGTATTGTCGCCGATAATGCACGCGGCCTGATTTATTTGTCGAATGGCGAAGGACTGTGGGTGGTGCAAGCCAAGCAGATGCAGAAAGCCAATGGTGCGGGCTCATACACCGACTAGTGCTGTTTTCCCTTACTCCCGCAGATACCGGGGCAGAGCGAAACCCACGCTCGACAGTGCCTGCCACGGGCCTCCTCTACGCCGATGAGAACGGGCAAGCCTTCATCGCCAGGGAATATTTGAAACTCTGTGTTCTTCGGCGGCATAGGCCAAAGATTACGGCGACTGCGCCACGATCTGGCTTGCGACGCTCTCCGGACGCATATTTTTCGCCAGGCCAAAGTCGAGAACCTTGACGCGCCACCGTCTCGTGATGAAAATGTTGGCGGGTTTGATGTCAGGATGAGAACCACTACAGTCTTCACTTTGAGAGAAAATAGCAAGAGCGATGGCCGCTCCCTCCATCGCGGCTTAAGCGCGCCGACTAAAAGTACATGTTCTTTCTCCGTTTCTGCGTTTGTAATTGCCGGGTGGGAAATTCTCAAAGACTCGGCTCCGACCAAGGATTTGATTGATTGGTTGCTGTCTGCCATGAGGCAAACCGCGTGCACTGGAATTGGACAATAAGAGAAGCCTGAGCGTCCCGGCCATAGATTCGGCAGCAAAAAAGAACGCCCCACGCTGCTCGAGGTCTCAACTCCTGCAAGTCGGATAATCGGAAACTATAGTTCCGACTTTGAAATCGGGACCTGGCTGCTGCGTAAAATCGGAAAAACGCCTAGATCGCTGGAATGGCGGGCGGTGGCACCACTTTGAGTGCCACCGGAGGGCTATAGACGTGCCAGAAATCACCGTCCGCATTTGCGAATTCGACCGCAACCTTCTTTCGGCCGCGCTGTTTTGAAGCGACGTACACTACGCGGCATTCCCGCTCTTCTTCGGTGAAGCTATTGACAACGAGAATCCGTTGCCCGAGTTTTACGCGGGGCTTCATGTCGAGCAGCCCGCCGTATAAGCTCACTGCCATCGTGGCGGTTACATCGCGGAAGGGAAGGTTCCGAGGGGTCCGTCCGTAAACTTTGACGGGAATCGTAAACGGGAAGCGCTTGCAACGGCGACGTTCGACCATAAAAACCTCCTCAGGAACGTCAGGAAAATTTGCCAATCGGCGTGATTTGAAGTTAAGCGCGTTCTCCGGCCCATAGCAATAGTACTCAGTTTATTAGGCACTGCAATTATCCGATTTCATTCTTGTCTGCCAAGTTTTCTGCCCTAGGAGAAGGCCCTATCGCTAGTGGGCGCGCGGGGTCAATCCTAGCCGTCGCGTTCTCTTCGAGGGACTTGGAAGAACATGCTTCACGATCTCTTCCATCGACGAGTTCTGGTTAATCAACGAGTTGAGTAACGCCTTGGCTGCGACCCGACTCTTGTCTTCTTGCGTCAGGTGTGCGCAATGAACGTTCAAGGCTTCCCTGAGAGCGGTTGCGTCTTCCGAGACACTCCGTTTCTTGCCTTTGGCTTCCATGAGTCTAGTATTGCCGAGCCGAGGCGCGCGAGCTAGCTGTACCAGCGAACAGGTACAGCCGAAGAGTTATTCGCAGCGGGCCACCGTTACTTAACGAGAATTAAGTCGCGACAAATAGCGACGGTGTTCAATAGGGGGCAGATTTGCGGCGGGGAGTTATCGCAGTCTACTTCAAAGAAAAGGAAAGAACGTCACGCCCCAACAATTATACTCCGTCCCCTGTCCTACCTATGGTGCTGCCGTTAGGCAGCGTTGTGAGATGCATTCGGGCGCTCCGCGTTCAGCAGCACACCCAGATCGAAGGTTTGCTGCCGTTTGAGGGCGTAGAGAGGAAATGAGCTTCGGGCGTTTGTGATAGCTTTCCGGCATCAAAACGAGTACGGTCAAAATGTCTCACTAGCACCTGCCGTACGCATTCCCTCTACCTACGGCCCCCAGCGAAATCTGACAGTTCAGTCGCTGATCCGCGACCTTAGACGTCACAAGTCTGTGTGATGGAAAGTACCAGCGGCCCGGACGCTTTTCTTCCTAATTGGGTCTGGTTTTATCCCTAATTTCTTAGCTTTCTTCTTTAATTCACGTTCCTCCCAGTCTATTAGAGCCTCCCCAGGTCGCTCATTCGGAAATCGACTGACATGCTTTGCCACGCTAAATCACCTTTTCCGACTATTGCGCATTCGGGCTCTCGCGTATGTCCGCTAACATACAGTTCTTGTTCTGGCCTTCGGTTCCGTGAGCTCGGGTCGGCTACACACAGTTTTGTAGCGCTTTTGAATTTCTCTCCCATGCGACTCTAGTCCCCCCTCGGACAACCCGAAAAAGCCATAGACCACGAGTCCCCCATAGTCAGAATGGAATGACCGGCTCCGATTCGCAGGCGTGGGTTATGCTGCGAATCGGATGACAAGCAGTACAGAGCCACGAGCGAAAGGAGCCGGTCGATGAAGAGAATAAAGTTTGTTGGGTTGGATGTCCATGCCGAGACAATTTCGGTAGCTGTAGCGGAGCAGGGCGGGGAGACTCAAAATCGGTCCTTGGTGACAGATTCGTTGCTGTGATCCGAGCATCGGATGAAGAACAAGAAGAAAATGTTACGGCTAACGCGTGTTTCTCTGTATTTTCACGGACTGTCGCAGCGTCATTGCCTGCACTATTGGGTTGACGTAACATGCACCGCTAATGTCTGACTTCCCCCCTAGATCGAGCCGCACGTCCGACTTCGGATCAAGCCGTACTCTTGAAATAGCACATGTTCTTTTCACCGATATCGTCGGCTACTCGAAATTGCCGATGGATGAGCAGGAGCGATTATTGATGCGGTTACAGGAGGCCGTGCGCCAGACGTCAGAATTTGCCCGAGCCGAGGCCGCCGACGAACTCATCCGCCTTCCAACCGGTGACGGCATGGCCCTTGTTTTCTTTGGTGACGCGGAAGCTCCTGTGCGGTGCGCTGTCGAACTTGGACGATCGCTTCGCAAGCAGTCTGCTTTGCAACTTCGCATGGGAATTCATACCGGTCCGGTCTACCGCGTTGCAGACATCAACGCGAACCGCAATGTAGCCGGGGGTGGCATTAATATCGCGCAGCGGGTAATGGATTGCGGAGACGCCGGCCACATCCTCGTTTCAAGCGCGGAGGCGGAAGTCCTCGGCCAGCTCAGCGGCTGGCGCCCAATGTTGCATTATCTTGGAGAGGTTGAGGTAAAGCACGGAGTACGCCTTCATCTTTACAACTTGTATAGCAACGAAGCCGGTAACGCTGTGCTGCCGAAAAAGGTCGCGGCGTCGAAATCAGTAGCAGCCCCGCCCGGGTTGAAGTCCACCCAAAAGCCCGGTCGGCTTCGATGGAAAGCGGCCACAGGCGCAACAATTGTGGTTGTCGCAGTGGCTGTGGGCGGCTGGCTGTTCTATTCCCGCAAAACGCACGCGCTGAGCGAAAAAGACACGATCGTGCTCGCCGACTTCGCGAATTCGACTGGTGATCCGGTCTTCGAGGGCACGCTTCGCCAGGGCCTCGCGGTGCAACTTGGTCAATCGCCCTTCCTCAACATCGTATCGGATGAGCAGATTGCGCAGACGCTCCGGTACATGGGCCAGCCGTCCGATGCCCGCCTAACAAGAGACCTCGCGCGCGAGGTCTGCCAGCGGATGGGAAGCGCGGCCATGATTGAAGGCTCGATTGCGAATATTGACCGGGAATACGTTGTCGGACTCAACGCCATGAATTGCCACACAGGCGAGAATCTGGCGCGGGGTCAGACGACATCTCAGGACAAGGGGCATGTCCTCGCTGCACTCGGAGAGGCAGCAAAAGACATACGTGGCAAGCTCGGCGAATCGCACGCTTCGCTGAAGAAATTCGATGTGCCAATTGAACAGGCCACGACCCCATCGCTAGAAGCGTTGCAAGCCTACAACCTCGGCCTGCAAGCACAGTTGTTCAAGGGCGAAGTCGCAACGGCTGTTCCGTTCTTCCAGCGTGCCGTAAGCTTGGACCCCAACTTTGCCATGGCGTATGCCATCTTAGGAAACATTTACTACAATCTGCGCGAACCCAATCTTGCAGCAGAGAATTTAGAGAAGGCCTTTGACCTCCGCGACCGGGTGAGCGAGCGGGAGAAGTTCTACATTTCATCCCACTATTATGACCTCGTGTCAGGGGATCTGATAAAAGCTTCACAAGCGTACGCGCTATGGGCTCGAACGTATCCGCGGGAGTTGGCACCTCTTGCCAACCTGGGCGCGATCTCTGGAGAACTCGGGGAGTACGACAACGCCCTTGCGAACTTCCGCGAGGCGATCCAGAACCATCCGGAAAGTGGCCTGCTTTATGGCAACCTGGTCGCCGTTTATGTCAATTTGGATCGCCCGGATGAAGCCAGATCCACTATTGAACAAGCGCGAGGACGCAAGATCGACAATCCCTACTTTCACATCTTCCTGTATGAGATCGCTTTCTTGCAAGACGAGGTCGCTGGGATGGATCGAGAATCGGCTTGGGCCATGGGCAAACCGGGGGTAGAAGACGTTCTTCTTTTTCTCGAATCCTATACAGCCGCCTACTGCGGAGAGATTGGAAAAGCCCGCGACCTGATTCGGAGGGCAATGGATTCCGCCCTCAGGGCAGAGGAGAAGGAAACAGCGGCCCGTTATGAAGCCAGCAGTGCGCTGTATGACTCGCTTTTCGGTATGCCGGCGGATGCGGAGCAAACTGCAATGTCCGCGTTGAAGATTTCTACAGGGAGGGACGTGGAGGCTGCTGCGGCTTTGGCGTTGGGGCTGACGGGCAGCTCAGCTGAGGCAACGAAGCTCGCCGATAGCTTAAGTCAACGTTTTCCCCAGGATACAATCGTACAGTTCAATTATCTGCCGACGATTCGAGCAGTCGTAGCAGTCAGTCGCGGCGATGCTTCCGGGGCGATCGAGAATCTTCGGGCTGCTTCACCCTACGAACTCGGGAACCCCTCTGGCACACCTGCACTGATGCCAGTTTACGTCCGAGGTCAGGCCTACTTGGCTGCGCATCAGGGAAACGCCGCTGGCGCCGAATTTCAGAAAATTCTGGACCACCGCGGCGTTGTCGGAAACGCTCCGATCGGAGCGCTGGCGCATCTCGGCCTTGCCCGCGCCAATGCTTTGCAAGGCGACTCCCCCAAGGCCAAGGCAGCGTATCAGCATTTCCTCGCCCTTTGGAAAGACGCCGACCCCGACATTCCCATTCTCATCGCTGCAAAGTCTGAATACGCAAAGTTGAAATAACCCCACGGATCTTAGCAGTGCGTTTGATTGACGTGAATTTGTCCCGACTAGGGATTGGTGGCTCTTGGAAAGTGGCCCTTGCGAAATCTGCGCGTTGAGCGGCAAAACCCAAAAGAGAAGAATCAGCGGCGCCAGCCAGCCCGCTTTGGGCGGAAGTGCCGGAAGACGCCTAGCTCCGCGCGATTGAGGCGGTTGGATCATGAGTTGAGCTGCAAAAGCCGCCCATGAGTGCGAGAGTTTTGAACAAAGTTCTGTTCGGGTTCACTGCAATAGCCCGTTGCATGGGTAGCAAATCACGCCGGAGACCCTGAGGCTGATGTCAGCAAACTAAGACGAGCGGGAAGATGCGAACCGGTGAATGTGATCGCTTTGTTTACCTTTGCCAAACACTCACTTTCGCAACCTATTCGTCAACACCATCGCGCTTAACAACGAGATGTCGTGCATCCTCAGCGGCCCGCATCACCACCCACAGGTCTTTAGTACTTCGGTACCGGTAACTTACAGAGCGACTGCGACAAGCGGCCTATCGACAGCTGTGGAATGGTTCTCTACCGTAAGAATTGAAGCTACTACAGTGTTTCGTAAGGCATGAGGGCGAAACTGGCTCGGATGGAATTGTGCCGCGATTCGTTCGCGCGTATTTGTGTCGAATGAAATTGCCGTACACGATGCACTCCGGATGGGTTGGATGCATACATTACTGGCAGTGAAAAACTTGAGTGTTTCCTACCGCTGTGCTGACCAGAGCCGGCAGCACGCAGTGGAAAATGTGAGCTTCGGCATCGGCACAGGCGAAGTGTTAGGCCTGATGGGTGAATCGGGAAGCGGAAAGACGAGCATAGCTCTGGCGTTGCTAGGCTTGCTCTGCAATGAACGCGCGGATGTTTCCGGGTCGATCGAGTTTCTCGGAAAAGAATTGTTGGCGATGGACCAGAGCGCGCTGCGCGCGATCCGCGGAGCAGGAATTTCAATGGTATTTCAAGAGCCGGAAATAGCGCTAAACCCCGTGATGCGTGTGAGAGATCAGGTGGCGGAAGTAATTCATGCTCACAAAGATTTGAGATGGGCACAGTGTCGCGCTGATGCGGAATTGTCGCTTGCTCGTGTCGGTCTGCCCAATACGCAGCGGATTTTTTCCGCCTATCCACACCAATTGAGTGGAGGTCAGCGGCAGCGCGTGGCGCTGGCGCAGGCGTTGGTGTGTGAGCCGGCACTGGTGATCGCTGACGAACCTACGGCTTCTCTTGATGCGCGTAGCCAGGATGAACTCTTAATGCTGTTGCGAGAATTGCAACGCGAATTGCGCATATCGATCCTGTTGATCAGCCACAGTGCAGAAGTGCAGGCACGCCTTGCGGACCGGCTGATGGTGATGGCACGAGGGCGCATCGTGGAGCAAGGGCGATTCGAAGAGGCTCTATCGGAATCCGTCGCACGAATGCACAAGAGAGATGCTGCGGACGAGCGCGCCTGCGGACATTGCTGCGGAATTAGATTTGACGATGGTTAGATAGGTAGGTGTTGCGGCGTGATGAGGACGGAGAGGTACTTACTTGATTGTTCGGCGTTGCTTTAGACGCAACGCCTGTGCGAGACCGGAACACACCCATGAAACTAGAGCCGCAACCTAACTCGAAGCGGATCGAACCACTATTGCGCGTCACGAACTTCCGCAAGCACTATGTTCAGCAACGCCCCTTTTCACGGACAGAATTCACCGTCAGTGCGTTTGAGGATGTCAACCTAAGCGTTTTTCGCGGAAAGACATTGGCGCTGGTCGGAGAATCCGGAGCCGGAAAATCCAGTCTGGCGCGGTGTATAGCCCTGCTCGAACGTCCCAGCGCAGGGAAGATCGAACTGGAAGGTACGGACTTGCTCGCTCTCAATCGAGAGGCCCTTTACCTAATCCGCCACCGGATGCAAATGATTTTTCAGGACCCGACGTCGGCTCTTAATCCCGGATTGACTGCGTGCGAAATCGTTATGGAGCCGCTCGAGATTCAGCGCGAGGGAACCAAATCACAAAGGCGCGCACTAGCGCTGCAACTGATGGAACAAGTTGGCCTGGACCCAAACTGGGAACGGAAACTGCCGCTTGAGTTCAGCGGTGGCCAACGTCAGCGGCTGGCAATCGCGCGGGCTATGGCTCTGAGGCCAAGCGTGTTGATTCTCGATGAGGTTCTGTCGAATCTTGACGCTTGGAACCAGGATCTGATTCTGAAATTGCTCGGGGAACTCCAAGTGTCGCACTCGCTCGGCTATTTGCATATCTCGCACGACCTGCGTTTGGTTTCACAATTTGCCGACGAAGTTGCGGTGATGTACCAGGGCAGAATTGTGGAGGAAAAGAAAACGCGCGAGCTGTTCGCCTCTCCGGAGCATTCTTACACTAAGGAACTCCTTGCCACCGTGCGTTCAGTGGAATCGATCCTTCTGGAGCGGTCTGCTTAAGACGACGATGAAATACTGTGCGCGACGCCTGTTCCACGCCATGCTCCTTCTTCTAGGAGTGTCGATTTTCTCTTTCGTGATCCTGCAATTGGCGCCGGGAGATTTTTTTTCGCCGATGCGACTCAATCCCCAGATTTCTTCGCAGACCATAGCCGGGCTGCGCTCGCAATATGATTTGGATCGACCCTTGCCAGTGCGTTACGGACATTGGCTGCGTTCCGCTCTTAAGGGAGATCTGGGACTATCATTTGCTTACAACAGTCCAGTGGCGCCGCTTCTCGCCATCCGTGCGCGCAATACCCTTCTCTTGACCGGGACGTCGATGCTGCTGGCGTGGCTTATCGCAATTCCCCTAGGGATATGGAGCGCTGTACATCGCGGAAAATGGGGCGACCGCGCTGGCGGGACTGTTACATCGACGCTGCTGACGATCCCGGACCTGGTCTTGTTTCTCCTACTGCTGCTGCTGGCCGTGCGCACCGGATGGTTTTCTACCGGCGGAATGGTTTCCGCGGCGTTTAGCGACATGAACGCCTCGGACAAATTGAAAGACGTAGCGAAGCACCTTTTTCTGCCCGCTTTTGGATTGGCGATCGCAACGTTGCCGACACTGCTGCGACACGTCCGATCGGCGATGATCGAAGTTCTGGACGCTCCCTTCATCCGCGCCGCCCGAGCTCACGGGATCGCTGAGCCGCGTGTGTTGCTTCGATATGCTTTGCCGGTTGCGGCCAGTCCTCTGATTTCTCTATTTGGCTTTTCGCTGGGAACGATGCTAAGTGCTTCCTTGCTGGTGGAAGTGATTCTGAGCTGGCCAGGTATCGGCCCCCTTCTAGTCGATGCGATCCTTGCGAAGGACGTTTACGTCGTGATAGGCGCCGTGATGCTCTCGTCCGTCTTCCTGGTGGCAGGGAATCTTTTTGCGGACCTGATGCTCTTTGCAGCCGATCCACGGATACGTGTGGAGTGATAAGTTGACACACAGGCAAAAACTCGTGGGGGCGCTGATATTGCTGGCGGCGATTCAGAGTCTCATCCTGTTTGCCGGCTTTTTCGCTCCGTATGATTTCGCTGCCCAAGATCGCGAGCAGCCGTTCGCGTCTCCGACCACTCTTCATTTCATGGATGTTCGGGGAACTGTTCACATTCGTCCCTTCATTTATAATCCCATAGCCTCGGGACAAGGTGTCGGAGTGGGTCAAACAGATTCCGAACACCCCTATCCAGTACATTTTTTTGTGCGCGGCACGCCCTACAAAATTGCGGGTGTGTTTACATCAAACGTGCATCTCATCGGTGTCGAAGCGCCTGGTCACATTTTCCTGATGGGCTCGGACGCTTACGGCCGCGACCAATTCACCCGATTTCTTTTTGGCGGCCAAATCTCCATGCTTGCCGGCCTGATTGCCGCGATTCTTTCAGTGTCGATTGGGATTATTGTGGGAGGAATTGCCGGGTTTTACGGCGGCTGGATCGATGAGCTACTCATGCGTGGCGGGGAACTGTTTCTCGCACTACCTTGGTTGTATCTTTTGTTTGCGGTGCGCGCAGCGCTGCCTCTCCACATCTCGCAATGGGAAGTCTTTCTACTGTTGGTTTCCGTAATGGGGCTAATCGGCTGGGCTCGTCCTGCGCGACTAATCCGCGGTGTGGTACTGAGCGCAAAACAGCGTAATTTTGTGGTCGCGTCGCGGGGATTCGGAGCTTCAGACGCGTACTTGCTGCGGCGGCACGTGTTGCCACAAACATATGGAGTCCTGCTCACCCAGGTGACGTTATTGATTCCGCAGTATGTGCTGGCCGAAGTGACTCTCAGTTTCTTGGGTCTTGGCGTTGGCGAGCCCTTGCCGAGTTGGGGTTCCCTTCTATCGTCGCTGCAGCAGTATTACGTTCTTTCCTCCTATTGGTGGATGTTTTTGCCTGCACTGTTCTTGGTTCCCCTGTTCCTTGTTTTCTATGCTGCCGCCGATGCTCTACAGGAACTTCACAAAACCGTTACGCTGTAAAAAAGATTAAATCTTTGCAAGAATTTGTGGCATGGGGAAAGGCTATTGCTGGGCGAAATGCTTCGTCCTCGCGATAATAATCGCAAACACTTGTTCTCTTGCGCTGGGTCTACCTAGGCAAGCGGGCGAAGAACGAATGATTGCCGACGGCGCCCCGGGCCATGTGGGCGGCAGACTCGTAGTTGCTTTGCGCTCAGAACCCAAGACCATTAATCCTGTCCTCGCCGTGGATGAGCCCTCCCGGGACGTGATCCGTTGCATGACCGCTGATTTGATTCACATTAATCGAGGGTCCTTGAAGACGGAACCTTCCCTGGCGAAGTCGTGGAACGTGTCCCATGACGGTAGGAAATACACCCTGCAACTTCGGCGCGGATTGCGCTTCTCCGATGGCGAACCTTTCAGTGCAGACGATGTGATCTTTAGTTTCCAAGTTTACCTGGACGAGAAAATCAACTCTTCACAACGCGACTTGCTGGTGGTTGGCGGAAAGCCGATCGTCGTCGTGAAGCTCGATACATACACGGTTCGTTTCGAATTGGCACAACCCTATGCCGCTGCCGAGCGACTGTTCGATGGAGTCGCGATTCTGCCGCGACATCTGTTGGAGAACAGTTATCGGAGCGGCAGCTTTTCACAAGCATGGACTCTTTCGATGCCTCCGAGCCAATTCGCTGGACTGGGCCCATTTCGATTGAAGGAATACGTTCCTGGCCAGCGCTTCGTGCTGGAACGGAATCCGTATTACTGGAAGGCAGACCGCGCTGGAAACCGATTGCCATATCTGAATGAAGTTGTGTTTCAGTTTGTCCCCAGTGAGGATGCGCAAGTCATCCGCTTTCAATCCGGAGACACAGACATACTCAGCCGATTCAGCGCAGAGAACTTCGCCGTGCTTCAGAAACAGCAATCGGTAAGAGGCTACCACCTCGACGATCTGGGACCTGGACTCGAATACAACTTCTTATTTTTCAACCTGAACAACTTGGCTGCGAAAGGGCTTCCAGAAATTGAGAGAAAGCAGTCTTGGTTTCAGGATCTGCGTTTCCGGCAGGCCGTTTCGGCGGCGATCGACCGCGACGGAATCGTTCGCTTGGTTTACAGCGGACGCGCGTCTCCGATCTGGGATCAGGTAACGCCGGGGAATAAACTCTGGTTGGACGAAAAGATTGTCCATCCTGCGCGGTCGCTGGACCACGCCCGCAAGCTCTTGTGGTCCGCCGGTTTTTCCTGGAACAGTGGGGCTCTGGTAGATCCTCGCGGCCACCGCGTCGAATTTTCGATTCTCACCAGCTCTTCGAATGCCCAACGTATGAAGATGGCCACGATTATTCAGGACGATTTAAGCCAGCTTGGGATGGCAGTTCAGGTAGTTCCGTTGGAGTTTCACGCGATGGTGGACCGGCTCCAGGATAGCTATAACTACGAAGCGGCGGTGATGGGACTGGTAAGCGGCGACGCCGATCCGACCTCGGAGATGAACGTGTGGCTATCGAGCGGCGAAACCCATCTCTGGCACCCCAATCAAGACAAGCCGGCAACACCATGGGAATCTGAAATGGATCAGCTGATGCAGCGACAACTCGTCACCTTGGACTACGCGAAGCGGAAATTGTTATATGACCGCGTCCAGGAAATCGTGGCTGAGAACCTCCCTGTGATTTGCCTTGTGAGCCCGAACATTTTGGTGGGAGCGGCTAACCGGGTGGGAAACTTCCGGCCGTCGATTCTGGTCCCTTACGCGCTGTGGAATGTCGAACAGCTTTACGTTCAATAAATAATGAACGCGGGCCGCAACGCTTCCCGAAAAACCCCGCCTCTCGATGAGCTGCGCGTGGCTTGGCCGGACACGCGATTGGTCCGTGAATGTCTGAATGGTGGCGAAGAAGCTTGGCGCGCGTTAATTCTCAGATACAAAAATATCATTTTTTCGATCCCCAGGAAATACGGCTTTTCCGCGGATGATTCAACGGACATCTTTCAGGCAGTTTGCCTGGATTTATTGTCTGAGCTGCCCAAGCTGCGCGAAACGAAAGCTTTACCGAAATGGATCATGCAGATTACCGCGCACAAGTGCTTCCATCGGAAACAACAGCAGCGGCGCACGGAACCTTCCGACCCGGATGCCAACCGATTCGAGCAAAGCATCCCGCCCCGCGCGGAGCAAATTCTGCGAGAGGCGGAGGAGGAGCAAGGTTTGCGGCAGGCCATGTCTGAACTATCACCTCGCTGCCGTCACCTGGTGCACATGCTCTTCTACGACGAACCCGCTCGCCCCTATCAAGAAATTGCCGAGACGCTCGGAATTGCGGTGGGATCCATTGGTTTCATCCGGCAGCGTTGCCTGGAACGAATGCGCAAACGCCTGCTGGAGGCAGGTTTCTCGTGAGGCCAAAAACGAAGAAGCCCCCTCTCTCCGAGCGTTCCCTCCGCGAGCTGATAGATTGCAAAACGGAATCGAGCCGCAACAAGTTCATTGCTGCCCACCGGCGAATGTTTGATGACAGCGTGGTCCTGCAACTGAACGAATTGGTGCGTACCAAGTTGCGCGAAAACCCCCACGAAGCTCTTTTTCTGGCGGAAGCCAGTGTGGTCATCGCGCGCCGATTGCGAAACAAGCAAGCTCTGGGTCGGAGTCTGCGCTCCAAAGCAAATGCCCTTTATATGCTCGGAGAGAACCAGAAAGCACTGGAGTTTCACGGCGAGGCTTTGCGCATTTTTCGGGACATCCGCAATCCCGAGGAAGAAGCGCGCACGCTGATTCCTTCCATTCAGCCTTTCATTCTCTTGGGACAATACGACCAAGCGTTTGGAGCTGCAGAAAACGCCAAGAAAATCTTCCGCCAATTGGGCGATGACAAGCGCTGGGCGCATGTCGAGGTCAATGTTGGGAACATTTACCATCGGCAGGACCGCTTCGAAGAGGGTCTGGCTTGCTACGAGCGCGCCTACGAGATGCTCCTGCCTTTTCGCGATTCCGAGGGCTTGGCTGTGGCGCTGTACAACATGGCTGTCTGCCTGATTACTCTAAACGACTTTCCCCGAGCGCTCGCGACCTACCAGCGCGCGAGAGAAATGTGCGTCAGTCATGGCATGACGCTGCTGGTGACGCAAAGCGACTACAACATTGCCTACCTCTATTATCTGCGGGGTGAATACAGCCGGGCTATTGAGATGTTGCGCGCTACACGCGAGGAGTGCGAGAAGAATGGAGACGCCCACGTCCTGGCGCTGTGCTATCTCGATCTGGCGGAAATATATCTGGAATTAAATCTCAGCATGGAAGCGAAGGAATCAGCTCATGACGGCTACTTGCGTTTCCAAAAACTAGGGATGGGATACGAAGAAGCAAAATGCCAGGCCTATGAAGCCATGGCATTGAGCCAACTTGGGAAGGCGCTCGGCGCGCTGGACTTGTTTGCGCGCGCGCGCGCGAAATTTGTCAGCGAAAAAAACTTGGTGTGGCCCTGGCTGATGGATTTGTACCAGGCTGTTGTTCTTTACAATGAAGGAAGGCTGTTCGAAGCTCGACGGCTCTGTTCCGGCGCGGCCCAGTTTTTCGACGGCTCCTTCCTGCCGAACAAGGCCGTCCTTTGTCATCTGTTGCTCGCGCGGCTATCTCTGAGAACCGGGGAATTGGCGGCCGCCCAGGCGGAGTCTTCCCGGGCGATCGAGAGACTCGCAGGTTTAAAGGCTCCCGTACTTCACTATCAAGCACATTTTCTGCTCGCTCAGATTCAGCAGGCTTCCGAAGATCTTCCCAGCGCTTACCATTCCTGCCAACAGGCGCGGGGCTTTCTGGAGACCCTACGCGGTAGCCTGCGAGGCGAAGAATTAAAAATCGCGTTCATGAAGAATCGCCTGGAGGTTTACGAAAGCCTCGTCGAACTATGCTTGATCGCGGGAAGGCCGAACGCAGCGGAGGAGTCGTTCGGCTATATCGAACTGGCGAAATCGCGCAGCCTGGCGGAACTCCTGAAGAGGTCTGGACCGGCGATTAGGCCGCCCGACGCCGGCCAGAGCGAATTGGTGCGTCACATCCGCGAAATGCGCGAGGAACTCAACTGGTATTACCGTCGCATCGAAATCGAACAGTTGCGCGCAGCAGAGCCGTCTCCCGCTCGGATCGAAATGCTTCAGAAACAGGCGCTGGCGCACGAGAACGAACTCCTGCATGTGCTGCGAGAATTGCCGCAGTCGGAGGAAAACGCAAACCAGGGGCCGGCGATAAGTTCGCTGGAAAGCATTCGTGCCTGCCTACCTACGCAGACTGCGTTGCTGGAGTATTTCAGCCTTAAGGATCAGTTCATTGTTGCGGTGTTGACGCATGAAGCGCTGAAAATTGTGCCGATTACGCCGGTTTCGCGTGCCGTCAACTTGCTACGCATGCTGCGTTTCCAGATTTCGAAATTCAAGTTGGGCGCGGAATACACGCAGACATTTGAGAAATCCATGCTCAGCGTGGTGCAATCGCACTTGCGCCAGCTCTATGAAGAAGTGTTGGCTCCAGTTCGTGCTTCCCTGCCCGCGCGACACTTGATTATCGTGCCGCACGGCGTACTGCATTATCTTCCATTTCACGCTTTGTTGGACGACACAGGATATCTCATCGATTCCTTCACGATTTCTTACGCCCCCAGCGCCAGTGTTTTTGCTTACTGCCAGCAAAAGCCGATGCACGCTACCGGCGCGCCTCTCGTCCTGGGAGTTCCGGATGCCCGGGCCCCGCTGATTCTCCAGGAAGTTCGCGCGGTGGCGGACATTCTGCCGGATGCAGAATTGATCATCGGTTCTGGCGCCAACGAGCTCGCCTTGCGGCAAAAGGGTCTGCAAAGCCGCCTGGTTCATATCGCCACCCATGGCAGATTTCGACAGGACAATCCCATGTTTTCCGGGATACGCCTCGGCGACGCGTATTTGAATCTTTACGATCTTTACGAGCTTAAACTCAATGCTGAATTGGTGACCCTGAGCGGTTGCGCTACCGGGATGAACGTGGTCGCTCCCGGAGACGAATTGCTAGGCTTGATTCGTGGACTTCTCTTCGCCGGAGCGCATTCCCTGCTCTTGAGTCTGTGGGACGTCCACGACCAGAGCACTGCTGATTTCATGGCCTGTTTCTACCGGCTCTTACAGGCCGGGAAAAACAAGGCCTCCGCTTTGCAAGGTGCCATGATTGAATTGCGCGAACGCTTTCCGCATCCCTATCATTGGGCTCCCTTTACCCTGATTGGCAAGGTTTCCCAGTCTGACGTCAGCCAAATTTTTTGATACCCCCTATATTTTCTGCGCTAGTGCCCACCCTTATAAGTTAGTGGTGCAAGTAACGATGAGGTCTTCACCCCAGTCGAGGCCATGAAACCAATTAGGGGGGAACGGGATGCGACACTATTCGCTGGAAAAGTGGGTTGATTTTGCTCGGAACGCGATTCACGAGGATGAAAAGACAGCCATGCAAAGGCACCTGGAGAGCGGTTGTTTGGAGTGCTCGAAGGAACTAAACCTCTGGCGGCGCCTACACCAAGTCGCGCAACGTGAGTCTGCCTACGAGCCGTCTGAGGGTTCCGTTCGCACGGTAAGGGCGATTTTCGCAGATCAGCAAATATCTCGACCGCATCGGAAATCTGATGTTGCCAGGTTGCTTTTTGACAGCTTTCGCGGTCCCTTGCTGGCCGGGGTGCGATCAGCTGGAAGTAATTCAAGACAATTGCTTTACGGTGCCGATAATTACCGGATTGATGTTCGAATTGAGCCACAAACGGACTCGGAAAAGGTAGTTCTTGTTGGCCAGATTCTCAACTCCACTGATCCGAACGAGCGACTTTCGCGAGTACCGGTAACGTTGTTGAAAGGGCGAAGAGTTCTGTCAGAATCGGTAACCAGTCTGTTCGGCGAATTCCAGATGGAGTGTGCCTTGGACGGGGGCTTCCGGCTGATCGTGAACCTGCCGGGCGGGAGAGAAGTCAGCCTTCCCTTGATTGAGCCATCCTTCAGTCAAGGCGAAGAGATTCCGGATCCTATTGATCCTAATAAGGTTGGAAGTAGATCTAGAGTGAATAAAAAAGGTACTAGAACGAAAGGCTGATGCGAAGAGTACGACAAGTAGCCGACTGTACCATTGCTCAGATACGTACCCTGAATCAAACTTTAGGGGTCACAGTCTCAAAAGCAACCAGGCTGCTAGCCGACACGCAAAAGGAGCAGTTGCAACCATGAGGCGACTAATCGGACTTTCATTTCTTCTCATCGTCGGACTTTGGGGCCCGCCGGCTTCAGCGCAAGGCCTCTTGACCGGCCTGCTCACGACCATCGGGCAAGTCTTGTCCAACGGTCCTGGTCCGCAACCGGGAGTCATCGTTCGAACGAACCTCGGTCTTGCCGGGTTGCAAACTGCTTGCCTTTCCAATGGCTGCACAGTGGTCGGCAATCTTGACGGCAATGCCAACCAGATTTTCTTGGTGCGGCCTGCACAGGGACTTCTTCCGCAACTCCTTGCGGGATTGCTGCGACTGGTGACCGGAATTCTGGACGCGGAACCTGACCAGACGCTGATGATTCCGCCAAATAACGCCAATCAGACAAGTTCTTCTACGCCTCCCCAGGGCTTGTGGGACACGGCCCCGGTCAATTACTACGGGAACACTGTAACCCACGGATATGTGAATCAGCCCGCTGCTCAAATCATTCACATCGACCAAGCCCAAGACGCCTTCAACGTGTCCGGCGCGGGAATTGTTGCAGATATTGACACCGGCGTCGACCCGAATCACCCTGCTTTCAATGGACTGCTCCTTCCGGGCTACGATTTCACCCGCAACCAGCCCGGCGGTTCAGAAATGAATGACATATCGATGTCTTCACCACCGCCCTGTGAGACTTGCGCTGCCGCCAATGTGAATCAACACACCGCGGCAATGTTGGATCAGCATACCGCCGCTATGCTGGACGGCTCGCAGTATGAAGCGTTTGGACACGGCACGATGGTGATGGGCGTCATTCACCTGGTCGCGCCGACCGCAAAACTTCTGCCTCTGAAGGCATTTAGCGCGAACGGAAGCGGATCCCTATCGAATATTCTGGCAGCCATTTACTATGCCGTCCAACATAATGCAAACGTCATCAACATGAGTTTCGACTTGACCACCAGTTCAACCGAATTGAAAAACGCCATCAATTACGCCAACAGTCACAATGTGATCTGCGTGGCCTCCTCCGGCAACGATGGTGTACAAGAGATGGTTTATCCTGCCGGATTGCAGAATGTGATCGGTGTCGCCTCCACGAATAATCAAGACCAGCGCTCGAACTTTTCGAATTATGGGAATCAGATCGTGTGGGTCGCGGCGCCCGGCGAAGGCGTAATCACCACCTATCCATTCGCCACCTATGCCGCAGGTTGGGGAACCTCCTTCAGCTCGCCTATGGTTGCCGGAACTGCATCCCTGATCGTCAACGTACAACCTAAATTCGGCGAAAACCAAGCGGCTTGGGCGATTTCTCACGGAAAGTGGATTGGCTTCAACATGGGTTACGGGCGCCTGGATGTCTACGGCACACTGTCATCCTTAAACCCGATCCAGGGTTTGCTCCAATAGGGGATTCACATGGTGATAGAAGAGAGTCCGCGCGTGGGCAATTGCGAGCCAAGGGCTCGAATCGAGCGTCCGGCGGAGATCGACGCACTCTCTTCCAGCACTGCGCCAAGTCTCAGTCACTGGGCTTCTCCAACTTTGCGTGTAAAGTTCATTGAGGAGCAACTAACCGCCTTGCGCAGTTCTCTCATCTGCGCTTTCAATCAGCTTCTGGACTTGAAAGATTTAAATACGGGCGTTCACAGCACACGCCTGGCGGAATGGGCTCTTCACGTCGCTGGAGAATTTGGTCTGGATCGCAATTGCCTGGGCGATATCGAAGTTGCAGCGCTCTTGCACGATATCGGAAAAATCGGCGTCTCAGATGCCGTCCTAAACAAGCCCGCCAAGCTGACCGCCGAAGAATACGAACTCATGAAGAAGCATCCGGAGTACGGCTGGGCCGTCTTGCGCCAAGTCCCCGGTATGGAGCGCGCTAGTTTGATGATTTTACATCATCATGAAAATTACGACGGCACTGGCTATCCGGGTGGATTAAAGGGTGAAGAAATTCCAATTGGATCACGCATCGTTTCCGTGATCGACGCTTTCGACGCGATGGTATCCACACGACCTTATCGCCAGGGACTGCCGTTCGAAGAAGCCGAACGACGATTATTGGCTGCGAGTGGCACGCAGTTCGACGCCCGCGTGGTGAACAGCTTCCTCACACTGGCGCGAACGGAGATGTCTTCGGTATTCGCCGCGGCCGGTACCGCAGTCACTGCCGTTCTCTAGCTCGATTCTTCGGATCGCGTAAGCCACACCTTAGTACCAGGCGATACTCCCCAAGATGCCGTAAGAGGTTCCCTTCGCAGCGCAACTGGATCGTCGAGACGTTTCCCCCAAGCTACCATCGATCAGTGGCAACTTCTGAGTAGTCGGATTACCATCAGGAGTCGAGAACGCCGAGCAGACGAATCAGTTCGTGGCACTGCGTCCACCGCGCGTCTCAGCATATTCCGGCGGAATTTCAGAAGCGTCATGCCTTGCCGCGGCATCTACTGCAATCATCGGGATCGTAGACACATTAGCTGCTAAGGCCGCCGAGTAGAACCGGAGCTGCGGGCTACGGATTGTTCCTTCGACGGAAGACGCGTTATTGTTGTTCAATACAACCCAAGGCGAGGGCACGCTTTCGGAGAAGAACATGAAAAATCTCTTTGGATGCGAAGTCGGAAGGCCGGGAATTCTTTGCGTGGTCGCGATGTGCGCGAGTGTTGCGGCCGGGTGCTCGAAACACGCCGCGGGCAGCGGTGGAGCGCCGGACGTTGAGGTCGTGCAGGTTGAGCAAAAGGACGTTCCGATTTATGGCGAGTGGATTGGCACGCTCGACGGATTCACAAATGCGGACGTCAGGGCACAGGTTACAGGCTACTTACTGAAGCAGGGCTATCAGGAAGGCGCATTCGTCCAGAAGGGTCAATTGCTTTTTGAAATCGATCCGCGTCCCTTCCAGGCCGCGCTCGATCAGGCCGACGGGCAGTTGGCGCAGGCCAAGGCCGCGCTTGCCAACGCCCAGGCGGTGCAAGGCAGGACTCAACTTGACGTCAACCGCTACATTCCTTTAGCGAAAGAAGAGGCAGCGAGCCAGCAGGATCTCGACAATGCCGTGCAGAATAACTTGGCCGCAAAGGCCACGGTGGCGACAGCTGAGGCACAAATCAAAACCTACGAAGCGGCCGTCGAAACGGCGAAGATCAACCTCGACTTCACCCGGCTGGTTGCGCCTATCGATGGCATTGCCGGACAAGCCCAGTTACAGGTGGGCGCCCTAGTCAGTCCCAGCAGCGGCCCCGTGACATCCGTGTCCACCGTCGACCCCATCAAGGTTTATTTCACTGTCAGCGAGAGCGAGTATCTCGATTGGAACAAAAGGTTCCCAACGGAGACCAGTCGCCAAGCGGCTGACAAGAGCCTACGCCTCCAACTAATTCTAGCCGACGGCTCAACCTATCCGCGCGACGGCACATTCTACTTCGCGGACCGCCAAGTGAATGTGGGCACCGGGGCAATTCGGATCGCTGGGTTATTTCCCAATCCTGGAAATATTCTGCGCCCCGGCGGCTACGGCAGAATTCGGACGGCCGTCCGAGTCCAGAAAGACGCCCTACTAGTACCGCAGCGTGCCGTTGCGGAGCTGCAAGGCAGCTATCAGGTAGCCATTGTGGATGGCGAGAATAAGGTGAGCATACGGACAGTCAAGATCGCCGACCGTGTCGGCTCCCAGTGGATTATTGCGGACGGGCTGAAGCCGGGAGATCGCGTGGTGGCCGAGGGAGTGCAGAAGGTGCGTCCCGGTACGCAAGTAAACCCGAAGCCGTACGTGCCGGACACCGCGACGGCGCAGGGAAGGTAAGAGCCGTGTCCAAATTCTTCATCAATCGTCCAATCGTCGCAATCGTGATTTCAATTGTTATGGTAATTCTCGGCACGATCACGATCATCAGCTTGCCCGTTGCCCAATTTCCGAACATTGCCCCGCCGGAGGTTCAAATTCAGGCAACCTACGTCGGTGCGGATGCGCTGACGCTGGAGCAATCCGTGGCCACCCCGATCGAACAGCAAATGAGCGGCGTGGACCACATGAACTACATGTATTCGTTGAACGCCACAGCCAATGGCGGGATGACCATGATCGTGGATTTCGACGTGAAAACGGATCCAAACACGGATCAAATTCTGGCGCAGATGAGGGAGACGCAAGCGGCTTCGCAACTTCCAGCCGATGTCACGAACTACGGAATCACGGTGCAGAAGTCGGTGACATCACCCCTGATGCTAATCACCTTGTATTCGCCCAACGGAACGTACAACGCGGACTTCCTCGCCAACTACGGTTACATCAATATTCACGATCCGTTGGCGCGTTCGACGGGCATCGGGAATGTGCAGATCTTCGGCGCCGGGCAATATGCGATGAGATTGTGGGTGAAGCCGGACCAATTGGGCAAGCTGGGCATCACCGTTACCGATATCATCAATGCGATTCAAGCGCAGAATACCGTGAACCCCGCGGGACAGGTGGGTGGCGAGCCGGTGCCCAAAGGGCAGGAGTACACCTACTCGGTTCGCGCGCAAGGTCGATTGATTTCCGCCGATGACTTCGGACAGATCGTGGTTCGCGAGACGCCGGATGGCGGAGTAGTCCGCGTGAAGGATGTGGCGCGGGTAGAACTCGGCTCGCAGGACTACACGGTCATGGGCCGGCTGAACGGCAAGCCGGGAGCGATCATCGCGGTTTACCAGTTGCCGGGCTCGAACGCTGTGGACGCTGCGAACGGCGTGAAGAAGTTGATCGCTGGAATGAAACAGTCATTCCCGCAGGACATGGATTACGTGATTTCGTTGGATACGACAAAGGCCGTGACGTCCGGGATTAAGGAGATTGTCGAGACGCTGCTGATCGCGATCGTACTGGTGATCTTGGTGGTGTACATCTTCCTGCAAAGCTGGCGCGCGACATTGATTCCGATGTTGGCAGTGCCGGTGGCCTTGATCGGAACATTCGTCTTTTTCCCGTTGTTCGGTTTTTCGGTCAACACACTTTCTCTGTTGGGGCTGGTGCTGGCCATTGGATTGGTGGTGGACGACGCGATCGTGGTCGTGGAGGGTGTGGGGCGGCATATTGAGGAAGGGCTCTCCCCCAAAGAAGCGGCCCTTAAGGCGATGGACGAGTTGACCGGGCCAGTGGTCGGAATCGCGTTAGTGCTCTCCGCCGTATTCGTTCCAACCGCGTTTATTCCCGGAATCACAGGGCGTCTGTATCAACAATTTGCGGTCACGATCGCCATTTCCGTGATCCTTTCCGCTTTCAACGCGCTCACTTTAAGTCCGGCCCTGGCGGCCCTTTTGCTTCGGCCGAGGGAAGAGAGTAAGGGAGTGCTGAGAAGATCTTTTGCCTGGTTTAACCGAGGGTTCGCCAGCGGGACAGACGCCTATGTGCGCGTGTCCGGCGCGCTGATTCGCAAGAGTGCAATCGCACTCGTGCTACTGGCGGTGTTCGCGGGGGCGGCAGCATTTTTTGGCTCACGGGTGCCATCCAGCTTCCTGCCCGATGAGGATCAAGGCTATCTTTTTGTCAACCTGCAACTCCCCAACGCAGCCTCATTGCAACGTACAGACGAAGCTGCGCGACAGGTCGAGAAAGTCCTGGCAGCGACCCCCGGAGTGAAGTACACGTCGAGCGTAATCGGCTTTAGCCTGCTGAGCTTTGTGCGAACCAGCTACAACGCGTTTTTCTTCGTCACACTGGATGACTGGGACACGCGGAAATCGAGGGCGGAACAATTCCAGGAGATTAAGACGCGGCTGAACCAGAAATTGAGCCAGATGCCGGAAGGAATCGCGTTCAACTTTTCGCCTCCAGCGATTCCGGGCGTGGGGACTTCAGGGGGATTTACATTTGTTCTCGAGGATCGGGCCGGGAAGGAGGTGGACTTTCTCACGCAGAATCTGAACACGTTCATGGCGGCGGTGCGTAAACGTCCCGAGATCGGTTTTCTGGCCACCACCTATCTGCCCAGCGTGCCTCAGCAGTTCGTGACGGTGGATCGCGACAAGGTGATCAAGCAAGGGGTGAACATCACCGACGTCTACAAGACCCTTCAGGCGTTTATGGGCGGATATTTTATCAATTATTTCAACCGGTTCGGCCGGCAATGGCAGGTGTACATCGAGGCGGAAGGCGAATACCGGACGCGAGCGGAAAACGTGGGGCAGTTTTACGTCCGAAACAGTAAGGGAGAAGATGTGCCACTTTCCGCCCTGACAAAATTCGATCCCCAAACGGGACCAGAATTCACCATGCGATTCAACGAATATCGCGGCGCACAGATCATCGGGAGCGCGGCGCCGGGCTACAGTTCCGCACAGGCGATGAAAGCGCTGGAAGAAGTATTCGCTCAAACCATGCCCCGGGAAATGGGCTACGACTACAAGGACATGTCGTTTCAGGAAAAACTGGCTCAGCAGGGAGTTTCCCCCACGGTCGTTTTTGCATTTTCTCTTTTGTTTGTGTTCCTGATCCTGGCGGCGCTCTATGAAAGCTGGTCGCTTCCATTCAGCGTGCTGCTGAGCACGCCGGTGGCGGTGTTCGGCGCTTTCGCGACGCTTTGGTTGCGGCGCACGATCGCCGGGTGGTTTTATCCGCCATACATGGTGCAAATCGAAAGCGACGTGTATTCACAGATCGGGCTTGTGATGCTGATCGGTCTGTCAGCGAAAAACGCGATCCTCATCGTGGAGTTCGCCAAGGACGAATACGAGCAAGGCAAACCGCTGGTGGACGCTGCGTTGGCAGGTGCGCGGATCCGGCTTCGGCCCATCTTGATGACCTCATTCGCGTTCATCCTTGGGAGTGTGCCTCTGTGGGTGGCCACAGGGGCCGGGTCCGTGGCGCGCCAGATCATCGGAACGACGGTAATTGGAGGGATGCTAGCGGCCAGCGTCATTGCCATATTTCTGGTTCCAGCGATTTTCTATCTGGTTGAGAAATGGTCAGGCGCCGGTAAGGAGTCGGCCGCCGGCGGAGTTCAGACAACGCCCGCGCCGGCGCCGGGAGACTGATATGGGCTACCGATTGGATTGCACGAAACGCGCGTCGAAACGAATCATGAAAAGGCTGCGGCCATTGATTTCCCTGGGTTTGTCGTCAGTCCTGGCTTTGGGTCTGGTCGCCGGTTGCGCGGTCGGTCCCAATTACCATAAACCTGCGGTGCAAACTCCCACTGCGTATCGCGATCTGCGCGATAACCCGCCAGCGCAAGCTCAGGCAGCCTCCTTCGCAGATCTGCACTGGTGGCAAGCCTTCCAAGACCCGCAACTGCAAGATCTGATCCGCACTGCTTTGAAACAGAATTACGACATGCAGCTGGCGACCGAACGTATCAATGCTGCGCGGGCCCAGGTGGCGATAACGCGTTCCTATCTATTTCCGCAGATACAGGGAAACGGCAATTTCACTGGAGGAAAGGAAAATACCTTTCAAACCCACTACAACTTTCTGACTCTGACGGCCGACGCAGCGTTCCAATTGGATCTCTTCGGCCGGCTGCGTCGCGCGACGGAGGCGTCACGCGCTCAACTCCTTGCAACAGAGGATGCGCAGCAGACCGTCGTATTAACGCTCGTGAGCGATGTGGCGAGTGATTACTTCACGCTCCTGGAGCTTGATCTCGAACTCCGAATCACGCGAGATACGGTGAAGACTCAGGAAGATTCCGTCAAGCTGACTTCGTTCAGACTTGTCCACGGCGTGGCGACAAAGCTGGACGTTCTCCAAGCTCAACAAGTTCTCGATACCGCGAATGCGCAGATCCCGGACCTCGAGAGACGGATCGGTCAGGAAGAAGATGCGATCAGCATCCTTCTTGGCAATTACCCACAGGGCGTGCCGCGCGGTCTCACGCTGACCGAACAGACGCTTCCTCCGACGGTGCCGCCGGGCCTTCCCTCTTCGCTTCTCCAGCGCAGACCGGATATTCGACAGGCGGAACAACAGCTGATCGCCGCGAATGCGGAGATCGGAGTAGCCAAGGCTGAGTTCTTTCCTCAAATCTCACTGACCGGATCCGGTGGCGGCGCATTTGGACGCAGCAGCCTTTTCTCGTCGATGATGAGCTCCCAGACCGCGATCTGGTCCTACGGCGTCCAGGTTAGTCAGCCCATATTCACGGGAGGTGCGCTTCGAGGGAATCTCCATCTCGCCGAATCGCAGCACCAACAGGCGCTACTCACCTATAAGCAGTCCATTCAGCACGCTTTCGGCGATGTGTCGGACGCCTTGATCGCCTACCAGAAATATTATGAAGTTCGGGTTCAGCAAGAGAAACTCGTAGCAGACCTGCAGGAATCCGTCCGACTCTCGATAATGCGCTACCGGGGTGGCACAACAACTTATCTCGAGGTACTGGACGGCCAAAGGTCACTCTTTTCCGCTGAAATCGTTTTAGCGCAGGCCCGAGGCTTCGAATACCAGAGCCTCGTGCAGCTTTACAAGGCGCTTGGTGGAGGCTGGCAGTAGGTTTCCACAAATCCCGAGAGCTTGCTTTACTAGTCGCCCGCTCCCGATCAGGCCCCCAGCAGGTTAATTTGCAATTTCTCGTAACCGTGTTCGCGCGCCCACAGGTCTAAAGGTATTGTCGCAAGCTCGTCCACAATGGGAACCGCCAGACCCGTCTTCGTCAAATCGATGGTTTTCAGATATGTGTGGCATGTGTCGCAAACGTCCACGCGTACGTGCGGGATTTCCGGCGCCGAATAAAATGCCATCTGCGGCTCTCTCTGTTCGCCACACGCGGGACAATAAATTCTTCGAAAATTCCACTCGTGCGCACATAGCATGCAAATCAGCGACTTCTTCGCCCCGTCGCCCTCGCCGCGCAAGACGCCAACAACAGGCTTGCCGCCGCACAGAGGACAAAGCGAAGGAGTTCCATCCAGACTTGTGGGAGAACGCCGATTGGCGAGATACTCGGCGTAGGGTTGAAGAAAAATCCAAGCCAGCAATCGTTGTGATGGAATTGCCTCGCTCCCGTCGTGAGTTCCGTCTTCTTCTGTCGCAGTGACATCTGCCGGCGATCCCGCTTCAGCTTGCCAAAAATCTTGTATCGCCCGTTGCCATATTGCTGCACTCCTCCCCGACAAATCAGCAGCGGATCGTGCAAGTGGCGATGGCGCGATCCGCTCTATCAAGGATAGAAAGCCCGGAAATTTCGGGAGGAGAGCGAAAAAATCCAATTCGTCTCGCAACGGTGCCGCGGCTAGGATTCTTGGCGAACCGGGCTGGGCCTTCTGGATTTCCGCGTAAAGGTTTTTCTGGAAGGTAGCGACACGCGAGTAGAAACGCAGTCCTTCGGCAGCAAATGGATAGGTGGAAGTTAATTCGTCAGCACGCCGAATGCGGCGATCCCACTGCGAAGGGATCATTCGGTGGGTCGAGATCTGCCGGTGACCTGGTAATACCATTTGCGGTGAAACGTCCAGGCCCAGGCGCGCGTAACTGTTCCGTGAATCATGGAGCCGAAACTTCCTTCTTCCAAGATCGTGCTCATGTAAACGTGAATTAAGAAGAGCCCGATAGTGATCAGAGCCACGCTGGCGTGCACCAGTATCGCCACGTATCGCAAAAAGTGGATACTCCATGGAACAGCTTCGACGTACCAGAGCACAAAGCCGGAGAGAAGCAGAAGAATTGTGCTGCCAACCATGGCCCAGAAGTAAAGTTTCTGTCCCCAATTGAAGCGTCCGACGGGGGGAAGTTTGTCATCATCATTTTCGACGTAGGCTTGAATGTTATCGGCCCAGACGCGATCATCGTTGTCCACTTCCATGTCGCCGCCCCAGTGCAGGAACATCAGGAACTGGGACACGGTGAAAAAAATACCGAACCAAGGGTGCCAGAATCGCGCGGTTGGGCCGCCGCCCACGATCGCTGCCATCCAGTACAGGTAAGGAGTCCAAAAGGCGAGTCCGGTGATCAAGCAATAGGTATAAGTCACCGCACCAAACCAATGATTCACGCGCTCAATAAGCGTGTAACGCGGGATGAGTTCCTCGTCGAAGGCGGTGGTTGTTCGCGAACGCGGCACGGTATCGGTGGTGCTCATGAAGGCCTCCGATCTTCAGTCCGGATCGGTTCTTCCTTCTTCGGCCCGAATCGCATGTAATGCAACGCCAAGCCGACCAGTCCACCCAACATTGCCAAATTGCCTATCCACTTCAGCGGGCCTTTCCACAGACGGACCGACAATGGAATGTGCGGATCTCTGGGCAATCCGCCGTAGAGCTCCGGATTCTTGGCGTCGTGAAGGACGTAAATTACGTGTGTCCCGCTAACTCCGGGCGGATCGTACACTCCCGCATCGGGAAATCCGGACTGGTGGCGAAGTTGGTCCGCGCGCGTTTCGGCCAACTCTTTCATTTCCGTTTTTGTCCCGAAATGCAGGCAGCCCGTGGGGCACGCTTTAATGCAAGCCGGTTCGAGCCCAACCGACACGCGGTCGTTGCACAGCGTGCACTTGAAAACTTTGCGCGCAGTGGGACTAAACTTTGGAATGTTGAACGGGCAACCCGTGATGCAGTAGCCGCAACCGATGCAGTGTGCTTCCTGAAAATCCACGATGCCGTTGGCATACTGCACAATGGCTGCGTCAGCCGGACATGCCGCCAGGCAGCCTGGATCCTCGCAATGCATGCACTGGTCTTTGCGCATCAGCAGCATCATGGTGCCGTCATCGCGCTCGTGTTCGTTGAACTTGATCAGGTTCCAGTAATTCCACGCTGTTTCCGGCATGGTCTGATAAGAGTTGTCGAACTTGGTTTCGCTGAAGGTGTAGCCGTTCCATTCCAGGCAGGCTACCTCGCAGGCTTTGCAGCCAATGCACGTGGTGGTGTCTATGAGTTTGCAGACTTGATATTCGCGGTTGAGCCCGGCACCCGGCACGGTACCAGGGTGTCCTGAGATTCTGATTAATTCCGTCGACGCCTGGCTCATCGTCCGCTCCCTACGCCTTCTCGATTTTCACAAGGAAGCCCTTAAACTCGGGGGTATGAGCATTTGGATCGGTCACCGCCGGCGTGAGTAAGTTCGCCGGTGTGCGCGCGTCTTTTCCTTTATCTTCGACGATCCCGCGGAAGCCTTGGTGAATCGGGAATCCGATCTGGTAGACCTTCTTGCCGTCGATCATCATCGGTTTCAGGCGGCGTGTCACAAAGGCCTTGGCAGTATAGGTCCCGCGCGCGCTGATCACGTGAATCATGTCCGTCCCGCGAATTCCCTTTTCGTTCGCCAGCTCCACCGGAATTTCCACGAATGGCTCGGGGATCAACTGGACATTCATCGGGTTATTTTTGGTCCAGTAGTGATATTGCTCCGTCAACCGGTATGTGATGCAGACAATGCTGTACTCCTCCGGCTCGCCAAACTTGTCGTAAGGAGTCTTGAATTTCTTCACCAGTGGATTGTTAGATTGCTGGGGGTGCAGCAAATTCTTGGTGGGGCTTTCAATCGGCTCGTAATGTTCTGGGAACGGCCCGTCCGCGAGCACACCGATGGGAGCAAACAGTCGCCCGACACCTTCTGGATTCATGATGAAGGGCCCCATGTGATCTTTGGGATGGGAATCGGGTTTAAAGTCCGGCACGTCATTACCGGCCCATTTTCCAGCGGCTTCGTTCCACCATACCTGCTTGCGCGTCGGATCCCAGGGTTTGCCTTCGGGATTACATGAAGCCCGGTTATAGAGCACGCGCCGGTTGGCAGGCCATGACCACGACCAGTTGGGGAAAACGCCCAGGCCGGACGGATCTTCCGTGCCACGCCGCTGGATCTGCGCTCCTGCTTCCGTCCAACAACCGGAGTAGATCCAGTTACCGCACATGGTTGTCCCGTCATCTTTCAACCACGCAAATCCGGGCAACTGCTGGCCAGCTTTGATCACTTGCCCCGTGACAGGATCTGTGAGGTCCGCCAGCGCTTTTCCATTGAGTTCCATTGCTACTTGAGATAGCGACGGGTGAGCGGAGTCGCCGTAAGCCCAGTTCAAATTCAGAATGGGATCGGGGAATTTACCGCCCTCTTTCTTGTACAAATCCCGGACGCGCAGAAAAATCTGAGCCAGGATGTCCTGGTCGAGCCGGGCTTGTCCTGGAGGTGGGACCGCAGCATATTTCCAAGTGACCCAGCGAGCGGAGTTCGTCATGCTGCCGTCTTTTTCCGCAAAGCCGGCGCAGGGCAAGCGATACACCGTCGTATTAATGTTTTTTTGTTCTTCAGTGGTGATTCCTGGGGCTCTCCAGAACTCGCTGGTCTCATCCGGATAAATTTCGCCTACCACCAGCCAGTCGGCTTTCTTCAGAGCGTTAATGTTCTTGTTTGTGTCCGGACCGATCATTACGCCGTTCATTCCGAAGGCGAACATCCCCTTGACCTTGCCGTTGTACATGTCGTCCCAAATGTGAGTCCACGAATAATCGCGGTCGATCTTAGGCAGGTAGTCGAACGCAAAACCGTTTGCCTTTGTCGCCGCGTCTCCGTACATTGATTTCAGCAGGGAGATGAAAAATTTTGGCGTGTTTTGATAATAATTCATTGAATCCCACGGCGTGGGTTTTGACGATGTTGGAGTGACACGCTTGAGATAGGTAGCCAGGTCCGTATCGTTGGGTACAGGCGCCTTGAGGTAGCCAGGCAAGCTGTCAAACAACCCCGCCATGTCCGTGGCGCCCTGAATATTCGAATGGCCACGCAGAGCGTTCACGCCGCCGCCGGCCCGTCCAACGTTGCCGAGGAGAAGTTGAATCATGGCGGCAGTGCGAATGATTTGCGTTCCGAAGGTGTGCTGCGTCCATCCCAACGCGTAAATGATCGTCGCAACCTTTTTCGTGTCGCCGTCTTTGCGGATGGAGGTGAACAGGTCGACGGCCTTGAGGTATTGCTCCTTCGGGATGCCTGTTATCCGCTCGACGGTTTCAGGTGTGTAGCGCGAATACTGCTGCTTCATCAATTGGAAAACGCAGCGCGGATGTTCAAGTGTTAGATCGTAGGCGACGTTTGGCGGCAGCCCCGGAGGCGGCGTTGCTCCACCAACCTTGCCTGGCACGGGTTCGGGCGCGTGGCTAGTCGTTCCAGCAGCCCCTTGGCCGCCGGAACCTCCTACTCCTTCATAATTCCATGTGGACAGATCGTACTTTCCCGTCGTGGTATCAAATCCCGAGTAAAGGCCGTCCTCCGGCAGTTTGAAGCCTTCCTTGACGATGAACGACGCGTTCGTGTAGTTGACCAAATACTCTTTCGCAATGCGGTTGTTCGCGATCGCGTAGCGAATCAGCCCGCCGAGGAATGCAATGTCGGTGCCGGCACGAATTTGCAAGAAAAGGTCGGCAGTAGCGGATGTGCGGGTGAATCGCGGATCGACGGAAATCAGCTTGGCATTGCGATTGCGCTTGGCCTCCATCGCCCACTTGAATCCGCAGGGATGGTTTTCAGCGGGATTTCCACCCATGATCAACATCATGTCGGTGTTCTTGATGTCGATCCAGCCGTTGGTCATCGCCCCGCGTCCGAATGTTGGTCCCAAACTTGAGACCGTGGGGCCGTGTCAAACACGGGCTTGGTTTTCTAAATACACCAAGCCCAAACTCCTCATGGTCTTTACGACCAGGTAATTGAACTCATTCGTGTCGGTGCATCCGCCGATGAATGAAATGCCTTCGCAGCGATTCGCGAGATGCCCATTTGCGTCCCTTTCGACAAGTGTGTCGTCGCGGGTTTTCTTGGTCCAGCGCGCAATCTCGTTCAGCGCATCATCCCAGGAAATGTCCTGCCAGTCGGTCGCGCCCGGCCGCCGGACTTGCGGCTTCGTCAGCCGGCGTGGGTTGAGGATATCCTGTTCAAGGGAAGATCCCTTGGGGCATAGCGTGCCGCGATTCGTCGGATGATCGGGATCGCCTTCTACGTGGATCACTTGTGGTGTGACGTTTTTAGCTTTGTCGCCGATGGTGTAAATAAGTACACCGCAACCTACCGCGCAATACGGACATGTCGATCGGGTCTCGGTGGCGCGCGCGATCTTCAGTTCTCGAAGTTGTGCATACGCCGGCGCAAGATCAAAGCCGAATACTGTCGCTGCCGTGCCGCCGATGGTGGCAATTTTCAGGAAATCCCGGCGGGTCGTCTCCATTGCTGATCCTCCGTTTGACGGCAATTGGCAAACCCCTAAATATGCTCCGAGTCCTTCGTAGGCCCCGTTTTACCACTCCCGTTAACTAGTGTGATAAAAGAAACGCCGAATTGGTCGCATGGAAAAACGGAAAACTTCGCGGCCGGAAGGCTCTGGAGGCAAGCAACCGCGCGAAGCCGATGTCCTTCCAATCGTCGGGTCGCGGCCATTAATGAACCCCCGTGCTCTGGACTCGACGGATTATATTTCGGCGCGGAAGGGTTTGTCCATTATATCTAGTCTTGTATGGGGTGGCCTCAACTCACACAGCGATTACCTCGCGGAAGGATGACCTAGAACTAGGGGACAACGGTGAGGCTTATCGGAATGGTGTGCGACAAGCCGGGGGACGTACCACGAACTCGCACTGAGAATTTTCCCGTTTTCGCACTGCTGCTGGCAGACAGAGTCAGCGTGCTGGTGCCCGTGGTACTGCTGGGATTAAACGACGCAGTGACGCCGGCCGGCAAGCCGGATGCAGTCAAGCTGACGCTGGAGTTGAATCCGTTCTGCGGAGTGACTGTGATCGTGGATGTGACGTTGGAGCCTTGCGTCAGGCTCAATGAATTCGGCGAGGCGGAAAGAGTGAAATTCGGGCGCGGCGTCACAGTGAGCGAGACTGTTGTGGTATGCGACGAGCTGCCAGACGTGCCGGTGATGGTTACAGTGACCGTTCCGAGAGCCGCCGCGCTGTTGGCCGTCAGCGTGAGCGTGCTCGCGGTTCTTGTGCTCTTGGGGTTGAACGTCGCGGTTACGCCAGTCGGCAGGCCTGAAGCGGAAAGGCTTACGGTGCCATTGAAGCCGCCCAAGGGATTGACGGTCATTCCGCTCGTCCCTTTCGTTCCCTGAGCGACACTGCGGCTGTTTGGAGAAGCGGAGAGAGTGTAATCGCCGGCCGGGTTTACCGTGAGCGCGATCGTGAGTTTGCTGCTCAGACTTCCAGCAGTGCCCGTGATGGTCGCGGTGAACGTTCCGATAACGGCAGTGCCAGTCGAAGAAAAACTCAAGGTACTCGTGCTTGTTGCAGGATTCGTGCCGAAGGTCGCTTTCACACCGCTCGGCAAACCCGACGCCATCAACTTCACACTGCCGCTGAATCCATTCACAGAATTGACTGTAATAATGGTCGAGCCGCCAGCGCCTTGGACAAAAGTTAAATTGGTCGGCGATGCAGAAAGCGTGAAGCCCGGCGGTGGCGCGGAGCCGGGCCAGTTGTTGACCAAGTTCGCGGCGTTGACGGTGCCAATGCCCGTGGCAAAGTCCCAGCCAATATTCGTGCCGTAGGCGGGAGCAAAAGAAGTATCTGAGGTGGAAAGCACGCCCACCGAAGCGCCGTCGAGATAGCAGTTCGGTTGGGCGCAGTCCACATCCATGTCACCCAAAGTCACGTCGTAGAAAATGCAGTTGCTGCCGACGGTATTCCCGTTGCTCGAATTGCAGGAACTACTCCCGCTCGAACCATACTCCGCAGCGGCAAGCTGATAATAATTGGGAGCAGGGTTGCCCTGCGGCCCGCCCGCCTTCTGATTAATGAGCGCCTGAATGCCGGCCATGATTGGCGACGCGAAAGAAGTGCCCCCGGCTTCCATCCAGGTACTCGGATCGCTGCCGCAGGCAAGTCCGCCATGCGCAGTATCCGACCAGCAAAATACATAGAAGTGGCTCCACAAGCCATCCGCGGCAAACAAGGAAACGTCCGGTGTGTCGCGCACGCTGTCGTTGGGATTACCAAGAACGGCCTGCCAAGAAGGCTTTGGCCATCCGGCACATGAACCGCTCACGACACCAGCTGTCGATGGCATACCGCTCGCGCACTGGCTGGGTCCGCCTCCGCCCGCGACAGTGGTCATGACGAGCGAACCGAGGATTGGGTCGTTGCACAAACTGTTCGGACCATAGGTCGGGTAACCAAAGTAATTCGAAATTAAAAGACCTGGACATGAATCGTTCCAGGGAATTTCCGGAACGTAGGAAATCGCGGATCCGAAGCTGGATGTGTTGCTGGAATTCCAATAGGTAGTGTTGGTGCCGTTGTAAGTGTCGCTGAAATCAGTTCCGCCGACGGCAACGTTGTTGGGAGTGGAAGCGAAGGCATTGACGCCGATGCCGTGAGTCGCTTCTGTGGCGTTATTGTCACAACCTGCCGCGCCACTGTCACCGGCGGCCACAAAAACGGAGACGCCCTCGGCGACGGCTTGCTGATATGCGGAATTGTAAGCAGCGTTGGCGGCCGCGCCATTGAATGTCTCGCACTGACCGTAGCTGATGCTCATGATAGCCGGCGGCGTGGTGGCGGCATTGACGAGATTTTGGATTGCGATCAGGCCGCCGAAAGTGGTGCCGCTATCCGCACAGGCGGCCATCTCAATCGCCGCGCTGGGGGCCGACGCGCTGGCATATTCCGCGTCGATTATGGCTTCCGCATCATTGGGAGCGATAACGCCGGGATCAGCACAGTTATTGCCGGGCAGCGAGGGCGGCGCAGGCGGATGGACTTGGGTGAAGGACCCAGACGTATAACCCGCGAGGCCGAAAGTCTGGCGGAAGGTGTTCCAGTCCGAAGCGCCGAAGACGTCGGTGTCTTCAATGAGCACTATTGTTTGGCCTTGGCCGGAGATGTCCGCGCTGAAAAGCGGAGTCAAGTTGTAAATCTTTGCCAGGTCCGCGGGCACGACCGCATAATTTGTGCCGCCGAGGCTGTCTGTAAATGTAAATTCGGTGTGAGGCTTATGTAGACGGTGCATCGGATGCGGGCGAAAGTCGTGCAGCGAGACGACGCCCGTAACGACGGGCGCAAGGGCGGCGGGAATCCGCGGATCGCTGATGTTGCCAAAATGACTCTCGCCTTTGACTTCGAGATAATGGATTTCCGTTTGAAAAGCTTCACGCACCTGTGCGGCAGTTCCTGAAAAATCAATGAGTAGGCCGCTGGGATAAACCCCGTTCACGCGGAGGCCATGTGATTCGAGCCAGCCGACGACGGCGTCGAGATCACTCTTCGCCAAGCCGAACCGTTCTCCGAATTCCTGAGCAGTCATCCAGTGATGGAAATGTGGCGAAATTTTGGTCTGAAGCGAGTCGAGATACTGCTGGAGCGCGAGCTCTTGCTCGGGAGAGCGCTTGAGTTGAAGGAACATGTGTCCCATGGCGAAATTATTCGCCACCGCGCCGCGATCGTTCTCGGGTCGAACTTCTGGATACGTGTTACCCATCAATGTGATGCGATTTGTTTCATCGATACTCTGTATGACTCTCGAGCGGGTAGAGAAACCTGGTTCAATTTGTGCGCAAACAGTAGGTGCCGAGATAAAGGCGGCGAAGACAACTATCGCGAAGAAGCCCAATCTGCGAGACACCACCGAGGTTTGGCAGCACGAATCAGCAGTTGAACTCGTTGACCGGGTCGTCATGGCTAAGAACTCCCGAGAAGAGATGGCTAATCTCAGATTGAGAACGACGCAAGAGAAATGGGCTCACCGATGTTTATCCTTAATAGTTGAATTAGAGCCGAAAAGCAACGGCCGATGGTGCAGTTTCAGTCCAGGTTGCCCTGGCTCGTTGTTCTAACCTGTTAGCAGGGATTTCGGCCGGAGAAAGGATCGCGCTAGACAGCTTTTACTTCCTCAGTTGAAGCTAGCTATCTCAAGAGGCCAATTCGACTTCTTCGATCTTTTCAGCGGATCACTTGGCAGCTGTATATTTCTTCAACGTGAGCTCCTACGCTTGTCTCGCCAGACGCCTTCATCTGATGTAGACTCCCCCGCGTGATGTGACTATTGTTTGTTCGGAGACACCATGGTTCGCACCGGCCGACATTTTCTTCAGATACCAGGCCCTACGAACGTTCCCGACCGCGTTCTGCGGGCCATCGACCAACCTGTCATGGATCACCGCGGCCCCGAATTCGCAATGCTCGGAGCGGAAGTTCTCGAAGGCCTCCGCCCGATCTTTCAGACTCGCGGTCCTGTCGTGATCTACCCGGGTTCCGGCACTGGCGCCTGGGAAGCAGCTATCGTCAATACGCTATCGCCCGGTGACCGTGTGCTGATGTTTGAGACAGGCCACTTTTCGGGGCTTTGGCGCCAGGTAGCTGAAAATTTCGGTATCCAAGTCGAATACCTGCCGGGCAACTGGCGGCACGGCGTTGTGCCTTCGGATATAGAAGCGCGTCTGGCTGCCGACAAAGATCATAGCTTCAAAGCCGTCGTCGTAGTTCACAGCGAGACCTCGACCGGGGTCACAAGCCGCATCTCCGAAATTCGCGACGCCATGGACCGCACGCGCCATCCCGCGCTGCTCCTCGTTGACGCGATTTCCTCCCTGGGCTCCATTGATTTTCGTCATGACGAATGGGGAGTCGACGTCACCGTCGCCGGTTCTCAAAAAGGCCTGATGCTTCCGCCCGGCCTCAGCTTCAACGCCATCTCGGAAAAAGCGCTCGCCGCAAGCAAGAAGGCCAAGTTGCCTAGAGCGTATTGGGACTGGCAGCAAATGCTCGAGCCGAACCTCACGGGCTTCTTTCCGTTCACGCCAGCCACGAACCTCCTGTTCGGATTGCGCGAGGCGCTGCACCTGCTTGGTGAAGAGGGCCTGCCCAACGTCTTCCGACGACATCAACGCCACGGGGAAGCCACTCGCGCGGCCGTCCGCGTGTGGGGTCTCGAAATTCTCTGCGAAGAGCCGCGAGAGTATTCGAACTCACTAACTGCCGTACTGATGCCGGAAGGCTACAATGCCGACAATCTGCGAAAAACGATCCTCGAACATTTCGACATGTCCCTTGGCGCGGGTCTTTCCAAAGTGGCCGGCAAGGTCTTTCGCATCGGCCACTTGGGAAGCTTCAATGACCTCATGCTCGCCGGAACCCTCAGTGGAGTCGAGATGGGACTTCGGCTCGCAGGCGTGCCTCACAAAGATGGCGGTGTTGCCGCCGCACTCGATTCCCTTGCTGTCGCGGACAGAAGTCGCCAACCTGTCCCATCGCTCACTTGATTCATCATTGGCTCCTGCCGCACTTCGGCGCGATCCTTGGTATTTTGGATGAAGCCGGATGTGGGGATTGGCGATGGGGTGTAGATCATAGGTCCGGCTGGAAACGAACGCCTTGAACACTTTGCACTCTATCGAACCGCTGCCGCCGAGCTCGCATGCGAAGCCCGTTGACACCTTTTCGCAGGCCTCCGAACTCGAGCGCGAGCTGAAGCGCGCTGTGCGCGGCGAGGTGCGCTTCGACCGCGGCAGCCGCGCACTCTACGCCACGGACGCTTCCAATTATCGCCAGTTCCCCATCGGCCTTGTTGTCCCGCGCGCCTCCGCCGACGTAGTTGCAGCAGTTGCCGCTTGCAAGAAATTCAGAGCCCCCGTCCTCCCGCGAGGCGCGGGCACAAGTCTAGCCGGGCAATCCTGCAACATCGCCGTTGTTTTGGATTTCACCAAATACATGAATCAGATTCTCGAGATCAACGTCGAGCAAAGTTACGCTCGCGTCCAGCCCGGCCTGGTTCTCGACACCTTGCGCGACCGCGCCGAAGCCTACGGGCTAACCTTTGCGCCGGACCCTTCAACGCACAATCGCTGCACCATCGGTGGGATGATCGGCAACAATTCGTGCGGGACACATTCGCTTTTAGGTGGTAAGACTGTCGACAACGTCGAGGAACTGAAGATTCTGTTGTATGACGGCACCCAGATTACAGCAGGAGCCACCTCCACCGCCGAGCTTGACCGCATCGTTCGCGAAGGCGGCCGCCGCGGCGAGATTTACGCCAAGCTACAAGCAATCCGTGACCAATACTCCAGCCTCATTCGCTCGCGTTTTCCCCGCATTCCCCGCCGCGTTTCCGGCTACAACCTCGATGAGCTCCTTCCAGAAAGCGGCTTTCACGTTGCGCGCGCTCTGGTCGGCTCCGAAGGCACTTGCGTAACCGTGCTCGAGGCTAAGCTTAAGTTGATCCATAGTCCTCCGCATCGCGCGCTCGTCGGACTTGGCTACAAGGACGCCTTCCTCGCGGCGGACCATGTTCCGGAGATTCTGAATTTCCATCCCATCGGCCTTGAAGGATTCGAAGGCGGCATGGTGGATGGCCTTAAGAAGAAAGGTGCTCCCAATCTCAATCTACTTCCCGAAGGTCGCGGTTACTTGCTCGTCGAATTCGGTTCCGACGATCCCGGCCAATGTCAGGACACCGCACGCCAGCTCATCGAGCATATCAAGCGCTTGCCCGGCGCACCCGCCTCGCGGCTTTATACCAAGCCGGAAGCGCGGGCGGTATGGCAGATTCGCGAAGCAGGGCCGCGCGCCGCCGCGTTTGCGCCCGGCGCTCCGCCGCAATGGGACGGCTGGGACGATGCCGCGGTCGCGCCCGAAAAACTGGGCCCATATCTCCGCGATCTCCGCGCGTTGCTGGACGATTTCAACTACCAAGCGGCTTTTTACGGTCATTTTGGGCACGGCTGCATCCACATGCGTGTCAGCTTCGACCTCGAAAGCGAAAACGGAATCCGCAAATATAGTGAATTCATCAACCGCGCTGCCGACCTCGTGATTTCCTACGGCGGCTCACTCTCAGGCGAGCATGGCGATGGGCAGTCCCGCGCTGCGTTACTCCCCAAAATGTTCGGTCCAGAGCTGATGAAAGCATTTACCGAATTCAAGTCCGCATGGGATCCGACGAACGGAATGAATCCTCACAAAGTGATTGATCCATTCCTGCCCACAGAAAACCTGCGCCTGGGCGCGGACTATCGACCCCGCACGCCTGCCACGCATTTCAAATTTCCCGAGGACGACGGCTCCTTCGCGAAAGCTGCGCAGCGATGTATCGGTCTCGGCGCGTGCCGTAAAAGCGATACCGGCTCGATGTGTCCCAGTTACATGGTGACTCTCGAGGAAGAACACAGCACGCGCGGCCGCGCCCACATGCTCTTTGAGTTGCTGCAGGGAGAAATCGTCAAAGGCGGCTGGCAAGACAGACAGGTGAAGGAGTCGCTCGATCTCTGTCTCGCGTGCAAAGCCTGTAAGTCAGAATGTCCCGCAAACGTTGACATCGCAACGTACAAAGCCGAGTTCCTATCCCACTTCTATGAATCAAATCGTCGTCCGCTCTTCGCCCACGCGTTCGGCAAGATTGACAAATGGCTGCGAGCCGCCTCGTTTGCGCCGCGCGCTGCGAACTTTTTCAGTCACGCGCCCGGCTTCATCCACATCCTGCGAAGCGCACTGCGCCTTGCACCTGAGCGCGAGATTCCCTCTCTCGCGCCGACGAGCTTCCTGGAGTCTGCTCGAAAAAATCGTAGAAAATCCGCGAGCCCGACAGCACCGGCACGGGCCCGCGAAGTCATCCTGTGGATTGATACTTTCAACAACTACTTTCATCCCGAAACGGCCCAGGCAGCACTCGACGTTCTATCGCACGCCGGATTCGCTGTAACGATTCCCGCCCAGCAACCATGCTGCGGCCGCCCGCTTTATGATTTCGGTATGCTCGACGAGGCTAAGCAATACCTTGAGCGAATTCTGGATACCTTCGCTCAACCTATCGATGCCGGCACGCCGATCGTGGTCCTCGAGCCCAGTTGCGCTTCCGTCTTCCGTGACGAATTGCAAAACCTATTTCCGGATCATCCGCGCGCCTCACGCTTACGCAGCCAGACTTTCCTTCTCAGCGAATTTCTCGAACGTCATGCTGCCGGCTACGAACCTCCACGCCTTCCTCGAAAAGTTCTGCTACATGGGCACTGCCATCAGAAAGCGCTCATGAAGATGACGCACGTCGAATCGCTCCTGCGCAAAATGGGCGCCGAATTGCACTCCATTGACTCGGGATGTTGCGGTATGGCCGGGCCATTTGGCTTCGAACGCGACAAATACTCGATCGCGCAGGCCGCCGGCGAACGCGTGCTGCTGCCCGCCGTGCGCCAAGCTTCACCGGACACACTCATTGTGTCCGACGGCTTCAGTTGCCGTGAGCAAATACTGCAGTCCACCGGCCGCCGCGCCCTGCACTTGGCAGAAGCCATCCATCTCGCAGCCAGTTCCTCCAAGCTTCCTTCAGCTTGAAAAGCATCAAGTCCCCCCCAAAGAGATAGATGCGATCGCGACGCAACCTTGTGTCAGGGGATTTGCATTCCACGTCCTCGACCAAAAGCGACCCGCCCTTATAGTTTTCCCGTAGCGGAGAATGCCGCTGAAGAGAGTGGTACCGGTTTCAGACCCTTCGATGAAATGTGTGTTGAGCCTTTTTGATAGTGTCCTCTGCAGCCCCCATTAGCAATGTCCCCTCCACTGCGACCTCCTGAGGAGGTCCGGTTGAAGAGGACAGCGATGAGTACGAGGGAACTTCGACGAGCAGAGGTTTTAGCGCGAGTGAAGAGGCAGACGCTGAGGCTGGTAGACGCGGCGAAGATGTTGGAGTTGAGCTATCGGCAAGCAAAGAGACTGTGGCAACGATATCGGAAAGAAGGAGCCCCCGGGCTGCAGCACCGCAGCGCGGGAAGAAGCTCGAATCGAGCGAAGCCAGAGAAATTCCGGCGGAAAGTGCTGCAGCTGATCCGAGAGAAGTATTCGGGAGGAGAACAGGAGAGGTTCGGACCGAAACTGGCAGCAGAACATTTAGCGGAGGAGGATGGGTTGGAAGTGGGCCAGGAGACGCTGCGATGCTGGATGTTAGCGGAAGGATTGTGGAGCCGCAGGCGCAGACGGAAAGTGCACCGGAAGTGCCGGGAACGGCGGGAACATTTTGGAGACTTGGTGCAGATGGATGGAAGTTTTCATGCGTGGTTTGAGGAACGGGGTCCTCGGGGATGTCTGATGAATATGGTGGATGATGCCACGACAACGACGTGCTGTCGGCTGGGGGAACAGGAAACGATCTGGGCCGCGGTGGGAGTGCTGCGGAGCTGGATCGGGAAGTATGGGGTGCCGCGGGCGTTGTATACCGATTGGAAGAATGTGTATAAGCGGCAGCCGACGGAAGGGGAACGCCTGCGAGGAAAAGCGCCCACCACGCAGTTTGGGCGCATGTCCGAGCGATTGGAGATAGAGATCATCGCGGCGAGTTCTCCGCAGGCGAAAGGGCGGGTGGAGCGCAGCAACGGAGTACACCAGGATCGACTGGTGAAGAAACTGCGTCGCCGGAGGATCGAGAGCTACGCAGCAGCGAATGAATACCTGGAAGCGGAATATCTTCCAGAACACAATCAGCGTTTTGCGCGGGAAGCGGCTCGACCAGAGAACTATCACGTAAAGACGCCGAGCCCAGCGAAGCTGAGAGAAGTCTTTCGGTTAGAGACGGAACGATGGATCAGCAACGATTGGGTGGTGCAATATCAAGGGCGTTTTCTGCAACTCAAACCGCAGAACCAGCGCTACGGGCCGACGAGAGCCAAGGCCTTGATCTGTGAGTGGGAAGATGGAGCGGTGGAGGTGCGCTATCGGGGAGCAAGCATCGCGCACGAAAATCTAGCCGTTCGCCCTGCGGTAGTCCCAGCGGCGGCAGGTGAGCTGCGCCGCGAGCCGGCGAAGCAGGTAGGAAACAAGCCGACGCAGAATCATCCCTGGCGGCAAAGCTATAAGCAGAGAATGACGATGCAGCCGTTGAAGCGATCGCAGGAATCATCATCCATGGGGGTGTCCGCCTCCGCTTCGCCCTAAACGCGCCGCACAAACGGCGGCGCAGGGCTTCGCTCCGGCGGACACCCCAACGGACAACAGCAAATCGAGAAAAGGGACATTTCTAATGGGGTAAAGAAGGGGACATTTCTAACGGGGCTTGACACCCTTCGATGAAATGTGTTGACTTCGAAGCGCGCCTCTTGCAATCTAGTAGGGCAATGATGAATCTTAGCCGGATGACAGTGTGCATGGCGTGTTGTCAAAATTGTCGCGTACGCCTGTCGTCCGCGCCGGGGGGCAGCTAGCCCAGCATCTAATTTTAAAAGCTGAGTTCAAGCCCACCGCCAGACGACAAGCTGGTAGGTGGGCTTTTTGTTTTTGGGAACTTTATGGACAATCGGGAAACGAAAGCGCAGAAAGTGGAGCGGTTGAAGAGATCGCTAAATCCGTGGGAATGCCTCGCGGAAATCCGCCGCTTCGCTCGCGAAGGGTATGAGGCGATTCCACCGGAATGGCTCGGGACCTACTTTCGATGGTGGGGCGTCTATCCGCAAGGAGACGGCGCCGGAGTCGTAGCCGGCAGCGGCGGTGAAGGCAGGGCCGTGCCGTTTTTCATGGTGCGCATCCGCATCCCGAATGGCTTGCTCAACTCGAACCAACTCCGAACGATCGCCTACCTCGCGGAAAAGTATGGTTTCGGTGTTGCAGACCTTACGGTTCGTCAGAATATCCAGCTTCACTGGGTCACCATTGAGGCGTTGCCCGAAGTGCTGGACGGTCTCGAGCGCTCCGGTCTGTCTTCACTCGCCGCCTGCGGCGACGTCACGCGCAACATTACGGGCTGCCCGGTGGCGGGCGTGGATGCGGACGAAGTTTGCGACACGTCTCCGCTTGTTGAGCAAGCGACCCGCCTGCTTGCGGGCAATCCGGAGTTCTATAATCTTCCTCGCAAATTCAAGATCTCCATCACCGGCTGCCGCGTCTGGTGCACCTACCCGGAGATCAACGATGTGGGCCTTACAGCGGTCGTGCGCAAACGGCGCACGGGTATAGAGACTGGCTTCTCGCTTCGGGTAGGCGGCGGACTCTCAACCAAGCCGCACCTGGCCGTCCGATTAAACGCGTTTGTCGGGTGGGATCAAGTGCTTCCGGTGATCCATGGTGTCGGGCAAATTTTCCGCGACTCAAATATTTTGCGCGAAAGCCGCGAGCGCGCCCGGCTGAAGTTTTTGTTCCTTGAGCATGGCTGGACGGCAGATCAATTTCAGGAAGAGGCTCGAGCGCCGGCTAGGGTTCCACTTGGATCCGTCCGAGCTAGAAGAGCCGCCAGCCGACATCTACCGCGATCACACGGGAATCCATCCGCAAAAACAAAATGATTATTGCTACGTGGGAGCCACGGTGCTGCGAGGCCGCATCGAGCCGCGCCAGATGCGTGCGGCAGCCGGGTTGGCCGACCGCTTCGCCTCCGGCGAGCTGCGCACCACGGGCATGCAGAACCTGCTGATCATCAACGTCCCAAAGAAAATGGCGGCCTCGTTGGCTGATGAACTCGACACCGCCGGGCTACCCGTGAACGCATCAACTTTCCGGCGCGGTGCGGTCGCATGCACGGGTACGGAATTCTGCAAGCTCGCGATTACGGAAACGAAGGCCTTCTCACGCTGGCTCGTGGAAGAACTGGAAGAGCGCCTACCTGGGTTTGAGCAGCACCTGAAACTGCATGTGACTGGATGCCCGAATAGTTGTGGCCAGCATTGGATCGCCGACGTCGGCATTGAAGGCAAGAAACAGCGCGTTAACGGAGAAATGGTGGATGCTTATTATTTCTGCGTGGGCGGAGCGGTGGGGCAATTTGCATCCATAGCTCGGCCCATCGGTTACCGCTGCCCGGCTAGCGATGTCCCAGCAGCGCTCGAGCGGCTACTCCAGAGCTATTTGGAACTTCGACGGAAGGACGAAAACCTGCGTCAGTTCTTTGCACGCCACAGCGATGAGAAAGTACGCACTTTTCTCGCGGGGCGAGAAATCGAGGCTGTATCCCGCGACGCCGCTTCAGGCCCTGTACCTCGTGGAGTCGAAGGCTGACCCATGAACGAATTCACCAAAACCACCGAAGAAGTGCGAACCAAGCACGTTACCAGCCGAGCTTTAGCCTCGATGTGCATGGCCGTATGCGAGTGTTGCTGCTGTTGCCGTTGTTGTTCCATCGCGGCATCCCGAGCCTCCAGGAGCAATTCGGTGTAGAAGCCATCCGAATCTCACTCCTAAGGCCCGCGATGCCACTCGCATCGCGGGCCTTTTTGTTTCCCACGGTGATTGGTGGCCGCGGAGGAGATGCGACTACCGCAAAAATATGAGCGGAATGGAATGAACTTGAAGGAGGGAGGACGAATGTACAGAGTCGAGAACGGGGTGCCAACGGAGCCGGACACGATGGAGAACTCTTTGCAGGAATTTGACCGTCGGCAGGAGGAAGCGGAGCGGTCTACGGCGGAAGAACTTCTGCGTTGGGCGAGCGATCAATTCGGTCCTCGGATGGCTGTAGCCTCAAGCTTTGGAGCCGACGCTGTTGTGCTGATTGATATCGCTGCCCGAGTCGTTAAACATTTACGCGTGTTCACGCTGGACACCGATTTTCTTTTTCCCGAGACTTACAAACTCATTGACCAAGTCCAGGAAAGATATGGCATCCAGATTGAACGCACTCGTCCGGTGCTCTCCCCCGAAGATCAGGCAGTCCGCTACGGCGAAGCCCTTTGGAGCCGGGAGCCCAATTTATGCTGCCAAATAAGAAAGGTCGATCCGCTCAAAGCCAAGGTTGCAGAACTGGATGCATGGGTGTCGGGCATCCGCCGCGATCAAACGCCATCGCGCGCAGGAGCAAAAAAACTCGAATGGGATGCTCATTTCGGTCTGGTTAAGCTGAATCCACTGGCGGATTGGACCTCGACACGAATTTGGGACTACGTCCGCGTGCACGAGCTGCCTTACAACACTCTGCACGACCGAAACTACCCGAGTGTGGGCTGCACACACTGCACGCGCCCCGTCCAGATCGGCGAGGATCCTCGCGCGGGTCGCTGGGCCGGATTCAAAAAGACCGAGTGCGGTTTGCACGCGAAGGAGTAAAAGACATGTCTCTCTTTCCGTTGTTCCTTAAGCTCGAGAATCGCTCGTGCCTGGTCGTCGGCGCGGGCGCAATCGGTGAAGGCAAGATACGAAGCTTGCTCGAGGCGGGCGCCACCGTGTGCGTCGTAGCACCGCAGTCGACATTGCAGGTCCATGAGTGGGCCGCTACCGGTGCGATTAGCTGGGTGCGGCGAAAGTTCACGGCAGCTGATCTCGACGAGAAGTTTCTCGTGATTGCCACAACATCTTTGTCTTCAGTGAATGCACTCGTGTTCGAAGAGGCTCAACGAAGGCACGTGCTGTGCAACGTCGTCGATGATCCTCCCCACTGCGACTTTTTCTATCCAGCGGTCGTGCGCCGCGGGGACTTGCAAATCGCCATCTCGACAAATGGCAAGAGCCCTGCATTGGCTCAACGAATGCGTCAGGCGCTTGAGCAACAGTTCGGGCCGGAATACGCAGATAAGGTTAGCGAACTCGGCGCGGTACGAGAGCGGTTGTTCCATTCTCCGATGGAGCCTGCGCGACGTCGAAAGCTGTTGTTACGCATGGCGCGAGAAGTTCGATTGCCCGGAAGGAGATGAGCGCCAAGGTGTATCTGGTCGGCGCCGGACCCGGCGATCCCGACCTGCTGACTCGAAAGGCGCTGCGATTGTTGCAGTGTGCTGACGTGGTGCTGCATGACGATCTGGTCTCGCCGGGGATATTGCAACTAATCCGTCCGGTTGCGCTGATACAAAACGTCGGGAAGCGCTGCGGCCGAAAGCGGATCACGCAGGAGGAGATTCACACGCTCATGATTGACGCCGCTCTTGAAGGGAGGGCGGTGGTTAGATTGAAGAGCGGCGATCCGCTGCTTTTTGGACGCGCTGGCGAGGAGATGGAAGCTCTCCACAGCGCAGGAATTGATTTTGAAGTCGTGCCGGGAGTAACCGCTGCGTTCGCTGCGGCGGCTTCCGCCAAATTTCCTTTGACCTACAGGCGCTTTGCATCAAAAGTGATTTTTCTTACAGCTCATAGCTGTAAGGAAGATGCCTCGGTTGAGTTTGGATCTGACATTTCTTCCGGATGCACCCTCGCCATCTACATGCCCGGGCACGATTATCCTCGGCTCCGGGAACAGTTACTGGATAGCGGTATTTGTCCCAGGACTCGCTGCCTCCTGATCTCACGTGCGACACAGCCCGACGAGTCTTTTTACGTCACTGAGGTCGAAAAGCTCGCCTTCGCGCCTCGCATGGCAGCTCCGGCGGTTCTTCTGGTAGGACCGATTATCACAGCATCTTCACGAGACTCATTGTACGAAAGGGTCGCGGATAGGGTCTCAGACTTCGCGAAATTAAAATAATCACTTCTGTGTGAACTCCCCGCTCTCTGATTCTTCCGCGGAAAGAAACCGATTCGAATCGAGGGGCAACTCAAAGTCTTTTAAATTCCCGTTGGTCTAGTGCACACTTTCAAACGACAATGGCGCGCCAGTCCCTCATCGAGTATTTCTCCCAGTGCGCTCACCGGCAAAACGAGCCCGCCGTCGCATTTTTCCACGGCTACCGCGTCGAACGCTGGACGTATGGACGAATCAGCGACGAATCTTGCCGGTTCGCGCGGGAGCTGGAAACACGGGGCGTCGGCAGGGGCGACGCCGTCCTACTCTGGGCTGAGAATTGTCCTGAATGGTTCGTCGTGTTCTGGGGATGCCTGTTGCGCGGTGCGGTCGTGGTTCCTATCGATCAGATCTCTACAGCGGAATTTGCTTCACGGGTGGCGCAACAGGTCAATGCCAAGCTCCTCGTTTGTTCTCGCGCCGTTCTAGCCGGGGGCGTCTCGACACCGACCCTGGCGATCGAGTCTCTCTGCCAGAGCATCGCGCGACACTCCGCAGACCCGTATGCTTCCCCACCGCTCTCTCGCAAGGATGCGCTGGAGATTGTCTTCACGTCGGGAACGACCGCAGAACCTCGCGGAGTGGTGATTTCTCACGGGAATGTCCTTGCGAATATCGAGCCTCTGGAAACTGAGATCCGAAAGTACCTGCGGTACGAACGGATCTTTCATCCACTGCGATTTCTTAATGTGCTCCCGTTGAGCCATGTTTTTGGCCAACTGCTTGCGATATTCATCCCACCGATCCTGGGAGCAACAACGATCTTTCTGGAGTCCCTCAATCCCGCGGATTTAATCGAGACAATCCGGAAAGAGCGCGTATCCGCGCTTGTAGCTGTTCCGCGATTGATCGAGTCGCTTGAGAGGGAAATCGAACGGGGGCTGGAGCGGGAAGAGAGGCTCGAACAGTTCAAAAAAGATTTTGCCGCAGCCGATGGCCAACACTTTCTCCGGCGTTGGTGGTGTTTCCGAAAAATCCATCGTCGACTGGGATGGAAATTTTGGGCGTTCATCTCGGGTGGCGCGGCGCTGCCGGGAGCGGTCGAAACCTTTTGGAATCGGCTCGGGTATGCGGTGATTCAGGGTTACGGGATGACGGAAACAACGGCGCTCATCAGCTTGAATCATCCGTTTCAGTTGGGCAAAGGGTCGATCGGCAAGCTGTTCCCGGGGCTTGAAATGAAAGTCGACTCGGGAGGGGAAATCCTCGTGCGCGGCGAGAACATTGCAACCGGTTATTGGAGCGGACATCAATTGAACCCTGTCGTGGGGGAGGACGGCTGGTTTCACACCGGCGATCTGGCGGAGGTGGGCGAAGAAGGCCGCCTCTATTTTAAAGGCCGGCAGAAAAACGTCATTGTCACGCCGGCGGCTATGAACATCTATCCGGATGATCTCGAACGCGCACTGCGGGGACAATGGGGCGTAAAAGACTGTGTGGTCCTGGGGCTGGAACGGGATGGAAATGCTGAGCCGTGCGCAGTACTGCTACTCGATGACCCGGCGAGGGATCCGGAGCCCATTGTTGCAGAGGCAAACAAAACTCTGGCGGATTTCCAGCGGGTTCGGCGCTGGGTCGTTTGGCCGGATCCGGATTTTCCGCGCACGCCAACGCAAAAACCAATCTTGCCCCACATTCGTGCGGTGGTCGATGCAAAGTTGGGCGGGCGGAACGAGCCGTGCGAAAGAGATTCTCTGGCTGGCATTGTGGCACGGATCACAGGGGCGGCGTCAAAACCTCTCAGGACGTCCGCCGCGCTCGACGAAAAATTGGATATGAGTTCGCTGGATCGCCTTGAGCTTATGAGCGCACTCGAAGAACGTTACCAGGTGGACTTAAGCGAAGTGAAGTTTTCAGAAGCGACCACAATCGGTCAACTCGAGGACCTGCTCCGAAAGCCGCCCATGGCGCCGATCGAGATCAAGTATCCACGGTGGCCGCAAAATTGGTTCATCACGGGGATCCGCATCGCCGTCTATTACGTGCTGGTTTGGCCTGCCACTTACATCTTGGCTGCTCCTAGAATTCGAGGTCGCGAAAATCTGCATGGACTGAGCGGTCCCGCGCTGTTCATTTCCAACCACGTTACGTATATTGATATTGGCTTCGTTCTGGCCGCCCTGCCGGCGCGCTTTCGCCACCGCCTCGCAACTGCCATGAGAGGCGAGCGTATAGCAACTATGCTCCGCCCGCCGCCAGACATGAACTTACTCGAACGCTGGAGTGAGCGCGGGAGCTATTTTCTTGTTTTCGCGCTTTTCAATGTTTTTCCGTTGCCGAAGGAATCCGGCTTTCGTCGGAGTTTCTCCTTCGCTGGAGATCTGGCGGACCGTCGATGGAACATTCTGATCTTTCCGGAAGGGCGAACAACCGAGGACGGTCAAATGGCCCGATTTCGCTCCGGAATTGGCCTACTTGCTCAACAACTAAGGCTTCCTGTTGTGCCTATACGGATTGACGGTCTTTTCGAATTAAAGCGAGCCAATCGTATTCTGGCGAGGCCCGGCCAGGTGACCGTGACGATTGGGCAACCGGTCTCTTTCTCGGTCGATCAGGCCCCGAACGAAATCGCCCGGGAACTAGAGCGTCGAGTGGCAGAACTCTAATTTGCTCGCACCTGGTTGCAGCCCATTATCCTTCTGGCGGTCGACTACAGAGTGATGGATCATAACCGGATGGGCGCTTGCCCTGTAAAAAGTGACGACATCAATTTTTGTAAAGTGCGACGATAATGTTAGCTCTAACTAAGAAACAACCTTCATCTGGCCTTCACGCTCTGGGATAACTCGATAGCAGACCACCCACAACTGCAAAACGAAATGAGCTCGGTTTAGGCTCTGGAATTGCCTGGTCCCTTTAGAAGACTGCCCATTCGAACCTTGGATTGGCTGAGAGCTCGATAGCAACTGCTAGAATCGGCAAACACAATGTCCATCACAACGAACCTCCGTTTTGCTGTTCAAAATGCGAGCGATGTATCGGCGATTCTCTTACGGCCGAAGAACGCGGAATGTTTATTGGTGTTGGCGCACGGCGCAGGCGCTGGGATGACGCATCCGTTCCTGCAATCGCTCGCGAGCGAACTCGCCGCTGTGAATGTCGCTACATTGCGATTCCAATTCCCCTACATGGAGCAGCACCGGAAGATTCCCGACAGGCCGCCCGTCCTTGTGGCTACGGTTTTCGCCGCGGTACAGACTGCTTCGAAAGCTGCTCCGGATCTGCCGTTATTTGCTGGCGGCAAGTCGCTTGGCGGGCGAATGACTTCGCTCGCCGCAGCTCAACACAACATGGCTGGAGGAGTCCGCGGGCTGGTGTTCTTCGGTTTCCCACTACACCCGCCAAATCAGCCGGGAACCAAACGGGCGGAGCATTTGCATGAGGTCGAATTACCGATGCTTTTTTTCCAAGGAACGCGCGACCCGTTCGCCAATCTCAGGCTCTTGCGCCCCGTCTTCGCCCAACTCGGCCCGCGAGCCACGCTTCAAGTAATCGACACGGCCGATCACTCGTTCCACGTGCTAAAGGGTTCTGGTAAAACCGATAATGAAATTCTGAAGGAAATAGCTCAAACGACAAGCTTTTGGGCAAAGAACTTTCGCTGACAAAGGAGGGGTTTCAATAGCGTTGTAGCTACCCAACTGCGATGAAGGACGGACAAATAGCCCTCGGTCTCTTCGTCGAAGGTTCCTTTCGCCCTCCGAACCACGGCGAGGACTGCTGGCGTTAGAACCACGGCGGTCGCATCGTTAGAAAGAAATGCGGTGACGACCGTACCAACCGTGAGAGAACATGCGAAAAGGACTGTATCTTTGTCCTAAGTCGAACATAACAAGGCTTGATCGAAGAAGACCGCGACAAACCAATGTAAGTTCCCAGTTATTTATTAGAATGTTTTGCCGAAGTTCGCCACCAGTCCCGATGAGCCTACGATAGAATTGATTCGGGCGTTATCTTAATGAAATCCTCTCGGTTATCCGTCCTTATTTTGGGCGTCTGGTTGTTCTTTGTCGGTGGCTACGCCGTCGTCGGTCTATTGGTGCCGCGCGGTTCAACGCAAACCGCCTTGAGCTATCTCCTCGCGTGTTTAACTCCGCTCTTTGCCAACACGGCATTGCTCTGGAACGCAGCCACGCCTTACCGCCGGCGCAATGCCTTTTGGATGCTTCTCGCTCTCGGTTGTACGCTGTGGCTTGCGGGCATCCTGGTGCTCAGCTATGGGCAACTCGTGGTCGGCTTTACTGGATATATTCCTTTTTATATCGACCTTCTATTCTTTCTTCATACCGTACCGTTTATGGCTGCACTGGCTTTGGCGCCTCACGCCCGGAAAATGCGCGAGACGCTTCGTTTCGGTTTGCTTGATTTACTTCTTCTTTCAATTCTTTGGCTTTACGTCTATATTTTTGCGGCAATGCCATGGAAAACAATCTGGCCGGATATCGCATTGTTCAGATCACGCGACATTGGCAGTTACATGGTCGAAAATCTCGTCGTAACCATCGGGTTTGGATTTTTGTTTTTTCGATCCAAAGGCAGTTGGCGAAGGATTTACGGCCATCTTTTCGGAGCGACTTCTCTATACATCGTCGGATTTATCTTCACTGCCATCGCCGTGCACAATAGGAGCATCTACAACGGTTCGCTGGTAAGACTTCCCGCGCTTGCCGCGTTTGTATGGTTGGGGACCACCGGAGTCGTTGCACACGATCTTGCCTTTGAACCTGAACCTGCGCCCAGGCCCGCGCGTCGCGATACGCAATGGCCCGTGCGTCTTGCCATGCTCGGCGTGCTAGCAGCGCTGGTGTTAGCTGGATGGGATGTTTTCGTAAGCGACGCACCGGTGCCGGTGCAGAGATTTCGATTGATCGTTACGCTCGTGACTCTTTTTGTGGGCACGTCCCTTGTTTTTTTTCGCCAGCACTTGGTCTATCAAGAGCGAACCAGCTTGGTGCACGAATTGTGGGAATCGCTCGAAAATGTAAAGCGGCTGCAGACTCACTTTGTGCAATCCGAAAAACTTGCATCCCTTGGGCAGCTCGCTGCGGGAGCAGCGCACGAGATAAATAATCCGCTCACAGCCATTCTTGGTTACGCGGACGTGCTGACCGTCGAGAATCCCCCAAACACGCGGGCCCACTCGTTGGGAGAAAAAATACGCGAGCAAGCCCGCCGCACTAAAGACCTTGTTAACAACCTCCTCAGCTTCGCGCGCCAAGTACCAGCCGAGAAGCAGTTGCTGGACCTCAACACTGTTCTCACCGGGGCCGTGCAGCTCCGCAATCTTGATCTCCGGGAAAAAAATATCCGCATCGAACTGGAAAACCGCAGCGTGTTGCCCGCCGTTCGGGGCGATCCGAACCAGTTGCTGCAGGTTTTCTACCATTTGATTAGCAATGCGGTGGACGCCATGGAAACCGGCGGCGGTGGGGTACTGATGATTCGCACGCTCCGGGAGCGAAGTAACGTAATTGTCGAGTTTTCAGATACGGGCCCAGGCATGCAGGACCCCGAAAAGGTGTTTGATCCGTTCTACACCACCAAGCCGGTCGGCAAAGGTACCGGCCTTGGCCTTAGTATTTGTTATGGCGTCATGCAGGAACATGGAGGGACGATTCTGGGATTCAATCGTCCTGAAGGCGGCTGCACCTTCCGTTTGGAGTTACCCGCGGTCCTCGCAGTTTTTCCCCAAGCCTCTGCTTTTCCAGTCGCACCGATCAATACTCGCTAAAGCCAAATTCTTTCTGCGTTCGCCAGCTTTTCGGTGACCTCGCATTCAGGGATTTCGACGGATGTGCTAGAGTCGAAAATCCATGAACGCTCCGGCCATCGTAACAGAAGGTTTGACCCGCCGCTTTGGCGAGCTCATCGCCGTCCAGGATGTAAACCTCTGTGTCGCTGCCGGCCAGTTCTTCGGGTTTCTCGGCCCCAACGGTGCCGGAAAATCGACGACGATCAAAATGCTCACGGGCCTGCTCGCCGCGAGCTCAGGACGCATTCAAGTCCTCGGCCTCGATCTTGCGGAAAATCCAGTGGAAGTAAAACGCCAAATCGGCGTTGTTCCAGAAGGTATGGCTCTCTTCGGACGGCTCACCGGAACCGAATATTTGAATTTTGTTGGCCGTATGTACGGCCTCGATCGAGAAACCGCAGGCAAGCGCGCGGCTGAGCTTCTCGATTTCATGCAGCTTGCCGACCAGCCGAAAACCCTCGTCACGGACTACTCTCACGGAATGCAAAAGAAGCTCGCGCTTGCCGCCGCCGTGATTCATGGCCCCAGGATACTCTTTCTCGATGAACCATTCGAAGGCGTGGACGCCATCGCGTCCGGCACCCTCAAGGCCATGCTTCAACGCATGATTGCTCGCGGCGCAACAATCTTCCTCACTTCGCACGTCCTCGAGATCGTCGAGCGTCTTTGCAGCCACCTGGCCATCATTCATCGAGGCCGCTTGGTGGCCCGGGGTTCGCTGGAAGAACTTCGCGCGGGAGTCGAGGCTCAAGCCGCTGCGGCTCTGGCTGGCGCGCCAGTCGGCGGGTCAGTCCAATCCATCCCGGGAGAAAGGCTTACGCTCGAAGAGATTTTTCTCCGTATTGTCGGTGGCACGCGGCACACTGACCAGAAACTTTCATGGCTGGGATGACTTTCTCGGCCGAAATGCGCAGGCAGTTCGCCGCCATCGCGCGGGTTCGCTGGCAGCTTTTTGTTAACGGCCTTCGCACGATTCACGGCCGCCTGGAGATGGTCGCTCGCGGAATAATGTTCTTGATGTTTGGAGTTGCCGGTTTCGGGCTTGGCGTGGCCGCTTGGTATTTTATCTCGCGCGGAAATGGTGAATGGATCGCGATTCTTCTTTGGCCGGTGTTTTTATTCTGGCAGCTTTTCCCCGTCATGGCTTCCGCATTCACCGAAAACGTGGATTCATCAAACTTGCTGCGTTTTCCTCTCTCTTTTCCATCTTACTTCCTGATTCGATTGCTGTACGGATTGTTGGATCCGTCCACGATTATGGGAAGTGTTTGGCTGCTCGGTTTGTGCATTGGCATAGGCATTGCCCGGCCGGGTCTCTTCCTTTGGGCCGCCCTCGTTCTGGTTGTGTTCGCGGTGTTCAATGTTTTGCTTGCCCGAATGATTTTCGCCTGGATCGAACGATGGCTTGCTCAACGCCGCACCCGCGAGATTTTGGGAGCAGTTTTTCTTATCTTCATTATCTGCTTCCAATTCATTGGTCCACTCATGTCCCGATATGGTGAGCGCCGGCATCCGGATGCATCCAGGATGACCGCACAAGCTTTACCTTTCGAGCGCGCACTTCCGCCCGGCTTGGCCGCCGAGGCGATTGCCAGAGCTGTCAAAAGCGAATTTGCGCCTGCGCTTGGCGCATTTGCCCTCGAGGGCATTTATTCCTTGGCGATTCTCTGGCTGCTGAACATTCGTCTTCGAGCGCAATATCGCGGAGAGAATCTCAGTGAAGCGGCAGCGCGCCGGAGTTCACCCAAAAAAAAAAGCGTCCTTCGCCTCAGTTGGAACATATCCGGGATTCCCAGTCCTGTTGCTGCAATGCTGGAAAAGGAAGTTCACTATCTCTCGCGAAGTGGACCCATGTTGTTCACCTTTGTCATGCCCGTGGTTGTTCTTTTGATCTTTCGTCTCGGACCGGGAGGCGCCTCGGGACGGCAGAGCGGTTTTCTATCGCGCGCCCCAGACCTGGCGTTTCCCGTCGGCGCGGCATACGCTTTGCTTATCCTTACTAATCTGGTTTACAACTGTTTCGGCGCGGATGCCGTCGGGATGCAGTTTTACTATGTGTCCCCGGTGAGATTCCGCGAGATCCTGATGGGAAAAAACCTTACTCACGCTCTGTTGCTTGCCGGTGAAGTAGTCATGGTCTGGATTGCGGTATGTTTCATGTTTCATCCGCCCGCTGTGGATGTAACCTTGGCGACTGTTGCAGGAGTTGGCTTCGCCCTTCTGCTTAACTTAACGGCGGGAAATCTGCTTTCGATTTACACGCCCAAGAAAATTGACTACGGGGCATTCGGCAAGCAGCGCGCTTCAACCACTACTGTCTTCACTAGCTTAGGCATTCAGGCTGCGGTCTTCGGCTTGACCGCCATTACACTCTTGATCGCGCGGGCCTTCGGAAGAATTTGGCTGGCGATGGCTATTTTTCTGATTCTCGCCGGCCTTATGTCGATTGCCTACGTACTCGTACTGAACCGAGTCGACAGCATCGCGCTAGACCGCCGCGACGCAATCTTGAGCGAACTCTGCCGCGCATAGATTGCGGACGCAGGGATGTTCCGCGCGTGAGAGGTGTTTCCGCGAAATGTTACCAAGCCAACCCCATTTGCGCGTTAGCTGTCTCTACGATACATTCGCGTCGGCAAGATTGCGGCTGGCCGAGGATAGGTATGAATCGTATATTCGTAGCAGCGGCTTACTTTTCGCTCTGCATTCTGAGCCTCGCTAGCCCTGCATTGATCCGCGCGCAGGCGCCGCAATCTTCGGATCGGGACAAGGCGCGCGAAAAACTGACAGTGGACGTGAAAGAATTCACGGAAGTCCCTGCCATTTCCGGTTATGAAAACAAGCTCGCCGAAAAAATTCGTGTCGAAATTTCTGCTCTTCACCCGAAGACCGACAACCTTGGCGACATTATCGTTGTAATCGGCTCTGGCACGCCCAGCCGCTTAATCGTTGCACCCATCGACGAGCCCGGTTTCGTAGTGAGCAGGATTACCGATGACGGCTACTTGCGGGTACAACGTCTTCCGCAATCCGGTCTGCCCCCGATTTTCAACGAGCTCTACTCCGCCCAGCCAGTAAAAGTACGCACCACAGCCGAAAGTTGGATTGATGGAGTAGTTGCCGGTCTTTCCGTGCATCTACAGGGCGCCCGAGCGGACACGCCGAAATCGAGCGACCTCGAAAACGTGTACGTCGACATTGGCGCCAGCTCCTCGGCACAAGTCCGGAAGGCTGGTGTTGACCTTCTCGATCCTGTCGCGATCAGCCGTAAGGTGAGCAATCTCGGCTACGACAAGATGGCGGGCGCGTCCATCGGTGATCGCTTCGGTGCCGCTGCGCTAGTTGACTTGCTGCGTGCGATCGATCCGGCAAAGGTGAAAGGCACGCTCACGATCGCATTTGTCGTTCAGCAATGGACCGGCGCTCGTGGGCTCCAGCGCATTTTGAGCACGATAATGCCAGATGAAATGGTTTACGTCGGCCGGCTTCTTCCCGGCGGACCCGCGCCCGGTATGGAAACCATGCGACACGCGCCGCGCCGTGAGCCGGACAGCGGTGTTCTCATCGGTCTGGAGGAAGCAAACGGCACACCGACGGGTCTGGCTGCTGACTTGAAACGACTCGCGGACGCCAACAATTTTCCGATCAATACTGATTTTTCCGCTGTTCCGATTCCGCGAAGTTATCTTGCTCCGCCACCAATGCCGGCGAAGTGGGCACATCTAGGAATTGCCACGAACTGGTCGAACACGCCCTCCGAATTAATCGACACTTCGGACCTGGTGAATTTGGAAGATCTCCTCCAGCTCTATGTACAGGGAAGTATTACGCCGTCTCCTGATTCGAACGTCGGACGCGGCTCCTCGCAGGGAGATTGGGGGCCGGTCTCTAATCCACCGTCCACTGATGAAATCTTGCGTCGCCTGATCGTGAGCTACGGCGTCAGCTATCACGAAGGACCCGTACGCGAATGGGTCAAGAGGCTTCTACCGACGTGGGCGAAACCGGAAACAGATGGCGCTGGAAACTTGATCTTACAAGTGGGCGCCGCCGCGGCCGGAAGTAAGTCACCGCGGATTCTGGTGGTCGCGCACATGGATGAAATCGGTTTTGAAGTGAAATCGATTTCGAACGACGGCCGCCTTGAAGTCGAATGGCGCGGTAGCGGGCAACTGAGCTTTTATGCCGGCCATCCGGCATTGGTGCACACGGCCAATGGTGACTATGCCGCAATCGTTGAGCTTCCAAATGGCTGGGACGACCCGAAATTCGAGTGGCCACGCGAGCCCGGGAAGGCCATTCGTGTTGACGTCGGAGCGCGTACCGTCGGCGAAGTCGAAAAGCTCGGCATCAAAGTCGGCGACTCCGTCACGATTCCAAAAGCGTATCGGCCGCTCCTCGGCACGCGAGCAAACGGCCGCAGTTTCGATGACCGCGTGGGCGACACCGCTTTAATATCTGCTGTCTGGGCACTCGGCGGTCCGCTGAAAGGCCAGGAGGTGACATTTGTATGGTCCACCGGAGAGGAAGAAGGCCTCGTTGGCGCAGCCGCGCTTGCAAAACGTCTCGCTGCCGAGGGTCATGCACCCGATTACGTATTTGCCGTGGATACCTTCGTAAGCTCGGATTCTCCACTGGAGTCAAAACGCTTTGCGGATGCTGAACTCGGTAAAGGATTCGTCATTCGCGCGGTCGATAACTCCAACATCGTCCGCGCCGACTTAGTGGAAAAAGTCATCAAAATGGCACACGCGAATCAGGTTCCGGTGCAATACGGCGTGACTGGTGGCGGCAACGACGGTTCAGCATTTGTCCGTTACGGTTCTGTGGACATCGCACTGGGGTGGCCTTTGCGCTATTCGCATTCGCCCGCCGAGGTGATAGACACGCGCGATGTGGACTCGCTCGCTCGTATTATCACGGTGATCGCAAAGACCTGGTAGCCCGCGGCCTCGGGCGGCCAGTGGTGCGGTTCCATTCAGGGTTGTCAAAGCTGCCCGGGACAGTTTGTCGCCTCTGCTATAATCTCGCGCGTGAATCCGCGCGGCCCAAACTTCCAATCACCTCGTCACATTGTTATCGAAGGCCCTATACGTGTCGGCAAGTCGACGCTTGCAAGAGTCCTTGCGGAGCAACTTCATGCTCGCCGTATCTTCGACTGCGAAGACAATCCGTTCCTCGCTGATTTTTACAATGAGAAAAGTGGTGCAGCCTTTCGCGCTCAGATGTATTTTCTCCACGAGCGCCATCGCCGCCTCTCTCAAATTCAGTCCCAGGATACCGCGGCGCCCGTCGTAAGCGATTTCTTGTTCGAGCGCGACAAGATTTTCGCTTATCTCAACCTCGACAATGAAGAGCTCAAGCTTTACGAACGCTATTTCGACATGCTGGCATCTTCAATTCCTGCACCCGATCTCGTAATTTACTTGCAAGCCAAGCCCGACGTTCTCTGGAGACGCGTTTCGAAGAAGGGCGACCCTGTCGAGACGCAAATTTCGTCGGAATATCTAGAGGCCGTGGCCAACGCTTATGAACATTTCTTTTACCGCTATTCGGCTTCGAACCTTCTCGTCGTGGACACTTCGGAGATCGATTTCGTCGAGCGCAACCAGGATTTGCAGGAACTTCTCCGCCGGCTCCGCCAGCCCGTGAAGGGCACGCAATACTTCCTTCCACTCGGCCAAAGCTAGAGTAAGTGCGGCTTCGATTTACAAAGTATCCAAAGAAGAAAAAGGGGGCCGGGACAAGATCACCCGCCAGTGACCTCGTCCCGGGTACGGCAAGGAGGAGAGCGTTAGTCGCTAAATCTTGAATGCGATGCTTAGGCTGCTTTATGGGGACCGGTCATCCGGTGCCGCCATTTTCCAAGGGTTGCATTCAACGGGTGGCTGCGATGCAGAAACGTGAGCACCGGCGAGCGGCGCATTCCGATTTTTTCCAGCGCCCGGCGAATCCGGAAATCACGGCCTGCGGATACCAGCCCTTTTTCCAACGTTTGAATCGCTTCTGGTGTTCTTCCAGCCTGGTAATAGACTTCCGCGAGGTTCAAATACAATTGCGCGTGGTTGTGCTTCATTCCCAGCGCTTCCCGGCACAGACTTTCCCCGTCTCCGAAGCGTTTCTCGGAGAGCGCGGCTAAAAGGCCTGTGTAGGAGAGGTAAAACGGGTTCTTGGGAGCGACACCAAGCGCGCGCCGCGCGTGTTGGAGGGCTTCATCCGCATGGCCGTCGCGAAGATTTTTCAAGCATTCTTTAAAGTCGTTCATTCCAGCGTCTGCAGGGGAGGTCGTTCCGATCCAGTGGGACATAGGCTCCTTCTTCGCCCCGGCGGACACTCACGAGGCAATGATCAGAGACTATCCTGGGCAACGATCAATAGAAATAGAACGCGCGAACAGTTTTAGGGCTAGAACCCGTACTGTCCAGATAGACAGGCAAAAAAAAGGCAATGCTTCACGCCCTAAAATCTGGCGAGAAAATGAGTCACCATGGCGAAATTTCAGCCATTCTATTGCGAAGTTTTCAGGTATTGATCGAACCAGTCCACGACACGCTGGATAACGTCGCGGCTGTGCGCCGGATCAGCAAACTCGTGACCCTCGTGGGGATAAATGACGAATTGGGTGGGCACTCCAAGCGTCTTCAGCGCATGCCAAAATTCGTACGATTGCGGCGCCGGGCATTCTCCATCACTATCGCCCACCACAACTAAAGTCGGCGTCTTTACATTCTTGATAAACGTGATGGGCGAACTCTTTGCATACACCGCCGGGTCGTCGTACACAGTTGCGCCGAAAAACGGCGGCATCCATTGGTCGATTTTGTTTTCCCCGTAATAGCTGAGCCAGTTGGAAAGCCCTGCACCGGCCACGGCCGCGTGGAAACGGTACGTCTGCGTGACTCCCCACATGGTCATATAGCCGCCGTAGCTCCAGCCCGTAAGACCAATGCGCTGCGGGTCGATTGGTGCGGATTTTATTGCTTCGTCCACTCCGGCCATGATGTCGCGGAAATCGCCATATCCAAAATCCTTCACATTTGCTGCGGTAAACTTTTCGCCTTCGCCATAACTTCCACGAGGGTTCGGCTGCAACACGAAGTAGCCCTGCGAAGGCAATGCCAGCGAGTAGTCCCAGCGCGTCGGCCAAGCCGGAGTGGCCGCCCAAGAGGGCCCGCCATGCACGCGCACAACTAGCGGATACTTTTTCGCTGGATCGAAATCGCTTGGGTACGTCAGCCAACCCTGCACTTTGCCGATATCAGTAGTCCAATGCAAACTTACAGACTTGCCCCACGCGGGGTGCAGCCCCTCATTTCGATGTGTAATTTGCTTCCAGGCGCCGAATTTTCCCGACCATACTTCCGGTGGTTTATCGAACGACTGTTGAATGAACCCTATCGTTTCGCCGTCATTTGAGATTGAGAACCGCATTCCAAAGTCACCCGAGAGTATTGAGCTTTCCTTGAAGAAGGTATCGTGCGCGTTTCCAATGCTTCCGTCAGAATTCATTTCATGGATGGCGCTCGTTCCGTCCACGTATTCCGCGACTAAAATCTTCTTGGAATTCTGTACCCATGTCAGCCAGCTCGCGGTTGCGTTCATTTGGGGAGTCAGATCTTGTGCTTTTCCGCCTGTCTCCGCCAGCAGGTAAACGTCACCGCCCACAATCGGCTCATCGCTCATTAGGCCGCCGATGAACGCGATTGTCTTTCCGTCAGGCGACCACTTTGGAACGCCAATCTGCATACCGGGCTTCGCCAGGATGTCGGTCATCGCGCCCGAAGCCGCATCAATTTTGAATAGCCCGGCGATGTACCAGTTGTCGTCACCATTCCCATGCGCAGCGGTGACTACCAGGCGTTTGCTGTCGGGAGCCCAATCGAATTCGTACACATACATGTCCGCCGGCGATATCTGCCGCACGTTTTCCGTGGCGGGATCGACAAGCGTGAGTCTCTGTTCGAAAAACTCCTCGGAGACCACGCCTTCGTCCGGGGTTTCAGCCACCAACGGTCCGGCCGCGCGTGTCGCATTTTCGGTAAAAAGAAGTGCGACCGTTTTATTGTCCGGCGACCAGCCCGGGCTCGCCAGGAAGCCTTTTAGGCGCGTCAATTGTTTCGCGGCGCCGCCCTCGAGATTCGCCACGAAAAGTTGAAGTTGTCCGCTGGTTGCAGCGTCAGACAGGAACGCAATCCTCTTGCTGTCTGGCGACCACGCTACGTCGTGTTCCTCATGCGCCGCCTTGCCATCGCTTGCGGTAATTCGCCTGACTGCGTCTGACGCGCCCAGTTCCACCACATAAATCGCCGAATTCGACGACGGCATCCCTCCGGGACCAGGAAGGGACTCCACCCACGCCACCCGTTTTCCATCTGGAGAAATCTCCGACTGCTGAAATATTCGCACTTCGAACATCGCCTTCATGGCGTCATCAAGTGACGAATTTTTCTTAGAAGCAACACTGCCGCTCGAAGCTTGCTGCGCACACGTGCTCGGCCTTGCCAAACCGAGTAGTCCGAGAATCATAAGTAGAACAAAGGCCGCTCGTGGACCTCTTTCCCCAAGTCGCATTCCACATCGCAGCAGTTCGTATTCGCTCATGTTTCCCCTTTTCGCACGCGCCATGTTGCTCGCTCACGGCCTCAAAATCAAGGCTGACGCATCACCCGCGGTTTCTTTTCTTGCGAACATCTCGCGCTGCGGCTATTCTCCGACACGGTCTGGAGGCATTCGATGGGTTTTCTGAAGGCGCGAAGGGCGATGCGCAATTTCATTTCGACAGCAGGCTTGTTCGTCGCGTTGCAGTTTTCTGCTCAAGCGTCGCCTCAAGCTGCGGAAGCCAACCCGCCGCAAGCGCAAGCCGCGCAATCAACGACGGCGGTCGTCGAGCAGGGCAAATTCATCCTTCACAAATTTGAAAATCCTATCGGCGAGGAAACCTACCAGATCGCGCGCGATGGAGACTCTCTCGCTGTTAAAATGGATTTCAAGTTTACCGACCGTGGCACTCCCGTGCCGCTATCGGCCACATTTCGAGCTGCGAAAGACTTGACGCCCGAAGCTTTTGAAATCAAGGGCCGGAATTCCCGATCGACTGCCATCGATCGAGCGGTAGAAGTACAAACCAGCCAAGTCCGGCTGCGCGACCGCGACAAGTGGGCGCTGGCCGCGCGCCCTTCGCTGTTCTTCACAATTTCAGGTTACGCTCCGACGACCATGCAAATGTTAATGGTTAGATACTGGTCCGAGCATGGTTCACCTGCAGAGTTGGACACTCTTCCCACTGGCCGCGTGAAAATTGAGCCTCGCGGGCAGGACGAAGTCAGTATCGACGGCAAGAACGAAATGCTGGACCGCTTCAACATCGAAGGTTTGATCTGGGGACGCGAGACCCTGTGGTTTGATTCCAAGAAAAATCTGGTTGCGTCCGTCACGACGGACGCCGAATTCGATCATTTCGAAGCCATCTGCGATGGATACGAAAGCGCACTCGGCACACTCGTAGGAAAAGCCGGCTCTGACGGCATGGCTGCGCTCGCGGATATCTCCAAAGGGATTTCAGGAAGTCGTGCTGACATTCTTGCGCTGGTCGGCGGAACTTTGATCGATGGCACGGGCAAAGACCCGGTCTCCGATTCGATCGTGGTGATCGCGAAGGGGCAAATCGTTGCCGCCGGACCGCGCAAAGAAGTAAAAATTCCCAGAGGCGCCATGAGAATTGATGCGCGCGGCAAAACCATCCTTCCCGGCCTTTGGGACATGCACGCGCATTTCGAGCAAGTCGAGTGGGGCCCCATTTATCTCGCCGCCGGCGCGACAACAGTCCGCGATTGCGGAAACGAATTCGAGTTCATCACTGCTGTGCGTGATGCTATTGCTCACGGACGCGGACTTGGTCCTCGCTTGCTGCTTGCCGGGATCGTCGATGGCACAGGTCCACTTGCTCTCGGTGTTGAACGTGTGGACACGCCGGAACAAGCGCGCATGTGGACCAACAAGTATCACGATGCAGGATTCCAGCAGATGAAAATTTATAGCTCCGTAAAGTTGGAAGAGTTAAAAGTAGTCGCCGAGGAAGCGCACCGCCTGGGCATGACGGTCACCGGTCATGTCCCCCAAGGTCTCACCGCATATCAGGTCATCGATGCCGGGCAGGATCAGATCAATCACATTGAGTACATCGCCGACATCATGCTTCCTGCGCTTCCTACAAATGCAAGTCCCCTGGACCGTCTTAAAGCCACCGGTGACATTGATCTGAATTCAGCGGAAGCGCAGAAAGCGATCACTTTTCTCGTTCAACATGGCACCGTGGTGGATCCGACCTTGGCCCTCTTTGAGTTCTTCACAGCAAACACTTCACGACCTCCTCTAAGCATCGAGCCCGGAGTTGCAAAAGTGGCGCCGGAGCTCGCAGCAATCCTTGCTGAAACTGGCCCACCGTCCCCAGCCGCACCGCTTCTAGAAGAAGCAGTTCAGAACGGTATTGCCATCGTAGGCGCACTCCACCACGCGGGCGTTCCCATCGTGGCGGGCACGGATCAAACCGTTCCAGGCCACAGCCTTTACCGCGAGATCGAGCTGTACGTTCAAGCTGGATTCACGCCCATGGAAGCAATTCAAGCCGCCACGATCGTGCCGGCTCGCGTGATGGGTGTCGACAAAGAAGTCGGAACGGTGGAAACAGGAAAGCGCGCGGACCTCATTATTGTGGACGCCAATCCGCTGGAGTCCATTCACAACATCCGCAAAGTTCAATTCGTGATTACTAACGGCGTCATGTACAACTGCGCCGAGCTGTGGCGCAGCGTCGGGTTCAAACCTTAGCTGCCCGCCTTCAACGAAAGTCCTGTGTGAATTCTTCTTGTTCCTCCGCTACGTTGGAACTATGCTGCCCACCGAATAACACACTCGAGAGGTTCAAGAATGGACAAATGGACGCGGAGGAAATTTTTCCTGTCTACCCTGGCAGGTGGTCTCGCTGCTAGCACGCGCCGCCTTTTTGGCGCTACGGCCCCTGTACCTGGCGGATCTGTACCGCAAACCGGCGCACAAGCTTCGACGCAAGGCGTTCGCCCACTGATTGTTTCCGCTGCCAACGGTTTCCAACATCTGAACGACGGTATGGAGATCCTCAAATCCGGCGGAGACACCCTCGATGCCGTTCTTGCGGTGGTCACCAAGGTTGAGGACGATCCAAACGACGACTCCGTGGGCTACGGCGGTCTGCCCAACGAAGACGGTGTAGTGGAACTTGACGCCTCCGTGATGCACGGTCCTTCGCGGCGGGCTGGTGCCGTCGGGTCGATCCAGAAAATCAAGAATCCATCGCTTGTCGCAAAGACCGTGATGGAGAAAACGAATCATGTCTTCATTGTGGGCGGTGGAGCAGAAAAATTCGCGGTAGATGAAGGTTTTAAGACCATGGACCTGCTCACCGACAGATCGCGAATCGCCTGGCTCGCCTGGAAGGCATCTTCGTCAGTGAATTGGCGCCCTGGCCTTGATAGCCCGGAATGGAAAGAGAAACTCGCGCAGTTTCTCGACACCCCCGAAAAAATGGCTTGGCGCGAACATATTGAAGATGTCGTCATGCATCCGCCCACCGGAACGATCAATTGCCTGGTGGTGGACTCCCAGGGCGATATATCCGGCACTACTACCACTTCAGGGCTCGCCTGGAAAATCGCGGGACGCGTGGGAGATTCCCCCATTATCGGCGCGGGACTTTGTGTGGATAACGACATTGGCGCGGCCGGCTCCACCGGACGTGGAGAAGAAAATATTAAAATTTCCGGCGGCCATACCATCGTGGAAATGATGCGTAAGGGAATGTCTCCTACCGACGCATGTCTAGAAGCCCTGCACCGAGTAGCGCGCAACTACAAACCGTTCCCTGACCGGCTGAAACAATTTCACATTCAGTTTTACGCGCTAAATAAGAACGGAGATTACGGCGCGGGAAGCTTGTGGGCTATGCATCCGGGTGGACGCCGCGTCCAGTTCGCTGTTCACGACGGCACGAAAGCCCGGCTCCTTCCGTGCACTCCTCTGTTCGACAAAGCGGGAGGCGACTATTAGCAATACCTCGCCGTCGGCGCTGTTACTTCACTAAATCCGACACGAATACCAAGCGGATTCCGCGAGATCCAAGCTGCGGCAGTGCTTGAGCAAGCGCTGCGATCGTGTCCGGCCTCGGATGTCCTATCGCAATTGCAAATCCATCGCGGTCTGCGTCACGCGCAGCGAGGTCGAGCTGCTTGAGAATCGCTTCTCTATTCGGTGAGTCGTCGAGGAAGACTTTTCGCGAAGCGGCTCGAACTCCGAAGCGCTCCGCCGTGTCATAGGCAACAGTCGAAGCCAGAGTGCGGCTGTCCACGAAAAACAAGCCACGCCGGCGCAGTTCCGGCATCAACGCGGCCATCAGCTTAGCATCGGCAGTGGCGCGCGAACCTTGATGATTGTTCACCCCCACGGCATGCGGCACGGTTTCCAGCATTCCGGCTAATGCCGAACCCACTTGCTGTTCGTTCATTCCCACACGTAATTCCACTTCTTCAGTTTTCGCCGTCTCGCTCTCTGATTGCATGGGCAGATGCAGCATGACCTCGTCACCGCGCCGATAGGCCTCTTCGGCTACTTCCGCGGACAACGGCAAATGTGGAAGGACGGAAACGGTAAGCGGGAAGCCAAGCGAGAGCAGTGCATCAGCAGCGCCTCGGTCATAGCCTAGATCGTCGATAATGATCGCGAGCCGCGCATTTCCGCGGCCTTGTTTTAGAGGCAGCCGTGAGCGCGCGGTCAGCGGTATTACAACGTGAATCATATGGGTACGAACACCGTTGAAGGCGTAATCGAACCGCACGACGCCTCCCGATGTGGATTCAGCCATGGAAAGCTTGTGGTGGCGTGCAATTTCGTCCAGCACTTTCGTGATCGGGTCTTTTTGTGACGCATCCGAAAGCGATACGTAGATATTGTCCGCAACCAATCGCCCGCCTGTACCGACGTTGGCCGCCTGAATCTCGGGACGGATGGTCACTTCGGATTTGCGTCCCGTTATCTTTTGTGCCGCGGCCACCACCTCGCCGGTAATAGCGCGAATTTCAGCCTTCGAAATTTTCCTAGTCCCGCATCCGGAAATGAAAAAGAAAATTATTGCGGCCGAAGGGAATAGAAACCCCGAGACTCTTAGGCTCTGGTTTCGAAGGCAGGGAAAAGCGTTAGTCGCAAGAGGTGCAGAAAGAAGTTCACCGGAATTTCGGATCCATTGCACCAGCCCGCGCGGAAGCGAAGGCCCGCGCGATCGTCTCACAGTCTGCTACGCAGCCTTTCGTGCCGGAGCGGGAAGTCCTTGCAGCACTTCAATGGCCCTTCTGATCACCGGATCGTCGACGGAAATCGGTTTTTCAGAAGGAACCGGTTGGCTCTCATCGTTCGCCGCGATGGCTTCATCGATCGAGGGATGAACTTCGGCTGTGGCGGCAACTCCGTTGGCGGGAATTTCTTTGTTCTCCGGAGTGTAATAATTTGCCACTGTCAAAATAAGCGCGGAGCCGTCGTCCATTTGAATCAGCTTTTGCATCGATGCGGTTCCGTAGGTGCGGTCGCCCACCGTTTCTCCGCGATGATTACCGGAGATCGCGCCCGCCACGATTTCCGCCGGACCTGCGGTTCCCACTCCAATCAGCACGGTCACTGGATCTGTCCATGCCACTTTGGAAGGGTCGCCGGAGGAAACAACCGGGCTGATCGTCTGGCCCTTGAGTGTGGTAATCGTTCCGGAGGGAACAAAGAGCTGCGCGGTCGAAACTCCTTCCGCATCTTCACCAGACGGGCAATCACGCAGATCGAGTATCAGTTTTTGGAGGCCCTGCCGCTGAAACTGCGTGAGCTTTTCGCGAATTTGTTTTGTCATACCCACACTAAATTGCGGGACGCGGAGATAAGCAATGTCGCCCTGAAGTTTATCTTCCTGAACACGCGAGGCGGGAAGTTTTGCCAGTGTAAGATCCACGTCCTGCGGTTCGGTTTTTCCGCGCCGAATTACGGAAAGTTTCACCACCGTGCCTGGCGCGCCGCGAAGCAACAGTTCGGCTTGGCCAATGGCCATTTGAGCCGTGCTGAATCCCGCGATTTTTTCCACGATGTCGCCGATGCGCAGGCCTGCTTTCGCGGCCGGGCTATCCGGCAAAGACCCGATCACTCCGAGGTAGCCCCGTCGAATCAGCACAAGCCCTGTTTCACCCGCCGCGGTGTTAGCACTCTTCTCTTTGAAGTCTTTGTATTCCAGCGGGCTCAAATAAGCCGACTGTGCGTCGAGGGAATCCAGCAGTCCGTGAAGAGCGCCGCTGGTGACTTGGCCCATGTTGGGATCATCTACGTAGTCGTTCTGGATTTTATCCAGCACTTCGCTATAAACGGTGAGCGCGCGATAGGCTTTTTCGTCGTTCGAGCGGGCTCGAACATACCCGGTGCCCACAAACGCCAAGACAACCAACGACAGTATGATGACGATTTTCTTAGATAGTGGGCTCACGCTGTTGTCCTTTTCTCTGCCAATTTGCGGCAGTACTTGGTTAGACGCGCGCTCGCTCCACAGGTTTCCATGCGGCTGCACGCATCGCAAACAATAATTATACCATTTGCGCTAGGATTCAAGGCGCCGGAATCCGCCGGAGTGTTGAATTCCTTTTCGTCGGAATTGGGATTTGCCGGAGCCAAAGCCTTCACTCTTGTCGCCATTAGGAATCCGCACTAGCCTTTGTTCTAAATGACATACGGGGTTTTTACCTGGAGGCTTTGGCGATTACAGATCGCACCGCTTGACGTACAGCGAACAGCGCATGGCCATCACTTCTTACCTTCGAGCAAAGGTGTTACGTCCCGCGGATAGCTCGATTGCTTCCGGTTCGATTAGCGGCATCGCTGCGGTTATGTAAGTCTGCGAAATGCGATCTTGCCAAGTAAAATGATCTTCGTCCCACAAAGCCCACAGGAAACCAAGCATCAGAGTGCCCCCAGAGAGCAAGTAACCGAAGCTACGCCACAAAAGTTGGCGAGTATCGGGCAGAGTTCCGTCGAGACGCACGGTGGTAAGACAGAGAAGCTGCATGCCGGGCGTAGCTTCCGCGCTCGTGGTGAAGAGGGAAAAATATAGCGCATAGAAAAGAAAAAACGCGGCGACGTAAACGATGGCGTCGGCTTTGTCTACGACGAGCTGTCCGCCCAGCGAGCGGAACAAGCCGAGGAAACCCGCGTAGGTGAGCCCGAGGAAGACAGCATCAAGAAAACCAGCCTTCCGTCGCTCGATAAGGCTTGCAACTGGCACAAGCGCGGTCTGCGGGTGCGCGCGGTCGTGCGGTGCGTTCGAAAAATCCAGTTCCGGTTGGATGCAAATCTCCACGTGTTCGGTTTGGCGCTGGATTGGCCGTGAACGCTGGCGTTCCGTCTGCCGCAGGCGTTCGCGGGCGGCTTCTTCTTCATCGAGCTGTGACCGGCGCGAAAAGGGAAGGCCGGACTGCGAATCGTCGGGACGCATCTGTCGGCGGCGCGCGCGATAATCTTCCAGGCGCCGTGAAACTTCGCGCCGCCATTCGGGCTCGGGTAATTGCTCGTCAACCGAAAACGGTGCCGATGAGGCCGTGCGGGTAGACGAAGCAGTCCCGACGGCTACCGCTTCGCCATTTTCGTCGGTTTCGGCGAGAGGTGCATCACAGAAAGAGCAGGTATCGGCGTCCTCGAGCAGGAGGGCGCCGCACTCCGTGCATATTCTTATCACTGGTCCGTTTTGCGCTGCGGAAGCTCCAGTGGCGGAACGGGGCAATGTTAGCAGCCCAAGACCAAAACGGCAGGGAGTGGATGCAAGGGATGTCGCCTATGAGGCAACCCATGCGTGTGGCAACTTGCTCTGAGTAGATTCTTACCGTGCGGTTCGTGCGATTGCGGCTGCGGGAGGCGCGTGTTAGTCTCAACTTTCTTTTCCCACGATTTTTGAGGGCTAACTTCGGCACTTTCCTCTGATGCCAGACGCCACAATCCCGCCAGCGGTTCGGAGACTGAGTTATCTTCTCGTTTTCTTGACGTTTTTTATTGCGGCTTCAAGTAATAGTCTTGCCCAAGATACCTCGCATCCCCCGACTCAGAACCCTGCCAAAAAACAAACAACGCGGACTGCCACCGCTCCACCTCTGGCGGGCACGAACGGCGATCAGACCGCCACGCTGGAGGCCGACCAGCAGCGGCAAGTGGGAAGGATTTACTATGCGGATGGGAACGTGGATGTGCGCTATCAAAACAGCCGACTGCGAGCCGACCACGTGGAATACGACGAAGATACTTATGTGGTGACCGCCCGCGGGCACGTCCAGCTTGACTACTTGACGCAGCACGTGGAAGCGGACGAAGCGCGCTATGAAGTGCGCACTGGCCACGGCACGTTTCATCACGTGCGCGCCACGTTTTCGATTGAGCGCCACCCAACGCCAACCCTGCTTGTCAGCTCAAACCCGCTCTATTTTGAAGCGGATGAGGCAGAGCGCTTGGACGAACATACTTATCGCATTAAGAAAGCTTGGATGACGGTGTGCGATCCGGAGAAGCCCACATGGAAATTTTATGCTCCGGAGGCCACCGTTTACTTACAGAAATCCGTGCATTTGGAGAACGGTGATTTCCGAATCTTTTCGGTTCCGGTTTTGTACCTTCCCTATGCCACCTTTCCTGCACAGAAAGAGCGCGAATCCGGATTCCTGATCCCGAATATCGGAGACAGTTCGAGCAGGGGATACATCATGGGTGAGTCGTATTACTGGGCGCCGACAGATTGGATGGACGCAAGCCTCGGCGGAACCTATTACAGCAGAAGAGGCTGGGGGCAGCGAGCAGACCTGCGAATGCGTCCATGGGAAAATGCGAAACTCGACGTGACCTATACCGGCGTTCTAGACCGGGGACTAGAGCAGCCGCAAATCCCGGGCGAACCACCCGTACCTGCAATCAACCAGGGCGGCCATGAAGCGCGGTTACTTTTTACGGCTCTGCTGCCGGACGGCTGGCGTGCGGTCGCCGATTTGGACAATTTGAATTCTCTAACGTATCGGCTCGCCTGGAGCGAGACATATACGCAAGCGGTGAACTCGGAAGTGCGCAACTCGGCTTTCCTCACGAATAATTTTCGCGGCTTCAGTCTGAACTTCGCAGCGCTCAGCTATCAAAACTATTTAAGCGCTACGCCGGACACCTATGTTTCGCTGCGGGCAGCGCCGGAAGTGCGCTTTAGTTCGGTTGACCAAGCGCCCTTTCAACACCTCCCTATTTATTTTTCTTTCGAAGGTTTTTCGGACGCGGTGCATCGCAGTGATACTGTCACAGCCATACCATTGGATACCTCGAATTTTGTTCCACGAAGCGAACTGGCGCCCACTGTTACGGCCCCCCTTCACGTGGGGAACTGGCTGGATATAACGCCTACTTTTACGTTGAGGTCCACGTATTACGGCGGGCAACAGGAAAATAACGTCTACGTTGCTCGGGGTTTCTTTCGCATCACCGAAGAATTCTCGCTGGACTTCCGCCCGCCCTCGTTCGACCGCATCTGGGGACAATCCGGCACAAAGTGGAAACACGTGATCGAACCCGACATTGTTTACAACTACGTGAACGGCGTGAACAAGTACGGGCGATTTATACGTTTTGATGAAGATGAGACCTTGACCGACACGAATGAAATGCAGTATGGAATCATCCAGCGGCTTTACCGGCGCAAAAAAGATGGCGATGCCGAAGAACTGGTGCGCTGGCGCCTTTTGCAAAAATATTATTTCGATCACACATTTGGAGGGGCGCTGATCAATGGGCAGCGCAATGTATTTCAAGCGTTGGACGCAGTCACGCCGTTTGCGTTTGCCGACTCGCCCCGCCGATTTTCTCCGGTCGTGAGCGACCTGGTCATCGAACCTGGCAAGCATTTCGACACGGAGTTCATTTTGAATTTTGATCCGCAACGAAATCGATTGACCGCCATCGGAACACTGTTAAAGCTCAAGCCCTACAAGCAATCATTTTTGACCCTCGCGCACTTTTCGACGACGAATCTCCCCACGCCAGCCGATGAGAATCCGCCCAATTTCGTTTTTCAGTCCCGCTCGAACCAGGTGCGTGCCCTGGTGGGCTACGGTGATCTGACACGGATTGGTTTCAATGCGACGGCAGGCTTGAGCTACGACTTTACCCAGGACGCGTTTCAAAACCAGATTCTGGAAGCCAGTTACAACGGCTCCTGCTGCGGATTTGGTTTTGAATACCGGCGGTTTTCATTCGGTGCGATTCGCAACGAGAACCAATATCTTGTGGTTTTTCGCATCGCCAACCTTGGCTCCGTCGGAACGCTGCGGCGTGCCGAGAAAATTTTCTGAAGACCGCATGACACCGAAATACGAATCCGAGCTGGCTTTTCTTTCCATTGAGCAGGCTGCACGACTACTGCGAAGCAAGGAAATTTCCCCGGTAGATCTTGTGAACGCAGCGCTCGCTCGAATCGAGCGGCTGGATCCATCAGTCAACTCCTTTCTCACCGTCCTAGCCAACCGCTCGCGAAGACAAGCTCGGCTGGCAGAGCGCGAACTGATCCAGAAGCGGCGAGGAAGCACGGCGAATCTCGCGAGCCCTCTATTCGGTATTCCCATAGCTCTGAAAGACAACTTCTACACTCGCGGAATCCGCACGACAGCGGGATCGAAAATACTCGCAAATTTCATCCCAAAGAAAGACAGCGACGTTAACGCGAAGCTGACCGCAGCAGGCGCGATTCTACTTGGCAAAACTAATATGCACGAGTTTGCCTACGGCATCACGAACGAAAACCCGCATTACGGCCCCGTGCACAATCCCTGGGCGCTTGATCATATGTCGGGCGGCTCCAGCGGCGGTTCGGCGGCGGCGATAGCGGCGGGAATGTGTCTTGGCGCGGTGGGCACGGATACCGGGGGATCGATTCGCATTCCAGCGGCGCTGTGCGGCATTCTGGGACTCAAGCCTACCTTTGGGCTAGTAAGCGTCGCAGGCGTGATTCCGCTAGCGCCGAGCCTGGATCATGCCGGACCATTGGCGCGAAACGCCGCGGATGCCTGCATTCTTCTGCAGGCCATCGCGGGGAAATATCCCCAGGGCGCGATGCCACCGGATTTTCGAAAACTGGAGCGAACTGGCCTGCGACGATTCCGTTTGGGATGGCCCCAGCAATACTTCTTCGAGCGAGTTGATCCCGAAGTGCAGCGCGCGATTGACGCTGCTGCAAAAGCACTTCAACAGATTGGCGCTCAAATTCAGGAAGTTCAGTTGCCTCATCTTGCCGATTCACAGGAGCCGGCCACGAATATCGCTCTGGCCGAGGCCACGCATTACCATCAAACGCGGGGCTTTTATCCGGCAAGAGTTGCGGAGTACGGCGAAGATGTAAGTAGTCGGCTCGAAATGGGGACGCAGGTGCGCGCGGTGCATTACCTTCGAGCACTCGAAGTAAAGCAACAAGTTGAGCGAGATTTTGACACTGCCTTCATGCGCGTGGATGCGATCCTCGCGCCTGCAGCTCCCATTGGAGCGCCCCGAATCGGTTATAACGACATAAAGGTCGACGGCCAGAAAGAGACTGTTCGTTCAGCTCTCGTGCGTCTGAACCGTCCCGCAAACTTCACAGGCCACCCCGCTATCTCTGTTCCCTGTGGGTTCACCAGCGATGGATTGCCCATCGGATTGCAGCTTATAGGGCCGAAGTGGGGGGAGGCGCATTTACTCGCGATTGCGCGCACTTTCGAGGAGGCGGGGAATTGGCACAGCCGCCATCCGGAACTTCTGCGGTAGCTAGACCTGCGGCAAAAAGCGCAAGCTTACGTCTAATGGATGTGTGAAAATATATGTTTGAGCCGGGCTCGGCGCGCTTGCCGGGACGTCGACAGAATTCCGAAAGGGCTGACACGATCCAATGGGTGTTTCCGTATTCGCCGCATTTGTCGCAGGACTCGTATCGTTCCTTTCTCCCTGCGTGCTGCCGCTGGTCCCCGGATATATTTCGATGCTTTCCGGAATTGGCGTCGAGCAGCTCAAGGAAGGGCAAACTCCGCGCGGCGGATTACTGACCTCCGCTCTGGCATTCGTTTTTGGATTTTCCATCGTGTTCATCACGTTTGGCGCGTCCGCCAGCGCAGTAGGATCATTTTTGGTGCGCAACCGCAGCTTGCTCGCACCCTTGGCAGGAGCGCTGATCGTGTTGTTCGGGCTGCACCTGGTTGGATGGCTAGCGAAAATCTCGTTGCGCGTCGGATTCGTGATTGGAATCGTTTTGATTGTTATGGGCTTGGCCTTGAATCTTCGGCCAGGGATTGCCGGCTCCACGTTAAAAGCCGTTCACTTCTATTCCGTCGCCATAATTTTTCTCTTGGGACCGGCCATGACGCGCTGGCTGAATCGCGACGTCCATTTTCGAAACCTGGGAGGACAGCCGGGCATCATCAGCGGTTTTTTGATGGGTTTTGCCTTCGCGTTTGGATGGACGCCTTGTATCGGCCCGATTCTAGCGGGCGTGCTGGCCATTGCAGCAACGCGAGAAACGATTGGCCAGGGAGTTTTTCTGCTGGCTTGCTACTCAGCTGGGCTCGCGATTCCTTTTCTTGTGACCGCGCTGGGCATTGGTGGCTTTTTAAAGTTCTACCAGCGCTTCCGGCGTCACTTGCACACCGTGGAGGTGTTCAGCGGCGCGCTGTTGCTTGCTGTTGGCGGCCTTGTGTTCATGAACCGGTTGACCTGGCTTTCAGGTAAACTTGCATTCTTGAACAGGTTTTCGTGGTGATGGGAGCTGAGCGAATGCGAGGACTTTCGAATTTTTTTCTGCTCCTTTTACTGCTCACGCTGATTGTCACTACGAATTTTGTGGGATGCAATTCGCACGACTGGTTCAAGGTTTCGGGCGCAAACAGCGGGAAGTCCTCGGCCTCGGACGGACCTCACCCAGATGAGCCGGCCGTGACGTTTAGAGATCTGCAAGGGCAAGCTGTGCCGCTGGCCAGCCTAAAGGGAAAAGTGGTAATCGTGAATTTCTGGGCCACCTGGTGCGAGCCTTGCCGCGTGGAAATTCCCTGGATGATTGGGTTCCAACAGAAGTACGCGGACAAGGGATTTACCATACTGGGCGTTGCTATGGACGATGAGGGGAAAAGCGTAGTCGCGCCGTATGTGCAGTCCACCCAGTTCGATGTCAATGGCCATTCGATGACCATGAATTATCCGATTGTTCTTGGCAATGATGACATCGCCGCGAAATTTGGAGGTCTGCTGGGATTTCCGACCACCATCGTGATTTCTCGCGACGGGAAGATTCAGAAGCGATTCATCGGTCTAGCGGACGAGGCAGAACTCGACAAGGAAATTAAAGCACTGCTCTAAGGGCCCGACCGAGTATCGAGCTTCTCAATCCCGCGAAATAGGAGTAACTTGGCGCAGCCATGATGGACGAGCAAGAATTCCAAAGGAAATGTGACGCGGCTTTTGAAACTCTGCGCAAACGCCTGCTTGAGTTGGGCGATGAGCATGAATTTGAAGTTGAGGGTGGCAGCGGGAAACTCGAGATTGAATTCGAGGACGAGGACGAAACCCGCTTCGTAATTAGTCCCAACGCGCCTGTCCGCCAAATCTGGATTTCCGCGCTTACCACGAGTTTCAAACTTGGATGGTCGGATTCCGCTCAGGCATTCGTGTTGGATAAGACCGGTGAGACGTTGAACCAGGTGATGAGCCGGATTCTAAGCGAAAAAACAGGATCGACGGTTCAGGTCTAACCATGAAGCGCCTACACCTTGCTTTCACTGTTTGCGTTTTTCTGCTCCTCTGCGGCGGCTCGGCAATCATTGCGCGCGGAGATGCGGCTACTTTGCGATTCTCCTTTCAGACGTCTTTGCCCAGCGCGTCGACGGTCGTTAAACCGCACGTATTCATTTCACTCGCTCCTGTGCCGCGGGGAAAAGAATTCAAGATTGCCATTGTGGCGGACATCGCCTCGGGTTTTCACATGAATTCGCACAAACCAACGGACGAATATCTGATTGCGACCACCTTGACACCTCAACTTCCCGCCGGCTTTGAGTTGATCGACACGATCTACCCGAAGGGCCAGCTAGAGAAATTCAGCTTCTCGCCGAATCATCCGCTCGACGTTTACACCGGCAGCGTCACGCTGTTGCTTCGATTGTCGTCTCAGTCAGGTGCAGCGCTCGGTGCTGTGGAGATTCCAATGACGTTGCGCTACCAGGCATGCAATGACAGCGCTTGCCTGCCTCCTGTGAAGCTCCCTGTCAGCGCGAAATTTGATTTAGCCGCGGAAGGCACTACGCCCCACGAGGTCCATCCGGAGATTTTTTCCAGGCTCGTTCCCGCACACTGAGACTGGAGCGCTAGCGGGCGGAAAGAGCAGGCAAGGCGCGGCGCAGACGCGCCATCACCCGATCCTTACCAAACACGACCATGCTCTCAAAAAGAGGTGGCGCGACGGCGCGGCCCACGATCGCGACACGCGTAGCATTTATGAGCAAGCCGGCTTTGACGCCCTCTGAAGTGGCCACGCCACGCAGGGCCGCGTCGCAATTATCGTGATTCCATTCCGTCACTGCCTCCAGCGCCTCAATTAGTTTGGCCATCAGAGCAGGAAGCTTTTCATCCTTCCAAAATTTTGCGCGGGCTTCCGGCTCGTAATCGAAATCGTCGGTGAAAAACGCTCGAGCCCAACCGCTGAAATCCCGCAACAGACGCGTTCGCGGGCGAATCAAGTCTACGGTGTGCGCGAACCACGCACGATCCGTCATGGCCCAGACCTCTTGCCACAAACCCGCGCGTTTCAGCTCCGCTTCCACATACGGCAAAACTTCTTCAACCGGCGGTTTTTGCAAATATTGCGTGTTGTACCACTCGAGTTTCGCGCGATCGAAAATAGCATTTGTGCGGCTCACGCCCGATAACGAGAAGCGTTCGACGAGTTCATTCGTGCGCAGATATTCCGAATCATCGCCGGGTGACCACCCGAGAAGCGCAAGGAAATTGCGGAAAGCTTCCGGCAGGAATCCTTCGTCGGCATACGAGCCGACGCTGGTAGCCCCATGACGTTTGGAAAGCCGCGTGCGATCGGGCCCAAGAATTAGTGGAACGTGAGCGAATATGGGCGGCTCAGCGCCGAGCGCTTTGTAAATCAGCACTTGCTTCGGCGTGTTAGACAAGTGATCGGCGCCGCGAATCACGTGCGTTATGCGCATATCGATGTCGTCCACCACCACGCTAAGCTGGTAGGTCGGCAAGCCGGAAGAACGCAAAAGAACGAAATCTTCGATCTCGGCGTTTTGAATATCCCGCGGGCCGAAGACAGTATCCTCAAAATGGGTCGTACCGCTGCGCGGTGTGCGGAAGCGAATTGCAGCGGGAATGCCTTCTTTCGCTTTGGCCGCTCGCTGTTCCGCCGTGAAATCGCGGCAAGAACAAGCGACAGCTTTAGCGACCTTTCCTTCGTCGTCACCTTCCCCTTCGTGGTCTTCGGCCGCATCGGCTCCGGCGTAGGAGATTGCTTTACAATAGCAGGCATAGCCAGCGCCGCTTGCGAGTATGCGTTCGGCAGCCGCACGGTACATTTCGATCCGTTGCGATTGAAAGAACGGCCCTTCGTCCCATTCCACGCCCAGCCATCGCAGAGCCACCAGAATTCCGTCAACTAATTCGGGCTTGTTGCGTTCAACGTCGGTGTCTTCGATGCGCAGCAGAAGAGTGCCGCCTTCGTGTCTCGCAAAAAGCCAGTTGAACAATGCGGTGCGTGCTCCACCGACGTGAAGAAAGCCCGTCGGAGACGGTGCAAAACGCACGCGCGGTTTCTGGGTGGGTGCCATTACCCTTGTTAGTTCCTTTCCTGTGACGTAAACGATTCATCTTAGCGGAATGAGTGTGCAAAATCGAGCGCGCGCGGCAGGGCAACTGGCCTCCGGGTTGGGATGGTCCTGAGGTACCCTTGACGCGTTCGGCTCCAAACCTCATATTTGAATCGGCCCCCCACTTCGTATTATTAGGGGGCCTAGTGGATATTCGCCCGTTTGCATGGATTCCAACGGGAGTTGACCTCCAAGAAACTGGCCTGGATACGCAGACAAACGTCCTGCAATTCTCTGCTATTCTCGACGGAAGTGGCACCATAGGTTGGAGCGGCAACTTGCTGAATCATATCAATATGACTGCGGCCGTTCTCCTGGCAGGAGCCTTCCTGCTGGCGCTGTTCTTTGCCTACGTGTACCAGCAGAAGCGTCAAGAATACATGCTCGTTTGGGCGGCTGGATGGTTTCTGATTTCGTTTCACTTCTTGGCCCCGGCGCTAGGCACCCAGTTGGCGCTTCCTTCGTGGACTGATCCGGTCGTTGAATGGCTGCTGGCGGCCGCGGTGCTCTCGTTTTACTGTGCCGCACAGATGTACGCGCGTCTTGTCGTACCTTGGCGAGGAATGGTGGGCCTCGGTTTCGTCGCTGCAATTTGGGCATTGGGCTATTCGCGCGGCTGGGTGAATGTGCCGGTGGGTTTGGGCGTCGGACTGTTGTTTTTCTTCATCGCGCGAACCTTTTGGGAAGAGGGGCGGAAGCAGGAATCCCGCGCCGACCAGTTTCTTGCAATTACTTTCGTGGCCTGGGGATTGCTGCGCCTGACGACCGTGTTTCAAGACAGATTGGGCCCGTTGGCTGGGCATGACCTGCTGCCGCTGGTTCTGCTGCCCGAGCTTTTCGGCGGCGTGCTGATGGTGATGGCGGTCTATGAGGAAGAGCGTCGGAGGGTTGAACGGAACATGCTCGCGCTCTCAAATTTGAACCTAGCAACGTCGAGCTTTGCGGGGGGCGAGATTCAAAAGATGCTGGCGCAGGCGCTCGACCGCGTTCTGAACGTTGTGCGCATACCTGCCGGCGCGCTTTGCCTGCATTACGGCGAGGAAAACGGGCCCACTTCCGTGGTGGTCACCGGATTGGGGGACACTTTTTGTGCAGCAATACAAGACAACAGCCTGGATGATTACATCGTTCGTCTAGTGGCACGGCTTGGTGGACTCGTAGTCTTGCGCGACTTGGAGACGGACTCGAAGTGGGAAGCGTTGGAGAAAGAAGAAGCCTTCCGGCACGTACGAAAACTGCTTCTCGCCCAACGACTGCGTACCGTAGTCGGAATTAGTCTGCAGGCAAAAGAACGCGTGTTTGGGGTCCTACTGTTGGGCACGCCCGACAATCGTAATTTCACGCCGGCGGAGTTGAGGCTGCTTCTGGCGCTGGGCCATCAAATTGGCATGGCCGTGGAGAACAGTTACCTCGTTCAGCAAACATCGCGGCGCAGCGAAGAGCTGCACATCCTGAATGAAATTGGACGAGCGCTCAGCTCGACGCTCGAGCCGGACGCGCTATTCGAACGTATTTATTCCGAGATGAAGCGCCTGCTCGATGTAAACAGTCTTTTCATCGCGTTCTATGAACACAAGACACAGCAAGTCCGGTTCGAAATCGATGTATTGGACGGGGAACGGCTGCCCAAACGGACTCGCCCCGCAGGAAATCACTTGACCGAATACGTGGTCAAGACTTGTCAGCCGCTCCTAATTCGAGATCATTACGCCGAAGAAGCTGAACGCCTGGGTTTTAAGCCGACCCGTATCGCCGGATGTATCTGCGCGGTACCCTTGATTCTTTATGACCGCGCCATTGGGGTGATGGCGGTGCACAGCAAGCAAGAGCGCGTATTTGACGAAGGGCACGTGGAACTGATGCGCGTGCTGGCCAGCGAAGCCGCCGTGGCGCTCGAAAACGCGCGCCTGTTTTCCGAGGAGCAGAAAAAGTCGCGGCATCTGATGCTCATCAACAACGTGTCCAGCCGCGCGATCACTACCCTGGATCCCGAGGAGATGCTCGCGAAGATAGCTGCCGAGATTGAAAATGGCTTGAAATACGATCACATCGGCATCGCTATCGTCGATTACCCAGCGAAAGAATTGGTGATTCAGGCGGAAGCGGGGGCCCGCCGCGATGCCGTGGGACGGCGAATTCCGCTGGGAGAAGGTATCGTGGGCCAAGTGGCCCGCACGGGGCAGATGGCGATTGTGCGGGAAGTGAGTGTTTCCACTCCGTGTCCGGTACTCGCAACCTCAGTCTCCGCCATTGCGCTGCCCGTAAGCTACGCCGAACATTTGCTCGGTGTGCTGTACGTGGAGTCCTCGGAGCCGTGCGAATTCGGAGAAGAGGAAGTGCTTTTGCTTCGCACGCTCGCCGATCTTTTCGCAGGTGGCCTGAACAATGCACTGACGTTCCAGAAAGCGCAGGAGCAGGCCATTACCGATGGCTTAACTGGGGTCAAGACGCACCGCTACTTGATGGAAGCCCTATCTTCGGAATGGAAGCGCTCGACGCGCGCGAATCGCCCATTTTCATTGGTATTGATGGACCTCGACCGGTTCAAGTTCGTGAACGATTTTTACGGCCATTTGGAAGGCGACGTCGTATTGCAGCGCGTGGGACACATACTGGAACAGAATTGCCGCCGCTCGGACGTGGTGGCGCGGTACGGAGGAGATGAATTCGTCATTTTGATGCCTGAGACCAGCGTGGAGCAGGCCCGCCAACTAGCTAGCAAGCTGCGTGGATGGGTGGCTTCCGATCCGCTTCTGCGGGACAAAAATATTACAGCAAGTTTTGGCATCGCTGGTTTTCCCGTTCACGGGTCCACGCCGCAAGAGCTTATCCAAGTGGCGGACTCTTCGATGTACCTTTCGAAGCACCAGGGGGGCAACTCAGTATCGAGCGCGGAGGAAGGCGGTCCGAACGACGCGAAGAAGTGGAAAAAAGACGTGCTGGAAGCCTATCTCGGCGTGACGCTCAAGCGGCTATTCTCCACCGGGCCCGAAGCCTTTGAAGAAGTGTATCGCCGGCTCGAACAATTCACTCGTTCATTGGCCGAGCAGAGCGGAGGCGTGGCGCCCGACACGCTGCCGGCAGCCGTAGTCGAGACCGTAACCTCGCTCGCGCTTGCTATTGACGCAAAGGATCACTACACACAAGGGCATTCACAAAAAGTCTCGGCGTATGCTGTCGTGATTGCAAAAGCGCTGGGAATGAGCGAGCCGGAAGTGGAAGAAATTCGCCTGGCGGCGCTTTTGCACGACATCGGCAAAGTGGGGATCCCAGAGACGATTCTGAACAAGTCAGGCCCGCTCGACGCGTCCGAGTGGGAAACGATGAAGACCCACACCGAACTGGGCGCGAAGATCCTGGAGCCGCTGCAAGCCATGGATCCAATCCGAAAGATGGTCCGGCATCACCACGAATTTTACGATGGGACCGGCTACCCGGACCGGCTGGAAGGCGAGAACATTCCATACGGCGCGCGCCTGATCGCCATTGCCGACGCCTACGACACTATCACATCTGAGCGGACCTACAAGAAAGCGCGCACGTCCGAAGATGCCTTCAGCGAACTAGAACGATGCGCCGCGAACCAGTTCGATCCGGAACTCGTTCAGCTCTTCGTCGAAACGATGCGGCGTTCACCGCGAGTTCGGATCGAAGCGAGCGTTGGAGTATCGGATTTTTCGGATAGTTCTTCCCTGTAGCGAACTTGCTCCGCCCCGCCGTTAAGTTACATGGCGCATTCGTTTCCCGCGACAAACAAGCTTAAATCATTGAATTGCTGGACGCCTCGCTTGAATCTCGTATAAAGTTTCAGCGATATTTCATAGCGTTTTTGGTGGAGGAGATCGTGCAAACAGCTACGGTCAAGTGGATTGCAGGCGAAGAGTTTGTTGCGAAGATGCCCTCGGGCCATTCAGTCCCATTTGACGCGGACCGAAAACACAACACCGCACCCGGCCCGATGGAAATGCTGCTCGGCGCTCTAGGAGCATGCACCTCGGTGGATGTGGTAATGATTCTTGCGAAGAAGCGCCAGAAACTCAGGTCGCTGGAGGTTGTGATTTCCGGCGAGCGTGCCAGTGAGCCGCCCGCGGTATGGACGAAAATCGACATGGTTTATCGGTTGGCGGGGAGCATCGGGGAAAAAGCCGCGCGCGATGCCATCGAGTTGAGCCAGATGAAATATTGTTCCGTGGCGGCCATGTTGCGAAAAACTGCTGAAATCGCCTACCGTTTCGAAATTTTGCGTTAGCGCCACATCCCACACAACTCAAGCTTGTTTTGCTTGTAACGCATGCTAGCGATGCATACAATCGCGGACTATTGCTTTCTTCCTGGAGAAGACGAATGGGTAGGCGCATCGCCGCAAAGATTACCGGAGTCGCCGGTTACGTCCCACCGCGCGTGGTCACAAATTCCGATCTAGAAAAAATGGTGGACACGAACGACGAATGGATTCGCACGCGCACCGGAATCCGTGAACGGCACTATGTCGAGCCGGGCGTGGGCTCCTCGCATCTCGGCACGGAAGCTGCGAAAAAATTGCTTGCTGATAAGCGCGTGGACCCCGAAGAGATCGACCTGATCGTGGTAGCAACAGTTACCCCGGACATGTTGTTTCCCGCCACTGCCTGCTTGATTCAGGATCGCCTGGGCGCAAAAAACGCCTGGGGTTTTGACCTGTCCGCTGCCTGTTCCGGATTTGCTTATGCCCTTACCGTAGGAGCGCAGTTTGTCGGCGCTGGAACGCACAAGAAGGCCTTGGTTATCGGCAGCGACGTCATGACCTCCATACTCGATTACAAGGATCGCGCCACCTGCGTCCTATTTGGCGACGGCGCCGGCGCTGTCCTGCTGGAAACCACTACTTCCGACACCGAAGGCATTCTGGATTTTGCCCACGATGTGGATGGTTCGGGAGGATGCAATCTCTACATGCCGGCGGGTGGCTCGCTCAAGCCCGCCTCGCTAGAGACGGTCGAAAAGCGGATGCATTACGTGCACCAGGAAGGCGCGCAAGTGTTCAAATACGCAGTACGTCGGATGAGCGAGCTTGCGGTTCAAGTTCTCGAACGCAATGGATTCACAAGTCGCGACCTGACGCTCGTGGTTCCGCACCAGGCAAATCTGCGCATTATCCGGGCCATGCAGGAACGGCTGGGCGTGGATGACTCAAAAGTGCTCGTGAATATAGACCGCTTCGGAAACACCACTGCCGCCACCATCCCGCTGGCGCTGATGGACGCGCTCGAAGAGAAGCGCCTGCGTAAGGGCGATTTGGTGCTGATCATTACGGTTGGCGCAGGCTACACAACCGGTGCGATCCTGATGCGCTGGGCCTACTAACTCCGAGACTCTTTGCCAGGCCTCGAAGCGCGCAATGGGAGTCGAAGTTCATTCCCTTCGTGCGCGCCACCTGTCCGACCTCGGTGGCGAGCTAATGCCCGATGATAATTAAAACAGGATTCGTATCCCCAGGCGTCGTTGTAATCATCACAATTTTGCTGGGTGTAACGATAAAGAAATCGCCGGTGAAGACCGGCGAGGTGAAGGTCATCACGCCGCCGCCGTCGGTTAGCCCAGTGTTGGTGAGGACGTAACTGCCCGTCACGCTCTGCGCCGAAGTGTTTCCGGATGTCGTGCTTACATCCTGTGTCCCGGTCACGCCCGAAGTGTTGCTCAGCGTCAGGAATCCAGAAATATCGGGGTCGCTGCTGACGGCGGGAGCAGAAGTGCCTTCCACGAACGTATTCGCCATCTCTTGCGCTGTGAACGGAGATCCGGATTGGCCGTCAAAACGCCCAAAAATCGGCCCCCCGTTTAAGGTGCCAACGCAAAACGCTTCACTCGAACTAACTAGGTAGAAAATGGGATCGAATGGGTTTGCAAGAGCCGATTGCACGCGGCCAAATGTGTCAGCGGTGTATGAAACGTTGAATGGGCTTCCCCAGTTGGACAGGTTCCCGGCCTGGTTGTCTTCCACAAGGAACTGAATGCTGCCACTGCCCTGCGGTGTGACTTGGAGCACGGCAACATCCGGAAAGTAAACACCGCCGCTTAAGAACTGGCCGCTGAGCCCACCGGCAATGGGTCCTGAGAGTACATTCTGCGTCGGGAAGGATCCGCCAGGAACCGCCTGCTGGATCATTTCGCCTGCGACTAGATACGGTGTTGTCGATTTCACCGTATCCGTTTCGACCAGGAAAGCCTCAGTTGCTGATATTGGATACACGCTGAAGGTCTGGGTGCTCAAGTTCATAGATGTTAACGACATGGTGCAATGGGTCGTGTCTAACGCGGACTGATAAAGTCCTGATACGCCCGGGTTGTAAGCCTGCAGTTGATTCGGTGCGTTCGTGTCCATTTCGGCCTGACCAATACTTCCCAGCGTTGATGGAGAGACGGGTGGCGTCGCAGTGAAAGCTCCGGCAAATGCTAGGGGACCTGATCCAGCGGTAGCCGGCCCCGCAAATCCTGCTCCTCCGAACGCAAAAGATCCGGCGTAAGTGTTAGTGATTGTCCCAGTCACAACGCAGACCTTGACAGTCTGAAGCTGAATTCTTCCGGAACCGCGCGTACCGGAGCCGTCGAATTCAATAAATCTGCCGTCCCCCAATGCGTCAATTGAAAATGCGTAGGTGAACTGTGGCGTTGGCTGGGCGGGGGTGCTCCCGGTAAACGTGAACGTCCCGCGGCCGTCAGTTCCCAGAGTGTAGGTGCCGACCAGATTCGTGTAAGTGATGGGTGAACCTGTGATTGAGTTGTAGTCTTCCTCGCCGGCGGTAATGCCTCCAGTTCCATTTGCCGTGAAAGTTCCGGCGAAAGCCACAAATCCCGTGCTGTTATAGCCGCTGAATTCAAATGCGTACGACCCATTTAATCCGGCGAGATTTTGGCTACCGCTAACGACCAGAGTGAAATTCATCGTGATCGAAGCGGGTGGGCTTGCGCTATCGGTCACCGTGATGCCAAAAGTATAAGTTCCTGCCAATAGTGGAGTGCCGGAGAGAACTCCCGTGCTGCCGACTAACGTTAGACCGGAGGGAAGTGTCGAACCGCTCGCGACGGACCAGGTGTAGGGCGTGACTCCGCCAGTCGCGGTGAAAGTTTGCAAGTAAGACGCCGTCGTACTGGCTGGCGGCAGAGGCGATGTCGTGGTGATGGCGAGCGAGCTGACTACGATTGTGAATTGCTGCGAACTCGAGTAGCCGGCCGCATCCGTTACCGTGATCGTAGACGTGAAACTCCCCGCCGTCGTCGCCTTACCGGTAATTTGCACAGTATTCGTGGTGCTCGCAGCCAATGAGAGCCCTGTGGGCAAAGCGCCGGCAGATATCGACCAGGAAAGCGGCGGCAGTCCCCCCATTGCAGTCACAGGCGCGTTATAAGTGGCATTCAAGGTTGCCGTCGGAAGTGTAGTTGTTGTAATCGTCGGCGGTGGCACCACTGTGATCGTAACCGTTGCCGACTGGGTCGGAAAATCCACCGAAGTAACTATGATCTTTACCACCGTTTGGGTTGTAACCGGGTTCGGCGCAGTATATGTGGCAGACGTGGTGCTGGTTTGGTTCAGAGTGCCGAAACCAGGCAGGCTGCTAAACGCGAACGTCACACCACCCGCGCTGGGGTCGTTTAGCACGTTTGCTTGTATCGAAACAGATTGGTTTTGCGCAATGGTTTGCGGGCCGTTCGGGGTGAGAATCTGCACTTTATTGAAGGTGGGTGGCTTCTGAGCGCAGCCCGCGAACTGAATCAGCGCCAGTAAGACGCCCGCAAGCAAAAGAGATATCTCGGCGCGCTTCATCGTGGCGCCTCCTTCAATCGGGACCATTCATGCCCCTGAGGTTTGTCGTGAGATTTAATTTGGCCACAAAACCCGGCGAATAATTAAGAAATGACTTGTCGGAATGGCGTATCAGGCAACCAGTCTATCGACCAGGCGAAGGTATGGCGCAGGAAGGCGAGTATGGAGCATGGAAGCAGCAACTGGGGGGAACTAGGATGAGTTAGAAGGAGCGGGCTTCGTTTATTACGCTGACGTTTCGTTCCAAACGCTGCGACAGCCGTACCGTTGCATACTGGGTGCAAAGGGCCATTTCGCGCTGGGTCCAGCTAAAGCCCCCTGCCGGCATAATAGAGTTGCCCAGGCGGCTCAGGAAGCCCATCAGGGCGTAATAAACGCTCACCGCACGCAGCTTAGGGGTTGAGCCGGCTTCGAGCTCAGGGCAGAGCTCGCGGTAAACGGCCACCACTTCCTGGAAGCTACTGGAACTTAACAGGTTAGGATAGGGCTGCAGGGTGGCATCCGCTTCGTTCACGACGGGTTCTGAAACCGTCCGAAGCAGCGACGCGCGCCAGCTAAATACACCGAACTGCATCAGCGCTGCGGTAGAGATCACGAGAATGAAGGCTGCGATTAGCATTTTCGACCAACGACAGTTTCTCGTTTTCCGCTGCCGGGGACAATAGAACGACGGTACCATCAAAATGAAACTGAACAGGGCGCCTGGCGGATCGCACGACCGTTGTGCAGGGCAAGCCGGGGAAACACGAAAGCTCATTGGGTAAAGCAAGATGCCATGGAACCCTTTTGGAGGATGAATGCCACGTAAACTGCAATTGGACTGGATTCTGTGGGTAGGCATCGCCGTTCTGGCTGCGTTAATTGTCAGCGCGCGCGTGCACGTATCGGCGGACATCTCCGCCGAGGATCAAATTCATTCCGTCCTCGAGATGCAAGCCGCTGCATGGAATCGCGGAGACATCACTGCGTTCATGGTAGGGTATTGGAAATCTGAAGAAACTGCATTTGTCGCTTCAAGTGGGATTACTCGAGGCTGGCAAGCCGTGCTCGATCGCTATCGCCGGAATTACCCGGACGGAAAGGCGATGGGCCGGCTGACGTTTTCGAATCTCGAGGTTCACATCGTCTGCCCGGACGCGGCATTTGCGATCGGGAATTTTCAGCTCGAACGGGAAAAGGACCGGCCCACGGGAATCTTTACGCTCAATTTCCGGAAGTTTACAGAAGGTTGGCGAATCGTGGCGGACCACACGACGGGTTTCCCGGCGCCCTCCTCCCCGCACCCTAATTAGGTGCGAGAACCCGGCTTGCCGGCGATGATCTTTGAACTCCCTGGCAATTTTGTACGGTAAGTTAGTGATGGGGAAGAATCGCCTCGAGCGGAATAGTTTTTGCCCAAGGCTTTTTCAGAGATAATGGCAGCTTGCTGATAACTTCTCACCTAAGGAGAAATCGAATTTGCGCGCGGTAATCACAGGTGGGGCGGGCTTCCTAGGCTCGCATCTCTGCGAATTGATGCTCGAAAAGGGTTGGGATGTACTGTGTTTGGACAACCTCGTCACCGGAAACGACTCGAATATTGCGCACCTGTTACCGCACCCACGGTTCCGATTCGCTCATCAGGACGTCTCGCGTTACATCGAAGTACCGGGCCCGGTGAAAGCCGTGCTTCATTTTGCTTCCCCCGCTAGTCCGCCCGATTATTTGAAGTTTCCGATTCAGACGCTGAAGGTCGGCGCGCTGGGAACGCACAATACTCTTGGTTTGGCGATGGCGAAAAAAGCGAAGTTTTTTCTTGCGTCCACTTCGGAATGTTACGGAGATCCTCAAGTCAGTCCGCAGCCGGAAACATACTGGGGAAACGTGAATCCAGTTGGCCCTCGCGGCGTATACGATGAAGCCAAGCGTTATGCGGAAGCCATGACCATGGCCTACCACCGCTACCACGGCTTGGATACGCGCATTGTCCGAATTTTCAATACCTACGGACCGCGCATGCGGCTAAATGATGGCCGTGCGCTTCCAAATTTCTTGTATCAAGCGCTCAGCGGCGAGCCGATTACAGTGTATGGCGACGGTAAACAGACGAGAAGTTTTTGTTACGTTTCGGACTTGCTGCATGGCATTTACAAGCTTCTCGAGTCCAACGAACACGAGCCAACCAACATTGGCAATCCGCAGGAAATCACGATTCTGGAATTTGCAGAACGCGTTCGCGCCCTGGTCGGCGTTGACGTTCCGATCAATTTCCATCCATTGCCGCAGGACGATCCCAAGCAGCGCTGTCCCGATATCAGCAAAGCGCGCCGCGTTTTAGGCTGGGAGCCGAAAGTGAAACTGGAAGACGGATTGCGGCTGACGTATGAATATTTCCGGCAGCGCGTCGCACAGGCCAGCCAACCGGCCAAATAAAACCGGCGGTTCCGGCATTCTGAATCGTTCGTAGCAACCCGAAATCATCCGTAGTAGAATCCCGCCACATTAGAGCCGTTTCGTCCGTAGCGCGCGCAGGCATCGCGAAACTATAGTCATGGAAATACTCTGGCCAACGATCGGTATTTGCGTTCTCGTCGGTTTTGTATTTTTTGTGCTGGCGCAGCACTGGCAGCGCGTTCTGCGTCACCAAAACTGGACGATTCGGCGCCTCACGGAGCGCGTGCGCGTTCTTGAAGAAGTAGAGGACCCGGAGTTTCGTCGAAAGCTCGGCGAATCAACCCCTTCTCCGCTCGAGCAGGTATTCACGTTCTCTTTTCGCTTGAGCGAACGGTTTTGGCGTGAAACGCTGCAGACGACCGAAGAAAGCCTGTCTTTTATTCGAGCCTTTGGAAGTCTTCCAGGTTCGGTGAAGCTCGAGCGTTGGCGCGGCCATACCGTGGCCACGATTACGGAGGTCCTGCCAAACCGGCAATCCGCGGCGTGGCAGACACGCTCGCTGGATTGTTACTTCGAGAAAGCAGGCGGCCGTGACCGGTTGACGCTGTGGGAACTTCCGCTGGCGCGCATGCTCGCCTGGGCTGAACGTCCACCCTCGCTGGAACTCGCGCTGAAGGAAAAGTCCGTGGAACTGTGCGCCCATTTTTCCCCATCGTCTCCGAATAACGGCGACGCAAGAAATTCCGCTCAAGACGAAATTGTATTCTTTCGAGTTCCGCTCGATTCCTCAAAGCTTTTGGAATTTCGCTCTCACGATCCGCTCGAAAGTTCTGGAAATGGGGAGCTTTCCGAAGATCATCTCGCTCGCAATTTCTGGCGGGCATTCTATTCGCACAGCGATGAAGGCGCCGGATTCGAATGGCAGCTCTGGATTCGTGACCTAACAAAAAAAGCGGAATGGGACCGTTGGAAAATTCTGGATTCTGCGGTGGATCCGGCAGCCCAGAAAATGCATCAGCGCAACTGAAGGAAGACTCCTAGTCTGCGTGCGGCCGAACCGGAAGTCCGGCCCAAACGTTGATTAAGCCCAAGAGTTCCCGGGCCACAGAAAGAGCGCTGCGGGTATCGCGCCACCAGTGGTCGGCATCAAACGGGTCTTCCGGCGCGGACCTTACGATAGCCGTTAGGTTCGTGCCAGCCAATTTCTTCCATAGCGCCTTCACTCTTCGTGTGTGTTGCGGGGAAGTTACAATGATCACGCTCGTCTTGCCTTGATTGCGCAACTCGCGAACTATTTCTTCCACTTCCTGTTCTGTATTAATTATGGTGCGCGGAAGGATAAAAGCGTCGTTTTCGGGAACGTGAAGTCGAATCAAAACCATGCGGCTATATTCTTCCTCGCCCACGTAGTGGATTCCCAGGTCTTTCAACTCCTCGACCGGCCCCTCGGGACGCGTGATCCAGACTTCGCTCGCGTAGCCCGATTCAAAACAATGTGCGGCGCCTTCGGCACGATAGGGCAAGCCGCCGCTTAGGACGACGATGGCGTCAGCATGAGCCAGCGGATCTTCACGGACTAGCCACCACCCAACTCCACGAAACACAATCATCATGGAAGCGACGAGGATCAGGAAGAGTACTGCGAAGAGAAAACGCAGATTCCGTTTTCGGTGATTTAGCGGTTTTTCGATACTCGTCATTCCTTTTTATCGTTTCTTCAAAAGGAAATTCCCCGCAACAAGAGCATCTGCGCCCGAACAGAAATAGCTTCGGACGGCGTCGCGCGGCTTGATGACCAAGGGTTCGCCGAACAAATTGAATGAGGTATTTACCAGCATGGGAGCCGGAGCATTCTCTCCCGAACGTTTCAGTAGCTTCCAAAATAAAGGATTGTCCGCGGAAGTTACGATGTGCAGCCGCACCAGATTATCTTTCAATAGGAATCCCGGCGGAAGTGCGGCCAGCAACTCCTTTCCTTTTTCTTTCGCCCTGGCCATCGTGGTCAGAAAACGGGCGTTCGAAGTATATTCAAAATACTCGCCGCAATCTTCCTCCGGCATGGCCAGCGCGAAAGGGCGAAAAGACTCGCGATGCTTGACGTAGTCGTTCAAATTTTCCTTCACATACGGCGACCAAGGGGAAGCAAGCAAGCTGCGATTACCTAGCGCGCGCGGTCCGAACTCGGCGGCTCCCTGATACCAAGCGACAATTTTTCCCGCGTGAAGCAGGCACACCGTTTCACTGATCTTTTCCTCCTCCGAATCGCACCAGCTGTAGGTCGCTTTACAATTGTCAAGTACGCTCTTGATTGCTTCATTGGAAAATTCAGGACCCCAGTATGGGCTTGGCCTGGGATACATCCGCGTTCGGCCCGGTTTCTGATGCCACGCAAGCCACGCTGCGCCCAGAGCAGTGCCTTCGTTCCCGGCGGCGGGCTGCACGAATACACTTTCAAAGCCCGTGTTCGATTCTATGGCTGCGACCAGTAACGGATTCAAGAACAGGCCACCCGCGAGGCATAGTGAACCCGTATCCGTCATCTGCCTCAGTGCCTCGAACCACTCGCACAGGATCACCGCGCATGCCTGATTGAGACTCGAAGCAATATTTGCGCGCGCTGAATTATCAATAGACGAGAGTGCCTCCGGTTGCAGGCCCAGCGACCGATAGAATTCATCATGGAATGAGAGTTCCCCCGCATAACTGCGCCGGAAGTATTTTGAATTCAGATGTGGTGGACCATTGGCTGCATTCCTCAGCGCATCAAGAAATAGGTCCAGGAATACCGGCTCACCAGCCAGGCTCAGCCATTGAGTTTTGTGTTCTTCGCTATGGGACCGAAAGCCGAGAAGTCTTGTAACCTGCGAATAGACCCACGAGAGCGAGTGAGGGAAGGCAAGCGACTCTATTTCGCGAATGCGCGTGCCTTCGCCAAGGGCCACAGACCCGGACCGGCCGTCTCCTTGCTCGTCGAGCGTCACTATGAGCGCGCGATCAAGGGAACATCCGAAGAACGCGCTGGCGCCGTGACAAAGATGATGATCAAGGCTCTGCACCCGGCCAGGTGGGTTTCCCGCTATTTCATTAATCAACCGGAAATTGTTTAGCTCGCGGCTTAGCTCGCCGAACGCCTTGCTAATGAAATAGCCACTCGATGCCGGCGCCAACGGTGCAATGCGGGAGCGGAACAGAGTTTGCCGCCTCCAGGAGCGGGCCGGGCAGCTGCCGATCGCAATGCGCTCCACGGCGCCCATGTCTATTCCTGCGCGCTCTAAACAGAATTGAATTGCAGCTCGAGGGATTCCTTCGGCTGTGCGCGTCCGAGTGAGCTTTCCTTCTTCGATGGCCGCGATGACGCCTTGCTCGCCAATTAACGCAGCAGCAGGGTCGTGTGTCATCGCCGAAAGCCCGAGCATATACATTTCAGTCTTGATCGGTAGCGCGGCCAGGACAAAGCGACCTGACCGGGCAAAACAAGCTGAGAAGCTCTATCTTAGAAGTCTGTCCGGCGCGGTGAGCGGCTGCGCGATAGCAACCCGCGCAAGCCGAGCAGAACCAAGCGGGGCTGGCTCAAACATACGCGCCAGAGAATCTTCCATGCTTCGTCGCGAGAATATTCGGCCAATGACTGTTTGGCGGGATCGTTCAACAAGTCCACCAGCCGGCTGTAGTCCTCTTGCTGAAAATCATGCAGCGAACGCCGCAACAGAAGATGGAGATCAAGTTCCCGCCGAAGGGTACGCAATTCACCGGAGCTTCCATTCAGAATCGCCTGAGCCACACCTAGCGCACCACGGAAGCCAGTGACGATGCCGCCCACCGTAGTGACCTTTACCTGGCCGGCGGCATCGCCCACCAAGTAAACAGATCCTCGGCCCACTTGTCGATGCACTGGCACCCAACGCTTGTAAATCGGAATGCGCGCCGCTTGAAAACTGACCGGAGCCAGGCCCCGTTTCACGAGGAACTTCTCCAGGTACTGCCGCGTTTCCGGTCCCGTTTCACCTATCAGTCCCAATGCTCCTCGAGTGGGCGATTCCGGAATGAGCCAATAAAAGTATGGTGTGTCCTGCGGCACGAACCAGACGCGCGCCGTATCGGGCGGCATATCCTTCGGCAGCGCAACGATAGCTTGCACCAATGGCACTGTCTCAAGAGGCGCCCAACCCGCGGCGCGCGCCACGCCGCTCGAAGCTCCGTCGCCGCCGACGATCGTATCCGCGTGAACTTCTTCGCGGCCTCCGTCATTGCTTCTATCAACTTCGAGCACCATCCCTCGATTATTGGGGTGCAAGGCGTGAAAGCGGCGGCCCAACTCCAGACTAGCTCCGGCACGTTGCGCTTCTTCTGCCAAACCTTGAATCAAAGTGCGGCGCTCGATGATCAAGTCGGGGTGTTTCAAAGTGACAGTGGCCGCGCGGCCGTCAGTAAAAAGTTCGAACCGCCGAATTTCGTTGACCACACTTTGCTCGGCCGCGCGCCCGAGCAAGCGCCGCATGCGATCTGTGACGATCAGGGTCCGCTCCTCAGGCTCAAGCGTTTCAACGCGTTCGAACACGCGAACGGAGACACCTTGGCGCGCCAGCAGGGAGGCGGTAAATAATCCCGCGGCGGACCCGCCGACTACTGCAGCACTTTGGATATTTGTACGGAAACTTGCGCGGGGGTTAGTTTTCGCGTCGCATGGTTCGGGCGCCATATTCGTCACTTCAGTTTGCCTTTGTTTAAAATACCGGAGTCCAGGGAAGCTACTCTGCCGGGACTATCGTCTTCGAGCACGCCCGGCGGTCGTCGATACCCGTAAATGCCGAGAAAGAAGTATATATCTTACTGGCGTGCAAGCAAGAATAGACAGGCTCTTTCAACCGTCGCTATGCAGAGAATGTCTTGGGCAATTTCGCCTGACGTTCATAGGGCGCGCTTTCCAGGAGAAAAATAGCCACCAGGCTGCCAACAACAAACAGCCCTGAGAATGCATAGGCTGTCGCAGGGGAAGAACCGGGAATAAATAGCGCGGCCACGCCGAAAACCACCGCAAAGAAATACATCACCAGCACTGCACCGCGATGGCCCAGTCCCAGATTGGATAATCGATGCGCCGTATGGTCTTTGCCAGGCGAAGTAAAAGGCAAGAGTCCACGACGCGATCGGGAAATAGTAACGAGCGTCGTATCGAAAATGGGGACCCCCAGAATCAGCACCGGAATCAGCCACGTGATCGGGAAAGGAGCTCCATCCGGCCGGATCTTAAGCCCTAGTGTCGCCATTAAAAATCCAAGGAACATCGCTCCGCCATCGCCCATGAAAATCTTTGCCGGATTGAAATTCCAGCGTAGGAATCCTAAAGCAGCGCCCAACGTCGCGGCACCCAGGCTGCGAACGAGCGTTTGTCCATTCATGTTGGCGGAGACTGTGAAAAAAGCTGCCGCCACAGCGGCGATACCCGCGCACAAGCCGTCCATATGATCCAAAATGCTGAACGACGCAGTTATTCCCACCACCCAGAGCACGGTGAAAAGTCCATCCAGAATTCTGCCTGTCATTCCCGGAACAAACGGCGAAAAAAGCTGCGCGTGAATTCCACTGGCAATCAGCATCAATGCAGCGACGGGCATCCCGATAAAAAGTTTTACCTGGTGATGCAGAAGCTTGCCATCATCCAGGAAGCCGACAATCGCAAGTAACGTAGCTCCGGAAAGAATCCCGGCGATTTGCTGCTGAGGCGCGCCGTGAACCGCAATCAAGATGGCGAGGGCAAACGCCAGATAAATGGCGATACCGCCGAGAAGAGGAATGGGTTTCACGTGAACCTTACGCGGACCGGGGCGGTCCACCATTCCAAGACGCAGCGCCAGATGACGCACCGGAATCGTAAGGCCCAGCGACGCGAGCAGCGCCACCGCGAAAGCAATTAAGTCAGCATGTTTCGACATCATTGCAGCTACTCCGGTCAACGTGCCGTAAGCATCTTTTCCAGAACGTCTCGCACTTGTTCCTTCTGTTTGCTGGCGAAATACCAGTCCATCGTCTTCCGTAGTCCCTCGCGAAAAGGCGTTCGCGGCTCCCAGCCCATGAGTTTCTTCGCCAAAGCATTATCCGCTACGCGATTCGCCGGCCCTGTGGGCATGTCCGGACGCAAGCGGATCTCCGCCTTCCGTCCGGCAAACTCGAGCACCAGATTCGCCGCATCGATCACGCGGATGCGCTCCATCGTTCCCAGATTGACCGCCGTGCCATCATCGATTTTTTCCGCCGCAAGAATCGTTCCGCTCACGATGTCATCTACATACGTCCAGTTGCGTATCTGCGTGCCATCGCCCCAGACATCGAATGGATTCTGTCCGATGAAGGCGCGCGCGATCATCGCTATCACCGCGTGATTTTCCACGCCCCGCGGTCCATATACCGTGAAGTACCGGCACGACGCCGCTTCCAGTCCGTGCTCGCGGTGATAAGCCTGCAGCGTAAGCTCGGCCATCAGCTTAGCCCAGCCGTACATATTGTCAGCATCGTGCGGAGGTTTGACGTCGTCTTCTCGTAGATAAAGTTCCTGCTTCGTATCGGTCTGCATATTGTTCGGATAAACGCAGCCCGAGGATGCGTAAACAACTTTTGCGACGCCCGCTTTCACCGCTTCCCAGAAAACCAGGCCATCGAGAAAGAGATTCGACGCCGGACCGGCTTGATGCAAATCCACGTATCCGCGGCCGCCATGGTCGGCAGCTAAATGAAAAACAATTTGTATTCCGTTCATGGCCGCGCGCGTCACTCCCGGTTCGCGCAAATCGGCATCAACGAACGAGACCCGGCCATCCTTCAAATAATGCTCAATGTTCGAGAGTCTGCCGCTCGTCAAATCATCTACCACGCGCACCTGCGCGCCACGCTCCACCAGCGCGTCCACCAGGTGCGACCCAATAAAGGACGCTCCTCCTGTTACCAGTACCTTTTTACGAGTCCAGATGGCTGCCTCCAATATAGTGCCTAGATATTAGAGTGATTTGCTGCCTCTTCCATTACATCCACGAACTTTTTGAGCTCATTGACTCTAGCATAGTTGCCCGCCGTTTCCCTGGCACGCAGGCCCATTTGCGCCAGGCCCGCCGGGTCGTCGCGCAGCTCACGAATGGCCGAAGCAACCGCGGCTGGATCATCTGGATCGGCCGACATTCCACAGCCCGATTCCCGCACGATGCGCGCCGCGTCCGTCGTCTCCGCCGCTACCACCAGGACGGGCCGGCCAGCAGCGAGAATCGAATACAGCTTACTGGGCACCACGACCCCCTCCAGACCGCGTCGCACCGTCACGATATGTACGTCGCCCGCCGTCATTACATGCGGCACTTGCTTGAAAGGGAAGAACGGCCAAAATCGTACATTCGGTAAAGATTTCGCGGAATTCTCCAGAGGTGCGCGGTTTGCCCCATCGCCTACAAACACAAGCCCTATCTTTTCGTTTCGCAGAATCTCCGCGGCCTTCAGAAGAGTATCCCACGCACCATAAAAGCCAAGATTCCCTGCATGCAGCGCGACAAACTGAAAGCCGCTGCGGATTTTCTGCACTACTGGGTCGCCACGCTCCGGCAACGGTGGCGGAGACGAGCTCCCGTCTCGGACTATGACGACCCGCTCTGGCGGAACACCTTTCGCAACAATGCGGTCACGCATGTCGTCACCAAGGACTACCACACGCGCAGCCTGGCGGAGCGCGCGGCGATGCATCTCCTCCCAACGTTCCACCCAATAACTCGGCTGCACGATGTCACCGCCCACGGCCATGTCCGGATAGAGATCGCGGATGTTGTAAACGAACGGCCGGCCCGCCATGCGCGCAACAAATGCTCCGGCGATGCCCGCCACAGGTGGATCGGTCATAGCCAGTATGATGTCGGGATGAATGGCCAGGGCACGTGGTACGGCAAGCGCGAGATATGACAGATAATTTGAAACTCGCCGCCGCATTTGATGGCGCGGGTAAGCCGTCGAACCAACGCGCTCTACCGTCACATTTTTTCGAACATCACTCCGCCGAAACGAGAATGGATAATACTCGTCTGGATCGTAGGAAGGCCGCCCCGCGACCACCGTTACTCGATGCCGCTCCGCCAATTTCTCGGCGACTTGCACCGCCATCTTGGCCGTCGCGGAAGTGTCCGGCGGATAATATTGATTCAGAAGAAGAATATGCATATTAGGCGATCTAGGCACTGGACTGGATAGTTGTACCGACGAGCCTACTCGGGGGTAGAACCCCTATTTTTCGCGCTTTGCAAAATCATTCGCAGTTCTTCCTGCGACGCGCCTGAGAATTTTTTCTCCATAAAGCAGTTTCCCATCACCAATACGTCCATCTGCGTGCGACGAAAACAGTCCAGCGCTTCTTCCGGCCGGCACACAATTGGCTCGTTGTCATTGAAGGACGTATTCAACAGGACCGGAACGCCGGTTTGCTCACCGAACGCATGCAACAGTTTCCAGTACAGCGGATTGGTGCTTCGACTAACGGTCTGCAGCCGTGCCGTGCCGTCCACATGTGTGGGCGCGGGGATTACATTGCGTTTCTCCGGACGCACGCTATAGGCGAAGGTCATGAATGGCGAAGGATGCGTCGTCTCGAAAAATTCCCCGGTCGCTTCTTCCAAGATTGAAGGCGCGAATGGCCTGAATATTTCGCGGTGCTTGATGCGCTGATTTAGAATGTCTTTCATCTCAGGCCGGCGCGGATCGGCCAGGATGCTGCGCTGCCCTAGGGCACGAGGGCCCCATTCCACGCGGCCTTGAAACCAACCCACTATTCTTCCGTTAGCCAGGTGTCTTGCTGTAGTTTCCAGTAACGGCGTTTCGTCCATCTCTGTCACGCCCGCTTCATTTCCGGAGGTGCGAAATGTCTTGATGGCGTCTGCGATTTCGTGTCGCGAGAATTCCGGACCCCATCCGGCGTGATCCATCACGAATTCTCGCGGGCGTCCTAGAACTTGATGATTCACCGCGAACGCCGCACCTACGGAGAGCCCGGCGTCTCCCGCGGCAGGCTGAACGTACACGCGTTCGAAAGGCGACTGGTCAAAAATCTTTCCGTTCGCAAGGCAATTGAAGGCAACTCCGCCCGCTAGGCACAGGGACTTCTGTTTGGTTTTCTTTGCAAGTGCGCTCCAGTGCGCAGCAAGAACTTCTTCCAGCGCAGCTTGCATGCTCGCAGCTATATTCCGATGCCGCTGTTCGAGCGGTTCTCCTTCTTTCTTCGCGGGACCCAGGCGCTTCTCGAGGTAAGGGGAAAAAAGCCTGCCGAGTACCGGCGTACGATTCGCTTCCCGCCAGGTCATGTCCGCGCCCTGGCTCTGATGCGTGAAATATTCGAGGCCCAGGCGGAACGAAAGCGGACCATTGGCATGAACGATGTGGCGGAATTCGTCCAGAAATTCCGGCTCACCATAGGCCGCCAGGCCCATTACTTTGTACTCGTCCCCGAATTTCCAGAAGCCGATATATTGGGTCAGCGCGGTGTAGTACATTCCCAGCGAATGAGGGAACCTGATCTCACCGAGAGGGCGCATTCGCGGCCCTTCCCCCAGCGCCCACATGCAACTCGCGAAATCACCCAAGCCATCGGCGGAAAGAACCGCGGAGCTTTCGAAAGGAGAAACGAAATAAGCGCTGGCTAGATGAGCGGTGTGGTGCTCGATGCGATGAAAACGTGCCCGGATGTTTTCCGCGGGCATCTCGAAGGCCGTGGCGAGATCGTCTCTGACGCCTGCAAAGCGCCGCATCACGCGCGCACGATCCATGGCAAATCGCGGCATGCGCATCGCGAAGCGAAGCTTGGTTCCCAGTCGTGCCCACGGATTACGCGGAACGGCGATGTGATCTACTTCCGAGAGCTTTGCGCCGGCTTGGTCCAAACAGTACTGAATCGCGCGCGCTGGCAAGCCAGCAGCGTATTTCACGCGATTTAAGCGCTCTTCTTCCACGGCCGCGAGCAGACGTCCGTCCACGACGATGGCTGCCGAAGCGTTCGCGTGATACGCGTTAATGCCCAGGATAATCATCGTATGAGGCCGTCCTGCGCGATGCTGCGCCCGTTTTATTCAGTTGACGTGAACCGCCGCTGAAGCGCGTTGCTTACCCGCGGTTGGTACGGTTGAATTGTGTTTGATCCATTCGTTCAACACATACAGGCTCCAGGGTCGCGACCACGTTCTTCTGCCCAGAAGGAAATTTCTCCAAACCGATTGCCCAAATTTCACGTCCAAAACTTCTCCAAGCGCCGGTGCCCAATCGCCAAGTCCGACGGCTACACGCTCTCCCAGTTTTCCACGCAACCAAAATTCCCACGGAAAAGTAAAAGTGCGCTTGGGCTGGTTCACCACTTCTTCGGGCAACAAATTTCCGAGTGCTTCGATGAGCAAAGCTTTTGGCCGCCCGGACCCACGCTTGGCCGATTCCGGGAGCGCAAGAACGTATTCGACAAGCGGCGTGTCGAGAAATGGCACGCGCGCTTCCAGCGAATTGCGCATGCTCATGGCGTCGGTGTCCCGCAATAGCGTGTTCACCATGTAAGAACGCAGCTCAAGCCACGAGACTTGTGTAAACCGGTCGTCCATTGATCCCGACTGCTTTGCCGCGCTCGCGAGCCATTGGAACCAGCGCATGGAGTCCCACGGGGCCGCGCTGTCACGCATGCGAGGTGTAAACGCCTGAGGCGCAAAAAGCGTGCGTGTGAAAAAGTACGGATGAGGAAACAACTTCGGCTGAATCCAGGCGGCCAGCGCTTTGCGGAATGCGTCCGGAGAAGATTCAAAAAAATTCGTGCGCCGCATCCCAGAGCCGATGAACTTCCGAAGTGCTTGGGGAACGAAGCCGGCCGCCAAGGCGATACGCCTAATTTGTGTAGTCGCTCGAAGCGAAGAATAGCCGCCGAAGATCTCATCGCTTCCGAGTCCGGAGAGGGCCACTTTCAAACCGGCTTGCCGCGCCGCCCAAGAGACGAAGTAAGTGTTGATGCCGTCCATTGACGGCTGGTCCAGCGCAGAGATTGCTTCCCCGAGCCGGCTCACCATTTCATCACCCGAGATCACTGTCTCGCAATGCTGGGTTCCTAGCCGGTCGGCGGTCTGCCGCGCGATTTTGGCTTCGCTGAATGCTGTGTCGGGAAAAGCGACGGTGAAAGTTTGAATTCCTCCTTGCACCCTAGTCGCTAGCGCCGCAATCGCCGTGGAATCGATTCCGCTGCTCAAGAACACTCCGATCGGAACGTCGGCGATCAGATGACGCCGCACCGAGTCTTCGAGCAAAGCGCGAACTTGTGAAGCGGGAGAAGCTGCTCCGCTACCCGAGTTCTGTGACGCAAGCTTGACTCCAGCCAGTGTTTCGAACGGCTGCGGGGCTTCCCAATACGGTTTCGGCTCTGGAGCGCAACCCGGATCATCGGAGCGAACCGAGAGAGAATGCCCTGGCGGGAGCGAAAAAACACCTTGTACAAGGGTCGTGGGCTCGCCCACTGCACCAAAGAGGAGATAGGCTGTAACTGCTTCGGAGGAAAGACGCATCGGAACTGCACCGCTTGCGAGAAGAGCTCTTACTTCGGAGGCGAACAGAAACATCCGATCGGCTCGCGCATAATACAGCGGTTTGATGCCCACTCGATCGCGGGCCATGAACACGCGCGTGGCGCGACCGCTCCGTCCCTGAGGTAATTCGACCACCGCGAACGCAAACATTCCGCGCAACCGCTTCACGGAATCCTCGCCCCACTCCTCGAAAGCATGAACGATAACTTCTGTATCGGATTGAGAGCGAAACCTGTGCTCGCGCGCCTCCAACTCCTCGCGGAGCTCCCGGAAGTTATAGATTTCCCCATTGAAGACCACCGCGAGTGTTCCAGTTTCATTCCAGACAGGTTGGCTGCCGCCAGGAAGATCGATAATGCTGAGCCTGCGCGCGCCGGCGGCTATCGGCGGCGCCACCATGATTCCTTCTTCGTCGGGCCCTCGATGAACGATTGCAGCAAGCATCCGGCGAACGACGGCCTCACCCGTTTCCCTTGAGCTAAATCCGATCGCGCCGCAGATTCCGCACATGAAGACTAGGTCGCATCCAGAAAAGCGTGGCAAGCTCTCCGAAGCTGCTGCCGAATGCGAACAGATTGCACTCCAAGCCGCTTTTCACCATACCAACGCAGGGACGCACGCAGAAGGATTAGAAAAAGTAGCAACAGAAGCGACGCCACCATGGCAGCGAAGGATTCGCGTTCGACAAGCAGTGTCATCGTTGGCGTGCCTTCCCACCCGGGAATCAATCGGTCGAGGATTCGCCGAAGCAGTAGGCCAAACACATGAATACGTGCGAGACGAATGTGCACAACATGATCGTATGTATAACTTGGATCGTAGCCGGGGATATTGCGCGTAGCGGCCGCAAATATGATCGGATCCGCTAGTTCTTCGCGGGTTAGCGCTCTTCCGTCGGCTCCGCGCATTACCACGCGGAAGCTTGGATCCGCGATAATCCAGCGGCCATCCACCAGTACTTCCGCCACAACGTGCTTCGTCATCTGCCGAGAGTCGACCAGAAGCAGCCGGCGGACTTGCATGTGCCCTGTATCCACGAGATTGACGAAAGCGTTCGTGGCCGTTCCGCACACTCGCAGCAAAGCTTCGTAATTCAACGTGTCAATCGGATCGCGGTTCGCCTGGACTGAATTGGGATCGGAGGTTTTGCGCGCCGGGCCGTGAGCAATCCAATTCAATATAGCTTCCACTTTTTCGTCGCCCGGAGACGTAGCCGGCACAATTGCATCGGAAAATCCTTCCAAGTATCTGCGTGTCGAAAATTCCCATCCAGCGGAATATGCGGCGAAAATTACGGACATCACCAGCGAGACATTTACCGTAAGCCACACGGCGCGGAACAGGGGATGGCGTTTATTGTCGGAATCGCGAGCTGGCGCGGGCCAGTGCTGCGAGCTTCCGGCGGAGTATGATTGACGCTCGGGATCCATCACGGGACTGGAGAGCATTGGGCGATCTTCACTCATGCCGTTTCCTGCTTTTCTTGCAACAACATTTTCCCGTTCATTTCTAGCAGATCGCGCCGCTTTTTCGCAGGCCCTTCTTTTTCCACCACGAACGAGTGCACATTCTGCCCGCGATTTTCGTCGTACTGCACAATGCGAGCCTGCTGTTGCACGCACCATTCTTCCACTACCTGGCGCGGAAGAAAAGCTACTCGCGGTGTGACGAAATAATCGTAGAAAAGGTTTCGCGCGCCAGACCAAGTGCGCTTCCCCTTGGAGCGCACAAAATGAAACAAATAGTATGGCGCCTGAAAAAACAGTGTGACCCACGCCTCCACCCACTGACGGCCCTGCGCCCATCGAATTAGCCCGCCAGGAAACGTGTAAAGCAACGGATAATGGCCACTGGGTTTGTAAACGGCCAGGTACAGTCGCCCGCCTGGCTTCAAAATTCGGAAATTCTCAGTGAACGCAGCCAGCGGGTTTTCTGTATGGTGTATGACGCCATCTGAGATAACAACATCTGCTGTCCCATCCGCGAAAGGAAGATGCAAATTGTCGCCCACCGCCCCGGGTCTGCCATACCGTTGGATCGCCAACCCAAGTGATACGCGGCTGCGGTCGAGTCCCACACACCGGATTCCCCGTCGCGCAAGAAAACCAAGCACGCGCCCCGGACCGCAGCCAATGTCTAAGACAAGCGAGTTCGTATCCAGACTCTGAATCAACTCGGCAAGGAGCCTCGACACCATCGAGTTCATTTCCGCTGAGTCGCCTGCCGGAGCCCAATCAAACGGGTGACGGTCGTAGAAAGTGACCGGTTCAGTCGTGATCATTGGACCTTCCCATCCGGCCGGCTCAAAACCTGCGCGTAATATCCTTCCATCTGTTCCGTCAAGCGATCCCAGCTCAACTGAGCAGCCACTTCAACGCAACCCGCTTTCAGCTTCGCATAAAGGGCACGATCCGAGATCAGTTTATGTATCGCCGCGGCCAGCGCCTGCTTTTCTGGCGCAATTACCAGTCCCGCACGCCCATCCACCAGCGAGCGAATGCCGCAAAAGGGAGTAATGATCACGGGAACGCCGCAGGCGATCGCTTCCGCGGCAACGTTCGCGAAATTTTCATATCTGGATGGAAGCGCGAAGATGTCCGCGTCTGCCAACGCCGAGTTCTTGTCTCCATCGTACAAGGCGCCTGTGAATTTCACGCGTGACGCGACCCCGAAATCCTGTGCACACTTTTCAAGCTTTGCGCGGTATCCCGGCTCACCCTCGGGTCCTGCGATTACGAGACAACCCGAATGGGGACACGCCTGTGCAAACGCTTCGATCAACAGATCGGCTCCCTTTCTAGGGATCAGGCGGCTTAAAAACAGGATGAGTGGCTCGTCTCGAGATACTCCCCACTTGGAACGGAGCTCGCCGCGGGCTGGAGCGGACACGGTCACGTTGCCGCTAATTCCATTGTAGCGCATCGCAATCTTGTTCCTCGGTACGCCATCGTCCATAAGCTCCTGCTCTTCCATTTCCGACGTAGCGACAACCATCGCGGCATTTCGCCAGAACGCGCTGCCCACGGTTCGAGTCCAAGCGTTCTTCATGCCGATGTTTCGGTCAATTGGCCGGTGCATTCCCATCGGCTCGATCACGTACGGGATTCCTTTTCGCCTGCAAAAATAGCTGACTACCGGTCCAAGCATATCGTAAAGGCCGTAGAAGTGAACCAGGTCAAACCCAGCGAGAGAGCCCCGACAGAATCTTATCAGACGCCGGTTTATCGTCAGCACGCGATAACGCGCCAGCGTCGGTAAATAGATTGCCGCGACGCCGTTTTCCATCGACTCAATGCCCAACGCCGTTTGTTCGCGAGCGCACTCGACATTTGACCATTCGGCCGCTCCCAGGTTTGTTGTGAGCACCGTGACGCTGTGGCCATGCTCGACCAGCTTGCCTGAGAGCGCACGGACTTTCGCTGGACGTCCGCCCTCGGCGAGATAAGGGAAATACGTCTGCGACACGTTGAGGATACGCACCACTAGCTCCCGCCGGCGTGCCAATGCACCATCGGTTGCGATTTCTTAATGTATTTTCGCCACCAGACGTCGAAAAGTATGCAGGCGAACAATTCATGGGCGTTATCACGTTTCCCCTGGCGATGCTGAACTCGAAGTTGCTGGACATAATTTAGATCGAGGATCCCATCGTTCCAAGTCGCACCGACGTCCTCGCCCAGCTTCTTTCGCAGCGGGTGGGAGGCATCCAGACTGGCCTCGAAGTAAGGATCGAAAAGCTTTCCAGCCCAGAGCGCGAGCGGTGCATTGAAGCCGCGCTTGGGGGAATGGCGAGCTTCGGGCGGAAAGAATTCTTCGAAAGCGTCAACCAGAACGGCCTTCGATTCGCCATTTCGAATTTTGTATGCGAACGGCGCGTTCAGGCTCAATTCTACGAACGCGGTGTCGAGCAGTGGAACGCGAACTTCCAGGGCTGTGGCCATGCTCATTCGGTCCGTATAGTCCAGAATGTTATCCACGAGAAAGGTCCTCAAGTCCATTTCCAGGACGCGGTTGTCTGCTTCCTGCAGCGAGGATTGAGCATAAGCGGAACGCAGAACATCCACGGACGGGTGCAATGTGTTGTGTTCGGAATTGCCGCTTGAACCGTCATGAAGGAGGTGACGCTTCTTATCCTCGTCCATGAAGTATGTCCAGTTGGCGTACGCAACGAAGAAATCGGAGTCAAGGCCTCCGAGGAATTTTCGGGCGCGCCGCAGATAGGGCATTTGATGGGAGTCGCGTAGCACCGACAGTGCATTCGCGCCGAAGCACAGCAGCGGGCGGGGCATCCACGCGATGCGCCGCGCGAGGCGGACAGCAGAAGACCGGGGGTAGCCTGCAAAAAGTTCATCCCCTCCGGCGCCGCAGAGCGCTACCGTGATGTGCTCGCGAGCCTTCTGCGACAACTGATGCATTAGATAGCAAGTCGGATTGGCGAAGGGTTGGTCAAAAAACTCTACCAGATCAAGCATCTCGAGAAGGTCGGGAAATTCAAGGTGCAGTTCGCAGTGTTCAGTTTCTAAGTGACCGCTGACGGCGCGGGCTTTTTCGGCTTCGTCGAAGAACCGGTACTCGCTTCCATCGAGAGCCAACGTATATGTTTGAATATCCTTCTTCTCTCTTTTCGCAAGTCCGGTGACGATTGTCGAATCAATCCCTCCGCTGAGAAAGACGCCGAGTGGAACGTCGCTGACAAGTTGTCTCTTGACCGCCGTCGCAAGGGTCTCCTGAATTCTAGATTTCAGTTTATCGTACGGGATTGATTCGATGTCCTCGCGGCGAGCAACCTCCCAATAGCGCTCTAGCGAGATCGAATTATCTTTCAGGCGCAGGGTGAGGCTGTGGCCCGGCGGAAGTTGTTGAACACCGTTGAATGCGGTTTGCGGCCCGGGCACGTACAGGTAAGTAAAAAAATCGGAGATGGCTTGCCAGTTTGGCGCGGCTTTGACGACCGCAGAGGCCAGGAGCGCTTTGATTTCCGATCCAAAAACGAAATGCTCCGGCGTGGCGGAATAAAAAAGAGGCTTCACGCCGATGGGATCGCGTGCCAGAAATAAGAGATCGCGCTCTAGATCCAGGATGGAAAAAGCGAAGATTCCGTCGAGTTCCTTTACGCAGGCGGGGCCGTCTTCTTCATACAAATGGACGATAACTTCGGCGTCCGTATGGGAATGAAACCGATGGCCGCGCGATTCCAGGCGCGGGCGCAGTTCCTGAAAATTATATATCTCGCCGTTGAAGACCAGCCAAACGGTGCCATCTTCATTCGACATCGGCTCGCACCCTGCCGCAGAGATGTCGATAATGGCCAGCCGGTTGTGAGCCAGAGCGACACTTTCAGAAATCGCGGGTGGAGCAAAGCAGCGGAAATCCAGACCGTCAGGCCCGCGATGTCGAATCGTATTGGCCATCCGTTCGATCGAGCGCGTGAGTTCATCTCGATCGAAGCGTTTGGTCGCGATTCCGGAGATTCCGCACATATCCGCTCAGGCCGCCGCCGAGGGTAGCTGGCTGACAAGCAGATCCATCACGCGGACCGCTTCTCTCCCTTCTTCGGGAGGCACCGGAGTCGGCGAACCGTTGCGCAGGCTATCAACGAATTCCCGGATGAGGCGTTCGTGGGTGTTTTCGAATTTTCCAGTGACGTAACTCACGCTGGTCCCAATCGTGTCGCCAAGCATCTGGCTGACTTCTTTCACCGTGGAAAGTCCCAGCGTGATGGGTTTCAGATCGGCCCGCCCATGAACGACCACGGTCTGTGTTTCGAGATCGAATTTCAGGTGGCCTTCGCTGCCCCAGAGGTCGAGCTGCACGGCCCAGCGATTTGTGGCGTATGTTAGAGCCACGCTGCACGAAGCGGAATCACCGATCAGATCCAGGCGGTAGTCTTCATAGGGCGACCACGGAAATTGCGGCAACTGTTTACGAGCGTCGATGCGCACCGCACGAATCGGATTGATAAACGCCAGAGTCATATAAATCACGTGCGGCCCTGTCTCGCCGACCACGCCGCCGGGGAGTTTGTGCGCCCAGTGATCTGGTTTGGATGTGATGTAATCCACCGGCGTGGAAAGAAAGATGCGCATCCCGCGGAATTCACCGATGGTTCCGGCTTTTAGCATCTCCCGAGCTTTCAGAAATGATGGATAAAAGAGGTCCGAATGGGCGACACAAATCTTCCGGCCGCTCTCGCGAGCCGCAGCGAGGATACGGTCACACTCTTCAGTATTGATGGCCATTGGTTTTTCAATGAGCGCGTGCACACCGGCTTTCAGCGACCGGACCGCCAAGTCCGCGTGAGTGCGGGGCGGGGAGCAGATGTCCACAGCGTCGAGCCGTTCGGCCTCCAGCATCTGCTGAAAATCCTTGTACACTTTGGGAACTCCATAGGCTCGAGCGAGTTCCTCGGCCTGCGCCACATTCGGGTCGCACAGAGCGACCACGTGGGCGTTCTTCGCGGCCTTCTTCCAAGCCGGAAGATGTTTCTGCTTCGCGATAAAGCCCGATCCAATCAAACCCACCCTGAGATCATCCAAGTGCTCGATCCTCCGCTAAAAACAATACTACACGTCCCGAGCCGTTCACCTCTCAGCAAGTTCTGAGTCGCACTCTCCAAGAATTTTTTCCAGCTCGGACTGGAAAGTGGGGAATTGGAATTTTCGCCGAACCATCTCGGCGCCGCGCCGTCCCAATTCCGCGCGCAGCGATTCGCTTTCGAGCAATCGATGCAGAGCCGCAATCAAGCTCTTCAAGTCATTGGGTGGAATAAGCAGTCCGTTGACATTATCCTCTACGATGTCGGTCGTCCCACCACAAGCCGCGCCCACCAAAGGCTTCTCAAACGCCATGGCTTCCAGAAACACCAGGCCGAACCCTTCACCCGTGCTGGGAAGCGCGAATATTTCGGAGTGGGCGTAACAAGCAGCAATCTCTTCCCGCGAGAGGCCTGTAAGAAATCGCACGGAGTCGGAAATTCCTGAGTCATCGGCAATTTCTTGGAGTCTTGCAAGATCATCGCCATCGCCTACTGCCGCTAGATACAAACCCGGGAACTCCGTACGAAGTTGTGCAGCCGCGCGAATTAAGTCATCCACACCTTTGTAACGTTCGGAGGCTGCCCAGCGGCCTACCGTCAGAATTACGCGGCGTTCGGGAAAATCTTGCGGCAATGGAAGATCGGCTAGGTGGTCCGCCATGCGCAAAAAATCTGGGTTGAGCGGCCAAGCCAATTTCCGTATTTTGGCGGCCGGCACACCCTGGATTTCCGCGAGCTTTTGCGCGGTGTCACTGCTGGGAGCTAGTACAAGGTCTGCAGATAAAAGCGCGCGGTGTCGCAAATTTGATAGTGGCTTCCAAACTTCCACACCGTGCGACATCACGATTGTCTTGATCCGCGGCGATCGCCATTTCATCCACGCGGCTGGTAAAGCAAGATAAGGATGCGCAGCGAGAACTACCTGCACATCTTCTCTGGATTCGCCGACGGCAGAGGCAACGAAGCGAACTTTGGAACGGTTGAAACCGCGCAAGGATACTCGTTGTTGAGCAGCTTCAAAATCGTGCTTGCCCGGCGAGTCGTTCATGCTGAGAAATGACGTTGCCCAGTTATCGCGCCGGCTCGCGATCGCGTTCAGCGCTGCGGCTGTCAATCGGCCCGCTTCCTGAATTCCACCAACACCGAGTAATTCCGGAAACAGAGCAACAAATTTTTTCGTCGGACGGTCGGAATTCTTCGCCATTATCGAGAGAGAAAAACACGCCGGGAAAGGCGTGTCGTGCGCGAAGTTCTTGTGTCACTGGATTTCATGATTCCTGCGTTTGAGTCTGCGTGGCCGCAGCCGTCCTGCGTAGCACAATGTCGTGGAAAATCAGGCTCAGTTCGTGGCCATTTCGTTCCCATGTATATTTTCGCGCGGTCTCCGCCGCTTTAGTACCGAGCCGGTTACGAAGCTCGGGGTTTTGATACAGAAGCCGGATGATTGCGGATAACTTGGCGCTATCGGTGGGATCGTCCAGAATCATCCCATCCTCGCCATCCGTAATTATTTCAGATACGCCGGCAGCCGCGGAAACGATCACGGGCAATCCGCAGGCCATCGCTTCCGCCGGAGGCATTCCGTAGGAATCCTGAAGCGAAGGCCCCGTGTAAGCATCCGCCGCAGCATAGTAGAACTCAATGTCTTTTCGGGGAGGCAAGAGCAAGACTCGATCTGACAGCTTTTTATCGGCGATGAGTTGCCGGCAGGACGATGAATCTTCGCCGGTTACAACTAGCAACCCGATATCAAGGTCACGCAACTCCGCCAGAGCGGCAAGCAGGGCAGGAAGTCCCTTATTGCGCCAGTCATTGCCGATTAAAATCAGAGTGAACCGGTTCTGCGGCAGCTGCAGTTCTTTCCGAGCCGCTTCGCGCAGGCTTGAACGGGCTGTGGTATTGAATATGTCGTGATCCAATCCTAAGTGCAGAACAGGTATGCGCTGCTCCCGTCCGTAATATCTCTTCAGTTCATCGGCAGACTTGCGCGAATTCACCAACAGCGCCGTCTCGCGATTTTTATAGGCGCGCCGTTCCATCGCGAGCGCCACCTTGTAATATATTTTGCGATGTAACAGTCGCGGCCACTCCCTTAGAGAATTTCTGCCTAGCTGCATGCTGGGCGCCACTTGCCGTAAGTATTCCGCGAACACGATTTGAACGCAGATGGCATCTGCATCCAGGCAGTTTGCGCCGGAGCTGAAAACAAGGTCGTGCCGCAATCCCCGAAAACGTTTATCCCCATAGCGCGAAAGTCGGTTCGCAACGATCCACCAAAGGAAGTTGAAAAGATGCGGCCCAGGCAGCTTGGGGATTCGGTGCCATGTGTATCGTGATTGATCGAGATCCTCCACATGCTGGCTGTAAACGTGAAGTTCGAACTCATCAGAGAGATTAGCTAGCCATTCCGTGATGATTCGCTCGCTGCCGTGTCTTTTGTCCAGGAACGGGGAAACAACGGCGACTCGAGTCTTGGGTCTGATAGAGCTCATGAATCAGCTTAAATGTCCGCGCAGGTAGATGTTCGCGCACGGCCATTCTATCCCAGTTGCCATGCAGCCTACCCGCTGCGCGCTACAGTTACTTCGGTATGCGATTACAGGCTGCAATGGATGTTGCGAATCCTCATGCGATGCCAGATTTAGATTGGCGCGCACCGTATGGCGCGTACATGAACTCCAGTATAGGGGCGGGGTCTATAGCAAGTTCTAAATAAAGTGCCGCTGAACATTGAGAAGGCAGCTCGCGTCGCAAGGAGTAAACGAACGATCGCGCATCCTCCTAAAGCTACACGCACTGCTTTAGGTAAGCAGGGTGTGAATGTCGCCAAGCAAAAGCGAAGCAAGCGCTAACCCAGAATCTAGGGATTTCCCGCAAGAAAATAATTTCATTTTTAATTTTGTTTTCTCCAAAACATATTAAGGAGGACTTAGATCGATGAACGCAATAAAGAAAATTACGATGGCCTTGGCGGTTGCCACGCTGGCTTTATTTTTCGGCAGCGCGGCCGCCTTCGGCCAGCACGACGACCCACAGAGCAGCGTCAATCCTGACGCGTCCCCGACACGAACACCTCATCATCATGCACGGTCCGGCGCGCCGATGACCGACAAGCAATTTGCCAAAGAGGCCGCGGAGGGAGGGTTGGCTGAAGTGAAACTCGGACAACTCGCCGAAGAGAAAGGCGCCAGCGAAACTGTGAAGAATTTCGGGAAGCGCATGGTTGACGATCACACCAAAGTCGGCGACGAACTGAAATCCGCCGCTTCGCAAGCGAACATCCGCCTGCCGACCGAGCTAAAACCGAAGGATCAGAAAATCTACAATCGCCTGTCCGCCCTTTCCGGATCGGCCTTCGATAAGGCCTATGCGGGAGACATGGTCAGGGACCACATGCATGACGTTCACGCATTCCGCCAGGAAGCCAACAACGGGACAAACGACCCGATCAAGAATTTTGCCTCCCAAACGCTTCCTGCGTTGCAAGAGCACTTGAAACTGGCGAAGATAATGGCCAGTTCCGTCGGCGTTCCGGTGGACGAAGGACATCACACGCATAACGGCAATGCGACGCACGCGTCCGGCGGTCAGCAGTAACATCTCCTATGTGCTGGCAGGCCCGTGCCTATATTGATTGTCGCGGGCATGCAGTGAACTTTAAACTCTATGCAAGCGCCATGTTTCGCTTGGAAAGTTGTTGTTCGTCATTTTTTTCGCGGCGTCGCAGAGCCGATTACTCGCCTCGTTGCGGCCCATCTATTGGTGATTCCGGCAGATGAATGAGCCGCGCGTCGGTGATAGAGGGGATGGCGCGGATATGTTTCAAGATCGAGGAATCGACCTTCCCGTCGAGCCGCACTAGCGCGACCGCTTCGGCTCCGTGCACGGGGCTGCGGCGTCCCAGCGCGAAGGTGGCGATGTTCACGCCCAGGTTGCCCAGCGACGTGCCAATCATTCCGATTACGCCGGGGACGTCGCGATTTCGAATCAGCAGCAGGGTCCCCTCGAGCGGAGCTTCGAGCGGGATTCCGTCGAGTGAAAGGATGCGCGGCGAGCCGTCCTGAACCACAGTGCCTTCGACGGCAAACTCGGGGCCGCCATCGGCTGCGGCCACCTCAAGCGTGTTTGGGAAGCCGCGCTCGCGGCGCCGCGTGGTTTCTTCCACGATTAAGCCGCGCGCGGCGGCAGCTTGCGAAGCGTTTACCAGATTCACTTTTTCGTCGAGAACGCGATTCAGCAGTCCGATCAATACCGCGCTGCGGATCACGTGCGAACCCAACTCGGCCGGCTCTCCCGCGTAACGAATTCGGATGCGGCTGAAGCTGGCCGAAGGCGCGGCCTGCGCCACCAGCGCGCCGAGACGCTCGCCAAGCTCGAGATAAGGACGCAAGAGCCGGTACTGCTCGGCGGAGAGTGCGGGCATGTTGACGGCGTTGCGAATCAGGCCTTCGCTGAGATAGTCGCGAACTTGCTGCGCGATCAGGGTTCCCACCTCTTCCTGCGCTTCCGCTGTGGAGCCTGCGATGTGCGGCGTGGCGATCAGGTTGGACAAGCCAATGAGCGGGGAATTTTTCGGCGGCTCCTGCGCGAAGGTGTCCACGGCGGCGCCGGCCAAATGTCCGGAGCGCAACGCTTCGGCGAGCGCGGCTTCGTCGATCAATTCGCCGCGAGCGCAATTGATCAAGCGCGCGCCGCGCTTCATTTTCGCCAGCGTCTCCGCATCGATTATTTTTTCCGTGGTGGGACTGAGCGCTGTGTGCAGCGAGAGCACGTCCGAGCGGCGCAGCAAATCTTCGAAGGGAATCAGCTCGACGTCGAGTTCGCGCGCAGCCGCTTGCGTGACGTAGGGATCGTAGGCCAGCACTTTCATTTCGAGCGCGCGCCCGCGCCGGGCCACTTCCGTTCCCACGCGGCCGAGACCGACCAGGCCCAGGGTCTTGCCGCGCAACTCCATTCCAGTGGAGGATTTTTCCCAACGGCCGGCCTGGATCGAAGCGTTGGATTGCGGCACCGAGCGCGCGAGTGCTAGCATCAGCGCGAAAGTGTGCTCGGCCACGCTGACGGCGTTGCCGCCGGGCGTGTTCATCACCAGGACACCGCGGCGAGTGGCTGAGTCCATGTCCACATTGTCCACGCCAACTCCGGCACGTCCCACCACTCGAAGGCGCTCGGCTTTTTCCAGAAGATCTGAGGTGACCCGCGTGGCGCTGCGCACGATCAGGCCGTCGGCTAAGACGATCTCGGTGGAGAGCGCTCCCGCCGCGGGAAGGACCACTTGCCAGCCCGATTCGCGTAGCAGTTCGATTCCGCGCTCGCTGATTTTGTCTGCGACGATAATTTTCATCGCGGGAAGCGTAGCGGCTGCCGAGCGCAGTGTCAAATCGGCCTAGCGCAACAAAACGGCCCCGCTCGGGGTGACAGAGAAGAGACAAGAGTCAAGAGTCAAGACACCCACCTTTTGCGAAGAGCGCAGAGCATGGGTCACCCGCAAGGTCAAAAGCGAAAAGGCCAAACGGCCCTACCAAATAAACAGCCTTCCACTGCTAATGGTTTCTGAAAATACTGTTATCACCCGATGCAAAGTGAGCTGAGAAGAGAGCATTTTTACGGGCTGGAAGAAGGTTGAGATAGCGGCGGAATCCTCCGCCGTAAGGTATAACGTAAGCGCAATAGGCCCCTTAGTAAGAAACGTTTCGAAGAGGACTTATGGCCAAGCGGATATTGCTGGCGGACGATCATGGCAGCGTACGGCAGTTGATGCGAACGCTGATCACGCAGCGGGAGGATTTGCAGGTGTGCGCGGAAGCGGCCGATGGAGTGGAGGCGGTGGAAAAAGCGAAGTCGACGTTGCCCGACGTGGTGGTGATCGACTTGGCCATGGGCGGCTTGAACGGAGTGGACGCCGCGGAGGAGATTCACGCGAGGTGCCCGGCGACGATGGTTCTGGCGATCAGCTTGCACGATGCGGAGCCGTTCTTCCCCAGGCTTCGTACGATTGGCGTGAATGCCTTCGTACCCAAGGACAGTCTGGGTACCGATCTCTTGCCCGCGATCGACGCGGTTCTAAACGGGCGCAAATGGTTTCCGAGTGAAAGGTCGCGGCTGGCGTCGTAGGTTCTCATGCTGACGGTCCCGCAGAAATTTCCGGCGGGGGAAGAAAGCCTTCTAAAGAGGCGAGCTACATCAAAACCGCCACAGAAGCAGGTCCCTGTCGGCCAAACGGCGGCCTTTGGCGGGATGACAGCGTACAGAAGAAGAGGAAAACGCAGAATGCAGGGCTGAAGCTTGGCGCACGAAGGCCAAGGCGAACAGAGCAGCAGGTCCTCAGTCGCTGCGTTTCTTCGGGATGACAACGTAAAGCGAAAAGCAGAGGCAAGATGTCGGGCGGAAGCCCCTTCACACTTTAGGGTGAACCGGCGTCACGAAGGCAAAGGCGACGAGACAGCAGGTCCCTCCCCGCGACGTCATCCGGGACGCCCCCCATAAAGATCGGCGGACACAAAACCGTGCAAACAGCGCCGTCGGCCAAAAAGCGGCCTCTCCCTTCTCCCACTACGGGTTACGGGATGGCAGGGTGTGGGACGCGAGCTGTAATGTTGACTTCGTTTCCGCTTGACGCCCCCGCTTGACCTCCATAGCCTATATAGGCAAGTTTACCGAACGTATAGCTAGGAGGCCCTAATGGGACAGGCGAAGGAGCAGGAGAAACCAGCGGTGACCCTTCCGGGGACCGTGGAGAAGATCATTCCTGCGAATCCCGTTGCCCCGGAGAGGGCACAGATTGCAGTGGAGGGCGCCGAGCACCTTTACCGCGAGATTCGCGTGGAAAATAGTTTGAAGGATGCGAACGGCAAAGAAGTGGTGTTGAAGCCTGGCGCTCAAGTGGAAGTGACGATCGAGGCGGATAAGGACGCGACAGTTCCCAAGAACCAGAAATAGTTTTCCGCGCTGTTTTTGGATTCGCCGCACCGGATCCAGCATGTACCGGTAACCGGTTTTTTCGCCAGTTTTGATCATCGAACAATAGATTGCGCGTAATGAACTTCGCGTTCAGACGGAGGCGGCGGGGCGGCTCAAGTTCATGGCTTGGGCTGTGACGTCGGCGCACTTCAGGCCTGCGCCGGTGTTGAACACGACGACGCGGTCTTCGGGCTTCAGAAAACCGCTGGCGATGAGGCTCTTGTATGCGGCGGTTGCGGCGCCTTCCGGCGAGAGAAAGATACCTTCGTTCCGCGCCCAGTCTTTCAGTGACGCGAGAATTTGGTCGTCAGGGATGGCGACGGCTACGCCCGCGGAATCGCGCAGAATTTCCAGCATGATGTAATCTCCGTAAGGTTTTGGCACGCGCAAACCGGCGGCGAAAGTTTCCGCGTTCGACCACATTTCAGTGGCGCTCGATTTGTTTTCGAAAGCGCGAACCACCGGAGAGCAGCCGGAAGATTGCACCGCGATCATTTTCGGGCGCTTGCCCGGATGTACCTAGGCGAGCTCTTCCAATTCCGCGAAGGCTTTCCACATTCCAATGAGTCCCACGCCGCCGCCCGCGGGATAAATTACGGCGTCGGGATATTTCCAGCCGAGTTGTTCGACCAGCTCGTAACCCATCGTTTTTTTGCCTTCGACGCGGAACGGCTCCTTCAGCGTGGAAACGTCGAACCAGCCCTCTTTTTGTTTTCGTTCCCCGACCATGCGGCCGCAGTCGGAAATTAGGCCGTTGACCAGTGTGACGTTTGCGCCGTAGGCTACGGCCTCGACGTAATTGGCGAAGGGGACGTCGCGCGGCATGAAGATGTGTGCTTCGATACCGGCGGCCGCGGCATAAGCGGCGAGAGCGCCGGCAGCATTTCCCGCGGAGGGAATGGCGAGTTTGCGCAAGCCGTAATGGCGAGCCATGGTCACGGCGAGTGCGAGTCCGCGCGCTTTGAAAGTTCCGGTGGGATTTGCGCCTTCTTCCTTGAGAAAAATTCCAGGATGGCGGCGGCTGCCGAGCATCGGCGTCCAACCTTCTCCCAGTGTGACCGGCTCGACTGCTGGAAGAACCGAGCGATAGCGCCACATCCCGGACCAGGGCGACGCGGGGTCCTGTGTGATGAGCGCGTCGCGCGCCGCCGGGCCATGGAACGGCTGAAGATCGTAGCGAACGTACAGTGCGCCCTGGCATTTTGTGCAGAGCGTTGGAGGGCGGCCGGCAGAGAAAGTAGATTTGCAGCGCGAGCACTCCAGATTTTTGATCGATGGCATGTTGGGAACGATAGCAGATGACTAGCCCAGGCAAAAAGTCTTCGCCGAGTGAAACGCCTCCAGCGGGTTTGCGAATGCTCACCTTTGCGGGGGTCTTATTGTTTCTGCTGGGTGCGGTACTGGCGATTGCACTCGCTCCTCACTTTTGGTTGACAGTGGCGCGTTGGGCCGGGCTGGCTTCGATTGCGGCGGCGGGATTGCGCGGGCGCTCGCTAACCTACTGGATTTTCTTTGCGATGCTGCTGGGCGGAGAAATTGGGCTGGACCGTCCTCAGCTCGCCGAGCAACTGCGGGTACTCAGCGACATCTTTCTGCGCTTGATCAAGGTGATTGTGGCGCCGCTGGTCATCGGCACGCTCGTGACCGGGATTGCAGGGCACGGAAATCTGCGCAGCGTGGGGCGCATTGGAATAAAAAGCCTGGTGTATTTTGAAATCGTGACGACGCTGGCGCTTATTATCGGTGTGGGGGCGATCAACATCAGCCGCGCGGGTGAAGGACTGAAAATGTCCACTGAACCGGCCGTGGCTGCGGCGCAGAATGCGGAGCCGCTGCGCTGGCAGGATTTCGTTTTGCATATTTTCCCCGAGAACATTGCCAAGTCCATTGCCGAAAACCAAATTCTGCAGGTTGCCGTGTTCGCGCTGCTTTTCGGAATTGCACTGGCGCTGCTTCCGGAGGCCAAGCGCGAGCCCATGCTGAAGTTTTGCGACTCGCTAACCGCAACGATGTTTTCCTTCACGAATCTGGTGATGTATTTCGCGCCGATCGGTGTTGGGGCGGCAATGGCTTATACCGTCGGCCACATGGGAATTGGAGTTCTGTTGCCGCTGGGGAAGCTTTTGGCCACGGGATACGCGGCGCTGATCGCTTTTATTTTGCTTGTACTCCTGCCGATTGCGATGCTCGTACGGCTTCCGCTGGCACAATTTCTTCGCGCGGTGGCCGAGCCCGCAACAATTGCGTTTGCGACCAGCACTTCCGAAGCGGCTCTTCCGCGCGCGATGGAGGCCATGGAAGCATTCGGCGTGCCGCGGAGGATAGTGGCGTTCGTGATTCCCGCGGGATACAGCTTCAACATGGACGGCTCGTCGGTTTATTTAGCGCTGGCGTCGATTTTCGTGGCGCAGGCGGCGGGGATGCACTTGTCATGGGCACAACAGCTCGTAATGGTCTTTACGTTGATGCTGACGAGCAAAGGCGTGGCGGGAGTGCCTCGCGCAACTCTGGTGGTGTTGCTGGCGACCGCGTCGATGTTCCGTCTGCCCACCGAGCCGATTTTCATCATCCTGGGCATTGATGCGCTGATGGACATGGCCCGCACGGCGGTAAACGTTATCGGGAATTGTCTGGCCTGCGCCGTCATTGCGCGCTCGGAAGGCGAGCTTCAAGTAAACGCCTGAATTTCCCGCGTGCCGGTGGAAAAGCGTTTGCCAGAAAATTCAAAAAGAGACCTTGCCGCCAACTGCACCGCTTTCGGTCACCTGCTGGAAAGCACGAATTTGTTTCCGTCGGTATCTTTGAAGATCGCCGACGAACCCCAAGACTCTTTTTGAGGGTCCGCGGCAAACTCCACGCCTTTGACTTCATGATTTTGGCGGTAGCAAAAACATCGTCACACCAAAACGAGATTGGCTGAAAATCTCCGATGCGATTCTCGTGCCCATCGGGTGTAAAGAGGACCAGGCCGGTATCCGCGCCCGGAATCAGGAGTTCAATCCAACGCTGTTTATCGCTGAATGGCTGGTCCGTTCCAACTTTGAATCCGAGCTTTTCGGTGAAGAATTTTAGAGAAGCGTCTTGATTGCGAACGGGAATGCTGACGAATTTGATTCCACGAATCATGATCGAACCTCCGGGATTATGATTTAGATTTCCTGACCGCGGGCGGGAGCATAGCTTGAGAAAGTTGGGAGTTGCAATCAGCTAACAATTCCTATACTAACCGTTGGTATAGCGATGTCGATTCTCGACGATTACGTGACCGACACATTGATGCGCGACCTGGTGGGCCACGACAGGAGACCGGTAAGTTTTCTGGTGTACGTGTGGCTGGCGGCGGAAGCGCGGCGCAGAAATGGAGGGGTTCAGATCAGCTATCAGGATCTTGCGGAGAACATCGGAGTATCGAAAAGCTCGGCACAGGCTTCGGTGAAGTGGCTAGTCCGCAGGAAACTTTTGGCAGCAAGCAAGGAAAATGCGACGGCTACGCCAAGCTACACGCTGCTGAGTCCGTGGAAAGACACAGCGCGACGGAGGTAGCTACCGCGTCGTGTGACGTTTTCACGAGCAACTCCGGCTACGTTTTGAATGGGGTTAGATTCGGTCATCACTGATATGCCTGAAGAAATCCAGCCTTTACAGATCGCCGCACCTGCCGCGGTTCGCGGTTTGACCAAGGGTCTTGGCCTGATAGACGCGAGCATGATCGTGGCGGGGTCGATGATTGGCTCGGGAATTTTCATCGTTTCGGCCGGCATTGCCAGGCAAGTCGGCAGCCCTGGGTTGCTTCTGGTTGTCTGGCTGGCGACTGGGTTGATGACGATCATGGCGGCCCTGTGCTACGCCGAGCTTGCCGCGGCGATGCCTCTTGCGGGTGGCCAATACATTTTCTTGCGCGAATCTTTGGGGCGGATGTGGGGCTTTTTGTACGGCTGGGCCACGCTGTTGGTGATCCAGACTGCGACGATTGCAGCGGTGGCCATTGCATTTGCGAACTTCACCGGGGTGTTGATTCCCTGGTTTTCATCCTCCGCATGGATTTGGAAATTGGGTGATTTCGGACCCTATGAAATGTGGTTCGGTACGCTAGGCCCCTACAAGGTTGGGTTGAACACCCAAAACCTCCTGGCTATCTCTTCGATTGCGTTTCTTACTTGGACGAACACGCGCGGCCTGCGCATTGGATCAATCGTACAGAACATTTTTACGGCTGCAAAAATCGCAGCGCTGGGAGGGCTGACGCTGCTCGGTTTTGTGTTTGCCACGCAGGCAGCACGCAATGCGAATTTCAGCAATTTTTGGCGTAACGCGAACATTTTCGTAATACACCCTTATCAGGCTGGCCAACACACCGTGTGGGTCAATACGCTGACATTGGTTGGACTGGCCATGGTGGGCGCTCTGTTTTCGTCGAGCGCCTGGACCAACGTGACTTACGTCGCAGCGGAAGTAAAAAAACCGAAGCGCAATCTGCCTTTGGCGTTAGTGTTGGGAACCGGAATTGTGACCCTGCTCTACGTTCTGGCGAATTTTGCGTATTTGAACGTGCTGCCACTGGTTGGCACGGCCGGCGGAGGATCGGTTCTCGAACGAGGAATTCAGTTTGCCGCTGGGGATCGCGTGGGCACGGCCGTCGCCGAGGCGATCGTCGGCTCAGGTGGCGCGGCCCTGGTAGCCATGGCCGTGATGATCTCCACGTTCGGCTGCAACAATGGCCTGATTCTGGCTGGGCCGCGCGTTTACTATGCGATGGCCAAGGATGGCTTGTTTTTCAGGAGTGTTGGAGCAGTGAACCGTCACAATACTCCTTGGGTTGCGCTGTGGGTTCAATGCGTGTGGGCCTGCGTTTTATGCCTCTCGGGTACCTATGGGCAATTGCTCGAGTTCTTGGTTTTCGCTGTAGTGATGTTTTGTATCCTGACAGTGTTCGGTCTTTTTCTCCTGCGCTTCCGACGACCGGACATGGAACGACCTCATCGGGTCTTCGGCTACCCGCTGCTACCGGGGTTCTATCTCTTGCTCGCTTTGTTTATCGAAGTGCAATTGTTGCGCTACAAGCCGCAGTACACCTGGCCGGGATTGGCGATCATCTTGTCAGGAGTGCCGGTTTACTGGCTGTGGCAGAAATCGCAAAGCGCGGAGTTGCGAAGGCGTCAGGATGGCCAAAGCTAGAGTTTCGCCGGTCGCATTTCGATTAGCGCAGCGCCGTGAGTTCGATTCCAGCTCGCTTTAGATTTTGCGCCACTGCTGCGGCTATGCTCGATGCGCCCGGAGTGTCGCCATGAATACAGATGGTCTGCGCGTTCACGGCAACTTCGGTGCCGTCGCGCGCGGTTACGGTACCGCGTTCGACGATTTGCAAAGCTTGCCGTCCCGCTTCGGTGGGATCGTCGATCAGCGCGTCGTCAAATTTGCGCGAACGGAGCGTTGCATTGGTTTCGTAACGGCGGTCGGCAAAGGCCTCAGCGGCGACTCGGAATCCAGCCTCTCGGAAGACATCCAGCATCGACGAGCCGGCCAGACCCACGAGCATGACATCCCGGCTCCAGCGAGCAACTCCACTTGCAATCGCCTGGGCCAGCACGCGATTCCCTGCAGCTTGATTGTAAAGTGCGCCGTGTGGCTTCACGTGCGTAACAGGAACTCCGCAACCGGCAGCAACTTCAGCGAGTGCTATCACCTGTTCGAACACAGAATCGGCGATTGCTCCCGGCGTTAGATTCAACTCCAGCCGGCCGAAATTAGCGCGATCTGGATAGCTGGGATGAGCTCCGATGGCCAGCTTCCAATGAAGGGCCTGCTCGATCGTTGCTTTCATGATGTCCACGTCGCCCGCATGTCCACCGCAGGCAATGTTGACAGACGTAAGCGAGGGCATCAACAATTCCTGGGAGCCGTCTCGTATAGCATCGGGCAATTCGCCCATATCACAATTTAAATCGATGTGCTTCATTCCAGAATCAACTCCTCGGATGCCATCAGTTTCTCTTGTTCCATCAGCAGGGAGCGCGCGGTTTCCAGCGTGACTTGCTCGAATCGAATATCATCGCGAGGGCGAAGCTGCCCGACGCAGTGCAAGTCCCCGGAAATCACATTGCAGATCTTCGGATAGCCACCCGTAGTTTGTTGCTCCACAAAGAGTATGATGGGCAAGCCTCCGTGTGGCACCTGAACGGCGCCAAGCGAAACGCCTTCGGTAATCATCTCTCCGCCGGAACTCTGTGTCACCGGCGCGCCTTCGAGCCGAAGACCCATGCGATTAGATTGCTCACCGACGCGATAGGTGCCGGCATAGAAGGAGCGCAGCGAGGATTCCGTAAACCAATTCGATTGCGGTCCTGCGGTGACGCGCAAGACCTGACGTGCCGACAAACGGCCTTGTAGTTGCGGAGCGAGCCTTCTTCTGCGGAAAGACCTGGTCGCGGACCCGATGTACAGCACATCTCCTTTTCGCAGCGACCGACCCTCGAAGCCACCGAGTCCACTCAGAAGGTGCGTCGATGCGCTACCCAGAAAAGGCTTCACCGCGATTCCGCCCTGGACGCATAAGTAACAGCGCGCCCCCCCACGCGCGGGACCCACGCGAAGCGTTTCGCCCGGCCGAACTTCAAACGAAGTCCATGGGGCGACGGTTGCGCCATCGAGAGTCGAGCCGAAATCAGCGCCAGCCAGCGCGAGAACCGCGCCGTCCGGAAACAGGAATGTTCCACCGAGAAGAGTCATCTCCAGTCCCGCCGAGCCCTCAGGATTGGCGACCAGGCGATTTCCGAGGCGCAGTGATATCGGATCGGCGGCTCCCGAAAGTGATACGCCCAGAGGACCGAAGCCTTCTCGCCCCAGATCCTGCACCGTGGTGAGCAGACCCGGCGCTTGAACGTGAATAATGCTCATGCATTCTCCAGCGCCGCGAACTGAGCGTCCGAAATCGGAGTAAAGCGCACGCGATCTCCGATGGACAGGAGGCTTGTGTTGTTTCGATCCGGGCGGAACATCGCGATGGGAGTGCGCCCGATCAATCTCCAGCCACCGGGCGTCGCGAACGGATACACTCCGGTTTGTTTACCCGCGATCCCGACGCTTCCCGGCGGTACGTTCCGGCGGGGCGTGGCCAGACGCGGCGTCGCCAGTGCCTCGGGCAATTCACCGAGATATGCGAAGCCAGGCACGAAGCCAAGAAAGTACACGACGTAGGTGACAGAGGAATGCAATTCGATGGCTTGAGCGGGCCCGATTCCGCAGATCGAAGCTACCTGGTCCAAATCCGGACCAAATTCACTGCCGTAGGACACTGGAATTTCTATCTGTCGCCCCTCTGGGAGACGCACGTCCTCCAGCCGGTCGAGATAGCCTCGCAAAATTATTTCCAGATCGTTGTGGCTCAGTTTGAGCACATCAAAATCGACGAGAAGCGAGCAATACGCAGGATGAAGATTTCGGATGCCCGTTACAGGTTCCAGTTCGAGAAGGTGTAGGAGCCGTCTAACCTGCTGATGGGCATCGATCGAGATCTCTTGGCCAAAGTAGACCAGGAGCGATCGGTCGCTCGCGGGTTGGAATCGCGCGCCTTCGGTCAAGGGTGTCAGCATGAGACTGGATGGCGGAGAACGAAGTCTGCAAACAGTTCTCAGTAATTTTCTGATAAATTCCGTTCTAACAGACAAAAATAGTAAAGCATTACTAAGAGTCCGTGAATAGCTGGGCGCGAGGTTGTCCTTTGGCCAAAGGCGCTGGAGCGGTGGGCTCGCTGAAATCTTTTGTCCAATGCCAATTCCGGATTTCGGGCATGTCTTGAAAATGCTCGCGGATGTAAACGCTGTGCTCGTACAATTTCCGGTTGAACATATCGATCGCATCAGAAGCTTGCGAACGCAATCTCGGGACATGGTTGAGTGCGTCGATCGCCAGATGGAAGCGGCTCATCTTGTTGAGCACCACCATATCGAATGGGGTGGTAGTGGTGCCCACGTCATTAAATCCGCGCACATGGAACCTGCCCTCGTTCGCGCGGCCATGCACCATACTGTGAATAAGCCAACGATAGCCGTGAAACGCGAAGATTACGTCGACATCGAGCGTGAACAGCGAGTTGAAGGAAATATTATCCAGGCCGTGTGGGTGATCGTCGGGACTCATTAGCGCGGTGAGATCGACGACGTTTACGACTCGCACTCTTATGCCCGGCACGTATTTTTGCAGCAGCCAGGAAGTGGCGCAGGCCTCGATGGTCGGGACATCGCCGGCGCAGGCTAGAACGATATCGGGGTCCGTTCCGCCGTCGTTCGTGGCAAACTTCCAGATCGATGCTCCCTGGGAACAGTGAGCGAGCGCTTCTTCGAACGTGAGCCATTGCAGTTCCGCCTGTTTTCCGCAGGTGACCACGTTGACGTAATTGCGGCTGCGCAGGCAGTGATCAAATACGTTGAGCAAGCAGTTTGAATCGGGCGGGTAATACACTCGTACGACTTCGCTGCGGCGTTGCAGGACGTTATCAACGAAGCCGGGAGCTTGGTGGCTGAAACCGTTGTGATCATTTCTCCATGCGTGGCTGGTGAGCAAGACATTCAGAGAGGCGAGCGGCCTGCGCCAAGGATATTCCAGGCACTGCGCCATCCACTTCGCGTGCTGCGTGACCATGGAGTCAACGACCTGAGCGAACGCCTCGTAAGAAGACCACACGCCATGCCTGCCAGTGAGCAGATAGCCTTCGAGCCAGCCTTCGCAAAGATGTTCGCTGAGGACTTCCATCACACGGCCCTCGGGAGATAAATGATCGTCGATGGAGACGATTGGCTCCATGGTGCAACGGTCGGTCGCATCAAACACAGCGTTCAGGCGGTTCGAGTTTGTTTCGTCGGGACAGAACAGCCGAAAATTTGCGGGATTGAGCTTGATAACATCGCGGAAATATTCTCCCAGCTTGCGCGGCGCTTCGGCCACCACCTCGCCGGGTCCGGGTATGGACAATGCGTATTGCGCGAAGTCGGGCAGATCGAGAGCTTTCAGCAATCGCCCGCCGTTTACGTGAGGATTTGCACCCATGCGGAGATTTCCGTCCGGGGCCAGAGCCGCAAGCTCGGCGATCAAGCGTCCTTCTTTGTCAAATAATTCGTCGGGTCGGTACTTGCGCATCCAGGCTTCGAGCATCTTTAAGTGTTCCGGATTCTCGAACACAGTGGAGAGCGGGACTTGGTGCGCGCGAAAAGTGCCCTCGATGGGCAAACCATCCACCTCTTTCGGGCAGGTCCAGCCCTTCGGAGTGCGCAGGATGATCATGGGCCAGGATTGGCGTGCGCCGTCTTTTTTGGTCGGCGCATTTTTTGTGCGAGATTTTTTTTGGATTTCTCGTATGCGCGCGCAGCAGCGATCGAGAGCGGCTGCGAAAAGTTGATGCACGAGTTCGGGGTCGTCTCCTTCAACGAAATCGGGCGCGTAGCCAAGACCTTTATATAGGGAGACAAGTTCTTCGTCGCTGGTGCGCGCCATGACCGTGGGGCCGGAGATCTTGTAGCCGTTCAGGTGCAAGATCGGAAGGACGGCTCCGTCTCTGGATGGTTCGAGGAATTTGATACCTTTCCAACTTCCTTCGAGCGGACAGGTCTCCGCTTCGCCATCGCCGACAACGCAAGCCACAATCAAGTCGGGATTGTCGAAAGCGGCTCCGAATGCGTGGACAAGCGAATAGCCCAGCTCTCCACCTTCATGCATGGAGTTCGGTGTATGCGGACCGCAATGGCTGGGGACTCCTCCGGGCGTGGAGAAGGAACGAAAGAGAAGGCGCATGCCGGGGAGATCCTGAGTGATTTCAGGATGGACATCGGTGTAGGTCCCTTCGAGGTACGCGCAAGCGTTCAGCGTCGGGCCGCCGTGGCCGGGGCCCGAGATGTAAATGATATTTGCGTTCTTTTCACGGATCAGGCGGTTCAAGTGCACGTAGATGAAATTCTGCCCGGCAGAAGTGCCCCAGTGACCCAGCAAACGCGGCTTGATGTTTTCTTTTATCAGCGGCTCGCGGAGCAGAGGATTATCGAGGAGGTAGATTTGGCCAACGCAAAGATAATTCGCGGCGGACCAGTAGCGATTCATTTTGTCCAGCAGTTCGGCGGAAAGCGGGCCATCCGGCTTGGCACTGGCAGGCACTTTTTTCGTGCGCTGAATTTTTTCGGGCACTTCCACGACGGTGGATAGAGCGGCGTTAAATTCGAGCATGGTTGCTCCTTCGGCCACAGGAGGATTCAGGGATACTACTTGGGCGCGACGTATAAGTTTATACCGACCCCGTCTTAGCGAATGTGAACAGTAGAAGAAATCGGCCGCTCCATAGAGCTAGCCAGTTGCCCATCCCAGAACGGAGCGCACATGGCGCGCGATTATCAGATCTTCGTCGGTCTCAATGATACGAATTTTTACGCGGCCTTCGGGTGCGGATATCAGTGCTGCGTTGGCTTCGTTGCGCGACGGATCCAAACGAATGCTGAGAAAATCCAAGCCATCGCAGATTCGTTTACGAACAAGCGGCGCGCGCTCTCCAATTCCTCCGGCAAAGGCGAGCAGGTCCAGCCCGCCTAGAACCGCGGAGTACGCCCCAATGTATTTCTTCGCCCGGTAACAGAAGAGATCTACAGCTTCTTCGGCGCGGACGTCCTTTTGCATTTCATCCAGCAAGGCCCGCATATCTCCGGATTTGGTCGAAACTCCGAGAAGGCCCGATTTTTTGTTCAGGATTGTATCGAGTCTCTTTCGCGGAGATTTTCTCTTGCTCGAGGAGATATAGCAACGCGCCCGGATCGATATCACCACAACGGGTAGCCATAACAAGGCCTTCGAGAGGGGTGAAACCCATTGAAGTATCGATACTTTTTCCGTCTTTGACCGCGACCATGCTGGCGCCGCTACCGAGATGGGCAATGATTACCCGCCCGTCGGCAAGATTTCCTTCGAGCGCGCGCAGCTCGCCCATGATGTATTCGAAAGAAAGACCGTGAAATCCATAGCGAAGGATGCCCTGGTCATAGCGATCGCGGGGCAGGGCGTACATGCGCGCAACCTTTGGGAGAGAGCTGTGAAACGCCGTGTCGAAACACGCCACTTGCGGAAGTTTCGGAAATTTCCTGGCGATGAATTGAATTCCGCGGATGGCTGCGGGCAAGTGATCGGGATCGAGAGGAACAAGCTGTTCGATCTGCGACAGGAATTCCAGAGTGATCCGTTGCGGGTCCTTGTATCGAGACCCGCCGTGGACGAGCCGGTGGCCTGCGGCTCCCAGTTGAGCGAGGAAGCCGTGCTCTGCTAGCCACGCAAACATTGCCTCTAAACCGGCGGTTGATTCCTCACTATCGACCGCAGAATCCAACAACGTGGTTCCAGTGGGATCTTTAATCTTCAAGCGGCCGTTTGATGCGCCGGCCTGATCGATTTTCATCGAAAGGAGAAGATCGTCGTGGTCACCGGTTTCGTAGAGGGCCGATTTCAACGTCGCAGACCCTCTGTTCATCGTTAAGATGCGTTCTTGGAGCGGAACCGTCACAAGGTGATCCTGCCGCATTAGGCCGACGCGGGGAATTTACGTCTTGGCCTTTCGATGATGGGACAGGGGCGAGGCGGGCTCGCCCCCGATCTTTTCACAGAAAATTCTACTGGGCTCCGGCAGGCATTTGCATGGGCTCGTCAAAGCTGCCGCCGTAGATGTTGGGGACTTTGGATCCCATCGGGCGGAGGTAAGTGGCGAGCTGTCCGCGGTGATGGATGCAATGATTGTTAAGAAATACGAGATAGGCAGCTGCAGGCAATTCGAACATCCCGAATGCCGGGATAATCTTCGCTAGCTTCTCGGGCGGGAGCGCTTTTACCCTTTTTAGGGCAGCGGGAAATTCTCTTTCGTAATAAGCCACGATTTCTGCCACGGTTCGAAACTGCTTGTCAGGCTCGGGAATAAATTCGCCCTTCTCAATACCATGCAAGAACCAGACATCAGAGATGGCGATATGGGAAGCGAGCGCGAACGCGGTGCGAGCATTCTCGTCCGGTCGATAATCTTTCTTGGCTTCGGGGACGGCGGCGAGAACTCTTCTGGTAATCGCATATTCTCGTTCAAGGCCGTCGGTAAACATGTGGGCGGTAAATGCGGCTTGTTCGTGATTCATGGCTTTCTCCTTTAGGATTTGTTGAGCTGCTTTGGCGCAGGAGCCGGAAGCTCGAAACTCTGAACGTAAGACGAGGCAAAAGTGAAAATGTCTCTTTGCTACCGGAACTCGAGCAACTTAGGCCGAAGTTGTGTTTATGTCGGCTGGCAAAGCCGGGGACATTGTACACCTGAGCGGCCTGGTTTAGAGCTTCGCGAGTATTGAACCGGAAGCGCGGCCTGTGCTAGCATCCCCGTTCCGCAGGGTCATGCGCGTAGCCGTCGGGGACGGCGCCGTGATGTTGGTCTTCTTTTACAACTCGAAAGAACTCTTCGCACGAATCCGCAACGAAATGCCTGTCTGGAAAAACTGTTCTAAAATTGGATCCTTTTATGTGAGGTGATCTATGAAATCCTATAACACCGAATGGATACGCAACGTTGGCATTGCAGGCCACGGCGACACGGGCAAAACCCAGCTCGTCTCGTCGTTGCTGTTCACCGCTGGGATGACGCCGCGCCTGGGAAAAGTGGCGGAGGGGTCGACCGTCACCGATTGGGACGAAGAAGAAATCGCGCGGAAAATTTCGATCAATACTGGTTTAGCGTTCGCCGAATGGCAAGCGCCAGGCCAGCCGGACAAAGTAAAAATAAATGTCCTCGATACGCCGGGCTACTCCACATTCATTAACGAAACAAAATCCTCGCTGATTGCCACCGACGCTTCATTAATTTTGGTGGATGCCGCCGCAGGCGTTCAAGTCTGCACCGAGAGAGTTTGGGACTACGCCACGGAATACGACCAGCCGCGCGCATTCGTGTTGAACTGGATGGACCGCGAGCTGGCCAGCTTTGAACGCGCGCTAGATTCGGTGCAGCATGTTTTTGGCCGCGGCGCTGTGCCGATTCAACTGCCGATCGGGCAGGAAAAATCTTTTAGAGGTGTTGTGGACTTGGTCTCCATGAAGGCTTTCGTGTACATACCGGATGGAGACGGCAAGGCCAAGATCGAAGAAATTCCTGCTGAGCTTGCGGAAGAAGCTAAGGCGGCACACGAAGCGCTGGTGGAAATGGTCGCCGAGGGCGACGACGCCCTCATGCAGGAATTTTTTGATGAAGGAACGCTGCCGGTTGAAGATCTGAAGAAGGGTCTGCGCGAAGCGGTATTCGCGAAGAGAATTTTTCCGGTGCTGCTTAGTTCCGCACTGCATAACGTCGGCAGCGACGCGATTCTGGATTTCATCGCTGAGATTTTCCCGTCACCGGCCGCGCGAGGGAAAGTGGCCGGGCACAAAACGCCGGACCACAAGGGCGATACCGTCGAGCGCAAGATTGCAGATTCCGAGCCGCTCTCAATTTTTGTTTTCAAAACGCTGGCGGATCCTTTTGCGGGGCGTATCACGTATTTCAAGGTGATGTCCGGGGTGCTGAAAAACGACGCCACGCTCGCGAATTTCAACCGCAGCACGCAGGAGCGTCTGCAACATGTTCAAGTGATGCAGGGGAAGACGGCCACGGCAGTGAATGACCTTCACGCCGGCGATATTGGCACGGTGGCCAAACTGAAGGACACCACTACGGGCGAAACGATGGGCGAAAAGAACGCGCCGATTTTCTATCCGCCCGCGCGGATTCCGGAACCTTCGATCACGTTCGCGGTGGAACCGAAGACGCGTGCGGATGAGGATCGCATCGGCGTCGCGATTCACAAAATTCTGGAGGAGGATCTGGCCTTGCGTTTTGCGCGCGACCCGCAAACGAAGGAATTTTTGCTGAGTGGCGCAGGGCAACAGCATATCGAAGTGGTGGTGGCAAAATTGCGCAAGCGCTATCACGTGGAATTGAAACTGCATCCACCCAAGGTTCCTTACCGCGAAACGATTCGCGGCAAAGCCGATGCCGAAGGGAAACACAAAAAGCAAACGGGAGGGCACGGGCAGTTTGGATTGTGCCGCATCAAGATGGAGCCGCTGCCGAGAGGGAAGGGAATTGAATTTGTGGACGATGTTTTCGGCGGCGCGATTCCCAAGAACTGGATTCCATCGGTGGAAAAAGGCGTGCGCGATTCAGCGGAACGAGGATTTCTGGCTGGATTTCCGGTCACCGATTTTCGCGTGAGTCTTTACGACGGCAAGTATCACGACGTGGACTCGAGCGACATGGCCTTCAAGATTGCGGGGTCGCTCGCGTTTAAGGAGGCCATGAAGCAGGCGCGTCCGGCTCTGCTGGAGCCGATCATGCATGTGGAAGTGTATGCGCCGGATCAATACTCAGGCGACTTAATGGGACATTTGAGCGGGCGTCGCGGAAAAATCAGCGGCAGCGAAACACGCGGGAGCAGCGTGGTGGTGAAGGCGCAGGTTCCGTTCTCGGAGATGCTGAGCTACGCGAACGAATTGATTTCGATGACGCAGGGGCGCGGAAGCTATTCCATGGAATTTTCGCATTACGATTTTGTGCCGACGGAAATCGCGGAAAAAGTGATCGCCGCGCATAAGCCGCATCACGCAGGAGACCAGGAAGGCGAAGCTGCGTCAGCGTGATCTTGTAATTTTAGCGAAAGCGTTCGTAAAAAAGTTGCCTTCTTTTGGCGCTGACTGCGCAGGCTGCGCGGGTTGCGAGTCTTTGTTCCGTGCGTTTGCGGGTTGAGATTTTGGGCCTTCGCCCTTTTTGTACTGGCCGTTCTGGCCCACCGTTCGAGCCGGGCAGCCAACGCCAAAGCACGGGCCAGTCGGCCGAAGCAGGTAGCAGCCTGCAAGAGAAAAGGTCGACAGCGATATCAGGAAAGCCGCAAAAAGCGGCAGTTTCGAGGTCTTTTTCTTCATTGGTGCCCTCGCTGAAAGCTTCATAATGAACGACAAACCTGGTGGAATTCTATTCCCCTCATCTTGGCATGAATTTGCTGGATGCCTTGGACTTCTGGATGGGGCTGCCACCTATCCGTCAGCGAACGAAAGGCAAAGCCGACGCGAAATGAGATGAAAATGCCGGCGTAAGTGCTTCGTGGAGAATAAACCTGTACTTTGGGACAGCTATTTCACGAGAAACGCGGCAGGAAGAACCCGGTGCGTTGTTTGTGCTCTAGAAATGGCTCACCGAAATTGGCGGCGAGGAATTTTTCCTCTTTGCGGGCCTTTCGATAAAAACCGAAAAGAATAATTGCGAACGCGAGCAAACCTCGATACTCGCCTGCGGTGAGTGCCGATCCAATTACGGCGATCAACATACCGGTGTAAATCGGATGGCGAATGTATGCGTAGGGGCCGGAGCGAATCATTTGGTGGCCTTGCTTGATGGTGACTGCCGCGCTCCAATTTTTTCCCAGGTTCCAACGCGCCCAGATGGCGAATAAAACGCCGGCAACAGTTATCGCGCTCCCGAACCAGGCAATCCAGGGAACATCGGGCAGGAAGCGCTGATTAAGAACGCCCCAATTCCCATTACGTTGAAATAAAAGGAGGTAGCCTGCGGCCATCAGGATCATGTGGCCAAGACGCTCCGCCGACGGTTCTCTCTTTTCAGTTTTATTCGCGCTGAAGGCCGAAACGAGCCAGTAAATGCCGAACAACATCCACGAACAATAGATAACCTGTTCTGGCATAATTTTCATTACGACACCCCTTCAGATTTTCCCTTTGCGCCCTCGATTCATTCGGTGAAGGCGCGAGATCCAGGCGAGTTCGCTGCGAATTTGTTGGCGCAGAAACCGGGTGACTTCAGTTCCACAGCGGCCCAGATCCCTTCCGGTTTCTAGAAGCGCCAATCGCCGTTCGCGCCCTATCAAGTAATTCTCGCGTGCCGCGAGAATTTGTTCACGAGCCGGGGGTTCGAGGATTTCAAATAAGCCAACGCGCAAGCGGAAGGCTTTCGCAGAGGACGCATCGTCGAACTGACGGATGCGATCCACGAGGGCTGCACGGCCCAGAGGCGTGAGTGAATACACTTGCCGAGTCTGGCCGCGCTCGCCGGCAGCTTTCCGCTGGGTAACCCATTTCTGGGATACAAAGCGGCGCAGCAAGGGGTACACAAGATTGTTGTGCATATCAGGCTGGCCCAAGGCCATGCCGGCTTGTTTTTTCAAGGCGTATCCGTGTGTCGGACCTTCCGCTAGAATCGCCAGGAGTATTAGGTCATTCATGACTATGTCATTATTGAACTACTGGCGAGAATGTGTCAAGCATTTTACGTGCTGGGAGATGGCTTAGATCGCCCAGGTGAACCAAATTGGCGCTTGCGACTACGCGTCCAGATGCGCAATCCTGCGGGGCTATGAAGAAAACCAAGAAGACAATCAAGGTGACGGGCGATGCCACGCTTGCCATTCACGTGGGCGAGGACAAGTTCCACAAGAGCACCACCGTCGGCGTCGAGATCGCGCGTACCGCGAATTTTACATTTGCCAGCACGGAAGAAATGAAGCGCTGGGCCGAGGGAAAAAGCCCGGCGTACATCTACACACGCTACGGAAATCCCACACTTACGATTGCTGAAAAAAAGCTGGCGGCGCTGGAAGGCGCGGAAGCCGCGATCGTCTCGGCTTCGGGCATGGCCGCGATTTCAAGCGCGCTTCTTTCCGTGTTGAAGGCCGGAGATGAAGTGGTCGCTACGCGACAACTGTACGGAGGCACCTACCGCATGATGCGTGACGTATTCCCGCGCATGGGCATTGTTGTGCGGCATGTGGAGGCAGACTTGGCGGGGATCGAGCGTTTGGTGAATCCCCGCACCAAAGCGCTTTACATTGAGACGCCGACTAACCCCACGCTGCGGCTGGTTGATTTGCACAAAGCGGTAGCGTTTGCGAAAGAGTGGGACCTGATTTCGCTGATCGATAACACGTTTGCGAGTCCGGTGCTGCAAAAGCCGATCGAGATGGGCTTCGACATCGTACTGCACAGCGCGACGAAGTATCTTGCGGGGCATTCTGATGTGATCGCAGGCGCGGCGGCGGGCCGGCGTGCGCTGATCGAAGAAATTCGTCACATGATTATCCATCTGGGCGGCTCGATGGATCCCGAGGCGGCGTTTCTGCTAATCCGTGGGATGAAGACGCTGGAGGTGCGCGTGCCGCGGCAGTGCGCCACGGCCTTGACGCTTGCAAAGTATTTAGAGAAACATCCGAAAGTTGCGCGCGTTCACTATCCCGGCCTAGCGTCGCATCCGGACCATCGTTTGGCGAAGCGGCAGATGCGCGGATTCGGAGCGATGCTGGCGTTCGATCTGAAGGGCGGGCTAACTGCGGCGCGAAGGTTCTGCGATCGTGCGCGAATTTTCCTGCTGGCCGCGAGTCTCGGCGGCGTTGAGTCGCTGGTGGTGCTGCCGATTTATACCTCTCACTACAATATGTCGCTCGCGGAATTGCGCGCAGCCAGCGTGGAACCCGGAACGGTTCGCGTTTCCGTGGGGTTGGAAGACCCGGAAGATCTGATTGAGGATTTGCGGCAAGCGCTAGCGTGAGATTGCTACACGGTCGATAGCGTCAGAGGGAAGGAAGAATGGCTAAGACGCATCATTACAAGGTTACGGTCGAATGGACCGGAAACACTGGGAGCGGCACGTCGGGGTTTCGCAATTACGAGCGGCGGCACGAAATATCGGCCGGTACGCAAAAGCCAGGGATACCGGGTTCGTCTGACCCCACATTTCGTGGCGATGCGGCGCGTTGGAATCCCGAGGAATTACTGGTGGCTTCATTATCGGCGTGCCACAAGCTTTGGTATCTGCATTTGTGCTCGGACTCGAGGATCGTCGTGCTGTCATACGTTGATCATGCCGAAGGGGTGATGGAAGAAACGCCGGACGGGTCCGGGCGCTTCGTACGAGTGGTGCTGCATCCTCACGTAACTTTAGCTCTTGGTGCCGACATTGAGAAGGCGCGGGAATTGCATCATGCAGCTCACGCAAAATGCTTCATAGCAAACTCGGTCAATTTTCCGGTTCAGACCGAGCCGGAAATAAACCGTGGCGAACCTGCGGAGAAGCCAGATTGGCTCTTGTGACCTTTTGGGAGCCAGCCTAACCTGCCCGAATGAGCAAATTCCAGCCCACGCAACGTACGCAGGTGAAGCGTTTGCCCGATCGCGGCGCTTATGATTCCAAAACGGTCTTTAAGATTCTCGATGAAGGATTGATCTGCCACGTCGGATTTTCAGTGGACGGTCAGCCGTTCGTGATTCCGACGGGCTACGCGCGCGTGGAAGACACGCTCTACATTCATGGGTCGGCGGCGAGCCGGATGTTGCGGACGCTGGCTGAAGGCGTTCAAGTTTGCGTGACGGTAACGCTGCTGGATGGATTGGTGCTGGCACGATCGGCATTTCATCACTCGATGAATTACCGGTCGGTGGTGATGCTCGGACGGGCGACGCTGGTTTCCGATCCCGCTGAGAAAATTAAGGCGCTGGAAGCGTTCACTGAGCATATTGTGCGCGGGCGTTGGAATGACGTTCGGCTGCCGACGGAATCGGAACTGAAGGCGACGACAGTGCTGGCGCTGCCGCTTGCCGAGGTTTCTGCGAAAATCCGCTCGGGGCCCCCTAAAGACGACGAAGAAGATTACCGATTGCCAATTTGGGCCGGCGTCGTGCCGTTTTCGATCACACCGGGGACTCCGATTGGTGATCCTCGACAAAATGGGGGTCTGGAACCTCCGGCGTACGCCAAGAAATATTCACGCTGAGTTTTCGAGTCTCGCCTCTTTTCCAAAGCTCATTGAATGGCAGTGGGTAAATCCGGAGACAGTGCCGACTCGTCGAAACGGATGCCGCGCGGAAGGCCGCCGCGCTACATTTGAAGCTCGATAGCGCTCTTGCCTGTTGTTTTTCGATGTGCATCGGTGAGTGAAAAGGTAATCTGGAGCCATGTTCGTTCGATCGAGCGTGGCTCTCGCTTTGATTTTTTTATTTCTTACAGCTGTTGGCGCGCGCGCGCAATCAAAGGACGCGCCGGCCGAAGGATTTCTTGCGAGGTCCTACCACAGCTCGACGGGCGAGACCATGCAGTATCGTCTATTCGTGCCGACTGGGTACGATAGCGCGAAAAAATATCCGGTTGTGTTATGGCTGCACGACGCGGGCGGACGCGGCTCCGACAGTCTGAAACAAATCTCTGGCAGCAATTTTCTGGGTTCGCACGTCTGGACCAGGCCTGAGAATCAGGCGAAGTATCACGCGTTTGTGCTGGCTCCGCAGGTGGACATCACGAAAGGGTGGGCGCGGCCACATGCGAATACGCCTCCTGTTTCGATTCGCCTCGCACTTGAAATTCTTGGCGTGGTGGGAAAGGAATACAGCATCGATCCGGATCGAGTGTACGTCGCCGGCCAGTCCATGGGAGGCGAAGGGGTGTGGGCCGCGCTATCCAGTTCGCCAGGGCCGTTCGCTGCGGCAATCGCGTTGTGCGGGTATGGGGATGCGTCGATGATTCCGCACGTGGCGAAAGTACCTGTGTGGATTTTTCAGGGGCAAGCTGATCCGGTTGTAAATGTGGAGATCGGTCGCGCGTGGGTGGCTTCTTTGAAACAGGCCGGAGGAAATCCGAAGTACACGGAATATCCCGGGATTGGCCACGCAATCTGGGATGTCGCGTTTAGCGAGTCGGATCTGCTTCCCTGGCTATTTGTGCAGCGTTTGAAACGGAATTAGGACTTCACTCCACACTACCGGGAACGCTTAATGGCAACCGCAAGTGCGAGGCGTGCAGCCGCCGCTTCCGGATGACTTGGAGGAACTCGAAGAAGATTTTGCTCCGTTTGAGGGCGGGGCGAAAACGGAAAGCTGGACGGTGTGCTTCGCACTCGCGCACTTCGGGCAGGCGATGGTTTGATTCCGGCTCATAACAATGCGCTCGTACCGCTCGCCGCAATCATCACAAAGATATTCGTATATCGGCATTCATCTCTCTCCGGATGGTCGCCCGCCGCAGCTTTTAATTATAGCGATTGCGCGGGCAAAAAAAAGCCCCGGTCGAAACCGGGGCTGTTGTTCGAATCTGCCAGGGATTAACGAAACTTAGTCGCCGGCGACCGTGGCCTCTTCGGCACTGGTGTTTTCTACGTTTACGGCGTTTCCATTGCCATTCTTGTGGCCGTTTCCGTTGCTGTGCCCGTTGCCATTAGCGCCGGCAATTTGGACTGGCTTCACGGTCGCGCCCGGAACTGCCATTTGGATCTGCTGAATCGAGCCGATCTGGACGACGGTTTCAGTAGACTTCTTCAGCACGAGCTCTTCGTATATGCGGCGCACCTTAGCCGCTTCCTCGTTGGCCTTGCGACGGCGCGCGCGGTCTTCTTCGGCGGCAGTCAGAGGGATATCGTGCTCAAGGTGACGCACGCGGGCTGCATCATCTTCATCGATGCGCAGGGTGTGCTCGTAGCTGTTGAGGTCGACCTTCTTGCCCTTGGCGAAAATTTCGTGCTTGCCGTGCTCTTTGTACCACTGAGCGACGGTCGCGTTCTTGTACATGTTCTCTATGATTTTGCGCCAGCCGATGCCCGTGTTGTACGCGCAGAAGGAAATTTCACCCTGCTGCGTGGCATAAGGGATGATGCACATTTCTGTGCGGCGGAAATCATAGTTGAAAAGATCCTGGAACCACATGCCTGCGAGGAAAAGGAAATTCCAGGGATCCTGGCGGCGCCTCATGGAGTCGCCCAAGGTGCGATCCGGACCGACCTTGCCGTAGACCTTCTCAGCCTTGTCCTGACCTCTTACGCCGAAGGTCTTGTCAAACTTTTTCCAGAGGTCCTTAAGCCGCAAACTCGGCGGGGCCTGGAAAGGATGATAATTTTTCAGCAGGGCCATAGCGGCCATGTAAGCGGAAAACTTCTTGCCGCGCGACGCGTCCGTAACTTTGCTGATGTCGGCTACGAGGCCCGGAACATTGAGGAACTTCGGGACCGGCGCCCATTCCTTATTTTCTTTGTTGATCATCACCGCCGTGCCTACGCCGCAATTCGGGTGGCAGCCGCAGCTCATCTGTCCCCACATGGCGTCAGGCCCGTGTGCCAAATCAGCGAAATCAGAGAATGGGCTGATCAGCGATATCGGGAACCAGTCGCGAGTAGGTTCGATTCTTCCCACCTGCTTGCTGACGTCCTGGGCCAAATGAGAAAGCGTGTAGCGCTGGCGCAGACGGCGTTCGGGAGTAATTTCTTCGTCGCGCCCGGTGAAGGAAACTGGCTGGAACGAAACGAAGGAGATTTTCTTGGGGTTTTCCATCGCGAACTTCACGATGGGACCAACCTGATCGTTGTTCACGTTGTTGACGATAGTGGTGACCAGTACGATGTCGATGCCCGCCGCGTGCATGTTCTCGATGGCGCGCAGTTTCACATCGAATAGGTTGCCTACCTGGCGGTGGTTGTTCGCGTCGTTGCCGATGCCGTCAAATTGCAGATAAGCGTAACGCAAGCCCGCTTCGAATGCCTTGGCGCAGAATTCCTTGCTCTTAGCGAACTCGATTCCGTTGGTCGCAGCTTGCACGCTGTTGTAGCCAACTTTGCGGGCGAAGCGAACAGCGTCGAGGAAGCGCGGATGCATGGTCGGCTCGCCGCCGGAAAACTGTACGGACATTTGGCGGCGCGGCTTGATCTTCGTGGCGTTCTCGAGAATTTCCTGAATTTCTTCCCAGTTCAGCTCGTGGACGTAGCCAACTTGGTTGGCGTCCATGAAGCATGGGTCGCACATCATGTTGCAGCGGTTGGTCAGGTCGACGGTAAGAACCGAGCCGCGACCGTGGCGAATCGTGCTGGAACCGTGGCGGTGCAAATCTTCGTCGTTGTGGGCCGGGATATCGCGTCCGGGGAAATTCTTTTCGATCCACTCGAGGAACTTGGAATCGGCGGCCATCAAATCTTCGCACTTGCCGTGGATGGGGCATTCTTTCACCATCCAGACTTGGCCATCGCGTTCGATAATCTGAGCTTTAATCTCGCCGACCTTCTCGTGCACCAGGTCGGTCCAGTCTTTTGTCCCATTCATGATCGCTTCACGCGCTTCGTGCACGCAGGAAGGACACAGAGAGTCAGTTGTGCGCGGCCAGCCCAGCGTGGGCTTGGACTTCTCCCATGATTTCAGCATCGGCTTATCAGACCATTTTGGAATGAAGGAAGGGTTCGGCCGGTACTTATTGAAGAATTGAATCGTGTCGAAGGTTACCCCCGCTGTTTTGCACAGCGCCCAATCGAACGATTTCCAAAGCTGATTGCCTACTGTTTTCGGCATAATCCTCCACCTCTCCTTTTGACGGCCGGGTCTCTAAATGAGTGGCGAATCCCCGATACCCCTATGCCCAACGGGTGTGCCACACCCGTAACTTGTTACCCTACCAAAGTTTGCATGGAATCCAAGCACAGGTCTAGGGGGGTGCATCCAAAGGTGCAATTCGCAGGTTGAACGGTGCCAGGGCCCTTTTAACGGGACGGTCTAAGTACCAAGGGAACTACCGGATTCTGGACTAGCAGGACTAGTCCAAGTTCAGCGGAGTACGCAGGACGCCGATGGCGAAATGCGCCAGGTGCGGGGCATCGTCGTCGAGCTGAATCCAGCGGACGACGCAGTGGTCTTTCAAGTATTGCGAAACCTTTGCTTCGCTGATACCCAAGTGTTCGGCAAGCTTCGCCTTCAGCCCGCTATCGAATGATGGGCGGCTTCCGCGGGTGGTTTTTCCGCCGCTGCTGCGCGTTCCGCGAACCAGGTTTCCCACGCCGACGCGCAGGGTCTGGCAGGCTTCCACATAATAAGAGCTGATCTGATCCGAGTCTGAGAGAAGGAATACGCCCGGGCCGGCCGGAGCGTCTTCGGTGTCGAGGCGATGCAACGGGCTGGCCACCAGCCGCCGCAGCATCGATTCCAGATGCGACATCCGCGAAGCCAACGCCGGATCCCCTGCGCGGCCGTGGGCGGTGCGCTCGGAGGGCAACATCGGCGCGGCGAGCTCCGCAGCAACGCGCTCAGATGCTCCACTCGAGCCGGCGGATGATGGGGGAACCCTTTCTCGTTCGAAAGTTTCAGTTCGCGGCGCGGGATTGCGCGGAGTTTGTTGCCGCGGTTGCCCGGGCGTTGTGGGTGCCGCCGTTGATGCAGCGAAGGCTTGCGATGGAAGCCCCGGGGCAACTGCCGCGCCCTTGCGCCGCCGGCCTCGGCCGCCGCGGCGGCCACGACGCCGCTTCTTTTTCTCCGCCTCACTAGCGTCAGGCGCTGCGTTCGGGGCTTCGGCCTGAGCTGACACGCGTTCTTCGTCCGCCGCTTCGGGTATTTCGTCAGGCGCCAAGAGCGAGCTTTGCTGCTCTTCGGCATCTACCGCCGACACTGAGCTCCACCGCGGCTCTTCGGCGCTTCCTTCGACGTCCATAGCCGTCGCATTCGCGACTGGAAGCACAGCTCCCAATCTTGCTAGCGCTTCCTCGGCTTTTTTCTTCCACTCAGCGCGGCGGAATCGTTCGGCGGCGATGGTGTACCACTTCACGGCGTCGTCGTTGAGCTCCGCTTTTTCTTGAATCAGAGCGAGCTCCCACGCCACCATCGCGTCATGCGTGCGCTGATAAAGTTCAGAAAGCTTTGCGTGAGCGTCGGGACTGTTCTTGGCTTTGCGGATGCGTGCCTGAATTTGGCGCCAATCTGCCATGGCCGGCATTGTAGCAGTGGCGCGGAGACATAGTCCAATACAGGAAAGTCCTTGTGGGTTGGACGGTAACGGCACCGATAAGGCATCATCAGACCGTGAACGCCGAGGAAAGAACGCGATGGATCTGCGAGCAGGCACGTGCCATTGAGTTCGATTTGTGCGGTGTTGCTCCTATTGCAGCAACGCCGGTAACGGAGGGGGCGTTTGAAGAGCTGGCGCATTTGCCGGAATGGCTTGCGCGCGGCTACGTGGGTGAGATGAATTACCTGCGCGACCCTCGTCGCGCAGACCCGCGACTCGTTTTGGACGGCGCGAGGAGTTTGATCGTCGTCGCGTTAAACTATAATTCGCCGCGGCCGTACTCCACGGAATTGCCTATCACGCACGCCGATGATTCGCCGCGAGGCTGGATTTCGCGTTATGCCTGGGGCGACGATTACCATGAAGTGATTCGTGAAAAACTGGATGCACTGCTAGCAGCAATGCGTGCGCAATTTCCCGAGCCGTTCGAAGCGCGTACTTACGTTGACACCGGTCCGATCACCGAACGTATCGCCGCAAAATACGCGGGCCTCGGTTGGCTGGCGAAAAATACCTGTTTGATTAACGAGGGGCTGGGCTCGTGGCTGTTTCTAGGCGTGATTGTTACGACGTTGGAACTCGCGCCATCGATTCCGCCCGGCGAGCTGCCGCCAGCGGACCTCTGCGGAGATTGCAGGCTGTGCCTCGACGCTTGCCCCACGCAAGCGTTTCCGGCGCCCTACGTTCTCGACGCAACGCGGTGCATTTCATATCTCACGATTGAATTGCGCGGAGCGATTCCGGAAGAGTTGCGTCCCGCGATGGGGCGCGCGGTCATCGGATGCGACATTTGCCAGGATGTCTGCCCTTGGAATCGCAAGGCTCCGGTGAGTCGGCTTGCGGCGTTTCAGCCGCGACAAGTTGGTCCGGCAAACGAAATCAGCAACGGAAAAAATGGAGAGTCTCTGTTCGCGGCGGAACTTGAAAGGCTCGCTTCGTTGACGCAGGAACAATTCAGTGAGATTTTTCGCAACAGTGCGGTAAAGCGGGCGAAATGGCGTGGCCTCGTTCGCAATGCGTGCGTGGCCTTGGGAAACTCTCGCGTTGCACACGGCTCGGCGACGCATCAACGCGTTGTGAATCTGCTCGAGCATCTGGCAGCTAGCGACGACCCGTTGATTGCCGAGCATGCCCGCGGGGCGCTCGCACGGCTGAAAGTTCTTAAGAGCGTTTCGGAACCGTCAACCGGTTGACTTGTCTCTCGTGTCTCCGATAGCGTAACCAAGCAACCGCCCTCGTTTCGAACCGGGAGGTCTAATGAATTTCTCTTCGTTGGCAATCATTCTCCATTCCCTCACGCCGCACTTCAGTTTTCCAGAGGGCGGAGGAGCGGCCGAGTTCATCATTCTTCGCTGGCTTCATTTTGTTTTCGGAATCATCTGGATCGGCCTGCTGTATTTTTTCAATCTCGTTGGGTTTCCCACCATGAAGCAGCTAGACGCATCAGTTCGCGGCAAAGTTTATCCGGTGATGATGTCGCGCGCGATGGCTTGGTTCCGCTGGTCCGCGATGATCACGGTGGTGGTCGGTGTTCGTTATTATTTTCATCTGCTGATTGTTGATGCGCACAACGCTGGCGACCCATCGCTGACGCTCAAATGGTTTGGCTGGTGGGTATTGGTTTGGCTGGTTGCCTACGCGCTGATCTATCCGCTGCAGCTTCCGCACGAAGGAATCCTCGACAGTCCTTGGGTGCGGACGATAGCCATTGCGGCCATTGTCATCGCGGCCTCATGGCTCGTGCTGGATCTGAACGGCGGAGCAGATGTTTCCAACGCCCATTTATCCATAAGCGTCGGCGGCGGGCTCGGCTTTCTGATGCTATTGAATGCGTGGGGAGTGGTTTGGCGGGTGCAGAAGCGGCTGATTTTGTGGACTCGTGCAAACGCGGAGCAAAGCACGCCCCTGCCGCCGAAAGCCGCCAGCTTCGCACGCTGGGGTTTTCTCGCCTCGCGCGTTGCCTTCTGGCTGTCATTTCCGATGCTTTTCTTCATGGGCGCAGCGGATCATTATCCGTTCCTCAGCAGTGTCGGCCGCTAAACGAGCCATCCAAAAGGCACGGACTGAAATTACGAGCGCCAGTGCAGCGTTACTGGTCCTTCTAATGGCGGTTTCATCGGCGCGCCGGTGCGGCGCGATTCCAGATACGCGGCTTTCAGCTCAAAATACCAGCGAGCTTGGCGATCGGCGTCGTCCACCAGCATCATGCGGTCGTCGTATTTCAGTCCCAACGCCTGCTTTTTGATGACTTCGGTATCCTGGCGAATAAATCGCGGACCGAAAACGTGAATGATGAAGGAGACCACCGGGAACCAGGTAAGGATGTTCCATGCGGCGCAGAAATCCAAGCGACAAAGATCGCTACGAATCGGCGTTACCGTGGTGCGGCTGGAGAGCCAGTAGCGCCCTGCGCGAATCTGTTCGAAGCGCTGATTTGGCAAAACGAAATCAATCATCGTGGTGGCGGGTTCGCCGGTAATCAGTTTCAGGATTTTGTAAGGTGCGCTGTTCGCCGATGGCGCGTGCGGGCTCATGCGAAACCCATTGGGGATAGGCTCAAATTGTTTTTGTTTTTCGCGGATGCTGTGGCGGCTGCGCCACCACCAGGCTTGGTGCACGAAAGGTCCATGCGCCGGATCCATCAAGCCGATGATGGCTTGGTCCACCCCGCATGGAAGATCGGCCCAGAGATGCGCGATTTTGTAGCTGGGGCTGAAGGTGGGCAGTTCAGGAGCGGGCGGCGGCGCGACGTCAGGCGCGCGGCCCTCAGCATTGGTCATAAAACACCAGATGTAACCGTCGCGCTCTTCGCAAGGGAAGGCGCCGGCATAAATCCGTTCGCATTTCAGATTTGAATCTGCTGTGAGCGACGGAATCGCCTGGCATTGACCCGTATGCGCTTCGAAACGCCAGCCGTGATACGCGCATTCCACGGTTGCGCCATCGAATTGGCCAAAGGAGAGAGGGAAGGCGCGGTGCGGGCAAACATTACGCAGCGCGAAGGCTTTTCTGGTGGCGTCGCGCCCAATCACGAGCGGAATATCCAGGAGCATTGCACCGACCAGTTTTCGCCCGCGCACTTGTTCGCTGCGCAGCGCCGGATACCAGAAGCCCCATAGCATCTCACCGGCGCGGTTGTTTGTGGATGGTGGATTGCCGTTACTCATCGAGAGGTAATTTAGTTCGCGCTCCTTTGCAACAAACTAGAGAGCAGATTGTTTTCACACGTTCTCTAGTCTGCTACTCCTGTTGTTTTGCGGATGCTTCTACACCGACCAGCATTTGATCGAGAGCGGCGCGATCGAACAGCCGGCCGTTCGCGATTACCGCGCTGATTTTCTGCGTGCTCCGGATGTCATCAAGCGGGTTCGCGCTCAAAAGAACCAGGTCAGCGGTTTTGCCGGGTTCGACGGAGCCAAAGCTGTTTTCGAGCCCGAGAAATCTTGCCGGATTGCTCGTGGCAGTCTGCAGCGCCTCCATCGGCGTGAAACCGGCTTCCACAAAGTTCGCTAGCTCGTCATGCAGGCTGAATCCGGGCATGATGTAAACGCCGGGCGCGGTGTCCGTCCCGGCCATGAATGGCACGCCGGCACGGTGCATCGTTCCGACCATCTGCAGATTGCGCGCGAAATACTCCTGCCGCAACGCAAGCGGGTCCTTCAACAGATCTGGCATCATCTCGTCGGTGAACCGGCGCCAGGTTACGTCGCGCCAGTATGCCGGAACGTATTTGTCGAGCGGCTGGTGTTTCAGATCGCGCTGATCGAGGAAAGTGCCGCCGCGCTGCCAGGCCAGTGTGGGGACTTGCCACGTCTGGCTTTTCGCAAGCAAGCGAATGAGTGCATCGCACTTCTGTTCGTCGTGAGACGAAAGCATCAGCTTCAAATCGCCTTTGCCGTTGATGAATTTGTCCTCTTCACCGGAACAGGCTTCAAAGATCCCCATCAGGTGCTCAATGCTCTTTTGGGCTGCGGCGACGGTCTCCTCGAGTCGAACCTTGTCCGGCACATGGCCCACGAAAGGCAGACCTTGCTTGCGCGCCTCCGCCGCTGCTGCATGGTAAGCATCGTCAGAGACTTCCGATTGCACTTTAATAAAATCGACGCCCTGCGCTTTGAGGGAATCCACGGCGGCGACGGCGCTTTCCGATGTCGTGACGGCGACAGAACTCGGAAACCGCAGCTTGCCATCCGGTAAATATCCATCCAGCATGGGGCCGGAGATGATCATGCGGGGGCCGACAATCTGGCCTTCCGCAGTTTGTTTGCGCCAGGCCAAAAGCACCGGGACGTCTCCGCCCATGTCGCGCACGCCAGTCACGCCGTTGGCAACGAAGAGCGGCAGGATGATGTCGCGTCCGCCGGGAAACCAATCGCCGAATGCAGAGTGAACGTGCATGTCCCACAGGCCGGGGATCAAATATTTGCCTCGACCGTCGATCACACGGACGTTTTTTGAGCGCTCGAAGTGGGCCGCTGCAGCGTCGGAAACTTCGGTGATGCGATTGCCTGAAATCACAACTGTCTTACCCCGCTGAACCGAGGATGCGCCGGGATTGATCACGGTCACGTTCGTAATTACGATCTGCTTAGGCGCTTCGCCGGATTGCGCCATCGCGCAAAACGCCAATAGCGGACAGACCCACGCGAGTGCTAGGAGTCGAATCAAAGAGAGGATGCGCATGCCCCAGAGATTACTACGGAACGCATTCCTGCGACGCGCGCATTCATTCAATAACCTTCAATAACCACGGTTTGACTCAGCGAGAGATTGCGACTATGCTAATCACAGGAATCAACACCATGTTTTCCTTCTTCTATTAGCGCTTTCCTGCAAAGCCCGCTCGCGGCGGACGCGCAACCCTTTACGCCCGCTTTTCACGAATTAGCGATTACAAACCACGAAGTACAAGTCATGAGGCACTGCGATGGCGAACTTAACGCTTTTCGAAAAACTCGATAACATCGAGTCGCGCTACGAAGAATTGACGCAACAGCTTTCCTCGCCCGAAGTCCACAACGACTCGGCGCGTTTCCAGAAGCTCGCCAAGACGCACGCGGAAATGGCCGAGATGGTGGCGAAATACCGCGAATGGAAGGAAATTCAGAAGGGCTTGCAGGGCGCGAAACAATTGCTGGTTGAGACCGACGACACTGAAATGAAACAGATGGCGCACGATGAAGAGCACGAGCTCGAAGCGCGCAGCGCCATCGTCGAGCGCGAACTAAAGTTTCTGTTGCTCCCACGTGATCCCAACGACGACAAGAACGTGATCGTGGAAATCCGCGCCGGCACCGGCGGAGACGAAGCTTCGCTTTTTGCAGGCGAACTTTTTCGCATGTATTCGCGCTACGCTGAAACACAGAATTGGAAAGTGGAAATTCTCGAAAGCTCGGCTTCTTCCATCGGTGGAACGAAAGAAATCGTCGCCGCTATTCAGGGAAACAAAGTGTATTCCAAACTGAAGTATGAAAGCGGCGTGCATCGCGTGCAACGCGTTCCGGCCACGGAGCAGCAAGGGCGCATCCATACCTCCGCTGCAACCGTCGCTGTGCTCCCTGAAGCGGACGACATCGACATCAAAATCGAGGCGAAAGACCTTCGCATTGATACGTTCTGTTCTTCGGGTCCGGGCGGGCAGTCGGTAAACACCACTTACTCCGCAGTGCGCATCACGCACATCCCCAGCGGCCTTGTTGTCTCGCAGCAAGACGAGAAATCGCAGATCAAAAATCGCGCGAAGGCCATGCGCGTCTTGCGCACTCGTCTTTACGAAATGGAGCAGACCAAGCAGCACGAAGCGATTGCCGCAGAACGCCGTGGGCAGATCAAAACGGGCGACCGCTCCGAAAAGATCCGCACGTACAATTTTCCGCAGAACCGCGTCACCGACCATCGCATCGGATTGACTTTGCACCAGCTCGATCAGGTCATGGAAGGTAAACTTGGGCCGATCGTTGACGCGCTCTCCACTCATTATGAGTCGGAGCGTCTCAAGCAAGAGCTCGTCGAAGCCTAAGCCGAAGTAGCGTCACCTCATGTCAATCTCGGACAGAGCCTCGAAAGCATCTCCGTTGGACGTCCGCGCAGCCCTACAGCAAGGAATGGCGCGATTGCGCGCGGCGCATGTGCCGTCGCATACGCTTGCTACCGAGCTTCTGTTGATGCACGCTCTCGGACGCGATCGCACGTGGCTTTACACTCATCCCGAAACGCCGCTCGATGTGGCCGACGCCAAGAAATATTTCGCTCTGATTGAGCGGCGTGCGGCAGGGGAACCCACACAATACCTCACCGGCAAACAGGAATTCTGGGGCCTCGAATTCGAAGTAACACCATCGGTGCTGATTCCGCGTCCGGAAACGGAGCATATTATGGAAGTTGCATTGGCGCGGCTTGGCCTTCGCGGATTTAAAATGCATTTCGATTCTGGGCTGCCGCGCGAGAAATTGCGCGTCGCGGATGTTGGAACTGGTTCGGGCTGCCTCGCTGTTGCACTGACTCGGGAACTGCCGCACTCTGAAGTTTTTGCCACGGACATTTCTGGGGCCGCGCTTGAAATCGCGCGCCGCAATGCGACGCGTCATCACGTTGCTGATCGCATTCGTTTTCTGCAAACAGATTTGCTAGACGCGCTAAACCAAGAAGCGAAATCGTTCGACCTCATCGTAAGCAATCCGCCGTATGTAGCGCGCACCGAATCGGCTCAATTGCAGCGTGAAGTACGCAATCACGAGCCACATGCGGCGCTTTTCGGCGGTCCAACCGGAGTTGAGATGTATGCTCGCCTGATCGAAGAAGCTGGCAGACTGCTTCGTCCCGGCGGCATTCTGGTCCTCGAACTCGGTTACAACTCGGCCGAACATGTGCGGACGATCTTGACGGAACGAAAGTGCTGGACGAATGTTACCCTGACGAATGATCTTGCAGGCATTCCGCGCGTCGCTGCCGCCGATCGCATCTGACGAAATACCACGCCCGTTTTGTCGTAGAATCTAGCTCTCGCCGCTCCATCGAACCTATGCCGAAGCTGGCCCATTTTCGCGCGAAGCATGACGCAACGGCTTCCACCGCGGCAGATTCAGTCGCCTCCATTCTGCACATTGATATGGACGCATTTTTTGTTTCCGTCGAGTTGCTGGCGCGTCCTGAATTGCGCGGGTTGGCGGTGATAGTGGGAGGCCAGCCCGACCAGCGCGGTGTTGTCACGTCCGCGAGTTACGAAGCGCGACGCTTTGGCGTTCATTCTGCAATGGCACTGCGTACGGCCGCAAAACTTTGTCCGCATGCGGTATTTCTCGACGGGCACCATGAACTTTATGGGCAATGGAGCGACCGCGTGGCAGCCGTTCTCGCAAAATACTCGCCCACGGTGGAAATGGCTTCTATTGACGAAGCGTATTTGGATTTCGCCGGCACCGAGCGTTTGCACGGGCCGTCTTTCGGAGCGGCGCACAAACTTTTGCTCGAAATCACAGCGACAACGGGCTTGCCGTGTTCGGGAGGGTTGGGCGCCACACGCCTGGTTGCAAAAGTTGCCAGCGAACAAGCCAAGCCGCGCGGCCTGGTTTGGGTTCCGCCTGGCAATGAGCCTGCCTTTCTGGCGCCGTTGTCGGTGAGAAGGATTCCAGGTATTGGGAAGGTTACAGAAGCGGCGCTGAAAAGCCTGGGAGTCGAAACGATCGCACAGCTTCAGAGTGTTACGCTCGAGCACCTTGAAGAAGTATTTGGAAGGTGGGGGCAAGCGCTGTACCGCAAAGCGCGCGGCATTGACTCCTTCGAGTTTTTTGTTGACGCCGAGGCCAAATCGCTTTCGCATAACCAGACTTTTGGCGAAGACACCAACGACCGCGAACTCTTGGAGTCCACGCTAAGCCATCTCTCCCAGAAGGCGGCGAAACGCCTGCGCGACGCCGGCCTGCACGCTCGAACGGTCAGTCTAACGCTGCGCTACTCCAACTTTACGACTATCACGCGCAGCCATACGCTCGCCGAGCCGTCTGACCTTGACGGCATCTTCTTGCGCTCGATTCGCGAGCTTTTCTCACGCGAATGGAATGGCGTTGCGAAATTGCGTCTGGTAGGCGTCGAGCTTTCTTCGTTTTCGGGAAGCTCAGGCCAAATGGAGCTTCTGGATCCGGGACGCCGAGAAAAACTGGAACGGCTGGCTCGGACAACTGACAGCCTTCGCGATCGGTTTGGATTTTCGAAGGTACAATTCGGCGGCTCGCTCAAAATTCCCGATGGCGATGATCGTCGTTAATTTTTCTCACTGCTTGTAAAACTCTGTTTCAACCCAAACAAATTTGCCGCAATTAGTTTACTGTCCTATAGTTTCGTTTTCATGGCTGCAACTCCCAATCCGGAAAAACGCGCCAAGGGCGCCATCCGCAACGTGCGCGATTTCTGGGCGCGCGTGACGGAAGGCCTGAAAATCGGCCAGCTCTGGGGCGAATTTAAATCCGAAGCGAGGTCCAGCTACGGTCTTTATTCCAAGGACGTGGATTGGGACGCCATCGGTCGCGAAAAATCAAGAATAAAGAAAGTGTTATTCGCTGGCTGGGCGCTATTCCAGGCCGTGTTGATGAAGCTCTCGCCTGCGCGGCGGGTCTTGCTGATCATTGCGCTCGTGTTGATCGTGATCCATCCCGAGATTCGCTCAAGCTCAGGCGACGCAGATATTAACTTCCAAGGACTCGGCGCGGCGATCCTCTTCGTGTTACTGGCACTTGAGCTGGCTGATCGCGTGACGATGAAGCGCGACCTGGAAATCGCGCGCGAGATTCAGCAGTGGCTGGTCCCCGCCAAGCCGCCAGTCGTTGCAGGCATGGACATCGCGTTCGCCACTCGCCCACAAAACACGGTAGCCGGCGATTACTACGATGCGTTTTTGCGGCCGTTGCCCGCCAATGGGGCGAGCAGCCCCTCGTTACTCATCGCAGTTGCCGACGTTGCTGGGAAAAGCGTGCCGGCAGCGTTGCTGATGGCGACGTTCCAGGCCAGCTTGAGAGCGCTTGCGGCCACAACCGCTTCACTGGATGAAATCGTGGCGGGACTTGAGCGTTACGCTCGTGCACACAGTCTGGAAGGCCTTCGTTTCACTACGGCATTTCTGGCAGAGATAAATCTGGAAACTCGCGAGATGTGTTACATCAACTGCGGGCATAACGACCCGATTTTGCGACGCGCCTCCGGGCAAATCGAGCGGCTCTCGATCGGCGGGCCTCCGCTCGGGTTGCCGGCCTTCACGGATAATGAACTTCCCTATTCGTCCGGACGAACGCAGCTACAGGCAGGCGATCTGCTTTTCGTATTCACCGATGGCGTGGTGGAAGCTGTGAACGAAGCCGGAGAAGAATATCGCGAAGCACGGCTTCTTTCTTGCGTGATGTCCGCTCCCGCGAGCGCCGCGGAAGTTCTGTCGCGCGTGATGACGGACGTCAATAATTTTGTCGGCTATGCGCGCCAGCACGACGACATTACCGCCCTTGTCCTTCGCGTAACCGATTAGCTGCGGCAGCGGGTTTGGCGCAGTTTCCTCTTCGGAATGCTCTAACTACCAACGTGACGACATTTCGCTCATAATCACGATATGAGTCCCCGGGAATTCGCTGAGCAAATTTGCCGGAAATTGCGCGAGGCGGGCTATCAGGCCTTTCTTGTGGGCGGATGCGTGCGCGACATTCTGCTTGGGCGTGAGCCGGCCGATTACGATGTCTCCACGGATGCCACGCCTGAACAAGTGATGAGAATCTTTCCGCGGAGCTTGGCGGTCGGCGCGAAATTTGGCGTGGTGATCGTGGTTGAGGAATCGCAGGCTGAGGATACCGGAGCGGGTGGTTCGGCACGCACTGCGCCCGCGCCAATTCAGGTTGAGGTGGCGACGTTCCGGTCCGATATAGGCTACTCCGATGGCCGGCATCCCAACAGCATCGTGCTCGCGAAATCGCCGCAAGAAGACGTGAAGCGCCGCGATTTCACCATCAACGCGCTGCTGATGGATTCGGAGACGAATGAAGTTTTGGACTTCGTGGGCGGTCGCCAAGATCTTCGCGCCGGCATTATTCGAGCGATCGGAGATCCGGAAGAGCGATTCCGCGAAGACAAATTGCGCATGGTTCGCGCCGTTCGCTTTGCAGCGCGACTACATTACGCGATCGACGCCAAGACCTTTCGTGCGATTCAGAAACTGGCTCCTGACATTAACCAGGTTTCTCTCGAGCGGCTTCGCGATGAGTTGACCAGGCTTCTTACCGAAGGCGCCGCCCGTCGCGCGTTTGAGCTACTACACGAGACCCGGCTGCTGCCCGAAATTCTTCCCGAGATTGCGCGGATGAAAGGCGTGGAGCAGCCGCCACAATACCATCCGGAAGGCGACGTTTGGATCCACACTCTACTGATGTTGGAGAGACTTTCTGCGGGATGCCCTGCGACGTTGGCGTGGGGCGTGCTCTTGCATGACGTTGGAAAGCCGGCGACTTTCAAGCCAGCCTCGGAGACCGGCGATCGGATCCGGTTCGACGGGCACGTCGAGATTGGCGTGCGCATGGCTGAAGAGATTTGCCGCCGCCTGCGTTTCGCGAATGAAGATACCGCGCAAATCGCTGCGCTGGTGGCAAACCACATGAAGTTTAAGGATGTGCCGCGGATGAAGCCCGCCACGCTGAAACGATTCGCGCGGCTCGATCGTTTCGATGAACACCTGGAGCTGCACCGGCTGGATTGCCTGTCGAGCCACCGCATGCTCGACAATTATGATTTCGTTCGCCGATTTGTCGCAGAAACCCCGGCAGAGATCATCCGTCCACCACGGTTGCTATCAGGAGACGACCTCATCGCCATGGGCTTAGAGCCCGGCCCAGACTTCAAAGAATTATTGCGTTCAATCGAGGATGCACAGCTGAATGACGCAATCCATACCCGAGAAGAAGCAGTTGACCTGCTGAAATCGCTTGTTTCAAATCGCGCTACAAAGTAATTACTTTCTGGAACTTACGGCATTAGGCTTGAAGCTTTCATGCCGGAATTGTGATGTAATAACCTTAGTGTGATAGTATCAACAGACCTCATATAGTTACACTAATCATACTGCAATCTTTTCAGCTTCTGACGCATCTAACGTTGTTGGAAGCCGATTCATAGTCATTATGAAGCTTATTGTCCAAGGGGGACAAGGTGAGTAAAACAAATAGAGTTATCCCAGAAGAACTCGCCGTTTTACCTGTGCGCGACACCGTGCTGTTTCCGGGTGCGGTCATGCCGCTGCCGGTGGGCCGCGAGAGTTCTTTGGCCTTGCTGAATTCTCTTGAAGGGCCCGAGAAACTACTCGGAGTCGTAGCCCAACTCGATCCACGCATCGAAATTCCCACTGGTTCGGATTTGCACAGCGTAGGTACGCTGGCGAGAGTTCACAAGATGGTGCGTATGCCCAACGGAAACATCGTTGCGTTTCTGGAAGGTTTACAGCGCATCCGAGTTACCGAAGTGGTCACGCTGAAGCCGTTCTTGAAGGCGCGCGTGGAAGATCAACCCGACGTGGAAAATCAGCGGGACCCGGAATTGACGGCGCTTGAGCGTAATGTGCAGGAATTGTTCCGCGATGTTGTGACGCGCTCTCCGCAACTATCCGACGATCTCCAAACCGAAGTAATGAATCAGAGCTCGCCGGGTCGCTTGGCGGACTTTGTGGCGTTTACACTGCCCTCATTGAGCACCATGGTACGGCAGGAGCTGCTTGAAACCTTCAGCGTGCGGAAGCGCTTGGAAACGCTGATTAACGAACTAACCAAGGAACGCGAAGTTCTCGATCTGCGCAACAAGATTCACGAGCAGGTTCAAGAACAAGTCAATCAGACGCAGCGGGAATTTCTGCTGCGTGAGCAAATGAAAGCGATTCAGAAGGAACTCGGCGAATCCGACGACGGCCAAGCGGAGATAGAAGAACTTCGCAAGAAGGTCGAAGAGTCGGGGATGACCGCGGAAGCCAAGAAGGAGTGCGAGCGCGAATTGAAGCGTCTTGCGAAGATGACTCCGGCTTCGGCGGAATACATGGTTGCGCGGACTTATCTGGAATGGATGACTGCGTTGCCGTGGAACAAGACTTCCGGCACCGAGGACATCGACATCGCAAAGGCGCAGGAAATTCTGGACGAAGATCACTACGATCTCACGAAGGTGAAAGAGCGCATTCTCGACTATCTGGCAGTAAAGAAACTGCAGCCGGGAATGAAAGGTCCGATCCTTTGCTTCCTGGGGCCCCCAGGCGTGGGAAAGACTTCGCTTGGAAAATCGATTGCGCGCGCCATGGGCCGCAAATTCGTCCGCATTTCCCTGGGCGGAATGCATGACGAAGCGGAAATTCGAGGCCATCGGCGCACGTATATCGGCGCTCTACCCGGACAGATCATCCAGGGAATCCGTCGAGCCGAAACCATGGATCCAGTGTTCATGCTGGACGAAGTCGACAAGCTGGGGCGTGATTTCCGCGGCGATCCCTCTGCGGCGCTGATGGAAGTGCTCGATCCGGAGCAGAACTCTTCGTTCCGCGATCACTATCTCGATGTGCCGTTCGACCTGTCGAAAGTCCTTTTTGTGGCCACAGCGAACTGGATGGATCCGATTCCAGAGCCGCTGCGAGACCGCATGGAGATCATCGAACTGGCCGGCTATACCGAGCAAGAGAAGATCGGTATCGCGAAACGGTTCTTGATCCCGCGCCAAACGAAAGAGCATGGCATTGTGCTGGGCGAGCAGATTGAGTTCACGGACGAAGCCATCCATGACTTGATTGCTCACTACACGCGCGAAGCCGGCGTTCGCAACCTCGAACGGGAAATCGCGACGCTCGTGCGTAAGCAGGCTCGTCGCATTGCCGAAGGCAAGACCGAAAAGCATATCGTTACTCCGGAAGTGGTTCGCGAAGCGCTCGGAATACAGAAAGTTAGAATCGAAAAGGAAGTGGAAGAGCGCGTCACGAAACCAGGAGTATCGGTGGGTCTGGTTTGGACTCCGGTGGGCGGCGACATCGTTTTCATCGAAGCCAGCAAGGCGCGTGGCGGAAAGCAGTTCACCATGACCGGGCATTTGGGCGAGGTGATGCAGGAATCGATGCGGGCGGCGCTTAGCTGGGTTCGATCGAACTCCGAGCGTTACGGCATCGATCCGGACTTCTTCCGCAAGCTCGACCTGCACGTGCACGTTCCTTCGGGAGCAATTCCGAAAGACGGCCCGTCGGCGGGCGTGGCCATGGTCACGGCGCTGGTCAGCTTACTGACGGGACGGGCCATCCGGCCGCGAGTGGCGATGACAGGCGAAATTTCGCTCTCCGGCATCGTGCTTCCGGTCGGTGGAATCAAGGAAAAGGTGCTCGGCGCCAAACGCGCAGGCATCCGCGAAGTAATTCTTCCGTCGGAGAACGAGCCGAACGTCGAGGAGGACTTGCCAGCCGAGATGCTTGGCGACATGAAGATTCACTTCGTGCGCACAGCCGAGCAAGCTCTCGAAATTGCGCTCGGAAAGTTCGAGAAGAAGCCGATGAGGCCGCTCACAGGCGGTGAGGAATTGCCTGCGATTGGTCCTGTTAGTCCGGTCCACTAAAACTAAGTTAGCAACAGAAAGAGGCAGCCCAGAAGGCCCGGGGAAGTTTTCCCGGGCCTTTTCCCCTAGCGCACAACTCGGCTTTCCTATTGCGGCGCGGAGCGTAATCGCGTACAGCTAGAAACTTCCGAATGCCCTACCGCCCTAGAGAACTCGTCGTGCGCGCTCGGGAGTCCGCAGCGCTTCTGCTGGCCACTCTCGATCATAACGAGATGGTTCCGCGCTTCCTGGATATGTACGCGGCAGAAAACCGCCGGCCGGGACGCGCCGACCAGCCCGCGCACTATCGCGAACAGCTCGAGACCATTCGCCGGGAGGCCATCCTGGCGATGGTATTGCGCGCTGCGGACGTGCTGCCCGCGCGATTGAAAGTGCGCGTGAACGTTCGCGAACCTAAGCGGGTAACCAAGAAATCCAGGAAAGCTAAAAAAGGGCGGAAGGCTTCGAAAACCAGACCTGTCAAGAAATCCAGTTTGGATCTTGCAATTCCTTTACTCGACCTGTTTCGCGAAGAATTTTTCGTGGCGCTGGGCCAGGCCCTGAATTGGAGCGACGAAGATGCGCAGGAATTCTGGCACGACCTGGAACTTTACGAAACGCTCACGCAGAGGGAGCCGCGGCGGCAAGCGGGGCGTACGACGCGCGCTGTCGCCTCTGGTCCCTTTGTCGACCGTACCGCTTTCCTGCTCGACCCCTCTTTGATCGACCAAGCCCGCCGGGCCGCCGGAAAATTCCAGCTCGAACTGAACACGGCTGCGGATCGCGTTCTGCACAAAGTTTTCGCCCGCCGCCGCGGGAATTAATGCGACGCGAGCTACGGCCGCGCTTCCAAAACGATATTGAAAGGGGTCTCCGCCGCGCGTCGCACACGAGTGAATCCAGCATTTTTCAGAATTTTCGAAAGCCGCGCCTCGCCGGCTTGCGCTCCTAGCCCAAGTCCCACTTCCTGTGAAAGCGAAGCCGGAGTGCAAAGCATAGTGGAAGCGGAGTAGAAAACACGGCCGATGGGATTCAAATTGTCTTCCAGCTTGTCATTGGCAAACGGCTCAACGATCATCCATGCGCCGCCGGGATCCATGGTCTTGCGCACGTGGCGCGCCGCGCCTTCGGGATCGCCCATGTCGTGCAGACAATCAAAGAACGCAACGAGCTGATAGCCTTCACCTGGATATTCTTTCGCGGAGGCAACTTCGAACTTGACCCGGTCGGACACGCCAGCTTTTGCGGCAGCCTCTCGCGCCATCTGGATTGACGCCGGATGGTAATCGAACCCGACAAACGTGGACTTCCGATAGGCTTGAGCCATTAATATTGTGGAGGTGCCGAGCCCGCATCCGACGTCCGCGACCTTTGCACCGGCTTTTAGTTTGCTTTCCACATCGCCTAGCGCTGGAATCCATTCGCCGATCAGATGGGCGCGATAGTTCGGCCGGAAGAATCGTTCGGTGCCTGCGAAAAGGCAGTGATCGTGTTCGTGCCAACCGAGTCCTTTGCCCGTCCGAAAAGCTTCGGTAACTTTTGGTTCATCCTTTATACAAGCAGAGACAATCTCGAAAAAGCCGGGCAGAAACACCGGGCTAGTCTCGTCAGCAAGAGCGAGCGCCTGTTCGGGGGGCAGCGTATATCGATTTGTTGTGGCGTCATAAGTAATGAAGCCGCCGGCGCTTTGCGCTGCGAGCCATTCCCTGACGTAACGTTCATGCGTTTTTGTCTTGGCCGCGATTTCTTCCGAGGTCATTGGCTCCGCGCCGGCCATCGCTTTGTAGATTCCAAGCTTGTCGCCGACTAAGATGAGAGCCGTATTCATTGCTGCTCCCATTTCGCCGACTGCTTTCATCATGAATTCGTGAAGCTTTCCTTCATTAATCGGCTGGGCGGAAGTGGACATGAGGAACCTCCAAGTAGAAATTCCTAGCTAGGAAAGGCCTGAGAACTAAGCGGATTCTATCGTTGCGGATTCGAGCAAGTCAATCTGTGAAGCCGTACAGACAGAAGCGTATTTTTGTTATTCTCGCGCTTGTGCTAGAAGTATTTTACGTCGTCGTTATTCTGCAAATAGCTCTAGGGGTGTATTCCCTTTGGAGCGGCCTCGCCTGGGTGCGCATGGTGAGGAAGCGGCTTGCTTCCCAAGCCGGCTTTTACACTCCTCTAGCGGCTCTGATTTGTCCTTGCAAGGGGAACGAGCGCGGCCTGGAGGAAAATCTTCTGGCGCTCACGCATTTCGATTATCCGAATTATGAGATTTATCTAACGCTGGCGACAAGTCTGGATCCAGCGCTGAAGATCATCGAACGCGTAAAAGCTGCGAGCCAGCCGCCAGTGCACATCGTAATCGCGGGGCCGCCCGAAGATTGTGGCGAGAAAGTATTCAACCTGAGCCGAACGGTCGAGGGCCTGCCCGAAAAATTCGAAGTGCTTGTCTTTACTGATTCGGATGTACGTCTCTCGCGCGGCTGGCTGACGAAGCTGATAGCTCCGCTCCAGGATATCCGAATCGGGGCGACCACCGGTTACCGTTGGATTTTCCCAAGCGGATCGCCGGGCGCCGGCGCTCTGGCATGTGCGTGGAATGCGTCGGTTGCAACGCTGTTAGGTGAAACCAAGGGAAACTTTTGCTGGGGTGGCAGCACCGCAATTCGGCGCAAGACTTTTGACGACGTAAACGCGCTGGAAGCGTGGAAAGGCGCGGTTAGCGACGACTTCGCTCTCACCTCCGCCCTTCAGCTAGCGAACAAGCCGATCGTTTTTTGTTCTGAATGTTTCGCGGCCACTCTGCATCCTTGGACCTGGCCCGACCTGCTTGAATTCACAAACAGGCAGATGCTGATCACGCGCGTGTATTCGCACCGTCGATGGCTCGTCGGTGGACTCATGAATCTGGCATATGCGCTCACGATGCTGTATGCCGCCTATGTGATTCTCTATTCCGTGATCGACGGCGATCCCTGGAGCCAGCTGCTGTTGGTGGCACTTGCGGTGCCGCTGCTTGCCGCGATGAAAGGAGCGCTACGAGTGGTGGCGATTAATGAAGCGATTCCGGAATGGAAGGGGAAGTTGCAAGAAACCAGCTGGGCCTGCCTGCTTCTCGCGCCGGTAGCTCCATTTCTTTTCGCGTGGAATTTTATTGTGTCATCAATCTCTAGGCGCATGCGCTGGCGCGGCATCCGCTACGAGCTTGTCTCGCCGAATTCAACACGCATCCTGAAACGTTAATCCGATCGCGATTGAAACCGAAGTGATGCGGCTTCAGCTGGTAAACTGCGTCGACTGTTGTGGTGCAAACGCGCGCTGAACTCGGCAGAGCAAGTATGCGGTGGCGGCGCCGGCGGGGATTGCGAGCCACCATCCTGCTTCAAAGACAGTCATCGGACCATAGGTAATGAGCCTGAGCACGCGCATCCCGCCCTGGCCGTCGATGCCCATATGTTTTCCCCACGCTCCTAAAATTGCGATAAGAGCGGGCGCCAATATCGGTCCGACCATTGCCCAATGACTAGCGGTGATGCATTTGAGAGCTGCCATTACACGCCGTAAGAGAAATGCTACGGTGAGCGCGGCAATCACTCCAAGAACTAAGCCGTAAAAATAAAAAAAGATCAGCCCAAAAACAGAGTGCGCTGAAAATGCGTTATCCGCGGCAACCCCGAACAGGTCTTTGATCCAAACGGCGAGGCTCATGAAAAAACATCCGCAAATCCATGCGGTGAGGTAATACGCCAGGCTGCCGCTGCGCGTCATATGCGGCGCTGAATGTTGGGAAAATCTAACCAGACTTTCACGCCGCAGAAGTGCGAGCCTTCTGTACAGATGGGCGTCGAAATTCCCGCGCGCAGATGGCAGGGCGGGCCGATGTATCGTGCAAGTTCAGGCAAAACTTGGCGCAGTTGTTGCACTTCTTCGATGGATGCCTGATAGATTTCTTCTTGGGCGTTAAAGCAGGTGCGCATGGTCCACTTATGCAGCAGGTGCAGCAGCGATCCTGATTCCACCAGACGGATCGCCTTCGCGTTTGGCAGTAAATACAGCACGAATTCCGGTGAGACGCCACGGTCGAGCAACTCATTCTTTGCTGCCCACGCTTCTTGCATGGCGCGCTCGTAAATTTCGATGGCGCGCGGGTTATCGCGAATCAACAGGGGCGCGATGTAGTCGGGTGAGGGGGTGTCGGCCAGAGTCAGCAGCGGGCGCGAGCCAGGAACCATGCGATGGCGCTGGTTCTGGCTGTCGGCGGTGTGACTGATTTTTTTCGCGAACGTGAAGTTCGCATGCTGCAACGCACGCATCATCGGAGCATGCATACCGATGTCGAGCGTCTCGCGGCGGTACGCATTGCGCGCCGGATTTAGCATGCGATCCAGTGCCTCAGCGTCCGAGCATTGCGTTTCCGTCAAACCCATCACGGCGCGAAAAGCATCTCCCATCACGGAAATAGCGTGCGGCGGATAATCAACAAGTCTTGAGGTCAGTCCGTCGAGCTTGGCGTCAAACTCGCGGGCAAATGCTTCTCCGTCCCGTACGGGTTCCTGCCACTCTGGTGGCTCATCCATCGGCGTGTTGTCGAAGCGATCGAAGAATTGCGGATCTACTTCACGAACGCGCGCAAGCATCTCTCCGATTACCTGGCGCGCCTCAGAAGGCGTATCGCTCGCAGCGTGCATGCGCCACAGCCGGTGCAAGACGATGCCCGATAGCGTATGCACCATGGTGGTGAAAGCGGCCACGGGCAGAACGTAACGTGCGACTTCAATCGCGCGCTTTTCCGCCTGTCGATCCACTTTTTGCACGCGCTTCGGATGCGACATCGGGCTTATGTGCCAGATGTCCGCAAGAATTCCGCGAGCCGTAGGTTGCAGCACACTCGTTAGCTCACGATAATAATCCCATGCGCGCGTGACAGCTTTTTCATAGATGGCACGCTCGGCCTCGCCAAAATTCAGTCCCTGTGGGGGTACGTAAGCTTGTGGGCGATCCAGACGCACATACCTCTGACTCTGCTGCTCCGAGTTGTAGAACGGATGCGCGTGAAGGAACGACCACACGAACTGCCGGCTGACGTTTTCCAAGCCGAACTCGAAATGCGCGTGTTGAAAAACAGTGTGGTGTCCGCCGTAGTAGGTGGCCGAGCCGATGGTCACACGTTGCTTGTCGGTGATCTCTTCCGGGCCGATCAGGCGTGGCGAATAGCAGGTCCTGGCAGCCGCGATCGCCGAATCAAAGGGGTGAGAGAAGTAATTCCGCAGAGTCACGCGGGGGGCGGCGGTTTCTACCTGCGATCCAATCGGCTGTTCAGATGATGGAGATAATTGCGTGGCCATTTTCTGCGAGCATTGTACACCGCGCGGGTGTCAATTTAGTTCCGCGATAAAAAAAGCCCTCGCACTTTCGCCCGAGGGCTCACGATTTCCTGCAGCGGATGGAGAAAAAATATTGCTACTTCTTGGCGGTTGCTGCCTTATCCGCATACTTCTTCTGAAACCGCTCTACGCGGCCGGCGGTGTCAATCAGCTTCTGCTTACCGGTGAAAAACGGATGGCAGTTCGAGCAAATTTCGACGCGTATCATGTTGCCTTTAATCGTCGAGCGCGTGTCGAACGTGTTGCCACAGGCGCAATGCACCTTTACCGCGTGGTAATCGGGATGAATTCCTTCCTTCATGGGAGGCTCCTGTTTGCCGGCCGGTCTGCGCAACCTCTCACCTGAAACGCACGGTCGCGTCGCTAGGTCAGCGGGAAACTTCAATTATATTGCATCTATTCTGAATTGCAACGAGGGTTAGATGCTCAAAGGGCCGGCGTGGTCGCAGCGGAAAGCCTCAAAACGGCTCAAGAAACGAAGGAGCAGCCGGCGCGCACGCGGCCACCTTCAAGGCGCTGGGTATAAGCCTGACGCAGGATGACGCGCACTGGCGGCAATATCGGAACGTGGAGAATCGCGCTGAATTGCTTCGGCAACTCGCCGCCTTTTTCCAGGATGAGCGCGACGCCGCCGTAGCTCAAATCGATCAAAGTTGCCGTTCTTTTGTCCGCTTCACTGAGCATTGCGTAAGCTTTCGTGCCAACGAGCGAAACTCTTTCCCATTTGCGCTTTTCTTCTCGAGAGGCCGGAGGCGAAATAGGAATTGTCTTGCCCGGTTGGGTTGGTGCGACCCCCATTGATTCCGTCGTAGGTTCGACCGTACGATTTTGACGCGGTGGCTGCGTTGCAGCATCACGGACTGGTGCAGGCTCCGGCGCGGACGGAACGGAATCTGCGCGTGGCGGAAAGGAATCGTCGGGTTCTCGTTGCGTGGAAGCTTCCCGTGGCGAGCGCGAAGTGCCCGCGGGTTGAGATGGAGATGGGCTTTCGGAGTCCTCGCGTGACGGAGGAGAGACTCGCGGTATCAAACGCGCCGTAACACGCCCAATATTCTTCAGTTGGTACAGGCGCTCATCCGCCGTGCCCATCAGTTCGCTTTTTTGTTCGCCATCCATCGGTTGAACGGCGATGCCGAAATCCAGGGTCACACCAGGATCGAGTTTCAGCGAATGAATGTCGCCCTCATATTGTGCGCGAACGCGGCGGCAAAGCGTATTGGCCTGTTCTGAATCTGTCTGCGGCAAAAGGAGCGCGAATTCGTCTCCGCCAATTCGGAAGGCGAAATCAGAAGCGCGCAGCGTCTTTCGCAGAGTAGCGGCCGCGAGCTGCAATATCTGATCGCCTTGCAAATGACCGTGCCGGTCATTCACTTCCTTAAGCTTGTGTACATCTAGAATCACGACGGCTAGCTGGTGGCCATAACGTTTTGCGCGATTCAGTTCCTTATCAAAGTATTCGTCAAAGAGACGGCGATTGTAGAGGCCAGTAAGCGGGTCGGTCGCCGCATTGATTTGCAGCTTCTTGAATTCTTCGTACTCCATCAAAATGGGGACGCGCAGAAAATTCGTGGATGCCAGTACGTCCACCATTGCGGTTTTCAGCGAGATTTTTTTCCCGATACTCTCGGCGAGCTCGCGGCGCCGCAATAAAATCCGTTCCCAGTATTCAGCGGCCTGTGAGTCGGTGAGATCGATGCGCGCAATGGTGCGGAAAAATTGCCGCAAGAACTGGCCGCGAGCGGGGTCCTCGAGACCTTCCAGCGTCTCCGCGAGCACTTCCAGGTACGAGTCTTCCGCCGAAGGTTGCGAAGGCAAAGATTCGCCGGGCTGGGGCATCAATGGCTTCCGGAAAAGTAATAGATTCCCTAACTAAGGGGCCACTGCGGGGGCAAGAGACTTATAGCAAGGGACAGTCCAATCCCCGACAAGAATGGTGCACGACAGACAAGACGTAAGTTGCTGTCAGAAGGAAAATTACACGGTTTGTGCGCCACGTCAATGGCGAATCGAGAGCGTAACTCTTGGCGGGATGCAAAAAGGGTTCCACTTTATGGCAACGGCGCGTCTTAAATGTCCGAGGACATGCGAAAAAAGAGCCCGATGTGGAAAACATCCACGGAAAATATTTAGCCAATTGGCTTCAAGAATTCAACGCCAACCAGGTACACATCGCCGGCTTGCTGCTGTCTTTTAACACGTGCCTGGATAGGCGGCATGCCCGCGGGAACCAATCCGGAAGAGGTAATGGAGGGTGCCGGAATGGTTAGCGTGATGATCTCATTCACCGACAGAGAGCGCGGACAAGTGACAAAAGCGCCTAAGCCACTGACATCCAAGGTTTTGGCCAATTCGAGAAACTGCTCATCGTGTGCATCTCTTCCACGAATGAACATTGGCACTTGAAGATGAATTCGATGGAAGCGCCTGCGCTCTTCATAGAGCGGCGCCATACTTACCTTCTGATGGAGAACATTTTCCGTCACGCCCATTAGTACTCCAGTTTTAGTACTCATACTAGTACGCAATTTGAATGCAAGTCTCTGCGGCCGATCAGCGAAAAATTAAACCGCATATTATCAGCACCTTACCAACTGATGAAATTCGGCATTCCCGTGACCTGGAGTCAATTGGGCAAATATACTCCAGTAGATTTCCAACTTTGTGCAAAGCCAAGACTCAAAGTAGGACGCATTTACCATTGACTCCATTCCGAGGCTTTGCGAGCATGAGACTCCTTGAGCGCGGTTCCCTTCGCCGTAGCGAAAGCTCAAGAATGGTGTCTCTGCACCCAAAGCCATGTCCCCACGGAGGGGATTTGACGAATAACCTTATAGCCGACCCACAAGCTACCGGGCAGCAGGTTTTTCACCTGGTAGCTAGTCTATTAGACGCATTTGACCGCCCATTGGTGGTCGCGGACCGCGCGGGCCGAATTTTGTTCACGAACTTACACGCGCAAGACCGTATCAGCTCCAACGGCGCTGATTCCAAAGTAGAGTTAAATCTTTTTAGAGACATTTTGCACGCTGACCGTAAGGGCATCGTCGATCAGTTGGAAAACGGCGAGCAAGAGGTAAATCTTCAAATTGATTCACCCACGGGGAAGAGCCGTGCGAGGGTTCGCTGGCTGCCGGAACCGGATTGGCTAGTTGTTTACGTGGAACCGACCGCGCCGCAATCGCTGGCCAACGAAGCAGAGATGCGGCAAACAGTGCAAGAGTTGATGCAGGAGCGGGAGATTACCTATCGAAATCTTCTCGCTGCCTACCTGCGCCTTCAGGAAGTGAACCGGCAGAAAACGGTTTTTCTGGCGTCGGCGGCGCACGAGTTAAAAACTCCGTTGGCGGTGATGAAAGGCTATTACGATCTTCTGCTTTCCGGTTCTCTGGGAAAACTTACCGACCGCCAGCGCGACATGCTCCAAGAATCAAAAGAGAGCTGCGACCGCCTGGTGCGGCTGGTTTCCATGTTCCTTAATTATTCCGCGCTCGAAAGCGGAAAGCTGGTCTTGCAGTTACGCGAAAACGATTTGCGCGATTGTATCAACGATCTTACGTGCCGCTGGCAAGACGCGTTCCAGCGCGCCAAAGTGCATCTGGACATAAAAATCCATCCGGACTTGCCTTCTTTCAAATTCGATTACCAAAAAGTGCAGCAGTGCGTCGCAAACTTGCTTGATAACGCCCTGAAGCACACGCCGCCGGAAGGCAGTGTCACGCTGGTCGCCGAGCCGCATTTTTGGGAACGCCGCGTTTCGGAGGCGTCGCCTTCCACCGATCGCCGGCGCGACACCGGCATGCGCGCCAACAGCGTTTTGATTTCGGTTGCTGATACCGGCGGAGGTATTGCCGCCGAATTTCATCAGGAGATTTTTGAGGAATTCGTGCGTGTTGATCCATCCTCTTCCGGAATGGGCCTGGGCCTGGCGATTACAAAACGTTTGATTCAAGCTCACCGCGGAAAAGTTTGGGTTGATAGCGTGCTGGGCAGCGGGAGTTCGTTTTCATTTCTGCTCCCAATTAACACCGAATAACTTAGAACGGATTCATTGGAACGGACTAGTTTCGTTCCCAGGGACATACGATGGCTGAAAAAGAGAAAATTCTCGTAGTAGATGATGAACCGAGCATTCGCAAATATCTTCAGACGCTTCTCGAAGTGGACGGCTACGAAGTGGAAACGGTGCCGGGCGGCAAAGAAGCTCTTGAGAAGGTGGGTGCAGGCCTGCGCCCGCACTTTATTATCCTTGACGTTTTGATGCCTGAAATCGATGGGCTCGAAACGCTGCGGCAATTGATGCAAATTGACCGCACGCTCAACGTGATCATGCTTTCCTGTTCGAATGAGGTAACCACGGTCGTGGAAGCCATTCGATTGGGCGCTCTCGATTACCTCACCAAGCCGTTCGAGAAGCCGGAACTCGATGCTGCTTTCTTAAAGTGCCGCCAGAAGCAACAACTGCGTTCGGAAAACAAGGCGCTGCGGGAATATTGCGAAGCGCTCACCGAGGACCTTTCGTTCCTCGCTGCCAGCCCGCAAATGCTGAAAATCCGGCAGCAGATTCTGCAGATCGCTCCCGTGGACGTCCCAGTATTTATCAGCGGAGAGAGCGGAGTCGGCAAGGAAGTCGTTGCGCGCATGATTCATCTTCGCTCTACTCGGCGTGTGCAGGCGTTTGTGAAAGTAAATTGCGCCGCGCTGCCAGGGGAATTGCTGGAGTCAGAGCTGTTCGGTTACGAACAAGGCGCGTTTACCGGCGCGGTCCGCTCCAAGCCCGGAAAGTTTGAGCTGGCGAATAAAGGAACGATCTTTCTGGATGAAATCGCGGAGATGAGTCCCGCATCTTCAGGCCAAGCTGCTTCACGTGTTGCAAGACGGCCAATATTCACGCCTCGGCGCGCGCGCAGTGGTTAACGTGGACGTCCGCGTTCTCGCTGCCACGAACATGGATGTGAAAGAAGCCATGCGATCGGGGCGTTTCCGTGAAGACCTTTATTATCGTTTGAACGTTCTGTCCATTCACATTCCGCCGCTGCGCGAACGCACGGCCGAGATTCCGCTGCTGTTCCGTCATTTCCTGGTGAAATACAGCGAAAAATACCAGAAAGCGGCTCCCGATCCTTCCAAGCATTTGATCGAAGCTGCCCTGCGATATCCATGGCCGGGTAACTTGCGCGAACTCGAAAATTTCGTCAAACGTTACGTGATTCTGGAAGATGACGAGGGCAGTTTCCGCGAGTTGCTGGAAATGACCGGCCAGCAGCAACGCCTGATTCCGCGCGACGCCGTTCCTGCGCCCAAAGAACAGGGCCTCAAGGCGCTTGTGCGCGGCTTGAAAGATGAAGCTGAAATGGAAGCAATCGCCGATGCATTGGAGAAGACAAACTGGTGCCGCAAGGATGCGGCTAAGATGCTGGGCATTAGTTACAAAGCGTTGCTCTACAAAATGCGCCAATTCAATTTGGATTCCGGCCGCGGCGCGCGTTCAGCCGCCGCCAAAGCCGCCCGGGAAGCTGCTGCAAAAGAAGCGGAGGCCAAGGAAAGCGCTCCGCTAATTCGCAGCTCTTAACTAAGAAATATTTTGACGTCTAGATTTCTGCGTCCTAGCGCGGAGTTCGTCCAGCATCGACGAGTTCCGCGCGCGACACTTCCTCTCATAATGCGACCCGAATGTGCCCTATTTTAGTTCTAAAACTCAGTAGTCCTATTACGGTCGCACGACGGCAAAGAGTTGCATATGTAGGGCACATTCAAAGAAATAGCCCTTTCCCGTTCCTACACCTTTGGTCTAGTATTCCGCTCCGGTGACATGTTTTCGCTGATTCCGAATATGGAACCATGCCGAGATCTCACCCCCAGCTGGGATCTCGGAAAACGGTAGTTGCTGTTTTCAAAGGATTTGTTTCAGGCGCCACTTTTTGGCCAAGTAGCGCCGGAGGCAATCCTGCCGATCCCGGTAGAGCACGTTCAAAGCTAAACACTTAGTGCACTTTGGAATAGGGATTGCTACTCTCACACGACGGGGGTTGATGTGAACTTTAAAATACTCTTAGCGGAGCAGCGCGGATGACGGAACGCCGCATGGCACGACGGTACGATCTTTCGTTACCGGTAAGCGTTCGCCTGCCCATCAATCGGGAACCCGGGGCGCATGACGGCCAGACCCGGGATATCTCCACTCGTGGCGTTTATTTCATCATGGAAAAGGATCTTGCTCCCGGCACAGAAGTTGACTTCACACTCACGTTGCCGGCCGAGATCACACGCGGAACTGAGGTATTCGTTCGGGCCCACGGACGCGTCGTTCGCGTCGACAAGAAGTCGGACGATCATCGAGAATCCATCGGAGTTGCTGCGGTGATCGAGCGATACGATATTATTCGCGGCGAGGCATCTCCGAATTAACTAGTACAGCTTTCTCTCCGGGCCCTGCTCTGGTCATGAGCGAGACCCTTTGTCTTTTTGGGCGGAACGCAGATTATTTTCCTATTTTTACCCATTCGGAGTCGCAGTCAAAACGAATTAATTCCGAGCTGCATCTTGCAATTATGAGTAACTCAGGAGTAGGCTCGGCAAAGTTATATCGGCGAATCGTGTGCGAAGTCAGCGTATGGAGGGCCCATGAAAGTAGCGGATCTGATTGCTGCTCGCCGGGAAGTCTATTTCGTTTCGGAGGAAGCCACCGTCCATGACGCCGCTCGCTACCTTCGCGAGCGCCAGGTTCGTGCGGTGGGAGTCTGCGATAAACAGGGCGTTCTACTCGGCGTGATTTCGCAAAGCGATGTCTCCGACAAGGTTGCGGCCGAAAATAAATGTCCGGCCTGGATGCGCGTGTCGGAAATAATGACGCGACAATTAGTGAGCGCTACGCCTGACACTTCGCTGGAAGATTGCCTGCGATTGATGGAACAGCACGGCATATATCACTTGGTCGTGCTGGACAATCAGAAGGGCTATCGAGGAATGATTTCAGTGACTGACCTGCTTCAGTTATTTGCCTCGGACCAAAAAGCCCGTGCGGATATGCTCGAGGCTTTGATCTTTCCGCAACGCTAATTTCTCCTTCAGTCCTACCGCCAAGATCTCCACAGCTGGAAACTGATCTTTCCGCAGGAACCGATCGCTCATTAACTCGGATCTCTGCTCCCGACTCACGCGCTAACTAACCGTCGCGAAATGTCACAGTCCGGTGACAATTTCTTGCTCAGCGCGTCGGTAATCTCCACTAAAAGTCTTTTTGCTATTGTCCAAAACAAATCTCGGCTGTAGTTTTTTGGAACGAATTGGGAAATAGCCTTCCCGAAAGTGCCCAGGATTTTCTAATTTTGCGACCGGCCAAGTACTATGACGCTCTCACCACCGCAAATGACATTCTCCTGAATTTCGCTGGCAACATATTGAAAACAAGTTGATTGAATTCCCGCAGACACGCTATCATGGTGTTCCCCCGGTCCGTCGCTCTGGCGACGTTTGGCGTTTGATGTGCAAAGTAGTTGTAGGGCAAGCACCCGTCAATTTTACAATCCTGTTACCTGGACGTTCATGGCATCTACTGCGGAAGCAAAGGCTTTACTTCAAACGAACATTGTCGAACTTCCACCCGAACATGTGTATTTCGGGCCTTCGGAGACGATGCAGGCTGTCCGGCAAAAGGTCTATCGCGCTGCCGGATTGAACGTACCTATTCTAGTACTAGGTGAAAGCGGCACCGGTAAGGAAGTCCTGGCGCGGTTCATTCACGACCGCTCGCCGTGGCGCGATGGGCCATTCGTAAAAGTGAATTGTCCCGCGATCCCGGGAACACTGCTGGAAAGCGAACTTTTCGGATTTCAAAAGGGCGCATTTACTGGCGCAAATGCCGCCAAGCCCGGCCGGATGGAAACGGCACAGGGTGGCACTCTATTCCTGGATGAGATAGCCGAGCTCGATTCAAGCCTTCAGGCCAAGTTGTTGCATGTCCTGCAGGATGGCCATTTCACGCGTATCGGCGACCATGAAGAAAGACGCATGGATGCGCGCGTTATCTGCGCTACGAACCGTATACTCGCGAAGGAAATCGAAAGCGGAGGGTTTCGCGCCGATCTTTTTTACCGCATCAACGTGATCACTCTCACCCTGCCGGCCCTTCGTGATCGACGCGAGGACATTCCATATCTGGTCGAATATCTCCGCGAGCAGTTCAATCGGCGCTTCAAGCGCGAAGCCGGTCCGGTATCAAAGGAGGTCCTTCAGCTCTTGCATCAGCGCGAATGGCCCGGCAACATTCGAGAGCTGGAGAACTGCATGGCGCGCTACGTCATCCTGGGATCCGAAGAAGCGTTTTATTCCGATCGCCATCAACAGGAAAAAAAGCCTCTCAGCTTTGCTTTCGAACTGAATGAAGAAGGCAACATCCCATTGAAACGCATCGCGCAACAGGTGACGCGCCGCATGGAACACGACGTGATCCTCAAAGTTTTACAAGCGAACCATTGGAATCGGCGCAAGGCCGCTGAGGTTTTAAAAATCAGTTACCGCGCTTTACTTTATAAAGTTCGCCAAGCCGGCCTTCCTGCCAAACGTCCGCTCCGCAAATCTGGGGATGTGGCAAACCCTGAACTCGCGGAAATCGACGAATCGTCCTTGCTTGACTAACCTTGTCGATCCATCTCCGACAGCACTTCACTTTTAGAACTTCTGCTGATTCCCATCGATTTGTTTGCGGCTGCATCCTGCGCCGCATCCCCTTGATGGCACGCTCTAAAGCGGCTTAAAGAGTATTGATTACCCCGTACCTGGTATGAAATCACTCGCTCTGTCCGTCTTGCCCCTGCCGGTCAATTCCGCTAGCCTACACTACGATGGCAAAAGCCTCCGCCAAGATGAACTTGAAGGTATGCCTTTTGTCGCCGCACCCCATGGTGCTCGACGAATTCCGCCGCGTACTGACGCCCTCCGGTTGTCAGATCGTGTGCCGGCAGCTTGATTCCATGCTGGCGCCCGATCTTCGCAATCTGGAGATTCCTCGCGCCGCCGTATACGTAGTGGATGCGCACGCTGCTCGTCAAGCAACCGGCGCTCTGCTTGCGAATATTCTCGACCACAACGCGACAGCGAGGCTATTGGTGGTAGGGGACAACCTTAAGGAGGCCGAAAGCCACACTCTTCTACGCCAAGGCGTGAAAGGAATTTTGAACTACGAAGAAGCTCGCGAACAGCTGCCCCGCGCGTTGCCGCTGGTGGCATCGGGCGGTTTCTGGGTGCCTCGCACGGTTCTTTCGCGTTTCGTCGACTCGATCTTGAATTCCACACAGGGACGCCGTTTGCGCGGCAATTCACCCACCGAGCTAAGCCGCCGCGAGCAGGAAGTACTCAGCGCGCTGCTCGAAAACCTTGCCAACAAGGAAGTGGGCGATCGGTTGCACATTTCCGAGCGCACCGTGAAATTCCACGTCTCCAATTTGCTCGCGAAATTCGGAGTACGCCGCCGCGCCGATCTGATTCTTTTGTGTTATCAGCGTCGTGGCGTGGAACCATAGCTTTCTCTTCTTTTTTTCCGCTGATTTTTCGATCCTGAATCCGGCACAAACGTAATCGCTGCTATAATTCTGGCCAGCGCTTTGCTCTGAATAAGCGTTCTAACGCATGGCCACGTTTTCCATCGAAAATTTCGGATGTCGCGCCACCGAAGCCGACGCCGCCGCGCTGCGCCACGGCCTGTTAACGAGTGGGTTGCTGCTCGCAAGCGATCGCTCTTTGGCGGATGTAGTTGTGTTGAATACGTGTACGGTGACGGCCGCAGCCGACTCGCAAACGCGCGACGCAATACGCAAGATTCATCGCGCGAACCCTGCCGCGCGCATTATCGTTACCGGCTGCTATGCGCAGCGCGCCCCGGAGGAAATTTCTGCGCTCGAAGGCGTCACTTGGGTGATTGGGAACTCGCATCAGGCTGAGGTTCCGAGAATCGCTAGTGAATTAATCACGCAACCGAGTACAGAAGCGGCTCCCGAGACGCGTTCGGCAGATAAGAACTTCGTACCGGTCTCGCTTCTACACGATGACCAAATGTCGCTTGCGCGCGGACCCGCGAAAATCTTGACGGGAGACATCTTCGAGCAGATTTCCGTGCGAGTTGCGCCCGCGGAAGTGGTCGAGGGCGATCGCACCCGGCCAATCCTGAAAATTCAGGATGGATGTAACAACCGCTGCGCTTACTGCGTGATTCCGTTCGTTCGCGGACGCAGCCGCAGCCTGCCGCTACCCGAAGTAATCGCGGAAGTGCGGAAGCTTGTCGCATCGGGCGCGCGCGAGATTGTTCTGAGTGGAATAAATTTAGGCGCCTACGGCCGTGATCTCTCGCCGCGGGCCAGTCTATTTGATGTGATTCGTCGCATTCTGGAAGAAACCGAACTCGAACAACTTCGCCTTAGTTCTGTCGAGCCGCAGGACGTTACCGAAGAACTTATCTCGCTGGTCGCATCTTCGAACCGACTGGCATCTCATTTTCACGTCCCGCTGCAATCCGGCTCGGACCGCATTCTTCGCGCTATGCACCGCTGGTATCGCGCCGGTCATTATGCCGAGCGTGTGAAACGAATTCGCCAGATGTCGCCAAATGCAGCAATCGGCGCGGATGTAATCGTCGGCTTTCCCGGCGAGACGGAAGAAGATTTTCAGGCCACATTCGATTTTATTGAGTGTCTGCCATTCACGTACCTGCATGTGTTCTCATTTTCCGCGCGGCCTGGCACCGAGGGCGCGAACCTCTCGGCAGCGGCGGTCCCAGCCACGGTCATTCGCGAACGCGCGCGCGCTTTACGGGCTCTTGCACAAAAAAAGTCGTCTGAATTTCGTGTGGCGCAAGTGGGCCGTTCTTTGAGGGCGCTTACACTCGTCGGTTGCGGAGATACCTGGACGCCGGCTTTGACCGCAAATTATTTGAAGGTACGGATCGCCGGTCGCCGCCCTGCAAATCAATGGTATGAGACCCGTGTATCTCTCGATGAAAGGTCGGTGGCAGAGCCCGTCGCCGCTAGTTTTCAAGAATAACTTCAGCGACCGCGAGATTCCCGCTGTGCGTAATGGTGACGCAGATATTTTTCACACCGAGCGCGTCAGCAACCCGCTTTGCAGCGCCTTTTAGTGCTAGAGATGGTTTTCCACTCGCTTCCCGGGTCACTTCGATATCTCGCCAACGCACGCCACGCCGCCAGCCCGTTCCCAGCGCTTTCATCGTTGCTTCTTTTGCCGCAAAACGCCCCGCGTAGCGTTCGTATTTATTCCGATGGCTCTCGCAATATTCCACTTCGCTCGGAGTGTATAAGCGCTCAAGAATCGGCTCGCCGTGGCGCGTGATGGCCGCCTCGATTCTGTCGATCTCAGCAATGTCCAATCCCAGCCCGACTATCAATTTGTCCTTTCAGGGCCGACGCGCAGCCGTCGACAAACCTTCATTTCATGCATACTGTTCTCGCCACTCAAATACGAAGGGGGAGGATACCCAAAGCGCGAGAGCTCTCGCGCTTTGGGTGCGCGCTGAGCCGAGCCGGTCAGCTGCGTTTGGTCTGGATGAGTCACTATCACCGCCACAGTCGCAATGCGGCCTTCACCTGCCGCCACTTTGGGGGGATCAGCCGGCAGACGTTTATCGCTGGTGGCGCCGCTATGATCCCCACAACCTCTGCACCTGGGAGGCTCGCGCTCGCATCGTCCGCATCAGCGCCGTCAGCCCACCTGGACGGCTGCGCAAAGGGAAGCCGTCTTGGCAGTGCGGCGCGAGTATCCCCCGCTGGGGGAAGGACAAACTGGTCGTGCTGCTGCGCTGCAAAAACCTCCCGCTCTCCACTTCCATGGTGGTTCGGATCCTGAACGATCTGAAGCGTCGCGGCCTGTTGGTGCCGTGCGCCCTCATCAAGCGCTCCGCTATCTCACCCCGCTCGAATTCCTCGAGCGCTGGAAATCTCAACAAAAGAATGCCGAGTGCGACTGATCATGTGAACGAGTACACATACCTGCATGAAGCTGTGATTATACCTATAATTGATTCGGCATCGGCGTCTCACCCCGAGCGAGGCAAGTTCGATGAATCCTGTAATCGCAAAAAGAAAATCAACATCGCGGAAGGGCTCGCGGAAAGCTTCTAAATGGAATCTGCGAGAATCGCGCGGTTTGCAAATCCTGGAAGCCCCATCTCTTACGCAGCTTGATTGGATCGTGCATGGATTTAGCACCCGGCCAGGCGGCGCAAGCGAATTGAAAAATAATAACGATGACGTCAAGCCCGTCGAGAAGGTTTTGAATCTCAGTTTCACTGAATGGGACAAGCGCGAGCGCGTGTTAAAAAATCGGCAAAATTTTTTCGCTGCTTTGAACGCAGACGAAATGAATGCAATCGGCCTGCGACAAATTCACTCGGATATTGTTCACCTCGTCAGCTCCGCAAACCCTAGGCCGCCTGTCGATGCACCGAAAGGCGATGCCCTGATCACAAACGAACCGGGGCTATTGCTGGTTGTGCAGCTAGCCGATTGCGTTCCGATCCTGCTCGCTGACACGAAACGCCGCGCGATTGCCGCCATTCATTCCGGCTGGCGCGGCACGCTTCAGCGCATCGCCGAAAAAGCGCTTGGGCGAATGCAGATGGAATATGGAACGCGCCCGCGCGATGTGATCGCTGCCCTCGGGCCAGGCATCGGCCAGTGTTGCTTCAAGGTCGGGCCTGAGGTCGCAACGGAATTTGCGGCAAAATTTACGCACGCGCAGGAATGGTTCAAAGGCCCTTTTGATTCGCTTGCGCGCGGCGACAACGATCCGAATTGGCTCCCATGGCTCACCATGCGTCCGCCCGGCCACGCATTGCCGGAACCGCGCGTTCTTCTGGACCTGATCGCCGCGAATCGCGCGATTCTTAGCGCTTCCGGCGTGCCGCCCGCAAATATTTCCTCGTGGGGGTTCTGCAGCGTCTGCCGCACGGATCTTTTCTTCAGTTACCGCCGCGAGCGCATCACCGGCCGCATGATGGCTGCCATTGGTATTAAGCGAATTTGATGCTCGAAAGGGTTTTGCAGTTGGTGTGTTTCTAAAACGAAATGAAGAGTTTCATGGCGTGGTTTGCGAAATTTGCGAAAGGGTTGAACTTGCCGGCCTGACGGCGGATTCCAGAAGCGCAAGCTGGCCGCACGCGGCCATCACATCTTGGCCCCGCGAATACCGCACGAACGCGCGCACGCCTTTATCGACAAGAATTCTTCGAAATTCTTCGATGCGCGACGCCTCCGGCTTCTCAAATGGCAGCTCCCCCGGATTCCACGGAATCAGATTCACTTTGGCGCGCAGATTTGCCAGCAGCTCCGCGACGCGCCGCGCATCCAGCGGCGAATCGTTGAAGCCGCCCAGCAGCACGTATTCGAAAGTCAGATGTTCCCATGGGCGCAGCGGATATCGTTCGCACGCGTCGATCAGTTTCTCAATGGGATACTTTGTGTTGATCGGCATGATCTTGTCGCGCTGTTCATTCGACGATGCGTTCAGCGAAATTGCCAATTTCGGACGCACCTTTTCCAAACCAAGTTTCTCGATACCGGGGATGATTCCGCTGGTTGAGAGCGTCGTATGCTTTGGCGAGATTGCTAGGCCGTTCGGATCGAGCAGTATGCGCAGCGCGGCAATCACCGGTTCATAATTTAGGAGCGGCTCGCCTTGACCCATAAGCACCACGTTTGTCTGGGGCTTCAGTGAAGCGCGATTTCCTTCCAACGCTAGCACCACCTGCCCGATAATTTCTCCCGCAGCCAAATTGCGGATCAGGCCGAGAGTAGCCGTTAAACAAAAATGGCAATCCACCGCGCATCCCGCTTGCGTCGAGATGCAAATCGTCTGGCGATTTTCTTCCGGCATGAATACGGTTTCAATCGTGGCAGCTTTCGCGATTCGGTTTTCGCTCCCTGTCTCAGGCGCGCCCAAGGCTAGGACATATCGCACCGTTCCATCATCTGAGCGATACGTCCGCAAAATTCTGGGTAACTCAATCCTTGCCTCGCGGCTCAAGCGTTCGCGCAAGGCGGCCGGAAGGTTGCTCATGGCCGCAAAGTCAGAGCGCCGCTCCGCGTAGAGCGCGTGATAAATTTGCGTTCCGCGATACGCGGGCTCGCCCATATGCTGCAAAAACTCGCGAAGCTCTTCGGGCGATTTTCCCAGCAGATTCATTGCATCTTCTGCGGCTTCGGAAGGCATTCTGGGTCTATGATAGCACGCTCATCAGGCCGCTTTTTTGCTGCCCGTTCGTGCGACGCGTTGCTATAATGCCGAAATAACGCTGTATTTCGTGCCTTACTTTCCTCGCGCTGGGAGGCGTGCCGATGGAAGTTCTGTCGATCGATGAATGGGTGAAACAGCTTTGCGCCATCCCCGAATCTGAATTCTCTATTCCGCGAGTCTTTGATTTCACGGCCCAAAAAGGAATTCAGCCAGGGACGCTTTCGCCATATCTTTTTTACGCAAAGAGCCACTACACGCGAAACTTGATTTATAAATGCAACCTTTTTGAAATCCTCGCGATCTGCTGGGATATTGCCCAGGTGAGTCGCATTCACAATCACCGCGACCAGAATTGTTGGATGGTGACGCCCATCGGCCGTCTGCGTGTGCAGAATTTTAGAGTGGACGATCGCGACGCCGCGCACTCAACTTGCCACCTCGTGCCCTCGGAAGCGTACGACATGGATGCCGACCACCCGGCCGTAGTGCAGCCAGAAGAACCCGTGCATCAGGTGCTGAATCTTCCGGAATTTGGCCAGCGTTCAACCAGCGTGCATATTTATTCCTATCCGTATTCGTCCTGCGAAGTGTATTCGATCGATAAGGGAGTCTACGCCGACGTTCCGTTGCACTATTCCAGCGAATACGGCAAGCTCTCTCCAGACGAAAAGTTGATGTAAGACACTTCCTAGACTTTTCTTTACAATGGATGTGGAAGCATTCTCGCAGCCGCGTTACATTTTTGCTCGCGCCGTGCCAGAATAGATAAAAATATGCCCAACACAGTACAACTGGACACACCGCATAAAGTGCAGAAAGACATTTTCCCGAACGGCCTGGTGGTCATCACCGAGCCCATGGAGCACGTTCATTCCGTGTCAGTGGGAATCTGGCTGCGCTCAGGATCGCGCCGCGAACCCACCGCGCTGAACGGAATTTCTCATTTCATCGAGCATATGGTCTTCAAAGGGACTACCCGGCGTTCTGCGGAAGATATTGCGCGCGAAGTGGACAGCGTGGGCGGGATGCTGGACGCCTTCACCTCAAAAGAGATGGTTTGCTTCAATACGCGTGTTCTCGATGAACACCTTGCAAAAGTGTTCGACGTAATAGCGGACATGGTCCTGGAGCCTAAATTTGCCGAGGACGAAATCGAGCGCGAAAAGTCTGTCATCCTCGAGGAAATTCGCATGACCCAGGACAATCCCGAAGACCTGGTGCACGAACTCTTCACCCAAAATTTCTGGTATCCGCATGCGCTGGGTAAGCCGATTCTAGGCACTCCCGAAACGGTGGGAGCATTTTCGCGCGCCACGCTGCAATCCTGGTTTCACGAACGCTATTCGCCGAACAATATGGTCATCACTGCCGCGGGGCACTTGAGCCACGCGCAACTTCTCGACCTCGTTGCGGAACGCTTTGCCGATCGTCCAGCAGGAAATCCTTGGATCGCTGAAACCACGCCAGTCGCAGCCCCGCATGTAACCGTGCGCACCAAGCATGAATTGGAGCAGGTGCACCTTTGTCTGGGGGTTTCGGCGTTGCCGCTGACCGATCGGCGCCGCTTCGCGGTGTCCGTGCTCAGCAACGTCCTCGGCGGCGGCATGTCCTCCCGGCTTTTCCAGAATATTCGCGAGCGCCAGGGGCTCGCTTATGCAATTTTCAGCGAACTGAATTCCTACCGCGATGCAGGCGTCCTTTCCGTCTACGCCGGGACATCGCTCGCAACTGCCTCGCAGCTCGTGCGCTCGGTTCTCGACGAATTCCGCCGCATGAAAGACGAGCCGCTTCCCGAAGAAGAATTGCGCCGCGCGAAAGACCACCTCAAGGGCGCAACGCTTCTGGCCCTTGAAGGCACCGGGCAGCGCATGAACAGCCTTGCTCGGTATCACATTTATTTCGACCGGAACTACACCGCCCAGGAATTAATCGCCATGCTGGAAGAAGTCACTGCTGCCGATGTCCAAAAGCTCGCGCAGGAATTTTTTCAGTCCGACCGCATCGCTGCGTCCGTCGTCGGCAACCTCAACGGCTTCCAGCTCACGCGCGACCAGCTTGTTCTTTAATTCATCAACTGAATCCAGCTTGTTGACGTGAGGCTCGCAGTTTGCCATCATCTTCGCGGCTCCTGCCTGCGGTTTGTCGCGTCGCGGGGCCTGACTGAGGGAAGCGATCTCGTTCCGCGTATCCATTCTGGCTTCGGGAAGTACGGGCAACTGCACGTTGCTCGAGACAGGCCGCACTACTCTCCTCGTGGACGCAGGTCTTGGCCGCAAGGAAATGCTTCGGCGCTTCGAAGCGCTGGGCCGCCAGCGTCCCGAGCACGTGGATGCCGTTCTGATTACCCACGAGCATAGCGACCATTCCAGCGCCATGGCGCAAATGGCGCGCGAGTGGAAATGCCCCGCATATCTAACCGAACTGACGCATCGCGAAATTTTGAAATTGTGCGAGGACGGCCCGGTAAGAAAAATTGAGCGCATTGAGTACATTCGTTGCGGCGCGCCGTTCGAGATCGGCGACATCGAAATCACGCCGTTCACTATTCCGCACGACGCCGCCGATCCGGTGGGCTACTCCTTCCGCTCAAACGGAACGAAGGTGGTGATCGTCACCGACCTCGGTTACATGCCCGAGCTGGTGAAGCACTATTTGCGTGAAACCGATCTGCTGATTCTCGAATCGAATCACGACCTCGATATGCTTAAGGTGGGGCCGTATCCGTGGTACATCAAGCAGCGCGTGATGAGCCGCACGGGGCATCTTTCGAACGCAGTCGTCAGTGAATTTCTAGCCGACGCGGAATTATTTGATGCGCGCCCGCGGCATCTCGTTCTCGCGCATCTTTCTGAGCAAAATAATCACCCGATATCGCGCGCATTTGCGCCGAAGCAGGCTCTCGCGAGCCGCGCCGGGTGAATTCGCGTTTCACGGAACACTGCATGTCGCTTCGCAACGTGTCCCGCTTGGCCCCTTCGAGTTGTAATCCCTTAGCGCGATTCTTCGCGTCGCGAAAGATTCTGGAAAAAAACATCATGCACGCTACGCGTGCGGCCTGATTCCAAATCGGCAGTGCGAACAATGCCCAGACGTGCGTCGAAAAGATTCTCCGCTGTAACAGCTACGCCCGGGGCCAACTCAATTTGAACCAAATCCGCACCACGATAGCCTTCGCCCGCTATTTCCCGCAAGCCGCGGCATTGATGGCACACTGCCGGTTTTATTGATGAGCGCGCATAGACCGTCGTAGTCCTCGGTCATTTTCGCCCGGGCTGCTGCCAGTCGATGGCGAAACACAGGCTCGGAAACGCTCAGAATTTTCGCCGCTTCCTCACTGGTGAACCCGAGAACTTCCTTCAACATTACGGCCGCTTGTTCCTCCGGCGGGAGAGTCCGAGATATGCAGGAAAAACAGAAGGCAATGTGCTCGCGAATTTCAAAGCGAAATTCCGGTTGATGCATTAATCCGACCAGTTGCACGATTCTTTCCGGATTAGCCGTCGCCTCTTCTTCACCCAGGCATTGCGCTTCCACCCGCCAGCGTTTCCGTTTGCGCAAATGATCTAGGCAAACGTGTGTGGCGATACCAAAAACCCAGCTCTTGAATCTCGCCTCGCCGCGATATTCGCGGATATTTTCCAGTACGCGTACCAGTACGTCCTGCAGCAAATCTTCAGCATCTTGCCGCAGCGTGACCATGCGGTAGATGTATCCGAAGAGCGGCCTGCGCCAGGGCTCGAGTAGCGAATTGAAGGCGTTTTGATCGCCTTCACGTGCTCGCTCGACGAGCGCCTCTTCTTCGTCTGGCGGAATTTGCGGAAAAGGATAAACCGACATTTTATTTCTCCTAGCGAGGCGGAGCCGCGACAGTTTACACCGCCCATCCGTCGCGGCCCGTCCGCCTTTTGAGCTTAGGAATGCATCAGCACTTGGCAAAGCTGCAAGCGATTACCCGAGGGATCGCGAAACGTTGCAAGTTTGACCATGCCCGGAATTTCTTCGGTCTTGCCTTCGAACGGAACGCCGCGCGACTCCAAGCGTTTTCGTTCGCCGTCGATATCCGGCACTTGCAACACCACCGTTGCGCCGGGTTCCTTCCCCGCGTGCGGATTTACGGCCAGTCCGATCGACGCTTCGCCTTCCGCATCAGCAAATTCCGCCCACTGTTGCATCTCAAACGTCTTCTTGAGTCCCACCGTCTCGCCGTAAAACTTCTTGGCCTGCTCGAAGTCCTTCACGCTGAACCAGGAAACTGTAACTTTCATCGTATTCTCCTTGCTTCGGAATTTGTGCTGCCATGAACTAGGTCGTTTCACCCGATGATTTCCGCCATCTCGATGAAACGACTACATTTAATCTCGCTCATGCCGTAACCATATGGAAGAACGGGGATAGCTTGCTTAGTGGAAACAAGTACTTGAATCTTGCCGTCGGGCATGCCACTTTGATTGCAGGGTGGTGCGCGATGCGAAGTAGAAAAACCGCAGAATCGGAATGCTCTGAAGTGAATAAATGGTTTGCCAGACTCGACCAGCTCAACACCCATCCTTTCATGGAAAACGGGCGAAATCAGCCCGTAGCGCCGCGGATTGGATATCATACAAAGAGCGGCATGACCCACCACGTGAAGGGTTGAGGGAGGCAAAATTGATTGGACGCTACACCCGTGCGGAGATGGGCCGCGTCTGGAGCGAAGAAAATAAATTCCAGAAGTGGCTCGAAGTAGAGCTGGCTGCGACCGAAACGCTGGCGGAAGCTGGCATCGTTCCGCGTGAAGCCGCTGCAAAGTTGCGCGAGCGCGCGCGTGCGAACGTGGCGCGCATCAACGAAATCGAAGCGAAAGTTAAGCATGACGTGATTGCATTCACCGTAGCGGTGCAGGAATCGGTCGACGATCCCGAAGCGGGCCGCTGGCTGCACTACGGCCTAACTTCGAACGATGTCGTGGACACCGCCCAAGCTCTTCTTGTTCGTGAGGCGTCACACCTAATCGGAAAAGATCTGGAAGCGTTTGGCGAGGTGCTCGAGCGCCGCGCATGGGAATTTAAAGACACGCCGGAGATCGGTCGCACGCATGGCATTCACGCTGAGCCTATCACCTTCGGCCTGAAGGTGGCCAACTGGTACGCCGAAAACCGCCGAGACGTTGCGCGCTTCCAAATGGCAGCCCAGCAGATGGTGGTAGGGAAAATTTCCGGCGCCGTAGGGACCTGCACGCATCTGGGCCCAGAGATAGAACAGAAAATTTGCCAGCGGTTGGGCCTTGCGACCGCGCCCATTACTTCTCAAGTGATCGAGCGCGACCGCCACGCGCAGTATCTTTCCACGCTCGCGATTCTGGCCGCTTCACTCGAACGCGTTGCGCAGGAAATTCGCCATTTGCAGCGCACGGAAGTCCGAGAAGTGGAAGAGCCCTTCGGCGGCGAGCAGCGCGGCAGCTCGGCCATGCCCCACAAACGCAATCCGGTTTCGAGCGAACAGATTTGCGGCCTGGCGCGCGTGGTGCGGGCAAATTCCGTGGCCGCACTGGAAAACATCGCTCTATGGCACGAGCGCGATATTTCGCACAGCTCCGTCGAACGCGTAATTCTTCCTGACTCCACAATTCTGGTGGACTACATGTTGCACCGCACCACCGAAATTGTGCGCAACATGAAAGTATTTCCGCAGCGCATGCAGCGCAATCTGGACGCCACCATGGGCCTGATTTTTTCCGGCCAGCTTTTGCAGGACTTGGTGGAGCACGGCGCTCCACGCGAAGACGCCTACAAATGGGTGCAAATCCACGCCATGTCCGCATGGGAATCGGAGACAAGTTTCCGAGACCGGATCACGGAGGACGCGAACATCCGCAGGTTTTTGGACGAAAAAGCTCTGGCACACACATTCGATTTGAAGCGCCAGCTACGCGCCGTGGACGCGATCTTCCACCGTGTATTCGGCGCGAAATCTTCCGTGGCCACCTAGCGAACTTTCCCCGCCATTCCTGCGCGATGCTGCGTTCAATTATTGCTTGGGATTCTCTTCGATCGGCGTGGACGTGCCCAACTTTACTTCCGAAGAAAATTTCTTGTAATCGCTGTAGCGGTCGATCTCATTCTGTTTCACTTTAAAGAAGACCACGCGGGCGGCGGCGTGAACCTCGGAGTAAGAAGGCAGCCAGACTTCGTTGTTCACCATGGTTTGCTCCAGAACGAGGTTCGACCCTTTCGAGAGTGACGCCAGAATTCCGCCGCCAATCTTTACGTTGTCGTTGAACCGCGCTTCCAGGCGGGCCACGTCGCGCGCCTGCTCGTCCACCCAGATCACTCCGGAGAGTTTCTGCACCACGCTCTCAATCAGTTTTTTTGGTCTGTAATCTGGATTCGGCCCAAAATCGAAGACAATCACTTCCTGGCCGCGGAAAAGTTCGCGTCGCGGATTGGTGAAGCGCTCGGCGCGAAGGAAATCGGAAATTTGAGCTTGGTCTTCTTCGTCCCGCTTGGCTTGTTTCTTGGGATCGTTCTCAAACTCGGCTTGTTTTTTCTTTTTCTCGTCGAAGTCCTTGCTGAACCGCTCGTCTTCTTTTTTCTTCTCGTCGCCTTCTAGTGGCTTGCTGTCTTTGGCCAGCAGATGACGTACTTCATCTTCGCCAATGTAGAAAATGTCGTACTCCTTGACCGTGCGCGAAGTCGTTTGGCCATTGGAATCCGTTTTTTCTTCTTCCTCGGTCAAATGGCAGGTGTACTGTTTCAAAATTTCCTCAACTGTCCTTTGATTCTTATCAATGTCGAGCAAAAGCTTGGCGACGTCCGGAAGAGGACGTCCTTCCGCGCGAGGAAAGTCAAAAGTGGAGTCCCGAACGGGAGCGTTTATCTCCACTCGTGTCACGGTAATTTGAAAAACGCGGCCATGGCGGTGCAACTCGATACGATTTGGTTCCGGGATGCCGCTTACAGGCCTGTAGTCGAAGTAATCGATTTCCTCCGCAGTTTTGGCAGGCTGTGTTTCAGCCGTTTGAGAGTTTGCCTTGTCTCTGGCAGGAGAGAACTTCCGCGCGGGAGGCGGAACTATCTCGCGCACGATAAGGTGGGTTTCGGCGTCAAAAAAAACTTCACGCGTAATTCCCGGAGCGAGCGAAAATTCCATATGGTACGCTTGGCGCCCTGCGACGTGCTCAACCGCAACAAATCTCGCTCCGATCTTATCTTTCTTCGCGTTTACCAATCGCTCGCTCAAATAACGCCCGGTAGCCGCCCATTCAACCGCTTCCGCGCCGGTAAACGTATGCGGCGCTTCGCCAGCCTCTTGGCTCCAGCCGGACATTCCGTTGGAAGCGATAATGGTGTGCTGCGGTTCGACTAAAATCTCCGAATAAAACTTATTAGGTGCTTTGGTTATCAGCGAGTAGGAGCCAGTGGTGTCGGTGGATTCTTCCCGAAGGTTTCCAGCGATCGTCACCGATCGGACCTTGGCCAGGGCCTTTGCCCCGCCTTCGGCGTGCAGATAGTCATCGATGATTTTCTGCGGGGTTTGGGCCAAACACGCTGACGCCGCGCCAGAAAACAGCGCTAGAGCCGTGCTAAGCGACATCGAAAAGCAACTTTTCACGTTTTCGTTCGCCTTAGGTGGATAAACGATTTACGGAGATACAGAACACGCAGGATGCAAAAAAGTTTTGCAACGCCCGCTTCTGCGTGGCCAGGGTCAGGCTATCATAATGCGAGAGCGAAGTTACTGGATGCGCTGAATGTAGCGAGCTTCCGAAGTGTCCACTTTGACTTTGTCGCCGTTGCCGACAAAGGGCGGAACGTTGATGACCAGGCCGGTCTCAAGCTTGGCTGGCTTCATCACCGCGCTAGCTGTGGCTTTCTGAATGGTTTGCTCGGTATCGACGACGGTCAGGTCAACCGTGTCGGGCAGAAGCACGCCGATGGGTTTGTCGTCGTAATACTCAATCTTCACCGGCAAATTGGGGATGAGGTAGTCCTTGGTATCGCCGACGATATCGTCTTGCAGAGCCAACTGCTCGTAGTTTTGCGAATTCATGAAATGGTGACCATCGCCATCGCTGTAAAGGTATTCGAACTCGATTTCGTCCACGGTGACCTTTTCGACGAATTCTTCTGCCCGGAAGCGGTAATCCATCATCGAGCCGCTGCGCAGGTTGCGCATTTTTGTTTGCATGGAACCGCGCTTGTTGCCGGGAGTTCGATGATCCACGCTGTAAACCACGTGGAGATCGCCTTCGTGCATGATGATCATACCGGGGCGCAATTGAGTGGACTTTAGCATTGGTGCTCCTGGGTTCTTTTCCGGAGTTTTCTCCGCCGTTTGCCAAGCTTTCGCAAACTTTCGGCTTAGTGCAAGCAAACGGTGGGCAATTCAACCGGGCGGCGAGCGATCGCGAAGCCCTACTTCGGCGCAGACAATGTGCGCCGTCGAAACGTCAATTATAGCGGCCCGCGCACAATCGGTCAAACCACTCCATCCGGGCGCGGAGCCGGAATTGGGCTCCGCTGGGCTCACCAACCGTCGGAAAAGATCGAAAGCCGTTTCAGAGAAGTTCTGCATGAAATGAGGTTCGTACCGCGATAAGCGCCGGCCTGTGTTGTTTCTTCGGAACCTTGCTGCGCGTTTGCGGAAATTCTAAGGAGCCTCTGGCGTATTATGCCCTGGGGTTCTAGAGCGGCTATGGGCAGCCGCGGCTGAAACATTCGGCGCTTTTTCATCGATATCCAAACCGTCGAGGCGAGAATGTTTGAGATTGCTCTAGGTGGTCGAAAGGTCTGAAAAAATTGCTTCCGGAAAGCGGCTCTGCGATAGTAGTGACTCCCAGCCCACTGAAGTCACCACACTGCTGACCGGTTTCCAGGACAAAATCCATTGGGAGGAAGAAATGAAAAGATGGTATCCAGAACTTGGGGCGTTAGTCCTTCTGGCTTTTTTCTCACTCGCAGCGCCGGGTTATGCACAGACGGCTGCAGCGACCACTAAACCCGCCATCCCGCTGAGATATGACGTCAGCAAGGAAGTTACACTTAACGGCACTGTGGTAGGCGCACCTGAAAAATCTTCTCGCGGACAGTCACAACAACCGTTCCTGGTGCTCCAAACAAAGTCAGGCCTGATCAACGGTCGCTTGACTTTTTTTGCCCAGACTGAAAGAGGCGGCATCGCAATTAAGCCGGGGCAGCAGGTGAAGGTCACGGGCGTGATGATGACTTTGCAAGCCAAACAAGTTCTTGAGGTTCGCACGCTCGAGATCGGTGGCCATACCTATCAGATCCGCACCAAGCGCGGATTTCCTCTTGAACATCCAGAGCGCGAAGCCGCTTCCACTACGGAGTCAAAGGGAGGCCTACTGTGAACCGCAAACTTCTCTTTGTAATTCTTGTGGCGTTTAGCACGGTTTATTTCGCAGGCTGTAGCAGCAATCCCAAACACGTCGGCATCTCCTTAACTACGCCACCCCCGGCATCGCTTGCGCCTGGTGCAATGGTGCAAATTGTCGCCACAGAAACCGGGACAACAGCGCCAATCGATTGGAGCTGCACCCCCGTCAACACTTGCGGAGCCTTTTCGATTTCACCCACAACCAGCGGTCAAGCCACCACCTACACAGCACCGCTAACCGCGGGAGCGGTTGTCATTACAGCCACCTCCGAGGCCAAGGGTGCACCATTCGCAAGTGCGAACGTAACAATCCAGACGAATCTGGGAATCGCGGGCAATTTCACGTTTTTCGTGACCGGCCTTGACGTCCAACAAGACATCTATTCTCTTGCCGGAGCGGTCCTGATCAACGCCGACGGCACGCTTACAGGCGAGCAAGATTTCAACAGTGCAAGCGGTGGTGGTATTGGTTTGACGTTTCCAAACGACCCGATTACCAGCGGAAATCTGTCTATCGACGCCAACGGCGTAGGCACCTTGACTCTTGTAACCACCCAAGTGGGCACAGAAATTTTCACCGTCAACTTCGTGAACAATAGTCACGCGCTCATTATTGAGTCCGATGGAAGTACATCGAGCGGGAGCCTCGATCTGCAAACATTGCCCAGCACGCTGAGTGGCGGATATGCATTTGCTCTTTCTGGTGTCGGAAATTCTGGCGAAGGAGTGGCCATTGGTGGCGTGTTCACGATCACTGGCACTACTATAGCCGGCACCTTTGATCAAAATGATGCTATCAACGGCCCTAGTTCCAACAACTCCTTCATGGGAGCGACGTTGGGGGCGGCTGACGCTTTCGGGCGCGGAACAATTACAAACGGACCTTTCGGCGCGAGCGGTGTCTATTACACGATCAATCAGAATGCGATTCGTATCATGGACATGGACACCACCGATTCCGCTGGGGGCTCGGCGTTGTCCCAGGGCACCGGCACTTTCTCAAACAGCTCACTCGGGAATTCCGTGTTCACTGACCAAGGCAGTTTCGCCGAAAGCTTTCTGTATGCGGCAGTCGGTCAGATCGCTCCAAGCGGCGGCAACTTCACCGGCGTTGCGGATGTCAACGAGCAGGGCACGGGTCTAACGCCCTCCTTCTTGGACGCGGCTGCAATCGCCGGTACGTATTCCATCGCTAATGACGGATATGGGAGTTTGACGATTAACCCCGCTACTCTTATGGACGTCACCAATTTTGGAATATACATGGTCGATCCCTCTGTCAATATCAACGATCCGAATAATTCTTCCGGAGGTGGAGGGGCTCTCATTGTTGATCTCAGCACGAACGTGCTGGGTGTAGGAAGGTTGGTGCCTCAAACCACCGGAAGCTTCTCGGGCAATTACGCTCTCGGATTTCAGGATTTCTTTCCGGGCGGTTCACTTGCTAACCCGCCCATTAACTCCGGAGAAGCAGACTTCGTGGGCAATGCCACAGCCGGAACAAATCTCGCGGGCAGCGGAACTATAAGCGATCCGCGGATGGTATTAAACAACACGACGTCCGCCAGTGTAACGTTCTCGGCTGCCGCGATCACTGCGGATTCAAGCAACCCGGGCCGCTTTACAATAACTCCGATTACAGTGCCTGCTACCATGGTGGCGGGAGGTACGATTTCCTATTCGGCAAACGTTTACCAGGCAAGCTCCGGTCAATTGTTCTGGATAGAGGACGGGGCTGACAGCCTCAGCAGCGTATTTGGCGGGCAGATCCAGCAGACGTCAACACTCGGAGCTGCCGCAGCCAAGCGAACGCAAAAACACTAACCTTTAACGACGTGCGATGGCACAGCCGGAGCGATCCGGCTGTGCCAGACCGTCACTCACGTCCCACAAGCACATCTCAGAGTTCCACGCACATTTCAGGAAGCTAACCATGCAGGATTTGAATGCGTTGGCGCTACTGCGTTTCCTTTTTGCCCACGCGCAACAAGGTAATCTCAGTTCCAGCAGAGATTTTTTTCAGGGCCACGATACGCGCGCCGTTGCGGTGATCGTCCACGAACGCAACGTCACTGTCATTCATTTGCGCCAGACCATTTGAGTGATCCAGCTTCTCCTTTTCGGTCTCCAGACGAAAATCGGAGCCGAGACGCTTTTTGTACCAAGCCTCTACGAAGTCGATAGGGTCCTTCGTTTCATATGTCTCGGTAGCGATACCTATACCTATACCGGTGTCGTTCGCGCTGAGATCGATGCTCGCACCTTTGTTATCGGTTAAAGGTGTCGCACCAGGATAAACTTCCAGCCCAGTGGCGTAGGGATTGTTGCCATGGACGGAAATCGAGCCGAGATCGGTCTGGATTGCAACCTTATTCCCGGAATTGTGAATCCTCAAGTGGCGAAGGAAGAGCCCGGCGACCATCAATCCCAAGAGAACCATAACGATGATGCCGGTGGCCACCATTCCCAGAATCCACCAAACCGCGTTGTTGCTGCGTCGCGGTTGAGCCGGTCGGTAAGTTGCTGGTTGTGTGGGCGGGGTAGACATAACTCACCTCTCGTATCTCAAGCTTAAGTACGCTTCACCGCCGCAAAATGTTTCCTCGGAAAACGGGGCAAAACGGTGCCGCCGGCGTTAGTAGAAAACAACTTTTACATCTGGCCGCTTTTCCAGGTGCACGGTATCCACGAATCGGACCTGGCGGTCGTCATAGGTCAAAATCAGCGAATGAGTCCGCGTTCCTTCGCCGAAGAAACGCACTCCACGAAGCAGGCCGCCGCCGGTAACGCCAGTACAAGCAAAAATAATCTTCTTTCCGGGAGCGAGCTCTTCCGTGTTGTAAATGCGCTTTGCATCCTTGATGCCCATTTGCACGATGCGCTCGTGGTGTTCGGGCTTTGACACCACCAGCCGCGCAAGGATTTGGCCGTTCAAGCACCGCAGCGCCGCGGCGGTTAGTACGCCTTCCGGTGCGCCACCAGTGCCCATCACGGCATGTACGCCGGTGCCAACCACTGCGGCGCTAATCCCGGCGGATAGATCGCCATCGGAAATGAGCCTGATACGAGCGCCCGCAGCTCGAATCTGAGCTATCAGATTTTCGTGGCGCGGCCGATCTAGTACGATGATGACCAGGTCTTCCACCTTGCGGTTGAGGCGCTTGGCGATCGCTTTCAAATTGTCCGCCACCGGCGCATCCAGCTCGACAGCACCCTTGCACGACGGACCCACGATTATTTTTTCCATGTAGAGATCAGGAGCATGGAGCAGTCCGCCGCGGTCGCTTGCAGCCAGAACTACGATGGCATTGGGCTCGCCGGTGGCGCAAAGGTTCGTGCCCTCCAGGGGATCCACGGCGATATCGACTTCGGGGTATTTGCGGCTTTTATCGCGCACCGCAGCGCCCACTTTTTCGCCAATGAAAAGCATGGGAGCTTCGTCGCGCTCGCCTTCTCCGATAACGATGGTCCCATCCATGCCGACTGTGTCCATTTCCGAACGCATGGCTTCTACGGCCATCTGATCGGATTTATGGCGGTCCCCAAGGCCCATGGTATGCGCCGACGCGATTGCGGCACGCTCCACGACTCGCAAAAATTCCAGACTAAGTGCTTTCTCCATTACGGCTCCTGAAGTGCGAGAGTGAACCCGAGCGTCGAGGACTTCTGCTCGGGGCGCCTATCATAATCCAATTGAGATGTTTTCAACCAAGGCGAAGTGTCCGGAATAATTTCGCCCAGGGTCATGGAAGCGGCTGAATGGTTGCGTTCACGAGAAAGGGATCGTCGAATTCTGTTTGATCGCCCGCTTTCTTTCCAGCGACTGGCAGCAAGCGGGCTGAAAGCGGCTTGTGCCATTTCACCGATAGGCTGGCGACGTCGCCGAGAATCTTCGCGAGCCCTTCATTGGAGATATCGCCGGGAAGTGGAATCACGTCGAGTCCGGTTCCGCAGACCGCTGAATATGAAAGCAGGACATCGATCGAAAGGCGTCCTTCGCTCCAGCGCTGCGAGAGAACTGAATCTTCCAGTATCGGAAGCATGAGCCCGGAATAGCCGGCTTGCATGACCGGAATTGCCTTGAGCGCCCGGGTGATCAGTGCCGCATCGGTCATCGTACCACTCGTGCCTACAGGCGCTCCGAGTAAATTCTCGATCGCACCTCCAATCGAAATTTCTTTCAGAGGCGCCGGAGAAAGGTCGATTCCGCCATATTTCCAGCCCGTGCTTTGGCTGATTTCCTTAGCAGTCTGTTCGACTTGTTGGGCATAAACGGTAAGCGAAGATTTCAAGCGCTCCTCGGCAGCCTCGGGCGACTTCGTGGAAACGAAGGCATCCGCGACGACATTGGCCGACTGCAAACCGACGGCGAATTGCTTGCCTTCGCCCGCCAGATACGACGCGGGATAAAACGGCGTGCCATCAGGAACGAAAGACGACGCAGTGAAGCTAAAATTTCCCTGGCTGTGCAGGGTGTTGGCTTCCAGATACTTCGTCACGCCGGCTGCGGCGCGGATGGACTTCCAGTGGATGCCGTCTTCGCCGCCAATGAAGATGGATCCTTCCAAAGTTTTGGCGCCCGCCAAGATTTTTCCGAGCAACTCCGCTTCGCGCGCGTCGTCGGTGTCCTTCATCATCGCGGGACCGATGGAAGCGTCGAACCCCTCTTTCACCGCCAGCGCGTCGTAGTCACGGAAGAATGCCAGCGTTTCCGCCTCGGATAGACCGCGCGTGTATTCAGGGAAAGGCTGCGTAGTGATGCGAATGGTCTGGACTTCGTATCCGGATTTTTCGAAGGAGCCTTTCGCCTGGCGCAGGAAATTCAGAGTGTCTTGAATTTCTTCTTTGTAATGCGCGCGGTCGAGCCGGACGAAAGCTGTGATTGCGCGAATTTTTGGCTTTGATGCGGGCTCCGCGGCGCGCGAGGCATGCGACGAAACCAACAGCAGCGCGAACGCTAGCAAGAGGGCTGCGTGAAAAGCGCACCGATGGCTCAGGCTCATTCGAAGGCCGCGATTCCGGTGATGCGTTCGCCGATGATCAGCTTGTGGATGTCGTGCGTTCCTTCGTAGGTGATCACGGATTCGAGATTATTCATGTGGCGCATGATGGGGTAATCGTCCACGATACCGTTGGCGCCCAGGATTTGGCGTGCCATGCGAGCGGTTTCCAGCGCCATCCATACATTGTTCATTTTCAGCATGGAGATGTGTGAAGGATGCGCCCGGCCCTGGTCCTTAAGCTTTCCAACTTGAAGCGCGAGGAATTGCGCTTTGGTGATTTCCGTGATCATCCAAACCAGTTTTTCCTGGACCAGCTGGTGCGAGGCGATGGGCTTGTTGTCGAATTGTTTGCGCTGCTTGGCATAGGTGAGCGCAGTGTCGTAACAGGCCATGGCCGCGCCGAGCGCGCCCCATCCGATTCCGTAGCGCGCTTGATTCAAGCAGGACAACGGCCCTTTCAAGCCTTCCACACCGGGCAGCAGATTTGTCGCCGGAATTTTGCAATCTGTCATAGCCAGACCGGAAGTGACTGAAGCGCGCAGTGAATATTTTCCGTGAACGTCCCAGGCTTTGTAGCCAGGCGTGCCTTTTTCAACCAGGAAGCCGCGAATCTTGTCGTCTTCCGTTTTCGCCCAGATCACCGCGATATCGGAGATCGACCCGTTCGTGATCCACATCTTTTCGCCATTCAGGACGTAGCCATCACCTTTTTTCACCGCGCGAGTGAGCATGCCTCCCGGATTCGAACCAAATTGCGGCTCAGTGAGCCCGAAGCAGCCGATGGCTTTTCCTTGTTGCAGCAGCGGAAGCCATTTGTCTTTCTGCGTGTCCGACCCATATGAGTGGATCGGATACATCACCAATGCGGACTGCACGGAGATAAAACTTCGCAGGCCGGAGTCACCACGCTCGAGTTCCTGGGTCACCAGGCCGTATTCAACGTTGGACATTCCGGCGCAGCCGTAGCCTTTCAGGCTCGCGCCGAAAAGTCCCAGCTCGGCCATTTGGGGAACGAGCTGCACTGGGAATTTTCCTTCACGATTGTATTGCTCGATGATGGGTATGATCTCATCATCAACAAATTGACGAGCGGTTTGCCGCGCGAGTTTTTCCTCGTCGCTCAGGAGGGAATCGAAGTCAAGGAAATCGACTCCGGGGAAGGATGGCATCAGATTCTCCTTAACGAGTCCAGATGGCTTGCAATTGCGATGCTCAGTGAGCGATTCGCCGTGACGCCCAAACGCAACATTGTATCGAACTCCCACCTTGCCGCGCCAGCGAGTTACAGAGTTTTTGCTGATTCTGTGATGTATACTCCGGTGAAGTTTTTCCGGAGTGGTGCGTGAATCGATCCGCTGGCGTGACAGCATCGGCTGTGGCTGTGATATTCGGCAGCGCCCTCGCCCTGCTTGCCGGATTGATGGTCTTGTTTGCTTCCTCCGGCGGAATTCCTGTCCCCGAAAACCAAGTCCATTTTGTTAAGTATTTTATGGCTTTCACCGCGCTATTATTGTTCGCAGTGGGAGCGTGGGGCATCGCGACGGGAATGGGTCTGATGCGCCTGCGAGAGTGGGCCAGAATCTCGATGTTGGTTTTCAGCGCGTTGCTGCTTTTCCTATGTATCCCCGGGTTTCTGATGCTCCTGGTAATGCCGTTTCCGCCGCCCGGCACGACTCCGAGCCCGGAACTGACCAAAAATGTATTGATGGCGACAAAGGTTTTCCTGACGATATTTTATGGAGTTCTGGCGGTGCTGGGCGGCTGGTGGCTTTACTTCTTCAACAAACCGTCGACGAAGGATCAATTCCTGAGGTTTACAATCCCCACGCTAGCAGGAACGGCGGGACTGTCGATTGTTACGGCGGGTAACCGGCCCCTGAGCATCACTTTGATCGCCTGGTATCTGCTGATCAGCGCGTTGGTCGGCGTTCTGGGCCTCTCGATGAACCCACCGGTCTTCTTCCTAGGTTTCTTTTTTAAGGGAACGTCCGCGTCGTTGATTATGTCGGCGCTCGCGTTCCTGCAATCGCTCATAGGTTTTGGATTACTAAAGCTGAGGCCGTGGGGACGCACACTGGCCATTTACTATTTTCAATTCCTGATTTTCAACTCTCTGACGATGGTGCTGATTCCAGGGACCCAGGCACGATTCGAACAGGCCATGGGCGATATGCTGCGTGACATGCAAGGAACGGCAGGCACGCCGCCTCCCGCCATGCATTTTCAAATTTGGTTCGGTGTTATTTTTGCCGTCCCCCTATTGGCGTTATTGCTCTGGGTCGTGGTGAGCCGGAAAGAGGCTTTTCAGGGGTGACATAATGCCGCCTGGAAGAGTTCAAGTTGATGAAATCCATTAGCTTCGGCAGCTGCAAGCTCGACACAGCTGCAAGCTCGGCGTTGACGTTAACCCATGGCGATGCGATAATCACGAGCTTTGTTGATCCTAGAAGTGTGTTCCGGCGAGCGAGGGTGTCGCCCCGGACGCATGCGATCAATTTTCAAACGGGGCGGCATATCCGTACTTTCTCCTGACGATGGAAATTCTCCACCAGCTCGGTGACCTGTTCCTTCAAGCTGTGCCCACAGTCATTATCGTTTTTCTTTTCTATTTGTTCCTGCGCTGGGCATTTTTCACGCCAATTCAAAAAGCGATGGCGGAGCGCGACGCAAAGATCGAAGGAGCGCGCCGCGAAGCCGCCGCCTTGGAAGCCGAAGTGGCCAGGGATTTGCAGGCTCACAATGACACGCTGCGAAAAGCGCGCGGAGAGATTTACGCGGAACAAGAAGCTGCGCGGCAGGCAGTCCTCGACGAGCGAGCCAGGTTTTTGAAAGCAATGCGCAGCCGCGCGCGGGAAGAAGTGGGTGAGGCGAAGAAAAAGATTGCCGATGAGCAGGCCTTGGCCAGCCGTGAAGTTGAGAGCCAGGTCGATTCACTGGCGGGGGAAATTGTACGAGTGATTCTCGAGAATCCTCCTTCCATACGTAGCGGGGCGGTGCGATGAAGCGCCTGCTGGGAACGCTTGGATTTATGTCCGTATTTTTGCTTCTCGTGGTGCTGCCGGTGATGGCCCAAGAGAACGAAGCCCCGGCGGCGGAAACCGGAACGGGGTACATATTCCGCTGGCTGAATTTCGCGATTGTCTTCGGCGGAATTGCGTTCGCCGCGGTGAAGTGGGGCGGTCCCTATTTCCGGGCGCAAGCGGAAGAGATATCGCGAAAAATCGCCGAGGGCGCCCGAGCGCGAGAGGTCGCCGAACGGCAGCGAAAAGAAATTCAGGAGAAACTAGCGGGGCTCGACGACGAGATCAAGCGGCTCCGCACCGACGCGAAGCGCGACGCGGAAGAGGAAGCCAAGCGGCTTCGCGACGCGGCGCGCGCCGAAGCCGGAAAAATTGAGCATGCCGCCCAGATGGAAATCGAAGCGGCTAGACGCGCTGCGCATTTGGAATTGAAAGCGCTGGCGGCGCGGCTGGCTATCGAGCGCGCCGAAGTCATGCTGCGGAAAGAGATCACGCCGCAAGCCGAAGCCGGGCTGTTCCGGACGTTCGTGGCTGAACTCGAGAGGAGCGTCAATTGAGCGCGGTAGCGGAACGATACGCCGCAGCGCTTGCCGAAGTCGCGCTCGAGCGGAAAATTGCCGACAAGGTGAAGAGCGATCTCGAAGCTTTTGTGGAATTGTTTTACTCCTCGACGGACTTGCGGAATGCATTGGAAAGCCCGGCAGTGAATCGCGAGGTGAAACAAAGAGTCGTCCACGAAATCGCGGCGAAGATGGGCGTGGACGTCGCGGTGCAGAACTTTATTTACTTGATCGTTGACCACCGCCGCACGGAAATGCTTGATGAGATCGTGGTGGCCTTTGGACAACAATTGAATTCTCGATTGGGAATCGAAGAGGCGGAAGTGAGCTCGGCGAAGGAATTGAGCGCCGCGGAGAAAAAAGAACTGACCTCGGTGATTGAGCGGCGCACAGGAAAGAAGATCGAGGCGCTGTTCCGCGAAGATAAAGCGCTGCTGGGCGGCGCGGTGGTGCGCGTGGGCTCAACAATTTACGACGGCTCGGTGCGCGAGCAGTTAAACCGTCTGCGCGAGCAGTTGGAAACGGAATAGTTCATCGAAACTAGGAGCAGGAATGGCGAATATCAAAGCGGACGAAATCACAAAAATTCTGCGCGAGCAGATCGAAAACTACCAGCAAACGCTCGCGGTGGACGAAGTGGGATCGGTGATCTCCGTTGGCGACGGAATCGCGCGCGTTCACGGGCTGGATAAATGCATGGCCGGCGAGATGCTCGCGTTCCCCAACGACGTTTCCGGAATCGCGCTAAACCTGGAAGAAGACCAAGTCGGCGTGGTGCTGCTCGGCGATTACACGAAGATCGAAGAAGGCGACATCGTGAAGCGCACGAACAAGATTATGTCCGTGCCGGTGGGCGACGCGATTCTCGGGCGCGTGGTGGACGCGCTGGGAAACCCCGTCGATGACAAAGGACCCATTCAAACCGATGCGCGCAACCCGCTGGAGCGTTTGGCCCCCGGCGTCGTTGACCGGCAGCCGGTGCGCGAACCAGTTCAAACCGGAATCAAGTCCATTGACGCGATGATTCCGATTGGGCGGGGCCAGCGCGAGTTGATTATCGGCGATCGCCAGACCGGGAAGACCGCCATCATTCTGGACACGATCATCAATCAGCGCGGCGGCGACATGATTTGTATTTATTGCGCGATTGGGCAGAAGCGTTCGACCATCGCGCAAATCGTCAAGATCCTGACCGATTATGGCGCGATGGATCACAGTATCGTGGTGGCCGCATCGGCCTCCGAATCTGCTTCAATGCAGTACATTGCGCCGTTCGCGGCCTGCGCCATCGGCGAATACTTCCGCGATACGAAGCGCCACGCGATATGTTTTTACGACGATCTTTCGAAGCACGCGCAAGCGTATCGCGAAATTTCCTTGCTCTTGCGACGGCCTCCCGGGCGCGAGGCGTTCCCCGGTGACGTTTTCTTCTTGCACTCGCGCTTGCTGGAACGCGCTGCGAAATTAAATGATGAACTCGGCGCGGGCTCGTTGACGGCGCTGCCTGTAATCGAAACGCAGGCGGGCGACATTTCCGCATACATTCCCACGAACGTAATTTCCATCACGGACGGCCAGATTTATCTCGAGGCAGACCTTTTCAACAGCGGCGTTCGGCCGGCCGTCAACGTGGGGCTTTCGGTCAGCCGCGTTGGAGGCAACGCACAGATTAAAGCCATGCGGCAAGTGGCCGGCACGCTTCGTCTGGACCTCGCGCAGTATCGCGATTTGGCAGCGTTCGCGCAGTTCGGGACGGAACAGTTGGACAAAGCGACGCAGGCGCAACTCGCTCGCGGCCAGCGCCTGGTGGAAATCCTTAAACAAGACCAATATCAGCCGTTGCCAGTGGAACAGCAGGTCTTGATCATTTACGCCGCGGCGAACAGATATCTCGAGGATCTGGAAGTATCGCAGTGCCGTCGGTTTGAGCTGGAGCTGTATCCGTTTATCGAAACGAACTACAAAGGTTTGCTGAAGGCGCTGCGCGAGAAAATGGCGTTTGACGATGCGATTCGCGCCGAAGCCACCAAAGCGCTGGACGCGTTCAAAGAGACTTTCAAGGCGACTCTAGCGGCGAAGTCCGAAGCGGAAGCTGCCGCGAAAGAAGAACAGAAAGCGGCTCCGCCGAAACCGGAGTCGGCGCCCGTGCCCGCGGCACATTAATTCGAACACAATTAGCACGTAACGACGATTCATGCCCACTCTACTTGATTATCGGCGGCGCGTTCGCTCGGTAAAGAACACGCAGCAAATCACCCGCGCGATGAAGTTCGTCGCTGCGGCGAAATTGCGGCGCGCGCAAGAAGGGGTGTTTGCGGCCAGGCCGTACGCCCGCGAGTTACTGCGCGTTCTGCGTTCGGCTGCGGCGCGCATGGAGAACATAGCGCATCCGCTTCTCGTACGGCGTCCGGAAGACAAAGTTCTGGTGGTTGTGCTTACTGGCGACCGCAGCCTGGCCGGTGCCTTTAACTCCAACGTCATTCGCCTGGCGGCTGAATTTATCCGCGATCATTCATCAAAAAAGATTGAGCTGATGGTCATCGGGAAGAAGGGCCGCGACACTTTCCGCAAGCGCGGGATGAACTTTGTCGGGGAATATCTGGATGTGTCGGCCAAGGTGGAGTTTGCCAAAGCGAAGGAAATCTCAGCGCGCATTGCGGACCTCTACATCAGCGGCGAAGTGGATGCGGTGTACGCAATTTATAACGAGTTCAAGAATGTGATGGTGCAGAACCTGCAGGTTCAGAAATTGCTGCCGATCGATCCGCAAGTAGTCGAAGCTGAGAAAAAAACTGCCGAGAAGTCGCTGGCCAGCCATGCCGGGCCAGGGAGCTCGCTGCCGATGGAGCGAGCGCCCAAAGGCGACGAATTTCTGGTGGACTACATATACGAGCAGCCGGTGGACGAGATTTTCAAGGCTTTGATGCCTCGCTACCTGGAGACAGAAGTCTTTCGAATTCTGTTGGAATCCGCCGCAGCCGAGCATGCCGCCCGCATGACGGCGATGGATGCAGCGACGCGCAACGCGTCAGAACTGATCGACAAACTGACTTTGCAGATGAACAAGATCCGTCAGGCCGGAATTACCAAGGAAATTATTGAGATTGTAAGCGGCGCAGCTTCCGCGATGTCATAGGCGCGGCGCTTCGGAAAAAATTTAGGGAGAACCAGAATGGCAGAGAAAAAAGACCAGGAAAGAATTGGGCACGTCGTCGAAGTAATCGGACCGGTTGTGGATATTCTGTTTCAGGAACACCACCTGCCGCTGATTCACAACGCCGTGCGCATCACCAGCGAAGGATTCAACGTTCCCGAGCCGCTCGACATCGTCGCGGAAGTCGCGCAGCACCTGGGCGAGGGGCGGGTTCGTACCGTTGCGATGAAGCCCACCGAAGGTCTCGTGCGAGGAATGAAGGCGGAAGATCTTGGCGAACCAATTTCTGTGCCGGTCGGCCGCGCCACGCTGGGCCGCGTCCTGAACGTGCTTGGCGAGCCGGTGGACAAACTTGGGCCAGTGAAAACCGACAAGCGTTACCCAATTCACCGTCCGGCGCCATCTCTCGAAGACCAATCCACAAATCTCGAGATGTTCGAGACGGGCATCAAGGTCGTGGACCTGATTGAGCCTTACCTGAAGGGCGGCAAGATCGGGTTGTTTGGTGGCGCCGGCGTGGGCAAGACCGTGCTGATTCAGGAATTGATCCACAACGTAGCGATGAAGCACGGCGGCGTTTCCGTTTTTGCGGGAGTCGGTGAGCGCACGCGCGAAGGCAACGACTTGTGGCTCGAAATGCAGGAATCGGGCGTGGTTGTGCCGGGAAACTCCGAGAAATCCCGTTGCGCGCTGATTTACGGCCAGATGACGGAGCCGCCCGGCGCGCGTTTGCGAGTCGGATTGACCGGCCTCACTGTCGCTGAATATTTCCGCGACGAAGAGCATCTGGACGTGCTGCTTTTCATCGACAACATTTTCCGTTTCGTGCAAGCAGGGTCTGAAGTTTCCGCGCTGTTGGGCCGCATGCCTTCAGCCGTGGGATACCAGCCGAACTTGAACACGGAAATCGGCGAGCTGCAGGAGCGCATCACTTCCACAAAAACAGGATCGATCACGTCGGTGCAAGCGATTTACGTGCCTGCGGACGACTATACCGACCCCGCGCCAGCCGCGACATTCGCGCACTTGGACGCCACCACCAACCTGAGCCGGCAAATTGTGGAGCGCGGAATTTATCCGGCGGTCGATCCGATTGCTAGCTTTTCGCGCATTCTAGACCCGCGCATCGTTGGACAGGACCATTACACCGTGGCGCGCGCGGTGAAATCAATCCTCCAACGCTATCGCGAGCTGCAGGACATTATCGCGATTCTCGGAATCGAAGAACTCTCGGATGATGACAAACAGACAGTGACCCGCGCGCGCAAGATCGAAAAATTCCTTTCGCAGCCCATGAACGTCGCGGCCCAGTTCACGGGGCTCGAAGGCAAATACGTGAAGGTTGCCGACACCGTGCGCGGATTCAAGGAAATCGTCGAAGGAAAGCACGACGATCTGCCGGAGCAAGCTTTTTACATGGTGGGTACGATTGAAGAAGCGCGAGAGAAAGCGGAGAAAATGGCCGCAGTGGCGTAGTCTTTCAGCCGCGCGAGCCTGAACAGATGCTACCGGAAGCCATCGAACTGCAAGTTGTGACGCCCGAGAAGCACGTTCTGAGCGAGAACGTGCAATCGCTCGAAATGCCCGGGAAGGACGGCTACCTGGGCATCCTGCCGGGGCACGCCCCGCTGATTACTTTGCTGGGCGTGGGCACGCTGACGTACCACAAAGGCTCCGAGACGCGCTATTTGACGGTCATCGAGGGGTTCGCCGAGGTCCTTCCAGATCGTGTAATCGTGCTGGCGGAAAACTCTGAGCGCGCCGAGGAAATCGATGTGGCGCGATCTCGGGCGGCGCTTGAAAGGGCTCAAGCGGAGGCCGCCAAGCCCGGGATATCTGAGGGTGAGGCCGAGAAGACTGAAGCGGAGATAGAACGGGCCACGGCGCGTTTGCAGACGGCTGCCAAAGGCGGCGGTTCCGGAGCGCCGGATCCCTCCCGTTCGGGCCATTAAGCCTATGCGGATGTGGTAGTTACGGATGTACTGGTTCGCGCCAGTGCCGCATCCGCAGGCTGCGGCCAGCATCCAATATCTGTAATATGTTAGAAGAGCCCGTATGGCTGAAATTACTGTCTATTCCACATGCTGGTGTTGTGACTGCAGGCGCGCGAAACAGTTCCTTCGCGAGCGGAAAATACCTTTTCGCGAAGTGAATATTGATGAATCGCCTGACGCGGAAGAAAAGGTCCTTCGCGCGAACAACGGCCGGCGCAAAGTCCCAACTCTTGAAATCGATGGGCGCTTTTTCGCCTGTAGCCCGTTCGATCCCTACTTGCTCGCCGAAGAATTAAAGATTCCGCTGAATAAGTAACTGCTCGGTTCAATTCACGCATTCCAGAAGCTCATGTAGACTTCCCTAAGTTTGTCTCACCACTGAGTGGAGTGAGACCCGCCAATGAATGCTTGGATCAGATTGTCCGGATAGGAAAGCCGTATTGAGTGAAGTCAAGTTTCGTCGAATACATTACGCGGAACTTCTATTTTTCTGATCGCTACGCCAGCCCCGCGCCGCGCGTCATTACACCTATTACGCGCAAATCTGGTGTCAGAACGACCAAGTCCGCATCCGCTCCCACCGCAATGATTCCTTTTTTGCCTGCGAGGCCGAGGCGGCGAGCAGGCAAAATAGTGGCCATCCTTACTGCGTCGACGAGCGGAACGCCCAGCGCCACGATATAACGCAGAGCGCGATCGAGCGTGAGCGTGCTGCCAGCGAGTTTCCCTTCCGAATTGCGGCAAACGCCATCCTTCACTGTTACTTCGAAATTTCCGAGACGAGATTTACCGTCGGGCATTCCCGTGGCTGCTGTGCTATCGCTTGCGAGAAGCACGGTGTCGAATCCCTTTGTGCCAAGCAGAACCTGAATGGCGGGGCCGGCAACGTGAATCCCATCCGCGATAACTTCTGCGGTAACATCCGGCTCGGTGAGGATCGCGCCGATGACGCCTGGATCGCGGTGCGAGAATGGCCGCATGGCGTTGTAGAAATGCACAGCGTGGCGCGCCCCGGCCTGAATGGCTGCCAACGTTTGCGCGTAATCCGCGTCCGTGTGGCCGATTGCCACCACAATGCCATTGGCCACCGCGGCACGAATCAAATCGAGCGCGCCGGGAATCTCCGGGGCCATGGTAATAATGCGAATCAAGCCATCCGAGGCCGCGCGAAATTTTTCCAGAACTTCAACGGAAGGCCGCGCAATAGCATCCGGCGGATGGACGCCGCGGCGCGCCCTGGAAATAAAGGGGCCCTCCAGGTGAATTCCCAGGATTTCAGCGGCCAAGCCGGCACTTTCGTTTACGTCCTGGTGCGAGCGAATATATTGGGCGATCCCCTCGAGACTCCTGCAAGTTTCTTGCACCGGAGCAGTAACAGTGGTGGCCAGAATTGACGTGGTGCCATAACGCGCGACCGTGGAGGTTATGCAATCAAGTGCAGCAGGAGTCGCTTCCATCACATCATGCCCGCCGGCTCCATGAATATGAACGTCAACAAAGCCGGGCACGACGGTCATGCCCGCCGCGACGTAATCAATTGCGCCCGACGGGATTTTCACTTCGTCGCGATGTCCGATGGCGGTGATGCGGCCGCCTTCGGTGAGAATAACGCTGTCGGCAAGCTCTTCCTGGGGAGTCAGGATGCGGCTTGCGTAAATGGCAGTGACGATCATCGCCTAAGAATCGTACTCGAACTTGCGCGCAAAAACACACGCGAACCTTGCATCATTTTCCTTCTCCGCTACAATCAGATATCGCTCATTGTGGAGGATATTGAATGGCAAATGAAAAGCGGTATGTAGCCCAGAAGCGGCAGCGCCGCCGCCGTAAAGTCGCTAAGAAAAAAGTCCAGCTCTACGAACAAGGAAAACTCAAGCACGATCAGCTTTCGTCCTTGGCCAAGAGGTTCCTCACTCGCAAACAGCGCGCAGCAAAGAAAGCGGAATAAAAAAGGGGGCGCTCGGGACGCCCCCTTTTCTGTTACATTCCGCGCCCGCCAGTGCGCGGTTGTGCGCTGCCTTAATTACCGCCGGAAACTGCTTGCGCATGCGCTTGATTTACTTTCGGCACGCTCAAGTATCCGGAGATCTTGTCCTTGCCCACCTGATTCACCACGAACTCAAGCGGAGCGCGCGCGCCATTTTCGAAGAAGTAAAGCGGCTCGTTGGCCGTCAAGCCCTTCTTTTCGTGGCGTTGGTCGTCGACAAAGATCGTCACGGTGTACTGGCTCTTCTTGGTATTAGTGCCGCGAAGTTCTACCATCAAATTGCCGACTTTCTCGCGGTTATTCTTCTTGTCAATGCTGAATTCGTAGTAATCGCGTTCACCAAGACGCCGTAGCTCTTCCACTTCGTCATGGTTCTTGGCGATTAGCGTGCCAAATTCGCCGCGAGTCATCTGAAGGTTGTTCTTCTGGGCGTCGAGATCCGACTTCACACCGTTAACGTCCGTTCCAAGTTTGTTGACGTCGTCAACACTGGCCTTGGTCGCGAGCTGCGCGCTGGTCTGGTTCTGCAGGTCCGCCAATTCCTTGGCGTCTTCTTCCTTGATCCTCTTTGCCTGCAGGCGCGCTTTGCCCAGTTCGCCTTCGGTCAGCTTCATCTTGTCGGTCACGACGCTCAGCTCGCCCTGTAGCTGGGCGTTGGTGTCTTCGGCTTTTGCCAGCCGCTGGCCGAGGATATCTTCGTTCTTCTTGAACTGTTCATTCTGGCTCGCCAAATTCTGCTCGAGCTCTTTTGAGCGCGTAGAGGCCGTCCATCCTGCGCCCAGCGCCACGAGAGATACCACGGCCAGAGCGACAACTACGATGCCGACCCAGCGGGGCGCGGCGGCGTCCTCTGTGATAATTTCCTGTCTTTCTTCACTCATTGCTTTTTCTCCTGTTTGAATCGGGGTGCGGGGGCGATAGGAGCAAGCGCAGAACCAAAGTGGGCCATTGCCAGGAGGGGCCGCAAGTGATTGATTCAAAATGTTTTGAAGACGATCAAAGTCGCGGACTACAGGTTCTAGGGGCTTCCAGTACCTGCAATTTTTACGTGATTTTAAAGATTTCTGCGTGGTGGATTAATAATTTCCACTACACCCAATTCTTGACTGATGGGCTTCGCGGAAATCTCGCCCGCCAGCTTAGTCGCTCACCGCGTCACAGTCATGTTGCGCAACTCGGCGATGCGGTCGGCGAGCGGCGGATGCGTGCTGAAAAGCCCGGCAAGAAATTGTCGGGGCGAAAACGGCGCGACGATGCAGAGCGCCGCAGTTGACGGCGGAATGTTTGATGGAATTTTCTGATTGTACGCGCCGAGTTTTTCAAGAGCGCTGATCAAACCGTATTGCTGTCCCACCATCTTCGCGCCGGAAGCGTCCGCCTGATATTCGCGCTGGCGAGAAATTCCGAGCTGAAGTAATAAGGCGGCAAGCGGAGCAAAAATGAGCATCAAAAGCGCAGTGAGCCCTCCGCCTTCGCGATCTCTGCCACGTCCGCCCGAGCCTCCGAGCAACCATCCCCATCGGCCGATCCACATAATTGCGCCGGCGAGTGTCGCTGCAATCGAAGAAGTGAGGATGTCGTAATTGCGGACGTGTGACAGCTCGTGAGCGATAACACCTTCCAGTTCGTCGTCATTCATCAGCTCGAGCAGGCCCTGCGTGACGGCAACTGATGCGTGACTGGGATTACGGCCGGTGGCGAACGCGTTGGGAGCAGGCTGCGGAATCAGATACAGCTTCGGCATGGGCAAATTGGCTTTCGCACAGAGGCGCTCCATGACGGCGTAGAGGCGCGGGGCGTCTTCTCTGCTGATTGGCTGCGCACCGCTGGAAGCGAGCGCGATTTTGTCAGAAAAGAAATAGGCAGTCCCGTTCATCAAGACAGCGACGACGAGAGCAATCGTCATGCCGCGCTGGCCGCCGAACGCTTCGCCGATGAACAGAAGCAGCAGCGTTAATGCGGTGAGAAGTAATGTGGTCTTTAGAGTCTTCATAAACTTTGCCCTTTGTGTCCCGGTTCGACCTAAGCAGCCCCTGCCTTCAGGGTCCCGCGCGTGATTTTCATTTCGCCCGTCTTCGCATCCGCGTCGACAAACACGTGGTCCCCCGCGTGAATCTCGCCGTCCAGAAGTTTCAGGGCCAGCGGATCCTGAATCAGCCGCTGGATAGCTCGCTTCATCGGCCGCGCACCATATGCCGGATCGTAGCCTTCGCGGAAGAGCAAGGCTTTGGCGGCCGGAGTCAGTTCGATGGTCAACTGGCGTTCCGCCAGGCGTTTGGTCAGGTTGCGCATCTGCAGTTCGATGATGCGCTCGATCTGATCTTTGCCAAGCGGTTTAAACATGACGATGTCGTCAATCCGATTCAAGAATTCCGGGCGGAAAAGTTCGCGCAAAGCGGCCATGGCCTGTTCGCGTGCTTTCTTCGGATCTTTGGCAGCTAGCTCAAAGATGGCTGTGGAGCCTACGTTGGAAGTCATGATGATCACGGTGTTACGAAAATCCACGACGCGGCCTTTGCCATCGGTCAAGCGGCCGTCGTCAAGAATCTGGAGCAGGACGTTGAAGACATCCGGATGCGCCTTCTCGATTTCGTCGAGCAGCACCACGGAATATGGACGCCGCCGGACCTGTTCGGTAAGCTGCCCGCCTTCTTCGTACCCGACATAGCCAGGAGGTGCGCCGATCATGCGCGCCACGGAATGTTTTTCCATGTATTCGGACATGTCCAGGCGAATGATGGCTTTCTTGTCGTCGAACAAAAATTCCGCCAGCGCTCGGGCGAGTTCGGTCTTGCCGACTCCGGTTGGACCGAGGAATAAAAACGAGCCGATCGGGCGGTTTGGATCGCTCAAGCCTGAGCGGCTGCGGCGGATGGCGTTTGCCACGCTGGCAAGCGCTTCGTCCTGGCCCACCACACGATCGCGCAGGCGTTCTTCCATGTGAATGAGTTTCTGGACTTCGCCTTCGAGAAGGCGGCCGACTGGAATTCCCGTCCATTTGCTGACGATCTTTGCGATTTCTTCCTCGCCCACTTCTTCTTTCAACATCGGATGATCTTTCTGCAACTCGGCCAGGTGATCCTGCGCGGCTTTTAACTCTTTTTCGGCGGCAGACAATTTGCCGTAACGGATCTCGGCAACTTTCGAAAGATCGCCGGCGCGCTCGTAGCGTTGTTCATCGGCTTTCAATTGCTCGATCTCTTCTTTTAGTTTGCGAATGCGGCCGATGGCGTCTTTTTCGGTTTGCCAGTGCGCCTTCAGGGCGTTGGACTGCTCACGCAGGCCAGCGAGTTCTTTGTCGATTTGTTTTAGGCGGTCGCGGGAATTTTGGTCCGATTCCTTACGCAGCGCTTGCTTCTCGATTTCAAGCTGCATGATGCGGCGCTCAATTTCGTCAATCTCAGCGGGCAGCGAATCGATTTCCATGCGCAGACCGGCGGCGGCTTCGTCCACAAGATCAATCGCTTTATCGGGGAGGAAGCGGTCGGTGATGTAGCGCTGAGAAAGCATGGCAGCGGCTACGATGGCTGCGTCTTTGATTCGCACGCCGTGATGGACTTCGTAACGCTCTTTCAGGCCTCGCAGGATGGCGATGGTGTCTTCGACCGATGGCTCGCCTACATACACGGGCTGGAAGCGGCGTTCCAGCGCAGGATCTTTCTCAATGTACTTGCGAAATTCATTCAGCGTGGTCGCGCCGATCGCACGCAGCTCGCCGCGCGCCAGAGCGGGCTTGAGCATGTTGGAGGCGTCCATGGATCCTTCCGCAGCGCCAGCGCCGACCAAGGTGTGCAGCTCGTCGATGAACAGGATGATCTGGCCTTCGGACTCGGTGACTTCTTTCAGCACCGCTTTTAGGCGGTCTTCGAATTCACCGCGATACTTGGCGCCTGCAACAAGCGAAGAAAGGTCCAGCGTAACGATCCGCTTCGGTTTTAGAACTTCGGGAACGTCGCCTGCGACAATTCGTTGAGCCAGGCCTTCGACGATGGCGGTTTTGCCTACGCCGGGTTCGCCGATCAGGACTGGATTGTTTTTTGTGCGGCGCGCGAGAATTTGCATCACCCGACGGATTTCTTCGTCGCGGCCGATTACCGGATCCAGCTTGCCTCGGCGGGCAAGGTCGGCCAGGTCGCGACCATATTGATCCAGCGCGCGGTAGGTTGATTCGGGATTTTGCGAAGTGACGCGATGGCTGCCGCGAATGGAGGTCATGGCTTGCAAGATAGCGTCGTGGGTCACGCCGTGACGCGCGAGCAGTTGGCCCGCGGGATCGCGAGAATCTTTCGCTATGCCAAGCAGGATGTGTTCTGTCGAGACATATTCGTCTTTCAGGCGATCCGCTTCGTCGAAAGCGCGGTCGAGAACCTTATTCGTCGCCGGACTCAAATACTGTTGCGAAAAGTCGGAAACCTTTGGCAAACGGTTGATTTGAGTTTCGACCTGGCTTGCAAGCGTGGCGGGCGACACCCCGAGCTTCTCGAGCAAGGGAGGGACCACGCCTTCGCTTTGAGAGATTAAGGCCCAAAGCAGGTGCAATGGCTCGATCTGTTGCTGGCCGGAACGCGCACCCATCTCTTGCGCTGCTTGCAAAGCTTCCTGGGCTTTAATAGTTAGTTTGTCGAGTCGCGGCATGGTGCGATTTTCTCACTTTCCTATTGAGACAGAAAGAGGGCCGGCAGAATCACGGCCCTCTTCGTCATTTAGTGCTGGTAAAACTTAGTTGCCGTTGGTTGAAACGTTGATCTTTACGTGTTTCGGCTTCGATTCTGCGCGCTTGGGCATCTCGACGGTCAAAACGCCATTCTTGTATTCCGCCTTGATGGCTTCGGTGTTCACCGTGTTCGGCAAACCCAAGCTGCGGCTAAATGAACCGTAAGTGCGCTCAATCCGAAGGTAGTTGTCTTCCTTCACTTCACTTTCAAACTTGCGTTCGCCGTGAATCGTGAGCATGTTGTTCTCAACGCGAATGTCGAGGTCCTTCTCATTGATCGCGGGCAGATCGGCTTTCAGAACCAGCTCGTTCTCGGTCTCGTAAATGTCGACCGCAGGAGCCCAAATGGTCAAAGCTGAGTTGTCGTTGCAGCTTTGCATGCCAGACTCAAACAACCGGTTGACCTGCTCCACACGAGCCGAGAGGTTGCGGAAAGGGTCCCAACGGGTGATGATATTCACGTTCTAAATCTCCTGCAATAGAATTATGCGCTCTTATTAGCGCAAGCTGATAATAAAATATGCGTGCGTCATTGTCAAGTATTTTCCGATTAGAAAGCTATCGGTTAGCCGGACTAAACTACACTACAACACTCTTATTATCAAACATTTGAGGTAATGTGTCTCAGGCATGGTCAATAGAATCGGATGATCTCGAGCCTGCGTCCGGCGCTCTACGACTGTAACTGTCTTGTGTGCGTCAATCGCAGCCTCCGCAATGACCTGAAGTAAGAGCGGCTCGGAAATGTGGTATGAGCAGGAGCAAGTGACCAAGTATCCGCCCGGGTTTAGCAGCTTTATGGCGCGGAGATTGATCTCCTTGTATCCGCGCTGTGCCGCCGGGATGCTGTCTCGGTTCTTGGCAAAAGCAGGCGGATCGAGAATCACCGTGTCGAAGCGCCGTTCGACTTCGTCATATTCCTTTAGCAGGTCGAATGTATTCGCTTCGCGAAGGGTGACGTTCGAGATGGCGTTCGCTTCTTGATTGCGGCGTGCGGCGTTGAGGGCGGCGGGAGCCGTATCGACAGCTTCTACGTGCTCGCAATTGGCTGCGACCGTAAGCGCGAATCCTCCCTGGTAGGCGAAGCAATCGAGGACTTCGCCGGATGCATATTGCCGCGCAGCCCAATGGTTTTCGCGCTGATCCAAAAAAGATCCCGTTTTTTGCCCGTTGCGGAGGTCGTAAACGAACGCGACGGCATTTTCTTTGGCCACAATTTCTTCGGGGATTTCGCCATGCAGGACACTGACTGTCTGTTCAAGCCCTTCAAGCAAACGTACTTTTGGATCGTTTCGCTCCAGGATGCCCTTGGGAGAAAATAGATCCACCAGTATTTCGCAAATCAGGCTTTTATATCGCTCGCTGGATTGGCTGAGCGTTTGGACTACGAGGTAATCTCCGTAAACATCGACGATGAGCGAAGGCAGTAGGTCGGCCTCACCGTAGATCAAGCGATACGCGTCCGTATCTTCGACGACAATTTTGCGATAGGCTGCGGCGTGGCGGATGCGCTCGGCGAAAAAAGCACGGTCGATAGAAACATCTTCACGTGTGAGCAGGCGGACGGCGATTTGCGATTTGTCACTGTAAAAGGCGCGTCCGTGAAAGCGTCCGCGCTCGTCGGTGACCCGGACGATCGCGCCGGCCTCCGCCGACGTGCTGCGAACATCGCTGCGATAGACCCAGAGATGCCCGGCGCGCAGGCGTTCGACTCCTCGGATCGTGATAACCACAGACGGTTCCGCCACGCTTCCGGCCTTGGGCGCTCGACGCGCCTGTTGATTCACTAAGATGGTACAGCATACTTAGAACCAGAGCGCATGGATCACGGACGAAACCGATGGAATTGACTGAATTTGATTTCGACTTACCGCCGGAGTTAATCGCGCAACGTCCGCCGGAGCGGCGCGACGCGTCGCGGATGCTGGTGATGAATCGAAAGTCCGGCGCCACGGAAGATCGTTATTTCCGCGAATTCCCCGAACTACTCCGCGGCGATGAACTCGTCGTCCTCAACAATACTCGAGTGCTGCCGGCTCGGCTGTTTGGACAACGCGGGGGTCTTCGTTCCCAGAAGCCCGGTCACAGCAATCCGTCGCGAGACGAACACTTGAAGTCTGCAATCGAAGTGCTACTGGCGCGCCAAGTCGGACCTGACTTGTGGGAGACCCTGGTCCGCCCCGGACGAAAAATCCCGGTTGGCGAACGCATAATTTTCGGCGCCGGCGAACTGGAAGCTCGCGTGGAGGGCCGCGGCGCTTATGGCTTGCGCTTGCTGAGATTCTCGTCGCGCACCAACTTCGCGGAGTCGATCGCACGATTGGGCCACATTCCTCTTCCTCCCTACATCAAGCGCGCAGATGAACCACTCGACCGCGAGCGTTACCAGACGGTTTACGCGCGGCAGGGAAGCGCGGTGGCCGCGCCGACGGCGGGTCTTCATTTCACACCCGAAATTCTAGAGCAGTTGCGCAAACGCGGAATTGAGATCGCGGAAATCACATTGGATGTTGGTCTGGGCACTTTTGAGCCAGTACGCACCGAGCGCTTGGAGGACCACAAGATCCATGCCGAGTCCTACGATATTCCCGAGGCCTCTGCGCACGCCCTTACCAGAGCAAAGAAAGACGGGCGGCCAATCCTCGCCGTTGGCACGACTGTGGTTCGCGCGCTAGAAGATTCCGCGGAAAAGTCAGCAAGCCGAGGAGAAGCGGTTTCTCCCGGGCCCGCTGAAGCCGAGATTTTCATCTATCCTGGGAAGACGATTCGAGTTGTGGATCAGATGCTGACAAACTTTCACTTGCCGCGATCGAGCTTGCTGGCGCTGGTTGCGGCGTTCGCCGGGCGCGAAGGAATCCTGCAAGCCTATGGCCACGCGGTCGATCAGAGCTACCGTTTCTATAGCTATGGCGACTGCATGCTGATTCGGTGAGCGAACCGCCCCCGGGCTCCCGCAAGCTGTTTTTCCGCTCTGGAGTTTCGTGCAACGCGCCCCGGGTTCGTCTATAATCCGCTTCCTGCCCACCGGGGTGGTTGAATGCGCTATCTGATTCTGAGCGATATCCACGCCAACGCCACAGCGCTGGAGGCCGCGTTAGAGGCTGCCAAAGGCCGCTGGGATAAGGTGTTGTGTCTTGGTGACGTGGTTGGATATGGCCCAGATCCAAACGAAGTAATCGACAAGGTTCGCGAACTCAGTGCCATGACGATTCGCGGCAATCATGACAAAGCAGGGAGCGGCATCGCCAATGCGGACGACTTTAATCCTGTTGCGCGCAACGTGGCGCTGTGGACCCGGAATCAGTTGCGGCCCGAAAATCGCACATGGCTAGAACAGTTGCCCACCGGCCCGGCCTCCATCGACGGATTCTCGCTGGTTCACGGCGCGCATCGCGACGAAGATGAATACGTTTTTGCGCCAGCCCAGGCACTCGACGGCTTGCTGGATGCGCCCTCGCCCATTACCTTTTTCGGTCACACGCATCTGCAGGGCGGTTTCACCTTACGAGATAATAAAGTGGGCGTGCTGCATTTCAAGCCCGCAGACGGCGCTCCATTTTCCACACTTACGATTGAGCCCGGCACAACTTACCTTCTAAATCCAGGATCTGTCGGCCAACCTCGCGACGGAGATCCACGCGCGGCATTCGCTATCGCCGATCTTTCCAACAATGCGGTGGAGTTCTGGCGCGTGCCCTACGACATTGAAGCAGTGCAAAAAAGAATGGCTGCGGCAGGATTACCTGAACCGCTCATCAACCGGCTATTGTTCGGGCGCTAGACCAACAGGAAACCATGGAACCAGGAGAAACCTCGTATCGCGAAGAGCGCAGCCGTCTGCCCGTGGCCTTTGCGGCCGGCGCTGTAATCGTGCTCCTGATTTTCGGCGGATTCCTTCTTCTGATGCACGTGATGCATTCGCATGATGCGGCAACAGTCGTTCAGTTGCCCTTTGGGCCTGGGGAGCAAGCCTACGCGCCGCACATTCAATTTGTGGACATTCAGTTGGCACATGCTACGAATTTCCTGAATCAGGATTTCACTTACGTGGCCGGCGCAATATTCAACGATGGAACGCGGAAGGTGCGAGGTTTGGAAGTTACCGTGGAATTTCACGACCCGTTCCATCAGGTGATTTTGCGCGACACGAACCAGTTGATCGGTTCGGCGGATGCGCCGCTCGACCCTGGAAAGCGACGGGATTTCCAAATCCAGATGGAACATCTTCCGGTGGAATGGGATAGACAGCTACCTTCGATACGCGTCACAGAGCTAGCTCTGGAATAACCGCACGACTTTTTAATCTTTCTTTATCTAGACGAACTGGTGATGCAATGAACGCTTTTGCGGATGACTGGGCAGACCTCGGCCGCGCGTTGGGAGAAATGCCCGCGTCGGGCAGCGTGGAAGTGCGCGAGGACGGCGAATGGCTGGCCGAGCTTGCCGCCTTACATTGCGATTTGAGGTGCGAAGGCAAGTCGGCTTTGGTGCATTTATGGTCGGACGAGACGGACCGATGAAGAGAGTCGATCCGGCGGACGCTGGAAACCTGCAAAGCCGGCTGCTACCTCGGCTGCTATCGAAACTCGTGTCGTTGCGGGAGCATCTGATACTGCAATCTGTTTTCGAGGTTTGGAATTCGCTCGTTGGACCAGCCAGGGCGTGTTGTTTGGCATCGTAGACATCCAAAAAACTTTGTCCAACGGAACCGCGCGGCGCTCGCGCGGTTGATCCGTGACCTTGAGGCACATCGCAAATCAGAAAGTGAAAAGACAAATCATCCGCTCTATCGCGCCGCGCCGGAGGGTAGGCTCGAAACGCGGATACTTGAGGATCCCACCAGGCTCGACGCGCATCTCGACCCGCAATATTTATGTTCGCAGGCTCCAGCCCTTGCGGCAGGCGATCGCGGTGGGATTGATTCACTCGGCGTCACCCGCCGTGGCCGCTTGGTTGTGATTGAATTGAAAGCATCCGCAGATATTCAGTTGCCAATTCAAGCGGTCGATTATTGGCTGCGGGTCCGTCGGCATCAGCGTGAAGGCAATTTTCAACGCAACGGCTCCTTCACCGGTGTCGAGCTAGATCCAAGACCGCCCATGGTATGGCTGGTTGCGCTGGGCTTGCAGTTCCATTCCGCTACCGACAAATTATTGAAATATCTTTCGCCGGAAATCCAAATCATGCGGATTGGTGTGAATGAAAAGTGGCGCCAAGAAATTTAAGTGATCTTCCGCCAGAGAGGACTTCCAGTTCCTATCAAATTGCGAAAGACAAAAAATAAGGGAAGCGGCCTGGGTTGAACCAGTACCACTTCCCGGGGTGTGTCCTAGAAGTATTTGTGTAATTAGACGTGGATGGCCGGAAAAGGTTGCACCGGCTACGAGACGTGCAAAGGACTAATAGAAAAGATACTTACGCCACTTCTCATCCCGATGTCCTATCAGGCGCATCAGTTGGCGCGAAGTATGCAGCGTGAAAGGACGCGGGCGGCGCTGAAGTTTCAGCCCAGCCTCTTCCGGAGTGCGGTCGCCCTTGCGGTTGTTGCAGCCATAACAGCAGGCGACCAGGTTCTCCCATGAAGACCGCCCGCCGCGCGATCGCGGCATAACGTGATCGAGCGTCAATTCGGAAGCAGGCAGCGCATGGCCGCAAAATTGACAGGTGTTGCGGTCGCGCAGCAAAATATTTTTTCGCGAAAGCGCGCGGCTTTGCTGCGGAATGTGCCGGTAGGTCAGCAGACGAATCACGGACGGCACCTGCATGGCCTTTTGAGTGGTATGGACTTCCGCGTGGTTCGTTTCTTCCGCCTGAGCCACGCCTTTGAGCATCAGAACCAGGGCGCGGCGCACGGCGGTGACGTTAATGGGCTCAAACGTGGCGTTGAGCACCAAGACCGGCGCTTGCATCACAGAAGGGCGGCTCGCCGGGGAGTTTGCCAACTTGGAACCGGCAGCATCCGGCGCGACGCCACCCAGTCCAATCTTAGGCCGAGGACGCAAGACGCTCTTGAGACGGTTGTCCATTCGCTCGCCTTTGCTACATTAAGAGCTTACGTCATTTATGGATGCTTGCGCTACCCGCGTGGTTACCCAACTAATCGTCGGGCCGGTTCTGACGCCGGAATTGAAGGCCCCAAACCGCTAAGCACACGAGCTACTGTCAACCCAGCACGGCTTTCGCGCCCGCCTTCTTTAGCGGCTTCGAGCACGCATCTAGCGTCGCTCCAGTCGTCAATACATCATCTACCAGTAGGACGCGCAGGTTGTCAACTTGCACGCCTTTGCGGGTAGCGTACGCGCCACGTACCGAATCCGTGTTCTTTTCGTGACAGTACCAGGCGCGCTGGACGCGGCTTTCTACGGATCAGCAAATATGATCCCCGCTTTAGTCCCAATCGGCGCGCGAGCGGTCGCGCAATCAAATCCGCTTGATTGTAGCCGCGCTCGCGAAAGCGATCGGGATGCGGGGAACCGGAACAACCACGTCGGCCGCGAATTGGTCAGGCTCGCGGGCGACGACTTCAGCAAGCTTGGCCGCAAACCAATCGCCCAGCCGGGTGACCTCTTCGTACTTCAGGAGCAAGACGGCGCTGTGTGGCATAGCTTCGCGCGCGCCGGAAGGAAAAAGAATTCAAGCGGCAAAGTCGGCAAAGAGGCCGGATGGCCTCGGCAGCAACCTTCGAAATAAACGGGCGGCCGCAGCAATCGCACATGGAGTCGGCGATGGGCTGAAATGACGCGAGTGCATTCCGTGCAGATAGGTATCCGGCTCGCGGTCGTTGGCGTTTGGCCGCAGATTCGGCACGGGCAGGAAATAGCATTGCGGCAAGTGCGTCGACCGCATACCGAATGATCACCGAAATGTTTAACCGAAAGGGTACGGGGAGGCGCTATCTCAGTTGCGCGGACGGTGAAGGAATGAAGTCACATGCGCAAATCTACGCAATCGATGGTTGTTGATTCGATGCGGCTGGGCAACACTCATCGGCGCGCTTAGCACGCATATTTTCGGAAAGAGCTTTACAGCAGGCCCTGCTCCATTTTTTCCTGGCAGCTGATGCAATAGCGGGTCCACGGTACGGCTTCCAATCGCTTCTGCTGCAGTTCTTGATGGCATGCGACGCATTCGCCGAAACTGCCGTCCTTAATGCGCGCCAGCGCGTCGTTCACAAGTTGCAGCAAAGAACGATCGTTATGCGTCTGTCCGAAAAGAAATTCCTTGGTGTAAGAGTTGGCGGCCTTATCCGCGAGGTCCACTGTGGGATCCTCGTCAGCTTCGCGGCCTTCCTGTTCGGTGCGCGCGATTCCACGCACCAGTTCTTCGCGTCGTGTGACCAGTTTCTTTTTGTAGTACTCGAGCCGTTTCTTATCCATGGTTAGGTCCCTAGGCGGGGTTAGCCGCCTCACCAAAATCCAACGATTTTAACGACACCTTCTCTCCAATGTCAAATTAAGCTAAATATGGAAGAGACGGACGTGTATAGATGCGCAGCGCGGCGGAAACGATTCCGACAGACTAAATCGGTTAGTGTAGGCGCGTCTCCGGAAACAAAAAGTGTATGCAAGCGGCCCAAATCAGCAAAACGAGAAATACGAATGCACTGCCTTCGGGTCCAACCGAGCCGCCGGTCAGCCAAGCCGGTCCGTGAAACGAAGAATTTAGCAGATGCCCCTGCGCGAGAAGGCCGCTGTCAGGAACCGAGTAAAGATAGGTCTCTCCCCAATCCCACGAAGCGTGCATTCCAATTGCAAACCAGATGCTTCCGGTGCGCAGCAGCGAGAAAGCGGCAACTAATCCGAAAAGTCCCGCCATGATCGCGCCGTACTTTGCTTCGCCCGGGTTTCCAAGGTGCACCGCTCCGAACACGATGCCCAGCACAATCGCAGCGGGCCAGAAACCTATTCCCGAAGCCAGCGTCGATTGCATGTAACCACGAAAGGAAAACTCCTCGAAGATGCCAACCAGGATGAAGCCAAAGCCGTAAAGAAGGCCGTATTTAATTGCCTCGGTACCAGAGATTGCAAATCCACTTAGCGAAAAGCCATGGAAGATCGCAATCAGGCCCATCAGCAACGATAGCATCGCAAGACCCAGCGGCACACCTTGCCAGAAACGTTTCCCCAAAGCTTCACTAGCTGGCAAGCCGTAGTCGGCGAAGGATCGCTTCTCAATCTTCGTCATAATGAACGCGGAAATGAACAACACAAGGACGCTAAGTCCCTCCCCAATAATCTGCCCGCTCGGAGTGATAACTCCCTTGGGCTGGGCGCGTACGTATTCACGAATAGCCGGGATCCGAAAGAAGCTGAATTGCATTGGGACGAAAATCCCAACGAAGATGGCAATGAAAATCAGAAGCCGCCACCCGGCGCGAATTCCATTAGGACCGCGAAAAATATGGGCTCCCCCTGTGGGCGGAGGAGTCGTTAGAATCGGTTCTCTACTGAGCAAAGGAGAACCGGCTGGCGTTGAGTCGATCGTCATCTCATGTTTCCGGAATTCACTGCCGCTATACGAACAGGAAGGTACATTAATTTCATCGCGATATCCCTAGTATCAGTTGCTCGGGTTGTGGTGGCAGCGAAAAACCACCGTTAAGCAGTGAGACGTACGCTGACCGGATTCGATAGCCTGCGGCGAGCATACCAGAGTTGCGGCTGCGGGGTGCCGCTGCTAAAATCTTAGGTTTGTGCGCCTTGGGAAGAGCCGCATCTTAGACCTCCTTCCATGCATCTGTACGCACGCCGGAATCGAGAATCCCGGGGAGGACTGGTTTGGCTAAATACGATGTGGTGGTTATCGGGAGCGGTCCCGGCGGTTACGTCGCCGCCATCCGCGCCGCACAATGGGGTCTGAGGGTTGCCGTCGTGGAGAAAGATCCTTTTCTCGGAGGCACCTGCCTGCACGTCGGCTGCATTCCCACGAAAGTCTTCCTGCACCACGCGGATATCTACGACCATTTTAAGCGTGCCGAAGAGTTCGGATTTGAAGTGAAGGATGTGAAAATCAAGTGGCCCAGCATCCTGGCGCGCAAAGACAAGATCGTAAAGAAGCATGCCTTGGGTATCGCCAGCCTCTTCAAAAAGCACAAAGTGGAAACGATTACCGGTTGGGGAAAAATTGCCGGGCCCGGGCGCGTTTCCATTGAAAGAGACGGCGCGACGACCGAAATTGAGACAACAAATATCTTGCTCGCTACCGGATCGGAAGCGCGCTCGCTGCCTGGCGTCGAGATTGACGGCAAGACGGTTCTGACCAATCGCGAAATTTTGGGCCTGCAAGATATTCCGAAATCGATGATCGTGGTCGGCTGTGGTGCCGTAGGCGTTGAGTTCGCTTCAATTTTCCGCACCTTTGGCTCAGAAGTTACGCTGCTCGAAGCTCTCACACGCGTCGTTCCGCTTGAAGACGAAGAAATTTCCGCCGAGTTGCACAAGGCTTTGACGAAAAAAGGAATGCGCATCGAGCTGGAAGCGAAGGTAGAATCTGTAAACAAGAATGCCACAGGCGCGACGGTCACCTATAAAGACAAGGCCGGAAAGTCGCAAACGATCAGCGCCGAGAAAGTCCTGATTGCTGTCGGGCGCCGCCCGCTCACCGAAAATATCGGGTTGGAAAAAACGAAAGCCAAAGTTGAACGCGGGTTCGTCCACACCAATGCATATCTCGAAACGGACGAGCCGCATCTATACGCCATAGGCGATATTGTGGCCGGCCTGCCGCAACTCGCGCACGCCGCTTCGATGGAGGGAATTATCGCCGTCGGCCGCATGGCCGGCAAAGAGGTGCAACCGTTCGACCGCAAGCGCTGCCCCAACGCCACCTACTGCGAGCCGCAGATTGGATCCATCGGTTTGACGGAAAAACAGGCGCGAGATGCTGGCTTCCAGGTAAAGACGGGGAAGTTTCCGTTCATTGGCAATAGCAAAGCGACGATTCTCGGCCAGCATGAAGGGTTCATCAAAGTGGTGGCGGAAGAAAAATACGGTGAGATTTTGGGGGTACATGCCATTGGCCCGCTGGCCACGGAAATTATCGCGGAGCCGGTCGCGGCCCTTGGGCTTGAGGCCACGCTCGACGATATGGCGGCCACTATTCACGCGCACCCGACTGTTTGGGAAGCCATGGGCGACGCCTTTAACTCGGTTCGCGGCATGGCAATTAACATCTAGCTTTCGACGCGAACTTTTGGCGCGTGAGCTTGCATTCGGATGACTCAATCAGAAGCCTGACGTTTAACGTGACCCAAAAACAAAAAACCTGCTGGGTAGTTAAACTTGGCCTTGCGCCTTATGATTTGGCCCGCGATTTCCAGCAGAAACTCGTTCAGGCGCGCAAAGATGGCGCGATTCCCGATGTGCTGTTGTTGTGCGAACATCCGCACGTAATCACGCTAGGACGCAACGGGCGGCGCGAGCATTTGCGCGCGTCCGATCATTTACTTGCGCAGATGAATGTGCAATTTCATCTTAGCGACCGGGGCGGCGACATCACGTATCATGGTCCGGGACAGATTGTGGGCTATCCCATCGTCAATTTGACTGAGCATCGGCGCGACGTCCGCTGGTATGTCAATCAACTCGAAGAAGTAATGATTCGAGCTACGGCTGAGTTTGGCTTAGTCGCCAAGCGCGTGGAAGGCCAGCACGGCATTTGGCTCGACACGGAAGCTCCGGCGGCGGAAGAGAAGCTCGGCGCGCTCGGAGTGCATTTGAGTCGCTGGGTTACTTCGCACGGGTTCGCGTACAATGTCTCGACCGACCTACGCTACTTTGATTTGATCGTGCCCTGCGGCATTGCGGGAAAGCACGCAACGTCGCTGGAACGTGCGCTCGGCCGAGCTGTAAACGCAGAAGAGGCCGAAAGGCGCCTGGTCGCTCATTTCGGAACGGTTTTTGAGCGAAATATGATCTCTGTTTCATCGAGGGATCTTCAGGACACCTTGGCTAACCATGAATCATCAACTGTTATGAATGTGCTGAATCGTTCGAACGCGCCGGTAGCCGCAAGAGGGAGTGAGGCATGAGCAATGCGCTGACGCGGGAGCAGCATTTAGACCTGTATTACTTCATGCAACTCAACCGCCAGCTCGAAGAGCGCATGGTGCGTCTCTTCCGGCAGAACAAAATTGTAGGGGGACTTTACTCCAGCCTGGGCCAGGAAGCTGTTTCCGTCGGGACTTGTTACGCCCTGGAAAAGAAAGACTGGATCGCGCCCATGATCCGCAACATCGGCGCGCTGTTGGTAAAAGGCGTGCCGCCACGCGATATTTTCACCCAGCACATGGCGAAATACACTTCACCGACGCTAGGTAAAGACGGCACCAGCCATTTCGGCGATTTGAAAGTGCGCCACATAGTTTCCCCAATTTCGATGCTCGGTGATTTGATTCCGGTGATGACCGGTGTCGCGATGGCGGGCCGTTATCTCGGCCAAAATATAGTCGCACTGACTTGGATTGGCGATGGTGGCAGTTCCACCGGAGCGTTCCACGAGGGGCTGAATTTGGCTGCGCAGCAACGCGCGCCGTTTGTGCTGATCGTCGAAAATAACCAGTGGGCTTACTCCACACCAGTCTCGCGCCAGGTGCCGGTGAAAAACCTGGCCGACCGCGCGGTTGCTTACGGGATTCGCAGTTGGATAGTGGATGGCAACGACGTGGTAGCTGTCTACAACACCGCGAAGGAAGCTGTGGACGAGTCCCGCGCCGGACGGGGGCCGGCCCTAATCGAAGTGAAAACGATGCGCATGCGCGGCCACGCACAACACGATCCGGCGGAATACGTTCCCAAGCAGATGTTCGAGTATTGGAAGGCGCGCGATCCCATTGAGCGATACGAAAAATATCTCACCGATAATAAAATCTGGGATGCCAAGACCAAATCGGAAATCGACGCGCGCATCCAGCGCGAACTCGATGCGGAGCAGAAATTTGCCGAAGAGTCGCCCATGCCGCCACCGGAACTCGCTGAAGAAGGCGTCTATTGCGAGGGTTGCCATCCGATTGAAGCTTCCTGGCAGCGCGCGAAGTCGGAGGTTACGCCGCCGGCTTGCAGCCTGGAACCCGGCTGGGAAGTGAAAGATTACGGCGCTTTCGCGGAAGTGGAAGCCATTCGGAATGAAATCGCTGCGCCTGCCGTCAACACGCGTGCCGGAAACGCCGGTGGCAACGGTGCGAAGGTTTCTCAGCCGATCGCGAAATCCGCAGGTAAGCCCCAACAGAAGCCTCCACTGCGTCCAGTTGAGCCGGAAGCACCCGAAGTTCCGCGCGTTCCGTTTGGCCGCGGTCCCAAGGATAAATCCGTGCGAGAAGCACAGAACCCTCGCGACCGGCACACACATCAAAATCCTCGCGATAAACGCGGGAGACGCTGACATGGCTCCGATCACCATGATTGAGGGAATTCGCCAGGCCATGTTCGAAGAAATGGACCGCGACCCGGCGGTTGTAGCGATCGGCGAAGACATCGGCGTGTATGGCGGCGCGTTCAAAGCCACCGAAGGACTGCTCGCGAAATTCGGCCGCGAGCGCGTAATTGAAACTCCCATCAGCGAAACGGCAATCGTCGGCGCTGCTTGCGGCATGGGGTTCCTCGGGCTGCGGCCCGTAGCGGAAATGCAGTTCATCGATTTCATCGCTTGCTGCTTCAATCAGGTGACGAATTTCGTCGCGAAATCTCATTATCTGTGGGGCGCGCCGGTGCCCATGGTCATTCGCGGACCCTCTGGCGGCGGCGTCCACGGCGGCCCGTTTCATTCCGCAAACCCCGAAATGTATTTCGTGCACACGCCCGGGTTGAAAGTGATTTATCCTTCCACGCCGTCGGATGCCAAAGGCCTGTTGAAATCCGCGATTCGCGACAATAATCCGGTGCTGTTTTTCGAGCACAAATTTCTATATCGCCGGATCAAGGAAGAGGTTCCTGAGGGCGATCACCTGGTGCCGATTGGGAGAGCGATCATCCGCCGCGAGGGTGATGACTTGACGATTATCAGCTATGCGGCGATGGCCCACACAGCTATGGAAGCCTCCGAGCAGTTGGCGAAGGACGGCATCGAGGCGGAAGTGATTGATCTGCGCACCCTGCTTCCGCTGGACCGTGAGACCATCCTGACTTCGGTAAAGAAAACGAATAAACTCTTGATCGTTCACGAAGACACGCGCACCGGAGGCATCGCCGGAGAAATCGCAGCCATCGTATGTGAAGGCGCTTTCGAGGATCTCGACGGTCCCATCACCCGCGTGACGGCTCTCGACACCCCGGTGCCGTACGCGCCCACTCTCGAAGAAAGATTTTTGCCAAATACGGAAAAGGTTGTCGCGGCCGCGCGCGAATTGTCAAAATACTAACGCGGAGGAGGCCGGCATTCGGACATGGGAAAAACAAAGGGCGTAAACAATGCGGAATTTGAAGTGGGCACCGAGGTGCGCATCGCAGACCGCGCATTCCTGGAAAAATTCATGGAAGCTGGCCAGTATCACAATGAGCTGGAGCCGGAGCAGCTCGAGTACGCCGGGCGCACGGCCAAAGTAACAGAAGTCTCGTTTTTCCACGGTGGCGACGAGATATACACGCTTCAGGGCGTTCCCGGCGTATGGCATGAGGAATGCCTCATCGCGATTTGAGTATCGAACAGATAGGAGAACACCATGGCTGTTGACGTCATCATGCCCCAGATGGGCGAGAGTATTTTTGAAGGCACCATCACAAAATGGCTGAAAAAAGCCGGCGACAAGATCGAGCGTGACGAACCGCTGTTCGAAATCTCGACCGACAAAGTGGACGCGGAAATTCCTTCGCCCTCTGCCGGCGTGCTGAAAGAGATTAAAGTGAACGAGGGACAGACCGTCCCCATACAAACCGTTGTGGCTATCATCGATGCGGATGGCGCTGCGGCTCAATCGGCCGCGCCCGCCGCAGCCAAGCCTGAAGCAACAGCTCCCGCAAAACCCAGCGCGCCTGCGGCTGCTGCGCAACCAGCCAAGGCTGAGCCTGCGGCCAGCCAACAATCTGAGAGGCTGGCGCCGGCCCCCGCAACAGGAGCCCCCTCAGCGCCGCGGAAACCTGCGGTTGCAGCGGGCGGTGAAAAAGTGCGCAGCTCCCCGCTCGTGCGGCGAATCGCGCGCGAGCATGATGTAGACCTTACGCAAGTCCCCGGCACTGGCGCGGGCGGCCGGGTCAGCAAGCACGATATTTTGGCTGCGGTGGAAGGCGGCGGCGCGTCAGCGCCTTCCGCACGTCCGGCAGCGGCTCCTGGTGCAGCGCCTTCGCGCCCGCCGGCAACCGGAGGGGCTTCGGCGTCCGCGGTGCTCGAAAACGCCGTCCCGCGCGAGAAAATGTACTTCGGCCATTACGAAGTCCAGCCCATGTCGGTAATGCGGCAACGCATTGCCGAGCACATGGTGCTGTCGAAGCGCGTTTCTCCGCACGTGTATTCCGTGGACGAAGTGAACGTTTCCGGCATCGCCGCGATACGCGCGAAGATGAAGGCCAAATTTGAGGAAACCACCGGCACCAAGCTCACTTTTATGCCCTTCTTTGTGCGCGCGGCGGTGGAAGCGTTACGGAAATATCCCACCGTGAATTCGTCCGTGGACGGAACGAATATCGTGCTGCACAAAGAATGCAATATCGGCATCGCGGTGGCCCTGGATTGGGGATTGATCGTGCCGGTAATAAAAAATGCCGAAGAGAAAAACTTTCTTGGGATTGCGCGTGCCATGAACGATTTAGCGGAACGGGCCCGCGCCAAGAAGCTCAAACCGGATGAGGTTGCCGAGGGAACGTTTGCGATCACAAATCCGGGAGTCTTCGGGGGGCTATTCGGGTTGCCGGTGATCAACCAGCCCAACGTCGCGATTCTGGGTTTGGGCACTATCGAAAAGCGTCCGGTAGTTATCGACGACGCAATCGCCATTCGCTCGATGGTCTATCTCACGCTGTCCTACGATCATCGCGTGGTGGACGGCGCCGTAGCGCACCAATTCATGGCGCACATAAAACACACGCTGGAAAATTGGACCGAAAGCATCATGTAACTCAGCTGTGGCTTGTAGCATCAAGAGAAGCCATAGCCCGCAATCCGCCTATTGTTTAGCCTCTCTGCGAGCTGAATGAGCTCGCTAGTTTTCTTTACTTATGCATTCCATTCCCAAACCGCACAACTGGGGCAATGCGCCCTGGCAGACTGATTTCACTCCCTCCCTGCCGCAAGCGCTTCCTGATGTCCTGGACTTTGCCGTCATCGGCGGCGGATTCACTGGCTTGGCGGCAGCAGCGTGGCTGCGAAAAATTGCGCCGGAGAATAAAGTCGTTGTGTTCGAAGCCTGGACGGTAGGGGCGGGCGCGAGCGGCCGTACCGGAGGCATGGCCCTTTCCGAATCAGCGGCGGGTGATCTTCCAGGCCTGGGAGATGTTCTGGCAGGCTTCAAGGAGATTCTCGGCGAGTTTGGCGTTGACTGCGATCAGCGCTTCACCGGCGCTTGGGAAATAGCGCGCAAAAAAGGTTTATCCAATTCCGCAATCTCCTGGAGGGACGCAGGCACGCTTCGCGTCACCAAGGAAGTGGAAGGCGGCACCGTCGATCCGGGGAAATTAGTCAGCCGTTTGGCGCGAGCAGCTCACAGTTTGGGCGCTGTGATCCTGGAACATCACCCGGTAACGCACATCGCATGGGGCGAGATTCCTGAAATCGAGGTGAGGCCGGCTGCATCGGCCTCGCGAAAAATCTCAGCCCACAATATCATCTTCGCCACGAATGCTCTTTCCTTGGAATTATCCGAACTGGAAAAGGGTACGCATCCGAAGTTGACGCTCGCAGTTGCCACCGAGCCCATTACTGAAGATCAGCTTGCGCAAATCGGTCTGGTGGAACGAAAACCTTTCTACACCGCGGACCTGCCCTATCTTTGGGGACGAGTTTGCGAAAACAATTCCATCATCTTTGGCGCGGGCCTGGTGCAGGCTCCGCACTCGGACGATCTGAATGATGTGGATATTTCGACCGCAGAGGTCCGTCAAATTTTCGATTCGCTCGAGAAGCGCGTTGGCGGTCTCCATCCCGCTCTAAAGTCAGTCCAGTTCATGCACCGCTGGGGTGGCCCGATTATGTTCCGCGATTCCTGGGAGCCCATACTCATGTGGCATCCGGAGACCAGGAAACGAAAAAACGCGATCGTTATCGGCGCATTCGCCGGCCACGGCGTGGCCCTTTCAACCTACCTGGGCCGCTGGGCCGCGGAAGCTTTAGTGGGTCATCGCAAATTGCCAATTTGGGGAAAACTCGACACTTAGGGCTGGAAGCGTCCGGGCGAGCTGAGGGTATGCCAGCACGGACGGACGTTGCTCGACCCCACGTCAGCGGGGGAGCAAGCGGGGAGATACCTGCAAGTACCTTGATGCTCTAACGGAAGTTCCGTTAGTTAGCGTGTTGCGAGGCTTACTGCAACTTTAGCCTTAATTCTTCCGCGAACATGTCCACCTGGTTCACCGGAACGACTCGGATATCCGGGTCTTCGAACAGTTCGCTTTTAATAAATGCTGCAAATTGTTAGGGATAGGCGCGGTTTTGGTGACCGCAGTGAACTCGCATGATGAGAAGCGGCGGCCCAAAAGTAAAACTTGCAGAGCAATACCCCTCGCCAGCCGCTTTATTGTGTCGGAGTAAGATGAACCGCTAGCGCTTCTTGCGCTTACCACCCTTTTTCTTTGGAGCCTTCTTGCCTCTAGCCTTACTCTTGGATTTCGCTCTCTTCTTCGGAGAAGGCTTTTTCTTTTTTTTCGCCTTCGCTGCCGGGGCCGGCTTTCGAGCGGGTGGAGCTGCCGCGGGCTCCTCTTCGTCATCCTCGCTCTCGATGGCAATTTCCTCGATTTCTATCGTCCCCCCATGGGGCTGCTCGGCGCCTTCTTCTTCCTCTTCTTCGTAGCGGGGCAGCTCGTCGTCCTCTTCGTCGTGAAGCTTTCCGTTGAACATGCGACCCTCCCTAAGTGTCGGGTTTAGGACAGATTATTAGTCCATGGGCGCTTATAAACGCAGACTTAGAAGTTTGTCAAGTCGCAAAGCCTTGAAAAGTTAGCATTTTCTGAAACTGGCGGGCTAACGGAATCAGTAAACGTGGACCTGGCTTCCCGGTATTATGCTCCAAGTCTCTAAAAACAGTAATGATACGGGAAGGCGAAGAAGTCCAATCCGAAACTAGCGGGAAACCTTAAGAACGTCCCCCGCAGCCAAGCCACGGTCCGCCAGGAATGGATTTGATTGGCGTAATGATGCTACGGTAGTCCCATATGCGCGAGCGATGGAATAGAGTGTTTCGCCTTTCTTCACATGGTGCTCAACCGGGTCCGGTTTCGCGGAATTGCGGGCATCGACATTCCGAACTGAGGCACTGGGGGTTTGGCTTTGTGCCGACTTCGGCTTGGCGTGTGGCGCTGCGTCGTCCGGAGGCCCCCCTGCGTAGATACGCAAGCGCGAACCGCGCGGCACGCTCGATCCTCGTATGTTATTCCACTTCTTCAATTGCGAAACGGTCACATCGAACCGTCCAGCAATACCTTCCAGTGAATCGCCGCGCTGCACCTTATAACGCACCAAATGAATCACAGGCGGCGCTGTCGGCACGTTAATCAGGAATCCCGGCGGCAAGGATGCGTGTGCAGGCAGGTGATTGGCACTCTCAATAGCTGCCACCGTTACGCGGTAATGCCGCGCGACGTCAGATAAAGATTCACCCTCTTCCACGCTGTGGAGCCGCCAGCTAGTCCATTTATCCGCCGGAACCTGCTGGATGTTGAGCTCGAACTTTTCGGCCGTGCCCGCCGGGACATTTAATTCAAACTTGGAATCGTTCGGTGTGACGCCGCGCAGCAATTCGGGATTCAGCGCGCGCAAGTCGTCGATGTCGGCGCCGGAGGCATCCGCCACGAGATGCAGATCAATGGGGTGCCCGGGCTTGATGGTGTCTATTCGCGCCGGCTTCTCAGGAGCCACCTGCACGCCGTACAAGCTCGGATCCTTCGCTACCAGAGCCATGGCGATGATGATGGGCACATAGTTCTGCGTTTGCTTTGGAAGCGCGTGGAGCCGCTGCAGGTCCCAGAAATCGGCGTAGCCGGTGCGTTCAATTGCTTTCACCACGTTCATCGGGCCGGAGTTGTATGCGGCCATAACCAGATACCAGTCGCCGAACATGTCGTACAAATCGCGCATATGGCGCGCTGCTGCACGCGTGGCTTTCTCAGGGTCGCTGCGCTCGTCCACCCAGTAGTTGCGGTCCAGATCGTATTCTTCGCCACGGAACGGCATGAATTGCCACAGCCCTCGCGCTCCGGCACGTGAAACCGCCGCCGGCTGGAACGCCGATTCTGCTTGTGCCAGGTAAATTAAATCCTGTGGCACGCCTTCCTGACGGAGGACTCGCCGAATCATGTCGTTGTAGCGCCCGGCGCGCCCCAGGCCGTGCTCGATTACGGCCCGGCCCTTAGTGGTGGTAAAAAAACTCAGGTATTGCAGCACCGAATCATTCACAGTAAGCGGAAGGTCGTGTGGGACGCTGATCAGCTCTCGCTCGACCTTGGCTGCTAGACGCGGGTCGCCTTTCGGCAGCGCCATTTCCGCGAGCGCATCGATAGGCGCAGGTGGTCCGGTAGGCTCCGCGTCTTCTTCCGCATTCCGTTCCGCGTTTAGTTCGTAGGAATGGAGGGTCTCGCCCAGTTGATCGATCAAATCGGAGAGGCGCGGGTCAAAGTCGGCTTGAAACCCGCTTTGCACGATAAGGTCCATCGCCCGATCGAAATCCACGCGGGCCTTATCGAAATTACCAGCCTTATACTTCTTCTGCCCGTCGCTATAGCTCGCTTGAACCTTTGCTACGAGAACATCGATCGCCGGTCTTGGATCGTACAGAAGGGGAGTTAGACAAACCGGCGTTTCCGGAAAAGGCAGGGCCTCGCGAACCGAAATAGGGGCCGGAGCGGGTGCAACAGCCGGTGCATGCGCTTTAGCTTGCTTTGACGATACCACGTCGTCGCAGCCGGCCAGTAGAACCGCCCCGACAGCCACCAGCGCCCAAACCGTAGCCTTCTTTTTCATACCGGCCACAAACTCCTCAGTGTTCCGCTAAGGCTTAGTTCCAAGCAAGGACGCCGCCTCGCCAAGACGCCTCAAAAGCTTACGAAGCGCCAACGCTCCGGTCAATGGGACTTGGTACCTATTGGTGACCATATTGAGACTTCGGTCACCAGGCTAAAGGGCGCGTCACAAAGAAACATTGCCGGGACCCCGCGACCAAATTCGAGGGCTGAGTGTACACCCAGCTCCCGTCATTTTGGAACCGGAAGGAGCGGAATGGGTCTAAGGCGTTCAGTCTCCGCCTAGCTTTACGGGGAGATTCATTTTTTGACCGTCGCGCACGATTGTGACTGTAACCGTGTCGCCGGGCTGAGAGCGGTTCAGCAGCAGGCTCAAGTCGGATTGGTTGGTGATCTGTTTTCCGTCAATGGCGATCAGGACGTCCCCGCCCACGCGCAATTCCTGCATGCCGGCCAAAACGGATTTGGTTCCACCGCGGATTCCGGCTTGGGCTGCCGGACCGCCTGGCTCGACACGCTCGATCAAGATTCCCTGTTGCACCGCAAGATTCAGGGCTTCGGCTAGCCGTGGCCAGAGCGCCCGGCCTTCGGCCCCGAGTGTGGCGTGACGCACACGCCCTCGCGTGATCAAGTCTTCCGCCACACGTTTCGCCGTATTGATCGGAATAGCAAAGCCGATGCCGGCGGTCGTCCCGGTGGGCGCGTAGATTGCGCTGTTGATTCCAATCACCTCGCCATGAGAGTTCAGCAATGGGCCGCCGGAATTTCCCTGGTTGATGGATGCGTCGGTTTGAATCGCTTCATCGATGAAAGTATTTTCGCGGGTTTGAACCGTGCGCCCGAGCGAGCTGACCACCCCGGTCGTTAGGGTGCTCTGGAACCCGAACGGATTGCCAATAGCCAGTACGCGTTGACCGACCAGCAGGTTTTTGGAATCGCCCAGAGGAAGTGGCGTAATTTTGCGTCCAGCGAGATCTATTTGAATCAGCGCAATGTCGTTGTTTGAATCAGAGCCAACCAGTTTTCCTTTGTAGCGCGATTGATCGCCAAGGGTGACTTCGATGGTTTGTGCGCCCTGCACCACGTGGTAGTTCGTCAAAATGTGGCCGTCATTATCGATCAAAAAGCCCGAGCCGGCGCCTTCGACTGGAACCGGATTATAGAAAAAATCGTATTCGACCGTGCGTGTGACCACGTTTGCCACGGCGGGCGCGGCCTGCTTGTAAATGCGAACGTTTTCCAATTCGGTAGCGTCCAGACTGGCTTCGCTTGGGGTAGAAGGCAAATTGGAAGGTGAATGCAGAGCGTTTACGACCGAGGGCACGCGCTGCCCCCATCGCGAGCCGGCCCAATATGCTCCCAGGCCAATGATCAATCCTGCGGCCAACAAACGGATTGCGCGTCCATTGCTTCCCGATCGATGCATGGCAAAAGTCCTTTTCCCGCCGAATTCCAAAGGGCCGCAAAGTTCCAGTGTATCCCTAACTTATGATACGCCCTCGCATCAGGGAATGTTTCTTCCAGAGGCGGCCGTTTTGAGTTTTTCAACCGCGTCATCTACTTGCCGCTCGGTTTCCTCCATCGAGCCCGAACAATCAATCGCTATGTCGGCCAACTTGCGCTTTTGGTCCAAAGGCATTTGCGCGGCGATGCGTTGGTGTGCTTGCTCCGGCGAAAGGTCTCTCTCTTTCAATCGCTGAATCTGCTGTTCCGGCCGGCACCAGCAAACCAGTAGCTTGTCGAGACTCTTGTTGTAGCCGGCCTCAACGATCAGCGCGGCTTCCACCACCGCGAACTCCGGGCCGTCTGGTTCGTCCAGCGCAGCAAACCACTTTTGCACGATATCGAGTATTCGTGGATGGAGAATTTGATTCAGCCGCGCGCGCTTTTGCGCGTCAGCAAAAACGATGCCGCCCAGCTTTCCGCGATCTAATTTGCCATCCGGGTCGCGAATCTCCTTACCGAATACGGCGAGCACCTCGTCATAGGCCGGCTGGCCCGGCTCAAGAAGTTCGTGCCCGAGCGGGTCGGCGTTGAGCACCGGAACATCGCGCTCGCGAAGCATCGACGCCACCGTGGTTTTACCGGTTGCGATTCCGCCTGTGAGGCCGACTCTAAGCATCGAGGATCATCAGCGCTGGATAGCCGCGGCGGCTGGTATGCGGATTCCACGGCGCATACGCGCGGCTTTCACTGTGTTACTCATGAGCATGGCGACGGTCAGAGGTCCAACTCCGCCTGGCACCGGTGTGAGCGCGCCGGCAATGTGGGCGACGTCCGGGTGAACGTCACCGACCAGCGCTGTCCCCTTCGCGCGGAACTCGGCCAGTCGCGCGGGAAAATTCGCGAAGAATTTCTCTGCTTGCAACGGATCGGTGACGCGGTTGATGCCAACATCGATCACGGTAGCACCGGGACGGATGTAATCAGGCGTAACCATTGCGGCGCGGCCCATAGCCGCGACGACGATGTCCGCCCGGCGAACGGTCTCGGGCAAGTCGCGAGTCTTTGAATGGCACACGGTGACAGTTGCGTTCGCGTGCATCAAAAGTAAAGCCATGGGCTTGCCTACAATGTCACTGCGGCCCAGGACCACGGCATTTGCTCCTTCTAACGGGACACTGCTGCGGCGCAGAAGCTCCATGACACCGGCGGGTGTGCAGGCAACGAGTGTGGGGCGGCCGGCCACGAGACGGCCAACATTCAGCGGGTGAAATCCATCCACATCTTTCGCGGGATCCACCGCTTCGAGGATTTTTTTGGCGTCTATCTGCGGGGGCAGCGGTAATTGAATGAGGATGCCGTCAACATCATCGCGGAGATTCAGGCCCTCCACGATTGCAAGGAGGTCGGAATTTGTGGTGGTAGCGGGCGGCGGAACGTGAATGCTCGCAAGGCCCAGCTTTTCACAGGCAGCAATTTTGCTCTTTACGTAAATTTTCGAGGCGGGACTGTCACCTACCAGCACGGCGGCAAGGCCAGGACGAATTCCGGCGGAGGCAAGCGTGAAAATTTCGCTCGCGAGTTCCGTGTAGATTTCGTCACGGATGGCGTTCCCGTTGAGTACGCGCGCCGGCAAAGAGAGTTCCTCTTTCGCAATTCAATGACCCCGCAATGATAGCAAAAACGAACGGACAGTGACGGCCAGTCCGCGGCGCGCTCAACGAGACGACGACTTCGAAAGTTTCGCGCGGCGAGACTGGAGCTGGAGTATGCTCTGTCAGTAAGAATCTAAAGCCGGGTTAATTGCGGGGTGTCCCGGTGGTCAAAATCTTCGGGGGGAGAGCGTGAAGTATGGGAAGCGGGACCGCTCACTGGGAATGCATCGGCGCATCACCAGGCGCGATTTTCTGAATGGATTTGGAATCGCGATTGGCGGAGGTTTCGTTCTATCGAATCACGAATGGCTCAACGCTTTTGGCTTACCGCAGTCTCCTTTCGGGCCCGAAAAGAATCCCAATTATTATCCGCCCAGTTTGACCGGTATGCGCGGCAGCACGAATGCCGTGATGGAGGCCGGGCACGCTCTTCGTGATGGACAGCAATGGGGCGGCGCGGCCGCTGACCCGGAGACCTACGACCTGATCGTGGTGGGCGGAGGAATTAGCGGCCTTTCGGCCGCATATTTTTTCCGGAAAATGGCGGGGCCAAAAGCGCGGGTGCTGATCCTCGAGAATCATGACGATTTTGGCGGTCATGCCCGGAGGAACGAATATCGCGCGGGCGACCGCACGATCTTGGGCTACGGCGGCACGCAGTCAATTGCAAACCCGAAGCTGTACAGCCAGCAATCGATGGACTTGCTCCGAGAACTGGGCGTGGATGTCCAGAAATTCTATAAATACCACGACCAGAACTTCGAGCGTTCGAATGGGCTTTCGCGCGCGGTTTTCTTCGACAAGGAAACTTTCGGCACGGACAAGTTAGTAGCGAGGGCGGGAGAGGCATCCTGGGCCGAATTTCTTGCGAAAACTCCGCTCTCCGCGGATGCGCAGAAAGATTTGGCCGGGCTATACACCGAGAAAGTTGATTACCTGCCGCAACTGAAATCCTGGGACAAAAAGGTTCTGTTGGCGAAAACAAGTTACAAAGATTTCTTGCTGAAGTACGTGAAAGTTCATCCCGATGCGATTCCTTTTTTGCAGGCGGAGACGTACGGTCTTTACGGCGTCGGCATTGACGCAGTTCCGGCTGGAGATTTAGCGGGCCTGGGATATCCCGGGTTTGCGGGGATGGATTTGTCCGGGCCGCCGGGTCCGGGCTTGGGCGTGGAAGTCACGAAACAGAGCGGCGAGGAGCCCTACATTTTTCACTTCCCGGATGGCAATGCGTCCATCGCGAGACTATTGGTGCGGGCGCTGATTCCTGCGTCTGCCTCGGGCCGCACGATGGAGGATATTGTCACCGCCAAGATGAATTACGCGGTGCTCGACGATCCGGCCTCTCCTGTTCGCCTGCGACTGAACAGCACGGCGGTGTCCGCGCGAAACCTGGGTGATCCAACATCGGCCAAAGAAGTGGAAGTGAAGTACGTTCGAGGAGGTGAGGCACATTCGGCTCGCGGAGCGGCTTGCATTCTGGCGTGCTGGAACATGGTGATCCCTTACATGTGCCCTGAAATGCCGCAAAGACAAAAGGAAGCGCTGGCGTACGGAGTGAAAGTGCCGCTGGTTTACACCAACGTGCTGATTCGAAATTGGCAGGCTTTCAAAAAGCTCGGTATTAGTAGCGCGAAGTGCCCTGGGAGCTATTTCGATTTGGTAACCTTGGATTTTCCTGTGAGCATGGGTGAATATCACTATCCCGATAAGCCCAGCGAACCTTGCGTTCTGCACCTCGAGAAGGTTCCATGCAAACCGGGGCTGCCTGCTCGCGACCAGCAAAGAGCGGGGAGCGAGGAGCTCCACCGCACGCGCTTTGAAACTTACGAGCGCAATATCCGCGATCAGCTTGGACGAATTCTTTCGCCCGGCGGATTCGATCCGGCGAGCGACATTCAAGCCATCACAGTGAATCGCTGGCCGCACGGTTACGCCTACGAATACAATTCGCTCTACGATCCGGATTGGCCTGAAGATCAGCAGCCATGCGTGATCGGGCGGCAACCGTTCGGGCGTATCTCGATAGCAAATTCCGATGCCGAAGCCTTTGCCTATACGAATGCGGCCATCGATCAGGCCTATCGCGCGGTAACGGAAGTGACGCGATTAAAGGGGAACTCTAGCAGCTAGGCTGCAAATGATTTTGTTCCAGCGCGGCATTTGAGCAGTGGCACGCTTTTGAGATTGCGAGGCGAAACCGACGCTGTATTCTTCGGCGGATAACCGTTATCCTGCGTGACGCGGTATCGAGGGCACCGAAGCTTTGAGCACGCAACTTCCAACCCACCTGCTGGGCTACCTTTTTACAACCGAAGAAATGCGCACTATTTTTTCCGATCAACGTCGGATCCAGGCCATGCTGGATTTTGAGTCAGCGCTGGCACGGGCTCTCGCGCGCACGGGTGTTGCTCCGGAGGCAATCGTGGCGGCGATCGAATCCAAATGTGACGCGAAACTCTTTTCAATGGAAACGCTGGCGCAAGAGGCCGCTCTCGCCGGCAACCTGGCGATTCCGATGGTGAAGCAGCTCACGTCGCTGATCGCTAAGGCCGATGAAAAAGCTGGCGGATTCGTTCACCGGGGCGCGACGAGCCAGGATGCTATCGACACCGGCACAGTCTTGCAGTTGCGTGATGCGCTTGAACTAACCGATCAGGCGCTCGCGAAATTGTGCGACGTGATCGCAAGTATCTGCGAGGCGCATAAGTCCACATTGATTGCAGGCCGAACATGGCTGCAGCAAGGGCCGCCGGTAACTTTGGGACTGAAAGCCTGCGGATGGCTTGCCGCTATCGAACGGCACCGCGAACGCATGCACGAAATCCGCAAGCGTGCGCTGGTATTGCAGTTCGGTGGAGCGGTAGGCACGCTTGCGGCGCTGGGAACCAAAGGGCCGGCAGTAGCCGAGGCCCTGGCCGAAGAACTAAAATTGACGCTGCCGGACCTGCCGTGGCACGCGCACCGCGACCGTTTTGCTGAAGTGGCCACCACACTCGGACTTCTGGTTGGCTCGCTCGGAAAGATCGCACGTGATATTTCTTTGATGGCGCAAACAGAAGTGGGTGAGGTTGCGGAGCCGGCAGTTCCGGGACGCGGCGGTTCATCAACCATGCCCCACAAACGCAACCCCGTAGGCTCGGCGGTTGTTTTGGCGGCGGCGATCAGAGTGCCGGCATTAGTATCCGTAATGCTGACCTCGATGGTACAGGAGCACGAGCGCGGATTGGGCGGCTGGCATGCTGAGTGGGAAACGCTGCCCGAAATCTGCACGCTAGCAGCGGGCGCGCTGTCGCATTTGACGCAAGTGTTGAATGGTCTTGAAATCAATCCATCGAAGATGGCTGCCAATCTCGAAATCACGCACGGATTGATTCTCGCAGAAGCGGTTGCAGTCGCTTTGGGAGAAAAGATCGGCCGTATGCCGGCGCACAAGCTCGTAGAGAAAGCTTCCAAACGCGCAACAGAAAATTCGCAGTCTTTACAGGATGTTTTGATGGAAGATGCGGAAGTTCGAAAACATCTTTCCGCGCAGGACATCCAACGTTTGCTAGCGCCAAAGAATTATACTGGTTCGGCGGAAGCGATGGTCGAACAGATTTTGTCGGAGCGTAAACAGAAGCGATGATTTGTCATCCAGAGAGAGCGGCAAATGCCATTCGTTGAGATTGGCGAAGGTCGACTGAACTACCGTTTCGACCGTCCGGAAAAAGCGCCAGTCGTTGTGCTTTCCAATTCTCTGGGAACCAATCTGTCCATGTGGGACCCGCAGGCTACCGTTCTCTGCGAAAAGTTTTGCGTGCTTCGCTACGATACTCGGGGCCATGGGCTCTCTAGCGTTACGCCTGGGCCTTATACTATCGAGCAGTTAGGCCGCGATGTTATCGCATTGCTCGATGCACTGAAAATCGAGAGCGCACATTTTTGCGGGCTTTCGATGGGCGGCATGATTGGAATGTGGCTCGGAGTGAATGCCGCAAATCGCGTGAAAGGACTCATACTGTGCAATACCGCCGCGCACATCGGTACGGCTGAAGCCTGGAGCGCTCGTGTCAAGGACGTAAAAGAGCGTGGCATGGCTGCAATCGCAACCACTGTTGTACTGCGCTGGTTCAGCGAAAACTTTGTCAAGAAGTCGCCGGAGGTGGTGGAGGCCATGCGGCAAATGCTGCTGCAAGCGCCGCCGGAGGGCTATGCGGCGGGCTGCGCCGCGATTCGAGATATGGACCAGAGTAATGACCTCGGGCGCATTAAGAACCGCACGCTTGTGATCGCGGGTGCGCAAGATCCGGTGATTCCGGTGGCGGATGCCCGCATCGTCGCCGACCGCATTTCTGGCGCGAGCTATCTTGAATTACAGGCCGCGCATTTATCAAATATCGAAGCTGCTCCGCAATTCACCGAAGCGCTGCTGAAATTTCTAAACGAGCTGGAGGCGAAATAATGGACGAGCGCGAACGATATTCCTCTGGTATGAGGGTGCGGCGGGCCGTTCTGGGCGAAGCATATGTGGAAAAGGCACAAGCGGCGACGACTTCCTTCAACGAGTCTTTTCAAGACTTGATCACACGCTACGCCTGGGGAGAAGTGTGGGCGCGGCCGGGTCTGCCGCGCCACACGCGCAGTCTGCTGACCCTGTCCATGATGATCGCCCTGAACCGCGGCGACGAGTTTCGCATGCACGTACGCGCGGCCGTGAACAATAACGTGACACGCGAGGAAATCCAGGAAGTCTTGCTTCAGGCCGCGATCTATTGCGGCGTGCCGGCAGCCAATTCCGCGTTTCATATCGCGCAGGAAGTGTTTGCAGAGATGGAAGAAGAAATTTGATGCGGCTTGGTTGGCGGCATCTGTGATGGCCGCACCATGGTTCCGGCCAGCGTTTGCTGCAATCCCGTGAAAAAGTGCGCGCCCGAAGCATGCGCGTAACAGATATTTTTGCGAAATCATTTTGGAGGAATAACGATGGCGATTGAGAAAGTGGGTGTGGTTGGATGCGGGCTGATGGGTTCAGGAATTGCTCAGGTGACCGCAAATGCGGGATGCCAAGTCACCGTCCGAGAGGTCACGCCGCAGCTCGTAGAGAAAGGTCTGCAATCCATTGATAAAAATCTTCAGCGTCTGGTGGACAAAGGCACGCTGCCGCAAGCCGAGCGCGATCAGGTTCGCGGACGCCTTCGCGGTACCACGAATCTGGAGGATTTGAAGGATTGCGACATCGTCATCGAAGCCATCATCGAGCAGCTTCCGGCGAAGCGCGAATTATGGGCCGCGCTGGACAACATTTGCCCCAAGCCGACGATCTTCGCGAGCAACACCTCGTCGCTTTCCATTACCGAGATGGCCATGTTCACGCAACGTCCCGACCGTTTTCTTGGATTGCACTTTTTCAATCCCGTTCCGGTGATGAAACTGGTGGAAGTAATCCGCACGATCGCGACAGATCCGAAAGTAAACGAAGAAGTAGTTGCATATGCCGAACGTCTGGGCAAAACCCCGGTTCGCACTACGGATCGCACCGGGTTTATCGTAAACCGTTTGCTGGTCCCTTATCTGCTTGACGCGGTACGCGCGCTGGAAGAGGGCGTGGCGTCGGTGGAAGATATCGACAACTCCATGAAGTTCGGCTGCGGCCATCCCATGGGGCCGTTGACGCTGCTCGATTTCGTGGGCAACGACACCACCTATTACATCGCTAACATCATGTTCGACGAATTCAAGGAGAAGCGCTTTGCTTCACCGCCACTGCTCAAGCGCATGGTGCTGGCCGGATGGAACGGGCGCAAGACAGGACGCGGCTTTTATGATTACACCGATCCAGCCAAACCGAAACCTATGCAATTGACTTAACCGTGGTGGGTCAGTGCCCGATTTTCTGGCTATCGGGAGTTCGCCACGCGGCAGCCACGAGCGGTGCGAAACTTTGTTGGTAACGTGGAGTCTCTCAATTCGAGGATTGCAGCCTCGGAGACAAATCGAACAAGCTCTTTGGCTTTGCGACTGTGTCTCTGATCTTTAGTTTCGGTTTACTTGCTGTCGCCGGTTGCATCATCCACGTCTTGCAGATGCAGGTTGAGCGGCGCGCTGAAGCTCTACGGAAGGACTATCCGCTCCCTTCGCTTAGATGAGTCGACTGCTGCCGACGTGGTTTCGATCGTTGAGAAGTATCAGGGCGGTGGGAACGGCGGTGCAGATAGCCGTCGCGCACCCTACGATTCTTTCTACTTCGTTCGAGTCGCCAATAATTCGATCAACAGCATCGGTCTGCGTTTCCCATTTCTTCGATTTGCGGTGAAACCCCAACGCGTCGTAGCGGCATTCAAGTTGAACCGAGGCCGGCTTCGCTGCATGTGGGTCAGCGTCGGTTCGTACCCTCCGCATGACTGGAAGCTACTAACGGTCCAGGCCCAGGCTTTCCCGAAGTGCAAGAAATATCTTGGTCGTTGTCGACGCCGTTTGACGTTGAGTACGTGGGAGGAAACGTATGGCAGTTTTTTGCGAATCTCAAGCTCGGCGCAAAGCCCGAAGAATTGAAGCTCGCTTTTGATTTTGGCCTTTCTTGTCTGGGCCGGTTCGGAGGCTGCGCTGCGGCCTGCGAGCTGATGCCTGCCGCATGGATGGAGTACGAGAAAAAAGCCGAGGAAAGAAATTTGGAAATACCGCGACATGAGCTCAACAATAAGCGGTGTGTAAACCGTTTGAGTACTCAACAGAACGGCAATTCCTGAGTAATGCTCTCATCGGAAACTCGCCACTCCGACGCAAGGAAAAGAAAAGTCTTGTCACTTCCTGTGCTTCGTGTCAGGAGCGGGATGGGAAGCGGAAAGGCGTTCGACGACGTCGTTGGGGAGCGGGCGCGATTTCATTTTTGAGGCATCGTCCGGATCGGGGCCGGCCCAAACGCGCGTTGCGAATCCCTCCACTGCCAGCGATTCTGCTTTCGTGATTCGGTGGCGAATTACGAAGCTGCTTTTGCCAAACTCAGTCACCGTAGATTCCGCCATTAATTCGTCGCCATATGTCGAAGGTATGATGAATCGTGCGCGCACATCGACGATGGGAACGCCGATAACACCGTGGTGTTTGAATAAAGTCTGAATGGGCATTCCGGCGTCCAGGAACAACGCGGTGGTGCAATCGTCGAACCATGCAAGATACTGCGGAAAAAACACAATGCCCGCGGGATCGCAGTGACCCCATTCCACCAGCAGCTTCTTGTGACTGACAAACATTCTTCGTAGCTCCGGGAAAGACCAGGACGAGGCCGCATGGTAACATTCGCAACTCAGAGCGTCCAAGTTTTCGGAGGATTCGCTCGCTAATCCCATGCGCACCCAAGTAGGAATTGTCGGAGCGGGCCCAGCAGGATTGGTGCTCTCACACCTGCTGCATCTGCAGGGTATCGAGTCTGTGGTCCTTGAAACGCGCAGCCGGCAATATTGCGAAGAGCGCGTGCGCGCCGGCGTGCTCGAGCAGGGCACGGTCAACCTGCTGAACGAAATCGGCGTAGGCGAGCGGATGCTCCGTGAAGGCCTGATGCACTACGGAGTGAACCTGCGATTTTCCAGCCGCACGCACCATATCGATTTTAGAGAGCTCACCGGCGGTCGCGGCATCATGATTTATGCGCAGCACGAGGTGATCAAAGATCTGGTAAGAGCGAGACTCGCCGCCGGAGGCCAGATTTTGTTCAACGTAGAGGACGTCAGCATCCGCGATTTCGACGAGGCGAAATCTTCGGCCAAACCCACAATCCTATTTCGCAAGGACGGCGAAGCGCAGCAACTGACTTGTGATTTCATCGCCGGATGCGACGGCTACCACGGCATTTGCAGGCCATCAATTCCAGATGGCATCCTCACGTCATTCGAGCGTGTTTATCCGTTCGGCTGGCTGGGCATATTGGCGGAAGCGCCGCCTTCGTCCGAAGAACTGATCTACGCCTATCACGAGGGCGGGTTCGCACTGCTGAGCATGCGTTCGCCGCATGTCAGCCGGCTGTATCTTCAGTGCAAGCCCGACGAAAATCTGGACGAATGGCCCGATGAGCGAATTTGGGCGGAATTGCATACCCGGCTGGCTTCGACCGAAGGTTGGACGCTCACGGAGGGGCGCATCATCCAGAAGGGCGTGACCGGGATGCGCAGCTTCGTGATCGAGCCAATGCAGTACGGCAAGCTATTCATTGCGGGAGATGCGGCACATATCGTTCCGCCCACCGGGGCGAAAGGGCTCAACCTCGCTGTCGCTGACGTTCGCGTTCTCGCACGAGCGCTTGCCGAATATTATGCATCGGGCCGTCACGATCTGATCGACGCTTACTCCAAAACTTGTCTCCGGCGCGTTTGGAAAGTGCAGCGCTTTTCCTGGTGGATGACATCCATGTTGCATCTTTGGGAAAACGAGAATGCGTTCGACCACCGCCGCCAGCTTGCCGAGCTCGATTACGTCACCAGCTCTCGTGCCGCTTCACAAACACTCGCCGAAAACTATGTTGGCTTACCGATGGAATAGCTTCCCCTGTCACCAAGGCTGACCATTCCCGCTGTGCAGCGTTCTGCAACAATCTCTTCGAAAGACTTTCGTACTATTCGAATGGGTCTCCCGGCCCATAGTCGCTAGTCCCGGTCCCACAGTACCCTCAGTGTGTCGAACATCTTCAGCGGGCAGACCTGTCTTACATAGGGGACTTCGCCATCGGGGGAAATGAAATGCGATTTGAGACTCTCCAGAATTCAGCGCGCGCATTGATCGTTCTAGCGTTTGCTTCTGTTTTCTGCCAGCCGCTTTGCGCGCAACAAGCTTTCTACTTGCCTTTGCAGGGGAGCGAAGACGGACAAGCGCCGCTCAGTTTCATGCGTCCCCATTACTTTATTCACGAGGCCGCTGGCGCGAGCCTTACTAATCCTCCCACATCGGCTTTTCAGCCGTCGCAGATCAGACACGCCTACGGTTTCGATCTGGTCAGCAATCAGGGCTTGGGGCAGATCATCGCGATTGTGGACGCTTACGACGATCCGAATGCGGAATCCGACCTCGGCGTTTTCAGCCGGCAGTTTGGGCTGCCCGTTAACACCACGGGCAACGGTACTTTTCGCAAATTTTACGCGAGCGGCCACAAACCGGCGCCCAACGCCAATTGGTCTGTCGAAATATCGCTCGATTTGCAGTGGGCCCACGCCATCGCTCCGAAGGCGACCATAATACTGGTCGAGGCGGCGTCCAATAACTTCAGCGACTTGCTTAAAGCAGTTGACGTCGCGGTTCGCAATGGAGCGAGCGTGGTCTCCATGAGCTGGGATTCTGGCGAATTTTCCGGCGAGCGCAGCCTGGACAATCACTTCGTCGCCAACGGGGTCACCTTCCTCGCGGCGTCGGGTGATAGCGGCACGGGTGTGACTTATCCTGCCGCATCGCCGGATGTAATTGGAGTTGGCGGAACATCGCTCTCGCTGGATGCAAATGGAAACTATCTGAGCGAAACCGCATGGAGCGGAAGTGGCGGCGGCCTAAGCAAGTACGAACATGTGCCGTTGTATCAAGCTCAGTTTGGAATCCCCGAGGATTCTCGCGGTGTCCGTGGCGTTCCGGATGTTTCGTTCAACGCGAATCCAGGTACCGGCTATGCGATCTACGATTCGGTGGGAATTAGCGGTGCCAGCGGATGGTTCCAAGTGGGCGGCACCAGCGCGGCAACCCCTCAATGGGCCGCCGCGGTCGCGATTGCCAACTCCATGCGAATCGCGGCGCGCAAAACACGTCTGACCGCTACGAACACGCCGCTCTATTCTTTAGCCAAGACAAATTTGAACGGCGAGTTTCACTCTGTTACGCAAGGCGACAATGGTTCGTGCGGGTTGTTGTGCGATGCGTCGGCCGGGTATGACTTCATCACTGGTCTTGGGACGCCGCGAGCCAACGCTCTAATTCCTGCGCTGGTTTCGCGGCCTTAAATTCGGCGGGCCGGTACTGCGGCGTATTCAACGATGCGCTGCTTGCTCTCTCGGCAAGTTTTCAGAAATTATCTTTTCAACTTTTTCCGCCCGAGCCAGACGCCAGTTAAGCCGAGAGACAGCATCAACAATATTTCAGGCTCGGGCGTGATAACCGGCGGAGGTGTGCCGCCTCCCGTAACTGGGATGACCGGAGGAATAATTATCCCGCCACCGCCTCCCGGAGCAACCGGGCCGCCAGGCGTGGACGTGAGTCCGGATACAGGCGATGGTGTTAAGGGCAGTTCGATCGGTGGTCCTAGTCCGCTGGGTAAAACGGGTGCTCCGCCTAATGCTTCAATTTCTTCCGGTGGGCCCGCTTCAAACTCAGGTTGCGCCGCCAAAACCGGGCCGGCTGGAACTTCGGATACGCGGTTTCCGCATCGAGTTCGAGCAATGTGCTCGCCGTCGGTAATGACGGTTTCCCCCTTAGCGAGCATGAGAGGTTTTTTCGTCCAGAAGACTCCGTTGCCCAGTCGATAGGACACATAAAGAGCGCGACCTTGGCTCAATCGTATAATTCGTGCTCTTTCGACGTCAAAATCTTTGTAATGTTTCGCGATTACGGGATCTCGCGCAACCGAGTTCCTCAGATCCGCAGCGCTTTCAACTCCGCCGGGAATCACTGAGTAGGGATATACCCTGCGCCGGGTGCTATTTTCATTGATTAAAATTGAGGGAAGGTCTTGGCTGGCCGAGGACAGAAATGACGAAGTGTAGGAGGGCGCAGTCAGAACTTGGCCGCTTGCAGTAAGCGCAATCCAGACTAAACAGCTTCCCAAAGTTAAGACTGCCAGCGCTCCCAGGCGGCGGAGGTCAATCTTTTCTGCGAGCTTCTCCCCAAATAGCCTAAACTGCTCCATCTCCCCTAGATTGACGACAGAATGGAATTGCTGGGCACCTGTGTCGGGTAAGATTATGCATTTTTTTTACCATTGGCGCCACATCCTTCTAACCGCAAATTGCGCGCATTGTTATCTTCCAAGTCCGCAATGAAACACAACTTGCCGGCAAAATAGAGGCACGCAGAAATAGAGATTGAGGAATTCCAGTTTGGGAGGCTAGGAATTGTTTTCCCGAAAATAGTACTTTCGTTCTGAAAAGGAGAGTACTTTTTCAGCAGGCGATTGATGTGAAGAGCTCGGAGCTTCTAAGACCCAGAGTCGCGGTGAAAAGGATTAATGCTTTATTACGCTTTTCCAACTCGCCTGTCTGGAAAGCTGGGACGCATTCTTCTTGGACACCGCGGGTGGTTTCGGTTCCAAAGCGTGTAGCCGAAGCCCAACACAGGAGCAAGAATCATGGCAATCACGGCCAGCAAGAACGCCACCAGAAACATTAGGACTACGACGATGACGGGCATTGGACCTTTTCACCCCTTTACCGCGTCTAATCCTTGAGTCATGCTCCAAGTGGAATTAGAGCGCCTTTTCCAAAGCTATCTTCTTAAACACTGGCCCGCGAAAAAGTTGCGGCCTCATGCTTCTTTATTGTGCTCGGAGGATGATTGGCGCCGGGGGGACGTTTCTCCGCTCCGAAAATTCCACCGGACTGTGACATCTTCGCGTTCCGGTAAGGGGGCGAAGACCGGCCCTAGATTGGATGGTGAGCTTTTTTCCCCCTAATGGCATGCAATAATAACGCGGTTGTATTCGTGCTAAACGCGCTCGGCGAGAAATATTCGCCTTTCCGGACGGTTCGAGGGTCCCTTGAATGTGGATAGTTCGATTAGCATTACGCAGGCCTTACACGTTCGTTGTGATGTCGATTTTACTGCTCATATTGGGGCCTGTCGCCATTCTGCGCACACCCACGGACATCTTCCCGAACATTGACATCCCAGTTGTCAGCGTCATCTGGAACTACACCGGACTGTCCCCCGAGGACATGTCTAACCGAATTATTTTTAACTATGAGAGAATTCTCACCACCACCGTTAACGATATCGAGCACATCGAATCGCAATCGTTAAGCGGTATTGCGGTAGTGAAGATTTTTTTCCATCAGGGCGTGCAGGTGGCCAACGCAGTTGCGCAGACCACGGCGGTGTCGCAGACTATCCTTCGGACATTGCCTCAGGGAACCACGCCCCCTCTCGTCATCACCTACAACGCTTCCACCGTTCCCATCCTTCAACTTGCCCTCTCGGGCCCGGGTTTAACGGAACAGCAATTGGGTGACATCGGCTTGAATTTTCTCCGGACCGGCCTGGTAACCATTCCAGGAGTGGCCGTTCCATATCCCTATGGTGGCAAGCAACGGCAGGTCCAAGTCGATCTGGATATCGCGGCCTTGCAGTCAAAAGGACTTTCACCGCTCGACGTTGTGAGCGCCATTTCACTGCAGAACCTGATCCTCCCAGCGGGCACCACGAAAATCGGGCCTTTCGAGTACCAAGTGGACATGAACGGCGCTCCTGCCACGGTGAACGAACTGAACGATCTGCCCATAAGGACAGTGGGGACCAGCACCATTTACATTCACGACGTGGCTCACGTGCGCGACGGTTTTCCCCCGCAAACGAACATCGTGAATGTGGACGGGAAGCGCGCCTCGCTTATGTCCATTCAGAAAAACGGAGACGCATCTACTCTCGACATCATTTCCGGGATCAAAGCTCTGCTGCCACAAATCGCGGCCGGGCTCCCGCCGCAGCTGCAAATCAAACCTCTCTCAGACCAGTCAATTTTTGTGCTGGCATCGATCAAGGGAGTCGTTCGCGAAGCCATAATTGCTGCATGTCTTACTGGCTTCATGATTCTGGTATTCCTGGGAAGCTGGCGCAGCACGCTGATCATTGCTGTCTCGATTCCGCTTTCGATTCTTACTTCGATTATCGTTCTGAGCGCGCTGGGAGAAACCATTAACATCATGACTCTCGGCGGTCTGGCGCTGGCGGTGGGAATATTGGTGGACGACGCTACGGTCGAGATCGAGAATATCAACCGCAACATTGACCAGGGCAAAGAAATCGTTCAAGCGATTCTGGATGGAGCGCAACAGATCGCGGTGCCTGCTTTCGTTTCCACGCTGTCCATCTGCATTGTCTTCGTGCCGATGTTTTTTCTGTCCGGAGTGGCTCGCTATCTGTTCGTCCCGCTCGCCGAAGCAGTGTGCTTCGCCATGCTCGCTTCTTATCTGTTATCGCGCACGTTAGTGCCCACCATGGCCAAGTATCTGCTCGTGGCTCAAATCGAAGAGAGCCACGGCGAGGCGCCGAAATCCCGCAACCCGTTTGCGCTAGTTCAGCAAAGGTTCGAACACGGCTTTGAGAAACTCCGCGCGGGCTACCATAATCTGCTCGAGACCTGTATCCACCACAGCCGCTTATTTGTGATTTGTTTCTTCGCTGCTTGCGTGCTCTCTTTCGCACTTTTGCCCATGGTCGGACAGGACTTTTTCCCCTCAGTAGATAGCGGAGAATTCAAGCTTCACCTGCGCGCCCCGACCGGCACACGTATTGAGGAGACGGCCGCGCTTTGCGAACGCGTGGACGACGACATGCGGCGGCTGATTCCCAAGTCCGAATTGACGACCATCATCGACAACATTGGCGTCCCCTACAGCGGTCTTAACCTCTCTTACAGCAATTCCGCGCCGATCGGGCCTGGCGACGCAGATATTCTGGTGGAACTCTCAAAGAACCACCGGCCCACGGAGGAATACATTCACTCTCTGCGCAATCGGCTCAATCGTGATTTCCCGGGCGTCACATTTTATTTTCTCCCCGCGGACATGGTCAGCCAGATCCTGAACTTTGGTCTTCCGGCCCCCATTGACATTCAGGTGGTTGGAAGAAATTTAGTCGCCGACCGTGAATTTGCCGACAAGCTGATGAACCAACTGAAATTCGTTCCGGGCACCACGGATCTCCGTATCCAGCAGCCGTTCGATCAACCGAAGTTGCACTTTGATGTGGACCGCACGAAAGCCGAGCAAATCGGATATACCACGCGGGACGTTGCTAATAACCTGCTGATTTCGCTCAGCGGAAGTTTTCAAACTACTCCCAGCTTTTGGCTCGATCCCAAAACGGGTGTGACCTACAACATCGCGACTCAGATGCCTCAGTACAGGATCGACACGCTCCAGGAACTCGAAAATATTCCGGTTACTGGCACAAATCCGAATGCACCACCCGCGATTTTCGCCAGTCTTGCGTCAGTCACGCGGGGAGCCGAGATGGGCGTGGTTTCTCATTACAACGTTCAGCCGGTCATCGACATTTATGGAGCAGTGCAGGGCCGCGACCTCGGCGGCGTCGCGCGCGAGATCGCGCCGATCATCGAGCGCAGCAAGAAAGAATTACCCAAGGGCTCGCAACTCATCGTTCGCGGGCAGATTGCCACCATGCAATCATCGTTCTCAGGCCTCTTGTGGGGGCTCGCATTTTCGATTCTTCTCGTTTATCTGTTGATCGTTGTCAATTTCCAGTCCTGGCTTGATCCCTTCATCATCCTGATGGCGCTCCCGGCGGCTTTGGCTGGGATCGTCTGGTTCCTGTTTATTACACGTACGACCGTTAGCGTGCCCGCTCTCACTGGCGCGATCATGTGTATGGGCGTGGCTACCGCAAATAGCATTCTAGTGGTAAGTTTTTCGCGCGAGAGGCTCGACGAAGGCAAGACCGCTGCTGAAGCGGCGCTCGAATCTGGAGCAACGCGCTTCCGCCCAGTCATTATGACCGCCTTGGCGATGATTATAGGCATGCTGCCGATGTCATTGGGTCTCGGAGAAGGCGGAGAACAAAATGCGCCCTTGGGACGCGCCGTCATTGGCGGACTTTCGTTTGCCACTGTAGCCACTCTCTTCTTTGTGCCGGTTGTCTTTAGTATTGTGCATGGCTGGCGGGAGCGGAAGACGTAGTCCGGCGTTGCCACACACCGCGGTGAATCCACCGCGCGTGTAAAATCGTCCAATAGAGCTCGGAAAAGGAAGAATATTTAATGACTGACCAGCCAGCGGCCCCGCCGCAAACAGAGCCCTACGATCGACCTCCGCGAGCGCCTGGACGATCGGGCCACGGCGTCGTGATCGCCATACTGGTTGTAATTATCGTCGCGGGCATTGTGGTGATGGGCGTTGTCCCGCGCTTAAAGGCCAAAGCTGCCTTGCGCACCGAAACCCGCGATCTAGCTATTCCCACTGTTGTCGTGATCCATCCCAAACGCGGCGACCCCGAACAGGAAATAGTGCTTCCTGGGAATATACAAGCGTTCGAGGACGCTCCTATCTATGCGCGTACAAATGGCTATCTAAAGAAATGGTACGTGGATATTGGCGCGCGTGTGAAGTCGGGCCAGTTACTGGCGGAGATCGATACGCCGGAAGTTGAACAGCAGCTCCAGTCCGCGCGCGCGGATCTGAATACAGCGCAAGCGAACATGAATCTTTCCAAAATTACGGAAAATCGCTACGAGGGGCTGAAGAACACCGACGCGGTCTCGAAGCAGGATGTGGACAACGCGCATGGTGATCTCGAGGCAAAGAAAGCGATCGTGGCGTCTTCCGAATCGAACGTGAAGCGGCTCGAAGAGACACTGGCCTTCAACAAAATCTATGCGCCGTTTGAAGGCATCATTACCACGCGCAACACGGATATCGGACAGCTGATCAACTCCGGCAGCGGCAGCGCTGCTAAGGAAATGTTTCACATTCAATCGACGCGCGTGCTGCGCGTGTACATCAACGTTCCGCAGCAATATTCGCAGGCGGCCAAACCTGGCCTCACCGCGGACCTAACTTTAGCGGAATTCCCTGGCCGCCGGTTCAAAGGCGAGTTGGTTCGCACGGCGAAGGCCATTGACCAAGCATCTCGCACTTTGCTCGTGGAAGTGGACGTAAATAACACAACAGGCGAACTTCTTCCCGGCGCCTACACCGGGGTTCACCTGAAGCTTCCCGAAGGAGTTCCGACCTTCATCCTTCCGGTGAACACGCTGATTTTTCGTTCGCAGGGTTTGCAGATCGCCACGGTTCAGGACGGGAAAGCGTCGCTAATCCGGATTGTGCTGGGCCGCGATTTTGGCAGCGAGGTGGAAGTGGTTTCCGGCCTCAGTGGGCAGGAAAACGTGATGGTCAATCCGCCCGACTCTCTGGTGGAAGGCGAGCAAGTTCGGATCGTTCAACAGAACCAACAGCAATCGAGCCAACCGCAGCCCGCACACCCGTAATCGACGGCAGCATGGATAACGATTTCGCTCTACGATTGCTCCAAAACGTGATTCTGCTGGAGGAAGGTGCATGAGGCGTTTTTCCCTGGGGATCCTGACAATACTGTTGGTTGCGGCATTGTCGATGGTCGTTTATCGAACCGTCTCTGCAGCGCGAGAACTTCGCTCATTGTCGCAAACATCGGGTCAGGCTGGACCTTTCAGCGACTACCGAATGGAAAAACCGGGAAGTGTCCATCATATTTCCACGGCCGACTTGCCCCCGCCATACGCGACGCCTGCGGTGGACAACAGTGCGCACGTGGTATCGCGTCCATCAACAGCGTGGCCGCAAGCTCCGGACGGATTCAAAGTGGATCTTTACGCCGCGAATCTAAAAAATCCGAGATTAATTCGCACCGCGCCAAATGGCGACTTGTTTGTGGCGGAAAGCGGACCCGGCAAGATCCTGGTATTTAGAGGCATCACCTCCGACGGAAAACCCCAAACGACCGAGACTTTTGCGACCGGACTTACGCGTCCCTTTGGTATTGCTTTTTATCCTCCTGGACCCGATCCGAAATTCGTGTACGTGGGTAATACGAATTCTGTGGTGCGTTTTCCGTACCAGAATGGTGATCTGAAAGCTCGCGGCGGCCCTGAAACGGTGATCGCAAAAATACCCAGCGGCAAAGAACGTGTGGGTGGTGGCGGACATTGGACGCGCGATGTCGCGTTCTCGCCAGACGGAAAGAAAATATTTGTTGCGGTCGGCTCGCGGGGCAATATCGCGAATATCGACCAAGACAAATCGGAATACCACCGTGCGAACATTCTTGAAGCCAACCCGGATGGCTCGGATTTGCGCGTGTACGCGTCGGGGATTCGTAACCCAGTTGGGATAGCGGTCGATCCTTCGACGGGCGAGCTATGGACCTCCGTAAATGAACGAGACGATATCGGCGACAATCTTCCGCCCGATTACATCACCCACGTTCAAGAAGGCGGATTTTACGGCTGGCCCTGGTATTACATCGGTGGAAATGAAGATCCTCGCCTGAAAGGCAAGCATCCTGAGCTCAAAGCCAAAGTGATTGTCCCCGACGTACTGCTCGAACCGCACGATGCTTCGCTCGAACTGACTTTTTATGAGGCGCAGCAATTTCCGGAAAAATATCGCGGCGGTATCTTTGCTGCCGAACACGGTTCTTGGAATCGTTCCGTGCGTACTGGCTATGAAATAATCTTCGTGCCGACGAAGAATGGCAAAGCGTCCGGAGAGTACGAGGATTTCGTCACCGGCTTTGTCACATCCGACGGAACGGTATGGGGCCGGCCCGTTGGCGTAGCTGTTGCCAAAGACGGTTCGTTAATGGTTACTGATGACGGCTCGAATTCAATTTGGCGAATCAGTTATGCCGGCAAATAACAAAATCACATCGCGCGGTTTGGTGTTGGGAAGAAGGCATTCGTGGTCGCGTGTCGGTCGTATGTCTTTCCTCGGCACCTTTTTGCTCGGAGGTTGCACGGTTGGTCCAAATTACGTTCGGCCCAAGGCGGAAGTTCCCACCGATTACAAAGAGAACAAAGACTGGAAGGTAGCTCAACCCAGCAGCGCCGACGCAGTGAAAGGAAAGTGGTGGGAAGTTTATCAGGACCCCCAGCTGAACGCTCTCGAAGAGAAAGTTGATGCCTCGAATCAAAACCTGAAAGCCGCCCAGGCGCAATTCTTACAGGCCCGCGCCGCAGTGCGCATCTCGCGCTCATTCCTTTTTCCCACCGTGACGGCCGACCCGGCAATTACGCGTGAGCATTTCTCGCAAAACCGCCCTCTCGCCGTCTCCGGGACGAAACAAACTTTCAATGATTTTCAGTTTCCCGGAATCGACGCCACTTATGAAGTGGACGTCTGGGGTCGCGTTCGGCGCACCGTGGAACAGAGCCGTTCCAACGCTCAAGCCAGCGCCGCCGATCTTGCCAGCGTCGGCCTGAGTCTGCATGCCGAACTAGCTATGGATTATTTTCAGCTTCGAGGTCTCGACGCGCAAGAACAGCTTTTGGACTCGACGGTAGAGTCGTTCCAGAAAGCTCTCGAGCTCACGCAGACTCGGTTTAAAGGCGGGCTCGCTTCGGCCGTGGATGTGGCACAGGCACAAACGCAACTGGAAACCGCACGGGCGCAATCGATCGACGTCGGGGTTCAGCGCGCTGCTTTCGAACATGCTATCGCGGTTCTCATCGGTCGGCCCCCAGCAGGCTTTACTTTGGCGCCTCTTCCACTGGTCACGCCGCCGCCGGTTATCCCACCGGGGCTGCCATCGGACATGCTGGAGCGGCGACCAGATGTTTCCGCGGCGGAAAGACGAATGCAGGCGGCGAACGCTCAAATCGGCATCGCCAGAGCAGCTTACTTTCCGACGATTACACTTACCGGGGGAGGTGGCTTTGAGAGCATCGCAGCGACCACATTGTTTCAAGGTCCCAGTGGTTTGTGGGCGGTGGGTGGAACTGCCCTCGAAACGCTTTTCGATGCCGGCCGTCGGCGTGGGAGCTCGGATCAAGCAAAAGCTGCGTACGATCAGTCCATCGATAACTACCGCCAGTCTGTTCTGTCTGCATTCCAAGAAGTTGAAGATAATCTCGCCGCTTTGCGGATATTAGAAGTCGAGGCGCAAACTGAGGATGTCGCCGTTGGCGCGGCGAAACATTCCGTCGAGCTCTCGATCACTCGTTATAAGGGTGGCGTCACAAACTATCTGGAAGTGACCACGGCCCAAAGCGCGGCGCTTACCGACGAGGTAACGGCTGTAACGATTCTCACGCGCCGGATGACTGCCAGCGTCCTGCTCATCAAGGCCATCGGGGGTGGATGGAACGTTTCACAAATCCCTCGTGTTTAACTTCCTGACTTTCTTTCCGTCAGAACTGCTTCTCCAATCGGTTCCCATTTCCATTGTCAATGGATCCATTAAGCTTCTTCCGCTGGCCTCCCTGCGCTGGCTATGGTAAAGATGTGCCAACGTTTGCAGCCTGAAAAGCATTCGCATGTGGGAGGACGTTTTTGAAGCGTCGCAAGGCCATGAAATCCGGAGTGACTCTGCGCGATGTCGCGCAGGAAAGCGGCGTCTCTCCTGCCACGGTTTCGATCGTTTTGAACAATGCTCCGCTGGCCAGATATATCCCGCCGTCCACTAAGGATCGCATCGAGCGAGCCGCGAAGAAGCTGGCTTATCGTCCAAAAGTCGTATCGCGTTTGCTCAGTCCCAAGCGGAACCGCACGGTCGGCGTCATGGTGTTCGATATTACCGACCCATTTTGCACGCTCATACTTCGCGGTATCGAAAACGCGCTGTATCAAGCGTCGTATCTTCCCATTCTTACGGATGTCCACAATCAGCGGGGCCGCTTCGAGCGTTACCTCGAAGTGCTATTCGCGCGCCAGGTCGAGGCCCTCATCTTCGTGGCCAACTGGCTTTTCGTTGACATCGATCTTCTCGCGGACCTGGAGAAACGCAATATTCCTGCGGTTATGATTGCCCGCGAGCTCAGCGGCGGTTCCGTGAGCTCTGTTATGGTGGACAACGAAGCGGGCGCCCACCTGGCCATCGAGCATCTTTACTCGCTCGGCCATCGAAAAATTGCTTTCATTCGAGGACCCAAAATGTTGGCGGATAGCTCTCCTCGTTGGCGTGGCGTGCGTTCCTTCGCGCGCTCGGTTGGGCTTGAAATCGATCCCATTCTGGTTGCAGATTTACCGGACTCGCTCGATCCAAACTCCGGATTCGAAGGCGGTTTCAAAATCACGGAAGAATTTGTTAAGCATAAGAAGCGTTTCACTGCGGTGATGGCGTTTGACGACATGACTGCTTTTGGAGCGATTCGCGGCTTGGCCCGCGCCGGATTAAAGGTCCCCGAGGATTGCTCGGTGATCGGGTTTGATGACGTGATACCCGCAGGGTTGTCGGTTCCGTCGCTCACTACCGTGCGCCAACCGATGGAAGCCTTGGGCTCTGCGGCGGTTGGAATCGTACTGGAGGCCATCAATTCTGCCATCGAGGAACGGGAATTTGAAGTCGTTCATCGAAAACTTCCGCCGGAGCTCGTGGTGCGCGAATCGACGCGTTCCGTTCCGCGGTCCGGAGCGGATTGAACTAAACCGGGGAAAGGCCGGTGGTTTTTTCTTGACACTAAGGAAAAGCCGGGAATAATACGTCAGGTTTAATAAAATTTAATAAATCAACCGTTGCTGCGCTCTATCTTCTAGATTTGTTGTCCTTACTGAACTTAAAGGCAGTTCCTGGAGAGTGGGCAATGTCGTCTAAGCCAGCGCCGCAAGTTCGCCTCGTCTTTCTCGGTTTGATTCTCGCCATCGTGGCGGGTAGCGCGTCTGCGGATACACCCGGCCCGTCGCACAAAATATTCTTGCATGATGGCTGGACACTGCAATCTTCCTGTCTATTTCTTGCTAAAGGCGAGCAAATCTCAACTCCGGGATACAAGACGAACGGTTGGCATTCGGCCACCGTGCCGACGACCGTGGTGGCCGCGCTCGTCGCCGATAAAACTTATCCCGATCCGTACTACGGCAAGAATTTGCGCGACATCCCCGGCACAAGTTACCCGATCGGCAAGAATTTTTCTCTCCTGCCCATGCCGAAAGATAGTCCGTTTCGCTGCTCGTGGTGGTATCGCACCGAGTTTACACTTCCTGCCGATTATAAAAGCCGGCACGTCTGGCTACATTTTGGCGGGATCAATAACCATGCCAATATCTGGCTCAATGGCAAATTAGTATCCGGTGGAAACGATATTGCCGGGGCGTATCGCGCATACGATTTCGACATCCGCCCGTTCCTCGCCAGCGACGGCCCAAACGCTCTTGCCGTGGAAACCATTGCACAGACTGAAAAAGATCTGGGCATTAACTGGGTGGACTGGAACCCGGCGCCTCCCGACAAGGACATGGGTTTGTGGCGCAGCGTTTATGTGGAAAGCAGTGGACCGGTGGCGATCTTCCATCCCCTGGTCATTACTCATTTCCCCGGCACATCGCTCGACGAAGCTGATCTTACCGTCGAAACGGAACTCCGCAACCCCGGCGACAAGGAAATCACAGGTTTTCTGGATGGCCGGATCGAAGATGTGAAATTTCGTCAAACGGTCACCCTGAAACCGAAAGAAACTCGCACGATCCGTTTCACTCCTGCAGATTTTTCGCAGCTGCGAATTAAAAACCCAAAAGTATGGTGGCCCTACCGCATGGGCGCGCAAGACCTTCATGACCTTACACTTCGTTTTACTATCGGAGATGATTTATCCGACGAGCAGACCGTCCGGTTTGGGATTCGCGAGATTCATTCGGAACTGAACTCCCAAGGCGCGCTCCAATTTTACGTGAACGGAAAAAAGATCCTGATCCGCGGCGGGGGCTGGTCGCCGGATATGCTCTTGCGTCACGATCACGCTCGCCTGGAAACAGATTTTCGTTACGTCCTTGAGATGAACCTGAACACAATCCGTCTGGAGGGAAAAATGGAGACGGATGACTTTTACGATCTTGCCGATGAGCGAGGCGTCCTGATTATGGCGGGCTGGTGCTGCTGCGATCATTGGGAACAGTGGAGCCATTGGCGGTCCGGCGATCTCGAGATTGCAACCGCATCATTGCGTTCGCAAATTCTCCGCATGCGCAGCCACCCCAGCATGCTGGTCTGGTTGAACGGCAGCGATGGTCCGCCGCCTGCGGATGTTGAAACAGCATACATCCAGGTGCTGAAAGAAACGGATTGGCCCAATCCATATCTTTCTTCGGCGGCGCAGAAGCCCGCCGCGGTGACCGGAAAATCCGGAGTCAAAATGACGGGCCCGTACGACTACGTTCCGCCGGACTATTGGCTTAGTAACACCAGCAAATACGGCGGCGCGTTTGGCTTCAACACCGAGACTGGCCCTGGTCCCGCGATCCCACCCGTGAGTTGCCTTCGGAAATTCATTCCCCCAGATCACATGTGGCCTCAGGATTCCTTCTGGGATTATCACGCAGGCTCCGAAGGCTTCAAGAATTTAAACCACTTCGAGAGCGCCATGAAATCAATCTATGGCGCTCCCTCGGGCCTCGTCGACTACGAGACCAAAGCGCAGGCCATGGCTTACGACGGCGAGCGGGCCATGTTCGAGGCCTATTCCCGAAACAAATACACGTCGACCGGAATCATTCAGTGGATGCTGAACAATGCCTGGCCTTCGACCATCTGGCATCTTTACGATTACTACCAGCAGCCCGCGGGCGGATATTTCGGCACGAAGAAGGCTTGCGAGCCTTTGCACATCCTGTATTCGTATGACGACAGCAGCGTCGTGGTGGTGAACAGCCTTTACGAGAAATTCTCGGGTCTGACTGTCACCGCGCACCTTTATGACAATTCGTTGCACGAGAGATTTTCTCGCCAGACGCAAACGGATGTGGACGCGGATGGCGTAGCGAAAGTCTTGACGCTCCCTGCGGAGGCTTTCCATCCCGTATCTCCGGTGTATTTCGTCAAGCTTGAGCTTCAGTCCAATGCAGGAAAAACCGTCAGTACCAATTTTTATTGGCTCTCTTCGAAGAAAAGCGTCTACGAATGGGGCAAGACCGATTACAAATACACGCCTGTTTCTTCCTACGAAGATTTCACCGCTCTTCAGAACTTGCCAAAAGCCAAGCTCGAAGTCACTGGGACAGCCGCTTCCGCAGCGGATGGCCCGGCGGTTCACCTAACAGTGAAGAATCCCAGCGATCACTTGGCTTTCCAAGTGCGATTTGGAGTTCGGAAGAAAGGGCAAGACGCGGAGATTCTTCCAGTCTTCTGGAACGACAACTACATCGAGCTGATGCCCGGCGAATCCCGCGAAATCATCGCGCAATACCTCCCCAAAGCCGACGTGTCAGGTTCCCTCGAGCTCACCGTGGGCGGCTGGAACGTGGAGACAGCCACGATTCCGCTGAATGAAACCGGCCAGACCTCCGCACAAGGTTCAGGCGGCGGGCGCTAATGCCCAACGAGCACGGAAAGCCCGGCGCTTCGTCCGCGCACAGCTTCCCGAATGCGATGCTCAGCGAGATCTACGAGCAGCCGCATGCTATTCGAGAGTGCGTTCGCCGCAACGTGTGGGAGGATTCCATTTTTCCCGACGCGCTTCAATCCATCGAGAGCGCGATTTTTGCCTTTAAGAAAATAATTATCGCGGCCAGCGGATCCAGCCGCCATGCTGGCCTGGCGGGCGAAATCATGATGGAGGACCTCGCGGGAATTGCGGTGGACGTGGAATATTCCAGCGAGTATTGCTACCGCTCCACGCATGCCGACACCGAGCCAATCGTGGTGGTCATAACGCAATCGGGCGAAACGGCCGACACCATAGCAGCGCAGCGACAAGCGCTCAGCCGCGGCGCGAAAACAGTGGCCATCTCGAATGTCGCCGATTCCGCCATCGCCCGCGAGGCCAGCGCCACCCTGCTTACATTTGCCGGCCTGGAGAAAGCCGTGCCGGCCACGAAAAGTTTCACCTCGCAGTTGGCGATTCTTTATCTCCTCGCTTTATTCCTGGCGCGCAAACGTGGTCGCATCACTTCCGGCGTGGTGCGCGCGCATTTAGACGCTCTCAGCACTGTGCCGGTGGAAATCGAAAAGGCTCTCCCGTCGTGGGACGCCCAAGCGGCCGGCTGCGCTCGCGAATATCAGCACGCCAAGGCATTCTTGTTTCTCGGCCGTGGCGTACATTACGCCATTGCTCGTGAAGGGGCGCTGAAGCTCAAAGAAATTTCCTACGTACAGGCCGAAGGCCTTCCGGCCGGCGAATTGCGCCACGGGCCTAATGCTCTGGTGGACGAAAAACTTCCCGTGATCGTTCTTGCCACCCGCGATCTTGCAGATCCGGACTCCGTGTTGCGCTACGAGAAGACGCTTGCGGTACTCGAATACATCAAAGGCCGCGGCGGAAAATCAGTCGTTATTGCGTCCGAAGGGGACCGCGCCATTGCGACTCTGGCGGACCGGGTCATCCACGTTCCCGCCGCGACGGAACTGCTCCTGCCCATTCTCGAAGTCGTGCCGCTGCAGCTCTTCGCTTACCATTTCGCTACGCTGAATGGCTGTGATGTGGATCATCCCCGGAACCTTGTAAAGTCGGTCACCACTGAATGAGCACTGAAATAAGCTCGGCCACGCCCGCACCAGCCAAACTCAAACGCACGCTTCTCCTTTGGGACCTCATCATCATCGGCATCGTTATCATCCAGCCGATTGCCCCTATGGGCATTTACGGTGTGATCAGTAATGCGGCGCGCGGACACGTTGTCACCACTATTCTGATCGCCATGGTGGCCATGCTCTTCACCGCCGTTAGCTATGGCAAAATGGCGCGCGCCTATCCCAGTGCCGGCTCGGCCTACACCTATGTCGGGCAGGAAATACATCCTGCGCTTGGTTACGTCACCGGCTGGGCCATGCTGATGGACTACGTTCTGAACCCCATCATCTGTACAGTGATTTGTAGCAAGCTCACACAAAATATTTTGCCGGGCGTCCCTTATTGGGTGCTTGCTGTCGGATATGCGGTAGGCTTCACCCTGCTTAATCTGCGTGCCGTGAAAACTTCCGCGCGGATTAACGATGTGCTTGCAGCCGGGATGTCTATCGTGGTAGTGATATTTTTTGCGTTCGTAATCCGTTTCGTCTGGGGCCTGCACGAATACGGCAACGGTTTTTTCTGGCAGCCTTTTTACAATCCGCAGACCTTTAGTTTTACGGGCGTCTTTCGCGGAACTTCGATTGCCGTTCTCACCTACATCGGCTTCGACGCGATCTCCACATTTTCGGAAGAGGTAGAAAACCCCCGGCGGAATATTATGCTGGCGACGGTTCTCGTATGTCTGATCACCGGAATATTGGCGTCGCTCGAAGTGTACGCGGCACAGTTAGTATGGGGCTCGAACCCGTTTCCTCCGGACAAAGTGGAATCTGCGTTTCCGCTCGTGGCTTTGCGAGCGGGCGGTTTTTTTCTCTTTCAACTCCTGAACTTCACCGTGCTGATCGCAAATATCGGCTCGGGAATGGGTTCGCAACTGGGCGCGGCGCGCTTGCTCTACGGAATGGGACGCAGCAACGGCATACCCAAGAAGTTTTTTGGCGCGATTGACTCTAAGAACCACATTCCGCGCAACAATGTACTCTTCGTCGGAGCCCTCGCCCTTACGGGAGCTTTTCTAATCAGCTACGAGCGTGGCGCGGAATTACTGAATTTCGGGGCGTTGATTGCTTTTATGGGTGTAAACGGCGCCGCGTTCGTCCGCTATTACTTGCGCGCTCCAGAAAAACGCTGGACTAACCTGGTTTCTCCAGTTCTTGGATTTTTGATTTGTCTCTTCATCTGGCTCAACCTCAGTCCCGCAGCAAAAATCGCAGGCTGCGTCTGGATGGTGATTGGAATAGCGTACGGAGCGGTCAAGACCAAGGGCTTCCAGTCCGACCTTGTAAGGTTTGACGTTCCCGCTGACGACGAATAGCCATCGCCCAAAATCTAATCCGGTTCTTGTGTCACGATGTGAACATCTACCGCCGGGGCGTCGCGCAGAAACCGGTTGATGGCATTCATGTAACGCAGTTTTCGCCAGCCTTCTATCGCCGACCTGCCGAAGATAACTTGCGTCACGTGCTTATCCCGCACAAATTGTGCCGTCGCGTCGGCGACGTTCTCGCCTTTCAGGCGCACCGGTTTGGCCCCAAGACTCTCCGCGAATTGTAGGTTTGCGGTAAGGGCCTTTTCCTCCTGTTCATCCGCGGGCCGGTCGTCAACGTGCACGGCGTAAAGCTCCGCATCCATGCGCCGCGCCATGCGAGCCGCTCGCGCCACAAGATATTGGGCCTTGGGGTTTCCGCTGATGCACACCGCGATTCGCTCACGAACGGCCCAGCTTTCGCGGATATCCTTTTCCACCATGTAGGATTCCAAGCTGCGATCTACCTGTTCCGCCACTTGCCTCAGGGCCAACTCGCGCAAAGCGATCAGGTTGCCGCGACGAAAAAAATTCTTCAGCGCTTGCTCTACTTTTTCTCCGCCGTAAACATCACCGCGCCGCATGCGGTTTTGCAAAGCCTCCGGAGTCAAGTCGATCATCACTGTTTCGTCCGCCATCTGCAGAACCCAGTCCGGCACGGTTTCGCGCACCTGCACTCCGGTGATAGCTCGCACGGTCGGCGCAATGCTTTCGATATGCTGAATATTCAAAGTTGAGAGGACGTCGATCTTTGCATCTATGATTTCGAGCACGTCTTCATAGCGTTTGCGGTGCTTGCTGCCCGGAATATTGGTGTGGGCTAGTTCGTCCACTAGAACCACCTGCGGATTTCGCGCGATGATCGCTTCGGTGTCCATCTCTTCGAAGATCGTCCCTTTGTAATCGATCTTGCGCCGCGGAATGCTTTCAAGTTGCGGCACCAGTTCCGCGATACCCTTTCTTCCGTGCGTCTCCACCACGCCGATCGCAAGGTCTTCACCACGGCTTTTCCGGCGGATGGCCTCGCTCAGCATGCTGTACGTTTTTCCGACACCCGGCGCGTAGCCCAGGAACAGCTTCAGTATGCCTTTGGTTTTTTCCGGCGGCCTCGATACCGCCAGCCATTCTTCGGGGGTTTTTCGCATTGCGCTTAATCTCTTTTATGGGCGACTCGTAAAGCTACGATAGAATGGCACACGTGCGCGAGCCATTTCTCTACCGTTTTCTCCGATTTGCAGCCTCTTTGGGTATCGTCTTGGGAATTTCCGTTTTCTACCGCCGCGTGCTTCCGGTCAATCCAACGACTGTTGCACTCACATTTCTTCTCGCTATTTTAGCTGTTTCCACCGTGTGGGGCATCGCCGTATCGGTTTTCATGTCCGTAGCGGCAATGCTCGCGTTCAACTATTATTTTCTGCCGCCGGTTGGGAAATTTACGGTTGCCGATCCGCAGAACTGGGTCGCGCTTTTCGCTTTTCTTGTAACGTCCGTAATTGCAAGCAGCTTGTCCACCCGCGCGCGGCAGAAGGCCGAAGACGCTTCCGCGCGGCGCCGGGAGATCGAAAAATTGTACGCCTTCAGCCAGGTTTTGCTCGAGTCCGGCAACGTGATTCAGTTGCTCAACAGAATTCCCGCGCAGATCGTGAATACCTTCGAGGTAGGCGCCGCCGCGCTGCTGCTCTCCGAAAAACAGAAAGTGTACCGCTCGGGCCCGGTGATCCCGCGTCTCGACATCGACAGTCTTAAGGCCGTCGTTGCGCGCGAAGAGCCGGTGATTGATGTCCCAAACAGTCTCTGTTTTGTTCCCGTTCGACTGGGAGTGCGTCCCATCGGAAGCCTTGGGATTTCCGGCTCAACTCTTTCGCGCCAAACTCTTGAGGCCATCGGCACGTTGATCGCCGTGGCCGTGGAGCGCGCTCGCGCCATCGAACAGCTCGGTCAAACCGAGGCCGCACGCGAGGGCGAGCGTCTGCGCACTGCGCTGACGGAGTCCGTCACGCACAACCTGCGAACTCCGCTCACTTCCATAAAAGCTTCCGTAACAAACTTGCTCTCCAATCCAGGCCTCAGCGATGCGCAACGCCAGGATCTCCTCACCGTCATCAATGAAGAAAGCGACCGCTTGAATCGGCTGGTTGGCGAGGCGGGAGAGATGGCTCGTCTGGACGCAGGCGAAGTGGAGCTTAAACTCGAGCCTACATCAATCGAGAACGCGATCAACGCCGCTTTGGCCCGATGCAAGTCCACACTCGGCAATCGCACGATTCGAGTCGACGTCACCCCGGACCTGCCGCGTGTGAGAGTCGATCTGGCCTTGGTTAAAGAAGCTCTCTCGCATTTGATCGAGAACGCCAACCAATATTCTCCCCCGGACCAGCCCATTACGATTACCGCCGAGCCTGGCGGTGAGTTCATCGTCACCAGTGTGGCCGACCGCGGCGCCGGAATTGACGACCTCGAGCAAAGCCTGATCTTCGAGAAATTTTATCGCGGCAAGGATCAACGCTTCCTGGTGCAAGGGACCGGCATGGGTCTTCCGATTGCCAAAGCAATCGTAAGCGCGCACGGCGGCGCGATGAGCCTTACCAGCCAACGCGGACAAGGTTCCGTTTTCTCCTTCACGTTGCCGGTCGATCACAGCCGCGTTGCAAGCTCATGAGCGACGCCACCATCCTGGTCGTTGATGACGAACCCCAAATTCGTCGCGTCATGCTCACCACTCTAACCTCGCACGGCTATTCTGTTGTGGAGGCAGGCAGCGGGGAGGAAGCGCTCGAAAAGATTCGCACGGAGCGCCCCGACCTGATTCTACTCGACGTAAACATGCCGGGAATCACCGGTCTTGAAACCTGCGCCGAGATCCGCACTTCCAGTGACGTGCCCATCATCATGCTGACCATTCGAAATAGCGAACGCGACAAAGTTCAGGCCCTCGACGCCGGCGCGGATGACTATGTCGTGAAACCTTTCGGCGTCCAGGAACTGATGGCGCGCATTCGCGCTGCGCTCAGGCGAAGCGCACCGGGCGAAGCCACTCCCGCATTCTCCTCCGGCGATCTCAAGATTGATTTCGAAAAACGCGTGGTGACCGTGAAGAATCATCCCGTCCGGCTTACCCCAAAGGAATTCGAGCTGCTGCGGCACCTCGTTGCGAATCGGGGAAAAGCTTTGGGACATCGCCGGCTTCTTCAGGCCGTATGGGGTCCGGATTACGGCGAGGAAACGGAGTATTTGCGCGTATTCATCAACCAACTAAGGAAGAAAATTGAGTCGGATCCGCACAAGCCTCGTTACATCCATACGGAGCCCTGGGTAGGGTATCGATTCGATCCGCCCGAAAACCAGGCACTCGCCGATCGCGACAAATAATTCATTGCATCGCGTGAATTTCGTCTAGGTCTAAATTGAGTTCGAGGACATTTACGCGCGGCTCGCCCAAGAATCCGAATTGGCGCTGCTGCGTGTGTCGTTGCACCAGCGCCCGCAGATCGTCCTCGGTCATCTTGCGTTCTTTGGCCACACGCAGAATCTGAAACTCGGCCGAAGCCGGCGAGATGTCCGGATCCAATCCTGAGGCCGATGCGGTCACCAGATCGATCGGAATCGGCGCGTTTGGATTCTCCGCTTGAACTGTCTGCGCGCTCGCGGAAACGCGATCGAGCAGTGCTTTATTCGTAGGCGCGAGGTTCGATCCTTGCGATTGAGTGGGATCGTAACCGGCCGGTCCGGCGGCAGAAGGCCGCGAATGGAAATAACCCGGAGACGTGAACGGTTGCCGATCTTCAGCATGAAAATTTTCTCCCTTTCTAAGTCTGCGTCGCTCAACTGCGCCCGCATTTGGCACGACTCTCTCAGCGCTTTAGCGCCGGTCGAGCAGCGGCATCTGTTCGGTTATGCTTTTCATCCTTTGCGAAATGCGCGAAAACGAAGAGGAAAAATCCAACCACCACCACGCATAGCGCTCGAAGAATCAGGTTAGCCATTTCAGCCTGCACCCTTGCGGCAAGTTCGCGCCACTAGCAGACCAACTGCTGTCCAGTTACTTAGCGACGTTATCGAGCGCAAGTTAGGAATGTGTAAGGAAGACGTAAGGATTTCGTAATGAGATAACACAAAGATTGTGCCGGTCTTAGGAGGGATTAGCTTTCGAGTTTGAATCTCGTTGCGGCCAGCGCGTAGAGTCTTCGCCACAGTATCCGATTTATGGTCACTACCATTGCAGCCATCAGAATTGTCGCCCCGATCAACACGCGGAAGTTTCCAGTGTCCGTCGCATTACTGATTACGGACCCGAGACCCGTAACCGTGTACGTGTGGCCCTTAAAGCGAAAATATTCCGCGATAATGCTCGCGTTCCATGCTCCTCCGGAAGCGGTAACGAAGCCGGTGATGAGGTAGGGAAATATCCCCGGCAAGTACAGTTCGCGCCATCTTTCCAGTTTGCCGAAGCGAAACACGTTGCAGACTTCTTTCAAATCTGTCGGTATAGCCATCGCCCCCGCAATTACATTAAAAAGGATGTACCACTGCGTTCCCAACAGCAGCAGCACGATCGCCCCGATTCCCAGTCCGCCTCCAACCCTAATGAGCACGAGCAGAATAATCGGAAATAATGCCGTGGCCGGCACGGACGCCGCAATTTGCGCGATCGGTTGTGCAATTGCCGAAAGTTTCGGTTTCAATCCCACGATCACGCCTGCCGGAATCGTCCACAACGCGGCAAGCGCTAAGGTAAACACCACCCGAAGAAATGTGGCGCCGGCTCCCCGGAAAATCCCATGTAGTTCGGCGCGCGTAATTCCGGCCAGTAGGACAAGCATCTTCACGAATTCATAAGCCACGCCGGCAAGAATCGTGCCGAAAAGAGCCCATGAAATCCATTTCCCGATCGCGTTGGGTTTTCGGTTCCCATAGGAGGCAGCGCGCCTGCTGGCAAAATATAAACTCAAATACTCGCGTGCTGGTATCACCGATATCCGCGCCAAAAACGGCAGAACTTTCGAGCGCCTCAGCAGGGCCAACACAAAGGAATGCGGCGACTCCACCGCTTCGAGTTGCTCGTACTTGAACTTCTCCGTCCACGCAATCACCGGCCGCCAGATCAGTTGATCGATCAGCACGATGATTCCGATCATCACGCCGAGTCCCCATGCGATTGCTCGCGTGTCTCCGGCGTTCGCCGCCGTTTGTAAATACGAGCCAAGTCCGGGGAGACGCAAATCGCGATTCCCCAAAGTAAACATTTCGCAGGCCATCAGGAAAAACCATCCTCCCGCTACCGACATCATGGAATTCCACACCAGTCCGATTGCCGAGTAGGGAAGTTCCATCTGTGTAAATCTCTGCCACCAGCTCCACCGGTAGATTTGCGCCACCTCCCGCATTTCGCGCGGAATGCTCTTCAGCGAAGAATAAAAGCTGAACGTCATGTTCCACACCTGCCCGGTAAAAATCAGCAGGATGGATCCAAGCTCCACTCCGAGCTGCCGGGTCGGAAATAGCGCGACCATCGACATCATCACGCCCGGGAGGAAACTTAGAACCGGAATGGACTGTAACGTGTCGAGCAACGGAATCATGAAACGCTCGGCTTTCGCGTTGTATGCGGCGATGTATCCGTAGACCAGCGTGAACGCCAGGCTGAACACGTAAGCGATCGCGATACGCAGTACGGAAAACATTGCGTATTTCGGCAACGCGCTCGGCTGAAGGTCGATTGTGGTCTGCGCGTTCGCTGGCGCCATCCAGTAGTGCGTCGTGGACAACAACGCGTAAAACAAAGCGAGCCCGGCGAAAATAACCGGCAGATCCTGCAAGACGGACGGTACTGCTTTGGGTATCGTCCCCCAGGTCAAAACTCCCGCGGATGTTTTCTGGTGCGCCATTAGTGCAGCGGAGCAGCTCCTTCGGGCTCCGTGGTTTCCCCGGCTGGAATTAATCGCAAGCGGTCGCTCGCCGAGTCGTACGTGAAAATGTCGGCATAGCGTCCCCAGTTCAACGCTGTTTCGATCTGCTGCTCCACGTCATGGGCTGGTAAACGCTCGTCCAATAAATCGCGGAAGAATTCCACCGGCATGGTGTGATCGGACTTATTCTCCAGCGCTGTCACGATCTGTTGCATCAGCGGAACGTGCGTTAGCGCTTCACGGAACAAGCGCTTTCGAGTCGAAATATCCGCTTCCGCAAAAGCTCGTCCAGCCGGAGTAATTTTGACGTCGCCTTCATGCGCGGTTGCGAACCCTAGCATCGTCGCAGCATCCAAAATCGGGAGCAGGTCGTCCACTTCCAGCAAAAGCGTCTCGGCCACGTGATAGAGGTCCTCTTCTCCGCCGCGGTCAATCAAAAGTTCCAGCAAACCCGCCACACCGCCGGGCCGCGCATGCGGAAGCAATGGAGTAGGTTGTTTTGCTGTGGCTGAAGGAGGCGCAAGAGTGAGCTCCGGCTTGGTCATAACTTTATAGATGTAATCAACGTAAGGAAAGAACGCGGCGGATTTGCGGTCTCGGGGTTGCGGCAGCGCAATGCGAAAATCCGCCCTGATTCGCGCCGGGTTCCGTCCCAGGACGATCACGCGATCGGCCAATAGCACGGCTTCTTCAATGTTGTGAGTCACAATAAAAATGCTGCGCGTGGGAATTTTTTTCGCGAGCCAGAGTTCCAGCAAATCGCCGCGGAGGTTCTCCGCCGTCAACACGTCCAACGCCGAAAACGGCTCGTCCATGAATAGAACTTCGGGTTCCACGGCCAATGCCCGCGCGAAGCCCACGCGCTGTTTCATTCCGCCGGACAACTCCTTGGGATACGCGCTCTCAAAGTTTTTAAGCCCTACCGCATCCAAAGCCTTCAGCGCCCTGCTGTGCCGCTCTCCATGCTCCATCCCCCGTGCCAATAAGGGTGATTCCACGTTTTCCAGCACCCTGAGCCACGGAAACAACGCGAAGCTCTGAAACACAATTGCCACGTTGGGGCTGCACTGCCCGACAGGCTCTCCGTGCCAAAGCACTTTCCCCGCCGTCGGCCCGGCCAGCCCCGTAAGAATGCGCAATAGCGTCGATTTTCCGGAGCCTGAAGGCCCCAGCAGCGCAATAATCGTGTTCGCTTCCACGGACAAATCCACGGGCGCGATCACCTGAATCTCGCTCCCATCCTTCTGCGTGAAACTCTTTTCAATTCCTCGCGCTTCAATGATCGGTTCATGCTCATCTGCGGGTCGCGCAACCACCGCAGCCGTCGTCAAGTCTTCAGCCTCTGAAATCCCACCGGCTTGGGGCGCGCTGGAACCTGCCTCAGCGAGCTCATCCATCAACGACGTCCAGGCTTCCTCCGGCAGCGCATCCAGAAAATAGTGCCGCTCCGCTGCATTCATCGCTTCCACGATCGCCGCCATCTCGTGAACGGGCCGCGCATGCAGCAGAACGTATGCATGGAAGTAAGGCAAATGATTGATAATCGGAGCGGCCAAGGGAATCGGTAACTGCCGGAACAGAAGTTGCTGCTCTTCAAACCTCATGCCCATTATCAAATCAGCAGCTTCGGTGGGACTCAATCCTCGCAGCAGTTCAAATGCGGTCTCCCACTTTCTTTGCGAGACAAGCTCCTGAAGTTTTCCGGCCATTGGCGGGGTCATATTTTTCACCGCACAGCCTACTACGATTTTCTGAAGTTGAAACTGCGGATTGCATTGACGGTAGGTTAAAACTTCTTAATTAATCGTTCTTACGTTGCTTTTCCGGCTGGCATACCAGCAGGGACTGTACCCGGAATGAGGGAAGAGCGAGTGCGTGCACACTTCCGTCTGCGGCTGATCAAAATAAACCTCTGCCTTCCCGTCCTTCAGCGCGCTTGCATAGTAGTACGTTACTGAACCCAGAGCGCCGCCCGCGTTGGCGTTGCTTGAGCGGTGCGCGAACCACGCCCAATCCGCCAGATAGGCAAATAAAAGTAGGCCAACTATTGTCGCGATTATCCGGTTCAGGCTCATGATTCTCAGCTCACCTCGGAATTCTACTTTCGTCTGCGGATGCCCGGCCAAACACCTTGCGTTGGCTCAGTTGCAAATACAGCAACTCCACAATCCCTTTACAGCCTTCCCCGCATGGTCATTTGGCCTCAATTTCCTCTATAGTACGCCGCCGTCCAGAATGGCGCCTGCTTTTAGCCGTTTGCGCCGATTGGCATCGAAACTAGATGGAAGCGCACGAAGGAGAAAAGCCCCATGCTCAGGACCATTCTCATTATTTTCGTCGTACTTTTGCTGTTGGGAGCCCTGCCTACCTGGCCTTATAGCGCGGGCTGGGGTTACTACCCGGCAGGCGGACTGGGCCTAATCCTCGTTATCTTGGTCGTCCTCATACTCGCAGACCGTTTATAACCCTTAAACGTCGCCCTGCGTACAGGAGCATTGACGCGCCCAGCCTCTGGCGTTAGTCTCCCTGAAGACCGAGCACGGTGCTCCATCACACTTTGGGAGTGATTTATGCCCAGCTCAACCTGGAAAGGCTATCTAACGTTTGGCTTAATCTCGATTCCTATTCGTCTTTCTCCTGCCGCGCGAACCGAGCGAATTAGTTTCAATCAGCTACACAAGGTTTGTCACACCCGCCTCAAGCAGCCCTTGTTCTGCCCAACCTGCGACCGCATGGTAGAGCGCTCCGAGGTTGAGAAGGGCTACGAGTACGAAAAAGGTCAGTACCTGCTTTTCACCCAGGAAGAACTCGACGAAGTGGAACCGGAAACCGCGCACAGCATGGAAATTCTCGAGTTCGTCAAGCTCGACGAAATCGATCCTGTCTATTTCGATGCTTCTTATTACGTGTTCCCCGAAGAGGCTGGGCAGCGAGCCTATCAGCTTTTGATGGAAGCCATGGAAAAATCCGGGTACGCGGGCATCGCAAAAATTGCCATGCATAATCGCGAGTACATCGTCATTATTCGTCCTCGCGAGCACGGCCTCACTTTACACACTATGTTTTATTCCAACGAAATTCGTCCCGCGGCCGAGTACGGCCACACGGACCAGGCCCAAATCAAGGAACAGGAACGCACCCTCGCGGAGCAGCTCATCGAGAGCCTGGCCGCTCCTTTCGAGCCCGGCAAATACCAGGACACTTACCAGAACAGCTTGCAAGCTTTGATTGACGCCAAGAGCAGCGGCCGAAAAATTACAGCGTTGCCGCATGGCCCGGCCAAAGCCCCGGTCATCGATCTGATGGAAGCTTTGAAGAAAAGCCTCGCGAAAAAGCCGGCTGCGGTCGCGGAAAAGAGACTCTCCGTGGTGCGAGCGGCCAAGACTGAGAGAAAACAGGGAAGAAAGACCGGTTAATCGCCCTCTCTATTCTCTTTCGCAGCGTGCGTCGCGCGCCTGTCATGTTTACTCGTTACTGCGAAGTCCTCAGCTTTCTGTCCTTAGGAGTCGCACTAGCGTAGAATTTTAACTGCGGTCCCCTTCCCAGCCAGAACGTTCGGATCCAACATGCCAAGCGCTTTGTCTGATCAAGCCAAAAGAAATCCCACGCAGTACAACATCGAGGCCATCGCGAAACTGGAGCATGACGCGCTCGAGAGACGAACCGCGGCCGAACGAATCAGCGAGGCCATTGCCAGATTTATCGGTAGTGTGGCGTTTCTCCTGTTGCAGATCCTCCTCGTGCTCGCCTGGGGCGCTGTCAATTTGAACCTGATCCCGAGCGTAAAACCTTTCGATCCCTTCCCATTCGGCATCCTGACATTGGTCGTCGCTTTGGAAAGCGTGTTCCTCACGATTTTTGTATTGATCAGCCAAAACCGCATGACCCGCCAGGCCGAACGCCGTTCCCACCTCGATCTTCAAGTTAGCATGCTCGCCGAGCAGGAACTTACTACCATGCTCGAGATGCAACAGAAAATGTGCCAGCATATGGGCGTCGACGTGGCTTCTTCAAAAAAGGAACTTCAGGGTTTTGCCACGGCGACCGATGTTCACAAACTAGCTAGCGAATTGGAGGAAAAGCTCCCCGAGCAGTAGTCCCTAGCCCTGTACTACGGCAATCTGTTGTACCTTCTAATGACTTCACCCGATGGCTCCTCATTTATGCGTTACGTATTCTGCTAGAGCAGCACCCTAAAATTAACAGAAAAGATTGAATGTCTTTTGAAATCAGACAGTTCGGAACCATGCGCAAGCAACGCTAAACATGTAGCACAAAGGTTTTCAGTTGTAATTCAAATCATAAGGAGATTCAAAATGGAACATAAAGCCCTGAAGGAACTTTTCATTGATGAATTGAAGGACCTCTATAGCGCCGAAAACCAGCTAATCAAGACTCTGCCCAAGATGGCCAAGGCCGCTACTTCCGATGACCTTCGCGCCGGATTCGAGGAGCATCTCGAGCAGACCAAGGAACACGCTCGTCGCATCGAGGAAATCTGCACCGAGCTCGGCGAAAAACCAACCGGCAAAAAGTGCGCCGGCATGGAAGGTCTCATCGATGAAGGTAAAGAAATGATGGGAGAGTTCGAGGATGACGTGCTGGACGCCGCCATGATTTCCGCCGCCCAGCGCGTCGAGCATTACGAAATCGCGGCCTACGGCACGGTGCGCACTTACGCCGAACTTCTCGGCCACGACCGCGCTGTTGAGCTCCTCGAGCAGACTCTCGAAGAAGAAAAGGAAACGGATCGGAAATTGACGGAGCTTGCGGGCACCATCAACGTGGAAGCCGTGAACACCGAAGGTTCCGAGGAGGACGAAGAAGAATCCGTAGTCATCAAATCAAAGTCGAAGGCTGCACGCGCCTAGTTGAATTACCCTGCCGTCGGCGGGAAGAAATATTCGGCAAATCTTCCCGCCGTCCGGGCTACCCACTGTTATTGTTTCCTCGCTTAATGGCATTCTTTGGTCCTCTTTCCTCACTGGCACATCGAATAAAGGGAGAGGCCCGCAAGAATGGCGGATCGGCATCGGGTGGTTATCCTCGGCGGCGGCTTCGGTGGGCTTGGTGCCGCCCACAGCCTGAAACACGCTCCGGTTGAAGTCACTCTGCTCGATCGGTGCAATTACCATCTTTTTCAGCCCCTTCTGTATCAAGTGGCCACGGGATCACTTTCCCCCGCCAATATCGCTGCTCCGCTGCGGCAAATTCTCCGCCGGCAGAAAAACACCAAGGTCCTGCTAGGCGAAGCTGTGGACATAGAAGCCGCGAATCGTCGCGTTATCCTCAGTGATGGTAGCCTCGAATATGACACGCTGGTCGTTGCCACCGGCGCAACCCACCAGTATTTCGGGCACGACGAATGGGAGGAGTTTGCCCCAGGTTTGAAAACTGTCGAAGACGCCACGGCCATGCGCCGCCGCATTCTCCTGGCTTTCGAAGCCGCTGAACGCGAGCCCGACCCCGCAAAGCTAAAGGCCTGGATGACGTTCGTAATTGTAGGCGCGGGGCCGACCGGTGCGGAACTTGCCGGCGCGCTGGGCGAAATTGCGCATGACACCCTTACGCACGATTTTCGCGACATCGATCCGTCGCAAACGCAAATCATTTTGGTAGAGGGAGCCGACCGCGCCCTTCCCACTTATCCGCCCAAGCTTTCCGAAGCAGCGCGCAAAATGCTCGTCCGCCTTGGAGTCACGGTTCGCACAGGCGCGATGGTGACCGACCTTGAGGCCGGGTCGGTGACCATCCGCGAGGGCGACCGCACTGAGTCGATCCCCACGCGCACGGTGCTCTGGGCCGCCGGAGTTCTGGCTTCTCCGCTTGGCCGTATTCTTTCGAAACAAGCAGGCGCAACCCTCGACAAAGCCGGACGCGTGGTCGTAAATCCGGATCTAACGATTCCCGGACATCCGGAGATTTTCGTAATCGGCGATCTCGCAAATTTCAGCCATCAGACCGGCAAGCCGCTTCCCGGCGTCGCGCAACCCGCCATTCAACAAGGCCGTTACGTCGGGAAATTAATTCATGCGCGCCTGCAAAACAAAACGCTTCCGCCATTCCACTATTTCGATAAGGGAAATCTCGCGACGATCGGGCGAGGCGCCGCCGTAGCAGATTTAAACTGGCTGCAAATATCGGGTCTGCCTGCCTGGTTGATCTGGATCTTTATCCATCTGCTTTACATCGTTCAATTTCAAAACCGCCTGCTAATTTTGCTGCAATGGGCTTGGCTTTACATCACCTTCGACCGTTCCGCGCGCCTCATCACGGGCAAAAACCCACTGCCTCTCGATTTGTGAGGGCTTAACCCGCTGCGCAGCTTTGACAAATCATTCGACGTCATTGCTGGCGCGTAATCGCCCGGCCTTGATCGCCTTCACTAACGCCGCATGATCGCGCTCGGTCTGCTCCGCATACCTAAGCGCAAACTTCGCGATGGCCCGGTCCAGCGTATCTTTTTTGCCCGCGTAACCACCCATCTGTGCCGCATCGCCGGTTCGCGCATGCGCTCGCGCTAGCACCCATCCGCAAACCTCCAGATATTCCTGCCAGTTCGTCTTCGTCATTTGCTCCAGCGGAACAGACATCTTCATGTCGCGAAGCTGGCGAAAATAATAGTCGTGGCCTCCATCGTCGCGTGTCCAACCCAGGAAAACGTCGCTCGCGGATTGCAGCATGCGCTGCCCCGTCACCACTCGCTCGCCCTGATTCTGATAACGGCTCTTCACCGTATAGGGCTGCAACACTGAAGCATGTGCCTCTTTGAATTGAAGGAATAGCGGGTCGTTTTCTCCCGCCATCATCAGAATCACAGCGCAGCGCGTGCCAACGCTGCCAACTCCCACCACTTTGCGCGCAATATCGACAATTTTGTAGCGGTCCAGAATCACCCGCCGCTCTTCGGGTAACGTCAGCGTATACCGGTGAAACATATCGCGCACATGTTTGCTGGCCTGGCTGTAACAGTGCGGGTGATACACTAGCGGAGCTTTATCAATAATCCGGGGACGTCCTTTTTCTACGTCCGTGATCCGGGGAAAAATATACTCGGCGGTTTGTTGTCGAGCCTCTCGCTCGATTTGCAGCCAGCGCTTTTTGTCACGCGCGGTCTTGGCTTCCTCAATAAATATCTCCGCGTCAATGTGCGAATACCAGGCGTCGATCGCGCGCATCCGCGCATATTCCCGCATATGCTCGCGATAGGAAGCCACCATCTGGCCCACCGTATCAGCGCACTGCCGGCTGCTCTCGCCCCGGTCGCCTCCCGCTAACACGATGCTGGCTGCCAGCCGCTTCAAATCCCATTCCCACGGGGCCGGAAGGGTTTCGTCGAAATCATTAATGTCGAAAACGAGCCGGCGTTCCGGCGAACCGAATCCCCCAAAATTCAGAACATGACAATCGCCGCAGGCCTGCACGCGAATACCGGTCGCTGGCGTTCGTGCCAGATCGAAAGCCATCAGAGCGGCCGCGCCACGGAAAAATCCGAATGGAGAGCGCCGCATGCGCGCATAGCGAATCGGCAGAAGCTCCGGCAATCTTCCCCGGTCAGAATGCTTCAACAGCTCAATTGGGTCAGGGCGATTGGGGGCAGGCACCCATTTCGCATGCGAAGCCCGCGGGACTCTTTCGCGCAGCGCTTTGCCCGCCTCCATACGCTGTTCCACAGTCGGGCCTAGTAGCCTCGATGCCCGTTTGGTGCTGGGTTTAGATTTTGTTTTGTTTATTTTCTTTTCCCGCACCAAGTGCACTCGCCGAAGCTGGCCGCTGATTCAGGCGTTCGTTGGCCAGCCCCTAATATCCCCATTTAAATTGGGCGGACGCAATTCTCCGCTCGAACGTGCAGTCTCGTCAAGGAACCCGCCTTCTGGTAGAAGTGCTATTTCCGAATGCGATTGTCATTTTTCACGTTTCCGCACACGTCGATGAACCTCTTGGTGGCAATTGGCGCAGAGCGTAATCAGATTTTGGCTGGTATCGTCACCAAGTCGGCTGCGGAAGCGAAGGTGGTGAACCTCGAGAGAATGCGAGGTGCCACAGTGCTGGCACCGCCAGCCATCGCGCTCGAGTACCTCAGCGCAGAGGCGACGATAGGCTGCAGGGTTAAGCCGGAATCGCGATCGCCGTACTTGCAGTAATTTCATTGAGATGTTTCGATCTGTTGGAGAAATTCTCTCTTTTGCAGATCGGGTAGCAGTGAATAGAGTCGGCCGAGCGCCGAGAGCCAGGATGTGGGATTCGCGCTTTCTAGTTGCGCCCCAGCAACGAAATCGGCAGCGATCATTTCCAGGCAATAACCACGCGATCGCGACGAACCCAGCATCAACACTGCCGTTTCGAGTGCCTGCTCAATCACTGGGATCTGGCTCTTGTAGACCTTGAAGTAGATAATGAAGTAGATAATTTCCCACGGTTCCGTCTCTTGCCCGTTCAAGTGCTTCTCCACTTCCCGCTTGAACACTTCTTTCGGCAACTCGGAAGCCTTGTGCAACCAGGTTGCACAATCAAACTGTTCGCCGTCCCGACGCGCGACCTTTACAAGCTCGATCGCTTTCGACCAGCCTACCTGCCGCAACTCTGAGTGGATTTGGCGAGGCAGCTGCTCATGAATGGCCATGAGGTAGTACGCTTTGCGCCGAGACTCTGGAAAGCGCTTGGTCAGAAAGTCATCGAACGAGGCCAGATTTTCGATCTTCCAATACTGGCCGGCTCGCACTTCACACAGGTAACGACCGAGCTCGACGAAGCGCGAATCCTTTTCCTGCTCCACGGTGCGCTCCCAGGACAAAATCTCGTCGACTTTGTCCAAGACAAACAAGCCGCGACGCCGATTCAACTTCGGTTCCTCGAGAACGCGCCCATTAGTCGTCAAATGCGTCCAGCCAATCAAGGTCGGTTGCTCCTGGCCGCCGAATGAGTCGGGAATCCACCATCTGCTGGTCTCCTAAGCACAGCCCCAGATGGGGACAGCCGACACAGCCGTTGTTGGGGAAACGAATGCCACCGTGCGGAGGGAACTGGCTTGATTCGATCTGGCGGACCGTCCCTTCCACGAGGCGACCGTATTCACGCCACTGCTCTTCGGTGATGGATGTCTTCAGGTACTGAATCTCAGGAACGCTTTTTCGAATGAAGACCACAAGCGCCACATCCCGAATCCCGCTAATCCAGGAATAGCAGATCATCTGCGGGTCGAGCGACAACAATCTCTCTGGCCCTTCCGGGTAGCGGCTGGTCGTGGTTTTCCAGTCAATCAGACACGACGTACCGTCGAGCTCCCCAATGGCATCGATATAAGCGACGAATTCGTTTCCGCCAGGAAGGCTGCGGATCATTTTTAACTGCAGATTCTGCTCTGGGCGGCGAACCCGCACACGGTCGTCCTGTGCGAATCTCTCGAGAAGATGGACTCCCTGATGAACGAGGCGATCCCAGGAGTCTCCCTTCCTGTATTCAAACGGGGTGTCTCGGAAAGCTCCCCATTCCTTGAACAGGACAGATGTACAGTCTTCTCGGGAGAAGTAAGCCGCCAGAGCCCGTTCGAAGCAGCGGCCAAAGGCCATGGCCGCGCGTGTTTCCTTTTCTTGCCAACCATCCAGATAGCGATAGCGGTAGCTCCTGGGGCAGCGAAGGTACTGGCTGATCTGCGTGTGGCTAAAGATCATCGCCGCTTCCTCGCATTTGTTTTCCACTGACGGTTTCGCAGGACAGCCCTTCCCACTCTGCTGCGGGCGCAAAGGCTTCGAGGTTCGAGAACGACAAACCGTAGTGATAGGAATGGTTTCTGTGGATGCCAGCGGTAGGAAGAGGAATCTACTCGAACCAGAAACAGACCCTCAAGAAGACTCTCGCGATCCTGCTGTCGAGAATGCAGACCGGGGATATATCGCTTCATGGCTTTGTCTCCATAGGTTGAGCGTAGGAGTTGAGTTTGCATACCAGGGCGTCTCGATCTTTTTTCGCTGAAGCAGCAAGCTGAGTGACGAATGATTCGACCAGATCGCGGCTGGCCTCTTTGAGAGTTTCTGTGCCGCAGAAATCGGCGGCGTAAGCCTTCACGAGGGAGGGATCGAGATTGTATTGACGGATAAGAAGGCAGAGTTGGTCTCGCAATCGCGGCTGGCCGTTATTCGATTCGTTCGAAGTATGTCCGTTTGAGCGCGGCGGAGCTGCGACCGATTGGGATGGACCGGAGAATGAACCCAACTCTTCAACGGAACAGAGGCCGATCCCATAGGCCTTGCGCAGAGCGCGATTGACCGCTCTCGTTTCGGCTACGCGCATCTCCGCGCCCCGGACAAGAGGAGATGTGTTGGAAGGATCGGCGTCACCATACCCTACGAAGCCCCGAGATCGTAGAGACTTGTACACTGTGGCGCTGAAAATCCAACGGCCGGCTGACGGGTCGGACAGCCCTTTTTCGATAACCGTTTTGATTCCGGCGCATCGGTTGCGTCGAGCTATGTTAAGTAGCCCGGCATTCGTCACGTACCATCGCTTGTTTAGAAGCTGAAGTTCTCCAGCTGCTACTTCAAGGGAGTACTTTTCGGATAACTGCTTGAGAGTCTCGAGCGCGTATTTTGGAAGTGTCCCCCAAACGGCTCGGGCGCGACGAGCGTTCGACTTGAACAGGACGGACCTTCTATGTACAGGTCCTCTGACTCGCCGGGGGACGCTCGATGGAATGTGATTCTCTTTCTTGGGTTGACGGACGTTAGATGAAAGTTTTGGGCTCATAGCCTTCCGGCATCTCCTTCTGCTAAGCTTCCCGCGCATGCTCTGGCGGGGTTGTATGTTAGGGACAGGTGCGAACGGATAGAAGCTGCCGCCTGTTACCTATTCTATTCTTAAAAAGAATACTCTAGAAATGAATAAAGTCAAGCGACATGTTCCAGGCCGTCCGCGTCGTTCCCAGAGTGATGTGGATCTTCAATCCATAGGGCAAAGAATCAGACAGCTAAGAGGCGCAGCGACTCAGCAGGAATTTGCACGTGCTTTAAACATCAGTCAGGCACAGCTCTCAAAATATGAGCTTGGGCAGAGCGCGCTGTCTTTGGGTTTGCTGGCCAAGCTGGCTGAGAGATGCGGATGCTCTATCGACTGGATTTTGACCGGGAAGGGTTAACGTTCGACCTCTACTGCATCCCGTTGATCGGCATTCCCGCCCCATTTCACTCCATTCGAAATCGCTGGAAAATTCGCGCGGAGCGGTCGGTGGGCACTCGTTCAAGCCTCACTGGTGGAAGCAGAATTCAGTACTCACAAGGCCAAATTACCAAACGAACCCAATCGCCGCATTAAATGCTCCTGGTTCCAATGCACAGGCGTAGACACGGCCTAAAAATCTTGCCACTTATAGCCTTTATAAGCAGATATTTAGCCCATCTTACAAATTATACTTTACAGTTCAATTCTGTGCTGATAGACTTCGCTCGTGACGCTAATATTAGAAAACTCGAATTTCACGGCTTCTGATGTAAGGAAAGCCGGGGGGATCAGCTACCGGCAACTCAACGACTGGGACTCGAAAGGCGCTCTGCCGAGCCAGCGCGAAAAAAGTTCGGGATGGAGAAAATTCGACCCGAAACGGTTCTTTATAGTTATGGTCTGCGCGGAGATTCGCAAGCAATTCGGCGCTCCCATAGAAAAGCTTGCATGGCTTCAAAAGTTCATGCTCCAGGATGGGGCGAATCACTTTCTGGCAGCAGTGGAAATGATGAAACACGGGCTGGCTGTTCTAATCCTGACCAATCTAACCAGCCAATTCGATATGGACGCGGATCATGCTATCGGCGAATTACTTAGTCTCGGATATTGCAGGTACGATAAACCTCAAAGTTATGTATTGCTCTTGGTAAATCCACTTGTAAACAAAATGCTGGCGGCTTTAAAAAATCCAATGCGATTGGAGATCTCTGATACAGCTTATGACGCACTGATGGATGTTCAGACAGCAAGGCAAGTTCGCGATGAAGCCGAGTTGGCCGTGCTCGAAACCATGCGACAACCAAATACTTCCAAGTTCACTGTGCAAATGGGTGACGAAGAAGCTTTGCTCGAAATTTACGCGAACGTTAAGAGCGACAGAACTGTTCGGGAAAGTCAAATTTCTCCGGCGCATCAGGATGAGGATCAGGCTATTCTAACTACGCGCAAAATTGTTAAAAAAGTAACCAAACAAAAGATAGGAGTTGTGGCAGTGAAGCTGAACGACCAGTCAAGCAAAAAAGCGTGCAGAATTAGTCGCTTGACAAGAGCGAGCTCTTTATAGAAGGAGGCGTTCGTGGACAAAGCTGATTCAAATCGCAAGAATGCACAGCAATCAAGTGGTCCCCATGACACGACTTCGACCCGACTAAACGCGGTGAAGCATGGCCTATCAGCAAAGGGCATAACGGAACTCGACGACTTAGAGGCGTATGAATCCTTGGTCAAGCGACTCAGCGATGCATATTGCCCCGTGGGAGATTTGGAAGAGTTCCTCGTACGGCGGATTGCCTTCCACATGATCAGGCTACAACGAGCCGGAAGGCTTGAGGCCGAGTACATTACTGGAGAACTTCATCCCCCGCTGAAGAAGGATATTATCGCAGAGCGATTGGAGTTCACCACTATCGTCGGCCGTGGACTGCCTGCAGCCGTAGGGGCGCGAAGCGCCATTACCTTAGTTACGGGTTTTCAGCGCTACGAGACTGCAATTGAGAACAAATTATACCGAGCGATCAACCAACTTGAACGCTTGCAACGAACGCGGCGAGGAGAGTTTGTCCCTCCCCCGCAAACCTTAGATCTGTCGATAAACTCGCGACCCGAACGCGAAGCCTAGAAGATGGGCTGGAATTGGTGGGCATACGTTATGAAATTTTTTCGTGACCGACTGCTTTTCCGCAGAGAACCGCGTTGGGGAAGGGCCTCGAAAGATCGCGAACCTCATACTCGGTATCCGCTTAGTGCGTTTGACGTGGAATATCAGAGCGCCACAAAGATGTGATAACTGGCAAACCCGAGCGCGACGCCGATGGCCGAGCCTGCCAGCACGTCGCTCAGAAAATGCATTCCCAGGATGATTCGCGAAGAAGCGATCAAGAATGCCACTGCTAGTAAGGAGCCCTGAAGGTCCGGATAAAAAAGCCCAATCGACAAAGCTACCGCAAATGCCGTGATGGAATGTCCGGAGGGAAACGAATACTTGTCCGGTGGCAAGATTGAGGCCCAACAGTGGGGTTCGATTTCGCACGGGCGTTGCCGGCGGTTGAAACGTTTAATCGTGCGGAAGAGAAAGATACCCGCCGCTGCAGCCGACGTTCCGGCGCCAATTGCCGGGAACCTATGCTCGCCACCATAAAGCAACAGAATTAACCCCAATGCGTACCACAGCCAGCCGTCTCCCAGCCGCGTGGTTACGATCATGAATATGCGAAACCAACGTGGCGCGCGCCAGCGATGTACGCGGCGCATCAGTCGATGGTCGTTCGATTGAATCTGGTTCCAGACTGTTTTCGCTACAGTCATATGAATTCCTCCGTCGCAGGTTGCGGCACCGACATCCAGCGAGGATTTTCGTGCGTTTCTTGTTCGCCAAGAATTTGCTTGGCCCAGTGGCGGCCGAATCTGCCTTCCTGGTAATAATTCAAGTAAGTGATGGCCGGCACCAGCACGGCAAGAGGCGACAACAGAGCCGTCCACGATTTTTCACGCATCATTTCACCCGCGATTAAAAACACGTCGCGCGTGAGTTTTCGGAAGCTGCCGGATTCTCCGCTCACGCGTCCCATTCCGTTGCGCAATCCAGCGAAGAATTCTTCTTTGCTCCGTGCGCCGGGAACCTCGGTGTAAGCCGTTCCAGCCGACGGTAGAGCGTGAGCGTCGCTTCCACCAATCGCGATTTTGTTCCAGCGCTTGGCCAGATGTGCGGCATGCTGGTTCGCGCTTTCGAGCATGTGGCTGTTGTGCGTCTCTACCGCTGGGAAGTATTGCTGGAACCATTCAAAGTCCTCCCCTTCGCGCCTTCCGGTTACACTGGAAAAAACGTGGTTGATGCTGAAGAAAAGCCGGCGCTCGGTCAGGTACATGAGCAGTGAGACCAGGTCGTTGCGTCGCCGTAGAAGTTGGGTATGCTGCCGCTCACTCACGTCGTAGACGCCAATGTGCGCTTCCGTACCACTCGGCATCTTGCAAGTAAGTTCTTCGCTCACGAAAAAGTCCGCATGCTGCCGCAATTTCTCCGAACCCTCTATCGAGTCGTGGTCGGTTAACGTGAAAAGATTCATCCCGCGCCGCCGCAGGAGCGCGTAAACCTCTTCCGGGTTGCTATAGCTTTCTCGGCAGAAATTTCGGACAAAGGGCGTTGTACAGGCGCCGGAAAAGTACGAGTGGACGTGAAGATCGCATTTCACAACGACAAGAGTAGAAGATGCATATTACGCACAGATGACACCACCGCTAATCTTAAGATAATACAGCTATTTAACTCTTTGAACACGCGTCTCGGAACTTTAACATTACAGTAGCAAATATCGCTATAACGACTGCAAGACTGACGGGATGGAGCCAATCGAGTTTTGCTTTTTCGACGCCGGTGGCGGCCACCGAGCCGCCGCCACCGCGCTCGAAATGTCCATTCGATCGCAAGAGTTTTCGTGGGACGTTCGCCTTACCAACCTTCAGATATTGCTCGATGAGTTGGATATCCTCAAGAGATACACCGGGATACGAATTGAGGATTGTTACAACAATATGCTGCGAACCGGTTGGACTCTGGGCAGTCCTCAGCTCATGTGGGTTCTGCAGGCCACCATCCGTGCTTACCATCGCTCGACCGTGCGCTTGCTCGAGCGCCATTGGAAGGAGACACAACCACAGATGGTGGTGTCCTTCGTGCCGCATTTCAATCGGGCCCTTTACGAAAGTTTTCACCGCGCATTTCCGGGACGGCCGTTCGTAACCGTACTTACCGATGTCGCAGACTATCCGGAGCACTTCTGGATCGAGCGCAATCAACAACAAAATTTTGTTTGCGGGTCGAAACGCGCTGTCGCGCAGGCGCATGAACGCGGCTATTCTGACGATCGTATCTTTCGCGCCTCCGGGATGATTCTTCATCCGCGTTTTTACGAGAACCCTGTGGAAGACCGCATCACCGAGCGCCAGCGACTAGGCCTGCAGCAGGATCTCCCGACGGGGTTGGTCTTATTCGGTGGTCACGGCTCGAAAGCAATATTGGAAATTGCGGACAAACTCAATCGCTCGGAGCTCGAGCTTCAATTGATCGTAATCTGCGGAAAAAACGAAAAACTTGCCGCTGCGCTACGCGCGCGAAAATTTCGCTTTCCAATCTTTATTGAAGGCTTCACCAGCCGCGTGAATTACTACATGCAGCTCGCCGATTTTTTTATTGGCAAGCCGGGGCCCGGCAGCTTAAGCGAAGCCCTTGCTATGCAGCTTCCCGTGATCGTCGAACGAAATGCCTGGACGCTGCCGCAGGAACGTTACAACGCCGACTGGGTTCTCGAAAACGAAGTCGGCCTCGTGCTGCCTAGTTTTCGAGGCATCGAAAAAGCAGTTGCCCGTTTGATCGAACCCGCCAAGCTTGCGCGCTATCGCCAGAACGCGGCGACGATGAAAAACCAAGCGGTCTTCGAGATCCCCTTCTTTCTGAATGAAATCCTGCAGCAGACTCGCAGTTTGACAGAGCCGCCGATGGGCCAGCCTGTTTTAGTCCGCAAATAATCCTTAGCGTGCCGTGCACGGGGTTACTAACCGACTCGACCGAGGTCGCGCAATATGGCAACATAGCTATTCGCAGCGTTGAGTGAAAGGAGTTGGACTCATGGCCAAGGCTACATTTGCAGCGGGTTGTTTCTGGGGTGTGGAGGACGCTTTCCGCCAGGTACCGGGCGTTACGTCCGCGACCGTCGGTTACACCGGCGGAAATACAAAGAATCCCACTTACAAAGATGTTTGCGGCGGACGAACCGGCCATGCTGAAGTCGTGCAGGTGGAGTTCGATCCGTCAAAAGTTTCTTACCTCGAGCTTCTTGCAGTCTTCTGGAAGAGCCATGACCCCACGACGCTGAATCGCCAGGGACCCGACGTCGGCTCGCAATACCGCTCGGCCATCTTTTTTCATGATGCGCAACAAGAAGCTGCCGCCCGCGCCTCCAAAGAGGTCCTGATTAAAGAAGGAGTATTCAAGCGTCCGATCGTCACCGAAATCGTCCCGGCTTCGGAATTTTATCGCGCCGAGGAATACCACCAGCAATACTTCGAAAAACAGGGAACTAAGTCCTGCCACATACAATGAGCAGGGAAGGGAACGCAGGGTTTATCCGATAGCCGCGATTGCTTCTTGCCAGATCGAGGTCTGCGTCTTACTGGTAGCGATACCGGGAGTCCCTCGATGCTCGTAGGACTTTTCGCAACAATATTGGAAAAACCGAGTGCTGTAAAGGGCTTTCGGACGATTTCCGATTTTTAAAAGTCCATCAAAAATGACAAATTTTCCTCCGTTTTATTCGAACAAATAGTCTCAAATAGTCCAACTCCACGAACAGATGGAACTGCGATACCCCTGCGATACTTTTTTGCGCGAAAGCTCGACTCAGTTGGCGAAACGCGTGTGGGCGGTTCTCGGGTCCGCGCCGATACCCAGAACGTCATCCGGCTTCTGCGCGCAAATCCCGCCATCCGGCTGCAAATCCATACCGACAATCGAGAGAAACTATTGCCGCTGGTCCGCAAACGCGAGTTGGATTTAGCAGTGATCGGTCTCGACGGAATCGAAGTTGAACCGGAGATGCATATCACCAGGCTGAATCGACATCAGGGCTATTTCGTCGTTCGCAGCGGACATCCATTGCTCGCATCAAGAGGGGTACCTACTCTCCAGAGCATCTTGCGGTTTCCTGGGGTAATGACCTCGCGGGTTACCATTCCTGCCCTGAAGCAATTTCTCGCCAGCGAGCCGAGAGGCAGGACGGATCATGCCAACGCGAAGTCGTTTCCCGCAATCGCTTGCGAATCGGTAGCAATGATGAAGATGATCGTTGCGGAAACGGATGCGTTTGGCTTATTGCCGCTGAATGTAGTTATGGCCGAAGTCCGAGCTGGCCAACTGGTTGTACTTTCTCTGGTTCCCCCGTTCCTGAAGGTTGCTTTCGGTATTATTCGGCTGACGCATCGCAGTCTGTCTCCCCTTGGCGAAACCTTTGTGCACTTGCAGCTGGATGTAGATGCAGAAGTCCTTGAGTTCGAGGAGGAGAATGCACCGAAGGTAATTGCCGCACCAAACCACACTCGTTCCAGGGCGAGGTCCGCATCCAGCGCATAATCCTCATGCCACGCCTTTCGCCGCTCGCACCGGTCGAGCAAAAAGGCTCAGTGATGGGCGGATGATAGGTTGTTCGAAAAAAGAAGTCAAGGAACACGAAATGACATGTCAGTAGCACATGATATGTCCGGTTGAGATAGCAAGTGATATGTCCGCTTTTCGGGCGGTGGTAGGGGACCATGCAAGGCATGAACTCCTACACACAAGCCGCCATGGAGCGGGCGATGAAAGTACAGGAAGTGATGTTGCAAGCGATGGCCAAGAAGATCAGCTGGTGGCAAGCGGCCGAGATCTTGGGCATCAGTGACCGGCATATGCGGCGCTGGCGGGAGCGTTATGAGGAGTTCGGATTCCGCGGGTTGTTCGACCGCAGGCGAGGAAAGCCTTCGCCTAAGCGCGTGCCGCTAGCGACCGTGGAGCGGGTGCTGGAGCTGTACCGGGAGCATTATTTCGATCTGAATGTGCAGCACTTTCACGAGAAGCTGGGGGCCGAGCATCGGATTCGGCTCAGCTACAGCTGGGTGAAAGGGATTCTGCAAGGAGCGGGGATGGTGGCCCGGGGGCGCAAGCGCGGAGCGCACCGCAAACGACGACCGCGACGACCCTTGCCGGGGATGCTGCTGCACATCGACGGCAGCCGGCACCGTTGGTTGGGAGACGAGCGCTGGCACGATCTGATCGTGATTCTGGATGATGCCACCAGTGAGATTTACTACGCGCAACTGGTGCAGGAGGAATCGACGCAGACGGTGATGGCCGCTTTGCGCGAGGTGATCGAGCAGCAGGGATTGTTCTGCGCCTTGTATAGCGACCGGGGCAGCCATTTTTGGCTGACGCCCAAGGCGGGCCAGAAGGTAGATCACGCGCGTGTGACGCAGGTAGGACGGGCGCTGCGGGAGTTGGGAGTGCGGATGATTCCGGCCTACTCGCCCCAGGCACGAGGACGCAGCGAGCGCAATTTTGGCACTTGGCAGGGACGACTGCCGCAAGAGTTGCGCTTGCGGGCGATCACGACGGTGGAGGCGGCGAACGCTTTTCTGCAGGAAGAGTACATCGCTGCGTTCAACGTGCGGTTCCGGGTGCCCGCGACGCAGGGGGGCAGTGCCTTTACGGCGTGCCGGCAGCGAGATTTGGAAGGGGTCTTTTCGCTGCAGTTTGAACGCACGGTGAACCGCGACAACACGGTGAGCTTTCAAAATCTGTCTTTGCAGATCCAGCCGGTACGCTGGCGAGCCACGTTGGCGGGCTGTACGGTGACCTTGCATCAGCACCTAGATGGAACGCTGAGCCTCCGCTATGGGCCGCATTGCGTGGGGCGCTACAACGCCGAGGGGCTGCCTTGGATCAGTAGCGATCGGCAAGAGGCTGTGCAGAAGCCGCGCGGTGGAAAAGTCGCAAAGCAGACTTTCCCACCGCGCTTGGGAATCCCGCCCAAAGCGCGGGATTCCCACTTCCCCACAGCCTCGACGGCGGCGGGTGATTAACTGTCAACCGGACAACTCACTTACTACAAAAACCGGACCTTTTAACTTGCTACGAACAGGAACACGAAATGACATATTATGAGGCGCCTTGTTTGGCGAGGAGGTAACCACCAGATGCCCGAGGACACGCAAGTGCGCACGGATTCTGACAGGAGACAATTTCTTCAGATGGCTGTTTCAGAATCGGTGGAGCAGTCCGGTGGGAATTTAAAGCCAACGGTGATCTTGCTAACGCTGGCAAATTGAACGCACGGGCCGGAGTTTATGACCTCGCTGCCGGCAAAATCAGTTTAAGCTGAGGACCCGGGTACCGATTCAGCATGGAACCAAACAACTTGGTGCGTGTTTCGCTCTCCTTTTTCAATAGGGTTCAACACCAGTGGTTTCTACCTGGGTTCTGCTGGTATGCGTTGCGAAACCCGCATTGGGGGGTTCTGCTTGCAATAGTGCTCTGTTGTGTGACGGTTGTCCCGGCCAGAGCACAGCAACAACAACCTCCTGAGGATCCGGAAGATGACAAGCAGATCGGGCTGTGGCTCGATCAGGGGATTTCCGCCGGTCTTTCGACTAACAAATCTCTTGATGTTGAATTTCATGAACGGTTCGATGAAGGAGCTTCCAATCTGTACGAGTACTTCGTTCAGGGCGGTGTTGCATTCCGTCTGCGGCCGTGGGTTACCGTGATACCGATTTATCGTTATCAGCGCTATCCCGGAAATCCCACGGTCGCTTACGAGAATCGACTCCAGCTCAATATCACGCTGAGCACATCGCGGGGCGCGTGGCGGCCAAACCTGCGCACACTGATTGAGGGCCGCTTTCCGGATAACCGCACGGCCTCGGCACGCTTTCGATTTCGCCCGGGCGTCGACTATACGTTACCACTGCGGATGGCGCGGCGCCCCGTGCTGGTCGTGAACAATGAGTTCTTCATTGTCCCCGGAACCAATAGCTTTGCCGCTGGCGGCAGTTTTACTCAGAACCGCTTTCAAGTGGGAGTTCGGCTGCCAATCACAGATTCCTTTTCCATTCGACCTTATTACTTATTGCAGTCAGTGAATCTGCCTAAGGGTTGGGAGACCAACGAAATTGTTGGCATCTCAATGGCCATTAAGGTCGCCAGCAAGAGTAAGTGAGGATTTAGCCGTTTCCTAGGGCAGGTTCTGTCCGCTCGAGGTGAACGCGAAATCGGTAACTCGACAGAAACTCATCTGGGTTACCGCAAGACATATGACGCGAGGCCTGGGTCGCAAAAACTTGAGTCTAGTTCTGTCGATGAGTTATAACCAAGCGAATGAGCACGGAACACACGCAGCCCGCCCGCGCTGAACTCCTCCCTATAGAGCTGCTAGCCAGTCCCTTTGTGCGCTTTGCGAAACTCGAGGCAGCTGGCGGAATTCTACTTCTCGTTAGTACGATTGTGGCCCTCGTTTGGGCTAACTCGCCTTGGGCGGAAACCTATAACAAACTGTGGAATATGCATGTCTCTATTGGATTTGGTCGATTCTTCCTTTCTGAGACGCGTCTTGAATGGATCAATGACGGGCTCATGTCTATTTTCTTTTTTTTGGTGGGGCTTGAGATTAAACGCGAGGTGCTAATCGGTGAGTTATCTTCTTTACGGCAGGCCGTTTTTCCCTTCGTTGCGGCCGTTGGCGGAACTGTTGTCCCAGCACTTATTTATGTCCTAGCCACGCATGGAAACACCGATGCCCAAAAAGGCTGGGGTATCCCCATGGCCACTGACATCGCGTTCGCGCTTGGCGTGCTCTCCTTACTCGGCCGCCGAGTTCCAGTCTCTCTAAAGGTGTTTGTTACGGCGCTAGCGATTGTGGACGACATCATTGCGGTGCTCATAATCGCTCTCTTCTACACCGAAAAAATCGAAGTTTTTAGCCTAATTGCAGGTCTGGCGGGAGTCGCTTTGTGCTTTGGAGCAAACCTACTCGGGGTTCGTAAGCCTGTATTCTACGCCGCGATCGGGATCTTCGTCTGGTGCGCAGTACTGAAGTCAGGCATTCACGCAACCGTGGCCGGTGTCCTGCTATCTTTCACAATCCCGGCACGAACGTATGTTGATCGTGAGCGCTTTCTTGAGCGAGGCCGCCGGGTCCTGGATCAGTTTGAGACTGCGCCTGCGAACTCTACCGTTGCCCACGCGGCCATCCACACACTGGAAGCCCAATGCGAATTAGTTCAATCTCCCTTACACCGCATCGAGCATAATCTTCATCCTTGGGTAAGTTTTCTCGTGATGCCGCTTTTTGCCTTCGCAAATGCAGGCGTCGGAATATTAGGGAATATTCAGCCCGCGATAAGACACCCTGCCAGCATTGGTGTGGCTCTTGGTCTTTTCATCGGTAAACCCGTAGGAATTTGGATGTTTGCCTGGCTGTCGGTAAGGACTCGATTAGCGATGCTACCGTCCGAGCTTTCATGGCGAAACATATTGGGTGCTGGTTGCCTCTGCGGAATTGGTTTTACGATGGCGCTGTTTATTGCGACACTCGCCTTTGGTGAGGGAGCCCTGCTGAACTTGTCAAAAATTGGAATACTTGGAGCTTCTTTGTTGGCTGGGATTTGCGGAAGTCTACTTTTGCTACGAGAATCGTAACGAAGGTACTTGGTTACTTCTATCAACGCGTATAGAGAGTCGCGCCTCGAGAAAATGTCCCCGAAAGGGCAACTCACCTTGGCGAATGATCCACCAGAGCAAGACTGAATCGTATTCGCCCCGAGTAGTTGGCTCCCTCTGCTTGTTGGGGTGATCGTGCTTCTGGCGGTGGTTTCCATCCTTTCGGTTACACGGTCGGGGTAGGATCTCGCAGTGGTTCAGTGCACTAGTGAATGTCTCTGTCTATCTATAAGGACCTCTTGGGGTTGGGAGCTTAGCGGCACGAGCGACAGACGTTTCTTTGTGGGTCAACCTAGCTTGTTTATAAATGCAAGCCAACCAAGCTCCGCCTGAGGTAACCTAACAACTTCGAGCATCAAACACTGAAGACTCTCAGAACGTTGGGATCAAGCTTGTTTGCAATGAAGCTCACAGCCAGAAACGAAGATGCGCGCAAAAAGAGTCCAAGCTGGCTTTTAAGTGTGTGCGCTTGGTTAATGCTGTCAGTGGCCTCCACACAACCCATGGCTTGGGCACAAAGTCAAGAAACAGCGTTACCAGACCGATCGGCGCAGGTTCCTCAGGGAGCGAAGAATTCATCCCAGGCCCAATCTGAAAAAGAACCGGAACGAATTTTTGGAATCGTTCCGGCTTATTCGATAACGGATGCACGGAATGCGCCACCGCTCACGAGCAAAGAAAAATTCAAACTGTTCGTCAGCGGCACTCTGGATCCGTTCCCATTTGCGGTTTATGCCGTACAAGCTGGGGTAGAACAGGCCAACGACTCGCATAGTGGCTATGGACAAGGCGCTGCTGGATACTCAAGGCGTTTTGGCGCCGCGTTGGGCGACGGGACGTCGGCACGATTCTTCGCGACGTATGCGTTCCCGTCACTTCTTCACCAGGATCCTCGCTACTTCCGCAAAGGTGAAGGAAGCGGCTGGTCTCGCGTCGGCTATTCGGTATCTCGCGGATTCGTGACCCGAAGCGACTCTGGAAAAACTCAGCCGAACTGGTCAAACGTCATCGGGAGATTTGCTGGTGCAGGATTGTCGAACCTTTACTACCCGCCAGACGATCGGGGAGCATCCCTGACCTTGAGTCGAGTGGCGATCAGTTTGAGTTACCAGATGCTTGGTAATCTTGCCATTGAATTCTGGCCCGAAATTCACCGTAAAGTCTTTGGTGGAAACAAAAAACAAACTTCGCAGAGTGCAAACTCCCGGTAAGCGGTGTTTCCCTGAAGAAGTCGGCCAGTGCTGACATCAAGGAGTTCATCAAGGCCCAACCACCTTCAACAGTGATCGGAATTGGTTACATGTCGAACGCGGGTGTAAACATCGTCCAGAATTTCACGCCGGATCATGAGCTTGCCGTTAAGGCAGCGCGCCTCCCACGAGGCGCCCTTTCGACAATGGATAGTCCTGATCTATCGCTCATCAGGCTGGTAAAAGGGTGGCCGCAGCAGAATGTGCGGCGAGAGGTTTTGATGGTGAGCGATGGCATCGATCGGCTCCGTGACGAAAAGTCCGCCTCTCGTCTTGGACCTAACTATGGAAAGGAGACGTTCTAGCGTGAGGATAGCGAGCTGATAACAGGATTCAAATTCACTGATGCAGACGAGAGCCTCACGAAGATCCGCATGCTGTCCAGTTCTTTTGAGCACTTTAGCTATTCTGTCAAGGCGATGTAGCTCAGTTTCCTTCGCGCTCGTATAACCCCGGACCCGCTGGTTTGAATCCTTTGGCAACCTTTGTTACAACCGCTACGTGCTGTCCGGCAGACAGGCGGGGCTGGAGGGTACCTGCTTTTGATCCGAATCTCTTTTCGGACGTGGATTCCGCTCGTTGGATTGCAAGGGCCTGCGTGCGCCCCCCCCGTTAGTCTACTTTTGCTTTTTCTTCGCCATGAGGTATACTAGTCCAACGGCAGGAAGACTGTCCGGAAACGCTAGAGGATTAGAGGGTTAGAAATTGTTGGTAGCGATACCGGGACTCGAACCCGGATTTGAGCCTTGAGAGGGCTCCGTCCTAACCTTTAGACGATATCGCCGCGGATGGCATCAGCCGCAATCTTCGCACGAGTGAATTACCGGCGCAAGTACTCGCGGCATGCCCTTCGGTACTCCTCGGGCGTTTGACTCCTTGGATTCCAGGAATGCCCTGTTGCCTCCGTTATCTCCTGGAATTGCTCCGCTTAGAGGCCACATGTTATGTCCCGTTTCGCCGGGCATATGCAAAAGCCTCAAAATTGTTAGTAACACACAATTAACATTCTTGTCACAGAGCATTCAAATTCGACGCATAAGGTTCATGCGCCGCGACTTGTGTCCGCGGATGATTTTCGTATTTATTTTGCTGCGAAGGTGAATGCAGATCCTGCAACGGGAAGGGTTTCGCGGTGTTGCCCCGGACCTAAGCCTCACTTGGTCGCCGGAGCATCTTTCGCCAATGCAATAACGGTCTAGCGGTAAAAATCAAGGAGGGAACGAATGCGAGTTTTCATTACGTGGCTTTTAGCGATCGGCCTGATTGTAACGCCGACGATGGCAGGTACCGATGGAGGCGACGGAAAGGATACGACAGCCTCCAAAACAGGCGATGCCGCTACAACGAAGGATAAGCCCGCCGACGCCACTGCGAGTGCATCGAAAACGAACGCGGCTGCAGCGACACCCGCGAGCTTGGAAACCGAAATTCAGCAGCTTCGCGATCTAATACAAGCACAAACCAAATTGCTGCAAGCTCAAAGCGAACAGCTGAAGGAACAACAGCACAGGATGCAATTGCTGGAAAGCGAAGTCAATTCCAGCAGCTCTTCTGAGGCCTTTGCGGCATCCGCGAACGGTTCGGCGCCGGACAGTCACACAGCCGGCGTGGCTTCCGTGCCAGTGGCTGGCGTGCCAAATTCCAGCGGCAGGGTCGAAGGTCCGCAGGCCGGTGAATCGCCGATAGCCATTCACTTCAAGGGCATCACCATTACTCCCGGAGGATTCCTGGCCGCTGAAACGGTTTTCCGCAATAAGGCCGAGGGCGCGGACATTAACACCGGGTTCAACCAAATTCCTTTCCCAGGCAATTCTGGGGCCCAAACCACGGAATGGAACGCCAGCGCGCGTCAGTCGCGCCTGAGTATGCTACTCGAAGGTAAACTTGCCTCGGTGAAACTCACCGGTTACGTAGAGACCGACTTCCTAGGCACTGGCATCAGTTCGAACAACAATGAAAGCAACAGCTATGTCCTGCGTTTGCGTCAAGGCTGGGGCCAAGCCAAGTTCGACAGTGGCTGGACCGTTACCGGCGGCCAGATGTGGAGCTTAGTCACCGAAGATAGGAAGTCCATAGAGAACCGTGCGGAAGACCTGCCAATGACGATCGACCCGCAGTATACGGTCGGTTTCAGTTGGGCGCGGCAAGAAGGATTACGCGTAACCAAGACCTTCATGTCAGATAAATTGACGCTGGGAGCTTCGGTAGAGGGCGCAGCGACCACCGCAACGGTTCACGGGAACCCCACTATAACCACTCTCAGCACGTCCAACGCGAATATAGGCGGTGTGACGACGTCGACGTTGACCACTACGACCTTTAACAATTTCCTGGTCGGCGCGCCGGGCTTAACCCAGGGCCTTTACAATCAAACCGGGACTTACTCGTACGAGAAAACACCGGACTTCCTCTTCAAGGCCGCCCTGGATCCGGGCTGGGGACATTACGAACTTTTCGGAGTGGTTTCTACATTCCGGGATCGTGTTTTCCCTTGCTACTACGCCAACCCTGGTTTCACCTTCCCCACTCTTCCGGGTGAGGACCCCACAAATGTCCCGGCTCCAATTCCGGCCACGACTTGCGCCCTAACCGGTTCCACCAGCCCCACTTCAGGTGCCTTTAACAACGGGAGAACCGGTGGTGGCATTGGCGCAAATGCTCGCGTTCCGCTGCTTAGCAAAAAGATCGAAGCCGGCATCCATTTCCTTGGTGGAAGCGGAGTCGGCCGCTACGGCACCGGTCAATTGCCGGACTCGACCGTCCGTCCGGATGGAACACTGGCGCTGCTGAGAAACTATCAGGCGCTCGGCACGCTCGAGTTCCACCCCACACCGAAGCTGGATATTTACCTCTACGCCGGCGGAGAGTACGCCAGCCGCGCGTCCTACGCCTTCACAAACCTCGTCACCGGCAAGGCCGGTACGGCCGGCTACGGGTCGCCCGCTTTCAGGAATGATGGGTGTTCCATTGAGCCTCTGCCTGTCGCCACTCCAGGTAATCCTCCCAACACGACGGCGGTCTTAGGGTCCACCGGGTTTATTCCTGGCTCGTTATCTAACTGCGCAGGAGATGCCCGGGTCATCATCGAAGGCACGGCGGGATTCTGGTATCGCTTTTACAATGGAGAAAAGGGCCGCATGCAGTTCGGATCACAATATTCCTATGTGACTCGCAATGCGTGGAGCGGCGCTAGCGGTACCTCTGGTGTTAGCTCCACACCCCACGGAATCGACAATATGCTCTTCACGTCGTTCCGTTATTACCTGCCTTAGAACAACATTGAGCGCGGGGAAGCCGCTTTTGGCTTCTCCGCGCTCTGCATTTCGCGTACTGCAGAAAGTCGATCACACCAAAGAATTTCACCTCTTTCCCGCACAAGCGGATAGAAAGTTGTTTGCTTTAGTGTGCAAACTCCTTCACTTAACCTTGCCGGCGGACCGACTTTCGGCTGAAGCGCCGCTCATGGACTCTAGCTCGTAAACATTATAAGCTTATTGTATTCAGCTACTTGCGACATAGACCCGCCGATTTATCAGTCGCGTTAGCAAACCGGGTCGCTGGCATCTTGCGTGCAGGAGTACAGTTGAAAGTCTATTATATCGATAGACTTTATTGGTGTAATGGACTTACTAGGCATCGTTGCTCGAGCCTTGGTAAATCCGATAACTCGATCGCGGCCGACTTGACCACGCTTCTGGAAGTCGTAGTCAAAAAAACAGGAGAATTTTGATGGCAAAGAGAAAAACGGCGGTTACGGCCGCCATAATGCTGTTGATGATTCTGGCATCGCTAAACGCTCGATGCGTGTGGGCTGGCGGCGCCGACAAAACGGCTGAGGATAAGGCTGCGGACGCTGCGAAGAAAGACCCCGATGATGCTGCCAAGAAGGACACCGACAAAGCGTCCGCTTCAAAGGATATTTCGAAGGCCGCGGGCACGACGGGTTCAGCATTTGAGAGCGAACTCCAGCAGCTCCGCGAAGAACTCACCGCGCAGCACGCTCTTCTTCAATCCCAACAAGCGCGGATTGCCCAACTCGAGAATCAATTGCACGTTGGACAGGCAGAACCCGTAGCTCTGGCATCCGATCTGGCATCGAGATCCATCTCGGTAGTGGCATCTTCTCCAGCGTCTTCGGTGGCATCGTCTTCAAGTTCTGCACAACCTGTCGGCATGGCAATCACTCAGCCGAATCCTCCGCAGTCGGGCGGCACGCAGAAGTCCGGTGAGCAACCTGCGTCACCATTGTCCTGGAGAATTGGTAACGCCGAGCTCACTCCGGGAGGCTGGGCCGACATAATGGGAGTTTTCCGCAGCAGCGACATCGGCAGCGGAACCGGCACAAGCTTTGGATCCATCCCATTCAATAACCAGCTTCCCGTGGCAGCCTTAACTGAGTTCCGAGCCACGGCCCAGACATCTCGTTTGTCGATGAAGGTCGATGCAAACATAACTGACTCGACGAGTGTGCTGGGTTATGTGGAATCGGATTTCAACGGTTTCCAGCCCCCCAACGCCTACACCAGCACGAATAGCGGAACTTTCCGCTTGCGTTTGGCTTTCGCCGACATTAAGCACGGGAAGTGGGAGGTCATTGGCGGACAGACCTGGTCACTCATCACTCCCAACCGCGTAGGTCTCTCGCCTATGCCTTCAGAGGTCTTTACCGGATACCGCTTGGACACGAACTACTTTGCGGGTCTGGCGTACTCCAGGCAGGCTGCATTCCGCTTGGTCTATCATCCCACCGATTGGTGGGCCATCGGGTTCGCTCTTGAAAATCCCCAACAGTACGCGCCTAGCTCCGTCGTTTTCCCAGGCGGTACTTTCTTCTCGAGTCAATTCGACAATGGCAGCGGCGCCACCAACGGGACCGGTGCCACGTCTAACCCCGCGATTCCAAACTTGCATCCCGACATGATGGTAAAGAGTGCTTTCGATTGGAAGGTCGGCGAGCACGCGTGGCATCTGGAGGCGGCGGGACTGCTCCGCACCTTCAAGGTCTTGAACAACTCTGTGACACCGAATGCGACGAACTCCATTACGGAAGGCTCGGGTTCGCTCAATGCAAGCATCGAACTCCTCCACAATCTGCGCTTGGTTGCCAACACGTTCTACGGTGCCGGCAACGGCCGCTATATCGGCGCTCTCGGACCCGATGCGGTGGTTAAACCCAACGGAACTCTTTCGCCAATTCATTCCGGCTCGGGTGTGGTTGGATTTGAATATCAATTCACGCCTAACTTCGAGTTCGATGCCTACTACAGCGGTGCATACTTCCAGCGCAATTTCGGATTCCTGGCGTCAACCGCAACGCCTCCTCCGGCATGCGATGGCGTTTCCGGCTTCACTTGCACCGGCTTTGGTTTCCCCGGCTCGGCAAACACGAACAACAAGTCGTTTCAGGAAGGGACCTTTGGGATTACCAAAACAATTTGGGGAAGCCCGAATCACGGAAAGCTGCAGTTCATAACGCAGTCTTCCTGGGTCGAACGCACTCCTTGGTCCGTTCCTAGCGGGGCTCCAAGAAACGCGCACGCGTTTCTGCAATATATCGACCTGCGCTACGTTCTTCCCTAGCCGTCTGCTCGAACGCGCGGAAGTCAAACGATCGCGGGACTCCCAATCTCACGGGCGTCCCGCATTTTATTGCGGCCAATCAATCGGTCATCTCGACACAGCTTCCGTCCTGATTCTTGCTTTCACCGCGCCATGTGGCGATAATCAAAATGCAGGGCGTCGAGAGAGTCAATGAACATCGGCTTTTCTAGGACCACTCTTCGAATTGCAACAGTCATCCTGCTGTTGCTTGCAGTTGCTGGGCTGTCAACGCTCGCGAAAACCAGCCAGTATTTCCCGCAATCCCATCCCACGCATTACGTCAATATTTCCAACAAGATGAAGGCGGCCCAGCCCGTTGTGCTGGAGCAGGTGCCGCTTTATCCGGTGGCCAAGGTTGTACCGCCGCAACCTCGCGCTCCCAGGAACCATAGAATCGAAAAGATCCCCGTTTCTTGCACCTCTATTGGTGTTGCTGTTTCTACTCAGCACCGCTCTCCTCCTTATTCGCTGACCTAGGCCACGAGCATCTTCTCGGTTACATCTTGACGTTATTATTTGATTCAACCCGGGTCCCTTCTGTTATCGGATTTTCGCGGGTCTCTTTTCCGCGACAGGAGTTGACATGAGTACCGAGCCATTGTCGCCGGATCGTCTCGATCAATTGCGCAAGCTGAGCACCTGCATCGTATCCAGCGCGATCGAGACGTTCGATGTGCGTCTGCGAAACACAGGCTTTACAAATTCGAGCATCCGTTGCATTTTCCCGGAACTCCCCACCTTGGTGGGTTACGCAGCCACGGCGAGAATCCGCAGCATCGCTCCGCCGATGGAAGGGCATACCTATTACGCCCGTCCGGATTGGTGGCAGTACATTCTGACGATTCCCGAGCCTCGCGTCGTCGTGGTCCAGGATCTGGACGATGACCCCGGCTTAGGGGCGTTCGTAGGAGAAATCCACGCCCACATTCTGACGACGCTCGGCTGCACGGGAATCGTAACCAATGGCGCGGTGCGCGACCTTCCAGCTATACAGGCGGCGCGATTTCAAGTGTTTGCGGGCAATGTTTCTGTATCGCATGCGTATGCACACGTTTTCGATTTCGGCGGCGCCGTGGAAGTGGGCGGGATGCACGTCAAACCCGGAGATTTGATCCAGGGAGACATGCACGGAGTTCAAACTATTCCACGCGAAATCGCGCCACGCGTCGTCTCTGCGGCGGACGACGTCCTAGTGAAAAGGAAAACTCTGATCGAGCTATGTCATTCGAAAGAATTCACCGTGGAAAAGCTGCTTCAAGCGGTCCGGCGAATGGAATCCTGATTTTTCTCCTTAATTCGTAGTCAGTTATTTTTAGGGATTTTCAGGTGAGACGATGAAGACAAACAAGAAGGGCGCGTACCTCGTAACGCTAATCCTCACCGGAGCTCTCGCGGGGTTTGTGTTTGGCTGCGGTAACGCCCGCAAGGCCGAAGCAGAAGACGCAGCACACGCTCCGACAGCGCCGGTGGTGAAAGTTGTGCGCCGCAACCTTTCAAATACCCTTGAAATTGCCTCGGAGTTTCAGCCACTGCAGGAAATCGAAGTCTACGCGAAGGTTTCCGGCTACATAAAAAAACTGTATGTCGATTGGGGAACGCACGTTAAGCAGGGCCAAGTGCTCGCCGAGCTGGAAATCCCCGAACTGCAGCAACAGTTGCAACAGGACGAAGCAAGCGCTCGCCGCAGCGACCAAGACCTCTCCCGCGCTCGCGAAGAACTGAATCGCGCGCAGTCCGCTTACAACGTCGCACACCTTACTTATACGCGGCTGGCAGGCGTCCAAAAATCCCGCCCCGAGCTTGTAGCCCAAGAAGAGATTGACGCCGCGCAAGGCAAAGACCTGGAAGCCAGCGCCGGCGTTTCCTCCGCAAAAGACGCGGTGTCTGCCGCGGAACAGGGATTGCTGGGCGCGAAAGCGGCGCTCGGAAAGGACCAGGCTATGTTTGCTTATTCGCGCATCACAGCGCCGTTCGACGGTGTAGTGACTCAGATTTACGCCTACACCGGCGCGCTGCTTCCGGCCGGAACTTCTTCGAACAAAGGCGAGCTCGCTCTTTGCCAACTTTCGCAAAACAATGTTTTGCGCCTCGTGATTCCCCTGCCGGAACGCGCGGTTTCCGATATTCACATCGGAGACACCGTCGATATCGAGGTTTCGCAGGCGAAAAATTCATTCGCCGGAAAAATCGTGAGATTTTCCGATCAGATCGACACGCAAACCCGCACGATGCACACGGAAGTCCAAGTCCCCAATCCCAACTACTTGCTCGTCCCTGGAATGTATGCATCCGCAAAGATCCCACTGCACTCGGCCTCGAACGTTTTAACTATCCCCGTTCAGGCTGTGCAATCTTCAGGCGAAGGTCGAGGCACGGTCCTCCTGGTAAACAGTTCAAATCGGGTCGAGAAGCGTGATGTCAAGCTCGGCATTCAGACCGCGACACACGCCGAAGTATTGTCTGGTTTGAACGAAAACGACACTGTCATTTTTGGCGAACAGAATCAGTTCAAGGCCGGAGAGCTTGTCTCACCTCAAATAGTTGCCGCACCGGGAATGGAGTAGCAATCGATGCCGACATTTTCCATAAAACATCCTTACTTCATCATCGTACTTTGTCTTTTTGTCTGCGTGCTCGGTCTTACCGCTATGGTGCAAATGCCAGTCGATATGTTTCCACCGATCGACATTCCGGTTGTGCTGGTAGCCACTTTCTATAACGGCATGCCTCCCGAGCAGATTGAAGCCGATATCACCGACACCTTCGAGCGCTTCTTTACGCTCGGCAGCGGCATCGACCACATGGAATCGCGCTCCATGGCCGGAGTCAGCCTGATTAAGATCTATTTTCAGCCTGGCTCCGATGCCAACGCCGACGTTACACAAATCTCAAATCTTGCCATGGCCGACCTGCGCCGCCTCCCGCAGGGCACACTTCCTCCCGTGGTCATGAAAGTGGATGCATCAAGCCTGCCCGTGTGCTTGCTGACCGTGGAAGGCGAGGGACTAAGTGAAACTCAGCTTCATGACTATCTGCAATTCAGCATTCGCAATCAGATTGCTGGTGTTCCGGGCGCTACCGTGCCCCCGCCTTACGGTGGCCGCTACCGCCAGATCATGGTCAACGTGGACCCGCTGAAATTACAGGCCCACGAATTGAGTCCCATGGACGTCGTTCGGGCCATCGATCAATCGAATCTGATTCTTCCCGCGGGCGACGTGCGCATCGGCCCCCTGGACTATAACATCTACACCAACGCGCAAGTCCCCAACGCCGCCGCCATCAACGATATTCCCTTGAAGACCGAAGGCCAGAAATCCGTGTTCGTCTCCGATATCGGAAAAGCCCTGGATAGCTCGTTTCTGCAATACAACATCGTGCGCGTTGATGGACAGAAGTCCGTCTACGTCCCCATTCTCAAGCAGGGAGGTGATACCAACACAATCGCCGTCGTGAACGGCGTCCGCAAAGCCATCAAAACTCTTCGCGATATTCCCGCGCAACTGAAGACCCACGTCGTTTTTGACCAGTCCGTTTTCGTCAAGAGCGCCATCTCGACCGTTTTGCGCGAAGGCGGAATCGGCGTGCTGCTTACCGCCATCATGATTTGGATATTCCTGGGAAGCTTTCGCGCTACCGCAGCCGTTTTTCTTTCGATTCCACTTTCCGTGATGATCACTTTTTTCGTCCTGCACTCAGCTGATAAAACGATTAACAGCATGGTCCTTAGCGGGCTCGCGCTCGCTTTTTCCCGTTTGATTGACGATTCGGTCGTGGTCCTCGAAAACGTTTACCGCCATATCGAACTGGGCGAAGAACCTCGTACCGCAGCGGTAAACGGCGCAAACGAAGTAGCTTTGCCCGTCCTGGCCATTATGCTCGTTGCGGTTGTGGTGTTCTTTCCCGTCACTTTCCTTTTCGGCGTAAGTAAATATTTATTCTCTGCGCTCGCTTTGGCCGTCGTGATCGCATTATGTGCATCGTATTTCGACGCGGTAACCGTGGTGCCCCTTTTCTGCGCTTTCTTTCTGAAGGCCGTCCAGGGCCATGGAAAAGGTTCGGAAACATCGCGCAAATCCTGGAGCGAACGCTTTCATGCTGGATTTAATGCCAAATTTGAGCGCATGTTGAATGTTTACGAACGCTGGGTGCGCAAGGCCCTCGAGCGCCCCCGCGAAGTTGTTTGGGTTTTCGTCATTTTCTTTGTCTTGAGCTTCGCCCTTACACCGCTTATAGGTGTCGCTTTCTTCCCACGAGCTGACGCCGGCCAGTTCGTCATCAACATCAAAGCTCCTACGGGCACGCGCATTGAGCTCACCAACGACTATGTGAAGCAGGTCGAAGACATCATCCGGAAAGTTGTTAAGCCCGATGACCTCAGCACTATCGTTTCGAATATCGGTGTCTTTCCGGACTTGTCTGCTTTATTCACGTCTAACTCGGGCATGCACACGGCCACCGTGAACGTGGGTCTCAAGGAAGATCATAGCGTCAGCAGTTTTATTTACATGCGCGAAGTGCGTGAGCAAATGGCGAAACAACTACCGCAGTTGCGCACTTATTTTCAATCGGGAGGCTTGGTTGATGCCGTTCTGAATCAGGGCATGCCGGCGCCCATCGACGTTCAGGTGAGCGGAATGGACCTGAAAACAAGTGACGCCATCGCTCAGAATCTAGCGCGCCAGATTCAGAAGTTGCCGGACGTTTCCGACGTTTATATTCCCCAGGACATGAATTATCCCGCCTTGCAGTTAAGCGTAAATCGTGAACGCGCCAGTCAGCTCGGTCTCACCCCCAAGGAAGTCGTGGACAACGTGATCACTGTGCTCACCTCCGACGTCATGATCGCGCCCAGCTACTGGATTGACCCCAAGACCGGCAACAATTATTTCGTTAGCGTGCAGTACCCGGAAAATCAGGTGAAGTCGATCGACGACCTAAAAGCCATGCCGTTACGCTCTCCAAATCTCAAGATGCCCACCTACCTCAATCAAGTTGCCGACGTAACGCAGATCCAGACCCCCACGGAAGTGGACCATTATCAATTGCAGCGTACGTTTGACGTGTACGTGGCGCCAACCGGCGAGGACATCGGGCGTCCCGCAAGAGAAATTTCCAAAATTGTCGACGCCACCCAACTTCCCTCGAACATTCGCGTCAATGTCCGCGGCCTCGTCGTCACCATGGAGTCCTCATTCAAGAGTTTTGGCCTCGGGCTCTTGCTGGCAGTCTTGCTTGTTTACTTGATTCTCGTCGCGCAGTTTGCTTCGTTCATCGATCCATTCCTCATCGTTCTCGCCGTTCCTACCGGCCTGGTAGGAGTGATTTTCACTCTCGCCTTCACTGGAACAACTCTGAACATTCAATCGCTTATGGGAGTCGTGATGCTGCAAGGAATGGTGGTCTCCAACAGTATTTTGATCGTGGATTTTGCAAATGTGTTGCGGACTGAGGGGCACAGTTTGGTCGAAGCGGTGGCGCACGCGTGCCGCATCAGGCTGCGTCCCATCCTGATGACTTCGCTCGCAACCGTCGTCGGTCTTTTTCCCATGGCTTTCAAACTGGAAACCGGCAGCGAAGCCTACGCGCCGCTGGCTCGCGTAATTATCGGCGGATTGATTACTTCCATCATTCTGACCATCTTTGTGGTACCGGCCGCATATCTTCTGATTTATCAGCGGCGAACTGCTCCAAGCGTGGCGGCTCTTCCAGAGGAGGCGCATTAAATGTTCCCGCGTCAATTACCTGAATATTGTTTTCTATTCGCGCTGGCGGCTATCCCGTGTGCGGCGCAAAATACCCAAACCCTGTCTCTGGCAGACGCCGAAAAAATTGCCATCCAGAATCATCCGCAAATTCAGGCCGCTGAGTACCTGGCGATTGCTGCAAAAGCGCGGGTCACGCAGGCGAGGTCGGTTTACTACCCGCATGCCGTCGGCAGCCTTACCGGGGTGGAAGCGGAGCACGACAGCCGCATTGCCGCTGGAGGTTTGAATAACCCGATTATCTACGATCGATACGCAAACGGCGTCACCGTTACTCAGCTGGTCACCGACTTCGGCCGTACACATGAACTCGTAAGAAGTTCCAACCTGCACGCCCAAGCGCAGAAAGAAAATGTCACCACCTCACGCGCGGACGTGCTTATCAATGTTGACCGCGCGTACTACGCCGCGTTGAAAGCTCAAGCCGTTCTGAAGGTAGCGCAGGAAACAGTGAAAAATCGCCAGCTTGTATCAGATCAAATTACAGCGTTGCAACAGAACAAACTGCGATCTGGATTGGATGTAAGTTTTGCGAACGTGGATTTGGCTCAGGCGCAACTCCTGCTCATTCAGGCGCAAAACGGAGTGGACGCTTCCTACGCCGATCTCTCCGCAGCTTTGGGATATTCCGATGAAAAAACGTTCACGCTGACAGAGGAGCCGGTGCCACCTGCGCCCTCTCCGAATGTTTCCGACTTAATCTCGCAAGCCTTGCAGAACCGTCCCGAACTCATCAGCCGTCGTCTGGACGTTCGTTCGGCGCAAAGTTACGCGACCGCCGAGCGGGATTTGTGGTTCCCCACGATTTCAACGGCAGGAGCCGCCGGTCTAACTCCTTATCGGGAGAGCCCACTTGGCAGCCGGTACGCTGCTGCCGGCTTCAACGTGAATATTCCCCTCTTCAACGGCCACGAATTCGGCGCCCTGCGCGCCGAAGCCAACGCTCAAGCGCAAGCGCAGCAGCAGTATCTTCGGGATCTGCAGGACAGTATCGTTCGCGATGTTCGCAAAGCCTGGCTCGAATCCAACGCAGCCTTTCAGCGACTTTCTGTCACGGACCAGCTTTTGAATCAGGCCATGCAAGCGCTTGATCTCGCGCAGCAGCGCTACAAGCTCGGCCTCAGCTCGATCATCGAGCTCAGCCAAGCCCAACTCAATATGACTCAAGCCGAAATTACGCAGGCCAGCGCCAAGTACGATTACGAGGCCGCAATTTCGACTCTGAACTATGAAATCGGCGCCGTCCACTAATTCACGACGAAAGTTAGCCCAGGAAAAATGAATGCGGTCACCTGAAATTCTTTGTGGGTCGTGGCCCGAGCCATGGCCTAAAGGCTGGAAACCAAATCGGCTGTAGCCGCTGAAGTTCCATTCGAAGACCGCTCTATCCGGCCACGGTCCCTTCGCTGCGCTCCGTAATCATCGAAGGCCGAATGCGCCGGAATAGCCGGACACTGAAGAATCTTTCGCGGCAAGGATCACAACGGTAAGCGGGAAAACGCAGCCAGCGTTTCAAGCTCAAAAAAGCTCCGCCATCCACGCGCTCGCGGGAAATGTGCTCGAGATCAAAATTTCCGCACTTGGGGCAGTGCGCAAAACGCTCGAAAGCGGTCGCGACTTTCCAGGCGTAAAATCGATTATCGCAAGTGTGGCACCGCCACGGTCGCAAGCCTGTTGGCGTGAGGCTGTAATCCAATACGCTGTCGCGGTGCGATCGAAAGCAGTTTGCGCTGCGGCACTGCGGGCAGATCATCGGACGAATTTGCTCCCGTTTCGTCCGCAGAATACATAAAAACATATACGCGTGGCAAGTTTCAGAAACTCCGTTCCTCACGCCGGCCCCGTGTAGAATGTTGCCTGAAAGGGAGTCACATGCCCGACTACACAGCCGCCCACGCGCGCGCCGGAATCGATGCCAAGCTTCCCCAGCTGGAAACTTGGCCGAATCATTTCCCAGGTTATGAGATCACTATTCGATTTCCAGAGTACACCTCAGTCTGCCCTAAAACCGGGTTGCCGGACTATGGCACCATCACCATCCAATACCAGCCGAAGAAGCTGTGCCTGGAGCTGAAGTCCCTCAAAATGTACTTGCTCGCCTACCGCGACCTCGGAATCTTTTACGAGAACGCTGTAAACCGCATGCTTCGCGATTTTGTAGCCGCGGTGCGCCCCGCATGGTTCCGCGTCACTGGGGAATTCACGCCGCGAGGCGGGTTGACCACTACCGTGGAAGCGCGTTGGCCGTCACAAGGAAGAAACAGGGGGTCGCGCCGGGCATAGACTTCCGGGTAAGCGTCAGCCATAATTCCGTCCCATATATGGAGCGGCTGGGGGCCACTCTGCCCAAGGAGGCTTGATGAGTTCGAATCCGAACACGCCCGTCGAAGTAACTCAGGTAACCGAAACAGGTCTGCCGCGCTGGGTCACGCTGCTATTCGTCGTTGCTTTTGCGCTGGTCGGCTATCTGCTCTACGCGGGTTGCGCGGCGCGCCAGGCTGTCCACAAGGGCTTGGATGACGCCGACCGCAAAACACAAGCGCTTGCTGCTCAAATTGACAAAACGAATTCGCGCGTGGCGGATCTGAAGGGCCAGCTCGACGTAACTTCACAAAAACTCGGATTAACGCAAGATGAGCTCGCGCGCGCTCGCAGTCTTGCTCAATCCATCAAGAAAGACCAGCAAAAAAGCGATGAGGCACTTCACCAACAAATTGGCGCGGTGCAAGCGGACACTACCACGAAGTTTGGCCAAGTGGCCACGGAGCTCAGTGGCACCAAGAGTGAGGCGGATGCGACCAAGGCCGACCTCGAGAGCACCAAAAGCAAGTTGCAGAGCACCATGGGCGACTTGGGCGTACAGAGTGGCCTGATCGCGCGCAATCATGACGAAGTGGAAGAGCTCAAACGCCTCGGTGAGCGCGACATCTTTGAATTCAGCCTGAACAAATCCGCCAAATCGCTCGAGCACGTGGGCCCCATCCAGGTTCAGCTGCGCAAGGTTGACACAAAACATTTCAAGTACACGCTGAATGTGGTGGCGGACGACAAAAGCATCGAGAAGAAGGACAAGACCGTTGGCGAGCCGGTTCAGTTTTACGTCCGCGGCGCCCGCGCCCCTTACGAAATCGTCGTGTTCGATCTCTCCAAGGATCGAGCCAAGGGATATTTGAGCACTCCGAAGTCAGCGCATACTGCTGCGCCGGCAAGCGCGCCAGCCGGGGCTCCTCCGAGCTAGCCGCCCGGAAATTAGGATCTAGAGTCGAGTGGCTCGAACCGGCGGTCTTTCGTTTTGGCAATCACAAACTGGGGGATAAGCGGGTGAACGCGAATCGATCGAGCTTTACTGAAAAGTGGAGTGTCCGTTTACGGTGGCTTCGTGATTGCATGGGTTTTCGTGTGCTAGCCGCTGCGGCTCTTGTTTTGCTGTTTGTCACCGGTTCGCTGTTCGCGCAGGCTCCTTCCATTTCCGAGCGCTTCCCGCAGAGCACCCTTTTTTATATGCAATGGCGCGGCAAAGCATTTCTTGCCGATGCCGATAAGAAAAATCATGTGCTCCAACTTCTGCAAGATCCCGATTTCGAACCAGTTCGCCAGGCGCTCGCGAAAAACCTTCTGCAGTGGCAACAGAAGAACAGTTCCACATCGGCTGCCCTGCAGCTGTCGGACCTCATCTCCCTACTGGATAACTCCGCGGCTTTCGGCATCATCGCAAACCCGCAGCCTTCCGCTGGCGGGCCCGGTAATCCATCGCATCTGGCCAGTCTGTTTTTCGTTTATGACGGCTCCGGCAAGGCCGATCTCGTCCTAAAGTTGAAAGCCCTAGCGCAAGCCAGCAGCAAAGCCAAGGCCCAAGTTTCCACTTATACTTTCGGCGGCAGCGCCATCGAAGTCAGGACCGAAACTTCGAATGATGCTGCGAACGCAAACACAACATACAGCACGCGAGCGGGGAACTATTTTTTGGTCACAACACAGAAAGAAGCCATCCAGGATCTGGTCACCCGCTTCAGTTCGGCCGCAAAACCTAAGTCATCTGTGATTGACCTTCCGGAATACCAGGCGATCCGTCCATACGTCGGCAAGGATGCTGCGGTGGAATATTTCGTCCGCATCCCCGAACCAGATAAATGGATTGCACCCGGCCAGGAAGACCAGCCCGTGGTGCGCTTTATCCGCAGCGTTCACTGGGAAAAAATTCACGTGGCCGGCGGAGGTATCAGTTTTGCCGGTGAGGCAACGCGCGCCCACGGGGCAATTCTCGGCGATACCTCAGCCGGAACTCTCTTTGACATCTTCGGCGCCAGCGCGCCCACGTTCCAGACCCAACCGGTCGTCGGCATGGGCCCCTATTTCAGTATTTCTCGATTCAACCTCGCGTCGTTTTATCAAATAGTCCGCGAAGGTGCGGTTGCGGCCATGACTCCTCAGCAGTCGGCAGGCCTGCTCGGCGCCGAGGCCATGGCCCAAGGCTTTCTAGGAGTGCCCGTTTCTGACGCGCTGCAGCTTTTCACCGGCGAATTCGCCTCTCGAATTTCGTTTGCCGAGGACGGCGAATCGCAGCAGCTCTACGCCGCCACCATTCAGAAGCAGCCGGACATGCTTCGGCTCCTGCGCGCTGGTCTTGCGAAATTAATTTCGGCGGAAGATACTTCGGGCGACACCACTTATCTGGATTTGTCATATCCCTTTCACGACCCGGCCAGCGGACAGGATCGACGCGGCTTCTATTATTTGGCTGTAACGCCGCAATTCGTCATCCTGGGTCCGCGTAAAGCAATGGTGCGCGAAGCGGTAGCGCGGAGCAATGGCAAAGCCCCGGCGACTTCTCAAGACTCGGTTCTCTCCAACGCCGAATTCATCCGCTTGCGCGCGCTCCTCCCGGAAAAACTTTCCGGCATTGGCGGCGCGGACTTCTTCAGGATTCCCTGGGACAAAGTCATCGCTCGTTTCGTTGAGCAGATGCAATCGGCCAAACAGCCGAATCAAAAGAATCCTCCGACCGCAGACTTGCTGCGCCTCATCAAGCCCGGTTTGTTCAACCATCATCTGCAAGCGAGCGCCAACGGCTGGTGGAAAGATTCCGGTGGAATTTATTTTGATTACTACCTTCAGTAGCTGCTATTGCTGGCCACAGGTCTTTCATCGACGGAGAAGTTGATGCGTCGGCGAAATGCTTTCTTTTTCATTTTTGTTTTCTCGCTTCTCGGACTGGCGCTTCGGCCGCCGCTTCGCGGGCAGTCGTCCGGCGCAACCTCGCAGCAAAACGCGGCACCTGCCCGGTTTGCTTACGGTGGCGACGCCGCGCAAAATCCTGCTGCATTCGTCGGCAATCTTATCTTTTTGCCGGTAAGGATCGATCAGGGCAAACCTGTCCTGTTTGAGCTGGATTCAAGCGCGAGCGCAACCTCGGTCGATCCCGGCTATGCGCCGAATGCCGCAGCCTCTGCCGGCGCACCCGATTCCGCGATACGAAATTGCATCCTGAATCTTCCGGGAGTAGAGCTTCCGATGAGCGCGCTCGCTGTCGCGGGCAAGAACGATTTCGGCGTGCAAATGGGTATCCGCTACCAGGGAACTCTGGGAGCCGATTTTTTCGCACGTCTGGTAATCGTGGTCGATTATTTCAGGCAAACCGTGCAGCTTTACGATCCCGCAACTTACACTTATTCCGGTTCGGGCAAAAGTTTCCCGTTAACGCTCGCCGGAACTGCGCCGGTGATTCACGCGAAGTTTGATGTTCCCGGCCACAAAACTCTGGAGGCCGATTTTGCTGTGAATACCGCTTTCGACGCGCCCATCGTGTTTTCAAGGGAGTACACCGAGGCTCATCGCTTTTCGTCCATCCATTTCAAAACCATTCCGGCGTCCTACCCGCAGCTCGATGCCGGCGCCAAGATTTTCCTGGGCCGCTTAAAGACTTTCCAGCTTGGACCCTACCCGGTCGACGAGCCGGTGGCCGCTTTCTCGCAATCAAATCCGGCGAATGGCGGTAACAACAATGTGGCAGGTGCTATCGGCGCAGGTTTTCTCCGTCGTTTCACCGTAATTTTTGATTTTCCGCATCAGCGAATAATCTTCGAGCCGAACATCCAATTCAGTAAATTCGCCGAGGAAGATATGAGCGGCCTTTCCATCGTGGCGAAGGGATCCAATCTCAAGACCTTCGAAATCGTGCGCGTTCAGCCTGGAACTCCGGGCGCCTCGGTCGGCATCCACGAAGGAGACATCATCGCTGGCATTAATGGCGAACCCGCTGCGGACATGACGCTCAGTTCCATACGAGACCTCTTCCGCCAGGTCGGTCACAAATACAAACTGGTGATTGAACGAAACGGAAAAACTCAGGAAGTCGTAATCGAAATGAAGCGCCTGATTTAATCTGCGCGTTGAGAAGGCGAGGCGCTAGTGAAATTTCCGCATGGCCTGCGCCATCTCATGTAAGCGGGCATCTACTTTGGCAAAAACGCTCCCAACCCCGAATTTTCCGTTGGAATTTTTCTTGCCGGCGTCAACACCTGTAAGTATCTCGATGCCTTGCTCCACGGTCCCCACCGGATAGATGTGAAACTGCCCCTTCCCGACAGCTTCGATTACCTCATCGCGCAGCATCAGGTCGTCCACATTTTCCGCCGGAATCAGCACTCCCTGTTTTCCAGTAAGACCTTTCAATTTACAAACATCATAAAATCCTTCGATCTTCTGGTTCACGCCGCCAATGGGCTGAATATCGCCATGCTGATTCACTGAGCCTGTCACCGCAACCTCCTGCCTGATCGGAAGCTCCGAAAGCGAGGACAGCAAGGCGTAAACCTCAGTCGAACTGGCGCTATCTCCATCCACGCCCGAATAAGATTGCTCGAAACAAAGGCTCGCGGAGAGCGATAGCGGTTTGTCCTGCGCGAACGTCCGACGCAAATAACCGGAGATAATCTGCACGCCCTTGTCATGAAAACGTCCGCTCAAATTCGATTCGCGCTCGATATTAATGATCCCCACTTTGCCGAGCGACGCTGTGGCGGTAATGCGCACGGGTTTGCCAAACGGATACCCGCCGATTTCAATCACGCTCAAGCCGTTCACTTGGCCCACGCGCGTTCCGGTCGTATCGATGAACAGCAAATTCTGATCGATCATTTCGCGAATCTTTGTTTCGGTCAGATTATGGCGTTCCACTTTCGCATCCAGCGCTTTGCGAACGTGCTCCGCTGTCACTACCCCCCGCTTTTCGTTACGCGCCACATAACAAGCTTCGCGCGCCAGATCGGCAATGTCGAAAAAACGAGCGGTGATTTTTCCGCGTCGTCCCGCCAGCCGCACACCGTGTTCCAAAAGGGATGCAAACGCAGTGCGGTCGAACGGGCAAAGCCCCTCATCGTTGCAAATTTTTCGCAGCCGCCCGGCGTACTCACGAATGATCTCGTCGCTCCAGCTCATCTCTTCGTCAAATTCCACGCGGACCTTGAAAATCTTCCGGAAGTCTTCCTCGAAGTCGTAAAGCAGCTCGTACATGTCGCGGTCGCCGATCAGAATGATCTTCACATGGATATCAATCGGTTCCGGCTTCAACGCCGCAGTGCTGAACGGAAAAAACACGTCCACTGGCTGAATTTCGAGCTTTCCATGATTGAGCGTGCGTTTTAGCGTGCGCCACACCCCTGTTTCCGTCAGCGTATCGAGCGCATACATCACCAGGTAGCCGCCATCCGCCCGCAGTAAAGAGCCGCCGCGCAAATCCATGAAATCAGAACTCCACCCGCCGCGCGTGTCGTAGCTGCGATGAATTGTTCCAAACAGATTTGCGTAGGTCGGGATGGTTTCAAAAATCACCGGACATTTTTCGCCCTCGCCATGCGCCAGAATCACGTTCACTCCATACACACGAAACGGATCGCGGTCCGTGCGTTCCGCCCGCGGCCCCCCGCCGCCCTCCGAAGGAGGCTGCTCTTCCTCGCCTTCGCGCTCTTTGAAGGGTTCGAGATTGTCCAGAATGTGGTGTCGCACTTCCTCGAGATATTCCGAGATTTGCGTGCTTGGATATTTTTCCTTGAGCTCTTCGATCACGCCGTCAACCAGCACCGAGGCCGCCTCTTGCTCCAAGTAGCTCATTTCGCTGGCGAGCTCGCGCGAAAGTGAAAGCGTCTTGCGATAGACCACCGTGAACTCTTGGCGAAACTGGTCGTACTTGCGCTCGAGTTCTTCCGCGGCCGTGCTTTCCAGTTTTCCATCCTGAACCAGCTTGGGGATCTCCTCGATGGGCACCATCGCGCCTTCGATTACCGGAAAAATTTCCGGCAGCGCGACAGCGCCAACCTGCATTCGGCCCAGCGCGAATTGCTCGCGAGCGATGCGCCGCGTGAAATCGTCCATCAATTCTTTCTCGCGCAAAGTGAAACGCTCGACGATGCGCGTCTTCTGGCGCTGAAACGGTTCGCCCTCGAAAACCTGCGGGATGCGCCGGCGCAAGAAGTCGATTCCCGTTTCCACTTCCTTCTTGAATGCATTTGCTTGCCCGCGCGTCAAAGTCAGCAAGCGCGGCCGGTCGTTGTTCTTGAAATTGTTTACGTAACAGCGGTCCGGGGCGATCTCGCTCCGCGGATGCATATCCTCTATCAACCGCACGATCATCCCGCCGCGGCTAGTCCCGGACAGCCCGCAAACGAATAGGTTGTAGCCCGGCGCTGAAAGCTCTACGCCCATGCGCAACGCACGCAACGCACGCTCTTGCCCCGTGTCTCCCGTGGACGGTTCTACTTCCGCCGTCGTTTCAAACGGGATTCGCGCCGGATCGCAGTGCCATCGCAGTTTTTCCGGCGGCAAGCTCGCGTGTTTTGAATTGGAATTTTTCTTCATGCCGCTTCCGAAGGCCGCTACTCTAACACGCCATCCAATTTGTTCCCACCCGCTTTGGACCTCGTGTTTCTAGCAGAAGCACCAGGCGCGTACAAATCAAGCATGCTCGCTCCCGCAGCCACCACAATCGGTCCCAGCACCAGTCCGAGCATTCCGAAAACGCTCAGGCCTCCTAAGACGCTGATAAACACCACTAATCCGCCCATCTCCGCGCGGCCGCTGATCATCCAAGGGCGAATGATGTTGTCCACCAACCCCACGATCACGCTACAGAAAATCATCAGTACGATACCGAGACCGATGTGCCCGTTCACCATCAGGCTGATGGCCGCCGGCACCCATATCAGCGCCGAGCCCACCACCGGAACCAGGGAGAAGAATCCCATCATCACGCCCCAAAAAACCGGTGCGTGAATTCCAGTCAATCCAAAGGCCAGCCCACCCAACACGCCGTGCGCCACTGCGGCTACGATACTCGAAATCACACTCGCAAAAATCAATTCGTGCGCCTCGTCAATCATTCGTTCGCGATGCGATTTCTCGAACGGAAGCACTTCGCGCAGGCGCGCCACGATCGCATCTCCATCGCGAAATAGATAAAACATCGCCAGAATCGTGACCGTCAGATGAAACAAAAACACTGCGGTATTGCGTAGCACGGCGCCCAGTCGTGACGCAAAGTAGCCGGCGCCCATCTCTGCATATCGGTGGACCACCGTGGTCAGGTCGCCGGGGTTCGCATCAGGAAATCGTTCCTGAATGCGAAGCCACAAACCGTTCACCCAGGAAAAATGGCCGCTCTGGATTTGCTGCTGCACCAATTGCACGGCTTCTACGCCTTGGTGGATGAAAGCCCCGGTCACCAGCAGCGTGGGCACGATGATGATCAGCGTCACGCCCAGCGTGCTCGCGGTAGCCGCTTGCGTGCGGCCCCACCTCCGGGCCAGCCGCGCATAAACCGGATACGACACCACAACCAGAACAACCGCCCACGCAAGCGGAGCGAGGAACGGCTGGAACACAAGAAAAACCAGATACGCCAGCACGATCAGGATTCCGTAGAACAGCGCGGTCCCCAGGCGTTTCTGCGTACTCGATTCTACTGTCACTTAGACTCTCTTTTCATACCCGGCAAAGAGACTGATAGTGTCAATCCGTCTGTTTGTCAACTCCGCCGTTCTCCGCCGTTACCTGCGTCAGGAAACCGCCCTTCGTTCTTCGAAACTCATTCGCCTGGTTGCACGCGCCAACTGGCAGCACGGCGCTATCCAAATTGAATCAGCCAGGATGTATAATCCGTTTAGCTTTATGGTGGCCTTGTTATGCCTGATCCTGCTTGCCAGCACAAGCGCACCCAGCTCATCGCTAAGGATGACGACACGCAGTATGTCGAATGCCTCGATTGCGGCGAAATCTTCGAAGTGGGCGAATTAAATGACGGTTCGGGCTCCGGTGAATCTCTCTCCGACGCCTGATCTTCATCGTCATCTTCTCTGCACTACCTAAAAACGCGCCCTTTCTCGTTTCGTTGTGTGGGAGTAGAATGCGCCCAAGTGTCCGCTTGTGTATGTTGCAGGAGGGCTGCAATGGGGAAGTGTCTTAGTATTTTATCCATCTTGCTGTTGGCAGCGTTCTTCGTCTCTGCGCAAGAATCAAAACCGGCCGCAAATGTACCCGCCGCTGAATATAAAATTCCACCAGAAGCCGCGAAGATGGTAAATCCCGTAAAACCTACCGCCGCCTCCCTCGCGCAAGGTAAGAAAACATACGGTATCGACTGCGAAGTATGTCACGGGAAGGACGGCGACGGAAAAGGCGATCTGGCGGCTGATATGAAAGTAAAATTGGCGGATTACCGCGACCCCGCCACTCTGAAAGAGCGCACCGACGGCGAGCTTTTTTACATCATCAAGAACGGCCAAGGCGAAATGCCATCGGAAGGCGATCGCGCGAAACCAGATGCCATCTGGAACTTGGTGAACTATATTCGCTCGTTCGCTAAGAAAGAGCCTGCATCGAAGTAAGAATTGCCGCTGCTGGTGATTGGGTCGTGGTCCGTTCCTGCGGTTAGCGAATACCGAGTTTCTCGATTATGCGAGTCACTTCCGTGGCCGGCACATCGTACAGCGTGTGCTCGTCCTCTTGCTCGAGCCTTCCGCGCAGGTATTCAGCTGCAATGTAGCTCGCTTCACGATCGGAAAGATTTCTGCCCGCGCGCGCGCGAAATTCCACAAATCCCGGGTGCGCCAATCCCAGCACCACGCCGCGGCCATCCACCAAAAATTTGCAATCCATCGTATCAGCGTGCCGAGTCGCGATTCCGTTCCAGCAATGCGAGAACCTGCAGCGATAGACGTAGTCCGTCACTTTCGAAGTCACGTCGAACGCGCCGATGAAATCGCTCATCGCGCCCGCATTCGGAATGGTGGGATAAGAAGTTTTCGCCATGTCACCCTGTGCGCTCGTCTGAACAATGAAAGTCCCGAGCAAGAAGATTCTCTACTTAGGTGCTCCCACAGCCGCCGGCTGCGCTGACCCTTGATAATTCCGGATGGCCGCAGCCACACCGGCGCCGGCCGGCACTCGTCGCCCCTGATCGAGCAACACTTTCTCCACAGCGGCCAGGAACAGCAATACATTTGTGTTCTGTGACGAATAACCCATCAAGCCAATGCGCCAGATGTGTCCTTTGGTCTTCCCGATTCCGCCCGCGATCTCGATGTTGAACTCATCCAAGAGTTGCTGCCGCACTTTTCTATCTTCAAGTTCAGCGGGAATTTTTACCGCAGTCACTGTAACCAGCCGGTCGCTTGGCGTGGAGACGAACAACTCAAGACCCATCGCTTCGAGCCCCGCAATCAACGCCTGCTGGTTCCGCAGATGACGCTCCCACCGCGTCTCAAGCCCTTCTTCCAATACAATGCGCAGCGCTTCGCGCAGCCCGTAAATCAACGACACCGGCGGCGTGTGATGGTAAGTCCGCTCCGATCCCCACATGGTCATGATCGGAGTGAAATCGAAGTACCAGCTCTCCACCGGTTTCTTGCGCGCGCGTATCAAATCTTCAACCCGGCTGTTGACGGTTATTGGCGACATGCCTGGCGGCGCGCTGATTGCCTTCTGTGTGCCGCTAAAACAAATATCAATCCGCTCGCGATCCACGTTCAGCGGAACGCCCGCGAGCGACGCAACCGTATCCACTATCAGTAGCGCACCCAGCTCATCGGCAACCTTGCGATAATTTTCCAGCCGCTGTATCACTCCGGTCGAAGTTTCGCCGTGCGCCAGCCCTACAAATTTAATTTTCTTCCCTTTGCCCGCGCGCCGCACATCTTCGGGATCCACCGTGTGGCCGAGTGGAGCCTCCACGCGAATCACTTTCGCCGGGCTGCGTTCTGCGATCACCGCCATACGCTCGGAAAACATTCCGTTGATGCACACAATGCACTCATCGCCTTCTTCCAGGGGATTCAGCACCGCAGCTTCGATCCCGCCCGAGCCCGAAGCCGAGATCGGATACGTGATGCGATTCTCAGTCTGAAATACGCGACGAAGCAGGACCTGAACGTCGTTCATCATTTCCAAGAACCACGGGTCCAGATGTCCCACCAGCGGCGCGGACAAGGCGCGATAAACGCGCGGGTCCATGCACGATGGACCCGGAGTCAGCATCAAACGTGTCGGCGGAACGAGTTCGCCAATAATCTCTTTCATGATTTTGTTCCTCGCAGCCTCGAAGTCACTTCGTCCCGCTAGCCAACTCGGAGCAGGACTCGCAGCAGGTATGTCTTTATGTAGCGGCGGCCTTTTCACCGTTCGATCGCTGGCAGCGATCGAAGGGCAAGCCGACAGTTTTCCTTCGTAGCCGAGCAGCCCGATTAGAAGCAGATAGTCTCCCTAAACTGCCCGCCCGCGGTCAACCTCCAATATGGAACGAATATGGCTCCCAGCCTGACGGAACCTCTCACACCGTCTTGCCCAAGTCTCAGGCCCCGTTAACTGATTGGAACAAGGAGGGGTTAGCAGTTTCCGCAACTCGCTCTCCGTCGAGTTGAATGGCCCATACCCGTGTGCTAGATTTGCAAATTAGCCCTAATAATCATGATAGACCAAAAAACTACCGTGACTGAGAAGCCTAAAATCTCGCGCGTCGAGGTCTACTGGCACACCGTCACTTACAAAACCATGGCAATCTACGCCCTGCTGATTATTGGCGCGATAGTGGCCGCCGGCTATTTCACTTTTCCCGACCTGTCCGGCAAGCTCATGAAACGCCTGAACGCTGCTGTGTCCGCGCACGACGCAGGCGTAGCCACCATCAACGCGCGCCAGGCGCGCTTCGTGAATCTCGATGGAAAAGTACAAGTAAAAAAAGTGAACTCCGTTGAGTGGCAGAGCGCTGATTATCAGCTTACTCTTGATAAAGGTGATCTGATTCAGACCGGGCCCGAAGGCGTCGCGCGCATGGCCTTTGCCGACGGCACCACATACACAGTGAAGGGCGATACGCTTGTGACCGTGGAAGAAAACATCGTCGAGCAGGACCATGCCTCGCAGGTCGGCGTGCATATCAGTTCCGGCCAGGTTGACCTCGCCACCGGCACATGGGAAGTTCCGGGCTCGAAGGCAGAAGTTTCCTTTGAGAATGCTGTGGCCTCATTGCGCGCGAATAGCCGTGCTGCTGTGAGCAGCGACCCCACAACCAAGCAGCAACAAATCACCATCGCTTCGGGTAGCGCGGAACTGAATCGCGGCGGCGAACACCTCGATATCGGCCAGTGGCAGCGCGTCACGTTCCCGACAGGCGGCCCAATCTCCAGGACGGACGTTCTCGCGCCTCCTCAATTGGACTCGCCGCTTAACCTGCAGGCCATCACCGTGTCGAATCCAAAGCATGACCCTGTACACTTCTCGTGGAAGCCGGTGACTACCGCGAAGTCCTACGAGTTTCAGGCCAGCACCACCGCGATGTTCAACAAAATTATTATGGACAAGAAAACAAACACGGAAGGCGTGGACATCGTCGGTCTCGATCCGGGCGATTATTACTGGAGAGTTCGCGCCATCGACGCGAAAAACGCCACCAGCGATCAAAGTGAACCCCATAAGTTCACACTGGTGATACAAGGTAAAGAGCAGGAAATGCTGCTCGAAGTGGATAATACTGTCTTGCAGGGAAATGTCGTCGAGATTATCGGACGCACCGAGCCCGGAGCAGCTTTGATTATCAATGGTGAACCGGTCGCCAGCATTCAATCGGACGGCCAGTTCCGCCATTTTCTGCCACCCATGCCGAAGGGAAGCTACGAAGTCATTATCACCGGTCAAAATCGCCGGGGCGGAACAGCAACGAAGCGCTTGCAGGTTGTCATACCGTAGTATAGCCGAGTCGTTGGCCGTGTGAGGCCGCCAACTGTCCGCCGCCGCAGCGGCGCGCAAGCAGAATCTGAGGGGGACGTAAGTCGTGACGAAAAACGGCTATAACATGCGGTCGGTCTTCAGTCTGTTTTCATCCGACCTGGCCATCGATCTCGGTACCGCCAACACGCTCGTTTTTGCGCGAGGAAAAGGAATCGTCGTAAATGAGCCTTCCATCGTCGCCATCAACAAAAACAGCGGAGAAGTTGTCGCTGTTGGCCGCGAAGCAAAGGAAATGCTTGGCCGCACTCCGGGAAACGTGGTGGCCATCAAGCCCATGAAGGACGGCGTGATCGCCGATTTCAAAGTCACCGAAAAAATGCTCACGTATTTTATTCAGAAGGCGCACAACCGCCGCGTTCTCGTCCATCCCCGAATCGTAATCGGGGTTCCAAGCGAAATCACCCCGGTTGAAAAACGCGCGGTGCAAGACTCCGCCTATCGCGCGCGCGCCAGCGAAGTGTATCTCGTGGAGCAAGCCATGGCCGCTGCCATTGGCGCCGGCCTGCCCATCGAAGAGCCTTCCGGAAACATGGTTGTGGACATCGGCGGCGGCACCACCGACATCGCCGTAATCTCCATGAGCGGCATCGTCTATTCGCGCTCCGTTCGTGTGGCTGGAAATGAAATGGACGAAGCGGTGATGCATTACCTGAAACGTAAATACAACTTGCTGGTCGGCGAACGCACCGCGGAACAAATCAAAATTGAAATTGGTTCGGCCTATCCGTTGGAAAAGCCGCTCACTCTGGAAGTGAAAGGCCGCAACTTGATCGAAGGCGTGCCGCGCACGGTCACCATCGACGACAGCGAAATTCGCGAAGCGCTCTCCGAATGTATTTCGACAATTCTGAACGCCATTCGCGTAGCGCTCGAGCGCACGCCTCCCGAGCTTTCGGCCGACATCAGCGACCGCGGCATCGTCCTCACCGGAGGCGGCGCGCTGATCAAGAATCTCGATAAGCGCATCCGCGAGGAAACCGGTCTCCCGGTTTCCATCGCCGACGATCCGCTCGCTTCCGTCGTGCTCGGAACCGGAAAAATGCTGAGCGATTTCCGTCTGTTGCGACTGGTCTCGATCGACTAACGGAAGTTTTCATCGGAGTTTTTCAGCAGGCTGCTAAAGTCATGATCGACACTTTTTCCCGTCATCGCCCGTTGGCCCTGCTCGCAGGCGTCGTCCTTGCGCAGGTACTTCTGCTCGCTTTTCAAATCAAACGGGAAAACAACGTCCGGCTAATCCGCTATTGGGCCGTGGAATTGATGACTCCGCTGGAACGCGCTGGCACCTGGACTTTCTCTCACATCGGTGGCGTCTGGAGTGGCTACGTCGGTTTACGCAATACGCGCGCAGAGAATGAGCGCCTGCACAACGAAGTGAACACGCTACGCCTGAGGAACCGCGAGCTGGAAAGCCAGTCCGCCGAGGCCCAGCGCCTCGCGATGATGCTCAATTTTCACGAAGCGCATCCCGAAGCGCCTATGCTGGCCGCCCAAGTGATAGGCGCGAGTGCCGACCCCACATCGCACACGCTTTTTATCAATCGCGGTGAACGCGATCGCGTGCGCCGCAACCTGGGCGTCATCACGCCGGATGGTGTGGTCGGAAAAATCGTGGAGGTATTTCCTTCCACCGCGCAAGTCCTGCTCATCAATGACAAGGATTCCGGAGTGGGTGCCCTCTTTGCCGCTTCGCGCACGCATGGAGTTGTAAAAGGCAGCGGAGACCCCGAGCCGCGCATGGAGTACGTGATCAACGAAGAAAAGCTTCAGTTCGGCGACCCCATCGTAACTTCCGGCGAAGATCGCATTTTTCCCAAGGACTTGCTGATTGGCACTGTGGACGCAGCAAAACCGGGAAACCCATTTCAAACCATCTCCGTGCGTCCTGCCGCGCGCCTCGACCGACTCGAAGACGTCATCGTGCTCCTCTCGCAGCAGGAGTTCACACCTAAAAAGACTGAAGAAGCATCCGCAACCAATGACGCAACGGCCGCACAATCTGGAGCGCAATCCGCACAGCCACCAGCGTCACCCAAAGCATCTGGAGTTGTGACGGATCCAAACAAATTTAAACCAGCACCCGCTACCGCTCGAGCCGCTGTTCCCGCGAGCAAACCCCCGGCGGCAAAACCGCCCGCTCCTCAACGATAAAATGTCCTACATGGCAAATCTCGGAGCGCACTCGGAACCAAATATCGAGGTGCACAAATTTTACAGCGGCACCATCATCGGCACCGCTCTACTGGCGCTCGTTTTTCAGGCTTTCCTGCATAAATATGGGCGCTGGTCCGAGCTGATCGATCTTCCGCTGCTGGTCACCATTTATTTCGGAGTGAGCAGGCGTAATCCTGTGTCGGGATTATTTCTCGGGGGCGCGATTGGAATTTTGCAAGACGCTCTGAGCCACGACAATCCGATCGGGATGTACGGCATCGCAAAAACGATCGTCGGGTATCTCGCTTCGTCCGTCGGCGCGAGGATTGATACCGAACATCCGTTGAGCCGGTTTGGACTCATCTTTCTATTCTTTCATTTCCATCAAGCGATTCTGGCGGTTACCCAGCGCGTCCTGCTTAACCACTCCGCGCCACTCTTCACCATTCGCCTGCTGATCGATTCGCTTGTAACCGCAGCCTTCGGTGTAATCCTCTTCGCTCTCCTCGACCGCCTCCGCCGCACCTCATAAGTCCAAAAATAAAAGCATCTTTCCGCTGCATCGAACGTGCTCATCGGTTTCAATTCACCCGCCGCGATCAAGGATGCGTTCTGTTCATGTGCGAAAGCCGGATCGGATGGCGGTTTACGCAGAGCGGAGGGCGTCCGTGGGATTAATGCGCATCGCCCGTCGTGCCGGCAAATAACTTGCCAACGCCGCCACGGCAGCAAACATAAGGGCGCTTCCGACAAACGTGATTGGATCGGTTGGGCTGATTTGAAACAACGAGCTAACCATCAGACGCGTGAGCGCAAACGAAAACACAAGACCAATAACGATCCCTGCCAAAGCGAGCTTGAGTCCGTTTCCAACAACGAGCCTGAAAATGTCGGCACTGGATGCGCCGAGGGCCATGCGGATACCCAACTCTTGGGTCCGTTGCGCAACGGAGTACGCGATCACGCCATAGATTCCCACCACCGCGAGAATCAACGCCGTCGCCGAAAATACGCCGATCAACACCATCATCGACCGGGTTTGCGCGCTCGATGACTCAAGCCGCTCCTCCATGGTTTGCACATCGGTTATGGGCTGGCCCGCATTCACGGCGGCGATCTGCGCGCGCAACTCGGGCGCCAAGTTATGCGGATTCATGGCGGTGCGCGCCGTCAGGTAGAGCATTGGTGACGCAAGCTGCGGAAACGGAAAAAACATTTCGGGCTGCGTCGGGGTAGCAAGACTGTCGTTCTTAATATCGCCGAGCACGCCGACAACTTGACGCGGAGGGAGAGTCCCCACCCACACCGTCTTGCCGATTGGATTCTCGTTTGGCCAGAAGCGCCGCGCCAAGGCCTGGTTCACCAGTATCACCAGGGCCGACCCGGCATCATCCGAATCGTTAAATGTGCGGCCTTCGATAAGTGGCACACCCAGCGCTTTGGCGTAGTCGGGACTAATCGATTCGATAGACACGATTGTGCGGCGGCCAAGATCTACCTCCGGTTCTCCTTCAAACCGAGCGGGCGCGCTGTGCGTGGGCAGGACTGGTAGCGCGGTCGAGATAGCGGCGAATTCCACCCCAGGGATCGATTGCATACGTCGTAGCGCGTTCCGATAAAAAGCAATCCGATCGGCGGGCTGCGGGTAACTGGCTGGCGGAAGAAAGGTCTGCGCCGTCAGCGTATCCTTGGCGTCAAATCCGGGGGCCACCGTTCGGAGCTGCATGAAGCTGCGTATGAGCAGACCGGAACCAATTAACAGGACCATCGAAAGCGCCACTTGCGCCGGGACCAGTATGCTGCGGGCGCGATTTCTCTGGCGGTTTCCGGCGGAGCCGCGTCCTTCATCGGACAATACCATTCCGAGGTTCGGACGCGATAGCTGTAACGACGGCGCGAGTCCGAACAGGATTCCGCTCAACACGGAAATCGCCAGCGTGAACGCGAGCACCCGAAAATCCATGGGCACATCGGCTAACTGAGGCAGGTTGGTTTGCGTGAACGCCGCGAGAAACCGAGTCCCCATATGGCCGAGAAAAATTCCCAGACCTCCGCTCACCACTGCCATGAGCACGCTCTCGGTAAGAAGCTGCCGAATCAGCATCGAGCGTGGCGCTCCCAGAGCGCTGCGAACGGCGAATTCCTTCCTGCGCACCAGCGCGCGGAAAAGCAAAAGGCTCGCCACATTGGCGCAGGAGATGAGCAAAACGAAGCCAACTGCGGTCGAAAGAATCAAAAGCGTTGGGCGCACATTCGCGACGAGATTCGCCTGAAGATTGCTGACGCTCATGGCAACGTCCGAGGTCGCGTCGAAATTGCCCGGTATATCGTGTTGTACTGCTGAAAGATTACTTTCGTTTCGGCGCGCGCCTGCGCGGCATTCACGCCGGGACGCAGCCGCCCGATGGCTTCGTAATACATGCCACCGAGATTGACGCGGGCCGGCGTCGTCATGCTGAATTCAATGATGCGGGGCATCCAGATTTCGGGCTGGTGTCCGAGCAACTGCACACCGAACTTCGGAGGAAGAACACCGATGATGGTGTAGTCCTTGGAATCGAGAGCGACGTGCTGGTCGACCGCGTTTCTATCGCTGCCAAAGAGCCGCGAGGCCAACTCGTATCCCATCACCACCACCTGATTGCCACTGGGCTGGTCTTCCTCGGGCGTGAAGGTCCTTCCGATTAAAGGCTTCGCGCCGAGAACCTCGAAGAAGTTTCCGGTGACGCGCTCAGCGTCGATCTGCTCAGCTCCGTCACGTGATGCGAGATCAACGGTGTCGAATTGGTAGGCCGTCACGCCGGAAAATGAATGATTGCTCCCCGCCAGAAGCGTGAAATAGGGGAGTGAAACGCAGCAACCACCGTCACGCTTGGTGCTGATGCGCGCCAGTTGCGCAGGATCTTTGTAAGGAAGCGGTCGGAGCAGAACGGAATTGGATACGGTGAAGATCGCGGTATTCGTGCCGATTCCCAGTGCCAGCGTGGCAATGGCCAGAGCCGTGAACCCCGGTGCCTTTGCCAGCACCCGCAGGCTGTACCGCAAGTCTCGAACAAGTGTCTCCATGTTACCTTTCGCCTCTCAACCAAGGCCCGGACTGGACCAAGCAATTTAATCTATTTGTGGGCCCCAGACGCACTCACCCACTGCACCCCAAGCTGGTCGTAGATGAATTCGTAAAGATACGTGTCCATCGCCACCTGCTGGTCTTCCGAGGAGCCAATGCCTCCGTGTCCAGCATTGGAAAAGCTGATTAACAGAACAGGGTTTCCTGAGGCGTTCGCCGCCTGCAGCCTCGCGGTCATCTTACGCGATTGCCAAGGATTCACCGCCGGGTCATTCTCTCCCACGATGAACAAGACGCTGGGATATTTCGCTCCATCTTGTGCGTGGTGGTATGGCGAGTAGCCGTACAGCGCTCTGAACTGTTCGGGATCTTTCACCGAACCGAATTCCGTGGGCCAGAACTGTCCGCTTTCAGTGGTCTCCGAGCGCAGCATGTCGTAAACCCCGGCATTCGACACTGCAGCACGGAAAAGTTCAGGGCGTTGGATCAGCACCGTGGTAACCAGCAAACCGCCGTTGCTGCCGCCTTCTATGGCCAGCTTGGTAGGATTCGTGTATCCCGCTTTGATCAAGTGCTCCGCGCAGGCGATGAAGTCGTCAAATACATTCTGTTTGTGGATTCCACTTCCGCCCCGGTGCCATTCCTCGCCGTATTCACCACCGCCTCGCAGATTCGCAATCGCATAAACCCCACCGGCGTCCAGCCAGGCGTGGACTTCCGGATCAAACAGTGGCGTGAGGCTGATATTAAAGCCTCCGTATCCCGTGAGAATCGCCGGGTTTTGTCCATCCAACTTCGTGCCCTTGCGCCGGATGATATTCACCGGGACTTTCGTGCCGTCTCTGGAGATAGCAAATTCCCGAACCGCTTCAACATCCGTGAAGCTCACCGGCGAAACTTCCCGCAATGCCGTAACGCTAGTTTTCTTCGTGCCCGGATCGAAATAAAACCATGCTTGCGGACGTACAAAACTTTGGTTGCCGAAAAGGATTCTGTCTTCGTCCAGAGCAACGATTTGGGTTATTGCCGAGACCGGTTCCGACGGGACTGTCCCTGCCTCTTTGCCGCTGTGGTCGAAAATATGAATTTCGCTCGGTCCTCCTACCAACTCGGTCACGTACAACAAGTTTGTCGTGGGAACGAAACTCGGCTTTAGCCCGGCGAGCGAGAACTGAAAATCCTGGATCACGGCCGGGCTTTCCGCGATGATCGTCTTCGCGTTCTTTGAGTCGGAAGTGGCCAGCGGCAGACGCAGGATTTTACCGCGCGGAGCGTGTTGGCGGGAAAGCATGTACAAAGCGTCATCACCAAACACAACCGCGGTAATCTCGTCGGAAAACTGCGTGATTTGTTTCCATCGCCCTGCAGGGTCTCGCAAGAAGTGTTCGAACTGGCCTCCATCTCCGTTTTCGACTTGCGCGAGCAGATAGCGGCCATCCTTGTTTACGCGAAGCGAAATTTCCGCGGTCCGTGGCAAATCCTTGCCCATTACGTAAGTATCCTGACTTTGCTGCTGCCCCAGCTTGTGAAAATAGACTTGCGGGTAAAAATTCACGTCCGCGGCTGGACGTTCGCCTTCTTGCGGGAACCGTGTGTAGTAGAATCCTGTGCCATCGGAGCTCCATTCCATGCTGGCGCCGGTATTGCCGGTCACGTGCGTTAGGACGTCGGGCAAGGCATGGCCGTTCGCGACTTCGTAAACGCGGATAGGACCCGCCATGGTGCCGCCCGCTGCCAAGGACAAGGCGACCTTGCTCCCGTCCAGCGAAGGCACAAAAACTTGAATTGCCGTGGAGTTCGTGGGATCTACTTCGCTGGGATCCAACACCACGTGTTTGGAAGCGAGATCATCTGCTGATCTCAGAGTCACCAGCATGTCTTGCTGCTTGCCGGACTGGGAATTCATGGCAAATAAAACTCCCCCCTTCATTTCCAGGTTGTAGTAGCTGGGTGAACGCTCGCTGCCGAGTTTCTTCATGTATTGATATATCGCGGCGTGCAAGGGAAGCGGGTCCAAAATCGCGCGCGCGTGTTTATCTTGCGCTGCGCTCCAGGCAATCACCTGAGGGCTTTTGTCATCCTCCAGCCAACGGTAATTATCCGTGACCTTCACGCCGTGGTATTCGTCCACCACTGGCTGTTTGGGAGTCGCTGGCAATAGGGGAACTTCGTTTTTTTGCCACGCGACAGCCACAGAGGAAAAAAACACCAGGCCCGCTAATGTTTTGCGAAAACGACTCGCCACCGATGTCCTAAATTGGCGCGTCATTCTGACCGCAAAGCTTCCGTCACGTCGATCCGCGCGGCGCGCGCCGCCGGGAGAAAAGACGCCACAACTGCGGCCAGCAGCAGCACCGCCGCGGAGGCAATCACTGGAGCAACACCGGGCATCCGAACATCCACGATGTAGCTGCTTGCCAGCCGGGCGATCGCGTAACCGCATAGCGCCCCTGCCACAATGCCCACACCAGCCATCACCGCGCCGTCAGCAATCACACTGGTCAGAAGGTTCCGCGGCTGCGCGCCTAGAGCCAGCCTGATTCCAAACTCGCGCGTCCGTCCGCTCACCGAGAAAACCAGCACGCCCGCAACGCCGATTACAGCGATCGCCAGCGCCACGGCTGCGAATCCGCCGAACACCAACGCATTCAAACGATCCGGTGTGAGCACCTCCGCGCGCACATCGGCCAGCGTGGCCGCGTGTTCCACCGGCTGGTCCACGGACATATCCCGAATGATCCGCGTAATCGGCGGCACCAGCGTGTACGGATCCGACTGCGTGTGAACGAATAATCTCCCTCCGCCTATTTCCTGATCGAGAGGGTGATAAACCGTGAACGTCGGTCCCGGCACTAGGTTCTCATCGTCCAAATCCGCTGACACACCAACGATGCGCCGCGGCTGCGGGCTCACATCAATAAATTTCATTACCGGATCGCTCCACCACAAATGATGGTTCACCGCATCTTGATTGGGGTACATTCGCTGAGCCAGGCTCTGGCTCACGATTACGACCGGCTCGCTGTCTTTTCGATCAGCATCGTTGAAATCGCGTCCGGCAATTATTGGAACGCCAAGCGCCGCGAAAAATCCGGGCGACACCGTCCGGAACATCGCACGAGGATCCTCTTCGCCGGGCCCGCGTACGTGTCCATCCGCAGAGAACTGGAACCCCGGGCCCCAAACGCCCTTGTCGCGCCACGGCACAGCGGTGCCCACCGCAACGCGATCGACCCCCGGCAGGGTCCCGACTTGCCGGATCATTTCTTTGTAGAATCCGTGGATCTGGTCCGGTGTGCGCCCTTCGGTAACCAGCGGCACGTTCAGCGCCAGCACGTTATGCGTGTCGAATCCAGTGCGCACATTTTGCAGCGACAGCAGGGTTTTAATCAGCATGCCCGCGCCGGCTAGCAACATAAAAGACGCAGCAATCTGTGTAACGGCGAACATTCGCAATCGGCGTCCAGTGCTGCCCGTAATTCGCACGCCGCCGCTGGTCAAACTCAACCCATTCGAAGCGTCCGCAGAAGGCAGGCGTGGCACAAACGCCAGAAGCACCGCAGCAATTACCGCGAGCAGTGCACCAACCCACAGCATGCTGGAGTCAACCGTGATATCGAGCGCTCGCACCGAAAACCGCGAAGCGTACCGCGCCAGAATCGCCACCATCGGCCGAGCGCTGAGCACACCCAACAGCGCACCCGCGCCGCAAAGCAGCAAGCTGTCAGCCAGCAGCAATCGTCGTAACGAGCCACTGTTTGCGCCGAGCGCTCCACGGATCGCGAGTTCGCCCTCGCGCCGCACCGTCCTTGCGAGAATTAAGTTCGCCGCGTTCGAGCAGGCAATAATGAAGACCAGCCCTGACGCTGCCAGCAGCACCCACAGAATAATTTTCGCGCCCGAAGTAATCTGGTCGCGCAGTTTCACTGCGCTGATGCGAAACTTCGCTCCTGGGGAATAATCTCCGGGATGCTGCGCAATCATCGCTCCGTACACAGTGACCAATTCGGCGCGCGCTGTCTCGATGTTCACCCCGGGCGCGAGCCGCCCGAAGAGTTCCGTCATGCGATGAACGCGTCCCGTCACCATTGTCGCCGACAGGTGATGAGGGCTGGTCACCACGTTCGCGATGATCTCGGTTTCTGCCGGGTACGGCACCGAGGGTTCCAGCACGCCGACGACAGTGGCGGAGCGCGACCCGAATCCGCCTGAATCAAGCTTGACGGTTTTACCCATTACGGACGGGTCTTTCTTCAGCACTGTGGTCCAGAAGCGATATGTCAGCACCACTGCGCCCGCTGCGTTCGGTCCATCGTCGTGCGCGTCAAGCAATCGGCCGAGCACCGGATGCAGGCCCATCACCTCAAAATACGATCCGTCCACCACGCCCGCACGAACCTCGCGCGGCTCACCCAATCCCACCATGCTGAAACCTATTTCGGAGAAGTCCCCGAACTGGCTCACGGTCTTTACCCGTGACTGCAGATCCTGGATTTCGGGAACAGAAAAGGTGGTGTTATCTTCGCGAAGACCAGGCGCGCTTTGCCGTATGTAGACCAGGCGGTCTTCATCGCGGTTTACGAGCGGCCGCAGCAGCACTCCTCGCACTACACTGAAGATGGCCGCATTGGCGCCGATGCCCAGCGCCAGCGTCAGCACCACGGTAATCGCTAGTCCTTTGCTTCGTGCCAGCGAGCGCAACGCAACTTTCAGATCGCGAACTAGCAAGTCCAGTATGAGCATAATCGTTAGACCTCCTTACGATTAGGTGGCTTGGGATCGTCCTGGACCGCCCCGGACCACGGCGAATGGGAGATTTTACAATACCGCCGTCAAATGGGAATACCGGTTTACTTCAGGAGGTCGGTTTTTGTGACCAGCTTCGTTCTTCTCATGGTCATGTGAAAACTTCAGGTCGTACAATCCGGACACTTTGACGATCTTGGTGAACGCAATCGCTTTCGCTCTATCCGAGCGGAGTTCCACCTGGCGCAATAACCTAGTTGCGCGAATAGCCTTGGAACGATCTAACCAGAAAGTCCAGGTAACGTACTAGACATGCCCCGCTTGCGGCTTCCTCTCGCATAGTGCTAATTTGAATGATACCTCGAGATTCGGTAGAAGCTCGATTTCTGGCGGGGCATCGGGTATTAGTACGCCTCGTCGCGCGGGAGTCCGATTGCCATCGTGGAGCGTTAACGACCAAAAAATTCCCCAGGGCCGCCTAGCACTGGTCTCCTATGTATTTGTGACCATCGTTGTCCTTCTCATGGTCGGGTTCTGGAAACTTCAGGTCGTACAATCCGGACACTTTGCCGATCTTGCCGAACGCAATCGCGTTCGCTCCATCCCCATCATTGCGCCGCGCGGCCCCATGCTCGATCGCGAAGGCCGCGTCCTTGTGGACAGCTATCCTTCGTTCAGCATCCTGCTCATGCGCGATGATCCGAAGTCGCTGGAAAAAAGTCTTCCTCAAATTGAAGAAGGTCTCGGAATCGACCCCGCCGATCTGCGGCAGCAACTGGAAGCCGCCAAATCCGAGCCGAAGTTCCTCCCAGTCATAATTAAACCTGCTGCAAGTCAAGCAGACATCGCTTTCGTGGAATCGCATCGCGCTGATATCCCCGTTCTCGAGCTCATGATGGTTCAACGCCGCCGTTACCGGCACGATACCATGCTCGCAAGTGCCATCGGTTACGTCGGTGAAGTCTCCGTGCAGGACATGGAACAAAGCGAAGGGCAATACCGCCCCGGCGATCTTGTCGGCAAAGCTGGACTTGAAAGGGAATATAACAGTCAGCTCGAAGGCACCGATGGAATGCGCCGCGTCGTCGTCAACAGCGTGGGCAAAGTTATGCGCACCCTCGACAACGTGGAAGCGATTCCCGGCAGGCCGGTTCAACTCACCATTGATTACGATCTGCAGGCTATCGCCGAAGCCGACATGGCCGGCAAAGAAGGCGCCGTCGTCGCCATGGATGCGCGCACCGGCGAAGTTCTCGCTATGGTTAGCCGCCCCACTTTCGACCCCAATGATTTTTCTGTCCGTGTTCCTAAGGAAGAGTGGCAGTCGCTCAACTCCAATAAGCAGACACCTCTTCTGAATCGTGCCATCCAGGCGCAGCTTGCGCCGGGTTCCGTATTCAAGATCGTGATGGCCACGGCCATGCTCGAATCGAAAGCTATTCCGGAGAATTTCACCGCCTATTGTCCGGGTTCAGCAGTTTTTTATGGACGCACGTTTCACTGCTGGCGGCCCCAGGGCCATGGAACAGTGGGCCTTCATGCAGCCATTGTGGATTCTTGCGATGTTTTTTTCTACAACGTCGGCAAGCAGCTCGGAATCGACAAGATTTTTTTCTACGCGTCTGGACTCGGACTGGGCCGTCGCACCGGAATCGATTTACCGGGCGAAGAACCCGGACTCATGCCTTCTGAACAGTGGGTCGAGCGGGTCTATCATCACAAGTGGTATGCCGGCGAAACAATTTCCGTCGCGGTAGGCCAGGGCGCTGTCACCGTCACGCCAATCCAATTGGCGCGCATGGCTGCTGCCGTCGCCAGTGGCGGAACTCTTGTACAGCCGCATTTATTGAAGAGCTTTCCGAATCCAAAAGTCGATCACTTTGTTCTTTCCGAGAATACCGTTGAACAGGTTACCCAGGGACTGTACGGTGTTGTGAATGAAGGTGGTGGCACGGGATATCACCTTCGTCTGCAAAACATTGATTTATGCGGAAAATCCGGCACCGCGCAATTGATGAGCTATGATGCCGCGAATCGCCTCGGCAATAAAAAAATGGACGGCTGGTTCGTTGGCTTCGCCCCGCGCCGTAATCCCGAAATTGTGATCGCCGCAATTGTACAGGACACCTTGGAACACGGCGGCGAAGCGGCTGGCCCGGTTGTGCGCGATGTCGTGAAGGCTTACTACGACAAGAAAATCGCTCGCTCGCAACAGCAAGCCACCAGCGATTCGCCCGCGGGCCCGAATTCAACCAAGCCGCTGGTCGCAACCGTCGGAGCGCCACGCCCATGAAAGACCGGCCGCGCACTCAGGATTTTGACTGGGTTTTGCTAGCCATCGTCGTCGCCATCACCACTCTCGGCGTGTTGGAAATTTATTCTTCCACCCACGCCAGCGCCATGGCCGGAATGCAATGGAAACAATTGATGTGGCTCGGCCTCGGTGTCGCCGGCATGTTCATCATTTCTCGAATCGATTACCACACGCTGATGGACCAGGCTCCCGTGCTATACATGATTGGCCTGGCCACTTTACTGATCGTGTTAATGATCGGCCACTCGCGCTTCGGAGCCAAGCGCTGGGTCTCGCTCGGTGGCGGGCCCAATTTCCAAGTGTCAGAGTTGATGAAGTTGATTATAATCATCGTGCTGGCCCGGTTCTTCAGCGAAGTGCGCACAGACCGCCTGACGCTCTCGGATTTGGCGAAAGTTGCCGTCCTCACTGTTGTTCCGGTTGGCCTAATCTTGATGCAGCCGGATCTCGGCACTGCGATGGTGCTGGTTCCCGTCGCCGTCGTCGGCGCGTTCCTGGCCGGCATCGAATGGAAGCATTTAGCCATCGGTTTGGTTTTAGTAGCTCTAATGCTCCCCGTCGCCTGGAACATGAGGGGGCATTTGAAGCCGTATCAGCAGCAAAGGATTGAGACATTTCTGCATCCTGAAGAAAATCCGCGGAGCGCGGGATACCAGGTATTGCAGTCGGAAATTGCAGTGGGGTCCGGGGGATTTTGGGGCAAGGGATTCGGCAAAGGCAGCCAGAACCAGTTAGGGTTCGTGCCGGTGCGGTATTCGGACTTTATTCTTGCGGCGCTGGCCGAGGAACAAGGATTTATCGGAGTATGCGTCGTATTATTGTTGTATCTTGGGTTGGTTCTGCGGCTAGTGGACAACGCGCAGAAAGCAAAAGATCGAGCCGGGATGTACATCGTGATGGGCGTGACCGCCATCCTGGGTTTTCATGTTCTGGTTAACGCCTCAATGGTGATAGGCTACATGCCGGTAACCGGAATTCCTCTGCCGCTGATGAGTTACGGAGGTTCCGCGACGGCCTTTGTATTTTTGGCTTTGGGACTCGTGATGAACGTGCGCATGCGGCGTTTCGTCAACTGAGCCCGCGAGCATTTAACGAAAGCAGTTCAATTTTTGCGAGGAATCCGAGCCATGCGGAATGCAGGCCGGAAATTCAATTTTAAGATCAGGTAAGCATCGGTGAGGAAAGCAATCGCACAATCTGATAAGCCTTTCCTGAGCGGCCCGTCGCGCCGAGTTCAAGCAATCGTCTTGCTCCGCGCTGACGTGTGTGCCGCCGCCGTCCGATGCGCCATGAGGAGTATAAATGTCGAAGGAAATGGTCATCTCGGCGAACCCGCACGAGACGCGGGTAGCCATTTTGGAAGAAGGGCAGCTTTGTGAGTATTACGTTGAACGTGAAAAAGAATTTGCGTTAGTTGGGAGCATCTACAAAGGCAAAGTCACGCGCGTGCTGCCAGGCATGCAGTCCGCCTTTGTGGAGATCGGCCTCGATAGCGACGCTTTCCTGTATGTGAGCGATTTCCTGGAAGACATCGAGGAATTCGACCACATCGTCACCACGGTCGAGGACAAAGTCCAAAAGATGGAAGCGCAGGGCGGACAGGTATTTCCGGCGTCCGGTGTAACGGTCCCGGCGCTGGAGCCTACCGATGTGGAAGCAGTTCCGTTAATCTCTGGCGAAGTACCCGAGCCGGGAGCCGCGGATTCCATTCCGCCTATGGCGCCTGTGATTCGCCGCGAACCCAGTTACAACTCTGCCCTCAGCCGCCCGCGGTTCGAGAATCGCGGGCACAGTGGAGACAGGGGCGGGCGCAACTTCCGAGGGCGCGGCGGGCGCGGCCGAAACAATCGAGGTGGAGGAGGACGCGGAGGCGAACGTCGATTCGGACGCGATTTACCTTCGTCGAAGTATGCTTCCCCGCGGCCTTACGAGGAAGGTTCAAGCGAACCTGCCGCAGCCGAAGGGCACGTCTCCATCATCCTGCCGGGAGAGTCTCTGGCAAAGTATCGCGAACGGACCTCAGCCCCAACGACCACAGTTGAAAACAACACGACGGCGCCCCCGCCCGTTGTGACAGCCGATAACGCAGAAGTGCAAGACGCAACTTCGCATGAATCCCAAGAGCAATACCCGGTACAGCATCAGGTACAACAATCATCGGATTCATACACGGAAACTTCGGATGCGGCCGGACACTTAGGAAGCGCGAGAACGCCTGCTCGCCGGCCATTCTCATCCGGATTGGAACCGCTGCCGGGCGAGAAGCTTTCGAAATGGAAAGCGCACACGCACCTGCCAGTCGAGCCTAAAGACGTAGAAGCGGCGGATGCTCTGCCGGTTCCTGACGCTGTTCGCTTTGCGCCGCTCTCCCCACTCTCGCCGCTGGAGCAAACGGAGACAGAAGATCGCGCGTCACACGATGCGCGAGGAGCGAAAGATTCAAGCACAGAGCATGAGCCGAGCTCGCATGATGATTTTCATTCCGAGGGCCATCAATCGGAAACTTTGCATGCCAACCATATCCCCGCGGACCTGAGCGAGGATGAAGTGACCGCACTTACGGAGCACATCGCCGAAGCTCAGGATGACGCGGCGGCGCGAATAGCGCAGGATCGCGTTTTTGCGGCTGCAGACGCTGCAGCGGACGGGCAAGTCTCGGAACCAGAAGCCGAAGAGATCGATGCCGCCGAAGAAGAGGCGGAAGAAGTCGATGCTGCGGAACATGAAGCCGAAGAAGAAATAGAGCATGGAGGGTTGCAAACGACTTCCGAAGAGCACGCGGCGCTTGAGGGGCAATCCGAACACGCGGAGCACTTGGATTCCGAGCAAACCCCGCCCGGCAACGAAATCTCCACCTCCGGCGAAGGTTCTCAATTTACGGCGCAAGCGCCCACTCAGGCACGGGTACGCAACGATTTCCGCTCGCGCATGCAGCATCCCGCAAGGCGCGGCGGCCAGCGCGACCGCGGGCGTCGCGACGGTGGCCGTCGTCCACAGCCTGGACAGGGGCATCACCGACCGCAGCAGCCACGCCGCACGCAGCTCATCGCGGACATGCTGAAGCAGGGCCAGGAAATCATTGTTCAAATCGCCAAAGAGCCGCTAGGCAAGAAGGGCGCGAGAATCACGAGCCACATTGCTTTGCCGGGCCGCTATTTGGTTTACATGCCGACCCTCGATCACACCGGCGTTTCGCGGAAGATCGCTTCGGCGGAAGAGCGCGCGCGCTTGCGGCACTTGGTGAACGATGCCAAGGGAACTGCAGGAGGCGGGTTTATCGTGCGCACCGCCGCTTCTAGCGCCGCGCCGGAGGAAGTCCGCGCGGACGTGGAATTCCTGACGCGTACGTGGACCGAAATCAAGACTCGCTCCGAACAGCGTAAGGCTCCGTCGATTCTGCATCGCGATTTGAATCTGGTGGAACGCATTCTGCGCGATTATATTACCGCGGATTTCGGCGCGATTTGGGTGGACACGGAAGAGGAGTACACGAAGGTGGTGGACTTCATGAGCCGGTTCCAGCCGCAGCTGGTGAATCGCGTGAAGCTCTACACTAAAGAAACGCCAGTCTTCGAAGAGTTCGGCATCCAGCAGGAAATTGACAAGGGCCTACGGCCGAAGGTCTGGCTGAAGTCGGGCGGCTACATCGTGATCAATCACACCGAAGCGCTGGTGGCGATCGACGTCAACACCGGGAAGTTCGTGGGCAAAGGCTCGAACCGGTTAGAAGATACGATCGTGCGCACGAACCTGGAAGCGGTGAAGGAAATCGTGCGGCAGATGAGGCTGCGCGACCTGGGCGGCATCATCGTAATCGATTTCATCGACATGGAAGAGCGGCGCAATCGCGAAAAAGTAATGGCGGCGCTAGAGGATGCGTTGCGAGCCGACCGTGCTCCTTCGAAGGTGCTGCGGTTCAACGAATTCGGATTGGTGGCCATTACGCGCAAGCGCACGAAGCAGGCTTTGGAGCGCACGCTCTGCCAGCCTTGTCCTTATTGCACGGGCTCGGGCATGGTGAAATCGATTCCGACTCTTTGCTATGAGATTCAGACGGAAGGCCGAAAGATGGCGCCACAAATCTCGTCGGGGAGTCTGACTTTGCGCGTGCATCCGGAAATTGCGAAGGCGCTGAAAACTCGGGAGTCGGAGCTGATGGAAGAGCTGGAGAAGTGGACCAAGAAGAGCATCATCATCCAGGCGGATCCGACGCTGCATTGGGAGCAGTACGATATCTACTAGAGGTGTGTAGTAGTCAAACGCTTCCGGTTTGTCGGGCAAGAACGAAGCCGCTTGTGCGGCAGACGCTGCGCGTGAGGTAGTGGAGCGGTGGTTGCCTGGCTGTTGAGATAAATTGTCGGGTCATAAGGAGGCCGTCCCCATGACCCGACTTCGCAAAATGATGCTGGAAGAACTCCAGCGTCGTAACTTTTCTGAAGATACCATACGCCGTTACATCCACACAGTCGAAGATTTTGCTCGACACTTCAACCGTCCACCGGATCGCCTAGGCCTGCGGCACATTCGCGAATACCAAGCCCACTTGTTCCAGAAGCGGAAGTTATCTTCGGGTTCCGTTACGAACCACCTGGCGGCTCTGCGCTTTTTCTACATCCAGACGCTCAAGAAAGCCTGGAGCGTCGCCGAGACCCCCTACCCGAAAAAGAATCATCACCTTCCAGCGATCCTCAGCCAGGAAGAGGTCGCAGGACTCATCGATGCCGCTGGCACTCCCTTCCATCGCACTCTGCTCATGACGCTCTACGCTACCGGTCTGCGGCGTGCTGAGGTAACTCACTTGAAGGTCAGCGATATCGACAGCAAGCGCATGGTGATTCATGTCCGCGGAGGAAAGGGCCGCAAAGACCGCGATGTCCTGCTCAGCCCCAAGCTGCTCGAAGAACTGCGCAAGCACTGGCATCGGTTGCGGAGAAAAACCAACGACTGGCTCTTTCCCGGCAACCGTTGGCATACTGCGAATCACCCGATCGACGCAAAAACGCTATACCAAGCCTGCCAAGGAGCCGCGAAGCGCGCGGGTCTCAACCGGGCCATCCATCCCCACACCTTACGCCATTGCTTTGCCACTCATCTGCTCGAGGCCGGCGCTGATCTGCGCACCATTCAGATCCTGTTAGGCCATCAAAGTTTGGAACAAACTGCCATCTACCTCCATCTCTCCAAACGTCACCTGAATGCCACACCGAGTCCTCTGGACTCGCTACAACTGAAAGACGAGTCAACACAGGAAGGGTAAATGAGTCGGCCGCCCCTTGAGGTGGCCGATCTTATCCGCAGCGCAGGAGCTGCTTTTATCGAACGAAATCGCCAGTGGATCCGCTGGAGGCAGGTCAAAGTGTTGCGGGCCATTGCGCGGTGTCGTACCGCGGCACTCGGCGGTCATGTCGATCAATGTACTCGCTGCGGGCATCGCGCCACCATTTCGTACAACAGCTGCCGCAATCGCCATTGCCCCAAGTGTCAGACGGCTGCCCGGGAGCGCTGGATCGGCGCGCGTCAGAAGGAACTTCTCCCGACGCGCTACGTCCACGTAGTCTTTACACTTCCCGCATCGTTGGCACGCTTGGCGCTACAAAACAAAAAGCTCATCTATGGCCTGTTGCTCCGCGCCACCGCCGAGACACTTCTTGAGGTCGCCCGGGATCCCCAACACCTTGGCGCGGAAATTGGGTTCTTCAGCGTGCTTCACACCTGGAATCAGAAACTCAGTTTGCATCCCCACGTGCATTGCGTCATTCCCGCCGGTGGGTTGAGTCTAGATCACACTCACTGGATAAAATCACGCTCGCGATTTTTCCTCTCCATCAAAGTGCTCCGTCGCGTCTTTCGCGGAAAGTTCGTCGCTGGCCTCCAGCAAGCCTTCCAGAGCGGCCGACTGCAGTTCCATGGAAAGTTAGCTCCGCTCTCTCTGCCCAAAACCTTCGCTGCCTGGCTACGGCTACTGTTCCGAAAAGACTGGGTGGTTTACGCGAAACCTCCCTTCGGTGGCCCGGAATACGTGCTCCAGTATCTGGGCCGCTACACCCATCGCGTGGCCATCTCCAACCATCGCCTGGTCTCGTTTGCCGAAGAGAAGGTCACCTTCCGCTGGCGGGACTCCGCTCATAACAACGAACAGAAACTCTTAACCGTATCGCTTGATGAATTCCTACGCCGATTCCTCTTGCACTTGCTCCCCAAAGGTTTCGTGCGCATTCGCAATTTTGGTTTCCTGGCCAATCGGCGACGTGCCGCTTTCCTGCCGCTATGCTTTCACTTGCTTGACGCAGCACAAGAACCGCAGGCAGATCAAAATGCCGCTGATTCGAACGGATAGACACCCCGTCTCGACTTGCTTCGTTAAGTACGCAGCTAGCCTTTCCTCGCCGCGCTTCGGTCCAGAAAGACACCGTGTAATTGGTGCGGCGCGTGGAGCTAGGGGGCGGTTGGGGCTTCTACGCCGTTGAGGCCGAGCTGGGGGGCGACGGCGCGTAGGGCATCGATACAGAAAGCGATGTGGTCTTCGAGCGGGATGCCGAGTTCTTCGGCGCCTTTGTAAACGTCTTCGCGGTTGACACCGCGGGCAAAGGCTTTGTCTTTTAATTTTTTCTGCACTGAAGCGGCTTCCACTTCGTGAACGCTTTTGCTGGGTTTGATGAGGGCGCAGGCGGTCAAGAAACCGGCCAGCTCGTCACAGGCAAAGAGGGCGCGGTCGAGTTGCGATTCGCGAGGAACGCCGCAGTAGCTTGCGTGGCCGAGGATGGCGTGAATCATTTCTTCGGAGTAACCGCGTTCGCGGAGGATTTTCGAGCCTTCGTAGGGATGCTCCTGAGTGGGGTGGTGGGCGGCGTTGGGCCAGCGTTCGTAGTCGAAATCGTGGAGTAGGCCGGCGAGGGACCAAAGATTTTCGTCGGCGCCGAATTTTCGGGCATATGCGCGGGTGCAGGCCTCCACGGCGAGAGCGTGTTTGCGAAGGCTCTCACTTTGGGTGTATTCGCAGAGCAGGGTCCAGGCGTCGTCGCGAGTGGGCATGATTTCCTCCGCACAATGCTGCAAGATACGGACGCTGAAAAGCAAGGGCGATCAGGTAGCGGGAGCCTTGCAGCGCTGCCAGAGATGCAATCAGGTTTTCAAAATGTCGATGGCTATTAGCGCGTAGATCGCCGCCGAATCAATCACTTTTCGCAAGTCAACGTATTCGTGCGGGCCGTGCGCGACAGAGAGCAGGCCCGGACCGTAGGCGTAAGCCGGGATGCCTCTTGCCGCGTAGAAGCGGGTTTCGAGCAGCCCGGGACACATTTCGAAGCGTGGCGCTTGGCCGGTTACGGCTTGCACGCTGCGGAAGAGGGCTTCACCGAGTTCCTCGTTCTCGCGAGATATGGCGGAGCAGCCTTCTTGCAGGATGTCCCATTCGAGGGGAATCCCTTCCTGTTTGCATTGCTCCAGAACGGCCAACAATCTTGTTTTTTCTTCTTCGAGATTCTCTTCTGGATTAATTCGCCGGTCCACGGTGAACCAGCATTGCTCGGGCACCACATTGAAGTTAGTCCCGCCGCCAGATTGACCGCCGAGCATCAGAATCGAGTTGCGCGTTTGTTCCGCGCTAATCTCATGTTGAGTCTTACGCTGCTCCACTTCCTGTTTCAATTGTTGCAGCCTCTCGACCACTCGGTGCGTGCGTTCGAAGGCATTTGCTCCTTGATGTTGCAAGCCAACATGCGCGGACTTTCCGAAGACACGAACGAGCAGGGAAATCGCACCGCGATTTGCGTTCCACACCATCCCGCTGGTCGGCTCGGCCAAAAGCATGCCGATGCCGTTTCGCCCGAGCAATTCTTGGCGTGCCAGCCAAGCTGAGCCGCGCTCTCCGCCGGTCTCTTCGTCCGGGACCAAGGCGAGAGCGATCTTGCCGTTCAACTGCCAACCGCATTCCTTGATGGCGAGAATCGCGTAGAGCATGGCGACGATGCCACCCTTCATGTCGCATGAGCCACGCCCAAACAGGAAATGGTCGTTACGCGACGGCTGGAACTGCTGCGTGAATTGTGCAGGAACCACATCGTAGTGCCCATGGAAATAAAGCGAACGTTGGCCGTTTCCGAAGGTAGCCAGGAGGCAGACTGGCGCATCGTCGGATTCCTCTTTTGGGCCGGGAGTTTCGAATCGCTCACAGTCGAGGCCGAAGTGGCGGATGCGCTTTTCGAGCGAGTCCGCGCAAACTCGGTAATTCTTACCCGGCGGGTTTTCCGTGGGAATGGCTACGAGTTCCGCTAAAAGCGCGGCCATTTCGTCCTGGCGGACCTGCAGCCAGGAACAAATTGCAGCGGTTAGATGTGAATCGCTGCTCGATGGTTTGGTCATCAGCGGAGATGTTAGAATCACCCGTCGGTGCCCCCAAGGGCCATATTGGCGCTCAGCACGAGGCGCCTACAAAACCAGAATGGAACGTGGTGTATCGGAGTGAGACGAGCGACCAATGAATGAGACGGAGCGGACCCACAATGAGACAGCGCAATTGAGGTTTTTGGCAGCGAAGAGCACTTCGGAAGGGGCGAAGAAATTGCGTATGTAGCGATAGGAAAGATAGTTACGAGGCAACTCGCGAGGCGGAGGCGAAAAGGCGAAGGGGAAAACCTTTTCGGTACCTGAAGTGCAAGAGATGGAAATGTGAGCCAAAAATCGTCACCGAATGACGCAGAGAGACGATGTGCTCAGATCGATAGCAGACTGTAAGCGTCAGACGCAGATTCGAAAACGCTTAATGTGTGAAGCAAGCGGGGGCAAACAGTTTTGTTTGTAAGGAGCTAGACGATGGCGGGAAAATTGGCGACTCGGGCAGGCGAAATAACACTTGACAAGAAATGGCACCCTGGCGACAATCACTCGCGCGCCGTCCCTGCCTTCCCCCTGTCAAAAGAGCCCTCTTCTTCGCATCGCCGTAATAGTCTGCGAGGAGAACCGGTGGCGGAAAAAGAAAGTACAGCAACCAGCATGGATCTGGATCGAGAAGTAATTCGTTGTCAGGTATGTGGATTGGTTCAGTACCGCACACGGACGGATAACTGCCGTCGGTGCTTGCGCATGCTGCCCCCGAAGGTGTCATTCGTGATACCGACACCGTCACCACAGGATCTGCCGGGGGATGACCGGCAACTGTTCGAGAGCTGGCCGAATCGGGAAACGGTGGAGAACATCGGCCAGAGGATACGACAGTTGCGGGAATCGCGTGGCATGACGCAAAGCCAGCTACAGGCGCGGTCGCGAGTTTCGCGGTCGTATCTGTCGCGAATTGAGAGCGGGCAGATGACGCCTAGCCTCGGCACGCTGGAAAAAATTGCCGAAGCGCTGGGAGTTGGGCTGAACCGCTTCTTTGTGCCGGAAACAAATGGTGAAACGGTGCTCGAAGATCCGTTCATCCAGGGACTGCGGCCATATCTGCGGCAACTGGATTGGACACAGTGGCAAGGAATTTTGAAGAGGCTGCAGGCGATCAGCGAGCACGTAAGCACCAACCATAGCGTGCGCCCCCTAGCGCCGCAACCCATGGATCGGCTACCTCACAACATGCCCCGGCGGCAACAGCAGATGGGACACTCCGCCGCTGGATTGCACCGCTAACCCGCGCACTCCTGGAAACGCGGCACAACCGAAATTGAGAACAAACGGCTCGGCAGGTTCGCCATGGGCGGCTTGCCGGGCCGTCAGTCGTATAGGGCGCTAATCCAAGCTCAAATGTGAGTTTGTGCGCTGTCGGACGCCGAAAGCGATCTCCCCCAAACGTCGTCCAACCTGTTTTTCACTCCGCTTTTGTCTTTTTTTTGTAAACACTATCCAGTGATGCGCGGACGGCGTGCGGGCTCGGCGTCATTCGGGAACTTTTATTCATGATTTACGGAAGTTCTTAACGGGTCATTTCGCCAGAATTCAGGAAACGACTAACACCGAAATTGTATTTTTCGAGCAAAGAGAACGCGACTTTTGAATTCGCGGCGTGTTGGATTCAACGGGATCGGTCTTAACGGATGTGTTTGAGGGAGTGCGCTCGCCCTTTCGGCGCGTCACGAGACTGGGACATCAGGGAAAGTCAATTGTTTCGTCTTAGCGCAACTAAAACATTGTTCCCGGAATCAAAAGTACGATCCTGTCTTAATTTAAATAGCGGCAAAAAACCGATGGAGGAAACCATGAGTAGTAAACTGCAAGGCCTGGCGTTCGCAGCTCTGCTCGCCTTAATGTTGAATACAGGAGCGGCGCACGCACAGACGGCCGAGACTACATCGAAGCCCACAATTCCGCTGCGTTACGACATCAGCAAGGAAGTGACGCTGAACGCCACGGTTCAAAGTGTTCCGTCGAAACCATCCGGTGGACAATTGCAATCTGGGTCGCATGCGGGCTTTGTGCTGCAAACAACTTCAGGTGAGGTGCAGGGAAGTTTGACCCCATTTGTTCTAAATGGGAAAGGGGCTATCTCGATCACACCTGGCGAGCACATTCAGGTGACCGGCGTGATGACGACGACGACGACGAAGAATAATAAACAAGCTTTTGTGATTCGCACTATTACAGTGGGCGGTCGCACGTATGCGATCCGCAACGAACGTGGATTCCCGCTGGAGAATCCGGGGCAAAATACCTCCGCGACAACGGAGCAGAAAGGAGGGCAGCGATGAATCGCAAATCGCTTTGGATTTTTCTGCTCGCGCTCGGCACCATCTATGTATCTGGCTGCGGGGGCTCGAATAATAACGCGATACTAGTTAGCATCAGCCAGGCCCCTCCCGGAATCTTGGTGCCTGGTGCAGCGGCGGTACCAGTTGCCGCAACTGTGACAGGAGATTCAAAGAACGCAGGTGTTACGTGGAGTTGCACACCCGGCAACTCGGCCAGCACTTGCGGCTCATTCAATCCCATCACTACGCCTAGCGGAACTGCCACCATGTATTCGCCTCCGCCTACGGCGGTGGGCAGCGTGACCATCACTGCTACATCGGTGACGAATAGCGCCGCTTTTGCCAACGCAAACGTGAACATCTCGACTTCCGGTGGCCTCTCGGGCAATTATGCGTTTTACCTGGGTGGTCTGGACTTCAACTTCAATACGTATTCGTTGGCGGGAGCGGTGTCGATCAACGCCGATGGCACCCTCAAGGGCGAGCAGGACTATAACAATGCAAACGGAACCAACTCGCCTGCGGGCGGCGATATGATCATGACGGGCAGCAGTTTGTCCTTCGATCCCACCACGGGCCTGGGAATTCTGACCCTGCAAACAAACAATCCCAAAGTCGGAACGAATGGCACGGAGACTCTCTCGCTCAACTTCGTAAACAACAGCCATGCACTGATTATTCAGGCTGATGGAAGCGCGACATCCAGCGGAAGCTTCGATCTGCAGACTTTGCCGAGCACCCTGGCCGGAGGGTTTGCGTTTACACTCTCTGGCGCGCGAAGCAAATCTGCTGTGACGTTTATTAATGGAGGCGTCTTCACTCTGTCCGGGACCAGTTTGACCAACGGCGTGATCGATACGAATGACGCAGGCAACATGCCAAATACCGGAGCAACATTTACCGGAACGCTAACCGCAGCAGATACTTTTGGCCGTGGCACCGCGACACTAACCGGGACCGGTTTGGTCAACTCCATCGCATACTATATCGTGGGGCCTGAAGCGATTCGGATTATCGACGTAGATAGCGGCGACACAGCGATTGGCTCGGCTTTTGGCCAGGGTAACAACGGTTTCACAACCGCTTCATTGGGAACGTCCATCTTCAGTGTCGAAAACAACTCTGCGGGAGTTGCCTACACGGCGGTTGGCCAGATTGTTCCGGTGGGCGGCAATTTTACCGGGATCGCGGATGTCAACGAGACTCCGGATTCAGGTCTCTTTCCTTTCTTCCTGGACGCGACCCCAATCTCCGGTACCTTTTCCATTCAAAGCACTGGGTACGGGAGCTTGACGATTGGAGCTCCTAACAACGTCCAGCTACTGGACGTAGCCGATCTCGGAATCTACATGGTGGACCCGAATATCAATATAAACGATCCCAACAATACGTCCGGTGGCGGCGGAGCCTTAGTGGTTGATCTAGACACCAATGTTGCCGGATCGGGAGTATTGGTTCCGCAAACGGACACCTCGACCGTGAGCTTCGCGGGCAATTATGCCTTCGGACTTCAGGACTTTGCTCCCACTCTGGGCGAGTTTGACATCGTAGGTAACGCGACGGCGACAGCAGGTCCAACGGCGGCCCTTACGGGAGCCGGAGTGATCAGCGATCCGACGGATGTGCTGGGCGGGACGAGCGCGGTAGAGAACCTGACGTTCGCAAGCAGCCCTATCGTCCCGGACACCACAAACTCCGCCGGGCGCTACCTGATGGACTCGTTCATCGTGGACGCGGGTGATGGCGCGGTGACGATTGCATATGGCGCCGTCGTCTATCAGGCTAGCGGTGGACAGCTATTCTGGATGGAAAACGGAAGCGACGCGATCAACGGCGGGCTTGGGTCTTTCGGCAGCGTCTTTGGTGGGCAGCTTCAGCAGCAGGCGCTGCCGCTAGGAGCCGATGCCAAGAAGGCCGCGGCCCCGAAGACGCAGAAACACTAACCCCTAGCGGTAATGTGGCGGCACGTCTGGAGCAATCCCCGTGCCGCTGCACGACTGGAGCCATCCGGCTATGCCGCCGAACGGCGCCCTGTGCCGCGCAACGTGCCCTGTGGCGCTGCATGGTGTCCGGCGCGTGCGCCGTGCCGCGTCATTTTGAATTCTTAATCTCATAAAATCTATTAGCCAGGATCCTGCCGGCATTTCTGGGCTTACTTCAGTTCGCTTGCACATCTTATGAAAGGCCATTCCGCATGATTCTGTTTGCTGCTGCGCCCTTCGTCTGAGCGTTTCGCGACTATCACATGGCTATGGTTGGGGCTACGGTTGGGGCTGGGCGTTTGCGCGCGGTTCGGCCATGATTTTTTCTATTTCGTCCGGGGAACGCGGGAGCTTGGCGGTCAGGAGCTGGTTACCGTCTGCGGTGACCAGGACGTCGTCTTCGATGCGGACGCCGATACTTTCTTCGGGGATGTAAATACCGGGCTCGTCGGTGATGACCATGCCGGGTTGGAGCGGGCTGGTGCGGTCGTTGAGGTCGTGGACGTCGAGGCCGAGATGATGTCCGACGCCGTGGAAGAAATAACGGCCGAGCGAGTTGCCATGCAGGTCGTGGCCGTGGGTATTGAGGTAGTCGAAGGCAGCCTGATGAACGCTTTTATCTTTTCCGTACAGCATGGCGCCAGGTTTGATGGCGGCGAGTGCGGCATTCTGAGCGCCGAGAACGATTTCGTAGATCTCGCGCTGGCGAGCGGTGAATTTGCCGCTGGCGGGGATAGTGCGGGTTATGTCCGCGGCGTAACTGCCGTACTCGCAGGCCACGTCGATGACGACCAGGTCGCCGTCTTTAATTTCGTTCTTTAGGTCATCGTAGTGCAGGACGGTGGAATATAGGCCGGCTCCGACGATGGGCGCGTAGGCTTCGCGCGAGCAGCCCTCCATTTCGTGAACTTCCTTCATGCGAGCGGCAATCTGATATTCGAAGAGGCCGGGCCGCATTATTCTCATGGCGGCGAACTGCCCGTCTACGGAGGCATCCACGGCTTTTTGAATTAGGGCCATTTCGCCGGCGGATTTTATCTGACGCAGAGTGGCCATGAGCGGAGAGATGTCGTCGATAGTGGACTGCGGCAAGGTGCTGCGAACCCATGCGCTCCAAGTCGTGAGGTGCGGGTAGCCGTTCTCCTGCTTGGGAGGCAGCTCGGTATAAAACGTGGAATAGGTCTTGGCGAGATTTACGAGATCCGCATGAAGGCTGGCGAATGGCTCGACGGCCTGGAACCCAGTTTTTTCGGCAGCGGTGGGATCATCAGGGCCCATCTTGGGTCCGCCCCATTTTTCGTCGTTCGGATTGCGCGGAGGGAGATAGAAAATTTCGTGCGGGCCGGTGAAGGACTTGGTGTCAGGTGAATCAGGGATCAGCAGGAGCGCGGCGTCGGGTTCAGTGTGGCCGCTGAGGTAATAAAAATTCTCTTCCTGATAGAAAACGGCGACCTCGCCGGTGTCCTGGCGGCTGGTATAGCCGAAGATGACGATTGGGCCGCTAATTATGGAGCGAAGCTTCGCGCGGCGCGCCTGATATTCGGAGTTGGGTTGGCGGAATCGCGCCTGAATGAACAACGCGGCGCAAGCAAGGGCGAGAAGCAGAAGAGCACAGCGTACCGCGAAATTGCGAAGCTTCATGGGAAATCCTCTCTAGTGTACGACCCTGGAATTATCCGTAATTTGTTGGACTGGCCTCAAGGACAAAAGTCGCTCTTGTTTTCAGGGTAGTGCCAAAAAACATTCAAACTGGCGATTAAGCGCCGGTGAAGCGATACCAGGCCAAACCGGCTTTTGCTCCCAGCCAGCGGAAGGGCTCGTTAGGAATGTAATCAAGGCTGGCATTCAAGAATGGAAGCGGCTTCCATGGTTCCTCGCGGCCGGCTTCGAGATCGGCGATGATTCTGCCGAACACAGAGGTCAGATTCACGCCATGTCCGCTGTAGCCCAGGCCGTAGAAGATATTGTTGTGTTTTCCAGTGTGGCCCACGGAGGGCGACTCGTTGAGCGACCAGTCAACTATTCCGCTCCACATCGCTTCGAATTCGACGTCCTGGAGAGCGGGGTAGAGGCGGACTAGCTCGCGCTGCAAGTGTGCGTAATGCCGGGCCTCCTCGTTCGAGTCGCCAACTCCGTTGTTGAAGAAGTAGCTGGGGCTTCCACCGCCGATGTGGATGCGATTGTCGCGCGTTAGGCCAAGATAAATGACCTCTGTGCGGCTGTCATTGAACGGCGAGCGCCTTTGCCATCCGGTCCGGGCGAGCTGTTGTTCGCTCAATGGAGGAGTGATGGCTACGTACTCATGAACCGGAACAATCGAGTTTCGGAAATAGCCGAGTCGTGAAGTGAACGCGTTGGTGGCCAGAACCAAGGACTTTGCCTTTACGGTGAGCCCGTTCATGGTGTGCACGAGGTGCTCGGGACCTTCCTCGATGTTCGTGACCACGGTGTTTTCGTAAATCTCGGCACCCGCGAATTGCGCGGCTGCCTTCCATACCTGCACGAGCTTCATGGGATGGATATGTCCACCGCTGGGGTCGAAGAATGCTCCTTCGTAGAGGTCGGTGCCAATTGCGCCGGCAACTTGTTGCTTGTTCCAGAACTCAACGGGCATGCCCACGGACCTCGCCGCCTTTACATAGGACTGCGCGTCGCGAACATCCTCGGGGGTGTTCAGAACTTGCAGAGCTCCGTTGGTTTCCAACTCGCAGTCGATTCCGGTCATGGCGCTGAGCTTCAACAATGTCTGGATGTTCTGGGCGGTGAGGTCATAGATGCGTTTGTCAAGTGCGGGATCGGGGCCGAGTTGCATGTAGCGGTCGTCGGTCATGGTCAGCACCATGGCGCCATTTCGTCCAGAGGCGCCGTTGCCGCAACTTCTGGCTTCCAGAAGGACGACACGCTTGTGTGGGGACAGTGTGCGGATGTAGTACGCGGAGGAAAGGCCAGTGAAGCCAGCGCCGAGCACCACGACATCGGCAGCGATGTTTTCCGTGAGCGGCGGATTTTGTGGCGGCTGACTTCTGGCCCAGTAGCTTTTGTTGGGCTCGAAGACAATCGGTTCACGCCAAATCTTCGGCGAAATTTCGTTCAGGCCAGCGACACCGAGGACCGCGCCGCCTCCAGCGAGGGCGGCCGTCTTTAGAAAACGGCGGCGACTGGAGCGCTCTTGCATTGAAGGCGGAGTACGAGCTAGAAACCGGGGGCGCCGGTGGAAGCGGGGCGAACTTCGCCGGATTCCACGGTGAAGGGGAGGCGCTCGAGGTAGGTCTGCGCGAGAGACATCACGCCGGTGTAGAGATAACCCCAAACGAAAAGGAGGAGGAACGGGGCGGTAGCGTAGTTTTCATTTTGCAGGGCGTAGATCACCGCGAGCAAAAAATAAATTCCGAGAGCGATTTCGGCGAAGGGCAGCAGACCGGCACTCTTGCGGTAGGTTTTCTTGGCCCAGTCGGCGTTATTGTTCGCGTTGGCTTCCACGCGATATTTCGGCGTGCGGACGAATTCGGATTTCACGTTGAAGATGGCCTCAAGAACTCCCCACGCATTGCGAACGGATAGGCCAATGCCGACGGCCATAACGAAGGGGAGGTAGAGAAAAGTGCGCTTCCAAGATCTTGGATAAAGCGCGCGTTCGGCCGCGAGATAAAAGGATGAGATCGAACAGGTGGAGGCGAGGAAGAGAGGCAGGTCGATCACGAGGACCTGGAACCACCCTTGGTAGAAGCGCACGATCATGGCGGGGAGCAGGATCATCGACATGACCACCATCAGCGGGTAGCTGATGTTGGCGGTGAGATGAAAAAAGGCTTCCGCTTTCACTGCGGCGGGCTGGTTTGAACGCAGAACGCGCGGGAGGATTTTTTTCGCCGTCTGCATCAAGCCTTTGGCCCAGCGGGCTTGTTGCGATTTGAAAGCGTTCATTTCGACCGGGAGCTCGGAGGGGCATTCGATATCGGGCAAATAAAGAAATTGCCAGCCGCGGAGTTGAGCGCGGTAAGAAAGGTCCGTGTCCTCGGTGAGCGTGTCGTGCTGCCAGCCGCCGGCATCTTCGATCGCATTGCGCCGCCAGACGCCTGCGGTGCCGTTGAAATTAAAGAAAAGGCCGCTGCGGTAGCGCGCGGAATGCTCGATGACGAAGTGTCCGTCGAGCAGAATAGCTTCGACTTCGGTGAGCGCGGAATAATTGCGATTGATGTAGCTCCAGCGCGTTTGCACCATGGCAAGTTTTTCATCTGCGAAGTAAGGAACCGTGCGGCGCAGAAAATCGGGAGGCGGAATAAAATCGGCGTCGAAAATGGCAACGAACTCACCGTCTGCGGATTTGAGACCTTCTTGTAGCGCGCCGGCTTTGTAACCTTCGCGATTGTCGCGATGAATGTAAGAGATCGGCAAGCCGAGAGCGCGGTAACGATCTACGCAATCGCGAGCCACTTGCTGCGTCTGGTCGGTGGAGTCGTCGAGGACCTGGATTTCGAGAAGTTCGCGCGGGTAATCGAACTGCGAAACGGCTTCGACCAGGCGTTCGATGACGTAGCGTTCATTGTAGATGGGGAGCTGAACGGTAGCTTTGGGCCAGGTTGCGATCTCGGGAGGCGAGCCGGGGACGTGCTTGCGATTTTTGTAATAGTTGTAAACCAGGGCGTAGCGATGAATACCGTAAACCGCCAGGACAATCATCACGAAAAAATAAGGCAGCATGATGGCGAGGTCGAAAGCGTTCAATTGATAGATGCCGCGAAAAGGATTCGAAGCGGGATCCATGTTGTGACGCCAATAGTCGGACAGCGGATTGCCGGGGGCAAACCAAGCGGCGATCGAAATGGTCGGGTTATAAAGCGAAACCACGGCTTGTTTTTCTCCCGGTAGTGGCGCGAGACTGATGTTCTAAGGTGCTTCCAAGGTGACGAGCAGCACGGCGATTGCTGGGGAGTCGCGCGGCCAATTGTTGATTATACGGTGACATAACATGCTGTCAACAATGATGATACAAAGAGGCTTGAAGGTGACCTTGAGGAGCCAATTCCGTGCATGCTTGTTGTGCTTTTTTCCGTCCTAAAAGAGGAATTTCTTGACGACCGACATTTTAATCGCCGCCTAATCGCAAGCAGGGCGCGATCTGGCGGCGAAGGGGAAGTCCACCCGAATTCCTAGCTCGGCTACACTTTACAAAACTTCCCTACGTTGGTCTTCATCAGTTCGTTGCGCGAAAGCGTTTCCTGGCGTCGCTAATTGGGATTGGTGTAAAAGCCCGGGCCGACGCGGAGATGATGGTGCCAGGCGAGGGGGAAGGCCCCGAACACGAGCGAGCCTAACAGGGCTTGGCCGATCGCGAGTGGAATGATGTTGCGGACGCGTCCGAACATATGAGCCATTGTTGCGCCGGCGATGAAGGTGAGGGGAACGAGCACGGGATTAGGCCAATGACAGGCGGCGAAAATCAGGCCAGTCAGAGACGCGGCGACCCACTCGTTGCGCACCAGCGACAGCATGCGATTGTGGACCAAGGAATTGAGCCCTACCTGCTGGAGCAGGCAGAAGGCGAAGTAGGTCCACAGGCGATGCCAGGAAATTAAATTGGGCGGAAGATGCGGACTTGCGCCAAGCGCGAGGCCGATGACGAATAGTCCCGCTAACATCGTGCCGAAAATGATTCGGGCTTGCTTCGTCGCGGGCCAAAGGTTATCGGCGCGCCAGCCGAGCGTCTTGGGGGTGTCGCGATGGATGAGGAAGCTTGCAGTTATCCAAATAACGAAAATTGTCCAGGTCCATCGCGCGGTAAATTGGAGGCGCCAGATAAACCAGAGGATGAAGGCGGGTAGGAGCGTTACATCGGCGAGCGTGAAGCAGCGCTTAATCCGTGAGGTCATCGTGCTTACGCTGATGCTGCTTTCAGTTCGCGAGCCATTTCCTTCTAGAATCCGCGAATCCCGGAATAGATGCTAGCACTAGCTGACAAACAGTGACGCGGCTAGGAACGGGAAAGAACGCTCGCCGACCGCTATGATTCGGCCTAGCTCTTCCTGCCGAACAAATGAGGGACTCGCGACAAGGATTTCTCAACTTTTTCATCGGCCTGAAGAGCGGCGAGCCGCTCGTGAGCCTTGGAGTGCAGCGGGTTGAATTCGAGAAGCTTGGAATAGATGTCGCGCGCGCGTGCCAGGTGCTGCATCTCCTCGAGCAGTTCGGCGAACAGAACGTAGACTACCTCCCGCCAAGGATCAAGAATAATGGCCTTTTGAAAGTGCTCGATGGCCTCTTCCTGGTATTGAGGAATTTTTCCAAGGCTGCGTGCGAGCATGGCGCGATAGAGAGCTTGTTCCGGCGCGGCTTCAACGCATTTACGCAACCAGACGACGGAGCCGAGAAAGTTTTTGGCGCCCAGACATTCGTTGGCGCGCTTTATCCATTCTTCAACGGATTCCTCGATCCCTGTTTTTTCCCGATGCATGGTGAAACCGCCGCGGGCGGCCAGGCGTTTGTCGTAGGCGGCACGTTTTTCGTCGCTGCCAAGCGTCTTGTAGGCTTCCGAGATGACCACCATTAAGTCTTTGAGCGATGTGATCAATTCGCATTTACCCATGTGGTTGTCGGGATGAAATTTGCGCACCAACGAGTAATAACTCTTTTTGACCTCGCTGCCCGGCGATTCGGATGTGACTCCCAGAAGCTGATAATAGGTGGCCTTTCCAGTAAGCGATACGAGCTCCCTGATTTCCCGTTCGAATCGGAATCGAGCCGCTTCTGCGCTGCGAGGCGAAAGAGCGAGCTGTGAGTTTGCGGCGGGCCGGGTTGCGGCTCGGGAGTGTGCACCCGGAGCAAGGCGAGAAGGTGTTTGTGAACCCTCCTGCCCGGACAGATAGCGATGCAGCTTGGCGCGGTCTTCCGGCCTCATCTGGACAAACTGTATGCCCATGCCCTTACCCGGCATTAAGCTGCGCACGACGGCGCGCGCGCGGATCTGCCCGGTAGGCAAATCAAAAATCAACTCGATGTTGGAACCTTGGGACGGCGGGTTAGCAGTGTGAAGGAAGAGGCCTCCGAGGCCCATGGTTTCCGCAAGCGAGGTGGTCATGTGGGCGGCGGATTTCCAGCCGACCCACGTGCCTTTGGGCGCGCGGATGCGCGGATATTTACGCGGTATGGTCGGTTCTGGCGTCATGCTTAGGCGGACGGACTGCCATGGGTAAAGTTTATGTGCTACGAACGCAAGGTCGAAGTTTTCAGCGAAGATTTGGGCCAATGAGTAACGGGTTGAACTGTTCGGTCAATGCAGCCTACAGGCCAATCTGTTGCACGTGCGCGATGGAGGTCGCCGTGGGACCGAAGCTGGACGGATCCCGGAAACGCGCTGTAGCAGTAGCCGAAATCGCTCCGACAACCTGCGCATTCAGCTGATTCGAAGCGCTGGAACCGGGGTCAGGGTTCGTCACCACGACGACAGCCAACTTGAGAAGCCGTTCCAGTGGCGGTCAATTGCACCGCTTAAGACGAACGTCGTCGTGAGATTGCTTCCATCGAAAGAGACGGTGGCGCCATTGACGAAGTCGCTGCCAGCGATCGTAAGGGTGAAGGGACCAACATTAACGAGGGACAGCGAAATGTTGGAGATCTGCGGCACGGGATTCCAAAGCGTCAGCGCGCTGGTGGCGTTGACGGAAGTCTTTGTTTCCGCGGCTTCAATGGTGACCAAGTTCGGGGAAAGAAGAGTTGCGGGAGCAGTGTAGTTGCCGTTGGCGTCGATCGTGCTTGTATCGGGTCCGAAGTCCAGTTCTATAACCTGTTCACGCGTACGAGCGAACATGGAATTATAAGAACAAGTCCGGTTCGATCTGCTGGGTTGGCGCGACATAAAACACGAGCCGTTTACCGACGCAGCGGGCAAAATTGGCGGCCGGAGATTATTCGGGGTTCGGAAACTAACAGTTCCAGTACTTACCTTTCAGGCTAAGCGCGGTGGTCGGCGTTTGCAACTACAATGCTACAATGCGTGCACGTGAGGAGACACCTTGATGGATCGCAACAGGAATCGCCTGCCGGTTGTGACGCTGATAGTGCTAGGAATTTGGCTGATCGTTGTGCCGGTGTTATTGCATGGCCGGACTGCGATCTTTGCCGCGAGTGAACCGGCGCGGTTGTGGCAGCGGGGCACAAGCGACGACGCGATTTTGGCGAAAGCTTACCGCTTCGAACGAGGCGGCTGGATCTATGTTCACTTGGAAGGCGCGCCGCATGATATCGGCTATCAGCATGGATATCTTCTGGCGCCGGAAATATCGGATGCGTTTGCTGCGGTGAGCGTGGAGATGACTCATAACTCGAACCGCGACTGGGAATTTTTTCGACGCGCGGCGAAAGAAATGCTGTGGCCGAAGATTGATGTGGAATATCAGTCGGAGCTGGCCGGGATCGCCGACGCTTTGCACGCACGAAATTACAAGCTAGATCTGTACGATATTGTGGCGATGAACGCGTTCATGGAGCTGGGGGATTACTACGTGCCCTGGTTGGATGAACAGACGCAGATGGTCAGGCCGGCTTCGAAGCCGGACGCGGAGCATTGCAGCGCGTTCGTGGCGGCGGGAAGCTATACGAAAAACCGCCAGATCGTGATGGCGCATAACAACTGGACGAGTTACAACTACGGCGCGCGTTGGAACATCATTTTCGACATTGCGCCGCAACAAGGCTACAGCATCCTAATGGACGGCTTTCCCGGAGTGATCGTGAGCGACGACGATTTCGGCGTGAATTCGGATGGGCTGATGTTCACCGAAACAACGATCACCGATTTCCATGGATGGGACCCGAATGGGAAGCCGGAATTTGTTCGCGCACGAAAGGCCATGCAATATGCCGGGTCCATCGACGAGTACGTGAAAATCATGCTGGATGGAAATAACGGCGGGTACGCGAACGACTGGCTGCTGGCGGACCGCAAAACGGGCGAGATCGCGCGTTTCGAGCTGGGCCTGAAACACAATAGGGTGTGGCGAACGAAGGATGGATATTATGCGGGGTCAAATTTTGCGAGCGATCCGGCGGTGCTGAAAGACGAAACAACATTTGATCCGACGAATATGGCAGCTTCGGCGAATGCTCGGCACGTTCGCTGGGATGAATTGATGGCGGCGAACCAGGGAAAGATCGACACGACTCTGGCGGAGGCGTTCCTTGCGGACCATTACGATACTTACACGAAGAAGACGGGCCCTAACCGGCGGACACTTTGCGGACACGGCGATGTGGCGACCGAGGGAGATCCGGGGTTTGCAAAAACGCCGTACAATCCGGCGGGAGCGGTGGAAGGAAAAGTGATGGACAGCCACATGGCGGAATCAATGACTTTTGTGGCGCACACCGGGCATCCCTGCGGAACGGATTTCAAGGCGCGGAAATTTCTGGCAGCACATCCGGAATATAACTGGCAATCAAGCGTGCTGATCGATATGGACGCGGGGCCGTGGGCGCAATTCCGATCAGGGGAACATGCCCCGAATGCCGCGCCGGAGGGGAAATAAATCCATCACACTTAAGATTTCTTTTTGGTTGGCTTGGGTTTTAACGATTTGATGTACTCGTAGCTTAACTGAAAGTATCGTTGCAGTGTTCTTGTATCCCTCAGCAGAGTGTCCGGCACGGTTACGTATTCCTTCATCACTGTGCCGTAGGCCTCGAACAGCGTGGTCTTATACTGCTTCAGGAACTTTTGTCTTTCATCTTCGGGGAGCCGGAGGGCCAACGAACCGGATGGGTTGAGGTATGTGAACATATGCCCATTCAGCGAGGTGTAAGGGTTCGCAGCGCCTTTGCGTTCGATTTTTGGATTGGTTTTGACAAGCTTGTCGTACAAAGTCAATTTATCAGCGGGTATGTTGTTCTTTTTTGGCGAGCTCATGGCGTCCTCTCCTTCAATATGCGCGTACCAGGCCGCGGGAATCTTCATCGTGCAGCCGGTACGGGTGGGATGTGTTGTTCGAGATAACGGAGCGAAAGGCTGAAGAGATGCAAGGTGGTGCCTGCGCCTTCATTAATAGCGTGTGTGCGATTGGGATATTCCATGAAATCGATGGGCTTATCGAGCTCGATCAGGCGATTGAGCAGAAGTTCGCTGCCGGAGTAATGGACGTTGTCATCGCCGGAACCGTGAACGAGCAAAAGGCTTCCGCGCAGTCCTTCCGCGAAATTGATGGCTGAGCTGTTGCGATAGCCCTCCACGTTTTGCAGGGGTAACCCCATGTAACGTTCCTGATAAATCGTGTCGTAGAGCCGTAAGTCGGAAACGGGCGCGACGGCCATGCCGACTTTGTACAACTCCGGAGCGCGAAACATTAGGCACAGAGTACTGGTGGCGCCGCCGCTCCATCCCCAGATGGCGACGCGTGAAGCGTCCGCGAACGGATGCGTGCGAAGGAAACTGTGGAGGGCGGCAGACTGATCCTTAACGATGACCGGTTGAATGGCGCCGTAAATAATTTTGCGCCATTCTCGTCCCTTTGGCGCGGGGGTGCCGCGATTGTCGAAGCTGACAACGACGTAGCCGGCAGCGGCAGCGGCGCGATTGAAATAATTGTTCCAGGTGCCCCATTCATCGAGCACGGTTTGAGCGGCGGGTTCGCCGTACACGTAAACGAGAAGCGGATATTTTTTTGCGGGATCAAAACGCGGCGGCTTCATCATCCAGCCATCGAATGTGACGCCGTCGCCGATGTCGAGCTTGAGGAACTCAGTGGGGGTTTCGAGAAGGACGGACGCGTTCGCGCGCAGGGTAGCATTGTCTTCCAAGACCCGCGCGGAATGTTGGGACGGAAGCTCGACGAGATCCGTGACGGGCGTAACGTCAGCTCGGGAATACCGGTGAAAGGCCCAGTGAGAATCGGGAGAGATATCGTAATTATGCGTGCCGGGTAAATTGGATGGGCTGACGCGTTCGGGATTTCCGGAACCGTCAAGGCGCGCGCGATAGAGGTACTGTTGTGTGGCGTTATCGGGAGATGCGCTGAAATAGAGCCAGTCACCCTTTTCGTCGGCGCGATCGAGGCCAATTACATCGAAATTCCCTTTTGTGATCAGTTGCACGCGACTGCCGTCGCGAGAGACGAGGTAGGCATGGCGCCATCCGTCGCGTTCGCTGAGCCAGAGAAAATCCGCGCCGTTATGCAGCCAAGTGATTTGCGGCATGACGTCAACCCAGGCTGCATCGTGATCTTGAAAAATCGGATGAACCGCGCCGGTGGCGATGTCGGCGAGGAGAACGTCGTTCGTATTCTGAAGGCGGTTCAAATGCTCGAGGGCGAGCTCATTGGAGTTTGCGGCCCAATCCATGCGAGCGATGTAGTTTTCGCGCGGGTCGCCCGGGACCTGTATCCAGCGCGTGTCGCCACCTTCAACGCCGACGACTCCCACACGCACCGAGGAGTTCGCGGTGCCGGGAATCGGGTAGGCGATATTGAGGACGGAAGGATAGCGCCCCAGGCCTGGGTAGGGGAATCCGGTGACGATTTCATGCCGAGCGCCAAGATTGTAAATCAGAGGAAAAATTCCGACGCCGCGCGTGTCAAATTGCCAGTAAGCAATGTGACGGCCGTCCGGGCTCCAGCGGAAGCCGTCGCGAACGTCGAGTTCCTCTTCGTACACCCAGTCCGAGGTGCCGTTAACTAAGGTTGCGGAGCCGTCGGCGGTGAGCGGGAGGATTTTGCTGGAGGTGAGGTCTTCGACGTAGATATTGTTGGCGCGGACGTAAGCGACCCTGGACCCGTCGGGCGAGAATTTCGCGAACATCAGGGAAGAGGCAGGAGCATCGGCGCCAAGTTTTTGCAGCTTGCCGGATTCGAGATTGAGAACCCAATAGTCACCGCGCGTATTTTGGCGCCAGACTGGCGCGAAATTGGTATAGATCAGCAGGCGGGCCTGGTCTTTGGACCAGGAGTACTCCTCAATCGCGAGCGGAGATTTCTGATCAGACGAAATTAACTTTTCCGAGGAAACCAGGACTTCGCGCTTACCAGTTGCGGTTTCGTAGCGAACAATATCCTGGGCATCTTTGTTGGTGGCGGAAGGCTCGGCGGTCGTGTAGAACGCGCCGCCATCGAGCCAGCGAGCTGGGCCGAAATTTTTGATCTCGAAATCCGAGGAGGCGAACAGGCGATGGAGAAGTGTGTCGGAGTCCGCTGAGATGGGGGAAGCCGGCGATGCGTTCTGCGCGAAGGCGGGAGCGGAGTGTAGGAGGCAGACCGAGAAAATGAGGGGAATAAGGAATTGCCATGAGAGCTTGGGCCTGAGACGTTCAGTCTTCTTTGCGATCACAGGTTTCATGCACTCTCCCCGTCTAATTCTTGCGAGATCGGCCTCTTACTTTGTGAAACTGGTCTCCTCGATTCTTCTGCCGTTGGTGGGTTGAATGGGGCGGGCGTTGTCGGGATAGAGTCTTGCGAACGCAGCGATCTGCGCGGGAGAAAGCTCCACGGGAGTTTTCATGACGAACCACTTCACGTCGCCGCACGGCGGGATGGTGAGCGAGCCGTCAAACCTAAAATAATTCTGGTCGGCGGGAAGCAAATCGGCGGCGTTGATCACAATTTTCTTGAATTCGACTTCCTTGTCGACTTCCTTCGGAATGTGACTCCAGATATCCCGAATGAGGGGATTTTCATTACCACTCTTCAGCAGGACGGCAACAGCCACGGCGGAGCCGTCCGAAGCTACGTGGACCAAATGAAGGACCATGTCGTACTTTTGACCGTTTATTTCTTCTTCGCTGGGATGATGGAAATGAAACTGCATCAGCGGATATTGTTTTCCGTCAACGGTGACGCTGCTTCCGGACTGGTAATCGATGCGAATGGTGTGGCCATTGTTGACGATTTTCATGGGAGAGAGTTTGTAATCAAATTTGATTGGCTTCAGGTCCGCCGGCTGCGCGTCTTTGATATCGATCGGGGATTGACGCTTGCCTGTCTTGCAGGCGGCGAAGCTGGGGTCGAGGTCGCCCCAGTGGTCGGGGCCGTCGGGTCCGGAATAACTCCAGTGAGGAGCGCCTCCGCCGTGTTCTTGAGCGAGCGCCGTAGTAGCACTGAGAGAGGCTACGGCGCAGAGCGCGGCTACGATCCATGCCGAGAGTCCATTGTGAATTTTCATGGGTCTCTCCTTCCCCTTGGTTGTTGCGATCTCAGGACTATTGCACTTGCGACGGGCCATAGCATCCCATTCCAGGATGAAATCTTCAACTGGGTTTCGAGTGAAAAGGCGGTGTCAATCCAGAGAAGCGTTGGTTAGGATTGGCGCGTGAAAAACGAGTCATTCGTGATTGTGAATCCGGCGGCGGGGGGAGGGCGGGCTTTGCGCGCGGAAGGGAGCGTTGCAGAGCTACTGAGGTTGCGCGGGCATGGAGCTGATTTCTCACATTCGAAGAGTTCTGAAGATTTGCGCGAACAGGCGGAGCGCGCTGCTCGCGCCGGGTATCGTTACGTCGTCGCGCTGGGCGGCGACGGCGCGTTTCATCATCTGGTCGAGGCTTTGCACGAGACGGAGGCAATCGCAGGATTTTTTCCGGCCGGCAACGGCAACGATATAGCGGCGGATCTGGGGATTCCAAGCGATCCGCTGGATGCAGCCGATGCCTTCCTGAAATCGGCGCCGCGAGCAGTGGATGTGATCCGCGCGCGATTCAGCGATGGCCGCACGCAGCATTACATCGGAGCGGGTGGAATGGGGCTTGATGCCGCGGCAGCGCATCTAGCGAATACGAAATTCAAGAGCTGGCCCGGAGTATCGCGGTATCTGGCGGGCGCGCTTTGGACGTTTGCTCATGAGAGTGCAATCGGACTGCGCGCTGAAATTGACGGCATGCCGTGGGACGGGCGCGTTCTGTTTGTTGCGGTTGCTAATTCCACGCGCTACGGGTCGGGCATACGCATTGCGCCGGAAGCAAAAATGGACGATGGCTGGATCGATGTTGCGCTGGTGAGCGAAATTCGCTGGACGCGCTTGTTCGATGCTATTCCGATTGCGTTGACCTCGGGAGATTTGCGCGGCTTTCCTGAAGTGCGGCGACTTCGCTGCAAGCGGATCGTGTTGCGAACAGAACGTCCCGCTAAAGTGCACGGCGATGGAGAGTTGCTTGGGGAATCGCCGGTGGAGTTTACAGTGCTGCCTCAAGCGGTGCGCGTGATGACCCCGAAGGCGCGCGCCTGAGGGCGGACGGATGGGGCGAACTAGTTCTTTTTATTTTTGGTTACTTTGAGATTGACTTCGATATCGCGGCGGGAATCGAAGCTCGAAATGGTGCGAGTGGAAGACGTCATGTCTCCATGCTCGGCGTGAATTTCGTAATCAACATTGGGATCGAGTCCACTAAAGCGATAGAGGCCTTTATCGTCGGTGAAAGAGGTTTTCACCGCCTGCGATTTCACGTTTAGAAGATAGACGACGCTGGTGGGAATCGGGCTTTCGTCCTTGTCCTGAACAATTCCGTGAACAATGCGAAGCTGAGCCTCGGCTTTTTTTTCGTCCTTGGTCTGCGCCGAGGAGGGAAAGGCCGTGAGAAGAGAGAATAGAACTACAAGCGCAGAGCGAAGGCGTAGGGAGATTTTCATAATTGGGCGCCGGCGAACTTACCAGACCTGCGAGCGCTGGATGAGAAAGAAACACAAAGTCTTAGCGCGTAGATCGAGATCATCAAACTTCCGCCATTCGAGCCATACAGCGGAAGGGAAACCATTCACGAGGAGCGAGGAAGATCATTCTGCTTCTTCTTCCTCTTCTTCCTCGACGGCAGCCTCTTCGTCGGAATCCTCATCGTCGTCTTCTTCCTCATCCTCGTCATCAGCAATGGCGATGAGATGGACGGGATGAGTCTGGGTGACTTCGAGCTCGGCGTCACACTCGTGACAACTCAGGATTTCGCCTTCTTCGACCTCGTCTTCATCCAGATCAATTTCGGCGTCGCATTCGGGACATCGAGTCACGGATTTCCCTCCTTCCTAGGGCCGGCTTACGCCAGCGAGCGTATTATATAACGCCAGAGTCAAGCTTTCGCGAAGAGGAATATGTAAAGGTGACTAAGCGCGAATATCCAGAGCGTCCGCTGGTGGGAGTGGGCGGCGTGGTGGTGGCCGAGAATCGAGTGTTGCTGATTCGGCGGGGCAGCCCGCCCCTGGAAGGCGAATGGTCCATTCCAGGCGGCATGCTCGAAATAGGAGAATCGCTGCGTGAAGCCGTGCGGCGCGAGTTGGAAGAAGAAACTGGGCTGGATGTACGCGTTCACGATTTGATCGAAGCGTTCGACCGCGTGACGCTGGATGCGCACGGAAAGTGCTGCTATCATTTTGTGATATTGGATTATCTGTGCGAACTGGTGAGCGGCGAAGCACGCGCGGGAAGCGATGTATTGGATGTTGCATGGGCGCTGGAAGAAGAGTTGGATCGATTCTCGCTTACCCCGACGGCGACACGCGTAGTCAAAAGAGCTTTTGAGATGGCGCGAGCGCGTGGAACCAAGTGAGAACCAGGTCTGTTGCAAGCGGCGCTAGCTTGCTGCGGCTTCGGGCAATTTTCCGAAGCGGCGCTCGCGCTTCAAGAAGTCCTCAACAGCTTCAGCGAGGTCGGCGGCTTCGAATTCAGGCCACATTCGCGGAGTGAAAAGTAATTCCGCGTAAGCGCACTCCCAGAGCATGAAATCGCTCAAACGGCGGTCGCCGCCTGTGCGAATCAGCAGATCGACATCAAGAGCAGGGCCAGTGGTGTGCATAACTTCGCCTAGTTTTTTTGCGAATTCGCGCTGGGAAATTTCCAGGCTGGAGAGCATCCAGCAGGAAGCGCGGAGGATAGAGTCGCGCGCGGAATAATCGACGGCGATGCGCAGTTCGAGAGCCCGGCCGGAAGCGGTGATCCTCTCAGCGGCTTCGATCGCCTGGAACAATGATGGAGGAATGCGGTCGCGGCGGCCGATCACGCGGAGACGAATACCGTCAGCGACGCAGTTGGAAGCGTCATTACGGAAATAAGCTTCGAGCAACGCAAGCAGAGAAGTTACCTCGGTGTTGGGGCGTCCCCAATTGTCGGACGAAAATGCATACAGGGTGAGAGTACCGATGCCGAGCGCGGGAGCGGCATGTACGATGCGGCGGACAGCTTCGACACCGGCGCGATGGCCCTCCGAACGCGCGAGGCCACGCGCGGCGGCCCAGCGGCCGTTTCCGTCCAGTAAAATGGCGACGTGAAGCCTGGGATGGTCTGCTAGCTTCAAAGTACTTTTGTTCATAAAGTGAGCACCCAAAAATTTTTACATCGTTAACCTTCGCGAGTGGCTTGAATCAGAGCTTCCATGTGATTCAGATATTTTTCCAGGGCGCGGCGGCCGGCAGCCGAAAGGCGATATTCCGTCTTAGGCAAGCGCCCGGCAAAGGATTTGGTGCAGGTGACATAGCCGGCGTCTTCCAGCTTTCGCGCGTGGACGCTCAGATTGCCGTCGGTAGCGCGCACGAGCTGCTTTAGCTCGTTGAAGGCCAGAGAAGTGTTCACGGCGAGCGCGCTCACGATGGCGAGCCGCGTGCGTTCATGAATCAAACGATCCAGATTGGCCGCGGATGGCTCACCAGAACGCGCGCGAGGCGCTCCTCGCTTTCCGGATTCTTCGCGCTCCGCGCGATATGCTGCTGATTTAGCCGCCATATTTCCTCGCAATTACAGCACCGAAAATGATATGAAGTGCGCCGAAGCCCGCCGCCAGAAAGAGATTGCCCCAGTTCCAGGGACAGAAGAGCGCGACGGCGCCGAGCACCATGAAACACAAGCCCATCAATGGAACCACGCGGATGGAAAAAGCACCGCCGGTGACGACTCCTGTTCCGTAGAGAAGGAGCCACTCACCGGGGATCGCGCCAACTACTCCGGTGCGCAACTGGAGCGCGGTGAGCAACACGCCCACGAGGAGCGGAGGCGCAAAACTGTAAACAAAACGGCGGCCTGGCCCGGAGAAGAGCGAAGAGCCGGCCGCGCGCGCTTTTGAATAAGTGGTCCAGGCGGCGATGGCGATGGCCAGGACAGCTTCGGTGATCCAAGTGAGCAACCATGCGATTGGGGAAGCTTGCAAGGATGCGATGGCCGCGGCGCCTAGCGCGGTGATGCCCATCGCCACGCCGCCCCAGCCGGGGACGGCGGTGAAGGAACCGGCGCGTTCCATCGTCTCGCGAATGAAACGCAGATTGTCGCGAGCGTGGTCATCCAGCGCGCGAGGGCCAGGACGCGGTCGAGTTGGATCCGGGGAAACCATAGACCGAGCGTAGCTGAATGAGAGGTCTGTGTAAAGTACTTTGTAATGCAAAGTGACCATTCGATTACAGGGAGCACGGATGGCCTCCGCCAAAATGCTTGTAAGCCCCAGGCCGCGAGATTATCCTCGGTGCGAACGGAAAAATTGGAGGTGAAGCATGAGACTGAAGCGATTGTTACTTTTGATTGGAGTACTGATGCTGATGCCGTTTGTGGCCGGAGGAGACCAGGCAAGCCAACCTGACACAAATCCGGTTTCCAATGCTGTGAGATTTAGTCTGGCGCGAGCATCCAAAAACATGGTTGCCGCAGCCGATGAAATGCCCGCGGACAAGTACAGTTTTCATCCAACGCCGGAGCAGATGTCATTCGGTAAGTTAGTTACACACATGATCGGTTCGAATTATGGACTGTGTTCTAAGATTTCCGGCACGGAGGCGCCCGCGATGGACAAACCGAGCGAGACGGACCCGAAGGACAAACTCGTGAGTTTCTTGAAGGCATCTTTTGACTTCTGCACGCAGAGCCTGGCGAAGATGGACGATTCAAATCTGGGTGAGCAGCTTACGGTATTTGGCGGCAGGAAATTGTCTCGCGCGGCGGCCATGATCGCGTTGACCAATGATTTTGCGGACCACTACAGCATGGCGGCGATTTATCTACGGCTCAACGGGCTGCTGCCCCCAACGGCGCAACAGCACAAAGAATAGCGCTATTTCGCGTGGCTTCGTTTGGGATAGCGGCCCAGGAGCCAGTTCAAGCGGATGCGCGCGAGATCGAAGAACATCATCAAACTGTCGCGGATCATACGAACTTTTGTGGCGGGGTCGTGGGCCCAACGCACGGCAACTTCGGCGGTGCGCAGGCCGTGGCGTTTCGCGAGGAAAAGTATTTCGGGGTCAAAGCCGAAGCGTTTAATGCGCTGCTGCTCGAAGACGATTCGGGAAGGCTCGCGGACGAATGCTTTGAATCCGCACTGGGTGTCGGAAAAGTTCAAACCGGTGAATAAGCGCACGAAGCCGTTAAAAATCATGCCGGCGCGTTCGCGTAGATACGACTGGTGCAGAGTGATCAGAGAACGATCCAGCGCGCGGGAACCTATGGCGACTTCATTTCCGGCGTCGATGGCGGCCAGAAGCTTTTCGGACTCTTCGATGGGCGAGGAGAGATCCGCGTCCGTAAACATCGCGATGCGGCCCCGCGCTTCGAGCATTCCGTGACGCACGCTGAAGCCCTTTCCGCGATTTTCTCCGTTTAAAACCAACCGCACTGAAGGCATGGCGCGCGCCCATTCTTCCGCAACGCGAACGGTGCCGTCGCAGGAGCCATCGTCCACGATTAGAATTTCGAAAGCCTCGGGGGAAACACCTTTGCCCGCCAAATAATCGCGAATGCGCGTGAGCGTTCGAGGCAGGCGCGTATCCTCGTTATAGGCGGGGATGATGACGGAGAGGTCCGGCGGGAGTGGATTCATTCCCGCGGCGGTCCCGATGTCGTAGGATGCCATCCATAGTGCCCAAGCAAAGGAACGAAACGGCAAGAATACAGAGACTGCTGGGTTGTAGAGCCGTTGCGTTTCACGATACGGAGCAATTCCTGATGGTCCGCTTTTCCGACGGGGATAACAAGGCGGCCGCCTTCGGCCAGTTGTTCGACGAGCGGCGGTGGAACTGCGGGGGCAGCGGCGGAAACGACGATGCCGTCGTATAGGACGGTAGGCGGGCCGTCTAGCGAAGTCACGGGCGGCCAGCCCATAGAACCATCACCCTCTTCGACGCGGACGTTCGTATAGCCCAGACGCGAAAGACGCTCGCGCGCGGCAGAAGCGAGGGCCGGCTGGGACTCGACAGCGGTAACTTCACGCGCCAGAAGCGAGAGTATGGCGGCCTGATAGCCGGAACCGGCGCCGACCTCTAACACGCGCTCGTTGCCTTGCAGAGAAAGTGCTTCGGACATCGCCGCAACCATAAACGGCTGCGAGATGGTTTGGCCGCCTCCGATGGAAAGAGGCTCGTCGCCATACGCGAGACGCGTTTGTTCAGGGGAAACAAAGAGATGGCGGGGAACCGAGCCCATGGCGTCGAGCACGCGCTGCGAACAAATACCGCGCTCTCGAATTTGCCGCGCAACCATTTCGAGGCGGGAGGCTTCGAAATTCTCTTCGACATCCGAATTGGGAGCCGATCGATTCATCATATTCTGCAGACGCTATCACAGCCCAGCGCGAGGTTGCTACCGGAACAGTTCATTGGAAATCAGGGGGGAAATTGCATCTATGCCTGGTGTTCGATACGATTCAAAAGAACACATGTCAGGGCTATGGCCCGACTTAAAATTAGGAGAATCAAATGAAACTTCGAAAGGCCCTGATAGCTGCCGTTTTATTGACGGCAGGCCCGGCCATGGCGCAGACGCCCCCGAGCGGCACACCGCAAAAACCGGCGCCGGTTCAGCCGGGACAATCCGCGGCGAAACCGGAAGCAGCCCAGCCGGCGGAGGCGCCCGTGAAACTGGATCCAGCTAAGGATGCGGCGATCCGGCACTTATTGGACATCACGGGTGAGTCCAGAGAAGGGGAAAATTTGGTTGTTGGATGGACGGGCAAAGTCCACGACGGCATGAGCCGAGCGCTTCCACCGGACCAGTTGCCGAAATTCATGGATACATTCTCAGCAAAGTTTCAGGCCGGTGCCCCGCCGAGTGCTGTCACCGATGCAGTAGTGAAGATCTACGCCCAGCATTTCTCTCTGGAGGACATCCAAGGAGTAACGAAGTTTTACGAATCGCCCGTAGGTCAGCGAATGGTGAAGGAAATGCCGGACGTGGCACAAGAATCACAGTCCGCCGGAATGCAGATCGATCAAAAAGTCGTGATCGAAGTTCTTCGCGGAATGTCCGACGAATATCCGCAGCTGAAGCAAATGCTTCCGCCGGACCCAGCGCATCCAGCGCCCGCGCCGAATGCCGGGCCCGCTCCAACGCCAACGCCGGGACCTTCTGCACAACCTTCGACGGCACCGAGTTCAACTCCAGCACCTGCGCCGAAACCAACTCCACCGCAGCAGTAGCTTCGCGACGGCGGAGGTAGAGCCAGAAAGGCAAAATGCCGGGCTGAAGCCCGTCGGTACTCAGCGTAAACCGGCGCTACGAAAGCATGGCAACACACGTTCAAGGAGCTTTGTAATGCTGCGACAGGTTCCGCGCGGGATTCGACGCTCGATTTTTCGGCCGCTGCGAACCGGAATGGTTTTCCTGGTAATCGTAGCGGCATACGCCGTTTTCGCACAGCAACCGCCTGCGAGCAAGCAGGCTGCTGTCACGGTATCGGCGGCAATCAGCTTGAAGAATGCGCTCGACCAGCTAGGCCGCGAATACGAACGAGACCATCCCGGAACAAAAATCACGTTCAACTATGCCGGGTCGGGAACCTTGCAGCACCAGATCGAGCAAGGTGCGCCGGTGGATATATTTTTCTCGGCCGCCCAGAAACAGATGGATGCGCTGCAATCCGCGGGACTGATCGTTCCTGAAACCCGGCACGACATAGTGGCCAACGATTTGGTGCTGATCGCTCCTTCATCGACCGATGAAATTCATACGTTTCAGGATCTGGCGAAGGCCACGGTGAAGACAGTCGCGATTGGAGAGCCCGCCACCGTACCGGCGGGGATGTACGCGCAGCAAACGCTGGAGCAGCTGAACTTGTGGGCGGCGGTACAGAAAAAAGCGGTGTATGCGAAGGATGTGCGACAGATAGTGACTTTCGTAGCTACAGGAAATGCGGACGCGGGACTCGTTTATCGCACAGACGCGCAAACTTCGCCGACGATCCGGACTATTTTTACCGCTCCACCCAGCTCGCACGATCCCATCGTGTATCCCGCCGCGGTGCTGAAGAACTCAAAGGATCCCGGCGCGGCCCGAGCGTTCCTGGAGTTTTTGGAAACGTCGCACGCGCTCGAGATTTTCAAGACTTACGGGTTCAACGATCCGAATAATCCATCTGGAAAGATCTGATCCAGTTACAATCCTGCCGATGGATTGGTCTCCGCTCTGGATATCGCTCGCGACAAGCGTGACGGCTACGGCCATCACGCTGGTGGTCGGTCTGGCCGCCGCCGCTTGGCGTGAACAGCGTAGCGGTCCGGCGCTGGCTTTGGTAGACGGATTTTTTCTTCTGCCTCTGGTTTTGCCTCCCACGGTTGTTGGCTTCCTGCTTTTACTGCTTTTTGGCCGCCACGGTCCGCTGGGAAAATTGTTGCTTCATTTCGGCGCCACAATTGTTTTTTCCTGGCCGGCCACGGTGATCGCCGCGGCGGTGGTGGCATTTCCGCTGATGTATTTGACCGCGCGCGCTGCGCTGGAACAGGCGGAACCCGACCTGTTGCAAGCGGCACGAACGTTGGGCGCATCGGAGTGGCGTGTGTTTCGCGAGATCGCGCTGCCGCTGGCGTGGCCGGGTGTGCTAGCAGGCGCAATACTTTCTTTTGCGCGCGCGCTTGGCGAGTTCGGCGCCACGCTAATGATCGCCGGAAATATTCCGGGGCGAACGGAGACGATTCCCATCGCGATTTACTTCGCGGTGGAGGCGGACGATCTTCAGCGTGCGTTCTCCTGGTGCGCGATCGACGTTGCGATCTCGCTCGCGCTTCTTAGCGGACTTTATTATTGGACTCGCATGCAAGGGTTGGGACGTTCTCGACGAGTGGCGCATTGAAATGGCACTTGACGTTCAAATCGAAAAAAAACTTCCAGATTTCCAACTCAGTGTCGGGTTCACTGCAGCGGAGGGGCCGCTCAGCATTCTGGGGCCTTCCGGCGCGGGCAAAACGATGTTGCTGCGGTGCATTGCTGGGCTAGAACAGCCTGGACGCGGCCGCGTGGTTTTGAACGAGCGTATTCTGTTCGATTCGGACAAACGGATTAGAGTTCCGGCGCGCGAGCGGCGAATCGGGATGGTGTTCCAGAACTACGCGCTTTTTCCGCACCGAACGGTGGCTGAGAATATTACGTTCGGTCTGAAAGAGCTTTCTCGCGAGCGGCGGGCCGCACGGCTTTCAGGGCTCATCGAGCGGACGCATCTTGCGGGACTGGCCGATCGCTATCCTCGTGTATTGTCAGGTGGCGAACAGCAGCGCACAGCGCTCGCGCGTGCGCTGGCGATTGATCCGGAAGCGTTGTTGCTCGATGAACCGCTATCCGCGCTGGACACGCATTTGCGCAGCCAGGTGGAGGCGCAGCTTCAAGAAACATTTGCGACCTACCGACAGCCCGCGCTGCTGGTGACGCACAACATCGAGGAAGCGTATCGGTTGGGCAAGCAGCTCCTGGTGCTCTCGCGGGGACGAGTGGCGGCATTTGGAGCGAAGGAGGAAGTGTTTCGGAATCCACCCACTCGCGAAGTGGCGCAAGTGACGGGCTGCAAGAATTTTTCACGTGCGCGGATGAATGCCGACGGCAGCGTGGAAGCTCTGGACTGGGGCTGCCGACTTCGAGTGAACCAAGCCATTTCCAAGCCGCCGGCGTTCGTCGGGATTCGGGCCCATTACATTGATTTCCTGGAATCAACGCCGGGAAATACTTTGTCGGAGAATGTTTTTCCTAGCTGGCTGGTGCGCGCTTCCGAGACGCCTTTCCGCATTACGATTTACCTGCGATTGCGTGAGCCGCATGCGGACGAGACGGCGTTCGATTTGCAGGCCGAAGTATATAAAGAAAAGTGGCAGCGATTCCGCAATATACCATGCCCCTGGCATATGCGGCTGTCGCCGGAATCGCTGTTCGTGATGGCTGAGTAATCGACTGCGTAAGTTACTCCGCAAAACGCCTCACCTTCAAGGACCCCCGCCGCCAAGATAATGTGAGAGCTATGGCAAAAAGGGACTAATTGAAGTGCCTCACGAATTTCACGTCCATGCCGTAGGTGCCGTTTATATCGCGGAGAAAAATGATGGAGAGGTCGCGCTTCACGTGGTATTCGACTTGAATGAGCTGTTCCTGGTCGGATGCGGCGTTTGACGAGTAAGTGATGGTGAGGTCGCGCGAGAATTGCTGCTCGATGGTGACGCGCGCGGCTGCGTTCGATTCGGTAGCGGTGCCGGCGAGAAACGGATCCACGCGGAAATGGCTGATGCCAAAAAGTTTTTCGATGCGCCCGGCAAATCCAGTTGAAATAGCTTCGGAGAGCAAAGCGGTGGCGCCGTAGTTTTGGCCGCCCGACCCTTGCGAGCGCAGAGCGCTTTCCTGTCCGGTAGTGCCCAGGGCGAGCAGCGCGACGATGTCGGAATCGGGCAGCGGCGGATCCGAACGGTAATTGAGAACAAGGCGGCTGGCAGGCCCGGTGAAATTAATGGTGACCTGGTACTGACTGATTACCGAGGTGGCTTCGATGTTGAGAACAGGGTCCAGACGGAATGGATTTGCAAAATTGATGTCTCCACGGGTGAGCGTGAAAGTGTTGCCGCGGAATTCCATTTCTCCGCCGAGCAAATGGATGTGCCCGAGCAGCACGGGCCGGTCCCAAGTGCCACGCAGGTGGAGATCGCCGTCAATTTCGACATGCGCGCCGCCCCATTCGATGCGAGCTCCGGGGCTGGTATGGCCTGAAACATCAAACGTAAGGTTGCGCATAAATGGAGAGGTGGAAATCGCCACGACGCCGGTCTGGGCGGACGAAGCGAAGAAGGAAGCCAGGTCCACGCCTTGAGCAAACAGCAGACGTTGAACCTGAATGCGTCCGGAGAGAACTGCGGCGTCCTGTGTTCCGGCCATTTGTAATGTTCCACCGATCAACCAGCTCATCCCGGCCGGATAACGAACGCGGACCTGCGGGGTTTCCGCGTTGATTTCGTAACGCATGGGCCCTTCGCCATAGCTCAAGCTGCCGCTCAGCGTCAATTGGCCGCCGCCGGATTCGGCGGTGACGCGATCGAACAGCAAGCGACTGCGGTCGAAGACGAGGCTTCCGTTCACACGGCTTAGACCCACGGGAAAATCCGAGTAGTGTCCGGAAGCGTCGTGAATATTTGCGCGGCCCGTGATGCGCGGCTTCGCCATGGTGCCTTCGATAGAAGCGTTGACGTCCGCTTTACCTTGAGCTTCCAGTTCCGGAAGGAGGCCTCTGGCAAAACGCAGGTTGATGCCGCCGGAAAGATTGAAATGGAGCGGGCGATCGCGGTCGAAACGCGCCGAGCCGCTTAGCTGCATATCCGTGTTGGGGCCGTTGAGGTGCGCTTGTTCGATACGCACTTCGTTGCGGTGATAGGTAATGCGGATAGGGCCGTCATTTTGGAGCTGTACGAATTGGTAGTCGAAGGAGATTTCGGAAATATTCACTTTCACTTCGATGGTGTCTGGTTGCTTCAGCGCGCCGGCAATGGTGAATTCACCGGTGACAGCGCTTGGACGCGTGAGATTCTTCAGATGAAGTCCCGCGGTGATGAAAACATCCAGATCGAATTCCTTCACGGACAGAGATCCGGAAACGAGCTGGTCTCCGGTCAATCCGAGGTCGAGCTGGCCGGTTAACTTTCCCTTGGATATCTCCGAATTGAAAGTGAAGTGTGCGTTGACGCCGTCGGATTCAACTTGAGCGCGGAAATCACCTTCGTTGTCAGTTCCAACGGTGAGTCCGATCAAGCGAAGGTCTCCCGTTGCAATCGGAGTACGGACAGGCCCGCTACCGCGCAAGCTAAACTCCAGCTTTCCCGTGATAGGCAACGAGGATTCTTGCAAGGCTGCTATTTTTTCAAGTGCGATGTTCGCGCCGGTGAGATTGAACTCCGTGGTTTGTTCGGCGGGACGATAGAGCACGTCACCGTCGACATGGCCCGTGTCGCGACGCAAGTCGGCGTGCAGGAGACGAATTTCATCGCGGGCGACATGCAACTGGCCTCCAAGCCGATCGAAGTGAAAACCTTTGGCTAATATGTCTTCGAGAACGAAATTGCCGTCCAGCACGGGCTGGGCGCTGATTCCACCTCCGACGAAAGTGCCGCTCAGCAGTCCAGTGACGGGATAGCTTGAGCCGAGTATGGCTTGGAGGTCCGCGGTGGGGCCACGTTCGACTTGTGCTTTGAGCGACCAAGTGCTGGAGGGCACAAAACTCCAGTCGCCATCGAAATTCATCCGGAGATCGAGCGCTGCGGTGAACTGCCCTCGCTTTACGGTGGCGTCCGCCAATTGAAAGAAATCGAGCGAATATTCAAGATCGCCGTCAATGCTGTCCCAATAGAGATTGTTGTAGCGCGCGTTCGTAGCGCTGAAATGGCCGGCGAATGTAGGGCCAGCGATGGGACCCAGGATACGGCCTCGAAAAAAGATACTTCCGGCTTCGCGAGCCGGAACTGCGCCCACCCCGCGCAATTTATTGATGAAATCATCCCAGGGGGTCAGATCGTCCGATCTGAGCTTGAGTTCCAAGGCGGAATCGCGGGCGCCGAGATAGCCATCGAAATCGATCGTTGTTGTCGGCGTGGAAATTTGGCTCTGGGAAAAAGTCGCAGCTCCGAGATCGTCCGAGTAGTCGTAGGTGATGGAGGCCACGGCGGGAGTAATTCCCGGCATAGTTGGCGTAGTTGTCCAGCGGGATTCACCGATGGAGCGAAAATGCGCGAAAGCACCGGTCCATGTATTGACTGAGTTCACGTCCATAATGGAGTCCCAGTGGAGCGTCTTGACCGGAAACTCAGGATTGTCCACGGCCGCGTATGCGGCAGCCAGGCTGGCGCCGTACAGATGGGTTTCGGTGCGCACGGACAGAGTCTTCAAATCCATCTCCAGGCGGCCATCCAGGGTTCCACCGAGAGCGTGCACGCCGAGCTTCGGCAACACCAGAACGTCCTTGTCCAGATTGTAGTCGCCCCAGGTTTCCATGCCGTTGGCATGGAACCACACATACGACGAGCTAACTTTTTGGGCGGAGTAGTGTCCGCTCGCCGTCCAGTCGTTTAGGTGATAGCTCGCCTGACCGGAGAAATCCGCGGTGGCGTCCGGTATCAAGGGCTGACGGAAAATCGCGCGCAAGTCAACGAGTGAAACGCGCGCACGATAGCGGAAATTCCAAACCGGCCGCGAGAAACTGGGCAGCTCGGCGCGCAGATTGAATTCAGAATGCGGGAGCTTCCAGACTAATTCATCGAGCTCGAAGGCGTCGCGGTGCAGAGTGAACTTTGCAGAGAGATCAGAGCGAAATGTGGCATCCTGACGCTCGGCGATTTCTACCTGTTTCCACTGGAGACTGCCTACGTAGAAATCCGCACCATGGGGTGCCAATTCATAATTTAATTTGAAATCGAAATTCTGTCCTTTTAAGGAGAGTGGGACACGCTGGTCGTTGATGAGCGCGCTGCCGTTTCGCAGCTCCAGCCATCGAATCTTCAAATCAAAAAGGTTCTGCCGCCAGGATTCGGTGGCCGCAATTTTCGGTGTCGGCAAATTACTGCGGCCGTCCTTTTCGAATTGCACCACAAGCTGAGGACGGTCAACGACCAGTTCGCTTAACGCGAATTGGCGCCGGAATAACGAAAGGATCGTAATGCCTACGTCGATCCGGTCGGCGTGAAACAGTGGCGGCTTGCCGGGATCTTCCAGACCGTGCAGCGTTAAGTTGTCCGCATCGGCGCGCAGTCGCAGGAACTTCAAATGAAAAGCTCCGATTTCCACGCGCGCGCCGGTTCTTAGCTCGAGCTGTTGGATCACCTGATTGCGGGCCCAGCGTTCAATGACGTCTTTCTCAAATAGTCTGGACGCGGCAAGGCCCACGACAACCAAAAAAAGAAGCAGGAAAACGGTCTTGCGCGTGAGTCGACGCCTGGTCACGAGCCGCTCCCATGCGACACGATGTCAATTCTCAAACGCTGGCGGGTGTCGTCGAGCCATTTTTCCGCGCGTTCGTTGATGGCTCGCTGGATCAGAACTTCGCGGATGGTGTCTTCCACGTCTTCGAGCGGAGGAACGGTCTCGCCGCGGGCCTTGAGTTGAGGCGCGAATTCTTCGTTGTAGTACGTCTCTACCTGTTTGTCGTCCACTTGGGCTGCGGCGCGGAAACGATAATCCAGAAAGTGCGAGAGATAAAGCTGCTGCGCCAAGATTCGTTTAACCGCTGATTCGGTCAAGTCCGCGGCAGCAAGACGCTTCTGGAACTCCTCGGGAGAAGGGAACTGCTTCACAAATTGCTGAAATGCATTTTGGACTTCGTCCGCGGAGGGGAAGGGATACTTCGTCGCGCCGGCTTCGCCGCGCACGATCCATTGGTCCACGAGCTCGCGGATCAATTCGCTTCGAGATTTGGCTTGGCCGTCTGAAAGAATTTGGAAGGCGCCTAACTCGCGGACTTCGCTTTCCAAGATAATGTCGTCCTCGATGCGCGCGGCCAAGCCATCGATCGGGATCGCCGCGGAATCGTCGTGAGCCGAGCGCGGTTCCGGAGGAGGAGCTGACTGAGCATGGGTGTGCCTGGCTCGTGGCCCAGCGAGCAAAACCAACAGGCCGATGGTTAAAATCAATTGCCGCAACGATCGCCCCATGAGTCTCGCATCAAAAAACCGGTCCGATGTTGAACGAAAATTCGAAACGCGGCAGACGGAAAAGCTGTGGCACGGTGGACGGCGCAATGGTGGCTTGATATTGAGCCGGATTAAGCTGGAAGCCAAAGTCCACGCGAACCGGGCCGACCGGCGTGGGATATCGCAAGCCAAAACCGACGGTATGAGAAAAATAATTAAGGCTCGTAGTGGAAGACGGTTTCCAGGCTAAGGTTATGTGGTTCACATCGCTATACACGTTGCCACCGTCGTAAAAAATGGTGCCACCCAAGCGGTTGCCTATGTACGGCAGCTTCATCGGGAAGCGCAATTCCTGATTGAACACGAGAAGCGCGAGTCCGCCGATGGGGAAACCGGTGCACGGATCGCGTGGGCCTGCTTGATTCAGTCCGAAGCCACGAAGAGAAGTCGCGCCGCCGGAAAAAAAGCGTTCAGGCAAGGGAATCACTTGCTGGGCCGGGGGGGGGGTGGTCGAGCTGCAATTTGTTGAGCCACCTTCTGCCGATCCACCTTCGACTGTTTGGCCGAACGGCTCCTCCAAGCCAAAGCGCGTGGCGCGCGCGAATACAAAGTCGCGTCCGAATCGATGGAACGATGAGTTTTGGAAGAATCCCCTAAAAAAACTCGCACTGGAACCGAGCGAAGTGGAGGCCACGCTCAAATCGACGGTATTGAAAGATCCACGTTTGGCGTCGGCGGGATTGTCACGGCGCTCGCGAGCGTAGGTGATGCCAAGACCGGAGACCAATGTCGGCTGGCTGAACAATGGAATCTGGTCCGGAGTGATGTGCAATTGCGATGCGGTAACTCGGCGGAAAAAATAGCGGTAAAGGATGGAGCTAGAGCGCGAGAAGGCCTCGGCGACTTGAAAAGCCGCTTCGTAACGCACGGAGGTGAAGGTTTGGATGTCCTGAGTCTTATCGGCGAAGCCGATTAGCTGAACGCTCAGCGAGGGATGGCCGCCAAAATTATCGGCGGTATAACTCAGGAGCGACCGATATTGCAGGGTGCTGGCGCGAACTTTGAAGGTAAGGGTTTGAGCCAAGCCGAACATATTAGACCTGGAAATTTCGAATATGCCGCGCGGGCTCGCGGCGATCACAGTAGCGTTGGGATTGCAACTTTGCGTACCTTTGGTCGAACTGCTGCAACTCGCGCCGATTTCCTGGACTTCAAATCCGACGCCGTATCCGATGGTGTAGCGCTTTCCTTCCTGTAAATCCACAACGACGGTTTTGTCCGGATCGGTGCCGGCGGGATTCTGCGGCTCAATTTGCACGCGATTGAACACTCCCAGGTTGTAGAGCCGGCGCTGAGTCTCTACCACGTCTCCTTCGCGCAGCGGACCGCCGGACTTGATGCGAACCTGGCGCAAGATGATGCGCGGGCGCGTGAACTGGTAGCCGGTGATCAGGACTTTCGTTACCTCGATACGGACGCCTTCGGTAATGTGGTAAGTAAGCCGGACCTCCGTAGCTGTTGGACCCGGTGATATTTCTTCCTGAAAATGAGCTTCGGGGAAACCCTCGTTGTAATACATGGCGAGAATATTATTGCGGTCGCTGGCCACGGAAGCGGCGGAGTAGGGCTGGCCAGGCGAGGAGCCGATGACGGCGAGCAGCGCTTCGGTGCTCATCAAGTGATTGCCTTCAATGTGGAGGTTGTCCACCAGGGTTTGCGGGCCTTCCGCGAGGTCGTATTTGACAAAAAGATTCCCCTTTTTGCCTTGATAGTTGTCATCCACGGAGGAAGTCACCTTCACGTCGAGAAAGCCGTTGGAAAGATAAAGAGCACGGATGGAATCGGCATCGTCGTTCACCAACTGTTGGCTAAACCGGCCATTCGATCCAAACGAAGCGGGCTGAAGTTGCAAGCGGCGCTCGAGCAGACTCTTGCTGAAATACTTGTTGCCGGTGAACCCGACCGCGGCAAGACGAAATTTATCGCCTAGGGTGATGCGGTAACTGATAACGCGCCCCTTTTCGGTAGCGTTTCCATGAGAACTTTCCTCGACTTGGGTATTGAAATAACCTTGCCGCTGAAAATAGTCGCGGATATTGCGGCGGCCTTCCTGCAGCAAGTCCTCATCCACCGCGCCTTCCGCATAAATGGGCAAAATCGAGCGAAGCTTCCCCTTACTCAGGTGCGCACCGACGATTTCAATACTGACACGCGGACCGGCATTTATTTCATATTTCACAGGCACAATGTTCGATTGTGGATCATAGGGTCCGGGCGTAATGAGAACCGCGGCGCCGAGATATCCTTGATTGACCAGATATTTTTTGAGGCGCTCGGTGGCCTTTGAAAGACGCGCGGTGGTCACCTGATTTTTCAACTTGATCTTTGAGCGATGAATGAGCTCACCGTCGGGATACGGGGTCTTATTTTGAAGCACGAGGCTTCCCACTACAGCGCGAGGGCCCGGAACAACGGTGATCAATACATCCATCTGACGCGTATCTTGATGCGGGGTCAGCTTCCAAGTTACCTGGGCCTGATAAAGCCCTTCGCTGTGGAGCGTATCCTTCAAGCGTTCGATGGCTTCTTGCAAGGCGCTCTCGCGAAATGGTTCACCTAATCCCAGCCGCAAAGAGGCTAACGCGGCTGGCTCGCTGGGAGGTTCTTTTAGTCCTTCTACCCGGATAGCGTTGTTGAAATAATTTCGACGAACGTGGAAATCCAATCGCAGACCTTGCGGCGCCGATTCAGCAGTTACACTGATGTCGGCATAATCGCCAGTGCGATACAGCTTGCGCAGGGCGTCCCGCTCCTTGGCGATATCGAATGGATCGCCGATGCGTAAGGGAAGCGAGGATGGACTTTGCGCCACGTTTTTCCCCGACTCGTCCAGGATGCGGATTTCCCCCACGCGTTGTCCTTCCAACCGGACATCTTGTGCCCGCGCAGGCAGGCACATGAGAACGGTTCCGGCAACTGCTGCGGCAGCCCATGCGCCGGTGAGGCCCGCGCATGGGCGCGGCGGAATCGACGTATTGCATGGGAATCTCATTCGCCAGAGGATTAAGAAGAAAGGTTAGCACGGCGCGTTGCCCGCGCGACGCGAAAAGGCGCTATCATAATTCACATCAGGAAACAGAAGATGAAGAACGAACAACGCGAAAAATACTCCCGACAGATCTTATTCGCGGGCATTGGTTCGGAGGGCCAGGAGAAGATTTTGGGCGCCAGCGCCGTGCTGGTGGGTTGTGGGGCGCTGGGCACGGTGACTGCCAATCTTCTGGTGCGCGCGGGGTTGGGACGCTTGCGGATTATCGACCGCGATTTCGTTGAACTATCGAATTTGCAGCGGCAGACCTTGTTCGAAGAAGCCGATGCACGCGAGTTCCTGCCCAAAGCGGTGGCAGCGGAGCGGCGTCTGCATTCCACCAATTTGGACGCGCGAATCGAAGCGATTGTCGCGGATCTAGTTCCCGAAAATGGGGAAGAGCTTCTCGCTGGGTTTGAAGTGATTATCGATGGCACAGACAATTTCGAAACGCGTCTGTTGCTGAACGATGCGGCACTGTCGCTGAACATCCCGTGGATTTATGCGGCCGCGATAGGGAGCTATGGCGTGACGTTCACGATTCAGCCGGGGCGCACGGCGTGCCTGGCCTGCATGCTGGAGGGCCCGACAAAAATCGCGGCTGCGGCGGCTGAAGCTACTTGCGACACTGCCGGGATTCTAAACGCTGCTGCGGGGGTTGTGGGGGCAATTGAAGCAGCGGAAGCCACTAAGATCTTGGCGGGGAAGACGGAGGCGCTTCATGGACGGCTGGTGTCATGCGATGTGTGGACCGGGAAATTCCAGTCCATTCGCGTCTCGCGTAATCCGGACTGCCGGGCGTGCGGGCGCCGCGAGTTTGCTTATCTAGCCGGGGACGTTCAGGCCCGCGTGACGCTGTGCGGTCGCGATTCGGTGCAGATACACGAACGCGGACGGAGCCTGGATCTGGGCGAACTTGGCCGCCGGCTGATGCAAGGTTCCGCGGCAGAAGTGCGCAACAACAAATTCCTGTTACGTTTTCGAGTGACACCCTACGAGATGACGATTTTTGCCGATGGCCGCGCCATCGTGAAAGGGACGAAAGATCCTGCGGTTGCGCGGTCGCTCTATGCGCGCTTTGTGGGAGCGTAGCGGTGACGCCAACTTCTTGGCGGAGTCCGGAAAAGAATACGGAAGGGGGTATGGAGGGATTTCTAGCCTGAGAAGCGGCGGATTGCCGATTGACGCATGGCCGCGCGGTCCATGTTTTCGCGGGTATTCATTAGCGTTAGCAGAGTGCTTAAGACGCGCGCCTTCAGTTCATCAGACATGGGAAATCCACTGGTGGCGGTGTTTACGAGCACTTCGCCGCGAATGGATATTTTCTGCATAAATTCCACCTGGCGTTCGTGTTTGGTATTTCCCAACGCGGTTTCACGGCGCATTTCGGCACACTCATTTTCGATGAAAAGAGTGAAATGAAGGACGCACAGGTGTTCTGCGGCGAGTCCGGCGGGCACGCCAATCTTGCATCCCTTTGCGCTACAAATTTCGTTCACGAGCACACACCTATGCCTGGCTTTCTGGTTTGTAGCATTTTCTCCGGTGGGAATTCCACTTTACCTAAAGTTGGTGCGCTCAATCAGATAGCAGCAAATAGGCCGAGTTGAGCGCTTCCAGTATTACCCAGGTGAAAGACAGCGTAAGACCAGGTGACGACAACGATGGGAAGACGCCCCGAAAAGTAAGCTGCGAAGGACGAAACTATTCGTAGCGCAGAGCGATCATGGGGTCTAGGCGCATGGCGCGGCGCTGCTTGCGATAGGTCACCGCTCGTGCTAAACACGACCTCGCGCTAACGCATTCAAGATTAAAGAGATTCCGCATGCCGCACCTTACGCAGCACGATGTGATGACAATGTTCCTGGCGCTCGCCGTGTTGCTAGGAACGGCCAAGCTCGCCGGCGAAGTGATGCAGAAGCTGGGGCAGCCGTCGGTCCTGGGAGAAATTCTCGCGGGAATCCTGCTGGGGCCAACTGTGCTGGGCCATTTCAGGCCACAGATCTACGCGTTTTTGTTTCCCAGCACGGGCACGATGCCGATTGTACTAGAAACGGTGACGACAATCGGCGTGGTGTTTTTCCTGCTTACCGCCGGACTTGAAATCGATTTGCGCAGCATTTTCCGCCAAGGCAAGAGCGCTCTGCTGGTCAGTTTCTTCGGGGTGGTTATTCCATTCGCACTGGGCTTCGCGAGCGCATTTGCATTCCCGCGCTTTCTGGGCGCAGGGGAAACGGCAAGCAGACTGATCTTCGCTTTGTTTGTGGGCACGGCGCTTTCGATTTCGGCGCTGCCGGTAATCGCCAAGATTTTGATGGATCTGAATCTTTTAAGAACTGAGATGGGGACGGTGGTGATGTCCTCGGCTATGTTCGACGATCTGGTTGGATGGATCTTGTTCTCGATGGTTCTGGGAATGATGAACGCGAGGCCGGAACACTCCATCGATAGCGTCAAGCGAACGATCTTACTGGTGTTTATTTTCGCCGGATTTGCGCTGACGGTGGTGCGTTGGCTGATTGACAAAATACTTCCAGTGATTCAGGCGCACACCAGTTGGCCCGGCGGAGTATTGGGATTTATTTTTACGCTAACGTTGGCAGGGGCGGCTTTCGCAGAATTTGCAGGAATTCATGCGGTGTTTGGCGCGTTTATTATCGGAATTTCGGTGGGGGAATCGGCACATTTAAGAAAGCGGACGTCCGAACATATCCATTCAATTGTCACCAATGTGTTCGCGCCATTCTTCTTCGCGAGCATTGGGTTGCGCACGGATTTCGTTTCCAACTTTGATGGGAGGCTTACGGCGACGCTGATCGGAGTGGCCTGCATAGGAAAGTTGCTGGGAGCCGGCTGGGGAGCGCGATTAGGTGGGATGGATCGGCGCACTTCCTGGGGAGTGGGCCTGGCCATGAACGCGCGGGGCGCAATGGAAATGATTCTCGGGCTTCTCGCGCTGCAAGCTGGATTGATTCGCGAGACCATGTTCGTAGCCCTAGTGGTGATGGCCCTGTTCACGTCGATGGTTTCGGCCCCTGCAATCCATCTTCTATTGCGGCGGAGGCAAACGCTAACACTAAAGGACAGCGTGACGAGCAAGCTTTTTCTTCCGGACATGAAGCTGGACACGAAGCAGGAAGTTTTGAAACACATGAGTGAAGTCGCTGCAGAGAGCGTCAACAATGCTCCCGAAAGGTTTCTGCGGCTGGTCCTGGAGCGCGAGCGGGTGGTGCCCAGTGGTTGGGAAAATGGGCTGGCGGTTCCCCACGCGCGCGTCAATGGGCTTCCGCATCCGATCGTGGTGATCGGAAAGTCGGAGGCTGGAATCGATTTTGACGCAAGGGACGGGAAACCTTCGCGCCTGATCGTTTTGATTCTTACCGGCGATAACCAGTCGCAACATGATTTGCTGGGCAATGCCGGAGAATTATTCAGCCGCAAGGAAGCCATCGATCAGGTGGCCGATGCGAAGAATTTTATCGAACTTGTTGCGGCCCTGAATGCCCCGGTAAAGTGACCTCTCCGTTGTGCCGCGCAGCCGGCGCGATGTCAGGTGTGCCTAAGCAACACAACAGCTTTTGCTGTATCCCCGTAAAGTGTTAGGGTCAATAACCGAGCAGGCCCTCCGCTAGGGTGGCTTGGATGGTTTTAATGGGCGCACCAACGACTGGGACCAGCGTGTTTGCTGCCAGCGGCAACAAGGGGCCGACGCCTGACGGCTCACCACAGTACGAAGCATGGCTGCACAAACAAGTGCGGCATGAATTGGTGATGCTCCCGTGGTATTCGGTTTTCGACAACCTGGAGTACAGGGTGGGCAGGAAACAAAGTCATTCTGTCTGGTGATGTGGTTCGACCGGTTTTGAAGAGCGACGCGGCAAATGCCGTGAAGCACATCGAGGGTGTGGAAGCGGTGGAAAACGATATCGAAGTGCTGCCGCTTTCGCCCTTCGACAATCAAATTCGCCGGGACGAACTGCGCGCGATCTATGGCTTTCCAGCCTTGCAGCGCTATGGATTGGGTACCATGCCGAGCATTCACGTCATCGTGAAGAACGGCCACGTGACTCTTGAGGGCGTGGTTTCCGACGAGGGCGACAAGGATGTGGCAAATATTCGCGCGCATGGTGTACCGAATGTTTTCTCGGTGACGAACAACTTACGCGTCGAAAAAAGTTGAGCGTGCAGCTATCCGGAACGACAAAGGTTCCGTGTGCGCCACCCTGAGGCCATGAGAGCGCGGTCGCGCGACACGCTCACGATAGGCTTGTAAGACAGCGAAACGCATAGCCGTGCCCTTCGGCCGCTGCGACAACTCAGCATAAAAAAGGCAGCGCGACGAATGAAATGCCTAATGCGGTGCCGGGATAGCTGGAGTGCTGGCGTGAGTGGGTTGCGACGACGGCTTGGGTTGCTGCAAGGGTCGGGACGGGAATATTTGAGTGATGGGTTGAGCGGGTTTGGGCGGCTTGGGCGGCGGAGTCGCGCCACGGGTTTCGGTCAGGCCTTGCTCGGCGGCGTCGGCCGGCGGGGCGGTGTCGGCTACGTCCACTTGAACTTGTTTGCCGGTTGCTAGTTTTTCCAGCGGGACAACATTCGGAAATTCTTCGACCGGCGTTCCTTGCACCGCTTGCTGCATGAACTCCAGCCAGATGGGCAGAGCAGCGCGAGCACCGGTTTCTTTTTTGCCGAGCGAGATGCGCTTGTCGTCGTTGCCGACCCAGACGCCGGCGGTGAGTTGCGGAGTAAAGCCGATGTACCAGGCATCGGTGAAATCGTTTGTGGTACCGGTTTTTCCGGCATTAGGGCGGCCCAATTCTTTGGCGCGCACGCCGGTGCCGAACTGCACCACTTCTTCCAGCATGGCCACCATCGTACGCGCGACTTCGGGCGGAATCACGTCGGTAACTTTAGGGCGTGGTTCTTCGAGGACGGCACCGTCGTAAGAAGTGACGCGGCGGATGTAATGCGGTTCAATGTGAATGCCATCATCGGGAAAAACGGTGAAGGCGGAAGTGTGCTCCATTAGCGTGAGGTCGGAAGCGCCGAGCGCGAGAGGAAGATAGGGAGGCAGCGGGCTGGTGATTCCAAATTTTCGCGCGAGCTCGATCACGTTTTGAACGCCGATGTGGTCGAGAAGACGGACGGCGGGAACGTTGCGCGAATCGGCGAGAGCGCGGCGATAAGTGATGCGACCTTCGAATTTGTTGTCGTAATTGTGAGGAGAATAATTTTGGCCGCCACTGCGGAAGGTAACGGGCTCGTCAACGACAGTATCGAAGGGGGTGATGCCCTGCTCGAGCGCGTCGGCGTAAACGTAAACTTTGAACGAGCTGCCGGTCTGGCGCAAAGCCTGGGTGGCGCGATTGAATTTTGATTCGTCGAAGCTGTAGCCGCCGACCATGGCTTTGATTTCGCCGGTGGGATTATCGATGGCAAGCAAAGCGCCCTGGGCCGCGGGTTGCTGTTCGAGCTGGACGCGCAGGGTGTTGCCTGAAACTTCTTTGATGGAAACGCAGACGAGGTCGCCAGTCTTCAGCAATTGCGACGGTGATTTGCGGCCGGTCCAAGAAAAATCGGCGGGTGTGAGCATCGCGCGATATTGGCCGATCTTAATCGTCGCAAAAGTGGGCTGGACGTTGGTGACTAAACCGGTGACGTAATCGCCTTTTTGAAGCGAGCCGCGCCAGCTTTCGTTTTGGTATTTGTCGAGCGAGCCGAGATTATTCTGCAGAATATTTGGCAGGTTGCCGCGCCAGCCGTGGCGGCGGTCGTAGGAATGTAGGCCGTCGCGAACAGCTTGATCGGCGGCCTTCTGCATCGCGACGTTTAACGAAGTGTAAACGCGCAAACCCTGTTCATGAACGGCCACTGTTCCGTAGGTGTGCTCGAGATATTCACGAACGTCTTCGACAAAGTAAGGAGCGAGGTCGTTCCGACTCGTGAAAATGTGCAGGCCCAGCGGCTCTTTCATTGCGGCTACGGCTTGGGCGGCGGTAATTTTGCGGTCGTGGGCCATGAGGGAAAGTACCAGATTGCGTCTCGCGAGGGCGCGCTCAGCATGGTTCACCGGAGAGTAGATCGGGCCGCGGATGATTGCTGCCAGCGTGGCAGCTTCCGGGAGCGTGAGCTGGCCGACCGGACGGTTGAAATAATATTCGGAGGCGGCCTCGAAGCCATAGTTGCCGGCGCCAAGATAAATCTGATTGCAGTACATGGTGAAGATTTGATCTTTGGTGTAATGGCGCTCGATCTGAATGGCCAGAATGGTTTCCTGAATTTTTCGGCGCAAGCTGCGGTCGGAGCGATTCAGAAAGAGACCGCCGCCCAGTTGCATGGTCAGCGTGCTGGCACCTTCGGCCATGCGGCGACTGGAGATGTCGCGGTAAGCGGCTTCGAGAACGCGCGGGATGTCCACGCCCCAGTGCTCGTCAAAATGCTGGTCCTCGGTGGTGAGGATGGCGTCCTTTAAGAGTTTTGGAATTTGCGAATAGGTCAGCAGGATGCGGCGCTGCAGAGCGAAAGTACCGATGGATTGGCCGTCGTCCGCGTACAGTTCGGTGACCACGTTAGGACGGTAATCTTCCAGCGCGTGAATTTCGGGCAGGTCGCTGGTGTATACAAAAAGCAGGCCAATGGCGACACCGAATCCGATAGAACACAACAAGAGAAATGTGAAGGCCAGGCGGCCGAATAGCGTGCCGCCGGTAATCCTCATCGTTGCGCGATAGAATCGGTCCATCTTTCGCCATTCTATCGCATCCGCGGATGCGCCGCTCTGCGCGGAGTTCGCCCGATGTTCTAAATCAGAAGCGGGTGAAGTATTGCCTCACAAACCTTCAAAATAATCGTTCTTAGGCGGATTGGCCGCTAGATTCTTGGGGTAGTATTGCGCGGTGGAAGCGAGCCCAATACTTTTCCGCGATTTGACCTACATCTTCCTGGCCGCAGTAGCGGGCGGGCTGCTGGCGTGGCGGCTAAAGCTACCTTTAATCGTTGGATTTGTGGTGGGCGGAATTGCGATCAGTCCGTTCACGCCAGGCCCCCAACTATCTGACCTGCATACTTTCGAGGTGTTTGCCGAAGTCGGCGTGGTGCTGCTGATGTTCTCGATCGGCGTGGAATTTTCCATTCCGGATCTCCTGCGGGTGAAATGGATCGCGCTGGGAGGCGGAACGCTGGGCATTCTGCTTTCGATAGGCCTGGCGCTGGGGACTGCCAAGGTATTGAGCTGGAACATGATGCAAGGTTTCGTCGTGGGCGCGGCGATTTCGGTGGCCAGCACAATGGTGCTAGCGCGAATGCTGACGGACCATCATGCGATGAACAAGACTTATGGACGCGTGATGATTGGTATCACGCTCGTGGAAGATGTCGCTGTAGTCTTTATGACCATCGTCATTCCGATTTTCAGCGGGCCGGGCAAAGGACGTTTCGGGCGAGCGGCATGGACACTAGGTAAAGCTGTGATTCTGTTGATCCCGCTGGTGTTTCTGGCTATGACAGTAGTGCCCAGAATTCTTCGCGCTGCCGGGCGCACGAAGGATCAAGAGCTTTTCTTGCTTGTTTCGATTGCGATTTGCCTGGTTTCCGCAGGCGTAGCGCAAGCTTTGGGTTTTTCAGTGGCGCTCGGAGCATTCCTGGCAGGACTCTCTATTAGCGGCGCCAAAGATTTGGAGCAGGCCCATCACGTCCTGATTCCGCTGCGCGATGCCTTTGTAGCGCTGTTTTTTGTGTCGCTGGGAGCGCTGCTCGTTCCCGAGGTTGTGCTTCATCATTTGAAGATGTTAGGCGTGATGCTTTTTTTGATTATCTTTGGAAAGTTCGCGATTTGGACTCTGGTAATGAAGCTGTTCCGGTACTCCTTCTGGACTTCGATTGCCGTGAGTGCGGGGCTGACTCAAATCGGCGAGCTGTCTTTTATCATTGTGCAAGTCGCTAGGAAGTCCGCGCTGGTGGGCGAAGAAGTCTTTTATGCGATCCTGGCTGCCTCGCTGGTTTCGATATTTTTGAACGTATTCATTACCCGCGCGGTTTTGGGTTGGGTGGAACCGAAACTTGAGGCGGAACGGGTTGCTGCTGCGTAGAAATTCTTCAGTGGTGTGGGCACAAACATCGGGATTCTGTTCCGACCGGTGATTTCCTGGGACCGCTAGAGGGATTCTTCGGCTTCTCCTACGGTGTCGTAAGCTTTAATAAGCTGTGACACTTTGGTCATGTCGATCAGCGCCTTCACTTGCGTATTCAGGCACGCGACTATCATTCTTTGTGGCTTTTTCTGCGCGGCGACATAGGCGCCCACCAATGCACCTAGCCCGGCTGAGTCGATAAAGGGGACACCGCTGAAATCCAGGATAACGACGGGGGAGCTTTCTGCGCGGACGGCAGATTGAAAGCCGAAGATGGTTTGAATGTTCAACGAACCCTTGAGCCGCAGAATCCTCTGTCCCTCTCGGTTTCCGGGCGATACGACAATTTGTAGGTTTTCAGTTGGCATGGCGAGCTATCTTAGCGAAACGCGCGACGCCGATTGTTAACGTTGTGTTACAAAGGGCTCGGAATTGTCCCCCCTGTGAAAAGCCCAAGAACGGAGCTCGGGGGCCTTCGTAGCACTGAACTTCTCGACAGCCGCTGCCCCGTCGAGGCAATGGATTGATCACCGTCATATTTACGGATCAAAACGCGCTCGCAAATCTGGCAGGACCACCGGGCACAAATCATCTTGCCGGCCAAACACGCGATAGCGAATGCGCGCCACGAAATCATACATAGCGTCGCGCAAACGGCGGGGGATTACACCTACGATTTGTGCCACAAGCTTCCAACCACCGCCCAGCTTTCGCGAAATATAAAGTGAAGCATCCGAGCGCATCAGCAGCATGCCATCTCGTGTGAGCACAACGAAACTGTCGGGCAGGCCGGCGCGCCGCTCGGCAGGCACGCGCGACTGAAACGTCTCGCCTTGCAAGGGAGCGAACCGGAAGGCGCTTCCAGAGCGGTCGTGTTTCAGGACAAACTTCACGGCGCGATGGCACAGGCCGCAGTGGCCGTCGTAGAAGATATATTCGGATTCTTGCGCGAACGGGAGCACAGAAAAGAATAGCACGTTGCAAAGAAACGCCTAACCATTGTGGGGAAGGTTCCACAAAAATACTTTGCGTTCTGGGATGATGGGTATAATTTTCGCGCGGGGGAAGATTAGCTATGTGCTTTTCAGCGGCAGCGAACTTTGTGGGCAGCACAGCTCCGGCAGCCGTTGGCGTGGTCACGTTGACGAAGGTGAAGCACCGGCGCGAATTGCTGTTCGCGTCGCTGCCCATCCTGTTCGCCATTCATCAATTTATCGAGGGATTCGTATGGCTGGGATTGGATGGAATACTATCGCCCACGGTGACGCACGACATGGCCGCGGCGTTCATGCTGTATGCGCAGGGACTACTCCCTTTTCTGCTGCCGCTTAGCGTGCTGCTGTTTGAGCCCGACGGCGCGGGCCGCAGGCGTATGTTACCGTTCCTGGTGATCGGCACAGGGACGACGCTCTATATTTTGTGGGCGTTGACGGCGTATCCAACGCAGGTGTACGTGAAGGGGAACAGCATCGTGTACATCAATCAAGCGACGAACAACACGGCGGTTGCGGTGCTCTATGTGATTGCCACCTGTGGTTCGCTGTTTTTCTCGAAGGTCAGGGCCATGGTGCTCTTTGGAGTGGCGAACATGGCGATTCTGCTCGCGGTGATGGCGTTTAAGCGCTACGCGTTCACTTCGTTGTGGTGTGCGTATGCGGCGATTGCGAGCGTGATCATCCTGGCCTACTTCTGGAAAAGCAGCAAACTGCGGCCGCTGATCTATGTGAAGCCGTTATGGGCGCGGAGTTAAAGATACACAAGCTACAGCGCGTCTAGAACTGGGATTATCTGGCTCCGCGATCCTTCCGACTTTTTCCTGCATTTTTTGTAAGATGCCAAGCCTCACACCAAGAGCATAGGTAGGCACGAAGGTCTTTTGGCGCGTTGGCGGTTGCGATCTGGTGAGCGGCGGTAGCCAAAGCTTCGCGTTCGGTGGCATACATCCGTTTGCCGCTGACCGGACATTTTGATTCGTTGTCGAACACGATTCTTTCCGATTGCTTCTTCGCCGCGAATCAGCCAGTCAACTTTACAACGTTTCATTCTATTTGAGGAATAGCGTTCGTTTCCCTATCACAGACCATCGAGCCATGACCGGCCAGTGAGTCACGGGAAACTTGCGCACTACGAAAGCGCGATGCTGCTGGACAGGATTTACGGAAGTCACTAAGCTTGTGATTCATTCCATAGGACGCTTTACGCACTAGGAGAAGCGCGCGCATGAAGTGCAACAACATTTTGGAAGCGATGTGCAATACGCCTCTGATCCGGCTGAACCGGATCGGAAAAGATTCTCCGGCCGAAATTTACGTTAAGGCCGACTACATGAACCCCGGCGGTTCGGTGAAAGACCGCATCGGTCTTTCGATGATCGACGAAGGGGAGCGCACCGGAAAACTCAAGCCCGGCGGCACGATTATCGAGGGCACCTCGGGAAACACCGGCATGGGGTTGGCGTTGGTGGCCTGCGTGCGCGGCTATAAAGTTGTTTTCACGATTAATGATAAACAATCACGCGAAAAAATCGATTTGTTGAAGGCGTTTGGCGCGGAAGTGATTGTTTGTCCCACGGCGGTCGAGCCGGAAGATCCGCGCAGCTATTATTCCGTGGCGCAAAAGCTGGCGCGCGAAATTCCCAATTCCTATTACCCGAACCAGTATGAAAATCCTATGAATCCGGATGCGCACTACAAGACGACTGGCCCGGAAATCTGGAACGACACGGAAGGAAAGATTACGCACTTCGTTTGCGGGATGGGAACAGGCGGCACGATCAGTGGTGTAGGCAAATACTTGAAGGAAAGAAATCCGGATGTAAAGGTTATTGGAGTGGATCCTATTGGTTCGCTCTATTACGAATTCGTGAAATGCGGGACGGTCGGCAAGGCGAAGACCTACGTGGTGGAAGGAATCGGCGAGGATTTCTTTCCCGGCACCATGAACCTGAAAATTGTGGACGACGTGCTGCAAGTGAACGACGAAGAATGTTTCGTCTGGGCGCGGCGCATGGCGAAGCAGGAAGGCATTTTCACCGGCGGTTCCGGCGGAGGATGCCTCGCGGGCGCGTTGCGCGTGGCGAAAAATTTGAAGAAGGGCGATCTGCTGGTCGCGTTTCTGCCCGATTCGGGGTCTCGCTACCTGAGTAAGGTTTATAACGACGGCTGGATGCGAGAGCACGGCTACGTCGAAGCGGAAGTTACATTGACCGCAGCCGACGTGATTCGCGTAAAGCGGCAGAACGGCAAAACGCGTGACCTAATCGTGGCGCGTCCGGACCAGACCGTCTTTCATGCGTTGCACACCATGCAGAAGCAGGACATTTCGCAGCTTCCGGTATTCGAAGACGAGAACTCGATCGGTACGGTGTTCGAGGACCAGATTCTGAATCTTGCGCTGCAGGGGAAAGACCTGCGCAAACTGGTGATCCGCGAAGTGATGACCACTCCGTTGCCGCAGGTTCCGTCAAACTCGCCGGTCGAGCGTGTTACGCATATTCTGAGCCACGACAGCCCCGCCGTCTTCGTTGAGATGCCGGACAAAAAACTCGAGGTCCTCACCAAATTTGACCTGATGGACACGGTTGCGGGGCTGGTGGGGCAGAAGCGCTAGACTCCTTCGATCAAGGCGAGTCTACGACCGGAAGGGATCCCATCCCTGAGGTTCCAGGCGACGTTTCTTGCCTTCGCGGTCAATCAGCACGGAACCTTTCCCGCGTGTTATCTCACCGATTTGAGTTGAGTGCTCAAACCCCGGAGCTTGCTGCAGAGTCTTCGCATTTCGCCCCGACACGGTGAATACGAGCTCGTAATCTTCTCCACCGTGCAGAGCCATCTGCAATGGGTCAAACTTCAGTCTTCCTCTTTGTTTGGACAAAGCGGCGGGAAGAACCACGACCGGAATCGCTGACGATTGGATTTGTGCGCCGACACCACTGGCGAGGCAAAGACGGGCGAGATCAGTCGAGAGGCCGTCCGAAATATCCATCATGGCGGAAGCGACTCGATGCTTTGCGAGCCAGGCTCCGAGTCCAAGCCTAATAGCGGGGTAAAGATGCGCGCGAAGAAGGCTTTGGATTGCGCGATCTTTAGGGTTCACACCCCTGCGCCGCGAGCTGTTGGCGCTTACAGAACCGTGAACCAGCAGTTCGAGGCCGAACTGTGCCCGGCCAAGCGTCCCGCTCACATATATAAGGTCCCCCGGACGCGCTCCGTCCCGGGTCACTGCTCGCCCCCGGGCGATTTCCCCTACAACCGTGATGTTGATTGAGACGCTGTCACTCTTGGTGGTGTCGCCACCGGCGAGTGTCATTCCCATGGAGCGGGCAGCGCGAGCCATGCCGCGCAGAAATTCCTCGAGCCAAACGCCGGTACGGCCGACTGGGATTGCGAGGGTCAAAAGGAAGAATCGCGGGGCGGCGCCCATCGCGGCCAAGTCGCTCGCGGCGCGTACCAGGGATTTGTAGCCGACAGAATCTGGCGGGTGCGTTTCAGCGAGGAAATGAACGCCTTCCAGGAAGGCATCGCAGCTCAGCACCCAATCGTTTTTGCCGCTGGACGAAATGATGGCAGCGTCGTCGCCGATTCCCAGGCGCAGGGCGCTTGCGTGGCTCGTCCCATTCCGCGCGCGGAACGCCCGGGCTATCCTTTCGATCAGTTTACTTTCCCTGTCCATCCTGAACCTTCGTACAGTTGTTTCGCGTTCTCCCAATAAGGTAAGGTGTTCGGAGACGAATGCAAAATTAAAAGCGCGTAGTAGGTGAGGTCGACCGGGTTGCACATTCAGGTGTTCCTATGCAAAATGGAAAATTGAGGTTGACCTTCACGGGGCAGGTCATTACAATTCACGCGGTTTCGGGCCATATCTCTCGGTCCAGGCTGCTGACGGCAATGGCAGACCGCGAATGGGGCTTCGCGTTCTCAAGCCAGCCAAACAAAAATAACTAGGAAAAATTTAAAGTGAAAGGCAAGTATTACACGTTTTTTATTGCTTCGAGCGCTTCCGGCGGCATGCGCCGGGTGCGCGTACCTTTCTATATCCTTCATTTCCTCGCTATTCTGGCCGCGGTGGGCGGCATTACGGTGATCGCCGGGATGAGCTCTTACTCTCGGATGCTGTGGAAGGCAACGAACTACAATACGCTGCGCCGCAACCAAGACGCTTTGAAGCAGCAATACCTCCAGCTCCAAACCCAGGTCAAAGACACCAACCAGCGGCTGGACTCCCTGCAATCACTGGCCAGTGAAGTGGCCATGGCTTACGGCATCACGCGTTTCCGCCAGACTCCGTTCGGTTTTGCCGAAGGGCCTCAGCAACCGGAAGAGGAGTTCGAGCAGTCGGTGGACGAATTCAGCTATCTGGAGAAGAACGCAACGGCGGTGGCCATGTCGGGGAACGGCATGCGCCTGTTGCCGGCAGCGCAGTTGAGCAGCCTGGGAGTGATTCCCACGCTTTGGCCGGTGAAGGGTGAGATTACCGGGCATTTCGGCGAGCGGCTGGACCCGTTCAGTGGTGAAGGCGCGTTTCACGCGGGCATGGACATCGCTTCGCATTATGGTGACGACGTTCGCGCTACGGCCGATGGGATCATCAGTGTGGTGGACCGGCGCGCTGGGTATGGGCGCTTAGTGGTGATCGACCACGGCTTCGGAGTGACCACCTGGTATGGACATTTGTCCGCGTTCAACACTCAGATAGGAATGCAAGTAAAGCGCGGAGATGTGATTGGGTATGAAGGCGCGAGCGGCCGCTCGACGGGACCGCATTTGCATTACGAAGTCCGGATTTACAACACGCCGGTTAATCCCTGGCGTTACCTCAGCACCGCCTCTACCGCTGCTGCTTCCGCTGACTAGTTCTAAGGTTCTCGACTAGCTTCCGGCCATCTCACTTACCGCTGCCTTGTTCCGCTTGGAACGTAATTCTTACAATCAATTTTGTGGAGACCCAACTCCGGTTGGACTCAGCCTCGGTGTGCCGAGCATTTCGGGCTTGATCTGAATGGCTAGACGTACCCAATTTTCCTGGTGAGTGATCTTTAATTGACTAAGAACGGAGGCGAGGAAAGTAGCTTGCTGCCTAGTCATCTGGCCGCGCATTTTCGGATCGTGTAGCGCCATGGAGCCGACCATGCGGAAGGTATCGAGCAAGGTGGAAATCTCGAAAGCGTTTTTCATCGAATCGCACTCAGCGTCGAGAGCAAGGTTAATGTTATTGGCGTCAGGCTGCCCGGCCAGGGTCATGGAACGCACGCTACGCGCCAGCTTTTCGAGCTGCGGCGAGTTCTTAAAATTTGCATAGAAACTTGCTGGAAGCCGATCGGTGCGCGCCAGGGCGAAAATCGGCGAGCCTGCCACGCGCTTAATACTGACTTGCATGGCGGTATCTCGAGCGGAAACTCCATTGGCAGCTATGGTGGTGAACAGATCCACGGCGTTCCTTCCGGCGCCAAGAGCAATCCGAGTCGAGGACAGAAACTCCATCGCAATGGGAGGGTTGCCGAGGATATCATAAACAGATTGAGTTCCGCGCTGCTCCACTCTTCCGGTACGCAAAGCGTAAGCCTTGATCTTTTGTTCATCGAAGCGGCCTTCGGCGATGGCAAGCACGCGGTCTTCGGCGAAGGGGTTGTCGGCGCCCGCGAAACTTGCTGGCCAGAAAGCGATGGCGACGTGGTCCAAATCGCGCGTGTAATCAAAGCCGGTGTCGCTGACGAATTGAGCGTACTCGCGGTCGGCTTCGGGGCCTGGCGAGCTGAGCCCAAGAACTGCCGCGAGCGGAGAATTCTGTAACCTGCGCAGCGTGGCCGCGTCTACATAGCCGACAACCGGAGCATCCAGCGGGAGCTGACTCAGAATATCGGGCGGCGGGCCGGGGTTGTTGGTGACACCAGGCAGTACCGGAAGAGGGCCACGCTGCCGGAAATAAAAAAAACCGACGGCGGCGATAATGAGCAGAAAGAGTATCGCGACTACAATCCATAGGCTCTTCTTGGAGGAAGATGGCACGTTAAAATTATGTCCGTTCTGTCGAATTTAGTGTAATGTTTGTTCCCTTCCAGCGTAATACAATTAAGGGATGCATTGCGCGAACTTTCGGGCGCGTAATTCACTTTCTTCTTCAATTGCTGCTCCGAGGATGGGATGCCGCGAAGGAAGGCTCTAAAATGAAACAATATTGGATAAAAGCTGCTGCCATTACGGTTGCGAGCATGGCACTGAGCTTCGCGGTGTTTGCGCAGACTCCTGCCACCGTAATTGAAAAGCCGGCCGGAACGTCTCCAGCGACTCCGAGCGCCGAGAAGATTCTCGATAAATATACGAGTGCGATCGGCGGAGAGGCTGCGTGGCACAAATTGAACTCGCGTATTGCGAAGGGCACGATCGAGATACCGGCGTTGAGCCTTTCGGGCACAGTGGAGTCGCACGAAAAGGCCCCTGGGTCCATGTTAGTGGTGGTAAATCTTGGCGGTGCGACATTTCAGAGAGGTTGCGACGGGACAACGGCGTGGTCCGACGATCCGCAGAACGGTCTACGGACCGAGACAGGTGAGGAGGCCGAGGACTCCAAGCGGCAGGCGGATTTCTATCATCAAATCAACATACGCAAGTACTACTCGAAATGGAACGTAACCGGGGCGGAAAAAATCGGCGATCACGACGCGTATGCGGTGGAAGCCACGGCCACGACAGGGGACGTCGACAAGATGTACTTCGATACGCAGAGTGGTTTGTTGCTGAGAGCTATAACAACCGTACATACTCCCCAAGGAGCAGCGGTTATCCAGTCAGATCTCTTAGATTACCGGGACACCGACGGGATCAAATTGCCTTTTGCGATACACCAGACGAGTGCGCAGTCGGATTACACGATCAAATTTACCGAGGTGCAACACAACGTGCCGTTGGCGGATAGCCAGTTTGCGAAGCCAGCTGATGAGCCGGCAGCGAAGCCTCCTGCTCCATAGAAGCAAGAGGGTTGGTTTTGGGGTACTGTAACTGCTATAATGGCAATGCATCTGCGGCTGCCAGAAACTTGCTTGCAATTCGATTGCCTCTATGATATTTTTGTTCGGTTTGAGCAATGCTGGCGTAGCTCAGTTGGTAGAGCATCTGATTTGTAATCAGAGGGTCGGGGGTTCAACTCCCTCCGCCAGCTGACTTTGACGGCACGGCGAAGATTTTTTGCAAGGTTGCGGACGGAATTCCTCGCGACATAAGCGCTAGGGCTGGTGTCTTCAGACACGAGCCCTTTCTGCATTGCGGAGTGCCCCGAACAACATCAGTCCGGTAAAGTTCTGGTTGGGAACGCGGGACAGCGAAGTTGTGTCCCGAAGGATTCGCGGGACGCTGGGGCCGGCGGACCGAGTAGTTCTGCGGGACGGGTGGGTGAGTGGCTAAAACCAGCAGACTGTAAATCTGCCGCTCCTTGCGGGCTACGGAGGTTCGAATCCTCCCCCGTCCACCAGTTTTTGCGGCTGGCCTAATATATACTGAGGGCCAGAATTCATTAGGCTCAACGCACGCTGAACAAGAATTCAGAACGAAAATTCGAAGCGCAGTGACCCTGGCTGCGCTTCTGTGTGTAGCAAATATTTTCGCAGGGAACCGGTAAATGCCTGGGTAGCTCAGCTGGTAGAGCGCGTCCTTGGTAAGGACGAGGTCACCGGTTCAATCCCGGTCCCAGGCTCCAGAAACCCAGTGTCGAACGTTGGGACGCTGGTTGCTGTGATTGAGCGGGGGTAACTCAGTGGTAGAGTCTCTGCCTTCCAAGCAGATGGTCGCGGGTTCAAGTCCCGTCCCCCGCTCCATTTTGAAGCAGGGAATCGGGAATTACAAGATGGGCATAACGAAAAGAAATGGCTAAGCGCGGCGCCTCTGCATAAGAGATCGGTCGCGAAGTCCTTATAAAGAGCGAGGCACGATGGCGAAGGAGAAATTCGAACGAAATAAGCCGCACGTGAATATTGGGACGATCGGACACATCGATCACGGCAAGACCACGCTGACGGCGGCGATTACGAAGGTGCTGTCGAAGAACAATCCGAAGGTATCGTTTCGCGCCTTCGATTCGATCGATAACGCGCCGGAAGAGCGCGAGCGCGGCATCACGATTGCGGTATCGCACGTGGAATACGAGACGGCCAATCGCCACTATGCACATATCGACTGCCCAGGCCACGCCGATTACGTGAAGAACATGATCACGGGCGCGGCGCAGATGGACGGCGGAATCCTGGTTGTGGCGGCGACGGATGGGCCGATGCCGCAGACGCGGGAACACATTTTGCTAGCGCGGCAGGTGGGCGTGCCGGCAATTGTGGTTTTCCTGAACAAGTGCGACATGGTGGACGATCCGGAGTTGCTCGAACTGGTCGAACTGGAAGTGCGCGACCTGCTGAAGAGCTATCAATTTCCCGGCGACACGATTCCGGTGGTACGCGGATCGGCGCTGAAGGCGCTGGAAGGCGACGCGAAGTATGAGAAGTCGATCCTGGAGCTGATGGAAGCGGTGGACAAGAGCATACCGATGCCGGTACGCGACATCGACAAGCCGTTCGCCATGCCGATTGAAGATATTTTCTCAATCTCGGGTCGCGGCACGGTGGTCACGGGGCGTATCGAGCGCGGCAAAGTGAAAGTGGGCGAAGAAGTGGAAATCGTAGGCTTCCGCCCGACGATGAAGAAGACAGTAACGGGCGTGGAAATGTTCCGCAAGCTGCTAGACGAAGGGATTGCGGGAGACAACGTGGGATTGCTGCTGCGCGGGACGGAAAAAGATGAAGTGGAGCGCGGGCAAGTGTTGGCCAAGCCGGGCTCGATCACGCCGCACACGAAGTTCAAGGCCGAAGCCTACGTGTTGACGAAGGAAGAGGGCGGACGGCATACGCCATTTTTCACTGGTTACCGGCCGCAATTTTATTTTCGTACCACGGACGTGACCGGAGACGTAAAGCTGCCGCAGGGCGTAGAGATGGTGATGCCGGGCGACAATGTGTCGATGGAAATCACTTTGATCACGCCGGTAGCGCTGGAGAAAGGGTTGCGCTTCGCGATTCGCGAAGGCGGCCACACGGTAGGAGCCGGCGCCGTCGCCGAGATCATCGAGTAAACGACTATGAGAGAAATAATCACATTACAGTGCAACGACTGCAAAAACCGGAACTATACGACGACCAAAAACCGGAAGAAGCATCAGGACCGGTTGGAGACGTCGAAGTTTTGCAATACTTGCCGGAAACATACCGATCATAAAGAGGTTAAGTAACTCGGCGCGATACGCTGGAGCAGCGAGGCAAGGGATTTTCACCCTCGCTCAAAGTCGAGATTTAGGGGAGTAGGTTCAACGGTAGACCATCGGTCTCCAAAACCGAGAGTGGGGGTTCGAATCCCTCCTCCCCTGCCAGTTTCGTAGGCAGGCGTGGCGTGGGTGGTGAGTAGGGCGGTTCTAGGGGCACAAGGCGGTAGTCGAAATGGCGCAAGCGGCAAAAACGAATCGGGATGAAGCGGATCATCGCGTTAGCGGGTTTTCGCTGCTGGAGCCTGTCGGCAAGCTGGCGGAATATCCGCGGCGGCTGCGCTCGTTCCTTCACGACGTGCGCGTCGAAATGCGCCAGGTGAATTGGCCGTCTCCACCGGAAGTTGTGTCCACGACGGTTGTGGTTGTGGTGACCGTGGCGTTCTTCGGAATATATTTTTATGTCGTCGATCGCGGAGTCGGAGAGTTTATCCGGCGAGTGATAGATTACTTTCAGAAATAGGATGATCATGTCGAAGCAGTGGTACATCGTTCACACCTACTCGGGATTTGAGAAAAAGGTGAAGGAAAGCCTGGAAGGCCGCGTGGCCGCTTTCGGCCTGACGGACAAAATCGGGCAGATCATTATTCCCACCGAGTCCGTGGTGGAAGTGCGCGGCGGCAAAAAAGTGATTTCGCCGCGGATGTGCTATCCGGGATACGTGCTGGTGGAGATGGACATGGACGATTACACCTGGCACGTCGTGCGCTCCACTCCGCGCGTGACTGGTTTCGTGGGCTCGGGACAGACGCCATCGCCGCTGACCGAAGAAGAAGTCCAAAACATTTTGAACCGGGCGACTACCACTGCAGACAAGCCGAAGCCGAAGTTGTCGTTCGATCGCGGAGAAAAGGTGCGCATCGGAGAAGGGCCGTTCGCAAATTTTACCGGCGTGGTCGAGGAAGTGAATTCGGACCGCAGCACACTGAAAGTTTCGGTCACAATTTTCGGACGCTCCACTCCGGTGGAGCTGGATTTCGCGCAGGTTGAAAAGGTTGCGTAGGTTTCTAGTAACTGTTAGGGCGCTGCACGTTACAGAGAGCGCGCAGTTGGAATTAAGGACAAAATAGATGGCAAAGAAAATTCAATCCACTGTGAAATTGCAATTACCGGCCATGAAGGCTACTCCAGCGCCTCCCGTGGGCACTGCACTGGGTCCGCACGGCGTGAACATCATGGATTTTTGCAAGCAGTTTAATGCCAAGACGTCGAAAGAGCCCGACGGTATGATCATTCCGGTGCTGGTGACGATTTATAGCGACCGCACGTTCACATTCATTATGAAGACGCCGCCGGCTTCCGAGCTTCTGAAGCGCGCGGCCGGAATCGTGAAGGGTTCGCCTGAGCCGAACCGCAACAAAGTGGGAAAGCTTACGAAGAAGCAAGTGGAAGAAATCGCCAAAGTGAAAATGCCGGACTTGAACACGATGAATTTGGAATCTGCCGTCCGCTCGATTATGGGCACGGCGCGCAACATGGGCATCGAAGTCAGCGAGTAGTTCGAAGCGGGAGAAAAGACGATGGGCCGTAGCGCAAAGATTGGTGGAAAGAATATAGATCGCGCCCGCAAGCTAGTGGAAGCGCGCCCTTATAAACTCGAAGAAGCGGCGGAGCTCTTGCGCAAGGCGCACTTCGTGAAGTTTGACGAAACGGTCGAGCTGGTCCTGAATATTGGAGTCGACCCCAAACAGTCCGACCAGATGGTTCGCGGCACGGTGGTGCTGCCACACGGGCTGGGGAAATCGAAGCGCGTGCTGGTAATCGCGGGCGGCGACAAAGTTCGCGAGGCGGAGGAAGCCGGCGCGGATTTCGTGGGCGGCGAAGACATGGTCCAGAAGATTCAAGAAGGTTGGACGGATTACGACGCTGTGATCGCAACACCGGACATGATGAAGTCTGCCGGACGCCTGGGAAAAGTTCTGGGTCCGCGTGGATTGATGCCGAATCCGAAGACCGGCACAGTCACATTTGAAATCGCCAAGGCCGTGAAAGAAATCAAAGCCGGTAAAGTGGAATTCCGGCTGGACAAGACCGGTATCATTCATTCGCCGGTGGGGAAGATTAGTTTTTCAGCGGCGCATCTGGCGGGGAACGCGCACGCGCTGCTGGCGGCGGTCTTGAAAGCGAAGCCTGCCGCCGCAAAAGGCAAGTACATCAAGAAAATGACCCTGACGTCGACCATGGGTCCCGGCGTGCCAATCGATCACTCGGAAGCAGAAGTGGCTACAGCCGTCGCGGCGTAGCAAGTAAAAATCAAGGAGTTCGGCATGAAGAAGAAGGCCGAAAAGATAAAGAAGTCAGAAGAGCTGAAGACGCAGCTCGCGACCGTGTCCACCGTTATCCTCTCGACGTTCCAGGGAATCACGGTAGAGCAGGACACCAAGCTTCGCCGCACGGTGGAAGCGGCGGGCGGGCATTACGAAGTGGTGAAGAATACGGTCGCGGAGCGCGCCGCTGCCGGAACTCCGGCGGAAGGCTTGCTGAAGAACCTGAAGGGCACCAACTCGATTGCGTACACCAAGACCGACCCGGTTGCGCTGGCGAAAATTCTCACGAAGGTTTCGAAAGATGTTCCGGCGTTTCAATTTCGCGCCGGGTGGGTGGAAGGGCGCGTCATTTCGATTCAGGAGATCAACCAGCTTGCCTCACTTCCCAGCAAGGAAGAGCTCATCAGCAAGATCATGTTCCTGCTGAACGCACCGGCGCAACGCATCGCGACGGCGCTGGCCGCAGTTCCGCGCGGCCTAGCGGTGGTCACCAGTGAAGCAGCGAAGGCAAACAAATTCGGAGGAGCGGGCCGTACAGCTCCAGCAGCAGAAACGGCTTAATCCGCATCTAACGTAGTACAACAAAAAGAGTGTTCATCTCGCCGGGGAGGATGGAAGAGAATGGCCAGCAAAGTGGAGTCGATTCTAGAAGAAATCAAGGGTTTGACCTTGCTTGAAGCTTCCGACTTAGTGAAGAAAATGGAAGAAGCTTTCGGCGTCTCAGCGGCAGCGGCGGCGCCTGTGATGGCAGCGGGCGGCGGTGCAGGCGCGGGAGCAGCGGGCGCGGCTGAGGAGAAGACGGAATTTGCCGTCGTTCTGACCGAAGTCGGCGCTAACAAGATCAACGTGATTAAGGCGGTTCGCGAAGTTACCAGCCTGGGCCTGAAAGAAGCCAAGGACCTGGTGGATGGCGCTCCCAAGACCGTGAAAGAGGGCGTCAACAAAGAAGAAGCCGCCACAATTAAGAAAAAGTTCGAAGACGCCGGGGCCAAGGTCGAAGTTAAGTAGTGCCGCCCCGCTGCGGCCCGCACGCTGGGCTGCGAAGGAATCCGCTTACACGCGCGCTCCTTTGGAACTGGAACTTCAAAAATCGTCCTTCCCGGACCGACGGGGCGGGTGTCGATCCGCGTCGTCACATCCGGCTTAGTTTGAAGAGGATACACACCCATGAGCAATCGTAACGGCAATCGCGCCACTCGGGAACGGGAACGCCTGGACTTCGCAAAAATCAAGACTACCGTCCAGATCCCCAACCTGATTGACGTTCAGAAGAAGTCGTACCAACGTTTCCTGCAGATGGATTTGCTGCCCAGCGAACGCGAAGATACGGGCCTGCAGTCAGTGTTCACCTCCGTGTTTCCGATTCAGGATTTTCGCGGGCTGTCGCAGCTGGATTTCGTGGATTACGCGATTGGCAACTGGGAGTGCAAGTGCGGCCACCTGCGCGGCCTCCATCACCTGCGCGCCACCTGCCGGAATTGCGGCGCTTCAGTGGTCACCAATCCTTATAAGACAGGCGACGTGCTTTGCACCAAGTGCGGTACGTTCAACAAGAACACGCCGACTTTTTGCAACAAGTGCGGCGACCCGGTCACGCTGCAGCTGAAGTATGACGTGAACGAATGCCAGGAGCGCGGCATGACCTATTCCGCGCCCCTGAAAGTCACCATTCGTCTGACCATTTACGACAAAGATCCCGACACGGGCGCGAAGTCCATTCGCGACATTAAAGAGCAGGAAGTTTTCTTCGGCGATATTCCGCTGATGACCGAGAACGGCACCTTCATCATCAACGGAACCGAGCGCGTGATCGTCAGCCAGCTGCACCGCTCGCCGGGTGTCTTCTTCGAGACAGCTAACAACCGCAGCTATTTCCTGGGGAAAATTATTCCCTACCGCGGCTCGTGGGTTGAGTTCGAATACGACACGAAAAACATTCTGTACGTGCGCATCGACCGCAAGCGCAAGTTCCTGGGCTCGATTTTCCTTCGCGCGCTGGGAATGAAATCGAATGAAGACATTTTGCGCACGTTCTATCAAGTGGAGCGCATTTCGCTGCGTGATGGCGAGCTTTTCTGGAACGTTTCGGAAGGCTTGATCGACCGCAAGCTGTCGAAAGAAATCAAGCATCCGAAGTCCGGCGAAACGCTGGTGGGGGCGCACAAGCGCATTACCGAGCCGATCTTCAAGGAACTTGGCAAATCGCGCGTGACGCAAGTGGAAATCGGCCCAGCCGATCTGGAAGGCGCAATCACCGTCGGTGAACTGGTGAACCGGCAGACGGGCGAAGTGCTGCTCGAAGCCAATAAGCCGCTCACGCCGGAGATGTTCGCCACGATTGCCGAAGCCGGAATCACGGAAGTGGATATCGCGTTTCCTGACCGCGATGACGTGGGCATCGTCGTGAGCCGCACGCTGGAGAAGGACACGATCCGCACTTCCAAGGAAGCGCTGATCGAGATTTATCGCAAACTGCGTCCCGGCGACCCTCCAACACTGGAAACGGCAACCGCGCTGTTTAACGGAATGTTCTTTGATGCCCGCAAATACGATTTCAGCAAAGTAGGCCGGCTGAAGTTCAACATCAAGCTGGGACTGGAAACCCCGCTCGACAAGCGCACGCTCGATCCGTCGGATTTCGTGGCCGCGATCAAATACCTGCTGAAGTTGCGCAAAAATATCGGCGCGGTGGACGACATCGACCATCTCGGCAATCGCCGCGTTCGCGCGGTTGGCGAGCTGCTAGAAAACCAGTTCCGCATCGGCTTGGTCCGCATGGAACGCGCGATCAAGGAAAAAATGTCCGTGTATCAGGAAATGTCCACGGCCATGCCGCACGATCTTGTGAACGCCAAGCCGGTTATGGCCGCGATTCGCGAGTTCTTCGGCAGCTCGCAACTTTCGCAGTTCATGGATCAGACCAACCCGCTCAGCGAAATTACGCACAAGCGCCGTCTATCGGCTCTTGGGCCGGGCGGTCTGTCTCGTGAACGAGCGGGTTTCGAAGTCCGCGACGTTCACCCCACACACTACGGACGCATCTGTCCGATTGAAACGCCGGAAGGCCCGAACATCGGTCTGATCAGCTCGCTTTCCTGCTACGCGCGGATCAACGAGTTCGGGTTTATCGAATCGCCCTACCGCAAAGTGCGCGGTGGACGTGTAATCGACTTCGTCCAAATCATCAATGCGGGCGACAGCGAGTTCAAGGCCGGCGAAATAGTGGAACGAGAAAAAGTAGAGGACACCAACGAAGAGTTGAAGCGCCGGCGCGTAGTTGTGGAGCCGTACTGCTTCTATCTCTCGGCTTGGGAAGAGGACCGCTACGTGGTAGCGCAGGCCAACGCTTCGCTCGACGACAAGGGAAAAATCACGACCGAACTGGTCAACTGCCGGCAGGCCGGCAACTTCGTTTTGAAGAGCCGCGATGAAGTGGATTACATCGACGTCTCGCCGAAGCAGCTTGTGTCAGTGGCCGCAAGCTTGATCCCGTTCCTCGAAAACGACGACGCGAATCGCGCGTTGATGGGCTCGAACATGCAACGCCAGGCCGTGCCGTTGATTCGCGGCGATGCGCCGCTCGTCGGCACCGGCATGGAACGCGTTACAGCGCGCGATTCCGGCGCCGTGATCGTGTGCCGTCGTGACGGCATCGTGGACCAAGTGGACTCCGAGCGCGTGATCGTACGCGTGGAGTCTGACCAGTCCGGCGTGCTGAGCCGCGAGGTGGGTTCCGACATTTACTTGCTCACGAAGTTCAAGCGCTCGAACCAGAACACTTGCATCAGCCAGAAGCCGATGGTTCGCGCAGGCGACCGCGTGAAGCAGGGTCAAGTGCTAGCTGACGGTCCTTGCACCGACCGCGGTGAACTCGCGCTAGGCCGCAACGTGCTGGTAGCCTTCCTCCCGTGGCGTGGATACAACTTTGAAGACGCGATACTGGTCAGCGAAAAGCTGGTGGAAGAGGATTACTACACTTCGATTCACATCGAGGAATACGAAATCGAAGCGCGGGACACGAAACTGGGCCCCGAAGAAATCACTCGCGATATTCCCAACATCAACGAGAGCTTCCTTCGCAATCTTGATGAAAGCGGCGTGATTCGAATCGGTGCAACGGTGAAGCCTGGCGACATTCTTGTCGGCAAGGTAACGCCGAAGGGCGAAACCACGCTGACTCCGGAAGAAAAACTTCTTCGCGCCATTTTCGGTGAGAAGGCCGGAGACGTTCGCGACGCTTCGCTGTATTGCCCGCCGGGAATCGAAGGCACGATTGTGGACGTGAAAATCTTCTGCCGCAAAGGCGCAGAGAAGGATGAGCGCCACAAGGCCATCGAAGGCACGCAAATCGCAAAACTGGAAAAGAACCTCGCCGATGAGATTCGCATTCTCACCGACGAGCGTTTGAAGCGCCTGAACGACCTGCTCGGCGGACAGAAATTGACCGCCGATCTGCACGACGAGCGCACCAACAAGCGTTTGCTGACCAAGGGCACCGAGTTGACGCGCGATATTTTGGAAAAGATCACTACGCGCAACTTGAAGCGCTTGCGCTTAAACGATAAAGACCCGCTGCTAATAGAGAAAATCGATGAGATCGAAGAAATGACCTCGCGTCAGATCGATGTGCTGCGGAAAATTACCGACGAGCGTATCGGCAAACTCAAGAAGGGCGACGAACTGCCGCCCGGCGTGATCAAGCTGGTGAAGACCTACATTGCGATGAAGCGCAAGCTCTCCGTCGGCGACAAGATGGCAGGTCGCCACGGAAATAAGGGCGTCATCGCGCGCATCGTTCCGAAAGAAGACATGCCGTATATGCCGGACGGCACGCCGGTGGAAATCGTTCTAAACCCGCTGGGCGTTCCTTCGCGTATGAACGTCGGACAGATTCTCGAAACGCATCTCGGCTGGGCTTCGAAAGAGCTCGGCGCGCGCGTGGCGAAACTGCTCGACAAGGAAACGCGCGCGGAAGGCGTGCGCAAGTGGTTCAAGGATGCATTCGGACCCACGTCGGTGTGGAAGACCATCGCCGATTTGGATGACGATGCGATTTTGGACCTGGCCTACAGCTTCCGCGAAGGCGTGCCATTCGCAACGCCGGTTTTTGACGGCGCTCGCGAACATGACATACGCCATCTACTGGAATTCACCGAGCTGCCCCAGACCGGAAAAATCACTCTGTACGACGGAATGACTGGCGACATTTTCGCGCAGGAAGTTACCGTTGGTTACATTTACATGCTCAAGCTCTCGCATTTGGTGGACGACAAGATTCACGCTCGCTCCATTGGACCGTACTCACTGATCACGCAACAGCCGCTCGGTGGTAAGGCGCAGTTCGGCGGACAGCGATTTGGAGAAATGGAAGTGTGGGCGCTCGAAGCTTACGGCGCCGCACACATTCTCCAGGAGCTGCTCACCGCGAAATCTGACGACGTCTATGGTCGCGCCAAGATTTACGAGGCGATCGTGAAGGGTGAGCCGGGTATCGAGCCCGGAGTGCCCGAATCGTTTAACGTGCTCGTGCGCGAATTGCAATCGCTCTGCCTGGATGTTGAATTGATGAAGCGCCAGAAGCCGCAGCTCGAAAAAGCCGAAGCGGCGGATTAATTAGCGCGCCGCCCCAATCGATCGGGGCGGCGCTTCACAGATTCACTGGTTTCTGCTCCGGAGTGCCGGAGAGGAGGATCTGCCCTTGTATCGTTCAAGCCCGTACGACCGTGCCAGCCAGATTGCGGATTTTGATTCCATTCGTATCAGCCTGGCGAGTCCGGAAAAAATCCGTTCGTGGTCTCACGGCGAAGTAACCAAGCCGGAAACCATCAACTACAGGACCTTCAAGCCGGAGCGCGACGGACTGTTCTGCGCCAAGATTTTTGGCCCCGTCACCGACTGGGAGTGTCTCTGCGGCAAGTACAAGCGCATGAAGCATCGCGGAGTGATCTGCGATAAGTGCGGAGTGGAAGTCACGCTCAGCAAAGTTCGCCGCGAGCGCCTGGGCCACATCGAGCTTGCTTCGCCCTGCTCGCACGTGTGGTTCTTCAAGGGACTGCCGAGCCGCATCGGTTATTTGCTCGACATCACCATGCGCGACCTCGAGCACATTCTTTACTTCGAGACTTTCGTCTGTATCGACCCGGGCGATGTGCCGTCGCTCAAGCAGAAGGATATTCTGCCGGAGGAAAAACTCCGCGAATTGCAGAAAGAGAATCTCGGAAAGTTCCGCGCGGGCATGGGCGCCGAAGCCATCAAGGAACTTCTGCGCAGCGTGGAAGTAGATAAGCTGTCCGAAGAACTTCGCGAAAAGATGAAGATGGATCCCAGCCTGCAGAAGCGAATCAAATTCGCCAAGCGGCTCAAGGTCCTGGAAGCATTCCGCAAGAGCGGCAACAAGCCAGAGTGGATGATTCTAGATGTGATTCCGGTTCTTCCGCCGGAACTGCGCCCCCTGGTTCCTCTGGATGGCGGACGTTTCGCGACGTCCGACTTGAACGATCTGTATCGCCGCGTGATCAATCGCAACAACCGGCTGAAAAAGCTGATGGAGTTGCACGCGCCGGATGTGATCGTTCGCAACGAGAAGCGCATGTTGCAGGAAGCGGTGGACGCGCTGTTCGATAACGGCCGCCGAGGTAGAGTTTTGCGCGGCACGAACAATCGCCCACTCAAGTCGCTTTCCGACACGCTCAAGGGCAAGCAGGGTCGTTTCCGCCAGAACCTGCTGGGCAAGCGCGTCGATTACTCCGGCCGTTCGGTCATCGTCGTTGGCCCGGAGCTGAAGCTGCATCAGTGCGGTTTGCCGAAGAAGATGGCTCTGGAGCTTTTCAAGCCGTTCATATATCACAAGCTCGAGGCTGCGGGACACTGCACCACCATCAAGCAGGCGAAGGAGTTGGTGGAGGCGCAGGAAGCGATCGTGTGGGACATTCTCGAAGACGTGATTCGCGAACATCCCGTTATGCTAAATCGCGCTCCCACGCTTCACCGCCTGGGCATTCAGGCTTTCGAACCTGTGTTGGTGGAAGGAAAGGCTATCCGCATCCATCCGCTGGTTTGCACGGCGTTCAACGCGGACTTCGACGGCGACCAAATGGCGGTGCATATTCCGCTGTCCCCGGAAGCGCAGGTGGAAGCGTCCGTGTTGATGCTGAGCTCGCACAACATTCTGTCCCCGGCTAACGGCTATCCGCTCGCCGTGCCGACGCAGGACATGGTCTTGGGCATTTATTACATGACCAAGCACAAGCCCAAGGCTAAGGGCGAAGGCCGTGCGTTCGGTTCGCCGGAAGAAGTGGTGATGGCGCTCGAAGCGGACGAAGTGGAATTGCTCACTCCAATTCGCCTGCGCTACACCGGGGAAGTGATCGACTTGACCAATGCGTACGACGATCAGGACGTGTCGCACACCGAGCCGGTAAATCTAAATCGCCAATTCCTGAATACCACCGTGGGCCGCGTGATCTTTAACGATCACTTGCCGCACGATATGCCGTTCATCAATGGCTTGTTGAAAAAGAAAGGCGTGCAAGCCCTGGTGCAATATTGCTACCTGCGCTTCGGCTTGGAAAAGACGGTCATTGCGCTGGACAAGCTGAAGGAGCTCGGCTTCCTGTACGCAACGAAGTCCGGCGTCTCCATTGGCATCAGCGACATGGTCATCCCCAGCGTGAAGTTCAAGTTGGTGGACACGGCCGAACACGAAGTGGTCAAAGTGCAACAGCAATATCTGGACGGTGCGATCACCAACGGCGAACGCTACAACAAAGTGATCGCGATCTGGTCGGACGTGACCGAAAAGGTCGCGGACGAAATGTTCAAGGCCCTCGAAGAGCAGGACAAGCAGGGCGTGATTAATCCAGTGTACGTGATGGCCGATTCCGGCGCGCGCGGCTCGAAACAGCAGATCCGCCAGCTTTCCGGAATGCGCGGCTTGATGGCCAAGCCCTCGGGCGAAGTCATCGAGACTCCGATTACTTCAAACTTCCGCGAAGGCCTCACGGTGCTGCAGTACTTTATCTCCACGCACGGCGCTCGCAAGGGTTTGGCCGATACGGCGCTCAAGACCGCCGATTCCGGCTACCTCACGCGGCGCCTAGTAGACGTGGCGCAGGACGTAATCATTAACGAATTCGATTGCGGCACGGCCGACGGAATTTACGTCGAGCCGATATTGGAAGCCGGAGTCGAAGTCGAGCCGTTGCGCGACCGCGTTGTGGGCCGCGTATCGCTCGAGAAAATTAAGGATTACGAAGGCAACGTCATCGTCGAGATCAACCAGGAAATTACTGAAGAGCTGGCCAACGCGATCCAGGCGGCCGGCATCGAGCGAGTCAACATTCGCTCCGTGCTCACGTGCGAGTCCCGGCGCGGTGTTTGCGGCCGCTGCTACGGCAGGAACCTGGCAACCGGACGATTCGTTGAGATGGGCGAAGCTGTCGGAGTTATCGCGGCACAATCCATCGGCGAGCCTGGCACGCAGCTGACCATGCGCACATTTCACATCGGCGGCACGGCAACTCGCGTTACCGAACAGTCGAAAGTCGAAGCGCGCAACAACGGATTCGTGAAGTTCATCGACTTGAACGTGGTCGAGGGCCGCAACAAGACCATCGTGGCTATGAATCGATCCGGCTTAATCGCCGTGGTCGACGAAAAAGGCCGCGAAAAGGAACGCCACCACGTTGTGTATGGCGCGCGCTTCAAGGTCGAAGACGGCCAGCCGGTCACGCTCGGACAGACGATGGTCGAGTGGGATCCGTACACCTTCTCAATCCTTACAGAAACGGGCGGCACGATCCAGTTCAAGGATTTGCAGCCCGGCGTCACGATTGAAGAGCAGGTGGACGAAGTTACCGGCTTGTCGCAGCTCGTCGTCACGCTTCCTCCAGGTGATGAGAAGCATCAGCCCACGATTCTCGTTCGCGATCCTCAGGGACGCGTTCGCAAAAAGTACCTCATGCCGTCACGCGCTCACTTGATGGTGGCCGATGGTGACGAGGTGCAACCGGGCGACGTGCTAGCGAAGATCCCGCGCGAAACCACCAAAACGAAAGACATCACTGGCGGTCTCCCGCGCGTGGTCGAGCTCTTCGAAACGCGTAAGCCCAAGGATCCCGCGGTCATTAGCGAAATCGACGGCATCGTGAAGTACGGCGACATCGTTAAGGGCCAGCGCAAGATCTTCGTCGAAAGCGAGGACGGAAGAACGGTGAAAGAATATTCCGTCTCGCGCGGCGTTCACATCAACGTGCAGGAAGGCGAACACGTTCGGGCCGGCGAGCCGTTGATTGACGGGCCGCTGAACCCACACGATATTCTCGCCGTCCTCGGAGAGAAGTATACGCAGGCTTACCTGGTGAATTCGATCCAGGAAGTCTACCGCCTGCAGGGCGTCAACATTAATGACAAGCACATCGAAACCATCGTTCGTCAGATGATGCGCTGGGTGAAAGTCGAGGACGTGGGCGATACCTCGTTCCTTCTGGAAGAGCAAGTGGACAAGTTCCGCTTCCGCGAAGAGAACGATCGCATCATTCACGATGGCGGGCGTCCGGCAACTGGCCGTCCGTTGCTCCTTGGAATCACCAAGGCGTCGCTCTCGACCGACTCCTTTATTTCCGCGGCAAGCTTTCAGGAGACTACCCGCGTTCTTACCGAAGCGGCCATCTCTGGAAAGGTCGATTATCTGCGCGGTTTGAAGGAAAACGTCATCATGGGCCGGTTGATTCCCGCCGGCACGGGTCTCGACCGCTACCGAAATATCCAGCTCCTTACGGAAATTCCGAAGGAAGAGATTCAACAGATGGAGCCGGAGCTCACGCCGGAAGAGGCCGCGGCGCTCGATTTCCTGCGCAAGGATACCGACGCCGTCGCCGAAAGCTAGACTCGCGGCCTTTCAAACCCGGGCGCCTCGATTTGAAATCGTGGCGCCTTCTTCTTTTGTCAGCACGCATTCCCGCAAAACATCCCTTTCTGCGCCCTTCTGTCAATTCAGCTCGACTGTCCATTCGGCCTGTTGAGCACTTGGCATAAACTTACTTTTTCTTTCACCTCCGCGTGGCAGCCCGCGCTTAAACTTAAGAGACGCCTCTTAGCGTCCCGCTGCCACCGGTCAATACGGCGAAAACAAATCTATGCCCGCACAGTCGGCAGACAAACCGCGTGAGCAAACAGCCGGCGCCTCTGTCAGCGAGGCGCAGCATGACAAGCTCGTCGAAGTCATTTCGCGTTCGCAGCACAACTACCGCGATCTGATCGATAATCTCGATCACGCCGTTTTCACTCTTACTCTTGACGGAGAAATACGTGTTGCGAATCGCCGAGTCTCCGAAATTCTGGGTGTTTCCTTTCCGCATCTCATCGGCTGCCATTTGACGGACTTTATCGCGGCACCCACTCACGCCCAATTCCAGCAATGGCTTCCCTGGCTCCTGAGGACTGGATCCTGGACCGGGACGGTTTCGGTCAACCTAAAAAAAGACCGGGAAGCGCGACAATTTCAATGCTGGATCCAAGCGGTTAGCGAGGATTCCGGATTCCGTTCGATAATTGGGTGGGCACGCGACATCACTGCGGAGCTTCGTTCCGAGGTTCGCTTCACGGAGCTCTTCGCGACTCTTCGTGAGGGAATCTTCCTGGCTACGCCGGAGGGAAAACTTCTCGACGCCAATCCCGCCCTCGTTCGCATGCTGGGTTATGACACCAAAAAGGACCTGCAATCGCTGAATCTTCAGGATGTCTGTCTCGACCCCGCGCAGCGGGATTCACTCATCCCCGAGGTTATGGAAAAAGGCTCGGTGCAGGACCGCGAAATCATCCTTCGTCGAAAGGATGGAAAGTCGATCCACTGTCTCAATTCTTGCGCGGTGATCCGCGACGCGGCCGGCCGCGTCCTTCGAATTCAGGGAACGCTAGTGGACGTGAGCGAGCGCCTTGAAATGGAGCGGCACCTGCACAAGGAGCAGGAATTCGTCCGCAGCCTGGTTGCGAGTTTTCCGGACGTGATTGCCGTCCTCGATCTTCAGGGCGTTTACACCTTCATCAGCCCACTGGTGCAGGATGTGCTGGGGCGTCCTGCGGGTGAATACATTGGGAAGTCATTGGGACAGAGCGTACATGCGGATGATGTGGCGAAGCTTCGAACCACGTTTCAAAAAGTCGCCATGGGCCACACGACGGAAAGCCAGTTTGAATACCGGACTATGCATGCGGATGGGAACTGGCGTGTGCTTCGCGCCAGCGCAAGCCCTCTTTACGACGCCAGCGGGAAAATAAACGGCGTGGTCGCCTCGGCGCGCGACGTCACCGAATCCAAGCGCACCGAACAGCAGACCGTGCAAAAAGAAAAGCTTGCGGCCATGGGCGAGATGATGGCGGGGGTAGCTCACGAGCTAAATAATCCGCTCACCGCGATCCTTGGTATCAGCGACCTTGTTCGCGAACGCGCTACGGACGATTCGATGCGCCATCAGATTGACACCGTGTTGAAACAGGCGCGGCGCGCTGCAACCATCGTTCAGAACCTTCTGGTTTTCTCGCGCCCTTCGATCCTGCGCCAAACGAAAGTTCAGATCGACCAGATCGTCAAACAAGCGCTGGATGCTCAGCGAGCATCGTTGCAGCAGAAGAAAATCAAGGTCGAATTTCAAGCGGCGCCCGGCCTTCCTCCCATCGAAGGTGATCCGAAACTTCTGGTGCAGGGATTCTCGAACCTGATCTCGAACGCCGAACAGGCCATCGGAGCCGTCCGCGAAAGCGGCTCTCTTCGAATTTCGGCGGCGCTCAAGGACGGGAAAATTGCCCTGGCCTTCTCCGATGACGGCCCGGGCATCGCGCCGGAAAATGTTGGGAAGATATTCGATCCTTTTTTTACGACTAGGCGTCCTTCCGGCGGGACTGGACTGGGCCTCACTATTTCCCAGGCAATTGTGAAGGAGCATGGAGGAAAAATCGAAGTCGAATCATCTCTGGGCGCTGGCGCCACTTTTCGCGTCCTGCTTCCCGCCGCGGCCGAAGAAGTTTCGACTGAAGCCGGTACTGCTCGCGGGACCGTGCCGTCGCCTCCTGGCTCAGCCGAATTGCGCGGACACTCTGTCTTTGTTGTGGATGACGAAGAGAGCATACGCGAGATCGTGCAGGAAGGTCTGGCTGCCCGTGGGATGATCGTCGAAGGAGCGGCCAGTTCAGAAGAAGCTCTCACGCATCTTAGCGCGCATCGTTACGAATTCGTTCTTTGCGATTTTAATTTGCCTGGATTGAACGGGGAGCAGCTTTTTGACCGAGTACGCTCCCAGGCGCGAACCGCAATGCCACGATTCGTTTTTATGACCGGTGCGCTGTTCGATCCCGCACAAATTTCGAAGTTCGAGGAGAAGGGCGCGGCTGTACTGCAGAAACCATTTCACGTCGCGGCGCTGGCGACATTGCTGGCCAAGCTGTTGCAGCAGTCCGAGAATCCGAACTGAAAATTATAGTTATTTGCTCGCTTTTGCCTGGGATTGTGCCGGCGCAGGGTCCAGTCCGAAGTCCCAGAAGTAGAGATTTGTTCCCCCGCCTTGAACTACCTCCGCAAGGGCGTATTCTCCCGGATCCAGGTGCTCTTCCAACGTAAATCGAAAAACGCCCGGCGCGATCAGCCAGCGCTGCATCAGCACGGTGGTTCCCCCGGTGGTACCTTGCTCCTTAAAGAGCTGGTCGAGGTTTTCAAGATAGCGGCTGTTCTGCTTCACTTTCGCTCGCAGCAGCTCGAGCTCCGGTTCGCGTCCGTCCGCGGTACGCATATAGAATTCAATCTGTCCCGCTTTGAGTCTTAGCTTAGCTCTCGGGCCGATCAGGGAGATAGTGTGGCGCGTCGGCACGATCGGGATGGGAATCAGCACCTGCTTCAGCATCTGCTTCTTGCTGAACTTAATGTCCGCAGGCGCTTGCGGGATTAAAACGATCCCTTTTCCATCAAACTCAAACAGTCCTTCGCCGGGCGGCAGAAATACTCCCGGAGCCACTTCCAGGCTGGCGTCAATGTCCAGGGCCTGTGCTGTTCGGCCGGTTTCCCGTGCATGTAGTTTGGCCACCAGCTCGGCGTCGCGTTTCGCCTCGGTGGCTTCGATTTTGTGCGTGGCATCCCAATCGACTAAGGACTCAGGCATCTCCTCCCATTGCGATTGATCGATGCTGTAGTAACGGACCCGGTCCCCGTCCACGTGGTACTCCCGAACAAGCTGGAAACTCCCGTCCCTTAACATGAGTTTTTTTCCGCGCGGCAGCGGTGCCGTAGAAGACGCCGACTGGATGGCGGTGGGTGATTGCGATGCGGACCCAGACGGAGGACTGTCTGGAGTTCTTTGTCTGGCCGGCGCGAAAACACTGCCTTCTGCCCATGCGGAGGCGCAGAGAGTAAACGAAGCTACAGCCAGGACGACTAGTGTGGCTAGCGCCCGTCCAAAAAACTGGCCATACTCTTGGCGTTCCGGCATTGACCTTGGGATCCTCTCGTGTGTTCCTACTTTCTAATATGATGCGCCTGGCAGCTACGGAGTTGAGTGGCGCTCAGAATAATCCGCTCGCTGCCGTATGCAACTGCGAACGCGGAGCGAATACCAAGCGAAAAAATCCCGAGATAACGAAAGCAGGATTGTACGGAGTTGTTCAGCAGCCGATTTTGCCGTCGTGGTGTTCACTCAAGCGAGGAATGCGAGTTGAGGAAGACTTAATGATCGCAACGCGGTTGGAGAACCGTAACAATCATGAGTTCCGAGTTCGTAAAAAGCCACTTTTCGGCTTCGGCTCCGGCCGCTTCCGCGGCACGAGCAAGAGTGCCCAAATGCTTGTTTCGCGCGAGGCCGCGCAGATGATCCAGGCATATCCCAGTCAGGCTGGATACCTCATCTTCGGTGAAGATTTTTTGGCTGGATTTGATGCGTACCATGGGCGTCCTCTCATTCCATTGATGAGACAGAATAAAGGTGACCAACTCCCCTGCAATAGTCCTTCCGTTCTATTCCGCCGAATCGGCCCGCCGACAGAATGAAAAAGAAACCTTCTGCATTCTATGGTTTGCCGAAATCAAGCGAAACCTAGGAAAATTAGTACTGTTCCACTTTTTTGCTCCAAAATGGAAATGAAAGTCTAACGATGAAATGTCTCTACCACTTCACGGATTTGTTGCGCGTGGCGTAATTCGTGGTAAGCGATTAGGCGGAACCAATCGTAGATATTTAGGCTGCCCATAAACGGGTGCGGGAAGCGGTAAGCCCTCAAATCTTCACTCTGCGTGGACGCAATGAAACTGAGGGTTTCTTCCCGCGCTGTCGTTAGGAGGCTGAGAGCTTCCGGCCTATCCGCCACGAACGCCGCATCCAGCGGAATAGGGGTTCGTCGTTTCGCTCCACGCCACGCTGCAAGGGCCACAGGCAAGTGCAGTCTCTTCAACAGTGGAACCGCCTTCCGAGGCGCTTGCAGCACTTTCCTCGCTCCGGCAGTGATCGCGCGTTCGACCATGGTCACGTGCGCCACCACTTCGGCGCTTGACCATCTGCCCTCCCCGGGCGATGCGCGCCACATATCTATCGGAACCTCTTTGGCTGCCGTGACAAACCTGTGCCGCGACGTCTGCAACAGGCCGAAAATTGGCTCCAAGTCCGGCACGGGTTCTTCGGTCAAATCGTACACCCGCCAGCCTTCTCAAAGGCGCGGGCTAGTTGCAAGACCCTCGATTCACTGAAACGCGGGCCTAGGATTTGCATACCGATGGGGAGCTGCCCTTTTGTTTTTCCGCAGGGAACGGAGATGCCAGGAATCCCCGCTAAGGAGCCTGTAACTGTATATATGTCAGCGAGATACATTTGAAGTGGATCGGCCGTCTTCTCGCCTAGCTTGAAAGCGGGCGTCGGCATCGTAGGTGCGGCGATGGCGTCGACTTTGCCGAAAGCGTCGGAAAAATCGCGGGCGATGAGCGACCGCACCTTTTGTGCGCGCAGATAGTAGGCATCGTAATAGCCCGAAGAAAGAGCGTACGTTCCGAGCATCAGGCGCCGCTTCACTTCCGGGCCAAACCCCCGTTCACGGGTCTTCCGGTACATTTCAATCAGTGTGGCTCCCGGTACACGCAGCCCGTAGCGCACGCCGTCATATCGGGCGAGGTTCGAGCTGGCCTCTGCTGTCGCGACGATGTAATAGGTGGCGATGGCATATTCCGTATGCGGCATCCTGAGCGGAACCCGCCGGCAACCGAGTTTCTCAAGGAGCGCGATGCCGGCGAGGACTTTTTCTTTTACTTCAGGATCGATACCGGCAGCAAAGTATTCCTCAGGAACGCCGATGCGGAGACCCTGCACCGGCTGCTCTACTTCCGCGGTGTAATCGGGAACCGAAACTGCTGCGGAAGTCGCATCATTTTCGTCATGACCTGCAATCACCGACATTAACGCAGTCGTGTCGGCGATATTGCCCGCAAAGGGGCCGATTCGGTCGAGTGAGGAGGCGAATGCTATCAGTCCATAACGTGATACGCGGCCATATGTCCCTATCATTGCGGGCACGCCGCAGCAGGCTCCCGGCTGGCGAATCGAGCCCCCTGTGTCGGTTCCCAATGCAGCCACAGCCAAACCGGCCGCCACTGCTGCCGCCGATCCCCCGCTCGAGCCCCCCGGAACCCGGTCGAGTGCTACGGGATTCCGTACGGGTCCGTATGCAGAGTTCTCGTTCGAACTGCCCATGGCGAATTCGTCGCAGTTTGTCTTACCAAGGATAATGGCACCGGCCCTCTCCAGGCGCGCCACGGCAGTCGCGTCATAAGGCGGAACGTAAGTCTCCAGTATTTTCGATCCACAAGTAGTTCGGACCCCAGCCGTACTGATTACGTCTTTTACCGCGATAGGCACGCCCGCCAGCGGCCCCAGTTTCTCGCCACAAGCCGTCGCAACATCCACGCGATCCGCCTGAGCAAACGCACGTTCCCGCGAAAGCGTCAAGTAGGCGTTCAAGCGCGGATTTTGCCTGTCGATTTCAGCATAAAAGTCGGCCGTGATTTCGCGAGCCGAGATCTTCTTTGCGCGTAGAGCCGTCTGTATGCTGGCAACCGTCCAAGGCGTTGCGGCGCTCATCGTTCAATGACCTTGGGAACGCGGAAGAAGGGTTTCGCGGCGTCCGGAGCCTGCTCCAACACTGCGTCGGCAATGTGACATGGGAGCAGCGTATCGTCCCGAAGATCCGGTGCGAGCTCTTGCTTCGATTCGGCGGATGCAGCAACCCCTGGGGATGGCACGAACGACATTTGGGTCATCGGCTCCACTTGGGTCACATCCAGTTGCTGGAGTTTGCCGATATAGTTCAGGATTTCGTCAAGCTGGCCGCGGTACAGCTCGGCTTCTTCAGGAGTCAACTCCAGGTGAGCGAGTTCGGCTACTCGCAAGACTTCTTCGCGGCTAATCGTCATCGGTTTTCAAAGCTCCTGATTTGATTGCGATAAATCAATCTTAGGGAGAGAGGTCTCTAAACGCAAGCACACGCGGGCCGGAAATTTGAGCCGAAGCGTGATGTTGGGGGAAGGACTAGCCTTTGCGGCTGCGGATGAACGGAGTGTGGTCGTTGTCGAGTTCTCGGGAGCGCTTGGGACCGGGCTTGGCAATGAATTTCACGTCGCGAACAAGATTGCCACCCCAGGCCTGATTGACGCGCTCGCAGAATTCTTTTTTCATAGACTCCAACTGCTTCTGCCAGGCTTTCCCATCGGCCACGATTTCCAGACTTCCGCCTTGACAGCGAACGGGCTTGGTATGCGCGGCGAGAATTTTTCCCACCACGCGCGGCCACGCGCTCGCCAGCCACGCAAGCGCAGCTTCGGGACGGTCGAGTCTCCGCAGCGTGTTACCAAGAAATTTTCCGGCTCGCTCCATGGGTGGCGGCGATTCTAACACCAATTTGGCGGAATGCCACAAGCTCGAACGCGGGCTAGCTCATCCGTATTCGTGATCGAAAGACATCCAGCGCGTGCTGCAAAAAAATTTGAGCGCGAGAACCGGATAGTTTCATACCCGCCGGCTCGTGCAGACTGTAGTGCGCCACCGAAATTCTTTCGTCATAAAGGAAAAGAGATGGTTCCCATCCGCGTAATTCCGATTTCAACCGACATCGCCGACGCCGTGCGAAAAACAGCGAAAGACCCGCGTTACGGTTTTCCTGCATTTACCGAAATTGCCACCGGAGACGCGCCCTGCCGGCATTGCCTTCGCATGATTTCCGCCGGCGAAAGGTGGACGTTATTCACCTACGACGCCTTCGGAGACATCGAGAAGCTCCCACTCCCTGGGCCGGTTTACGTGCATGCAGAAACATGCGAGCGCTATAACGAATACGCAGGCTTTCCTGAGGAGCTCTGTAACAGCCCTCGAACATTGAACGCATACGCTAGAGGCAGGCGTCTTCTGGCGCAGGAATATGTGGAGAATGGGAATATGGTTGCAGCGATCGAGAAGCTCTTCGCGAACTCGGAAGTGGACTACATCCACGTCCGAAGCACCATTGCGGGATGCTACACGTTTCGAATTGAACGGAAGGAACGGCCGCTTTAGTTGCGCTGCACCGCCGAAAAATATTGAACCTTGAAGCATCCCCAGGCGTACAATGTCGCTGAAATTATTCAGCGGGAGGACGCCATGACTGCCGATCACGTCGACGTTTCCTGGGATGCCGCAAAATCACAGTGGCTGATTCGCATTACAGAAGGTGAAGAGGTGATCCGCCGTCATTGCAACCTGCCGAAAAACGCGGACGAACAGGCCTTGCGCGCCGCGGCGCAGCAAACCGTCCTGGAGGAAGGCTACGAATTCGATCCCCGGAAATTAACCATCCAGCGTTAGTCCGAAGTACAAATTTATTCTCAACGCCGTCATTCTATTTCTATCCGCTCGAAGATAGGCTTGGTGACGCCCAGAATCGCCCAGGCTTCCTTTTGTGTGCGAACGACATGCAAGTTCGGGCGAGTGTGCTGTCCCTGCAACTCAAACATTCGCGCCATGCCAAAAATCTTAGGAGACGGCGCGACAATACACCGGGGGCGCAACGGGTCGGCTAAGGTCGGAGGCAAACTTGCCAGTTCGCGAATAGTCTGGGGCGAAACGTCCGAGGAACTCACGGACGACATATCGAACACGCCAGCGCGCGGATCGGTCTGTTTCACGTACTTCTCAGCGTCTCGATAATATTTCTTCAGGACGTTATCGGTAATCTTTCCCTCGAGCCGGCATCGAAGAATCCGGTGTATGTGGTCGAACTCGAAATGGTAAGGCACGTGATGTCCCCATCGTGGCAGCGCGACTCGATAGTCCCACCGCTGCTGTGATTTGCAATCGAACCGCCGAGAAATTCTTTTTGCGTGCAGTGGACTTAAACGAAGAGTTTTATGGAGAAGGAAGCGACAAAGTCGCCAACAGCCTTCGAATGGCCGCCAGCGTTTATATCGTGCAAAAAGATTACGCCAAAGCAGAAACCTATCTTGTGCGAGCGTTGAACATCGACGAATCAATATTCGGCCATGACGGCATTAATATACTTATGCCTCTATTCAACGTATGCACCCTTTATGACAAGTGGGGCAAGCCGACAAGCTGGAACCCTGCGATCGCCAACTGCTTAGAGTGCTCGAAAAACAGTACGGCACAAACAGCCCGCAGCTCGTTTCCACCTTGACGAGCGAAGCGCAGGCGCTCCGCAGCCTGGGCCATCCCAAAGAAGCCACTGACGTCGAGAATCGTCTGGCGGCAATGCGCTCTGCAACAATGACGACACGCTAAGCGACCTAACCGATCGGAGTGACAATGCGTCTTCAGAAACCGGTCCTATGGCCCGGCAACCACTCGGCGATGATGTGTGTCTAAGGGTGGCAGAGCGCAAACCAGCGGCATCCGTGCGGGTCGAAGAGGACAACCCATGAACAAGACCTCTCTCGTTACGCAAAAGCTCATCCCGGCCACTTCTAAGATTGGCCGCCTTTCGCGCCGCGTGCCGTTGATATTTCTGACCGTGGTTTGCTGCGTGGTGTGTCCAGCTTTAGGAATGCAGGGGTGTTTCGGTGGTTCCTCAGCCACGCCGCGATCTGGAACGTCGCCGAGTCTTGTAGTGGTAAGCGCGACGGACATGGGGACACTTCAAACAAGTCCGAAAATTCTGGGAAGAGATGGTGGCTACAGCGGGCTATTCAATGGCTACTCGATTTGGCTATACGGGGACACTTTCCTGGCGAGCCCGGACGCCGAAGGCAACACTCTGATCAGCGATTCGTGGTCGTATACGTCCAACCTCAATGCACAAGGCGGAGTCTCCAGTTTTAAGGAGCGCGACGACGCTACCGGGGCGCCAACAATGATCCTCAGTTACAATGCACAGGAGCAGGCGTTCAACCAGGCCCATAGCGGCAACCCGTGCCAGGAGCAGCCTTGCGGCGCGCGCTTTGCCCTGTGGCCATCAACGATCATCGGGGACACCACAGGGAATCCAGCGTTTGTTTTTTATATGCTTGTCTCCGCGGCGCCCGGCAACTTTAATTTCCATGGCCTCGGGACATCCGTTGCGACATGGCAAAACTTCCAGAGCTTGCTGCAACGGCCCACGATTAATCCGCCGGTCGTTGCGGACCATCCTGATCTGCTCTTCAACCAGAATGAGCCGACTTCGGTTCGGCGGCGCTCATGAATAACGGAGTGCTATACGTTTATGGATGCGTCTCCCAACGTCAGCGACGCCATTTCCGTATTTAGCGGCGAAGATATTCTCAACGTGTCGTGGAATGCGTTCCTGCAGTGTTATGTCGCAGTGTACAGCCAGCCACTGTCGCTAAACGTGATGATCCGCACGGCGCCCAACCCGGAAGGTCCATGGTCCACTGAAATTCAAGCCGTCACCGCGATGCCGCCGGCGGGAGGCGGAAACGTGTACGATGCGCAGACACATCCGGAATATAACGTCGATGGTGGGCGCATCATGTTCGTGACTTACTCGCGCTCGACCGGAACGTTTACAAGCGAAGTTCGCCTTGTGGCTCTGGAGTTGGCAACCGCGAACGCTACACCCTAGCGCCTACGCGAATCGATCCATACCGAAAATCTGTACTCAAGTCATCGGACTGATCCGACTCGCGACAGTTATTTTTGTTTTAGCGATGCAGCCCGCCCTCGTTCTAGGCCTTCTGCTGTGCTCGCTTCGCCGCCTCACACTGGATTAACGCCTCGCAAGCTTCATGGCAGGTGCTGCACCGTGAAGCATTTAGCGGAAATTGAAGTTTGCCGCTACGACTTCACTTAGTCCAAGTGCTCGGTTGCCGCATGCGACATCGCCGGAGTATGATGTCCTCACGCTTTTTGCAGTAGCGCTCCCTGGTAGCCCTTTCGTTCGGAGGCGGCCATGAAAAGACCTCTCATCATCATTGGAGCCGTTGTTGTTGTCCTTCTGCTGCTGGTCCTGGCGCTGCCGCTTTTCATCAACGCGAACCAATTCAGGCCGATGCTGGAAACCAAGCTCTCCGAGGCCCTCGGAGGCCGGAAGGTCACCATTGGCGATATCCAACTGGCGATTTTCTCCGGGGGCGTGACCGTCTCAGACGTTGCCATCGCCGACGATCCCAACTTCAGCAAGTCGCCCTTCCTAACCGCGAAATCTCTCAGCGTTGGCGTGCAGCTTTTGCCGTTGATCTTTTCTAAACGCCTCGACGTGCGGTCCATCGACGTCGAGAGTCCCGAGGTCAATCTCATTCACGGTTCGGGCGGCAAGTGGAATTATTCCAGCCTGAGCAATGGCGGTCCGTCGTCCACAAGCAGCAAGTCCGGCAGCGGGCCCAACACGGGCGCTTTGGACGTCGAAAAGCTCACCATTGCGAATGGCAAGATCATAGTTAGCTACGCGGGATCAAGTCAGAAACCGAGTATCTATCAGGACGTGCACCTGGAAGCTTCCGACCTTTCCTATACCTCGCAATTTCCGTTCAAGTTGTCCGCCAAGGGGCCAGGGAACGCCGCGTTGAAACTAGAAGGCAAGGCTGGTCCGATCGATTCACGTGACACTTCGTTGACGCCGCTGAACGCGACGATGGACGTGAAGCACATCGACCTCGCAATGACCGGCTTTATCGATCCGACTTCGGGGGTTGCAGGCATTATTGATTTCCAAGGTAACTTAAGCTCCGACGGCAAGCAGATGAGTTCCAAGGGCACCATCAAGGCGAACAAACTGAAGGTTTCGGCCGCGGGCAGTCTTTCCACGGTGCCTCTGAGCATCGAGTACGCGACGGTTTACATCATGCAAAGCGAAGCCGGAACCCTGAATCAAGCTGACATCAAAATCGTTAGCGCCCTCGCGCATTTGAATGGAAGCTACAATACCGCCGCTGAACCCGCGAAAATTAGTATGAAGCTGAACGCCCAGAATATGTCCGCCGTCGATCTGGAGGGGTTTTTGCCCGCTGTTGGCGTTGTCTTACCCTCCGGGTCGAAGTTGCAGGGCGGTAGCCTGAGTGCCGACCTCTCCATTGTCGGTCCTGTAGGTAAGCTCACTATCGCCGGGCCCGTAAACCTATCTAACGCCAAATTGGCAGGCTTTAGTTTGCGGTCCAAGCTCGGCGCGCTCGGTTCCTTCGCTGGCCTCGGGGGTGGTGGCGGCTCGGATACCGATATTCAAACTCTCAGTGCCACCGTGCGCAACGATCCCTCCGGAACAAAGATTGATTCGCTAAATCTTGTTCTTCCCTCGTTAGGAACGATTACAGGAAACGGCACTGTCAGCGCCTCGGGTCAATTAAATTTCAAGATGGTCGCGAATCTTTCAGGCGGGCTCACCAAGGGCGTAGGAAGTGTCGCAAGCTTGGCTGGAGGAAAAACGGGTGTGGTTGGCGGTGCGCTTGGAGCCTTCGGAGGAGGAGGGCGCTCTGGTGGCAGCTCATCCGGCGGCGGGGGCATTCCGTTTGCAATTCAAGGAACTACTTCTAATCCTCAGGTGATTCCGGACGTCGGCGCGATGGCCGGAAATTTTGCGAAGGGCGCTGTTCCCGGGAAGCAAGTCGGCTCAGCGAATCCCGCAACCAACGCACTCGGTGGATTTCTAGGGAAGAAAAAGCCTTAACGTAACCCGCTAAGGCCCAAGTTTCAGATGTTTGACCGGCGAAAATTAGGGCCCCGGAAAGCTCTCAGGAGAGGAATGGAGTTTTTTTCCGAGTCCTCAGGTCTCCCGTCACGCGATTCCCCGAAGCTATAGACGCTGATCTCATTCAAATTAATAGTACGTTTATCTGGGCGTATATATGTATTCCCCCGTTGAACGGGGCCAGCCGAGTATGTTCGCTGGTACCGCCGCGAGCCACTGCGCAGTCGGAATCCACACCCCTGATAAACGTTACTCTGTTGGTCTGCCCATTCGGCTGGGGATTTTCTCAAGGTGGCAGCGTTCCAGACCGAGACGTGACCGTCTGAACGAAATCGAGGTTAGTCGTCGATGAGCTAGAACGGGTTGACCTGGGGAAAATGAATGTTCAGCTTATAACAGATGTAGAGAACCAGGATCGCGCCCAGTGTGGAAAAAACGAGACCGGCGGGATGATATCGCTCGTTTGTCGGGCGCGAAAACATGTGGGTAACGCCGCCGCCGATGATCGATCCGAGGATGCCGAGCACGATCGTCCAGAAGATCGTTATGTGCACGTGCATCACCGATTTCGCGATAACCCCCGAGATTAGCCCAATGAGAATATACCAGATTAGGTGAAACATACATTCCCCTCCATGCTTTGCCTTCAGAACGTCGTCGAGTGTAACCTAACGTTTGGCAAATTAACCCGACTTTCCTATGGCATTGATCGGCTTTCCATATCGAAACTCAAAAATCAGCCATCAAGATTCAATCGCCAATAACCTGCTGAAACAATCTCTTCGCCTCAGGCTCCAACAGCGCATCCTCGCAAGGCTCCTGCCATTCCGGGAAGCTTGGCGTGCCCATTTCTCCTCATTTCAGGTGAAGGAAAAATGATCAAATGTTTTCCGTCGTCATCCTAGTCAACGTCACCGTGGCTGTCTGTGCTGTTCGGGACACTCTTGGAAATCGGCCCAATTGCATGGCATATGATTTGCTCGGCAGTCTACCGCTCAAGTCCCCATACACGCGCTTACCGGAGAAGTGAAGGAATGGTAGGGAAGATGTCCGGTTATCCGGGCGGTCTCAATGGGTCGGCGCAACACTAGCTCGTAGTCTACTCGCAGGAGTCTCAAAACCTAAAGTCTATCGCGGGCGTTGATTTAATCGCAGTGCTACTTTGTCCAGGTCCGATTGAGCATAGCGGGACAGGTCGCTTCTCTTAGACAAATATTGTCGTAGCAACCGGTTCGTGTTTTCGTTGGTGCCGCGCTGCCAAGGACTATGAGGATCACAGAAGTAAACTTTCACATTCGTGTCCACCGTGAAGGTCCTGTGTTTGGCCATCTCCAGTCCGCGGTCCCAGGTCAACGAACGCCGCAGGGACGCGGGGAGTTTACGAACGTGCCGGCTCAGTGCGGCGACGACAACAGCCGTATCCTTGCTGGGCACCTTTACCAGCGCGGTAAAACGCGAATGTCGTTCCACCAAGGTCACAATGTGACTGTTCTTTGTGCCGCCGATGAGATCACCCTCCCAATAACCGGGAATGGCGCGGTCCTCGATCTCTGCGGGTCTTTCCCGAATGGAGAGGGCATCGACGATTCGGCCGCGGGACTATCCGCTCACACCAGAGTGCTGGGTTGCCGTTGTCTCATCGACCATCCACAATCCGCGACAGACCTCGCCATAGATGGACCGAGCGTCCTGAGTCTGCGCCCGAGCCAAAAGGAAATCTCAGGCTGATACCGTACAGATCAACGGACCGAGTTCCAGGAAGACGAAAGCCTTCTACTGATACCGACGGACCGAGCACGATGTTTCCCATGTGCAGAGTGCTCACGAAGCAGTTCAGTTGCAGCCGCCCACCCCATATTTGAACGACTGAGAGACGCGACTCCGTGACAAACATAGTCTTCATATTTTCGATCGGGAATGTGCTTTCTAAAGTGTGGTCACGCCCGTAAGCTTCCGCTATGGGGGGAGTGAACTGAGCACTGGACCCTGCCGGGCCCTGAAACAGAAAGAAAGAAAAGGCCGGCAGTCGCGCTGGTAGCGTTCGAAGCGGGATCGTTATTGTCGGGGCTGGAGGTTCATGTAGCACGGCAATCTGGTGAGAGGGTCTTTGTGCAGCCGCCGGCACATAGCTACTCAGAACCACTCCGAGCAGGACAATGAAGCGTTTGTGCATCATAAGACATCTCTTCTCGCTCTTCGCTGTCACGACTGACCGGATACTGCGTGTCCCATTGCGCGAAGACTTGATAGCTGTACGGTGTGACGGCAAAGGGCGATCTTGTCTTCTGGTCCCGGCCCGAACTCGCCAGAAACTCACTTAAACATGTGTCCGAGGTAGGCGTGGATGAGAGAACTAGATTGCTGATGGCAAAACAACTTTACTAGATCTGGATTTGACCGGTCTGTTCAAATACGCACACATTTGACCGGTCCTTTCGGAGGCAGCGCCGCTAATCTTCGGCATTGTGGAACTCGATTTGAGATGTCCGGTTATCCGTGCCAGCTCAACCCGTCGATGCAACACTCTTTAAGCTGTTGAACGTGTCCCGCCCACGATAAAGCCGTTTGAAGGTGGCGGCTGGCGGTTGCGGTGGATGCGGGCTAATGGCTGGAGCCGGTCTAACGGCTATCGGAATCGAGTCTTTTTTTCGTCTGTAGTCTATTGATTTTGCATGGCTTAGAAAAATTAGAGAAAAGCGAAAATCGCAGTTAAAAGCGCTACCTTGCGGCATGACCTGAGGAGCACAGCATGCGAAGCGCCCGCCGCGCCAGCGGCTTCGTCCTAACGCGCAATCTCTAACGACGTCGGCGGTGTCAAGAGTTTTTTAGGTTTTTTCTTTTGCTTATCATTAAGTTTGCGCAGACTTCGGCGTGGACGCACGAATTGCGTCCTTTCCTGCCGCTTCTGTTCATCTGTATCACCCGAACTTGCTCGGCCCGTCTTTGTTCATCAGCTCGGTGTTGCCCACCAGCCATCTCTTCGATCACTCTCGACCATGATGAGTTATTCGAACTCCCCGTAGGGAGGCAGGTCGCCTAATCAACCGGCCGGTGACTCGTCGCACCATTGCGCGTTCCAGGCATCCCTGCACAGGCGGCACCGCTGTTCTGCTGCTTCTGTCCACGACGACAGAACTCGTTGTACTCCATCTGATCCCGCAACATGATCCACAGCCGAATCCCGAGCTTGCGAGCTACAGCCACTCTCGCTTTCCCCAGACCCTTCTGCACCAATTTCCGGCGGTAAAAACGCTGCAACGCCGGATCTCGGCGCACCGCGTGTGCTCCCGCCTCACCCCAGAGAAAGCGCAGCAGCGGGTTGCCTTGTTTACTCAACCCACCGAGCCGCTGCCTCCCTCCACTGGAGTATTCTCTCGGGATCATCCCTACATAACTAGCCAGGGCCTTGCTGTCTGCGAATCGTGCTGGATCACCCAGGAATACCTCGGTCGCCAGCGCCGTGACCGGCCCCACTCCGGGATGGGTCATCAGCAGACGTGCGCCGGCTCCTTCGCACGCTTGCTCCTCGACTCGCTGGTTTAGTTTCTCGATCTCCGCTTCGAATTTCTCGTACATCGCCTGCAACTCGCTCCGCCGATAAGCGGCATGAGGCGCCAAGGGCAACGATGCGATCATGTGTTGGCCTGCTTGGCTCCACAGGGCGGGGCCTCGTCGCAAACCATTCGCCAAGGCGATCGACTGCAGCGCATTTTGTATCCGCGTCCGCATGCGTACCCACTGATGACGGTGTCGCACCAAGGCCCGCAGATCCTGTAGCTCCTTCGAAGGCAGCCAGATCGCCGGAAAACGGTCTTCCATCAGCAGTTTCAGAATCAAGCCTGCATCTCGCCGATCATGTTTCTGCTTCCGCGGCTCGGCTGCCCGAATCACTGCCGGGTTACCAACCTGGCATTCCATTCCCAGCTCTTCCAGCAGGTTCACAAACCACTGCATCGATCCCGTGGCTTCGATGCCCACACGCACCGGGCGTGGAAGCGCAGAATAAAACTCTCGCACCTTGTTTCTTTCGTGCAGCAGAGTCATCTTCACCAGCTCCCCCGTTTCGGTGTCCAGCATCGCCAACGTTTGCTGGCGAGTGTGAAAGTCACATCCTATAATTCTCATCTCGGCCTCCTTCGGTCCGAGCACTGTTAGGGTGAACACCGAAACAGTCTACTCGGGCCGTCGCGAGGCCGACGTCGTTATGGCATCAACCGGTAAAGTGGGTCTCGGTACCGACTTGTCAGGAACGTGGGCGACAAAGTGAGTCTTGATCGCTTCTAAGCCCGGTCTCCAGCAGCTTTGAGTTGCATTATGATGCAGCAATGGCAGATCATACGGTCGTACCTACAAGTTTTCCCCAAGGAAATTCCCTTCGAGGTGAGCGATGAGGCGAACCGTGTTCCTAGCAGCAGCGAGCTTGGTGTGCATGTTGGGCGTGAGCGCCCAACAACATAATATCGACACGCAGAAGTCTACGTTATCGATTCACGTCGGCAAGACGGGCGCATTCTCAGGGCTGGGACACGAGCACGAAGTGCGCGCGCCGATTCAAAGCGGTACGGCGGACACGGGTTCGCATCCTGCGGTTGAAATTCACGTGGATGCGCGGGCGTTGCGCGTGATTGACAAGGACGATTCTGAGAAAGATCGCGCCGAAGTGCAGAAGACGATGCTGGGGCCGGAAGTACTCGATAGCGAGCATCATCAGGAGATCGTGTTCAAGTCCACTGGAGCGGAAGCAGCCGGGGAGGGGCGGTGGACGCTGCGCGGAAACCTGACGCTGCGCGGGCAGACGCGGCCAGTCACGGTGCAAGTGATGTTGAAGGACGGCCGTTACACCGGCGAAACCACCCTGAAGCAGACCGACTTCGGAATTAAGCCTCCCGGTAAAATGGGCGTCAGAGCCAAAGACGAAGTTAAAATTGAGTTCGAGGTCCTGCTGGCGTCGTAAGATGCGAGGCGTAACCGCTCCGAAGGCTAGTATCCCCGTGGCGCGAAGGGTAACTTAATCGTGTAGGACGACAGTAAGGAGGGAATCGTTGACATGGATCTCGCCATCGTATTCGATGAAGCCCAGCTTCCTGAATTTGTTCATGAAAAAATTGACCCGTGACCGCGTGGTCCCAATCATCTCCGCCAGCATTTCTTGCGACACTTTGGGAAGCGTCTTTTGAGGATCGCCCGGCGCTCCGTAGCGCGCGAGCAGCAGCAGAGTGCGCGCCAGCCGTTTCTCGCTGGAGTTGAAGAGCTGGTCTATCAGATCTTCTTCGACTCGGATGTTTCGTGCCAACATGTAAGCGATGAAGCGATCGGAAAATTCGTGCTCCCCGTGGAGCACTCGAATCATCTCGCTTTTCTCTATGACGAGCACAGTCGTGGGTACAGTCGCGGTCGCGGTTGCCATACAAATGGACTGGCCCGCGAGACACCCCTCCCCAAAGAAATCTCCAGGTTCCAGAATCGCCACAACGGCTTCTCTGCCGACCTCATTGACAACAGAAAGCTTCACACCACCTTCCTGAATGTACATTACGTTCTTGGCGTGATCGCCCTGCGCGAAGACGGTTTCTTTTTTTCGGAACTTGCCAACCTTTCTCCCTAGACCGGTGGAGTCGAGAAACAATTTCACATCGAAGGCACGGCTTCTTGAATTCGCTTTTGGAGGGAAACGAGGGACCTTCACGGATACACTTCGGGCTGCGGAAGACGCCATGGACGAGAATAGCATGGAGCAGGATTCCAAAAGCTGTTCAATATTGCACAGCTGTGACGTACCAGCTTGAGGATATAGCTTGGCGCGCAAGATCGCGGCCATCACTTTGCTCGTTTGGAAGAAAGTACGCTTCGACGCAGAACATCTGAAACAACAAGCAGCTTAAGCGTTGGGTGGAGGACCGTCCTTTGCTGGATTTATTTCTGGTGATGGCTTTTCGGTTCTTTCTGACGCTTGGGTTCGAGGGTGAGTATCCCTAAGCGCGTTAGCGGAGAGTGTGCTTCGAGCACCCTGAGTCTCTTGATTAACTATATGCCCCCTCGGATAACCAGAAAAAGCTATAGGCCTCGAGCCTCCGATATGTCTCGCTTCAGAATCCGAAAGCGCCGTCACGAAAACAGAATGGATCCACGAAGAGCGAATACCCAAGAGCCTCTCAACATGTCCTGAGCTGGAGAGCGCAGCGAACATTTTTGCTCCTTCCAGTCGCCGGAGATGTTTTTTCTCTTGACTCTCCCCTTTATAGAACGTGCTTACCGGTAAAATGGATCCTAGTACCCAAGTTACCGGTCATAACCAGACTCAGCCGATTCACACGGTGAACGAAGGCCGGCTGCCAAAAGCGCCGGCCTCTTTCTACGCCCTCGAAGGCATCGGCTATTAATTCAGTCATGTTCATATCCTTGCCGGGTAAGATTGTCTGGAAGGAATTGATTTCAGACTGGAGGGTTTTAAGCGGACTTTCTAGAATCAGCCTCGAACGCATACATCCGACTGTCGCAACTCTTGCACCGAAAAGGCCGAACCGGAGTGATCCGACAAGCAAACTGTTCTGCAATACCTTTGCGTTTCGAGCGATGAATTTCGGCGCTGCCGCAAATTGGACACTTGTGAGAGCGAATTATGTAGAGCATTTTCATAAACGAGCGAAGTCGGACCAAGTATACAGGCTGGAGAGAAAAAGGCTAGCCCTCAGAATGTTCAAAGTCAAGCAATCGGAGCTTGAGAAGCTTGAGATGTGGCTTGTTCGGTAGCAATGTATGGCAGGTCCCCGCAAAAGTCCCCACAATCTAGCGGGGCCCACCATGCTAAGCACCGGTATGGGATAATTTAATATCGTCAGCGAATTTCTTGTCGAAAAGAGCCGGCATCAAGGAGTCGAGCACTGAGCGCGGGAATTTCTTGGCATATTGGTGAAGACGAGAGGAGCTGACCTGTCGGAGCTCCAGTTCGTCCAGTTGTACAGGCAGACCGTCGTTAATTCGGAAATACACCCAATCCAGCAGGGCTTTTTCGGGTTCAGCGATTCGATAAACACTGTACCGAGTTTTTCGATCCACAAAACCCCAGAAGAGTTCTTTCTTGATTTCTCTAAAGTCCATAGAAACAGAGGTAGTCTTTATCGTTAGTGCGTATGGCTCACGTTCCGCTATGGCTGGTGTGGACCTTCCGACTCTCAAAGAGTTGAAGGGACACTCGGACATTTCGACGACGATGCGCTACGTGCATTCGACTCCGGAACACAAGAAGGAAGCAGTGCGGAAACTGGAACAGTTCAACGTTGAGCAAGTCTTTGCATTATATGAAAAACAGTGGGGGTCCCCACAAAATTCCCCGCAATGACTTTTCGCAAGTTACGGGATCGTTCGTAACTTATTGAAAATATGGTGGGGCTGGGGAGAGTCGAACTCCCGACACGCAGTTTAGGAAACTGCTGCTCTATCCATCTGAGCTACAGCCCCGCTTCCATTGCAAGATTCTAACCGGATTTAGGGTTGCGAACCCAATCCGAAGATTTCAATTCGTTCCCCGGCGGAGAACTGTTCGCGCTCTCTTTTGCGTAGCCGCCCAGAATAACCGCCTGTCTATATAAACTGTTAGAGTAATGCCTTGCAAATCCTCTGCATTCATTAGTTGACTTCCGTACGCCACCGTACATAATTGTACGAGAATCCCTGGCAGTTCACCGCGGGCGCGGCCATGAGTAAAGTTTCCGGCGCGACAAGCAGAAAATCCCAAAGAAAAAGGACTTTTGACGCCGAAGCCTTTCTCGATTCTACGGGTGTCTCCAGAAAAGTTGCGGAGTTTCGCCGACGTGAAGTTATTTTCCATCAGGGCGATCCTTCCAAGCATATCTATTACATACAAAAAGGTGGCGTAAAGCTCTCGGTGTTAAATAGTTTTGGCAAGGAGGCCGTCGTAGCGGTCCTGGGACCGACCGAGTTTTTTGGCGAAGGATGCCTGACCGGGCTGCCGTTGCGTATGGCGACAGCGACAGCGATCACTGCTTCCACCGTGCTGGCCATAGAAAAAGCTGCGATGATCCGAGTCCTCCACACCGAACACGCCCTCTCCGATCGTTTTATCTCCTATATACTGGCTCGAAATATCCGGCTGGAAGAAGATCTGGTGGATCAACTCTTTAATTCCAGCGAGAAACGGCTGGCGCGTACGCTCTTGTTGCTGGCCAGTTATGGTAAGCAGAACCAGCCTCAAAAGATCGTGGCCAGCGTGTCGCAAGGGATGCTGGCGGAAATGATTGGAACCACCCGCTCTCGTGTTAATTTCTTCATGAATAAATTCAAGAAATTGGGTTTTATCCATTACGACGGAGGTCTGCACGTCGATAGCTCCCTTTTAAACGTCGTTCTCCACGAGTAATCTACTGCTTTCTCTGGTAGGTGCCTACGTCATGGAGGCCGATTAAGAGCTTGTCGTCGGCGGTTATGGAAAAGTTCCATGCGTAGGGTCTCGGTGGCATTCCCGCGGGTGCGCAATCCAGTCGAATATGCTTCGCATCGGGAAAATCGTAACGGCAGACTTCGTTTTGCCTCGGGCTCTTCATGATCAAAGTGCCGTCAGCACTGAATTCCAAATTCTCATTCGAGCCGTCCACGTTTTTCCAACTTCCGACTACGGCGTCTTTTAGATGTTGCCGTTCGTCAGCCTTGTGACCGCATCTTTGGAGCAATAGAGCTGCGCTCAGGAATAGAAATGCGCCGAGCCAACAGCTCGCAGGTCCAGCATTTCCGATTTGTACAGCTCTCGCGATCAATGTCCTCATTTTTCACTCACTCCCAAAGTTCGCCCAGAATTCGACGAATCATGTTGGTATTTTGGCCAGGAGCTTTGCATCAAACCGTGGCTTTCCGTCTGTACTGCAAAGATGGTGCCTTCTGCTGTCGCAACATAAAGCGTTCCGTCGGACGCAAGCTCCGGAGAACCTATCGTGTCTCCCTGAAGCGGAAGCTGCCAAACAATTTTTCCCTGGTCAGACAACGCAATCACCATCCGCTCCGCGAGAATGTAGATCATTCCGTCAGTCCCAATGATAGGTGCTGCGTGACGACTCATATTGATCGTTTTCGGCAAGTGGAATTTCCATTTCACAGTCCCATCCGGCGCAAATGCATGGACGACGTCTTGGAATGAAACGGCTACCACGGTGCCGTCCGACGCGACGACTGGAGACGTGCGAGCGTTCCGTCTTTCCCCACGATCGGCGAAGTAAAGAAGCCGGGCCCGTCGAAGGCCTTCGTCCATTTAATAAAAGGGATGTGGTCGGGCCCCGGTGGGCGTCTCTGCATGTGGTACCAATAAAAAATGTAGCCGCCCGCGGCCAATATCATCAGGCACAAAATCAAGACTCCTGCTCTCACGCTTGTCCTCGGCGGCCGCCGCGCCGCTCTCCTTCTGGATGAGCATACGCTAGCGGACACTCGGCCCTTTGCTCACTGGCCCAGTGCTACTTTGTAACCAGATGCTAGCATCATCCCGGAACGCAACGACCGCCCGGATATACTTGTGTTACCAAGTTAAACAGCCATGGCTTAGGGGGAGGGTCATGCGTCCGATGAGGATATTAATCATCGCTTTGGAAGTTGTGCTGGTTTTTGTGGCCTCCTCTGCAATCATAAGTTACGTGGCGTCTCGGCCAGTTCCGAAGCGAGATGTCGAAGAAATAAAATTTCGTGCTGTGAACAGCGCAAAATTCCAGTCCCTGCTGGAGGCCGGTACGAAAAACATCCAGAATGCTCAATACACCGAAGCGCTTGCAAACTTCCAGGAAGCTGAACAAACTACCGGCAAACTAACCGACGATGAGTATGCAACCCTAAAAACCTCACGACAGCAAATTGCCAGTCTCTATGAAGCGTCGGGACGTAGCGCCGAAGCGGTAGCTGCCTACAAAGACTTGGCTAATTCCGGTATTCAAGAAGGAGAAGCCCTGCTGAAAGTGAGTCAGTTTCAGAGCGCACTGCCCAGGCTTCAGGATGGCGAGCAATTCTCCGAACATTTAACGGACCAAAAAAAAGACTCGCTGGTTGAATCTCGCGGCGCCTTGGTGAATTGCCTCTGGGGATTGCAGCGTTATCCCGACGCTGTCGACACCACTCAGCGCATGATCCAATATCTTCGGGCCTCGGCCGACCCATACGATCCCCTCCTCACGGCGAAGTATCTGGAGCTGGTCCAAACCTACTCCCGCGAAAACGATTGGACTGACGCAGAGCAATATCTCCTCCTCGCGTGGGGCGAGTGCGACAAACGAATCGCCCATTTCTCGGGACTCGCTGACGCCGATCCATCCTTAAACGCGGCTCTTGCTGACAAAGACCTGGCGTTGTATTGGCTGGTGACTGCTTATCAGAAGGAGGGCAAGACCGATAGCGCCTTGGCCACCGCCGAGGAGATGTACAAGTTCATCGCCCAGAATTCCAAGCCCTGGGCGGATCTCGGCCCTTATCCTCGAAAAGAAGTGGCAAAGCTCGCTCTGCAGGTTGCCACCGAAGCCAAGCAGCAGGACGCAATGAATCTTTGGCAACAGCGCCTGACCACTCTGCGCTAGCAGCGGGCACACTTGGCCCCATGCATCCAAATCGTGGGCTAGAGCCGCAGCCTTCACCGGATAAGCCGAGTCCACAACCAAAGCCCACGCTGCAGCCAAAGCTTGCGCCACAGCCCAGGCCGCCAACGAAACCAGCTCCACAATCAAACCGGGCAACCAAATCCAACCAGCAGCGCAATCGCAACTCAGGTAATGCCGGTTGCTGCGCGCGAGGAAAGTGGCGTCTTACAAGTAACAGAGCTGGTCACTGAACCGAGGCGCCCCGAAATCCTCCGCTTCGGTGAGCCAATTCGGTGCCTAAACCTGCGCCGCGAGCCGTAGCTCTGCCGCATAGATAGAATCAGACCTCCGCGAGGTGCCTCCAGGCAAGCGTTTCCGCTGCCCGAGATTTTTCGTAGGGGTTGACACGGCGCGAAATCGGCCTACGATAAGGAAATCCATGGCTACTCCTGCTCAAGCTCCATCGAATTCGCCGATTCCTGATAAGAGTCTGTTCCGCATCGGCGAAGTCAGTCGCCTGACCGCGACAAAAACCTTCGTCCTGCGCTACTGGGAAACGGAATTCCCCACGCTTCAGCCGGTGAAAAGCCCCAGCGGCCATCGGCTGTATCGCCGTGAGGACATTGAAACTGTTTTTGAGATCAAGCGGCTTCTGTACGACGAAGGCTTTACGATTGTCGGTGCGCGCAAGCATCTCGCCGAACAGGCTGCAGGAAATGGTGTGAGCGCCCCCGCTACCGGAGCCGGTGCGGAGCACGCGGAAGTGCGTGTGCGCAGCCCTCGTCGCGAACCTCCCTCGCGCGCGCAACGCAAATTCCTTCTCGATCTGCACGAAGAACTCCTTGCTGTCTTGACCCTTCTCGAACGCGGGTGATACGCTGATTGCTGGTCGAAAGCGGTCGGGACGTAGCGCAGTCTGGTAGCGCGCACGCTTGGGGTGCGTGAGGTCGCTGGTTCAAATCCAGTCGTCCCGACCATCTTCTTCTCACGGTAATATTTGAAGAACTTCGAAAGGTCTTCGCCCGCGCGGATATTTTCCATGCCGGACAGTCCAACTAAGCCCCGTATCCTCGTCACGAATGACGACGGGATCCATGCCGCTGGACTTCGCGCTCTCGTTGAAGCAGTCACGCCCATAGCGGAAGTCACCGTTGTTGCGCCTTCGCACGAACGCAGCGCCTCTGCGCAATCGCTCACCCTGCGCCAGCCGATTTATTGCGATCAGATTGCAGAGAATGAATACTCCATCGAAGGCACTCCCGCCGACGCCGTCATACTCGCCTTTCACACGCTGCTCAAACCGAAGCCTGACCTCGTCATATCCGGCATTAATCGCGGCGGTAACATGGGCGAAAACGTTTATTACTCGGGGACCGTCGGTGCGGCTATGGAAGGCGCCATTAATCGCGTACCGTCCATCGCCGTTTCCGTTTCCTATCGCACCAAGGACGTCGATTACGCTCCGGCCGCGAATTTTATGCTCACGCTCGCGCCACTGATCCTTAAGGAAGGTCTTCCGCCCGGGATCTTGTTGAACGTGAACGTGCCAGATCCATGGACCGGCGAGGTGCGTTTCACCAAGCAATCCTCCAAAATCACGCGCAACGTGCTTCAGCCCGGCTCCGACCCCCGCGGCCGCCGTTATTTCTGGCTGCACGAGCAGAAGCTTGTCGAGGGGATCGAGCCTTACACTGACATGGCCGCCATTCGCGACGGTGCTCTTTCCATCACCCCTCTCCAGCTCGACCACACACACGCACCTTCGCTTAATCATCTTTCGCATTGGAAGAAATTGCTCGAATCTTCCGCGAAGCGGTAGCCAACGGATTGCGAGTTTTTGCGACCAACAACCAGACTTAAGCATCCACTAAAGAGTTGAATCGTTAGCTTCTAATTTTGAGGTCATCAAATCGCCCTCCCATAGCGGCGGTCTCGGAATTTCAAAAAGGAAAATTATGGAACTACAACTAAAAGCCAAGAAAGCACTGGTAACTGGTTCGACCGCAGGAATTGGTTTTGCCACAGCGCAAGAACTGGCTGGTGAGGTCGCCTCGATCGTGGTCAATGGAAGAACCCAAGAACGCGTAGATTCCGCCATCGCCGAAATTCGGAAAACACACCCGAGTGCTGATGTTTCTGGCGTGGCGGCAGATGTTTCCAATCGAGAAGGCTGCGAGAAGGTAATCCAAACGGTACGCTCCGTGGACGTTTTGATCAACAACATGGGCATCTTCGAGCCCAAGCCCTTCGAAAAAATACCCGATGAGGATTGGATGCGCTTTTTTGAAGCCAATGTGATGAGCGGGGTGCGGCTCTCGCGCCATTATCTCGCTGGGATGCGCGAGAAAAACGGGGGCCGGATCATTTTCGTTTCTAGCGAGTCAGCCGTTCAAATCCCTGCTGAAATGATTCACTATGGCGTGACGAAGACAGCCCAAGTCGCCGTGGCGCGCGGTATTTCCGAAATTGTCGCGGGCACAGGCATCACCGTGAACAGCGTGCTGGCTGGACCCACCAGATCGGAGGGCGTCGAAACGTTCATCTCGCAAATGGGAGCGCAGCAAGGCGCGGATTCCGCGACTTTCGAAAAGGAATTCTTTAAGAATATTCGTCCGTCATCGCTTCTCAAGCGTTTTGCCACCACGGATGAAGTCGCCAACATGATCGTCTATCTGTCGAGTACGCTCGCCTCCGCTACGAACGGCGCCGCTGTTCGTGTCGACGGCGGAGTCATACGCGCGATCCTGTAACGGGCGCCCGAGCCGACCACGAGTCATTCCTGTTCAACATTGGCGTCGCATCCGAAGTCTAACCGGCCCCCCGCGTGTGGTAGCCTTGCACGCCAAGAGGAGCTGAAGACTTGAACCGAACTAGTAGACTCGCGGGCGTAGCGGCATTTCTAATTGCGGTAGTTTGTCTTCCGCTTTACACCAGAATGCATAGTTCGCCGCCGGACCTCGCGCAAGAACAAGCGCGATCGGCCACCGTCCACGGAGTTGTCACCGATCCATCCGGCGCAAAAGTCTCGGGAGCGTATGTAGAATTCCTGTGGGACAAGAAATATATCGTTCAGACCAATGCCGACGGAATATACACAATCCAGTTGGAACCCGGAACGTACGACATCCAAGTACGTGAGCCTGGATTCGTAACAGCACATAAAGAGCGATTATTGCTGGACCCTGGAGTGCAGGTGGAGCTGAACTTTAAATTATCACTTGCCGGCGGCACCACGGTCGAAGTAACCTCGGGAGCAGCAGACGTTTCCAAAACCCAGCCGCCTACCTTCGACAAGGTGAAAATCGTCCAGGCTTGGATTCCCGTGAAAGACGGCATCCGCCTATCCGTAAATCTCTACATGCCAAGCGCCCCGATCCAGCCGACCACACCCGATGCGGAACACGGCGAAAAATTCCCAGCCATTCTCGAGTATTTGCCGTACCGCAAAGACGATTGGACCTTGGCGCGCGATTGGCAACTCCATTCGTATTTCGTAAAGCGCGGCTACGTGGCCGCGCGCGTGGACATTCGCGGCACCGGCGCGAGTGGAGGAAATCCTCCCGACCGCGAATATTCCGATCAGGAGCACCGGGATGGCCTTGAAGTGATTGATTGGCTTTCGAAGCAACCGTGGTCCAACGGCAACGTCGGGATGATGGGAATTTCATGGGGCGGTTTCAACGCTATTCAGATGGCGCGCCTGCACCCGCCGGCGTTGAAAGCAATCATCGCAATGTGCGCCACCGAAGATCTTTTTCACGACGATATTCATTACATTGACGGCCTCATGCATGTCGATGAATTCGAACTCGGTATGGATATGCAAGTCGGCATCACCCGCTCGCCGGATTTTCCTACGGACGAAAAATCTTTGGCCCCGCGTTTCGATGCCACGCCCTGGTTTCTGCTCTACCTTCATCAGCAGCGTGACGGACCCTTTTGGCAGCGCGCCTCGATCTCGGGCGATCAATACGCTGAATATAAGGTTCCTACCTTCATGATCGGCGGTTTTCTCGATGGCTATCGCGATAGCATCGGGCGCTTCCAGGAACGTGTGCATGCGCCGGTAAAAGCTCTGCTCGGCCCCTGGAACCACACTTTTCCGGACGATGCCCAGCCTGGCCCAACTATCGAATGGCGTGTGGAAGCCACGCGCTGGTGGGATTATTGGCTAAAAGGCAAGCAGAACGGCATTCTCGACGAACCGCGTTTTGAAGTTTACATGCGCCATTGGTATCCGCCCGATCCGAACATCGCGGAAATCCCTGGCGATTGGCGCGCCGAAAACAGTTTTCCCCCAGCCAACGCACACGTAGAAGCTCTTTATCTTTCGTCGAATCATTCACTGCACGATTCGGCGCCGGCCGCGGCAACAGAAGAGTTGAAGTATGTGCCATCCATCGGAGTGGAAGCCGGATTTTGGTGGGGCGATTTCACCACCGATCAGCGCCCCATCGACGCGTTCAGCCTGGTTTACGATTCCGAGCCGTTAGAAAAAGACACCGCCATTCTGGGATGGCCCAAAGCCCTGCTGCAAGTTTCCGCTTCCGCCCCGCTTGCAGATTGGTTCGCGCGCCTTTCGGACGTCGCTCCCGACGGCACTGTAACCATGGTTACCGGCGCAGGGCAAAGTGGCGCGCAACGCGACTCGCGCTCGGATCCGACAGATCTCGTTCCGGGTCACGTTTATTCGCTTCCCATCGAAATGCACCTTACAAGCTGGGTCTTTCAACGCGGACATCGAATTCGTCTCGCCATATCAAACGCGCTGTGGCCCATGATTTGGCCCACGCCGTTCCCGATCGTCACATCGTTGCAACTCGGCGGCGTCTCGGCTTCTCGATTGGAACTTCCGCTCGTTCCGCTAGAACCGCCCGCACGCCCGCACTTTACCGCACCGGCCGAGACGCCGCCCCTCGAAAGTGTAAAATCCGAAGGCGAAGCATGGCCGCCACAGGTCTGGACACAAACGCATGATCTGATCGCGGGCACCACACGCGTCGCATGGGTCGGAGATGATTCAAGCCAATATCCATGGGGCCGCATGAAAGATCATGAACAAATGATTTACGTTCTCGGCGACGCGCATCCGGAAAAGAGCTCGATTCACGCCGAAGGCTCAACCACGGTTGAATTGCCCGACCGCACTTTGGTCTGGAGCGTGGTCATCGATCTCAGCAGCGACCTGCAGAATTTTTATTACCATTCCGAGCGCCATCTCACTGAAAATGGCAAATTGATTCGCGAGAAAAGCTGGGACGACAAGATTCCAAGAGATCATCAATAGGCATTGCCGCGCGAAACTGAACTCCGGAGCAAGTTTTGAAAAACAGCGCCATCCTGCTCATCAGTTGCCCCGACCAAAAAGGCCTCAACGCCGCCGTCCACGAATTTATATACCACGCAAACGGAAACACTCTTCACGCCGACGAGCACCAGGATTACGAGCGGAATCTATTTCTGATGCGCGTGGAATGGGATCGGGCGGGTTTTTCAATCGACATGCGGGATTTCGCTAAACGGTTCCAGCCGGTTGCGGACCGTTTCGGTATGAAATGGCGCGTCGCGCTTTCGAACTACCGTCCGAAAGTTGCTATTTTCGTTTCGCGTTACGATCACTGCCTGACCGACTTGCTTTACCGCCAGCACAGCGGTGAACTCGCGTGCGAAATCCCGCTCGTAATTAGCAATCACGAAGACGTGCGCCGCTGGACTGACTTCTACAAAATTCCCCTGCACGTCATCCCTGTAACAAAAGAAAATAAGCCGGACGCCGAACGCCGCGAACTCGATCTCTTGCGCCCGAACGGAATCGATCTAATCGTCCTCGCGCGTTACATGCAGGTCCTCTCCTGGGATTTCATTCGTCAGTATCCGCCGCACCATATAATCAATATCCATCATTCATTCCTGCCTGCGTTTGTGGGAGGCTAGCCGCATCATCAGGCTTTCGAGCGTGGCGTCAAGCTCGTCGGGGCCACTAGCCACTACGTTACGGAAGTCCTCGACGATGGCCCCATCATCGAACAAGACGTGGTCAGAATCTCCCACCGAGACACGCTGGGAGACTTAATTCAGAAAGGCCGCGACCTCGAAAAAGTTGTTCTCTCTCGTGCCGTCCGCTGGCACATTGAGAACCGCATCTTGCTATACGGTAATAAAACGGTGATTTTTGACTAAGCGAATTGCCCGGGCGGAACTCTTCAGTCGCCGGCACCCAATTATTCAGCTTGCCACAGCAGAGCGTGTATCTTTCAAATCGGCAGCCAGCAAGCGGTGGAACAAATGCTCACCTGCTTCGCGCCGCACCGAAAGCCTCCCGGCCTGATACGCGCGCGAACTCAGCCCGCGCTGCACGCCGGCGCAAATTACTATGTCTTCCTGTTGCACCAGCTCGCTCACTCCCATACTCTCTCGAACATAAGCCATATTCGATTCGCTGGTGTCGCCAAAATAAAAATCGAATATCACTTCGCAGCAGCCGACGCCCATGGGAAGCACCAGGTTCGTGTCCAGGTATCCTTCATACCAATTCAGCATGAAGTTCGGATATTGCCAGAAATAATATGCGCGGTCGCCTTTGCGCGTGTTGGCCGCGCTTTTTTCCGAGCTGTTGTCCACTGTAACCGGGCTGGATTGCACACAGCAGCGATCGATATTCTCAATGGTGTAATTCGTGTAATCCAAAACGCTGTTCAATCCCTTGTGCATGTGCGGCACGTGGTATCCGCCGTCCAGAAAGTTGTCCACGTACACTTTCCAGTTGCAATCGAGTATGTAGCTGCGTCGCTCGACAAACTTCAAATCCGCAAATCCTAGCGGCTGCGCGAGCTTCACCAGCGCTCCGAGAAAACCCAGGAGCGACCCCGCATGCGGATCCAAATTCACAAAGACAAATTTCTCCCAAGTCTCTACGCGAATAGGCACCAATCCATTTTGCGCGCGATCGAAATTGCAAACACCGTCAAACTCCGTCATTCCGCGAAGTTCGCCTTCCAGATTGTAGGTCCATCCGTGGTAGGGACAGCGAAGGTGCGGCGTATGGCCGCAGGGCTCATTCATCACCGTCATAGCATGGTGCCGGCAGACGTTGAAAAACGCGCGCAATCTGTTGTCGCCTCCACGTACTACTACCACCGGTTCCCCAGCTACGGTCGCGGTGACGTATTGTCCCGGCTTCGCAACCTGTTCCGCGCGCCCAACAGCCTGCCACGTTCGCGAGAAAACGTTCTGCAGCTCCAGATTAGCAATGCGGGCATCGGTGTACCACGGCGCCGGAATCGTATGCGCCTCAGACAGCGGAGCGGAAGCGTTATACGAAGCGAGAATTTCCTTGACCGTCGGTTCCATGCCATTTCTCCTATCCAGTTTTGTCAGTGCAGGCAATTGGCGTGCGTGATTCCTTTCTCAAACACCTATCGCGCCCTTCAACACCAGCAGGAACTGGTTGATGCGGATCTGATTTTTCTGCGGGTCCGCTGGGTGCGGAAAAAGTCCGGGATCGAGCTCCTCGGTGAGCAACGCATCCTGGAAACGCTCCATGGTCCAGTCGAGAATCGAAACGATCAGCGCGGAATCGATGTCAGACCGAACTTCGCCGCGCGCAATGCCCAGCCGAACAAACGCAGCGCTACCGTAGGGATCCTCCGCTAGCAGAAATCGGTTGATCTCGCGCTTCAAGCTAAGGTCCACGCCATAATTTCCGAGAAGCGCCACCCGATAGGGAATCCAATCTTCGCGCACGAGACGCTCGGTCCTCAGTAGCCAATAACGCAAAATTTCAAAAAAGCCCCGCTCGCGAACCTGCGACGGGGAATCCAAATAAGTTGGAAACGAGCGCACCGCTTTTTTGTAAGCTTCCAGAAACAATCCGCCCTTGCTGCCGAAATATTGAAAGATGGACCCCTTGGCCACGCCTAGCTGCGCGGAAAGATCCTCGATTCGAGCAGCGTGATATCCGTGTTCGGCGAAATGTTGCATCGCCGCGTTTACGATCCGCTCGTGTTTCGCCTCCATGCGAGGATGGCGCTGAGCTTTTCCCAGAATGGTTGGTTCCAGAATAGCGCGGCGCTGCTTGATATGCGGGTGTGACCGTAGGTCATTAACGGAAGCTGTCATTGGAATCTTCTCCTATGTATGCTATGTAAGTGCAGCTGCATTGTTACTGACTGTCGGTCATACTAATCGATATGCCTCCTCTCCGCAAGTCCTATGACGCGATCGTGATTGGTGCCGGACATAACGGCCTCACGGCCGCGGCCTACTTGGGGCTCGCGGGACTCTCAGCGCTCGTTCTCGAGCGCCGTGAAATTGTAGGCGGCTGCTGCGTCACCGAAGAAATCGCGCCGGGCTGCCGCGCTTCCACCACTTCCTATATCGCCAGCATGTTGCGCCCCACCGTGATTCGTGATCTGGACCTCGGCGCACACGGTCTGCACATGGCCCCTTGCGACCCCAGTTTGCTGGTCCCTTTTCCTGACGGACAAGTGGTCCCCTGGTGGGCCGACCGCGAACGAGCCGTCGGCGAGTTTCGCAAACTTTCCGCGCGCGATGCCGAAACTTTCGTTCGTGTCGATGAACAATTGAAAAAGCTCGCGCGCTACCTTCAGCCATTTTTTCTCGAGCCGCCACCGGAGCCTTCGCTGCACGGCGCCGATGGATTTTGGGAACTGTTGCGCGTAGGGAAACGATTTCGTGGCATCAGCAGCGCGGAGGTCGCACATCTCGTTTCATTGTTAACCGGCAGCCTCGGCGATTTTCTCGATCGCAATTACGAATCCGAGAAAATGAAGACGATGTTTCTCGCCAACAACCTCTACGGAAAACATGGAGGTCCTTACGACCCGGGATCAGCGCTCGGCCTGCTCTTTCACTTGCTCGGTGGTGGAGATGGTGAAGTCCAGGGTTTCTACGGTCACGTGATCGGTGGAATGGGCGCAATCACGCAAGCCCTCGCTTCAGCGGCGAGCAAGTTCGGCGTGGAGATTCTCACCTCATCTCCCGTGATGAAGGTAGATGTCCGCGACGGAATTTCGCGCGGTGTGATCCTTGAAGATGGAACAGAATTTTCCAGCCGCATAGTTCTTTCGAATGCCGATCCGAAACGCACTTTTCTAGGTTTGGTGGAAGCAAATCAGCTACCCGAAGATTTCCGTCACGCCGTTGCGGGCATTAAAATGGATGGCCCCTGCGCCAAAGTAAATTTCGTCCTGAGCGAAGAGCCTCGCGTCACCGGCATGCCAACGGACTGGCCAGCGCCGCAGCGTTCACTCTTCACCTTAGTGCCTTCGCTTGCCTTCGCCCAGCGCTGCTACGACATCGCAAAGTTCGGCGACATTCCCGAAGAGCTTTGGGTCGATTGCGTGGTCGCCTCCAACGTCGATTCCACCCTCGCGCCGCAAGGCAAACATGTGATGACCACGTTTATTCAGTACGTGCCTTTTCGTTTGCGCGAATGCACCTGGGACGAAAAACGCGAGCTACTCGGCGACCGCGTAGTGAAGAAAATCGCCGAATATGCGCCCAACGTTCCCAATTCGATCATCGCTCGCCAGGTTCTCACGCCGCTCGATCTCGAGCGCACCTACGGCCTCACCGAAGGAAATATTTTTCACGGCGACCTTTCTCTGGAACAGCTTTTTTTCATGCGCCCGGTCGCCGGATGGGCGCAATACCGGACGCCAATCGCCGGCCTCTACCTTTGCGGCGCAGGCGCGCATCCCGGCGGAGGAGTCACCGGCGCCCCAGGTTACAACGCGGCCCACAAAGCTTTGCGCGATTGGAAAAGTGGCCGAGTAGAGAAAGCCAGCGCTTAGACTTGACCCTTTGCAATAGTAGCGACGAAAGGAGATCAAAATGGCAAAGCAGCGAAAAAAAGGGAATACTTGAAAAACTAGCCGAAGGCCCCGTCCTCGGTGACGGCGGCTACTTACTCGAACTAGAAAAGCGCGGCCGGGTGCGTGCAGGCCCGTTCACACCCGAAGTAGCATTGAACAATCCCGATGCGCTACTCGAACTCCATCGCGAATTTCGTGATGCCGGCGCGGAAGTGTTGCAGGCGCTCACGTTCTACGCCAGCCGCGACAAGCTCGCCACCGTAGGTATGGAAGAGCGCGTCGAAGAATTAAATCGCGCCGCCGTTCGCATCGCAAAAAAAGCCGCCGAAGACCTCTGTCTTGTCGCCGGGAACCTCAGCCTCACATGGATGTACGAGCCCAACGACAAAACCGCCGCCGATCGCGTGCGCAAAACTTTCGACGAGCAACTCGACGTTCAAGTAGCCGAAGGTGTCGACTTCATCATCGGAGAAACTTTTTCGTTTCTAGGCGAAGCGTTGTTGGCAGTCGAGCGAGCGAAAGCCACAAAGCTGCCGGTAATGGTCACCGTCTGTTTTGAAAATGAAGACATCACCCCCGATGGCAAGAAAGCTGCCGACGTCGCGAAAGCATTAGCCGACGCCGGCGCGGATATCGTTGGCATCAACTGCCTGCGCAGCCCCGAGCACACGCTCCCGCTGATGGCTGAAATGCGCAAAGCCGTGAAAGGTTATATCGGCTGCCAGCCGGTGGCCTATCGCACCACGCACGAGCATCGCGACTTCACCAGCCTCGCCGCGTTTCCCGATCAGCTCGAGCCCTACCAGCTCACACGCCGCGAAATGGCCGGTTACGCAACTAAAGCCCGCGAAATCGGCGTGAACTATATCGGAGCATGTTGTGGCGCGGTCGCTACGCATATTCGCGAGATGGCGCGCGCTCTGGGAAAGATTCCGGCGGACGATCGCGTCTGGAAACAAGGCGGCGAAAAACCAATGTCCGCGTATGAATATTACGGACACGATAGCAAGTCGAAGGCCAGTGGAAAGTCAACCTAACACGGCCCCGGAAACGCTCTCGCTTTCTAAGTCTTCTCGGAGCATGATGTCCGCCTAACGCAGATGGCTCCAGCGGAATTCACAACGAGTGAAACCGAAAACTCAAATCGTCCGCGGCGGACGATGGATTTTCGCGACTTGGTGCTGTTTTACATCGTCACTGGCATCAGCCTCCGCTGGATCGCGACGGCCGCAACAGTTGGCGCCAGCGCCGTCGTCATATGGCTGATCGCCTGGACTGCGTTTTATCTGCCGCTTGCGCTCTCAGTGATGGAACTCTCTTCGCGCTACCCTCAGGAAGGTGGCCTGTACGTTTGGTCCAAACGCGCGTTCGGAGAATTTCCCGGCTTCATCACCGGCTGGACATATTGGACCAGCAATCTTCCTTACTATCCCGCCATACTTTATTTCACGGCGGGCAACGCGCTCTATATCGGTCCCGCTCGCTGGCAATCGCTTTCAAATAACAAAACTTACTTTCTGCTTTTCGCGCTATTCGGTCTCGCGCTTGCAATTTTTCTGAATCTCATCGGTCTTTCCGTGGGCAAGTGGTTGCATAACCTCGGTGGCATCGGCACGTGGCTGCCCATCGCAATTCTTTTTGGCATTGCCGGCATTGCATGGCATCGCTTCGGTTCAGCCACCAGCTTCACGCCTACCACGGTGGTCCCGCACATGCACTTTCGTGACGTTCTTTTCATGGCCACAATTGTTTTTGCTCTCGGCGGCTCCGAATCCGCATCTTTTCTCGGAGACGAAATCCACGACGCGCGCAAAAATCTTCCTAGGGGATTACTCGCCGGCGGAGCCTTCGTCACTACCGGATACATTCTCGGCACCGTCGCAGTGCTCATCGCGCTTCCTGCCAACGAAGTAAGCGGGCTGCAGGGAATCATGCAAGCAATTTCCAAATCAGTAGAACGCATCGGCATCTCCGGCGCCGTTGCAATTGGAATTGTTTCGTTCGCAGCATTGCTTATCACCCTGAGCAATCTGGGGGCAATGGGCGCCTGGCTCGCCGTGTCCGCGCGCCTTCCCTTCGTCGCAGGACTCGACCGCTATCTCCCGCCCGCATTCGCCCGCATTCATCCCAAGTGGGGGACACCCTACGTCGCGCTTCTCGTGCAAGCTGCCTGGGGAGTTCTCTTCATCTTCCTCGGTCAGGCCGGAACCAGCGTCTACGGCGCGTATGAAGCCCTCGTGAGCATCGGAATTATTTCGTACTTCATACCCTACCTCTTTGTGTTCGGCTCGTTGATCCGCTTGCAGTGCGAACCGCCCGGCCCGGGTGTCATGCGAGTTCCAGGTGGCAGCCCCGTCGCAAAAATAGTAGGCGTCCTCGGCTTCACCACCACCCTGATCACCATTGCCTTTTCTGTGATCCCCGCCGAAGACGATCCCCACAAAATTCTAACCGTCCTAAAAATAATCGGCCTCACAATCTTGCTTCTCGCCATGGGTGTCTTCGTTTTCATTTGGGGAAAATCCCAAGCCGCAAAACGGATCTAGCCAAGGGCCATCCTTATTCTTACCCGAAGTTACCCTTTCTACATGCGCGCTCGAGTACGGCCCGCGAGAGTCTTTGCAGCGAAGTAAACTGCGTAATGGTCCGGCTCTGCGCCCCACCGATGCACACTAAAATTTCGTGAACCCGGGGGCATCTTCAGACGTGAGGTATTCAACTTGACCCCGCTTGTAGATACCGAAATCATGTCGGCTTCAACTGGCGCTGGGCCAGCGACTCCACAAGCCGCTCCCCATGCGTCCGCGCCTTGGATTTACAGCCCCTGGCTCGACCTGCTCGTAGGCTGTGGCGCGTGGTCCGCTCCGCTACTAGCTGTAGCGATGTGGATGGCGCCCTCGCATACCCACGCCTGGGTCGTCACCTTCTACGCGCTCGCTCTCGTCTTCAACTATCCGCACTTCATGGCCACGATTTATCGCGCCTATCACACCCGCGAAAATTTCCAGAAATACAAATTGTTCACGCTGCACATCACGCTGCTGCTCGCGCTTACCGTGATCCTGATGCACGTGTCTCCACGCCTGTTTCCCTGGGTTTTCACGCTTTACATCTGCTGGAGCCCCTGGCATTACAGCGGACAGAATTACGGCCTCCTCATGATGTTTGCTCGCCGAAGTGGCGCGGAAGTTACTCAAAACGAACGCCGCTGGCTGCGCGCCGCCTTCATCGCTTCTTACGTGATGCTACTCGCGAGTTTCGAAACAGGAGGCTCGAACGACCCACTGGTTCTTTCACTGGGCCTTCCAGCAAAATTCACGTTCCCTGTGCGCCTCGCGCTCGGAGCAGCCTTCGCAGTTTTCACTTGGCTGGGTTTTCAGCGCATGGTTCGCAGGCACGGCATTCGCGAAATGATTGCGCCAATCACACTCGCGATAACGCAATTGCTCTGGTTTGTCTTACCCACACTTCTTGAATTGCGCTCGGCCTATCAAATTCCGCAAACGCGCTACAGCAGTGGAATCCTCGCCGTCCTGCACTCCACGCAATATATATGGATCACCAGCTACTATCAGCGCCGCGAAGCGCGTGCCAGCGGCGACTCAACTTGGCGCATGCCAATATATTTTCTAACGCTCTTAGCCGGCGGCATCGCCTTGTTCATTCCCGGCCCATGGTTAGTGAGTTACATCTTCCATTTCGACTTCACCACCAGCTTTTTAATTTTCATGGCCGTCGTGAATATTCACCATTTCATTCTGGATGGCGCCTTGTGGAAACTGCGCGACACCCGCGTGGCCTCTTTGCTAGTTGATCGCGGCGCAAAGTCCGCTCCTCTTGCCCAAACGCACCCCGTTGCGAAAAAAACATCGCGAAAGATATCCGCCGCCGAAAAACAGTCCGGCCGTCGTATCGCCGCGCCGGCATTTGCTATTGGCGTGGCCGTTTTGCTTTTCCTGTGGGGCGGTATGGATCAAATCCATTTCGCGCTCAGCAATAATGACGCAGACCTTTCGGCTCTCCGTCGCGCCGCCGCCATGAATCCCTACGACAGCGCGCTAAAAGCCCGCATCGCGGTCGCAGAAGCAAAAGTGGGAAATCGCGACGAAGCTGTTGCCGCCCTCGCGCAAGCAGTCGACCTTAATTCAGAAAACATTGGCCTGCAACACGCCTACGCTCGCGCCATGATCGAAGCTGGCCGCTATGACGATGCCTACGCGCTCTACCAAAAGACGCTGCAAACTTTTCCGCATGACGTCGACTCGCTCGTAAATTTTGGATTGCTCGCAGCCCGCCTGGGTAACCCTGATCAAGCTATCGACTCCTGGCAAAAAGCAGTAGCCGTAAACCCAAATGAAACAAATGCCCACCTTTATCTAGCCCAGGCCCTCGATCAAAGGGGCGAGCCCGCATCCGCCGCCCGTCATTGGGAAATCTTTTTGCGCTTGGCTGCGTCACAGCCGGGAGATTCTCGCATCACACCTAAAGATCAAATAATTTCCGCGACAATTCAGCTAGCCGACGACGAATCTGCCATCAATCGTACCGATACAGCCCTCCCGCGCTACCAATCCGCAATCGCGCTCGCCCAAAGCGGAAATAACCTCAAACTTGAAAGCCTCGCGTTGGCTCATCTAGCCGACTTGCAAGATAAACGAAAAGAATCGGCGGCCGCCGCTCAATCCTACCAACGCGGGCTCTCACTCGACGCGAAAGCCGGCGACCCGCGCAGCGAAGGTTACGACTGGTTTAACTACGGGCAATTCCTTCGCCGCCACCAAATGCCCAACGATCTGGCCTACGCCTGCTTCATTCGCGCGGAAGCTTTGCTGGCGGACTCAGACCCATCGGAATTGCAAATCGTGCAAACCGCGCGCCGCCAGGTGGAGGACGAAATGGGCAAAAAGACTCTCCCGGCGCAAAAAGATCTTCCAGCATTGCTCGCGCGCGCAACAAATCTTCCCGCCGGATCTCTCTGAATCTACCGACGTGAAGTTCGTTCCGCGATCAATCCGAGTTATCGAATGCGGTGTAGCTGTCCCAACGGCCAACTGTCGCTGCACTGAGACACAGCTATTCTAAAGGGTAGGCATTGATTTGCAGTTTCAACGAGGTTCCGTTCTAGTGAAGCGAAATTGGATAACACATGCGTTGCCGCTAGCAGCTCTTGCTTGCGTCTTGTGCACTCTCTTCGCGAGCGGCGCACCCACGCAGGCCTCGGATGACACTGCCTTATTCGATGCGATCTGCCCCATCGTCTATCCAGTAGATCAATCCGCCTCCGACCGCGGCGTTCATTACCTTTTCTATGGTAACGGTTTCTTCATCAACAGAGACGGCTACTTGCTCACCGCGGCCCACGTCCTAAGCCAACTTCATGGCGGCCAGCCCTACGTCTTGCTCCGCCAGGTATCGGCAGCGCCCCGCATAGTTCCGGCCAGCTTGGTCGCCATAGACCGCGAACACGATGTGGCCCTGCTACGTGTGACGCCGAATCCATTCGCGGGCATTTACGAAGTTTCATTCCTGCCTTTGTCTCCTGACAGGCCTCTGCACGGCCAAGCCGTGCTCAGCGCCGCTCTGCTGCCTTCCAAGCCTCGCGACGCTTACACGCTCAACGCAACCGTCGAAATGCGCGCGCGCGGCGAAGTGCTTACTTCAGAATTTTCGCAACTGCAGAAGGGAAGGGGCGACACGGAGTTATTTCTCTTCAACCATGAAGTACGCCTTGGCCAGAGCGGCGCTCCCGTACTCTCAACCGGCTCCCACGAAGTCGTCGGTCTTGTCGAAGGACAATGGCTCGGCCGTGACACAATGGCCATCTCGACGGCCGAACATCACACGCTTGGCGCCGTTCTGCCAGCTCACTACGCAATCGCATTGCTTCAGCAGAAGCACATCACCTGGCACACTGCTTCGGGGGATTGGGACAATCGGGAGAACGTCGCGGAACCATCCCGCGGGTTCACCGCGCCCACTCCGCTTTCGTTGATTCCAGCGGCCTATCCATCACAATCTCTCTTCGGCGGCGAAGTTGTGCTCGATGCATTGGTTGACAGTAGTGGAAAACTCGCGGACGTCAAGATCGTGCACGGCGATCCGCCATTTCTCGAAAAAGCGCTCGTCGCGGTGCGGACCTGGACTTTTCTTCCCGCGCGCTTGGATGGCCGCGTGATCGAAACCAGAATCGGAATCGCATTTCAATTTCGCCAGCCTTACGTGCCTCCAAGAACCGCAACCGTCCACAATTACGAACGCGCTTCCGCAGGAGCACCCGAGGCCGGCGCGCTTCCATTGCTTACCGTCGAGCCTGAATATCCATCCGGGACCAACTCTCCCGGCAGCGTGATTCTTCTGGCCGATTTCGACGAACAAGGTCAGCTCAATTCCGTCAAAGTGTTGCGTGATCTGGATTCGTTCCTGCCCGCGGCCATTGCAGCCCTTCACCAATGGCATTTTGCTCCGGGAAGGCGCCTGGGGGCAAACGTCGACTCGCCAGCTGTCGTGGTATTCATGTTTTCACAACCACTTGTCACTGGCGGCGCGCATTCGTCCAGATCATCGCAATAGGCTACGCAGTTCCGTTACAATCCCGGCTCGCTTGGCTGTATTCTTTTGCGTTTAAAAGATTAGAATGTGTTCCGCACAAAAGGGAACGCAGCATTTTTCAGGGAGGCACGATGTCCACAAAAATTATCACCGTCCGCGGCCGCGAAATCATCGATTCGCGCGGCAATCCTACTGTAGAAGCGGAAGTCGGCCTCGAAGGCGGCGCGAATGGCCGCGCTGCCGTTCCTTCCGGCGCCTCCACCGGAGAGCACGAAGCCGTCGAACTGCGCGACGGTGATAAATCCCGCTACCTGGGCAAAGGAGTTCTAAGAGCCGTCGGCCACGTGAACACCGAAATCGCCAAAGCCATTACGAGCATGGACGCCTCCGACCAGCGGGCCGTCGATCGCCGCATGATTGAAGCCGACGGCACGCCCAACAAATCCAAATTCGGCGCGAACGCAATTCTCGCCGTCTCGATGGCGGCCGCGCGCGCTACGGCCACGCAGCTTGAGCTGCCGCTCTACCAATACCTCGCCAGATATTCGTCGGAGGGTTTCGCAGATACTCTCCCCGTCCCCATGATGAATATCTTGAACGGTGGCGCGCACGCCGATAATTCCGTGGACGTCCAGGAATTCATGGTCATGCCTCTTGGCGCGCCGAATTTTCACGAAGCCCTGCGCTGGGGCATCGAGGTTTTCCATAATTTGAAAGCGGTCCTGAAGAAAAATGGTTATTCCACCGCCGTAGGCGACGAAGGCGGCTTCGCGCCAAATCTAAAATCAAACGTCGAAGCGGTCGAGCGCGTTTTGGAAGCTATCACCGCCGCCGGATACAAGCCGGGCGAACAAATTTGCATCGCTCTCGACCCCGCTTCCAGCGAGTTTTATGACCGAGAAAAGAAAAAATATATCTTCAAGAAATCGGACAAGTCCGAGCGCACTTCGGAACAAATGGTCGAGTTCTGGGAATCGTGGGTGCGGCAATATCCCATCGTTTCCATTGAAGACGGCCTCGCGGAAGACGACTGGGACGGCTGGAAACTGCTCACCCACGCTCTCGGACGGCCAGGTGCGACCCCCGAAGGAAAGAACAAAAAGAAGATTCAGCTCGTCGGCGACGATATCTTCGTCACCAACCCGAAGATTTTCGCGCGAGGAATTTCCGAAAAGGTCGGCAATGCCATTTTGATTAAACTAAATCAAATTGGCTCGGTGAGTGAAACAGTCGAAGCCGTGGAAATGGCGCGCGAGGCGAATTACGCTTCCATCGTCTCGCACCGCTCCGGTGAAACCGAAGACACTTTTCTCGCCGATTTCGTTGTGGCCATGGGTTCCGGCCAAATTAAAACCGGCTCCGCTTCGCGCACCGACCGCATCGCCAAGTATAATCAACTCCTGCGTATCGAAGAGCGGCTAGGCGCCGATGCCATTTTCCCGGGCTTCAAAGCTCTTTCAGCCCATCCCACAGATCGCCGGCCGCGCGTCGTTGGCCCGGCAGAGGGCGCCCGCCATGAAGTATGAGGAGTGCACACCATGAATAACCGGTTTGCCCTTCTCGAAATCACTAGCGACGAAAAAACCATGATCCTTATGGTTCTGTGGTTCGCTGCCATGGGAGTTTGGAGGGTCACAATATTTCCGTTCGCCTTTTCTCAGGCCGCACAGGCCGCTCCCGCACATCCGCCTACTCTTCGATTTTTCGTGGGAATCTTCGCCGTATGGCTCGTAGCCTTCGGTATTATGGGAGCTAACCTCATTCTCGCGATCATCTATGAATGGGCCGCTTATCCAATCATCGGCCGCTGGGCCCGCAGCATCGTCAATGTGTGATCGCAGGGTGAATAATTATTCGTAACTCAGGGCGGTGAACCCGCCGAAGCGCTCTGCCAGTAGCCATAATTGAGCACCGCGACCGGAGCTGCCGATGGCAAATCGTCGCTCGGCTCCTCGTTTCCGCTTTCTCGACGAGGCTAGATTTGACCTTCGTGCTAGCCTGTTTGGCGCTGATATGCTCAACCAAGACCCATGCTTAACTCCGACAGAAGTCCTATCTAACCGGGGCACGAATCGACCATGACCAAGCGCCCAAAACCGATTGTCCTAACAGTCCTCGACGGCTGGGGCTACCGCGCCGAAACCAAAGGCAACGCGATCACTCTCGCACGCAAGCCCAACTACGACCGCATCGTTGAGGACTTTCCCAACACGCTGATCCAAACTTCCGGCCCCGCCGTCGGTCTTCCCGTCGGCCAGATGGGCAACAGCGAAGTGGGCCACCTGAATATTGGCGCTGGCCGCATCGTGCGCATGGATAGCACGCGCATCGATCAGCTCATTGCCGACGGCGAATTTTATCGCCAGCCTCTTCTTCTCGAGTCTATGGAACGAGCCCGCGCGCGCCAGCTTCACTTGCTGGGGTTAGTGAGCGACGGCGGAGTCCACTCCCACATCAACCATCTTTTCGCGCTCCTGAAAATGGCGCAGGAAAATAAAGTCAAAAATGTCTTTGTCCACTGCTTTATGGACGGCCGTGACACTCCTCCGCACGGCGGAACAGATTTTCTGCGTCAACTCGAACAGAAGATGCGCGAGCTTGGCGTGGGACAGATCGCCACCGTTAGTGGCCGCTATTACGCCATGGACCGCGACAACCGCTGGGAGCGCATCGAAAAAGCCTATCGCGCGATCGTTCATGGAGACTCGGAAGTAAAGTTTGCGGACCCCATCGCGGCCGTCCGTGCGAGTTACGAAAAAGGTGTGACCGACGAATTTATTATTCCCGCTGTCATTACAACGGAGCCAGCTCCGGGAAGAGCGGCCGCGCCGCGCGCCGTGATACGAGATGACGACGCCGTGATCTTCTTCAATTTTCGCGCCGACCGCGCCCGCCAGATGACGCGCGCCCTCATCGAACCCGGCTTCGATAAAATGGTCGATCCCGACCGTTCGAAAGACTTGTACTTCGTCGCCATGACGCAGTATGAAAAGACCTGGCCCTGGCTTCGCTATCTCCTCGCTCCAGAAAAGTTGGAGCATATTCTCGCCAATGTTTTCACCGAGCTGCAATTCAAGAATCTGCGCGTTGCCGAAACGGAAAAATACGCGCATGTAACCTATTTTTTTAATGGCGGCATCGAAAAGCCTTTCCCTGGTGAAGAACGCATTCTCGTTCCATCACCCAAAGTGCCCACATATGACTTGAAACCGGAAATGTCCGCGGGAGGTATCGCCGAAACCGTGGTGCATGCAATCGAGAAAGGCGATTTCGACGCCATCATTATGAATTTCGCGAATGCCGACATGGTCGGCCACTCCGGGAACCTGGAAGCCACGATTAAAGCATGCGAAACGGTCGATGCCTGCCTTGGCCAGATTTTTCAAGTGCTGCGGCCCCGCGGCGGCGCGTGGATCATCACCGCCGACCACGGGAACGCCGAAACCATGATCGACCCCATCACTGCCGGACCGCACACCTATCACACCACCAATCCCGTGCCGCTTATTTTGCTGACCGAAGACGGCCGCACAAAATTAGCTCCCGGTGGTTCATTGCGCGATATTGCCCCCACGATGCTCGGCGTGCTCGGCGTCGCCGAACCCGGTGAAATGACGGGTCGTGACTTGCGTATACCAGCGAAATAGTCGAATCTTCGAGCAGTTTGGAAGATATGAGGATGGAAAGAAATGGCCGCTGAACCCGCCCGCGAAGACAAACGATCCGAGATCATGGGGTATATGCGTCCGATGAACGCGTTCTGGCTCGCATTGCTTTTCGCTGCCACCTGGGCTTTCTGGTCGCTGCGCGCCGCCTTGATCTCGCTAGGCTTGCTCGTCGTTTCAACGCTACTCACTCTACGGTTTCGGCGAAATGGGCGATGAAGCGAACCAATCCCGCCGAAACAAACTTGCTCATCTGCGTGTGGCACCGTGAACTATTGAATGGCGTGGATCTCGCTCGAGGCGATTAGGAAATAGAAAATGTCGACCAACTAAGTCCCGCCGGCGAAACCGAAAGAACCGCAGGAAAGCGAAGCGGATCTGACAATCAATCGCCGGCCGCTGGCTTCGGCGAAGTGTAGCCCTGGCGAGCGATGACGATCACTTTCTTCATTTTTCCTTTTTTGTCCGGCTGCATCAGCGGATTGCCCTGCTCATCAACAATCTCCAGTTTCAGTTTGTGATATTTTCCGTCGGGGGGAGTGGTCGGCGTAAATCCGAGCGAGTACTGGCTTCTCAGGAACGTCGCCACGCTGTCGAAGATACTCCCCATTTCGCCCTCAAATCGAGGGAACCACGCATATCCGCCGGTCATCTCTGCGAAAGTTGTGAGCTGGTTTTTCGCCTGAAGGTAACTTATCTCATTGGTGTCGCGTCCTCCGAAACTGGGGGCGTGAATCCCTCGAGCATCGAGAGCTTCTCCCATTCCGACACAATAGATGGGGACTTCCGTTTCCTTAACACGCCTGAGCGTTTGATCGAGCGTGTGCTTGCTAAACGTGTCATATCCGGAGGCAAGAAGAAGGATCGACTTTTTTCCTTTGACGTCGCGAAGCTGGTCGAGTGTTTCGAGTAATGCATCAAAGAGATTCTCTTCGCTGAAATCTGGCCAGTAAAGCCGGGTAATTGCCTGCGCAACATCTTGCTTGTTTCGCGTGAAATCCATCAACAGATTCGTCTTGAGATCAAAGGTCTTTAGCGCGACATAATCTTTATCATTCAGATGGCTTAGAAACCCGTAAGCCCAGTCCTTTGCTCTGTAACCGAAATAGCCATATATCCTTCTACTGAACTCCATCAAAATCACAATCGTGATGGGGGCTTCGCTGGGAGCGAAGTTCGAGATTTGCTGCGGCTGGTTATTATCCAGGACGCGGAAATTTTCTTTCTTCAGGTTCGTAAGTATGTCGCCTTCCTGATCCGTTACCACTGCGTCGATGTTGACGACGTTCGACTCTACGGCGATCGAACTTTGCGGCGCCGGAGCCTGACCAGCCTTCGGCGATTGTTGCTGGCCCGTGGGCTGAGGAGGCGCGGTTGGCTGCTGCGCCGGCGCTGGTTTTTGCGGCCCCTCCTGCTGTTTTGCCCAGGCGCTCAACGCGTCCGGAGGGATTCCTAGAGCCGCAAGAATGATTCCCACAAGAATCGCGCGATACCACACATTGGAACTCATAAATCTCCCCTCCGCCCTTTGATGCTGCCAACGCCATTTTCGTTTGGTCTGTTGCCATCCAGAAAACGGCTTATTCCAAGTTCCGGTCAGTTCCTAACGCCATGATAATATGAATTGCTGATCTGCTTATCGTTGTAATTCACATTCAATTAGGAGAACAAGAAGAATGGCGCGTTCGAACGTCCGAATTCTTGCCCTGGCATTCTGCGGCGTGCTTTGTTGGGCCACGAATAGTGCAGGGCAAGGCGCGGCGTCACAATTGACGCAGCCATCCGCAGGGCCCAGCGCGGACATTGAAAAACTTCAAGGCGAAGCGCTCGTCTGGCTGCAGGATCTGATTCGTATCAACACCACAAATCCTCCCGGCAGTGAAATCGTGGCCGCAAAATACGTTGCTGAAGTTCTGAAGCGCGAAGGCATTCCCTCGGAGATTTTCGAGAGCACGCCGGGCCGCGGATTCTTGGTCGCCCGTCTTTCGATCAGCGCGGTCCCGGACCCATCTCGAGCGTTGCTGTTGTTGGCTCACCTGGACGTGGTCGGCGTGGATAAGAGTAAATGGTCCGTGGATCCTTTCGCCGCGGTGATGAAGGATGGGTACCTTTACGGGCGTGGCGGGATTGACGACAAAGGAATGCTGGCCGCGAATCTTGCCGTGCTCATTGCATTGAAGCGCTCACAGGCTCGGCTGAACCGCGACGTGATTTTTCTTGCCGAAGGTGATGAAGAAGCCGGGGGCGAGTTCGGGATGAAATTCGCCGTCGAAAAGCATTGGGATAAAATTGCCGCGGGCTTCGCACTCAATGAAGGCGGCCATACCGTCCTGAAGAATGGAAAAGTTCAATACGTCGGCGTGCAAGCCACCGAGAAAGTAGCCGTAAATGTGGATGTGATCGCGAAGGGAACTTCAGGCCACGCCTCGATTCCGCGCAAAGATAATCCGGTGGCGCATCTCGCCAGCGCGATCGGCAAAATTGGCGCATATGAAGCGCCGGTGCAGTTCAATTCCGTCACGCGCGGCTATTTTGAAGGTATCGCTCCACTGCAAGATGAGGAGACTGGAAAGTGGTTGCTGGCGCTGGAAAGTTCGGATCGCGCGGACCATGCAGCTCGATGGGTTTCCAACAACAATCCTATTTGGAATGCGATGCTGCGCGACACGGCGACTCCTACGATGCTTCATGCCGGCATCCGGCAAAACGTAGTGCCCTCGGAAGCGCGTGGCGTCCTTAATATACGTCTCCTTCCCGGCAACCAGCTCGACCCCCTGATTGGCAAGCTGAAACAGCTTGTAAACGATTCGCAAATCCGCTTTGAAACACAACCGAATGGCGGAGAAGCCGCGCCGTCTTCATCGCTTGAGTCTGATTTGTACGCTAAAATAAAGGCCGTAACTGCCCAGGAATTTTCCGGCGCGCCAGTAGTTCCGTATATGTCCACTGGCGCCACGGATTCAGCGCGCCTGCGCCTGCGCAACGTGCAAGCATATGGGTTGGATCCCTTTCCGCTTACGGACGACGACTTGATGCGCATGCATGCAGACGATGAACGCATCCCAATCGAGTCCTTCCGCAAGGGAATTGAATTCTACTATGCGGTTGTCAGCGCTTTTGCCGTGACAAAATGATCGTGACCAACATTCGAAGGGCCAAAATCGTCTGCACTTTAGGACCCGCCAGCTCCTCTCAAAAAATGATTGACGAGCTGTTGCACGCGGGCATGGATGTCGCGCGGCTAAATTTTTCACACGGCACTCCGGAAGAAAAAACGCGGCTGGCTGTCCAAGTCCGCCGGGCCTCGGAGCGTTACAGCAAGCCCATCGCGATCCTCGCTGATTTGCAGGGGCCGAAAATCCGCACAGGCGCGTTGGAACAGGGCAAGCCGGTGCGGCTGCACTTCGGCCAGCGTTTCGTCATCACGACAAAGAACGTGGTGGGCACGGATCAGGGTGTCAGCACTACTTTTCGCGCATTGCCGGAGTCGGTACGCAAGGGTGACAGAATTCTTCTGAACGACGGCGAAATCTCCCTGCGTGTCGTTTCCACTCGCGGGCAAGAAGTCGTCAGCCAGGTTGAGAACGGTGGGGAACTCGGCGAACACAAGGGCATCAATCTGCCCGGCGTGAAACTTAAAATTCCTTCCCTTACGCCCAAGGACCGCCGCGACCTGAAATTTGCTTTACAGCTCGGCGCGAACTACATTGCGCTGAGTTTCGTTCGAACCGCCGCAGACGTGCGCACCGGTAAGGCCGCAATCGCCCGTGCGGGAAAAGACACTCCGGTCATCGCGAAACTCGAAAAACCGGAAGCGATCGACAACCTGGACGAAATTCTCGCCGTTACTGACGGAGTGATGGTGGCGCGTGGAGACCTGGGCGTGGAAATGAGCCCGGAAAAAGTACCCGTGGTACAGAAACAGATCATTTCGCACGCGCGAAACGCGCTCGTCCCGGTAATTACGGCCACACAAATGCTCGATTCCATGCAGAAAAATCCCCGGCCCACGCGAGCGGAAGCCTCTGACGTAGCCAACGCGATTTTCGACGGCAGCGATGCGTTAATGCTTTCCGGCGAAACAGCCGCGGGAAGCTATCCGCTTGAATCGGTCGCCATGATGGACCGGATTATTCGCGAGGCGGAAGCCAGTGTCACGTCCATGCCGCGCCCTGCGCGCTCGGGTGATTTGCTGATCAGCGAAGCTATCGCGGAGGCCATCTGCTACGCCGCGGAAGAATTAAACATGAAAGTGATTACAGTGTTTACGGAATCGGGGTCCTCCGCGCGCCTCGTTTCTAAGTACCGCCCGCGCGCGCCCATCGTCGCTTTTTCGCCGGTACAGGAAGCGCGGCGCCGCCTTAGCCTGTACTGGGGTGTATTACCGCGCACCATCGCGCGAGTCCACGATATCGATCAGCTCGCGGAAGCAGCGGAGAAGCGCCTCACGGAAGAGCGGCTGGTGAAACGTGGTGACATCGTAGGCGTGATCGCCGGTACGCCGCTGGGTACTACCGGTTCCACTAACCTGATGCGGCTGATTCGCATCGGGGGTTAGAAGGTTTCGTTTTCGGCCAGGACCTCCGCTTTCTCTCTCGCTCCACCGGTGAATTATAATTTAGCGCCTGGCGTCAGCCCGGCATCTTCGGTTTCCATGCTTTGTTTCAAGTATCGCGCGAACCCTTTCGCGACGCTAAAGGCGCCGCTCGATCGCTAATTCACCCAGTTGTCAGGATTTGAGGGCGGCTTCTCGTTGTGGTCGCGGACGTAGACTTCGAATTTCTTGCGCAGTCGGCGGCGCTTCCAGTCGGTAAAGAAATTTCTGTAGTTGTAGAGGTAAGAGCCGCGACGCAGATAGATGTAACCCACCAGCATGCCGCCTAGGTGGCATACATGGCTCACGCCATCGCCGGTGGAACCAATCGTTCCGAAAAACTCAATAGCGCCCATCACGATCACAAAAATCCGCATCGAAACCGTAACCGGCAACGGAAACATCCACACTTGCCGGTGCGGCATCACCACGGCCACCGCGAGCAAGACGCCGTATATGGCCCCCGAAGCCCCGATCGTCGGAACCCACGCCGTGCCCCGTCCATGCGGGTCGATCAACAGCTTTACGATGATGTCAACAAGCCCAGCGCCAACTCCGCACACGAAAAAATAAGTATAGAATCGCCGCGCGCCCCAGGTGTGCTCCAGGTCAGCGCCAAACATCGCGAGATATAGCAGGTTGAACAGGATGTGAAGAATGCCGCCGTGAAGGAAAATATAAGTGAACGGCTGCCAAATGCGGAAACCGTACACGGCTGCATAAGGCCGTAGCCCGAACCAATCGAGCCAAAATCTTGTTCCCGCTTCGTGAAAGAGGAGCCCGGAAATTGTTTGCAGAAAGAAAACCGAAATGCAGGCGATGCAAATTGTCTTGATGGCGCGCGGAAAGTAGCCGCTCAAATCAAATCGATGCCCGTATCCGCGCGAAAAGGTTGGCACACAGGAAGTGTAAAGGCTGCGCCAACTAGAGTCAAAAGAACACGGGGTAAAGAACACGTAGGGACTATTCGGCTACACCCCATTCCAACGACATTCTGCCGCGCGTGCGCCGCGCGGTCGCCGACGGCAATTTCGACGGAATTAAAGGCTCTCATGTTCCCGTTTACGAGCTGTGGCTTCAAGCGTTCACCTCCGTTTGACCAATGAAGACGCTGTTTGCTACTTGCAAGGTACCTTTAATCCGTCTTCACGACCCAGATCGTAGGCCTTCGAGAGGACATTCCACACCTTTTGTAGCACAAGCTGGACACCGGCTTTTTCCGCCGGTGAGAGTTCGGAGTAAGCTTTGTTAGTTGTTTGCTCTTCGTTAAATTGCTGAAAAAGATCTACCTTCTGGCTTTCAGGATTGTCTGCCGTTAGGTAAGCAAGATTATAGGCTCCCGCGGCGAGGTCATCGATCTTGTCAGCGGACATTTCTTCTAATTGCTGTGGAGAGAACTTTTCTTCGGTTATATATCGTTCGAAAGCGGCGTGAACGCTCCTGCCTTTCTTTGCTTCGCAAAGAAGCAAAGTAGCCATGGCGGACCCAGCGGGGCTGTTCACTCTGCCGCCCGCGGCGCAATGCCCAGAAACAGATTCTCGGCTATCAACATTCTTTGGTCATGATCAGCGTGGTAGGAACTGGCCTGTCTCTGCCTTTCGATGGAGAACCCTATGGACCCGGCGATAGCGAGTACTCCGCCGGGCAGCGCTTGTTACAACGGGTGATCGAAGGCCTGGGAAAACGCTTGGCCCAGTATGTAGTCGTGATATGGGACGCGGAGGACTTCGATCCCTGGGATACGCTCGACTGGGAAACTGTTCGCGTCTTTTTCTATCGCCAGCACAAGCCGGACGGCACGGTGGTGGAAGCCTACTGGCTGACGAATTTTGCCTCTGCCACCGTGGGCCCTGCTTCTTTGTTCCGCATGGCCGAGAGCCGCTGGGAGATCGAGAACCAAGGCTTCAACGAAGCCAAGAGCCGTCACGGCCTCGAGCATATCTGTCATCATCATGCCAATCGTCTGCTGATCGGCTGGCTCCTCGCCATGCTGGCCTTGACCATCGAACGACTCTACCGCCTGCGCTATCTACGTCGTGGTACTCATCCCCTGCGCAGCAGTGCAGAACTGTTGCTCGTCCTGTGGGTCAATCTTTTCCGTCCCTGTCCCGCGAATACCAGTTGAAGTGGCTCCGGAACATCGCGACTATCCTTCGTGTTGCGGAATCAACCTTCTTCGATGCATCGTGACGTACTTCCAGGGCCTAGTCCCGGCGGGATTTCTCCGTCTGAAAATAGCGCTGTTTGCCGGACCACCCGCCTGGTGCATAGAATCCACGCCCCCTTACTGCTCTTCTTGTTCATAACTTTAAAACTTCAGAAATGGCTGGCCCTGCTCTTGTACGCTAGCGAACATAACGCAGACCTGCTAGACTGCGCTTCACCAGACCTTGCAAATGTCGTGGAGGCCTCAAATGCCAGACTCTTTTTCCTGGAAAGAGCCCGATCTTGCTGCGCTCAAAGAATCCGATAAGCAAAAACTGACTGAACTGATATATGCCACTGAGGGAGCAATATACTCTCGCTTGCAGGAACTGGCCGGATCTGCGGGCGATCAGGAAGAACGAGATGAGTTCCGTCTTAGCCGCGTTGCTAATGATTCAAACGGGTAAACTCGGCTGGCCCTCAGGTATTCAGGATTCCACGACCCCGAACGGCGGTATGCCGTAGAACTTGGCTCCGGTCCCGACGGAGACACCATAGAACACTGGCAAGAGATCTACAGAACTGCTGTCCTCGAATGCGACCCGAAGAAGCTCTAATAATGCGTGCAAGCGGCAGAACATGCCATTCAGCAACGTTCGACATCGCTTAACGATCAGATATCTAGTGAAGAGCGATGCAGGATGCTCTTTCCAACCTGCGAGTTCTGCGTAACGAACGTTAGGATTTACGACTTAGAAGAGCACGATTCAAATTTTGGGGCATAGCGGGCTGATTTCTTATACTTGTTCTGCGCGTTGTGACTAACGGAGGAGGTGGGCTAATGGCATCCGAGAATGGTCAATCGGCGAGTACTGTTGCACCGGACCTCCAGCGTCGGGTCAATGAGCGCTTTGGCGTGCTTCCAAACTTCTTCCAGCTCTCGCCCGAGACTCCCGAGATCACCGAAAAACTGTGGGGATTTGCCCAAGCTGCGTATCTCGATAACCCCCTACCATCTGTCTTTAAGGAACGACTTTTCGTCCATCTTTCTCGCTTTTGCGCAGTCCGTTACTGCATCGCCCGCCACACAGGTTTCTTGATTGGACTTGGCCGGCCGGCCGGCGATAAGGATGCCCGCGCTGCAAGCATTGCGGATGTAGTCAAATTGCTGCGACGGCCCCTTCCACGCGGTACTGAACTAAAGTCGCTCCTGTCGTCTTGCTCGAAATACCCAGCGCCTCTCATCGAAATGCCGACAGCCGATACTCCGATGGAAGATGGGCTTTTTTCTCTTGCCAGTCATATTTTCTTGCAAACGGCGGACGCCCCGGAATGCCTTGATGAACTAGAACGATTGTTCGGAACCGTTCGGTTTCAGTACCTCCTCCTTTTCTTGGCGTTCGTTCGGGCAGCGCACTACTGGACTAAGGTGCACCCTGAAATCCAGTTTGAGGCTGACATCAAGCAACTTCTTGCGACGCATGAAGCGCTAGCTGCTTGTATTATTGACGATTCGGAAGCCAGCACAGACGAGATCACTCAATCAATTTTGGACGAGCTTCCCGCATTGCGGCTGAAAGCCGATAAAGCAATAGGCTTGCTTGGGGCAATCGTAGATTCTTCCGATGATGCGATTATCAGCAAGACTTTAGAGGGCATCATTACCAGTTGGAACGGAGGTGCCGAGCGACTTTTTGGATACACAGCCAAAGAAGCCATAGGCCAGCCTATTTCGATGATCATTCCCCTTGATCGCCGGGGCGAGGAAACAACAATCCTTGCGCGACTCAGACAAGGCGAACGGATCGATCATTTCGACACCACTCGCCTGCGAAAAGATGGCACCAAGCTTGAGATATCGCTGTCAATTTCCCCAGTCAGAGACGGCGCAGGAAAAATCATCGGCGCTTCGAAAATAGCGCGTGATATCTCTGGGCGTAAGCGGATCGAGCGTGAATTGAATGAAAGCGAACAACGTTTTCGCACACTCGCCGACGCGCTCGATACTCAAGTGCAATTTCGAACTCAAGAGCTGCGGAGGCGAAATGCTGAGATCCTTCAGCAGTCGGATCAGCTTCGAGACCTTTCAGGAAGATTGATGCTTATTCAGGACGAGGAACGTCGACGTATTGCCCGGGAGCTGCACGACAGCGCTGGCCAGAATCTGGCTGCTCTAAGTATGAGCATTGCGCGAATCAAAGATGACGCGAAGGGCGACCCTACGCGACTATCCAAAAGCCTCAAAGATGCTCAGGATTTAATTCAGGATCTAAATGAAGAGATACGTACGACATCGTACCTTTTGCACCCACCGATGCTGGACGAAAGCGGACTGGCGTCTGCAATTGGCTGGTACATAGACGGTCTGGCGGAGCGCAGCGGCCTCAGTGTTGAGCTGAATATTTGGGACAACCTCGAAAGGCTTGCTCCCGAAGTAGAACTCGCCATATTTCGTCTCGTGCAAGAATGTCTGACAAACATCCATCGCCATTCAGGAAGCAAGACTGCGGTAATCCGTATCGCTCGTGAGCCCGACAAGATTTATGCGGTGGTTCAGGATCACGGTAGGGGGATTTCGCAAGAACGATTGGCAGAGATTCAATCCCAGGGAGCCGGAGTCGGAATTAGAGGAATGCGAGAGCGCGTGCGCCAGTCTCATGGCGAATTGACTATTGATTCTAATGCTTTGGGTACGAAGATAACGGCTATTTTCCCAGCCGAGCCAGTCCGGGCGAAGGAGCCGAGCGCGATTTCGCGACACGGTATCGCTTGATTGCCTCGCCACAACAGTCAAACTCGTGCAACTTTGGGTTTTTCCGCGCGGACGTTCATAGCCCGCCTCGTAGTCCGGATCACCGAACAAGTTAACCAAAACACTCCTGGACCACTATTACCGGCCCTAAACCTCACGCCGAGAATATACCAACAAGACGTGCAAGCGTCCTGATAGAGGAAGGCACCACGGCTGTTTCGCGATAGACGCGAGCGAGCAGTCGGTCCTGCGTAGTCGGAGAACCCGCGCACACTGAGAAACAACAGGCACGAGAACCGGGAGACCTCTGGAGTGCCTCGACCCGAAAAGGAACGAGGCCGGTCTGCGAAGGTGCAAAGCCACAATGCGGACACGCACGCTCCGGAGGAGTGGGACCGCGCCATACTATCTATGAACCAGACGAACAAAGAGGAGCGATCTTTGGCGGAGCCTGGGGAGAAAAGGGCGCGGGCCAATGAGAACATCGTTCAACCCCACACCAACCCGACACAGAGCGGGGAACGAGTGTCCCTCGCTCACTTTTGAGTCCGAGCTGCGTCTTAACGGATGGTTCCCCTTGACAACCTACAAGAGAGGTGACAGGCTCGACTTTAGAGCCTTTAGAGGAAACGTCATCCAGCAATTGCTGGGAGAGGAGCACGGAGATGAAGCTCGTCAAGTTATTTCTGATCCTCAATATGGTTCTTGCCGCAGGCTCTGCGCACGCGATGCAACTCAGCCCGGTATCAGGGGTCGGCGGACCGGAATGCGATTCGAAGTCACATTGACAAGATTTTCCAGGCTTACATCCAGAAGAACGCCGATATCATTCGCGCCACTCATGCGAACGATTGGACCGGTTTCATGGAATCCTCTCGCACCACGATTCACGGAATCGACCAATACATGAAAGGTGCAAATGGGTTCGTCAAAGCGCCCGTAAAGATGACCAATTACAAAATGCTCGAATTCGACGCGATTTTTTACGGCGACGTCGCTATTGTCCCGTACATCGCCGACGTGAGTTACGAATATCAGGGCGAAACATCAACGGAAAAGCTTCGCGTACTGGACATATACGCAAAATTGGCGGGCGAGTGGAATCAGGTCGGCTCCGATACCACGGTGCATCCGGACTCGCTCGCGGCTGGGTTGCAACAAGCGCAGCCAGTGAGTACAGCCGAAAAGCAGGGCTTGCTCTCCGCTCGCGAATCGGTTTGGCTTTCCTGGTTCGCCAACGACAGTCCACGCCTCGCGGAGCTCGTGCCCCCTGAACTGATTGCCATCGATCAGGCCGAAAAATGGGAGAACCGCGACGAAGTCCTCGCCGGCTCCAAGGATTTTGCCGGCAAAGGCGGCAAGCTCGTGCGTCTGGAATTTCCACAGACGGAAATCCAAATGTACGGATACACGGCTATCCTTTACTCAAAATATCTGTACGAAATCGAGGTCGACGGTAAGCATTCAATGCGATCGGGACGCGCCACGGAAATGTTTGTCAATCGCCAGGGGAAATGGGTCAACGTGGGGTGGCATCTGGACTCAGGTAGTTAATCATCCGCCATTCCTCTAAGGAGAAAACAAATGAGTCCTTCCGTCGAAATCCTGCAAGGCACGCTGGACCTGCTGATCCTGAAAACGCTTGCGCTTGAGCCGATGCACGGCTGGGGCGTGGCGCAACGCATCCAGCAGGTTTCACGCGAGGCGCTGCAAGTCCAGCAAGGATCGCTGTATCCCGCGCTGTATCGTCTCGAACGCAAAGGATGGATCAGCGCCGAATGGGGAGCTTCCGAAAATAATCGCAGGGCGAAGTTTTACTCCCTTACGAAGGCAGGGCGGCAGCAACTCGAGAAGGAAATGGCCGATTGGAAACGGCTTTCCTCGGGCGTTGCGCTGATTCTTCAACGAGCTTGATATCCGCGCGGCAAGTGAAGAGCAAAGGAGCGCGAGTCATGAATCTCTTGCGGCGACGGTCCTCTGGAAACAAGTGGGAGGAAAACCTCAGCGAAGAACTGCTCTTCCATCTGGAGAACCAGACGGCGCTTAACGTCGCCGCAGGCATGGCTCCGGAAGAGGCACGCCGCCAAGCCGTGCTGGAATTCGGTGCCTTGGAGGGAGCGAAAGAAGCCTGCCGTGAGCAGCGCCGCACATTTTGGCTGGAGACGCTATGGACCGACGTGCGCTACGGCTTGCGGCTCCTGCGAAAAAATCCTGGCTTCACGGTTGTTGCTGTCCTTACTCTAGCGCTGGGCATGGGCGCGAACACCGCCATTTTCAGCGTGCTCGACGCCGTGCTCTTGAAGCCTCTCCCTTACACGCAAACGGACCGCCTGGCTCTCATCTGGACCGAGTTCAAGAGCGCGGGACAAACTCGTGTGCCCTTCTCCGGACCGGACATGATCGACCTCAAGCGGCGCAGCGCGTTGTTTCAAGACATTGGCGGCATCTGGGTCGGCAGTGTAACTTTGATCGGCACCGGAGAGCCGGAGCAGATCAAGGTTGGCTTCGTCACCGACAATTTTCTTGCAATCCTGGGGGTTTCTCCCGCGAGCGGGCGCCTGTTCCTGCCGCCGGATGGATTGCAGGGAGCCGCTGCCACGATTATTCTCAGTGACGGGCTTTGGCACCGCCGCTTTGGTGGCGATCCGAACATTGTTGGGCGACCCGTCAGGGCAGATGGCGGGGTTGCCACAGTCATCGGCGTGATGCCGGAAAGTTTCCGGCTCGTTTTTGCCGAAGACGCGAACGTTCCGCCCGATGTACAAGCCTTCATGACATTTCGAAGTGATCTGGCGCAGCAGGGACGCGATCAGAATTACCTGCGGGTGATCGGGCGTCTTAAGCCGAGCGCGACGGTGCCGCAGGCCAATGCCGAAGCGAAATCGATCGGCGCGCAGCTTCGCGACGAATATGTGGTGGATTCCAAGCAGGGCGTGGATTTTGAGATTCTGCCTTTGCAGCGAGACACGGTTCGGGAGATTCGCCCCGCCGTTTTGGCGCTCTTTGCTGGCGTGGGACTCGTCCTGCTGATCGCCTGCGCGAACGTCGCCAACTTGATGCTCTCGCGCTCCGACCTGCGACGACGGGAGGTAGCGTTGCGGTCTGCGCTCGGCGCGACGCGGTGGCGGATCGTGCGCCAATTGCTCACGGAGAGTCTGCTTTTGTCCCTGCTTGGAGGAGCGGCTGGGCTCGTGCTCGGCTGGTGGGGAATGCGCTGGCTACTGGCGCTGCGGCCGAAGTCCCTCGGTGTGATGGAATCGGTTCGCTTCAATTTCACGGTGCTTGGATATGCCTTCGTGGTTTCGCTGATTGCCGGAATTCTTTTCGGGCTGGTACCTGCCGCGGAATCTTTAAGAGCAAACCTCATCGAGACGATGAAAGCGGCGGGAAAAGGTCTAGTTGTAAGCAAGACGCGATCGAGCAACTTGCTGGTCGTCAGTGAAGTCGCGCTCGGCTTTTTGCTGCTGATCGGTTCGGGACTCATCATCCGCACGTTTGCTCGACTTATTAATGTAGATACCGGATTCAAAGCGGAACATGTGCTGACATTCCAGATCACGCCGCCTGGGGAGCGCTATGCGAAGGACGCAGATGTAGTCCGCTTGTTTTACCCGCTCTCGAAAAATCTGGCAGCGCTGTCGGGAGTCGAATCCGTTGGCGCGGTTCATCGTCTACCTTTTGATGACTATGCCAACTGGTATAGCTACTATTGGCTCGAAGGAGCCCCGCCACAAGACCAGAACAAATTGCTCGCCGATCATCGCGCGACAATGCCGGGTTTTTTCCGGGCCATGGAGATTCCGCTGCTGGCTGGGCGGGACTTTACTGACGCGGATGATGCTATGCGCCAGCGGGTTCTCATCGTGGATGAATCCTTGGCGCAGCGGACTTGGCCCAACGAGAGCGCGATTGGGAAAAAGCTGAATGTGGAAGTTTGCACGGAGGGCAATTTTGTCCGCGGAACGGGCGTCGTGGTCGGCGTTGTGAAGCATGCCAAGTATCTCCTTCTCACCGACGACGGGCGCCCGCAAGTCTATGAGTCTTACGCGCAGTCTCCGCGCGAAATCCTAGCATTCACTATCCGCACTACAGGTCAGCCGGAAGCACTTGTTAGCGCCGTTCGCGCGGAATTGGACAAGTTCGACACGAATCTTCCTCTCGCAAAGGTCCGCCCTATGGAAGAATACGTCCGGCTGGCGAGGGCTCCCGCACGTTTCACCATGATGCTGGCCGCAGCACTGGCTGGTCTCGCTCTGGTTCTCGCGTCCATCGGAATCTATGGAGTCACATCTTATTCGGTAGCTCTGCGAAAAAATGAGATCGGAATTCGCATGGCGCTGGGCGCCCAGGTGCGCGACATCCTCAAGATTGTTCTAGGCCAGGTAATGATGGCTGTGCTTGCCGGTGTGACCATTGGTCTTGTGATGTCATTCCTCGTGACACCGATGCTCTCGAGCCTACTATTTGGCATTCATCCAACGGATTTTCTAACCTTCGTTGTCGTAGCGTTGTTCCTATCCGTAGTCGGATTTCTGGCTTGCTACATTCCAGCGCGCCGCGCCACGCGCGTCGACCCCATCATAGTGCTCCGATACGAATAATGTGGCAACTCCAGGCCCAGAGAGCGGAAAAGAGACCGAGAACGGGCCCCGGTGCGTCGGAATCCCGCTCCCGTCCGTCATATAGGTAGCGGTAGGAGGCCATTATGAAACCGACCCGGCGTGTCGGGCTCTCTGTCTTGTTAATCGTGACAGCGATTGCGCTGCCAGCATTTGCTTTCGAATATCCGCTTTCCACTACTTCAATTCGCGCGGCCTATATGCTCGGTAGTCGAAATGACTCGATAACCACCGAATTCCTCGCGCGCTACAAACACTCTCTCCCAATGCCCAAGACCGGGCCACACGTGGCCGTGATCAGCGTGGAGACGCCCTACACGCAGATAGTGGAACTTGGGCAAACCGATATGAACAAGGATATTCAAGGCGCCGAGGAAGAGTTTGCGGGCAAAGAATTTCCGTTCGTTGTGCGCGTGGGAGTTGACCTGACCGATACTTATCCTGGGCCTCCTCCCTGGAATCCGACCGTACCGGGCGTGCCGATGCCGAATTTTGAGCGGGACTTCCAAATACACTTGGTTCAAGGCAAAAAAGAAATTCCCGAAGAATCGACCCAAGTGTATTTGCTTTATTCCGATGCAGTCTCGAATATCTACCAGATATCGGGAGCGATCATTGAATTGCGGTATGACATGGACAAGATCGACTCTTACGATGAGGCAACCGTGAAGGTTCACACGCCGGATGATCAGGGCGTAGAAACGACATTCGATCTTGGGCACCTTCGGTAACAGTAGCGTATATCTTGCCTTCAGGGCGTAGTATCACCAAGGAGAGGCGCTGCTGAAATGCTCAACGGCTTTCTCACTCCGCAGTCAGAACGGCTATGTCCCCTGGGATCGCATGCATCGGCTAGTTGCTCACTGGCTACATCCTGTTCGCATCTATCATCCTTATCCTCTGCGCCGCATGGGCGTTGTCACCACGAGCCGGATGCGGGAAATCCGCTCGTCCGGATCCGCGGAGGGGTCATGGGCAACTGTGATCCCTACTCCGACTCTCCCGAGCCTGTGGTCGTAAGCAACCAAAGTTTAATCGGGTCGAGGAGCTTCTCGGTCAGAACGCACGCGCCTTAAAGGCACTTACCAGCCCGATTTGACCATTCGAGCTGTACCGCATAGTTACCCAGCTTCTTCGTTTGCCACGCACAGATATCGCCGATCTCTCCGTTGGCGTCGTCGTACCAGCCCTGTCCCGGTATCGGATCTGTAATGGCCTCACAGAGTTCGTGGGAGGTCGTTGAGGTGAGAGCGCCGAAAACGGCGAGCCCCCCGGTGCAACCGGAGCATGAAGGATAGGGCATAACAGCGTAGAAAATGTTGCTATTGATGGCGTCATGATAGCCGCAGAATGCCTGGCATGAGGCGTTGCCTCCCTGGATCACCTGTACGCCCGGAGGAAGCATAACGAAATAAAGAGTGTTCGGGGTTGGAGCCGGGATATTAGTGCTAGCAGAGATCTCCTGTTGGAGCATTTTTTGAATAGCGCTGTCCTGCACCGAGTTACCAGGCTCGGTTGTGGTGAGAGTGGTGGTTCCAATCCGCATGCCGTGGCCGATTTGGTTGCCAGGAACGCTGTATTCGGCCAGCTGGTCGAGGAGCGCACTGGTGAGAATGAAATCGAAGAACTGATTGACGCGCTGCACGAAATCGCTTTGCGGCGGCTGCTGCCAGGCCGAACCCCAGAAAATCGTGAAGACTTGAGCGGCGGCGAGCAAGGGACCGTTACGGTAGGTCAGCTGAGGGGCAGCCTGTGCGACGGCTGGTGCGACTTCAGGGCGATGCAGGGGGACGATGCGGATGGGATGACCGAAAGCGATTTGCGATTTTTTCTGACGAGGCTTTGTGGCCATATTTGCTCCTTAAGACGCACATAGATTTTTTGTCAAAGTCTGGATGAGATGGGCGGGAACAAAACGTTAACGAAGAGAACGGGAAAAGTAAATGGTCACGTTGACTCACAGCTTCAAACCCGTCATCCGATCCACAAACGTTTGCTTTCACACGCGAACCGTCGGCGCACGCTGAAGTAAAGGGAGAGCTTATCGCCTATTCCGAGAATGAATCGTCCATCTTGTGCGGGGAAAAACCAGGTGCGGCCGGAGGTCTTTACAGGCCAATCGCCATTCTTAATCACCTCGCCTCGCCTCGCATCCAGAAACAATGCCACCATGTGATGGCGAGTGGATTACAACACGGTACGCCCACACAGCTCGTTGGGATACCAGACACCGGAAGAATACGCGGACAAAGTTGCCGCGCGACCGACGTCTCCCCCACGTCGGTCGTCACGATCCCACCGATATGGCAGCAAACGGACGTACAAGAACCCCGGGTGTTAACTTGTGACTGGATTAAAACGGGGGGCAGGTCACGTAGCGACATGATGGCGACGCTTTCGGACTCAAGCGGCGAATGCCTTTTACGGTCCGCGCTAAATGACCGAGTGGTTGGTTTTGCGATACAGTGTCACCGCTCAACGCTTAATACATCAGATTATCGCCAGGTTCGTGTGTAACGAGTGAGTGCGATGCGGAGACAATAATTGATCAAAAAGAAAGCTGTGCGGACGATGGCTGTCGGCTTACTGGCTCTGTCCCCAATCGTAGTCTTGCTCGGGGGTGGGCCAAACGCCACAACGAGTCCGACCATGACCTGGCCTACGAAGGGTTGGCCGAAGGGAACACCGGCAAGTGTCGGGCTCGACGAAGAAGCCCTCGTGATTTTTAGTGCGGACCTGGCCAGCGGGAAATATATGCTCGTGGACACATTTCAAGTGTTCCGCTGCGGAGAGGAAGTCTTCAATCGGAAATATGCACACAACTACGATCAAATTTACGGAAAAGAGGCGAAGACAAAAGGACCCCTGAACGCGCGCCTAACCGGGTCATACAACTACTTCGATCCCGACTGGCACCCCTTCTATCACGGTACCGACATGCACACCATGCAATCAGTCAGCAAGACCGTCACGTCCGTAATTTTCGGCGTGGCCATCACGCGTGGAGATTTCAAGGCTGGCCTGAACACTCCCGTGTTGAAGTTCTTCGATGCGGCAAAAGTTAAGAATGTGGACGACCGAAAACGGCGCATGACGCTCAAGGACGTTTTGACCATGACCACCGGCCTCAATTGGAATGAGGAGGTTCCCTACGACGACCCACGCAGCGATTCGAGCCTCATGGAAGCAACGGACGACTGGGTGCAATATGTGATCGACAAACCCATGGCTGAAGAGCCAGGCAAGGTTTTCAACTACAGCAGCGGAGCGACCGAACTGCTTGCTTACATCTTCCGGAAGGAAACCGGACGGGATATTGATGGGTACGGGGAGAAATATCTTTTCGCTCCGCTCGGCATAAAGCACCACTGGAAGCGTACCTACCTCGGAGTCGTCGACACGGAGGGTGGCCTTTATCTAAGTGGAGGGGACCTGGCAAAAATCGGCTACCTCTATCTCCACGACGGATTGTGGGACGGGAAACAGATCGTGTTCCAAAACTGGGTGAAGGAATCTGTCAAGCCTTATATTGATGCAGACGAACATTTCCGGTACGGATTCAAGTGGTGGCTGTATCCGCTGAACGGGAGATTTGTTTGGATGGCGAGAGGATTTGGCGGCCAAGAACTGATGGTTTTCCAAGAGGAGAATTTAATCGTTGTGTTCACCGGGTGGGAAATCCTCAAAGACCCGGCTCCGACTAAGGATTTGATTGATCGGTTGCTGCCTGCCATGAGGCAAACCGCGTGCACTGGAACTGGACAATAAGAGAAGCCTGGGCGTACCGGCCATAGATTCAGCAGCAAAAAAAACGCCCCAGGCTTCTCGAGGTCTCAGCTCCTGATAAGTTAGATAACCACATAAATCCTTTTCTAGTACTCCACTTGTCCCCCTTTCGGCGTCAATGGTTCCGTATCGACGAGCGGGCCAGACGCAGATCGCGGTCGGCGACTGAAATTTCGACGGGATGATGTGGCAGATAAAATCCTAATTTCTTTTTACTGAGATGGTGTCGGCACGGGCACGGCCCGGTATGCCGTTAGCTTGACAATCCGCTATCGCCGGAATTACCGTTTGATTCGCTTCTGTCCGGCTGTACTCAATCTAAACGAAACAGGGTAGTGTTTCCGTTTGAATCAACACTCGCGAGCGACTCTCGCTTTTGAGACTCCTGCAAGTAGACTTCGAGCTAGTGTTGCGTCGACCCATTGAGACCGCCGCGCTTACCAAAGACAAGTTAATCTCACTCCCCGATTATATTTCAATGCGAATAGCGTTGCACAATACCTGTCGGGGTTTCGACTTTTTGTACGATTTTGCAATCCACTGTAAACAATAGAGCGAAATATAAACTAGAAGAGAAGTAATTTTCGGATATTACAATCACTGATCCCGCTTAATCTCGTTCATAATTAAAGTCCCCACAGGTGAAAATCCGATCTGAGATTTAAATTTCGCTAAGACTCGTCATCGAGGTCGCCACCGTCGAAATTGCTGTCACCGTCCGCGATCCTGCGTCCGGCCCGCCGATTGTCGACACTCGCATCCACCGAAATTCAAATCGTCATCGAAGTCGAATTCCGTCGCAATCACGCGCGCGGGGGCGACTGCTACCTGGGTCCCCCACCGTTATCGCGCCAAAACCGGACTGTATGGTTATTGGGGGTGTACGTAGAGAACCCTGTCAAAAGAACGATGGGTGTCTGTCTACACGCGGAATATCCGCTACTGAGAGAGAAAGGTCACCCGTGCTAAGCAGCGTGGCCGCGGGCCAAGAGTTCGCGGACTTTAGCGACGATATCGCCGATGCTGACCGGGCGGTAGAGTACGGCCGCGACCGGCGGAAGCGCCACCGTCTCGGTGCGGGAGGCAATCAACACGGTGGGGACGCGCTTGACTAGATGATCAATCGCGGGTTTGCCAGCCAGCTCCGACGTCACTTCCAGCACGATGGCGGCGGGCATTTGATTATTCGCGAGCGCGCGCCCGGCGTCATCGACCGAGTCCATGCCCAGCGCATCAATTCCGAGCTCGCGCAACTCGGCCCGGACCGCAGCGCGCAGCGTCCAGTCCGTCGCAATCACAAAGACCACCGACATGGATTCTCAGGGTATTTCTCTCAAGTCGCTATCGAGCGAATAGTGACGCTCCATAACGAAGTGTCGGTTGCAAGTTATTCGCAAGTACGTCAGGTTCGTAAATTTCCAGATAATTGACATGCTGGCCGGCGCTGTTCTGTTGCATTCCTATATCGATCGATTTTCTCAAGGCGAGCGCAGGATTCCCCTCAGCGCCCATGTCTCCGCTGTTGCGCTCGCAAGAAGTGCGGAGTTGAAAACCGGTGATGACACGCCCGTTATAACCAATTACAAATCCGACGTCGCGAGGACCCGGCCCTGCGCCTGGAAATGCATCGAGATTGCTAAACTGGAGCACGAATCGCCGTCCCAAGACCGCCATGGCCTCGTCGATAATTTCTTGCCGGGTGCGTTTCCGCTCGCCAGGAGCGATTTTGCCGCGGTCATCAATATTCAGGCCAAATCCCATTGACAAAGAAATGTACTGGTTCGAAAATTCGGCGGCATATACCTGGAATGCCTTCTGCCATGCCGTCTTGTATTTCCGCGGGGTATAACCCAAATTGCGCCATGTCTTGATTTCCTCCGGCTTGCTTGGCAACGTGAACTCCGCAGACACCGATGTCGGTCCGGCTGCAGCGACGACTCTAAAAGCGGGAGATTTTCCGTACCTGGCGCTCAGTTGTTTCACGAAATTGAACCAATGGCCGAGATACACCGGGTCCCAAGGCATCGGAAGCCGCTCCATAGCGCCTTTGCCTGGACCATACTGTAGCGGAAACATTTGAGTCTTTGCGCCATCCAACGCCCAAGGGGGAGAAAAGAAGCCGGGGAAAATGAGAAGTTGTACCCATTTGTTCGATGATTCTGCAGCGGCAAACAGTTGATCGAGTTTCGTCCAATCCGGTTTTCCCTGGACCGGCTCAATGTCGCGCCAACGGATCTGCAATGCGACGCCGCTGATGAAAGGATTTTTCAGCGCTTGCAGATTCAATGCCCCTTGCGGCTTGTTCTCGATAACTACAACCAGACCGTTCGGCGGAGCGCTATTCGTGGCTCGAGACTGCGGGGAAGTCGCGATTGAAAGAGTTGGTACCAGCACTAACGCGCTGGCCAGCACTGAGCCAATGTGAACGGCAAGCCTTGCAGATCGTGGCGCCCGGTGCATCGGAATGCGCGCCTCCTCGCAACAATCGCTGCTGCGCGATGAGCGTTACGTCTTATCGAGCTTCTTCCGCGCAAAATAGAAGAGTGAAGCTGCAAGCAGAATGAACATGAACAGTCCGAAGAGGTTGCTGGTAGCCAACGAGCCGAGAATCTTCGGCCCAAACGCAAATAAATCCGCGCGCCACGGCAGAAGAAACGTTGACGTCACCCATTGCGGCACGTGCGTAGAAATTTCAGGATCTTGCAAAAGATTAATCACAATACCGAGCAAGCCGAACACTCCCCCGGCGGCGATCAAGCCGCTCGAATAGAGTGCGCCCGGGCTGGCTTCGCCCTCTTCCGTTTTTTGGGACGTAGTTTCCACCAGCCAACGCACTAATCCGCCGGCAAACATCGTGGCCGTGGTTCCAATCGAAAGATAAGCCCCCACCGCAAACGCCAAGGACCGCACGCCCAAAATTTCTACCGCGAGCACTAGCGCGACGCCCATCAACACCAGCCGCCACGGCAAACGCTGGTTGAGAATTCCATTAATCACCGTGGCCATCAGACGCGCCTGCGGTGCCGGAGCCTTGTCGCTGCCGATCCCCTGCACCCACTGAATCTCAATTTCCTTGGTTGCCGGATCGTAGAGATACTCGCCGTCGGGAACCTGCGCCGAACCCAGCGCGTTGATCAGAACGTAATTTTTCCCCTGATAAGCGATCGAACTCCGCTCCACTTTCACGCCGGTAGCCAACGCTTCCACGTTCACCGGAATTTTCAACGGCAAATATTTCTCCAACCCTGTGTTCATCAGGTTCAGCGTAGCGCCGATAGCGATCGTCGATACCGTGACGCCAATCAGCAAAGCCATTTGCTGCTTGAACGGCGTCGAGCCGACCAGGTAGCCGGTTTTCAGATCCTGCGAAGTAGCTCCCGCAATTGCTGCCGCGGTACACACCACGCCTCCAATCACCAGCGCAAGCACTGCGTAATTCGGCGCAGTCCACCCGGCCACAAAAAATATCGCGCAAGTAGCCATCAGTGTCGCGATGCTCATGCCGCTAACCGGATTGGAAGAATTGCCCAGCAGGCCGCTGATGCGCGAAGCCACGGTCACAAACAAAAATCCGAAGACCACCACAAAAAGTCCCGCCAGCAGATTCTGATACCAGGTAGTGCTCGCGCCCTTGATCGGATCAAACGTAAGCATCACCCACATCATCACGATGATCACAAACGAGCCGACAACTACCGTGCGAATCGACACATCATCGTCCAGCCGGTTCTTCGCGTGAGCTCCTCCAGCTCTTTCCGCGCGAACATCTTTCAGTCCCGCGCGCAACGCCGAAATAATCGTAGGCAGCGTGCGCAACAGCGTAATCAGTCCAGCCGCAGCCACCGCGCCCGCTCCCATCGGACGAATGTATTGCCTCCACATATCGTCCGGCGTCATTTGCGGAATCGGAATCGTGGAGGGATAAATCGGCGTGTTCCCTGCAAGCTGCCCGAAGAATTGGATTGCGGGCATCACCAGCAGCCACGAAATCACGCCGCCCGCAAAAAGAATCCCGGAAACTTTAGGCCCAATGATGTAGCCCACTCCCAGATATTCCGAAGTAATCGTGGCGCGAAATGACGAGCCGGGGAACCAGTGCGGGCGCCCCTCAGGCTGCGAATTCCACGCCTGAATCGTGTTCATGAAAAAAGTGTAAACGCCGCCGAGCCCCAGTCCCCAGAACACGCGTCCCGCAAACGACCCGCCGCGCTCCCCTGCCACCAGCACATCCGCGCAAGCCGTGCCCTCCGGGAACGTGAGATTCCCATGCTCTTTCACGATGAGCTGTCGCCGCAGCGGAATCATGAACAGCACGCCCAGCCAACCGCCCAGCAGCGCAAGAGGAAAAATTCGCCAGAATGTAAATTCCGTGCCAAACCCCAGAAAGATCAGCGCCGGAATCGTGAACATCACCCCAGCGGCCAGAGACTCCCCAGCCGACCCGGTCGTCTGCACGATGTTGTTTTCCAAGATGGTCGAGCGCCCAAACGCGCGCAGAATGCTGATCGAGAGTACGGCGATTGGAATCGAAGCAGAAACAGTAAGCCCGGCTCGAAGCCCCACGTAAACGGTAACCGCGCCAAAGAGCAGCCCAAATAGCGAGCCAAGCACCACGGCGCGCAGCGTAAACTCAGCGATACTTTCCTCAGCCGGAATATAGGGATGAAATTCGCCAGACGACGCGGTCGAGCTCCACTGTTTCTTCGCCATCCTCGCGACCTCCTGGGCCGTTTAGCGCCGAACCGCCGTGCAATCCCGCGCGAGCCAATTTGGCCGCCGCGAACCGGGCAAGGTAGCACCAGTTGTACACCCAAGCAAGCCGCATTCGCGCAGTCAAAAGAGCGCGAATTCATATAGGGTAACGTTGACAGAACCCCTCCAACGGAGTAGTGTGGCAGGCACTTCATCGCTCGTGAATCAGTAACCAATGCGTTAAGAACCGGGGCGCTAGCAGAAAAACCAGGAGCGTCCGTGTCTCTGTTTCAACAGGAGAACTACCTTGAATCGAACCCAGCGATTCCTCTTGTGCACGATTGTTTTGGTGATGCTGCTTGCGATGTTGGGCTTGCAAGCCAGCCGGGCCGGTGACGACTGGCTCCCCATCCCACCTGCGGACCTGACCCTTAAGGACAATCCGGCCAGTCCCGGAGCCCACGCCATGATTCTTTACCGCGAAAGCGATGTGGATTCCAAGGAATCGTGGTGAAGGAATACGTCCGCGTGAAGATATTCACGCAAGAGGGGACCAGTGAAGGGGACGTTCAAATCCCCTTCCTCAAAGGCAACACGGACATCCGAGACATTCGCGGGCGAACCATCCAGCCAAACGGGACGCTGACCAACTTCGATGGCAAGGTATTCGAGAAGGTTGTGGTGAAAGTGAGTGGCTTCAAGTTCCTGGCGAAGACTTTTACCATGCCTGACGTCCATCCCGGTTGCATCATCGAATACAAATTTCGAGAACAAGCCGACCCAAACTATCTCTATAACGAAAAATGGACCGTGTCGGGCGATCTCTTCACTCGCGATGCGCGTTTTTCCTTCAAGCCGTACACCGGACCAGGGGCGGTTCCGTTCATCTACCGCCAATTCGGACTTCCCGTCGCGGATGTTCCGGTACTTCAGAAAGATGGCTCCTTTTTGATGGACATTCACAATATCGCCGGCATCGAAGAAGAAAGGTTCATGCCGCCCACCAAAGTCCTGGAGACTCGCGTGGAGTTTTATTACCGGAATCTGAACGATCCGACAAACGAAACGGAGGAACATTACTGGAATCGCATAGCGAAGGGATGGTCCGACGCTTTGGATCACTTCGTGAACAAGAAGGGCGTGCTAGACAACGATCTGCGGGGGACCATCAGCCCGGATGATCCGTCGGAATTGAAGCTTCAAAAGATTTATGTGCGCGTGCAGAAGATTCGAAACCTATCGTTCGAGGACTCCAAAACGGCCAAGGAACAAAAACAGGAGCAACTGAAGGCAAATTCCACCGTTGAGGATGTCTTAGAGCACGGTTATGGCAATGCACGGGAAATTAATTACACGTTTGTGGGCCTGGCGCGCGCCGCGGGATTCGAAGCCACAGAAGTCTTCGTTGCGCCGCGCAACAATAATTTTTTCTTTCCGCAGATGAAAGATAGCGGCGAACTCGGGGCCGACATCGTGTGGGTACGTGCCGGAACGAAAGAATACTATTTGGATCCTTCCGCAGAGGCTTTTCCGTTTGGGATTATGCCCTGGTACGAGACTGGCACGCAGGGTTTACGCGTCAGCAAGCAAGGTGGAGATTTGGTGAAAACTCCTTCGCCGGCGCCCAGCGAAGCGAATATCGCGCGCCACGCAGATTTGGATATCAATGAAGAAGGGTTGGCCGCCGGAAAGCTGGAAGTGACTTTCACCGGACAGTCGGCGGCAGTCTGGCGAGAAGATAATCGAAAGGATGAGACGGGAAGACGTAAGGTCATGGAAGATCAAATCAAAGGTTGGCTGCCCGCCGGGTCATCCTTTGAACTCGCGAGCATTACAAGCTGGGACGAGAATGCATTGCCTTTGCAGGTGGAAGGGACGGTGAAGATTCCAAATCTGGGGTCGATCGTCGGCCACCGCATGCTTGTTCCCGCGGCTATTTTTCGGTCAGTCGAAGCAAAGGCATTCCAGTCGCAGAAACGGGTCAACCCGATTTATTTTCCTTACCCGTTCGAGGAAATTGACAGCGTAACGCTCCGTGCAGCTGCCGGCTACCGGATCGAAACTGTACCCAATGCAAATCAATTGAAGCCGGGCGCAGTCTCGTATGAGATTTCCGCCACGCAACAGGGCAATTCCGTGGAAGTGAAGCGCCACTTGGTGGTGAGCGGGATCATGTTCCCGGTGAAGAGCTATCCCGCACTGCGCAATTTCTTTAACAATGTGGAGACGAATGACGATGCCCAGATCGTTTTTCAGACTTCCGAATCGGCAAAAAATAATTAGCATCGTCGGGCTAACGGTAGCAGCTGGCGTAGCTTGGATCCTGGCGTGGGCGCCGTCAGAGGTGAAGGCCGATAACGCTCCGGACTGGGTGCGTGCCGCGGCACAAGAAAAGCTGCCAGAATATCCGAAGGAAACGCTTGCCGTCGTATTGCTGGACGAGCGGCAGACAGTGGTTAAGGACAACGGCGACATCGAAACGCGCTACCGGCGAGCTTACAAGCTGCTGCGTCCTGAAGCTCGCGAGCGTTACGGAGCGGTTGTGGTCCATTTCGACAACGAGATGAAATTATCTTTTCTAAAAGCATGGACCATCACCCCCGCCGGCAAGGAAATCGAGGTCAAGGAGAAAGACGCGCTCGAGGCTGGAACCTCGAGCTTTGAGCTCTATAACGATAAACACATTAAGTATCTGAAGTTTCCGGAAGCCAATGTGGGCAGCGTGGTCGGGTTCGAATACGTCCAAAAGCAGCGCCCATTCCTGTTCGAAGACATTTGGTCGTTTCAGGGAGCGATTCCATTCCGGCGATCAAGATTCACGCTGCAATTGCCTGCGGATGGGAATTCACTACAACCTGTTTCAAAACTAGATACAACGTGCTGAAAGGTTGATGGTTAGTTTGGCGAAAACGCGAGATAAATTCGGGCAGCAGCGCCAAGGGAGGACCGATGGCGCGATACGGTCGACTGCTGACCGACGCCCAATGGGAAAAGATCGGTCCCTTGCTCCCGAAGCGGCCCAAGCGCCCGCGTGGTGGCAGACCGCCAGCCAACGACCGCAAAGTGCTCGAAGGGATTCTGTGGATTCTGCGCAGCGGCGCTCGCTGGCAGGATTTGCCCGACGAGTTTCCTTCACCGGCGACCTGCTGGCGGCGACTGCGGGATTGGGAAGAGCAAGAGGTCTGGCTCACCATTTGGCGCGCATTTCTGGCGGAACTGAACCAACGCGAGCAACTCGACTGGAGCGAATCGTTTCTGGACGGCAGTTTCGCTCCGGCCAAAAAAGGGGCTCGAAAGTTGGAAAAACCAAGCGGGGCAAGGCACGAAGTGGATGGTGGTGGTCGACGGCCAGGGTGTTCCTCTGGGAAAGCAACTTTACTCTGCATCGCCCAACGAAGTCCGGCTCGCGGAAGAAACGCTCGCGTCGATTCGTGTGAGCCGGCGACATCGCGGTGGGCGGCCACGTCAGAAACCCCAGCGTGTGATTGCTGATCGCGCCTACGATAGCGATCCATTGCGCGAGCGATTGGCGGCACGCGGGATCGAATTGGTCGCGCCGCATCGGTGGAATCGCAGCAAGCCGCGCACCCAAGACGGTCGAGCGCTGCGCCGCTATCGGCGCCGTTGGAAAGTGGAGCGCACCTTTGCCTGGCTCGGAAACTTTCGCCGTCTGGTCGTTCGCTACGATCGCTCGACCACAATCTATGAAGCGTTCTTTCATATCGCCTGTTTGATGATCACCTTACGCCGGGTTTTGAAATGAGTTCTAATCACTGGGACAATTACGGTCAACCAGAGCCGCAGTCAGCTTCCGGAAACCAATACGTGTGGGAAGTCCATGATGTTCCGGCCATTGAAATCGAGCCGGAAATGCCCACCGTATATGCTGTGTCGGGTCGCATGGATATCAAGTATTTTCCGCGCGATCCAAAACTCCGGGCGAAGACCACTGGAACATGGAACGACCTCGGCAACTGGTATTCTAGTTTGACAGCGGATAGCCGCGTCGCCACTCCCGCGATCAAGCAGAAGGTTGCGGAGCTTACTTCAGGGAACGCAGACCCGATCGCAAAGATGAGGGCGCTCACTTCTTACATGCAGCGTCAAATTCGCTACGTTGCTATCGAGATTGGAATCGGAGGATATCAACCACACCCCGCTTCGGCAGTGTTCACTCACCAATATGGCGACTGTAAAGACAAGGCAACGCTGCTAAGCACCATGCTGCGTGAGATTGGAATCGATTCATACTACGTTTTGATAAACACCGACCGTGGAGAGGTCACTCCGGGCTTTCCCTCCACGCGCTTCGACCACGTGGTTCTGGCTATCCGTTTGCCGGGTAACGTCGCAGACTCTTCGCTATACGCAGTGGTAAATGATCCGAAGCTCGGGCACCTGCTATTCTTCGATCCTACCAACGAATATGTGCCGCTGGGATACTTGCCCAGATACCTTCAGGACAATTTCGGCCTCGTGGTCGGCGCGGATAGCGGCACACTCATGTTATTGCCCGTACTTCCTGCATCTACGAGCCGCCTGCTGCGCACTGGGGAGTTGAACTTGAGCGCTTCGGGTGACCTCGCAGGCGACGTAAAGGAATTGCGATCGGGCGGGCCCGCGGCGGACAGTCGAGAAGCGTACCTCGGCGTCTCTCCAGCGGAGCGCCAAAAAGTTCTGGAAGCCTTTCTGGGGACATTTCTCAGCAACTTCATTCTGAAGAACGCCTCGATAGGAAATCTCGAGAAATACGATGAGAGCATAGTCATCGACTATAAGTTTGCGACTGAGAAGTATGCAAAGTCAGCCGGAAACCTGTTGATTTTGCGCCTGCGCGTAGTGGGAGGCAAAGGTTCGGTCCTGCTCGCTGGAAAGACCAGGAAGTATCCCATCGATCTGCGGGAAACTACACGCCAGGACGATGTTTTTGATATAGCTCTTCCTCCGGGCTATGTGGTGGACGAGCTTCCGCAGCCTGTCAATGCAGAGTGTGGGTATGCAATGTATAAGAGCGAAGTAAAAGTTACGGACAACGTGCTTCATTACAAGCGAACCTGCGAAGTAAAAGAATTGGTGGTGCCCACCGAAAAGCTCCCCGAAGTCCGCGATTTTTTCCATCAAATCTCCATGGACGAAAAATCCAGCGCCGTGCTGCGCCGCGCCAACCCATAGTCGTCACCTCGGCGGGCAAAGCCTGATTCCGCGGATGTCTCGCAGTCTTCATTCAAGCCGCTGGTTTTTCCAACCTGAATGAAGACGTCAGCTCGATCGCCTTGTGCAGTGTGCGATAGAGCGGGCAACTCATGGGATAGAGGCCGTGCACGCGCTCCACTGTTTCTAGCGCATGTTCCGGCGCCACCAGCCGCATGGCCAAATGGATCCGTCGTATCACCAGCACTCCTTCATCCGTTTCTACCTCGCCGGTCACATCGCCCACTAGCTTTCCGTTGCTCGCATCGACGTGGCGCGCCTCCAGCGCACCTCCGAAAGTTCCAAGCATTCAACCGGCCGTCGCAGCGATCACGTAGTCAATCGTGGCAGCGTGAGACTCCGCAAGTTTTGCCGGATCCATCTTGTAGTGTTCCGCGATGGCCCCGTGGACGCTAAACACCACCGGTTGCGCTTCACCGGGTAAGTACGCGATCCGCACAGGCCCAACCTTCCTTTCAATGCGTGACTTGGAAACGTAAACCACTTTTGACATCGCGACCTCCTTGGATCCGCCTTTGTAGCGGCCGCCTTCAGGCGTGCGCCTTGCTACGGTATTTGCTTTTTCTTTACGCTACCGTCTCGTTCGAGCCTTTAGATATGCGAACTCCTCGAGCCTTCACCTGAATGTTTTTACCCTGATGGCGAAACTGCACTCTGAATCGTACATCACCACCAGTTCGGGCCGAAGATATAGCCAATTGAACGGCAGTACGATGGCAGAATAATTAGCAGAGACTCGAGAACTGGCTCTTTCACGTACGCTTCTGCCATGGGCTAGGTATACTAGCGCACCAGAAATGGAACCTCCCTCAAGCGCTATGCGCTTCTCAAAAGAGTCAGCTGCATGGGCCACGCTGAAGAAGTTGGCCATGGGACTCGGTTTGATCGCCCTGTTCTCCGCCATACTGCTGATCTCCGATTTAGGGCATCGCAAGACCGCTTCCACGGTCGCAGCGAAAGCTCATGCCCAATCCGGCGCACGCGGCAGGACGATCAAAGCCGCCATCGTGTATTTCGCCCGTGACGTTGGCACCGACCAGTGCGTGCAGGGCTTGATCGACGGCTTGAAAGCCAGCGGCTTCGACGAAGGGAAAAATCTGGAAGTTCGCCGCGCGGACGCGCAAGGCGAAATGATCAACATTCCTGCCATCATGCAGAATTATGACAACTCCGATGTGGACTTGATCATGACCATCACTACGCCCTGCCTGTCCGGCGCATGCAGCAAAGTGAAACACAAGCCGGTGGTTTTTACCTGCGTGACCGATCCGATTGCGGCCGGGGTGGGGAAGACTCGCGCGGATCATTTGCCTTTCGTTACCGGCGTGGGGAGTTTTCCTCCGGTCGGCCACACTTTGGACCTTTTGCAGAAACTGATTGCGGGCTTGCGCGCGGTGGGAACCATGTACAACCCAGCGGAAGCCAATTCGGTGAAGGAACTCACGTTTGCCCGCGAAATATTTCGCAGCCGTGGCGTGAGGCTGGAAGAAATTGCCATCGCCGGCTCCAACGAAGTTCTACAGGCAGTGCAGATTTTGGCAGGCCGCGACATCCAGGCCATTTGGGTGCCCGCGGACAACACCGCCATCGCAGGCTACGAAGGTGCGGTGAAAGCCGCTCGCGAGGCGAGATTGCCGCTCGTCGTCGATGAATGTACTGCCCTCAATCGCGGCGGACTGGCGTGCCTTGGAATCGGCGTGTACTCCGCGTCGCTGGCTGCCGGAAAAATGGCGGGTCAGGTTTTGCATGGCGCGGATCCGCAGACCTTGCCGCTGGCGGAAGTTGCCGTTGAGGAAATGTTTATCAGCCGCCGAAACGCGGCGGAGTTGGGTATTGCCATTCCGCCGGAATATTCGCAGCACTTGCGCCCGTAGCAGAAACCATGGAGATCGTCACACAACAGCTCGGTGATGTCCTCGAAGTGAAAGTGTGGGGCCGCCTCGACAATTATTGGACCGAGCATCTGCGACGCAACCTGGACGAAGTAATTCGCGAAGGCGCGCACGGCATTCGCCTGAATCTGTCCGAAATTTCTTTTCTCAGCTCCGCCGGCGTCGGTTTGCTGGTGCGGTTTCACAAGCAACTGAAAACCATTGGCGGCAGTTTCGTAGTTACGCATCCTTCGGAACGTGTGAAGCTGGTGCTGGACCTCTGCAAGCTTTCTCCCGTTTTGCTTGCCGAGGCGAGTGCCGCGGTCGCGCCTCCGGTACACAAAACGGAAGCGCGCCGTTTCTCCACTCCGTCCGCCTCATTCGAAGTAATGGAACTCGCTCCGCAAAAGCCGTTGATCTGCCAACGCATCGGCGATCCGTCCTTGTTGAAAGGTTGCCGCTTCCTTCCGGAAGATTGCAAAACGGTGGAGTTTCCTCCCGCCACATTCGGCCTCGGCCTGGGCGCTTTTGGCAACGACTTCAAGGACACGCAGACGCGCTTCGGTGAATTCCTGGCGGTGGACGGTTCAGCCGCTTATCTTCCGACAGATGGAACCAATGTGCCGGATTTCATGGTTTCCAGCGGCGAACTCGTGCCGGAAATGACCGTCCTGTATGGCTTGCGATGGGAAGGTGGTTTCACGCATCTGTTGCGATTTGAAACCGGCGCCGGAAGTCCCATTTCGCTCGCGGAGATGGTACGCACTGCGCTGGAAATTTCCGCCGCGCCAGTGATCGGAATGGTGATGGTGGCCGAATCCGCTGGACTGGTCGGCGCCGCTCTTCGCCGTTCTCCTGCCGCGGCCTCCGAAATGAACGGCGCTCCGTTCAAGTATCCCGACGTGCGCTCTTGGTTGTCTTTCTCCGCGGAACGTCTTTACCCGCGCTCACTGGCCTTGATTTCAGGTGTAGCCGCCGCTTCCGAATGCGCGCCGCTCGCTCCCATGCTTCGCCCTCTCGGAGCGGAAGGGTTTCCACTCGGACATTTTCATGCCGCGGCTTTTTCCTATTGCCCGCTGAAGAAAGGAAGCATCGACCTGAAAACCACGGTTACCAGTTTATTCGAGGCGGAAACTTTGCAGGGCGTGCTGCACCTGCTCATCGACGCCCGCGAGGCCGCCGGCCCGCAGCAGAGCGAGTTCGTCCGAGGCGCATGCTGGATCGGCGCAACATCCGAAATCCGATGAGAGTTAAACGCACATGAGCCTGCTGATTGGCACGTTCACGATTGGATGCATCCTCTCGCTGCTGGCCCTGGGCGTCTTCATCAGCTTCCGCATTTTCGCCTTTCCCGATATCACGGCTGACGGCTCGATCACACTCGGCGCGACCGTCGCCGCCACATTGATGGTGCGCGGCGTGAGTCCGCTGCTGGCATCGCTGGCCGGACTCATTGCCGGAATGCTGGCGGGAGCTACTACCGGCACGCTGTTCACACGCTTCAAGATCAACCCGCTGCTCTCCGGTATTCTCGTGATGACCGCGCTCTATTCCATCAACCTTCACATCATGGGCAAGAGCAATGTTCCGCTGCTGACGGTCACCACGCTTGCGACGCAGGCGGAGCGCATCGGCACAAAGCTCATGGGCGGCGCCACCAGTTTCAATCTTGCCGGATGGGACGTCAGCGTACGCGACGCTTCCGTGCTGATCGCGGTCGCTCTGGTGGTGGCGCTAACTGGCGTGTTGCTCTATGTGTTCTTGCGCACGAACCTCGGCATGGCCATGCGCGCCACCGGCGACAACGTGCAGATGATCCGAGCGCTCGGCGTGAACGACGCGAACATGGTCATCTTCGGCGTGGCAATTTCGAACGGCTTTGTCGCGCTGTCCGGCGCTCTGCTCGCGCAATATCAAGGATTCGCGGACGTCGGCATGGGAATCGGAATGGTTGTGTGGGGACTCGCCAGCGTCATCATCGGGGAAGCGCTCGTGGGCACGAACCAAGTCGGCTTGACGATCGTCGGCGCGGTGATGGGTTCCATGCTCTTCCGCTTGCTGGTAGCCGTAGCGTTGCGCTGGGGCCTCAGTCCCAATGACCTGAAACTTATCACGGCTGTGTTCGTCTTTTTCGCGCTCGTGGTTCCGCAATTCCTGCGAAAAAAACGTCTGCGGAGCGCGCATGCTTGAGCTTCAATCCATCTCGAAGACGTTTAATCCCGGCACAGTGAACGAAGTCCGCTCCCTACGCGGCGTGAACCTCGATCTAGCCGCCGGCTCCTGGGTCATCATCATCGGCACCAACGGCTCGGGAAAATCCACTCTGCTGAACGCCGTCGCCGGGACTTTTTTCGTGGACGAAGGCCACATCCGTCTGGCGGAACGTGACATCACCAAATGGCCCGAGCATGCGCGCGCCACATTGATCGGACGCGTTTTTCAAAATCCTTTTAGCGGCACATCGCCTAGCCTCACCATCCAGGAAAATCTCAGTCTCGCCGCTCGACGCGGACACCGCCGCGGTCTCGGCTGGGGATTGAAGGAATCGTTGGTCGCAAGAATGCGCGACGAAGTCGGCCGCCTGAATATGGGTCTCGAAGATCGCCTCGAGAACGCCATCGGCAGTCTGTCCGGTGGACAACGCCAAGCACTCACGCTTCTTATGGCCACTTGGCTGCGCCCTGAACTACTTCTCTTGGACGAGCACACCGCCGCGCTTGATCCGAAAAGCGCCGATCGCGTCATCGAGCTCACCGAACAAGTGGTCACGCGCGACAAACTCACCACTTTGATGGTCACGCACTCGATGCACCAAGCCGCCAGTTTGGGCGATCGCCTCATCATGATGCACCGCGGCCAGATCATCCACGATTTTCAAGGCGCCGAAAAACGCCGCCTGCGCCCCGATGACTTACTCGCCCGCTTCGAGGACGTCCGCCGCGCCGAACAGCTCGACGAAAGCGCCGCCCAAATGCTCGCCGAACAATACATTTGAGTGTTATTCATCGCCAACTTCCACTGGCGGCGACATCGCGCAACTCTTCACAAATTGCTCAATCTGCGGAAACGACGCGCGCAGCAGCACTGGCCGGTGTGAAAGTAAAGGTGCACGGTTGCTCTACACGTGGACAGGAGAGGGTTCCAGCGCGCGGAAGTTTATGAGTCGTTTCGTCGGGAAATGATTGAGGCATTGCAGCGCTGCGCAGAGCGTCTTGCAATCCAGCCAGCGACTCGTCGGGGCTCATGGCTTGCAGTTCTATTACCTTTGATGCAAGACCAACCATTAAAATGTACTGAGCTACTCCTTCCAGACTCGTGGAATTTGGAACCGAAACGGAACGGCGCTCCCTCCATCTGGGACGCGCTTGCTTTACCCGGTCTTCAATGTGCGATTCGTTCCCGAGCAATTCTACCAGCCGGGCGCGGGCCTCTTTTCGTCGTCATTCGCCTCGCGCGTGGCGGGCACGGAAGCAAGTGCCTCGGCAGAAGCCTCGATGGCTTCGTCTTTTCGTTTTTGTGCTTCATGGATTTTTCCAAGGTGCATAAGCACAGTCGAATCGTCCGCTAGCTGCGCAACCGCGCGAATGTACTTCTCTGCCTCGTCCAGTTTGCCTTGTTGAAAGCGGATCCTGCCCATCGTGTCCCAGTATGCTCCGAGTGAACTTACGCGCCGCATCGTGGCCGGCTGCAATGGGAACTTCGCCTGATTTAATTGCAGTTCCACACCTTCGATCGCATCGTCGGCCCACATCGCGGCCATTTCCAAATGAGTGTTCGCCTGCGCCAGCGTGTAAGCTGCACTGTTGCGTGTGTTGCTCGTATCGTCAAGCTTGCAATTGCGAATAGGCGCGAGCCAGATTGAACTGCGGGAATTCATAATTGGGATAAATCGATATGGGTTTCTGGAGAACAGGCAGCGCCTTGTCGGCTGGTGGAGCGCCAGATAGGCCGCGCCCAGACGTGCGTTGGCCTCACCATCGTTCGGCGCGCTCACAATTCGCTTCTCAATCGCGCCTCGCTCAGTAGTGCCTGTCCCCGGCGACCCGCCGTCCGCTGCGACTTGTAAAGCCTGAAACTCTCGGGCTAGCCAAAAGGTCGCGAGCTGTATCCGATGGATTTCAAAATTCACAGCCTCCCGATCCTTGAATTCCGCCTCCTGACTTCCTATCATTGTTACGATGAAATTTTGGTTTAGGATCGGAGATGAGCAAGGCGGGCCGCAACAGCCCGAACGCTACCGGTCCGCCGATACGATACCGCTCAAAACTGAGCGGTTTTTCCGAAGTGGTCATACCACTTCTAACCAGTTCTGGCCTAAAAAGAGAAGTTACAGAAAATAAAGGGTTAAACCCCAACCGAAGACGACTCCGCGACTCCACCTAGGCGCTTCAAAGCTCGGTGTTCACGTCGGCCAATCTTCATGGCGGACGTGTGTTACTCTTGGCCGGGGAGACAGCCACGGATGGGCTACATAGAACGTATCCAGAGTGATTTGACCACAGCGATGAAGCAAAAGGATGAGCTGCGGCTCAGCGTGCTGCGCATGATCAAGAGCGCGCTCAAAAATAAAGAGATCGAAAAAGTGCGTCCGCTGGACGATCTGGAATCGCTGCAAGTATTGCAGACTCTGGTCAAGCAGCGCCGCGAATCCGTGGAGCAGTTCACCAAGGGCGGCCGAAACGACCTGGCCGAGAAAGAAGCGAAAGAAATCAAGATTATCGAAACATATTTGCCCGCCGCTCCCTCGGACGAAGAAATGCATCGCGCCATCGAAGCCGCAATCGCCGAGGCTGGCGCCGATTCGCTGAAGCAAATGGGCGCAGTAGTCAAAGCCGCGCGCGCACGCCTAGAAGGAAAAGCCCTGGACGGCAAAGCCCTCAGCGACCGCGTCCGCGAACGCTTGACGGAGAAGGCTGCCGGGAAACCTTAACGACGTTGCCACCTTGTGCCGCTGCCGGAAACTATCCCCGTAAAATACACTGAGGAGGAGGCCGAATACCTTAGCGTGCGGCCGGTCGTCCGCCAGGAGTTTCGCAGCGCGGAACTCGTGGACATGGTGGTCCAGGTAACGGGGAAAGACGCCGACCGCGTGCAGAAAATTCTGAGCGCCGGAACCATCGTCTTCCACTCGTTCCGTTATTGGTGGCTGGGCTTCGAAGCCGACTCCGCAGCGCTGAATGAAATCCTAAAAAAATATCCGGATGCAGATCCGCAACGCGCGTTTCGCGCCGGAGATTGCTCCAGTGTAATCTTGGAATCAAGCGGCCGGCCCCCGCGCCATTCGCTACTCATCCGCCGCGATGAGGCAAGCAAAGGCCGCCTGCTGCGTTCGCGCACGTTTTGGGATGTTTTGATGAACGTGACGCGTGACGCAGCTCCGGCCTACCGCGAATATTCCTACTCCCTCTGCGGCGACATCTACGCGCTGCCACTTAGTCCGGATAGGGTAGCTCGTCTGGCACGCGAAGCCGCGCGATCAGCGCCACGCGCCCTCCGCGGCGATCTCGCGGTCTTGCCTGCGATGTCACAAATTGTCTTCGTCTGTCCCCGCCCGGCGGCAAAATCTGTCAGGGACTCAATCTAAGTGGAGTGGCGCGAGTATCACGAATTCACAAAGCACACCGTCGGAAGACTGCGTCGATCTCAACATTATCTCGACTGGGCCAACATGCCCAACCCGTTCCGCCATTATGAAGGCGTGCCGGTTCTTGATTTACCAGCCGATCCACCGGCTCCGCAGATTCCCGCGCTGGAGGTACTCGAAGGAAAGACTGGTAATACCCATGCCGAAAATGGCGCTACGTTTCTGTCACAGTTGTTGTTCTACTCCGCATCGATCAGCGCAACGAAGAGAGTTCCTACAACGGGTGGCACTTACGCGCTACGCGTGAATCCTTCTTCCGGCAATCTGCACCCGACCGAATTTCACTTCTGCACGCGAGGTCTGGTTGACTGGCCCGATGGGCTCTATCACTACCGTCCGTCTTCTCACATGGCGGAACAGCGTGCCATTGGAGATTTCGTTCCGAAGCTGACGGACTTCAGTGCGCCCATCGCCTTCGTCCTGACCAGTATTGCGTGGCGCGAGGCCTGGAAATACCAGGATCGCGCATATCGGTATTGCTTGCACGATATAGGTCACGCCTGGCAGGCGCTCAGTCTTGCTGCGCGATCGATGGGATGCGAAAGCTACGCGATCGGCAATTTCTCGGATGACGAGGTATCGGAGCGCTGTCTTCTAAACGAAGATGAATGGCCCATGTTGATTGTGACCGTTCGTGGCCCGTCGATTCCCGTTACGATGCGGTTGCCAGCTACGACAGCTCTATTTGGCGGCGAGGCCAACGAGATTTCCGACGAGCAAATTACTTATCGTCGGATTGAGAAAATCCATGCTGCGACGAAAGTTCTCACCGAGACGGCGATCTCGCCCGACGTTCCGATACCAAATGGCCGCGGCAGCATCAAGTTGCCTACTCCAATCTCCAGGAGTCTTGGATTCGGCGAAGTTGTTCGCACACGGCGCTCGGCTCTGGACTTTCGAGGCGGCGACGAGTCAACACCCCTCGCACAATTAGCTGCTCTCCTCTCCAGCAGCGGAAAACCACTCTCTGCTGATTTTGCGATCCAAAGATTCGTGCAACTTTATCTTTACGTCCACCGAGTTAAAGACTTGTCATTGGGGGTGTATCGTTACTGGCCCCAGCATGCGGAGTTGGAAGAGATCACCCAGGGGGATCAGCGGCTGGTAGCCGCTGCACTAAGTCTGGGGCAGGACTTGGCTGGAAATGCTTGCGTGGCCTTTTCGATGATCGGCGATTTCGAAAAGGCCACGAGTTTCTACGGAGATCGTGGGTATCGATACGTACATTTTGAAGCTGGCGCGGTAGGCCAACGACTGTATCTTGCCGCCGAATCTCTTGGACTTAGAGCCACAGGAATCGGCGCTTTCTTTGATGATGAAGTGCATAGATACCTGAGCCTCGCTCCCGAGCAGGGACAAGTTGTGTACCATTTCGCTGTCGGTTATCCGGTGCCCGATCCCCGGCTGAAGGCTTAGATGGCAGCATACGCTGGGCGAGGCCGAGGATGGCGCCTCTGCATCGCACCTCCTCATACACAAGAGCCAAGACAATCGCCGGCCTAAAGGCCGCCGCTATAAATACGGACCAAAGGACTGCGAGTCGTCAAAATTTGACTTCGTCGGCTGACGGGCCGTAGACCGACGGAACCGGGACGTTGTTCAAGCGTAGGTAGACGCCAAGCTGAGCGCGGTGATGGACGATGTGGTTCATCACAAAGCTGCGCAGAACTGCGATCCGCGGCATGGTGAAGATGGTTTGGCCGCCGGAGAGCAGCGTCCAATTCTTCAGCAGAGTCTCGTCACTGGCACCGGCGATTGCGGCGCGCGCTTCCGCCACTTTCTTGTCAAAAACTTCGAGGAGCTGTTTTTGTGAAGTCATTACCGTGGGACTTACGGGTGGAGCGCCGACGGGACGGAAGTCGAGCGAATCCTGGCCGATGATTGTGGCGGCCCAGCCTGAAAGCTCGGCGACGTGGCCGGCAAGCCGGCCCATCTTCATTGATTTCTCGTGAGGAGCCCAGTCGGGCTTCCCTTCGGGAACGCGTGCGAGCGTTTTGCGGGTGCTGACCATTTCGTGATCGAATTCGCTGAGAATTGCATCTCGGATTGGCATGATTTTTTCCTCCAGATTTAAGTTGCAACTCTTTAGCTGGTTGGATGATTGAGATCTTGGAAGGATTCAGCGAAATCACTCAAATATGAGATCGGACCGGGCGTGCTTCGCTGTACTATTGCGATATTGAGTTTTGAGGGGAAAAACTTTGCATCGAGATGCCGGGCGGAAGCCCCGCGCTACGAACGCGAAATAACGACCGAGCCCAAATCCCACGGCGCGCGCTACGGGGCGATGCGGAAAGTGCCTTCGGGTTCCACGTAACCATAGGCCATGCGCGGAGTGTTGAATGCTGCGGCCGGAAGGCCGTCGCGGTCGAGGAGAATCAGACCGCCAGTGGTGTGCGCGCGATGAGAGAGCTTGCGGACGCAGGCGTCTGCGACGGCTTGGGCAAGGGAGAGCGGGCCGGCTTTCTCTCTGTGCGGTAGGAGGACACGCTGGTCGTGGAGAAGATCGATGGCCATTTTGGCCATCACAATTTTCATGATCCCTTCGCCGTGCCCGGTGCAAGAGGCGCCGCCGGCTTCGGAGTCAGCGTAGCAACCGCAACCGATGAGCGGGGAATCGCCAACCCGGCCAGGAAATTTGCAGCATGTTCCGCCCGTAGAAGTGCCCGCCATGAGGTTTCCGCGGCGGTCGATGGCGACAGCTCCCACGGTGCCTTGCTCGTGACCCACATGATGTTCGGCTGCGTGCGAATCTTCGAGGCAGCGTTGCCACGCTAGACGTTCGCGCGGGTGAATGAGTTCTTCGGGAGCAGACAGCTCGAGACCATTTTCTGCCGCAAATTTTTCGGCTCCGGTAGCCACGAGCAGCATGTGGTCGCTTTTTTCGAGGACGAGCCGCGCGAGACGAATTGGATTGCGTATGTGCTCCACGGCGGCGACCGCGCCGGCTTTTAAGGTCTTGCCGTCCATTACGATTGCGTCGAGTTGGACGTGGCCGTCGCGATTCAGATGCGAGCCGAAACCGGCGTCAAAAGTAGGGTCATCTTCGAGGATTACGATGGCGGCTTCGACGGCATCGATCGCAGTTCCGGAGCCTGACAAAACTTTCCAACCGGCTTCGAGAGCGCGGCGAATTCCGGCGCGGCAGTCTGGGACTGCTTCGTCAGGAATATTCCAGGCGCCACCGTGGATAATGAGAGAAGGTGTCAAGTTTCAAACGACCGTGAAGAGAAATGATACAGCAAGGAAGGAAGTTCGGGTGCAATCGCAGAGGAAGTTGTGTAATGCGCTAACGATGCTCGGTCGCCTTAACAGCAGCGATTGGGGCGAGAGTATCGGCGATTCAACTGCTCGACATAGAATTCCTTGGCGGTCAATACGCGATGGGAGCCAAATCGAGTTGCAGCAGAATGAAGATAACGCTCATAGGCCGCGTCGCCGCACCATTCGCGGATACCGAGCCAGAAAAGTCGAAATGCTCGCAATGCCATCTTCAGTGAATGGGGCATCAGTCGTCTCCATGAACTGCGCCCGAGAAATCAGGCGCCCACCGGGTCGCCACATACGGCGATTCATGCAGAATCGGGTCGCGCCGGCTGCGGAGAATCGAATACCACTGCACGAGGGCTTCTACAATCAGCACGATAATCATCAATGCAAGGACTGCGGTAACGGCTGCATCGAGCTTCTGATTGAAAATCAGACGACGCGTGTCGCCTAGCTTCGCCAAAGGAATTTTTCCAGCTACGATCTGCGCGGTGAGCAAATTGGCGTTGGCGAGAAAACCGATGTGAGGATTCGGATCAAAGATTTTCTGAAAGCTCGCGGTCATGGTGATGGTGACAATCCAAGCCATCGGCGCGAGCGTGATCCAGATCCAACGCTTGCGGCTCATTTTCAGTAACACAGTGGTGGCAAGGACGAGGGCAACCGCAGCCAGCAACTGATTGGAAATGCCGAACAACGGCCAAAGCGAATTTATGCCACCCAACGGGTCGATCACCCCCTGATAGAGAAAGTAACCCCACATTCCAACGATGATGGCGCTGGAAAGCATAATGCCGGGCATCCAGCTGGTACGGCCAAAGGGCTTCCAAACGCGTCCGCCAAGTTCCTGCACCATGAAGCGACCCACGCGCGTGCCTGCGTCAAGGACGGTGAGGATGAAGAGAGCTTCAAACATGATGGCGAAGTGATACCAGATGCTCAAGAGACGATCGCCACCTATGGTGCTGGAAAAGATTTGTGCCATGCCCACGGCGAGCGAAGGAGCGCCGCCCGCGCGATTCAGCAGCGTTCGCTCTCCTACGGCGTGCGCCAAGCTGGTCATAGTTTGCGCCGCGAGAGGGTAGCCCCAAGAACTGATCGTAGCCGCAGCTTCGCCGGGAGTTCCGCCGACAATCGCCGCCGGGCTGTTAATGGCGAAATAAACGCCCGGAGGCATGGCGCACGCAGCGACCATAGCCATTACGCCGACGAACGATTCGAGCAACATCGCGCCGTAGCCGATGAAGCGTGCGTGACTTTCGCGCAGAATCATTTTTGGCGTGGTACCCGAGGAAATCAAGGAGTGAAACCCGCTGATCGCGCCGCACGCTATTGTGATAAAGCAAAACGGGAATATTTTCCCGGCAAAAACCGGGCCGTTTCCATCGACGAATCCAGTGAGCGGCGGCATAAGCACGTGCGGACGAACGAGGAGAATTCCAGCTGCAAGCGAAAATATTGCGCCAGCTTTGATGAACGCGCTGAGATAGTCACGTGGAGCCAGCAGAAGCCAGACAGGCAGAGCCGAAGCCGCAAAGCCATAGATGATGATCGCAAAGGCGAGCGAAACGCCGCTCAGCGTGAAAATGTGCGACCACGAAGGAGAATCCGAGACCCACTGTCCTGCGACAACCACAAAAAGAACGAGCGCCACGCCGATCAGTGAGGCTTCCAGAACGCGTCCTGGCCGTAGGAAGCGGAGGTAAAGGCCGAGAAGAAGGGCGATAGGAATCGTCATCGCCAATGTGAAGGTGGCCCAAGGCGAACTACTAAGAGCATTCACAACGACAAGAGCGACAACTGCCAACAAAATGACCATGATCGTCAGCACGGCGAGCTGAGCGATAAAGCCCCCGCGAGGACCGACTTCCTCTCGGGCCATTTCACCTAAAGATTTTCCATCACGACGGATCGAAGCGAAGAGAATAATAAAGTCTTGGACGCAGCCGCAAAGGACCGCACCGACGATAAGCCACAGGGTCCCCGGCAGGTAGCCGAATTGCGCGGCCAGCGTGGGTCCGACGAGCGGGCCGGGACCGGCGATCGCAGCAAAGTGGTGACCGAAGAGAACCCACTTGTTGGTGGGAACGAAGTCTCGACCATCGTCGTGACGCTCGGCGGGCGTGGCACGTGTATCGTCCAGAGTCAGGACACGAGCTGCTATAAATGCGGAATAGATACGGAATGCAACGAGATAGCAGCACACCGCGGCGATTACAAACCAGATGGCGTTAAGGGACTCGCCGCGTTGAAGCGCTACCTTACCAAGTGCTCCGGCCCCAAGAATCGCAATTGCCACCCAAATAAGAATCTTCAGAAGCTTTTTCAAGAGCCTGTTCCCGGCGAGGAAAATAGCTTCGGGAAACCGCAGGACAATCTGCCGGAGTTTTGCGCCTTATTGTCCAATCGGAGTGGGACCTCCGCCACTGGCTTCAGACCAGATACGAATATTGTGCGTTTCCTTGAGGAGAAGACTCCCTACAACAAATGTGATGCCTGCGACGATCATCGGGTAATAAAGCCCAGCATAAATATTACCGGTGGCCGCCACGGACGACAAGCCTATCAATGGAAGCAAGCCGCCAAATACACCATTTCCTATGTGGTACGGCAGAGAAAGTGAAGTGTAGCGAATCTTCGCCGGGAAGGCCTCAATCAGATACGCCGCGATCGGGCCGTAAATCAAACATACGTACAGGACCTGGATGAATATCAGAAGCACCAACATCTTGGTATCGGGATTGGGAGCTTCCTTAGCGGGAACCAACGCTCCGGTAGCACCCTGAGTCATAGCGGTCAGCGAGATCGCGCCGGTCACTTTGTTGCGGGTGGATTCTACGGTGACAACATTATTACCAGCCGCTCGTTCCATGGCGTGGTAGATCGGAATGTAAGTACACACGGCGATCAGGCAGGCCGCCATCATCAGTTTTTTTCGGCCAATGCGATCGGAGAGTGCTCCGACTACGGTGAAGAAAGGCATTCCCAGCAAGAGGGCAATCGCAACAACAATGTTGGCGGTTTTGATGTTTATTTTCAGGATGGTCTGCATATAGAACAGGGCATAAAACTGTCCGGTATACCAGATCACGCCCTGACCTGCTGTGGCTCCGAAAAGTGAAATCAGAACCATCTTGAGATTTGGCCATTTAGTGAATGCGTCTTTGAGAGGTTGGGCGGAAGTCATGCCCGCACTCTTAAGTTGAGCGAAAATTGGAGACTCTTTCATCTTCAACCGGACGTACAGTGAAACCACCACGAGGATAATGGAGATGAGGAACGGAATTCGCCAACCGTATGCGGCGAAGTCTTCTTTCGACATCGCGTTTTGAGTGAGCAGAATCACGACGAGTGAAACGAACAGGCCCAGCGTGGCGGTTATCTGGATGAAGCTGGTGTAGAAGCCGCGCTTGTTGTCCGGAACGTGCTCGCCCACGTACACCGCGGCACCACCGTACTCTCCGCCCAGTGCCAAGCCTTGTAACACGCGGATTAGAATCAGCGTGATTGGCGCGAACCATCCAGCGGTGGCGTAGGACGGAAGCAAGCCGATAACGAACGTAGATAATCCCATAATGGAGAGCGTTACGAGGAAGGCGTATTTGCGGCCAACTTTGTCTCCTATGCGTCCAAAAAACAGCGCGCCGAAAGGGCGGACCAGAAAGCCCACGGCGAAGGTAGCAAGATAGGCGATGTAGGCGAAAGTATCGTTGCCCAGGGGGTAGAACTTGAGGGCCAGTATGGCGGCCAGGCTCCCGAAGATATAAAAGTCGTACCACTCGATCATGGTGCCGACAGAGGAGGCGAAAATCACGCGCCAAATGCCGTATTCTGATTTCTGAACTCCCGCCGTTTGCTCGACAGTCGCCATGCATTCCTCCGTTCAGTACAGGATCTGGTGTGTAAGCCCTCGGCGGGATTGGGGTAGCCGCCGCTATGCGCCGAATCGTGGCGAACATATATCACGAATATGAATGGAAGGTGAAAAAATAAGAAAGCGGGCAGGGGAAGAGCACCTCGAGAACCGAGCCGCGGCTCAGGTGTGGGGCAGCAGAATTCGAGAAAGCTTAGCTTCCGCGCTTGGCTGTGCGGGTAAGGAGAGGCGACGAACTTCGAGACTGAACCGCCGCCGGAATGCTGATGTGGGGTTTAGTATGCGAGGAGTTCGTGTCTGGGGTCGATTCAGTACCAGCGAGCGGGAGCTGGCCGTCTTTGGTTTGCTTCCAGGTATGGAGAATTCGGTGAATCACAGTGATGTTGGGTCCGATGGCGAGAATCCAGAGCGCAATCGGCATGCGATTGACCAGCGCGCCGAGGATCATGAGCGCGAGGCGTTCAGGCCGGTCCCAAAAACCAACGTCAGTTTTTGGCACCAGCGATTCGGCGCGGGCCTTTGCGTAGCTGACCATTACGGCGCCGGCCATGGCCGCTCCTGCCAGCACCGCGTACATGAATCGATTTACCCGCGCGTAATAAACCAAAATACCGAGGAAGAGAATGAGGTCGGCGTAACGGTCCAGTATTGAATCGAGAAAGCCGCCGAATAGCGAGACGCGATTTTGACGCCGGGCAACGGGTCCGTCGAGCAGATCGCACAAGCCAGCGAGGAGCATCATTCCGCCCGCAGCAGCGAAACGCCCCGCAGCAAAAAGGATTCCGGCCCAGAGATTGAGGACGAGGGCTAGCCAGGTGATTACGTTGGGAGGAATTCCCGTCGGAGCTAGTAGAGCTGCAAATCGGTCAACGGGCCAGATCAGGAACCGGCCGATGGTGCGCGTCAACATGGATTCGGTGCCACCACGCTATTCTTCATCGTAAATCGTGGATAAGCTAACAACCTCATATTCTTTCTTACCCGCGGGAGTGACCACAGTGACTTCATCGCCCGGCTTTTTGCCCAGCAGGGCCTTGCCGATCGGCGAACTCGTCGAAATCAGGCCTTTCGTTACGTCGGCTTCTTCGACCGTCACAAGTTTGTACTCGATTTCCGCGGACTTCGCAACGTCGAGAACCACGATGCGAGAGCCATACGCCGCGCGATCCTTCGGCAAATTCGAGAGATTCATCATCGAAATGTCGGCCATGCGCTGATGCAGCTGGCCCAGGCGGGCCGACACATAGGATTGGCGTTCCTTGGCGTATTTGTATTCCGCATTTTCGGAAAGATCGCCATGGGCGCGGGCTACCTTTATTTCCTTAGGCAGCTCGTCGTGGAGTTCATGCTCGAGGGCGGCGATTTCCGCTTTCAACTTCTTTTTAATTTTTTCAGCGAGATCAATCATTTTGGAAAGCTTTGGAGGGCCTCCCGTTGAGGAGATGCCCGCAAATGCGTTTTTGACGTTGACCCAAAGATTATAGAGGATTTGCGCGGGGTATCGCAAATGAGGGTTGTCCGGATAGAAGTATTTGAGCCAATTTGTCTCTCTGCCTCCTTTTTTTCAGGCTCCGAGCGGCATGGACGGGTCGCGCTGGTCGCGCATGGCGCGGATAACGATTAGTTCCACGTCGACCGGCTGGAGAGGGTATCGGATCACGTCAAAAGCACCTCGCCGAGTTGCTTCCAGGTAATCGTTCCATCCTCCATCGTGAGTAGTGACTACTACAGGCGGCTGTTTTTGAGCCTTGCGTGGGGCTGATAACAATTGGCGATAAGATCCGTCTGGGAGATACTCGTCGCAGAAGACAAGCGCCAGCCTTTTCTGAGAGATAACTTCTTCAGCTTGCTTGAGAGTGGATGAGGAAAAAACGTTGGTCGGAAGGCCGTCCAGGATCCTCATGAGCGCTCGTCGGTCTTCTAAGCGGGAGGAAGTTACGAGTATGTCACATGGTTTGTACATCGCATCCCCCATAACGAGCCAGCAGTTCTTTGCAAACCTTCAGCGCGGACATTAGAGAAGATCAAGCGCCGGCGCACAACCGGGACATTCATGTATAAGCTGCTGAAAGAACGTGTAACCGCTCTATCGCCGTTTTAGATACACAAGATGCCAAAAAGACGCCTATGAACCCGTTGGAAATCGTAGCACATCGGCCATGGGCACCCCCACGCGGGCCCTGGCGGATGAAACAGCTTTGGTACGACCTGCTTTTTGCACACTGGCCTGTGCCCGCCGAAATTCTGCGGCGGTTAGTTCCACACGAGCTTTCCCTCGACACGTTCCAGGGAGGGTGTTGGGTCAGCATCACACCGTTCCACATGTCCAACCGACGAAGCATGTTGCCAGCCTTTCCCTTTACATCGCGGTTTCGCGAACTCAACTGTAGGACGTACGTAAACTTCGGTGGTAAGCCTGGCGTTTTTTTCTTTAGCTTGGACGCCAGCAGCCGATCGGCTGTGTGGGGCGCGCGAACTTTTTACCACTTGCCTTACAAATTCGCAGATATGCAGGCGAAAAAAGACGGCGAATCGATTGCTTATTCATCGCGGCGAACATCAGCTGAATTCAAAGCCACATACCGGCCGATTGCGCCAGTTAAACTTGCGCCGCCCGGCACACTGGAACATTGGCTGACGGAGCGCTATTGCCTGTACACCGTGCACAGAGGCCAAGTATTTCGAGGAGATATTCATCATGTGCCGTGGCCCTTGCAAGGAGCCTCGGCAGAGATTGGAGTTAACACGATTGCCGACGCTGCCGGCATTCGGCTGTCAGGCATCCGGCCAGTGCTCGCCTTCTCTCGAGAATTAGAAGTTCTGATCTGGCCGCTGCGGCGGGCCATTTAGCTAGCGATTGGTTGTGGCTCTTGGATAACGACTACCAGAAATACCAGGACGCGGCCGACCTGATGCCTGGGCCGTCATTTCGCTTGACTTGGGTTGACGGTTCTTGGTACAAAAGCAAACCACTTCAGCCGTGACTTAGCTGGCTGGGCAACTTAATCTGATGCGCATCGCTTCTCAACTTGGGCACGAACCGCAGGGCAACCTGCCGGAAGTGGCTAATCGACTGCGCACATTTTCACTCGTACTTATTGTAGTAGTAAACGTAAATATTCTCGTTAGTGGCAGTGGGTGACGGCCGCCGAGCAAAAAAGAAATCGGCAAAAGAAAAGGCCGCCACCCAAGACAAGGGTGGCGGCCTTTCGTGTTTTTAAGGAGCGAAATGCCGCAAACGAAATCACGTGCGACCCGCCAGGACCTAGCTGCAGCATGCCTCCCCGTTGAGCTTATAAGTCAAACTCCGCCTCAACCCATAAGCGGTTCGCGTATTTTGTGCGAGGCGCTCGTGCGCGAAGGGGTGGACACGCTGTTCGGCTATCCCGGGGGAGCGATTCTCCCAATCTACGACGAGCTTGCAAGAATGCGTGAGCAACTGCACCACGTGCTTGTTCGCCACGAGCAAGGCGCGGTGCATATGGCGGAGGGATACAGCAAAGCTACAGGCAGAGTAGGAGTGGTGCTGGTCACCTCCGGGCCGGGTGCCACGAACGCTGTGACCGGCATCGCCAACGCATACATGGATTCGACGCCGATCGTGGTGATTACGGGGCAGGTTCCGCGAAAGTTGATCGGGACGGACGCTTTTCAGGAAGTGGACACGGTGGGAATCACGCGTCCGTGCACCAAGTACAACTATATGGTGCGCGATGTGACAGAACTGGCTCCCATCGTTCACGAAGCCTTTCACCTCGCACGCAGCGGACGTCCGGGACCGGTACTCATCGATATCCCGAAGGACGTCACGCAAGAAATCATTCTTTTTAATTCACCGGCGGACGTGTGTGTGTCGGGATATCGTCCCGAAACACACGCGAATCCCGATGACCTTGAGCGCGCGGTGGAAAAGATACTCGCGGCAGAGCGGCCGGTGCTCTACGTTGGCGGAGGCGTGATTCACTCCGGCGCCGCGGATGAACTCCTCGAACTCGCACAGATGTTGGGGCAGCCGGTCACACTGACTTTGATGGGTTTGGGATGCTTTCCGCCAGGGCATTCTCTTTCACTCGGCATGCTCGGCATGCACGGAATGTATGCGGCCAACATGGCGGTATCAGAGGCGGACGTCCTGGTCGCGATTGGAGCGCGTTTCGACGATCGAGTTACAGGAAAAATTGACAAATTCGCGCCGCATGCGGAGATCGTGCATATCGACATCGATCCTTCCTCCGTGCACAAGAACGTTCGCGCTCATTTTCCGCTGCTCGGCGATGCGAAAACCGTGTTGCGGCAAATGCTGGAGGCATTGAAAAGAAAAGTGAAACCGGGCCCGGAGCAGCTACATGCCTGGTGGAAGCAAATTCGCGAATGGCAGAAGCATGCGCCACTCTTCTTCGAGCGTTCCACGAACGTCATCAAGCCCCAGGAACTTTGCGCGGAGCTTTACAGCTTGACCAACGGAGAAGCCATCATCGCCACAGACGTGGGCCAACACCAGATGTGGCTGGCGCAGTTTTACGGCTTTCGCGGCCCGCGGCAATCCATCACGTCAGGCGGTTTGGGAGCCATGGGCTTCGGATTCCCCGCAGCCATCGGCGCACAGATTGCGCACCCCGATCGGCAAGTGATAGCGTTCGTGGGCGACGGTGGTTTTCAAATGACGGCGCAAGAGCTTTCGACCGCGGTGCAGTACAAAACGAACACCAAAGTCGTGATCATGAACAACAACTATCTCGGCATGGTGCGGCAGTGGCAGGATCTTTTCTTCAAACACAACTATTCCAGCGTGGACATGGAGGGTAATCCGGACTTTGTGAAATTGGCCGAGGCGTACGGAGCAAAAGGTCTTCGTGCTACGCACCCAAGCGCGCTGCGCGAAGTTCTCGAACGCGGCCTCTCAACACCTGGAGTTGTGGTGATGGATATTTGGGTGACGAAAGAGGAGAACGTTTATCCGATCATTCCGCCGGGTGCAGCGGCGAGGGAGATGATTCTAGAATGAGGCACGCAATCTCAGTACTGGTTGAAAACCGATACGGGGAACTAGCCCGTATCGTGGAGCTATTCAGCGCGCGAGGCTACAACATCGAGAGCCTTACGGTGGCTGAAACGCTGGATTCGTCGGTCTCGCGCCTGACCGTAGTGACTTCGGGAGATGACCGCACAATTCAGCAAATTGTCCGGCAACTCAAGAGGCTCGTGCGCGTGCTCGAGGTCACGGATTTGAACGGATTTGAGCGCGTAGAACGCGAGACGGTATTGCTGAACGTCGCTATCAGCGACCACGCGGCGCTGCAACAGTTGATGCCTCTCGTGTCGGAGAACCAGATACGCGTGGTGGAAGTGATGGCTGACGGCGTCATTGTCGAGGCGACGGCTGAATGGGCGCAGATCCGGGAGATCGTTCAAAAGCTCACAGCCCTGGGGATTCGCGGGATGGCTCGAACCGGCACGGTGGCGCTCGCAAAGCATATGTCGCAGAGGTCCGATGTAATCGCGCGTCCCGCGGAAACGACGACCAGCTAGCGCATTCTTGGACCACTTGGATTAGCTGCGAGGCGAGAACGGATCAAGGAGGAAAAAGCGATGAAACTTTACTATGACAAGGATGCCCGGCCTGGAATGTTTAAAGGAAAGAAGATCGCTGTGATTGGGTACGGCAGCCAGGGCCATGCTCATGCCAACAACTTGCGGGACTCCGGTTGCGACGTCGTAGTGGGACTCAAGCAGGATAGTCCGTCCAAAGCGAAGGCCGCCGCCGCAGGTCTTCCAGTCCTCGATGCCGGCGCTGCAACGGCTTCGGCGGATTTCACCATGATTCTTGTTCCGGATGAATTGGCTCCGGGAATTTATCAGAGAGAGATAGCGCCTAACTTGCGACGCGGATCACATCTGGGTTTCGCGCACGGTTTTTCTATTCACTTCGGCAAGATCATGCCGCCCGAAAACGTGAATGTGTTTATGGTGGCGCCGAAATCGCCCGGCCATCTGCTGCGCTTTGAGTACTCGCAGGGCCGCGGGGTACCGTGTTTGATGGCGGTACATCAGGATCCTTCGGGCGACACGCGCGATGTCGCGCTGGCGTACGCAGCTGCGATTGGCGGCGGGCGCGCAGGAATTCTGGAGACGACTTTCCGCGAGGAAACCGAGACGGATCTGTTCGGCGAGCAAGCAGTGCTTTGCGGGGGACTCACCGCGCTGATCGAAGCTGGCTTTGAAACGCTGGTGGAAGCGGGCTATGCGCCGGAGATGGCCTACTTCGAGTGCCTGCACGAAATGAAGCTGATCGTGGATTTGGTGTATGAAGGCGGCATCGGCAACATGCGCTACTCGGTTTCCAACACGGCGGAATATGGCGACCTTACGCGTGGTTCACGCGTGATCAACGACTGTGCGCGCCAGGAAATGAAGAAATTGCTGGCGGACATTCAATCCGGCAAATTCGCGGATGAGTGGATGGACGAATGCGCGCAGGGCAAATCCAATTTCAACAGACTCGAAGCGGAAGGTTTGAAACACCCCATTGAAGAAGTTGGCGCACGTTTGCGGGAAATGATGCCCTGGCTGAAATCGCGGCGACTGGTGGACCGCGCGAGGAACTGAGGAGACGATCGTGACCTTTTATGACTTGGATAAAACGCCGGAAGAAGCTGGAACTGAGGCCCATGTACGCAAAATTGCTAGGGGCGAAAAGCTGGTGGTGACCCGAATGGAGTTGAGGCGAGGGAATGTTACCGCCCCGCATTCGCACCAGTATGAGGAAGTCGTGATCGTGTTGAGTGGCGCTTCGACTTGGGACGCAGCCCGGTCACGGTGAGAGCGAACCAGATGATTTGCATTCCGACTGGCGCGGAACATTTCTCAGAGACGCTCGAGGATACCGTCGCCTTGGTGGTTTCGACGCGGCCGCACGCTGATACCTATCTGCAGGCACAGGGTGTCTTGACTGATGATCCCGATCAATATCTTTGGGGGGTTTGATTGCGAGAAGTCGACGAAAGGTGAGTGGTAATTATTGACCTTCGTGATATACAAATTCCCGGGGCACGATGAAGGATAGCAACACCCGCAGCCGAACGATCACCCAAGGAATCGAGCGCACCCCCAACCGCGCCATGCTGCGCGCCGTAGGTTTCCAGGATCAGGATTTTGAGAAACCTATTATTGGCGTCGCCAGCGCTTACAGCACGATCACTCCTTGCAACCTTGGTCTTAACGTTCTAGCCGACCGCGCGACGGAATCGCTGCGCCAGGTTGGCGCGATGCCGCAATTATTCGGAACAATCACCGTCAGCGATGGAATCTCCATGGGAACAACGGGCATGCATTACAGTCTGGTTTCGAGGGAGGTAATCGCGGATTCGATCGAAACGGTTTGCCAGGCGCAATGCATGGATGGCCTTTTGGCTATCGGCGGATGCGACAAAAATATGCCGGGCGCGATGATTGCCATCGCGCGGCTGAATATCCCGGCGATCTTCGTCTATGGGGGCACGATCAAAGCGGGGCATTACCAAGACCGGGACTTGACCGTGGTGAGCGCGTTCGAGGCGGTGGGCGAATACTACGCAAAGAAAATTGACGCGCGGGAGCTTTTGGAAATCGAGCGCCGGGCGTGTCCCGGTGCGGGGTCGTGCGGAGGGATGTACACGGCCAATACAATGTCATCGGCGATCGAAGCGCTGGGGATGAGCCTTCCGTATTCTTCCACGATGGCTGCGGAAGATGAAGAAAAAGCTGAGAGCACGGCGGAATCGGCGGAAGTGCTGCTTTCGGCTGTCCGATCGCAGCGATTGCCGCGGCAATTGCTGACGCGAAATGCTTTTGAAAACGCGATTGCCGTGGTGGAGGCTATCGGCGGGTCGACAAATGCGGTTCTGCACTTAATTGCTATTGCTCACGCGGCGCAAGTCCCGCTGTCACTCGATGATTTCGACCGCATCGGCGCTCGCGTGCCGGTTCTGTGCGATATGAAACCGTCCGGCAAGTATGTAGCCACGGACTTGCATCACGCCGGCGGCATTCCGCAAGTGATGAAGATTCTGTTGGCGAACGGCCTTTTGCACGGAGAGGCACTGACGATTAAAGGAAAGACTGTCGCGGAAACGCTCGCGGCTGTACCAGACACAACGCCCGCGGGCCAGGATGTAATTCACTCGTTTAAGAATCCGGTTGCCGCGCACGGGCATCTCGTAATTCTTCGTGGAAATCTTGCCAGTGAAGGAGCGGTCGCGAAAGTTAGCGGAGTAAAGGCCACACGATTCTCGGGTACCGCCGCTGTGTTCGATTCCGAAGAGGAATGCCTGCAGGCCATTCTCTCCGGTCGAATAAAAGCGGGTTCTGTGATCGTGATTCGTTACGAAGGTCCCAAAGGCGGGCCGGGGATGCGCGAGATGCTGGCTCCGACCTCCGCTATTATCGGCGCTGGATTGGGTGATTCCGTGGCCTTGATTACCGACGGGCGATTTTCCGGCGGTACTCACGGAATGGTTGTCGGCCACGTGGCGCCGGAAGCTGCAGTCGGCGGCGGAATCGCACTGGTTCAAGACGGCGATACGATTTCGGTGGATGCGGAAAAGCGCACTCTCCAACTGGAAATCAGCGAACCAGAATTCCAAAAGCGAAAACACAATTGGAAGCCACCTGCGCCGCGCGTGACACGCGGCGTGTTGGCAAAATACGTCAAGCTTGTATCCAGCAGCAGTTTGGGAGCGGTGACAGACTGAAATACGTGAAAGTGTGGGGGACAGATCCCGTGCGCTTTCGGCACGGTTTTTTTGTTCGAACCGAAGGAGTAATTAAAAATGAAACGAATTGACGCCGTGATCAGACCTTCGCAGCTCGATGAAGTGAAGCAGCGCGTAACCGCGCTCGGAGTGACCGGCCTCACGGTCTCCGAGGTTCGCGGATTTGGCCGGCAAAAGGGTCACACGGAGACTTACCGCGGGTCGGAATATACCGTGGATTTTCTGCCAAAAATCTTCGTGAGCATCGCTGTCGCCGAAGATCTGGTCGAGCAAGTGGTGGACGCCATTGTCGAGGGCGCCCGCACAGGGGTAATCGGGGACGGCAAGATCTTCGTTTCGTCTCTCGATGACGTGATCCGCATACGGACAGGGGAACGGGGTCCTGGCGCGATCTGAATTCTGTTGGAGAAGGTTGAACCGCAAACGGTTGCCACCTCAAGCAGCAAAGGAGCATCCAGATGCAATCTGAATTCATTCGACGATCGACGAAGCAGATATCAAAAGCGATTGTGGCGCTGATTCTTGCACAACTCCTCTGTGGTCCGATGAGCCTCGCGTTTGCCGACCAATCGCGGCCGGACCCTGCGGGCACAGCCACGGGCGATAAGTCGTCGGTTGCCGATGCTGCCGGCAATCCGTTCGTCGTGCCTGAACCAACCGACAAGAATGTGCCGGACTATGCCAAAGCCAAGAAGGATTTTGACGATTTTCAGGCGCAGGCGGCCAAGGAACCTTTGGCGATGAAGCTTGCTGATGGTGTGGGCCATGTACGTGTCGGAACAAACTTTTCCTGGACGCTGGTCACCGGGTACCTTGTGCTCTTCATGCAAGCTGGTTTTGCATTACTAACCTGCGGGCTGGTGCGCAAGAAGAATGCCGCGCACTTGATGATGCTGAACTTCGCCGCGTACGTTTTTGCATTTCTGGCTTATTACGCGGTTGGCTACGCTTTCCAGTTTGGCGCGATCGCCGTGAATTCTGCGGATCCCGCGAATCTTGGCGGAATCCCAACGTTGAATCACTTCTTGATCGGAAGCAGGCAATGGGGGTTCGTTGGAGGCAAAGGTTTTTTTCTTACAGGGCCCGCATACGATGCCGGAAGTAATTGCCTGACGCTCTTCGAAGTCGTGTTCATGGAGACGGCCGGCTACATCATCGTTGGCGCGATTTGCGAACGGATAACTTTTTGGGCTTTCCTTCTTTGTGAACTGTTTATTGGCGGCATCCTTTATCCCATTTCTGGTTGCTGGGCGTGGGGTGGCGGCTGGATGTCACAACTGGGTTCCAGTATGCATTTCGGACACGGTTATGTGGATTTTGCCGGTTCGTCCGTTGTCCACAGCATCGGGGGATTTTGCGCCATGGCGCTAGCTATCATTCTGGGGCCACGGCTGGGCAAATATGGTCCGGATGGAAAACCGCGAGCTTTTCCGGCGTCGAACATTGTGTTTGTAGTTACCGGCACGTTCTTGCTGCTCTTCGGGTGGATGGGATTCAATCCGGGATCGACGCTCGGCGCAACGGACCTTCGCATTTCAGTCGTGGCAGTGAATACGAATCTCGCTGCGGTGGCAGGTTCTGCCGCGGCAATGCTTCTGTGGTACCGGATTTTCGGTAAGCCTGACATCACGATGGCCTGCAACGGAATGCTTGCGGGGCTAGTCGCGATCACTGCGCCGTGCGCTTTCGTGTCGCCAACGGCGTCCGTGATTATTGGTGTAATCGCCGGTGTTCTGGTTTGTGTGGGTGTGTTGTTCAACGAACGCGTGCTAAAGATTGACGATCCGTGCGGGGCCATTTCGGTTCATGGATATTGCGGTTGGCTCGGCGCGGTGTCCTTGGGCATTTTTGCCGATGGGACGTACGGCGCTGGCTGGAATGGAGTGGGCGCGGCGGCCTATCTGGGCAAAGCAGGACAGGGCGTCACCGGGCTGCTGCACGGTGATTGGTCACAATTCCTGGTGCAACTCGGCGGCGCAACGCTTCTGGCGATTTATGCGTTTGGAGCAACTTATATTGTTTTCTCGGCCGTGAATGCCTGGCGCTCAATGCGAGTGACAAAGGCAGTGGAGATCGTGGGTCTTGATGTGCCGCAGTTTGGCATGTTGGCGTACCCCGAAGATGCGATTGAAATGCTTACTGCGGGATCACAGGCGCCACAAGGAGGCATGTAGCCGGAACTCCAAACCAACTGCCATGCCACTGAACCCATCGCTTACCGCCGAACTGCGCGAGTTTTCCGCGACGGAATCGGCGCGTGCCCGCGAGCAATTTGTAACGACGGGTTCCGGACGCGCGGCATTGCTGGACCGCACCGCCCTTGTTGAATGCATGGTGCAGCGTCTTTGGAAGGAATTCATTTCGGCTGAAACTGATGGTCCGGCGGATTTTGCACTGGTCGCGCTGGGCGGCTTCGGCCGCCGTTGGCTTTTCCCGTACTCCGACATCGATATTCTCTTTCTTCACTCAGGAGACGGGACGGAAGCAAAACTCAAAGATTCCATCCGCAAGTTTTCGCAGGAACTCTGGGATTTGCGGCTGAAACTCAGTCCCGCCACGCGTACGCTCGCCGAATGCGCGCAGTTCGATACCGCGAATCCCGAGTTTGCAATTTCACTCCTGGATTGCCGGTATCTGGCCGGCGATCGGCAGCTCTTCGCGCGCCTCCACGAAGAAGTGATTCCGAAGCTGATCGCTCGCTCGTCCGAACAGATCGTGAAGCGCTTGGCGGAACTTACTCGAACGCGCCACGCCAAATTCGGGAGCACCGTATTTCATCTTGAGCCGAATATAAAGGACGGTCCAGGCGGCCTTCGCGATTACAACGTGGTCAGTTGGCTTTCACTTTTGGCGGCCATTGAAAAATATCACGTGTGGCCGCTCGAGAACGCGGTTCTGCCCGCTTCGATCCAGCAGCAGTTCGACGCGGCTCTGAACTCGCTCATGTCCATTCGATGTTTCCTGCACTTCCGGCACAGCCGCGACGACAATACGCTCACGTGGGAATCTCAGGACGCTGCTGCCGCTCACCGAATTGGAATTACAAATTCATCTCTGGCCCATCGTGCGTCGAACCATGGAACAGAGCAAGAACTTACAGCATCCGATTGGATGCGCATTTATTTCGGCCACGCACGCACAGTCCATCACGTTTGCGTCCGGCTTCTGGAGGAAATTCCCGCAGCGCGACTTACTCTTCATCATCAGTTTCAGCAACTGCGTTCACGTCTTTCGAATGCGGAATTTTTGGTTGAGGACGGGATGCTTTTCTTGCGCCATCCTGCAGCGCTCAACGATCCCGAGTTCATCCTTCGCGTATTCCGGTTTCTCGCGCGCCATGGACTAACGCTAAGCTCGAACGCTGAATTGGAAATCGAACGCGGACTTCCGTCGTTCGTGGCCACGCCTCCGAAAGGCGCCGAGCTTTGGCACCCACTTCAGGAAATTCTTACAGCGCCGCATGCGTCCGATGCCTTGCGTTCGATGCATTGGCTTGGTTTGGTGACTCTGCTATTTCCGGAGTTCGCTGGAATCGACGCTCTAGTGATGCGCGATTATTCTCATCGCTTCACCGTCGATGAACACACGTTCGTCGCTATCGACAACCTGCACGGTCTGCGCCAGTCCCAATCGAAGTGGGACCAGCGCTACGCAGAACTTTTGGAAGAGCTCGAGCAGCCTGACTTGCTTTACCTCGCGCTGCTTTTGCATGACGTCGGAAAAGGCGCCAAGACCGACGATCATGTTCGAGCCAGCGTCGAAATCGCTGAAAGCGTCCTGACGCGCCTCGATCTGGATGCGCCGGACCGCGAAACCGTCTTATTTCTAATCGGGCGCCATCTGGAAATGAGCGCCGCGCTGCGCCGCGATATTTTTGAAATCGAGACGGTACGCGCCTTTGCGGAAAAAGTGGAAACGCCCGAACGGCTGAAAATGCTGTGCCTGCTCACCTATGCGGACATCAAAGCCGTGAATCCCGAAGCTCTTACCCCGTGGAAGGCGGAAAACATCTGGCAACTCTACATCGCGACCGCGAATCATCTGAATCACAGCCTGGACCAGAGGCTGCACGTTGACGCCCACGATGAAGTGATGACGCACCTAGGCACTCTGGCGATTTCCGTTGGAAATCGGCTGGATGCTTTTCTGGAAGGGCTTCCACGACGGTATCTTCTGACCCATGCGGCAGCAGAAGTTCTAGCACACCTGGAAATGGCTTCGCGGCTCGAGAAAGATCCAGTGCAGCTGAGCCTGCGCCGGGGACGGCACTGGTATGAACTCACGCTGGTTACTAAAGACCGTGCCTTTCTCTTTGCCACCATGGCGGGCGTTCTGGCGGCATGGGGCATGAACATTGTGAAGGCGGCCGCGTTTTCAAATCAGGCTGGCACCGTGGTCGATACCTTTTACTTCACCGACCGCTTTCGAACGCTGGAACTGAACCTGCCGGAGTGGGAACGGTTTCAATCGAGCATCCTTGGCGTACTGGCGAGGAAGATTGATTTGGAGCGAATGCTTCGAGAGCGGCTGCGTCCGGAAAAACGGCACCCACCGAAAGTGAAGGTCGAAACGCGGGTCATGATCGACGACACTTGCTCCGCTCAGAGCACACTCATAGAGATCATCGCGCAGGATCAGCCCGGCCTTCTTCACCGCATCAGTTCGGTTTTTTCGCGGGAAAAATGCAACATCGAAATCGCCATCATCGAGACGGAGGGAGAGACGGCCATCGACGTCTTTTATCTCACGTCGTTAGGCGCGAAGCTTTCCGCGGGGCATCAGGCAAGCTTGCGGTCGGCTTTGCTTACTGAATTCGGCTCTTAAGACGTTGAATCCCACGGCTTGTGGATGTCTGGTGCGCTCCCAAACCTTCGCCGCAATGATGAAGCCCTCGGGCGTCTTGTTTTTCCAGCCGGTAACGGTCGAGATTGAGGGCGTATGGTAGAAAGTCGAATGGATTTCAACGGTTTGAGATTTCGTCGCGTAGTAAGACAGATAATCCGATGGTTTTAGGCCGGCGGGATAGAATGCTTTTTCCCAACCGGCCGCAGTGAACGCGGAAGTTCCGAGATAAATGGGCGGCACGAAACGAGTATAGTGCTGCGATTGTTATCTAAGCAATCTGTCGGCTGGAGTACCGCAACAAGTTTCTTTGCAAGGCGTGCAAACTAGACAGCGCGTTCGCAATGATCTCTCGTTCGTGGTTCGAATCCGGGTCTTGGACAAGGTCTTGGATTCGCGAGAACATCGCGGCTTCCGCTTCATGGATTCGAAGGCGAAGTTTTATAGGATCGTGTTCAACGAGCGCGTGGGAGTAAAGAGCGTACCATTCGGCCTGATTCACATGACACCTCAGGTTTTGAATGTCCGGCTGCCATAACGTACCAAAAGCCGAAAAATCTGGCTATACGGTGTATCCTGTATAGACAGCGGTAAACGCAATCGGCCAAGGGCGGCACCAAAGCCAGGAAGCCGCGGGCGACACGGTCTATGAAGGCAGCAAGCTCTGAATACACTCTATGAGTCCGAGCATGCCGTCCGCTTTAGCAATGACGGCGTCAACAGCAATTCCTTTGGGGCTGAATGTCCTGCGGACTGCCTCGCTATACATGGTGAATAGGACGATCCGCACGTTTGGCATCATGTCTTTCAGGACAGATGCCACAACGATGCCATTCGTCCGAGGCATCGCCAAATCTAGTAGAACTAAATCAGGCTTCAGTTTCCATGCTTTTTCGATAGTATCTTCGCCATCGACGGCATCGCCGCAGACGTTAAAATTCTGTTCGGTGAGACACGTACAAATGACCCTGCGAACGGAGTCACTGTCGTCTGCGACTAGAATCCGCTTGGACATCACATAAGCCTCTGGGCCGCTCTTGCTTATCCGGTTGTTTCAGCAAGCCACTATATATAGTGTAGGGGCGTGGCACGCCCTCCGTTTCCGAAGAATATGCGCGAGTTCCAGCGGCAGTTCGCCAGCGAAGAGGTCTGTCAAGACTACTTGGCGGCATGTCGCTGACCGGAGGGCTTCACATGCCCCCGGTGTGGGCACAGGCGCGCTTATCCTCTGGTGAAACAACGGCGGTCGCAATGCGTCGGGTGCCGGTACCAGGTCTCGCTGACGGCCGGGACGATTCTCCACAATACGAAAACGCCGCTGATCTTGTGGTTCTGGGCGGCCTACTTGACCGTCACTGACAAACGGGGCATCTCGGCTCTCCTACTTCAACGGCCGCTTGGGCTGCGCCGGTACGAAACCGCGTGGATGCTGTTGCACAAGCTGCGGCGCGCGATGGTGAATGCGGTGCGTGAGCCGTTGCATGGCGAGGTGGAGATCGACGACACCTGGGTCGGCGGGCCGCAGCCCGGATTGCGGGGCAGTCGTCAGCTCAAAGGGCGAAAGGCCGCCATTGTGGTGGCGGCGGTTGAAAAACGCGGCGGGGTCTCTGGTCGGATCCGGATGGCGGTGATACCCGATTTCAAACAGACGACGATGATCGACTTCGTCAAGAAACATGTCATCCCGGGGTCGACGGTCTATACCGACGGCCTAAAAGGGTTCGAGGACTTGAAGGCAGCGGGCGTCAAGCACGTGGCCCGCACTCAACCCCTCAGGAGCGACCTGCACAAAGGCGTCCCCTCTGTCGTGCCGCTGGCGGACCGCGCAATTGGAAACATGCAGCAGTGGCTGATCGGCACGTACCACGGCGTCAGTAAAGCGCAGCTTCAGGTCTACCTGGACGAGTTCGTGTTTCGGCACAATCGTCGGCAGCAACCGATGGCTGCCTTTCAGACCTTGCTCGGCCTCGGGACTGGACGCGCTCCGACGCCCTACCGACAGATTCGGGGCGCTCGGGACGTACAGGTCAACAGAGGTTGAGCACAACATATTGGGGTTTGCTGAAACAACCGGATAAGCAAGGGGCCGCTAGCGTCTTCGGCATGGATTGCCACAACGGTAGGGTCTAGGAAACGCGTGATGCGCCGACGATGCTGCTGTCGTCGGCTACGTGATTGTGTCAGAGCTCACGCTACTCCGGGTAGACGTGTTAAGGAATACGCTGTTCAATGTAGGACATTGGAGATTCCAGATTTAGATTCGTTAACTTCCTCTCACTATCGTCATAGCGTCACGGTACGGTGAGTTGGAAACAGCTATACCTTCAAGCACTTAGGGAAATCTGACAAAGAGAAATTGGTCGAGCTGGTTGACGCCACAGAGGACGCAATGTTTCTCCGCTTGCAGGAGTTGGCAGACTCTTCGGACTCCAACGAAGAACGGAACGAGATACGCGCGGCTTGCGAGGATTTGTTAGCGATCAAGATTAACAAGCTCGGGTGGCCCTCGCCGCTACCCGGCAAGCCAACGTTGTAGAACCCCCGGATGACGATCCGCCCATTCCCGCGCATGGTAATGAGACGCGAATGTTACCGGGAATAAGCGATCTAATGGCTCGCACGGGCTCTGCTTCTGCCACGGTAGAAAGGTCATGAGGCCACGCCGCTTAATATGTTGATTCAAAACGGAAAGGAAAACCAATGGCCACAGCTCTAGAATCTCCAACCAAGGTATAACTGCAAGAGGGAATACGAGAAAATCCGGATCGGCCCACGCCAGCGGAGCCGCGAGTCACCACTCCCCGCGGCTCGCATCATGCACGCGTGCATAGTCTATGTTGCACCAACTCCGACCGCCTTTGCGGCTTGATCGAGGATCTTTGCCGCCTTGCCGACTTCCGCGACTCCCAGGAACAGCAGCGGCGTATTCTTTGCAGGATCAATTCCGCAATAGCCGTAGTCGATGTTGATACCAGCGTCTCCGAGCCGCAGAGCAGCCTGTGCTAGCGCGCCGACACGATTGGGCAACTTCACTTGAGCCACTTCAGTCTCCGTGAAATTCAGCCGCCCATTTTCGAGAACCGCTTTCGTGGCAGTTGGACTGTCGGTCACCATATGAACCAGGCTTCTTCCCTGCGACTCGGGGCGCGACTGAAAACCGATGATGTTCACATCGCGATCGGCAAGCGCTCGGCAGACTTCTCCGAGAGCCCCCGGCCGATCCTGGATCTGAATCGTAAATTCCGTAGCAAAAGACATATTGGCAATCCTCCGTTGAATTTAGTGTGCTTCTTGCGCGTTTGTGCCAGCCCCTTTTAGCACTAAATCCGCGAACAAGCCTTGCGACTGCAATTTCTTTTCCGTTTGCACCTGCAACTTGATATTGCGATTTGTTCGGCCTATTTATATGGGCGCCGATCCCTCCTCCGAAGTTGCTGAAATTCAGACAGCTACCGGAAAGCAACCGCGTCGCATAGTGGAAAAAAAGGAGAGGCACTACGGAATGAATTTCCGCGCTGTGCATCGAAACATTTACTTGGGGCTCGACTAAATTACACGGGATGCAAAATTGTCCCGTTGACTTGCATCTCGTCGGATGTTGTTGCCGATTCATCAAGCTCAAAGGTTTCTTGCGCGGTTGAATCTATCCGCTCAAGTGGCCATTGAACTGCACCCCCACCACTTGCCGGGAAGCACGCACACGTATTTGAAGGTTGCGTAAGAAGTTAAAGTTATTGACCGACAATATGAAAACAAAAGGAGATGTGATGGAACAGGTGAAAACAAAATCAGTGGAACCACAGCAGCGATACGCCCTTCCGGAGGTTTCGTGGGATGAACTCAACGGAGCTGGCGCTTACGTCGAACGAGGTAGCGGAGATCTCAACCGCATCCCCAAGGAAGCGTTAATTCCAGGCGTTCACCGATCATCCACAAAGAGAGCACCGGGGCGTCGCGTTTGGTGCAAGTGAGCAGAAACCCGTTCGTAACCACCCTCGCAGCCCGCTTGTCTTGCGCCCAACACAACATCGAACCAAACTTCTAGAGCCGGTGCGTGTTCCCGGCTTTCTTGTTGATCGCAAAACCGTCCCAGCTTGACAATTTACCTGCTTCTGTCACGGCAGAAAATCGCGCGAACCGCCCCGCAGTTTCAGGCGCTCGCGGCTAGCACATGGATTTACCACGCTTTGGCGTTCACGACGATAGACTCGCGCCGACAGCCGAAGTGCCGCCAGCAGGAACAAAGGAACAAAGGGATGCCAGCACCGAATAAGCCTTTGTGTGAGATCGGATTCTTTTCCAAGCGCAGTCGGATATTCACGCTGGTTCGAGCGACTGCTGGCAGAACTCGGCATGGAGATTTGGATCGGCGATCCCGCAGAGATTAAAGCGAGGCGAGTGAAGAAATGGAAGACGGACCGCAATGATGCGCAATGATGCTCTCCTTCTGCTGAGACTCATGCGGGAAAATAACTTTCCGCGCGTGTGGGTACCCAGTCCGGAGAATCGGGATCTGCGACAACTGCTCTGGCATCGCCATCGGCTAGTGCAGATGCGCACACGGATCATGAATCAGTTGCAGACGTTGGCCATGAATGAAGGCAAGCGCTGGAGGACGAAGCTGTGGAGTGAACAGGGACGAGCAGCGTTGGAGAAGCTTGTGCTTGCCCCTTGGGCCAGTCGACGGCGGCAAGAGTTGTTAGAGCTGCTGGACCGCCTGAATCCGACGACTGAAGATTTAACCGCAGTCGTCGAGCAGGAAGCCAAGAAACGGCCCGAAGTGTTGCGGCTAATGACGCATCCCGGCGTGGGACCGCTTGCGGCACTTGCTTACGTGTTGATCGTAGGAACACCGACTCGGTTTCAACGCGGCAAGCAGATCGGGACGTACCTAGGAATTTCCGAGTGAGGGCTCTAGTGCCGGCAAGCAACGGCTGGGCACATCAGCAAGCAAGGCAGTTCCTTGTTGCGCTCCTTGTTGGTGGAGGCAGCCCAAGCGGCAGCGCGTATCCATCCCGAGTGGCGACGTCGGTACAACATTCACCTGGCGATACGTCGGCACAAGAGCATTGCCAAGGTAGCGATGGGGCGCAGACTTGCGATCCGGTTGTACTGGATGTGGCGGAATGGTTGTGAGTATTCGCCGTCGTTAGAGTTCGGTTCGTACGCGGGACAGCTCGGTACCGGACATGGCGCGCACTAGAGCGTCCTCGCCACTCATCCAAGGTGGGAGCCGTATGCGTCGAAGCGCCCGTACGGACCTGTGCGGGGGGCGATCAGTGATGGTCGTCCCTACCGCGTCCACCAGTTGAGCAACGTCATCGGTCATCGATGAATTGACATCTCGGGCGGCCGGAGCTTAGCATCGTTAATCGCTCGCTTCGCATCGGCGGGCCATCATCCCAATCAAAGGTATCCCAGTAAATAGTTATGCCGACAGCCAAACTGTTCACGCCTCGCGACGCAGCACAGGTACTTGGAATCAGTTATCCCACCCTTAAACAGTGGATTTACAAGAAAAAAATTCGCACAGTAAAGACGGCGGGCGGCCATCACCGCATTCCGGAGAAAGAAGTCGATCGATACCTGTATCGAGCGACCGAGGGAAAGGACGTTTCCGAACGCCGCACGAACTTTCGACGGATCAGCGGACGAAACCAACTTGTCGGCCGCGTGACCGACATCAAAGTCAGCGGCCTGATTGCGCAGGTGACCCTTTCGATTGGCGGTCAGAAGATTACCTCCATCATAACGGCCGACGCGGTTCGGGAAATGCGCTTGAAGAATGGCGTGACCGTCGCAGCGCTGATCAAGTCAACCGAAGTGATGATCATCCGGCTTTAATCCCCTACCTTCGCGATCTCCCAAGAGCCCTAGCCGCCTTCCTGAAAAACTTCAGAAACGCATTAAATCGGTTTGACCTATCTGAATGAATCGCGTACATTCGTTTTCCTGCCGCCATCCTTGGAACAAGCGGCTTAATTCATCCGAAAGGAAAAATACCAGGAGGGCCCATGAAACGCCGGTCAATCGTCCTCGTATCGCTCTTCGTTCTGCTCTGCACTGTCGGCGTGGCACGCGCGCAATCCTCAAGCGACCCGACCTCTTCGTCTCCAACTCAAAGGAATGCAAGCGGCCCGACTAATTCTGGCGACGGATTCATTCACGACTGGCTTTCGATGGTCTCGGAAACCCAGGCTGAACAGCCCCACTGGATGACTCCCCTAGCCACCACCACGCCGAGACTGGAACAAGAATTTCGGTACGACGTTCAAACGCAGCCGCACAACAGCGGTTTGGTCACGGACAATTTCGGCGTGAGTAAGGGCCTTGAAATCATCCCGGCGAAGCGATGGGAGATCATCCTTGCGGTTCCACCTTACATCGTGAACAACCCGGATTCCGCCAAAGACGGATTCGGCGATTGGCAGTTCCTGGTGAAATACCGGATCCTTTCGAGCAACGAGGAGCACGGTAATTATATTCTGACGGCATTTTTTCAAATGACCGTGCCGACGGGGCAGTACACGCAAGGCAACCCGAGTCCGGTGATCACGCCGACGATTTCCTACGGCAAGGGATTCGGTGATTTCGACGTGCAAGGTACGCTGGGAGTAAGCCTGCCGACCGGAAACATCCAGAAGATCGGGCGCACGATACCGTGGAATAACACCTTTCAATATCACCTGTGGAAGAAATTCTGGCCGGAAATGGAAGTGAACTTCACGCACTATTACGAAGGGCCGCATGGCGGCAACACGTCCGTGTATCTCACGCCGGGGATTGTGCTGGGACGATTCCGGATTCATAACCGGTTTGCGTTGGCGATCGGCGGTGGATATGAGATTGCGGTGACGCAATTCCATCCAACAAACCACATCGCCATTTGCTCAGTGCGGTTCCCGTTCTAGAAAGGGTGCGTGACAGCGTTAGTTAACGAGGTTTTCGAATGCGATTGAAATTCATCCATACGTTTCTAGCAGCCGTTCTAGTAGCTTTGCTGGCCGGTAGCGCCGGCTTCACACGAACCCGTGAAGCGCCGGAGCCTAAGGAAGAGCTTACAGTTTCAGCAGCGATCAGCTTGAAAGACGTGCTAGATGAAGTGGCTCACCTTTATCGTTCGGAGAGGCCCGACACGACGATCCGCTTCAACCTCGGGGCGTCCGGCACGTTACAGCACCAGATCGAAGAGGGCGCTCCAGTGGACGTTTTCGTTTCCGCGTCGGAAGATCAGATGAACTCGCTCGAATCCAAGGGGTTGTTGCTGCCCGGCACGCGGAGGGATTTGGTGAGGAACACCATTGTGCTGGTCGTGCCAAAGGGCAAGACCGGGATTTCGAGTTTTCAGGACCTCGCGCAACCGCAAGTGAAGTTGATCTCCATCGGCGAACCGCAGACAGTGCCCGCTGGGAAATATGCTCAGGAAGTGCTGACGCACTTCCAGCTCTACGAGCAATTGAAGCCAAAACTTGTGCTGGCGAAGGACGTGCGCCAGGTGTTGACGTACGTCATCACAGGAAACGTCGATGCTGGTATCGTTTATGCGACAGATGCGAAGACTTCACCGGAGGTCAGCGTCGCCGCAACTGCACCGGAGGATTCGCATTCGCTGGTGATCTATCCTGTCGCCGTTTTGAAAAGTTCGAAGGAAGCGGGAGAGGCAAAGCGTTTCCTGGATTTTCTCACGGGAGATAAGGCGAAGGAAGTATTCGAGAAGTATGAATTCAAGCCAGCGGGAAAGTAGAAGAACTACTTCGGTATTTGGACTACAGTCAGCGACTGCAACATTCTCACCCAGCGAGCCGGTCTTTTTGTCACGCGGGGCGATAAGCCTGAACGGTCCGACCTTGTCATCCAGTGGCGCGCCATCCATCATGTCAGCGACGATCACGTCGGAGTCTTGGAAGTCCGCATCCAGCTCCGCCAGCGAAAATACAACGCGGTAACCGTCTCCCGCGTCCGCCTGAATGTAGGTGGCCATAGTTGCTCCGCGCAACTGCGCGCCTAGCGGCACTCCAGCGCGCTTCAATAATTCCGTTACCAGCACGCCTTCGTAGGTTTCCTCTTTTTTGTGCGGGTTCGTCACCTTGAGCGTCTTGCGAGACAACTGACGCACGTCTTCTACTGAAAGAGACAACGGCTTTTCAACATCGCCATTTATGGTCAGTCGCGCGGTTGCCAAAGCGGACTGTGCAAACGTCCGAGGACAGTAGAGTACGTTCGAAAGGAAGAGCAGCAAGAGGGCGAGAGTGCGATAACGGACCCAGTGAGCGGCCTGAGACATAGGTAACACATTGTACCGGACACATAGGTGACACTTTTCCCCGTAAAGGGGAGGGAGTGATGCCTTGGAAGGAGTGTTCGGTAATGGATGAAAGACTGCAGTTTGTGGCTCGCCGGCTAGCCGGCGAGGCGATGGCGGAACTTTGCAGGGAGTTTGGTATCTCCCGCAAGACCGGCTACAAGATCTTCGACCGCTATCAGGAATGCGGCATGCAGGGGCTCACGGACAGAAGCCGTCGTCCGTATCGCTACGCCAACCAACTTCCGTTCCAGGTGGAAAACTTCATCTTGAACGTAAAGCACGAGCACCCCAGCTGGGGTGCTCGTAAAATCCGTGAGCGCTTGCTGCGCCGGTTCTCCGGTATTCCCATCCCGGCCAAAAGTACCATCCATGCGGTGCTGGATCGCTACGGTCTGGTGGAGCGCTGCGGTCGCGTGCGTCGTCGCGCCCAAGGGACGCCGCTCTCGTTAGGCCAGCGACCCAATGAGTTGTGGTGTACCGATTACAAAGGCGAGTTCTTGCTGGGAAATCACCAATACTGCTTTCCGCTGACGGTCACCGATCACGCCAGCCGTTTTCTGCTCACTTGTGAAGCCCTCTCTTCCACCAAGGAAGACTACGCTTTCACCGTGTTTGAAAGGCTTTTTAAGGAGCGCGGCCTGCCGGCCAACATCCGTAGCGATAACGGTGTTCCCTTCGCTTCCGCTCACGCTTTGTTCAACCTGAGCAAGCTGGCGGTTTGGTGGCTCAGGCTGGGTATCGGCATTGAACGAATCAAGCCGGGCCATCCCCAGCAAAATGGCCGCCATGAGCGCATGCATCTGACCTTGAAGAAAGAAACTACCAAGCCAGCTGGTTCAAACTTTCTTCAGCAGCAGGCCAAGTTCGATGACTTCATCGAGATCTTCAACCAGGAGCGTCCTCACGAAGCTCTGGACATGAAGTGTCCCGCGGAGGTCTACCAACCTTCCCCGCGTCCCTACACCGGCTTGCCGGACATCGACTATCCCCTCCACGATAAAACTATCGTGGTCACTCGATGCGGGCGCATCTGTCTGGGCAATAAGAAAATCAATTTCAGCCAGGTCTTTGCCGGCCAAGCCGTCGGCATCAAAGAAGTGCACGACGATATCTGGCTGGTGAGCTTTATGGATTATGATCTGGGATACTTCGATCTGGAGACTCGGGTGCTCGAACCGCTCGAAAATCCCTTCGGCCCAAAAGTGTTACCTATGTCTTAGGTACGTTGTGTCACCCATGTCTCCGGGCCGGACCCCAGTACATGATGGCGGAGAGGGGGGGATTCGCGTCACGGTTGCAGTGGTCTGCAGCGGTCTGCTTGAATCTGCATCGCTACTCCCATGCAAATCCTTGAGATGACTTAAGTTTCTCTCTTCCAACCGATTCTGGACGCAAGAGTTGTGCAGGGTCGGAAACCTAGTAATTCAGATGGACTTAGTAGCAAGAGTAGCAAGCTAAAAATGTCAAAGACGGAAACTTCAACGTCCGGTTTCATTTTGTTTCCTCTTACGGCGCTGCTGGACGGCAAGTGAAGCCTTCGGGAGCGGGATGTTTCATTACCATGCTCAGAGAATTGATGGTGAAGCAAAAGATATCGCTCAGACTTCTGCGTGTTTTTGAAATAGGCTAGCGGTTATCGTGGAAAGCGCTCACGACAATCGCAAATAATTAATTAAGGCAAGGCATGCAGAATCGAAAGCTCAAAAAGGAACCGTTTTCGCACGCGCACTGGGAATTAGTAAACACTGCCGCGTTTTTCGCGAGCATTCCTCGCCTGGTTTCCAATCATGTGCATCCCGCCTGCGAGCCAAGGACGCGAGAGCTGACGGCTGGGCGGTCAGCGTAGATTGCTCAGGAGGACCACATCGCTGGTGGTTTCGCCGCGCGTCAGCAGCATCCGCTTGCCATCGAGGGACCAGTTAAACGCGAAGATTTGGCCGGAGGTGAACTTGGTCAACTGCCTGGGCTTTCCGCCTGCCAGCGGGTGTTCCCAGAGGTTCGTCGCATTGTCGCGAGTCATAAGGTATTGCAAGCTCTTGCCATCCGGAGACCAGCGGGGTCCCCAAATCCATGAAGGAACCCTGCACGTCTGGACCGCCGCCCCTCCCGAGGCTGGAATGACCGCCAGGCTATATCCAAACGCGGAAGGATCCGTATAATTATCGTAGGCATAGGCAAGAAATTTCCCGTCAGGCGAGACCGCGAGTCGCCCGGAGATGCTGTCGGCGGGAATGATCGCAATCTCGACGGGCGTGCCACCCTCTATAGGCAGCCGCCAGATTTTTTGTGGCATGTCCACATTTACGTAGAAAACAAACTCTCCATCCGGTGAACAGGCTGGAGCCCACAAACTGCCAGCGACAAGCTTCACAGGATTTGTTCCGTCCACATCGACTCGCATTAGAACAGTGGTGCCGGACACGCGAGATGCGAGGACAAGGAAACGACCGCACGGTGTAAGCCAGCCTGCTTCGTGAATTTCCGTGAAAACAGCGCGCTGGCTGCCGTCCGCGTTCATGATCCGCAGCGCGCCGTCACCGCTGGTCACTAGAATTTTGCCGTCCGAATTCTCCGCAATGTCTAACAAGGGCAACTCTCCCGAAGTGATCTGCTGGCCTTCGAATGGGGCCGTCGATTGCACGACCCAAACATTAGATTTCACCTTGGAGGCGATTGCAGCGACGGTCGTGCCGTCTCTGGTGATATCGAGCGCATCGTCGTAATCAGTGAGATCGTTCGTAAAGCGCCGCGCTTCTCCGCGCGGATAAGAGATCGTCCACAACTGCTGGCGGTGCAAAGTAACATCGTCATGAGGAACGAGCAGAATATTTCCAGGCAACCATATCGGCCGGCCTAGTCCGCTCGTGCTGGAGTACAGTTCTCGCACGCTGCCGGTGGCTGTAGAAACGATATTGAGCGACCATCGTTCCGGCTTGCCGAAATGCTTTGAGGAAACGGCGATGGTTCGACCGTCGGGTGACCAGTTGAGACCAGGTTGGAAGAGAAAACCACTTGTGTTCTCGAGGCTCGCAAGTACTCTGACGCCGCTTCCATCAGCATTCGCGACGTGCACTTCGACAGAATTGCGCCGACCGACGTCCAGCTCAAACGCAAATTGACGCCCATCTGGAGAAAAACTAATTGGAGAGTCAATGTCCCCAATTATTTTTCGCGAAGGGCCTCCCAACACAGGAATCGCATACAGGTTTCTAAAAAAGGGATTGTCTTGTTCGGTGTGGACGAAATAGATGCGATCTCCATCCGGCGAAAATGCTAGGCCTTGGAATTTGCCGACGCCCGGCGGCATGATCTGGATGTCGCTGCGTGTCGCTACCTGGCGGACCCAAAGGCTTTGTTTTTCGCTGTCGCGCAAAGCGTACGCGACGTAACGGCCGTCGGCAGAAATGGCAACGTCCTCGGCCATGCCGCTCTCCGTAAGCCAGGTGATTTGCACGTTTTCCAACTTCGGCACGCGACTGCGCGAAAACCATTTCTGTATTCCGATTCCCGCACCCAGGACGACCGCGATGGCGGCAACTATCATGACGCGCGCGAGTTTCCGGCTCCGTGGCGTAGCCGGATTCAACCCGTTCCGCTTAACGCCATGAATCGCCGACGCAGTGCCGCCTTGTCCGCGGGCCAGTGTTGGTGCGAGGCCTATAATGGGAGCGCCCGCCTCGTCTAGGCTTCGTCTGTCCGCCTCTGCCGGCGCGCCATTGCGCTCACGAACGTCGGCAGCAAATCGGTAACCGTATTTCGGTACGGTTTCGATGTACTCCTGGCCGTTTGGCGTTTCGCCAAGCGCTTTCCTTAACAACGAAATGTGTTTGGCAAGATTGGCTTCTTCGACAAAGGTGTCGGGCCAGAGCTGCTTGAGCAAATCGTCTTTTGTGACGAGATGCCCGGCGTTTTGGATTAAGACAAGCAGAGCTTCAAACGTCTTCGACGAGATGGGGATGGGGTTTCCATCGTGCAGCAGAAGCCGTTCCTGAGCATCCAGGGAAAAGGAGCCGAACTCATACAAGTGGTCTGATTGCTTATCCATAGGAGGCCGGAAGAATTTCTTCAGGATTTTTCCAGGATTTCGGGAAGACTTCGAAGCACTACCTTAGGCACGATGGGCCGCGCGTGAGTCCGTAGCGGTCCAGGATGGTCCGGAAATCCCTTGGTCGGGGATTGTAAACCATGGGTGTACTTCAGGCAATAGCTACTGCTAACGCGATGAAGGTAAGGAGTAAGTAAGTTAGCTCAAGTCAAAGAATAAAACGCTTCGGGGGGTGAAGCATGAGATCCAGAATAGTTACGCTAGTCGGCGTGCTAACAATTATTGCGGTTGTAGCGATCCCGATTCGGATGGCTGGCCAGGAGCAAGAGAAAAAACACGATCGCTACAAAGTCATTGACTTGGGCACGTTCGGCGGGCCCAACAGCCAAGTGAACGGCAACAGTCGTGACGTAAACCCGGAGGGAACGGTGGCAGGGGCCGCGGATACGGCCGTCCCCGATCCGTATGCTCCAAATTGCTTCGTCCCCGAGTGTGTGGTCATGCACGCGTTCCGTTGGCGCAATGGTGTCCTTGCCGACCTCGGCGCGCTCCAGGGTGGCGGCAGCAGTTACGCCAACGCGATAAATTCTCGCGGCACGGTCGTCGGACAGTCTGAGAACGGTATTGTCGATCCGCAGACGGGCGTGCCGAATATTGATGCTGCAATTTGGAAACATGGGCAGATCATCGATCTTGGAACCTTTGGCGGACCTAACAGCCTCGCGACTGCGATCAATAACTGGGACGAGGCGGTCGGAGCCGCGTTGAACACAATTCCCGACTCCTTCAACCTGGACAGCCTCTACGGGATAAATGGAATAACCCTTCAATCTCGTGCGTTCCGGTGGCGTGGCGGAGGAATCGAGGATTTGGGCACGCTCGGAGGGCCCGATGCTATCGCTATTAGAATAAATGATTGGGGGCAGATAACTGGAGCTTCCTTTACGAGTTCGACTCCGAATCCCGACACCGGCGCGCCAACGGTCGACCCGTTCCTTTGGGAAAGCGGCAAGATGAAGGATCTCGGTGGCCTTGGGGGCACAATTGCTTACGCGGTCGACATCAACAATGTTGGTGAGGTCGCCGGTGTATCAGACTTGCAAGGCGATACTACGTTTCACCCATTCCTTTGGGACGGACATGCGATGAAAGATCTCGGCACGTTAGGGGGCACCTATGGAGCGGCCAACTTGATGAACGATGCTGGCGACGTTGTCGGATATGCCGCGATTCCCGGCGATCAAGCCTTCCATGCGTTTCTGTGGCGGCGAGGTGTGCTGACCGACCTCGGAACACTCGAGGATTCTCCTTTCAGTCTTGCACTCGGCATCAATTTACGGGGTCAAATCGTGGGCTGCTCGGGGTTTTGCTCGCATGCGTTCCTGTGGGAGCACGGCGAAATCATAGACCTGAACAAATTTGTTCCTACTAGCTCTGGCCTGACATTGACCGAAGCGGATTTTATCAACGACCAAGGAGAGATCGCTGCTACGGGAACTCTTCCGAATGGCGACTTCCACGCTCTGGTGCTGATCCCTTGCGACCAGGACACGGAAGACTGCATGGGCGACAATGGTGGTGCGAGGTCTGCTTCCCAATTCAACGCAGCACCGCTGAACCATGATGCATCTGCGTCAAGCCAAAAGGGTCTAAAGCCGAACGATGTGATGGCCGCAATGCGCGCCCGAATGGCCCGTCGTTATCTTGGCTTCGGGACGACGCAACTACCCCCGAAATAGGTTCAGGGGAGGCCCCTAGATCATGCAGGTGCGGAACGGTGTGCGCCCACCGGTATGCCTCTGCCCCAGCTTGGTTCGGGCAAGGAAGAACCCGCGCAGTGCGAGTGACGTGGTAGCGCTGCTAGAACTCGGGCCGGACCAGCTAAGCGACGGAGGTATGTATCTCACCGGTTTGTTTCGCAGCACTGGATTATGGATTTCCGTGAATAGTCTCATCTCTTCTCACCACCTAACACGTTAGGAATTGGAATGGAAAACGGTGGCTGCGCTTTAAGAGCCGCTCGCTGCCAGTGCCTGACAAGTCGGCTTCTCGTGAAATGAGCGTCGGCCACTGGCCGTATAACGCGGTTACTGGACAAGTGACTTCCTGGGTCCAAACCATGTGGTTCTGTCCTGCAGAAGGGTGAGCCAAAGCAGTCTACGCAATCTTCAACTTGGCGGGAGCACTCTGAGAGAGCCTTTCGACACGCAACGCTTGTTCGAGAATTAACAACTTTTGGATCGCGTGCGGTAAGCCGACTTGAACGAAGCCGCTTGCATAACGTTTATCGCTAATTGGGGTTGAGTAGTGCGGCTCGATGTTCTCGATATCTGGTACACCCGCGTTGACTTGACTATGATCGCGGCTTAACATGCGTGGCCAAGAGCGGTTTCCAAGCCATGATGGGCCAGACTATCTCGCACTACCGCATCCTGGAGAAGCTCGGTGGCGGCGGGATGGGTGTCGTCTATAGGGCCGAAGACACCAAGCTGCACCGCTTCGTGGCACTCAAATTCCTACCAGAAGGATTGCCTAAAGACCGACAGGCCCTGGAGCGCTTTCAGCGCGAAGCCGCGGCCGCTTCCGCTCTTAACCACCCCAACATCTGCACTGTTTACGACGCAGACGAGTTCGAAGGCCAGCCCTTCATCGCCATGGAGTTACTCGAAGGTGAGACTCTTAGGCAGCACATTCGAAGTAGGCCACTTAAAATCGACACGCTGCTCGACCTCGCCATCCAGATTGCCGAAGGGCTGGATGCCGCACACTCAAAGGGAATCGTCCACCGTGACATCAAGCCCGCCAATATCTTCATTTCCGCGCGCGGCCACGCAAAGATTCTCGACTTTGGTCTGGCAAAACTGGCAGCGCCGAAACACATACCGGAAGGCGTAGGAGTTTCGAGCCTGCCCACAGCGACCGCTGAAGAGCTTCTGAGCACCCCCGGCGCGGCGATGGGCACAGTGGCGTACATGTCTCCCGAACAGGCACTGGGTGAAACTCTCGACACGCGCACCGACATTTTCAGCCTGGGTGCGGTGTTGTACGAGATGGCGACCGGCGCTCAGGCTTTCGCGGGCACGACCATGGCCGCGATCCACGATCAAATCCTGAACCGCGCGCCCACTTCTGCGCTTCGTCTGAACCCAGAACTCCCGCCAAAGCTGGAAGAGATCATCAACAAAGCGCTGGAGAAGGACCGCGACCTCCGCTATCAAGTCGCTTCGGAGATGCGCGCCGACCTGAAGCGCTTGAAACGGGACACGAATTCTGGACACAGCGCCAATATTTGTGCGCCGCTTGCCGACACAGCCGGTTCTTCAGTGGCCGCAGCAAGCCGACAGGATTCGACGGTTAAGCTCGACGTGGCGGCAACGGTGCGTAGCCATTGGCTGCTAGCCGTGGCCGCGGTTTTGGTGCTTTCGCTCGTTGCTGGTGGAATGTACTGGTTCACAGCGCGCTTGCCATCGGTACCGTCCGAAATCAAGCTGCGGCAACTCACTTTCAATTCCGCTGAAAATGCCGTCAGGAACGGTGCGATTTCACCTGACGGAAAATATCTCGCGTATATCGACGGGAAGGGCATCCACATCAGGCTGCTTAAGACGGGCGAGACTCAGGTCGTTCCTGAACCGGAGGCGCTCAAAGGTGCGAAAGCGGACTGGGAGATAGTGTCCCCGTGGTTCCCGGAAAGCACCGGGTTTCTGGTCAATGCCTTTCCGCCGGGATTGAACTTTGAAGACCGGAGCTCGCAGGGATCGAGCATCTGGGTAGTGTCGGTGCTCGGCGGACCCCCACGCAAGCTTCGCGATAACGCCGCCGCGTCTGCGATTTCGCCCGATGGTTCTACAATCGCCTTTTCAACAAATAAGGGAAGGTTTGGCGATCGCGAAATCTGGTTGATGGGAGTCAATGGCGAGGAGGCGCGGAAGCTTTATGAATCCGACGAAAACAGCGCTATAGGGGGTCTGATGTGGTTCCCGCATGGACAACGAGTTGTATACATCACCGTCGACAAATCCGGCGGTACCGTCGTTACGCGCGAACTGAAGGGAGGGCCGGTCACCACGCTATTTCTCCCGTCGGAGATGGAGAAAAGCACTGATGGTACCATTTTGCCCGACGGCCGGTTCCTATACACCTTTTGGGAACCTGAAGCAGTTGGTAACACCTGCAACTACTGGGTGGTGCGGGTCGATGAACGAACGGGTGCCCGCGCTGACAAGCCGACGCGGCTGACGAACTGGGGCGGATCTTGCATGAGCGGTAGCACCGCGACAGCGGACGGGAAGAGGCTAACATTCCTCAAGTGGTCAGGGCACTTCCAGGTCTATGTGGCTGACATCGTACCGAACGGGTCACGCATCTCGGGAACACGACGCCTTACTCTGACGGAAAGTGTGGACCTTCCGACGGATTGGACGGCGGATAGCAAGGCAGTCATTTTCCTATCAAATCGCAATGGCCATATGGGGATTTTCAAGCAGTCACTAAGCGAGGATTCGGCGGAACCACTCGTGACCAGGTCAGAGGATGTGGGAAACCCTTATGTGACGCCCGATGGAGCGTGGGTTGTCTACCCAGTTTCAACGAAACCCGGCGACGCCTCGGCACCAGTCCAGATCATGCGGGTCCCGATCACAGGAGGGCCATCAGAGTTGGTGTTAACAGCGCGTCCTCCGGGATCTCCTATGTGCGCCAAATCCCCCGCTACCCTGTGTGCGATCCTCGAATCCGATGAAGACCACAAACAACACATCTTCACAGCCTTCGACTCGCTGAAAGGCCGCGGCCGCGAACTCGCCCGTATCGATGCCGACCCGAAGGAATATTTCACATCGGACCTATCTCCCGATGGAACTCGCATCGCCTACGAAAAGGGGCGGGAAGGGCCAGTGCACATTCTGTCGTTGCGTGGCCAGCCGCCGCAGGAGATCAAGGTGAAGGGTTGGAGTAACCTGGGAGACCTTGAATGGGCGGCGACCGGGAAGGCGCTACTTATTTCGAACGGTGTGCAGGGAGGCGTCGTTCTGCTATACGTGGATTTGCAGGGCAACGCGCATGTGCTTTGGAAGCAGCACGGAGGCACTGCGACCTACGGCCGTCCCTCTCCAGACGGCCGCCACCTGGCACTCATGGGCTGGACCGTGGATAGCAATTTGTGGATGATGGAAAACTTCTGAGACACCCCATTGATCTGCCTTCGAACGACCGTTGCTGAAGCATACGTACTGGATCCTCAGAATTGGAGCTGTACCTTTAACTGAATCATCCTGGGGGAAACGTCACCGCCAAGTGAAGCGCCAAGGATGCTTGTGGGCGGACCGGCGGTAGAGACGAGATCTCCGAAGGTTGCATCGGATATACTGTGATCAGGCAGTTGAAAGTTCGGATGGTTGAAAAAGTTGAAGAACTGAAATCCAATCCCCAATACGCCTTTGTCCCAGCCGGGGATTTTGGTGTTCTTCATAATGGCAAAATCGGTGTCGAAGTAATGAGGGCCTCGGAAATGGTTGCGTCCTTGAGCGAAACTCACCGATGTGCCCCCGCACGGGCCTGTTGGACCCGGTAACGTGCCCATATTGAAGTTAGTTTCGCATCCAGGTTGTACGAAGAGCGCGTCGGGATTGGGCATGCTATTTGCCAATACTTCCGGCGGCAGACACGGATTCGGAATGACCCCAGTTCGAATGGCAGCGCCGATGCCGCATGAGCCCCCCGAGATATTAGGACTTACTGGTACGGCGTAGATGAGTCCAAAGTAGTTTAGCTTAGCGAGACCCGCTAATGGAGCAAAGTCGAATACGGTGTATGGAAATCCGGTGCGAGCAAAAATTGTTCCTGACACTTGCCAGCCATTCACCAAGTAATCGGATCCGTGGCCGCGCAACGCCGCTTTCAGAGGGACTTGCCAAACGTAGTTCGCATTGAACGAATGACGCACATCGTAGTTTGCCGGGCCGTAGGCTTCTCGGATATTATTCGGATCCTGAGGATCTATAAAACTGCCGAAGGAAAATAATAACACGCCTCCGTTAGAAACTTCGTCAAGCGCATGGCTATACGTATAGTTTGCCTGGAAGAAGCCCTGCGTCCATCGTGTGAATCGATGCTGGAAGGAAATAACCATCCCGTTATAGTTTGAAACGCCGGGGTTTCCCAGTTCAGTCACCTGGCTGAAGCGCGGGTCCGAGCATGGCAGAACAGGTGGGCTGGTGCATTGAGTGGCCGGGAATGAACCGAACCCAAATGCGTTTGCTGAGGGATTCTGTATCACCTCATGAAGGCCGTGATAGCCGTAGTAGCCTATATTTATTGAAGTATTCGGTCCAAATGCTTGCTGCAGTTCCAAGCTCCACTTCTGATATTGCGGTGCGTGGGTCCGTTGTTGTGACACGGTGATTCCCGGCGGAGAGAAGTTCGGATCCGCAGCCTGGATCTGAGCGAGATTTTCACCAGCCGCAAAGCCGTTGACAAACGCCGCATTTGAGGCGGCTGCATCTTTGAATAGACTCGTCGTCTCGCCAGGCGCAATATTGCCCGAGGAAATTGTGAACGAGTTGTAAAGAGGCGGGTTTGCCGAGAAATTATTCACTAGGATACGAGCTACTGCATCGTAGAAAATACCTGCCCCGCCCCGAACCACGGTATTGTGCGATACGCCAAAAGGCTGCCAGGCGAAGCTGAATCGTGGCATCCACAAGACTGGATCCATGCCCCTGAACGCCTGTTTTTGGTTTGTCAAAATGACCTGGTTGTACGGTTGGCTGGGATCGTGACTAATGGATTCAAATGTCCCCGCCAGTTGCGCGAAACAGCGATTCTGGCATACGGGATTCGATTGGTGTTCAGCGCGAAAGGCCAGAGTTAGCGTTAAGTTGGCCCGAGCATGCCACTCATCTTCGGCATAAAAGCCGAGATCATAAAACGCTATGCGCTGCGTTGGTGTTTTAGAAAATGACTGCATCAGTTGGGTGAAGTTTTGGTTCGGGCTTGCGGGATCAACCCCACCTTGATAAAACGCATCGAGGGTCTGCACGTTGAGCACGCCAATAGCATTTTGGAAAGTGACGCGTTCGGTCCAATCGGCTCGATCAAAATTAACCCCGAAACCGAGTTTATGACGTCCCGCCGCCTTCACGACATCGTCGGCGATGCTATATTGAGTCGTATTTATGCCCTGTGGGTAGAAATTGTCAAACCCGCCCAGGTTCGTGAACAAACCTGTCGGATTCCAGTTCAAGACGGTCGGGAAAGCGGCGAGCGTTTTGGTAAAGCTAGCTGGCTCGAAAAAGGCTTCCTGTAACCAGCCTGCCAGAATGAACTGGTTCGCAGCGGAATTCCCGAATGCATGAGTTTCAATGAACTGGCCTTCCCAGTCTGGTTGGCTGCTTCCCACATTAAACAATGGGTTTATTGGGTCGGTATAAGATGCTTGGAAGCCATGATCGTATTGTATGAGCAGAAATGCACGGTCGTTCCCTCCGACGTTCCAATCCACGCGGCCTGACACGAGCGATTGGTCAGATGTGAGGCCAATAGTAGCGAAGAAATGCACGGCGCATGGAAGGGTGGTGCCGAGCCCGTTCGGTCCCACGAATCCAGAACATCCGAGAGGATTGGTGAACGTACCAGGGGTGGCTGCATTTGCCCCGTGCGTGCCGTTGTAGAGATTGAAAATCTGTTTGTAAAACGCGTCGGAAGCGGAGCTCGGACCAAAGCGTGAATCTATATTGGCAATGGTCGCTTCTTCAAATTGTTTGCTGGGAAGAACTACGAAAAAACCCTGAGGAATCAAGATGCGCAGGCCTTCGGTGTTGAAGAAGAAGAATAACTTATCGCTCTTAATAGGGCCGCCAAAAGAACCTGCCCACTGATTAGCGGTGTCGAAAGGACGCGGGATGCCATTGGCTCTGAAAATCCAATCGTTTGCGTTGAATGCGCGACCGTTCCAAAAGTATACAGCGTTGCCGTGAAATTCATTACTCCCAGACTTTGTGATGTAATTTATGTTCGATCCGGCAACACTGCCGAACTGGCCCGAGTACCCATTGCTCACGACCGTTGCCTCTTGCACTTGGTTTTGCCCCAAAAGCATGTTTAGCGCGCCACTCACGTTCGTGCCATAGGCCATATTATTGATATTCATTCCGTTTAATGTGAACAGATTTGAAGTCGCCGGCATGCCCAGAATTGAAAAACTACCGTCAGAACCAATCTCGGTGTTCATCACCGCGCCGGGTGCTGTTTGCGCTATGTAGGTCAGATCGCCGCCGGGGTTCGGTACCTCTGAAATTTGACGCTGATTCATCGTTGTAGACACATCACCATTTTCCGCCTGCACAAGCGGAGCTTCTTCCGTCACCGTGACCGTAGTATTCGTTCTTGCGATTTTGAGCCGAACGTTCATCGTACCGGGAGGTCCGAGCAGCACATCCACTGCCCTGTTCTCGGTCTTGAACCCCGCATGGGTGACAACCAGCGTATAGCTAGAAGGCGCCAGAAAGGAAAATTGATACCCGCCGTCGTCATCTGTATGAGTCGTTTGGGTGAGTCCCTTTGCGATGTCCCGGATTTCGACCTGCGCGTTCGGTATGACAGCGTCGCTCGGGTCAGTCACTACGCCTGCTAAGCCGCCAGAGGTCGCAGTTTGAGCATGCAAGCGGTTCGAGATCGACACCAAAAACAGGAGGACGAAAACAATCAAGAGGAGGGGCCTTGAGTTCATTGCGTACCCCGATTACTGAATCGAGTGATGCCCTCCGATTCATTGGACCCGGCAATGCGCGCCGAAATATCCTCGATACCGCCAACTAGATTCTCCGGGAGGCGGCAGCGGATGTTCGGCCAATAAGTTACGGACCAGGTTGGTTATGGCCGGGATATTACGTCCGACCATCAGGTAAGTCAACTTGGGCTCTACGCGTTTTAGGTGCCGAAACAATTTGAAGGTGTTGAAAAACTCCGTGTGGGAGCTGATTTATTTGCGGTGACTATCCCCTCTTGTGCTAAGCAGCGGTGGAGGAGGAATGCCGCCGATGATGGGTCAACTGCCACGAATGGAATCGCTGTTTTATTACTTTCGCTTGGAAGACCAGATTCCCGAAGATCATCTGCTAACGAAAGCGGAAACAGTTCTGCAGTTGATTCACATTCTGCGCGGCAGCTTGCATGTGACTTTCGAAGAAGGCACGTGCGCGACCTGGTTGCATGACCTGCTTCTGCCGTAGGTCACGAAGGTGTTGGTATGTGACCCACGGAAGAATGCCCTACTGAAATCCGGGAACAACAACGACCGGATTCACTCCTCATCCGAAAAGAAACTTTGCGCTCAAAGGATCTATTTTTCCTGTTTAAATAGTTAAATAAATAAAATAGTTCTTGACATATAAAATAAAATATGATAGTATATATGCGGTAATTAGTATTGAGTGGCCCGGGCCCTCTCTGGCTAAAGAAATAGAGGAGAGGAGTGGAGCGAATGTATGAATACTTCAAAAACGATTAAAGATGCGCTTTTAGAGCTTCGCGTGAAAGAGGCCTTTTACGTCAAAAAGACCGAAGAAGTAAGGGCGTTAATTCAGGGCCTAGAATCGTTCGGCAGAAATGGCGATGAACAAGATAAAGAAGCCTGGGTCATCAATGGTCAAGAATTCATAAATACTGGAATCGCCGAAGGTGCCGCTACTATGATTCGTCGGGCCAAGAGACCGATGCATGTTTCTGAAATCATCAAAGGGCTAGAAGCCGGCGGCTATCATTTTAAAGCTAAAAAACCCGAAAATTCTGTAGCACCTGTTCTCTATCTAGCAGCAAATAAGGGGCAGCATGGAATCATTAAAAAGCCCAAAAACACGTACACTTTGAAGGAAATCGAAGATTAAATGGCTCTGTGAGGAAAATAAAGGGTTAGAACACGTAGCGCGTCCCGCCGCCATTTGTCAAGCACCCTTTAATGGGCGAAGCCCAAACATGACAAATGGATATAGGACAATTAGTATTATTAAATATATGAATGACAGATTAAAAATCGAAGGTTCACACGGCGAATATCTTCCGCCCCGCGCTCTGAGCATAGAAGCCGCCGCTCGGTATGCCGGTGTTATACCCTGGACGATTCAGGAGGCTATTTGGACCGGCAAACTCACCGCGCGACGCTGTGGCAGATTTGTCGTAATCCTGATTGAAGACCTAGACCGCTATTTAAAGTCGCTACCTATTATTGGGCCGAGCCTCGCTCCTTCGATGGTCAAACGGAGACAAACACGAGACTTGGCTGCCAGAGAGAAGGCTGCTGCGTGATCCATGGCCATACAAAATTCAGCGACCCACCCAACGAAATCGCAGGAAACGGCGCGAGAACATCGCTTTCGAAGTTCATTTAAATCTCGAATCAAATTAGATAAGTACGGAAAGTGCAATTTGAAGCGGCACTATCAAGGGTGTCCTCGTCAGGTCATCAATCACATATCGTATAGAGCAAAGGGTACTCCGTGGAATTTTGTGTGGGAGTCCGTGAAAAAAATCGCCGCTCACTGCAAGAATTTTTCCCACATGGCGGCCGGAGAAACGTATTGCCGAAGCATCGTAGAAAAATCACTTGCTCTGTTGCGCTCGCAGGGCGTCATCAGTGATAGGTACGAGCGTGAGCTAGGAGGGTACGTCAAGAAAGGGTTTGATTTTCTGGATGTCCACGGTCAGTACTCGTGTGAAGACGACCATGGATATTGCGTGTTTCAGCCACCCGGACCTCTCAACTACGGTGCCGAACGATGTCAAAGTTCTAAGCCTCTGCCCCTAACAACTGCAAATCTGCGGGAAAGCTGTTCTGTACCTTCCGATATTGAATTTGATGGATTTATAAATCGAGAATTGGCCTTGGTGGACAAACTGGATTGCGCGTTGAAATTCAGGAATACGTCAGCGAAGCGCGTCAAAATCTTCACCCTAAAGTACGCAGAGAAGCTTAGATTGAAGGAATTGATGAAGGCAGACTGGAAGAGTTTTTTTAGTCTTACCGATAAAATTTTAGCGCAAGAAGACGGTGCCAAGAAATTAATGGATTTGATTGACAGTGTTTGCTCTTCCAAAGAGCGGTGCAAAGACTTACTACCAAAATACGGAATCGGGTACGGTGATGAGTACGTTGATGCGTGTGGTGGTAAGGGGAGTCAAAGTACGGTCGTCAGTGGTCCAGAGTACGGTATAACCTCTGCGCAAAATCCTGACAAAAAAGGAGATGGAGCCGGCGGAGAAAAAGTTTGCGGGCCTGAACTCCTTCTTGAAGCTCCTAAGAAAGCCTCTAAGCTCTATATAACTCCTCCTGGAACCGTCCAAACCGTCCGAACGCTGCCGCGTTCTGCGATAGAGATAAAACCTTTTTCTGATAAAAGCGCCAGCAGAGGAAAAGAAAAAGGCATCTTCCATGTGAGCTCAGCCGCGAATTATTACAGAGAGGAATTAGAGCCTTTCGAAGCAGAGTTAAACGCAGCTTACGCGATGGGCGACGGTGACCTTCAAACTTGGGTCAAGCTGCTTCATTTATTGAATGAGGTTCTCAAAGCAAACTCCTCTCCGGAATTTTGTGCCGTGCGAGACAAGATTTTTGCCGAGCGAGGGGAATATTTGTACCGAAGATTCGGGGATGCTCAGTCAATTCCGGAGGGTAGGAGTCGGGATGTAACTGCCTTGGTAGAGGAGTTCTTGGGAGATTCGAAAAACTCAAATGTTAGCGATGGCGACAACGAAGAGACGCTAAAAGACGCATTCATGTCGGATTAAAAATTGCTAAGCAATTGGTATTAAATTGAATTGATCCCTGGAGAAACTATTGTGTAAGTGCTTTATTTTCAGATGGACCTGGTAGCCGGACTTCTGGCCACTTCAAATCGGGCATTCAGTGTTCGAAGTTGGACCCGCTTCCTCGCCGGTGGAAGCTTAGTACCAGCGACTGACGGTGCTCCAGGTTCCTCCAAGAAGGCGCCCTTGGTGACATTGGAATGATGTTCCAGCGATTTTGAATCGCAGATAAGGAAAAGATATGAGAAACCCATCCAGGAAGGTCAAATGTCAGTCTCCAGGTTGCTCTTGGGCGCAACATCGGTTTTACGGCGCTACTGGAATTCTTGTTGACCCCTGCCCACAATGCGGAACACGGGTCACGTATGCCGAAATATGGAACTACGACCAGCCGATTACGCTCGATTCCAAAGTTCTAGCAAACGCGACTCTGGCAAAGGCAGCCTAATAAGCATTCCTACCAGCGGCTCAAGTAGCAAGAAAAGTAGCAGGCTGACTTAACTGATAGATTCTATTGGCACGGATGATAGGGGAAGATTCTCATCCTATCTCCGATCGAGTTCCTTGTTCGGCACTATGCGGGATCCGTCCTGCGCCGAATGGACATACGGTGCAACCGGTCGCAGTTTCAGAGCGTGGGAATCAAACGGAGCTCTTAGGAAAACGGGACCCATTTACCCGGCGCGGCCCAACCCCGCCATCCGTCGATGGAACCGAAGGAACATGCTCGGCACTTCTGTACACTTGGGTGTACAGATACCATGCATGCACTCGCTTACATTGGAGGGCTCGTGAGCATGCAGACTCCGGCTAATCCCGGGCACGAAGGGATTCGAGCGCCCCGACCGACGACACCTCAGGCTACCGATGCTTCCCGAGCTGGACTGTGTTACCGAGCGGGAATCTCTTGACCATTCAAAGGAATGCGAGCTTATATATTCCCGTGCGGTAATATCTCATTGACTTCGCCACAGAAACAGGTATAATGTTCCCGTACGGTAACTTATAATTGGATGACTTGTGAAATACACACCTCAAGACATCGGTAAGCTTATCCGGGACACCCGCAAACGCCTAGGAGTGACACAGAAGAACCTAGCGTTGACCTCAGGGACCGGACTAAGGTTCGTTATTGATCTTGAAAAAGGAAAGGAGACCTGTGAAATCGGAAAGGCACTTACAGTCCTCCAGACCCTCGGAATCAAGCTCACCTTAACGCCGCCAGCGGCTCCCGCAAAGGGAGAATAGCCCATGGCAAAAACTCTTGATGTTTACCTGCACAACGAACTCGTCGGTCACCTAATTCAAGATGATGGCGGCCAGATGGTCTTTGACTATGCGGAGAGCTGGCTCGACAAGGCGGGCGCGACGCCGTTGTCGCAATCCCTGCCCTTGCGAAAGGAGCGCTTCACGCGCAATGAGTGCCGAGGCTTCTTCGCCGGAATCTTGCCTGAAGAGAGCAAGCGCGAAATCATTGCCCGCAATCTCGGCATTAGTGCGCGTAACGACTACGCCATGCTTGAGCAGATCGGCGGCGAGTGCGCGGGGGCCGTGACGTTCATTCCTGCTGGGCAGGCGCTGCCGGAGCGCAACTACAGCTACCGCACACTTTCTTCAAACGAGCTCGCCGCAATACTCAAGGAACTGCCAAAGCGGCCGCTCTTGGCAGGGGAGAAAGGGATCCGCCTCTCGCTCGCTGGTGCACAGGATAAAATCGCCGTGCGCGTTGAGGGCATTGAAATCTCGCTTCCCCTTGGAGGCGCGCCGAGTACGCACATCCTGAAACCCGACATAGAGCGCTTCGCCGGCGTAGTCTTCAACGAAGCCCTCACCATGAGTTTGGCCACGGCTATAGGGATGCCAGCGGCTAAGGTGGAGACCAGAACGGCCGAGGGCGTCGAGTACTTGCGGGTGGAGCGATACGACAGGATTCACCGCCAATCCGGCGGCGCAACTGTTCTCGAACGGCTTCATCAGGAAGATTTTTGTCAGGCGCAAAATATCGTCTCAGAAATGAAATATCAGAAGGAAGGCGGGCCGTCGCTCAAGCAGTGTTTTCGGCTTCTGCGCGAAGCTTCCAGTGCCCCGGTCATCGACCTAGCACGCCTACTGGACGCGGTTATTTTCAACTACCTTATCGGAAACAATGACGCTCACGGCAAGAACTTCTCTCTTCTTTACCATGGGGCCGAAGCGTCGAATCTGGAGATCAGGCTTGCGCCTCTCTACGATGTCGTCAGCACGATCTACTATCCCGAGTTGAGCCAGGACATGGCCATGAAAATCGGCGGCCAATATTCGTCAGAGCGAGTGACGCCGGGAGATTTCGAGAAACTGGCGGAGGAGGCGGGCCTCGCCAAGCCGATTGTTAGACGCCGGGTGCCGGAACTAGCTGAAGCGGCGATTGCCGCTCTCGGCAAAATGGAGATTGCTCATCCCGTTGCTGAAGCAGTGGCCACGCTCATGCACAAACGCTGCGAAACAGCGCGAAACAGGTTTCGGCAGTGAGCCATTCTCCTATGCCATCTTTGGAGAGCGCGTCATAATTCCGTTGTCAGAACCCAAAATCGGCACTCGCAGATTCTTGTGCTCGACCAGCTCAGCGTGATTATCGGTCACAACGACAAAATCAATCTGCCGAGGACCGGTTCTCCTTAGTAATCTCAAAATTGGCTAGTATGAGAGCGTCTTGACTACTTAAATCGACAAAGAGCTGTTTGAGAAAACGAGCTTCTTCGCCCGAAAGAGGCGAACCGATAAGCAGTTTTATAGTCGGTTTCATGCTTCTGTTGAAATATTATTAGGCCGTACCGCACTATAACGAACGTGGCCTACGCGCTAGTGGCCGTACATTTCTTTCCTTCTTAGGAACGCTTCAGGTCCGCCTTCTAAGATATCCAGCACGCATTGCCGGGTCGCATCTGCGTCGATTGACCCGCAAGCTTTGCTCTTTCCACAATCGTTTTCGCGGTGCATTGGAAGGATCAACTCGGAATCACCGAGTACGGCAATGTTCGCGTTGTGGGTCACCAAAATCACTTGCCGCTTCTCTTTAATCGCCCGCAATGTCCTGACAACGCTGGAAAAGATGAATGCGTTGTCGAGATCGTCCTCGGGCTGATCAATCACCAATGGCACATTTGATTCGGCCAGCATGGCGATCGTCAAAAGGATCGTGTGCCGCTGTCCATCCGAAAGTTGAAGGATTGGGATCGTCCTAGCGGGCGTTGACTTTGTCCGGACGGTGATAATCGGCTTTGGCTGCTTTGCTAGCGTCTGAAGCTCAAAAAGAATATTCCAATAACAAAGCTTCTCGACAATCTTCTCCGCCCATTCAATTGAAATCTGTGCCGTTGTGGCAATTCTGTTGGTGCTACGATCCAAGACCAAGTCAGCAAGTTCTGACGGCGTTATGCGACTGCACAGGTCCGCGATCACGTTGTCCTGCAGGTATGTTCCATGCATTTTCTGCTGCATGAATAACCCGAACTCAGTTGTGATTCCAGCATCGTCGTATTTTACGAATATCGTGTAATCCTTGATTGTCCCGCTCAGATTGGCGTTGATTGTCTTGAGTTGTGCCTTCCTCCGAACTGTCATGCCCTCCCTAACTTGCTTCAATTCCATGCGCAGTTTCGACCGTTGGTCCCGGCACTTCTTCCGTTCGTCGCTACGTTGTTCGACTGCGGCAATGTCCTTCGCCACAGACGTTTTCTGACGAAGCAACAATTCCAAACTTGCAGTGTCGGTGGCAAGGCCACGGGCCTTCAAGTCCGCAAGCTTTGTAGCAACCTCGCCGCTCATGCGTTGATGCGCGGCTTTCAGCTCCGCGGCGAGCCTCTTGAGCTCCTTGGCGCAGGACTTTAGTTGGGAGTTTAATTCCAACTCCGTCTGCTTCACGGCCGCGTTATTTCTAGACAACACTTCCTCGATGCCCTGCATAGCCTTAATAGAAGCCTCATCCTCTGTACATGTTCCAGCCGTAGCCATAATCTGATCGAAGCTACGTTGAATACCTGATAGGGTCCATCCAGTTAGGTATTCCGCCGCAATTGCCTCGACGGACTCCCGAATCGCCTTTTCCGATGCCAGCCGGCTTTGTGTCCCAACAGCTTCTCGCAGATTTCCTTCCTCTGCGATTTTCAGCTTCTTCTCGATCTCTTCCAGTGACTTCTTCTGTGCCGTCAACTGCCCAAACGCGCTTTCGAGCGGATTCAGGCGTCCCGCGTTTTCTCGGAGGCTTGTCACTAACGATTCCTCGATCTCAAGGAGGTCGCGCAGGTTCGTGTGTCGATCCAAAAACTCTTGAAATAGCTCTGGATTTTTCAGCGGATCTTCGGCGACTTTGGCAAGCTCGCCTTGCCCGAAGTACTCAATGCGGAACGCATCGATCGGGACGCCGGTGACCCATCCTTCCTCCTTGGCCTTTACTTCAATGTCCCCACCGCGCGTACGGACGTAGCGATACAGGATGCCGTTGGCATCCTCGCAGAAGACCGTGACCGAATCGGGACAATTATCGAATTCAGCGAATTCATCATTTAGACCGAAGGCGTATGCCAATGCTCGGATGGCTGTCGATTTGCCAGTTCCACGTCCGCCGATTAGACAATTGAGGTTGTCGCTGAAGTGGATCTTTTCTCCGTGGAGGAAGCCTCCTGTAATTGCAAACCCACGAACACGTGGTATGGATAACGGCACCGAAGCACAAGGGCGCACTCGGGCCATTGGATCGACCAATGCAACGCGCAGCGCATTAAAAGTGAATTCCGCGAGCTTGATGCGAGTCCACGGTTTGTTCGGGTCCTTATTCTCAAACCGCTTCATTGAATGCGCATCGGACCCCTGAATATGAGCGAGGTGGTGGCGTGCCGAGAGACCATGAACCAACTTACGTGAAGCAAACATCTTCTTCCGCTCAACTCCAACTGGTCCTGCCTCGTCATTTTCGGAGTACCAGAGTAAGGCATCAACAGCATCGCACTCCAAACCATAGAGCCCGGGGCTGATAATGATGTCCTTTTTCCAGTTCTGGAAGCCGGGTGCGAACGCTTCGAAGCCTGTCTTTTGCCTGTCGATGTGCGCGGCGATCGAGATGCCCCCCAGCCGTTCGGCCTCGGCAATCGTGTCAGCCATCGACCTGGCTGTCCGCGTATTCTCGGCGCCCATCTCGCCAATAAGGTCGAGCCTCGACAAGAACTTTGTAACATCGACAATGCGGTCGGGTGCGAAGTACGTGAGAAGGTGGCCGTGGGCCGTAGTCACTTCGACGCCAGGTAGCACTAAAATATGGTCGTTCAAAAGCACGCCTAAAAACCAGGTCTTCGGCGAACCGATTTTACCTATTCTGCGGGGGAAAAAGGCAGCCTGATGGAAATCGGGCGACAACAATACCACTAGCCAAGAAGAATCGGTCAGTGTTCACTTGAGTGTACAAGCCGCTCTCGGTGAGGCGTTCAGTAAAGCGGCAGAACGGTCAAATAGCCGAAATTAAACTGTCAGGCAAGCGTCAATCAGGCGCTTGAGTCAAGATGGCTGGACTAATACACATAGGAGTCCTGCTCCAAACAGGATTGGGGGCCAGTAATGAGCAGGAATCAATAGAAGCGTTCCTTCGAGAGACGTTTTGACTTCTTGGCCTGTAGCCTTATCAATTAGTGTGCGTTCCTTCCCAACGCCTAACCATGACCGAAACGTGTAGACCAATGCGGCAGCCAACCAAAAACCTGCGAGTTTCGGCCATCCATGATTTTGGTAGTAATTCGAGTCGGTAAACACTCTCCTCGTAAACAACTCGGCGAGCACAAGGCAGCCAAAAGCGATGAGAGCTATCATCCCGCCTCGTCCCCGCCAAACAATCATAGACCCTCTTTTACTTCGAGAAACAGGCCATTGTACCTGTCGTGCTTCATTGCTCCAATGTTCCAGTAAGCTCGTTAATTGGGAGTTACAGCGATAGCGTTTGGCACTGGAAGCATCAATCTAACAGTTGCGGCAGGATTCGTTTTGCCAAGGTGAGAACGTTGTTGCGAAATTCTTCAGTGACACTAAGGCGTCCGTCCGGCTCAATTCCGTCCATCCGAAATAGTGGTCGAAGTTCCTGCAGGGCCGCGTTGTTACCGCACCACAATGCATAGAGGCGGCGGTACGCCAAATATGGCTCGATTTTGCCAGCCACAAGGTCTTGGAGTACTTCTCTAGCTGCTTGCCTGCTTGCGACCCTGCGATGTGTGACTTTTGAAATAGGAGACATTGCGGCCCAATCCTGAAGCAGAATCTATCATGACATTCATGGGTCGGATTCTCGGACTTGTCCGGTTTGTGCGTTAATCGGGACTTGGGCATCCGACCGACGTCCCAGAACCCCATTTATCTGGAATTGGTATTAGAATAAGCGCCCACGTCGTGCGAGAGGATTGGGTGATGACAACAGTCTGGGATAATAACTCCCCAAGAGCGCCACTAGAGCGAAGTCAATTGGCGCGGGAAGACGATCTTTTGCGGCACACTACAATTTTTCTCACCTCAACAGGTACAAACGCCACCGCCACATTGGCCATGCTGCCACAGGAAAATCGATTTTTTCTAATCACCGCTCAGCACGTAGCACGGATCCTTGCAGAAAAGAAAGAGAGATGGGCTTACCAGAACCCGGAGGGGGTCGTAAGGTATCTAAAGCATCCGCCTATAAGAACTGATCTCGGGAACGAGGGATTATATTCACAGGATTTGACCCTGTTCGAGCTTCACGCTGAAGACGCGGCTGAGATGGTTCGCCAGGGATTGCGTTTCTATGATTTGATGACGTCGCAATATTCGGCGGAGGAGGAATATGGACCCGATTATTTCGTTATCGGAGCACCAAAATCTGCGGAAGTCCTTGCTAATCGTGTGTTGAGCTTCGAAATTCGGTGTGCGGGCGTAAATATCTTGCCTGAGGTCGTGATAGACGATGTAACGAGGTTTGTCGAAGTCGAAGCGATTGAAGGGGACTATAGTGGGATGAGCGGAGGCGGATTATGGGAGATTTCATATCCTGCCTCCGGTTGTCATCGGGTTTTTCTCGTGGCAGTTGCTGTTCGAGAGCCCCAAGAGTTGCAATCAACCGAGGATATTTGCTCGTCTGTTGGCTTGCCCAAGATTCGATGCAGCTCACGAGAATCAATTAGGGAGTTGCTTGCGAGGGCTCGTTCCCTAGGAGCGGACGAACAGAATGTCTAGACCTGGAATTGCAAAGGTCGCACCCACAACTAAGGGCCCAACAAGTAGCCGCGTTACCGCACCATGAGGGCAAGTTTCCGGTAAGCGCGTTCTATAAAGGGGAGAGTCAAGAGAAAAAACATCTCCGGCGACTGGAAGGAGCAAAAATGTTCGCTGCGCTCTCCAGCCCTGGTCATGTTGAGAGGCTCTGGGGTATTCGCTCTTCGTAGATCCATTCTGTTTTCGTGACGGCGCTTTCGGATTCTGAAGCGAGACAAGCTGCGCGGTTGAACGTTGTCAACCATGGTTCTATCTGAGGCTCGAGGCCTATAGCTTTTTCTGGTTATCCGAGGGGGCCTATAGTTAATCAAGAGACTCAGGGTGCTCGAAGCACACTCTCCGCCTAACGCGCTTATGGAGACTCACCCTCGAACCCAAGCGTCAGAAAGAACCGAAAAGCCATCACCAGAAATAAATCCAGCAAAGGACGGTCCTCAACCCGACGCTCAAGCTGCTTGTTGTTTCAGATGTTCTGCGTCGAAACGTACTCCTTTCTTCCAAACCAGCAAAGTGATGGCCGCGATCTTGCGCGCCAAGGTGAGCCGCGCCAAATGCGGCTTCACGTCTCGGGCGACGCAGGCTTGGTAAAAGTCTTGGAAAGGTCCCACGGTCGAGGCGGCTCGCGTCGCTGCACCCTTGAAGATATTTTTCAGATCGTGATTATGGTTGATGTTGAGCCCGCGGACGGCCAGGACCTTCTTGGAGCGCTTCAGTTGGCCAGCCACGAAGCGATATTCCCCACTGGTGTACGTCCGCAGCGCCAAGCCACAGTAGGCCCACAGCTGCCGCTTGGTGCGGAAGCGATGGGGTGTCTGCATCAGAGCTATCAACAGAACGGCGCGGATGGGGCCGATCGAGGGAATCTTCCGCAGTAATCTCATGGCCGGATGTTTCCGGGCTTCCGCCAAGAGTTCTCGTCGTGCTCCCTGGCGCAATGCCGCTAAGGCGTCGAACTGCTGGTAGTAGAATTCGGCGCGGCGGCGTACGCCGGCTTCCGAGACCTTCGCAAGCCATTCCGCACGGCAGCGCGGTGCATACACCTGCTGGCCGGCGCAAGGAATTCCCCAGCTCCGGTAAATGGCCTTCAGCCGGCTCATCACCCGCGTCAGATCGCGCGTCATCGTTATGTAGCTGCGTGCCAGTTCCTTCAAAGTTCGGATGCCCGGCTCGCCGTGATACACCGGGCTGAGCTTGTTTAGATACAACAGCTCCGACAGCTTGCGTGCATCGATGCGATCACTCTTGTTCCCGGCTTTCAACAGGGCATTCTTGCGCGGATCGCAGGCCAGCACTCGGGTGACGTGAGGTTGGAGCAGATCGTGCAACCAGGCGGCCCAGGTTCCTTCTTCAAAAGTCACGCACACATTGCCGCGCAGACCGCGAATAAACTGAAGAATCGTCTCCGCTTTCGTTTCCAGAATGGCTTCCATCACCAGATCCCCACGCGAATTCCGAACGGCGACAGAGATCGTTGCCTGATGCACATCCATCCCAATATACTTGGTGTCATTCATGAGGGTGCTCCTTGTTGTAGACGTTGATACAAGCAATCAAAATCTACTTCAAGCGGGCGCCCTTTTATAATGCGTTTACCAGGAGCTACGAGAATTTTCTCGGTTCTCCGTGTCGATTCTGCACCTTCTCGTTCGACTAATGGGTAGAGCATCAATTAAGCTATGAACTTGAACGTCAGACCAACTCAACCCGAAAGGACAAACAAAATGCGATTCATGGTCATCGTCAAAGCCGCGGAAGACTCCGAAAACGAAGGCGCACCCCCCGATCCCCAGCTCATGGCCGACATGAACAAATTCAACGACGAGCTCTTGGAAGCCGGAGTCTTGATAGGGTACGACGGTCTTCACCCCTCCTCCAAAGGCGCCCGCGTCCACTTCTCCGGCAAGCACCGCCCCACCGTCATTGACGGCCCCTTCGTCGAAAGCAAGGAACTCATCGCCGGCTTCTGGTTCTGGCAGGTCAAGTCTCTCGAAGAGGCGATCGAGTGGGTCAAGCGTTGCCCCAATGAAGGCGAGACCGACATAGAGATCCGCCAGGTCTTCGAGCCCGAAGAGTTCGCATCTGCTTTCACCGACGAAGAAATTCAGAAGGAAAAACAGTTCCGCGCTCGAATGGCAGCGAACGCAGCCAAGAAATAGTCCCACTTGCACTGATGTATCCAGACTGCCGTGTCCGATCGACAATGACGCGCTAATTATAGTGACGGCGTGGCTCGATATCACCCGCCTCTGGCTCAACTCCTGATTTGTCGCGTAACCGGACATCTGGCGTACTAGAACTTCACCTCTTCGGTAAGAGCTGCTAATCAGGACTTGGCACGTGTTGCCCTCTCCCGAAAATCATCGCTAAACACCAGCCGACTTCTCAGGACTAAAGGGCTGTACGATGAGGCTGCTGTCGGCCTACACAATTTTTGCACTAGCGGTTGAGAGCGGTGAGGGTATCCGCCATCCCCCGACGGCGCTGACTCCGCTGTATGGAGCCTTTAGACTTGAACTATTTAGCCGTGCGCAATATCGATTTCGCAATGCTCGAATACGGCATTACCACAGTTGGATTGCCAATGCATTATCGACGTCGTTGAGAATTTCGTAAATTTCCCCCTTAGGTAAAAAATCTACTAGTTTTTAACCGCCATTCTTGCCTCGCTGAACCCAGTAAAAACTGGGGGAACGGAAGCTACAAAAGGAGGAGCATTTTTAACCGCCCTCTTTGCGAACTGACTCCACCACGTTTACCGCGCCCTCTGGGGGGCCAATCTGCTCACTGAGCTTCTCTATTTCGGCAATGAGGGCGGCCAGCGGGTCCGCGCGGTTATCGGCAACATCCAAAGTTTGCCGGGGAGTGCCTTCTGCTCGGTTGAATATTGCCTCTGCACAGCCCCGATCTCCCAGGCGCGCTTTGCTCCCCAATGCTTCTACGATGTCCTCAGCATTGGTTTTGTCTTTCCCAAAAGGTGCTTTCCTTGCTGGAGCTGCTAGGAATGCACGGCATGCTTCGGCGGCGGTAGCTGATTTAGGGCGTCCGCCTGGATTGGGGGACACTCCCTTTTGGAAGCGCGGCCCATGTTTATTGCCCTTGGCGAAAGGCTTTCCTCGCGGGCGCTTTTTAGGCCTGATCTCAAGCGTAAACGCTTTAGCACCACTATTCGACCTGTTCTTGGATTCCTGCGATTTGGACATTAACTTTCCCCTATAGGAAAGTTACCTTTCAAAAAAAGTTTAGGGTTTTTCGTGTTATGCAAATGTACATAGGCTGCGCTCGACTTTCTTCGGACTTCAAGTAGTACTTAACTTGATTACATTCTTTTGTTCGCTTCGCAATTAAATGCCGGTCCGATTCAATCAAAGACTCACTACACCGACGACCAAAACTCCAAAGGGAACCTTCTTGCCGATAGCCAAGAATCGATCACTCTTTCCCTCGATACTGAATCCGCTACTGAAAATAAGTTTCACTGCAATTGGATTTCCGCCAGTGGCACAACTTGTACCAGCGAGTATCAGAATTACTTCCCAGTCATGCCGCAAGTCAGCGCGACACCGGAACCAACTCCATTGCTTCTATTCGGAACTGTGATTCTTGGCGCAGTTGTTCTGACAAAGATTCGAGGCTAGAGAAACAGAGTTTCTCGATTCTGAGCCCACAAGTTTTAAGATTCTTAAAATCCTGCATCTTCAAACATAGTCTCAATTCGCGCAGGTACGTCCAATCACCGACGCTTCGAGGCGATTCCATGCTAGATTTTCCGGTACAGCGGAGGTACCTTCATGGCCGAAGAAAATTACACAATCTGTCCGCGGTGTCACGGGAAAGGACTAAGGCAGGATCAATCTGCATGTGACGTGTGCAATGGATCGGGCCAGATTCCTGTCCACGACACTCCGGAAGACAGTAGAAAATAGGGATAGCCTCTCCACGCTGGATTACGTAGGACAGCAAGCACTCGCTCCAGAAGAATTACGCTTTAAGGGCATGCGCGAGAAGCAAGGCGGGTTGGCTGGGGCACCCGCCCTGACAAGCTAGGCGTGCGCTGGGACGGCCTTGCCGTGATCTTCGATGTGCGCCTTGGCCGCTTCTGCCGCGTGATGTTTTGCGTGTTCGTGGTGACCGCGAGCTAGGTGCGCGTGATGAGCTGCGGTCTCGTGTTTTCCTGCTTCGTGGTGCTTAGCAGCTTCCTTGTGGTGTCGTGCCGCGTGTTCGTGATGCTCGGCTGCCTTGTGATGATGCTCTGCTGCCTTTTTTGACATAAGTCTCCTCTCAGCGATTGCATCTAGATTGCAATCGGGTGAAATCCACTCGACAGTTTGACTGTTACACTCACTTGTTACGGCTGGGTTAACAGAGAATGAATGAGAAATCCCCACAATAAAGTCTCATATTGAACAGTTCTAAGTTTCCCATCGCTCTATGATTCTTTCGCGAATCAACCAGTGTCAGGCCCGAATGGATTTTGGCGCCAGCATAGTGGTATGCTCCGGCCTCCTCTATAGTTCCCTGCGGCGAGGTTCAAATGATTGCAGAACTGATGAAGAGCTATCGTGGAGTGGCTTGCATTTGGTGCAGAGAACCAATTGCGGTTTCCGCAAGAGTAGCGCGTCTCCAAGATGCACTCGAATCGGAAGAGACGAATCCTCCCCACGCCTTCAAAGCTCGCTGCAAACTCTGCGAGTGCGAAAACATATACTCTATCGCGGATGTCCAAACCTTTGACGGCGTGCCACGGAAGCAAGGCTCGAAGAAGTCCCGGGCAGCAGGATCAGCCGCGTGATCCCTGAATAATCATGCTTACGACACTGCCGCCGGACGGGTTTCGAAGCATCGTAACTAAAGTCCTAATTGCGTTCGTAATTGTTCGCGTCGAACGAAGCGCGGCAGGCCGCAAGTAATAGCCGGAAGCTTCGAGCCGCTCTACGGGCAGGTTTCCGAGATCATTTTGATCGCGGTCACTTTCATATAGTGGTCTGCCTTCGGTACGTTCTTGTCCTTCTCCGCCTTCATAGCAGAGACGGCCGTGCCGGTGATCTCGATCTTGTGACCGACATGGGGCGTCAGGTCGGCCGTTGATGACACGATCCCGATCGTCTTCGGTCCCTTTCCTTCCACATCGGTGATCATGTACGAGTTGGGTTCACTGCCATTCTTTAAACATCCGGTCATACTGTGCTCTTTGGAGGCCTCTTGGGCCTGGGCGACTTGCGTGAACGCAAGCGCGCATGAGACGACAAAAGCCGCCATGATTAACGTTTTCATACCAACCTCCTTTTAGACGATTGGGGCCTAATTTAGCCGGAATTTCCGATTTGACTTCCGTACCGACCGATAAGGTATAACCGGCCGCATGCAACGCTCCTGCTAGGTTTTTAGCGCAGAGCCCTTTCGGCGATCCCAGGAAAGTCACAAAGCCCAAGAGTGACGCCTTCCCGATCAGCTCCCTCGGCGGCCCATTCCTCTACTTATCCTAAGAAGCGGTCTTTCGCCGTGCCCGTCGTGCCGGACCGTTCTTCCCAGTAAGGGGTGTAACCATAGTGTTTATAAATGCTGGTTCCCCAAGTCGAATCAGCCATGTTCGGCCAGTTGTCCTTATCGAAGCCCGGAGCATTCTCCAGCAGTTTCTTGTCCACGTTCAGGACGGCGCGCTTTTCCGACAAATCGAAGTGGAGCGCGTTCCACGGAATGGCAAAACACTTCTCACCCATCCCAAGAAAGCCTCCAAAGGATAAGACCGCGTACGCGATCCGGCCGGCTCCAGCGTCAAGTACGACGTCCTCAATTTTTCCGAGGTCTTCATTTTGTGCGTTGACGACTTTACTGCCTATCACTGTCTTCTTCGCGGGAACGATATCTATGTATCTCGCTGCTCTCGGCTCCGCCATATTATTCTCCTTTTGTCAGAGGAAGGTGATGCGACTCGTCTTTACTTCCTCGGAAAGCTGCAATTTAAAACGGTCAAATATGGATATCTGTTCAATTCGAGACATTTTCCGGGTTTGTTTGCTTTTTCTGGCGTGCGAATCTAACCAAGCGGGTAGCGAGTGTGTAAATACATAGTTTGGTGTATAGCTTTCCGATTCGTTTCTGTTGACCATGTTCATGGCTGATTTTTTATCAGGTGCGGCTTATACACGAGGCCGACGGGCACTCAAAACTATTCTGGTAGTGGCGGAGCCTCACAGGAAGAATCGTCGGGTTGAACTCGTGCGAGTTTAGGTGAAATCCAGACTGTGGCGGGTCTCATAGTTTGGCGACTTTAAGGAGAACGAAGGACTTGCCATATACGTAGCCAACCGCATTCCTGTGGATATGGGCGAGAACTATCGTGATCCGCGCAGTAAGGATAATTTAAAGGAGGTACCACATGGATGGCCAATTCAATAGAGACTCGGTCAGCGGCTACGGCCAACGGGCCGGTACAGCCGCGAGGATGAAGGAGGAGATCGCAGGAACGGTCTCCGAAGCTAAGGAAAAAGTCGCAGATTTCGGACGGAAGGCAGTCGATCAGATCGATTCGCAGCGCGAGCCCGTGGCCAACACACTTGATACGACGGCGTTCGCGTTGCACCAGCAGGGAGAGAACGCGGCTGGCGTTGCGCACGCCACCGCGGATAAGCTGGAATCTACGGCTGACTACCTGCGTGAACATGATGTGAAAGCGATCATCGGAGACGTCAAAGATTTAGCTAAGCAGTATCCGGGTCAGTGCCTGGCTGCAGCGGTTTTAGTGGGCTTCTTCGTGGGCCGGCTCTTCCGTAACACGGATTAGTCTCACAGTTCGATACATCAAAGGAAGAAATAAACATGGAAAACAAGAAGACAGCAGTCTTTGGAATTTACACAACCGTGGCTGCCGCAGATCAAGCGACTGACAGGCTGGTGAAGGCGGGATTTTTGGCTTCCAACATTTCTGCTTTAATGCCCGAAAATCTCGGCTCAAAGGAAATTGGAACTGAGAAGGCCACGAAGGCACCGGAAGGAGTTACAGCGGGGGTGAGTACCGGTGCTGTACTCGGCGGGGCGCTGGGATTGTTGGCAGGAATCGGTGCTCTGGCAATCCCCGGCGTGGGGCCTTTTATCGCGGCAGGGCCGATCATGGCTGGTCTAGCGGGTCTCGGCGTCGGCGGGGCCGTGGGCGGTTTTACGGGTGCTTTGATTGGAATGGGAATTCCTGAATATGAAGCCAAACGTTACGAGGGTCGGATCAAAAACGGCGGCATTTTGCTCTCCGCTCATTGCGATACTTCTGAGGAAATCAAGCGCGCCAAAGAGGTGATGAAGGAGACGGGAGCCGAGGATATTTCTTCGACAGGAGAGGCGTCGTCGGATTCTAGCAAAACCAGCAATGACGTCAGCCGGAAGGTTTGATCAGAAAGTTCGCAGTCTAAAACGATAGCGAATCATCGTCAGCGCGAAAACTGTCGTCGAAGAAGTACAAGCGTCATCTTTCGGTTCGATTCTTCCCACCCCAAATACACAGTTTGATGTTGAGCTGGTCTTATACGTTGTGTAGAGGATATGCCCAAGACGATCTTGGTAGCTGACGACCATGCCGTAATTCGCAAAGCCCGCTCGGCTAAAAGCGCTACGAGTAGAGCGGGAATCCGCCGAAGAGGGAATCCTCTCCCAGGGAGGGCTTATGACCACGCGCATTTTAGTGGCAGACGATCACGAGAGCGTACGGCGCTCGTTACGAGCGCTAATAACCCAGCGCCAGGACTTCCAAGTGTGTGCGGAAGCAGCCGACGGAGTGGATGCGGTTGAAAAAGCGAAATCAATGTCCCCGGATGTGGTCCTGTTAGACCTGGCGATGGGAGGATTGAACGGAGTGGATGCCGCTGAGGAAATTCGCGCCAGGTGCCCGACCACGCTAGTACTGGCGACTAGCCTGCATGATGGGGATCCGCTGTTCCCTAGGCTCAAAAGTATTGGGGTTAAGGGTTTTGTATCCAAGGACCACCTGATTTCCGATCTCTTACCCGCGATAGACGCAGTTCTAAACGGGCGTACATGGTTTCCAACCTGAGTCACCGGGCAGTCTGCGATGCGGTCGCGAAATGCCCGCAACTCCAAGACCGCACCTATAGACAGCGGCAGGTTGTCATTCTGCTTCCGTTTGCGACGGTCCACCCTTACCTAACAAGCCCGCGACGCATGTTAGGCGCGTGTAACAATGTTTCCACCGCTCCACAGCGACGCGATCTGCGTGCGGACCTGCTTCCCATGATTAGGGCACGACGTACAATCCGCGCAAGTAGAGTTTACCTTCTTAGGTCCGCGAGCCATTGGTCTAGAACTTCCTGACTCTTTGGCTCGATCGTGATGAAAGTGATTCCCATCCCCGATTTGGGCAGCGAATAAGCTACTTTTCCTATCGCAATGAAGTTCACGCCTGCATGCGAGATTTGCAGTCTGACCTTTGTGTCCTTCGGGAACGGTGTCACCGTTTCGACAAGACACCCCCGCAGGGTTAGGTTCTCAATATGAGCCGCAAGGTGCTTTTCAGACCGTAGGTCGGTGAGATGGATGCCGGCCGTGAAAGAATGACGAGGCGGCCGATGGCGTTCGGGATGAATCGAGGGTGACCTCAGCGTGTCGGATTCTATTCCATGCGAAATCCCAGACCAAACAGAATCAACAGCAACCGGCGCGTGCTGTGCCGCTCGTTGCATAAGTCAAAGGAAGAATTGCCCCGATAAGCGTCATTGGATCAGTGGTGTGCGCGGTCACTTCTTTTCATCTATAAGTCATCCATCGTCCATTGACTCTATAGGCCGGGTTATGACTATATGTGCCTCAACGGGAGCCCCTATTTTCTCGTTCGCCGTGGAGGATTCTCATGAAACTCGGCAGAACCTCGCAGGGCGCGGATGCCGATGCTGCGCGAGTCCGGGCGCTTGCCGCCTACAAGGATTTTCTCACGCTCTGGAAAGACGCCGACCCCGACATCCCCATCCTGAAAGAAGCCAAGGCCGAGTTCGCGAAGCTGCAAATAAATCGAGATTAAATCTATCCTAATGCCCGGTTAGTTGATCGGACAACGCTTCCCTGTAGAGAACCGAAGTGTCCGGCTGTAATCAATCACACCTAGCCAGGATGGTGTTCCGCTTGAATCAGCGCTCGCGAACGATGCTTAGCTGCTAAAGCCCTGCGCGTGGGCTTCGAGCAGGTGTTGCGTCGACCCATTGAGACCGCCGCGTTAATCAGGCTGGGAGCGACCGACAAAGGCCTCTCGGGGGTATAATCGCGGCAAATCATGCCGCTTGCTCCGGGTACAAAGCTCGGTCCCTACGAAATCCAATCCGCACTTGGCGCGGGGGGCATGGGTGAAGTGTATCGCGCACGCGACACTCGGCTTGATAGAAGCGTTGCGATTAAGATTCTCTCCGCGCAACTTTCTTCCGATCCAGTTCGCAAACAACGATTCGAGCGTGAAGCCAAGACCATCTCCAGCTTAAATCATCCGCACATCTGCGTGTTGCACGACGTCGGCCATCAGGACGGCATCGACTATCTGGTGATGGAGTGCGTCGAAGGCGAGACATTGGCGAAGCGGATCGAAAAAGGCCCCCTGCCGCTCGACCAAGTACTGAAGTTCGGCGCGCAGCTCGCCGACGCGCTGGACAAGGCGCATCGCAGTGGAGTCGTTCATCGTGACTTGAAACCTGGCAACATCATGCTGGCACCGGCGGGTGCGAAACTTCTGGACTTCGGCCTTGCGAAGCCGTCAATCTCGCTGGCCAGCTTGGCATCAGTGACGGCGCCAGCCGCGAAGCTATCGCCTGCCACTGAACCAGGCACCATCGTCGGCACGTATCAATACATGTCTCCGGAACAGGTCGAGGGCAAAGAGTTGGATGGCCGCAGCGATATTTTTTCGTTGGGAGCGGTGCTGTACGAGATGCTTACGGGCAAGCGAGCGTTCGACGGGAAGAGTCAATTGAGCGTCGCTTCTGCGATTTTGGAGAAGGAGCCTGCACCGATCAGCAGCGTGAAGCCGATGACACCAGCGTCTTTGGATCACGTGATCGGCAAGTGTCTCGCAAAAGCGGCTGATGAACGATGGCAGAGTGCGGGTGATCTGGCGAGCGAATTGAAGTGGATTGCCAAGGGCGGGTCGCAAGCCGGGGAGAGAGCCGGAGCGTTAGACCACTCGGCGTCCTGGGGATGGCAGCGCGCTGGATGGCTCGTTTCCGCGCTGTTGCTGGCGGTCCTGGTCGCGGGCGCTGTATGGTGGGCCAGGATCAGGCAAGAGCCGTCAGCGATGTATTTCAACAGCCCGGTGCGGTTCGCGGCGACGGACGTGGCGCTTTCGCGAGATGGAAAAATGATCGCGATGGTGGCCTACGAGGAGCGCGCGAACAAATACATGATCTGGACGCAACCGGTCGGAGGCCAAAGCGCAACAGTCGTCGTGGGAACGGAAAATGCGACGCACCCATTCTGGTCGCCGGACGGCCGGACTCTTGGTTTCTTTGCGGACGGAAAGCTGAAGAGAGTTGACGTTTCTTCGGGAAGAAGCGCGCAGATTTTATGCGATGCGCCTAATGGGCGCGGAGGAACCTGGAACCGGGACGGAGTGATCCTGTATTCGCCGGACGGATTTGGGGGATTGTACCGCGTGTCAGCCGCTGGCGGGGCAGCGACGGAAGTGACCAAGGTAGAGTCGTCGGAATTCAGTCATCGCTGGCCCGTGTTTCTGCCGGACGGGCGGCATTTTCTTTATCTGGGAGCGAACTTCTCCGGACACTTCGAAAAGAATCTTATCTATGTCGGTTCGCTAGACTCGAGCGAACGGCACCCTGTCGTCAACGCGAGTTCGAATATGGCGTATGCCGATCCTGGTTACCTTTTTTACGTGCGGGACAATACGCTGGTGGCCCAGCGTTTTGACGTCGGAAGATTCGAATTGAAGGGTGAGCCACGGACCGTCAGTGACGACGTGCAATACACCCAATTAATCGATCTTGCGTTGTTCGATGTTGCCGGGAAGACGGTGGTGGCGCAAACGGGGAAAGGTCCGGCCAAGTCTCAATTGACGTGGGTGGACCGAAGCGGGCATGCAGGAGAGACCTTCGGCCCGGCTAATCCCCTCGCGAATCCGAACCTGTCGCCCGATGGCAGACGGGTAGCCTTCGATGAGATCGGGCGGGATGGCTATGTAAACCTTTGGATCGGTGATCTCTCGAAGGGATCGACGATGCGGTTCACATTCAGCCAGGCGGCGGATCAGCGGCCGATTTGGAGTCCCGACGGCAAGTGGGTCGGGTACGGTTCGAATCGCGAGAATCATTTCATCCTTTATCAAAAGAACTCGGACGGGTCCGGAACCGAACACCCGGTTGCCGATTTGGGAGCCGAACAGCAAGGGTTCTGGGATTGGTCGCACGATGGAAAGTATGTCCTGGTGATGAAGAATGCCGAACTGTGGTCCTTGACGTCACAGGAATGGAAATCTAAACCCCTGTTGCGGGTGAAGGGGACAATCCGGAACGCGCAGTTTTCCCCGGATGGAAAATGGATGGCGTACACGTCGAACGAAACCGGGAGTTGGGAGGTGTACGTCTCGCCTTTTCCGGACACAAGCAGCAAGTGGCAAGTGTCGCGAGAAGGCGGAAAGGAACCGCGGTGGAGGCGGGAGGGCAATGAACTGTTCTACCTATCCAGGGAAGGGAAGATGATGGCCGTAGCGGTGAAAACGAGCGTTGCGTTCGAGGCAGGCCCGCCGGTCGCGCTGTTTCAAACCTATGCCAGACAGTCCACCGGCGTGATGGATGCATTTTCGTATGATGTGAGCGCCGATGGTCAGAAGTTTTTGATTAACACAAGAGTGAATGAACCTAGCGCCCCGCCGCTGGCGATCATCCTGAATTGGGCTTCGGAAATGGAGAAGTAGCCGGCTATCGGGTTGCTCCCGGCTACGCGGCTTTGACCGTATCATCTGATTTGGCGCAATCGCTGTCTAAGTCCCGATTAGTCGGATAACCGGAAAAGTCAAATCGTCCGAATTCCACATGGACGGTAAGCGCGTTTACCAGGCACTGACCCAACTAACTGATCGAAAACCTACGAGTAAGCTTAGGCTAGCAGTTCAGCGGTAAACTTGGCTGCGACGGTTTTGCCTACGACCGCGGTACTGAAGCTGGAGACGGAGTTAATATGAGTTCCATAGAAACCAGCTCGATTGTGTTCGCATGCGTATTCGGAGGCGCGTTGCTCGGGATGTTTCTTCGCAAGCTTTTGCCCCAGAACCATCTGAGTGATGACTCGAAAAGTGTCGTAATGATCGCAATGGGGCTCGTCGCCACAATGACTGCCCTTCTTCTTGGCCTGCTGATCTCATCGGCAAAAAGTTCGTTCGACACGCTGAGCGGCGAGATAACGGGAGCGTCATCCAAGATCATCTTGCTGGACCGAACATTGGCGCTCTATGGCCCGGAGACGAAGGAGGCACGCGATCTGCTCCGCAGTGCAGTTGCGGATGCAATCGATGGGATGGAGTCGAAAGAAATTGCAAATCCCAGGTTTTCGCGGACTTCAATGCGCGACATGGAGTCTCTCTACGAAAAGATTCAAGGACTCGTGCCGAAGGATGACAGGCAACGTTTATTCCAAGCCGAAGCTTTGAGCATTCTGAAGGAGATCCAACAGACGCGCTGGTTGCTGTATGAACAGCAATCCACCTCGATATCCATGCCAATGCTCATCATCATGGTTTCCTGGCTCATTGCCCTCTTCATCAGCTTCGGCGTGTATGCCCCCACCAATGGGACAGTGGTCACCAGTTTGTTTGTCTCCGCGCTTTCGGTATCTTGTGCAATCCTCTTGATCCTGGAGTTGTACACGCCGCACCAAGGGCTAATTAGGATCTCTAGCGCGCCGCTGCGTGCGGCTCTCACGCAATTGGGTAATTAGAGCAGGCGTTGATAGATTTCTTGCTCGCTCGAAATTGTAGGTCAGTGATCCCAAATAGCACTTTGATGGGGGCTAAGTCCCGATTAGTCGGGCGGTCTCAATGGGTCGACGCAACACCTGCTCACAGCCCACGCGCAGGGCTTTAAGCAGCTACGGATCTTTCGCGAGCGCTGATTCAAGCGGAACACCATCCTGGCTAGGTGTGATTGATTACAGCCGGACATTGCGGTTCTCTACAGGGAAGCGTTGTCCGATCAACAGCTTAAAGAGTGTTGCATCGACCGGTTGAGCTGGCAGCGTTTATCAGGCACTAGGCAGGATTTGACCTCCGAAGGCGTGATTTTAGTGTCGTCGGGCATATGTAAATCCAGAACAATGAATCGTGCCTTCGACTGGTTCGCAATCTGGATTGTTTGAGCAATGTCAGCAGCTTCGCCGACAAGCTCGATTTCAGGTTGGGCCGATCTGCGCCGAACCGGAGCCAGCCCGCAGCAAACTGAACGAGCTGGTTCCGGGCGGAACGCGCCGTGATTGCGTCAATCCGGGTGATGGTTCGTTGGCCCTGGAATTGAGACCGCACGCGGCCCCGCCAAGCAGCTACCGGTTCTGATTGTGGCCACGTTGAGAAAGGTGTTGAGCGGGGTTGAAGTTGCGGGAACCGCATCGAGGCCAATCACAGCGTCGTTGATCGTGTTATGGGACACCGTGCCGCCGGCAAAGCAATTAAACTCGATTCCGATGCGGGACTTGGTGATGGTGTTGGACTGTATGGTCATGCCGGAGGCGGACAAGTCAATCCCATCATAAGAGGAGTTCCATATCTTGTTGGACGTGACACTGATCCCTGTCGCACTGACAGCAATCCCAGAAAGCGAACTTGTCACCGTATTACCTGAAATGGTAACTGATTGCGCCGTGGAAGCTATGCCAACGTGAGCAGCCGTAACGATGTTGCCGGTCACGCTGCCTGGACCGGCGTCAGCGAACTGATAAATGCCTATATAACTGGACGCCACGTCATTCCCCTTAATGGTGGCGGTGATAGTAGGGGGCGTCTGATTGCTGAAGGCGAGAATGGCACAATAATCCACATCGTGGACGCTGCTGTTTTCAATGGTCACGGACTCGTTCGTGGCAGTTCCATTTTCGGCCACGATCCCATCGCCGCATCCAGAATTCATTTCGTTGCGGACCGTAGCCTCATTGACAGTCCCGGAAGAGCCGCTGCCATAGTAAATTCCGACCAGGCCCGACGAACAGCCGTTGCTACCGCCCGTCCCATCCACGGTGATATTAATGATGTTGACGGGACCCGCAGTCACCTCCACTTGCGCCGCTATAATTCCAAGTAGATCGCCAACGCTCGGTGTGGTGGCTAGGCCTCCGGCTGGCACGGTGATGACGGCTTGAGCCGAGTTGCCGCTGGAGATGCCCTCCAAGGTTAGCGGTTTTGCGATGATGACCTGCTCGGCGTAGGTGCCTGGGCAAACCTCCACAGTCGAGCCGGCAGGCACGGCGGCGACTGCGGCGGAAATGGTCGTGTAGCTCGGGAGGCTCGGCTTGCACGTGCCCACGGCAAATGTGGAGGCCAGAATGGGACGAGCGCCAAAAAGGAGTGCGAGAGTGAGCAAGAACGACAGGCGGAAACGTGACATGGTGACTCCTCCTCTTGTGAAAGTGACTTTTGATTGGCCGATGTAACCCCGAGTTGTGAAACCCCGGTTAACTAGCTTCGCGGGAATGAACGAACGATAATCCTCGGTATATCGCTATGTCAAGCTTCGACAGGAACTCGGGCAAGGCGAAGCCCTTGCAAACTGCTGCAGATTGTTGGGACGTTCGTAACTCCTTCTATGAGAAGGCCGATCGATGTCAAGGCACACTTTTGGGTTTGCTGTTCGTGCCATGATTTTCTTCTATTCAGCCAAGCCGCCCCTGTCGCCGTCCTTCCATCCGCAGTCTCTTCTGAGCGATTTTCGCTCGCTGCCAGGTGGGCGTCCTCAATTCAGTAGGTGCTGCGACCTGATTAGCGACCTCGGCTCCGATCTCTTCGACCGGAGTTGGGCCGGGACTTAGGCGCAGTCACCTGATCTCGGCGGACCATTACCCACTTTTCCGGTATGCGCGTTAGCTGGCGAATATTCTTGTTATTGAGAGTTATGCCGCTGAGTATTCACTTCCTAGTTAGGCACAGATCCGGAATGATTCATTAGCTCGCTGCTCGTTATCCACCGGTAATTCGCAAACCAATCCACGTTGTCAGGGCACAACGAATCATCTGAGCCATCCTCCAGCCGCCTCGCCCGTAGTTGATTGGCCTCCGCATCGAGAGCGCCCCCTTGGAGGAACCCAAGCTCTCTCACATACGCGACAATCCGCGAATCCGGCGACCAATAAAGGCCAGATATCGCTTTGCCCCAACGATTGCGAAACAGTTCTTTTCTGGCGTCTCCGTCAGGGCGCATGGCGTAGTACGAATCGCCGTCCCGAAATCCAATCCATTTTCCATCTGGCGACCACGTGGGGTCCGTTCCTTTGGCAATTTCGTCCGCTCGGTCGTTCTCGAAGCTATAGAGCCAAACCGCGCCATCTATCGAATAGACGAGCTTCTCGTCATCTCGCGACCAGCATTGAGATGTTACATACATCTTCTGAGCAACATTGATTGCAATGGCACGGGTTTGTTTCGAGTTCAAATCAAGAATTCCTAGTATTACGCGACCGGTAGGACGAGTGATTATGGTCGCGGCCAGCCTCGACTGCTCGTGAGACCAACACATCCCGATTCCCAAAACCTCTGGATGTTCTCCTAGACTGAATCCGTCCGGACGAAAAGCCTGAAGCGAATCCTTCAAACGGACCACGGTGTTTGTCCTAAACGAAAATCGCTTGGACTACGGCTTGCGACTCCAACGAAAATCGGCTGGCTCCTTCCTCGGACCACGCGAATGTCAGTCCAAATTGCCGTTGGAGACGGATTAATTCTGCGCGGACAGATTCTGTCCCAAGCGCCTGTGCAGAAAAAAGTGTCATAACTGCGCAAACAGCCAGACCGAACCTCATTTCACGCCATCGACTCGTCGGGTGATTACGCATGGGTTCACCGTCGTCGTGAAGCAACTAACGTTCTATCACAATTTAGGGTTAACTCCCGGTTGCGTCGGATTACCGGAGAAGTCAGACCTTCACTGCCGTTCGCAGGTTTAACAGCCGAGCCAGTTGGTAAAGTGATGCACAAAACCCTCAATAAAACCGCTTAATAATGCGTAAATAAGTGTTAAAAAACTTGTATATACGCAACCAATGCGTAATGAATACCTCTCCTAAGTCCTTTAGAATCATCACGAATGGCAAGGGATGGATTGACGTCCGAAGAATGCCCAAGAACAGTTCTGCTAGAAGAGATTTCGAGGACCCGCTCTTACTTGCGCAGGGGCCGTTCACCGTTCCACACTACGTCACTGCAAAAGAAATAACTGTCTGAGTCTGATGGGCTTTGAGGCGTTCCCCTGCCTACATTCGCGTTATACCACTGGAAGTATTCACCGGGAGCGGGGGAATCACCAGCGTAGCAAATCCTGCCTGTATCTTGGTCGAGCAAGATTAGAGGCAAATCTTTGATACCAGCAGACACGAAATGATGCCGCTGCTTGGGTTTTGAACATCCACCTAGGGCAAGCGCAAGCAAGGTTACCAGGAGAACTCTCATCAGGTCCCTAATCCTATCAATCGAGGGAAAGAACCAAAAATATTTATAATTCAGCGTGCCTCGTTTGCACCAATCCCTAGAAACCGCATACTGTTTAGGCGGGACGGATAACGTTCACAATTCAAATGATTTCGAGACACCAAGGGCGCTTGTGTAAGTCCCTTGGCTTCTGTGTGAGATTAGGCGGTTACAGAGAGGGATTTGTGTACAAGGCTGTGGGAGCAATTTAGCTCAGATGCAATCTGGCGAAGCGTATGGCCCTGAGAACGTAGGGATGCGATTTTAGCCGGGTCTACTCCTGCCCTTGGTCTGCCAAGCTTCTTGCCCTTTGCTCGGGCGTTTCGTACTCCGGCTCGAATACGCTCACGGATTAACTCTCTTTCCATTTCCGCCACGGCTCCCAGGATGGTGAATACGAGCTTTCCAACGGGCGTGGACGTGTCTATTCCTTCAGTTAGGCTCACGAAGTCAATCTTGAGGAATTGGAACGTCTCCAACGCCTTCAGCAAGTGCGACGTGGACCGTGCAAAACGGTCGAATTTCCAGACTACAACTGCATCAAATTTTCGCCTATTGGCATCGAGCATTAGCTCATTGAGTCTTGGCCGCGAATCCTTTGCACCGGAGACACCGACATCAACGTAATCGTTCGAAATGTCACAGCCACGCCTCTGGCAGTACTCACGAAGCTCCCGCAGTTGCATTTCGGGGTCTTGACCTTTGTCAGAAGTCGAGACACGTGCGTACAAAGCAACTCTCATCGGTTCTTGCTCCCTTTAGGGCGTCCGCCTTTCATTCCGTTACGCCGTGCGGCAGCGGTCTTGGCTTTCGATTTTGCGAGTCCTCCGCGTCTTCCTAACAATCGGGCTATTTCGCTCAATTTCACGCCGAAATAATAATCCAGCCGCTTGGGTTATTGCAAGGGGAAAAATATCGGGACCATCGGGAGCACAAAGATTTTTTGAAAAATGGGACCCAAAAGACCCCGGGAGCCCCCGCACCACGGGTTCGATGGAACCAAAGGAACATGCTCTGGCACTTCTGTACACTTGAATGGACATAAAACTACCCTAAATTGTGGCGTACACAAGTGTACAGCAGGGAAATCCATCAAGTTTCAGTCTGGTCGAATATTCGTGGGTTTCCTATGGACACGTCGCGGTTTCTTTTGTGAAAAATCCCGCACTGACCTGCAATCACAATCCTCTAGCTCAGGGTTTGATTTCGAGGTGGCTGACCCGCACAAGTCTGACACTGTATTTCCAAGGTTCCGATGAGTCGGGGTTCCTTGTCTTGCTACCGGATGTGGCAAAACCTTCTTCGAAGTCGGTGTAACTGGCCACCCCATCAGAGAGTGAGTTGCTTGCCCAGAATTCTTGTGCGGCGCTATGGGGAAAAACCCGCGCATACTCTTCTCGGTCTGTCCTCGATTTATTAATCGTCCGATATTGTGCAATGGTTGGCGCGGTCCAGTCACTGTAGCCAGCAAAATGTACGCCATTAATGTGGACCGCCCACGTCATCGCTTCATGCCAATCTCGGGCAAAGTGGCCTTCGATATTCCAGAAATCTTGGCTCATCCACATGAGTCCTGATTTCGTATCGAGAATTACGCCCGATGCTCCTGAGAGAACTGAAAGGAATCGGGACTTCTGCGTATTTGGAATGTCACGTGGAACAGTTGACTTTGCGCTGCGCGTGCTTTTGCTGCCGCTGTTGTCTCCTGCCTTGCTGTGGATGGGAGCCGCCGAGTCCACTGTGCTAGCACTGATATTTAGCTGCTTGAGCCACTCTCCCAAATCTGCGGGGGAGGGAGTAGGCGATTGCAGAGCTTTGTCTGACGGTTCCGCGGAGTTCGAATATGAGGGCGGAACTGGGAGTTTTGCCTCAATCATTTTCTTCTCAATCTCGTTCCAATCCCTATACGACATAGGTTCGTGCAGGGCTTGGTATTCCTTGGGCTTATTGGGAGGGAGGTTTAGTTCGGCCCGGCATTCCTCTCCACGAGCTCCATTTACGATTTGCTCCGCAAATGCAAGTGGGAAGTTAAAATAATGTTGCACGTCAGTGATGTGGTGAATTACGCATTTCCTGAATGCCAGCGTGTCCTGCTTTGTCCACTCCCCCTTATGCTCTGAACGATGATGGGACCAAAAGAAGACAAATCCGGCACAAACTATGACCGATGCGAGCACTTCGAGCAGGTGCTCCGAGAGTTCACCGCGCCAGCCTTCCATAGCATTGACCTCCGCGTTTTTTCCTTTCAAGCAATGGGTTCTATTTCTTCCTCGGGGACAGGCGATTATAGGGTTGCCTCATTTTAGCGTTCGAACGACCGCCCCCGGTAAAATCGGAAGCCCCGTTTGTATATAGCGGATGTAGGTTTGAACTTAACCCAGGATTAGCGGAACGCTAACAGCCCTTCTTAAACTTGTCAATAATACAGGACCGATAGTGGGATACTTTGATGGAAAATTCAGAGCCGCATAGGATTTCACTGGAATCGCTTATCACCTGACCCTAATCCCAAAAGATTCCGAACGGGTTTCACCGAGTGTCCGTGGCCTCGCTTTCAATCCATCTGAAATCCACGAACTGAATTTCTCCCATAGAATTTAGAAATTCAGAATTCTTCCCGAACGGGAATGGACATAGAATGCAGCCCATGCCCACCTTCCGAAAAGCTGAACGCGCCAAAGTCATTATCCAAGACGGACAAGAACTGCCCCTAAAGAAGTGTACGAAATGCCAAGCGGACTTCTATGGGGATGCAACGCAGACCAAGTGTGAAGACTGCCGTAAGCGGAGGAAAAAGTGAAAACCTCAATCATCCTGGCTTTAGTAATTCTTCTGTTTCCCGTCTCAAACTTTTCGCAGCAGGTGGAACATGCGCCAACCGTTGCTCAGTGCCAAGCAGACCAAGCAGTTTGGCTCTCGAAGTTGGAAAACGAGCACGGTTTGGACGACGTAGCTTACCTTTCGCTTACTGCATGGGTTAATGAGATGCTCCAGTGCAAAATTGTTGACCAGTCGAACGGTACTAAATATTCCAATACAGCGTCGGAAGCGGTAGCAGCCCAACAGGTGCGAGCGTCAGATTTCATATATCGCCACAGTTTGTGGCAAAAATTTCTGGCTGAAGATGCAGCAGGACAACGCTAGTTCAACTCACATGGACAAAACCGCAATCCATCAAGCTGCCCAAGAAGAACTGATGAAACACCATTGGGACACTTTCTGCACACAGCCCCTATCAATTGCCGAAGGTGGTAAAGGAGTGATTGTGCCGGGATGCGTTGAGTGTCGAATACTTTTGTACACGAACAACCAATACTTGAGCCATCTAGCGATTGATGTGCTTCCGAAGATTCTTGAAACTGCTTGCAAAGAAACTCAGGTGTAATGGTTTGCTTCTATTGGGTCCATCATCCATCCTTCCTTAAAATTTCCGCGATTATCTCGTCTTCGACTGTAGTGGAAGCAAAAATAAGAGTAGCAGGAATCCTTACCTACGGTGCTTCGATATGCAATGTAACCGTAAACGTAAAGATGCTTCTTTCCCGTTTGGATATCATCAATTTCTGATGGGTCCCTAATCTTCCAATCGCACCCGATAAAATACTCTTTGTCATTCGGTGGAATTGGTCGTGAATTAGGGAATTCCTCTTCGGGCTGCTGACTACTTATGAATTCTCCTATATTCGTATCTTCTAAAACAATTGCTTCGATAGTCCAATCCAAAATCCAAGCAGGAGTGCGGCCACAGTTCTGGAAATGTACGGTTAGTTGTTCCTTCTGTCCTGATGCAAGCCGGACAGTTGGCAAGGCCTTTGGACTAACAAAATCATATGGAAGTAGCCAAGCGCGTTCACTATCAACGAGTGCCAAAATATTATCTCTAGCAGCTTCGGCGGCCTTTCGAGTTTCCCAGGCCTGCCAAAATATAGCGCCGCAGGTTAGCACTAATATGACAAACACAGATTCTTGCGCCGTTAGGACTACGTGCAGAACATGCCCGATTGTATGAAAGAACCAGACTAGGTGCGGCCACATACCAGACACTCTACTAGATAAATCCCCACCCCAAGTGGGTCCATATGGCCGCGAAGCGTTAGCGGAGCGATATAGCTGCTGCAAGCCTATGTCTGTATGGGTTCCATTCGTAATTGGTCATGTGACCGTCTGTTCTCGCAGCCGTTAATTCTTGCGTAAGCTGTTGTGTTAGTATGCCGCTAACTCTGAAAGAGCGGTGTTTGAATGGATACTTTCGACCTTATTCTTTACATTCTGGCTGGTGCGATAGGTATTGGTCTGGCAGTTTTGGGAGGAACGGTATCCGCAACCACGCCAAAACAAAAACGAGCTTTCGTAGGATTGGGTATTGCGAGTCTCTTAATTACAATATTTATCGGCGTCAAATCTTTTAGGAATTCGAAAAGGGAAGAACGAGAAAAATCTGACGCACGAGACAAAGCACAAAGAGACATGGACGGGCTTAGACAACAGTTGACAGAATCGGAAATAAAACGAAACGCTGACACGAGGTATCTTGAAGGCAAGCTAGAGGTATTTGGACAGTTTGCTCCTGCCGTTCTGGAATTAGCTCGCGCCAGTGAACTAAATACTCGCAAACAATATGAGCAAAAAGTTCTCAGCAATAAGGAGCTAAGGGATTTTGTGGCAACTGTAGTGAAGAACATGAGAGATTGGCAAGTCCGAGAGGACCAAGCACTATCGGAGTCCGGCGATAAGTACAGAGCGGCAACATCGCAAGTTTATGCGGCTCACAGGGGTGAAGACCTCAAATCCCCACAGATGCAGCAGCAATTGTCAAAGGCCTTTACCGATAACATTGCTGCTGAGGACGAGATAAGGCGAAAGTTCCGTGCAGAGTTCGAGCAAGCTATTTTAGGAGATGCTATCTCCGCTAGAGAGCAACTTATTACCAGATTAGGAGTTGGTTCGGAACCTCAACTCGGTTTGAATAAAGGTAGCATGATTGTGTTCCAAGGATTCATCGCGGGGCCTAGACCCGTTGGAGATGCAGCAGAGTATTTAGAACGTTTCGCCAAGAAACTTTCTCCGTAACATAAAGGTGAAAGCCTCCGTTTACGTGGGTACAGGGACCCACTACTGGTGGGAAAGTGTCCGTATCAAATTACACTACGTATTTTTCTGTTTGGTTTCCTCATCGGTTCCTGCGAATTGGTGAAAGTGAATCTGGCGGTCGATTGAACAGATGCATAACGTATTGAAAATCTGAGTCCTCTTTACATTAAATACATCCTCATATGCTATAGAACCTTTTACCGTTATCGAGAGGACCGATTCTTTGTACCTGATAATCTGTTCTTTGCTTAAGGGTCCAGTGTCGCTGTTGACCTCTAATTTCTTCTCCGGGCCTAGCACATGGTCGGGTCTACTTTGGGTGGCACGATTGCCGGTGCTTGTCCCGTAATACTCAAGCTTAAGAGGGAATTTTGTAGGGTTGACAATCTCGAATCCAAACTCCAGGATTTGTTCGCCTTCCTGGAGAACGATTTGCCCATGCCAATTTTCAAGACTTACCCACTGTCGCATGGCAACTTCTTGAAGTTTTGTCTGTCGTTCCATAGCCTCAGTAGCCCTTCTCATTTCATTGGCTTGATAGGCGAGAACTACAAGTGTCACGAAACCGATTATAATGAGCCATCCTTCAGGCTGTTTGAAAACTGCGTACCATTTTGGATTGAGTGCTTGAACGACGGTCAACAACATCGCGGCAATCAGGAGTTTCATAGCGCAGAGAGTGTACCCGCTTAGACTGCGCTTTCGATAATTTTTGTGGTATCAGAGGATGCAAGTAACTGGAGGAATATGACATCTTCAAGAGAAAATTCACTAGCACGTCTGGAACAGTGGACTGCCTCGAAAGCTCCAATCAAAGCCTTATTTGCTGGCAAAGGTTTGGCGATGAATGTTATTGGCCGTATTGTTTTGGATACAAAAAATTCCCAAATCTGGCTAATCAAAGGTGAAGAAGAAAAACCGGAATTAATGCTGTCTCTGTCTTTGCTGGAGGCGATTCCATACGAAAGCTTTGAACCATTGCTGATGCGCCTGACAACATGAAATTTGAGATGGATTTCATCTCGTCAGAAACTTTTAAATTGCCGTATGGTTATGTAGATTTCCGCGAAATTGCCTCAGAAGAAAACGAATGAGAAAACTGGCGAGAGAAGCCGTCATCTTCATGCTGCTTGGTTTGTTATTTGCTTTTGCATGCAGTTTCTTCTACATGCACCACACTCAAGCTAAGTTCATTCAATCTCAGCGAGAACCTCTGAAGCTGACCTGCTTACATTTGACCCAACCAGTAAGGCCCGGTATTGACCCTCCAGAGGGGTATGACTATTTCGCCAGCGCAACCGATGAGCCGCTGGTGACACGAGCCGAATGCAATTTAATCTTTGGTACAAACCTTGAATCCTTGCCGACTCCTACTTCCTACGCTCCAGACTTCTACAATCGACAAGCCGCAGCACTGGCGGAAGGTACTCGAATCAAGAATCTCAAGATAAACAACCTCGAACTCGCGCTCACCGCGTTTGTTGGCGGACTGTTTGGTTTCGTTGCTGGATTTTGTATCTGGCTTTTCTACCGACTGGTTCGATTTGCGATACAGGGATAAAGAAGTAGTTGAACTGGATATTGTTGGAGCGATGACGATTTAACGATGTATGCTCTACTAAAGAGAAAACTTGTCAAAAACATGCCAGTCCCGAGGACCTTCCATAACAAAAAACCGTCCACACAAGTTATAGAAGCAATTCTGTGTGCTGATTCAAAATAAGTTCCGTATTTACGCCACGGTTTTCAGAATCCGGCTTACAGACTCAACAGCCACTATTCCTTCTCGCTTTATTGAACCGTCCGGCATTTGAGCCTAGGCCCCCTTCCGAGGGGCTTTCCGCGTAGGCCCCTCGGCGCTCCTCGCTTCGATAGTTTGATTGGTTACGTTCCCGCAGTCCAGTTGGTGTGATAGCGTTTTAACAGCCACGCCGCCCGGCTCCGGTGGAGTAGTTCCGCACGCTAGTGACTTAAATGTGACTTTGGTTGCGGGATTTTCAGCTACCAGTCCCGGTGTTGGTGCTCCATTCTACTTCAACATAGGAGCATGTATCCGCTACGGAAATAATAAAGGCCCGGGCGGTTGGGCTTGCTTCCCGGGAGTGGTAAGCGTTCGTCAAACTGAAACACAACTCCCGCTGCAACCATGCACGTATTATCCGTACCAGTTTTAACCCATCAGGAGGAAATATGTTGAACCTGAAAGGCGTCATCTGCGGAGCGGTGCTCTTCGGAATTGCGGCTACGGTCTATGTGATTCTGCGCATGAAGCAGCTCGCTGCCGCAACGCCGCATCCTGCGGGGGCACAAGTGGGAATTGATTTCCGTACCATATCAGCTTGGACTCTCCGCGATCCGTTTTTCTGGGTAGTGTTCATCGTCTTCATCACGCTCTGCAGCTTCCTTTTCCAAGCGTGGAAACGATGATTGCCAATTCTAGGGTTTCATCCAGCTCCTGTTTTGTCCGTGATAGAATCTTATGTGCGCCGCCGAGTGCTATGCTCGCAAAGTCTGAAGCTCGATAAAAATATTCCGAGCACTGCTAACGAATGGAAATGTGTGGAGTGTGAAGAGATTGTGCAAGTAGTCCACTCTGATTCTCAGCTCCCCCCAAAGTTGGAAAAGCACATGGTGTGGATTTTGTCAGGCCCTACCCGGGGTTCCAAGAAAACTCGACACCGCCACTAGATTATCGCCTTCGTAAAAGAAAGCTCGGTGGCCGGTCATCCGGCCCTCGGTAGTACGATCTTCGTTTTAGCAAGCCGACGTACCACTCTCTCCTCCTCCTCTCATCTCTTGCATTGTTCAAGCTCCCATCGCCGCACCGCGGAAGGAAAAAAAAGAACGTTTTTGTTGCACCGGCAGAGTGTAGCACATCAGTATTAACCGCCATGAGGAGGCGACACCATGTTGAAGAAGGGCATTTCGTTCTGGGTTATATCAATGATCGTCAGCTTGTACACCACCTTCGTACTTCAACAGCTCTGGAACTGGTTCGCAGTGTCTGCGTTTCACGCCTCAGATATTTCCTTCTGGGGAATGTACGGGCTGGTTCTTCTAGTGGGACTTCTTACTGAGCGCCATGAAGAGATTATAGATGACCCGCGCTGGAAGACCCTATTTGCGATCTTGGATGTCTGGTGCCCGGAGGATAAGCGGCAAGCCGTAGAGGAAGCAATGAAGGAACAGCAAAAAAGTATCTGGTTAGACTCAGGCATCCTTATATTCGGAAAAGTTGCAGAAAATACCTTGACGCTGGTTCTTGGATGGGGCATTCACGCCCTTTTCGCGTAACATGCCGCAGCCAGAATTTTTCAGTAACCTTCACCGAGTTATTTCAGATGTTGCAATAATCATTCTTACCTTGCTGGTCTTTTCCAAACATATCATCAGAGAGATGCGCGACCTGATCCGTTATTTCCGTCGGAAAAGACGATGACTGTTGAAAATAACCATCCGAGCTTTCAGGCCGGGCCGACAGTGTTGAGCTGTGGGAACTTTTTCTTCAGACGGTTGATTTTCTTCTGCACTCCTGCCCGATAATTTTCGGCGTATCGAGCTTCACCGTGCCTCAGCCAGTACGCGACCTTAATTCCGTAAACGGTCAAAACACCGAAGAGACCGTAAATGCAGAAGGATAAGAATGAGAGAGTATTGTGACGTATGCTCTGGGCTAAGTGAGGGTCAAACGGATAAACCGGAGGATATGATGGCCGGAGTGAAAAATATAGCGTTAAGACGAGCGCGGTGAGAAAAATTGGCAGTGGCAGAAAGCAAACGAGGTAGGCCACAGATGATAGTAGTGTGGGTGGATTTTCGATTGACTGGTATAGATAGGTAAGGCTTGCTTTCGCGTTAGCCTCCGTCTGGGCAGCGTGCCAAGATTCGATGCGCTGGATAATAAATCTCCCAACAAACCAAGCAAGGAAAGGCCCGAGGAACCACAGCACCGTCCTGAACATTGACTCCGGCTTCATGAACCAATCCGGGAGCATGTAAATTTCTCTGATGCGGATGCTACCATACCCGACTAGCGATCAATGGAAAGGGATTCCGAGGAGAGGCCATTTTTTCCTTACTGCAAATCCTACTCGGCGCGATATTGGGTGCCCTAGTTACATGGGCACTTTCAGCGAGTGATCGTAAGCTTGCCAAACAGGCCGTGGTCGCCCAACAGAGGATCGCCGAGTTAGAAGCGGAACGCAGTCGAATGGATCAACTCGCTCGTTTCCGTCCACAATCTAGAGTAGTTCAAACTGGAAGCGGACAATGCCTCAGGCTCGAAGCCGCTGAATCCTTCGATGTCGTGTCCATCGATTACCTCAACGCAAATGAGGCTCAATTTGCATCGGAGAGCGTAGGCAGGAGTGGATCGACGGTGGACATCCCGCTTTGTCAGAAGCATCTGATGCTAGTGATGAATTGCGGGCCGTGGGTCAAGACGTTTGATCATTCGGCGCATGTGATTCTGCGAGTACATCTGAGCCGGAATGGATATCCGAGCGAGTTCAAGCATTCGTCATATTGGGATGGGTCAAGCATGAAGCTAATCGCGTGAGGAGGGAACGATGCGGCTGCTCGGTGTGACGCTAATGCTCGCTGCGATAGTAGGCACTCAGTCAAACTCTCAGATTCCAAGAAAAAAGAGGCAGGCCGAGGCCCCGCTGATCTGGAGTGGGAATCAGTTGCTTGACCTGTGCGACGGATACAAGAAGGAAAAGTTGAAGGCTAACCTCGGCCCCGGGTGCTTTATGTATATTTCCGGGGTAACGCAAACTCTCGTTCTCACGGACGACATGGAAACGACGATGATGTCACCCTGTCCGCGAAAGGGCGTTACGCAGGAACAAATCGCCGACGTTGTGATCAAGTGGCTGGACGATCATCCAGAAAAGCGAGATCTTCCTGCGCCAGCTATCATCAGTAAGTCTCTTAACGAAGCGTTTCCGTGCAATTAAGTTTGAGACATTCAGAATCGGCGGAGGTTCGAACCATTGTGGGTTCAATTGTGGCGGAAAAGTCGGAAAATTTGTCATCATTTTGTCATCAAGTGATGCCAATTTCACCTAATCTCACCGAAGCTCAACCGCGTTAAAACCTTATTTACCAACATCACCTAAGGTCATCAAAAGTCTGGGTGCCCTTGAAAGGGCCGCGTGCTAATCGTTGCACCGGGCAGCGCTCTAATCGCCGTCAGCAGCGCGATTTAGCTTCTCACGCATTTTTTCATCAAGTTTGCTTGCACCGAGATAAATCTCGGTCGTTTCAAGAGATTTATGCCCGAGCCATTTCTGAATATCGCGGACAGGAATGCCCACATGCTGCCAGCGAGTCGCGCATGTTTTGCGGAGCCTGTGCAAATACCAGTGCTCGCAAACAGGGTCAGTCTTGCAAGTCACTTCGACTTCGTGCTTATGGTCGTACCTGCCTTTCGTGACTGTTGTTCGACACTGCCCGCAATTGAGGCCCGCACGGTGGGCGATTCTCTTGAGCTTGCGGAGGAAATGATTGTCCGGCTTGCCGTCTTGGTTCACGAATATCCAGCGCGGATGCGGCGGATTCTTCTTGCGCACTCTGAGCAATTCGACCAATTCATCGGGCATAGGGATTGTGCGGGACTCGTGAGATTTCACGGTAAAACCGACATCAGGCTTGCTTCGAATGGTGTAGGTCTTCGCCTGGAAATTGATGTCCTGCCACGCGGCGAAAGTGACTTCTTTGTCGCGGGCAGCGTTGCCGAGAAAAAACCTGTAACGAATAGTTTCCTCCTCATCCATATGAGCGAATAGCTTTTCGAGTACTTCGTTTTCATAAGGAAGAGCATCTTCCTGCTCGACAGTAGGCAGAATTACAAGCTTGCTAGGAGTTGGAACGCCGTTTGCCTTCAAGAAGAAACAGGCAATGTGCAGTCGGTTATATTGTGTTTTTGGAGAGTAACCTTTAGCCTCTAGGCGGGTCTTGAAATTCTCTAGTAGTTCACTGGCTCGCTCTTTGAGTTCATCCACAAAGCGCACGCCCGGGGGAAGAGAATCCACGAATTCTCTCAGAGCCGAGGTGTACGCCATTACGGTCTTTCGTGCCTTATTTCGGCGCACATGGAGATATTGCTGAACTGCAGTTTGGATTGGTAGGCGGTTGGCGTTGCGGATTTCGCCTAATTCGGCAACCGTCAATCCTTTGGATTGCGCTTCCAGGACGTCCATAATTGTGTCCGCATTTCTCTTAGCGTCTTCGAGGGTGTTGTAGGGCGAGCTCCAAGTTTGTTTCCCATTGACAGAGTACCTAAGATAGAAAGGCGCTTGAACCTCAGCGGGCCTTCGTCCCCTCCCAGTCGGAACAGCCTTATAACGCCATCCCTTGCCTTCAATTTTCATCCTTGTATAGACCGAAGCCATCTTTCGCCACCTAAATGCTCCATATATAGTAGCACATTAGTAGCAAAATGTCAAGGATATAGTTATTATTGGCTTATTTTAGAATGGCGGAGAGGGGGGGATTCGAACCCCCGATCCCGGTTTTGCCAGGATAACTGCTTAGCAGGCAGCCCTGTTCGGCCACTCCAGCACCTCTCCGTAAGCTGCTAAGACTTTTGCGACGAGGTCGCATGCCCGCTGTGTGAACTATGTGAAGTGTAGCACGAACCCGCGCACGGAGCGTTCGAAGAACCGAGCACTCCAAATATTCCGCATCAAAGTCCACAGTCGAAGAAAACGGTTTCGTTGTTTCCCTGCAGGATCACGTTCCATTCAAAAGCGCCGATTCCACCGGAGACCTTTTTGGCGATCAATGTTTCACGCCGCGACGGAACAACCAGTTTCAAAGCGAAATCCGAGGTGTTCGCGGGCTCGTCAGGGAAATAAATCCGCGTCACCAGACGCCGAAGCAAGCCTCGCGCAAAAACGGACACGACGATGTGCGGAGCCTGTAATTTTCCGTCTGGGTCCGGGACTTGGCCCGGCTTGATCGTGGTGAAGCGAAACCTTCCTTCGTCATTTGTGGGGATTCGGCCGTAGCCTGTGAAACTTGCTTCCACGGGCTTGTCCTGATCGTCCTCCGGGTGCGCGTATTTTCCATGACAGTTCGCTTGCCAGACTTCAAGGATGGCGTCCGGCACGGGCTTGCCGTCGCCATCTAGGACGCGGCCTTCCATACTCACACGTTCGCCGGAAGTACCCGGCCCCACGAGATTTTCGTGTATCGACCGGCACATGCCGATCGAGAAGAATGGGCCAATCGTCTGGGATGTGGTTGCTTTCGAACTCAATCTAATTCTCCATGGGCGTGGCTTCGCGGCCGCTCATCACAATGTCAAATCGGAAGCCCAGTGCCTCTGATGGAATAGTGTTTTCCCAATCAAACGCGGAGATTAAGCGATTCCGCGCGCTCTCATCCGCCGTGCAATTGAAGATCGGATCGAAGGACAGGAGCGGGTCGCCGGGAAAATACATTTGCGTCACCAAACGTGACGCGAAGCCTGGGCCGAACAGCGAGAAATGAATGTGCGCCGGGCGCCAGGCGTTGTGATGATTGCCCCAGGGATAGGCCCCGGGGCGAATGGTGACAAATCGGTATCTTCCTTCCGCGTCTGTCAGTGTGTGTCCGCAGCCAGTGAAATTAGGGTCCAGAGGAGCATGGTGTTGATCGTTCTTATGAAGATAGCGTCCGGCTGCGTTGGCTTGCCAGATTTCGATGAGCGCCTGGCGCAGCGGACGTCCGTCTTCATCCGTCACTCGTCCGTTGACGATGATGCGTTCGCCGAGTGGATCGCCGTGATGCTGACTGGTGAGATCGGTTGCCTTTACGTCGCTCACCACGTTCGGGAATGACGGACCGGTGATTTCGGAGAGCGTCTGAGGCAAATATACTAGCGGTTTTGCGGGCGCGCGCTTGATGGAGGAAGCATATGGGGAATGCAAATAGTTGGGCTGCGTATCCGGATGTGGCCTTCGGTACGGCAAGATTTTGGCCACGCGATTTCCTCCTTTCATTTGTGTTCTTCTTCAATGATACAAAAGCAGAGGAGTCTGCGCACAAGTTTAATCCATGGCTCGACATCGGGGAGAGCTGCATTTGGTGCAACGGCTAACGTTTTATAACTTTGGACTAAGCGGCGGGTCTTGCACGCTGGCAGCGCGATTCTGGCGAGTGCCACGGACCACACCGCTTTCGTCCGTGTAAAAATTCATATACCCGAAATTTCCTGCGCGCGCGGTTAGCGTATAACTCTTTACATGGCCATCGACGTCGGGCTTCCCCGGCGTGTATTGCACGGTGTAATGCGCGGACTGCGCTTTTTCTGCTTCAAATCGCACGCGATCCCCGAGTCCCTCCAGGGAAGAAGGAAATCCGCCTTCGCTGGTTTGATAGGCGGTGAGCGCTTGCTGAATGATTCCAAGCGCCTCGAGTCCGTGGGCTTCCGCGTCCGGCTGCGTGCCGGAAATTTTCCAGGGTAAGGCCAACCAGGCTGTTGCCGCCAAAATTACCAGAAATATTCCAAGAAGAATCGCAACGCGAGCAGGTTTCGTTTTTTTGCTTTGTACCCCGACGTTGGCAAATTCGCTGCCGTCCGGCGCGTCGGTCAGGTCCGCCCCACAATACGGGCAGACGGAGCTGGCCTGATTGATGGCTTGCTCGCATTCCGGACAGGTAAACATTCGACTAAATCTTATCAGGTTCGCATGCAAGTTATGTTGCCGAGCGCGTTCATTAAATGAATATGGCGTGTCTGACTGCTTGGTTAACGTCACGAACCGAAAACGTATGCCGAGGCATCCAAATTCGACTTTCGAGTATCATCTCTTAGTTTCGCAAAGAGGAGACAGCCCATGTCCAGAAACGGATGCAGATGTACTAGCGTTGTCAATTTCGCAGCCTTTCTTCTGCTCTTCCTCGCGGCGGGAAGTTTCATACGCGTATTTGCGGCGCCTCAAAACCGCAGCGATGCATCCGTGCCGGCTGAACGCGCGCTGCCCGCCGAAGCTGCAACCACTACGCAAAAAGATCAAGTGGATCTGAACGTTACGGTGTACAACTCAAACATCGCGTTGATTCGCGACGTCCGGCAAATTCGTCTGGCTTCAGGTACTTTTCCGCTGCGATTCGAGGACGTTGCGGCCGCGATCATGCCTGCCACTGTCCATTTCCGTTCTCTCACCGAGCCTGCAAAGCTGGCTGTCGTCGAACAGAACTACGAATATGATCTCCTGGATGCGCAGAAGCTTCTGCAGAAGTATGTAGGCCGCGAGATCACGCTGGTGCGTGGCGAGCCAGAAGCGAACTCGACCAAGTGGGTCGAAACGAAGGCTGTACTGCTGGCTGACAATAACAACCAGCCTGTATGGAAAATCGGAAACGAAATCGTTACCGGGATGCCCACGAACTGGTATCGATTTTCCGAGTTGCCGGGAAATTTGTACAGCCGGCCGACTCTTGTATGGACGCTCGACAATCGGGGGGCTGCCGCGCAAAAGGTTGAAGCGTCCTATCTCACTAATAACATGAATTGGAACGCGGACTACGTGCTTACGGTCGCGCGCGACGAAAAAACCAGTGATTTGGACGGCTGGGTGACGCTGACGAACAACAGCGGCGCATCGTATGAAAATGCCAAGCTTCAGCTAGTTGCGGGAGAAATTCATCACGTGGCGCCGATAAGTATGCAAGCCATGGGAGCTGCTGCGAAAATGGACCGTGCAGTGCCGGCTCCGGCTCAATTCGAGCAAGAAGGCATCTCCGAATATCATCTCTACACACTAGGAAGGCGTACTCCCATCCAAAATAATGAGTCGAAGCAGATCAGTTTGCTTTCTGGAACGGGAGTGCCAGTGGACAAATTTCTCGCAGTCGAAGGTCAACCGTATTACTACCGCAACCAGCAAGGGATTGGAACCCCAATCCCCGTACCCGTGAAGGTGTACTACCGTTTCAAGAACGAAGAAAAAGGCGGACTGGGTATGCCGCTTCCAGCGGGCACGGTGCGCGTTTATCAGGCCGATTCGAAAGGCGGAATTCAATTCGTCGGTGAAGATCACATCAATCACACACCGAAGGACGAAATGCTGAAGATCTATGTGGGCAACGCTTTCGACATCGTGTGCGAACGCAAGCTAATTGACTATAAGAAGCTGGCAAACAACTTGTTTGAAATGGAGTATCAGATCACATTGCGGAATCACAAGGATGTACCGATAACCGTCGAGGCGCGCGAGCCCATTGGCGGGGATTGGGAAGTAGTGAATTCAAACCTGAATTGGACGAAGCTGGACGCCACGACCATCAGCTTCGAGATTCCCGTTGAGAAGAATGGTACCGCGTCGCTCGACTATCGCGTTCGAGTGAAGTGGTAGAACGAATGATGTATGGAATACGTTATTTCTTTGCCGAGAGCGTTAGTTCGCGCGCGAAAACAGGGTTGGTGGGATATTCAACTGCCAGCTGAGCCAGCAGTTCGTGCGCCCGGTCCATCTGATGTTCGCGTTCATAGGCTAACGCCAGCATGACTTTGGCGAATGGCTGCAGATAGTGTCCGTGCTCGGCGGCGGATGCCATTTGTTGCATTCCGCGCACGCGATCGCCGTGAATGCCGCCGAACCATACTAGCGCACGCTTGTAGCCGGGCAAGCAGCCGATGACGTAATTGGCCATCCCCAGTGCGACGTTGGCATCTTGCTCCGAGGGGTCGATGGCCAGCAAAGTATTCGCCTCGGCTTCCGCCTGTTTCATCATTTTCAAGCCATCGAGCTGCTTCTTGATGATTATCGCGTCGTAATCGGATTCCATCCCATCCGCGATCGTGAGTCCCAGGAGGCCGTGAATATCATGGGGGTTCGATTTCAGCCGCGCTTTGGCGAGTTCTCGGGCTTTATTGTTGGCCGTTAAAAATGCTGTGTTTTGATTTTGCGAAGCGGGTCCTTCAATTCCTCCCAGGAACTTCGCATCACTTAGGAAAAACTCCGAGGTCAAGACCCCCTTGGCATTGAACTGTTCGAAAAGATAGCTGGCTGCCTCAGCAGCTTTGCCTACCGGATCGTCCGGGCGGCTTTCTTGATAAGCGGAGAATTCGACCCGCGCGCCCTCGAAATTTAATTCATACAGGTGTTGGAAGCCCCTTTCCAAATACTCGCCGGAAGGATCTGCTTCCATCACCGGGGTTTTTGGCGGAGCAGGCTGCGGCGCTGCTTCTTGATCAGGTTCCTGGGCTCTTGCGTTCGAAATCGGGCACAACCCAATTCCCGTCGTGATGATCGCCCCGACCAAAGTTTTGGTGATTCGGTTCGACATAGATGGTCGCGAGTCTATTCCTTGAGGAGCAGGCGTTTCCTATTGCAGTCAAGCGGTTGCTAGCAACTTCATTATATTCGAATCCGGCGGAGTTGAATCAGTTGCTTTTGGAAAATGTTACCGTACAGTACGCTGCCTAAAGATTTTCTAATATGAATTTGGTGATCCCTTCAAACAGTTGAACACGAGCTGTGGGATCGCTAATGCCATGTCCGCGCCCCGGGAAGATCATCAAGAAGTCAGGATACCGGCCGCTGTCGATGAGCACGTTGATCAGTTCGGTCGAATTTGCAAAGTGAACATTGTCGTCACCCGTGCCGTGAGCAACCATGAGCTTACCTTTGAGTTGCGAGGCCTGGTTCACGGGCGAAGAATTCTCATACCCTTGGGGATTATCTTGAGGCCGGCCCATATAGCGCTCGGTGTAAATGGTGTCGTAGAGTTTCCAGTCGCTCACAGGGGCGTCGGCGATCCCTGCCTTGAACACATCGGGCGCGTTGAAGAGCGCATTCAGGGTCATGAATCCACCGTAGCTTCCGCCCCAGATGCCGATTCTAGATGCGTCCACATAGGGAAGCGATTTCAGGTATTCCACGCCGGAGAGCTGATCTTGCAGCTCGACTTTACCAAACTGATGAGAAATCGGAGTCTCGAATGCGTGACCGCGTCCCCATGAACCACGGTTATCGAGTGAAAAGATTATGTAACCCTGCTGCATTAGAAACTCATGCCAGAGAAAAATTCCGCCACCCCAAGCGTCGCGCACGACTTGCACGTGCGGTCCGCCGTATACGCTGATTCGGACGGGATACTTTTGTGAGGAATCAAAATTTGCGGGCTTAATAACGGAGGCATGGAGTTTCGTGCCGTCGTCCGCGGAAATATCTAAAAACTCTACAGGCGACAACCGATATTCGGCTAGCGCCGGAACTTTATTTTCGTTAATCGTGGCCACGGGGGAACCATCCATGCGGTAAAGATCTTGCCGCGGAGGCACCATGACCTTGGAATATGTATCCACGAATTTTGAATGATCTGGAGCGATCTCTGCCGAATGGGACCCGGCGCCGCGCGTGATCTGCGTAATATTCCTGTCCTTCAGAGCCAGGCGATAGAGCTGCCTTTGGCGCACGTCGTCCTTGTTTGATCCGAAATAAATATAGCCATGCTCTTCGTCGACTCCCGGCTGAGTAGATCGTGGCCCGAAGCCGCTTAGCCCTCCGACTCCCCAATTGCCGCTGGTCAGTTGATCCATTTGTTTGCCGGAAAGATCGTAGAGATAAAAATGACGGAAGCCGGTGCGCTCGCTGGACCACAGGAAGCGCTTGCCGTCCGAAAAGAAATACAAATCATCACTGATGTTGATCCAATATCTGTCATGTTCAGTCAGAACATCTTTCGAAGCGCCGGTGGCGGCATCGCAAAAAAGAAGATCGAGCTGATTTTGGTCACGATTTAGCCGCTGAATCGCTACGCGCTGGCTGTCGTGCAGCCAGTCTACACGCGCGAGATAAACATTCGTGTTCCCGCCCGTATCCATCCATCTGGTTTCCCCGCCGGTCACGGATACGACCCCGACGCGCACAATCGGATTCGGCTCGCCGGCTTGCGGGTAGCGCGTGTATTCCGTGGAACCGACAGGCGAGCTCATGTCCATGACGGGGTAGCGAGTCACCGGGCGCTCATCCATTTCGTAATAGGCAAGCTTCAAGGAATCGGGCGACCACCAATAGGCTGTGTGAGAGTCGAGCTCCTCCGGGTAAACCCAATCGAGCTTGCCCCTTAGAACTTCTTCGCTGCCTCCGCTCGTGAGAGCCCGCGTTTCACCGCTTGATATATTGATGACATATAAATTCGAATCGCGAACAAAACTGATCCATTTTCCGTCAGGAGAAAATTTTGGGTCCTCTATCTCGGATTCGCTCGTAATTAGAGATTTCGGCGTCATGGTTTTTAAATCGAGCAGCGCCAAACCATGGCTGCCGATAAAAAGGAGGGAATCACCGCCGGGTGCCCACTGATAATTTTCAGCCTGAACGCGGCCAAGCCCGGTGGCCTGGGTCGTTTTCGCCGTCTCTGGCTGCATGGTGGCCTTGAGCGTAGATGCATTAACTAACATCTTGCGTTCGCCGGTCGCCGCATCCATGGTCCACAATTCGACCGTGGCGTCTTTGCCCGCGCCTTTGCGCTCCAGATAGGAAATGCGCTTGCTATCCGGACACCACTCGATGCCTTGCGTCAAACGGCCGCTAAGATTCGGCGCACTGAATAATCGCTTAAGCGTGAGCGGCTTGGCTGGAGCCGTTTTTGTTTTGTCCTGCGCATCTGCAGGTGCCGAGTAAAAAGCGGCAAGAAAAGCAAAGGAAAGAAGTTGCAAGACGATAATACGTAAGACACCACGCATCAATGCCTCCCGGGCAAACGCGACATTCTATACCTCTCGAGGCGCAACAGGATATGCCCCGTTTCAAACGTGCATGGCTTGCTGTGGTTTGACAGATGGGAGCCCGGAAGAAGACCTGCGAACTAGTTTGTCCGCTGGGGCTCGGAAGCGGAGACAGGAACCAAGTTTGTGGACTCTTGACGGTTTCGCTTCGTCAAGAACGCACAGATCGTGACCGCGAGCGAGAATGCCAGAAGCGAGCCGTCGCGTAACAATGATTTCTTGCCAAGTTGCTCGCCCGGACCGAAGCAGCCGCAATTGATTTCGAGCCCCAGTGAATACGTGCGGACCATCAGGGCGAAAAAGCTTCCGAGCAGCAAAGTCGTGATCAGGGAAGAAATACGCAGCCACAAGCCGCTTAGCAGCCAAAGTCCCAGGGCTAGTTCAACGAAAGGTAAAACGTGAGCCGCCATGCTAACGACTCCCGGCGACAGCAATTGGTAGGAGTCGACCTGCATCGCAAACATCGAGAGAGATGTCCTCACCGAAGCAACGGACCAGGGCATTGCTGCTTGCGGCTTTAATTTCGCGTAAGCCGCGGCTAAAAACATCGCAGCGAGCGCAAGCCGCCCTAACAAAAGAAAGATTCGCCGGAACTGCGAACTCTTTTCCATGGTCACAACTGCAAATCTCCTACTGGCTGAGAAGTGACGTCAGAAACTGCTTTAGAATAGGCCAGGTCACAACACCGGGCATAGGAGGATATCGCTGACCCTTGGCGGTCATCACGGAAGTAGGTGTCTGCGTCACCGGTATCTGTTTTCCGAGTTGTTTGTCCTGCTCGATGTAGGTGTCGAGCATGCATCCATGTTCCGCCTGCCCATTACTTTTAAACGCTGCGGGTTTCACCGCTGCATTGGGATTTACGTCGCATCCCTCCATCAATTTCTTGATGCGCTTGAAGTCGGTGGGACCAACTGCGGCTGCCACGAATTTCTCGATGTTCCCGTCCGATGACCAGGCAGCCTGGTTATCCCAGAGCGCCGCATCTACAACTTCAAACTTTCCGATCTTTGCCGCTGCATTTGCCCACCGCGCCGCCATATAGGAATAGGTATGCATCGGCAGCGGAAAGTCGCGATGTATGAAATATACCTGCCCACTGGCTACCATGTCCGGAATCAAGTACTTCAGCGTATTCTCGTAAAGGCCTCCACACGCCGGGCATTGATAATCGCTGAATACTTCCATCGTAATCGGGGCATTACGGTTGCCGATGGATTTCACCGGTGTTGCGGCTGCATCGGTGTTCGCCACAGTGTGAGTCTGCGCCCGCGGCGTTGTCTGCGCCGAACTTCCGGCACTGCAAATTAGCGCAAGCAATGCCACGCTTGCAAACTCACGCAAAATCGGCCAGCGAAACGGATGAAAATTTCGGCAAATCAAAGACGCCCTCCCTATATTTGTGTGAAGCGGCGCGAGCATTGTACCGCGAATTGCACCGGTGCGCAGCGTTCCTGGCGCAGGGAAGACTTCAATGAGCCACAGCTATAACGACAACGTGGGCGCATGAGTTGGATCCAAGCTCTGAATTCGATTAAACTCGCGAGACTCCGAACAATAGAGGCGTCTAATGTTATAGTAAGTCTATATTCTACAGCCAGATGCGTTACAACATAGAACTTGACAATGAGACGCTCAACATGTATTATCACGTTGCTCGTTATCTCTGGCTAATTACAGCCGGGCGGCACAGGAGCGTATTCCATGAGCAAGATTATTGGTATTGATCTCGGCACCACCAACTCGGTGGTTGCGGTGATGCAGGGTGGTGAGCCGACCGTAATTCCGAACCAGGAAGGTGCTCGAACTACCCCCTCGGTTGTTGCATTTACCAAGAGTGGGGAGCGGTTGGTAGGCCAGGTTGCCAAACGGCAATCCATTACGAATCCAGAAAACACGGTGTACTCCATAAAGAGATTCATGGGGCGCCGTTACGATGAAGTTACCGAAGAGGCGAAGCGGGTCCCCTACAAAGTGGTGAAAGGGCCGCACGACGACGCGCGCATCGAAATTATGGGCAAGTCTTACAGCCCGCAGGAAATCTCGGCGATGATTCTTCAAAAACTGAAGACTGCCGCGGAAGATTTCCTCGGTGAAAAAGTCACCAAAGCAGTTATCACAGTTCCCGCTTACTTCAACGACAGCCAACGCCAGGCCACAAAACAAGCTGGAGAAATCGCGGGCCTCGAGGTTCCACGCATCATCAACGAGCCTACGGCGGCGGCTCTAGCCTACGGCCTCGACAAGAAAAAGGACGAGACGATTGCTGTCTACGACCTCGGCGGCGGAACTTTTGATATCTCGATCCTTGAAGTGGGAGAAGGTGTGGTCGAAGTTAAATCGACCAACGGCGATACCCACCTCGGCGGCGACGACATCGACCATCGCATCATTGAGTGGATCGTAGCTGAGTTCAAGAAAGAGCAAGGGATTGATCTGAGTAAAGACCGCATGGCCATCCAGAGGCTGAAGGAAGCTGCGGAAAAAGCGAAGATCGAGCTGTCGCAATTGATGGAAACGGAAATCAATCTTCCGTTCGTTACAGCGGACGCGTCCGGGCCGAAGCACCTGCAACTGAAGCTCACTCGTTCGAAGCTCGAGCAATTAATGGAAGACTTGTTGCAGCGCACCGTCGGGCCGGTGAAACAGGCATTGAGCGACGCAGGCCTGACGCCGGACAAAATCGACGAAGTAGTTCTCGTCGGTGGTTCCACCAGAATCCCGCGCGTTGTGGACATCGTCAAGGGACTATTCGACGGTAAAGAGCCGCACAAGGGCGTCAATCCAGACGAGGTAGTCGCGGTAGGCGCAGCGGTTCAAGGCGGAGTGTTGGGCGGCGAAGTGAAGGACATTCTGCTGCTCGACGTAACCCCGCTTTCGCTGGGAGTCGAGACGCTGGGCGGTGTCTCTACCGTGCTGATCCCGCGTAACACGACGATCCCGACGCGTAAGTCGGAAACATTCTCTACGGCTGCGGATAATCAGACCTCCGTCGAGATTCACGTCCTGCAAGGAGAACGTCCTGTTGCCACCGGCAACCGTTCGCTCGGAAAATTCCATCTCATTGGAATTCCTCCGGCGCCCCGCGGTGTGCCGCAAGTCGACGTCACTTTCGACATCGACGCCAACGGCATCCTGAACGTCTCCGCAAAAGACACGGCCACGAACAAGGAGCAGAAGATCACCATCACGGCGTCCAGTGGCTTGAGCAAGGAAGAAGCAGAGCGCATGAAGAAGGAAGCGGATGCACATGCTGACGAAGATAAGTCACGCCTTGCGGAAGTGGAAGCTCGCAACCGGCTCGATAGCTTGGTCTATCAAACCGACAAAATCATCAAGGAAAACCGCGAGAAGCTGGCCGAGGCAGACGTGAAGGCCGGTGAGGAAGCGTTGGAAGAAGCACGGCGTGCTTTGACGGAAGGCGGTCTGGACCGGTTAAACGCGGCCGCGGAGAGCTTGACCAAGGCGTCACACCGCATCGCCGAGACGATGTATAAGGCGCAGCAAAGCGCTGCGAGTGCCGGGGCGGGATCGACGGGCGCGCCCGGTTCGCAAGGGCAATCTTCAGGCGACGGCAAGTCTGGGTCCTCCGGACAAGGCGATGTTGTGGATGCCGAGTTCGTGGACGTAGACGACTCGAAGAAACCGAACTGACGTCCGCGTACACTTGAAGTGCGGGGCGGGTCTGAGGACTCGCCCTGCATGAGTTTGACTAGTGGCAGAGGAGAGCGCGTTGACGACAATCGGTATCCGGCGTTTGGGCCCACCGCAAGCGGTACAGAAAATTCGCGACAATTTCTTCCTGGTGCAGGTTTCCATCTCCGAATCGCCGACCGCCGACTGGCGCCGCCTTTTTTATGACGCGCAGCAGGATGTGCCAGCGGAGTTTCCGCCGCGGTCGGTGGAGATTTCGGGAACGTTCCTTCGTTTCAAGGCTGAGCCAAGCTCGGTCGAGCAGAAGATCGGCTGGATGGACCGCTGGATCGAACGAGCCAACGCCAAGGAAACTTCGATGGCGGGAAGGTCGTCGGAAATGCAGCGGCAAAAGAAGGAAGAAGCGGTGCGCGAAACGCAGGAGCTTGCTGAGTGGAACGGGCGCTGGGCGAATCTGTAGGGCCGGTCGTGTGCCCGGCAAATAAGGCGACAAGAAATCCATCATGGCGACAACTACTAAACAGGATTACTACGAGCTTTTGGGTGTGCCGCGCAAAGCGACCGCGAAAGAGCTGCGTGCAGCCTATCGCAAGCTCGCCCGCAAATACCATCCCGACCTGAATCCCGGCGATAAATCCGCAGAAGAAAAATTCAAACAAATTCAGGAAGCCTACGACACTCTTTCCGATACCAAGAAGCGACAGATGTACGACCAATTCGGCTTCAATGTTCCGGGTCAAGGCGGCGCTCCCGGTGCGGGCTACGGCGGCGGAACCTCACCCGAGGATATACATTTTGATTTCGGTGGATTCGATTTCGGCGGAGGAGCGGGAGCTGGACAGGGAGGGGCTGGAGGCGGTGCAAGTTTCCGCGATCTTTTTAGCCAGTTTTTCCGCGGAGCGAGCGCCGCGCAAGCAACCAATGAACGCGAGCCGGGCGATGATCTCGAATATCAAATCGACATCACATTCGCCGAGGCCATGCACGGTACAGTGAAGAAATTAAGTTTCACACGCCTGGATGTTTGCAATGTGTGCCATGGCACGGGCGTGGCGCCCGGGGATGAAAAAGTTTGCCCCACCTGCGGTGGTTCGGGCCAGGTTACGCAAACGAGCGGAAAGATGCGGTTCCAGATTACCTGTTCGCGCTGCGGCGGAACCGGAAAACTCCACACCGTTTGCCGCAATTGCGGTGGCGAAGGACGTGTCGCAAAGATGGAGACGCTGGACGTCCGCATTCCTCCGGGGGCGCAGACTGGTTCGCGCGTGCGCGTCGCCGGCCGCGGAAATGCCGGACTGCATGGCGGTCCTCCAGGAGATCTTTACATCGTAATCCGAGTCGAGCCTCATCCATTCTTTGAGCGACGCGGCGATGATCTTTTTACTGTCGTACCAATCACAGTTCCTGAAGCCTCGCTCGGCGCGAAAGTGGAAGTACCTACAATCGATGGGCGCTCGCAGGTTCGTATCCCGCCCGGGACCAATAGCGGGAAAAAACTGCGCCTGCGAGAGAAGGGTGCGCCGTCCATTAAACACCCGGGGAAGCGCGGCGATCAGATCGTCGAAGTGCAAGTTGTGGTGCCGAAGCCGGAAGACGAGCGCGTACGCAATTTGCTAAAGGAACTGAGCAAGATCGATCCCGAAGACCCGCGGCGCGAGATTTTTTCTCGCGCGGTTGTGTAGCAAGTCACAAGGAGACGCCGATGGCTGGCCGCGCAAAAAAGAAAGCAAAAGCGGGCTATATGATCAGCGCCGTCGCCGATTTATATAAGCTGCACCCGCAGACTCTTCGTTTGTATGAACGCGTGGGGCTGCTTAAGCCTTCTCGCTCGCAGGGCAACACGCGTCTTTACACCGACTCGGATCTGGAGCGCTTGGAAGTGATACTTAATTTGACGCGGGAGTTAGGCGTCAATCTTGCAGGCATCGAAATCATCCTCAACATGCGCGACAAAATGGCGGACATGCAGTCGCAGATGGAAGCCTTCATCACCTTTGTGCGCAATGAAATGGCGCGCAGCTTTTCCGCAGCCGATGATCGCAAAATGCGCCATGCCATTGTGCGTACAGTCCCCCGCCATGCGATTCGTGTCGAGAAATAGCGATCCGACGTTCGCGGCTAGCAGGCTTTTCTTCGCATAACCAGACCTCGTCACATTTACTTTGTCAGTTTCCACAGGAGCGCGCGGTTTGCACAGCGCTGTGCGCTTGCGCTGTGAGCGAGCCGCGCTTATCCTTCGAACATGGCGCACCCAGATTGTCCCCATTGCCAGGGCAGCGGCTGGAAGGTCGTGGAACGAACTACAGTAGGAGCGCGCGCGCTTTCCGCGGACCAGCCCGGCAGCTCAGCGCAGGGAAGCACGAAGCTCGTCTGGGCGGTGCCATGCGATTGCACGAAAGGCGACCAGACGGAACGTGCGCTCGCTCGCGCCCGAGTTCCGGAACGTTACCGGCATTGCGATTTCGACAATTTCGAGACAGATAATGACTTCGAGAAGTTCTCGGTCGAAGAGCTAGCCGCTTTCAACGGCAGCTTGACGCAGGCAAAGATGTTCGTTAAACGATTCGTTCAGGAATTCACTCCTGTGCGGGAAGAGTCTGAGCCTGGCCTGCTGTTGATGGGCTCGTGTGGTGCCGGAAAGACCCACCTCGCGGTTGCGGCACTGAAAGAAATTGTGTTGCGTGGCCATAGTGGGCTGTTCTACGACTACCGCGAGCTACTGAAGGAAATTCAGGATAGCTATAACGCGGAGAGTCAGTCTACCGAAATGGGCGTTCTGGAACCTGTACTAAAGGCCGAAATTTTCGTGCTAGATGATGTGGGGTCTAGTAAGCCGTCCTCCTGGGCTTTAGAGACTGTCGGGCATGTTTTGAACACTCGCTACAACGAAAAGCGCGTAACCTTACTTACAACCAATTATTTGGACGAAGAATTTGATAACGGAAGCGTTGACTCTCCGTTTCGTCAGATACGACTGCCGTCCCGCGAGCAGATACGAGGGGCTAAAGAAGACACCTTGGCCGAACGCGTAGGGATGCGCATTCGATCGCGCCTCTATGAAATGTGCCGGACGATCAAAATCTGCGCCCCGGATTATCGCAAAGAGATCCGCAAAGCCACCGGAACTAGCGCATAGTGCACGGCTTTGCGCTTCGCGAAGCAACACTCCCTAGTTAGGGCGAGATTACAGCGAAAATTAAATTTGGAGATTTCGACTCAACGAGAACGGTTTGTTGACAACGCGCAAACCGGACGCGTATCATCCTTCCGATATGAGCGCCGAGCGCGGACGCTCGGTCCCCTTCATTGCTCTGACCCCGCAGGGTGGAGTAACCCGAGATTGCATTCTCGGCAGACGGGCACGAATTCGTACGGAGGCCGCACTCCATGTCACCCGAGCACGACTCTAATCTCCATCCTTCTGCCACGGAAGCTGCCGCCACCGAGCTTCCGTCCGAAGAACCCAATGATCGCGCGGCCGAGGTCGCCGCGTCGAGTGTGCCTTCCGCCAATGCTGGTTCCACAATCTCGAGTGGCGCTGCGACTGCAGTGGTTCGCGCGCAGGAAACCCCAGAAACATTGCCGGTGACTGACGCCGCGTCGGAGACAATCTCCGCTGCAGAACACGATGGTTCGGCGCCGGACGCGGCTGCCAAATCGCGGCCAAATGTTGATGCTTCGGAGAACGATGGCGCGAGCGCGCCTGCTGTAGCCGAGCCAACTGAAACCGAGAATACTGTTGAATCCTCCGAAACGATGGACCAACTTCTTGACCAGTTCGCGGTGCCCGAACCCGTGGCCGCCGAGGGCGAGATTTTTGATGGACGTGTGTTAGCGGTAACCGACGCGGGCGTAATCGTGGATGTCGGCGGAAAGTTCGAGGGCTTGGTGCCGGCCCAGGAATTTGTCGATTCCGGAAGCCCCATCCAGTTTGGCAAAGGCCAAACCATCGAAGTTGAAAGATTGCACGAGCAGAAGAACGGTTACGTCTTGCTGTCCCATGTGCGCGCGCACCGGCGACGCGTGTGGGAGCGCATCGAGAAATCGTATCGTGAGCAAGCCACCATTACCGGCAAAGTAACGGAACGCATTAAAGGCGGCTTGGTGGTTGAAATCGGAGTTCGAGCCTTCTTGCCGGCTTCGCAAATCGAATTGCGGCCTGTGCACGATCTGGAAACCTGGAAGGATCGCGACATCGAAGTTCGCGTGCTGAAACTGAATCGCAAGCGCGGCAACGTAGTCGTCAGCCGCCGCGCGATTCTCGAGGAAGAACAGAAATCCAAACGCGATACGCTTATGGCCTCCTTGTCGGAAGGCTCGGTTGTTACCGGCCGCGTGAAGAACGTGACCGACTACGGAGTGTTCGTGGATCTCGGCGGCATGGATGGGCTTCTCCATGTCAGCGACCTTGTTTGGGGGCGCGTGCCGCATCCTTCGTCCATCGTGAAGCCGGGCGACGAGATCGAAGTCCAGATACTGAAGTTCGACAAAGACAAACAGCGCATTTCTCTAGGACGCAAGCAGCTTCTGCCCGATCCTTGGGCCACCGTCCCAGAGCGCTTCGCCGTAGGCGCACGAGCACACGGGAAAATCGTCGGCGTAACAGACTATGGCGCGTTCGTGCAGATCGAGCCCGGGGTCGAAGGTCTGGTGCACGTCAGCGAAATGAGCTGGTCGAAGCGCACAAAACATCCGTCGAAGATGGTAAAGGTCGGAGACGAAGTGGAAGTAACCGTCCTGGAAGTGAAGACCGACCAGCGGCGCATTTCACTCGGATTAAAACAAGCGATGCCCGATCCGTGGAATGCCGCTGCGGAAAAATATCCGGTGGGCACTATCGTCAATGGCCGCGTCCGCAATCTTGCGGATTTCGGCGTGTTTGTTGAAATCGAAGAGGGAATGGAAGGCTTGATACACATCAGCGACATTAGCTGGACCGAGCGCATCAAGCATCCCAGCGAGAAATTTAAGAAGGGCGATGTGATTGAGGCGAAAGTGCTCAAGGTAGACTCGCAGAATCGCCGGCTTTCACTCGGTATCAAGCAAGTAAAGGATATCTGGGCGAACTGGTTCGCCGACCACAAGATCGGAGACGTGGTGAAAGGTAAAGTTGTAAGAACAACCGATTTCGGCGCCTTTGTGGAATTGGCTGAAGGAATCGAAGGGCTGTGTCACGTTTCCGAGATCGAGGAACGCAAAGCGAAAGGCGAACGCGATAAAGAAAAGCCGGCACGGGCTGCCCGCGTCACTTCGGTACTGGCCACCAGCGCCGAACACGATTTCAAGATTCTGCGTCTGGAGCCCGGGCAGCATAAGATCAGCTTGAGTTACCGCGCGGCAAAGAAGCAAGTCGAACGGCAAGAGATTGAGACGTTCAAGCAGGCGAAGCCGGTCAAGTCGTCGCCCAATGCCACAATAGGTGACGCGATAATGGCCAAGCGGCAGTCGTCGTAGTTTTAATTCCCAGGCAGCCAGGGGGCGGCTGCTCGAGGAACGCCTTCCCTCGTACGAAAAATCATTTACCTTAAGCTAGATTGATGATATGCAAAGACCTACGGTGTTGCCCTAGCCCGTAGATGGCGTAACGCCGGCACGTGTTGTGACGTCTTCATATACTGTGAGAGGAGGCCTCATCCGATGGCAGAGGCTGCGGGAGAGCGTGAAAACAAAGATCATACAATGACGAAGGCTGATCTCGTTGAAGAGGTCACCCGCGTTACCGAGCTGCCTCGCAAAGAAGCTGAGGCCGTGGTCGAGACAATTTTCGAGAGCATCATTGCGGCTCTGCAGTCGGACGATAAAATTGAGATTCGCGGTTTCGGCAGCTTCCGCACCCGCGAGCGTCGCGGCCGCACCGGCCGCAACCCGAAAACCGGCGCGAAAGTGGAAGTCCCCCCCAAGAAAATTCCGTTCTTCAAGCCCAGCAAAGAACTCAAGGACTTCGTGAACCACCCGCGTGCTAGCGGCGCTTCCGCTAGTTCGTCCGAACCCGGCGCCCAGGCCTAAATCGAATGGATTATTTGTGGACCCCGTGGCGGTATCGTTACATTGCCGACACGTTGAAAGACGAAGGCTGCATTTTTTGCGCTGCAATAGCCGCCGCCGATGACGTAAAGACCCAAATTGTTCTGCATGGGGCAAAGAGTTTTGTAATCCTCAATCGCTATCCTTACACCACAGGCCATGTGATGGTCGTTCCTTACGCCCACGTGGCGGATCTCTCAGCAGCCGGGCCGGAAACGCTGGCCGAAATGATGGTCCTGTCGCAGCGCGTCCACACCGCTTTGGAGAAAACTTACCACCCGCAGGGCTACAACCTCGGCATGAATCTAGGCCGCGCCGCTGGAGCCGGCGTGACCGGCCATTTGCACCTGCACGTTCTCCCGCGCTGGTCCGGCGATGCAAATTTCATGACCGTCGTGGGCGAAACCCGTGTAGAGCCCGAAGAGCTCTCAACCACTTACGAAAAGCTCCGCAAAGCCCTTGCATAAGATTGCTCTTTCTTAATTTCGTAGTGCAGCCTAGAATTTTCGTTCGCTCTGGTCGCATAGCCACAACAAGGACTGCTCAGTGGATCTTGACCTCACCGAAGAACAACAACTGCTGGAGCGCAGCGTGCGGGATTTCGCCGAAGCGGAAGTGAAGCCGCACGCGAAGGAAATCGACGAGACCGGCCGTTTTCCGCTCGAGACGTTTAAGAAGGCCGCTGAGCTGGGACTCACCGGTGTGACTGTGCCGGAAAATTATGGCGGGGCCGGGATGGACCATGTGAGCTACGCCATCGTCATCGAGGAAATCTCGCGCGTTTGCGCTTCCACCGGCGTGATTTTGTCCGTTCAAAATTCGCTCTATTGTGACCCCATCCTCCGCTTCGGCACCGAAGAACAAAAGCAGAAATTTCTTCTTCCTTATGCGCGTGGAGAAAAAATCGGATGTTACGCGCTCACCGAGCCTCAGGCTGGTTCGAACGCGGCTGCCCTGGCGACGAAGGCCGTTCGCAAAGGTGATACCTACTTAATGAATGGCACGAAGGCATGGATCACGAATGGTGGCGCCGCTGACGCCGCGATCGTGTACGTCAATACTCAGCCAGAGAAAGGTGAAAAGGGAATCACCGCTCTCGTGGTGGAGAAAGGAACGCGTGGGTTCGCTGTCGGCAAAGAGGAAAAGAAACTCGGCATTCACGCCACCGCTTGCACAGAGCTTTCGTTCACTGACTGCGAAGTTCCGACAGCCAATCGCATCGGAAATGAAGGAGAAGGTTACAAAGTCGCGCTTTCCACCCTTGATGGCGGTCGCATCGGCATTGCCTCTCAAGCTACTGGAATCGCGCAAGGCGCCTTCGAAGCCGCTCTGTCCTACGCCCAGCAGCGCCAGGCTTTTGGCCATCCCATCGCGGATTTCCAAGCCATTCAGTTCATGCTTTCCGACATGGCCACCGAAATTGATGCTGCGCGTTTGCTCGCCCGCCGTGCTGCGTGGAAACAAGACTCTGGCGCGCGGTTCACCATGGAAGCTTCGATTGCCAAACTTTTTGCCAGCGAGATGTCCACGCGTGTGGCGCACAAAGCCATCCAGATCCACGGTGGCTACGGCTATAGCAGCGAATATCCAGTCGAACGTGCCTACCGCGATGCGCGCATCACGGAAATTTACGAAGGCACCAGCGAGATTCAACGCCTCGTCATCGCCGCCTGGGTCTTGAAAGCGTACTGAAAAAAATAACGCCCCACTATTCTCTCCTCAGTCCCGCCCCAGTGTATTCTGTGCCCATGTTGGACTTGGATTGCGGGTCCCAATTCGTCCCTGAACTCGACGCGGACTTTTTCCGGTCCTTGCCTTCCCGTCCCGGAGTGCTCTTGCTTGAAATGCGCGATGCCAAAGCCAAACCTTACCTCGCGCGAACCGCGGACATTCGCCGCGCTGCCGAACGCTTGCTCCTCGCGCGGGAAGAGCCGTCGAAACGCTTAAATCTCCGCGAAGTAGTCGCCGCCATTCGTTTTCGCGTAACCGGATCGAAATTCGAGCAGACCCTGACGATGTACGAGCAGGCGCAGAAATATTTTCCGGATCGTTACCGCAGTTTGCTGCGCTTGCGCCCGTCCGCGCTGATGAAAATTAATCTCCGAAACGAATATCCTCGAGGTTACGTTACCCGCCGCATCCGCGCGGACGGCGGATTTTATTTTGGTCCTTTTGCCTCTCGTCACGCCGCTGAAGGATTCAGCGAAGCATTTCTTGATCTTTTCAAGATTCGCCGCTGCCAGATTAAAATCCGTCGCGATCCCGAATTCCCCGGCTGTATTTATTCCGAGATGAAGATGTGCCTTGCCCCTTGCTTTGCCGGATGCTCCAAGCAGGAATATGACTTCGAGGTCGGTCGCGTCCTCGCAACTCTCGAGACGGCAGGCACATTTTTAACCAGGGAAATTCAGGGCCAGCGCGAAGCCGCCAGCGAGGCCTTGGATTTCGAAAAGGCTGCCGCGCTTCACAAGCGGCTTGAGAAAGTTTCCGGCACCTTGCGGGGATGGGGAGAATTGACGCGCCGCATCGATGAAATCGATGCCGTAATCTTGCAGCGCGGGGCCGAAGAGAAAACCATCGTGGTATTCCCGGTTCATGCGGGAATTCTAGGCGAGCCCTTATTCTTGCGTTTCGCGGAGCTATCCAGTGAGCCGAAGTCCGTGGAAGGAATTCTGCGAAACGTTCTAGATCCGGCAACAAGCGTGGACCGACACAAACCAAGCTCCACCAAAACGAACTCAGCTATGGAAAGTTTTTCCACAACTCAACCCGGCGCGGCCTTTGATTCGCCGGACTCCCACGCCGAACAAACCGGCCTGCCTATCTCGCAGCGTTCGCGTTATGGATTGCAATCAGCGCCGCCAGAACTGGCCGAACATCTCGCACTTCTCTCGCGATGGTTTTATTCCAAACCGCGCGAAGGTGAAATCCTATTCCGCGCCGGTAGTTGGCCCTATCGCCGGATTTTACGCGCCTGCAACCGGCTGCTGGCGCCGCCGCGCGAGGTCCAACCCCCTTCGCAGACTAAGCCGTAGCATCCCGGCGGTCATCGAAGCGTTTGCGAAGAAAATATTGGCGAATCGGAAAGACCGTCCTCACGTTTACATCGTACAATTAACCGGATGGCTAAACCGTCTTCGGAGCAAGCCTCGATTCCGGAATTCCTCGAAAACCGTTCGCGTGCTCGCGACATGGTGCGTTCGCTCCGCCATCGCAATTTCCAACTCTTCTTCAGCGGACAGATGATTTCGCTCATCGGCACGTGGATGCAGAATATCGCGCAGTCCTGGCTGGTGTACCGGCTGACGGGTTCTTCGCTGCTTCTCGGCGTCGTGGGCTTCGCCGGGCAAATACCGGTATTCCTGCTGGCTCCGATCGGCGGGATGGCGGCCGATCGCTGGAACCGCCACCGCGTGGTCATTGGCACGCAAACCGTGTCGATGATACTTGCTTTTAGCCTGGCGATTCTTACGCTGTCTCACGTCGTGCGCGTTTGGGAAATAGTGGTGCTCGCATCGCTGCTCGGCGCCGTGAATGCTTTCGATATCCCCGCAAGGCAATCGTTTCTGATCGATATGGTCGGCCGTGAAGACCTGATGAACGCGATCGCTCTGAACTCTTCGATGTTCAACGGCGCGCGCGTAATCGGCCCGGCAATTGCCGGTTTGCTGGTGGCCTGGATCGGCGAAGGCTGGTGTTTTTTTGCGAACGCCGTCAGTTACGTCGCCGTCATCGTCGGGCTGCTTTTGATGAAGCTGGGCCCCATGCGGATGGTTTCCAGGGAAGCTACCGCGATAGAACATATTGCCGAAGGTTTTCGTTTCGTGCGTCGCACGGCGCCGATTATGGCCATCATGATGCTCATCGGGCTCGTCAGTCTGGTCGCCGTGCCTTACTCCGTGCTGATGCCGATTTTCGCGGACCGTGTTCTGCACGGTGGTGCGCGCGCGCTGGGCATTCTGATGGGTGTTAGCGGGCTAGGCGCGCTTTTTGGAGCGCTAACCCTTGCCATCCGCCGCGGAGTTCATGGGCTTGGCCGATGGATCGCCTTTTCCGCCATCGGTTTCGGCGGCAGTCTGGTTTTGTTTTCTTTTTCAAAGTGGCTGGTGCTTTCGGCCATACTGCTGTTGCCGGTGGGATATTTCGTGATGTTGCAAATGTCCAGCTCGAACACGCTGATCCAGGCCATGGTACCGGACGAACTGCGCGGACGCGCCATGTCCGTCTATACCATGATGTTCATGGGGATGGCGCCGATGGGCTCATTGTTTGCAGGGGCGCTGTCGGATCGCATCGGGGCTCCTTGGACTGTGGCGATTGGGGGAATTGGAGCGATGGCGGGCGGTTTTGTTTTCTGGCGTCGGTTGCCGAAACTCAGAATCGAAGCGCGCGAATTGCTTGTCGCGCAAGGCTTGGCAGGCGAGCCCGAATAAGCGGGAGAACGCCCTTAGGAAAACGTTTTGATATACTGCGCGCGAGTTCATAACGCCCGACACTAAAAGGGAGGCTCGATGTCATCTGCTTCACCCCTCAGCGCGGAACGCAAAGCCGGATTCGCCACTCCCGAAGGCACGCTGCGCTACGCAGCTCGTTTTCAAGGCCGATCCGCCGCGGGTCACTTCCGCGAGATTCCAGGCGGCCTGGTTTTTTCTTCTATTGGTATAGGCACCTATCTTGGCGAGCCCGATAGCGCCACGGACTCCGCCTACACCGATGCAATCGTTTCCACGGTCGGAAATGGCTGCAACGTCATCGACTCGGCCATCAATTACCGCTTTCAACGCAGCGAGCGCGCCGTGGGAGCCGCCTTGAAGGCGCTTTTTTCCAAGGGATTTTCTCGCGATGAAATTGTGATTTGCACAAAAGCAGGATTCCTTACTCCCGACGGCGAAATGCCCGCGGACGCCAACGAATATTTTGCCCGCGAATTTCTCGAGCGCGGAATTTTTTGCGCGGAAGAAATTGCGGTAGGATGCCACTGCATGGCGCCGGCATATCTGGCTGACCAGCTCGAACGCAGCAGACGCAATCTTGGAGTCGACACCATCGACGTTTTTTATCTTCACAACCCCGAGACGCAGTTGAGTGAAGTTCCGGCTGAGGAATTTCGTCAGCGAATTCGCGCGGCCTTCACTTTTCTGGAAACCGCTGTCGCGGATAAAAAAATCCGCGCTTACGGCATGGCTACCTGGAATTCGTTTCGAGAAGATCCAAAAGGTGCGGGCTACCTTTCGCTCGCAGAAATGGCCGGAATTGCTACTGAAGTTGCAGGTGATGGGCACCACTTTCGATTCGTTCAGCTGCCATTCAACCTAGCCATGCCGGAAGCGCTCACGCGGCCAAACCAGATGATCGATGGCAAGGCTGTTCCCATGGTCCAAGCCGCGCGCACGCTCGGAATTTCGCTGATTACAAGTGCCGCTCTTCTGCAAGGCCAGCTCGCGAAGAATCTACCGTCGTTCGTGTCTTCCGCGCTCGGGCCAAGAGAAAATTCCACGTTGGCCTTGCAATTCGCGCGTTCCGTTCCAGGGTTGACGACGGCTCTGGTCGGCATGAGCCAGGCCGCTCACGTGGACAAAAACTTGAGTCTGGTCGGGGTTGAGCCTGCCACGCGCGAACAATTTCTGAAATTATTTGAATCGAGAGGTTAGAGATTCTCCGGATCGCTGAGCAGCTCGGGATGCGTTTTGTTGAGCCACGCGTCGATGGCCCCAGCCATCTCGCCAAGGTGTCCAGTGAAAAAGTGATCTGCGCTTTCGACGAATACTAACTCTTTGGGCTCTGGCAGTGTGTGGAAGAGCGTCTCGACACTTGTTCGCGAGCCAAACTGATCGTTTGCGCCTTGCACGAAAAGTTTCGCCTTCGTACAAGTGCGCAAATAATTTAGGTCGGAAGTATCCACGGGGATCCCCAAACCGATTAAATCCGTTACCCGGTTATCTTCGCAGCCTACTTGTAGGCCAACCCAGGAGCCAAAGCTGAATCCCGCGAGCAGCATGGGCAGTCCGGGAAATTGTTCCGCCAGGTAATCAAGACCGGCGCGAACGTCTTCGCGCTCACCCACGCCGCGATCGTGGGTGCCCTCGCTCAATCCCGCCCCGCGAAAATTAAATCGAAGCACCGGCATCGCGCGGCGATGCAGCGTCTTCGCCGCCTGATACACGACTTTGTTGTGCATCGTTCCGCCAAACAGCGGATGCGGATGGCAAACGATGGCCGCAAGCCGGGAGTCCGCTCCCGGCGTAGTCCATAGTGTCGCCTCGATACGCCCGCCTCCCCCTTCGAGGAAGATACTGCGATGGAATATTTCAGCCATGGATTATCGGTTGGCCAGTTTAATGGAGAGGGTCGCTCCCCGCAAAGGCGAAGAATTAGCAATGCCGTTTTCTCTTTGTTTTTGCTGCGGAATCTCATTGCGGCAATCGCTTTGCGGTGATAGCTTTGGCAAAAGACGCACCAGTCTGCTGGAGGGCTGATGGAATCTGCTGTAGAGCGCCGCGCAGCCCGAAGGTTTTCGATGACGCTGCCTATGAAAGTCCGTTTTTCGGCGGATAGCGGAATCCTCGAAAAAAAAGGAGAGACGCGGGACGTTAGCTTTCGCGGCCTGTACTTCGTTATGGAAGCGATCGTCGAGACGGGCAGCCCCATCGAGTTCGTTCTCACTTTACCGCAGCAGATCACTCTCGCCGGTGACGTTCACATTCGTTGCTACGCCCGCGTCTTGCGCGTGGACGACCAGAAAGGAACCCCCGGCATCGCGGCCCGCATCGAGCGCTACGAGTTTCTTCCCGCCTTGACCTGACATTTCCGAGGCTCTCACGATTTATAGAAACGGAGTAGAATGTTGCTTCCGCCGGCCGCAGGGGAGGGAACATGTATCACTACGATCCGAAATTGGCGCTCGAAGAGTTAAAGGATGATGCCGTGCTGCCGCATCCGGTTCACCTGCGCGATATGATCTTGCGGACGAAGCTCGATCCTACCTTGGCTCTGGACTTGAACCGCGAATTTCAGGACTACCTCACCCGTTTTGGCGACTTGCTGAAAATCGCGTGCGGAATTCTTGAGCGAGTCGCGGCAGGCGCGCGCAAGACGTCCGCAGTTTGAGATTCGGTCGCACGGAGCGGGCTATTCCGAACCTCGCATCGAATGGCGTCAATTGTTTCTTCCTGTCAGAACATTCTTTGTCTCGGATCGCGGGGGGGAGCGCGCAAAAAAGTTAGCATGGCCAGACACACGATATTGATCGATGCGGACGATACGCTTTGGGAGAATAATATTTTCTTTGAAAAGACCATCGATCATTTCATTACTCAGCTCGAGCATCTCGGTTATACCCGTGAGTATATCCGCCACATTTTGAACGAGACGGAACGCCGCAATATCCGCCAGCATGGTTACGGCGTGCGTAGCTTTCGCCGTTCCCTGGAAGATACCTACCTGAAACTCGCCGGAAACGCCGCAAAACGGGAACTGGTTCAAGAGATCGAGCGAATGGCCGCGGAGCTGGAAGCCACGCCGCCGCATATTCTCGATGGAGTTCCCGAAACTCTGGCGTACCTGGCAAAGCATCATCGCTTGATTCTATTGACCAAGGGCGAGCCCGCAGAGCAAGCTGCAAAAGTCGAGCGCTCCGGCTTGCAGCCCTATTTCGACTCTATCGAAATCGTACTGGAGAAAGATCCCAGCTTGTACGAACGCATGATCGAACAATTCAAAATCGTGAAAACGCACGGGTGGATGGTGGGCAATAGTCCGCGCAGCGACATCAACCCGGCTCTCCATGCCGGCTTGAGCGCGGTGTTCATTCCGCATTCAGCCACCTGGGAACTTGAAAAGTGCGAGCTGGAAAGCGGTAGCGGAAAGCTTTTAATTCTTACAAGTTTTCGCGAACTGCGTAGCCATTTTTGAGACGCTGAGCGTCGCAGAAATTCATCCCCGTTGGCGATGCCGGGCCAAACTGATTCCGATGACATCCACGAACTCGCAACTGAAGGTTGCTGTGCTAGGAGCGGGCGCGGTGGGTTCGTATTTTGGCGGGATGCTTGCCCGCTCGGGTGTGCAGGTTATGTTGATCGCCCGGCCCGCGCACGTGGAAGCGATTCGCGCGAACGGGCTTTTCCTCGATACCGTTACCTTCCAGGAACGCGTTGCGATGCAAGCTTCCACCGAAACATCGGCTGCCCGCGATACAGATGTAATTCTCTTTTGCGTGAAAACTACAGATACGGAGGCCGCCGCGCGATCGCTCTTGCCATACATTGCAAAAGACGCAATCGTTGTGAGTCTGCAGAACGGCGTGGACAACACTGCGAGGATTCGCGCGGCATCAGGAATCGACGCGATTCCCTCTGTAGTTTACATCGCCGTAGCCTTGCCCGAGCCGGGCCATGTGAAGCATTCGGGTGGCGGAAGTCTGGTGGTCGGCGAAGTTGCAGCGCGTAGCAGTTCCCCTGAATCTTCCGGGGAGTCGCGGGCGAAGCGCACCACATCGCTCTTCACTGCGGCGGGCGTGCCTTGCACTGTTTCGCAGGACATTGAAGCTGAGCTGTGGAAGAAATTCATTATGAACTGTGCGGGTAACGCCGTCACCGCGATTACCCAAACCACCTATGCACAAGCGGTGCGCAACCCGTCTATACGCGAAGTTCTGGGCCAGGTAATCGCGGAGGCAGTCGCAGTGGCGCGCGCGTCTGGAGTGAAGTTGCCCAAAGTGGATTTTATTTCCGAGGGCTTGAAATTTCTCGAGGGTGTTGGCATCGAAGCAACGTCTTCCACGGCACAGGATCTCGGGCGCGGAAAGCGCACGGAGATGGATTCGCTAAATGGCTATGTGGTGCGGCGCGGCAAGGAGCTTGGCATCGCAACTCCCGCGAATCTCACGCTCTTCGCGCTGGTGAAGTTGCTGGAAGAAAGAGTTGTAGACCAGCGTCGCGCCTCCTCGCAGAAAGCTTCCACATAAAAGTCTCGGTTCAGCAAATGATTTGGCGCTGCGTTTTAAGGACGCTAGATAATTTGCAGTTCGCATTTTGGTTTTACTCCGGCGGGTTGAAGCGAAATGGAATGTGAATGACAGCTTCCAGCTCCACGGGCTGGCCTTCGCGCATCGCCGGGCGAAATTGCCAGCGTGACAACGCTTCCATCGCATTTTGATTCAGCTGAGGGTCGATTCCGCGCACAATCTGAATGCTGTCCACGGTGCCGTCTTTTCGAATGATGGCGTAGAGAATTACTTCGCCATCGATGCGCTGCTTGATCGCCAGCTGCGGGTATTTCGGATCCACTTTGCGCAGAGGTACGGGGGCGGAAAGTCTTCCTTTGGGCCGCTGATAGGCGGGCGCGTAATCGTCCAATTGCGCGAAATTCAGGATCCAGCTTCCACTGGCGCTCGTAAGATTCGGCATATCCACGTGCATGGTGAAAACTTCCTTGCCGGAAAGGATTTTTTCCGGAGGCAGGCCTGGGTCGATTTTGCCGATGACGATAGGCTCCTTGAGCGATAGATCTGGCGGCATGGAAGTTGACGGTAAGGGTTTCAAGATTAACGGCTTGGAATGATTCCCGGCCGCAGTTCCAGCATGCCCGTTCCCTCCACTAATGCTTACGTCCGGCGGAAGTCCGTTGGCATTGCCCCCAGAGTTGGTTCCAGATCCACCGGCACTCCCAGCCGATCCGCCGGAACCACCGTTGCCTGTGGCGCCGCTTTCGGAGCCGCCCGGAACGCCAGCTCGGGTACCCTCGGGAGAAATCGCGATGCGCGCTGACAGATTTCCTTGCGGCGCGCTGACCTCAGGGGCAGGCGGCGCGGGAGTGGCGGAGATCGCGATCAGGCGGTGCAAACTTTCGTCTCCTGCTGAAACCGTGGGTCCTACTACGGGAGCAGCGCCAGCGTCGGCATGCGTAATGCGTCTTTCGGGCGCGGAGTTCGACATCGGATTCACGGGCAACTTCGGTTGCGGGTTGGCGAATGGTGACGCAGCAATGTCCAGTGGCCCGGCATTTCTTTCCGGCGCGGCCACCTCGGGCGCGGCTACCTCGCTAACGGCCCGGTGCTGCATTCGCGGTGCAACAACGGAAGGAGCAATTCGCAGCTCCGGTTTCGGCTGAGGAGAGGTGGCAGCCCACTCCGCAATGTTGGGCATTTGCGAGACCATCTTCGGCGGAGTCGCGGGCGCGTCCGGCTGAATTAAAGTTTGGCGCGGATGCGTGATTTTCACTGGCTTCGAAAGAATCGTCTGCCGCGGATGAAAGGCGTCGGCGCCGCTGCGTGGCAGAGGCTTGGCGGGATCACCCGTCGGGCTGGGCTTCGGCTGATGTCCGGGCAGAGAAATCGGTGGAAGATCCTGCGTTGGAACGTAGGTCAACTCGATCCGCGGCATGGCAAGATTCGGCTGCGCCTGGGCCAGGAAACCCCAGATAGGAAGGAGCAGAATCATCACGATGGCAACGTGCCACAGAGAAGAAGCCGCGAACGCGCTTCGTGGCAGCTTGCCTTCGATCCAATCGACGCGTAGTGGAGAATTTTTCAGAAGCTTGGCGTCCCGCGACGGGCGCGGGCCAAGGAAAAAAGCGCGAATGCTGGAACGGAACTCCGCCCAAGGAGATTCCCAGTCCACGCCGAGGTCGAGCCGGGGCAGGCGAGAGCGCACTGGCATCGCCTCTAACGAGTTCCGGGACTCGATGCGAGGCGGAGTTATACGGGCGCGCTGGGTTCCCTGAGATCCTGAAGACATGTGCGTGGCATTATACCCGATGAAATACGATGCGTTGAGATTGGAAGCGGCTGCATTCGTGAGTCCGATTTTGCTGAAGAGCAAAAGTGGATTCTTTGGCGATTTGAGCAAGTCGCCGCCTTTTGTTTTCTGCGAGTTAAAGCGCTTTCTAATTTCGCAGTTTGGCGATTAAATTCGCGGTTTTTCGAGCTCGATTTGGAAGTTTGAAACGAAGGGAATGAAGGGAGCGGAGGCCGGAAAAGCCCTAAGCCAGCCGGCCGCGGCTCTTGCGACCCTTTGCTGCAGCCAATTTTTTTTTCGCTTTCCACGACTCACGCTAGCACTTTGCTAACGAGTATTCAAGGAGTCGGAGGCTGTGTGCTTTTATTCAGGGACGCTTGCGGGAGCGCGGAAAACCTATCATGCTGCGGCGGCTAGGCGGTAGAAGCTTAGGGCGGCGTCACCTTGTTCGAGGAGGCGGGTACGTTCTAGGCGATCGAGGCGCTCGGGCAGTTCGAGCTGGGAGCCGTGTTCGGCGATGACGATGCCTTGGGGAGCGACCAGATGCGAGGCGTCGAGATATTCTAGGACTTCCGTGCAGCCGTCGTCGTTGTAGGGCGGATCTAAGAAAATAAAATCGGCGATCAGGTGCCGAGCGGCAAGTTTGTCGAGGCCGCGTTCAGCGTCGGCGGTGAACACTTCGACTCCGGTGGAAATCTGCAAGGATTCTAGATTTTGGCGAACCAAGCTGATGGAGCCGGGATCGCGATCGATGAAGAAAACTTGGCGGGCGCCGCGGCTGATGGCTTCGATTCCGATGGCGCCGGTGCCGGCGTAGAGATCGACGAAGAGGGAATCCTCGATGGATGGGCCGAGGATGTTGAATAGCGTTTCGCGGAGGCGATCGCTGGTGGGGCGGACTCCGAGTGAGTTCGGAGTTTTTAGTCGGCGGCTGCGATATTTTCCGGCGATGACGCGCATGGGAGTTCCAGGAAACCGGTTAGTAATTTACCCCACTTTCAGAAAAGGGAGAATCTTGGTGAAGATTCGGTTCGAAATTCGCAAAACAGAGTTCACAGCAGAATGGCTTCAGGGGCTTAAGCCGTGTTAAAGCATATAGTGTGACGGGGCTGTGAAAGCCCCGCCCTTCCGTTTCTTCAAGAATTAAGGGATGGAACCTCAGCGGCTCAAGCCGTGCCCTAACGAAAGCGTTCCTGGCCGCAGTCGAGTGTACCGAGTTCTTGTCGCGGGTAAAGCCACGACCCACAAGGATTTCTCCTCGCATGAAGGCGAGACTCGCGTAATTCGGTATGCCTGGATAATTTAACCCTAACTTCGGGGGTGAATGAATCGTCTAAGGGTCTCAAGCACTGCTGTTGAATTAGTTAAAGTGTGCGACCTTCCAGCTTAAGGAGATCTACGTGAACCGGAATTTCATCGCGTTTTCTTCGGCTTCTGTTTTTCTAGCGCTAGCCCTTACGCTGTTTTCGGCAACCAGCGAGAATACTATGGCGGCTTCGGGATGTTGCGCCACACTTTCGAGGGATGATACGGCGGCAGTGAAGGCGGTAATCGAAACGTACCGCACTTCGTGGTTAGCGGATAACGCGGAAGGCGTACTCAAGAATTTCACTGACGACGCGGTGCTGCTGCCTCATCACGGCGGAACTCCAGTAGTAGGGCGACAAGCGCTGAAGGATTTCTGGTGGCCTGCCGGAACGAGCCCGGTGAAGCTAAACAAGCTCAATATCACTGTGGACGGAGTTGGTGGCGATTGCAATTTGGCGTATGCGCGCGGACACGACGCGATTTCATGGTCGGTGGAGGAGGGTGGGACGCGGAAGACTTATGCGAATTCCGGAACCTATCTAAATGTTTTCCGGAAGATGCCGGACGGCACGTGGCGAATTTCTCACCATATGTGGGACGACCCCAGCAACCAACTTCAGTAGGCGTAGCGGCGTTCTAAAAACAAGAAACTAACTATCCGACGGAGGCGAGCTGGTAGCGTTTTTGCCATGCGGCGCTTAGCGATTCGAGGCGGGTGACTACCTCGGCAGCTTGGGCGGGATCTTCGGCGAGGGCGAAGGCTTCGCGGCGTGCCATTTCGAGAAGTTCGTGGTCGCGCAGAGGCTGAGCGACGGAAAATGCGGAGTCGCCGTGCTGGCGAGTGCCGAAGAATTCCCCGGGGCCACGCAGTTTCAAATCGCGCTCGGCAATTTCAAATCCATTTGAGGTGGCGACCATGGTTTCGAGGCGCTCTTGCGCCTCGCCGGTAATTTTTTTCGGCGCGATGAGGATACATTGAGATTTTTGGGTGCCGCGGCCGATTCGTCCGCGAAGCTGGTGGAGTTGAGCAAGGCCGAAGCGGTCGGCGTGTTCGATGACCATCATGGTGGCATTGGGAACATCCACACCTACTTCGATCACGGTGGTAGCGACGAGGATTTGGATTTCGTTGCGGCGAAACTGTTCCATGACGGAATCCTTTTCGTCGTTTTTCAGACGGCCATGAAGCAAGCCCAGGCGTAATTCGGGAAAGACGTTTTTCGCGAGGCGCTCATATTCAGCGGTCGCTGCTTTCAGCTCCTGCTTGGATTCTTCGATCACGGGATAGACGACGTAGGCCTGGCGGCCGCGAGCAATTTCGCGTCGCACAAATTCCCAGACGCCCGGAAGTTGCGAGTCGTCGCTCCAACGAGTTTCGATGGGCGTGCGTCCAGGCGGCATTTCGTCAATCACGGAGATGTCCAGGTCGCCGTACAACGTGAGCGCGAGAGTGCGGGGGATGGGAGTAGCGGTCATGACCAGAACATGGGGCGAGGCGCCTTTTTCGATCAGACGCTTGCGCTGAAGAACACCGAAGCGGTGCTGTTCGTCCACGATCACCATGCCAAGGCGTTTGAAGATCACGGGATTTTCGATCAGCGCGTGGGTGCCGACGATCAATTGAGCCTCGCCGGTTTCGGCGCGTGCCAGCGAGACATCTTTCACGGATTTCTTTCTGCCGCTGACTATCAGTTCCACGCCGTATCCGGCGGACTGGAAGATGCGGCGGGCGGAAAGATAATGCTGCGCGGCGAGAATTTCCGTGGGGGCCATAAGCGCGACCTGGTAACCATTCTCGATGACGATGGTGGCGGCTTCGAAAGCGACGATTGTTTTGCCGCTGCCGACATCGCCTTCGAGGAGTCGGTGCATGGGAAAGGGACGCTCGAGGTCCGCTGCGATTTCTACGAGAACGCGTTTTTGCGCTGCCGTGGGCTTGAAGGAGAGGATGCGCTTCACGGCTTCGCGAACTTTTTGCTCACGGACGCGCATGGCGATGCCGCGCTGAGAGTGGTCGCGCGAGCGGCGCAGGGCGAGAGTGAGTTGATAGTAGAAAAATTCTTCGAAGATCAGGCGGGTTTGCGCGGGGCTGCGAAAGCCGTTGAGCAGCTCAATATTCTCATCTTTCGAAGGGAAGTGAGCGAAGAGGATTGAGTCGCGACGCGAAGGGAAGCGATAGCGTTCGCGAATTTGCGGCGGAAGAGGATCGGGAATATCCCCTTCGAAATTGGTGAGGAGACCGTAAATAATTTTGCGGAGCATGCGCGAGCCGATTACGCCGATGGCTTCATAGATAGGAACGATGCGGCCGGCTTCGGTGGAATCCGTGGCGGCGCCTTCGGTTGCGCTGACCGATTCGATTTGCGGATTCACCATTTCGAGTCGAGCGGGGCGGTAAGGGTCGACTTCCACTTTGCCGTGCAGGACGAAACGCTGGCCTTCTTTCATACGGCCTTCGAGATACGCGCCGTGAAAGAAACGCGCGTGAAGAGTGCCGGAACCGTCGCGAAACGTGGCGTGGAAGATGGCGGGCCGGCCGCGACCGAAGCGAACGGTGGCGCCTCCGCCGGAAGATACTTCGGCCAGGATGGTATGAACCTGGCCGGGGATGATTTCGGCGATTTTGGTGAAACGGATGCGGTCTTCGTAACGGAAGGGAAGATAGCCGAGTAGGTCGCCGGCGGTGGAGAGTCCGCGGTCTTCAAGAATGGCGGCGCGCTGGGGGCCGACGCCGCGAAGAAATTTTACTGGGGTTGTTAAGGAGATGCTCATGCGTTCAAGAAATTGGCGAATTGCCGGTTAATTTGTGCACCCGACTTGCGGGACATTTATAACATTTTCAGGCGGATGGCGCGGAGGCAAGGCAAGGTGAAAGGCATGTCCTGGCAACCACGGTAGGGATGTCATGGCACCGTACACTGAAGACCGCGGCGCTACATTTAAATCTTCAGGCTGATCGTGGTAGGTGGAAAGGTTAAGATGACCGCCATGGAACGCAAATTTCTTGGGATTACTGCTCGGAGGTGGATTGAATACACGACTGCCATATTGGTTGGCAACGCGATCTATTATTTTTCTTTGGTTCCACATCTTCCGCAAGCTTTGCGACACCAGGGATTTCTTCTGGACTGGGGTAGCGCGACGGATTTTGTAGTCTGCGTTGCGGTCTATGGGCTCATTCGCCTCGGGTCAAAGATATGAGTTTTGGCGCATGCCGTGCAATCCAGTTTATGGCTGGTTTGCGCGGGCGTTTTGTCCTGCGGATTGCTAAAACACTTAAATCGTTAAACATGTCCGCTACAACGGGTTACAGCCCCCACGCATCCGAGCCAGAGGACAGGTTGCGGGGCAGATGTCCGATAGTGGGAAATCTACGTCTAGTGGTGCTCACCAACGGTCACCAGAGCCGTCTATTTACCCGAACCTCGCAGAAAGGCTCAATGCCGGAAATAGCGAGATTCGCAGTTCTGATGGCAAGAAGCCACAGGGAGGCGAGTCCCAACCGGCGGCAAATACCATGGGGATGAGCGTCGCGTTTGAAGGAGATGCGCGCGCAGCAGCGGCGGTGAAGCTTGCAGAGGAGCAGGCGCTCGTCCGAAGCGCGCAGGCGGGAGACCGTCTGGCGTTCGAGGAACTGGTGCGGCGCTTCGACCGTGAAGTTCTGCGTTTGGCGCTGAATTTGGTTCATCGTCCCGAAGATGCGAGGGACATTTATCAGGAAAGTTTTTTGCGGGTTTACCGGAATCTGCGCCGCTTTCGGTTTGAGTGCAGCTTTTACACCTGGCTATACCGCATCGTGACAAACGTCGCGCTGGATCATTTGCGCCGTCGCACTAGCCGCCGCGAAGATCAAGCGCCGGTGCCGGAAGAAGCGGAAGGCGGGACACGAGATTTCTTCGACCGTCAGCCGGAATTGAGGCCGGGAGCAAATCCGGAGAAGCACTTGTTGGGACGGGAGCTCGGTGCACACATCGCGACAGCGCTTGACCGGCTCTCTCCACGCGAGCGAATGGTTTTCGAGATGAAGCATTATCAAGGATTGAAGTTGCGAGCCATCGGGGAAATGCTGGGAACTTCGGAAGAGACGGTGAAGAATTCTCTGTTTCGCGCGACGCGAAAATTGCGCGCCAGTCTGGATGGCATGCGGTAGCCGGACAAATTTCATAAGATCATAAGATGAGGATGAAAAGAATGCAGCAGGAGCAGCACGAAAACATGCCAGATGGAACGTGTAACGGATTCGAAGAGCGCTGGACGATGTTTGCCGCGGGCGAACTCGACGCGGGAGAAATCACCGAAATGAAAGCCCATCTGGTTGGGTGCGAGCGTTGCAACGAGACTCTCGCCCGGGAAAACGCGCTGCTGGCGTTGCTTTCCAGCAATCGCATGGAGCCGGACGCGTCTTTGCTTGCCGGGTGCCGCGCAAGTCTGGAAGATGCGTTGGACCAGGAAGAAGAACGCGGATGGCTGAGGCGCGCTGTTGGTGCGTTGATGCCGGTGAGCTGGATTTCTCCGGCACCGGCATGGAGCGCGGCTGTTCTTCTTTTGGTAGGCTTTTCTGTAGGGCTACTGGGCCCGAGACTTTTGCAGCACCGGGCGGCTACGAATACCGCCCGCGTCAGGATTACCTCAGAGAGCGCGGGTGTAGGCGGTACGATTGCGGATGATCCGACCACTCCTTTGAATAAGATCGATCTTCATACGGCGCATGTGGCTGGCATTAGTGTTTCTCCCTCCGGCGATAACGAACCACCGCAAGTGGAAGTGCATCTGAACGCACAGCAACCTTTCACCGTGCAGGGAACGGTGAACAATGACGACGTGAAGAACGTTTTGATGTACATCCTGCGCAACAACCAGCGGTTTGATGCAGACGCGCGACTGAATGCGGTGGAGTTACTGCGCGCGCGCAATAAAGATGCGGATGTTCGCGCGGCGCTTTGCCAGACAGTACATACCGACCACAACGCGGCGGTTCGGCTGAAAGCTCTGGAAGCGCTGGACGGCGCCGAGCCGCAAGACATCATTCAACAGACGCTGCTCGACGCGCTGGTGGACGATCAGAACCCCGGAGTTCGCGTGGAGGCAATCAACGCTCTGCGCCAGATGGCAGCGAAGGGGCAAGTGGAATCCGACGAACACTTACTCTCCGTGTTGCGTGAGCGCATGCACAAGGATCCCAGCACGTATATTCGCTTGCAGAGCGCGGCGGCGATTCAAGATCTAGGACCGCGACAAAAGTTCTAAAATGCGAAGCGCGATGGTTGCTCCTGTCCCGCGGCGCGCCGTCGGGAAATATCTCCGCGAGTCTTCCGGTTTTTCTCCTATCCAAATTATGGCGGTGCTTTCGCTCGCCCTGATGGCCTTGGCGATTTCTACCTTCGCAACTCCACCCGACGGCCCGCGTTCCTCCGGTGCGCGACTTAGCTCGAACTTAAGAGGCGCGATCACAACAAGCGATGGGCAACGACTTCACCTCGTTCTGGATTTGGGGAATATCGTTATTCACACACAAAACTCCGGCAAAATCGATTACACCGTTCACCTGGAGACGGATGCTTCACGGACGGACGCGAAAGATCTTTTGAAGAACTTCTCCGTAAGCGCGCGCGAGACCGGCGATGGCGTTTATTTGCGAGGGCAGACTTCGAGACAGAGCAGCGGGCGGTTATGGGTAACGGTGACGGTGAACGTACCGAAGAACTACAGCCTGGACCTTTCGACCGGCGGGGGAAACATTGATAGCGACGACATTGACGGCCCGGAAACGGTGTTGACGTCCGGTGGAAACATTATGGCGGGAAATATTGGCGGTGCGGCGCGGCTGGTGACGGGCGGCGGACACATCACGGTTAAAAACGTCGCCGGCGGATTGTTCGGCAATACCGGTGGTGGGCATATCACGACCGGCGCGGTGACAGGCGGCGCGACGTTGCACACGAGCGGCGGCCATATTCGCATGGCTTCTGTGGAGGGCGTCGCGAAACTGCAGACTGCGGGTGGAAACGTGACTGTGGAGCATTCAGGCAGCGCGCTCAACGCCGAGACTACGGGCGGACAAATCGAGGTGGGTGAATCTTCCGGACTGGTGCGGGCCAAAACCGGCGGCGGTGGTATTCGCGTAATACGAGTATCGGGTCCCACCGATCTTCAAACGGTGGGCGGAAGCATTTATCTGACGCAAGTGGACAGCGCGGTGAAAGCCTCGACCGGGGCTGGGGTTATTACAGCGTGGTTCGTTGCGCCCGTAAAGTCGCCGAGCCAGTGCGAGCTGCAGTCGAACGATGGCGACATCGTGGTATATCTCCCGCGACAATTGCCGGTGACTATTGACGCCCAGGTTCGATCGGGAGATGAGCATCGCGTGATCGTCGATCCAGCGTTTCAACTCAAGATGAGTGATGACGGCACGCCGGATGGAGGGCATATGGTGCGCGCAGAAGGCCCGCTGAACGGCGGCGGGGAAGTGTTGCGTCTGCGCACTACGGCGGGAAATATCCGCCTGGTGGCCAGCGACGCGAGCAAGCAAGTGCAGCTCTACAAGCAACAGATGGCTCAGCTTGAGGAGAAAGTTCGCACGCAGTTGCAAATACTCGAGCGATCGCAATCGCACGAGAATACGCCGTAGCCTGATGAACAGAGCGTGATGCGCTGACGCCTCGGGCAGGCGAGACGATATTCCGGCTGAAAGAGGGCCGAACGTTCACAGAGGCTGTACCGGATGTAAGGGGGCGTACTGTGCAAACGACGATGCGAAGTACTCGATCCCAGTCCCATTCTCGATGGTCGGCAAAAGTAGCGGGTTTTTTTCTATTGCTTGCCGGAATCGTCTTTCTCTCTCCAAACTGTTTGGCATTTGACGAAACTTTCAAGCAAACGTATCCGCTGCCGCCGGGCGGAAACTTTCAGCTGGAAAATGTAAACGGGTCCGTCCAAGTGGATGGCTGGGATCGAGATGAGGTGGAAGTAAGCGCGGTAAAAACCTCCCAGACCGATCAGCACGACGTGGAACTGGTGAAAATCGAAGTTTGCCGGACGCCGGGCCAGATTGCGGTGCATACGCGCTATCCGAAAGGCGAGGGTGTGGAAGTAGCAGTTGAGTATCACGTCCGCGTGCCATATCGAGTGCTGCTCGGCAACGTGGAAACAGTGAACGGTAGCGTGATCGTACGCGGAGTGGACGGCTCTGGTGCGCTACGGTCCGTGAACGGCAACGTGGAAGTGACCAATAGCACGGGCCGGTTCAGCGAGAAAACGACGAACGGGAACGTTCGGCTGGAGCTTCGTCAATTGGCCGACGGCGGCCCCATGAATCTGGAAACGGTCAATGGGTCCGTTATTTTGGGATTGCCGTCAACGGCGCGCGCCGATCTGAAAGTCTTGAGCATGAATGGCGACGTCTACTCGGAATTGCCGGTTACTTCGACCGCCGGATCCCCAGGCGCTCGCGCGTATCAAGCGAAGTTGGGAACCGGAGGCGGCCAGATTTCAGTTCGAACGATTAACGGCGGCATTCGCCTGTTCTTGCAGAGGCCGGGCGTCTGACGAGCGTACTACTGAAAAGTGAGGAACAACCAGATGAAGAACTTGCCGTACTCGCTTGCAAGTCTCGGGGTCCTTTTGTTCGTGGTGGGTAGCATGCCCAGGACGCTCAAAGGTCAATCCCAAACTCAAAGCAACACGCCAACCACCTCGGCGGTACAGTCCGGGTCAGCGGATGCCTGCCTTGATTCGAATACTTCGATGGAACAAATGAAGGAGTCTGCGCGTATTACTGAGCAGGAATTGGAGTCGCAGCTTGCAAAGCTGCAGGATATGGCAAAGGAGGCCGAGATGAATGCGCCGGAATTTGCGAAACTCCAGGGCCTCTCGGCCCAGCTTGCCGGCAATCACGAGCAATGGGAGTCCCGCGCGGAGGAGCTAGCGTCCCGCGCAGCGGATCTCGCCGCGGAAGCGCAGGAGAAGGCGGCTGAAGTTCTAGAACAGGACCCGAGAGTATTCACTTCGGGGCCGGAAGAAGGAAGCGGCTGGCTGGGGGTAGAAATCGGCGAGGTAACGGCTGAAAAGGCCAAGGATTTGAGACTTTCGGAAGTGCGTGGCGTTGAAGTGATCGATGTTGAGCCGGACAGTCCGGCAGCCAAAGCCGGGCTGAAGGAACATGACGTTATCACGCGATATGACGGCCAGGCAGTGGAAGGCACGGTTCAATTCCGCAGGCTGGTGCGTGAAACACCGGCGGGCCGTAATATCTCGTTAACAGTTTTGCGCAATGGCGGCACACAAAATATCTCCGTTGAACTTGGCGATCGCAGCGCGTTCTTTGAGAAAAAGATGAAAGGGAAGATGCGCGATTTCGGCAACGCATACGCTTTCACCGAACCCAACTTTGACTTCCATTTCGACACGCCGATGATGGTTGGCGAAATGGATGGCCGTGCGCCTCTTATTGGAATTAGCGCGGAAGATCTATCGGGCCAGCTGGGAGCTTATTTCGGTGCGCCTGACGGGGTTGGAATTCTAGTCCGCGAGGTTCGGTCAGGGACCGCCGCTGAAAAGGCCGGGCTGAAGGCTGGAGACGTGATCATTAAAGTAGATAACAAGCCGGTCGGTTCGCTTAGCGAGCTGCGCCAGCAATTGCGCGACAAGAGCGATCAAAAAGCCGTGAATCTGGGGATTCTTCGCAAAGGCTCAGCAATGAGTGTGCCCGTGACGATCGAAAAGCCGAGGCCTACAGAGTCAACGCATCTCGTTCGCCGCGCGCAACTCTAGCGGCAAACTCAGTATCCACCTGTAGCTCCCACCCCCAAAGGCCCGGGCACGCTCCCGGGCCTTTTTAAATTGCTCACCAGAGCCCTGGCCGCTAACGTACGGCAAGCTGCTTTGATCGCTGCCGCGCTCGGCATATACTTCTGGACTCAAACCTCGCTGCTGCTTCGAAGGCGTCGCGTTGGAGAATGTCCGTGAAACCTTGGGCGAAAGTTCTTTTGGCAATCGTCGTCCTGTTCGTTCTGGCAATCGTGTCGATTCGTCTTTTCGTACATGCAAACACGTTTCGGCCGACCATTGAAAAGCAGCTTTCAACCACGCTCGGCCGCAGCGTGAAATTCGGGGACCTGAGCCTATCGGTTTTGTCTGGAAGCTTGGTGGCCAAAGACCTGATTGTTGTTGACGATCCCAACTTCAGCGCCGAGCCGTTTCTGACGGCCAAGGAAATTCGTATCGGCGTCTCGATGAAGCCACTGATTTTCTCACATGAAGTGAACTTGCGCAGCTTCGAAATTGAATCGCCGCAAATCAACGTAATTCGAGCCACCAATGACACCTGGAATTTTTCCAGCATCGGCCGCCTTGCCTGGTCCAAAGCCCGCGCTGCCGGAGACGCAGCTTCGGGAACATCAAAAGTCGCAGCGCTGGGGCTTCCTGACCTTTCCGTAACCCGGCTTGTCATCGAAGACGGCCTGGTAGCGGTCGCAAGCCTGCCGGCGGAGGGCCCGCTCACGGTATACGAGCATGTGTACGTGACGGCGCGCGATTTTTCATTGACCTCGAAGTTTCCATTGGAGCTGCACGCAAACCTGCCCGCCGATGGCACCATTAAAGTCACCGGGCAAGTTGGGCCGATCAATCGCGAAGACGCAGCAAAGAGTCCTGCCGACGTGCAAATCTCCGTGAGGCATCTGGACCCGGTCGCCGCTGGGTTTCTCGATCCCAATGTTGGCCTGTCGCTACAGGCGGACATAGGCATGCACGCCGTGTCCGACGGGGAAACAGTAATCGCTAGCGGCACGATGCAGATGCAGAACTTGAAACTTCGCAAAAGCGGCGTTGCCACACCGAAAGCGCTTGATGTCACTTATAGCGGCGCACAGAGTTTGGAGGGTAACCGCGGCCGGATCGAGGACATCGCCGTTAAAGTCGGCAACGCCGAGATCCACACGAGCGGAACCTATCAATTTGCCACTCCAGGCACGGACGGTCCGCTGCTGAAATTGACGCTCGTAGGTCAAAGCGTCCCGATTGATGAACTCCAGCCGCTCATGAAAGCAGCTGCGGTTCGTTTACCCGACGGATCGACACTGAAAGGCGGGACGCTCTCGATGAACCTGGTTGTCACGGGCCGGCCAGAATCGCTTGTTATCAGTGGGCCCATCGCGCTCGACAACACGCGCCTGGTGGGGTTTGACATCGGTTCAAAAATTCACGGCATCGCGGCGTTAGGCGGTATAAAACCGGGGGACACCACGGATTTTCAAAAGTTACGGGCGACCGTGCGCATCGCGAACTCCGGAGTGGTGGCCAACAATATCGACGCCGTGATTCCGGCCATGGGCGAACTCAGCGGCAGCGGCACAGTTTCACCCGCGGATGAACTGGACTTCAACCTCCTGGTAAAAGTCACATCGGCAAAAGGCGTGGGTAAAGTGGGAGTGGGGTTCCTGACGACATTAAACGGTTCGGGCGGTTCGGTGCCCGTGCGCGTCACCGGCACGTCGGAGGATCCGAACATTACCGCTGATGTGGGGGGTATCGTAGGGAAGAAAACCAAATCCATTACTTCCATCTTCGGTAAGAAGAATTAGCTCACGCCGTAGCTCCGTGTCCACCGACGCTTTCTTCTCTCTTAAGCCCGCTGAAGACGCGTGAAGAGAATCGTTGTCCGCTACTCGCGGATTATTTCGGCGTTGGCGGTGGGAGCGATCAGACGCATGAGCTTCGGGCCATCGAAGAATGCGTCAATCTCGTTGTCTTCGGTTTTAATGCGCAACTGGTCCAGTTGTGTGCCGGCGACACTTTGTTTGCCAAGCGACTCGACAGTGATGCTACCGGGCGTGATTTCCTGCGGCACGAGCACTGAGAACGTCTGCACGCCTTTCTTGTCCCAATCGTAGAGGCGTCCAAGAATCGCGTATTGATGATACAGGTTGTTGTCGAGGACAACGACGCGAGGCGAGCCGAAAGTAAATTGCTGGTTGTAAGGCCGAGCGCCCTCGACACGCAGTTCGATATCCGCCTTTGGGCCATTGAACGTAATGACAGCCGAAGCTTTTTTCGCGCCCTCGGTGGACCATTGATATTTGATCGGCGTTCCATCGGCCGTGACCCGGAGAGTTCCGTTCACGTGGGAGGAGCCTTGCGGACCCTGAATTTCCGAAGTGCCCTGGGCCACCCAATCGCTTCCGCTGGGGCCAATTTCAAATTCTTCCTTGCCCACTTGCTGTCCGCTAACCATGATGCGGAATTTTCCCTTGTCAGCCACGAAACCAGGGCCAGAGGCGGGGCGAGGGATCGCCAAGGCGATGGTGGCCAGCATCGCGGCGGGAGTTAAAAATGCGGCTCGCCGCAGAAGCGAAAAGCGCGAAAACTTCGGATTCAGAATCATGCGGTCACCCTGGGAAAGATTCCCAGCCCAAGAATTTGTTCCACAACTCGCAGAGGCTCGGTGTTTGCTTCCACTCTAAAATCGGCGAGTTCGTACGAAGGCAGGCGCTCGTCGTAGAGCTTGCGGAAGCTGGCCTCATCGCGAAAGAGCGGACGGTCGGTGATGCGGGCGGCGCGTTTTAGAAGATCCGAAACAGGACAATGAAGCCAGATCAACACGACGTTGGTCCCACGCAGCAAACCCATGTTCTGCTGTTGAGCCGTGGTTCCCCCGCCCAGAGAAACGATACGAGGTTTTTGTTGTTCCGCGGATTCGCCAAGTATGCGCACGAGCTGTTCGTGCTCGATGCGGCGGAATTCCTGTTCGCCAAGTTTGGCAAATATATTCGGGATCGACTGACCAGTATGTTCCATGATGCGCTGATCGAGGTCTATGTGCTGCCATCCAACCTGACGGGCTAGCAGGCGCGCGACTGTGGATTTGCCGCTGCCCATAAATCCGGTGAGGCAGACGAGCTTGCGCCCTCGTAGCTCGTTAATCATGGAACTGCACGCCGCTAAGGGATTTCAGAAGTTGCGGAATGGCGCAATCAATCACGTTTAAGGATACTGATTGTACCATCGAAGGAAGTGAGTTCCACTTTGGCACGGCCGGCGTTGAAAGTGCCGAACAAACTGTTGCCGAACCGGCTGTAGAGATGTTGCTGGTGGCTCTTTGGAGTGAGACTGGCTTCGTTAATTACTTTCCCCTTCAGCGAGGTGGCGCTCAAGTCAAAAGAATCCGCGGGTGAAAAGCGGACTTCGATTATTCCGCTGTAATTCTTCAAGCGATAAATTCCGTTGGGAAGGAATTCACCGGAGAACACGATGTTGCCGGTGGAAGTCTGGGCATGCACGTGATAACTGTGAATGTCCGTGAGGCGAAGGTTCCCGCTGATCGAAGAAATTTCCAACTTTCCGGCGCAGCGAGTGCACTGGAAGGAGCCGCCCACGGTCTTGATGGTAACGTAACCAGCGGAATCTTCAAGGTCCACTGCTGCGGCCACGGTCTCGACATTCATGTCGCCAAGTACATTGGCAACGTTCACCGCTCCGGAGTCATTGTGAATCTGGAGTTCGGCATCTTCGGGAACGTTAATTTGATAGTCAGCGCGCATGTCATCCGGAGCCACGTTGTCAGAAGACGCGTGGGTTGAGACGTCCACGCGATTGCCCATTTGCTCGGCGTCGACTTCCACGTTGTCGCTCGCGCGATTTGAAATCACCATCACTTCCGACTTGGTCCAGGCCTTCACCGTGATCAGGCCGATCGGATTGTGGATGGTTATGACGGGATGAGCTTCGACCTTGAAGTGTTGTTCCTGGCGGCGGGGTTGCGGATCGGCGGATGCGAGGCCGCAGAGCAATAGGCAGGGAACGAGCGAAATAGCGGTTCTTAAACTTTTATTCCAAGTGACTCGTTCACAAGTGAAGTGACTCGCAATCATCGGTTTTCTCCGCGTTCCGTCATCTGCGCTAGCAGATCCGCCTTCTGCTGATAGGCTTCGTAGAGATAATCCCGCGCCACTTCATTCTGGGGTTCTTCTTGTACACTTTTTTCACATAAAGCGATGTAGTTGTCAACAATTGCCAGATTCTTGTTGAGCGAGGCGGTGACTGCGGGGTTCGCGTTATTGAAAGACGCGAAGGAATCCTGCTCGGCGGTCAGCTGGGCCCGTAGCGGTTGGGTGGAATCCTGAGAAGCCGCCAGCCAGCGCGCTTCATTGGCTTGCTTGTTTATCGGCCGGCTCAAGGCAAAGGCTCCGGCAATGAGAAGAGTTAAGTAAGCGCCCGCTAGAGCTGGACGAGGCAGGCCGGCGAACCACCCTCCAACCCAATTTGTTCTTGCTTGCTCCGCAACGGGATGGCCATCGCGAATCAGGCCTTCCTGCTCGAGTTGCGACCGCAGCGAAGTCCAGACATGGGGAGGGGGTTCGACGTCTTCGGCTCCCCAATTCAAGACTTCGGTTTGGATTGCTTTCAAATCATACACAACGTCGCGACAATTGGGGCAACTGCGAATATGGGCTTGCGCGTCGGAGTGAGGATCGCCTTCCATCCAAGTGTGCAGGCGATCCAGAAAGTCCTTACAAGTTATTGTTGCCATTTCTGTTAGTCCTCGCTGCCGGACTCGGCGCTGGCAGCCTTGCGGTCTTCGCGGGCCTTGTCACGCACGGCTTCGTGAAGGAGCTCGCGAAGACGCATGCGCGCTTTGTGCAGCTGCGATTTCGAATTCCCAATGGAACACTGCATGATTTCCGCGATTTCGTTGTGTTCGTAACCTTGAACATCGTGAAGCACGAAAACCGCTTTATAACCCGGAGGCAATTGCTCGACCGCCCGCTGCAGGTTGACTCGGTCGATCGAGCCACTGAGCCGCAAATCCGGGCCCCCAAAATCCCTGCGAGGGCCGCCAGAGTCTTCATCCGGTTCGGTCATCTCGTCGAGCGAGGTTTCCGTTCCGGACTTCTTGCGCAACTTCATCAGCACCACGTTGACGGCCAGCCGGTGCAGCCATGTCGAAAAGGCCGATTCGCCGCGGAAAGTAGCGATTTTTCGGAAGAGCTGGAGGAACGCTTCTTGCGTTAAGTCCTCTGCCTCGGCCGTATTTCCTACCATCCGAAGACATAGCGAATACACACGGCGATTATGCAAACGGTATAAACGTTCGAATGCCGTAGCAACGCCCTGCTGGGCGAGCCGGATAGCCTCCGCCTCCGGCAACTCATCTGCATCAGTTCGTCTCGGTCGGGCCACGCTACCCGTCGGGACGCATCCCTAGCTGCGATGCGTCGGTCGCCTTAGAAGTTGTACTTGTAGTTCTTTCCGCGCAACAGTTCGTTATCCCTCACAATTTACGACACCCATAAGCGGCTGCAATCCCAGTATTGGTGTAGCAAACCTATGATGCCTGGGTATTTTCGTTGGAATTCCTTCCAACGTCTAGTGTTGTTCATAGTTAGACGTCGAGAAGAGGCGAAAGCCGCACGAACTCCGATCGCCGGGAAGCTCTAACGCTCAGGGAATGAAGGGCGAAGGTGTCTCTACGCTGAAGCGCGAATGACGCGGGTTCGCGCCTTAAGCCTCTGCCGGACGCCCTCCGTTGGAGGTAGAAAACATAACTCCGACGCAAAGGTTGCGAGCTGCTCCATGGGAAGCGCGCGGAGAAAAGATTTCAATACAATTTCAGACTCGCATAGGCAGGTGTTGAAGTCGTAGTGAAGACAGTCGAGCGCCTTCCAACTGTCTGCAGGTTGAATGGAAAGACCCTGGCCAACATCCTCGGCCGTCTCATCGAATTCGCCTACCACATGCTCGACGGTATCGGTAAGGATCCGCAGCTTCTGGAAGAAGCGCGAGCGGTTGCCGAAGAGGACGTGGTGCAGGAGTTCGTTCCAGTGGGCGGCATTCTGAGCAGTTTCGCCGCGGAAGAATTCAGTTTTCAGGGGCTCGACCAAAGGAAGATTGGCCAAGTGGCGGCCACGAGACGAGAGAGCCCCGCAAGCGGCTATCAATGCATCAGCGACGCGTACCAAAAGATCGGCGGAAATGAAAACCTGCTGTCGGGCGCCAACCAGTTCGCCGCGGGCGCGGAGAGACAGAGCGCCGTCCAGGGCCACGCTCATCATCGCGAAGGAAGATTCCCACTGCCGCACGGTGGATTGGTACACGTGCCCCTTTTCGCGCGGCAGTGCTGCAATCCAATCTTCGGAAACAGTGTGTCGTGGAGCGGAAGGAGTCCGCTTCCGTTTTCCCAGCACGCTTCCCCCCAAGTAGTGGGCGAATTATACCACCGCTTTCCGCCAGCGGCGTTTTCTTGACGCTCGTGGAAGCCGACCGCTATACTGCGCCCGTCCCATCAAAAACCCGAAATTGCCCGGCTAGCCCGCTCGCCGAAAGGATTGCGATCCATTGGAATTTGAACCGCTCGACCAGTTTCAGCAGCGCCGCAAAAAGCTGAGCGATATTGAAGCACTGGGGCATGCCGCGTATCCACGGAAGTTTGCCTGGTCGCACAGCGCGCGCCAAATCGGCGAACAATTTGGGAGCCGCACGGCTGAGGAGTTAAAGGCCGAGCAGGTGAATGTGCAGGTCGCCGGCAGAATTATCGCGCTGCGGCCGCACGGGAAGGCGGCGTTTGCGCATATTGCAGGTGATGGGGCCCGGCTTCAAATTTACGTGAAGCTGGATGCGGTCGGCGAGCAGGCCTACAAACTTTTCCAGCTTCTGGATCTCGGCGACATCATCGGGATTTCCGGGCATCTTTTTCGCACAAAGACAAATGAGTTGACACTATGGGTGGAAAAGCTCGAATTGCTAAGCAAGGCATTGCTGCCGCTTCCTGAAAAATGGCACGGTCTGGCGGACGTGGAGCAGCGTTTTCGCCGGCGATATCTCGATCTGATTGTGAACGAACGCACGCGGGATATTTTTCTTCGCCGCGCAAGGATCATTCGCGAGATACGGGAATTCTTCGACTCTCGGGGCTATACGGAAGTGGAAACGCCGATGATGCATCCGATTCTGGGCGGGGCCACGGCGCGTCCTTTCATCACCCATCACAACACGTTTGACATGGACTTGTACCTCCGCATCGCGCCAGAGCTGTATCTGAAGAGGCTGGTTGTGGGCGGGATCGACCGGGTGTACGAGATCAATCGGAATTTTCGGAACGAAGGAATCGACGCGATCCACCAGCCAGAATTCACCATGCTCGAGTTTTACCAGGCTTATAGCGACTATCTCGAGCTGATGGATCTGACGGAAGAATTGTTTCGCGGGCTAGCCGATAGGATCACCGGCAGTACAAAGATCAAATACGGCGAGCAAGAAATCGATTTCGGTCGCTTTGAACGCTTCTCCATGCGCGAAGCGATTTGCAAGTTCTGGCCCGCTGCCGCAACCCCATTGCCGGTTGAATCCGATCTCGCCGCTCCCGGCGGACCACGCGCCCTTGCCGAGCGTTACAATGCATTTGCGCATGCCCACGGTTTGCCTCCTTTGGTTAAAGTCGCGGGGCTTTCCGACGGGGAATTAACCGGAGAACTGTTCGAACAAGTTGCCGAACCGCATCTGGTGCAACCAACCCTTATTTACGATTTTCCGACGGCTATCTCGCCGCTTTCCAAACAGAAGCCCGATGACCCTTCATTGACGGAGCGGTTCGAACTTTTCATAGCGGGGATGGAGCTGGCGAATGGTTTTTCGGAGCTGAACGATCCTTTCGATCAAGAGCGGCGATTTCGCGCACAGGTGGAAAGGGGCGGACCGGAATCGCCGAAGGAAGTGGACAACGATTACATTCGCGCGCTGACGCATGGCTTACCGCCAACTGCTGGTGAGGGGGTGGGCATCGATCGCCTGGTGATGTTGTTAACTGATTCCCACGCAATCCGCGAAGTAGTGCTTTTCCCGCTGCTGCGTACCGAGGTTGGAGAAACTGAAGCGCCGTCGCCGGCTGAAAAGAGCGGTGAGGCAAAATGACATTCGAATGGCTGGTGGCGCTGCGGTACTTGCGCTCGCCGAACCGGCCGGCCGTACTGCGAATCGTTACGCTGCTGGCGGTAGTGGGCGTATCGGCGGGCGTGACGACGCTGGTTATCGCGCTGTCAATGAATACCGGATTTCGCCGGGCGATTCGCGACCGGCTGCTGAGCGTTACCGCACATGTGAACCTCAAGCCCATCAGCACTGAAGGGATTGGCGATTACAAACAAATAATAGATCGACTGGGCAGCACGCCGGGCGTGCGTTCAATTGAACCAGTAATTTACGACACAGTCCTGCTGTCTTCCGGGCCTCATGCGCGAGGAATCGTGCTCAAGGGGGTGGACCCGGAACTCGAGCGACGTGCGAGTGAAGCGTTGCGCCACATTGACACAGGCTCAAGCGATTTTGCCACCGATGCCGACGGAATCCCGGCGCTATTGGTCGGACGCATTCTTGCGGAAGATATGAAAATTTCCGCAGGCGACTACGTGACGTTGACGAGCCCGCAGGGAAATTTAACTCCGTTCGGAATGCTTCCACGCTCCAGGCGTTTCCGCGTCGGGGGCATTTTCGACTCCGGATTCTACGATTACGACGCAAATTGGGGATTCGTCACTTTGCCATCGGCGCAGGGGCTGGCGGGAATCGGCGACGTCGTCAGCCTGCTGGAAGTGCGCGTGGTGAATATGGATGACGCCGCGGCGATTGCCGACACACTCTTGCGGCGCGCTGGAAATGGATTCACGACCAGTACGTGGATGGATGAGAATCGCGCATTATTCCGGGCGCTGAGTCTGGAAAAGCTAGTCACCGCACTTTTCATCGGGCTAATTACCTTTGTTGCGGGGTTAAACATTCTGGTGGTGCTTACGATGACCGTGACCGACCGTGCTCGCGATATTGCCGTCTTGATGGCGATGGGTGCGCGGAGCGCGCAGGTCCGCAAAATTTTTATTCTGCAAGGGATAGTTGTCAGTGCTGCGGGGACAGCGGCCGGGCTTTTGATCGGCTACGCGTTTGCGTGGACCGCCGATACGTGGCGGTTGATTCCCCTGAACCCCGAAGTGTACGCGATTCCGTACGTCCCGTTTCACGCGAACGTTTTGGATTCGGTATGGATTGCCGCCGCAGCGCTGGCCATCAGTATTGCCGCAACCATCGTTCCTGCGCGGGCCGCCGCGAAGATCCTGCCGGTACAGATTCTTCGCTTTGAATAATTCCAAGAAACTGCTCTCCTGTCAGACGTGTTAGAATCGAAAAGCAGGCGAAGTATCGGTGGGGGGCGAGACGCCCTAAAAAGTTACATATGCCCGGTAGCGGTAACAGTACGGGCAAAATGTGAAATTCATTAGAATCAGCGCATTCCGGTCTGAGGCATCCCTTGGCTAGCAGCAAGTAAAGTAAGGACATACAGATTTGTGGGTTCGGCATCTTAATTGAGGTAGGTAATCGCGAGATTATGCAGACCCAGCTGAACTCGACTGAGGCCGTCTTTGACGAATCGCCGTCCAAGACCACCGCCTCCTCTGAAGTGCTTCTGCGTTGCGATGACCTGCGCAAGACTTTTCGCTCCGGCGCTCAGGAAATAATTCCAATCGACGGGTTAAATGTTTCGATTGGCCGCGGCGAGATGATTTCTATCGTGGGACCCTCGGGCACCGGCAAAAGTACCTTGCTACATATTCTGGCTGCGCTGGACACTCCAACGAGCGGTACAGTATACTTCGGCGGGAATTCGCTCCAGTCTTTTTCCGAGGCGGAGCTGGCAGAGTATCGCAATCGCGCCGTGGGGCTGGTCTGGCAGCGTCATCACCTGCTGCCGGATTTCTCGGCTGCGGAGAATGTAGCGATGCCCCTGCTGGTTCGGGGTGTGGCGTTGGGGCCAGCGCTCCGATCGGCCGGCGAATGGCTCGCAGAGGTGGGGTTGGCCAGTCGAACCGAACAGCGTGCCGGTGAACTTTCCGGAGGCGAGCAGCAGCGCGTGGCTATTGCGCGCGCGCTGGTGAATCGCCCAACTTTGCTTCTCGCTGACGAACCTACCGGGGACTTGGACGAGCGGAACGCCGGAAATATTTTCGAACTCATGCAGCGTCTCCACGCGACTCACCATCTAACTTCTGTATTGGCAACTCACAATTTATCGCTGGCCCGGCGAACTGACCGCGTTCTCGTTTTGGAACACGGGACGCTCACGCCGGCCGTAAACGTGCAAACAGTTTCGGGAAGTGCTGTCGCAGTTCCAACAGGCCCGGCCACGTCCTTGGGAGAGTGCAGGTGACTCGTGTTTGAACGCTACACAGAGAAGGCTCGACGCGTGATTTTTTTTGCGCGGTATGAGGCGAGCCAGTACGGCAGCCCGTACATTGAGACAGAACACCTTTTGCTAGGGCTTCTGCGTGAGGACAAGGCGCTGGCGAATCGTTTCCTGCGCACTCACGGCTCGATCGAATCAATCCGCAAGGAAATCGAAGCGCGCATCACCGTGCGCGAACGTATTTCCACTTCGGTGGAAGTTCCTCTGAGCCAGGAATGCAAGCGCATTCTTAATTTCGCCGCGGAAGAAGCGGAGAGATTGGGCCACAAGCATGTGGGCACTGAGCACCTGCTGTTAGGAGTATTGCGCGAGGAGAAATCCTTTGGCGCGGAGATCTTGCTGGAGCGTGGATTGCGGCTTTCAGCTGTGCGTGAAGAATTGACGCGCAGCGCAGGAGAGAAAGTGCCAGTGAACCGCCCGAAAGAAGCTTCGCTGTTAGCAGAATTCAGCCGCGATTTGACTCAAGCGGCCATGGAAGGACAACTCGACCCGCTGGTGGGCCGGGACCGGGAGCTCGAGCGGGCCATTCAAATCCTTTGCCGGCGCACGAAGAACAACCCGGTCTTGATTGGAGAGCCTGGAGTAGGGAAAACGGCCATTGTCGAAGGTCTGGCACAGAGAATCTCTGACGGGGACGTGCCGCCATTTCTCGCCGACAAGCGCATCCTTTCGCTCGACCTTTCGTTGATCGTTGCCGGAACAAAATATCGCGGGCAATTTGAAGAGCGGCTGAAGACCATCATGAAAGAATTGATGGAGAGCCAGAATGCAATCGTATTCATTGACGAATTGCATACGCTGGTTGGCGCAGGGTCGGCGGAAGGTTCGCTCGACGCTGCCAACATTTTGAAACCGGCGCTGAGCCGCGGTGAGATCCAGTGCATTGGCGCTACAACGCCCGCTGAATATCGCAAATCGGTAGAGAAGGACCGTTCGCTCGAGCGCCGGTTCCAGTCGGTAAAAGTATCCGCGCCGAATGAAGAGGAAGCGATTCGCGTGCTGCAAGGCGTTCGCGACCGTTACGAGAAATTCCACGCTGTAAGCTATACGGACGAAGCTATCCGATACGCTGTTTATCTATCGAACCGGTATATTCCGGATCGCTTTCTGCCGGATAAGGCCATTGATCTTCTTGACGAGGCGGGGTCGCGCGTGAAACTCCGCCAGGCAATGTTGCCGGACGAAGTTTCCGAAGTGCAGAAGCGCGTGAAATTTATTACGCACCGGATGGAAACCGCCATCGCCAATCACGAATTTGAGAAGGCGCGGTTTTATTCCGAAGAAGAGCGCAAAGAAAAAGAGCATCTTCGCATGCTGCGAGAGAAACTGAAGATCGATGATTCTTCCACGGGTATCGTCACGCGTGAAGATATCGAAGAAGTGGTGGCGCGCTGGACTGGAATCCAGGTCTCGGCGATCAAGGAAGACGAGCAGCAGAAACTCTTGCGCATCGAAGAAGAATTGCATCGCCGCGTCATCAGCCAGGACAAGGCCATCACGGCTCTGGCACGAGCGATTCGGCGAAGCCGCGCAGGATTGAAAGCTCCGGGGCGACCGGTTGGCTGCTTCCTGTTCCTCGGACCAACAGGCGTGGGCAAGACCGAAGTTGCGCGAAGGCTGGCGGAATTTTTATTCGGCAGCGAGAAGTCGCTGGTGCGCTTCGATATGTCCGAGTACATGGAGAAGCATTCGGTTTCGAAATTGATCGGCGCGCCTCCAGGATATGTGGGATACGAGGAAGGCGGGCAACTGACCGAGCGCGTGCGCCGCACTCCGTATTCGGTAATTCTGCTGGATGAGATTGAAAAAGCGCACCCGGACGTGTACAACATCTTGCTGCAAGTTTTTGAAGACGGGCAGCTGACCGACGGGCTCGGAAACACGGTGGATTTCCGCAACACGATCATCATCCTGACTTCAAACCTGGGCGCGCGGCAATTGCAGAAGCAGAGCGGCCTAGGATTTGCGTCCAAGGAAATCGAGTCGATGGCGAAGAGTCAGGACGACATGGTGATGAGCGAGGTCAAGCGGGTTTTCAATCCCGAGTTCCTCAATCGTCTGGATGAAGTGATTTTGTTCAACTCGCTCACAGACGACGATCTGTTGCGCATCATTGATTTGCTGGTCGGCCAGATTAACGAGACGCTGGTGCATCGCCAAGTGCAGATTGCACTGACTCCGGAGGCGCGCCAGTGGATTCTCGAGAAAACTTGCAGTGATCGAAATTATGGCGCGCGGCCGCTCCGGCGCGCGTTGCAGAAGTACGTCGAAGACCCATTGTCGGAAGCTTTGATTCAGGGTGGATTGCAACGGCCGGCTACGCTGGAAGTTTTTCTCTCCGGTGAAGAAGGACTTTCGTTCCGTCCCGCAGTTGAAGCAACCCCAGTGGCCCACTAAGAATCCTACGCGCAAGCCGGACGGGAGCGGTTCCGGCAGGGGAGCACATAATCTTGGGCGGGAAACGGCGGCCTTGACTTCGGCCGCGAGCACGAAAAGTTTTGTGCGTTTGCGTCGAATTTTCGCCGTTGTGTGCTTGTGCATCATGGCGTACGGGTATCCTCTTTGGGCTCAGCGGGGTCAGGAATCATCGAGGCGGCAGTACGTAATCCAGAGGATCGAATTCATCGGTAATCGTCGAATCCAGTCGGATACCTTACGTGCCCGAATATTTTCGCGTCCTGGCGATCCCTACAGCGAGGAAGCTGTTCGCCGGGATTTTCAGGCGCTTTGGAACACGCAATTCTTCGAGGATGTGCGGCTCGAGGTGGAAGACAGTCCCGACCAGCCCGACGGCAAGATCGTAGTGTTCTACTTAAAAGAGCGGCCCATCATTCGCCGGATCGAATATAAGGGGAACAAATCGATTACCGAATCCGACATCCTCGACGCGTTCAAGGAAAAGAAAGTGGGCCTTTCGGTGGAGGGCCAATTTGATCCCACGAAAATCAAGCGCGCGGAAGTGGTGATTAAGGAACTACTCGCGGAACATGGACGCCAGTTTGCTACCGTAAAGCCCACCTACGAACGGATTGCAGCCACGAACGCGGTGAAGCTGGTCTTCAATATCGACGAGGGTCCGAAGGTGAAGGTTGGAGCGATCACGTTTACGGGGAATAAAGTTTTTTCCGATGGAAAACTTTTGCGCGCGATGCGGCACGACCGTCCCTATGCGATCCCGCTCTACATCACGAATATTCCGGTGTGGGACAAAACCTATGACCGCCAGAAACTGGACGAAGACCTGGAAGTGGGAATTCGCGGATTGTATCGCGACCACGGCTATTTCAAGGCAACGGTGGGCGATCCGGTTTTGAATACGGTGGACGAGGATCGCAGCGGCATCAAAGGCCCGTGGCCGGTGCTGGGTTCCAAGCACGGCAAACGCGTCAATATCACTATCCCCATCGAGGAAGGCGAGCTGTATCGCATGGGCAGCCTGAAATTTCGCAGCAGCGATCCGGAAGTGGGGCTGGTCTTCAAGTCCGAGATACTGGCCCGCGTGTTCCCCATTAAAGAAGGTGAGATTTTTTCGGCCGATAAAATTCGAAAAGCGCTCGACAACTACAAGAAGCTGTACGGAGAGTACGGCTACATCGATTTCGTGGCCGAGCCGCTGACGGACATTGACGATACGAAGAAAGTCGTGAATTTGACCATGGAGTTCGATCAGCAGAAGCAATTTTTCGTGCGCCGCATTGAATTTTCGGGGAACACCACGACACGAGATAAAGTGATACGCCGAGAAATCCTGCTGGATGAAGGCCAGGTTTACAACAATCGTCTGTGGGAATTGAGCATCTTGCGGTTGAACCAGCTGGGCTACTTTGACGTTATCAAGCCGGAGAATGCGGAGCTGAAGCGCAACGTGAAGGCCGGGACCGTCGATATCAAATTAAAGGTAAAAGAAAAAGGGAAGCAATCTATCAGCTTCTCGGGCGGTGTGAGCGGCGTCGCGGGAACCTTTATCAGCGCCTCTTACCAGACGAATAATTTCCTGGGACTCGGCGAAACGCTCACATTGTCCGCGCAGCTGGGAGATTTTCAGCGCGGCTACACGTTCGGCTTTACCGAGCCGTTTCTCTTCGATCGTCCGATCACTTCGGGTTTCACGATCTTCGCGAACAAATACGATTTCAACCAGGCCAAGCAGTATGGACTTTTGCTGGGGCAGCAAGTCGCTTTGAATCCGGCATTGCAAGAAAATTACAACACGGACACCAAGGGTTTCACGATATTTGTGAGTGCGCCTTTGCGACGGTTCTCGTTCGCGCGCGTGGGGCTGACCTATGGTTATTCCTCCACGAACATCACCACGTTCAGCCAGTCGGCACAATTACTGTTCGACAGCATTCAGTTCACCAGCCTTGCTGGTCCGTCCGCGCTGAACGGGATTCACTCGAGCAAGATCACGCCGACAATCAGTTACAGCACGGTGAATAATCCCCAAAACCCCACGCACGGAAAGAGCTATTACTACGGGTTTTCGCTAGAGGGCGGCCCCTTGGGGGGCAACGTAAACACCATCAGCAATACGTTCTCGACCACGTATTTTCACCCGGTCAACAAGCATCGCAACGTGATCGGTCTGAAATACCAAACGGCAATCATTTCGGGCTACGGCGGAAAGGACATTCCGCCCTATAACCGTTTTTATCTGGGTGGAGAGCAGGACGTCCGGGGCTTCAATTTCTACACCATCTCTCCTTTTGTGGCCATTCCCTTTTCCACCAGCTCGAGCGTCGTTTATTTCGATCCCAGGAAGATTGGCCCAAACGGAGCGCCCATTCCGCAAGCCCTCACGGTCCCGCTACTGGAATTTATCCCCACCCGTCCGGGAGGGGACTATCAGAACGTAGTAAACCTGGAATATCGCATTCCGATCGCCGGACCGGTGACGCTGGTCTTGTTCAACGATCTCGGATTGAACGGAATTCTGCGACAATCGCAATTGTCGTTGAATCCCGCAGCAGTATCTTTGTTTCAGGAACAATATCCAAACCCCGATTTCCCGAACGTGCACATCACAAAAAACTTACCGATCATTTCGGGTACGAACTTTTATCCGCGCACCTCCGCGGGAGTCGAAGTGCAGGTGATTCTGCCGATCGTCAACGCGCCATTCCGCGTTTATTATGCATATAATTATTTGCGACTGACCGGGACAATCACAGCGCCGTCCGGCGCTTTCTATTTGAGTGACGCGGTGAAAAATTCCCTGCCCCCGGGCGTTCTTCAGACGCAGCTTGTCCCGGAGCTAGATTCAATCCTGTTTCAGCAGGTCCAGCACATTCCGGCCGGCTTGATCGAGCCGAAGCAAACTTTCAGGTTTACCGTGGGGAAGACTTTCTAGGATGAGCATTCAAATTTCGAGAATTTGTGGTCGCCGGCAGGCCAAGCCGGTTTCGGCGCGCGAGAGTGATCGTGCGAGACGGGGTGGAGGAATGAGGATGAGAGTTTGGCGAATCGGCGCGGCAATTGTTCTGGCCGCTTGCGTGGGTGGGTGCGGCGGCAACTCCACACCGGTCGGCGTTATCGTGGCTCCGACCGGCACTGCTTCGTCGCCTGTTTCCGTGCTAATCAACGGCCAGCAACCGTTTGCAGTAAACGTTACCGGAACTTCTACAAGCACGGTGAACTGGTTCGTTTGTCTTCCTCCCACGAATACTTCAGTCAAGAATCCCATACCCGTGAATTGCGGGCAACTGACAGGCTTCGGTACCATTAGCTCGACTGGTCTGTACGTTGCGCCGTCTACAGCTCCGTCTCCCAACTTGTTTGTTGTCGCAGCACAAAGCACCGTCAATACCAACATCTACGGACTCAGTTACGTTGTTATAGGCGCTGGAGTGCGCGTCTCCATCGCTCCGACAAGCGCCACCATCGCGCCGGGCGAAAATTTCTTATTCACAGCGACCGTCAGCGGCACCGCGAATACGGCCGTCACTTGGAGCGTAACGGCCGACAACATGACTGTGGTTGGCGGCAACCCGACCATCGGAATTATCTGCCCGAGCATGAACGATCCCCAGCAGTTGTGTCAATCCAAGCCCGCGGGAACTTATTTCGCTCCTTCGGTGTCACCCGGCGCTGTGACCGTCACGGCAACCTCCGCGGCCGACACGTCGCAATCCGCATCGGTAAACGTCACCCTCGGACCGGGAAGTGATCCCACACTCAACTCGATCGCCCCGGCCACGACACAAGAGGGTTCGGTGCAACAGGATATTTATCTAAATGGCGCAAACTTTTTCTCAACCAGCAAAGTGCTGGTAAATGGAGTTCCGGTTCCGACGATTTTCCTTACGACTTCGCTCCTTCGCGCCACAATCCCAGCGGCCGAATTGTCAGTGATGGGACCGCTCCGGATTTTGGTGCAGCGGCAAAATGGAGATATTTCGCTGCCAGCGACTCTCACGGTAAATCCATCGCGTCCCGCACTGGTAGCTTCTTCGCCTGACAGCACATCAGGAAATGCTGCTAGCGCAGGCGTGACTCTCACCGGCGGATACTTTTCTCCTTCCACGGAGGTTTTCTTCAACGCTCAGCAGGTGAGTTATAGCTCAGGAGGGAGCACCAGGCTGCTGCAGGTCACCGTTCCGGCTTCCGATTGGGGACCTCCAGGTCTTTATCCAATCGTTGTTCAGAATAAGGACGTAGTAGCGCCGAACCCGGGAATTTCCGCCGTAAATCTTGCCGTACAGCCTATTTCGTTTCCGAGCGCGCCGAGCGCTTCGATCAGCGTGGGGAGCACTCCTTCGGCCATAGCGATCGATCCGGCGCTGGGCTTTGCAGTGGTTGCAAATACCGGTTCAAACACGGTGAGCATAATCAATCTGGCGACTAACACACAGGTGGCGGGCTCACCGGTTGCGGTGGGTCCGAGCCCAACAGGAGTGGCCATTGACGATCAGTTACCCCACCATACTGCGCTAGTGGTGAACAGCGGCGGCATTGCCAGCGGCGGGAATAGCGTCACGGCGATTGACCTAACGACACTTGCGACGACGACGTTAATGCTGCCCAATACGGCAGTTCCGCCCCTTACAACACCGTTGCCTTACTCTATCGGGATTAATTCGTTGACGCATCGTGCGATTGTGACCCAGCAATCAACAAATACAGCGTGGATCCTGGACTTATCCACTGGCGCGCCGGTGATCGTGCAACAAGTTGGCGGCAGCTTGACTCCATACGGTACTGGACCAACTCCGTCCGTGGCGATTGACCCGCGGTTAAACTGGGCCATTGTGACTCCGGGTGGTTCGGGTTCGATCAACATCGTGGACTTGGGAAGAGACCCGATCAACGGAGATACCAGCAGCCGGCCTCCTGTCGTGATCGGGTCTCTTTCGATTTCGACATCGAACCAAGGAGTCGGCATTAACGATCAGACGCATCAAACCCTGCTGACGGATCCAAACAGTGGCGGGCTTACGAGCTACAGCTTGCTCGACAATACAGTCAGCAGCGTTCCATTCTTGCTCAACGGAACTCCAATTAACGAGCAGGGTTTTGTTGCTTCGGCAATAAACCCGCTGTCAAACGTGGGCATCGCGGTCAACAGGCTCGCCGGAACGGCGGCGATAGTGGACATGGAAAACAGCAACGTCTTGCAAACCGTGACGGGACTTAGCACACCGCAAGCGGTGGCGATCGACGCAGTGACAAATCAGGCGTACATCGTGAATCAAGGGAATAACAGTGTTTCGGTTGTTACGCTCGGAACTGCCGGGCAATTCCGGACATTGCAGATTGCGGAGTCCAGTCCAGCGGCTGCGTTTGTGACCACTCCGGCTACTCCCTTGACGCTGACGATAATTGGCAATGGATTTACAGGAACCCCGCAGGTGGTCCTGGACGGAGTGCCGCTTCCAGCCGGCGACGTCACGGTGCTAAACAGCCGGCAAATTCTGGTGACAATTCCAGCGGCCATGCTCACGAATGCGCGTAACTATATCGTTTACGTGCAAAATGGAGGTCAGTGGTCGAACACTACGGAGCTCACCATGGTTCAGCCTATCGGCGTGGGGAATACTCCGATAGGCGTCGCCATCGACCAGAATATAGATCAAGCGGTGGTGACCAATTACGCGGATGGCACAGTGTCAATTTTGAATCTGATCACAGGCGCGCCTATTCTGTCGGGCTCTACCGTATCGGTTGGATCGAATCCTGAAGGAGTCTCGATAGTGGCGCGGCTCGGCTTGGCGGTAGTGGCGAATAATGGAAGCAACAACGTTACGGTTGTTGATGAGGTTGGGAACAATGGCATTTTCACCCCGCCCACCACAATACCGCTTTGCGCTACTTGCACGCAGCCCGCAGGCGTGGGGGCCAATTCCGACACCGCTACCGCAGGGACGGCCAACACGACTTCAAATAACGTCAGTTTCATCGCGCTGCCAGCTTCCGGCACAACCGCCACGCTTGGAGCAACAACCCTCGTAGATCAGTTTCCCGATGCTCTTGCGATGGCACCTGTTCTGGTGTCCCCGCCTATACCGGGTTTGATTGTTACGAACAATCTTGTCCCGGTCGCGACTGCGTCTTCGGCGAGCAGCGTGGATTTGATCAATTCCACGACGGCTTCTATTGTGAGCCGAATTCCGAGTTTTCAATTGCCGACCGGCGTGGTGTTCGATCCCGTGAACCAAGATTTTCTGGTGACGGATAGCTTGATCAACAGCGTGGTCATCATCGATCCCAATACCTTCATTCAGACGCCGTTTCGCGTGGGAATCGATCCCACTTCACTGGATTACAACTTTCAGACCAGCACGTTGGTAACCGATAATGCGGGAAGCAATACACTCTCGGTAGTGAGTTACGTGTGCCCTCCGGTTCAGAATGCTCCGCCAAGTTGCGCGGGGCCGAAAGTTCGCGACGTGCTCGGGATAGGCGGCTTGGTGCAGCCTTCATCGGTGATAGTGGGACCGAACTCGATAGCCATCGACCTGAAAATGAACTTAGGAGTTCTGGTGGATCAGAGCAATAACCGCGTTCTGCTGGTTCCGCTGCCACACTAGCGCCTCGGAGCGGCTCACAGTCGGCGAGTGTTGGAGGGCCAACCTCTGTGCGCGCCAAAGCATCCGAAAGTAACAAACGCGTTTGTAGGAATCCGATTGACCTGTTTCCACAGGGACGGCTATAATTCCTGGTTTGCGTTGAGCGAAATATTCGAACAAGGAGTGAGAATGAAGATTCGATTTGGAATTCCGGCCATGGCGGCTCTGCTTTTGCTGCCCGTAACTTGGGGCCAGTCGGCGCCGGCTGCAAAAGTGGGTGTTATAAGCGTGCAAGTGGCTATTCAGAGTACCGCAGAGGGGAAACAAGCGGCTAACGAATTGCAATCGAAATTTGCGCCACGGCAGACAGAGCTGGATAATCTGCGCAAACAGATCGAGGACTTGCAGACGCGACTGCGCACTACGTCTAATACTCTGAGTGACGAAGAAAAGGCGCGGCTGGCGCGGGAAGGCGATCAGTTGACGCGCACGTATCAGCGCAAGCAACAGGATTCGCAGGATGATTTCAACGAAGCGGAGCGCGAGATCGTGGATCGCATCGGCCGCAAAATGATCGAAATCCTGGACAAGTATTCAAAAGAGAACGGATACAGCGTGGTCCTGGATACTTCCGCGCAGAACACTCCGGTGATTTATGCCGCGAACACGGTTGACGTCACACAGGACATTATCAAGCTTTACGATCAAAGCTATCCGGTAAAGAACGCCGGAGCTGCACGGCCGGCGGCGCCAAAGTCGACAGCACCGAAACCGCAAGCACCGGCGCAACCAGCGCCTAAACAGCCTTAGTCTATTCGACGCAAAAGCAAAGGGCCTCGTCGGTGCGAACCGACAAGGCCTATTTGTTTTGCTACCTGATTCCCTACTCAACTGTGAGCAGCCCGAGCTCGATTCAAAACGAACGGAATGCCAGAACAGGCGCGTCTTCAGCCTTCTGAGGGTGGCCTTGCGTTTTCGGGGCCGGGAAATTATACTGGAGTGCTTCTAGAACGGTCGCATGTCCGAGTGGGCGCGAGCCCACTTTTTTGTTGGCGCGAAGAGTGGCGCCTCGGTCGGGCTGTCTATGAGAGTTCTTGAATGCCGGTCACATGGTGCTGGCACCGTAGGATTAGGTCTCTAAGCCGGCCGGTTGAATTGAATGCAACTGGAAAAGGTTCGAGAGGCGGCTGAGAGGGTAGCAGGCTCGCTAGGCCTCGAGATTTTCGACGTCGAATGGAAGATCGGCAAGCAACGGCTTTTGCGGGTCTATATCGACCGTTTGCCAGGCCCGCAAAACCCGGAGGGACTCGGTGTCACCCACAAGGATTGTGAGCGGGTGAGCGAGCAGCTTAGCGTGATTCTCGATGTCGAGGATTTGGTGCCGGGCCCGAGCTACGTTCTTGAGGTTAGCTCACCTGGGCTGGATCGCAAGCTCATTAAGCCGGCGGACTACGAACGGTTCGTTGGGCGGCTCGCCAAAGTCTGGCTAACCGAGCCTATCGAGAACCGGAATTATTTTGAAGGGCGGTTGGCGGGCTATGAGGACGGCGTGGTCAAGCTCAATGTAAGGGATCGTGAGCTGGTTGTGCCGTTCAGCGGCATTAAGAAGGCGAACTTAGTTGTTGAGCTATAGGCATTTGTTAAGCGGCAAAGTATCGAGAGAGAAATTTTCAGCAGCAAAAGCATCTAAGTATTCTGAAACTGATGTTTGGGAGAAACGCAAATGGCGAGTCTGCTGTACCAGACAATCGAGCAGATCAGCCGGGAAAAACACATTGAACCCGAGATTATTGTCGCGGCGATTGAGGACGCGATGGTGGTCGCGGCGCGGAAATACTACCGCACGGAGGAAGATCTCCGCTCAAAATTCAATCCAGAATCCGGCCAGGTAGATGTGTATTCGGTGCATACGGTGGTGGAGGAAGTTACCGATCCGTTGCGCGAAATTTCTCTTGGAGATGCCAAAAAGCGCCAGCCTGAGATCGAACTAGGCGGCGAAGTAATCGAAGCCAAGCCTACGGACGTGCTGGGAAGAATCGCGGCGCAAACGGCCAAGCAAGTGATTTTGCAGAAAGTGCGAGAAGCCGAACGCGACACGATTTATAACGAATTTCATACCCGCGTCGGAGAGCTGATCAACAGCGTCGTGAAGCGCATGGAAGGTCCGGACATCATCGTGGACCTCGGGCGCACGGAAGCTCGATTGCCGAAGCGGGAACAATCCCGTCTGGAAGCTTACAACGTGGGAGACCGTCTGCGCGTCACGATTCGCGCGGTCGAACGCGCTGCGAAAGGCCCGCAAGTGGTAGTGTCGCGCGCCGATCCCGCTCTGGTGCAGCGTCTGTTCGAAATGGAAGTTCCGGAAATTTATGACGGAACGGTGCAAATCCGCGCGGTAGCGCGCGAGGCCGGCGAGCGGACGAAGATTGCGGTCGAGAGCCGCGACAAAGATGTGGATCCGGTCGGCGCTTGTGTGGGCATGAAGGGTATGCGCGTGCAGTCGATTATTCGCGAACTGCGCGGCGAGAAGATCGACATCATTCCGTATAACGAAGAGACTATCGCTTTCGCGCAGAAGGCGTTGAGCCCGGCTAAAGTGACTCGCGTGCAGGTGGTGGATCCGGAAGAAAAGAGACTCGAAGTGATCGTTGAGGACACGCAGCTCTCGCTCGCTATCGGCAAAAAGGGTCAGAACGTGCGGCTCGCGAGCAAGCTCATCGGCTGGAACATCGACATCAAGAGCGAGGAAGAGAAGCGCCGCGAAATCGAAGCGCAGATGGCCGCCCTCACGGCCCCCGGTACCCCGCTCACGGAATTAAAGGGCGTGGGACCGAAGACTGTCGAGAAGCTCGAAGCTGCTGGAATCACTTCCGTCGAGAAGCTGGCGGATATGACTCCGGAGCAGTTAGTCGAAATTCCAGGCATCGGCGAAAAGATGGTGGAGAAGATTCACCAATCGGTTGCTGCGTACTTCGAAGCCCTGGAAACCCAGGCTCTGGCTGCACCCGAACAAGACGCTGAGGCACTCGAAGCCGGAGGGCAGGGGACGGCCGAAAGTCCCGAAATGCCCGAAGGGCCTGGAGAGGTGCAAGATGCGCCTGACACGGGTGAAGCATCCGAGGAGCCCGAACTAGGCGAAGCCCCAGAAATATCAGAGAATCCTGAAACCGGCGAGGCATCCGAGTTGCCCGATTCGCCTGAAGTAGGTGAAGCGCCGGAAGCGCTAGAAATAAATAACGTCCGCGAGGCGGAACCGCTGGATTCACCGGGCGGTACGGAAACAAGAGAGCTGCCGGGCAAAGAAACTCCACGCGATTCTGTGGAAGGCGGCGAAGAAACCGAAGGCTCGAAAGAAAACATAGAGAAGTAGAAGCCCAAAGCTTGTGAAGAAAGAGGCTGATGGCAGATCCTAATCAAGTTCGAATAAACGAGCTCGCCAGGGAACTCGAGATCAAGGCGAAAGTCCTAATCGAGTATCTCCCGGAAATAGGCGTCACCGAGAAGAAGACGCACTCGAGCTCCATCGACAAATCCCATGCCGAGCTAGTGCGGAAGCATTTCTTGGGTTTGGCGGCGGAAGAAGCTGCCGCAGAAGCGGAGAAGACGAAAGCCGCCGCCGCGAAATCCAAGCCATCGCGACCCGCCGCGGCAACGCAGCCGGCTGCCCAGCGTGTGGCGCCTGCCGCCCCTAGTACGACGCCGACAGCGCCCGCGGCCCGTCCGGCCGCCGCTCCGCCGGCAGGAACCCCAACACGCCCTGCTGCTAGCACCGCGCCGGCCAGCGCTCATCCTGCAGTGAAACCAGCGGCGCCCGCGGCAAAACTCGGGATCGCGGCTGCCGGTACCGTTCCACCTGCGGCTCGTCTGACCAGGCCCGGTGTTGCGCCCGTAGCTGGATCGCCATCTGTTACTACTGCACGGCCTGCGGCGCCCGGTGCAACGCCAGGGCAGAGCGGTGCGCCAGCAGCGCATCGTCCCGCCGCTAGCCCGAGTGGATTGAGGCCTACAGGCGCACCACCTGGGAGATATCCGTCGAGTCCTGCGACTTCGCCCGGTGCAGGTCAAGGGCGTCCAGCCCAAGGATTTCGACCGGCGGCTGCTCCCGGCCAGGCACGTCCGGCGGGCGCTCCGAGCTCAGCCCGTCCAGGCGCGCCGCGCCCCGGTGGACCGCCTTCGCGCTTTCCGCAGCGCCCCAGCAGCGGCGGAGGCCGCCCAGGGCAAGGTCCGATTGGTGCTCAGAGGCCAGGGGCTGGTGTCCCCAAGGCCGAGCCGGGCAAGCCGCTGTATGCACGCAAGCCGCCCGCCTCGCGCGGACGCCCGCTGATCGAAAAACGCTACGCTGAAGGGGAGCGCAAGCTTCATCCCGTCCGTCCTCGTGCAGGAGCGGGACCAGGACGTTCCGCACAAGTCGAACCTGTTCCGCCGGTTCAACGCGAACCTCGAGCCGTTACGGTCACCGAAGGAATCACGGTCCGCGAGTTGGCCGAGAAGCTGGACATCCGCGCCAAGGACTTATTGAAGACGCTGCTTGACCGAGGTGTTTTTGCCAGTATCAATCAAGCGCTGGACGTGCCGACTGCGACGAACTTGGCCGAAGCGTTTAACGGAATTGTCCAGGTAGTCACGTTTGAAGAGCAGGTTGTTCAAGAAGAGAAAATCAAGGAAGAGCGCACCGGCAACGAAGTGGCGCGCGCTCCTGTAGTGACTGTGATGGGCCACGTCGATCATGGCAAGACGAGCTTGCTGGATGCGATCCGCGAAGCCGACGTCGCGGGCGGTGAAGCGGGCGGAATCACCCAGCACATCGGCGCTTATGAAGCGCACGTGCAAGGCAAGCGTATTGTGTTCATCGATACGCCGGGCCACGAAGCGTTCACGCGCATGCGCGCGCGAGGCGCAAAGGTGACGGACATCGTTGTGTTGGTCGTGGGAGCCGACGACGGCATCATGCCGCAGACGGAGGAAGCGATTTCGCACGCCCGTGCCGCTAGCGTCCCGATGGTCGTCGCTATCAACAAGATCGATAAGCCGGATGCGCAGCCGGAACGCGTGAAGCGCCAGCTCTCGGACAAAGGTCTGATGCCCGAAGAATGGGGCGGCGACACGGTAATGGTGGAAGTGTCCGCCAAAATGAAGACGAACATTCCTAAGCTGCTTGAGATGATTCTGCTGGTCGGCGACCTTCGCGAATTGAAAGCCGATCCGGATGTGCCAGCAAGCGGGACAGTACTGGAGTCACGCGTGGATAAGGGGCGCGGCCCAGTGGCGACGATGCTCGTACAAAACGGCACTTTGCACGTCGGAGATGTTTTCATCGTTGGCGCCGTTTACGGAAAAGTTCGCGCGATGTTTGACGACCGCGGAGCAGCCATCAAGCAAGCTGGCCCATCCACGCCGGTGGAAGTTCTCGGTTTGCAGAGTGTCCCGGAAGCGGGCGATCAATTTCAGGTGGCTGAAGAAGCCAAAGCCCGGCACATTGTGGAATACCGCCAGGGCAAGCAGCGCGAAGCCACGCTCGCGAAATCCGCCAGCGGCCGCTTGACGCTCGACCAGTTGCACGAACAATTGAAAGTGGGCGAAGTGAAGGAACTTCCGGTCGTAGTGAAAGCAGACGTACAGGGTTCGGTGGAAGTCCTCAACGAAATGCTGCCGAAGCTTTCAAACGACCAGGTGAAGCTGAAGGTTATTCACGCGAGCGTGGGAGCGGTGAACGAAAGCGATGTTCTTCTCGCATCGACATCCGGTGCGATTATCGTCGCGTTCAATGTGAGGCCAGAGCGAAAAGCTTCGGACCTGGCGCAACGCGAAGGGGTGGACATTCGTCCATACACCATCATTTACGAGTTGCAGGATGAATTAAAGAAGGCCATGTCCGGACTGCTGGCACCGGTGATCAGGGAAACCTACCTGGGCCGTGCGGAAGTGCGCAACACATTCAAGGTTAAGGGTGTGGGAACAATTGCCGGTTGTTCCGTGCAAGATGGAATCATGAAACGCGACGCCGATGTTCGCGTGCTGCGGGATAACGTTGTAATTTACACCGGACGAATCACTTCGCTGAAGCGTTTCAAGGAAGATGCGAATGAAGTGCGCCAAGGGTTTGAATGCGGCGTCGGCGTATCGAATTTCGCGGATGTGAAGGTGGGCGATATTCTCGAATGCTTCAAGATGGAAAAGACTCTGGCGCTCGAGATGCCGCCTCCCAGCGAACGGCCCCGCCGGCAGGAACGTCCGGGACGGCAGGAAAGCGCGTGAGCGTAGCGAAGTTTTTAAGTAATTTTCAGCTCGCCCGTATTTGCTGAATTTACGGGGGCGAAAATGCAGATCGGCCTCCTCACTCTCGAAATACACATCTCCGAGGCGCAGTCACTCAAAGACAAGCGGCAAGTCTTGCGCAGTTTGAAAGACCGTCTGCGCGCCCATTTCAACGTTGCTGTGGCGGAGCTCGAGCATCAGGAGTTGTGGCAACGGTCGAAAATTGGTGTGGTAAGCATTTCGGGGGATGGCAAACACTTGGAAGAATCACTCACGGCAATCGCCGCGGAATCGGAGCGACTGCTCGGGCGCGATCTGGTTTCGCAGGAGATCGATTATTTTGAGGATGGCGAATAATGCTCGGCGGACACGGACACCGTTCAGAACGTATTGCGGAAGAAATTCGGAACGAAGTCAGTTTAATGCTCGCGGGAGAACTGAAGGACCCAAGACTTGCGGGCCCCGTGATGGTGACGGAAGTCCGCTTGGGGGCGGGCATGCGCACCGTGCGAGTATTTGTGCAACTCGCGGAAGATGATACGGAACGCGCCGAAACCATGGCGGGACTGAAGGCTGCTTCAGGCTACGTGCGCCACGAGCTGGTGGAACGTCTGCGATTGCGCAGAGCGCCGGAAGTGATATTTCTGCTCGATGAGTCCCAAGAATACGGCCAGCACATCGATCAGCTTTTGAAACGAGCGAAACCGCCGGAGAGCTTGTGAGCCGGCAGGTGTCTGACCGCTGTAAATGGTTATTTTGTCGCCCACTCTACAATAGTAACGTGATGCAACACCGCTTCCGATACAACCATTGGTCCGCGAACGCAAATTGAAAAAATGCCTCGAGATATACAGCCTCTGCCATTTGACGGAATCCTGGTCGTCGATAAGCCGCGCGGCAAGACTTCGCACGACGTCGTGGAAGCAGTTCGCCGTCTGGTTGGTTTCAGAGGTATCGGACATTTTGGAACGCTGGACCCGCTTGCAACCGGTGTGCTGGTGCTCGCGCTCGGCCGCGCCACTCGGCTTGCGCGCTTCTATGGCGGGCGACGCAAACGCTATACGTGCGCTGTGCGTTTTGGGTTTTCCACCGACACCTACGATGCAGACGGGGAGCCCAACGGCCCTGACGCTTCGCCAGTTTTGAATGAAGAAGAAATCGCAGCCTATGCCGCGCGATTTGTCGGCAAGATCAAACAAGTCCCGCCTTCCTTTTCCGCAAAGAAGATTCATGGCCGCCCAGCGCACGAGCTGGCACGCAAAAACAAGCTGGTAAAGCTCGAGCCTGTTGAAGTGGAAGTTTATGAATTCAGGCTCACCGGCGTGGAACGCTCCGTGGCGCGCTTCGTGGTGGAATGCGGCGCCGGCACGTACATTCGCTCGCTGGCGCACGAACTCGGAGTTCTGCAAGGCTCCGGCGCGCACCTTGCGGAGATCACGCGTACGGCGGTGGGAGAGTTTACTCTGGACCAAGCTGCTCAGCTTCCGGAGCTCGACCACGACGTCAAGACCGGCCGTTTGGCTAAGCGCATCATTTCCCTGGAAAGTTTGTTGCCCGAATTGCCTCGCGTGACCATACTCCCCATTGTTGAAAAACGCGTCCGCCACGGGGCAAAGTTCAACGTGTCACTTGCTCAAATCCAGCCGGGCCAGCCGGCATCGGCGCAAGGCGCCCCTGCGGTACTGGATTCAGGCGGCTGGAAGCCCGCTCGCCTGCGCGTTTTCAACCAACGCGGCGAATTGATGGCCATTGCCGAGCCTGTCGTACCCCGCACGTATCAGCCAGTCGTAGTTCTCGAAGCTATTTCCTAATACATTAAATTTTTTTGGCGGTGAACCTGGCCTTGGCTATTGAAGTTCTGGCTGGGGCGGCGGCTCGGGTTGAGGCTGCGGCGGTGGCAGCTGCGGTTGCGGTGGGGGCAGTGGCGGTGGAATAGACTGTGGCTGAATTTGTGACGGAGGAGTCTCACGCTCTTCTCGTGTCGGCCCCGCCGCCCCCGGACCTTCAGGGGCGCCTCGCCCAGCATAAATGACATGATCTTTTCGGGGTGAAAGCGCCACCATCCTCGGCGTCATAAGTATCAAGAATTCGGAGTCCTGCTTCTGGACATCTTCGTCGGCAGCGAACAACCCCGCGCCGGGCACTTCTCCTAAACCAGGCAGCCCGTTAAGCCCGCGCATGTATTGTGGCGAACGGAATCCAGCTAATGCCGTCGTCTCATTTGTTTTCACCCGGACGGTTTGGTGGACAGATTGGTTGGCAACTACGGGTATGCTGTTGAGGATTGTACCCGACAGACTGGTGATGTCGAATTCAAGCTGCAGAGTTACTTCGTCATTCTGGTGAATGCGAGGAGTTGCCTTCACCTTCACGCCGATATCGATGTATTCCGCGTTGGGAAATTGAGTCCCCTGGGCGGCACCGCTGCCGGTTCCAAATACTGCAGAGTTGATTATGACCGAAACGGTATTTGAGCCTTGGTTAGCGACAGCCAGATCAGGCTGTCCTGAACTGGTGAATACGTTCGTGGCGTCTGAAAGGGGGTTCGACTGTACGGGGAATTCGAAAAATGGAGAGAATGTTCCGCTGCCGACACCCAGGAGAAGGGCCACAGCGTTGTCCGTCTGTGCGGTGACTGCCAAGTCAGGAAGACCGTCAATGTTGTAATCTGCAATTGCGATCGAAGTGGGACCGTTGCCCGCGGGGAAGTCAGTCGCGGCGCCAAACGTGCCGTCACCCTTGCCCAGTAGTATGGAAACAGAGTTACCTGAGTTTGTGGCAGTCGGAGCGCCGTTATTTGCCACCGCGAGATCTAGAACGTTGTCGCCGTTAAAATCAGCCGAGGCAACATACATCGGGGCTTGGCCTACCGCATAGCCGATCGGTTTGTTGAATGTTCCATCCCCATTTCCAAGATAGACCCACACTGTATTGTCCGTCTGATTGGTAACGGCCAGATCCAACTTGCTGTCATTATTGAAATCCGCGACTGTAAGGCCGGTCGGCCCGTTACCTGCAGGGTAATCGACGGTGTGCTGAAAGGTGCCGTCTCCGTTGCCCATGTACACCGAAATCGTGTTGCTTTCTTGATTTGCAACGATGAGGTCGGATTGCCCGCCGGTGCTCAGTACGGCGGGAACAACTGAAACTGGATGTTTGCCGGTCGGGATAGGTGACCCAGAAGCTTGTGTAAACGTCCCGTCGCCATTCCCAAGCAGAATTGTGAGCGTATTGGCGGTTTCATTGGCTACTGCCAAGCACTGATTCGTATTGTTCTTCGAGTTGAACGTGCCAGTCGCAATAGAAACAGGCCCGGTGCCGGTTGCAGGCGGAGGGGAGATCGGATTTTGAAACGTCCCATCGCCATTGCCCAGAAAAACAGAAAGCGTATTGTCCGCGAAATTGGCGACGATCAGGTCTTGAAAATTATCGCCGTTGAGGTCGGCCGTGGTTACGAAGGCCGGGCCATTTCCGGTGGCGTAATTCGTTATAGGAAGATTGCTTACGTTCAGGCCTGGGATGCTTGTGCCGGCGGCGGTAGTCGTACCGGTTGTTAAACTGTTGGAATATTGCGCCAGCGAAACGGGGAAGCGCTCGCCGACAAAGAATGTAGCGGGTTGATTGTCCTCGGCGCGAAGCAAAATTCGCCGGCCGTGCCGCACCATCGAAAGCATGTCCGAAAAATTAGCGGACGCGCCGGGGAGCGTATACAGAAAAGTGGACGCTCCTCCGCCGAAGGCGAGCAGCGGTGGGATCAGCGAAGCAACATTTACCTGCCCCGAACCCAGCAATCCGGCGAGTTGAGTTGGCGACAACCCTCCCAGCGCGGAGCTCCCGAAGATCTGCTGGAGCACAGCGACTAATCCCGAAAGTCCGGACTCCGCCTCACTGACAGCGTTGGAAGGAATCGAATAAATTTTCGCAGTCTGCGGCGGAGTGACGCCCAGCTGCCGCGCATAGGTGCGGTCCATTTCGAGTATTTCGATTTCCAAGACCAGCTCACTAACGGGTTGCTCAAGGTCTTCGATTACTCCGCTGGCCACGGCGATGGCCTGGGGCGAGGCGCGCATAGTGAGTGTTCGGCTCTGCGTATCCAACTGGCTGCGGCTGATTCCCGCGACGTCGCGCACCAAGTGAGAAATCTCCGTCATCTGTTCCTTGGTTTCCGAAGCGGAGAAAAGCACCGTGCGCACAATCGAAACATCGTATTCCTTGCGTTTTTGCGTGGAATCGTCAGCCACAAAAAAGAGGCGCTTGGTCAATGGGCGCCAGAAAGTGCGCGTTTCCTCGCCCAGAAGTCGCATCACGGTCGGGAAGTCCAGATCATTCGCCTCCAGACGCACAGGCCGCGAGCGCAAGTCCACGTCGAACGCCACCTCCACGCCGAACCTGCGAGCGATCTCTTCATAGGCTGCCTGCGTGTTGCCGCGCAGGTTGAAATTTTGCGTTCCGGGCAAATGCTCGAGATGCACCTCGGGCGCGAGCTGCGGGCCGGAAAGAATCTCCTTTGCCTGGGCGGGATCGAGCGCTGCCAGTTCGGTAAGGCGTTCGCGGATTACACGATTGGTGGGATCGAGTTCGCGCGCCTCGCGCAACGTGCGCAAAGCCGCCGGAATTTCCCCGGATATCGCGTGGCGTTCCGCAAGATCTACTTTCATCTGTACCACGTGGCTTCTGGCTACTTCCCGTTGGGCGAAGTAGTCGGCGTCATGAGGAGCCCAGTTCACCGCATCGACGTAGGCTTCGTAAGCTGCCCGCCAGTCGCCCTGTTGTTGGGCGCGGAGACCCTGCTTGTCAGCCTGCTTTGCTTTTTTCAGGTCGGCCTTGATGGTCGGGGAAGGTGAAGCGATTGCCGCGTCGGGCGGAGTTGGCTTGCTTGTAGTGCTGGCAGCATTGGGGGATTGGGGCTGTTTATCTTGCTGTGGCGCGCCAGCCGACCGAGCTTGTATCTCAGGCACAGGCTGCGGATGTGCTGGGAGCACACTCGCGATAGAAAGCGAAGCGAGAACGGCCAAAGCTGCAAATAGTGTAAGCGGCCTCAGCCCGCGTGCAGTCGGCATAAGCTATCAGATGCTGCCAAGCCTTTATCAGTTAGCAAGGGTTGAATACTTGAAATGCGACTACCGATATATTGTACAGGGAAGAAAGCGGGTTTGAGCAGGATTGGATTGACTGTTCGTAGCAAGTTAAAAGGTCCGGTTTTTGTAGTAAGTGAGTTGTCCGGTTGACAGTTAATCACCCGCCGCCGTCGAGGCTGTGGGGAAGTGGGAATCCCGCGCTTTGGGCGGGATTTCCAAGCGCGGTGGGAAAGTCTGCTTTGCGACTTTTCCACGGCGCGGCTTCTGCACAGCCTCTTGCCGATCGCTACTGATCCAAGGCAGCCCCTCGGCGTTGTAGCGCCCCACGCAATGCGGCCCATAGCGGAGGCTCAGCGTTCCATCCAGGTGCTGATGCAAGGTCACCGTACAGCCCGCCAACGTGGCTCGCCAGCGTACCGGCTGGATCTGCAAAGACAGATTTTGAAAGCTCACCGTGTTGTCGCGGTTCACCGTGCGTTCAAACTGCAGCGAAAAGACCCCTTCCAAATCTCGCTGCCGGCACGCCGTAAAGGCACTGCCCCCCTGCGTCGCGGGCACCCGGAACCGCACGTTGAACGCAGCGATGTACTCTTCCTGCAGAAAAGCGTTCGCCGCCTCCACCGTCGTGATCGCCCGCAAGCGCAACTCTTGCGGCAGTCGTCCCTGCCAAGTGCCAAAATTGCGCTCGCTGCGTCCTCGTGCCTGGGGCGAGTAGGCCGGAATCATCCGCACTCCCAACTCCCGCAGCGCCCGTCCTACCTGCGTCACACGCGCGTGATCTACCTTCTGGCCCGCCTTGGGCGTCAGCCAAAAATGGCTGCCCCGGTCGCTATACAAGGCGCAGAACAATCCCTGCTGCTCGATCACCTCGCGCAAAGCGGCCATCACCGTCTGCGTCGATTCCTCCTGCACCAGTTGCGCGTAGTAAATCTCACTGGTGGCATCATCCAGAATCACGATCAGATCGTGCCAGCGCTCGTCTCCCAACCAACGGTGCCGGCTGCCGTCGATGTGCAGCAGCATCCCCGGCAAGGGTCGTCGCGGTCGTCGTTTGCGGTGCGCTCCGCGCTTGCGCCCCCGGGCCACCATCCCCGCTCCTTGCAGAATCCCTTTCACCCAGCTGTAGCTGAGCCGAATCCGATGCTCGGCCCCCAGCTTCTCGTGAAAGTGCTGCACATTCAGATCGAAATAATGCTCCCGGTACAGCTCCAGCACCCGCTCCACGGTCGCTAGCGGCACGCGCTTAGGCGAAGGCTTTCCTCGCCTGCGGTCGAACAACCCGCGGAATCCGAACTCCTCATAACGCTCCCGCCAGCGCCGCATATGCCGGTCACTGATGCCCAAGATCTCGGCCGCTTGCCACCAGCTGATCTTCTTGGCCATCGCTTGCAACATCACTTCCTGTACTTTCATCGCCCGCTCCATGGCGGCTTGTGTGTAGGAGTTCATGCCTTGCATGGTCCCCTACCACCGCCCGAAAAGCGGACATATCACTTGCTATCTCAACCGGACATATCATGTGCTACTGACAGCAGGATTGGATTGACTTGCAATTGCGGTTGCGGAGAGATACACTGGCAATGCTAGTTGAAACACGGTTACAACTGGCATTTCCATGCTATCTGCGCTCCTTGTGGCACTTCGTGAAGGCGTCGAAGCCGCGCTTGTCGTCGGCATTGTTCTCGTCTACCTGAACCGTACCGGGCGGCGCTCCCTGAATGCCTACGTCTGGACCGGAGTAATTCTGGCGACGGGGGCGAGCTTTGCTGCTGCATTGCTCCTGCAACGCTGGCACGTGAGCGAAGACGGTTTTGAAGGCTTGCTGATGCTCGCGGCTGCGGTTCTTGTAGTCACCATGATTGTTTGGATGAACCGCGTCGCGCGCCACCTGAAGAAAGAAATCGAACAGCGCGTGGAAACTTACGTACAACAATCTTCACGCGCCGCCGGTTGGGGCATCGGCTTCTTTGTATTCTTAATGGTGTTGCGGGAAGGCGCCGAGCTGGTTTTAATACTTCGCGCCGTGGAACTCTCGAGCGCGGGCGTCCAGGTTTGGATCGGAACTGGGCTGGGGATTGCCATAGCGATCGCCGTCGGACTTTTCTTTTTTCAAGGCACGCTGCGAATTCCACTTCATCGATTTTTTGCGGCTACCAGCGCGATTTTGATGGTTGTGGCTTTCCAGCTCCTGCTGACCGGCGTGCACGAATTAAGCGAGGCCATGTGGATTCCCTCAAGTAAGACAGAAATGGCGACAATCGGGCCGATCGTGCGAAACGAGGTGTTCTTTTTTGTGGTGATTCTGGGCGCCGCAGCGCTGGTGGTGTTGCGAGAGTGGTTCAGCGCGAAAAAGCCCGCGTCCGAGGAGACGGCGAATTCCGCGGACCGGCGGATGCGGGAATGGGAATTTCGAAGGCGGAGGCGCTGGAGTTTCGCCGCGGCAGTATTGTGCATCGCGGTCGTTTTGTCGTTTGCTGCGGAATATGTGTACGCGCGCTCGGTGGCAGCGCCGTCACCGGCCCGAGCGCTTGTGGCAGAGAACGGTCAGGTGCGCATCCCCCTCTCTGAACTTACGGATTCGAGTTTGCATTTTTATACTGCTGACGTGAACGGAAACGTGATCCGGTTTCTGGTGATCCACAAACAAAGTGGCGATTTCGCTGTTGCACTGGACGCTTGCCAGATTTGCGGCACGGCGGGATACCGTCAAGAGGATCAAAATGTGATCTGCCGGAACTGCGCGGCGGCGATTTATATTCCTTCCATCGGCGAATCCGGCGGCTGCAATCCAATCGCAGTGAAATCGCGAGTTGAAGAAGGAGAAGTGATTGTGGATCTTTCAGCACTGGCCGATTCCGCCTCTCGGATTCACTCCTAACAAATGTTTGGCCGCCTGGTAAAAGAATCCTTCGTTCGTAATCCGCGCAGAAAACTGCTGACTGCTGCCGCGCTTGTCGTTGGCATGGCAGTTGCTACTTCAACGCTGACGATTGCGCTCGAGGTGGGCGACCGGCTGGCGCGAGAGTTTCGAAACCTCGGCGCAAATTTGCTCGTTACACCTCAATCGGACACTCTTCCAGTAGAGATCGGCGGCGTGGACTACCGGCCGGTGGATGAAGGCGCTTATCTCAGCGAGGCCGCTCTGGGAAAATTGAAGACAATTTTCTGGCGGCACAATGTCCTGGGGTTCACGCCGTTTCTGGATGTTCCAGCCGTGGTCAACAGCGATCGCGAGATAAAGACGACGTTGATCGGGACGTGGTACGAGCATGAGGTTTCCGTTCCAGACGGGACGACTTTCAAGACTGGTCTAAGCTCCACACATCCCTCTTGGAAAATCCAAGGGCGTTGGTTTCAGGACGGCTCGAACGAAGCGGTTCTAGGTGCGAACCTGGCAGCGCGAAATCCCGAAATCTTTGCGGTCGGGAAAACGATACAAGTTACTCGCAGCGAATCAACAAATGCTGCGTGGAACCTTGTTGTTACCGGAGTTGTTTCGACGGAAGGGTCCGAAGACTATGGAATTATCGTTCCACTCTCATTCGCACAGCAATTTTCGGGCCGCCCAGGACAGTTCCGCCAGCTTTTCGTAAGCGCGCTTACGAAACCAGCCGATACGTTTTCCGAACGCGATCCGCTGAAAATGACGCCCACGGAATACGACCGCTGGTTTTGTTCGCCGTACATTTCTTCGATTAGCTACCAAATCAAAACGGTGTTGCCCGAAACGGATGTGCGCACGATTCGGCGCGTGGCGGACACGGAAGGGAACATCCTTTCCCGCGTGAGCACTTTGCTTTGGATTATCACGCTGACGGCCCTCGGCGCCGCGGCGCTTGCGGTCGCGGCGACGTCTGCGACTACCGTCCTTGAGCGGCGAGCGGAGATCGGTGTGATGAAAGCGCTAGGCGCAACCAACACGCTGGTTGCGGGAATATTCCTCGCGGAACAGTTGCTGCTGGCCATTGTTGGAGCGGCCATTGGATTTGTTGTCGGCGCGGCGCTGGCGCGAAGCCTGGGCGCGAGCATTTTCGGGACGCCCGCTTCTCCGCGTCTGATCTTGTTTCCCGTGGTTCTTGGTCTCGCCGCAATTGTAGCGTTCGTGGGCAGCCTGATTCCTCTACGCCGTGCGGCACAATTCAATCCCGCGCCGATTCTGCGGGGCGAATAATGTTCTGGCGCCTTCTTTGGAAGCTATTGCGAGGAAGCAGCGGTCGTCTCACCGTGGCCATTCTGGCGTTGGTGAGTTGTGCCATGGTAGTTTCCGCGTTGCTGAATCTCGAATTTGACATCGAGCGCAAATTCACTCAGGAATTTCGAATGCTGGGCGCGAACGTATTGATATCTCCTAACAACGCCGCGCAAGTTAACGGCAGCGCCCCGGCAGAACTCATGAGCGAGAGCGACGTGTCGGGCGCGTTTCAGAACCTGAAAGATCCCGCCGTTGTAGCCGCGGCCCCGTTTCTTTACGTTGTTGCGCGCTCCCACGACACGCCGGTGGTTGTCGCAGGTACCAACCTTCCAGAGCTGCCGAAGCTTGAGCCGGCATGGAGAATAGATGGCGAGTGGGCATCGCCGCGGGACAAACTGAAATCGTGCGCGATTGGACGCAAGGTCGCGCGACAGCTTCAGCTTTCTCCAGGCAGCCAACTCAATCTGACTTATTTGGGCAAGAGTGCACAGCTTACAGTGGCCGGGATCGTAGATGCGGGCGGAACAGAAGATAACCAGGTCTTCGTGGAATTAGCAGAAGCGCAGTATCTGACGGGACTGAAGGGGCAAATCAGTCTGGCACAACTGAGTGTTAGGGGAACGACGAAAAGCATTTCGCAGTACGCCGCGCAGCTTGCCACCGCGTTGCCGGCATACGAAGTGCGCCCCATTCGCCAAGTGACGGAAGCCGAAAGCGATCTTCTCAATCGTATCCGGCTGCTAGTCGTTTCCATGGTGGTGCTGATCCTGGTGCTGACGGCTCTTTGTGTGCTGGCGACGATGGCCGCGCTGGCAATGGAAAGGCGCCAGGATGTAGGTCTTATGAAAGCGCTCGGTGGGTCCATTGGAAGGATCGTGGCGTTATTCATGGTTGAAGTGGGAGCGCTAGGCGCCGCAGGCGGATTTGTCGGCGCGATCCTTGGCGTTGTACTTTCTCGCTGGATGGGCCAACGTGTTTTCGGCGCGGCAATTTCGTCCCGCTGGGAAATCTTTCCGTTGACGATAGCCCTGATGGTTGCCATCGCGCTTGCGGGAGCGCTTCCTTTGCGGATGCTGGGCAAAGTGAAACCGGCCATAATTTTTCGAGGGGAATAGTGGCGACGCTGGTACAAGTCGAAGATCTGCGCAAGGAATTCGGGAACGTTCGAGCGCTCGCTGGCGTGTCTTTTTGCGTGGAAGCCGGGGAATGGATCGCTATCATGGGTCCGTCGGGCTCGGGAAAAACCACACTGATTAACATTCTGGGTGGGCTCGATATGCCGACGTCGGGTAAGTCGATTGTAGATGGCGTGGACGTAGCGCGGCTCGATGAAGCCGGACTGACTGGTTTCAGAGCCCAGAAAATTGGATTCGTCTTTCAACAATTTCACCTGGTGCCATATCTGACCGCCGTCGAAAACGTGATGCTGGCTCAGTATTTCCATAGCACGACGGATGAAAAAGAAGCACGCGAAGCGCTGGAACGAGTGGGACTGGGTGATCGTATCGAGCATCTGCCCGGTACGCTTTCCGGCGGTGAACAGCAGCGCGTGGCGGTCGCTCGCGCGCTCATCAATCATCCGAAACTGATACTGGCCGACGAGCCCACAGGAAATCTCGACGAAGAAAATGAGGAAACCGTCATCCAGCTCTTCCGTGAATTGCACCGTGAAGGGCACACGATTTTGATGGTGACGCATGACCCCTCGATTGGAAGACTTGCAGACCGCCGTATAGAATTCGCCCATGGAAAGCTCAAACAAATTTCGCCGTCATTAAAGCCCGAGCCTGTTTGAGAGCCGCGTCGTTTCTCGGAAGTCCTTCGAACTCGACACCAAGCCCGTCTGCTAGAATGGAGTCGCATGCCCATAGCACATGATTTGCGAAAGAAGCCGATGGACGTAAAAGTTCACGTCTCAACAGGCAAAGGTGTGGAAGTCACCTGGTCGGATGCCCACACGAGCCACTACGATTTTCCCTATCTGCGCGAGAATTGTCCCTGCGCGCTGTGCAATGACGAGCGCGAAAAGAAAGCGCGCGCCTCGAGCGTTGGCAACACTTCTAGCGCTGTACTTCCCATGTTCAAACCCAGAGTAACTGCGAAGAGCGCCACGGCCGTGGGGAATTACGCCATCCAGATTGAATTTTCTGACAGCCACGCGACCGGGATTTTCAGTTTCGAGCATCTCCGCGAAATCTGTCCCTGCGAGGCTTGCAGCCGGGAGTTTCGGCCGTCGACTAGAGACCAAGCCTCCTGATTAAACGTTCCGCGATTTTGCCCGGGGGTTGGCGCTGATCGCAGCAGAAAGAATACCCGAACGAGCAACACTTTGTTTTTGCGCCCAATTCAACGGTGCCTTCAATTCGTCTTGGCAACACTCTCCCCGCAATGTGATGAGTGATCCGCGAGTTTTCGCCACAAACTATTACGGATCAATAACATAGGCCAGAAATTCGACGGATGGTTAGATGGAAAGTAGCGGTCAGATGGTCCGGCGTGATGTGGAAATGTTTGAGTTAGAGGTCCCATGGCGGCTCACGATGCCAACCGACTGACCCCCCGAGTCTGCTCGGCCACGACACCATCGGCGTGGCCTGCCGGAGTTATCGCAGAGAACAAAGATGGACAACCTGTAATCTTCCACTCCGCCGAAACTGGCTCCAGGGAAGGTAGCACGGCAACTTCCGTTGATATCAACGCTCTAGCGTCAGCAGCCGCAGGATCGCAGAGCGCGAAGGCGTCCGTAAGCTCCACGGGAACTGCAGGTGCAAACAATGGCCCAGCTCAACAGAAGCAGGTTTCACCAGCAACGTTTGTCACTGGTGCGGGCATGGCGAACAGCAATTCACCAGGAAGCGTAAATAACTTCCCTCAGTTCTCGAACCCTGCGTAATTTACCCTCCACCTCGACTCGTCGTCCATCCATAAAGTGGACACGAGTCGAGCTGTCTTTCGCCTCGTAATCCGTCTCACCAGCATTACTCTCTTTTATTTCACAGGAGCAATTCGACATGGCAAAGTATTCTGCACAGCACCGATACGCTTTAGGACAATGGATTCTCGCTAACCAACAAGCTTTTCCTCAGTATTAATAACCCATTGAAAATACTGCAACCCCATGATTGCACTGGGGTACCCACACAACGTATAGTTCTTCTCCGCACCTCGATAACGTATGTCATCCGACTCCACGGGCCACATTTTCACGCCGGGTAGGGTACGCCCTGTAGCCAAAGTCCTCGTGGCCACTACGGCCATGCTGGCGTTCATCTCTTTCTGGCGGGCCGCGGCGATCGTCCTGAACGACCTCGCTTCCTCGGCCTACTACGCCGGCGGCGAGGCAGAGCAATTCATCGGAAAGACCGCGCCGTGGTTCATCCTCGGCATCATGCTGTTCTCTTACGCCGTGCGCGCGATTTACGTAGAGAGCTGCAGCATGTTCGTGCGCGGCGGCGTATATCGCGTGGTCAAGGAAGCGTTGGGCGGGACGCTGGCGAAATTCTCCGTTTCGGCGTTGATGTTTGACTACGTCCTGACTGGACCCATCAGCGGCGTTTCCGCCGGCCAGTATTTCGTGGGTGTGCTCAACGAATTATTTGTCTTCGCACGCATTCCGATTCATCTCCACGTCAATGGCACCGCCGCCGCAGTGGCTATCGTGATCACACTTTATTTTTGGTGGGAAAATATCAAGGGCGTGCCGGAATCCAGCGGTAAGGCGCTGAAAATCATGCAGCTCACCACCATCATGGTGATTGTGCTGATCGGCTGGTGCTTTTACACATTGTACGCACGGGGTGGGTGGCATCTTCCGCCTGCGCCGCTGCCGCAGAACATGAAGCTCGACAAGGGCTCGCTTGGCTGGCTCGATCGCTATCAATGGGCGCACGCGATTACGTTGATCGCGATTTTCGTCGGGCTGGGCCATTCCGTGCTGGCAATGAGCGGCGAGGAATCGCTGGCCCAGGTTTATCGAGAAATTGAACATCCCAAACTGCGCAATCTGAAAAAAGCCGGGCTGATAATCTTCATTTACAGCTTGGTTTTCACCTCGCTGGTCTCCTTCTTCGCGGTGATGATCATTCCGGATGACGTGCGAGGGAGATTCACTGAGAACTTGATCGGTGGACTTTCGATGCATCTGGTCGGAAGTTTTCCAGTGCGCCTGGCATTTCATGTGTTCGTTGTGTTCGTCGGCGTTTTGATTCTGGCGGGCGCCGTTAACACGGCGATTGTGGGTTCCAACGGAGTGCTCAACCGCGTATCCGAGGACGGAGTTTTAACCGACTGGTTCCGCCACCCGCACGCGCGATTTGGGACCACTCACCGCATCATCAATATGGTTGTCGCGTTCCAGATCATCACCATCCTGGCAAGCCGGGGTGATGTAACGTTCCTCGGCAACCTGTATGCATTCGGCGTGATTTGGAGTTTTGCGATGAAGGGTATTGCGGTTCTGGTGCTGCGCTACACGCACCCCCAGGATCGCGAATACCGTGTGCCGCTCAATCCGGTCATTTTCGGCGTGGAAATCCCGATTGGACTGGGACTCATCACTCTGGTCTTGTTTGCCATCGCGGTCATCAATTTGTTTACGAAGCCCGACGCAACCATCGCGGGCGTGACATTCACCCTCATGCTTTTCACCGTTTTTGAAATCTCTGAACACCGCATGCGCAAGAGGCAGGCCGGCGCTGCTCACGTTGAGCTGGATCAGTTCAATCTGACGAAGGAAGCCGAGCTAACTCCCACGAGTGTGGGTGTTGCGCCCGGAAATATCCTTGTTCCAGTAAGCACCTACTATGCGCTCTATCACCTCGAAGCTGCTTTGAAACGAGTAAAGGGACTGGATGCGGAAATAGTTGTGTTGCATGTGCGCATGCTGCGGCGAGCCGCTTCCGGCGAATATGACCTGGATGCCGACCAGCTTTTCAGCACCATCGAGCAGTTGCTGTTCACCAAGGTGCTCGCCATCGCTGAAAAAGAAGGTAAGCCGGTGCGCTTGGCCGTGGCAGCGGCCAATGATTTGTGGGAAGGCATTCTGCGCACGGCGATGAATCTTCAATCCAGCACGATTGTCAGCGGTAGCTCGTCCAAAATGCCGGTCACAGAACAGGCGCGCGAGATTGGGCTGGCCTGGGAACGCATGCCGGATCCTCGTCCTCGCTTGACCTTGGAAATCTTCACGCCCGCGGGACAAGAATATATTTTCTATCTCGGCCCGCATGCACCGCGTCTTACCCCGAAGGAAATCGATATCCTCCATAAAATGTGGCTTCAGTTCAGTGAAAAACTACCAGGCGAGGAACTGCATCATCACGACATCATCCACTTTGCGCTGACCGAAGTGGAACGAGAAATCGCGCAAGGCCACGGCGACGAAGTGCTCGAACGCCTTCGCCAGCATCTCCACGAGATTCAATCCCGGAGGCTGAATCCCCCGGCGGAACAGAAGAGTTTGCCCCCCCAATTGAATGGATAGTCTTACGAGCCGACCACCCTCACCGGGAAAGTCTCAGGCTCGAATCTCTGAAGTGCAATTGGGGCAACGCGTGGCCTTGATCGGAATTGCTGAAAAACAGTAGGGGCATTCTTTGGTCGCGGGCGCCGCCGCAGGACCAGGTTTTTTCCAGCGGTTCACCTGACGCACAACTAGGAAGATCACAAACGCCACGATCACAAAATCCACAACGTTATTGAGGAACACTCCGTAATTGATGGTGGCAGCCCCGGCAGCCTTAGCAGCCGCCAGCGAATCGTAGTGCGTACCTGAAAGATTCAGGAACAGGCTGGAGAAATCAACTCGCCCAAGAATAAGCCCTATGGGCGGCATGATGACGTCGCTCACCACTGACGTGATGATTTTTCCGAAGGCGGCGCCGATGATGATGCCTATCGCCATGTCCAGCACATTGCCCTTCATCGCAAATTCTTTGAATTCTTTCAGCATGATCTGATCCTTTTGACGCTGATAATTTCTTGTCCAGTTCAGGCTGGATTTACTGGCTTAAGCGGACCGAGCCAAATGGACGAGGCTGACGTTATCCATAAGCGGGCTGACTTGCAAGAGCGAATCATCTTTACTCACCCTCTTCACAGAAGAACTCATGTTTGCGGCCGAACCTCTTTATTTCTAGCGAATAAGACGACGCCGAAAATCCCACGCAAGACCAACACTCCGCCCGCAAGCCCCAGAAGCAATGGAACGAAACGCAAAGGGAGGACCGGGATGGCCAGAACAAATACTCCGACGAGCGCAAGCGAACCGGCGCGTATCTTCGCAGGTCAACCAGCCGAAGAAGGTTCCTGTCGAATCCAGGCGCGCGCGCCCCAATAAATAAAAACAACTCCCAGAGCGATCAGAGCAACTGGTCGGGTCGGCAATCCCACGTGGCCGGAGACGGCCAGCAGTATCAAGAGCGCTCCCAGCAGCAAAACGATCCCTTCATTCAGGAGCTGAAAAAGTTTCGCGGTCGTCAGCATACGTTGCTCTCGGCTCAGCCCACGATTCTACTCCGCTAATACATCGCATACTGCTGCTTAGGCCTCATGTAACCACGGCCATAGCGCAGTGGACATGGAATGATACAATTAAACTTTTCCGGTGTCGCATCGGCGGCTGACTGTAATTCTTGAGGAGATTTCAGTGCACAAAGTGATCATTATCGGTAGCGGATGCGCGGGCTTGACTGCCGCGATCTATGCGGCGCGAGCAGACTTGAAACCGCTAGTTCTGGATGGCTACGAACCCGGCGGGCAGCTCGCCCTGACTACCATGGTTGAAAATTTTCCCGGATTTCCGGACGGCATTCTCGGACCTGAACTGATCGAGAACACGCGCAAGCAGGCTCAGCGATTTGGAGCCGAGTTTCGTTCCGGCGCGGTAACATCCGTGGATCTAAGCAAGCGGCCTTTTAAAATTGAAGGAGGAAAAGAAAGTTACAAATGTGAAGCGCTAATCGTCGCGGCGGGCGCGTCGGCGCGGATGCTCGGAATCGAGTCGGAAGGGCACTTGCTTGGGCACGGCGTTTCGACTTGTGCCACCTGCGATGGTTATTTCTTTCGGGGCCGCGACATCCTGGTTGTTGGCGGCGGGGATACCGCGATGGAAGAGGCTACTTTTCTCACGAAATTCGCAAAGAGTGTCACCATTCTGCATCGGCGCAATGAATTCCGCGCGACGAAAATCATGCTGGATCGCGCGCACGCAAATGAAAAGATTCGGATTCTCACGCCCTACGTCATTGACGAAGTACATGACGTGAGCAAGAAGTCGGTTGAAATGGTAACCATCCGCAACGTGGATACGAATGAGAAGCAGGAAATTGCAACCGAAGGAGTTTTCGTTGCCATCGGCCACGACCCCAACACAAAAGTCTTTCAGGGACAATTACAGATGGATGACGCAGGGTATATCCTCACTCATCACGGTTCGAAGACCAACGTGGAAGGCGTGTTTGCCGCCGGTGACGTCCAAGACCACCATTACAGACAGGCGGTTACTGCCGCCGGTTCAGGTTGCATGGCCGCTATCGACGCTGAAAAATTTCTCACCGGGCTTAAAGACTAGTGCTCTCGCCTCACTCAGTGAATCATCGCCGACTGCTGCAAATTCGAAGGGATTCTATTAGCCGGTCGTTTCCAAAACACTTCTGATGCGCTCATTTCTTCTGCAGCTCTCTGAGAACAAGCGTCTCGCGCCACTGATCATGCACAACGCCATGAGCCGACGAGTGGCGCGCCGATTCGTTGCCGGCGAGACGCTGGACGATGCCGTCGAAGCGGCCCGCAATCTAAACAGCGCCGTGCGATTGGCTAGCCTCGATTTGCTTGGCGAAAACGTTTCGGACGAAGCCGGAGCGCGCCGGGCGGCGCAGAACTACCTCTCTATTTTCGAACGCATTGAAAGCGAAAAACTCGATGCCAATATTTCGCTCAAACTCACGCAACTGGGACTTGATCTGAGCGAGGGACTCTGCCAGAAGCTTCTTGAAAAAATCGTTGCGCATGCCACGGCGCATGGGAACTTCGTGCGCATCGATATGGAAGGTTCTGCTTACACGTCCCGTACCGTTGAAATGACGAAGCGCGTTCGCGCGAAATACGCCGGCGTAGGCACAGTGATGCAGGCGTATCTGTACCGCGCGGAGAAAGACGTCCAGGATTTAATTGCAGCAGGGTGCCGACTCCGCCTTTGCAAAGGCGCTTATCAGGAGCCGCCGGATATCGCGTTTCCGAAGAAGGGGGATGTGGATGCTAATTACGTGAAGTTAATGAAATTGCTATTGCCCAGTGGAATTTACCATGGGATAGCAACGCACGACCCGAACATGATAGATGCAACCATGGACTTCGCTCGCGAGAATAGTATCGGCCGCGAACAATTCGAGTTTCAGATGCTCTACGGTATTCGCACGGACTTGCAGGAACAGCTAGTTCGAGAGGGCTACCGCCTCCGCATTTACATTCCTTACGGCACCGACTGGTTTCCTTACTTCATGCGCCGCCTTGCCGAGCGGCCCGCCAACCTCGCTTTCTTTTTACGCAATTTGTTTCCGAGAAGCTCGCATCCCGCGACTTCGTAATTCTAAACGTCAAATGCTTTAGGACTTCCGGCAAACCGCGACGCCATCTCGCAGCGGGATAATTATCGGAAAAAGATCCGGCGAAGAATAGATCATTTTGTTAAATTGCTGGATCGCTTGCGTGCGAGGATCCTTCGTTTTGCGCGCAACTTTGCCAGACCACAGGACATTGTCCGTCAGTAATAATCCCCCCGAATGCAAACGGGGCACCGCCTTGCGCAATGACTCGGGATACTGGTGTTTGTCCACATCGATGAAGATCAGATCAAATTCGCCCGGTACTTGATCGATCAAATTCACTGCATCTCCAGTCATGATCTGAATACGATTCTCCACTCCAGCGCGCTTAAAATACCCTCGAGCGCGCGCAGCATTCGCGGGGTCGCCGTCGGTGTAGTACACTTCTGCGTCTTCACCGGCGGCGCGTGCCAGCCAGATCGTCGAATACCCGATGGCTGAACCCATCTCGAATATCCGCTTCGCGCCGGAAATTTGCGCCAGCAGATAAATCATTCGCGCTACCACGGGACCGATGATCGGCACTTCATGCTGCTTGGCGTAACGCTCCATTTCCGAAATGACGGTGTCACGCTTCGGCAACAGCTCGGTAAGGTACTCTTCGATTTTCGAGTTTAGGATTCCTGGCATTTTGTTCTCTCTTTCAGATGAAGTGAGCGTTGATTAGCCGATCGAATCGCCCGGTTTCAATTCGTGAATCTCGAGCCCTGGAATGTCCGACGTCTGCTTGCGAAGTTCCTCGGGCCTGCCTACCAACGCTGGAAAGGTTGCGAAGTGCATTGGAATCACATGGCGAGCTCCCAGCAGCCGGATCGCCATCGCTGCTTCTCGCGGGCCCATTGTAAAGTGGTCACCAATCGGCAAGAGCGCCAGCTCCGGAGAATATAGTTCGCCAATAATTTTCATGTCGCCAAAAACAGCGGTATCGCCGGCATGATAAATTGTCAGGCCACCGGGAAGACGAATAATGTAGCCGCACGCTTCTCCGCCGTACGCGATCTTGTCGCCATCTTGAATTCCGCAGGAATGGATGGCATTCACCATGGTGACTTCGATCTCGCCGACTCGCTGAGTGCCGCCTTTATTCATCGCCTTCGTATTGGAAACGCCTTTTGATTCCAGCCACGTGCAGGTCTCGAAGATTCCGACAATCTGCGGCTTAAACTCCTTCCCAAGCGCCACCGCATCTGCGATGTGATCGAAATGCCCATGCGTGATGAGCATCGTGTCGAGACGCGCGAATTTCTTCAACGATTCGGGACACATCGGATTCGTTTGCACCCACGGATCGACGACAATCACTTTGCCGGATGGCGTGGTGATACGAAAAGCTGCGTGGCCGAGCCATGTCAATTTGTTCCCTTGCGTGTGAAACATAAGATTTCCTCGTTTATGATTTATCTATATCCGGCCGTGCTGGGGCGAGCAGTCAACTCATTCTGCGCCGTGGATTTGGTGAGAAGGTCGCCGAACGCTTGCTCAAAAACGGGGCGTGGGCGCGTTCCCAGAAAAAAAGTGGCGATGTGCCCGTCGCGCGTGTAGAAAATTGTTTGCGGCATGGTCCCGTTCCAGGAAGGATTAATTCCTTTATAGAACGCGTCGAGATCAATTCCTGGTTTCTGACGGTAATTCGGGAAGTGAGGCTGCGTGCGCGCAATAAAACGGCGAACCAGATTCATGTCCGAATCGTCGTCCATATTGATACCAATCACGCTCACGCCCTGAGACTTGAATTGAGCGGCCAGTTCGACGATCAGCGGGTATTCGTCGCGGCAAGGCTCGCACCAGGTAGCCCAGAAATTTACCACCAGCGGTTTGCCGCGATATTTTGCGAGGATTTGCTGGTAGCCTGCCAAGTCAATAATGGGTGGATCCGGGGCTTTTGGGCCTTGGGTGCTGCCAGTTGCGCCTTTTGTCCGGGGATCTTGTGTTCGAGCCGGTCGTACCGTAATCAACAAAAATAGCAAACCGAAAGGGAAAACTAGAAAGCTATACCCATGTCTTCGATTCAATGTCAGCGTCTCCAGCCAGCCATTCTAGCGGTTTCAGTCCTAGACCGGCAACCTCCGCAGCGACGAATAAGTGCAATGCCTTGCGCTTGTACCTGCTATTATTTGGTGATATAAAAAATGGATAAGGTTTGTTGGCAATATTCCGGGACCGTCCGGGAAAGAGATTGCTCCGAGGAGAACGCGATATGGCTTACGTAATTGCTGAACCCTGCATCGGTACGAAAGACACCGCCTGTGTGGACGTCTGTCCCGTGGACTGCATCCACCCGCGAAAAGACGAGGCCGAATTCGAGGCCGAGAAAATGCTTTATATCAGCCCTGACGAATGTATCGACTGCGGCGCGTGCGTGCCAGTTTGTCCCGTAACCGCCATATTCGCTCTCGAAGACTTGCCGGAGAAGTGGGCTGGCTTCACGCCGATCAACGCGGATTGGTACAAGAATAAGAAAGCGTAAGAATTTCTTCTGCGCAGGTAATTGCGGCAACCGGGCTCAATGTTAATCGCGGCGGATCATTCGGTCCGCCGTTTGTTTTTTCGGCAACGCCTAAACCTCGAGACCGAGCACCTTGCGACCCTCTGGGCTGATCCTGCTCGGATTCCACGCTGGCTCCCAGACGATTTCGACCGTTACATCACGAACTTCCTCGATCGCCGCGATCCGCGCCTTGACCTGTGCGGGAATAGCCATGGCCGAAGGGCACCCTTGCGTGGTCAGCGTCATTTTCACCGCGACGTTGCCCGCGTCGTCTGACTGCGCGTGGTAAATCAAGCCCAGATCGACAATGTTGATCGGGATCTCCGGGTCGTAACATTGCCTCAGCGCTTCTAAAATTTTTTCCTGATCGACCGTCATCTGCGTTCTCCCTTTCCCGAATTCACTGCGATATTGGATGCCGTTCGCGCTCACGCGTCGCAAATCAAGCGTTAAGCCAGCGTTTCATAGCCGCTCGCACGTGTCAATCGATACCGCTGCTTGCGCTGGGCGACTTCGCTGTTAGACTACGAGATCTCTAGGCGCTGAAGGAGAAATGCTTCTGCGTTGGAGAATGAATCTTAGTAACGATATTTGCAGAGGAGCAAATCCTTGAAGACCAAATTCGTTGCCGCGATGATGGGTACCGCGCTCTTATTTTTTTTGGCGGCGGGTCGCCTACAAGCACAGCGTGTACCGCACGACGACAGCGGGCCGCCTGCAAAGACCATTTCTTTAACCGTCAGGAATTTTCAGTTTGACCCGGCTGTGATTCACATCAAGGCTGGGCAGAAAGTCCGCTTCTATGTCACCTCCAATGAAGCCACGCTCGGAATCCGCATCAACCCGTTTCCCGACGGCGCAACGACCGCGACTCCTCCCGGTTTGTATTTCGTTTTTGGCGAGGATTGCTGGAAGCTTAGGAAGGGCGAAACTCTCCCGATCGATGTGGTAGGAGATACGCCCGGGACGTACTCCTACACGTGTTGTAAGGGTTGTGGCAAAGAGCACAAGGATATGAAAGGCAAGCTTATCGTCGATCCTTAGCGCTGGATTGATCTAAAGTAGGAAGCGTTCGGCTCCGCTGTAACTGTGGAATCTCTGTCCGCGCGAGTTTCCTGTCTTCGCCAATACTTCGTGCCCACCGTTTTGCTGCGGACCGCAAGTCCTCGATCTCCAGACCGCGATGATTCTTGGGAAAACGTGACAGCTTGACGATGCCGGCAGCAAGCAGCGACTGTGCGCCATCCGAATTTTCCCGGCAATAATGATGAAACGCCGCTGCGATCTGGATGATTCCCTGCAGGAAGGTTTTCTCCGGCTCGGCCTCCACCAGCCAAATCTCCTCCCATACTTCATGGGCTTCAAAAAATTCTTGCGCGTTAAAATGCGAGATGCCGCGCTCAAATTGCTCATCTTTTTCGGTCGATTTCATGGCCGGCGCTTCTTACGCTACACTTCTTACGTCGCGAGACATCATAGCAGCTGGCAATCGCGTGAGCGAGGCAGTCGTGGAAATCAAAATCCAGCTACCCGGCGTAAAGCTCGGTACCGTCGAGGCTGAGGGCATTCACGTTGCGCCCGCCGGTCCTGAGTTAGGTCAATTAATGGCCGAAGTCTGCGAACGCAAGCGCCGAGATTTTACGCTCGAATCCCTCGCGGAAGAGAAGTCCGTTCGAGACGTCCGTGCAATGTTCCGCACGTGGGAAATGGATCCGTCAAAATATAGACCGTCTTCGGAAGCCTTGCTGCGGCGCGTGGTGCAAGGTAAGGGCCTGTATCGCGTTTCAAATATCGTCGATATCGGAAATCTTGGCTCGATCGAAACAGGTTGGCCGTTTGGATGTTACCACCGCTCGCGAATTCAGCCTCCGATCGGGTTCCGCCACGGAATTTCGGGCGAGAGCTATGAAGGCATCGGCAAACAAACTTGGCATCTGAACGGCCGGCCGCTGCTCGCGGATTCCCAGGGCCCGTTTGGCAGTCCCATAAGTGATTCCACGCGAAGCATGATCACAGCGAGTGCTCGGGACATTCTTGTTGTTTTGTATGTACCCTCTGGCGCGGCGGACGCATCCCTAGAGACGGCGATGAAACGTCTTAGCGAACGTCTTACACTTTTTGCCGGAGCATCGGCGACTCGCTCGGAAGTCTGTCGCCTCGCCTAGAATAGAGTCTCTTTGCACCATTCACTCGAATCAAGGCTAGGACAAGAAAACGAGTGCGCGCGTCTCGTCTGGGAACTTCTCGGGATTCAGGTTATTCTGTAGAGTCCGCGAGGTTCGTAAGTGGCAAAATTTCAGCTGGCGCTTCTAATCCACGCACATCAACCCGTCGGAAATTTCGACGATGTGCTCGAGCGCGCGTATCAGCAATCCTATTTGCCTTTCGTGGAAACCCTTGCGCGCCACCCTTCTATTCGCATGGGCTTGCACTATTCAGGTGTGCTCCTTGAATGGCTGGAACAAGCCCATCCCGAATATTTTGAGCTGCTTCGCACGCTGGTGAAACGCGGACAGGTGGAAATCGTGGGCGGTGGGTTTTACGAGCCGATTCTGGTGGTAATCCCGCCGGAAGATCAGCTGGAACAGCTCACCAGGCTCGCCGACTATATCGAGAAACATTTCGGCCGCCGACCCAAGGGCGCGTGGCTTGCTGAGCGAGTATGGGAGCCGCAACTTCCCTCATCGCTGGCAGCTACTGGCGTCGAATATACGCTCGTCGACGACAATCATTTCCTGGGCGCGGGATTTGAACTTGAGCAGCTCTTTGGATATTTCACCGCCGAAGATCAATGCCACTCGGTGAAAGTTCTGCCGGGCCTGAAAGCATTGCGCTATCTCATTCCGTTCCGGGGAGCGGAAGAAACATCAACCTTCCTTCGACGCGCGGCAGTGGATCATCCGGGTGGTTTCGCCGCCATGGGTGACGACATGGAGAAGTTCGGCGTTTGGCCCGGCACCTACGATCATTGCTATCGTGATGGCTGGCTTGAGAAGTTTTTCAAGGAGCTCGAACAAAATTCCGAATGGTTCGAGACCAGCACGCCGGGTGACAGCGTCTCTTCGCACGCGCCGTTCGGACGCGCCGATCTTCCCACCGCCTCCTACACTGAAATGATGGAATGGTCACTGCCGACTCCGGCACGGAATCGCTACCACGCTCTGACAGCGGAATTTGCCAACCGGCCCGCTGAATTGCCCTTCCTGCGCGGCGGGATTTGGAGGAATTTCTTTTCGAAATATTGCGAATCGAATTTGCTGCACAAGAAAATGCAGCACGTTTCGGCGAAGGTCCGCAAGCTCGATCAAAGCCGCCGCCAGGACAAGGCGTTTCGTGCAGCTCGCGATCAGGCCAGAACTCTGGTCCTGCGAAGCCAATGCAACGACGCTTACTGGCATGGTGTTTTTGGCGGGCTCTATTCTCCGCATCTGCGTACGGCTCTGTGGCGCTCGCTGATCCAGGCCGAATCTATTGCCGACTCGCTCTCGCATCGCGGGCGTCACTTCGCCAGTGTGGAATCAATCGATTTCAACGCCGATGGGCGTGACGAAATCTATTTCTCTTCGGACCGTTACACCGCACTGCTTTCGCCGGATGATGGCGCCACGATTTCCGCGCTCGATTGCCGGCAATCGAATGCTGCGTTGATTAATTCGCTGTTAAGGCGGCCAGAGGCTTATCACACGGGCTTAAAGAATCTCTCTTCGAAAAGTACGCAGGGGGTTCTGTCGATTCACGAACAGATGCGCACGAAGGAAGCCGGTCTGGAGCGTTTCTTGAATTACGACCGTTGGCCGCAGAATGCTTTGCGCCTGAAGCTCTTCGGCCGCGGTAAGAAGTATGACGATTGCTCAATTGTGCGATTAGAAGAAGACGCGGGTTTGGCGGCGGGTAGATACCGCGCCGTGGACGTTTCGCCGACAAGAGCAACTTTCACATCGGAAGAAAGCAATGACTGGCCCGCCGAAAAGACTTTTTCGTTTGCCGCCACGCCGCAAGGCTTTGAAATTATTTGTGATGTGTCGTTGCGTCGTGCCGCCCCTGGCGCCGCTTCCGTGTTCGTCGGGATCGAAGTGGTCGTTAATTTCCTCGCGCCCTCCGCGCCGGACCGATATTTCGAAACTCATGGCCAGCGCTACCCGTTGCGTTGGGGTGCGGCGACTCCTGCTTCCGAGCTACGCGTGGTCGATCAATGGCAAGGAGTTAGTGTGACGCTCGGCGCGCCACATGCGCAAGATTTTTGGGTCACGCCGATCGAAAGTGTCTCGGAGTCGGAAGACGGTTTCGAGCGCATCTATCAAGGCTCACAGATTATGGCAATATGGCCTGTCGAGTTAGCGCCGGGAGCCCAGTGGAACGGCAGGCTGGCGTTGAAAGTGGAGCGTCTCGCCGAAGAAAAGAAAACTTAAACACCGCTTCATGTGAAGAAGTTCCGACAGTTGCCGTGAATCGCTGGCCTCTGTTACAGTGCGTCGTAAGAAAATTGGAGGAATGATGGCTGTATCGAAAGAATTGCTCGATATTTTGGTATGCCCGCTGGATAAAACGCCCGTAAAACTGACCGCTGACGGACGCGGCCTGAAATGCTCCGCCTGCAAGCGCGTCTATCCAATTCGTGATGACATTCCGGTAATGCTAATAGACGAAGCCCGCATCGAGGCTGAGTGATAGGTTCGCCCGGATTGACGGCGCGAGCTCGCAGCGCGACATCTCGTGACTATGGCGGGAATCCCAGTGATTGATCCTTGAATTCCACCCACAGCCGAACTTCCTTCGTTTTATTTTGCTTTGCGGCATCGTGATCGTCCGGAAATGGCTGGTACGGGCTGAGTTCGATCGTGGCCACAACCCCCGAAGCATTGGGTTTGTTTTTTTCTATGTGTTCCAGGTGGTAACTTTTTATCGGGCCGTAGTAACCGTCCGGCCCCCAGTCTTCCAGGAAATCCTTGAAAGAATACGTTCCAGACGGCTTCCAAATCCGATAAGCCTCATCCATCTTCCCCGCAATTACCGCGTTCATGAAATGCCGGAGTGTTTTTTCTTCGGCGTGAAAGCGAAGCTGATAAGCGATGAATCCCGCAATCAGCGCAACGAAAACGACCCCGCTAATAATGTAACGCAGTATCTTCGATGGCGGATGTTCTTCTGATGAATCAAAAAGTCCCACGAACGCTCCTTGAAATTACAGTTGGCGTTTGAACAGCGCAAAACATCCCGCAGTCATTAGGGCCGATATACCCAACAAAATTAGCACGTCCAGGTAAATTCCTTCAATGCCGGTGCCTTTGAGCGTCAAGTTCCGCAGCGCGTGCACGGTATAAGTGAACGGGTCGATCACAGCAATCCAGCGAAGCCAGCGCGGGAAAGCCTGAATCGGATAGACGGCGCCGGAAGGGAAGAATAGCAGCGTGTTCAGTACGCCGAACGTCGCGCGAGGCACCAACGGATCGTCCACCCGCACCATCAGCAGAAACATAAAACTCATCATGGCTATGGCCGCCGCGGTAACAACAATTGCCAGATAAAACAGCCGCACGGGATCCCAAATCCGTGGAATCCCCGCAATCATTCCGCCGATGACGGTCAGCACCATTCCGGCCATTAAACCCTTTATCGTGCCCGCCCCGATCAATCCTGTGACCAATTCCGTTTTCTTGATTGGAGTTACGAGATAGCCTTCGTGCAACCCACGAGCTTTGTCGTCAATAAAAGTAATGCCGCCGCCAATCATGGCCACCACGAAGATGGAAAGCGCAATCGATCCCGCCAGCAGATATTTTATGTATTCGATGTAGGGATAAATCTCTACCGTATTCAATTGCACTTGGCTAGCCAGGCGCGGCGTCACGTCCGGTGCATTAAGCTGCTGAACCATCTGCTGCACCCGCTCCAAAATTGCGCTCGAAATGAATTGGTCGGTGTTGTCCTCCATGAAAGCGATTCGCGGGCGGTCGTGATGATAATAGCGCTCCGAAAAATCTCTTGGCACGTAAACCACGGCCCGAACGTACCCGTTGCGCAAATCCTCGGTGGCTTTTTGTTCCGAGTCGTAGTCGATCACATGAAATGTTTTTGCGTTCGCGGCAATCCCGTTAAACATCTCGCGAACCTTGAGCGATTCAACCGAATTGTCCGTATCCACGAAAGCCACTTGGACGCCGACTACTTTGCCGCCGAACGCGTAACCCAGCACGATCAGTTGCATCAGCGGAAACACCATGGAGGTCATCATCAGCGCGGGGCTGCGGAAGAACTTGCGCAGGTCACGCTCTATCAAAGCCCATGTGCGATTGAAATTCATCGCCAGAGGCCTTCTTCTGATTTGCTCAGGGCGTTTTGGCTAACGATAAAGGTGGCCCACGTCATAATGTGCTCCTGCATTCTCCGCATCGCGCAAATCGCTTCCAGTGTAGTGCACGAAGACATCATCGAGCGTTGTGCTCTGCACCGAAACTCTTCGTACGCCCACGCCTTTTGATCGCGTCAAATCCATCAGTGCCGCAATGGTGGCAGGCCCATCGCTCGAGGTGATGTGAACTACGGCATCGCGTTCCGTTACGCTGGTGACCTGGCTCAGTCCCTGCAACTGAGAAATCCAATCGCTCGGCGCATTATCGAACTCGGCTTCCACCGTATCCGTGCCGGAGATGCTGTCCTTCAAGTGCGTAGGCGTATCCAAGGCCGCTAGTTTTCCGTGATCGACAATCGCGATGCGGTCGCAAAGCTTGTCGGCTTCGTCCATGTAATGCGTGGTGATTAATATCGTGAGTTCAGAACTTTCGCGCAGCTTCCGGATCATTTGCCACACATTCGTTCTGGAAACCGGGTCTAAGCCGGTCGTCGGCTCATCTAGAAATAAAATCTTTGGCGAATGAATCAGGCCTCGCGCAATTTCAAGCCGCCGCCTCATACCGCCGGAAAAAGTACGCACCAGCGCATCTTTGAACTTGAGCAAATCCACCGCCTCGAGCAAATCGTGAATGATCTTCCCGCGCTGCTGCCGAGGAACGCCGTAGAGTTTTGCGTGAACTTCCATGTTCTCGACCGCGGTAAGCTCCGGATCGGAAGTCAGCGCCTGCGGAATCACGCCCATGGCGAAGCGCACTCCGTTCGCGTCCTCGCGAATGTCGTGCCCTGCGATTCGCGCGGTGCCCGAGGTCGGTGGAGTTAGCGTCGTCATCATGCGGATGAGCGTTGTTTTTCCGGCGCCATTTGGCCCCAGCAAGCCAAAAATCTCCTGTTGCGCGACGTTAAAGCTGACGTCGTTCACGGCCACCAAGTCGCCAAACTTTTTCGTGAGATGTTCCACTTCAATTGAGTTCATAATGTGTTCCGGATATCCCTAAAAGCGCGCGAACCAGCTTTTCTTAGCCGGCGGAGGCAGCAGAACAGTGGCAGTCATTCCCGTAAACAATCGTCGCCCGGGATTCGGAACCGCCACTTTGATAGCAAACGTTTTGATGTCGCGCTTTGTCCGGCTCACATCGCGCTGTGTGGCAAAATCGTTCTCCACGCCCTTGAAGAACACGTTGCCTTCGATAATGTCTCCCGACGGCAGCCTGACGTGCAGTTTTTGGCCGAACCCGACTAAGTCGATGTAGGTCTCTTCCACGTCCGCTTGCACCCACAGATGGTCCACATCCACCACCACCACGATTGGCGAGCCCTGTGCAACAACTTCTCCTTGTTTGGCTACCCGTACGGAAACGATGCCGTCAATCGGCGCATAAATCTTCGTGTACCCGAGTTGCGCCGATACTTCCGCTGCCGATGCACGCGCCTGTTCAAGTTGCGCGATTGTGGTTGTCACCGCGCTCCTGCGGGCATCCACTTGCTTCCTGTTTTCTTGTGCGACCGTTTGAGCGGCAGCCTCCGCCTTCACGGCCTCTTCCAATGCCTCCACGTTCGCTTGCGAGATTTTGACTGCGGCCTCGGCGTGATCGCGGTCTTGCGCCGAAACCTCTCCCTTATCAAATAATTGCTGCATGCGCTTCAAATCATCCTGATCGCGAGCAAGTTGCGCGCGCGCCGGACCAAGTTGGGCTTTCGCTGAGGTCACCCGAGCTTGCGCCTCGATGACCGACGCATCAGTCTGCCCGTTCATCCATGAATAATTGTGATTTGCCTCGGTGACCTGCGCTTCCAGGCTGTCAACGTTCGCTTTCGCTGCGTCAAGGCTTGCTCGAAGTTCGGCCGGGTCGAGTTCCGCAATCAGATCGCCCTTCTTCACCACCGTTCCTTCATCCACCGTCAGCTTGATAATGCGCCCGGTAATCTGCGGACTCACTACCACTTCGTTGCCGTCCACGACGCCAATCAGCGGAATATAATTTCCTCGCGGAGTCGTGAAGTAATACACCACTCCAGTAATCAAAAAAATCGCGCCAATAAACGTCAGAAATTTCCGGCCGGTCATCGGGATCTCGTTTCTTTGCGCATTAGTCCGTAGTCCAAGAAATCAAGAAGCGCGCGTTTTCGCTCTTTCAGCGCTTGCACCGAAAGAACTTTGCGGCCGGACACTTGGCTCATCACCGGAGCAGCCGCGAAGTAAAACACCGTCATCCCCAGCAGCGTGAACACGGTCTGATGCGCGTCCACCTTGCGGAACTCACCTGAAGCCACGCCATCTTCGATCAGGCCGCTAAGCCGCTTGTGAAACGGCCGAAAATATTCGCGCACGATCCACTCGAACTTCGGGGCCGTGTCCATTACTTCCCGCTGAATTAGGCGTGGATAATTCGGATGCGTGGCGAGAAAATCAAAATAACCGTTGACCCACGCAATCAGGCGGTCGCGTGCGCTCGTTTTGGCCGCGACCTGTGCAAATGCGGCATTGCGAAGCTGCCGCAGAAGATTTTCTATCACCGCGCGATGCAGCCGGCTCTTGTCTCCAAAGTAGTAGTAGAGCATGGCCTTGTTTGCGTGGGCGGCGGCGGCGATTTCGTCCGTACGCGCTCCGGCCATACCCTGCGCGGCAAAATGTTCTTCCGCCGCGGCCAAAATGCGCCGCGCGGTTAACGGATTCTCGATTTTTTTGCGCCCTGCCCGCATTTCTCGTTCGTCTCGATTCGATTATTTAACTAACTGGTTAGTTTAATCGCGGAATTCCCAGCCTGTCAAGTCTCGCAACGGATAGGTTGCCATCAGCACAGGGTCCAGTGCTGAACACAACTCGTCCAGATGGTGAGCGCTGTCCTTCTTAAATGAATACGATTGCGAATCGCGATTTCTTACTCGGCGTTCAACGCGCCGCCGGCGCCTTCGGGCAGTTCAATCGAGTATTTTGTGCGGGACTTCTCGTGATGCATTTCGAGGGCAAGCTCAATGAGCTTGTCGATAAGTTGGGTGTAAGGCAAACCAGACGCTTCCCACATCTTTGGATACATGCTGATGGACGTAAATCCGGGAATCGTGTTCAATTCGTTGACGAAGATCTTGCCGGTTCGCCGCTCCAGGAAAAAATCGCAACGTGCCATGCCGCATCCATCAATCGCCCGAAACGCGCGCACCGCGTAATCCTGAAACGTCTTGGTTTGTTTCTTATTCAGCGGCGCAGGGATCAATAAATCCGTTCCACCCTCGAGGTACTTTGCGGTGTAGTCGTAATATTCGCGATGCGGAACAATCTCGCCGGGAATGGACGCGCGCAATTCGTCGTTGCCCAGGACGGCCACTTCGATTTCGCGTCCAACGATTCCTCGCTCGATCACTATTTTTAGCGCGAATTCCGCCGCCAGGTCCATCGCAACAGGAATCTCATTGGCCGCTTTCACGCGCGTCATTCCTACGGAAGAGCCTAGCGTCGCTGGCTTGACGAAAAAGGGAAAACGAAATTGTTTCTTGATCGCCTTCAATATCGCCGCGCGATCATGTTCCCACTCAGAACGCCGAACGCTCATAAACGGCACGACGGGCAATGCAGCCTGCTCGAAAAGTCGCTTCTGAACATCTTTATCCATGCCCACCGCAGAGGCCAAAACGCCTGCGCCCACGTACGGCAATCCAGCAAGCTCCATCAGCCCTTGGACCGTGCCGTCTTCTCCAAAAGTGCCGTGCAGGACCGGAAAAATCACGTCCACCATCACGCTCGGCCGCCCGGCGACAGGAACAAGTGGAACCAGAGCGGCAGCCGTGGGATCAGATGGCAAAATGACGCGATCGCCCGATTTTAAAACGTCGGCGAGCAGCTCCTGCGCGCCTCCGCCCATCAGCCACCGGCCCTCCTTCGAGATGCCGATTGGCACAGCTTCATATTTTTCGGGATCGAGCGCGCGGATTACCGAAGCGGCAGACGCAAGCGAAACCTCGTGCTCGCCGGACCGCCCCCCGAAGAGTACGCCGATACGCAAACGTTTCGTGGAAATCACCTGGATGCCAAATCCTCTCGCAGCGCAGAACTCACAGGATTTTCTTTCCCAGTCCCGATAACACCAGCTCCACGCCAAGCAGGGCCGTCGTGTTATGCAAATCGATGACTGGGTTAACCTCTACGAGTTCAAATGAAACCATCGAGCGGCTGTCCGCCACCATTTCCAACGCTAGGTGCGCCTCGCGGTACGTAACGCCGCCGCGGACGGGCGTTCCAACGCCGGGAGCATCGGTAGGATCGACGAAATCCATATCGAGACTTACGGAAATCCCGGCCGTGTCATCGCTGGCAAATCGCAACGCATCGGCCATTACTTCGCGCATTCCGCGTTCGTCGATATCTCGCATGGTGAAAATGTGCACGCCTGATTCTTTCACCAAGCGGCGCTCTTTGGCATCGAGGTCGCGAATTCCAACCAGCGCCACATTGCGCGGTTCCACCATTGGCTTAATCCCGGCGAGTTCGGTCAACTCCGGAGGACCGTATCCCATAATGGAAGCGAGCGGCATGCCGTGAACGTTGCCCGAAGGCGAAGATTCAGGCGTGTTCATATCGCCGTGCGCGTCCAGCCAAATTACCCCGATGCGCTTGGATTCTTTGTTGAAATGTGCCGCCGTGCCCGCTGTAGTTCCCACAGCAATCGAATGGTCGCCGCCCAAAACCAGCGGCACCATGTCCTCATCGAGGGTTTTCTTGACCGTATCCGCAAGACCCTGGCAGGCCTGTGAAATTTCGTCGAGATATCTGGCGCGCTTTTCGCCGTACGGTTGTTCTTCCGGCTGGGGTACAACCACATTGCCGATATCTTCCACTTGGCGGCCAAGCTGCTTCAGACGCGCGTGAAGCCCGGCCACACGCAGCGCCGACGGACCCATATCCACGCCGCGGCGGCTTTGTCCCAAGTCCATCGGCACACCGATGATTCTTATTTTCTCTGGCATTTTGTTGTGTCTTTCGCGCCCTCGATTCAGGGTGAAGGACCACTAAGGATAGACGCGATAGAGCATCCGTGGGAAGGGTATCACTTCGCGGATGTGCTCCGTTCCGCAAATCCATGCCACCGTGCGTTCCAGCCCCAGACCAAAGCCGGCGTGCGCCACGCTGCCGTAGCGGCGCAAATCGAGATACCACTGGAAAGATTCCTCCGGCAAGTTGTGCTCGCGAAGACGCTTCGCCAGCGTCTCGTAGTTTGCCAATCGCTCGCCACCGCCGATGATTTCTCCATATCCTTCCGGGGCGATCATATCAAAACTCAAAGAAAGTTCGGGCCGCTCTGCGTCCGTGGCCATATAAAACGCTTTCATGGCCGAAGGATAGCGGTGAATGATTACTGGCTTGTCGAATTCCTTCGAGATAATCGTCTCTTCATCTCCGCCAAAGTCATCGCCCCACTTCGTCGGGTTTCCAGCCTTCTGCAAAACCTTTATCGCCTCGTCATAGGTCACACGCGGAAAAGGTGGAACGATTTTCTCCAGCGTTGAAACGTCGCGCTGAATCGTAGCAAGTTCCCGAGCGCGGTTCTTCACCACGGACTGCAACACTGCGCTCACCAGCCCCTCGCCCAGCTGCATCATGTCTTCCAAATGCGCGTAAGCAGCCTCGGGCTCGAGCATCCAGAATTCCGTCAGGTGCCGGCGAGTTTTGGATTTCTCGGCGCGAAACGTAGGTCCGAACGTGTACACCTTGCCCAGCGCGGCAGCCGTCGCCTCTACGTAGAGCTGGCCTGATTGCGTCAGATACGCTTTTTGATCATCAATATAATTCACTTCAAAAAGTGTGGAGGTGCCTTCGCACGCTGCGGGAGTAAAGACCGGGGCATCCGTGAGCGTGTAACCTTGGCTATCCATGTAGTTGCGCGCGGAGCGTTCGACCTCTGCGCGGATGCGCAGAATGGCAGCCTGTCTTGGTGTGCGAATCCACAGGTGGCGGCGGTCGAGAAGGAAATCCACGCCGTGCTCTTTTGGTTGAATGGGATAAGGCTCCGCATCCGACACGCGATGCACCACTTCAACTCCGCTGATGTGCATCTCGAAGCCGCCCGTCGCGCGCGCTTCGGCGCGAATCGTTCCGGTGACAATCACGCTCGACTCGCGCGTCAGCCCCTTTAGCGCCTCGAAAGCTTCCGGTTGTTCTTTCTGCGAAACAACCCCCTGAATCAGGCCCGTGCCGTCGCGAAAAATCGGGAAAAGAAGTTTGCCCGATTCGCGCTGATTGTAGAGCCAGCCTTGAATTGTCACGGTCTGGTCGACGTGCTGGTCTGCATGTTCGATAGTAATGATGGTTCTAGCTGCTTGTTGTGGCTGAGTCATTTAGCTGCCTGTCGAATTATTTCAAGTGATTCAAGAACGAAGAGAGCCGCGCTTGGCCTCTAAATTCTTTTCCAGCTTATCAAAGGCCGCGCGAATTTGGTCTAGCGTTGGCCCTCCGTTCGGCTGGCCCTTCAATTCGAGCACGATCGCCAACGGCTCCGGCGCGCCCGCGATTGCCGCCAAGCCTGCTTCCCAGTCGATGCTTCCTTCATAGGGAAGCAAGTGTTCGTCCTTTTCCCTGTGATTATCGTGAATATGCGTAGTCGCCACGCGCTCGCGCATGGTATCGAAACTCACTTCCACGCCTTCTTCGATGTGGGCGTGGCCCACGTCAAAACAAAGCCGTAAATCGTGCAGGTGTGTATCGGCGATGAAATGTTGCAGCGAGGCCGGCGCGCCAAGATCGCCAGGCGTGTTTTCCAGTGCGATTGTCACTCCGCGCGCTTTAGCAAAAATGCAAAGATGTTCCAGCGAACTGAAAGCCGCATCGAGCTTGCGCGGGTCCGCGGCTTGGCGCCCGTGTCCGATGTGTTGAACCAAGAAACGGAACGGAATGCGCTCCGCCACTTCGAGCGTCCGCTTAACTTCGTCCACCGCGTCGAGACGCCGGATGCGCTCCGTATCGGAAATCGAAATGGGCACGCCGCTTTCACGTCCCGGAGAAAGGTCGCGCTCGGTGGGTGAATGCAACGAGTGCAATTCGAGATGATATTCGCCCAGAGCATCCGCGAGTTCGCGGACCGCTTGCGGCTCCCGATAGCTGAAATGCTGTGGTGCGCAGAAGATTTCAACGCTCTTGATCCCGGCCTGGGAAATCACCGCCAGCAATGCTGGTCCCAGCGGCTGATTGACGAATCGGTACGTTGAAAGGACGCGTTGCATGCGGCTCCCCGTGCGGTTCCAAGTAAAGAATTACTATGGTCAATGGAAAATGTGGTTCCGTCAATAGGCTCAAAAGATTAGCGTGCGGCCTTTCGAACAGAATCAAGAGATCGAGTGAGCCGGTTCTTCGATCGTAGAAGAAAATCAATCTGAAATGAGTCCCACAAAGATAAGAGCAATCACAGCCCCGAGAAGGAGCGCAAGCCCGATCCACACCCAGATCGGGCGCCGTTTGCGCATCAACCCCGACGGCGGTGGAACGATTTCAGGAAGAGGCGAGTCTCCGTTCACGGTTTTTTCGATTCGAGGGAAAATCCAGAGTCGAAGCTGGCATTCGATCCAGGTTCACCGTCGGTGGATTTTTCAGACATTGTCCGATGCTAGCATCTTGCTTAGTGGTTACGAAACGATTTGGCCGCGGTTACGCAGACGCGCAGTTTCTCCAGAGCTTCATCTACCGTGCGTGTTTTGAGGCCACAGTCAGGGTCAACCCATACCTTCTCTTTGGGGATAATCGTTAGTGCCTGCTCGATTCTTTGGCGCACGACCTCGGCGCTGTCCGTCCGGTGCGAATGCACGTCCACAACTCCGAAGCTGATGTCTTTCGTGAATGGATGCCGGCGGAAACGTTCCAGCAGATCTAAATCGCTATTGGACATTTCCAGATCGAAGTTATCGACCGCTAGATCCAGCATCGCGGGATAAATGTATTCGAATTCACCGTAGCACGCGTGCGTGATGAAGTATGCCGCCTGTCCTTTGGTGGTGAATTCCATCGCTTCCAGCGCGATAGGCAATTCTTCCGGCCGCACCGAAAGCGCAGGTTCGTCCATTTGAATGATTTTGCAGCCGGCGGCGATCAGCGCTTCCACTTCCTGGCGGATCACCTTCGCAATTGCCAGAGCGGCCGCGCGCCGATCGGGATAAAATTCGTTGAAGCTCCAGTCCATAATCGTGTACGCGCCGGTGAGCATGCCTTTTATCGGCTTTTTCGTCAGGCTTTGCGCATACTTCCACCACTCGACCGTCAGCGGGCCGCGCCACCCCACTTCTCCTGAAATCACCGGCTTGTGGTAGTAGCGGTTTCCATAGCTGCGAACCAAGCCGCTAGTTGCGAAACCCGGCAGCCGCTCCGCGAAGTAAGCGACCATGTCTCCGCGGTACATCTCACCGTCTACCAGCACGTCTATGCCTAGTTTTTCCTGCTGCTCGATCCAGAATGCGGTGGCCTTGCGCTCCAGATCTTGAAGATCTTTTTCTGAAATTTGTTTTTTATTAAAATCAGCGCGGGCCTTCACCAGGTAGTCGGGCTTGGGGAAACTGCCAACCGAAGTGGTGGGAAAGAGCGGCAAGTCCAGGCCAAGTTTTTCCAGTTTTTGGCGGCTCATTGGGGGCTGCCCTTCAACGCAGCGCGAACCTTTGAGAGCAATTCGAGTTTCGCGAATGCGCGATCGCGCGGAAGATATTCGAGGCCCGACGAAGTGCCCAGGAAAGCTTTTCCGGTTTTTATTTTCGCTAGCATCCGCTCAATCTGGCGCGCGACCTGCTTGGAGTCTTCCAGCCGCGTGTTGCGGCCGTCAACCAACCCCAGCCCCAGCGTTTTCGGAGACCCTTTTGAAGCAACGATATCCACGAGCTTGGGAGAATAAGTGAAATCAAGGCCGACGACGTCCACCGGCAACGCGAGCAGCTTTTCGTAAAGCGGCGCGCAATCATGAAAGTAAACGTATAGAGCGAGATCGAGCTTGCGCCCGCTGTTCATGATTCTGTCCCGCGCTCTAGATAGTGGAGCAAGCGAAGCCTCGAAAATCTCCCAATCTTGCGGGTATTTGATGGCGGCGGGCTCGTCGACTTGAATTAGCTTCGCACCCAGTTTCGAAAGCGCTTCAAGCTCGGTCGCAAGAATCTCCGAGAAGACTTGGGCGCGCGCTTCCAGAGCAGCGAACGATTCGGATGCGCCATCGCCGAAAGTATCGCCCAGCGAAAATTTTGCGAGCGTGTAAGGCCCGGTCAACACCGGCTTGATGCCAAGCTTTCCGGCCTTGCCTTGCGGCGTGGGCAAATGTCCCAGGGCGTTTCGCGCGAAGCTGTATTCGCCTGCAACAAGATGGCCCCGTTTTACTGGCGCTCCAACGAAGACCGGCTGGCGAAAATAAGTGTTGGTGTCGAAGAATCGAACGAGGCCCTTGATTTGAATGTTGTCCAGCTTGCCCGCGAGGTGAGAAATGGGGTCGTACCAGCGGATGAGCCCGTCGGTGATTACGTCGAGCCCGGCCTCCACTTGCTCGGCGATAACATGCCGGGTGACTTCATTTTGCACGTCGAGAAGATCGGCGGTAGTTCTGTCGCCGCGGTCAAGTGCAGCAATTGTCCGCCGCAGAGTTTGCAATTTAGGAGTATCACCGATGCGCGGGTAGCTCCCCGTGCTCGAAAGGTAGAGACCCAGAGCGGTGCTCATTTGGAAGCGCAAGACCGGAAATCGGAGAAAAGATTTGGTTCAAAGTTCGCGATTAGAACGGTTCGCCGGTGTGTGTTTTCAACACCTTGCGGAATTTCTAATCCCAAGAGTTCGCGATTAGAAATGTGTGGATGTTGGCCGCCGATTGATAAACGAATTGGTGGCGACGCCTGGAGGTTTCGAGTCCAATTTTGAATGTTGCAAAATTGGATTTTTTGGCGATTTGGGCTTTCTGTCGTTCTTTGTTTTCTCAGACTTAGAGCTTTTTCGAATTCCGGAATTTGGCGATTTAACTTGAAGAGAAACCCGCTGGATTCACTCAGTGCCTGCGATGACGATGGTCGGTAACTTGGACTAGTGGACCAAGACTCTTCGCGCGATCGCATGCCACCCTCTTCAGCGCCGCCTCGAACTCGCTCTCTCTGCCGCATCTTTTCCTCTTACTACAAACTTGGAATGTAATCAGAAGTGGGCGAAGGAAGCAAGAAAATGCAATCGAACGGCTGAAAACTAAACGCGAGATTCGAGAATTGACGGGTGAAAGAAGCGCGGGTTAAATGGCGCTCCCAAGGGTCGGCGGGTTGGGCCCCTGGAACTCCCGGCTAGTGAGAGGAATCCCTGAACCGCAATGACTGCATCGTGTGTACGAGTTCATTAAGCTTCGATACATCAGGACTCGCGAAGGCGAATAGAAGCATCCGGTGCTACCCTCCAGAAGATTCTCCCGGCGATTGGGAATTGTTCCGGCGGGGCGACCGCGGAGAAGGTCCGACCTGTCCGGGTTAACAACTCCGTTCCCAACTTCAGGAAATCTTCGCCAGATTTCAAAACAAGTCCAGATCCTGCGTCCATTGCTTGGATCTGAATGATACTTACGTCGGTTAATATACCTTTCGTCGTCTGTTTTGTGACGAAGAGTTATCGCATATTCAATTGCTGTCAAGCTTTCAGGCTACGGGGCGGTTTGCTTTGGGTGGACGGAGGTGGTCGCGGGATCGATCTCGAAGTAGAGGAGCCATTGGCTTGGCACGTTGCGGCCGTCCATTTTGGCGGGAGCAAATTTCCAGAGTTGGGCGGCTTTTAAAGTGCGGTCGGCAAAATATTGGCTTGGTCCGGGAGCATCGAGTGTGGCCTGCGTTACGTTCCCGGATTCATCCACGTTAACTTTCACGCTGAGTCTTACCTTGCCTCGAATCGTGTCTCGGGCCTTCTGAGTAGCGTCGGGCAAGACCTGCTGAACGACCCTGCCGCGCACATTGCCGCTGCTGGGCGTTGTCGCGGGCGTCTCGGATCGAGCCGGCGGCGGCAAGGGAGCGAGGTTACTGTCTGCCAGTTTTTTCTCGCTGGGCTTTACTACGGAATGTGTCGAGGAACTCGCTACGGACTGCGGTGCCGTCTTCGCGACCGGCGGAGCTTGTGGGGGCGTCGCAACGGGCGCAGGAGGATTGACGGACGACGGCACAGACTTTTTCTTCGCTGTTGGCTGAGCTGTTGACCGGGCTGATGGCTGAACTTTTGATTGAATGGGTGACTGAGCTGGCGCCTGTTCACTCGCATGTTCAGTCGCGACCACAGGAATGGGCTGGTTTTGCGAGTGGCGTTTGAAAAGTCGCGGACCTACGATGATTGCTACCAACGCCAGAATAGCTACCACGGCCGCGCCAATCACACGCGCGCTTGCGAACGAAGGCTGCGGATTTAGAGATATCTGTCTTGGCGGCTCGGGCGAATTCGATTGCAGCCGCGCAGCGATGTCTGCAACGGTCCAACGCATTTGCGGGTCGCGGCGCAAACAGTGCCGCGCCAAATCGAGAATCTCCGGCGGCAGGTTCGATGGCAGCGAGGGTTCCGCCTGATTGGTTCTCTCCCAAACAGGCAAGCGTTGAGTCAATGCCTCGGCCAAAGTCATGCCCAGCGACCAAACATCGCCAGCCGGAGAAATTCTTCCGCCAGCCGCTTCAGGAGGATCGTAGGCTCCGGGTTTTCCCGGGCTGCCACCGGATTCGCCGATGCGGCAAAGTCCATCGCTCGAAATTTTCAGAAGATCGCCATCGGCCATGATGTTCGCGGGTTTCAGGCGGCAATGAACGAAGCCCTGAGCGTGAACGTATGCAAGCGCGTCCACCACCGGGGCGAGGAGGGCGCGAGCTTCCTCCGGATCGAGAGGTCTGCGAGCAACCACGAGGGAGAGATTCTCCTCGGCGTATTCCATCACAACGTAGAGCATCGCGGTGTGATCGAGCTCGCAGCGTCCCATTTCCAGGAGCCGGACCAAGTGGGGATGAGAAAGTTTTGCGGCCTGTTTCCAGCGAGCTAGTTGGGCTGGGGCATCGACTGAATCCGCGGGGATTAGTTTGATGGCGACTTTTTGAACTGGCTGGCCGTCATACTCCGTTAGGAAGACGGCGCTGCGTTGAGTGCGCTCCACTAACTGGCCAAGGCGAAATTTTCCGTCGACGATTTGCTCGATCTGTTTTGTGCCAGCCTCAGTCATCGGATCCCCCTGCGTGTTTGCGGGCGCTAGCGAAAAACGTGCTGCTCGACCGCCCGCGTTCGATTTAACGTGAAATCGAACGGAATTGCGTCTGAGATCGGACTTGGCATTTCGTGTTCCTGGGGTACCAGGCTGGGTAAGTGCCGGTTGTAGAGGGGCGGAAGCTCGCCCGACTCCCAGGCCCTCTCACAGGACATTTTGCAATATTCCGGGCATATCAGCGTGGAAAAGTTATATGTGCGTTGCCAAATAGCACCCCTCTGAATCTGCCCGCAGACGAGCGCGCTGTGACAAGGTGCTAGTCTCCAGTTCGATACACGGTTACGAAATTTTTAATGCAAAGCGCGGCTGGATGGTGAATTTTATGGGGTCGCAAACAGGCACTGAAGTGACTTGGCGATTCAAAAAGTCCTGCGACGAGAAGATTGGGGTCAACCGAGAAAATGGAAATTACGTCTGGCAATGGGTGTGGACCGTTCGAGGTATTTCTACCCGTTCACTCGACTGCAACAAAATCCCAGCAGCACAGCGATGATGGATTTCCGGGGCGATTGTTCATTGTGGAAGGAATCGACGGCTCGGGAAAATCCACGCAGCTCAGCCTGCTGCACAAATGGCTCGAATCGAAAGGGTATGGAGTCGTGTTCAGCGAGTGGAATTCTTCTCCGCTGGTGAAAGACACGACCAAATTCGGCAAGAAGAAAAAGATGCTGACGGCGGCGACATTTTCGCTGATTCACGCCACCGATTTCGCCGACCGCACGGAGAAGAGCATTTTGCCGCTGCTGAAAGCGGGAGCGGTGGTGCTCTGCGACCGCTACATCTACACGGCTTTTGCGCGAGACGTGGCCCGCGGAATGGATCGCGAATGGGTACGCGAACTCTACGGGTTTGCCGTAAAGCCTACAGTCGCTTTTTATTTTCGCGTACCGCTGGAGACGGCGATTGGGCGGTTGCTCGATGGCCGCAATGGATTCAAATATTACGAAGCGGGGATGGATCTAGAACTGAGCGATGACCCGGAAGAAAGCTTTCGGCTGTTTCAGGGCCTGATCCTCAAGGAATACGAAGACATGATCCCGGAATTTGACTTGACGGTGATTGACGCTACTTTGCCCATCGAGGTGCAGCAAGCGCAAGTGAGGCAATTTGCGAAAACGCATCTGGATAAAGCAACGAACGTAAGAGTGCAACGATGAGACAGACATATGGAAAGCTTCTCCCGGGAATGAGAATTTCCGATTTGAGCGGCAAGTTGATCGTGATTGAAGGGACCGATGGCGTTGGGCGCTCAACGCAAATCAATCTGTTGAAACCGTGGCTCGAAGAACAAGGTCACGCGGTGCTGGACACCGGCATGACGCGTTCGCTACTCGCGGGCGAAGGCATTCGGTGCGCGAAGGAAGGAAATAATCTTGGCCGCGTGACACAGGGTCTTTTTTATGCGACGGACTTCGTCGATCGCCTGGAAAATGAGATTGTACCAGCGTTGCGGTCTGGGTTCATCGTGCTAACCGACCGCTACGTTTATTCGCTGATGGCTAGGGCGTTCGTTCGTGGCATGGACTCAAAATGGATTCGTAGCATTTACAGCGTGGCGTTGAAACCGGATGCGACGTTTTATTTGCGGCTGAGCATCGACCAGCTCGTGCCGCGTGTGGTTTTCTCGCGAGGATTCGACTACTGGGAATCGGGCATGGATCTTTATCCGGGACGCGACATGTACGACAGCTTTTGCAATTATCAGACGGCGCTGTTGGCGGAGTTCGACCGGCTGAGCGAAGAATATAAATTCGAGGTGATCGAGGCGTCGGCGGATGCTGAGCAGGTTTTCGAGCGGCTCAAGGCCGGAATTTTTAATATTCTCGAAGCCGATTCCAGGAAAGAGTTCATCTCCACGCATGACGCAAAGACATTGTCGATTTCCTCGATGGCTGGGAAAGGAAAGGTCGCTGCGGCGCCACCGAGCACGAATGCCGGCGAGTTCGAGCTTGTCCTGCGATCCATTCTGGCTCACGCAACTAATGGAAACGGCAAAACGGCGCTTCACCACAAATAATTTTCACACACGACAATTGTGAGTTCTATTGCTGCGGCTCGGGCTGGTCGCCGACGGTGAAGTATGTGCAATCGGGATGATGGAAGACCAGCGCGCTGACGCTGGCTTCCGGATCCATCATCATGCCTTCGGTGAGATGCACGCCGATTTCTTCCGGGTGCAAGAGCATCCAAAGGCCGGCTTGATCGTCGAGATTTGGGCAGGCGGGATAGCCGAAACTGTAACGCTTGCCGCGATAGCGCGAAGTGAAACGCTCGGCCATGGTCAACCTGGGCGGATCAGGGAAGCCCCAATCTTCTCGGATGCGGCGGTGCAGCCATTCGGCGCACGCTTCCGCCGTTTCGATGGCGAGAGCTTGCATCCCGTGGGAAAAAAGATAACGGCCGGCGGCTTTTGCTTCTTCCGCGCGTTCGCGGACTCCGGCTCCCGCGGTAACGACGAAAAGCGCGAGATGATCGCGCTGGATATTCTGGTCTGAACCGTTCTGACCGGCGCGAGCAGGGCCTGCGGGCAGAATGTAGTCGCTTAAGCAGAGCTTCTCTGCCACATGCTGGCGCTGGAAATGAAATGTATGTATCGGCGAGGATTTGCCCGGCTCGAAGAGCGCGATGGAATTTCCTTCGCGTGCGGCTTCGAAGAATTGCCATACGGCTGAAATTTTCATGAACGATTCGGCTTCACGCTTGACTTCTTCCATGCTGTGAAAAAGCTCGAGGGCGCGCGGGTCGCGTTCTTTCAGCGCCTTTTCGAAATTTCCGCGAAAGCCCATGTGGCGGCCGAAAATCATGTAGGGATTGATGTAGCTCCAAATTTCGTTGCGATCGGGAATGGAGCGTGCTTTGCGGTCAAGATAGGCGACCGGCGGAATCGGGATGTCGGTGCGGATTTTCGGCGAGCGTTCTTCACCCTCGGGTCCCAAGGAAGCTGGCGCAGCTTCTTCTACGACGACGGTTCCGGAATGTGTGTTGTCGCGGAGGACGGCTTCGCGCTGCGCTGGATCGCTCAAGTGATTCATGAGGCGAAGGCCGGTCATGGCGTCTTTTGCGTAACAGACAGCGGTTGAGTACTGCGGAGCAATTTTCGAGCGCGTGAATTTTTCGGACAGCGCTGCGCCGCCAACCAGTAGCGGGACATCGATTCCGGCTTCGCGCAGGTCGGTTGCGGTCGTCACCATCTGCTGCGCGCTTTTCACCAGCAGGCCGGAAAGTCCGATGGCATCGGGGTTGTGCTCGCGGTGCGCGCGAATTAATTCTTCGGGCGGCACCTTGATGCCGAGATTGATGACCTCATAGCCGTTATTTTTCAGAATGATTTCGACGAGATTCTTGCCGATGTCATGCACGTCGCCTTTCACCGTGGCCAGCATGACTTTTGCGCGCTTCTCAGTGTCGGCTTTCTCCATAAACTGTTCGAGATAGCTGACCGCGACTTTCATGGCTTCAGCAGATTGCAGCACTTCCGCGACGATGAGCTCGTTGTTGTTGAAAAGGCGTCCGACTTCGGCCATTCCAGCCATCAGCGGACCGTTGATAATGTCCAGCGGCGCGTTTCCCTCCGCGCGCTTGCGATTGAGATCGTCGACCAATCCGTCTTTGGAGCCTTCGAGAATGTAATTCGCGAGGCGCTGGTCGAGCGGGAGATCCGCTGCGCGTTCTTTCTTGCGCGACCCGGACCCGCGGAAGTGATCGGTAATCGCAGCGATATGAATTTGGTTGATCGCGGCTTTCTGGTCCGGCGTTTGCTCGCGCCAGTCTGCCGGTGCGTTGCGCAGATCCTTGGCGAGCGGGTGATCCTCCGGCACCGACGCGGGCGGCGTGTTGAACAAAAGATCTTCGGCCAGCTTTCTCTCAAATTCAGGGATCGATCCGAAGCGCTCGATGCGCTCCGCGTTGACGATGGCGAGGTCCAAACCGGCTTTCGTGCAATGGTAAAGGAAAACGGAGTTCACCACTTCGCGCGCGCCGGGCGGCAAGCCGAATGAAACATTTGAAATTCCAAGGACGGTGCGGACATGTGGGATTTGTTTTTTGATCAGGCGAACGCCTTCGATCGTTTCTAGCGCTCCACCAATGTAATTCTTGTCGCCCGTGCCGCAGGGGAAAACCAACGGATCGAAAATGATGTTTTCGACGTGGATTCCGAATCGTTCGGTGAGCAAACGATAGGAGCGCTCGGCAATTTCCAGTTTGCGTTCGCGGGTGAATGCCTGGGCCTGCACGGGATCTTCATCGATGCAGCCGACGATGATCGCGGCTCCGTAGGATCTGGCGAGCGGGCAGATGCGCTCGAATTTCTCTTCGCCGTCTTCGAGATTGATCGAATTGATGATGCTTTTCCCCTGTGAATAGGTGAGAGCCAGCTCTACCGCGCGCGGATCCGTAGTGTCGATCATGATGGGAGCTTTAATTTTGCGAATGAGCTGGTCGTAAAACGGCGGAATGTCTTCCATTTCGTCGCGGTCGGTGCTCTGCAGGCAGACGTCCACTATATGCGCGCCACTTTTTACCTGCCTGCGCGCGATTTCCGTAGCCTCCTCCCAGAGTTCCGCGGCCACTAGGTTTTTGAACTGGCGCGAGCCGATCACATTGGTGCGTTCGCCGACGATAAGAGGGCGCGTGCTTTCCTCCGCCTCGATCACTTCAATGCCGGAATACACAGCGCGATGCGTGGCGGCAGGCGCATGCCGCGGCGCTTTGCCTTCGACCATTTGTGCAATGGCGCGAATGTGTTTTTCGGTGGTGCCGCAGCAGCCGCCCAAAATGTTCAGCCAGCCACGGCCTACGAAGCGCTCGAGCTGTTGCGCGAGCGAACTTGGCGTTTCCTGATAGAGCCCTTCTTCGTTGGGCAGGCCGGCATTGGGATAGCAGGACACGAATCCGCTGGTAAGCGATTGCAAGGTGCGAACATGATCGGTCATGAACTCGGGCCCGGTCGCGCAATTGAGACCAAGCGAAATCAAATCCACATGGTCGAGCGAAGACCACAGAGCTTCAATGCTCTGGCCGGCCAGCATGGTTCCCATCGGCTCGATGGTCACCGAAACCATCAGCGGAATCGGCTGACTGAGTTCGTGGCTAAGCTGTTGGATGGCAAGAATCCCGGCTTTGATATTGCGAGTGTCTTGGCAAGTTTCCAGAAGAAGGACGTCGGCGCCGCCTTCGAGCAGCCCGCGCGCCTGTTCCTGATAATTATTTTGAAGCTGTTCGAAGGTGATGCCGCCGGTAACGCTGATAGCTTTCGTGGTCGGTCCCATCGAACCAGCCACAAAGCGCGGCTTAGCAGACGTGGAGAAAGCGTCAGCCGCCTTGCGCGCGAGTTCGGCGGCAATGCGGCTGATTTCGCGCGCGCGCCCGCCGAGTCCGTACTCCGCGAGAACGACAGGGGTGCTGCCGAACGAGTTTGTCTCAATGATGTCCGAGCCAGCTTCGAGATATTTCCGGTGAATGGAGGACACAACTTCGGGCCTTGTGATGACCAAGTATTCGTTGCATCCTTCCAGGTGAGGGCCCCCAAAATCCGCCGCAGTGAGGTTGGCCTGCTGCAGCATGGTGCCCATCGCGCCATCGAGCACCAGGATGCGCTCGCGCAATAGCTCTCGAAGGGCCAGGCCCTGTTGAATAAGATTTCTCATATCTAAAGAAAAATAGTCCTACAAGAATTTTAGCAGGGAAGGGTCAGCGAGCGCGAAAGTGAATCGCGCTGCAGTGCGAGACTACAAATTTTGCGCGGCGCGCGGCGGCGCGGCACCATCGTTGCTGCTCAGAAATTCTATCGGAACCGACGCCGGGAGCATCCCGGCCGCAGCTCCGCGTGCAAGCAACTCACGCACGGCGCGGCGTCCGTCTTCGCCATAGTCAAGCGTCCAGCGATTGACGTACATTCCCACGAATTTGTCAGCCAGAACCGGATCCATGTCGCGCGCAAATTGCAGCGCGTAATCCAGCGCGGACTCGCGGTGTTCCAGCGCGTACGAGACGCTTTCACGGATGACGCGTGCGATCTGGCACCCCAACTCCGGCCCTAATTTGCGGCGGATAGCGTTGGCGCCCAGCGGCAATGGCAATCCGGTTGTTTCCTGCCACCATTGGCCTAAGTCAACGACGCGGTGCAGCCCCATTTGAGAGAAAAGCAATTGGCCTTCGTGAATCAACAGACCGGCTTCTACTTCCTTGGCTTGCACGGCGGACAAAATTTTATCGAACGGCATAGTCACCGTTTCGACGTTGGGCTCGAAAAGTTTCAGGGCAAGATAAGAAGTTGTCAGTTCTCCGGGAATGGCAATTTTGCGCCCGGCCAAATCCGTTTTCTTGATGGGACGTCCGGCGACGACGATGGGGCCGTAGCCTTCGCCGAAGCTTGCGCCGCAATCCATCAATACGTACTTATCAGCTACGAAAGGATAGGCGTAAAAGCTGATCGCGGTGACGTCATAAACTTCGTTTCGCGCCGCCTGATTCAGCGATTCGATATCGGACAGCACGTGTTGGAATTTCACTCCGGGCAAACGGACTTTTCCTGTTGCGAGAGCGTAAAACATGAATGCATCATCACTGTCGGGCGAATGCGCGAGGCGAATCTCCGCCGTCTTTGGCAGGGCTGCAGGTGTGGACATACTGGGTCCGTCCTGGCGCTCAGGGAAACGCTTACCATTCGCTTCGGGAGAAGCTACAGAGACTCGTGCCCGCCGCGATGAAAAGTAGAACCGGTGTGGACGTTCCGGCGTGAGTGCCGAATGCTACGACCAAATAATAGCACACGTCACTGGTTCACGTATAGGTGTGCGGGGAAATCCGCGAACTTAAAAATTAACGCAAAATTAATCGACGCCTATTTTTGGTACCGCGAACTAGTCGGCCTTGATCAGGGCGTGGTGCTCAGGAAGTATTATTGGACAGTCGAGTGCGCGGAATTTGGAAGCGGCGAGGCGTGATGTGCCACGAGCAGCCAGCCTTCTTCGAGAAGAACAAATATGTTCGTGGCCTGCACCATCGAATCGTCAAAGCCATCTGCAAACGCGGTGGTGATGTGCTCGGTGCAAGCTACCCATCCGACGTTGCCTTCGATGCGGACCCAGACGGAACTCAAAGCGATGCGAACGCGTCGCGCGTTTGCGAAGAGCCTGCCCCAACGGTCATGCACTTCTTCCCACCCAAGCAAAAGCTCCCAGCCGGGGTGAACGCATTGCACTTCTTCATCGTGCGCCCACACTGCTTCCATCTGAGCGAGATCCAGCGATTCGAACGCGGAATAAAACCGCGTGTTGGCGGCGCGAAGAGCATCTTCGGGACTCTGTTTCTGCTGCGTGGTTTGAGTGGACATATTGGAGGCCGAGCTTTGGGATGAAAAGTTTGCTTCAAACTCGAATCAGGAATATTCCCGGACGTTCAGCGCTCGGAAAGCCGGCCGCCACCTTGATTTTTTGAGCGCGCAAATTCGATCCCGTTCACTGTGGCCAGTATTAAAGCCAGCTTGATGACTTCGCCGGCCAAAAATGGCAAAGCACCCGCGCGAAGTGCGTTGACCCATCCAAGGCCCATGAATAGCGCCAGCCAAGCGCAACCGCCTGCGAAAATTATCATCTCGCCGGCGATTAATGCGGTGAGAAGTCCGAACACATTTGATTGAATTCTAAAATGAATTCGCAACAGGACTGCACCGCGCTGTACGATCCAACCGGTAATAAATGCAGCGGGTGTGTATGCGAGCAAATATCCTGCGGTGGGACCGAGGAATCGCGCCGGGCCCGGCAGACCGAGAGGCTGAAAAACCGGCAAGCCGGCTATTCCTTCGAGTAAGTACAATCCTAGCGTGAGGGCTCCGCGGCGCGCTCCAAGCAGGACGGCGACGAGAAGCACGCCGAAAGTTTGACCAGTGATCGGCACGGGAGCCCAAGGCAAAGGCAACACGATGTGCGCGCACAACACGAGCAAAATATTCGCGGCGGCAATGCGCACTACATCTGCGGCAAGACCTTCGGTTGGATAAATTCTATCGGCGAGAACTCTGGATTGTGACATCCGTTCCCCTCAGGGACTTAGTTAGGCTAGCTTAAATTATCTGGCGGGCATTATACCTGAAGCAGCGAGCTTGCTAGGGCGTGTTTTCGGAATCGATTACTGGATCATCAGAGGTGGCCACAGCGCCGCGCTTGTCCGCGCCGTGAATTTTTCCGGCGCCATCGAGGAAGAACGAGCGCCGACTCTGGGGCGATTTCTCGGGCGTGGCGGCCAACTCAAACTTCGTATCGTTTCCGGACGGGTCCGGCACAATGCGATATCGAAATTGATAGCCATTTTGCTTGCCAGAGGCAAGCTCGGCGCTTACGAGCGATGCTTGCTCAGGCGAGATTTGGTCTTTTGGCGCAGGACCCAGTTCCGCGAGAGATTCCGGCAACTTTCCGAACGCGCGATTGTAGGTCTGAATAGCGCCAGCCAGGGTTTGGAGTGCGTCGATGATGCTCTCTTCACTTGCGCGCAAATCCGCCTGAGCCCACTGTTTAGCAAGCTGTGGAATATCGAGCAGAACGAGTCCCAGCGACAGCAGACGCCATCCGCCACCTTCGCGCACGAGGCCGAATTCGGCTTGCTCACCATCGACGACCCTTACGGGAATGAATGCAAGGTTTTCACCAACACGCGCGGCGCCGAAGCGATATTGCACTGTTCCACTCGGAGTTTGGCATAGAAGCACCGCGTGATTCTGCTGGTCCGTGGAACTCAACGGCTTGCCGGGCCTATCGGCAAGCGAGAATCGTTTCAAAAATGCCGAGCGTTGTTCAGCAGGCAAAGCGCGAAAAGCGGCGGCGTTGTCCGGAGTGAGATAATTCGAGAATTGAGCCTCATTGTCGCGGCAAGCGGCGACAATGGCCGCCGAAAGCGCTGCGCCAGGCTCTGAGGCCTCTTGTGCGCTCAAGCCTGGGGCGCTCAAAAGAACAAGAGACAGAGCAACAGCCGGCGCCAGAAGAGCCGAAGGGAAAAACTTGATGGTCATGAAGACTAGGATTTCCCGCGCGACAGGATGGTTGCCAGATCGTTCGTGAATTTGGAACGGGGCATCACTTCGCTGCAACCGGCTGCGCGCGCTTGTTCGGCCAACTCGGTTTGTACGTGCGAGAGAAAACCGACCAAAGGCACATTTGCAGCTGCCGATTGCATTCGTTCGACGGCCTGAAGAGGCTGGTTCCGTGCATTCAGGTCCACTACCACGAGATTGGGAGTCGCCTTCGAGAGTTCGTCAAGCAACGCATCTGGTGTGGTGCATATCTTCAAATCCACCCCGAGATGCCGGGCCGTTTCAATAATCTTGGCCTGAAAAAAAAGATCATCCACCAACGCTAGTACGTTTGCCAAGCTCGCTACCTCTCTTTCCGGTTTATCACGCGCTCCATCGCCGCACAAGCTCAGTTCTTCCACTTGGCATAGGCCCTGGGGTATAAATGCCTGCTGTGAATTCCACGGAGGTTGAGGATGGCCGCTACACCAAGTCCGGATGCATTGCCGGGTCTGGCGGTACTCGAGCAAACGCCCATCATAATCGAGAAAATTGTTTGGTCGGCCAACGACGACCAATTGCAGTGGAAACCATCGACGGACCGCTGGTCCATCAGCGAAGTGCTGGCGCATCTCGCCGATGTGGAGGTAGTAGGCTTTCGCGAGCGCGTTCAGAAGATGCTGGAAAAAAATAATCCGGCGCTGGAGCCCTACGATCAAAATGCCGCGTACGCCGCAGGAAAATATTCGAGCGGCAAGGCTCGCGAGCATCTGAAGACCTTCTGCCACGAACGTGATCGCAGCCTGTCGACGCTTCGATACGTTCCGGCCCATGCGGTCGCTCGCATTGGGCAACATGGAAAAATTGGGCAGATTTCCATCGGGCAACTGATGAATGAATGGGCCTTCCACGATTTAGGCCACATTCGACAGATCGCGGAACTTTTCCGGTCGAGAGCGTTCTTTCCTTCGATCGGGCCATTTCAACAGTTTTACACGATCAAACCGTAGGCCAGGGTGAAACGACCGAGCGATGGAAACAATAATCAGCAAGAAGATACTTTCTACCTTCGATCAACTCGAACGAGATTCGCTCGATTTGCATACACTATTTGAATTTGTCGGCGGGAATGCGACGGCAGAACGGGAAGCGGTCTTGGACGCCGTCACGGATTTGGTGCAGCGAGGCTTGCTCCGCGAAGATAGCGCCGATTTCTACAGCCGAACGGAAAATGGTCGGCTGGTAGTTGCAAATCCTCGTGAAATAACGATGTACACCCGCGAGGGATGCCACCTTTGCGATGAAGCGAAAGCGGCGATCACGCCTCTGCTTTCGGAATTCAATGCCAAGCTTCGCGAGGTGGATATCGACGAAGATCCGCTTCTCCTCGAACGCTACAACGACGACGTTCCTGTGATTTTCATTGGCGGGCAATTATTCGCGCAGCACCGAGTCGATCCCGCTCTGTTGCGGAGCCGCCTTGAAGAGATCGCCAGCCCGTAAACCTGTGACAAAAGATAGGCCGAATATATTGTGGCCGCTTGATTTGGAGAGTCCGGAGCGGTTAGTGCCTTGCTTTCTCTGCTTCCACACCCGCGCTTTCGTCCGGGACATCGCCGGGACGGCCCTTGACGCGGTCGTACATGCTTAATTGGCAGGTAGAGCCGATCGCTTCGTTGTAATACGTGGGTACTCCGAGAGCGGTTCGCAGTTCTTCATTAAACTTGCGCAGGTCGACGAGCTGGCTCTGGTGCGCCGGGAATTTCTTTTTGTCGTGAGAGAGCAGAAATTTCTGATAGCCCGCGTCCCAGAGGAGCGTGAACTGGCCTTGCAGCATGATGCACGGGATTTCGGTCATCTGAAAACTGTCTCCGGCTGTCTTGCGAAGCTCCGCGCCACAATTATATTTCTCGATACGGACCACTCCGCCCGAGCTTCGAACCAGGAACCTCTTGGCCGCGAGCGATTCCACTTGCGACTGGTCGAATAGTTTGTTTACGTACCACATGGCAGTTCAGAATATTGAGTTCGCATGGTCGGTGTAAAGGCAAAAATAGCGCCTACACATTTTACCCGGGAGCGGGTGTGAGAAAGGTGAAGCATATTCTGCTAGACTGTTTTTGAAATTCGCTGAATATTCGTTGGTCTCTTCGCATCCAATTTGGGGATCGATTTCGCTCGCTGCCTCCGATGTAAGCGCGAGGGTAGTCGGCTGAAAATTAGATACTTGGCGCACCAATAGACCATGAGCACGTTCAACAAACCAGCACTTTCAGAAGAAGCCGGAGGCAGGCAAGCTCGGATCGGGCAGAGCCTCCTCGAGCGCATTGGCAACACCCCTCTGCTTCGGCTGCAGCGCATTGGCGCAGATTTCCCCAATGCTGAGTTCTACGCCAAGGCGGAATGGTTGAATCCGGGAGGCTCGGTAAAAGATCGCGCAGCCTATTCCATGATCCGGGAAGGCGAGCGAACCGGCGCACTCCAGCGCGGCAAAACAATTCTCGACGCCACCAGCGGAAATACTGGGATCGCGTACGCGATGGTCGGCGCGGCTCTCGGCTATCGCGTGAAGTTATGCCTTCCGTCGAGTGCCTCGCCGGAACGCAAACAAATCCTGGCGGCGTATGGCGTGGAAGTCGTTATCACACCGGGCGAAGAGGGAACCGACGGGGCCATTCGCCGCGTGCGCAAAATCTACGAAGAGGAGCCCTCAAAATATTTCTATCCGGACCAATACAGTAACGCGGCGAATCCCGCGGCGCATTATTCCGGCACCGCTCCGGAGATTTGGGAACAGACTCGCGGCCAGATTACGCATTTTGTTGCGGGACTTGGTACCAGCGGAACTTTCGTCGGCACGACGCGCAGGCTGAAGGAGCTGAATCCAGCGATTCGCTGCATCAGCATGCAGCCTGACTCAGGATTTCATGGCCTGGAAGGTTTGAAGCACATGGCCACGGCGATTGTGCCGAGCATCTATGACGCGAAACTTGCTGACGAAGATATCGCAGTGCGCACGGAAGACGCTCATCGCTTGGCAAAACGACTCGCGCGCGAAGAAGGAATTCTCGCCGGAGTAAGCTCCGGCGCTGCGCTGTGGGCCTGTTTTGACGTGGCGCGAAGATTGCCGAGTAGCCAGCGCGTTGTAATCGTTACGGTATTTCCGGACTCGGGTGAGAAATATCTGAGCGACCGGTTTTGGAGTGAAGCGTGAGCGCTGCCATCCTGCGAATCTCGGACGCGCTCGTTCGCCGAATTCACGCGCACGGCGTTGAAACATATCCGCACGAATGCTGCGGCGCGCTGCTGGGACTCGATTGCGAGACGTCCCGTGAAGTCCTCGAATTGCTTCCACTGGCAAACCGCCGCGACGATTCACCGCGCAATCGTTTTGAAGTGACTCCAGACGATGTTCAAATGGCGGAGAAGAAGGCGCGAGCGTTGCCGATGGAAGTGATTGGGTGGTACCACTCGCATCCGGATGCACCAGCGCGTCCCAGTGAATTCGACCGCGAACACGCGTGGCCCTGGTATAGCTATATTATCGTGAGCGTTCAGCAGCGTGAGCCGCGGGACACGAAATCATGGCGTCTGCGCGACGATCGCTCGGCGTATGACCCGGAAACGATTGAATCCGTGGCCCAATCTGCAAGCATCTAATTGAACAATCGACAAGGAGACTACAGAATGGCAGTGAAAGTAATTATTCCCACGCCGCTGCGCGCCTATGCCGGCAAGAAGGAAAGTGTCGAACTGCAAGCCTCGACCGTGGGCGAAGCTCTGTCGTCTCTTACCAGCCTGTTTGCGGACCTGAAAAAACATCTGTATAGCGATGATGGGCAACTACGAAGTTTCGTAAACGTTTATGTGAATGACGAAGATATCCGCTATTTGAAAGGGGATCAGACGCAATTGCGCGACGGAGACATTCTCAGCATTGTGCCCTCGATCGCCGGCGGTAACAGCCATTAAATTAGGAGAGTTTTTCGTGGCGACAAATACAAAAGCCGCTAATTTGCAGGAATCGGGGAGCCCAGCCGTGGCTCTGTCCAAAGAAGAAATAATGCGCTACAGTCGCCATCTGATCATGCCCGAAGTCGGGATGGAAGGTCAGTTGAAGCTGAAGCAGGCGAAGGTTCTCTGTATCGGCACGGGAGGTCTGGGCGCACCACTCGGTCTGTATCTCGCGGCTGCTGGCGTTGGCAGAATCGGCCTGGTGGATTTCGACGCGGTGGACCTGACAAATCTTCAACGCCAAATTTTGTTTGGCACCAGCGATATCGGCCGCCCGAAAATCGAAGCCGCGACGGATCGTTTGCGAAATCTGAATTCCGACATTGAGATCGACCGTTTCGAAACTCGCCTGACGAGTGAAAATGCGCTCGACATCATGAAGGATTACGACATCGTCGTGGATGGCACGGACAATTTTCCCACTCGGTATCTGGTGAATGATGCTTGCGTGATTCTCGGGAAGCCCAATGTTTATGGGTCGATATTCCGCTTTGAAGGGCAAATCACGATATTCGGCGCACCGGGCGGGCCGTGCTATCGCTGTTTGTATCCTGAACCACCTCCGCCGGGGCTGGTGCCTTCGTGCGCAGAAGGCGGAGTGCTCGGCGTGCTTCCGGGAATCGTAGGCGCCATCCAGGCCGCGGAAACCTTAAAGCTCATCATCGGCAAGGGCGAGCCGCTCATCGGCCGTTTGCTTTTGTTTGACGCGCTAGCGATGCGCTTCCGCGAATTGAGGTTGCGGAAGGATCCGAAGTGCCCGGTTTGCGGCGAACATCCAACAATTACAAAATTAATTGACTACGAGCAGTTCTGCGGCATTCGAGGAGAAGAATCTGTGAGTCCAGCTCAATCGACTGTTCCTGAGATTGCTCCACGCGAGCTCAAATCCCGGCTGGATCATGGTGACGATCTTTTTATCCTCGACGTTCGCGAGCCGCACGAATATCAAATCTGCAATATTGGCGGACATCTGATTCCGCTAGGCGACCTTTCGCGCCGTGTAAACGAACTCGATAGCTCGCGCGAAATTGTGGCCCACTGCCGCAGTGGCAAACGTTCAGCCGAAGCCGTTGAATTTCTGCGCAGCGCCGGCTTCCGCAAGGTATTAAACTTGAAGGGTGGTATCCTTGCATGGTCTGATGAAGTGGATCCAACTGTTCCGAAGTACTAAATCTTTGCAGACGCACCTACGCACTACGAACAGAATTCAGTTGTGAAATTTCAAGGGTTACGATCGGAGGATCGAGTGTCTGACGTTAAAGTGACCGTCGTTAATAATGGCCCGCTGCTTATAGACGGGGAAATACAGATTGTCGACCAGGAAGGCAAAGCCTACGGTCTTGCAGGACGCACAAAAATCGGGCTGTGCCGCTGCGGCATGTCAGAGCGCAAACCTTTCTGCGACGGTTCGCATAAGCGGTCGAGCTTTCAAAGCGTCGTGGAGGCCCACGAACTGCCGCCCCCGCAGCCGAAGGGATGATGGGTAAGAGCCTAGCCAGAGTGTAACATTTTCACCCCCCCCGCCAAAGAGTGACCTGCCGAAGCCTTCGCCTACCATGGTATAAGTTCACCCAAAGCGTTAGTTAATATGTTTGTTTTCATAAATTTAAATAGTACTAAAACCATGTTCTCGAACGGTACACAAGTTGCTCATTTTGTCGCGGGCGGAAGTGCGTTTTTTGGGGGATTGTGGTGGGTCGTCCGAGCAGAATTTGGGGTTTTTTGCATCGTTTTCGTCTCGTCCTACTGTGGACGATAGCCGGAACGTCTTACCTCGTCTTGCTCTGGGTCCTCCGGAATTCCTCCTACGTTGCCGATCCCCTGCTCGACACTTATCTAGAAATGGCGGGGAGCTTGATCGCTTTCACCTTTGCCGCAAATGCCCTGGTACGGTTTCGCGGAACGCACGATCGAATTTCTCTGATTTTGGCCTTCGGTTTTGTCCTGGCGGGCCTTATCGAGGCTGGGACGAGCATGACGTTCTATCGCGGTATGCTCGTCACGGCCACTCCGGGAAATTACATTTCGATTGGTTGGCTGGCGGGACGGACACTTCTGGGAATTCTGTTGCTGGCTGCTCTGGTGGTCGAACGCCGAATTCCGGTCGCGCGCGAGCCTGCCAAAGAGATGGCCGCTTCGACATTGATCGTAGGTGCCGTGGCGTACCTGACGAGTGTTTTTTATTTCATGCTGCCGAATGCCCCCAAGATACATCCCGGAGCGATTATTCCGCGTCCTTGGGATTTACTACCGGCAGCCATTTATGTCGCAGCAACGGTGGGATACGCGTGGCGCCTGCGCCGCGGAAATTCCGAATCTTCACTCGATCGCGCACTCTTCGTCGCCGCCGCATTGAACGTAATTTGTCATATCACCATCAGCCAGTCGCAGCGTGTCTTCGATGCTGCTTTTACGCTTGCGCATGTGACTATGGACCTCAGTTACGTAGTGGTTTTGGGCGGCACGCTGCTGGACAACGCGCAGCTGTTTGACCAAGTGAGCCGCCTGGCTGCCTCCGATTCACTCACGGGACTTGCCAATCATAGGCGGCTTCTCGAAGTCCTGGAAAATGAAATCCAGCGCTCGCGACGCACCGGACGCAGTTTCGCGGTCCTGCTATTCGACCTCGACGACTTGAAAAAGATCAACGATCGATATGGCCATCTGACGGGTAGCCGCGCCATCAAGCGTCTGGGTGTGGCATTGCGAAATGACTGCCGCACGATTGACACGCCCGCGCGCTACGGCGGCGATGAGTTCGTGCTAATTCTCCCCGAGTCGGGTGAAGAGGAAGGCCACAAGGCTGCATTGCGAATTTGCGAGCGGCTCGCGCGTGATGGACAGGAACCGCCGGTCACAGTAAGCGCCGGTCTTGCTGTATATCCGAAAGACGGCACCACTATTGAGAAGCTTTTGGGCGCCGCCGATCACGCGCTCTATGGTATGAAGGGCCGCGGGGAAAAAAAATTCCGCTTGAGGCATGTAGCAGCCTGTCTGTAGAAAGAGGAGGCACGCGATGCGTTTTGGGATGGGGGTCCCAAAGACGTTAGCGGAGCGTCGGGAGACGCGCATTCCGATGGAAGTGGGAGTTCAGATTACCGGTCATCTCGCGCTGCCGGGGACGGAAACGACGTTCACGGAAAATGTGAGCGCGCGCGGCGCCCGCGTCCTGAGCACTCGTCGGTGGAAAACCGGCGACCGCCTGACCATCGCCACGCTGACCGGGTCGTTCAAAGCTAAAGCACGCGTTGCATACTGCCAGCTAATTCCGGAAACCGGCTTCGCCGTGGGCCTCGAATTTCTCGAATCAACCGCCGGATGGGTTGTAGCGGATATGCCCGCCTGATTTACTGCACAAATCCGACATCGGGCACTGGACCTGGGCCGGGACCTTCCGGAAGCGATCCAAACTGCGCTTCGAAACGAGACACATTTTCCTGCAGAGCTTTTGCCAGACGCTTCGCGTGAGCGGGGCTCAGAATCAAGCTGCCCACTAGTTTGCCCTGGGGAACACTGGGGAAAAGATAAATAAAATTCAGAGTAAACTCTTCCTGATTGTGGTGAACCACCACGAGATTCGAATATTGCCCGAGCAATTCTTTCTCGTCGGCCTTGATCTGGACTTGCTGTTGCTGCTGTTTCGGCATTTCAGCCATCGCTGCTCTCCTAGATGCCCTTTTAACTATAACAGAGCAGAAACAGGGCAGGGAACTGCTTCCCGCCGATTTCTGGAACAACTATCCGCTGAATGGTTGACCTGAAAAGTAGTTAAGCGTAGTTTATATAGAGAGTTTAGCTAGATTAACCAATGGACAGGCCTAAAAACGATCCCAGTGTTGCCCCATTCATCACCGCGCATCCAACCACGGAGTCTGCCGCTACTTCCTCTGCCGCACCGGAACTTGCCGGCCTTTTAACTCACGAAGATGTGGACCGCGCCCGCGACCGCTGGCAGGTCGCTCGCGCTCGGCGAAAGGGCCGTGGAGCGAAAAAATTCCGGGGTGTGCGTCTGTTGTGGCTTCTGATTGGGCCCGGAGTGCTGGTCTTTCTCGGCGAGAACGATGCTCCGAGCATGCTTTCCTATTCCGCAGATGGTGCGCGTTATGGAATCGGGTTTTTCATTCCGTTTGTGATTCTGACGTTTGTAATGGGATTCGTGGTGCAGGAAATGACCGTGCGCCTGGGAGCGGTCACCCACCGAGGGCACGCGGAACTGATCTTCGATCGTTTCGGAAAGTTCTGGGGCTTTTTCGCCATGGGAGATCTGATCCTCGGCAATTTTCTGACCTTGGTTACCGAATTCATTGGCGTGCGCGCGGGGCTCGGATTTTTCGGCATTCGTCCGACGCTCGCGATTGGCGGAGCGCTCGTAATCGTGGCGGGCGCAATCACGACGGGTCGTTACTGGACCTGGGAACGAATTACGATGGGCCTCGCGATCTTCAACGGGCTTTTCGTCCCAGCGGCGATACTGGCTCGTCCGAATTGGCATGCAGTGGGCCACGCGTTGGTGACGTGGAAGCCGTTCCCTGGGGGAAACCGATACGAAATCCTCTTGCTGATCCTTGCGACGATCGGCGCGACGGTGACACCTTGGATGCTTTTCTTTCAGCAAAGCGCCGTCGTGGACAAGGGCATGCAACCGCGTGATATCAACGCAGGCCGCTTCGACACTATTCTCGGTGTGCTTCTAGCCTCTGTTTTCGCCATAGCCGCGATACTCGCCACTGCTCCGCTATTTCATCACGGCATCAACGCCGCCGACTTTCAAGCGGCGCAGTTCGCGGAAGCACTGGAGCCGTGGATTGGACACGTTGGCGCGGCACTTTTTGCGCTCGGAATTTTTGAAGCGGGCATCGTGGCGGCGATTGCCATTTCCACGTCCTCGGCCTATGCCTTTGGCGAAGTTTTGCAAACGGGGCACAGTCTGAACCGCCCGTTGCGTGATGCCTGGCCGTTTTACTTGGTGTTGTTGGGCTCGGCCACGGCTGCAGCAGGGCTGGTGCTGATTCCTCGGTTTCCGCTCGAATTCGTCGTGCTCACCGTAAACGTAATCGCCGTTCTCGCCATGCCTCCGGCGCTGGCATTTCTGTTGCTGCTCGTGAACGATCGCGAGGTCATGGGAGAGTACGTGAACGGCACCTGGGCCAACGTGGCTGGTATCGGCGTGACGCTGCTCTTGATAATTGCAGGACTTGGATTTGGCATCGCAACCGTTTTCCCAAGATGGCTAGGAGGCTGAGTTCCGTTGGAGTAAGAAGGTTATTTTCGAACGCGCTGTTGTATTTACGAGGCTAGAGTTGAAATCAGATTATTCAGAACTGGACGTGAGCAGGCCCGGCGTTCAGCCCATCGCTGCCGATACCGCGCAACCACACCTCGAAGATCCTCGCGTTGTATTGTCGCTTCTGGAAGCGGACCAGGTTGTGGCGGCCAAACAGCACATGCGTTTCGGCCAGCAAAAGCTTTCGCGAGGAGTGCGTGTGATGCTTTGGGGTTTGCGCATTTACGTCGTGGTGATGCTGGTAATTGTCCTCATGTCGGTGCTGCGCGCAGTCCACGCAGTGCACTGATCGCCGATTTTGCACGGCGCGTGCTTGGCCAATCTGTCCAGGCTTCGTTTTTCGCACGCTCGCGCGGGTTGGATTTTGAAATCCTGAGCCTGCATGCGAAAATTATTTCGCGAAGTTCAATCGCGCATGTCCGAAACCCCAACCAAAAAACCCGAACCGAGTTCGCCGCCCCGGAAGAGCAGCCTCCTGCTGAAAGTAGCCATTTTATTCGTGATTCTGGCGGCGGGCGGCGCTGCGTTTCTTTATTTCGACAGCGATTGGAATGCTCCCGCGGCGGCTAAAAATCTTCAGAATCCCGTCCCGCCTACGGATGCTTCCATTGCGATGGGAATGATGACTTATGCGAATCGCTGCGAGAGCTGCCACGGGGGGAGGGGGGACGGGAAAGGCCAACGCGCGGACAGCCTCTCTATCGCGCCGTCGGATTTCACCGACGCGCACGCCATGGGCCTGATGACTGACGGCGAACTTTTCTGGAAGATCTCGCACGGGCGGCGTCCCATGCCCGTGTTTAAAGATAAACTCACCGAGCAAGAACGCTGGCAATTGGTGGACTACATTCGCACTTTCGCCCAAAAACCAGACAACGGCACGGCGCCTGTTACACATTCTCCTTCACCATAAACAGACGCCGCACCGAAAACAGGGATTGGCCGCGAAATCTTAATTCGCCACGGGTTGAGTTAATTTTTCACTTTTGCAAGTGCGTCGGAAACCTCTTTGATGTCCGGCAATGCGGGAATGTCGTAATTCTTGAACCAGGCGATTTTTCCCGAACGGTCCACGATGGCGATGGCGCGTCCGGTGATTCCTTTGTCCGCCAGATATACGCCATATTTTTCGCCCACGGCGCCGCGCGGCTGAAAATCCGCCAGAAGTGGATACTTGATTCCCATCTTTTCGGCGAAAGCCTTGTGGGACCACGCGCTATCAACACTCACGCCGAGCACTTGCGCATCGAGTTCGTCGAAGCGCCTCATGTCGTTCACCAGACAAGTGTGCTCGTTGGTGCAGACCGGGCTCCAGTCCAGAGGGTAGAACACGATGACCACTTTCTTCTTGCCTTGAAACTCGGATAGCTTTACTTCTTTTTGGCTTTGATCCTTCAATGTAAAATCCGGAGCTGCCGCGCCGACTGAGATTGCCATGCAAAATCCTCCTGTTCGCTCTCGCGAACTATGTTCGAAAGTTTTTCGTCCAAATGATAACCGAATAATGATAACCGAAGCTGAGGGGCCGAACAAACATTCGGGTTAGCCCTCCGTTTGTTGCAGGCGCGCTCATTCTGATTCGCAATCTGTTACGATACTTTTGTCTCACGGAGCGGATCCGGCAATTGGCTCGAGTTTCGTATGACGAAGCGTATCCCGGCATTCAGTTCTTGCCGCGCAGCCGCAATTGGTGGGCTCGGCTGAAGGGAACCGCTCCCGAGTGTATCCACTTGGGAGAGGACAACAGTTGGATTGCCGCGGTTCTGCCAGACACGCTGTATCTTCGCGGCAAACGAACCAGCAGGCGAGAGCGCGTGCGGCCGGAAGTTTCGCTTTGCTTTGAATGTTTGAGCGACACTTTCGCGACGGAGCTTGAATCGTTTCCCGGGCGCGTGGTAGCGTTTGAGCCGGATCCTGCGGTCTTTACACAGTATTTTTTCGTGGCGACGCCGGACTTCGAAGCTGCGGGCCTCGCGCCGGAGACGTCCGCTGGGGTTGCGGCGCGGCTGAATCGAATTGGCGGGAGTTGCTCGGAATGCTCCGCCAGCGCGAAATGGCAATGGTTTTCGCGCGAGCAGATTGAAAGTCTGGACGAAGTCGAGCGAATCGAGGCCGCGCCCGGAGAATTGTTTTGCGGAAGACACGGCGCGCGAAAACTTTTGGTTTCACTAGACAAATTGTCCGAAGCGACCATTTTCTACATGAATCTTCCGTACGGCGAAGCCGGCGCGTACGTCTGGATTTGATATGAGCCTGAAAGAGTTGGTGGAAAAATATCTGGCAGCAGCCGGCGTATTCGGTAAAGCGGTTCCGATTGCGGCGCTAGGACTCTCGCGCGAAGAAACAGAGCGGGTTTTTGACGTTCTCGACGAGGACTACCACATCAGCCGGTTTTTCCATTTTCAAAATGCCGCTGGCGCAGGCTCCGGCGCGAGCTTTCAGATCAACGGATTTCCGCAAACCCACATTTCGATCGACGCTGAAATCCAGGACATTCTTTAGCGTCGCGCGATTTAGCGCAGCCTGAGCCTCTCAACCTACCAAACGTGGCAAACCTTTTCGGGTGGCTTGACCATCGGCTGCCCTGCCTTGCAAGAAAACGCAGCCCCGAATTCAGGCATGTTCACCACCACGCCGTTGATGCGATGTTTTCCCGGGGAGTGCGGATCGGTGATCGCATTTACCCGCTCATTTTCCGGGCGGTTATTTTCGCAAGCCCACTGCGCCAGGCCGACGAAGAAGCGCTGGTCCGGCGTGAGACCGTCGCGGTCGTGAAGCGTCATCTCTTTTGTCGCGTCTTTCCACGCAATGTAGGCAAGAATTGTTCCGCCCAGGTCCGCAACATCTTCGCCTTCTGTCAGTTTTGAATTGATGTGAATGTCGTCCACCACGACGTATTGCGCATACTGGTCGACGACGCAGTCGGCGTGCTTCACGAACTGATCCGCGTCTTCCTTATTCCACCAGTCTTTCAAGTTACCTTTGGCGTCATACTGCCGGCCTTCATCGTCGAACCCGTGGGTCAGCTCGTGCCCAATCGTGGAGCCGGTGTTGCCGTAATTTGGAGCGGCATCTATTCGGGCGTCATAAAGAGGAGGCTGCAAAACGCCGGCGGGAAAATTGATGTCGTTCATTTGCGGATTGAAATAGGCGTTGACCGTAGGCGGCGTCATTTCCCACTCGCCGCGGTCCACGGGCTTTCCCACCTTATTTAACTCACGATGAGATTCAAATTCGGTCGCGCGAAGATTGTTACCATAAAAGTCAGCGCGAATTATTTCTACAGAACTGTAATCGCGCCACTGGTCGGGATAGCCGATCTTATTGCGGATAGCGTGTAACTTAGTGAGTGCCTGCTGCTTGGTCGCCGGGCTCATCCAATCCAGTTGCTGGATGCGCACAGCCATGGCGTCTTCGATACGTCGAGTCATATCCAAAGTGGCCGCTTTCAACTCGGGAGAAAACGTTTTGCGAATATAGGCTTGCCCCAAAGCTTCTCCCAGATCGCCATCAACGTACTCGACGCAGCGTTTCCAGCGGGGCTGCTGTTCTTTGGCTCCGCGCAGATACTTGCGATAGAACTTGAAATTTTCCGTGACGAACGGAGACGATAAGTATGCGGCGCGAGAATTGGCGACGTGGAATCGAAGATAGGTCTTCCAGTCTTCCAGAGAGTTTGACTTCAGTTGAGCGTCCACGTCCTTGAAGAAATCGGGCCAGCCTACGTTCAGGATTTGGAATTTGGGAACGTCGCCGGCGGCGAAGTAAGCATTCCAATCAAAGTCCGGCGCGACCTTATAAAGGTCCGCAACACTCATCTTGTGTTTTTGTTTGTAGGGATCGCGCCGCTCGACACGCGTCAGTGAAGCCTTCGCCAGGCTAGTCTCCATGCGCATCACCACAGCCGCGTTATTCTTCGCGATATCCGGAGAATCGTCGAGGAGTTCGAACATTTTCTGAACGTGCTGCAAGTAACGCTCGCGCGTCTCTTTCGATTTGGCGTCGTCCTTAAGATAGTAGTCGCGATCAGGAAGCCCCAGTCCGCCCTGCGAAACATTTACAATGACTTCGTCGGAATTGTCAGGGTCTTGTGTTGGCTTGGCGTTGAAAAGTGCAGGCGTGTTTTCGAGCTGCAAAGTCGCGATCAAGCCGGCAAGATTTTTCGTGCTCGTGAGGGTTTGAATGGCCGAAAGATTCGTTTGCAGCGGCTTCACGCCCAATTTTTCTATTTCAGTTTCGTCCATACAGGAGGCGTAATAGTCTCCGATTTTCTGCGTTACCGCGTCGCGATCCTTGGCTGTGGAGGCTTCTTCCAGAATGCCGCGCAGGTAGTTCAGATTATCTTCGTAGAGTTTACCGTAAACGCTCCAAGAGGTCTGGTCGGACGGAATCGGATTCATCTTCTTCCAACCGCCGCAGGAATATTCGTAGAAGTCCACGCAGGGGTCGGCCGTGCGGTCCATTGCCCCAGGATCGAGACTGGGCGTGTATGGGAGTACCAGCTCGATGTGCTGCTGCGACGATGTCGAGGATGCCGCGTTAGGCGCAGCCGGCGTCGGCTTGGCCTGTTGAGCGCACGTAGAGATCGCGAAAAGCGCAATCATGTACAGAGTTTTTTTAGCTGACATGGATCGTACCCGGTTAGACGCGTGAGCTTACCAGTAGTGAGCTTTTCTTGCTAGCGCACCGAGGGAGCATGGTCTGTTAACAACTGATTCCGGAGAGCAGATGTAACAAATTTTAAGTGTTACTTTGTCGCGACGGTGGAGCGCTGCAAGCGATCCGCTAGAGCTTTGTGCTCGGCGCGGATTTCGTCCGGCAAGCGATTCCCAAATTTCTCGAAGAACTTCCCCGTGGCTGCTACTTCTTCCACCCAATCGGCTGGGTTCACCGCGAGGAGCTCGTCGAGCGCCTTGCGCGAAATGGAAAGCCCATCGAGATCGAGCGAACCCGGCGTGGGAACATCGCCAATAGGAGTTTCCGTAGCATCAGCGCGGTTTTCGATGCGATCGAGCATCCATTTCAGGACGCGCACGTTTTCGCCGTAACCCGGCCACAGGAATTTTCCGTTTTCATCCTTGCGGAACCAATTCACATGGAAAATCTTGGGCGCCTTCCCGATCTTTGGGCCCATCTCGAGCCAATGCCGGAAATAATCACCCATGTTGTAACCGCAGAAAGGAATCATGGCCATGGGATCGCGACGAGTGACACCAACAGCTCCGGTGGTAGCGGCCGTGGTTTCAGAAGCCATCGTTGCGCCGACAAATACACCGTGCTGCCAGTCGCGCGATTGATACACGAGTGGCGCAAGGCGAGCGCGGCGCCCGCCGAAAATAATTGCGGATATGGGTATGCCCTCGGGGTCTTCCCAATGCGGCGAAATCGACGGTGATTGTTTTGCCGCCACGGTGTAGCGCGAATTGGGATGCGCCGCTGGCCCCATATTCGGCGTCCAATTTTCGCCTTTCCAGTTGATCAGTTGTTCGTTGGGCGCGCCATTGATACCTTCCCACCAAGGTTCGCGGGACGTGGCGGTCATGGCAACGTTTGTGAAGATGGCATCGTGCTGCAACGCAGTCCGTACGTTTGGATTGGTGTTTGCGTTGGTGCCGGGCGCCACGCCGAAGAAGCCGGCTTCCGGATTAATGGCGCGCAACGAGCCGTCGGAAGCAATATGCATCCATGCGATATCGTCGCCCACAGTCCATACGCGATAACCTTTGTTCTCCAAGGCTGAAACCATCATGGCCAGATTTGTTTTTCCGCAAGCGCTGGGAAACGCCGCGGCCATGTAAGTCACTTTGCCTGACGGATCTTCGAGGCCGAGGATGAGCATATGTTCAGCCATCCAGCCTTGTTCGCGCGCCGTATAACTTGCGATCCGCAACGCAAAGCATTTCTTGCCCAACAGCGCGTTTCCGCCGTAACCGGAGCCCACGCTCCAAATAAGTCTTTCTTCCGGAAAATGTAGGACGAACCGTCGATCTGGGTTCAAGTCGCCAAGCGAATGCAGGCCGGGTACGAAATCGTCGGAGCTTCCCAGGCGGTCGAGCGCAGCCTGTCCCATGCGCGACATGATTCGCATGCTCGCTACCACGTACGGCGAATCGCTGATTTCCACGCCCACTTTGCTGTAAGGAGATTTCACCGGACCCAAAATGTACGGCACCACGTACATCGTGCGGCCCTTCATCGCACCATCAAAGAGCGGACGCACCTTGTCTTTCGCTTCCTGCGGAGACATCCAATTATTGGTGGGACCAGCGTCATCCTTCTGGCGCGTGCAGATAAAAGTGATGCTTTCCGTGCGCGCAACGTCATTGGGATTGCTTCGATGGAGGTAACAGCGTGGCCGGGTCTTCTGGTTCAGCTCGATATAAGTGCCGTCGCGAAGCATTTCGTCCACTAATCGGTCGTTTTCCGCCTGCGAGCCATCGCACCAAACAATCTTGGAAGGCTTCGTCAGGCGTGCGGATTCATCAACCCATCTTTCCAATGGCGTGGACAACTGAACCTCCGGTGATTTCGCGGGGAATATGCCCTGCGGTGGCTTGCACCCGCTAATAGCTCTTGTTTCTATATTGAATACTTAAAATTCTAGGTCACGAAGAGCCGAAAAGCAAGGCGAGGCCCTGCGAAACCTGCGAAAGCGGCCTTTGATTGCGCGAAATTTGTGAATCCCATATAGATGTATATACATCTATTAAGGTATGAACGAACCGCTCATGCCAGTACTGCCGTGCCTATGCGCCAATTTTCGCCGAGCCTCGAGGGCCCTGACCCAGTTATATGACAAGTCACTGCGTCCGCTTGGGTCGCAGGCGACGCAGTTTACCGTTCTGCAAGCGCTCTCGCTTGCCGGAGAAGTTCGTCAGGGAAAGCTGGGACGAATTCTGGCAATGGACAGCACCACCCTTACTCGGACATTGGAGATCATGCGTCGGAACGGTTGGATCGCAGCGCGCTATGGACGCGACCGGCGTGAACGACGGCTGCGCTTGTCCAAGACCGGCGAAGCTCAACTCAAGCGCGCCTTGCCGCACTGGGAAAAGGTTCAAGCGCGGTTGCGCCGCAAGCTTGGAAAGGATGGTTGGGAAAATCTTCTGAAGTTGACTAACGACGTGGCGAAGATAGCCACGGAATAAGGAGACTTGCTATGACAAACGTACGGTATGGAAAGCTCACTGCCTCGCTGATCAGTGCCTGGTTTATTTTTTGTGTCCTTGCCTCGGGTCTGAAAATATTCAGCCTGCACCCGTCCCGTCCGCCCATCCTGCTCGGACTGGCGGTGCTCACGCCGATCGTCGTGTTTGCTGTTTGGTCGAAAGCTTCGGAAGGATTTCGCAAGTTTGCGCAGTCTTTGAACCCGCAACTTCTGACCATGGTGCAGTCCTGGAGAATAGCCGGTTACGTATTCCTCGTTCTATATGCGTATAGGATATTGCCGGGTGCTTTCGCCTTGCCTGCCGGATGGGGCGACGTTGCGGTCGGGTTGACAGCGCCGCTGGTGGCGATGACGCTTACCAAGTCGGAGCACCGCAAAAGCTTTATCCTGTGGCAAGTGCTCGGAATTTCAGATTTAGTGATAGCGGTGACGACAGGAACAACATCCCGGCTGATTTCCCCGCACGGGATCGCGACGACTGCGGTGACTGTGCTGCCACTGAGTTTGATTCCAACTTTCGCCGTGCCTCTGTTTGCGATTCTTCATTTCATTTGTATCGCCCAGGCCAGGCGATGGCCTGTGCGGGTCCAGTCGCATTTTGCGGAGCAGTTGCCATCCTCTGCTGCGTGACCGCGACCGGATTAGCGACTGGCCCGATGCTATACTTGCGCGGAATGTTTGCGCAAAAACTTCAGGTCGAAGTCGTGATCGACGGCCAGAAAGTGCCAGCTCCGCTCGACTGGCTTGACAGTTTTTGCATGCGGAACTTTACGGGGTCTGCGGAGTTCAACGATACTTTGCCGACAGGCGAGGGAACGCTCGAAGCTGGACTAAACGTGGACCCCAACCGGCTCGCCACGGCGATTGGCGAATGGCTTACGAAACGGGGCAAAGGGAACGGCAAACCTCTGACCGTGGAGATTCACAAGGCGAATTAATTTGGTCTTCGTAACGCCGGCGTCCTGTCCCCTCCTTCCGGCACGAAGAGGCGGGATTTACAAACAGTGGGAATCATTACTTCTATTGAAATTCGGAATTACCGGCTATGAAAATGGGGAGTATTTTGCTGAGGAAGAAGAGCCGAACTCTCTTACGTATGACTGGGGCGTTGCAGCGGTCATCGTTAGAGAAGTTCGGCTCTTCACAATTAATTTGACGTGAAATCGCCAGGATAGTTAGCAGCCTGCAGATTGCAGGAACGCAGCAGCAACCCTTTTAATCCCTGTTTAAATCTCTCTAGACGCCCGAGAAGCTTCGCGCGCGGCTTCTATGCGCTGCGGGTCGCCTTCGAGCACGGCCTTGATCTGAGGCATGGCGGCGTCAGTAGCTTCTTCTCCCGCAGTAATCAGTTGCGGAGTCTTCACGAATTCGTCCCAAAGCACGTGGTGAACTCCAGGCTCGATCAAGACGTCGGTTTCACCGCGCCAAGGCTGGTTCGCCGCAGTTTGGATGATGGAAAAGGCGCGGCTGATCACCTCGATGGTATTGCGCGGCTTCGAATCCAGTATGCCGGGTTCCAGGTGAACTGAAATCACCACGTCCGCTCCCATTTTTCGAACCGCGGGCGCGGGCACTTGTTCGGTCAGAAATCCGTCGACAAGAAAATGGCCCTCGTGTTCAACGGGAAGGAAAAGTCCGGGATATGCACAGGAAGCCCGCAGCGCCGGGCTGATTTCTCCCTTGGTGAAATGAACGGACTCGCCAGTAAGCAGATCAGTCGCGACAATCGCCAGCGGGATCTTCATCTGCCTGAAATTCCTGGACCCGGTAAAGCGGTGAAGGAAATCCTCCAGACGCTCGTTGGAGGCCATGCCCATGCGCGAAAGAGTCCAGCGGCCAAAATCGCGGAAGCGGGTGAGAGACCCTTGGCGCGCCATTTCGTCGAGTGACGTACCGCTGGCGTAGGCCGCGGCGATCAGCGCGCCAACGCTTGTTCCGGCGATGAAGTCGATGGGAATTTCGTATCGTTCCAGGACGCGGAGTACGCCAATGTGCGCGATGCCGCGCGCAAATCCGCCGCCCAGCGCGACGCCCACCTTGGGCCGGCGTCCAGAAGCGTATGCGAATGAACGCAGGCCTTGAATAGCCTTCCCGAACCACTTGGAAGCGGTGCCCATTTGAATCGACCCCTGTTTCTATAGGACACTGTAGCGCACTTATTAGCTGCAAGGGTTTTTGGGTTGACCCTGGGTGCCCGGCTTTGTAACCTCAACTTCGCATTTTCACTACTCTCGAGGGCTGATGAAGCGTCGCATCGAAAAAGTGGCCGTGCTTGGCGCCGGAACCATGGGCGCGCGCATCGCAGCACACCTCGCTAACGCGGGCATTCCATGTTTTTTACTCGATATTGTCCCCAAAGAATTGAACGCTGAGGAAAAACGCAAAGGGATGACTCTGGAAATTCCCGCGGTACGCAATCGTATTGTTCTCGCTGGTCTGGAAGCCGCCAGGAAATCACGCCCCGCCGCTTTCTTCACGCCCGAATCAGCGCGGCTGGTGACACCGGGAAATTTCGAAGCCAATTTGGGCTGGTGCGCCGAAGTCGATTGGATCATCGAAGCCGTCGCCGAGGATCTGGAGATCAAGCGGAGTCTTTTTTCGCGCATCGAAGCCATTCGGAAACCTGGAACGATCGTGACCTCGAATACATCCGGCCTGCCTATCAAGCTGATTGCCGAAGGGCGCTCGGAAGATTTCCAGCAGCATTGGGCCGGGACGCATTTTTTTAATCCGCCGCGATACATGAAACTGATCGAGCTGATTCCCGGGCCGCGGACCAAACCCGAGGTTCTGCAATCGCTCGACGAGATTTGCGATTTGCGGTTGGGCAAAGGAGTGGTGGTCGCGAAAGACACGCCGAATTTTATCGCCAACCGCATCGGCACTTTCTCAATGTTGAACGCGCTGCGTCAGATGCAGACGCTGGACATGACCATCGAGGAAGTCGACGCGTGCACCGGCCCTGCGGTGGGATGGCCAAAATCGGCCACGTTTCGCACCGCGGATTTAGTCGGACTCGACGTCCTGGCCCACGTGGTTCGCAATATTTACGAAAATATTCCGGACGATGAATCGCGCGAGATGTATCGCTTGCCGAAACTTGTGGAAGACATGCTCGAGCGCGGATGGCTGGGTGAAAAAACCGGCGGCGGCTTTTACAAGCGCGTGAAAAAGGACGGAGATTCGGAAATCCTCACGCTCGACTGGCACAAAATGGAATACAGGCCTCGCCAGAAAGCGAGGTTCGGTTCGATTGAAGCGGGAAAGGGAATCGAAAACACGCGCGAACGACTGCGCACGCTAGTGAGCCCGGCGCTTGAAGGAAAAACGGGCGACAAAGCCAATCAGTTTCTGTGGAGTGGGCTAAGCGAAACCTGCCTGTATGCCGCCCGGCGTATTCCGGAAATTGCAAACAGTATCGTGGACGTGGACCGCGCCATGCGTTGGGGATTTGGCTGGGAGCTGGGCCCATTCGAGATTTGGAACGCGATTGGCGTGGAGCGAATGGCTAACGCTCTTGAACGCGAAGGCAAAGAAATGCCGCCGCTGGTCGCCAAAGTCCTCGATTCCCCAAAGCAGGCTTTTTACGAAACAGAAAAAGGCAACACGCTCTATTTCGATCTCACAACGGCCTCGCGGAAGCCGGTCGAAGAGCCGCCGGGAATCATTATTTTGAAGTCCCTGAAAGGGCGAACACCGGTAGTGCAGAGCAATGCCGGCGCGAGCCTGATCGATCTCGGCGACGGCGTCGTTTGCTGCGAATTTCACTCCAAGATGAATTCGATTGGCGGCGATATCGTCGCGATGATTCACGCTGGAATCGCTCGCCTGGGTTCGGAATTCGAGGCCATGGTGATTGCTAACCAGGCGCCGAATTTTTCGGTCGGCGCGAACCTGATGCTCCTGCTCATCAGCGCTCAAGAAGGCGAGTGGGACGACATTCACATGGCCGTCCGCCAATTCCAGCGCGTGAACATGGCCATCAAGTACGCGCCGCGCCCGGTGATCGTCGCGCCCCAGGGCATGGCGCTAGGCGGCGGATGCGAAATCACTTTGCACGGCACGCGCATTCACGCCGCTGCCGAATCCTATATCGGACTCGTGGAGGCTGGTGTAGGCTTGATTCCCGGCGGCGGCGGAACGAAAGAAATGCTCATCCGCGCGAACGAACACTCAGCCGGCGGCGAAAATCTGAATTTATTTCACGCGCTGAAGCCGGTGTTTGAAACGATCGCCATGGCGAAAGTGTCCACCAGCGCCGAAGAGGCGCGCTCGCTGGGTTTCCTCCGGCCGTCCGATCTGATTGCCATGAATCGCGACCGGCAGGTGGCTGACGCGAAACAAACCGCGCTGTCCATGGTCCGCGCCGGATACCATGCTCCCGCGCCCGCCGAAATTCGAGTGCTTGGCGAGGAATTCCTTGCCGCCGCGAAGCTGGCGATTCACATGCTCGTTCGTGGAGAATATGCCACCGAGCACGATGCCGTAGTTGCCCGCAAACTTGCGTACATTCTGGCTGGAGGCGGCCTCACGGCGCCTCAAACTGTTTCCGAACGGTATATTCTCGACCTCGAACGCGAAGCTTTCGTCAGCCTTTGCGGCCAGCGCAAGACTCAGGAACGCGTCGCGCACACTCTGAAGACAGGCAAACCCTTGCGCAATTGAGCGAAACAGACCGGCACGCAAAATCGCGCAAATTCTCGCTGTTAATTCAAATTGCGGGGAAACCTGTAATCGTGAAGTGGAATCTAATGCCCGAGTCTAGTTGAAATTTAATAACGGGTCTTTGTACCTGCCCGGAACTTTCTGCTGCAGAAACGGCAACAGTCTAAAAGGATCGAGGAGAAATGATGAACCGGTATTTGCGCGGAAAGCTCGAACCCCATACGGCTCTAATTGCAGCGATGGTTGCGCTTCTTGTGCTCGCTGCATGTGGGTCGGGCAGCGGCGGAGGCACCAAGCCACCGGTCGTTGGCGGAATCACGGTCTATCCCGGGTCCGCAACAATATCTCAAAACGCCACCGCGCAATTTGTTGCCTACTCAGGACCGTCGATTGTTTCCGCCACCTGGACCGTGCTCAGCGGTACGGGCACCATATCTAGCAGCGGCCTATTCACGGCTCCCGGAACGTCGGAGACCGATACGATTCAAGCTGTATCCGGTCCGAACGCCAGCGCGCCAATTACCATTAACGTTGTAGCCACGCAGCCAGTAGCCGTGAGTCCCGCGGCTGTCGCGGTCCCCGCCGGCGCGACTCTGCAATTCACAACCGCCGCAGGTTGCGCAGCAACTACGTGGTCGGTAACGGCAAGCTCTTCGGCGAGCTCTGGAACGATTACAAACGGCGCGGCGGGTTGCGGACTCTACACCGCTCCGCTCAACCCGCCGCCTGGCGGCAACGTGACGGTCACCGCCATGTCCGGCGGTAACTCCGGTACATCCACGGCCACCATCTTATTTTCGAATGCTTCCTTGAACTCCTTTGTAAATCCGGCGAACCCTCAGCCTTATGCCATCGCCTACAACGGCAACAGTGGTTCAGGGTTTGTTTCCGTCGCGGGCAGCTTCATCGCAGACGGAAATGGAAATATCACCGGCGGAACGGAAGACGTCAACGGCGGTCCTACGAGCGGGCTAACGAACACGGCGATCCAAGCCAGTACCTACACAGTGGGCCCGGATGGACGCACCACTGCGAAAATCACGACCGGCATGGGCACGGGGGTGGTCTGGCAGTTCGTGCTCGTTTCAAACCAACATGCTTTGATGATTCGTTTCGATGGGTCTGCAACCGGGAGTGGGGCGATTGATCTCCAAAATCCCACCGCTTTCAACGTGCCATTTCCACTCGGGAACTACGCCTTCCGCCTTTCGGGCATGGACGCTCATAACCATGCCACTGGCGTTGTCGGAACACTCTTTGCAAACGGAAACGATACCTTTCCTTCGGGCAGCGGCATTCTGGATTTGAATGACAGCGGATCTTCAGCGAAACCGAGCAACGTTACCGATCCAAAAGTTCAGGGAGGTTTCGTCTCCGCAGATCCCGCGACCGGTCGCGGAACATTAACGTTGGATTGTCCTTCATTTGATTCGACCTTTGGGACTAACGCTGCGGGTTCCGGGACGCTAACGTTCGTTTTCTATATTGTAGATGCCACACACGTGAAAGTAGTTGAAAACGATTCACTCGCGCTTCTTAGCGGCGATTTCTACAGCGCACCGGCCAGGAGCGTAAACATGACCGGCACCCAGGCATTTGTCGTGGGCGGATCCGACGGCGGCGGCAACCCGTACGGCATGGGCGGCGCTTTTGTTAGTACCGGCGGGGGAGTATTGGATCTCAACGACAACGGGACCTTGACCAGCCCCACGACCAACAACGGAGTCGAAACGCCCAACATCACATCAGCCACTCCATCGGTGGACGTCAATACCGGCCGAATTAATTTGGCCATGAGTTTATCCAACAGCGCCTCGTATCAATTTGCCGCCTATCTATTCAACTATACCGCTGCAAACGGATTGCAATCCACCGGCGCCGTATTGCTTGAGATCGATACGCACTTTCAAGTCGGAAGCGGAGTGGCCTATACCCAAACCAGCTCAACCAGGCCGCAAGGGAGTTTCGCGCTGAACCTGGCCGGAATGGCGCTCGCCGGCGGCGGCCTGCAAAACATTGAAGGCCAATTCACGACGAAGAGTTCCGGTGCGATCACCGGCACCGTGGACATCAACGCGGGTAGTGGAAGCTTGGTTTCCGGCGAACCGCTTACGGCCGCCAGCGCGATCAAAACTGTCGGCCTGAACGGCCGCGGGAATCCGTTGACGCTTGCGAACATGTTTGAGACCAACACTCTCTCGTACTACGTCATCGACGGCGATACCGCGTTGCTTCTCGAAATGGACGGCAATCACGTGGCGACCGGAATAATGGCTCTGCAATTCTAGTTCGCGCGGCGGCGTTCGTGCGTCGAGCGCAACTCGCGTGGCCTGCATTTTTAATCGCCGACTGAATCGAACGTTTTTCGCTGCTCAAAGTCCCGGCGTTTGACGTGCTAACCCGGCTGGGTTTATTCCGTCAAAACAAACCGCGAGTTTTCTTGATTTTGTCTTCGTGTGCAATTAGCATCAGTCGCTTTCTGCCAACAGCGAAAGATCGTCATATTAGAGCGCGTCGCCGGAGAGGTGCAGCGTGAAGGACCGATTCAGGTTTCCGCACTCGTCTGTTGTTTTTGTCGCGCTGTGCGTCGCCGGCCTGATTGCCTCATGGCACTCCGCACGAGGTGCCGGCGGCGAACCGCGATACTTCGCCATTTCCAATGCCCGCATTGTTACCGGGACTGGGGCGGTCATCGATAGCGGAACGGTCGTGGTCGCGAAAGGTTTGATTCAAGCGGTTGGAGCGAAGGTCACGATTCCGCCGGAAGCTTGGGTAATCGACGGCAAGGGCTTAACAGTTTATCCCGGACTGATTGATGCCGGCACCGATCTTGGCCTGCCGAAGGAAGAAGGTTCGGATTCTTCCGGGCCTGGAAGGCGGGGCGCCGCTCCGTCCGGAGAAATTGCGAAAGGGCCCGAGGACCGGCCCGGAACAACCCCTTGGCGTGTAGCAGCCGACGAAATTAAAACCGACGACAAGAGAATTGAAACGTGGCGCAATGCGGGTTTCACCACCGCTCTAGCGATCCCCAATGGACAGATTTTTCCGGGCCAGGCGACCGTGATCGATCTGGCCGGAGATCGCCGCGGCGAATACGTTGTAAAAGCTATGGCTACACTTCCGATCTCTTTCAAACCCATCGGCGCCTGGTGGGGATTTCCGGATTCGCTGATGGGCACCATTGCCTACGTTCGCCAGGTTTTTGATGATTCCTATTGGTATGCCCAGGCGGAGCCGGTCTATGAAGGGAACGTGACCAAATTCGAGCGCTTGCCCTATGACCGCACCGAGCAAATCATCGCCCGGAACTTGCGGGGAAAAGAAATCATCCTGTTGCCGGCCAATAATTCAGTTCAAATTTTGCGCGCCCTGCGTCTGGCGGATGAATGGAAGATCAACGTGGTGCTTTACGGGGGCCAGCAGGGATACGACGTTGCTGGCGCGATCGCGGCCAAACAGATTCCGGTCTTGGTGAGTTTGAAATGGCCCGAGCGAGGAAAGGATTCTGACCCCGCTGCAGAGCAAAACTTGCGCGAATTGCGTTTCCGCGACCGCGCGCCTTCCTCGCCTGCCGCGCTGGCGAAGGCTGGAGTGAAGTTTGGATTTTATTCCGACGGCTTGTCCGGACCGAAAGACATTTTCAAAAACGCGAAGAAGGCAATCGATGCTGGACTCGCTCCGGATTTGGCTCTACGGGCATTTACGTCGGATGCGGCGGATATCCTTGGACTGGGCGACCGCATGGGAAGCATCGCTCCGGGAAAGATCGCCAACCTGGTGGTGACCGATGGCGACATCTTCAGCGAGAAAGTGAAAGTGAAACATGTCTTTGTCGATGGGCGCTGGTTCGAAATCCATCCGGAACCTCCGTCGGAAAAGCCTGGCGATCACAAAGAGGGCGAAGCGCCCAGTTCGTCCGTGACACGGATGACTAGCGGCGAAGGGGTGGGTCGATGAGTTTCCGGCTGTTTGCCGCAGTTATATTTGTGGCGCTCGCTTTGCTTTGCCTCCACGCTCAAGTTTCGAACGCGCAAGCTAACGACACGATTGTGATTCAGAACGCCACGATTCTTACCATCACGCACGGCAACATTGAACACGGCTCCATCCTGATTCGTGATGGAAAGATTGCGGCCGTGGGCACGGACGTGAAGGCCCCGGAGGGCGCAACCTCAATTGACGCGAACGGCCAGTACGTGATGCCCGGGATCGTTGATTGCCACTCGCATATTGCCGTGGACGGCAGCGTGAACGAAGGCAGCATTTCTATTTCTTCCATGGCGAATATTGCCGACGTCCTGAATCCCGACGACATAAGCATCTACGATGACCTGGCCGGTGGAGTGACCACCGCGAATATTCTGCACGGAAGCGCCAACCCAATCGGGGGTCAAACAGTTGTCATCAAGCTGCGCTGGGGCAAACGCGCCAGTGACTTGCCGTTCCAGGGCGCGCTGCCTGGAATTAAATTCGCCTTGGGCGAGAATCCGAAACGCTCGAATTTTTCGCCGCCGCCGGGAGTCGAAACTCGTTACCCCGCCACGCGCTTAGGGGTGGAGGAAGCGATTCGAGAGGCCTTCATCGAAGCCCGCGAGTACAAGAAAAAGTGGGAGGAGTACAAACAAAAGAAGTCCGCGGGTGAGCAGAATTTGCCTCCGCCTCGCCGGGATGAAAAGCTCGAGCCGCTCGTGGAAGTGCTCGAAGGGAAACGCTACGTCCACGCGCACTGCTACCGAGCTGACGAAATCTTGATGCTCATCCACGTGGCCAATGAATTCGGCTTCAAGATCCGGACTTTTCAGCATGTACTGGAAGGTTACAAAATAGCCGATGAAATTGCGGCGTCGGGAGCGGGCGGCTCGACCTTCTCGGATTGGTGGGCCTACAAAATGGAAGCTTTCGACGCGATTCCGTACAACGCTGCGCTGATGACCGAACGCGGCGTGGTTGTTTCGGTCAACTCGGATGACGCCGAAGAGGCGCGGCACCTGAATCAGGAAGCGGCCAAGGGCATGAAATATGGGGGCCTCTCCGCGAATGACGCGTTGAAGCTGATAACGCTCAATCCCGCGATTCAATTGGGTATCGATAATCGCGTGGGCTCGATTGACGTAGGCAAAGACGCGGATCTCGCCATCTTCAATCGCGATCCTCTAAGCGTGTATGCTGTCGTCCAAAAAACGCTAATCGACGGCCAGGTTTATTTCGACCGACAGCGAGACATCAATGCGCGTCCCGCATTGGAAAAGGAAAAGCAAGCCTTGCTAGCCAAGGAAAAAAAGGCGTCGGAAGAAAAGAAAGCAGAGGAAAAACCGCAAGCCAAGCCGGAGAAAAAGCCCGACCAGAAAAAGAAGCGTCCACCGACTAACCAAGACAGTGGAATGGGCGTCTTCGGGGGTGGCCGGTGAATAGAATCAATCGCATGAGGTTTGCCGGCTCTCAATTCGTTGCATTTTTCCTGGCGCTATCATTGGCGTTTCCTCTGTGGTCGCAGCGCGCTTCGAACGTTTACGCAATCAAGGATGCAACGATTTATACGCTGGCTGGGCCTGTAATTGAAAAAGGCACGGTGGTGATTCGCGACGGAAAAATCGCGGCAGTCGGAGCAAACGTGGCGATCCCGGAGGGCGCGCAAGTGATTGACGCTTCGGGGCTGGAAGTTTATCCCGGGATGTTCGATCCGGTCACCCAGATTGGATTGAACGAAGTGGGCGCGGTTTCGGCCACCCTCGATACGTCGGAGCTCGGCGATTTCAATCCGGAACTTGTCGCGGCCACCGCGGTAAACCCTGCGAGCGCCCATATCCCCGTCACGCGCGCGAATGGAATTACCGAAGTGTTAGCCGTTCCGGGCGTCGGGGGGTTCGACGCACAGTCCAGCGGCATCATCACCGGCCAAGCCTCGGCATTCAATTTGGCGGGCTGGACCATGCAGGAGATGCAAATCAACCGTTCGGTTGCCGTGGTGCTTAACTGGCCCTCGATCAAGACGCGTTCGTTTGATTTTTCGACCTTCAGCATCAAGGAAAAACCGTACGTTGACGCGAAAAAGGAATACGACAAGTCGGTGAATGAATTGGGCGACTTGTTTGTGCGCGCGCGGCACTACGCACAGGCGAAAGAGAAGGGCTCGCCCGATCTCTTCGTGCGCGATCTGAAACTGGAGTCGCTCGTGCCTTTCGTGCAGGGCAAACTTCCCCTGCTCGTTGTGGCCGATGAGGCGCGCGATATTCGCAACGCAATCGATTTCTGCTCGAAACAAAATGTCAAAATGATTCTTGCGTCCGGAGCCGAGAGCTGGAAGCTAAAAGATCTGTTAAAAGAAAAAAAGATCGCGGTGATCCTCGGACCCACGGAGCGGCTGCCCGAACAAGAAGATACGCCGTACGACCAACCCATGACCCAGCCGGCCGAATTGAACGCGGCCGGAATTCCGTTTGCGTTCTCGAGTTTTGGCACATCCTTCTCGCGCAGGCTTCCGCAGTATGCTGGAACGGCCGTGGCGTACGGATTGCCGCATGACGAAGCCTTGAAGGCTGTGATGTTGAATGCTGCGCAAATTTTCGGGCTCGCGGATCAACTCGGAACCATCGAGCCCGGAAAATTAGCAAACATGATCGTAACAACCGGCGATCCACTCGAAATACAGACGCAGGTGCGCTATCTTTTCATCAAGGGACAGCTCACCAGTACGGACAACCGGCACAAGGATCTCTACGAGCAGTATCGAAAGCGTCCTGAGCCTGCTCGCAACCCTTCGAACTTCTAGCTGAAACCGCCGCGTGTCTAAAAAGCCCACCACTAGTACCAAAGTCCCATTGCCGCATATGGTACGACCTCCAAAAATGCATATATCGACAGGAGATTTGATTTTCTTGGGGGAGACGGCCTGCTGCCGGTACAACCATGGCGCCACTGACAAAAGACACGCTGGAAGCAACCAATTCCGCGAGCGAAGCGAACAAACTGAAGAGCGGAAATGCGGCGAAGGCGGAACAGCCAGCTGGGCACTTGCGTGCCGATGCCGTTTCGCTGGAAGTCCCCGTCAAGGTTCACGGCTCGCGCGTGACTGAAGTAGTGCGCGAAGTCACACCGCACACCGAGCCCTTCGAGGAACAAACCACCACGATGATCGTGTTCCCTCAGGGCGCGGTAATACGAATGTCCACCGCAGTCAGCGTCGGACAAATGTTGGTGGTCACAAACTCAAAATCGCGCCAGGACGCGATTTGCCGCGTAGTGAAGGTCCGCACATTTTCGAATTTGCAGGGCTATGTCGAAGTTGAATTCACCCACAAGCAGCCAGGTTACTGGAACGTTTACTTTCCTTCGGACGGGCCGCCGTCCGCGAACAGACCATCACAACCGGTCGCCGTGGAGACCGCGCCGCCAACAGCTAAGACGGCCCCTGTCACGCCCTCGTCGGAGATTTCCTGGGCGCCGGCGCCGGCACCCGAGCCAGTCGCGCAAAAACAGGCCGAGCCGGATCCGTTCCCGCCGGCAATAAAACCCCCGGCTTTCCCAGCCCCGAATGCGTCGGCGCCTAAACCAGAGGCTCCGTTCATTTCGATTGGTACACAGGAAGCCGTGCAGCCGCCTGCATCGACGATCACGGCAACGCCCGCTCCCCCGGTTACGCCTCGCCTCGAAGTCGTCAAGAACGCGCCAACGCCACTGACGACGAACGCGAGCAGCGTAATTGAGTCCCTATCCGCGCCGCCTGCACTAGCTACACCAACAATTTCATCGCCAGATTCGCACACGGTCGCCGCGTCTTCCGCATCCGAAGCGCTAGCTGAATCCGCACCAGTGGCAGCGGCGTCTTCCCCGTCCGTCGTGCGCAGTACGTTTGGAAGTCTTTCGGGTGGCGCAACTCTTAGCGCGAATCGCACCGACTCCGCCGAGGTGGCCGAACCCGCGTTGCACTCGTCGACGGAAGTTTTCGCCGATAAAAAATCGCCATCCGGCCAAAATTGGATGCTGATAGGTGTGAGCGTCGCCGTGCTGGCTGCCGCAGTGGTTATCGGTGCAATTTATTTCCGGCCGCAGCCCTCGACCCGAACTACGGCGGTGCCAAGTCCTGCGGCATTAACCCAAGCGGCTGACGCAACCAACACGAATACAACTCAACCGGCGGGACCGAGCGCCGCAACTTCGCCAGCCCCGCTATCGAGCCGCGACGCAGCGACGAACATACGGCCCTCGATCGTCGTCAACGGAAACGCGCCCACGGAAACTCATGACGCGCCGGTTTCCGCGAACCGCCCCGCGGCCGCGAAGCCGAGCACATCAAGCGTAACGCCCGGCATGATGAGCGCGACTTTGAATGCTCATCCAGTGAGTTCGCAACGCGCCAATGGCGGACCAAACGACGCTGCGCCGTCAGTAGACACGATGGCGGCGCCTTCTGCCGCGTCTAATGCGTTGCCCGGCATGGGCTCGTCCGACGTTGCATCTCCACCGGTGCCAGAAATCAAGCCGGACGGCCCGGTCAAAATTGGCGGTCAGGTGAAGGAACCCAAGCTCGTGTCGTCCGCGCTTCCCATCTATCCAGCCATAGCTAAGTCATCGAACGTCCAGGGTGACGTCGTCATCCGAGCTACGATCGACAAGAATGGACACGTGGCTCACATGGAAGTCGTTTCAGGTCCTGCTCTGCTTCGGCAATCTGCGCTCGACGCGCTGAGCCGCTGGAAGTACGAGCCGTCCAAGCTCGATGGACAGCCGGTATCCGTGCAAATGTTGGTGACGATCAAATTTCACCGATAAATTCGATTTCCTTACACACTCTTCGTAAACATCGCAGAGCGGGCCGCTCCCGCGCTGTTTCTTTTTTATCGCGCGCGCATCCAATGTAGAATCCGCTACAATTACAATATTGGTCTCTGCCGAGGTGGTCCATGCTTGAAGCTGTCATCGTCAGTTCGATTCGTACGCCAGTTGGCAAGGCTGCCAAGGGAGCATTGCGCGCCACGCGCCCCGACGATCTGGCCGCGCTCGTTATCAAAGAGGCGATTGCGCGCGCTCCGGGACTCGACCCGAAAGAAATTGAAGATGTTATTCTCGGTTGTGCCATGCCGGAAGCTGAACAGGGCATGAACGTGGCGCGGATCGCGTCGTTGCGCGCCGGCTTGCCCGTCGAAGCCTCTGCCATGACCATCAATCGTTTTTGTTCGTCCGGACTTCAGGCCATCGCTCTCGCCGCGGAACGCATTATGGCAGGACAAGGAGACGTTGCTGTTGCGGGCGGCACTGAATCCATGAGCATGGTTCCCATGGGTGGCAACAAAATATCGCCGAACCCTTCGCTGATGGACAGCTATCCGGACGCGTACTTGGGCATGGGCCTCACCGCTGAAAACCTCGCCAAAAAATATGGAATCACTCGCGAGCAGTCGGACGAGTTTTCATTCGCAAGCCACCAGAAAGCGCTCGCTGCCATCGCTGCGGGAAAATTCAAAGATGAGATCGTGCCAGTGGAAGTAAAGTACGTTGCTTTCGAAAATGGTGCCAACGGCGCATCGAATGGAACGAAACCCAAGGCCGTGAACATGAAGTTCGATACGGATGAAGGCCCGCGAACGGATACTTCGCTCGAAGTGCTTGGAAAACTGAAGCCTGCCTTTCACATGCGCGGCGTCGTAACTGCGGGAAATAGCTCGCAAATGAGCGACGGCGCTGCGGCGGCCGTGGTGACGAGTGCCGATCGTGCTCGCGCGCTTGGGCTGAAGCCGCTCGCGCGGTTCGTTGCGTTTGCCACGGCCGGATGCTTGCCGGAAGAAATGGGTGTTGGCCCTGTGTACGCAATTCCGAAAGCGCTGAAGATCGCGGGATTGAATCTCGATCAAATCGATGTGATCGAGCTAAACGAAGCTTTTGCTGCACAGGCATTGGCAGTGATCAAGCTGGCGGGCCTGGATCCAGCGCGCGTGAATGTAAATGGAGGAGCAATCGCACTCGGACATCCGCTCGGTTGTACCGGTGCGAAGCTTACCGCTACGATTCTGCGTGAGTTGGAGAGACGCAACGCTCGTTACGGTTTGGTGACCATGTGCGTCGGCGGCGGCATGGGCGCCGCGGGAATTTTCGAGCGCGTCGCCTGAACCCGCCGGGATTTATTTCGCTTGTCGTATTGTTGAAAAGACCTTTCTGAGTCACGACGTTTTTACGATTCGCAACGCTAACGAACAACGGTCAGGCAAGGTCCCATTTTTGTCATAGAATCGGTATATCGCTCGATTGTTAGACGGGGGAAAATATTATGGCAACCACACCTGTTTCGGCGGCGTTGAATCGAGGCGGCGCATTTCTGATTACATCCAGCCGGCCGGAAGATGTCTTCACTCCTGCGGACTTATCCGATGACCAACGCCTGATCGGCCAAACCGCTGAGGAATTTGTACAAAAGGAATTGACGCCGGAAATCTCCGCCCTCGAACAGCACAAAGAGGGATTGATGGCGCAGATGCTGAAGAAGGCTGGCGAAATCGGGCTCCTGGGTGGCGCCATCCCCGAAGCGTTCGGCGGCTCCGGTCTCGATAAGGTTTCCGCTACAGTTCTTGCGGAAAAGCTCTCCGGCTATGCGTCCTTTGCTGTTTCGCACGGCGGCCACGCTGGAATCGGCACGATTCCGATCGTTTATTTCGGCACCGAAGCGCAAAAAAACAAGTATTTGCCCAAGATCGCAAGCGGCGAGCTCATCTCTTGCTATTGCCTTTCCGAGCCGCAGGCTGGATCGGATGCGCTGGCTGCGCGCACGCGCGCCGTACTTTCTCCCGACGGCAAGAATTGGATTCTGAACGGCCAGAAAATGTGGATCACCAACGGCGGCTTCGCTGATCTCTACATCGTCTTCGCAAAGATTGATGGAGAGAAGTTCTCCTGCTTCATCGTCGAACGCAACACGCCAGGATTTTCGGTTGGAACGGAAGAGAAGAAAATGGGTATTCGCGGCAGTTCCACCGTCCCGATATTTTTCGAGAACGCCGTAGTGCCCAAAGAAAATCTTCTGCACGAAGTGGGGCGCGGCCACATGGTGGCGTTTAACACGCTGAACGCGGGCCGTTTTTCGCTCGGCGCGTACTGCCTCGGCGGTTCGAAGAAAGTTCTGGAGGCATCCTCAAAGTATTCCAAGGAACGGACTGCGTTCGGTAAGCCGATCTGCGATTTCGGCTTGATCAAAGCGAAGCTCGGCGAAATGGCCGTTCGCATTTATGCGGTGGAGTCGATGATTTATCGCTCTGCCGGGATGATCGACTCCGCGGTTGAAAATCCGAAGCCCGGAGCGGACAAAACGCAGCAAGCCATGCAGGTTCTGGAGGAATACGCCATCGAAAGCTCCATCAGCAAAGTGATTGGCAGCGAGACGGTGGACTATTGCGTGGACGAAGGCGTGCAGATCTTCGGCGGCTACGGTTTTCACGAGGATTATCCGGTGGCGCGCGCCTACCGTGACAGCCGCGTGAACCGCATCTTCGAGGGAACCAATGAAATCAATCGCATGCTCATCATACAAATGCTGATGAAGCGCGCCATGGCCGGCATTCTGCCTCTGATTCCGGCGGCAATGAAACTGGCGGACGAAGTTCTGGCTGGTCCATCGTTTGAGGAGTCGGAATCCGGACCCTTCGCTGAAGAGGAGCGTTCGCTGGCGCAGGCCAAGAAGATTTTTCTGCTGGCTGCGGGCACCGCCGTACAGCGCTTCCGCGAACAGCTCGCCGAGCATCAGGAAATTGTGGCCGCGCTCGCCAATATCGCGATGGATGTTTACGCCATGGAATCATCGCTCCGCCGCGCGCAGAAGGCATCCGGAAAACGCGGTGAAGCGGCCAGCGTGATGTGCGACGCGGCTCGAGCATTTATTTACGACGCAATGGACCGCGTCGAAAAGGAAGCGCGCACAGCGCTGGCAGCTACAGCAGAAGGCGATTCGCTAGTCACGCAACTCGCGGTGCTCCGTCGCTTCGCCAAGCACGCTGCCATCGACACGATCGCGCTGAGACAGCGTGTCGCAAACGCCGTGCTGGCGCAGGATCGCTATCCGTTCGAGGGGCGCTAGCGTTTCGAAATTCGCTTTCGCCTGGGCGAAACAAAACGCAAGCTGATAAAACTGTAGCCGAAAAACGGCAACAAAAATCGGCGTACAAATCCTTCAGCGATAATTCCTCGGTGTTCCTTTTGCGGAAATCGTTTTCTCTTTCCGAACGGTTTTCCTCCATAACCGCGTAATTTCGATGGGTTTTTAACCACTTATGCCGGCTTCGTATTGGCCTCCGGCATGCTTCTACATGAAGCGCAGCACACGAGGGCACATGAAAACGGTCCTGGGAACGTTAAATACATTTGCGGCGAAGGCGAAACTGCGCAAAGGATTGCTATTCGGCTTGGCGATTTTCTTCTTCTTCCAAATCTACTTTGTCCGCGAGCTGTTGGCTGCCGAGTTACTATTCGGTCTGGTATTTGGCGTACTGCTGATTCTCGGTTGTACTGCTTATGTTGTCGGCGCTATCGGCGAGCGAGGCCTGGATGTGGCGGAGGCGGGAATTCGCATGCTGGCGCGTTCCGCGCGCTGGAGTTACAGCTTGGTCGATGAAATCAATAGAAAGCCATTCCGCCATCCACGTTCAGAGTCTGCCCAGTAATCGCGCTGGATTGATCCGAGACAAGAAACAGGGCCGCAGACGCAATCTCATCCGCCGTCTGCGGCCTACCCTGCAAAATACCCTGTAACATCTGCTTGAAAAGCTGTTCGCTATCGGCGTGAAAATACTCGGCGAGGCTGCGCCCCAAGTCTTGCGACATCTTCGTCTCCGGAACAGGACCCGGACTCAGCGCATTTACGCGCACTCCCTTGCGAGCCGCCTCCGCTGCCAGTGTGTGGGTGAGTCCGATCAGCCCAGCTTTCGATGCAGCGTAAGGCGCATTCAACTGAAATGCAGCCTTGGCGGCGATGCTGACGATGTTAAGAATTGCGCCCGAACCTCGCTCGTACATTTCGTGCAAAACGAGACGCGATAGCAGAAATGGGCCGCGCAAATTAACCGCGATTACTTCGTCCCATTCGAATGGCGTGATTTTTTCCGCTGGACTTACGGGGCCCAGGGCGCCTGCATTGTTCACCAGGATGTGGATCGCGCCGAACGCTTCGCGCGCGCCGATGACCATTTTCTCGCAATCACTCTCCAGAGAAACATCCCCAACAACGCTGGATGCTTTGCCCCCCGCCGCTTTAATTTCCATCGATACGGCGTAGAGTTCTTTCTCGCTGCGGGCAGTGACCACTACCGACGCGCCTTCGGCCGCAAACTTTTTGGCGATAGCGCGGCCAATCCCTCGCCCGCCCCCAGTCACTAAAGCGACTTTTTCCTTGAGCAGCATGAAGTCTCCATTCCCCAACTCTATGAATTGGTTGGACATCTTAGCATTTTCTCGCCGCAGGGCTGTGTCGACAATCAGGGAACCTCGCCAACGAACGAACTAGCAGGGAAGCGGTGGTTCAGGTAAAATATCTTCTTTGCGGAGAGTGAATTGACACTAACCAATATACAAGGCACCACCAACGGGGCTAAGACCCTGGTGCGCGTCCGGCCGCGCGGGTTCTGCGCAGGCGTGGTGCGCGCAGTGGACATCGTTGAATTGGCGCTCGAAGCGTATGGCCGCCCAGTTTACGTTCATCATGAAATCGTGCACAACCGCTACGTGGTGGATCAGTTGCGCCGCCGCGGAGCTATCTTTGTGGAATCGATCGAGGAAGTTCCGGTCGGCGCGGTGCTGGTTTTCAGCGCCCATGGAGTTCCACCGCGTGTTCGCACCGAAGCGCAGGAACGCCAGTTGCGCGTGATTGACGCCACTTGCCCGTTGGTAACAAAAGTTCATTTGGAAGCGCTGAAGTTTGCGCGCGAAGGCCGCACTCTGGTTCTGATCGGCCATCGCGACCACCAGGAAATCGTCGGTACCTCGGGCGAGGCGCCGGAACAGACCGTTGTGGTAGGCAGCGTGGATGAAGTGGATCAGCTCGAAGTGGCGGATCCCGATCGGCTCGCATTCCTTACGCAAACGACTCTGTCACTCTACGACACGCAGGAAATCGTGGCGCGCTTGCGGCATCGCTTTCCGACCATCGTGGGACCGGCCTCCGACGATATTTGCTACGCCACGCAAAATCGCCAAGAAGCGGTGGAAGCTCTAACGCGCGAAGTGGAATTGATATTCGTGGTGGGCTCGGCGAACAGCTCGAATTCAAACCGGCTGGTCGAAGTAGCCAAGCGCGCTGGCGTCGCGGCGCGTTTGATCGAAGATTCGAATGACATCGACGCTTCCTGGCTGGAAGGCGTGAAGACTCTGGGATTAACGGCCGGCGCTTCGGCTCCCGAGGTGTTGGTGGAACAAGTAAGTCAGCGCCTATCGAATTTTGGATTTACGAACCATCGCGATCTCGATTTGATTCGCGAGGACGTGCGTTTTACTTTGCCGCCTGAGCTTGCAGCGCGGCAGAATCCGGTGGCGCACTGATCCGGTTTCAGCGTCTCAGGTAACCCCAAGGAGCTCTTGAGTGGCGGTTAAAGTAGTCCGCCAGCCTAATAAGATTGCTCTACTCGGCGCGCCCACCAGCGCGGCGGCGATGTCGCTGGGCCATGAAGGGGCCCCCGCCGCTTTGCGCGCCGCAGGACTAGTGGAACGGCTGACTTCGATCGGTTTCACAGTCGCTGACCTGGGCGACGATCCTCCTCAGCATTACAAAGCTGACGAAGAAAGCCCTCGCGCGCGAAATCTCCCTGGAACACTTGCCGCCGTCGAAGCGCTGAAGCCGCGTGTGGAGCAAGCCGTTAAGTCCGCTGCGCTTCCGCTGATCCTGGCCGGAGATTGCTCGATTGCATTGGCAACGGTGGCCGGTGTCCGCCGCTATTTTCGCCATGTGAGCTTGATTTATCTGGATCGTGACGCGGATTTGAATACGCCGGCAACCACTCCATCCGGGTGCGTAGATGGCATGGTAGTTTCGCACCTCACCGGCCGCGGTGCCGCGGAACTTGTGCGATTCTGGGGCGAGCCGCCTTTGGTTCGCGAACCGGATCTCGCGCTGTTTGGAGTGGACCGTCTCGATCCTGCTGAAGAAGAGTTGCTGCAGCGCTCGACTCTCCGGAGTTATCTTGCCAAGGACGTGAAGCGAATGGGCGCGTCTGCCGCGGCACAAGCTGCGCTTGACCGCATTCATGCGAATGGTTACGAGTATGTGCTGCATTTCGATGTGGACGTGATCGCGGATTTTCCCGCAACAAATTATCCGGGCAGCGGCGGTTTGAGCCTCGAAGACGTTCGCGACGCCTTGGTGGTATTCGTGCGTCAGAAGCATTTGGCCGCCATGGAAGTGACTGCTTACAATCCCGCGAAAGACTCAGATGGCAGCGGAGCAAAATTAATCATCGATTTGTTGGCCGAAGTCTTTGCCGCCAGGCTGGAAGCTTTAAACGTGCCCGCGGCTACAATTGCACCGGTTCCCGAAGTTTCCCCAGCGCAGGCGCCAGAAACCAAATCCGCTGCCGCTGGCGCGGCTTCCGCGCACCAGGCTGGCGTCGTCGTATTGTCCGCTCCAAAGCCCGGCGAGGCCTGGTCTTCCGATTCGCTCGACAGCGAAAGCGACGAATCGGGCTCCGGGAGCCAGGGTTCTGATCCCTCGCAATCCTCCAGCGAATCAGATGGCTCTCCCTCCTGAACGAACATCCCAGAACTGGAAGACATTTGATATTTAGCGAATCGTGCCGATGAAATTTCACCCCGCCCTGATTATTTTCGACATCGATGGGGTTCTGGTTGATACGCGCGGCTCGTTTCAGCGCACCACGCTCGAGACCGTACAATTTTTTGTTGGGAAAAAGGTCAGTCACCGCGAGTTGCATCGCTGGAAAAATCGTCCCGGCTTTAATGATGATTGGAAACTTTCGACCGCGTGGGTAAACGCGCTCGGAAAAAAGATCGAATACGCAGAAGTAAAACGCAAGTTTGTGGAAATCTACTGGGGTAAAAACGGAAAAGGAAATGCCGCGCGCGAGAAGTGGTTGTTGCCGCCCGCGAGCTTGCGGCGCCTGGCAAAACTTGCGGAGCTGGCTATTTTTACCGGCCGCGTCCGGCGCGAACTCGACTACACGCTGGACCGTTGGAAAGTTCGGGATTATTTCCTTGATGTCGTTACGGTAGAAAATGTCAAACACCCAAAACCCTTCCCCGACGGCCTCCTCCGGATTTTGAATGGGCGGAATCCGAGGACGGCGCTTTACCTGGGCGATAACGTGGACGATGCGCTTGCTGCGCAAGCCGCCAAGATGCCGTTTGTAGGGGTGTTGCCGCGCCGCAGCGAGGAACGTCGCCAGCGCGGCGCGCTCCTTCGCGAACTTGGGGCCTTGACTATCCTAAGCGATATCAGTGAGTTAGAAGCCTGGCTCCGCAGAACAACCCCACCGCCGAAACGTTCTATTACTTTTGGGCTAGTCAAGGGTTAGGACTAAGAGGGAGTGCCAAACAGAGCACCGTACCATTGCGGCCAACGCTGTTAAACCCCATCATTTCAAGTAGAGGCGGGGCTTCCAGCCCCACATTTATGGCGATCGACACTCCAACTCGTCCCGCAGCCGCTCGCGCCTTCGTACGCAGCCTTAACATTCTGCTGAAATTCGCACGGATGTACGACTTTGGCCATCCGCGCACCGCAAAACAATTCGATACTGCGTGGATGGAGTTGCATACTGCGCTCGGTTCCGGCGCGGAGAATGAGGCGGGCTTGCTGCTAGGTGTCTCCGGAGATCAGCTCCTGCTCGATGGCACGCCGCTGGATTCGGCCGCTGCCGAAAAAAGTTTTGCGCGAATGCTTTCCGCTGCTGGCATCGCCAGCATTCATTTTTCTCCCAAAGTAACGCAAGGAAGTCTGGCACGATTTGTTCGTGGATTCCCGACCGGTACCGGAGCCAAGCCCATCCAACTCGCCGAACAGCTCAAAGCCGCGTTGCAGGACGAACCGAATATTCACGTTAACGAAGTATGTTTTGTGCCGGCCGATTCCGCTGTGGCCAGATCCACCGTCGCTGCGCAACTCGCAGCGCACACCCTTGGACTGAATTCCCAGAAGACCGACGAAATCTTCAATGATCCTGAAAGGCTCTTGCAGTTGATCGTCGCTGCGGAAGGAACAAAGAATCCCGGGGGCTATGCCTCGGACGGCCCGGGCGGACCTGGCAACGGCGGCGGTAATGGCGGAAACGGAACGGACGGTTCCACGGGAACCGGCGGCGGAAATCCAGGATATTACGCAGGCGATGAATCGGAGATCGTTAGAGGAGTTCCGGCAAGTGACGGCGAATCGAATGTCGAACGCGGCGGTCTTTATGTGTCGGGACCGGTCAGTGCCGTTGGTGGTTCGGGAGGCGGAGCCGGCAATGCATCGGGCGCCGGAACGTGGAACATCATCGGCGGAGAAGGAGCCGGCACTCCCTTGGAACCTGATGCCGGCGGCTTCTGGTTCAACAAAGATGGCTCGAAACAATTGTCAACCGATGGACAAGGTTCGGGACCGCGAGTTGATGGTGGAATTCCAGTCAACGGATTGAATTTCGAAAGCCGCTCGAGCGATTTCGGAACCTGGAACATCGTGGGTGGCACCGGCGAAGGAGCACCTCTCGATCCCGCCGCTGGTGGTTTTTGGTTTGACAAAGATAAGGCGACGAAATCCGGCTCCAAACGGCAGGGCTCCGGCGGAGTAACATTCGGCGGCACTCCCGTCCAAGCTCCAGGAAACACAAGTGACATTGGCACCGGTGGTGGTTCTGCAAGCCATACTCCTGCGGGACGCGGAGAAGGCTCACGCCGCGGCACGGGCGCAAAAAGCACGAGTGGATCCAGCGCGCATGTATGGAAATTGCCCGGAAGCGGCGGATCAGAATCGGGTGAGATAACCCGATGGGGAAACGCCACGGCCGGAATTCGTGGCAGCCGTTCCGCGCGCGGAGGCCCGGGTTCGATGGCGGTGGAAACCGGTCTGATGACGCTGCATGAGGACGAATTAAAGGGAATCTTGCAGGTCCTTGCGCAGATTGCGCGCACGACTGAAACATCGAAGGACAAACTGGATCCGGTGTCGTTCCAATCGCGGCTGTCCACTTTGCCTCGGCGCGCTCGCTTCACCGTGAGTCAGGCTTTATCGGCCCTCGCGGCGCAAGCGCCTTCGGAAATGTCGGACAAATCGACACTGATGAAACTCGCGGAACACATCTCCATCCGTTTCGCGCTGGAGAGCTACGAGCGCGGCGACATTGAAGTAAATGCCGTGAGGCAGGTGCTGGACGAAATGAGCCAGGAACTCGACGGCTTGCGAAAAATCCTGGGCGTTTACGAAGAAAAGATGGCTCGCCACGGCATTGAAGTACAGTCGCACGTGGACCTTCTCGCCCAACAGTTTTGGAATCAGGTTGGAGATGAAAAAAAGAAAGCCGTTCTTGAGTCCGCTGAAGCATGGTGCGTCCCTCCAATAAAGGTCCGCGAATACGTAGAGCGGTTAGCGCAAAGCGGTGAAGCCGAAGCGGCGGTGAATATTTTGCGCAACTATGCGAGCTGCATCAATAACAAATCGCCCGAACAGCGGCGCCAGACCGCCATAGGTCTTTCGGAGTTGGCGGGCCTCTATGCGAAAAATGATGAACGTCTGCTGGTGGACACCATCCGCCAAGTCGGCGTTCAGCTTGCCGAGGAACGCGACTCGGAGCTCCAAAGCGTTGTCGGCGCAGCGTTTGTCCGGCTGTCGCAGGAAGCTGCCAACAAACGCTCCTACCCGGCGCTGCAGCGGTCGGTTGAATTGGTGGAGTACGTCGAAACCGAGCGGCCAGGATTGGGGAAGAATCTTCGCCCGAGAATCGCCGTTGAGAATCGCCTGCCGGAGTTCATCGAAGAAGCTCTCAAGTTGGGCAACGTTCCGAACGGATTAATGGATCTTCTGCGGCGCATGCCGACGCCGGCTTCCGAACATTTGGCTGGGCGTTTCAGCCGCTCCGGTTTCCGCGACGATTGCGACTTATTAGTTTCCATGATGCAAGTGCTGGGGCCGGAAGCACTGCACCATCTGACTGAACAGCTCCGCAAAGGCGGGCCATCGGAAGCAATCGAAGCGATCGGCATGCTGATGCGCATGGACGCAAGTTTAGTGGAAGAAGTGCTCCCCGCCAGGATGTCCGAATGGAAGCGCTCGTCTCACGACCGGATCGTGCGGCAGATATCCTCCAGCGGCGCTGCTGACCGTGGGCACCTGCTCCTAAAGTTGTTTGATGATCTTGATGTACTCGTTCGTCCTTTGGCCCTCGACGAGATCGGCATGAGCGGAGAGCAAGCGGCGGACATGCGACTATTGCGATTGGCCGAAGGGGACTTGCCCAGCGATGGTACGGAATACTTGCAGTTGAAGGCGATTGAAGCGCTCGGCCGTCTTCGCACCGCGGGCGCGGAAGCCGTGCTGCGAAAGATCGCGGAGTCGCGTAAAGCGTTCCGTTGGGCGAACCCCACCGAATTAAGACTTGTAGCAGCGCAGGCAATGGAGAAGATCGATCCTGAGTGGGTGCGCAACTTCATTCCGCGAAGCGGACTGAGCATTGCGGAACTTTCGATTGAACCGCTCGATGCCGATCCAAATTCGCCAGCCATCCGGCAACGTCGCTACCCGCGCTTGCGGCTGGAGCACGCGGTGTCCGCCATGACCACAAATCTAAAGGAAAATTGGCGGTTGGATATCCCCGAACTGACATTGAGCGGCGGCGTGGCGATTTGCGAGCAAAGTCTGCATCCCGGCAGCGTGGTGAGTCTGAAACTGGCCACGGGCAAAAAGCCGGTGAAAGCGCAAACCATAGTTCGCGACGCGAATACCCAGGCGCGAGCGTTTGAAGTGGTGGAGATGGATCTCGAGGAACGATCCAAGCTCCGCAAGCTGTTGGTTCAGTTGGGAAGCATTCAGAAACAATCCACATCCCAAGAGCGCACTCGGCGCACTACGCGCACGATTACCGGGAATCAGAGCTAAGATATTCGGCACGCTGGCCCGAACGTATCGGACGGAGCCCATCGGGAATCCTTCGGCATTGCCGCTTCGTTCAACTTTAGAGATCCCAGCCGCACAGCCGCAACGATGAATGTCACGACGCTAACGGCACACAGCAAAACACCGTTCCTGAAATCGCATTCCAGAACGAGACACGCACAGCGCACATTATAGTGGTGAGCGCGTAGGTTGTCAGTGCGACTCTTCGCGACGACCATCCCAAGGCCAACAATAGGACGTAATAGTGGTGACGATCTCCGTGGTGCAAAGGAGCACGTCCGTGTAGCCGGCCGAAGACCGCCAATATTGCGTCAAGCAACGGTACCGCGGCCATGAGCAATGGAAAGAAAGAAGCCAGGGCGTTCGAACTCGCTGCATTCGCGCGCCGAATCCCAGAAGCACGATGCAAAGTCCAAGCACGGCACTTCCCGAATCAAACGAAATTATTTGTTTCGAATCTTTGATAAATTAGGCGTGTCGACGCCTGTGGAATTGGGCTTTACTGCTTGCAGGAAGGGCAGCAAGGAGGATCGACGGATTCCCAGTCCTGACGCATTCCGCGGATACACACGCACCCTCATCGCACACTCTGTAGCACCTCGAACGGAGATCCAGCGCTAGTAACTCTAGTTGCCAGGCCGGAGATATATCCTCGCGCGGTAGACAACTTGAATCCCGCACGCTAAAGTATCTACGCATTGGTCTCGCGGCTCACCACGAAAGCATTCCCATTGGCATTCGTCGCCCTCTTATGTATCGGCAGCAATGCGCAAAATAACAAGCCTCACGCGCCCGTCATGATCTTCGAAGAAATAGCGCAGCGCGCGGGCCTTACTGCTCCCCACATTGCCTCGCCTGAAAAAAAATACATCGTCGAGTCGATGAGCGGTGGCGTGGGCTTCATCGATTGCGACAACAGTGGCACTCTTTCCACGCTCGTCGTGAACGGTTCCACAGTCGATCGCTACAAACAGGGTGGCGATCCCATGGTCACGCTCTACCGCCAAACCGCTCCGTTAAAATTTGAAAACATCACCAAGCAAGCCGGGTTGACGCGCAAAGGCTGGGGCATGGGCGTCGCCGTTGCCGATTTCGACAACGATGGCTTGCCCGACATACTCGTGACCGGCTACGGCGGAAATGCCCTCTATCGCAACCGCGGCAGTTGCAATTTTGAAGATGTTACCGACAAAGCCGGCGTGCGCGGCAGCGGTTTCATGACCGGTGCGGCCTGGGCCGATTACGATAAAGACGGCTTCGTCGATATTTTTATCGCCCGTTACGTACACGTCGATCTTGCCAACGTCGCCGCATTCGGCACCTGCAAATTCCGCGGCATCGTCGTGCAGTGCGGTCCCTGGGGCATGATCGGCGAAACTGACTTGCTCTACCACAATCGTGGTGACGGCACGTTCGAAGAAGTCTCGCAAAAGGCCGGCGTGCACGACGACAGCGCTTACTATGGCCTCGGCGTGGTCTGGGGCGATTACGACAACGATGGCTGGCCTGACCTCTACGTCGCCAATGATGCCGGCCCGAATTATCTGTACCACAACAATCACAACGGCACGTTTACCGACGTCGGTATGCAATCCGGCACAGCTCTAAGCGCTGAAGGAGACGCCGAAGGCTCCATGGGCGTGGACTTTGGCGACTACGACCACGACGGCCGTCTCGACATCTTCGTCACCAATTTCATGGACCAGGAAGACAACCTTTACCACAATCTCGGATCCACGGGTTTTGACGAAGTCAGTTGGAAAGCAGGCGTGGCCGCGTCCAGCTATCCTTACGTAAAATGGGGCACCGGGTTCTTCGATTTCGACAATGACGGCTGGGTCGATCTATTCGTCGCCAATGGCCACGTCTACCCGCAAATGGATTCTCTGGAGTCCGGCGCGCGCTATCGTGAGCCGCTTCTCTTGCATATGAATAATCACGACGGCACGTTCACCGATTCGGCCGCAGCGGCTGGGCTCAACGCGATTCCATTGGCGTCACGGCGCGGCGCGGCATTTGGCGACGTCGCCAACGACGGGAATATCGACGTCCTTCTCTTAAACGTAGGCGAGCCGCCCTCTCTTCTGCTGAATCACGGCGTCCCCGGCAATCACCGCGTTGAATTCAAATTGGTCGGCACAAAAAGCAATCGAGCCGCGATCGGCGCCCGCGTAACCATACGCGCCGGCAAGTTCGTGCAGTTCAACGAAGTGCGCGGCGGCGCGAGTTACCTCTCGCAAAACGACCTGCGCCTGCATTTTGGTTTAGGTAAAGAGACAAAGCTGGATTCCGTTGAAGTTCAGTGGCCCAGCGGCGCAGTCGAGAAGCTGCAAAACATTGCGGCCGACAACATTTACACGCTAGTCGAAGGGAACGGAATCCGCGACACCAAGCTTCTGCCCGCGCCGCGATCAGCCAACTAGAACAGCAGCTTCAATCCAAACTGCAGAATGCGGCCCAGGTGTGCGCCGGACGGTTGCAGGAATCCGTTCCCCAAGCAGGCTGGATCCCCGGTCGCTGAATTGTTAGGCCCACCATAGCAAGCGATTGACGCATTTACTCCCGTCCACTGCGTATGGTTGAAAATGTTGAACGCCTCGGCGCGGAACTGCATCGAGATCGATTCGTGGATCGGGATGTTTTTGAACAACGACATGTCAAAATTTAACCTGTGTGGATTGTTCAAGGAATTGCGCCCAGCTTGCCCGAACGTCAGTCCCTGTGGCTGCGCGTAAGCAGCGGGATTGAAAAGCAAAGGCCCAGAGCCGTTAGCTTGCGCGGCGGCAAGAGCATCCGCCGGGGGCTTTCCGTGGGGGTTTCCTATTAGGTCGGGATACGATCCATTGGTACCCACTCCATTCGCCACTCCCGAATTATCGCCGAAAACACCATTGACCACGCTAAAAGGCGTCCCGGTATTAAAGGTCGTAATCCCAGCGTATGACCATCCGCTCAGGATTGCTTTGGCAAGGCCTGCTTCATGGAAGGAGGGAATGTTATACACATAGCTGATGTCCAAAATATGCCGCTCATCGAAGTTGGAACTGGCCCGGTTTGTCCGCAAGTTGAAGGAGTTCACGAAGTTGGCATCCTGCCAATCCGAAGAATCGTCGATCGAATGGCTGTAGGTATAGGCTATTGAAAGAGTAAGAGGCGCGATTGTCCGGCGGACTGAAATCTGAAGAGAATTGTAGATTGAGTCAGCCGCATAGATCTTTCGGGTAATCGTTCCGTAGCCGACGAACTTACGATTTGGCGATGCGTCGCCACCACAAGCCACAAACAGATTCAGAGCCGGTGGAAGTAAAGTCAGTCCCGGGCCACCCTGTCCGGATACCGGCGAGCCGTTGACGGTCAAAGCGTTGCAGTCAGTATTGACGGTTTGCCCCGTGCTATTCAGGGCCGGGTTCACAGGGTTCTGTTGGTCCTGGGTGACGATAGGTTCGCCTGGATTGTATGGATTGCCGCTCGTCACCGGTTGAAGTTGATTCGCGTCAAGTTGCATGGACAAATGTGTGCCCTTGCTTCCCACATAAGAAATCTGTCCTACCGTGTTCTTAAAAAACTCGTGCTGAACACTGAGATTCCATTGCTGCATGTAGGGCCAAACCGCCTGGTTGGGGATGGAGACCACGCTCAAAGGAAATGCGAGGATCGTGCCCCCACCTGCTCCTATGCAGGTGTATCCGGTAGGTTGGGTGCAAGTCCCAACGCCAGCCGCCAGGTTCGATTGCGACGGGTTCTGAACCAGCGGAGGACTGCCTTGCAGCGATTCAGAGTTTCCCTCGTTGCCCTGACCATGATCGTAGAAAATCCCGTATCCGCCTCGAACGGACGTCTTTCCATTGCCCCAGGGATCCCAGGCAAATCCAACCCGAGGGGCCGGATTCCACAAATGGCCTTTCAAACAGCCCCGGGGAACACCGGGAGCCCCGCATTGCACGATGCCGTTATACAGAAACGGAGAATCCGCCGGATTTGAAGGGGAAAGAAACACACCCGTTGTGGGATTCACCAGCGCTCCCGATCCTCCCGGATCGAGAGCCGGCGCATTGGCCGGTGTCCAGGCGTTGGGATTAAAATTGAATTCCTGTTTGTATTTTTCGTGGTACGTGCCAAACAGGCTTATACGCAAACCAATGTTTAGCGTCAAACGGGAAGTTATATGGAAATCGTCTTGAATGTATGGCTCAACAAACTGATAGCGATCATAGTACTTAATGTTTCTACTGGCCTGTGAGAATGTAGAAATATTTCCCAGCAGCAAGTCCGCGAACGAGTTGCCGGTTGACACGTTCGCATTCGTGGCGTCAAAAGTTAACGCACCGCCGTCTTGCAAACTCGAAAATTGATTCTTCTGCGCGAATACCGCATACGCGCCGAACTGCAGGTTGTGCTTGCCGATAATCTTCGTCACATTGTCACGCATGGTGTACGTCGGATTTGCATTATTCCAGGGCTCGTAAGAAGGATCGACGGTAAATCCGTACGCAGCATTGCCCGCTAAGGTGACCGCTGGGAGCTTTGTCACAAATCCCGGTGCGTTGGGAAAAATCCCGGTCATGGTCATACCCGGCGGCTTGGCGAACGGACCTTGATTGGTCAAGAATATATGGTCGTCCGTGTAACTGAACACGAACTCATTCACTAGCGTCGGCGATGCCGTATACGTTAGCCGCGCAACCGCGCTCGTTGTCGGTCCCACAAACTTCGTCTGGATATTCGGCACCGTGGCATTGGACCAAAGTGTCAGCGGCGTAACCGTGTTCCAGGAGTCGTGGATGTAGTGAAATGTCGCGCGAAGATCGTGCGTGACGTTGTGGTCTACCCGAACGAGTTCTTCCCGCCAGTAGGTCGGTTGGGTCAGCGTAGTGTTGAAGCAGGAATTAATGGGAGAGGGACATCCGGTAGTGCTGTTGGGCGCCGGGATTTCCGCCAAAATTGCTGTCGCGTTCGGTCCAATCGAACCCGCTGGTATCGACGTCCCGCCACCCGGCAGGGTCGGACAATCTGGCCCCGGGCATACATCCGAAAAATTCCCCCCGCGCTCAGCCACCGATGGAACAGGAATGTTCGGGGCATCTCCCTGCGATGCCAGCCAAGCCGACGCTGGCACGCGCTCCAGGCGCCACTCTTCGGACCAGAAGAAGAACGTCTTGCTCTTATCCGTGTTGTAGTGATGGGGGATAAAAACGGGTCCCCCGATCGTGTAACCAAAATCATTCTTTTTATAGGGTGGCACCGAGGAATCGAAAAAGCTCTTGGCGTTGAAAATGTCGTTGCGCACGAATTCATATACATCGCCGTGGAAACCGTTGGTTCCGGACTTGATCTCTGTCTCCACCGTGCCGGAAGCATTTCGTCCATATTGCGCGCCATAGTTCGAGGTAAGCACGCGTACTTCGGCTATCGAATCGACGCTGGGGAAAACGTTCAGCGAGTTATTGCTGCCGTTATCCATGTTGTCACCGCCGTCCACTTCCCAGTTATTGTTCTCACCGCGCCCGCCGTTGATGCTGTACACCACGTTTCCGAGAATTCCCACCGTGCCTTCATCTTGTTGCGTCTGATTATTCACGCCGGGAGTCAGCGTCACCAGCTGCGTGAAATCACGGCCGTTCAGTTGCAGCTGCGTAATTTCACTTCCTGTGATCGTCCCTCCGATTTCTGAAGATTGCGTATCCACCTGGGCCACGTTTTCTCCGGCGACTACTACCTCGTTCGTTATCGCGCCGACTTCCAGGTTTACGTCCACCCGCGCTTTTTGCCCCACGCGCAGAATCACGCCCTTGGCCTCGTACTTTTTGAATCCCTGCGCCGAAACGCCTATGTCATAGGTCCCGATGGGGAGATAAGGCGTCACCCAGTCTCCGTCGGTATTCGACGTCACCGTCTTGTTTATGCCGATAGCAGGGCTGCTGATGTTCACTTCCGCCCCGGCAACAACCGCGCCCGAGGCATCGTGCACGGTTCCAGTGAACGTTCCGGTGTCCTGTGCCAGCGTGGCGCGGTCGGCAAGCAGAAGAAACACGGCTAAGCAGAAAACGATGCGAAGAAGTCTCATGGCCATCTCCGTTGAACCAGATTCAAGAAGTGGTGCTCTGCAAGTGCCGTCCGATCGCCGCGCGCGATTGTGGACATTCGTGAGAACAGAAACCTCCCTGAGAGTTTCTTCAGTTTGGGATAGTCCAAGAATGTGCCTGGGCACCCCACCCACGCCTTTTATTAAATTTATTAAAACGAATTAAATATTCATACCCGCCCCATGTCAAGCAAAAAAAAGGCGCCGCAAGTCCCTGCATGCGTGATGAGCGTGTACTTTGCGGGAGCGGTATGGGCTTGGCCCCCCGCGCCGTTCTTGATGGGCACATGCTAAAATCTAAGCTGAATCTTTTCAATCGTTTCAGCAAAATAAAATCTCACAGCCTCCCGGTCCTTCCAAATAGCGACTTCACGTGCTAGCGTAATCTTGGACCTCTGGATGGCGCAGAACGAACGAAGAGCGAGGGCGGTAAGCGCGGTAAGCGCGTCAAGCGCTCGCGTTAACCCTCCGCCAGAGTCGTTTTCCGCTTTCTGCGATGCAGGAATATTAACCGCAGCGAGCCCATCGGCAGCGACCCCTTTCAATGACCTTGCGATCGCTTCGAAGACTAGCCGCATTTGCGGCTCCTTGTTCCTTCTTTCTTCGTCCAGAAGAGCGCGAAAGTGTTCCGACGGCGCCCGCCAGGTAGCAAAATTAAATCGCCAAATTCGAGGATTAGATTGCTCTCTAACTTACAGAAAACAAGGAACGGCGCCATGCTTAAATCGCCAAAAAATCCAAATTCCGCAACTAGTAAAAAGAGGTAAGAGATCGAGCTGGAAATACATGTTACTGGCCGCGGCTTTGCTTCTGGTATCTCCGCTGGGAGCATCCATGGTTCAACAGCTGCCCAGCGTCTCGGAACTTTTTAGCACCGGGGAAGTGGCGCTGCGTGCGGGCAATTTGGATGAGGCCGAAACCGCCTTCAAGCATGTGCTGGCGCAGGATTCCAATTCAGCGGGAGCTTACGCAAATCTCGGCGTGATTGCCATGCGCCGGCAGAAATGGACCCAGGGGCTCGCCTTGCTGCATAAAGCCGAACGGCTTGCACCGAACATCGCCGGCATTCGCCTGAATATTGGCCTGGTTTATTATCGCCAGAGTGAGTTTAATTCCGCGATCGCGCCGTTTGAATCCGTCGTGCGCGACCAACCGAGCTCACTGCAAGCGCGGTATCTTCTCGGTCTGTGCTATTTCTTCACCGAGCGCTACGCCGATGCGGTGCGCCTGCTACAGGATCTGTGGCCGCAGGAATCGAATGACTTAAATTATCTATACGTTCTCGGAAACGCTGCGGATAAAGCAGGCAACACAGAATTGCAAGATCGCGCTCTCACGCGCTTCGTCGAACTGGGCCAGAACACCGCCGAATACCATCTCTTGATAGGCAAAGCTTTCTTGAACCGCGAAGAAAATGACAAAGCGCTTGCCGAACTCGATGAGGCTGCGCAAGCCGATCCCCATCTCCCGTTCGTTCACTTCAATCTGGGGCTTGCCTACCTGGTTCGCCTGGATTTTGACCACGCAAAAGAAGAATTTGAAAAAGACATTGCGCTTGAACCGGACGTCGCGTTCAACTACGACCGCCTCGGACTCGTTTACATCTATCAGCAGCAGGATGCTAAGGCGGAAGAAAATTTTCGTGAAGCGCTGCGCCGCGATTCTCACTTGTCTAGTTCGTGTTTTGGTTTGGCGCGCGTGTATCAGCGGGAAAAGAAATTCGAGCAGGCCTTAACCGCCATCAATTCCGCTGTCGAGATCGACCCGAACAATCCGAACTACCATAATCTGAAAGGGCAAATCCTGTTGCGCATGGGACACACTCAAGATGGACACGCTGAGTTCGCCACAGCCACTCGCTTATTGAATGCCAGCCGCGCACGCCGCCAGAGCGAGCTCAGCGGTGAGACCCTTCCGCAGCCCGAATTAGCGGCCGAGCCCAAGCCGTGATGATGCGTGCGATGGAAAACCCACGGTCGCGTCTGCTCTATTGCGATTTTAAAAATCGTTCCACCTCGCGGCCGGTGGGCATCGACGGCTGCGCCCCGACTCGTGTTACGGAGATGGCTGCAACCGCCGAAGCATAACGAGCGGCTTGCACCGGCGCGGCGCCCAAAAGAAGGCTGACGGCGAATCCCGCGTTAAAGGCGTCTCCCGCCGCGGTAGAGTCCACGGCTCTCACTGCGAAGGACGGAATCATCTGCCGCGTCCCTTCGCCCGTGGCCACGAAAACGCCTTGCGAGCCCATTTTGATCAACACGTTCTTAGGCCCGCGCTCCAAAAGCAATTCCGCGCAGCGCGCTGCGGTTGCCGGAGTCACCGGCTCATTCGCATCAAGGCCGCAGAGGATGCGCGTTTCGCTTTCGTTGGGCGTGATCCACGCCGCGCATTGCAGCAATCCCTTTGGGAGCTCCCGCGCGGGAGCAGGATCCAGCATCAGCGGAATCTTATTCTTGTGCGCAAATACCGCCAGCGTTTCCATGGTAATCAACGGAATTTCGAGTTGCGTCAAAAACATTTCCGCCTTTCGCAGAAGCGGGGAGGCTCTTGTTATATCTTTCGGGAGTAACTTTCCATTCGCTCCCGGAACCACGACAATATTGTTCTGCCCATCGTCGCCGGTGTTGATTAACGCCACGCCCGACGAACCTTTCACCGTCCCGACCGCCTTGACGTTCACACCGGCCTCGCGTAGCACCCCTTTTAGAGCGGAGCCAAATGAGTCGTCGCCCACCTTGCCCACCATGCTCACGGGATATCCGAGCCGGGCGACGCCAACAGCTTGATTCGCTCCTTTCCCGCCGTGAAAAGTTGAAAAAGTACGGCCCGTAAGAGTTTCACCGGGCAGAGGCACTCGCTCCGCCGTCGCCACCAGATCGATGTTAATGCTCCCCACCACCACGATAGGCTTGTGCATTTGTTTTGCTCTCCTGCAAATGCGCCAAGGCTATCATCTCCGGAATCGGAGAAACAGCCGGCGCGCAGCGCCGCTCACAGGTTCCACCGATGAAAAGCGGATGAAGCGTTCTGCGGAGTTGCGCCGGCTATTCCGAAAGGCAATAAGATTTGAGCATGCACAGCGGGGTGGTTGGCTTGGATATGTACAACAGCAAGCCACCCAGAAAAAACACTTGGGCTAACATCTGTGGGTTCGTTCATGCCGACGTAACCTGTTCGCCTCGGTACAGTAAAGGGCCAGACAAAAAAAGCCTCCGAAAAATGCCGCCGCAATATTTCGAGTCATCCTTCGGATGATCAGGCCAACGAAGATACAAGAAAGTGCGAGTGAAAAGAGTGACAGCAAGCGACCGGTTAGCAGGTAGTCATGCGTGAATCGTGAGAGGTACGCAATCACGTAAAAAGATAGCGCGGGGCAGTTTACGATGGTCCAAGCATATTTCGCACCATACAGCGGGATGTGTTGAACTCCCTTTAGCGCGTTATAGACGTTCCAGCATTCGTTATAGGCTATCTCGAAGCGATAAAGCGAACGGGCTATCGGGTAGATAAAAGTGATGAGGGCAAATAGGGCAACAAACCCGAGGATAAGCCAGTCACCTTTTTCCGCTCGATGAAGACGGACAGCCAACGGAGTGCGATTCACAAAATGCGGCATGCTTGGTTAAAGCCTGATTTATGGCTTCCGCTCAACCAGCGGATGCGGAGGAGAGTTGAGTTGAAACTCCAGTAGCAGCGAGGTCGGCGCGTACCATTAACTTTACGAGTGCCGCAAAATCCACTTCCGGCTTCCAACCAAGCTCAGCTCGAGCCAGGCTCGGGTCGGCCCGAAGATCATGGATTTCTCCCGTTCGCAGCAATCTAGGATCTACTTCGACGAAGTCTTTAAGCTTCGCTTCTGCAAATCTTCCATCGAGGAGATGGTGTAACTCGGCCAATACAAGAGTTATGAATTCCGACACGCTATGAGATTCCCCGGTACCGATGACGAAGTCTTTCGGAGCCGGCTGCTGGAGCATGGCATGTATGGCTTTTACGTAGTCTCCGGCGAACCCCCAATCCCGGCGCGCTTCCAAATTTCCAAGCTTTAGTTTCGTTTTGTCGCCTGCCGCCCAGCCGGCCGCCGCTCTCGTAATCTTGCGGGTAACCATCTCAGGTCCGCGGCGAGGCGATTCGTGATTAAAAAGTATCCCACCTAAGCTATAAAGGCCGCGCGCGCGGTAGATTTCGACAAGCCTATGACCGGCCGCCTTGGAAATACCATACGGCGAGGTCGGCTGAAATCGAGTGTCCTCACGGCAAAAACCATTCGCGTTTCCATACATCTCCGAACTCGAGGCTTGGTAAATGCGAGTGTCTGGTTTGAGGCGCTCGATGATTGATAAAAGACGCGCGAGCCCGCCGACATTCATATCGAAAGTCTCTGCCGGAGATTCCCAACTTGTAGGTACAAATACCTGTCCCGCCAGATTGTAAACTTCGTCCGGCCAAGACTTATAGAAAGCAACCTCCAGAGACGGGGCGTCTCGCAGGTCGCCGTACAGAAGTTCAACGCGATCCTGGATACCTGCGAGCCAGCGCATGGTTCCCGGTTCGCGTCTGACGATTCCGAAAACGCGATAGCCTAACTGCAAGAGATATTCGGCCAGGTAAGATCCATCCTGGCCGGAAATTCCGGTAATCAGCGCTCGTTTCATAGTGGTTGTTCTCTCAAGAAGGGGCTCTCCTGTGCTTTCGACACCTTACATTACTTCACACGCCCCGCGCGCATTTTAGCATTGGCGAAGGCGCCCTGATGACGCTGCCGGAGGAAAAAGATTCTGGCCACGCGACCGAGGAATTCCGCCTGGTCTCGCAGAGATAGTTTCGATTTCCCGTGACCGCGAACGCCGAAGGTGATCGGGATCTCGAGGACGCGCGCGCCGTTCCATGCCAGTTGGCAGAGAAAGGCGGATAAAAATGAGTAACCGCGAGTGGAGAGCTGTTCGAGGTCGCAAGTAAGCAGCAAATCGCATCGAATTGCGCGGTAACCAGAAGTACAGTCTCGTATTTTCAGATCTCCCGCCCAACGAACCAGGGAATTACCGGTGCGGCTCAGAAACACGCGCCATCTAGAAAAGTTCAAGATTTGAGCGCCACGAACGTAACGGGATCCGATGACCAGCGTGTGCCCCTGATTGCAAGCGTCGATCATATCGGGCAAAAGAATCGGGTCGTGTTGCAAGTCGGCATCCATATTCAAAATTAACTCGGGCCTCAAGAAAGCCAGAGCGTGTCGAATGCCTCTTTTATAAGCGTCACCAAGCCCTTGTTTCTTCCCATGGATTATATGGAGGAAGGGAAAGCGGCTGCGAAGCTGTTCCACGACCAATGCAGTGCCATCCGGGGAGCTATCGTCCACGACAAGTACGCGCAACTGGTGAGAAGAAATTCGTTCCTGTTGCTTGAAAATTTCCGGCAGCAGGACCTTCAGATTTGCCGCTTCATTGTAAGTGGGAAGCACAATGCAGGCGATTGGCTTCGGATTCGATTCGTTAGATATTCTGCACCCCAATTCTTCGATGCCGGATTCAACTTTGAGGATACCACGTCAAACTAAGAATCCTAAATTGGAGGAGCGATGTTGCGCTAAGGCTTTTGATAGTATAGGTTTGCGGCGGCAAAGCCAGGGTGGCGGAATGGCATACAAGAGCGACTTAAAATCCATTCTCCACTCTTGCAGCGAGCCGCACCGAAACGCAGTGCAACGAAATCGAGTGTGTTTACAATAGCTTCTCATGCTTGTATAACGCATTGCTGCGCAAGCAAACGCATCAAATTGCAAACCCAACCGACACCAGTACCATACCGGCAAACGGATTGAAGACGTTGACAGAAAATGATTCTCTCTTGAGGCACAGAATTTCGCGTCGAATAGCGGTTTGTTTCGGCGTCTTGGTATTTTTCGCGTCCGCCAGCTTCGCTCAGGAAGCAACCGCAGTTCGAACTGTAAATCTTCGTGCAGACCCATCGACAGCAAATCCACCCGTCAAACTTCTTCACAGCGGCACCATGTTAATTCTGCTAGACCCGATTCCGCACGGCGGCTTTTATCACATTAAAACGGAAGACGGTCAGGAAGGTTGGGTGTGGTCGAAAAATATAACCGTTTCCGGCATTCCATCGCCCGCACTGTCCACCATCGCACAGTGTGACGATAGCTTGTGGGATCACATCTACAACCCGCAGCGGCTTATCGTGAAGCAGAAATGCATCGCGGTCACAGGAATGTTGGTGGACGCGAGCAACGGAAAGAATGCTGACGGCGTTCGACACGAAGCTGACGGTGACACGCATGGTTGGCTCAAACTCGACCCTGATTTCACGAATTTGCTGAACGCTGGGAATTTGACCGATGAAGGCGGAAACATGGTTTTCGAGATCGTGTGTAAGTACCCCGTCACTCAAGTAGATGCCAAAGCCGCCTGCCCGCAGTCTTACCACAATCAAGTCCAATTACCTCCTGTTGGTTCTCACGTCCTCGTGGTGGGGACGTATGTTCAGGATACAAATCATGCCCAGTGGATGGAGATTCATCCAGTGACAAGCATCAGCGTCATTCCTTAACGTTTGAATCGGAATCTACTGTGTCTTTGGCGGAATCAGCCATGCTATGGAACTGTCCCAAAACTGTCCCTTGGTCCAGATGACCTAATCTCCTCGCTACCGTAAGCTCTCGCTCACAGCAACCGAGCTCGATCCACGGAATGGCTCCGACTATGTTTATGTCCCCCGCGCACGGCTGGAGTGCAAGTGTCTAGGTTGATATCAACCAGTGCCTGGATTGAATCGACCTAAGCAGAAACAAGGAGAGTGCCATGGGCGAAAAACACCTCAGTAGTGTCGATAAAAATGCCCCCCTACGAACTAAAGTGGCCAATCCAAAGAATTCGCCTGATCGTTCGGGCACCCCGCCTTCAGGCAGCCGTCGGAAGTTCCTCGGAAACGTAAGCGGTGTTGCCGTCGCTGCCGTGACAGCCGGCGCGATCGGCTTGGAACCCCTGCTCGGCGGAAAAGAGTCGGTCGCCGATGCGTCGGTCGTACCCTATCGTCCTGAGGGCCGCGAGGACAAAAGCCTCAACTACCGCGTAAGGACGGCCAACGCCGAGAGGATCGACGTCGGGCAGCAACCAGACAATGGCGACGCGACGAGATTCACAGACTTCAGCGGCAGCTACAGCAAAGCCTCGTTGCACGACGCCCTCGGCGTTCCGAATGCTGCATCCTGGCTTAGCCTAAAACATGCCCTCAAGAGCGGCGAGTTCGAAGATTTCGAAAATATCATTGTTGGGACGCCGGGCGGGGGACCCAACTCGAAGCACAATGGACCACAGGCTGCCCTTGCATTGGACTTGGAGGGCCTCGACTCACATGCCACTGTCGTCCCACCTGCGCCGAGCGTCACCAGTAACATTACGGCGGCCGAGGAGGTCGAGCATTACTGGGGTGCTCTGCTAGGCGACGTGCCGTTTACCGAATATCCGACGAATTCGCTCGTTGCTCAGGCTGTTGCCGACATGAATAGGCTGTCCTTCCTCAACACCAGTCAAAATTTTGAGTACCCGTTCCCGGTCACACCGGGGAATCTCTTCCGCGGGCAGTTCGTCCCGGGCGACGGCAACGTCCAGGGGCCGTATATCTCGCAGTTCATGGTTCAGCCGACGTTCTTCGGCGCGCAGTCCCTCAGCCAGCAGTACCAGACGTTCCTCCCCTTGGGGGGCGGCGGGAGCGACTTCATGATCTCGGTCAGCGAGTACCAACAGATCCAAAACGGCGGAGCCTCGGTTGGCCAACTGGCTCTTGACCCAACGTTTCGGTTCATCCGAAACGGTCGAGACCTCGCCGCGTATACTCACGTGGACGTGCTCTATCAAGGGTACTTTATCGCCTTCCTCGTGCTGGCGGGGATAGGCACGCCACCGAACCCGGGCAACCCCTATATCGGCTCTAGGACCGAAAAAGCCTTCTGCACCCTTGGCGGGCCGGACGCCGCTGGGACGCTCGCTGAAATGGCCACGCGAGCGCTCAAAGGCGCCTGGTTTCACAAGTGGATCAAGGACCTGCGAATGCGGCCGGAGGAATATGGAGCCCTGGTGCAAGCGAATCTTACCAAGTCTACGCCAGCTCCCCAGGCGGCGGGGGCCCTGCACAAAGACGTCCTGAACTCAGCGGTGCTTCCCATCATCCAGCAGACCTATGGCAGCTTCTTGCTGCCACAGGCATTCCCGGAGGGTTCGCCGACCCACCCATGCTATCCGACGGGCCACGGAACGGTCGCAGGTGCGTGCACGACTGTGCTCAAATTCTTCTTCGATGGCAGCCAGAAGATCCAGCCGCTGCTCACCCACGCCGGACGGGACGTGGTCATGCCAAGCACGGATGGCCTCTCGCTCGATTCCTACACGGGCGCGGACCGAGACAATCTGGACATTAACGGAGAGCTGAACAAGCTGGCGTACAACATCTCATTTGGTCACGGGATTCACGCTGGCATCCACTTCCGCAGTTCAACCTACTGGTCGATCCTGCTGGGCGAGCAGATTGCGCTCAGCATGCTGCGGGACCGGGCCAAGTCCAACAACGAGCCGTTCACGATCAGCATCTGTGGCGGCCATGCCTTGCGCGATGGCAGCGCAAGGTTCGCGTGCTATTAGTTGACCTTTTGCAACAGCGCCGGCAACGTGCTGGTGTTGAAGTCGACACTGCCACCATAGACTGCGGTGATCGAGTGCGTTCCCTTCGCCAGCTTGGATGTGGAGAACGCCGCGGTTCCGCCGGCAAGAGTTTTCGAACCCAACAGAGTGACGCCGTCCATGAACTTCACGGTACCGGTCGGTGTCCCAGTGGTTGCGGACTTTACGGTAGCGGTGAACGTCACCGTCTGGCCGGAGTTCGACGGGTTCATCGACGAAGCCACTTTGCTTGTGGTCCCTGCCTTGTTCACCACCTGTTTCAACACCGCGGAGGTGCTGCCGACGAACTTCGAATCGCCGCTATACACTGCGGTGATCGAGTGCGTCCCCACCGTGAGAGTTGAGGTGACGAATGTCGCCTTCCCACTGCTGAGCGCGACTGCGCCCAAGATGGTCGCGCCATTCTTGAATGTCACAGTACCGGTTGGCGTGCCTCCAGAGCCGGATACTGTGGCCGTGAGCGTGATCGAGTGGCCCCACTGCGATGGATTCGCCGAGGAGGCCAGCGTGGTTGTCGAGTCTTTTTCCACTACCTGGGTCAACGCAGCCGGTCCACTTGCGAGGAAATAAGTCGAGCCCAGGAAGGAAGCGGTGATCGAGTGCGATCCCGCGGCGAGTTTTGTGGTGGCAAACGTGGCCTTCCCGGCGCTATTTAGCGAGGTCGTACTTAGAACGGTCGCGCCATCCTTAAACGTCACCTTGCCTGTCGGTGTGCCCGAAGCTCCGGGTGTGACGATCACTGTGAAAGTTACTGATTTCCCCAGGCCCGACGGATTCGCCGACGACGAGAGCGAAGTGGTGGTAGTCGCGGTGATTCCGAAGTTGGTGGTTTCCGTGCCTTCCACGTTGCCGGCGTAATCGGTGCTGTGGTACGTAAGCGAGTGAGTTCCAGCTGCCGATTCTGAAAACGGCCCGGTGTAAGTCGTCACTGATCCGCCGTCAATCTGGTAAACGGTAGTCCTCACGCAGCTTCCGGTCTGGGGGGATGAGAAGCATCCCGGGTCGGTCGCGTTGAGAGTGGCCGTCGCTTTGTTCACGTATAGCCCGCCCTTGAGCGTGCCACTCAGGCTGGCGCTAGTGAACGATGGAATGGTGTCGTATCCGATCGGGCCGTAGGTGTAATCGCCTCGCTCTATTTAGCGGAATCTGAGGTGGAAAACTGTCATCCAGGTCCGCTCCTCCCGGCTGGCTGAGGAAACGGATGAATGATGGTTCGCGGGGAGTTTGTGTCCGGGACCCGCTCGGGTCAATGCACGGCGCCTGAATCGGTAACTACGAGAGTAATAGCGGGTTATGGGTAACACCACTATCGACACTGTGGCTTTGGCGAAGCCAGAATCTCAAGCGGTCATATTGCAGTAAGACTTTTGATAGTATAGGTTTGCGGCGGCAAAGCCCGGGTGGCGGAATGGCATACGCGGGGGACTTAAAATCCCCTGTCTCTTACGGGACGTGTGGGTTCGACCCCCACCCCGGGCACTTAATTCACAAGACTTACAGGCGGGACCGTTTCACCGGAATTTTCTGAAAACGACACTTTTGTTGTCCTTTGGCTGTTCTTCTCATCAATGTATTTGGTAAGGCTCCGCGCTGCTTCGCGAAGATCCTCTTGTGACGTAATGTTGTAACGCTCGAATACCGATTCTGTTTTGTGACCAGAGATTTTCATCGCGACGCTACGTGGCACTCCAGCGCGAATCAGATTTCGAACTCCAGTTCTCCGAAGATCGTGAGGGATCAATCCAACATATTTCACAACCTTACCGGAGCACTGCGAACATACGCCTGATTCGTTGATTTCACCCGAGCATGAAACGCAGACCATCTTTCCGAGGTCGGCTTTTACGCATCCAGTCCTCCAGGCCTTGTACATATTCTTGATTGGCCTGCCGGAATTTGAAAATACCCACGAACACGTTGGATATTTTCTGTCTCGCTCCTGCCTTTGCATCTTAATCATTTCGAGAAGCTCTCCGTGCAATGGAAGCGTTCTGGCTTCATCGTTTTTCGTTGTACCGGGCTCAAGGCGAATCTCGCGCTCGGCGATGTCTACCTGACTCCACTGAATCGCGAGCACTTCTCCAATTCTCATTCCGGTGAAATACATCCCGACGAGTACACTCCGCGCGTATTCAGGAAGTGCGGCACGTAAATCGCGGTACTGATCGTGTTCAAGAAAGCCCTTGCGAGTATTGTTTTCCTTCGTAAGACTGATGGTCGGAAGCGCGAATCGCACCTTGCTGTTTTTCTTCCCCAGATTAAACATCCTCCTCAGAGCTGCCAACTCACGGTTTACCGTCGCAACGGCCGCCCCCGTTGACAATCCGCTGCGCGATCCGTCTTGGCCGGCAGGCCTGCGCCTAAGAACCGCATACTCGCTTGCCGTGGCGCCGTTAATGTTGATGGCTCGCTGGCCGCGGAAGAACTTCGTCAAATAGCCGATGCTGCGCCGAAGACGAGGCAGGGAACTATGGTCATTCTGCTCGTAATCGGTGAGGACGTCAGCCGCCAACTCATCGAACGTGACTTTTTCAACCTTCGGAGCGATGAATGCTTCGCTCCCGAGCCGCTTTCTGAGGAGTCCCCTCGCGGCCGTGATTTTGTCGGTGTGAGTGTTTTCGACGTAGCGCGCGCCATCGCGGTAATACTGAATGTAAAAAAACCGGCTTTCGCGAACGCCGGATTTCGTCTTGTACTTCGGCTTGAAAATGTGACCGCTACCGCGCTTGCTCAGTTCCTGTTTTGTGTTTCCGTCTTCCATCTTCTCACCCTCCATTTTAAGATTCGTAAAGTCTTCAAAAAACCCCGGTTGTTAGCCGGGGGTTGAATGATGGTTGGTACCTTCTGGTTAGAGACGTTTCTTCGTTTTCTGTCTTGGCTTCCATCTCCATTCGCTGTCTGTCGTTTCGTGGATTTTGCGATGCTGGCGTAGGTTGGCTGGTTTTGCACAAGTCGTCGGCCCTCCGGCTATCCGTGTGAAAAAATCCACCGTGAAGTCGTGCGCGTTGCTTTCATCCTCTGCACGCACTCGAATGGTTGTGCGAATGCCAAACATGGGAAATTCATACGTCACATCCCACAAACTCTTTTCTTTCGGTGTCCTCTCTAGTTTTTCTGTCGGCTCAGATGATTTCGCCATACACCCCTCCCCATTTAGCAGCGCATTCAATTCGTCTTCTTTACGCTTTTTCTCCGCTTTCAGTTCGTCTTCTCTTCCCTCCAGCAAGTTGTAAACGGTCCGAATAAATTCGATTCCTTCGTCAGTGAGCGGAACTGTCCCAATATTGCACTGACGAAATTCGGCAGGAGTCATTTCCCCCTTTTCACCCCACTCTGATCCCGGATAGCGCTCCAGAATGTTGGCAAGATAGGCGTCGATTTTCTTCAAGACCCCTTCATAGCTGCTTTGCAAAGGACCACCAGTTTTTCCAATCGATGTGAGCCTGATTGTTATCAACCGGATCAAATCAGTTACCAACGTTAGGTCTTCAAGAGACTTGTTGCATGGCAAGTCTTCCCAATAGGTCACGCTTTTCGACGGTTGAACGCGGCTCGGTAAAACCTCCTGAGGCAACTGCAATCCGTCCGTCGCAATATTCACGCCTTGCAGAAACTTCCTGTCGAACGCTGAAAGTCCACTCCCCATGTGGATTCTCCATTGACCCGCCTTCCTCATCAGCACCGCAGCGGGACATTAAATTTGCGGTGGACGCGCTAATCCTCCTCGCGTTTCGGATCGGGATCAGGAGTTTTTGGCTCCGGTTGTGGATTCGGCCACGGCGGTAACGGCAATCCGCAAGACATCAATTCAGATACAACAAATCCAACTCGGATCACGACGGAGAGAACGACTACTGCTGCGGGCGGTAAGACAAAGTAAACCAGGACAGCAAGACTCACCGCTAGAAAATGGGATTCTGCGGTACGACTCCAACTGGTAGGATTCTTCTCAGCCATGGTGGCCTCCAATCCAGGTCACTTTCGGTTAGGAGCGCGTCCGGTGCCGCCAGCACCAACGCGCTCCGCTTTTTTACTTCCGCTTCTTCGGTTTCGGTCCTCGCTTCATAGTAGCTTTAACTTTCCGAGCGCGCTCGATATCCGAGTTCGACCAAACGCGCCATTCAACGCCTCCGACAATGGATCGCTTTGGCTCTTCAAGTCTCCCAGCGTACAACCACTGAAGCAGCGTGTTCTTGCTGACTCCAATAGTTTTTGCTGCCTGGGCCGTGCTGTATCCTTCCATACTTGTTATAGGTATACTAGGAATGCGGGGCATGTCAAGTCCTTTTCATTACGAATCAATTGAAAGTGATAGCCAGCGGTATTACAAACGTATTGCAGGGCGTATTACAAGCATTGAATTTTAAGATTCTTAAATGATTACTCTTGCCCGTTCAATGTTTAAATGGCAGGCCCACGGCTGCCGGATTCTGTCACCTGCTGGTAAGCTGACACGTAAATGCGGGACCGAGTAAGGAGCTAAATAAATGTTATCGAGTCTTACGTTAGATGCAGCGGCGAACACAGACAGGTTCTACACCGTAATAAAGAGCATGAACCTTTTTGATAAAGCTGAAGTCAACGGCATACTAAACACGCTTTTGTCACTGACCCCGCGCGAACAATGCTTCATCGGGACGTATTACCGCACGCTCGGAAATGTCGAAACTCTTCTTCGATTGGACAAGTCGAAAGATTTCCAAGCTATCGCAATGCTTGCGCGAACTTTATTCGAACTCGCAGTCGATATCAGATTGTTGGAAAAGATTCCTGACGGTTGGGGCAAAATGCTAGCATTTGCCGATCTTGAAAAACTGCGCGCTGCCAAGAGAATCATTGGGTTCAAAGCAAGCAATCCAACCGCCGACATTGATACCACGATCTATGATTCGTTTGCTTCTCTGAACGAGCAGAGAATTACGAGTTTGGAAAATTCTCTTTGGCCGGGCATCAAGCGCGTGAAACATTGGTCAGGATTAGATCTATTTGGTCGCGTCACGAAACTGGGGTCACCATTCGATCAGATTTACGCGGTTGATTATCCACGAATCAGTTGGTATGCCCATCCTGGACTGACCGGCGTGATGAATGTTCAGGCTGTAACGTTCATCCACTTGTGCGCGTATGCGTTTCACCTGGCCGCAACGGCTTACGGAGAATCACTCTTGACCGTTATTCGTGAGTTCAAGATTTCTAAAGCAAACGACAAGGTAGAAGCACTTCTGAAGCTTTCCAAAATGCTCCCGTTCACGAATAGCCCAGAGCAGGCCGAAGCATTGACGAAAGTAGTAGCTGGAAATTGAAAATCGCTACTTACATCCGAATCCGACGCCTTCCTCGTGTGGATACTTAGTAGAGGGAAATCTCCCATCTCGCTGCATTCCGGCTTCTGCAGAAAACGTTTTTATCGAAAATTACTGAATTCCTTAAATCCTTCCGAAGCCAATGGAAATGGGCCTAAACACCTTAAGGGCCTTAAGAATCTTAGGGACATTAAGGTTGACAAAGTTTGTGCGTCAACGATAATCCGCGTCATGGAGGAACAATCTTGCCGGAGCAAAAGAGTGAAAAATGAGAAAAAGTTTAAGGTGCGACGGGTCTCCCTTCAGAATCGCCGTGCAGCTATTCAAAAACAGGCCTTCGCCTCGGACTAGAGTCCCAGTCTTTCCTTGAGCTTTGCTGCGTACTCCGGCGCCTCGTGGGTCGGCACGATCGCTAAGTCCTTCGGATCATAAGCTTCTTGAATCTGGTACGTCTCGATCTGGCGCCAGCACACTATAACCGAGGAGAAACTCTTTGGTTGAGTTTGCCACACGACTCCAACAGTTCCGCTCGGACGTCTCTTTAGACGCACAAAGTCGCCCGGTTTGTATGGTGTCGTGTTTTCGGACATCGCTTGACTCCCCGGGCGATGCAGTAGTCACGCCAACCTACTTCTTGGCACGAATTCATTTCCACAGACTATCGATATACAAGCCGAAGTTTTCCGCCCGCGAAAACAACCTCCATTGCTTCGCCCTTAGCTACGCTGAGCTGGAAGTTCCGGATTGCATCTTCGTTGAGGTCTGTCGGGAATGTAAGATTCATTTGAGGAGTCGGTCGAATCTTGGATTTTGCGCTAGTCATACCAGCTCCCTATTTTTAGCATCTGCCGCAGTAGCGGATCTACAGTCGGCCCGTAAGGACACCACTATCATATTTGGTTGGCTTCCGCTGTGGGCATCCCTATGAATCTGTACGTGCGCGCAAATTTCGCGGTAGGGGATCGGAACGCTCGAATGTGATGCCGAGCATGCATCGCAGGCCGCGGCTATCGCCACTGTCGCTGAAAGCCTTCAGATCACGGGTCAATCATTTTATTGCGCATGGCATACCGGACTAAGTCCGTCCTCGTATGCAATTGCAGCTTGCGCATTATGTTGGCGCGATGGGTGTCGGCGGTTTTCACGCTGATGTTCAGAGAAGATGCGACTTCTTTGCTGCTCTTACCTTCGGCGAATAGTTGTAGGATTTCTCTTTCGCGGGAAGTGAGTCGATCCCGCGTTGATTCGCGAGAATTCGCTTGAGTTTTTCCTTCGGCAAAATTCGTTACAATTACTTCAGTCGCTCGCGCAGTAAAAAAGGGTTTGTGGTTGGCCAGCGTCTCGATAGCGATAACCAGATCGCGGTCCGAGTCTGACTTCACGATGTACCCGCGAACGCCAGCTTCGAGAATGTCCCGGATAAGTTGGTCTGAGTAATGCACCGAGAGGATGAGGACCTCGGTATCCGGCGACGCTTTGCGAATTCTCTTGGCGGCATCCACGCCATTGAGGTCCGGCATGCTGATGTCGAGGATCACCACGTCCGGTTTCAGTTCTTCCGCCTTGGCAACGGCTTCGCGGCCGGTGTGGGCCTCTCCGCATATTTCCCAGCCCGCATGGGATTGAAGCAAAGCCTTGACTCCACGCCGCATAAGATCGTGATCATCGGCTATCAGAATACGAAGTGTTCTCACATTCCCGACGCTAACACCAACCAGGAAGCGACGCTGTCTCAGGTTGGACATGCCGACTTTAATTTAGGGGTTGCATAGAGGAGTAAGGCTTAATTCCCGAACCGCTTCCTATAGATCTGTTTGATGGCGCTGACAGTATCGTCCGGGAAGACTTTTCCTGTTCGTTTCAACTCCTCGAACATCCATTCGGCCACGTGGACGACAGTGTATCGGGATTTCAGCTGATCCCCAGCGAGTCGCGAGTATATCCTCGGTCCCTCAGATTCTCGCGAAGAAATGTTACCTTGCCGTATCTATAACTCTTTGCACAGCATACTCCAGGCCTTTGCTAGTACTTATCGCCACCGCGTCGGCCAACACTGGGGAGTAATCGAACACGGCTCTGAAGGTGACCTGATGCCAAATAGGCAGTATCACTTTCTTACCGTTCACTTCACGGATGGCCAAGTCATTTAGTTCTTGTTGTGGCCAGCACTGTTGAAGAAATTGGGGGCTAATAATCACGATTCCCATTCGCGAACGCGACAACCCAAAGTCAAGCATTGCCGTCAATGGGTCACCAAGCTTCAAGCTGTAATCCGCATACCAGACCTTCAGACCCTGAGCGTTCAGGCCGTCTGCCAGGGTTCTGGCAATTTCCCTATCCTGAAGAATATGACAAATGAAGAAGTCCCAAGTTTCTTTTGTATCGGTCGTCATCTTGTGTTGCCCATCTCGGCGGCAGATATTCCATTATTGAACGGCCGGAATCTATACACGAAAACCTGTAAGAATATGGAGGAACGTCTGAAGCGGAGGCCGCAAGGCGTGCGCCGCGGCAAGGTGGCTCTCATACTCCGCCGCGGCTGCGTCGTAAGCTTCTTTCAGCTCATGCTCGGGGCTATTGGTGGAGGATCTTCTGACGGTTCGTTACCTATGTGCTCCAGATAGGCTCGGTGCTTTCTATCCTGTAAGGCGCGCAATCGTTCGCATTCTTCGCAGCTCATAGGTTTGCTCTAATCGTGGGGCAAGAGAGACATCACGAGTTTTTTGCTTGTGTGTAAGCTTCATTTCCTGCCTCGATTGCATCTTGTACCTGATCCTTTGCCAAATTCACGACTCCTTTGCCACGCTTTTTTAACCTTTTGCCCGTCTTGCTCACCCGATCGGCCGCTTCGCTGAGAACTTCAGCAAGATCACTTCGCAGTTCCTCTCCCGACTTGGGTGTAATGAGAAGAGCGAGCACTGCTCCAACGGCTATTCCCAAAATAAATGTAGAGATGTTTCCTGGCACATCGTCTCTGCTCATATAACGCTCCTGTCCGGTAGCCAAATGTCGGTACGTTCTTAAAGTCAGCCTAACGAGGTCAATTTGACAATCAGGGTTTGCAATCTAAGCCATTTGAACGAAACAAACCATACGCGGAAGTGGGTACGGGGAGACAATTAACAGTGTAGCGTTTCTAGGATTTAATTTGCGCCGGAGCCGCTCATGTCAAACTCTGAACCGTTTTCTCTTTTAATAGCCGATATCCTTCTCCTGAGGCTAAATTACGTACTCTTTCTGAGATCAAATAGCCAGCACAAACGACAACTTTGAAACCTGCTTCTTTCCCCCGTGGGCAGATTCCTGTTCAAAGTCACTTCTTGACATCAGGCATGACAAGCAATAACTTCTCCTCTCCTGGCACCAGTGCAGTCATCACGATTGGCGCGAGCCCAGGGCTCGAAGCCGAAGAGAGATGCCGTGGCACTAGTGAACGATCCGAAATCGTCGTGGCAAGAACTCTATCAGGCGGCACTCGTGGAGCCTGGGCCGCAGAGGTTAACTGAGCTCGTTATGGCGATCGAAGGAGCCATGTTTCATCGAGCGCAAGAACTGACCGACAGTTATGCTGATAATCAGGAACGTGCTGCGATGGATCAAGCGGCCGAAAAACTCCTCATTATCAAGAGTGAAAAGCTCGGCTGGCCAGGCATCAAACTAGGTTAATTCAGACAGGGATTAGCGAGCGAACATGCTTTATGAGATTGGCCGAGTCGCTCTTCGAAACAATCAGATCGACTGGTGAGTTTATACCCATTAGTTGATTCCGCACCGTATCAGCGTACAGTGTAAACAAAATTATCGGAACATCGGGCATAATCCGTTTTATTTCCCGAGCGGCGTCGTATCCATTCATTACCGGCATGGATAAATCAAGAATGACTAGGTCGGGTCGCCATTGTTTGGCAAGTGTGATCGCTTCGGCGCCGTTGGTGGCCTCTGCGCAAAGGTCATAGTCCTCTTCGACTTCAAACATCTCGCATAGCGCCTTGCGAACTGCTGGATTGTCATCAGCGACCAGAATCGTCTTAGGCATATCCTCTACCCGACGTATAAGACCAGCTCAACATCAAACTGTGTATTTGGGGTGGGGAGAATCGAACCGAAAGATGACGCTTGTACTCCTTCGACGACAGTTTTCGCGCTGACGATGATTCTCTATCGTTCAGACTCCGAACTTTCTCATCAAACCTTCCGGCTGACGTCATTGCTGGTTTTGCTAGAATCCGACGACGCCTCTCCTGTCGAAGAAATATCTTCGCCTCCCGTCTCCTTCATCACCTCTTTGGCGCGCTTGATTTCCTCAGAAGTATCGCAATGAGCGGAGAGCAAAATGCCGCCGTTTTTGATCCGACCCTCGTAACGTTTGGCTTCATATTCAGGAATTCCCATTCCAATCAAAGCGCCCGTAAAACCGCCCACGGCCCCGCCGACGCCGAGACCCGCTAGACCAGCCATGATCGGCCCTGCCGCGATAAAAGGCCCCACGCCGGGGATTGCCAGAGCACCGATTCCTGCCAACAATCCCAGCGCCCCGCCGAGTACAGCACCGGTGCTCACTCCCGCTGTAACTCCTTCCGGCGCTTTCGTGGCCTTCTCAGTTCCAATTTCCTTTGAGCCGAGATTTTCGGGCATTAAAGCAGAAATGTTGGAAGCCAAAAATCCCGCCTTCACCAGCCTGTCAGTCGCTTGATCTGCAGCAGCCACGGTTGTGTAAATTCCAAAGACTGCTGTCTTCTTGTTTTCCATGTTTGTTTCTTCCTTTTGATGTATCGAACTGTGAGACTAATTCGTGTTACGGAAGAGCCGGCCCACGTGCAGCCAGGTTGACTACGTATATGGCAAGTCCTTCGGTCTCCTTAAAGTCGCCTAAACTATGAGACCCGCCACATGTTTCGCACCGTAAATGTCCGCGGGAAGTGGCGCCCAGCTATTTCTCGAAAACTCTTTCTGCTTGACCAAGTTTCTTTTGAACCTTGCCGGCTACGTTTTCGTCTTGACCTTCCTCGGCTAGGTTGGGGTCATTTATCGCGCGTCCCACCTTTTCTTTCACTTTGCCTTTCACTTCGTGCAGCTTGCCTTTTGCTTGGTCCTTACTGCTTTGCTTCATAACGACCTCCTATCAGCATTGAGTTCCTAAAAACGAACTGCGCCGAGCAGGTACAAAACCAATACGATTAGTAGGACAGTGCCGAGGATTCCGAGGCCCCCGCCCATTCCCCATCGGGAGTAGCCGTAATAGCCGCCACCTCCGCCAAACAACAGCACCAGAATAATGATTAGCAGTAGCATCGTCAGTCTCCTTTCAACTCGCGGGTTGGCAATGGAACATGACCCCGGCAGAGAGCACAGGGGAGGAAGGCGGACAGAGCCTTCCCCTTCTGGATTTCACCTAAACTCGCACGAGTTCAACCCGACGATTCTTTCTACGACCGTCTTCAGTTTTATTACTCGCGACAGGTTTGTCTTCTCCGTAACCTTTTGCGGTCAGCCGGCTTCGATCAACGCCATGATCGATCAGCCAGTTTGCGACCGCGTCGGCGCGTTCTTGAGATAGTTTTAAGTTCGATTCCTTGTTCCCGCTGCTATCGGTAAAGCCTTCGACTCGAACCTTCCAATCGGGATTGTCCTTCATAGCCTGAGCAGCCTTGGCTAGAGCGGTTTCAGAATCCGGTGTAATGTCAGCCTTTCCGGTCGCAAAATGTACGTTCTGCAACGTCACCCGACCCTTTCGAAGACCTTCTGCAACATCGGCTTGGTCGCCATTCGTTCCAGAGTAGCGGTTCAGAGTGACAATAAGTTGTCGTCCCGCTGCGGGGACTGGAATATCTCCCTCCAAAATCTCTCGATTGGAAATATCTCGGCCATATATCTTGTGGTTCTCGCTGCCGTCAGGCCGTAGGGTCGAACCTTCCAGCGACAATCCCGCGAATATTCCTCGTGATCGCGACCAGGTCAAGATTTCTGCGTGCAGAAGCACGTCCGTAGCGGCACTGGTATTACGTCCGACCGGCCCGGCGGCAGCGGCGGCTTCGCCACCGATTGTGACTTTGTCTGACAGGAGGCGGTTCATTCCTGTTTCATTCATGATCAACATGAAAACGTCAGTTGATGATCCACCGATTTGGAGACCGTAACTGCCGCCTTCGATACGAATTGCAGCTGGCGCTCCAAATCGGCGGGAATCGCCTCTTCGGCATGAGACGAAGCCTCGGCCGTATTTGCCTCCAAAAATAAACGCAGCCTTTTTAACGCCTGGAATAATTACGATACACTCGGATTTATTAAATAGATCGAGTGGAATGCCTTTATCCGGCGCGGCCATCATCTCGTGGAAACTAGCGTGTGCGTTTCGCAAGCGCTGATCAGGGGTGTCTTCGGGGTCGTTCGCTCGGATGCTGGGGACCATGAGACAGATAATCGCGAGCAACGTCCAGTAGCGATAAGACGAAGTAGACATGTTTCCGGTACGCAAGAGTCCTCCCTGAGACTTCTTATAGAGCCCGGTTGATCTTAGAGCGAGAATCTCTCTCCTACAGTACAGTGAATAGTGTAGTTTCGAAGTTGGCTTCCTGCAGTGGTTTACTTCTGGACTTCTCGATGGCATCCAGTTTGATTCACTGGGCTCGCGGTATCTGTCCCCTTTGGCACACAATCCCAACAATTCGGGAAGTGAGATTGACGACAACTTCACACTATGAAGGACGCAGAATCCTAAGGCCGAAGCGTGATCTACGGGAACCTGTTTGCTCTGCTAGTGATTTGACCCGATAGCCTCATCGCTGACGCCAACGCACAATTTGGACGGAGAATTATATGCGGATCACAATTTCACATATTCACTCAAAAGCAGAGATGATCACGTCCGTAGATCGCTCATTCGACGAAATGTTACGAGGGGAAGCGGGCCTGCCGATACGATTGGTTGTAAAGCAGAAGAGCTGGCAAGGATCGATACTCAGTTTCACGCTTACCGCAAGAATGGGTTTATTGAGCACACCGATAAAAGGGACTGTGGAGGTCACTGAGCAAGACGTGATTGTGGACGCTGATCTCGGACTGCTGAATAGTATCCTTCCCGAGAGGGCCGTACACGAGGTATTCGGCAACCGGATCAAGGAGCTATTGAATTGATCACCCAAACCATTCCTCGGACGTTTTGGCTGCGTGGCGTAGCTGGGAGCCGAATCCGTCTTCCACATTAAGACTGATACCAACGCGCGTTATGCGATGCGAAGCATTTTCTTAAAGTCGGAGCAGGTTACGCAATCTCTGTCCAATTTCTATTCTGCGGACTACACTAGGGTGTCTGGCCCAGCAAGGATACGAACATGACTGAATCAATAACCGATGCCTTCAAATGTAATCAGTGCGGCGCTCTGTACGATTCCGAAAAAGAATTGCGGGAGCATCAACAGGCCGTTCATCATGTGGCCGGTTATCCGCCTGCCTGGACAGAGGATGTGGAACAACCTGTTAAGACAAAGACCAAGAATGCGTAGCAGGACCGGATACTATTCGGTCAATTCTTCAGAAACTCGCATCTTGGATAGTTGATCGCATGACTCACTAGAGGTTTTAGGCTTTAGGGTGCTTGAAGTGTCTCTTGAGCCGGGCCTTTACCCACCCGCCAAGTGCGTCGTAATCGCGTTGGCTTAACACTCGTGCTTCTTCACGAGTCTCGCCAATTTTCAGTAATAATTCCTGCCTCTGCTTACTGTCGAGACTATTGTAGTGCTGTTGTGCCGGCATGTTGCTCCATTAACTTCGTAACGCGCTTAGCGACTTGCAGTTTTCAAACGTCCGGGTTACCAAGACTCATCTCGTACGCGCGAAACAGCCGCAATGCGAGGCTGGGCAAGCAGTCGCTTTACCTCCGCGCGCGTTGCGGCCCTTACCTGCGCGAGAGTCTTGGCGTGGGATCGTTTCGTTTTGAGCATGGTTCATATTGCCACCAATGACCTGCTGGAGTCTGTTCCTTCTGGAACGCGTGTTCCAAGTTTCGCGCGTGGCCACGTTTCGTGAACCGGGCGCGCCTGATTGACTGAAGCATTAGAGACGTGTGGAGGGTTGGGCAACTCTTACCGGGAGTTACTAACATCGTGGAAGAGGACGCGCGAACCCCTCGCCAATGCGAGAGGCTCGCGTTCAATGACTATAGGGCTGTAACGTTCGCTGCCTGTAAGCCCTTGGGGCCTTTTGTGACCTCGAATTCAACCGCCTGTCCTTCGTTTAGAGATTTGTATCCGTCTCCTTGGATGGCCGAGAAATGACAGAAAACGTCCTCGCCGGACTGGCGCTGGATGAACCCAAATCCCTTGGCGGCATTGAACCACTTTACTGTTCCTTGTTCTCTCATTGGTTTACTTCCTTCGTTGTTTTTAAGCTATTTGTGCTTCTCGACCGCCTCCAGGAGATTAAAGCTGCAAGTTTGAACCTGCATTTGAACCTGCACCTCTGATCAAGTCTAAAGGTTTCAAGACGACAAACGCGGGGCGATTGTAACATGCCTACTCCAATGTGATTCACCATTGCTACGTTAGGTCAGATTAAAGTTGGCTGAAGTAAAGAATCTAGCGCGCGCCTAGTTGGGGCAAAGACCTACCAGATTCTGTCCGTACGATCCTTCTCGCAGTCGATTCGCTAAACTAACGTGACATAATTAGTCGAGGTTCGAATTTTAAAAGACATAACCCGTATGAATTCGAGCCTGCTACGGTTGTCACTACACTGGGCGACTGTGACACTCAAGGCTAAAACCCATTACGAGCAAGTTCCGCGGAAGATCGTCAAAAAGATTCTAAGAGAAAACCGGAAGCGAAAACCATTGAAGCGCCCAATACGACTTCGACGGAGGGCTTAAAAGCTATGAATTCTCTGTTCGATATGTGAATCTTGCTTTGTCAGAGGACGCCCAGGGCCGAATTAGTAGATCGATTCGAAATCTTCCGAAAGGTTTAGATTCATTTCTGCTTGCCGGACAAAAGCACTTTTCCGTGTGCCACAACGGCGACGTACCGACCACCGCCCTCTATAAACTGCATCACCTTCTTGCCCGAACGTGCTAATTGAGGCCAGCGCGATTTGGTATTAGGATTTTGCTCGATACCCATAAACATGTTTCCATCAAAGACGAACACAACAACGGTCATGGGTTGCCGCCTCCCAACGGACGGGCGGCAGGGGCGAGAGCGCTTAGGACTCGCGCGATGATTTAGAAGGGGGACGCTAGAGTGAATCTCGCGAGCTAAGTTCGAGAAAGGCGCGGAGCCGGTTCGGGCGCTCAGGATGCCTCAGCTTGCGCAGTGCCTTGGCTTCGGTCTGACGGATACGCTCGCGGGTATTCGTGTCGAGGTCAGATAGCTACCACAATAGAATATGAAGGCAACGTTTTAAACGGTCGCGGATTACCTATCCTCGATAGAGGACGCTGCCGGTCAGTCTGTGAAAGGCTCAATGATCCAGAGAATAATTGCTAAGAGCGACCGACTCCCAAAATGCTAGGATCCCTTTAGTGGACAACAGTCTCTTTTATGCCCATCTGAAGTAAGCGGCCAAATTGTGCGGCGGCTACCGGCCGGCCAAAGAGATGGCCTTGTCCTTCCTCGCAGTGCTGGGATTGAAGGTATGCTCTCTGCTCGTCGGTTTCAATCCCTTCGGCAATCACGATGTGTCTAAGGCTCCTTCCCATGTTAATGATGGCGGTTATGATTGTAGAGTCGTCGAAATTGGAAGTGATCTGATGAATAAATGACTGATCGATTTTCAGCACATCAATGGGAAACTGCCGCAAATAGCTGAGGCTGGAATAGCCCGTACCGAAATCATCCACCGCCAAGTGGACTCCCATCGCCCTGAGCTCTTCCAGCACGGCAGCAGTGGATTTTGCATTCTCCATCAGGACGCGCTCGGTTAGCTCCAGCACGAGATAGCGCGCTTCCAACCCAGTGTCCGAGAGTATCGTCCGGACGGTTTCGACAAAGCCTTTTTCGCGAAACTCAACGGCGGAAACGTTGACGCCCATGCGCAAATGTCGCAATCCCGCGTCCTGCCAGGCGCGCGCTTGCGTGCATGCTTCACGCAGCACCCAACGTCCAATCGGAATAATCAGCCCGCAATCTTCTGCAATAGGCACGAATTGCGCGGGCGGGACTAGTCCTCGATCAGGCTGGTCCCAGCGTATCAGCGCCTCTACCCCAGTGATCTCTCCGGTTTCCAGATTTACCTTGGGCTGATAGTGCAACAAGAACTCTTTCTGCTTGAGGGCGCGGCGCAGCTCGCTTTCCATCGATTGCCGCTCTACCGCCTTCAAATTCATTTCCGCTTCGAAAAACTGGAAATTGCCCCGGCCGCGTTCCTTGGCGTGGTACATCGCCATATCCGCATTTTTGATCAACGTTTCTGCATCCACGCCGTCTTTCGGGTACAAGCTGATACCGATGCTGGCGCCAATATGCAGACTCCGTCCCCCGATGACGTGTGGAGCATGGAGCGCTACAATTATCTTTGCCGCGCACTTGGCTGCGTCCTCCGCGTGCGTGATCTCCGGAAGCAGGATTGCGAATTCATCCCCTCCTTGCCGGCTAACGGTGTCCGAACCCCGCACGCAAGCGAGTAGGCGTTTTGAAACGGATTGAAGCAGCTCGTCGCCCGCCGCATGCCCCAACGAATCATTGGTGTTTTTGAAATGGTCCAAATCCAGAAAGAGCACGGCAATCGGCCTCTTATGACGAAGAGCCAAGGCAATCGACTGCGTGATCCGGTCGTTGAGCAATAGGCGATTGGGGAGACTCGTCACAACATCATGGTGCGCGGTGTGCGTCATTTGAAGCGACATAGCCCGCGCCGCGCTCACATCGTGGAAAACAATCACCGCTCCGATCACGTGGCCTGACCGGTCGTGGATCGGCGCTGCGGAATCTTCAATCGCGGATTCAAATCCGTCGCGGCGTATAAGCACGCAGTTCACCGTGAGCCCCACCGTTTTATCTTGCTCCACGGCCATTTCCATGGGATCCCGAGCCGTCTGGCGCGTGCCGCCATCGATAATCCGGAAGACCTCGGCAAGGGGTTTGCCAGTGGCTTCTGCACGGAGCCACCCGGTCATCTTTTCCGCAACCAAGTTGAGATAGGTAATATTGCCGGAAATGTTGGTACAAAGAACCGCGTCACCAATCGAATTCAGCGTAACCAACGCCCGTTCTTTTTCCACGTACAACGCATCCTCAACGGCCTTGCGCTCGATCGCGTTGCGCAACGCGCGAGGCAGCGAGTAGCTATTGAGGTGGCCCGGAAGGAGATAATCCTGCGCTCCGCGACCTACGGCTTCTTTCGCCAGCGCTTCGGGCGCATTTCCACCGAGGATCAGAATGGGGACGTCAGGCGCGGCGGCGAACAACTTGTCGAACGTCTCGATACCATGACTGTCTGGCAGGGACAACTCGAGCAAGACAGCGTCAATTCCTCTCTTGGTCAAGCGCGCAAGACCCTGGGAAAGCTGGCGAACCCATTCCACCTCGAACGATCCACCGCCTACTGCGGCGAGCGCCAAGCGAATCTGATCGGCAGCGGCCGGATCATTTTCAATTAAAAGTATTCTGGGGGACAGTACAGTTGTATTCATTACGACCCTCGGTCCATGTCATCAGTATCCCTAGAGCTTGTGGCAGAAGGCAGAGTTAAGAGTGTGCGGAACAGCACACAGGACAATCATGTGTCGCCTTGAATAACCATGAAAACCCCGAAGTGGGCGAGGGAGAGTGTTAAATGGACCAGAGTTGTTCAAGAGGCGCGGCTTCCAAACTGAATCGCTACCCGTTCCGAAATCCCCAGTGCGTGGAGTCTCGCAAATCATTGATCCTGCGCAGTTGAAAGTTGAGTAATTGGAGTTCCGAAATCAAATGATTTTGGAAGAGATGGACGGGCCGCTCCGTCGCAGGCAATCGCTAGGTTATAATCGTTTCGTGCTCCAGAGCCAAGCCAATCGAAACGAGATCCTGATATACTGCCCGATTTCAAGATTGATCCATCGTCGCTGTTAACTGTACCTGTGATGAACGAAATACCGGTGCGCGTCGAAATGACATGGCAGAGGCAGAAATAATATGGCGGTAGGGCGCGTGATTTCGGCGGTGTTTTCAACATGTGCATGCGCGGGCTCGGTGCAGGCTTTACATTTATAAGGTCTTGAAGCGAAGATACCTTCTATGCGTGCCTTGCGGTTCAATGGTTCGCGGAAAAATAAGCACAGCAAGAACCGGTTCAACTGGTTGATCGCTTCTTTTATGATCTTGTTTCACGTTGGGGCAGTGGCGGCACTCTTCTTCTTCACCTGGAACGCGCTATTCGTCGCCATCTTTTTATACTGGGTGGCGGGGAGCCTGGGAATCGGGATGGGTTATCACCGCCTGCTCACCCATCGCAGCTATAAGACTCCCAAGTGGGTCGAGCACTTTCTCACGATTTGCGCCGTGATCGCCGTGGAAGGGGGACCGCTTCTGTGGGTGACCACGCATCGTATTCACCATCAATTCCCGGATCAGGAAGGCGACCCGCACTCTCCGCGGGATGGCAAGTGGTGGGCGCATGTGGGCTGGATCTTAATTGGCAATAGTTTGCGCCAAGACGTTTCCACGCTCGACCGCTATGTCCCCGACCTAGTGGAGGACAAGTTTCACGTCTGGATCACGGAATACCATTTTGTGCCAACGGTTATCCTTGGACTTGTGCTGTTCGCTATCGGCGGATTACCCTTCCTGCTTTGGGGCATTTTTTTGCGCACTGTAGTGGGACAGCATGCGACGTGGCTCGTCAACTCGGCCACGCATATTTGGGGTTCGCGCCGGTTTGAGACTCGGGATCTATCAACCAACAGTTGGTGGGTGGCACTGCTCAGTTTCGGCGAGGGGTGGCACAACAATCATCATGCCTACCCCGTCTCAGCTCAGCACGGTCTGAAGTGGTACGAAATCGACTTCAACTGGTACGGCATCTGGATTCTCAAGCAGCTTGGACTTGCGTCCCATATCTCTCGAGCCAAACTACCCGCCCTTACGCGTCTCACCCTCGACGACCACTTCAACTGAAGGGCGCTCACTCTCTGGCAGTCTGCGCTAGGACCGTCCTTTCATCTCTTTAGGGCACGTTCTAACTGCGTGGTAGGATGCTGGGAGAGGATCCTACCTATGGAAGCCCAACCTGCACGCTACTTTCCGATACCTGTTGTGTGTTCCAAGTGCAATGAGAAACAGGTCGTTCACATTCGCTCCACAACTGGTCTTGCGCAAATCGCAGACCAAAAAGTTGAATGCCTGAAGTGCCATGAGATTTTTCTGGTAATGGTTCCGGATAAAATAATCGCTGGGCCGTTTCCTAGCTGATTTTCGACGGCATCGGCCTTTGCTTTCGCAGGGTCTCTGAGCATTTTTCAAAAGCCGGAAGAATCGCCAGTCTGGCGCGAGGCCAATCAGGATCCCAGGCAGAAGGATTATGGGGTAAATGGGTCCTCACCTCAGATCCTGAAATGGCCACGCGGTAGCAGAGTACGGGTTCGCATCGAGCCTGAGAATTGTCAAAAGTTACAGCGTGGAAAAAGCGTAGCCATTAACTACGAGCGAACAACCAACCCGCGCCTTCGCACTGGCTGCACCTCTTGTCACGTTCCAAGCCTGTGGCGGCGCATGATGGACACTCGAGCCAATCATTTTCCAGGATTGCGTGGTTCGTTCCCATGCATATCACACTGCCAGCCATGCGCCCACACTTCCCATTAGCTAGTTGTAGGGAATAGCCTGGCGCTCCGCATTCGTTGCAAAACGTGACTGGCTTAGGGCGCTTCATGCGGCTGGTTTATCAGGACCCGAGCAGAGGTTCTTAGAGACGCAATTGGCTGCGCTCAATTTGGGAGTGGAAGGGATTACCTCTTCTCGGATCCTGAATCGTCGTCCACTTGTGTGATGGCAGCGTATCGAATTAGGCGTGATTCTGCAAATCAGAAATCGTGTCATGAAGCTCTAGGTCGCGGCCTCAGAGACGAACGAACAACCAACCAGAACCACTGCACTGCCTGCACTGCGCAGCACCCTGGTATCCAGATGCCCGACATGATGGACACTCATTCCAATCATTTTCTCTGATCGCGCTCTGATTCGTCCCCTTGCATCTCTTTCCGTTCATCGTGTGGCCACACCGTCGGTTGGCCAGTTGTATGGAATTGCCGGGCGCTTTACAGTTCGCACAAGACGTGACTGGTTTAGGACGCTTCATCTAGCTGCAATGGGGATTCTAGCGTATCCGCCTGCCAGTTGATCGAACAGACTTGCATGGGCATAGCTCCCCGCTATCGCGCAAAATGTTGCATGGAACCGCCACTAAGCCCTCGGAAACCGCCCGCGCTATTCGAAACTCTGTTCTCTCTTAGCTTCGAAGCTTTGTCAGAACAATCGCACCAAGAATCACAGTTCCGAATAGAAGCAACGGAGAAGATTCCGGTGTGGCATCGACTTGTGGCCTGACGCTTAGTGTTGTGACCGGAAAATTGATTCGGCGTTCTCCCCAACAGGTGCTTGTGCCATTTGCATCAATCCAATTGCAATGCATCTTGTTTTCGGTAGCGGATTCGATGTCCGGGAAAAGCGTGAGAGGACGGACGCGCATTCGATTGTTTTGTGCCCCTCACCAGAAGTGCACGCCATTCGCGTCGAGCGCAGTGTTTCTTTGGGTCATGTGGCGCGGTATCGCTTGCTCCCGGTGGGTCTCGGGCTGTGAGGCAATGTAAAGAATTCACAAGATTTAATGTGCAATCTTTTGCATGGATGATACTCGCCCGGCGGGTCGTTGTGAGGTTGAAACCTTTTGTTTTCAGGTGTTGCTGAAGTTGGATCAATTTGGCTAGCAATCTGCTGCAAACTTTCAAACCCTTTGCGGATGAATCGTTCGCAGGCCTAGGAGGCGCGTCTAGTGTCCAAGTACATCAAGACCCTGCTGACCGCTTTTGCGGTTTTGGCGATAGCGCAGGTTGCTGCGGCTGGTAGCGTTACGGTTGGCACTGGCAATACCGCTAACTGCTTTCCGTTTATGTGCAATGAGAGCGGAACAAGCTCAGGGCCGTCCATCGATTATCAACAGGTCTTTGCGTCCACCGCTTTTTCTGGCCCGGTCAGTATCAATTCTCTGACTTGGTACTATTTCACCGAATTCGGTGGAAGCTCCACGGCACTTGGCGGTACCTATAAGTTCGAGTGGGGATATGCCCCTCTAAATGCGGTGAACAATTTGAGTACTACGCTCGGCAGCAATTACATTAGCGGGCCCAACGTCCTCGGGACGCTTCTAATTCCAGCTGGCGGTATCAACGACAACCCGTCGTTTACGTTTTCGAGTTTTACCCCGTTCAACTACAACCCGGCCAATGGCGATCTGTTGCTTGAGGTCCTTGTTTCGAACCAGGACAATGTACTGAACGGCACCGGCAATGGCTACAATACAGCTGATGGCACGGGCACTGTAACCAGCCGCGCCTACTGTGTCGAGGGCTCAGCGTGTTCCGCCGACGGGCTCGGATTGGTAACTACATTCGGAACCACCACATCCGCGACCCCGGAGCCTTCGTCCATCCTGCTTTTCGGCACGAGCCTCTTGGGCTTGGCACCCTTCCGGCGAAAACTGTTCGGGCGGTAGTTAGAGAATTACACTAACGAGATTTGCAGGAACGGGCGAGTCAGGAAACTGGCTCGCTCTTTTCATTTTTGCCAGCACACCGTTAAGCACTCACGGTTTTCATGATCCGGACATTCTCATTTTGCGGCGACACGGTTTTCATGATGGATTGACAATCGGCTCTCCAGCAGTATTCCTCGACCTGAACATGAGCACCACGCAAGAGTCAAGTAGCTTCCTCTTGATGGGAAGTGGCTTGCTTGTGCTTGCGAATATTGCCGGTCGAACGGCCTCAAAGCGTTGACGCTCTGAGGCCGTGAGAACGGTTGGCTATATTTCTTACGAACAGGAAGAAATTACTGCACGAGGAGGTTCGTAATGGTCATGTTGTTTGTTCCGGTGGTGCTGGAAAAGGTTAGGAAGAAATTTAGATACAAAATCCCGTTAGTGGCAAACCCTGATTGGCTGGTAGGAAGAGTGTTGTGCGAAAAAGGAACGCCACCACTGTTTGCTTCCGGGGTAATCATCACGCTTGTATTAAGGGCAACGGATGACCCTGCGGCAGCTTGCGGAACGATAACTAAATTCACGGCACCGCTCACGCCCGTGAGAGAGGAACTTGGATTCGCCGCAGGGGTGGTGTAAATAGGGACGCAAGTTCCGGTGCCTCCCGTTCCTGTACACAAAGAGGCCTTGAACGTCCATATCGGGCCAGTAGTCTGATTTGTATCCGCCCCCAAAAACACCTTGATTGGACGCCCCGTGACTAAAGTATTGGCCGGAATCGCGCATTGAGAAGCGAAAGTTTGTTGGGTAGTTATCGACGCGTTGGTTAAAGTGTCCGAGGCGGCGACGGTAGAACAAAGAAAAGAACTAGCTGGATTAAAGCTTCCGACTTGATGCACGATAGCCGTTGATCCTGCCGTGGTGGAACCTGAAATGAGCGTACCGATAATATACACGCCCGTTGGCAGCGCTGACTGGGCATCGCATTCGTCTGCCGTGGTCATACTTGCCACAACGAAGTAACCTTCCGCGCCGCTTGCGATGGTCGAATCCATCACGCACGAGGCTTGGCCCGAAACGGACAGTTGTGCGCTTCCGCTCGTGCCCGCTCCGCCCGTCACAATGTAAACGGGAATATTCGTGTCGCTTGTAGTGGCGTTGATGCAGCCCGTGGACGCGATCTTTGCCAAGCGATTAACGGTCGTGCCCGTAGTGGTGTCGTTCACACACTGGACGGAGTTTCCCGTCCCGGAGGTGTTCACGTTTTGGCCGTTCGTCACCGTTTGCGCCCCTACGGTTGCAGCACATAACGCTAAACACACAAATAGGAAAATACTTTTCATTCTATTTCTCCTTTGATTTTAAGATTCTTAAAACTTGTTACTCTGTGAACTTGAAAAGTAAAAGCGGCGCCGCTGGAAAACGGCATTGGGGAAATGCCGGACAGGCACGACGCCGCTCCATGCAGTTCTCCATGCAGTTCCAGTCGAAGCATGTCTCTGGCCCGGTTCCGCTTCGCCTGCACGCCAGAACTTGTGACACAAAGAAGTAGCGGATGCCGGTTCATGTTGGGGGGGAGAAGCCCCAGGTGAGCCCGACACCCGCTGGTGCCAAAACCGGTTTAATCTCGTACTTCGGCCCGGTTTCAGCTTCGCTCACACGCCGAACTTGTGCAGAAAAAATTGAAAGCCGACGCCGCTGTAAAACTCGCGCGAAAACGCGAGGGGCAGCGCGACGGTCGGCTTGAGTCCGAAAAAAGCTGGAAGCCTGACGGGGCTTTCGGCGCTCTTTTCGGTATGCATGCCCGCCGAAACTGATGTGAGGAAGATTTTGAGCAATGCCGTTCCAACGCCTGTGCGATCTCGCGCACAGGGGGCCGCACGACATTGCTCGTTCGAAAAAACGCATGTATCCCTGTGTGATCAGGGATTCCGGCACGTTTTCTCGTTCGCGCACCTCGCCGAAACTTGTATAAATTTAAGATTCTGAAATATCGATGCTCCGCCTGGAGAAAAGCACGCTTTCAGGGGGTTCCCACGAAAAGGTGGCCTCCTAGCCTGTTTTCGGAGTGTCAGAGGCTAAAACGGGCCGTCAGATGCCCGCTTGTTCGGGCGCGGAACGATTTAAACGCCTGTTTTGTACGAATCTCGCCCGCACAGCCAATTGAGCCAGGCTTGGGGATGCCATCTGACGGCGGGTCTTTACGCGGACTAACCTCAGGGCCAGCTTGGCCTGCTGTTTATTCGCAGGATCGAATGTAGCGACCCCCTCGGTATCCGCGTCCTGCCGGACCGCAAAGCCTGCGGCCTCCATCTTTCTTCGGACATTCCCCCACTTCTTACGGGTTAATTCCATCTCACATATCCCTAAGCCGGCCACAAACCCGTCCGCGATATGTCCTGTTTTCCCAGGAATAATCGTGTCTCCGCATTCGTCACGCCTAGTCTTCACTCGGTACCGTTCTGCGAACTGCTGAATCGTTTTCATCTATTCCCCCTTCGAAGCACAAATCCGCAATCGGCTGTCGATCGACTTTATGGAATGTTTTCGTGCTTACAGACGGGTAAGAGCTGCTACTTCATTTGTTATCTGCCGCTATCTGCCGCTGGAAGTTACTGAACGGACCGTTACCAGTTCCGGAGTAACGGCTTTGCCACAAACGAAGGCGCCTAGAAAAATAATCCGCAAGCCCGGTCGTACAACCGCAGGCAACATGCTTGGGAATTTCATCCACGGCCGCGCGAATGTCGACCTCGGTTAAGCTGGCAACGCCACCGAGAATTCTGAATAATTCCGAATCGCGATCAATGAAATGGAACATTTGTTTCAATTCTTCGCCGTCCTCAAACTCCGCATTCGTGTGGTCGATTGAGATCAACTTGCCCGCCTTGGTCACGAGAATGTTTCCGAAATGCGGCGTGCAGGTGCATCCCAGAAAAACGCGGGCGCTGGCAATGCTCAAATACTGCACCCCGTCAAGCGCCATAGCCAATTTGATACGTTCTATTTCCGCTGGGCCGGGATTGAATTCCGCGTAAAATTTATTCGCGCGGGCATCGTGGTTTTTTCCGGGATGGCTTCTAACGATCTTGCATGCGACAAAAATCAGACTTGCAGCATCCCGTACTACTCTCGATGCTAAACACCAACCGGTGGGAGTCGCGCCAGGATTCCAGGACAGATTTCGTGTCCAGCCGTTTCGGTCGAATTTCACGACGAAGTCATCCGAAAGTGCGCGGGCTTGTTCCGCAGTACAGATAAACTGCTCGGACGCGGTACCAATTCCCAATCGACGCATAACACCTTGTGCAAGAAATTCAGCCGCGAACGGGTTGATCCTATCGCGAGAACGATAACGATTTGGTGACACAAGCCACACATATGAAATCCGCGTGGCTGGCATCGCCCAAAAGTTCTCAGCCTCGGCCCTGGCATCTCGGATTGAGATGCCTGGGAACTTCTTCAACATGCGCTGCGTTAGTTCTTCGACGGGCGAATTCATATTTTCCTTCCTCTATCTGCATCGCCGATTGAACTGGTAATTGTCTCGGTGATACCATTTTCAAGTCATGCAAGGTCAAGCCCCCAAAAAAGAGCGCATCTTGGTTTGGCAACTCACGCCTAATGGAAAAGGATTCGCGTGTAGTGGCTGCTCGTGGGCCTTCCCGAATCCAAACAGACTCACAGAGCAGGAACACGATCAGGCAGAGGTTAATCGGCTCTTCTCAGAACACGTATGCAACCGCGAGCTTCCACTAAAAAAATTTAGATGGTGATTCGCGAGAGGATCTGCATATGCCCGCGGACAATTGTGGCTGCATCTTCTAAAATGCCTTGCCCAAGAATGCTTCCGAGGGAACTACAAAAGAGCCTTGGATCGAGCTCCATCAAAGCCGACCGCTCGCTGTCGGCGTGAAGTTCTTTCCAAAGACTCAAGCGTTTGCAGAAGTAATCGGCGAGACCGGCCGTTGAACCGCACGCGGGATGTCGGGGAATCTCAGAGACCGATTCAAAAATGTCTTTCTCTGTCAGGCTGTTCACTCCCGCGAGAATCGTGAACGCTTCCGAACGTCGATTAACGAAATAAAACAGCTCACGGAGATCATCCCCCTTCTCAAAATATCCCCGAGCATGATCAATTGAAATTAGTTCGCCTTTCTTCGTCACCAAAACATTTCCGAAATGTGGAGCGCTGCATCCGACAAAAACACGAGCTGCACAAATGCGGAGATACGCGAGGCCATCGAGTGCCATCGCGGGTTTGATAAGCTCGATTTCGGATTCAGTCGGTTTGAAATCCGCAAAGAATTTATCGGCAGGCTCGCAGGTTTTTCCCAACGTCTTGGCTATTAGCTCTTCAAATGCTCGGTCTTTGCCAGCATGTATCGCGGCAGATTCATGCAACATTTGGGTGCGCACGCTGTGGCTCGTAACGATTTTCCGCGCGACATAGTCCAGGCTCGCGGCGTCTGGAACGAGGCGAGATACCAGACACCATCCGTTTCGAACCGAAGCCGGGTTCCACGTCAGATTTTGCGCCGGTTCTTCTCCTGCAACCTTTACGACAAAATCAGCCGAAAGAGTGCGTGCTTCTTTCCCGCTACAAATTGTTTGCTCGGCGGTGCGAATGCCCAGTCGCCGCAAAATGCCTCGCGCGAAAAACTCTACTGCGAAGGGATTCAAAGCTTTGCGCAACCGCATAGACTGGATCAACGGATCGGTGGAATGTGGACGGAACATGCATAGAACGCGGGCGTGGTACCAGCGGGAGAAATGTGACTCGAATCCCTTTCGTACTTTTCGAGTCTTAGCATTCGATGCCGCGACAATCGTGAAAATAGCATGTCCAGAATCTTCTATGATCGCCATCTTGTTCTCCTTTTACAGTTCGATCTAGAAAATTCTTACTACCTTCGGGCTGCGAGAACCTTCGAGCTTTTTAAATAAGGCATTCACGCGTCGCATAGTTTGGGTTATGGCCGCCTCGGCATCCGTTGCTGGATTTTGCGGGAGTTCATTCGGTAGAATTCTGAGATTTCCTGGCAAACTGTGTTCTTTTGCCAGTTCGTTGAATTCAGTAATGCCAGCGTCGAGTTGCTTCTTTTCTTCGAGGGCGTCTGTAACTGTCGGATCGTCGCCGAACTGAGCGCCTGAAACTATCGCGAGCAATTCTGAAATCGCGCCTTCGACTGCCAACTCTACGGCGCGTAGACGGGTGTTACGGGGCTCGACGATTGCGCTGTAAAGTCTTGTCTGAACTTTGTGATTCACGTCTTTGAAATGTTCTTTCTGCGCAGAGAAAAGGCTTTGGACTTGCTGCTTCACGAGCTGGGCTTCCCGCTCTTTTTGTTTGAGACTGAGATCCAAATCTTTCGTTATTCTGTTTGGGTCTTCGCCCCGAAGTTCTGCACTCTCCCTATGCTCCTTTTCCTTTGAAATACGGAGCATTCGGCTGTTTTTCTCTATTTCCGCATTGATGTCACTCTGGCGTTTGAGTGCATCAGCTAGGGATTGGTGAAATTCTTGGGATGGAAACACGGCTGTATCCGGTGCTGCCTTTGTGGTGTTCATTCACTTCTCCTCTTTTGGGAATGACCGCGCTGCCTTGCTACTGCGTTAGTCCTGAAGCGGATTTAGAACGCGCTACGTTTGTACAAAGCGCTTGGGGAATGGCACCTTGTGAAGCCAAAACGCTTCCAGCTGTCTTATAAGGTAACTAACCGCGCGTCACTGGCACCACGCAGACTCTAATGCTTCATTACACTGGCAAGCACACCGTTCAATGAATCGTTCCACGCATGAGCGATCATTCCAGGACGAACGCTTCCGCGCCAATAGGCCAGAATCCCGAACATCGCTCCGTACAGACCGATTAGAATCACCATCCGCAAGCCCTGGTACGCGTGAGCCGCGCCGAATGCTGCGGCAGAAAGAAGAATGCCGGCGGGAGCACTCTTAGTCAGGGCTATGAACTGCCGTTGTAGGTAACCTCGAAAGATCGTCTCCTCGCAAATACCGGCGGTAACGGAGAGCACTATCCATAATGTCAGTTCGATACCTCGCTGCGGGAGCATGGAAACATTGCGACCCAGCGCGGCGGTGCGCAGGAGCCAGCCAAATATCCAAAGGAACATCGCTGCAACGATCCAGAACCCAACGGCAATTCCAATATCCCGCAGCACCTGGCGGACGGAATGCCAATGATCTCCGAGAACAATGAGGACAGACGCGCCACTACGCCGCACGCCCACCACTACCAAAACGAACAAGAGCCATTCATAGAGAACCGTGACTACATAAAAGCGTACGCGGTTCGGATTAGCCACCGTGCTCATTTGATCTGCAAAAATCTTATGCCAGATCGTCCAACCGCCCATCGCAGCGAGCACCAAAATCGTGTGGATTGGGCTAGCGACTTTGGAATAGCGGTCTGATCCGGACTGGGCCAGAGCAGAAGTTTCCATGATTACCTCATCTAGCCAGAATGCCACCTTCGCGCACTGTATCAGTCCTCGGATACCGAGACCATGTGTTTCACAGGGAGAGGAGTTTAATCTCACTTGCAGTTTTATTGGACCTTATTTCAGAGACTGAAAAAACCTTACTGCGGATTCCATCGCCGATTCCTGGATTTTGTTGTCGAGTTCGCGAGCCAGTTCTTGAAACCGAACGAACTTTACTTTCCGAAAACTTCCGAGCATGACTCGACGCAATTCCGAGGTGGAGCACTCCCACGCGCAATACTCTTCAGGAATGAGAGCTACCTCCAAAGTGTCAGCCAAGTCCATACGCCCCTCGGCGACGAGTTTTTCTTCAATCGCTTCGGCAGCCTCGTGAAGTTGCTTCCAGCCTTGGTAGCGGCGCGAAGAGACGCGACTGGAGCGGGGATATTTCAAGAGGTTGCTTACGTGGTTCGCAATCTTGCGGTGCGCAGCGGAACACTCTTTACAGATCTTGTGTTCCGTGCAACGTAGACTTTCCGGATACAAACAATTGCATTCCACGAGTCTTCCGTCGCAACCACAGAACCAGCACCATTGTCCGTTCGTTCGAACTCGCTTTTGCGCGGCCAGTTCTTGCTCCGCCACGTACTCGACATATGCGCGAGATTGTGGATTTAATTCGCTGAAATTAAACGTCACGATGTTTCTCCTTAGTTCTTCTACGAATTTGTCTGCACACGCCCGATTCGCGCATGTGATTTCTTGGCAGGATGGGGTTACGGTTTCTTCTTGAATGGGCATTTGTGGGGCCACCCCGTATAGATTGCAGTTCCACACTTGGTGCAAAAACTGGAAACGGTTAGCTTGCCGGAACGTTTTGAAAAGCTCATTGGAACTCCACTGTTCTGCCGGGTGAAGCCAAAATCCCCCAGCCACGGTCCTGATTCTTCCTGCACTGCCAATTGAGCATTGCGATTACGCAGGCGTAATCGTCGTGCTGTCCCCTTGGTGCCGAGATCGCGGAGTGCCCACCGCTTGTGCGCCGGCACTCCAGTAGGCGTAATTCTCTGAGCGATTCCGGGTGATCGAGCAACTTCAAATTGCCTTGCGAAAGCGAGAGCTTCATCGTTAGGAAGATTTCCGGCTTGTTTCGCGCACTCCAGGGCAATTGAATCACTTCGATTCCACGCAGAGACAAAAGTTCTTTGAGAAACGGAAATCCGAATTGATCCGCATATACGGTCTTGAGCGAGAACGCCTTCAAAGTCAGTGCGATCTCGTCCACGACTTCCTTCACGCCGCGACGATTCCAACCACGCAAGAGGTCGAGGTTGGTCACGCTATCCGATCCGCGCACTGATCGATGTCCGATCGCAAATGTGAAACGGTCTTTGCCAGATAGCCCGCTTGCATCAATTGCTGCCACATAGTGAGACTTGAGCATGTCGGCGAAGGACAGTTCGCGAACGCCCGTTCGAATCGCGAGCGAAATGTCGGTGTCGGGCAAGAACTGATCGACGTCGTCCAACCACTCGGCCAGAAACTCTCTACGGTAGTTCTGTGGATCGGCTAGCCGCTCGCGTTCAAGCTCCGCAGCTGGAATCGTCGAATTCATCAGCGGTGTTGGGCAGTGAATAACCAGCCTGTCGCTGTCTTCAAAGCGATGTTCCCACCTGTCGAACAGCACGCCGACTTTGGTCCACGGACTGCCGAGCAAAATCAATTTTCTGTTCGGGAACTGAATCATTGCGGGTGTGAGCGACCGTACAACCTCGCGATCAATGTCCGCGCCTTCAGCCCTCCAGATTCCAACTTCATCGCACAACGCAAGCGGCGCCGTGATTCCGCGCGGTGCCCGGAAGCTGCACGTCTGTACGCTGACTATGAAGCCGTTCTTGAGATCGATAGACCCCTTCAAGAGCCCGTCTGCTTCCACTTCTGAGTGCAAATCCGTATTGCTGTAAAAATCAGTCAAATACGACACGATCTCTCGCGCGACATCCTTGCTCTGCGCGACGATTGGAACGCGCAACCTGTCGCCCTTCGCCGCGAAACGCCGGTAGTTCTCGGTGTGGATCTTATAGGCCAGATACTTACACGCTGTTTTTGTTCCCTGGCTGCGCCGGCCTTTGATTGCGGTCAATTCTGGATAATCACGGGACACGTACTCGTCTCGCCCGCTCATGGCGCGCCAGAGTTCCAACTCGCTATTCGTCAACGGCAAGTCATCGAAGGCTTTATATGCGACGATCCAGCTCGGAGAGATTGGCTCTTGAAGGACGTCTCGACAAAACGCAGCGAAGCTAATCTGTTTGGGGATTTTCATGCTGATTTTCCTCGGCTTGCTCGCGTTCTGCGATTTCTCGGAGCTTGACTTCCAGCGTCTTGGCGTCCCGCGGCGTGCGATCCAAGCCGACCGCCGTGAGGTTCAGCCGAAGACTGTTGCCGTACGTCGCCAGAACCTTCGCCACGCTTTGTACGTCGCCCTGGGCGTCTACGAGGCCGTGTTGCTCGATGTACCGCAATCCCAAGGCGAAGACAGCCAAGTTGCCGCGTGAGACCCACAGCAGAGCGCGCTTGGCGCTAGTCAGATTCGCCTCACCGCCCAAATCCTCGACCCAGCCCTGGTAGAACGAATCGACCAACGCCTGTAAATCCTCGTTGCCGACCGGAAGCTGCCCATTCCTGATCGCTGCGGTCTTGCAGCCATGTTTCAGCGCGCCTGGCTCGCCGGACTCGTTAAAAGCCACGATGTTGGCCTTCCGGGCCGCACGCTGCGCATCGGTCACGATTCGTGGGCCTTTCTTCGTGCGTTTCGTCACAGGGTTAAACTGAAGGCGCAAGGGATACCGAATCCCACGCTCTTCATTTCCTTCCTTCAAATGATTGAAATTGAATTGCTTAAAACTGCGATGGAAAACTTGTAGTCGTGCTTTTGTCGTTCTAGCGCACGCCAACTTGCGCTTTGCTTGCTTCGATGAAGCAATCAAGATCGCGAATATCTATGCGCACAAGCCTGCCCACCTTGACGCAAACCAAATCGCCCTTCCAGACGAGTTCCCGCACCGTCCAAGCCGAAACTCCCAGATACTCGCCAGCACCGACGACGTCCAGAAGGCGCTTTGGTTGGTTTTGGTTGGGTTTCATAAGATTTTGCGAGTATTTTCTACACTTTCACGCGAATGCTTGGAACGCGCTATTTCCAGTCTGTTTCTGTATTGAAGGAAAGGCATGCATGTTAATTTCAATTCGTTTGCTTCACGGTTGATTCTAATCGTTTGGTTCCTTTGATTCATAATGCGTGCCACTAGGGGAACCAGTCACAGCACCTCTAGAGGTTCTTTCATTGCACTTCTAGTGGTTCTTTCAGGGAACTGCTAGAACTGCTCTGAGTGCACCGCTGCGAAGTCCCTAGGAAAACCACTTGGCCTTTGCTGCGACTTGGGCGACCCACCAATCCGAACCACTTTTCCGGGTCTCTTCCTCCAAAGCGTTTCGATAGAGATCCTCGTTTGGAGGGTTCTCCCTTAGTTGCTGCCGCGTTGGACAGTACGAGCCGTAGATGCTTTCAGTCAAAACGATTCGCGCCCACGCTTGGTCGTGATCGCGGATACCATTGACTGCGAATATCGAAGAATGTTGCCCTTTCTTTCCACGGGTTTTTCTCCAGAAGCTCCAGCACTCACAGAGAATCTTTACGGCGTAGACCGCAGTGTGGCGACTGGCAATTTTGTTGTCTGCCATTATCTGCTGTAGTGACTTTTCTTCTGTTTCGTTGTTCCATCCGATCGTTTTCCGGAAGAGATATAAAAACACCCGTAAAACAGATTCAGGCACTTCGGGCATCAGCTGATCAAAAAACCAGTTCGGAACGGGCGTAGAACTTGGTAGGAATTCCTCTTGTAAGGTCCTAAAGGCAGCCAGCTTCGGCGCGTTTTTTTTGAGACGAGAATTGCCACCCGGCACAAATTAGCGCCCGTCCGAGCTGGCCAAGATTTTAAGATTCTTAAAATATTGCCTTTTCGGTTTTTGGATTTTAGCCAGCGCCTTCGCAACCGCGTTCCCTGCTTGGGCGCGATAATCTGATGCAAGCTTAATTGCCGCCTGGAAATCCTTCGCCGCATCGGAGCCTACCTGCGCTTGAGCCTCGATCTGGAAAATACGTTGTCTTGAAACTCCTTTCCGGTAGAACGCTGCGATTTGCGTGATGGAGAGTCTCGCACCTAGCCTTTCTCTGCGAAGACTTGCCCCAACATGCGCGTTCGGAGGGCGGGCTTCCAACATTGCGCCCATCATGATGCAGCCGCCACTCTCTGTTGACCAGCGAGTTAAATTATTTCTCATGCCACTAAGTTATCAGTTCCATTTGACAAGTCAAGTAAACGATGATTAACTAACTCAATGTACTTGACATTAGTAATTACTGATTGGAGGGCTCATTGAGGATTATCTTGGACAAGCTTTCCAGGCAGGAACTCACATTCTTGCTTGAACTTTTGAATTCGGCAGGAGCTGAAGTCGATATTTTTAAGAATAGTCGTTTTGTACGCGCAATAGTTTTACCTGATGAAGCGGCTCGGCTCGACAAGCTAGCGGATCGCTTTCGACGTTCCTATGAGAAAGGTAAAGTCTCTGAGACCATCCGACCGAAAGACAAATACTATGCATTGTCGCTAAAGGACCGGAGGCGGAGGGCTGCTAATGATTGGAGTTGGGCTCGCATCCCGATTATAAATTTGGTCGTCCATTTCAGGATGAAGGAAGGAAATTTCATTCATTGGCCGATGATTGTTGGTGTTCCTGCTCACCACCCGGCGGTTATGATAAATGAACCGGCGGACTTGGTTAATTGGTTAGCGACCCGCGGGATGGCTAATGGACAGTTAAAGCGGTTCGTGAAGTGTGTACGTGAGGATTGCGGAAAATTTGGTATTCGCCAACGATCGAAGAAGGATGCTCGTTTTTGCAGCGTCAAATGCCAGAAGTTGGAGAACTCAAACAAGGCAAAATTAGTGGCGAAGGCGAGAGAGAAAGAAACACTTGGTATAGCCTAAATCGGGGCAGTGGTACAGTTTGAAAAATCTATGTTATAGTGCGCCAAGTTGGCCGACCGAGACACAATTCTCGCCGTCCTCCAAACCGGAATAGGTTTAGCCGGGTTGCTCCTAATCTTCTCCGGGTTCCTAGTGTCTAAAGCAGCTTCGTACGATACGCGGCGAGGAGATAAGTACAAACTCCTTGCTAAAAGTACACTGATACCAGTTTTGGGTGCCTTGGCATTGAGCTGGATAAGCATAGATGCGCTTCAAGGCAATTTATGGTCACAGTACCATCTGATAACTGTCCTAAAAATACAATTAGCAATTACAGGAGCCTTCGCCATAATCGGTCTCATATCCGTTGCCTCCTAGGAGGAAGCCGAATTGGGACTTACCGAATCGAAAATAAAAGACCTTGAAGACAAGAATTTCCATAGACTGTATGAGAGACATGAAGAGGCGTGGCTCGAAATGGTCGGGAGTGCTTACGAATTTTGCAAAGAACATATCACTGGCGGCCATGATCCTAGGCCAGATGACGTGCTAAAGGAACTGCTCCCTATGCTCGAAGTAAATGAGGACCTGCGTACTCATCAAGAGGAGCACCATGCACGTTATAAGCACTATCGTGAGTATTTTGGCGAATACATTATCGACAAATATGTTCAACAGGAGGAATAAGCAAAATGAGCGGACAGGAGCGGCAGGAAATCGCGAAAAAGTATGTTGATAAACAACTCAAAATTATGAAGCAGCACGGGTTGACCACAAAGAAGATTTCGGCCAGCAAGTACAAGTCACTCGTCAACAAGGTTGCGGAGTCGGTTAGAGCCTAGATAGCTCGCTGTAATTACAGCTACCATTTTTGAAATCCCACGAGAGAGATTCTCTTCGCTTACGGCATCGTCACGCGGCGTGGAACCGCGCCACTTGTGCGTGTTGGGACCAGTCTTCAATGAGGCAATTCACGGCTTGGAATCCGCTGTTCGTTTGTGAGTTTGTTGACTGGTCTTGCCGTCGTAAGTGAAGTGAAGGAATAGCGCATGCGTAGGTTTTGGAAGGGCATTTTTGCTGCTTTGTTAGCTGTACTCAGTATTGTACGGTGGATTGTTGATCAAGTTGGGCGGGTGCAAACAATGGCGGACCTGCCCGTTCTAAGCTGGATCCTGAATCGAAACTTTCCACCTATCGCATTTACTATTGCCGTGATTCTTGGCGGTTGGGCGTATTACGATAGGGAAATTCGGAAACAGCCTGCCGGTTTTGCGCGACATGATAAAGAGCGTAACAAAATTGCTCAACAGGTAGGGATTGCGGTTTTCGCCGTTTTACTTATCTTAGTTGGCCTTCCGTTAGCCTACGGGCGTTTCCACCGCAGAGCTCCTATAACAACAGTCGTACCTGGTGAAAATCATCAGATTCCATCACCTTCTGGTGCAGCGCCCATTACAAACCCCACCATGGAAAGCGGAGAATCAAAGACCGCGAAATCAAAGCCTAAACAGTCACCCAGAAACGCATTATCTAACACCAACCACTTACCCGCATCGCAACCAACTCAGCTTTCTAAAACGACCTCAGAAAACTATGACACAAAAGATTCATCTCGCGTGGATGCCCAGCACGTTGGCACGAAGAACGAAAACGGAGCAACCGTCAAGCCGTCCGCGTATGGGCAGGGCGTTACGGCCATTCAGGCATTCGCAATTGTGACTAGATTAAGCGGCGTGTTTAGTGGTAAAAAACTGACCTTCGTTATTACTGCGCCCAAAGAGAATGAACGATTCCGCCAAGAGTTTTATGCAATGGTAGTGCAGGCGTGTCACGCCTCAACACGCACCGATTGCATGATAGAACCAGTTCCTGATCCCGATGTAGAACTTGATACCGGAATCCCAGTAGCAGAATATTCCGGAATCGTCATTCATGCGTCGGACTCGCACCCAGAACTCATAGAAACAATGTTGAAAAATGCGTTAGACCAATGCTTCATAATTCACAAGAATACGAAAATCCCTGATGGAGTAAGCAAGTTAAATCCAAGGCCAGACTCTCAATTGGTATGGTTTGAACTTGGACCAGGCTCGCCTTGGAACCCAGCAGGCAGCTGCCAAGCCAATTAAGGCAAGCAGAATCTATTGAATCGTGAAAAATATAAGAACCCGCTCGTTAAATTCAGAGATTCTAAGAATTAGCGCAGACTCTCCGAATTTATCTGCGAGGGTTTCAGATCGTCCTGAAGTTCGCGTTTTTCGTCATAACCAAATTGATGTGCCGACCCCGGTGCCCCAAAATCGAAAGTATCCTTTGTCTACCTGGATCGGCGGGCCCGATGTGGAAACTACGATGGTGCCTTCCGAATTCTTGGAATCTACGAAACCTGATATTCGAGCCTCTGCCCCAGACGTTGAGACAAAATGCGCATGTAACCGAATGCAACATCCCCATGCGCGCGATCTATCGGCGAAACGCAGCCCACTTGAAAACTTTTGTTGTCCTTATGTGAAAGACGCCAAACTTTGCCCAAAAAGAACCAACGAAAACAAACCTAGAAATCTGCTATCTTCTTGAATTCAAAGATATCTGATTGAACTATCTAGGTTTGTGAAAACCGGGGTGAGCGACTTAAAATCCCCTGTCTCTTACGGGACGTGTGGGTTCGACCCCCACCCCGGGCACCAAATCTCGTGACCGTCAATGGCGCGTGAAGCAGTGCGATTCTTAGAAGAGAATTCTCAGAAGAGGGGCTCTTATTACCTGCGGCTCCCGAAGCATTCAAAAAATATGCGACTTGCCGTATCATCGCAGAACATATAAGTCGGGCCATCCGTGACAAAAACTCAGAAACCGCCAAGATGACGTTAAGAGAGAAAGTCTTTCCCACGATAGATGCGGTTGTAGCAGACATACCCGATGGCGCGACGATTATGTTTGGCGGGTTTGGCGGCGCCGGCTTTCCGAATAACCTGATTCAAGGGCTCGCGCGGCAAGGCGCGCGCGATCTTGGAGTGATCAGCAATAATTGTGGCACGGGTGAAGGTGAGCTCGGCATACTTTTTAAGAATAAGCAGATTCGCAGTGTGGTGGCGGCGTTTCCCGGGCCCGGCGCAAAATATTTTCAGGAGCAACTCGACGCTGGAGAAATCCAGCTCGAACTTGTTCCGCAAGGAATTCTGTGCGAGCGGATGCGAGCGTTTGGCGCCGGAATCCCCGCGTTTTTCTCGCCGGTCGGTGTGGGAACTGAAGTCGGGCGCGGCAAGGAAGAGCGAGTGATCCGAGGGAAGCGCTACATTCTCGAGCAAGCGCTCGGCGCGGATTATGCATTCATTCGCGCGTACCGCGCGGACCATATGGGCAACCTGATTTACCGGAAAGCGGCGCGAAATTTCAATCCAATTATGGCCACAGCCGCGAAGTCCACGATCGTTGAAGTAGAAGAAATAGTTGCCACGGGAGAGCTCGACCCGGAAGCAATCGTTACGCCTTCTGTATTTGTCGATCGCATCGTTCAGGCCCCGGGGAAGCGATATGTCTAAAGCCCGGCTCACACGAGAACAGATTGCGGAGCGCGCCGCACTGGAATTACCCGACGGGGTTTACGTGAATTTAGGCTGGGGAATTCCGAATCTGATCGCCACTTATGTTCCTTCGGATGTGACTGTATATTTCCACAGCGAAAACGGAATTCTAGGGATGGGTCCACGGGCAAAACCTGGCGAGGAGGATTTCGATCTCGTCGACGCGATGAAAGTTCCGGTGACGCTATTGCCAGGCGGCGCGTATTTTTCGCAGGATGACGCCCACGTGATGACGCGCGGCGGCCATCTGGATATCTGCATTCTCGGCGGGCTGCAAGTGTCGGAGCGCGGAGATCTCGCGAACTGGCGTGTTCCGGGCGCAAAAGGCGCTGGCGGAATCGGCGGCGCGATGGACATTTCGGTCGGCGCCCAAAAGCTTATCGTCACCATGGAGCACACTGCAAGAGACGGCTCGTCGAAAATCGTCAAGACTTGCAGCTATCCCCTTACAGCGATTGAATGCGTGGACACGATTATTACCGACGTTGCCGTGATTGATGTGACGCCAGAAGGCCTCGTACTCCGCGAGGTTGCTCCCGGTTTCACTCCGGAAGAAGTGCAAGCGCTGACCGATCCGAAGTTGCGGTATCCCGCGAGCGTGCCTGTAATGTCATTAAAGCCGCGCTGACCGTTTCCCACTCGACAATTGCCAAGATTGACTCGAAGCGGCTCGTATCCGCGTGCGCCTTTCCGGTGTATTATTTTCGAACGATGACTTCAGAGCAGTCAGAACGGAAGCGTCCAATCACATATTGGATCGGCGAAGGCGGGGGATGGCTCTTGCGCCACGTTGTAAGCGGTCTGGCTGCAACTGGAATCACGCCGAATATGTTCACGTTCTTAGGGCTCGCCGTGAATTCCTGGGCGGCGATTCTCTTCGCCATGGGTCGATTTCGCCAAGCTGCAGCCGTGCTTTTTCTCGCGGGATTTCTGGACATGGCCGATGGACAAGTGGCACGCCGCGTCGGCCGCGTCACCGCGTTTGGCGCTTTCTTGGATTCGACGCTCGACCGCTATTCGGATCTCGCTCTTTATATGGGACTGGTCGTCTATTACACGCTGATCGGCAGATCGTTTTACATGGCGCTGGCCGCTGTAGCGATGGCCAGCTCGTTCATGGTGAGTTACTCGCGCGCGCGCGCGGAATCGCTGATTCCATCTTGTAAAGTTGGTTTTATGGAGCGGCCGGAACGCCTCGTGCTGTTGATCATCGGCGGCGCATTCAATCGCATGGCACAGGTGCTCTGGGTGATTGCGACAATTTCCACAATCACCGTGATTCACCGCGTCGTTTACACTTGGCAGGAACTACGCGCGGGACGAACTCTTCCAGACGTCAACACGACTTAGAATTTCTCCGGAGGATTTTCTTCGAGGGATTTTTCGACCGGCCCCGCGACAATCTTTTGCACTTCTTGCCGCAGAGCGTCTAATTCAGCGCGTTCGACGTTCGCCGTATCAATCGTATCGTGCAAGTACACCGTAATTTTCCCCGGATGCACCACCCAGTTTCCAGTCCTGAAAAATTGATACGAGCCGGCGATGCTTACCGGGACGATGGGAACGCCGAATTTGTGCGCGAGATTGAAAATCCCCTTCTTAAAGTCATGGACGTGGCCGTCGCGGGTCCGGCCTGCCTCGGGAAAAGCAATCAAGCTGACGCCTGAATCCAGCGCAACTTTTGCGCGCTTTGTCATGGTTTCCAGTCCGGCGCGGCTGGGCTCGTTCGGAACTGCGATGTTGCCGAACCGGCCCATCATCCAGCCGTACATTGGAATCTTGAAATGCGATTCCAGCTCGAAACCGCGCAAGAATTGTGGAATAGCGGAGTACACCACGAACGGATCAAAAATATTCACATGATTACTAACGAAGACACTCGTGCGATCGGGATCGAAGCCGGGCGCGCACTGAACTTCAAATTGCACGCCGATGAGTTGCAAAATATTGCGAAAAAAGAGCCGCTGTGGCGCGTCATTCCTTCGCGGATCTATGAAAATTGCGAGAACAATGAGGAAAATGCAAACTACCGCGAAATGAACGCCGCTGATGGCCCATAAGACGAGCGCCCGGATAGATAGATAGAGCTTTCTCATACGATCGCGTCAAATGCGCCGGGCAGAATTTCGAGCGAGCGGCATTCCAAGTTCAAGATCTCACCATCGATCATCACATTTGCGGGCCCGTCTAGGCCGAACTCAACGCGCTTGGCAGCCGCGCGAAAGGCAAGCGGATGCTCGATGTGAGTCCCGGTAAACAGGCCGGGAAAATTCTTCAGTAAATTGAAGCGCTTGACCGGAGCCCAGCGAACGTACTCGATAAAGCCGTCCGTCGCATCCGCTTTCGGTGCAATCATCATTTTGCCACCGGTAAATTTGCTGTTACTGAAGGAGAGAAAGAGCGCCGGGTCGCGGTTCCAGCCGTCCTCTTCGTTCAGGCGGTGTGGAAACGCCCGATGCTTCAGTTCGATCAGGCGCGTGAACACGGCAAAAATATAACCAAGCTCGCCCCAACTCTTGAAACGCCGATTGGCCGTCTCGCCAACGTCTGCGGGAAAGCCCATACTCAACAGATTTATAAAGAAAATGTCTCCCTGTGTGTGCTGCAGACGAATCACATCGCAGGCGCGGCGTTTTCCGGTCTTCAAAGCCTCGAGCGTGTGCTCGACGCCTCGAACGCTGAAATCCCGCAGGAAGGAGTTTCCTGTTCCCAGTGGTAAAAAGCCGAGAGCGACGCGGCCATCCGGAGCACTGGCCTCGGGGAAAAGGCCGTTGATGATCTCGAAGGAAGTTCCGTCTCCGCCCACAGCTAGGAAATTCCGGAAGCCTTTTCGATACGCCGTGCGTGCAATGTCAGAAGCTTCCCCCCGGCGCGTGGTTTCCTCGACAACCAAATCTATTCCGGCCCGCCGAACACGGCCCAGCGTAGCATGTGCGAACCTACGGCATCGTCCATTGCCCGCCGCGGGATTCACGATCGCGAGAAAACTGGGCTGACCCTTCGCGCCAGGTCCGCTTGGGCGAGAGGGCTGGCTCACAGAGATACCACGGCAGAGCGGTTGCGGTTTTCGCGAATTTGTTCTGCCAATTCGCCGCGCTTGATTTTCATCGATGCGGTAAGTGGGAAATCTCGATCCCAGGCCAGATAGGCATAGATGCGTTTGTAATTCGTCAGGCGACGGTTGTGGGCGGCGAGATTCTCGATCAAATCTGGAGTGATGGCTTTTCCGGCCTCCGGATGCAACACGATAACTAATTGTTCGCCCGTTAGCGAACGCTCCGGCCACAGATAATTTGCAGCGAACACGCAGAATTCCTTGACGGCGAGACCCTCGAACGCGGTCTCAACATCTTCGGGGTAAATATTCTTGCCTTCTTCCGTGACGATCATATTTTTCTTACGGCCAAAGAGCTGCAAATGGCCGGTGGCGTCGAGGCGGCCCAAATCGCCGGTCATCAGCCAGCCATCCACGATCGTTTGCGCGGTCATTTCAGGGTCATCGAGATATTTCGACATGATCGTCTTGCTGCGCACGGCTACTTCGCCGATTCCTTCGGCATCAGCGTTCAGGATTTTCACCGAAATGCCCGGAAGCGGCTTCCCGACTGTGTCGGCGCGAAATGGCTTGAAGTCGTTCACCGTGATGACAGTGCCGGCTTCGGTGCAGCCATATCCGTTTCCCACCGGGATTCCGAGATCGTAAAAAAACTGGAGCGTTGACGGTTCGGTGAAGGCTCCGCCAACGAAGAACGCGCGCAGTTCGCCGCCGAACGCATCATGGACTTGTGGTAGCAGCCGTCGGCTTAATTTCACATTGGGTCGACTTCGCGTGAGCGCACGGTTTGAGCTGACGAGGGCATTCAGAACCGCACGGCGCCCTTTCGGCAAATCAGCGAATCGCTGGCGCAAGCCGCGCTCAAGACTTTTCAAAACCATCGGAACGAGGGTCATGTAAGTAATTTTGTAACGGGTGAAAGCGTCGCGGATATATTCCGGGCGAAGTGTACGCAAATGTACAACTGCCGCGCCGCACGTGAAAGGCCCGATGAAGCCGATCATGAAATCGATCGCGTGATTCGTCGGCAGGATACTCAAATAACGCACGCCCGGGGAAAAAGGATATAGCGCGGTCAAAGCCATGCACTGTTCCAAATAATTCTCATGTGTGAGGACGCAGCCTTTTGGTCGCCCTCCCGTGCCGGAGGAATAGACGATGCAGGCTGCGTCTTGCCGACTACGCGGCACGAAAACTGGTTCGCGCTCGCTCTTGAATTCTTCCCATCGTTTCGCTAAACCGAGATCGGCGCTGGCTGGCGCTTCGGTGACGAGCACCGTGTGCGCGGCGAGGGTCTTGAACCCGTGGGCCTGCATGATCGCGTGCCAAAGATGATATTCGACAATCAGAAATTCGGCTTTTGAATGCGCGAGTAGCTGAAGCTGCTCGGCGGCGGTGAGTTTGTAATCGAGCGGAACGAGTACGCCGCCGCCAAAGAAAATCGCGTAAGCGGAAATCAGCCATTTCGACTGATTGGTCATGATAATCGCAGCGCGCGTGTCGCTCTGTAGCCCGGCATTTTGCAATGCGCTCGCAAGCGGCAATGCGGCTTGCTTGAACTGGTTGTAGGTGAAACGAACCTTTTCGCGATCGCGGTCCGCTTCGATTAGACAAATCTCGTCCGGCCAGCGCTCAAGTGCCGCGCGCAAAGCTTCACCAAGGGATTGATATTCGCGGAGGTCCAGCATCAGAGGCGCAATTGAATGCGCTCGGCGAGCGTGCGGAAGTCGCTGACGCCCTTCAGTTCGTAATCAGGAAGCTCGATATTGAAGTGGTGCTCGATGCGGGTGAGCAAGTCGAGCGCCTGCAAGCTGTTGATGCCGAGCTTTTTGAAGAAATCGTCGTCTGGAGTCAATAGCTCTCGTGGCACTTTGAAATGTTCGGCTGCGAGCCGCAGTACTTCCTCGGTTGTGCTCTGTAAGGAGCTCATACCTTCTATGTTGCCACAAATGGAGCGCAATGTGCCTGTGTTCGATGCCTGGAGCTACGGCAAATAGGGCAACGCGTCCTTGCTTTCCACAAACTTTCGCAATCCTTTTTCAACGGCCGGCCGCATGAAAAGTTCGCAGAAAATTTCAATCTCGCGGCGCAGCTCGTCGTAGGGAATTGGCTTTATAAATCGTTTGGCGGCGAGTGCTGTGTTGCGGTCGAACTTTTTCAGTTGCGCTGCTGTCTGGCGGGCAACGCGCGGCGCATCTCCTTCCGCAGTCACTTGGCTGACGATTCCCGCGGATTGAGCTTTTGCGGCATTGATGCTACGACCGGTGAGAACCAAATCGCGAACCACGGCATTTCCCAGATCGCGCTTGAGCCGCGGAATTCCGCCGAATCCAGGTATCAGTCCCAAGCGCAGCTCTGGAAAACAGAAGCGCGCCATTTTGTCCGCGACGATCAGGTCGCACGCGAGCGCCAGTTCGAAACCGCCCCCAAACGTGAGCCCATTCACGGCGGCTATGGTCGTGAAGGGAGCTTCGTCGAGAGCGTTCATCACGGCATGTATGCGCTCGATAAAGTCGCGTAGGCCGCTGAGACGTTTGGCGCCGGTAACCTCTTGCGAGAGCCGAAAAAGTTCGCGCAGATCGCCGCCAGCGCAAAAGCCTTCGGCGCGTGCGCTCGAAATAATCAGAGCGTGCGAGTCGGCCCTCAATGCTGACAGAGCAGAGACAAATTGTTCGAGCTCTGCGAGCATGGCCAAGCCGATTTCGTTGCAAGGGGGGTAATCGAGGGTGAGTTCAATCGCGCCGTCAACTACCCGCCAAGAGAGTGCCTTGCCTTGAAAGGTCTTCATGCGGTCTTCTTCTGGTAGAGTTGCTCTATCTCTGCCGCGAAACGCGCCGCGATTGCGTCGCGCTTGAGCTTACCATTTGTAGTCAACAAGCCGTTTTCCGGGCTTAAAGGCTCCGGAAGAATAACAAATGCTCGAATCTGCTTGTAATGTGGCAAGTCACCATTTAGTTGTTCGATCGCGGATTGGACGTCTGCATCCGACAATCCATTCGAAGAATTAGCTGTCACCAACGCAGCGAGAAAGCTCCGCTGATTTCCCACGAGAATAATCCGTTGAGCTTCCGGAACGTGCCGAGCCAATTCCTCTTCAAGTGGCTCCGGGGCAATATTGTGCCCAGAATTCAGAATGATTAAATTCTTCAGGCGGCCAGTAATGCGCCAATATCCTGCCGCATTCACCTCGCCTTGATCGCCGGTGTGGAACCAACCGCCCTCGAGCGCCTGTGCTGTTGCATCGGGGCGCTGCCAGTAGCCGGGAAACACATTCGGGCCACGAACCAAAATTTCGCCATTTTCAGCCAGCTTCATCTCGATGCCAGGAACCGCCAGCCCCACGCGTCCCGGCACGACGCGCTGCGAATCGTCAAGCGTACAAATCGCCGTTGTTTCGGTGAGGCCGTATGCTTGCAGCACGGGTATTGCTAGCATCATGAAAAACAACTGCGTTTCGATCGATAGTGGCGCCGAACCGCAAATCAAGGCCTTTAAGTTCTGCCCGATGCTCTTGCGGATTTCTGGAAACATAATTCTTCTTGCGAGCCAAAGCCACAACGCGTCGAGCGAATGCGAGCCGATACTCTGCTGGCGTACATAGCTTTGCTGTGCTCGCGAGAAAACAAACGCCGCAAATCCTCCGCGCTTCTGAATCGTCTCCACGATTTTGGCGCGCACTCGTTCGAGCAATGTAGGGACATTTAAGAAATAATCCGGCGTGGCGAGTTTCAAATCCTCGGAAAGTTTCGAGAGGTCGGTCGAAAGAGTCAGGACGCTGGTGCGCGATAAAGCGGTGAGCAGCAGGATCCAGGAGGCCGCGAAGCAGAACGGTAAATAATGGAAGATCTCGTCCGACCCTTGAGCGGGGCGCTGCCCCATGAGCCGATCGAGCCGCGCATTCGTGCATCCGAGCATGAAGTTGACGTTCGCCGCATAAAGCATGACGCCCTTGGGCTCGCCCGATGTTCCGGAAGTGTAGATAATCGTCAGCACGTCCAGATCCGAGTGATGCGCGGGTGGCGCGGGCTTCGCAGTTTCTCCGGCGAAAATGCTATCGAGCAAGGTAATGTGCGGCGCCGCGGGCCATTCTTTCTTTATTTCTGCGGCAAGCGCGGCATTGGAGCAACAGATTCTCGCCGGCGAAGAATCTTTCATCATGGCAACCAGTTCGGCGGGAGCCTGCCGAGAATACAACGGCACAACGGTGATTTCTTCGGCGATCATCGCCAGATCGAGTGCCACCCAGCGAATGCTATTCGAAGCGAGCAGGACGCAACGATCCCCTTTCTTCATTCCGCGCGCGATCAAGAAATTCCTGGCCTCTTGCACCATCGCCAGCAATTCGACTCCCGACACGGATACCATTTTGCCGTCGCGTATCTCACGCAGAACAGGGTTTGCGCCCGCCTGCTGTAACCGCTCGTAGATGTTTTCCAGAAACGTCATACTATGCAACCTTTAACAAGCTGGCACGCCGCTGTGCTCTTCGAGCAATTTGCACAGACAGGGGCTGAGCGGCGGCAGATAATCCTGCCATCCTAGAACTCCGCTGCGAATCGGAAAACTCGGATATCTTCGTGCGACCTGCTCTTCAAAGTACACACCCATGCGCGCCATCAATTGCAAGTTGCGCGCGACGGTTCGCTGAACAGCGTCTCGAATCTCTTCGGTTTGGGAATCAAGAATCTGCAGCGACGTAAAGATTTTATCTTCCAGGTCGGGATCGTCCACACGCGACAGCAGACTCTCGTGTCCGCGCTCGCGCATCAGATTGCGAATGCGTTCGTCCATCGTCACGCCAGCCGAAGGAACGCCCGCGGGCATGGACGTTACAATCGCGTGGTAGCGCGAAGAAAGCATTCGATCGCAGCTCCGCAGAATGCTCACAATTTCGTACATGTTATATCTGTCCGACGCGAAAATGGGAGCGCCGCTCAGCTTTTGCGCCACCCGGTCACAAGCATCACGGTCGAGCATTTCCATGGCGATCAAAACAGGGAAAACCGAGCGAGACTCCTTGTATCGTGCAACGCCGCTTGCCATCGCGGTTAAGTATTTTTCGTATGCTGCATCCACTTCGCGTCCCGAGCGATGGAAATAGATGGTGCGGAAGTAGCTGTCCTTGTAGGCGCCTGCCAACGAGTGCGCGAGCCACTTCGCGAGCGACGCTTTCACCGGCCACCAAAATGGATTGATGGGACAGACAGCGAGCACCGACACTTTTCCGTCCCAGCCCGCATCCAGCAGCGCTTTGCGCCCGTACTCCGGTCCGAGCGGCTCGAAAGTCCAAGCCGTATCGGTTCCCAATTCGGTAGGAACGCCCAGCTTGCCTAAAACGTCTTGCGACTCGATGTTGCGAGTAATCACCAGTGAATCACGGCAAAATCGTTTGCACATCTTCTGCAACAGCGAATCCATTTCGCCCGCTTCAGCGCCAAACGCGACGCTCAACTTGTTTTGGGCGGCGGCAATACCAAGCGCACCGATCATCATGGTGGTCAGGGCATTGGCAAATTTGCTCTTGAACATCGAACCTTCGCAGGCCACCACGCCGTCATTTCTTCGCACTTCAGAGTGCAGAAATGGAGGAAAGACGTCCGGCAGATGGACTTGTTTTGAATCGCCGAAATAACCGCGGGTGAGCTCGAAATTCTGCGACATCACGCTAAGAGCGATGTTCTGCGCGCCCAGGAGGCGCCGCACTTGGCGTAGGATTTCTTCCACGCGGACATCGGAGCCGGTGTTGCGCGTGCCGTTGTAGCCCGCGAAGAGTAGCTTCAACTTCGTGCCCGGCTTCCAGGCTTCGCCCGCGCCGAGCATCCACTCAAACTTATTTAGTTCAATCAGGCTGCTGACCCAGGCCTCCAGAACGAGATCGGTCATCGCCGCCAATCTCGCGCAGCACCAGACTCTTGCGATGCGTTGTGGACGGTTGCTTCCGCGGGCCAGTCACGATACTTGTACCAAAAATTATTTTCGCGGCTGAATCGAAGCAGAGGAAAACAGTACTGCGAAAATGGCGCTGGACGGCGGCCCATTTCCTCAACAACGCGGGTATTGTCAAACACCGTATCCCACAAAAGGTAGGGGAGAAATACCTTCATCAGAGTCGCCAACCCGCCAATTTTTCCGGCTCGTCCCGCGAGCGCATTCACCATTTTGGAGGACGGGCCTTCCAGACTCGGCGCGAAGACCGGTCCGCGCTTTCCCTGTGCCTTGGACAGAGCATCCGTCAGTTCCACAAATGTCTCGGAATTCGTGCCTGACGACAAATGATAGATCCCGTGAGCCGGGCGCTCTTTCTGGTGCAACGTGGTGATCGCGTCGGCAACGAAGTCCACTGGAACGATATCGATGCGAGCCGCGGGGCGAAAGGGAAGCGCAGGAAGGCCCGCCAGGAAAACAAACGCGCGAACCATGTCGAATTGGTTGGTCTCCGGGCGGCGGCTGTCTCCCAGAACAATGCTCGGCCGGAAAATCGTTCGCTGAACGTCCGGCAACAACTGGCGGACCATGTGCTCGCAGAATTTCTTGGTGCGCGCGTAGGGATCGTAGTCGGAGCGGTTCCAATCGATCGCCGTATCTTCCTGGACTACTTCGTTCGCGCGGTGTCCAGCGACGGCCACTGTGCTCACGTGGCTGAACCGCCGCAACCCGTGATGGTCGCGCGCTCGCGTCGCCAGCTGGATTACTTCCAGCGTCCCACGCAGATTCACGTTGAGGCAGCTTTTCTCGGACTTGCGATTCAGCGATGCAGCACAATGAACGATCGAATCGGTCGTATGCACCAGCCTCGTGTAGTCATCGTCAGCGAGTCCGAAATGCCCATCCGTTAGATCGCCCAGGAATAAACTGATGCGCGTATTCAAATATTCTTCAAACCGGGCGAAGTCCACGTGCAGTTGCAGGGATCGCCATAGACGCTCGCGCGCTTCTTGCTCGTTGTGCGCGCGAACCAAAAGGTTCAGCCGGTCGGAATGACCCGTAAGCAGGTTCGACGCGATGTGGGCGCCGATATATCCGGTGGAACCGGTCAGGAGGATAGCCACGATTTATATCAGGAAGCCGAAGTGGAAGCCGAACTCGCCGCTTCCGCGGCATTCGCACCGGTCGGCTCCGCCAGTTGCACGGAGCGCCGGGGACGAGGTTCCAGCGGGCGTCCTTCGATGAGAGGATAGCACCACTTTCGCAGCGCAGGAATGTGCACGTTGATCCAATAATCCCACCAATCCAGAGCGCGCGAATCGTAGCCGAAATCAGCTTGCTCGCCAGGCGGCAACGCAGCGCTCAGGCGCTCCACGTTCACCGCCTCAAAATTGTGATCGTTGTGCAGAATAAACGGCTCGAAGAGAGAGACTAGCTTGATTACTTTTTCCAGTTCGCGCTCTTGACGCGCCAGCGGCGGACGCGAAGCGAACGGCTCAACGGTTCGATTGATCGCCTGCACCACTGCTTTCTGCGCGGGAGCGGAAAGTTTTTCATAACGCGATTTTGACACTGGGATCGCATCGAATTTCAAGCGAAGGCGATGATTCAGTCCCGTTTGCGCGCGATAAAACTTCCGGTGGCCCAGGCCAGTCAGCTCGATGGACCGGCGCATGTCGCACGGATTCGCGATGGAGGTAGCGAGTTGATAGACCTGCGCGTGTCTGCGTGCCACCAGCGCGGTGGCGATCAGTGTCATACCGCGACACACCAGATCCACCGGAATCAGATCGAGAGACTTGCTTTCTTTCGTCGGAAGCTGGCGAAAGAAAGTTCCGAGCAAATAAGAAAGCGAAGCAGACGTATTGATGCCCTCGTTCCAGCCTCGAAAAGGTCTTTCGATGGACGATTCCACGATGGCCGGGCGCACCACCGCGATCGCGGCGTTGGGATTCTGATCCAGAAAATTACGGATCAACGACTCCGACATGCTTTTCGTGAACGTGTAAGTGTTCGGCCAGCCCAGTTCATTCGCGCGCCGCGTGCCGGCATCGGTCAAAGTGTCGCGAAGCCAGCGTACGCGATTCTTGCGAATTTGATTTTCGAGCGCCGTGCCCTGAAGATTCTTAGCAGCGTGCTCCTTTTTTAGAGCTGCGCGGCGAAGGTCTTCGGCCACCTCGTCGGATTCAGCGCGCTTTTCCGTCTTGCGGACCAGCGCTTCGAGCGATTGCCATTCTTTCTCAGCGTCATAATCGCGCAGCCCGACCGGCGTATAATTCTTCGGAAGGTTTTCCAGGATTCGGCCATCGCGCCGGCCGATCACGTAGCAGGTCGAGAGGTGCAGCAGCGCGGCGCGATCGCATTCACGCAAAAAATTCAGCAGGTGTACCGTGGAGCGAACATTCATCGCCAGCGCGTCCCGCAAATCGGGGTTAAAGTCCGTGAGCCCGGAACTGTTGACGATTACATCCACCGAGCGCGCAAGCCGCTGGCGCACTTCCGGGGCAAGCCCCAGGTCCGGCTTGCTGACGTCGCCATCCACCACCTCGATCTTTTCGCGCAAAAAATCCCCAAAGCGGCTGCCGTATCGTTCGGCTAGAGTGTCGAAAACTGGCGATTCCTCGAGCACTCGCTGAAATCGCTGGAGCGACGTCACCGTCCGATTGTGACGGACCAGCAAGTAAATTCGGCTGATCTCCGGCAAATCTGCCAGCAGATTCGAGAGCCAAACTTTGCCGATGAAGCCAGTCGCGCCGATCAGCAGGATATTTTTCGCGCGAAGCGTCTGGCGCACAGAAAGGGGTCCGAGACCGTTTCCGAAATCAAAATGAACCACTGGCAAATGAACTCTTGACGCGGGCCGCTCGTCCGTCTGGATCGCCTCATCCAACAATTCCGCGTTTTTCGTGAAGCCTAGAATGTGTATCAGCGCTTCGCGGGAAACGCGGCCGTCGGGCTGCCTACCCGTGATTTTCGCGAAGGCGCCACGCGGGCGGATCACTGGATCGAGCAAGCGTCCGGTGGCGATGCCATCGCGGAAATCCAGGAGGTTGCACACGATTTGCCGCACACCCAGGTGCTTCGCTAGAGGCCGCATCACGTGGTCAAGTCCCTGGCTCACTAGAACTACTTGTTCGTCCGCAGCCTTTGCCTTGGTGAGTTTTTCGACTCCTTCCTTTTTCAGACGCGGCTTCAGGAAATATTCGAAGAATTCTTCGCCCAGCAGGTCCAGGCGATCGCGGCTCACCCCGCGCAAAACGCTGTGCAGCAGGCGGGTTGCAAATACGCGGTTCGTGCAGTAAAGAAACGGGCGTGCGATCGCGAGAAAAGCCATTCCTCCCCGGCGCGTCCATCGTTGCAAAAAGGTTTGGGAGTTCCACGCAAAAAAGCCCACGGGCCGTACCGCCGTCAGATTCAACAGGCTGCCTTCCACACGCCAGAACACAGGTTTGCGCACACCGGCAGCGGAGGCTTCTTGCCCGCCGCTCGAAATATTCGACATTTGGTAGATTGGCTTTGACGGCAACATCGTGAGTGGTCTTGCTACCAGCGAGAGTGAAGGTACAAAATTAGCATGCCCTCTGGCTGCAATCAAGCCACGGAGGAGTCGGTTGGAGGCGAGTCGCGATTACCATGTTCGGGAGTGGTCGGACTGTTTTAGAGGGAGCCGTCACTTGGGCTGGAGGCGCTCCCAGCGGTTCACGGTGCCGTCGCTATTGTGAACGGCCAGTTCGAGTACCTTCCCCAATGGATCCCTAACGAATTCCATTTCCGCGTCGTCCGTGCGCATAAAGAACTTTGTTTCCGAGGCAGCGAACAGCCAGTAGTAAGGGCCACCCGGAAACTCCAGAACGAGGCGATGATCTTTCAAGGCCACCGTTACTGCATTATTAAGAAGTTGGTAGCGGCCTGCAAAAACGGCAAGCTGCGTGTCGGTAAGTGGAATCTCTTTGCGCTCCGCCATCGAAACGAATTTATTGAAACGCGTAACCAGTTTCGTGGGACGCTGAATTTGGATCAGGTGGCCGGTGTCTTTCATCACTTCGAACGAGGCCAAGGGCACGGCAGCTTCAATCGCGCCGGAGTAAGCGAAGACATCCGCAATGTCATCTTCGCCGACTAAAACCAGCGTCGGAACGCGAATCTCGGTTAGACGCATGACCGTCGGCGGCGACGGTCGCGTCTCCAGCGCGCCCGAGATTCTCAGATTCTGCGGATTCTGCAACAACGCGTCGTAGAGCTGTTTGCGAGAGCGTGGGTCGTCGCCGCCGATAATGAAGCGGTCCTCGGACCAGTTTCTTGCTGCGGCTCTTATGTCGCCATGATCTAACGGCGCACTGTTCTTGGCGCCTCGCTCGTCGAAATAATCCGTACTCGCCATGCCGTGCACTACTGGCCCAATCAGAAATAATCCCTCCGTCATTTCTGGATGCGCCAAAGCAAAGTCGAGCGCAAGACCGCCTCCAGAAGAGTTGCCTACAATGAAGGCGCGGTCCATGTGCACCTGGCGCATGATATTGTAAAGATCTTCTTCGGGAACAAACGGCGCCGTCGCGGGGTCTGAGCGGCCGTATCCTCGACGGTCGTACCGCACGACGTGATACTTGGCGCAAAGCGGCGCCCAGACGCCGTCCCACGTGATGGAGTGCACCAAGCCGTCATGCAACAAAACCACGCCCGGACCGGACGAATTTGCGGAGCCACACTCCTCGTACCACAGCTTCACTCCGCCTATATCAATGAAGCTGCCCACGGGCGCCGGACTTAATATGGTTTGAGCTCCGACCCCTACGCAAGTGAGCAAATACATAAGGCAAAGGAGCTTGCGGATCATATAGAGGATTCTCCCAGGATTTCGGTTGTAAAACGTTAGACGGTCGTGAATTCCTAGTTAGCTCACGGTTCAGAGATCCGACAATTGTTTCAGTTCTAGAGTGACGACGTAAGACTATTGTTTCTTATCAGGGTATTCGAAGCGGAAGGCGTCGCCCGCCGGGCCGGCGACCCCGCGCATGTTGTACTCGAGCATATATTTTAAATGGCGTTCATCTTCGGGATAGCCGACGCCATTAGGATATGGATAAGGCACCAACGTGTGAAAGGGAAGTGGCGAGACGGTGTCGCCGTGGGCGGCGTAGAAATCCATGTCCTTCGCGAAGCCGTTGGCATAAAAGAAATAGTCGCGCGTCCAGCCGTCGGGCAGTTCGGGCAAGTGCGTCGAGTCAAAATCGACTGCCACTTCATCTCCGGAACCAAAAATCACGTATTCGTCGTCCGGCGCGCGCACCAGGTCGGTGACGTTGCCGTACCTCGTATAATTTCCAGTCTGCCGAGTGTACGGCCCGGTAGGACTGGCATCCTCGTATACGTAGGTCAAATCGTTTCGCGGATTTCCTTCCACCACGCGCGGATAGCCGCGGAATTGCAATTGCGCTTTAGCCAGCGGAACTTCCCTCATCTTAAACGGGGTATCCGTCGCGGAATTGTCTACGCGGATACGATCCCAGTAAATTTTCAAGTTCGTCGTGATGCGAATGAATCGCGTGCCCGCGGGCAGCTTTCCGGTCAGGTCCGCCACCATCGTTCGCGAAAGCCCTGCAGGAAATCCCATATCATCCACCACGCGAACCCACTTCGCTGAATCGTCGAGCATCTCTACGTAAGGCGGCACCGGGTGAATTCCGGCTTGCCATGCCGCGTACATCGAGCTGGCGCTGAAGTAATCGGTGAAACCGTCCATCAAAAGGCGCAATGGGCGTGACGGATCCCAGGGCCCGATGTCGAGCTCGATGGTGTGCATGGCGGCGAAGCCCGCGTAGGGCGTGCTGGGAAAGTCAGTCACAGATTTATGATCTCGTTCGACCAATAACGAGAGAAGGTTATGCCCGTGATCGTCCCAAGCCCCGAGCGGCGGATGCGCTTCAAAGCTCGCAATCACCTTGAATTTTGGAAATGGCGGATTCGTCAAGAAGCGTTCGTTGGGATAGACCTCGACGTCCGAAGGGTGGTCCACGGCGATCAAGCGCGCCTGATCGAGATAGTCCAGCTCTTCCATTGGTTCCAGCATGCGAAAACGAATTAAGCCGTCTTCCGCTTGCACCTGTGAACCGTCAACTTTGAGATATTCTTCCGGGTCGGGAATGTTGCGCTGATTTGGACCGATCCAGTGGCCCACGATCCCAGGGCCGATCATATCCGCGAGAAATTGGAACTTCTGGCCATTCCAAACGAATACGATGGGGCACGAGCTTCCCCGGCGGTCGATTTCCGTAATCGTTTCAGTCTTGCGCGCGGGTATTTCGACTTCGTCTTGCAGGACGCCGGTGGGCCACAGTATCCGAACCACGTCCGCGCCGCGCTCCGGCCCAAGTCCAGCCAAAATACTCGTAGGACCCTGGCCCAGATAGCCTGACGCGCCGGTGATCTCCCATTTCTGCGCCAGCGCGCCGGCGCTCATTTCAACCTTGGTGCCTATTCCGGTCCTGTTGTCGTTTGTCCCTTTGAATCCGAGACGCAGCCAGTTGTAGCGGTTGCCTCCGTCATTTTTCAGAAGCACAGGAGGCAAATGATTCTGCGTGATCAACAAATCCGGGGAACCGTCGCCATCGAAGTCAAACGCGATTATCCCGCGTGGGTTGTGCAGCACAATCATGTCCAGGCCGGTCTGGGAAGTAACGTCGCGAAAACCCTTCGCGCCTTCATTTCGCAGCAAGACGAGGCGCCCTTCGCCGGAAAAATTCTCACCTACCGCAACCAGATCCATCCAGCCGTCGTTGTCATAATCGAGAGCTGCAACGCCCCAGCCGCGCATCCATTCCAGGTCGGGCAGCACGACGCGCTCAAATGATTTTCCTTGGGCGTTCCGCCACAAGCTCAGTCCCGGCGTTCCCCAGTGCGTGAATACAAGGTCCATCCAGCCATCTTTGTCAAAATCGAGAGCCGTGACACCGGCCGCCGGAGCCGGCATATCGCTGGACCACGGAACCGTGGCGCGAAATTTTCCCTCGCGGGGATTCATGAATGCGACCGGCGCCTTTTGCCATCCGGTCACGACAAAATCAATCGCGCGATCATTGTTCAGATCGCTTCCGATCGCGCCGATCGAGGGCGCGCTGCCAGCTAGTCCTGTTTCGGGCGTCCAATCGGTAAACGTGCCGTTGCCATTATTACGCCACAGAACATTCCCGGGAGCGGCAGCATCCATCGGAAACGAGAATGGCTCCGCAAGATCTTCCAGCCCGAAATCGGTGAAGCGCGTGACGTACAGATCCAAATCGCCATCGTGGTCATAGTCGATAAAAGTCAGGCCCATAGCCAAGCCGTCCATTGCAATGCCAGCCTCTTCGGTGACGTCCTTGAATGTGCCCCTTCCTTCGTTATGGAACAGCAAAACGCGGCCATTCATGCTGACCGCCAGATCAGGCTTCCCGTCATTGTCGTAATCGCCGACGGCGCAGCCCATCCCTTCGCCGTGAATTGCGAGCTTCGCTTCTCTCGTTACATTTACAAATCGTCCGTTACCTTCGTTTTTGTACAGCGCTGCGTTGCCCCGGCCATCTCCATCAACGAGAAAAATATCCGGCCGCCCGTCTCCGTCGTAATCGATGATACAAGCTCCGCTGCCGAGAAAAGGGACCAGCGATTCGGGCGCAGCATCCTGACCGGATGAATTTTCTTCCGCGATTTTGTGCTTGGAAGCAGCGTTTGCGGCTCTCGCCGATGCCGCGGTGGCAGTGGCGGGCTGCGCGGGAAATCCGGCGAGGGAGGAGACGTTCACGAAATGCACCGGAACGGCGGGCGGCACAGGTTCGGGCACCGGCATCATCGGCTCCACAAGAGAATATTTCCCCTGCTCGCCATAAATGAAACTGACCGGCTTGCCGAGCTTTTCTGATACCAAATGTTGAAACCGGTCGAAATGTTCTCTTGCACGCGCGATGTCGTTCTTTCTCTGGAGTGCTTGCGCCAGCCCAAATTCCGCCGAGACTTGAAATGGATTCAGGTCGATCGCGTGCCTGAAAGCAGCGATCGCCTTGTCATATTGCTGCTCTTGCGAATTGACCAGCCCGATAAAATACTGCGTATCCGCGTCGTAAGGATCGAGCTGCGCAACTTTCTGAAAATCCTCGATGGCTGCGTCCGACTTGCCCGAGGCCTTTTCCAGCAGGCCCAGGTTGAACCAAACGCGGGGATTTCGAGGATCGCGCTCCGCCGATTTCGCCAGGATTTGCCGCGCTTCGTCAAAACGCTGCATATTTAGAAGCGCGATTCCCGCATTGACGCAGCCCATATCGGATTGCGGTTCTAGGATGCAAGCGCGCTGAAACTTACCCAGCGCTTTTTCAAACTGTTGCCGGTTCATCAGCGCCACGCCAAAATTATTTTCGCGGATGATTTGTGCGTGCGATGTTGATAGGGCATCGGCCTGATCGGAAGCGGTTGAATCAGCGGATTTTGTCCTGCGGGTGCGTTTTGCTTGTTGCTGCGCGTCGATAACGCTGCCGGCAAGCGCGGCGATCAGCGCGCCGGCAATCGCAAAAAAAAGCAGTCGTGTGCGAACCGCTCGCGCGGTTCGTTCCAATGGCTTCACGCAACCCTCAAAGGAAATTTCCGCACCATTCTAGCGTTTTACGAGCGGCTTTGCCGCAATTGAGCCCTGATTTTCTTTTATCGTGACGATCTGATCCGCCGCTACATCTTTCAGTCGATCGATTTGCCCACTGGGCCAGCGGATTTCGATTGCTTCGGCTTGGGTATGCGCGCCCAGCCCGAACGTCAAAATCAATTCGCTCGATGACAAATAACTGGACCCGCTGCGCAACATCTGCGATTGCGTGTCGTTCCCGACGCTCACTCGCACGACCGCACCGATTCCATCGCGATTCGACTTCGTTCCCACTAGCTTGATGCGCAAACTATGATTTTTCGTGCCGGCGTTGCGGAACAGAGCGGCAAGGCCGCCATTGGTTGCAACCAGTAGATCCAGCGCGCCATCGTTGTTGATATCGCCATAAGCCGCGCCCCGTGCCACGCGAGGCGCCGCAAAAGACGCCCCTGCTGAAGCCGTCACCTCTTTGAATTTTCCATCCCCGAGATTGTGGAAAAGGTGCGGAGGTTCCGCGTAGCGCACTCGCGGCTGCACTCGCTCGATGGCATCCTCGATGTGACCATTCGCGACGTAGATATCCAGCCATCCATCGAGATCGTAATCGAAAAAGAAGCACCCAAATCCAAGCGTCAACAAACTCGCGTGGCCCACGTCTGACTGCGGCGCTTCGTCCACAAATAGCCCGTTACGCTCGTTGTGGTAAAGGGCAAGCATCTGATTCGAAAAATTAGTGATGATCACGCTGGGATATCCGGAACGGTCATAGTCCCCGGCATCGACGCCCATCCCGGCGCGAGCGATGCCGTCCTCGCTGTAACCGATGCCCGCCTGCACACCCTTTTCCGCGAATTTGCCGTTGCCGTTATTTATGTAGAGTTTATTTGGCTGCGTGTCGTTGCTCACTAGAATGTCCGGCCAGCCGTCCTGATTCGCGTCAAGGATTGCCAGGCCAAGACTCTTCGATGTTGGGTCGTACAGGCCGGCCTTCTGGGTCGCATCTTCGAAAGTTCCGTCTCCGCGGTTGTGCCACAGACGTATCGAAGTCCCCTTGTAAGGTTCCGGCGTGCAGTACGATTTTGTCTTTCCGTCGAGCGTGCAATAAATGTCGTTTTCTGGAGACCACTGCACGTAATTTGCGACCACCAGGTCTAGATGGCCGTCGCGGTCGTAGTCCACCCAAGCAGCGCTAGTGCTGAATTCGCTTGGTCCCCACAGCCCGGCCTTCTTCGTCAAATCGGTGAAGGTTCCATTGCCGTTGTTATGAAACAGATGGCTCTGCCCAAGCGCGGTGATAAAAATATCGTCGTAGCCGTCGTTGTCGTAATCGCCGATCGCAACTCCCATCCCATACATTTCGACAGCCAGTCCGGCCTTTTGCGTCACGTCCGTAATAGTTCCGTCGTGATTGTTGTGATAAAGCGCGAGAGTAGAATGGCGGCCGGGGTGCCCCGGCCATGCAGTTCCGTTCACGAGGAGAATGTCCTGCCAGCCGTCGTTGTCGTAATCGAGAAAAGCCACGCCGGGGCCCATCGTTTCGGGCAGCCACTTTTTTCCGAATGCGCCGTTGTTGTGAACGAAATGGATACCCGCGGCGCGCGTCACGTTTTCAAACTTCGTCGCAGATTCGTTCGCGAAGGACGGCGCACTCTTTTGCGAAGCACCGACCACCGCTGTAATTTCAATTGTCGCAATGAAGATTACGAGGGCACACGCTAGAACGATCCATTTGCGCTGCGGGCAATCGTTGTTCAATCTGAATCCTTCACTCGACTGGACAGGTCCGCAGGCTTTGCCGCTTTAGGCTTCTGCTTCCGCTCGGGCGCGGAAACGTGCTCGTGTATGGGCTGGCGCTCCAAATTATCTTCGAAGTGCGTGCGCAAGTAAGGGCCGGTAAGCGTCTGCGCCGATTCATCAGCTTTAAATCGCAGATAACGCTTCTGGTACTCGCTCGCAACACCGGGGCGTCCGAGCCCGGTGTTGCACAGCATCAAATTGTAATTTGCTTCCGGGTCTTCCGGATCGATTGCCAGCGTGGCGTTGAATTCCTTCACCGCATCGGAGTAGCGTCGCTGCAGAAAATAAATACGGCCAAGATCGTCGTGAACCACCCGGTCGCGCGGATATTGTTCGAGCACTTCGCGAAGGTGAGTGGCAGCCTCATCGTATCGCCCTTCGTTGCGCAGCATCTTCGCGTAGAAAAAATGCGCGCGTGCCAGATGGGGGTTCAACGACAGCGCATGCTCAAGCGCTTGGCCGGCGGCAGCCAAATTTCCTTCCTGAATTCGGACGCGCCCTAGATTCACCCAGCCATCAGGATTCTCTGGAACAATCTGCGTTATTTTTTCGAACGCTCCGCCTGCGCCGGTCAAATCACCCTGAAGAAATAATCCGATACCGTAATCATTCCAGCGTGTCCAATCATCGCGATTCAGTACAAACTTCGGTTCAGACTCGCTCGCGGCCGTGGGTAACACATTCAAATCCACGGAATTTTCTGCCATCGCGACAATCGGCAGAGACGGAATCCCTCTGCTTCCTCCGGGGACTTTCGCCGGATCGCCAGTGAACAGATAGCGCGCATCATCAAAGTTGGGGGATCGCGGCGCATTCTCGTCCTTCGCGTCACGAACGCCGGCAAACGAAAACTGCGTATTCCACCAGGCGAACTTGCGATAGTTCACTCGCGCGGTTATGTGGATGCGTCCGCGTGCAGTCGGCGGAATCTGCAGGCGATAGTGAACGGTATCCGCGGCGCCCGGCGGAATCAGCCGAACATAAACCGCCGCGCGCGTGGCCCAGGCATTGCGCTTGTTGATGGGGTTGCCATGTGCGTCGATCTGCAGCGAGCGATAAAAATGAGCACCGGAATCCACAGGTCCTCGGCCGCTATCTTCTGCTCGGCCGCTCCAGAAGATTGTCTGCCCTTGATCATCCACGGCCTTCAATTCCAGCCAGCAGTCGTAAGCGTCCACCGTACCGCCTGGGAAAAAATGCCCCAGCTTGCGCGTGCGCACCACTGCGTCCAAGCGGTAAATTTTCCCCCGGCGCACCGACGCCGCGGAGCGATTCAATGGAGCTGTGAGCAGCGCCATGGGAGTTGCTGATTCGTGCGACGCATTCGGCGGAACGGATGCCTCCGCTTCTTCGCCCACCGCAAACGTCGTCGCAAGCGCTGGCGCAGGTGGATTCGCGGGAGCGTCCGGGTTCGCGTGATTCGTTGTTTGTGCTGCCGCCGCGGCCGTTTCCGGCGAAATCGCGAAAATATCAACGCTCACTTCCTTGTTCGCCAGGAATTTCTCGGTTTCGTTCAATTGCGCGGAGTCATCATTTACGTAAGGCAGTGCAGTGTTTGCCGCTGGGAAACGGTGTGAATGCACGTTTCCGGCAATGTTTCCCGCGTCTGCTGAATGCGTCATCGGCATGTGGCAATCGGCGCACGATTGCGATTTAGCCGGGTAATAAAATGACCGCGCGCCTTCTCCGGAAACTCCGCTCGCTTGCCAGTTATCGTATTCGTTGAATCCGCGCACCCAGCGGTAATGGTTCACCGGAACGTCGAGGTGCACTTTGTGGCAAGTGGAGCAGAACTCCGCGGTTTGCGCGCGCATGAATGGCTTCAGGAAGACGCGCCGGTGAGGCTCGGGATTCAGTTCGGTCAGGAAATCGTGCAGCTCCCGGACCAGCGGATTCTGGCTCGCCGCCAGCCGGTGCAGCGCGGGATACTCGAGCTGGAAATCTCCCTGCCCCATCGTGCTTTTCACTTTCGCGATCGAATGGCACATCATGCAGCCGAGTCCGGCTTGGCCCGCGGGTGTGTTTTCCACTTCACGAATCGGTCGGTTGAACATGCCGCTAAAGAGCAACGCAGGGTCGTGGCATCCGGCGCACCACTTCGACGGTGTCACACCCACCGTATCCTGCATATACTCGATGCTCTTGCGGTACCACGTATTGTTGAAGGAAGAAAAATGATGCGCCGAGCTTTGCCATTCGTTATAGATGTCGGCGTGGCAGCGCTGGCACGAATCGGACTGGGTAAAATAATTCGCGGGAATTTGTCCGCCGTGGGCGGTCTGCGCGGAGCTTGGAAAAAACGGCCCGCCCGGTCCGTCGCCTTCGCTGTCCATCGTAGCCGGCGCCATTGCCGGATTTTCGATGCGGTGCGCGTTCACCCAGGGAACCGTGCGCAACCACCACGCGCCTGAAACGGCAAGCGCAGCGGCGCCGAGGAAAATTGCGCTGCGTGCAAATCCCGCGACAGGTCCGCGCGTAAGAAATCCACACCTACCTGCCCACGCGGAAGCCAGCAGCGCGCCGCCGGCCACGCACGTCCCGATATGCGCGTAAAGCAGCGGCCATTCCTCGCGGCGCGTGCCGGTTTTTATAAGCACGGCTCCGAGCACGCCACCGATTGCGATCAGAATCCAGCCGACCCGCGATGTGTTTGAAGCGGCGTGCAAAATTCCGCGCAGGGCGAATACCAGAAAGACCAACAGCACGATTCCCGCAAGCAGATGAACTACTACAGCTGCAAAGTAGGGCACGTTCGCAGCCGGCCAGGCGAAGAGATACCCTGCCGTCAAAAACAAAACGGCAAGTAAGGTAGCGCTAAACCGTCGCTTCATCGCCCAGTCTCCGCGGACGCGTTTACCCACATATCGAGAGGTTGCAAAGTCTTGGCTTCCTGTTGACTGCGAATTTTCTCTTTAAGTTGCGGGCCTGTCAACGTGCTTGGCTGTTGGTCTCGGTCGAAATGCGCAGCGTGCTAGACTTTGCGGCTCACGATTCAGCGCGAGGTCGCATTGGACGACATCGTTTATCTCTCACTCACCGAAATGGCGGAAAGTATACGCGCGAAGAAGATTTCGCCCGTCGAATTAGTTGACGCGCATCTGGCTCGCATCCAGCAGTTGAATCCCAAGTTGAACGCATTCGTTACAGAAGATGGCGAACGCGCTCACGACCAAGCCAAGTTGGCGGGCTCCGCGATTTACAGCAGCACAAAATCAAGTTCTCGCGGCCCGCTGCATGGCGTGCCAATCTCAATGAAGAGTTCCCTCGACGTTGCAGGTTTACCCTGCGAATGCGGCAGTGTTTTGCGAAAAGGAAACCGGCCCGCCGAAGACGCGCCGCTGGTGAAGAGGCTGCGCGCAGCCGGCACCATCATCCTGGGAAACACGAACGTACCGGAATTTCTGATGGCCTACGAAACCGACAACCTTCTTTACGGACGAACAAATAATCCTTGGGACCTTTCGCGCACCTCGGGCGGTTCCAGTGGCGGCGAATCGGCGGCCATTGCGGCTGGCTGCTCGGCTGGGGGAGTGGGCAGCGACGGCGGCGGATCCATTCGCATTCCCGCGCATTACACCGGAATTTGCGGGCTGAAACCAACGCCCGGCCGCATCCCCTCCACGGGACATTTTCCCGCGTCCACTGGCCCGTTCGCGCAGCTCGGAGTGGTTGGTCCCATGGCGCGCACAGTGAGAGACGTTGGAAAGCTCTTCGAAGTAATGGCCGGGCCAGATCCCGGTGATCCTGCTTCTGCTCCCGTGCCGTTGCGGCGCTGGAGCGAACAAGAGACTCGCAAGCTACGCGTGGCATATTTTGTGGATGACGAGGCCACGCCGGTTACTCCTGAAACCGCCGCAGCCGTGCGCGCCGCAGCCGACGCATTGCGCTCCCGTGGATTTCATGTGGTGGAGTGGCGGCCGCTGAATCTCGATCGCGTTTGGCAGCTCTGGTGGAACCTGTTTGGCCGCGCCGGCCAGATGTCTTTTGCGCCGACGATTGATGGCCGCGAGGCCGAGCTGAGTCCCATCCTCCGTGCGTTTCGCGCCAAGGTTGCTGAATCGCCGCCGCTCACTGCGCAGGATCTGTTGGACACGTTGCTCGCTCGCGATGTCCTTCGCGGCAAGCTGCTCGCAAGGATGGAGGAGTTTCCAATTCTCCTCTGTCCCGTTTGTGCGATACCCGCATTCCGCCACGGCGAGCGCGAATGGATGGTGCAAGGCCGCCAAGTCGAATACCTGAAAGCGATGAGCTATTCGCAGTGGTTCAACCTGTTTGGGAATCCAGCGGCGGTCGTTCCGGTGGGGTGCTCCGCGGAAGGGTTGCCGATTGGGGTGCAGGTTGTGGGACGTCCCTGGGAAGATGAAGCCGTTCTCGCTGTGGCGGCGATCATCGAAGAAGCTTGCGGCGGCTTCCGACGCTCGCCGATTTAGCGGCGCCGCCCCTGCTAGCTCGCGGTGTTGGCGCGGGCGACCAGCAAGATCGCCAGAACATAAAAAACGAACATTAAGGTGAGATAGGCTTTCGCGCGCGTGTTGGCTCCGGCGAATTCTTTCCACGCAAAAATGCCCCATAACGCGGCAACCATCGGTGCGGATTGGCCGATGGCGTACGAAATTGAGACGCCAGTGAATTGCGCGGCCACCAGATCGAAAACCATCCCGGCGGCCCAGATAGCACCGCCAATCAGGCCCAGCACGTGACCGTGGGTGGGTCCGCGAAAGAAATCGCGGAAATCGACGGGTTCGCCAACCAGCGGATGTTTCATGAAATAAAAATTCCATATGAAACAGGAAAGCAACGCGCCAAGGCAAAGGAAGACAGAAGCGCTGTAGGGCCCCAGCGTGTTCCCGTGCGTGAGAGCGCGCGTGGAGAATGGAGCCCAGAGTCCCATTAGAATGCCAGAGATGACACAAATGAAGATGCCTCTGCGTGTCGCACTCTTTCCGGTCTTTAGTTCGCCATAGGCTTTTCCGTCGAGAATCACCGCGGCCACCGCGCAAAGTATTCCCGTGGTAAGCATATTCAGATTGCCGCGATGTTCCTGGACGTAGCTCAGCACCACTCCCACCACCAGCGCGATTCCAACCGCAACAGGAAAGGCCGTGGCGAGTCCCACCAAATCGACTCCGGCCATCAGCAAGAGGTTCGCGAGGTTGAAGATCACTCCGGCCAGCAAGACCCAGCCAATGTTTCCGGCGTCGGCGGATTTGACGTTGTTGATAAAACTCGTAGGGCCGCCGTCGATGCTGCCCATAGTGAAGGCCAGCAGCAGCGACATTAGGAAGATGCCGACAGCATAGTCCCAGTAAAAAAGCTCGAAGCGGTAATTCTTCACACCCTTGAACGTGTTGGCCCAGGAACCCCAGCAGATCGCAGCGACTATCATCATGATCAGGGCTGTGCCAAAGCTGTGCGGAGTAAACATGAATTCCTCGGGATTGCCGGGTCATCCTATAGTTCGCCACGGGGCCTGAGTCAAGGGAAAAGCCAAAGTAGTGAATGGTATACTCCGCTGATGTCTTATCGATTTCTCTTTTGTAGTTTTCTGCTCGCGATTGGAAGCTTTGCAGTAAGCGCGCAAACGCATTCGCAGCCAGTGCAGCGAGTGCAGGAACTGAAGCGTCAGGCCGGCACAGAAGCGGCAGCGGGAAATTGGGACGCGGCAATCGCGAGCTATGCCAAGGCGATTGAACTTGCGCCGCGTGATGCGGATTTGCTCGTGGAATTGGGCGATGCGCTGGCGAGGGATGCGCGCTACGTGGAAGCGATTGCGAGTTACGGCGAAGCCTTGCGCATTCTACCTGGCGATCTGAAAGCCGAAGTTGGACTCGCGCAAGCCTATCGCGGCGTTCACAATTACGCCCAAGCGAAGCAAATCTTGGACAAATCTCGCGCCGAACATCCCAAGAGCGCGAAGCCCCTTGCCGTGCTTGGCGATCTCGACATCGAACTGCAAACCTACGATGTGGCTATCGCGCACCTGCGTGCGGCGCTTGCATTGGCACCCGCCGATATGGAATCACGGAACCGGCTGGCTGTCGCGTATCAAGTGAAAGGCGATTTGGACGACGCGCTCGTGCAGGCTGCGAGAGTTCTGGCGCGCAATCCGAACAACGCTCTCGCTTATTACACGCGGGCGAAAATTTATTCCGACCGGAACCAGGATGCGGCGGCGCTGCCCGACGCGATGAAAGTTGTAGAGCTGCAGCCACGGAACCCTCGGGGGCGGCTGCTGCTGGGCAAGATTCTGTTGCGCGGACCGCAGGGCGAAGCGCCTGCCCAAACCAAAGAGCGCTGCCAGCGAGCGGTTACCACGCTTGAGCCTTCGCTCGAAATGAGCTCGGAGGATACCGAGACGCTTTTCCTGCTTTCGCGCGCGTACGAATGCGCCGAGGCCTCCGAGCAGGCGCAGAAAACACTTGCGGCGTTTGAAGCCTCTTCGAAAAACGATCGCGAGACGAAGGAAAACCAGACGCAGGCGAAACACCTGGTGCAGCAGGCGAACGACCTGGCGCTACAGAATGATTTTGCCGGCTCCCTCGATCTGCTCCAGCAAGCGATTGCAAAGGACGCGACGTACGGCGCGGCGTATTCGCAGCTTGCCAAACTTTATTACTCAGCCGGCGATATGGGGAAAGCGGGCGAGGCCATTTCGCAAGCGTTGGAGCGCGACCCTTATCAGCCTGATTTTCTGTACGTGCGGGGGAAGATTTTTGAGAAGCAGGGGAAGTTGGACGAAGCGATTGTGGCGTTCGAGCGAACCACGATTGTGAATCCGAAAGAGTCGGACGCATTTTTCGAAATGGGCGCGATTTATGAGCTGCGCGGTGACCGGGAACACGCGCTGGCAGCGTACAAGAAAGCTGCGACGCTTTCGCCGGAGGATCCGGATTATCGGCGCGCTCTGGGGGGACTTTCCGGGCGTGAGGGCGCGCGGCCTTGATGGCGTTCGCCCGCCGGACGAAAGAGGTTAACAGCTCGCGCGTGCACTTGAGAACAAACCAAGGCATGCCGGGCTGAAGCCTGGCTCTACGAAAACAAATCCGATTGCCCCTATTAGAGGAGTGTATTTTTTCGGAGAGCATGTTGTCGCTGGCTATTGAGCGGGCTGGACGCCGGCAGGCGGCGGGGTGGGGCGGGTTAGCAGGTCCACGAATTCTTTGTAGAATTTTTGTTTGTCGAGGTCGTCCTGAATTTCCACCATGCGTTCGCCCATGTGGGGGCGGGTGTCTTCGGTCCAGACGAGGGTGTCGCCGTAGGATGCCCCGTGGTCGATGGAAACATCGAGATAGAGTTTTTCCCATTTGGTGATGATTGAGGGATCGAGCCAGGCGATCGAAGCGAGCTCGTCCCATAGATAATTTCCTTCGGCGTATTTGGCGGTGTACTGCGCGGCGGGGTTTTTGCTTTTGGTGATCTGTGAAATCAAATCCTGGTCCATCTTAGTCTTCAGCGAAATATCGACGGTGGTGACGACGACGCGCGGCCAGGGCGCGTAGAGCACGATGCGCGAAGCTTCGGGGTCCATCCACAGATTGAATTCGCGGCGCGGCGTGATTTTGAATTCAGGGTCGTCGGTTCGCGGATTCAGACTGCCGCCCATCAGGACGAGTTCTTTTGCGAGGGATGCGAACTCCGGATCGGTGGCCTGCGCGAGCGCCAGGTTAGTGAGCGGACCGCCTTCGTAAATGGTGACCTGCTGCGGATATCGATGGACCATACGCAGAAGGAAATGCGCGGCGTCCTCCGTGGAAGCTTTTGTGGTGGGCGCACCTTCGGGCAGGGGAGGAATTTCCGTGGGGCCGTGTACCGCGTAGCCCTTGGCAAAATTCCAGGCGCCCTGATAGACCACCTTGCCGTAGAGCGTTTCCCAGCGCGCGATGAATTCCTTGCGGTTTACGAGAGGGAAGGCGGCGCCCGGAACGACTGGAATGTCCGTGCGGCCGATGATTTCCATCAGGCGCAGGGCGTGCTGGACTTCTTCGTCGCGCCAGGCGTCCCCGGTGACGATGGTGATGCCGAGGACTTCGGTGTCGGGCGACTGGATGAGCGCGAGGATGGCTTGCGTGTTGGTACCGCCGGGGCCGGAACAATCCTCGTCAATGATGACTTTGCGCTTTTGCTGGGCGGCAAGGGGTGCCGCGGCTATGACCGAGAAAATCAGAATCGCGAACAGAATGCGCCTAAGCAAGCTCGAAAAAGGAATCGCCGCGCCGGAGCTTGGTGCGCCGGGCCGGCTTGTCGGTCGTTCATTTTCTATCGTCATAAAACCAAAATTACGCTATCACGAGGAGGCGAGGTTTGGAAGGACCTGAGTGTGTGAGATTTTATTTTGCGGCGTGGTTCGTTCCAAGATGGCAACGAACGCAATGCAGCTGGGCTCGGTCCTCTACCTCATTTCATTCCGCGACGATATTGTAGAAGTCACTCTCCCATTTTCTGTCGTTATAATTAAGCGTTAAGTCCTTCATGAAAGGCGAGAAGGCAAGCTGGGGCACCGTGCTGCCAAGTTTCTGGCGGCTGTGCCCTCCTCTTGGCTGACTAGAATTGGAAGCGGACGCCGAATTGAGCTGCAAACGGCGTGCTGCCCGGCGAAATCTCGTCATGCAAGCCGTAGGGTATTCCATTGAAGACGTCGCCTTGCTTGGGGACTGCGGTCAACGGATCACACGTAAAACCCACAACTGGGACGCCCGAAACTGGAGCTTTCGGCATGCAATTTGACAAGGTTACGAAACCGGAGTTATCCGGATTAGAGTAGAGATTGCCACGGTTGGTCACGTTGAAGATATCAGCAACCAGCCGGACCTGGTAACGCTCCCCGAAATTGAAGTCCTTTGAGAGACGCATATCCCAGGTAAAGAGATTAGGCTGGCGAGCTGGATAACGAGGTAACAAACTTTCTTTCCCGTTGACGTCCAACACCGGACGGTCATTATTCGAGAATTGGTTTATAGCGGCGTCACCATTGAGGTCCGAATCGTCGGTTGTGAAGATGTTAATCGCATTGGTATACGCGGGGTAAGCCAATCCGCTGTGGTAAATGAAATTGCTCGACCAGGTGAAGCCCCATGGCAGGTCTACCACCACTCCGGACTTGAACTGGTGGGTGATGTCGAGGCCGTTGCGCCCGTAATCGATATTGATGTTAAACGGATCCTGCGCGCCGAAGAAAGTATCGGTGTCGCGCTCGCTGGAGTCGTTGCTGAAGTTCCGCGACCAAGTGTAGTTGGCGAACATTTGGAAGTGGTGCGCGTAGCGCTTGTTGGCGCCGATTACAACTTCGTGGTAGTTGCCATGGCTAAAACTGGCCAGCTCGTTGGCACCGGTGAAATTAGTGAGCGAGCAATCAAGCGGCAAAGGTTCGCCTGTGAATACCTGGGCGTCCGCCGGGCACGCCCCTGCCGGTGGCACTGCTGCCAGGATGGCGCGGCCGAACTGATCCGTTCCAGCCCCAACCAAATTTCTGGACCACAGTGACGTGCTAAATCCTCCGGTTTTCAAATGCCACGAATGCATGAAGACGTAGCTGGCCGACAGCGTCCATCCGCCTCCGATCTGATGCTCGATGCCAACGGTAAAGTTGGAGACGCTCGGATTGCGGAGAGCCGGATCCGCATAAGTGATTGCTGGGCAACCGATCGCAGGTTGGACCAGAGCGCACAATTCGTTCGAACTCTGAGGCAGTATAGACGGGAAAGTGTAAGGTACACCGCTTGTCGGCGAGCAGAAGCTTCCGGGGCAAAACAACGTAGTAGATTTCGAGCCTCCGCCATTCGAGGCTTGAGGGAAGAAAATCAAGGGAGTCTCCGCGTAGTACAAACCCCAGGCGGCGCGGACAACCGTGGGATGCTGGGTGCCTCCGACGTTCCAAGCGAGGCCAACACGCGGTCCCCATTGCCTGAAGTCGTTTGGTGTTCGTTGCGGGACGGGGGAGATCTTCGTGCCGTGGCCCAAAGGTCCGACGCCAGTGTAGACTTCCTGGCCAGGAATTGGGGTCTGAGGCTGAGGGTTCCAAGTACCATCCCACCGGAGCCCGTAGGTTAGCGTAATTCGCTGGGTGAGCTGCCACTTGTCCTGCGCATAGAGGCCAAGGTCAGACTGGTATGCGGGGAAAAGGGTATTAGCCTGGAATGGGGTTTGCCCGTTCAAGCCGAAGCCCTGGAAGAAGAAATTAGGAGAGGATAAGGTGGGAGGGTTGACGACTCCCGCACAAGTGGTCGGGTTTGGATCAAAATCGCAGAGATTCGAGAAGTTGTATCTCCCCGCACTCCAACCTGCGAAGACGTCTTTGCGGTCAACAAAACTATTTATGTCACCACCGAATTTCACGTCGTGTTTGCCGAACGAGTAGGCGAAATTGTCCTGGACTTGAAGCTTTCCGTTGTCGTTGTTGCCAGGCAGATAGAAGCGCTGGCCAAATTCCCCTATTCCGGCAATATTTATTTCCGGTGCGCCGCTGAAGATGGGGTGGCGCTTACGAGTCTCGCCTTCGACCGATACCCTGATTTCATTTACTTTGCGACCGAGGACGGTGGTCAGAGCGAAGACGCCGCTAATCCCCTGGTTGACAAAGTCTTCGGTGTCACCGAAGGCGTCAAAAGTTTCCGACTGACCGTGACCACCCGTGAACCCGCGTGTGTGGTTCCGCGTCCCAAGGCCACGAATGCTGAAGTGGTTAGCGGGGCTGAATTGGTAATCGTAGTGGCCCAGAATGGTAAAGAAATCCTGAAACTGCGTATGCGGACCCTCCAACGCTCCTAGGTTAGCTACGTCATAGCAGCCTGGAAGGAGATGTGTGACGCCGAAAACGATCGGAGTGGTCTTGCCGCAGTTCGGTCCAAGCATGTCCGTGCCATTCATGGGTGCCTGAATAATGGGGCCCGCGTCAGCCTGGCACACCGGATCTCCGTGGCAAAGATTCGTTGTCAAAGGGCCGCTGTTGCGCTGGATATCGGTGGACAAGAAGAGGAATTGGCGGTCTTTGTGAATTGGAAAGCCGGCGGACCCGCCAAACTGGTTTTGCCAGTCAATGTTTGGTGGATTGCCGAGCGCATCATTCTCGGTGAGATGGCTGCCCCGATAGTACTCATGGGCCTCGCCGTGAAGTTCGTTCGTGCCGGATTTTGTGACCACGTTGAGCAAACCACCGGTGGCTCGACCGAATTCGGGAGCGAAGCCGTTGGTGACTACCTGGAATTCCTGCACAGATTCCAGCGGAACGGTGAGGTTCTTAGTTTCGAGAGAGCCAAAATTTTCGCCGAAGAAATTGTTCGTGGTGTCGGCGCCGTCAATTACCAGGCCATTATACTCACTCTGTTGGCCGCCCAAGCGGATGCCGCCTCGCAAGCCCGGAACTACCTGAGCTGACGGAGTGAGTAAGGCGAGGTCGCGGTAATCGCGACCGGGGAACGGCAAATTCTCAATACTCTTGGAATTCATGAGCTGAGTAATTCCGGAGGTGGAAGTGTCGATCACTTCACCGCTGCTGGCAATGACTTCGACAGTTTGCGACTGGGTCTTCAGCGGCATAACAACATCAAGGTTCACTGATGATCCGACGTTTACAATGATCTGCTTTACGGTGGTGACCGCGAAGCCGTCAGCAACGGCCGTGATAGTGTATTCACCTGGGTGAACGTCTTCGAAAATGTAACTGCCGTCGGGTTCGACGGAGAGCTCTCGGCGGATGCCCGTCGACGGATTGGTCAGCGTCAGCTTGGCAGTGGCAATAGAGGCGTGCGAGGTGTCGTAAACGGTGCCACGGACCGCGCCGTTCTGCAGGTTCTGCGCGTATGTGCTCGCAGTTACCAGGGAGCATGACAGCAACACTGCCAAGAACACAGCCTTCCAAATTTTCATCGCGACTCTCCCGATGCGAGACGATATTTTTGGTGAGGTGACGTTTTGTTTGAAAAATTGCCGTGTGCGTTGTGAACGACAATTCTCAGAACAGACAGAAAAGATGCTTCTCGGCGGCAGGCCGCTACGAAATCCCCGCGATCTTTATAATTCACTTTAGGACGCGGGCCCCCAGCCCAAGATCGGCGGTAGGCTAGCTCTGGTACTGGGTAGAGTCAACAAAAATGTGGCATTTAGTGTGAAGACTTTTCCACAGAGCACGGCATTACAAATCTGATGGGTACGTTTGAGGCGAGCGCCTGTTCCGCGAAACGGGCTGCTGATAGAATCTGTGGCGAAATGAAACGAAGAAGGATTCGGCCCGGAGGATTTGCGCTGATGGGGGCTTGCGTTCTGCTGCTGGCGACCTGGGATTTGGTGGCGCAGCCGGTGATGCAGCAAACGCAAAGCGAGATACTTCGCAGGCGTTCCGAAGTGGCGAATCCTTTTCACGTGCAATTCGAGGATGTGACGCACGAAGCGGGGATTCATTTCCGTCACGAGCGCGCGGCTTCTCCGGGAAAACTGTATTTGGAGACGATGGGCGCGGGCGTCGCCTGGATCGATTACAACCAGGACGGATATCTGGATGCGTTTTTCGTGAACAGCGGGTACACACCATTTTTTCATCCGAAGGAGCCACCGCAGCCGGCGCTGTACCGCAACAACCGCGATGGCACGTTCACGGACGTGACCGCCGCGAGCAGGATTCACACGGACGGCACGGTTTTCTTCGGCGTGGCTGTGGGTGATTACGACAACGACGGATATCCGGACATTTATATCACCGGCTACCGCCATTCGGTGCTGCTGCATAACAACCGAGACGGAACATTTACGGACGCAACCGAGAAGGCTGGAGTGGGGAACGACGGAAACTGGGGCACGGCGGCGGGCTGGTTTGACTACGACCACGACGGCAAACTCGACTTGTTGGTGACAAATTACGTTCAGTACGACGAAGACCATCCGGTAGCTTGTGGCGAAAAGAAACCTGGCTATCGCGCGTACTGCCACCCGGACAGTTTTCATGGGACGTCGATGCGGCTGTATCACAATAACGGGGACGGCACGTTCACGGACATGACGGCGAAAGCGGGGCTGGTGAACACGGATGGGAAAAGTCTGGCAGTGGTGCTGGCGGACCTGAACGGAGATGGCTGGCCCGACATTTTCATCGCGAATGACACGCAGCGAAATTTTCTGTACTTGAACAATGGAGATGGCACGTTCCGGGACGTGTCGTACAAATCGGGCGCGGGATTCAGCGAGGAAGGGCGCCCGGAAGCGGGGATGAGCGCGGATGCCGCCGACGTGATGAACAACGGGCTGCTCTATCTTTTCGTCAGCCATTTGGATTTCGAGCTGAACCGCCTTTACCGCAACAATGGCGACGGGACGTTCACGGATGACACCATCGCTTCGGGGCTGGGGCAGACGAATATCCTTAACAGCTCATTCGGCGCGCGGATATTTGATTTTGACAATGACGGCTGGCGCGATCTGCTGGTCATTAACGGGCACATTCTGGACAATATTCCGCTGTATCACCCTGAAGTGAAGTACCAGGAGTCCAAAGCGCTCTACCGGAACCTGGGGAATGCGCAGTTTATGGATGCGACGAAAACGCAGAATGCGAGTTTTCGTGTGCCGCGCGTGGGGCGCGGACTCGCGGTGGGCGACTACAACAATGATGGTTGGCAGGATTTTCTGGTCAGCAACAATGGCGAAGACGCGCAGCTATTTCGCAACGATGGAGCGAGCCAGCCGGCCGCGGCTGGGAATCATTGGCTGGCGGTGCGGCTGATCGGAACGAAAAGCAATCGCGATGGGAACGGCGCGGCGCTGAAATTGGTTGCCGGGAATCTGACAAGTTACGATCAGGCCAAAGGCGGGATGAGTTATTGTTCCGCGCAGGACCCGCGGATTTTCTTTGGGCTGGCGAAACACGAGAGTGTGGACACGCTCGAAATCCGATGGCCGAGTGGGACTTTGGACGTGTTGCATAATCTGCCGGTGGATGCATTCGTGATTGTGGAAGAAGGAAATCGCGAAGCCAAAGCTGTGCGGTACGGGCAGAAGCGCGGGAAATAACGCGGATATTTTTCGCGCCCGTAATTGTGAGTGAGCGGTGCGAACGAAAAGAAGAAGCCGCCGACCTAAAGGTCGTGGCTACAAAATAAAAACCTCACTACTCTGACGAAGGTTCAGGTCTGAAGCATGGCTGTAGCTACTAAGTCTTGACCGCGCAGTTCGAGACGGACGCGCGGAAGAGGTTTGGGCGGCGGGCCACCTAGGACGGAGCCATCGACTGCTGAGAAAACTCCTCCGTGGCAGGGGCAGGCGAAGATGTGTTCCTCTGGCCGGTAAAATATCGGGCAGGCGGCGTGGGTGCAGAGGCGGCTGAACGCGAGAAATGTTCCCTCCGACGGATGCAACAGGAAACAAGGGTGTTCTTCATTCGGGTAGGAGATGATTTTCATGCCGCCGACGGGGATGTCTCCCACACGCGCGACGACTTTAACTGGGTAGGAATTTTTTCGCGCGTGGATGAAGGCGACGAGTCCGCCGAAAGCGGCGGCGATGCCCGCGGTAGTTAGATATTTCGCGAACTGGCGGCGGGGTAGTTGCTGACTGTTGGAATTTTCGATGGGAATTTCCCCTTTGAGCTGTTGCGCATCCCATGGCGCCTCAGCTGGATTGAGATTCCCGATGAGAGGTCGCTAGAGTACGAGATTCTGATACATCTGAACAGTCTTTTGCTTCGGGGCGCAGTAGCTAAACCTATTGCTCAGCGAGATGGCCGAGTTGGAGGCGGGTTTGCAGCATGCGCAGGATCGTGTCGCGGGTGATCATGCCGACGATGTTGCCGTCGGAGATTACGGGCATCTGGTTGATGTCCTGGCTCTGCATGCGCTGCAGGATGGCTAGCGCCGGCTCACTGGGCGAGGCCGAATGGATGCGATCAAGCGGCAACATCACGGCTTGGATGGAGGTGTTAGCCCATTCGTCACGAGGAACCATGCGCGCGGCGTGCAGAGTAACGAGTCCCACGGGGCGGACAGGGCCAGTTACGACGTGGACGCGGCGTCCAGTGCGCAGCACTTCATGCACATATTCTTCGATGGACATGTCGCGGGTGACCGTGGGGACGTCGTTGGTCATCAGATCGGCCGCGCGCACGTCGGTCAGCGTGCTGCGCATGGCGACCTGCAAGAAACTTTCCTGCGCGGCGCTCAACAGGAACCATCCGATAAAGGCGGTCCAAAGACCGTCGATCCAGTCTCCTTGCAATGCGATCCACACGCCAGCGATGATCATCGCATAGGCAAAGACTTTGCCCGCGGTTGAAGCGATTTTCGTGGCGCGAGTGAAATTGCCGGTGATGCCCCAGGCGATGCCGCGGAGGATGCGTCCGCCATCGAGCGGGAATCCAGGGACGAGATTGAAAACGGCCAGAGCGAGATTAACCTGCCACAGCCGGGTGGCTGCGGCCTGCACCATATCGTTCCCGTGGAAATAATGCGCGACGAGCCAGAAGCAGCCTGCAAGAAATATGCTGGAGAGCGGGCCAGCGATGGCGATGTTGAATTCCTGCTTGGCGTTGTCGGGCTCGCGAGAGATACGTGCCAAACCGCCGAATACGAAAAGCGTGATGGAGGCGACCGGGATGCGGTAGAGCTTCGCGATCGTGCTGTGACTCAGTTCATGAAAGATTACCGATGCAAAGAAAAGGATGCTGGTGATGATGCCGAGGGCCCAATGCTGTGCCGATGACCAAGCCGCGTGCTGAAAGGTGAATTGTTTTGCCAGCGTAAGCGTAATGAGAAAAAAAATGATGAACCAGCTCGGATGCAGATAAATGGGGATGCCGAAAACGCGTCCGAGACGCATGCCGGTAGGAGGAGCAGAATCCCGATCGGTAAGCGGAGGCGGGCCTGGCGGCGCACCCAGGTTCGAATCGCTCGACGGATCATGTTCTGGTGAGCGTTCCATCAACGCGATTTTAACAGGCCTCAGAGCGCATTGCACTGTTGCGACAGGCCTAACGGGCTCGGCAGGCTGACACCGCCGCGTCATCCTGATTCTTGGGCCGTGCTACCATCAGGGATCGAGCGCAAATTTCGCGAGAAGAAGCAAGATGACTCTGGATCGCAGGGAATTCCTGAAGACGATGGCGACGGCGGGCGCCGCCTTAGCAGTGCCGTCATTTGTTGACGCCGCGCGGATCACGCCGGGATCGTTTGATTTTGTGTTTTTTACCGACACGCATATCCAGCCGGAGCTTGACGCGGCGCACGGGTGCGACATGTGCTTCCGCAAAATTGCGGGGCTGAAGCCGGAGTTCGCCGTTATGGGCGGCGACCACGTTTACGACGCGTTTGGCGTGAACAGCCTGCGGGCGGGGATGGTTTACGACCTTTATCAACGTACCGAGCAGTTGCTCGGGATGCCGATTCACCACGCAATCGGGAATCACGACGTTTTCGGAGTGCTGCGGAAAAGCGGAGCCGCGCCGACGGATCCTGCGTACGGCAAGAAAATGTATCGGGACCGCATCGGGCAGACGTTCTACTCGTTCGATTACAAGGGCTATCACTTTGTGGTGCTGGACTCGATTCAGCCGACCGCGGACCGTTTGTGGGAAGCGCGCGTCGATGAAGAGCAGCTTCACTGGCTGCGCGACGATTTGCAGCGTTTGCCGCAGGGTGCGCCGGTGATCAGCGTGATTCACTGTCCGTTGGTGACGGCGTTCGCTACTTACGCCTACGCTCAAATCGTTGGCGCGGATCGCAAGTACAACACGATGACAGTTGCCAATGCTCCCGAGGTGCTCGAAGTTTTCGAAAGCGCAAACGTTCTAGCGGCTCTTCAGGGGCATACTCATGTTAACGAAGTGGTGAGCTACAGGAACACCCAGTACGTCACCAGCGGAGCGGTTTGCGGGAATTGGTGGCATGGGCCGCGTCTGGGGACTCCTGAAGGGTTTACGGTTGTGAGCCTGCGCGAAGGGAAGATCAGCATGCGTTACGAAACGTATGGATTCCACAGCGTGGATGTGCGGGAGAAGTTTTAGCTGCCGAACGGCTCCGTTACGTTCCTGAACGTAGGAACCGTTCCTCCTTTGGCCGCTTGTTCGCTTGAAGAAACTTTCTTCCGAGGCCGCGGCGTGCGGCTTTTTCCACGGCGTGTGTCTGGCACCACTAACCTCTTTATTCTCCCCGTGCTAAACCTTCTGCTTTGAGTGCCTGATTCTTGGCCATGGTCATGCTTTTGACGTCTGTACCCGGCTCAAAAACGGGAGGCAGACATGTTCACATTGATCAGTTTTGCGGAAGTGGCAGGGGCGATCTTCATGTCCTTTGCGGTGGCGCTGACCCTGCAGTGGATTGGGTTGATTTGGCTGATGCGGCTGATGCCGGCGCGGCAGGTGGAATCGCCGGAGGATGAGGCGGCGGGGCCGGGCGCGCGGAGGAAGTTCTCCGAGCTGTCGGTTGCCCCGCGGGAACGGAAGAATGCGGCCTAGGGCTAGCAGCTTATTGTGACCTCAATAGGAACTCCAGCGGCTAAAGCCGACTGAGTTTCAGGCAGTGATGTCGTGGCTGAAGCCACGACCCACAAAGATGGAGGTACTTCGTTCCGTTTTTGGACGGCTGCTAGGAATTCGAGGAAAAAAGGAGGCGGTATGCTTTTTCTTAGATTCTTTCTTTTTGTGATTAGCTCGGCGTTTGCGCTGGCGGCGGTGTTGTTGGTGGCTTACGACATATTTCTTATTTTCCAAGTTGGGCGGTGGCTTAAACCGAAAGAGCCTCCTGCTGATAACGCTGAGGGCGAGCAGACCGGGGGCGCTCCAGGTTCGCCGCCCGCGACAACGGCGGCTTCTGCGTTCGGTGGCATCCCGGCGGAGCTGCGAATTGAACGGTCAAGACGCTCGGTTCGGTGGGCGGCAGCTGGCAGGCTTGTAGTGTTGGCGGCGCTGTTGGCGCTGGCGAGAACGAGCATCCTGGTGGTGCCGGACGGGCATGCCGCGGTGCGCATCAGCCAGATTTCCGGCGTGCGGCCGGGGACGCTGTACGCCGGGACGCATTTCATCCGGCCGCTTATCGACCGGGCGCAACTTTACGACGTGCGCGATCGCGTGTTTTCAACTTCGTCAGCTGAGGGCACACGCGAAAAGCTGGAGGTGCTAAATGTGGAAACGCGCGAAGGGCTGGAGGTGGGACTGGCGGTGACGGTGCGTTATCGAATTGATCCGCGGCGGCTGGATTACGTGCAGGCGAATTTGCCGCAGCCGATCGACCAGGAAATCGTCGCTCCGGTGGTGACCAGCGTGTTTCGCGAGGTAGCGCCGAATTATGTGGTGCGCGACATTTTTGCCATCAAGCGCGAGGAGTTCAGGGAGCACGCCACGCAAATCATTACGGCGCGATTGAGCAGCGACGCCATCGTGGTGAAAGAGGTACTGCTGCGCAAAGTTCAACTGCCCGAAGAGTACGCGCAGGGGTTGCAAGGTTTGTTGCTGAAGGAGCAGGAGGACGACCGCGTGTCCGTGGACCAGAGCATCGAGAAAAAGAAAGTGAACATTGCCGAGTCGCAGGCCGAGGCGCAGAAAGTGAGGCAGATCAAACATGCGGAGGCGGATGCGCAGACGCGCGTCCTGATGGCCAAGGCGGATTCGGACTCGATGCAATATACGCTGCCGTTGAAACAGAAGCTGATCGAGCAGTCGCGGCTGGAAGCTGAAGCGCGAAAGCAAACGACAATTCAGGATGCCGAGGCTGCCGCGCAGGCCAAAGTGATTAACAGCAAAGCGGAAGATGAAAGCAGCAAGTTACGGTCGGAAACGCAGAACGTTTTGGTTGTGAAGAACGCGCAGGCTGCCGCACAGGCCAAAGTGATCGATGGTAAAGCCGAACTGGAGAGGCGCAATCTGATGGCTGAGGCAGAAGCGCACAACATTCGCGTGACGGCGCAGGCAGAAGCCGAACAACTCCAGTTTGAAGCCGCCGCGCTGAAGACGAATCCGCTACTGGTGCAGTATACGGTGGCGCAGCGCCTTTCGGACAAAGTGCAAATCATGATGGTGCCAAATGATGGGAAGTTTTTCTTTACGAATGATGTGTTGAAGTCGGCGTCGGTGGCGCTGGATCCGGCGGTGAAGGGAGGGAAGTGAACTGCTGGCGGTTTTGGAGGTGTGCTATGATTGCGGTTCAACGCTTTGTGCAATTGGCACAAGCCGATGCGGCTCCTTCCTCGACTCTTTTTTCTGCGAGCGATCGTTCTTCTCTTATTTATCACGTTCATAACTTGGTCTTTGCCGGCGCAGTCCGTGGCGCAAATTCCGCCTGAGTGGGGCAAGGTCTTGAGTTCGTTCGCCGACAAAATCGCAGCCGGAGCAAAGCCAGCCAAGACTTTTTCGCTAGATGTGCGGAACATTTCTTCACTGAACGACGGTGAAGTGGACGGCGTTCGCCAGATGCTTGTCGCAGACCTGTCCAATATCGGATTCAGGATTACCAAGAAACAGCCCGCGGACGCGCAATTGCAGCTGACGCTTTCCGAATCGGCGGATAGTTATGTCTGGGTTGCTGAGATTCGTCGCGGTGAAACGAGCGATGTGGTGATGGTTTCGGCGCAGCGGGGCGCGATTAAGAAACCCAGCGCGAAGCAACCGTCGCTGACGTTGCGACGAAAATTGATTTGGGAGCAGGACGCCAGAATTCTCGATTTTGGGTTGCTGCCTGACACTGCGGCGGAGGGCGCTTCGATTCTTGTGATACTCGAGCCCGATAAGATTGCATTTTATGATTACCGATCGGGCGAATGGCAATTGAATCGCGGAATTGATATCGCGCATGAGCGTCCGGTACAACGCGATGTACGTGGGCGGGTCGATCTGCAGGCTGGCAAGGCTGAATTACCAAGTTCCGAGTGCGCGGGAAATTTCCAACGTCCGGAAACCGTGACTTGCGTTAGTACTCCTGCGACCAGGGGCGCCGCTCTCGTGGGTGTTCGAGGAGAGAACGCGGCGGACCGCGCCATTCTAGCGCCCGTTTGCGGCCTCGATGATCCTATATTGGCCTCAGGATTTGGGGATTGGACCGAATCCGATTCTATTCAAATTTATGAGGGCAGCCGTCAGCGGGATGCTGTGAGCCAGCAAATTCAGTTTGCTGGGCCGGTGCTTGCGCTGTGGGCGTCGGAAGGTGGGAAGACTGCACGGGTTGTTTCGCGGAATCTGAAAACGGGAGCGTATGAGGCGTCGATTGTCTCTGTATCTTGCGGCGATTAGTGTGGTGCTAGCGGGCGCGGCGCCGTTGCGGCCAGCGCGCCGACCACGGTATGGAGGAACGCTGCGCGCGGAAATCGGAGCGACGGTGAAATCGCTCAACCCATCTGTGGCGGCTGCGAGTCGGGAGGAAGCTGACGCGAAAACGGAGTTGGATGCGCTGATATACGACCGTCGTGGAGAAGATGGCGGGTTTGTGGGTACGGCGGGGAATGGTGCGTTTCGCGTTTCCGAATGGGAAGCGGGGAAGCGCGCGGTGTTTGTGGCGAACGATGATTATCGCGGAGGCCGGCCGTTCGTGGATTCCATCGAAATTCAAATGGGGCGGTCGGCGCACGAGCGCGTGGTTGACTTGCAACTGAACAAGACGGACTTCGCACAAATTCCGGCGGAACAGGCGCGACTGGCGGCGGATCGCGGCGTGCGGGTGAGCCCATCGCAGCCGGATGAATTACTGGCGTTGGTTTTTGTCAGGAGCCGCGCAGCGGCGGAGGATGCACGTTTGCGAGAGGCGATTGCACGATGCATCGACCGCGCGGCGATCGTTGATTTTATTTTGCAGAAGGAAGGCGAACCGGCCAGGGGCTTGCTGCCGCAATGGTCGAGCGGAACCGCATTTCTTTTTTCGCCAGAGATAGATGTGCACAACGCGAAAGAAATCCGGCCGCAAATCTCGCCGTCAACGAAGTTGGTGTTGGGATATGATTCCGCTGATACGCTTGAGCAGAGTGTGGCGGAGCGGATCGTGGTGAACGCGAAAGAGGCGGGTATTTCGCTGGTGGCGCGGGCGATGCCGGGCGCGAAACGTGCGAAGGCGACTGACTCAAAGCTTGATCCTGAGATTCATGCGGATGCGCGGCTGATTCGTTTGCGAATGCCTTCGCCACTGCCGCGCATTTCACTCACGGCGTTCGTGAATACGCTGGGGCCGCTGGCGGGCATTGTGGACAGTCCCCTTCCGGAGAGCGCATCGCCGGAGGACATTTATTACAGCGAGCGCAGCATCATGAATGGCGGACTGGTGGTGCCGCTGGTTTGGCTGCCGCAGGTCTATGGACTGAGCGCTCGGGTGCGCGATTGGAAACAGCCGGGAGCAGGCGAGAGTTGGCCGCTTGCGGATGTGTGGCTTGATTCGCCGGCGGACGCGCCTTGACTGTGGTGTAAGAAATTTCTGTAACCAGGCAGAGATCAAAAAGTAATGGGCTGAGCAGGAAGAGGAGTCGTGACGTTTCGCTCGAAGCTTTTCGTGAACTTCATGCTGGCGCTACTGGTGTCGGTGGCGCTGGTGGCCGTGGGCGTGACGATCGTGACGCGCCGCGCTTTCGGCGAACTGAATCGCGAGCACATGGACGCGCTGGTGGAGCAGTTCCATAAGGAGTTTGAGCGCCGCCGGCATGATGTTTTGAATCGCGTGCAGGGAATTGCGGATGCAGAACCTACCGTGCGAATGGCCATCGACCTGAGCAGGCCTAATGCGGATATTTCAGTTTACGTGAACGACGCGCGTGGCGTGGCGCAATCGCACCAGCTCGACTTCCTGGACTTTGTGGGCACCGACGGTTCGATCATTTCTTCCGCGGAATGGTCGGCGCGCTTTGGTTACAAAATGGATTGGGTGACGCAGAAGGAAGACTGGGCTTCGCGCGGATCGTTCTTGATGAAGCTCGATACGCAAGATGGCCCCGCTCTGGCGCTGATGGCGGTGGCGGCTGTGCGCGTGGGAGACAAAGATCTTTACGTGGTTGGCGGCGAACGGCTGGGCAAGGAATTTCTGGCTTCCTTGGTGCTTCCCTCCAACATGCGCGCGCTGCTCTATCTGAATCTTGAGCCCGCATTTCAGCCGGTAAACCTGATTGATAGCGCCGGGCCGGTGACGGAAGCGGAGCGTTTCGAGACAATCATTGAACGAGAGCGCAGCCAGCCCACCGAGCAGACCGCAAAGATTGACTGGACATTCGACGCGGCAAGCTCGGAGGTATTCCACGCGATTCCGTTACTAGGCCGGCAGAATGAGTTGCTGGGCGTGCTGCTAATAGGGAATTCGCTGCGCACGGTGGTGACGCTCGAGCGCCACATTCTGTGGCTGGCAACTGGGGTGGCGGCCATCGGCTTACTTTTCGGCCTGATGTTGAGCTGGTGGGGAGCGGCGCGCGTGACGCTGCCCGTGCGAAAACTTGCCGCGGGCGCCCGCGAAGTTTCCGACGGAAATTGGAATACGCGCGTGGCTGTGCGCGGGCACGACGAGATCGGACAGCTTGCACAGTCGTTCAATCGGATGACGCAGCAGTTGGTGGACCAGCGCGAACGGCTGATTCAAGCCGAGCGCGTGGCCGCGTGGCGGGAAGTGGCGCGGCGCCTGGCGCACGAACTGAAGAATCCGCTGTTCCCGTTGCAAACTACGGTTGAGAACTTGCAAAGGGCGAGCACGCAGAACCCGGATCAGTTCGAGGAAGTTTTCCGCGAATCCACGGGCATTCTGCTCGCGGAGATCGAGAATTTGAAAATCATCGTTGGGCGATTTAGCGATTTCGCGAAAATGCCGCAGCCCGAGCTGGGACCGGTGGATTTGAACGAAGTGATTCGCAACGTGGTGAAACTGTTCGAAGCGCAATTTGGCGCTGTCGGACGTCCGCCGATTACACCGGAACTTCATTTGAAAGAAAACCTGCCGACGATTCAGGCGGACACCACGCTGTTGCATCGCGCAATCGAGAATCTGATTTTGAATGCCATGGATGCGATGCCCGCGGGCGGCATTCTAATGATGCGAACGACGCAAGAGAACGGCAATGTGGATTTCGAGATTTCGGATACTGGAACCGGACTGACGCACGAAGAGGCGGGACGAATTTTCACTCCCTACTACACAACGAAGCAGCACGGCACGGGATTGGGCCTGGCCATCGTGCAAGCCATCGTCGCGGACCACAGCGGAAGGATTTCCGTGGAGAGCGAAACAGGAGTGGGCACTGCGTTTCACGTCGAGCTTCCCATCAAACCACCGAATCATCCGGCGACCCACGTTACGCTCTCAGACGAAGAGAAAAAAGAAGAGGCGTAGATGGCCGTGCCTGCGAAAGCACATATCCTGATTATCGATGACGACGCGAATACGCTTGCGTCGCTGGCACGGGCGTTTCGGCTCGCGGGGCATGAGGCCACGGTTTGCGATAATGCTGCGCGCGCGGTCGAACTGGCCAAGGCGGAGCGCTTCGATTTAATTCTCTCCGATGTAGTGATGCCGGGGCGGGACGGCATTGCGGTGCTGGAAGACCTCAAGAATATCGGCGTGGAATCGACCTTCGTGATGATGTCCGGGCAGGCCTCGATTGAAATGGCCGTGAGGGCCACGCGGCTAGGCGCCAGCGATTTTCTGGAGAAACCAATTTCCACCGAGAAGCTGCTGCTGACGGTGGAAAACACTCTGCGTCTGAAGCGTCTCGAGACGGAGAATCGCGATTTAAAAAAACGATTGGGCCGGCACCATATCGTGTGGACCAGCGCGGCGATGCGCGAAGTGATGGCACAGGTAGAGCACGTGGCGGCGAGCGAGACGCGTGTGTGCATTCGCGGCGAAACGGGAACGGGCAAGGAACTGATTGCGCGCACGCTGCATGAGAAAAGCGCGAGGCGCGGCGGGCCATTTGTGTCGCTGAACTGTGCCGCAATTCCGGGCGAGCTCGTCGAGACGGAACTCTTCGGATATGAGAAGGGATCTTTCACCGGTGCGGCGGGGCGCCACATCGGGAAGTTCGAGCAGGCGCATCGCGGGACGCTTTTCCTTGACGAGATTGGGGACATGCCGATCTCGATGCAGGCGAAGTTGTTGCGTGTGCTGGAAGAAGGCGAAATGGAGCGCATCGGCGGCGATAAGCCGTTTGCGGTGGATGTGCGGATCGTGGTGGCAACGCATCGCAACCTGGAGGAGCACGTTCGCCAGGGGACGTTTCGCGAGGATTTGTACCACCGAGTGTTTGTGTTCCCTGTCGTGGTGCCGCCGCTGCGTGAGCGGCGAGAAGACATTCGCGCGCTGGCGGAACATTTTGTTTGCCAGTTGAGCGAGCAGAACAATTGGAAGCCGAAAGCATTTTCGCCGGACGCAATTGCGGAACTGGAACGTTATCCCTGGCCGGGAAATGTGCGGGAATTGCGCAACGTAGTTGAGCGCGTGCTGCTACTTGCTCCAGAAGAAGTGGTCGAAGCGGCAACGGTGACGCGCGCTTTGCCTGCGCCGGAACAGGGAACCGGAGGAAATTTCAACGGTGCGGGAGCGTTTGCGATCGGCGCGCTTGGTCAGCGGGTAGAAGCATTTGAACGCGAGACGTTGCTTGCCGAGCTCAAGCGGAACCACAATCACATGACCAATACCGCGAAAGCGCTGGGCCTGGAGCGCAGCCATCTTTACAAGAAATGCCAGCAGCTTGGAATTGACCTTCGCGCGATCCGTTCAGAAACGTAGAGCCGTAACGCCTCACCTCGGAAAACAGTAGCGCACTCCGCAACCAAATCATTTATTTCGCCGGTGCCACACGTATGGGGATTGCCAATGGTGCTCCTTCCGTTTTCTCAAGCTTCATCCCGAGCCATGGTGCCACCGTTGGTGTGACGTCGATTAGCCGGGCATGGTCAATTTTGCCCGTTCCGATTGCAGGGCCGTAGAAAATCATGGAAGCGCGCATTTGTGAGCGATCGGGGAAATATCCGTGGGTGCCACCGCGGGTGGAAGGATTTTTCAGGTCGCCCGTGTAGCCGAAAGCGAAAGAAGTTCCATCGGAGGCTTCGAGAGCGAGGAATGCATTTGGGTCGCCTCCCATTGCTACGATTTGGTCATGCCAGGCGATACGGCGGATTCCGCTGCCTTCCGCGCCGGCTAACGGATCAAAAATATTGTGCAGCGCGGTGCGCGTGGCATCATCGTTCGGATCCCTCACGTAAATGTATGCGGAGCCTCCGTCGATTATTTCCGTGGCCTTCCAATCCGTGATGCGGCCTTTGGCGTCGAGAGTAATCAGGCGCTTTTGCCGAAGCAGGACGCCCGGGCGCATGTCCTGCGAAATCGACGCAAAGCCATGGTCGGAGAGAACCACGAGGGCAGAGTTCTGCCAGATTCCCGCCTTTTTCGCGGAGGAAATTACGCGAGCGATTTGGGCGTCGGCCGTTTCAGTGGCGGCGTTGGCTTCGGGGCTGAAGGGGCCCTTTTCGTGCTCCCAATGATCAACCATGGCGAGATGCAGAAGCAGCAGGTTGGGTTTTAGATTTTCGATGGCGTAACAAGCGGCGTCGGTCCAGACGGCGTCGCTAAGCTCAAGCGGAGGAACGTCCGTTTTGAAACTAGGGAATTGCTCGGCTACTTTTTCGAAGATGCCTGGCGTTGCGAGGGCGCGAACGAGTTTCATATCTTCCGGGATGCTCGCGCGCCAATATTCCGGGATGTTTAAGTCTGCTTTAGCCCCGGCCGTCACGGGCCAATGAATGAGCGCGGTTCGCCGGCCGGCTTGTCGCGCGAGTTGCCAGAGAGTCGGCACGCGAATGTCTTCGGTGTACCAGCGGTAGCCGCCAGAGTTTTGGTTGAGAGGATCCCACGCGGGATTGGTGTAGATGCCGTGCGTTGCTGGGCTCACGCCGGTGACCATTGAGGTATGAGAGGGGTAGGTGACGGTGGGTATCACGGATTGCACGCCGTCGCTTGACGCGCCGCTGCGCACCATTTCACGCAAGGTGGGGACTTTCAGTCCGTGTGCATCGGGCTCGGTGTAGCTTTCCGGCTTCATACCGTCGATGCTGACGATCAAGACATGCTGAATGGAATTCGCGAAGGAGGACTGTGGTGAGAAAGTTAGCGCGCCGAGGGCCGCTGCGTTTGTTCTTTGCGAGCTGTGCGGCCACGCCGCAACTGCGGCGACCAAGAGAAGACCGACACACAATAGTTGGGCTGATTTATGCCGCACGAGTTTCCCTCCCACACTTTCGCTTACAGTATGTATAGAGCGGGATGAAATACAACCACAACAAGGTTACAGCAATGTTGCACGACTGCGCGGGGGCGGGAACACGCGGGTAAGCAACCAGTGAGTGGACAGATAGACCACAAAGCTAAGAAACAGAAGGACTGCGATCAGGTGCAGCGGCGCAGGTCCCCATGCGCGGTGGAAAAAAGGATCGGTAAATACAAAGTTGATGTTTGTCACGGGGGTGGCGGCAAGTCGCGACGACACAACGACCGGAAGGGCGATGAGAGTCTGGGTAATCCAACCGCGGCGGTCGTAACCGATTTGGCGTAGAGCCCAAAGAAGTAGAAAGGGCATGACTATGTGAAACAGCGAGAGCAGACGGATCCACAGGGGGGAGTTTGCTTTGAAGAGGTATTCGGTGCCGCCGATGAGATGGCCTCCGGTAAGAAATCTCCAGGCCGCGTCGAGAGCCCATGCGGTGTCGATGAGTAAGGAAGAGACTGCTTGGCTGGAGATCAGTAGCGAGTTATTCGTCCACAGGCCGATGCAAGTCAGGATAACGGCGACGTCGCAGAGATGCAAGAAATTCGCAGCGCCCCAAGTGTGCCAATACGCGGGAACCCAAACGAGCAACCAAACGAGAGCACTCCATCGAATCCATGTTGGAAAATGATCGGAGATTGCAGGAGCTGAAGCCATCTTGCGATAACCGAGCGGCATCGTAACAGAAGTCGGACGCGGGGGTATCGCAGTGAGCGGCCGCGCAAGCCAGGCTGGAACCTTCACCGGTCGGACATGGTGATTCAGCTTGCGCACGGCGCGGGGTGGGGATATCGTCTTTTGCACAATGAAAGAGAGTTACGGGCGGCTGAGCGGTGGATGAAAAGAGATATTACGACGAGAAAGAAGAGACGAAACAGGTGACGCTCGTTTGCGCGCACTGCCGTCAGGAAAACGCCTATCCGGTGCGTTACATCGTGCGCACGAAGAAGGCGCAAATCCCTCCAGGTGGGAATGAAGAGGACCGGGCTAAATTTGCCAAAGCGCGTTCCTATATGGTTCGCGTGGATAACATGGTCGCCTGCCGCAATATTCGCTGCCGCAAGAGATTCGAGCTTACCGGCCAGAGTGTATTTCTAATTTAACTGAATCGGTTCCTACCGCGAGAAGAGCCGGCAGGATGCCGGCGCTGCTAAGACATGGAGTCTCGCTCGTTCTTGGAACGTCCGCCCAGGGCGGGCGCTGCGGCGTCGCGGTCCAAGATTTCGCGAATCTTTTGTGCGAGGGTCCTCAGGTTGAACGGCTTTTGCAGGAATTCCATGCCTCCTTCGAGCACGCCGTGACGGAATACGCTGTCGTCCGTATAGCCAGAAATATAGAGAACCTTCAGATCGTGACGGGCGGAAGCGATTTGGCTGGCGAGTTCACGTCCGCTGAGGCGCGGCATCACGACATCGGTAATCAGCAGTTGAATGGCTCCGGGATGCGTGGCGGCAATATCAAGGGCTTCGATTCCGTCCGAGGCCTCCAGCACGCGATATCCGCAGGCCGACAAATATTCGCGCACGAGCTCGCGCACGCTCTGTTCGTCCTCGACAAAGAGAATTGTTTCCGAACCGGACGCGGGAGCGGGAATCACTTTCGCGACAGCGGGCGCGGAGGGTTTGGCTGCAACCTTGGGCAGGTAAATCTTAAACGTAGTGCCACGACCGAACTCGCTATAGACCCAGATGTAGCCTCCACTTTGTTTGACCACACCATACGCGGTAGCGAGTCCGAGACCTGTGCCTTTACCCTGTTCCTTCGTAGTGAAGAAGGGTTCGAAGATGCGAGCCTGGGTTTGCGCGTCCATTCCACAACCGGTGTCGGTGACAGTGAGGATCACGTAAGGGCCGGGTTCGACGACCGCATGTTGCGCGGTGTAATTCTCGTCGAGTTCGACGTTGGCTGTTTCAATGGTTAGGCGCCCACCCTGTGGCATGGCGTCCCGCGCATTGACGACAAGATTCAAAACTACCTGTTCGATCTGGCTGGGGTCGGCTTTCACGTTACCGAGGTTGGCCCCGGGCATGAAAGCCAAATCGATATTCTCGCCGATGACGCGAGAAACCATTTGAATCATGCCGCCGACTACCTCATTGAGATCCAAGACGCGCGGCCGCAAAACCTGTTTGCGGCTGAAGGCCAGCAACTGTGCGGTGAGCGATGCCGCGCGCTCGGCAGCGGTCTGAATTTGCTCGACATTTGATCGCTGGGGGGAAGAATTCGGCAGACGATCGAGAAGCATCTCGGCGTGGCCTTTCACAACCATCAACAGATTATTGAAATCATGGGCGACGCCGCCGGCAAGCTCTCCCACCGCCTGCATTTTCTGCGCCTGGCGCAACTGATCCGCGAGATGCTTACGATCGGTGATATCGAGAGCCACGCCGATCACACCGACCAATCCTCCTTCGTTGCCTCTCAGAGGCTGCACGTGAGCTTCGAACACGCGGTCTTGCCAGTCTAATTCGTAGGTTACTGATTCTCCATGCAAAGCCTTTCTATGAGCTGCGATCGGCGGGAATTCAGCATTCTTCGTCTGGAAATATTCAAAGAGCGTTTTGCCAGTGAGCTCGTTGGAACGCAACCCGAGAGGCTCCAAACCGGCGCCGATCGCGGTCGTGAATCGCAAATGCTTATCCGTGGTCCACAAAACGACCGGCATTCTTTCAATCATCAAACCGAGGCGCGTACGGCCCTGGTGCTGCTCGAGCTGGGCTTTTTCCAGATCCTCGAGCATGCTATTGATAGCGGTGCCGAGATAGGCGAGTTCATCTTCGCCGCGTACTTCCAGACGAGCGGACAGATTACCGCTGGCTCCGATTTGTGTGATCCCATCGCTCAGATCGGCGACGCGCGAAAGTATGACGCGCTCGAGCAGATAGAGCGTTGCGGCGCCGAATAGCAGGGCGGCAGCCAGGAGCAACAGCGAGAACTGAAGCAGGGTGGTCTGGCCCTGTTCGTAGATATTTCGCTGAAGAATAATCCGAAGAACGATGGCCGGACGGCCGTAGATATCGTCAAGCTCTTGATATGCGGCGAGGGAATCCTGGTCCAGCGCGCGAATTTGCGTGGTGGATTGGCCGGCGATTGCGTCGCGGTCGGGTGGGAAGTCAGCATTCGGATTCAAGTCGTCCAAGCGCTGGATCGCCAGCGGCATGTGAACCATTTCCGAAAGATGCCGGACTTCAGCAAGGTCGAGGACGCGGCCCATGATCAACGTTCCGGCAATGGGCCCTCGTGAGTCACTTGTGAGCACCGGACGGGAGTCCACGAGAACGGGGCCGTCCCGGAGCATCAGGATGCCCATCACTCTGCTTTCCAGGCTTTTGTGGTTGAGTATTGAAGAGCCAGTTTTCAGATTTTGATCGAGTCCTTCGGGGACCGGTGCTTCACCACCGCTTGCCAGGTCAAACCCTTTGGTGAAAACTGTGTGACCTGAGTTGTCGAGTATGACGACAAAGCTCACTTTGAGCTGCTGGAACGTGGGAGCTGGAAATTCGGATTTGACGTAGCCCGGATTCGTTCCGTGGAGATATGCATAGGATTGATCCCAGGCAGCGTACTCGCTGGTGGTGCGGTCGAGGGTGTTGAGTTCGTTTGTTAATGCGCTTGCGGCGCGCTCGAGATTCTCTCGGGCAAAGTTTTCTTCCAGGTGAGCGTACCCGTGAAGCAGAAGAATGCGGGAAAGCAAAAATAAACTGCCCACGGCGCCGAACATCGTCAGGACGATAATCAGCAGAGTCTTCTGCCGCAGCGAAGACGGAAGGTGAATCGATCCAATGCCTTTGGTGCCCAATGCTCGGCTCTGAATCAGTATATCTGCCAGCAGGATGGCTCAGGTTCGGGAGTGTCTTAGTCGTACACGCATTGTCGCCCTGAGGCATGGCCTAGAAGGTGGAAAAGCCATGAAGCACAGGTTATGCTTCGTACATCTCCGTGGGCGCTAGCAGCATCCTTTTGGACATGGTCTTGTGCAGGGAATGGGGGGCAAAAAAATGACGAAACGTTCATTTGGCTTGCGAATCTCAGGGACGATGGTTTTGTCATTTTTGGCTCTGGCTGGCAGCGTGTTTGCGCAGCAGGACGGCCCTTTGCCTCCGGCGCCGGCGGCTCAACCGCCCGCGCAAAACGCTCCGGTTCAGACTCCGTCTTCTCCATCGCAACCTGCACAAGCGTCAGCCAGTGCGGGGCCGCCGGAAACATCCGCACCCACCGCTCAACCGAGCACGCCGGCCCCGGTAGCAATCTCGAAGGATGCGAAAATAGAGGTTCCCGGCGGGACGCACATCCCGCTAGTTTTGCACAATGCTATTTCGACTCGAAGCGCACGGCCCGGCGATCCCGTTTATTTTGAGACTTTATTTCCCGTCATGATTGACGGAAAGGTGGTAATCCCAGCGGGCTCGTACGTCAGCGGCGAAGTGAGTGAATCAAAACGTCCCGGACGAGTGAAAGGGCGCGGAGAATTGATGATTCGGTTGAAGACGCTGATCCTTCCGAATGCGTACATGGTCAACTTGAATGCTGTCCCCAGCAATGCAGGAACTGGCGGCAACGAGACGACAGATAATGAAGGCAAAATAATCGGCGATTCAAATAAGGGCGGCGACATTGGCACGGTGGCGAAAACGACCGCCGCGGGCGCTGGGATCGGCGCTATCGCTGGGCGAAGCGCCGCAGGGGCAGGGATTGGCGCAGGCGTAGGAGCTGCCGCGGGGTTGCTCGCCGTATTGCTAACTCGCGGACCGGAAGCTGAATTGCCTCGTGGCTCGACTGTGGAAGCTGTTCTCGACCGCTCCATTGTGCTGGACGCCGATAAAGTACAATTTACTGGCCCAGGACAAGCGTCGACACTTGCGGGCCCCCCTAACCGCGAACCTCCCCGCAGCGTTCCTTTCTAGTTTGCTTCATTTGGATTACGAAATGGCTGCCGTGTGTTTAGGCGCGCTGTTCTGAAAATCGTTGCGCTCCGCGAACCGCAATGGCGAAAAAGTGTCCGTGGATGCGGCGATTTTTTTGGTCAGAATCCAATCGCGCACGAGCTTGGCTGTCACGGGAGCGAGCAGGATTCCGTTTCGATAGTGGCCGGTGGCTATGAACAAGCCTTCGATATCGGTGGGTCCGAGGATAGGAAGGTTGTCGGGAGTGCCGGGCCGCAGACCCGCCCAGGTCTCTACTATTTCGGCGCCGGAGAGACTTGGGGCGAGCTCGATTGCGGCGTCGAGGATTTTGCGCATTCCTGCCGCGGTGACGTGTTTGTCAAACCCAACGTCTTCGAGCGTGCTGCCCGCGATGATTCGTCCGTCGAGTCGTGGCACAAGATAGCCTCGCTCCGAGCGCAGAACATGCCGCAGATTAATCTCATCGGAACGGAGCGCGAGCATTTGACCTCGTATGGGCCTCGTAGGTGCGTAACGCGAAAGCCAACCTTGCTCGACTATATTTTCGTCGGCGAGAGTGGAGGAATGGCATCCCGCTGCGACAACAACAATTTTCGCGGTGACGTTTTCGCCGCCGGCAGTCACCCCAGAGCAGTTTCTTCCTTGATGGATGATTGAAGTCACCTTACAGCCGGCGCGAATTTCGACGTTGCGATGCCGCAGAGCGGACAGTATCGCTTCCATAAGAAGCCGAGGATCGACGGTAGCTTCTCCGGGCAGCCATGCAGCCGCGCACGCAGCGGGATTGATCGAACTTTCCATGCTGCGGGCGTTGTCGAGCGAGATGGATTCCATCGCGATGCTCAATCCTTGAAACTCAGTGATCATTCTGTCGCGTTCAACTGCTCCATGCGGACCAGGAAAAATCTGGAGCGCTCCTTCGGAAGAGAAGTGGGCATGGAGTCTGGAAGCTTCCTCGATGATGGCGATAAATTGGGGATACAGCTGCAAGCTCTCTTTTGCCAGCGGAACGAGCGGCAGCGATTCCGGGGAATCAGGCCCTGGCGAGAGCATTCCGGCAGCGGCCCAACTGGCGCCGCGGCCAGGCTCTTCGCGGTCCAAGACGACAACATCGAGTTTTTCGGCAGCCAGCTCGAACGCAATTGAGCTGCCGATGATTCCGCCGCCGATGATGGCGACGTCAAATACTTTCATGCAGCCATATTAGCAGGATTTTTTCGTGACGATTGCGGTTCGAAATGCGGTGGGCAGGGAATAGGATTTGATATTTGATGAGCGATTTATAAAGAATCAACCAATTCGACGGAAAGGAGGCGCGCCTTTTGCGCGAGATTTTGGGCGCGGGCCCAATCACCGGCCTTGCTAGCCTCACGGGATTGGGACAAAAAGCTGCGTATTTTTTCAACCAGGTCCCGTTGCGCGGCGCTAAGACGCTTGTCGGCAGACTGCTGAAGATTTTTTTCGGCGATGCTGATGTCGTCATCCGTCTTATGGGCGTAAGTAGCCTGGTCGTTCGCCGATATTTGGGGGGATATCAACGGAGCGGGCGGGCGCGTCGATTGCTCAGCGGGAGCCTCCGCAGTTTGTTGCTCAGCTGCTTGCTTATGAGGGGGAGGAACTGGTTTCGAGTGGACGGGGACGGACAGCGGCGCGGCGGAGGAGGGAGGCGGAGCTGGTGGCGGGGCTTCGGCGACTTCCGGGGGCGTCGCGGTCGTATCCGGCGCAATATTCGTCAGCGGCTTAGAGTCCGCCGGCTGCGGCATGGGAGTCGATGCGACAGGCACCGCTGCTTTGACAGTTTTCTGCTCGCACCCGGTGACCGCGAGCGCCGACCCGCAAGCCAACAGAGCGATCAGACCTGTAGCTTTCTTCTTACGGCTGGGCATTTATCTTTTCTCTTCAGCGAAGGGCTGGCTGAAGTCGCGGAGTTTCCCCGCCGAAGCTTCCATGGAGCGAGCCAGCGGCAATTCTACACGGAAGGTAGTTCCGCGCCCGACCTCCGAATCGAATTCTATCCGACCATTGTGCAGCTGTACAAATCGAAAAGTGTTGGCAAGTCCGATACCAGTGCCGCCCGGCCTGGTGGTAAAGAATAGCTGGAAGATTTTCTTCTGGTCGTCCACTGGAATTCCTTTGCCCGAGTCGGCGACGGCGATAACCGCAGAATCGCCACTGCGGCGAAGACTCAGCGTGATGCGCCCGCCCGGGCTGGTGAACTCGCAAGCGTTCAATAACAAATTCAGCACGGCCTGATGCATTAGCTGGCTATCGACGAGCGTAGGAGGGAACTCCGAAGGCAAGTCCACGCGCAATTCCACGCCGGCCTGCGTAATGGCCGGACGCGCTGCGTCCAAAACTTCGTCCAGAAGCACACGCAGGTCGGTTTCTTCCAGTTTAAATTCGAGAGGTTTGGTGAAGTTGAGGAATGTTTTCACTGCGTGATCGAGCCGGTCGATCTCGTTGTCCAGCATCTTGACCGCCTGTTGGGCTTCGGGTTCGACCGGCATATTGCCTTTCAGAACCTCGAGCCAAAGGCGCATGGAATTCAGGGGATTTTTGACTTCGTGTGCGACGCCTGCGGTAACGCGGCCGAGAGCGGCGAGGCGCTCGGACACATGAAGCTGATTTCCTATGCGCTCGATGGATTCGACATCGCGCAGAATAACCAGCGTGCCCATGCGAACTCCGTGCTCGCGAATTACTTGGGCGCTTAATCCGATTCGCTGAGGTCCATTCGCGCCTTCCAGAGTGGCTTCGGCGCCCTCGACCGGAACGATGTCGTCGCCTTCGACGCCCAGGGCGCGGCGAACGGGATGGCCGAGCGGGAAAATCTCGCCGACGCGGCATCCCCGTAGGTCTTCCGGGCGCCGACTGAGGAAATTTTCGACCGAGGGGCTTACCAGGACGGCACGGCCACTTGCGTTGAAAAGGAGCAAGCCATCTTCCAGGCCGCTCATCACTTGATCAAGATTTTCGCGTAGAGTGCTGAAGATTTCGCGCACATCGCGCAGTTGCTTTCCGATGCCCACGATTTTGGTGCTGACCGCGCCGAATTCGTCGCCGCGTTTGACTGGCTCGAGGTCGAACTCACCGGCGGAGATGCGGTCCAATTGGGCTGAGATGCGGTCGATCGGCGCCAGCGATACGCGGCTGACAACGAATGCGAGCAGCGTGGAGAGCAGAACGGAGGCTAGCGCATACCATCCCGCGGACTGCAGAAGAGACGTGATTTCATTGCGAATCAAGGCCGAGGAAAGTCCAATGCGGATGTCGCCAAAAGGTCCGGGACCCAGGTTGAAGGGTAGAGAGTCCTCGAAGACTTGAGGGGGCCCGTAGAGAGTACGAAGCTGCTGGAAAAATCCGCCGCGGACGAGCGATGCGACTCCCGGCCTGACCGGAACTTTTTCTCCTCGAAGAGCCGCATCACTAGAAACCAGAACGATGCCGTCGCGGTCGCTGATGGTGATTTCATAAATCGTCGGAGAATATCCCACCGCGGATTCGATCACCGAATTCAGAGAGCTGCTGTTGTCAAAGGTTCGCTGCGCGTATTCACGGAGGTCTGCGGCACTCAGCGAGGCTGGCGAGTCGCCGCGCTCGGCGGCGTCAGCCAAGGCGTTCTGGCAAGCGAGAAATACTTGTTGCGCGATGAAACGCGCGCGGTCGTCCGCTTGTCGCAATGTTTGCCGGGTGAGCCGCGCGATGTACAGAGCTGAAACGGCGGTGACCACCGCCAGTACTAAGAGCGAGGTCGCGAGAGTAAATTTAGTTTTCAGGCTGAGACGCATTGATCCGCCCCGCCTCGTATTCTTTCAATTTGTTGTGAAGTGTCTTGAGGCTAATGCCCAATAGTTCCGCCGCGCGAGTCTTGTTCTGGTTTGTGGCGTTGAGAGTCTGCAAGATGAGTTCGCGCTCGGCTGCATCCACGGTGGTGCCGACCGGAAAGCGGAGCGCTCCGAGTCCCGAGTTCGTTGTTGCCGGACTGCGGCCGAAGTCAGATGCGAGGTGTTGACGCGACACGCTACCGCGGTCGGAGGCGATAGCGGCGCGTTCGAGCGCGTTGCGTAACTCGCGAACATTACCCGGCCAGGGATAGGACTTGAAAAGATCCATTACGTCGGCGCCCACGCTGGTGACCTTTTTGTTATGCTTCGCGGATATATCGGCCAGTAGATGCTCGACAAGTAAGGGGAGATCTTCCTTGTGTTCCCGCATGGGCGGCAGGTGAATATGGAAAACGTTGAGGCGGAAGTAAAGATCCTGCCGCAAATGCCCATCGGCCACGGCTTCTTCCGGGTTCTTGTTCGTAGCCGCGAGCACGCGCACATCCACGGGAGTTTCTACTTTGCTGCCCAGACGGCGAACTTTGCGGTCTTCGAGGACGCGCAGAAGCTTAGCCTGGGTTTGTGCGGGCATTTCGCCAATCTCGTCGAGCAGGAGCGTCCCGCCGTCGGCAAGTTCGAAACATCCAATGCGGCGCTCGGCCGCGCCCGTGAATGCGCCTTTCTCATGGCCAAAAATTTCGCTTTCCATCAGCGATTCGGGAATTGCCGAGCAATTGATGGCCACGAACGGACGCTCGGCTCGCGGCGACAGCATATGGATCGAGCGCGCCACCATTTCTTTTCCTGAACCAGTTTCGCCAGTGATAAGGACGGAAGCGGTGGAAGGCGCGGCCATTTCGACCTGGCGCATCACTTCCTGCATCGGAGCCGAAGTGCCAACGAGGACGCCAAGTTTTCCCGCGCTTCGCAAATCACGCGTCAAGGCAGCGACGGCTTGTTGGTCGCGCACTCGCCCAAAGGCGCGGTCGAGCAAGGCACGCAGAACAGGCGGCTTGAGGGGCTTTTCAATGTACCAATACGCGCCCGCTTCGATCGCCTGCACCACGCGCTCGTCGCTACCGCGCCCCGTGATGATGATGACGGGAATCCGCTGGATCTCTTCGCCAAGGTGAGTGAGCAAATCCAAGCCATTCATGCCCGGAAGTTCAACGTCAGCGAGAATGACGCTGGGTTGAAAATCCTGAAACTTGGCAAGGGCTTCCTCGCCGCTTCCGACGCCCAGAATTTCAAAGTTCCATTTGCGGAGCAGGGCTTCGTAACCCTTGCGGGCATTTTCCTCGTCTTCCACGATCAGGATGCGCTGCTGCGATGTTTTCTCAGGTGGCATCTAGAACTGAATCTATCAGCAGTTTCGGGTAAATCCAAGTGAGCACATGGCTCCGCGGGATGGGTAGCCTGCGACTGAAGATTTAATTTTGCGGCTAGGCTCGGCGAACGCGAAGGGGGCGTTCGAGTATCAGCTCGAGCTTCGTGTTTTCCTCGAGGGTCAGCTCCTGGCCAATTCCGGAGGTGACCATAAACGCGGCGGCGGCGCCCATGGCTGCCCCGATCGCCGCGTCCTTATTATCATGGGCGGCCATGCCCACGGCGGCGCCTGCTAAAGCGCCAGCGGCTGCCGCTTCGGCCTCGGTTTGGTGGTTGCTGGAAGTCGCTTCGATTTCGCCTTCGTGCTGGTATAGAACTCGAATGGAGTGAATGCCGGGAGTGTCAATCAGTACCGCTACGAGAGGGACCCAGCCGTTCGGGGTGCGTATGTCGTCAAACGCGAGCCACAGTTTGGCGCGTCCGGTTTTTCCAGCTGAAACAACTTTATCGATGTGGCCGCGAACTGCGGTGCCTGCGGGCAAAGTGGTTCCGTCCGCAGATACGATTTCTTCCAATGTCTTGGCGGTAAAAGTCTTTCCGCGCTTATCGTCTTTCGTGCTGAGTTTGTCGTGAAGCGCGACCAAAAAGCGTGTACCCGCGTGCACTTCATATGGCGCGATATTGGAGCTTTGAGCTGCGGAATCTTGTGCTTGAGCGTGCGCGGGAAGCGCTACAAGACCCAAAAGAACCAGCATGATCAGAAGTAGCGATGTGCGTGCCATGGAAGCCTCCTCGTTCAACCGTTGCGTTGCGCTTTCGCTCGGGAGAAAGCCGACGTTATCGAAAGCCGACTATATCAGATGACAATGTACCGAACTGAGTGGCCTGGACCTGAGCGGCCGGAGTATAACCAGGTAACAAAACCCCTCTGGCGCGAAGAAGTTGCAAAAAATAGTGTTGGAACCTTCGAGCGTGAATTATACTCAACCCGCTTTATCGTTTTGCGTTTGGCAAGGCTCGCTGCCACCCTTGCCGGCCCCGGCGTCAAAATCTGCGGGTGCACGTAACTTCCAAACTGGGCCGCCATCTATAGATAGCGCCTTCAGCGTCGGGAAAGCCAAGCTTCGATGCCACTGAAGTAAGGAGGGGGGATGAGATTCAAAGCGGGTGCGGCGATTCTATCTTTTTCAGCTCTTTTCCTTATTTCGACGCCGAGTTTGGCGGACGACCACAAATCGAAAGATAAGGATGCCGGCACTGCTGCTTCCTCTACGAACGATCCGAACGCAAAGAAGTCAGTTACCTCCAGTGATTCGTCCGCTTCATCGACCGCCGAGACCGCCGCGCCGCTACCCACGCTTGCTTCCGCGAAAAGCGCTTCCGACGATACTGCAACAGAGGAGCGTCACAAATGGACCCCCATGCCCGCTTTGGATGGAACTCCCGGACTGTTTACACTAGGTACTGGTGACACGCTTCCCAGAGGCGGATTCGACATCGTCGCCGGCGTGAATAAGATTTCACGCATGCCGGGAGATATCACGGTTCTGCAAGTAATTCCATCCTTTGGCGTAGGAATCATGAATTGGTTTACCGTCTTCCTTTCGGTCGATGCGGATGAGCACATCCATGTGGACCAGCCAAGTTTGTTGAGCCTGAATTCTACAAACGGCTTGCAGTACCGAAACACGATTTATAACTCGTTCCTGCCGTGCACCGGTTGCGCCCCGGCTTATGTTGAAGATTATCCGTTTGCTTCGCACAACGGTGGCGGCGTCGGAGAAATAGACTTGGGATTCAAGATTGGGCTGCTTTCAGAAAGGCGCGGCAAACCAATTAGCCTTTCGATTCGCAATGACTTTTATATCCCCACGCAGACGGGATATTCCACCCTGCTGTCGAATGAAGTGCAATCTGGAATGTTCAATTACGGAATCGGCCTGGAAGCCAGCAAGAATTTGTTCCATCACAGCATTCTGGCGACCATAAACTGGGCGTATCGCTTCACGCGCCAGTCGGATTATACCGTGGTGTTTAACGACACGCCCACAACTGGGGTCCTAAAGCGTGCGGACCAGATGCCCATCGGCGCCGGGCTGCAAATTTTCCCAGAGAAGCGCTTCCAGATCATCACAGAATATGACGGGCTGATTTACGTGGGCAAAGGAATTCAAAATACGACGTTCGGCGCGCGCGATCCGGTAGACAGTGTAATGGGAATCCGTCTCTATGCTCTGAAGAATTTGGCGCTGGATGTTGCTTATCGTTATAACTTGAACTTGACGAATCACCAAGACCGCAACGGTTTCGTAGTGAAAATAGCGTTTGCGCGCTGGCCCGAAAAGCCTCTGCCACCGGACAACGTCACGGCCTCTTGCTCGGCGGAGAAATCCTCGGTGATGGAAGGTTCGAACGAAAGTGTAGCGGCCACCGCGACGGCGACGGATGCGAACGGCCGTCCGTTGAATTACACCTGGACGGCCACGAGCGGAAAAATTTCCGGCACTGGGCCGTACGTGCGATGGGATTCAAGCGGAGCGCCCGCCGGGAAATACAGCTTGGCCGCGCGTGTAGATAACGGCGCAGGAAATGGCGCGAGTTGCTCGACGACTATCACAGTCCAGCCCAAGCCAGCTCCGGCAGCACCGACCATGTCATGTACTGCAAATCCATCTACGGTGTCTGCGGGTGAACGTCCGACGATCACTGCAGTGGTGAACGATCCGTCAGGAACTCCGATTACTTATACCTGGCAAGCAAACGCTGGACAGATCATAGGGAGCGGGCAGAGCGTACAACTCGATACATCAGGACTTGCTCCAGGAACTTATACGGTGACGGGGCGCGCCGAGAATGACGTTCATAGCGCGTGCGATTGCTCGGCGACTGTTACGGTGCAAGCGCCTCCTCCTGCGCCGGAAGCCAGCAAAATCAGCGAATGCTCTTTCGCTTTAAACAGCGCGCGCGCGGGCAACGTATGCAAGCGCACGCTAGACGATGTTGCGGTGCGCTTGCAGAGCGATCCGAAAGCAAAAATCGTTTTGGTTGGATACGCGGAGCCCAAAGAGCGTGGCGCCCAGAAATTGGCGTCGCAGCGCGCCGATAGCGCGAAAAAGTACCTGGAGGAGAAGAAGAGCGTGGATACTTCGCGCGTCGATGTGCGCACGAATACGGCTGCGGGAAAAGAAGGCCGGCTCGTCGAGATTATATTGGTTCCGGAAGGCGCGACTTACTGAAGCATCGAGGTGGGCGCCAGACAAGGGGTCTGGCTGTCGGCTGGTTAAGAGGTATGAGCCACTTCGCCTCGGATTGCGGACCTCGGATTGCTGCAACATCCACGAGTCCTCCAGGGGTTGTGTGCCGTGCGCGCAAGCCCCGGCATCTAAACGATATGGCTTCTCGAGTTTACCGGTCGCGAGTTGTAACACTCACTTTTTTCACATTTTGGCTTGTCTGTTTACCCCTCCGCGCTCAGGCGTGGACATCCATAGGGCCGCTCGGAGGAGATGTGCGCTCGCTGACGGCTGACCCGATTCGGCCCAACGTGCTCTACCTTGGAACCGCGGATGGCGTCGTTTTCGGTTCGCAGGATGCCGGAGAACACTGGCAATCGCTGGGACGGGTAGCTTACGGGGTGATCACCGCAATCATCGTCAGCCCAGATAGTTCCGGGACGCTTTTTGCAGCGATATGGACTGCAGAGGCGAACGGAGAAAGCGGTGGAGTTTTTGTTAGCCACGATAACGGAAGAATCTGGCAGGGAACCGGCCTCGCGGGCCACGCCGTTCGTGCGCTGGTAGAGGCGACGTCCGATCGAAATGTTCTTGTAGCTGGCGCGCTGGATGGGGTTTTCCGGTCGAATGATCTTGGGAAAAGCTGGGAGCGAATTACTCCTTTGGCGGATTCGAAACTGCGCAATTTTGATTCACTCGCAACTGATCCACGGGATCCCAGCATCATTTACGCCGGGACGTTTCATCTCCCTTGGAAAACTGTTGACGGCGGAAAGAATTGGGTTCCCATCCATGAAGGGATGATCGACGACTCAGACGTTTTGAGCCTGGAAGTGGACGCGTCCAATCCGCAACGAGTTTTCGCCAGCGCCTGCTCGGGTATTTACCGCAGCGAGGATGCCGGCGCGAGCTGGAGAAAAATCGAAGGCATTCCGTACTCCGCGCGACGGACGTTGATCATCCGGCAAGATTCGTCAGATCCGAAAACTTTGTTCGCGGGGACCACGGAAGGGCTTTGGAAAACGGCTGATGGTGGCACACGGTGGAGGCGCATCTCTCCAAAAGCATGGGTCGTCAACTCGCTGGTAATCGAACCAGCGGTTCAGATTTCGGTCCGGGATGACGAAACAGGATCTTTGGACCCAAGGGCGCGAGTGTTGATTGGAACGGAGCAGCGCGGAGTTCTTGCCAGCGATGATGGCGGAGATCATTTTCGCGCGCTGAATGAAGGCTTCCGTCACCAGAGGATTATTTCACTGGCGATGAATGCCGAGAAACCCGGAGCCATTGCCGCAGTTCTGGCGAAATCGCCGGAACAAGTTGTCGAGACGGAGGACGGAGGGCGGACGTGGTCTGCGATGGATGCGGGCCTGAACGGGAATGTGGTGACGCGAATATTTTCCTCGCCTGCCGGTTGGATCACTGCGCTAGGCTTCGGTGGTCTCGCTCGCTTTGACACCCAAAAGGGCAAATGGTTGCCACTGGGACACGCGGAAGCATTTCGCTTTGTGGTGAATGACATGGCTTTTGCCGAAACAGCGTGGTTTGCAGCGAGCACCGACGGTTTGTTTGTTACACAAGACAATGGGAGCACTTGGGCTGCGCTTCCGTTCAGTACGCGCGATCTGCCGGTCGATTCAGTTCGTGTGTCGAGCGATGCTCGAAGGCTGCGAATCGTTTCGTCGAACGCGATGGTTTTTTCGGACGATGCCGGCAAAACGTGGAAGTGGCATGATCTCCCGCTCGATTCTGGTGGCGTAATACGGCTTGAATCGGCGGACGATGACACGCTCCTCGCGGCCGCCAGGAACGGGCTCTACATTTCTTGGGACGATGGCGCGGCGTGGCGAAAGCTGCAGACTGGATTGCCGTCGACAACCCCTGTCGACTTGCTGATACGCCCGGGTTTCTGGCTAGTGGCCATGCGCGGCAGGGGATTATTTCTGTCGCTAAACAACGGCGCCAGTTGGTCGCGAGTGATAGAACCCGGCGAGACGAACGCTTACCTTCAATTCACGACGCTGACGAATGGAACGAATGAAGGCTTGGTTTACGCTGGTTCCGCCACCGACGGGCTGTATGTTTTAAACGTGCTTCGAGATTTAGCGCTCAAGACGCTCGAATCGGCGTCGTCCGGAAACTAAAATTTAATTTACTTTTTTTTCGCTTAGCGAGCCGTTGCATTCCCGATTCTGCACAGCCTTGCATTGCATTGTGGAACTAGCACATCCGCTCAATCCGGAGTATGACGACTTGCTAATCTTTAAAAATCGATACGGGACTCCGCTCGCCATGGATCCCCGTTAATAATAAGAGCTTTAGTTGGAGTATTTGATTGGTACCTATTTGGTATGGGTGTTGCTCCACTACGTAAGACTTACCGAGAGAAAGGAGAACTAGGTCGCGTGGAGGAGAGGCAGCTTTCGCTAATAACGTGCCGTGCCGGCCACAGCCTTGATCGTCGATGATGAGGACGCAACAGGAAACCTTTGGCGCGAGGTGGTAGCTGAATCTGGTTTGCGGACAAAATTGGCTGCGACGACCGAGCAAGCACTCGATATTCTCGATCAGTCGCCCATTGAAATTGTGATCACCGACTGGAAGGTTCCTCAGCTTGGCGGAATTGAATTGCTAAGGCGAGTTAAGGAAGCCGACCCACAGGTGGCAGACCTTGCGAAGCGGTTCCTCGCCGCGTTGCAGCGGTCGGTGAAACTCGGCACCGTCTTTATCGCTTCCACACTTTCGCACGTCTTTGAGCAAATGAAATGCAGCTCTCCTTGCGTAATTGTCATTTCCAACGAGCTTGTAGGGGACTTGCCGCTCACCGATATTCTTCGTCACATGCTTGATCCGCTCATCCGGATCGCGCCTCAACAGCGGCAGACGGAAATCGCAGCACTCGTTGCAGAAGGCATGTGGAATTCTTGCTCAGGTGGGAGATTTTTTGCCGTTGGCTGCAAGCCTGGTGGAACGAAGATCGCGCTGGGAACTTCGCCAGACATCGGCGACTTTTGGGATGAACTACCGACAATCGCATCGTCTGCTATTTACTTCGGGCGCGAGTTTACCTACCATGTGCCATGCCTGACAGTTGCGCCTGGGCGCGATTCGTTCCCACCGCAGCCACGCAGACGCTAAAATCCTATGCCACGCGTACCCCGACTCATTGTGGTTGAGCCCAACGGGGCTCATCGAGAAGTTCCCATTGGCACTACACCATTTCGAATTGGCCGCCAGGCCGGCAACGAGCTGACGCTTCGCGACAGCCGCATCAGCCGCCAGCAGGCGCAAATCATTTCCGTGAACGGCGCCATGGTGCTGGAAGACATGGGAAGCCGCCACGGGACTTTCGTTAACGGCGAGAAAGTTCTTCGCCACGAGCTACAGCCGAAAGACTCCATCGATTTCGGCATGCCGGACTCGTACAAACTGACCTACCTCGGCCAGGGTGCCACCATTGAGGAACTTGTAGAACGAGTGGAAGCTCCGGCGCCCACGCATGCCGGGTCGCGCGAACTCTATCATCTTGGTGTGCTGCTGGAAGTCGCGCGAACGCTGGGAACGGGCCTGTCGCTTGAGGACGTTCTCACCTCCGTGGTGGATGCTGCGATTCAGGTCACGCGCACGGAGCGAGGCGTGCTGCTGCTGGCCAACGAGAAAGGCGAGCTGAACATGATTGTGGCGCGCGACGCGCAACGTGGCACTCTGCGGCCCGACCAATTGCAGGTGTCTCAAAGCGTAGTAAAGAGCGTGGCCAAGACTCGCCGCGAATTGATTGTCAGCGACACGGGCGAAGACGGCGGAATGAACCAGCAAGAAAGCGTCGCGCGGCTTGAGCTGCACACCATTGTGGCGATTCCGATCGACAAGCTCCCGATGATTGAAACTCTCGACGCGACAATTTCGACGCGCCAAGGCGAACTGCTCGGTGTCCTTTACCTGGATAGCCACGTTCCCTCGAGCGCGTTCAGCGATCTCGATCGCGAAGTTTTGCGTAGTCTGGCGCGGGAAGCGGCCACGGTCGTGGAAAACGCCCGTCTGTTTGCCTCCTCTCGTGCCAAGCAGCGGCTAGACCACGAAATCGAAATCGCCAGCCTGATTCAGAAAACCTTGCTGCCGAAAGCGATGCCTAACACGACAGAACTGTCGGTAGCCGGCTCAACGCTTTCGTGCCACTCCGTGGGCGGCGATTGTTTCGATGTGATCACACTGGGCAGCGGACGTTACGGATTCTTTGTGGGAGACGTTTCGGGGAAGGGAATTTCCGCGGCTCTCCTTGCCACGCTTCTCCAAGGCGTCTTCTTCACCACTGCGGCGATGGACATTGCGCTCCCCGGCGTATTTTCGCGTGTGAACCAATATTTGTGCGAGCGCAGCGGCGACGACCGTTACGCCACCGTTTTCTACGGCGTACTCGACAAAATGGGACGGTTCGAATATGTGAACGCGGGCCACGTTCCGCCTTTGTTGTTGCGCAAAGCCGGAGGGCTGGAAGGACTGGGTTCGGCCAACTTTCCCGTCGGAATGTTTTCCGAAGCGGAGTATCAAAGCACGCGCGTTCAGGTGGAACCGGGCGATTTCCTGGTCATCTACACAGACGGTGTTTCCGAGGCGTCCAACAACAACAACGAATTGTTCGAAGAAGCGCGCCTGCGCAAGATTATCGAAGACTTTCGCGGCAGCACGGTAGAGCAATTGGGAGACACCATCCGGGAAGGCATGAGAGCTTTTACGGAAGGTGCGCCGCAGTCTGACGACATCACCATACTGGTGATTCAGTACAAGGGAAACGCCGGATGAAGCGAAAGGCCAGGCCGCGCGTACCTTCGGCGACAGCGCTCGAGACGCTCGAACAAGTCGTATCCGTGCTTAATCCGGAAACGGAGCCTGGAGAACTCGCTGCACAGATGGTGCGCGTGCTGGCAGCGCCGGGTCGGCTCAAAGGCGCGCGGCTTTGGCGCATCGTCGATGGCACACCGGCGGTTTGGCAGGAAAGTGGGAAGCTTCCGGCGGCAGATTTAGCCACCATCCAACGTATTTTAAAAGGCAAGAATCGCGGAGCGAATGGCACGAGTCACACCTGGCTCCTGGGGCGCAGCGGAGATCCGGTCGGCGTGCTGGAGGCTTCGTTAAAAGCGCCGCTCGATGAAAAAACGCGCGTGTGGGTGGATTTGTTCCGGCGTTACGCGGAAGTCGCGCTCGAAAGCAGCGAGCGCCGCAACGCGGTGATTGAGCTTTCCACCATCGTCGAAGCCACCAAACGACTCAACTCCACGCTCGACCTCGCCGAACTTCTGAATATCATCTTACAGCTAACGACTCGGCAGACCGGAGCCGAGCGCGGGACGGTTTTTTTAATTGACCGTGAGCGCGACGAAATCTGGTCTCTTGTGGGCATGGGGTTGGACCAGCACGAAATCCGGCTGCCGATGAATCGCGGGATTGCCGGTTGCGTGGCTGCCAGCGGCGACACTATTAACCTGCCAGATGCTTATGCCGACCCACGGTTTGAATCCGAAGTCGATCTCCGACTCGGTTTTCGCACGCGTTCGCTCCTTTGTCTTCCCATACGGAACAAAGACGGGGAGACGATCGGCGTTTTGCAGCTTTTGAATAAAAAGGCCGGCCCTTTCACGCACGCCGATGAGGGCATGCTGCGCGCGATTTCCGATCATGTTGCTCTCGCATTGGAAAACGCCCAACTCCACCGCGAAATGATCCACAAGCAAAGGATGGAGCGCGACCTGGCGCTAGCCCGCAGCATTCAGGTTGGACTGCTGCCCGAACGCCCGCCGCTCCTGGAAGGATTTGATATTGCGGTGTCGCACCGGCCGTCGCTCGAAGCAGGCGGCGACTATTACGATTTCATTCCGCTGGCGCCCGACACGATTCTGACTGTGGTTGCGGATGTGGAAGGAAAAGGTGTGGGCTCGGCCATGGTGATGGCAAACCTGCAGGCCACGCTTCATGCGCTGCTGGCGCACCTGCATTCGCTCGAGCGGCTTGTTGAATCGTTAAACGACATGATTCTGGCGGATACGCGCGGCCAGAAGTTCATGACCATGTTTATCGGCTTGCTCGATCAGCCACATCGCACACTGCATTATGTAAATGCCGGACACGTTCCGCCGGCCGTGGTGCGCGCCGATGGTTCCGTGGAATATTTGCGCGAAGGCGGCATGGTAGTTGGATTGTTCCCCAGCATGCATTACGATCGCGGGCACGTTCGGCTTAACCCGGGCGACCTGGTGGTAGCTTGCACGGATGGAATCACCGAAGCCATGGATGCTCAATCCGAGGAGTTTGGCCAGCCGCGGCTGGTTGATTTGGCCGTGCGCGAACGCTCGAAATCGGCGCAGGAAATTGTGGATATCGTGCTCGAGGAAGTGGACTTGTTCTCCCGCGGCGGCACGCACGAGGACGACCGGGTTATGATGATCCTCAAAGTTGTCTAGCTCTTTCCTTCAGCGGTTTGCGTCGACACTCTCGAAGAAAGTCACTACACGTCTTTCATATTGAGCGGGGTCTTGTCCCAGGACCGAAGCATGCAAAGCTCCGGGAACGACCCAAAGTTCTTTTGGACCTTTTGCGGCTGCATAAATTCGCTCGGCGTGCCTGCAGGGGATCGTGTCATCGCGCGTGCCGCAGATCAGCAGCACAGCAAACGACCTTTCGCCAACAGCCTTCTCGGGGGAAATCTCATCAGGATTAAAACCTCCCGCCTTTGACATTGAATGCAATGCCATAATCGCAGCCGGACGGAATAATGTTTTCCCCAGCAATGGCGACGTGCGCAGGCCTGCATAGTCGTATGTGACCTCGCGCAGATCGGCGAAAGGGTCTTCCGCGACCACGCCTTCGATACGCGGTTCAACAGCGGCGGATTGCAATGCGATCGCTCCGCCCATGGAGACGCCCAGGGCAAAAAGGTGGCATATCTTTTCGTTTTCGCTCGCATACAAAGCGTCGGCAATCGCAACCGTGTCGTAACGTTCCCTCCAGCCATAGGTGGCCATGTCTCCGCCGCTCGTTCCGTGAGCGCGGGAGTCCATCATCTCCACGCTGAAACTGTGCCGCAGCAAAAGTTCGGCCGCACCGAGGACGTCCGTGCGATTGTCCGCGACGCCGTGGAAAAGAAGCACCCAGTCGCCATTGGGCTTTGCCGCGCGAATTTTCCAGCCGCGCAATTCGATGTTGTCGCTCGTTCGGACTACGAGGTCCTCTGGAATTGTATGTGTCCGCTGCAACATTTCCTGAACCTGTTGCACGCGGTCGGGGTTTAGGTGCTGAGGATGAAGGATACCGGGGCCGATCGAATTTCCCACGAAACCTGCGAGCGCAGGAATGAGTACCGGAACAACGATCGCGATGTAGGTGGTGCGGCGCATCGGCGTCTGCTAATGATACGCGGCGGCGACATCCACTGTTTCAGCCCGGCCTTTGCGATGTTTGCATCAACGACAAGAGCTTAAGACCCGGTGGAAGAGTAATGGCGAGTGCCGAAATTCCACATGGAGATAGCGAGCGTTAGAAATGCAAACGCGACCACGGGAACGAGCGGGGCGTATTCGGGATGCACGGTGCGTCCAAGCAGTCGCACGCTGGGATAGAACGAAGCCAGGCCGAACGGAACGATCCAGCACAGGAAAAATTGCACCACTCCGCTGTAGATGGAAAGCGGATAACGTCCAAAGGCAATCACGTTCCAGATGGGCGGATGCACGCCAATGCGGTCTTCAAACCAAAAGCATACGGTAGTAAGCAGCAGGAAAATCGAGATGTAAATTATGGCAGCGCAAGTTCCGAAGAAAGCGAGCATCGCAAGTTTGCCCGGCGTCCATATCAGGCCGAGCCGCCGGGATGCCCACCACAGACAAAAGATTCCTGTGGCGATTTCCTGCAGCGATTCGATGCGGAAAGTCTCGAACAGCACTTGGAACAGCGAGGAAACCGGGCGCAGCAGGACGCGGTCGAATTTTCCTTCGATTATGAAGTTGTTGCCGAAGTCGTAGAGATTCAAGCTAACGATGTTGAATACGCCGTAAGGAATCAGCGAAAAACCATAGAGGAACATTACTTCCTCGAAGCGCCAGCCAGCAAGCTGCGTAGCTTTCTGGAACAGAATTACGACAAAGCCCAGCCCAAAGATGGTCGCGGCAAAACTGGTTCCCAGACTGATGAAAAAATCGCCACGATAGCTGACGCGCACTTTCGCGTATTGCGTGAAGTAGTCAAAGAAGAGAAGCGTGTGGCGCTTGACGGCCGCCACTGCGTCCATGAAACCGGTCTCTTCCCGCGGCGGCATTTCGTGCTGCGTCGGAGGTGTTTTCTCGTCAGATTTGATCACGCTCGTCATGTGAGATAACGGCTAGCCTCCGTGAATGGTGATGTTGCGTACCGAGCGGTTCCACCAAAGATGCGCGAGAACGAGCAGCGTGGCGACCCAAAACCACTCCGTCGCGAGCGCGCGCAGGGCGTGAGAGCGGTCAAGCTTACCGAGATAGATTTGCAGCGGTGTGTAAGCAATGTGCTCGAATGGGAGCCATGCCAGCACTTTCTGAATTTTTTCCGGAAAAAACACCATCGGGATCAACAGGCCGGAAAGCAATTCGATCAGCCAGTACTTTGCCCGAATGAGTGCCAGAATCGATTTCAGCGGAATCGCGCAAGTGCCGATCATGAAGTTAATAGCGCCCATCAAAAAGAAGCTGCCGAGCACTGCGACCAAAAATAAAAAGAAGTCCCTGCTGGACGCGGGTCTTTGTACGGGAAAGACGAACGAAACGACAACCGCTGTGGGCAGAGTTAAGAGTCCCAAACGAAACGCCGATTCCCCCATCGCGCGAAAAATCCACATCCACTGCACTGAGACGGGCTTGATCAAATCCATGGCGATCTTGCCCTCGATCACTTCGTACGCCATTTCCTGATCGATGGTGTTCCAGTAGAACGACCGAATCATCCAGCCCACGCTCACGTAAGTAATCATCTGCGCGAGGCTGTATCCTGCGATCGATTGGCCGCTGCGGTACACAGCGCTCCAGATGAAGTAGTACACCGTGACATTGAGAAAATACGTGATGATCCCAGTGAAATAACGGAGCCGGAACGCAAGGATGTTGACAAAGCCTACGCGCGAGAATTCCGCATAGGGTACCAGCGCCTGTGCCCAGCTACTCACACCGTAACCTCGGGGAGAGCTTCGCCGGCGTAAATGCGCTTGATGATTTCTTCGATGGGCTCGTCCTCAATAAGGATGTCGCGGACTTCGACGGCGCCCAAGATTTGGCGAATGAGGTCGGCGGTCGCCACTTTTACGCGGTCGAAACGAATGCGGTAAGTCAGCTCGTCCACCTGATCTACTTCAAGCCCGTCCCGCAAGAACTTCACGATGCCCGCGGCCTCCGCGCGATCCTTCAGCGCGAACTTGATTTGTTTGGTGCGCAAAAGTTTTTCCTTCAGATGGCTCAGCGGCCCGTCGTAAAGAACCTTGCCATGGTCGATTATCATGATGCGGCGGCACAATTCCTCGATGTCGTCGAGGTCGTGCGTCGTCAGCAGGACAGTGGTGCGAAATTCACGGTTGATGGCGCGCAGGAAATGACGGATGTGATCTTTCGCCACGACGTCCAGCCCAATCGTCGGCTCGTCCAGGAAAAGAAGAGGAGGATTGTGCAGCAGCGCCGCAGCTAAATCGCAGCGCATGCGCTCGCCGAGCGAAAGTTTGCGCACCGGCGTATGCAGGTAGTCGCGAAGGCCGAGGATTTCGTCAAAGCGCTGCATGCGCCCATCGAAGTCGCGTTGCGAAACGTCGTAGATCCGCCGCAGCAGTTTGAAGCTCTCGATAACCGCGATGTCCCACCAGAGCTGGGTGCGTTGCCCGAAAACGACACCAATCGTTTTGACATATTGGCGGCGCTGGCGGTAGGGAACGAAGCCGTTGATGCGAATTTCGCCGCTCGTGGGCACCAGGATGCCGGTCAGCATTTTGATGCTGGTCGATTTGCCGGCGCCATTGGGGCCAATGTAGCCCACCATTTCACCGCGTCCGATCGAAAAACTGACGCGGTCCACGGCCGCGACCGTGCGGTAATCCCGCACAAAGAGATTCTGAATCGAGCCCCAGACTCCTTCACGCCGGTTAAACGTTCGGAAGTGTTTACACAGTTCGTGGACGTGAATTAATGAATCGGCGCTCATGAATGTCTGAATTCTAGCACCAGCGCGTCCCCCAGCGTTGCGCGTCTGCCTCGCACTCCTGGCAAAATTAGACGCTTGGGCCGCGTTTTCGGCGCTTCAGAAATCCTGGAAATCTATGAATATGGTGGCGTTTTGGCGCGGAATGCCGCCAGCGGACTACCCTTTATGGCAGACGGGGCAATGTTTGGCTTCGTAATTCTCCATGGTGACTTCAAACATGTTGTTGCAGCCGATACAGACGCGATGAATTTTCGGGGGTTTTTTTCCTGTAGCCGTTTTCTCGGCGGGATCGCTATGGGAAGTTGCGTGCGGCTCGCTCATGGCCAAATTCTAACACGCTCCGCCAGCGGCACAAGAATCTTCCCATCAAACTGCATCGCACAACATCCTTCCAAGAGGCGAAATCCGGGCAAGAGGTGGTGTTTGCGTAGGCAGGCGCGAAACGGGTCTGTTACAATTTTATGACTCGAGGTAAGCTGCGCATTCAATCATGGCGGAAACCAACAAGCGAAAATGGATCGCGCTGGCCCTGCTAGCGGTGCTTGTGGTCGTTATCTTAATTGTTCTCGCAGGACGCGCCCAGGCGCCCGCTGTGCCAATTGTAACCGTGTCGCGAGAGGATTTGGCCTCGGCGATCACGAGTAACGGAAAAGTTGAGCCGATTTCTCCCTATATAGCTCGTGCGCAGTTTCCCACCTTCGTAGATAAAGTAATGGCCACGGAAGGGCAGGCCGTTCATCGAGGGCAGGTGATACTGATCTTGGCCGACGCGGATACGCGTTCTCAACTTGCGCAAGCGCGCGGCGATCTGATTACGGCGCAGACTACTCTGCAAAATGCCCGCGCAGGCGGCCCTCCCAGCGAAGTCGCGCAGCTCGCAGGAGATTTGCAGAAAGCTCAATCGCAAGTTGCGAACCTGGAACGTACGCACAAAGCGCTTGCCGATCTGGTTGCCAAGCAAGCGGCCACACAGGATGAACTGGCTCAGAACGAAGCGGCGTTGGCGCAAGCTCGCGCCAACCTTCAGTCGCTCCAGCAGCGGGCTGAGGCTTTGAAACAGCAGGCGCGCGTGGACGTTGAGAGCGCCAGTTTGCGTGTGAAGCAATTGCAGGACCAGGTTCAAGCATTCGAAGGAAGATTGCGGTCTGCTACGGTCACGGCGTTGCTCGACGGCACGCTTTATTCGCTGCCTGTTCATGTTAGCGATTACGTGAAAGTCGGGGACGTTCTTGCTGAAATGGCGGACTTGCGTCAGGTGCGCGTGCGCGCCTTCGTTGACGAACCCGACCTCGGCTGGCTCGCGTCCGACGAAGATGTGAAAGTGAGTTGGGACGCCATGCCCAACCGCACTTGGACTGGAAAAGTAGAGCAAGTTCCGAAGCAGGTGGTGGCGCGGGGAACGCGCAGCGTTGGCGAAGTTCTGTGTTCGGTGAAGAACGAAAACGTCGAGCTTCTCCCGAATGTAAATGTTGAAGTGCACATCATCGTCCGGCAACGCCCAGGTGTCCTGGTAATCTCGCGGAAGGCCGTGCGTTACGACAACGGCCAGCATTACGTCTTCGTCTTCGATGGCGAGAAAGTTCACCGCCGCGATATCACTGTCGGGGTTGCAAGCAATGAAAAATATGAGGTGGTTTCGGGTTTGGCGCTGGGCGATAAAATAGCCCTGCCTGTAGACATAGATTTGAAAGACGGTATGGAAATCCGGCCCACGGAGGCCAAATGAGAAAGCGTTCTGGCTGTCGTTCAGCGTGTGTTATGAGCATCTTGCCCGTTTTCGTGATTGCGTCGCTACTGGGAATCGTGGCGCCGGAGACGTCCTCAATTTTCGCCGCCGGATTTCCGGCAGATGTTTCCGGTGCAATTCAATCCGCCCAACACCAATTCAACTCGGGAAACTACACTGCCGCGATCAAAACGCTGCAATCCGCCGCTACGCAGGATTCCAACAATGCCGAAGTTCAATTTTGGATGGCGCGCTGTTATTACGAGCTTCGCGACTATGACAACGCAATCACGGCCGGCGAGAAAGCAGTGGCCCTCGATCCGAAGAATTCCATCTACCATCAATGGCTGGGCACCATCTATGGGGGGAAAGCAGACCGCGACCGCAGTTTTTCATATGCGCGAAAGGTGAAGAAAGAATTCGAAGAAGCGGTGCGGCTGAATCCGTCCAATGTGGAAGCGCGCCGCCACCTGGAGCAATATCTAATGGAGGCTCCTTGGGTGGTTGGCGGCAATAAGGATGAGGCCCGCAACCAGGTTACCGCCATCGAGGGCATCGATCCCATTCAGGGCCATCTGGCGCGCGCCGACTTCGATCTGGAGTCGAAGAAACCGGAGCTGGCCGAAAAGGAATATCGCGAAGTGCTGGCCGCGAAGCCGAAACGCATCGAGCCTTATTTTGACGTCATGACCTTTTTTATACATCAGAATAAACTGGCGGATCTGGAAACGGCGATTCAGGCAGCGGTGCAAGTGGCTCCAAATGATCCGCGTCTCGCCTACTATCGTGGAGTCTTGGGAGTGCTTTCGAGCAAAGGTATTCCGCGCGCGGAGGAGTCCTTGAAATCGTACCTTGCGAGCTCGCCAGATAGAAGTGATTGGCCTTCCCATGCTGCCGCGCGCGAATGGCTCGGAAGACTTTATGAAGCGCAGGGCAAGCGGGCCGAAGCCGCGGAGCAATATCGCGCGGCTTTGCAATTGGATCCCGGCCGCAAAGAAGCCAAGTCGCGGCTCGAAAAACTGGAGAAATCGTCGAGCTGAGCGCTGGCCAAAGCCGCTGGAAACTCTCATTCACTTAAACGCATCCGATTAGCTGGCACTTAATATGCAACCTCTACGCGGTTCCCCAACTGAATGGCGCGAGACTTGGGCGCTTGCCCTGCAGGCGCTCCGCGCCAATCAAGTACGCGCCATGCTTACCATGCTGGGCGTGATCATAGGAAGCGCTTGCATCGTGCTGGTCGTTACCGTTGCTTTAGCGGGAAGGCGCTACATTATCGGCCAAATCGAAGCGGTGGGATCCAATCTCATTTATGCCGAGATCATCCGTTCCGGTGCGACAAGTGCCCGGGCCCTCGCCGATGAAATCACTCTCGGCGATATGGAAGCCGTAAAGGAGAGCATTCCCGCTGTCTTCGAGGTAGCTGGCACAAGCGATATGACCATGTCCCTCAGCGTCGATGGCCAGGAACATCCTATTAATTTGGTCGGCGTAACCGACGGGTATCAAAAGATCCGCAACTTATTGATTCTGGAGGGCCGCTTCTTGGATGAGGACGACTTAAGAACTCAAGGCAAAGTCTGCTTGCTCACTCAGCAGCTCGCCAAACTTCTTTATCCGTCTGAAAATCCGGTCGGCAAGGATATTGCGGTCGGGGAGTTGCATTTCACCGTGATAGGTGTTTTCAAAGAACGAGTGGCAACTTTCGGCCAGACGGAAATTCGTCCGGAATCTGTCATCGTGCCTTTTTCGCTTATTAAGTACTACACCGGCAGTGAATTCCTCCGAACTTTGTACGTGCAGGCGGACAAGCCCGAGGACGTCGTCATGGTGACTAGCCAAGTTGGCCAGGTTTTGGCCAGCCGCCATCGTCCTGAGGCTAAGTATCGCGCCGAAAATCTTGCCGGTATCCTTGAAGCCGCGCACAAGATTTCGCTGGCGCTGACCGTCCTGTTGATACTAGTCGCGCTGATCGCTCTCACTATCAGCGGCATCGGCATAATGAACATCATGCTGGTGACCGTGACCGAAAGAACCCGAGAGATCGGAATCCGCAAAGCGATTGGAGCCCGCCGCGATGCGATCCTGTATCAATTTCTCACAGAAGCCGTGCTCATCAGCGGCACTGGAGCGATTATTGGAATTGCAATTGCAGTTCTAATTCCAGCCGTTCTCAATTTTTTGATAGGTTTCTTTCCCGAGGTTGGCGGGATTACCATTCCGGTGTCATGGCTCTCGGTGCTGCTGGCGTTCATAGTATCCTGCTCCACCGGACTGCTGTTCGGTTATCTCCCCGCTAGCCGTGCGGCAAACCTTCATCCTACGGAATCGCTGCGCTATGAATAGGAATCTCCGAGTCATGGCTGCTGGGCTGGCGCTCGCTGTATCTTGGCCGGCGGGATTTGCGCGCGCCCAAGACACAGAAAAATTGACCATGCGCCAGGCCGTTAGTTTGGCGCTTCAGAACAGTCGGGACTTGGCTCTTGCTCGGGTTCAGTACACCGTTGCGCTCAACGAAGCGGGTGTTGATCGCGCGGGATTCCTGCCGAATCTCTACACCGGTTCTGGCGCCGCTTACACTTCCGGGTTCCCCTCCATTGGCGGCGATCCCCCTGCCGTTTTTCAGATGAACTACAACCAAGCAGTTTTCAATCCGCTGCTGAAAGGCCAGCAGCACGCCGCGGAAGATCGCGCTAAAAACATGAAGCTCGAACTGGACCGCATTCATGACGACGTGATCGTGCGCGCCGCAACTGCCTATCTTGAGCTCGCCAAGGTTGGCCATTCGCTTGAACTGATGCGCAGAGAACAAGCTAGCGCGGAAAAAATTCTTGGAGTCACACGCGAGCGGGTTGCGGCAAATCAAGAGTTGGCTATTGAAGTCACTCGCAGTGAGCTGGCGCAAGCACGCGTCGCCGAGAGGATCATTAAGCTCGAAGGTCGTGAAGACGCCCTGGAGCAGCAGATTCGCAACCTCACCGGGATTCCGGACTCGCAGTCAATTGGGGTGGACGCCGAAGAACCGTCGTTTGCCACAGATTTGCCTTTAGGCCAGCTGACCGACCTGGCCATCAAAAGCGACCGCAGCATTCAAGAAGCTGAAAACGAACGCCTGGCACGTCAACACCTGCTGCGCGGCGCGCACCTGAGTTATTGGCCCACGGCCGATTTGGTTGGGCAGTACAGTATTTTGAGCAGCATCAACAATTACGATGAGTTTTATAAGAAGTTCGTTCGCAATAACGTAAGCCTAGGCGTTCGGATCACCATCCCGATCTTTGCTGCCAAGACCCGTGCAAATGTCGCCCTGGCGAAAAGCGAACTGACCGCCGCCGAGCTCACCCTTGGAAATAAACGCCAGCAAGTTCGGCTGGACGTTCAACAGAAGGCTCGCAACGTTCGCGAATTGGATGCCACTCGCGAAGTAGCTCGCTTGGACTTGAAATTAGCGCAAGAATCGCTGCAGTTGGACCAGGCTAAATTCAACGAAGGGCGACTGACCCTGCGCGATATCGAGCAAGCGCGTTTGGATGAGAGCGATAAATGGGTGGCATTCCTCGATGCTGATTTCGCGCGCCAGCAAAGCCAGCTAACTCTATTGCAGGCAACGGGACAGCTGGCTAAGGTGTTTCAATAGCGAACTTCCAGCAACCTTGTGTTGGGCTTGCAATCAAAATCAAGTAAACTAGGTCTCGGGGACACCTTCGAATTAATACGGCCGCGTTTGAAACCCTGAGGGGGTAACTGTAAATATGGCGTCAGTAATGAAAACGTTGTTTCTAAATCCTCCGAGCTTCGAAAAGTTCGACGGAGGTGCGGGCTCTCGCTGGCCTGCCACACGCGAGATTGAGTCTTACTGGTATCCGGTTTGGCTGGCCTACCCGGCAGGGATGCTGGAAGGAAGCCGCTTGCTCGATGGGCCGCCGCACCACATAACGCCCGAGGAAGTCGTCCGCATAGCGCAGGATTACGAATTCGTCGTGCTGTTTACTTCCACCGTTGGCTTTTTCAGCGACTTACGCATGGCTCGCGCGATGAAAGACAAGAAGCCGGGCCTAAAGATTTGCTTCGTCGGCCCCCAGGTGCAAATCAAGCCGGCGGAGAGCCTGTTGGCAAGCCCAGACATTGACTTCGTTGTGCGCGGCGAGTTTGATCATGCTGTGGTGGAGTACGCTCAAGGCAAACCGCTTTCGGAGATCCTGAGCGCGAGCTACATAAAAGATGGCAAGGTGGTGCACAATCCGCCGCGCCCGTTGCTACAAACCGCCGAGCTTGAGGACCTGCCTTTCGCCACGGAAGTGTATGAAAAGAATTTAACGATCGAGAAATATAACGTTCCATTTCTGCTGAATCCGTACGTTTCCTTTTATACGGCGCGAGGATGCCCGGCTCTTTGTACCTTCTGCTTGTGGCCCCAAACGCTTTCCGGCCACGCCTGGCGCGTGCGCTCGGTGGACAGTGTGGCGCGCGAGTTCAAGCAGGCGCGCAAAATGTTTCCGCAGGCCAAGGAGTTTTTCTTCGACGACGACACATTCAACATCCGCAAGGATCGCGTCCTCGCCCTGTGTAAGGAATTTAAGCCTGTCGGCTTTCAATGGTCCTGCACCGCCCGCGTGCATAGCGACTATGAAACGCTGAAGGCCATGGCCGACGCCGGTGCTCGTTTGTTGATTGTGGGATTTGAATCTGGCGATCCGCAAATCTTGAAAAACATCAAGAAGGGTGCCACGGTCGAAATGGGCCGCACTTTCGTTCAGAACTGCAAGAAAGTCGGCATCCACGTTCACGGCGATTTCATCATCGGCCTGCCCGGTGAGACCAAGCAGACCATCGAGAAAACCATTGAATACGCGAAGGAACTCGACTGCGAAACGATTCAGGTTTCCATGGCTCACGCGTATCCAGGCACGGAACTTTACGATCAAGGCATGCGCGAAGGCTTCCTGGCCAGCGAAGCGGTCACCGACATCAACGGCCACCAGCTTCCACACCTCGAATATCCCGGTCTCTCGCGCGAATACATGGTCGATGCCGTGAACCGTTTCTACGACAGTTATTATCTGCGCCCGCGTGTGGCCTGGCGCATCGTGCGCGAATCGCTCTGGGATTCGCACGAGCGCAAACGGCTGTTCCACGAAGCGGTGGACTTCTTGAAACTCCGCCACGACCGCCGGAAGGTTGCCAAGAAAGGCGTGCAGAAAAAGGTTCTGGTCGCGGCGCCGCCCATGGAGCCGCGCCCCGCCGTCGGAGTGCCCAGCGAAACACAGAGCGCATGAAGTCGTCGGAAGGGCTGCATCTCAAGACCTATTTCCTGCTATTTTTGATGGTTACCTTTGGCCCGGTGGGAGACATCCTGCTGGGCAAAGGCATGAAATTGGTCGGCGTCCCTCCGGCATGGACGCCAGCTGAAATCCTGCACTTTTTCGTACGTGCATTTTCTTCGCCGATCGTTTGGCTCGGGATCGCTTCGCTGCTTACCTACTTAGCCTGCTATACCCTGGTGCTGTCGTGGGCAGATTTTAGCTACGTGCAGCCGGCATCAGCCATTGCCTACGTCATCGTCGCATTGCTGGGCCATTTCTGGCTCGGTGAATATGTGAGCACGCGGCGCTGGATCGGGATTGCGATCATTTGCGTCGGTGTTTTGCTGGTTGGCAACACCGCGTTCAGAACGACGGAGCACCACTAATGTCATTAGAGTCGGCTTTACTGGCATTGATCGTTTTGGGCGGCACTGCCGGCGAACTTTGCATTACGCGCGCGATGAAGCTCGTCGGCGAAGTGCACGATTTCCGGCCGTTCGCGCTCCTGCACGTATTCGGCCGTGCGATGCGCGTTGGATGGATGTGGTTCGGCCTAGCGCTGATGGGCATCGGTTTTTTCGCGATGCTGGCGATGCTTTCTCTGGAGAATGTCAGCTTCGTGGTCCCCGTCACCGCCCTCACCTTTGCTGCCGGTGCGTATGGGGGGAGCCTGTTCCTTGGCGAGCGCATCACTCCCTTGCGATGGACTGGAATTCTTCTGGTTTGCCTTGGGGTTGTTTTGGTAGTGCAAGGCAAAGGCTAGTGCGCTATGTGGTGGACGATGGCGTGGACAGTGGTTCGCGACGCGCTTCTGGTGCTGGCGGCCGCTCCCGTCATCTACTACACCATTGCGATCATCGCGGCGGGAGAATTTTTTCGCGAGGAGCCTGCTAGCGCCTCCCGAGTACTGTTGGATTTTTCCCCTCCGGTCAGCATCTTGAAACCGATTCGCGGGCTCGACCGCGAGACCTACGAAAACTACGCCACCTTCTGTAATCAAGAATATCCCGAGTTTGAGATGCTTTTTTGTGTTAGCGATGAGGGCGACCCCGCTGTTGCAGTGATCGAGAAACTGATCCGCGATTTTCCCCGGCGATCGATTCGATTGCTGATTGGCGCGGAGAAAATTGGGGCGAGCGACAAAGTCAACAAACTTTGTCGTATGGTTCATGAAGCGCGACATGAGATCGTGATCGTCAGCGACAGCGATGTCCGCGTTGAGCCGGGATTTCTTCGCGCGGTGGTGAAGCCGTTTGTGGAGCCTGCGGTGGGCGGAGTCACCTGTTTGTATCGCGGACTTACCGACGGCGGATTCGCGGCCGATCTGGAAGCGCTGGGTAACAGCGCCGACTTCGCGCCGGGCGTTCTGGTCGCGCGTCTATTTGGTGGCCTCAACTTCATGCTTGGCGCGGTGATGGCCACTACCAGGAAGCACCTCGGCGAAATTGGCGGATTCGAATCGCTGGCCGATTATTTTTGCGATGATTACGAGCTCGGCAATCGGATCGCGGCGCGCGGCTATCGCGTGGAGGTGAGCCGTTTTCCGGTAGACATCGTTTACCCGCACGAATCGATCGGCGAAGCGTTTCGGCACCAGCTCCGCTGGAACCTGAGCATCCGCTATTCGCGAGCCTGGGGGCATTTTGGGTTGATATTTTCCAATTGGGTGCCTTGGGCTGTCGTTGTTGGTGTGCTTGCGTCATGGAGGATAGCTGTCGCCTACCTTGCGGCCGCGCTGCTATTTCGAACGGCGATGGCCACCTCCGTGGGATATAGCGGGATGCGAGACCGGCTGGTGTTGCGGAAATTGTGGATGCTGGTCGTGCGTGATGCGTTTGCGTTTGTGGTTTGGATGGCGAGTTTTTTTTCGCAGCACATACAGTGGCGCGACCGGCAATTTCGCGTTCGCGAGAAGCGGCTGGTCCCGGTGCCTCCTCGTGATTTACCGTAAAGATACCGTTGGCCAGCGGCGAACCTGGTTTTGCGGGCACGGGCATGGACGATTGACGAAGACGCGCCGTCCCGGTAAAGTAGTGCAGGGTCGTGCTTACGGCCCCTTTTTTTTGCCCTCAGTTTTGTCCTTCGACCTGCTGGGAGGTCGTACAATTGGCAGTACATCAGATTCTGGATCTGATTATCCTGGTTCGAGTCCAGGCCTCCCAGCCAATTCTCAAAACCTGCATCTGAGAGCACATCAGACACTGGCGGCTGCCTGCAAGCGGAATTCGCATCTACAAGCAGGTCAAATGGCTCGACTTGCCGTCGACCCAGGAGCCCTAGCTGGACCTGGGCGGCCCCGACAAAACGGCCACACTCATAGCGGGTAGCGGCTCGACTCACGCTTCGGAGGACCCGAAGCGTGATTCGAGAACAACTTGTGACTAAGCCTTCCACTTCTAGGGTTTGACCTTTTGCGACAGGACCGGCGACGTGCTCGTATTGTAGTCGGCGCTGGCCACGTAGACCGCAGTGATGCTATGCGTTCCGGTGGCTAGCTTCGTGGTAGAGAATGCCGCAACTCCCCCGCTGAGCGCGTGCGAGCCTATCTTCGTAGCGCCGTCCATGAAATTCACCGTGCCGGTGGGAATCCCGGTGGTGGAGGACTTCACGGTAGCAGTGAAGGTTACCGTCGCACCGAACGTTGACGGATTCAGTGAAGATTTCACGGTGGTCGAGCTATTTGCCTTGTTCACTTTTTGAATAAGCGCGGCCGAGGTACTGCCAGTGAAGTGCGAATCGCCGGAGTACACAGCCGTGATGGAGTGAGACGCGGCTACAGTCAACGTTGACGTGGATAACGTTGCCTTGCCGCCGCTGACCGTCCTGGTGCCCAAGGAAACGGCCCCATTCTTGAAGGTCACCATCCCGGTTGGCGTGCCAGTTCCGGTGTGCGTGATGGTTGCGGTGAAGGTGACGGACTGTCCAAATTCCGAAGGATTCAAAGAAGAGGCCAGTGTAGTGGTGCTTGCATTTTCGACTACTTCTGTAAGTGAGCCGGTGCTGGTAGTAAAGTACGTCGCGCCGTTGTATTTTGCGGTGATGGAATGACTACCTACGGTCAAGGCTGTGGTGGAATAGGTGGCCTTCCCGGCGCTCAATATGTGAGTAGCCAGAACGGTTGCGCCATCCTTGAAAGTTACGGTGCCTGTTGGCGAGCCGGAGAGCGTGGGAGAGACGATGGCGGTAAAGACCACCGACTTGCCGGACGGAGCTGGATTCACCGAAGACGACAGCGTGGTGATGGTTGGCGAAGTGATGGTGAAGCTGGCTGATTCGGTACCTTCCACGTTGCCCGCCACATCAGTGCTGTAGAAAGTAAAATTGTTTAGACCGGCCGATATGACGAGAAAGGGTCCGCTGTATCCGTTGATCGATCCGCCGTTGACCTGGTAGGTTGTGCTGGCGACGCCGCTACCGGGCGCAGGATCGCTCGGGTGAAGAGTGACGGTCACGCCGCTGACGTAGGTTCCTCCACTCAACGTGCCAGACAGTGAGTCGGTGGTGTGCGGAGGAACGGTGTCGTAGCAGAGCGGGCCGTATGTATAAGCGCCTGACTGCAGCCCCATGTTGTCCCAAGCTTCTACATACACGGTGTGACAGCCCTGGCCAACGCTGCCGGTGCACAGCGCGCCGGTGAAAGTGGTACACCCAAAAGTTGAGTTGGGAAACTGCGGGCCGCTGTAATAGAAGTTGCCTTGTCCCGGCGTGGGTTCGCTATAGACGTCGGCAGGATCGAAATCCCAAGCCTGGCTGAAACCCGCAACACCAGTTGGTGAGAAACTCCCGCCCGAATCAGTTACGGTCCAATCGATGAATTGGTCTGTGTTGTACCACTTGCCGGTTGCGGGTCCTCCAAAGGATATGGAGGGTCTGCCAGTATCAGCCGCGGTGGACCAATTGATCAACCACGCGAGGTGCAGCATGTTGGCGGTGCCCCAGCCGGTGACCGCATCCCAACCCGTCCCGGCACAGTAGTAACCGAGGGAGTCGAGCGTGGTTATGTCGTTGCTGTTGCAGCCGGAAGTGATGTCGTAAAAGGGATAGTGGGGCGCGTACGGCGCGTTGATGCCTTCGTAGTATAAGTAGCCGTGAATATCGCCCATCGGCGCGCAGGGATTCGTGCCGACGTTAACCCCACATATGTTGCCAAAAGTTAGAAGGTAGGCATTTTCCTGCGCGGCGAATCCCGCCAGCTCAGGAGCCACGATGCTGGTGCCTCCGGTAGCCGACAGTACTCCTCCGTAATAGTAGTTTTGCCCGAAGGCGGCGTTCAGTGAGATGTCCGGAACGGCCCGGCTTCCCGAACCGCACGGTTGATTCGACTGGTAGCCAGGCGCGGCATAATAAGCGCTGCATCCGCCGCCGCTCCCGCCATTATTACCGCCGCAGGCACCCGTGTAGGTACCTCCTTGCCAGGCGACCTCCGTGTTATAGGTCCCGTTGGAGAACAAGTAGAGGGTTGTGCCTCCGGCGCTGATTACGTCGGGGTCTGAACCCGGATAGGCCACGCTGGTGTGTGCCGGGGAGTTGAAATTGCAATCGTCGGACGCTCCGCGGTCTCCGGACGCTGCGAATAATGTCCATCCTTGTCCGAGCATGGAATTAAAAATGTTGTGCCGGGAATCCATGGTTGATGTAGAGCAACTGTAGATTTCCGTGCAGCTCCAGCTGGTGGTAAATACGCGGGCATAACCGTCGGAAAGCATAAAGCCGTACATGTCCGTGTAGGTCGAGTTGTTCTGATTCGCGCCTTCATAAACATAAATGTGCGCCGTGTTGGCCGCGGCTCCGAAACTATTGGCGGTCGCGGTAGTCCATTCTGTGTCGAGAGTTGATTCGGTGTTGCAGCACGCTGGCGTTCCATCAATGTAATAGGTGTTGTAAAGGTACGCGAGATACGGGTATTGGTTGTGGAAGCCGGTAATGTCGGCGCCGTTGATATCGCCAAACGTGGCGATCGCGATGGAGGCCTCCGGCGGCGAACTGCCGGGATTGCTGTTGGGATTGCAGCAGTGTCCGAGCGCTTGTGCGTGAAAGCCTGAGAAACCGAGTGCCTCGAAAGCTCGAGTCTCCCTGACTCTTTCTACTAGGCGACCAAGAAGCAACCAGTTCGATCTGATCTCTCCGACAACGCGAGCCACTTCTTTATCCAACTCCTCCGCTTCGGTTTTCGTCGCTTTTGGCCGACGAAGACCCCTGGGAGATGGAGCCAACTCCAATATTGGAGTTCTATGCCCTTCAGTTGCTCGCATGAAACCCCGCCAGTTCGTGGTATGTGGCAGATCCGACCGCTAACAACAGTTGCTTCGCTTGCGGACTCGGAGCGATACAAAAAGTTCGATACGTGTCAACGAAGGGCAGCCAATCTTTTCAATGAGCCTGCCTCCTAGTTGATCTCAGATGCTAATACAGTCGCGTTCCTCTACGGATTGATTGTGAAGGTGAGCGCGTTGGAAGTGCCGCCGCCTGGAGACGGATTTGTGACGGTGATTTGCGCGGTGCCCGCGGCGGTGATGTCCGAAGCTAGGATTGTGGCCTTGACCGTGGTCGGGTTTACGTAGGTGGTGGCGCGCGCCGAGCCCTTCCAATTCACGACCGTCGAAGAATTAAATTTGGTTCCAGTCACGGTAAGAGGGAAGGCTGCGCCGCCAGCGGTTGTGCTGATGGCAGAAAGCTTTGTAAGCGTGGGAACTGGATTGTCGATGGTGAATGTTTTTGCGTTAGACGTGCCGCCGCCGGGCGTGGGATTAAATACGGTGACTTGCGCGGTGCCGGCCGTTTTGATGTCGGCAGGAGTGATGGTGGCTGTGACTTGAGTGCTGCTGACGAATTTTGTGACCTGCTTCACGCCATTCCATTCAACGGCTGAACGCGCGACGAAGTTTGAACCGTTTACGGTGAGGTTAAAGGAAGCGCCGCCTGCCGTTGCCGACGTTGGCGAAATCGAAATCAACGATGGAACCGGATTGACGATGGTGAATGTTCTTGGCGCCGATGCTCCGCCGCCGGGCGCGGGATTGGTCACGGTGATCTTGGCGGTGCCGGGTGTGGCGATGTCGCCGGCGGTGATTTGGGCGGTCAGCTTGGTCTTGCTTATGTGGGTGGTGGACGCGGGCGCGCCGTTCCAGTCCACGACTGAAGTGCTGATAAAGTTCGTGCCGTTGACGGTCAGGGTAAACATGGGGCCGCCGGCTGTCGCGCTAGTGGGCGAGGTAGAGGTGATCGTTGGCTTGAGATTGTCGATGGTGAATGTGAGCGCGTTGGAGGTACCACCGCCAGGACCTTGAGTGACGACAGTGACCGGCACGGTTCCGGCAGTTGTGACGAGTGTTGACGAGATGGACGCGGTGAGCTTCACGCTGTTCACAAATGTAGTGGTTAGAGCCGAGCCGTTCCAATTCACCGCGGACGCGCCCTTAATAAAATTCGAACCGTTTACCGTGAGCGTGAATGTGGCGCTGCCTGCCGTTTTACTGGTGGGCGAAAGGGTCGCGATCGACGGCGACGGATTGTTGATGGTGAAGGTTTGCGCATTAGAAGGGCCGCCAGCGGGGGCCGGATTCGAGACGGTGACGCTGGCGGTGCCAGCAGTGACGATATCGATGGCCAAAATTGCGGCGGTGACTTTAGTCGAGCTGACGAAAGTCGTGGCGCGGCTTGAATTGTTCCACAAGACGGTCGCGCCGTTCACGAAATTGCTGCCGTTCACGGTGAGAGTGAAGCCTGCTCCGCCGGCGATTGCGCTCGTGGGCGAGAGAGATGAAGTTGTAGGCACGGGATTGTCGACGACAAAGTTGACTGGATTCGACGCCGCTACGCCCGGGTTGACCACGGTCACTGGGAAGGTGCCGCCGGTGGCGATGTCGGTGGCGGGGACGGTGGCGGTCAGCTGCGTGCCGTTCACAAAAGTGGTAGCAAGATCCGTTCCGTTCCATTCGACGACGGAGGTGGAAATAAAACCGGTACCGTTTACAGTAAGCGTGAATGTGGGACCACCCGCGGCCGTGTTTGGCGGAGAGAGGGAAGTGATCGCGGGCAGGTTATCGATCCCAGACAGGCTGACGCCCCACATGCTGCGGCCGTGCGTGGCGGCCCACAAAATGTGGGATTCAGCTTGGAATGCAAGTCCGAGGACGGCTACGCGCGGGAGACCAGTGACGAGCGTGGCCCAGCTTGCGCCTGAGTTCGTGGTGTAGAAGACGCCCACGTCCGTGCCGATATAAATTGTACCGGTTACTGCGGGATCGACGACGATATCGTTGACAGGCGTGTTCGGGAGATCGGAGCTGATGTCGGTCCAGGTGCTTCCGGTATTCGTGGTCTTGAACACGTGACCCAGGTTATCGCCGAATCCTGTGAAGCCGGAGAAGGTGACGTATGCGGTGGTCGCGGAATATGGATCGGCAGCAAGCGCAGTGATGCTGCGATTTGGCAAGCTGCCGGAGTCGGTGACATTCGTCCATGTAGCGCTGGCGCCGGAGATCGCGTTGGTGGTGACGTGCATAAGGCCGTCGGTGGATCCGGCATAAACCGTGTTGGAGTTTAGAGGCGATACTGCAACGGCGGCGAGATTATTGCCATTACCATTTGTTAGATCAGGCGAAATCGCGGTCCAGCTCGAGGCGCCGTTAGTGGTTTGATAAACAAAATTCGTGCCGAAATAGAGGGCATCGTGGTTGCTGGGGTCCATAGTGAAGGGGGCGACCCAATTGACGCTGTCCGTGCCGCTAGGATCGATGCCGTTCTGGACTTGCGTCCAATTCGTGCCCCCGTCTGTCGATTTGTAAATCGCTACTTGTTGGCAGTTCTGGTAAATAATGTTGTTGGGATCAGTGAAATCGATCAGATTTCGAGTACCGTCTCCACAATAAGGATTGCCTTCAGGCCAAGTTAGCGAATTTGAATATGCAAGCGAGCCATTATCTTGCGTTCCACCGTAACCTATGTTTGCGTTTATAGGATTGATTGCCGGGCCGGCATAGAACTGGAGAGTTGCCAGCCCTGTGCCCGGTGAAGTGCCGCCGTTGAGAGAGGTGATATTTGAATTTTGTACGGCGGATTTGGGCGAGGTGATTTTATACATGCCACCGTCGTTGCCAACGTAAAGAATGGTGCCATCGGGCGTAAACGTGAGCGCGTGCAAATCTGGATGAATGTTGCCGTCAGGTGGCACTGCGGTCCAGGTATTTCCGGCATCCAACGATTGAAAGATCTGATCGCCCCAGCCAGCACCACCTACAAAAACGACGTTAGAGTTTCCAGGAGCGACGGCTATTACATTGTCGTACCAGCATTGACTGGTGCAGTAATCGGGCGTGCTGGTAAGTCGGCTCCAGTTTGTGCCACCGTCGGTCGTCTTATAGAGGCCGTATAACTGACCGGTTCCTCCAAAAGGAGTGTCGGCTATGCCAGCGTAGAGGGTCGTTGAAGTATTGGGGTCCATTGCGAGCGCGACGCGCTCAGTGTTTGAGCCCGTGGGCAGGACATTCGATCCAGTGCCGTTGTCTGTGTTCCAAGTGACGCCGCCGTCGGTGGATTTATAAACACCGGCGCTATCCAGCGAAGCGTAGGCTATCGTGCCGGTGGGATCGAAGATTACATCGTAGGCCTGGCTTCGAACGCTGTTGAACAAGACATTGGTCCAAGTTTGTCCGCCATCGGTTGATCGGAAGACTCCCCAATTCTGCGGGCCGCCGTAACCTGCCGCTGCCAAAACGATTGACGAATTTTTTGGATTGACGGCCAGACCTCCGATGCGCGAACCTCCGCCGCTTCCTCCGACGAAAGGACCTGGATACTGGGTCCAGGTACTGCCGCCGTCGGTGGATTTCAGGATGCCGGCACCATAGTAGCTGTCGCCGGAGTTATTCAACTCGCCCGTACCGACGTAAATCGTGAGGTGGTTTTCGGGATCGATGGCGATCGAGCCGATCGCGAGCGAAGCTTGCGTGTCGGTCAACGGAGTCCAGGTGTTGCCACCGTCGGTGGTTTTCCAGACGCCACCTTGCGCGGCGCCGGCGTAGACCACTTCGTTATTCGTGGGATCAACGGCGACGGCGGCGACGCGTCCGGAACTGACCAAGCCAAATGTGTCAGCGGGTTGTGGGCCGAGTTCTTGCCAGGTTGCGCCAGGGCCGGAAGGAGGCTGGGACGGAGGCTGCGGTTTGCCGGGAAGGGCGTGCGCGCGGGCGGCCGCTTCGGCGGCAAGTTTGGAATTGAGCTGCTGAAGAGCTCTCAGACGTGCGCCGGGCGGAATATGTTTGTGGGGATAGGCGCGCTGGCCGTGAAACCAGTCCATGCGCTTGCGGATGAAACTGCCTTCGTCACCTTTTTCAAAATCCTTTTCGAAATTCTCTTTGGATTTGGCGGAGTCTTGCTGAAGTTGCGGGGCTTGAGCGCAGGCTATTGAAGAAGCCATCAAACTCAAGGTGAGGCTCGCAAAGAGAAACAAGGTTATGCGGATTCGATGAGGCATTCAGACTCCTTCAAATGTATCGCGCGATCACGGAATTACAGGCAGTCCGCACACACGACGAAATCGATGGCGTCAACTTACCAGGAGAGATGAGATTGCTTATGCTACAGGGGACGCTGTAGCCTTCGAATAAATCTTACCGTAAACCTATGGACTCTCAAATGACTGAATTTTGAAAATATCTGGAGAAACGATGGTTTAGCTTTTTTTCCGATCGAGCTCTGACCAGCGCTGGTACAGATTATCCACGGCTTTTTGGGCGGCTTCCATTTCGGCGAATGCGAGTTGGAGGCGCGATGCGTCGCTGGCGATTTCGTCATTTTCGAGGGCGGCGCGCTTGGCGAGAAGGGTGTGTTCGGCCTTGGCGATCTGTCTTTCGATCGATGCGAACTCGCGAGATTCAGTGTGCGACAGATTTTTTTTTGTTTCGACGGACGGACTTGCGGCTCTTGTCGGAGGGCGCTTGGTTTCGGCTGTTTGTTTGGCGATGAATTCGGCATTTTGCGTGATTTGCCATGCGTCCCATTGCGAGTAGTCGGCGAAGCGTTCGGCGTTTCCCAGGCCATCCAAGCCGAAGACAGTTGTAGAGACGCGATCCAGCATGTAGCGATCGTGCGTGATTAAGACCAGGGCGCCGCAATACTCCAGGAGATTTTCTTCCAGAATTTCCAGTGTAGGGATGTCAAGATCGTTCGTGGGTTCGTCCAAGAGCAAAACATCCGCGGGCTGGAGCATCAGCTGAGCCACTAAAACGCGCGCGCGTTCGCCACCTGATAAGCGCCCGACGGGGCGATTCAGATCTTCAAGGCTGAAGAGAAATCTTGCGGCCCAAGACGCCACGTGAGTTACGCGATCTTGATAAATTACGGAGTCGCTGTCAGGCGCGAGGGCACGACGGAGGGTCAGGTTCGGGTCGAGTTCGCGATTCTGGTCGAAGTAAACCGTTCGCAATTTGTCAGCCTTACTGACGGTGCCAGCAGTTGGGTCAATCTCGCCGCGCAGCAAGCGGAGAAGCGTCGTTTTACCGCTGCCGTTTGGACCAACCAAGCCAATGCGCATTCCGGATGTGACGGTGAGATCAACGTTTTTGAAAAGAGAGCGGCCGCCGATCGAGTAACTGACGCCATCGAGAACGATGAGTTGTTTTGTTTGCCGATTCGAAGCGGAGAAATCAATTTTGGCGGTAAGAGTACGGCTTCTGGAATTCAGATCCGCCAATTCGCCGATCATTTTATGGGCTTTATCAATGCGCGCTTTTGATTTGGTCGTGCGCGCCTTTGGACCGCGACGCAGCCATTCAATTTCTGTGTGAACGCGATTGGCCAGAGCTTCCTGGCGGTTTCCTTGAGCGTGAAGGTGCGCTTCTTTCGCTTCCAGAAAGGTGCTGTACGTTCCTTTCACGCGAAGAAACCCTTCCAGGTAGGCGCGATCGAGTTCGACCATATCGTTTGCCACATTTTCAAGAAAGTAGCGGTCGTGGCTGACTACGACACACGCGAATTCGGTGCCTTCGAGCAATTTTTCCAACCACTTGATTCCGGCGAGATCGAGGTGATTGGTAGGCTCGTCCAACAACATGATGTCGGGTTTCTGGACCAATCCTTCTACGATGGCCAAACGCTTTCTCCAGCCGCCTGATAAAGCTGCGGCGTGGATTTCAAAATCCGTGAAACCGGCGCGGCTGAGCGCTTCTTCCGTACGGAAGGAAAGATCTTGATCGGATACGGCCGAGCGTTGCAAGGCGCATTCGATTAGGGATCGGCATGTCGCTGCCGGAGTGAACCGGGAAATCTGTTCGACAAAACTAACTTTCGCGCCTGTGCGGATGGCCACTTCGCCTTTGTCGGGCTTCACCCGCCCGAAGAGAATTTCGAGCAAGGTAGATTTGCCGGAACCATTAGGGCCGATCAGGCCGATGCGTTCACCTTCCGAAACGGTGAACGAGATGTCCTCGAACAGTGGGGCGAGCCCGTATCGTTTCGACAGTCCTTGGGCGTTGATGATGGGAGGCAAAAGTTTCAGTCTTCTCCTGCAATTAGTTTAACCTTGAGCATACCAGTAGTGACATCCAGAGGAGCAGTCCGCGAAGTCGAGAAGGCTCTTGGCTGAGAAATTAATTCATAAATTCGACGCTTTAATCCTGGGCGCTGGAGCCGCGGGACTGATGTGCGCGATAGAAGGCGGCAAGCGCGGACGCCAAGTAGCGGTCTTGGAGCGAAGCGAACGCGCGGGGAAGAAAATCCTTATCTCCGGCGGGGGCCGGTGCAATTTCACGAACCTTTACTGCGGTCCGGAGAACTTCATCTGTGGAAATCCCCACTTTCACAAATCGGCGCTGGCTCGTTATGCGCCGGCAGACTTGATCGCTCTGCTAGACGCTCACGGCATTCCGTACCACGAGAAGACGCTGGGGCAGTTGTTTTGCGACCACTCGGCGAGTGACGTGGGGGGAATGCTCGAAGCTGAATGCTGCGCCGTGGGAACAAATGTCTTTCTGAATACCAAAATCCGCGAGATCAAACGCGGAGATGAGTTCCGAGTGTGTACGGAGTCTGCCGAATTTCACGCCCCCGTTCTGGTGATTGCAACCGGAGGCCTTTCCATCCCAAAGATGGGGGCGACAGCATTTGGATATGATATTGCGCGTCAATTTGGACTGAAGATCCGGAAAACGCGGCCGGCGCTAGTGCCGTTGATATTCGACGCGAAGGATCGGGAGCAATATTGCGATTTGGCGGGTGTGTCGGCCGAAGTGATCGCGTCCACGAATGGGCAATCGTTTCGCGAAAGCATGCTGATTACGCACCGAGGGTTGAGCGGGCCGGCAATTCTGCAAATTTCTTTGTATTGGGAAAAAGGTCGGCCGGTCCGAATAGACCTAGCGCCCTGCCGAGACGTGCTGGCTTCGTTGAGTAATTCTAAAGTTCGGGACATTTCTCGTGCGCGAGCTGCATTTCAAGGAGTTTTGCCCAAGCGTTTTGCGGCGCGCTGGCTTGCATTGCACGCGCTTGAAACATGGAGCAATCAAGGATTGGAACAAACCGAAAAACAAATTCATGAATGGATGGTTCTGCCCGTGGATACGGAAGGGTATGAAAAGGCCGAGGTGACGGCCGGTGGCGTCGATACCGATGAACTGTCCAGCCGCACGATGGAAAGCAAGAAAGTTCCCGGGCTGTTTTTTATTGGCGAAGTTGTGGACGTTACTGGCCATCTAGGAGGTCACAATTTTCAGTGGGCTTGGGCCTCGGGAGCGGCGGCGGGAAGAGCTTTGTGAGAGTTTTGGTATCAGGAAAAAATCGTCGTGCTCCTCAATATTTGACTACACGCGATGGTTCTGCCGCGACTTTGCGGCGAATCCTAGAAGCAAGAAAGCTGAGACGATTGAGATCGCGCCGCCGGCGGTGCGATCCCAGGTGCGCTGGAAATGAACATTCACGGAATGTTTGCCGGCAGGAACTTGCGCCGATAATTGCGCCGTTTCAAGAAGCGAATCAGCATGCGCGACGTTTCCGTCTACTTCGATTTTCCATGCTGGATAATTTATAAGCCTCAGAGCCAAATCGAGGGGCTGAGTCGTTGTGATCGCGAATTTCTTTGATTCGGCGGTCCAGCGGTCGATCCCTATGCTCTCTTTGCTTACCGGTGTTATAGCTCCAGATTCCGGATCGATTTTCCCAATCTTTGGTACCGCGGTCGCGAGTGACGCCCCCGGAGTGGAGGTCGATGTGTCAGAGGTGTCCGCCGAGGCAGGCGGTTGTCCTGGTAATTGATAACGGTCGCAGCCGAGCGGTTGGTATTCGTCGGTGCCCTCGTAGCCGTGTCCAGAGAGGATTGCGTTTGCTAGAACGGGGATGTCTTCACTGTCCCACCAGGTGTCGTTAACGAAGGCCGTTCCGAGCGCTCCCGTGGCGATAAGTATTGCAATCCAGCCTAGCCATTGTTTGCGGGCGTTATGCAATGCCGCGGCGACGAAGAGGGCGAGGGAGACATCGAGCGGGACGAGCCATCTCCACGGAAATTGCACGAACTGAAGTTTTGGCAGATGCTGCCAAAAGAAAATGCTAGGCGGGAACATCAGGAATGCGGAAGCACAAGCGAGTGCCAGAAGCATCGCCCAGAGCTGAAGAAAATCTTTCCGGTACCGCGCTGAGAAAACTGCGGCGACTCCGGTCACGAGAATGGTGCCGAGCGCTACTGCCGAAACTTTCCAGTTGAACAGAACAAATTCGGGATCATTTGAGTGGGCAAAGAGAAAATTTTGGACCGGGCGAAGATTTTCGGTCAGCGCCTGCGAGATTTGAACCGAGCGCTGTTCCCATGCCGCGGGCAAAATATAAAAGGCCGCCAGAGAGAGGCCGCCTGCCATCGCTGCCGCGCCGGGAAACAGAGGCCTGAGGTCGCGACGAATCGCGCATCCCACAACGAGAAGCAGCACGAGAGTATAAGTGGCGATGACCGCAGCGGGGGCATTCGAAAGCCATATGAGCGCGAAAACCAGCGTAAGACCGGGGGCGCGTTTCCAGCCGTCGCCTGTTACGCGAATTGCACCCAGAACAAGCAAGGGAAATAGCGCGCTAGCAAGGAGTTCGGCGAAATCGCTACGATAGTAAACAATCACGAGATGGTATGGATTTACCGCGAAGAGAATCCCGGCCATAAGCGCCTGCTGGTGTGGAAACCATTCGCGCGCGAGGCGCCACATCGTAAGGGCTGAAAGAACTAGCGCCAGCCAGATGAAAGCTCCCGGAGCCATTCTCCAAGGCAGGAGGGAGCCGAGCGCCGCGCCGAGCGTCCACGATCCCGGCGGATAGAAAATGAATCGCGGTTCACCGAAGCCCCAGTTGGCCCACTCGGCCCAGCGGGGAAATAGAATGCCTTCGCGCCATTGGCCCGCGACGTCGAGCCACGAGGCGAGATGAAACTGGAAATCGTGGCCGGAAGCGTTACCGAGAAAAACAATGGGCGCAACGACGGCTGACGCAGCGAGGCTCGCGAGGAGAAACGCTGCACGCCAGGAATGCTGGGTTGCGGTCGCCGCAATCGATTGTTCGTGGACTTCTGTGAGATATGTATGAATGTCGGTGAACTCGTTATTCGCGCATGCAAGATGCCGGGCTGAAGCCCGGCGCTACGAAGAACTAAGAAATAGAGAATACAGAATCGCGCGGTTCTTGTCCCAACAGCAGTAAATTGCCCACGGCACTTTTCCTGTGCGGCACAAGTTTACGCGAAAGTCGCGAATTCATAGCTGTCTCGCGGTAGCATTGACAGGATGAATGACCAGAGAAAAGATTGCGTTGTCACGGCCGAAGAACAAAGGCTGGAAGCGAGCGAGACACGCGAAGTTCACTGGAAGAGGTGGGGCCCGTACCTTTCAGAGCGCCAGTGGGGCACTGTTCGCGAAGATTACAGCGTGAATGGCGATGCCTGGAACTACCTTCCGTTCGACCATGCACGGTTCCGGGCTTATCGGTGGGGTGAGGACGGGATCGCGGGATTTTGCGACCGCCATCAGCACATCTGTTTAGCTCTCGCGCTCTGGAACCAGAAAGACCCTATCCTGAAGGAGCGGCTTTTTGGACTTACCAATCTTCAAGGAAATCACGGCGAAGACGTAAAGGAATACTATTTTTATCTGGATGCCACACCCACAAGCTCTTACCTGAAATACTTGTACAAGTATCCGCAAGGGCCGTTTCCCTACGATCAACTGCTCGAGGAAAATGCAAGACGCACACGCCAGCAGCCGGAATACGAACTCATCGACACCGGAATTTTTTCGGAGAATCGGTATTTTGATGTTTTCGTCGAGTACGCAAAGGCCTCATCGGAAGATATTCTGATTCGCATCACGGCGTGGAATCGAGGGCCCGATCCAGCCCCGTTGCACTTGCTCCCGACGATATGGTTTCGCAACCGCTGGGACTGGGGCGAAGGGTACGACAAACCGCAGGTTGCGCGGCAACAGGGGCTGAAAGGCGCGGAACTTTTTGGTCTGAACGAATTCCATTACGGAAAGCGCTGGCTGATTGCCGAAGGCGCGCCCGTGCCGCTCTTCACCGACAACGAAACGAACAACGAGCGATTATTCAACCAGAAAAATGCTTCTCCGTATGTCAAGGATGCCTTCCACCGTTATCTGATTCAGGGCGAACGCGGAGCTGTGAATCCTGCGATGACTGGGACGAAAGCGGCAGCGCATTACTCCGGAGAAATTCAACCGGGAAAGAGTGTAACGATTCAACTTCGCTTGTTGGACCAGAATCCCGCAGAAGGGCGTACATCCGCACAGGATTTTTTCGGATCGGCATTCGATGAAGTATTCCGGCAAAGATTGAAAGAGGCGGACGATTTTTACACGCAGCGAGCTGGCCATTGCGTCAGCGGGGATGCGCAGATGGTCCAGCGCCAGGCGCTCGCAGGGCTTTTGTGGGGAAAACAAAGCTACCACTATGACCTTCGCCGCTGGCTGGCGGGTGATCCTACGCAGCCACCCCCTCCGCCGGAACGCCTTAACGGACGGAATCACGAGTGGAAGCATCTTTACAATTCCGACGTGATATCGATGCCGGATAAGTGGGAGTACCCATGGTATGCGGCGTGGGATTTGGCGTTCCATTGCGTGGCAATGGCGCTGATCGATCCGGACTACGCAAAAGATCAACTCGTTCTCTTCATGCGCGAATGGTACATGAGTCCAAGCGGCCAACTGCCGGCCTACGAATGGAATTTCTCGGATGTGAATCCGCCAGTGCACGCATGGGCGGCCTGGCGCGTTTATAAAATCGCAGGGCGCATACAGGGACAAGAAGACCGCAAATTCCTGGTGCGTGTGTTCCACAAACTGCTGATTAATTTCACCTGGTGGGTAAATCGAAAGGATCCGGAAGGAAAGAATGTTTTCGAGGGCGGGTTCCTGGGGCTAGACAATATCGGCGTGTTTGACCGTTCGCAGCCGCTCGGTCCTGGAAATTTCATCGAGCAATCCGATGGAACGAGTTGGATGGCCATGTATTGCCTGGACATGCTGGCGATGGCGATGGAGCTGGCGCACCAAGATGCGGCTTACGAGGATATCGCGAGCAAGTTCTTCGAACATTTTATTTATATTTCGCAGGCGATGAACGACATGGGGGGCCAGGGAGTCGGCCTGTGGAATGAACAGGATGGCTTCTATTACGACGTCTTGCACCTGGGGCAATCCACGCCTCTGCCGATGAAAGTCCGGTCGATGGTGGGCTTGATTCCGCTCTTTGCGGTGGAAACATTCGAACCAGATGTTTTGGAACGGTTGCCGAGCTTCCGGAAACGGATGCAATGGTTTTTGGATCACAACCCGGAAGTCCGCGAGCACGTGGACATGAGCCAAAAGACAGAAAAGGGCAACCGGTTGTTGCTCACGATCGCCAACCGAAAAAAACTCGAGCGAATTTACCGGTACGTTTTCGATGAGAATGAGTTTCTGTCGCCTCACGGCATCCGCGCGCTTTCAAAATGTCATCGCGACCATCCTTTCGTGCTCACCGTGGACGGGCATTCCAACGCGGTGGATTACGAGCCGGCCGAATCTACCAGCAGTCTTTTCGGAGGGAACTCAAACTGGCGCGGGCCAGTGTGGTTCCCGATGAATTTCCTGCTGATCGAATCCGTGCAGCGCGTCCATTTTTATTACGGCGATGGATTCAAGGTGGAATTTCCCACGAACTCGGGACATCAAATGACGCTGTGGGACGCGGCGGCGGAAATTTCGCGGAGGTTGTCGCATATTTTTCTCCGGCGGGATGGGCGGCGTGCTGTCTACGGCGATTCTACACTCTTCCAAACGGATCCGAATTGGCGCGATTTTATTCTGTTCTATGAATATTTTCACGGGGACACGGGCGCAGGCCTGGGCGCCAGCCATCAGACGGGATGGACGGCTCTGGTGGCAAAACTGCTTCAGCAGAGCGGAGAATGAGCGCGATATCTGGCGGTATTTCTACAGAAGCCTAATGATTGTTCGTCTTAGCTTCGACTAACTCGATAAGGACTTTCTTTCCCTGGGGGCTCGGCACCAGGAAAAAGTTTATGCGCGTGCCGCCGGCTCCCGGGCGCGGTGTAGGATAAATCGGTTGGAGACCGAATCGTGAAATGAGAATTTCCGTTGCCCGATCCACGCTGCGGACGTACACCTCAATTTGTTGGATACCTTCTCCGAATTTGGCTAGGAATTTAGCGATGGCGCCCTGGCCGCCGGGCTCCCGCGTGGTCAAGATATCCAGATCGATGCGGTCCTCGAAGTGCAGTTCGAATTCCATGGCGTCCTGGTCCGGCAGAACGTCGGAAAGTGTTGGAAAATCATTTGCGGCTCGAATCTTCTCGAAGGTATCTGGCTCGACGGCGATTCCAACCACAATTGACGCAGGCTCGGAATCGGCCTTCTGCGTTTGAATCGGAGCGCTTGGTAGCACGAGTTCGCGAAATTCCGGATCCGCGATCCATTGTTTGAGCAAAGGCGTACAGAAACTGCTGCCTTCTAGATACAGCCGCAGGGCGGATTCAGAGCGATTGCGTGGATCAGAATCGGCGAGATGAAGAATCCAACGAGCGATGTCAGAGGCGTGCGTCACGGACCAGCGGTGAATCAAGGCGCGGCGTGAGGGAGATGTACCGCGTTGACGTTTGATAGTGCAACGTAGGTCGTTTTTCCCGGCGGCACGGTGATGCGCACGTCCCAGCGCTGCCGCGCGTCGCCGGCCTGCGCAACGATGTCGAGCGTGCTGAGCCAATAAGTGCCTGGAGGAATTCCGCGCAGGAAGCCTTGTCCTTGCAAGTCCGTGTCGGTGCGGGCGACCAGATATTTCGATTCCGCAAGCTCGATAGTGTGACGATGCAGCTCCGCCATGCTGTTTGAATTTATGATGTCCCATTTATGGCCTGGGTTTAAGTCTTCCAGAGAAAGATCGATTCCTTCCGTGCTCTTCGGATTCAAAACCAGGAATGCATGTACGGCATTGTGATACTGCTTAACCTGCTCGTCATACTTTGCCGGATTCTTTTTCTTCTCGGCGGGCGTGTATTTCGGCGTGGGAAACGGAACGGTCTGATCTCCGGCCATTCTGTCGATATACGCTTTGAAGAATTCTGGAACGTTCATGACGTCATCGGGGGCAAGTTTCTTGACGAAGTCCTCGCCTTCGAGACTGACCCAATGATTTTTCTTCATCCATGCTTTTAATTCTTTGGAAACATCGAGTTTTTCGATGAAGGCATCCATTTCCGCGAGCGGATAGGTCGTCTCCGATTCCTTGGCGATTTCTGCGAAGCTTTTGCTCAGGAGATAAAAAGTCATTCCGCGCACGGGTTCATCCGTGCCGCCTGAAGGCGTGGCTTTTGCGACGAATTCAATGGTCCCGGTTTGCGGGGAGGCCTGCAGCCCCACGGTAAGGATCGCGGAAAGCAGAAAACACAAAGTCCACATTCTAATTTTCATGATGTTCATCGTAGCAGAATGGCAAGCGCGCAGATATCAGGTGGTCGAGAAGGTAAACGTCCAGCGGGAAATTCCAATCCCAGGCGGACCAAGAAGTCGGCGCGAAATCAGACAGCCGATTTAGTAGAGGTGAAATGTTACTTCAACCGTTTGCCGGACAGGCGCGGGTTTTCCGTTGGGCCCTGCAGCGGGCTTAAACCGCCACGCGCGCACGGCCTCAATCGCTTTTTCGTCCAAGCCAAGGCCCAGGCCTTTCACTACTCGAATGTCCGTAGCGCGCCCATCCGGGGTTACAACTACTTCGAGTAAAACAGTTCCCTGATATTTTGCTTTTACGGCTTCGTCGGAGAACTGCGCCGGAGGGCAATAAATACAACTCGGAAATCCGTACCCGCCCGTTCCGGCGTTAAACACGCCACCGCCAGTTCCGCCGCCTTCACCGGGGCCGACTCCGCCGCCGCTTCCGCTGCCGACTCCCGTCCCATTCCCAGAACCGATACCATTGCCGCTGCCGGGACCATTCGAATCATTCGTGACCTTGGACATGGGATCGCCCCAGTTCGACATATTGGGACTGGCGAGTTTCATGTCCGGCATGCCAAGAACGGTTGGAGTGGCCGCAAACTTAGGATTGTCCGGCGGCTTCACTTTAGGCGGCGTAATTTGCGTCAAACTAAACTTTGGGAGCTTACCTCGGCTGGCAGGCAACAATTCGTGCGAGCCGCCGCCACCTCCGCCACCAGCCTTCTTGGCCCCAGGCGGAAGTTTTGGCAAATAGGGCGAAGTGATGTCGAGGGGCGTGACGCTTATGGACTTGGCCTGCGTAGTTGCTGGTGAGATAAATCCCGGCAAAAAGGGCAGGACGATGAGCACGATTACCACGACGTGAAAAGCCAGCGAGAGGGCCTGCACGCGCGTGAACTGAGTATTTTTGGACCAAATATCCGGCACAGCTACGGGCGCGCTAGTAGTTTTCAGAGGCGGGAGCTTTCGCGGCGAGATTATGTCGCGCAGGTTCTGCCAGAAACCGCCGAAGCCAGCACTCCAATCGACCAATAGGTCCGATTTCACCGGCCCGCGGGGCGCAGAGCGCCAAAACTCCTTCAGATTGTCGCCGAAGCCTTCGCCAAATCCAGGATTGTTGAAGACGTCGGGTTCGCCGCCCTTGAGTTTCGCGGGGCGCTCGGAGAGGAAATCCCTTACGTTGGAAAAGAAGTCTTTAAATGCCGAGCTGCGTACTGGGGACGGCAAGCGTCCAACACGGAGAGTCGGCTCGGTGGTCGAGCGACCGGCGTCGTCGAGTCTGGAGGTAAAGTCTACCATCGAGTTTTGCCTAAGATTTCCCCATTGCAGTCCTGCCTAATATTAGACGCTTACCCGCGAAAAAGGATGTCCGGGCGGGTACGGCTGACACCGTTCCAAATTCATTGTAACATACAGGTCTCAACTGAGGCTCCGAGTTTCCCGGCCCGCATCAGTAGAAAGGCATTTGATTCCTATAGATGGCGAAAACGCGCGACCTGAAAGCCACACTGAATCTACCCAAAACAGATTTTCCCATGAAGGCGAAGCTGCCCGAGCGCGAGCCGGAACAATTGACGGCCTGGGACCAGATGCGGCTCTATTATCGCATCCAGGAATCGCGAGCGGCTGCGCCGCTTTTCGTCTTTCACGATGGGCCCCCCTACCCGACTGGTGAAATTCATCTCGGAACAGGTCTGAACAAGGTCTTGAAGGACATGATTGTCAAGTCTAAGACCATGGCCGGGTTCCGAACGCCTTATGTCCCAGGCTGGGACTGCCACGGACTGCCCATCGAGACCAAAGTTGAAAAGGAGCTTGGCGGCAAAACGGACAAAGTGTCGGCGGCGGAGTTTCGACGGATGTGCCGGGAATTTGCAGCCGGCTACATCGATGCGCACCGGCGGGAATTCAAGCGGTTGGGCGTGTTCGGCCAATGGGAAAAGCCGTATCTTACGATGGATCCGAGTTACGAAGCATGCGTTGCCGACGCGTTCATCACGTTTCTTGAAAAAGGCTACGTGTATCGCGGCTTGAAACCCGTTTACTGGTGCATTTATGACCGGACGGCTTTGGCTGAAGCGGAAGTCGAGTATGAGGATTACACCAGCCCATCGATTTGGGTGAAGTTTCCCGTGATCCCTGGCGAGAAATCCAAGAAGCTCGGGATTGGCGCCGATGTGAGCGCGCTCATTTGGACCACGACACCCTGGACGCTGCCCGCAAACCGCGCGCTCGCGTTTCATCCGAATTATGAGTACGTGGTTGTGGAGAGGGCGGCTGGAAAACTCTTGCTTGCGGAACAAAGAGTGGGCGATCCGGAGTTAGCGGAGGTGCTTGGGCTTGAACCCGGCGCGCGATTCAGCAAGGTTGGAAAGGGCCGCGATCTCCAAGGGGTCCTGTTTCAGCATCCATTCATAGAAGAGCTGCGCGTGCCGGCTGTGCTGGCTGACTATGTTACGTTGGATCAAGGCAGCGGTATCGTTCACACTGCGCCTGGACACGGCGCCGAAGACTTTGCGACCGGACAGAAATATGGGTTAGAGGCTTACGCTCCGCTCGATAACGACGGCCGATTCGTGGAAGGCTTGCCGGCATACAAGGGCAAGACGGTTTTCGAGGCGAACCCGGCGATCATCACGCTGCTGACGGAGCGGGGCATGCTAGTGGCCGAGAAGAAATTTTCGCACAGTTATCCGCACTGTTGGCGTTGCCACAATCCCGTGATTTTCCGCGCTACGGAGCAGTGGTTCATACAATTCGATAATGGCACCGCGACAGTTCCGCCGCCGAATGCGCCTGTGTTGCGCAGCACGGCGCTGGAAGAGATAAAAAAAGTGACCTGGATTCCGGCGTGGGGACAAGAGCGCATCCACAACATGATCGCGGACCGTCCCGACTGGTGCATTTCGCGCCAACGCTTTTGGGGAATACCGCTGGTAATTTTCTACTGTGACGGCTGCGGGAAGATTCTGAAAGATTTTAGGGCGCTCCGCCATGTGATCCCGTTTTTCGAGCGCGAAGGCGCCGACGCTTGGTACACGCATACCGCCGAGGAGCTCTTGCCGCCAGGGACGAAGTGCGGGTCTTGCGGAGCAGCAAAATGGCGCAAGGAGAGTGACATTCTGGATGTGTGGTTCGAGTCCGGAACAAGCAATTTGGCGGTGCTGCAAAAGAGAGGAGGGAAGCCTCGCGCGGATGTTTACCTGGAGGGGCCGGACCAGTTTCGCGGATGGTTCCAAAGTTCGCTGATGGTCGCGATTGGCATCGATGGCATCCGTCCATACGATGAGGTGGTGACGCATGGCTGGACGCTGGATGAAAACGGCCGGCCGATGTCGAAATCGCTCGGCAACGCGATGGAGCCGAAAGAAATCTGCGAGAAGTGGGGCGCGGACCTGCTGCGCGTGTGGGTTTCGTCGCAAGATTACACGGCTGATGTACGGTTGTCTGACGCGATGATGACGCAGCTGGCGGAAGCATATCGCAAGATCCGCAATACGTTCCGGTTTGCGCTATCCAATCTTTTCGACTTCGATCCAGAGCGCGATTCCGTTCCTGGCGCCGAGCTTTGGGAGATGGACGCTTGGATGCTGCGACGTACAGGCGCGCTGGTGCGCGAGTGCCGCGACTGGTATGCCAATTTCGAGTTCCACCGCGTGTACCATGCGCTGCACGATTTCTGCACGGTGGATTTGAGCGCGTTTTATTTCGACGTGCTGAAAGACCGGCTGTACACGTTTGCGCCGAAGAGTGTTGGGCGCCGTTCCGCCCAGACGGCCATTTACAGGATCGCGGGCGCTATCGTTCGGCTTATCGCACCGACACTTGCGTTTACTTCCGAAGAGGTATGGAAACATCTACCGCTTTCGAAATCGAAAGCCGAAAGCGTGCACATGTCCGAGTTTCCGAAGGCCGAAAGCTACGAGTCTGCGTTCGATAAATCGCGCGCGGCGGATTGGGAACGGTTGCTCACCGTTCGCGAAGAAGTGTTGAAAGCGCTGGAACCTGCGCGCGCTGCGAAGACGATCTCCGGCGCCTTGGAAGCTCGCGTCACGCTGGTAGCAACGGGGGGGCTGGTAGATCTGTTGCGCAAATATTCCGCGCAACTCCCCGCGCTCTTCATTGTTTCGCAGGTGGAGGTTACCGAAGGCCACATCGAAGGCGCCGCGCTGGCGACGGGGCTAGAAGGGTTGCAAATCCGGATTGAGCGCGCCAAAGGCGCGAAGTGCGAACGCTGCTGGAATTACTCGACGCACGTTGGTGAGAACGCGGATTACCCGACACTGTGCGAACGATGCGTCGCGGCGCTTGCGGAGATCGACGGGGATGGCGGCCTGGCGACCGGGAGTGCCAAGGCTTGAAATCTCTCACGCCAAGCACAGGCTGGCATGCTCTGGGATTTCTGGCGCTCGGTGCGCTATTGGCCGATCAGTTCAGCAAGTATGCAATCGAGCGGCTAACGCCCTCTGGTACGGTTCACGTGATCATCCCGGGTCTGCTGAATGTGGTGCATACGAGAAATCCGGGAGTCGCATTCGGACTCTTCGCCGATTCCGGCAAGCCATGGCTCGCTCCCATATTGATTTTATTTTCTGTTACGGTGATCGCGCTGCTCGTGTGGATGCTGGCTAGCGGCCGCGCGGGAGGCCGGCTGGCGCAGTGCGGGCTCGCTTTGATTTTGGGCGGCGCAGTGGGAAACGTGCTCGACCGCGCTCTGCGGCACAGTGTGACCGACTTCATCGACTTTTACATCGGCAGCCATCATTGGTATACATTCAACATCGCTGATTCGGCGATTGTGGTCGGCGCGGGACTTGTGATTCTGGAACTCTTCCGCGACTGGCGGCATCCTACACACGAGCGAGCCTAGCGATGCATCCGATTCTCTTCCATTTCGGCGGAATTAATATTTACTCGTACGGCGTTCTGGTGGCTACGGGCGTGCTGTTTGGCTTATGGTACGCGCGCAAGCAGGCTCCCCGCGCAGGCCTGGATCCCGACAAAATCTGGAACATGGGGATCTACACCGTTCTGGCCGCGTTATTGCTGGCAAAAATCTGGCTGGTTCTGAGCGACTGGAGCTATTACGCAGCTAATCCGCGCGACATTTTCAGCATGAGCACGTTTCAATCTGGCGGAACGTTTTATGGCGGTATCGTAGGCGCGGTGCTGACCATTGGTTTGTATTCCTATTTTCAGAAGATGCCCATACTTCCGGTGCTGGACACATGCGTGGCAGGGTTGCCGTTGGGCCACGCGATTGGCCGGTTAGGGTGCTTCGCTGCGGGTTGTTGTTATGGAAAGCCCACTAGCGTTCCGTGGAGCGTGACGTTTACCAATCCGGCCGCCGAGCAGTTAGCGGGGACTCCGCTGGGGGTTCATCTACATCCCACGCAGCTTTACGAGGCTGCGGTAGAATTTCTGAATTTTCTGATCCTCGTCTGGATCGGCAAGCGGAAGCGCTTTACCGGGGAGATCATTGGTACTTATTTGATTCTCTACGGGACCGAGCGCGGCATCATCGAGTTCTTTCGAGGCGATCCGGGACGCACGATGATGTTTCACGATACGGTTTCTCTGATGCAACTCTTCAGCGTAGTCTTGATCGTTACCGGCATATTCCTTTGGTGGCGCGGGTTGAAGGGCGGGCCCGTACCTTCTGTTTCTGCTGCACGCACGTCGGTCGCGCCCTAGATGCTCTCCGCTTCGAATCTGCAAATCGTTCACGCACGGCCGATCTGACATGCACGACAATTTAGAATCCGAGCAGGACTCTTCTGAACAGAATTTTTTTGCCGTTAGCGAAGAGGCCGCGGGCCAACGCCTCGACCGTTTTCTTGCCACTATCCTTAGCGACATGAGCCGCACTCATGTGCAGACGCTGATTGATGAGGGACGCGTGCTCGTGAACGGCTTGGCGAAAAAATCGTCGTACCGGCTCGAAGTTGGCGAAACGGTTGCTGTGAAGATTCCGCCTCCTCCGCTCCCTGGCGTGGAAGCGGAGAATATCGCGCTAGCTATTTTGTACGAGGATGCCGATGTGGCCGTTGTGAACAAACCTGCGGGTATGATCGTTCATCCGGGAGCGGGGGCCGACTCCGGAACTTTGGTTGCCGCACTGTTGCACCGGTTTGGCGGCAAAGGATTGTCCACGGTGGGGGGGGCTCTTCGTCCGGGGATCGTGCATCGTATCGACAAAGGGACTTCCGGGGCGTTACTGATTGCACGAACCGATATGGCCCACTTGAAACTTGTGGAAGATTTTCGCGAGCGCCGGATTGAGAAAACCTATGTTGCGCTGCTGCATGGGAAGCTGAAGGGCGAATCGGGAAGGATCGAACTGCCGATTGCTCGCGATCTTCGCCGCCGGTCGCGGATGACCGCGCGCCGGCGGGAGGGCCGCGAGGCGCGTACGGACTGGCAACTGCGTCTGCGGCTGGGCAGTTTCTCGTTTATCGAAGCGGACTTGCACACCGGCAGGACGCACCAAATCCGTGCACATTTTTCCGCGCTTGGCTGCCCGCTGGTGGGCGACACCGTTTATGGAGCTCCACGGCAAGAGCGCGTCAGCGGTGAGATCCTGCCTCCGCTGGAAAGGAATTTTCTGCATGCCACGCGGATTGCGTTTACCCATCCGAGGTCGGGCAAAAAAATCGAATGTCGCGCTCCACTTCCGCAGGAATTGGTGTCTTACTTTCATGGGTTAGGCCGCGCGACAAATGTGGACCCCGGCGCGATTGACGCTGCCTTGCGGGAGTTTCTATAATCACTCAAATGAAAACGTCCGGTTCTTTCCTACGGCTGGCACTACTGTTTGGTCTACTGGCGATGTGCGCGCAGGCGCAGCAGCCCGCTGCACCTCCGCCTCCGGCTCGGCCGAACTGGAGTGCACCTGCCTCGCAGGAACCGGAAGCTGGGCCGCAGACTCAGCCAAAACAAAATCCTGGCGATGCCGGGCAGGCGGCGCAAAACAAAACCCCGCCCATCGTTTCCACCACCGGGCTCGTGCATCTCGTCGCCACGGTCACGGACCGCCGCCACAATTTCGTGACCGACCTGGAGCGGAGCGATTTCAAGATTCTCGAAGACAGCACGCCGCAGGATATTCGCTTCTTCGGACGCGAGACCGATCTGCCTCTGCGTATCGCGGTATTGCTGGATACTTCTAACAGCATTCGGCCTCGCCTGCCGTTTGAGCAGGACGCCGCTATCGATTTTCTGGACAGCGTAATTCGCCGCAATAAAGACATGGCATTTTTAATGACGTTCGACAACGAACCGGAAGTCATTCAGGACTACACCGGCGATCTTGCGCTGCTCACCTCCGCGATTCGCAGGCAACGCGCGGGAGGCGGAACGGCGTTGAACGACGCGATTTACCGAGCGTCTGAAAAGCTGATGAGCCCGCCGTTGCCGAAAGGCCCGAACCCGGAGATACGCCGAGTCCTGGTGGTGATCAGCGACGGCGACGATACGCTGAGTGACCACGCGTTAAGCGATGCGGTCGAGTCCGCGATTCGCGCAGAGGCGGTGATCTACGCGATCAGCACAAACACCGACTGGCTTTCCATCAGCGGTGACAAGCCGCACAAGATGCATATCGAAGGCGGAGACAAAGTGCTGCAGGAATTTGCCGACCAGAGTGGCGGCCGCGTCTTTTACCCTTACAAAGTGGAAGATCTTGCGCAGTCATTTGTGGACATTGGAGCTGAATTGCGCAGCCAGTATTTCATCGCGTATTCGCCGAAAAATCCAGAAGCCAATGGCAAGTACCGGAAGATTGACGTTCAAACAGACCGGAAGGGTCTGGCCGTCCGCACGCGCAAAGGCTACTACTCAGTGGCTCCGCCATCCGGCGGAAAATAACTCTTCACGGGTATTCGTTCTCATTTCGCTCTTCCGAGACTTTCCGCTTATTTGAAGGGCGCGTAATAACCTCTGCGCGCGAGAACTTTGACGTCGGGGCGGGTGACCTCCGCCTTAATCTTACGGAAAGTTCCATCGCGTTTGTCGTTGGTGGGGTAATAGCCGATGACATATTGCAGACGCAGCTCTTCCGAGATTTCATCAAACGCTTTTTCCAACGTCTTCTCGTTGTGAACGTTGATGACGCGTCCGCCCGTATCATCGGCCACTTTTCTAGCGACTCCCGGGCCGACGCCGAAAGTTGCGCCGGGGTCCGAGATCAGAAGCACGTGGATCACACCGTCGGCTCGCTGGCAAGCCTCGATGGCGTCCTGGATTCTTAGCTTGCTGCCGGTGTCCTCCATATCGCTCATCACGATCACAGCCTTGCGTCCCGCTTCGGTGGCAAGCTCGTCGTGACACGCCAGATAGATCGCGTCGTAGAGATCGGTCCCTCCGGCATTGCTTCCTTGAGGAATAGTTCCGGGAGTGACCACACCTCCCCCTCCGAAGGAATTGACGGACGCCCGACGAATGGCGCGTTCGAGAACATTGGTGTCCTGGGTAAAGTCAGCCAGTAAGTCCACGTCAAAGTCGAAGCTGATGACCATGGCTTCGTCCTTCTTGCGCATCACTTCACGCAGGAAGCGGGAGGCGGTGTCCTGTTCAGCTCCAATTACACGTTCCATGCTGCCGCTGGTATCGATTAACAGGCCAAGCGTTATGGGCATGTTCATTTCTTTCGAAAAGAAGGAAATTTTTTGCTCCTGGCCGTCTTCGAAGACTTTGAAATCAGTTTGGGCAAGATCGGAAACGATTTCGTGGCCTTTCCCGCGCACGGTGACGAAGACATTGACCAGGGTGGTCTGCACCTTCAAGGGTTGCTGCGATGACGGAACTGGCCGCTGGTCCTGCTGCGATCGAGCAGTCGCCGGCACACGCACCGCAGTTCGCGGTGAAGCGGGCCCGGTGGTTCCATGGGCAGAGGAGGCAGGGTCCAGCCCCCAATACACTGCGAGGGCCATTACAAAAAAGCCTGCCACGAGACGGGTCAGCCGCATTGTATAATCTCTCCAGGTAAAATCACGCTACGTACGATGCAATTCGGGCATGGACGGATGTTCGACCGGAATTATCGCTCGCGAGATTTTGGCCGATAAAAGAACGGGCTGCAAGCGAGCTAGCATTTCAGCGCGCCCGTCGAAAGGCGCGAAACGAGACACACCGATGACGCGAATGATTTTGCCGGGAGCCATTGTATTACTTCTTTGCGTTTCCGCGCATGGGCAGCAGCCCATTCAGCCCGGCACAACGCAACAAGACACACCACCAACTCACGCGACACCGGCGCAGCCAGCGCCACCCGCTCAACCAGCGCCACCCGCCCGACCTCCGCAGAGTTCGCAAACCCAGGCTCCACAGACAGCGACTCCTCCCCAGCAAGGCGAGACTCGCACTAGCATCATCAGGAGAACGGAACTTGTTATCGTGCCTGTCACGGTGAAAAATCGCGATGGGCAGCTTGTGGGCGATCTTCAGCGCGATGAGTTCCGCGTTTTTTCCGACGGCGTGGAACAGCAGATTATACTATTCGATTCGCAACCATATCCGCTTTCAGCCGTGGTTCTAATCGATAACGACCTTGCGGATAAACAAGCCGCGCAAGTTAAGAGAAGCCTGGACGCGATTGCCGCCGGATTTGGTCCGGCTGACGAAGTAGCTCTGATGACCTATGCTGAATTTCCGGAGACGGTGGCCGATTTTTCGTTCAGCAACGACAAGCTTTACACCGCGCTGAAACGCCTCGATCTCAGTTCGCACAGCACGACAATTATTAACGATCCCACGACGGCCGGGCCGATTATCAATGGACAGACGCAGCCGGATGGCACCGGAACTACCGGGCAGGGCGGGGTCCAGGTCCGCGGCTTTGGAAAGCCAGCGATTCATAATTCCCTGGACGATGCGATCTATGCAGCGGGACAGATGTTGAAGGGACGCGGGCGCGGTAGGCGGAAAATAATTTTCCTGATTTCGGACGGCAGCAATACGCACAACAATCAGCATACCTTCGACGAAACTTTGCACTCGCTTCTTCTCGCGGATGTTTCCGTGTTTGCGATTTCCGTGACGCACCAGACTCCAATTGGCCGCTCGATCGTGCAGCACGGAGCGGCGGAAATCGATAAGTACGCAATCACCACGGGTGGCGACACATTTTACGCCGCGAAAGACAACGACTTAGCGCGGCTTTACGCGGAAGTCACCGAGCAGGCCCGCAACGAATACACCATCACGTTCGCCCCACGAGAAGCCGACCGCACCAAGGATTACCACAGCATCGAAGTGCGCGTTCGCCGCCCGGATCTGAATGTAAGCGCGCGGCAAGGATATTTTCAAAGCCAGCTTACCGGAGGGCGTTAAATTTGGCTGACACGCCGCTAGCTCTAACGGGATGCTACCGATTGATTTCCACTGGAGCCGGTTGAATGGAGATCAATTGTTCGTGGGCAGGGCAAAGGGGTTTGTAGTCGCAATAAACGCATAGAAAGCTTGGCTTGGCGGGGTAATCGCCGGCGCGGATTTGATCGGCCACTTCGTAAATAGTCTGTTTCGTTTTTGCGAGCGCTTTCGCATCACGCTCGCTGGCGATCGCTTCGTTACTAGTGAGGTTGTAGAAAACGAGGCGCTCCGGCTTCAGCTCCAGCACTTCCTCCGCGGCGATAGCGTAAACACTCAGTTGCAAGCTGTCCTTGGCCTTTTTCGCGTCCTTTGGGTTGCCTGTTTTGTAGTCCACGATTTCGACTTCTTTCGAGCCCAGCCGGTTCACTTGATCCATGCGACCCTTGACGATAACTTCGTGATCCAAATGGAGCTCGAACGATTTTTCCTGGTGCAGCATGTCCGGCGGCGCGGCCACGTAGGTGCGGTGAAAACTCTCGAGCTGCTCGCGTCCGGCTTTGCGGTATTCCTCTTCCTGGTGGTCATCGGGGAAGCCTAGCGAGAGCCATTCGCGGTCATAAACCGTCATCACGTCTTCGAAGGGAAATTTGCCGCGCTTGGCCATTCCGCTGGCGAATTCCTTGATGGTGGTGTGCATCACGCTTCCAAAAGTCATGGTGGCACGCGGGCCGCCGCGAATACTCCACATGTTTTGAAACAGGTATTGCATGGGGCATTTGCAGTAACACTCAATCGCGGAGGCGCTGAGTTGCAGAGGTTCAGCGACAGGCGGATGGTACGCTTTGGCCCAAAGCGCCACGCGGGAATAGGCGCGCGTGTTTTCGCTACGTCCAGCAGAGGCGGAAAAAAGTTGGGCAGGATCGGAGGGCTCCGGTGCGGAACCGGTGACTTCTTCCGACGGCGGCACGGTGATTTGCGGTGCAGACTGTGCTGTATCACGCTTCTGAATTTTGGCGTTTCTTAGGAAATCTTCCAGGAAGGGCGAAGGCCGTTTCCATTTGTTGTTCACGTGCGACAGCGTGAGCTGCTGCCGCGCGCGCGTCAACGCTACATAAAATAGCCGGCGCTCCTCTTGGACTTGAAAATCTCCGACCGGCTTTTCTTCTTTCATCAGTTCTGGCGGGAACTCGAACTTGACGGGGCGCGCGTTCGAAGGGAAATCGTTCTTGTTCAGCTGCATAATAAAAACGTGCGGGAACTCGAGTCCCTTGGCCGAATGCACGGTCATTAGCTGTACGGCGTCGTCTGCGGACTCTTCATCGAGGCAAACGTCGCCGCCGGCTTCGGCGAAATAATCCAGATATTCGATGAAGTCGCGCAGGCTTTTTCTGTCGCTCTTTTGTTCCCAATCCTTTACGAACTGCACGAAGCGTTCGAGATAGCGGCGGTCGGCTTCAAAGGGAAGCGGCGCGAGCTCGAGAGCGGAGATCAGTTCATCCAGCAACGAGCTGGTGGACGCCTTGCGCGCCATCCGACGAAAACGCGCTTGAAAAGTCACTAGCTCCGGCAGCCGCGACGCCTCGGACGTAGAAGGTGCAGCGAAGGGCAGCTCGGTTTGGGCCGCGTCGATTTCGTCGTTCAGCGGGCGGCGACGATTTTTTTCCGCGCGCTCCGCGAGACGCAGGAGGTCACGCGGTTGAAGTTTCCAGTACGGCGCAGCGAGAACTCGCGCGCAAGCTACATTGTCAGAGGGGACAGCAATGAGCCGCAGGTAGGCCAGCAGATCGCGCACGATTGTGCTCTGCAAAATGGAAAACTTCTTGATGACGAACGGGATTTTTCTTCGCTGAAGCGCTTCGATCAGGCGTTTTACATGGGCATGTTTGCGGTAGAGTACGGCGAAGTTGCGCCAAGCATTGCAGGACACGTGGAGGCGCTCGATTTCGGAGGCGATCCAGTAGGCTTCCTCTTCGGGGCGGCCGAACTCAGCGACACGAATTTTTTCGCCATCGGGATTTTCGGTGGTCAGCGTTTTGGGAGGCAGCAGCGGCGATTTTTCGTTATGGGAAATCACTTCGCCGGCCACGCGCAGGATTCGCGTGGTGGAGCGGTAATTTTGGCTCAGCGGCGCGATGAATTGGCGGACTCCGTCCGTCAGATTTTTTTCCTTAACTCCGCAGAATCGCTTCAGAAAAATCGTAAAGCTGCCGAAGGAAGCGCCGCGGAACCGGTAAATGGCCTGATCGTCGTCTCCGACCGCGACGATATTGCGGCGCTCGCCAGCGAGAAGCCAGAGCAGCTCGAGCTGAACGATGTTGGTGTCCTGGAATTCGTCCACCAGGATGTAATGAAACTGATCGCGCATACTTTGCAAAAGCGCGGCGTCGGTTCGCAACAATTGCACCGCTTGCATCAATATCGCGCCGAAGGTGAGCAGGTTTCTCTCGCGCAGCAGCCGTTCACTAACGCGATAGACGCGCGCGAGCTCTTCCTGGCGGGCCAGCTCTTCCTCTTCGAGTGCGCACACATCGGGATCAAGCGATTCGCGACGAGCGAGGTAGGCCTGCCGCGATTTATCCACGTAGCTCTGATAATCGTTGGGAGTGACGAGCTCGTCCTGGCAGCGCGAGAAGAATTTGAGAAAATCGTTCAGGAATTCGCCGGGTGCAGCGAGGCGCCTGAAATGCTTCAAGTCCAGCTCGGCCATGTGACGGCGCAGAAGAATCCAATGGTCGATGTCTTCCAGGACCTTTAGACCGGGATTTGCGACTCGCAGGATTTTTTCCACGCAGAAATTGTGAAAAGTGCTGAGCCAGATGCCTTCGGCGCGCTCGCCAACCGCTTTCACCACGCGGTACTTCATTTGGCCCGCGGCTTTGTCGGTAAACGTTAGTCCCAGGATGTTTTCGCCGACGAGCTCTGCATTTGATTCAAGCAGGTGACGAATGCGCTCGGTGATGACGCGCGTTTTTCCGGTGCCGGCACCGGCCACGACGAGCAGCGGTCCTTCACCGTGTTTCACGGCGCGGCGCTGTTGTGCATTGAGGGAGGCGAGACTTTCGCGCAAAGCCGTTCGAGAGATCACGTAACTATATTAGCGGAAAATGCCGATCAAAGGTTACGCTTTTCTTTCGCCCCAAGGATAATTCCCATTCCAGGATCGGTGCTCCAAAATCGAACTGTTTCCGCTCGCACACAACGTCTAAACCCATTCGTTCCATGCTCTTCGGTGACTTCCTGGCTAGCGGCTAACGTGCATGTTCCTGCTCGCTAACACCCGTAGGTAGCCTTGAACAGATAAGGAAAATGCGTCGACAAGCACGTGACCTCTTGTCCAGGGGTGGCTTCCGATATGGTTTTGCTTCTATTGGAAAGCGCCGCGGGCTGGTTCAGCAGTTACGGCTGACGCAGATCAGGCCGCTGTTAACGAATGCCGACCTGTCCTCGCACGCTATCGATTAATTTCTTGGAATCGTAGCCGATACCGGCTTTGAAGACGGTCTCCACATTCTCGATATCCTCGATGCTCTTTGACGGATCGCCTTTGAGCAGAACAAGGTCTGCCTGTTTGCCAGGGGCGAGGGTTCCGATTCGATCTTGCTGGCCGAGATATTTCGCTCCGTTTTCCGTGGCGATCTCAATGGCTTGAACGGGGGTGAATCCCGCTTCGACGAGCAGCTCTATTTCGCGTTGATCGCCGAATCCCGGCAACACGCCGCCGTTTCCAGTTGGATCGGGACCGCAGAGCAACAATCCGCCTGCTTTGACGAACGCCATTTCAAAATCCATCTCTTTGCGCAGCAGCGCTGGATCCACCACCGGGTCCGCCCGGTCGATCAAATAGCTTTGCGCCGATTCCGGGGACATCGCATCCAGCGTGCGGCGCTGCAGCTTCGGTCTATCCTGCACCATTGCCTCAAAGACGGGCAGTGTGGAAGTGACAGCAACGTGATGTGATACGAGATTGTTGATCAGCCCTTGCACCGCCGCTCCGTTGACGTCTTGTTTCGCCCAACTTCTCGCACCTCCCGCTGGGCACACGTCCGGCTTTTTGTCCGCCACGAACTCGGTGTCCGCAAACACGGGCCCATGTTCCAAGTCGTCGATTCCCAAAGCCACGGCTTCCGGCCAAGTCACCGAACAAAGATGTCCGGTCAACTTCTCTTTGTGCGCGTGTGCTGCCTGGATCGCCACTCGCAATTCCTCGTGTGTGATGTTCATATACGCTTTGTAGGATGTCATGCCCTCCGCCGCCCAGTAATCCACCGTGCGTTTTGCATCTTCCGGCCCGGTTAGTTCATGCATCTGAGCAAAAAAAGTTGGTGCGCCTTCCAGGTAGGGCGCCGTGGCGTCGATGCTTGGCCCGGGCATCAGGTTTGCGTCTATACGGCTTTTTACCTTCAGGTCGGTGTAAGGTTCCAGGCTCCCGGTGGTGCGCATTGTGGTTACGCCAGCCGCTAGATACAGTCGAGGCGCGGTGTAAGGAATTTCCGCAATGAAGAACCCCGGCTCGCCGATGCTTCCGCTGGCAAACTGCACCGAGAAAGAGTTCGTATAGTAAAGATGGTTGTGCATGCCAACCAGGCCAGGAATGACCGTGTAGCCGGTGCGATCCAAAACTTGTATGCCCTGAGGGGTTCGAGCCAGCGCAGACGGGCCCATGAACTGAATCTTGCCATTCGCGACGATGATCAGTTGGTCTTCCATCGCCGGCGCACCCGTTCCGTCGATCACGCGCACGTGATTAAGGGCGATCATCGGCGCGTCGACACTTATGAACTCGGCGACATCACTCTTCTTCTGCGTTTGGGCAACTGTGGCAGCCGCAACAAGTAGCAACGAACCGAGCAGAAATACGAAACGCATCAATACACCTCGCTAGTCCTGTCATGGAGAATTCAAAAGTGGTCAGGATTCTACCCCAAGTTTCCCGGACGGGAACGGCAACCCTTGGGATGACTTTTCAGAGAAAGGACGGCAAAAACTACTTTTGTACTACTCCGCAGGCGATGCGGTCGCCCGAGTTGCCGGATGGATCGGTTTTCATGTCGTCGGCTTTAGCGTGAACTACGATGGCGGTTCCGCCATTGCTGAAGAGCGAATGAGCGTCGCTGCCGAGGTTGACATCCTTGTCCGCAAGCTTGACCTTGGCTTTTCCGTCGGCGCCCACGGTGAAGTTGGGCATGTCGCCGGCGTGATGGCCTTCGGGATTATCGAAGCCGTGCTTTTTGCCGTCCGGATTAAAATGGGGACCTGCGGACTTGAAGTCGGGCGCATCGCATTTCGCGGTTTGATGAAAATGGATTGCGTGTTCGCCAGGCGAGAGATTTTCGAGGTTGAGCTCGAGGCCGACGCCGCCTCCCTTTTGTTCCCATAGAACGACGGTGCCGACACTTTTGCCTTGAGCGTCGGTTAGGTGGACGACTGTTTTCGCGGCAATCGAGAGCGCGAAGGCGGCCAAGCAAAGCAGGGCGATGCCCAATACTTTATGGAGTTTCATGCCGGGGATTATAAACCCGGGGATTGTAGGAGGCAACTTTTCGGAGCGCTATCGGCGGTTGGAAACGTGTTCACAGCAGGTACTCGACCACAACGAAGGCGAGGCGAAGGCGAGGAGATTTTGAGGTGCGGCGAAAACTGAGTTAAACTTCACCGCGACTCCGCCGCAAACTCATGAGCGCTCAAATTGTCCGTGAACCTCGATGGCCCGCAGTGGTGGCGATGTTAGCGGCGGGTTGCGTGTATGGGGCATTGCCGGAGCCGCTTTCGGTAGGGCCGAGCTGGATGCTGTTGGCAATTATCCTGGTGCTCACTATTCCGCTGGTGATATCGAACCACAAAGGACATTTCAATGTCGCACGGATCTTGACGTTCACCGTAAATGGCGCGATTACCATCGGCATGATCGCTTCGCTGGCTTTTCTGATTCAAGGCATTCCGCACCATCGCGAACCGGCGCAGACGTTGCTGCGTGCGGCGACGGCGCTCTGGGTTACCAACGTGTTGGTGTTCGCGCTGTGGTACTGGAAGCTGGATGCGGGCGGTCCGCTAAAGCGAGAGACTGCGCGCGGCCGGGTGGATAGCTCATTTCTCTTCCCGCAAATGCTGAGTCAAGAGTGCGCGGACACGTCTTGGTCGCCCCGTTTTATGGACTACCTATTTCTCGCCTTCAATACCAGCACAGCTTTTTCGCCTACGGATACGGCGGTGCTTTCGCGCTGGGCAAAAGCGGGGATGATGCTGCAGGCGCTAATTTCGTTGACGATTGTGGCGCTGCTTGCGGCGCGGGCGGTCAACGTTCTCTGAGCTTGTATTTGTGCCGCCGTTCGAAAGGGACAAAAGACGCTGCGGGGCTTTTCTGCTCCAGGCGGTACGCAGCGCGGCTTCTAGTATGTCCGGCGCCACTTTTGCCAAGCGCACGCGCGTGGAGCCTTTGCGCCCCCATCCTCCGGGGACGGGCGAAAAGATTTCCGGCTCGTCTTCGACCATTCCAGCTTGCTGCTCTGGGGCCAACAGCAGCACGCCGTAACCTTCTTTTTCAAGGCCGAGCGTGGCGAAGATTTTTCCGTTCACGCGAAAGTCGGCGTTGCCGAAATGCGAGCCTTCGACAGCTTCCGGCATGCTGAGAGCGATACGACTGAAATCCGCTGATTTCATCGGTTTTAACCGCACTTGCGAAGACACGAAGTCCGGCGCGATGACCGCTCAACAATATAGGTGATTTGAGTGATCGCTTACAACCAATGCTGTTTGGAAATGACTCAGAGCGAGTCCGCTCCTTGTTTGACCCCCAATTAGCGCGCGCATATACTTAGTTTTCCGGCTGGATTGCACACCTAGGAGTGAAAACAATGGAACAACCTGTCATCTTGAGCGCGGTGCGCACACCGATTGGGAAATTCATGGGCGGGCTCGCACCGCTGTCTGCGCCGGAGCTTGGCGCAAAAGTTGTGGCGGAGGCCGTGCGGCGGGCGGGCGTCGAGCCAGCTCAAGTGGACGAAGCCATCATGGGCAACGTAGTGCAGGCGGGACTGGGACAGAATCCAGCGCGCCAGGCGGCGTTGCGCGGCGGGCTTGATTCGCATGTGGCGGCGATGACGATCAACAAAGTTTGCGGTTCCGGGCTGAAGGCCGTGGCCCTGGCGTCGCAGGCGGTGCAACTGGGCGAGTCGGAGGTGGTGGTAGCGGGCGGCATGGAGTCGATGTCGAACTGCCCGTATTTGCTGAAGGGCGCGCGAACCGGCTTTCGGTTGGGCAACCAGGAAATTTTTGATTCGATGATTACCGACGGGCTGTGGGACGTTTACGGAAATTATCATATGGGTGTTACCGGCGAACTGGTGGCCGAAAAATACGGGATCACGCGGCAGGAACAGGACCAATTCGCGCTGGACAGCCATCGCAAAGCGGTGCGCGCAATCAAATCATGTTTTTTTGGCGAGCAGATTGTGCCGGTGGAGATTCCGCAGAAGAAAGGCGAGCCGGTCATTTTCAAGACGGACGAATCGCCGCGGGAAGATACTTCGCTGGAAGCGTTGGGCAAGCTGCGGTCTGCGTTCAAGAAGGATGGCACGGTGACGGCAGGGAATGCGCCGGGAACTAATGACGGCGCGGCGGCCGTAATTGTTACGAGCGAAAAGAATGCGGCTCGCATGGGGAAGACGCCGATGGCGCGGATTGTGGCGCAGGCAGTCAGCGGCGTTGAACCGAAATGGGTGATGATGGCGCCGGTGGATGCGGTGGAAAAGCTGCTAAAGAAAACCGGATGGGATCGCGACAAGGACGTGGACCTCTACGAATTGAACGAAGCGTTTGCAGTGGCTGCTATTGCTGTGACCCGCGTGCTTAAACTGAATCTGGAAAAAGTGAATGTGAATGGCGGGGCGGTAGCACTGGGACATCCGATTGGCGCGTCAGGAGCGCGAGTTCTTGTCACGCTGCTGTATGAATTGCAACGGCGCAACTTGAAGCGGGGGGTTGCGGCGCTGTGCCTGGGCGGAGGGAATGCTGTCGCTCTGGCAGTCGAACGTTATTAAGGGTTAACTGGATCGATAGCAAGCTTCATTGGAGAATTTGACCTTGCCGGTTTCAGATGGGCATGGATCACCAGATCTCCCGGCCAACCGCTCAAAAAATGCATTGCCCACGCTGCAAAACCGAATATCGGGCCGATTTTGCCACTGCTCCCTTTGCGATGTGTCTCTCGTAGAGTCTCTTGATTCTCTCGAATCGTTTTCTGAGCCGGATGGGTCGCATCTAGCCTGGCGCGGCAATGACCTGGTTGCCTTCAGTCGCGTGCTCGCTGCTCTGCGGGATAATAAAATCCAGAGCTACCAAATCGCGCAGCACGATCAATTGACACGGTTCGGATCAATTCGACCAAGCTATGAGATTTTCCTGAGACGACACGACGGTCCCCCTCGGAGAAGGTTATTCGCGATGCGCTCTCGAGCAGGTTATCCGAGTAGTCGTCGTTTGGACAGCCCGTGTGACCGCATTGAGTATTGCGAATTGCGGATGGTTCGCTTTCTTTAGCTGCTTGGCTTCCGTTATCATCGGAGGTATGTCAACGGACAATATAAAAACCGTGGGTGTGCTGGGCGCGGGAACGATGGGAAACGGTATTGCGCACGTATTTGCTCGGGCGGGGTATCGCGTGATTCTGCGCGACGTGGAGAAACGCTTTCTCGATCGCGGACTTGAAACGATTGGCAAAAATCTTGATCGTGAAGTGAAACGGGGAAAGATTTCAGAAGCGGACAAGCCAGCGATTCTTGGGCGCGTCGAGCCGACTACAAGTGTGGGCGCGTTGGCCGGCGCTGATTTCGCTGTGGAAGCCGTGCCGGAGCAACTCGAGCTGAAATTGCGCGTACTGAAGGATGTGGACGCGGTTCTCAGACCCGGAGTGATTCTGGCAAGCAACACGTCTTCAATTTCGATTACGCAGCTTGCCGCGCAAACCAGCCGGCCGGATCGGTTCATCGGTATGCATTTCATGAATCCGGTGCCGATGATGGTGCTAGTGGAAGTGATTCGTGGGCTGGCCACGAGCGACGATACTTTTCAGACCACGATGTCACTTTGCGAAAAGCTGGAGAAGAAGCCAGTAGCCGTGAACGATGCGCCGGGTTTTGTTTCAAACCGCGTGCTCATGCCGCTGATCAATGAAGCTGCGTTCTGCGTGATGGAAGGCGTGGCGACGCCGGAAGCTGTGGATGCGGTGATGAAGATGGGGATGAACCATCCCATGGGCCCTTTGGAGCTCGCTGATTTCATCGGCCTCGATGTTTGCATCGATATTCTAGATGTATTGTCGAAGGGATTTGGCGATCCAAAGTATCGGGCGTGCCCGCTGCTGAGGAAATATGTTGCCGCCGGTTGGCTGGGGCGCAAATCCGGGCGCGGCTTCTATAAATACTCGTAGCCCTAGCCGCTTCTTCTCCACATTCACTAGACTGCTCGCAACAGAATCGTCCCTCCGCTCACAACTCAGATTTCTGCGCGTCTAAGCGCCAAGGATTGAGTGTGCCTAGATGCCTCATGGCAATGGAGTTCCAATGAAAAATATTCTTCGGTTAGGGGTGATGCTCGCCTTCTTGCTTGCATGCCGTCCGGTAGCTGGATTCCAACTGGGCGAAGCGGACTTTTCGAAAGCGGTGACCAAGGTATTGACCGTGCGCGACAACGTTACCGTCATTCAAATTCGCACGCCGCAAGACCTGAACAACATCGTCGTGCTTACAGGGCCGGATGGTTATCTGCTGGTGGATCATCCTGAGCCCGCCGCAAACGCGGCAATTCAAAAAGCGCTGGACGATTTGGGAAAACGGCCGGTCAAGTTTCTCTTGAACACGCACTGGCATTACGATCACGTAGGCGGCAACGAGATTTACGGGCCGGATGCAGTCATCGTGGCGCACGAAAACGTACGGAAGCGCCTGATGACGAAACAGACTCCGTTTTGGTCACCGGCGCCCATTGGTCCATATCCTGAGCGCGCATGGCCGCGCATCACGTTTCGCGACATGGTCACCGTTCACTTCGTGGGCGAAGATGTTGAGATGGATCACTACGCGAACGGGCACACCGACACCGACTCGGTGGTTTATTTCGCGCGCGCGAACGTCGTTGATGTCGGTGACATTTTCGATGGCAAGGGCAGCTATGCGAGCGGTGCTGATGTAGAGGGGATCGCCCGTTCTCTCTCTGCCGTGCTGGATCGGATCAACGACGACACCGTGATCATCACGGGACACAGTAACATGTCGAACCGCCGCGAGCTCGCGGAATACGTCCCGCTTCTGAACCAAACGATTGCCCTTGTACGCCAGGAAATTGCCGCCGGCAAGACGGAAAAGGAAGTGGCGGACGCGGGTTTGCCCGACATATGGAAACCGTGGTTCGCTCCCCAGTCGGTCCCCGCCGGCCACGCATTCATGCGACAAATCTATGCAACGCTGGCCCACACGAACAAACTCGACCAGTAGGCTTTGAGGCCCGCAGGTGTTGAACGGAGGAGAACGCGATGAACCGTGTGGTGCTCACAGTAGGGATGCTCGCGGGACTGTTATGTCTAGCGCCCGCACGTCCGCCCATTCGATCTGATGCAGACGCTGCGAAAGCGGAGTTGCTCGCGCTGCACCAAGCCGACCGCCGCGCACACTTCCGTCGTGATGTGAACGCGCTGGTGGCAAATCTCCCGCCAGAGTTTATTTATTTGCGTGACGGAAAGATACGGACGCAATCGCCGGAGGACTTGCGCAAACAGTTCACGCAGTATTTTCAGGCGGCGGAATTCTCCGCTTGGGACGATCTGGAGTCGCCCATCATTCACGTGTCAGCGGATGGCCAAATGGGATGGATGGTCGTCCGCGTAAAAATCGCCTACCTAAAGACGGATTCTGCGGGGAAGAAAACGCAGGAGCAATCCGTGATTGCGTGGATGTCGGTGTACGAAAAACATGACGGCAAATGGCTTCATGTAGCCAACGCTTCGACCTTCGTCCCTGAGCCCGGTAGGCAATGAGGGAGGCTGTTCAGCCCGACCTCGCGTTTCGAAAAATTCTCAAGAAACCTTTTGCTTTTTGTTCGCCTAGTGCTATGATGTGCTTCAGAAAGCACAATTGGGGAGCAGGGATACCTGGTAGTACACTTAGCGCGCCTCTGTTCCCAGGAAAAAACTAAAAACAAAATCCCTCTCGAGGTCCACATGAACGACGAAAAAACCAAGAATCTGGATTTGGCCATTTCGCAAATTGAGAAGCAGTATGGCAAAGGGTCGATCATGCGCCTGGGGAACAAAGATGTGCTGGTGCCAGTCAATGTGATTCCTACTGGGTCTATTTCGATTGACGCCGCGCTGGGGGTGGGTGGTTTTCCGCGCGGGCGAGTGATCGAGGTATACGGGCCTGAATCGGGTGGCAAGACCACGCTGACTTTGCACGTAATCGCCGAGGCGCAGCGGCTCGGTGGGCAGGCTGCTTTCATTGATGCGGAACACGCGCTGGATCCGTCGTATGCGCGAAAGCTTGGCGTGGATGTTGATAATCTTTTGGTGTCGCAGCCGGACAACGGCGAGCAAGCCCTTGAGATTGCGGAAGCGCTAATTCGCTCGAATGCAGTGGACATCATCGTGGTGGACTCGGTAGCGGCATTGGTGCCGCGGGCCGAGCTGGAAGGCGATATGGGCGACGCGCAGATGGGCTTGCAAGCGCGGCTGATGTCGCAGGCGTTGCGAAAGCTTACGGCGATTGTGTCGAAGTCGAAAACTTGCTTGATTTTCATCAACCAGATTCGCGAAAAGATCGGCGTAATGTTCGGTAACCCGGAAACTACTACCGGCGGGCGCGCTCTGAAATTTTATTCCTCGATTCGCGTGGATATTCGGCGCATTCAGTCGATCAAGGAAGGCGATCGAGTGGTGGGCTCGCGCACTCGCGCGAAGATCGTGAAAAACAAGGTGGCCGCGCCGTTCCGCGAAGCTGAGTTCGACATTATTTATGGCGAGGGAGTTTCGCGCGAGAGCGACTTGATCGATCTGGGCGTTGCACGAGGCCTGCTCGAAAAATCAGGGACCTGGATTTCCTATAAGAACGAACGTCTGGGGCAGGGACGCGACAATGCCCGGCTGTTTCTCCGGGAGAATAAGGACATTCGCGCCAAGATCGAACATGATCTGCGCAAGCAGCTAGGGCTGCCGACGAATCTCGCTTCTGTGGAAGACAATCACGCGAAACCGGCGGCGCCAGCTGAAGCTCCGAAGCAGGCGCCTAAGGCGGCAGCAGCCGTTCAGGGACGCGCCGCGCGCTAGCCTGGTTAATTCATCAGACTTCAGAATCGTAGCGTAGGACGGGCAGCAGAGAAGCAGGAAACGCATGGTGCCCGAGTTTCGAGCCCTACACGGGTTCGCGGTGCCGCCCTCTAACTACGCGAATGCTTTTCTGGCACGGCTTCGCCCTGCACTTCCGAAAAGTTGCTCTACTGAAGAGCCGAGACGAACTAAGAAGAATTGTAAGTGAGCGCGACAGATTGGAAGAGATTTTGAAAGGGCCAGCCGCTGGCCAGGTGAATGTGCACGCAACGAGCGGTTTGACGGATGCGTGCGCCGATTTTGAACAGTTGCGTGCGCAGAGTTTCGATCTGTGCCGATCGCAGGGACGAAGGCAGCTGCAAGCGAAACAGGTTGACGAGGTTGTAGGCGAAACCGTGGAGCAATAGCCGGAAGGCATTGGCCCGGAAGCGATGACAGCTCAGTCGGTCGGCAGCGAAGCCATTCTTGAACTCTTCGATGCGGTTCTCACATTCCCCGCGATCGTTATAGAAGGAAAACACCGAACGGCTGCGGCCTTTCAAGTTGGTTACGAGAAATCGCAGGTTGGTTCCGGCTTCGGCATGTTCAGCCTTGTAGCAGATCCGCCGCTGATGGGACCAGCGCTGGGCACGATGAAGAAAGCTGGAAAACGAGCGTTGGGGTCTATGGGTTCGACGATACCGTCGAGCCAGTCGACGCTGGAGACGATCGGCGCGGCGCTGGAAGAGCGGGTTCGTGGGCATGCCAATGGCGTACTGGATGCCGAAAAACTCGCAGAACTCATAGAGCAACGGAAGAGCAAAGCCCGCATCGGCTCGCAGTTTGATCCGGACTTTGGGAAACTCTTTCTGGAGTCGCGGAACGAGACGCAATAACAACGGCACGATGCGAGCATGACTCTGAGCGGTCCCTCGTCGCAGTCGAGCAGCCAGCAGGCAACCGGTGTGGCGTTCGAAGATGAGCAGTGGATGATACATGTGTTGACCGTAGCCACCGTTAAAGAAGCTCAGCTGTTGCTGCCCGTGGGTCGGATCGTCAGTGGAGTCAATATCGAGCAGGATCTCGCCGCGTTTTCGTACCTGTGGGCCACAGACGCGGATAAACCAATCGAGCAGGGCATCCTGCAAACGGATAATCTCGCGAGCGGAGGGGGCGTTCTCCCAGCGGCTGAGTGTAGGTTGTGAGCCCAGAGCTTGGCCCAACGGTTGATCGGCCAGAATCTGGAAAGCAGGATCGTAGCGCAGGCGATCGGCGTCATTGGCGTCTTCGTAACCCGCAATGATCTGGTAGATGCGTTGGCGGAACAGAGACAGAACCGAGTGATGCACCCGTTCATCTTCACGAGGGTCACTCACGAGCTCCGCCAGGCGGAGAGTGAGTCCATGACCTTGATCGAAAGCACGCAGGGGCAAAAGGCCAGCGTCGCTGCTGATCTGCCCGCCGCAGAAATCCACCTGGATGCGTTTGGAACGGTAGAACGAGAAATGAAGCTGTGGTATACAAGATGTCACTTTCACGGATGCTCCGAAAGGGAATGTTGGGTTCGCGAAAACCCAGTGTTCATCAACCTTTTAGAGCATCCTTTCTTTTTTCACCAGAAAAATCGTGAATAATCCAGGCTAGGGGGAGTTGCGCTGATGCTTTTTCGCGGCGCGGATTTCCGAGCTGACGTCATCTTTTTCCCAAGTGCTTTGTAGCCTCTGGCGTTCGAGCGGGACGTTCACTTCAACCCAGAGGTCGCCATTCATTTCTCTGCGCATAAACGGACTGGTACTCCCGGCCAGTGTGCTCACCGGGAAAACTGCTCTCCTTTACAGTTGCGCAAGCCTGTAACATTTCCTTACACTACAATCCACAGCCTGAACTGAGGCATCTACGGGCCAAGATAATATAAATGCGCAGGAAACCAGTCCTCTATCAAGCGGTCTCGATATTTTGTCTGTTTCTCGCAGGTGCCCTCGGGGTTGCGTTCGCGGCGCCGGCGACCCATCACAAACGCAGTGGCACGCCAAGTTACGCTGACCCGGGAAAAGGCGATGCGGTGGAGTATGACGACCCGGTCGTCCGCCAAATTGCGCTCGACGCCTTAGGCCACGCCAACGGTTCGGTGCTGGCGATGGATCCAAGCACTGGACGAATCCTTACTATCGTCAATCAAAAGATGGCTTTCTCTTCCGGGTTTGAGCCCTGCTCGACGATCAAGCCGGTGATTGCACTCGCCGGGCTGGAAGAAGGCGTTATCACACGCGATACGATGCTGAAGGTTGGCCGGCGCCGGTACATGGACCTCACCGAGGCCATGGCGCATTCCAACAACGTCTATTTCGAGGAAGTTGGCAGGCAGTTGGGATTCGCTCGCGTATCAAAATATGCAACGCTGATGGGGCTAGGTTCGCGAGCGGGTTACAACATCCCCGAGGAACAGCCCGGCTTGCTACCAGCGCACACTCCGGCTTATGGCGGAGTCGCTCGCATGTCGAGTTTCGGAGAAGGCATTCGCATCACGCCGCTGCAGCTCGCCTCACTGGTTTCCACGCTGGCCAATGGCGGCACGCAGTACTACCTGCAATATCCGCGCACGGAACAGGAGCGTCGAAATTTTCAACCTCGCGTTCGACAGCAGCTTGATATTGCGCCGCTACTCCCTGATCTTCGGGAGGGCATGCTCGCGGCCGTAATGTATGGCACGGCAAAGCAGAGTTACGATCCAGACGGTGAGCAAGCGTTGGGAAAAACCGGTACTTGTAACGATGAATCTCTCGGCGGCCGTCTGGGCTGGTTCGTTTCCTACGCCGATCAGGCGCACCCCAAAATCGTTCTCGTGGTCTTAATTCGCGGAGGAAGCCGCGCGATCAGCGGCCCGCATGCATCCGAAATTGCCGGCCGGATTTATCACGGCTTGCGCGAACGGAATTACTTCGCTGAATCTGTTCATCGTGCTTCGTACGCAACTTCTGCAGGCGGTTCGAAATAGCAGCGCTCGATCTGGTCCGTTCGAACCTAAAACTTTTAAAACGATTCAGGGTTTACTGCCATGTACCAGGCGCGGGCATTTTCTCTTCTCCGCGAGCGTAACGGTGCGTTAAGCTTCGTTACCGGTGTGGGCAAGGCGGTTTACAAGATATGGGCAAGTTCGGACGAATTCTATTTTGGTTCGCATTGGTAGCGATTAGCGCCGCGTGCATTGGCGCCTCCTATTACATTCGCAATTCCGCCGAAGGCGAAGTCTCTTTGCAGGCATCATCGGCTCGCGAAGAGGCTCGCCGAATCCAGGAACAAGTAATTCTCTATAGCGAACGCCTGGTCCCCGCCGGCCTTCCATTCCATATGCTTTTGCAAGGGCTGGGAATCGACGCGGAAACGGCAGCCCGCCTGGCTACATCTGCGCAGACTGTATTCGACCTGCGGCATTTGCGCGCGGGGAACCGCCTGGACGTAGGGCGCTCTGTTCTCGGGGAATTGCGTTCGGTCCGTTACAGGATCGATGGGGATCGAGTGCTCCACATCGCGCCGCAAGGAAGCGAAGTTCACTCAGAGATTCAGACTATTCCTTCGGAAACGGAAACGATAGGGGTGATGGGCGAAGTTCACGGATCGCTCTTCGAAGCCGTAATTAATGCCGGCGAAAAACCCGAGCTAGCGATGCGCCTGGCGCAGATTTTTGGATGGGATTTGGATTTCTACACAGACCCGCGCCCGGGCGACACGTTTCGCGTGGTAGTGGAGAGAAAACTTCTCTCAAACGGCGAGCTGCTTTCGTATGGCCGGATTCTTGCCGCGGAATATAAAAATGCGGGGCACCCATATGGAGCGGTACTTTTTCATGACGCTTCGGGATCTCCGGCATATTTCACTCCGGAAGGGAAGTCGATGAAGAAGGCGTTTCTGCATTCGCCGCTCAAGTTTGCCGCGGCAATCACTTCGCACTTCAGCGAGCATCGCTTCCATCCTATCCTGAAGGAATACCGCCCGCATCGGGGAATTGATTATGCGGCGCCCAGCGGCACCCCGGTGCAAACGATTGGCGACGGACGTGTGCTTTTCGCCGGACCGAAGGGTGGCGCCGGAAATCTGGTTCAAATTCAGCACAACAATGGATACACGACTTATTACATGCATTTATCTCGAGTGCTGGTTCGCACGGGGCAGCATGTGGGACAGGGCCAACGCATCGGACTAGTGGGCATGACGGGATTGGCTACCGGTCCGCATCTGGACTTTCGAATTCAGCGTCAGGGACAATTTCTGAACTTCGAGCGCCTGCCTTTGCCGCCGTCCGATCCAGTTGCAAAGCGCGACTGGAATGAATTCGCGAGCTCTCGAGATCGCGCGCTCGCGTTGATGCCAGAGAAACCAACTCAGCCAAGTGCCGTGCTTGCTAAAGACTCTGCGCCCGCGCAACCGAGTTCCATCCAATAAGCTGAACAACCGGGGAGCTCTGAAAATAAAATCGGCGCCGCAAGTGAAAACCCCGCGCCGACTGGTGTTTCAGGGACTGTCTGACACTACTTCTTGACTACGGCCGCCGGAGCGAAGAAATCGGCGAACGCTTGTCCGTTCGGTTTGCCCAGGCCCGTCACATTGTCCCAGCCAACCTTGGTCTTCAGTGACGTGTCTGTACCGAACGTGATGATGTCCCACTCGTTCGTCGAGCGGATTGTTGTAGATCCCGCTGAAAAACTTCGACGTCCCGTCAAGTGGTGCGGCTAGTGCTGCCGCACTGTAATGGTGGAATGCGGTCGAGTCTTGAATGATAACCGTTGGATTGGTCGCAGACCCTACCGGTATAATGTCATCGATAGTCCCTGCCGGCATGGTGTAAAGATAGGGGAGCTGCTTGCCCGAGCGGCATGCCAGCTTCCTGGTTCGCAATTGCCCATAGGCCGGAGAACATCGGGCAAGCGAGACTCGTGCCCCCGTACACCGCGACGGCTTCTCCTGAGCCGTCGAAGAGAACGATTTCAGCTCCTGTGTATCGGATCTGGGAAGGAAACTGCTTGCGGTGCCGGCCCGCTGCGAACTCTGACAGGAGCTGACGAAGAAGCAGACCGGATTATGAAAAACATTTGCCAAAAAGAAACGAAACTACGCTTTTAGTTTCCAGGTGTCGCCCGAACTCAGGAGTTTTGCAAGATCACCTTTGCCGCGTTTGGCTTGTACTTCGCGAATTTGATCGTTCATCAAGTCTTCATATCGCGGCACGTGTTCCCATGAGCGCAGGACGCCGATGGGGGTGGGGAAGCCGGGGCGTTGCTCCATGTGCGCAAGCAGAAAAGCATATGCCGCGCGGGGATGCTTTTCATCGTGAACCAGCAGGTCGTTTTCTGTGATGCCATTGCCAAGTTGTACAACCTCCAGGTCCAGGCCATTCAAGCGGATGCCCTTGTCGCGATTTTTGCCGAAAATGAGAGGCTTGCCGTGTTCGAGCTGCACAATATTTTCGCTGCGCGCGTCTTTTTCCGTGACTGTTTCCCACGCGCCGTCATTGAAGATATTGCAATTCTGCAGAATCTCGATGTATGCCGAGCCTTTGTGCGCCGCCGCTTTTTTCAAGGTATCTTTCAGGTGTTGTTGGAACACGTCGACTGAACGGGCCACGAACGTGGCTTCCGATCCGATAGCCAGAGAGATCGGATTGAACGGCCGGTCGGTGGTGCCAAACGGTGTGGACTTGGTTTTTTTGCCTACCTCAGAAGTCGGTGAGTACTGGCCTTTCGTAAGACCGTAAATTTTATTGTTAAAAAGAAGCACTTTCAGGCCGACATTGCGGCGCAGCATGTGAATCGTGTGATTACCGCCGATAGACAGGGAATCTCCGTCTCCGGTGGCGACCCATACTTCCAGGTCCGGCCGGACGATTTTCAAGCCGGTGGCAACGGCGGGCGCGCGTCCATGAATCGTGTGGAAGCCGAATGTGTTCATGTAATACGGGAAGCGGCTGGAGCAACCGATCCCGGAAATGATTACGAATTTCTCGCGCGGTATGCCCAGATCGGCGAAGACCATTTGCACGGCTGAGAGTATCGCGTAATCCCCGCATCCCGGACACCAGCGAATTTCCTGATCTGTCTGGAAATCCTTTTTTGTGTAAGCGGGCAATGTGGCTGTGGTCATATCTACTCTCCTGCCTGCTCATCTGCGTCGTCTTCTGACGATATAGAGGGAGCCAAGCCAAGCATTTCTTCAATTTTCTGTTCGATTTCTGAGGTTTTAAACGGCTTGCCCTGAATTTTGTTGTAGCCTTGCGCGTCGACTAGATATTTTGCACGCAGAATCATCAAGAGCTGGCCCATGTTCATTTCCGGTACGAGCACCTTCTTGAAACGGCCGATCACCTCGCCGAGATCTCTTGGCAGAGGATTGAGGTAACGCAGATGGACGTGCCCGACACGGCGGCCTTTTTCCCGCTGAGCGTGCAGCGCGGCAGTGATGGGACCGTGTGTGGAACCCCACGCAATAATTAACAAATCGCCTGACTCATCGCCTTCAACACTGGTTGGAGGGATATCATTCGCAACTGACTCGACTTTTGCCGCACGCAGTCGAACCATGTGCTCGTGATTCAGCGGTTCGTAGTTTATGTTGCCGGTAATGTCCTGCTTTTCGATTCCACCAATACGATGTTCAAGGCCCGGCGTACCGGGAATTGCCCACGGTCGTGAAAGCGTTACTGGATCGCGCCGGTAGGGCAGAAAGCCTTCAGGATTCGTTTCAAAGTGGACGGGTATTTCCGGCAATTCGTCAATGGTGGGAACTTTCCACGGCTCGGCGCCGTTGGCGAGATAACCGTCGGACAAAATGATTACGGGCACCATATGATTGATTGCGATTCGGCTGGCCTCGAGCGCAATCCAGAAGCAATCACCCGGCGACGAGGGCGCAAGAACCGGAATGGGAGCCTCCGAGTTCCGTCCGAACAATGCTTGCAGCAGGTCCGCTTGCTCTGTCTTGGTTGGAAGACCGGTGGATGGACCGCCACGCTGGATGTCGCAAATCACCAGGGGCAGCTCGACGGCGACGGCCAAGCCCAAAGCTTCGGTCTTGAGCGCCATGCCCGGGCCAGAAGTTGACGTGATGCCCAAAGCGCCCGCGTAGGCTGCGCCGATGGCAGAAGTAATCGCGGCGATTTCGTCTTCGGCTTGAAAGGTGATTACGCCGAAATCTTTATACATTGAGAGTTCGTGCAAAATATCCGAAGCCGGGGTAATCGGATAAGAACCTAGAAACAGCGGTATGCCTGCTTTTTGCGACGCGGCGACGAAGCCGAGTGCCAGCGCGGCATTTCCACTGATATTGCGGTACACGCCGGGGGCAAGCTTTGCGGGAGGAATTTCATAGCTGATTTGAAACGCCTCGGTCGCTTCGCAGTAGCTATAACCGGCCTGCATGGCGAGCTTGTTGGCTTGCACTAATTGCTGTTTGTTCTTGAATTTTTCTTGCAGCCAGCCATGCGTGGGCTCCATGGAGCGGTTGTAGAGCCAATAACACATTCCAAGTGCGAAGAAATTCTTGCAGCGGTCCATGCTTTTGGTATCGAGTCCCATATCTTTCAGGGCCGCGCGCGTCATTTTTGTGAGTTCGACGGCAAATAACCGGTAGCCATCGAGGGAATGGTCTTCGAGCGGATTCGTGACGATCTGCGCTTTGCGCAGGTCGTTCTCCTTGAAACTGTCGAGATTGACGATGAGGATTCCATTGGTCTTCAGGTCCGGCAAATTCATTTTTAAAGCGGCGGGATTCATGGCCACCAGGACATCCACCGCGTCCCCCGGCGTATAGACATCGCTCGAAGAAAAGTGCACCTGGAAACCGCTGACGCCGGGGAGGGTGCCGGCAGGGGCTCGAATTTCAGCCGGGTAGTCCGGAAACGTCGCCAAATCGTTGCCATAAAGAGCGACGGTATTGGTGAACTGGCTTCCGGTAATCTGCATGCCGTCGCCGGAATCCCCGCAGAATCGGATAACGGCTTGGTCTATTACTTCACGCTTGCGTTTGGGAAGTTCAATCGTCGTCAATGGCATGTTTAAGACCCCGATTCCATAAAGGCGCAGAGATAGAAAGATCTCAGTTTTGCGTCAACATTGTTCATGCGGATTAGAGACTTGCTCTCAAAAGAAAGCCTAGCACAAGGAGGGTAACAGGAAAACGGAATTTGAGGAGAGATCATTACGCTTCGGACATTCGATAGGATGCTTAACAAGCACTGCTCGTTGTCCGTCACAAATGAACGTGGCGTCGAGGAAGTCTATCCTTTGCCCCCTACTACCTGAGCGTGCCTCAGCGCGGCCACCAGCGACACCCACCGAGAATATTCCCGAGCAATGTGGGTACAAAGAATTGCGTAAGATAAGTTCCCCAGGAAATCGATTTCATGAAGACCAAGTAGAACCTAGTCGTTGAGCCGGCGATGATGTGATTAAAGCCGGCAAGGCCGATCAAATAGGTGAGAATAATAATGATAACGACGCGCGCTGATTCCGCGCCCGGCAGAAGCCAGACCATCCATGCAATCAACCATCCAGAAAAAATCTCGCGCACAAATACAATTCCAAAACTCGACCCAAGATGCGACATACCGATTTGTATTAGAGACTGCCTGACCTGCGCATCAAATATGGCCACGCGCGCGATGCAGAGCGCAAACAGAAAAGTTCCCACCAGGTTTGCGCAGAGCACAACGGCCCAAAGCCGAATAACACGCACGAAAACATTCCATTTTGTGTTCCGCAGGAGCGGCAAGATCGCGGTAAGGGTATTTTCGGTAAAGAGCTATTGACGGCCGAGGATCACAATAAGAAATCCGACACTGTAACCGAACCGGGATATCAGCGCCCGCCAAGGCTGGTCAGGCAGACAGGCGGACAGCGATGCGTCGGCAATAAACGAAAATCCCATGGCAAGACCGGCGGCCAGGGCGGACCATGCCAGCTCGGCCGCGGGCCGGTGCAATTCCTTATCGGCTTCGCGACGAATGGCTTCGTAAACGACGTGCGCAGTAATCGCGATACGTTTTTCAACTTGCTTTTTCTCGATTCGGGTAGTGACGGCGCCTTCGGTTGAAGGCGAATCGTTTTTTTCCTGCTTCGTGGTCATCGCATGTCCGGATAGAACGAGCTTAAGAATGGAGCCGTATAGAAGATGTTGTGGATCGCTGGAAGTGACGGACTTTATTTCTAGAGCATTTTGTTTTACACGTCGAGTCCTATCGAGCGCATGAGTTGCAAAGCATTGCTGGTTTGCACGATTCCCGGGCTCAGGCGATGGTGGAAGCTCAATTTGCCGTCCTCGAGGTGATCTTCAAAATGAAAGTTCGCAGCGATAGGTCCCAGGTCAACGGCAATTTCGGCCAGAGCTAGGTCGTGCGTGGTGAGCAAGCCAATCGCGCCTCGTTTCAACAAGTTCTTCACCACGGCTTCCGCGCCGATGCGGCGGTCGTGCGAATTGGTACCCTGCAGCAGTTCATCGAGCAGGAACAAAACGGGCATCGGGCCGTTGGTCAAGTCCGCGATCACTTTCAGGCGTGTGATCTCCGCATAGAAGCGAGAAATTCCGCCCTGCAGAGAATCCAAGACGCAAACGGAAGCGCCTACAGCCAGACGAGAGAGCCGCAGTTTGTGCGCGCGCACGGGCGCTCCGCATTGAGCTAGCACCGCATTGATTCCCACCGAGCGAATGAAGGTGCTTTTGCCGGCCATGTTGGGGCCGCTGATAATGATGAGCCGTAGTTCGCCTCCCAGGATCAGATCGTTTCGAACCGCACGACCCTCGGGAATCAGAGGATGAGCGAGAGCTTCCGCGTCAAAAAGAGGCGCTTCGTCAGTAAACTCGGGGAAAACATCGGCTGGGTGCTCATACGCGTAGCCGGCGAGGTCCAAGAGAGCTTCGATCTCGCCCAGGGCGGCAAGCCAGCCGCGGATTGCAGGGCCAAATTTCCTGCGCCATGCCTCGATACCAAGCGTCCACTGCAAACTCCAAAACACGAACGAATCGACAAGTTGCAGGGCCAGATGCCGGCGCGAAACCAGAAAATCAACCAGCCGATTCAATCGCGCGATGCACCGAGATGAAGTCACACCATTCTTCTGGAGAGCAGCGCGAAGCTCGTTCAGTTTAGGGGTTGAGAACGCTTCTTGTTCAACTCGTGCGAGAACCTGCGAAAGCAGTTTCAGGTCGTGAGCGGCTTCCTCGATCGCGGAAGCGCTTTTCGACGTGCGCGCGCGAAATTTCGAAGCTAGGCTCAAGTTCACCACGGAGATCATGAGAGCAGGATATTTAAGGTTGAAAACGGACCATGCGACCAGGCTTCCAATCCACAAGAAGGCAAGCAAGGGCAGAACAATTTGCAATAATCCAGGGTTAAGCGCTGAAGAACCTTCTCCCCACATAACCAGGGCCTCAGGTTGGACACCGGAGCGAATATCCTTGCCCAAGACCGACAGGTCCTCGCGAAGGTCGCGGTCCGTCCGGAGTCTCTTTGACGGCATCGTTGCGAGTTCGAACTTCGTCTGGAGGCGCTGGAATGAGCAGCCATCTCGCCAGAGTTTCCTCGCCCGCGCGCGTCCGCGCAGTGCAGAGCAGTTCAAATAGAGATCCGACGCCGAAAATATCGAGATCGCGCGCGTAGGGATGCGAAGGATCAGAGAAGCGGTCGCCTGTCTCCCCGGTTCCCATCCATTTATTTTCGATTCGAGCCAAGCCACGTTCATAAAAAAAGATTCTGCGCGAAGTCCTTCGAATTGCGCGGATGACTCGCTCATGCGTTATGGCGAAGAAGAAAAGAAAAGCTACTGGGAGTAATACCCAATAGATTGCGTTGATCTTGACGGTGAGAACCCATCCGGCGGACACGATCGAGACCATCAGGAAAAGTAGAGTGGCCGGGCCAAGTTTCGCATCATTTTGTTTGAGACGCGTCTCCCGCTCTCGCAGCGCTTCTACGCGCCACCGATATTCAGCTTCGGGGTCCATTTGGGATGCTGGGGAACCGTTCGACATGATCGAGTCCATGAAAACTGAACTTTGTTCCTGTCCCTGTCAAGCCTATAGGTAAGGCACTCCGTCGGCACCGAAGAAAAGTACAACTGGCCTTGGGTAGTGACTCATTTTGAGGTTTTAGGGGGCTTGTGCCCCTATGGCCATGTTCAAAATGAGTCACTACCTGGCCTTGAGTACTATTGACTTTCGCTTTTGATTCGCCTACACTCGCGACGCTTACTGCCATAGGGGGGTCGAATGACGCTCACGAAACGACAAAAGGAAGTCCTGGATTACCTGGTCGGATTTCTCAATAAAAATGGCTATTCGCCGAGTTTCGAGGAAATTGCGAACTCGCTGAAGCTGACATCGCTGGCAACGGTCCACAAGCACCTTTCAACGCTTGAGAAGAAGGGCTTTATCCGCCGCGGTTACAATCAGAGCCGGTCGATCGAAGTGATGCAGCTCCCCAAGCCGATACGCGAGCAGGTGCTCGAACGCCACGTGGTCGAACTACCGCTCGCCGGCCGCATCGCTGCCGGACGACCTCTCGAAGCGGTTGAAGAGCACGAAACAATCTCGCTGGCGGATTTTGCGCGCGGCCAGAACACGTTTGTTTTGCAGGTGCAGGGCGAATCGATGCGCGACGATCATATCCTCGATGGCGATTTCATAGTGGTGGAGCAGACGCAAGTGGCTAATCCGGGCGAAATTGTCGTTGCGCTGATAGGGGAAGACCAGGCCACGGTGAAGCGTTTTTACCGAGAGCCGGGCGGAAAGATCAGACTGCAACCTGCCAATTCTCAAATGTCACCGATCATCGTTCCGGCCACGGATGTGAAGATTCAAGGCCGCGTCGTAGGCGTGCTTCGTAAGTATTAGTTTGTTAGAATTCGGCGATGGGCCGACCTCAAGCGACGGAAGCTGCGCCGTACTATCTCACCTATATCGACAGAATCTCCGGCGACAATATCGTTGACGTGATGAAATTGCAGTTAGACGATACCTCCGCGTCCCTCGCGAGCATATCCGAAGAAAAATCGCTTTATCGTTACGCTCCAGATAAATGGAGCGTCCGGCGAGTCATAAGCCACGTTAACGATACCGAACGAGTATTCGCATTTCGAGCCCTGTGGTTTGCACGGGGTTTCAACGACCCGCTGCCGAGTTTCGATCAGAATATCGCCTCGAACGCAGCTCGGGCAGACGACTATTCCTGGGCCAGCCATGTTCAGGAGTTCCAGAAAATCCGCCAGGCTACTCTGGCGTTTTTTCGAAATTTGCCTGCGGAGGCCTGGTCGCGAAGTGGCGTCGCCAGCGGAAATTCCGTCACCGTGAATGCGCTGGCGTACATCATCGCCGGGCATGTTGCGCACCACATGGCTGTCCTTCAAGAGCGTTGCCTATAGCCGGGCAAGCGGCCTGGAGTTGAAATGCGGCGAGCATTTGGGCCAAACCTCCGCTATGAACGAATCCCAAATGGTGCTTGCAGTTTGGGATATCGAGGCTTAATATCCTTCTCCCCAGCTTACAAGCACGCGTTACCTCAAGGGACACAACTGTACCATTTTGGATTTGGCTTGAGATTTAATCGGGACTACATTGAGAAACTAGTCCTTATTATTGACTCGTCCAGAGGTACCAGGGGCCAAGGAGGGTAAATGTGGGGAGACAAGAAAGCGGATGCTCCGGCAAAGAGTCCGCTCCCGCAGCAACCGCAGCAGCAATCGCCAAAATCAACCGCGCCAGCCGAAAGGCCGGCATCATTTCCTGGGGAGGCTAAGACAATGGCACCTATCGATTCGACGTATCCCGCATCATCTTCATCGTCATCGAGCGGCTTGGCAAGGCTCGGTGCAACGCTTCACGTAAAGGGCGAAATCACGGGCAATGAAGACCTGCATATAGACGGCACTGTGGAGGGGCTGGTCCAACTGGAAGACCGCAAACTGACGGTTGGTGCTAGCGCCAAGGTAACCGCGGACATCATCGCTCGCGAAGTCGTCGTCTATGGCAACGTAAAGGGGAATTTGCGGGCGCGTGATCGCATCGAAATCAAGAAGGATGGCTCGGTAGTCGGCGACCTCACCACCGCTCGAATCATGATCGAGGACGGCGCTTACTTCAAGGGCTCGATCGAAATTGACAAGACCGGAGACGCAGGCGACAGTGATTCCAACAAAGCTGCCTACACACGCAATGCCCGCAGCACAGCCGCAACGTCTTCTTCGGTAAGCTAGGCGGCGTAAAGTTGCGCAGGGCGATCTGGCGCAGCTGGATGCGAGCACAACAAGTATGCGTCTTAGACGGGCCGCGTTGCTGCGGCCCGCCTGCATTTGTAGCCTCACGAGTCGCTAACTGCGCCCGAGCGCTGGTCTTTTCCGCTATACCAGTGATTCCGCATCCGTGATTTTTCTATAAGGTAAGTTCCGCTTCCGCTTAGAATTACCTTTCTTAGAATCCCAGTTGCAAATTCGCATTCTTGTTTTGGCTCTTGACACCGAGTTATTCTTATATATCATAGTGTATAAGAGAGAGGAGGCCCCGTGCAGCGCACGCAACTCTCCGATCGTGAGCGGCGACGTCGCTCCCGCTTGGCACAGATCATTCACGAAGCTCGTTTTCTCCGCGGCACCCTCTCCCTGCGAAACGTCCAGTGCGGCAAACCCAGTTGTCACTGCGCTCGGGGAGAGCTCCATGCCTGCCTCTACTTGGTTCGACGACAAGGGGGAAAGTTGCGCCAGCTGTTTGTGCCTCGGCAATGGGAAGGGCACATCCGGGAAGCAGTTAAGAACCACCAAGAGATGGAACAGTTGATCGAAGAACTTTCTGATTTGGAATGGAAGCGCTTGAAGGAGCGAAAGGAGTAAGGCCGTTCTCCGACGCTTGATCCGTTACGCGGAAAAGATTTTTCACCTCTCCAGCGAGGTGATCGATGACGTGACGGATCACCGCTCTCTCCCCAGGATTTCCACCTCCCTGGTCGTAAAAGCGATTCTCGCCGTGTATTGGTCCCGGCTCGGGAGCCTGCACGCTCTGGAGATGACCCGGGCAGCGAAGTTCTGGAAGACCTGGTTGGGTCGCCCGCTGTGCAGCGCCGACAGCCTGGGACGCATTGTCGCTGGCGTGGATGCCGATACCCTGCGGCAGGGCATTCATCACGTTTACGATCGTTTGAAACGAAACAAGGCTCTGCCGGATCTCCACGGTCTAGGCGTGGCGGTGCTCGATGGCCACGAGACCAGCGCCAGCTATCGTCGCTGTTGTGACGGCTGTCTCAAGCGCACCACCGCCAGTGGAGAGAGGCAGTTCTACCATCGGAATGTGACGCTGATGTTGCTGTGCGGATCTCCGCCGGGCCGTCCCGCGGTCCGCCTGCTGTTGGATCTCGAGCCGCAACGGGCCGGGGAGGCGGAACTGGCCACCGCTTTGCGACTGCTTGAACGCGTACTGGCCGCCTATCCACGAGCCTTTGATGTGGTTTTGGCAGATGCCTACTACGGCGTTGCCCCCTTTTTGAACTTTCTTCTGGTGCAGGGAAAGGACGCGCTGGTGGTTCTCAAAGATGAGCGGCGCGATGCCTACCAGGATGCTGCCGGCCTGTGGGCGCAGTTGCCGCCGCAGCAAGGGAACTACCATTCGCGCAGCTGCCTGTGGTGGGATACTCCCGATCTACTTTCCTGGCCGGAACTGAAAGGGGCCACGCGGGTGGTGCGCTCGGAGGAATCTTGGACCGTGAAACCGCAGCTGACCAAAGAAGTGAGCTTACAGACCACCCGCTGGGTATGGCTGACCACCTTGTCGGTAGCGCAAGCGCGCACCGAGCAGATCGTGCGCTTAGCGCACCTGCGCTGGGACATTGAAAACCATGGATTCAATGAACTGGTCAACGGCTGGCACGCGGACCACGTCTATCGTCACCAGTCCCGGGCGGTGGCGTGCTTTCTGTTACTGGCTTTTCTGGCCTACAACATTTTCCATGCTTTCGTTGCCCTCAACCTCAGACCCCAGCTGCGCCGCGGCCGAACGATGACGTTCTGGGTCCATCTGATCGCGGCGGAAATTCATGCCGTCCCTCGCTTGTCCCGAACGGCAGCGCCACCTTGACATTCGTATTGGTCGGCTACACCGTGATTCTCTCGAACGATTCCTTCATAGATCAGTGGTGTCTTGGGAGACCTCGCCATGGGGCCGGAAGGAACGGCGAGAAACCTTTAGGGGACAAGAAAAGGGCCATCCGAATCTGTTTCGCCTAGCAGAAACTCCCAAAACCACCAATTATCAAGCACATCGTTTCCCCTCGGGTGCTGATTGCGGAATCGTTGCCGCTATACGACTTTCGTTGACAGAAATCGGTTCGTACTCTAAACTTAGGGTTTGTCTCTAGATGGAAAGGTGTGACTGGACTGATGCAGACCTATGTACCGAAAGGCCGAGAGGCCGAAGACCTGCAGGTAGGAAAGAATTGGTTCGTGGTGAACGCGGAAGGCGTCGTTCTCGGGCGGCTTGCTACGCGCATCGCGCGTCTTCTGATTGGTAAGGACAAGGCGAATTATACGCCGCATTTGGATTGCGGCGACCACGTGGTTGTGATCAACGCGGAGCGCGTGAAGCTGACCGGAAACAAGATCGATCAGAAAATTTATCGTCACCATAGCGGTTATCCCGGCGGATTGAAAGAAGTTCCGATCCGGGTGATGTTGCAACGCCGTCCCGAAGAAGTTGTGCGCGAAGCGGTCCTGGGAATGCTACCGAAAAACAAGCTCCGCGCGCGCCGGGCCAAGAAGCTGCGTGTTTATGCCGGAAGTGAAGCGCTCGCCCGCCACGCCGGACAGAGGCCCCAGCCGCTCGCGCTGTAACCACGCGAAAGAGATTCTAAAATTTTCTGCACCCCGCGGAAGAATCCGCCGCGAGCGCGCGCTTGTGCCGCTGCCTTCGCCGCGCTTGCTCGACAGAGAGCGCTTCGTACAAGCAATGTAAGGAGGAGGAACTTTGAGTTCAGCTTCGAGCCCGGTTGCAAATAACGAGGGAAAGCAATTCTACGGTACCGGCCGCCGCAGAGAGTCCATAGCGCGCGTTTATATAAAGATGGGTCCAGCGCGTTTTACGGTGAATGGCCGGCCGGTGGACGAATATTTTCGCAACATCGCTTGGCACACCGCAGCGGTTGAGCCGCTGAAGTTCACCCAGATGCAAGATCAGGTCGAGGTGAAATGCATTGTGAAGGGTGGCGGAGTCGGTGGACAGTCCGGAGCCGTGCGCATGGGACTTTCGCGCGCGCTTTCGAAGATTAACCCTGAGCTGCGGCCGGCGCTGCGCAAGAACGGGTTTTTGACTCGCGACTCGCGCATGAAGGAACGCAAGAAGTACGGACAGAAAGGCGCCCGTCGCCGCTTCCAGTTCAGTAAGCGGTAGTTTTTAACCGGTTCGGCTCGAGCAATCGGGCCGGGACCTAATTCACGGCCGGGAAGGGACCGGCAAAAAAGGATGCTGCTCCGATCCGTCGCGGAGAAAGAAGCATCCCTCTATAGGAGGAGGTACTTTGGGAGTCGAAATCACGATGAAGGAGCTTCTGGAGGCTGGAGTTCACTTCGGCCATCAGACGCGGCGCTGGAACCCGAAGATGAAGGAATACATTTTCGGTGAACGCAATGGGATTCACATTATCGATCTTCAGAAAACTTTAAAGATGTTCCGCGATGCTGCCCGTTACGTCTCCGAGCTGGCTGGGCAGGGCAAGCGAGTTCTTTTTCTCGGCACCAAGCGCCAGGCGCAAGAGGCCATCGCCGAAGAAGCCAACCGCTGTGGAATGTTTTTCGTGAACCATCGCTGGCTAGGCGGAACGCTCACGAACTGGGCCACGCTGCAAAAATCCATCAAGCGATTCAAGCTTTTGAAGGGCATGGTGGAAGATGGCCGCATGGCACAATTCTCGAAAAAAGAGGCCGCCAGGCTCGAACGCGAACTGAAGCACCTGCAGCAGAACTTCTCCGGCGTTGAGAATATGACCACGCTACCTGATGCCATGTTCGTGATCGATCCGAATGCGGAAGTGATCGCGGTGCGCGAAGCCAGACGCATGGGCATTCCAGTGGTCGCGATCGTCGACACCAACTGCGACCCCCATCTCGTGGACTGGGTCATTCCAGGAAACGATGACGCTCTGCGCGCGATCCGTCTTTTCACATCGAAGATTTCTGACGCGGTCCTCGTGGGGCACCAGTCATTTGAGCAAACGCAAATCGCTGACCTGAAATCCGCTGAGGGCGCCGGCGAAGATACCGTGGATTACGTGGACACGAGCGCTTATGAAGTTTACGAAAAGCAGGAAGGCGATTACGTCGAGCCTGACGCCGAACCGCCGCTGGAAGCGAATGCTGCCGCGGTCGGCGAAGAAGATTCCGTAGCTGGAACGCCGCACAAGCCGTAGGTTCTCCCTGTTGGCCAAGTGCAGTTGGACCATGCGCTGCGAAGGCCGAACCGTAAGCGGACAAGTCCAAATTCATTCAAGAGGAAAAGAGTCAATCCATGGCCACACCCGGCAATTCAAACATATCTGCGCAACTCGTTAAAGAGCTGCGCGACCGCACTGGAGCAGGTTTCACCGCGTGCCGCGAAGCGCTGCTTGAATCCAAAGGTGACATCGAGCAGGCTATCAATATTCTACGCAAGAAAGGGCAGGCTGCAGCGGCGAAGAAGTCACAGCGGGCGACCTCCGAGGGATTGGTGAGTTCGTACATTCACGCCGGCGGGAAAATTGGCGTGCTGGTCGAAATGAATTGCGAAAGCGACTTCGTCGCGCGCACTGCTGATTTCCAGCGTTTGTGCCACGATGTAGCCATGCATATCGCTGCGCTCGACCCGCGATTCTTGCGCCGCGAGGAAGTTACGCAAGCTACGCTCGACCGCGAACGCGAGATTTACAAGGAACAGGCCAAGGCAACCGGCAAGCCGGAAAACGTGATCGACAAAATTGTCAGTGGGAAAATGGAAAAGTTCTATGAAGAAAACTGCCTCTACGAGCAGCATTTCATCAAGGACGAAGGCCTGACGGTGAAGGAGCTAGTCGATCAGACTATCGCCAAGCTCGGCGAGAACATCGCCATTCGGCGTTTTTCGCGCTTCAAAGTCGGGGAAATGGATGGCACCGCATCGTCCGGAAACCCAACCGGGGAGTCGGATGCGCCGGCTACGTCTTCTTCGTAGAGTTTTCTGAAATTGTGAAACTATACTTCTCTTGTGGCTGATTTTCGGCCAAGAGATACCCGCGGAAATTGCTCTCAACGTTTAGTCCTGCGAAGATTCTCTGCTAGAATGCCACTGGCAAAAGTCACACTTGCTACCTAATGGCAAAAACAAAAGTAATAGAGCGCGGGCCTTCGTCGGAGAAATTGAGCGTCGGCGCGCCCATTTACGACCGTCTGGTGCTGAAGCTTTCGGGCGAGTCGCTTTCGGGGCTCCAGGATTCCGGTATCCACGCTGAAACTATCCAGGGGATCGCACGCGAAGTGAAAGAAGTGCGAGATCTCGGTGTGTCTGTTGCCATCATGGTGGGCGGCGGAAACATTTTTCGCGGCACGCGCCAAAAGCAGCTGGCGATCGACAGGGCCACGGGCGACTACATGGGCATGCTCGCGACGGTAATCAATGGCCTGGCGTTGCAAGACGCGCTGGAAAAATCAGGATGCCAGACCCGGCTGATGAGCGCGATTGAGATGCACCAAGTTGCGGAACCGTTCATCCGCCGGCGCGCCACGCGGCACCTCGAAAAAGGACGTGTGGTGATATTTGCGGCCGGGACAGGCAACCCTTATTTTTCCACTGACACCGCTGCAGCGCTCCGCGCAATGGAAATCAAAGCGCAAGTCATATTGAAGGCCACGCGAGTGGACGGAATTTATGACGCAGATCCGGAGAAAGTGGCCGGCGCGAAAATGTTTCAGCACATTACTTACCTGGACGTGTTGCAAAAGGGCCTGCTGGTGATGGATTCAACGGCAATCTCACTATGCATGGACAACAAGATGCCGATCATCGTGTTCAATATGAACGTGCCGGGAAATTTGAAGCGTGTGGTGCAAGGCGAACGGGTTGGCTCTGTAGTCACAGCGGCGTAACTAAAACGGGCGGAGGCAATTTCTGAGATGACCACGATTGCCACGAGCAAAGAAGCCTTGGCGCAGGCGAAGACGCGGATGGAAAAAGCGGTGGAGGATTTCCGCAAGGAATTGTCCGGCGTGCGCACTGGACGCGCGAATGTTTCGCTGCTGGACCACGTGCGCGTGGATTATCACGGCACGTCCATGCCGCTCAATCAACTGGGCACGCTGAGTGTTCCGGACGCCACGATGATCATGATTTCTCCATGGGATGCCAGCGCGGTTCCGATGATCGATAAGGCCATCCGCACAACGGATCTTGGATTGAATCCGACGAATGACGGAAAAGTGGTACGCGTACCGATACCGCCGCTCACCGAAGATCGCCGCAGGGATTTGGTGAAACATATCCACAAGGTGCTGGAGAATCACCGCACCGCGGTTCGTAATATTCGGCGCGACATCAAGGAAGCGGTCGAGAAGCTAGAAAAAGACAAGAAAATCAGCGAGGATGATCGCAAGCGCACACTGGATGAGCTTGAAAAGTTGACGCATTCAGAGACGAAGAAAATTGAAGATCTGTCCACGGTGAAAGAAAAGGAAGTCCTGGAAATCAAATAGACGAAAGCTTTTTCAACGGGAATTTCTAACGAGGTCTTTCCGTCCCCCCCAATAGTGTCCTGCCGGCATCGAGAAAATAGCTCAAGGTTTAAATTCAATTCAGGGTCCGCAAGTTTTCCGGCAGAATCAGCGTAAAAGTGCAGTTGCCGGTCTTGGCGGAACACGCAAGCGTACCACGCCTTACAAGTCTCGTCGGCGTGTTGTCGGGAAACATCGGTCCAAAATCCACGGTACGCAAGCGGTCGGCCAGCGGCCGCAAATTCTGGCTCCCGTTTACGAACTTTACCGCTTCAACTTTGGCGTCCTTCGTTCCTGGCGATAGCAAAAGCAGAAAGTCGGCCTGAGTATTTTCACTTGGACCGCCTCCAATGGAAAATGTGCGGCGAGCGGTAAGCTCAGGCGTTGCCTGACTTACAAGATCTTCGATTTTTGCGAGAGGTCCGAGCAAGGCGATCAATCGAGCGCGGGTTTCAGGAACAGAATGAGCCGCCACGATGGATAGAGAATACAGCTGGATCGCTCGATCTCTTTCGCCAAGTTTTTGAGCAATCTGCCCCAGGTGATCGGCGACTTCACCATGCTGGTTAAGAATCCATGCGGCCCGGACGTAGCGTTCGGCTTGCTCTAGCTCGCCCTTTTCGAAATGAACCCAGCCCAACGTGTCCCAATAAATGCCGAGGTTCGAGACGGCCTGCAAGTCATCGGTCGATAAATGCGAGAGATCCACATTCCGAAGGTTTGCCGCGGTTGCCGAGACAGCCGATTCGGCATATCGCTGCGCCCTGTCGAGTTCGGTTTGATGCTCCGCAAGATTGTAAGCCACATTGTTCCACACGATGGGCGTGTGCGCTAACTCGACTCCCTTTTCGAAGGAAGCAAGCGCTTTTTCCTTTTCGCCGGTATTGATATATGCCTGGCCCAGACTGACTTGAAGCGCGGCATTATCCGGCGTAAGAATTGTGGCCTTGTCGAGTTCGGGAACGGCTTCGGCGTATCTGTGCTCCTCAAGAAAGAGAGCGCCGAGAGCGGCGTGGGCTACGGGGTCGATCGGATTCACTTCGATTTGTTTTTTGAAGGCCTTCGCCGCATCGGCGTAATTCTGCTGTTGTTGCAAAGTGAAACCTAGAAAGTTATAGGCATGCTCGTCAAATGGGTTCAGTTCAATCTGCTTTCGGAATGCGTCGCCTGCATCTTCCAATTGCCCCAGCCGTAGATATGCAAGGCCAAGATCGTTCCAGCCCTCCTTATTTTTTGGATCCAGCTCAAGCGCACGCTTTAGGAGTGGAATCGCGGCCGTCAGATTTCCGGAATTGAGCGCGGCGACGCCTGATTCAAGAAGTTCGCCGGGTTTTGCGGATTCAGGAATTTCCGGCGCGCCGAGAGCGGAATTTTCCGCAACCAACTTTTGGCTTTCATCGGATTCTACAGCGCGAATAAAAGCAAGGTAGTCACCGAGCCGCGAAGCGGGCAATTCCCGCACCTTGAAGCTTAGAGTACGCTCGGCCACGAGCGTGTGAGATTCAAGGTGATAGCTTGATTTAAAAGTCGCGTAATCGCGGACAATGGCAACTGCCACGGGAGCTTGGCCCGTGAAGTTGGAAGGGAGTTTCAACTTCAGGGACATGGTGATATCGAGCGGACTTCCGAGGTGAATTGGCTTAGCGGCATCCTCTGGCGCATCCGGCATGCCGATCACTAAGAGCGGCACGATCACTCTGCTTCTCTTGTTGGACCAATCCAGAAAATTCGCCTGCGAAAACTCCAGATCGAGCTCGAAAGGCTCTCGCGTGTCGGAAGGATCACTCGATTTTACCGCCGTGACGTCACCGTGGATGCCATCCAGGGCAGCGATGGTTTGACCGAGTTCTTTCCATTGCGTTTGCGGCGTGCGGCGAAAGGCGACGCGAAGCGCCAACTCATTGTCGCCGCGAAGGAAATAACGCAGCTTGGCCGAAAGTTTACCCAGGTCGCTGACTTCGGCGTCAATTTCCACGCGCTGCGTGGAAAGAAACGGAGGATCAATCGGTGTCTCAAATATCTTTCCAGCTCCATCTGGCGGGACGAGCAGCGCGGATTTGTTACGCAGCGCCGGAGAAAGCAGACGGAAAGGCGCAACTTCCGCAGTGGAGTCCATCCAGATCAGGCCGTGTTCGGTGGGAACGGCCGTGATCACATGGTCGAATTGAGAAGGGGAAGGCGTGGACATATCTAGGTCGCGCGAAAACGGAATTAGAACCGCGTCTGAACGTATATTGGCGGCTTGAAGCATCGCGGCGAGCAAGGTGTGCTTGTCCTTGCAGTCGCCATATTGATTTGAGAAGACATCCGCGGCTGAATGCGGCTGGTAACGCCCTAGCCCAAAGGAAAGACTAACGTACCGAATATTTTTGGAAACGTAATCGTAGAGCGCTTGAATTTTCTCGAGTTCAATTTCGTGGCCTTGAATCAGCTCGACAGTCTTGGCGCGTATTTCGGGGGTGGGTTCGATGCGGTCCTTTTCGAGTTTCGCGTACCACTGCGCCACTTCTTTCCAACTCTCAAATGTAGTTAGCTCTACGTCCGGAGGTTTGGCTGGGGCATGCGGTTTCTTCCCGGCTCTTGCGTCTTCCGAAGGACGAGTCAAATTCGTACGCTGCCAACGATAGACAGTCCCTCCGTTTTCTTCGGACTGTGAAAATGGAATCTTGCGCGAAGCGGGATTAGCGGCGGCACCGGGCTTAGTCCGTAGTTGATAGTCCTCGCGGCCATTGGTAAGGGAGAATTCCCGGGAGCGGACGGTGATTGCCCGGGCCTGCGGCACACTGATCTCGAGCCGCTCGTCGAGAACAATTGCGCCTTCCATGAAATTATAGGCGAACCAGAATTCCCCGCCGGCTAATGGGGTGACGGTGCGCGTTACGATCTCATACTCCAGCGTGTCGCCGGCGTGCAGCCATGGCACCGTAATATGCTTCTCCTTGTAGTCCGTGTACATCGGGGCGTCACGCGCGACGCTGGCGGTCATCTCTTTTATGGAGCCGGGTCCGGCGCTGACGATGGTCCCGTCCGGTTTGTGCACACGCACGATCCGGACTTCCATTTCTTCGTTACCTGAGTTGTACGCGAAAACGAGTTCACCTAATTGTTGAACTCCGGCGTCGCTTTGAACGCGAATACGTGCGGCAAGATCGCGCTCGGTAGTGCCGTCATTTTCAAAACGCGCCGTGGTGTAGTACTGCTCGATGACGTACGGTTCTTGCGAGTAATTTGCGGCAGTGGTCTTTTGTGCCGTAGATGCTTCGACCGATGTGCGCGATCCGTTGGGCGCAGGCTGCTGTTGCGCGAACGTGGAAAGAGCCGGGAGAAAAAAAACGAGTAAACCGAGACCAGTGCATAACCGCTTCATTCGTGCTCCCATTTCGGTCGACGGAAGTTAGTTTAGAAGCCTTAGACGGATCGGTAAAGCAACTCGAGACGTCGTTGTGAGCAACTCTAAAACATCGCTCGCTTGTCCTGCTTTAAACCTTCTGCAAGTAGGCGCAGCGTCGCCTAAGTAAGTATATTAGTATTAGTCACATACGTGCTGCGGCCTGTCGCCACTTTATGAGGTTTCAAAGATTTTGGGGAAAGGGCGAGCAAACGTAGCCTGCCAGACGCAAATCTTTTTTTGAGTTTATTTTTGCGGGGAATCGAGTTGACAACACAGGCTATATCTCCTATACTCCTCCGGTTGCATTGGGGCCGTTGGCCTCGGTGGTGATTAGGGAAGTCTTCCGACCCCGGAACATAGAAGGACGGAACGGGGACAAGAAGAACGGCCGAAATGGGGCGCCAGCCCCGCAAAGCCGTGTGAGCCTCTCCGCTATTGCAAGAGATGGAGTTCACTCCTCGGGGTGAAGCATCATCGCGGAGTGCCTGGTAATTCCTTCGGGTTATGGCGCCTTTTCTGTTCATTCACCCGCAGAATTTTGCGCGGGCGGATTCGCTGTGCGCAGAATTATGCCGGAAAATCAATCGTGTCGTTGGATTTTGAGGGGGAACGAGTGCCGACGTTTTCACAGCTTGTGCGGAACGGCCGGGAAAAAATCCGGACGAAAACGAAATCTCCCGCGCTGGAGGGATGTCCCGAAAAGCGCGGGGTGTGCGTCCGTGTCTACACTCAAACGCCGAAAAAGCCTAACTCTGCGTTGCGTAAAGTCGCCCGCGCGCGCCTGACCAACAGCGCCGAAGTGACCACTTATATTCCGGGCATCGGACACAATTTGCAGGAGCACTCGATCGTGCTCGTTCGCGGCGGCCGCGTGAAGGACTTGCCTGGGGTTCGCTACCACGTGATTCGCGGAACGCTAGATGCGGCAGGGGTTGAAAATCGCAAGCAAGGGCGCTCGAAATACGGCGCGAAGCGGCCAAAGGCCGCGCAGAAGTAGGAGAACAGAGAGATGCCGCGTAAAGGATGGGTTCTTCGAAGAAAGATTCCGGGCGATCCGGTTTTCGGCAGCGACCTCGTGCAGAAGTTTATTTCGAGCATGATGTACGACGGCAAGCGCGCCACAGCGCAGGCAATTTTTTATGAGGCCATGGACCAGGTGGCGAAAACAACGAACGACGACGCGTTCAAGCTGTTTAAGAAGGCCGTTGAGAATTGCAAACCGGTTCTGGAAGTAAAGTCACGTCGCGTGGGCGGCGCGAACTATCAGGTGCCTGTGGAAGTGAATCCGTTTCGCCGCCAGTCGCTGGCGATTCACTGGCTCGTGCTGTATTCGCGTACACGCGGCGGCAAGACCATGACCGACAAGCTGGCCGGAGAAATTGTGGATGCTGCGAATGGCCGCGGCGGCGCTGTGAAGAAGAAGGAGGACGTGCACCGCATGGCAGAGGCTAACAAGGCCTTCGCTCATTATCGCTGGTAGCGCGCATGGAGTTTAGAAATGCCACGCCAAGTCCAAATCGATCATACCCGCAATATCGGGATCATGGCTCATATTGACGCCGGGAAAACAACGTCAACCGAGCGGATCCTGTTCTATACGGGTGTGACTTACAAGATTGGCGAAGTGCACGAGGGCACCACCGTAATGGACTGGATGGAGCAGGAGCGTGAGCGCGGTATTACCATCACTTCTGCGGCGACCACCGCTTCCTGGAAGCGATTCGACAAGACGTATCGCATCAATATCATTGATACCCCGGGACACGTCGATTTCACGGTGGAAGTGGAACGCTCGCTTCGCGTGCTTGACGGTGCCGTTGCCATTTTTGACGCGGTAGCGGGTGTTCAGCCGCAATCTGAAACGGTTTGGCGTCAGGCAGACAAGTACCGCGTCCCGCGCATTGCGTTCATTAACAAAATGGACCGTATCGGCGCGGATTTCGATCATTCAATCCGATCAATGCGCCAACGCCTTTCGGCCCACCCAGTTCCTCTGCAATATCCCATCGGAAGAGAAGACAATTTTATCGGCGTGATCGACTTCATCGAAGAGCGCGCCATCATCTGGAAGGATGAAACGCTCGGCGCGGAATATGAAATTCTGCCTCTTGCGAAGCTTTGGGACGCGGAATTCCTGAAGTTGCGCCCCGAACTGGAAATCGCAGTGAAAGCCTCCGCACTCACACCGGAATTTTACAAAGAGCATCGCGAGAAGGTCGTCGAATACATCGCGGAACATGACGACGCCGTGCTAACTAAGTATCTTGAGCAGCACAAACTCGAGCCGGCGGAGTTACGTGCTTCGATTCGGCGCTCGACGATTGCGCTGAAATTGGTTCCAGTGCTTGCGGGTTCGGCTTTCAAGAATAAGGGCATCCAGCCGCTGCTGGACGCGGTAGTAGATTTCCTACCGTCGCCCGCCGATGTGCCGCCCGTCGAGGGCGAGGACCCGAACGGCGATGAAGCGATTTTGCGTCGCGCCGCGGACGATCAACCGTTCGCTGCACTTGCGTTCAAGATCATGACCGACCCTTACGTCGGCCACGTGACCTACATCCGTGTTTATTCCGGCGTGCTGAAGACTGGGGCCAATGTATATAACTCGACGCGCAAGACGCGTGAACGCATTGGCCGCCTGTTGCGCATGCACGCCAATAAGCGCGAAGATATCGAGTCTATTGAAGCCGGTGACATTGCAGCCTGCGTAGGCCTAAAGAACGTAACCACGGGTGACACGCTTTGCGATGAAGAAAAGCCGATCGTGCTGGAAAATATTGATTTTCCAGCGCCCGTGATTTCTGTTGCCATCGAGCCTAAGACCAAAGCGGACCAGGAAAAAATGGGAATGGCGCTGGGAAAATTAGCGCAGGAAGATCCCACGTTTCGCGTTCATACCGACCACGATACCGGCCAGACGCTCATTTCCGGAATGGGCGAGTTGCACCTGGAAATTATCGTCGATCGCATGATGCGCGAATTCAGCGTGCAGGCCAATGTGGGCAGGCCGCAGGTGGCGTACCGCGAGACGATTTTGAAAGTCGCCGAGGGCGAAGGGAAATACATCAAGCAGACCGGTGGCCGCGGCCAATATGGCCACGCGGTACTTTCCGTGCATCCTCTTCCGAACTCCGGACACGAAGACATGCATGAAATGTCCACGGATGAAATCGACGAACTAGCAAAGAGTGTTGCAGGCAAGGGCGGAAAGTGGCATTTCGATAAGGAACACCGGCTTCTTTTCATCGATAAAGTCGTTGGCGGCGCTATTCCGCGCGAATTCATCCAGCCGATCGAAAATGGTGTGCGCGAAGCCATGGAAACGGGTGTTTTGGCGGGCTACGAAATGGTTGACTGCGCCGTCGTGCTTACCGATGGCAGCTACCACGATGTCGACAGCTCGGAAATGGCATTCAAAATTGCGGGCTCTATGGCTTTCAAAGAAGCCTGCAAGAAAGCCAATCCGAAGCTGCTGGAACCGATCATGCGCGTGGAAGTTGTTGTCCCTGAAGACTACATGGGCCCTGTGATTTCAGACCTGAACTCGCGCCGCGGACAAATGCAAGGACGCGAATCACGCGGCGGCACTGAAATCATTAATGTGCAAGTGCCTCTGGCCGCTATGTTCGGTTACGCCACGGAAATACGCAGCCGTACGCAAGGGCGCGGCAGTTTTACCATGCACTTTTCGCATTACGAGCAAGTCCCTGGGAACATTGCAGAAGAAATTATTGGCGGGGCAAACGGCGAAAAGCCGAGTAAGACCGCACGCTAGAGGAGCGAGAAAGACATGGCGAAGGAGAAATTCGAACGAAATAAGCCGCACGTGAATATTGGGACGATCGGACACATCGATCACGGCAAGACCACGCTGACGGCGGCGATTACGAAGGTGCTGTCGAAGAACAATCCGAAGGTATCGTTTCGCGCCTTCGATTCGATCGATAACGCGCCGGAAGAGCGCGAGCGCGGCATCACGATTGCGGTATCGCACGTGGAATACGAGACGGCCAATCGCCACTATGCACATATCGACTGCCCAGGCCACGCCGATTACGTGAAGAACATGATCACGGGCGCGGCGCAGATGGACGGCGGAATCCTGGTTGTGGCGGCGACGGATGGGCCGATGCCGCAGACGCGGGAACACATTTTGCTAGCGCGGCAGGTGGGCGTGCCGGCAATTGTGGTTTTCCTGAACAAGTGCGACATGGTGGACGATCCGGAGTTGCTCGAACTGGTCGAACTGGAAGTGCGCGACCTGCTGAAGAGCTATCAATTTCCCGGCGACACGATTCCGGTGGTACGCGGATCGGCGCTGAAGGCGCTGGAAGGCGACGCGAAGTATGAGAAGTCGATCCTGGAGCTGATGGAAGCGGTGGACAAGAGCATACCGATGCCGGTACGCGACATCGACAAGCCGTTCGCCATGCCGATTGAAGATATTTTCTCAATCTCGGGTCGCGGCACGGTGGTCACGGGGCGTATCGAGCGCGGCAAAGTGAAAGTGGGCGAAGAAGCGGAAATCGTAGGCTTCCGCCCGACGATGAAGAAGACGGTAACGGGCGTGGAAATGTTCCGCAAGCTGCTAGACGAAGGGATTGCGGGAGACAACGTGGGATTGCTGCTGCGCGGGACGGAAAAAGATGAAGTGGAGCGCGGGCAAGTGTTGGCCAAGCCGGGCTCGATCACGCCGCACACGAAGTTCAAGGCCGAAGCCTACGTGTTGACGAAGGAAGAGGGCGGACGGCATACGCCATTTTTCACTGGTTACCGGCCGCAATTTTATTTTCGTACCACGGACGTGACCGGAGACGTAAAGCTGCCGCAGGGCGTAGAGATGGTGATGCCGGGCGACAATGTGTCGATGGAAATCACTTTGATCACGCCGGTAGCGCTGGAGAAAGGGTTGCGCTTCGCGATTCGCGAAGGCGGCCACACGGTAGGAGCCGGCGCCGTCGCCGAGATCATCGAGTAAACATGCCTAACGGAGAAAAAATTCGAATTCGTTTGAAGGCGTACGATCACCGTATCCTCGATCAATCAACGCGGGAGATCGTCGAAACCGCGAAGCGGACCGGAGCGGACGTGGCCGGACCGATTCCGCTGCCAACGGTGATCAATCGATGGACTGTTTTGCGGTCGCCGCACGTGGACAAGAAATCGCGCGAGCAATTTGAAATGCGCACGCATAAACGGCTGATCGACATTCTCGATCCGACTCCGGACACGGTGGATGCTCTGATGAAACTCGATTTGCCGCCGGGTGTGGACGTCGAGATCAAGGCTTTTGGACGAGAGCACGCGGGTAAGTAAGTCCGCGAATTAAAAATCGCGAAAGAAAGAGCGAATGAAATGGCAGTTAACGGAATACTCGGAATAAAACTTGGCATGACGCAGGTCTTCGCCGAAGACGGCACGGCGGTTCCTTGCACCGTGCTGCAAGCAGGACCGTGCGTGGTAGTTCAACGGCGGACCAAAGACAAAGATGGCTACGACGCGGTGCAGCTCGGGCTGGTCGAGTTCATCAAGCCGCAACGTGTGAATAAGGCTTTGACCGGTCACTTCAAGAAGGCTGGCGTGGCGCCACTGCGATATCTCGGCGAATTTCGCATTGAGGATTCGAAGGATGAGGCCAAACCAGGCGATCGAGTTCTGGTCGACGACTTTAAGATTGGCGAGTTCGTGGATGTTACCGGAGTAAGCAAGGGCAAAGGCTTTCAAGGCGGCGTGAAGCGCTGGCACTACCGCGGCGGCGACGCTTCTCATGGTTCGATGTTTCATCGCGCTCCCGGCGGAATTGGAGCGAGCTCCTTTCCGTCGCGTGTGTGGCCGGGTCAGCATTTTCCGGGGCATATGGGAAATGAACGTAAGACTTCGAAGAATTTGCGCGTAGTAAAAGTCGATTCAGAAGAGAACTTGCTGCTAGTTTGCGGAGCTGTACCCGGCCCAGCCGGCAGATACATTTTCATTCGCAAGGCCAAAGCGGCCCTGTAGAGAGACGACGATGCCTGTTGCGGACGTGAGAAATCTGGAAGGCAAGAAAATCGGCACGATTGAGCTGGCCGACGACGTATTTGGCGTGAAGGTAAACCCGCATTTGCTGCATGAAGCGGTGCGGCACTATCTCGCGAGCAAGCATGCCGGGACGCATAAGACGAAAGATAAGAGCGAAGTGAGCGGCTCGGGAAAGAAGCTTTGGAAGCAGAAGGGAACCGGCCGGGCCCGCGTTGGTTCGATTCGTTCGCCCCTCTGGCGCCACGGCGGCACAGTTCACGGTCCAACTCCACGCAGCTATTCGTATGCGCTGCCGAAGAAAATGATTATCGGCGCGTTGCGTTCGGCGCTTTCGTCAAAACTAGCCGAGCAGAAGATGACGATTGTGGATGCCTGGGAGCTTGAAACGCACAAGACAAAAACATTTCGACAGGCGCTTAGCAAGCTCGAAAAAGATACGCCTTCGATACTGCTGGTGGATAACAGCTCCAATGTGAATCTGGAGCGCGCCAGCCGGAACATCGAGGGCTTGACGCTGGTGCCGACCAACGGTCTCGAAGCGTACGATCTGCTGCGTCACGATCATTTGATGATATCGCGTGATGCCGCTGTGAAACTGAGCCGGGCTCTTTCCCCGAACCCGCTGGAACGGGAAGAGCCGATACAGATTCAGCCAGCGCCTTCCGCGACGGCAGCGAAGCCTTCATCGGGCGAGAGAGCTGCGGCGAAACAGCATGTGAAGGCTGAAGCCTCGCCAAAAGCCGCGAAGAAGCACGCGGCCGAAAAGAAGGAAAAGCCGAAAGCGAAGTCTAAGCCCAAGGCGAAAAAGGAATAGGCCATGGATACGCGACTCTATCAAGTGATCAAGCGACCGATCATCACCGAGAAGGGTCTCGGTGTGAAGGAGACGCAACATACCGTGGTATTCGAAGTCGCATCGAACGCCACCAAGACCGAAATTAAGGAAGCGGTACAGCGGGTTTTCAAGGTGAAAGTGGACCACGTCCGCACTGCAAATTTTCACGGCAAGTTCCGCCGCCGCGGCCGCGCTGAGGGTTTTAGAAGCGACTGGAAGAAAGCTTATGTTCGTCTGGCGGAAGGCGAAAAAATGATCGAGTACGCCGATAACGTGTAGTTCCGGCGAATTTGTTAGGGCGCTTTAGAACAAGCAAGAGGCAACCATGCCACTAAAAACATTTAATCCATATACACCGGCGAGGCGCTTTCTCACCATGCTCGACAAGAGCGAGGTGACCAAGCAAACCCCGGAAAAATCACTGGTGGAATCCAAGAAGCGCACCGGTGGCCGCAATGCTCAGGGTGAAATTACTTCGTGGCACCGCGGTGGCGGACACGCGCGGAAGTATCGCAACATCGATTTTCGCCGCGACAAAACGGGCATTCCGGCAAAGGTTGCTTCCATTGAGTACGACCCGAATCGGTCGTCGCGGATTGCTTTGCTGCATTACGCGGATGGCGAGAAGCGTTACATTTTACAGCCCGTGGGTTTGGAAGTCGGCATGACGGTGCAGAACGGCGAAGGCGCGGACATTCTTCCCGGCAACGCGATGAAATTCCGGCACATTCCTCCCGGCACGATGGTTCACAACCTCGAGCTTTTTCCTGGCAAGGGCGGCCAGGTAGTTCGCGCGGCCGGCGGTGCAGCGCAGCTTTTGAGCAAAGAAGGCGATCTCGCTCTGGTGAAATTGCCTTCGGGTGAAGTCCGGCGATTTAGCGTGGATTGCATGGCTACGATTGGCCAACTTGGAAACCTGGATCACGAAAACGTGACCTACGGAAAAGCGGGCCGCACGCGCTGGCATGGTAAGCGTCCCACGGTTCGCGGGGTGGCGATGAACCCGGTGGATCACCCGCACGGCGGTGGCGAAGGCCGCGTGAAAGGCAACCATCCGCAAACGCCATGGGGTTTTCCGACCCTCGGCGCGAAGACGCGAAAGAAGCGCAAGAGCAGCAGGATGATCGAGCAGCGACGCAAGCCGTAAGCTGGGACGAAGGGTAAATGAACCTGGCGCGGCGGACAACAGAGAGCAACCTTATGACAGCCACTCGAGCAAGTCGACGTTCATCACGGCGAACAACAAGGCGCCCAGCGCGAGCGCGGAAATCGGTCGCGCCGCGTGCAGCGAAGCCTGTGGTGAAAGCGGTTTCGAAACTTATGCCCGCTCCGCAAGTGCAACTGCGGTTGTGCAAAACGGGCTGGGCCGTGATTGTAGAAAAGATTCCGAACGCACAAGGGACCCGTTTCGTTTGCCCCTTCTGCCCGCTTTCGCACCGCGTCTCTGGCCCGGTGCGTGGATTCAAAAAAATGCGCCGCGCGCAATGGATCAAGCTGCGCCGCGTGGAGGAGTAACTAGCCCGATGCCGCGCTCGCTAAAAAAGGGCCCGTTCGTCGACGACCACCTGCGTATCAAGGTGGAAGCGCTGAACACCCGAAACGAAAAGAAAGTTTTGAAGACGTGGTCGCGCAGGTCGACGATTCTGCCGGACATGATCGGCCACACAATCGCGGTTCACAATGGCAAGAAATTTATTCCGGTGTACATCACCGAGCAAATGGTGGGACACAAACTCGGTGAATTTTCACCGACGCGCACGTTTAAGGGCCACGCGGTAAAAGCGGCGCTCGAAAGGGCCGCTGCGGCAGCCGGAGCTCCCGCTGGAGCACCTGCCGGAGCAGCCACGGGTGGCGGCGCGGCACCGGCGCCAAAGGCATAAATGATGGCAACCGCAATGCAGGCTTCCACGCAGATTGAAGGTGTAGCAAAGGCGCGATACATTCGCGTCTCGCCGCAAAAGGCGCGGCTGGTGATTGATTTGATTCGAGGACAGCGCGCCGAAGAAGCACTGCACACGCTGCGGTTCACCAAGAAGCGCGTGGCCAAGGAAATGGAAAAAACGCTGCGTAGCGCGATCGCGAACGCCGAGCGCAAAGCGGAAGATTCCGGCGAGTCGCTCGACGTAGACGCGCTGTTCGTCACTCGTTGCTACGTCAACGAAGGCCCGCGATGGAAGCGGATGCGTCCGGCGCCAATGGGGCGCGGATTCCGGTATCAAAAGCGCACGGCGCATATCGTTGTGGAAGTGGCCGAGCATCACCGCGCCGCGGCAGACCGCATGGCGGCAGCCGCCGAAGAAGCGCAGGCTTCGAAGGGCGTTCGCGGAGCGGTTCGCAAGGCTCGCAAAGCGCTTGAGAACCGCGCCAAGCAGCAGAAACCGAAAAAGAAGAAGTAGGAGGATCGTTTGGGACAGAAAACTCATCCGTACGGTTTTCGGCTTGGTTACAACAAGGTCTGGAAGTCGCGCTGGTTCGCGAAACGCGATTACGCCGACTTGCTGTATGAAGACATTCAGCTCCGCAAGCAGTTGAAGGACCGTCTGAAGTCGGCAGGCATTAGCGGAATCGATGTGGAACGCGCTGCGAACAAATTGGTCGTGCGAATTTACACCGCGCGCCCTGGAATCATCATCGGGCGCAAGGGTTCGGAAATTGACAAACTGAAGAGTGAAGTGCAGAAACGCACGAAGCGCGAAGTGCACATCGACATTCAGGAAGTGCATCGACCCGAGCTCGACGCGCAGCTTGTGGCGGAATCGATTGCGCTGCAGCTTGAGAAGCGCGTTGCATTCAGACGCGCCATGCGCAAGGCGGTAGATTCCGCGCTGCGTTTCGGCTGCAAAGGCATTAAGGTGCGCGTTGCGGGCCGACTGAACGGCGCCGAAATCGCGCGAAAAGAATGGTATCTGCAAGGCCGGTTGCCGTTGCAAACGTTGCGAGCTGACATTGATTTCGGCACTGCCGAGGCGCACACGACGTATGGCGTGATCGGCGTGAAGTGCTGGGTTTATCAGGGTGAGAAAATACCGCAGCGCGGCGGAAAGACCGGAACGACATCGGAAGTTTGAGAGTTTAAGGAAACAGGTCCAATACCATGTTGATGCCGAAAAAAGTTAAGTACCGCAAGCAACAGCGCGGGCGCCGTTCCGGAAAAGCGTGGCGCGGAGGCGCGCTCGCGTTCGGAGAGTACGGCTTGAAAGCGATGGAGCCGGCCTGGATTACCGACCGGCAAATCGAAGCGGCGCGCGTCGCAATCACGCGATTCATCAAGCGCGGCGGAAAACTTTGGATCCGGATATTTCCGGATAAGCCGTTCACCAAGAAGCCCGCTGAGACTCGAATGGGTAAGGGCAAAGGGCCACCGGAGCACTGGGTTGCGGTGGTGAAGCCGGGCCGCGTGATGTTTGAAATGGCGGGAGTGGATCTTGCGGCGGCTACCGAAGCGATGGCGCTGGCTTCGCACAAGCTACCGATTCGGACGAAGTTCGTGAGCCGCGCGGAGGAACTGTAATGGCGGCGCGTACTCAAAAATTGCGCGAGATGAATCACAGCGAGCTCGAAGTGCAGCAGCAAGAGCTTGCCGAGCAGATCTTTCGCCTGCGATTCCAGCTTTCGACCGGGCAAGCGGAAGGACTGAAGAAGTTGCGGGAAGCAAAGCGAGATCTCGCGCGGATAAAGACACTTCTGCGCGAGGCTGAATTGAGGAAAGCGTAATGGTGAACGAAACACAAGCGGGAGCCCCAGCCGTTCCCGAGGGCGCACACGTACGCGGAGTGCGCCAGGAACTGACCGGCGTGGTCACCAGCACAAAGATGCAGAAAACAATTGTAGTGAAAGTGATCCGCGCCGTTCAGCACCCTCTGTATCAGCGAGTGGTGCGGTACGCGAAGAAATACTACGCGCACGATGAAACGGGTGAGGCCCGTGTGGGGGATACCGTGCGCATTGTTTCCACCCGGCCGCTTTCGAAATTGAAGCGGTGGCGACTTGAAGAAGTAATAGCGCACTCCACGCGCGCTTAAGCGCAAGCGAAGCACTGTAAGGGAGCAAGATCATGGTTCAGATGCGGACATGGCTCACGGTGGCCGATAATTCCGGCGCCCGCCAGTTGACCTGCATTCTCCCCGTGGGCGGAGATGCGGGATTGGTGGCCGGATTGGGCGACGTTATTACCGCTGCTGTGAAGGAGGCGACGCCCGACAGCCAGGTTAAAAAGGGCAAGGTAGTGCGCGCAGTGGTTGTGCGCACCAGGAAAGAGCACCGGCGCAGGGATGGCACCTACATCCGCTTTGACGACAATGCTGCAGTGCTAATCAACGATGCGGGCGAGCCGATTGGGACGCGCGTTTTCGGGCCAGTAGCCCGCGAGCTGCGCGAGAAGAAGTTTACCAAGATCATCTCGCTAGCTCCGGAAGTTTGGTAACAATGAGAGAACCCAAAGAAAAACCGGCCGCGCACGGCATTCGTCACGGCGACACGGTAAAAGTAATGGCGGGCCGCTCGAAGGGCAAGAGCGGAAAGGTTCTGTCCGTGAATCTGTGGAAGAGCACGGTGACGGTCGAACACGCGAACATCATCAAGCGGCACACGCGCCCGAATCCGTCGAAGAATATCAAGGGCGGAATTTTGGAACGGGAAGGCCCGATTCACGTTTCCAACGTGATGCTGGTTTGTCCCGGATGTGGCAAGCATACCCGCGCGGGGCATACAACGCTGCCGGACGGCACCAAAGTGCGAACCTGCCGCCGCTGCGATACGACTTTTGAGAGCTAAAGGCGAGAGGAGAAATGATTACGCGTCTGCATGAAAAATACCGAAAAGAGGCCATCCCGGCGCTCTCCAAGCGCTTTGGATTCAAGAATACGATGGCCGTCCCGCGTGTTTCGAAGGTGACCGTCAACATTGGCTTGGGCGAGGCTAGCGCAAATGTGAAGCTGCTCGACACGGCCGTGGCCGAGCTAGGACAAATTGCCGGGCAGAAACCGGTGATCACCCGCGCCAAGAAATCGATTGCGAATTTCAAGATTCGCAAAGGGATGCCGATTGGCTGCATGGTCACTCTGCGCGGCGAGCGAATGTACGAATTTCTTGACCGGCTTTCAGCCATCGTTCTGCCGCGTGTTCGCGACTTTAAAGGGCTGCCGCCGAATTCGTTCGATGGCCGCGGCAATTACACGATCGGTATTAAAGACCAACTGGTTTTTCCGGAGATCGATTACACGCGTGTGGACAAAATAAAAGGCATGAACGTCACCATCACAACCACGGCACGAAACGACGAAGAGGGGCGTGAGCTGCTGAAGTTGCTCGGCGTTCCTTTCCGGGCGTAAGGAGAAAGAGGAAGCATGGCGCGTACCAGTCAGTTCGCGAAGATGAAGCGGAAGTTGAAGTACAAGATCCGCCAGAGGAACCGCTGCCGTATCTGCGGGCGTCCGCGCGGTTTTCTCCGCAAGTTTGAATTGTGCCGCATCTGTTTCCGCGGCTACGCGCTGAAGGGAGAGATTCCCGGCGTGGTGAAGGCAAGCTGGTAAGGAAGGAAGAATGACCACCGATCCCATTGCTGATTTGTTGACGCGAATTCGAAACGCTTCGCGGGCGAAACACGCTCGTGTGGATCTACCTTCTTCGAAATTGAAGATTGAATTCGCGCGTATCTTGAAAGATGAGGGTTATCTCGCGAATTACAAAGTTGTGGAAGAGCAGAAGGGAAAGAAAACGCTGCGCTGTTTTCTGCGTTATACACCGGATCGCCGCAGTGTGATCACGGACCTGAAGCGTATTTCGAGGCCGGGATCAAGGCGCTACATTACGAAGACCGGGATCCGGCCCGTGGTTGGCGGAATGGGGATTTCGATTCTCTCTACGCCCCGCGGGCTGATGACCGGTCAGTCGGCGCGCAAAGCGGGAGTGGGCGGCGAATTGATGTGCGAAGTTTGGTAGGAAGCTAGTCACCACGAGGGTTCGAGAGAACTATGTCGCGAATTGGAAATAAGATCATTCCGGTGCCGTCGGGCGTAAAAGTGCAGATTAAGGATGGCGCGGTGGATGTGCAGGGCCCCAAAGGCAAGATGCATGTGCCCGTGCCGCGCGGAATTTCCTTCGAGCAGAAGGACGGCACACTCGTCGCCAAGCGCGCGTCAGAGGAGCAGCGCGCATTGCACGGTCTCGCGCGTGCTTTGGTGGCTAACGCAGTCACCGGCGTCACGACGGGATTCAAAAAGGACCTCGACATCGTGGGCGTCGGCTATCGCGCTGAAGTGAAAGGGAAGAACGTGGTGCTGGCGCTGGGGTACTCGCATCCAATAGAGTTCCCGATTCCCGAAGGCATCGTAGTCGCGGTGGAAAAACAGACGCACATGTTGGTGTCCGGCGCGGATAAAAATCAAGTGGGTCAGGTGGCAGCAAATCTTCGTGCGCTGCGCCCCCCCGATCCGTACAAGCAGAAGGGCATTCGCATCACCGGCGAGCGGTTGAAGAAAAAAGCCGGCAAGGCCGGCGCCAAGACGGCGTCTGCTTAGCAAAGAGGGAGAGGCAGAATGGCAGCACCAGTTCGAAGATTATCGCGGGAAGCGCATCGCCGGCGGATCCATGTGCGAACGCGCCAAACGCTTGCCGGAACGTCCGAGCGGCCGCGCCTTTGCGTGCATCGCTCCTCGAAACATATTCGCGCGCAAGTTGTGGACGATCAAACTGGCAAGACGCTCGCTTCCGCGAGTTCGCTCGATGGAGAGATCAAGGAGACGATTAAGGGTGGCGGAAACATTGCTGCCGCGAAAATCGTCGGCAAGGCAATTGCGGAACGCGCGCGTGGCAAGGGTATCGAAAAGGTGGTTTACGATCGAGGTGGTTATCAGTATCACGGCCGCGTGAAAGCGCTTGCCGATGCGGCCCGGGAGGCGGGCCTGAAATTCTAACGATTATGCCGAAACAAGAGCTCAAAGATACGCTTTCGGTTCGCCATCCGGTGGAAACCAACCAGGCGAACCTCAAGGATCAGGTGGTTTCAATTAACCGCTGCACGAAAGTCGTGAAGGGCGGCAAGAATCTTAGCTTCTCCGCGCTTGTCGTGGTCGGCGATCAGGGAGGCCATGCGGGTTTCGGGATGGGCAAAGCCCGCGAAGTTCCCATGGCCATTCGTAAAGCTATTGAAGCGGCCAAGAAGAACATGGTGAAGCTGAATCTGAAAGGCACCACGATTCCGCACCAGGTGCTTGGAAGTTACGGTTCCGGCCAAGTTCTTTTGAAGCCTGCTCCGGAAGGAACCGGCGTGATCGCCGGTGGTCCGGTGCGTGCAGTGATGGAAGTTGCCGGAATCCAGAACGTGCTGACGAAGTCCCTGGGTACCTCGAACCCGCACAACGTGATCAAGGCGACGTTCGACGCTCTTTTGCATTTGAAGGACGCTGCAAAAGTTGCCGAGGGCCGCGGTAGAGGAGCAGAAGAGCCGGCCTCGTAGCCGCTGCTTCGCATAAGACTATGACACCGACTAAGAAGACGTCAGTCAGCAAGACGGACAAGAGGTCCGGCACACTGAAGATCAAGTGGGTCGTAAGTTTTATTGGTTGCCCGCGCGGGATGCGGCAAACCATTCGCGGCCTGGGCTTTCGGAGGATGCAGCAGGTGGTGGAGCATCCTGACACCCCGTCGATTCGCGGCATGATCGCGAAGGTTCATCATCTGGTTAGGGTTGAGGAGTAGGGATGGCCATTAAACCGACACTTTCCAATTTGAAGCCACCGCGCGGCTCGCGTCATCGCAAAGTGCGTGTGGGACGCGGCATGGGATCGAAACTGGGCAAGACTTCCGGCGCGGGCAACAAGGGGCAGCAATCCCGCCGGGGCTATTCGCGGCGCCCTGGGTTTGAAGGCGGTCAGATGCCCTTGCAGCGGCGCTTGCCCAAGCGGGGCTTTTCGAGTCCGTTTCGAAAAACGTACGCGGTCGTTAACGTAGAGAGCTTGAACGTTTTTGAAGCGGGAGAGACGATTTCACCAGAACTGTTGTTCGGCCGCGGGATCGTTCGCGTTGAACGGGAAGCATTGAAGATTTTGGGAAGCGGAGAATTGAAAGTAGCGCTGACGGTGCAGGCGCACGCGTTCAGCAAATCGGCGGAGGAAAAAATCGCGGCCGCCGGAGGAAAAGCTGAGCTTTTGAAATGAATCCGTTAAGAAAACTCGTCGAGGCGTTTCGTAACATTTTCAGCACGCCGGATCTGCGTAATCGAGTGCTGTTTACGTTGGCGTTGCTGGGGGTGTATCGCCTGGGCGCGTTCATTCCGACGCCTGGAATCAATACCGCGCTCCTGCAGCAGCTTTTCGAGCAGAGCAAAGGCTCGGTGTTGGGAATTTTCGATCTCTTCAGCGGCGGCAATTTACGGCGGCTGACGATTTTCGCTCTAGGCATCATGCCGTACATCACTGCGTCCATCATCCTGCAGTTGATGGTGGTGGTATGGCCGTACCTGGAGCGCTTGCAAAAAGAAGGCGAGCTCGGGCGCCGCAAGATCACGCAGTACACACGCTATTTGACCATCGTGCTGAGCGCGTTCCAGTCGTTCACGATTGCCGAGACCCTGACGCATCAGAACCTGGCCGGCCAGGCGTTGGTTTATCATCCAGGCCCGCGCTTTATTCTGATGACGATGCTCACCCTTACAACGGGATCGGCGTTTATCATGTGGCTGGGCGAGCAAATCAGCGATCGCGGTATCGGCAACGGGATGTCGCTCATCATTTTCGCCGGCATCGTAGTGGGATTGCCACGCGCGGTCGGCGACCTGTGGGAAAAAGCTAAAACGCAGCAATGGGGCTCATTCACACCCATAGCGCTTCTCGGTCTCATCGCTTTGATGTTGGCGGTCATCGCTTTCATCGTGTTTATGGAGGGCGGTCAACGGCGAATTCCCGTGCAGTACGCGAAACGCGTGATGGGCCGCAAAGTTATGGGCGGGCAGATGACCTATCTGCCTTTGCGAGTGAACTCGGGCGGGGTAATCCCTCCGATTTTTGCGAGCTCGCTGCTTACTTTCCCGCAGACGCTGGCGTTGTTTTTCCAGAAGAAGTCGCCGTTCTTTGAAAAGTTTGCGAACCAAATTAAATGGGGCGAGCCCCTTTACACGCTCATTTACGTCACGCTCATCATTTTCTTTGCCTTTTTCTACGTGGGGATTATTTTCAATCCCACAGAGCTTGCGGACAACATGCGGAAATATGGCGGATTCATTCCGGGTATCCGTCCGGGACGCAATACCTCCGAGCACATAAACCGCATATTGACGCGTTTGACGTTCGTCGGGGGCATCTATCTGGCGATTGTCTGCTTGCTCCCGGAATGGATGATCTCGGGAATCCACTTGCAGCATTTGTGGCTGGTGGGTAATTGGTTCGATCAGCACATGTGGCGATTCGTGCTCGATGGCTTAAATGTGCAGTTTTATTTTGGAGGCACTTCGCTACTGATCGTTGTTGGCGTAGCCATGGACACAGTGCAGCAACTCGAGGCGCAGCTCGTCATGCGGAATTATGACGGATTTGTTCGCAAAGGCCGAGTGCGTGGCCGTCGCGGTTAATGATGGCACGTTGGCGGTGAGCATGGCGCTCAATCGGGCGATGATTTTCCTGGGCCCGCCAGGAGCCGGTAAGGGCACCCAGGCTGATCGGGCGGCGAAGCGATTCGGAGTGCCGCACCTTTCCACTGGTGACATGTTGCGCGACGCTGTCGCTCGTGGCACTGAACTAGGCCGTCTGGCAAAGCCAATCATGGAACGAGGCGAGTTGGTGCCGGACAATTTGGTGATGGGGATGGTCGAAGAAAGGCTGGCGCAGCCGGATTCCGCCGGAGGATTCATCTTCGATGGTTTTCCCCGAACCGTGCCGCAAGCTGAGCAGTTAGATAAGATTCTGGCGCGCCGTGGGTTCGGAAAGCCGCTAGTAGTTGAGTTTAATGTCAGCCCCGAGACGCTGTTGCGTCGGGTGTCCGGCCGCTGGACCTGCAGCGTGGGCGGCGAAACGTACAATATCTATGAGCGTCCGCCGAAAGTTCCGGGAGTTTGCGATGTGGATGGCGGAAAGTTAGTTCAGCGCTCGGACGATAGTCCGGAGATCGTCAAGGAACGTCTGGCGGCATATGTTCGGAAGACGAAGCCGTTGGCGGATTATTACCGGCAGCAGGGTGTTCTGGAAATTGTGGACGGGTCGAAAAGCATAGAAGAAGTCAGTCGTGCACTGAGTGAGATTTTTGCGCGAGCGGCGGGGAGAGATGGTCATCTGTAAATCGCCGAAGGAGCTCGAAAAGATGTACCAGGCGGGACAAATCGTCTGGGGAGCGCTCGAAAAGATGCGCACCATTGTTCGGCCGGGCGTCTCGACCAAGGAACTCGACGAATTCGCGGAAGAATTCACGGAGAAGCATAACGCCAGGCCGGCTTTTAAAGGGTACCGGGGATATCCGGGCTCAGTGTGCACTTCGATCAACCAGGAAGTTGTGCACGGCATTCCTTCGTCGTCGCGAAAAGTGCGCGAAGGTGACATTTTGTCCCTGGATTTTGGCGTCGAGCTTGACGGTTACTTTGCGGACGCGGCGCTGACGGTTCCGGTAGGAAAAGTTGCGCCAGAGCGTCAGAAGCTGTTGCGAGTGACGCGCGAATCCCTCGAGCAGGGAATTGACAAGATTCGCCCGGGCAATCGCCTCGGCGATGTATCGTCCGCTGTGCAACAGTGGGTCGAAAAGAATGGGTTTTCGGTAGTGCGCGAGTTCGTGGGCCACGGGATCGGAACCAAGATGCACGAGGATCCGCAACTTCCGAATTATGGCTCGCCGGGCCAGGGGCCGCGGCTTCAAGAAGGAATGGTGCTCGCTATCGAGCCGATGGTGAACACAGGCGGGCCTGGCGTGCGAATTCTGGATGATGAGTGGACGGCAGTCACGACGGACGGCAGCGATTCGGCACATTTCGAGCATACCGTCGCAGTCACTGCGAAGGGGCCCTGGATTTTAACGCGGCCGCGTGAAGCTAGCGGGCCGTGCTGGTAAGCGAGAACGATATTTCATCGGGTTTGAAATAGGAGCACATGATCAGAAGGCCAGAGCCGGAAAAAAAGAAATCGAGCGAAGGTAGCGGCAAAGAAGACGCCATTGAAGTGATGGCGACAGTCGTCGAGCCGCTTCCAAACGCCATGTTTCGCGTGGAGCTGGAAAACAAGCATCAGGTGCTGGCCCACATTTCGGGAAAGATGCGCAAGAACTTCATACGCATCCTGCCCGGAGATCGCGTGGCTGTGGAGCTTTCACCGTACGACCTGACGCGCGGCCGGATTGTGTACCGTTATAAATAGCGGAGCCGCGAGCGCAGGAAGGGACAGAGCGAGATGAAAGTAAGGGCATCGGTAAAGAAAATCTGCATGAAGTGCAAGATCGTTCATCGGCGCGGTGTGGTGCGCGTGATCTGTGTGAACGCGAAACACCGCCAGCGCCAGGGCTAGGAATAGGGAGAAAAACGAAATGGCTCGTATTGCAGGTGTTGATTTACCGCCAAACAAGCGGCTGTGGGTTGGGCTGACGGCCATTTACGGCATCGGCCAGCAGCGCGCGCGTTCGCTTGCGGAAAAAGCGAATGTAGACGCCACGAAAAAGATCAAGGATCTCACGGAAGAGGAAGTCACGCATCTGCGTGCCGCGATTGAATCCGAAGGCGGGGTGGAAGGCGATTTGCGCAAAGAAAACCAGATGAATATTCGCCGGCTGATCGAAATTCAGTGCTATCGAGGCTTGCGTCATCGCCGGAACCTTCCGGTTCGCGGCCAGCGCACGCACACAAATGCGCGCACGCGGAAAGGCCCGCGGAAGGGTGCTGTGGCAGCTAAGAAGAAAACGATGGCGCGCAAGTAAGGTTCGAGCGGGTTGAGAAAATAGGAGAAACACGAGCGTGGCAAAAGAACCTCAAGGCGCAGCAGCTGCACCAGCAGGCGCAGCAGCGAAGAGCACCAAGCGCAAGAAAGAGTTTCGCAAGAAGAAGGAAAAGCGCATCGTTCCGCACGGAGTGGTGTGCATCCAGGCGACTTTTAACAATACGATCATTACGCTGACTGATCCGGACGGCCGCGCAGTGAGTTGGTCGTCGGCCGGCTCCGTGGGTTTCAAGGGTTCGCGCAAGGGTACGCCATACGCTGCGCAACAGGCGGCTATGACCGCTGCGGGAGTCGCGCGCGATCAATACGGAATGAAATCGGTGGAAGTGCGTGTGAAAGGTCCGGGCGCGGGGCGCGAGTCGGCAGTGCGCGCTTTGGCATCCTCGGGCTTGCACATCAACGCAATCAAGGACGTGACGCCGGTGCCGCACAACGGCTGCCGTCCGCCCAAGCGCCGCCGCGTATAGAGCGGAAGCAGATTCGGACGTTTAGGTAAAGGAGACAAGGCTTTGGCAAGACATCGTGAAGCAGTTTGCCGCTTGTGCCGCCGGGAGGGGATGAAACTCTTCCTGAAGGGCCTGCGGTGTTTTACAGAAAAATGCGCAATCGAGAAGCGCAATTTCGTTCCGGGGCAGCATGGCCAGTCCCGCCGTCCCAAGATGGTGGGCTACGGAATCCAATTGCGCGAAAAGCAGAAGGTAAAGCGCACCTATGGATTGCTCGAGCGGCAGTTCCGCACGTATTTCGAGAATGCGGAGCGCGCGAAGGGACCCACCGGCGCAAACCTGATGGTCACACTCGAACGGCGCCTCGACAATGTCGTCTATCGCATGGGCCTTGCAGGTTCGCGCTCGCAGGCGCGCCAGCTCGTGCTGCATGGCCACATTCGCGTGAAGGGACGCAAGGTCAACATCCCGAGCTATCTGGTGCAAGTGGGCGAGGACATTTCGCTCAAGGAAAAGATGCACCAAAACGCGATGGTGCTCGAAGCTCGGAACCTGGCAAACAGCCAGGGCGTGGCGCCGTGGCTTGATATTGACCGGGAAAATTTCAAAGCGCGCGTCGTGGCGATGCCTCGCCGCGAAGACGTGCAGACTCCGCCGATGAACGAGCAGCTCATCGTCGAGTTGTATTCGAAGTAGCGCGTAAAAGATCGTCAACGTTGAAGAGTTTGTGGGTTCGCCGCGGGCGAACCAGGAGGAATGTCGCATATGTGGAAGGGCTTTCAGAAACCAAAGCGGTTGGCAGCAGAACCGGAAACACTTACCGATAAATACGGAAAGTTTTCCGCGCAACCTTTTGAGCGCGGTTGGGGAACCACGGTTGGCAATTCGTTGCGGCGCGCGTTGTTGAGCTCGATTGAAGGTGCGGCCATTACCGCAGTCCGAATCGAAGGCGTGCTTCATGAATTTTCGCCGATTCCAGGTGTTGTGGAAGACGCCACCGATATCATCCTCAACTTAAAGCAAGTGCCGCTGAAGTTGAATACAGACCAGGCGAAAACCATCACGCTGGTTGTGGATACGCCGGGACCGGTAACCTCTGCAAAAATCGAAGAGGATGCCGACATCGCGGTGCTCGATAAGAATGTTTACATCGCGACGGTGAGCGAAGGCGGCAAGCTCGAACTCGAATTGCGCGTCAAGAATGGCCGCGGCTACGTAGCAGCCGACCGCAACTTCGACGAAGACCTGCCCATCGGCTACATCCCGATTGACTCGGTTCACTCTCCGGTGCGGAAAGTGAACTATGCTGTCGAAGCCGCCCGTTTGGGACAGATGACTGATTACGAAAAGCTGACCCTGGAGGTCTGGACCAACGCCGCAATCACTCCGCAGGATGCTATCGGACTCGCCGCGAAACTGATGAAGGATCACATGAGCATCTTCATTAATTTCGAGGAGCAGCCCGACCTGCCGGAAGAAGTGGTCGAAAACTACAGCGATCCGCGCCTCGAATATCTCGACCGGTCGGTGGAAGAGCTGGAGCTTTCGGTGCGTTCGTATAATTGCTTGAAGAACGCAAACATTCAGAATCTGCGCGAACTGGTGCAGAAGACTGAATCCGAAATGCTCAAGACGAAGAATTTTGGACGCAAGTCGCTGAACGAGATCAAGGACATCCTGGTAAAAATGGGCTTGAGCCTGGGAATGAAATTTGATGAGCACGGACGTATCATCTGGCCGCCGCTGCCTAGCCAGACTGCCCCGCCGCCGTCCGAAGAAGGGGAACACGGGGCGCTTTAGGCCGCGGAATAAATCATGAGACACCTCGTTTCAGGGCATAAGCTCGGAAAGCAGCCTGCGCATCGTCGTGCTGTATTGCGTAATCTCGTGACTAACCTCATCGAGAAGGAGCGCATCCAGACCACGATCCTGCGGGCCCGTGCCGCTCGTCCGCTCGCCGAGCGTATGATCACGCTGGGCAAGCGCGACTCACTCCACGCGCGCCGTCAGGCTGCATCCTTCTTGACTACACCCGATGCCACGAAAAAACTCTTTTCCGATCTGGCTCCACGTTTTGCGGACCGCCCAGGTGGCTACACGCGCATCGTTCGTGTTGGCTGGCGTATTGGCGATGGCGCAGAACTCGCGATCCTCGAGTTCATCGGTTCGGAGCTGAAGAAAAAGGAAAAGAAACCGAGAAAACCCGTTGAAGAAGAAGTCCCCGAAGAAAAAGAAGCGGCTGCCAAAAAGTAATCTCAACTAAGTGAATCAAGAACGGCCCGCGTATGAAAGCGGGCCGTTCTCATTTTCCGGAGAACAAGAAGCCGATCACTTGATTCCCATCCAACTGTTGTAGATCGCCTGCTGCTCCTTCGTAGGATGCTCCATCGGCTTCAGTGAATAGGTCGGGTAAGGACTGGCGATCAACGTCACCGGAATTTCCTTCACCTCTCCGAGCCGAATCACCATCATTCGCAGCATGTCGCCGGGTTTGTGCACTAGAATCGCCGCGGAAAGTTCGTCTTCATCGACGGTGCGTCCGTCGACTCCAATCACAACGTCATCACGCTCCAATCCCGCCGCCTCGGCGGCACTGCCCGAAATTACATAGTTGATTTTTGCGTGACCATCATCACTCTTGCTCTGGCCGACGCCAAGCCACGGCTTTTCAGAGTCGATCTTCTTCTCGACAGTGATTCCGGCGTAAGCAAAATTATCCTCATACGGAATCGGCTCTTTGCCGCTGATGTACTTGCGAAAAATGTCGCTGAGATCGACTCCGGCCACCTCGGACGCGGCTTTCACCGCATCATCGGGCTCGAATCCCGGCTTCGGCAGCGCGTAGCGCGAATACATCAGGCGCATCCAATCATCGAGCGATTTCTGATTCTTTGTGTCCTTCCGGATGACGAAATCCAGAATGTGTCCCATGATCTGGCCGCCGTCGTAATAGGAATAATTTGTATTCTTTAGATTATTTGCCTGGCTCATCGTATCGCCATTAAACCAAGTGTCCCAGCTTGTGTCTTCGATACTCCGCTCGCGTCTGCCTGGCTCCTGTTCGAACTTCGTAATCACGTTAGCTATCTCGTTCAGATACTGTTGCGGCGTAACGAGTCCTGCACGTTCCAGAGCCAGCGCCCCGTAATAACTCGTCAGCCCCTCGGAGATCCATAGCGACGGCGTATGTACCATTTGCGAATAGTCAAAAGGTCCGAGCGGGCATGGCCGGAGACGCTTCACGTTCCATGCGTGAAAAAATTCATGTGCGGCAACGAATAGCTTTAGGTTGTATTGCGTCCCATATCCCGGGACAGGTTCTTGCGAGTCCCAATCCCGTGAAAAATTGATTTGGGTTGAATTCAAATGCTCCAGCCCGCCACCGGTGTTCGGCCAAACATGGAAGAGAAACCAATAATCCTTGAACGGGGCGGCTTGCTCCGTGCCGGTCACCGAGCTGAACATCGGCACGAGAGTCGCCACGAATTTCTGCATATCCGTTGTGAATTGTGAAAAATCCTTTTGGCCTTCCACGTCATGAACAATCACGTGGTAGGTGGACCCGAGCACTTGAAAATCCTTCTCGACGAAATGTGAAATTTCCAGCGGCGCATCGACGAACCAGTTGTAGTCAGCCGCACGGAATGTGTGATCGGAGGTATGCTCCATCCCAGTCGCCACTTTCCAACCCTCGGGCACGGCAATGGTAAGGTCCATAGGCCGGTCTTTTCCTCCCACAAGGTACATCCACACGGAGGGCCCGCCGATAAACACATGGCGTTCGTTGTATTGAGCCTGGTTATTGCGCAAAGTATCGCCGAACACTTGATAGGAAACCGTAAGCGCATTTGCGCCCGCAAGCTCAATGCGCCACGTCTGGCTATCGGTCTTGCGCCAAGCCAATTCTTTGCCGCCTGAACCGAGCGCGTGAAATGCCTGCACGTTCGCGGCGTAATTCTGGAGATAGTAAGAACCGGGCGCCCAATCGGGCATAGCAAACTCTACGCTCGGACCTTTTAACTCCGCCGCGTGTATCGTCACGTCCATCAAATGCGTGCTCGGCCGTTCGAAACGGAGCTCGTAATGAAGCGAATCAGCAGCGCGGACGACGCAACCATTCAAAGTGGCGAATATTGCGAGGATCAATAATCTATTGAGAATTCGATGTGACATAACGTCCTTTCAAGGGAAATGAGATTAATCGGGAGGCATTGCACTCGGCTGAGCCGGGCGCAGCGCATCGTCTTTCCGTTTCTTCCGAATATCACCAAAAAGCATCACCAGCGCTACCATCACTTGCGCGGCGATTCCACCTGCCGTATCGAGCAGCACATCAGAAACCGCCGCAGTTCTGCCCGGAACGAATGATTGATGAAATTCATCAAGCGCCGCATAGCATCCGACGATTGCGATCGCGGCAAGAGCCCAACCCAAATGCACGCCCTGCTTTCCCGCGCGGAGTCCACGTAAAATTAACAGGCTCAAGATGAAATACTCAGTGACGTGACCCGTCTTGCGGATGAAATGATGAATAAGAAAGAGAGTTTCCTGAGACGCGTGCGGAAAGAACCATCTCAGTATCGGAATGATAATCCGGCTAGTGTTCTCCGAGGTGAACACGCCGGTGGAAAAAGTAGATATTACGATTGCCCATAAAAGCGCGGGCCACCAACGCTGAAGCCATCTCATGCTAGAGAGCCTGCGCCGGGGCGCATCGCAGGTTGTTGCATATCAGATCGGGTTCCGACGTCACTAGCATTATTCCAGCCGGTAATTAGGCGCTTCGCGCGTGATGATCACGTCGTGCACGTGGCTCTCGCGCAATCCGGCTTGAGAAATGCGAATGAACTGGCTCCGCTCCTGCAATTCCTTCAGACTTGCCGTGCCGCAATAGCCCATACCGCTGCGCAGGCCGCCAACAAGCTGTTCAACCAACGCCGACAATGGACCTTTGTACGGCACTTGGCCTTCGATGCCCTCTGGAACAGATTTTCCCCGCTCGGCGCTTTCCTGCGCGTAGCGATCAGCAGAACCCGCCTCCATCGCACCGATCGAACCCATGCCGCGATACGACTTGAACGTTCGGCCCTGGTACAAAATCGTTTCGCCCGGAGATTCCTCGGTGCCCGCAAAGAGCCCGCCAATCATTACGGAAGACGCGCCTGCGGCCAAAGCCTTGCTGATGTCACCGGAGAATTTAATCCCGCCGTCGGCAATAAGCGGCACCCCGGTGCCTTTCGCCGCGCGCGCGCATTCGAGTATCGCAGTGATCTGTGGCACGCCGGCGCCCGTGACTACCCGCGTGGTGCATATCGATCCCGGTCCAATTCCGACCTTCAGACCATCGACGCCCAGCGCAATCAGATCGCGCGTTCCTTCAGCCGTGGCCACGTTTCCAGCCACTATCTGCATTTGCGGCAGCTTGGACTTCACGGCGCGAATGGCGTCCATCACGCGTGTTGTGTGGCCGTGAGCTGTGTCAATAGCGAGCACGTCGGCGCTACCTCTCGCTAACTCTTGCGCTCGCTCCAGGAAATCGCCGGTGGCGCCGATAGCCGCGCCGACGCGCAACCGTCCATGTTCGTCTTTCGTCGCATTCGGGAACTCGATCTTTTTCTGAATGTCCTTTACTGTGATCAAGCCCTTCAAATTGAAATCCGAATCCACTACGAGCAGCTTTTCAATACGATGCCGCTGCAGGATCTTTTCCGCCTCTTCCAGCGTTGTGCCTACTGGAACGGTGACAAGATTATCCTTCGTCATAATTCCACTGATGGGCTGATCCAGATTCCGCTCGAACCGCAAATCGCGGTTGGTCAAAATTCCCAGCAGGTGCGCTCCGCGCGTCACCGGCAAGCCGGAAACTTTGTACTTATTCATAATGTCCAGAGCCTGGCGCACGGAGAGCTCCGGTGCTATGGTCACGGGGTCCACAATCATCCCGCTCTCGGAGCGCTTTACCTTGTCCACTTCCTCCGCCTGGCGCTCGATCGACATGTTTCTGTGAATAAAGCCGATGCCACCTTGCCGGGAGATCGCGATTGCGAGACGCGAGTCCGTCACGGTATCCATGGCGGCTGACACGACGGGAATGTTGAGCGAAATACTGCGCGTAAGGCATGTACGGGTGTCAGCCTGCGCCGGGAGTACCGACGACTTGCCAGGCAGCAGCAGCACATCGTCGAACGTCAACCCTTCCGGAATAGCTCCTTCAATCATCTACGCTCCTGTGCTTGAACGTCCCATAAACAACAAAGCCCAGCAAAGTTTCGCTGGGCTTCATTTGTCGCGAAAGACCTTCATTATTGAACCTATGATTCTAGGCTGAAGCTGCGTCGAAATCAAGGAGGCGAATCGCGCCAATCGCGCCAATCGCGCCAATCGCGCCAATCGCGCCAGTCGCGCCAATCGCGCCAATCGCGCCATCTAGAATGTAACCGAAGAGTGTAACGTCGCGCCATTTAGAATGTAACCCAACGAAAAAGGATTTGAGGAGGTCAGGTTGGGGAACAAGGGGCGATGGGAGTATTTGCGTGCGATCTATGAGCGCTACCAGCAGGCCGGACGAAAGGATAAGAAAACGATTTTGAGCGAGTTTTGCGCCAACGCTGGATATAACCGGAAATATGCGATCCGGTTATTGAACCGGGACGTGGCTCAGCTCGAGAAGCGCAGAAAGCGTCTAGATCCGTTTCAGCTGGCAGGGACGATCGAACGGAAATTGGTGCGGATTTATCGACTGGCCAATCGGCGCCTGAGCCCGAAAGAGGTGCAGGAAACCGCATCGAGTCGGCGGGGAAAAGGCTGTGGAAAAGACGCTCGCTCCGCGAGCTTGGAAATCAAAAAGCGATTTCCACTTTCCCACAACCACGGCCGCGAGGGCGAATCTACGGTTACCTTTCAAATGTCTCGACGACCATCCCTAGAGTTACATTCTTAAATGGCTCGACAGGGGAGGCGCGAAAACTCATGATGGCAGGCGGCTTGCGTGGCGCGCGACGAGTCCGTACCATGAGAGGGGTGAAGGAGTTTGTTCCGCACCGAAGACTTCGTAATCCTCATGTGATGACGATCGCCGCCACGTTCTGGCGGCGTAAGTTTCCGCGCCTGGGCAAGAGTGAGTCGCGATTCTTTGAAATCGAGCAGGGAACGCAGGTCCGCGGCGAGTGCCACTGGCGGGAAACTCCGCAAGCCCATCCCACGCTGGTCCTGCTTCACGGGTTGGAAGGTTCGAGCGAGTCAGCCTACATGTTGGGCACAGCCGAGAAAGCGTTCATCTCTGGCTTTAACGTGATTCGCCTAAACCAGCGAAACTGCGGCGGCACCGAGAAACTGACGCAATCTCTGTACCATTCAGGTTTGAGCGGCGATATCAGGGCCGTACTGCTCGAATTAATCGAGCACGATGACTTGCCGGAAATTTTCACCGCCGGGTTTTCCATGGGTGGCAACCTCGTCTTGAAGATGGCGGGAGAATTCGGCGCCGACGCGCCTCCGCAATTGCGGGCGATTGTAGCAATCGCTCCTGCTCTTGATTTAGCCGCTTGCGCCGATGCTCTCGCGGAGCCGCGAAATTTTCTATATAACCGCCATTTTGTAAAGAGCCTCAAGAACCACATGCGCTACAAATCTCAGCTGTTCCCTGATCTTTTTCCGCTTGAACCAGCTTCTTTTCGGCGCATAAGCACGGTACGAGACTTTGATGACGTGGTAACGGCGCGCTTTTGCGGGTTCCGTGACGCGGCCGATTATTACAAGCGCTCGAGTTCGTCGAATGTCATTGCCGCCATCAGGCGGCCCACTCTGATATTAACCGCGCAGGATGATCCTTTCGTCCCATTCAGACCCTTTCAGAATTCTGCGATCCAAGCGAACCCCAACATCACATTGCTCGCCCCGCCTCATGGAGGCCACTGTGCTTTCATCTCCCAAGACGCAGGCCCAGACCGCTTTTGGGCCGAAGCGCGGATAGTGGAGTACTGTTTGAGCAAATCCTCTGTTAGCGGTTGATAGCTTGTATCATGAAATGTTGGCGCTGAACGAGCGATCACGGAATCGGAATTTCAAGCGAAGGCTGGAATCCCCGTGTCAGTAGCTGAGCGGCGCCAGATTCAGCGATCACCATATCATCCTCACAACGCATGCCGTACTCTCCCGGAACGTAAATTCCAGGCTCATTCGAAAAAGTCATCCCCGGCTTCAAAATCGTGCGGTTGTCGCGAACCAGGTACGGAGCTTCGTGTCCATCCATTCCGATTCCATGGCCGAGACGATGAGAAAAGTATTTGTAGTCCGGGCCAAATCCAGCGTCGGTAACCACCTTGCGCGCCGCGTTATCCACGGAGCCGCATTCTCGTCCCGCGCTTGCTGCTGTGAGTGCGGCATCTTGTGCGCGACGCACGATTTCGAACGCATGTTGCAACTTCTCCGGCGGTTTGCCCAGCACGCCCATTCGCGTGACGTCTGATTGATAGCCCTCCACCGAGGTTCCGTCATCAATCATCACTCCCATTCCTTCGCGGAGCACTTGCTCCTCACGCGAACCATGGGGAAGTGCTGATGAAGCTCCAAAGAACACGGATGCTTCGCCGCTCAAGCCCATCCGTGCGTAACCCCGTACAACCAGATCGGAGACCTCGCGTTGGGTCATACCTTCTCGCAGCGATGCAAACGCAGCTTGATACACCTCGAGAGTTGCGCCGCAGGCAAGACGCATCAAATCAAGCTCATGATCGGTCTTTGTTGCGCGGCACCCGACGGTAACAGTGTCGCCACTCGTATATTCGAGTGAAGACGCCGCATGACGAAGTCCATGGTAAAAGACATACCGTGTCGTCTACTCCACCCCAATCTTTCCCCTACGGATGCTCCGCTCAGCGAACCACTTTCCAGCAATCGCATACGGGCTCTCGTCTTCTTGCCACACGCGAATTTCGATCGGCCAGCGAAGTTGCTCGCGCAATCGCCCTTCTTCGAATGCCGGGCAGATGATTAGCGGGTCTCCTAAGCGTGGAACCAAGAGAGCGAGGACGCGCTCGCTCGGCCACCACTGTATGCCTGTGTAATACAAGAGCGTCGTACCGGGCGTGATGTATAACGCTTCGAATCGCGGTTTAGCATCGCTTATGAACTGTTGCGCGTGCGCAAGACGTCCCTGAAACTCCTCCGCTCGTATCGGTTTCGCGCGTTCGCCCAGCGGTTGCAACTTATCAAATGCCGGCGGAAGTTGTTTTGGCTCCTGCGGTTCTGGATTGCGCTCTGCGTTTCGCCTCTTAAACAGCGTTCTAGCAAAAACACTTCCGGATCCAGCCGTAGCAGTCTTGAATAAATCGCGCCGGGAGATTTTCATTTTTTGCTCCGCTGAGATGTAGTGCTAGTGGAAGTGCGAGATCAAAACCGCGTCGGTAACGTCCCGACCGTTAGAGTAGAGGATTTGTTTGCCGTCCGGGGAGAGGGAAGCTGCCCAGACCCGCGTCTCAGACGGGAAACTCGCAATACGTTTCGGGGCTGCGGGCGGAGCTCCAGGAGCCCGCACGGGCTGCGCCCAGATACTTGCGGTCTCATTCTTGTACACCGCGTAGATCACGTTTTTTCCGTCCTTCGTCCATTCCAGTTTGTGGCCCCCATCGCCTGCTCCCGTGATAGTTTCATTCGGAACATCGTACAGACTCCGGATCTCGCCGCCCTGGAGTCCAACGATTGCGATCTTCGGTGCCTTCGAGGGGTCGGGCCGGTAGAACGCGGCCAAGGTCTGATTGTCCGGCGAAATTTGAGGGGACTGCATAAATTCCTTGGTCACTTGGACGGGCCTACCACCATCGATGCCAACCCGCATCACCTGACCGGCGCCGGAAGCATCGGAGTAAACCACAAACTTTCCGTCGGGAGAACACGCGGGAAGTATGTCGAGGCCACCCGTCGTGATCTGCGTCGAGTTGCCTCCGTCGATGTCAGCGCGCCACACCGAGATGCCCTGCGTCTGGTTGCGCGCGCTGAATACGAAATGCTGGCCGTCGCCGCAGGCGGCTGGCCACAAAGGCTCGAGGGCGTTGAGTGCAAGATCATGAAGCTTGCCGCCGTCCGGCGCTACGCTGGCAAGGCGAATCGCTCCTCCGGAATAATAGCCGTAAATAATTTTATCCCCGGGCGCCCAGGTAATGCCGCCTAGTCCGTCAGCGCGTCCCACTCCGCTGGTAACTTGCTGTGGCGAAGAAAACGAAATGGCGCTTCCGAAGTTCGTGATCGAGATGTTCGCCATCAGAGATACCTGAACCGTTGCGAGCGCGGAGCCGTCTGCGGTGATGGTAGCTCCATTATAAAAGTTTAGGTCGTTGGTGATTCGGTGCGCTTCGGCGTCCGGATAACTGACCTGCCATATTTGAGGGTTCACCGACATTTTGTCCGCTGGGGCCGGGAACACGACCGCCGAGCCGTCCGGCAGCCAAGTCATCTGGCGAGGATAACCCCAATTTCGGGAACCCAGCCGGTTCTTTGATCCCGAATCCACGGCAACCGTCTCCAAATTGTAATTGTCGAAGTCCCCGTTGGGAGTTTCGGACACCGCAATGCGCGCACCGTCGGGAGACCACGCCGGGCCGTTGGTCGAAAAAGAAGCCGGATCCTTCAACGTCGAGAGAATCTTTTCGCCGGTGCCGTCGGCGTTGGCGATGATCACATTGGATGATTTCGTCTTGCTTGCTTGACGTACGAACACAAATCGCTTGCCGTCCGGCGAGAAACTAATGGGACTGTCAACGTCCACAAGCCGCTGGGTCGGCGCGCCGCCCAGTGATGGAACCTGAAAAAGAGTTCCGAGTCCGACAGATTCGTCGCGTTTGACAAAATAGAGATAATTCCCATCGATCGAGAACGTCAACCCGGCGATTTCCTGCTGTGTTCCGGGCAGGACTTGCGCCATGCTTCCCGTGCCCAACTGGTGGACCCAAAGTGCATGACCGGCCTTGTCATCCTGGACGTAAGCGAGCCATTTGCCATCGCCCGAAATTGCAGCAGAGTGAATATTGCCCGATGACGTAATGGGCGTAATCGTCATTTGCGAGAACGATGGCGACGCTGCTTGGTGATGTTCACTCCGATTATGAAGAAAAAGAGCCAGCGCCGCGCCCAGCGCAAAAATAACGAGAACCACTGTTGCGATAAGCGTCCATTTTGATTTAGGGATGGGGCTCACCACCGCCGTTCCCGTTGGTGCAACCGCCGTCGGCAGAGAGCCTGAAGTTGGCGCTACCCTCCCGGATCTCCCGCCAGCGCCGGCGGCAGCCCAAGCGCTTCCAGAACCCGAGCCCGCACGCCCAGGGTCCGAGTCGCGCTTCAGGCGTTTCAAATCCCCCCGAAGCTCTGCGGCAGTTTGATAGCGCAATTCGCGATCCTTCTCCAGGGACTTGCCGATAATATCTTCCAGCTTCGGCGGCACGTTAGGATTCAAAGTGGACGGTGCGGCTGGCGTGCGATTCAGAATCGCATCGTAGATTACTGCCGAAGTATTTCCGCTGAAGGCCGTCTGCCCAGTGGCCATTTCGTACAGCACAGCCCCCAAGCTGAAAAGGTCCGTGCGGGCATCCAGTTCTTCACCTCGGGCTTGTTCGGGTGACATGTAAGCTACGGTGCCAATGGCGGAACCGGGACTCGTAAGCATCAGATTATCGGATGTGATTTCCGTCGCGGTCCGCCCGGCGCCCACGGATTCCGCGATTCGTCGTGACGCCCCTTGTTTGGCAAGCCCGAAATCCAGAATCTTCGCTTGCGAGCGCGACGTGATAAAGATGTTTGCGGGTTTGATGTCGCGATGAACGATGCCGCGTGCATGTGCCGCATCCAACGCATCTGCGATTTGCGCGCCGAAATCCAGCAGCACATCTGTCGCAACAGGACACCCGGAAATCCGTTCACGCAGCGTCTGACCCTCGAGCAACTCCATTACGAGAAATGGGCGACCATTGTGTTCACCCACATCGTAAATCGTGCAGATGCTTGGGTGGTTCAGCGACGACGCTGCCCGAGCTTCCCTTTGGAATCGCTCCAGCGATCCGGAATCGCGTGCCAAATCTTCGGAGAGGAATTTCAACGCCACCTGGCGGCCAAGCCGCGTGTCTTCCGCACGGTACACCTGGCCCATGCCGCCGCTTCCCAGGGGATCGATGATTCGATAATGAGATATGGTTTCGCCCAGCATTCGCACAAACATCGTAAACAACTCGCGAGTGGCACGCAAGCGGTCAGGAACAATTCAATGCGTGAACGTGCCGCCTAAGGCGGAGAAAAATACAAAAAACTGCCAAAAATTGGCGCGTGCCGAAAATTGTCCGCTCATCAAATAGTTGCCTCGCACGAAGAGTTTTTCTTTATTGGCTGGGTTTCTCATCCAGCAGCCGAAAAGGGCTTCGGCCCTCGGCAATCATCGAATACCTAAATTAGGAGAAAATTAATGTTCAACCGCAGAGGTATGGGTGTGTTCGTTGTGTGTTTCGCCGCACTCTTGCTTTCTAGTTGCGGCGGAGGCGGAAGTACTTTTTCACCGAATCCCACCAATCAGCAGGCGTCAGTATTTACGGTTGGTACCGACGCTCCGCTTCCGAGCGTCGTGTCTTGCCAAATCATGGTGACGGGAATCACGATTTTCAATGGGACCAACTAATGTAAGCGTATGATCCGAGCCGCAAGTTGTTGACTTCGCGCAGTTCAACGGCTTGCACCAGCTTGTCGATCTTAGTTCAGTACCGACAGGCACGTATACGTCCTCCACGGTTACGATTGCGCCTCCTATGATTGGATATATCAACGTCAACCCGCCGAACCCGCCGACGACTTCCACGATCAACGGAACGCTGTCGGAATCTTCGGTGACTGTGAATCTTGCTCAGCCTTTCGTTTTGCAAAACGCCGACTTAGTCGGCCTCCGTATGGAATTCGATGTGCGCAAATCGCTCCAGACCGATGGCAATGGTCAGGTCACTGGCGTCGTCAGACCGACGACAGCACCGTCTTCCGACGACCCTGATATTCTAGTTAGCTCATTTACCACCAATACGATTGTGTCGCTCACCGGCACGCTCGATCCGGTAACGCACGCGATCGATGCGTCCGAGGTCGAGGTGATTTCAAATAACAGCTCTTACCTCGGAGGCTTGCTGACGGACGTCAATCCGGCATCACCTCAGCCCGCCACGCTAGCCGATTTTTTCGTGGTGAGGAACGGCCAGCAATTTCGGGGGTTTCGGATGGCCAGATTGAACCTCTGAATTTGAACGGCACCGAAATTTATAGAATCGGACACATCAGTCTCCCGCTCACGACTCTGCTGTTTAATAACACTCTGATGGCTCCGGGACAGCGCGTTGATATGGGAGGCGCACTGACGACGTCGAATGGTACGGACTCTGTTACCGTTCATCGCGTCATTTGCGCCGCCAAGGCCAGGCGCGTAGGTGGGTGCCGGCAGCACGGTCGTGCAATCCGGCAACATCGGAACCTTCCAGCTAACCGATGAATGGACAGCCGGAATTCTGTTGCCGAGTCCACTCACGGTGCTCACAACCAACGACACAAACTTCATAAATCTAAGCGGCCTAGGCGCGCTTAGCGGACCAGGGCCGATTCAGATTCGTGTCGTCGGATTCATACTCGTCAATCAGGCAACGGGTCAGCCCGTAATGGTGGCTCGCTCGGTCGAACAATCGGTTCATAACTGACGCACGGAACTCCTGTCAGTGCCACTGCCTCGTCTCCGGCTCGCCGGAGCGGGACAGTGGCAATTTTTCTAGCGTCGCAGCACTTGCGCCTTGAGCTAAAATCCCCGTGTGCAGGATCCGCGCACATTCTCGGATTTTTGGCCTTCCTATGTTCTCGCGCATCGTCATCCGTTAACTCGCGCTTTTCATTCTGCGGGGACTTTGGCAGGTTGGGCGCTTCTTGTAGCAGCGATGGTTCTTCGCCGGCCGTGGCTCATTCTTGCCGCGCTGCTGCTCCCCTACGGTTTTGCCTGGTTGTCGCACCTCTTCGTCGAACACAATCGCCCCGCATCATTCGATCATCCGCTGTGGTCGTGGCTGGCCGATCAAAAAATGGTCGCACTGGTCTTGACCGGGCGTATGAACCGGGAAGTAAGGCGGCTGAGTCCGGACGAAGGCCACGCAACGTCACGTTGGAGCCGTTGACCACGTCACTAGGTCAGCGCAGTCACGTCAGCTGCTTCGAACGTGGCTAACGAGTCCACCGTGCGATAACGATGCCGGCCACGACTGCAGCCAATATCGTCAGTGTTAGCCACGGCGGCGGCATTTCCACACGGGAAGATTTGAATTTTAACGACCCCGGCGAGACCGTACTTTTGCCGGCGTGGTCTCGCCGATCTGGAACTCCAGGTATTCTCGGCTGTTCAGGTTTGAAAGGATCGCGTGCCGGATTTTCGTCGGACATAACCATCCAATGAGAGGGATATCCAGATTGAATGGTCTAATGCCAAATTGCAAGATGCGAGCCCGCGAATGCTGTTAACCCTTTCGCATGTGTGTCAGTGAGCCGGGAGTCTCGATAAATTTCGGGGCCGGTTACGCTTAAGCGGGGCGTTCAATTTGAACGGAATGGCGAGCGACGTATTCGTGCAGATTTGCGAGGATTAAAAGCAATTCAAGCATGCGATCGCGCTGTTCGGGTTTCGGCTCGTCCGCTCCTTCTTCCAGATTTTTAACGATCGTCAGCGCGTCCGAGAGCAGCCACTGAAGTCCGTCTGGATCGATCGTGCGGCCCTCGCGGCACCGGATCAGCGCCTGGTCGGTCCGGACAAACGCTTCATCGACGAAATGATCCAGGCACAATCGCGCGCCCGCCAGCGCCCCGGGAATTGAATTCGCGCACCCCGCCCTTTGGCACTTTTTGGGTACGGTCGCATCCATCACACACCCCAAGTTCTCGAGTGGTTATTACCTCAAGGTAAGCGCGAGATTAACACATTTTCTAACAGGCAAGCAGGCATGCGCCGAAAAGCACAATAGCGTATCGAAGCGGATCCTCACAGGTGGAAGTCCAACGACGGGATCAGAAATCGAGGGGCGATCAGTCTCGCCCCTCTTCATTCAAAACGAGCTCAGCGAATCTGAATGCTTCCGGAACTCGTACTGAGTTCCACTAAGGGCCCACCCGCACCCACTTTGCCCTGCAGTTCGCGAGGACTAATTTTACCTTGCACGCTGATTTCATGTGTTGTTTCAATATTTCCGGAACTGGTTCGCGCAACCAAGTTGAATGCAGCTTGTGGCGGGAAGTCGACACTCACGCTTCCTGAGCCGCTGTGAAGCCGCCAGTCGCCAGTGGGATCACCCTGAGCGCTGATGCTACCGCTACCTGTAGTCACCTTCGCTCCGCCTTTCACGCCTTTCATCTCCACGTCACCTGAGCCTGTGCTGATCTCCACATCGCCAGCCGCGGTCTGTTCGAGCCTGACGCTGCCGCTCCCGCTAGACGCCGTCAAACCGCCGCCGATCGCAATCGCGCGAATCGTTCCACTGCCTGCCGAGGCACGCGCATTTCCATGAACGGCATCCAGTTCGATGTCTCCCGATCCGGTTCGCACGCGCACCTCGCCACCGATGTTCTTCACGTGCAGACCACCCGAGCCGCTGTTCATGTCCGCCGGGCCGCTGATGCCGTCTGCTCTTTGATCGCCCGACCCGGATTCAGACCGCAGCTTGGTTTGTCCCGGAACAATCAGCTCGTAGCTGATGGAAATATTGCGCTTCCAATCGTGGTTTTCGACGTGGCCTATGCGAATTGTGTTGCCGCTCTGTTCGATGGGAGGATTATTCTCAATTTCGTGGATGCGCTGCTCCACGTCGCCTCCGCCGCTCCCGTGAATCTCCGCGTGAATCTCGACCTTCGTGGAATCGCCGGTGCGCACCGTGATATTGCCAGAACCGGTCTGCAGATCCAGATCTACTGCTCCGGTCACCGTTAGAGTGCGATCGAAGTGTCCCTGACTATCTTTTGCGAATGTTGGAAACGTGGCCAGACTGGCAGCCAGAGCCAATAAAATGATCAATCCCGGAAATGCGCGCAGACGAACTTTCATCTCATCCTCCTATCCGAAATAATCCTATCTAGGCAAGAGGTACGCAATATGTCGCTGAAAAGTTCAGATGCAAGGTCATGCTTCAGGTAAGCGAAAATGATTCGAGGGTTAGGCGGCCGTGCCGTGACACTTCTTGTATTTCTTTCCCGAGCCGCAGGGGCAGGGATCGTTGCGCCCGACTTTTGCGCCAGCGCGAACTGGCTTGGGGACCGTTTCCGCCTGCGCGGGCCCGGCCTGGAACTGTAAATCACGCTGCTGCCGCTGCTGGCGTTGCTCGATTTTTTTCGCTTCGTCTTCGGGCCGTGCAGGCTGCATCAGGAACAGGAAGCGCACCGCCTCGGTGTCGATGCGGTCCATCAACTCATCAAATAGTATAAACGCTTCCTTCTTGAATTCGACCAGCGGGTCCTTCTGGCCATAGCCGCGAAGTCCGATGCCTTCCTTCAAATGATCGAGTGTAAGAAGATGGTCCTTCCACTGAGCGTCAACCACGTCTAGAAGAATGTGGCGCTCGAGCCAGCGCAGCGTCTGCGCGCCAAAAAGAGTTTCCTTTTCCTCGTAACGCGTCTTCGTCTTTTCAATCATCGCATCCGCGAGCGTCTCGTGATTCAGAGTAGCAAAATCTAGCCCAGCCGCTTTCGGATCGAAACCAAACTGATTCAGCACTTCGTTGCTGAACTGCGTCACGTTCCACTGGTCGGGATGTTGCTCGCGCGCGCAATATGTTTCGACCAGCTCGTTCGCAATTGCTTCGGCGCGCTCCAGAACGTAATCTTTTTGATCGCGTCCTTCCAGGAACGAGCGGCGCAGTCCGTAAATCGTTTCGCGCTGTTTGTTCATCACATCGTCGTATTCCAGCAAATGCTTGCGTGCTTCGAAGTTCTGCGCTTCCACCGACTTCTGCGCGTTCTCGATTCGCCGGCTGATCAATTTGGATTCGATCGGCACGCCTTCGGTCATTCCCAGGCGGAACATCAGAGCTTTCACGCGGTCGCCACCGAAAATGCGAAGCAAATCATCTTCGAGTGACAGAAAAAACCGCGAAGCGCCCGGATCGCCCTGACGTCCCGCGCGCCCTCGTAGCTGATTGTCAATGCGCCGGGCCTCGTGGCGTTCAGTCCCAAGAATATGCAAACCACCCATCGACACTACTTCATCGTGTTCCGCTTTACACTGCTCCGCAAACTGATCGAAAATCGGCTTCCATTGATCGAGCGGCACCTGATAAATCTTGCCTTCCTGTTGGAAGAGCACCATCGCATTGGCCGTAGCGTTCGAGCCATTCGATGCGGGGGAAGTGGACGCTGAAGTAGACGTGCTGGTTGTAGTCGCTGTTGCGGTAGAGGTCGACGACGTGCTTGTCCCTCCGGCCCCTGAAGCGGCAACGGCCGCGTCGGCTTGGGCAGGCGTCTCCGTTCCAGGCGCCGCCCCGATCACCGAACTCGCCGGCGCGTACGGCATGGCCAGCTTATTTTTCAGGCAATAATCGCGTGTCATGGCTTCGGGATTGCCGCCCAGCAGAATGTCGGTGCCGCGTCCGGCCATGTTGGTTGAAACTGTTACCGCTCCTTTGCGCCCTGCCTGCGCGATGATTTTTGCTTCGCGCTCGTGCTGCTTTGCGTTCAACACTTGGAACGGTATGCCCGTCTTCTTCAGAATCTCCGCGATCTTTTCCGATTTCTCGATGGAAATACTGCCCACTAGGACTGGCTGCCCGCTTTCGTAAAATTGCCGGATGCCGCCCGCTCGCGTGCCGTCTTCCTGAATAATGCCATTCACCGCCGCTTCGAATTTCTCTCCTTCCGTTCGATAAACCACGTCCGGATTTTCGATTCGAATCAGCGTCTTGTTCGTGGGGATAGCGACAACTTCCAGTTTGTAAATCTTGTCGAACTCCGCCGCTTCCGTGTCCGCCGTACCGGTCATACCGGAAAGCTTTTTGTACATGCGAAAATAATTTTGGAATGTAATGGTCGCGAGCGTCTGATTTTCGCGCTCGATTTTCACGCCTTCTTTCGCCTCCACCGCTTGGTGCAAACCGTCGGACCATCTCCGTCCCGGCATTTGCCGGCCGGTGAATTCATCCACAATCACGATCTGGCCGTCTTTGATAACGTAATCCACATCTTTCTGAAAAAGCGCGTGCGCACGCAGCGCCTGATAGACGTGGTGAATGATGTCCATGTTCGCGGGGTCGTACAAGTTTCCCAGGTTCAGCAGCCGCTCGCACTTCGATACCCCCTCTTCGGTCAGCGTCGAGGTGCGGTGCTTTTCATCCAGCGTGTAATCGATATCGAGGATCAGTTTCGGAATGATTTTGTCGATACGATAGTACTTGTCCGTGGATTCTTCCGCGGGCCCGGAAATAATCAGCGGCGTGCGCGCTTCGTCAATCAGGATCGAGTCCACTTCGTCCACAATCGCAAAGTGATGTCCGCGTTGCACGCAATCCTTCAGGTCATACTTCATGTTGTCGCGCAGATAATCGAAGCCGAATTCGTTGTTTGTTCCGAAAGTAATGTCTGCGGCGTACGCGGCGCGCCGCTGCGCGTCGTCCAAATCGTGAACGATCACGCCAACGGTTAGACCCAGCATCTTGTAAATCGGGCCCATCCATTCAGCATCGCGTCGTGCCAGGTAATCGTTCACCGTCACGATATGAACGCCCTGTCCCGTCAGTGCGTTCAAGTATGCAGGCAGCGTCGCCACCAGCGTCTTGCCTTCACCAGTCTTCATCTCGGCGATCTTGCCCTGATGCAGAACGATTCCGCCGATCAGTTGAACGTCAAAATGCCGCATTCCCAGGGTTCGCCGCCCGGCCTCGCGCACTAATGCGAATGCGGGAATCAGCGCAGGTTCGAGCGCGTCTTGCAGCTTCCTCTTGTATTCCGGATCGTCGCGCTCAAGGCCTTGCAGACGCGATTGCACTTCCGCCCTCAGCACCGGAGTACGCGCAGTGATCTCCGCATCCGAGAGTTTTTTCATCTCCGGCTCGAGTTCGCTGATCGCAGCCACCATCGGCTGAATGACCTTTACGTCGCGCTCGTGCTTCGTGCCGATAAACCGCGCGACTACGCCATTTATGAGCTTCTCGACATCCATAACTTCAGTTTTGTCCCTTGGATGTTGCGTTTTGAAGTGCGGCAGGTTGCTTACCTGAATCTTGCAAAACCCAACGCTCTATTGTAGCCGCTCGCGCGCTTTCGTGCAAAGCGCCTGCGTTCAACACGGTTTCGCCTCATTTTCCCTGTTTTTTCGGACATGTCCGAAAAGTACCTTCGTACTTGGACGTTCGACCAGCATCTTTTCGTGTTCGTTTTCGCTAGCCTCTAGATAAGAAATCCCAGGCACGCAGGCCTACTTGTTTCCCGGAGTTTTGCATGTTGCTAGCAGCACGCATCACAATCTTGTTCGCAGCCTTTGTCACGGTGACTCTTGGAGCCGTAACTGCGCGGTCACCGCAAATTACAGCCCAAGAGGGCCAGCTTTTCAACGCTCTTAACCGCGAGCGCGCCGCCCAGGGCCTACCAATCCTACAGTGGGACGACGCCCTTGCATCCGCAGCCCGTCAGCACGCCAGCCGCATGGCACAGTTTAATTTGATGTCTCACCAGCTTCCCGGCGAGCCGGAACTGGGGACGCGTGCCGGCGAGGCCGGGGCGCGCTTCAGTGTTATCGCCGAAAACGTCGCCGTCGGTCCTGACCCCGCCACCATCCATTCTGCTTGGATGCGCTCTCCCGGCCATCGAGCCAATATACTTAGCACCGAGCTCAGCGCCGTAGGCATCGCTGTTGTGCAAGGAAGCTCAGGACTATTCGCCGTACAAGATTTCGCACGATCTTCCGCCAATGTGAATATCGATCAACAGCAGCAGCAAGTGATCTCCTTGCTTGCCGCTCAAGGATTGCACGCCACCGCTTCTGCTGAAGCTCAATCAATCTGCAACGGGCAGCGCGTGTACATAGGGAATCGCGCGGCTACAGTTCTCCGCTTCGAAACGCCTGATCTCGACAAACTTCCTACCGCGCTGGAACAGCAGCTTCAAGACCATCCATTTCACGCCGCGGCAGTGGGCGCATGCCCCACCGGTGGCGCCTCAGGCTTCTCCCGCTTCCGCATAGCTGTCATTCTTTTCTGAGCGCTTCCCTCCGAAAGTTCCACGCTCCCTTGCCGCCATCGGCCCGCAGGTCTATCATTGAAGAGTAAGAAAAATAGTCTGCAATCGGACCAAACTCGTACTCATCTGAAAGGAAAACAATGGCAAGTGGACCAGCAGGGCCGGCCGCAGGCAAGCGTTTGCAAGACAAAGCACCGATCACCGGAGTGAAAAATCTCGTCGCCGTCGCGAGCGGTAAAGGCGGGGTAGGGAAGACGACCGTAGCCGTAAATCTTGCCATCGCCCTTAAAAGCATGGGCAACGCCGTCGGCCTGCTCGACGCCGACGTTTATGGCCCCAACGTGCCGGTTATGCTCGGCACCAACGAACAGCCGCGCGCCGTTGACGAGCGCACCATCATCCCCGTGGAAGCTTATGGCTTGAAAATGATTTCCATGGGCCTGCTAAATCCAGGTGACAAACCGCTGGTCTGGCGCGGCCCCATGCTTCACAGCGTGATCCAGCAATTTCTGCGCAGCACGCAATGGGGTGCCCTGGATTACCTCATTGTGGATCTGCCGCCCGGGACCGGTGATGTTCAGCTCACGCTCATTCAAAGTGTCTCTGTGAGCGGCGCGGTCGTGGTCACCACGCCGTCCATCGTCGCCCTCGCCGACGTGCGCAAAGCCATCGAAATGTTTCGACAAGTGAATGTTGAAATTCTCGGCGTGGTCGAGAACATGAGCTACTTTAATTGTCCGCATTGCAATGGCCGCATTGACGTCTTCGGCCACGGCGAAGGACAACGTATGGCGAAAACTTTCGGCGTGCCGTTCTTGGGTGAGATTGAAATCGATCCGCAGATCCGCATCGGCGGCGATACCGGCAAGCCCGTTGCGTCGCTCGGCGAAGACGCGCCGGGCAGCAAGAGTATTTACGCCATGGCACGCAACGTCGTCGCGCGCCTCGACGTCGTCAACCAATCCGCCGGCTCTCCGGTTGTCCAGATTCTGTAGCGGAAACGCGAAGTTGTGCGGGGCCTGACGATCAATTGTCAGGTGGCTTTGCTGGCCGTCGCACTTCCGTTTGCTAACATTACTACCAGTCGCGCGACTTCTTCCGGTTCCATCGCCGTGCTATCCACTACGACTGCGTCGGGAGCGCGCACCAGCGGAGAAGTGGAACGTTCGAGGTCGCGCCGGTCCCGCTGGCGGATTTCCTCCAGCGTTGTTTGCAGATCGATCGCGTCACCTTTTTGCTCGTGCTCGCGCCATCGGCGCTCCGCTCGTACTTCGGGCGACGCAGTAAGAAAAATCTTCAATTGGGCGTCGGGAAAAACCACGCTTCCGATGTCGCGCCCTTCCATCACTACTCCGCCTTGCTGGCCGGCGCGGCGCTGTTCGGCCACCAGCACTTGGCGCACGCCCGAATTCACCGCGACCTTTGACGACGCCTGCGAAACTTCGGGCGTGCGAATCTCCATGGTCACATCTTCACCGTCCAGAAAGACTCGCTGGCCGGCCTCCTCCGCGCGCAAATCAATACGCGTATCATGCGCGAGCGCGACGAGTGCATCCGCAGCCTCGAACGAAAGTTTGTGGCGCAAAGCTTTCAGCGCGATTGCGCGGTACATCGCACCGGTATCTACGTAAACGTAGCCGAGTATTTCCGCCACACGCCGTGCTAGGGTGCTCTTTCCGGAACCGACCGGCCCGTCAATCGCGATAATTAGTTTCTGGAGGGGCGCAGTCATATCGAATGTCGGGATAATCAGATTCTCTTGAAAGCCTTTTCAATCTCGCGGACGGAATAGCGCAGAACGATTGGGCGCCCATGCGGGCAGCTCATGGGGTACTCTGTTTTCGCCAGTTCGCCGAGCAGCCATTCCATTTTTGTGTGGTCCAGTGGGGTGTTGACCTTGATCGCGGCGTGGCATGACGTGGAAGCAGCGATCTTCGCTTGTAGCGAGTCAATCGAAATCGCTTGATTCTCCCGTGCAATCCCGTCCAGGATTTCGTACAGCAGCTTCTCGGCATCACCGCTTGTGATGCCCGCTGGCGCGGCCTGAATCGCGACGCTTCTTGCTCCCATCAGCTCAGCCTCGAATCCATTTGCGCGCAACTCGTCCCCGATCTGCTCGAAAATAACGAGCTGGCGCGGATTCAGCTCGACAATCAACGGCACTAGCATTCGTTGGCCGCCAAGTTCTCCTTCGCGTCGCGCACGCAAGTGCTGCTCGAAAAGAACGCGCTCATGTGCCACATGCTGATCGATGATCCACAAACCGTCGCTATTCACGGCCACGATGAAGCTGCTATTCACTTGGCCGAGCGGCTTGAGGTCAACGATCTGGTCGGGGCTCGGCAAGGTGCCCGGGGCGGCCGCGGGCGCCACGGAGTCAAGTGACGCACCAAGCGCTTCCCGGCGAGCATCTGAGAAATCGCTGCCGTTGCCGGTTCCAAACTGCAGTCGTTGCGGAACCGGTTTGTCGGGCCCGCCGGAACGCTCGAATCCCTCAACCTTCTCAGCGGACGCGGCGAACCCCCTCGGAATTTCAGCTCGAGGCGGACCCGGAAATGTCTTGGTGTCTGGCATCGGCGGGTAACCTTGCACGCTTCCCGCCGACGACGAGGAAGACAAGCCGCCGGCGTCCCTGTCTCCCGCTGCAACCGCTGCGCGTGCCGCAGGAAAGCTCGGAATCGGGCGCGCATTTGAGAGCGCCAGTCGCAACCCATCGCGCGTGAAGTCGTGAACGAACTGAGGATGGCGAAAGCGCACTTCGATTTTCGCGGGATGAACGTTTACGTCCACTTCTTCGTACGGCAAATCGAGAAAGAGCAGCACGCCAGGGAATACTCCCGGCGGCATGATGTTGCGGTAGGCCTCGCCGATCGCGTGCAGCAGCAAACGGTCACGCACCAGACGACGATTCACGAAGATGTAAATTCCGTTGCGGTTTGTGCGCTGCACTTCCGGGCGCGAGGTGAATCCTGAAACTCGCAGGGTGGCCGCGCGCTCCTCTGCTTCAAGCGGCCGTTCCGTGATGGCGCTGCGCACAGGCCCTTCGGTCGGAGGGATCTCCGTCAGCTCATCGAGCGCCTGCCGTCCAAAAATCTGATACACCCGCTCGGAAAGTTTCTCCACCGGCGTGCAATTTAGAATTTCCTGCGTCGGCGTTTTCAGCAGAAATTGACAATCGGGGTGCGCGAGCGCGTAATGCGTAACGAGCGAAGCGATGTGGCCCAGCTCGGTAGTCTCCGACTTCAGGAATTTTCGTCGTGCCGGCACACAATAAAAAATGTCTGCCACGCTGATCGAAGTGCCTGCGGGCAGCCCCGCCGCATTCACGCTGTTTAGTTTCCCGCCTGCAAACTCGACGCGCGTCCCTTGTTCGTCTTCGGCCGAGCGTGTTTCAAGCACGAGCCTGGAAATCGAGGCAATTGATGGCAGCGCTTCGCCACGGAAACCCAGTGTTGAAATGGAAAGCAAATCGTCCGCGGTGCGCAATTTGGAGGTAGCGTGACGCTCGAATGCCAAGAGAGCATCGTCGTGATTCATTCCCGTGCCGTCATCGACCACGCGGATCATGCGCTTGCCGCCCGATTCAGTCTCGATGCGAATCGAACGAGCTCCTGCGTCCAGCGCGTTTTCAAGGAGTTCTTTAACCACCGATGCGGGCCGCTCCACCACTTCGCCCGCCGCGATCTTATTGGCCACGTTTTCCGCGAGTATGCGAATTCGGCTCATCAGGTGTGTTTCGTAGGTTTGCTATTTGAAAATCCCTGATCTGTCAGATTGCACAAATCTTCTCTGAGGATCTCGTCGTCCTCATCCTTCTCATCCTGGGCAACGCTGCGCAAAAAAATGCGTGTGCCGAACAAGCTTGCGATGAACACGACGAGCACGGGCGTGATACCGAGCCACTGCGGAAATTCAGGCATCTGCACCATGATCCAAAAAATAAATCCGATCGAGACGCCCGTAACCAGCAGCGCCATGAATTGCGTCCTGGGCCGTAGCCTGTGCATGGCACGAATCAAAAGAAACACCCCTATCGCCACAGCGACGGGTATCAGCAGCAACAATCGATCAGACATTATGATCCTGCGCCCGGTTCAAAGTTCATTTTTCCGCCTGCTTGATTGCGATGCCTAATTCATCGAGCTGCGATGAGTCAACTTCGGAGGGCGAGTCCGCCATTAAGTCTACCGCGGCGGTGGTCTTCGGGAAGGCAATGACCTCGCGAATCGATCTCTCGCCAGCCAGCAGCATGACCACGCGGTCGATGCCCAATGCTATGCCACCGTGTGGCGGAGTGCCATAGGTGAGCGCGTCGAGGAAGAAGCCGAAACGCTGGCGCGCTTGCTCGTCAGACAAGCCCAGTGCTTTGAACATGCGCGCCTGTACATCTTGGCGATGAATTCGAATGCTTCCGGAGCCGAGCTCGTTGCCGTTCAGAACCAGATCGTAGCCCTTTGAACGGCACTCCCACGGGGCGGTTTCTAGCTTGTCGAGATCTTCTTCGTATATTCCGGTGAACGGATGCTGCGCGCTGACCCAGCGTTTTTCCGTCGCGCTCCATTCGAAGAGCGCGAAGCCGGTGATCCACGCAAATTCCCATTGGGTGCGATCGATCAGGTTGAGCTTGTCTCCGAGATACAAGCGGATCTGGCCGGTCACATTCAGCGATGTATCGTCGTGCTCGATCTGTTCTTTGGTTGCCGCGGCGACGACCAAATCGCCGGCTTTTGCGCCAACAGCCTGGGCCAGTTTTTTCAACGCTTCCGGACCGAGAGTTTTCTCGAGTGGCGAAGAGATTCCCTCGGCCGTGACTTTTACCGTGTAAACTCCGCGCGCGCCGGCAGATTTTGCGAACTCGCCAAGTTCATCAAGCTGCTTGCGCGACCACGAAGCTGCACCCGGCGCGACGACCGCCTGTACGTTCCCGGCGATCTGCAGTTTTTCTCGGCCAGAGTCGAAGAATTGCGTGACGTCGTGCAATTCCATTCCAAAGCGTAGGTCCGGCTTGTCCGAGCCGTAGCGGCGAAGCGCCTCTTTGTAGTCCAGGTGGCGGAACGGCCCTCTTGCTTGCACCCCCACGACCGCGCATGTCCGTTCCATCACGCGCTCGATCACTTCAAAAATATCTTCTTGGCGCGGGAAGGACATCTCCAGGTCGAGCTGCGTGAATTCAAGTTGGCGGTCCGCGCGAAAATCTTCATCCCGAAAACAGCGCACGATTTGGAAATATCGATCCATGCCGGAAATCATCAGGATCTGTTTGAAGATTTGCGGCGATTGCGGCAGCGCGTAGAACTTTCCGTGATGGATGCGGCTGGGAACCAAGCAATCGCGCGCGCCTTCCGGAGTCGAGCGCGTGAGCATCGGCGTTTCGATTTCAAAAAAGCCGAGCTCGTCGAGCGTCTTGCGAATTTCGAGTATGACGCGGTGGCGCAACTCAAGATTGCGATGCGGTTTTGGTCGTCGCAAATCGAGATAGCGGTAGCGCAGCCGTGTCTCTTCGCTCGCGGTCACTTCTTCTTCGATCTGGAAGGGAGGCGTCTTTGAATTGTTGAGGATGTGGATACGGGTAGCCATAACTTCCACTTCGCCGGACGCGATTTCCGGATTGGCCTTCTGGCGGTGCAGGACGCGGCCTTCTACCGCGACGACAAATTCCGAGCGCAGTTGCTCCGCCTTGGCATGCGCTTCCGGATGCAGTTCTTTGTTGAAGACAATTTGCGCGAGTCCAGCGCGGTCGCGCAGGTCGATGAAAATCAGCTGGCCGAGATCGCGCCGACGATGGACCCAGCCCATCAGCACGACGTCTTTATGCGCGTCGGATGCGCGCAGGTCGCCGCAATAATTTGTACGTTTCAGGTTTCCGAGCGCTTCAAGCACGAGTTTTTCTCGCCACTGATTGCACTAGACACTGCCTCTTTTTTCCGATTCAAGATATTCGAGCAATTCAAATTCCGAAAGTTTTTTCTGTTCAGAATCAGCGAGGCGCTTCAGCGTGAAAGTTCCTGAGTTGACCTCATCCTCGCCGATGATCAGGGCGTAGCGCGCACCGAGCTTGTCCGCGAGGCCCAGCGATTTCTTGACCTTCATTTCCTCCGGAGGCAGCTCGACGGCCAGGCCCGCGTCACGAAGTTTTCGCGTGATATTCACTGCTGTAGGATACGCGGCCTGTCCCATCCATGCGACGAAAACCGCAAGGGCGGGAAGCTGAGGCAATTTCCCGCTCTCTTGTATGGAGAGAATGGCTCGGTCGGTGCCGATGGCAAAGCCGATGCCTTTTGTTGGCGGCCCGCCGAGCAGCTCAACCAGGCCGTCGTAACGTCCTCCGCCGCAGACTGCGTTCTGCGAGCCCAGGCCTTCAGCTATGACTTCGAATGTGGTGCGCGTGTAGTAGTCCAGGCCGCGAACGAGACGCCAGTTTTCTTCGTAAGCTACGCCGCGCAGGTTTAGTTCCTCTTTCAGTTTGGCGAAATGCCCGCGGCAAGCGTCACAAAGATGATCCGAGATGCGTGGTAGTTTTTCGATAATCGGTTGCTCCTCCGGCAATTTCGAATCGAGGACGCGCAGCGGATTTGTTTCGATGCGGCGTTGGCTGTCTGGCCCCAGATGATCTGAAACTTTGCGCAACTCTTCGCGGACTTTTTCCACGTATTGAGGACGGCAATTTTTGTCGCCAATTGAGTTGATGTAGAGAGTCGTGCGGGTGAGGCCGGAGCGTTTGAAAAAAGTCATCAGCATTTCGATGACTTCGGCATCGATTGCAGGCGCGTCGGATTGTCCCAGGACCTCCGCGCCGATCTGGTAGAACTGGCGGTAGCGTCCTTTCTGCGGCCGCTCGCGGCGGAACATCGGCCCAACATAGTAAAGCTTTACGTTTCCCGGTAGCGCTTGCATTCCATGTTCGATGTACCCGCGCACGACGCTCGCCGTCGCCTCAGGCCGCAGCGAATATGTTTGGGCGGCAACACTCTCTTCCTTGGATTCCGCATCGTGACCGGTGCTGAATGTATACATCTCCTTGTTAACGACATCGGTATCCGCGCCGATCGAGCGCGCAAATAGTTCGGTCTCCTCGAAAATGGGGAGGCGGATTTCGCGGAAATTGTAGGATTCGAAGACGTTGCGGGCGGTCTGCTCGAACCAATTCCAGAGAGCGGAATCCGCCGGCAAGATATCGCGGATTCCTTTGATGGCCTTAAATTGGCGTTTATTTTCCGTCATTGGATCGGATGTGTTTGTTGTGCGCAGAATGGTTCAAAGTTCGCGATTAGAACGGCGCGCTCTCCTTTGTTTGCAATAGCTTACGATGAATTCTAATAAATTGAGTTCGCCATTAGAAATATTGTGAATGCTTCGTCTGTTCCCGGCAACGATTTCGCCGCGGCCGCCGCTCTGCCCAAAATTAGGCGCGCTGCCCATCAGACCATTTTACAACAAGCATGCAAGCAAACTTCAGCGTGCAGGGAATTTCACGGGATGAAGGGTTAATTTCCGGACTCGGACTTGTAGGTTTCTTTGTATTCGACGTAGCGCTGGGAGTAGCGGTCGATGGCTTCGAGATCCTCGGGGATGAGCGTGCGGCGCAATTTGCCGGGCTGGCCCATAAAAAGGCTGCCGGGGGCGACAATGGTCCGTTCAGGGACGAGCGTGCCGGCGGCGATGATGCTGCCGGTGCCGATCGTGACGCCGTTTAAGATGATGCTGCCCATGCCGATCAGGCAGCGCGATTCGATGGTGCAGCCGTGCAGGACGACGGCATGGCCCACGGTGATGTCGTCGCCGAGTATTAGGGGATTGGTATCGCGCATCACATGCAGGACAGAGCCGTCTTGAATATTCGTGCGCGCGCCGATACGCATGAAGTTCACGTCACCGCGAAGCACGGCACAGGGCCACACGCTCGAATGTTCGCCGATGACGACGTCACCGATGACCACGGCTTGCGGATCGATGTAAGCGGTCGCGGCGATTTGCGGGGTGTGGCCTTGGTAAGAGCGAATCATCTGTTCCTCAGCGGCGGCCGCCTCTTTACCCTTCTCGAGCGGATCTGAGAGATGCGATTCGCTGTCGAGTACTCTTCACGAATGACTCGGCAAAATAACACACGCGCGGCACAGTAACAAGTTCAGTCCGTTTTCAATTATCCGATTTCATAGATTGCCTCCATGATACGCGAGACGCTCCATCACATGGCGGCGACTCTGGGTTTCTCGGGCTGCAACTTCTTCGCCTCGGTGTGGCGTCGGACGACGCTTTTCCACGGGAAGAGGTGGCGGTTCTGATGAAATGCAATGTTCATCCGTGGATGCGGAGCTATATTGCTGTCTTCAAGCACCCGTATTTTGCAGTAACGCGCGAGGACGGCACGTTCGATCTGAGCAGCCTGGCCGCCGGGCACCTACACTATTGAGGCTGGGCACGAAAGACTGGGCACGGCAACTCAAAAGGTGACGGTGGGTCCGAAGGAAAAAAAGGCCGTCGATTTCAGTTTCAAATCAAAGCCGGGGGCTCAAATCCGGAGTGAATACCGATTTCCTTATGTGGAGGTCTAGGCCGGGCTGGACATGGACGAGAGGAACTCCGCGTTCGTCTTGGTCTTGGAAAGGCGGCCCAGTAAAAGCTCCATGGCTTCCACCGTCGAGAGCGGGCTCAGGACCTTGCGCAGCACCCAGATACGATTCAGCTCGTCGGGTGGCAAAAGCAGCTCGTCCTTACGCGTTCCTGAGCGGTTGATATCGATGGTGGGGAACACGCGCTTGTCGACCAGCCGGCGGTCAAGGTTGATTTCCATGTTACCGGTGCCTTTGAATTCTTCGAAGATGACGTCGTCCATGCGACTGCCAGTGTCGATCAACGCGGTGGCGATGATGGTGAGCGATCCGCCCTCTTCGATGTTTCGTGCGGCGGCGAAGAAGCGGCGCGGGCGCTGCAAAGCGTTGGCGTCGATACCACCGGAAAGAACTTTGCCAGATGGCGGCGTAACGGCGTTGTAAGCGCGGCCGAGACGCGTGAGCGAGTCGAGCAGGATGACGACGTCGCGCTTGTGTTCCACCAGGCGCTTGGCTTTTTCGAGCACCATTTCAGCGACTTGGATGTGACGCTGGGGCGGCTCGTCGAATGTAGAGCTAATGACTTCGCCCTTCACGGTGCGCTGCATGTCGGTAACTTCTTCAGGGCGCTCGTCAATCAGCAGAACAATCAGCGCAACTTCGGGATGATTGGTTGTGACGGAATTGGCCACGGATTGCAGCATCATGGTTTTACCCGTGCGCGGAGGAGCTACGATCAATCCGCGCTGGCCTTTGCCGATCGGGCAAAGCATGTCCAGCACGCGACCAGTAAGATTTTCCTTGGTGGTCTCCAGGCGGATGCGTTCCTGGGGATAGAGCGGCGTGAGGTTATCGAAGAAAATCTTGTTGCGCGCGACTTCGGGGTCTTCGAAGTTGACCGCTTCGACCTTAATCAGAGCGAAGTAGCGCTCGCCGTCTTTCGGTGGGCGTACTTGGCCGGAGACGGTGTCGCCGGTGCGCAGGTCGAATTTGCGGATTTGCGAAGGCGAGACGTAGATGTCGTCCGGGCCCGGCAGATAGTTATATTCCGGGGCGCGCAGGAAGCCGAAGCCGTCGGGGAGGCATTCCAGCACACCTTCGGAAAAGATCAAGCCGTTTTTTTCGGTCTGCGCGCGGAGGATCTGGAAGATCAACTCTTGCTTGCGCATGCCCGAGGCGCCGGGGATGTTGAGTTCCTTGGCGATCTTGGCCAAGTCGGTGATGTTTTTATCTTTTAGTTCTGCAAGGCTAATGCTCATCGAATTTATTCCTTCTTAAGCCTGTTTTCCAGGCGCGATTGATTTCTGAATGGACTACGGGCGGGCGCAAATTCGAACCTGCCACTTTTTTCTAGCTACTTCCAAATCACTAATGGGCTGAAACTACAGACAATCTGAATCCCCCGGTTGCGGGCCGAACCTGCTTAGCAGGATGTGAGAGAGCCGGAGGGTTTCAATTGGTTAATTCGCTGTCTTGCGCTACATCTGGAACAAACTTGGGATCGACACCGGCGACCGGCGGGTGCCCAGGAATCGGCAGCGGATGTTCGAGCGCGATCTGCAACACTTCGTCCATATTTTCCACAAAGTGGATGGACATCTGGGCTTGAATTTCCGGTGGAATCTCCGCCAAATCCTTTTCATTGTCCTTCGGAAGAATTACATTGCGGAAACCGAGACGGTGCGCCGCCAGAAGCTTTTCCTTTACGCCGCCGATGGGTAGTACTTTACCACGCAAGGTGATTTCGCCGGTCATGGCAATATCGCAGCGAACCGGGATGCGCGTGAGCGCGCTCACGATCGAAGTGCAGAGCGTGATGCCGGCCGACGGGCCATCCTTGGGGATGGCTCCTTCCGGCACGTGAACGTGAATATCGAGATGGCGGTAGAAATCCTTGGGCAGACCGAAGAGGTGGGTGCGCGAACGCACATAGCTCATCCCTGCTTGTGCCGATTCCTGCATTACGTCGCCCAATTTTCCAGTGAGCGTTAGTCGGCCTTTACCCTGCATCAGCATGGCTTCAGTGGAGAGCACCTGGCCGCCGACTTCGGTCCAAGCCAACCCGGTGGCCAAGCCGATTTCGTTTTTCTTCTCGGCCAGAAAATCGCGATACTTCAGGACCCCAAGGTATTCGTTGACATTGGTATTCGTGACTTCGACTTCCACGCCTTTTCCATCGACCACCACCTTGCGGGCGATTTTGCGGCAAACGTTGGCCACTTCGCGGCTCAAGTTGCGCACGCCGGCTTCATGAGTGTAGTGGCGAATGATGTGCGTGACGGCTTCGTCCGTGAATTTCAAGTTCGCTTTGGTGAGACCCGTGGCTTCAATTTCTTTTGGCACCAGGAAACGCTGCGCGATCTGATGTTTTTCCTGTTCCGTGTATCCGGGGATGCGCAGAACTTCCATGCGATCCTGCAGTGGCTGCGGAATCGTGTGCAGCACGTTGGCGGTGCAGATGAACATTACCTTGGAGAGATCGTATTCCACATCGAGGTAATGATCAGTGAACGAGTGGTTCAGCTCGGGATCGAGAACCTCCATGAGTGCCGCGGACGGATCGCCGCGGAAGTCCATAGACATCTTGTCCACTTCGTCGAGCACGAACACTGGGTTCACGGTGCCGGCCTTGCGCATCATCTGAATGATCTGGCCGGGCAGCGCGCCGATGTAAGTCCGGCGGTGGCCGCGGATTTCGGCTTCGTCACGAACTCCGCCGAGAGAAACTCGCACGAATTTTCTGCCCGTAGCGCGGCCGATAGACATGGCTAGGGAAGTCTTCCCAACTCCCGGAGGCCCGACGAAGCAGAGAATCGAGCCTTTTGGATTCTTTACGAGTTGGCGAACGGCAAGGTATTCCAGGATGCGCTCTTTGATCTTTTCCAAGCCGTAGTGGTCTTCGGAAAGAATTGTTTCTGCGCGCTTGATGTCACGAATTTCCTTGGAGCGCTTCTTCCATGGCACAGCGAGCAGCCAGTCGAGATAATTGCGCGAAACGGTGGATTCCGCCGACATCGGCGGCATCATTTCGAGGCGCTTCAGCTCCTGCATGGCCTTTTCTTGCGGACCTTCGGGCATGCCGGAGGTTTCAATCTTTTTCTTGAGCTGCTCGATTTCGTTCGCTTCGCCGCGGCCCAGCTCTTTCTGTATGGCCTTTAGTTTCTCGTTGAGGTAGTACTCTTTCTGGGCGCGTTCCATTTGGCGCTTTACGCGCGTGTTGATTGAGCGGTCGACGTTGAGCTTTTCGGTTTCCACTTCCAGAATGTCCGCGATGCGGTTTAAGCGCTCGAGCGGGTCGAAAAGTTCGAGGAGTTCTTGTTTTTCCTCGACGGGAATCTGCAAATTTGCTGCGATGGCGTCAGATAGCTTGCTGGCGTCTTCCACGCGCACGGCGGCGATCATGGTGTCGTAGTTCAAGCTCTGGGAAAGCTTCACATACTGCTCGAAGAGTGTGGTGACACGGCTGGAAGCTTCTTGAAGCTGCGGTGTGGACTCCACCGGAGAGGTAACCACGCGAATGGAAGCGCGGAAGAAGCCTTCGTCGCTGGTTACCTGAATGATCTTTGCGCGGACAGTGCCTTCCACCAGAACTTTGATGTTGCCGTCGGGCAGCTTCACGCTCTGCACAATATTGGCGAGAGTCCCCACCTGATAGATTTCTTCGGGCTTGGGGTCGTCCACGGAGGCGTCGTGCTGCGTAACCAGGAAAATCTTCTTATCGCCGGCCAGCGCGTCTTCCAGAGCGCGCACGGACGCTTCGCGGCCAACGATGAAAGGATGCATCATCTCCGGGAAAATGACCATTTCCCGCACCGGCATCATAGGCACGCGTTTTACTTCAGTTTTTTCGCGGTTGAACATCGGTTCCTTTAGCGCCAAGGGTCTAACCAGCCTTTTCCAACAAACTCCAGTTGATTTCGCGTCCTTTCACCATGTCGCCGGTGACAACGAAGTCGCGTAGTTTTCGCTGGGCGGGCAGGTGGTACATCATCTCCAACATCAAATCTTCCAGAATCATGCGCAGGCCACGGGCTCCCACTTTGCGTTGCAGCGCGAGCTCGGCAACGGTATCCAGCGCATCGTCTGTGAATCGCAAGCGAACGTTTTCGAATTCAAACAGCCGCTGATATTGGCGAACGAGCGCGTTCTTGGGCTCGGTGAGGATGCGCACAAGCGCTGATTTGTCCAAGTCGCTCAAAACGCCCACGACCGGCAAGCGGCCCACGAACTCGGGAATCAGACCGTAGCGGATCAGGTCGGTTGGCTGCGCTTGTTCGAGCACTTCGATATTGCGGCGCGTGGCGGTTGTCGGCTGCACGTCCGCATGGAAGCCGAGCGACTTCTGACCTACGCGGCGTTCGATAATTTTTTCCATACCTACGAAAGCTCCGCCGCAGATGAACAGGATGTTCGTGGTATCCACAGGCGTAAATTCCTGGTGCGGATGCTTGCGTCCACCTTGCGGTGGGACGTTGGCGACCGTGCCTTCCAGAATCTTCAGCAGCGCTTGCTGCACGCCCTCACCCGAAACGTCGCGAGTGATCGAAGGGTTCTCGTCCTTCTTGGAAATTTTGTCGATCTCGTCAATATATATGATGCCTTGCTGGGCGCGGGTGACGTCGCCATCGGCGGCCTGCAGCAGCTTCAAAATAATATTTTCGACGTCTTCACCGACGTAGCCCGCTTCGGTAAGTGTGGTAGCGTCAACGATCGCAAAGGGCACATCGAGCATGCGCGAAAGCGTTTGCGCCAAAAGCGTCTTGCCCGTGCCGGTGGGGCCAATCAGCAAAATGTTTGATTTCGCAAGTTCCACATCGCCGGGCTGCTTGTTCAAAAAGATGCGCTTGTAGTGGTTGTACACCGCCACGGCCAGCTTCTTTTTCGTCTTGTCCTGGCCGATTACGTAACCATCGAGAAAAGCTTTAATCTCGGGAGGCCGCGGCAGCCGGCGATTGACCGGGCTGGCCTGCTCTCGCTTCTCGTCTTCCAGAATTTGCTGGCAGACGCCCACGCACTCGTTGCAGATGTAGGAGCGCGGATACTCCGAAGGAGAGCTGATGAGCTTCTCCACCTGCTCCTGCGTTTTATGGCAGAAGGAACATCGCAACGGCTCTTCTGGGGTGAACCGCTTCACAAAGTGTGCCCTCGTCTTTTGGAAGCTACCACAGCGACAACGAATCTATTCCTTATTGTAGAACGAAGGGCGGGTCGGCTGCAGAGAATCATCGCTTTAGATACTAACCCTTTGGAACCCACTAACGGTGCTTCGAAATAATTTCGTCGACAATTCCGTATGCCTTGGCCTGCTCCGCCGTCATGATGAAATCGCGTTCCACGTCCCGCTCGATCTTTTCAATCGTCTGGCCGGTATGGCCGGCGAGAAGCTTGTTCAGCGCCTCGCGCGTGCGAAGGATTTCCTTGGCGTGGATATCAATGTCGGTGGCCTGCCCGGACAAGCCGGACATCCAGGGCTGGTGAATCAGCACGCGGGAGTTCGGCAACGCATAGCGCTTTTTCGGCGTGCCGGATGCCAGCAGCACAGCGGCTATGGAAGCGGATTGCCCGATGCAATAGGTCACCACGTCAGGGCGCACGAACTGCATGGTGTCATAAATGGCCATGCCTGCCGAAATCGAGCCGCCCGGAGAGTTGATGTATACCGAAATATCCTTCTCGGGATCTTCGGACGCCAGGAAAAGCAGCTGCGCTGTCACCAAATTGGCCACGTGATCGTCAATCGGCGTGCCGATGAAGATGATGTGGTCTTTCAGCAGCCGGGAATAAATATCGTACGCTCGCTCGCCCCGATTGGTCTGTTCAACCACCATCGGAACCAGTGTTGTTGCACGCGGACTGCCGTCGTCTGTATGTCTCATAGGGAGTGTGTTTGCGCGCTGAGGAACCCGAACCTACTTTTCACTTTCGGCCGTCGTCTCGATCCGGGTGTTGCGGTAGAGCCAATCTATCGTTTTGTCACTGCGCAACTTAGATTTCATCCTATCGAGCGCTCCTTGCTTTGTCAAGCGAGCACGCAACGCGGTTGCCGATTCGCCACTGCGTTCCGCGAGCGCCGCAATCTGATTTTCCACTTCTTCATCGGTCGCGTCGATCTTTTCCGCTTCCGCGATGCGGTCGATCAGAAGTTCGGCCTTTACGTCATCGACAGCGCGATCATGCTGTCGATTGCGAAGCGCCACCCAGTCCACGTTGACGGCGCGGGGGTCCACGCCTTGTGCTGCGAGGGTGCGAACTGTGCGCTCGAGTCTTACGTCCATCTGATGCTGGACCAGCGCTTCCGGAACCGGAAAATCGTGCGCCTTCACCAGAGCTTCCAGGATTTTCTCGCGAGCCTGCGATTGCTGCTGATCTTCCTTTGCCGCTTCCAGATCTTTCAAGATCAGCTTGCGCATCTCTTCCAGAGTCGAGAAGCCGCCCTTTTCGCCGGCGGCGTCTTTGGCAAACTCGTCGTTCAGGTCGGGGAGTTTCTTTTCCTTGATACCCTGAACTTCTACCGTGTAGTCGTAAGCTTTTCCAGCAAGCTTTTGGTCCGGATAATCATCGGGATACTGCGAGCGGAATTGTTTTTTCTCGCCGGTATTTGTCCCGCGCAAATTCTCAGTGAAGCTTTCCAGCGTCTCTTCCGCGCCGATGTGGCACATGATGTTGTCGGCCTGGACTGGCTCGCCGCCGCCCACCGGCATTCCGGAAAGTTTAATGAGGACGTAATCACCGTCTTTGGCTGGCCGGCCTTCGGCGGGGACGAACGTGGCGGCGCGCTCGCGCATCTCTTCAATCGTCTTATCTACTCGCCCCTCGTCGGCTTCGACTCCGTCAATATTGACCGCAAGATTTTTGTAATCGCCCAGCTCGAACTCAGGCAGCACTTCAAACACGGCGCGGAATCGAAGCGGCTCGCCTTCCTTGAAATCAACTTTGTCCACTTCGGGGCGAGTTACAGGGATGAGTTTCTTCTCACCGAGCGCCTTCTCAAGGTATTCAGGAACCAAAGATTGCACCACTTCGCCTTGAATATCTTCAGCGAAACGCCGGCGGATCAGAGTGACAGGAGCTTTGCCTGGACGGAATCCCGGCACGCGCGCCACGCGCGCAAGATCACGCGCCACTTTTTCGGTTGCCTTCGTTACGTTCTCGGCTGGAATTTCCAACTCGAGTTCGCGCTTGCATGTGGCTTCTGTCATCGAAATTTTTCAGGGAAGAACTGAAAGCGAACCCTAACCCAATGTACCTTTCACCCGTTCCAGATTCCAGGAGCAGAGCAGGGAAGTGCGGCTGGCGTTCACCGCGAGTGAAATCTCAGTATAGGGAAGACGGCGTCTCGCGTCAACCAGACCAATCTCGCGAAATATTTCTGCGGAAGAAGGGACTCGAACCCCTACGGCCTTTCGGCCACCAGCTCCTAAGGCTGGCGCGTCTGCCAATTCCGCCACTTCCGCGTCGGCTGGCTCGTTCAATTATACAGGCGAGTTGAATTTGAGGAACAGCAAACCCCAGCCGAGGATCGCGGCTGGAAACTCGCTATCAGAGCATTCACGACCTTGCCATATGCATCCGACGCAGCTTCGTGACCCCGCGGGCGAATGCGCTTGCAGGCATTACCGTGTTTTGCTAGGCTTCCGGCCCAACGAGCGTCACGTGTCCTTTGGAGGAAAGTCATGCCACACTGCACGAAATGCGGAGCCGCTGTAGCGGACAATGCTGCCTTCTGTCCCAGTTGTGGCGCGACGCAGGGCGCGGCACCCTCGCCTACCTCCGCGACTACGCCGGGGTCGGGATTGGCTGAAAACGTCGCAGGATTGCTGTGTTATGTTCTTGGCTGGGTCACCGGTCTGATCTTCTACTTTATAGACAAGCGTCCATTCGTGCGGTTTCATGCGGCGCAGTCCATTGTGGTTTTTGGCAGCCTAAATATCATCAGCTACATTCTGGGATTCTCATTCGGAGTGGGCGTCATAACCCACGGATGGACTGGTTTCTCGGGCGGTTTGATGGTGATCCATCTACTGAATCTTTTTACCTTCATTCTTTGGATTTTGCTGATGATCAAGGCCTATCAGGGTGAGAAGTTCCGAATTCCGGTTGCTGCCGACCTCGCCGACCGCATCTTCGGCAAGTCTTAACGCCGACTTCGCCAGGCGATGACTAGAATGGGTCGTCCTTAAGCTTGCGGCGTAGCCTAGATCACCATCTGGCAATCCCTCTGTTCGTAGCAAGTTAAAAGGTCCGGTTTTTGTAGTAAGTGAGTTGTCCGGTTGACAGTTAATCACCCGCCGCCGTCGAGGCTGTGGGGAAGTGGGAATCCCGCGCTTTGGGCGGGATTTCCAAGCGCGGTGGGAAAGTCTGCTTTGCGACTTTTCCACGGCGCGGCTTCTGCACAGCCTCTTGCCGATCGCTACTGATCCAAGGCAGCCCCTCGGCGTTGTAGCGCCCCACGCAATGCGGCCCATAGCGGAGGCTCAGCGTTCCATCTAGGTGCTGATGCAAGGTCACCGTACAGCCCGCCAACGTGGCTCGCCAGCGTACCGGCTGGATCTGCAAAGACAGATTTTGAAAGCTCACCGTGTTGTCGCGGTTCACCGTGCGTTCAAACTGCAGCGAAAAGACCCCTTCCAAATCTCGCTGCCGGCACGCCGTAAAGGCACTGCCCCCCTGCGTCGCGGGCACCCGGAACCGCACGTTGAACGCAGCGATGTACTCTTCCTGCAGAAAAGCGTTCGCCGCCTCCACCGTCGTGATCGCCCGCAAGCGCAACTCTTGCGGCAGTCGTCCCTGCCAAGTGCCAAAATTGCGCTCGCTGCGTCCTCGTGCCTGGGGCGAGTAGGCCGGAATCATCCGCACTCCCAACTCCCGCAGCGCCCGTCCTACCTGCGTCACACGCGCGTGATCTACCTTCTGGCCCGCCTTGGGCGTCAGCCAAAAATGGCTGCCCCGGTCGCTATACAAGGCGCAGAACAATCCCTGCTGCTCGATCACCTCGCGCAAAGCGGCCATCACCGTCTGCGTCGATTCCTCCTGCACCAGTTGCGCGTAGTAAATCTCACTGGTGGCATCATCCAGAATCACGATCAGATCGTGCCAGCGCTCGTCTCCCAACCAACGGTGCCGGCTGCCGTCGATGTGCAGCAGCATCCCCGGCAAGGGTCGTCGCGGTCGTCGTTTGCGGTGCGCTCCGCGCTTGCGCCCCCGGGCCACCATCCCCGCTCCTTGCAGAATCCCTTTCACCCAGCTGTAGCTGAGCCGAATCCGATGCTCGGCCCCCAGCTTCTCGTGAAAGTGCTGCACATTCAGATCGAAATAATGCTCCCGGTACAGCTCCAGCACCCGCTCCACGGTCGCTAGCGGCACGCGCTTAGGCGAAGGCTTTCCTCGCCTGCGGTCGAACAACCCGCGGAATCCGAACTCCTCATAACGCTCCCGCCAGCGCCGCATATGCCGGTCACTGATGCCCAAGATCTCGGCCGCTTGCCACCAGCTGATCTTCTTGGCCATCGCTTGCAACATCACTTCCTGTACTTTCATCGCCCGCTCCATGGCGGCTTGTGTGTAGGAGTTCATGCCTTGCATGGTCCCCTACCACCGCCCGAAAAGCGGACATATCACTTGCTATCTCAACCGGACATATCATGTGCTACTGACACATCTGGCAATCCCTCTTGACAACTGACGGTCGAGCGTCCATCTTTATTGGCTTTCCTTTGTGGGATATCCAATTGCGTACGTGCATTGCGGGAGACGTTAGTGAAGCTTCGCCTTTGTTTTCATGACAGATGCTTCGATGGAGCGGCTTCGGCCGCTGTTTTTACGCGCTTTTACCGCGAGCGCATACATGCGGACGCAAAAATTTTTTACACCGGGATGACGCACAAAGCTTCGCATCCGTTCGAGGACGGCATTTTTGACGGCGACGAGAACGCCATTGTGGACTTTAAATATTCCAGCTCGCCGCTGCTTACCTGGTGGTTCGACCATCATCAGAGCGCGTTCCTGACTCCCCAGGACGCCGAGCATTTTCGCCGCGACCATTCCGGCAAAAAGTTCTACGATCCCGAGTACAAGTCTTGCACGAAATTTCTGGCCACTATTGCCGCGGAGAAATTCGGATTTGATGCTAGGCCACTAGCCGAGTTGATCCATTGGGGAAATATTATTGACGGCGCACAGTTCGCCACGCCGGAAATTGCCGTGGGTCTCGCGGAACCGGCCATGCAACTCGCGCTGGTGATCGAGGCGGCGCCGGAAGCCGATCTCGTCCCGAAATTAATTCCGCATATGGCTGAAATTTCCCTTGCCGAGATGGTGGAACTGCCGATGGTGAAGAAACATCTGGGCAGCCTTCTGGAACGCCACCGGCTTTCGCTCGATATTTTGCGCGACCGCACGGATTCGCGCGATGGCGTGATTTATTTCGACGTCAGCGACCTCGACCTCGAAGGCTACAACAAGTTTATTCCGTATTTCCTGTATCCAGACGCGATCTATTCCGTAGGCGTGAGCGCCTCGCCGATGCGAACGAAGGTTTCCGTTGGGACCAGTCCGTGGAAGGAGATCTCCGCCGACGTGAATCTCGCGTCCTTGTGCGAGAAATATGGCGGCGGGGGCCACGCGCGCGTAGCCGCCATTTCTTTGGGGCCCGGCGAGCTCGTCCGCGCCCGCCAGGTAGCTCAGGAAATCGCGGCAACTTTACGGCATACGACTTGACCCGCCCTCGTTGGGAAGAACATTTTAACGTGTTACAATAACCTCCTTTTGCTGGGCCGGTAGCTCAATGGTAGAGCAGCTGACTCTTAATCAGCGGGTTGCAGGTTCGAGTCCTGCCCGGCTCACCACTCATTCTCCGTAACTGGATGCAACTGCGTTAGTTGATGCTCCCGGACTTATTCGAGTCCGGGTCCAACTTGAGAACATCTGAGAACAAAACCCCGGCGACTCGGTTTACAGCGCGCCGCTGCGAGTCCGGGATCACGTGCATATACGTGTTAAGGGTTGTCTCAAGATCCGAGTGGCCCAGAAGCGCCTGTGCGGTCTTGAGCGATTCGCCTGATTCCGCGAGCTGCGTCGCATGTGTATGCCGGAACGAATGCCACGATACTCGTGGCTGTTTGATCCGATCACATGCTGGTGCGAGGGCGCGGTTGTAAAGGTTCTTCGAATTGAGTGGAGTGCCCTTCGGCGTGCAAAACACCAAATCGTCCGGCGCGGTCAGCACCGCACTGGCGCGATAGGTATTAAGCTCGTTGCGGAGGGTTGAACTCATTGGGATGACCCGATTGCTGCTGCGAGTCTTCGGTGAGCCGAATTGCCCGTCCGAATACGTTTCGGCAATCTCGATTGTGCCTAGCAGCAGATCAAAACGTTTCCATCGGAGAGCGAGGATCTCACCGATTCGCATTCCCGTGAGTACGGCAAGCAGTACAACGGTACGACAAGGTTCCGTCAGCTCCGCAAGAAGCTGGCGCACCTGAACAGGTGAATAGAACCGGCGCTCGATTTTGGCATCTGCTCCGCGAATACGGATGCCGTGTGCCGGATTCTTTTCAAGGTAGCCCCTCTCTACGGCAGCACGCAGCACTGTCGAGAGTGTTGCCCGAACGCCACGGAGTGTGGCGCCCGCGTGACCTTTCTGTCTCAGATTCGATAGACACGCCTCAATCTGCGCGCGGCTCAAATCGCAGAGCGAACTTGAACCGAGGGCAGGAACGACGTAGCTGTCGAGTTGGAAACTGTAATATCGCACGCTGCTTCTCTTCAGAGTCAATTCTGCGTTCGGCCGCCATTCCACTCGCACGAAATCGGCGAGTGTCATGGTAGCCTGCGGCTGACGCTGGCCCTGACTTACTGCACCCACTCGGTCCTGAAGGATGGCTCGTGCTTTTTGGCGCGTGATCTTGCTGACCGGCCCGAGCGTTTCGGCACGTTGAATTCTCCTTACCACTCCGTCCGGCTTGAGCACGTCCTCTCTCCAGCGAAGAAGCCAAACCTTCCTTCGTTTTCCACGCACTACTAGACTGCCATTCTGATACCGCGGTCGAGCCATTGGTTCCTTTCCGCTGGCTCGTCCGCCTCTAACTGCGTCGGGGGACAGTGTATGCAAGGCCTTTCGGGAGTCAAGCATTTGGCCGGACTCCGATGCGCTGCCGCTCGACCCATGCGAGAACATCTGTTTCGCGGAAGCGCCAATACTTCCCGAGACGCGGCGTGCTCTGTCTCTCTGCGTCTTAACGCAGAACAAAACTCCATTCTCAACTTCCTCAGCGCGTCCTCCACGATACTCTCTTGCCCCAGTCTGTTCCCGCCGTCTTCTGCCGTGCTCTACCGCACAGTCTCCGCGACACTCCACACCGCTGTCTCCTCCCATTCAATCTCCATAGGGCCCGCGTCCGCCGCAACCACAAGCGGCTTCCTTCTAGCCGCCTTAATCGAACGCGCGCAGAGCTACATGCCCACCTTCACTGCTCTGCCAAAACGCGCGTCCGATTAAGCACTAACGCAAACCGGAAGTTATCCAGAAACGGGGTTCTCGGAGATCGGAGCGCGAGCGGCATTCAGCAGAACTACGCTTCCTCGAAGTGGACTTCTGGCCCGCTCTGGATCTCGCTGGGCTGACCCTCTCCGGCGGCCCAGAAGGAACTTGTTTCAATCACCGCGCATGAGGACAAAGCGGTTGTAGAGTCTTTGCTATTTCCGAAATCAAAAACAAAATCTCGGGTAGAATCGTCCCCGCGCGCCGAGTTTCGCTAGCCCCGTCACGGATGCAACGCGCCTGTTAGAAGGTCATCGGAGCGGAGCCTGACTATGCCTTCCACTGAAAAACTCGACACTCACCATAAAGCGCTCACACTGAATCTCAATGCATCCGCCTTCGGCTCTTTCGCCGAAATCGGTGCCGGCCAGGAAGTCTCGCACTGGTTCTTTGTAGTTGGGGGCGCCTCCGCTACGGTCGCCAAAACTATTTCCGCCTACGACAAGGAAGTCAGCGACGATCTCTATGGCTCCGGATCGCGCTACGTATCCAGGCAGCGACTCGAGGCAATGCTGGACAGGGAATGGGCCCAGCTTCTCGCGCAACTAAACAAAACTCGTGGGACGCAAACGTGCTTCTTCTCCTTTGTTGATACCATCTCCGCGCGTAACTTCGCCGGGACTAACGACCCGCACGGCTGGGTCGGTCTCCGGTTTCAATCGCAGCCCGGCGGCCCTCCTAACGACGTCCTGCTGCACATTAATATGCGCGATCCAGCCAATGTCCTCCAGCAGGAAGCCATCGGTATTCTAGGCGTCAATCTCATTTACACCGCGTTCTATGAATTGCAAACCGAGGAATCATTTCTGGCAGGCTTGGCACAAGACGTCGTCAAGGAGCGAATCGAGATTGACTACGTGGATTTTCGCGGGCCAGCATTCGAGCGTTGGGATCGCCGCACCTTGCTAGCCCATTTAGTGGGTGCAGGATTCGCCGAGGCCGCATTTTTCCCCGCTAAGGGCCCCGCTGTTCCCCCTACCGAGGCTCTCTACAAGAAAGCCGTTGTGCTTGCGCCGGGATACTTTGGCCACGGGGATCCATCCCACTCGCAAGTTCACATGCGTTTGTTGGCCTCGGCTGTTCAGGAGCTCCAGAAGGAGCTGGGCGAAACAAAGATGGCGCCCGCGGGCTTTTTTTGCCTGACGGCCGCTCCGCTCACGCCGGACGAACTGGTGCCGGAGATCCCCGACTTGCTTCGTCGTATCGATGCTCTTCTCGCTGCTGGCGGAGATGTAATGCTTTTTCGACAAGGCGAGCTCTACCATATGACAAGTCTCGTAAATCGCTATACTCAGGCGCCTGTGCGCTTCGTCGCAGGTCTTTCCCTGATCATTCGAGCGTTTGAGGGCATTTATGGCAATCTCGAGGGGAGACTTCTGGAGGCACTTGCGCGTCTTTTCGCACAGAACGTGCGCATCTACGCTTATCCGATGACCTCTACGGAGCTGCGGGAAAGACTGAAGGATCTTTCGGCTAGCGGTTGGGAATGGAGTGAGACAAATGGAATGGTTTCTGCCACCCAGTTGCGGCGCGCGCCACCTCTTGGGCACTTGTTTGCCTATCTTCTCGCCAGCAACTTTCTTATCCCTATGCAAGTTCCTGCGACCCTAAAAGCCGACGCTTAACTGAGACTGTGCTGCACGTAGAAGCGCCGTTCGCGCCCGGCATCTTCCGGGCCATCGTCGACAACTCGGAAGTTGGTCAGAAACGGGGTTCGAGGAGATCTGGCGTGAGCGACACTCAGAACCTCTACGTTTCCCCCAAGCGGACTTCTGGACAGCGAGGAGAGTCTGAATACACCGAACCCAGCAACCTAGATAGCTCTACACTAGCCGACTTCTCGTTACCTATCGCATGTCCCGATCTGGATTACTTCCGATTTGCCGACAACTCAGTGCTCTTTGTTGGCGCTACTAATTTGATTCCGCCCGTTAGTACATCCTCGCTCGCCGCCGGCAGGCACAATCGCAAAAATCAGCTAGACCGTTGATGCATCTGCAACAAGCGATCAAGGCTCCACAGCCCTCCACCCGCGGGCGAAAACGCCAGTTCTGCTAAGTGCCAGCAGAGCCTTGCAGAGTTCTCTCTCACTGTTTCAAGTAATGAAGCGCAACAAATCCTGATTTAAAAATCTTGGACTCAACAAGTTTTAATCGTAATTTCTCTTGTAGGCTAATACCGTCCAGCAGCCGTCTCCCTTCTCCTGCAAATATTGGCATAACGACAAAACGATATTCATCAACTAGGCCAAGCTCTATCAGTTGTGAAGGAATGCTCACACCGCCGACCAAAATATATTTGCCTTGCTCGTGTTTCAGTCTGACTATTTCGTCTTGAAGGTTGGTACGAACAATTTTTGTATTTTTATCTTCAACGCTCTCTAATGATCGTGAAAAAACAATTTTGTTTTTGGAGACAAATGTTTCCGCAAATTCGCGATCTGTTTTTGTCTCGGAAGGATTTTTTGCGACATCCGGCCAATAAGGAACCATCAATTGATAGGTTTTACGCCCAAAGACGAGCAGGTCAGCACCTCGAACCAGGTGCGTAGAATATTCAAACAAGTCTTCATCGGGAATCCCGTTGGTGTGGTCGCAGCCGCCATCTATGGTGATGTTGATTGCGTAGATTAGCTTTCTCATTGATTGTCCTGACCTCCTTTAGGTTTCAGTGCTTGTGAGTTCATACTTTCTTCGCACGATATGATTTTTTCCACGTGTTGTCTTTCGTTGTTCTGCCGCGTACTCTAGCTAGGTTTCGGTCGTTCCGCTAACGGGAAAGTGGCGATATATGTCGGAAAAGGGTCAATCTCCTAAATCCATGTTCTTAGCCCCGAAGAATGTGGAAGAGCTGCGTCGTCTCTACGAGAGCGATACGCCAGTGCTGGCATATGCCTTCCAGAGGCGGACGGTCGAGGGCTGGACGCCAGAGCACAGTCACCTGCGCGGGCAACTCGTCGCACTGACCGAGGGGTTGCTCATCGTGGAAGCAGGAAGCGAACGATGGATGTTTCCCTCCCAGCGTTGCGCCTGGATTCCACCAAATTGTAAGCACGCGGCGCGTTCTGTCGGAGGCGCTGCCGGCTCGATGGTTGACTTGTCTCCGGAGCTGTGCGACGGACTACCCAAGACGCCCTGCATGTTCAACTCATCGGAGCTATTGTTCGCCATCGTCCATCGTATGCTCGGTTGGGACCTCCGCCAACCGCTCAACACGGCGAAGAAGCACTTAATCACAACGCTTCGTGATGAGATTCGACAGCCTGACCGGCAGCCCTTGCGGTTGACCATACCCAGAGAAGAAAGACTGGCCAGAGTTGCGGACGCTCTGCTGGATGATGTTGGAGATGACCGCACGCTGGACGACTGGGCGCATATTGCCGGAATGGCACGCCGTACTTTCATGCGTGCGTTTTCGGCTCAGGCAGGCATGTCATTTGGCCGTTGGCGACAGCAGGCGCGGTTGTTTGCTGCCCTTGAGATGCTGGCACAAAGGAAATCTGTCACGGAGGTCGCTATCGCAGTCGGTTACGACAGCGTAAGTGCCTTCATTGAAATGTTTCGGACGATGCTGGGAACCACACCACAGACATACTTTCGAGGCAGGCGTTCGTGGCCGAGCGATAGAGCCATGGGCGCAACGGCGCGCCTTCCTTGACGCTGTTGCGATGCCGCCAGGCACGAAGCAACGCCTCCTGCACCGCGTCCTCGGCGTCCGGCAAGGAGTCGAGCATGCGGTAACAGTGGACAAGCAGTTCGCGGCGATGACGCTCGACACTGCTTACCAAACTCGTCTAAGCACGCTGCTCATCGCTGGATGGCCACGGCAGCTTATTTCATCGGAATGCAAATACGCATGCGCCGAGAGGCCACGCGTAGTGATAGAAGCAATCCCCGCAAGCAATGATGTCAACCTGCCAGGGCTCGCCACGACTGAGACGCTAACTCGCCATGTCAATTTGAATTACTTCTCCGAAGCTGTGTCGTGGGAAGGCGAAGAGCGGTTGGCGGATGCCGATTCCTGGCGGATCACGGGCAACCCGCAAGTTATCGTTCGTCGGTCGGATTAGTATCGATAAACGCTCTTGTGTTTACCGATTTCCTTTCACTCGCCTAATCATACTTGTCACCGGCCAGAAACGGGGTTGTAGGGAGTGAGAACGCAGCGGAGCTTCGACGAGTTCGCTTCCCCGAAGCGGACTTATGACTCGGAACAAAGTCCGGTTGGCCCGTCACTCGGCCTCGAATCGCCCGTGGGTGTTCATGCGGACAGAACCATCACACGATCGCTATCGCCACACGTTCAATTTCGGAGACTTCCAGTTTGCGTCCAACTGGCCGAAGGTAATCCGTTTGGTGCTCCTCGGCGCCGAAATCATGCCGTAAGCTCAGGCCGCGCGCAGCGAGGAAAGCTCTCAATTGGCGGGGATCTACGCCGAAATGCCATGGCTCAGGCTGACGGCTTGCGCTTTTCCGAAAAGCTTCGCTTCGGTCAGAGCGATAAACCCCGGTAATCACTTCTTGCAGCACGTAGGTGAACACCAGAACCGTCCCCTTGGGGCGCTTTGCTATGGTGCATAGAACGGAGTCCACCGCGTTGGGCTGCAAGTATTGCGAAACGCCTTCCCAAAGGAAAATTGCAGGTTTGGATGGATTCAATCGACCACTTTCAAGGGCAGTGTCGAGTTGCTCCGTGTTCAGGTGGCTAGGAACGAAGCGAACCTGACTGGGCAAGGCACCGAACTTTCGTAGCAAACATGTTTTCTTGAATTCTTGAACCGACGGTAGATCGATCTCCACAATGTTTACGTCGGCAGCCTCCGTGAAACGATAGGGCCGAGTATCCAGACCCGCGCCAAGGATCACTAACGCCGGCAATCCTTGGTGGATGGCGTTCCGGACAGCATCGTCGATGCGTCGCGTCCGGCAAAGCATCGCACCTCGTATGCCTGGAGCGCTCGCTTCCAAGAGTGACAGAAAGACCGCACGAATCGCGGATCTCCGAAGCAGGAACTGAACAGGCCGCGGAAGGAAGTCCATGACGATTTTGTCTTCGAAGAGTCGTTGGGGTGCTGGAACGAATGCTTCCGTTGCCTTCATCGAAGCAGCTCCATACGCCGAACGGCCCGCCTCCGCATTTCCATTCATTTGCGCAGACCTCCGTTTGTAAGCCGCATTGCCGTATTTCGAGATAGCCGCTACGACACCCATTCTATGGTGGGCTATGGGTCCCGCCATACCACGCATCGGTAAACACAGCCCACATGTCGGCGAATATGTGATTCCAGCGGATGGACGGCGAGCAAACCGGAAAGTACCCAGAAACGGGGTTCTCAGAAATGTTCAAACCAAGACTGTCTCACCACAGGGGTTCACTCAATCGAGTGCCCGTCGACCAGTGAGTGGTCGAGGTGAATCCGTTGTCGACACAATTTAATGGGTACAGCGTCGCACCAACCCATTCAGAAATCTGCGTTCTTGGACCGCATGGACCAAGACTCAAAGTTAAGGCTGTTCACGAAGTCATTCTAAGCAACTCACACGGTGAAGGTTGCACGTGGATGGGTGGGCAGATCAATCTGCGTGAGCACCTGCCCAAAAAGCAGGCGCTCATTCCCACAAGAAATCCATTACAATCATGTGGTTGCATGTGGGCGTGTAGCTCAGCTGGGAGAGCACCTGCTTTGCAAGAAAGCAGGCAAAATCACACAAGTGCCGCATCTGGTGTCGCTTACGCGGACGCACGCTGTGCAACCAACCTCTTGAATTGGACTGAAGTTGGACCGAAATCCTATCAAGCCAACCCTTGTGGCGACTTACTGCAACTGGGACGACGTCATCTGGATGCCCGGTCAAAGTTGTCATTTCAACCAGTGCCGGTTCGAAAACCCTCAAGTTAGGGACGGTGTGCGCATCTGCAGACCGAGCACGCCATGCTTCCCATTCTTACTTCTTGGCGGTTGGCGGCAACACATCGTTCAGGCGCAGATACATTGCGGCTTCGGCGTAGTGGTCGGCCCAAGCACCGGCTAGGATCAGGCTCAACCAGGCGCGTGTAACTTGTTTTCCGCCGAATCCTTCCGTGGTCTCCGCTAGTTTCGAATCGTCCATATTCGCCAGCGCGTCAGAGCAGAAATCGAATGAGGCCTTGAGCGCGGCCACGAGCTTGTCTTTCGAGTCTGTATCCTTGATCTCCTCGACCTTGGGAGCAGGGACGGCGGCCGCCTTGCCGCACAGCAGATTATTCGTTTCGGCCATGTGGACAACGAGACGGCCGAAGGTCATCTGGTCGGCGCTGGGCTTGTAACTGAATTTTTCGGCGGGCATGGCTTCGACGGCTGCGACGGTGTTTTTCTGCCGGCCGGGCAGAATGTCTCTCAGGGCGGTACTTACCGGGTTCTTTGATTGCGCGCGCGTTGTTTGTGCAATCGCTGACGCGGCGAGGAACAGCAAGGCAGGGATCACGAAAGTTCTCTTCATTTTGTCCTCATTTCAGTTTGGATTTTAGCTTGCATTTTCAAAGAGAATGCTTTGCCATTGTTATGTCAGACTTGGGGGTATATAGCCTTGGGGGCATATAGCCTTGGGCAAGAATCAGATTGCGACTGAGTGCTTCGTCTCGAACCTCGAGGGCCAACGCATACTCGGGAGAGCGATACCACGCTTGCGCCCGCAGCCGCAGTCCGTTCCGCAAATCCTGCAATAACGTGGTCATCGCCCCCCCCTTGAGTAGCTAATGTTGAATCGCAATATTCAGAGTCCGAAGCCTATCTCTTCAACTCTCACGCAGGGCAATCATTGGGTCCACCTTGGTCGCGCGCCGGGCTGGAAGGTAGCTGGCTAGAACGGCAACGGCAAACAAAAGCAGAGGAACGATCACAAACACAACAGGATCATGCGGGCGCACGCCGTAAAGCAAACTGCCCATCAACGACGCAGTGGACGCAGAGACGACTATGCCGGCCACAATTCCGAGGCCCGCCAGCACTATACCCTTTTGCAAGAACAGCTTCAGGACGCCGCCTCGCCCGGCCCCCAAGGCCATGCGAATACCGATCTCGCGCGATCTTTGGCTGACCATGTAGGCCAGCAAGCCATAAATTCCGATGGAGGCCAGAAGCACCGCCAGTCCGGCGAATCCGCCCACCAGGTCGGCAGAAAAACGGCGTGAAGCCAGTGACCGATCAAGGATGTCATTCATTGAGACAACATTGAATACGGGTAAGCCGGGATCCATGCTCTGGATTTCATGCCGAATCTGTGGTTCGAGCAGGGCCGCGGGCAGAGACGTGCGCAACACCACGCTCACTTGTTTGCTGGGGTCTTGATAGGCCGAAACGAAGATGTGGGGAACGCCATCGATGTCGAGACCGTCACTTTTAATATCCTTAACAATACCCACGATGGTCGTCCACGGCTTGGTAGGGTCTTGTGCGAACCGCACTCGGCGTCCCAGCGGATCGAGGGTTGGCCAATACTTATGAGCGGTGCTTTCATCAATGATGGCCACCAGCGGTTTGCCATCTTCATCGCCCTCGGTGAAGGAGCGACCGCGTAGGAGCGTCGACTGCAACACCTTAAAATAATCGGGGCTTACCCGAATTCTCTCGGCGTGCAGATCCTGCGAGGACTCGACCGGTTTATCTTCAATCGCGAAGCCTTCATTCGCCAAGCCACCGACCGCGTTGGGGTTGGGATTGGTGGTCGGTAGAGCTGAGGTGATTGCGGCGAGTTCCACTCCCGGAATTGCATTCATGCGCCGCAGCAACTCGCGATCAAAAGCGGCCTTACCAGAAATACCGAGATACGGATCCGTCCTCGGATCGTTGGGAACTCCCAGCCAGGTGTTTGCCGTGACAACTTGAGTTGGATTAAAGCCTGGATTTTGCTGCAACAGATCCCGCAGCGTACGCAGCAGCAAGCCGGCTCCGACCATTAGTATGACGGCGAACGCCAGTTCCGAGACGATTAGAACATCCCGCAATCGGCCGGTCTTCGTACTGTAGCCGGACCCTCGACCGCCTTCACGAGTGGCCGAGGAGAGAGCGCCTTTTGCCGAATGAAGCGCTGGAGCAAGTCCAAACACCAAGCCGGTGAGAATGGAAATCAGCAGAGCGAACGCGAGCACCACCCAGTCGATTCGTACTTCGTTGAGCCGGGGAACGTTCGAGGGCATAAAGCGCAGGATGAAACCCAAAGTACCCACTGCGGTTACGATTCCCGCGGCACCACCGATGAGCGAGAGCAGCGCGGACTCGGTCAGCATCTGGCGCACCATGCGGCCGGGACTCGCCCCCAGCGCTAACCGCACCGCCATCTCTTGTTGTCGCCCCGAAGCGCGCGCCAGGAGGAGATTGGCAATGTTCAACGATACGATGAAAACGATCAGGATTACCGCACCCAGTAAAACCAGCAGCATGGGCCGGACATTGCCCACCAAAGTTCCTTGCAAGGGTTGAATCTCAATTGTCCATTGCGCCTGCGGCGGGTAATCGGTGGGAAAGTCGTGGCGTAATTCGGCAGCCATGGCAGTGAGTCGCGCCTGAGCTTGCGCCAGTGTAACGCCAGGCTTGAGTCGCCCGATTCCATGTACTAAAACCCGATTACCACGTATTGGCGGGGGAAAGGGATCTCCGCTGAATCCGCCGGCGCCAAACACTTCCGCTTCGCCGGAAGTCGTCGGTCCAGGATGGCGAAATCCGCGTGGCAGAACGCCAATAATTGTAAGAGGATCACTGTCGATCCGGATGGTACCGCCGAGAACATTCGGATCGGCGCCATAGGCGCGGCGCCACAGGCCATCGCTGATCACGGCCTCTGAAGCGAAACCAGGCACGAAGTCCTGCGGACCATACAAGCGTCCAATTTGCGGGACCACACCCAGCATGGAAAAGTAGCTAAAACTGGTATTGACCCCCTCGACGCGCTCGGGCTGTTTGGTCCCGGTCA
>CAVOLC010000005.1:0-8965 GCA_963696715.1 uncultured Acidobacteriota bacterium
ACCGCGCTGGCCCCCTGCATCGCATATGCGGGTCGCCTAGCTCAGCCGTAGCACACCGCTTCCAGCATCGAACGTAGTTTCCAATGCGCCCGAGGGTTTCCCCCTGTGGCGCATTTTGCATTTTTCCCCGATGAATTTCACTTGCCCGATATTAGTCCTAGTGCTGTATCGGAAGCGCGAAGCGGCAAGAGGGATACACGAACATGGCGCGCTTGCGCGCTTTCGATAGAGCGACTTGAAGGCTGAATTGCGTTCTTACCTATAAGATTGATCGCCTGACTCGTTCTGTGCGCGATTTCCATCAACTCATGGATCTGTTTGATCGATGTGGCGTCATTGGATCTGAGCCAGAACGAAGCTTTCTTAAAGATTTCCGTGGAAGAGCTGAACGGAGACCTGAAACGGAAGACGGAATCCCTCGAAACGGAAGCCGGTGAAATCAGGAAACAGTTGACAGAGATCGAGGCAGAAATAGGACTTTATGTCAAAGCGCTCGGACAGGGAAAACTCTCGATCGCGCGGTTAGAAGCAGAGATTGCTGCATTAGAGATAGACAAATATGCCCTGCAGCTGCAAGGGGACGATCTACAACGAAGAATAAATGAATCAGCCGCTCGGGATTACAATGCAGAACTCCTGCAACGCACCCTACGGGATTTTCGAAGTGCCTTTGCTGCTCTAACGGCCCCGGAAAAATCCGAAGCTCTGCAATGTGTCGTGAAGAGCGTGACGGTCCATCCGCAGAAGCTTGACCTTGGGAGGGTATTCGAGCTGCAGGAATTTCTACCTGGTTCGCAAAATCGTAAGGAATGGCTCCCCGAGTTGTACGATTTGCGAACCTTAAGATTTGAGATCCCTAGAACACCCCACCCGCAAGAAGTGCGATCTGCTGATGTGCCGAACTGCTTCTAACAAACGTTGAAACACAATCGGGTAGTAGCTCCAACACACTGATTCCCAAAGATCTCACGTCGGACGGTGAAAAAACCTCGTGGACGAATCAAAAAGAAATCCTTTCGGCTGACTTGATTGCATGATGATTATAGGCGTAGATTACCACCCGAGCTTTCAAACGATTGCATTTTTGATTGAAGAGACTGGTGAGTGTGGTGAACAGGAGCTGAACCACAGTGATGGACAAGCAGAGAAATTCTATGGAGACCTGAAGCAGCGAGGAATCAGCGTGCGGGTAGGGATGGAGGCTACCGGATATTCACGTTGGTTCGAGCGGCTACTGGCAGAGCTGGGAGAATCCTTCCGGCAAGTTTGCTATAAGATTCCTGTGACTAGACCGCTTACTCTGTCTAGCCGAACCCGACAGGGGAGTTCGTCGCGCCAACCGACCAGTTGGGCTGCGGACTTGTAGTCTGTACGACAACGGACATACTCGCATCCCCAAAATTGCTATAGTTTCCGAAAACCGGGGGAAGCTTATCGGGGGAGCAGCAATGCAAATCAAAAAAGATTCTGGCTAATCTTAAAGCGTAACGCCCAGAACTCTTGGGGGAGCTGGGCGACAAAGGAGGGTTCATGTCCCAGCTAGCACAAAATCCATCCCAGTATCCATTGCCCACTGTTCCTGAGCGTCCCTTCCGGCTGGATGTTCCGCTGCACCAACTTTTACAAACGTCCTCATCCGCGTCACACGCGCCCGCTGTTCGCGAGCTGCAGATTTTGCCGGAGCCGGTTTTCCCGCAACAGCCGCACCTGCTGCACGATTTGACGGCGGAGGAAATCGCTGAACACCAGCGAGTGGTTGACGCTGGCCAAAGGCAGTGGCCGGCTTCGCGCATTCTCGACAACATGCGCGGCTGGATGTTTCCGTATTTCAAATCCCGCATTCTGTCGGGCGACTTCCAACCGATCATCGCCTACCTTTTCACGGACTGGAAATGCAATCTGGATTGCCATTATTGCTGGTCCTATGACAACCGTGTGAAAGGGATGACCGAAGACACGGCGCGAAGAGCTATCGACTGGCTGGAGTCCACGCCCTGCCGCGTTCTCGCGCCCACTGGCGGCGAACCGTTGCTGCGGCCGGACTTCGTACATAAGGTGATCTACTACGCCGCGAAGAAGGACTTCTGGGTTTACCTGGCCACGAACGCCCGGCTGCTTCGTCCGCCGGTGATTGACCGCCTGGCGGATGCCGGGATCGCCACCATTAATTTTGCAGTGGACTGCATCAACGAAAAGACCGGGCTGCCGAAAGCGTTCGAGCACGTTGAGTCACAATTTGAATATCTGGTGAAGCGCCAGTATCGCTACGGCTACACCGTCTTCTTCAACACGAATATCTGCCGGACCAATGTCGACGATGTGAAGCAACTTGTTGAAATAGCGCACGACCATGGAATTTCGATTACGTTTCATGTGAACGAAGCCCCGATGATGGAGCAAACGCACTTCCAGCATTTGCATGAGAACGATACGTACATTCGGTCCGACGACTTCCCAGTCGTTGACGACCTGCTGGACTACCTCATCGACAAGCAGCGCCAGGGATACAAAATGGTTGATTCGATTCCCCGGCTGCAAAAGATGAAGCGCTTTATGCGTGGAGAAGGCGAGCATTGGGGTTGCCGCGCCGGACAAAACTGGCTCATCGTGCGCACGGACGGAACGGTGGCGCCATGTTTTCCAATGTACAACGCGAAATATGATTGGGGAACAGTGGGGAATCACAAATTCGACGTGGAACAACTGAGCGAAATGAAAAAGGGCTGTGAGCCGCATTGTTTCTCGACGCTCGGCTATAACGTGGCCTACTGCTACGACATGACGCGCGTGATGCGCTGGTTATGGAAGCAAGCGAAGCACGGCTTTCAGGGAGTTACCGGCAGTTTTGACTGAAGAAAATCGCGATTACGTTCCTTTCGGCGGCTAGCGGCGCCAATAGCTTTCGCCGATAGATGAGGAATGATCCGGCAGTGGAGCGTTCATTCAGCGTGATATTTTCTTATGATGGGAAACAAGCGGCACGCGATTGTGATCGGTGCAGGCATCACCGGACTGGTCTGCGCGTTCCGCCTCCAGCAATCAGGAATTCCCGTTATCCTTCTCGAGGCCGCTGATTCCGCCGGAGGAATGATTGCAACCTGCGGGAAGAATGGGTTCCTCTTCGAAGCAGGCCCGCAGTGCCCGCGTTTTCCCTCCCCTCTGTGGGATCTTGTTCATGAATTAAATCTTGAAGGCGAGTTCGTGCGAGGCGATTCGCGCGCCCCGCGCTACATTTTGAAGAACGGCCGATTGCACGTTGCGCCGTTCTCACCGTTCAGCTTCGCCTTCACCGAACTTGTCGGCGCCAGTTCCAAGTGCCGGCTCCTTACGGAGATTTTTCGACGTTCGCGACCGCCTCACGACGAAGAGTCTCTAGCCGAATTTGTGCGCCGCAAATTTGACGGCGACGTTCTCGATTATCTGGTAGACCCTTTTATCGCAGCGATCTTTGCGGGCGACTCGGAGAAAATCGGCGTCGAGAGCGCGTTCCCATTCTTGGCGCGATGGGAACGGGAACACGGAAGCCTGTTGCGCGGAGCGTTGCGATCTAGGAACGGCAATTCTGCTTCCGATTCACGCAACAAATCGCAGCTGCAATCTACACGGACGCGACAGAAGTCACTCATTGTCACCGAATCTCTGCCGAGTTTAGGTTCCTTTCGCGCCGGCCTCGGCGTGCTTCCCAAAAAACTTGCCCACAATCTTGGTGATTCGCTACGTTTGCGGACAAGAGTACAGAGCGTTGAGCCCGGTGAAATGCGCGAAGATCCGGATTCTATGTGGCAGCTCCGGCTAGGCGGCGGGGAAGTGCTCAGCGGCGCGGCGCTGGTAATGACTACGCCGGCCTACGAAGCAGCGCGGCTCTTGCAAAATGCCGCGCCGGAGCTCAGCACCATGCTATCGGATATTTCGTATGCGCCGATGGCGGTTGTCTCGTCAGGGTACGACCGCGCGCAAGTACGCAGTCCTCTGCGCGGTTTCGGAGTGATGATCCCCCCGCGTGAAAAACTCAGCACGATTTTCAATGTGTGGAACTCGTCCGTCCTCGATGGCCGCGCGCCTGCTGGAAAAATTCTGATGACGAGTTTTGCCGGCGGTGCCACCAATCCCGCTTTCGTGGAAAAAGATGACGCGACCATAGCCGCAATCGTCGAGGGGGAAATGGGAGCTGTGCTGGGAATTGACGGAGAACCCGTCGAGCGATTTGTGTGGAAGCACCCCAGGACTCTTCCTCAGTTTAATCCCGGGCACGCGCGTACGGTCGCTACCATTCGCAAAGCTCTGGCGGGGCTGCCTGGCCTATACCTTGCCGGAAATTATCTCGACGGCCGTTCGCTGGGAGACTGTGTCGAAAGCGGTTCGCGAACCGCCGAAGAAATAGCGACCAATTTTTCAAATGTGACATCCAATTCCGAAAGCAGCGCGATGGCTCGAGGTTCGAACTAAGGAAGAGGAGGGCAGTTGCACTTCTCAATTTTGGTGGCCGTAATAGCAGGTGTGATTTCACTGATGCTGGCAGGCTGGCTGTATCAGCAGCTTGGTACGGCCCGCGACCAACAGCGCCACCCTGCGCCGGGCGAACTCGTAAACGTGGGCGGCCATCGGTTGCACTATCTGAGCAAAGGCGAAGGAAGTCCTGCAGTGATTTTCGAATCGGGTTTGATGTCCACCGTGCTTAGCTGGCAGGATGTACAACCGGAAATCGCGAAGGTGACTCGCGCAGTCTGTTATGACCGCGCCGGGCTCGGCTGGAGCGATCCGAGTCCGGCGACGCGCGACGCCGAACAGATCGTCAGCGAGCTGCAGAAACTCCTCGAACGGGCTCAAATTCCCTTGCCGTATATTCTCGTCGGACATTCCTTTGGCGGGCTGACCACCCGGCTGTTTGCAGCGCGATATCCCGAGCAAGTTTCCGGCCTCGTGCTTATCGACCCGGTTGTTCCGCGAGAATGGAATCCGCCCGGCGAGCGCAATGAAAAGTCGATTCGGGTCGGCTCCAGGATTTTGCGGCGTGCTGCGTCGGTATCGCGGTTGGGCGTACTGCGATTTCTGGCGTTTCTATTGCGCTCAGGCGCCACAGTTTTCGCGGATCCGCTCGTTCGGCTGGTGAGTCGCGGCGCTCCGAACAAAGATGGGACAACCAAGAGTCCGCTCTTTTGGAATCTGCCGCCCGCCGAAAGAGCGATGACGCCTGTGTTCTGGGTTCAAGCGAAATTCGCGAAAACGATTGCGAGCCAGCTTCAACAGCTTCCAACAAGCGCCGCGCAGGTCGCTGCAGCAGGAAATCTCGAAGGCATAAACCTGACCGTCATTTCCGCGGCCAATACTCCTGCGGAGCGGCGGGCGGAACAGATCGCCACGGCGCGGCTATCTTCTCGCGGGAAACATCTGACGGCGGCTTGCGGCGGGCATTGGGTGATGGAAGACGATCCGGATATCGTGCTTCAGGCGATCCGCGAGGCGATTGAGCGGGCGCGCGAATCTTGCGCCTTCGGTGTAAGCGCATGACAAGGAAAACGATTTATCGTAACTCGTGCTTAGCACGCTTACCGGAAAACTGGGTACTAGCTCGTATGATCTCCGGCCATCCGATTTAGCGGGAGTTGGCCGCCGGACGATTTTCCTCAAGCCGCGCGGAGTGTGCAATAGGGTACAGAATCTCGATTTTCTCTATGAGCTAATGGAAGAGCAGACGAGCCCCGCCGCTGCAAATTGACAGGTGATAAATCCGCGATAAGAGCCGAATCGGCAAAGGCAAACCTACCTTGAGTTCGTAATGTGTGCGTCTACTTCGCTCCGCGCGAGCGGCACGGGTCTCATGGGCCTGACCGAGCCTCGCACTGTGGCTTCATCTCTGCGTTGGAAGAGCGCCTTAAGAAAGGTCCCTCGCCCCCGTCCCTATGCTGTTCTCGCCTGCGCGTTACTTCTCCTGCGCCTGGTTCCTGCGAGTGCACTAGCTCAGCAAGAAACTGCCGAGGCAGAAGATCGGCGCAGCTCGCTCCCAGAGGGACCTCTAGACAAGACAACTGCTGTGGAGGGGGCAGCCAGCGTGGGAGGTACCGTGCTCGACGTAAGCGGAGCCTCAGTTGCCGTCGCAGAGGTGAGCTTGATGCATGAGGATGGAACAGAATTGCACACGATGGTGTCCGGGGCGAACGGCGAATTTAATTTTACAAAGATTCCTCCCGGTTCCTACCTCGTCGTCGTCAACGCCAAGGATTTTGCGCCCTTTACATCGGCAAAGTTCGTCGTCACGGTGGAGCAGGCCTACGAGGTTCCTAACGTTTCATTATCGGTTGCGACGGCAAACACAGAGATGACGGTTCATCCCGACGGGTTTATCGCCGCTGAGCAGATTAAAGCTGAGGAGAAGCAGCGTCTGGTCGGAGTCATACCAAATTTCTATACCAGCTACATTTATGACGCCGCCCCGCTCACTGTGAAACAGAAATTCTCGCTCGCGGCACGCGGCACATTCGACCCGGTTTCCATGCTCGGCGTCGGCATCGGTGCTGGCATCGAGCAGGCCAGGAACCAGTACCCCGGATACGGGCAAGGTGCTTCGGGATACGCCAAACGCTTTGCTGCAAAGTTTGCGGACGGACGCAGCAGTGACTTCCTTACGCACGCGGTTTTCCCCTCGCTCCTTCACCAGGATCCGCGCTACTACTACCAGGGCTACGGCACCGTTAAGTCCCGCCTCGTGCATGCGGTCACCTCCGCGTTTATCACACGCAGCGATAGTGGGCGTACCGAGCCCAACTATTCTTATTTACTGGGCGATTTGAGCTCAGCAGCACTGTCCAATCTGTATTATCCCCAAGCGAATCGGGGAGCGAACCTCGTCTTCACCAACGCCGCCATTGGCCTCGCCGGACGAGTGGCCGGGAATATTCTCCGTGAATTCTCGAGGCGCTTGAATACGAACGCGCCGGGCGAGCGAAAACTTTGAGTATGGGTGGTTTGAACTCGGCCACGAGGCATACCGAAACATACTGGAGGCCGAAGGCATGTCCGACAAGGAGACACGCAAGCATTGAGGGCTACGAAGAAGAGGTGGCAGGTTCGGAGTTTGGGTCAACTAGGGGTAGTTTCCCTCATCTTTCTGGTGGTGGCTGTTGTGCCGGCTGCTGCGCAGCAGGTCACTGGCGTACAGTTGCCCGATCAGCAAGCAGCAGGAAGCATCAGCGGAACAGTTGTTGATCTGACCGGCGCCATCGTCGTCGGGGGCCAAGTAAAACTTACGCATGGAGATCAATCCTCAAGCGCGGAGACACTAACAGACGGCCTGGGACAATTCTCCTTTGCCAACGTCGCTCCCGGGCCCTTCCAGCTCACAATTTCGTTTACGGGTCTCACCACGCAAGAAATCTCCGGAGCCGTGCATCCCGGGGAGGCCTTCGTTGTCCCGCAGGTAGTGTTGGCTGTTGCGCCGCAGGTGACACAGGTGACGGTCGCACTCTCGCCGGTCGAACTGGCCGAAGTGCAAATCAAGGATCAAGAGAAGCAGCGTGTGCTCGGCATCATTCCAAATTTCTATGTCACTTACGTCCCTAATGCGGTTCCTCTCTCGCCGAAACAAAAGTTCGAGCTGGCCTGGAGGTCATCGGTCGATCCGTTCACCTTCGTTGCGGTTGGGTTTATCGCGGGGATTCAGCAGGCAGGAAATGAACTCAGTGGATACGGGCAAGGAGCGCAAGGGTATGCACAGCGCTACGGTGCATCCTACGGTGACGTTGTTATAGGTACGTTCCTCGGAAGCGCCATACTGCCGTCGATCCTGAAACAAGATCCGCGTTATTTCTATAAGGGAACTGGTAGTAAGCGATCGCGGGTTTTGTACGCGCTCGCCAGTCCATTTATCTGCAAGGGCGACAACGGGAATTGGCAGCCAAATTATTCCTATGTTCTCGGAAACTTCGCCGCAGCCGGTATCGCAAATGCCTACTACCCAGCGAGCGATCGTGGAGCGGGCCTAGTGGTCGAAACCGTGCTGGTCAGGCTTGGTGAAAACGCCGTCGCGTCGATCTTTCAAGAGTTTATCGTCCGGAAGTTGACACCGAAACTCTCTAATCGCGCTCAAGCCCAGCAGTGAATTCGCTGGCAAGCATTAGGGTTCATGAAGCGGGTCGCGCTCGCAGCTGACAGGATGGATCATCACCCGGACTGGTGCAACGCGTATAACAAGGTCACTATAGATTTATCAACGCATATCAGCTGCGAGAGATGCCTCCACCAACGGGGCCGACGTCGCCGAGACTCCATCCGCGAGTTGATTGGTTTCGTTCAACACTTGCGCCTCCGACCGGACAGCTGATTTTGCTGGAGAACCAGGATCGCTCGCTGCGGAACCGGGAGCAGATCGCGGAGGGAGTGGTGCGACCGTTCGACTATATCGTGAAGGCCGGGCAACCGGCCCGCCAGAAAGTGTTTCCCCGGGTGATACGCTAGGCGAGAAATCTGCAAATCGCGTGTCGATTCGTATCACTCGGTTCGACTAGCAAGTAGAGCCGCACCGCGCGCCCGGCGCCTCGCAACTTTCCAGACCCAGCGCGGTCCATGCTCCTATATAGTAGCGGCCCTGATAAGGTGTCCGCACGACACTCAAGGAGAACACAATGCGTTTCATGATGATCATGTTTCCGAAAGAATACGAAACCGCCAAAGCCGGCTTTGTACCCAATATGAAAGACATGGAGAAAATGGGCGCGTACAACGAGGAACTAGGGAAAGCCGGCGTGCTGCTCGCGCTTGACGGGCTGACCCCGCCCGCGACGATGAGCGCGCGCGTCACCTTCAAAGGCGGAAAGTCGAAAGTGACCGACGGACCGTTTCCCGAAACGAAGGAAGTGGTCGGCGGCTACTGGATTATCCAGGTGAAGTCGCGCGAAGAGGCGCTCGAATGGGCCTCGCGCATCCCCGGCCGGGACAACGAAACGGTCGAAGTTCGCCGGATGTTTGACCT
>CAVOLC010000006.1:0-256002 GCA_963696715.1 uncultured Acidobacteriota bacterium
TCGCTGTAACGCGCATCCATCAAAGTCTGCAGCAGATCGTGGCCGGGCGGTTCGTTGCGGCGCTTCCTGATGTATTCGAGCAGAATGGCGTCCGCGCGGGTTCGCATGTCTTCGTGTCTGCGCAGTTCCCCCGAAACGGCGAACCAGGGATTCAGATAGGGCTGAAGGGTTTGCCGAACAATGAATTCCTGGACGGTGCAGATGGTATGGCTGACAAGATCGATGTCTTCGTCCTTCAAGCCGTGCGCCAAATAGCGATCGGGCGACCATCGCGAAGGTAATTTTCATCAGCTGGGGGTAGATATCGACGGGGCCGCGACGGGTCTGTCTGTCGAAATCCCGCAGCGACTCGGCAAGGGAGTCCTGCATGATTGAGGACAGCGCATCGAGTTGCGTTCGATCGAAGCCTTTCTGGATGAGACGCCGCTGCGTGCGCCAGGCCTCTCCGTGGGTCGTGAGAAGACCTTTCCCCAGGAAGTGGCCCATCCGCTTTACTTGAATTTCGGATTTTTGGTAGTTCTCCGCATTGGTCTTTAACACGTGCTGAATGACAGCGGGATCGATCGTAACGATCGCCTCCTTGAGACCACCCAAATAGAGCCGGAATGTGTCGCCGAAGATTTCGTTGTACCTGGACAAAACCTGCACGGGATTGCGGAACATTGCGCGAGAATCCGCAAAGCAGCGAAATCGGGAAACAACGGGGACAGGCGTGGATGAGGTCATACCCAGCCGTCCTGATACTTGCCTCGAACCGCAGGTGATTTCATGTCACTTGTAGGAAGTGGTAGCGGGGCCATAGGTAAAAGATAAAATGCTCAGAATCAGTTTTCGTTCCCCAGTTGCTTCAAGAGTATCAGATGATGCCGGATTGCCCGAGTCATGGTGGGGTGCTGCCGATAGGGAACCCCAAACTCTTCGGCGGTCTCCTTCACGATCCTGGTCAGCGGAGCATAGTGGGTATGGCACACGAAAGGGCACAGATGGTGGACGATGTGATGGTTGAGCCCGCCCGCGAGCCAACCGACGAGCGGGTTTTCCGTCGCATAATCGGCCGTTGTCGCGAAGATGTGATACACGCCGTTGTCAAACTCACCACGGTCCGAGGGAAAGTAGGTGCTGTCGATGGTGTGCGTCGTCTGGAATACAAGCGTTACGGCTAAACCGACGAACAAATGGACCAGGAGGAACGCCCCGGCGACCAGCAGAGGTGATTTTCCCAGCACCATCACCGGCAAGACAAGCATGTAAGTGAGGTAGAAGCCCTTGCCGGCAACGAGAATGGCATATTCGCGCAGAGAATGTTTGGCGCGTTTCAGATATTCGTGGGACGGGAAGAAAAAGCTCTCGAAGTCCCTGAAGAACACATAGTCGAGAGAGAACAGCGCATAAAAGAACAGCGCATAGATGTGCTGGAACCGGTGCCATGGCGCGCGGGATTCATAGGGGGTAAAGCGAAAGATGCCGCGTCCCGAAAGCGCATCATCTTCGCCGTGGAGATTGATGCAGGAGTGATGGCCCCGATGATGGAGGATACGCCACATGTACGAGCTGATTCCGCACAAATCGAAGACATAGTTCAGGGTTTTGTTGACGCGCGGCCGGGACGAGATGGCGTTGTGATTGCTGTCATGGGCGATGTTCAGCAAAAGGAATGTCTGCGCGAGGCCGCCTAAAAGGTAGAGGGCAACAAACTTCCATGAACCGGGCCTCAGCGCATACAGAGCAATCCAGGTGCCCACGAGGACTGCCAGACCCACAGCGATCTTGACCCACATCGCACGGTCCGCTTTGGGAGTAATGTTCTGGTCGGCAAAAAACCTATCCAGGCGGCGACGTAAGACTTTCGGAAAGGAAGATGCACCGACCGGTTCGATAATCGACGCCGCTGAGGTTTCCGATGGTACAAGATCCGCCGTCTCCGGCTCTTGAGCGATCACCGCTTCGGTTTCGAATGTCACCGGCGCCTCCGCGATCATGCTAATTGGGCCCGACGCGTTCCATACGTCGCATCCGTGGCCCTGACCCTCAGCGAAATTGGTGCCGCGCCGCCGACAGCCTCGCAGCACGATTTTAATGCGAGCCCGTAAAGACAATCAAGAACATTCGGAACGGACGATGCCTGGGTGCGGCGCATGAACACTGGAAGCGATGACACATGGCATTGTCCAAAATGCTTTGTTAACATATAACCATCAATGAACCATAACGAACGGGGCTTCCTGCAAGGGACCATAGAAGGTCGGCGGAGTTCCGCAAGTCCCCTTCGCGTCCCTGTGCGGCAAAAAGGAAAACATCCGTTCCCCAGAGCGTCGAGCGACGCTTATGCTGAGAAAAAATTACGCGTACATTCTCACAGTCGGCCTACATTTCAGGTCTGCACTTTCAAACTCAATCGCGGTTCACCTCGCTTGCTGGGGAGGGATGTTTCGTTTACTGACTTGCGTTCTATTCAACATTGGAGGATCGCTGATTGATGACGGCGTCAATTTTAGGCCACCTGGATAGGCTGGCAGATGAGCACCCGGACAAACTCCTTTATTCGTACCTTGACGTAAACGGCGATCCGATCGAAAGCTACACCTACGCGTCGTTTCTCCACCGAGCGCAGGCGATCGCCGGACATTTGTGGAAAGAGGGTCGTTTCGCGGCGGGCGACCGGCTCCTGCTTGCCTACCCGCCGGGGCTCGAAATGATCTGCGCATTCTTTGGCTGCGTGCGCGCCGGATTGATCCCCGTGCCGGTCTACCCCCCCAGTTCGCGTGGCTTCCAGAGCGCCCTATACAAGATGGTCCACATCGCAAAGGATTGCCAGGCGGCTGGGATCTTAACGAGCAGAGACTACCACGCATCCCTCAAGACGAATCTCGCCAGAAGTGGAGTCTCGGCGTGCGGCGTTGACGTAGATTACATTTCCGGTCTTCCGTGGATCGCCACGGAAGATTTCGTGGATGCGATTTCGGACCGACCGGCTGTCGATCCTTCGAAGATCTTGTTTCTCCAGTACACGTCGGGTTCGACGATGGAGCCCAAGGGCGTGATCGTGACGCACGAAAACATTCTGAATACGTGTCCGCTCGTGATCGACCATCCTGCGCCGGTCGTCGTTTCCTGGCTTCCGCAGTATCACGATATGGGACTGATCGGGTGCTACCTATATCCAGCACTGAAAGGTGGCACGACGTACGGGTTCGCTCCCATGGACTTCATTCAGCGGCCGATCCTGTGGTTCGATGCGATGACGACCTACCACGCCACCGCGACGGCTGCCCCCAACTTCGCCTACGACTATTGCCTGCGCGCCGGGAGGCTTTCCAAGGAGAGCCTGGAGGCTTGTGATCTCAGCTCGCTTCGCGTTTTGATGTGCGCCGCGGAACCCGTAAAGCCGGATACCTACACCCGGTTTCTAGAAGCGTTTCAGTCCTATGGACTCAAGTCCGAGAGCTTCTATGTCGCCTACGGGCTGGCCGAGAATACTCTGGCGGTCTCACTGGGCGGTCGCAACATCGTTTCCGTCAACAAGCGTGCCCTCGCCCTGGGGACGGCCCGCATGACTACGGAGGTCTCTGAAATCGGCGGGGCCACGCAGATTGTCAGTTGTGGAACGCCGCTCCCGGGTCTCGACGTTAAGATCGTGGATCCGGAAGGGCATTTCGCTCTTAAGCCAGAGCGCACCGGCGAAATTTGGGTCGCTGGAAGCGGTAAGTGCCGAGGTTACTGGAATAATCCCGAATTGACTCTGAAGCAGTTTCGTGCGCGGCTTGTGGACGATACTCCCTATGACGACGGCTACCTTCGGACCGGCGACATAGGATTCTTCCACGACGGCGAACTCTACGTCTGCGGCCGCATCAAGGACATGATTATTCTCCGCGGGCAAAACTATTACCCGCACGACATTGAGAACGTCGTGGAGAAATCATCCGGTCTGATCCGGCACAACTGCGTCGCCGCGTTCCAGATTCAGGAAGACAGCGAACCTGCGCTGGCAATCGTCGCCGAAGTCAAAAATCCTAGGGCGCTTCCCGACGCACGAAAGATTGCCGCCGCGGTCCGGAATTATCTCAACGTGGAAGTGGCGGTGATTTCCCTCATCGCGCCTCGTGCGATCCCGAGAACGAGTTCGGGGAAGATTATGCGCCATAAGACCAAGCAGATGTGGCTGCGAGGTCAGTTCACCGTTCTTTCCGACTTTTCGCGGGAGAAGGACGCCGGGAACTCCCCGTCCGATTCCGACATGCATTCCTCTTTCGCCGAATTGAAAGCCAGGTACAACCTGACAGGTCTGGAATCGTACACCCTCGTCGAAGCCGGCCTGGATTCCCTGGATCTTGTTGTGTTCATGCATGAGCTGAAGGAACTCCTGAAAGATAAAGGCGCCGAGATGCTGGCGAGGCAGGTAGATATTGGTGTCATTCAGCGTGTCGGCGTAGCCGAGCTGTTTGGACTAGCCGAACAGTTGAAGCGCGCTCCCGAAGAGGCACTGGTTCATCTGCGTCATTCCCTTGCGGCTTTCCGTGAAGAGCAGTGCGCCGCTGAGAAGCAGATGATGAGCAACGACAGGAAGCTCATCTTCGAGCCTCCGGTGCCTTTGCCCATGCCGGAGATACCGATGCTGAATCAGGTGCTGCTCACGGGCGGGACCGGCTTCATAGGGCCATTCCTCATGAAAAGCTTGCTGGAACAGACACGGGCGAAGATCTATGTTCTCGTCAGGTCTTCCGACGAAAAGCAGGGTAGGCAAAGACTGAGAGCTGCGATGGAGTCAATGGGACCCTGCGGGGTAGGTCTGATGGAGATGTTCGAAGCTCGGGTGATCCCCGTCTGCGGCGATCTAGGGCAGCCAAAGCTGGGCCTGACGCAGGACGTGTGGGATTTCCTCGCGAGTGAAATCGACACGGTGTTCCACAACGGTGCAACCGTGAACTACCTGTTCAACTACGACCTGATGCGTGACGCGAACGTGCTGGGAACCAATGAGGTCGTAAGATTGGCGTTCGAGGGAAGGCCCAAAGAGTTCAATTATGTCTCGACTACCTTCGTGTTTGGCTGGGCGGTCAAATCAGTCCTGAATGAGACCGACCTGAACGAGAATATGGAGCTGCTCGATTTTGGGTACAGCCAATCGAAATGGGTAGCGGAACAGGTGGTTGTCGACGCGCGCAGCCGGGGACTTTCCGCGCGGATTTTCCGGCCTGCTCTCGTGAGTCCCTCCGTCACGGGCGGAGGTAACAACTTCGATATCGCCGTTCGCTTAGTTGCCTTCATGGTGAATCACGGCATTGGCGTTGATACTCTCAACCAGGTCAGCTTTGTTCCGGCGGACATTGTGGCGAACAACATCGTTGCGATCTCTACCACTCCCGGTACAGCGAATAAGACTTACCATGTCACGCGGGACGATTATTCGAACATGATGGATATTACCGGGCTTATTACCAAAGCGACTGGCCGGCAATTCGAAACATTCAGGCTTCCCGACTTCGTTCCCGAGCTGATCCGAAGATGCCGGAAGGAAGATCTTCTCTTTCCGCTGCTGGATTTTTTGGTGGGCTCTGTCGACAACATCTCCGCGATGGAGTTCAAACGCTATGACAGCTCTTCTTATCAAATGGCCCGCGATGCCTCCGTGTGGGGCAAAGCAGATCCGTCTCTGGAAGATACGGTCAACGGCATTCTGAAATTCATGTATCGCAAGGGGATCATTTCGGTCGCGGCTCGTGAGGTCAACGCGGTGTCACCGAGCGATCGGCTTCTGGACTGCACAGATGCAATATCCGCTACTGCTTCTTAAACAAGAGCTTCTCCGTTACCCGCTGGCCCGTTTCCAACGTGCCTGTGGTGGATAGTGTCATCTGCTGCCCTTCCGCGGAAACCACCCACCTATCCTTTTGAGTGACTTGATCGTCCCGCCGGTAGCTCGCATCCACCGTGTGAGGATCGACAAGTTCAAGCGTGACGGTATCGTTGCGCGAGTTCTTTAGATCGTATTGCTTTCCGTCAAAACGGGCGGTATAGCTGAAGTCACCCAGAAAACGGATCCCACCGCTTCCGTCCGTCTCGATTTTGAGCACCAAACCTTGCCGCAAACGGGTCTTGCTGAGATCCTGCGTCCATTCGCCTGCGAAGAGGTCTCTGGCGACCTTCGTACCTCCGCTTCGCGTCCACACGGTGATCTGAACGGCGTGGCCCCCGGTCGCAGTCGTGGTCGTTAGCTCGTTCCCATCATTCGAAAGTTTTTCGCGAACCGTCGCCACAACAGTTCCATCCTTTTCCTCCTTGACCTCCGCCTGCCTCTTATCGATCCTGCGCAGCTCAATTTGATTGAACGCGAGATTGCCTGGTGCGGACGATTCGTGTCCGTTCCAATTCGCAGTGAAATCGAGATGGGTTTCGCCTGACATGACTACATGCACCCCGTCATGCAGAGGTGTTATGGAGAGCCGGTTCGGAGGATCCAGACTAGACTGCGCAGAGATGAGCGTCCACCAGCCAAGGCGAGGGTCTGCCACTCCAGGTTGGATGGCGGCAAGCAGTCCGAGCAAAAGTAAGGTACGAATTGATCCTCCTAAATCGATGGGGCAGAGTCTAGCAGATTCAGATAGCTCCGTACGTGAGTCCTGCGCAAGTGTAAACTCGCGAAACTAAGCGCAAACGTACGAACCGGTTCCGGACGGAGCACCTCTTTCGCCCCTGTGGTTCTTAGGTGCCACCGGAGAGTCTTGGTGACGACGATCTTGTGTGATATGACATGATGATAGCTATGTATGTGCGCCGTTTTTGGGTGTCAGGGATCGTCCTCGCAGCAGCCATCGCACTTCTTCCATTCTCTTTTCACGCGGAGCGCCGCCTGGAGACCGCAACCCGTGTCGAAGGGAGCCAAGCTGAAACCGTCCGGGAGGAGCTGGCCAGTCGTTTTCGGTCGCCGTTTGTGGACCGCGTTGTCCTGGTGATCGAGGGACTCCCACCTGCGGATTCGGAGGAAGGTGGGCAAGCGTTAGAAACCATCGTGGCAGGACTGAGAGAGCAACCCGGCGTTTCAGGAGTGGTGTCCTATCTCGAGTTGCGCGATCCGATTTTTCTGGGCCGGGAAGGGGGAACGTTTGTTCTCGTGGGACTCACGTCGACCGGCGGTCCAGTCGAGTCGCTTGTTCCGGAACTTCACCAGCTGGCAAGCTCGCTTGAAAATCAACTGCGGGGCCGTTATCCGGCGGTGAAGCTCGAACTCACAGGCGAGATTCCACTGAATTTCGATATTCGGAAAGCGAGCGCCGCCGACGTGCATCGCGGCGAAAGCCTGGTGATCCCCGCGACGCTCGCGCTTCTGCTGGTGGCTTTTGGAAGCCTGATCGCCGCCCTGATTCCATTGGCGGTTGGCCAGCTTGCCATCGCGACCACTCTGGCGATTACGGGATTCCTGGCCCAGCGCTGGCACTTGTCCATTCTGGTTCAGAATTTGGCCACCATGCTTGGCCTGGGCCTGGGAATCGACTACGCGCTCCTCATGATCAGCCGCTTCCGGGAAGCGATTTCCGCCGGGCACGACGGACCCGCGGCCTCGGTCATCGCGGCACGTCAGGCAGGTCGCACGCTCTTGATTTCAGCCTCAACGGTAGCCATCGGATTTCTAGCCCTCTTGACGGTTCCGATCAGCGAAATCCGTTCCATCGGTGTCGCGGGATTCCTGGTGACGGGAATGAGTGTGTTGCTTACAAATACCCTCGTTCCGGCAGCGCTGGTGTTGCTCGGTCCGCGGATTGATCTTGGCCGATTGCCCTTTACTCCAAAGTTGGACGCGCATCGGGCCGCACGTACGGGAAATCGCTGGCGGCAATGGGGAAAGATGATTGTCGCGCATCCCTGGCTTGCCCTCTTTGTGGCAGGTACTCCCTTGCTTCTGCTCGCCTGGCAGGTCAAACGACTGGATACCAGTCTCCCCCGAGGGGATTGGCTTCCGCAGGCGGCGGAATCAGTCCATGCGCTCCACACCCTTGAACGGATGGATCGGGGCGGCGTTGTTGAATCGTTGCGCGTCATTGTCGAACTTCCAACGGATTCCGTCGCGCAAACCGACGCGGGGTGGAATGCGCTGGATCGTCTCACCAAGCGCCTCGCGAGTGACCCTCGCTGTGACCGCGTGATTTCTATCACTACGATTGCGGAGAACAACCGGTCTTCCCTCCCTGAGCTCTCGCGGGAGACGCGTCGAACGTTCCTGAGTAGTGACGGACGAGCGGCGCTGCTTGAGGTGTTACCCGCGAGTTCGGTCTCTCTGCGCGACCAGGTCAACTGGGTGCGGGAGCTCCGTAAGACCGGCGCGCCAGCTCTCACCGGAGTGCCTGGCGCAACCCTTCTCGTTGGCGGCATCCCGGCACTCAACGCCGACTATGAGACGATCATCAGAGACCGCTTTCCGTCCGTAGTGGCGCTGGTAGTGGGGGGGACGCTCCTTGCTCTGCTCTGCGGGTTCCGATCGATCTTCGCCGCCGTGAAGGCCATCGCACTCAACATGTTCTCGGTCGCGGCGTCCTTCGGAGCATTGGTTTTCGTTATCCAAGACGGACACGGAAGCAGCTTCCTGGGAGTTCCTGGGGGAACCGGTAGCGTGTTCCCCCTTGTTCCGATCGTCGCCTTTGCCATCGTCTTCGGATTAAGCATGGATTACGAGGTATTTCTGGTCGCACGCGTTCTCGAAGCCAGAAGGAGCGGGCTGAGTGAAATGGATGCGATCCCGGAGGGTCTGGCTAGAACCGCAGGCCTGATTACGAGCGCCGCCGCGATCATGATCGTGGTATTTGCGGCATTCACCTTCGGAGATTTCCTGGTGGTCAAGATGATCGGATTTACGTTGGCGATCGCCGTGTTGATTGACGCGACACTCGTTCGTATTGTGATCGGACCCGCGCTCCTTCGTATTGCAGGCGATTGGAACTGGTGGCCTGGCGGGCTCGCCACAGCGCGCAGGGCGCCAGTGATGGCGAGTCGCGAATGATATCTTGATGTGGTGACACAAAACATCGACGAGCCGTTGTCTGAGCTTCGTTCCAGCACGACGAACTACTACTCGCAGGACTGATTGGGCATAGTTACGTCACTCACTACTTCTGCGGGAGCGTTGAGCAACACCTAACCGGACATCTCTAACAACGCCGACTCTGTCAACCTATTTTTGAGCGCACTTCCATATTCACTCCGAAGAATGATTGCTTTCGTCGTGTTCTTTGACCCCTGCGTCGACGACCACGGCTCGCCTGTAATCTTTCGGTCGGTTTCAGTCCGGATGTGTCCCAGCCGTTGATGGCCGGCACTGGAATTCTCCTCAGGAATGAGCCCCGTGTAGCTGCCGATCTGCTTGCCCCGACGAAACCGCTACAAACGCGATGTACTGATCGCTCGGGTGATAATCCACGCCTATAATGATCATGTCGGCTTCTTTCTCACGAGCCAATGGTCTTTGACAAACCACAGTCTACTCGGGTCTAAGGAGCCGGCGTTGTTATGCAATCATGTCCGGTAAGCGCGTCACTGAAGCGGATCGAGCTTTTATTTCTGGATGGATTTCGATCTGCCCTATGGGACCCGCACAAGGAGCAAGTATGCCGTGGGAACTAATGCTTTAGATGCCGATTATTGGTGATCGCTAAATTGTCGAAAGTTATCCAACTCGTCCGCCCTGAAATTGGGCTCAGAACGACTTTCAAGCGAATGATGATCCGTGAGTTGCCGCGTCGCGATTCGAATCAAAACGCGGAATATGATTCCTTGCATACATGCGCCCAGCCGAACGCCACCCGGTTGCACTGGTTTGTCGGAACTAATTCTTTGGCGCTGTGAGCCCAGGTAAGCGATGCGGACCCATCATTCGTGAGCGCCAGCCCGCCAGGTTCTCGCGGAGCGTCTGACGAGCCTGACCCGATGTTGATGGACTGCTGCTGATGGTCGCTGAAATGTTCGGATCCGCGGTCGTGGGAGCTCGGCCCTCGACGACGTCCTCGCAGCCCCCTTCGCCGTCGCCGCATGGGATCAAAACGACGGAATGTGCGTCGCCGTTGGAAAGCATTCCCGTGAGGACGATGTTTCCGGCATCGTTGATGATTTTCGGATCCGTCAGTAGCAGACCAGAGCCCGGATTCACCAGAGCGTTCAGGTCGAGCGCAGGACCTCCCGGCTGCCACAGAACTGCTCGATTGGTGCTGCCATCGCAGGGGATCGATTGGCCCACGACCTGACCGCTAGCGTTGATCGCAAACGCCTCACTGCCGCAACCCCCCGGCAGGGTTCCGAGATTCGTCATCACACTTTTCTTCCACACAAAGGCGAAGACCGCCTGCTCGCTCTGGTTGCTGGCGACGCCGACTATTTCGCCTTCATCATTGATCCAGTTCGCTATTGAGAAATTCCCTCCAAGCGTCCCCAAATCCGTAAGAACTCCCCGCTCCCAAAGAATCCCGTGACAGCCGGGCGTCCCATTAAAAGGGGCTGTAATGCACGCCCCAGGTGCTTCTGCGAGGCTCGATATGCCGATCAGTTGGCCGCGGTTGTTGACCATGAACCCCGTACCAACCGTTCCACCCAGCGTGCCAATGTCGAGCATCTTGCCGTCATCCCAGAGAAACGGATCCAGTGTCGGAAGACCGGTTTCCGGATTCACATTCGAATTCGTAAAAGATGCTCCTGCGATCTGGCCGCGATCATTGATCCATACGGCGCAAGCGTCCGGGCCGCCCAAGGTGCCCAGGTCGTGCAGTTTTTTGCCCTGCCATAGAAATGCGCGCAGTTGGTTAGGGTCAAATCCAAGTCCGTAGAATACATTGGTGGGCGTGAACGAGTCGGGAATGTTGTCGGACGCGCAACCGACTACCTGCTGATGGTCATCGTTCATAGACGCCAAACTGAAATTGCCGCCGAACGTTCCAAGATCGAAGACCCGGCCATCCTGCCAAACGGTAGCAACCAGTTCCGGAATGCCGGTAAGGGGATTGATGAGACCGTTTTCTGAAAAACCGACGATCTGGTCCTGAGAGTTTATCGAATTCGTGGAGCTGATCCCTCCGCCCGGGAGCGTGCCAAGATCAGTCAGGACTCCATCTCGCCATCGGAATGCGTGAAAGGCGAAGCAGTCGTTAAAGCAAAACGGATCGGGCGCGAGAGTGTCTGCAAAGCCGGCTACGCCCCCCTCGCTGTTCATGACTAAACTCTCACCGTTATTTCCGCTATTGGGGCCGCCGAACGTGCCCAAGTCGATGAGTTTGTATCGAATGTGCTCTTTCTTCTCACTCTGTTGCTGCGCCTGCGACGCGAGCCGAACCGGGAATGCCAGTGCAGCCAACAAAGTCGCGGCAGTTAACGATGTCAATGTTCTAAGTTTCATGCTACCTCCTGATTTGTCGATCGGGGCAATATCGAACTAAAACCGGCCATTAACGAATCGCCACATAGCCGGAGTGTTATGAGTGTTGTCCCCCGTATTGCTCGGAGCACACCCGTGCGATAGAATCTCGTTCACACGGATTCCCGGACAGGCTTTTGAATCACCTCGCGTCTTGACCTTGGGCGCATCCTATTCGAGGCTGGGCCCCGAAGTCCTTCCGGAATCGTGAAGAAATTCTGAAGAAATTCCTCCGGTGCCTATGAACCAGCAATCCGGGGACTTCTACGCGTTTGGTTCCTTCCGCCTGGACGCGAGCGAACGGCTGTTGACTTGCGGCGGCCAGCCTATTCCGCTTGCATCCAAGACGTTCGAAGCCTTGCTTCTGCTAGTTCAAAACGCCGGACACCTGGTCACCAAAGAAATCTTGATGAAGCAACTCTGGCCGGACAGCTTTGTGGAGGAAGCCAACCTAACCAAGCATGTCTCGCTGTTAAGAAAGGTGCTGGGCGGGTCTGCGCAAGGGCAAGAGTACATCGAAACGATACCGAGACACGGTTACCGATTCGTTGTCGCTGTAGCTCACGGGACGGACGTGAGTGTGGCAGCAGCGCCCGGCTCACCGCCACCGCCAGAGCAATCTTCAACCGCGGAAACGGAGCATCCGTTCGCGCGAACTGACACCAGAGGCTGGCAATTATTGGCTGCTGGGGCTGTGGCCGCATCGCTGCTCTTGGGCATCACGGTACTCATTGCGAAACGACGGCCTCACTCCCCGCTCGAGCTGAAGCAGCGTCAACTCACGATCAACTCTACTGATAACGCAGTGGTCAGTGGCTCGATTTCACCCGATGGCAGATACCTGGCCTACTCCGATCCGGCAGGCATACACATTAGGCTGATCGAAACGGGCGAGTCGCAGACTTTTCCTCAACCAGACGATTTAAAAGGTCTCCAAGTGAGTTGGGCGATTGTTCCAGCCTGGGCCCTGCATGGCACCCGAATCATCGCGAACGCGGATGTCCCCGGGCAATCGCCCAGCGTATGGGCGGTGCAAGCGATGGGCGGCCCACCAGTCAAAGTTCGCGATAATGCCTTTGCCTATGCGATTTCACGGGATGGTTCCTGGGTGGCCTTCGGAGCGAACCCAGGATCAGTAGGCTCCCAAGAATTATGGATGATGAGACCGGATGGAACGCAAGCTCGGAAACTATATGATGCAGGCGAAAACAGTGTTTTTCTCGGAGCTGACTGGTCACCCGACGGTCACCGCCTTGGGTACGTTAAAGGAGGCCAAACGGGCATAGCCCTCGAAAGTCGTGACCTCGACGGCGGACCTGCGACCCTTGCACTTCCCAGCGGCGTAGCGGACTGGGAGTGGTCGCCCGACGGGCGAATGATCTATTCCTTGTCTGAGCCGGGTTTGACTGGCGACAGTTGCAACTTCTGGGAGCTACGAATTGACACGCGGACCGGAAAGCGGCTGGAAGGGTTGAAGCGACTAACCAATTGGGCCGGGTTCTGTATGGACAGCCCGAGCGCGACGGCGGACGGCAAGCGACTTGCCTTTCGGAAATGGTCGTGGCAGGGCAGTGTGTATGTTGGTGAGCTCGAAGCCAAAGGGACGCACCTTACCGCCCTAAGACGCCTGACGTCTAATGAAGGCCGGAACTATCCCCGCTCATGGACTGCCGATAGCAAGGCGGTTATTTTCGGATCTCATTTCGACGGTCAGGAGAGGATTTTCAAGCAGTTCCTGGGCCAGGAAACAAACCAACCGATCACTACGACAGAAGACGGTGATGCCGCCGGCGGTCGCGTGAGCCCTGACGGCGCCTGGATTGTTTACGTTGCGCAGCCAATGGAGGGTCGCAATGCCTCCGTGCAACCGAGACTCATGCGAGTTCCGATAGCCGGCGGGCCGCCACAATCTGTGTTTGCAGCCCCCATTTACGGAGACCCGAGCTGTGCCCGTTCGCCTTCGAGATTGTGCGCGATCGCGGAACAGACCCCGGATTTCAAGCAGCTCATCTTTACTGCCTTCGACCCCGTGAGAGGCCGCGGTGAAGAGCTCACCCGTTTTGATATTGATGCTAAAGCCAAGCTCCAACCCACTGTCTTGGACTACGTTTGGGATCTTTCTCCGGATGGCACCCGCATCGCCATACTGAAATACTCCGAGGGACGAATCCACATTCTCTCCCCGATGGGAAAGGCACAGCATGAGATAGGAGTGAAGGGCTGGAATAACTTCCAGAGCGTGAATTGGACTGCCGATGGTAAGGGTGTTTTTGTTTCGAGCGCCACGAAGACTGGCGCAGCTCTGCTGCACGTGGATTTGCGTGGCAATGCCCACCTCCTATGGGAGCAGAAAGGAAACATCGCACCGTGGAACGGACCCTTCACTCAGTGGCTGGGGGGCCTTCCGCGCCTTGGGCGGTGCCTTCCCCCGACGGTCGCCATCTCGCAATTTACAGTTGGAGCCTGAATGCCAACATGTGGATCATGGAAAACTTTTAGAAGCGGTGGGCTGCTTCCACCAGTAAGAAGCGCAACAAGGAGTTGCCCTGCTTGCTGATGTGCCCCAGCCGTTGCTTGCCGAGCATGTGGGCCGCTCGACTGGTTTCAACATAGGAGCCTCAGCTTCCGGTACCGGCATGCTTGCCTACGCTGCAGCGATGTTGCAGCGGGGTCGCTTGACCTGGTTTGACCGTGCCGGCAATTCGCTCAACTCGGTCGGGGTGGAGGGAGACTTTAGCGATTTTCGCCTTTCCCCCAACGGCCAGACGCTGGCCGTGTCGCTGGTCGACCCCAAGGCGTGGAACCCCGATATCTGGCTGATCGACCTGATGCGGGGTGGACCGTCTCGCTTCACCGTCGGATCTGCTCTCAGTGCCGCGCCGGTCTGGTCGCCCGATGGCGCCCGGATTGTGTTCCGGTCGAATCGAAGCGGGCAGACCGAGCTATATGTGAAAAGCGCCGGGGGCGGCGGCAACGAGGAAGTTTTGATCACGTATGAGACCCAGCATGCGGCCGGCATCGACTCGCCCAATCTCGTCTGTTCCGACTGGTCGCCGGATGGCCGTTATATCATTGGCAGCGTTCCTCAGCGGTCCACCGGTGACGACCTTTGGCTGATTCCTCTCGGCGGCGACAAGAAACCGGTCAAATTTCTGGGACCGCCGTCCGACCAACTGCACGCCAACTTCTCGCCCGACGGACGCTTCGTTGCCTACACTTCGAACGAGTCGGGCCGGTTTCAAGTCTATGTCCAGACCTTTCCGCTCTCGGACCGGAAATGGCAGGTCTCCACCGACGGTGGATACGAACCCCGCTGGCGTGGCGACGGTCACGAAATCTACTATCTTTCCGAGGATCGGAAGCTGACGGCCGTCGAAGTTGGCGCGGGTCCGTCATTCGCTGTTCCCAAGACTCTGTTCCAGACGGGTGTGCCCGAAGGGGTAACTTCGCGTCGTACGCACTACGTCCCCAGCCGTGACGGCGAGCGCTTCCTAGTCAATACGCAGAATCTCGATGCGTCGCCCAATCCCATCACGGTCGTGCTCAACTGGCAGGCGGAGTTGAAAAAATGACAACTCAACTCAGCCAACAGGCCTGCCTGCTCTGTCGCCGCGAGTGCGTTGATCGGCCGCACCCGGCGAGCAGCTGTGCCGAAACCTTGGTGATTCCAACACAGAAGAAACATGGTCGATATCGCGTGTGAATTCCATATCTCAGAGAATGCCTCTTGACTGTCCTTTTGGCACACCATCCATCACTCCCGAAAATTCTCTTCTCCTACAGAACTGAAGGAGCACCACCTAGCAGACTTTATGTTCGTGCGCCGTCTTGGCATGATTTTAGACATAAAGATCAACCAACTGGGCTTTCTGAAATCGGTGATTTGGAAAGCCTTGCGTTTGAGATTCTAACGGCCCAAAAGCACACCGTAACAACTCTAGATTCCCTCATTGTTCGCGGTACAAAATCCCGGCTTGGTCAAGCGGAGAGTCAGATCTGGGGGGTTGTAGGCCAATGCGACGGAGGATGTCTTGGTATCTTGAGTCGGGGCGAAGTGGGTCCCAATCCGGGTCAATCGCAATAAAGTACACTTCCATCGAGTGTTCGTCACACGCTCTGTTTAACCACTCGAAAGCTTTGTCCTTGTCGCCAAGAAACATGTAAACCCAAGCAATTTGGACGGCCCAAGCAGGCTCCATCTCTCGCTTTTGGGGATAATTCTTCAAAAGAAGGGGTGCCACCTTCTGCAACGGCTCACCCGGGCCGGGGGTTTTCTTCGCTGCGCTTTCAAGCTGCTGCGCGACTGCCGGCTGGCCGCTCTTGCTTAGGTATCGTAAAAATTCCGCGAAGGCTTCGCCGGACTTACCCTCGGCGTGCAATACGCTCGCAAGAGCGAGGTGTCCCACTGCAAAGCTGGGGTCGATCTCTACGGCTCGGAGCGCTTCCCGCTGGGCCGGTTCGTACTGCCGGGCATACAAAAAAACGAACGATGCCGATGAATGTTGCGTCGGGGAAAAAGGATCAAGTTCGAGCGCCCTGTCGATTTCCTGGACAGCCTCGACCCTCCGTCCGACCGTATCCAGGTAAAAAGCATACTGGGAACGCGTGAAGGAAGAATTTGGATCAGATTGAATCGCGCGCCTAAATTCTCTTTCACCTGCGGCCCAGTCCCACTCGTGATTGGCATAGATCAAGCCGAGCACGCTGTGCGCTTCGGCCAGGTTTTCGTCGAGTGCCAGGGCCTTCAACGCCGCGGCCTTGGATTTTTCGAGAGATTCCTCCTGCGGGGAATTGTCGACAAAGGTTCGCAAATAGTGTGCGAACGCGAGCTCTGCAAATGCCGGCGCGTAATTCGGATCCCGCTGGATGGAACGCTCGAGGAATTCCTTTCCCTTGATCACATCATCTTTCGTCTGCCTTGAAACGTAATTCCGGCCCTTTAAGTAGTCGTCGTACGCTCCAACGTTCAGGGGATATGGGGATGTGGGATGCTGTGCGACCGAACTCCCTACGTTGGCGGAGACTCTCTGGGTGATGTCGCGAGCAACCTCACCTTGCAATTGCAAGGTATCCCGCAATTCACGTTCATAGCTATTGGCCCAGATGTGTTTGTCCGAAGGGCCATAAATGAGTTGCGCGGTGATGCGCACGCGATCTCCGGAGCGAAGTACGGTGCCTTCGACGATGCCGTCCACGTTCAATTCGCGCGCGATTTCTGGCAACGATTTATTGGTTTGCTTGTACCGCATCGAGGAAGTGCGCGAGATCACCTTCACGCCGCCGAGCTGCGCCAGATCGGTGATCAGCGCGTCGGTCATTCCGTCGGAGAAATATTCTTGAGCAGGGTCTGCAGAGAGATTTTGCAGGGGCAATACGGCCAGCGATTGAATGGGAGGCGCAACGCTCTTCCTCGACAAATGATTCCGGATGCCGCTGGCACTTAAGCCGAGTATCAAGGCGAGCGCAACAACTGCAGCGAGTCCCAAACCGAAGCCCCACACCAATCCCTTCCGGCGGGTTCCAGCCATACTCGCTTTTGAAAGCGCCGTTGCGGCTGCGGCCTCTTTCGGTTCAGCAACTGCCGCACCGTTACCGTTATGGACTGTTCCGATGAAGCGATACCCGCGTTTGGAAAGGGTCTCGATGAAGCGGGGGCTCTCGGCGTTATCCCCTAGGGCTTCGCGCAACTTTTTCACGGCATTGTTCAAGCCATGGTTGAAGTCCACGAAGGTGTCGGCGGGCCAGATGTGGTTCTGGAGTTCTTCGCGGCTAACTACCTGACCCGGGCGCTCAAGCAAAATCTGGAGGACTTGGAAGGGTTGGACCTGGAGCTTGATACGGATGCCATGTTTTCGCAATTCACCGGAATGCAGGCCGACATCGAAGTCGTCGAAACGGATGGTCCCTTGCGACGAACTCAACGGCAGCACACGCACCTACCTAGGTCGGGCAGACCATCCCTCAGTGTCTTGCGGCTTTTAACGGCCATTATCTCCAAACGGCCATATCACATGAGATCTCAGAATTGGGTTTCGCCGGTAGCATTCTTGAGCACAGTGCTAGTCGCCAAAAGGCATTTTCTGGTCCTCTTCTTTACCGTCACACTGTGTTCTTGCGCGCAGAACGTCATCAATACGGTTGCGGGAGGCGGACCTTTTGCCGGGCCGGCGCTTTCGGTGGCTGTGCCGGGACCCGAAAACGTGGTGAAGGACAAGCTGGGGAATCTCTACATCCTCTCTCTGGCGGCACAGGATGTCTTCAAAGTGGATCCGCTGGGCAATTTGACGGTCTATGCCGGGGTTGGCTATGGGGGCTATTCGGGAGATGGCGGACCGGCAAACAAGGCCACTCTCCAGAGTTCGACAGGGCTGGCCCTGGACGGGTCTGGCAACCTCTTCATTTCTGACTCTTATAACAATGTAATCCGCCGAGTGGACGCCGCCACGGGCATCATCACCACGTTTGCGGGTAACGGCACCGCAGGATTTAGTGGTGACGGCGGACTCGCCACCAGCGCGGAGTTGAACATTCCCTTGGCCGTCGTGGTGGACGACTCCGGCAACGTGTTTATTGCCGACAGCGGCAACTTCCGGATCCGGCGCGTGGATACCAATACAGGAATAATCACTACTTTTGCCGGGAATGGAACTCCGTGCTCGTCGAGCACGTCGGCTTGTGGCGACGGTGGGCTGGCTATCAATGCCAACTTCAGTTTTCTTACCTTGGGCCTAGCTGTTGACAGCAAGGGCGACGTCTTCATTGCGGACGACGGCGACTCCCGTATCCGGGAAGTGAAGGCCGGCACGCTGACCATATCGACCGTCGCAGGCAACGGGACTCCGTACTTCAGTGGCGACGGGGGTCCCGCGACGAACGCCGGGATGAACCCCTGGGGCATTGCGCTTGACGCTGCGGGAGACCTTTACATTGCAGATCAAATCAACTCTCGAGTGCGAAAAGTATCCGCGAAAACCAAAATCATCACCACGGTGGCTGGGAACGGCACTCAGGGCTTCAGTGGTGATGGAGGTGCAGCCACTAGCGCCGAAATCAACGTCCCGCAAGGCATAGCACTGGACTCGGAAAACAACTTGTACATCCCGGACGACGGGAACAACCGCGTTCGCATGGTTGCGCACAAGACTCAGGTCATCACCACCGTGGCGGGAGGAGGCTCAGCGGGAGATGGCGGCCCGGCCACCAGGGCCATTTTGGCTTCCCCTTCGCTCGTGAACCTTGACGCCGCGGGGAACTATTTCATCAGCGATCAAGCAAACAACCTCATCCGCCGCGTGGATGCCCATACCGCCGTGATCACCACGGCGGCGGGAAACGGTATCGCCGGGTATAGCGGGGATGGAGGCCCGGCCACGAGCGCCAGCCTCAGCACGCCAGTATGGGGCGGTGTGGCGGCGGACAGCTCAGGGAATCTCTTCATCGGCGACACCTACAATATGAGGGTTCGGCGCGTGGACGGCGTTTCGGGAATTATCACCACATTTGCCGGTAACGGAAATTTCTGCTCCCCCAGCACTGCTCCGTGTGGTGATGGCGGCCCGGCTACCGGCGCCAGCTTCGGCACCATCGGTGGTGTCGCGCTGGACAGCTTCGGCGACCTGTTCATTTCCGACTTTTCCACGCAACGCATCCGCCGCGTGGATGCGAATACGGGCATCATTACAACCATTGCCGGCAATGGAAACATCTGTTCTGCCAGCACTGACCCTTGTGGTGACGGTGGCCCGGCGAGCCTCGCCACGTTTAATGCACCCTGGGGGATCGCTTTCGACGTTTCCAATAATCTTTACATCGTGGATGTCTTGGACAACCGCATACGGAGCGTGAACGCCGGCACTCAGATCATCAACACTGTGGCGTTCAATGGTAATCCTACGTTCGGCGGAGATGGCGGACTGGCTCTAAACGCCAGCATGCAGAATCCGTACGAGGTCGCCGTAGATTCCTTCGGGAACTTTTTTGTCAGTGGTGGTTACGACGAGGTAGTGCGACGCGTCGATGCTGCGACGGGCACTATTGTCACCGTTGCTGGGAACGCTAGCAACCCTCTGTACTTCGGTTTTAGCGGCGACGGCGGGCCGGCCACAAGCGCCACGCTGTCAAGCTTCGGTCTGGCCATCGGCAACTCCGGCAACCTGCTCATTGCCGACGGTGTCAACGGCCGCATCCGCCAGGTGGACTTAGTCCCCACGGTTTTGCTTTCCGTGAGGAGCCTCACGTTCCCTGCTCAGATTGTGGGTACGAGCAGTGCGCCGGAAACGGTGACGCTCACAAACACGGGCAGTGCAACCCTGGGCATCTCCAGCATCAGCATTAAGGGAACGGACGCAGGAGACTATTCACAAACGAACACCTGCGGCTCCAGCGTGGCCCCGTCGTTGAGCTGCACTGTCACCGTCACGTTCTCGCCGAAAGCTAAAGGGCCGCGTACAGCCTCGCTGACCTTCACTGACAACGCGCCGAACTTTGGTGAAGCTGGCCAGATCATTCGTCTCTCTGGTACTGGCAAGTAAGAGTGCGAGCACAACGTCGGTTAAGGGAATGGTGACCAGTTGCTGATCCCGAGTCGCTTCTGCGTAGGTGTAGGAACTGGCGCCCAGCACAGAAACAAACAACGATGCTGGCCACGCTTGCCCCGTCGTACTGTCATAGACGGGGATCGTTGCCCCCGCCCAGTCCACGAACATCCTTTCCCCGGCTTTGTGTTCCTGGCGCAGCACCACATCCAGGTGCCGCCGCCAGTGCTGAATCGCGTTCACCTTCGACCGGATTCCCCAGCCCCGGCCATTTATCAAAATCTGGCCTTTTTTACGGCGTGAGTAAGAGCGAGTAGGGTGAGTAAGCTAGCTTGTTCGCGGCCCGATATGCCCGATTGTCTGGATTTCTAAAAGTGAAAGCGATTGTAAGAGAAAGCAACGCAATATATTTTAATAATTGCAGGAGTTTGCATGAAAAGGATCTTTGGGGATAGAAATTACGGGGAGATTGAATTGTTTTATTGCTTTTGATCCGAAAGTCGCTGTAGCCAGATAATCATGTAGTAGGCTGCAAGAGTTACGAGGAAAAACAGCAGAATCCATCCCGAGGGTCTAATTTCCCAGCCGATCGCCTCCATTTATTCGTCCTCGTGTATTCCCAGAAGCCGGGCCTGAGCCTCGTTAAATAAGAGCGACAGACACCGCGGGCAATAAACTCCCTTGTGTCGAACTGCCAACAGATAATCCTTATCCTTAAGTATTCGCGCTTCATTCTTCGGCATCTGGTAACGGCAACTGCCACAAGTCAGGTAGCCAATCTTCCCCTTACAGAGCGGGCACCCGACATCCGGACATCCCGCGACTTCAAAGTAGCGCAGGCGGTCCTGCCCTCGCTTTGTAAGTCCATAATTGGCTCCAATCGTTCCAAGAGGTTTTGCCTAGAAAGATACGAAAGATAAGATCGAGCTGTGCCCTGGGTTCACCTGTAGAACCAGGCATGGGCTCGAATCAGCAGCCACCAGACCGTATAAGCTCCACATTGTGGTACGTGTTCGTCACGGTCTGGCTCGAAGGCACATGGCTGACTCCGACAATGACGTCGCTAATCGTGTTCCCCGAGACGGTATTGCCGGTGTGGCAAGCGAAGTAGATCCCATAGTTCGTGCCCGTAATCGTGTTGGATTCCACAGTGGCGCTGGACGAACCCAAAAAAATGCCACCTACATCGACCGTGCCGAACATAGTGTTAAATTTGACAACCGCTCCAAATTGGGAGACAAGTATCTGTCCCGTGATGGTGTTGCTCAATACGGCGTTGGAAGCGGCATTTCCGGCAGATATGGCTGTGGAGCCGTCGGTAATGATATTGTTCGTTACGCTCCCCTCCGCGTCGTCATAAATACCGTACACTGGCCGCGTCCGCAAGCACCTGCGCCACAACCGGGTCCCCGAAGATGCTGTCTATGTTGCTAGACAGGCCTGCGCTAGGCACAGTAATCACCGCGCGGCCCGAGTTCCCGCTGATAACGCCTTCGAGCGTCAGCGGGGCGAAGATATTGACCTGTTCCGAGTACAAGCCTGGGCAAACGTACACAGTGCCGCCCGGCGCAACCCCGGCCACCGCCTTCGTAATCGTCGGAAAACTGGTCACTCCGTGCAGACAAGTTCCCGCCTGGACGCTGGACGGGTTTGCCAGCAGGGGCTGCGTCCCCAAAAGCAGCCTCCCCAATAAACCCACGGTCAACAAGAGCAATCTGTTGAAAGGCTTCATGGCAAGTCCTCCCCTTTTTATTCGACTCCTAAATTAAGAGGCCGTTTTTCTCGTCTGACCGACTGGATTTCCGCAGGACGGTCGCGAATCAATCGCAAGTCACCCTGGCGCAAGGTGAGTCAGTTTTTCGCGCTTTGGAGGAAAGCAAACCTTCGCGAGACCCAGCAAGCGTACACCTAGGCGAGACACTTTCTCAATCTCAGTTCCTGATTGCAAGGCGAAAACTTACGCTACATGGCGCGACCTCGTTGACGATAAATCGCCATTTCCCCAGCAACCCTAAGAAACCCAGGGACGCTTCCTGCGGCAATTGCACACGGCGCGCTTGCCGACGCAAGATGAGTACAAAATACACAGTTCCAAAATTTGGCAGAAATTCTGGGCGATGTGATAAATTTCTCGACCGCCCACCGGCCTTCGCGGCTGCTTGGATCGCCTCGGCGGCGGCCCGATGCTGGCAAGAGGCTAAGCCAGAGGCGCAGCTGATTCGCACCCGATCTGCCGGGCGATCCGCAGCCACTTGCTTGCCAGAAACATTGTGTTTCAACTTTTGTTAGAAGCGTTCCGGCACATCAGCAGATCGCCCTTCTTGCAGGTGGGGTGTTCTAGGAATCTCAAATCTTAAGGTTCGCAAATCGTACAACTCGGGGAGCCAATCTTCCTTCAGTTAGCGATGTGTGGGCACAGTTGGTTTTTGAACCTCGACCACCTTTGTGCGAGATACCTCATCCCGAACCTCCGCGCGGAAGCCGAGCTGAATGAGTTTGTTCTGGGTGCACGTGGCGTCGTAGAATTGATGAGTGGTCCCTGAGTTCTTGGTCCGAGACGACGGATTGGCTCATTCGTGGGGACGGGGATGAGCCTCAGTGATGGGACAAACGTGCCGACAGTTAGCACGGAAGTATGAATAGCAATGCAACTTGAGGTTTGCGTTTTGCGGCTGTTTTGACTAGGGTGTGTGCGGGCTGGGCTGATCCGAACGGTCCGGCGCGGATAGATTTTCCCGAATAGAGTGAAGTGCATGTCGCGGAGGCTACATGAAGATCGCGGTACTTGGTGGGGATGGTTATTGCGGCTGGGCTACGGCCTTACATTTATCTGCGACGGGGCACTCGGTTGCTATCGTCGATAATTTCGCGCGCCGCCAGTGGGACCATGAGCTGGGAGCGCAGACGCTGACTCCCATCCGTCCGCTTGCGGAAAGACTCAGGGTTTGGCAGGCGGTTACGGGCAACACGATTGAGCTATTTGTCGGCGATGTAACCGACTACGAATTTCTTGCTGCCACGATCAAGGAACTCGAGCCGGAGGCGGTAATCCATTTCGCGGAGCAACGGGCCGCTCCCTATTCCATGATCGATCGCAACCACGCCGTGTTCACTCAAGTGAACAATGTGGTCGGAACACTGAATCTATTGTTTGCGATTCGCGAATTCGTTCCGGATTGTCACCTGGTGAAACTGGGAACGATGGGCGAATATGGCACGCCGAACATCGATATCGAAGAGGGTTACATCACTATTGAACACAATGGTCGAAAAGATGTGCTCCCCTATCCAAAGCAAGCCGGCTCCTTTTATCATCTTTCGAAAGTGCACGACAGCCACAACATCATGTTTACCTGCAAGGTTTGGGGCTTGCGGGCCACGGATCTAAATCAGGGAATCGTGTATGGAACGGTGACCGATGAGGTTGCGCTGGATGAGGCGTTCGTCAACCGTTTTGATTACGATGAAATATTTGGCACGGTGCTGAACCGTTTTTGTGTTCAAGCAGCTATTGGGCACCCGCTCACGGTCTACGGAAAGGGCGGGCAGACGCGCGGTTTTCTGGATATTCGGGATACCGTGCGTTGTATCGAGATCGCCTGCGTGAACCCTGCCGCCCGTGGGGAATGCCGCGTATTCAATCAGTTCACCGAGCAATTTTCAGTGCTGGAGATTGCCCAAATGGTGAAAATAGCGGCGAAGGAACTGGGCGTGGCGGTTCAAGTCAATCATTTGCCGGATCCGCGAGTCGAGGCGGAGGAACATTATTACAACGCGAAGCATTCCAAGCTTCTCGATCTTGGATTGGAGCCTCATTTTCTTTCTCGGTCGCTGTTGGACTCGCTCATGAATATCGCTTTGAAATACCGGGATCGGATCGATACATCCCTTATCCAGCCGCATGTGAACTGGCGGCGGACTCGCAATGAACTGCGCAGTAAAGAGCACGCTTCAAGTGCTCTCACATCCGAGCCGTCGTTTGAAGGACCGGGGCCATCTGATCGCAAAACAAAGCGGGCTCCGCGCGCTGCGCTCAGAGCGAAGAAGCGATCGGGTCGAATACAGTAAACTTTAAAACTGCTGGTGTTGGAAACGGGAATTTGCTTCGAAGGCTGCTAGTCTCTCGCCTGTTTGATACACTGCGCTCACGTCCGAGCAGACTCGAGGTATTCAGTCGCAATGTAGTGAATCTAGCTGAGCCCGCGTCTAGAAGGAGCCAGCACATCTCGATGTAGCCCCTGGGGGCTCGTTAGTTCCGTTTTGTGGACGAAAAATGGAGAGCTCAGACAACATCTTGCCCCCCAGCCAATCATTCCATACCCGAAAGAAAAACAATTTCTATTTGACTGTTCTGCTTTTTGCAGGGGCAATCTACTTGGGCTGCATCATTTCTCCGCCGTCCCTGGTGGATGATGTGGATGCCGTGCACGCTCAAATCAGCCGGAATATGCTCACTTCCGGCGATTGGGTGACCGCACGTCTCGACGGCGTCGTTTATCTCGAAAAAGCCCCTTTGGTCTATTGGTTGATCGCCGGTTCCTACAAAATCTTTGGTGTTCACGACTGGTCCGCGCGCATCCCCATTGCTCTCTCCGCCATCGGGCTGGCTTGGCTGACGGCTGCGTTTGGCACCTGGGCATTTGGAAAGCGGGCGGGCTTCTACGCAGGCTTATGCATGGCCACAGGTGGGGGACTTTTTCTGTTTACACGAGTCCTGATTCCCGATGTCATGCTGACGTTGACAACAGCTTTGGCGATGTGGGCGTTCTTGCGAGCCCTGGACCAGGACGAAGCTCATTGGCGCGTTTGGGCTTTCGTTTTGGCTGCTAGCCTTGGAACCGGCCTCTTATTGAAGAGTTTGATCGCCGTTGTTTTCCCCGTCGCCGCCGCGATCATTTATCTTTTTCTCACCCACCAGCTCTTTTCCGGCGAAACCTGGAAACGGCTTCATGTTTTTAGCGGGAGCTTGATGGTTCTCTTGATTGCGGTTCCCTGGCACGTTCTGGCTACTTTGCGGAACCCTCCCTACTTTGCCTTCACGTTGCACAGCGGCCCTGGCCAGTATCACGGATTTCTCTGGTTCTATTTCATCAATGAGCAACTCCTTCGCTTCCTGAATTTGCGCTATCCACGGGATTACAACACTGTCCCGCGTCTTTACTTTTGGCTGCTGCACTTTGTCTGGCTGTTTCCCTGGAGCGTTTACTTTCCCGCAATCGCTAAGCTTTCGTTCCAGCCTATCGATCGCGCGGGCCGCACCAGATTGCTCGCACTGTGCTGGGTCGGGTTCGTGCTTGTCTTTTTCACATTTTCCACGACGCAAGAGTATTACTCCATGCCTTGCTACCCGGCGCTCGCTCTGCTACTGGGATCCGCGATGGCGATGGATGGGCCTTGGGTGCGCCGAGGAACGCGCGTTGTTTCTGTGATCAGCGCTTTCGCAGCTCTGGTAGTATTCGGTATTCTTTTCTACGTGCGCAACATTCCGGTGTCCGGAGATATCTCAAAAGCGCTGACCTCGCATCCAGCGGTTTATTCACTCGCTCTAGGCCATATGGAAGATCTCACGCTCTATTCCTTCGCATATCTTCGCCTTCCATTGCTCGTCGCGGGGATTGCCTTTATTGTCGGCGCCGTGGGAACGTTTCGAGCCATCGGGCAACGCGCGTTTCTGGCTTCCGCTCTGATGATGATTATTTTCTTTCACGCCGCTCGCCTGGCGCTGGTAGTTTTTGATCCCTACTTTTCTTCCAGACCGCTGGCAGAGGCGCTGCTGAAATCCCCGGAAGGTACGCTGATCGTGAACCATCACTACTACACTTTCTCTTCCGTCTTTTTCTACACCAACAGAAGAGCCCTGCTTTTAAACGCTCGCTTCCAAAATCTCGAATACGGTTCGTACGCTCCGGGGGTGCCAGATGTATTTATTCAAGATACAGATTTCAAAAGGTTGTGGTCCGAGCCCGAACGTTTCTATCTGCTTGCAACCGGACCGGCAGTGGAACGTTTGGAAGGCTTGGTCGGCCCGTCGCAACTTGCGTTAGTGGCGGAAAGCGGGGGCAAATTCCTTTTTACAAACCACCCGCTCATGGGTTCTGGCTCTCGGTAGCGCAGGTTCCCATGGTCTCGGCTCGGGATCGCGGCGTTGTGCTTTGAACCTGCGGCATCCCAAACTTCATTTTGAGCCACATTTATAGTGTTAGAATTAAATGTTTTTACTTCGGGTTACACGCGGGTTTGTGGTATCTGAATGGATTCTAGATTCTTTGTGCGCATCGGTGACACCTTGTGTGCGTCTGCTCATCCAGATGCTTCATGATTAACTCGACAGAGGTCCAATGAATTCGAGCATGGCGCCCTATGTTTTCCTCGGTGCAGCGGCCATCCCTTTCATCTACTACTTGCTGGTTCTTTACAGTTCCTGGCGCTTCTTTCCTCAAACGATAACGCGAAGCGCCTTTACACCGCCAGTGAGTATCCTAAAACCGATCCGCGGGCTTGATCCTGAGGCCTATACAAACTTCGCCAGCTTTTGTCGTCAAGATTATCCGGAGTACGAACTTCTTTTCTGCGTGGACCGGACCGATGACCCTGTGATTCCAATCCTTGAAAAGCTTATTCAAGATTTTCCTGAGCGTCGGATAAAAATCTTTTTCGGGTCCGGCAGTGAGGCCGTGAATGACAAAGTCGCGAAATTGGGGCGTCTTGTCCGAGAAGCTCAAAACGAAATCTTAGTCATGGGCGACAGTGATGTCCGAGTTCGGCCCGAATATCTGGGAACCGTAGTAGCTCCTCTCGCCAACCCTAAAGTGGGAGCGGTAACCTGCTTCTACATGCCGGCTCGTGCGCAAACATTCGCCGGAAGTCTTCAGGCCATCGGAATGGTTTCAGATTTTTATGCCGGACTCCTGGTCGGTTGGCAATTGGAAGGTATCCGATTCGCTCTCGGTCCAACGATCGTGACCTCGCGGTCGCGGCTGGCCGAGTTCGGTGGCCTTGAGTTGATCGAAAACCAACCGGGCGACGACCTTCTAGTGGGCCGGCTGATCGCTGAGCACGGCCATGAGGTTGAACTTCTCCCTTATACTGTTATGAAGTTAGCGGGATACAAGTCGTTCAAAGAACTGCTGGCCAAACGCATGCGCTGGATGGTGGTAATGCGGCATATGCGCCCATGGGCACACCTCGGTCTGCTCTTCACCCAAGGATTGCCGTGGTTGTTAGCCGTGATTGCGGTTCACCTATCGGCTGGGGTGGCTTTGGCCTACGTCGGCTTTTATCTCACACTAAGGGTGGCCATGACTTGGAGTATTGGCATCCGCGGCCTGAAACAGCCCGGCTTGTGGAAAGAAATGTTTTTGATCCCAGTGTGGGATGCTTTAGCCTTCTTCATCTGGCTTGCTAGCTTTTTTCGCAAGACAGTTCGCTGGCGCGACGGCCAATATTATATTCGCGACGGTATGCTTCTCTCAGTGACCTCAAACCCTGCGGAAAAGTGAGTGCCGGCTTAGGTGAAGAGTCAGCCTACTTTCGACCTATGAATACGAGCGTTACACCTATACAGACGAGCGCCACGCCAGCCCACCGTTGGAGCGAGACACGTTCCCCGAGAAAGATTTTCCCGCCCAGAGTGCCTGCAGCGTAACTGATCGCCGTCACCGGCACAACGAAGCTCACATTTTCGATCGAAAGCGCACCAAGCAGAGCGAGGAAAGCGACAATCGAAAGTAGGAAACCGATCCACATCCATCCCACGTGCATAGCTCGGAGGATCACGCGAAACAGGTTAGTGGGCCGGAAATCATGTACTTCGCCAACCGTCTTCATGGCGCGCGAAATAGACAGTTCACCTCCTGTTCCGGCAATCACAATCACGAGTAAGAGTACGATTTCCCAAAACATTAGTTGTTCTCCGTGGTGCGGGGATGTGTGTACCCTACGACAAAAACGCCCGCGCAGATGATTAGCACGCCGAGCCATCGAGTCGGCGTAACGGTTTCGTGTAACAGAAAATGACCCCATAAAGCGATTACGCCGTAGGCAAACGAAGAGGCTGGTTGAACATAGCTATAGTCCGCCCAGGACAACACGAGCATGTAAGAGATTAAAAACATCAAGAGAGATAACATCCCGAGCCAAATTATTCCCGAGGTAAAGACCTGATAGAGAACGTGAAGAAGATCCGGGATCGACCCAATCGTGACCGCGCCAATTCGTTTCATGCCTTTGCCGAGCAGGGTGTTACCGAGCGGACCAAAAGTCACCATCAGCAAGATCAATAAAACCGTCTTAGCGTGCAGGCCCTGGGACGACTTCATGCGCTGTGGAGTTCGCCGATCTGGATGAATAAGAGGTCGACGGTTTGCGGGAGAGAACCGGCCGGGCACTTCATTCGAAGATCCTGCAGAAAACTTGGCATCTATCGATAGTGTACCTATTTCTTCGTCGAACCGAAACCATGTACCTAGAAGCACTAACTGGCCGCGTGTGCGGGGAGGGAAACCTCCCGCGAGCCGAAGCGAGTCACCAATGAAGCGCCCATTGACACAATCAAACCAATCGCAAAAACGAGCAAGCCAACAAGCGGTACGAGTTCGAGTAGAGACAGCGCCAAAACGCCGCCGATGCAGGCCCAGATTCCACTGGTTTCCGGAAATGCCAAACGAGCTACCCAATATCCGACGCCGGTGGCCCCCGTCGCGGCAATAGCCGCCAAAATTACCAACAAGATGATGTCTGCTGGCTTTTCCAGTCGGCCAAGATAACCTGTTATCCAGTCCAGACCATAGAATATGAGAAGCGAAAAGATGCCCGCGAAAAACACAGAGGCGGGCCGGCGCTCGATAGCGAGCGAAGCGATTTCCGCGCGTCTGGCACGAACAAGCAAATAACCCAAAGCCACAAAAAACACGTTGATAGCCCCAAGCGTGAGACTGCCGAGGAGTGTTGGACGATATTGGCCGGGGATAAGAACGTAAGGCAGCGATTTCGAATCGCCGCTAATCACGGAATTGTCCTGCCGTTCGATATATCCGCCCACTGCGACAGCGTCGCCGACAATTTTGCTGTTCGAGTTCAATTCGATGCGCCCACCGACTGCAATCGCGTCGCCGTCTACTCTACCGTCAACAAAAATGGCACCGCCGACAGTGATGATATCGCCGGTGACGTGACCGCGAACGTGGACGCTACACAAGAAGCATTGGACATCACTCGCGGTTTCGCCGCTCTCGATCACGATATTTTGTAGAACCTTCAAGCGATCGTGATTCGGATTAGTTTGGGCCGCAACAGCTACGTTAACCATTGCAATCAGAAAAATTAGGACGCTCAAGCCCCGAGGCATCGCTCAGATCCCTACCTGCCGCCACGGGCGGGCAAATATCTCCGTACCGCGCTTGAGATGGGATGTAGCGGTCGTCTTCGTAATTTCTGCGTCTGGTTCTAATGAAGATGAAAAAGGGAAATTGGAAGTCGTCCGCGACGCCCTCCGTAAATGATGCGGCGGACGTCGCGGACAGAACTTTCCTATTGAAGAGGTAGATCGCAATGGCTACTTCTTGGCGTGGACGTAATTCTCTGCGACTTGCGCCCAGTTAATCACATTCCACCAGGCCTCAATATATTCCGGCCGGCGATTCTGATATTTCAGGTAGTAGGCGTGTTCCCAGACGTCCAAACCAAAAAAAGCCTTCCCGCCGTCCATGATCGGATTGTCCTGGTTGGCGGTAGACTCGATGGTGACTTTGCCGTCGCGGAAAAGCAGCCAAGCCCAGCCTGACCCAAATCGCTTGGTGGCTGCATCGTTAAACTTGGTCTTGAAATCGGCGAAGCTTCCAAACGCCGACTTGATGGCGCTAGCGAGGTCTCCGCTGGGTTCGCCTCCGCCACCCTGCTTCATAATTTTCCAGAACATAGAATGGTTCATGTGGCCGCCGCCATTGTTGCGAACAGCGGTGCGAATGTTCTCTGGCACTTTGTTAATTTGCGCCAACAATTCTTCAACGGAAAGCTTTTGAAGATCCGCATGTCCCTCGAGGGCTTTGTTCAGGTTCGTAACGTAAGCCCCGTGGTGCTTGTCGTGATGAATCTCCATCGTCTTCGCGTCGATGTATGGTTCGAGTGCGTCGAAAGCGTAAGGCAGTGGTGGCAATGTAAAAGTCATCTGGGGAGCCGCTCCTTGACCAGAAGTTTGAGTCATTATGTCCCTCCCGAATTTCGGTTCCTGCCCCATAATTATACGCGCCTGGCAGGGGACAACGGAACCTACGTCACATTTTAGATGTCTCGGAGGAGCCGAAGATGCCATCAGTCGAACATGTCGAAAAACACTTCACCGCAACGGCAGCGGTGCGCGACATCGTCATCGGAATGTCGGACGGCCTTACCGTGCCATTCGCGCTTGCTGCGGGTTTGACAGGCGCGATCGCGTCCACAGGCATTGTCGTGACCGCAGGATTTGCGGAAATTGCGGCAGGCTCGATCGCCATGGGATTGGGCGGTTATCTGGCGGCTCAAACCGACACGGAACATTACGCGTCCGAGCTCGATCGAGAATATAGAGAAACCGTTGAGTTGCCGGAGATTGAAACAGAAGAAGTGGCTAAGGTTTTTCGCGATTATGGGCTGTCGCAGGAACAAATGGCGCCAATCGTGAAAGCGATCACGTCAAACCAGAAAAAATGGGTCGATTTCATGATGCGCTTCGAGCTGGGTCTGGAAGCGCCTGATCCCGCCCGCGCGGGCCGAAGCGCCGCAACGATTGCTGTCTCGTATATCGTGGGCGGGATGGTTCCCTTAGCGCCCTACATATTGATGAATCACATCGTCCAAGCCCTCTGGGTTTCGATTGGAGTCACGCTGCTTGCCCTGTTCGTTTTCGGCGCGATCAAAGGGCATTACACCGGAGTCAAACCGTTGCGCGGCGGCTTGCAGACCGTTCTTGTAGGAGGCCTTGCCGCTGCGGCTGCGTTCGGCATTGCGCGGCTCATCAGCAAATAGGTTCGATTTCGTCCTTCACACTGACTACTGTTTCTGCTCTTGGTCGCGGCCCATATTTCCAAACGGCCACAATCCGAATAGTTTCAACACTGTATCCTGATGCTTATCCACGAGCATCTGGGCGGTTTTGTCTGGCGACGACGGGCTCGCTAGCCGCTCAGGCCGAGCGGCGATCCAAAATGCCGTTAACGCCATCACCGTTGCATCTCGGTCGAGAATGTCCGCCTGAACCTTGTCGAATGTGTCCACCGCGGAGTGGTGCGTGTACCCATATTCCGGCGATTCCTGGTCGAGATTGATTCCCGGCAATCCCGCCAGGATGAATGGACCTGTATCCGTACCGAATTCAACGTCATCATCCACTTTCATATTCCCGAACGCCTGAAGCGAAGCAGCGAATTTTTGAACGGCGGGAATAAGGTCCGCACGTCCGCCGAGCTGGAAGCCGATGACAGGACCTTGCCCGTTATCGAGGATGACGGCCGCAATATGGTTGGCCATTTCGCTCTGATGGATTTTCACGTAGGCAATCGAACCGAGCAGCCCTTCTTCTTCTCCTGTGAATAACACGAATCGAATGGTGCGCCGCGGCTTTTGTCCGGACTTTATTATGGCTTCCGCAGCTCCGAGCGTTGCGGCGGCGCCCATGCCGTTGTCTGTCGCGCCGGACGCCAAATCCCAGGAATCGATATGGCCTCCGACGACGACGATTTGCTCCGGATGCTCCGTGCCGCGAATGTCGCCGACCACGTTGGCGGTCTCAACCGCTCCCTCCGTGACGCGGTTTTGCACGTCAATCTTTAGACGTACGGCCTTGCCGCGATCCAGATAGCGTTCAAGCTGCTCTTGATCCTCGGCGGCCATGCTGACAACCGGGATATCGTAGTAAGTGTCAAACCCAAGCACGCCGGTATGCGTGAGATGCATGCCTTGTGCAACGCTGCCGCCCTGTCCGCTGATGACCGCCGCTGCACCAGCTTCATGCGCAGCTTTCAGAAAGGTTCCAAACTGCGCGAAGCCGGCCATTCGATCCGTTGGCGGTTCGCCTTTGTGAACGACCAGCAAGATCTTTCCTTTCCATTTTGCGCGATCGCTTAATTCGTCCGCGAGACGATACGAATTCACCGGTATCACGTCAGCTTCCACGCCTTCAGCGGGTGTAGAGCCCACCCACCCCATGGAATCAATCATCAGCCTGCGATGAATCGGAGCGATCATATCGGCATGCGCGGAAATTCTCGTCCAACCTCGCGAGAGTTTCCAAGACTCCGTATGGACGTTTTCGAGTCCCGCACTCTTCATTTTTTCAACGCCCCATGCGATGGCCCGTGCTGCTTCGGGCGAGCCGGTCACGCGAGCTCCGATGTCGTCGCTCAGTTCGCGAAGAGTCTCGTATGTACCACTTTCCATTATCCCGGCGCCAGCGACCGCACCAAGCGATTTGAGCGTTCCGTCATCGATAGAAACGGAACCCTCCATTCCTGATTGGTGAGGCGCGCAAGCCGCGGGCCGCGCTATGACGAAAGGAAAAGCTGCCGCACAAACGAGCGCAAGTATTTTCCGCATCATTCTGATAACCCCTTTCAAATTTGGATCGTCGCCAACCGTAGATAATCACAGGCGAAACTCGCCTCGCAAAGATCTTGGTTGTGGCGTTTTATGCCGGTTACGGGGCCCAAAAGCCCGTGAGCATATTGCATTGATTTCCCAGGTCAACTATTGAATTCGAACAGGTGACCTCAAGTATAATTCTTGCATCTATATAGCTGGGGGTAGCGGGCCAGATTCCCGGTGTGAGGTCCTAAACACCAATGGCCGCGAGATACGTCAAATATATCAACTCGCGGATCGCGTTTTACGCGCCAGACGAGACTTATTAGAGATACAGGAGAGACAATTATGGAAAGCAGAGTATTAAAAATTCGCCGCTGGGTAGCCACTACCGTGGTGCTCGTGGCGGTTGCGGGAGGCGCCCTACTCTCGCAAGGATTCAGAACTTGGACGGGTCATACCGTCTTCGGCGCCCCGGGAGCACCCATTGCAATGACGCAGAACGCCCTGCCCGTAAGCTTGGGCAATTTCGCGAATGGTTTTTCTGCGGTCTTGAAACCGGCGCTTCCAGCCGTCGTCAATATCAGTTCCTCGAGAGTAGTAAAGCCTGGGCGGAATCAGATGTCTCCGATGTTCAACGATCCTTTTTTCCGCCAATTTTTCGGCGATCAATTTGGACAGGGAGGAGAGACTCGTCCCCAGCGTGAGCAGAGTCTGGGATCGGGTGTCATCGTAAGCTCCAATGGAACAATCCTTACGAATAATCACGTAATTGATGGGGCCACTGACATCAAGGTTTTCCTCAATGATAAGCGTGAGTTCCAGGCCAAACTTATCGGAACTGATCCGCAAACGGATATCGCGGTGTTGAAGATTGACGCTTCGAACTTGCCCACTCTTCCGCTGGGCGATTCAAACCAATTGCAAGTTGGCGATCTCATCTTCGCCATTGGCGATCCATTTGGAGTGGGTGAGACGGCCACGATGGGAATCGTGAGCGCCACTGGACGCGGCGGCTTTGGCATCGAGCGCTATGAAAACTTTATCCAGACCGACGCAGCCATCAATCCTGGGAACTCCGGCGGCGCGATGATCGACATTCACGGCAATCTGGTCGGCATCAACACCGCCATTCTTTCTCACGGCGGAATGGGTGAAGGTGGCAACGAAGGAGTGGGATTCGCAATTCCGATGAGCATGGCAAAGCCGATCATGGACCAGATTTTGTCGAACGGCAAAGTCGTCCGAGGCTATCTCGGAGTCCATATCCAGGATGTCACGCCAGAACTTGCCAGGGCTTTTGGTCTGAAGCAAGGCGGCGGTGTGCTGGTCGGAGATGTTTCGGCCGATACTCCAGCCGCTCGGGCCGGGTTGAAAAAAGGCGATGTCATACTTCAACTCAATGGCGAACCGATTAACTCCATGAACCAGCTTCGGGTTCAAATCGCGCAGTTCGCACCAGGAACCTCGGTCAAACTACAGATCTGGCGCAACGGAGCGGCCCAGGATGTTTCGCTAAAACTTGCCGAATTGAATGAGAAGAATGAAAAGCAGGCTTCAGGTGAAACGACCGGTGCAGCCCTTGAAGGAGTGCAGGTGCAAGACCTGACTCCCGACATCAACCAACAGCTCAATTTGACTCCTGGTACCCACGGAGTAGTGGTGACGTCGATCGATCCGTCAAGCCCGGCAGCGGGTGCGCAGCCACCATTGAGTCGCGGAGACGTGATCCAGGAAATCAACCACAAACCGATTAGCAATACGTCTGATTACCAGCAAGCATTGTCAGGAGCTGATAAGCAGCCGGTGCTACTACTGGTGAATCACGGCGGAGTTACAGGATACGTCGTGGTCGAACCACGCTAGACGATTGACGAAATAGCGTGTAAAACTAAAACGAGTCGCACGAGGGGCAGGCCGGGTTATCGGCGTGCCCTCGTTTTCAAATCCGGATTAAAAACTCTGCAACTAACCTTCCCAGCCGGGTTAGATTCATTAAGTGGGGCGAAACCGTGGGTAGGCTGCTCTCAATTCCGAATCGAACCTCGGCTTACTATTTAGCAACAGCTATCCATCGGGTTATCGCTTTCAACACGACCCGCGATAGAATAGTACTTCAGTCCTATTCACGGCGACCCTCCCGGCCTAGTACTAAGTACAGTCAGCCGCTATTCTGTCTCGACGAAGCATAAATGAATAATAAGGATATTTGGTGAAAGCTATGGCGCGGATAACAAGTCGAGCGGTTTTTAACGAGTCGCTGCTCCCCGAGGCGCAGCCTCGCTGGGATCTGTTCAGCGCAGGGTTTGGATTGCAATGCCTTGCGGTGGCGGCACTGGTCATCATTCCCATGCTGATGCCTGAGAGAATGAACCTCGTCCAGAAATACTGGACTATGCCGATTGAATCGCCTCCCGTGGTTGCGTGGAAGCCACAGCCGGTTCAGCCGGTAAAACCTGTTCCGGTGAAGCGTGAGGTCGTCAAGCCACCTGAACCTCCGAAAGTGGCAGAGGTCGTTCCACCGAAACCAAAAATCTATTCGCCCGTAGTGACCGCACCGGTAGCAAAACCTGCCACCGCGCGGAAAAATACGCCGACGCCTGATGTGCCAGTAGTCGCTAAGGCATTCCCAGATCAGAACCCTCCCGCCTCAATGGGAAGTTCCGCGATACCCACACTGAGGAAACCTCGCGAGGCCGTGCAAACCGGGGGCTTCGGCGATCCAGATGGCGTGGCACCGAATGGCAAGACCAATCGCGCGGCAAACATTGCGGTAGCTGGTAGTTTCGACCTTCCTCCCGGCCCGGGCACCGGAAACGGTACAGGCGGCTCTAAGGGCGCCAAGGGAGTGATAGCTAGCACAGGATTTGGCAACGGTGTTGCCGTTGGTAGCCCCGGCGGGTCGGGCGGCCACGGAAACGTGCAACAGGGGGTCTTTGCGGATGAGCATGCGGTGGCAGCAGCCCCCAAAGCGAAGCAAACCACCGTGGCATCGAAGACTACGCCCGTTGAAATTCTCTTTAAGCCGAAACCGGCTTACAGCGACGAAGGCCGTGCCAAGAAAATTGAGGGTGATGTGGTGTTGCAAGTCATGTTCACAGCTTCTGGCGAGATCAAAGTCCTTCGTGTAGCTCAGGGACTGGGTTATGGCCTGGATGAATCCGCACAGGCCGCCGCGCGCCAGATACGTTTTCGCCCGGCACAGCAAGACGGGCAGCCGGTAGATTACACCGCCAACGTCCGCATCGTTTTCGAACTGGCGTATTGATAGGGGGAAAGGCAATGAGTACGTTGAAGAACTTTTGTCTCACGGTAATGCTGGCGGGAAGCCTGGCAAGTGTAGCTTCGGCACAAGCCACCCAGACCGCGGATCAAACGCAGCCGCAGGCCGGCGCCACTGCCGGGCCAGTGACTACCGTCGATCAGGCGATTGATCGGGTGATTGCACGTGAACACGAAGAAATTGCCACCATTCGGCGCTTCAATCCGGTTATCGAGACGTACATCCAGGATATGAAACCTGATAAGGAAATGGGGACGATTCCCGTGCGCGACCACTATTTCCTGGGCCAGGCGGATCTTTCAAAAGGCGTTGTGGAGCACTCGATGCTGAATGGAAAGAAGGGCAAGTTGGACGCCATAAATCCCATTTCGCATCTGAGCTCGATGTTTAGTTCCTCGTATATTCCCGACGGCTTTTTGCAAATGATTTATATCGATACGAACGGATTTGACCGCCAGCATTACCAGTTCGATTACGTGCGCCGCGAATTTCTGGGTGAAGTACGCTGCGTAGTGTTCGATATTACGCCGCTGCCGAAATCCGGCAAGGGCCGCTTCAAAGGGCGCATCTGGGCGGAAGATCAGACCTTCGCCATCGTCAGATTTAATGGCGTCTATACTCCGGTTGCAGGAATTAACGGTTTTAATCTTCATTTCGATAGCTGGCGTTTGAACGTTCAACCTGGACTCTGGCTGCCCGCTTATATTTTCAGCCAGGAATCGGACCTGAAGGATTTTCTTGGCAACCACGTTCGGTTTAAGTCCCAAACCCGGCTTTGGGGCTACAATCTGAAAAACGTCGGCCGCCAGGAAGAATTCAGCGAGCTGACCATTGAGTCTCCCGATGCCATTCAAGATCAGGCTGCGCCACAAGATCGTTCCCCGATCGAAGCGCAGCGCGAATGGCAGCACCAGGCTGAAATCAACGTGGTCGACCGTTTGCAACGTACAGGGCTATTGGCGCCTCCCGGAGAAGTGGACAAGGTTTTGGAAACTGTCGTGAACAACCTGGAAGTCACAAACAATTTGGACGTCGAGCCTGACGTTCACTGTCGAGTGATGCTCACCGGCACACTCGAGATGTTCTCCATCGGACACACGATTGTTCTGAGCCGTGGATTGATTGACGTGCTGCCTGACGAATCCAGCCTGGCCACCATGCTGGCACAGGAATTGGCGGATATCATCATGACCAAGCCATCCACCGATCAGTGGGGCTTCAACGACACTACTACCGTCACAGCCACCGAAGCGCTGAGTCATTTTAGCTTCCGAGATACGCCTGAGCAGGTTCATCAGGACAGCGTCAAGGCCGTGGAGCTTCTGAAGAATTCTCCGTACAAAGACAAACTGGCAAGCGCCGGGCTGTTCCTGAAACAGCTCGATGCGGATTCTAAAACGCTTCCCGTCTTGATTAATCCGCACTTGGGTAACCGCATTTATCTCGCAGATCAGTTGATAAGTTCCGCGCCTAACCTCCAGCCCAACAAGCTTGACCAGATCGCGGCTTTGCCCATCGGCGCGCGCCTGAAGCTCGACCCGTGGAACGATCACGTTTACCTGCTCAAGGCCAAGCCCCTGCCGCTTCTTTCAGCTCGCGAAAAAATGCCGTTTGAAATCACGCCGTTCATGCCTTACTTGACGCGTTATCAAAAACCCGGTTCGGGCGTTTCCGCAGACCCGGCCAAAGCTGATCTAGCCAAGAAAGACTTGCAGCAACAGCCACAACAACAGCAGTAACAATTTGTTCTTGCCTTGAACCGGCGCCCGTTTTTCGGCGCCGGTTTTTTTGGGGCGGGGCAAGTAGTCTGCTTTCTAATCGGCAAAGAAGAATTCTGCGAGGGCGTAAATACCAGGGGGGAAAACCCTGAACAGCTCAATTATTGATGGGCAAACGGAGGCGCGCTTCGCAACCGCGCCTTGATTCTCGATTTTCGAGCGTGAGCGAACCCCCGTGAGCTTCCGCGATTTGGCGGCTCAAGACCAAACCGATCCCCGAACCTCCTTGCTTGGTCGTGAAAAACGGCACAAAAAGGTTGGCGGCATTCGGAATACCCGGGCCTTCATCTTGAATCCAGACACGTACGGACCCGTTCTCGCGCTCCCAGCCCACATGCACGCCGCCGCCCGTCTCCAGAGCCGCATCCACAGCATTGCGCAACAGATTGATGAGCAATTGTTCGAGTTGGTCGGGATCCGCTTGGATTTTCGTTTCCGGTCCAGCATCGATGTTCACCTTGAGTCGCGGCTCCAGTCCCACAACTCGCCGAATCCAAACGCCTACATCCACGGGTTGAAAAACGGGCGGCGGAAGCTTGGCCAGCCGCGCATAAGCGCTCATGAATCTGGCAAGACCGTCCGTGCGTGCCGCAATTATATTAAGGCCGCTGCGCATGTCTTCCTGCCAGTCCGGCGCGCGGTCTTTGCGATGAAGCATGCTACCCAGGTTCTCAGCCACCGATTTAATCGGCGCAAGAGAATTGTTAAGCTCATGTCCCAGCACGCGGATCAATCGTTGCCAGGCTTGGCGCTCCTCTTCGCGTAAAGCGCGGCTCAGATCCGTGATCACGAGCAATTGATGCGCTAGTCCGGCTTCTCGAAAACTTCCGCGATGAATTTCCCAGCGGCCTGATTTACCGGGAAAGGTGATCTGAGCAATTTTCGGTGTTTCCCCTTCGAGGCACTCCAACAGACCAAGCTCCTCGGCCGTTAGCCCGAGGAGGCGGTCTTCTGATTGACTCAGGATTCGCTCGCCGGCTCGATTTACGAGCCGAAGGCGCCCAGCTCCATCGAATGCAAAGACCGCCACATCAATTTCTTCCATCACCTTCCGAAGAAGTGCGGTTGCTTCCAAAGCGCCGAGGCGCTGCTGTCGAAGCGTTTCACCCAAGGCATTTACTTCGCGCAGAACCTCGCCGAGTGCATCTTCCCGGCTAGCACCCCGCGCCCGAATCGAAAAATCACCTTCGCGAAGCGCGGCCAGAAGGTTCGATAGCGTTCGCAGCGGGAAAACAACGCGGCTCTGGGCCGAAAATGCAAAACTCAGCCAGGCAATTACCATCATTACGGTAAGTGTCCACTGAAGCTTTGAAGAGTAGCTCCCAATCCAGAGCAATATCAGAGCGACAATTGTGCTGCCCAGCCCAGCAGCCAGAGCTAGAAGCAAAATGCGGCGTTCATACAGGAGAGGTTTCAAAGGCTGTATTTTTGCAAGCGGCGATAGAGAGCGCTGCGGCTTAGTCCTAGCGCCTTGCTCGCATGGCTTACGTTTCCGCCAAACCTAGCAAGAGCTTTTTGGATCAGTACGCGCTCGACATCCTCGATGCTCATTTCATCCAGGCGCAACGACGCCTCGCGCGCAGGTCGAAGTCCCAAATCTCCCGCTCGGACCTGCGGTCCTTCGGCAAGCAGAACGGCACGTTCGATCGAATGATCCAGCTCGCGAATGTTTCCCGGCCATGGATGATCCAGCAGAACTTGCAGCGCAACCGGCTCAAACCCTTCCAGCTGTTTGCGGTAACGTTGAGCAGATTGCCGAAGAAAATGATGTGCGAGAATTGAAATGTCTTCCTTGCGCTCGTGCAGTGGAGGAAGATGAATTTCAATCGTGTTCAAGCGGAAAAGCAAATCTTCACGGAATCGGCCCGCGGTTACTTCGGTCTGTACGTCAGCATTCGTAGCCGAGATAATTCTCACGTCCACGCGCCGTGTGGTTGAAGACCCTACGCGTTCGAGTTCTCCAGTCTCCAGCGCGCGCAAAAGCTTGGCCTGAAGATTCATTGGCACATTCGCGATTTCATCGAGGAAAAGCGTGCCACCATCAGCGAGCTCGAAGCGCCCCACGCGGTCCGATTTCGCGTCCGTAAACGCGCCCTTTACATGGCCGAACAACTCACTCTCGAATACACCTTCGGGCAATCCTCCGGCATTCACCGTCACCAGCGGCCGTCCCGACCGCGGAGAAAGAGCGTAAAGAGTTCGCGCAACCACTTCCTTGCCAGTCCCGTGGTCCCCGGTGATGAGGACGTTCGCGTCGGACGGTCCAACGCGTGCGATCAGGTCCATCACCGGTCGCATGGCAGCCGATTCCGCGATCATCACGGGACGTCCATCGGCGCGCAACAATCGGTTTTCGGCCTCTAATCGCTGGCTTTTTCGCAGCGCCTGCGAAAGCTCTATCTGGGTCCTTAAAATTGCCAGCAGGCGGGCGTTCTCCCAGGGCTTCTGCATGAAGTCTTTTGCGCCGCGACGCATGGCTTCCACCGCAAGCTCAAGACTACCCCAGGCCGTCATCACGATGATCGGTAACGTACTGTCTTTCGCCCGAATATTCGAAAGCAGATCGAGTCCTTCGTGACCTGAAGTGGTGTCGCGCGCATAATTCAAATCCATTAAGAGTGCGTCAAACTCGCGAGCTTCAAGGGCAGCCAACACTGCCGCCGGTGAAGCTACCGTCTCCGTTTCGAATCCCTCGCCTTTCAATAACAAACGCAGCGCCTCTCGAATGTCGGGCTGATCGTCCGCGACTAGTATTCGTGTTCGGGTCGTATGTGGTGGCATCATTTTGCGAAAACTATCTCCCTTGATTTTGCCGCGCTCTTCGTTCTGTCCGGCATTAGACTGATAGTTCACAATCGCTTTTCACTCGTAACGCAGAGCGACCAAAGGATCGACTTTAGTCGCGCGGCGAGCTGGAAAGTAACAAGCAGATATGGCGACGAGCGCCAGCCCCGCCGAAACGCAGACAATAGTGATCGGATCCTTGGCTTTGACCCCGTAAAGCTGGCTCGCCAGGTAGCGCACAGCGGCATACGAAGCGCCGATGCCGATGAAAAGGCCTATTCCTGCTAGCCTCATGCCGTCACTAACTACCATTCGCAACACGTCCGCGGGCTCCGCACCCAGAGCCAGGCGAATCCCGATCTCATGCGAGCGCTGCGTCACGGCATAAGCCATCACTCCGTAGATACCGACGGCAGCAAGAAGAGTTGCGACTCCGGCAAACAAAGCAAGCAGAAACATGCTCAGTCGGCGCTGTGAAACGGAAGCTGCTAGATACTGATCCATGGACCGCACATCGGTGACCGGCTGATTTGAATCTACGCTGCTCACTGCGTCTTTAACTGCGGAGACGAGTTGTGTTGGATTTCCCTCAGAGCGCACGACCAAGCGCATGATGCGCGACGCGTTTTGCGTGTAAGGCAGATAAATTTGGCCGACCTTTTGCTCGCCCCACTCCCAGTCGCGAACGTCACCCACGATCCCGACAATGGTCAGCCAGCCTTCCCTCGGTTCAGGGTCCCAGGGCCTGCGCACATCAGGAAACTTCAGGCGAATCTGCTGTCCCACGGGGTCTTGATTGGCCCAATAACGGCGCGCCAATGCCTCGTTAATTAGAGCGACGCTTTGAGTACGGGGGCCGTCCGATGCTTCGAGATCGCGTCCTTCCTTAACGGAAATACCCATGGTTTGAAGATATCGCCAATCGGCGACGCGGTATTGCCCGGTAAAGTGTTCTCCGGAAGGCGGGCTCGCGCGTCCTGCAATGTCAAAGTCGCAGAAACCGCCCCAGCCAGTCAGAGGCAGGAAATTCACTGCGCTCGCCGATTTCACACCGGGAAGCGCTCCTACGCGCTCAATAACTCGCTGATAGAAACTGTTTACTTGTGGCGCTTTCGGATAGTGCGATTCAGAGAGAAAAACCTGCATGGTCAATACATTTGATGGATCGAAACCCAGGCTATCCGACATAATTAGAAAGAAGCTACGAATTAGCACTCCGGCGCCTACGAGGAGCATCAGTGAAAGCGCAACTTCGGAAACTACCAGCGCCGATTGAGTGAAATGGCTGCGCCGGCCTCCCGTAGAGCCACGGCTTCCTTCCTTCAACGATTCGAACAACTCCGAGCGTGATATCTGGATCGCGGGCGCTAGACCAAAGATAATTCCCGTCAACAACGAAACAAGCAGCGTAAAGCACAGAACAGTGCCATCAATACCGATCCAATCCGCGTGAGGAATTTGGCCGCGCACGCCTGCGGGAGGAAGCGCTCCGCGCAGCAGATGGATCCCGCCGTACGCCACCGCGATCCCGAGTGCGCCTCCAATGACCGCCATAAGCGCGCTTTCCGTAAGGAGTTGCCGCAGAATGCGGCGGCGTCCAGCACCCAGAGTGGCGCGGACGGCAATCTCGCGTTCGCGGGTCGCAGCGCGAGCGAGCATCAAGTTGGCGACATTTGCACATGCAATCAGCAGGACGAATCCGACGGCCGCGAGCAAAATGACGATGGAAGGCTTAAGACTCTTGACCAGTTCATCGTGGAACCCCGCCACGCGCACGCCGTTTTCCTGATCAATTCCCGGATACTGCTTTTTTAATTGGGCCATGATCGTTTCCATCTCGGCCTGTGCCTGAGGCAGCCCCACACCATTTCGCAATCGCCCGAATATCACGAGCTCATGATCTTCACGGTTGAGTTGAGCGCGATTGAAAGCGAACGGTACCCAAACTTCCAGCTCCGGCGCCACACCGTAGAGAGAAAACGATCGCGGCAGAATTCCGATGATCGTGTAAGGTTTTTCGTCCAGCAGGATAGACTTGCCGATGGCACCCGCATCCCCGCTATATCGTCGCTGCCACAACGCGTAGCTTAGGATTGCAACTTGCTCGTGGCCCAGTTGTTCCTCTTCGCTCGAAAAATCACGACCGATTGCCGGTCCTACTCCTAACATTCTGAAAAAATCCCCGGAAACCTGTGAGCCACGGACTTGCTCGGCATCGCCATTTCCCGTGATGGTAAAGAGCAGCGAACGCCAGCCGGAAAGCTCGGCAAATACATGATTCATGTCTCGCCAATCTAGAAATTCTGCGGGCGAAGCTGTACCGCGGACCACGTTGCGATTGGCGTCGGTCTCCCAAATCGTAACGATCCGGCTCGAATCAGGAAACGGCAACGGGCGCAGCAATATGCCATTGACAATACTGAATATCGCCGCGTTGGCGCCGATTCCGATCGCGAGAGTCAGTACTGCGACGGCCGCGAAGCCGGGGCTTCGCCGCATCATTCGCCAGCCATATCGCAGATCGTTCCAGAGTGTTTCCATGATCTTGCCCCCAGGAGGTTTAGAGTAGACGGGTTATTCTACTGTGTATTGACCGTCTGTCTACCTCCGCGAGGCCTTAGTACTGATCTCCATGGTTTAAATTAATCATGATTCTTCAGTTTCGGATTCTGGACTCCCGTCACGAGCTTGTTGCGAACCTCGCGAAGCACCAAGGCGGGTAGCACGTCCCTGCGGGTCGCGAGAAAGTCACGAACGGCGCGCGGGTCGCGCTTGGCGAGCTCGCGTAGCGCCCAGGACAAAGCTTTCGCCACCATCGGATCACGATCGCTCTCCAATAGCCGACAGACCTGCAGCGTGCGATAGGTGTCCCCTGTGCCACCCCGGGCCTTGCTATTGAGCGGAACCGTGGCCACCAACGCGGCGCGACGCCACCAGCGGTCTATGGATTTTGCCCATCCATGAACCAGACTGTTTGGCACGCGCCGCTCCCGCCATACGGGACCCGCGAGATAAACTGCATAACAATCCACTGCCGCCCAATTTGCCATTCCACGACCGAGCTGCTCCAGTTGCCACGCATTCAAGTGGGAGAGCGCTCCCGGATGATGGTGGATCAGTTCGTAAGCCATGAAGCGATGCTCCATATCCGGCACTTCCAGGAGCAGCGAGGCCAGTTCAATCACCACATACGGCGCCGCATCCCTCAACCGTTTCGAAAATCCACGGCGTAACTGACGCAGGTCTGCAGTCGCAGCCTGCGGCATGGCCGAAAGCTGCTCGTCGATTTCCTGCGCTAGCGCCGAAACGCCCGCTGGGTTGGTTTCTTCTGTCAATTGCGTCTTCATTTCGTATCGAACCGTCGCGCAGTTCAGCCTCGAATTCACTCGTGTCGCAAAGCGACCTGCGGTTCCACCTGCATTGCCCGGCGCGCCGGTAAGCAACAGGCCGCAAGGGCCACTGCGACCAGTAAAAGCGCCACGCCTAAGAACGTTACTGGGTCCGTTGATTGCACTCCGTAGAGCAAGCTCGACAGGAATCTTGCAAGGGCGAATGCGCCAACCAATCCGAGTGTAACGCCCGCGACTGCGAGCCTTGCCCCACGGCCTATCACCAAAGTCAAAATATCGCGCGGATGCGCACCGAGTGCCATCCTGATTCCGATCTCGTTTGTGCGCAGGCTTACCACGTAACTCATAACTCCGTAAATTCCTACCGCGGCCAGTGAGAGAGCGAGAGCGGCGAAAACTCCTAACATCACGGTGGGAAAGCGGCGTGGCGAAACGGAACCGGAAAGAATGTCATCGAACGCCGTCACATTTGTGACTGGAAGAGCCGAATCAATTTTGTGTACCGCTTCTACCGCAGCGTGCGCCACAGCAGAAGGGGGGGCCGCAGCGCGAATCACGAAATAAGGAGTCCATCCACCTGAACTGTACGTATCAAGAGTCGGCGCAGAATCGAGCCCATATTCGTGAACATCGCCAACCACTCCAATAACGGGACTCCAACACGGCTGCGGAGCCATCGAACACAAATTAATACGCTTGCCAATCGGGTTGGTATCGGGCCAGAACCTCTTGGCCATCGTCGTGTTGATAATGACGTTCGATCCGTTCCAATCCTGTTCAGTGAATAGACGTCCGGCCACCAGCGGGATTCCCATTGCTGCGAAGTAGCCTAGGCTGGCCGTTCGAAGTTCCGTTACGGGCCGCGCTCCCGTGGTGGGAGCCGGCTGTCCCTCAACGAGAAACCTTGTCGTCTGTACGGTTGAGGATCCCAGAGGAAGCACGTCGATTCCACCGACGTGCGTGACTCCCGGGATATTCTCGATACGCTCGGCCATCTGCTGAAATGCCAGAGATTGTTTGACCGCGAGTTGAGTCTGCTGGTCTGGCGTCAGCTTATTGAACTCGGCTGCGGAGATTGCCGGCTGCGACACCTGCATGGTCATAACATGATCCGGTCGAAAGCCAGGGTCGACTTCGAGAATGTGATGAAGACTTCGGATCAGCAGACCCGCACCGGCCAGAGGGATCAGTGCAAGAGCAATCTCAGAAACCACTAGAAAACTTCGTATCCTGTCTCCACCGGATGCGCCCGGAGCATTGCCACCTTTTTTTAACATGCCATTCAAATCTGTTTTTGAAGATTGAAACGCGGGGATCAAACCACAAGCAATTCCGGCCAATACACACACTGCGATCGTAAATATCAGTACGCCGCCATTTAACCCGGCGACTTTTACGCTCGTTAAATCCGTTGGGGCAAACGTCTGCAGCACATCCAGTCCCGCACCCGCCAGCAAAATACCGAGGGTCCCGCCTAGTAATGAGAGCAGCATGCTTTCCGTAAGCAATTGGCGCATCAATCTGCTCCTGCTTGCACCCAGCGCAATTCGGACCGCTACCTCTTTTTGTCGCGCTGCATTTCGGGCCAGCAGCAAATTGGCGATGTTGGCGCAGGCAATCAGTAGAACTAATATTACGGCTCCGAAGAGAATCAGCAGCGCGACCCGCAATTTAGCGGCCGACGGATCTTTCATCTTCCGCGCGACCACTCCCCAGCCTCTGTGAGTATCCGGAAGCGTAAGGTCTTCCCGGCGATTTAACGTGGCAAGCTCAGCCTGAGCTTGCGCGAGCGAGGTGCCGGCATTCAGCCGGGCAATCACACTATAGGGGTGGTGAAGCCGGCCCGTTAGATCATCCTGGTACTGGCCAACCGGCAGCCAGACATCGGCCCAGGGCACCAAACGAAAATCGGCCGGCAAAACCCCGGCGAGTGTGTATCCTCTGCCGTCCAGTGTAACTGTCCGGCCGAATACAGCGGGATCAGCACCGAACCGGCTTTGCCACAAACGATGGCTTAGAAGTACTACGGGTGCGCCCGCAGGCTTATCTTCTTTGGACGTAAACGTGCGTCCAACAAGCGGACGAACTCCGAGCATCGGGAATAAATTGGAAGTCGCAAAGGCGGCTTTGACGCGTTCCGGTTCCCCTTGGCCGGTCAGATTGAAACCCTGAGCGACGTCAACATACGCGGCCATCTCCGAAAGATCTTTGGTTTGATGCTGCCAGTCTTGAAAATCCCCCGGTGACAATCCAAGCTGCGGCCATGCGGGCAAATACGTATTCCATATCTGCACCAAATTCTCAGGATTCTGGTAAGGCAGACGCTGCAGAAGGACAGCATTTACAACAGAAAAGATGGCCGTGTTCGCTCCGATACCCAAAGCGAGCGTCAACACAGCAACCATGGTGAAACCGGGATTCTTCGCCAGAGTGCGAATGCCATAGCGAATATCCTGTATCAGTGAGCCCATCCGTTTTCCCGTACCTAAGTAACTATTCGTATCTCAGCGCCACCATCGGATCTACGCGCATGGCACGCCGCGCGGGAACGTAGCAAGCCACAAGCGCAATGAAGGCCAGTAGTAACGATGTAAAGAGAAACGTCATTCCATCCGTGGGCTCTACGCCATACAGCAGGCTGGCCACCACTCGCGCGAGAGCGAACGCACCGGCGAGTCCAATGGCCATCCCCGCAATAACGATCCTCATCCCGTAGCCCATGATCATTTTCAGCACGCTGTCGGGCTGCGCACCGAGCGCCATCCGCACTCCGATTTCATGCGTACGCTGCGCCACTGAAAAAGCCATCACGCCGTAAATACCCAGACCCGCCAACAGCAGCGCCAGTGCTGAAAAGGCACCGAGCAAAACAGAGCTGACGCGGCGGAGCCCAAGCGATTCGCTCGCCAGCTGATCCACGCCGATGATCTTGTAAATCGGCTGATCATTATCTACCGACCAGATCGCTTGCTTCACGGCCGACGTCAGGCTGGACGGACGCCCAGACGTGCGCACGACGAAAGCAACTAACGGAAAAGGAATCTGTGCAAATGGTCGATAAACGTTACCGCGAACTTTTTCCTCAAGACCGAAATCATGAATATCACTCACCACGCCAACCACTTCCCACAAATCGGGTTTTTTGGAATCACCGAAATTTAACCGCTGACCCATGGGATTTTGGTTGCCGGATTCTTTGCGTGCGAGGGTTTCGTTGACAATGACAACTTGCGCGGCACCCTTGCGGTCTTGCTCGGTGAAAGCACGACCCTTCAATACCGGGATTCCCATGGCTCGAAAATAATCTGGCGTGACGAGATCGGATTTTGCGCTTGGTTTTTGGCCCGGCGCCGGCTCGGGCTGCCCCTGCACGGTGAAATCGGCTTCGCCCCAGAATCCGCTCAAAGGCATGAACCCGGCTGCGCCCACGGATTCCACGCCGGGCAACTGTCTGATCCGCTCCATGGCTTGGTTTACGAATTCGAGACGCTTTGCAGGTTCGGCAGACGGATACTTGGCATTCGAGAGAAACAATTGCGCCGAGTGGATGTGGTCCGCATCGAATCCCAGGTTTCCGCGCAGGAGATTTCGGAAGCTTGTGATCAGTAATCCCGCGCCGATCAACAAAACGAGTGCGAGGGCGAATTCGCTGATCGCCAGCATGCCGCGGAAGCGGCGCTCGGCGGAGCTAGCCGTTATGCTCCGGCTGGTCTGCTGCAATCCTTCTCCAGAGGTAGCCGCTTTAAAACCCAGTACCGGGGCGAGGCCGAACAGCACGCCGGTCAACAAAGCGGCAAGCAGGGTGAAGCTGAATACGCGAGCATCTATCGAAATGCGCGTCACTTGCGGAATATTCAAATTCGCGATGTTGTTTGGAAAAATGGTGAGAAGAAAACTTGTGGCCCCGTTCGCAAAAAAAAGTCCCAAAGCGCCGCCTGCTAATGACAACAGAAGGCTTTCGATTAAGAACTGTCGAATCAATCGCGCTCGGCTGGCACCCAGGGCAGTACGAACGGCGATTTCCTTTCTCCGGCCCGCGGCGCGCGCGAGAATCAGGCCGGCGATATTGGCGCAGGTGATGAGCAGAACGAAACCTACTGCGCCGAGCAGAATAAGCAGCGGCATCTTGACGTCGCCTGCGATTTGATCGCGTAACGGGAATACGCTCACGCTATTGGCAATGTCGGTTTGCGGGTGCTCTTGCGCGATCCGCTCCTGGATCGAATTCATTTGCCTTTGGGCCTGCTTGATTGTGACGCCGGGTTTCAACCGCGCTAGGATGCGCAGTGCCGTATCGTCGTAGTTGGTGAGAAACGAAGGGGGAAGGCTCAGCGGTGTCCAGAGTTCGACCAGCGAGGGATACCTAAAACTCGGCGGCATCACGCCAACCACTGTGAACGGCTTCCCAGACAGCGTGATCGACTTACCTACAATATTGGGATCGGCACCGAACGTGCGTCGCCAGATCGTATCGCCAAGAACAACCACGTCCGGATCACCGGGCCGGTCTTCCTCGTCCAAAAATGTGCGGCCCAGTTCAGGGCAAGTGCCGAGCAAACGAAAATAATCCGCGGAAAATTGATACCCGATCACAACTTTGGGATCACCCGCACCGGTCAGCGTGTAGAGCGCGTCACTCGATGCCGCCATATTCTCGAAAACGCTGTTGCCCGATTTCCACTCGGCATATTCGCCGCCCGAGACCGGGGATATTTTGTAGCCCTTCGCCAAGTTCGTGGACCAAACTACCACGAGCCTACCCGGATCATTGTAGGGAAGCGGGGCGAGCAGCACCGCATTCACTACCGAAAATATCGCAGTATTCGCTCCGATTCCGAGCGCGAGCGTCAAAATCACGATGGCGGTAAAGCCAGGACTCTTCGAAAGAGTTCGAATGCCATAGCGAATGTCTTGCAACACAGTTCCCATCGTCGCCTCCAGAAGGCGGACCATTACTGAGGTATCTAACTCATGCGACCAAAACTCTGACCTCAAAAGGCCGTCGACAGATGAATCAAACCGCGCCAGCCTTCGAGGCGCCGTCTACAATCCAGCCGTCGGCCAGTTGAATGATGCGGTTGCCGTATGCGGCCCAGGCGTCGTTATGCGTCACCTGGATAATCGTGGTCCCGTCTTCATTCAGCTTCTTGAGCAAATCCATGATCATTTTCCCTTGGCTCGAGTGCAGGCTGCCGGTGGGCTCGTCCGCCAGAATAAGTTTCGGCTTGCCGATCACGGCGCGCGCCACAGCTACGAGTTGTTGCTGCCCGCCGGAGAGTTGATTTGGGAAGAGCGACTTCTTGCCGACGATCTGGAATCGGTCAAGGATGTCCGCAACCATTCCTTCGCGCTCGGCCTTCTTGATATCGCGGTAGGAAAGCGGCAGGTCCAAATTTTCAGCAACAGTAAGATTGTCGAGCAAGTGATATTGCTGGAACACGAACCCTATATATTTCTTGTGCAGCTCAACGCGGCGGCGATTGTCGAGCTTATGCACGGCATTATCGAGTAGGTGGTACTCGCCCTTCCACGCCCCGTCGAGCATTCCAATGATGCCCATTAGCGTGGACTTTCCTGCTCCCGACGGACCCATGATGGTGATGAAATCGCCTTCGGCGATGTCCAGGTTGATCCGGCGCAAGACCCAGGTTTTTCCCGCGCCAGATTCGTAAACCTTTTCGACGTCTCTAAGTTTAATCACTATTTCTCACCTCTTGTGAGGCCAACGCATCGTAGGCTCTCGTTCGAGCACAACTTTACGGTGCAGACTTATTTATTCATGGCGTAAAGCCGCGATCGGATCTACGCGCATCGCTCGCCGCGCGGGAATATAAGCCGCAAATGCTGCAGCCAAAGTCACAACGCACAACACCACGACGAACGTCATCGGATCAGTTGCGCTTATTCCAAACAGCAGGCTGTTCATCCCACGCCTTGCCAGTATAGAAATCAGAGCTCCCAAAGCCGCGCCGAAAACTGCAAGCCGCAGTCCGTGCCCGACGACAAGACGCAAAACATCTGTGGTTTGCGCGCCCAGCGCGATGCGGATTCCAATTTCGCGTAGGCGCTGGTTGACGCTGTAAGACAGAACGCCGTAAATTCCGATTGCTGCCAACAGCATTCCTACCGCTCCGAGGACGCTCGCCAGAGTCGCCGCGATTCGGTTTGCGAAGAGTGACACGTGCAGCAATCCCTCCAGGTCGTCCGTCTCAATCGGCTGCACTTTAGTATCGAGTGACTTCGCGGCGGCGCGCACGCCGCTGATTACGGCTGCGGTGGGGATCGCAGAGCGCACCAGAATATTCGCGTCTGTTCCGTCTACCTGCAATTGGGGCAAATACATAAAGGAGCGCGGATCTTCGTTCATGCGGTGATACTTGACATCGTGCGCGACGCCCACCACTGTGCGCCACTCGCCCCAAACGTGAACTTGGTGGCCCACCGCGTTGGCTCCCGGCCAGAAACGGTTGGCCATGGTCTGATTCACGATTACAACTTTTGGAGCTTCGGTGCGATCCTGCTCGGCGAAATCTCGCCCACTCATCAGCGGGATTTCCAGTGTATGAAAGTAATCAGGACCGACCACGTTGCAGTCGATACCCATGTCCTCGTTGGATTCAGGTGTGTAGCCCTGAATCTTCACACTCGTATAGCTGCGTCCTGTAAACCAGAGCGGGACGTAGCGTTCCAGGCTCACGGACTGAATTCCCGGGTATGCGCGAATTCGTTCGATCAAATGATCAAAATAAGCGGCACCTTGGGGACCCGTGTAGTCCGTAGCACGCAAATCAAACGCCGCGACCGTCACATGATTCGAATTAAAACCCGGACCTTTGCTCTCGGCATTGTGCAAGCTTCGTAACAGTAGACCGGCGCCCATTAGCAGGACCGTTGCAAGGACCATTTCTGAAACGACGAGAAGATCGCGGAGCCGGTGAGTTCCGCTTCCTGCCCCTGACGCGCGGCTTCCTTCTTTAAGCGACTGATTCAATTCTGTTCGCGAGCCGCGCCACGCCGGAGCCAGCCCGAAAACGACGCCAGTCCCGAGGGATAGGATCACCGTAAATGTCAGTGCGGCGCGATCGACTCCCAACGGCAGTCCCACAGGCAAATGCAACGGTGGCAGGAAAAATGTAAGGAGATTCGTTCCCCAGAGCGCGAGCAGCACACCGCCGATTCCTCCTGCGGTAGCGAGCAACAAGCTCTCGATGAGCAATTGGCGCATCAATCGTGTACGGCTGGCTCCCAGAGCCGCGCGTATTGCAATCTCTCTTTCGCGAGAGGTCGCGCGCGCCAGCAGCAGATTCGCTACATTTACGCACCCGATTAGGAGCACAAACAAAGCCACCATCATCAGGAATCCGAGCACGCTGCGAAGGAAATCCTGCACGCCGTAGTGCGCGCCCCATACCGGCGTTACGAAAACTCCAACGCCTTTCTCCGCGTCTGGATATTCCTTTTGGAAATCGGCGGCCAGCGTGGCCATCTCTGCCTGGGCCTGCGTGATGGTTACGCCCGGCCTTAGCCGGCCCATGATGTGGACGAATGTAGGCCAGCGTTCTTCGATGTCCTCGCCCGGCAGCACCTGCGGCTGCATCATCATGGGAACGAAATATTCGGCATTGATGCCAACGATGGTCCCGTAGAAATTTTGCGGAGCCACACCAATAACTGTAAACGGATGGCCATTGAGGTGAACCGTGCGACCTAGCACTTTCGAATCGGAGCCAAATCGTCGAGCCCAAAGCCCATGTCCGAGAACTATGTAAGGATCGGAATTCAAGCCTTGGTTCGGCACCGGATGAAACGTCCGACCCATAGCCGCTTGGACGCCGAGAACGTCGAAATAGTTCTCTGTCGCGATGATTCCCCATACGCGCTCTGGCGGAGCCCCGTTGCGCAGGCTCATGTCAACGCCTGCCATCTCGAACCCAATTAATTCGGAAAAAACATCATTGCGGTCGCGATAATCTTTGTAGTCCGGGTAAGAGCTTGTGTGATATTCGCCGCTGGGCATCACACTTTCGACTGCAATAAATTGGTCTGCATGAGCGATTCCCGGCAATGGGTTCAGCAGAACCGTGCGAATCCAACTGAAAACGGTTGCGTTTCCACCGATACCGAGAGCCAACGTGAGCACTGCCACAGCCGTAAATCCCGGCGCTTTCGCCAGCATTCGCAATCCGTATCGGACGTCTTGAAGCAAGGTGTCCATTCCAAGTCTCCGTCCAGTTTTAGTCGGCAGCGATCACGATCAGCGTTGCATCGTCGTGCCAGTTTCCGCTGCAGAACGCTCCGACAGTAGCAAGGATCGTTTTCTGCAATTGTTCCGCGCCGGCTTCGCAATTTTCTCGGAGCAATCGAATTAGCCGCGCATCTCCAAATTCTTCGCCATCTGGAAGGCTGGCTTCCGCCACGCCATCGGTGAATAGCAGCACTCTATCTCCCGGCAACAGCGTGTGTGTGCCCGCCACGTAATGCTGCGATTGAAAAATGCCTAGCACGCCCCCGCCTTCGTCCAAGCGATCGTGCGTGCCATCGCGATGTGCAACGATCGGAGCATTGTGTCCCGCGTTCGCATAGCGCAAATTCCGGGAGACTCCGTCGAGATGCGCGTAGAAAAACGTAATGAAGCGATCACTCGCGATGTTCCGGCAAATCAGGGAGTTTAAGCGTTCGCACAATATTTCCGGGGGCAACAACGGGGATGCAAGCCCGCGTACCGCCGCCTGCAAGTTGGACATCAGCAGCGCCGCCGGCATTCCTTTTCCCGCAACATCTGCGATGCACAGCCCCAGAGTATCTTCTCCAAATGCCAGGACGTCGTAGTAATCCCCACCGACAACGCGCGCCGGCTGCCATGCACCAGCGATTTCATATCCTGCAATCTGTGGGATTTCCTTGGGCAGGAATCCCAGCTGGATCGCGCGCGCTTCTTCGATTTCACGCCTTTGGCGTTGGAGCTGCGAAGCGATTTCGCTGTGGGCCTGGTTGGTCTCCATTGCGCTGCGGCGGGCGGTGCGGCGCTCCCGTCCAATATCTATCTGTTTTTGCAGAATTTCGAGGAGCCTCGTGTTCACCCAGGGCTTTTCAACGAAGTCACCGACCCCTCGCTGCATGGCCTCCACAGCCAGGCCGACTGTGGCCCAGCCAGTCATCACCACAATCGGGGGCGCGGTTTCCGACGCCTTCAATTGAGTGAGGACATCCAGGCCTTCGCGGCCCGAGGTCGTGTCGCGTGCGTAGTTCAAGTCCATCAAAACCAAATCAAACTCTGCCCGGCCCAGCGCATCCACCAGAGCCGCGGGTGACGTTACGGCTTCAGTCGTATAGCCGTGGCCTTTCAGCAACAGACGCAGCGCTTCCAGGACGTCTGGTTGGTCATCAGCGATAAGTATGCGCGCCTGGATGGGTCCTGCTTGATTCATCAACTCAACCGCCATTGTGTCCATTTAGTGGGCTTATCCGCCAAACGAGGGCGTGAATATTACCGCAGCCTCCCATATATGGGCAGTTCAGCTTCCAGCAGATGGTGGCTCTAAGTATATAGCCGAGAATACATTAGGGAAACTGTATGGAGAAGGCAACGCCGATGATGACCAGTTACGGGAATGTTTGTCGCGATTCCGGACAGCGCTGGTCAGCGACCTTATTCGTATCGCAAAGCCACCATCGGGTCCACTTTCATCGCCCGGCGTGCCGGGATGTAGCATGCGGCCAGCGCGACAATTGTGAGAATCGCCGGCACTGCAATGTAAGTGACCGGGTCCCTTGGGCTGACGGCAAGAAAGTTGCCAAACAATCGCGCGGCCGCCAGCGCCATTGCGATTCCAAGGGTCAAGCCGATCGCGACGATAAATAATCCCTGGCTGAAAATCATTTTCAGAATGTCCATGGGCTGCGCTCCGAGAGCCATGCGTATGCCGATTTCGTGCGTTCTCTGGCTGGAGGCATATGAAATCACGCCGTACACTCCTACGACTGCGAGGATGAGTCCCAGAATTCCGAGTAGCGCCGCCAGAACTGCGCCAAGCTGATAAAAAAGCAAACCATTCAACGTATTCAACGCCTGGCTCATGGTGTTCACGTCGAAAACCGGCAAGTCTGGCGCCAGTTCTCCGATCACGCGTTCAACCTCGGGAGCCATCGCTTCGGGAGCAGCGAATGTGCGCACTTGCAATGTTAAGAGCGAGTTCGCAGCATATTGCTGCAAGAACGGAAGGAAAAAGTAGGATTGAACCGGACCGCGCAGTCCCTGAAACCGTGCGTCTTTCACCACGCCAACCACTTGTATCCAATGTCTCGGATCGGCGCCAATTTTGAATTGACGTCCGATAGGATCTGCATTCGGCCAGAACTGTTTAGCCATTGCTTCATTTACGATGCCGACATACTGCGTGTTCGCGTCGTCCGTGGATTTGAAAGTGCGCCCGTTAACCATCGGAATTTCCATGGTCGCGAAATAATCCTGCGAAATTACGTTGTACTGAATCAACGGCGCGGCCTGGTCAGGAGGCGGCTGATAACCTTCGACGGTAAGCGCGTCACCCGAGTTGATATATCCCAGCGGCACCGAGCTTGCGATGGTGGCTGACTGCACGCCGGGAAGTGCGCGGACGCGGTCCAGCAGGTTCTTGTAGAATTCGCGGTACTGCACATCGTTGTACCCAATCTCGTTAGGATCCATGGTCATATTCAGCAAATGGCTCGGATTGAATCCCAGATTTGTCTGCTGCGCTTTCCCCAGGCTACGGGCAAAGAGTCCCGCTATGATCAGCAGCGTCAGAGAACCACCCACCTGCGCCACTACCAGCGTGCTACGCAATCGACTCTTGCCTCCCACTACGCCTCGGCCGCCTGCATGCAAAATCGCGTTCAGGTTCCCACGCGACGCGCGGATGGCGGGCACAAGTCCCACGACAATTCCGGTTAGCACCGCGAACAAAAAGGCGTATGAAAAAACGCGCCAGTCAAAATGGAAATCAAAGCGCACCGGCAAGTCTGTTTGCAGATGAACTGAACTGAGCGCCGAGCTTCCCCATTTGCCCAGAAGAATTCCTACGACGCCGCCCATGAGCGCTAACAAAATGCTCTCCGTAAGCAGTTGCCGGATTAATCGAATGCGTGCTGCGCCTAGCGCCGCTCGAATTGCCATTTCACGTTCGCGGATGCTCGCGCGTACCAGCAGAATATTGGCGACATTGACGCATGCCAGCAACAACACCAGAGCCGCCAAGCCCAAGAACAGACTCGAGACTACCAGCACAGTGTTGTTGGGATCGGGGTTCGGCCGTGCCCGCAACTCCGGAAAGGCTTTCACGCCTAAATCCTTGTCCACATCCGGATATTGTTGCGAGAGACGTTGGCCCACGACCGCTAGCGAGGCATTCGCGTTTTGAAAGTCCGCCGCGGATGCCAAACGCCCAAGCACGAAGACTAGATGGCTTGCTCGATTGGTCATGAAATCGCTCGGATAACCCCCCATCGGCGCCAGACTAATCGGCATATATCCCTGGATGGAGACCACGGAACTGACCCCATAAAAGCCCTCAGGCGCCACACCGATGATTGTGATCGGATGGCCGTCCACAGATATTTTTCTGCCTACAATCGCGGCATCGCCTCCGAAGTGCGTCTTCCAGTACGCGTAGCTGATCACCATGACCGGATCAGCTCCGAGTGTTTCGCCCTCTGACGGCAAAATGAAGCGCCCGAGAACCGGCTTTAATCCCAATGTCGAGAAAAAGTTACCGGAGACATACGATGTCATAATGCGCTCTGGTTTCGCTCCCTCAGAACTGAGTCCGTCTAAACCCAGTATGTATCCCGCTAGTCCTGAGAACGTTTCTGAACTTTGGCTTTGAATATCGCGGTAATCAGAGAAGGAGAATGCTGTTTGTAACGGGCCATTTTTCTGCTGCATTGCGAGAACTGCAACTCGTCCCGGGTCCCGCACCGGCAGCGGCCGCAGCAACAAAGAGTCCACCATGCTGAAAATGGCGGTATTCGCTCCGATCCCGAGGCCCAGCGTAATAACGGCGATGATCAGAAAGCCAGGGTTCTTCATCAGCATTCGGGCGCCGTAACGAATATCCTGCATGAGTGTTTCCATGTTTAACTCCTTCTTGCTAATAACTAGGCGGTCTCTTGGGCCATCCGCATCGCTGGCTTGGTGCCCACCCTTTAATACGTGTTTTCCTCACCTTATGTTTCAGCATTCTCGAAGCCGGTGGGAGCAACCTTATTCGTATCAAAGCTTGCAGAATTCACGATTACTCGTATCGCAGCGCTATGATTGGGTCCACGCGCATTGCTCGCCGCGCCGGGATGTAGCAAGCCGCCAGAGCGACCCAGGATAAAACGACCGCTACTCCGGCAAACGTGACCGGATCAGTTGCGCTGACGCCGAAAAGCATTTTGACCATCAGGTGCGTGAGTCCGAGCGCCGCGCAAATACCAATGGCAACTCCGATGGTCGCCATCTTCATTCCTTCGCCCAACATCAGGCGTAAGACATCCCGGCGTTGCGCTCCTAGCGCCATGCGAATGCCGATTTCATGGGTGCGCTGGCCCACCACATAGGAAATCACGCCATAAATCCCAATGCTCGATAACAGAAGTGCGATCCCCGCAAAAATGCCGAGCAGGATCATTGCAAAGCGCCGAGCAGCTAGCGATTCCGCAATGATTGCGTCCATCGTTCTGGTCTCAAACATCACGTTTTGACTATTCAGCTTCTCAATGGCCGCGCGCACTCCTCCGGCAATTGCGCCCGGCGATCCACTCGAGCGCAACACAACCTGTGCCTGCGGACTCCCCGTCCAGAACTGATCCGGGATTTGCATCAGGGGCATGTAAGTTTGCGCTTGGACAGCCTGGTGATCCGCCTCGGAATCGAGACCCCAGTGCTTTACGTGTCCGACCACGCCCACAACTTCAGGCGCGGTGTTCAGAATAGCGATATGAATTCGCGTGCCGATAGGGTCCTCACCGGGAAGATATTTCTTCGCGAAGTCTTCGTCGACCACAATGACCGCCGGAGAATGTTCGTTATCGCTCGCTGTGAAAAACCGGCCGCGGTCTAGCCGAATTCCCATGGCGTCCAGATACCCCGGTTCGACCATATAAAACAAAGTTTGGTCCATCTCGGCTTGGTTGGCAGGTTTCGGCTTGCCATCGGGCCAGAACGGCAACTCGTTATCGCCGGTCATGGGAAGCGCTCCGCCAGTGGAGGACTCAGCCTGAACACCAGGCACTGTTCGCAGTTTTTCTGCGAGCTCACGAAGAGCTGACCGGCTTGTTGACGCATTTGTTCCCAAAGATGGTGCCAGTGAAACGTCAAACACCAAGACATTGTGTGGGTTGAACCCTGGATTCACACTCCAGAGGGCGGCGAGGCTGCGAATCATCAGACCTGCGCCGGTTAGCAGCACGAGCGCCATGGCCATCTCGACTACAACAAACACTCCCAACGCGCGATGCCTTGTCCCACTCGCGCCGCGCCCACTTTCCTTCAGCGTGTCCTGCAGGTTGGGCCGGGAGGTCTTCAGCGCCGGCGCCAATCCAAAAACGATCCCCGCCAAAATGGAAACCGCCAACGTGAATATTAGAACGTGCGCGTCTAAGCGGACCTCCTCCGCGCGCGGTAACGTCTTCGGCAGCACTCGAATTGCCGCCTGCGTCCCCCACGCGGCCAAACACGACCCGATTCCGCCACCAGCCAGCCCAATCAAAATACTTTCGGTGAGCAACTGCCGGATCACTCGTCCCTGGCTCGCGCCCAGTGCAGCGCGGATAGCGAATTCGCGCACCCGGCCAGTCGAGCGCGCAAGTTGAAGGTTTGCGACGTTCACGCAGGCGATCAGCAACACAAATCCGACAGCTCCCAGCAGCACCCACAGAAACAGTTGAACGTCGCGGACCATATCTTGTTTCAGTGGCACGATCGTCACGCCCGCATTCTTATCCTCATTCGGATAAGTCGCGGCAAGATTCCGCGCAATTTGATCCATATCGGCGCGCGCTGCTGCCACCGGGACTCCAGGTTTCAACCGGCCGATCGCATCCATGCCTTCATGAACGCCGCGGTCTTGAAATAAAGGATCGCGATACTGTCCCAGCGGGACATAGACGTCTTTAGCGGTATCAAAATTATTCACCTGAAGATGAAAGCTGGAAGGAATGACGCCGATCACGGTGTAATCATCGCCGTTCATGTTCATGCGCTTGCCAACAATGTCCGGCGCAGAACCGAACTCGCGCTGCCACAAACCGGCACTGATGAGCGTAACTGGAGCGGCGCCCCGGCGATCCTCATCCGCGCCAAATAAATGACCTAGCACAGGCTTCACACCCAAAATCGGAAAAAAATCCGCCGAGACCATGCCCACTCGAACGCGCTCCGTCTCGCCGCTCCCGGTGACTGTGAAGTCGTCGCTTCGATAGCCTGCAATTTCCGCGAAAGTAGAATTGCTTCGCTGCCAATCCCTCAGATTCGGATAAGAGATGGACGATTTCTCGAAAGCGGGGCTATTCTCGTAGAGCATCACCAATCGCTCTGGCTGCGGAAAAGGCAGCGGATTTAAAAGCACACCGTTCACCACGGAAAATAGAGCGGTGTTCGCACCGATACCCAGAGCAAGCGTGAGAACCGCAATCAGCGTGTAGCCGGGATTCTTCACCAGCATTCGGATCCCGTAGCGAATGTCTTGCAGAAACGCTCCCATGTTCTCCTCTTTTCGCGTTCGTTTAAAAATCATGCCGGACTGCAGAAGTTTTTTGGAGTCTCAGTTTCTAAATCATTCGTAACGCAGCGCCACCATCGGATCCACCCGCATGGCCCTTCGTGCTGGTAGGTAACAAGCCAGCAGCACCACGGCGAAAAGCATTGTTACCACAGCAGCGAACGACACTGGGTCCGTGGAACTCACGCCGAATAGCAGGCTCGAAAGAAACCGCGTCAAACCCAGTGCCGCAACCAACCCAACCCCGACTCCCAATAGCGCGAGTCGCATTCCTTGGCCTACCACCAATCGCAGCATGTCCCCGGGCTGCGCTCCTAGCGCCATACGTATGCCGATTTCATGCGTGCGCTGCGCCACTGTGTAGGAAATTACGCCGTACAAACCAACCGCCGTCAGAATCATCGCCAGCCCCGCAAAAATCGCGAGCAGGAATGTGTTGAAACGCGGCACCGCGATCGTTCCGTCCAGGTATTGCTCCACCGTCTTCGTTGCATACGTCGGCAAATCCTTATCGAGCGATTGCACCACCGTCGCAATCGGTTTCGTTAGTCCCTGGGGATCTTTCGCCGAGCGCGCCACAATCGTCACTGATCCAAATTGAAGCTGTCCGTAGGGGATGTAAGACTCCGGGGTAAACTCCGCTGTCAAATTCTCAAATTTTACGTTTCCGACCACGCCGACAATTTCGCGCATAGGAGCTGTGCCCGGCCCTGAGTTGGAAATTCCGGCCTGGATGCGCTTGCCGATTGGGTCTTCGCCCGGAAAGAATTCTTGTGCAAAGGCTTGGTTCACAATCAGGACAGGAGTCGCGCTCACCTCGTCACGCCCGGTGAATTCTCTCCCTTTCAACAAAGGAATTCGCATGGTGCCGAAATAATTGGGCGTAACAACGCGAATTGAAGTGTGCGGCTCGTCACTCTTCGCCACCGGCCGGCCTTCGATCTGGAAGCTCGTGCGGATTTCATCTCCACTCATGGGCAAAGGGAAGACCGCGGCGGCCGATTGCACGCCCGGTAACACTTGTAATTGCGGGATCAGCTCGCGGAAAAATTCCGCCTTCTTCGGATCTGAATATTTTGCGTCCGGGAGATCAAGACTCGCCGTCATCACGTTGTGCGGGTCGAATCCCGGATTCACTTCTTGAAGCCGAATCAGGCTGCGAATTAACAGTCCTGCGCTGACCAATAAAATTAACGCCAGCGCCATTTCCACAATTACCAGCGAACTGCGCAGCCCATGTCGGCTGCGTCCCGCAGTCATGCTCAACGAGCCTTCCTTCAGCGCTTCCACGATATTCGAGTGCGTTGACTGCACTGCTGGCGCGAATCCGAATAAAATTCCCGTCAGCAGCGACAGGCCCGCCGTGAACGCCAACACCCAGCCATCGATATGAATCTCGCCAACTCGCGGAAGATTCTCGGGGCTCAGGCGCACTAGAACGTCGCTTCCCCAAATCGCGAGCGCTGCTCCCAGAACGCCCGCAACAATCGCGAGCAATAAGCTCTCAGTCAGGAGCTGTCGTACCACGCGAATCCGTCCCGCGCCCATGGCCGTGCGAATGGCAATCTCGCGCCCGCGTGTCGTGGCGCGTGCCAGCAAAAGATTCGCTACGTTCACGCAGGCGATCAGCAATACCAATCCCACTGCGATCATCATCACCAGCAACGCCGGCCGAATTGAACCAGTCAAGCGCTCCTGTTCCGAAGTCAGATGCACGCTCATGTACTTATTGGTGTCGGGATATTGCTTGCTCAGCGAACTTGCAATCACGACCATGGCCGCGTGCGCTTGTGCCAGTGTCACGCCCGGTTTTAGCCGCGCAATGCAGGTTAGAAAATGTGCGCCGCGATGCTGCACCATCGGCGGCGAGTTGTCAGAAGTCTCATTCAGCGGTGATAAGGTTGACCAAATCGCTTCCGGCTCGCGTTGGAGCGGAAAACGGAAATTCGCCGGCATCACACCAACAATCGTATATCCGCTGTTGTCGAGCGTAATCACGCGGCCGATAATCCTGGGATCGCCGCCGAATTGTTGCTTCCAGAGATGGTCGCTAATGATGACCACGCGATGATTTGCTTCGTCCTCCCCCGGTTGAAAAGTTCGCCCCAGCTCCGGCGAAACACCCAGTAAATCGAATGTGTCTGCGGAAACGCTCGCGCCTTCCAAATGGGCTGGATTTACCTGTCCCGTGAGCGTAAAAGTGGCTTGGGTATAAGCGGCCATTTTCTCGAACACCTGGTTCTGCGCCCGCCAATCGACGAAGTCCGGATACGAGGTTGCACCATTCGAGGAGTGCATGCGCGAATTGGCAGTCGCAACGCTAACAAGCCGCCCCGAATCGCGGAACGGTAGCGGACGAAGCAACTCTGTGTTAACCACCGAAAAAATGGCAGTGTTTGCGCCGATCCCGAGCGCCAGTGTGAACACTGCGATGATCGCGAATCCCGGGTTCTTTGCCAGCATCCTGATTCCGTATCGCATGTCTTGCATCAGTGTTCCCATTTTTTCTCCTCGTTACTCGTAGCGCAGCGCGACCATCGGATCTACACGCATCGCCCGCCGCGCCGGCAGGAATCCGGCGAACGCGGCTATCGCTGCCAGCGCCATCGTGGAGACCACAATCGCCGCTGGATCCACCAAGCCCAGACCGAACAACATGCTCTTAAGTAACTGCGTTCCCGCGAACGCCACAGGTAGTCCCAAGGCCACTCCGATCAGAACGAGCAACAACGTCTCGCGCAGAACTAGCCAGAGAACGCCACCGGGCTGCGCGCCCAGCGCTATACGAATCCCGATGTCTCGCGTGCGGCGCGCCACGGTGTAAGTCATGATGCCGTAAAGCCCGATGCTAGCCAGCAGCATGGCAAGTAAACCAAACGCGCCCGCCAACCGTGCAATGAACCGGTCGGTGTTCAGCGAATCATCCACCAGGCCTGGCATTGTTTTTATTTCAATTGGCGGAATCGCGGAGTTCGTCTCCCGCACGATCTTGCTCAGCCTAGCGCCCACGCTTGCAGGGTCGGCCTGTGTGCGGATTTCGTAGAAAGCGTAAGAATGTTCCCACATTGGGTTGAAGTACGGCGCGTAAATGCGCGTGGGAGTTTTCTCTCGCAAGCTGTTGTATTTTGCATCAGCGGCGACGCCCACAATTTCCATCTCTTGCGGATTTCCGGGATAGACGTCGAGTACTTTCTTGCCGATTGGATTCGTATTCCCGAAGAAGCGCCGCGCGAACTCCTGGTTTATGACCGCGGCACGAGGGCCATTGCCGCTGTCTTGCGGGCCAATCTCCCGGCCGATCAAGATCGGGATACCTACCGTGGAGAAATACCCAGGTCCGACATGGTCCATCCGCGAATCCGGTTTCTCGTCGGCTTTTGGAGTGTAGCCTTCTATGGAAATCGGGTCGCCTGACTCTGAATGGCTGAACAGTCCGTCGCTGGAAAGCGTTGCTGCGCGCACGCCTGGAAGACTAGAAAAGTTGTCCAGCAATTCCTGCTGAAACCGAAGGTTGGCAGCAGCCTTGTAACCGCCCGAAGCGCCGTCCACCTGGAACAAAATCAGGTTTTCGCGCCTGAAACCCAGGTCCATCTCGCTCAACTTTGAAAGGCTGTGGACGAACAGTCCGGCAGCTACCAAAAGGATTAGTGAGATCGCCACCTGCGCAATTACCAGCACTTTGCCCGCGGGCAGACGGCGGTTTCCGGCTTCAAAGGCCGTCCCGCCCGCGCTCGATTTCAGAATCGGTGATAGATCTACGCGAGTCACTCGCAGCGCCGGGATCAACCCAAAAAATATTGCGCTCAGAACAGTTACTACGAGTGTGAAGGCCAGCACCCGCGCGTCAGGCCGCAAGTCAATCTGGATGGCCTCATGCCCTGGCGACGCTCGCGAAACCATTCGCAGCAGTAGCGCGTCGGCCCATTGCGCCAGCAGAATTCCGGCAGCCGCTCCCGCGAGCGCGAGTAAAAGGCTTTCGGACAAAAGTTGCCGTATCAAGCGGCGTCGGCCTGCGCCGATTGCTAGACGCACCGCAAATTCTTTTTGCCTGGACGCACCCCGCGCGAGCAGCAGGTTGGCGACATTGGCGCAAGCAATGAGCAGCACGAATCCAACCAAAGTCATCAACACCTTGAGCGGTTGCCCGTATGCTTCCTGAAGTGTGGAAGAGCCGCGCGCGCCGGCTTGAAGGTTTATACGCTGATCCAAAAATCCTTTGCGCTCTTCCGCACTAATGGTTGAACCCAGATTGGATTCAATCATCCGCTGGAAGACTACATTGATGCTCGCCTTGGCTTGCTCTGGCGTAACGCCCGGTTTTAGTCGCGCGATCACCTGCAGCCATATGTGTTTGTTTACTTCACCCTGTGCTGGGCTCAAAAGGTCGCGTCCCGGATAGATCGCATCTTGCATCGTGATGGGTATCCAAACGTCCGCAGCTTCTCCCGTGGTTTCGCCAAAGAATCCCGGCGGAGCAACTCCAATAATTTCGAACTGTGTCTTGTGAACCTGGATCGTTTTGCCGATGATCGAGGGATCGAGGTTGAAGCGCTGCTTCCAGAATGCGTAGCTCGTCACTGCAAAAGGCGCGCCGCCGCGAACTCGGTCCATTTCCGGTGTAAACATACGGCCGATAGCAGGCTTCGCTTCGAGCGTGGAAAAATAATCCCCGCTGGCCAGTCGGACGCGGACGGTTTCTTCCGCTCTTGCCGCGCCGCCGGATGAACGCTGGAACGCTGCGGGCCTCTTCGTGAGCTCACTGTCGGAAGCAAAAATCGAAGAAAATACTTCGTTGTGGTCGCGCAAATATTCAAATTCCGAATAGGCTAACAGCGAGCGGTCTCCTCCTTCACTGCCGAACGATGAGCCGTGCGCGTCGGGATCGGTTAGCAGCACGAGCTGTTCGGGGTGCGCGACTGGGAGCGTCCGCAGCAAAACGGAGTCGAGGACACTAAATATCGCCGTATTCGCGCCGATGCCAAGCGCCAGCGTTAGAACGGCTATTGCCGTGAAGCCCGGATTCTTCACTAACATTCGGACTCCGTAGCGCAAGTCTTGCAGCAACCTTCCCATTTCGTCTCCTTGCTACTCGTAACGCAGCGCCACCATCGGATCCACGCGCATCGCCCGCCGCGCCGGAATGTAGCAAGCCAGGAACACTACAAGCGCAAGCAGAATCGCGACACCCACAAGCGTGGCGGGGTCCGTGGCGCTCACACCAAAGAGCAGGCTTTTCAGAAATCGAGTAAGCGCAATTGAGGCGGCCAGGCCCATGCCGAGTCCAATCAATCCCAGCGACATTCCGTGCTTCACGACCAGCCCGAGGACATCAGAATGCTGCGCCCCCAGCGCCACGCGGATGCCGATTTCTCGCGTTCGCTGTCCTACGTTGTATGACAGCACTCCGTAGATTCCCACGGCTGCGAGCAGCAGAGCGAGACTGGCAAAGATGCCGAGTAGCAGCGCAGCAAGCCGCGGCTGGGCCAATGATTGTGCGAGAAGCGTCTCCATGGGAAGAATTCCTGTCACCGGCGTGTCAGGGTCGATCGAATGAATCGCGTCTACAATTGGCTTTGAAAGGGTTGCCGGCGGAACCAACGTTCGGACGACAATGCTGATCGGCGATAACGGCATCACCTCCGCCAACTCGCTATCTTTCATTGCGCTCATACAGAAATAGGCGGACGGCCGAGGCGTATCGTCAAGACCGAATTGATGTACTTCTGGCACCACCCCCACAATTTCGAGCCACACGGGTTTTTCGCTGCCCTGCTCGCTCCAGATGGAAATGTGTTTCCCCAGGGGATTCTCGCCAGGGAAGTAGCGCTTGGCCGCAGCGCGATCAATAACAACAACCTGGACTCTGGCGGCATCGTCTTGCACGGTCAAATCCCGCCCTTGGAGCACTGGCATTCCCATCGCTGTTATGAACTGCGGGCTGACGATGCGCCACTCCATATATTGTTCTTCCGAGTCTTTGGGAGTCGGACGCCCTTCGATCTGGACACTGCCATTGATGTTATTCCCCGAGAAAGGAAGATAAATAATCGTACTTGCCGACTGTACCCCCGCTAGCTTCCGCATGGTTTCGAGCATCGCCCGCGTGGAAGCGAGGCGTGCCGGGACACGATCGGAGGTTAAGGTCGGGACGTAAAACTGCATCGTAAGAACGCCGCGGGGTTCAAATCCAGGTGAAACGCGGATAAGGGACCCGAAAGAACGGATCAAGAGACCGCCTCCCGCCAAGAGCAGCATCGCAAGGGAAACTTCCAGCACAACCAGCGCGTTCTTGAATCGCGAGCCTCTGCCAGCTGATCCCGAGCGCTCTCCTGCTTCGCGAAGTGTATGGTTCAAATCAACGCGCATCGCCTGGATCGCAGGAGCGAGCCCAAAAATCAAACTGCTCCAAATTGAAAGTCCCAGCGTGAACCCCAGCACGGTTCGATCAATCGCGACTACTCCCACTTGTCGAACTAGTCCTGCTGGAGCAATTGACAAGAGAGCGGTTATCCCCAGCTCCGCGAACAATAGTCCTAATCCGGCACCAGCTAGCCCAAGCAGGACATTTTCGCTCAGGAGCTGGCGCAGAACGCGAATAGGCCCTGCCCCCAAAGCGGCGCGCACCGCCATCTCCTTACGCCGTGCTTCGCTGCGAGCCAGTAGAAGGTTGGCGACATTCACGCAGGCGATCAACAGCACAAATCCGACCGCGACTTGCAGCACGACCAACGCTAGACGTATGCCTGAAGCGCGTCGCTCCTGCAGCGGTTCCACCTTCGCGCCCCGGGTTTCATTGGTCGGCGGATATTGCTGCCGCAAACGGTCGGCTATAGTGTCGATATCCGCTCGTGCCGACGATAGATGGATACCGTCCTTTAGACGTCCAAAAACCTGAAGCCAGTGCGATCCGCGTTCAGGCCCGAGCAGCGGATTATCGGCCTGCAGCGGTGTCCACAATTCCTCCCGATTCGGCGGCTCGAAGTTTGCTGGAAGAACCCCAACTACTGCGTAGGACTGCCCGCTCAACGTAACCGGCTTCCCGATAATCCCAGGGTCGCTTCCGAAAACCCGTCGCCAGGTACCGTCGCTTAAAACCACGACGCGGCTGCCGCCAGCCTTGAATTCATCGGGAACAAATAGCCGGCCCATACGCGCTGTAATGATGAAAATCTTGAAATAGTCTTCGGTAACGATCCCGGCTGAAACGCGTTGTGCGTCCCCGGCACCAGTCAGATTGAAGCCATTCGTGAAGTTGGCCGCGAGAGCGGAAAACGATTGGTTTTGCGCGCGCCAGTCCAGAAAATTCGGCCCGGCTACAGAACCTTCCCAGTTCTTTCCCAACTGGGATTCATGTAGCTCAACGATCTGCTGGGGTTTGGGATAGGGCAACGGACGCAGCAGCACCGCGTTTACCACCGAAAAAATAGCCGCGTTGGCACCGATACCGAGTGCCAGCGTGAGCACTGCGATGGTCGTGAACCCCAAATTCTTCGCGAGCATGCGGATCCCGAAGCGAATGTCTTGAAGTAAGGTCTCCATTTCCTACTCCTCGCGAGCGTTGATGACCTGAATCATTTGCTACCGCCTTTGAGCCCTGCGTGAATCACGTCCGGACACACCCGTGCAGCGGCAGCCGAATGCTTTTTCTCGCCTGCGGCACTCGCAAGATTTTTCAGAATTCTTGGGCGAACCGGTCTTAAACGGACGCGGTGTGCGTCCCGACAGTTTCTTCGACGATACGGCCGTCAAAAAGATGAATGGTGCGGTCCGCCACGCTGGCGTAGCGCGGGTCGTGCGTAACCATGCAAATGGTCGCGCCCTCACGGTGCAGCTGCCGCAGCAAGTCCACCACCGCTTCGCTGTTTTTTGAGTCCAAGTTTCCGGTTGGCTCGTCCGCCAGTAAAATAGAAGGTGAACCGACTAGCGCTCGCGCCACGGCTACGCGCTGCTGTTGGCCGCCCGAAAGCTGGGAAGGATAATGCTTCATGCGGTGAGCCATTCCCACGCGCTCGAGAACTTCCTGCACACGCTTCTTGCGTTCCGCTGAAGCCATGCTGCGATAAGTGAGCGGCAGCTCGACGTTTTCGAAAACCGTCAGATCGCCGATCAAATTAAACGCCTGGAAGATGAATCCGATTTCGCGATTGCGAATGCGTGTGCGATCGGAAAGGGAAAGATTTGCCACCGGCTGCGTATTGATCCAGTAGTTGCCGTCCGTCGGCGAATCGAGCAAGCCCAGAATGGAAAGCAGCGTCGACTTGCCGCATCCCGAAGGCCCCGCGATGGAAAGGAATTCGCCGTTCTTGATATCCAGATGCACGCCGCCGAGCGCGTGCGTCTCCACTTCATCGGTATAGAAAACTTTCGTCACGCCTTCCAGACGAATCATTGATTTCGGCGCTGTATCCATGTTGGCTCCTTCAGCTTTTGCTAACGAATCTTTGCCCAAGTGTAGTTACGTTCCCAGGGCCCGGAAATGTTCCGTGAATTATTTCAGTTGCACGCGGTCGTAATTGTCCCAGGCCGACATGTCGGACAAAATCACCTTATCCCCAATCTGCAACCCTTTCACGATTTCCACCGTGTTTACCGAAGTGCGGCCCAGTTGCACCTGGACGCGAGCTGCTCCACCACCATCATCGATGACTTTGAACAATCCCACCGTGCTGTGCGCTTCGCCGTGCACTGGGCGGCCGACATACAATACATCCGCCAATCGCTCGAGTTCGATGGTGCCCTCGACGCTCAGGTCTGGCCGCGCGCCTTGTGGCAACTCGCTATCAAGGGCAACGTCCACGGTGACTGTTCCGTTTACTACAGCCGGATCGATACGCATCACGTGTCCGGCGATCACGCCGTTGTGCGTATCCACCGAAGCCTTTTGCCCGATGGTGATGTCTTTCGCTTGGGTCTCGGCGATTTTAAGCGCTGCTTTCAAATGCGTCGGTTGGGCAACTCGCGCGAGCACAGTTCCCTGCGTGACCTTCTGTCCCACTTCCACGTCCAACTCTTGCAGCACGCCATCAATGCCCGGGCGGATTTTCAGTTGATCCAATTGTGATTTTTTTAAATTGTACATCGCGCGCTTTTCATCCAGGCTCGCCTGTTGCACGGCAACCTGCGACGCGATCGAATTCGAAAAAGTCTCGACTTCCTTTTGAGCCAGCTCGTCCTGCTTGGCAAGCTCCTCAGCCACCACTTGCGATTTCTTGTAAATTAAATCTGACACCAGGCCGTTGTCGGCGAGCTGCTTATTCGTATCTCTATCCAGCAACGCCGTGTGGTACGCGGAGCTTAGGGCCGCAGCTTGCGTGCGCTTGTCCATCAACTGGTTCTGTAGGAGGGCTTTGGTCTGCTCTAGATTTGCTTCGGCGCCCTTCATTTGGTATTCGGAATCGAGCGCGGCTTGCTGCAGTTCAGGATTGTTCATTTCCAAAATAACGGTGGCGGCTTGCAGCGGCGTGCCGGGAAGTAAATTGCGCTGTACCACTTGGCCGTCGGTGGCGGCGGGGATCAGGCGAATTGTTTCGGGAACCAGGGTACCCAGCCCACGAACTTCGCGCAGCATCGGACCGCGCTTCACTGTGTCAGTCCAAACCGTGGCGCTGTCCACCGTCGGCGCTGCCGGCTTCAACCGGGAGAGCGCGTAGGTTACCAGCGGAATTAGGACCACCGCCGCGGCGATATAGATCGTCCGGCGTATCCGTTTTTGTCGTTTGGCTTCTGGCCGAGCAATATCCATAGCTACCAACCTCGACTATATACATCGCAAATTGAATTCCGGTCTATGACAATTATAAGCGGCTTATAATGTTGGTATTAGAGGGATTTTACAAGCTTAAAAAGTGCTCATTTGCCCGTTGATGGGAATCCCCCATCCCACTACCGAACACTCAAAAAGGCCTTAACTGCAAAATTGTCTGGCATCATCGGCGCGCCTCCGAAAGCTCAGGAAGCGGACTCGACGCTGGCGCGGATTTCCTGCCAGCGCTTGGGGCGCTTCTTCGCGTCCAAAACCTTCTTACGAAGACGGATCGATTTCGGAGTGACTTCAACGAACTCGTCATCCGAAATAAATTCGATGGCTTTTTCCAACGTCAACTCACGGGGCGGGACCAGCCGGATGGCTTCGTCCGCACTGGAGGAGCGCATGTTCGTCTGTTTCTTTTCTTTCGTGATGTTGACGTTCATGTCGTCTTCGCGCGCATTTTCGCCGACGATCATTCCTTCGTACACTTCCAAACCCGGGCCCACGAACATTTCGCCGCGCTCCTGAATGCCCCAGACCGCGTAAGCAGTGGAGATTCCAGCGCGATCGCTTACTAAAGCGCCGGTCAAGCGCGAAGCCATGTCTCCGGCATACTCCGTCCAGCCTTCCAGCATGGAGTGAATCAGGGAGGTGCCGCGCGTATCAGTGAGCAATTGTCCGCGCAATCCGATCAGCCCACGCGAAGGAATGCGAAATTCCATGCGCACGCGTCCGGAGTGATGGTTCACCATTTTCACCATTTCACCGCGTCGGGTTCCCAAAGTTTCCATCACAATGCCGATGAAAGTTTCCGGACAGTCGACGATCAAGACTTCGAGAGGCTCGAGGCGTTTTCCATTTTCTGTGCGCACCACGATTTCAGGCTTGCCGACCATCAACTCGTAACCTTCACGTCGCATCGTCTCGATCAAGATGGCGAGCTGAAGTTCGCCGCGCGCGAGCACGCGGAAAGAATCGGTGGCACCCATGTCTTCAATGCGAAGAGAAACGTTGGTGAGCAATTCGCGGTCGAGGCGCGCGCGAAGATCGCGCGAGGTGACGTATTGCCCTTCGCGGCCAGCGAACGGCGACGTGTTCACGGTGAAGACCATGGTCAATGTGGGCTCGTCGATCAGCAGCGGCTCGAGCGGCGCGGGATTTGCGAGGTCGGTGATGCTTTCGCCGATTTGGATTCCTTCCACACCGGCGATAGCCACAATGTCGCCCGCAGTCACTACTTCGGCTTCGTCGCGTTCGAGGCCGCGGAAGGTAAATAATTTCGTGATTTTGGTCGGCTGAATCACGCCGGAAAGTTTTGCGATTCCGACTTCGGTGCCGCGCTTCAGCGTTCCCTGGAAAACGCGGGCGATGGCAAGGCGGCCGAGATATTCGCTGTAGTCGAGATTCGTAACCTGAATTTGCAGCACCGCTTCGGGATCTCCTGAGGGCGGCGGAATTGCAGCGACGATGGTTTCAAACAGCGGCTGAAGATTTGTGGATGAGTCATCGACCGTGCGATGCGCCACTCCGGTGCGCGCGTTGGTGTATAGAATAGGAAAATCGAGCTGGCCTTCGGTTGCGTCGAGGTCGATGAAGAGATCGTAAATTTCATCGAGGACTGCGGCAGGGCGCGCGTCGGCGCGATCGATTTTATTCAGGACGATGATGGGAGGCAGCTTCGCGGCAAGCGCTTTCTGCAAAACGTAGCGCGTTTGCGGGAGCGGGCCTTCGCTCGCGTCGACAAGCAGCAGGACGCCGTCCACCATGCGGAGGGCGCGCTCGACTTCGCCGCCGAAATCGCTGTGGCCGGGCGTGTCGACGATATTAATTTTCGTGTCGTGATAGGTGACCGCAGTATTTTTTGCCAAGATGGTGATGCCGCGTTCGCGCTCGAGGTCGTTGGAATCCATCACGCGCTCGACTAAGTGGGCGTGCTGACTGAAGATTCCGCTTTGGCGCAGCATGGCGTCGACGAGGGTGGTCTTGCCGTGGTCGACGTGCGCGATGATGGCGATGTTGCGAATATTCTTTGTCATTTTGTGCCGGTAACGGTTAGACGGACAGAACGGCAATCGCGATCTTGCAACCCGATAAAATTGCGGGGAGACAGAAGCAACGAATGCACGTTCATTTTAGCACGCGCGACAGAAATTCGGGCCGGTTTTCCGGGGCGAAATCGGTGCAATTTCCTGAAACGCCTACATGCGATTCTGGAACCGGTTAGACAAGGTTAATTGTTTGTTTTCTACGACTTCTGTTTGTAGGCCAGTACCGGTTAGAAGTGGTACAACCACTTTGCGAAAACAGCTCGTTTTCGCGCGTTGGGCGCTTCGTATTTTGAGGGTCAGCACCGGCCAAATCTTGGCGTGGCGCCGGATCTGGAAACTGGAGAATTAGCTTTGCCGGTTTGCTTGCGCAGGGAAACTTACTTACGGGAGAAAAATCTGGGGCGCGTAGCCTCGCTTCGTTTTGTTGAAGTGCCCGGCGCAGAAGGGTTGATGGGTTGGCTACAGGCCGCGGTTTAGGGCGGCCTGCAGCCAAAGTATTTCGCTTTCAACGGGTATCCTTGCGCCGGCCCGCGAAGTTTTATTTACAGACGGGTCCAGCATCCTGCGTGAACGTATCGTTGTTGGAGAACCACCCATGAATTCCAAGGGAAGGCGCGCCGTAGAACCATGAGAAGAACGCCAATTCCTGCATATGGTAGGTGAAGCCGTTGGGCATGGCAATGGGAGGAGCCAGTGTGCCACTCAACGGATCACCCACTTCCAGGTTCCCTTGGCAATTAGGTTGCTGTCCAATGTGGCCCCAGGCTGGAACGGGGTTTTGGCCGAATGGGTCATTCATCCATTCAGCCACTTCGTGGGACATAATGGATACGTCCGGAACTGGACTCACGAAGATTGCACTAGTATCGAAATCCGACGGGGAGTAGGTCTGCAGACCCACGGCGCTGTGAAATCCCAGAACGCAGCAGGAAGTATTGGGAGCCAACGTCGAGCAACTAGGACCCTCGCACTCCACGACGTTGTGAAGGGAAAAGATAGGGAAAGTGGACGGGTTAACGCCCTGCGAAGCGAGAGCCGGGAGGAGCGCCGTGGGATCAGATCGAAGAACGGTGAGGTCGATAATCGCTTCCGTGCCGGTTGGGCATCCGCTGAAAACTGCGCTGGGATAGGCCACGCCACTGGCTGCGGGAATGTTGATAACGATGGCTTGGAGAGTACGGACGGGATCGAGAATCACGTGGTACCTAATGTGATTGGAGCCATCGCCATTGCCCTCTCCGTCTCCGTTATCGCCATGCTTTGCCAGCAACTGGAAAAATTCACCGCGCTGAAAGGCGTCAACGTACTGAGTGGTGCCCACGTCGGTTCCGCCAAAGTTGAAATCGGCAGGCTGAATGATTGGCGACTGTTGTATCAGTGTGAGCGGAACGTTGTTGGGAGCAGACAGGCAAGGATCGGCGACGGTCGGATCGAATTGAGTGACACCGGGCGCGGTAATGATATTGCCGCTGGAATCGACGCCGGCGAACACCGAGTTGGTTACAACTATCACGGGGATGAGCTTGGTGGAAATGCTGGTCTGGCTCCGAGGATCGGTGAACGGGCTGCCGCCGACCATCGTCCCAGTGTAGCTGTTGCCATCTCTGCTGGCGGTGACCGTGTAATTGAAGGTGGCCAGGTTACCGTTGCCCTTGTTCTTGTCGAGCGCAGCGTGAGTCGCCGCCGCGGCGACTGGGTCCGGCGTGGCGGTTACAAATGGATTTAGCTTCGGGAGCTTAGCCTGCTGCTGTGCAAACGCCGCGTGCGCCGAAATGAACAGCGCGGCCGCTGCGCACAAAAATACCATCGTTGACTTGCGAACCATTGTGTTTCCTCCTTAAATTTCAAGTAGTTCAAGATTAACGAACCACCGCGCATCGGTCGTCACCTCGACCAAGGCCGTGGCGGAACGCTCCCAACGACTAGCTAGCTGACGCAATGCCGCGCCTTGCGTTAACGAGCATAGACGCAGAGATGTACCTGCTTTTCACATCTGATGGACAAGTCTCCTTAGGTGCCTGAAACCAGCTTAGGACGAGGAGCTGGGGCACCCCATGCAATCGCTGACGCGGATCTTGCTCGTTAGAGCTCAAAGGTGTCAAGGCGAATGTTATCAAGATTTGTAAAATTTTTGTCACACGGGACATCACTGTGGCTGCAAGTTAAACTTGACTTCGACTTCCATCTGGACAGAAACGGGGACGCCGTCCAGGTAGGTCGGCTCGTATTTATAGCGCGCCACGGCCTTCAGTGCGGCGCCCACCAGCAACGAATTGCCGCTGACCACACGCAGCTTAACAACATTGCCGTGCTCGTCGATCACTGCATCGAGAAACACCGAGCCGCTCGCATTCGCCCGTCGTGCCATTTCGGGATATTCCAGCGGCGGTGCATAGATCACCTTGGGCCGCTTGAGATCGCCCCCGATGCGGAAGACTCCTGGCGATGGTTTTGGAGCGCTTGGAGGTGCGCCGGGAACACCTCCGAGAATTCCTCCCGGAATACCCCCAGCCACTCCGCCCAAGACTCCGCCTGGCACTCCGCCTGGACCCTCCCCCGGGGCCCCACCAAGTTTCAGATCGGGTACACCAGTGTCGTCGACGGTGTGCTCTGCGCTGACAACTTTCGGAATTGCAGCCGGAGCAGTCAGCTTTCCCTGCACGAAGAATGACTTCCGCTTTGTGTACGTGGCCCGGTGCGTGGCCGGCGGCGGCGCTGCGGCCGGTGGCGCCGCTGTGTGCGGCGGAGGCGAAGCGCCCAGTACGGGCGGAGCAATCAAAACCGTCGTGGTCTTGGGCGCATCCAGGGTCGTTACTTGACGTACGCTCCAGACGAGGGCAGCAGCAACTAAGGCCGCATGCAGGAATACAGAGACTGCCCTCGATCCGCTGAAGGCTTTCTGTTTACTCCATATATCAGGGACTTGCACTGGTGTGCTGGTGAGTTCTAGGGGAGGCAGCTTGGTTGGAACGATGATGTCGCGAATATGTCGAAAGAGCGAAAGATAGAGCGGCTGCGGTTCGGTTTTGATGCCCGGCGATGCTGTTCCGGTTAACGATTGTACCGCGTCGTTGGCGAACTTCGGCGCGGGCCGGAAACACTCCTTCAGATTATCGACGAGGCTCGCTCGGGAATGTTGCGGGAGAAACAAGCCCCCTTTAGCGTCGTCTGAAATTCTCGGGTGCCTCTCGGTGAGGAGATATTTTAGGTTGGCGAGAAAACCGTGGAAGGCCAGTTTCCGCGGGACCGCGAGGTTGGGAACGGAATCGCCGGGTCTAAGATTCACCCCCCCCTGTGGAGATGGCTTCAAATTCTGCTGGGGAATCAACTTCAACATAATGGTGTCACGGTGCGCTGTGCGTCGGCCTGAATTTGGCATACCGCCTTATAATGGGAGTATGCGGATTCTTATGTTTACGGGCAAGGGTGGCGTGGGGAAAACGAGCCTGGCGGCGGCCACCGGCATGAAACTGGCAGAGCTTGGGCATCGCACGCTGATTATGAGCATTGATCCGGCGCACAGCCTGGCGGATTGCTTTGACCTGGATAATGACCTCTTTCGCGCACAGACTTCGGACCCTCTGCCGGTGAGCGAGCAGCTTTCGATTTTCGAATTGAATATTCAGAAAGAGATCAAGCGGCACTGGCAGGAGATATCTTCCTATGTGAGCGCAGTGTTGCGCACTACCGGAATCAGCGGTGTGGAAGCGGAGGAACTGGCCATTCTTCCGGGTATGGAAGAACTGAGCGCGATGATGTACATCAACCAGTACCGGCGCGAAAACCGCTACGACGTAATCGTGCTGGACGCCGCGCCTACGGCGGAATCGCTTCGATTCATCAGCATGCCCACAACGCTGGATTGGTATATGAAGCACATCTTTCCATTTCAGCGCAATCTGCTGAAAGCCGTGCGGCCAATCGCGAACCGCGTGGCGCCTTTCGAACTTCCCACGGACAGCTACTTTATAAATATCCGCGAGCTATTCGAGAAATTGGATGGCATCGACGAAATCATGGGAGATCCGCAGATCACCAGCGTGCGCCTGGTGACCAACCCGGAGAAGATGGTACTGCGCGAGACACAGCGCGCGTTCGTTTACTTCTCGCTTCACGGTCTGACGGTGGACTCCATCATTGTGAATCGAGTGCTTCCCGCGGAGGTGAGAGATGTATGGTTCAATGACTGGCATATGTCGCAGGAGAACGTCCTTCGCGAAATCGAAGAATACTTTGCGCCGGTGCCGGTGAAACGGGTTCCGTTGTTTTCACACGAAGTTTTAGGAAAGCAGCGGCTACGGGAACTTGCCACCTTGCTGTATCCTGGAGGCGAAGACCCGTCGGCGGTGACGCGAACGGAAAAGCCTTATAGCTTTGAGAAGCGGAATGGGACTTACGAGATTCGAGTGCTTCTGCCGTTTGCCACCAAAGGTGAAATCGGGTTATTTAAGAAGGGTGATGAGCTTGTAGTGGAGATTGGCACGCTGCGCCGCCACATCGGGCTGCCAAGGTCGATGGCGTCGCTATCGCCGTCGCGCGCAAAGCTGGAGAAAGGGCTTCTTACAGTCGAAATGCAGGAGGCACAATGATGGAAGCACAACAGAGCAACCAGCAACAGGGAAACCAGAGCACCGTAAGCGCAAACTCTACACGCGAGCGATGCCCTTGCTATGAAGTGATGGACTTCATTCGGACGCGCCTGGGCGTTTCACCCGCGGTACGCCAACACTTGTCGAACTCGCGCGTAGAGTTCCTGAAGGCCATCCGGGAAGTGATCGACGAGCGAATCGAGCACCTCTCGAAAGCGGGCCAGCAGGGGACTAAGATTCCAGTCGAGTAGGGGATTAGTGGTGCGCGAAACGCTGGCCGAATATGTCGCCGGGATTCCACGCCGGTCGATCGGGCGAATTGGCGACCTCGTAACCAACAGCCAGAATTACCTGAGTGCATTTGCGCGCCGCGATGAAATTGAGAGGCTGGTTCATATCATCCTGTGGAGTGTGATAACGAGTGGTCTCCCAAGTAATTGAAATTTTTCTTCCATCTAGAGCGGGATCGACAGTTTTGAACCCTTCGCTAATGGAAAGTGCCGGCACTCCCTGCTTGATGAATGAATACTGATCGCTGCGAATGAAGAAGTTTTCTTCCGGCATCGGATCGGGACTGGTTTCAAGTCCCATGTGCCGGACCACGTCTTCGACTTCCTGATTGAGCGACGAGTGATCGGCTCCCAAAGCGACAATGTCCTTGAAATCGTAGAACAGCGAGATTCCGTCCATATTAATGTTCGCGACAATCTGAGCCACTGGGACGGTGGGATGTCGCGCGTAAAAATCGGACCCCAGCAGTCCAGCTTCTTCGCCGGTGACAGCCAGAAACAATAGGGAGCGTTTGGGCCGCTCACTGTTTTCTGCGAAAGCCCTGGCGATTTCGAGCAGAGCCGCCGTTCCGGAGGCATTATCCACCGCGCCGTTGTAAATGGTGTCTCCATTCACGGGCTCTCCGATGCCGACATGATCGACATGCGCGCTGAACACCACGAACTCATCCTTCAGGCGCGGGTCAGAACCACGCAGAATGCCTGCGATATTGGGGCTCTCCAACTCTGTAAATCGGGCAGCTTCGTGCATGGATACACTGCCCGCGAAAGGAAAGCTAAGCGGTTTACCAGCTTTGAGACTGGCCATGGCTTCGTCGAGAGTATGAGCGGAACCTTGGAAGAGCACTTCCGCACTTTTTTGATTCATGAAAGCGGCTACCCGGATTTCGGGAACGTAGTCGTTGGGCGTGCCGTTTTGATCGATCCAGCGCATGATGGGTTGGCGAAAAAAATGGATAATTTGCTCCCAGGGAGTGTTTTTCGTAGCTTCTCCCGCCCAAATCCCGATTGCTCCGACTGCTCCGTGAGCCGCGGCGCTGCGGAGTTTGTTCACATCATCCGAGTAGTACGCGCGGTCAGAGGACGGAAAGCTGGCTGGAGCATCGGCGAGAAGGACAACGATCTTTCCTTTCGCGTCGACGCCGACGTAGTCGTCGTAATGCGCTTCCGGAGCGGTGACACCGTATCCCACGAAAACCATGGGCGTCTCCACCGAAGCGTCCTGGTGAACTGGATCTCCTTCCATCAGATAATCTTTCTCGAAGACGAGCTTTTCTTCGCGATTTTCTCGTTTGATGATGAGGGAGTCGCGTTCGGGTACAGGTGTGAGTTGTCGAACGCGGACCTTTTGGAAATACGTCCCAGGCCCTCCGGCCGGTTCGAGTCCCATTTGCTCAAATTGAGCGCGGACATAATTTGCCGCCAGCATGTACCCGCGAGTTCCTGTGCCGCGGCCTTCGAGCAGGTCGTCGGCTAAAAATTCCATGTGGGCGCGAATTCCCTGGGCCGTAACTCGATCAAGAAGAGATTGGGGCGGGAAGTTCGACTGGGCGCGGCCCGATGGGATGAAGGTGGTGAAAGCAATAGCGGCGATTAAACAACGCGTCGTTTTCCGCAAATTACACCTCGTTTTGCGTGGCGCTCTATTTTGGCGACAATCGTAATCCGAATCTTCGGTATGTCAATACTGAGGCCGCAAGGGCGAGTCAGCGATCGGCGATCCACCTGAAGAGGACCGGAATGCACAACAATTCTCTGAACGAGATCCGTTACACATACTGGCTCTGGAGCGTACCGAATTTCAACTTCGTGTATGGCAAAGCTTTCGCGGCATTCCTTACGGAGAAACGATTCCATATGGCCAATTGGCAGCACGTTTGGGTAATCCGAAGGCGTCGCGGGCGGTTGGTTTAGCGAACGGGTCGAATCCGATTCCCATCATAATTCCTGGCCATAGAGTAATTGGGAGCAATGGAAGCCTGGTGGGTTACGGAGGCGGGCTTGAAAACAAGAAAGCTTTGCTTGCCCTTGAGAATATTGGAGAGATCGGAGGAATGTTCAGGGGATTTTGTCCAGGGCGGACTTCGCGAGGAACTCGGCTTTGCGTTGGCGGGCGGCGTCATCTTGTTTTCCGCCGATGCTGATGCGGAGGATGGCATCGCCTTTGAGGACGTAGAGCGTTCCCACGAAGCGGTGGACCCAGAAAGCTTCGTCGCCTAAGCCGGAGACGGGCAGAGGCGGAGCGGATTTCTCTTCGACTTCCTCTGCTTTCGGTTGGGGAAAGTCGATGTCGGAATTCGGTTCTTTGCTATCTGACGCGTCCGCGTGAAACCATTTTTTCCAAAGGTCGCGCGGGCCCGTTTGAGATGAATTGCCTGGGACCGGAAGATTTACGGTGAGGCTTATGGAATTCGTGAAGGTGGCCAAACTATAAAAGCACTGAGAAGTGATCATCGAGGAATTTTGCGTCTGACTGCCTTTGGACTGTTTCAAGCGCTCGCCTTGGACTGACTTGATTACTGAATTTGAAAGCAGGGTGCAGGCCACGGATGAATTGTCAGACGAGCCAGCCAGGGGAGCTGTATTTTTTGGTTCTTGCTGCACAGCGAGGAAAAAAGCGGCGTAAGTTGAAGATTGGGTAGGCTTGTGAAGTTCGCTTGTTCTTGCACAGGTTGCCAGGGGAACAAGAATTTCCGCGATGAGTAACACACAAAAGGGAAGTCTTTTCCTGTTTGAAACCCGCACTCAGCGCTCCCATTTTATTATGGACGTTTTAAGCTTCACCTGAAGACGTTCCGGCCCCAGATGGATGAAGTCCGGGGCCGGAGTCCTAAACTGCTTGCTTACGGTTTGGGACAAGAATAGCTGACCGTAATGTTACCCGAAGAAAGAGGACCGGACTGCGAACCATTGGCCGCCCCGGTGATCTGGATGGAGAAAGTATCGGGCGTCGTCCCTCCAGAGCTATTGTTGTCACAGGCTGTAGCTGTGTAGTTTACCGCGCCTCCGGTAGAGAGGTTCGCGGTCCCTCCAAATGTGACGCACCTTCCTGAAAGCGAGTCGGAATTAAACGAAGTGGAAGTGAATTTTATTTTGTCTGTAGCATCGTTGTAGGTGAACGAGCCGGTCAAGTTGGATTCCACGCCGCTAAGGGTGAAGCTGGCGTCCGTTCCACTGATCTTACCGCTGCCGCCCAGGCGGGTGGGGCACGATGAAGCGGAGACGCTGACACTTACGCTGGCCGGGTTCGGGCTTACGGCACCAGTCGCGTCGCCGACAGTCAATGTGGCGGTATAGGATCCGGGGTCGAAGTACTGGTGGCGGACGCTGGGCGTGGACCGCGTGACAGAACTTCCATCGCCGAAATTAAAGGTGTAGGAGTTGATGGTTTGCCCATCCGGATCGGTCGAGTTGGCGCCGGAGAAAGCGACAGTGAGCGGAGCGGCACCCGACGATGGATTCGCAGTGAGGGCTGCTTTGAGCGCGCAAGCTTGATTGCCGATCAGAATGTACCGTCCCGCAGAAGTGCTATCGATCGTTTCGAGAAGGCCGGTGCCGGCTGCGCCGACTTCGAGTTGCGTTTCACCGTAAATATTCACCAGTTGATTGCCGGGAACGGGACTGCTGACCTTGCTGTCGTCAACGATGATCAGAATGGCGCCGTCGGCGTTGAACGCGCTGCCGGTATCAGCGGTGCCGTCGGTAACCAGCGATCGGTTGCCGGTGGCGAGGGTGGTGACGTGACCGTAGGTGAATTCTGGAGTCGTGGGATTGCTGGTGGTGTGCATGGCGACAAAATGTTCGGTGCCGTCCGGAGTGGTGAAGAAAGTTGTCCACTGAGCGTTGGGCGGAAGTGGCGAGCTTAAATTGGCGACCTGCATAGTGAAATAAAGCTGATTTCCAGCAGCCGAGCTACTAAAAGGTTCCGCTACGGATATGAATTGGATGTCGAGCTGGCTATTGGCGGGAGCGCCGGTTTGATCGCCGGTGGGATCAGTGACGATCGTAATGCCTGGCAAGACGCAGGCGCTCTGCAACGGTGGAGCCGCAGTGGTGGCAACTTCTCCGCATTCCGGCCCGACTCCATATTTATTCTTTGCAGCGACGCCGTAATAGTATTGCGTCGTGGAGTTCGCTTTTTTGTCCAGGTAAACGGTTTTCGCCGCCGTGACGGTGGCGAGCAATGTTTCGCCGCCGCTAGTGGTGCCGCGGAAGATCTGATAGCCGGTGAGTGGAGAGCCGCCATTGTCAGGAGCTTGCCAACTGAGGAGGACTCCGGTTTTGCTCTGCAAGGCAGAGCCGAGCAATGGCGCACCTGGCTTGGCAGGTTCCACCGGATCGAAGGCGGAGAGCAAGCGGCGTCCACCGGATTGACGAACGATGGTCCCCAGCGCGCTGCGCGATGCAGACGGCGAAGAAGTTGCATCGCAGCTCCCTACAACGCAGCCATCGGCAAAAGCGCCGACGGCTCGACCTTGCGAGTCGATAGCCAGATCCATGAAATCGAGCATGTTGCGATCGGCGCCTCCTGCGGAGTTGCTTTGGCAGCCGGTAGTGCCGAGATTACAGATTGAACCAACCTGAACGGGGTCCGCGGGTGTGGCGTCAACGGTGATGTAGCTATTCCCGCCGTCAAAAGTGGTGGCGATATACAAATGCCCATGAAATTAGTGGGGTCCTCATAATTCCCGCCGGTCGGGGTGCCCAAATACATGAAAGCAGCACGGTTCGGATCGCCGGCCACCACTTCAGGGAATGTGGAATTTTGAATGCCGAATTGCGCGCCCGCGTCGATAGAGGAAGCCCAGGTCAGGCCGCGGTCGTGCGAGACCGCGATCTTGGGGTGTCCGCTGCCGTCCTGGTAACCGAAATAAATCGTGCCGTCGGACGCGATGCCAAGAGATGGATCGGTTAAGCCGATGGCGGCTAGGCTGTCTGGAATAACTCGAACCGCCCAGGTCAAACCGTTATCAGTGGAGACGGCCACGCCTTGATTGGCGCCGCATTGTTTATTGGGAACATAGACGGTTCCATCCGGAGCAACTTTTACGTGGCCGTGAATTCCGCCACACTGGGTGAAATTGTAGATTGGGACGCCGGGGCCAAAGGTGAGTCCGCCGTCGTCACTGCGCGAACAGAAGGCGGTCTCAGAATCCTGCGAACAATAGTAAAAAGCGTTGGCGTAGAGTGGGTGCGGAGGCGGTGGCGGAGTGGCATTTGGATTGTAAGGACCGGCACCTAGAGTTTGGTGATCCACACCAGCGGGTTGGCCGGAGCCTTGAGATTGAGTCCACGAATTTCCGTCGTTGTCTGAATAGGCAAGGAGACTGGTGGCGCCGGCCAGCTGGGATTGAAAAACCCTGCCGGGAGTGGGGGACGCGCCGAAGTGATCGCAGAATCCGATGGGATCAAGAGTGTTTACAGTTTCAACCGGGCTGGTGACGGCTTCCCACAAAGTGTTAGCCGGGGAAGAGCAGTCGTCGAAGCTGACGCGGAACTCGGCGAGGTTCGCGGTGAAGAAAGCCACGCCACCCTGATTTACGGTGCCATGCTTGAGGTTGGCAACATTGGGATTGTAGTCAATTCCGATGGAAGGTTCGCCGGAAGTATTCGCGCCACCCGCGGTCGGAGCAGCAGGATAGGTCTGATATCGCGGGGGAATCCCCGGAGGCGGTGGAGGCGCCACCGGAATGGTTTGGAGCGCGATAGTGCCGACGAAACTTTGGCCGAGTGGATTCCATGGATCGACCACGATGCTATAAGTTCCAGAAACAGCGGGGATAATAACGGCGGAAGGCTCACCCCCGGCCGTGTCACTGGCGATCAAATGATTGTTGGAATCGAAGACGAAGACGTCGAATTCGCCCGCGGAATTCGCGAAGCTAATTGAAACGCTGATCTGCTTCGTAGTGGCATCGCCAGGGGCCACATTAACAGTCAATGCGAACGTATCGCACTGCTCGGCGGGAAGCGTGGCGCTACACGTGGGCGTGCCACTGACAGAATCTGTCACGTTAGGAATATCAAAGGGGCCGGCGGAATAAGTGAGCGTGGTGGTGGAATCGGTAATCGTACCGCTGGAGGGATTGCTGGCGTAGGTTGGAACGATCGCCAGGAAAATCACAACGGCAAGAACGGTTTGCGCAATCTTGGAATATTTTGAGCGAGGTTCTTCCCGGGAAGGCTGCATCGCCGGCATCGTTCCTCCTAAGTTTTTGGGCCGTACGGTGATTGCGGGCTACACCCCAGGACGGTAGCGTATTGCGCGGGAGATAGTTACAAAGCCACCAAATAATGTCACTCGCTGATACACCTGAAAATCCGGGGGGAAAAACCTGTAGCCGGGTTGACCGGATCAGGGTGCCTAAACCCCCGTGAGCACAGGCCGTAATCATAGGCGGAGTTGTCTGTTGCGAAGCAAGGGCGAACGGGGCGCGTTGGAGTGTTGCAGAGGCTGTGCTATAAGTAGCGGGCTGGTAATTCGAGGAAATAGTGCCATTTATTAATTTTCCCGCTCGGGAAATCAATTGCAAGCTTGTGTATTACGGCCCCGGCCTTGGCGGGAAAACCGCCAACCTGCAGTGGATTTACGACCATACGGGGACGAATCAAAAGGGAAAGATGGTTTCGCTGGCGACTGAAACGGATCGCACACTTTTCTTCGATTTTCTTCCGTTGGACCTGGGGACGGTACGCGGATTTCGCACGCGGTTTCATCTTTATACGGTTCCTGGACAGGTGTTTTACGAGGCCAGCCGGCGGCTGATTTTGAAGGGCGCGGATGGCGTGGTATTTGTGGCGGATTCGCAGGAAGAGCGCATGGACGCGAATCTGGAAACGCTGGACAACCTGCGCGAGCATCTGAAAGATCACAACCTCAATTTCGATACGATTCCCTACGTCTTGCAGCTCAACAAACGCGACCTGCCGAATATTCTGCCGGCGGAAGAACTGAAGAAACAGCTGGCGGTGAAGGGCGAGCCGACGCTGGAAGCTGTGGCGGTCACGGGGCAAGGCGTGTTCGATACGTTGAAGGAAGTTGCCAAGCTGGTTCTCGCCGAATTAAAGAAAAACGCTTGAAGCTGCATCCGATCCCAATCATCAGAAGCATTGGTTAGAGATGAAAGCTTATCTCGATTATTTGTTTTACGGGTGCTAGGTGTCCGTTTGGATCGGTGGCGGGGTTAAACCTCCACGATTGCACAGCTTCAATCGCGCACTCAGTCAACCCATCGGGCAGTCCTTTCTGCACAAGGATGTCGTGAGCTTTTCCGTCGGGCTCAACTATTACCTGCAAGAAGACCGTGCCTTGTGTGTGCTTCTTAATCGCCTGTTTCGAAAATGCTGCAGCAGGGCAATAGACACACTTCGGGAATGAATATCCGTTCGCTCCGGATGGACATATCGCAGAGGTATCTTTGCCTTTTTCGGCTGGCAAATCTAGTAGCGATTTCATCTGTTCCATCATCGGCACTTCAACCTTAAATCCTTTCATCGCCTCGCCGCTCGTCATACGATAGCTCCCTACCGAAATTCCGAGATTTGTTCCGTCGCGTTCCAGGATCCCAACGACTATCAATCCTGCGCTCAGTCTTTTCCCAAGCCAAAGTTCCAACTCGGTGTCGTTGAGAATCAAGGGCGAAAGGGCGATTTGTTTCCAAGGCTTGGGTGATCTGAGTTCGCCCGATGACAGTAAAATCGCCGCTTGATTTCTTGAGAGCATCGCGAAAGTGATCGGAGATTGTCTGTCCGAGGGCAGTGGATTTTTTCTCTGGACCGACAAAGTCGAATACGATAACCGTTCTTTCATGTGTTTTTATGAGGTCTTGAGCAAGTCGAGATGCCAACGCATTGACTTCGGGTTGTTGAGCGCATAGGCAGCGTGCGGCCGTCAACACGAGGGCGAAGACTAACGAAATGTGCAACGATGAAAATCGGATGATTTTATTTGTGGTACAAGGACCTGAATACATTCGAGTTCGGACCGATGTCGACTCGCGCGATCAAGCGTGGGCTACGCCGCCGCGGAAGGCGGCGACGGCTTTTGCTTCGTCTGTGAATGCGGGAATGGATTGGATCAGGCGCGTTAGTTCGAGGACTTCTTTGACGTGGCCGGTGGGGTTCAGGATTTTGAGGCCGCCACCCTGGCGCTCGAGGCTGACGAACGAGCGCACCAGTGTACTGATTCCGGAGCTGTCCATTTGCGTGACGCCGGCAAGATTAACAAGGACATCGGAAGGACCAGTTTCGGCGAGCTTGCGCAATTCCGTACCCAGCGCGTCATTGCTGGAACCGATTACAATGCGGCCGTGTAAATCGAGAATGGTGACGTTACCGGCTTTCCGCGAAGTAATTTGCAGGCCCATGACAGCCTCCTTGCCGCACAAAAATGCGCCGCATCAATGACTGCTCGGCGTCAGTATCACTGAGGCAATAAACTGGGCGCATTATAACTCCATCACGAGTGCCGGAAGCAAGTTTCAACGTGAATTAGAGTTGGGGCACCCCCGGAGGCCACTGATGGGCGTTCGCCTAAGCTGCGGGCGAATAGCACGCGAAACCGTGGATACGGTACGCGCTAATTACTGGACGGCTGTTCCTGTTGCACCGGATGGCTGGCAAAATATTCGCTGAGGCCTTTGGTAATTTGTTGCAGTCCAGCACGGACGTTTTTGTCCATGGCTTCGACGACATCTTTAACAGTCTTGCCCTGCGCCGGCTCATCGTGCTCGTATCTGCTGGACCAAACGGTAGAGTGGCTTTTGGGGTCGAATAATTCAACCTGAAAAGAGAAGCGGGCCATCAATTCCGGCTGGTCCACTTCGGACATGTCCCAGAGACGGCCGCGAACGACGTAGTCGCCGCGAACGTTGCTGCCTATGGGCGAAACCGCGCGGTACTGTCCAGTGGAGCGCAGAGCGGCAATAAGCAAATCTTGAATCATGCCAGTGGGAGCTTCGGCCCAGCGATCATAGGAGAAAGTTCCGAGTTGCACCGGGCCAGAGCCATAGACGATCCGATCATCTTGAAACAGACGAGAAGCGCTGATGCGGCTGACCAACAGAGTGACGGGGTATTGCGTGGCTCCCGAAGGCGCGGTAACGGGGCCGGGATCGAGGACATAATACTTCATCGGACGCGTTGCTCCGCATCCCGCAAAGTAGATCATCAATAATATTGTTCCAGCGAATTGGGTTCGACGCCTAAACACTCGTTGCTCCTTTTCGCCTACTTCGGCGGTGGCTGGCCCGGCTCGTGGTTCTTAGGTTCCGAGGAACGAATCAATGTATAAGGCCGAGCCCTGATCGTCTCAGTAAAGGCATTCATGTTCTCGGTGACGCGCCGCAGATTTTCGATAATCTCGTCCAGATTTTCCGAATTATTGGTGATGGTGTTATCGAGCTGCGACAAAATCGAATCAGCAGAGGCCAGCGAAGCGCGCAATTTTTTCACCGATTCGCGGATGTCCGCGCGGTTGTCTTTAACCATGGAATCGATGCGGTTGAGAGTTTCGTTGGCTTGCGCGGCCGTCTTGTGGAACTCGTCAATAAGCGGCGTGAGCTTGGCGCTGGCAGCATTTATGTGGTCCAGGGTGGAATGCACAAGCGGGCGATCCTCTTGAAGCATGCCGCGGACATTGGCAAGACTCTCGGCAATGTTCTGGCGATTTCTTTCGTTCAAAAGATCGTTGACGCGACTGATAGTCTCCTTCAATTCGACCACGCGCTCATTCATATTAACGAGGAGATCGTTGGCGGTGGGAGCCAGGGCGTTAATTTTGTCGGCGATGTCTGCAAAGCTTACAGGTTCCTTTGACTTGAGCGTAGAGCCCGCCGGCGCGCGCGGAGCAGGATTCGTTCCAGGCAAGACTCCAAGAAAGTTTTCGCCCAAAGGGCTGTTGCTGGTAATGACCACGGAACTGTCTGTTTTAACCGGGATGTTTGGATGAACAGCAAAATCAATTTTCATGCGCGTCGCATCTTGAGGATCGACTTGAACTTTCGCCACTCGGCCTACCGGCGGGCCGCCCGCATAGCGGACCTCCGAGCCTGGCTGCAGTCCTCCCGCATTCTTGAAATAGGTGTGGAAAGTGGTGTCGCCGGTTGTGAGCGCACCGGAAAGCAGAATCAGCGTGACGCCGAGCAAACCGCCTGCTACCAAGACAAATAGTCCGACGAGAGCCTGTTCACGCTTTGCTTCCATCTGTTTCCTCGATTGATTCCCGCCCGGCGAGCCCGCGCGGCCCCTACAAGCGCCGGGAGTATATCACGACAGGCGCATTAAACTTGTTTCATTGCCGAATCGGCGGAACATCTCCCGTCAACATCTGCAGATAATCTATTTCCCCGGTCAATTCCGGTTCCGGAATGCGGTCAAGAAACTGGCGGACGCGAGGTTGCTTGCTGGCCTGCAATTCCTTGGTGGTGCCATCGGCTACGATGACGCCTTTGTCCAGCAGGATCATGCGATCGGCAATCAAAAACGCGCTGGCCAGTTCGTGCGTGACGACAACGATAGAAATCCGGAACGCTTTTTTCAACTTCAGGATAAGTTCGTCGATGCCCGCGGCGATGATGGGATCCAAGCCGGCGGAAGGCTCGTCAAAAAACAAAATTTCCGGGTCCATGGCCAGAGCGCGGGCAATCGCGGCGCGTTTTTTCATGCCGCCGCTCAACTGCGCGGGCATGTAGTCCTCAAAACCGGAGAGGCCGACCTGATCGAGCTTCAAGCGGACCATGATCTCGATGGTGGACTCGTCCAATTGCGTGTGTTCACGAAGCGGCAGCGAAACATTTTCGCCCACGGTCATGGAGCCAAAAAGCGCTCCTCCCTGGAAGGACATACCCATTTTTTTGCGCAGCTCATCGCGCTCGGCTTCGGACATGGCCGCAAAATTTTTGCCGCGCATCCAAATCTCGCCGCCACTTGGTTTTTCCAAACCCACCAACGTGCGCAGCAGCGTGCTCTTGCCCGAACCCGAGCCGCCCAGAATGACCATGGTGTCACCGGCGGGCACCTCAAAATTAATTCCGTGGAGTATTTCCCTCTCGCCGTAGTTCACGCGCAGGTTGCGCACAGCGATGGCCGGGCCGGAGGGAGTTTGCGATTTGTCACCTTTTGACAGAGGAGTGGTCGCCATATTCTGTCTATCTCGGGGCGGTGAGGTAGAAGATCGCAGTGAAGATCAGATCGACGCACACAACCATAAAAATAGATTTAACAACCGCGGAAGTTGTCGAACGCCCCACTTGTTCGGACCCCAAACCGGTCGAAAAACCCTCCTGGCAGCCCACGGCGGTGATTACGAGACCGAACATGGCGGCTTTGATTAGACCATTGACGATATCGCGGGACTGCAACGCATCTAGCGTGGCGCGAATGTAACTTCCCCAGGTGAAGCTCGCTGCCGAAACGCCGAAAACACCGCCTCCAAGCACACCCATAAAATCGGCCCATACAGTGAGACAAGGAACCATCAGGAGCATCGCCAGAAACTTGGGCGCGACCAGGAAATCAACGGGCTCAAGGGCCATGGTTTCGAGCGCATCAATTTCTTCGTTCACCTTCATGGTGCCGATCTCGGCGGCGAACGCGGAACCCGAGCGGCCGATGACGACCACGGCGGTCATCAGGGGACCAAGTTCGCGAGTCATGGAAATCGCCACAGCACTCGCGACGACTTGCAAGGCGCCGAACTTGCGGAGTTCGTAAGCGGCGTTCAAGGCGAGAATTGTGCCGATGAAAAAGGAAATCAGGGAAACAATGGGGAGGGCTTCGACGCCAACTGCCATCGCTTGATGGATAGCGCGGCTTACGTGAAATTTCTTGCCCCGAAATGGCTCAACGAAAACCGCCCGTACCGAGCCGGCAGCCAAACGCGCCAAGCCGCCAATATACGCCAGTCCATTGATCGTGGCTGAGCCGATCGTTTCTGTGAGTGCCATCGTTATGTCCGGAACGGACTAAAATCCCCAGGAAATCGCGCAGACCGCCCGGAATTTACCTAACGGGAGCAACGTTCGTGTTAGCGCTGCCGCCCCGCAAAGCATCCTCTTCATTGTTGTAAATTTCGAAAACTTTCACGAGCCGCGTAAGCTCGAACACTTCCTGCGCCGTCTTGCTTAGGCCATATAGAGCAAATGTACTCTTCAAATCGCGCGAAACCTTCAAGCCCTCAACCAGGGAAGCCACACCGGCGCTGTCAATGTATCGGACCTTTTCCATGTTCACGATGACGCGGGGGGATTTTTTTTCTTTCAAGAGACTGAGCAAGACCTTGCGGACGTCCGGGGAGTTATAGAGCGTAATATCGCCGACCACATCGACAATGGTAGCTGTTCCAGATTGGCGCGTTGAGATGTCCATATTAAGAGTGGCCCCCGCGGGACGTCAGAGTGTTTTGCCAGAGATTGCGTCCAGATGCAATACCTTTCGAATGGTACCAGGACGCCTGGGGAGGGAAGGCAAGTGATACGTAGGATATGGTTCCTCGGTGGGTTAGAGCTACGCTCGGCGGTCTAAGGGAATATAGCTGCGCAGCGGGTAACCCAGATACACCTGACGCGGCCGGGAAATCTTCTGCTCAGGGTCGAGTAGCATCTCTTCCCATTGCGAGATCCAGCCGGAAGTACGAGGGATGGCGAATAGAACGGGAAACATGGTGACCGGAAAGCCCATCGATTGGTAGATGAGTCCGGTGTAGAAGTCGACGTTTGGATATAGCTTGCGCGATACGAAGTAATCGTCTTCGAGCGCGATACGTTCACACTCCAGCGCAATTTCGATCAAGGGGTTCTTTCCCATCACATCGAAAACTTCGTAAGCAATATGCTTCACGATGCGGGCGCGGGGATCGTAGTTCTTATAGACGCGATGGCCAAAACCCATCAGCAGCTTCTCGCCTGCCTTCACGCGCTTGATGTATGCCGGCACATTCTGCACCGAGCCTATTTCGACAAGCATACGAAGTACGGCTTCATTGGCTCCGCCGTGAAGCGGGCCGTAGAGCGCGGCAGTGGCCGCGGCGGTGGCGCAATAGGGATCCACATGCGAACTACCAACCACGCGCATGGCAGTGGAGGAGCAATTCTGCTCGTGATCTGCGTGCAGGATAAAAAGAATGTCCAGTGCGCGCTCGAGGGTGGGATTCGGGCGATACTTCAGTTCCGTGGTGCGAAACAACATATTTAAGAAATTTCCGCAGTAGCTCAAATCGTTGTCCGGATAAACGTACGGCATTCCCAGGCTGTGACGGTAGGCGAAGGCCGCGAGCGTTGGCATCTTGCCGATTAAACGATAAGTCTGCTTGCGGCGCGATTCCGGATTAAAGATGTCTTTGGCATCTGGGTAAAAGGTGGAAAGCGCAGCTACCGTGGAAATCAGCATGCCCATGGGATGGGCGTCGTAATGAAAACCGTCAAGAAATTTCTTGATGCTCTCGTGAATAAAAGTGTGATGGGTGACGTTGTAAACCCAATCTGCTAATTGCGATTTGTCGGGGAGCTCGCCGTGAAGAATTAGGTAAGCCGTTTCGATATATGTGCTTTTTTCCGCAAGCTCCTCGATGGAATAGCCCCGATAGCGCAGAATGCCCTGGTCACCATCGATGTAAGTGATCTTGCTCGAACACGAAGCGGTGTTGGTGAAAGCCGGGTCGTAACCCATCATGCCGAAGTCTTCGCTGTTTACTTTGATGGGCCGCAAATCGAGAGCGCGAATCGTGTCATTCTTAATGGGAAGTTCGAATTGGTGACCCGTGCGGTTGTCGGTGACGCTTAGCGTCTCGCGCCGGGTTGCGGAGGGAGCTTCATTATTGATGACGGATTCCGGCTTGGTCGAGCTCATAGCCTGACCTCTTCAAGGCTCAGCAATCGAGGCAAATGCGCTGAGTCCAAGTAACAATGTACACCAAAGGCGGTTGCGCAAGGAATCGGTTTCAGAAGTATTGTCCAGAACCACAGTGGAAATTCCCATACGCTACCGTATGGAAAGGCGAAGTCTATTATCCACGCGCGACTTAGCGGATAAGCTTGCTGCATTAGGACTGGAAGCTCCAGTGAATTCTATGAATTCGAGATGTTCATCTCTGACAAGGATTCGTCCCAGCAGGCTGATCGACATTCCTTCCCTGTAGTTCCAGGACAGTGCTGTATCGGCTCGTGTGTACGAGGGGATATCTGGATCCCTGAGACGTCCCACGAAGTACGCTGAAGCGTCCCATGCCAGGTTACGAGGCAAAATAAAATGACGGTTAGGTCTGATGAATTCTGTTGCGGCCATGCTGGTAATGCCAGGAATCTCAGCATGCCCATTTGCAAGAACGTGCGAGCTACGACCCACAGGAAAATGGGCGCTTATCAGTCCGATCAATGCAAACGCGCATCCCCGTCCTTCTACCCAAACGTAATTGCCGAAACGTGCCGATTTCAGCTCCGCGAACTAGCGCGATATCTAACGGAGCAGCACGGAGCGATCAGTCTGAGCGCAAGACTTATAGTTGCATCGGTCGAGAAGGGAGCACACGAGAGGCCAAAGTGCCCTTGGCTGATGTGGGACAACACACATGGAATCAATGCCTTAAGGAGAGAAGAGAGCTTCTTCGCGCGAACATGCACCGAACGAAATGCTCAGGCAGGACGCGCCGTACCGATGTGGCACGATGTTAACGCTGTGTTAAAAAATGTCAGATAATCTGCACCGGCTTGCTTCCGAGGTATGATTCCCCTATTGTGTGCACATTCCGCAGAAAGAGAGCCGATGAAACGAGTACTGGTGATTGAAGACGACAAAGACATTGTTGAGTTGGTGCGCTACAACCTGGAAAAGGATGGTTATCAAGTATCCGCGAGTGCGGACGGTTCGACTGGTCTCGCGCAGATTCGAAAAGCGGCGCCTGATCTGCTCATCCTGGATCTGATGTTGCCGAAACTTTCGGGCCTGGAGATCTGCAAAGAGGTTCGCAAGGACGTCAGTCTAAACCGCCTACCGATTCTGATTCTTACGGCCAAAGGCGAAGAAGCAGACCGCGTGGTCGGACTCGAGCTCGGAGCGGATGACTACGTGACGAAACCGTTCAGTCCCCGTGAGCTTGCTGCCCGCGTCAAGGCGCTACTGCGGCGCGCTGAGCCCGGTGCGCCTTCCGAAAAACCACTGGAGATTGGCGCGTTGAAAATCGATCCGGCGGCGTATCGCGTTACGCGCGCGGGAAAACCGGTGCAGATGAGCACGCTCGAGTTCCGGCTGTTGTATTTTTTGGCGGCGCGTCCCAACCGGGTGTTCACGCGCGATCAGTTACTCGATGCGGTGTGGGGAACGGAAAGATTTGTGACGCCGCGAAGCGTGGATGTATACGTACGGCGATTACGGGAAAAAATCGAAACCGACCCACAGCATCCAGGCTTCATGAAAACAATTCGCGGAGCAGGCTACCTCTTCGAAACCCGTGCGAGCTAAGTTTTTTTGGCGGCTGGGACTCGCGTATTTAGTCCTCCTGGCAGTTGTCTTATTTTCAGTGGACTTATATTCCGCCCGAGTCGTTCGCAGCCACGCTATACGCTCCGCTAACGATCAGCTCTTTTCGTTAATGAATCTGGCGGTGGCGCGCCCACCCGATCCATCCGCTGAGCCGGAATTGCGTGCGTGGGCGGATTGGATGGCGAAAAGCGGAGCGCGCGTCACTTTGGTTGACGCGACTGGCCGTGTACTCACGGACTCGTCAAATATCGCCGACGCAGCCGAAAATTCTGCCAACTGGCCAGAGGTGCAGGAGGCTTTCGTTGGCGGCGCAGGGCACTCGGTCGATAGCGCGCGCGATTCTGTGAGCCGGGCCCAGCGTTTCCAGCCCGATTCCGGGCCGCCTGTTGTGATTCGTTTGGCATTGCCCCTCACCCAGGTAGATCTTTCGGTGAAAGAGCTGCGGCAGAGATTGCTGACTGCTTCCTTATTTACGCTGGTCCTTGGAATGGCACTATCACTGATCGTTGCCCGCATTTTTGCCGCGCGTGTGGAGCGTTTGAGAGACTTCTCCGAACGAATCGCCCGCGGCGACTTTCGTGCTTCTCCGGCTGAGGGACCGCGTGACGAACTTTCGGATCTAACGGACTCTCTCAATCAGACGGCGGCGCATCTAGACCACGAGATTCGATTGCTGAGCAGCGAACGCAATCGAGCGAGCGCGATCCTCCGCAGCATGGTTGAAGGCGTCGCGGTGGTCGACGCACAGGAACGCCTTGTTTTCTGCAATCGCGCATTTTCAGAGATATTGAATGTGCAGCCTGTGACCAGCGAAGGTAGCCCGCTAATCGAGGTCATTCGAAGCTCGGAATTGTTGGGCCTCATTCGTAAGGCGTTGCAAGGCGAGGAGGGACTACAGAGCGACATTGCGATGGGCATTGTGCAACCACTAAGCTTTTCGGTTACTGCCGCTCCCGTGAACGCGTTGGAAGCCGATCGATCTGTACCGGCCGACAAGCCCTCGGGCGCGGTTGTCGTTCTGCATGATGTGACGGAGCTGCGGCGGCTCGAAAGAGTGCGCCAGGATTTTGTCGCAAACGTCTCTCACGAGTTCAAAACCCCGCTAACAGCAATTCAAGGTTTTGCCGAGACTTTGCTGGCCGGCGCAGTGGACGATCCCAAGAATAATCGCCGGTTCCTGGAGATTATTCGCGATCATGCAGTCCGGTTGGCCCGCGTGACGGATGATTTGTTGAAACTAGCTCGTATCGAGGCCGGGAAACTTGAATTGGAATTTTCGCCCGTCGGAATGCCGGAGCTGATCGAAGGGTGCGCAGAGACGACTTTGTTAAAAGCCAGCCGCAAGAAAATCGCATTCGACGTTGAAGTCCCTTCGGTCCTTCCGGCCGTCCGCGGGGACGCCAGTTTGCTGCATGAGGTGCTGCAGAATCTGCTCGACAACGCCATCCAGTACACTCCTCCCGGCGGCCGCGTCGCCGTGGGGGCTGCCGCAGGTGCCCATGAGGTGACCATCACCGTCTCAGATTCCGGAATTGGAATACCTCTTGCCGAACAGGAGAGGATTTTCGAGCGCTTCTACAGGGTAGATGCCGCGCGATCGCGCGAAGCAGGCGGAACGGGGCTGGGGCTTTCCATCGCGAAGCATATTGTGGAGGCGCACGGCGGGCGGCTGTGGGTTGAGAGCGCAATCGGCCGGGGATCGAAATTTTCTTTTTCCATTCCGCTCGCCAACTAAGCTCGCGTTGTCTTACTCCATTTATCTCCCATTAATTCTATTGCAGTCTTTCAGTGCCATAGTGTATGCGCAGATATTTAATCAGACCCTGGCGATTTAGGTGAGGTGACGCATGGCGGCTACAAAAACCAGTACGGAAGGGGTTTTTCAAAGCGTCCTGGTGAACTACCTGGTCTCCCAGGCGCGTACGGTGGAAGCGTCGGTGCACCGCGCGCTATGGGCGCTGCTGGAGCGCAACGAGCGGATGGCGAGCGAAGTATTTCTAAACGAGCCCCGCATCAACGAAATGGAGATTACAATCGACGAACACGCCATTCGCATGTTGCGTCAAGGAAATTTGCTCGATACGGATGTGCGGTTGATTGTCGCCAGTCTGAAGATTAACAACGATCTTGAGCGCATGGGCGATCTCGCGGTGAACCTCAGCGAGCGCGCGATTTCGTTGTCTGCGATAGGCAAAGTGCAGATACCTGTTGAACTGGAGCCCATGGCCACGGCAGTGCGCGCGATGGTCTCGAAGTGCCTGGGAGGCCTCATTTATCAAAACGCGGATCTCGCGACTCAGGTCCTGGAAAGCGACGACGTGGTGGACCAATACCGCGATCACCTGTTTGAATCCCTGTTGGCTGGCATGACGCAGGACCCCTCTCTTGCAGCGCCGAACTTGCACTACGTGCTGGCCTCGCGCCACTTGGAACGGATTGCAGACCACGCAACCAACATCGCGGAAGACATCCTGTTTTGGGTCCGCGGGCTTGAAGTTCGCCACGGGCGGGCGAAACAGATGGAGAGTTTGCCCGAAGGTATATCTAACGCGCAAAGCTCGTAGCTTGTTTTGCGACAACACCCGGTACTTGCTGACGCTGCGTCTCGCAGTTAAGCCAGATTTCCATATGCGTAGGTGGTTCAGGCCCAGGGCATTTCACGCCTCATTCTTGCCGATGTAACATGGCTGTAACAATTCTGACAAAAAATGGATACGAGGAGAGTTCTTGATCATGAGAAAGAGCCTGCTAGTTGTGTCGCTCGCGCTCGGCCTGGCCACTATCGCTGTGGCACAAGGTGGGACCGTTCTGCTGAACGCTGCAGGCGCTACCTTCCCCTATCCTATTTATTCCAAGTGGTTTGACGTTTATCATTCGGCGCATCCGAACGCTCAGATCAATTACCAATCCATCGGCTCCGGCGGCGGCATACGGCAGCTTCTGGCCGGCACCGTAGATTTCGGAGCATCCGACGGTCCGATGTCGGACGAGCAGCTTAGCCAAGCAAAGTTCCAGATCCTCCATTTCCCGACCGTATTAGGAGCGGTGGTGCCGACCTACAACATTGCGGGAGTAAGCGGCGAATTGAATTTCACCCAGAAGGCCCTCGCTGGAATGTATTTGAAAACGATAACGATGTGGGATGATCCAGAAATCGCCAAGGCGAATCCCGGAGTGAAACTTCCGAACGCCGAGATAGTTGTTATTCACCGTTCTGACGGTAGCGGAACGACTTACATCTGGACGGATTTTTTGGCGAAAGTTAGCGAGGAGTGGAAGAAAAAAGTAGGCAATGCTGCGACATCAGTGAATTGGCCGACTGGGCTGGGTGGCAAAGGCAACGAAGGCGTCACCGGGCTGGTGAAACAGACTCCGAACGCAATCGGATACATCGAATTGATTTACGCCGTGCAGAACAATATTCCCTACGGAAAAGTTCAGAACGCTGCGGGCAATTTCGTTAAGGCAGACTTGGCAGGAGTGACTGCCGCAGCAGCCGCCGACGCAAAGAATATCCCGGCAGACTTCCGGGTTTCGATCACCAATCCTCCAGGACCGAAGGTTTATCCCATTTCGAGTTTCACTTGGCTTCTGATTCCCGCGCAAATTCAGGATGCGGCGAAGCGCGAGGCGATCAAAGACTTTCTGAAATGGATGTTGACGGAGGGTCAAAAGTACAACGAGGGCTTGAGCTATGCGCAGCTTCCCAAGGAAGTAATCGCCAAGGAGACCCAGGCGATTTCGTTGATTCAGTAAAATGTCCGCGGCCGCCACCACAATCGCGCACGAGGTTCCGCCGCAAGCGGGGCCTCGCGCTTTCCTTCGGAGGTTACGGGGCGGCGACGAAATTGCGCATCTGATTACGCTCACCGTTGCCGCGAGCATACTGCTAATCACCTCCATGCTGGTGTACGAGCTGTGGGTGAATTCGCATCTTTCACGGGCCAAGTTCGGCTGGATGTTTTTTTGGACCAAGGTGTGGGATCCGAACTTCGACAATTTCGGAGCCGCGCCATTCATATACGGCACGTTGGTTACGTCGGCCGTGGCGCTCTGCCTCGCGGTACCGCTGGGCCTGGCAAGCGCGATTTTTCTCTCGGAGCTTGCGCCGCGAAAAGTAAGTGACGTGATTTCGTTCTTGATCGATCTGCTCGCAGCCGTTCCCAGCGTAATTTATGGACTGCTGGGAATTTTTATTGTAGTGCCGGTGATGCGCACGACGATCGGTCCGGCGCTGATTCACACCGTCGGGAACATTCCGTATCTTGGGGCGCTATTCCATGGACCGAATTATGGAGTCGGCTTCCTCACCGCGGGGATCGTCCTTGCGATCATGGTGGTGCCCTTCATCATTTCGGTTTCTCGGGAAGTTCTGCTGACCGTGCCGCGGGAACAGCGCGAAGCGGCTCTGGCATTGGGCGCGACGCGATGGGAGTCCACCTGGAAGGTGGTGGTCCCCTGGGCTCGCGCGGGCATCATGGGCTCCGTGTTTCTTGCACTGGCGCGCGCGCTAGGCGAAACCATGGCTGTGACGATGGTCATTGGCAATGCGCCAACGATAGCCGCTTCACTCCTTTCTCCAGGCGATACGATCGCATCGACCATCGCCAGCCAGTTCACGGAAGCGACCGGAGATTTGTATCTGAGCTCGCTGATCGAGCTAGGACTCGTGCTCTTCCTGATTACGTTTATTCTGAATGGCCTAGCGCGGATCTTGATCGTCGCCACCGAACGCGGAGGAGGACGCCCTGCATGAGTGATCCCCGTATTATGTGGCGCAGGGCATTGAATTACGTGATGCTCAGCCTGACTGGCGTGGCTGCGCTTGCTGTCGTGTCGATTCTATTCTTCATTCTCGGATATCTGATCTGGAATGGCGGGAGATCGCTGAGCTGGAGTTTCTTTACGCAGCTTCCGAAACCTGTGGGTGAACAGGGCGGCGGAATGGCCAACGCCATTGTGGGCAGCATGAAGTTGTTGATGTTGGCGGCGCTAATGGGCTTGCCGGTGGGATTGCTCGCAGGGGTTTATTTGGCGGAATTTGGCGGAAAGACATTTTCGTTTGTCGTTCGGTACACTACAGATCTGCTAAACGGCGTTCCATCCATCGTTATCGGCATTTTCGCGTACTCGTTGGTGGTGCTTCCGGTGAAACATTTTTCGGCGCTGGCCGGAGGCGTGGCGCTGGGGATGATGGTGATTCCGATTACGGTGCGAAGCACGGAAGAGTTTCTGAGAGCGGTGCCGGGCAGTCTCCGCGAAGGCGCCATGGCACTGGGAGCGAGTAAGTGGAAGACAATCGTTACAGTGGTACTCCCCGCCGCAAGCGCTGGCATATTAACCGGAATGCTGCTGGCGCTTGCTCGTGTGGCCGGAGAAACTGCGCCACTGCTCTTTACGGCTTTCGGCAACCGGTTCTGGAGCCCGGGATTTGAGCAGCCAACGGCTTCGCTTCCAGTAATGATATATACGTATGCGATCGCGCCGTACGATGATTGGCACCGTCAAGCGTGGGCGGCGGGCCTGGTGCTATTGGGCTTGGTGCTGGTAGCAAATCTGGGCGCCCGTCTTCTGTTGAGCCGCGGTGGCACGGTCAGGAGTACTTGATATGCCATCCATTTCCGAAGGGAGCAGCGCTACCGCTGCAAAACTTGCGCCGAAAATGCAGATAAAGGATTCGCCCTCGATGGCTTCAGAAAAGGAGACGCCGGTGCGCTTTCAGATCTCCGACCTGAATTTCTTTTATGGTCCAAAACAAGCTGTCTTCGGGCTGAACCTGAATATTCCAGTGAATAAGGTGACCGCTTTAATCGGGCCTTCGGGATGTGGAAAGTCGACATTCCTGCGCACATTGAACCGTATGAACGAAATCATCAGAAACACGCGCGTAGAAGGACAAATATTGCTGGACGGCCAGGATGTACACTCAATGGATGTGGTGAATCTGCGGCGGCGGGTGGGAATGGTATTTCAACGGCCGAATCCCTTTCCGAAGTCCATCTATGAAAATGTGGCGTACGGGCTTCGCATTAACGGATATAAGGGACGCCTCGACGAACTCGTGGAAAGCAGCTTGCACCGCGCGGCGCTGTGGGACGAGGTGAAGGATTACCTTCACAAGTCGGCTTTCGCGCTATCGGGCGGGCAGCAGCAGCGGTTGTGCATTGCGCGGGCTCTTGCCGTGAATCCTGAGGTACTCTTGCTCGACGAGCCGTGCTCGGCGCTGGATCCCGTAACCACAGCGAAAATAGAAGAACTTATGTTTCAGCTGAAAGATAGCTGCACCATGGCGATCGTTACTCACAACATGCAGCAAGCCGCTCGAGCCAGCGATTTTACGGCGTTTATGTTGGACGGAAAGCTCATCGAACACAGCGAGACGCCTAGATTATTCACAACACCCAAGGATCCGCGCACAGAGGCTTACATTACCGGCCGCTTCGGATGAGTGAGTTCCGGATAATTAAATTATTAGTTGGTTGGCATTGAAAGAAAGATTTGAGGAAACATGGAACGACATTTCGAGCGGGACCTGGAAGAACTGAAACAGCGGCTCCTCTGGATGGGAAGCCTCGCCGAGCGAGCGGTCCACCAGGCGATCCATGCTGTTCTCGACGCTGAAGAACATCTGGCCGAAACGGTCTTAACCGAGGAAGATGCCATCAACGAGATTCAAATCGAGATTGACGAACGCGTACAACGGTTGCTGGCATTGCAGCAGCCCATGGCGGCCGATCTTCGTTTCCTGCTAGCCGTCTCGCGGATCAATGGAGACCTTGAGCGCATTGGGGACCAGGCGGTAAACATCGCGCAATCGGCCATGCGTATCCTGCGCCATCCGCAAGTGAAACCGTATGTCGATTTGCCGCGCATGAGCGAGCTGGCGGAAGGAATGGTCCGCGATAGTTTGAATGCTTTGGTGCGGGGAGATCTGGAACTGGCACACAGCGTGTTGCAGCGCGACGATCAGGTGGATCGCTTGCGCGACCAGCTTTTCCGCGAGCTGCTTACCTACATGATGGAAAATTCGGCCGTAGTCTTTACCGCCTTCGAGCTTGTTCTGGTGGCGAAAAACATCGAACGCATCGGGGATCACGCCACAAACATCGCTGAAGACGTTATATATTTTGTAGCTGGCCGCGACGTCCGGCACCCCGCCCTCGACCGCCGCTAAGTCCGATTTCAGTCCACACCCAATAGGCGCACTACTTCCAGCGAAGGCCGTTTCACTTATTCATTTGAAGCAGAGGAGAGAGCCTAAATCCGAGTCAGGGCTGTAGCTTCGTCCGGGGCCAGATCAAGAACCGTGTCCAGCCTGACCATTTTCAACAGCATCACAACCCTCTTGTTAGGAGCGAAATAAGTAGCTTTTCCGCCGGCTCGCTTCAGTGTGGTGAACGCGCGGACCAGCGCCCCAATCCCGGAACTGTCTAGTTCCGTAACGCCTGCAAGATTGACCGCCACGTGAGTCGAACCCGCTTCTATGAGCTGCTGAATTTGATTGCGAAACGATTCTTCGGCTTCCCCAAGTTTCAGGGGCCCGTCGAGATCGAGAATGGTCGCCGGGCCAGCCTTACGGATGCTGATGTTCACGTGTGCCTCACTGCGCTTTGCAAAGCTATCTGAATTATGCCCGGCAATCAAGGGGCTCCGAAAAACTTGTGCGAACGTACGCGCAACACAAGCGTGAAAGCCTAATTCTCACAATTATCTACTTGACACCAAGTTACAACTAAAATAGCATGCCGCCCCAGTTGAAAATGTGTTTCAACTAGAGAACAACGCTCTTCGATTCTTGTGAGGGTTCCTTTCGCAGTTTTTTCGGTGCGCCGTGGCGTTTCGTGCTTCTGTCTGTACGCGCGAATATCGGGCCCCGCCTTGCTCTGTTTCTCCCTCGCATGTGGTGTGCTGCCGCAACGTGCCGTAGCCCAAGAAACCCCGTACTTTGTGACCTATTCTCACCATCTCGAGGAGCCTGGCAACCTGGAGATAGAGCTCTCCGCGAACTATGCGACCCAGAGAGGCGGTAACGACTTCATCGCTCCGTGGGTGGAGCTCGAGTACGGCGTGAAGGCTTGGTGGACCTCCGAGGTTTACCTGGATTCACAGGGGACTTATGGTGACAGCGCGCTCTTCACCGGCTTTCGTTGGGAGAATCGGTTCCGCCCGCTGATGCGTGAGCATTGGATCAATCCGGTCATTTACGTGGAATACGAAAACATAAATGGCGCGGACAAGACGATGATCGAGGTAGTTGGGTTTGACGGCCAAGCGGAACACGCTGTCGGCAACGCGATAGCGAGCAAAGACCATCAACACGAATTGGAAACCAAACTGATCCTGTCGAGCGACTATAAGGGATGGAATATTTCCGAAAATTTTATCGGCGAGAAGAACCTTGGACACGATCCGTGGGAGTTTGGATACGCCGCCGGAGCGAGCCGGCCACTACGACTCGCAGTTACGCCGCAGCCCTGTAATTTCTGCCTTGAGAATTTCCTGGTGGGCGCGGAATTTTATGGCGGCCTTGGAGCTTCATGGAACTTTACCACGTCTGGAACATCGCATTACGCCGCGCCCATCGTGGCGTGGCAACTTCCGAGTGGCGTCTCGTTTCGCATCTCGCCGGGTTTCGGCCTCAACGACAACAGTCACAAATTCCTTCTACGCTGGGGCCTCACTTACGAAATCGATGGCTTCGGCAGAAAGGTAAGGAGGTGGTTGCGATGACTCGCCAGCTTGTGCCCGCGTTGCTTCTCGTGCTTGCGCTCGCGTTCGGCGTAGCAAGCTCGCCGCCTGGTCCGAACCGTAATCGCGAACGCGAAACTGACGATCGCGGAGTCCTGCAGGCCATCGCGCAAGCACCGGCTAAAACCCGCCTGTGGCGCAACCCGTATGAAGATCAGCCCGACGCCGTTCTGGCAGGCAAAAAGCTTTTTGCGCAGCACTGCGCGGAATGCCATGAGGTTAATGGCCGAGGCATCGGCCGCGCGGTCAATCTCCATTTACCCTCCGTACAGCGCGCAACGGCCGGAGAGCTGGAATGGTTTTTGCGTAACGGGAACATACGCGACGGAATGCCTCCTTGGTCGGGATTGCCCGAGCAGCGCCGCTGGCAAATCGTCACATACCTCAAATCGCTGCGCTGACGATTCCTGATACAATTAGTTTTGGAGTAGGCCTGCGACGCATGTGTCGCGCGAAAGCCTATTTGAACCAACACTGGATCCCAGGGAGCCCGCGTCGTCCTGCCCTTGTGCCGTCCGTTGGCTTCGGCCAATTGGATAGCCTGAAAGCAGGCGCAGGGCACCCACCTATTCGTGGGGTTCAGGGCCTAGCTCGCACGGCGAAGTGGACCGCTCCTTCTGATTTCATTTTTCCAAGCGGCAATTAGTTTTTTTCGATCCGATCAAGAATCTTTCCGCCTTAGGAATCGCGACTGAATTGAAAATACTTTTTATAGGTGACATCGTCGGCTCGCCAGGCCGCAAGATCGTTCACGACCGGCTCGCGGACATTCTCGTCCAGCGGAAGATCGACCTTTGCATCGCTAACGGAGAAAATTCTGCTTCCGGTTTCGGCATCACGCCGCGCCTGGCCGAAGAATTATTCGCTTCGGGAGTCGAGGTCATTACCGGCGGAAATCACGTGTGGGACCGCAAGGAAATTCTCGATTTCTTCCCGCACGAGCCGCGTCTGTTGCGCCCCGCGAATTTCCCGGAGGGCTCGCCGGGGAAAGGATCGTTCGTGGGACATACGAAAGATAGCACGGGCTACGCGGTGTTAAACCTACAAGGGCGTACATTTATGATTGCGCTGGACGATCCATTTCGCGCCGCCGAACGCGAGCTCGCGAAACTTCCTTCCGACGTGAAAGTGATCATCGTGGACATGCACGCCGAAGCCACTTCAGAAAAGCAGGCCATGGGCTGGTTTCTCGCCGGAAAAGTTTCCGCCGTCCTGGGAACGCACACACACGTACCCACTGCCGACCAGCGCGTTCTGCCCGGCGGCACCGCGTATATAACTGACGTGGGCATGACCGGCCCTCACGATTCCGTGATTGGCATGGACAAGCAAGGCGTGCTACAGCGCTTCCTTGATCAAATGCCCGCAAAATTCGCCGTCGCCGAGGGCGATATACAGATGAACGCGGTCCAAATTGAAGTAGACGAAGCTACCGGCCGCGCACTTTCCATTGAGCGCGCAGCGTTCCGCCTCGATTAACGCCCCAGCCGAATCTAGCCTATGCGGTACAGTAACAGCGTGGTGCTGCTGTCGCGCCATTCTCTTCAAATCGAGGAAACCTTTTTGCGCCATGCGGCGTCTGTTCGCTAGGACCAAATACCAAAATTTTGATTGATGCCGCGACGTGCCCAACTCGGTGTGTCTCTCGCCATCTGGGCGGCCATTTCCACTGGATGGACTCTTTTTCCTTTGCTCGCTGCCCCACAGAACAAGGCCGTAGTTCCCGAAATTGTCGCCCGCGCACGCCTATTTCCTGAGTTGGGTCCGGGAGTCCGCGCCTTGAAGGCCGATTCCAGCGGCCGGTATTACGTTCTCGCGGCGCCGGCCACGACTATCTCAGTCTACGGACCCGCCGCCAAGAGGGTAGGCCAAATTCCAGCCGCAAATTCTCCGAGTCCCAGGATTGTTTTCGCGGAAGACGTTGATGTCGACGCCGACGGCCGCATTTTCGTCGCCGACCGCGGTGCAAATGCAGTGAAAATCTTCAAGGCTGACGGCTCGCTGGAGGTGACGATCCCAGTTGCCGCTCCCACATCGGTTGCAGCACTGTCGGGCGGTGAATTTGCGGTCGCTTCACTCCGCGCAAACCGTCTGGTAACAATCTACACGGAACAAGGAAAAGTGATACGAAGTTTTGGCGACCCTCGTGATACCGCCTCCACGGCGGACATGAATCGCTACTTCAACCATGGCCGGCTTACTGGCGACCGGTTGAATTTTGTTTATTTTGCGTTTACCTATCTTCCGGACGCCATCATTCGAAAGTACGATCGCTTCGGTTACTCAGCTTACGAGATTTCGCTTCCTCGTGCGGACGATCAACTTTCTTCCGCCTCTCAAACTCCGGGCGTCGATATTTTGGCTCTGGCCCGGCGCAACCGGCCTGCCGAAATAAAAACAGTAATAAATGCCTTCGGCGTGGATCCGGTCTCGCAGGAAGTCTGGGCGGCGATTGGGGATCAGTTGTCGCACTTCGACAAAGATGGCGCGCTGATCGCTAGGTATCGCGCCGCTACCGCTGACGGCACTCGTCTCGAGCCTAGCGCAATTCTCATCGAGCCCGGCCGCATTCTTCTTGCGGTAGATCCCCTCGGCATTTACGAATTCGCGCGGCCCGACAAGCAGCGCTCCTCCACCATCGGAACGCGCTAATGGACATTTCGGAAAAGTTAAGAACAAGAGAAAGCTCTCTGAAAATATTCGTGGGAAGCAACTAAAAAATCGCCTGTGGAAAAGCTGTGAATGATTTGTGAAATCTGTGCAAATGCTTCACTCAATTTTCTCTTGCTACCTGCGCCGCGATTAGGCAAAATCCCCGCTCGCTTCTCCCGTGCAATTCATAACACGCACTCATGAGATGCCGCGATGGGGGGTGCGTCGCGTGACATCAGACCTAGCCGACATGAAGAAAGATCCCGCCAAGGGCCGCGCGGGGGTTCCACAACATTTCCACGCCGGTGGAAATTGTGGCAAAGGGTAAATTTGCTCGATGAACCTCTGGGATAAGATTCTCCTTCATTCCGAACGACGCGTAAATCCTCACAGCTTCGCTACCTGGTTCCGTCCCACCCGTCTCGAGCGCGCGGAGGAGGATCGTCTGGTCATCCGCGTTCCCACACGCCTATTTAAGAAGCGTTTGACGGAAACGTATGGCCAGCTTTTACAAGCAGTCCTCACCGAACTAGGACGCCCGCAGCTGCAGCTGGAGTATGTTTGCGCGGAATCGCAGCCGATTGCTGCGAGCGCTGCGCCGTCACCTCAAGCCAAGCTTGATTTTGACTCGGTGGCTCATCAACTCAATCCCCGCTATACGTTTGAATCATTTATCGTGGGCGCTTCGAACCAGTTTGCCCACGCCGCGGCTATGGCGGTGGCGGACCAGCCGTCGAAATCCTACAATCCCCTCTTTCTCTACGGTGGTGTGGGGTTAGGCAAAACTCATTTGATGCAGGCTATCGGCCATACGCTCAAGCGCCGTAACCCCTTGCTTCGCCTTACATATATCAGTGCGGAGAAATTCACGAATGAAGTGATTGCTTCGATCCGCTTGGAGCGCATGGCGGCCTTCCGCGACCGTTTCCGCAACATGGACGTTTTAATGGTGGACGACATTCAGTTCATCGCCACTCGCGAGCGCACCCAGGAAGAGTTTTTCCACACGTTCAACGCTCTGTACGACCAGCAGAAGCAAATCGTGATTTCTTCCGACTGCCCGCCGAAGGAAATTTCATCCATTGAAGAACGTCTGCGCTCGCGATTCGAATGGGGCCTCATCGCCGACATTCAGCCCCCCGACCTGGAAACCAAGATCGCCATTCTGCAGAAGAAGGCGGAAAGTGAACGTGTGCAGGTTCCTGACGACGTCGCCGAATATATCGCTCGCGCCATCAAGTCAAACATTCGGGAGTTGGAAGGCGCTCTGATCCGCTTGATGGCCTATGCTTCGCTCACCGGCGCGGTAATTAATTTGCCGAACGCGCAGCAGGTTCTCAAGAACATCATCGAGACGCAGGACAAGAAAGTCACTATCGAACAGATCCAGAAGCGCGTCGGCGAGCATTTCGGTCTGCGCGCGCAGGATTTGAAGGTGCGCAGCAATTCGAAGCAGATTGCGTTCCCGCGCCAAGTGGCCATGTTTCTGGTCAAGCAACTCACCTCGGCTTCGCTGCCGGAAATCGGCCGCCAGTTCGGCGGGAAGCACCACACCACGGTTTTGCACTCGATTAATAAGATTGAGACTCTGCGGCAGTCCGACAAAGATTTGAACAAGACGATCAACAGGCTACTCGACGCTTTCGGCTAGACTTAACCGCAAAGCAGAAGTCGCGCACTGAATTAGCCCGTGCAAGCGCTGTGGAAACAGGCTGGCGCAAGGTTTCAGTAAACGTTTTCATGCAAGCCGCGGGGCTTTCCACAAGATACACAACGTGCCAAGCCACGCAGGAGACGCAAGTTAAAACGTTTTCCGCAAATCCACACATGCGGCGACGTCGGCTGTTTTCTTATATACTTATTTTATAGAATAAAAGCAGTAGAGTAGTAGCCGCAGCAGTAGAAAAGAACGCAAGTCAACGCGAGGACCGCCCGAGATGGAATTCAGCGTAAAAAGATCAGACCTACTCGACGAGCTCAATCTGACGCAAGGAGTCGTCGAGCGCAAATCGACCATTCCCATTTTGTCCAATCTTCTGGTCGAAGCAAGGGGTAGCCGCCTTACCATTACGGCGACCGATCTCGAGCTCAGTATCCGAACGTCCTGCGAAGCCAAGATTAAGAAAGAAGGCACGGGCACGATCCCCGCAAAAAAACTATTCGAACTTATGCGGCTCCTTCCGGAAGGAGAAGTAAAGTTCAAGCTCCTCGAAAACCATTGGGTACAAGTTGCCGCCGACAGAAAGAACTACAAACTGGTCGGCATGTCGAAAGACAATTTCCCGGCGCTTCCGGCTTTCCCGCATCCACTGGTGAAAATTCCGGCCGCGTTGCTCGCTGAAGTTATTGCTAAGACAACCTTCGCAATTTCGCTGGAAGAATCGCGGTACACGCTGAACGGTGCCCTGCTCGTCCTGAAGCCGAACTCAATCACCATGGTTGCCACCGACGGACATCGACTCGCCATGGTAGAGAAAGATCATAAATTCGATACCTTCTCCACCGAGACACGCGTTCTGGTTCCCAAGAAAGCTATGACCGAACTGCAGCGCCTTGCCGCTGACTCCGGCGATGAAGCCGCAGTGGAATTTGCCCAGGACGAAAGCCACTTATTCTTCCAGTTCGGAGGACGCCTGCTCACTTCGCGCAAACTAACCGGCCAATTCCCGAACTACGAAGCTGTGCTTCCGCGGGACGCGAACAAGACCGTGGCTCTCGATCGAAGCGAGTTGCAGGATGCGCTTCGCCGCGTTTCGCAGTTGGCGGACCAGCGCTCGCACGCCGTAAAATTTATGCTCTCGAAAGAAGGCTTGGAAATTTCCGCTTCCAGCCCGGAATACGGCGAAGCCAAAGAAGTAATCGAAAAAGAATTCAAAGGCGACACCATCGCCATCGGCTTTAACGCGCAATATCTTCTCGATTTCCTCGCCGCCGCGGCCGATGGCCCCATCAGCTTCGAGTTGAAGGACGAACAGTCCGCCGGCCAATTACGCCCGCTCGCCGACGAGGCCACCCGCTACCGCTACGTTGTAATGCCCATGCGCATTTGAAGTGGTTCCGCGGATGAAGTGAATCGTTTCTGAGTGTCCATTTTCCGCTGATCACGCTCGTAATCACTGAAACATCTGTGCTATTTCTGTGTTTTATTTCGTGGGCCGTTTAGCACTCAAAATCCCGGTTAGACCTGCTCATATGTTATTGAATCATTTAGACTTATTGTTAACCATCCGGTAACAATCACCTTGTGAAAATCCCTCTTTTCCAGTACAATTTTAATGTTCTGGATTCCTCCTGAACGGCACTGTCTGACCCGAAATAGCTCACGTTTTCTAGCTCGCGCCAGGGCCAGTGAGCAGCTCGGTGTTGGACGAAAATAAAAGCTTCGCCGCGTCTCCCCGGAAAATTTCGGAACGGGACGGGATGAAGTTGCAACCCTTCGAGTCTCGCAAGCGCAAACGCGCCCCGGAAAGTATCCGGATGCTGAGGCCAATGGGCAAGGCAAGTGTCGAGCCGTCCGCGCGACCGCCTTCCCGTGCAGCACCAAGCGTTTAAAAATTAGCGTTCATTCGATCTCGCGGTCTGAGGAGACGCACGATCCATGGCTGAAAAAGAAAGTTCGGTCGTCAAAGGTCATAAGTACGACGCTACATCCATCAAAGTGCTGGGCGGAATTGAAGCGGTGCGCAAACGTCCGGCGATGTACATCGGTTCCACCGGAGAGCTTGGCCTGCACCACCTAGTCTGGGAAGTTGCGGACAACTCCGTGGACGAAGCCATGGCCGGCTACTGTGACGAAATAAGTGTCTCCGTGCACGACGACAACAGCGTAACCGTGATCGACAACGGCCGCGGCATTCCGGTGGATATGCACGCCACCGAAAAGAAACCCGCTGCGGAAGTGGTTATGACCGTTCTTCACGCCGGGGGAAAATTCGATAGCGATACGTATAAAGTTTCGGGCGGATTGCACGGCGTGGGCGTCTCGGTCGTGAACGCTCTTTCAGACTGGCTCGACCTGGAAATCTGGCGCGATGGCGAAGTATGGGAGCAGTCCTACGAAAAAGGCGTGCCTACATCCAAGTTGAAAGCTTCCGGTAAGACGCGAAAGACTGGCACAAAGATCACGTTTCACGCTGATCCAGAAATTTTCGCTAACACGGTGTACAGCTACGACACGCTTTCGCAGCGTCTCCGCGAACTGGCTTTCCTCAACAAAGGCCTGAAAATCACGCTGGAAGACGAGCGCAGCAACAAGAAAGCAGAGTTCCGCTTCACCGGCGGCATCGCCGAATTTGTGAAGCACCTGAACCGCGGCAAGCAGACTCTGCACGATTCTCCGATTTACATGGAAGGCAAGCGCGAGCAGGTGGATATAGAAATCGCGCTGCAATATAACGACAGCTACGCGGAAAACATTTTTTCCTTCGCCAATACCATCAACACCGTAGACGGCGGCTCGCACCTTTCCGGCTTCCGCTCCGCGCTGACGCGCACGATTAATTACTACGCGAGTTCTGCGGGGATGCTGAAGGAACAGAAAGACGAAGTCTCCATCAATGGCGATGACGTTCGCGAAGGCCTTGTCGCTGTCGTTTCCGTAAAGCTTCCACAGCCTCAGTTCGAAGGGCAGACCAAAGGCAAACTCAATAGCGACATCAAAGGCCTGGTGGAATCGCTTGTGAACGAACGGCTCGGCGAATATTTCGACAAGCATTCCTCTATCGCGCGAAAAATTATTGGCAAGTGTATTGACGCAGCGCGCGCCCGCGAAGCCGCGCGCAAGGCCCGCGAGCTCACGCGGCGCAAATCAGCGCTCGATTCCAGCGGCTTACCCGGAAAGCTTTCCGATTGTCAGGAACGCGATCCCGCGCGGTGCGAACTATTCCTGGTCGAAGGTGAATCGGCGGGTGGCTCCGCCAAAGGCGGGCGCGATCGCCGTTATCAGGCCATCCTGCCGCTTAAAGGCAAAATTCTAAACGTCGAAAAAGCCCGTTATGACAAAATGCTGGGCCACGAAGAAATTCGCTGCATCATCACGGCTCTCGGCACCGGCATCGGCAAGGACGATTTCGACGCCAACAAGCTCCGCTATCACAAAGTGATCCTGATGACCGACGCGGACGTGGACGGCAGCCACATTCGCACGCTGCTGCTCACATTTTTCTTCCGCCACATGCGCGAGCTGATCGATCGCGGCCACATCTATATCGCGCAACCGCCGCTCTATCGCGTGAAGCGCGGCAAGATGGACCGTTACATTCGCGACGAGGGTGAATTCGCTCGCGAGCTGATGAAGCGAGCCACCGAAGAGCACGAAGTGAAATCGAAAGGCGGGAAATCGCTCGAAGGCGGCGATCTCACCCAATTCCTTTTGAATATTCAGGAATACGATCAGGTAGCCGCAAAGCTGGGCCGTCGCTTGCGGGAACCGAAGCTTGTTGAACTGCTCGCTCACAGCGAGCTTGAAAAGAAAACTGATTTTGCCGACAAGAAAAAGCTTCAGGAACTCGCGAAAGCTATCGAGAAAGCAAAGTTAGATTTGGAAGCGAAGTTTGTGTTCGACGAGGAGCACAGCCTGCACGAGCTCGTTCTAGAAAATGGCGGAGAGCGTCGCGTGAATTGGGCTCTGGCGGCCACGCCTGAATACAAACGCATGCGCTCGCTGCACCAGCAGATCGCGGTGCACGATCGCCCGCCCTTCACCGTTGGACATAACGGAGACAAAGTTGTTAAAGACGATGCGACCGGTCTTCTAAATTACGTGCTGGAGGACGCCAAAAAACAATTCACCATCACGCGTTTCAAGGGCCTGGGCGAAATGAATCCCGAGCAGCTTTGGGAAACCACCATGAATGCCGAGACGCGCACGCTGCTCAAGGTGCGCCTCGAGGATGCCGTGGCCGCCGAGGACATTTTCTCGACGCTTATGGGCGAAAACGTCGAACAGCGCCGCAAATTCATCGAGGACAACGCCCTCGACGTCGTGAACCTGGATATTTAAGAAAGCTGAATTCAAGTCGCGAGCGATGATGTATCAACTGACATGGAAGATTTTGCCGGGGCTGCGAGGGATAAGCTGCTCGGATTTCAGCGCGACGGCGACAACCTCGCCAAACAACGAGCAAGGCGTGGCATTTGAATGTTCGAACGAAACCGAGCGCGACTCATTTTTGGGCGAGTTGGAAACACACTTTGCGCCGCAGCACTTTTCGAACAACGCCACTGCATTCGAAACCGTGAAGACTTACGTACTCGAACGAGCGGCAAGAAATGCGCAATCTTAAACTGAGCAATCACAGATACGGAGAGACAAGTGGCCGACGAATTAGATAAGTCAATCACCACGCCGGTAGATATCGAATCGGAGATGAAGAAGTCGTACCTCGATTACGCCATGAGCGTAATCATCGGGCGCGCGCTTCCAGATGTGCGCGACGGGCTGAAGCCCGTTCACCGGCGAATTCTATTCGGCATGTACGAGCTCGGGCTCACCTCCACAAAGGCCTACCGCAAGTGCGCGAAAATCGTCGGCGAAGTGCTGGGCAAGTTCCATCCGCACGGTGACACACCTGTTTACGATGCGCTGGTGCGGCTTGCGCAGGATTTCAACATGCGTTATCCGCTTGTTGACGGCCAGGGAAACTTCGGCTCGGTGGACGGCGATCCGCCGGCGGCGATGCGATACACCGAAGCGCGCCTTTCGAAAGTCGCGGAAGAAATGCTCGCGGACATCGAAAAGGAAACCGTCGATTTCATTCCGAACTTCGATGAAAGCGAACACGAACCGGTCGTTCTGCCGACAAGAATTCCAAACTTGCTGGTGAATGGATCAAGCGGCATCGCCGTCGGCATGGCGACGAACATCCCGCCGCACAATCTGAAAGAAACGATTGAAGCCGCCATCCTGCTGATCGAAGAGCCCGAAACGAACCTGAAAAAAGTGATGAAGCTGATTCCCGGGCCCGATTTTCCGACCGGCGGCTACATTTACGGGCGCGAAGGGATCGAGCAGGCTTACAAAACCGGCCGCGGCTCGTTCCAGGTGCGTGCAAAGGTTGCCATCGAGCAGCGCGGCAAGGACCGCCAGGACATCGTCATCACCGAGCTTCCTTACCAGGTGAATAAAGCTCGGCTGATCGGACACATTGCCGAGTTAATTCAGAACAAGAAACTAGAAGGCATCGCCGACATTCGCGACGAGAGCGACCGCGACGGCATGCGCATCGTCATCGAGATCAAGCGCGACGAAGAGCCTCAAATTATCCTGGCTCACCTTTTCAAGCATACGCAGATGCAGGAATCGTTCGGCATGATTCTGCTCGCGATCGTTGGTGGACAGCCTCGTGAACTCGGCCTGGTCGAGCTGCTGCAGCTTTTCATCGCGCACCGCGTCGACGTGGTTCGCCGCCGCACCCAATACGAACTGCGCAAAGCCGAAGAGCGCGAGCACATTTTGCTGGGTTACCAGATCGCGCTCGATTATCTGGACGAAGTGATCCGCGTCATCCGTGGTTCTTCCAGCCGCGCGAACGCCCGCGAAAATCTCTTTAATTACTTTGCCGACACATCAATTTCCATTTCAGAAGGCGGGAAAACCAAGAGCCTTGCCGGCGTAAAGCTCAGCAACAAGAAATATGGCCTGGCCACCGAAGTTGTCGGTCTTAGCTATCCGCAAATCGACGCTATTCTCGAATTGCAGTTGCATCGGCTTACGAAACTTTCGATTGACGATATTCTGAACGAGCTGAGACAAATTCGCGAACAAATCGCGGAGTTGCGTGAAATTCTAGCCAGCGAGAAGAAATTGAAAGCCGTAATCGTCGCCGAGCTGCGCGAAATCGCGAAATCCTATGGCGACGAACGTCGCACGCAGATCGTTGACCGCGTCGAGGAAATCAAGCTCGAAGACCTGATCAAAGACGAAGAGATGGCCATTACCGTCAGCCACGCCGGCTACATCAAACGTACTTCGGTTGACGTGTATCGCCACCAGTCGCGCGGCGGAAAAGGGCGTATTGGCGCGAAAACGCGCGAAGACGACTTCGTCGAACACTTCTTCGTCGCCTCGGCGCACAGTTATATCCTGCTGTTCACTTCGAAAGGCCGCATTTACTGGCTGAAGGTTTACGAAATTCCGGAAGCTGCGGCCGCTACGCGTGGAAAAGCAATCGGCACGCTGGTGCGCCTCCAGGAGAACGAAAAGCTTACGGCCGTGGTTCCCGCGCGTAACCTCGAAGAAGTTGACCGCTACGTCTTCCTGGCCACGCGCAACGGCACGGTGAAAAAAACTGCCATCGCTGAATTTTCGAACCCGCGTCCGTCCGGCATTATTGCCATCAACCTCGACGCCGGTGATGAACTGATCGGCGCGAAACTCACCGACGGCAAGCAGATGATTTTCCTCGCCAGCCACGATGGACAAGCAATTCTGTTCCGCGAGACCGAAGTTCGTTCGATGGGGCGAGCGGCCGGCGGTGTGAACGGCATGGATCTGGCGAAAGGCGATTTCGTGGTCAGTATGGACGCGGCGCAGCCGGACTTCATCATCATTCAAAAGGAATACAAGAAGGACACGCAGAATCTCGACGAGCTTGAAAGCGACCAGATTCGCGAATCCCTCACCTCGCTGATGCTCACGGTGTCGGAAAAGGGCTACGGTAAGCGCACACCGCTCGCCGAGTACCGCGTAACGTCGCGTGGCGGCAAGGGTGTAATCAACTTAAAGTCCACCGACCGTAACGGTCCGGTCGTCGCCGCACTTCAGGTCCGCGAAGATTCCGATGTGATGATTATCACCGGCCAAGGCAAAGTGATTCGCGTGCACTCAGGCGAGATCCGCGAAGCCGGCCGCTCGACGCAGGGCGTGCGCTTGCTGCGCCTCGAAGAAGGCGACCGCATCGCCGCCGCCGCGTCGATCCTCGAAGAGGAAGAAGCCGCTGGCTCCGCTGCACCACCAGAGCCCGAGAAAAAATAACACAGTTTTCGTAGCGCGAGCAGGTGCAACCGCGGCGACGCTAGAGCTTGCGGGTTACGATTCCGGCGGAGCGATATAGTAGCCCGGGCGGGTGCGAACGGTAATGCCGGGGCGATCGATTTCCACTTTAATCTCGTGATAGCCCGTAGGATTATCGCCCGCGGGACGGTAGCCGAGCGTGTATTGCGCGTGAAGCTCTCCTCCGATTTCATCCATGGCTTTTTGAATCGAGCGATCCTTCATGGTGTTCACGTGCAGACCGCCGGTGGCTTTGCTGGCAATATCAAGTGAATTTGGCCCGATCGCATTTTTCCCGGTTTTCACCAGCCAAACAGCGAGCGCCAATAGATCGATATTTCCTTGCATGGCCGCTTCGTTGTCCGGCGTTTGCGCCACACCCGGTGGCAGCGGAACGGGGTACGTTCCGGGCGGACCTATCTGCGGTCCTTGATACGGATTTGGCTTTGCACGCAGACTGGCCATCGCCGTACTCAAACCGATGGTGTAAATGGTTACGTTCGCGAGCTGCGCCTGCCGCAACACTTCACCAAGTTTGCTCTCGCTACCGGAATCTTGCGCTTCGCCAACCACCACCAGAATCCGACGCCGCACTGCGGGCCGCTTCTCGAGCAAGGAAATCCCGCTCGACATCGCGTCGTAAAGGCGCGACTGATCCACTCCGATGCGCAAGTGATTGATCGTATTTTGAACGCCGTCCGTATCCGTGGTGAATTTTTGAAGTAATTCCACGGTGCTGTCGAAGCTGATCACCGCCGCTTCGGCCGTTTGCCCCATCACCGTCTCAGTGAAGATGATTCCAGTCTGTCGCACTGCGGGGAGCATGGGCTCGATATGCGAGCTCGTTTCAATCGCCAGTACGATGGACAAGGGATCGCCGCCCAGATCGAAGTGTTCAATCTTTTGCTGCACGCCATTGTCATAGACGTGGAAATTATCTTTGGAAAGATCGAGGATCATCTCTCCGGCGTGGTTCGTCACCGTCACCGGCGCAATCACTTCGTTCACGCGCACACGGATAGCGTGCTTCTGCTGCTCCGCCGTGGGCATTTTCTCCGGGGTCGCTCCCGGCTTCTGCTGCAGCGGCCCCGGCGGAGCCTGGCTCCACACTGGGCCGCAGGCTACCAACAGCATCAGCGACCCCACAGCGGCCCCCAGCAAGCGGTACAAACGTCCCGTCGCCAACGTTTTCAAATGTCGCATCGATTTCAGTTTATCTGATTCGCGGGAACCGAGTGGCGTTGCTTACGGTGTAATAGCGCTCGGCGGGGATGACTGGCTTTTCGCTGGGACGTTCTCCTAGAATGAACGTTCACGCTATGTGAAGGAGAGAACATGAGTCGCCGCAGTCCCCGGCCCCAGCCCAAGCTGGCGTACGAAGACCCGAAGTTCATGGAAAGCCTGGTGGCCCGGCCACTTCGCATTCTGGCTGAATACATCGATCCCCTGAATCGGCTTCGTCGTGCAAACGTAAGCGATACGATTGTGATGTTCGGTTCGGCTCGAATTCAGTCTCGGGATCGCGCTCTCGTGCACCTGAAAGAAGTGCAACGCAATGCTCGGGGCCGCCGAACGCCGGAATGGCGCCAGAAAGTCAGCGCCGCCCGGTCATTGGTTTCCATGTCGCGCTATTACGAAGAAGCGCGCGAGCTCTCTCGGCGACTGACGTTGTGGTCCATGACCCTGGGGGACAAGCCGCGTCGCTTCGTGGTTTGTTCCGGTGGCGGGCCTGGAATTATGGAGGCGGCCAATCGCGGCGCAGCCGAAGCCGGCGGCCCCTCCATCGGACTCAGCATCCAACTTCCGCACGAGCAGGCATCAAACCCGTATATCACTCCGGAGCTGAATTTCCTCTTTCACTATTTTTTCATGCGCAAGCTCTGGTTTGCGCAAATGGCCAAGGCTCTGATTATCTTTCCGGGCGGGTTCGGCACCATGGACGAACTCTGGGAAATGCTCACGCTTCTGCAAACCAATAAACTTTCTTCGCATCATTTGATTTTGATCTACGGAAGAAAATATTGGGACAAGATCATCAATTGGCGGCACATGGTCCACACCGGCACTATTAACGAACGCGAGTTCAAGCTACTGCAGTTTGCCGATAACGTGGACGAAGCTTTCAATCATATTCGGAAGGATCTGGAAGCGCACCATCTCGAGCTGGAATCCGATTCTTACACCGAGCCTACGCGCCGGATGTGAACCGCCTGGCACGTGACGCCTAATATCGCCTGCTGAAGGCTGGTTCAAACAAAAAACGGGAAAGGAGCCCAGGACTCCTTCCCCGTTTTTTTTCCAGCGCAAGAATCCGCCGATTCAAAAAGCTTAGTTGTTCGAGTACGGCTCGGTGGCGAAGACCGCTTGGAAGCGTCGCTTTTCATCCTGATCATGCAGCATAACGACCGGCACAACACGTAGTGAATGCTTGCAACTCCGGCACGTGGTGGCCTCTCCCTGGAGATCCTGGATGAATCCGTCGGTGAAGTGATAAGCCGCACGCGGCCGCCTGGCAGTTTTGGCGCCCTTCGCACCGCACTGCGGGCAAATGAACTCCACACGATCTTCCAGGGGATCGCGGTTCAGCGCCGCCCACCCCGTGTAGCGAACTCCTATGGTTTCCTTCAATTCTTTGTCCATAAAGGCTCTCCCTAAGAAAATATTACAAACAGTTAGACGCAACCCGAGCCAAAACCGATTCATCCCTGTTCTAATTCTTGTAAGTACCTCACACTATTGTTTTTATGGCTGGGAAACTGCTAAGCCAGCCCGTGGAACCAAAGCAGCGACTTGGTGTCCATCTTTAGTAAGAGATCGCGCGAGCTCCTAAGAGCTTCCGATGCGCCGAGATTTGGCGAAGACGTTCGGCGCACCGAGAGCTTTGCGCCGAAGGCTTAATTCTTCTTGTCCGAGTTTTGCGGAGTGTGTCATGAGAGAGCGCGATGGTTTTTCACAGTGCCTAGTGGACGGCGATCAGCAATCGCTGGACCGAGCAAGATTGGTTCGCCAAAAAGTGCTGCTGATCTCCATTATTTTCGAAGCTGCGCTGGTGGCGGCGTTGCTTCTGTGGCCACTTATCACGCAAGGGCTGCCGCCACAGCAATTCTTAATTACGCCCGCGCCGCCTTATCACGGCGGCTCAAACTCGCCACCGAAAGGGTCACAGGGCGCTCCTCCTCATCACGCGGAAAGTTCAACCATGGCGCACCCAATGACGTCTCAACCAGCGCATTTTCCAGAACATGCGCAAGTATCACCCTCCGATGAGGCTCCAGCGATTGGTTTTGGTGGTTCAGGCAACATGCCGGGCCCCGGCATCGGAGATGGCAGCGAATACGTTCCGGGAGGAGGCGAATTAAATGTGCGGCCGGTTCCCCCGCAGCCGAAGCCCAAGCCGGAAAAGCCCCGACCCATGAGTCAAGGGGTGATGGAAGCGGCGCTGCTTAACAAATTTCAACCGCAATATCCTGTAGCCGCGCGATTGATGCACATCGCCGGAACGGTTCGTCTGCACGCCATAATCGGAAAGGACGGCCGCGTGCGCGATCTAGAAGTTCTCAGTGGCAATCCGATTCTCGCCCAGGCTGCTGTTGCCGCAGTGCGCGAATGGCGTTACCGGCCTACGCAACTCAACAACGAAGTAGTAGAGGTCGAAACCGAAGTCACGGTGAATTTCGTGCTAAATCAGGAGTAAGAGCTGTCCGCGAGAGTGGTGAGGGCGCCCTGATTTCTCAAGACGCCCCAGATTCAAATGCTAGGACGCTCGCTAGAACTTGATAACAATACCGGTCGAGACCCGCGCGTTGTTTTGAGTGCCTCCGAATACAGTAGAGTGGATCCAATCTCCTTGGAAAACACGCCAGTGAAACGGCCCGACGATTTTCGCATCGATGCCACCCCCCACGGCGACAGCGAAGGAGTCATCGGAAATGCTGGCGACTCCCGGAAGGGAAGAGCTCGCGTGCACCCCGCCAAAGAGGATATGACCGAAGGGCGAAACACGCGCCGGCCACGACACTTGCGGCCCGAACAAATAGTAAATCGTGGTCGAGTGGGACCCGTAGTCACCTGAAAAATCGGCGACGGCGCCTAGCCAGGAGGCAAATTTGTACTGGCCGGAAGCCTCCCAACCGTTCTGATTGAATGACGGAGAATTATCGACATGCAAAAAAGCATAGCCGCCATACAGTTCCACTTTGTCTGAAACCTGAGCATTCGCAGTCAGAGAAATTAGAAAAATCATGCCGCATAAAATTGCAAGTCTTCTGAACATAAGGAATTCCTCCTCAGAGTTACTGAATTTAGGGTCATCGTGGGCGGTAAATCTTGCCACGACATGCCTCTGGCATCTCCCGGCTTCCTACCACCTACCCCACTAGCCAGTGCTCAGTTGCAGTCCCGGGCTGGAGACAATAGAGATGCCTTTTACCGGACAGGGGTTACCCCACAGAGATTTAAAATTAAACGCTTTTGCGTCAGGTATTTACCGTATGCTCGCGCGGACTGTTTATAAGAGGGGTTCGCCGGAATTTCTCGCGATTATGCTCCGAGTTGTATCGCGCAATCGCACAATTTCTTGCCAATCATTTCCCGCGACGCGGTTCGGGATCACGAGCGGGCCAAATGTCAAAGTGATCCGACCCGGGCGGGGCAACTTCGTCTTATCCCGCAGAATTTTCCTCGCGCCGCGCACTGAGACCGGGCAGACGGGGTGCTGCGTATCGACGGCGGATTTGAAAGTGCCGAGCTGGAATGGACGAATGCCCGTGGTTGCCGTAAAAGTTCCTTCGGGATAAATCACTACGGACTCGCCACTCCCAAGCGCAGCATTCACCTGTTCTGCCTGGCGGATACGCGCCTGCGGATCGCTGCGGTCAAAAGAGAATTGGCCGCTGCGTCGGGCTATCGTGCGAAACAGTGGCATATCGCGAACCTCGCCCTTAACCACGAATCGAACATCCGGTGGAAGAAATGCAAGAGTGACTAGAATATCCAGATAGCTTGAATGATTCGGCGCAAAAATCCAGGGGCCGGAAGTTTTGCGTTGATCCAGGATCTCTTGGCCTTCGACGCACACCGAAATTCCCGCAAGCATCAGCATCAGCCGCGTGCCTTTGTGCGTAAGCCAGGCCGCGCGCTTGTGGTTCCGAGTCATTGCGACCGCAGCCCATAACGGAACCAAGAGAACGGCAAAGATCGCCATCGCGTACACACCGTAAAGAAATTCGAGTACGTTTCTGGTTCCTTGTTTCGCCCAGCTCCGAGCACGCGGTCCCGAGCCGCTTGCCGCGAGTCCGGCAATCTGCATCCATGTCGGCTGCTGACGCTTGCCTAGTTCTCCTTCGATGAAAAGCCGTCGAGTTTCGCTACGCCGCAGCTTACCGCTGGAAGTTTTCGGGATCGATTGCGGTGGCAGCAGCTTCACCAAATCCGGAGGCATACCCAGCGCGTCGTTCACCGCACGCGTGATTTCAGCTTCAATGCGGTTGGCGGCCGCCATATCGCGAACTTCTGCCGTGACGATCAGGCGCTCGCTTCCGCTTCGTTTGTCTGGCGCGCCAAACGCGACCACGCAGCCGGTTCGCACACCCTGCACGCGTCCGGCAATTTCCTCCACTTCGTGCGGATACAGATTGCGTCCCGCTTTGATGATGATGTCTTTCGCGCGTCCGGTTATGAAAATCTCGCTGTCCGCCCAGTAAGCCAGATCCCCCGAATCGAGCCAGTCGCCATCGCGCATCAGTTCTTGAGTCGCCGTTGGATTGCGGTAGTAACCGGCGGTTGCCCCAGGCCCGCGAAACCATAAGCGTCCCTCCGCGCGCTCTCCGAGACTGACGCCATTTCCATCCACAATACGGACTTGCACACCTGGCACTGGCTTGCCGGCGTTCACAAATTCAAGAGCATTCGCATGGTCAGCTCTAGCCGGATTCGCCCGGCCTTCGGATTCGAAGGTCGCGCGCTCGATGCGATCCACTTTATAGCCAGAGCCGAGCTGCGGCACCGACACGGCAAGCGTGGCTTCGGCAAGCCCGTACACCGGCAGAAGCGCTTCGCGGCGGAAACCATACGGCGCAAAGCGAGTGGCGAATCTTTCGAGCGTCGCCGCGCGCACCGGCTCGGCGCCGTTCGTCGCCGCGCGCCACGAACTCAGGTCCAGTCCCTGCAAATCTTTTTCCGGAATCTTTCGCACGCAAAGTTCATACGCGAAGTTCGGCGCGGGACTGATTGTTCCTCGATGCTTATAAATGGCCCAGAGCCACCGACCCGGCCGGCTCAGAAAAGCAAGCGGCGACATAACCACCAGCGGAATCCCGGTGAAAATCGGCACGAACCACGCGCCGATCAATCCCATATCGTGGTAAAGCGGCAGCCAACTCACCGCCACATCGTCGGCTTGTATGTCAATGCCAGACACGATCGAACGAATATTTGAGAGGAGATTTGCATGCGTCAGGATCACGCCTTTCGGATCGCCGGTCGAGCCAGAAGTGTATTGCAGGAACGCAATGTCGCTGGCACGCGCGTGATGCGCAAGGTTTTCCACCGGCCGCCATTGCGTCGAGGCAGGAACCGTTTCCGAAGCCGGCTTGGTCGGCGCGCTTGACAGGCTCTGTGCGTTCAGCACTTCGCGCAATGTAGGAACCCCGGGCTTCAGGAGACGCGCTAGTCCTTCTGCTTGGCGCCACGTAATCAGAAATCGAGCTTCCGCGTTGCGAAGAATGTTGGATTGCCGCGTGGCATATTCCGCGATGCGGTCCGCGCGGAACGGCGGATATATTGGCACCGGAATCCCGCCGGCTAGTAGTACGCCGGCAAACGTCCAGAAAAACTCAGCGCAGGTGGGAAGCATGATTGAAACCGTCTGGCCGGGCTCAAGCCCGCGCCGCAACAATTCGGCAGCCACGGTTGAGGCACGTTCGTAAAGTTCGCCGAATGTGATCGTGCGCAACTCGTCGTTTTCTTTGTAGAGATGGATATGCGGGCGAGCGGGTTCGCCGCGCCCTCGCAGGCGCAAAAGCTCCGTCAAGGTTTCCGCAGTACGAATTTGTTGCTCGAGATCCGCACAAATGGCAAGTGAAGAGACCGGCGCTGCGACAGCCGCCGTCCCCGCACCCATCACGGAAGTTGAACTGCGCAAGCCCGTTCCGTTAGCGGCGCCAGATTCCTCTCGCAGGACCGCTTCCACCAGGTCTTGAACCGTATCGGCTTCCGCGACCACGTGATCCGGCAGACGCACGCCGCAAGCGTCGCCCAGCCGCAGCATTAGCTCCACTCGTTCGAGACTGCCGAGACCGAGTTCGCGCTCGAGGTGCGCCGCAGGGCCGCGCGCCGCCAACTCCTCCAGCCCGCGTTCGCCGCCCAACTCCGCCAGAAGTTGGCGCAATATCTCGAGCGTCTGCGCAACGACAGCCGCCTTGCGATCGATTTTCGTTCCTGTGGCGCCCATAGAACGGCTGACTGAAATCCCCCAGGTTTGTATAACGAAATAAAGTTAGCACGATGGCGCGAATCAGATGCTGTCGCCGAGCGTATCACTCGCACGGCGCATGGGCAATCCCCGACGGCGAAGCGAACAGCCCGCGAAGCGCATTGAAGGTACCTTCGTACCGGGACTAATTGAACCCTTCGGGCTATCGACCCCCGCGACACCTGCGGTCACAATCACCGTGCATTCGAGGTTAAATGCCCCGGATGTCTGCACCTCCATCACCCCATGCCCACGAGCGGCCGGCACCCCCACCGGCCGCTCCCCTTTTTTGTTCACATTGACCCCAAGTCATTCGTGCACAAAAATTCCATCCGCGAGAACTTGGATTACTTGGATTCGTTCTTGACTTCCATCGTACGCGGTTCTATAGAATGGCCGCATATCGGGGCTCTCTAGGCTCGGAGGCAAACCAGGGTGCAGTTCCTGTTCCTGGAAGTATTGCTCTCGGTTTGTTCCTCCAACGTGGTGCCAGCACCCAACGGCCTGCACATCCTGAGGGCGAGTCTTCGTAAACGGGGGTGGGGTGTGATATTACTTCGAGCATTCTTTCTAACCGCTATTTCTCTCGCTGCTTGTGCGGTTCTTGCGAATCCCGCCTCGGGCCAAACAAACGCTTCGCTCCGCGGCACAGTCACCGACCAATCCGGCGGCGTTGTGGTGGGCGCGAAACTCACGCTGACGAATACCGGCACCGGCATCTCGCGCGTTGAAACCACCGGCAAGGACGGATCCTACGTGTTCGATCTCGTCCAAGTGGGAAAATACAAGCTGATCGCGGAGAAGGCTGGTTTCACAACGTTCGTCCAGGAAGGAATCTTCCTCGAATTGAACCAGAACGGCCGTGCGGACGTCGCGCTAAAAGTAGGCCAAGAAACTCAGACTGTCGAAGTCACCGCGAATGTCGCGCAAGTTGACACGACCAGCGCCGTTCTCGGCAAGGTAGAGAACGAACGTGCTATACGCGATTTGCCTTTGGTCGACCGCGACACTTTGCAACTCGGCCTGCTTCAGGCCGGCGTTTTTCCTCCCGATCAAGATGATGCTTCTGGAAATCCATTTTCGGTAAGTGGACAGCGCTCGGAGTCGCTCACATTTCTGTTAGACGGCGCGAACAACACCGATTTTCTTGCCAACAATATCATCGTTAGTCCCAATCCCGACGCCGTTGAAGAATTCAAGATATTGACGAACAACTACGACGCGGAATACGGACGTACGTCCGGGGGCATCGTCAACCAGATCACAAAGTCCGGTACCAATGATTTTCACGGAGACGTTTTCGAGTTCCTGCGCAACGATGTTTTGAACGCTACGGACTACCTAGCTGGCGGAGTGAAGTCTGCTTACCGGCGTAACGTTTTTGGGGGCACTCTGGGAGGGCCCGTTAAAAAAGACAAAACATTTTTCTTTGTGGCATATCAAGGCACCCGGCGGGGTGAAGGGATGACGCCGAGTCCTATTGGCGTGCTTACAGTTCCTGAGCGCTCGGGGGACTTCAGCGCGGATAATTTTCAACTTTTTAATCCGATCACCGGCCTTCCCTACGCCAATAACCAGGTTCCCGTGAACCCAATCATAGCGAACTACATCGCCAAGTATATGCCGCTGCCTAACCACGGATCGACCAACACCTTTACAGTGTCCCCTCTGGCGGCGATCAACGACGATCAAGGAATCGTGCATTGGGACTACAACGTTACGTCAAAAGATACTATCTCAATTTCCTACTTGATTGAGGACGCCAGAGCTTTTTTCCCCGAAGAAGGCGGTACCATTTCCTCCAGTACGGGTCTTCAACCCGTAGGGTCGGGAGGCGACGTCCCGGTTGGATCGGGGGGCTTAGAGAGCTACCGCAATCAGATCGGCACGTTCACCTGGACTCATACATTTTCCAGCAACAAAATTAACGAATTTCGTTTCGGAGCTAGCCGCTTCGCATCCAGCCAGGGAATTCCGGTCGATCATACGTCCCCTAGCGCTCTGGGATTCACGAACGTTACGCCAGCGGATACATCAGCCCCGGCGCCCCCGACGATTTTCGGGCCGTCGTTTACCCTGGGTCCTTCAACGCAAGGTCCGACCACGCTGCACCGAGCTAATTTTGAGTGGTCGGATAACTTCACCTGGATCCGCGGTAAGCACGAAATAAAATTTGGCGTGGATTTCACTCGAGTTCGGAATAATTTCTACTACGACTATTACAACAACGGCAGCGCAGACTTCACTTTCGGAAATTTCACGGGTGATGAGTATGCCGATTTCGTCTCCGGATTTTCCGACGAATATTACCAATCGTCTCCGGCAACTTACGGAATCCGGACCGGCTCCGTGGCCGGCTACATTCAGGATACCTGGAAGATTCTGCCTCGTCTTACTCTGAACTACGGTCTGCGATACGAGTACTACGTACCGCAACACGACATTCACAATAATATCCTGGGTTGGTTCCCAGGAAAGCAGTCCACTGTTTTCCCCAATGCGCCACCGAACATTCTCTATCCCGGGGACCCCGGCACTCCGAACAGAGGCTTAGTTTACCCCGATTACAACAACTTTGCGCCGAGATTTGGATTTTCCTGGGATATCTTTGGGAATGCCAAACTAGTCATGCGAGGTGGCTTCGGGATTTTTTACGATATTGAAGACGGCGCGCTCAACTTGCAATTCGGTGGCGAGCCCCCCTTCGGATACATCGCAAATATCTTCCCGTCCTACGGCCCTGGCTCCCCATCGGACTGCACAGGTCCCGTTCCGTGCGGCGCGATTGCGGATCCCTGGGCACCCTCAACGAATCCATACAATCCATTCGTTCCGGGCTTTCGACAACCCAGCCCGATTCCGTTCGCATATCTCACATACCCTCATTTCCGCACGCCATATTCCCAGAATTTCAACTATGGGTTTCAGTGGCAGGCCACCAAGGACATTATGGTGGAGGCTGTTTACGTGGGCAGCCTGGGCCGAAAATTAATCAGCTCGGGAGAAGTGAATTTCCCGCAGCCCAGTATTGAACTTTACCAGCTACACACCTACGGGCAGATTAACGGTGAATGCGCCCGCAAGCTATCTGCCTGTACCGGCGGTACGCTAAACCCAGCGGATCCCTATGATCCCACCGGCACTCCAAGCGGGCCGCAGCAATTGCTCACAAACTTCAGCAACGGGCTTTCGGACAGCAATCAGTTTCAATTGACGGTGGACAAGCGCTTCGGTCACGGCTTGATGTTCCGGGCCGCTTACACTGTGGCAAAAACCATCGACTTGACGTCCGGCTTCCGCTCCCGATCCTCTGAATACACCGACCCGCTTGACCCGCGCCTGGATCGGAGCCTCGCAGACTTTGACGTGCCGCAAAGGTTGGTGTTAAGCGGGCTTTATGAGTTGCCCTTTGCTCAAGCTGTCCACAGCGATGGAATTCTGAAGAAAATCGCACAGGGCTGGCAAGCGAACATGATTGTTTCATTCCAGAAAGGAAATCCGCTCACGTTCTATTCCAATAGCAATGCGAGCGGACAGAACCAGAGCCCGGACTTGACGCGCGTAAGTGTTATTGGGCCCGTCCCACACGAAAGTGCTCGAAACACAACCAATGCGTTTCCTAGCCAGTGTAATGGCGGCAATTCTAGTACGGGTAATTTCTGGATCAATCCTAGCAATTTGGTTTGCAACCCTTGCCCGACTACAGACCCGAACTGCCTGCTTCCCACAGATCAACCGGGTATTCCACTGTTCACTTTCGGCGATCTTCCGCGCAATTCCATCCGCGGGCCCGGTATCAACAATTTCGATATCTCCGTTGTCAAGAAAACCCCCATCCGCGAGACCAAATCTCTCGAATTTCGCGCCGAGTTCTTCAATGCCTTCAACCACACTCAGTTTTTCGCTGTGGATAATAAAGGCCTGAGTTCAACGTTCGGTCAGGTTCTTTCTGACCGTGGCCCTCGGATCATTCAGTTAGCTCTGAAGTTTTACTTCTAGAAGAAACGCCCGGCTCGCTCAGGGCAAAATCCCGAGACGAGACAAATCGGCTCGGGCCTTTTTGCCTTCCATTCTTATTTTGAGAAGTAGCTGCGGAAAGCCGCTCCCGTCTGTCGGGAGACCCCTATGAGAAATCAACGGCGGCCCATGGGCCGGTAGCTTCTTGCCAGCGGGCGTGAACGCATCCGGAAACGCGGCGCCAGCGGCGGCGAAACTTTGTGCAGTGGCGCTCCACAACGGCTGCAGCAATCCCGCGGCACGTCTTCGACGCGCAGCCAGCGGCCTCGCGCGTTACACTCCGGATTCAGACATTGCACGGTCCAACCTGGAAGTTGCATTCTTCCTCTCGTTGCGGAAATTTCGGGCTGCGGCTGTAAAGGGGAACCGCATAGCGCTGCACGCCCCGAAAGAAATCAACATCCCCGTAAAACTGGCGGAATTGTGCGCCGTTGCCTCTAGTGTGTCAAGAAAATTGTATACAATTAGTAGTGGCTCCCTTCCCGGACGAAATGGAAGGAATTACGGTATCAGTCTTGCGGGTAGTTCAAAGCGGGAGGCCGCTATCTAACAGTTCAGGTTAGTTAGGGATTGCCGGCTGGCGTGGACTTTGTGAGTTTTGCTTGTAACAAGTCCACTTTTTTCTGCGCTTCGGCTATTTCAGTTTGCAAGGCCGTGATCTGAGTTTGTTCGCTTGTGAGCTGCGCGGCCCCCTCCTTATCGTTTTTATATTCTGGCTTGCTCAGATACATTTGCTGGTCAAGCCCATACTTCCGCTGCGCGATGTCCAGATCGGTTTTCAGGCTTTGCAAATGCTCTCTTGCACCGTCCAGCTCGGCATTGATGGCGGCGAGATTTTCTGGAGCCGGTGCCGACGCGGCAGCAGGAGTCCCCGCGCTTGTTGTTGGGGCTGCCGCCGTCCCAGAAGTTTGTCCTACTACGCTTACTCCTTCCGTCTTCGGTATATTGTCCTCATTCCATACATGCGTGGATTTCGCCTGGTCTTTTTTCTGGTCGCGCGCGCGCCGCGAGGCTTCCGCCAGCGAGTTGCTCGCCGGCTGCTGAGCTGTTTGCTGATCGGCCTGCTGGCCCGCAGCAATTCCCGAGGGTAAAATCAGGAGCAGCCCGATTCCCCATCGCGCAATTTTCATGGTCATTCTCCCCAGCGGCAGGTTGCCAAACAATTATCCTAGTCGCTCTCGGGGCATCCCGCTAGTTGGCCTTCGGCACCGCGCCCAAAGAGGCAACCTGTCCTTTCAGGCAGCCCGCCCCAGTCAAACTGTCGTGCCTGATGAGCAACCGCGCACTGATTCTAACGCTCATGTCTGCAGTTGGCGTTTGCGGCCGAGAATAGCCACCGCTGCCAAGGCCACCGCAAACGCGAAATAAAAAGCGGGCACGCGTGTTGCCGCCGTCCCCGGTACGGAGCCCATAAAATCCAGTTGCAATGTTGCATGCATGGGCCCGATGTACCATAGCAGAGTGTAAATTATTTCGAAAAGCTTGCTCGACCCGCTCCAAACTCCAAGAGTCAGAGCCAAAGTGGGAATAAAAAGCGCGCCTATCAGCCAGGCGGCCAGGCCGCGCAAGGCTCCCGCGAAGAGAAGCCTGGCTCCGAATCCGCTGCCGGTGATCAGTGCGAGCACCACGCCTGCGAACCAAACTGCCGGGAGCTGCCGCGCAATCGGATGCGGAGCGGAAAAGATGAGCTGGCTGGTTTGGTCGCGAACTTCGCGTACGCCCATCTTGGACCAAATTAGAATTGGCCAGAACCACGCGCAGGCCAAAAGCATTCCGCGTGTTGATGCGGAGGGTACCGCGGCACAAGCAACAATTAAACCTGCTGCCACTGCGTACCACCAATATCTTTGCCCTTTCAACATCAGTCGCAGTTCCGCCACCAGAATCGCGCCAAATCTGAAATGGCTTTCTCTTGTCGCTAGGGGCGTAAGTGAAGGCGTTGCGCACGCCGGCTTAACCAGCGATCCATTTTCGGCCGGGTCAGCGTGAATCAGAGTGGCAGCCGGAGCTGCACGCCGCAAGCGGTCCCTCGATGGATCGAATCGATCGAATAACAGCGCCGCCAAAAGAGTCAATGCGATCGCGACTACGAACCAGGCAAGTCTGGCCAAAACCAAACCAGTTGTCCATTGCACTCCATTCCACAGAAACGTGGAAGCAGGGTGCGTTTGGGAGCCGGATTCAAACGACAGAGAGAAACTGGAATGATCCCGCGGCGCATTTGCTGCGGCTTGGATGCTGCCCCAAATAAGAGATATTCCTGACCAATCGAGCGAATAGTTTCCGTTCTTTTCAGCAGTGGAGATTGGAAGTGCCAGCGCCAGGGACCAGGCAAAAAAATACAACACATTGCCGAATCCGCCGCGAAGTCCGGGAATGGTTTCGAATAACACGGCGACTGCGGCGACCACCGCCATGGCCGGTAAAACGATCAGCAGAAATGGGGCCAACAGCTTCCAGAGGTCCACGTGCGAATCTTCCGCGTACCAGAACTGCATGATCACTCCGGAAATTGAAAGAACTCCCACCATGGCCGCCAACACCACAAAATTGCTAATCGCTTTTCCCATCACATAAAGCGTTTTCGACATCGGCGTGGATGCCAGAATCTCGCCGACGCGCGTTAAGCGGTCGCGCTCGATGGTGTTCTTCACTACATAAAATCCCGCGAGGGTTAGAAAAGTGGTGGAAATAAGTCCCATCAGGCCGCCAATCCATGCGGAATTAAAAACACCTCGCGAATCGTTCGCACGCATCGCGAGCTGGCCTGTGGCTGCCGCATGTCCCAGGTAGATGGAAATGCCTATGGTGAGAAGGAAACTGTAGCGGCGAACACGCTCCAAAAAATCCGCGTGCGTCAAGTGATACAAAATTCTCATGCGGTTGGCGGTTTCGCTCATGCGGCGGCACTCGTTCGCTGGCTGGAAATGCAGTGAAGGTAAGCGTCCTCAAGCGTCGGAGCCGCCGGCACAGCGCCAGAACCGGGCCGTTCGTCGGCGACAATCCGGACGTGCACCCCATCACTTCGCCGTGCGCTCGTGGAAATCAGGAAATTTTTCCTTGCCACAGGTATTTCCTCGCTCGGAATCACCCACTCCCATACTCTGCCCTCCACCGCGCGTAACAGATCTTCCGGCGCGGCATGGGCCAGGAGTTTCCCGCCGCCAAGTATGGCAATGTCCGTCGTGATGGCTTCAATGTCCGAAACGATGTGAGTCGAGAAAATCACAATGCGTTCACCGGACAATTCAGAAAGCAAATTCCGAAATCGCGCACGTTCCTCGGGGTCGAGTCCTGCGGTCGGCTCGTCCACGATCAGCATTTCCGGATCATTCAGAAGCGCCTGAGCGATCCCCACGCGCTGTTTCATTCCGCCTGAAAATCCGCCCAGTGAACGGCCCCGCGCCTCCGCCAGGTTCACCACCGCGAGCAGTTCATCAATTCTCTGCCGTGCCGAATTCGCGTCCAGACCCTTGACCGCGGCCATGTACTGCAAAAATTCCAGCGCCGTAAGATGCGGATACACGCCGAAATCCTGCGGCAAGTATCCAAGCACCGCCCTCAAAGTGTCGGGAGAACGCGCAATGTCGGCGTCATTCCAAAGTACGCGGCCCTCACTCGCGCGCGTCACCGTTGCCAGAATGCGCATCAGCGTGGATTTTCCCGCACCGTTAGGCCCCAGTAGTCCCGCCACGCCGGGCCCTAGCTCCAGTCGAATATCTCGCAGACCCCAGAGTTTTCCCGCGTATTTCTTACTCACTCCATCAATCGCCAACTTCATGAAAGGGCCTCTCCTTCCATGTCGACAGCCTCGCGTGAGCGAATTTATCAGGACTAACGTGACCAGGATGAAAATAGTTTCATTGCTGCAAAATTATCGAACCTTTTCGATGACGTCTCCCTTGCACGTTAGCGTCCCACTGGCCATACTTGCGTGGCATTCATTTCACTACTTTTTGCAATAGAGGATGGAACCCTGGTGAGCAACATTCTGAAAGTGATCTTCGTATCTGCTGGAATCCTGATTTTTCCGCTTTTCTCCAGCGCAAATCTCCTCGCCGACGGTGTTCAACCCTCTGCTTCTGCAAGAATGCAAGCCCAGCAGCAAACATCGGATGCGACAGAACCTTCCGCTTCCGCTCCGTCCGCTAGACCGCAGCCAGACGAACGAAAAGTAACGGCGTACACACTTCCTCCCGAAACTTACAAGAAGGCGCGCGAGTTAAGCCAAATTCATTTTCGGATGGCCCTGATCGATTTCGTCTACGGACTTTTCGTTTTATTCTTTATCCTCAAGCTCCGGCTGGCTCCCAAATATCGCGACTGGGCCGAACGAATCTCATCCAGGCGTTCCGTGCAAGCCCTGATATTTGCCCCGCTATTCTTTATGACGCTGGGCGTCTTAAGCTTGCCCACCGAAATTTATGAAAATTGGGTCGAACGAAAATTCGGGATTTCAGTTCAGAGTTGGAGTTCTTGGATATGGGATTGGACCAAGGGCCAGTTCCTTGGAATCGTTCTTGGCATTATGCTGATTTCGATTCTGTACGCCGTGATTAGGAGCAGTCCGCGCCGTTGGTGGTTTTATTTCTGGCTGGTCTCGCTGCCCATTGCCGTCATCCTTGTTTTTCTCCAGCCGTTAGTTGTGGATCCGATGTTTCACAAGTTTGAGCCACTTTCGCAAAAAGACCCAGCCCTCACTGCCAGCCTGGAACAAATGGTTCAGCGCGCTGGCCAAAACATTCCGCCGGAGCGCATGTTCTGGATGGGAGCCGGCGAAAAAACGACCGCGTTGAACGCTTACGTCACCGGACTCGGCGCTTCCAAACGCATCGTAGTTTGGGATACGACCATCGCTAAGATGACGACGCCGCAAATCGTCCTCGTCGCCGGGCACGAGATGGGTCACTACGTTCTCGAACACATTTGGAAAGGACTGGCTTTTGCCGCGCTTATACTCTTCATTCTTTTTTACCTCGGTTATCGCACGGCGGGAGGGGTTCTCGCGCGCTGGGGCAGCCGCTGGGGAATTCGCGGCTTGGATGATTGGGCCTCGCTCCCGGTGCTTTTGCTTCTGCTATCGATTTTTGCCTTCATCGCGAACCCGATCAGTAGCGCCTTCAGCCGTCACATCGAGCATCAAGCAGATCAGTACGGATTGGAAGTTACTCACGGGCTCTTGCCGGATTCAGGACAAACCGCAGCGCAATCGTTTCAGGTTCTGGGTGAAGTAGATCTTTCCGATCCGGAACCGAATCCGATCGACGTATTGCTGTTTTATTCTCATCCACCCATTCCTGATCGCGTTCGATTCGCGCTTACCTACAATCCCTGGGCGCACGGCGGATCCGGCGAATTCGTAAAATGATTCTTCGTGGAGTAGTGAACAGCGCTATCTACGCGCGTCGATCCTCATGCGAATCCCATTCCGCGGCCGAAGCGTCACCAGCGGGTCCGGCACAATCTTCTGGCCAGGCGCCAGACTAAACTGGAATTTCTGCGCGATCGTCGCCATCACCAGTACCACTTCCATCAACGCAAAATTCTGGCCGATGCACCTTCGCGGCCCATCGCCAAAGGGAAAATACGCGCCGGCCGGCCGGCAGGCGGTCTTCCAGCCCATCAAGCCAGCGTTCCGGACGAAACACTTCCGGATCGCTGAAGAAACGCGCATCACGATGCGTCACCCATTGCGAAAGAACGATCGTGGATCCTGTCGGGAAATCGTATCCGCCGATCGTACAGGGCGCGATGGAAGTGCGCGCCAGAACGTATGCAGGGGGATAGAGCCGCAGAACTTCATTCACCACGCCACGCAAATATGGCAATCGTGCAAGATCCGCAATCGCAGGCGGCCGCCCGCTGAGAACGTCCCCAAGCTCTTCATGCATGCGCGTTTCAGCCGCAGGATTCTTGCTGAGCAGATACCAAGCCCATGAGAGCGTCAGCGCAGTAGTTTCGTGGCCGGCCATGAACAAGGTCATGATTTCATCGCGAAGCTGCTTCGGCGTCATTTGGCTTCCGTCTTCGTCCATGGCCGCCATCAGCAATGAAAGCAAATCGTTGTGTTCGGTTGCATCTCCTAGTTTTTTGCGCTCGTCAATAATCCGGTATACCAGCGAATCCAGAAAATCAATTTCACGTTCGGCGCGGCGATTCGAGGGAGTGGGCCATTTTTCGGGCAGCTTGAAAGGCGAGCGCGCTCGGCGCAGTGAATACCGCATCAGGAATTCCAGCGAGCGCGCCACTTGCCGGGCTTCTCCAGGCAGCGTGGTGCCGAAAAGCGTTCGCACGGCAATCTCCAGCGTAAGCGCCATCATCTCCTGCGCCATGTCGCGCTCCTCGCTGTCCTGCCATTTCTGCGAGTGCGCCTCTGCGCTTTCCACCATTGTCGCGGCATATTCATTGATTCGGTTGCGCTGGAACGCAGGCTGGGCCAGCCTCCGCTGGCGCCGCCAGAAATCTCCTTCGCTGATCAGCAAACCTTCACCCAGCAAACGTCCTGTCACATCTTTGGTTAGCTTGCTTTTGTGAAATTTGCTCTGTTGTATCACCGTCACTTGTTCGATGTAGTCCGGATGATTCAGCAGAATGCGAGTCTCGGAAACGATAGGAATGCTGACGATGTCGCCGTACTCACGCGCGATACGCTGCAAGGTGCCGAGGGGGTCGTGCAGCACCTGCAGGGCCATGCCAAGGAGAGGCCATCCTCGCGGCCCTGGTGGGACTCGGTTTCCGTTAGAAGGCATCTTTTTCATTCATGCCGCTGGATTCGGGATTCGCGAATCTTCTCTCCTCTTTGCGTCTTAATACGTTACCTTAGCTTACTCCACAAATCTTGCAGCGTCGGCGCAGGGTCGCGAATCTGATGGTTGTGCGGCGTTACGTATGGCCGTTCCCGCGAAAGACGTGGGTTCGTTGGTGGTTTTGCCGAGTTTAGGTAACATACACCTGCAAAAGGGGAGTTCCGTGGAAATCGAGCAGCCGGAATGGCTGGAGCAAATCGAAGGCATTCTTGAGACGCTGAATGAAGGCGTGATCATCGCAGACGATTGCCCCCAAATCATTTTCGCCAATGCAAATTTCGAAGAAATGACCGGCATTCCACGCTCCGAATTTATCGGCTCAAACTTCGATAAATTTTTCACCTCGGAAGAAGCCGAAGAGGCTCACGCAACATCGAGATCGAGGTTTGCGGGCCGGCCATAACCGGTTCGAGTTCGTATTGCCACGCCACGATGGTAGCCGACTTCCCGTCATTGTTAGCGCACGGTCGATCGAAGATCCGGACGGCCGCCGTTTTGCGATCATCACATTCACCGATATCTCCGATCAGAAGTTCGCGGAAGAAAAACTTCGCACGGCGAATAAGCTGCTCGAGGAGCGCCAAAAGGAGATTGAAGAAGACCTCACGCTCGCGGCCCGCGTGCAACAAAGCCTGGCTCCCAAATCTATCGTCTGGGGAAATGTGCATGTGGAAACGTATTACCATCCCGTGCGAACCATCGGCGGCGATTTTGGCTTGGTCAACGCGCTCGACAACGAGCGCTTGAATTTGCTGGTTTGCGATGTCTCCGGCCACGGCATCGGCTCCGCTCTGGTAGCCAACCGCATCTACGCCGAGACGATGACCCAGCTTCGGAATGGCGCGCCTCTTTCCACCATGCTTCGCCAGTTGAATCACTTCGTTATGCACAACATCGGTAGCTCGGTCTTTTTCTTCACCGTCGCTGCTGCGCAACTCGATCGCGCCGGCCGGAGGTTGCTCTTCGCTGGCGCGGGGCACCCTCCTGGCATGATCGCGCATGCCGGCGCCGAGCCGCGCCTGCTGGAATCACGCAGCATGGTCCTGGGAGCGCTTCCCGATGCAGTCGGCGCCGAAGCCACACTGGATGTAGACCTCAAAGCGGGGGACCGCATCGTGCTTTATACCGACGGAATCACGGACGTCTTCGACTCGCGCGGCGAAATGCTGGGAGTTGAGGGTGTGCAGAAGATTGTGCGCGAAACGTCAAATCTTCCGTTCAAGGAAATGAAGCGTGGCATCCTCGACCGCGTCGCTGAATGGAGAGACGGCCCGGCGACGGACGACGTTTCGCTCGTGCTCGTCGAGGTCCTGTAGATTCATCCAATTCTAGATGGCCAATCTTGAATTCGTCCGCGATTTTACCATCCCGCCCAAGGAAATCTTCGTATTTTTTGTTCCGCAACGCATGGGACTTTGGTATGGCGTTGAGATGAAGAGCTGTTTTGAAGTGCAGGGCGGAGCGCCGGATTTTGCCGTAGGACAAAAAGTACGCATCACCGGCCGGCTTGGCAAACGCGAGGTCACTTTGACCGTGGTCATCACTGCTTATCAATGGGAGCGCCTGCTCGAATGGCAGTTTCAGGATTCTTACGGCGTACGGGGAACGCAACGCTGGGAATTTCAGCAGTCGGGAAACGCTACGAGATTAACGATGCGCGATAAGTACGAAATGCCCGGCCGCATCGGAAGAATCGTCGATCGGCTTTTCACGCGTTACGGAGTCGCTGCGCGTGACCGTTCCTGGCTCGACCGCCTTCAACGTCTCGTCGAGCGCCGCTGATTCTTCAGACTCCCACCACGCGCATAAATCTCTTCTTGCCCACTCGCAGCGCTACCAGGTCGCCGGGGTTCAATACCACCGTGCGTTTCACATCTTTCTCGATCTGACCGTTCACTTCGACGGCGCCCTGTTTGATCAGCCGCTCGGCCTCGCTTCTTGAGCTGGCTAGCTGCGTCTCAGTGAGAACGCTGAACAAAGGCCGCGTTCCCCATGCCAGTTTCATTTCCGGCAAATCTGTCGGCGCTTTTCGGTCGCGATAGACCAAGCGAAACTCATCGGCCGCTTCCTTGGCGGCTTCTTCGCTGTGGAAGCCCGCCACGATCGTGTGCGCGAGCTGCATCTTTGCGTCCATGGGGTGCAGTACGCCCATGCTGACTTCTTCGTGAAGCCGCACAATCACCGGCGAAGCGAAATCTGTGAGCAGCTCGTAGTAGGACCACATGAGCTCGTCGGAAATTGACATCACCTTTCCGAACATCTGATCGGGAGCCTCCGTGATACCGATGTAGTTCCCCAGGCTCTTCGACATTTTGCGCTCGCCATCGAGTCCCACCAGAATCGGCATGGTAAGCACGACCTCGCCCGGCAGACCGTATTCGCGCTGAATGTCCCGGTGCACCAGCAGATTGAATTTCTGTTCTGTAGCGCCAAGCTCTACGTCGGCCTGAAGTGCCACCGCATCGTAAGCAGTCAGCAGTGGATAGAGCAACTCGTGAACCGAAATAGGCAGGTTCTTGTCGAGACGTGAGCGAAAATCTTCCCTCTCCAGCATGCGAGCGAGGCGATACTTCCCGCACAGCTGAACGACCTCGGCACTTGAAAGCTTGCCGAGCCACTCGCTGTTGTAGCGCACTTCTGTCTTCTTACGGTCGAGGATCTTGAACACCTGTTCGAGATAAGTCTTCGCGTTTGCGTCCACTTGCTCGCGAGCCAGCGGGGGCCGCGTTTCTGATTGGCCTGTGGGGTCGCCGATCATCGCTGAAAAATCGCCGATCAGGAAAACCGCCGTATGGCCCATATCCTGAAATTGCTTGAGCTTGCGGAGGACAACGGTGTGGCCCAGGTGAATGTCCGGCGCCGTCGGATCCACGCCGAGATACACGCGCAGGGGCTTTTGCTCTTTCGCGGACTTCTCAAACTTGGCCTTTAGCTCATCCGCGCGGATGATTTCGGCCACACCTTTTTCAAGATAGGAAATTTGTTCTTGGACCGGTTTGAATTGAGAAGCCACTATTTCGTCTCCGGCATCTTGTCAGGAGTAATTAGCACGCGACGGCCCTCGATGCGAAAGTTTCCTTCCAGTACCATGCGCACCGCCTCTGCGTAAATGCGATGCTCTTCGCGCAGGATACGCTCAGCCAGCGTTTCCGGCGTGTCGCTGTCTTCGATCCGCACACACGCTTGCAACACGATCGGTCCCGCATCCAGATTTTCATCCACAAAGTGCACCGTGCAGCCCGAAAATTTCGCCCCATGTTCCAGTGCCTGCCGTTGCGCTTCCAGGCCCGGAAACGCCGGTAGCAGCGAAGGATGAATGTTCAGAATGCGATTGCGAAACGCAGCCACGAATTGTGGCGAAAGCAGCCGCATGTAACCCGCCAGGCAAACCAGCTCCACGCGCTTTTCCTGCAGCGCCGCAATCACCAGTTTATCGTAAGCCTCGCGGTCCAGCCCTTTCGACGAAATTACGCGTGCCTCAATTCCCATCGCGCGCGCCTTCTCGATTCCTCGCGCGTCTTCCCGGTTGCTGATGGCGATAGCAATTTCAGCGTTGGGAATGCGTCCATTTGCGACGCTTTCCGCCAGAGCTTCGAAATTGGATCCGCGCCCTGAAAGTAGCACACCTATGCGTCTCTTCATGCAGGCCGAAATTAGCATAGTTAGCGCAGCAGACAAAACCGGCAGGAATTCGCGGGCGTACCAATGATCACGGCTGGCGGTTCTCGCGCTAGAGCCCGAGAGTTCCGGAATAGTTCACTTTGGGCTTGCCGCGCTCGATGCGGCCGATCAGGTAGAATTTTTCGCGGCGTCGCCTTAATTCTGCTTCCACCCGCGAAATATGTTTGGCCGGAACCACCAGAATCATTCCGATCCCGAGATTAAATGTTTGCAGCAGCTCGTCGCGATCAATTTTACCCAGGCGTGCAAGATAGCGAAAAATAGGAAGCACCGGCCATTGATCGAGTTCGACGACTGCTTGAACCCCGGAGGGAAGCGCACGCGGCAAATTTCCTGCAATACCTCCTCCGGTAATGTGAGCCATGGAGGAAACCCATCCTTTCGCGAGAACGTTTTTCAGCAGCGGCCAGTACGCGCGATGAGGCTTCAGAAGCTCTGCGCCGATTTTGTTTCCCACCTCGGCGACGTACGTGTTCGGCCCCAGCTTCGCCGAACCGAACACAAGTTTGCGAGCCAGCGAATATCCGTTCGTGTGCAGTCCGCTGGAAGGCAGAGCCAGCAGCAGATCGCCGGCCCGCACTCGGCGCACATCGAGCTGCTTTCCGCGCTCTACGGCGCCCACAATAAACCCAGCGAGATCGTACTCGCCTGGCGAATAAAAACCCGGCATCTCGGCCGTTTCTCCGCCAATCAAAGCACAGCCTGCTTTCCTGGCCGCGCGGCTCATGCCATCGATGACCTGCTCGACCACCCGCGGGTCCATCTTTCCCATCGCGAGATAATCGAGGAAAAATAATGGTTCGGCGCCTTGCGTCAGAATGTCATTGACGCAATGATTCAAAATGTCCGCGCCGACAGTGGAATGAATCCCCGTGGCAAATGCAATTTTCAGCTTGGTGCCGACTCCATCGGCGCTGGCCACCAGAATCGGATCGCGCCAGCGTTTGCGATCTAGCTGAAAGAGCGCGCCGAAGCCTCCCACCGGAGCAAGAACTCCTCGGCGAAACGTCTTTCCCGCCATGGCGGCGATGCGCCGCTTCACTGTATCGGCGGCCGCGATGTTTACTCCTGCATCGGAATAGCGCATGAGAAAGGCTGCTTCCTGAAGGCGGTAAAAGTCGCTAGAAAATATGAAACAAACGTCTCCAGCGCACTTCGCCTGGATGGATGATGGCGTTGAGGTATGTTTCAAAGCGCTCGCCGACGTGCCCGGGCTCCCAAACTTCTTCCGGCGCGTCGATGGACATATAAATCATCAGCGGCGTGCCAATAATATTTTCACGTGGGACGAAGCCCCAATAGCGGCTGTCGTAGGAATTTTCGCGGTTATCGCCCATCATGAAGTAATCGCCGGCAGGAACTTTATACGGCCCGCGGTTTTCCGTGGGATTGGGCGGATCCGGGCGATACGGCTCGGCCAGCGCGTTCCCGTTGATGTAAACAACTCCATGCTTGATTTCGATGGTGTCGCCAGGCAATCCAATCGTGCGCTTGATGAAATCGGGGAAGCCCTGCTCCGGCAGCGGCGCGCGAAAAACGATAATTTGCTGCCGTTTCGGATTGCGCCACAGGGGGGCATGGAAATTCGTAAACGGAACTCCTGCGTCGTACCCGATGCGCGAGACGATCAGATGATCGCCAATCAACACGGTGTTTTCCATCGATCCGCTCGGAATCACGCGCGCTTGAACCAGGGTTCCTTCGATAAACAGAAAGGCCAGAATCACCCAGAACCACGACATCACTTCGTGCCAGATGCGGTCGCTCGTCGTAACCCGCTCGATTTTTTCTTCCCGGACCTTCTCTGGGAATACGGCTTCCGTATCTACATCAGCTTTCACGATGAGCCTCCACTTCGAGTTGCACCAGCTCTGTCGGATAGCTGCCGGTGTAGCACGACGTGCAAAATTTGCCTTCGGTGTCCCCCACAGCCGCGCGCAGAGATTTGAGCGAAAGATAACCGAGAGAATCCGCTCCAAGAAATTGCAGGATTTCTTCCACCGAATTGTTTGCGCCGATCAGCTCTTCGCGACGCGGCGTGTCCACGCCGTAATAACAAGGAGAAATCGTCGGCGGACAACTGATGCGTACGTGTACTTCGGTGGCTCCGGCTTCGCGCACCAGTCGCACAATCTTCCTGCTGGTTGTGCCGCGCACGATGGAGTCATCCACTAAAATCACGCGCTTCCCCTCTAGCATTCGACGGACAGGATTGAGTTTTAGCTTCACGCCGAAATCGCGAATAGCCTGTTGCGGCTCGATGAAAGTGCGGCCGATGTAGTGGTTGCGAATCAGTCCCATACGAAACGGAATGCCCGATTCCGCGGCGTAGCCGATCGCAGCCGGCACTCCGGAATCCGGCACCGGCGTTACCAGATCAGCCTCCACCGGATGCTCTTGCGCCAGCAGACGCCCAAGGCGTTCGCGGCTTTCGTTCACCGGCCGGCCGAAAACCACGCTGTCGGGCCGGGAAAAATACACGTGCTCGAAAATGCAATATTGATGCGGCTTTTCCGGAGCGAAGCGAATCGATTCAAGGCCGCTGCGCGAAATTCGCACCATTTCCCCGGGTTCTACTTCGCGCACGTATTCGGCGTCAATCAAATCCAGAGCGCAAGTTTCCGATGCAGCCACCCAGGCTCCGTTCAGCCGCCCAAGACAAAGTGGACGAAAGCCCCGCGGATCGCGGATTGCGTAAATCTCATCGCGAGTGAGCAGCAGCAGTGAATAAGCGCCTTCCACCTGACTGAGCGCGTCGGCAATTGCACCGGAAAGATTTCGCGCGGAGCTGCGCGCGATCAAATGAACGATCACTTCCGTGTCGCTGGTGGTTTGAAAAATCGAACCGCGATGCTCGAGCCTGCGCCGTACTTCCAGCGCGTTCGTCAAGTTGCCGTTATGCCCAAGCGCCAGCTTTCCTTTATTGCAATCGATCACCACGGGCTGCGCGTTCATCAACGACGTATCGCCTGCGGTGGAATATCGCGTGTGCCCAATGGCTGCGTCGCCAGGGAGCTTCGCAATCACGCTCGGTGTGAAAATATCTTGCACGTGGCCGAGACTCTTGTGCACGTGGACGTCCGCGCCGTCGGTAGAAGCAATGCCCGCGGATTCCTGTCCGCGGTGTTGCAGCGCGTAGAGACCGAGATAGGTCAATTTCGCCGCTTCGGGATGCCCGAAGATTCCGAAGACGCCGCAATGATCGTGAAAATGATCGTCGTCGATTTGTATCAAGCGATTCATCCCTGTGTTACGCGCGCCTCAATCGCGCTCTCGATACGACTGGCCCAGATTTTCCGGAACGAATGGATGTCCCCGTGGATTACCGGCGTGCCATTATATTGGATGCGAAATTCACCGCCTGAGACTGTACCGATTGGCTCAACATTGACGTTATATTGTGCCGCAACCGCACGGACGCTAGCAAGCGAACTGGGGCCAACCGATACCACAACGCGTGCTCCGCGCTCGCCAAAAACCGCTTGCTCGCTAGGCTCTTTCCTGTCGGAGTTTATAGCGATCTCGGCGGATAACCCTTCGTTATGGAAGCACGATTCCGCCAAGGTAACAGCGAGTCCCCCGTCGCTCGCATCGTGGGCAGAGAGCATCATTTTCTCACTGGCGAGGTTGATCAGGCATTCAACGAGCTGTTTTTCGGCGACGAGGTCGATCGCAGGTGGCGACCCAGCGACAACTCCTTGGACCGTTTTCGCGTATTCGCTAGACGAAAACTCTAAAGCTTGTGTAGCGGCAGCCTTCGACTCGGCGTCTTTGCCTTTTCCTTCCAGCAGCAGGATCAAGTCTCCCTCATTGCGAAAACTTGAGCCAAGCGCACATTCCGCGTCTTCGAGCACGCCCAGGACGCCCAGAACCGGCGTGGGATAAATCGTTTTGCCCAGCGTTTCGTTATAGAAGCTAACGTTGCCGCCGGTGATGGGAACGTCGAGCGCGCGACAGGCTTCGGAAATCCCATCAATCGTTTCGGAGAATTGCCACATCACTTCGGGTTTTTCGGGATTGCCGAAATTCAGGCAATTGGTTGCGGCAATCGGCCGCGCGCCGGTGCACGCCACATTGCGCGCGGCTTCCGCCACGGCATGCATGGCTCCCAGTCGCGGAGACAGGAAGCACCAGCGGCCGTTGCCATCGGTCGAGAGCGCCAGCCCCCGTTTGGTTTCCTTCAGGCGTAGCACCGCCGCGTCTCCCAAGCCGGGGCCGAAGCGGGTGTTCGTCCGCACCATTGAGTCGTACTGTTCCGTGATCCAGTATTTCGACGCGATTGTGGGCGACGCGAGCAGCTGCCGGAAATTTTCTGTGAGATCAGTGCCCTCCGGCGCAAATTCGAAGAGACGCTGTCGCGCGTTCGGAGCAACGGTCCGCGGCGCTGCAATGGGCCTGTTGTACCGCGGCCCTTCCTCGGCAATCGCGTGCGCGGGAATTTCTGCCGCCCGGCGGCCATGATCCAAAACCCGTAGCTGGCCGTCATTTGTCACGTGTCCAACTTCGACAGCATCGAGCCCCCATTTGTGGAAGACTTCAAAAACCTCGCGTTCGCGCCCGCGCTCGGCCACCAGCAGCATGCGCTCTTGCGATTCACTCAGCATGATTTCGTAAGGCGTCATTCCCGTTTCGCGCTGTGGCACGCGCGCGAGATCAATTTCGATTCCCATGCCGCCGCGTGAAGCCATTTCCGAGCTGGAGCTGGTAAGGCCGGCCGCGCCCATGTCCTGAATCGCGACCATCGCTCCGGTGCGCATCGCTTCTAGGCACGCCTCGAGTAACAACTTTTCGAGGAAAGGGTCGCCAACCTGCACGTTGTGCCGTTTCTGCTGCGATTCCTCGCTGAACTCCGCGGAAGCCAGCAGCGAAGCTCCGTGAATCCCGTCGCGCCCCGTTTTCGCCCCGGCGTAAATCACCGGATTTCCTTCGCCGCGGGCCTTCGCGAAAAATAACTCTTCACGTCGCGCGATGCCAAGCGCCAGCGCATTCACCAGGGGATTATTCGAGTAGCAGGGCTCGAAAGCTACTTCGCCGCCGACCGTGGGAACTCCGAAACAATTTCCGTAAAAGCCGATGCCGCGAATCACGCCGTCCAGGATGCGGCCGTTGCGCCCGATTTCTTCGGCGGTTGCATTTCCCGCTCCCGGGCCGGGTGTGATTGGTCCGAAGCGCAGCGAATCCAGCACGGCGACTGGCCGCGCACCCATAGTGAAAATGTCGCGCAGGATTCCGCCCACTCCCGTGGCCGCGCCCTGAAACGGTTCAACGAAGCTGGGATGGTTATGCGATTCGATTTTGAAGACGGCGCAGAGGCCGTCGCCGACGTCCACCACTCCGGCATTTTCTCCCGGGCCCTGCACCACATGTTTTCCTTGCGTCGGGAGTCGCTTCAAATGGACGCGGCTGGATTTATACGAGCAGTGCTCGCTCCACATCACGCTGAAGATGCCAAGTTCGGTGAAATTTGGGTCGCGGCCCAGGATTTTCTGGATACGCGCGTATTCTTCAGGAGTGAGGCCGTGCTCCGCTGCGACTTGTGGCGTGACCTTGATTTCAGTATCGATCATTCTCTATCCATTAGCTCAATAAGACCGCGGAAACGGCTGTTCTTGACTATGAAAGTGTCCCAGTAAATTAAAATTCGAGCAAGAGATCGAAATGGAAGACAGTTGGAGCAGGCGAGCAATTATGCGGAAACCGGTTCGCGTCTGGTTAGACTCGCGACCATCGAGCGGAAAATGACCGAGCCATCCGCGGAACCAAGCGGAGATTCAACCGCGCGTTCCGGGTGCGGCATCAGACCAACCACGTTGCGCTCGCGATTGCAGATTCCCGCGATGGCGTGAAGGGAGCCGTTTGGATTCGCTTCGCGGTCGTCTTCAGCGGCATCATGCCCGTCAGGTCTGACGTAATGAAAAATAATCTGGTTATTGCGTTCGAGTTCGGCAAGTGCAGCAGGCTCGCAAAAATAGTTTCCCTCGTTATGCGCTATCGGAATTTTAAGAACTTGTCCCCGCCGCGCTGAGCAAGTGAAAGAGGTGTCAGTGGATTCAACGCGGATATGAACGTGGCGGCAGAGATACCGAAGGCCCTTATTACGGACCATCGCGCCCGGCAGAAGTCCAGCTTCCAAAAGGATTTGAAAACCGTTGCAAATGCCTAGGACCAGGCCGCCGGAACGCGCGAACCGATCCACCGCTTTCATCACCGGAGAAAAACGCGCAATGGCGCCCGTGCGCAGATAATCCCCAAACGCAAACCCACCGGGAAGAATGATGGCGTCTAGACCAGAAAGATTTTCGGATTGGTGCCAGACGAATTCAACCGGCTGCCCGATGATGGAGCCGATCGCGTGATAGGCGTCGTCATCGCAATTAGAGCCTGGAAATCGGACCACGCCGAATTTCATACAACAATTTTAGCACATTCACATTTAGGATGTGCCGCTCATGAACTACGCTCATATACGCACTGAAAGCGTTGGGTGGGCGACGAGCATAACGATTCAGCGACAGTTCTTACTCCAGCCACCCACCGAACTTCACCCGTTTGAGACTATTAGAGAGGCCATTTAATTCTGGAAATCTGAACGCCATAGGGCAGTCGCCAATAAATGGAGATTCAGATGATGACCAGCTCGTTGCGCCTGATTCTTGCGTTATGCGCGTTCGGACTTGGGCCGATTGAGTACGCGACGGGGCAATCCTATGCTAGTACTCCCAAGCCCTGCATTCTGATTCAACAGACCAAGCCATCGGTCGTCAAGTCGGATGATTCCGGAAACACTACCGAGCCTATTCTTCTTAGCATCAAGGCAGTCGGTCGGCCCGAAGATCTCCGCGGTGGCCAGACATCTACCTGGAGGATTGCGTAGAAAAGAGCTCCATTCCGCTGGGTGACTTGCACGCCGGAGTTCAAACTTCCGGGTTCCATATGACTTCGTCATCCGAGCTATTCGACCTGGAAATTACCGGATCCAAGGGAACCAATGCCTATATTGGTGGCATGCCGTTGAACAGCCCGAATTATGTTCCGCCGCCTAAGGCCAGCTCGTCCGAAACGAACTCATCCACAGATATGGCTTCCGACGAGAGGGAAGAATCCGAGCAGACAATCGAGACGATTGAGCCTGGTGTCGACAGGCAGGAAGCTGAGTCCATACTGCGATTTGGTCGCGATGATATCGGCATCACTTCCAGCGAGGGCATAATAAGAGAAACCAGCGGGGATGAGACGCAAAATCCCCCTCAGACCCTGACTCTACAAGGAGTGAATTTCAAGAATGGGAGGCTAGTAAGTTTTAGCACGAAGAAAGGTGGTCAACCGATCGAGGGCGCGTCTCCTTTGACTCATACCAAAGTTCTGGCCACTCTCAAAAAGCCTTCCGGCTACACACCCAACAATCCATCGTCCCTGCTGAGCAGCGTTGGGATAGTGCCGCCGGCAATCACTCACAGCGTGAAGTCGGCGTTTGCAACCCGCGCAGCGAATGCCGAAAGCACCGACGATTGTAAGTAGAAGGCAAAATCCTTCGCGCATACAAATTGTTCTCAGAGGACAAACGCAACTATCGGCGGCGTTTTGTTGTGGTGCGACGTTTCGGCCGAGAGCGAGAAGCGCGACGCTTCGAAGATTTGGGCTTTCCAATGCGAGCTAACTCTTTGCGGCGCGCGGCAGCCCATCCGGGCTTGTTGGCTTGGCGTCCGCGGGCAATGGCCAGCGCGTCGGCCGGGACATTTTCAGTGATGGTCGATCCGGCGGCGACATATGCACCACGTCCCACGCGCACGGGAGCCACTAGCGCGGTATCGCTGCCGATGAAGGCTCCTTCCCCGATCGTCGTGGGGTACTTCGCGAAGCCATCATAGTTACAAGTGATTGTGCCCGCGCCGATATTCGAATCGCGGCCAATGGTCGCATCGCCAATGTAGCTTAGGTGGGGAACCTTCGCGCCTTCATGCACCACCGACTTCTTAATCTCTACGAAGCCTCCCACGTGCGCGCCTTTGCGGATGTCCGAGCCCGGGCGCAAACGAGAAAACGGCCCGATCTTAGCTTCAGACCAAACGTGGCAGGAATTTAGGAGGGAGTGTGCGGCGATGACCACATCATCATCAATCCGAGAATCGAGGAGAATGCTGCCAGTTTGAATTACGCAGCGCGCGCCGATGCGCGTCTTGCCAAGAAGCTGCACGCCAGGCTCGACGAGCGTGTCGGGTCCAGCCGTAACTTCCGGGTCTATGACGACCGTTTCTGGCAAATAGATCGTAACGCCCGACTCCATCAATTCCGCCGCTTTGCGCGCGCGGAAGATGCGGTCAACATGGGCCAGAGCTGCGCGCGTGTTACAGCCAAGAATTTCCTGTGAATCGGGGGCAACATACGCCAGCACGCGTTGATCTTGTTGGCGAAGCAGTCCGATCACGTCAGTGAGATAGAGCTCTCGATGGGCATTGTCCGGGCGCAGGGCGTTCAAGCAGGGCCACAATTTTGCGAGCGTGAAGCAATAAATGCTGGAATTTACTTCGCGAATAGCGCGCTGCTCTGGTGTGGCGCTTTTTTCCTCGACGATGGCTTGCACCCGGCCTTCGGAATCGCGCACGACTCGGCCGTAATCGGTGGGGTCATCGAGCCTCCGCCGTAAGGATCGTTGCGGCGGCTTGGCCGCGACGGTGTGTGTCGAGAAGCGCTGCAAGCGTTTCGGTGCGCAGAAGCGGGGCATCCCCCGGCACGACCAATGCAAGCTTCGCGCTCTTACGAATGGCGCGTCGCGCGATTTGCATCGCGTGGCCCGTGCCACGCTGCGGCTGCTGTAGAACGGTTTGCGCGCCGAGCGCGGTGACAACCGCGTTAACCTCTTTAGCTTGGTGTCCCACGACGACCAGCAACTGCGCCGGTTTGAGGGGTTGGCAAGCGCCTACGACGTGGTCGACGAGCGGAAGTCCGCCTGCCCGATGCAGGACTTTGGCCAGCTCAGAACGCATGCGCGTTCCTTTACCAGCCGCTAACAGTACGATTGTGGTGTCTTTTACGATCACTTCAAGCACATTGTCTCTTCCCGCCCTACCTTTGGCAATCGAAACAGGCGAAACTCGTTGACATTTTGCGGCGAAACGATAACCAATGGAGCCACGGACTCACCGGCTGGAATCGCTTGGAGGTGGGAAGGTGTTCTGCTCGAATTGCGGAGCTGCAAACGCAAATGCAGATAACAGCCGCTTTTGCAATAAGTGCGGCGCCCCTCTACAGGCCCAAGCCGGCACCTTTGCGGCAGTGCCGCGATCATCTTGGGGCATATTTCGATCTCAGACATCCGGAAATCCGCAGGACGTTTAACGGGGCATGGGATGGCCGTGGCTGCCCTCGTGCTGGGATACTTAGGAATTGCCGTAATTCCATCCATTCTAATGATCGCGGCGATTGCGATACCGAATCTACTTTGAGCACGAATGGCGGCAAACGAAGCCTTCGCAGTTGGCGCCCTCCGGAGGATTAGTGAGGCCGAATCCTCGTATGCGTCGAAGTATAAGAACGGTTCAGCCCCAGCTTTGATGCACTTGGCAAAGGAGAGTACGACCGAGAATTGACCTGCGAACATGCAGGTCTGATCGGTTCGGATCTAGCGCGAAAAGCCAGTCCCCGCAGTAAGGCATTTAGGACGAGGCTGAGATTCGAACAGGAATGCTGTCGGAGAATGAGGCTGAGCTGCGATCGTGGTGTTCGGTGGTCTCGCTCCACAATGTCCGGTCGGCTAGCAGGCGGGTGACCAGCTGGGTGTGCGATGCGTGGCCAGCTTTGTGCGCTACCACTCGTGCCTTCAGCGGACGGCCGACTAGCGCCAAGTCTCCGATAAGGTCCAAAGCTTTATGGCGACCAAATTCATCTGGAAACCGCAACGGACCATTCAATACGCTGTCGTGGTCGAGAACAATGGCGTTTTCCACCGAGCCGCCGCGAATCAACCCCATTGCCTGCATTCCCGGAAAATCCTTCATGAACCCGAATGTGCGAGCCGGAGCCAGTTCGCGGCTGAACGATTCGCGATCCACGATCATTTTCACTTCCTGCGGCCCGACCGCCGGGTGGTGATAATCCACAAAACAATGAACCTGAAATTCTTCGGCCGGATAAATTCCGATGCGCCGGTCGCCGTCTGAGAATTCCAGAGGTTTGGTGACCCGTATGTAACGCCGCCGCCGGCGAAGGGTGCGTGTCCCGGCGCGAGCCAGGAGGTCGATGTAAGGTTGCGAGGAGCCATCTAAAATCGGCAGTTCCAGTGCGTCGAGTTCCACATAAACATTGTCGATGCCGCAGGAGTACAGGGCCGCCAGCACATGCTCCACAGTGGAAAGCAGCACGCCTTGTTTCATCAAGCTGGTAGCGTAACTCACACGCGCTACGTTGCGGACATGGGCTTCAATTTCGAATCCATCGAGGTCTACGCGGCGGAATACAATACCCGTGTCAGCCGGAGCAGGGACTAGTCGGACGTGGCTGCGGACAGCGGTGTGGAGACCGAGGCCGTCAATTTCCACTGGCCGCTGAACAGTGAGTTGATAAGGCATGCGCTGGGCGGAATTATACTAGCATTTCGGTAGCCGCCTCGATGTCATTTTAGACGTGTGTAATCAGCAGGTTACGGCGCAATTCTGTGGAAATACTTTTCCTGTGTTGTAGTTATACAACAAATCCCATTACCGCTGTGTGACGGATTGAAACAAGTGCAACTGGTTAGGCGTCTCTTACGTTCGCGAGTTTCATGCCAGTATGAGATGGTTTTCTCGACGAGACCGAACGAATCGGCGCCGAGGTTCTTTCAACCAATGCGTGCGCCACAGTCGGGGGGGGACGCGGATGAGTGTGGGTTCGACGAATACTTGCCAATCGCCGCCGAGGTTGTTTCAAGAGGTAGGGCCGCGTAGAATAGCTCTCGAACTCGAACAATTATGTCAACTCACTTGACCATCTTGCAGCAGAATTCCACGCCCCCACCCTCGGCCCATCCCCGCCCCTCCTGGCTGCGGGTGAAATATTTTGGTGGAATCAATTACCAGGAACTGAAACGGATCATGCGCACGCTCGACCTGCACACGGTGTGCGAGAGCGCGCGCTGCCCCAATATGGGTGAATGCTGGGAACACCGGACCGCGACATTCATGATTCTGGGCAACATTTGCACGCGGGCCTGCGGATTCTGCGCGGTGCCGAGTGGAAAGCCGCTGGGACCTCCCGAGGAAGACGAGCCGGATCGTGTGGCCGAAGCAGTTGCACGCATGGGATTAAGGTACGCGGTGGTGACTTCAGTGAACCGCGATGACCAGCCGGACGGCGGCGCAACGATTTTCGCGCGCACGATTACAAAGATTCGCGAGCGAGTGCCGGGATGCAGAGTGGAAGTGCTGATTCCGGATTTTCGCGGGGATTGGCAGGCGCTGGAAACTGTTCTGGCGGCAAAGCCGGATGTTTTGAACCACAACATGGAAACGGTGCCGCGGCTATATCGAGCGGTGCGCAAAGGCGCTGTGTACGAACGGTCGCTCGAGTTATTGCGCCGGGCCGGTCAAATTCTGCCCGAAGCGGCGACGAAAACTGGGATGATGCTGGGCCTCGGCGAAACCCGCGAGGAGGTTTTACAAGCGATGGAAGAGATCGCCGCGCAGGGAACGCATATCCTGACGCTGGGACAATACTTGCAGCCCACAACGGAGCATTTGCCGATCGAACGGTACGTCCACCCGGACGAATTTGCCGAATACAAGCGGCTCGGCGAAACTATGGGCTTCAAGCACGTTGAAGCTGGACCGCTTGTCCGATCCTCGTATCACGCCTTCGAGCAAGAAGAAGCGGCACGCGTCTAAATGTATAAGGCCCTCCGGGCTTCGGGGCAATCCTCATGAATCCCTGGCGCGGGCTGCGAGAACTTCCCCGAGAAATCTGGATTCTATTCACGACGACGCTGGTGAACCGTTGCGGGACCATGGTCCTCCCGTTTCTGGTGTTGTACCTGACGCGGGGGCTGGGGATTTCCGTGGCGCACGCGGCGCTGGCGCTCACCGTATACGGAATTGCCGCGCTGCTGACCATGCCCATCGCGGGCCGGCTGAGCGACCGCCTGGGTGCTCTGTTCGTGATGCGTTGCTCGCTTCTTCTCTCCGGGTTCGTGTTGTTTTTGTTTCCTCTGGCGCACCATTTTGGCGCGATTCTTGCCATCACGTTCGTGTTCGCCATCCTGAACGAATCGGTTCGGCCGCCGAGCCTCGCGTTGGTTTCCGATCTGGTGAAGCCTAATCAGCGCAAACAAGCGTTCGCGCTTAGCCGGCTCGCGGTGAATCTTGGAATGAGCGTGGGTCCGGCGATCGGCGGAATTCTGGTGCTGTACTCATTTCGATTTTTGTTTTTCGCCGATGGCGCGACTTCAGTTCTGGCTGGATTGGTGCTTATCTTTGCCTGGCCCGACCAGCGAAGCACTAAGACCAGTGAGCCGGAGTGGGACGATCCCGAAGAACTTGGACGCGAAATCGAGGCGGAAGGCCCTGGGTTGCTGGCTGCGTCACATCCTGCCGCGGACCTGCACGCATTCCGAAACCGGCGGATGCTTTATTTTCTGGCGGCGCTGATTCCCACACAGCTCGTATTCTTTCAATTGACTTCCACCGTACCGGTTTTTCTGGTGCGCTATCTGGGGCTCCCCGAGTCGTTTTACGGCACTGTGTTCACGCTCAACACATTGATGATCGTTGCGCTGGAAGTTTCGTTGAACAATGCGACGTCGCACTGGACACACCGACGAACGCTCACTCTCGGCGCATTTCTCTACGCCATCGGTTTCGGATCATTCGCATTGGCCAGAGGCGCGGCAGGAATATTCGCGGCGGTGGCGGTGTGGACGTTTGGTGAAATGATTCTGATGCCGGGTAGCGCCGCATATGCGGCAGAAATCGCGCCCGCGGGAAGACGCGGCGAATACATGGGGCTTTACACCATGTCGTTTAGCTTCGCATTTACGCTAGGGCCGTGGCTCGGCGCGATGCTTCTGGAAAGGCAGGGTCCGCAGATGCTCTGGGGTGCGGCATTTGTATCGGGATGTATCTCGACGCTGCTCATGAGCCAAATTAGAACGGCGCGTCTCGCACCGGCCCATCCCAGCTAATGAAGTGAAGCAAGAAATGAATTTGCTATTTCGCGCGCACGGGCGGTGCAGGTTTCGCAGTTGGAGCAAGCAGCACAATCGGTACAGTTCGATTCGGGATTTGGTAGGTTCAGCACGGCATGAAAATACTCAGCAGCTTTGTCAGTGCGTGACAGCTCCGTGTTGAGGTTCCCCAGCAGCAGAAGGAAAATTGGATTCTGCGGAAACTTGACCACGAGCTGCTCGGCGAGCGTTATGGCTTCTTCGTACTTCTGATCGTACCTGCGGAGATTGGCAGCGAGATAAAATCGTGTATCAACTGCCAGGAGTACACCGCGTTCCATGCCGATGGTCATCTGCCGGATGCCTTCTTGTTTATTTCCTCCGGGAATGCCCATGAAAAATCTGAGCATTTTCACGATAGACGAAAGTGAATCGACGTAATAGTTGTAAAGACCGAACCCAGCTGTGGCGTCCGCCATATCGGCATCAAGCTCCAGCGCGCGCAGGAATTGTGTTCGCGCCGAAACACCGGCGTGAGCTACCGCGCGATTTTCGCCGCGCAGAGCCAGAAGTCGCGCTTTGAGCGCATAGCCGACACCGGCATATAGATGCATTTCGGCGGTTTCGCTCTTGGCGATTTGAGTCTGGGCGAGTTCGATCACCTTGTCGGCTAGACCGAGATAAGCTTGGTCTTCGGGTTTCTTTCCGCGCTTCCAAGCTTCCACCATCCCGTATTTAATTTCTGACGCGGAACAGTAGGTCTTCCACCATTCGGCTTCGGCTTCGAGCACAAATCCCAGCGGGTGATCCGGTTGCGATAGCTGGAGCTTCTTCGTGACGGCAATAGCTGCATCAGGGTTGCCGTTATAGATTTGGTTCAGAGCTTGAATGGCTTCCGGAGGCACGGTAAGACCTCCTGCGCGAACAGGCATTGGCAGGACCGAAACAACAAAAAATATGGCCGTTATCAAGCTTGGTGACGCTGTGACGCGGACATTTTTCACTTTATGCTCTCTGAAACAACCTACATCAGGAAGGATGCGGACGCAAACGGCGGAAACTTGCTATGCTTTGCGGTCTTCCGTTTTCGCAGGTGCCAGTCAAAAATACACGGGACATCATGAATGAGCCGGAAAAACTAGACCGCGGGCTCGGTTTGATCGAGGCCACCTCGCTCAACATGACTTTCATGGTGGGGATTGGGCCGTTCATCGTGATCCCGTTTATCATTCGCGCGATGGGCGGGCCGCAATGCATCCTGGCGTGGGTGGTGGGCGCGGCTCTTGCGCTGGTGGACGGATGCGTGTGGGCGGAATTGGGCGCGGCCATGCCGCAGGCCGGCGGGAGTTACGTTTTTTTGCGGGAAGCTTATGGCACAAATAGTTGGGGACGCCTCTTGTCCTTTCTTTTTATCTGGCAGACGCTTTTCCAGGCGCCGCTCAGCATTTCGTCGGGAGCGCTGGGTTTCGCGGATTATTCGAAATATCTAACGGCTAAACTGCCGGTTGTTACCTCGTGGTTGAACGCGAACGCTGGCCAAACCGGCGAGGCGATTGCGAATTACAACCGGACAGTGGCGCTATTGCTGATTGTGATTGCCGTGGTGTTGCTTTACCGGCGTATCACGACGATAGGGAAAATCTCGACGGTGCTTTGGGTGATCGTTCTGGGAACCATACTGTGGCTAATCTACGGAGGAGCAACGCATTTCAACTCCAGCAAGTTATTTTCGTACCCTCCAGGAGCTTGGAGTTTTTCCTGGATTTTCTTTGCCGGACTTGGTCACGCGTCCGTGCAAACCGTGTACAGCTATCTGGGCTATTACAACGTCTGCAATTTGGGCGGTGAAATGAAGGATCCCGGGAGAAATATTCCGCGGGCGATTTTCTTTTCAATCTTCGGGATCGCCGTACTTTATTTTCTGATGCAGACGAGCATTTTGAGCGTCATTCCCTGGCAAGAGGCGCAGAATTCCGGTTTCGTGGTGAGCTTGTTCGTCGAGCAGACGTTCGGAATGCACTGGGCTAGTTTCGCGACCGCGCTGATTCTGGTATTGGCGTTCGGATCGATCTTTTCGGCCACGCTGGGATACTCGCGCGTGCCGTATGCGGCGGCGCTGGATGGAAACTTCTTTTCGGTTTTTGCGCGGGTGCACCCGACCAAGCACTTCCCGCACATTTCGCTGCTCGCACTGGGTGGGGCGTCGATCATCATCTGCTTATTTTTCAATCTTTTCTCGGTAATCCGCGCCATCCTGGCCATGCGGTGTCTTATCCAATTTGTTGGCCAAGCGGTCGGACTGATATTGCTGCATCGGCGTTGGAAGACGGAGCGCTGGCCTTTTCGCATGTGGCTGTATCCTGTTCCGGTAGTGATAGCGATTGCGGGCTGGATTGCGATTTTTATTTCGACGGGACGCACACCGATGCTCGCTTCGCTTGCAGCGATGATAGCAGGTGTCCTCGTTTATCTCGGACGAGCGCGCTTATTGCGCCAATGGCCATTTCAGGAGGTTGTCGGATGAAGCGGTTGCAAGCAATTTGGCTGTCGGTAATCTTGGCGGCGTACGCGGTGGTATTGGCGGCACCACAAGCGGCCGGTCAATCGCTCGCCGATACCATCGAGGCCATCAACAAATCGCGCGTGATGACGCGAATTCTTTTTGTGACCGCGCATCCCGATGACGAATGGTCGAGCTTGTTGACGTATCTTTCACGCGGACTGAATGCAGACGTGGGACTGCTGACCCTTACTCGCGGCCAGGGGGGACAGAACGCGATTGGCCCGGAGCAGGGCGGTGCATTAGGAGTGATTCGCACCGAGGAATTGCTGGCGGCCGACAAGCATTATGGCGTGCATCAATTTTTCACGCGCGCGCCGGATTTCGGCTTCTCAAAGAGCGCGGACCAGACGATGAAAATCTGGGACAACATCGCGCTGGAAGATATGGTCCGGGTGATTCGCACGTACCGGCCGCAAGTGGTAATCAATGGCTGGGGCGGCGTGCATTCCGGACATGGGCAGCATCAAGCGAGCGGCATACTGACGCCGCAAGCGGTGGCCGCGGCCGCCGATCCAAAAATGTTTCCCGAGCAAATCTCCGAAGGGCTGGTTCCCTGGAAAGTGACACTCGAGGTTCGGCTAGCCCGAGAGAAGTCGAACGATGCGGTGGAATTGCCGGTTAACGACATCTCGCCGCTGTGGGGGAAGAGCTATACCCAGATGGGTATGGAAGGGCACGCGCTGCACCGCTCGCAGGGTACACCAGCGTTTTTCGGCAACATATTTTTCCGGAGGCCTATCTATCTGGTTGCAGAAAACGAAAAAGGCACGACCGGAAAGTTCGACGCGAAGCTCTTGGCCGAACCCCTTACATCGCTCGCGACGCGATTTCCTTCTTTTCAAGTGGCTATGGCTACGCGGCTCACTGCCGCGGACGCGGACTTGAAAGCGGCGCTTGTTGCAGTGCGTTCCATGCACCGGACGGATGCAGCCACTTCGCTGGCGCAAGCCGGACTGCAAATCGGCGCTCTGAGAAACGAAATTTCAAAAAGTGCGATGGCAGATCGGGCCAACAACGAAACTGCTCCCGCGTTGTGGGAGCTGCAACGCGTGAGCGAACGAATCAATTCTGCGCTTGAGCAAGACGTGGCCATTCCCTTCGAATCACAGGCGGACCGCCATGAGCTTGTTGCAGGCGAAAGTTTTTCCGTGGATGTGACAATCGGGGGAAACCCGATCGTGCCGGTGAAATGGACGCTAGCTGCGCGCGATCTGCAAGTGCCGCGGGGCTGGACTGCAACGAAGGACGAAGCAAAACAGGGCAGCGAAAGCGAGCATTTCAGCGTCGCAATTCCCGCGGATGCCAAGACGCCGCGCTCTCCTCAGGATGCGATTTTGCCGTTTCCTCTGCAGCTCGTGCGCGTCGCGTTAACGGTAGTGTGGAGTTCGTATCAATTTACGATCGAAAAGCCGGTGGAATCGCTGCAGGCAACGACCACCGGAATCGCCACCTATCCGCTCGCACTCGTTCCGGCTGTGACATTGACGGTCGAGCCGCAGCAAGTGATGGTTCCGGAGCAGCGAGCGTCAGAACCGGTGAAGCTGTTTGCGCGCGTCCGCTATCACGGAACAAAGCCGGTAAAAGTGGAAGTAGGAGTCGAGGCGCCCGAAGGATGGAACGCACAATCCGTTGCGCCGCTGGATTTCGCCGCCACCGGGGACCAACTGATCCGTTTTATCGTGACGCCGCCAGTACAAACCGCTCCGGGTGCCTACGCGCTTCATCCCTACGCAAAACTTGGCGAGGAGACATTTAGGACCTCGCTCGAGCCCATTCCAACGCTTCCGACGCGCAATTGGAGCGAGCCGTCTGATGCAACGGTGCATGTCCTCGATCTAAACGTTCCCGCCAACTTGCGAGTGGGTTACATCGCAGCAGAAAATGATCCCCTTCCTGAAATTCTGCGGCAGCTTGGAATTCAAGTGGATTTGCTCGATGAAGTAGCTCTGGCTTTCGGGGATTTGAGCCAGTACGACGCAATTACGGTGGGCATCCGAGCTTACGAATTGCGGCCCGATTTATTGCGCGCAAATCAACGGCTGCTGGACTATGTGGAAAAAGGCGGAACGCTTTTAGTGCAATATCAGCGTGATTTCGCGTGGGACAAAGAATTACCTGCGCCATATCCCGCGAAAATGGGCGACAAAGTCGCACGTGTGACCGATCCAAGTTCTCCGGTACGATTTCTCGCACCGGACAGCCCTTTGCTTAACACGCCAAACAACATTACGCTCGCGGATTTTCAGGGATGGGAGCAGGAGCGCGGCTTGTATTTCTGGGGCACCTTCGATCCTCGCTATCAACCTGTCCTGGCGCTGAAAGATTTCAACGATCCTGAGGTCACCGGAGCGCTGGTGTCCGCGCGGTTCGGAAAAGGATTGTACATTTACACCGGCCTGTCGTTTTTCCGCGAACTTCCTGCAGGCGTGCCGGGCGCCTACCGGCTATTCGTGAATCTGCTGAGCCAGACACCACATGCAGCCTCACGAAACTGATCAGATTCAGCAAAATGCGCGTCAGGATTTTGCGGCCCCGCGAATGATTCGGATTCCGGGGGGCTGCTTCCTGATGGGCAGCGATGTCGGCCAGGATAACGAACGGCCGGTGCATCGTGTTTGGGTGGATGCCTTCGAACTGGGCGCTTGCCAAGTGACAAACACCGAATATGCGCAGTTTCTTTTTGCCACGCATCATCGCAAGCCTCTTCACTGGGAGGAAGCGAATTTCTCGAATCCATTGCAGCCGGTCGTGGCGCCTTCGTGGTTCGATGCCATGAAATATTGCGAGTGGCTCAGCAAGATGACTCAACGGCATTTCCGCTTGCCTACGGAAGCAGAATGGGAATTTGCAGCGCGTGGCGGACTGGAGCAGGAGCTATTTCCGTGGGGCGACGATCCTCCCGAGTCTCTTGCGAATTATGCGGCGCGTTGGAAAACTGGGCCAGAACCGGTGGGACGAGCGGAATCGAACGGTTATGCGCTATTCGATATTGGCGCGAATGTTCACGAATGGTGTGCGGATTGGTTCGACGCGGATTACTATCAGGTGTCGCCGGAGCGAAATCCTCAGGGGCCTGAGAACGCGCCAGGCAAAACGGGTCAAGCTGCCGCAGGTCGCCGTGCATCGCGAGGCGGATCGTGGCGGCATTTCACCAAAGTGTCACGCTGTGCCGGGCGGTCAAGCATTCCTCCTGACTTTCAGTACGCGGATTACGGATTTCGCGTTGCTTGTGACGCGATTAAATAAATCCAGCGTGCTTTCGATTGAGCACACGGTCAAACGTCTAACCGCCGCACGGTTTTTCTTCGTGATATTCTCGCACCCGTAATTGGAGGAAAGCTAATGGCCGCGTTAAGACATTCCGCGTTTGGGAAACAGCGATGATTTTTCGGAAGAACTTTAAACTGCCTTCACGCAAGACTTTCTGGGGTCGCGTGCCACTTGTTGCGGGCATCGCCATTTTTTTGGCCCTCTCACCCGGAGCACGGGCGCAAAAAAACAAGAATAAGAAGCCGGCTGACACTTCGCCGATGCCTCCGCTGCCACTTCCTGTTTCCGACCAAATCGATCACGATATCGGCGAAATGCTGGGTGCGTTCCAAGTGGGCGACGTGGAAGCCATGCACAAGTATTACTCGGACAATGTGACTTTTGTGAGCGGAACATTCAGCCCACCGGTTGTAGGTTGGCAAAACTATGTGGCGGGGTATCAGCAGCAGCGCGCGGCGTTCCAGGGAATGCAACTTATACGGCGTAATACGTTTATTTTCGTACATGCAGACGTGTCGTGGGTCACGTACCAGTGGGAGTTGAGCACATCGTTGAACGGAAAGCCCTATGGGATGCGCGGTCAGACGACGCTGGTGCTTAATAAAGTGGGTGACAATTGGTTGATCGTTCACAACCACACGTCGTATCTTTGCGATTCAGTAGTGGGAGGGCCAGGAGGGCAACAGCAACCGGCTAATCAAGCGCCGGCAGCTCCCGCTTCTCAGCCGCAACCGCGGAACCCGTAAAGCTCGACAGCGCGCGAACGTTGTCAGCCCGATCTGACAAAAAGCTAGCGTGAAATGGTGACGTTAGAAGTTTTTAAATCCCTGCCAGAGCCACATCCCGCCGATTACCAGAAGCAGCACAACCGAAGCCGTGATTAAGAGCTTAATTGGGGGACCCAGCCTTTCAATCCGCGCAACGATGAGCCGCTGCTCCTGGGCCATGGAATCGCCCGCCTTATCGAGAAAAATCTGATCTTCCTCATGGGCTCCCAACATGGCGCGATAGATCAGCATAATGATGAGCACGGTGGTAATCACTGCCCAACTGACCAGCAAGGCGAAAAGAGTGGTTCCCAGCTCCTCCATGGTTGCCTCCCGTGCCCGCTGAGGCCGAAGTGTACGAAGAATGAGCCGGCCGCACGGGCTCACATCTGAAGTGATATTGGCGCGATTATAGCACTACACACAAGGTTCGGAGTCAGGCGGAGCGTTCGTCGGGGAAATGCACGTGCCAGAAATTTCGCGCGGGATAGAGGATCTCGATGCCCAATTCAAAGCTGCCATCGCTTGTGTCCTGCACGCGAACTACGCGAAATTCCTGAGTTTCTTGCGAGATCCTATTCAGGACTTCGATGCGGGAGCCAAGTTCCGGGGAAAACGGGGCGCGGAGCAAAGCGCCAAAGCGGCTGACAGCGATGGCTTCGGCCGGCGTATCCAGAGCCTGGCCTCGGCTTCCATCACCGAAAACCTGTACGGGAATGTGGATCGAGACACGGCTTGAGCGGCGACGCTCAATCATCGCGCGGGCGGATGCCATGATTGCTCCTTAGTTCGCAGGCCGGAGCATTTACTTTAGGCGGGGCACGCTCGGGGGTCAAGTTTCCCCCGATGTATGTGTGCTTCGTTGACAAACCATGGAGCACGCGGCAATATGGTTGGGCCTCGTTGTATAGCCGCAAGAATTGCCCAAGTGGCGGAATTGGCAGACGCGCTAGCTTCAGGAGCTAGTTCCCGCAAGGGAGTGGAGGTTCGAGTCCTCTCTTGGGCACCATACATTCATAAAGGGTTATGCTGTTGCTTCTTTGAAAGGCACAATTGGCGCTGGTCGCTCCGGTGTCAGTACTAGTGTCAGTTGGATATATGGACAAACGCTCCACCGCCTCTTGCAGGTGGGATTCGCTCAAATGAGAGTAGCGTAGCGTTGTTTCAATCTGTTTGTGTCCGAGAACCACTTGCACAGATCGCAGCGGAACGCCTGCCATCACAAGGCGGCTAGCAAACGTGTGACGGAGATCGTGCCAACGGAAATTAGAAATTTTGGTTTCTTCGAGCACTTTGTCGAACCAACGCCTTCTGTCTTTATTTCGAGGGCCTTCAAATCCGGGACACACGTATCCCACGCTATCTCGTCGCTGTTTCAGCTGGATCAACGCCGCACGCGCTATAGAGTTGATCTGAATGTAGCGAGCTTCACCATTTTTGCTGCGTCTGATAGTAATAATTCCGGTCCCGGTATTGAAATCAATGTCCTGCCAGCGCAGCAGGTACTGCTCTCCTCTGCGCATCCCCGTATGAAGCGCTAGATCGAACTCGGCTTCGTGTTCGGGGCAGGACTCATGAAATCCTAGGCCGGAGCGGAAGCTCTTCATGCCTATCTAGGAACCGGACACGTTTGTTGTTTTCGGTACGACGTTTTACATTTCGCACAGGGTTTTGCGCCACCTTCCCGTTCCTTACCGCCAAGGAAAATACTAGACTCAGTAACGTCCGGTATCGGTATCCAACAAAATTAGCGGCTCCTTTTGCAGTTTTCCTTTCCTCACCTGCGAAAAACATACCTGTGAGCGTCGCAGTAACGCTGTAGTCAGGCTTTTCTTCGTGGTGAGCGGCAATTAACGCGTACAGTTTGTGAAGCGTTAGGAACTGTCTTCGTACATAGCCGACTACTCTTCCAGAATCGTCGGTTCCACAACGTTCAGTGGAATCCGAGCTGTCGGTGAGTGACTCTTATTTTTTTCTTCGCACTGAGGTATGGTTCTGTATGATATTGCAGCTTGAGGAGGTCTCGATGATGGCTCGACGACTCTCACTCCGCATCCTCGCCGCGCTCGTGTTCGCCATAACCTGTCTGGCGCAGCAGTTACCCGCGCAGCGTATCGTAGACCTAACCGCTGCGGACGGTACCAAACTGAAAGCGAGCTATTTTGCCGCTGGCAAGCCGGGTCCCGGAGTCCTACTGCTGCATCAATGCAACCGCCAGCGCAAGGTTTGGGACAGCTTGGCCCAGCAGCTCGCGGCAGCGGGAATCAACGTGCTCACGCTGGATTACCGCGGCCTTGGGGAGAGCGGTGGTGACCCATGGGATAAGCTGCCGCCGGAGCAAATGGCGCAGATTCAAGCTGAAAAGTGGCCCAGTGACTTCGACACCGCCTTTCAATATCTGGTGTCCCAGCCGGGCGTTACGCTTGACATGATCGGTGTGGGTGGCGCGAGTTGCGGGGTCAATAATTCCGTTCAGATAGCGCGTCGCCATCCAGAGGTGAGATCTTTGGTGTTGCTCTCGGGGATTACAGACCTAAATGGCCGCCAATTCCTGCGCAACTCGGCAAAAGTGCCTGTGTTTTTCTCCGTCGCCGATGACGATGAATTCCCAACCATAGTGCTAGCGATTGAGTGGCTCTATAGCCTCACCTCAAATCCAGGAAAAACCTTCGCTCATTACGCCACAGGCGGCCACGGGGCAGATATGTTTGCAGTGCATCCGGAGTTGCCGGGAATTATCGTGGACTGGTACGTGACTACGCTGATTAAGACTCCAGGACAAGCACCCGCTACTGAGAATGCTCCCGCAATCCCTCCGGAGGTACATATCCTGGATCAGATAGATCAGCTCGGCGGCGCGGCCAAAGTTGGGCAGCTTCTTGAAGAAACCCGCCAACACAATCCCAAAGCCGCCCTGTTTTCCGAGGCTACCGTGAACTTCGTGGGATACGAGCACATTCAATTCGGCGATACCAAAGGCGCAGTTGAAATCATGAAACTCAACCTTGCGGCTTATCCGAATTCGCCAAATGTTTACGATAGTCTTTCCGATGCTTATCTTGCGAATGGCCAGAAGGATCTGGCACGCCAGAACGCCAAGAAAGCGCTGGAACTTTTGCCCTCCGACGCGACCGACAACGAGCAGATCCGCAATGCGATTAGGTCCAATGCCGAACAGAAACTGAAACAGCTCGGTTATACGCCGTAATATTTCGGATCTAAGAGGGCCTTGCACACCAGGCAATTTCTTCTCGTCCCGTAATCAGTTTTCAGGCGGCTTTAGCGGACGAAGCGTACCGTTCTGTCCCCCTGACTTGATTTCATAACAATGCTGGCTCCCTCGACCCGAGTAAACTGTGGTTGTTCGACGACCATAGGCTCGGGAGAAAGGAGCCAGACATGATCATTATAGGCGTAGATTATCACCCGAGCTTTCAGCAAATCTCTTTTCTGGATCAGGAAACTGGTGAGTGCGGAGATCGGCGATTGGATCACAGCGATGGCGAAGCCGAGCGGTTCTACAAGGAACTAAAGGAGAGAGGAGTCAGCGTGCGTGTGGGATTGGAGGCCTCCGGCTATTCACGCTGGTTCGAGCGGCTACTGGCAGAGCTAGGTTTCGAGGTGTGGATTGGGGATGCCGCGGAGATCAAGAGACAGCGAGGCCGGAAGCAGAAAACTGACCGCGAGGACGGCCGACTCCTGTTGAGGTTGCTTCTGGAGAATCGCTTTCCTCGAATCTGGGTACCGGATCCGGAGAATCGGGATCTGCGGCAACTGCTGTGGCACCGGCATCGGCTCGTGCAGATGCGCACGCGGATCATTGTTGGGGGAAATGAAAATGCGTCACAAGAGGAAAGCCTATGGCGAATTGGGCAATACGTCCGGCGCTGGAAGCGGTGGATACTCAGTGATTCTGCGGCAGAAATGGGTAAGGAGCGTGAGAGAGCAGAACTTGCAGTGGATTCTGCAAAACGCGGTTAGAAGCGAATAATCACGGCCGTTTTAGAAGATCGATAGAGAACAGTACCCTTCCTATCTATCAACTCTCGGTGCAGGACACCTTTCTCGTCCTTTTCGTACACAATTGCAATGCTTCCGTCAAAGCTCTCCGCGCCCTCGTACTTCGTGGCGATGATGGCATGACCTGTCGAGTCGATAAAGCCCCAACGGCCGCGCACTTTTAGAGGCGCCAAGCCCCCGCAAAAATGATAAGCGTCGTCGTATTTAGGAGGAATTACCCACCGTCCGGCCTCGTCAATAAAACCGGCCCTTCTCTCGGGACCCTTCCCAACAAACACGGCCGCCAGTCCTTCCTGAAACGGAAGCAAAGAACGTTTTCGAACTAGACTTCAAAGATCCCCAGAAATAATCCGAGTTCCCACTACGTGCCGCGGCTGGTCTCGCGTCTCACAATGCGAAATCAGACAATCCCTGCCCCCGGCGTTCAGTCTGTTAACGCAAAAGTCTATTAACGAATTGACTCTCAACGTACATGGTGGCGCAAAAGCAGGATGACCAGTTCCAGTCGTAGCATCTTCGGGTAGCAACGGCGCGAGGTTCGACTCGGGCCGAAAGTGGAGCGAACGCGATTCTTGGGAGCGGTCGCTCTCGTGAAGGGCCCCTATGACAGGAAACACCCAGCCTTTCCTGGTCTGTGCAGTATTCTCTTCATCATTCTGTGTTCAGCGCATCCAAGCGCCGCGCAAACGTCAAGCGCCGCACCGCGGATCACGCAAGCCATCGACGAGGCCAACCTCGTCGTGCTTCATGGCAACACCTATCCGCTGGCTCGCCCGGAATTTGACCAGGGCGCCACGCCGGCGAGCCTTCCCATGCAGCGCATGAATCGTTCCGTCCGGTCCGCTGCCGATTCCACAGTTCAGCGCCGGGAATGGTATAAACCTTCTCGGCCCGTACGACTTGGCCACAATCTATGACGTGACCCCTCTCTGGACAGCGTCTACACCCATCGATGGCACCGGGCAAACGATTGCGATCGTCGGTGAGACCGACGTCTTGCCTGCCGATTGGACTGCCTTCTGGAATATGTTCGGTGTTACCTCACCGAAAGGAACGCTGAAGATCATCCACAATGGCCCTGATCCGGGAATCCAGGGTGACGAACCCGAGGCGGACATCGACACGCAATGGTCCAGCGCCGTCGCCAGAGGCGCGACCATCGATCTCGTAGTGTCCCAAACCACCGAAGCCACCCTCGGCGTCGATCTTTCCGCCGAATTTATCGTGGACAACAATCTCGCTCCGGTGATGAGCGAAAGTTATGGCATCTGCGAGCTTTTCTTGGGGGCTGCTGGGAACGCAACATCCTGCCCCTGCAAAGCAGCCGACGTTTACCCACCTTGCGAATTTCCAATTCACAAGCTCAAGCGCGATACCCATTATGGGAAGAATTACCTCAACGACAAACTCGAACCAGAATTGGAAAATGAACCCACCACTCGGGAATCCGACGCTTCGAAGCCTAGTGAACATTAACCAAGCAACGCAGGCATTCGCAGCTAAAACCCAGGCAACACGAAATGTTTTCTTCGCCGCTCGAGCAAAGAACGCTGAATGTCCGCGCGTCAATTAGCGATAAAGGATTCTTGTTTTTCGTATCCATTGGCCAGATTGCGGCGCGTCAATTGCATTGTTCGAACTTGGCGAAGCGGGAAACGAGGGGGGAGTATGACCGACGCCCAAAGGAAATCTCAAGATGCCTTTGGGTTACGCCACCGTTAGGGTTTGACGGCCGTTATCAGCGTGTTGGTGCCGATGCGGGCCCGGCTTGGCAACAACTGCAAAATCATTAAGGATCCGTATTGCAAATCACCAGTTGTCGTCGGTGCGATGCCAGGTCTTGTCCGGGTTATAACGGTCCATTGCCGCCGCGGTTTTTGCGGTGTCAGGTCCGAGGTCCTTCTGATAAACGATTCCGCTGTAGCTGACAATAAACGTCTGGACACCGGTGACCTTGTACTCGGCGGGCCAAGCCACCAGCGCAAATCCGCCAATCATCACGCCGTTGATCACGTAGTCGAGTTCTCCATTCGGGGCCGCGGGGCCCTGTCCCTTCAGAACTTTGAAATAGTAACCATGAAAGGGCTCGCCACTGGTTGTGTAACTCTGTTCGATCGCTTTTGCAACCGTCTCGCTGACCGGACCTCCCCAGCTTCCATCTGGATTTTTCCAGGCCAGCCCATCCTGCTTTCCGCCCGTGCTGATCGTTCGCTGAGCGTACTGATTGATGCCGGAATCATCGTGGATCTCGGAGCCGTATTCCTCTTGTGCTTCCACGAAGCCACGGCAAACTTGGATGGCGTCCAGTTCGTTGGCTCCGATGCGCTCGTAGATGATCTCATCGTGACCGGCCTTTGAATCGAAATACCATTCCCCGCCCTTCTTGACCAGTGGAACCGGCAACGGCCACTCCTCCTGGCCTACCAGGAGCGTGGCTTGGTTAGAGTTCTTCGGATCTATCACCACGGAATTCTTTTTTTGGGCCCGCTCCGCAAATGCGGCTGCCTGGTTTTTGTCCTGGACGGTATCGGCCGTGCTGACGAAGTCTTCGCCATCTGGACCGAACATTGCTTTCAGTGCTTGAAGGTCATAGTCTCCCGCCGCTTTGATTAGCGCTGCAGCCGCTTCTTGCGGCGTCGCAAATCCTGTCTGCGTGGTTTGCGGAGAGGTGGTCGCACTGGGTTTGGAAAGTGGCTGCGCGAACATGGCCACTGAGGAGGACAGTGCGAGTACGAGAGCAGCCAGAACAGTGACAAGTGTAACGGCGTCCTTTGATTTTGTGCTCATTGCTTTCTCCTTGTTCATCGGTCTGCTCACTTGTTCCGCCCGCCGCTTCTGCCCGCACCGCCTCGGGAAGCTCCCATGCTGGAAGCCCCTCGCTGATTGCTAGTACGCGCTGCGTTGCCGCTCATGCCGCTTGATGCGCCACCGAATGCGCTCTTATTTGTGGCGCTTGGAGTATTGGGAACTTGCCGGTTGCCAACGCGATCACCGCCGCCACCCCCACTACCGCCACCGCCTCGATTCGCGCCCATATTGCCCGCGCCTCCGCCTGCCGGGCGCGTGGATGCGTTTCCTCCTCCACCCCCGGGGCGTGTGGAGGCGTTTCCACCTCCTCCGCCGCGATTCATTGTGCTGGGCTGTTGCCGGCTTTGGTTCTGCCGCGCATTCGCCTGCCGCGTCGCCACGGAATCCCCACGAGCTGTCCCGCCATATTGGGTGGCGGTTGCCCGGTTGGAGTACGGAGTTCCACCGCGGTGCTGGGGATTGTGTTGCCAGTTATTTTTGCCGCCGGCAGGAAGGGTGCTGGGCCGGTTGATATTGCCGGTGTTGATGTTGCCCCTATTGATATTCGTGTTGTTGTAGTGGCGTACGTAATTATTGTTGATGTTGATGTTGACGTTGCTGTGCCCCCATCCGCAGCCCCAGCCCCATCCGCCACGGTAGTAGGACCCGACCGCCAGACCAACCCCAAAGGCAATCGCAACACCAGCTGCGTAATAACTGGGCGGCGGGTAGTAGATCGGAGGATAGGGGTACACGGGCGGTCCGTAAACGACCACGGGATTATAGGAAGGCACATAGACGATCTGCGGATTGGCTTGCTCAATGACCACTACCGTCTTCGTCTCTACTACCTTGGTTTCCACTTTCTGTTGCTCGGTGGATTTTAGGTTTCCTGCATCCTGGGCCTTCTTGCGCATGCGTTGCACCGCATCCATCACATCACTTTGTTGGGCAAGAAAGGCGTTTCCCAGGTCAGTGGTCCACTTGATACCCTCGACCAGTTGTTTCACCAGGTCCGGAAAAGCGGACATGGCCTGGACGCTGGGATCCCAGTCCTCTTTTTCCACCGCGTCGGTGAGCGCTTGCCCTTTCAAGTCCGGGTGTTTCGCTAACCACTGCTGGAGCTGAACGAGTTCGAGAGGATAGGTGGACGCGGCGAGCACTTGCGCTAGAAGCGGATCTGGGTAGAGAGCGACCGGGGCGACCAGCGAATCTAATTGGTCATTGGGGATCTTGGAAGCCTCTTGCCCTTGCGACGCAGCGTCCTGATACGCCGGCCGCGCATACACCCAGGCGTCGCCAGGGGCAATCAGCAATGCGCAAAGAACTGCCACCAGAAATCGAACGTAGTTCGATCTTGGATTCGAATGCGCATCGGAGTTCAAATCCGCAGCTCCGTATCTGGAATCTACATCTGTCCTCTTGGCCCCACAAGTCCGCATGGTTTTGGTCCTCCACTTTAATTCCTGGTATTTCATATCACTCGAATCTGGTCTGACAGGGCTCACACCGGACATGTCCGGTTATCGGGAGCTAGTGTGCCGATTTGTAGCAGCTATTCCTTAGTCCTGTCCATAATATTTACGAGTTTCCAAGGATTCTGATAATTTTCAGCCACCAGCTCGCCGGTCTTCTTGTCGATCTTAAACTGGCACGCAGGGAGCAATATGCCCGTGCTCTTGTTTTTGTCGCTGCTGATGTCCAGTTCGAGAGCCGAAAGGTTGTAATCGGTCGAACGTCCATTGACCCAGGCCTCTCCGAATCGGATAGGGCGATTGGTCAGGATGCGAATCTTATAGCCGTCGTCAGTCGGAATCTTCCGAACGAAGCTGATGTCGTAGCCCAGCGTGCCAGTAATGGCGATTCGCCCCTTGGAGCTCATTTTTTCGAGCGCATTGAACAGGCCTTCGGAACCGGCCTGCTGGAACGCCTCAACTAGTACCTGCCGCTCTTCCGGCGTCGAGTACCGCTCGATGTTAATAGTCACATTGAAAGTCTGTCCGAGTTGCGTGCTCTGCCCCATGGCCTGTGCTTGATAAACTTCGCGTACGGGTTTGTCTTCCTGGGTTGCGCGGCCGAAGCTCGCGAGCACACCGACGCAAACGATCGCGACGAGACCGGACATCCGACTGATCTTCATCACCTTCTGCATCTTGTCTCCTTTCACACCCTTTTCTGCGATTTGTACGAGAATACGGGCCCGAAGTTTTCATAGCTCTTGCCCGGGTGATTCTTTCACCGTTCAATTTATTCGTCGCCGCTCACCTGAGCTGTAGCGCAATTCGCTAGTCCGGATCGGCAACATCAACGTCGGCTTCGGGAACTTTGTCGGTATACTTGACATGCACCTCGTGGAGAGTGCCATTAAAGCTAAACGGCGCGCGTTCGGCGTAATCGAGCGAGACAGGCGAGCCAAGATCGGTGCCCACGTCGGAAGTTTCGGTCGCGGTAAACAGCGCCGGAACCGTTACCGGAACTGTTCCACGAGCCACTTCTTTACCGTTAACGCGGAGAATGACATCCGCCGGGGCCGCGCGTTTCATAGAACTCATCACCGTCTCAGCCTCAATTTTGTTGCGACCCGCAGGGATTGGCTGCTGAGAGCGAACCTTCGTGCGCCAAATTTCCAGTGCGTTGTACTCGTAACACAAGATGCCTTTGTCCACATAAAGGGTCAGTCCGCCAGACATACCGCCGACGGCGTAAAGGACGCCGCTTGCTTTAGCGGGGAAATCTGCGTCCACGGTAGCAATATTGTTTCGCGATTTTAGATTTGGCGCGACCCTCTCGGGCGTACGAACGACACCAGCAGGGAAAGTCCATTCCGTCTGGCTAGAAGCTTTTATCATCGCCGGATTAAGCGGAATGAAGAGGCCGCCGCCCACGGGGAAAACCTTATTCTGAGCCGCCTCTATAGAGAACCAGTCCTTCAGTTCCTGAGCCTTGTCAGGCATCTTTGCCGCTAGGTCTGTACTTTGCGAGTAGTCGTCTGCGAGTTTGTAAATGGACCATACATCTTTATCTGGGTTCCAGTTCGCAAGTCCAGGGCCGCCTCCGAACAACCAAGGGATGCGCGGACCAAAGACTGAGCCCATCCAGCCCTTTTGTTGCATCTCACACTCCCGAAATGGCGTCCTCGTCGAGGATAGTTGCCGCGATAATCCAATCGTTCGGAGAAACTACCAGAGAATCAGACTCTGTGACACTGTTAATTTTTACAGGGTAAGCCTTGCGTCACTCACCGAAGCCGCAATAGGCCCAACAGCGTCAGGATTGCAGTCATAATAGTGCCGAAGTCTCCGCGCTCATTTTCTTCCAGGCTCCGGCGCTTCTTCCGAAAGAAAACACCGATTTGCACCGAGATCCACAACACGACGAGAGAGAGGGTCAAAACCAGGGACGAAAATCTGAGTGCGTGGCTCATGTGGCGTATCCTCCTGTTCAAGCCCGGTCAATTTACAGCATCTTGCGGGCGATGGAGGAAATTATCGGGAAGACCGGGCGGAGCGTGACGCAGCAATCCTATTGAAGAATTCCTCCTCAGCCTTCATGATGGTTTTCGCGCTTCGGATTGGTACGTCCGTGAGGTCATACTTACGAAGTGGGTTAGAAAGCCTGCGCGGCAACCAAATGTCGTCTTCCTACCCCGGGATAACAGAAAGCGGTTTTTCGTGGTTATTGCTGGGAGTGATGTTGATCTGACCGGAGATTTCAGGTGAGCTCGTCCTGGAGGACCAGTTGGCTCCTGCGCTTCGCGCTTTTCCAGTGCCTAACTGCTTTTCTGTGCCCTGGCTTGCGCACGCAGCAGACCCAAACTTCGGAGTTCCCGGAGATCGGCACTTACGTAGGCATCACGGACAGATATCGGTTGTGAAGTGGGCAAATCTCAGACGACGCCGAGTGCGATAAGCGGCTTTGCACCCATAACCCAATCTGCACAACAACTCTGCCGTCTGCACAAAAACACCCAACGTTAACAAGCTACCCTCCGCCCTTTGATCATTCGCCCCACGGATGGTTGTGGGAAGCAGTGGTACATAAACTGGGGCACTTGACACGTGTGGTGCACTCAATCCAGCAGCTTATATCGGAACCGCCGGAGGCTATTACCATGTGGGAACAATTGAAGCGACGTATGCGCCAGAGTCCTAAAGACCCAACTGTGACGCTGAGTGCCAATGGCATCATTGGGTTAAATACCGCTGTCGCTAAGAATATCTTGGGCGATAACAAGTACGCCTTTCTGTTATTTGATAAGGAAAGACATCTCATCGGGTTCAGATTCATAAAGAACAGTGACCCAGATGCGTATCCGGGCACGCCTTATAAGAGATGGGGGTAGAAAACTGGTTACATTCGGATTGATGCTTACCGGGTCTGCCAAGGCGCACGGTACTTCCGGCAAGAATATAAGCGATACAGCGAATACCTTAGGGATGGGGCGGAAAATACATCACTTGAGGAAGTGCCTTGGGCGCGAGCATTCCGTCGACACGTTCGGTGAGACTTTTTGCATCGAAGGGAGCGCGCACTTTCACGTCGTTATCGAAATAAACGAACACATGACGGGCTGGAAGTTTTGCACCAGGACTCTTCACAACTCGTTCGGCATCAGCGGGTTCTGCGCCTCGGGCCCACGCTGTAACGCGAGTGGCCCACTGATCCAGCACTTCAGCAGTGTAGCCGCTGGCATAAAGTACTTCCGAGCCGTGCAAACGGCAATACATGAAATCCGAAGTGACATCCATCAGCCTGGGCCATTCCACGGTGTCAGCGCAAACGAGTGCGACGTTATATTCGCGTAGCATTTCGATAAATTCCGGCGTTGCAAAACTCGCGTGGCGAATCTCTACTGCATGCCGCAAGGGACGAGTTGCGTCCGGCGTCATCGCCGCACGCCCGGTCACTCGCTTGTCGTGTTTTTTGGCGAGAACGGCAGCGGATTCGGTGTCGTGCGGCAGGATTTTCAGAAATTCTTCGAGTCTCGCCGGGTCGTATTTGAAATTTGGCGGCAACTGCCACAGAATCGGACCTAACTTCGCTCCCAGACGAAAAATGCCGGAAGCCAGAAAATTCGCCAGCGGCGTCTTGGCATCTCGCAAACGCCGTATGTGAGTTATGAAGCGCGGCGCCTTTACAGAAAAGACGAAATCATCGGGCGTTTCGTCAGCCCACGCTTCGAAGTACTCCGGACGCTGCAACGAATAGAACGTGCCATTGATTTCAATCGATCGGAAAATACTGGAGGCGTAGGCAAGTTCCTTTTTTTGCGACAGCTTCTCAGGATAGAAAACGCCGCGCCAGGGAACGTATCTCCAGCCTGAAATGCCGATGCGAACTTTACCTTCAAGAACCGCGTCTGATTTCTTGTTCATTTGGCCGCGTTTGCGTTGAATTCGCGAATCCGTTTTACACCACCATTGAATCTGTAAATCGAGTGGCAGAGTCATCCGTTTCGAGTGGAACGCCGTCCCGGAACGTTACCGTCTTTCCGGAGACAGCAGAAACGCGATCGCCTGGTAATAATGTGCCGACGAGATTCAACGGATCGGCCGCTGAGATCGTGACAGTTTCACCCGTAGGCTCAACCTTGCGCATGGCGCGCGAGGATTCCACGGCCATGGGTAACGCGAATTGTTCTCCCATAAACCCACTGACGAAACGTCCTCCGCGCACTTCACCGCGATCTTCCAGCCGCCGGAAGGCAATGAGCAGTTCTCGCCAGCGCGGAACGATCGTTTCGCGCGCGATCACTTCGCGAAAAACCACGCCATAGCGCTTGAGCAACATCCAGCACGTGGCATCGGCGATGCGGGCGCGATCGGGGGTTTCGTGGGCGTAGAGCAGCGACCACCGTCCAACGCTGTGACGCGGGCGCGAGCTGTGCCCGCGGCCTTGCCCGGAGCGTCGCTGGGGATCGATTAGCGCGCGGATATTGTCGAAGCCGTCTGCCGTGATCATTCCAGCTGTAACGAGCTCCCAGAGAGCGGTTTCCATTTCCGACTTCAACTTGCCCGTCCCGCGCACGAGATCCACAAAGAAAGAAGCGCCTCTTTGGCGAAGATAGTTGAGAGCATCGCGCGCATTCTGGCTGAGGCCGCGCGGTTCCTGGGTGTCTCCATCCGCATGCTGCGGAATCATCCAGTCCGAATCTTCGCGTACAAAAAACGCGATGGGAGCTACGCTTGTGGGAATTACGCGGCGGCCGACGCTATTTTGATCTTCGTAAGTCGCAGGGTGCGGCGAAAGACGGCCCCAGCCGACCGCTCCGGTGAGGCAAAGGCGGTCGAGAGCTTGCGGATCGTAATTCGCGATTCGCCTGCCGAGGATTTGCCGCTCCCACGCATTCGCGGGGGCTTCGTAACCTTGCAACTGCTGCACAATTTCCAGAGTGCCGCGTTCGCCGAGAACCCGACTACTGGGCGCCACGTGCTGCCAGCGCAATAACCAGCGCATGAACTGTGCAGCAGTCGCGGGTTGAATCTGACTGCGCAATGTGCCGAGCGTCATACGATGAATGCGCGCGAGCAGGCGGCGTTCGCACCATTCCGTTTCTGGGCTTGAGCCGTCGGTAAAGCGGCCGCGCAAGATAGCGCCGCTCGCTTCCAGGCGCAGGAATGTTTTGTCGACGTCGCTTACGGCAAGTCCCAGAAAATCACTCAGGGCCGCAGCCGAGATTGGACCAATGTGCGCCATCCAGCCGGTGACGCATGCAAACAACGCATCTTCTCGCGACGTAGCAGGAGCTGCGATTTCAGGAAGCGCAGACTCAAAACGCGCTTCAGGAAACGCAGCCGCGCAAGTTGCGGCTTTCTCAGTCGCGACCCAATAGACCCGATCGCCGACCGATGCCCTGGCCACTCTGCGAGCTTGGCTCAACTGCGCGAAATATTCCGCCCACCACTCAACGCAATTAGCCGTACGTTGCTGCAGTTTCGCCGCGACGCTCATAGCACTTGGTCCCAGCGAGTTGGGATTTGAACTTTGAGGCAGCGGAAACGCGATCAGCGTCTGAAGCACGTCATGAAGTTCGTCGGCATCCCGCACATCCGGCCACGCTTCTTCTCGAACCTGCGAAATTGCGGCTGGATCCAGGCGTCCAATTTCAGAAAGCACAGCTTCGGGAAGCATGCGGCGCATTTCCACAGCGCGTGCGCGGCGCTCTTCTAGTGGGGCGTCGTCGAGATACGCATATGGATTTGCATTCAGAATTTCATGCGAAAACTGCGATGGAACCGGCGTCTCTACCGCGATACACCGAATACTGCCGGAAGCTATTCGATCCAAAACATTCTTCAGTCCTTCGGTGTCCATGGCTTCCGTCAGCGCGTCCTTCATCGTTTCGCGAGCCAGCGGATGATCCGGGATCTTAATTTCACCTTCGATATTTTCCTGACAGGCAAGCGCTTCTGGAAAAACGGCGGCTAGAAGATCTTCGGAACGCATGCGCTGAATTTGCGGCGGGACTTTCTTTCCGCCCATAAAACGCAGAAGCGCAAGCGCGCGACCCGCCACCCAGCGCCAACGCGTATTGAAAATCGGCGACGCCAACACCGCTTGTTCAAGCAAATGCTCAACGGTGGCGGATTGCAGGAAAAGAAATACGTCGGCGAGGGGAAAGCTGTGCTGGTCGCTCAGCGAAATGTTGAGGCCGTTGTCAGTGGCGGCAGCTTGCAGTTCGAAGTTGAACGAGCGGCAGAATCGTTTTCGGAGTGCCAGGCCCCACGCTTTGTTGATGCGACCTCCGAAAGGCGCGTGGATGACGAGCTGCATCCCGCCGCCTTCGTCGAAAAAGCGCTCCGCGATCACCGTATCTTGCGTAGGAACTGCCCGCAGGACCGCGCGCCCCGTAACGATATACTCCACAGCTTGTTCGGCGCCGGACTGATCGAGTCCGCACTCCTCTTTAAGCCACTGTACGGCGGCCGCAGCCTCAGGAAGAGTTCCGCGAACGTAACCCGGCGAAACACCTTCAGTGAGCGAATTAATTTTCTCTCTTACCGCGGCAATTTCTTCGGAAAGCTCCATCGTGCGTGACGGAGCTTCACCCAGCCAAAAAGGAATGCTGGGAGCCGCTCCCTTGGCGTCTTCCACCGAAACGGAGCCGGATTGCACGCGGCGAATGCGCCACGATGTGTTTCCTAGAAGGATGATATCGCCGCGCAAACTTTCCACTGCGAAGTCTTCATCCACCGTGCCAACAACAATGTGTTCCGGCTCCGCGATAACGGTGTAAAGCGAATTATCTGGAATCGCACCGCCGCTGGTGATGGCCGCAAGCCTGGCGCCACGGCGTCCGTGCAAGCGATTGTTCACTTGATCGCGATGGAGATAAGCACCGTAGCGGCCGCGGCGCGCCGCGATACCGTATGAAAGCATCTCGATAATTTCGTCGAAATCTTTCCGCGCGAGATCGCGATACGGGTACGCGCGGCGAACCAACGCGAACAAATCGTCTTCCAGCCAATCCTCAGCCGCGCACGCCGCCACGATTTGCTGGGCCAGAATGTCGAGCGGACATTCTGGAATCATGATGCGATCCAGATCCAGGCGATTGATCGCGCGAACCAGGGCTGCGCATTCGATCAATTCATCCCGCGTGGTGGCAAACAAACGGCCTTTCGGCACGGCACCACGCCAGTGGCCGGCTCGTCCGATGCGCTGCAATGCGACGGCAATGGAGCGAGGTGAGCCAATCTGGCAGACGAGATCAACCGTTCCGATATCGATCCCTAATTCGAGAGAAGCCGTGGCCACCAGCGCGCGTGTTTCCCCGGACTTCAATTTTCCTTCCACCGCTAGTCGTCGCTGCCGAGAAAGGCTGCCGTGATGCGACGCAACTGCATCCGGGCCAAGAATGGCGGCGAGATGGTGGCCCACCCGCTCCGCGAGCCGCCGGGTGTTGACGAAAATCAGCGTCGAGCGATTTGCAAGCACGAGGTCGGCGATGCGCTTGTAAATTTCGTCCCACATTTCGTTCGAGGCCACCGGGCCGAGCTCGCTGGCTGGAACCTCCACAGCCAAATCTAAATGCCGCCGCTGCGAGACCTGAACGATTGCGGGGCCGCTCCGTCCGTTTCCGGCAAGAAAATTTGCAATTAGCTCGATGGGTTTTTGCGTTGCGGACAGGCCGATGCGAGTTGAACTCTGTCCCGTGAGGGCGTCAAGGCGTTCGAGCGAAAGCGAAAGATGCGCTCCGCGCTTGTCGTCCGCAATGGCGTGGATTTCATCCACAATCACGGTTTTTACCGTGCGAAGAATTTCGCGGCTCTTCGCAGCGGTAAGCAGAATGTACAGAGATTCCGGAGTTGTTACCAAAATGTGCGGCGGGTGTTTCTGCATGGCGCGGCGTTCGTGCATCAGAGTGTCGCCGGTTCGCACGGCGGTGCGAATTTCCGGCATCAAAAAGCCGCGTTGTTGTGCCAACTGGAGAATTTCGCCCAGGGGCGTGTCGAGATTTTTTTGGATGTCGTTGCCCAGCGCTTTCAGCGGCGAGACGTACAAAACTTCAGTCTTATCTTCCAATTCGCCGGCAAGCGCTTTGCGCACGAGCCGGTCGATGCAAGCCAGGAACGCCGCCAGCGTCTTTCCTGAACCCGTGGGAGCGCAAATCAGCGTCGTTTTATCGCCGAGAATATGTGGCCAGCCCTGCTCCTGTGGTTCAGTGGGAGTGCCGAACTTGTTGACAAACCACTCCTGAACCAATGGGTGAGCCCATGCGAGGCCGATCGGAGGTGAAACAGCGTAAGCGGTCTGACTCACGATATACCTGGGAAAAGAGAAGGGTCGTCAAACTGAGTACATATATATTGTGCCCGAAAATCCGCTAGTATGCAAAATTGCTGGAAAGGGCTCTCTGTTCTGCTGCCGTGCTTTTCTCTGCTTATTTTCAGGCTAGTGAACCTGCGTGATCTTCTTCAAGTCCGCGATGAATTTTTTCATTTCGTCTTCCCGTGTGGCTTCATCGGGCGCGCGCAATATCGAAGAAGGATGCACGGTAGCCATCACGTGAGGAGCAAGATCGGACTTCACAAACTCGCCGCGATGCTGTGTGACGCGAAAATCGCGGCCCAGTAGTGCCTGCGCCGCAGTGGCGCCAAGGCAGACAATTATTTTTGGACGCAACGCTGCAACTTCACCATCAAGCCAGGGCCGGCAGGCCGCAATTTCCGCGGCGTTCGGCTTTTTGTGAATGCGCCGCTTTCCGCGCGGTTCCCATTTAAAATGTTTCACGGCATTGGTCACATAGACTTTTTTTCGATCGATCCCGACTTCCGCCAGCGCGGCGTCCAATAACTTTCCCGCCGGGCCGACAAAAGGTTTTCCTTCGAGATCTTCTTGATTGCCGGGCTGCTCGCCCACCAGCATGATTTTCGCAGCCGGCATTCCTTCGCCAAATACGGTCTGCGTGCCGAGCTTCCACAGATCGCAGGCCTTGCAGGTTTTGGAAGCTTCACGCAACTCGTCTAAAGATGCGTGTAAGGGAAAAAGAGTTTTTTCTGAATCATCTGGAATACGTTTTGTCATGTTCCTTAGATGCAAGATGGATTCTGGCCGGCACATAGTGCGAACTTCGCTGAATGCCAGCCGTTGACAATGGGGAGGAATTCGTAGAGAATTTCGATGAGCGAAGAAAAAGCGAAGATTATTGTAACTCTTCTCTTTCTCCTCACCGGGCTGTTATGGCTGTAAATCTCGCTACTTTGCGCTCCAATGTCGAACTTGCCCTGGCCGGGCGTGTCGCCACTCCATTTTCGTATCGCGATCGCCATGCAATCGAAACTGTTTCTACAGGCATTGCGGAAATCGATTCGTTGGCCGGAGGCTTGCCGCGTGGAGCGCTGACCGAAATTTTTGGCCTAGCTTGTTCCGGACGGACAACTTTGTTGCTTTCCGCTTTAGCCGCAAGAACCGCTCATGCAGAAGCCTGCGCGTTAATCGACGGATGCGATGCTTTCGATCCTCACTCCGCCGAAGCCGCCGGTGTGGAACTAAAACAATTACTGTGGGTGCGCTGCCGGAATATTGAGCAAACTTTGCGCGCTACGGATCTGCTTTTGCAAGGCGGTGGATTCGGTTTTATTGCGCTCGATCTGGGTGATATGCGCGCGGACGTGCTACGTCACGTTCCGCTGGAATCCTGGTTTCGTTTTCGGCGTGCAGTGGAGGATACGCCGACCATCCTGATGGTTCTGGAGCCGGAGTCCAATGCCAAAACGTGCGCCTCGCTGGTCCTGCGCATGAAAGCGGAGCCTGCGCGATGGTCAACAACGCTGGAAACTCACTCCACGGATTTTTTCAGGTATCCCCCTTCCTGGTTGTTGGAAAGCTTCGGCATTCGCGCGGAATTGCTTCGTTCTCGCATGCAGCCAATTGCTACAAATAGTTTTCAAAAACCTTTCGCTTCAGCGGGCCGCACAGAACTCTTCGAAACAAACGCACTTCGAAGTTATCTCAGTGTTGCGCGAATGGAACCAGCGCCGAAGTGAAAGCAAGAATTGCAGAGAACTTATTGCTACTGAAACCGAAATTTTATGGCATTCGCTTCCATCCACGTTCCCAATTTCCCAGTGCAAGCCGTAGTACGCGCAGAGCCCAGCTTGCGCAATCAGGCCGTCGCGCTTGTGGATGGAACTCCTCCAATATGGAACGTCGTAGCGGCCAACGAAGCAGCGTTTCAGGCAGGCATCGAATTGGACATGGCGAAATCGCAAGCAGCGCAATTTCACGCCGTGGGAATTCGCAATCGCTCTCGGGAGCAGGAAAAATCCGCTCATGCAGCTTTGCTCGACCTAGGAGCCTCTGTTTCGTCGCGCATGGAGGACACTGCGCCGGGCACGATTATTCTGGATATTTCCGGCCTCACTTCCTTATTCGGAAGCGATGAAAATATCTCTACACAATTAGTACAGGGTGCCTTCGCTCTGGGCTTGCTCGTGCACGTCGCAGTTTCTCCCAATCTAGAAGTCGCTTTGCACGCCGCGCGCGGATTTTCCGGCATTACGGTGATTCCTCCCGGCGAAGAAGCGAAATACCTGGGCAAACTGCCTGTGCGTGCGCTTTTGCCCTCCGTAGAAATTATGGAAACTTTAGAGCGCTGGGGTGTGCGCGACTGCGCCGCTCTGGCGGCACTTCCCGTGCAGCAATTGTCAGAACGGCTGGGCCAGGAAGGAGTTCGCCTCCACGAATTGGCACGCGGCGCAAGTGTACGTTCGCTTGTGCTGGCACAGCCCGGAGTGCGCTTCGAAGAAGAAATGGCGCTCGACTTCGCCGTTGCCGCACTCGAGCCGCTGGCATTTCTGCTAGGAAGATTGCTCGATCAATTGTGCGCGCGGTTGGAAGCACGTGCACTGGCGGCCTGTGCAATTCACACGCACTTTGATTTAGAGGATTCCTTCGAAAAAGATTTCCAAGTCCTCAGCGAGAATTCTCCCCCCAAGCTCGCTCCAAAAACTTATAAAAAGGTTCTGAGTTTTCCCGTACCAACACGGAATTCGAAAATGCTTCTGAAACTGCTGCGCTTGCAATTGCAGGCGGATCCTCCCCACGCAGCCATTCTAAAAATCGTTCTCTCTGCAGAACCCGCTCGTCCGCGCGCGACGCAAGGAGGACTATTTCTTCCCAGTTACCCGGATCCGGAAAAATTAGAGCTGACCATCGGCCGATTGGCGAATTTGGTGGGCCATACGAACGTTGGCTCGCCCGAATTGGTTGACACTCATCGCCCCGGGGAATTTCGGATCAGGCGGTTCGCACCGGTAAGCGACAAATCGAAAATCCCGCAAAAGAGTTCAACTGCTGCCGCCAACAGTCTCGGAGAAACTCCCCTAACTGCATTCCGTGTTTTCAGGCCGGAAATACAGGCGAGAGTTGAACTGCAACAAAACTATCCAACGCGTATTTATTTTCGCGGCATGCGCGGAAATATCATTGCAGCTTCAGGGCCGTGGCGGACTTCCGGAGATTGGTGGTGCGAAGATACTTGGCAACAGGATGAATGGGACGTGGAAATCCGCTTTGACTCCGTGAGCGGGCAGAGCCAGAAAATCTCCAGTCCACGCACGCAAGACGGACTTTATCGCATTTATTACGACTCGCTTCGCGCTGCCTGGTTCGCGCGCGGCCGCTACGACTGATGTACACGGAACTTCACGCCCGCTCTGCTTTCAGTTTTCTCGAAGGCGCATCTTTGCCTGAAGAATTGGCAGCGGTGTGCGCGGAATATGGAATGCAGTCGATGGCTTTGCTCGATCGAGACGGAGTGTATGGCGCTCCTCGTTTTTATCTTGCCGCAGATAAAATTAACATTCGCGCTCACATCGGCGCCGAAATCACCTCTGCAGCCGGCTGGCGTTACCCCTTGCTCGTGGAATCGCGCGAAGGCTATCAAAATCTTTGCCGCTTGATCACGAAAATGAAATTGCGCGTGCCGAAAGGCAAAGGAGATGTTTCAGGCGCGGAAGTAGCTGCATATGCCCGTGGGCTTGTATGCCTCACCGGAAGCGAGGAAGGCCCACTGGCGCATGCTTTGGCAAACGGAGGAATCGAAAGCGGAACAGAATGCGTTCAGCAGCTATGCGAGCTATTCGGTAAACAGAATGTTTATGTTGAGTTACAGCGGCATTTTCTGCGCGAAGAAGAAGCCAGAAACCATGCCGCCATCGAGATTGCGGAGAAGTTGGGCCTTCCGCTGCTTGCGACGAATGGCGTGCGTCATGCCGTACCGGAACGCCGCGAAGTATTGGACGTCTTCACTTGCATTCGGCATCACCGCACGCTCGCCACGGCCGGTCGTCTGCTAGCGCGCAATTCCGAGTTGCATATGAAAACACCTGTCGAAATGGCGCAGCTATTTTCAGATCTCCCCGAAGCAATCGCCAATACGGAGGTTCTTTCTTCGCGCCTGCAATTCACTTTGAAAGATCTAGGTTATCGATTCCCGAAATATCCGGTACCTGACGGCAAACCAGAAATCCATTTTTTGCGGCAACGAACGCACGAAGGCATGATCTGGCGCTATGGATTGAATAATGAACGTGCGCGAGCGCAAATTGGACGCGAGCTCGACCTGATCGAAAAACTGGATCTGGCAGGCTACTTCCTCATCGTCTGGGACATTGTTCGCTTTTGTCGCGAGCAAAATATTTTGGTGCAGGGACGCGGTTCTGCTGCCAATAGCGCGGTCTGTTATGCGTTGGGCATCACCGCCGTCGATCCAGTAAGAATGGACCTTCTCTTCGAACGCTTTCTTTCAGAAGAGCGCGGAGAATGGCCGGACATAGATCTCGATCTTCCCAGTGGAGACCAGCGGGAACGAGCGATTCAATATGTATACGAACGCTACGGAAAATTGGGCGCAGCCATGACCGCCAATGTAATTACCTATCGTGGTCGCTCCGCCGCGCGTGAAATTGGCAAGGCGCTATCTTTTAATCCTGAAACTCTGAGCCGTTTGACCAGCCTGGTAAGCGCGTGGGAATACAAGGATGCGAATGACTCTCTCGCGCGGCAATTTCGCGACGCTGGATTCGACATGCAGCATCCGCAAATCCGCAAATTCTTTGAACTTTGCCTACAATTTCAAGATTTGCCGCGCCACCTGGGCCAGCATTCCGGAGGTTTGGTGGTGTGCCAGGATCAATTGGATTCGATCGTTCCTCTGGAGCCGGCCACCATGCCCGGCCGTGTCGTCGTGCAGTGGGACAAAGACGATTGCGCCGACATGAAAATTGTGAAAGTGGACCTTCTGGGACTGGGAATGATGGCCGTCCTGGAGGATTGCCTGCACATAATTAAGAAGGATTACGGCGAAGAAATCGATTTAGGAAAGTTGCCGGCGAACGATCCCGTCGTTTACCACACGCTGCAAAAAGCGGATACCATCGGGATGTTCCAAGTGGAAAGCCATGCGCAAATGGCCTGTTTGCCTCGTCTGCGGCCCGAATGTTTTTATGACATCGTCGTGCAGGTGGCCATTATCCGGCCCGGGCCAATCGTCGGAAAAATGGTTAATCCTTTCTTGAAACGTCGCCAGGGCCGCGAAGCCGTTGATTATCTTCATCCTTCGCTCAAGCCGGTTCTCGACCGCACTTTAGGTGTGCCGCTATTTCAAGAACAGTTGTTGCGCATGGCCATGATCGCCGCCGGGTTCAGCGGAGGCGAAGCGGAAGAATTACGCCGCGCATTCGGCTTTAAACGCTCCGAAAAGCGCATGAAAGAAATAGAGAAAAAACTTCGCTCTGGAATGGACAGGAATGACATCTCTCCCGAGGCGCAGGAAAAGATTATTTTGGCCATTACCTCTTTTGCCCTTTATGGATTTCCTGAGTCTCACGCTGCAAGTTTTGCGCTGCTCGCCTACGCCAGCGCTTATTTGAAATGCCATTACCTTGCCGCTTTCACTGCGGCCATTTTGAATAGTCAGCCCATGGGATTTTATCAGCCCGACACGCTCGTAAGAGACGCGCAGCGTCACGGCCTGAAAGTGAAGCCTATTGATGTCACCTGCTCGGATTGGCTTTGCCAGCTTGAAAAAAGCGGCCAGGATTTATGCGTGCGGCTCGGGATGCGCTTTGTCAAAGGCCTGCGTGGCGATGTGGCTTTGAAAATTGTAAGCGAGCGTGCAGTTCGTCCTTTTCTTTCCATTGACGATATAAAGCTTCGCGTTCCTATGATCCAGAAGACAGAACTTGCAACCCTGGCGGAAATCGGCGCCTTGAATTTTATTGGAGACAAAAAAGGAATCCATCGCCGCGATGCTTTGTGGCAAATCGAACGCGCGGCCAGGCGGCCGGGCCCTTTGCTGGAAAAATTAAACGACACCGCAGAACTGGAAGCGGATCCGATTTCTTCGATAATACCGTCTCCTCTGGCGGCCATGATCGGAGAGGAAAGATTAGTCGCGGATTTTCGCGGCACCGGGCTGACCGTAGGCCTTCACCCCATGGGCCATCATCGCGCGGAAATGAAAAAGCGCGGTGTTCGGTCAGCCATTGAACTTCTAAATCTTCCGGATGGCATGCACGTTCGGATCGCAGGAGGAGTGATCACACGCCAGCGTCCCGGAACGGCGAAAGGTTTTGTGTTTATTAGCCTGGAAGACGAAACAGGAATTTCGAATGCGATTGTTACGCCGCAGCTATTTGAGAAAAATCATGTGGTGATAGTTCACCAGCAATTTCTGCTCATCGAGGGCCAGCTGCAAAATCAAGATGGAGTAATTTCGGTGAAAGCCGATAGCATTCGGCCATTGCGTATCACGCGAGCAGAAACAACTTCGCACGATTTCCACTGATGACGGTGCGTCGGCCTCTATCCAGCAACATCTGAAGGAAAACTTTCTAGTTTATGCGCGGTTCATCCGCGCCCAGAACCGTTTTGATGGCATCCCACAGATGTTTCATCGGCGCTGACTTGACGGCGTGGGCTTGAACGCCGATACGCGCGATTTCATCCTTCATTTAATGCGATTCGTGCATGGTGAAAATAACTATTGTGGCATTGGGATCCGCGGCGCGAATCAAACGCGCCGCATCCAGGCCGCCCATCACCGGCATGCTTATGTCCAGGATCACCAAATCCGGCTTCAATTCAGAGGTCTTTTCAACCGCATCTTTTCCGCTCACTACGTCGGCGCAAACGTCCCAAGCGATCGCCATAAGCGCTGAGCGTAAACCTCTCCGAACAGCTTTGCAGAACGAGCGCGAGAAATGCAAAACAAAAGCGGCTGCTAGCGGGCAGTTCTCTGACTTAATGAGGATTTCTTCGGGATCTCGCGGGGTTCGCTGCTTCGCGTTCGAAGTGTTAGGCTACTTATGCTTTAAGCCCACAAGGCCCGCCGTCAGCCTATGAGTCCACCCAAAGAAAGCGGAACCTCTTTGAATCGCCGGCACAGCCGCCACTGAAAGCTCCGTAGCTTCCAAAGCCGGCTTCGAAAAAGACTTTCGGGCAAAGATAAAACCTTGGCGAAGGCCCTCTACTGCGAGGAGGCAAAAGACAATTACGAATAGAAGCGCGAGGTACCCAACCATAGAGATCAAAAAAGCGGCTGCTACTTGGATCACCGAATTATACGAGGCGAGCACGTTCATCTTGTCCTCCGCTACGCTTAGCGACGTTGCAACTCCAACTTAGCGGTTATGCCCGCAGGTCTTCTTATTCTTGTCTTTTACGTCTTCGTCGTCATGGGCCGGAACGCGCCCCGTCGTGCGGTCTGGCTCCATTCTGCGATCCGTCGGCGACGATGGGCTTGGACTATCGATCGGGGTAAGGCCCGGTCCACTGCTTGAATCTTCTGGACGCCGTGTGCTCATTTGGATTCTCCTGCATTCACTATTTACGAAGTCCCGTCCGTGGTCTATCCGGCGAACGCTGTACTTAGGAATCCATGAGTCTGTATGGAAGCATCCGGCGAAAACGGATTATTGGGTCACGGCATCGGCGAGTGCGGGCACCTGGCTGGTGGCTTCCGAGAGACTGCTGACGATCATATCCGCTTCAACGATTCCCAAACGCGTCCTCATCACCTCGAGGTTTCCCGCGAAGCCCCAAAGACCAATTCCAATCCTCGATTTTGGAAATCGAATGCGGAGCTTTTTGTAAAGTCTGCGAATGTTATAAACAGCGTAAGGCGGCAAGGCGGAGATATAGATCAACTCACAATGCAGCTCCGCAGCTTCTTCCATCAGTTCTTCGAGTGAAGCTGGCGCCACTGCGTGCGCTTTGTATCCTGCCCGAGTAGCCAAATGGGCAAGCATCATTCCCAAGATTTCATCTCCCTCATCGCGTGCCGGCACACAAGCGATCGCGCAGCCTGTAACGCGGGAGTTCTCGAGGGTGTTGGTTAGTTTCGAATCGACGTTCACTTCCATATTAACTTCCTGCGATTCAGTTTCATCCGCAGGTCTCAGCGTAACCTCCTCAACAATTTCCTTTAAACTTTGAAACACAAACTGCTCGCGCGCGTCACCCAGTCCTACTTCTGCTCGATCCTTCTCTATAAAAATCAGCACCGGTGTAACGACAGATTCGTACAGCTTTTCAACCGAGCCCTCCTTAAGAAAATCATCAACGAGCTGCCGCGCTCCGTCTGCGTCCATTTGACGGAGCCTTTGATAGAGCTGTACTTCAGTTCCCAACACACGTTGATCACCCAGCAGCACGCTAAGGAATTCCCACTGCGGAATGTAACGGCCAATCACAACGATACACACCGTCAGGGGTGTCGAGAGCAACAGGCCGACGGGACCCCACAAAGCGGCCCAGAAAATGGCCGCCACTAATATGGCCAGGGATGAAACGCCTGTTTGTGCCGCGTACAACAGCGGTTCGAGGGCATAAGACGTTATTACTTCAATGACGACGAATGCACCGAATGCTAGGAGAGGTTTCAGCCATCCATCAAAAACGGCGAGCGACAAAAGAATCGGCATAGCGGCGCCCACCAGGGCTCCCAAGTACGGAACGAATCGGAGGAGTGCCGCAAGGACGCCCCAAAGGAAAGCATTTGGGACGCCAATGAAATAGAGAGCCGTGCCGAATAGGGCGCCATAACCAAGGTTCATAAGGAATTGCAGAAAAAGATACCGGCCGACGCGCTTGGTGGCCTCGTCAAAAGCCTGTGTGGTCATGTGATATCTGCTTAGCCCAGCAATCGTGAAAAGCCGGTCGCGCAGATCTTCGCGACGGAGGAGAATAAAAGCTGTGAAAACCATCACAATTCCGAGAGTGGCAATGGGTCCGAGAAATGGTCCGAGCAGGGCGCGAGCCGAGGCAATCGGGCTGTTCTGCGGAATAACTTCGACCGGAACAGGATGGGCAATACTGCCACCGGGGAGCAGCGGATGCTTGCTTCGCGGATTTTGGTCAGCTTCTTCCTCCGGCGTCGGTGTTTCAATCGTGGCGGACAATTCCTTTCCCAATTCCTTTACGGTAGCCTCCGCTTTACCGATCCCGTTTTCTTTTACCCCTCGGAAAGAATGAATTTTTCTGGAGATTGTCGTCTTGTAATTTGGAATCTGAGTTGCCAGACCAATTGCTTGGCCAACGACTAACCAGCCCAGACCTGTCAAAAGCCCAGCCAAGAGCAGCACGACTACGATAACCGGCCCAGTCCTTCCTAGATGCGCTTTTTCCAGCAAACTAACGAGTGGGGCAAGAAGGAAAGCGAAGAGAACTGCGAGAGCTATGGGAACCAGGACGGACCTGGCGAAATAAAGCGCGGCAACGCATATGACCGCCGTCACCACCGGAGGGAAACTCGAGGCGTCTCGGGTTGTTCTGCTTACCATAGAATGAACCGAAATTTCCGACAGTCAGAATTACATTTCCTGCGCCCGCCATTCTTTCCAATCTTTGGATACGACTCGAGCCATTTCTTTAGCCGCCACTCTTAGCCAATTTCCGCGGCGCTTTCGCAAATCTTTTTGAATGAACCGCACCGATCTTCTTGATCCCAAATGTATGTTTGCCGCTTCCCAGCCCATTTTATTCAGCATGCGATCTTCATCTCGTTTTTTAGGCAAGGTTTCGATTTCTACCGGTGAAGAATCTGGGGACAGCCTGCTGACACGCCAGTTTTCCTTCACCCGCACATAGGGATCGCGACAGCGAATAGAATTCTCTAAAATACGTTTATAGTAAATGGTACCGGTGTTTTTTCCTTGATGTGCCCACACGCAGGCGGAGGGAACCAGGATTTTCGCCTCCAGCGCAACTTTTCCACCCTCCCAATCGGCAATTGCTACCATGCGTGGATGGCCTAGGCTGCCTGTGCCCGCTGTCCGCTTCAATACGCGGTAGGCAAGATTGGGTCCAGGGAACAGTTCCTTCCATACTCTCTTGGGGGTAGAGGGAACGGAATGTCGCAGCGCAGAATTACTCTCCAACTTCTTCCAGAATGACGGAGGATTATCCAACCGACTTAACGCAACCGGAGCAAACCACGCGTTTTGATCTTCCAATACTATCGGCGTTCCGCCTTCTTTGAGCGATTCTCTATAGCCCTCTAGTATCGCGTCGCACGCATTTTTGGTATTGGTTTGGAGATGATCGAGTGAATACGCCAGTCGCGCGCTGGTCGCCAGCCGCACCAGATCGTTGGTATAAGGCAGAATGAAAGCCTCATCGAAATCGTCGATCCCCCAAACGAGCCGGCCGACTTGGTCGCGCCAGGTTCCAAAGCTATTTACATGCAAATCGCCTACCGCCAATACCGATGGTGCGGAGGCTAGTTCCTTGCACTGTTTCGGCCACAATTGGGCCCAGCGATAGAATGTTCCGCGAAAAAATCGGAATTCATCTTCGGCCATTAATTCGTGCTTCCCTCTGAGATCTGATTCGACGACGGGAATCCTGCTTCTAAGCCAGCCTTCGAAATCCGTTGTTGCTTTGAAAATATTCATTGGATAGAGAAAGCGCTATCGGCGAACTGACAAGCAGAACAGAGCAGTGACAATTAGCTAGCGCGTTCTGCGCACTCGAGGCATGCCCGCGCCCAGGGAAGAGCGCGAAGGCGGGCATCGGGAATTGTCCCACCGCAAGTATCGCACATCCCGTAAGAGCAGGCTCGCATACGCTGGAGGGCCAGTTCGATGTCATTCAAAATGAAGCGATCGCGACCCAGAGTCGAGAGAATTAGGTGTTTGTTGAGATTGTGATTGGCTTCCGCGCATTCGTCATCCGGTTCGCGTTCGACGGTCACGTCCGCTAACTGATTTGCAAAACGGTTCCGTATCTCGTCGCGCTTGGATACTAATTCTTTTTCGCGCATTTTGAATTTATCTTTGGCGGTTTTTGTGGCGGCAAACATATTATGTATAGCCTCAGATTAATTTTCCGGACGTTTTATGAGTATCGCTCGCCTGCAATTTAAAAATTTATAAACTAACTCGCTTTGCGCCGAGCCCTTTTTTCGTGCGCAGCCGTTTCTCGATTCGCGTGAAGAGGAGTTTTCCGGCCTTCCGCGGTTCTTTCCAAGCTTTTCTTCAGCGCCGCCATCATGTCGATCACCGGCGCGCGCTCCGGACGCGGGGTGGCGATAATGTCGCGCCCTTTCTGTTTTGCCTCGATCAGGGTGCGAAGCCGTGTCTCAAATTCATCGTGATATTTCTTCAGATTGAATGGCTCGGACAGATTGTCCACAAGTTGATCGGCAAGTTTTATTTCCTGGGGCGTGAGTTTGACGTGATCGACCTTGCCGTAGCCGGGAGCTTCGCGGATTTCATTGGTGAAGTACATGGTGTGAAGCGCGATTCCGTGGTCATAGGGCCGCAGAAAGACGGTGTACTCGCGCTGATGCATCGTAATCTTAGCGATCGCCACGCGATCCTTATCTTCCATCGTTTTCAGGAGCAACTGATACGCTTTCTTGCCCTGGTCCTCGGGCACCACGAAGTAGGAGGAGTCGAAAAACAGTGGATCGATTTCAGATTCTTTGACGAACGCAAGAATTTCCATGGCCCTCGCGGATTCCGGAGTTATTTTTTTGATTTCTTCCGGGTCGATTAGCGCGTACTTGCCATCTTCGTATTCATAGCCTTTGACCACTTCCGAACGTTCCACGATTCGGTTGCACGTCGGGCAAAATAGCGGCTGGCGGAGTCTCGTCTTGCAGACCTTGTGCAACTGATGGAGTCCGACCCGCGAGGTCCGCGCCGCCGGATAGAGCTTCACGGGTATGGAAATCAATCCGAAGGTGATGAATCCTTTCCAAGCAGACGATGCCATTGGTTTTTCAGACCTCCAGTGCAATTCACCTGTGTACAGCGAACCCAATTTCGAGCCTATCGGGCGAAGCCTGTAGCCTTACTGAAAAGATGTGGTATCCCGATTTACGTTTCTCGTGCCAGCACCCAGCCATATAATCCTGCCGATGTCGCTCCAGGAATACAAACGTAAGAGGCGGTTCGATTCTACTCCGGAGCCTGCCGGCGGCCGCCCATCGCGTGGCGGAGCTCAATTTGTCGTCCAAGAACATCACGCCCGGCGCCTTCATTACGATTTTCGCCTGGAAGTAAATGGTGTGATGAAATCCTGGGCCGTCCCGAAAGGCCCGTCGATGAACCCCGGTGATAAAAGGCTGGCGATTCAAACCGAAGACCATCCCCTGGAGTACGCGAAGTTTCAGGGCGAGATACCCCAGGGAAATTATGGCGCCGGCGACGTAATTATTTGGGACAACGGCACATTCGAAGTGGAAGGAAATCTACCGGCGCAACAGCAGATCGATCGCGGCGAGCTGAAATTTATCTTGCACGGTAAAAAACTCACCGGAAGTTTTGTGTTAGTCAAAATCCGCAGCCGGCAGCCGGGTAAACAAGAATGGCTGATGATCAAGCACCGTGATTCTTCCTCGAGCGATGCTTGGAATATAGGCGACCATCCTGGATCCGTCCTTCCAGAGACAAAAGGGCCGAAGAAGAAGTGGATATCGAACCGCCCGGCAAGCAATCAACGAGGCAAGATTAGTTCAAAGAAAACTGAGCTGAAGTTTCCAGCGGCAGCACGCCGAGCTGCCATGCCAGATTGGATTCAGCCTGCCCTCGCGTCTTTGTCCGACCGGGTGTTTTCGGATCCGGCGTGGCTTTTCGAAATTAAATGGGACGGCGCGCGTACGCTCGCTCGCGTGCAAAAAGGCGAAGTTCGTTTGTGGTCGCGTTCTCAACGCGACGTCACTGACGAGTATCCTGAAGTCTCCGCTCTGGTGGCGAAAAATACGAGTGGCTATGACGTTTGGCTGGACGGCGAGATTGTGGCCTTGGACCGTGAGGGTCGCAGTGATTTCGAGAGTCTTCAACAGCGATTCTCTGTCATCAGCCCAAGCGCCGAACTGATGCGCCAAGTTCCTGTGGTCTATTACGTCTTCGACCTTCTTTATTGCGACGGTTACGACCTGCGGACGGTCCCTCTTCTGCAGCGCAAGGAACTCCTGAAGCAAATCCTTCAACAAGACGAAACCATCCGCTATTCAGACCACGAAATCGAGAAAGGAAAAGAGCTGTACGATCTAGCGCTCGAAAAAGAATTGGAGGGAATTCTAGGAAAGCGGATTGATAGCCTTTACCCTGAAGGACGCACCACATCGTGGCTCAAGTTTAAGTTAGTTCGCGAGTTGGACGCAGTCGTGGGCGGATGGACTGAGCCTCGCGGAACGCGCGAGCACTTTGGCGCCCTTCTTTTTGGACTCTACGACGGCGAGAAACTTGAATTTGTATGCGGAGCTGGAAGCGGCTTTTCGGGAGCGCTTCAAGAACGCGTTGCCTCGCAGCTTGAAGCGCTGCAAATTGAGAAATGTCCGTTCGCAAGCAAGCCAGTCACCCGTGAAAAAGCTCACTGGGTGAAGCCCGAACTCGTCGCGCGAGTTAAATACGGGGGTTGGACCGATGGACGACACTTGCGCCAGCCCATATTCCTGGGATTCCAGGGAGACCACGATTCCAAGGACTGCACCTTTGAGAAGGAAACGAATGCGGTGAGCGCGGTTCGCGCAAAGAAGAAATCCGAACCACAATTAACGAAGGAAACGAATGTTGGCGGAGGCGAAGTCTCTGAACGCAAGGCTGACAATTCATCCAAGCCTCCCGCGTCAACAGCAAGCCTGAAAACAGAAGAAGAGATCGCGGCTGAACTGGACCGCGGTTCACGTACAGAAGTTCATCTTGAACTAGACGGCATTCCGCTTCATCTCACCAATCTCAATAAGGATTATTTCCCAGGCGATGGCTACACTAAAAGAAATTTGCTGGCGTACTACTACCATATTTCGCCCCTCCTGCTCCCGTTTCTACGGGATCGGCCGCTGGTATTGCGGCGCTACCCAAATGGAATCGAAGGGCAGGCTTTTTTTCAAAAGGATGCCGGTAAAGAGGCGCCGGCATGGATAAAAACCGCCACGATTCAGTCCGAAAGTAAATCGAAGGCCATTCGATATTTCTTGGCTAACGACCGTCCCAGTCTGCTTTATCTGACGAATCTTGGATGCATCGATCACAACCCATGGTCATCCCGCAGCGACGATCCCGAGCATCCTGATTACATATTTTTTGATTTGGACCCGACCGAAGGAACTCCTTTCACCACCGTAGCCAAGCTCGCGAAAATATTGGCGTCGAAGCTGGAAGAAATCGGAATGAAAGTCTTTCTAAAAACTTCCGGCGCAACCGGACTCCACATTTTTCTTCCAATCGAACGTCTCTACACGTATGAGCAGGTCAGGCAGTTCGTTTCGACCATGGCTTCCCTCACCATGCAACAGCAACCGGGCATGATCACGTTGGATCGCACGGTTAGCCGGCGCCCCAAAGGCAGCATATACATCGATGCGCATCAAAACTCCGAAGCGCAATCTCTGGCCTCCGTTTATTCAGTCCGTGCTTTTCCTCACGCGCCCATATCGACGCCAATTCAAGCGGCCGAACTGACGCCAAAGCTCCGCTCGGACACATGGAATCTATCTTCCATAACACGTCGCATCGAAGAAAAAGGGGACCTTTGGACTGATTTTTGGAAGTCCAGACAAAAACTAGAGCCTGCGGTCAGGCGTCTGGAAAAAACCCTGAAGTAAGATATGTCGCAGACACTTTCGGCTCAAATCTCTTTTTTCAGGGTATTCAATGTGGGCTTGTCCTAAGAAGAACTACCAGAACTCTCTCCGTTCCGTACAGGGTTACCTTGATTGTGTCTAGCCGCCTGGCACCTTATCCTCATTGGTCAAGTTTAACCGGCGGCCGATCAAGCCCGCGAGGATTCACAATGTCGGACAGCACGATCTCGCACCCGGGAGGTGCTATCAATTGCTGCTGTTGATCCTGGTAATCGTACTGTTGCTCGCGTTTTTCGGCAGTCTTCCGAGTTGGCCACACAGCCGGAACTGGGGCTACTATCCGAGTGGCGGCATAAGCCTTATCCTGCTTATTTTGCTGATTCTTTTTCTGATGGGCAGGCTCTGAACGTGCATGCTAGCGCATGAACGCGCGAATTTTCGTTTAACGACATGCGCAAGGAATCTTGATGCCACTAACTATTTTGGTCGTCGATGACGAAAAAATCGTTCGCTCCGCGCTTGAACGGCTCCTCAGCCACCAATCCGAGTGGAAAATTGTGGGTGAGGCGACCGACGGTCTCGACGCCATAAAAAAAGCGCAGGACCTCAAGCCCGATGTCGTAATTATGGATGTCACCATGCCCGAAATGAATGGACTCGAGGCCACGCCCGAAATCAAGAAAGCCATTCCATCGACGGAAATCCTGATTTTCACTCAGCACGACTCCAATCAAATGGTTCGCGAAGCGCAAAAGGCCGGAGCCAGAGGCTACTTGTTGAAGTCTCAAGCTCATTGGCTGGTCGCTGCTGTGGAGGCCGTGAGCAAACATAAGCCCTTCTTTCAAAACAGGAACGTTTAGAATTTGCCTGCACGATTCGGGAGGGATCGATGAAAAAGTTTCCGCTTTTGATGGCCACGATGTTGCTACTCGCGATGATTTCATTCCGTGCCGTTGGGCAACAGCCGAACAATACGCCCATGTCTTTCACCGGCGAAATTATGGACAACGAATGTGCGGCGCAAGGTTCTCACGACGCAATGTCGCAGAAGGAGGGGTTCAAGTCTGCGAAGGATTGCACTCTGGGCTGCGTCAAGGCCGCCGGACAGTTTGTTCTTTATGCCTCAAATAAGACCACCTACCAGCTCGACGATCAGGAAAAGCCCAGTGATTATGCGGGCCAGAAGGTGACCATCATTGGCACCTACGACGGCGCAACGAAAACAATTCACGTTCAATCCATACAGTCGGTTCCATAAACCACGGTTCCCGGAAAGCTCCGGCCTGCGTTCAACGACCGAATCTCCCGAAATCAATTTAGCGCTCGGCCATTTGGTCCGACGAGCGACACAGAGCCCAAGGGAACTTGCTTTCTCTAAATGCTTTCTTGGCCTAAAGATACAGGAATACCCCTAAGGGCGGTACATGATGCCGCCGATAGACGTGGCCCCCATATTCCTCTAATTTGAGCGGGCAGCAGCGATGAGTTCTTCGGTCCTCATTTTTTCATTTGTTAAATCATCGTGAGTTGTCGGGGTTTTCTAATAAGCGGTTCATACCAATAACGAGGTGATTCGTGGAAGGCAATCATAAAGAAATCAGTAAGACGCACTGTCTGTCCAAGGTGGAAGATGCAAACCCAGGGTGTGCCGACGACGAGCTTTATCTCGTGAAGCGAGCCCAATCGGGGGACAAGAATGCGTTCGCGCATTTGATTCAGCCCTATATCCGAAAAGCCTATCACGTTGCGTTGAAAATCACCCGTAATCGCGAAGATGCGGAAGACGCTTCGCAACAAAGCCTGCTGAACGCTTACGCCCACATTCACCAGTTTCGTGGCCAATCTCGCTTCTCAAGCTGGCTGATGCGAATCGCAATGAATGAGGCGCTAATAAAAGTTCGCAAGCGCCGGTCTGAAGACCATTACCTAACCTATGAGAGCAGCACGGGAGAAGAGCCGAACCCGGTGGACATGTTGAGCGCAAGCGATGCATATCACCCGGAGAAGTTGTATTCAAAAGCGGAGGATCACCGCGCTCTTCGCGAAGCAATCGACGGTCTAGGGAGTGGCTCAAAGGTTGTCGTCTGGCTTCTCGGCATGCAAGAGTGGCAGGCGAAAGAAGCCGCCACCATGTTGAAGCTCTCCCAATCCGCGGTGAAGACCCGGTTTTCTCGCGCGCGGCAGCAATTGCGTGAGTGCCTGGCAGAACGCATGTGATCAAATCTAGTTCGGAGAGGAAATTCATGTGCCGCCAAAGGGCTAAATCACGAACGGGTGGTCACAGCGTTTCGGAATATTCAGCTTTCGCTCGTTCTGGCAGCGAGTTTCAGTGTCTTCGTGGATTCAGATCCACCGACACTCTATTCGCCGAGTCGATTCAATCCTTCACCACACGGCTGGTTGTGGACGATTGGTGCCATGAAGTAAGAAGCATGGCTGTTCAATCTCCCAGACGTAACTCCTGCGAAGGAGAAGTTCATTCCGCAATTTTCTAAAACGCGATTCAGTCTTCACTGGCAAGAACCTCTCAGAAACTTTCCATGTGATGGCGGGTTTAGCGATTCCTGCGGCAGTTTCAGCGCTTGACTGGGCAAGAATTACGGAATTTAATGCCCACATGCGTCTAGGTACCACAGAATGCTGAGTGTATTGGGCGATGTGGCCCGATCAAATTCTAGGATTGGAGACAAAAATGAAAACACTTCGTATTCTGATAGCCGATGATCACGACCTTATGCGGCGTGGAGTGAAGGCTCTGCTTCAATCCCATGCGGGCTGGGAAATATGCGGAGAGGCCCACACCGGCCGCGAAGCCGTTGCCAAGGCGGAAGAACTGAAACCGGACGTGGTGATCCTCGACATCAGCATGCCGGACCTCAATGGCGTGGATGCCGCCAAGAGAATTCGCAAAGCGTCGCCGGATACCGAGGTCCTCATCCTCTCGGTGCATTACTCAGACCAACTTATCCGGGACATTCTCGAGGCTGGTGTACGCGGGTATATCGTGAAGTCAGACTCGGACCGCGATCTGGTTATTGCCGTCGAGACTCTCGCCAATCACAAGCCATTTTTTACGCCGCGAGCGACCGAAGTCATGCTCACCAATTTTAACGAAGGAAAAACGAAGGCTGATCTTCCCGAGACAATGCGCGATCGCCTTACTTCTCGAGAACGAGAAATCGTCCAATTGTTGGCGGAAGGCAAGAGCAGCAAAGAAGTCGCATCCTCTTTGAACATCAGCGTAAAAACCGCTGAAACTCATCGCGCCAACATAATGCGCAAGCTGCAGTTGCATACCGTGAGTGAATTAGTGCGCTATGCTGTGAGGAATCAAATCATCGAGCCTTAGTCGGCTATTTCCCTCGTTCGATGTTCCGGTTTTGGACCCTGAACGAACCTGATCAGCTCGGGTGACCTTCGTCACCTGTCCTGAGAAGCCCTTATGGGTCGACCATGCCGCAGGTTCTAGTCGTACTACATGATGTTCCCTAAGTGCCTAACGAATTGCCTGTATTGATTGGAATACACCCTTCGTAGATTATTGATTCGCTTGAACATAGTGAATTCTCTGGTGTGAGACGAAAGGAACCGCAACTATGAAGTTACCGGCCTTCTACATCAGAACTTCCGATGCCAGCCACTCAGATATTGCTGAGCTTCATAAACCTCAGCCCACCGTATTGGTTGCGACCAACGACCCGGAAATCCATAGGAACATCTCGGACATCCTGCAGTTTTTCCCCTTCCAGACTTTGGGGGCCAAAGGCATCGAAGGAGTAAGAGCTATTCTTGCTAGGGAGAATGTTGCGGCCTGCTTGTGCGGCTTTTGGCTGGTCGACGGAACGTATCGTGACGTTGTGAGATGCCTAAGATCGCAACGCACCGAGATTCCGGCAATCATTGTTTGTGCCCCTTCGTGCCCGCATGAATATAGAGATTACCTCGCAGAGTTGAATATCAGCGCCTTCGATTTCATTTGCCATCCCTACCTAAAGTCAGACATCGAGCGAATTCTGAATTCCGCAATACGCGCGCCCTTAAGCCCCTCTTCGCCTGTCTCTCCAATTCCGGTGGCGAGCGTCTTTGGACTACGGCAAGCCAGTTGACCCGTCTTTGTCGATGAGTCGGCGACTGGCTGGCCTCGAGAGCATTCTGCGTGTCTCGCATTCTCGTTCCCGGACTCACACGTTGCGTTGTATTGTAGTGGGTCGATAAGACACGATTGACTCGCTCCATCGCTTTCATAAGTTCTTTAGAAAAATAATGGCCAGCGTCCCCCCAACCCAAAGCATCTTCGCTGAAATTGACGAACCCATTCGCGCGGAGCTTTTCAGCGTAGAACGTCTGGAACAGCACGCTGAAAGCCTGGCCGCCGCTCAGACGGTTACCACCGATGCCGATGGCGGCCGCCCCCTGATCCCGCGTGTAGCTGAAAACGGCCGCGTCCTACTGGAGTACTACCGCGAAACCGCGAAAGCCGTTCAGCAGGAACACACCATTACCCCCGCAGCGGAATGGCTGGTAGACAACTTTTACATCGTGGAAGAGCAGCTTCGCGAAATTCGCGACGACCTTCCAGTCGGCTTTTATAGGAAACTCCCAAAACTCGCCTCCGGACATTTGGAGGGCTATCCACGTGTGTTCGGTGTGGCATGGGCTTATGTGGCGCATACAGACAGCCGTTTCGATCCGGCGGTACTGCGCGCTTTTGTTACGGCCTACCAACGCGTGCAGCCTTTGACCATCGGCGAGCTATGGGCCGTTGCCATTACGCTCAGGATCGTGCTGGTAGAGAATTTGCGCCGAATCGCGGAACGTCTGGTGCTCAGCCGGCGCGCTCGTGAAGAAGCCGATTTGCTTGCCGATAGTCTGCTCGGAGCGGGCGGGCAAGCCACCGTCTCTCCCGCAAGCGTTCTTAGAAATTTTGAGAAGAAACCGCTCGAAAGAGCTTTTGCCGTTCAACTCGTGCAGAGATTGCGGGACTTGGATCCGAAAGTCGGTCCGGTTCTGGTTTGGCTTGACGAGCGTCTCGCCGCCCAGGGCACCACGGCAGATGAGATCGTGCGCGCAGAGCACCAGCAACAAGCGGCGATGACCGTTACTGTCCGCAACATCATCACCAGCATGCGGCTGACCTCCGAGTTTGATTGGCAGGCTTTCTTTGAAGGTGTCAGCCTCGTGGATCAGGTCCTACGCGCCGGAAGCAATTTTGCCGACATGGATTTTGCGACTCGAGATTACTATCGCCACGCAATCGAAGATCTTTCGCGCGGGTCGAAATACACTGAAATTGAAGTCGCTGAACGCGCCGTGCACCGGGCCAAGCGCGCTCGCTCGGAGACAACCGACGGCCAGTCCCCGGACGATCGACGTTCCGACCCTGGTTACTACCTGATATCGCGGGGACGTTGGGCTTTTGAACGCGAGTTGGATTTTCACATTCCGTGGCGCCGGTGGCTACTCCGTCTCTACGTTCGGGCCGCGGTCCCCGGTTATTTAGGAACGATCGCCTTACTGACCGCCATCATTCTGGCTTTTCCGCTTGTTTACGCCCACGTGCTCGGGCTGCACGTCGGGTATCTCGTACTGCTCGGTTTTCTCGCGGCGATTCCGGCATCCGATTTGGCTATCTCTCTTATCAATCGCGCGGTGACCGATTTGCTTGGGCCGCGCACGTTGGCCCGCTTTGAGTTGAAAGAAGGCGTTCCCACTGAGTTGCGAACCATCATCGCGGTTCCCACTCTGCTGACTTCCGAGCATTCCATCAAGGAGCAGGTCGAGCACCTCGAAGTCCACTATCTGGCGAATCCTGACGGCGATTTGCGATTCGCGCTGCTTTCCGATTGGGTCGACGCACCGACAGAAAATCTGCCGGGCGACGAGGAGCTGTTAGCTACCGCTGTTGACGCCATCGCAACCTTGAACGCACGGCACGGTCCGCCGCCCGGCGGCGGTGACCGCTTTTTCATATTCCACCGCAAGCGCGTGTGGAACGAGTCTGAACAGAGGTGGATGGGATGGGAGCGCAAGCGCGGAAAACTCCATGAGTTCAATCAGCTGCTTCGCGGCTCTTCGAACACTACCTTCATTCCGGTTGGCGGCCGCCCGCCGGAAAGGGTGCCCGGCGTACGCTATGTAATCACCCTCGACGCGGATACCCGGCTTCCTCGTGGCACTGCAGCGCGTCTTGTGGGCACCATGGCCCATCCGTTGAATCGGCCGAAATTCGATCCCGACTCGGGCCGCGTCGTGGATGGCTACTCTATCGTGCAGCCAAGAATTACTCCTTCACTGACGACGGATCGTGAGGGTTCGCTATTCCAGAAAATTTTTGCAGGCCCTAGCGGCATCGATCCGTACGCCTCTGCGGTTTCCGATGTCTATCAGGACCTATTTCGCGAAGGCTCCTATACCGGTAAGGGAATCTACGATCTCGACGCATTCGAAACGGCACTGGCAGGCAAGGTGAAAGAGAACACCTTGCTTAGCCATGACCTTTTTGAGGGCATCTTTGCTCGCACCGCTCTGGCGACCGACATTGAACTGTTCGATGAGTTCCCGTCGCATTACGAAGCCGCCGCTCTCCGGCAGTATCGCTGGGCGCGCGGAGACTGGCAGCTTCTTCCATGGATTTTCGGCCGCGGCGGTTTGTCCAAAGAACAACGCAAAAAGGTAAAGATTCCTGCCATTAGCCGCTGGAAGATGATCGACAACCTGCGCCGGAGTCTCTCCGCGCCGTTCATCTTTCTTACATTGCTTGTTGGATGGCTGGTGCCCGGAATATCTCCCTGGATGTGGACCAGATTTATCTTGGCCACCGTCTCGATCCCCGCGCTGATTCCTTTTCTCACCGGATTGAGCCCGCGCGTGGGGGGAATCTCCAAACGCAGCCACTTCCGCGGAGTGCTTTCCGATCTCACGCTCGGTCTGGATCAAATCGCATTGACCATCACCTTTTTGGCCTATCAAGCATGGTTGATGTCCGACGCGATTTTGCGCACGTTGGCTCGGATATGGATAACACGAAGAAATTTGCTGCAATGGGTCACCGCGGCCCAGGCGAAGTCCGCCGTCGATCTGAATATTCTCGGCGTCTACAAACGCATGATCTCCAGCGTTATCCTCGGCCTTGTCGCGCTGCTTGCCGTTATGTTCGGAAGGCACGCATCATTACCGGTCGCAATCCCGTTTGTAGTCCTGTGGATCGGCGCTCCTGCTGTCGCTCGATGGATCAGCCTTCCTCCGACCCTTCCGGATATCGAGAAGCTTTCGGCCAGCGATTCAAGAGCTCTTCGCTTGACTTCGCGTTCCACTTGGCGATTCTTCGAAGAATTTGTCACCCCTGAAGACAATTTCCTTCCTCCCGATAATTTTCAAGAAGACCCTAAACCGATAGTGGCTCACCGGACTTCGCCGACGAATATCGGGCTGTATTTGCTTTCTACGCTCGCCGCCCGCGATCTCGGCTGGATTGGAACTCACGAAACGATGGAGCGAATCGAAGCCACTTTTCAGACCTTGAACCGGCTGGAGCAGTTTCGGGGTCATTTCTATAACTGGTATGACACTCGAGATCTCCATCCTTTGGACCCCAAGTACGTTTCCTCCGTCGATAGCGGAAATATCGCCGGGCATTTATTGGCGTTGGGCAACGGCTGTAGGGAATTGATTCAGAAATTATCGATTGGAGCTTCGCAGTTAGCCGGAGTCGAAGACACGCTGCTACTGTTGCGCGAAGCTCTAGCCCGTATCACAGACACCCGCCGTACGCACACGGTCACCCGCAAACAGCTCTCCAACGCCATCGACTCCGTGGCCGTGCTGTGCTATTCCGTGCCGGCCGACGCTGCGGATTGGGCCATTCGCTTCGTTGAATTGAAAGATCGCGTCCAGACTGTCGCAGACATCGCGCAGACGCTTGAGCAAGAGGCTCGGAGATACTCCTAGTTCCGAGTTGCGATATTGGGCCGAAGCCGCCAGGGCTTGTGTGGAGTCAGGTATTCGCGACGCCAGAATCCTGATTCCCTGGCTCCGCCTTGATTCGCAAGAAGTTACCGCTCTGGCCGAACGCCCTTCGGCCCAAGCTCCCGAATGGCTGGCAATCGAACCCTTCTTCCGCACTCTTCCCACCTTGGCGGACGCGCCGGAAAGATTTGAAGCCGCAGTCCGCGAACTGACTGCTCTGGGCGCAAACTGGGTGAAAGATCCTGGCAATCGGGAACTTCTCGCGCGGGTGACCGCTCTTATACAAGCGATGCAAGATTCGATCACGGACGCATCTTCGCTCGTTCACCGTCTCACCGCAGTAGCGCAAACGGCTGGAAAATTATTCGAAGCCATGGATTTCACTTTTCTGTTCGATCACTCGCGCAAGCTTTTTGCCATTGGCTATCGGGGTACGGACGGAAGTTTGGATCCGAATTGCTACGACTTGCTCGCTTCGGAGGCACGGCTCACGAGTTTCATCGCCATTGCCAAAGGAGACGTTCCCTCCGCGCACTGGTTCCGGCTTGGACGCGCTCTCACACCTGTGGGCCGCGGCTCCGCATTGATTTCCTGGTCGGGCTCCATGTTCGAATACCTCATGCCTGCGCTGGTGTTGCGCTCCCCGTCCGGCAGTTTGCTGAGCCAGACCTACGAGCAGGTGGTTGCCAGACAGATCGAATATGGTGAAGAGCGCGGCGTGCCTTGGGGAATTTCCGAATCCGCCTACAACGCTCGGGATATGGATTTCACGTATCAATACTCGAGTTTTGGTGTTCCGGGATTGGGTCTCAAACGCGGACTCAGCGAGGATCTGGTCATCGCCCCGTACGCGACGGCGCTCGCTGCCATGGTCGAGCCTACTGCGGCGGTCCAGAATTTCCAGCGGCTGTCACAGGCCGGCGGCCGGGGAATTTATGGGTTTTATGAAGCGCTCGATTACACCGGATCGCGATTGCCCGAAGGCAAAAATGTCGCCGTGGTACGCGCGTACATGGCCCATCACCAGGGCATGACATTGTTGTCGGCCGTGAACGTCCTGCTGGATGGCGTGATGCAGATGCGTTTCCACGCCGAACCCATCGTTCGAGCGACCGAATTGCTGATGCAGGAGCGGACTCCTCGCGACGTGCTGGTCGCGCGTCCTCGCGCCGAAGAAGTTTCAGCGTCCGCCAAAGTCCGTGAACTCGTGCCCCCGGTGGTACGCCGTTTCATGACTCCGCACGATGCCACTCCGCGAACTCAACTTCTTTCCAACGGGCGTTACGGCGTAATGCTCACGGCCGCTGGTTCCGGCTATAGTCGCTGGCGCGATATTGCCATCACCCGCTGGCGGGAAGACACCACTCGCGATTGCTGGGGCAGCTATATTTTTCTCCGCGATGAGCAAAGTGGAAATGTGTGGTCTGCGGGGTATCAGCCCACCGGCGGGGAGCCCGACTCCTACGAGGCGGTTTTTTATGAAGACCACGCCGAAATTATTCGCCGCGACCGTGCGCTTACAACCACCCTCGAGGTGGTTGTCTCATCCGAAGATGACGCAGAAGTTCGCCGCGTTACCATCACCAACCTGGGAGTACGCGCGCGCGACGTGCAGGTTACTTCTTACGCCGAGCTGTGCCTTACTACACAGGCAGCCGATGTGGCCCAATCTGCTTTCTCCAACCTGTTCGTTGAGACCGAATTTGTAGCCGACCTGGGAGCGGTAGTCGCCACACGGCGCAAGCGTTCTCCGGAAGAAACCTCTGTCTGGGCTGCGCAGGTTCTCGTGGTGGACGGCACCACTATAGGCGATTTGCAGTTCGAGACCGACCGCTCGAAATTCGTGGGCCGCGCTCGTAACCTGCGCAACGCAGTGTCCATAGTCGATGGCCGCCCTCTTTCTAATTCCGCCGGATCCGTCCTCGATCCGATCATAAGCTTGCGCCGCACCGTGCGCATACCGCCGGGAACCACGGCCCATCTGATTTTTTCCACCATCGTCGCTCCCACACGCGAAGAGCTCCTCGATCTCGCCGATAAGTACCGCGACACGCGAACGTTTGAGCGCACTCTCACTCTCGCGTGGACGCAGGCGCAAGTTCAGCTTCATCACCTCAGCATTAGCGCCGAAGAGGCCCATCTTTTTCAGCGGCTAGCAAACGCGGTCCTCTATTCGGATTCCTCTCTCAGACCATCCACGGACCTGCTGAGCACGACTTCCCTCGACATAGGTACGCTGTGGGCTCAGGGAATCTCCGGCGATTTGCCTATCGTCCTGGCTCGCATCGACGATGCGGACGACGTTGATATCATCCGGCAGTTGTTGCGTGCCCATGAATACTGGCGCATGAAGCAGTTATCGGCGGACGTCGTGATCATTAACGAGAAGGCCCCTTCCTACGTCCAGGAATTGCACACCTCTTTGGAATCCTTGGTACGCGGTAGTCAGCTCAGGCTCGCTCCTGACACCAGCGGAGTGAGCGGCAAAATTTTCCTTTTGCGCGGAGACTTGGTTTCGCAACAAACGCGCACGCAGCTTCAGATGATCGCAAGAGCCGTCCTTCTTAGCCGGCGCGGCACATTGGCGGAGCAAATTACGAGATCGCAGTACAAAGAACCCATCCCTCCTTATATTTCTCGGCAAGCTCGTCCAAGTAAGCGTCAGGACGTGCAATTGCCCCAGCCGGCTCTTCAGTTTTTCAATGGCATTGGCGGGTTTGCCGAAAATGGCCGCGAATACGTAACCGTGCTGAACGAAGGTCTGCGCACACCCGAACCTTGGATCAATGTGATTGCGAACCCAGCGTTTGGCTTTCTAGTTTCGGAATCAGGCTCGAGCTTTACCTGGTCAATCAACGGTCACGAAAACCAGCTGACACCCTGGTCCAACGATCACGTATTTGATACACCCGGCGAGGCGCTCTATGTTCGCGATGAGGCCACCGGCGAAGTCTGGAGTCCGACGGCGTTACCCATCCGCGACGAAGGGGCAAGCTATTTGTGCCGTCACGGCCAGGGTTACACGCGTTTTCAACACGGCTCCCACGGCATTCTGCTCGACTTGATTCAATTCGTGCCGTTAGAAGATCCCATAAAAATTTCACGGCTCGCGCTTCAGAATGATTCCGGACGTGTGCGGCGGCTTTCTGTCACGGCCTACGCCGAGTGGGTGTTGGGAAGTTCGCGCGCTGCCACGGCCCCTTACATCATCACCGAAGTCGATTCCTCGTCAGGGGCGCTTTTTGCTCGCAGCGCTTGGAATGGAGATTTCGCAGGCCGTATTGCTTTTGCCGATATGGCTGGACGCCAATCTTCTTTCACCGCCGATCGGACGGAATTCTTCGGGCGAAATGGAGGTCCCGAGCGGCCTGCGGCGCTGGAGACCAGTCGTCCGCTTGCGCGCAAGACAGGCGCCGCACTCGATCCTTGCGCCGCGCTGCAAACAATCGTGGAATTGCGACCCGGCGCTCGCGTCGAGATCGTATTCCTTGTGGGCGAAACGGAATCCAGAGAAAAGGCGCGTGAGCTGATCAATCGCTATCGAGTCTTAGACCTCCATCAGGTTTTCCGCGACGTTCTCCGCCAATGGGACGACATTCTGGGCGCAGTGCAAGTAAATACTCCCGACCAAAGTATGGACGTAATCTTGAACCGCTGGCTTCTTTATCAAACTCTTTCGAGCCGCGTCTGGGCCCGAGCCGCGTTCTATCAGCTAAGTGGCGCCTATGGCTTCCGCGACCAACTACAAGACACCATGGCCCTCACTGTGGCGAAAAGGGCCGTCGCGCGCGAGCAGGTGCTCCGCGCGGCGGCACATCAATTTCCTGAAGGCGACGTTCAACATTGGTGGCATCCGCCCTTCGGACGCGGCATCCGCACCCGAATGTCAGACGATCTTCTCTGGCTGCCCTATGCCGTGATTCATTTCATCGAAGCTACCGGCGACATGACCGTGCTCGAAGAACAAGTCCCCTTTGTGGAAGGCGATCTCCTGGCGGAAGGACAAAACGAATCTTATTTCCAGCCTCGCATCTCACAATCTCGCGCAACGATCTTCGAACATTGCGCGCGAGCTCTGGACCACAGCTTGTCTGTAGGCGTTCACGGTCTTCCGCTCATGGGCACCGGCGACTGGAATGATGGCATGAACCGCGTCGGCCATCTCGGCAAGGGAGAGAGCATCTGGCTAGGCTGGTTTCTGCACACCGTCCTTTGGGAGTTCGCAAAAGTCGCCGACGCGCGTGGAGAACGCGAGCGTGCAGAACGATGGCGCGTTCATGTAAGCCTATTGAAGGCCGCGCTCGAACGCGAAGGGTGGGACGGTGAATGGTATCGCCGTGCTTACTTTGACGATGGCACGCCGCTTGGCTCCGCGCAAAATGAAGAATGCCGCATCGACTCCATCGCCCAAACCTGGGGAATCATCAGTGGTGCCGCAGAACCCGGCCGCGGAGCGCGAGCTATGTCGGCAGTCGATCGCCACCTCATTCGTTCCGCTGACGGCCTGATCTTGCTCTTAACGCCTCCGTTCGACAAGACACCGCACGACCCCGGATACATAAAAGGCTATGTGCCGGGCATTCGCGAAAACGGCGGCCAATACACGCACGCGGCCACTTGGACTGCAATTGCCTTTGCCGAGCTGGGTAACGGTGATAAAGCCACCGAACTTTTCCGGTTCATGAACCCTATTAACCGATCTAATTCGCGAGCAAACGCGCAGCGTTATAAAGTGGAGCCCTACGTTGTAGCAGGAGACATCTATGCCGAGCCTCCGCACGTCGGGCGCGGTGGATGGACTTGGTACACCGGTTCGGCGGGATGGTTGTATCGCACCGGGTTGGAGTGGATACTCGGCTTTCGCCTGCGAGGCATGATCTTGAACATAGATCCGTGCATACCTCGCAACTGGCCGGGCTACTCCATCGATTTCCGCTACCACTCGGCGATATATAAAATTAAAGTGGAAAATCCTTCGAATGTCTCGCGGGGCGTTGCTCTCACCGAATTGGACGGTAAGCTTCTACCTGGCTCGGCTAGCATTCCGCTCGCCGACGACGGCGCAGTCCACAACATCCGTATCGTGTTGGGTTAAGCCTTGGGGTTGCAGGACCGCAGAAGCCCGGCCGGGCGCAGGGCAACGTACTTTTATGCTTGTTTTCTCCCCGCAATAAGCAGAACGACGCCACCCACCAGCGCAAGAGCTCCCAGAATCGGGGGCAATGGAATCGTCTTGTGTTCGGTAGCGGTCGCTTGAAACGGCCCGATATCTACGATTTTCTTGTGCGTTGTGTACGCAATTCCTTGGTAGGCGAACGAAACAATTCCAAGGATGATCAGAATGATCCCTATAAGCGGTAGAGTTTTCATGTCTGTCCTAATTTCCGCGCGTACTGCTCGTAACCGCAGTATACAGTGGTTAAGCCCGCCGCAGCAGTCCACCGACAAGAGAAACCAGGAACAGCACCAGGAAAATGAAGAATAGAATCTTCGCAATACCCGCCGCCGCTGCCGCCAGCCCGAAGAATCCAAAGACGGCCGCGATCAACGCAACCACGAAAAATACTAACGCCCAACGCAACATAACTCCTCCTTGGTAATGCTGAAGTTAGCGTGCAAAATGCCGCTTGGAAGGCTGTGTTATACCCGCCTTAGGAGAGGGTCACAATACACGTATTAGCGTAGAGCACTGTTTCGTTTACTGTAACTCCTAAGCCATTTATGCAATTGAACTTACAGACGCTGAGCAAATCCGCAGCCCTAGAGTGTGTACCGTATTCCAGCGCTCACGGTTCTGTGGTCTGATGGTCAGCGGCGGATATTCTTCCCAGCCTCGTCCGTCGCGACGAAAGCCAGGGGCAGCCCCCCGAGGAGGTAGAGCCCATGAACTGGGATCAAGTAGAAGGAAAATGGAAACAAGTGAAAGGTCAGGTCAAGGAGAAGTGGGGCAAATTGACTGACGATGACCTCGATGTGATCGACGGAAGGCGCCAGCAGCTAGTAGGAAAGCTCCAGGAGCGCTACGGTACAGCTAAGGATGAAGCCGAGCGCCAGGCTGACGAATTTATAAAGTCCGTTAAATCCTTGCCCGACGAAACCTCCACTTACGCGGAAAAGGCACGAAAAGCCGGACGCTCGGCGAGGCAACCACTCACCGAGGGAGATGCTGCACGGCATCTCCCTTTATCCCTTATTTTGAACGCGGCAATCTACAGTGAGTTCCTCTCTCGAATTACAATTCCTAGCCGATTGTAAGGAATCTGAAGTGTCTGTATTTTTGGCATCAAGCTTGTGGAAGTCTAAAACTCGGCATTTTTCTTCAGAGTCTCTCCCCCTGAAGGGGCCATTCTAGTCTCCCCCTGATATTGAGAGAATGGCCCCTCTCCTCTTCGAACCCGGTCTCTGGTGGCTACATAGAATCCCCCCAGACGTTACAGCATGTGCAGGATAGGGAGGTCCTCTTCACCTCGGCATAATACGACTTGAAAGGTAAATCCAAGGGGACAACCATGGCCATCCACCGACTGAACGATCCTAGACGTGATCCAATTGACGAGCCTGGACGAAAGCACGGTGACAGAGTTCCCGAAGTGATCGCGATCCGCCCGATCCCCGGCGCCACGATCCCCGGGACCGGACAAAGGCCATCGCGGTAATTTGTCACGCGCCCTGGCTTCTGGTGTCCGCGGGCCTCGTAAAGGCTGCACGATCACGAGCTACCATACAATTCAAGACGACATTCGTAACGCAGGCTGCAACTGGAAGGATCAAGAGGTATTCCGAGATCGAAACTGGGTCTCTAGCCGGCAGCCGACCGATATCCCTGCTTTCAATCGCGAAATGATTTCGCTATTTCTAGAGCGTACCGCCAGCGCCTAAATTTGAGAAAGAACCGGCCGACGGGAGCCCTCCAGCCCTAGCGGATGGAAATAGTCCTAATCGGCCGGGTTTTCTTCAACCTTCACTTTTGTCTAGAATCGAGCTGTGGACCCTAGACACGGATTCAGGGGGGGCCTTTCGCGTCGGGAATTACTCTGCCGGCTCGTAGGTGCAGCAGTCTGTGTCCCCGCCATCGCAGAGCGCCATTATCCCGCCAGTCAAGTTGCTACTCAAAAACAAACTCCCGTACCCGCGCTGCAGTTAAGCGACCTCCCTGCAGCCACCTATCTGTCTCCAGGTGACGACACGTTCCTCGAACAATTAGAAAACGCCAGTTTTCAGTTCTTCTGGGAGCAGTGCAACCCGAAGACAGGCATCGTCAAGGACCGCTGCAATGTTCGCGGCTCTGACACCGGCATCCTAGGCAGCATCGCCGCGACCGGCTTTGGACTCACAGCTCTCTGCATCGGCGAAAAGCGCGGCTACGTTTCCTATTCACAGGCCCGCGATCGCGCGCTCACCACATTGCGTTTTCTCTGGAAGAAAATGCCGCACGAACGAGGGTTTTATTACCATTGGGCGAACATCACGACCGGTGAACGATTGTGGCAATCCGAAGTTTCCTCCGTGGATACTTCCATTTTGCTTTGCGGAATTCTCACTTGTCGCCAATATTTCGAGCACTCCGAGATCAGCCAGCTAGCCCACGAAATTTTTAACCGCGTCGACTGGAACTGGCTTTCCGAAGACACTCGCATTCTTCCTCACGGATGGACTCCCGAAGGCGGCTTCCTGCAATACCGCTGGGACAGTTACAGCGAAATGATGATGATGTACCTTCTCGGTCTGGGTTCCTCATCTCACACGCTCCCACCATTAGCTTGGGACGCTTGGAAGCGCACCATGTTCGAATTCGACGGCATTCACTACATCGGCTCTTACGCCCCGCTTTTCGTTCATCAGTATTCTCAGGCTTGGTTCGATTTCCGCGGCAAACGCGACAAGTACGCCGATTATTTCCAGAACTCGATACTGGCCACCGACGCGCACCGTCGTTTTTGTCTAAGCTTGTCCAAGAGGTTTCCGGATTATAGCGACAATCTCTGGGGCATCACCGCGTCTGACTCCGCACACGGCTACGAAGTATGGGGCGGTCCTCCATCAACCGGACCCATTGATGGAACGGTGGTCCCCTGCGCCTCCGCAGGCTCTTTGCCGTTTTTGCCGGGACCCGTAATGCGCGTTCTGCGCACCATTCAATACCGCTATGGCGCGGGCACTTGGAGCCGCTACGGCTTTGTGGACGCGTTCAATCCGAGAACGAACTGGTATGACAGCGACATCGTCGGAATCGACGCCGGAATCAGCATGGTAATGGCTGAAAACGCGCGCACTGCTTTTGTGTGGGATACCTTCATGAAGAATCCGGAAGCGCAACGAGGTATGGAACGAGCCGGATTCAAACCCTACAAGCCTGCATCGCCTCAGGAAATGGTGGAATTGCATTCCCGCGCGGGCCGTTAAAAAGATATGCGCTTAGCGGTAGTTTGCTGCTTGAAGTTCGAACATCTCCGCGTACTGGCCGCCGCTTTTCATCAACTGTTCGTGCTTTCCCTCTTCCGCAATTTCGCCGTCCGCCAGCACCAGAACACGATCGGCCATTCGAACCGTAGAGAACCGGTGGGATATCAGCAAAGACATCTTGCCCTTGGTTAGCTCGGCGAATCGTTGAAACACTTCATGCTCCGAACGTGCGTCCAATGCCGCGGTGGGCTCGTCCAGGATCAAAAGTTGCGCATCTCGCAGATACGCGCGCGCCAGGGCAATTTTCTGCCACTCGCCTCCGGATAGATCGACTCCGCCCTCAAACCGGCAGCCCAACATTTGGTCAAAACCCTGCGGCAGCCTGCGTATGGTGTGTTCCGCCAGACTCTTGTTGGCCGCCGCTCGTATGCGAAATTGATTGTCCAGATCTTCGATCCGCCCCACGGCGATATTCTCAGCCGCAGTCATCTCATAGCGCATGAAATCCTGAAAGATTACGCCGATTTCCTTCCACAGGTTCTCCAGGTCATATTCGCGCAGGTCTTTTCCATCGAACAAAATCTGTCCTTCCGTCGGGTCGTACAAACGCGTCAGAAGTTTCACCAGGGTGGTCTTGCCCTGTCCGTTTTCTCCCACAATCGCAATCCGTTCCGTCGGCCCGAGTTTAAAGTTCACGTTCTTCAATACCATTCGCGCGCTGCCGGGATATTTGAACGAAACATTCTTAAACTCAAATCCGGTTCGAATCGGTTTCGGAGCCGGCAAAGCCGAAGCCTTCGACAGAATCTTCGGTTTCACTGCGAAAAATTCCAGCAGGTCGGTCATAAATAGCGCCTGGTTCGTAATTCCGGAGAATGACGTAAACACAGCTTGGATGTTGGAGCTCGCCCCGGCAATGGCGCCGGACAGATACACCATAACGCCTACGGTCATAGCGCCGGTCACTGCCCCGTAAATCACATACGCATAGCTGCCGTAATATCCCATCAGTCCAAGAAATGCGAGCAGAGATCCGAAGATGAGCCTGCGCTTCGACAAGTCCTTCGTCTGTTGATAGAGCTCGTCTGCCAATTCCGAATAACGCGCGGTGAGAAACGGAGCCAAGCCAAACAGCTTCAGCTCCTTCGCGCTCTCTTTCGTGCCGCCTAAAACTCGCAGGTAGTCCAATTCACGCCGGCCAGGAGTCTGTCGAAAACTCAGAGAGTAAATCATGAAACCAAAATGAGTTTCTCCGAGAAACGCCGGAATCACACAAACCACGAGGGCCAGCAGTAGCAATTTTGAAAATAGAAAAATGGCGGCCGCAAGGCTCACCGTGGTGATCACTTCTTGAATCAGGCGTCCGGCCACTTGCAGCATTTGAACCCGGTCAACGCCTTGCGCCCGCGCGCGCTCCAGTTTGTCGTAGAAGACTGGATCTTCGTAGGACATTAAATCCAGTTTCGCTGCGTGTTTCATCAATTCCAGGCTGATATGGCGGGTATATCGGTCCGCCAAAGTGGTGTCACAGAACTCGATGATGCGCGCCATGAATGTCGCCACACCCGCGAGAACGAATTCCAGCAGCACCATCCACCAGAACATATGGGACAGCGGAGCTTGCCGCAGTTGGTGGCTAGTAACTGAGTCGATGATGAATCTCGTCACGGCCAAAATCGACAGGGGGATGAGAGCGGCCGCTATACGAAAACATAGATTTGAAACAACGATCGTCGGCGCCGCGTCCCACACAAAACGCAAAACCGGAGGAATGTTCTTCAGCGCCCGGACCCGTTCGCTCCAGTTAGGTAGTGGCGCCTGTTTTATTGCCGTGCTTGCTGCTGCCATTTCTTTGCCTCTCCCCAGTTCCAACGCCCCAAAAATCGAAGCGGTTGGATGCGCCAGATGATCGATCGGATTCGCAGGTTTGCCAATAGAACGCCGTCTCGATCCTGGCGAACGACACACCTTATGTGCATTTCACTGGCCAAGACAAGGCAGGCGTAAGTAGCTAGCGGACAGCAACTTACAATCGATACACACAAGTATACCATTGATTTTTTTCGCTATCTCAGAAGCTTCTACTCGACTGGCGGAGAGCGTTTGCTGGCTCAATTTTCTTTCAAGTGAACTGCTAGATTCTTTCTCCACGAACAATACGAGAAACACCTTATCCATCTGCACCTGATAACAACGTATCCTGAAGTGTGCACAGCTCACCGACTGAATTGCGCAGTGATTTGCGAATAGTCGTGGCTCCCAAGCTTGCCAAGTTCAGGCAGTCAGCACACAAGGCAAAATCCGCCGTCCGGCGTGCTTGGTGGCGTTCGCAGGATGGTTGGCGCCGCATCACCGCGGGTATGGAGCTCGACGATCTTTGGACTCAGTTCAAAGCAGAAGCCGAAGCCAGTGCGCGGCCCTTCAAGCAGGACGTGGATCGGGAGTCGCATCGAGATAAATCGTGGAAACAACCCTTCAAGATACTTGGCGCCATCTCTGCGACCATTCTCAAAAAGCTGTCGCCTCCCCGCCGGCTTTTTCTGCTCCTTACCATTGTTTTGGCGGTACTGTCGTTGGTCGGTTTTGAGTTTTTATTTTTCACCAAGGAAGTTGAGCTTCTGTTGGCCTTCGTCGGTCTCTTGCTGCTGCTCGTGATGGTCCTCGGCGACCATATTTCGATGAAGAGAGACATCGAAATTGCCCGGGAAATACAGCGTTGGTTGGTCCCGCGCCTGCCTCCCGAAGTAGCAGGAGTGGACATGGCCTTTGCAACAAGGCCGGCTAAGGTGGTTGCCGGTGACTATTACGACGCTTTCCGCCGCGCAGCCGATGGCCCGTTGCTGATAGCGGTTGCAGACGTGGCAGGCAAGAGCGTGCCTGCAGCCATGCTTATGGCTACCTTCCAAGCGAGTCTTCGAGCGCTGGCAGGATCGCACGGATCGCTTTCCGACCTAGTGGTGGGACTGAACCGGCAAGCTTGCTCCAACAATATGAACGGTCGCCGCTTTACCACCGCATTCCTCGCAGAGCTCGATCCTCTCACCGGAACGCTGAACTATCTCTGCGCTGGCCACAACCCGCCGATGCTGAAACATCACGACGGTACGATCGAACGTCTAAAGTCCGAAAGCATTCCCCTGGGTATTGAATTAAATGAGAAGTATGAGACCGGACGAACTGTTCTTGATCCCGGGGACGTCCTGGTTATTTATACCGACGGTGTGACCGAGGCTCGTGATGAAGACGGAAAGGAATTCGGAGAAGGACGTTTGCTCGCACTCGTGGGTCAGCCTCTTGAGGAACGAGCGTCGCTAACCCTCTCCGCTATCATGAGAAAGCTCGACGAGTTTGTGGGAGGCGCCCCTCAGCACGACGACATCACTTGTCTAGTCGTTCGGCGCACCTGAGCTGGCGCCCAACTACGGCAAGTCGGCGGTCAATCTACGTCATTCATTGTATGGTTTTGATTGTTCCATCTCGCTAACGTGCCTTACGCCATTGTGAACGTGTATCATGATTGTTGGAGCTAAATCGGAATCGATTCGCAGTAACAATTTGAAGGGAGGATTTATGAAGAGGATGGGATGGCCGGAAACTGTTTCGGCATTTCTTGTAGGCGTCGGTGTGGGCGCGGCAATTGGGATTTTGTTTGCACCCCAGTCCGGCGAAGACACACGTGATTATCTCGTTGGCACCGCGCAAGACAAGCTCGACGAGGCGGTCAGCGCGGGGCAAAAATGGGTTAACCGTGCGAAGAAGAATGTTGACGACGCAACCGACTACGTAAAAGACGCGGCCGACGCTGGCCAACGCGCCTACCGCGACGCAGCCAAAAGCGCTACCGCATAATTCAGCCGCATTGCATCCGCGAGAGGGAGAACGGCGTAAATCTGTTCTCCCTTTCGCATCACCTGCCTGTCATCCGACGTTCACCGTCAAGTATTTGACGTCCGAGGGCTAGCCCGTTAGAGTATCCAGTGCGCGAAAGCATTCATTCGCCATCTCGCTTGCTAAAGAAGGAGAAAAAAATGAAAGAAACACCGCAATCTTCAGCTTCCAAAGCCTTGACGCGAAAAGAGCTCATCGCTGCCTTAAATGAAGATCTAGGCCGGGAATATCAGGCCATCATTTCTTATGTCATCTATTCGCAAGTGTTGAAGGGCGCCGAGTATATGAATATCGCGGGAGAGCTGGAGAAACACGCCGGTGAAGAGCTTAGCCACGCGCTGATCATTTCAAATCAGATCGACTATCTCGGCGGCATGCCCACCACTCAGCCTAAGCCGGTTCGAACATCCGAAAAAGCAAGGGACATGCTCAAATTCGATCTTGAGAATGAGACGGAAACCATTCGCAATTACCGCGATCGCGTTCGCCAATGCGAAGCCCTGGGTGAATTCTCCATGGCCGAGCACATCCGCGAGATCCTTATGGATGAACAAGATCATCAGATTGCCCTCGCCACTGCTCTAGGCCAGGAAGTTCCACACAACTCCTGAAACAGGCCAAAAGAAACAGCCGCGCAAATAGATTCACAGGAGATCCAAATGACTAATGAACAGAAGCCATTCGGCGCAGAGGAACTGCTCACGAACGTTGCCACCACCATCGGTTCCGCCCTCGGAACCGTGGCCGCAAAAGTGAATGCACTAGCGGAGCCCGCCCGCAAACCGGCAAAACGTAGCCGCCGGCCACGAGCAAAGGCCCCTAAGAAAAAGTCCGCTAAGAAATCTAAACGCACCGGCAAAGCCGCAAAGCGCACCAAAGGTGCAAGCCGCATGCGCACCGCCCGTAAAAAGTCCAGGCGTTAAGAGTCTTGCTGCACAGCGAGCGGGTGTAACAACCCGCTCTTCCTGTCCTTTGTTCTGCTTTACCTCGCGGTTTTGTCGTCTTTACCTCGGCACACGAACACGTGCCTGCCCGCGCGTACCTCAAATCACAGCAATCTTTAAGGTATGTTCTGGATTGTTTCTCGGCCTGACTCAGTCCATCGTATACGCGGCACATTGCGCTGTTCGAGCCGGATTATGACGCACGGATTTGGCTTCGAAAATTTTAAGGAGAAATCATGAGATACCAATCGCTGGTAAGACTGCTCACCTTCACCGCCGTCACATTTCTAATGGGATGTTCGAATGGGGCCACGAAATCGCCTGATGTCACCGACAGCGTTCGAAGATTGCTCGATCAGTCCAACCTGCACAATGTCAAAGTAAGCCAGGATCGCGACAAAGGAGTAGTTACCCTGACCGGGCAGGTTGCTGCGGACACCGAGAAGGCCCAGGCTGAGTCCATCGCCAAGTCAGTTGCCGGTCTTGGCGTCACTTGCGCCGGGTCCTGGCGGGATCACAGCTATTTCGTCCGCAACGACTTGCGAGCCGTCAACTCAGACCTCGACAAAGGCATCGAGAAAAATTTGGACGCTACGCTGGTCCAGAACAAGCTGAACAAAGACGTAAAATACGACGTTAAAAACGGAGTCGTCACTCTAACCGGCGAAGTGAATTCGCAAGCCAAGCGCGGCCTTGAAACTTCCGTATTATGCCCTCGACCTTTTGCGTCCCTTATCCTGGTAGGGCGCAAGAGACGAACAACCAACAGCACGCGCAACGATGAGTCTAGGGTACGACGTCTTCCGTACACTTGATGACGGCCATCCACTCTGGATCGCCGAGTTCGCGTCTATAGAAGAAGCTAAAACGAATTTACACGTGCTAGCTTCCAAGGTCCCCGCCGAATATCTCATCCGCGACGCCTCTAGCGGTGCGATTGTCTTCCACCTAGTCCCTAACGGTTGATGCCGGACGCGGTACTCCCGTTACACTCGAAGGACGAAGAAATTTCTAAGCAGTTCCCTGTAGGACCCTTCTCAACTAGCTCATTCTAAAGCCTTATTTTGACGACGTCGGTGGCATCCTAGATGCCTCTATACCGCTGCAAGGCAGCGAAAGAACAAGAGTTGGGGAGGTTTTATGGACACCGCTTTTGATATTTTCAAACGGCTTCGTAACGGAAGGCCGCTCTGGATCACGTCGGTACCGGGCATCGAGGAAGCGCGCGTTCGCGTGAATCGTTTGGGTGTCGTAGCGCCCGGTGAATATCTCATCTATTCGCAACAAAAAGGCATCATCGTCGAATACGTGAACAATTAAAGCTAGCCCAGAAGCACTCACCATATCAGCCTCTCCCGGACAAATCGGCCCAGCCCCCAACCCACACCGTAACAGCCCGGTAATATTCCCCCGATAACCTGATAATCTAAGCCCGAGGCGGACATGCCGCGCAAAAAGCTGCCAAATTCTCAGCTATTTCTAAACCGCCATTTTTCCTGGCTGCAGTTCAACGAGCGCGTTCTGGAAGAAGCGCGCGACGCAAGAAATCCTCTCCTCGAGCGCGTGAAATTTCTCGCCATCACTGCGAGCAATCTGGATGAATTCGTCGAAGTTCGCGTCGCAGGCCTTCTGCAGCAGGTGGAACACGGTATCTTGGACCCCGGTCCGGACGGCCGCACGCCGCGCGAAGTGCTCACCGAGCTTGCCGCTCGAATCCACAAGTTTGTAAGAGCCCAGTACGATTGCTGGCGCGAAGATCTCGTCCCCTCTCTTCTCGCGGAATCAATTCGTGTGGTCGCCGTGCGCTCTCTCAGGCCCGCTGCGCGCGCGCATATCGAGAACTTTTATGCAAAAACTGCGGAGCCTCTGCTCACGCCCGTCACCGTTGATCCGGCCCATCCGTTCCCGCACGTAATCAACAAGGCGATCTGCCTGGCATTTCTCCTGCGTCGCAAACGCCGCGGAGCAGCTCCATATCTTGGCGTAGTTACCGTACCGCGCGCTCTGCCGCGCCTCGTGCAACTGCCGTCAGCGAATGGCACCGTCGAATATGTTTTTCTCTCCGACATCATTCATGCCTTCTCCGAGCGTCTCTATCACGGATACGAAGTCCTCTCCGCCGCCGCTTTTCGCGTCACGCGCAACAGCAATCTTTACCTCGAAGCGGAAGAATCGCGCAGCATCATGGATTCAGTCGACGCACAGCTCCATCGCCGCAGAAAAGGCGAAGCCGTGCGCCTGGAGATCGAAGCCAGTGCCAATCAGGAAATCATCGACCGCCTGGTTGCCAACTTCCGCCTGGCGCCCTGGCAAATTTTCCGCGTAGACGGCCCGCCCAATCTTTCGCGCATTGCTTATCTTTACGACGCGATCCCGCGCCCCGATTTGAAGTATCGCCCCTTCGTACCTCGCGAACTCGCATTAAGACCCGAGCCCAGCTCGCTCTTCGACCTGATTCGCAAGCGCGACGTTTTGCTGCACCATCCCTACGATTCCTATTCCTCCGTAGTTCGTTTCATTGAAAGTGCCGCCATCGATCCCGACGTTCTCTCCATCAAGCAAACTCTCTACCGCACCAGCGAGAATTCTCCAATCGTTCGCGCTTTGATTGAAGCCGCTTCCAAAAAGGAGGTCGCTGTCGTGGTCGAGCTAAAAGCGCGATTCGACGAAGCTTCCAACATCCGTTGGGCGCGAAATCTGCAAGAAGCCGGCGTTCAAGTCTTTCACGGCCTGGTCGGCCTGAAAACGCATTGCAAACTGGCCCTCATGGCGCGCCGCGAACAGGGCGGCAAGATTCGTCAGTACGCGCATCTCGGCACAGGAAATTACAATCCCTCCACCGCGCGTTACTACACCGACTTCAGCCTGCTCACCAGTGACGCCCACATAACTTCCTCCGTGCAGCACGTTTTCAATTATTTGACGGCCTATTCCGAGCGCTCGCAGTATTTGCCGCTTTTCGTCGCGCCGCTGAATCTGGGAAAAAGCTGTTTGAACTTGATCGACCGCGAGACGGCCCACGCGCGCGCCGGGCGTCCGGCGTTCATCCTCGCGAAGGTAAATTCGCTGCTGGACGAAAAAATCATCCAGGCTCTTTATCGCGCCTCAGAGGCGGGCGTGCAGATTGAACTCATCGTGCGCGGCGCTTGCGCCTTGCGTCCCGGCGTTCGCGGTATGAGCAGCCGTATTCGAGTCCGCAGCGTGGTTGGGCGCTTCCTCGAACATAGCCGAGTTTTTGCTTTTGGCAACGGAGGCAGCACGGAAGTTTATCTCGGCAGCGCCGACTGGATGCAGCGCAACATTTACGAACGCGTCGAAGTCATGTTCCGCTTGAAAGATCCCGCTCTCTGCGCTCAGATTTTTACCCAGGTCATTTCACCGTATCTGGCCGACACAGAGAAAACCCGCGTCTTGCTCCCCAGCGGAGATTACGCTCGCGGACACCCAGCGGGCTCTCTCTCTGTCTCGCGCAACGGCTTCCGCTTCAACGCTCAGGATTTCTTGATCGGCTACACCGAAGCCGGTGAAGTCACGCAAGCCTGCCCGCCACTGCCGCGTTACGTTAAACTCTCCGCGCCTCATAAGTCCGCATGATCCCCGCGGAATCCGGTTCACGCGCAGCTTAATGCCGCTCCTTGTACCGCCGGATCCTGCCGGCTCCTTTCCCGCAAGAGTCAAAGCTGCGAAGCGCATGCCAGTCAAAGTCGGCGAACGTTTCACCAGTGGTCGGTGTATCTGAAATTGTGGCAAGCGCTGCCCGAGCCGTTATAATTCGCCGATGGAACTGGACTTCGGCGCAGCCTCCACATGGCTTCTTGGTCCTGAGCCCATCGACGACACTCACCCCGGCCATCTCTGGCCCCGATGGATTTTCCTCCGCTGTCTAGGTTTGATTTATTTCTCCGCCTTTTATTCTTTGCTCTATCAAATTAAAGGCTTGATCGGCTCCAACGGGATTCTTCCCGCTGCTGACTATCTGCAGGCCGTTGCTGCACAGTTACCCGACCAGAAATTCTGGTTTGCCCCCACGCTATTTTGGTTCGGCGCCAGTGACCGCGCATTAATAGCGGTCTGCTGGCTGGGAGTCATCGCTTCGATCTTGCTAGTGTTGAATGTTTGGCCGCGCGCCTCGCTTGTAATGTGTTTTATATGCTTCGTGTCGTTTGTCTGCGCTGCTCAGGATTTTTCCAATTACCAATCCGACGGCATGCTGCTCGAAGCCGGCTTCATCACATTATTTTTCTCTCCGCCGGGATTTTTGCCGGGGCTTGGACGCGCAAACCCTCCGTCGCCGATCAGCCTTTTTCTTTTGCAATGGGAATGGTTTCGTATCTATTTCGAATCCGGCGTGGCCAAAATCGCCAGCGGCGAGGTGGCCTGGCGCAAATTCACCGCCATGGACGACTATTACCAGAACGGCCCGCTCCCCACATGGATCGGCTGGTACGTCCAGCAACTGCCGCACTGGTTTCACGCTTCCGCAGTCGTTTACACCTTGGCCACCGAGCTCGTATTCGTCTGGATGCTCTTTCTTCCCCGACGCTTCCGCATTTTGTGCTTTTGCATCGTCACGCCCTTCGAAGTTTCCATCATCCTCACCGCCAACTACACTTTCTTGAACTATCTCGTCCTCCTCCTCGGCTTCCTCTTGCTAGACGACCGCGCGATCGCATGGATCGTTCCGCAAGGTATTCGCGACCGCGTGGAAGCAATCACCTCATGGCCATTTGGCGAAGTTCCCGCGCGCGGTGAAATAAGCGAAGCGAAGCCGGATCAGCAGAGTGCGACGATATCTTGGCGGCAGCGTCTCACTCCCTTCCGCAGATCGGTTGCCGCTGTCTGCCTCGGCCTGGTTTTCTACGCCGCCACCGCCCAATTGATCTGGATGTTTGCTCCCAGTTTCCCTCTTCCTCAGTCGCCCGTGCGCGCGCTCGAGACTCTCCGCATCGCAAATCGTTACGGCCTCTTCGCCGTAATGACCCATGGTCGCTACGAAATTGAATTTCAAGGCTCGCCTGACGGGAAAAACTGGACCCCCTATCCCTTCCGCTACAAGCCACAGGACCTTCACGAAGCTCCGGGAATTTACGCCCCCTATCAGCCGCGCTTCGATTGGAATCTGTGGTTTGCCTCGCTCGGCCCTTGGCAGGATTCGCGTTTCGTCGTTTGGACCGAAGAGCGCCTGATAAAAAATGATGGAGCCGTCCTCGAACTCTTCGCCAAAAATCCCTTCCCGAACGCCCCGCCGCAGGAAGTTCGCTCCGTAATTTACCAGTACTGGTTCACCGACCTGCGCACCAAGCGCGTAAACGGAAACTGGTGGCGCCGCGAGCTCCTCGGCGAATACGCCCCGGCCCTCGAGCGCATGCCCGACGGCAAAATCGCCATCCTGGAATCGCCCACCGTCGCATCCCCCGAGCCTTAACTCGTGCGCCTGTCTTCCTCTCGGTTTTCGTAGCGCCGGCATCTTGCCGGCTCCGCTCGACTAGATATCCGATTTCTTTCCACAGCCTCCACAGCCTCCGACTCCTTGAATTTCGTAAAACAACATGCTAGCGTTCGACGTGATTAAATTAGAACAGGATCGGGTCTTTCACGAAAACGCAACGAGGCTGTGCCTTCCGGAGTTTCCCGGCTCGGAACTTTCTCTTCTTACTCGGTCTTCAGCTGGCCGCAAACTCTCGAAATTAAATCGCCAAATTCAGGAATTAGAACCCTCTGTAGCATCCAGAAAACGGACAGCAGAGACTTGCTCAAATCGCCAAAAAAGTGAAAAACGCTTGCGCGCAATCTCTGCATCCACCATTTTCCCGTCGGCAGAAGATTTCACCGGAACTGACTCTCGAAAAACGGATCGCCCGACGCGAGAAAATGAAGCGTTTTTGCAAAGTGTTTGTACCACTTCTAACCGGTTCTGGCTTAAAAACAGAAGTTACAGAAAACAAAGGATTAAACCCTGTCTAACCGGGCCCAAAACGGCATTTAGAGAAACAGTATTTAGTAGCAATTTTCAGATATTTGCAGCGTCTCTCAGCGACGAATTACGACACCACCGGGAAGCGCCTCACACTCCCTCCCAATCCTCTAACCTATCGAGATCCCATGGGCGCCCCTAACCAACGTCATCCTCAAGACCCTAAAATAGAGTCCGCGCCCTCCGGACTTAGCCCGGAACTCGTGCTGGCCCACCTGGCGACACTTTCGCAACCCGCCAGCATCCGCGAGATCGCCCACGGCATGGAGCTAAAGCATCATGGCCGACGCTTCCTCCCTCGCGTCCTGCATCGCTTAAAGAAAAGTGGCGACATAGAAGAAACGCGCGGTAGCCGTTACAAATTGCCGGGAGCAAAAGAAACACAAAAAGCCGCGACAAAGCGTAAGGACCGCGAGTCAGCTTCCGAGAAAATTCCGGCGAAGGTCCATCCAGAAAAGTCCCAGCCGACTTCTGCCGCGGCATCGAAACGTGGCCAAGATCCGAACCTAATCCCAGGCAGAATTGTCGCGCATCGCGACGGCTACGGCTTCCTCGTCCCCGATACTCCAATCCCCGGAGTGGAAGGCGACCTCTTCATCGGTCGCGACAATTTGGGTGACGCCATGCACGGCGACCGCGTCCTCGCTCGCATCGTACGCCGCCGCCCTGACGGACGCTCAGAAGGCCGCGTCGTTCAAATTATCGAACGCCAGCATCCCACTCTCGTCGGACTATTTCGCTACGGTCCGCATGGCAACGTCGTCCTTCCCTACGACACGCGCATTCTGCACGAAGTTCAGATTCCACCGGGAGATGAGCTAACTCCTGAATTGCGCGCAAGACTCGACGCCGCTGGAGAGAAGGGATCTCTCGCGGCCCGCCGCATACGACTCCCCGAGCTTGATGGCGCGGTCGTAAACGTCGAAATCAAACGCTATCCCAAAGGTGACCTCGCGCCCGTCGGACGCGTCCTGGAAATTCTCGGCCGCCCCGGCGATATCGGAGTCGACGTCGAAATCATTATTCGCAAGCACCATTTGCCACACATCTTCCCCGACGAAGTCTTGGCTGAAGCGCGCAATGAGAAGCAGCAGGTGGAAAAATCCGAACTCGCGGGCCGCCGCGATTTTCGCGATCTCGCCATCGTCACCATCGACGGTGAGACGGCGCGCGACTTCGATGACGCCGTGCGGGTATCTTCTCTCCCCAACGGGCACTTCGAGCTTCAAGTGCACATCGCCGACGTCGCCCATTATGTTCCGCGCAATTCTGCGCTGGATCGCGAAGCTCACCTGCGCGGAACTTCCGTTTATTTTCCTAATCGTGCCGTGCCCATGTTGCCAGAAGAGCTATCCAATGGCATCTGCTCTCTCAATCCGAAAGTTGACCGCTTGGCGATGAGCGTGGTGATGGAAATGGACGCCACCGGAAAAATGATCCATTCCGAATTTTTTCCGGGTGTGATCCGTTCCGCCGAGCGCATGACCTACACCAACGTCAACAAAGTCATCGAAGGCGATCTGGAGATGACCGCGCGTTACGCACCGCTGGTGGAAGATTTCCACCGGATGAAGGAACTAGCCCTCTTACTCAACCGCCGCCGCGTCGCTCGCGGCTCGATTGATTTCGATCTCCCCGAGCCGGTCATCGAATTCGATCCCGAGGGCCGCATGCTCAGCATCGTTCGCAGCGAACGCAACATTGCACATCGCCTGATTGAAGAATTTATGCTCGCGGCCAACGAAGCCGTCGCGGAATATCTGGAGAAGCGCGGAGTTGCCTCTCTCCATCGCGTCCACGAAAAGCCGGACCCGAAAAAAGTCCTGGAATTCGAAGAACTCGCGAAGGCTTTCGGCTACTCGCTGGGAGTGGAAGATTTAGCAGAGCGCCGCGTGGCCGTCCGCCACGGCTCGGTGCGTCAGGAAGCGCGACGCGGACGTGAAAAGCGAGGACGCCAGCGCCCGATGACGGCTACATTACCGGCCGCCGACGAAGTGGATATTCGTCCACAGCACTACCAGCGCCTCACCCAGAAAATTGCCGGCAAGCCCGAAGAGCGCATTCTTTCCTATCTGATGCTGCGCTCGTTGAAGCAGGCACGCTATGCTGTCGACCGCCTGGGCCACTTCGCGCTGGCGACGGAGGAGTACACTCATTTCACTTCGCCGATTCGCCGTTATCCCGATCTTATCGTCCATCGTTGCCTGAAATGGGCGCTGGAACATCCCAACGTCACTCCGATCCGCGCGCCCGTTGAAGATCCGCGTCCCGGCAAACCTGAAACCATGGCCATGCTGGGGCCCTATCGCCGCGTGGAGTTGAGGGAAATTGCCGCGGAAAGCTCCGAAGCCGAGCGGCGCGCCGACGCAGCCGAGCGCGAGCTGATGGAATGGAAGACCGCGCAGTTTATGGAAAGCCATCTCGGCGAAGAGTACGAGGCGCTGATTATTTCCGTACAAAAGTTCGGATTTTTCGTCGAACTGGTGGATATATTCGTCGAGGGCCTGGTTAGCGCGGACCGGCTGGAAGAGTTCACCGCGCAACGCTGTGTGTATCGCGAGCGCGATCACTCGATCGTATGCGAATCGCATCGCGGCTTACGCGGCAAAAGCACGCAGACGTCTTTTCATCTGGGCGATCGCATCAAAGTGCGTGCCGAGCGCATTGACCCGTTCCGCCACCGCGTCGAGTTTGCGCCGGTTTAAGATGCCGCGGCAATTATTCGGCGCGGGTTGTAGAGATCTTAGTTCGAAGTTTTGGAGGTGAGGGATGTCGGCACGGCAATGCCCGAACTGTATGTCCTTTGTGCCCGCAGCACAAATCGTCGCGTATTCCTACGACTTGGTCTGCCCCTCCTGCCAGCATCCCGTGGAAATATCTCCACTCAGCCGAAATCTCTCCGCTTACGCCGGCTTGCTCGCCGGCGCGATTGTCTGGTGGGTGGCGAATGCCCACTATTCTAAAGAAAGTGGGGCGCTGTCATGGGTCCTTCCCTTGGTGTTCAGTTATCTTACCTTCAGCGTCGTGGCTCCGCTCTCTCTGATCTTCACCGCCGATCTGAAGCTGAAACCAATGGATGCCGTGGAGGTTCAATATGGAACATCACTGTCTGCCGCGTCACATCCCCATTGAGTATTTGATAGCCTACGGTAACTAAAACGTATATCCGGTGGTACCATTGACGCTTTTCTGGCCAAACTCAAGACTGGATACTGATGAGACGTTACTCTTCGTTAGTCGGAAAGCGCGTGCAAGTGCACTATCGCGCCGCCGACGCCTATTTATCAGCCATCGGTACACTCACCTCCGACTCAGGGAAGTCCATCGTTCTGGAGGATCGCTATTCTCAGGGCGGAAAAGACAAAACGATTCGCGTGGAAATCCCCTATCATTCCATTATCCGCGTCAGCGAAAGTCACGCCGAGCCGCCACGGCCCAAGTCAACTCCTGCCGCCCAGTCGAAAAAGAAATCCTGATTCCAACCTAGTTTTGCAACCCAACCACAAAATGGTCGCTAGCAGTTTTGGGCAGAAATCTCCGGCTCGCGCGGGTATATTTGGTTTTCATCTCTGGAGGACGGAATGAAACCCACAGTCGGATTCATAGGGCTCGGATTCATGGGCAGGCCGATGGCGAGAAATCTAGCCAAGGCGGGATTTCCTCTCCTCGTGTGGAACCGAACGCGCGAAAAGGCGGAAGAGTTCGCGCGCGAAGCCGCGGGGCTCGACGTGAAGGTGGCGGCGAATCCACGCGAAACGGCGGAGAAGGCAGAGCTCCTGATTACAATCGTGAGTGATCCACCCGCGCTGGAAGAAGTCCTGTGGGGACCGAACGGCGCCATCGAAGGTTTGCAGCGCGGCCGCACGTACATCGATTCCAGCACGGTGTCGCCTGATCTGGCTCGCAAAATTGGGAGCGCCTGCGCAGAACGGGAAGCTAGTTTTCTGGACGCGCCCGTGACCGGCGGCACTTGGGGTGCCGAGAAAGGCGAACTTGTTTTCATGGTTGGCGGTGGAAAAGAAATCCTGGAGCGCGCGAAACCTGTTCTTGAAACGATGGGCAAGCGCATTTTCCTGCTCGGGCCAAACGGCGCAGGTCAAACTGTGAAACTAGCTATGAATTTAATTTTGGCACTGGAAGTTGACGCACTGGCCGGAGCGCTCGCACTCGTTACGACTGAAGGCGTACCTGGAGAACGTCTAGTGGAAGTTCTGCAATCGAGCATGGCACGAGCGGGAGTGCTGGACGTGAAGGCCCCGCTCATGTTGAAAAATGAGTTTCCACCGAGCTTTCCTCTCCGGCTGATGCACAAAGATATGCGACTTGCCCTGGAGCTCGCCAAACAGCACGGCGTGACACTGCCTGCGGCGTTGGCATCGTATTCGACTTATGACGCTGTGAAACAGTCTTCGAATGACGATCCGGACTATGCCGCCGTCGCGCGGTTTTGGAAAAAATCGCAGTAAGGTTCGGTTAAATGGCCGCCGAGGGGGGAAAGAAGCTGAAAGGAAGATCACGCCCTGACCGCAGGCCGGCGGGAGCGGCGAGGATCGCGGGAATTGCGTTGACCACGACCGCCGCGGTGGCTATATCGCCATGCGTGCCGCCGGGAATTAGGAGAGAAAGGTTCGGCTCGCCTCTTAATTCGATAGTGTCGGAGGGCTGTTTCGCTCCGAGGAACATTTTGAGTTCCATGTAAATCTTTTCTTCGCCCGCAACAGTTCCGCGAGCGATCTGATGTACTCCAGCCACTTGGCCGCGTGCAACTTCCAGGAATTCAGTCTTCACATTTTCTTCCGCGATCACCGGATCGATCTTTTCCGAAATGTCATCCAGAGCGAAACCCAGGCCGTCCGCAACCATGGCAATCGATTCCGGCAAGCCGTGATGTTTGATGACGCCGGCGGCCACTTGCGCGCGAAACTCTTCCGGGGCCATGCCCGCACCGATTTTCGTCTGTAAGGGCAGGCGCCGTTTCGAGGCGTCCACAATGCGCACGGCGCTAGCCCAGTCCACGCGCTGCGAAACAGCCGAGAGCGTCAAGACCAGCTTGTCCATCACAAAGCCTGGATTCACACCGGTTCCTAAGAGTGCGACGCCTTCCTCCTTTGCCGCAGCATCAAGCTGTCTGGAGAGTTCAGGATGTTTTTTCCATGGATAAGCGAGCTCCTCACAGGTTGAAACGATGCAGCAGCCTGCCCCAAGGCATTCCATTAGTTGATCCATTACGCTCGCCAGATATGACGACGTTGAATGAACTACGATATCCACGGGCTTTTCCAGAACAGTTTGGGATTCAGAGGAAATGACGACGTTCCAGGGGGCGTCCGTGGCACCAGCAACTTCACCGAGGTCGCGGCCAACCTTGGACGGGTCTTTGTCGATTGCTCCGACGATTTCGATTGTTTCTTTCTGCCACATCAAACGAGCGATGGACGCACCGATGGGGCCCACGCCAAACTGCGCTACTCGGATCTTCTTTCTCACTTGTCCCCCACCAATTTTGAAGAGCCAATACCTTAAAGATTTATGCGCGCAACTGCAACCGGATTCGCGACTCCGTGGTGGGTCTGTTTCCGATAATCGGACCTGAGCACTTAGCGGCAGTGTGATGGGTTACAGTAAGGACGGTCGTGGACTTTCATCGAATACCTTGATCTTTGGGCTTGGCTAGGCACCACTCTAGTTTGGACTGCTCAATGAGGGGCAAACGCGCAAGGTGGAGGGCGTGAATTTGCAGAAACGCAAAGTCGTAGCTGCAGTGACGTCATTGTGGTTGATCATAGCCGTGGCGATTGTTTGCCGTTGTGGTTACGCCTACCAGCAATTGCGCGAGATTCCGCCCCGGGTACTCGCGTCGGTGCCGTTCGAGCAAGAGACGGGCAACATCGCGATGGCGCTTGCAACGGGAAAGGGATTCAGCTCACCCATGCGCCGTGATACTGGGCCGACAGCGTGGCTTACGCCGGTATACCCATTCATTGTTGCAGGCATTTTCTGTGTATTCGGTGTGTTTACTTTGCACGCGTTTTATGCAGCATCTGCGCTGAACATTCTTTTTTCAGTGGCGACGTGTGTGCCGATTTATCTTGTCGGAAGGCGAATCGCGGGAATCGGCGCCGCGAGTATCGCGGTTTGGTTGTGGGCTCTTTTCCCGAACGCGATCGTGATTCCATTTCAATGGATTTGGGACACATCACTTTCGGCGCTGCTTGCTGCGACGATTCTATGGGCGACATTTGCGCTAATTGAATCACAACGGCTGCGCGATTGGTGCGCATACGGATTTCTTTGGGGTTTCGCTCTACTGACCAACCCAGCACTGGGAGCGGCGCTACCATTTCTGGCCGGCTGGGCGGTCTACAACGAGTGGCGTGAGATGCGAGGAAGATTCGTTCGGCCTGCTGTGGCGCTCGGGATTGCGATCTTGTGTTGCGTTCCATGGACCGTACGGAACTACGCGGAATTCCACCGACTCATTCCGTTGCGGTCAAACTTTCCGTTCGAGCTGTGGCTCGGGAATAACAAAGTATTCGACGACCGCTCGCCCAACATCAACGCGCGAGTGACGCGCTACGAAGAGGAGCGGAGATACGTGCAGCTCGGCGAGACGGCGTTCATGAAAGAGAAATGGAATCTTGCAACTGAGTTTATACGAACCCATAAACAACTAGAACTGCGCCTCTCCGGTTGGAGATTTATCGATTTCTGGCTGGGATCATTTCATCCTGTACAGGATTTTGAAAACACGGATTCGGCATGGATTCGAGCGATCTTTGCGTTCAATTTTTTAACCGCTGCTGGCAGTGTGATTGGAATCGTGATCTTGTGGCGTAAACGCAGTCCGTATGTTTTCCCGGCTGCGGTATTCATCGTGGCGGTTCCGGTCATCTATTACACAACGCATGGGTCGCTGCGTTATCGGCATCCGATTGATCCCATTGTATTGACGCTGACGGCGATCGCGTTAACTGGCGCAAAACGACGAAAAGATGGGACTGCGCTGCCCGAGCACGAGATACGCAAGACGATCCCATAGCAAGAACCGGCGATCTTGGCAGTCGCCTGCTCGACGGCCAGCGATGCAAATTTGGAAACCCTTCCGGATTCGTGGGTCTTGTAGCGTGAACCTTAGAGCCGCATAATGTGCCGACGCCCCCGTGACGACGCTTCAGCCCGAAACTTGTTCTCCCAAACCACGCTGGCCGCGCAGAACGCTGCAGGTACTTCTGCAGTATGGAGGCAGCGCGCTCGTTCTCTACCTCTTGTTCCGGCTTCTGCCCGGAGGCCAGGTATGGCGAGCCCTCGGTCTTCTGCCCGCCCGGCTGTGGTTGTTGATTCTGATTGGATATCTGGCCGCACATTGCATCGGAGCCGCGAAATACCGGCTGGTGCTAAATCTGGGAGGCGCGGGCATCGACGCACTGCAGGCAGCGCGATGTTATTTTGCCGGATTGTTCGGTTCGCTGTTTCTTCCTTCGCTCATTGGCGGAGATATCTTGCGCGTGGCGATGGCGCTGCGGGTAGCGAGAAGCAAGGCCGGCGTTTTGCTGGGAAGCTTAGTAGACCGTATTTCGGATTTTGCGGCGCTCGCGTTGCTGGCTGGAATAGGCGCCGCTTCGGTGCCAGGGTCGCTCGACCCTAAAAGCCTAAGAATTTTTGAGATTGCAGGAGGGATTGCGGTCATAGGAATTGCGATAGTCGCAAGCGTGATCGTGGTGCTTCCGGTGCGACGATTTACTTATCGCATGAGGCGGAGGATAGTGCGCTTGCGGCGCGCGATGCGGTCAACCATCAAGCAACCCGGATCGATGCTCAAAGCTTTGAGCATGAGCGTAAGCGTTCAACTGATTTTCATCTGTCTGAATGTTGCGCTTGCCGACGCATGCGGCCTGCATCTTCGTTTCCGCATATGGCTGTTTGCCTGGCCGCTCGCAAAGCTGTCTGCTGCTATTCCCATCACACAAGCGGGTATCGGCGTGCGCGAAGCTGCGCTGGCGGCCTTACTTGTTCCATTCGGCGGCACAGCAGTGCTGGCCGTCGCGTCGGGGCTGGCATGGGACGCAATTTCGATCGGCGGCGCAATCGCAGGCGGGATTTTTGCGTTCATCATGGGGTATCTGGGGATTGGAGTTCGGAGAGCGAGCGGGAATCCATCCTAAACTTGCGGCATGCCGCACACAAAAAACGTACTTAAATGCGCGAGCGAGTAGAACGAATGAATTCGCGAAGCGCAGTCACATTTGGTCCGTAGGAGCCCACACGGCCAGCATCTACAGGCAAGCCAAGATACTCCGCTTTCTCGATGCTGAGGCCGGCGTCGTCTAGTTCCGCGAGGCTATAGCCTTCTGTCGGGACCAAGCGGTTGCGACGCGACAGATCCACAGGACGCGGCGGCTTGTGCGCGCTGCCCGGCTTTCTTACGATGTTGAAGAAATCGTCCCAGTCTCGCCTATTCCACATGACTCCTCCCGTTTCGCCCCGGGTGAAAGGTTTGATGCTTCTCAATCACTTTCGGTCGCTTACTAATTTGCGGCCGGCGGCCAGCCTCTTACGGCTGGAGTGATGCAGATAATAACCCCCGATGTAGTGGAAAGTCGCGTCGGAAACCGAGTTGTATCCTTTGAGTTATCGTACTATTGGAAACGCTCCCGGCGTCGCGTTCTGTGTGTATCACAAGGGCCTCCAGTTGTACATTTTGGTTTTGTGATTCATCGGATGAGCAAGCCACGAGGCTGAAACCGTCGAGAACCACTGAGCGACGACACCTACACGGGGGCACGAGCGGCTGTTATACTTTTGGGACGTTAAGGAATCGTGCAAGTTCGATGAAATTCGTATGAGCAATCCGGTCATCGTCGTGCACTACCACGAATTGTGGCTCAAGGGCCGCAACCGCCGATTCTTTCTGGGCAAACTTTCCACCGCGTTGCGACAGGCGCTGCAGGGCATTCCGGTAGCTCGCATCGAAAAGCCGGGCGACCGATTCGTCATCTCACTTGGTGACGGTGCATCGCAGCAAGAAGCGATCGCGCGAGTGGAAAGAGTTTTGGGCATTGCGTTTTACGCACCGGCGCGGACCGTTGAACTCAGTATGGAAGCGATTTGCCAGGCGGCCTGGGAGGAAATGGAGCCTCTTCACTTTGCGAATTTTGCGGTGCGGGCAAAACGCAGCGACAAATCGTTTGCGCAAACCAGCATGGAGATCGAGTCCATGGTGGGGAAATACCTCCTGGAAAAGCTTCGCGCGCAGGGCCGCAACGCGGGCGTTCGTTTGAAAGATCCGGAGATGACCTGCTACGTTGAAATCACTTCCGGACCCGCTCTGGTATACGCCAAGAAAATTCCCGGCGCCGGCGGGTTGCCGGCGAATACGGCCGGCCGGATGATGTGCCTGCTGTCGGGAGGTTACGATTCGGCTGTTGCCGCATATCACATGATGAAGCGCGGAGCGCATTTAAGTTTTGCACATTTTTACGGATCGGGAGCGATGCCCGGCGAATCTTCACTGCACGTGGCGAGTGGGCTTGCGCGGCAGCTCGTGCCTTACCAGTTTCATGCGAAACTTTACCGCGTACTGTTTGAGCCGATACAACGCGAAATCGTCCGCTACGCTCCCGAAAATTATCGCGTGCTTCTGTATCGCCGAATGATGCTTCGGATTGCGGAAGTGCTGGCAAAACGCGATCGCGCTCTCGCGCTTGTGACGGGCGACAGCCTGGGTCAAGTTGCGTCGCAAACCCTGCGCAATTTAGTCGCCGTGGATGTGGCGACGCGCATGGTGGTGTTCAGACCGCTGATCGGAACGGACAAAATGGAAATCATGGTGACGGCGCGAAAAATCGGGACGTATAATATTTCCTCCGAACCGTTTCACGATTGCTGCCCCGTTTTTATGCCGCGGATGCCCGCTTTGTATGCTTCGACAGAGGAGCTTGACGAAGCGGAGGCAAAACTCGACGTGCCGGCGCTGGTCACGCAGGGATTGCGCAACACCACGCTGGAGCAATTCCATTACAAGGGCGCAGAGATCAAAAGGGAAGTTTTTGCACCGTTGTAACACCCCGCATCGCGCAGCACCGCTACTGCCTAAACAAAACGTACTAAGAATAAAAAGGGCGCTGACTTATTCTCAGCGCCCCGAAGCAGTCGTTCAAAAATCTAGGCGAGATTTTGGTTAGCGATCTCGTCCGCCACCTCCATATCCGCCGCGGTCACCGCGATCCCTGCCCCCGCCGCCACCACCGCCGCGTCCTCCGCCCCCACCGTATCCACCGCGCCCACCACCGCCCCCGCCGCCGTGACCGCCTCCATGTCCACCGCGGCCACCTCCCACACCGGAACCGCCACCTTCGCGTTGTGGACGAGCTTCATTCACTACCAGCGCGCGTCCGAGAAAATCTTTGCCGTTGAGCGCTGCGATTGCTTTTTCAGCTTCCGCGTCGTTGCCAATTTCCGCAAAACCGAATCCGCGGGGCTGCCCAGTAAAGCGATCGCGCAGTAGGGTGAGTGAATCGGGTTGAACGCCAATTTCGGAAAATAACGCTGCCACCTGCTCTTCCGTAGCCTTGAACGACAGATTGCCCACATACAATTTCTTCACGGTCGTTCTCCTTGAGCTCCTGGCAATCGCCAGGACGCATCATGCGAAGCTGAAGAGACAGGATGTCGGCGCGGGGGCCAGCAGTGATTCAGCCACCCGGCTGAAGCGAGCGCTCCAGCAACTCAGGAGCATCTTGCGGCAAGTGCCTGCGGCAGTCAACCATCGGCTGCCATCGGTGCCATCGGCTGCGGTGATCGGCTGCCCGCAGCGCAGTTCCCTTAGCGATGTAGAAAAGTGGTAGGATTCGCCGAGAAATCCTTTGGAGGAAATGTGCGAGCGGAGACAACGTGCGCGGCACGATGATGGATTTTCCGTTGACCCTCGCACCGATCCTCGAACGCGCCGGAAAATTGTTTCCGACTATTGAAGTTGTATCGCGCCTGCCGGACCACTCACTGAGACGCACCAATTACGGTGAGATCTACAGGCGAGCGCGGCGGCTGGCGCGTGCGCTCGAACTCGCAGGAATGGCGTCCGGGGACCGGGTGGCCACACTAATGTGGAATCACTCAGCGCACCTGGAGGCTTACTTCGGTGTGCCGGTGTCCGGCGGCGTTTTGCACACTTTGAATCTGCGGCTTCATCCAGATGAGCTTGCATACATCATAAATCACGCGCGCGACCGTTACCTGATCGTGGATGACGTGCTGCTGCCAGTTTATGAATCTTTTCGGGCCAAGGTGCATTTCGAGCGCGTTCTCGCGGTTCCGTTCAGCGGACAGAAAATTCCGCGTGCGCATGAAAGTTATGAGGATTTTCTTTCCGCTGCGGATGATGATTTTGTCTATCCGTATCTGGAAGAGAACGATGCCGCTGCGATGTGTTTTACTTCCGGCACCACGGGAAAACCGAAAGGAGTGGTTTATTCTCACCGCGCTTTGTTGCCGCATAGCCTGGCCCAAGGTCTAACGGATAGCTTTAGCGTGGGTCACCATGACGTTGTCCTTCCGGCATCCTCGATGTTTCACGCCAACGGATGGGGCGTTCCCTTCACGGCAACGATGGTTGGCGCGAAATTGGTTTTGCCCGGGCCCTACGTGGATGCGGAAAGTTTGTTGGATCTGATCGAGAGCGAAAAAGTCACGCTGGCATTCGGGGTGCCGACGATTTGGCTCGGCGTGCTCGCCGCACTGGAGAAAACTTCAGGACGCTGGAAGATGTCAAACCCTGTGCGAATTATTTGCGGAGGCGCAGCGGTGCCTGAATCACTTCTACGCGGACTGGATCGCTTTGGCTTTCACATTACTCATCTTTGGGGAATGACGGAAACCACGCCAATGGCTACAACCGGGCCGATCAAGTCCACGCTGGTTCATCGGACGGATGACGAAAAATATAGGATTCGCGCAAAGCAGGGAATTCCCGCGCCGTTCGTGGAATTGCGTGTGATGGGCGCTAAAGGCGAAGCGCCGTGGGATGGCGTCACGTCCGGGGAGCTGGAAGTTCGCGGACCCTGGATCGCCGCCAGCTATTTCGAGTCGCCAGAAACGGCCAATCGCTGGAGCGCTGATGGATGGTTCCGCACCGGCGATGTGGCTACCATGGACAAAGAAGGCTACGTCCAAATTCTTGACCGCAGCAAGGACTTGATCAAATCCGGCGGCGAATGGATTAGCTCAGTGGATCTCGAGAATACGCTGATGTGCCATCCAGGAGTCCGTGAAGCTGCCGTGATCGCCGTTCCTCATCCGAAGTGGCAGGAAAGGCCTCTGGCTGTGATCGTCGTGAAAGAAGGTGTATCCGTGCAGCCGGAAGAATTGCGCGAGTTTTTGGCCAAGACATTTGCGAAGTGGCAGTTACCAGATGCGTTTGTGTTCGCCGCGCAAATTCCGCGCACTTCCGTAGGCAAATTCCTCAAGACAAAACTGCGAGAGCAGTACGCGAATTGGAACTGGGATTCTTAGCAGGTGAAGGGTTCGCATCCTCGTTGCAGTTGGCTTGCGAAGAATTTCTCGGCGCAACTTACGTACGGTAGCTCGCGTTGATGCGCACGTATTCAGCAGTGAAATCGCAGGTCCAGGCGCGCGCCCTGCCGTGGCCGGCATGCAAATCAACTATTACTGGGACATACTTTTCCAGCATTTTTCGATGCGCAATGCGCTCATCGAAAGCTTGTTCGCGTCCTCGACGGCACACGCGAATACCTGCGAGTTGGATATCAACGCTGTCCGGATCGAATGAAACTCCCGAGCGGCCTGCCGCGGCTAGGATGCGGCCCCAATTGGGGTCGGCGCCCGCAAATGCGGTCTTTACCAAGGGTGAATTCGCGATGGTGCGGGCGATTCTATCGGCGGCGCGGTCCGAGGCTGCACCGCGGACTTCGATTTCGATCACGCGCTGCGCACCTTCGCCGTCTGCCACGATAGCGAGCGCGAGAGATCGGCACACCGTTTCTAACGCAGTGCAGAACTTGCGATAGTCGCCATTCTCATGGGTAATTTTCCTCGCACCGCTTTCACCGTTCGCGAGCAGCACGACGGTATCATTCGTTGATGTATCGCCGTCCACCGTGATCGCGTTAAATGTGCGTGCCACGACGGACCTGAGCATCCTCGAAAGCAGGATTGGTGAAATGGCCGCGTCGGTAGCTAGAAATCCCAGCATGGTGGCCATGTTCGGGGCGATCATGCCGGCTCCTTTTGCGCAGCCCACAATGCGGACTTGTTTCCCGCCGACGCGAAATTTTGCTGCGGCCCATTTCGGACGCGTATCGGTGGTCATGATTGCGCGAGTAAATCGCTCAAAAGAAGGTCCGTCGGAGTTGAGGTTTTGCACAAGCGCTGGAACCGAGCTCAGAATTTTCTCCACGCGCAGCGGCACTCCGATGACACCTGTGGAACACACTAAGACTTCCTGCTGCTTGCAGCCGAGCGAGCTCGAAACATCCGTGGCCGTATCGCGTGAAGCGGCCAGCCCTTGCGGGCCGGTACAACAATTTGCATTCCCGGAGTTGACGATTACACCGCGGACTTTATGACGTGATTTCTGCAAATGTTCACGTGAGATACGAACCGGCGCGGCCTGAAGGCGATTCGTGGTGAAGACGGCCGCAGCCGTGGCAGGTGTCGCGCTAGTGAGCAGAGCTAGATCGAGGCCGGCTTTTTTGAGACCGCAAACAGTGGCTGAGAAACTAAAACCACGCGGAATGTCAGCATGCGAGGGATGTGATTTCATGCGGCGGACATAGGGGTTGCGGAGTCGCCAAGGATTCGCAATATGATACGTTCAGGCAACACGGTCGCAATCACGGCCACTAGTTTGCACGACCGGCGTTTTGCACACGTGCAGCAGTCACGTTCAATCTTCTCCGTGAGCAATTTTCGAGATGAGGCGACAAATCCGTGGCGTTCGAAGAACTCCGGTGCGTGCGTGACTGCGAAAACTCGCGCGATGCCTTTCTTGCGGGCTTCCTGCAAAGCAAAAGAAATTAGATTCGCGCCAATTCCACATCCGCGGATCTTAGGATCTACGGCGACGGAACGGATCTCCGCGAGCTCCGCGCTGTATTTTTCAAGCGACAAGCAGCCAACTAGGCAGCGGGAATGTGTCTGAACGAGAAAGTGGCTGATGTTACGCCGGATTTCTTCCTCATTACGGGCCAGCAACAATCCCTGCTCGGCGTAATGTGCAATGAGCGCATTGATCGCCGGAGCGTCCGCAATTCTTGCGCGTCGCGCGATCATAAATCCTTCTCCAACTGTGCAAGACGACCCTTGAATTCTCGCAATGCTGATTGAACCGCTCCCGGGGCCGTTCCGCCAGGCAGCGAGCGGCGGGCCAGCGCGGATTCCAGCGTCAGCGCGGTCGCCAAATTGCGGTCGAAGACCGGCGAGAATTCCTTTAATCGCTCCATCGGCATTTCGCGAATGGATTTTCCTTCTTGCTCCGCCGCCCGCAATACTTTCCCTACTATTTCATGCGCTTCGCGGAAGGGGACGCCGAATGTCACGAGGTAATCCGCTACTTCGGTGGCTACCAGCGCGGGATCCTGTGCCGCTTGGCGTAAACGATCTTCGCGAAACTTCGTGGCCGCTAAGGTGGCTGCGGCAATTTGCAGCATAGCGAGTACTTGATCGTGGACTTGGAAGAGATTTTCTTTGTCTTCCTGCAAATCCCGTTGATAGCTGGAGGGCAATCCCTTCATGGTGGTGAAAAGCGCGATCAGGCCTCCGTAAATCCGGCCGGTCTTGCCGCGAATTAGCTCCCAGGCGTCGGGATTTTTCTTCTGCGGCATCAGGCTGCTGCCGGTGGAGAATTCGTCCGGCAACTCGACAAAACCAAATTCCGGCGAAGCAAACAGTACAAAATCCTCGGCGAGCCGCGAGAGATGCATGGCAAGAGTGGAAACCGCGAACAGATATTCGAGGGCGAAGTCGCGATCGCTGACAGCGTCCAAGCTGTTGGTGGATATGTTTGAAAAACCAAGGTCGGTAGCCAGCGCTTTGCGATCGAGCGGGAACGCGCAGCCAGAAAGGGCGCCCGAGCCGAGTGGGCAAACATCGGCGCGAGTAGCGGCCACCGCTACTCGTTCAGCATCACGATGGAAGGCCTCACCATGCGCGAGAAGCCAGTGCGAAAGAAGCAGCGGCTGCGCGTGCTGCATATGAGTGTTACCCGGCATGGGGATTTTTAGATTGAACTCAGCCTGGGTGGCAACCGCGCGTTCTAGCGAGGCGATTGCGCGCCGGACTTCGCGTGCTGCGTCTTTCACATACATGCGAAATTCGGTGGCGACCATATCGTTACGGCTACGACCGGTGTGCAATTTCGCGCCGACGGCGCCCAATTTTTCAATGAGTGCAGTTTCAACGAAATGATGGACGTCTTCTGTTTTCGAATCATCGAGCCATGCGGGTTCGGATTTTGCACGAGCTTCGAGAGCATCCAGCGCGGCGACCATTTGCTCGCTCTCTTGCTGCGTGAGAATTCCTGCGCGTGCAATGGCGCGAGCCCAGGCACGGTCGAGCGCGAATTCCTGGGGCAGAAGCCGCCTGTCGAATCTCCAGGAGCGCTCGAATTCGTAGAAAGTTGCATCGGGACCGCGTTCGAAACGACCGCCCCACATTTTCCGCTGGCTTGCGGCATCACTCATCGCGCTTTGGCCTCATGGTGCGCGACCTGTGCTTTGGTCTGCGTATCTTCCTGTGGCACGGTGATGGGCAGCGCGAAAAGGTTGATGAAGCCTTCCGCATCTTTTGGGTTGTAGCCGGTCATGGTGAAACTGGCGAGATTGGTGCGATAGAGTGAATACGGGGAATGGCGTGAGGCCACGGAAACGATGCCCCGGCAAAGTGTGAGCGAAATCGAGCCGGTAACGCGGCGCTGCGAACTGGTGAAAAATGCGTCGAGCGCTTCGCGCAGCGGGGTAAACCACATGCCGTAATAAACCATCTCCGCGTAACGTAGCGAGAGGATCTGTTGGTAATGGGCGGTTTCTCGATCGAGCGCGAGTGACTCGAGCTCACGATGGGCAGCAACCAGGAGCGTTCCACCCGGCGTTTCGTAAGCTCCGCGCGATTTAATTCCGACCAGCCGATTTTCGACGATGTCCATGCGACCCACGCCGTTGGCTGCGGCGATTTCGTTCAATACCGTAAGTAGCTGGATTGCATCCGATTTCTTGCCGTTCACGGAGACGGGAGTTCCACCCTCGAAACCGATTTCAACAGTGGTGGGCTTTTCGGGTGCATTTGCCGGCGATACGACCCACTGCCACATAGTTTTATCAGGCGCATTAGCGGGATCTTCCAAGACGCCACCTTCATGGCTTAAGTGCCAAATGTTGCGGTCGCGACTATAAATATTCTTGGTGGTCTGCTCCACCGGAACGCTGTGCGTGTGGGCGTAGGCGATAGCTTCTTCGCGCGATGCGATTTTCCATTCGCGCCACGGCGCGATGATTTGCAATTCAGGCGCAAGAGCTTTAGCCGCCAGTTCGAAGCGAACCTGATCGTTGCCTTTGCCGGTGCAGCCATGGGCCACGGCATCCGCGCCTACTTTTTTTGCCATCTCCACCTGGCGCTTCGCGAGTAGAGGCCTCGCAAAAGAAGTGCCAAGCAGATATTTGTGTTCGTAAACCGCGCCGGCTCGGAGGGTGGGCCAAATGTAGCCGGTGATGAATTCCTCGCGCAGGTCTTCGACAAACGCGGCACTCGCGCCAGTGGCGAGCGCTTTTTTTCGCGCGGCTTCCAAGTCTTCCTGCTGGCCGAGGTCGCCAATCATTGCAATCACTTCGCAGCCGTAATTTTCCCTGAGCCAGGGAATGATGATAGAGGTGTCCAGACCTCCGGAATACGCAAGCACAACTTTCTTTGGCAATTCGTTCTCCTTGGACTAATTCAACAGCGTGAGCAGAATCGCTTTCTGCATATGCAGGCGATTTTCCGCCTGATCGAACACGATCGAACGCGGCGAGTCAATGACTTCCGCGCTGACTTCCGAACCGCGATGCGCGGGGAGGCAGTGCATGAAAACAGCGTCGGACGTGGCGTGTGAAAACAGTGCGTCATTTACCTGATGGACGGCGAACGCCGCTTCGCGCGCGGCTGATTCCTCTTCTTGGCCCATGCTGGTCCACACATCCGTGTAAATCGCTTGTGCACCCTCCACAGCTTCCTCGGGCGAACTACAGATTTCGATTTTCCCGCGCGTCTCGCGAGCGGTGCGCTTGGCTTCCGATACCACGGCCGGATCGGGATCGTAGCCTGACGGAGTTGCGATGCGGAGATGGGCCCCCGCGCGCGCTGCGATGCTTAGTAGTGAATGGCAGACGTTGTTGCCATCACCGACGTACGTGAGCTTCAGTCCACGCAGTCCGCCGAAACGCTCTTGCAGCGTGAAGAAATCGGAGAGCGCCTGGCAAGGATGGTAGCGGTCAGAAAGCGCGTTAATCACCGGAACGGAGGCGTTTTGGGCGAGCGCGTCGATAGACTCCTGCGTAAACGTGCGCGCAACGATCCCATGAACCCAGCGTTCGAGACTTCTTGCCACGTCGGGAATGGATTCACGCTGACCCAGCTTTGTTTCGGTATGGTCGAGAAAAACGGAAGAACCGCCAAGGCTCGAAATCCCGACTTCAAACGCTACGCGCGTACGCAGCGACGGCTTCTCGAAAATGAGCGCGAGGAAGCGGCCAGCCAGAGCTCCGCGATAGCGGTCGGGATGCGATTTCAGGTCCGCTGCGAGGTGAAGGAGTTCGCGAACTTGCGCAGGATTCCATTCCATCCCGGTGAGAAGATCATTTGTGAATATGAGAGGAGCCACCGCAGCGTTCATAGTTGCCTCGAAGCAGCCGCCAGACCGGGCTGCTGTTGAATTGGAGTTTTTAACTGGGGCGTGACAGCGGACAGCGTGGCCCCCGTTTTCGAGATGGCGGCCAGCACCGTTTCAAATCTTGCAAGGAACTGAGCTATATCACGCTTGCTAATAATGAATGGCGGAAGCAGCCGCAAGATGTGGTCGTGGGTGCAGTTGATAATTAGGCCACGGCGCAAGGCTTCCTCAACGATGGGTGCGCCGTCGCATGACAAATCGACGCCCACCATGAGACCTTGGCCGCGGACTTCGCGGACAAAATCGAACTGCTCGGAAAGTTTCTTCAGGCCGGCGAGCAATTCAGCGCCGCGCTCTCGTACATAAGAGAGCAAGTCTTCCTCTTCCACTATAGTGAGAAATTCCAGCGCGGCAGCACACACCAGCGGTCCGCCGCCAAACGTGGTTCCATGCACTCCAGGCGTGAAGGCGGCAGCAAATTCCTCATTTGCGATAATCGCTCCGAGCGGAAGGCCTGCGGCAAGTGGCTTCGCGACAGTAACGATGTCCGGCAAAGAATCAAATTGTTGGTACGCAAAATAGCGGCCCGTGCGGCCTAAGCCGCATTGGATCTCATCGGCGATCAAAGCTGCGCCGTATTGCGTGGCAAGTGCCCGTGCGCGATTCCAGAAACACTCGTTGACACCGAAAATGCCACCCTCGCCTTGAATCGTCTCGACCACCAGAGCACACACAGAATCGTCAAATTTAGATTCGAGATCCGGTACATCGTTAAACCGGACGAATTCGACGCCGGGAACCAGGGGTTCAAACGGTTCGCGATATTTCAACGTGTGCGTGATGGATACGGCGCCAAAAGTTCTGCCATGGAACGAATTTTCAAGCGCGAGAATTCGCGTTTTCTTTTGGCCGGCTGCTTTCTGTTTTGCGTGTGCGCGCGCAAGCTTCAGCGCGCCTTCGATGGCTTCGGTGCCACTGTTGGCGAAGAAAACGCGGTCCAGTCCGGACCAATCAGCCAGCTTCTTTGCAAGCGGGCCCTGATGTGCATTATGGAAAAGATTCGAAAGATGAATAGCGCGGCCAGCTTCGCGCCGGATCACGCGAACAAGCCGCGGATGCGCGTGTCCCAGCGCGCTTACGGCAATTCCGCCAAGAAAATCGAGATACTCGCGGCCGTCCGTGTCGTAAAGCCGGCAACCGCGGCCGCGCGCAAATACAACCGGCGGACGCTTATATGTGTTCATCAAATGCCGGGCTTCGTCAGCGCGAACCCGCGCTGCGAAGATGGATTTTCTCGACGCGATTTTCTTTTTGGCCATTTCTAGCGCGCTACTCCCTGAGCGATTCTCGTGGTTGCGTGAACGGTGGGAAGAACGCGGGTACCCAGCCGGCGCGAGCCGTTCGCGGCGGTGAATAAGGCTCGGGGAATTGTTCCACCGACAATGTGAACTGCGCCGACGCCGCCGGTCAAAGCGCGCTTTGCGGCTTCGAGCTTCAAAATCATTCCGCCCGAAACTCTATTCCGCCGGATGAGGTCTTCGATCTCGCCGCTGCGTACCGCGCGCAAGACCTTTTCGCCATCCAGCACACCTGCCACATCGGTGAGAAAGATCAAGCGATCGGCTTGGATAAATTCCGCAGCCGCGGCTGCCATGTGGTCGGCGTTGATGTTGTAAAGCTCGCCGTCGGAGCCAAGGCCAAGACAAGAAGCGACGGGAACGATTCCCGCGTTCCAAAGTGAACGCAGAAACTCAACATTTACTTCCGTCAGATAGCCGACGAATCCAAGGCTGCCTTCGCATTCGCCGACCTGCATCGGCTCGGCGAGAAAGCAGGTGGCGTCAGAAGCGCTTATGCCTACAGCAGGCTGGCCGGCCAACGAAATTGCGCCAGCCAAGCGCTTGTTGAGCAGGCCGGCGAAGACCATTACCGCGGCATCGCGCGTTTCGCGGTCGGTGACGCGAAGGCCGTTGACAAAGTGGCTCGAAATTCCCATGCGATCCAGCGTGCTGGTGAAGATTTTCCCGCCACCGTGAATTACAAGCAATTCGTGGCTGGCGCGGGCGAGCTCGCTGACTTGACGAGCGATCGTCTGCACGGTTTCTGTGCGCTCCAGGAGCGCCCCTGCGATCTTGATTACCAATCTCATAGCAACCCCGTTGTTTCCGGATAACCGAACATCTCGTTCATGTTTTGGACCGCCTGCCCTGCCGCGCCCTTGCCCAGATTGTCGAGACAGGAAATGATTACGAGCCGCTCGCCTGAAGGATCCAACGCGAACCCGATATCACAAAAATTCGTGCGGGTTACGTGCTGCAATTCCGGCAAACGTCCTTTGGGCAAAATCCGGACCATGCGCCGCTCGGCATAAAAGCGGCGATAAAGACCCTCGATCTCATCCGTGCCGCGCGACTGTTCGAGCCATACGTGCAACGTGGAAAGAATTCCGCGCTCCACGGGGAGCAAATGAGTGGCGAAGATAAAATCTTCGAAGGCGATGCCGGCATGCTCTGCGATCTCCGGTGTGTGGCGGTGAGTGAACACGCCATAGGCCCGGAAATTTTCATTTACCTCGACGAAATGCGTTTCGCGATTAGGTTCTTTGCCCGCTCCGCTTACGCCGGATTTGCAGTCGCACACCACGCCCCGAGATGTATTGATCCAGCCAGCATCTACAAGCGGCCTCAATCCGAGGATGACGGATGTTGCATAACAGCCCGGATTCGCCACCAGACTCGCGTGCGGCAACGCTTGCTTGTAAAGTTCAGGCAAGCCATAAACCGCAGCGGAAAGAGTTTTCTGGCTAGCAGGCGCGAGTTCGTACCAATCGGCAAAAGTCTTCGGCTCCCGGAAGCGAAGCGCACCGCTCAAATCCACGATGCGCAGGTCGGAATTCTTCGCGACGAGTTCCGGAACAAGCTCGAGCGAAGCCTCATGCGGCGTGGATAGAAATGCAACGTCGGTTCCACTGTCGGCAATAGCGTCGGCCGAGAGCGGAGCGCAGCGCGCTTCACCCCAGCCGCGAAGCTGTGGGAAGATTTCCGTGAGGCAGCGGACATTGCTATGTTCCCCGCGAACGAAAAATACCGGCTTCTCAATTTGTGGATGCCGCAAAAGCAGGCGAGCGAGCTCGAATCCCGCGTAGCCCGTGGCCCCCACGATTGCGACCTTCGGCTTACTGTTCATCGCAGCATGTCCTCGATTCGTTTCTGAACCGCTGCACGCGCGGTACGCGAGGGGGAGATGATTAGAACAGTGTCGTCTCCCGCTAATGTTCCGGCAACTTCCTTCCAGCGCTCGGCGTCAAGGGCTGCGGCAATCGGCTGCGCTCCGCCGGGCGGAGTTTTCAGCACGAGCATGTTCTGCGCCGGGCGCACGTCGAGCAAAAACTCCTTTAGGGCGCGTGCTAGCGTTGGAATCGAAGGTGCGTCTTCGGCTCCAGCGGCGGACAGTGGGCGGTAGCCATCGGCAGTTTTAACCAAGTGCAACTCGCGAAGGTCGCGCGAGAGCGTGGCCTGCGTCACGCGGACTCCTAAGTGCACGAGCTGCCGGCGCAGCTCGTCCTGGCTGGCGACCGGTGAGCCGGCCAGCACTTTCAATATTCGACCTTGCCGAAATCTCTTATGCGCGCCCATGTAAACTCTATGCGTCATTATTCATCGCACTGCATAATCATACAGTATGGGCTTTGCGTGTCAACAGTGCAGGGTAATAATTTCCAACATGTTTCCCCAGGGTTCGTGAAGACTTCCTGTTTCCTCCGTAGGTTCGTTCAGACTGGCACAAGGAAAAAAAAGAAGATAATTCTGGCGGCGGCGTTACAATCCACGCGAAACCTCGTTCGTTTTAGACAACGCGCTGAGATGCATACAGACATTCGGCTTACTGTGCCAGGGAGACTTTAGATGAAGCGTTTGGGATTGTTGTGTTGCTTGTGCTCGATTCTAATCGGCGTTTGTGGCGCTCAGACGCCGAAGCCTTCCGCACCCGCTGAGACTGCCATCCACGCGGGAAAAGTACTGGATGTTCGCACGGGAAATTATCTTACGGATCAGATCATCTGGATCGAAGGCGACCGGATTAAAGCCATTGGTAAAGCCGCTGAGATTTCCAGCCAGCTTCCGGCAGGCCTTAAGGTAATCGACCTATCGAACGCGACGGTTCTTCCCGGGTTAATTGATTGCCATACGCATCTCACTTACAGTCCCTACTATTTGGGCCCGGCGAGCCTGCACGTTTCCTATCCGCGCCAGGCGCTTCTAGGCGCGCGCAACGCACGCGTCACTCTGGAAGCGGGTTTCACAACCGTACGCAATGTGGGAGCGAATGGATATTCAGATATTGCTTTGCGCGACGCAATTAAGGCGGGCGATGTTCCAGGTCCGCGGATTCTGGCTTCGGGCCCGGCGCTTAGCATCACCGGAGGACACGGCGACGAGAATTTCCTCGCGCCTCAATACAATTTCTCAAGCGATGGAGTAGCTGACGGAGTCAACGGTGTGACCACAAGAGTACGCGAGAACATAAAATACAGTGCCGACGTAATCAAATTCATGGCTACGGGCGGCGTTCTTTCTGAAGGCGATAACCCAGCGCTGGAGCAATACAGTCCGGAGGAAATGAAAGCCATCGTGGACACCGCACACGGCCTGGGCCGCAAAGTAGCGGCCCACGCGCACGGCGCATTGGGGATCAAGAACGCGGTGCTCGCAGGAGTGGATTCCATCGAGCACGGCAGCTACATGAACGAGGAAGACATTCAGTTGATGAAGCAGCGCGGCACGTATCTGGTTCCAACTCTTTATCTCGGCGATTGGCTGATGGAGAATCTTTCAACGCTTGGCCTCACCCCCAACATGATTGAAAAAGCAAAGATCGTTCTGCCCATCGCGCGTCAGAATATCGGGACGGCTTTTAAGGCTGGCGTGAAAGTAGCGTTCGGCACAGATGCCGCGGTCTACCCTCATGGATTGAACGCGCGCGAATTCGCGGTGATGGTCAAACTCGGTCTTTCGCCACTGCAGAGTATTCAAGCTGCAACGGTAAACGCGGCTGATTTACTCGGGTGGACAGACCGAGTGGGCACGCTCGAAGCAACAAAGTTTGCCGACATCATCGCCGTGGATGGAGATCCTCTAACGGATGTGCGCACGCTGGAAACTGTGCGCTTCGTGATGAAGGGCGGCGAAATAGTCAAGAACAAGTTGCCGTGAATTTGAGCCGGCTCGAATCACCCGAACGCCAATATCGAATGCCCATTCCTGAAGAGGGCCCGGATGCTAACAAACGATAGGACTAAGCGGCATAGTACTCTCATTAAACTCCTACCAACCTAAATGTTTCATTTCGAGAATTCCTGACAGCAAAGCCACACGAAAAACTGCAACTGCTGATACCGCGAAATTTACGGAAATACCAGTTGGAACGCTAGGGTCACGAGCCTGAACGCTCCAACAGGAGCGTTCACCCACTCGACAACAAGAAAACATATTTGGAAATGGCCTGGCTCATCACTCAAATGGTCGCCACTACGAATCAGAACGAGGAGGCCCAGTTTCAATGGGCGATCTGGACGTTTTCCGCTCGGCACAGTCCGTATTTCGGAACGGATGCACTCACCGGAGTGCTGAGTCGAACTTGCCGCCAGTTGCATAAAGCCGTAGGGAACGCTAGCGTTTGCCCATCTTCTTCGGTTTTTTCCTACGATTTAATTTTCATTGTGCCATGCCGGGCCGCGAAGCGCGCGGCCAGCTTTTGCCCCAGTTAACGCCCCGTGGTCAAACTCAAGTTGGCCATTCACGAAGACGTAATCCACGCCCTCCGATATTTTCGTGGGCTCCGTGTAGGTAGCGCGGTCGATGATCGTCGCTGGATCGAAGATGGTGATATCGGCGTAGAAACCAGTTTTGATCAGCCCGCGATTCGCCAGGTGTTCGCGCTGTGCTGGCATTGAAGTGATTTTCCGAATCGCTTCTTCCAGAGAAATCAGATGCTCGTCGCGGACGTAGCGGCCAAGGAATCGCGGGAATGAGCCGAACGCACGCGGATGCGTGTGAGGTTCGAACAGTGGCCCGTCAAGCAAAAGCTCACCACTGTCGAGACAGAGCGAAGTCCATGGCTGTTTGAGCGCGTAAGCAAGATCTTGCTCGCTCGCCATAAAATAGATTGCCCCGGTCTGAGCTTTGTCCTCCTGAATGAAATCGAACAGCGCATCGAGCTCTGGCTTACTTTCCGCCCTCGCCATTTGCGCCACAGTCTTGCCGTCGTATTTCCTCAAGCTGGGATTGACCACGCCCGAGATCATTACGCCAGTCCCGCCACCGCAATCGTAATAAAGATTTTCCCAGTCAGTATGTTCGAACGCCATTTCTTTCTTGATGCGCTCGCGAACCTTTGGATCGCACAATCGTTCCAGAAGCTTGTCCACACCGCCGTCGGCCGCCCACGGCGGCAAAGACGAGACCAGAGCCGTCGATCCTGCGACGTAAGGATATTGGTCGGCGCGTATGTCGAGACCAGCATCCCGCGCCGCCTGAATTTTCGCTACCACGCGGGGCATCGTTCCCCATCGCGGTTTACCGCTCACTTTCAAATGGAAGATTTCCACCGGCAGGTGAGCTTCGCGGCCAATCTGAATCGCTTCGTCGAGCGCAGCCATTTCGCTGGCGCCTTCGCTGCGCATGTGCGAAGCGTAGATACCGCCGTATTGCGATGCGACCTGAGCGAGCGCGATCAACTCATCTGTCCTGGCGTAGTGGCCTGGCGGATAAATCAGCGCAGTCGAGATTCCTAGCGCTCCGTCCTTCATGGCCTGAGCCACAAGGGCTTTCATCTGTTCGAGCTCGGCGGGCGTGGGGGCGCGATCGTCGTCGCCGATCACGCTCTCGCGGACCTGAGCCGCTCCTACGTAAGTCCCCAGATTGATTGGCGTGCCGTCTTTTTCGAGCCGATGGAAATAACCATCGAGCGTGCTCCAATCGACAGTCAGATGATAATGATCCAGGAAGGCGCAAGCTGCGCCAGGGTCTTACCGTTCTGCGGAGCAATGGAGCCGCCCTCGCCAGTGATCTCTGTCGTGATTCCCTGGGAGAGTTTGCTTAACGAACGATTGTCGATAAGCAAAGAAAATTCGGACTGGCCGAGCATGTCGATGAAGCCAGGTGAAACGATCTTACCCTCGGCATCGATGACCTTTTTCGCTGGTGCCTCGCCGAGTTTCCCGATCGCAACGATGCGATCTCCGTGGATACCGATGTCGGCGGCATACCACGGGCCGCCGCTGCCATCCAGAATGTGTCCATTCTTGATGATCACATCGAAGGGAGCGATTTCGCTGGCCGGAGTGGAATAAGACGCGCTGTCTTTTTGCGCCGGTGTCACGCGAGGCCAACAAAACGCCACAACGGCGAATACCACCGCGAACAGCCAGAACTCAACTGGCTTTTTGTGATCCATTGGTGGCATTTAGCCTCTGGAGTAGATGAGAAAAAATGGTAGGCCCGTGTGGGCTCGAACCGCAGACCTCCACCGTGTCAATTGGCCGCTGCGCAGCCTGATCATCCCTCCTGCCAACATACCCCAGGCCACAATTCCTTGTCTCTAAGATTTCTAGGTTTGAAACGCAATATTGTTTTGCGACAACGACTTTCCCGTAATCCAATGTGGGATCCGCGTAGTCGAAATAGGCAATCTCGTCTCCGGAAGGGGAAAAGCGAGGAAATGCGATGTAGCCACTGGATTCGGCGATTGGGTGTCCCGGAGGATATTCCAGGACGCTTCGTCCGTGAACCCTATGCACGATCGCCAAGGTCGCGCCTCCGAGGGCCCAATCGGCAAATTGGACGTCATGCATAATTTCTCGGGGTGTCCCGCCTTCCAGAGGGACACGGGATAGGGTCCCGGTGAAAACGTTGATGCCGACTACCTGGATTCCCTGAGTGACCGCGAGCTCGCCTTTCGGGGAAACGGCAAGCAGGTTTGTCTTTTGCAGGCCAAGGCTGCGCGACTCTGGACTCTCCGGGCGGGTCGCATAGATTTCGAAAGGCCTTCCATTCCACGCGGCGCTGTAGACGACAGTCTGCCCATCGGGAGCAAAGCGCGCGGTGGATATCATGCCCTTGGAGAAGGTCAATTGATTCCATTGGGGATTGGAGGAATGAGTGAATCGTGCGTGAAGAAGAGCCCCGAGCGCAAGAGCGCCGAGGAGCGAGGCCGCAAGAGCAGGATGCTTCCGCCACCGTGGGCCCGGCTGAGCGGTTGCACTCATCTTGGTTTGGTTGGGGGAAAGGCCAGAAAGTGATTCGAGAGCAAAGGCGAGATCCTGGGCAGATTGGAATCTAGCCGCGGGTTCCTTTTCGAGACAGTGCTGCAAGATGCGCGAGAGAGTAGGAGAGAGTTCGCGAGCGGCGTCGGGCGGAGGCGGATCCTCTTTCAGAATGGCGGCCATGGTTTCTGCGCCGGTTTTCCGGAGGAAAGCGCGCCGGCCGGCCATCATTTCATAGAGGACCACCCCAAATGAAAAGATATCGCTGCGCTGATCGATGGATTCACCGCGGACCTGTTCAGGAGACATGTATCCGGCCGTGCCGAGAACGGCACCCGCTTCGGTTCCAGCAGTGAGTGTGGGAGAATCTGCGGGGTCGTCCCGCTCCGCTAATTTGGCCAGACCGAAATCGAGGATCTTGACGCGGCCATCCTTCGTTACGAAGATGTTTTCGGGCTTCAGGTCCCTGTGGATGATGCCCTTGCAGTGAGCCGCAGCAAGGCCGCGGGCGATTTGAATTCCGTTGTCGATAGCGCGCCGCACGGGAAGGGGTCCGTCGCGTGTTGCGTCGCGCAAGGTCTGTCCCTCCAAAAATTCCGAGACGATGTAGGGTTCGCCGTTGAGTTCATCCACTTGAAAAATGGAGAGGATATTCGGATGATTCAGCGCAGCGCAGGCTTGGGCTTCCTTTGTGAAACGACGAAGGCGATCTGGGTCGCGAGCGAACGTTGCCGGAAGGAGTTTGATTGCGACATCTCGACGCAGGGACGAATCACGCGCCTCGTACACCTCCCCCATTCCGCCCGAACCGAGCGGGCCTACAATCTCATATACCCCAAGTCTTGTTCCCGGAGACAATGCCATACGTGAGCAGGATTATAACCTCGAGGAACCATCTCGAACACACACCTCTTACCTGCTTTTGGAAACTACCGTCTTTGCGATATCGGAACCGTCGACCTGCAACGGTTTGTCTTGCAGAAGATCGAGAGTGGCCTCGGATGGGAATCGGCCAACTACTTCCGCAATTTAATGTCAAAGGCCTTCGAAACTGCAAGGACGTGGAATTTCTACTCCGCGAGCAATCTCGCCCGTGGAGTTTCACTACCCGAGAAGCGGCCGGTTCGCGAAAAATACGCGCTCCAGCCGGGCCAAATTCTGCAGCTGCTGACGCTGCTCAAAGAGCCAGTTCGCTCGATGGTTCTCTTGGGCGTGCTGACAGGTATGCGGATCGGGGACTTCTAGGACTGCGCCAAAAGGACGTGGATTTTTTTTCCGGCCAGATCCGAATCGAGCAGGCGTGCTATCGCGGCTTGCTCGGCTCACCCAAAACCAAAGGCAGCAGACGTACGCTTCCCTTGCCCAGAGCACTCGTACCTTCTCTGATTCGAATCTACGAGCACGCATCACGGACAGGGGAGGACGATCAGATAGCAGTAAAGTGGGTGAATCAAGGTCTGAGACATTGTTGGTCTCGGATTCTTCGCGGCCATCTACTCGTAGCGCAGAGCCATCATGGGATCTAGCCGCATGGCGCGGCGCGCGGGCGCGTAGCAGGCCCAGAGGCCAATGCCGCCGAGCAAAAGTATCGCGGTTGAAAATGTGAGCGCATCCGTTGGGCTGACACCTACAAGAAGTGTGGCCATCGAATGTGTGATTGCCCATGCAAGCAGCGCACCGGAAAGCACGCCTCCGATCACCAGCACTAATCCCTGGCGCAACACGAGCAACAGGATATCCTGCCGATTTGCGCCGAGGGCCATACGGATTCCGATTTCATGAGTACGCTGGCTTGCAGCGAACGAAACGACTCCATACACGCCCACCACAGCCAGTACCAGACCCAGAATTCCCAAGGCGGCAGCTAGAATGGCGCCGAGCTTGAAGACGAAAAATCCATTCCCTCCCGCAAGGGACGCCCTCATAGTTTGAACGTCGGAGGCCGGCATGTTTGGATCCAGTGCGTGGACCTCGCTTTGCACCTGCGTGATCAGGGTCTCGGGTGGCACCAATGAGCGAATCTGCAGAGATCTGTAGCCCGTGTAATTCTGCGCCAGCGGAACATAGAAATACGGTTCTTTGTCCCATCCGATGAACACGTACTTCCCATCACCCGTGACTCCGACGATTTCGACGAAAGGTCCCATCGCGCTCTTCAGACTGAATCGTTTTCCAATGGGATCCTCGTTGGGCCAGAATTGATGCGCCATGGTCTGATTCACGATCGCCACGAGCGGCGCCTTTTCATCGTCGTTCTCCCGAAATACTCGTCCGCGTAGAAGCGGAATTCGCATGGTCTCGAAATAAGGTGCGTCCACGTGGTTGTATATCACCACCGGAGGTTGTTTCCCGGGATCGGGCGGATGCCCTTCGATGTAGACCGCGCTGCCGTCGTTCACCGTTCCCATCGGCACACTGAAAGCCAAGCTTGCCGATTGCACTCCCGGTAATGAACGGACGCGCGCTTCGAGCTCCCGATAAAAAGACTTTGTACGGACTTCGTCGTATCCCACTTCCTTGGGGTCCAGAGTTACGTTCAGCAAGTGGTCAGCGTCGAACCCGAGTGAGGCTTGTTGCGTGCGGAACAAGGTGCGGACGAATAACCCCGAGACGATCAATAGCACCAAAGAACCCGCTACCTGCGCCACCACCAGCACGCTGCGCACACGGTGCCGGCCGACGCCCGCTGTATCGCTCCTTCCCGCACCATGCAGCAAACCGTTCATATCCGCTCGTCCGGCGCGTATCGCGGGCCATACGCCCACCAACGCGCCAGTGAGCAGAGCGGCCGCCGTCGCGTAAGCAAACACCCGCCAATCAAAACTGAAGTCCAAGCGGATCGGAAATCGTGAAGGCGGTAGAAGTGAGGCGACCGCCCCACCAGCCCAAACGCCCAGTAGCAGTCCGCCGGCGCCGCCGAACAGCGCTAGCAAAATGCTTTCGGTGAGCAGTTGGCGGATCAGCCGGATGCGACTTGCTCCCATCGCGGCGCGTATGGCCATTTCGCGTTGGCGCATCGTCGCGCGAACCAACAAAATATTTGCTACGTTGGTGCAAGCCAGCAAAAGAACCAGAGCTGCAAGCAGCAAAAATATGCCGACAATAAATGGAACAACATTTTTCGCATAAGGCTGCGGTCGCGCCGATCGTTCCGGAATTGCGCGAATAGTCACTCCTTTATCCGTTGCGGGATACTGTTCCGCCAACCTCTGCGCTACTACATTTAATGAACTCTGCGCTTGCTTTACACTCACGCCGTCTTTCAGACGACCCATCACGACCAGCGAACGGGCGGTTCGGTCGGTCCAGAACGTAGGCGCATCGGCGGCCGGCATCATGTTCAGCGGAACATAGCCGTCGAAATCGAGCGCGAAGCTGGTGCCATAGAATCTCTTGGGCGCCACTCCAATAACGGTGGCCTCCTGGCCGTCGATTAAAGCTTGCTTCCCCACCACTGTGGGATCACCTCCAAACCTCTTTTGCCAGTAGGAATAGCCCAGCACCACGTAGGGGTCTTTACCGCTCGATTCCCCCTCCGACGGAAGGAAGAGGCGGCCAAGTGCGGGTTGCAATCCGAGAGTAGAGAAATAATTTCCGGTGACTCGAGCGTATAGGAACTGATTGGCTTTGCCATCGACACTGAGCCCACCGAGATCCACCTGGGAACCAAACAGGCTGGAAAATGCATCTGCTTGTTGCCGAAAATCCATGAGTTGCGGATAGGAGAGAGTATAGATTCCGAGAGTGTCACCCTCGAGCTTCGCGGCCAGCACCGTGATCTGTTCGGGCGATTTCGCGGGAAGAGGACGCAACAGAAAGCCGTTGACTATGCTAAAGATCGCGGTGTTGGCCCCGATGCCCAGGGCCAGCGTGAGGACGACGATCATCGTGAGCGCGGGCGATTTTGCGAGCATTCTGAGCGCGAAACGAATGTCCTGCCAAAGTGTTGCCATGAAGTTATTCTCCTTCCCGGTCGATGCCTACATAGCACGTTCTTAACCCTAAGACTCTGTGTGTGCATGTATATGTTAGCGGGCAGCTTACGGACGTTGAATCTGATGCTACTGAGGGGCTTGGTGAGCGATTCCGAGATGCTCGTCGCGAAACCGAACACCTGATTCGACGAAGAGCGGGCGATTGCGATAGGCCACCGCTTTGTTAAAATGGTTCAATATTCCTAAGAAGCCCGAGAATCTGTCCTGCATGTAGTTCCCTCTAATAGATTTGTCGTCTATAGCCGAAGTCCACGACGGTCGTATGCAATCAAATAAAGTGCTACTTCAAATGTCCGATTATCCGACGCAATGTAAAAGGGCGCACCTTTTGGAGTAGGTTTTGAGTGTTGGCTCGAACCCACTACAGAAAGGAGCACCCTCAATGGATCGCAGAAAGTATATCGGCATGGATGTGCACAAGGAAAGCATTTCGATTGCGGTAAGGAATGCTGCAGGAAAGATCGTGATGTAGATTGCAGTGCAGTTTCCGTCGAGCATTTCTGCAACGAGTTGGGAGAGCACACAATACCCGAGTTCAACATTTACATTGGGGTTTAGGTAGGCGACTCCAACGCAAGCTGAGTGTTGTATCCAGGCTTGCTGTTGACTCGGTTGCTTAAGCCAATCCACGTTTTCTTTTGGATTCTTTATGTAAGGGCCGGGGTAACAGAAAAAGTTGAGCACGTGCGGCCCGGCTTTCATGAAGATGGCCGTCCCCGACTGCCAGACGAAATGATTGGAGTCCTTCTCCTCACCATCAAAGGAAACATGCCAAGCCCGCCCGGCGGCAAGTCTAAGTTCGCCGGCAGCAAATAAATGCGGCTCGTGCAGAAGTAAGACCATTGAGAGCGGCTCGTCCTTGCTAGTTCGCTGCCATCGCATAGGAATCAACCTTCTGATGGCGTGCTTGAGGTTCAGTTCGACGACAGGGAACCTACTTTTTTTCATATGCGAATTGTAACTTGGAACCCGTCAGGTCGAACTGCGGCATCTGGTTGCGTATGGCGTTGCCGTGGAAGGGAAACGCAATGTCGCGGCTTTTCCTGGTCGGCGTGCTACGTCGCCCTACCCGCTGAACATCGGGGCGTACGACGACTACCTGAAAGGCCGGAGCTACGTTTCGAAAGAGTCGAAGGACGGCGCTATCAAAGGGAAAGAACTCCTGGAGCGTTCCATTCAGCAGGATCCCAATTACGCACCGGCGTTTGCGGCGCTTGCTCTCGCTCACTATACGCTCGCCTTTCATTCCCCGCCCGGGAAGCCATCCAAGAGTCAAGGGCAGCAGCCTTGAAGGCACTCGCGCTGGACGAAAACCTGGCCGAAGCGCACTGCTTGCTGGGCTTGATCTATGCCGTGTATGACTGGGACTGGGCAGCGGGAGAAAAAGAACTGAGGCGGGCCATTCTATCGGATCCCAATTCCTCCTTCGCTCGCGCGCAGTATGCCTTTTACCTGGATATCGTCGGGCGGAAGACGGACGCGATCCGTGAAATCAACACCGCGCTCGAACTCGATCCTTTTTCTCCGGCGCGTCATTACATTGCATCGTTTGTTTTCTGGTGTGCCCGCGATTACGATGCGGCACTGCGCGAAGCGCGCCGAGCCGTGGAGATCGACCCCGGCTTCGTGCTGGGCCACCTCGGTCTTGGCAACGCATTGCGCGCCAAGGGCATGCTGGGCGATGCGTTCGCCGAAATGTTGCAATACATGAGACTACAAGGGGCGACGGCGTTCGCGCGGGACCTTGAAAACGCGGCGAGGAAAAACTCCGGCCCCGCAGACCCATTGCAGAAAGTTGCGCCCCTCATGCTGAAGTATTTCCTGGAAGACGCGAAGAAGCCGTCCGCTGACAAGACGGGCATCGCCTGGGCATACGCTTATGCGGGCGACAAGGACAGGGCGTTTGAGTGGCTACAACCTGTTTCAAAACTAGATACAACGTGCTGAAAGGTTGATGGTTAGTTTGGCGAAAACGCGAGATAAATTCGGGCAGCAGCGCCAAGGGAGGACCGATGGCGCGATACGTCGACTGCTGACCGACGCCCAATGGGAAAAGATCGGTCCCTTGCTCCCGAAGCGGCCCAAGCGCCCGCGTGGTGGCAGACCGCCAGCCAACGACCGCAAAGTGCTCGAAGGGATTCTGTGGATTCTGCGCAGCGGCGCTCGCTGGCAGGATTTGCCCGACGAGTTTCCTTCACCGGCGACCTGCTGGCGGCGACTGCGGGATTGGGAAGAGCAAGAGGTCTGGCTCACCATTTGGCGCGCATTTCTGGCGGAACTGAACCAACGCGAGCAACTCGACTGGAGCGAATCGTTTCTGGACGGCAGTTTCGCTCCGGCCAAAAAAGGGGCTCGAAAGTTGGAAAAACCAAGCGGGGCAAGGGCACGAAGTGGATGGTGGTGGTCGACGGCCAGGGTGTTCCTCTGGGAAAGCAACTTTACTCTGCATCGCCCAACGAAGTCCGGCTCGCGGAAGAAACGCTCGCGTCGATTCGTGTGAGCCGGCGACATCGCGGTGGGCGGCCACGTCAGAAACCCCAGCGTGTGATTGCTGATCGCGCCTACGATAGCGATCCATTGCGCGAGCGATTGGCGGCACGCGGGATCGAATTGGTCGCGCCGCATCGGTGGAATCGCAGCAAGCCGCGCACCCAAGACGGTCGAGCGCTGCGCCGCTATCGGCGCCGTTGGAAAGTGGAGCGCACCTTTGCCTGGCTCGGAAACTTTCGCCGTCTGGTCGTTCGCTACGATCGCTCGACCACAATCTATGAAGCGTTCTTTCATATCGCCTGTTTGATGATCACCTTACGCCGGGTTTTGAAATGAGTTCTAGACAAAGCGTGTCAGCAACACGAAATGCAGCTGTACTCCGTTGCGGTTGACCCTGATTGGGATCCGCTTCGATCGGATCCTCGCTTCGACGCCGTGCTCCGCCGCATGGGCCTCCCGCGATAATCAATTCCCACAGGATTTCCAAGGAAATGCATACGATATTCCCCGCGACCTCTCATCGATCGTCTACGCCCGGCCCGGCGGCCAGGCAGATTTATACCTACTGGCCACAAAATAAAACCGGTAAATCACAACTGACAGTCACTTTGGTTCAAAACGATTTCCTTTCCACACAGTCGAGCTCTCGTTTGCATAAGTGAATGAATCGATTCTGCTAAACGCGAGAGCCAGTTCGCACGATGGTTCTATTGGGCGTACTGACTGGTATGCGGATCGGGCTGTCGTTAAGTAGATTCAATGAGTTGGATGGTAGGCCCGTGCGGGCTCGAACCGCAGACCTCCACCGTGTCAAGGTGGCGCTCTAGCCAACTGAGCTACGGGCCTAACGTCACACAATCAATTAGTTAGGTAACTTGGATTCTACTGCATTTCCGCCTCGGTGCACAATTCGGTTCACACTATATGGGATTTCTGCGGTTGCGACTGCCTCAAGGGCCTGCTGTTGTCACTCCGCATGCAACCCGCACAAGTGAAACTAGCGCTTGGACCCCGGTGGCGTGTAGGTGAAATCGACGAGGCCGTCGCGGTAATCGATTTTTATATCGAGCATGCAGAGCATGCCAAAGCCAAGCATGCCGGAGACCTCTGTGCCCAGGGAATTGCTGACGCGATCGAGGCTGAAGGTGACCAATTCCTGGCGGTCCTGCTCGAAACGCGCGAACTTCAGATTCGCCTTGTCGGCGCGATAAACGTCTTTCACTTCCCCGTTCAGTCCTTTCACGTGAACATTCTGATCGCGGCTGATCTTGGTGACTTGTTTGGCGGCCTCCGGCGTAATCATGTTGTCGAAACCGCCCGTATCCATCATAAAAAGCATCGGAGCCGAGTCGTTCACTTGCGTGAAAATTAACAATGCATGAGCGAAGCGCAAGACTTGTATGTAATCCTTCATCTCCGGCGCAATGTAGCGATCGTGCAGCTGAGACGCTAGCGCCGGCCGCGATTCGAGGGTGATCTCCGCCGGGGCCGCGTCAGGGTAAGGCGGCAATTGCGTGAGTTTGAATTTCCTGTCGGGAAAATCTAAGTCCACTAGAAAACTGTGGAAAACGTCGGCGCCGATCAGGCCATCATCCTCCAGCACGGAATTCCGCTCAAGCACATCCACATTACAGCCTTCGAACTGCAAATCCCCGATCTGGATGGAGTCCGCGGAGCCAACGTACCCTGCCGCCGCGGCTTTATCCCCAATCCCCTTCGCGTCATTCTCGACGATTTTCTTTACGCCAGCCTTGTCCGCGATTTTCTTGCTGATCACGATTCCGCTGGCTCCCGTGTCCAGCAGAAGTTTGGCGGAAGCGCCGTTCACTTTCACCCGCAACCCGTAGCCGCGAGTGTGTCGCCGATCGTTGAGCAAGGCTTCCAGAGCGGTTTGCGTCGAGGTGACTTTCGAAGTGAGACGACAGGTGTGGCCCGTTTTCCCAGTTTCGTCTTCGAGGGCGGCAAGTTCGCGCTCCGTGTTTCTACGATGCTCGGCGTCGTCGTTTGTTTCGCGGCTGAGATAGTCGCGGAGAAACTTGAGCCGCTCGCTGCGGCTCAACGTGGCCATGTAATCGCGCTTGATGTCGGGGTCCGCCGGGTCAATCTTGTAGGCTTGCGTGACGGCATCCTTCGCTCGTTTGTAATTGGACGTGACGCGGAAAATTTTAGAGAATCCCAAGTAGGAACGAGCGTCCACGTCACAAGCCTTAAGCGAATTTAAAAACGATTCTTCGGCCAGGGTGAGTTTTCCCTGCCGAAAATATACTTCGCCCAGGACCGTAATCGCCGGCGTTTTGCCCGGTGTCAGGGCCACGGCTTTCGACGCGGCCGCAAAAGCGTCGTTAATCTTTTCCTGCTTCAGATAAACGCGCGCCAGTCCGGTGTAGGCAAGCACCGTGTCCGGACCGCCGGACGTGATGATGGCGTTGTAGGCGGCGGCAGAGTCATCCAATTTTCCCGTGCGGTAAAGATGCAGAGCTTCCGCGAGCGAGGCCGAGAGCGCCTTACCAGAAAGTTCCACCGTGCAAGTCACCGTCTTGGCTTGGCCCTGAGATGTTGGCTGCGGCGCGTTCGGCTGGGGCTGAGTTTTCGCGGCGTCCTGTGCGCGCAAACGAGGCATGGCCGCGCAGAACGCCAGCACCACGAGCAAACCGAGCCAAAGTCCAAGCTGCCGCTTTTGCACTTCAAGTAAAAGAACAACAAAACGTGCAGGCATGATCTAGCACATCGTACTGCAGTGAAGAGCCGGAAGCCCAGGATTCTCCACGTTAGTTCCTCTATTCCTCGTCTAATAGCGGAATTTCCGGTCCAAAACGGTCACCGGGATTTACGTTCTAAAGAACAATGCAGCACGCGCCTCCCCAGACTACCAACCAAAGCCTACTCGAGTCTAGGGGCCGACATTGTTATGGTGCAGCAACGCTAGCTGTTGCTCTACCCGACCAATCAAGCTGCCAGCGAGGTCAAAAAGGGGTCCCTCTCCCAACTTCGCAAGATCATTGAATCCTATGAGCCGGCGCTCAGGATCTCCGGATGGCCTATAAGCTACAGTCTTTGGACTAGTGATTGCACATTCGATGCTCGTCCGAGAAAAGCTTATCTGTGTCTGACTGAAAACCCCATTAGCAAAAGAGATCGTTGGGAGAATGGCAAATAAAGGAGTGCGGCGGTGGCTGCCAGAGCCAGGCCGAAGCCGATCTGGTGAACAATCAAGAATGGCGCGAGAGCCCATAGTTCATCAAGCGGAAGGAGAAAAGGAAATAATTTTTTAAATTTTATGTTGAGTCCGCGATAGTTGAAAGCTACGGCGGCAAGCAGATAAAGCCGAATCGGTATACCGATGGCCGCCGTGACTATCAGCCCGACCAATATCAACACAACAGGACCTCTCACGCCTGCCAGAATTGTCTCCACCTGGGACAACCGCATCAGTGAAACTGTATAGAAGATAAGGTACATCAATTGAATCAAGGAAAAGAGAATCCGTATTATTGGTTTCGAAACGGAGGGCAGTTCCTGCGAATCGCTCAAGAGCCATGAGCGATCTGGCGACGGAGAGAATTCATCAGCTTCGTTCGAACCAGGAATATTCTTCGAGCCATCCTGCATCGAGACCCGCGTTGCGCTCAGGCCTGCGGAGACCTCCACCGGTGCAATAAAGCGATAGCCGCGGCGAGGCAAGGTCTGGATAAATCGGGGATTGACTGCCGAATCGCCCAAGGCGCTGCGCAGTTGGTTTATCGCTGTATTCAAACCGTGATCAAAATCGACGAAAGTGTCAGACGACCATAGGCGATCGCGGAGTTCATTCCGGGTGACCAGCCCTCGCGGCCGCTCCAAAAGCATCTGCAATATTTGAAGCGCCTGATCCCGAAGCCGAGGCTGCGTCGTTCCTTCCCTGAACAATTCGCCGGATTCGGCGTCGAGTTCGAATACGCCGAACCGGAATCTTTGTCGTTCGCGCCTAGTCTCAATCAATGCAGGTTTCCTGGCCGCTGTAATTCTAAATGATGTTCCATCAAGCGATTGATTTTAGGCTTCTTATGAAATGATCTCCAAGTCATTGAATTCGATCGCGGCAACACAGCATTCTCGGAGAGCGCCCGGAATGCGCCGGCGCACAGCGGAATCTCCAAAGGAGATGACTGATGCACCTAAAACAATCAGATGTCGAACCAAAATTTGGCAGCAATATCAGCGGCGAAAAATTGAATGCTGCGCCTGCGGAGGAGAGTACGCAGCTCTTTAAGAGTGCTCTTCGACTTCAGGAAAGTGTCACATCTGTAGTGGAGCGCAGGGCATTACTTTGGTTAGCCGCACGGATGCCTTCGTGGGTCAACTCGGACCACCTGACACTGCTCGGTTTCGTTGCCATGTTTCTGGCCGGGGCCAGCTATTTATTGGTGCGTTGGCATTCCATTGGGTTATTGCTTGCCGCAGTTTGTCTTGCAATCAATTGGTTCGGAGATAGCCTTGATGGGACTCTGGCGCGCGTGAGAAACCAGCAGCGCCCTCGTTACGGCTTTTATGTTGACCACATGGTTGACTCGTTTGGAGCACTCTTCTTGATGACGGGGCTCGGGGCCTCCGGCTACGTCGATTGGAAGGTCGCGATGGGCATGCTCGTTGCGTTCCTACTACTTTCGATTGAGACCTACCTAGCGTCTTATACGCTAGGGATTTTTAGGCTTTCCTTCGCAAAGTTCGGACCCACGGAAATCAGAATACTTCTGGCGCTGGGTAACGTATTTTTGTGGTTTCACCCGAATATGCGAGTACCTGGATTGTCCTGGCGTCTCTTCGATTTCGGAGGGTTAATCGCGGTGTTGGTCATGGGCATCATGGTCGTGGTTGCGGCGGTTTGTCACGCCGCGGAACTCTATCGGCAGGAGACCCGCGCATGACGAATCCCAACAATCAGGGGTCGATCGTAACGGCGGATACGATACTTCACCTCAACGCCTTCTTAAGGAACGCAACAGTTCGCGCCCATGCGTCCGCGGCATCGTCCGGTTTATAGCCAGCCTGATTATTTGGATTTTCGAAGGCGTGGCCTGCGTCATCATAAATCTTGATATCAACATAGCGGCCCATGCCCGACAAACTCTTCTGAAACGCTTTTACGTCTGCCGGTGTTATTCCGTGATCTTGCCCTCCGAAATTTCCAAGCACTGGCGCAACAATTTGTTGGAGATCGTTGGGGTCCGTTGGGAGCGCGCCGTAATTCACCACGCATGCAGCCAGGCGCGGCTGATGTATGGCAAGTTGCAAGGAATAACCGCCGCCCATGCACCATCCAACTGAGGCAATACGGCCGGTCACATCTTTCCTCGCGGCTAGATAATCGTATGCCGCTTGCATGTCGCGCACCGCGCGGTCCTGGGGTAATCCCCGCATCAGTTCGTGGGCTTCGTTCGGATCCGTCGCGGTTTTTCCGCGATAAAGGTCTACGGCCAGCACCACGTAGCCCTGTTCAGAGATCTTTTGTGTTTGGTCTTTCACCCAGTCGTTCAGCCCCCACCATTCATGTATAACGATCACGCCGGGGTAGCGGCCGGGCTGTTCCGGAACGGCCAGAAAACCGTCTATAGTGTCCTTGCCGCTAGGGAATTTCACCATTTCCGTTTTTGGCCCGGCAGCGTGAATACTTAAAATTGTGGCAAACAAACCAATCAGAAGGACAGCCCAAATAGTGCGATGCTCAAGCCTCATGAACGAACTCCTCCCCGAAAACCATGAACATTATATTATGTTACGCGGTTCTGAACTCCGCGGGCATTGTAAACTGAAGCACACGTAATCCAAAGTTCGCAGTCCGACTCACCCTTTGAGCGTCGTTTTGGGCGATTTCAGCGCATTGACGCGCCTCTATGACTTTGCTATGTTCGCGTATGGTTTTTTCCGGAGGGTGCCAGTGAAGCGCCGGACGATCCGCACCTCGGCGACCTCGCATGGCAGTCATAAACTAATGAAAAAAAAGACCTTAAAGTCTTCCAAGAAGAAGGCTACGCTGCCTCCGGACCCCGACGCGCCTGCCAAGCAGGCTCAACTGAAGTTCTACGAAGAAGGTCTGAAGCATTTTCAACAACAAAAATTTCAGCGGGCCAAGCAGGCGCTGGAGCGCGTGCTGGAAGGCCCCAGCAAAGAACTGGGGGATCGAGCGCAAGTCCACATGCGCATTTGCGAGCAGCGAATCACGCGTCCGCCGATCCCGCCTTTAAAATCCGCCGAGGAACACTACACTCAAGGCGTTGCACTGATGAATCTTGGCCGCTGGGACGAAGCTCGCGAACATCTTGATCGTGCGCGCAAAGCCGCCCCGAAAGCCGACCACATTGTTTACGCCATGGCCGCGCTCGATTGTTTGACTGGCGAAGCGGAATCCGCCATGCAAAATCTTAAGGTTGCAATTCAATTGCGCCCGGAGAATCGCTACCACGCGCGCAACGACGAGGATTTTTCTTTCTTGCAGGAATACCCCCGCTTTACGGAATTGCTCTACCCGGAGCGAGACGGATCGGCAAACTGATCTTCTGTTATCTTTGTGAAAATTCCTTCGAACCATCACACGCGCCCTGTTCGGGTTGTCGCTCTCGGTGGAGGTACCGGCCTCTCGATGGTCCTGCGGGGACTCAAGGAATTTGTGGCGTCATCGAAAAGAGCAAAAGTCCGCCGGCCGATCTCGGACCTTGCAGCAGTAGTAACCGTAACCGATGACGGCGGCAGTTCTGGACGCCTGCGCCGCGAGTATCGCATCCTGCCTCCCGGTGACATTCGCAACTGCATGGTGGCCCTCTCAAAAGACGAGCACCTGCTTGGAAAACTGTTTCAGTACCGTTTCCCCGCCGGACGCGGCTTGGCCGGTCACAGTTTCGGTAATCTTTTTCTCACCGCGCTTACAAACGTTACCGGAGATTTTCCGGAAGCGGTACGAGTGTCGGCACAAGTCCTCGCTATCCGCGGACGGATTTTCCCTTCCACTGCGCAAAACGTCACGCTGGAAGCGGAGCTTGAGGACGGGAAAATCGTTCATGGTGAAACGAACATTTCGCGATCTCGAAACTCGATTCGAAAGGTTCGCTTGGTGCCTCGCCGTGTCCGAGCGCTGCCAGAAGTTCTGGATGCAATCCACGCGGCCGATTTGATTCTTGTGGGACCCGGATCGCTCTACACCAGCATTATCCCGAACCTGCTGATCGAAAGAGTGGTGCAGGCGATCAAACGATCACCAGCCACTTGCGTGTACATTGCTAACCTGATGACGCAACCGGGAGAAACGCAGCATTACTCGGTGGCCGATCACATTCGCGCGATTTACCATCATACGGGCAAGGATCTTTTCGATTTTGTGGTGATTAACCGCTCGCGTGTTCCCTCGAGTCTGTTGCGGCGCTATCGTGCACAAAACGCCGAACCGGTGGACCCGTCATTTGATGAACTGGACCGTATGAGACTGCGCTACGTCACCGGCGATCTGCTTCATCACCGCGGAGTTCGTGCGCCACGACCAGCAGAAGCTGGCGCGGCTTTTGCTGGACGAATTCGTAGCACGCCGCCTGCGCCGTTGACCGAATGGTGACGGTGCGAGAGAGACCAGAAACTAAAAATGCTTTTCTTGCGCCGATTTGCCGGTGTTCGTATACTGGCCGCCGCTGTACTGAGGTGTTGCGACTTAGGTGTTGCGACGGAGTTCTCAGACCGTCGTTGCGAAGCCAAAAATTCCTTTCGATTGAATTCATAATGTTCGAGCAATTCTGGAGGCTGTCATGTCAGCGGTTTCGCAGGATGAACTCAATGTTTATAAGTCCGCCGAGGCGCGGTTTGAAATCGCCGCGCAGAAACTGGGGCTGGAAAACGGGCTGTATCGTTATCTGAAATATCCCAGCAAAGAAATCACGGTTTATATTCCGGTGCCGCTGGACACCGGCCGTCTGGAAGTCTTCGTCGGTTATCGGGTCCTTCACTCAACCATCCGCGGTCCGGGAAAGGGAGGCATTCGGTTCGCGCCGGACGTTTCGATTGATGAAGTCCGCGCCCTGGCAGCGTGGATGACCTGGAAGTGCGCGGTGGTAAATATTTCCCTTCGGCGGCGCGAAGGGTGGGAGTCATTTGCGAACCCGGCAAGCTTTCTAAAACGGAACTTGAGCGCATAACCAGGCGTTACACGGCCGAACTCAGCGAATGGTTTGGCCCCGAGCGTGACGTTCCTGCGCCAGATATCGGCACTACTGAATAGACTCCACCGGCATGGGTGATGGCACCTAGCGATACGGTACGGCACGGCAGCAACCACGGCAGTCGTCACCGGCAAGCCGCTCGAGCTGGCGGTTACAAGGTCGCAAGGAAGCGACCGGGCGCGGGTTGATGATTTGCTGCGACAATGCGCTGAAGCTCAAGATGAGCGTGAAGGTTGTTGCGTTATTATCGAAGGTTTCGGCAATGTCGGCTCGCAGGCCGCAATTCTCATGCACCAAGCAGGCTATAAAATCATCGGCGTGGCAGACATTTATGGCGGTTTATACAACGAAAAGGGATTCGATATCCCGAAGGTGATCGACTGGGTTTACGGCCAGCGAGCCTCTGCCTGAATTTCCCGGCGGCGGAGCCAAAATGAGCGCGCAGGAAGTTTTATTCCACCCGTGGATATTCTGGTGCCGGCTGCTACCAGAACCAGATCACCACGGGAACGCCAATCGCGTGGACTGCAAAATTCTTTGCGAAGGAGCAAACGGACCTACCACGTCGCACGCAGACTCGGTCATCGAGAATAAGGGAATTTTTACTGCGTTCCTGCAACATTTGCGAAATGCCGGCGCGCTATGGTGAAGTTATTTCAAATGGGTACAGGATCGCCAAACGTTTCTGGCGCGAAAGCGAAGTGAACGACCGCCTGCAGGACGTGATGGACCATAGTTTCGAGCAGGTAGTGCGCTACGCCGAGACGCACGGCGTAAAGATAAATCGGATTGCCGCATATATTGTTGCGATCGACCGCGTGGCCCGCGCGCTAAGGCTTCGCGAATATACGCGTAAATTTACGGCCCGGTTTTATCGCGGAGGCAACCATGTATCCTGATTTTATTTCTCCCGGGGCGCTCAAAACGGAAGATGAGCACCGCCGGGATATTTGCGCCGTTGGACGGTGGATTCACGATCGTGGGTATGTCGCTTCCACGGACGGAAATATTTCTGCTGCGGTTAGATCCTCACCACATACTTACTTCGCCTACGGGGCTTTGCAAAGGCATGATGACGCCCGACGATTCGGTGAGCTTGATCTAAGATGTTATCAGCGGCCGGCGAAATCCTTCGTCCGAATTGGGCATGCACCTACTGGTTTACCGGCGGCGTCCGGACATAAACGCCGTATGCCACGCGCACCGCCCGTCGCGACGGGCTATGCCGCTGCGGGCATTCCTTTGAATAAGGCCCTGCTATGCGAACTGGTGCTTTCGCTGGGAATGCGTCCCCGTCGCTCGATACGGTACCCCGGGAACATCGGAACTGGCGGACCACATCGAGCCGCTGGTAGAAGGCTACGATGCGATCCTGATGGCCAATCACGGAGTGGTGACCTACGGCCCGGATTCGCTCAAGGCATTCTTCCGAATGGAAACTACCGAGCACTTCGCGCGCGTGGCGCTTGTAACGCAGATGTTAGGCAAACAGGTGTCATTGTCCGGATGTGACGTTGAAAAATTATTCGCAGCGCGGGCGCGTTACGGTTTGCAAACCGCGTCCAATCTGGGTCCAGAATCGCCAGTGACTTCTGGAAACCGTTGAAACGGAGCGCATCAGTTCGACCAGGCGCGAGCTGGAATCGCTAGTGGACGAAGCCGCGAGCAGGATCGTTCGCGGCGGTAGTTTCGGAGTGGCAAGCGGCAGAAATCCAGTCGGTGATTCTGCCCGCTTCCAGCGTCCTCGCACTTCGTTACTGGTAATTTCGACGTACCTGGTTTTGCCGCCGAGTGGATTTCTTTGATCTGGTTGCCATCGACAACAACAGCAGTGAATCGCGCCTTGCTACTTTCGTCTTTCCACTGAATTGGAACTTCCGCGATCACTTTTCCCCCCTTTGAAAACTTAACGTGGGTGTCATCGGCGGTCACTGAATAATCTCCGGCTTTAAGTTCCGTGCTGCCCAGGGTGCCCGGCTTCAGCAGTTTCACATCTGACTTGACCGGGGTGACGGTTGATTTTATGTCTTTCGCCGGGGTTATGTGAGTTGCGATAGACAGCACGAGCGCAACAGCTGCAGGATTGTTAACACTCTGTTCAATTTGTTACGCGAATATTTCAATTCCTCCTGAAATCTGAATTAACTTCAACGCCTTGCGACCATTTACGCAGCGGCATTCGTGTCGAGAGCAGCCGCATAGAGAAATCGAAAAACGATTTTTCGTTTGTGTGTAAGAAATAATGTTGCATCGAAGACGATATTGCTTTTCCCCCAAACGGACAATTTCGCTTCGGATATATTTGCGAAATGAAACTCACGAATATTCGTAAACGGCGATGTTTTGGACTGTTGTTTCAGACTGAGATTATGAGGAAATCGAATTTGGCAGAATCACACGAGGAATCGTCTGGAATACACTTGCAACCAAGCGTGCCGTGGCACCTATGTATACGGAACGCTGTAACATTTAGTTCCAATGACGAGTCGAATTGTATAGAGACTATTAGGGCTACCATCAAAGCTTTGGTTCTGTACCCCAAATCAAGAATAGGTCGCGTTGACACTCCAGCGAGGCTAATCAATAATCGCTCGACATGATTGGATCACTACGCCTAGCCATCCAGAAGCGCCCAAACGCAGTGTTTCTAGATTGATGTCGGCGGCGTTGGCTATCCAGCTGGTGATTCCTCTTTCCACTCTTCGGCTAGCTGGGCGCTCTTCACACGGAATCGAACGCTGCTGATCTATACGCATGTTCGCGAGTACCAGCTTGCGCGCTTACTGCTTTTTCACCGCAATGGCGAAAAGCATTGCTTCGAATTGCTGATCTCCGCTTCCGGCGTCGGACCGTCGCTTGCCTTGAAGATTCTATCGGGCATGAGTCTGGAAGAATTGATTCCGGCGATTCGCAAGGGGATTTAGCGCAACTGGTCCGCATTCCCGGAGTGGGACGCAAAACGGCGGACGCATTGTCGTGGAATTAAGGGATAAACTAGCAGTTGTGGACATACCGCAATCCGGAAAACCCACGACGCGTTCGCAACTGGAATCAGATGTCACTTCGGCGCTTGTGAATTTGGGCTATGACCAGCGATCGGTGGACAGCGCGATCGAAAAGGCGGACGGGAAGCGACCGGCGATTCGCGAGGATCTACGCGCTACGCTCCAAATCCTTGGCGGGCGTCCATGAACAAGACAGCCCGTGCCGGCCGCGAAGAATAGTTCGGCTCGTTCGAAGGCGCGCTGCATGACCGCTCGACGACGAGGGATCAATTGGCGGAAATAATGATGGTCTGGAGCCCCGTGCATCATTTCAGGTAAGGCGCTGGATGAAGATGCGCGCATTGATGCAAGCGTCCGGCCGAAGCGCATGGAAGATTTCATCGGCCAGTCGCGGGTGAAGGAAACCCTAAGATTGCGGTGGATGCGGCCCGAAATCGCGGCGAGGCGCTGGACCACGTTTTGTATGGGCCGCCGCGTTCGGGGAAAACTACCCGCGCAGATTCTTGCCAGTGAAATGGGTTCCGCTATCAAAATAACATCCGGACCGCTGTTAGAGAAGAAAGGAGACGTTACGGCCGTACTTACGTCGCTTGACCCGCGCGACTTTTCTTCTAGACGAGATCATTGGTTGCAGCCTTCACTCGAGGAGATCCTCTACCCAAGCGATGGAAGATTTTCGAGTGGATCTAATCATCGGCCAGGACCTGGCGCCCGCGCGGATCCTTATCAGCTAAATAAGTTCACGTTAATTGGAGCAACCACGCGCGCCGGGTTGATCATGGCGCCGCTGCGTTCACGCTTCGGGATCGTGCACAGATTGGAGTTTTATTCTCCGGAAAACGTGTTGCAGATTGTTCAGCGCTCGGCAAAGATTCTGGGCATCAAAACGGAATGAGAAGGGGCTACAGAGATTGCAAAGCGCAACCCGCGCTGCGCGTTGCAAACCGCCTGTCGCGTCGGGTTCGCGATTTCTGCGGAAGTGCGCGCGAAAGGCCATATCAATGTCGCCGTGG
>CAVOLC010000007.1:0-48086 GCA_963696715.1 uncultured Acidobacteriota bacterium
CATACGCTCCGGTGACTCCGAAGCGGTTAGAGAGAAGACTTTCGAGCGCGCAAGTTCGGCCTCGGCGGCAACAAAATCGAGCGAAACGTGCTCTGCCGTACCACCGCGTTTCAGGCGTTTTGCAGCTTTGGCTTCGTTCGCGACAAGATGGTCGACACAAACCCGCAGGAAAGTCCTGAGACGTGCCTTGGTCGGATCAAAATCACCGAGATATTTCTTTTCGATCAGTCGCGCAAAAAACTCCTGCGTTACGTCCTTCGCGTCTTCATCGCTTTTTCCCCAGCGGATGCGGATGTATTTATAAAGCGGTTTCCAGTAGGCTGCGATGATTGTCTCCAGAGCCCGCTTTCGCTCGACTGGATCGTCAGCGCAAGCAGCACGGACGGCTGACCAACGGGTAGCGGGAAATTTCCCGCTACGACCGATTTGCGTGTCTTGCGTGATCATTAAGCCTATTTTTGTTAGGCCAGCGCGATTAAGTCAATCTCGACGAGGAAATCGCGAGGCAGCCGGGAAACTTCCACCGTGGAGCGCGCGGGTGGATTCACTAAGAAGTAGGAGGCATACACTCCTAAGAAGAATTTTGCCTCATTAGTTCTTGCCGGTGGTTGCGCCTTGGTATTTCTCTCTGAATTCCGCGGGAATGCCCGGTGAGTAAAGCCAGGCGCGGAATAACGGCGCGAGGTCTTTATTCGTTACGTTCTCAAGCGCGGCGCGAAGATCTTTATATTGCATTTCCTGGCGTCGTAGCAGGCTAACGACTTGCGCGACTCCCCGGCGGACAGATTCTTCGCCATAAGCATCTTCAAGCGCTATGAAAAACAATGGAGCTTTAGCTAATACGATGCGGCGCTGCTCGATCGGGTCGCGCGTCGTGACCCCGATAAGTGGTTTTTCGACCGCTTCTTTGCATGCATTGTCATATTCCTGTAGAAAATCCGATACGCGCTCCCGCCGCGCGGCTTGGCCGCGGCGTGCCTCATCAATGACGATGAGGGCGTACTCGGGCAGCCCTTCGCTGACGCCGATTACTGAATTTGCCGAAGGGTAACCACCGAACCAATTTTGCGCCAGCGCCAGCGTAATCAACCTGGCGAAATTCGCGTTATCGATTCCGAGTGCCATTGCTTGCGAGTCGACTAGCACGCCGCCGGGGAAAGGAATGGCTGATGGTGCGTTCTCGCCCGTGGGATGCAATCTTGCAGATGCAACTACATGCGGAACGAGACTCCTCTTCTCGGGAGATCCGAAAGTCTTCTGGAGGATATCCAGAGCAGATGTTATCTGCTCCTCGACTGGAACGGGATCTTGCTTGATCGCTTCGACAGTCCAGAAGACAGCGCCGTTCTGCGAGCGCTTTGAAGACGAATCGACATAACGTCCCGCGACAACGTAAGGCGGCGGATCGTCCTTGCGCAATTCGAATCGATGCTCGACTTCGCCAACGTTTTTCTTCCGACCAATCGGTTTGCCTGGAGCCAACAAAAGAAAATCGGAAGGGATTCGCACGGTATAGATGATGCGTTGCGGACTCGCCGGAGAAGAAGACAGCACATGATTCGGCGGTTGCAACGAGGGAAACCAGGCGCGCGAAACTAGATGGAAGGATGTGGGATTCAGAGCAACGCGAGGGTCTGATCTTTCGCTGGCGCTGAACGCGTATTCGATTATGAGATCACGCCGTTGTTTCGGATTCCATGCCGGATCAAACCTAATCCGATACGGGCTGGACTCCTCGGTTAGGGTTTCGCTAGACAGTTGTGGAGTAATTTCGCTGCCATTTACTTTGATAATCAGATTTCTAACGCCATAGCGTTCCTTGTTCGGTAACTCCACATCTATGGCCGCTAAGTCGCCGGTTCCATAGTTCTCGAGTGTGTAACTGGCGCGCACATTGAGACCAGGTGCCGGTGCGGAGACGAATTGTATTTCACGCGATTCCTTGGTGATCCGGTAAGCCGGCGCCAATGAAACGGTGCAACCACCCGTGCACAGAATTAGACAAAGTGCGAGCGCCGCATTCAGAAACGAACGTGGGCCCGGATGTTTCAATGAGCTGCTGCTTGATCTTTTCAAGGTGCAGAGATTCTACCGAGCAAGTTCAAGCGGGGAAAGGCACAAATAGAACGATCAAGCGAGGACCTCGAGGGACTACTTCGCTTCAGGCGCTGGGATAGCGGCGAAGAATATCAGCGTCACTGGCCCCGTGGCGATGCAATCCAATAATCGCAGCGGTCTCAGAATCAGGTACGCTCCGCCGCACAAGTTCAAGCAATAGGGATTCACGCATCCCGGAGTTTCTCATGTTCGAAAGCGCAGCTCCGGACAAAACGGGTTTACCCGCCGCCTCATGGCGCGCCACCTCAAGAACCATTGAATCCGAAAATCCAGCTAGGCGTATCAATTGCAGTTCACGGGCGTTGACACCCAACTCATCGAGCCTGGCCAACTCGAGAATCGTGTCCTCGCGCAGATGAACTTGAACGAGCCCGGCGACCATGTCACCGGCGCTGAACGGACGGTTGCGGCCGTGATAAATCCGCACCACCTCGATGCAGCCGTCATCGGGGAATCCTGCCGCACGGGCTTTAGCAAGGTCGGTAACTTCCGCGCTCGTGATATCCAGGGCTTGCAATTGCTTGATGGCGGCGTAAGTCATGCCGGCGTTGTCGAGCGGTTTAGTATCAAGCGGCATCATGCGCTGACAGCCGGCGACAGAAAATGCTATTGTCAAGGATAGGATCGCTGAGAGACGACAGAGTCTGCGAGCTGGTCCCGCAGAAACCATAGCGATAAACGGTTCGGTCAGGACTCTTTGCATTGGTCTTATTCTACAGGCGGTAGAAACAATCCAAACGCGGATAGAGGAGTATTGTCGCGGACTAATTACGGTTTTCTCAGAGGCCCAAGGCTAGGAGAAGAATACTTATCAGACGTTATAAACACGCTCAATGTCGAAGACTCCGGGAATACGCTTGACACCACTAAGGATTCGCTCGAGTTGTTTGCGATCGTGAACGTCCAGCGCGACTTCAATGCGCGCGCGCAAATCTTGCCCGCCGCTTTCAAATGTGCGGATATTAGCGCCAGTGTCGCTGATCACGGCAGTGATGCCTGCCAGTATGCCGGGTCGGTCTTCGGAAAAAATTCGCAAACGAACGGGGAAGGTCGCCTTGGTCTCTCCCGCCCATTCCACCGGTATGCGGCGCTCAGCCTCATAGAGCAAATTCTGAACATTCGGACAATTCTTGCTATGCACAGCGATTCCGCGGCCGCGGGTGACGTATCCCACAATGTCGTCACCGGGGATGGGATTGCAGCATTTTGAGCGAAAAACCATCAGGCCGTCGTTTCCACGGACTAGAATCGCGGAGTCGTCCATTCCCAACATCCGTTTAACGGTGGAAACGATCTTGGGCTGCTTGTCTTCTCCCCCGGGCTCAGCCACTGGCTGGCCAGTCGCTTTGGCGAGCGCTTGTCGCGCGGACCATTTTCCGTAGCCGAGCTCGGCATAAAGATCTTCAATGCGACCGCAGCCATAGTCGGACGCAACCCGCGCCCAATCCTCGTCCGATATTTTCTTTAAGACCACTCCAGCCGAGCGAGCTTCCTTTTCAAGGAGGCGCCGCCCGACATCCGTGGCTTGTTCGCGCTCGTGAAGATTGATCCACTGGCGAATCTTACTGCGCGCACGCGAGGTTTGAATGGACGATAGCCAGTCGCGCGATGGCTCATGACCCTTTTGGGTGATGATCTCCACGACGTCACCATTGGCCAGCGCGTGGCGCAGAGGGACGATCGCGCCGTTGACCCTAGCGCCCACGCACTGGTGTCCCACTTCTGTGTGGATGGCGTAGGCGAAATCGATGGGAGTAGCTCCGCGCGGAAGCACGACTACACGACCTTTGGGGGAGAATGTATAAACTTCCTCCGGGTAAAGGTCCACGCGGAGGGTTGAGAGAAATTCGCTGGGCTCCTGCATTTCCTGCACCCACTCGATCAACTGTCGCATCCACACGATGCGCTGGTCGTCCCCCTGCGACACTTCACGGCCATCTTTATATTTCCAGTGAGCGGCCACGCCTTGTTCGGCAATGCGGTGCATATCCTGTGTGCGAAGCTGAACTTCAAACGGCTGCCCGCCGTGAATCACCGTGGTATGCAGCGATTGATAAAGATTTGGGCGCGGCATGGCGATGTAATCCTTGAATCGGCCGGGAACCGGCGGCCAGATCTGATGGATGACGCCGAGCGCCGCATAACAGTTTTTTACAGTGTCGGTAATCACGCGCACGGCCAAAAGGTCGAAAACCTGATCTAAAGTGCGCTGCTGCTTTTGGATTTTGAGATGCAGAGAGTAAAAGCGTTTTACGCGCGCCTGGACTTCGGCGGGGATTCCGTTCTCCACAAGCTTGTCGCGAATCGATCCTTGGACTTCCTGCAGAAACTTGTCGAAGATTTTTTGTTTGGAAGCAAGTTTCTTCTGCAATTCAAAATACGCTTCGGGCTCCAAATACCGAAACGAAACGTCCTCTAGTTCGCCGCGAATCAAGCCCATGCCGAGCCGGTTGGCAACCGGCGCGTAAATGTCCAGGGTTTCCCGCGCGATGCGCTGCTGGCGTTCGGTATCGAGATATTCAAGCGTACGCATGTTATGCAGACGGTCGGCGAGCTTTATTACGACCACTCGCACGTCGTTTACCATGGCCAGAAGCATCTTGCGTACGTTCTCGGCCTGGCGCGCCTCGGGCGCGAGCAAATCGAGGCGGCTGATTTTTGTTGCGCCCTCGACAAGCTGCGCGACGTCAGCTCCAAAGTGACTGCTTATTTGATCTAGAGGAATTTTAGTGTCTTCGACAACGTCGTGAAGAAGAGCGGCGCAGAGGGAAGTCACATCGAGTTTCATGCCGGCAAGAATGTGCGCAACTTCGACCGGATGCGAAAGGAAAGGTTCACCCGAAAGGCGCGTCTGGGTCTTGTGCTGCTCGGCCGCGAAATCGTAGGCGCGCCGCAGAAGTTCGAGGTCGTCGCCGGGACGGTTACGGCGCACCTTGTCCATCAGTTCGACAAAGCGTAGGTCAACCGCGCGTCTTGCTGCCTGCGTAATGGCGGGTTTGCCTGCCGGCTCCATATGAGCGCTTATTCTAGCTCGTAGGGCATTCGACCGCGAGTTGTCTGTTCATGGAGGTGTTGACGTTCGTCCAAGGGACGTTCGTCCAAGGGATGCGCTGAGAGATTTCCAGAAAAAAAGCCGGCAAGTCTTGAGGGGCCGCCAGCTTCAACAAATCTTTGCGAAGGAACTAAGAACTCGGGCCGGGATTCTCCATCTTTCTCTGCTTAATAGCTTTGACCTTGTCCACCAAGTCGTCCGCTTGCTTGATGTCTGCGTCATGCGCTTCGGGAGTGGTCTCCATGTCGGCCTTTTGACGCAGAAGCAGATTGAGATAGGCCATTGCGTCGTCATAATCCGGACGCAATTCCATGGCCTTCTGAAGAGCTGTAATGCCCTCGTTCACTGTCGCTCCATATTTCTGCTGGAACTGAGAAGCTAAGGCCGGCGGCATGGGATCCGTGTCCTTTATCGTCTTTTTAGCAGTCCTATTGTATTCCTCGCGCATATCTTTGTTTCCGCGGAATGCGATGGACCAATCGATCACGCCGATCCAATAATACGGCTCAGGATCCGTGGGTTTAATCTGGATGTGTTTTTGATGATACTCCTTCGATTGTTCCATCTTTGGGGGATCGAAGGGCGTGCTGGCCATGTTGTAAAGAATTGAGCCGATCCCATCAATGGCATTCAGATTATTTGGATCTCTATTGAGAACCTCTTGCCATTCCTGCATGGCCTGTTTGCCCATGCGGACGTTGTCCTCGGAGGGGGCGCCGGGGATGTATTGACTGGCGTAGGCCGTAGCAAGATAAAGCTGTGCATTCGTGAGCGAAGGATCGAATTCCTTCGCTTGCTTAAAATCTTCAATCGCAAGATCAGTCTGATTCGCCTTATAGGCTTGCACACCTTTATTGAGTTTGTCGCGCGCGCGGAGTTTATCGCATCCGGCTCCGGCACCGAATGACGCTATTACAATCGCTAGAAGCAAAAACGTCTGGGGCTTCCGCTGCATCCCGTACTCTCCTTGATGAAGGCTGCGCTTGGCCATTCCCTTATCGCGCAACGCGGCGAGGCTAGTACATCTTCTCGAGGACCTTATCTACTGACCCGCTTCAACCTTGGCGGTGATCAATCCAACGCTCTCGATTCCCGCCCCGCGCATGATGTCAATCGCCCTGGCAACTTGGCCGAAGTCGACAGCGTCGTCGCCTTTTACGAAAGCTACCTTTTCTGCACGCAACTTAAAGATATCGTCCAAGCGAGGTCCCAAATCATCCCAAGTGGTATCGTCCTGATTGATCATCACTTTTCCATTCCCTAAAACTTGAACCACGATTGTTTTGGCCAGGATATCCTTGTTTTCTTGCGCGTTCGGCGGCGACGGTTGCGGAACGAGAGTATCTAGCCCTTGTGGTACGGTCGGCGTGATCACCATGAATATGATGATAAGGACGAGCAACACATCTATCAGCGGAACGATGTTCGGTTCGGAAATCGCACCTTTATTTCCTCCAACTGCCATTCCCATGGACAACTCCTTTAATTCTTTACGATGCTTCCCGTCGTCTCTAGCCCGTTCCTGCTGCAGGTGGCCCTGGAGGCGCGGGAGCACCAGATTTAGTGCGGATCTTTTCGGTAAGCAAGCCGATCTTATCCACGCCCGCGGACCGGACTTCGTCTACCGCTTTAACTACATCGCCGTACTTCGCGCGTGAATCGGAACGTACGAAAACGGTCTTATCGATACGGTTAGCGAGCTGATCCTTTACTTTGGATGTTATCTCGCTCAGGCCCACCTGCGTACTTCCCAAGAAAAGGTGCCCATCTCGAGTGACTGCCACGATGATGGCATCATCCTTGTCGGCATCCTGCATGTCTTGAGCGTTATTCACTTTGGCCATATCCACCGACACACCTTTTTGTAACATCGGCGTCACGACCATGAAAATAATCAGCAACACGAGCATGATATCCGCCATTGGAATGACGTTAGGCGTAGCCATTACTGGCGGTGCTTGCGGTTTATATCCCATGACTTACTTCTTTCCGCCCCGGCGAGTGATAAAGTAGTTGATCAACTCCATCGAGGAGTTGTCCATCTCGACGTCGAAGGCTTCCACTTTATTTGTGAAGTAATTGAAGGTCCACACAGCCGGCACTGCGACGAGAAGACCAAGCGCCGTGGTAACCAGGGCTTCCGCGATACCGCCGGCTACTGCCGACAGTCCGGTTGCTTTGGAGGCCGAGATGCCTTTGAACGCGTTGATGATGCCCATGACCGTTCCGAACAACCCGACGAATGGCGCCGTCGAGCCGATCGTAGCGAGGCCGGACAGACCACGCTTCATTTCTGCGTGAACGATAGCAACTGAACGCTCGAGTCCGCGCTTGGCAGCTTCGATCACTTCTTCGTCGCCTACCTGTGCCGAGGCCGCCTGGAATTCAGATAGGCCCGTCGCCACTACCTTGGCGATATGGCTCTTCTTATTCCGCTCGGCGATCGAAATTGCCTCGTCGAGCTTGTTGTCTTTCAGCGCGCCGGCCACTTGCTGCACGAAAACGCGAGACTGCTTCCGCGCTGCGCTGTACATCAGCGCCCGGTCGATCATGATGCCCACCGACCATGCGGACATAATGAAAAGAATGAAGACGACCGTTTTCGCCGGGTAGCCCATGTTATGCCACATCGTGAGCAAATCCCAGCCTACCTCCTGCTGCTGCAACATCACTACACTCGCCAAGAGTAAATTCGAAAGCATAGAGTTTGCTCCTCCGTTAGTGCGAAACGATCACGGCAGCAGTATTCTGCCGGTCGGAATTAACTTCAAATCAGCCCAGACCCCCAAGAGGACGCCCGAACCGTGCCCTTCTTAACCACCCAAAGTAAACACAACAGAAATTGTCGTATCCACATCCACCGGCTCACCGTTGAGCAGGGTTGGCTTATAGCGCCACTGCCGGACTGCGTCCATGGCGCTCTTCATCAGCAAGGGAGGCCCAGAAACGTATTGAAGGTCCTGTACCGTGCCGTCCTTTCCGATAATCGCGTGAAGCATCACGGTTCCGGAAATGTGCGCAGTTTTCGCGATCGGAGGATATTGCGGTGTTACTTGGTGAATCAGGTTCGCCGCGGCCACATTCCCGCCGACGCGAATAGACTTTGGAGCCGCCTTCGGCGGAGGGGGCAACCCTGCGCCAGTACCGCCAATGATTCCACCGAGAACTCCGCCGGCCTGTCCACCCGGGACTCCTCCCGGCACGCCGCCGGTAACACCCACGGCGCCGACATCGGGCGGGAGCTCCTCTTCCTTAATCATCGCAACTTTCTTGGGAATTACAGTGGGAGCCGTCATCTGGCCGTTGTGAATCAAGCGCGCAACAGGCTTCACCACTCTTTGAATTGCTGCCGCTGGAGGAGGTGGTGGAGGAGGAGGCGGCGGGGCGACAAGGAATGTAGTAAGCATCTGTTTGGGTAGGGCTTCCGTGTAGATCAGCGGGATTAAAATCATTACGAGTACAATCCCGATCTGGATGGCAAACGACAACGCCACCGTCCAAGGCTTGTTCGTCTTTTTCGGGTTCGCACTGGAAACGACCAGATCGTCAAACATAGCTACCTCCTTGCAGCTGCTGTCACGCGCTTGTCGGCTGCGGATCCGGCGCGAACGGCAGTTCCTTGTCCTCGGTACTTGTTCCACAGCACCACGATGGGCGCTGCAATCCCAAAACTGGAGTATGTACCTACCACAACTCCGACCACCATAGCAAAAGAGAACGCTCGAAGGACCTCACCGCCCATCAGGAACAAAACCAGGACGGTCAGAAAGGTGAGCCCGCTGGTCAAAATCGTCCGCGACAGCGTTTGATTAATGGCTTTATTCACCACCTCAGGAAACGGTTCGCGCCGCATCAGCCTGAGGTCTTCCCGAACACGGTCGAAAATGACAATCGTATCGTTCATCGAATACCCGACCAGAGTCAAGAGCGCTGCAATGACCGTTAGCGAAATCTCAAAATGAAAAATCGAGAAGAAACCCAAAGTGATCAGCACGTCGTGAAAAACGGCGATCACCGCTGCGGCTCCGTACACCCACTCGAACCGGAAGGCAATATATAACAACATGCCTGCCAGAGCATAGAGGGTAGCTAGGATAGCCTGGCGCCGCAGTTGGGCGCCCACTTTGGGCCCCACGATCTCGACGTTCCGTATCGTAAAGTTGCCGAGTGAAAAGCCGCTGCCCAGAGAAGACAAAACAGCCTGCGTTGCACCGTCGACGTTTTTCAATTCATCGAAATTTGTGACGATGCCGCCATGTTCTTTGTCTCGAGCGTCCAGTAAGCGTTGCGCAAGCTGATTGTATCGTTCGCCGGCGCTCGTGCCGAGGGAAAGCGGATCCTTTTGCGTCAGGTAAGTGGCCAGATCAGATACAGTAATTGAGTTGAAATCTTGTTTGCCGGCGTTCGCTGTCCCGAACGTCTTGTGTAAAACGTCCAAAATCGATTGTTTGCCTGAATCGAGCGCTTCATCTCCCTGGCCGGTCTTCTCGATGCCAATAACGACATCATTCTGCGTTCCGCCGTTCAAAACATTGTCGCTGATGGTCTGGATGGAACTGTTCGCTAGACCGGCGTCTTGCAGGCCTTTGCGGATCTGATTGACCGGAGCAGGTCCCGAGAATCGCACGTAGACCAACGTGCCTCCGCGAAAATCAATCCCGTAACGCAAACCGCCATTGCGGAGAATTGAAATCCAGCCAACGGCCAGGAGAATCAGCGAAAGAGAAACGAAGTATTTCGCCTTCCCCATCCAATCGACGTTTACGTTATGAAAGAATTCCATCGAGTCCTATCCGCCATTATTTGACACCGTAGTACGCCGCTTTGTTCCCGGACCTAGATACTCAGTTCAGCCTGGCGCTCCATACGAGAAAGATGCCAGTCGAAGATGGCTCGCGACACATAAATCGAAGTAAAGACATTAGCAAGCAAACCAATCACCAAGGTAACTGCAAAACCCCGCACGGGTCCGGTGCCGAACAGGAACAGGAAAACCGCTGAAACGATGGTAGTTACGTGCGTGTCAATAATCGTCAGGAAGGCGCGGTCAAAGCCGACAGCCACCGCCGAGGCCGGAGCTTTTCCACTGCGTAGCTCTTCCCGGATACGTTCGAATACTAGTACGTTGGAATCCACGCCCATGCCAATCGTTAGAATCACGCCTGCGATGCCGGGCAGAGTGAGCACAGCGCCCGCATAGGCCATAAACGCGACCAGGATTATAAGATTCAGCGCAAGAGCCACCACGGCATTGACACCACTCAGCCGGTAGTAGATCACCAGGAAAATCATGACCACGATGATGCTGCCGATGGATGCCCGGACACCTTCACGGATCGAATCAGCTCCCAACGATGGCCCTACAGTGCGCTCTTCCAAATACTTGATGGACGCCGGTAGAGCCCCGGCCCGAAGTACCAAAGCGAGGTCCTGCGCGGATTCCTGGCTGAAATTTCCTTCAATGATGCCGGAATCTTCAATCTTGCCGTTAATCACGGGAGCCGTGTAAACCCGATGGTCCAGGACGATGGCCATTCTGTGGCCGATGTTAGATTCAGTGAATGGGCCAAAGCGTGAGGCTGCCGCCGTGGAAAGTTGAAAACGAACTTCATATTGCCCGGGATAATTCGTGCTGGGCGCGGGGCTCGCGCCGCGCAAATCTTGGCCAGTAACAATCGGCGCGCGCTCGAGAACGTAAAAAACCTGCTGTGGTTGCTGGCCGCCTTGGGTGCCCTCGGCTCTACCCGGGACAATTTCCGTGCCTGGTGGCAAGACGCCGCCATGAGCTCCTAGAGCGGCTATTTCCGAAGGGTATGTTTGTTCATCGGCGACCAATTTGAGTTCCAACTGGCCGCCGGCTTGAATCACGGATTTCGCGCGAGTGGGATCACCTTCGCCCGGTAGCTGCACGAGAATTTCATTGTCGCCGCGGCCGGTGAACGCAATGGTTGGCTCGGTAAGTCCTAAAGCGTTAATACGTCGGGTTATGGTTTCCAGCGACTGGTCCATCGTGTCGCGGCGAAGATCGGCGATAATCGATGGCTTCATCGTTAGCACGTAGCCATTCTGTTCGCCGGCGGCCGGAGCCATGGCCCAGTCGGTAAATTGGGTGCTGACGAGATCCCGGAAAGCGCCAGAAGTGTTGGGATCAACGTTGCGCACCAGAATGTGCGTGTCGTCCACGCGTCGAATCTCGCCGACGGTAATATTTTTTTCGTGGAGCTGCTTGGTGATCTGATCGACAGCTTGGTCGCAGCGCTGGCCGATGGCTTCGTCCACTTGTACTTGCAATACCAGATGGCTGCCGCCCTTCAGATCCAAACCAAGCTTGATACGATCCGAGAGATTCTGCTGAACCTGCGCCCATGAGGTCGGAAATGTTGGCACGCATATGAGACCATAAATGCAAAAAAGTATTACCGCCGCGATAAAGATAAATTTCCATCTGAGCTGGGAATTCATGCCTGCTTTCTAACTCTCCTTGGGAGGTTCTGCCTGAAGCCCGGCAATGGCGCTGCGGGCCACTTTCATTTTTACCTGTTCAGCGACGCGCAATTGCACCGCTTCATCTTCGAGGCCGACGATGGTTCCGTAGATGCCGCCGCTGGTAATGACCTTGTCGCCTGTTTTCAAAGATTTAAGCATTTCGCTGACTTTTTTCTGGCGCCGTTGCGCCGGCAAGATCATCAGGAAATAAAAAATGACCATAATCAGGATGAGGGGTAGAAAAAGCGCAATCCCGCCCGGCTGCGCCTGAATCAGCGCCAGCGAGGTTATCTGCGTAACACTTATAGCCAGCATCGCGTTATTTGCGCCTTCCCCTCTTGAGCAGATACTCGAGGGCAAACCAAGAAACCGTTCGCCGAAGAATCCCCTCCGCCTGTTACGGCGCCCAACACCTGCTTAGGTTTGCCTATTTGAGGCGGGCCTGAAGGTTAGAGCGGAATCTTTCGAGCTTCCCAAAACGAATAGCCTCGCGAATTTCGCGCATTATGTCAAGGTAAAAGTAGATGTTGTGGTGGGTGTTTAGGATGGCTGCAAGAGTTTCGCCTGCCAAGTAAAGGTGCCGTAAGTAGGCACGGGAATAGCGCCGGCAAACGGCACAGCCGCACTCTTCATCAATGGGTCGCGAGTCCTTGGCGTACTGCGCATTCTTAATGAGCAGGCGGCCTTCCGACGTGTAAAGGCACCCGTGGCGCGCGCTGCGCGTTGGCAGCACGCAATCCATCATATCTATCCCCAGCGCGACGAAATCTGGCAACTGTTGAGGATGGCCTAGGCCCATCAAATAACGAGGCTTGTCCATGGGAAGACTGGGAGCTACGACCCGCGTCATCTCGCAAGTCACGTTATGCGATTCACCGACGGCCAGACCTCCAATTGCATAACCTGGAAAATTCAGTTCTACAAGCGCGTCAGCATTCTGGCGTCTGAGCTCTGGGTAGGTGCCGCCTTGAACAATCCCAAAGAGCATTTGCTGCGAAGAATTGCCGTACTTCTGAAAATAATCTTGCGAGCGTCGCGCCCAATCGAGGGTGCGTGCGGCAGCTTCCCGCGTACGCTGTTCCGAGCACGGCGCTTCGATGCATTCGTCAAGGACCATGATCATGTCGGCACCGAGGGCGATTTCGATTTCGAGCGCCTTCTCAGGTGAAAGAAAATGCGTAGAGCCGTCGAGATGAGAGCGGAACGTGACGCCTTCATCTGTTATTTTGCGCAATTCACTCAGACTGAAGACCTGATAGCCGCCCGAATCGGTGAGGATTGCTCTCGGCCACGACATGAAACTGTGCAGTCCGCCCAGGTCGCGGATGAGTTCATGGCCGGGCCGAAGATACAAATGATAGGTATTGGATAGAAGAATCTGGACGCCCAGTGATTCGAGGTCCGCCTGCGTCTGTGCCTTCACGGTAGCAGCAGTGCCCACAGGCATGAACGCCGGTGTTTCAATGACGCCGTGCGGCGTCGTTAACCGACCCAGCCGCGCGCCGGTCGGGTCGGTTGCGACTACCTCAAACTGAAATCCCATCCGAGCGAGTGTATCAGGAGAATGCCGCCGTGAGTCCCACTGCCAGAACCACATAAAAGAACCAGACGGCCACAATCGTGCCAAGCGCTTTACCGAACGAAATCTTCTTTGGATTCGCTGCACTGAATCCGATAGCCATCAAAATCATGATCCAGAAAACAAAGAGATCAAACGAAGTCAGCAGCTTCACGAGCCATTGGGATGAATCATCGGAAAGAAATGCCGCTGGATTCGAAGCCACAAGGTTCTTTAGGTCCACGGTAGCCGGATCCTTTAGAAAGATGATTAGAATACCGAGGAGACCGTGGACCAACAGCGGCACCCAGGCGTACGCGACAATCGCAAACGACGTTACAAACTTGAGTTGTGCTCCGAACACGAGATTGAACACACCCAAGTAGACTGCGGCAACTATCAGAATCGTGACGACGGTGCCAACAGTAACCAGGAAGTAGACAACCACCGACGCATATTTGGTCTGCTGTTCGAGCATCTGCTCCCGCCGCTCAGGCGTCATCTGTTCCAGTTGTTTTTGAATCCGAGAATTTTCTGTGTTCTGTCTTTCCATGAAGCTGCGCCAGCCGACGCGTTGACTGAACAGCCCTACGACCGCAACCCCCATGACGCAGAGCAAGATTAACGGCAGGACCCACGTGGGCCGTTGGACGATCGATTCGAACGTCGGCTGGGGGCTGAAAATCACGCCTAAAATTCGACCGACCGAGTTAACAGGCGGCGCGGGTTCCGGTGATAGCGTCACTGGGTTAGCCAAACTTCCTCTCCCACGGTCAAAAAAGTAGCAGCTTTGTTCCCTAGTTCGAGTACGTTTGAACGCAACGATAAGTTACAAGCGGGCAGGAGTGTATCGCAATTTATGCGGATTGCAGAACAGCGAGGGAATTTGGAACGCCTTCGCAAGCGTGAGAGCAAGGATAGCAGCCACTTCAGACGGAGATTTGTGGCACAGCAGCGATAAGGGCTCTTGTATAAGGGTGCTTCGGATTACCGAGAACCTGATCGGCATCGCCAATTTCTACGATTCGGCCGCTCTGCATTACCGCGACTCGTGTGGCGAGTTGTGCGACGACAGGAAGACTGTGCGAAATAAGAATCAACGTCAGCGAAAATTCGCGCTGCAGACGAGCCAGCAATTCCAAGATTTGCGCGCCGACCGAAACGTCCAGCCCCGATACCGGCTCATCTCCAATCACCAGGTCCGGCCTTAGAATCAAGGCTCGCGCGATACCAATTCTTTGGCGTTGTCCTCCCGAAAATTCGTGCGGGTAGCGATCCAGCGTTTCCGCACCAAGGCCAACCGCTTCCAGGATTTCGGCCGCACGTTCGCGGCGTTTGGGGCGCGATAACGCCGGCTCATGGACGGCCAGCGGCTCGCCCACAATTGTTCCCACGCGCATCCGTGGATTGAGCGACGCGACCGGATCCTGAAAAATCATTTGCATCCTACTCCGCAACGTTCGCAATCCGGCACCGTGCGCGCCCAACCAATTCTGTTCACGGAAAAGAATCTCTCCGGAGTCTGGCTCGATCAGGCGCAACAGCATACGCGCGAGAGTCGTCTTGCCGCATCCCGATTCGCCCACAATGCCTAATGTTTCTCCGCGTTCGAGCGCAAAACTCACATCGTCCACCGCGACGGTCCGGCGCTGAGACTTCGTGAACGCACCAGTAGAAACGGAGTAAGACTTGGTGAGGTTGCGCGCCTCGAGAAGGATTTCGCCTTGCATCTTCAAATCTTTTCGGCGCCAATATAGATTCCGGTGTTCACCATGTAGATGTCGGGGTTGTCTCCAGGCTTTACTACGTCGGCGGGCTCGAATCTCGGATGAAAATCGGCTCCGTCATTTGCCATCGAGGATTCCATCAATCGCCGGGCTTCGATGTATTCGGGGTCCGTGCATTTCCATCCGGCGACCTGCATCCAATGATCGAACGTGCGGGGATGTCCTCGAACTTCCGTCGCAACAATACGGAGCCCTGCAGCGGCAACAATCCGATCAAAATCACTCCGCGCGAGCGAACGCGCATGTGAGTGGTCGCGGACGTATTCGATTCGATGGTTCAACTCACGAATTTCTGGATCTTCCGGCACCAGGATGTCGAGCACACCGACTCTCCCTCCGGGCTTTATTACGCGCGCCATTTCCTTCAGCACCTTCGCCGGGTCCAAAATGTGGTGCAAGCTATAACTCGTGACGGCAACATCGAGAGAGCCGTCCCCAAACGGCAGCGCTTGCGCGTCGCCGAGAATGCAGACAAGATTCGCAAGACCTTGCTTGATCGCATTGAGGCGAGTCCTTGCCAAAATTGCCGGAGTAAAATCCAGCCCGCAAATCCATTTCACATGCCGCGCAAATCGCAAAGCGAGCGTTCCAGCTCCACAAGCGAGATCGACTGCGAGATCGTTTGGCCCCGCCGACACAAGGCGCGCAAGCAGTTCCGCATCGCCAACACGATGCGCGACGGCGTAGTCGCCGAAAACCTTTGCAGTGCGCGTGAAACGTTCACGTACAAGCGCTTTTAGTTCGTCGTCATTGGCTGCGCACATGGGACGAGAATACACCTCGAACTATGATTTGGATTTGCCAGCCGAAGCTCCGGCACGGCGGTATCGCATTCAGTTACGCGGTAGGAACATCGCGGCGCGAATGCGCAGCCAGAGGGAAGCGCGTTCAACGCCGGGACCGTACCGGGAATTGGAACTAATTTCGCACGTTCCAGGCGAGGGGCTGCTCGCAGTAGGCCTTCTGTATACGGATGACGCGGATGACGCAGAACTTCTGCTGTTGGGCCGTCTTCCACAATTCTCCCCGCATACATCACGATGATTCTGTCGGCAACTTGCGACACAACGCCGAGATCGTGCGTAATAAAGAGCAGTGAAAGCCCAAGTTCCCTGCGCAGCCTGGCCAATAATTCAAGAATTTGCTTTTGTACGGTGACGTCGAGCGCGGTCGATGGCTCGTCTGCGATCAGAATTCCAGGGCCGGCGGCCAATGCCATTGCAATCATCACACGTTGACGCAAGCCGCCAGAGAGCTGATGCGGATATTGCCGCGCGCGCTGCTCAGGTTCGGGTAATGCGGCCCGTTCGAGCGCGTGAATTGCGCGGGAGTGAATCTCGTTTTGATTCGCGCGATTTTTGTGGACGCGGATGGCTTCTTCAATCTGCGCGCCGACGCGCATCACGGGGTTCAGCGCCGTCATCGGCTCCTGAAAAATCATGGCGATTTCACGGCCGCGCAGGCCGCGCATTTCATCGAGCGTCGCGTTAAGAATATTTATTCCGCGTAAGTCTGCTGCGCTATCGCGTTCGTGCAGCCAGGCCTCGCCTTTTCGCCGCGCTCCGGGCGGTTCCAGGCCCATTAATGCCAGCGAAAGCATGGTTTTGCCAGAGCCTGATTCCCCTACGATGCCTAAGGTTTCGCCTTCGCCGAGATCGAAGGAGACCTCGTTTACAGGCCGCACCCAGCCGCTCTGCGTTGGCAATTCCACGGTCAGGTGGCGGACGTCCAGCCTTGTGAACATAGGAACATGATAAGACGCAGCGCATGCGACGGGACCAAAATTTGCGCTCCTGGTGCTCATTTCGGTGTGAAATGCTGTGGACCGAATCCAGCGCGGAGCTGTGGGGCATTTCCACAAATAGAGCGAATCAGCGTTTGGCGAGGGGAATGACAAAGCGCAGGGCTGTGTGCGTAGCAGAGAAGCGCACTACTTTGTTGTCGGTGAGGCCAACAGATTTCCCCACGTTAATCACATCGATTTCGCGAATGTGGGTCTGGCCCTTCGGATAAACAACCCAAATTCCTCCTGATTTGCAAATCGAGCGAGAGAGGGATTTCAATTTCGAGAGGTCTTCCTTCGCTTCCGCCGAAAAGAAAATCAGGTCTGCGTCAACCAGGCGATTGCCACGCGAATAATCGGGAGCGATCGCTTCCAGGTCTCGCTGGAATTCCGCGTCTTCCACACCAAGGACGGCGATGCGTTGACCGGGCTTGAGTCCAAGTTTCTCGGCGAGAGTACGGTGCGAGTAATCCCGTTCGGGTGCGCGCGGCTTCGATGGGTTTTTCTGTGGCATGGGCTAGTCCTCCACGGTCGCTCGGCGCGAATCGGAGCGAATCATACAACTGTTTACCTAATCTCGACGCTGGCACATAATGCGCCGTCGATACGCGCATCTGCCGTTCGAGGAGGTACCTTCCCATGCTTCCCGGCCTGAGGGCGGCGCTGAACTACCATCCAATTTTCGTTCATTTTCCAATCGCATTATGGTTCGCAGCGGTTTTCTTTGAGTTGCTTGCTGTTTGGCGCACGAGTGACGAAATGCAGCGAACAGCTTCGAGGATGCTCTATCTGGGGACGTTGGCTGCGGTCATCACGGCGCTCACCGGACTTGTTGCGGAAAAATCCGTTGCCCCCGGTATGGCCCAGCGCGTGGTGGGAATCCATCAGGCGCTGATGCTGGTATCGACGAGTCTGGCGGGAGCTCTCTGCATTTTTGCTTTTGCGGTGCGACGAAATTTTACCGTTCCATTGCGAAAGGTGATGTTGCTGGGCCTCTGCGTCCTCGCGGTGCTGGTTATTTTTGGAGCGGACCGCGGCGCGCAGCTTGTCTATGAATATGGCTCGGCTGTGAATTGGTCCACGGCAGAGCAACAGAAATAGGTTTCGGGCGAAGGTTGAATGATGAACAAACCCAGAGAAGCGAAACGGATGAGCGATGCCGCCGTGAAGGAAAGAACCGGCAAAGCGTGGGCGGACTGGTTTCAAAATCCTCGACAAGGCCGGCGCCAAGCAATGGCAGCACAAGGAAATCTCCGCCTAGCTTGCAAAGGAGTGGGATCTTGGTGGTGCCAGATGGTGGCCGTCGCCTACGAGCGCGCACGTGGCATTCGCGAGAAGTATCAAGAGTGCGATGGAGAATTTTCGGCTTCTGGCAGCCGAACGCTTACTGTGCCGTTGTCAAAGGCGTATGAAGCTCGGGTGAATGAAAAATTGCGGCGGGGTTGGCTGGGTGCTGCGGAATTGGAAATCATAACCGCTACGCCATCGAAATCCATTCGCGGAAAATGGGACGGCGGCAACAGCCGGCTAAGCGTCAATTTTTACGGCAAAGGCGCGGCGAAATGTCAGGTGGCAGTGGATCACATGAAGCTCAGTGGCAGCAAAGAGTGCGCGAAAATGAAAGCTTTCTGGTGTGATGCGTTAAATCGATTGCAAAGCAGATTGGAAGGATAGATTTGGCGGAGCGAGTCTTCGACTCGCTCCGCCAAGAGAATTAGTAGTCGTTCGCGGAACCTTCGAGAAAAGCGCGCAACTTGCGCGAACGTGAGGGGTGACGCAGCTTGCGCAAAGCCTTCGCTTCAATTTGGCGAATGCGCTCCCGAGTAACGGCGAAGGATTGCCCCACTTCTTCGAGCGTGTGCTCACTGCCGTCGTCGAGACCGAAGCGCATCTTGATCACTTTTTCTTCGCGAGGCGTTAAGGTCTTCAGCACGGAAGACGTCTGCTCCTTCAGGCTCAGGTTGATAACCGCGTCGGACGGCGAGACAACGGCTTTGTCCTCGATGAAATCGCCGAGATGCGAATCTTCCTCTTCGCCAATCGGAGTCTCGAGAGAAATCGGTTCCTGCGCGATCTTCAAAATCTTGCGCACTTTCGCGACAGGAATATCCATGCGCTTCGCGATTTCTTCCGACGTGGGTTCGCGGCCCAGTTCCTGCACAAGCTGCCGCTGCGTGCGGACGAGCTTGTTGATCGTTTCGATCATGTGCACCGGAATGCGGATCGTGCGGGCCTGGTCGGCGATCGCGCGAGTGATAGCCTGACGGATCCACCAAGTCGCGTAGGTGGAGAATTTGTAACCGCGGCGCCACTCGAACTTGTCCACGGCCTTCATCAGGCCGATGTTGCCTTCTTGAATCAAATCGAGAAATTGCAGGCCGCGATTCGTGTATTTTTTCGCGATGGAGACGACCAATCGCAGGTTCGCTTCGATTAATTCTTTTTTCGCTTGTTCGGCTTCCGCTTCGCCCCGAAGAATCACCTGCAGAGCGCGCTTCAGCTCAGTCGGACTGACCTCGCTCGCGAGCTCAATCTCACCCAGCTCCTGGCGGCGATTCCTCAAATCTTTGCGAGCTTCCGCCTGCACGTCGCCTTTGGAGGCTTCTACACGGCGTTCGAGCTTGATGGTATCTCGTTCGAGAAAATGAACACGCTCGACCGTCTGCCGAATTTTTTCAATCAGCCGCTTTTTCTCCAGCGGATTAAAATCCAGCTCCCGGAAGCGATTCGACATCTCCACGCGAGTACGAGCCAATGCGTAGCGCGCTCGAAGATACGGCCGCTTTTTCGAACGCGGAATTTTCTGCAGCTTGGCAGCCTGCTTCATCGCCAGCAGATAAAGCTTTGCTACTTTGTCGATCTGCTTGAGCGTCTCTTTCGTCTTCTGCTCGATTTTTTCTTCGGTCAGTTCTTCATCGTCGAATTGAACGATTTCCTTGATCGACCTTGAGCCGTTGCGGACGTCTTCGCCGACCTGCAAAAGTTCTTTCAAGATCAGCGGGGCGCGCGTAATAGTTTTCAGAACCAGTAATTGTCCACGCTCAATTCGCTTGGCAATCGCGACTTCACCCTCGCGCGTCAACAAAGGAACCGTTCCCATTTCGCGCAGGTACATGCGCACGGGATCGTTTGTCTTCTCCAGAGTTCCCGGAGTCAGATCCAGATCGCTGTCTTCCGAAGCGGTCGATACAGGTTCGTCTTTTACGTCAATGGCATCCGTTGAATCCGCTGCCGCCAGCGCAGCCTTCGCGCTTGAAAGGTCCTCGTACACATCAATGCCGTAGCGCTCGAAAGTCGAAAGAAGATCGTCGATTTCTTCCGAGGAGTGAACCTCTGGAGGCAGAATATCGTTTACCTCATCGTAGAGCAGATATCCGCGCTCTTTACCCATGGCGATGAGCTGTCGTACCTGATCATATTTTTCTTCAAGAGCTACCGTCACACTGCCTCCCTCTGATCAAAGCCGGCCGCACGCACGAGCAAGTCCCAAGTAAAAATGGCCGGTACTAGACACCCCGGCACACCCTTGCGCTAGTTGTGAATAAACGCTTATTTTTCAGACGATTCTTCGTTGGTGCCTGCGCCCATGCTGCTGAAGCCCACACCGCTTCTCCCACAACATACTATATGATGCTCGACGGCGGCTTATCGTTTCATCCAAAACCTTACGAATATATAACATACGAGGGGTTGGGTCAATCGAATGCCGTAACTTATTGTCCCGCCAAGAGTTTCTGTAGCTCCAAACGGCGTGTGATTATGCGCCGGAGTTCCTCTATAGGCGGCTTTGATTCAAGTTGTTTCTGTAGCTCTGCAAGTTCCTGTTCAACGCCACGGCTGCGAAGCACCCCCAAGCAGCTCTCGGCCTCCTCCCAAGTATGCTCGGAAAAAGATTCAAAGAAAATCTCGAACAGCACACGGCGATCGCGTTCGTCAAGGGCTTCGGCAAAAGTGGCCGGATCGGAACGCTCCGCGGCCTTAGCAATGAGCAACTCAAATATCTTCTCGGTCTCAAGACCCCGATGCAGCCGACTGCAAGCAATTTCCTTAGCGAGTTTTTCGCGGAAGCCATCTGCTTCTGCAAGCATGTGAATGAGACGGCGTTCGGCACCCTTCACACTCGGCCCTAATAGTTCGGCTTTGGGCTTTACTTCGCTTCGACGTTCGGTGGCGGCTCGGCGGAGTGCCTCGCGCAAGACCGGTTCGTCCACGTGCAGTTCGGAAGCGATGCGCGTGGCCCACTCCGAACGCAGCAGCCGGTTTGGAAGCCGCTGCACATATGGCATCAGAAAATTGAGTGCCATCACGCGCCCATTCGCAGTCGTACGATCCATCAGTTTGGCTCGGCCAATTAAATAATCCAAGTACGGCGGCGCTTGCAGCAGCAATTTCTTGTAGGCCTCAGCGCCTTGCTCCTTAAGAAATTTGTCGGGGTCGGAACCGCCCGGAAGCGCAAGGACTCGCACGTCAAACTCTTTTCCGAGCAGAAGTGTGAGGGAACGCTCCGTGGCGGCTTGGCCCGCGGTGTCCGGGTCGTAATTCACGATGACGCGCCGGGTGAAACGGCCGAGCAATTTTATTTGCGGATCGGCGAGGCTGGTGCCGCAGCTTGCTATTACGTTGGTGATTCCTGCTCGTGCAACCGCGATCGCATCCATATAACCTTCCACCAAAACGCCGAAATCGTTTTGCCGGAGGGCTTCTTTCGCTCGGTCCAGATGATAGAGAACGTTGCTCTTTGAATAGATTGGCGTCTCAGGAGAGTTCAAGTACTTGGGCATGTCGTCGCCCATCGCGCGCCCGCCGAACGCAATCACTTTTGCAGATTCGTTGGCAATGGGGAACATGATGCGCCGGCGAAAACGGTCGAAGAACCGGCCACTTTGATCTCGGGAGAGAAGGCCTGAAGCTTCGAGCCATTTGTCTGGATATTTCTGTTTCAGAAATCGAAGCAATGCATCGCCTGACGATGGAGCAAGCCCTAGTCCGAATCTCGTCATCACTTCACGATTGAGTCCGCGATCTTCGAGATAAGCGCATGCGACCTTTCCCTCCGGGCTCTCGTACAATTGTCGCGCGAAAAACGCCGCAGCCTCGCGGTGCATCTCCACCAGCGCGCTTCGTTGCTGATTCTCCCTACGCTCCTCCGGCGAACGCTCGCGCGGCTTGGGAATCGCGATGCCGCATTTTTCTGCGACGGTACGGATCGCTTCAGGGAACGTGGACTTCTCCAGCTCCATTACGAATTTGAAGACGTCGCCGCCCGCGCCGCAGCCGAAGCAGTGATAAATCTGTTTTACCGGGTGCACTGCGAAAGAGGGCGTTTTTTCCTGGTGAAAGGGGCATAGGCCAGTGAAGTTCTGTCCGCTTTTCTTCAGGCGAACGTACTCGCCGATCACGCGGACAATGTCCGCTTGCTGCTTCACCCTTTCCGCGAATGATCCGGCTTCAGCCATATCTCGTGAGGTATCCCAAAATTCTACGGCTGGCGCTGTCGCAGCGCTCTAATTTCGCAGCTCGGCGATGGTGATCGCTGTGCCGCCTCGGTCTTCTGCTTCATGTCGAACTTTATCAACTAGCGGGTGAGTTGACAAAAATTCAGCCAAGCCGCGACGCAACGCACCGGTGCCATGGCCATGAATGATTCGAATGCTCGGCAGGCTGCCGAGCGCCGCCTCGTCAAGAAACTTATCGACACGGCGAGTCGCTTCCTCTACCGTGCAGCCGATCACATTTATTTCTTCGTTGGCAGGTTCGTCGCTCTTCTGCGTGTGCACTGTCACGCCTCGTGGACGCGAGGATGCGGGGAGGTGATCTGCCCTTGCGGATTTTTCGTGAGCGTCGATGCTGATCACGTCCGACAAAGGAATGCGCATCCTGAGAGCTCCCGCTTCCACTTCTGCCTTATTGCCGTCCAGCCTGCGGAATATCAGCGGCTGCTTAAATCCTTTCACAATTATGCGCAGCCCGGCGGCGAGTTCTTCGAACAAAACAGGCTTTGGCGCCGCTTCCGTCCCGACGCCGAGATCGGCTTGCGATGAGGATAGCGTATCAATTACGGCTGCATCCGCCTCGGCTCGAGCTTCAGACGCAAGCTTTGCCATCCGCTTCCCGGACCGCTTTTCTAACTGCGCGCGCAAGGCGCGATCGTGAATCTCTGCTGTTACCCATGCCATTTCATCTTCAAGCCGCTTGGTTGTTTCTTGAAAACTCTTTTCGAGCTCGGCGATGCGCCTCTTCTGCCGGCCAACCCATTCTGTTTGAAGCGAGGTTCGTTCGGCTTCGAGTTGGGCAAGTTCGTCGCGTGCTTCGCGTTTGATTTCTTCGATTTCATCGCGGCTGCGATGAAGATATGCAATCAGATCGCGCGCTTCTCGAGATTCAGGAGTAAGACTTGCCTGAGCGTGCTCTACCACTCGCGATGGGAGACCGAGCCTTCGCGCAATTTCGATCCCGCTTGACGTTCCGGGCACGCCGACCAGCAGGCGATAAGTGGGCCGTAAGTTAACTTCATCAAACTCCATAGCTGCATTGATAATGCCCGGTGTGGTCGAAGCGTAGGATTTTAGACGGTCATGGTGCGTGGTCGCGATAGTCAGGGCATGCCGCGTCCGGAATTCTTCAAGTAAGGCCACAGCCAACGCCGCACCCTCTTCCGGGGCCGTGCCTGTCCCCATTTCGTCCACTAGAATCAATGAGCGTTCGGTGGCCACATCTAGCATCGATTTCAAATTGAGCATGTGCGCCGAAAATGTGGAAAGATCGGCGGCGATAGATTGTTCGTCACCGATGTCGGCGAGAACGCAATCGAAGATCGACAGTTCAGCGCTTTCCGCCGCCACCGGAATTCCGGATTGCGCAGACAGCGCAGCCAATCCAACGCTCTTAAGCGCAACTGTTTTACCGCCGGTGTTGGGCCCGCTGATAACCATGACCGTTTCTTCACCGCCTAGATCGAGTGACATCGCGACCGCTTTGCGTCCCTGCAGCCTGAGCGTAGCTTCCAGCACGGGGTTCCGCAGAGCGTGGAGGCTCAGCAAATTCCCTTGCGTGAACTCCGGCATCGCACAATCGAACTCGCGCGCGAATCGGGCCCGGGCGAACACCGAATCTAGATGAGCCATCTGGGCCGCAGCGGCTTCCAGCGACTCGCGCTCCATGCGAACCCGTTCGGTCAACTCCTCCAGAATGCGCGCGATTTCCGCGATTTCATCCTCTCCCAGCTGAACCAGTCGATTATTCAAATCGATCGCTTCGAGCGGCTCAACGAAAACAGTCTGGCCCGTTGCGCTTGCTCCGTGAACCACGCCGGGGACGGCTCTCCTCTCAGCGGCGCGAACCGGAATGACGAAGCGTTCATTACGCAAAGTAATGTAGTATTCGCCAGCCGGTTCACCGCGAGACCGCAAAATTCCTTCTAGCGATTTGTGGATTCTAGTGCGGGATGTGGCAATGCTCTCACGTATGCGTTTCAGTGGCGGCGAGGCATCGTCGCTGATTTCCCCGTTTGGCAAAATCGCGCGTCTAATAACCGTCGAAAGGTGACGAAAATCAACAAGTGATGAAGCGGTTTTCGTCAGGATGGGATGTTTCGCGGAATCGTTCTTAAACGCTTGTCGCACGGCATTCGTCATATCCATTAGCGACGCAACATCCAGGAGCTCTGCGCTAGCGAGAATCGAACCTGGAACAACCAATCGAGCGAGCCACGGTTCGGGATCGGCAAGCGAGCCAAAGCCGAATTCAGAACCGTCGCGCAAGTACGCTGTACTTTCGCGCAACAAAGCGAATTCCAGGTTGAGCGTGTCCCGGTCCTGGCGCATTTCGAGAGCGAGCGTTGCCCGGCGTCCCGGTGCGCAGGTGGTGAAGCGGCTAACGATGTCCTTGAGCCGGTCGAATTCCAGAAGTTGTTCTGCTGAGCGAGACACGAAGGGACCTCACGTTGAATTGTAGCCCGGTTACCGTATGAAATCAGCGTGCGTGCGAATCGAAATATGCGGACAGGATGTTGACAGCCTCAGTCGGCGACACCGCAAATGGAACTAACGCGCTCTGTTTCTCGATCCACGAAGATTCTTGCCCCGCCTCGGCCTGTCGAACGCGGTCCATCACCGGCTTCCAATAATCTCCGAGAACGATGCCGTGCCAAAGAGTATTCACCATTATCTTCGTGTTCACGAGGGCGCGAACTTCCAAACACCGTGATGGTTCTAGTCTGCTGCTCCATGTTTTGCTTTCGATGGCCGGGAGGTTCCAAGCGTCTCTACCAAAGCCACTACAATCGCATCCATGGCAGTCGTCGCATCGTGTCCGGGGCCCGGATTATTGTTACCGAAAATTGTAAAGACAATATGTTCACCGCGGAGCGTCGTCGCATAGCCGGACATCGCCCGAACGTGGTCGAGCGATCCCGTCTTGGCCAGGATGCGGCCTAACGCGGCCGTATCCTTCATCCGATTTTCGAGGGTGCCGTCAACGCCCGCTATGGGAAACGTCGAAATGTAATCCGCACCCCAGGGCTGCTGCGAGATGTAGCGCAAGAGTTGAACGACCGCACGAGGCGTTACAAGATCGTCTCGCGAAAGTCCTGAACCGTCGGATAGGACAACATCACCGTCGGCAACCCCCGCTGCCTTCAGAAAATTCTGCTCGACCCAGATTCCTGCGTCGGTTGAGCCAACGCCAGCTTTTTCGCGCGCGACGGTTCGAAGAAATAGTTCAGCATGGAGGTTTTGGCTGACCTTGTTGGTTAGGCGGATGCTTTCAAGAAGAGACGGAGAAGCATGTTCGGCAAGCACGAGAGTGTTCACAACCTTTGCAACTTCACCGCTCAACGCGCCCGGCGCCGGAGAAATATTCACAGGGGTGCTGGAAGCCAAAACCGTGGCCTCGAACGGGCGAGGTGCCTCAGCGTGCTTTACGCGAACACCGCCCGTAATTCTTATACCCCAGGATTCGAACACCTGTTTGAGCGTTAGAGCGGCAACTTCCGCAGGATTTGTCATTGCAAAGTCGAGTTTGATGGGCGCATGGCCCGCGGGGATGGTGCCGCGCAACAAAAGAAACGCCGGTCCCGGTTGACGCACTACCGAAAAATCTGGTTTGCCGCTGCTTGGACCGGTGACCAGTTCGTGCCCAAAGCTGTCCATCGCAGCCGTCGGTTCTATCATAAGCGTAGCGGCTTCGCCCTCGCGCGCCGCGGGGCTTACCTCAATCGAAAAAGAGTTGTCGTTGAGGGCGAGCGCGCTGACGGGTGCGCCAAATGTGAAATACAAATCGCCAATGCTCCAGCCTGCCGGGTAAGGATCGTAAGGAAAGTAGCTGTCATCCGCCACGATATCTCCGTCTACCTCCTTGAGTCCCTTCCCCGCCGCACGTTCTACCATCTCAACTAAGGCAGCTTCCGCTGGCCCGTCGCGTTCTACTTTTCCGATGTAGGGAAACCTTCGATTCGAAAGATCCGGATCGCCGCGCCCCACCAACACCAAATCGCCGACAAGACGGCCGTCGGCTCCAAGTTGGCCGGTTGTTTCCAAGGTCGTCCGAAAATGAAAATCAGGACCGAGTGCTGAAAGTGCGAGCGCAGAAGTAAAAATCTTCGCGTTCGAAGCCGGGGTAAAATACCGGTCAGCGTTCAGCTCGTAGAGCGTTTCCCCGGTGTCGCGGTCCAACACGACTACACCCCAGAACGCCTTTTGCGCGTGGGCTTGCGAGAGCGCCGCATCAACACGGGTGCGAAATCGCGCGATGTCCGGCCGTTTGGTCGCTGATTTTTTACTCGCGAAAGCGACGCGTTGGGAGGTTGTGATGTTTTGCGCGGCAACCAGCGGCAGGAAAACGCTAATCAAGATCAGAAGCATTGCAGCGACAGAAGAATGGAAGCGTCGGACGCGCGAAACCATAGCGGCTTCGATCATAATAGTTTGTGCTGAATTGAAACGGAACTGATTTTATTAGAATGTCGTTTCTGCGCCTCGTTGCAGAATGGTTGCGATTCCACCGTGAAACCCATATGATAGGGCCTTATTCGAGGGAGGAAATCTATGAGGAGAATTCTATCGGCAGCGTTAATCGCGTTATTCATCGGGCTTCCCACGCTGTTTGTGCCGTCCTCGGTGCGGGCAGAAGACGCTACCAAAGAAGAAGACCGCATGAAAGCTGCTGGCCAGGTGGTAAAAGAAATTATGGATATCCCCGACAACATTCCGCAGAGCCTGATAGACAAAGCGAACTGTGTCATCGTGTTTCCTTCCGTGCTCAAGGCGGCTTTCATCGTGGGCGCTAGCTATGGCCGCGGCATCATGACTTGTCGCAGCGGCGAGGGGTTCAATGGTCCCTGGAGCGCGCCCTCAATGATGGCCCTGGAGGGCGCGAGTTTCGGCTTCCAGGCTGGTGGACAAGCAACCGACTTCGTTCTACTGGTTATGAACGAGCAGGGTGCCAATGCCATCCTCAGCAGCAAGGTAAAGATCGGTGGCGACGCATCTGCAGCAATCGGCCCGGTTGGACGCAACGCCGCAGCGGATACAGACGTCACTTTGCGCGCGGAGATTCTAACGTACTCTCGAGCACGGGGCCTTTTCGCAGGTGTCGACATTTCGGGCTCCACGCTGCGTCCGGACAACGATGCGAACGAGCGAATCTATGGAAAGAAAATCTCGGCCAGGGACATCGTACTACACGGCGCTGTTCCTCCGCCCCCGTCGGCCAGACTGCTCCTTTCAACCTTGAGAAAACATTCACCAAAGCATAGGTCTTAATCGAAACGGTCCCTGAATTGAGTGTTGCTTCAGAGTCCGAATGGAAGTCCCGGGCCAGGGCACGCGATTCTGAGCTGTAGCTATTCGTCGCGCCGGGGAGAAAATCCTCGACGCAGAACCTCCCGATTAATCCTCAACATTTGTCGTGATCACCTTGACGTCCCTCGAAACATGACTTATAGTCGTATTCGTCTATAAGTCATCATTGAGAGTATTTTGCCAATGAAATCTTCGAACACTGCCCGTTCTAATCACCGCGCTCGGCGTTTTCGGCAGCCCAATCGACGTGAGCGTCGCCGGATTGAAACTCGCGAACGTATTTACCGCGCCGCCCTTCGAATTTTTGCGCAGCGTGGATATCTCGAAACCACTGTGGAGGACATCACTGAAGCTGCCGACGTCGGCAAGGGAACATTCTTCAATTATTTCCCGACCAAGGAACATGTCTTGGCCACATACGGCGAGGAGCGTGTGGCTGCAATTGAACGCGCACTGAAAAAAGTGCGGCCGCCGAGTCAATGCGTGCTCGCGGTGCTTAAGGAACTTGCGACAGATCTTGCGGGGCAGTCCTCGGAAAGTCCTGACCTGCTTCGGTCGATCTTCGCGGCCCACTTATCATCTGAGCCCGTACTCGCGGAACTTCAAAACCGGATGCTGCGCGCCCGGCGGCTCTTGGCAGAAATTATTACGCTCGGCCAGCAAAGAGCGGAGATCCGTCGCGATCGTCCTGCAGCAGATCTTGCACGGCTCTCTCAGCTCGTTCTAATGGGCGTAACGATAAGTTGGGCGCTGAATCCAGATTCCGTACTGCGAAAATCAGCTGAGGAAGTTTGGGATCTGTTCTTCCCGAGTCTTTTTGCCGATACAACAACGAAGCGCAAAGTGCGACGGAGAGTGCGCAGGTAATTTACCCGTTCTCATGCGCCGCCTTGCGGGATTTAATGAATCGGAGCCCCGCGAATTTCATCTTACTTAGAACAGACCTGGAGGAGACTCCGTGAAACGCCGATTGCCGTTCATAGCTTTAATACTGGCAATTCTCTCGACCTTAGCTGGGGCGCCTGTTTGGGCTCAACTACCCGCGGGTCCCGTCACTGCCCAATCCGGGAATTCGGGTTCGAGCACGGGCACGAGTTCATCGTCGAACACGTCACCCGCAGCTCCGCAGGCGCAAGGTACTTTCACAGGCAGCGTGCCATCGAAACTTGTTCCTGGCGTACTGCCGATATCGCTCGAAGACGCTATCAGCCGCGGGCTGAAACAAAACCTCGGATTATTACTCTCAAGCCAGGACGTGGGTTCCGCCCGCGGGGAACGATGGAAACAGCTAAGTTCGCTTTTGCCAAACCTTACGACCACCAGCTACGTGAATACGTCGCAAATCAACTTGGCCGAGTTCGGCTTCAGTTTCAAGATTCCTAACGCAAATATTCCCGCCATCGTTGGGCCTTTTACCTATTTCGATAGCCGCGCTTACGTGACCCAATCTGTGTTCGATTGGAAAGCGATCAACAACACGCATTCCGCGACGGAGAGCGTGAAAGCCGCGCAATACACTTATAAGGATGCGCGCGATCTGGTTGTTCTTGCGGTCGGATACAACTATCTTCTGGGTATCGCTGACGAAGCTCGCATAGAAACAGCTGAGGCCCAAGTTAATACGGGACAAGCGCTCTACAATCAGGCGTCTGACCAACTTAAAGCCGGAACTTCACCCGCAATCGATGCACTTCGCGCACAAGTAGAATTACAAACTCGCCAGCAGCAATTAATTCAGGCCAAGAATGATCTTGCAATCCAGAAACTTACCCTTGCGCGAGTGATCGGGCTGGCGCCCGGGCAGCAATTCGATTTGACTGACAAATCTCCGTATGAGCCTCTGGAGGGCATTACGGTTGAAGAAGCCCTCAAGCGCGCTTACGCCTCGCGTTCCGATTATCAAGCTGCTTTAGCTACGGTGAGCTCTGCGGAATACGCACGCCGCGCGGCCCACGCCGGTTATTACCCGTCGCTCGCGGCGAACGGCGATTATGGCCTGGCCGGGACCTATTCAAATCTCTTCACGCATGGAGTCTTCGACGTGCGCGCTACTTTGACCATCCCAATCTTCCAGGGCAACAAAGTGCACGGCGACATTCTGGAAGCAGACGCGCAACACCAGCAGAGTCGCGACCGTTTCGAAAACCTGCGTGGGCAAATCGATGCAGACGTTCGCACCGCATTGCTCAACCTCGAGTCTTCGGCTCAACAAGTAACCGTGGCCAAGAGCAACGTTGCTTTGGCAGATGAAAGCTTAACGCAATCGCGCGACCGCTTCGCAGCAGGAGTCACCAACACGGTAGAGGTTGTGCAAGCGCAAGAAGCCGTCGCCAGCGCGCACGAAAACTACATTTCGGCTCTCTACAATTACAACTACGCGAAAATCTCTCTGGCGCGGGCCATGGGCTTCGCCGAAGAAGGCGTTAAGCAGTTTTTCAAAGGAAAATAGTCATGGCACAGAGAACAGATGTGGAAGTACCCAAGAATCCGGCGGAGCAGAGCGCCGCTCCAACTGAGACACCTGCGGCGCCCGCCACAGCGCTTGCTTCGGAAACTCATTCAGCATCCGAGCCTCCGCCGTCACGGGCGGGAAAATTCATTCAATCGAATCCCCGCGCTCGTTTTTATGTGATTGCGGCCGTCCTTGCGCTTGTTGTTTTAGGCGTTTTCGCTTGGCGTTATTTTCAAAGCTACGAGTCTACTGACGATGCGGAAGTGGACGGCCATCTAATGCCACTTAGCGCGCGTGTCTCGGGCTACGTTACAAAGGTCAATGTAGACGACAACCAATACGTCACGGCCGGCACTGTCCTGGTTGAAATCGATCCACGCGACTACCAGGTTGCAGTCGATCAGGCTAAGGCCGCGTTGGAAGATGCTCGGGCCACTGCGCAAGCTTCCAACCTGAATGTCCCAATTACAAATATAAATACTTCGAGCCAGCTCTCCTCGTCGGAAGCAGATATCGAAAATGCGAAAGCTGGCATCGCCGCTGCCCAGCAACAATATGACGCTGCTCAGGCGCAACTTGCCGAGGCTGAGGCAAATAGCACGAAAGCCCAATTAGATTTGGGCCGTTACAAACAACTTGTCGATAAGCAGGAAATCTCGCAGCAGATGTATGACCAAGCGGACGCTGCGGCAAAGGCCGACGCGGCTGCAGTCGTGGCGGCACGCGCCTCCGCGTCAGCTGCAGCGCAGCAAGTGACGCAAGCACGCAGTAAGCTGGTTACCGCTGAAGCGGGCCTGCGAGCATCACAGACTGCGCCACGACAGGTTGCGACCTCCCAAGCACGCGCCCTTTCCGCCGATGCCACCGTAAAACAAAAACAAGCGTTGCTCGACCAGGCCGAATTAAACCTTCAGTACACCAGGATCGTTGCGCCGGTGAATGGCGTGGTTACGAAGAACGTGGAAGTTGGAATGAACGTTCAGCCCGGCCAGCAATTAGTGTCTATCGTTCCCCTGGAAGACGTCTGGGTAACCGCAAACTTCAAAGAAACGCAGTTGAAGAATATGCGCGTGGGGCAACGCGCCAAAATCAAAGTGGACGCTAATGGACGCACTTACAACGGACACGTCGATAGCTTTGCCAACTCCAGCGGCGCTCGTTTAAGCCTGCTGCCTCCGGAGAACGCCACGGGTAACTACGTCAAGGTAGTTCAGCGCATACCCGTAAAAATCGTGCTGGAACCTGGGCAGAACAAAGACCTTTCGCTGCGTCTTGGAATGTCCGTCGAAGCGAAGGTCTACGTGAAGTGAACTCGGCGCGCCCATGGCATCGGAAGCGTACCAACGGCCGCCGGTAAATCCCTGGATTATCGCGCTCACTGTAACGCTCGCGACATTCATGGAAGTGCTCGACACGAGCGTCGCGAACGTGGCGCTCCCCCATATCGCAGGCAGTCTTTCCGCCGGACAAGATGAAAGCACGTGGATACTCACGTCCTATCTTGTTTCAAACGCGATCGTTCTGCCCATGAGCGGCTGGTTTTCACAGATGATCGGCCGCAAACGCTTTTACATGACTTGCGTGGCGCTCTTTACTATCAGCTCCTTTCTATGCGGACTGGCCCCCAGTCTCGGTGCGCTGATTTTTTTTCGTGTGTTACAGGGAGCAGGCGGTGGAGGTTTACAGCCAAGCGAACAAGCAATCCTGGCTGACACATTTCCGCCTGCCAAACGCGGAATGGCCTTCGCGGTCTACGGCATGGCCGTGGTGCTGGCTCCGGCCATTGGTCCCACTCTGGGTGGATGGATCACTGACAATTTCAACTGGCGCTGGATTTTCTTCATCAATATACCGGTGGGAATTATTTCTCTTCTGCTCACGGACCGCTTAATTTCCGATCCGCCCTACATGAAGGAGCAAAAGCGTACTGGTTTCAGAATTGACTACATCGGATTGGGATTGTTGGCTCTCGGACTGGGCACTTTGCAGGTTGTCCTCGATAAAGGCCAGCGCGATGACTGGTTTGGCTCTCACTTCATTGTGATTATGACCACCATTAGCGCGACCGCCTTGATTGCCGTTCTAGTCTGGGAGTGGTATCACAAAGATCCGATTATTGATCTGCATCTATTCAAAGACCGGTCTTTTGCCATTGGGAATTTGTTAATGTTTATGGTGGGCTTCGCCCTGATGTCCAGCACGGTGTTATTGCCTCTTTTTATGCAAACGATCATGGGCTATACGGCGGAGCAGGCTGGTCTTGCGTTGATGCCAGGCGGATTCGCCATTCTGATAGCGATGCCCGTGGTGGGCTTTCTTCTCGGGCGATATGACGCCAGGAGGCTTCTTCTCTTCGGAATGTGTATGCTTTCGTTTTCCCTTTTCCATATGACGCGGTTCGACACAGCGATCGATTTCCGCACGCTTGCCACCGCACGTATATTTCAAGCTATCGGTCTCGCATTTCTATTTGTTCCAATTAACACTGCCGCGTATGCATTCCTTCCAAAAAATAAGACGAACGCGGCTTCAGGCCTGATCAACCTTGCTCGAAATATCGGCGGCAGCATCGGAATTTCGCTCGTCACCACAATGCTGGCACGTCGAACGCAGTTCCATCAGGCCAATCTAAACAACAACATACACGCGGGAAATCCAAAGCTGCAGGCCATGTTAGCTGAGGCTACTCGGCTGCTGATAGCCAAAGGATCGAACGCCTACCAAGCTTCCCATCAGGCGTACGCACTCGTCGTAAACATGCTCGATCAGCAAGCCACTATGCTGGCATATATTGACAACTTCTGGCTCCTCGCTGTCGCAGTGCTCGTCATGATCCCGTTTGTCTTCCTGATGAAGAAAGTGAAGCCCGGCGGCCCGATCGCAGTACACTAGGGCTGCTGGAGGACGCCATGCAGGTCCGAACTATCACCGTCGAGCGCGAATATGGAAGCGGCGGCGCGCTGATTGCTCGCCGGCTTGCTGAAAGATTAGGCTGGAGATTGTGGGACGAAGAACTCACCGCGGAAATTGCGCGCATCGCAAAGGTTGACCATAAGGCTGCAAGGCTTTGCGACGAGCGCGTGGACCCCTTGATTTACCGGCTATTCAGAGTTTTTGCACGAGGAAGCTATGAGAGAGCCCTCCCGCTGGAAGGCGTATCATCTCCTTTTGACGCTGATCAAATGTTCGCCATGCTGAAAAAGGTGATAGAGGACGTCGCATCCCGGGGAAATTGTGTCGTTGTCGGCCGCGGTGCGCCTTACATTTTGCGCGAACATCCGCACGCCTTTCACGTTTTCATTTACGCCCCGCGAGACGAAAAGATCCGCCGCATCAGAACACTCGGGAAAACCGAAAAAGAGGCCGCTCAACTGGTTTCCGAGGTAGACGGTGAGCGCGCTTCCTTCATTCGTCACTATTTCGGTGCGGAGTGGCCGTGCCGTGCGCTCTACAACGTCATGATCAACTCTAAATTTGGAGACGAGTACGTGATTGAGATGATCCTGCAGCACATTGGTGTTCTGGAGAAATTGCGGACTCCGCAGGTTGCCAACGTCTAACCTTTGGCCCGCGGTCCTGCGGAGCAGCCGGGACCGCGTCCACCCTCCCAATCAAGAACGCGCCGAGACATAGCACCGAGAGAAGCATGGTGAAAGCGGATACGTGTTTCAACTTTACGCCTCGCACACGTTTTGGCTTCGCAAGCAGAATAGGAAGTTGCAACTGTGGGTATTCCGTTAGCTTCTTTCCGCTGCGAGTCCGTCTTCTCGAGTTCGTCCGGTTCATTGCGTCCTTCCCCCTTGCCAAACGAGCTGCATTTGCGGCGATTTCCAGGCCCGCGATTCGTCTGTACGTGTGCGCATGCCAAGCTCGTATTTGCGGCGCACCTTTTCGACGCGCGCGGCGATTTCCTTGCGGTAAGTTTCGGGCACATTTTCGTATCGCCCGTACCACTCATGGTATTGCCTTGAGAGTTTCGAAAACTTCTCATCGAGAAAAGGCATGAACTGTTTCAGCGAGGCGGGCATGAGGAATAACACTCGTCCAGCCAACCATTGCGCGCCTGCATCTCGCGCGCCACGTGCCAGCGCATCCAGGTCTTCTTCAGAGTCCGTTATTCCCGGCAGAATTGGCATCGCTAACACGCCCGCCGAGATTCCGGCCGCGCGCAGCTTACGAACAGCTTCCAAACGAAGGTCCGGCCGCGGAGCGCGAGGCTCGAGCAGCCGAGCCAGGCGCACACGCAGGGTCGTGATGCTCATGTTCACCGTGATGGACGAGCGTGCCGCGATGCGCCGCAACAGATCAATGTCGCGAACTACTTGGTCCGATTTCGTAGTGATCGAAAGGCTCAGCCCTTCGCGCTGCGCCATTTTTTCCAGTATGGCGCGCGTGCCACCGAACTCGCGCTCCGCCGGTTGGTAGGGATCGGTGGCGGTTCCGATGGCGATATGCTCGCCCCAGATTTTCGCTGTGGAAAGATCGCGATCGACCAGCGCGCCGGCATCTTTTTTAACGTAAATTTTTGATTCGAATTCGCCGCCATCAATATCCATATATTCGTGCGTATAGCGCGCGTAACAATATTTGCAGCCGAATTCGCAGCCACGGTAAGGATTCACGGTCCACCGGAACGGCACATTTTCCGAATCGCAGTGGTTCAGGATCGATTTGACTGGTAGAAGAAAATATTCCGCCCCACGCTTGGCATCAGCGCGGAGGGAGGAAGCGGCGAGGCGTGCAATGCCGACCAGTTCCGTAGCGGGCTTCGTTCGGAGCGGTGATTCCGACTCAGTCGGAAGCGGCTCCGGGGGCGCGGAAGCGTCACTCGGTTGCTCACAGGTGCCGTGGCGAGCGGCAGTGGGGAATAGGGTGAGACTGGTTTGTTCCGGGCCTTGCCTTCGACGCCGAAGCGTCGCTGGGTTTGCTCGGAAAATGGGAGAAGTGGCCATTGGAGCCTCGCCGTCACGAGTTGCATTCTATTCGCCTTTTGTTCGCTATGTCAAGTGGAATTATTCGCTTTATGTTCGCCTGTCCATATAGCCTAACTCGCTCTGGAAACCCTGCGCAGCGCCCGTAATCCGTGAAGCCTTTCGGCCGCTATACTGAAATTGCATTCCTTTCGGAGAGCGACTTGGCAGAGGTTGGAATTCTGATCATCGATGACGACGTCGTAAGCCAGCGCGCGCTTAAGAACGTCCTGGATTCCGAGGGTTGGCGTGTCCGCATTGCGCCCCTGGCTTCGCACGCGATGGCCGAGCTTGCCAGCGGCCAGTGGAACCTTGTCATCGTGAACATTGCGCTCACCGACGTACGCGGCCAACTTTTCTCCGTACTGAAGGAACTTGCGCAAACCGAGGCCTATCCCGCTGCCCAAGCCGAGAATCAAGCGCCTCCAAAGCGCATACGCGTCCTCTTTCTGGTTCCATTGCTGGCTGCGAAACACGCGCAGCCGATTCTAGAGCAGGAAGGACTTCCCTACTCGCTCAAGCCCTACCATCTCCATGATTTCCTGGAAAAAGTGAGCGAGCTCTTGGTGGACTCCGGCGCCTTGACAGAACCGATTCGCAGCATGGGAGATTTTTCCGCTCTCAAGAAGCGACAACGCAAGATACGCAATTCGCGTGATAGCCGCCGGGATACCATGTTCGCATCGCGCGAGGATTATCAAATGTCGGAGGAAGAATTGGTGGAGTTCGAGAAACAGGAAGAAGAAGACCGAAAGAAGCGCGAGAAAGAATTGCACGACCGGCAGCATCTAGGTTAGCGATGCCCGCACGCCGGATCGCTGCTATGCTATTTCACTTCTTATACGGACGGACTTCGCTCCGGTCCTGTGTTTCCGATAACAGCTCCGCAATCGCCTTTCTAAAAACAGGATGTCGCGCTTCCGGAGCGATCTCAGCAAACGGCACAAGTACGAATCGCCTCTCTGCCATGCGCGGATGAGGAATTTCGAGCTGGTCTGTACTCACTACGCGATCTTCATAAAATAAAATATCTATATCAATGAATCGCGGCCCTCGTGGCACGCGCCTTCGCCGTCCGAACGAACGCTCGATGTCAAGCAGCTTGTGCATCAATTGCGGGGGCAGAAGTTCCGTAGTTGCCTCTACCACGCAATTCAAAAACCAGCCTTTCGAAGTCGTCTCCACCGGCTCGGTCTCGTACAGTGAGGATTGCCGCGTAACTCTTATCCCACTTGCGTCTAGAGCCTCGACGGCGCGGGCAATATATTGCGCGCGGTCTCCCTTATTCGAACCCAGCGATAAATAGACTGTCCCCATAGCAGAGAGACAATCATAAACCGGGAACACACGGAATACAGGTCTGTCTTAGCTGAAAAGTCCGGGCTGGCGCCGCGGTTCATCCATGCCGAAGTGTTTATACGCAAGAGCAGTGGCAACGCGTCCGCGCTGCGTGCGGTCGAGCAGGCCCAATTGCATCAGGTAAGGTTCGTAGATTTCCTCTATGGCGTCTTCTTCTTCGCTCAGCGAAGCTGCAATCGTATTTAGTCCCACCGGGCCGCCAGAATATTTCTGAATGATGGTGAGCAATAAATTGCGGTCCACCTCGTCCAGTCCGTGCTCGTCTATTCCCAGCATAGCGAGCGCATCGCGGGCCACGGCGACATTGATATGGCCTTTCGCGCGCACTTCCGCGAAATCGCGAACCCGACGCAACAGGCGGTTTGCAACGCGCGGCGTCCCGCGGCTGCGCTTTGCAATCTCTGTAGCCCCTTCTTCATCCATTTTGATGCCCAGAATTTTTGCCGAGCGCTGAACAATCTGCAACACGTCTTCCGGAGAATAAAACTCCAATCTGTGCACGATCCCGAAGCGTGAACGCAGCGGCGCCATGATCAACCCGGCGCGCGTGGTTGCTCCAATTAACGTGAACTTATTTAGCTGATAAGGATGCACGCGGGCGCCAGGTCCCTGGCCGATGATTAGATCCACTCGAAAATCTTCCATCGCTGGGTAGAGGATCTCCTCGAGTGAAGGCTGCAACCGATGAATCTCGTCTAGAAAGAAAAAGTCGCGCGGGTCAAGCGACGTAAGTACGGCCGTAACGTCTCCTTTCTTCTCTAACAGCGGTCCGGATGTTATTTTGATAGCGGAACCCATTTCATTGGCAAGAATCTGCGCCAGGGTCGTTTTCCCCAAACCCGGCGGCCCATACAACAAAACGTGGTCCAGCGCCTCGCCGCGATTTCGGGCCGCATCCACCGCAATCTTCAGGTTTTCCTTCACCCGCGACTGGCCGATGAAATCTTCCATGCGCTTGGGCCGGACGCTTGCATCAATGCGCGCATCTTCATCCAGCGCCTTACCTGAAATAATGCGGCTCCGACCGTACGTTATTTTTTCCGCCAATTGATCCCTCGTCGTCGAGCGGTCATGCAGCGCGCCTTCAAACAGCTCAACTATTCTTCGCGGCCGGCACGGGCTGTCTTCTTCATGGACGCCCCGCCAAGGATTTGGAGCGTAGCGCGTAGCAGTTCCTCAAAATCGCCGGTCGCTTTCCCGTCCGCCTTTTCGATCGCGCTGTCCACCGATCGCTCGTCATAGCCCAAATTCACAAGCGCCGAAGTGACATCTGATTCCAGTTGCGAACGCGTCGTGGGTTTTCCGGATTGCGGTATGTCCACAACTGCTAGTTTATCCCTTAATTCCACGACAATGCGTTCCGCCGTTTTGCGTCCCACTCCGGGAATGCGGACCAGTTGCGCTAAATCCCCTTTGCGAATCGCCGGAATCAATTCTTCCAGACTCATGCCCGATAGAATCTTCAAGGCAAGCGACGGTCCGACGCCGGAAGCGGAGATCAGCAATTCGAAGCAATGCTTTTCGCGTGCGGTGAAAAAGCCGTAGAGCGCAAGCTGGTCTTCGCGAACATGCGTATAGATCAGCAGCGTCGATTCCGTGTGAAGAGCGCCCAGGCTGGCAAAAGTCGAAAGAGGAATCACCACTTGATAGCCAACGCCGCCGACATCAATCAGAACCTGGTTTGGGCGCTTCTCGATAAGCTTCCCGCGTAGTGATCCAATCATGTCGAGCGATTATTGATTAGCCTCGCTGGAGTGTCAACGCGACCTATTCTTGATTTGGGGTACAAACCGAAGCTTTCGATGGTAGCCCTAATCGTCTCTATACAATTCGACTCGTCATTGGAACTAAATGTTACAGCGTTCCGTATACATAGGTGCCAGCCGGCACGCTTGGTTGCAAGTGTGTCTTGCAGACGATTCCTTCGTGTGATTCTGCCAAATTCGATTTCCTCATAATCTCAGTCTGAAACAACAGTCCAAAACATCGCCGTTTACGAATATTCGTAGAGTTTCATTTCCGCAAAATATCCGAAGCGAAATTGTCCGTTTGGGGGAAAAGCGGTGTTCGTTTTCGATGCAACATTATTTCTTACACACAAACGAAAAATAGTTTTTCGATTTCTCTATGCGGCTGCTCTCGACACGAATGCCGCTGCGTCTAAATGGTCGCAAGGGGGCGAGTGAGACTCTAAGTCAGATTTCAGGAGGAATTAAAATGTCGCGTAACAAAATGAACCGAGTGTTAACGATCCTTGCAGCTGTTGCGCTCGTGCTGTCTATCGCAACTCACATAACCCCGGCGAAAGACGCTAAATCAACCGTCACCCCAGTTGTCAAGTCAGATGTGAAACTGCTGAAGCCGGGCACCCTGGGCAGCACGGAACTTAAAGCCGGAGATTATTCAGTGACCGCCGATGACACCCACGTTAAGTTTTCAAAGGGGGGAAAAGTAATAGCGGAAGTTCCAATTCAGTGGAAAGACGAAAGTAGCAAGGCGCGATTCACTGCTGTTGTTGTCGATGGCAACCAGATCAAAGAAATCCACTTCGGCGGCAAAACCAGGTACGTCGAAATTACCCAGTAACGAAGTGCGAGGACGCTGGAAGCGGGCAGAATCACCGACTGGACTTCTGCCCGCTTTTTGCCACTCCGAAACTACCGCCGCGAACGATCCTGCTTCACGGCTTCGTCCACTAGCGATTCCAGCTCGCGCCTGGTCAAACTGATGCGCTCCGTTTCAACGGTTTCCGAAGTCACTGGCGATTCTGGACCCAGATTGGACGCGGTTTGCAAACCGTAACGCGCCCGCGCTGCGAATAATTTTTCAACGTCACATCCGGACAATAGCACTTGTTTGCCTAACATCTGCGTTACAAGCGCCACGCGCGCGAAGTGCTCGGTAGTTTCCATTCGGAAGAATGCCTTGAGCAAATCCGGGCCGTAGGTCACCACTCCGTGATTGGCCATCAGGATCGCATCGTAGCCTTCTACCAGCGGCTCGATGGCGTCCACCAGTTCCGATGTTCCCGGGGTACCGTATCGAGCAACGGGGACACATCCCAGCGAAAGCACCAGTTCGCATAGCAGGGCCTTATTCAAAGGAATGCCCGCAGCGGCATAGCCCGTCGCGACGGGCGGATGCGCGTGGCATACGGCGTTTATGTCCGGACGCCGCCGGTAAACCAGTAGGTGCATGCCCAATTCGGACGAAGGATTTCGCCGGCCGCTGACTTTGTGACCTTCTAGATCGGTTACCACCAAATCGTCGGGCGTCATCATGCCTTTGCAAAGCCCCGTAGGCGAAGTAAGTATGTGGTGAGGATCTAACCGCAGCGAAATATTTCCGTCCGTGGAAGCGACATACCCACGATCGTGAATCCACCGTCCAACGGCGCAAATATCCCGGCGGTGCTCATCTTCCGTTTTGAGCGCCCCGGGAGAAATAGAATCAGGATACATGGTTGCCTCCGCGATGAAACCGGGCCGTAAATTTACGCGTATATTCCGCGAAGCCTTAGCGCGCGGGCCACGCGGTCGATCGCAACAATATATGCGGCGATCCGATTATTTACGCCGTGCGTCTCGGCGTAGCGCACTACCTGCTCGAAACTATGGTCCATCACGTCCTGCAGGCGGTCGTTCACTTCGCTTTCGCGCCAGAAAAATCCTTGGCGATCCTGTACCCATTCGAAATAACTCACCGTCACGCCGCCGGCATTTCCCAAAATGTCCGGAACGATAAAAATTCCCTTATTCTCGATGACCGAGTCTGCGTGCGACGTGGTAGGTCCGTTTGCTCCTTCGCAAAGAATTTTGCAGTCCACGCGATTGGCGTTTGCCGTGGTGATCTGGTTCTCGGTAGCAGCCGGCACCAGAATATCGCACGGGTGGAATAAAACTTCCTGCGCGCTCATTTTGGCTCCGCCGCCGGGAAATTCAGGCAAAGGTTTGCGCTGGCCGTAAACCCAGTCAATCACCTTCGGGATATCGAATCCCTTTTCGTTGTATAAACCACCATAAATGTCTGCCACGCCGATGATTTTATAGCCTGCTTGGTGCATGAGAATTGCGGCCTGCGAGCCGACATTGCCGAAACCTTGGATGATCACGCGACAACCTTCGCGCTTCATCTTGAGCTTCGCGAGCGCATTGTCGCAGCAAATCATCAACCCGCGCCCGGTCGCTTCCTTGCGACCTTGTGAGCCGCCGAGCTCGAGCGGCTTGCCGGTGACGACTGCCGTGGTTGCCTGCCGTACATGCATCGCGTAGGTGTCCATCACCCATGCCATAGTCTGTTCATTGGTGCCGATATCTGGCGCGGGAACGTCACGCTCGGGGCCAAACCATTCGCTCAGTTCGGCCGTGTAACGCCTGGTTATGCGCTCAAGTTCCGTTTTAGAAAGCTTGCCGGGTTCGCAAATGACTCCACCCTTCGCGCCGCCGAAGGGAATATTTACCACCGCGCACTTCCAGGTCATCCACGCTGCCAGGGCGCGGACTTCATCAATCGAAACGTCCGGCGCGAACCGAATGCCTCCCTTTCCCGGACCGCGGATGGTTGAGTGAAGGACCCGATAACCGACGAAGACTTCCAGACGGCCGGTGTCCAGCGGCACCGGAATATAAACCGTGATTTCTTTGCTGGGATATTTCAGATAACGATACAGCCCGTCTTCCAGCCCCAGTTTCTGCGCGGCGATTTCAAACCGCGCCTCGGCGGACTTATAAACATTGAGTTCATCCTGCGAAACCGCTGACATGACAGCCTCCAGAATTGCTCGAACATTATGAATTCAATCGAAAGGAATTTTTGGCTTCGCAACGACGGTCTGAGAACTCCGTCGCAACACCTCAGTCGCAACACCTCAGTACAGCGGCGGCCAGTATACGAACACCGGCAAATCGGCGCAAGAAAAGCATTTTTAGTTTCTGGTCTCTCTCGCACCGTCACCATTCGGTCAACGGCGCAGGCGGCGTGCTACGAATTCGTCCAGCAAAAGCCGCGCCAGCTTCTGCTGGTCGTGGCGCACAACTCCGCGGTGATGAAGCAGATCGCCGGTGACGTAGCGCAGTCTCATACGGTCCAGTTCATCAAATGACGGGTCCACCGGTTCGGCGTTTTGTGCACGATAGCGCCGCAACAGACTCGAGGGAACACGCGAGCGGTTAATCACCACAAAATCGAAAAGATCCTTGCCCGTATGATGGTAAATCGCGCGAATGTGATCGGCCACCGAGTAATGCTGCGTTTCTCCCGGTTGCGTCATCAGGTTAGCAATGTACACGCAAGTGGCTGGTGATCGTTTGATCGCCTGCACCACTCTTTCGATCAGCAGGTTCGGGATAATGCTGGTGTAGAGCGATCCGGGTCCCACAAGAATCAAATCGGCCGCGTGGATTGCATCCAGAACTTCTGGCAGCGCTCGGACACGGCGAGGCACCAAGCGAACCTTTCGAATCGAGTTTCGAGATCGCGAAATGTTCGTTTCACCATGAACGATTTTCCCGTCCTCAAGCTCCGCTTCCAGCGTGACGTTTTGCGCAGTGGAAGGGAAAATCCGTCCGCGGATAGCGAGGACTTGTGCCGACACTCGTACCGCTTCCGGAAAATCTCCGGTAACGTTTGTAAGCGCGGTGAGAAAAAGATTACCGAAACTGTGACCGGCCAAGCCGCGTCCGGCGGGGAAACGGTACTGAAACAGTTTTCCAAGCAGGTGCTCGTCTTTTGAGAGGGCCACCATGCAGTTGCGAATGTCACCGGGAGGCAGGATGCGATACTCGCGGCGCAGGCGTCCAGAACTGCCGCCGTCATCGGTTACGGTTACTACTGCTGCAAGGTCCGAGATCGGCCGGCGGACTTTTGCTCTTTTCGATGACGCCACAAATTCCTTGAGTCCCCGCAGGACCATCGAGAGGCCGGTACCTCCACCGAGAGCGACAACCCGAACAGGGCGCGTGTGATGGTTCGAAGGAATTTTCACAAAGATAACAGAAGATCAGTTTGCCGATCCGTCTCGCTCCGGGTAGAGCAATTCCGTAAAGCGGGGGTCTTCCTGCAAGAAAGAAAAATCCTCGTCGTTGCGCGCGTGGTAGCGATTCTCCGGGCGCAATTGAATTGCAACCTTAAGATTTTGCATGGCGGATTCCGCTTCGCCAGTCAAACAATCGAGCGCGGCCATGGCGTAAACAATGTGGTCGGCTTTCGGGGCGGCTTTGCGCGCACGATCAAGATGTTCGCGAGCTTCGTCCCAGCGGCCAAGATTCATCAGTGCAACGCCTTGAGTGTAGTGTTCCTCGGCGGATTTTAAAGGCGGGATCGGCGGACGCGTGATTCGCTGCTCGCAAATGCGCATGTGGACTTGCGCTCGATCCCCCAGTTCTTTGCTGGGGCCTTCCAGCACGCGCTCCAGCGCCTGCTTGGCCCGCTGAAATTTTTGTTGTTGAAAATGCTTCAGACCTTCTTCGTAGAACTTCAGTTGAGCCTGCTTGGCAGGCGCGTCGGGGTCCGGAGGCAGCGTAGCCTTCTTCTTGGAAGACTTTAAGGTCTTTTTTTTCATTAGTTTATGACTGCCATGCGAGGTCGCCGAGGTGCGGATCGTCCGGCGCTTCACTGGCACCCTCCGGAAAAAACCATACGCGAACATAGCAAAGTCATAGAGGCGCGTCAATGCGCTGAAATCGCCCAAAACGACGCTCAAAGGGTGAGTCGGACTGCGAACTTTGGATTACGTGTGCTTCAGTTTACAATGCCCGCGGAGTTCAGAACCGCGTAACATAATATAATGTTCATGGTTTTCGGGGAGGAGTTCGTTCATGAGGCTTGAGCATCGCACTATTTGGGCTGTCCTTCTGATTGGTTTGTTTGCCACAATTTTAAGTATTCACGCTGCCGGGCCAAAAACGGAAATGGTGAAATTCCCTAGCGGCAAGGACACTATAGACGGTTTTCTGGCCGTTCCGGAACAGCCCGGCCGCTACCCCGGCGTGATCGTTATACATGAATGGTGGGGGCTGAACGACTGGGTGAAAGACCAAACACAAAAGATCTCTGAACAGGGCTACGTGGTGCTGGCCGTAGACCTTTATCGCGGAAAAACCGCGACGGATCCGAACGAAGCCCACGAACTGATGCGGGGATTACCCCAGGACCGCGCGGTGCGCGACATGCAAGCGGCATACGATTATCTAGCCGCGAGGAAAGATGTGACCGGCCGTATTGCCTCAGTTGGATGGTGCATGGGCGGCGGTTATTCCTTGCAACTTGCCATACATCAGCCGCGCCTGGCTGCATGCGTGGTGAATTACGGCGCGCTCCCAACGGACCCCAACGATCTCCAACAAATTGTTGCGCCAGTGCTTGGAAATTTCGGAGGGCAAGATCACGGAATAACACCGGCAGACGTAAAAGCGTTTCAGAAGAGTTTGTCGGGCATGGGCCGCTATGTTGATATCAAGATTTATGATGACGCAGGCCACGCCTTCGAAAATCCAAATAATCAGGCTGGCTATAAACCGGACGATGCCGCGGACGCATGGGCGCGAACTGTTGCGTTCCTTAAGAAGGCGTTGAGGTGAAGTATCGTATCCGCCGTTACGATCGACCCCTGATTGTTGGGATTCGTCATGCGCGGGTCTCCTGCCGATAGAGTTCCGCGGCGTGACAAACCGCCGCAACCACGACCATGATGCCCATGACCAACACCGCGATTAACCCTCCGAAATCGAAGAGACGCCAGGACAATCCAGGTACTCGCATATTCGGGTGAAACCACAAAAATACGTTACCCAGCGCCAGAAGTATTCTGATTTCCGTGGGTCCGAACTTTGCGAAGGAAAGCCTAAAAATCCCTAGCGTATAAGACGCTAGGTAGGTCTCAATCGAAAGTAGTAGGAACGCAACGAGCATGCCCATCGCGACCTTCCAATCGACGTAGCCGGAGGCCCCGAGCCCCGTCATCAAGAAGAGTGCTCCAAACGAGTCAACCATGTGGTCAACATAAAAGCCGTAACGAGGGCGCTGCTGGTTTCTCACGCGCGCCAGAGTCCCATCAAGGCTATCTCCGAACCAATTGATTGCAAGACAAACTGCGGCAAGCAATAACCCAATGGAATGCCAACGCACCAATAAATAGCTGGCCCCGGCCAGAAACATGGCAACGAAACCGAGCAGTGTCAGGTGGTCCGAGTTGACCCACGAAGGCATCCGTGCGGCTAACCAAAGTAATGCCCTGCGCTCCACTACAGATGTGACACTTTCCTGAAGTCGAAGAGCACTCTTAAAGAGCTGCGTACTCTCCTCCGCAGGCGCAGCATTCAATTTTTCGCCGCTGATATTGCTGCCAAATTTTGGTTCGACATCTGATTGTTTTAGGTGCATCAGTCATCTCCTTTGGAGATTCCGCTGTGCGCCGGCGCATTCCGGGCGCTCTCCGAGAATGCTGTGTTGCCGCGATCGAATTCAATGACTTGGAGATCATTTCATAAGAAGCCTAAAATCAATCGCTTGATGGAACATCATTTAGAATTACAGCGGCCAGGAAACCTGCATTGATTGAGACTAGGCGCGAACGACAAAGATTCCGGTTCGGCGTATTCGAACTCGACGCCGAATCCGGCGAATTGTTCAGGGAAGGAACGACGCAGCCTCGGCTTCGGGATCAGGCGCTTCAAATATTGCAGATGCTTTTGGAGCGGCCGCGAGGGCTGGTCACCCGGAATGAACTCCGCGATCGCCTATGGTCGTCTGACACTTTCGTCGATTTTGATCACGGTTTGAATACAGCGATAAACCAACTGCGCAGCGCCTTGGGCGATTCGGCAGTCAATCCCCGATTTATCCAGACCTTGCCTCGCCGCGGCTATCGCTTTATTGCACCGGTGGAGGTCTCCGCAGGCCTGAGCGCAACGCGGGTCTCGATGCAGGATGGCTCGAAGAATATTCCTGGTTCGAACGAAGCTGATGAATTCTCTCCGTCGCCAGATCGCTCATGGCTCTTGAGCGATTCGCAGGAACTGCCCTCCGTTTCGAAACCAATAATACGGATTCTCTTTTCCTTGATTCAATTGATGTACCTTATCTTCTATACAGTTTCACTGATGCGGTTGTCCCAGGTGGAGACAATTCTGGCAGGCGTGAGAGGTCCTGTTGTGTTGATATTGGTCGGGCTGATAGTCACGGCGGCCATCGGTATACCGATTCGGCTTTATCTGCTTGCCGCCGTAGCTTTCAACTATCGCGGACTCAACATAAAATTTAAAAAATTATTTCCTTTTCTCCTTCCGCTTGATGAACTATGGGCTCTCGCGCCATTCTTGATTGTTCACCAGATCGGCTTCGGCCTGGCTCTGGCAGCCACCGCCGCACTCCTTTATTTGCCATTCTCCCAACGATCTCTTTTGCTAATGGGGTTTTCAGTCAGACACAGATAAGCTTTTCTCGGACGAGCATCGAATGTGCAATCACTAGTCCAAAGACTGTAGCTTATAGGCCATCCGGAGATCCTGAGCGCCGGCTCATAGGATTCAATGATCTTGCGAAGTTGGGAGAGGGACCCCTTTTTGACCTCGCTGGCAGCTTGATTGGTCGGGTAGAGCAACAGCTAGCGTTGCTGCACCATAACAATGTCGGCCCCTAGACTCGAGTAGGCTTTGGTTGGTAGTCTGGGGAGGCGCGTGCTGCATTGTTCTTTAGAACGTAAATCCCGGTGACCGTTTTGGACCGGAAATTCCGCTATTAGACGAGGAATAGAGGAACTAACGTGGAGAATCCTGGGCTTCCGGCTCTTCACTGCAGTACGATGTGCTAGATCATGCCTGCACGTTTTGTTGTTCTTTTACTTGAAGTGCAAAAGCGGCAGCTTGGACTTTGGCTCGGTTTGCTCGTGGTGCTGGCGTTCTGCGCGGCCATGCCTCGTTTGCGCGCACAGGACGCCGCGAAAACTCAGCCCCAGCCGAACGCGCCGCAGCCAACATCTCAGGGCCAAGCCAAGACGGTGACTTGCACGGTGGAACTTTCTGGTAAGGCGCTCTCGGCCTCGCTCGCGGAAGCTCTGCATCTTTACCGCACGGGAAAATTGGATGACTCTGCCGCCGCCTACAACGCCATCATCACGTCCGGCGGTCCGGACACGGTGCTTGCCTACACCGGACTGGCGCGCGTTTATCTGAAGCAGGAAAAGATTAACGACGCTTTTGCGGCCGCGTCGAAAGCCGTGGCCCTGACACCGGGCAAAACGCCGGCGATTACGGTCCTGGGCGAAGTATATTTTCGGCAGGGAAAACTCACCCTGGCCGAAGAATCGTTTTTAAATTCGCTTAAGGCTTGTGACGTGGACGCTCGTTCCTACTTGGGATTCTCTAAAATTTTCCGCGTCACGTCCAATTACAAACGAGCGAAGGATGCCGTCACGCAAGCCTACAAGATTGACCCGGCGGACCCCGACATCAAGCGCGATTACATGGCCACGTTGAGCCGCAGCGAGCGGCTCAAGTTTCTCCGCGACTATCTCAGCCGCGAAACAAACGACGACGCCGAGCATCGTAGAAACATGGAGCGCGAACTTGCCGCCCTCGAAGACGAAACTGGGAAAACGGGCCACACCTGTCGTCTCACTTCGAAAGTCACCTCGACGCAAACCGCTCTGGAAGCCTTGCTCAACGATCGGCGACACACTCGCGGCTACGGGTTGCGGGTGAAAGTGAACGGCGCTTCCGCCAAACTTCTGCTGGACACGGGAGCCAGCGGAATCGTGATCAGCAAGAAAATCGCGGACAAGGCTGGCGTAAAGAAAATCGTCGAGAATGACGCGAAGGGGATTGGGGATAAAGCCGCGGCGGCAGGGTACGTTGGCTCCGCGAACTCCATCCAGATCGGGGATTTGCAGTTCGAAGGCTGTAACGTGGATGTGCTTGAGCGGAATTCCGTGCTGGAGGATGATGGCCTGATCGGCGCCGACGTCTTCCACAGTTTTCTAGTGGACTTAGATTTTCCCGACAGGAAATTCAAACTCACGCAATTGCCGCCTTACCCTGACGCGGCCCCGGCGGAGATCACCCTCGAATCGCGGCCGGCGCTAGCGTCTCAGCTGCACGATCGCTACATTGCGCCGGAGATGAAGGATTACATACAAGTCTTGCGCTTCGCTCATGCATTGTTAATTTTCACGCAAGTGAACGACTCGGCTCCGATGCTTTTTATGATGGATACGGGCGGTTTCGACAACATGATTACGCCGGAGGCCGCCAAGCAAGTCACCAAAATCAGCCGCGATCAGAACGTTCACGTGAAAGGACTGAACGGGGAAGTGAAAGACGTTTATCGCGCTGACAAGGCGAAACTGAAGTTCGCGCATTTCGAGCAGGACCGCCAGGATTTAGTCACCTTCAGCCTCGATCGCGTCAGCGATTCCCTGGGCACAGAGGTCTCCGGGATACTTGGCTTTGGCATGCTCTACATGCTCGATATAAAAATCGATTACCGCGACGGCCTCGTCGATTTCACCTACACGCCAGCGGGGTCCAAGCGCTAGTTTCACTTGTGCTGGATGCATGCGGAGTGACAACAGCAGGCCCTTGAGGCAGTCGCAACCGCAGAAATCCCATATAGTGTGAACCGAATTGTGCACCGAGGCGGAAATGCAGTAGAATCCAAGTTACCTAACTAATTGATTGTGTGACGTTAGGCCCGTAGCTCAGTTGGCTAGAGCGCCACCTTGACACGG